>NZ_JAMZCY010000010.1 GCF_024519285.1 Cohnella sp. WQ 127256 | reverse complement strand
CCTGCCGTTGCTCCGGTGATCGTCAGTGTCGACGTCGTTGCTCCGCTATACGGCGCTCCATTGGAAATATTCGCAAATCCAGCGCCTTGATCCACCTGCCATTGGTACCCCGTCGCATTCGACGCTGTCACGGAGAATGTCGTGTTCGCTCCAGCAGCAATAGTAGAGGCGCTCGGTTGGCTAGTGATCGACGGCGGCGGGTTCACCGTCAGCGCCGCGATGTTCGACGTCGCGGCAGGCGTTGCCAAGCCGGTGGCAACAACCCGGTACAAATAGCCGTTCATACCTGCCGTTGCTCCGGTGATCGTCAATGTCGCCGTCGTTGCTCCGCTATACGGCGCTCCATTGGCAATATTCGTAAAGCCAGCGCCTTGATCCACCTGCCATTGGTAGCCCATGGCATTGGACGCCGTCACGGAGAATGTCGTATTCGCTCCGGCGGCAATAGTAGAGGCGCTCGGTTGGCTAGTGATCGACGGCGGCGGGTTCACCGTCAGCGCCGCGATGTTCGACGTCGTGGAAAGCGTTGCCATGCCGGTTGCCACGCCGATGACAACAACCCGGTACAAATAGCCGTTCATCCCTGCCGTTGCTCCGGTGATCGTCAATGTCGACGAAGTTGCTCCGCTATACGGCGCTCCATTGACAATATTCGTAAATCCAGCGCCTTGATCCACCTGCCATTGGTACCCCGTCGCATTGGACGCCGTCACGGAGAAAGTGGTGTTCGCCCCGGCGGCAATAGTAGAGTTGCTCGGGTGGCTAGTGATCGACGGCGGCGAGTTCACCGTCAGCGCCGCGCTGTTCGACACCGCGTTAGGCGTTGCCGCTCCGGTGGCAACAACCCGGTACAAATAGCCGTTCATCCCTGCCGTTGCTCCGGTGATCGTCAGTGTCGACGTCGTTGCTCCGCTATACGGCGCTCCATTAGAAATACTCGTAAAGCCAGCGCCTTGATCCACCTGCCATTGGTAGCCCGTCGCATTGGACGCCGTCACCGAGAATGTCGTATTTGCTCCGGCGGCAATAGTAGAGGCGCTCGGGTGGCTCGTGATCGACGGCGGCGAGTTCACCGTCAGCGATACGCTGTTCGACGTCGCGTTAGGCGTTGCCAATCCGGTGGCAACAACCCGGTACAAATAGCCGTTCATCCCTGCCGTTGCTCCGGTGATCGTCAATGTCGCCGTCGTTGCTCCGCTGTAAGGCGCTCCATTGGCAATATTCGTAAATCCAGCGCCTGTATTCACCTGCCATTGGTAACCCGTCGCATTGGACGCCGTCACGGAGAATGTCGTGTTCGCTCCAGCAGCAATAGTAGAGGCGCTCGGGTGGCTCGTGATCGACGGCGGCGGGTTCACCGTCAGCGCCGCGCTGTTCGACGTCGCGGCAGGCGCTGCCAAGCCGGTGGCAACAACCCGGTACAAATAGCCGTTCATCCCTGCCGTTGCTCCGGTGATCGTCAGTGTCGACGTCGTTGCTCCGCTATACGGCGCTCCATTGGAAATATTCGCAAATCCAGCGCCTTGATCCACCTGCCATTGGTACCCCGTCGCATTCGACGCTGTCACGGAGAATGTCGTGTTCGCTCCAGCAGCAATAGTAGAGGCGCTCGGGTGGCTCGTGATCGACGGCGCGGTGATGTCCGGATTGGTCAAGGTTACGTCCGCGGATGCCGCGGATACGTTGCCTGCCGCATCGACCGCATAGACCGCATACGTCCCGGCCGTTAATCCCGTGGTCGGAATCGCTGCGGCGCTTGCTGCCGTTGCCGCTACGCTTTTTCCTCTGCTGCCGGAAACTTCCGCATCTAGGCTCGCTTGATTCGTAATCGTTGCCGATTTCAAGACCAAATACAGCGTGCCGTTTTCATTGCTTGTCGCTGCCAACGTGTTTGGCGTTACGACGCTCGTTCCTACGTCGGACAACGTCGGCGCGGTTGTATCGATAAGAGCATTAATATTCGCAACAGTGATATTTTCGAAGTTTAAGTCCGTTTGCGCAGAGGTTGCATACTGCGCTGTAATTGTAATTGAAGCTACGTTATCAATATTGTAAGGAACGCCGCCATTTAAAATAGTACTTATTTGTGTAATTGAAGTAGTGAGGGCATAATCTCCAGGCAACGTTTTTGCTGCCCCAATCTGCGTACCCGTAATATCTTTCAAAACAACAGTAAATGCAGAAAGAGTACGCGTAGAATTATAAGAACTAATTCCTAAGTCTTTAAAAGTGAAGGTTTTATTTACTGCGCCTCCTTCTGCTCTCAATACTGTCGTTGCAGCGCCTCCAAGAGTCGAATTCGTACTATAGAGTTGCGGTGATGCAACCGCTACTGCGTTGCTAACCCCCCACTTATTGCCCAAAGTTCTAAATCCCGGTCCATTACTGTCCGTAGCCCCTAAAGATCCAGCGAAATCATAGGTACCATCCCCTGTGCCGCTACCGCCGGGTAAGGCGTATACATTGCCTGGGTTTACACTAAAAACGATTACAAATAAAAATAGAAAAAAAGCGATAGATTTGTTAATTTCTTTCCGCATATTATTGCCCTCCATTAATAATCGAATAATAATCAGGCGCAACTTTAAAAATGGCGATTTTGAACATGTAAAACTTGAAAGAATAACGGTTTCACTTTACCAAAATGTACCGCGGTTGCCCCAGTCAGATTCGTACCGGTCAACGTGACGCTCGTGCCTCCGGACGTAGGACCCGACGTCGGCGAAATACTCGTAATCGTCGGCGGCGGGTTCACCGTCAGCGTCGCGCTGTTCGACGTCGCGGCAGGCGTTGCCAAGCCGCTGGCAACAACACGGTACACATAACCGTTCATACCTGCCGTTGCTCCGGTGATCGTCAGTGTCGACGTCGTTGCTCCGCTGTAAGGCGCTACATTGGCAACATTCGTAAATCCAGCGCCTTGATCCACCTGCCATTGGTACCCCGTCGCATTGGACGCCGTCACGGAGAATGTCGTGTTCGCTCCGGCGGCAATAGTAGAGTTGCTCGGTTGGCTAGTGATCGACGGCGGCGGGTTCACCGTCAGTGCCGCGCTGTTCGACACCGCGGCAGGCGTTGCCAAGCCGGTGGCAACAACCCGGTACACATAGCCGTTCACGCCTGCCGTTGCTCCAGTGATCGTCAGCGTTGCCGTTGTTGCTCCGCTGTATGGCGCTGTATTGGAAATATTCGTAAATCCTGCACCTGTATCCACCTGCCATTGGTACCCCGTCGCATTGGACGCCGTCACGGAGAAAGTCGTGTTCGCTCCGGCGGAAATAGTAGAGGCGCTCGGTTGGCTGGTGATCGACGGCGGCGGGTTCACCGTCAGCGACACGTTGTTCGACGTCGCGGCAGGCGTTGCCAATCCGGTGGCAACAACCCGGTATATATAGTCGTTCATCCCTGCCGTTGCTCCGGTGATCGTCAGCGTCGCCGTAGTTGCTCCGCTATACGGCGCTCCATTCGAAATGTTCGTAAATCCAGCGCCTTGATCCACCTGCCATTGGTACCCCGTCGCATTGGACGCCGTCACGGAGAAAGTCGTGTTCGCTCCGGCGGAAATAGTAGAGTTGCTCGGTTGGCCGGTGATCGACGGCGCGGTCGCGATCACAGGGCTCCCGATTTGGATATCATTAAGGGCGATCCACATATTTCCTGGAATCTGGGGCGTAATACGCACCTCATCTACGTTTTGAAATCTGGATGCCGTCAACCCGTTGCTTTGAGTAAACGTATTCTCAAACCCTTTAGCGTGGTATCCAAATTTACAAAGCCGGTGGAATTGCCATCATTGTATTCGGTTACCGTAATCGGTCCGCCCCTAGAATCGGCAACGAAAAAGGATTGAAAATCAAAATTGACCGCTGAATCGCTGCTTTTTATTGTAATTAGACTAGATGATGCGCTGTTGCTATAACTTGCAGCAATACCATACTTGCTATAAGGCCGCTCCTAGCTCCAACTGTATCCATCGACACTTATGATTTGCAGCGTCATGCCCGGAATCGCGGATGAGCCCCCTTGACCCGCAGTAACGGTGATTCCGCTGAAAACGGCTCCTGACGTAAACGTTACCGTGCCAAGAGTCGCTGCCTTCGCAGGAATTGCCGGAAAATAAGACAACATCATTGAGAATACCAAGATCGCGGATATCGTTTTCCGTCCGATCAACCTCTTAATTAGATACATATAAGCCCTCCGCTTTCAATTCTTCTGCATCATTGGAATGGTCTATTAATCTGTTTCACTCACACTCAAACGACAATATGTAACATTATTCGACATAAAATGGCAATACCTTCGTACGTGTAGGAATAAAAATCCTGTAACAGTACGTATTTATCCTTGCCGGCAACCCACTGGTGTTATAATCCGCTGCCGCTTGACTTGCCCGTTGCTCGAATACGCAAAGCTTGCCCGCAACGCGTACAATATCGGCTACTCGGCGGAGAATACGTGCCACACCCCGTACATAGCAAATCTGCGTGACTCGATGAGCCTTCAACTCGCGTATCTTCAGGGTTCAGAGCACGTAACGTACCGAATTCAAGCTTTCGTCCACGTCGAATAAGCACCAGTAATAAACCAATTCCAATAGCCCTAGCCCCAACAGCTCTCATTGCAAGTAGTCTGAAACTTCCCGATGCGTATGAATAATTCCACAACGTATGCAGGCCTAAGGAGATAGCGAATAAACCGAGAAACATCCCTACTCTTGTCCATTGATTACGTTGCTGATTATGTAATGCCGTATGCTTCGCTAAACCCATCCATAATCCAACCGCAGCAATCGCTGTCCACGTACCATGTCCAAATGGAGAAAGCAACGTACGTACCCACAAGACTACGAGCATCTCTAACGAAGAATCCGTTTGTAAATTTGTCCAGCCATACAATATGCTCTCGATCGCCGCAAACCCCATACCTGCCGCAGCGCCAAACACAATAGCATCCATCAAAAATCGAACCTGATACCTACGCAAAAGAATGAAAAAAACGAGCAGCTTACAGCATTCCTCCACAATCGCTACGATAATCCGACAAATCCACAACCTAACCACAGTAAGTATGTAAAAATGAGGATAAAATAAGCTACTTGCTGCCATTACCCTTCGCATTATACATCTAATTTTATTACATATAGCTATTTGATTCTGTAACGATGGTTACAAAATGAGTCTTTTAAACGTAATAATAATTTCGGATATTTTCTTTACGCCCGTTGAGAACGACTTTTGCGATAGATTTCTATGCAAAAACACTGACGAATGCTCGTCAGTGTCTCTCTCTGTTATCGCGATATTCTTGAGGAGTCATGTTCGTAAACGTCTTAAACAGCTTAATGAAATGCGGCACTGCCTGATAACCTAAAATATGGGCGATCTCATAAATTTTTTTGTCGCTGCTGCGCAGTAAGTATGAGGCCAATTCCATCCGGTATCGCATAATATATTCGCTCAAATTGTTTCCCGTTTCTGCCCGGTAAGCTCTTGACAGGTAGGCGGGATGAAGACCGATGTGCTCCGCAAGCCTCTGCAATGATAAATTATTAAGATTATCATTCATGTTCCGCTCAATGAATTTATGAACCTTGTCGGCTAATCCCGTCTGCTTCTCGAAAGAATCTTCCGATTGCGCTCTTAGACATCGGAGCATAAGGAACGCCCACTTCTCTAGCTGATTAAGCGAGGGAGCGGCCGGCATGAGACCGAAGGAGGACGGGCCGAACTCGCTGAGCAGCTTTCCTTTCTTGTGCGCCATATACTGATAGGCGTTGGCAATGGCAAAATACGCTTCATTGGCATGCTCGGGAGGATAGTTCACGCTTTTCAATTCGGCGAAAATTTCGCTTAACTTCCCCTCTGCATGTACCCAGTTCCCCGTATCAAGCAAATGAATCAGGAGGGGAGGTCGATACAGCGATGTTAGCGTTCCGATTCGAGCCTGATCGAGATTGCCCGCGATCCGCAGAAATACGCCTTGCCGCTTCTCTTCTACTTGCCGAATTCCATCAATTACCGATCGATACAGTCCGGGAACACCTTCGGGAAACGGCTTCCAGTTATCCGCCAGGACAACGGAAATGCTGCCGCTCAAGAGGGATTCCGCCTTTTTCTTAAGCGCAGCCGCCTGGACGTCCATCGTATGCTGAAGGGTCTGTACGTTCGAGTTGGTTCCCTCTTTGGCCGAAACGATAAAGACGAGATATTCGTTATGATCTCGGCAGAAACACAAATGGAAGGCGTCACGAAACAATTCTTCCGCCATATTCGTAACTGCGTATTCAATAAGCTCTTTATCCAACCTTTCATACTCTTGAAGCTTACCCTCCAGCCTTACAATGAACAAACCTACATTCTGCTGCAGGGAGAAAGGTAAGTTTAATAGGAAAAACTTCCGTTCTAACTCCGCGATAGGGATACCATTGCCGTAGAGCAGACGATTCAGCAGTTCTCCCCGTAGCGCGGGCAAATTTTCCCGAAAAGCGTATACGTCGCGTTGTTGCTGCTCGTGCAGCTTCGTCTCACAAACGATTTCTTCGGCTAATTTGCCTAGCGTCTCTCGCATTTGGTCTGGGTTAACTGGCTTCATCAAGTAACCCGATGTATTATACGGGACTACGCTTTGCGCATATTCGAAGTCGGCATACCCTGAAATCACGATGATTTTGACTTTACGCCCCAATTCACGGATCTCCCGAATCAACTCGATCCCACTCATCTCTGGCATCCGTATATCCGTAATGACAATATGGATGTTTTGTTCCCGATAGAGCTTTAAAGCCTCTTCACCGGAAAATGCTTTATGAATACGCCCGATACCAAGCTCGTCTTTCGGAATCGTTGCGGCGATACTATCAACCTGAGAGGGGATATCGTCTACGATCAGAACTTCAAACATTGGAATCTCCTCCATCCTTAATCCTCAACCCCACGCGAAGTCCACCTATAGATGAGTGTTCGATCAGAAGCCCAGAGGATTGTCCGAAGTAATGCCTGAGTCGCTGATGAACATTCCGCAGCCCTAGGCTGCGATCCGCGCTGGACTGCTGCTGCAAGGAGTGCCTTAATGCTTCCAAATCCTCCTGTTGCATGCCGACGCCATTGTCTTCTACGATGAGTTCCCAGCCGTCCTCGGTTCGATTGCCTGTGATGACGATTTCGAATTTCCCTTTCTTACCTTCCATACCGTGAATGATCGCATTCTCGACAAGCGGCTGAAACAGCAGCCGTGGCATTAGAATAGACATCAGGTCATCATCGATCTGTTCATGAACTTGCAGACGCTCAGACTGCATCCGATGAATTTCCAAGTAATTGCGAATCAATTCCATTTCTTCGGCCAAAGAAGTCAATTGTTGCTCCGTCCTAGTCGTATAGCGGTAATACTGGCTCAAATGTTGCGTGAAGGAGACGATCGCATTCGTCCGTTCAAGCTGCGCCATGCTTTGGATGTAAGCGAAATTATTATATAGAAAGTGTGGATTGATCTGTGCTTGCAAATGCTTGAGCGAGGACTCTTTGGCGTGAAGCTGCTCCGCGTACACCTTGTCGATTAACGTCTGAATATCCTCGGACATCAGGTTAAACTGCTCGATCAAATAATGAAACTCATTGTTCGACCCTCTCTTGATCCGATGACCGTACACGCCCCGCCTCAGCGATTTTACCGCGCGGATGAGATCGTTGACGGGTTGTTGTACATTGCGGTACAGCAACGCCGCGGAGGCAACACCCATAACTAACAAAAGCAAGCTTGCGGCATAGAACATCCGTTTACTATGAACGATGGGCTCAAGGACTTGTTTCATCGGTTGAAAATCGACCATATACCATCCCAACGAGGTTGAAGTTACGTAATTGACAAGATACGGTTCATTATGAAAAGTCAACTTAACAGACCCTTCGGTCGGGTTTTTCGCTTTGATTTTATCGAATTGCTCTGCCATGGCATGGATCAGCTCGGGATTTGATTCCTGCGGCATGATCGATTCAAAACCCGGATGGTAAAGAAAAGTTTGTCCGACACTACCTTGCATAAAGCTTTCAAGCATTTTCACAAGATTTTCCGACGAGAAAGTGACTTCGACATACAGATTCGGATCTCCCTGTTTGGACAACAATTCGAAGGGTGTAATTAAATGCCGCACGAACGCTTTCTCCGATCCCCTATCCATATCGATCACTCGATAGTCCCAACGCTGCTCACTCGAGTTATTGAAGTAATCCGCGTCGTATTTTTGCTTTAAATTCGTTGATACGACTACACCCGAAAGCGGTGAATATACGGTAAAATCGTTATCCCATTCGAAGGAGGTAGACTGCATATCCAGCTTCTGCAGCAGAAGCCTCTTCGATGCCAACAAGGTATAGGCCGTTTCGGGAGAAGGCCTAAGCTGCAATTGCACCGCATCTGGATCGGTCGCGACGACGAAGGCGGCTCTCCATAACCGGTTCGCCTCGACGTCCATCTGCTCCACGAAAAATCGGATCCGATTCAGGTTGACCTGAAGCAGCTCCTGTTCGACAACTTCGGTACTGGTCTTATTGGAAGAATCGTATATGACGATAATCGGGATGAGCATCAAGACGATCACGATCATCACTTTCGTGAAAATATTCATTTTGCCGACCGTTCCGCGTATGACTTTGAACATGGAGTTCACCCGATTCGACCCTATTTTGCGATTCCGATAGTTTAAAATCCGCTACCCTATTCCTCTAAGACTTCACCGAGCCAAGTACGATTCCTTTAACGAAATACTTTTGCAAGAAAGGATATACGATCAAAATCGGCAGCGCCCCAATAAAAATTTGCGCTGCTTTAACGGTACGATTGGAAAAATTCTCTACACTTGCCAATGTTACACCGACTCTGGACAAATTGTCACTCACAATCATCGAGTGTAAGTAAGTGGCAAGAGGATACCCATCTGGGTTGGACATATAGATCACGCCGTCAAACCATGAATTCCAATGAAACACCATCGTAAACAAAGACAACGTCGCAATGGATGGCATCGATACGGGCAAATAAACACTCCACAGCACCCTCAGATGACCTGCTCCATCGATATAAGCAGCCTCCTCCAATTCCTGAGGAATCGTCCGGAAGAAATTGAGCATTAGAATCATATTCCATACGCTGACGGCCGAAGGCAATACCAACGACCATATCGTATCGATCAAGTGCAGCTTACTTACCAATATATAAGAAGGGATCAGCCCTCCCGAGAACAGCATCGTAAAGACGAAAATCCAAATGTAAATTTGACGCCCCGGGAATTTGTGGACGGATTTCGATAAACTATAAGCGGCCATCGTTACGACGGCCATCGATAGCACCGTTCCTATCACGGTCCGCTCTACGCCGACCCACAAGGATTGGATGAACATTTCATTACCCAACGTCTTCACATAGGCGTCCGTCGTAAACCCAATCGGCCAGAAATTGACGATATTCGCCGTTGCCGCAGCCCGAGAGCTGAAAGATAAGGAAAGTACATGAAGTAGAGGAAGAACGCAAATCAGCGACAGCAAGCTAAGAAAGATCGTGTTCGAGACTGTAAATACGGTATATCCTCTAGAGCGATAGCGCATGGTCGTCCTCCTTAGAAAATCCGGTAATTGGCTAACTTGAAAGCCATTCTATAGCTAATGACGATCAAGATGAAGCCGATCGCCGATTTGAAGAGTCCGATCGCCGTTCCGAAGCTGAACTGTCCGTTGTTCAATCCTTCTCGATAGACGAACGTATCAATGATATCCCCGTGCGAATATACGAGTGGATTGTATAGATTCAGAATTTGATCGAATCCAGCATCCAAAATCCGACCGAGCGACAACGTGGCAACGACGATGACGATCGGTAGCATAAGAGGAACGGAGATCGATTTGATTTGTTGCCAACGGGAAGCCCCGTCGATTTCGGCCGCTTCGTACAAAGCCGGATTAATGCCCACCAGCGTGGCCAGGAAAATAATCGCGGAAAAACCGAATTCTTTCCATACGTCGCTGAGAACGACCGTAAATCGGAACCACTCGCCGTCACCTAAGAAAAAGATGCTCTGGATGCCGAATGAATTCAGGACGCGATTGACGATTCCACCCTCCGTCGACAGAATATCGATCAGAATTCCTCCTAGGATGACCCAAGACAAAAAATGCGGCAAATAGACAAGCGTCTGTACGACTCTCTTAAAAGCCATCTTACGGACCTCGTTGAGCAGCAGAGCGAAAAAGATCGGGATGATTAAATTCACGATTAACTTGCAAGCGGAAATGATTAACGTATTCCATATGATCTGCTTGCCATCCGGATACGTGAACAGGTACCGGAAATGCTCTAAGCCTACCCAAGGCGAGCCTTTGATCCCAAGCCAGGGCTCGAAGTCTTGGAAAGCAATTACGGCCCCGAACAAAGGAACATATTGAAACACGATGACCAATGCTATGGCTGGCAACAATAGCAGATGAAACGGCCAAGTTTTACGCCAATACAAAGCCATTACGCAACTCCCTATCCTCAGAATAATAGAGGAGGAGCGAGCCAAGTCTGCCCTCTCCTCCGTCTTCAATTATTTCTTTCTTCAGTTACATCCAGCCATTATTACTGGTTTTTCGCATACCATTCGTTAACTTCATCCGTAATCTTCTGGCCACCGTTATCCAGCCATTGTTTGACGAATTCGTCGAAGTACTCGATCGGTTTTTCTCCGTAAATGATTTTGAGATAGCTTTCCGTAGCGAGTTTCTTCAGCAGCTCGCCTTTGGATTTCATCGTTGGCGTCATCGGACCGGTAAAATAGTTTTTGCCTTCGTTGACGACTTGGTTAACTCGAACGCCAGCGGCGTCAAGTTGTCTTTGCTTCAATTGCTTGACGTCGAATTCCAAAGCCGTTAAGGGCTCGGCGTTCGGATCAGCCAAAAACTTCTTGACCGCTGCAGCGTTGGAGTTCGGAATGCTCGTAAAGTTGCCGAGAATATTCGTCATCATGTATCTAATGTCAATGGTGCCGCCGTCTTTCAGTGGCCATTGTTCTGCTGGGACACCCGCTGCCTCGTAGTTGTTTTTGATGACTTTGCCATCAAGCTTCACGTAATCGTACCCTTCGTGGTAACCGTCTTTCCAACGCGGATCGAAGTAAGGATCGCCTTCCATCTCCAATTTTTTCGCGAATATTTTGTTGAAGTACGCGAACCAGGCTTCGATATTTTCGAAGTCTTTGTTGAATACCGTGAAGCCCTGGGTCAGCGGTTTCTCCGCGCGTCCTACTAGTCCGTTCGGACCGACTGGAAGCGGATAAGGCTGGAAATCGGCTTTCGGATCGTTCTTGGTCGCATCTCCGAGTGGCCAATCGCCCATCCAGAAAGGTCCGAACATGATGCCGGCCTTACCGCTGGCTACTAATTCAGAGGACTTGGACGGATCCTTGATTCCCGCTTCTTTATCCATATAGCCTTTGCTCATCCAGTCCTTCATCTTCTGTAAGTACAGTTTGGCGTCCGGATGGATCGCACCGTAGCTCAGCTTGTTGTCTGCACCTTTGTTCCAGAACAAGCGCACGTCGTAAGTATTGATCATTTGATCGGTGAGGGCGGCGACGATCGCGTCCGTCTGACCCATCCAAGTCCAAGGCCCTTCTTTAAGCGGTACGGCTAGACCGGTCGTGTCGTTCTTACCGTTCTTATCGGGATCGTTCTCCGTGAATTGTTTGATAACGTTTTCGAAATCGTCCAAAGTTTTGGGAGGTTGAATACCAAGAGAGTCAAGCCAGTCTTTACGAATCCACATCACGGTGCCTTCGTCACCCATGAAGAAGGCTGGCAAGCCGTAAATCTTTCCGTCTTTCTTGACTTCGCCCAGCGCGTAACTATACTTCTCCAACAGCTTCTTATACTCGGGATGCGCGTATTTCTCGATGGCATCGTCCAGAGGCATCAGTTTGCCGGCCGCGAGCAAGCTTTGCAGCGGATCGTTCCCCGCCGCGAATGCATCAGGCAACTTAGCGCCGCTGGAAAGCAGCAAGCGAAGCTTCGTATCGTAATCTTCCGGTTTCGTTACGATAAAATCGAATTTGACGTTGATTCCCATATTTTCTTTCATCCAGCGGATATTCGCGTTGTCTTCCATGGACTCGCCAGGTTTGAACGCATTACCCCTTGCAGCGCCATCGTCTAAGATCGCAGTCGTAATGGTAACCGGAGGGTCGAACTTCTGACTCCTCGGATCCGTCGGCTCTTCCGCTTTGCCGGATTCCGTCGCGGACGGACTTACCGATGCGGATGGACTTTTCGCTGAGCTTGCTGATTCCGCTTTGTTATTGCTCGAACAAGCGGCTAAAATAGGCAATAAACCAATCACAATTGAAAGCGTTAACAATCTTAAATAACGACTCATGTTCTACCCCTTTTCATCGTATTAATATTACATTTTTAATTATGTTGTCATTGAAGGGTTGTGTATATATTCGGTTATTAACTTAATATCGATAATCGTACATTTGTTTTCTACTATACATAAAAATTCCACTCGCAAATAAAAAACCCTTCCAGTCAAGGAAGGGTCTGAACCGATATATCCCTATTGCCATTAGGGACAAGAAAAATCCCTATTGCTTCTGGAGAAGCAGCAGCAACCGTTCAAAGGCATTCAATTCCGTCTTCAGGCCTTCAGTAGAATTAATGACAATAAAATCAATGTATTCTCTAGTACGAGGCTCGTTCAAGTCCTTATTGCCTTCTTTATGAAGAGCCTCAATCCATTCGATTTTTTTCTTTATTTCGAGAATGGTTTCGTTGACCATATAGGAAAGTCGACTACGATCTACGAGGTCAATGAATAACAACGAGGAATACAACAATTGAATGGATTTAGCATGTTTAAAGGTTTCATATATATTTTCCTCAAGTGCCTTTCGACCTTCTTCCGTTATCCCATACGTCGTTTTACTCGGTCGGCTATCTCCCTGAACATCCTGCACTTTTTGAATGAGTCCTTTTTTGTGAAGGAAATCAAAATTATAATACAGGTTTCCGTCCGTAACTTGAATAACATCCTTCGTATATTTATTAATCATTTTTTTGACACTATAAGGATGATGATCCTCTTTACTCAATAAACCTAAAATTAATATTTGAAGTGACATTGCGAGCCTCCTAAAGGGTGATATAAAGGGAAGGACGATAACATTATCGTATCACGAACTCCATGCTATCGACCAATTAATTTCCCCCTACCTAGGCCGCTAGTTCAACCTCCTGTTTGCCATTATTCGATTTAGTGGATTGAAATCCGTTAATGACCATGGAAATCAGTATGGTTCCTGCGCCAATGATAGCCATCATGCCCATGCTTTCTGCTGCATTGCCACCACCAAACAGGTGACTGTAATCCGATTGGACGCTGTAATACATTACAGAGATGGAGCTGATGAATTTATATAAAGCAGGCATCATATCCTGTGGCATGACCGAACCACTGCAGACAGTCTGGATCAGCATGAGAGGCATATTAATAAAGGCACCGGCTTGACCTAGCAGCATCGCGAAGAGGCCGGTCACACCCATTGCAACGAACATCTCCAAGGCATGCGATAACCACATACTAACAAACACATCGGTTTCATAGCCTTGAAATAAGAAATAAATACTTACTCCTACAATCGGAACAATGAGGGAAACAAGAGCGTTCCCAACCTGCATCGCCCAGAAGGATCTCCATTTTCCAAACTTTGTTTTCATTTGTTTGAGTTGAGCTGCCGCAATCATCGTGAATATCATAGCCCCTACATAGCTGGCCAACGTCAGGAACATTGGAGCCATCATGTTATGCATTCCCGTTGGTGGCGTATTGGAGTTAATGATGTTTGATTTCACCTTATTAGCAACGTTCTCAGCCTGCTGTCCCGCTTGTTCCTCTGGCAAATTCAACCCTTGTAGGATGCCTTTCATAGTTTCCATTCCGAGCTGATTCTTGATCCCGTCTGAAAATTGCGTTGCAACAGTTTGCATTGTCGTGCTAGTCATCTGTGGATTAGATTGATTAATGTAGAAATCAAGCTGAACTTGTTCGTTCTGTTGCATTAGCTTCTGCGTAAAGTCCGCTGGAATATGCACAATCATATGGATCTTACGTTCGTCGAGCTCCTTCTTAGCCTGCCCAAACGGCAGGTCGCTTACCGTCTTAAATGGGAGCTGACCCTCAAGCTTCTCAACCATCTCCATTCCGTACTGAGGATCCTCATTGATAATGGCGACTGTAAGCTCTGAGACATTATTTAGAGCAGGTTTAAACCCTGCCATGAAGATGCTAATAAATACAACTTGGATAAAAATAGTCATAGCTATGCCGCCAATGATTGATTTGCTCTTAAGATACTCAAAAACTGTTCTCATTCAATCTCCGTCTCCTTCATATCTATTTCTCTTCATTTACGTTTCCAGCCTACGCTGCTGATTTCTCTTCTATCTTCGCTTTTTTCGAATCAGTAACAGCCTTAAGCTTATGAATGACCATGTTGATAAGTAAAGCTACCGCGCCAATTACACCCATCATACTTATGCTTTCTGCAATATTGCCCCCACCAAACAGCAAGCTATAATCCGTTTCAACACTGTAATGCATGACAGAAAAGCTGCTGAAGAACTTAAAGAATCCTGACATCATTTCTTGAGGCATGATCGCTCCGGTTCCAATCACTTGAATCAATAGATAAGGCATATTTATTAGCATCCCCGCTTGCCCTAACAGCATAGTGATGACGCTCGTCACTTGTATCGCCACGAACATTTCCAAGGCATGAGATAACCACATACTGAAGAACACATCGAACCCGTATCCTCCTTGAATAGAGAAATAGATGCCAAGTCCAACTAGTGGTCCAATTAGGGATAGCCCCACCATAAGACCTTGCAAGGTAAAGAAGGCTTTCCATTTCCCATGCTTACTCTTCAGTTTATTTAGAGTGCCTACCGCCATCATCGAGAAGATCATAGCTCCAACATAGGACACGATTGTAAGGAACATCGGTGCCATTGCGTTATGCATACCCGCGGGAGGGACATTAGATTGAATAATATTCGTCTTCACTTTGTTAACTGCGCCTTCAGCAAGTGAGATTGCTTGCTCTTCTGGTACTTGCATTCCTTGCAAAATGCCTTGCATATTTTCCACTTTCAGCTGTTGACTGATCTGGCTGGTAATCTGGTTAGCAACAGTCTGCATCGTGCCACTTACAGACTGAGCAGTCGCGTTATTAATGTAAAAATTTAATTGGACCTGTTCCTCTAGCTTCGATAAATGACTGGTAAAGTCTGCTGGAATATGCACAACCATAGATAGATCATGCTGATCAAGCTCTTCCTTAGCCTGATCAAGCGTTAGCTCGCTTTTCACCTTAAACGGTAATTGTTCCTTAATCTTTTCTGCAAATTCAGCCCCATACTCCGTATCCTCACTTACAATTGCGACAGAAAGCTCAGTTACATTCCTCGGAATAGCGCTATAACCAGCCATATAAATCGTAATCATAATGATTTGATAAAAAATGAGCATGGTTATTCCGCCAACAAATAATTTGTCCTTCAAATAATCTAAAACAATTTTCATACGGCTCTTACTCCTCCAATTCCTTCTTTTTACTTTGCCTGTATTACTCTGTACAAAGTAATTTATATTTCCCCATAATATTAAATTTATTTACAGATGTCAAACCAATAAGGCTTCAGACACTCCCCCCACAAGCAACATACCGGACTCTATATGACTTGAGTGTTGCTCACTGTTCTGCTAGGCTAGTGTTGACAATAATATGGAGGTACTCTGAAGATGAATCCACAGTTTTTACGAGATTTCCCGTTCTTCGAGCATCTTGATGATGAGCATATCGCTGAAATTTCTAAGTTATGTAGCACGCGTATTTATAAAAAAGGGGAGTCCATTTTCTTTGAAGGCGATGAAGGGGATGAGCTCTATCTGGTTATATCCGGAGTGATTCAAATCTTTCAAAATAACAACTCTAGGGATGTGATTTTTTCTATCTTTAGAGAGGGTGATTTCTTCGGAGAGATGGCTTTGTTGCAAAATGAAAGAGTACGCTCCGCTTCTGCTAGAACGATCGAGAGATCCACCTTATGCATTTTGAAAAAACGCGACTTCATTCCCTTAATAACAAGCAAGCCTGAAATCATGATTGGCATTTTGGAAACAGCATTGGATCGTCTACGTGATGCCAATAGATTAATAACGGAATTGACCATTCTCGATGTGCGAACGCGCATTGCTCACATGTTGATACGACTAACTGAACAATACGGCGTTCCCTCTGCTGAAGGAATTTTAATCGATGTGAAACTAACCCATCAACAGATGGCAGATATGACGGGAACTGCGCGCGAGACAGTGACCAAATCATTGCTTGAGCTACAGCAAGAGCAATTCATACGAATTGATCAGAAGAAAATACTCGTGTGCAACATTGATACACTTAGAAATATACTCGGCGACGTTTGAGCATGATGTCGGTAAGCTTACAAAGAGCCCTCGGAATCTATGTCGATTCCGAGGGCTCTTATTTAAGTGTCAATGATCACTTTTAATTAATAAATATAGAAAGTATGGAGCACCTATTAAGGCAACGATAACTCCTGCTGGTATTTCAGTATTGGCGACTACCATCTTACCAAGAGCATCGGCGATAACAACTAATCCGCCTCCTATTAATAAGCATGCGGGAATCATTATTTTATGACCACGAAATAGTCGTCTAACTAAATGTGGAACGACTAATCCAACAAAGCCAATACTTCCACTAACCGCAACCGCTGGTGCTGCCAATAATACACTGCAAACTAAAAACCAAACGCGATATTTATTTACAGACACACCTACACTGATTACGATTGGATCGTTAAGCTTTAGCACATCTAATACGAGATGATTACGATAGATTAAAGGTACTATAAAAATTAACCAAGGTAGCATAGCATACACATGGTTCCAATTACTATTACCTATATTCCCTGCCAGCCATACCTTTATCATTTGATATTGCGAAGGATCCAGGACGTAGGTTAGCACAATCATCAATGCACTAATCGCGGCCGCAATAGCAACACCCGTATAAATTAATCGTATGGGAACAATGCCCTGAATGCGATCATATGAAAGTAAAAATAATAGGAATACAACGATAAATCCGCCCATTAGAGCATAGAACGGTTGAACATAGGTATGTAAGCCGGTGGAACTGTTTTGTAAGAGCAAAAATAGCATCATGGATAATCCTGCTCCAGCATTTATCCCCAATATTCCGGGGTCCGCTAATGCATTTCGACTTAGAGCTTGTAGTAGCATGCCTGCTAGAGCTAACGCTCCACCCACTAGAAAAGCCAGTATCATACGAGGAATACGGAACTGAAAAAGGACAAGCTCCTGCCTCGGGGTTCCCTTTCCCATTAAAGTTTGCCATAACTCTTCTAAGCTTAAGCTACTTTGACCCGTAGATAGACTATACATAAAGCCTAGAAGTAAAATTATTGCGATGACTGTAAACTTCCATCTTAGCTGCATTATCGTTCCCGCCCTTCTTTACGTGCCAAAAACAGAAAGAATGGAATCCCGATAACAGCAATGACTGCTCCCACAGGAATTTCATAGGGGGCATTCACGATTCGTGCCACTAAATCAGCTAGCACAACAATGATAGCTCCCAATATTGCGGATAATGGAATAATATGGCGATAATCTATACCCACTAAGTAACGTACCAAGTGAGGAGCAAGTAACCCAATAAAGCTAACAGATCCAGCTAAAGCACATGAAACCCCAGCTAACACGAATGCTGCTATAAGGGACAGATTCTTGATCAGCTTAATATGAACGCCAAGACCTTCCGCTGTTTCATCCCCAACAGATAGGAGTGTAATGGACTTCGAAATGACGATAGCAAGGATTAGAGCAAGGATCATCCACGGTAGCATTTGCTGTAAATGGGCCATGCTAATGCCACTTAAGCCTCCTCCATACCAAAAGGCCACCTGCTGTGAAATGGAGAAAAAAATACTTATCCCTTCGCTTAAGGCAGTTAGCATTGCAGATATTGCAGCCCCGGCCAATACAAGTCGAATAGGCGTCAAACCTCGTTTGCTTAATAAGCCAACACTAAACACTAAACCTGCTCCTAATGCCGCACCGATAATACATAGCCAAAGAGATCCCGTAAATGTAAGTGTCGGAAAGAAAACCATCGCAATGACGAGCATGACACCGGCCCCAGCATTTAATCCAAGAATACCTGAATCAGCTAAAGGATTGCGGCTTATCCCTTGAATAATAGCTCCACTTACTGCAAATCCAGCTCCGGTAGCCATAGCAGCAAGTACGCGAGGCAAGCGAATGGTCTGGATCACCTGATGAGTCGCAGCCGAACCATCAAAGGCAAAGATCGACAAGAATACATCTGCAAATGGAATTTTTTTTGCGCCTAGCGCCATAGCAAGAACTAAGGCTCCTATTAATAGTAGGAGCATTAGGATAAGCAATAATATAAATGATAACTTTTTTGCTCCTGTTAAAGATGTTTTCTGAGCATTCGAGACCATTGCTTCCAGCCCTTTCCCTTCACTTTACAAAAAGAGCCAGCCAAGGGCCAGCTCAGTTGCAAACGAATATGATGTCTTGCTTAACCGGAAGATGTTGTAAGCATAAATTTGACTGCTCGACTAATCGCACCAGATATTACACTTACATGATCCTCTTGCTCAAGCAGTGCCCAGCTTACTTCAAGGCTTGGAATGTGTAACGACATCATGCTAGTACATAAATCTAAGCTATCCTTGACCATATACTCAAGCTCATCTCCACCGACGATCATAAGCGTTCGGAGTACATGACTTAGATCACTCTTTGACAGCTTTGCTTTAAAGACTTCAAACTCGTTTACGATTGCATGATGATTCCACCATATGGATGAACTGCTTGCAATATAATGTGAAAATAGTGGTGATTGTGAATATAAAGCATGAAGAACGAACAAGCCTCCCAATGAATGACCAAACAATGCCTGCTTCTGCTTATCTATCACGTACTTCTGATCAATCGCGGGCATTAAATCATTTTCGAAAAATGAAAGTAGCTCATCAGCTCCTCCAAATTCTGGCCAAGGCTCCCCATTGGGACGCTGCGGTAAATTTGCAAGCTCGGCTGGCATGGTTAAATCATAAATTCGACGCACGGTATCAAATGCTTCCCCACCCGGATAACCAATACCGACAACGATAGCTGGAGGATATCCTTTAGGCTTACGTGTCAACAATCGAGTGATCTCAGCAGCGGTTTCAAATAGTCCATTACCGTCTAGCACATAGATGACACCATAGCCATCCTTTGCAGGCTCATCCGAAGGTTTGGCAATAAAAATTTCATAGCTTAAGTCATTAGTTTTATTCGTAATCAGCATCGTTTCATAGTTAGGCTTTACGTACGGCTTGATGATCATGGTTGCAAGAACGCCACAATATCGTCCATCGTTTTTTGATAAGCAATTAATCCACTTGATCTCCAGTGGTCGCCTTTAACCTCAAACACTTGTCCCGCTTTAACTGCTGGCAGTGCGCTCCATAATGGGCTAGCTTTAATATCTGCCAGGAAGGCATCCCCAAGCCCGTCATTGTTGTTAATAAAGATATAATCCGTGTCTATGTCAGACAGCATTTCTAGAGAAATATTAGCAGATGGCTGACCTTCTACAAGAGCACTTTGAGCAAATCCTAGCTCACTCAGCACATAGCCCCCATAATGGAAGTTACCTACCAAAAAGATCGCGCGGGCATTCGCATTAATATAAATCGCTTTTTTACCGGCAGAAATGCTAGCTAACTGTGCTTTCGTTGCTTCTAACTTTGTATTATAAGTAGCAATAGCCTCTGTTGCCTTATCCTCTAATCCTAGCATTTTGGCGATCGTTTCTGTTGCTTCTACAACGTTACCAAGTGCATTCTTAAACACGTAAGTTGAAGCAATTTGTGAATAGTTTTCATGCACACCATTTTGTGCGTAAAAAGCAGTTGGGAATATAATTAACTCCGGCTCCAAATCTACGATAGATTCTGGAGAGGGAACTCCATTAGCAAAGCTAATTTCCTTTACACCACTTAACGCATACTGTAGATATTGCTGAGGGCTTTCACCCGTTGACCATTGTGCTACTGGAGTCACACCAAGTGTAACTAAGTAATCCTCTAAACCAGGTGCATACACCTTTTTTACAGTGCCGGGAATGTTTACTTCATTGCCTACTTGGTCTTTGACGACAAACGCTTCTCTAGCCACATCTTCCGTTTCCTTTACAGGTGATTCAACTGGTGCACTAGATGATGCGCCAGATTCACCTGTTGTTGCTGGAGTATCTGTTGCTTGTTGATTAGCTCCATTATTGCTGCCACAAGCTGCTAGTACAATGGATAATAAACCAACCATTACAGCATAACTTATTTTTTTTGCATTAAACCTCTTCATGATTGACGTTCCTTCTTTCTCATATTCTCATTAATAATCATTCTCAATATGAGTATATAAGAGATGTGACACCTTGACCATGTAACATATCATGATCACTCATGTACATTTTTAAGGTAGCATCATCACTGCAACCTCATCTAGCATTCGTCTTAATGCAACGGGTGAATATTCAAACCAGGGATCCGAATGAATAACATAGATTTGTTGATTCTTGATAGCCTCTAACTGTTTGAATCCAGCATCTCTTTGCAAATGATGCCATGTTGCTCGTGACTCATCATCGGGACATACAATCGTAAATAGCTTGTCCACCTGCAATTTGCCTAGCTCTTCAAAAGTGATTTCAGCATTATATAATCCAGGATGCTCATAGCTTGATACAGCCCCCAAATCTTGAAATAAAAGATGCTGCATGCCTGTATTACAATAAGCAAATATTTGCTGCTGATAGATACGAATAGCTAGAACTTTAGGTGGATGAGTGGACCAGCCTAACCCTCGACGAATGTCTTCCAATCGTGCATTGTACTGAGTGATCCACTGCGTCGCTTCTTCTCGTTTATTTAAACGGGCAGCCAGCTCAGTTAATTCGATTAAGCAATTTTGCTTATCATCCAGCCAATAGACTGGGAAATGATCCTCCATCAGTTTGACCACCTTTGATGGCAAATCTCTTGGAGAGATAAGAAGATCCATTTGCAAGTGTAATAGCTCATTTGGGCTACAATAATTTTTATTGTTAGTTAATGCTACCTTATGCTCGATTTGCTGCGGCCACAAATTATAGTAGTAGGGTGTCCATTTGGCGCTTAAGGGTGCAGCGAAAGGTATTATTCCTGCTGCATGTAAATACCCCATCATATTACCCGTTACAACACCAATATGAGACTTTTGCTGGCTCGTATACACCGTTGGAGATACACCTTCTACCTTTTTGAACACTCGACTAAAATAAAATTCATCACTATAGCCAACAGCTTCTGCTACAAATTTTAATCGAACGTCATCTTTCTGTAATAATTGTTTAGCCTTTTGTATACGTAACTGTGTCACAAACTCCATTGGACTTTGAATATATTCTTGTTTGAACGCCGCAGAAAAGTAACTCGAACTAAGACCAGTCAGATCAGCCAAATGAGCTAAAGACAGCTGCTTCGTGAAATTCTCTTCTATATACTGTCTAGCCTCACTTAAATCTGTTTTTTGAAATTGCTTTTGCATTCTGTCACCTCTTTACTGCTTGTATACATACAGCCCGCTCGCTTATCCATCCGCACAATGATAATGATTATCAATTATACTTTGCTTTTAGAAACCAAGCAATGCTTACTCCTATTGTTCAACGTTGAAATCAATACAAATAAGGACGCGAATCGCTCGCGTCCCCAGACATTCTATTTGATTGCTGTAATCCCTTATATTCCTTTTATTTCGTTATCTTAAAGATCGTATCATTTTCTTTAAGATGCTTTATTCTTTCCGAATAATCTTGTTCTGCATGAGTTTTTGTTAGTATATTGTTGGAAACTAACAAGTCATAAAATGATTCCAGCATCTGTGCTGATATATGCATGGGTTGGTTTCTCTCGGAAGTAATCATCATTCTTTGACCGTCAATCAGGACAGAAGCTATTTTTTCGGGCTGCACAAGCTCAATCTGTACGCCGTTCTTGTCCATTACAAAATACAATTCCTTTCCGTTTTCAAGCACTAGATGTTTTACTTCTGCCCCATTTGCCAAGCGACTCTGCATTTCTTTTATGGAATAGCCCGGATTCGGATCATTTACCAGAAGCCAGTGAGCAAAATCTGTTGCTTCGACACCAGTAGTATCATATTGTTTCCAAACTGCCCCGTTGTCCTTGCTAATCATTATGGAGTTATCATTCGTTACACGCAGATAAATCTCGTTGTCCAGATAAACCGCCCGATACTTTGATGCGTTTAGTTGGTCTATCAACTTCGGCACATCCAATTTGGTAAATGTTAAATCAATCGGCATTGAGGCTAATGTAGAATCGCCGCCTTGGTATAAGGCAGGCATACTTTCTGCCATAGGTTCTGCCATAGGTTCGGCTATAGGGTTGTCGAAACCTGAGGCCGCTTCCGTATTGTCCAGTGCAGAAGTTGCAAAAACAGTAACAGTTCCGACTACAATCGCAACAGCGAGAAGTATCGTCGTAATCGTGGTATTCTTAGCTTTCATAATAGATATAATCCTTTCTTCAATTGAGTTCTTGGAAAAATTACTGGCAAATGGGGACAGTCCACTTTTCTTTTCCTCCAAACGGACAAGCGCCATAGCATAAGCGGGTTTCATGCTTTCACCAAATGTCCATATCACCGTTTCATCACAGCTTAGCTCTATGTCGCGGTTGGCAAGAACGTACATTACCCACACGAAAGGGTTAAACCAATGGATACAAACGCTGGCGGCAAGCAACCACTTTTTGAGCGTGTCAAACCGTTTGATGTGAGTGAACTCGTGGGTAAGGATAAACTCTAGTTGTTTTTCATCGGTGTAATCTATATTTTTCGGTAAGAGTATCACAGGCTGAAAAATACCATAGGTGAGCGGAGTCGTAATTATATCTGATTGACGGATTTGTACCTTTCGCCACAAAGGAATTGACTTCTGCCATTCTCTGATGAAATCACTTTTAATGGGTAACGACATTTTGTAATTCTTGCGACCCCTTAAATGTGGGATGATGAAAAACAAAGCACATAACATAAAACCAATAAGCCATAACCACACAATAGGTGATATTGGTGAAGCTGTTTGCAGTGGTAAGGTTGGTAGGATCAAATGATCCGTTAGGGGTGGTATGATAACCGTCCCCCCATTTACTAAGGGTGAGCTATCCGCTACGGGAATTACTTCTTGTACTGTAAACATCTTTCCTAAATAGTTAACCGCCGTAAAAATGCTAAATTGCGAATGAACAGAAACAGGTACAAGCAGTTGGAATAACGCAAGACCCCAAAGAAACATAAAGGTCATTTTGGGCATCTTGTGAATGAGCAGGGAACGAAAGAACACAACCGCAAGAATGAAGATGGAAGCCGATAAACTCATTTCAAGTAATGACATCTCCCACCTCATTCCAAGCTCTCAATAAGTTGCTTTAAGTGATTAATTTCATCAGTCGTCAACCGTTTCTGTCCCAAAAGTGAAGCAATGAGTCTGTCGGGGGCACCATCATACATCTTATTAATAAGTTCTGTTGTTTCGTGCTCTTGCGCCTGCTCCCGTGTAACAAGTGCACGGCAAACAAAATTTGGCTCTTGCCGTTCAATCGCCCCTTTATCAAGGCACCTCTTAATGATGGTATAGGTCGTGGTCTTGCTCCAACCTATTTTTTCCTTCGTTATTTCTGCAATCCTCTTTGCGGCGGTATCGCCATCTCTCCACAAGATTTCCATAATATTAAGCTCGCTGTCGAAAAGCTTCATAACCATATGTAAGCACCTCATTTCACCCGTGTTCTACTACAGTAGAACAATATAATCACATTCTACTGCATTAGAATGTCTTTGTCGAGGGGGTAAGCAAAACCATTTACGCAAAAAAAAAGGCCTTAGAATCCTCTTATAGATTCTAAGCCCCTAATCGTATTGCGCATCAGCGCTACTTCACTTGCGTTATCCTTGTAGCAGCAAATTATGCAGCAGCTTAATTTGTTTTCTCTCTCCAGCTATAACAAGAGTCATACCCGCCATTAATTTATATTCAGGTTCAGGATTAATCTTCTGATTTCCCTTCTCAACAATAGCAAGGATCGTTGCTCCCGATCGTGCTCTAACTTGTAGTTCCTCGATTGATTTATTAATACTTTTAAAGTGTGGTTCAATTTTCTGCCATTCAATTACAAGTTCATCGAGCGTCACTTGAATCGTATCCAACGCTTTAGGCTTGTAATGCATACCTCCAATAATTGAAGCGATCTGTCTGGCTTCCTCATCGTCCAAGCTTACTTGTGAGATACATTCATCTGGATCCTCATCTAAAAAATGATAAAGCTCCCGTCTTCCATCATCATGAATGACTACAACCATCTTACCGCCCGAATTCGTTTCCATTTGATACTTTTTCCCTATTCCAGGAAGATCAGATTCTCTTATCGTTCCCATCTACTTATACATCCTCCATTCAATATATATCAGTTTGCTTCTTTTGATTTTTCTTTGGGTTTGTTCCATTTAAATATTTTATTTAAGCCATTATAGACATGTTTTGATTCTTTCGCCAGTAAAGGTCCAACAATAGCCAATATTAACACATATAGTGCAGAAAATGGCTTGAGAATCGGTAATAAACCTGCTGATATGCCTAAATTAGCTACAATGATCGTGAACTCGCCACGAGCCATAACCGTAAGTCCAATATTGGTTGAAGCTTTATGGGATAGTCCAGCTTTTCGGCCTGCAATCATACCGGCTACAATATTCGCCAACACTGTTAGCAGGATAGCCCCGATCGCAATCCATGCTGCATCTCCAAGTGTTAATGGATCAATACTTAGACCGAAGCTAAAGAAGAATATGGCACCGAAGAAATCCCGGAACGGAATCACAAGATGCTCAATCCTTTTACTATGATTTGTCTCCGATAAGGCTAGTCCAAATAATAATGCACCGATGGCTTCTGCTACGTGCAAAGTCTCGGAGAAGCCTGAGATAAAGAACAGCAATGAGAATACTACAATAATAAATATCTCATTGGATGTGATATTTAACAATTTGTTTAATAAAGGCGTCCCTTTCCTTGCGATGACGAAGAACAGCAGCATATAACCCATTGAGATCGCTACGGATAGCAGAATTCCACCTACGGATGATGCTCCTCCAAGCAGCAGTCCTGACATCACGGATAGGAAGACAGCAAGAAACAAATCATCAAACAAAATCATGCCCAAGATGAGCTCTGTTTCGGAGTTTCCCGTCCGTCTGAAATCTACCAATACTTTCGCCACTATGGCCGTGGAGGATACGGACAACATCCCTGCAATAATTAACGTCTCATATAATGGGAATTTTACCAAGAAACCATAGGCTAAACCAGTTATAAAATTTAAGAGAACGTATACCGATCCACCAAACACAATGTTGCGCCCGGATTTAATTAATTTGGAGACCGAAAACTCGAGTCCAATATAAAATAATAAAAATAAAACTCCCATACGTCCTAGAAATGTGATCACTGCATTGCTCTCAATGAAAGTTAAATCAATCAAACCAATAGTCGGAGCATGCGGACCAACTAACATCCCCAAAACAATTAAAAAGGGTATGATTGAAAACTTGAATTTACCTGCAATCAGCGAGAATATCGCTATAAGTAACAATGCGGTTCCAACCTCGAAGATCATATGGTCCATACAGCTTTATTTCCCTCCTATGTAACTTGATCAGCCGCCCAGCTTCCATTCAGAAAAAACTAAGGAGCATTTCCCTTTCGTATTTTTGTCCAACAAAAGGAAAACTATCCTTGGATAAATGTGGATGATTAAAAACAGCGCCATAGTAACAACACTGCAAAGGAAAAACTGAACTAACGCAACAAAAAAGAGGGGCTCGCCGCCCCTCTGAATGAGGTGAATGAGTTATTTATTTTCAAAAGGTACTACGCCGCAGTTCATAAAAATACTGCACAATTGGATGCTTTAACTTCATCTTCTCGGTCAAATTTAACAGTCGCTTTTTTCCAACTCGTCTGTCTACCAAAGCTAGAATGTTTAATAAGATATCCTTGCTCTCTAAGCTTTCCTCTATAGAAATGGATAAAAACTTAGTAGCTACATCTTTAAAATTTGATTTACTTAATGATGACTGTGCTGACCATAGTTCCTTTGCAAGTTCTGATATTTTTCTACTTGTTACAATTACTTTTAGACGATCCTCTGGAACGTTCCCCTTTGTATCTTTTCTGACCGCTTCAATTTCTTCATTGTGGATTGGAATATGGAAAATTGAATCATTCTTAATTTCCAGCTCCGTCTGATACCATCTGATTAGGGTAGTGACATCACACATATTGAGTACATTCTTTTTATCTACCATAATATAACAAAGCCCTGCTTTATCAGGTAAATATCGGTAGCCGGTTGCACGGTATTCGACCCTTCCGTATAACGCAGGACTCAGAAAGCTCTCCAAATTTTGCTTCAATTTGCTCCAGGACATGTAATCCTCCTATCGTATTCGTTGTGCAGCCTGTTTACATTGTCTGTTTGGATATCTCTCCAAAATATTGTACAACGACCTCGCGAAACTCCAGAGCAGCCTGCGAAATGTATCGGCCCCTGTGCCATAATAATGCAATCTCTCGTACCAATTCGTGATTCTCAACTTGGAGATATTTGATACGTTCCCGTGAAAACCTTGCCGTGCTTGGTATGAAAGCTATACCAATTTCTGCTTCGACCAGAGAGCTTAGCCTTGCAGGCTCATCACCCTCATATACATATTTAGGTGCAAATCCAGCCGATTTGCAAATAGCGTCCACTAGATCGCGAGTACCGTAGCCCCTCTTTACACCGACAAACCATTCATCCCTTAGTTCTGCCAAGGATACGCTGCTTCGGTTTGCCAGCCGATGATCCTTTGGTACAGCAACAAGAATTGGATCGTTGAACACGATTTCACATTCAATGTCATCCCCTTGTATCGGTGGTGAGGACAAGCAGTAATCGACTTCTCCTCTATGAAGAAGCGTAACCATTTCCTTCATGGTTAGCATCTGCACATGGAATTGGATATCGGGCCGCTTTTTGCGAAATTCACGAAGGATATTTGGTAACGTGCTTGCGGTCGTCACCGCCAATTCGAGTGTGCCCTGTTCCGGGCTGGACAAATCGCTAATCTCCTGCTTCCCCTGTTCCAATTCAAATAAAGCCCTTTCTGCACGGCGAAGGAATCTGCTACCGAACTCATTCAATCGCAGCTTCCTCCCTGTTCGATCGAATAGAGGGACCCCTAGATCCTCCTCCAAGCGTTGAATCGTTTTGCTTAAGGACGATTGAGTAACGTGCAGACTTCGTGCGGCTTCGGTCACATGTTCCAAACGAGCTACCGCGAGAAAATATTGCAGTTGAAGAAGCTCCATATAGCACCTCCCATTCATTCCTCAGAGTCAATGAAATCATAACATGAAATGCGTTGGAATAAATATGCGACTTCAAGTACGATGACATTAATACACTTTGGGGGGACCAAAAATGAATGCTCGCAGCAGGTGGTTGATGATTTCAGTTGGTCTTGGGATACTATTGAACCCCTTAAATTCTTCGATGGTTTCTGTTGCTATTCCAAGTCTACAAAATGTGTTCCAGCTAGACTTCACAGGTGTTTCCTGGATTGTTTTTTCCTTTTATATTGCGAGCGCTATCGCTCAACCTATCATGGGAAAGGCAAGCGATTTATTCGGTCGCAGGAAGATATTTCTTATCGGGCTTGTCGTAGCCTTCATTGCATCATTATTAGCTCCACTATCACCAAGCTTCGGGTGGCTCATCGTGTTTCGCATTGTGCAAGCCATCGGAACAAGCATGATGGTTGCGGTTGGCATGGCCATAGTGCGAATTCATATTACGGAGAAACAAGCGACCGCGCTGTCTGTTTTGTCCATATTCCTATCCGGAGCGGCAGCCATCGGACCGTTTATTGGCGGGGTTTTCATTCACTGGTGGGGCTGGCCGGCTATCTTTTTCGTCAATATTCCATTCGTGGTGTTAAGCTTTCTATTATCTTGGAGGAATATCCCTAAGGACGGACCGTCAACATCCGTTGCGCAGGGCATGTCCTTTCGCAAATGGTTTGATTTGATTGATGCGTCAGGGGTCCTGCTCTTCACAGTGGGACTGGTTGCCCTACTCTTTGGATTACTCTCAGCAAAATCATCCGGGCATATCTCACTAAGTCATGTTATTGTCGGGCTGATAGGCCTCAGTGCGCTGGGAGCATTCGTACGACATGAGTTAAAAGCGAGGTCACCCTTTATTCCTTTGCGAACATTCGCCAAATATCCTGCAATGATTAGGGTTAATATCGAATTTATGCTCGTTAACGTACTTTATTATTCGCTCTTTTTCGGGCTTCCGTCCTACTTGCAATTGGTACGCCATGTCAGCGAGTTCCAAACAGGAATTCTCATGCTAAGCTTAGGTTTGTGCTCGCTAATTACTTCTCCAATAGCAGGACGATGGATCGATAAATCAGGACCTCGACCCGCATTGCTAGTGTCCGCAATCCTGATGACAATAGGGTCGGTGTGGCTCGTGACACTGAATCAAACTTCACCCGTTATGAGCGTGAGTTTCGCATTGGCTGCATTCGGTATTAGCAACGGGTTGAACAATGTAGGCATGCAAGCGGCCTTGTTCCAAACTTCTCCGAAAGAAATCATCGGTGTAGCATCCGGACTATTTAATACATCCAGATACCTGGGAACGATACTTTCTTCCTTGCTTATAGGTATCGTAATGGGAGATAAGTTTAACTTCGAGGGATTTCAAGTGCTTGGGATTATCCTCACGGTAATTGCACTGTCTTTGGTATTCATGAATCGACGGCGCCGAGAGTCAGGACAATTGCAAGAGTCGTAGGTTTTCACCTGCAAGTAAAATCAATCCTCTGCGTAAAATGTTCATACGAAAAGCCCCTCACATTTGATGAGGGGCTTGCTGCGCTTAAGCTTCTTAGGTCTCTATTCTAGGCTTGCGTTGTCATCAAGAACGAAATGTTCCCATCAAGAGGTTCCTCTGACGATCAGTTCTGCTTTGAAGAAAATCTTCATTTGATCTAAGGGCACTTCGTTAATAATATTGATAATGAGGGTGCAAGATGCCTTGCCCATCTCGGCAATCGGCTGAGCGATCGTCGTCAGCTCAGGCTCAATGAACCGGGAAATCTGAATATTGTCGTAGCCGATGACGCGAATGTCGTCGGGTACACGATAGCCCATTCGGTTGAGAGCCTTCAGCCCGCCCATTGCCATCACGTCGTTGCTGTAGATAACTCCCTCGACGCCCTCTATTTCCCGCAAAATCCGATCGGTAACGGAAATACCTCCGTCCAGCGTCGGCAAGCCATCAAAGACGTAGCGCTCGTCATAAATCCCGAGCTGCTTCATGATTTCCTCGTATGCATTCACCCTGTATTCGAACACTGGCAGCTCCCGAGGGCCTCTCACGTAAACGATTTTGCGCAATCCCTTGTCGTACAAGTGCCGGACGCCGGCCATTACCCCGTCGTCACTCATGCAGTAAACGCCGGGATAATCCTCGCAGCCCGGAATGTGACGGTCCACCAGTACGAACGGAACCGCATGCTGCTGCAGCAGTGTAAGGCTGCTCTCGCTTGTCCCCCCCGCAATCAGGATCACGCCGTCCACGAGCTTACCAATCAGTAACCGTATGCAGCGGTCTTCCATCGGAACCTGGTTGTCGGTATTGCAGATGATGACATTGTACTGCATCCGATGCGCTTCGTCTTCAATAGCTCTCGCCATTTCCGCAAAGAATGGGTTCGTGATATCCGGAAGGATGACGCCGATCGTGCCCGATTTCTTCGTATTAAGGCTTCGCGCCAACGTATTCGGAATGTAACCGAGCTCGTCCGCAACCCGAATAATCTTTTCCCTTGTCTCCTGGCTGATCAGTGCGTCCTTCTTGTTCATTACCATGGATACCGTCGCCTTCGTAACGCCGACCCGCTTCGCAATGTCCAGCATGGTTGGTTTCTTCATCTTCATTCCTCCTTGCCATTCCCCCGCATAGCAGCATTCCGTCTGAGCTCTCGCGATCTATTCTCCTAGTGCAGCTGAACAGCCAAATGATTAGGAGATAGCTTCTCCGTCAATCTCCCGGCGATAAGGCATCGCAATCTGCGCCCCGGCGCGGGATGCCACCCACGCACCTACCTGGTTTGCGAAGCCTAACGCTTCCTCCAGCGCCATCTTCTCGCTTAATGCTACGGCCAACGCTCCATTGAATGCGTCTCCGGCACCCGTCGCGTCGATGGCGATAATCGGTACGCTCGGCACGGACAATGCATGCTCCGCGTCCATGCAGAAGCAGCCCCGTTCCCCCAATGTCACGATGACACGTTTTACGCCTTTGGCAAGCAGTGCTTTCGCACCCTCCTGAACGTCAGAGTAGCCAGTCAGCTTCTGTAGCTCCGTCTCGTTTGGGGTCAGGATGTCGATGCAAGGATACAACTCCTCCGGAATGGGCTTCGCCGGCGCCGGATTCAGTATAACCTTGCGGCCAAGGCGATGCGCCACCCGAACGGCAGTCCCTACCGAATCCATCGGAATCTCCAATTGCACAAGTACGAAGTCCGCCTCACGAAGCAGCGATTCGTTCCGCTCGATCCAAACGCTTTCCAGCTCGCTGTTCGCTCCGGGAGCAATCACGATCGAATTTTCTCCCGAATCCTCTACCGTAATTTGCGCGATTCCCGTGTAGCCATTAGTCACCGCTACACCCGACAGGTCAATACCTTCCTGATTTAACCGAGCCTTAAGCTCGCGTCCCGCCTCGTCTGCGCCCAGTGCGCCGATGAGCGCAACTTCCGCACCCAGCCTTCTGGCGGCAACAGCTTGGTTAGCACCCTTACCGCCTGCCGTAACAATATACGAGGACGCCGATACGGTCTCTCCCTTGCGGGGCAATTGCTGCACCCTCAGCGAATAATCCATGTTAATGCTACCAACGACAACGATTTTCAATTCAATTCAACCTCCTCTGGGCCGTAATAGCTCATCATCTGCCGGATCATGCTTATATATCGGGATTTCATTTAACCGGTTAAATGAAATGATAAATCGCTTCCATTTTAAAGTCAACGATTCTAAAGTCACTTTTTTATTAGCTTTTATATTACGTTATAATCTCACGAAAATCATTTTACATAGTCTTCTTTTAAAATACTATATATTTCTAAGTCGACGATACCTTTACCTGCCCATAGTGTTGCTTGTCTTAATGTTCCTTCTTTGATGAAACCATTCTTCAATAATACCTTCTTAGAAGTCTCATTTAGAGGCATCACTTCAGCTTGAATTCTGTTGACGTTGACATCCATAAACAAAAAATCGAGTAATATTTTTACCGCTTCGGTAGCGGTACCTTTTCCCCAATGTGATTCCGATAAATAGTAGCCAATCGTTACAACGTGTACCTTTTGATTAAAGTCGACAGCTTCAATAATTCCAAGCAGCTGATCGGGCTTAGGGTTGGCGAATATCCCCCACTTAACCCTTGACCTTTTTTTATAATCTCTCTCAAAATGGCCAATCATATTTTTTACAGTATCTTTATTGTGTTTGGGTATTATGCCGCAGTATTCAAACACTTTGTCATTGTTATAGATTTCAAAAACTTCGTTAAGATGATGATCTTCAATCTTCTTTAATACGAAATCATCTGAATTCAGGATAGGAAACTGCTCAAAAACTGCTTCTATGTTCATTCCGTCACCGCTCCATGTTTTCTTTTTATCAGAATATCCTTAAACTACAACTCTCTTCTTGATCGGTATGTATAAGTCGACCTTACATTTCCCTTCTTTATCCTTAGCGGGATCATTCATACAAAATTCGAGGCATGGACTATCGTCGGCATCATACTCACTATTCGGTAACCATAGATTGAATACGTTTTGATAGGCCAGAACAAATCTATCAATTGTGTCGTAGTATGGATATAAAGCATACATTCCACCAGAAAGTGTTTTGAAATCCACATGTATTTTATGTTCATGTCTCTCGAATCCACTTGGTAATGTTACACAAGCGTCGTATCTACAAGCAAATTCGTCAACGAGATTCCCATCATCCAATGATATTCCGATAAAATGATGCTTGTTCGGGGTTAGTCCCTGTTGGCTTGCCCAACGTCCTAACTTGTCCCAAGCAACATGAGTATCCAAATAACTCCCTACATGTCTAACGTAAGCCACTTCATGCTCTGGAAGTTGCTTAATTGTTATCATATTTTCCCATGCTCTTTTTAAGAGTTGATTTTCTCTATTTCTATTGTAATCCTGCAGAGGAGATAATTCTTCTTGCATATTGCTAAGGTGTAATGAGAAATTGCTATTTTTCCTTACGCTATTTCTAACGTCACTTGGTGTTTTGTTGTAGTGCTTCTTAAAGAGGGCATTAAAGGATGACGCCGATTCGAAACCGCATTGATTTGATATTTCCAAAATGGGCGTGTTGGTTTCAACCAACAAATGGACAGCCTTTTGTAAACGCTCTTGATTTACAAATGCAACTGGTGTCACACCGACTATAGATGTAAATATTCTTGTAAAATGATATTTCGAAAAATTTGAAACAGCAGCCAATATATCGAGATTGAGTCTTTGATTCCTATTTTCCTCTATGTATTTAATTACTCTATCAATTCTATCTTTATAGTCATTATTCATTTATCGCATTCTCCAATTACTATTGTATTAGACTACCAAAATTATACACCGCAAACCCGATCTTCTCACCTTAATATTGATAACCCTCCCTGAGTTGAACACCGCATCGAATAAGAAAAATATGTTGGTCAAATCGTGCCTGTTTTCTGTGACCGACACGAACACCAAACTTCGGCTTTCTGCTTATTCTTATTAAGCTAACTGACAGGATGTTGAAGATTTGCAACATTCATGTGGGTCTTCACGTCTTAAATTGAAATGTAAAAATTTGAAAAATGGAGGTGCATTAAGATTAAAAAGATTAATATTTATTTTACATTATGTTGTTTTGTTTTCCTGATTGGTTGCAGTAAAGAGCCAATCGATCAGAACAATGTTAAACATGTTGAATATCTTAAATCGTTCGGCTGGCATATTGAGGAAAAAATAAGCGAAAGAACGCAAGATACAAAAAACTTTCTACCTGCAACAATCGCAGGTATTGATTTGAAGCCGTATAAAGAAATTGAAATTACAACCTACATGCTAAAAGAAAAACAAAAAACAGGAAAGAAAATATACGCCTCCATTTATGAATATAATGGACATATAATTGGAGGAAACGGACAATTAGAGGAATGGGAGCCTGGAGTTTTTACTTTGAAGGATAAAGAATGGCTAATCAACGAAGGAAAAATAAATAAATAGCGTGTTCTCCTTTACTACGCTATCGGGACACGATAGAATAAACCGCCTTTTCAACGAAGGCAGTTTTCTTATGGTCAAATATCAACATTAGAATTCAACACTTATTTATCGTCACAGCTTGCAATACTTTTCGTATGATACTCCCCATTTTCACAAATAATTAACGCGTTCATAACCTTCCCGAATTTTATCCCACCGTCGATCCCAACCCTTTGGTCACCAAACCAAGGATTAAAATTCATCTCATCTTTATGAAGACGTGCACAAGCCTCGTGCCCAAAGATGATGGTCTTGGTTATATTGAGTTTCGATTGATAACCATGAAAGCGTCCTCGAATCCAACGAAAATCCTTATGCGATGTTTGTTTCCAGTCATTCTGTTTAGGATCAATACCGGCATGTACATAGATATGATGATTATCTTCAAAGAAATTGGGTAAGCTCCGCAAAAAGGTAATTTCACTAACATAATTTTTTTTGATATACTCTCTCGTCTCTGTATCGTCAATCAACGTTGGACAAAATGACTTAATCGTCTGCTGTCCACCATTCTTGGGGTTCGTATAAGGAGATAGGCGATAATCTTTGCCATCCAACCAATCGAGAAACATGTCGTCATGATTACCCCCAATTGCATACACATTCGGATTTCTCGCCATCTGTTGAACCAATCGAACAACCTCAAGAGCCGCAGGCCCTCCATCAACATAATCACCAAGCAAAATAAGTCTATCACCAGTAGGATCATAGGAGACGCGAGATAGAAGCGCTACAAAGGTGCGATAATACCCATGAATATCTGAAATCACGATCGTTCTCACAATGCACACATCCTTACTTCAAATCTCAATAGTCTGTATCTGCATCCGCCGCTTTCCCCCCGGATAACCAAGCGCATTATTGACCAGATGACAGCCGTTCTTTTCATACGAATAATGATCATGTGTATGACCAAAACACCATGTTTTGCCCTGGGCTCGGGTTAGAAGGGAAGAACCGTCAAAATAGTAGAAACTGGTCACCGGATCATAGCGATACTCGCCTGTAACCTTTGACCAGTCCGGCCCAACATGAGTGACAATTACTTTGCTTTCTGCGAAGACGCGCTCTAGCTTGGCCATTTCTGCTTCAAAGTTAGGAAGCGTGTGAATAAACTTATTATCGTTCATCACGCCTTTCCAAACTCTTCGAATGTGATCAATATGCATATGCAATTCCTGAAGACCAAAGGAAAAGTCGTACCACATCCCTGTTCCGCCGTAAGTGATGCTATCTATCGTGATACTGGTTCCATCCAGACAGGTAACGCCTTCGATCTCCTCAGCTAACGACTTCATTTCGTCGCGACGGATCATTGAGTTATAGGAATACTTCTGACAAACCTTTCTCGATACAAGATATAAGTCATGGTTGCCGAAAACGAATAAGATATGGTCGTAAACTCGTTTCAAGCTCTGTAGCAGTAATACGTTCTGCCCATTGTAGTGTCCGAGATCACCGGCGAGGATCAGAACTTTTGACGGGGTCGGAGGGAGCAGTTGATCTATGAGCTTGTCGATCTTCTTTAGCTGCAATTCCGAACTGGCTCCAACCGTGATCCAGAAATCCAAATGAGTATCCGATATTAGGTCGAAAGAAGCCATTGTCTTGACCTCCATTCATTGGATTTATCACTTTAGGTTGGGGACCCTAATCGGTGGTTTTCGCTTCTATTACATGATTACACAAGAAAATACCTTATCTAGCTGCCTCGCTTTTTTAAAATCATCATCTCCTTTTTTGTTTAACCAAGTTCCGGCCTTCCCTTTGAAGTAGTATGCTGGAGCATAGTTTTCGTTAAGTTGAATTGCTCTCGTAAAATGAGCATTAATTTCTTCCAGTTCGTCTTTCATACTTTCATCGTTATCGATTTCTAAATTTTCATACTCCCCTTCGTTTTCACCGTGTAGTGCAAACAATCCTCGATAGAAGGGCAAGAAATAACAGTCGGGCATTTGTATGATTGCATCTTCTGTCACATGGACAGCTTCTTCATTACGAGATTCACAATGTAGCCACATAGCATAAATGAGTAAAAATGGACCTACACCTTTAAATCTCAAATCTACTTGTGCATACTCTATCGCCTTTCGGAAGTGTGTTTCCGAACTGTCAGTGTTTTCGTTAACATATGAATCTATTCCTAGAAATACACTAGTTAAAGGGTTTTGAGGATTTATTTTGTACGCCTCTTCTAAAAACTCTTTTTTTGTAAATATGCTGTTGATATATTGTCCAAGGAGTTCTACGTCTTCCCCTATCTTGTGTTCACTCCATACATATTCGCCTGCAATCAACTCACATACGAGATTTCTAATATTAAATTCAACATTTTCTAATTCTGCGCTTAACATATCTAGTTTTTTTGATTCCATGATAATTCCCTCATTCTCTACTAGTTTTTTAAAAGTCGAACCGTACAAATTGTTCGTTGCCCTGTCAAGAACTGCATAGTCGCTTAGATTAATTACTTCTAGTATGTCTTTTTGTACATTTGGCCTCAAACTTATGTTTACTGCCTCTATAATCTTCATCCGCATGAATATGCGCATCATGGGTTCCCCAAACACCTCAGTAAAGAGTGCTTGGATATGGGATTTGGAATAACTGACCTCCTTCGCCACGAGCTCTATGGTCACTTCACCACACTTTTTCTGTATATTGTTTTGTAAAAAAATAATAACTTTTTCTATCGTATTATTGATATTTATTGACTGTTGTTTTTTTATCATAATGTTCCCCTTTCCGTATATTAGAATTATATAATACCGAAATCGAATGAAATATAGCTGAAAATCTGATTATTCTAGGTTGCGCAGCTCGCACAACAAAGATGACGCTCAGGATCAACATTTCCTGGCGTCATCTTTGTTGTTCGTTTTGGTGCGTGCTCCCTCAAAAGGTCTTTTTTGCGCGTCATGACGTAATCTATTCTTTGCGAACCATCAATATTGAGCACTCCATATGTGTCGCATACTGGTCACAGGTAAACTTACCCAGATGATCTTAATAATTTAGTAGACGCCCATTATCATTCCATTGACCGTACATTTTGTTTTCTCTAGTATTTGTTATGAATTTGTCTAATCTGCTTCTATACAATTCAGACTGATTCTTATTGCTTTGTATCGTGTCGATCCGAATTCTTCTATATAGATCTGGAAATGCCATGAAATTATCGTATACTTGCTTTTCCTCCTTTAGCCTTAGTTCTATATCTTCATCTATCCTAAAAGAATTGTGATCCATATTAGGAAGAACCCTGCTTCCTTCGTCTCTCATTAACCCCAACTTTTCGAGACGGCGGACACGCTCTTTATTTAATTCAGTCCATGAACTTTTTTTACTTCTAGGAGACAACCTCTGAGCCAGCTCCGTTTCAGAAATTTTCTTTTTGACTCCATCGATCCATCCAAAGCACAAAGCTTCCTCGACCGCGTCCAAATATAACAACATATTAGGGGTAGGCGTCATACTAACCAAGACCCAGCATGACTTTTTAATCTTTCCATTTTCCTGCAGCCAAATCCTCACATCTTCTCTCGATTTCGCTGGAATCAGATTTTCAATTTCCATAGATAAGATACATTATCCCTTCTAAATTGATTCATATTTCCGTCGTCTGAAGATATCTAAATATACCTTTCCAAGAAAAAACACACTAAAAAATGGTCTTCAATTGCAAGACCATTTTTTAGAATGAGTTACTGTTTGTTGGAAACGACTTTATCAAGAAACTTATCTGCATCACTATTAAATTTCCAATAAACCCCAAACCTATCAACCAGCATTCCAAAGTACGAAGACCACGGAGTATTAGATAACGGCATCATAACGTTGCCACCGACGGACAAATTATTAAAGTATTGCTCCATTTTTTGTTTATCATCGATGACTAGACTAATCAGTACATTATTTCCCATCACCAACTCACCTGTCACCATCTTCATTGAAGGCAAAATATCCGACATCATTATTTTCCCGCCTGCGAATTCTATTGAAGACTCCATAATCATATTTAACTCATTTTCTGGCAGTGGATAGTTTGGATCTTGTGGGAAATCCTTAAATTTAACTTTTTTTACTTCATTTGAACCTAAAGCCTCCGAATAGAAATCAATCACTTGCTCTGCAATTCCATCAAAGTTCAAATATACAATAGCTGACATAATGTAATACCTCCTTCTTGTGATAAATGTAGTATAATCTACAAACGGTGACACCTATATGTCACCATTCTTAGATTAAGTAAAGAAAAAGGAGGGAGAAATATGGACAAGGTTGAGAGACTTATTTCAATAATCATGATATTGCTGAAGAAAAATATCGTTTCAACAAGAGAATTTACGCAATTATTTAATGTTTCCAAAAGGACCATTCTTCGCGATATGGAAACACTGAGCCTATCAAACATCCCGATCTATTCTATCAATGGAGTCAATGGCGGCTACGGTATTATGGATGAATACAAGGTTGATAAACGTCTTTTAAGTAGCTCCGACTTAGAGAATATATTAACTGCGCTCGGCGGATTGGAACAAATTCTAATTAGCGAAGAAGTTGAAATTACTATTAAAAAAATAGAAGCGATGGTTAGCCCATTGTCTCTGAAAAGTTCAATTCAACTGTCATTTTATGATTGGGAGGGTCGGTCTGAGGTTCTTCAAACCTTGAAGACGTTTCAAGAATCAATATTAAAAAGAAGGTTAGTTTCATTTGATTATATAGATAAAAATGGCACCACGACGAATAGAATCGTCGAGCCATATCAGCTTCATTTTAGCGAAACGAGTTGGTATCTGAAAGGATTCTGTTTACATCGTATGAGCTATAGAACGTTTAAATTATCTCGGATTGATAATCTTAATATGGATGAAAAAACATTTAACCCTAGAGAATATTTATTAGAACAAGAACGTGAATCAAGTTATCAACCGCAACTAGTCGCTATTAAGGCATTGATTTCACCAAGCATAAAAGATCAATTCATTGAAAGGTACGGTCGAAAGAGTGTTGAAAACTACAGTTCTGCATTTTTATTAGCAACAATTTATGTCCCTCAAAACAGTACGGGATTTCAATTTTTAGCAAGTTTCGGCACAAATCTAAAAATCGTAGAGCCCAAAACTTATGTTGAAGACTTCCGAAATTATTTAAATAAAATGATGGATAGTTACTCCTAATTTGTCGAAGAAAAGGGGTATTGCTCTGAACTTCTACTTATAACGATTATGTAATTTCTCTTGATGAGATTTAAAAATATCCTCAAGGCTAACATCGTACTTGTTGGCAATTACTATAACGTTCCCCAGTACATCGCCAAGTTCTTCTACTAGCTCCTGCTTATTTTCAGCGTATGTACCGACGGATTCATCTGGACGATCTCGACCAATTTCTAACGCTCTAATAGCACGTGCTACTTCTCCCGTTTCCTCCGCTAAAAAACCTATGCGAATGAAAATATCGAGTTCTGACCAACCTCGTGCTTCATAATAATCCTTGACCCATTTTTGAAACGTATTTACATCCAATTTATGTACCCCCTATTTAAACAGAAACTAGCTATAATTATAATTATATAATACTCTTCGAAATGAGGTTAATTTTATGAATAAAATAGCTATTTTTTGTGGATCTAGTAATGGATCATCTATAGCATACAAAGAAGGGGCAATAAAATTAGGTGAAGAATTAGTAAGGCGTGGCATTACTTTAGTGTACGGCGGTGCCAGTGTTGGCATCATGGGAACGGTAGCTGATACTGTGTTACAGGCGGGCGGTCAAGTCATTGGTGTGATTCCAAAGCTACTTGAGGAACGAGAAATATCACACAAAAACTTAACAAAATTAATAACTGTTGAGTCCATGCACGAGCGAAAAAGCAAGATGATGGAGTTAGCAGATGGCTTTATTGCGCTTCCAGGTGGTCCAGGTACATTAGAAGAGTTTTTCGAAGTATTTACATGGAGTCAAATCGGTTTACATCAAAAACCATGCGGTATATTAAATGTTAACCATTATTATGATCTGCTGATTTCATTTTTCGACCATATGAACGAACAACAGTTTTTGCAAGATCAGTACCATCAAATGCTTTTAGTAGATCAGGAGCCAGCAGGATTATTGGAAAAGTTTGCAAATTATGTCCCGCCTAGAGTAAAAACATACACTAAATAGTCTACATATTTTGATTTCCATCAACCATTGAGCGCCCTGGCAGAGTGCAATGCTAGAGATATGCAAAATAAACAAAGAATACCATCCCTCGAGCGGACGGTATTCTTTGTTTGGTTTAGCGATCTAATTAATGAAATTTACGTAATGCAGCAATCGCTTTATCATAACAACGGCTTGTGCGCGGCTTGCATTAGCAGATGGAACAAAGGTCTTATCCGTTATGCCGGCTATGATTTTTGCTTCAACAGATTGTGAGACTGCGGCTTGCGCCCAACTGCTGATGGAGGCTTTGTCATTGAATTTAGCCAAGGCATCGTTCGATGCAGGGACTGTTTTTCCAGCTGCGCTGATGGCTTTGGAAACCATAACCGCCATTTGTTCTCGCGTAATGGTAGCATTCGGTTTGAAGCTGTTATCGCTAAAGCCAGTAACTAGCTTAGCTTTAACAGCGGCGCCTACAGAGCCGGCAAACCAATCGCTTGCTTTTACGTCTTTGAAGGTTGCTGAAGCCGCATCGGAGGTTAAGCCTAAGGCATGAACCAACATCGTCGCGAATTCAGCGCGGGTAATGCTGCTTTCCGGAGCAAATTGGGTATTCGAAACTCCTTTGACGATTAGTTTGTTAGCCATAAGCTCGATATCCGCTCTGGCCCAATGCTTGCTGATGTCATCAAAAGACTTGTTCATTGTAACGGCGCTGTAAATACTGTTTCTGTTCAACATGATGCGGGCTTCAACCGTGCCGTTCGTATTCGGTGCTACGAATACGGAGGGCACAAATGAAATTTTGCCTGTCACGGGATCATAAAGTATGCCCGTGCTCTGATTCGTGTCCACCGAATGAGGCATAAGGATCGACCTAGTTACATAGGTCATTCCGAAGTCATTCAATTCGATACGATTTCCATTGCCGCCGACGGTTATCGTGAAAGAAACAGCACGTCCCAACTGGTTGCCTCCCTCTTTCTCCGCGCTTGCTTGAATGAGCGCATTGATATCGGAAGACACGGGCGAAATTTCAACGTGGATGACGAGGTCATTGATGCTTACGCCCAATTTTCGGGAAATCGAATCGATGTCGAAAATGCTTAGCGGGAGCGAGTACCTGCCGCTGTTCGTCTCGATGGAAAGGACCGCGTTCGGCGTTCTGATACTTGCATCCTTCAGTGCGGAAACTGGCAAATCGACTTTGACGGGGCCTACCTTGTTGTCAATTTTGATAACGACCACGGTGGCTTTGTCACTGCCCGTCTGATCAGCTAGTTGCTTGAATGCTGCCGCCAGCGTTCCAGCGTCCTGCGAAACGGTTGTTGTAACCGTTCCGTCGGCTGCCTTCACTTCCTTGACCGCATTTTTGCCGGTATCCACGAAGATAGCACCCGGCCTTACGTCCACCGGAGGCGTTATCGTTCCAGTGATAGGACCACCGCCACCGCCACCGCCACCACCACCGCCGCCGCCACCGCCAGGATTGACATTTTCATTTGCCGTGACGGCAAATGTCGTAGTAGCGACCGTGTTCGATTGTCCAACTACGACGGTATAGGTTCCTATTGGCTCGCTGCTGCCTAGTGTAAGCGTATTTGAGTATTGTCCTGCAGTCACCTTGGCTATATCGAAGTACAACACACTGCTATTGCCGGGACGAAGCACCTTAATGATGACTTGGGAAAATTCTGATTTGCCGGAAATCGTAATGGAATCGCCGGGATGATGGGTTGTTGTTCCCGTGATTGCAACAGATTCAGCGGCATAAGCCGTCAGGGGTACAATCGTCAAGCCTATTGCAAACAGTAAAACTAAACTAAGCTTATTCAGCTTCATTGATTCATCCCCCAATAATAATCAAATTCCCATTGCGTCTTTTCAGTTGATAGATTGATTCCGACGTTAGCGGGATCATTACTATATTCGCTCACGACATAGACATACACTTTGTAATCGGGATTGCCAGGATCCGGAACATTAAAATTGACGGTGTACATGCCACTAATCAAATTCGATGCGCTCATAGGAACGATGCTCACAGAGGAATCGCCTTTTTTCAGTTGGAAGATGAGGGTCGCAGATTTATCGTCCGTACCAGTGTTTAATATCGAAACTCTTGCTGTGATGCCATTCGTTCTCTCGACAGCGATCGGAGTGCTGTAATACGCTTCTGTAGACACGACCGCTTTGCTTGCGAAATATTGATTTGCATATGGAAAGGAAACAACGTTAATCCTGTAATTATTGTTATTTTCAAAGATTCCTTTTTTGATCGTTATTTTTCCTGAAGTAACGGTGTAGTCTGCCTCCGTCAATGTGGTTACTATCGGGTATTCATCCCCGGGATTTTTAATCCATTGAGCAACCTCGATCTTCTGAATATTGTTTGCCCAATCCGGATTGTCTACAAATTTCAATTCGCTCGGTACATTGCTATAGAGGTTGGTTGAAAGTATGACTACCGGCGCTAGCGCTATCTCTAGCGTAACAGGCGAGTTCAATACATTGCCGTTGTCGTCTTTTACGGCGCCTGCATCCAGCTTAAAGATTACCCTCCCGCTAAGTGGAGTGTGAATCAAAACGCCAATTATATTGCCACCTGCTGCTACTACTGAATCATCTGGGCTTAATGGCAAGTAAGTAATCCCTTGGTTTATTGAATAGGAAACCTTTTCCTTAAGATGGGATACACCACGTGCATCTATTGTATTGTCCGTAAGATCTTTATCGAAAAGCATACTTAAAACATTAACATTCTTAGATCCAATCAACATGGGTTTAAGATCAAAATCAGTTAAATTAGGTGCGAGCAAATCTTTCGGTTGAATTTCTTCCGTAATAATGTCATTAGCGACCACATTACCGCTCTCATCTTTGAGCGTATTTGCGGCAATACGGACATAGTTGCTCAATTCCGTTAACGCCGAGGCCGAGTGAATGACGAGCTTATTGCCGCTAATCGTTACTGTATCGTTTGTGCCTAATGCAGCAAATGGATGAGCATTATCAGGCTCAATATTGAAGCCGGACACTATGTTGACTGCTGCTTTTAACGTTGTAGCATGCGTTGTAGCGTTGATAATATTTTCATCAAAAACAAAGGTGATATCGTGGTTCTGATTATCGATAGCATAGCTTTTCAATTGTGGCGGAGCAGTGTCATCCGTGGGTGCTATGGAAAGGTAACGGGTTAGAATGCTAGGCAACGTACTGTAGTTCTGATCTTGAAGAGCGCCTGCATAAATAAATATCTGGTTCTGGTTTCCTTCAAGCGGGTTATGCAGTGTGATTATAAGCTTTTGGCCCGTTGTGTCGAATTCAACAGTATCTGAATCACCTAGCAAATCATATCTCGGATTACTAGTGCTTCTGTTCAGCATAATCCAGTCCTTTAATGACCCGCCTGTAACGTCATGAATGACTTTGCTAAAGTTCAACGTCACAGTTGTTACGGTTATGCCGTTATCGCTAGTGTTAACAGCAGTTGCGTCTAATAGCATTGGAGCTACGTAGGTTTCTAATGTGAACGGCGGAGTGATGATATCAGAAGTAGTTGCAACGCCACTTAAATTTTTGAGGGCGCCTGCAGCTATTTTCACTTTATATGTTCCCGACCTCTGCTTAGCAGGAAGAAGGTATAAGTAGAGATATGAAGAATCATTGTTATTATCGATGATTACCCGATCGCTGATACCCAGCGGACTATAATGGATGCCGTCATCATTGGAGATCGTAATCGCTGTTTTCAATGCGACATCGCTATTTAAATTGTTAGCCATGTTTTGGTCAAATTGTAATACAATAACATGTCCTATGGGCAATGCATAGGTTTTGGGTTCATCTACTGTTAATTTTGGAGCATAGAGATAGTTATAGATCTCAATATGTAGACGCTCATCATCATTAATCGAATAGTTTCCAGATTGATCCTGAACGTTCGAGAGATAAAGATCATAACTTCCTTCAGAAAAAGCGGCGGCCAAGGTGATAACGATCGTGTTGCCATTAACGACAATAGGATTTGCTGCTGCTAGGTCGAGTAGAGCATCTTTATAGTAAAGTTGAGCATCCAATGGTTGATCTGGATTGTTAATAATAGGCTCGTCAAACGTTAAAGTCACCTTGTTACCGTCCGAACTAATCGCTTGGCTCAAATACTCAGGCGGCGTTACGTCACCTAATGGGATATTGCCAATTGTGATCGCCGCATTAGCTTGGGAGGCATCCGCATTTACCACTACGCCCGCCTGCACTCTAATTTGGTTATTCGTTCCGGTCAGCGGCGTACTAAACGAAATTTGCAACTTCGTATACACAGCGCCGGTAACGCTCACACCTGAGAAATCCGACTGCACGAATGAACCCATACCCGATCTTTTGATTAGAACAGGTACGCTTGGTGCATCGGCTGATAATGCGATAGGCTGATCGAATGTCAGCGTAACGGTCTTGTTGCCGTTGCTTATCGCCACAGGATCGACAGCGGACAGCGCTGGAGCCGTACCTGCTGCATGAACGACAGTCGGTGAACCCGCAAAATTAAAAACGGATAACACGACAGTTGCCATGACAACGAATGAAACCAGTTTCATTTTCAAGCTTGTTCTTATTAGCACGATAAGTCCCACTCCTTATGAATTTAATGAACGATCTATGCTTGCGCTTCCCGAACACTACCTCCTAACCATGTACCAAGCGTAATTAACGCCAGGGTGAATAGACAAATCTCATCAACTTCCTAATATCCGACAAGTTTCTTCGCAATATATCCCCTTCAACCTCCAAATTATTTTCCCGCGTCACGAAGATAAGTATATATCCTACGCTTAACTCCGCGGTACTAACGAAAGTTGGTGCCGCGCAAAAAAATAAACCAATAACAGAGCATCTACCCGCTCCATTTTTTGGTTTATCCTCTATTAATAACATATATTTACTCCAATAATCCCCGTTCTCTTGCGTGCGCAATCGCCTGAGCTCTTCGTTTCGCCCCGAGCTTACCATATAAGTTGAAAACGTAACTCTTGACCGTACCTTCCGTTAACCCAAACCGATAAGCGATTTCCTTGTTAGACAAGCCATCCGCCAATGCGTACAGCATTTCCATTTCGCGGATCGTCAGCGCATTGACAGGCGGCCGCGAATCTTGGTCAGACAATGTGGAAGCACTAACCATATCGTTTGATTCTCTAATCTGTTGACGCCAATGGTTGAATGATCTCAAATACACCATTCGGGCTATCATGAGATCCAGTACCCCCAGTGTCCTCGTAGAGAACACGCCAGGGAGGAGGTTATTCTCTAAATATAGAACAGACGACCACGACTGCCCCGGAAAAAGAACCGGCATACAAAGGATGGATAGCGGGAGACTGCGGTGAGTATAGGAATCCGTTATGCATAGGCTTCGCGAAGCATCACCCTGCACAACCGGTTCCCCAGTTCGGGCGACATAACGTACGACGCTCTCTACAAATGAAACCTCATTCCGAACATCCTTATGACTGCCCGCTAGCTTCTCTATCGTAAAGCCCTCTTCGTGACTGGTTAACAAGTATCCCTTCTCCGCACCCGAATAACTAATCGCCGATTCCAGGAAGCGATGCATTGCATTTTCGCCACTCCCCGCACTCATTCCTTCCAAAGTTTGTATAATAAACACATTATCGTCGTAGATTGTCGGTACCTTCTCGCGCTCCTTTTCAAATCCAGCTAATCCCTTAGCCGCCATTCCATCTTCTTGCGATTGCGATTCAGCATCGAAGAACCGCAGACCCGGGTAATCCTCTCGCAACCTTTGCGCTTTGCGGGTAGCCCCCCAAGCCGAATACGCAACGCTGGCATCCGCCATAAACACGTCCGCTCCGTTCCGGCTTCCCGCTTCCCTATAAAATACGGAAGCTCGTTCGCAAGCGATCGCTTCCATCAACCTGTCATTTTGGCTTCGCGCTTCAAGGATCGCATCATCGTACCCTTTGGCGGCAGCGAGTGAATTCCCGTCAATTCTGTGCAGCTCGGCCGAGACTAGCAAGCAGACCGAAGTATTCTGCCCATAGTACCCTGACCATTGCTTCATGACTCGCAATAACTTCTTCAGTCTGGCCTGAATGCCTGCGCGTTCCTCCATCGGCGCCTCGGCATATCTAGCGGCAAGCGTAAGCGCGTGATAAACATGTTGCTTACGAGCCTGCAACCAATTCTGTCTGGCGGTATTAAACGTCCCTTGTTCTATCCACTCCAGGGCTTCCTTGTACCGTCCGAACAAATAAGCAATCTCTATTTTACAGGTATAGATATAAGAAACTTCGTTATTCATAGTCCCCTTGAATCGATCGTTCTGCACCGGCAAAACGACTTCCTCGCCCTCGCCGGCACCACCCTGCAATTGGGCAATATACCATCGCAAAATACGAAAAACGTTCTTCGCGACCTCATCTAGAAGCTGCCTTGAGACATCTTCGTAATTCTTTATCCGTGCAGACAAAGTATGTAAATCTCCAGTATGAGCGATTACACACGTAAGCGCCGCTATGCTAACAAAGATCAAATTCGCGGATTCCATTCCATAACGCATCGATTGTTCGAAATGAGTAATACTTTCTTCCGGTTGGTCTAATAATCTAGCGATTCCCCTAAAGTAGCTCAGCTTGCATAACAAATCCGCACTTTCGAAAGATGACGCTATTCGTAAAGCTGCATCCATGTAATGAAGTCCTATTGGGGCGTCAACGATCTTATCTCTAAGAATGATGACACCGTATAACGCAAGGATATACGCAAAAGCCTCGCTACTTCCTTTTCCATCATTCAAGCTGAATCGAATGAATCTGGAAAATAACACGACGGATCGTTCAGAACTTAACGAAAATACCGATGTCGATATCGCCATGACTAGATTGGACATTGCAATGTAATGGGGATCATCACTTGGAATAAGCTCCGGTTCGTTAAGCATGCTAGTCAATTCGATCTGTACCAGGTGCATTTCTTCCTTGATTAGGGCATTGGAAGGTTTCGCCGGCAGAAGAAATCCGATTTCCTTAAGCGCCTTGAATCCAATAGCAACGGCTGTTCGATCTCTTTTGAGATAGGCATACATAGAGATTTGAATCAGGTAAATTCGGGAGCGCTCGACCACACCCACGGTGCGGAGCAGTAGCTGATCGAGCAACTCTTCCGCGCGGTCGACTCTTCCGCACATATATTCGCACACGGGTAACTCGAGCATTAAACGATACGCTAGCGAATTCTGCCCCTGCTCATCATTCTCGACTAGACGTAAACCTTTTTCCAACAAATTCTTGGCGGTGGCAAAAGCCGTGGAAGCTTGCGACTTCAAAGCGGCTTCGAGATTATAAGCAGCTAGCTCCCTCTTCTCCGCTTGGCTTGCCATTCGTTCGCTACCTAGATTCAAGTGATATACACGATCAAATATCCAATCATCCAGGCTATCCGATGCAAGGTTGCACATGGAACGTCCGATCTTGAGATGTAGATCTGCTCGTTGCGTTTCGTGAACTGTCTGATAAGCGGCTTGTTGCACTCGATCGTGCAGAAAAGTATAGCAAACCTCGTCTGTATCCGTTTCGCTGAAATCATTCTCTTGTGAGATTAATCCCTCTTCCGAGGCTACGCACAACAGCCTATTCGCATGGAACATAGAGTGCCCGCTCGCCGCAGCGACCATAGATAATCGAAACCTATGCCCAATAGACGCCGCTACAGCTAGCAGTTCAATGGTATCGGATGGCAGCATGCGAATGCGAGTACCGATCAAATGCAAAATGTCGGGATCTTCGGGCATACGCGTGACAGCGACTGTATCCCAAACCCAATTGGCCTGCTCATCGTCATAATATAGCTTTTTCTCACGGTATAAGCTATCCAGAAGACGGTGTAAATAGAGCGGATTACCACCTGTTCGGTGGTATAAAGACTCTGCTAACATTCGGATACGAGCGGAATTTTCTTTAACGATATGAGAGACGAATTGTCTCACGTCTATATAAGTTAGGGGATTCAGCGCAATATGCTGAACGCTAAGAGAGGCTGGCATTTTCGTCAGAAAGAATGAATTCTCTATCCATGAAGCGGCTGTTGCTCGGGAATCTTCAGATGCTATCCGGTGCGGAGCTGCCTCCTCACGAAATGTACCTATAAGGAGTAAACCATGTAAGGTTGGATCCAATACAACTGTACGAAGGGTATCCATCGTAGCAGAATCCGCCCATTGCAGATCGTCAAGAAAGATAACCAGGGGATGTCCGCTGCCCGCAAATATTTGTATGAAAATAGGAAGTAGCAGACGAAAACGAATGGCCGCTTCTGCAGGACCCAACAGCTCTACCGAAGGAAGTTTACCAAGGAGCTTCTCCGCTTCCGGTAAAAGCTGTGCAATAACACCCGCTCTGCGGCCTAATGCCTCCAATAACTGTACTTTAAGTCTTGCGACGGATTCTGGAGATTCGCTCCACACTTGTTGAATCAATCTTCGAAGCGCTTCCAGTATCGGCGAGAACGGAATATCCCGATTCATCAGCTCACATTTGCCCGAAATGAAGCGGCCACCTGCCCGTATAACCGAACCTTGAAGCTGATGAACGAGCGCAGTCTTACCGCTACCTGCCCCTCCAGACACAATGACAAATGTGCATGTATCGGCACGAGCTTGTTCCAGAGCCTTGGAGAGCTGAAGCTCTTCCGCCTCGCGTCCGAAGAGGCTATTCGGGAGCTGAAATCGGCTATCATCGTCTGCACGGGCAATCTCGAAAGGAACAATTCTACCTGTCTTTTCTATAGAAGAGACACATCGCTGTAAATCGACTATTAAACCGTGAGCGCTCTGATAGCGTCCCTCGGGCATCTTCGACAACAGCTTCATAATCATACCTTCGAGAGGGCCCGTAATTTCCGAACGTAGTTCACTCAGAGGAATTGGTATCATTGCCAGATGGGCATGCACCCATTGTTCCATACTCTGTGCTCGAAATGGTAGGCTCCCAGCAAGCATTTCGTATAAAATCATCCCTAAAGCATACAGGTCGCTACACCTCTCGGGAGTACGATTGATCCTGCCTGTTTGCTCTGGAGAAAGGTAAGCGTAATCGGTTATTCGAGTATCGGTAAGCTCGACAAGCTTTCTCTCTAACTGAATTAGAACGCCTGCCGGGTTCAAATTGCCGATAATCGTATCCCTTTTGTGGTAGGTATAGACCACATCCGTCAGCATTAGGGCGATTTGCAGAAAAGAAGAAATATCGATTGGGGTTCCATTCATCAATTTCCGTAATTCGATTCCTTCCATTGGTGGGATGTTGTCCAATCCTCCTTCGTGGCCCATTCATACTTATATAAATACTTTTATTGATTCTTCATCATTTTACCATTAATTATTAATAATGTAGATCGTGATGGTGTCGTGTATGGAGTTAGTTGATATCATATCGAATCAACGTTCTTACAGCCAATTATCTTTGTAATCTGTTTCTTTGGCATGCTTTATCTCGAGCGCGAACTTAAAGTTTTCTTTGAGGTTCATTAATGGGCTAATCTTCCATGATAAAATGCAAGGAGGAAAATCGCTATTTTTTATCAAACTATGGAGGAAAATCGCTATGAAAATCAATGCTGCATCTGCATCATCTGACTCGGACAAGTGGAAGGATGTTAATGAGACGACATTTGCCGCTATGGGAATTAATGATGTCACAGCAGCTAATCTATCCGCCGTCCAATACTATTTAGAAATCAGTGCAACGCCGTATCCAAGAACAGTTGCTCAAATTCAAGCAATTGTTGACGAGACTATTCAAGAAATGATGGTAAATGCAATCTATGCCTATTTAACTCCTCTCGGTGGAGGATCTCCCCCTACCGTAGAAGTATTCGCTCGCGCTGGTATCACCGGTGTGGACGCTTCAAATTTAGCTGCTATCTTAGATGAACTTAGTTGGGCCTATCAGGAAGCGAAGAACAATCCGTTTGGAACGCCTATGTCTACTAAACAAGATATTCAAGACGTTGTTGACTCTTCTTAACCCTATAAGGATTAAGAAAGGTCATAATCGTAACAATGCAAAGGGTTTTCTTAGTCAACATTGAGTTGATGGCAGCTCTCAATCGAGAAAATAATATACCTAAAAATAGCGGCGTAAGAGAGGCAAGGGATTACTTCTCATAGCTATAAGCTATTTGAATCTCCAGTCGAACTGGGGGTTTTCGTTTACAACGAAATGAAGGACGCCCCAATCAGGCGTCCTTCACAGATACTAGCTAAGTGAATCAAACAACTTCTTCAACTGTGGGTTAAGCTCAAGTTCCCGTTACAACGCACTTCTGGCAACTAGCATATAGCCCGTCCCCCGAATCGTAACAATTCTCTCCGGATTGGCAGGTTCAGCCTCGATCTTTTTACGCAAATTACTGATGTGTACAGAGACCGTTCTCGTGTCCTCTAGGCTATCCGTTCCCCAAGTAAACTGAAACAACGCATCGACACGGATGACACGATTCACGTTTTGTGCCATATAGGACAGTAGACTGAACTCTTTGTTCGATAATAAAATCGTTTCACTCCCCATGTTGACGGTCTGTGCGTAGAAGTCCAGCGTCAAACCAGTAACTCCAGCAGTTGTTCCCTTCTACAGTTCAGCAATCTGCTGTTCTTGCTTGGCGATTTGTTGTTGAAGTTCTCCCGGGGCAAGGGATTCCGCTCGTTTCTCCGTACACATGCCGGGCTCACAGCAGAACAGCCTACTCCGAGGGGAGTAGGCTGTTCTGCCAGTCTGATCTGTCAAGGTTGATGAAAGTACGGATCGTATTTCATTACGGTCAGATTATAATTATTGCTTGTATTGGAAGAGTAGTACACATAAATGCTGTCGCTGCTGTCTATGGCGATATTAAGGATCCTTGGGACCTTGGCGGAGAAGCCGGCATTCTCTACGGGGTTCCAAGCTGCGTTCTCGTATTTCATCACAGTCATCCTATCGCCTTGTGTAGAATCTTGAAAAGCAACATAAGGAATACGGTTGCTGTCAATGGCGATACTTACGGGAACACCCCCCCCCCCATAATACGCCTTGACAGAAGGTAAGGTAGTGCCTACAGGCTCCCAAGCGGAGCCCGTATATTTCTCCACGCGACCTCCACTACCAGTGATATAAAACTTATAAGGTACGCCATCTGGATCAAGCGCGAATGAGACATGGAAAGGAACCGGTAATTGAGTTCCTTCGGGATCTATATCCTTCCGAACATACCCCTCGCCCTCATACTTCACCACAGCTGTTCTACTAGTATCACTATAATCGGATAGTGTAAACGTATAGAATACATATGGGGTGTCGCTTGGGTCTAACGCGATGATTGTTTTATAGCTGCCTGTTCTAAAGCTATTGGCCTTAAAACGATCTATCTGCTCCCAATTGCTATCTTTGTACTTCACCACATTGAGGTAGAAGGTCAAATCGGCCGAAACCTCATCGATATAAGACATATAAGGAGTTCCAGCCTTGTCGAAGGCAATAGAAGCGCCGAACCCCGCTTTTGTTATACTCCCTACGTCTTCCCAAGTGTCTCCGATATATTTCTTCACGGATAGCCTTGAGGAGTTACCATAATAAGCAACGTAAAGCGTGTCCCTGCTGTCCATGGCAAGCGTTATTTCAAGCTTTTTTGAATGATTATTATCGTTGGGAGTGAACCATGCTGCGGCGGGTAAATCGCCAACGGCCCGCCACTCGTCTTCCTCGTATTTCATCACGAATACCTGCAATTCATGGATATCATAGGTATTTCTATTCACATAAGCAACATAAGGAGTACCCTGGCTGTCGAATACGATATTTGACGCCCTCTCCAAATCCTTATCTTCCACTTCACCCAAATCTAGCCACGATGTCATCGACCACTTCGCGTACAGGGTGATGTCTGACATCACCGGCGTCGTGAAGTCGTAGACGAGCGTCCGTTCGGGATCGCTGTACCAACCCTCGAACCTGTAACCCATCCACCTCGGTGCTTTAGAAGGTGCTGACCATAGTTTCTCGCCAGGATTCACCGACCGACTCTCTACGGCTGACCCGCCGTCGCTGTCGAAGCTCACGGTGAATTTGTTAGATTTCCACTTCGCGTATAATGTGAGGTTACCCGTCACCGGCGTTGTGAAGATGTAGCCGATCGTCAAGTCGCTGTCGCTGTACCAACCGAGGAATGTATAATCGGTCTTCGTCGGCACGCCAGGCGTCGCAGCCGTGCCGCCATATTCCACCGTCTGGCCGGCTACATTCGAACCGCCGTCACTGTTGAAGCTGACCGTGTAGACTTCCGTCCACTTCGCATATAGCGGGAGGTTAGCCGTCACCACTGTCGCAAAATCGTAGGCTGTATTCAGACCGGCGTCGCTGTACCAACCGACGAACTTGTAACCGTTCCTCGTCGGTGCGGCAGGCGCCGTAGCCTTGCCGTTATATTCCACCGTCTGGTTAGCCACCGCCGACCCTCCGTTGCTGTTGAAGCTCACCGTGTAGCTGTTCTTCGTCCACTTCGCGAACAGCGTGAGGTTAGCTGTGATCGGTGTCGTCGAGAAGTTGAAACGGTTCGTCAAGCTGCTTTCCCTGTACCAGCCTTCGAACATATGACCGGTCAGCGTCGGTGCGCCGGGCGCCGTAGCCACGGCTCCTTCCTCTACCGTCAGAGCAGCCACTGCCGTGCCGCCGTTACTGTTGAAGCTCACCGTGTAGTTGTTTTTGGGAGCAATCGCCCACTTCGCATACAAGGTAAGGTTAGCCGTCACCTTCCTCGCTTCGAAGTCATAGAGGCTCGTCAAGCCGCTGTCGCTGTGCCAGCCTCCGAACACATAGCCTTCCTTCGTCGGCGCGCTAGGCGCCGTAGCCTTGTCTCCTTCGTTTACCTTCTGGTCAGCCACCTCCGACCCTTCGTTACTGTCGAAGCTCACCGTGTAGCTGCGCAGCCACTTCGCGTATAATGTCGCATCCGCCGTCACTACCGCTGTCGTGAAGTCGTAAGCGCTGGTCAGAGCGCTATCGCTGTACCAGCCGCCGAACACCAGATCGTCCTTCGTCGGTTCAGTCGGTTCGCTTGCCTGGAAGCCATAACCTACCGTCTGGTCAGCCACCGCCGACCCGCCGTTGCTGTTGAATCTCACCGTGTGGTTGTTCAGCGACCACTGAGCGATGAACTCGACAGCCCTTGCGGGCATCGTGGTCAGAGAAGCGGGCAACCATCCCGTGAATGCCTGCCCCTGCCGGGTCGGAGCGCCAAGGTATAATTTCGTCGTTGCCCCGAACGGTACGTCAACGATCTTAGTCGCTACGCCGGAGCCATTGTAATTGATCGTCATGGCGTAGTTATCGCGCTTGTAGTACACCTTCAGCACCGTTGTGCCTCTGCCCGCGATCGGAGCCGCCAGCACCGTTCCCGGAACGCTGTCGTCGAACGTAAAGCCCTCATAGGACTTGGTCGGATTCGTCAGGCTCGCCACGGTATCGGTTGTCCCGCGATACGATTCCGTATCCGCAACCGTATAGGTGTCGCTTCCGATATTTTGCAGCAAGTATACGACCTGGTAAGGCGTGTCCTCTCTCGTTGTCCACTTCGCAGTATAGGTGGTGTCCGAAGACGGCATCGTACTTGGAGCATCCGGCAACCAGCCGGCGAACGTATATCCCGGTCTTGTCGGCACCGGTATACGAGCGGCGATGTTCTTGCCGATTGCTTCCGTTAGCGAACTTCCGGGCGCACCCGCATAACCCCCTGCGAGGGTCATCGTGCGATTCGCCGGATAGTAATCAAGCCTGACAACTGTCGAGCCGTCACCCTTGATCAACACGCCGCTTACCGTACCGTCCTTATAGCCTATACCCTTATACCTGTCCGAAGTGATCTGAATTTCCGTACCCGTTGTTCCGGTTCTCTTTTCCGTATACACAGGGGAAGTCGCTGTTTGGGTATTCGGGTCTATCAAATAATGTTGAACGGTATACGGCGTATTCGTGTTCGGGATCCAGTGCGCGTACAGCTTCTGATCCTCCCCTGGCATGACACTCGGAATCGTCGTCTTCGTGCCGCCGGAAGCAGCCGTATACCAGCCGTCAAACGTGTATCCCGGATATACCGGGGTAGTCGGTCTGATCGCCGCATTATAAGGTGCAACGATAACCTGGGTCACTCCGCCATTCTGAGGGTCCAGTTGGAGAGTTTTGTTGCCCGCATTGGCCATCCAAATCACCGGAATCGTGCGCTTGAGCGGTTGGGACGAGAACGACAGCGGCGCTTGCCCCTTCCATGTGATGACCAGGTAGCCACGGCTCGTCTGATGGCTCGTGTTGATCACTTCGATTGTCATTTTCTCCTTAGTCGTCCTGCTCATGAAATTCCAATCGCCGCCCAATTGGATGTCGAATAGATCATTTCTCAAGCCATACTCCAGGGTATCCGTGTTGCCTGTCTTCAAATCAAACGTACTCATCGAGAACAACATCCGCGGCACTTCCATGAATGACGCAGAGCCCGCCAAGATCAGCTCGGGCGCTTCATCCTGCGAATAGGCAAAGTCGACAACAGGCTTCTGCTCTCCAATCGTGTACAGCGGCCATGTGTTCTCGTAGATCGGCACCTTGGCCGAGAGCAATCCGTCACCTAATTGGGCGCCTGCTGCGCTCTCCAAATAAATGCCAATCTCTACATACAGAGCGCCCTTTGACCGGGTGGTCTGAACCCCGTTCACTTGCTTCAACTGATAATAGAAGTATCCCCACAGATTCACATACGCACCGGCTTCGATGGACAGCCCGATGCTATTCAGCTTAACGCTTCCAATCCCCGCTTTAAGCTCCAGAAGAATGCCCGCCCGCAATCCGAGCGCCCCCATGACATAGAAGGTAAACTGGTAATTACCGTCACCCGGCAAGCTTACGGTGCTGCTCGTGCCTGTGAAACTAAGCACGCGCACGGTAGCCGAGTAGCGCTTAGCCGTCGTATAGTTGAAATCGGTCCCGATCGTCAAGTTTACTTTGGCGCTGACAACGAACTCCGCTGTAAATTGGATTTCAATGAGACCTTTAAGCAAGCGCACCTTCTTCTCGAAGAGCTTTATCTTGATTAACGGAACCCACTCCGTATCGTTCTCCATCATCTCTTGATACTGTGCCTTCAATACCGCCGAGTCTACTGACGTATCTTGCACACCGTCGATTAACGCTTTCATCTCTGTCGCGATGTCACGAATATTGCCTAGCTTGCCGCCAGTAGCTGCTTTATCCCAGTCATCCAGCGCATCCTGCAGCTTATCGTGTTCGACGGTGGCCATCTTCGCCGTAATGTTGATCCCGGTATACGTATAGGTATCCAGATCAGCGGTGACACGATAGTCACTCGGGTAGGGTATGCAGAGAACCCAGACGCATACCTCATCCCAATGCGTCTCCCCATTGACGCTGAGATTCAAGCTGATCTCTTGAAGGAATGTACCGGTCATATGAATGACAAGGTCGCTTTCTTCATGGATCCGTATGACAATATCGGCTCCTATTTGAAGCGAAGCGCTGACTCCGGAGGTTTGTCCGGCAATATTCTTCACCTTCGTACCAAGTGAAGGCACGACGGTCAGATTCTCCACACTGACTTTGCTCCCTTTGGAGGCCGATAGCATTCTCACTTCCATCTGTGACTTGAATGCTTCCGTCTCCATGGCCAGGGTAGATAGATAATTCGCCGCTTTATCGACGAATCCGCTGGCTATCGCTTGCTGCTTAATTTGATCCTCGAGGTACGCAATCTCCTCATCCGACAACAACTGACTGCCGTCAATCTTCTGCTTCTGATAGACGTCGAAGACATGCACGATATCTTCCTCTGTAGCATCGGTATAAGTAATGATATCCATCTCTGCGTCGGGCGTGATCGACGTAATGCGTCCATAACCGATTACTCTGGCTTCCTTTCCGCCAAATTCACCCTCATAGAAAGCGATAAAATCGCCCACATCGACGGTGGTGAGTTCATCCAAACCTAGCGGCGCATACAGACTGTCGCTGTAGTTCATCGCGGTGTGCGCTACCGTGATGGAGTCGTTGTCCGGGTCTTTGTCCGTATCCGCCTCTACGCTCACAGGCAGAACATCCGGCCTGAACAACACTTGCTTGGCATCCGCGTGACCATAGGTGTAGGTTGTACCGCTCACCGCTGTGATTTGGACATAGGCGACATCGCCATCTTCTTCACCGGTTGTTTCTAACGTGCGACGATCGGGGCGAACCCCTTCATAGATGGCGACGGTATCGCCAACTTGAAGCTCGAGGATTCCGGTATACGTGAACGTTCCGCTGCTCGCATTCGCCGCGGCGAGACCGGTCTCGCTGCCGCCCACCGTCGTCGTGATTACCGGAATCGCAGGCGAACCTACATCCGCGCCATTCATCATCATATCCGTGACATCCGCGAAGGGCAGATATTTCATATTCGGATTGAGCGCAATGTTCATGACTTCTTCCTTGGCAACGCTAAAAACATAGATGCTCGTCGTTGCATCTTGATCTTGGAAAGACAGATTGTCGTCCGTCAACGTCAGTTGATAGGTGTTGCCTTCTGTGAACAGACCGTCATCGGCTGCGGACGCTACCGTGAAGAGACCGTTCCCGCCGGTGACGGTAATCCCCGCGAAATCAGGGTTAGAGGTTTCCTCGAACGCCATCCCCGCTTTTACCTCAGACTCGGTCAGACTACCGGTCTCATCGAGGACAGCGATGGTGAAGCCCGGAGCGACATCCATCACAGAGTAGCTGGGATTGCTCTGTACGGAATTACTCACGCTATCTATATACTTCGCATACAACTTCGTATCCGCGGTAACGGAACTGCCTTCCGCGAAGATGAGCGATAAATCGCTGTCCCTAAACCACCCTTGGAAAATATACCCTTCCTTCGCCGGGGCAGGCAGTTTACTCAGCGCTTCCCCTCCTCGTACCGTTTGGGCAGCTACCGCCGAGCCTCCTTTACTGTCAAAGCTCACCGTGTAGTCGGCAAGCCACTTGGCATACAACGTAATGTTGCCCGTAACCGCTGCCGTAAAACCGTAGTAGCTTATCAAGTTGCTATCGCTGTACCAGCCGCCGAACGTATAACCTGCCCGCGTTGGGGCGTCGGGTGCCGCAGCCACGGCGCCTTCTTCCACCGTCTGGTCAACCACTCCCGTACCACCGTTGCTGATGAACTTTACCGTATAGCTATTTTTTTTGTCAATCGACCATTTTGCATACAAAGTGATATTACCCTTCACCACAGCTGTTGTGAAGTCGTATGCGATCGTCAAGTCGCTATCGCTGTACCAGCCGCTGAACACATAACCGTTCTTCGTCGGTGCGCTAGGTGCCGCAACCTTAGCGCCTTCGTTCACCGTCTGGCTAGTAACCGCAGTACCTCCGTTGCTCTCGAACGTAATTAAATGCTGAGAGTCATTGATATTGCCGCCGTTGTTGCCGCCGCTTCCGCCGCTGCCTGAGCCACCGCCGCCCCCGACCCCGCCGGGTCCAGGTGTCGGTATCGGCGTTGGTGTCGGCGTTGGTGTCGGTGTCGGTGTCGGTGTCTCTTGATTCTGATTAGCCCACGCCTCCACAACCGCGTTGATGCGCATAAAGAGAGCAGCCGCTTCCGCACGAGACGCTTGTCCATGCGGGTTGAAGTTGCCATTGCTATCCCCGGCGAACAAACCTGCTTGCCACAGCTTGACGACCGCGTCAGCCGCCCAGGAAGAAACGTTCGCGAGATCGCTCGGCTTCGTAGTTAAGCGATTGCTAGTTTGATAGGGAATCTGATAGCTTTCAAAATACCGCAAAATCAGCGTCGCCATCTGCTCTCTGGATACGGTTGCATCCGGAGAAAAGTTCCGACCGCCCGTTCCGTCGGCAATCCCTTTCTTGACCGCCCACGCTACATATGGCGCATACCAAATCCCCGCCTGCACATCGGTAAAGGTCGAGGCGGAATATTCGCTTACATCCACGCCCGCCATTCGTCCAAGCGCCGTCACATACATGGCGCGCGTCATCGTTCCCTTGGGCGAGAAGAGACCGCCACCCGTTCCGCTGAATATACCATTCTTCTGGACATAGGCGGCTGCATCATAGAACCAGTCCGTTGGTCTAACGTCCTGGAATCCGCTTGGTTCGGCTGCTGCCAGAAGCTCGGGCGTTATCGTCTGTTGTACCGGCAGTTCGGCCGCTGTCGCCTGCTGCACCGGTAGTGACGTCACCACCATGCTGATAATCAGCATCCACGTTAAAATCCGTGATTTCAACTTCCAAACTCGTTTTGTTGCCTTCTTCACACTCATTCATCCCTTCTCGTAGCTGTTATGAATCTCTTTACTGCTCTACTGCTCTCTCAATCCGTTAAAGACGCAATAGCATTCTATCATGGAAAATGGGACCATTTGTGAATTACAAAGAAAACTTTAAGTTCGCGCTTACAACACAATCTCTTGGAAAGTGTTCATTTGACGAACTAGCGAAAAGAACAAAAAAAGGGTCAACCGCGTCAAGTCATACCCCAACGCTGCGACCCATTTTTTTAGAATATTTCGCCCTGTTTATGGTAGGCTACCAACCTTAACGCTAAGTTCGCGCTTGCAACGCACCTCTGGCAACCAGCATATACCCGGACCCCCGAATCGTAATGATTCTCTCAGGATTGGCAGGGTCAGCTTCGATTTTTTTGCGTAAATTACTGATATGTACAGCGACCGTTCTCGTATCCTCCACACTCTCCGTTCCCCAGATGAGCTGAAACAACGCATCGACACTGACGGCACGATTCACGTTTTGCGCCATATAGGACAGTAGACTGAACTCTTTTTTCGATAAAAAGACGGTTTCACTCCCCCTGTTGACAGACTGTGCGTAGTAATCCAGCGTCAAACCCGGTAACTCCAACAGTTGTTCCCTTCTGCCCGTCGACACTCTGCGAAGATGAGCCTTGATCTTGGCCATGAGTACTCCCGGACTGAACGGCTTAGTTACATAATCGTCGCCGCCATAGGATAATGCGCTGATTTTTACCTCGTCTTCCTCGCGGCTGCTCAGAAACACGATCGGCGCATTCGTATAGTTACGTGCGTTCCTGCACCAATCAATGCCGTTTTCATTAGCCAGCAGGACATCAAGTACAATCAAATCCGGCTCGAAAGACGCAAGCAACTTCATCGCTTCCGTCCCGCTATGACTGTAGGCGGTTTGGAAACCCTCCCTCTCGCAATACACCTGAACAATCTCGCAGATATGGGGATCATCATCGACGATCATAATTTTGTGCGCGTCCATCACACCGTCACCTTCCTTCAGTGCCTTCGCCAGTGTCGATTTTTCTCCTCCTATTTTATCATGGTAGAGGAGACCACTTGTGAATTACAAAGAAAACTTTATGTGCGCGCTCACAACACACCTCTATCAACTTCCGCTGGAGAAGCCGCACTAGCCTCTCATCGACGCAGCCTTGCCGACCAAGCTCTTTGTCAGCATGCGTGATCGTTGCTGGTTCAGCCAGGCTGCGTAATTCTCCTGCACAGGAACGCTTTGTTTCTGCCGTCCGCCAAGCGTTCTTTCGGCGAGAGTTCCGCAAACTTGCGCTCGATCTCATACATCAAGTTATGGCCCATGCCAGGCTCACAGCAAAACAGTCTGCACCGATGGGAGTAGGTTGTTCTGCCAGTCTGATCTGTCAAGGTTGATGTAAGTATGGATCGTACTTCATCACGGTCAGTTTACTTTTATACGAATTGCCTGTATAGGATGTATAGCTCACATTCATGTTGTCCTTGCTGTCTCTAGCAAGCCGCACCCAACTAGCATCATCTGCGGAGAAACCAGAATTGCCTACGGGGCTCCAAGTGTTGCTCTCGTATTTCATCACGGTCACCCTGTTGCGGCGTGCATCATCTCGATAAGCAACATAAGGAGTGCCATCGCTGTCGAAGGCAATGCTTATGCTTGCGGAAGAACTCGTACCTACCGAGAATTCGGCATTGCCTACCGATTCCCAAGCGGAGCCCGTAAATCTCTTCACGGTCACATTAAAATAACTCTTGTAGGCCACATAAGGCACGTTACATGGATCAAGCGCTAATGATACGTCCCAAATACTACTCAACGGGTAGCCGGAATTGCCGACAGAATTCCAAGATCTACCCTCGTATTTCACCGTAATAACTGGATAATTGGCATTATTTTTCGAGTCGGACGAGTCGCCGTTTTCACTGCTTACACTCTCCTAATTGCTGCCGTTATATTTCGCCACTTTTACGTGATAAGCGTTGCCTCTATCCAAATAAGCCATATAAGGAGTATTATCGTCGTCGAACGCAAAGGAGGATGACCGGTCCGCCCTATCTCTTATACTGCCTACGGGTACCCAAGTATCACCACCGTTATATTTCTTCACGATTAAGTTGGATTGACCAGGATAAGCAACGTAAAGCGTGTCCTGACTGTCTATGCAAGCGTTATGTTAACCCCAAAGCTACTACCAGCCGTCAAACGTTTATCCCGGATATACCGGGGGGGTCACGCTGATCGCCGCGTTATAAGGGGCAGCGACAACCTGGGTCGCTCCGCCGTTCTGCGGGTCCAGTTGGAGGATATCGTCTCCCACTCTGGCGAGCCAAGTCAACGAAATCGTACGCTTGAGCGGATCGGACGTGAAAGACAGCGGCGCCCCCTTCCAGGTGATGACCAGGTTGCCCTCACTCACCTGAATGTTCTTGTTCACCACTTCGATCTTCCCGGTATTCGAATGACATCACCTCAAGCAGACTAGCCTACTCCGCTGGGAGTAGGCTGGTCTATCCTGCTATTAGTCTATGAATCTGTTGATCTGCAATAAGTCTGTGCTCAGTCTGTTAGTCTCTACTATCGCAGCTTCCTACCAGCTCGGATCATGCTTCCTCACGGTCGTTCTGTTCCCATTTGTTTGATCTGCATAGACCACATAAATGTTTCCGTCTTTGTCTATAACGTGATGTATCTGGTCAGCTCCGCCTGCGGAGAAGCCGGCATCGCCTACAACAACCCAATCCTGTCCATCGTATTTCCTCACGGTCACTTTGCCGCCTTCGGCAGCATCCAGATAAGAAACATAAGGAGTGCCATAGCTGTCAAAGTTGAGGCTTACTTTCTGATCGGCAACTGTTTGGGTACTCAGTAAAGCAAATTCGGGATTGCCGACAGTTTGCCCATCAGAGCCATTATATCGACTAACGGTCAGCGTCGTTGTAGTTTGGCCAAATATGCTCTTATTCTCATAGTCTATCATATAAATCTTGTTATTGGGATCAACTGCAAATCTAAATGTATAACCTGGTTTCTGTAATTTGCTCTTATCGAAGTTGATGATGCTGGCAGTCTGCCAAGCGTTATTATCATACTTCACTAGAACTGTATGCATATCATCGTCACTTAATCCGTTGCCATTAATATACTTATCATAATACTGATAGAGTACATATGGAATATCGTTTCCGTCAATCATGAGGTGTGGAGCCTCTTTGTAAGCGGGCTTATTAAAAGCTTCCTCTCCCCCGCTTAAGTTTACCCAATTGCTGCCATCATATTTCTTTACCCCTGCAGGCGGCAATTGCCTCCAGCCCAGATAAGCGATATAAGGAGCGTCATCGCTGTCGAACGCAATCGATACCCAACTCGAGTAAATTTCTGTATTGCCTAGCTCCTCCCAGATGGCGCCGTTATACTTTTTCACAACGGTGACATTGATAGAATTCCCAACGTTCTTCTGATAAACAATGTAAGGAGTACCTTGGCTGTCCAGTATGAGACTATTGAAGTTCCTAAGTTCGGGAAAGTCATTTGCACCGCCAATCTGCTTCCACACGCCTGCCTCTAATTTTCTTACAGTAAGATCATAACTCCCGTTCACAACACCAGCAGAATAAAGAGTACCTTGACTGTCAACTGCGAGTTTCAAGGATTCACTCGCCGGATTCGTCTCGCCGACTTGTCGCCATGCTAATCCCCTCCACTTTGCATACAGTGTGATGTCTGCCGTCACCGCTGCTGTAAAGTCGTAAGCACTCGTCTCGTCAAAATCAATATCCGTGTACCAGCCTTCAAACGCATAACCACTCCAGATCGGCACATTAGGCGCCGCAGCCGCATCACCATGATTCACCGTCTGGCTTGTTACCGCTGAGCCGCCGTCGCTGTTAAAGCTCACCGTATAGCCGTTAACCGTCCATTTCGCATATAACGTCAGATCAATCTTGATCGGATGCGAGAAGTCGAAGCGAATCATCGGGTCATAGATGCCGTACCAATCCCAATACCAACCATCGAACGTATAACCTGCCCGGGTTGGGGCGGCAGGCTCAACTGCACTGCTGCCATATTCTATTGTAGCGGGAGCGACCGTCGAGCCGCCGCCACTGTCAAAGCTCACCGTATAGCTGTTAATATTCCATTTCGCATATAACGTGAGGTTAGCCGTCACCAGCGTTGCGAAGCTGTACTTATTCGCCAAGCTGCTATCGCTGTACCAACCGTCGAACGTATAACCTGTTCGTGTTGGGGCTTCAGGTTCCGTTGCTCTGCCGCCAAATTCTACTGTCTGGTCAGCAACCTCTGACGCTGCGGGGTGATTTTTGTCGAAGCTCACCGTATAGAAGGCATTCCACTTCGCATACAAAGTAAGGTTCGCCGTCACCAACGTTGTGAAGCTGTACTTATTCGCCAAGCTGATATCACTGTACCAGCCAGCGAACGTATAACCTGCCCGTGTTGGGGCGACAGGCTCTACAGCCATACCGAGATATTCCACTGTCAGGGCATTAACCGCTGACCCGCCGTTGCTGTTAAAGCTTACCGTGTAGCTGTTAAGCGTCCACTTGGCATATAGCGTGATCGACTCCATCACTGCTGCCGTGAAACCGTAAGAGCTTAGCAAACCGCTGTCGCTGTACCAACCAGCGAACGTATACCCTTCGCGCGTTGGTGCGGCAGGCGCTGCCGCTACGGCGCCTTCTTCCACCGTCATCTCAACCACTTCCGTACCACCGTTGCTGTTAAAGCTTATGGTGTATCTGTTTTTTTGCTTAACCGTCCATTTCGCATACAACGTAATATTTGCGGTCACAACCGTTGTCGTGAAATCGTAAGCATTCGTCAAGCCGCTGTCGCTATGCCAACCGCTGAACACATAACCTTCCAGCGTGGGTGCTTCAGGCGCTGTCGCCTTGTAGCCTTCGCTCACCGTCTGCCCGGCTACCGCAGAGCCGTCGTTACTGTTGAAACTTACCGTATAGCTACGCAGCCATTTCGCGTACAACGTGATGTGATCGGTGACCAGTGTCGTAAAGTCATAGCCATTCGCCAAGCCGCTATCGCTATACCAGCCGTCGAACACGTAACCGTTCTTCGTCGGTTCAAGCGGTTCGCTTGCCGGGTAGCCGTAACCGACTGTCTGTGCGGTCACTTCCTCCGCGGCGCCGTTGCTGTTGAAGCTCACCGCATAAGTAATCAGTGTCCACTCTGCAGTAAGCTCGACATTGCCCGCAGGCATCGTTGTCGGAGGGGCAGGCGACCAGCCTGCGAATGTACGTCCCTGCCAAGCTGGAGCGCCAAGGTATCGCTCCGTTGTTGCCCCGAATGGTATATCCACTGTTTGATCAGCCACATCAGCGCCATTGTAATTGAGCTTCATCTCGTAGCTAATGCGCTTGTAGTACAGCTTTAGAACCGTTGAGCCGTTACCCGCTATCGTAGCTGTTTGCACCATTCCCGCAGCAGTCGGATCATAGGCAAAGCCTTCATAGACTTTTGGCGTTGTACCTGCCAGACTCGCCACGGTGTCGGTTGTGCCGCGATACGATTCTCTATCGACAACAGTATAGGTGTTATCCGATATATTTTGCTGCAAATGTACGACTTGATAAGGCGTGTCCGTTCTGGCTGTCCAGCTTGCGGTGTAGGTCTTGTCCTCAGTCGGCATCATGCTTGGGACATCCTGTAACCAACCAGCAAACGTATAGCCCGCTCTTGTCGGCAGTGGTATACGAGCGGCGATGTTCTTGCCGAACGGCTCCGTTATCGTACTGCTAGGACCGCCCTCATACCCCCAATCGAAGGTCATCGTGCGATTCGTCGGATAGTAATCGATTCTTACGACCGTCGAGCCGTCGTTCTTGATAGGCACACCGCTTACTTTGCCGTCCGCATAACCCAAATTCTTGAACCTGTCAGAGGTAATCTGAATCTTCGCACCCGTTGTGCCTGTCAATTTTTCCGTATACGCAGGCGTAGACGCTGATCTTGTATTCGGGTCGATCAAATAATGCTCAACCGTATACGGTGTATCCGTTTTGGCGATCCAATGCGCATACAGAGAGTAATCCCTCGCATCCATCCGGCTCGGCAGTGTGACCTTCACTCCGCCAGCAGCAAACGTATACCAGCCGTCAAAGGTGTAGCCTTGATAGGTCGGTTCTATCACGTTGATTGCCGCGTTATAAGCGTGAGTGAAAACCTGAGTTAATCCGCCATTCCGCGGATCCAGTTGCAACGTATAGTCGCCCGCTCTGGCGAGCCAAGTCAACGGAATCGTACGCTTGAGCGGATCAGACGTGAATGACAACGGCGCGCTTTTCCAGGTGATGACCAGATTCCCTGTATCTACCGCAAGACTCGTGTTCACCACTTCGATGATTTGAGTCGTCGGATTATACCTGAAATTCGGATTGTCTACCTGAATATCGAAGTTAGCAAGGGGATACGCCTCGCTACTCGACTCTCCTGACTTTAAATCAAACGTACTCATCGTCAGCCACTGCTCCGGCATAGCAATCCAGGTCGCCTTACCTGCCAAGTTGACTCCGAGCTTATCATCCTGCGGATAGGCGAAGTCAGTGACATTATGTTGCTGCCCTATCGTGTACAACGGCCATGTATTTCCGTACACTTCTGCGCTCGTCGAAAGCATCCCGTCGCCCAATTGCGCGCCTACTGCAATCTCCAGGTAGATACCCAGTTCTACATATAGCGCGCCGGAAGATCGAGTAGACTGCTTCCCGTTTATATTTTTCAGTTGATAATAGAAATAGCCCCATAAATTCACATAAGCTCCCGGTTCTGCAGACAGCCCGATGCTATTCAGCTCAACGCTGCCAACCCCCGCTTTAAGCTCTAGCAGAACACCCGCCCGCAAGCCGATTGTACCCATCACATAGAAAGTAAACTGAAAATCACCGTCGCCCGGCAAGCTTACCGTGCTGCTGCTGCCGCTGAACTCGAGCACATGTATCGTAACCGAGAAGCGCTTCGCCGTCTTGTAGTTGAAATCAGCCCCGATCGTCAGGTTCACATTGGCGCTGACCACAAAGTTTGCTTCGAATTTGACTTCTATGACACCGTAAACTACGCGTATGCTCTTCTCGAAGAGTTTCTTCTTGATTAACGGAACCCAATCCGTCTCGTTCTCCATCATCTCTTTGTATTGTTCCTTCAGTGATTCCGCATCTACGCCGGTATCCTGCACACCGTCGATTAACGCTTGAATCTCTGTCGCGATATTCAATACTTTACCGAGATTGCCGTTATTATTCGCTTTATCCCAGTCCGCCAGCGCAGCCTGCAGCTTATCATGTTCGACGGTAGCAATCTCCGCTGTAATGTTGATCCCGGTATAGGTGTAGGCATCCAGATTAGCGGTGATCCGATAATCGCTCGGATAAGGCACGCAGAGCCCCCAAAGGCACGCCTCTCCCCACGCCGTCTCTCCATTGACGCCGAGATTCAAGCTGATCTCCTGAAGGAACGTACCGGTCATATGGATGACGAGGTCGCTCTCTTCATGGATACGAATGACAATGTCGGCTCCTATTTGAAGCTTAGCGCTAACTCCGGAGGTTTGTCCGGTAATATGCTTCACTGTCGTGCCTAGCGAAGGGACGACGGTCAGATTCTCCACACTGACTTTGCCCGCACCTTTGGAGGCCGATAGCATATTCACTTCCATCTGCGTCTTGAAGGCATTCGTCTCCATAGCCAGAGCAGACAGATAGTTCGCGGCTTGATCGACGAATCCGCTGGCGATCGCTTGCTGCTTAATTTGATCTTCAAGCTGCGCAATCTCCTCATCCGACAATAACAGGTCGCCGTCAATCGCTTGCTGCTGATAGACGTCGAAGATATGCGCGATGTCTTCTTCCGTGGCATCGGTATATGCAATCACATCCATCTCCGCCACAGGCGTAATCGACGTAATACGTCCATAACCTATTACTCCGGAGGCTTCTTCGACTGTTTCCCCCTCATAGAAAGCGATAAAATCACCTACATCGACGGTAGTAAGCTCGCTCAAGCCGAGCTTCGCATACTGACTGTCGCTGTAGTTCATCACGGTATGCGCCACCGTGATCGAATCATTGTCCGGATCTCCATCCGTATCCGCCGCTACGCTCACGGGCAGAACGTCCGGCCTGAACAACACTTGCTTAGCATCCGCGTGATCATAGGTGTAGGTGTTGCCGTTAATCGCTGTGATCTGTACATAAGCGACAGCGCCGTCGGCGGCGCCGGTTGTGTCTACCGTGCGCAGATCAGGCTGCACTCCTTCATAGATGGCGACGATATCGCCCACTTGAATCGCAGCGCTGCCGGTGTATGCGAACGTTCCACTGCCGCCATTCGCCGCAGCAAGACCGTTTTCACTGTTACCCACCGTCGTCGTAAGGACCGAAATTGCCGGCGAACCTACTTCCGCGCCATCGAGCATCATATTCGTGACATCTGCGAAAGGCAGATAGATCATATTCGGATTCAGCGGAACGACCATAACTTCTTCTTTAGCAACGCTAAACACGTAGAAGCGCGTCGTCGCGTCTTGACCTTGGAAAGACAGATTGTCATCCGTCAAAGTTAGTTGATAGGTATTGCCTTCGACGAACTTGCCGTCTTCGGCTGCGGACGCTACCGTGAAGAGACCGTTCCCGCGGGTAACGGTAACTCCCGCGAAGTCGGGATTCGCGATCGCCTCGAACAGGATACCCGCCTGCACCTCAGTCGCCGTCCTATTGCTGCTCGCATCGTTGACAGCGATGGTGAAGCCCGGCGCGACATCCAGTACTGAATAGCTCGGAATGCTCTGTACAGCATTACTCACATTATCCAGATATTTCGCATACAACTGCGTATCAGCGCTAACACTGCTACCTTCGGCGAAGATGAGCGACAGATCGCTGTCTTTAAACCACCCTTGGAAAAAATACCCTTCCTTTGTCGGGGCAGGCAACTTACTCAATGCTACCCCTTCTTGTACCGTCCATGCAGCTACCGCCGTGCCGCCGTTACTGTCAAAGCTTACCGTGTAGTTGGCATTCCACTTTGCATATAACGTAATGATAGCCATCACCGCTGCCGCAAAGTCGTAAGGGCTTGTCAACTCGCTATCGCTATACCAGCCGCCGAATGTATAACCATCCCTTGTCGGCGCTTTCGGCAGCACAGCATGTGAGCCGCGCTTCACCGTCTGACCTGTTACCGCTGTGCCGCCGTTGCTCTCGAACGTAAGCGCATATTCTAAGCTGCCATTGTTGCCGCCTTCATTTCCTCCGGGCGTTTCTCCGCCGTTATTGCCGTTATTGCCGTTGTTGCCGTTGTTGCCGCTACCGCCGCCGGATGCGGATGACGGTAGACCCGTGCCGTTCGTCATGCCATTATCCGTATCGGATGTCGGCGTTGGTGTCGGCGTCGCTTGATTCTGATTTTTCCATGCCTCCACAACCGCGTTGTTGCGCATGAAGAGAACAGCCGCTTCCGCACGAGACGCTTGAGCATGCGGGTTGAAATTGCCATTTCTATCCCCGTTGAACAAACCTGCTTGCCACAGCTTAACTACTGAATCCACCGCCCAAGGAGAAACATCGGCGAGATCGCCCGGCTCCGTGGTTACGCGATTGCTTGTTTGATAGGGAATCTGATAGCTTTCAAGATACCGCAAAGTCATCGTCGCCATCTGCTCTCTGGATACGGTTTCATCCGGAGAAAAGTTCCGGCCGCCCGTGCCGGAGGTAATCCCTTTCTTAACCGCCCACGCTACATACGGTGCATACCAAATCCCCGTCTGCACATCGGCAAAGGTCGAGGTTAAATACTCGCTTACATCCACGCCTGCCATTCGTCCAAGTGCCGTTACATACATGGCACGCGTCATCGTTCCCTCGGGCGAGAAGAGGCCAGCGCCCGTTCCGCTGAATATACCATTCTTCCGGACATAGACGGCCGCATCATAGAACCAGTCTGTTGGACGAACATCTTGGAACGTGCTTGGTTCGGACGCTGCCGCCTGTTGCGCCGGCAATTCGACCGCCGCTTTCGCCTGCTGTACCGGCAGTGCGGTCACGATCATGCTGACGATCAGCATCCACGCCAGAATCCGTGATTTTAACTTCCACTCCCGTTTTGTTACCTTCTTCACACTTATTCATCCCTTCTCGTAGCTGTAATGAATCTCTTTCACTACCATACTGCTCTCTCAATCAGTTAAAGACGCAATAGCATTCTATCATGGTAGATGGGACCATTTGAGAATTACAAAGAAAACTTTAAGTTCGCGCTTACAACACAATCTCTTGGAAAGCGTTCATTTGACGAAGCTAGCGGAAAGAACAAAAAAAGGGTCAACAGCGTCAAGTATACTCAACGCCATTAACCCATTTTTTCACCAAATAAGAACTACCCCAAACCCGAGCCAGGCAAAATAAACCCCAAATATTTTACGAATATTTCACCCTGCTTATGGTAGGCTACCAACCTTAGCGCTATGTTCGCGCTTGCAACGCACTTCTGGCAACCAGCATATACCCGGACCCCCGAATCGTAATGATTCTCTCAGGATTGGCAGGGTCAGCTTCGATTTTTTTGCGTAAATTACTGATGTGTACAGCGACCGTTCTCGTATCCTCCAGACTCTCCGTTCCCCAGATGAGCTGAAACAACGCATCGACACTGACGGCACGATTCACGTTTTGCGCCATATAGGACAGTAGACTGAACTCTTTATTCGATAAAAAGACGGTTTCACTACCCATGTTGACGGACTGCGCGTAGAAATCCAGCGTCAAACCCGGTAACTCCAGCAGTTGTTCCCTTCTGCCCGTCGATACTCTGCGAAGATGAGCCTTGATCTTGGCCATGAGTACTCCCGGACTGAACGGCTTGGTCACGTAATCGTCGCCGCCATAGGATAATGCGCTGATTTTCACCTCGTCCTCCTCGCGGCTGCTCAGAAACACGATCGGCGCATTCGTGTAGCTACGTGCGTTCATGCACCAATCAATGCCATTTTCATTAGCTAGCATGACATCCAGTACAATCAAATCCGGCTCGAAAGTCTCGAGCAGCTTCATGGCTTCTGTCCCGTTGTGACTGTAGGAGGATATGAAACCCTCACGCTCGCAATACGCCTGAACAATCTCGCATATATGGGGATCATCATCGACGATCATTATTTTGGGAGTGGCCACCACATCGTCACCTTCCTTCCACCGATGGGGGCACCATAGCCTCGTTTTCCCCCTGAAGTATGTTAAATTATAGCGATTTTCCTCCTTGTATCTTAACATGGTAGATTAGCCCATTGACGAAACTCAAAGAAAACTTTAAGTTCGCGCTCGAGATTAAGCATGCCAAAGAAACAGATTACAAAGATAATTGGCTATAAGAACGTTGAATCGATAAAAAAGTGTGTATTTTATCTAAGCACTCATTAACGACTTCATTCGGGGCTTTACCAACAATGTCAATGCGACTAGCTCGCCAATCAAGATTTTTAATCTGATCCGTCAAAATCACCCCATTAAACACCAAACCATCGGGGAGCAATACTTCATACCCCCAGCCTCGAATGGTATGGGTGATTGATCAAACGGAAACAAAACCCGTCGTCTCATTGAATGCTTGTGGTGAAAGCACGATTGCAGACCTTCTCCCGGACTGTTCGTGACCTGCTTGGGGATTAAAGTTTATACATACTAGATCTCCTCGGTCTGCACTCATCTAAAGCAATTCCTTCCCTTCTACTCCGAAATCAACTTCGTCATGGCGATTATCCGATTTACATTGGGCCAACAAGTCTTCTAATGTAGCTTTTTTTTCTTTGGTATTATGATGAGCGTATGATCATCACTCACAACCAAGTCAACTTCAGATCCTTGGCTGACCGCAATACGCTCGGGAGCTTAGAGCTGCTGAATAATTGTCCGGTTAACGGTTAGAACAGAAAAAAGAGGCTTCTCCGAAGATTTCACTTTGGAGACAGCCTCTTGATATCTGCTTGTTGTACGATCGCAATACTGCCCTTCGCCCATGCCGGAATGTTCCCACAAATACTAGCTAAGCGAATCCAACAACGTCTTCAACTGTGGGTTAAGCTCCAGCACATTCAAGATGATCTGCAATGCTTCTGCACGTGTGGCATTGCTCTTGGGATCGAATTTTCCATTACCTTTACCGCTAACAATACCTGCCTGCGCTTCTGCTATGATCTCGCTAGCTGCATAAGCACCATTCAGATCTTTGAAATTGCCTTTTGTTGTGTCCTTCGCCAAGTCGTTAAGGTTTACAATGCGGGACAGCATGACAACCATTTCTTCACGTGTAATCGTGTTATCCGGCTTGAACGTACCGTCCGTGTAGCCTTTGATTACCCCTGCCGCTACAAGGTTCTCAATCGCTTCTTTCGCCCAGTTATCACCAATGTCCTTCAATACAACACTCGTATTGCTGCCACCTTGGATATTGAACGCGCGATTCAGAATCACTGCAAACTCAGCGCGTGTGATCGGACTGTTCGGCCTAAACGTACCATCTTTGTAGCCCTTAATCAGTTGCAATTTGATGAAAATATCGATCGTCTTTTCAGCCCAGTGCCCTTGCGTGTCAGCAAAATCAATTGTATCGTTTGCATTCTTCGCTTCCACTACTTTGGCTTCAATCGTCTTTACTAAATTGGTTTCATTCACAATGCTACTGTTAAATACATCAACCGTAGGCTCTGGAGAACCAGGCGTCGATACCGGATCAGGTGTCGTAGTAGGTGTCGCAGGCGTTGAAGATGGCGTCGATGTATTACTGCTGCTGGACGGCTTTCTCGGCGTTACGGAATTAGAGGCGTCGGAGGCCACGCTGCTGCCCGCGCTATTGACAGCTTGCACCGTAAACGTATACGTAACTCCGTTGGATAGCCCTGTTACTGTGATCGGGCTCCCCGCCCCTGTTACGGTTATCGTTCCCGGCATAGCCGTAACCTCGTAGTAAGTAATGTCGCTTCCGCCATTCGCCGGGGTAGTGAAACTTACCGTTGCTTGTCTATCGCCAGCTACCGCAGTTACGCCCGTTGGAGTCGATGGAACCGTTCGCGGCGTTGCGCTCACTTCATTGGACGCAGCACTGTCTCCTCCCGGGTTCGTCGCTTTGATCACAAAATTGTACATTGTGCCGTTCGTTAATCCTGTTACATCGTAGCCGTATACCGAATCGCTTACCGAAACTTCCTCTGATCCATAAGCGCCAGAGGTCGTGCTTTTGAATATTTTGTACCCCGTGGAACCGATCACCGGATCCCACGTTAGGCTTATTCGGGCATCTCCCGGTGTAGCAGGCTCCAGTACCGGTACTCCAGGCGCTGCAACCTGCGGTGTTGCTCTCTTCTCGTTCGACGCGCTGTCTCCGACCTCGTTCTCGGCTTTCACCTTGAAGTAGTACGTCGTGCCGTTCGTCAATCCCGACCACTCGTACTCATATACACTAGCCGATACTGTGCGTTCTTCCGCACCGGCATAGTTGCCTGCCGTCTCGCTTTTGTATACTTTGTAAACGGTCGCGCCGCTTGACGGCGTCCAAGTCAACGTAACTTTGGCGTCGGATTCCGAAGCTCCAAGAAGCTCGAGCGTGCCCGGCACGTTCTTCACAGTGAGCTGCGCAGCGTTCGACGTCTCAGTTTGCCCGGCGCCGGCAGCGACCACAACGCGATACTGGCGTCCCGACATATCCTCGGTTACCGCCGACAGATTCAACGCCACTCCGTCCTGACCCGCCATGTTCGTGAAGCCTTCCCCTGTATCCTCCTGCCATTGATAGGTAAGGCTCCCGCCTGTCGCCGTCACGCCGAAGCTTGCGCCGTCGCCTTCTTTGGCGATTATGTTCTGCGGATGGCTGGTAATCGATAGCCGCTGGTACACGACCTGCGTCACAGAAAATGTTGCTCCCGCCGCCATCTTGTTGGCCGATACGTTAACCGTCGCCGTATACGTGCCCGGCGTAAGGCCATCAATCGCTTTGACGGTGAAGGAAGAGGCTGCCCCTACGGTATTCAACATATTCGGCTGCGGCTGTGTCAAAACGAAATCGTTTGCATTCGCACCGCTAAGCTGTGCTTGCAAATTAGCGAGATTCCCGCTGCCCGTACGTTGCGTCTCAATCGTTCGCATTTCCTGAGACCCGGCATCATACCCTTCGATCAGCGGACTTAACGTCTGGTTGTCAATGGGCGCTACCGTATATCCGAGAACCGTGATCGTTTTATTATCCGTATCATAGTTCGTCGAAGTTTTATAATCCACTTCGTAAAACGTCAATTCCCTGTTTATGGAAATGTGGTATACGCCCGGCACGGCATCTTCCGCTATTTTTAAGTTCAAATCGATGACAAAGCGGTCCTGATTGCCGACTCGAACCCATTCTTTTCCAAAGCTAGGGTCAAAAAAAGTGGTGCCCCATCCCTCAAGTTCAGGAAGTGGTTGGTACTCCACATATGCGTTGTTCACGGCGGTCAGATCCACATAAAGTTTCACCGTGATCGTATCTCCGGGGCTTCCCGTTATGTCGCTGACGAAGCCTATCTTTCCCCTGCCGGCCGCTTCACTGACAGGTACTCCGGCCGTGAAAGCCAGGCAAACAACTAAAATGGATAATAAGATGCTTCTGATCTGTCTCAACTGCTTCTCCTCCATTACGATTGCGTTCACAACTAAAGCAAGACTGCACAAGTTGCGACTACTTTCGACACCATTCTACACCGCTGCTTCAAAATAGGGATCCTTAAAAGTGGATGCTGTTGCATTCGTAACACCTTACGAAAAAGTGATACTAAATACCATAGTGATTCTATCTTAGCATGGTAGATTAGCCCATTTGTGAAATGTAAAGAAAACTTTAAGATTGCGCTTGCAACGCACCAATGGCTACCAGTTATGACTATAGGTAGATATGAAGCCCTCACGCTCGCAATACACCTGAAAATAGAATATCGACCCCGTCCGGCCATCGCTCTCCGCTCGAACCGTCCCTCCATGCACCTGTATGATTTGGTGGGGCTGCTTCCTCCAACATTACTTTAGCCAAAGTAATCCAAAAAATATTAAGTTACACTACCAACCTTAACGCTATGTTTATGCTTGCAACGCACTTCTGGCAACCAGCATATAGCCCGTCCCCCGAATCGTAACAATTGGATTGGCAGGATCAGCCTCGATCTTTTTGCGACTTTTCTTACGTTCAAAAGGACTTCATCGTGATGTTTGTGTTCAACGCCTCACAGATATTTGCAGGGTATATGGGAAATACATCTCCGCTGCATACTTTATCTATACCGCGAACTTAAAGTTTTCTTTAAACTTCATTAATGGGCTAATCTACCATGATAAGATACACAGGATGGTCAGCTTGTATTTAGTGTTGCTACTGAGCTTGCCCCTCCCTGCTGCCTGCGCAGCAAGCGAGGGTACAAAGTCAGACATCTAAGGGCATTGAGCGTGCCGATCTGAGCAAGTTTAAAGTCGCCGCTCAAGTTCCCCATTAGAGAAGGGATGAAGATAATATATGGAAACCTACGTAAAACGGAATTATGGTAAGGTTATCGTTCAAAAACTCAAAAGCGGGCTTGCTTGTCTTCTCGTAATTTGTCTTCTGATGACTGCGCTTCTTGCAACTCCTTCATCGGCTTCGGCAAATATGAAATTGGGTGACGTGGCAGTCGGAACCCATCCAATTGCAGCCGCGGTGAATCCGGTGACGAACAAAATCTATGTCGCCAATCATGGGAGCAGCACCGTGACGGTCGTTTACGGCGCGACCAATACGACGACGACGGTACCGGTGGGAGACCGTCCTGTTGCAGTCGCGGTGAATCCGGTGACGAACAAAATCTATGTCGCCAATTTAGGCAGTAACAACGTGACGGTCATTGACGGCGCAACCAATGCGACGACGACGGTACAAGCGGGAACCCATCCAACTGCAGTCGCGGTGAATTCGGTGACGAACAAAATCTATGTCGCCAATAGTGGTAGTGATGACGTGACGGTTATTGACGGCGCGACCAATACTACGACACCGGTACCGGTGGGAGACGGTCCATCTGCAGTCGCGGTGAATCCAGTGACGAACAAAATCTATGTCGCCAATGAGGGCGGCAGCTCCGTGACGGTCATTGATGGCGCAACCAATGCCACGATGTCGGTACCTATGAGAACCGCTCCAAATGCAGTCGCCGTGAATCCGGTTACGAACAAAATCTATGTCTCCGAAATGTTTAGTAGTGACGTGACGGTCATTGACGGTGCGACCAATCAGACGATGCTGGTACCGGTGGGAGACGATCCAATTGCAGTCGCGGTGAATCCGGTGACGAACAAAATCTATGTCGCCAATTCTATTAATAATGACGTGACGGTCATTGACGGCACGACCAATACGACGACGCTGGTGCCGGTGGGAAACTCTCAAGATGCAGTCGCGGTGAATCCGGTGACGAATAAAATCTATGTCGCCATTAGGAATAGTCATGACGTGAAGATCATTGACGGAGCGACCAATACGACGACGTCGGTACAGGTGGGAGACCGTCCAGTTGCAGTCGCGGTGAATCCGGTGACGAATAAAATCTATGTCGCCAATGAGGGCGGAAATACCGTGACGGTCATTGACGGCGCGACCCATACGACGACGCCGGTACAGGGAACCACTCCATATGCAGTCGCTGTGAATCCGGTGACGAACAAAATCTATGTCGCCAATAATGCTAGTAATGACGTGACGGTTATTGACGGATCAAACAATTTGACGACGGCGGTATCGGTGGGACACGCTCAATCTGCAATCGCGGTGAATCCAGTGACGAACAAAATCTATGTCGCAGATATGTTTAGCGGCTCCGTGACGGTCATTGATGGCGCAACCCATACGACGACGTCAGTACAGACGGGAAGAAATCCAGCTGCAATCGCGGTGAATCCGGTGACGAACAAAATCTATGTCGCCGATCGGCATGGCACCGTGACGGTTATTGACGGCGCAACCCATACGACGACGACGCTACAAACGGGAGGCCTTCCATATGCAGTCGCGGTGAATCCAGTGACGAACAAAATCTATGTCTCCAATGGAAATAGTGCTGACGTGACGGTCATTGACGGCGCGACCAATCAGACGACTACGGTGCAGGTGGGAGACGCTCCATTTGCAGTCGCGGTGAATCCGGTGACGAACAAAATCTATGTCGCCAATATGGTCAGTGGCTCCGTGACGGTCATTGACGGCGCGAACAATACGACGAAGACGGTACAGGTGGGAACCTTTCCACAAGCAGTCGCGGTGAATTCGGTGACGAACAAAATCTATGTCGCCAATAGCACTAGTAATAACGTGACGGTTATTGACGGCGCGACCGATACGACGACGACGGTAGCGGTGGGAACCACTCCACGTGCAGTCACGATGAATCCGGTGACGAACAAAATCTATGCCGTAAATTTTTCTAGCGACACCGTGACGGTCATTGACGGCGTAACCCATACGACGATGACGGTACAGGTGGGAGACGCTCCAGAGACAGTCGCGGTGAATCCGTTGACGAACAAAATCTATGTCACCAATCGTGATAGTCATAACGTAACGGTTATTGATGACGCTAGACGTACAACAAATCCATTAGAAGTTGAAGTTATGCCCCTGCCCAACAACAAAGCTTACGGAACGGATGCAACGTTTACTTTCCAGGTATCTAATGGTTATAGTCCTTATGCCTCGGTGGTGCAAAGCGTGTACTTCCAGTTCGATACAACACAAGGACCATGGGTGCAGGCGAACCCGTCTGGCAGCGACTGGACTGCAACGGTGTCTTCGTTAACGTACGGTCAGCATGAGCTTTTTGTTTTGGCTCTCGAAGCCCAGGGGGATGGAGTTCCCGCAGGAGTAGCCAATTCCTATTCCTTTTACTCGGTGCCACCGAACTCGATCAGCCCGACAAGCGCAAGCTTCGACTTACATACCGGATCAGCGGGTAATGCGGATGTATCGACGACATTTGCGCTCAACGGCAATACGCTGACAAGCATCGCCAACGGCGCGACGAATCTGGCAGCGGGAACGGACTATACCGTGTCAGGCAACACGAGTACCATCAGCAAGGCGTACTTGGCGGCGCAGCCGGTTGGGACGACAAGACTGACGTTCACGTTTAGCGGTGGAGCGACACAGACGCTTGAGATTACAGTGAGCGATTCGACGCCAACGATCAGCCCGACGAGCGTGAGCTTTGACAAATATACCGGATCGGCGGGTCATGCGGATGTATCGACGACACTTGTGCTCAACGGCTATAATTTGACTAGCATCGCCAACGGCGCCACGAATCTGGCAGCGGGAACGGACTATACCGTGTCGGGCAGCACGATTACCATCAGCAAGGCGTACTTGGCGACGCAGCCGGTTGGACCGACAAGTCTGACGTTCACGTTTGTCGGCGGAACTTCAAAGACGCTTGCGATTACAGTGAGCGATTCGACGCCAACGATCAGCCCAACGAGCGCGAGGTTCGACAAATATAGTCCTACGAATGTATCGACGACACTTGCGCTCTACGGCGATACGCTGACAAGCATCGCCAACGGCGCGACGAATCTGGCAGCGGGAACGGACTACACCGTGTCGGGCAACACGATTACCATCAGCAAGGCATACTTGGTGGAGCAGACGGTTGGAATGACAAATCTGACGTTCACGTTTAGCGGCGGAGCGACACAGACGCTTGCGATTACAGTGAGCCATTCTTCATCTGCCGTTCGCAAGCTGGTTATCGACGTAAATGGTACGACAGTTGACCCGGACAGCATCGACACCACGAAACCATTCGTCGCGTTTGAAGTAACGCCAAAGGACGGTGCGGCCTATGTCAGTATTCCGGCCACTATTTTAACGGACATGGCGAACAAGAACGCTGCCTTTTACTTCGATATCAAGGCTCCCTACGGCAGCTATCAGGTGCCCGTCCAATTGGCATCGTTCATTCCCGGACTAGCGGACTTACTTGCTGCAAATCGCCTCAAGAGCGAAGATATCAGCTTCAAGATGACCTTGATCGATCGGTCCGGCGATCAAGAAATCCAAGCTGCGTTGGCGGATAGCTTGCCAAAGCGTAAAGTGATGGGCGAGATTGTCGATTATCAGATAGATATCATCAACACGAATACAAAGCAAACCATCGGAAATGCAGACAAGCTCACGAAGGCGCTGACGAAATACATTCCGATGCCGAAGAGCATGAAGGATATGCCTGCGCAATGGGGAGCATTCCGGTATAACGAATCTAGGAAGAAATTTGAGTTTGTTGCCGCCAAACCGGTACAAATTGGTGGCATAAGGTATGTAAAAATCAACTCGTATTTCAATGCCCCGCACGTTGTAGTGGAGAATGCGGCAACCTTTACCGACACGCTTACGCATTGGGGAAAATCGTTTGTTGAGCTGGCGGCGGCGAAAGGACTTGTCGAAGGTGTTGGGAACGGACAGTTTGCACCCAACAAAACCGTGACAAGAGCGGAGTTCACCGCTATGCTCGTCCGGGCACTCGGACGCGGCCAATCGATCGGCAGTGCAGTGTCTTATGTCGATGTGAAGTCGGGAGCGTGGTACTACGAGGAGGTAGCGACAGCGAAGGAGCTCGGACTGCTGGACTTCGTAAGGGGGACAAGCTTCAATCCAGAACAACTCCTGACCCGTGAAGAAATGGCAAGTATGCTGGCGGCGGCCGTAGAACTTGAGAAGCTGCCGCTTACCAAGAATTTTGTAAGCTTGGATGGCTTCAAGGACATCGCCCCGGCGGACTCCGCCTACTTGGAAGACGTTCGCCTGATGGTTAAGCTTCACATTATGACAGGCACGGGAAAGAACAAGTTCAGTCTGAAAGGTGAAACGACACGCGCGCAGGCCGCCGTTGTATTGATTCGGACGCTGCAAGTGCTTGATAGGATAGACGGATACAAGGAGTAATGATCAGATAAAATCCCGCTTGAGGCTAGTCCATTCAAGCGGGATTTTTTTAGTTTACTTGGTTGCGAAATTAATGAACTCACTGAAGGAGGATATGAAACCTCACGCTCGCAATTCTACAATACAAGGAAGCGATACATAGAATATCGACCCCGTCTTGCCGTCGCTCTCCGCTCGAACCGCCCCTCCATGCGCTTGTACGATTTCCCTGCAAATCGCCAGCCCAAGCCCGCTGCCCTCGACCCCCGTCTCCGCGTCCGGCCGATCATACCTGTAATTGCGATAGAAGATTTGCTCGAGCTGATCCGGAGGAATACCCGTGCCAGAATCTTGTACGCTAATGATCGCATAGCGGGTAGGTTTCGCCTCGTCCACTGCTAGCGAAATACGCACCACCCCGCCTCTGGAGGTGAACTTCATCGCGTTCGACACGAGATTAAACAAAGCCTGCTCTAATCTTTGCGCATCCATCTCGACAACAGGCAAGTTCGATCGTTGATCTTCCCCATCTCCGATATCCAGCATGAAATTGAGCCCTGCGTCACGCACAACCAGCTCATATTGTTCGAAAAAATCACGCAAGAAGTGGATCACATGAACCGGCTCCATTCGGTACGAGACTTGTCCCGTCTCCAAATGCGACAAGAAGGACAACTCCTCGATCATGCGGTTAATTCTTATCGTGTTATCCTGGATATACTTCAGGTACTGTTCATTACGTTCCGGCTTGACCCTGTCCTGCACAGCTTCTACATAACCAAGCATGCTGGACAGCGGCATACGCAGGTCATGCGTAATATAGGCAAGGAGTTTCTTCCGCCCTTCCTCGGAGTGAAGCAACCGGTCATATGATACGCGGAGATCATCATGAGCTGCGGACAAGGCATGTGTGCGATCCTGCACGGTCCGTTCCAAATTCATATTCATTTCGGTCAGCTTGTTGTTAGCGTCCTGCAGCTCGCGCGCAATCCTCTCCTCGTTCACTGCCGCCCTCGTAAATCTTGAAGAAAGCAGCATCATCTGTGCGATCGTAAACACCAACAGACCAAGCGGAGATGTATTTCCGATCCGCGACCATTCGTTGTAATATAAAAAATCGTTGATGACCGTCACTAAAGCAACCACCGACACCAGCAGGAAGATCAGCGCTCCCTCCCTACGCCGCACAGCCGCTTGGATCAGCCCAACCATCAGATAAACCATATGCAGAACAACCATCACACCGATGATCGGTAACATTTTCGTATAGATAATGGCAGGGGTCACCACGACAACGATACAGAATGCGCCGGTTACGATCCTCGAGCCAAGATGAAACCAACGCGACACATAATTTGGAAAGATGCATTCCGAGTACAACGTGATGATGTATCCACTGCTGCAAAGAATCAGGTACTCGATCTTGAACTGCAATTCCCACGGAAAAGTCGGCCACAATTGTGTGAGCAATAACTCGCCGACCAGCAACGAGCGGATACCGAACAACAGGGTGAACAGACCAAAATACAAGGGTGCCCTGTCTTTGCGTCGCAGGGCGAACAACAGCAGGTGATACACGCCAATGACCAGCAGGCTTGCGGTGATGAACATTTCAGCGGCAATTTTCAGATTTGTCCTGACCGTTAACACATCACTGCCGCCCAATTCGATATACTTGGTAATGCCGCCTCGATTATGATGGAAATTGGCTACTTGCATAACCAACTCCACCCTGTCACTCTCGGGCTGAAAAAACACCAGCTTCGTTGCCAGATGCGGGGTCGCTCTACTCTTGTCCCGACCAACCACACCAACTTCCGCCAGCAGCTCGCTATTCACCCATAATTTATACGCATGAAAAATAGTCGGCAATCGTAGAGCAAGGCGCTCGTTCCGATCCTGCTCGCTAAGCTCTATGACCACTCGAAAGGTTGCATAACCTGTACCTTTCAGCCGCTGATCATCTAACCGATAGCCTAGCCAGGAGTTCGGGATGCTGATCCAGCGGTTATTAATTCCGTCCCTTTTCGAACGAATCTGTATGTCCTCAGGCGACAGCAGCTCTTGCCAGTAGAACTCCCACTCCCCTGCTAACTTTAGTGGATTCTCACTGACATGAACCTGCGTTAAATCCAGAATGCCTTCTTCACTTTGGAACTTAGGGGAGTCCGGTGCAGGGATGACGGAATAGCTTGCAACCAAACCAACAACAAAGGCAGCAGCGATATAAAGCAAGATCGTACGAGAACCGAATCGGAGAATACCCCTCATTATGAACCCTACCCCTATCTATAAGAGCGCAATAAGTAAGTTGATTATCTAAATAATATCATCATTAAAGGAAAATGTGCCCTACAAATATCTGAGAGGTGTTGAACACAAGAAGAAGGGAACGGGTAACGAAGCAGACTCACAGTTGCAGATCACAGCGGTAGATTCAGACGCCGTTTTCTTACCCCACAATGTGTGTGGCGTCTTGCTTCGAGGATATCTCCCAAGATTTTGCTGGGGGAGCCCCATAGCCTCCACGACTTTCGTTCGACCCGTTTGACCACCACAAACACAGAAGCCCGAATACTAAATACATTAGGGCTTCAATATACAGGTAAATGCGGCTCTTAACTACTACTTCCTTTACACTTCTAGAAGGATTTCCTCATCCGAAATTTCTATTTACTGTTTTGGAATAATGATATATTCTGAATGAAATTATGAGAAAAATTAGGAGGCACCATCGTGGCACTGAAAAAGATGACCGCAGCACTGCTTGTGTTTTTACTCTTTACGACATCGCTTGCCGTGAATCCGGCTAATGCAGCTTCACCAACGACTACAGCACTGAACTTGCCCCTGGTCAAAACGTATAAAGCCGGAGAAGTGCTTAACTTCACCGTGGTAATTAATGAGAATGTGATAGTGACGGGCGGAACGCCTAGCTTGATGCTCGATATTGGGGGGACACCGCGGGAAGCATTTTATAAGTCTGGCTCATCGAATACTTTGCAATTTTCTTACAGGATTCAAACAGGCGATAATGATGTGGACGGCATTCAAGTCGTAGGCCCCATTCAATTAAATGGGGCTACCATAACGAATAGTACTGCGGAGGCTGCTGATCTCGGCAACGGTTTTGGTCCAAGCGGTGCATCGGTGCTGGATACCGCTATAAAGATAGATACGGTCATTCCTAGTATTGTTTCCGTCAGTTATCCCACTGATAAAACGTATAAAGTCGGCGAATCTCTCTCATTCACGTTAACATTCTCTGAGAAAATCAACATTAACAACTATTATGGTAAGCCCTATCTCAGTCTTAATATCGGTGGAACGGAAGTACGCGCAGAAACGGTAAGCTCTACAAACGGGCTCAATCAGCTTGAATTTATTTATAACGTAGAAGCTGGACTGGAAGATCTCGACGGGATTACGATAGACAATGAAGTGAAAATGTACGGAGGCGTGATTGAGGATGCCGCACATAATTTGCTCCATTCGGTTTTCCCGAATGGAACGGTTACAGCTCTTCCCGGCGTACAAGTAAGTGCCGGTGTATATCCGCTCGTAACGCAGATCATTCCTGATGACGGCTATTATAATGAAGGCGAGATCTTGAATTTCGTATTCCAATATGATCAGGACGTGACCGTGAACGGTGATCCTTATCTCCAATTGTTCTTTGGAACGACAGAAAAGCAAGCAAAGGTTGTTCAAGCATCCGGGACCGGGAACACGGTTACATTCCGATATGTTGTTCAGAGCGGAGATGTAGCTCTTAACGGTATAAGGGTCGGCACCGCAATCCAATTGAACGGAGGAAGTATCACCGACTTGAGTCTGCCGACACCGACGCCGATGCCTCTCGCCGTTTACAAGCTTGCGCTTTCGGACGTACGAGTCGATGCCGTTCTCCCTCAAGTGCAGTTTTTCAATCACACTCCTACCAATCGAAATTACGTTACAGGTGAAAGCTTCGAGTTCGGGATTCGCTTCACGGAGCCCGTACAGGTTAGTGGTACTCCGAGTTTGTCGTTAATGTCAGGTGCCAATTCCGTAGCTCAGGCTGTATATGTATCCGATGTATCGGACTTGCCGCCGACCGATCTCGTATTTCGTTATACTGTTCAAGATACGGATAGCGACGTCATTATTAATGCATTAGGACTGCTTAACGGAACGATTGTCGATGTCGGAGGCAATGCCAGCGTGGCGAGCGTTGTCAGTCCGCACGCTGTCGATATCATTCTTAACTCTGCGGCTCCGAAGATCACGCGGGTCGAAGTGCCTGAGGCAAAGACTTATTTTCCGGGTCAAGAATTGCTCTTTAAGGTTCATTTCTCGGAAGTGGTCCGGGCAAAACTACAACCTGCCATTTTGCCGATTACGATCGGCAACAACACAGTTAATGCGCTTTATGCCGGCGGTACGCGTACCCAGGTCCTGACCTTCAAATACGTGCTGCAGGCTTCTGACCTAGATGCCGATCGCATTACCCTAGGAAGCTCCTTGCTTCCCAACGGAGGAAATTTAATAGGTAAAGATGGAGCAGGCCTTCAAGCTGATCTGACGCTTAACAACGTTGGAAACCTGTCCGGCATTATCATCGGACAGTTCGCACCACAAGCATCCCATGTGAGCATTACGGGAACGGCGCAGGTTGGCTCAACCTTAACCGGAAGTTACACCTATAACGATGCGAACTTGGATGAGGAAGGCACTAGCTTATTCAATTGGTACAGATCCGACGATGCGCTCGGAACGAACAAAACGGCAATCTCGGTAGCAACATCGACCTACTATAACTTGCAGGCGGCCGATGTTGGGAAATACATTAGTTTCGAAGTGACACCGATCGCGAAGACCGGCACGACTACAGGATCGGCTGTGGAGAGCGGATTGACCTTGGCTGTCACAGCAACCGTCCCGGCATCGCCAACAATGGTATCGGCAACCGCTGGAGACGGACAAGCAACCATAGCGTTCACGGCTCCTACAATTGATGGAGGAAGTCCGATTACGGGATACGAAGTAACGGCTTCTCCAGGAAACATTGTTAAAACCGGAGTAGGAAGTCCGATTACCGTAACAGGCTTAACCAATGGAACGAGCTATACCTTTACGGTGAAAGCTATCAATAGCGCAGGAAGCAGCGAATCTTCTGCTCCATCCAGTGCCGTTTCCCCGGCATCGCCACCGGCATCGCCATCGACATCCAGCGGCAGCAACACTTCGAACGAAAATTCAAGTTCCACGGCAACAAGCGTGGATGTGCTCGTTAATGGCAAAGTGGAGAGCGCGGGAACGGCAACAACATCCAAAGTTAATGGACAAACCGTAATCACAGTAACTGTCGACCAGAAAAAGCTGGAGGACAAGCTCGCGGCGGAAGGTTTGGGCGCGACTGTCATCATTCCGGTGAAAGCTGAGTCCGATATCGTCGTAGGCGAACTGAACGGGCAAATGATTAAAAACATGGAAAGTAAACAAGCGGTTCTGGAAATTAGAACGAATCTAGCGGCGTACACGCTCCCAGTACAACAAATCAACATCGGTTCTATCTCCGATCAGTTCGGTAATTCGATCGCCCTGAAAGATATAAAGGTGCGGATTGAAATTGCCGAACCGACCGCGGGTACGGTAAAAGTGGTGGAGAATGCAGCGGATAAAGGAACCTTCACCCTTGTCGTACCGCCGATTGAATTTACGATTAAAGCGATTCATGAAGGTAAAACGGTTGTCGTATCCAAGTTCAGCGCCTATGTTGAACGCACGATTGCAATTCCGGACGGTGTTGATCCTAAGAAGATTACAACAGGCGTTGTTGTCGAAGCGGACGGATCAGTTCGTCATGTACCTACCCAGATCGTCTTGATTGACGGCAAATATTACGCAAAAGTGAAAAGTTTGACCAATAGCACATACTCGCTCATATGGCATCCGATAGAGTTTAGCGATGTTGTGAATCATTGGGCTAAAGACGCAGTCAACGATTTGGGTTCGCGTATGGTCATCGACGGCAAAGGAGACGGTTCCTTCAGTCCAGAGTCAGATATCACTCGTGCTGAATTCGTAGCCATTCTCGTTCGTGGATTGGGACTTAAGCCGGAAAACGAAGCCGCTCCTTTCACGGACGTAAAAGCTTCTGACTGGTATAACGGCGCGATTAATACCGCCTATTCGTATCATTTGGTCAACGGATTGAAGGACGGTAGTTTCCATCCGAATGCTAAGATTACTCGCGAAGAAGTCATGGTCATCACCGCTAAAGCGATGACGATCACTGGATTGAAAGCTAAGCTTTCTGGTCAATCGATCGACACGATACTAAGTCCATATGCAGATACGGAAAAAGCATCCAGTTGGGCTCAGCGCGGCATCGCCGACAGTATACAGTCTGGCATCGTAACGGGAAAAAGCGGCACAAAGCTTGCTCCGAACGATTATATGACCAGAGCTGAGGTTGCCACGATCGTTAAACGCTTGCTGCAAAAATCAGATTTGATCTAGACGGGTCATTGTGTCTCGACAAAAAAATCGCCTTGTCCTCTTGAAGGGACAGGGCGATTTTTTTGTTCGCACATCAGTGCGCCAAGATTCCGAAAGTTTCCTTTTACATTCAAAACATTGGGTTTAGCTACAAATCGAACATTTCCTCCATTTTTGATCCGACTTTTCGTATCACGACTTTATTAATGGGGGAAAAGCCTCAGCTTATCCGGATTCCTAACTAAGTATAGGTTGCAAATCGCATTTCTCTCAACGTGTATCAGCACAACAACTTCGATGCCCTCGCCTGAACGGACAACAAGCCCTGTTTGACCATTTATATCCGTCATCTCAACATGCACGCCCCCTTCGTATTGAGGAGCCTTACGAATTAGACCGAGAAGGAACCGTGCGACGAGATCGCGCGATTCAATAGGATGAACGGCGGCGAACGCTTTGCCCCCTCCATCAGAGACCAACACGACATCTTCGGCGAGTATGGATACAACCGTGTCCACGTTTCCCTGTTCGAGAGCCTTCAGGAATCGACGGACCCACTCTTCGCTCGCCGCTTCTGAGTGGACCTGCTCTTCGAGGGTAATCCCCATCTTTCCTCTCGCACGGCTGAACAGTTTGCGGCAATTTGCTTCACTTTTGTCAACAAGTTCAGCAATATCTGAATATTCAAAGCCGAGCGCTTCACGAAGCACGAACACCGCCCGTTCCGTATGGGATAGCCTTTCAAGCAACACCAGCATGGCGTAAGACAACAACTCGTCACGAACAACCGCTTCAAACGATTCATCATTGGGAGTAAGAATAGGCTCAGGAAGCCATTCTCCGAAATACAGTTCCCGCCGTTTACGCGCCGATTTGAGTAAATCCCGACAGCGATTAGTCACCATTTTGCACAGATATGCTTTCGGTTCAACCAAACGCGCCAGATCTACGTCATTTATCTTCAGGAATACGTCCTGCACAACATCCTCCGCATCGGAAGCCGACCCGGTTAGTTGGTAGGCAAGCGTAAACAGCAGCCCTTTATAATGCTCATATAACTCTTGCATCTTAAAATTCCACCCTTTTCCACTAACCCTCTGCTTACATTATTTTTAACAGACTTGCCGAATCCCATGTGAATTTCCTTAATCGCCAACCCAGCTTTCCTGTAAAAATAATATCTAACCCCCATTGATGTGTCCATACCATTCCCTGCTCCGGACCTAAGGCAAAACAAAAAAAGTCAATAAATTCCTTATGTATGGGTGCCGGACGCCCTGCAATATCCGCAGATAATATCTTTCCAAGCCTTGCTGCTTGGGCCGTCGCTTCCTTACACGTCTTCCCGTCCACCCGTCCGCTAGCAGGGTCTACGATTCGCGCGCAGTCGCCGATACTGTATACACCCTGGGCCCCTTGAACCCGATAACTCGCATCTACGATCACGTATCCTTCCGGAGTGATCGGCAACCCGATGCTTTGCAGCATTGGGTTGGGTAACAGCCCCAGCGTCCAGACACATAGGCCAGCGGACATCGTCTCGCCGTTAGATAAGGTTAGCACTCCCTCTTTCTCCTGTAATACCCTACTCCCATGTAAGGTAGTTACTCCGCAAGCGTCCAGTGAACGTTCCAGTTTAAGCCCTACTTTTGCCGGGCCTTCTGGGAAAAGCCTCTTATTCGCGTTAAATAATTTTATCCTTACAGCACTCGGGTCAAGTCCCAATAATACCGCATCTTCACGAATATAATAAGCTAGTTCGGCAGATGTCTCGATGCCGCTTATGCCCGCTCCAACAACGGCAATGGTCATTAATCTCTGACGTTCTTTCGCGCTTTTTTCCTTTACAGCTTTCTTTATATTCGCGCGCCACGCCTCTCGGATCTTCCACGCAGCGTCTAAACTCGCTAATGCCATACCTCCTTGATCAGGGTCGGGTTGCCGCACGACGCTGCCCACCGCCAAAACGAGGAAGTCATATTTTATCGAATTCTTATTTCCTTCAGCATCCTGACAAAGTAGCCTTCTTTCCCCTGATTCGATTTTCGTTACAGTAGCCTGAACGAATTCAACCCCCTCGGGAAATAACCTAGTCAGAGGGATAGTAATCTCTTCATCTCCGACCGCGGGCTTAAAAAGCAATACTTTGCGAAAGTGATAAGGGTTCTTATCGATTAAAATAAGTCGGAGTGTTCGTTTACTTACTTGACCCTTAAATGTTTTCCGAATCGCTTTAACTGCATTAATACCTGCATATCCTCCGCCAATAACGATGCATGTCAATTCTTTCATTGCAACCACCCCTTATTCCTTTTGCATATAAAACGAGATAAGGGGTCGTGTTGTGACAACAGCGTATGTTGACGACTGCCGATTATTTGTACTTGAGAATTTCTGCTTCCGCCAAAAACTCTTTCCATGTCTAGAAGTTGAAAGAAGCGGACGCTAACACTAAAAAATTTAGCCGTCTCTAGTGATGCGGCTCACCACTTTGTAACTTGAGCAATACTGTCACATCTCATCTACTATTTCAGAACCATCAATATTAAGCACTCCACATGAGAAGAGTGCTGACGAGAATAAACTAAGATGTGGCTGTATCCCCCATCTGATTTTTTTCTTTCGTTCCAATTGCATTCGCACAAAAGTGTAATCCAGATTACAGAATTTAATGTTGGCCTGCTTTATTATAGAAATAACTAAACCAGTTCCGGTAAGTATCCTTGTTTATTTGGGAAGGGAATAAGTGAATTGGAAAGGGGTTTTTCGCCAAGAGAGGGGCGTAGTCGGTATTATGTGAATGGACGAAAAATTTGTCAGTACTCGCATAGAATGCTATATTTCTAAGTTGAAAGTACACCATCACGAGGAGGAGTTTATGTGCTCAAGAGAAAAGTAATCGCTTTACCAGTTATTGTTGCACTTTTATTTCAAATTATGTTCATTCCCGTAAGTTATGCTGCAAGCGCAATAAAGCTTGAGGTTAACGGCATCAGTATATCTGATGAACATGCCCCTGTTCTCATAAATCAAACTGTGCTCGTACCTTTCAAGTCTATTTCCGACACATTCAAAACATCCATTCATTGGGATCAAAGAACGAAAACAGCGACATTGATCAAGGATAACGTAACCGCTGTACTAGTCATGGGATCGATCAAAGCAACTGTGACGATCGATTCTATTGCGAAGGAAATTGATCTTGCCGAGCCCGCGCAAATCAAAAATGGAAGAGTAATGGTACCAATCCGCGCACTCGCCGACATTTTCGGAGCTAAAGTCTCTTGGGACAAATCCTCCCAAACGGTCAAAATACAAATAGGGGAAGATTCTACAGCTTCGTCTGGCGAGCAAGGTCCAGTGGGTCCAGCGGGCCCACAAGGTCCTGCGGGTTCGGACGGCGCTACAGGTGCAACTGGGCCGCACGGCTCTACGGGTCCAGCAGGGCCAGCGGGTCCGGCCGGTGCTATGGGTGCGACTGGCGCAACTGGACCGCAAGGCCCTGCGGGTCCAGCGGGTGCGACTGGTGCTATGGGTGCGACAGGCGCAACTGGACCGCAAGGTCCTGCGGGACAAGCGGGGCCAGCGGGTGCGACTGGCGTAGGCTTAGATGGACTCGTTGCTTTCAATCCAGCTCAATCTCCATCTTATCTAGTCTATCAAGTTGTTACTTATGACGGAAGCACTTATATCGTAAATACTGTACCACCGACAGGAACACCTGATAGCTCTTCGGATTACACCTTACTTGCAAGCAAAGGCGCCACAGGTGCGACAGGTGCAACTGGTCCGCAAGGTCCTGCAGGAGGGAATAGCATCGATGCTGCTGGTACGATCATACCATTCGCTTCAGGCACACCCATCGAATTAACTACGGTTCTCGGAGGAATGCATAACACAAGCGGATCGATTGGCTTTGGCAACTCCGTCAGCGGTATTAGCAGCACTGGAGGAACGATCGATCTAACTGGAGCTCTAGCAAACTTCGCGTTTTCAATGCCTAGAGCCGGGACAATAACAGACATCTCCGCTTTTTTCAGCACAAGCACTGCCTTGAGTTTGGTGGGCTCAACTGTTTCGATTACAGCACAATTGTACCAATCTACTGTACCAAACAATACTTTCATTCCCATTCCAGGGGCAGTCGTAACACTGGGTCCTGCTCATACAGGGATACTGGCAGTGGGTACTCAATCCAATGGAGCAACTACCGGATTAAACATACCCGTTGCAGCCAACACACGACTTCTGCTCGTATACACAGCTACCGTAACTGCCGGACTTGACGTATCCACTACGTTACTAGGCTACGCAAGCGCTGGGGTTAATATCAAATAAGGCGCTTCACCCACGAGAATCATAATCTCATTCAGGAGGCGAGCCTACATGCTCGTCTCCTGATAATGACGACTTCGCTAGTTCTCCCTCGAGCAAATGCTATTGAACATCCTCAAGCTGCCCCTGTGTCAAACCAATATCCGCTTTTTACCAAGAATCGCAAGGCAACATAAGTTATTAGGTTCAGGTTTGTCGAAGTTCGCTGAAGCCTTGATTATTAAGGGTTCTCTACATTGTGCTTGCTCTAGGTATCGGAATCATCGACTGTAAACCCAATCAGGACAAGGGATTTCATCCGGCGGGCTTTCTTAGCTAGAGTATCTAATAAGATTGCCAAACGGATCATGCCGGTTCTGCTTGTGTTATACCCAATTGATAGGAGTAGCTCCCCGAACCTATCGTCAGGATAAGATATTCCCCCTCTTGGAGAAAACGAAATTCTCTATTCATTATCTCCGAATCCCCAAGTCTCCAAATGCATCGTCCCTCATAACCTTCGGAAATAAGGGTTAATTCTCCACAGTTACTCTCCAATGGAAAATAAATATCCGCACCACAATTAGGCGGAATGGCAGCGTTCAATTCCCAATGATTGGCGCTTTCCCTAGTCCAGTGAATGGAGTAGATGCCTCGTACGGTATGGGATTCTTCACTCCATTTATGTATAAAGGTGTTATCTAAAGTCCCCTCCGATTTTTCACTCTACATAAAAATTCCACTAAAAAAATAAAAAACCCTTCCAGTCAAGGAAGGGTCTGAGTACCGATACATCTTGTTATTAATCATTTCTCACTAACAGTGAGCAACACTCCACATGCCCCGTATGCGGGAACATGTCCACCGGCTGAACCTCAACCGTGCGATAGCCCCCATCCTCTAGCAATCTTAGATCTCTAGCCAAAGTCGAAGGATTGCACGAGACATAGACAATCCGCTGAGGACGAAGCTCCAGCATCGTGCTGATCAAAACGCCGTCGCAGCCCTTGCGGGGAGGATCAACAACGATCACATCGGGTTGAATGCCCTCTCTCTGCCAGCGTGGCATCACAACTTCAGCATCGCCGACTGCGAATTCGACATTCTTAATTCCGTTAATCACAGCGTTACGGCGAGCATCCTCAATAGCCTCTGGAATAATCTCTACACCATAGACCCGATCAGCGTGCCTCGCGAGAAACAAGGAAATCGTTCCTGCACCACAGTAAGCATCAATAACTGTTTCTTTACCTGTTAATGCTGCGTACTCCACAGCTTTACTATATAACCGCACCGTTTGCTCCGGATTGACCTGGAAGAACGATCGCGGAGAAATCGCGAACTGAATGCCATCGATCTCATCATAGATGACATCTTCACCCCAGAGTACACGTGTTTCCTCACCAAATACGACGGGGGTAGTCAACGTATTCACATTCTGACACACGCTCACAACGCCCGGAACCCTTTCGCGTATTAATGCGACAAGCTCCAGTCGATGCGGGATATCGCGCCCGTTCGTAACCAACACGACCATTCGTTGCCCCGTTGACTGTGCATGGCGAACGACGACATGGCGTAGCAAACCACGTCCTGTGACGCGATTATACGCCCCAATATCCAGCATCCGAGCGGCTTCCTTCACCGCACGAACGGTTTCTTCGTTCTGCTCCTGCTGGATAAGACAAGCATCCATCTCTACAATGTCATTGCTACCGTGCTCATAGAACCCACCGATCAGCTGACCTGCAGCGACTCCAATTGGCACCTGAGCCTTATTGCGATAACGCCACGGTTCACTCATCCCCATCGTGGGATGAACCACAACACCCTGACTATCTTCCCCAGCCACCTGCAATTTCCCGATGCGTACAAGGTTGTCCACGACTAGTTGCCGCTTCCATCTAAGCTGCGCGGAATAATCGAGATGTTGAAGCTGGCAGCCCCCACACGAATCATAAATCTCGCAGGGTGCTTCCCTACGATCAGGACTGCTTTCCAGCAGCTCTGTCATTCGAGCACGACCGAATGATTTGCCAATACTGATCACTTCAGCATGAACCAGCTCGCCAGGGAGTGCATCACGAACAAATAGGGTATAGCCCTCGAAGCGGCCTACCCCTTCACCTTCATGTGTTAAACCCACAATAGTACTCTGTACCGTCTGACCAACTACGACAGGAACCCCTGCAATAGATGATGCGAAGGACGAGGAAGACGATCTCGATCTCTTATGCTGTCCATTTCCCTGCTCACGCCCACGTCTACCTTTATCATTCCGTCCACTCATAGCTGCAATGCCCGCCCTGGACCGTTTTTCCGATAGGAGGTTTCCCCACGCTCGTCCACGATGACCTGTAAGTGTGAGGGTAGCATATTGAATACACAAGGTAGTGTCCCACCGAATTCCCCATCAAGGTTCAACTGCACACGGCGGTCCGATTCTACCACAATCCGACTGCTTCGGAAGTGAATGAAATGGGGATCATTAGCTACAGACTCTCCCCGCATAACCATCGTGGCAATACGGATGAATTCCCCTAGATTACACTTGCGAAGGGCTAACACATCAAATACACCATCATTTGTACTTGCATTAGGTGCTAGACGATCAAATCCCCCGACAGAGTTGCTGTTTGCTATCAGGAATAGCATAAACTCCTCGTCGAATTCACCCACACCTTCAGCCGTAATCTTCATCTGGGTCGGATTAAGATGGGCAATCTTCTCCAAACCCTTCATATAATAAGCAAGCTGACCAACCATCGTCTTCAGCTTACTTGGCACTTCGTATGTTAATTCCGTTAGTGAACCGCCGCCGGCAATATTAATGAAGTATTTGTCATTCGCACAACCGACATCCACGGGAGTTGTGTAACGCTTAGTTATTAAATCACAAGCATCCTCCCATTTTTTCGGAATTCCATGAGCCCTCGCGAAGTCATTGGTCGTACCGAGCGGTAGTATACCAAGCGCTGGTCGATTCTCATGCTCGGACAGTCCGTGAACGACTTCATTCAAAGTACCATCTCCACCAGCGGAGATCACCATATCGAATCCACGTTCTGCTGCTTGTGAAGCCGCCCGAATAGCGTCTCCCTTGCTTTCCGTAGCATGACAAGATGTTTCTATTCCACTACGTTCAAGCCGTTGTAGAATGGAAGGCAATCTGCGCTTCACTTCTTCCCGGCCTGAGATAGGATTATAAATGAGTCTAGCTCTAATAATATCCAATCCAGATCCCCTCTTCATCAGTCTATCTTAGTGAATTGCCACTCTGTTGTCGCTCTAACTCACAGCGATTAACCATTCTTTACTCTGCCGAGCGATCCAATCCGCTATACGCGGATGTGGCATGTAAGTGCGTCCATCGTATCGGCAAGCCAATCCGTTTAATCTTTGAGGGATAACCTGCTTCGTGAAGTATCCTTCGCTTAGAAATAACGGGATGACTAAGATCTCATTATTAGGCTGTCTACTGCGCAACAGTTCCCAACGTTCACTTACCTGATCAAGCAGCAATAAGGCGCCTGCACAATCTCCATAGCCACCCTGTTCAACTAATCGCTCCATAAGTGAAGCCATATTGCGTTCCCACTCTTCTTTAAAACCCGCTTCCTGACTCCCGTGACCGACAAGCAGAATACTCTCCTGTGCAGGATTCATCGATACTTCCCGTAAGCGATCTAATAGCACATCTACGATCTCAGGTGCATCGTCCATCGGCTTTCCATAGGTTAATTCACCTTTAACGCTAAAGCGCTCCAGATCCGTCTCTGTTCTCGCACTCGGATAAGCCCCGAGAGCCCAGCCAATCTCATCTACATGAGTACTCCCTGTAGAAACAAATAACGGAATAGCAAGAATACGATCAACACCAGCGGCTTCCAATCGATCCAAGCCATCTTGAATGAGACGTCCATCCACCAGTTCAAGAAAAGCAGCTTCGATAACTAACTCCGTTCCAAGCGCTTCTCGAACCGCTTCTATCGCAGCTTCAACCAAGATCACCCAGCCGGTATCTCGCGACCCGTGACTGATCACCAACAATCCTGGCTTCACGATTGAGTCTCCTCCAGTCTTTACCCGCAATACTTCTTCCTTATTCATGCTATCTAATCGTTAAGCCAATGTCAACGTCATAGCCCGCATAACTTCCGATAATAGGAAAACCGCCAAGCGCAAGCGCTTGACGGTTCTCGAACAATTCGATATTAGCTCTTATTATTTCGAAGCAAGGAAAGCATCTAATTGTTTTTGTTTCTCAGCAATAACTTCATCCAGACCATTTGCTTTCAATTTCTTAATGAACTCATCCGCTTTAGCAGGATCGATAGAACCTGTATCAAGACCTGGATCGAACTCTTTACGGATGTTGTTCATGACAGAAGCTTGAGTAGAGATTGGCTCAGCATTTAATGTAAAGCCAAGTGCAGGAGAGTTTTTAGCATCCGTATTGAATGCTTTGAATAGCTCCCATTTGTTCGGATCTTCGTTATCCCACACATAGTTCAGGAATTGGCTACCGAACATCCAAGCAGCACCAATTGCATAGTTAGGTGTGTTAGCTGTTGCAGTAATAATTTCTCCGTTACGAGTGTAGTGATCGCCTTCAACTCCGAAGTTAAGCAAGTTATTCAATTCTTTGTCTGTGTGCAATAAGTTAATGAACATCATAGCACGCTCTGGATTTGCGGAAGTTGTCGTAATCCCTAGCATGGAGCCTGCAGTTTCACCCGTGGAAACCGTGCGGTCAGTCATGTTGATTTGTTTCAGCTTGCCTTGAAGGTTCGCTGCAGTTGCAACCTCAGCATCTTTACCTGGTTTCAGTGGGAATACGCCCATGAACACATTACCAGCCTTCATAGCATCTTGCGGAGAAAGCTGAGCAGTTGCAGCATCTTTATTGATGAAGCCTTTTTGATAGAAATCACGAGTGATAGTCAAAGTTTCTTTGTACACTGGGAAGTCATAACGAGCTTTAACAGTCGTATCTGTACCGTTCTTCATAACAACTCCGTCGATATTGTTATCACCGAGGAAGTCATATTTGGAGAAATAGTGAGTATTAAAGTTTTCGCCGTCTTTCAAGTACAGAGCAGTCAATTCAGGCTTTTTCGAATGTACAGCAGCTAAGATTGGCTCCAAATCAGCGATCGTTTTTACAGCATCCAATTGAGCAGTTAAGCCTAACTCATCAGCGATATCAGTACGGTAGATAACGCCACCTTGCTCAGCAAGCTCTTTGTTCGTTGGAATACCATAGTTCAATCCATTGATTTTTGCTCCAGCGATAAATGCTGGTGGAAGCGTCTCAATAATGCCTTGGCCATACTTCTCAAGAAGGTTACCATATTTGCCTGCCGGATCATTTAATGCCAAGAATGCGCCTTTAGCTACATTGTTGGAGTGACCATTCCAAGAAGCTGTGAAGAGGATATCCATTTCTTCACGCCCAGCAATCGCTAGGTTGATTTTGTTATCCCATTGTCCCCAATCGATCATTCTGATATCGATTTTGGCATTGATTTTGTCTTTCAGATAAGCATTAAGAGCTTCTTCTACTTTTTTCTCGTCCTTAGGTGCAGTTCCTGGGAAAGTCAGGGACAGTGTAACCTCAGGAAGATCTGCAGCCTTGCTCTCTTCTGGTGAAGCTGCTGCACTAGAAGCTGCGGGCTCAGATGCCTTTGCCGATGCGGATGGAGATGAGGATGCCTTCTCCTCATTGTTCTTACCACAAGCTGCTAATACAACAGAAAGCATCATTATTATTGCTAACAGCATGACGTACGACTTGCCGAATTTGCTTTTTTTCAACACGGGTATTGCCTCCCTTTTCTGAGTAGATACTTATATGCTCAACCGGCCGATAACCGGTAGTAGCCCTACAGTGAATGGAGCGCGTAAGCTCTCCAAATCTCTTAACCTTTGACCGCACCTACTGTTAAACCTTGAATGAAGAACCTTTGGAAGAAGGGATAAGCGAAAATAATAGGACCAACACCCACGATAGCCATAGCCATCCGAGCGGTTTCACTCGGCATTGTGAATCCAGGATTTGACTGTAAAATGGCCGAGTAGGCAGCTGAGTTGGCGCTTAGATATTGGATGTCTAGCAGCGCCTCATACATTCGGAACTGAATACTTATCGTTTCGTTGTCGGTGATAAACAAGAGACTAAGAAACCAATCGTTCCAATACCCTAATGTACATAATAGACCAACGGATGCAATTACGGGCAGGGAAAGCGGAATGACGATTCCGAAAAATGTCTTTAGCTCACCGGCGCCATCTATTTTGGCTGATTCCAGTACTTCAGTAGGAATCGAATTCGTGAAGAAGGCTCGCATAACGAGAACGAAAAATCCCTGTACAAACATTGGCATCATGAGGACGAACATCGTATTCCTCAGATCAAGAATTTGAGAATACATTAAGTAGTAAGGGACAAGTCCACCGTTAAACAAGATGGTGAAAAACATAATGAATGAAAAGATGTTACGATGCTTAAAGTCCCGTCGAGAGATCGGATAAGCGAAGAGAGCCATGATGAAGAGTGCAACTGCTGTTCCTACCACTGTGACGAATATGGATATCCCATAGGATTTAAGAACGGGCTGCCAATCGTTAAGTAGGAAGTTATAAGCTTCTATGCTGAATTTCTCTGGCCAAAATTTATAGCCATGGATTAATATCTGCTTCTCATCCGAGAACGAAACACCGATGATTAGTAAAATTGGAATGATACATAATGCCGAGTATAGCCAGAACATGATATTAACAATGAGATTCGGTCCTGGTGATAACTGATTGACATCAAATCTCTTACTCTTCGATGTGACTGTTGCCATTGGGTACTTCCTCCTTCTATTTAGAACAGGGCATCGTCCTTGCTAATTCGACGAATAATCATATTGGACCCAAATACCAGCAAGAAGCCGACGACTGCCTGATAGAACCCTGCGGCTGAAGAAAGTCCAATATTACCGGAAACTAAGAATCCCTGATATACATAAGTATCAATGACTAGCGTCGTCTCATAGAGAGCTCCCGCATTACGGGTGACGTTGAAGAACATCCCAAAGTCCGCGTAGAAGATTTTTCCGATTTGAAGCATCGTTAGCGTAATAATGATCGGACGGATCATTGGGAGCGTTATACTCATCACTTGTCTCGTTTTCGATGCTCCGTCTATCGTAGCGGCTTCATAATATTCTTTGTCGATACTAATAATGGCTGCTAGGTAGAACACCGCATAATACCCGATCCCTTTCCAGGTATTCAAGATGGGAAGAATGACTGGCCACCATTTCGTATCCGCGTACCAATTGACATCCTCCACACCAAACCAGTCCAGAACCAAATTGTTCATGATCCCTAACTGAGGATTTAAGAAAGCGTAGACGAGGTAACTGACAACAACCCACGATAAGAAAAAGGGTAGGAACATAACCGATTGATGAAACTTGGCCAATCTGCGGTTCCTCATCATGTTGTACAAGAGCGCTACACCAACACCGATAATAAGGTTCAAAATAATGAAAACAATGTTATACAATACTGTGTTGCGAGTAATTCTCCAAGCATCACTGGTCTTGAACAATACCTCAAAGTTTTTCCATCCGACCCATTGTCCGTTAACAAAGTTCTCGATGAAGCTTCTAGACTCATACGTGATCTTCTTGAATGCGATAATCGAGCCAACCATCGGAATATAGTTATTGATAATTAACACAATGAGAGCGGGTGCCATCATCAGGTAGAACACACCATATTTCTGCCAGTAACCTTGATTAAGCGTCTTCTTTTTGCGTAGCTTCGGTGATACAACCGTTGGCGTTGCTTGTTCCATCTCCATCACAACCTTTTATCTAGAAGTACTAATCTGTAAACTTATTGTACAGGGATCAGTATTCCGCCTTCTATCTACTGTGGTGACCGACATAGCACTATTGTGACTTTTCAAAACTAGTTGTACCCATTCTTTATTTTTATTATTTTGCAACAAAAGGACGGTCGATTGACCGCCCTTCCTACATTCTTATAGCATTGTCTGATGCTTCTTACGATACTCTTGCGGAGTAACTCCTGTAACTTTCTTAAATAGTTTTGCAAAATAAGAGAAGTGTAGGTAGCCCAACCCCTCAGCAATATTGCTTATTTTATCGTTCGTTTCCTTGAGCTGCACTTTAACCTTCTCTATTTTGACTTGAACGATATAGTCCGATAAGGAAAGGCCTGTTTCTTTACGGAATAAACGGGATAAGTACGCAGGATTGCGGTAGACGGAATTGGCAATATCGTCGCGGCTCAATTCCTTGTGAAGATTGTCCTGAATGTATAATTGGATCTTGGAAATAACCGCCGAGGCATCCCTCTGACGATCCACAAAAGTTTGTCCAACTTTGAGTAGCAGCTTTGTCGCCCAACCTTGCATGAGGGCAGGTGTACGAGCGTGTTGTCCATCTTGCACCTCTTGTGCGGACACCATATCATACATTGATATCCCTTTACGGTTAGCGGCCTGAAACAGAAGATGCACGAAGCCAAAGTAGAACAGCTCCAACGTCTCTCGACTTGAAGACTCCTCTTCGAATCGCATAAGCGTATCTTCGATGCTCTTGACGAGCTCTTCGATATTGCCGCTATCCAGCATGATCGTCCATTCCGTGAATGCCGGTAGTGTAGGTCCATTAGTTCCAGGTGAAGCTTCGAAATTCTGAGTACTATCTATAACAGTTTGAGGCTGTGATACGTTCGCTCGTTCCATTTGGGTTAGACGTTCAAGCGCTTCCGATAGCTCTCCGATTCCGACAGCTTCTCCCATATAACAGGACACTCGACAATGGAAATAATCATTACAGGCTTTAACATATTGCACACAGCGTGCTTTCAACACCTTGCGATCCATCGAATCGCCATACAATAATACGAGATTCAAATCGTTGCGATCCTGTAATATCGTCCCTGAGTTCTCACCTAAGATGATTTCCGTGGCAGCCTTCCGCAACGCATATTCCATAATGCTCTCATCGCGTGCATCCAGCTCGACCTCCCATCTCTCGATGCTTAGCAAGACTGGCAGTGCCCTTCCGTCCTTCTCTAACGGAATGTTGTATAGCTCAAGCTCTCTACTCAGCCTATTCGCAGAAGTCGGTATCTTCCTAATGAGTACGTCTTGCCAGAAGCGTTCTACAAGGATCGGTAGCTGATTCGTCCATTGAAGACGATATTCCTCAAGTGTATTCTCGAAATTCTGCTGTTCCTTGCGTCGCTCAATCTCCTCTACCGCACGACGAATGATGTCCTTCAGTACATCATGATCGACGGGCTTCAACACATAATCAAAGCAGCCATAGTGGAGCGCTTCCTGCGCATATTCAAATCGGGCATGTCCTGTCAAGAACACAACGAGCGTGTTCGGCGTAAGCTCACGAATTTGGCGAAGCAGTTCGATTCCATTCGCCCCTGGCATCTCAATATCTGAGATAACAAGGTCTACCTGCTGTTCTAGTAACTGTTTCTTCGCCTGCGCTACATTCTCCGCCTCGAGAATGGTGCTGATTGGCAGATCGCTCCAGTCGATCCCTTGAGTAATTCCCTTCAAAGCATACATTTCATCGTCAACGACCATCATCGTCAGCATCGGTATTCTCCTTAGTAGCCGCAGTGTGAATATGCTCTTCCTTATCCATTTCAATCCTATTCGTCAGCAATAAAGGAAGCTTAATCTCAACAACCGCTCCACCTTCAGGCGAATTGCGGAACACTATGCTACCTTCATCGCCGTACAACATCTTAAATCGTCGTAAAATGTTCCAGATCCCTAGATGCTGCTCTCCGGTTCCTAATATATATTCATTACTCTCTAAATCTCTCAGCATATCTGGAGGGAATCCCGAGCCATTATCCTCCACGATGATCCGGATATAACGATCAGGGGCTTCTGAGTCGTCCTCTGAACGAATCCCAACTCGGAACACCGATCCGTCCTGTACCCTATGATTAAATCCATGAATAATCGCATTTTCCACGAAAGGCTGTATCATCAGAGGGGAAATCTCGCTTGTTAAATGTCGAGCTTCTATGTTGATCTCGTAATCGAGCTTCGTCACGTATCTTAGCTTATGTATTTCCAAATAGTTTTTAATATGACTGATTTCATCTGTTAGGGGCACAACCGAACGATGGCTCTGCATTAAGAAGCGGAAATAATCCGCAAGATGTAGAGATAGCTTCTGAACCGACTTGAAGTCCTTCAGCGCCGCAAGGTTGTATATAATATTAAGACTATTCATATAGAAATGCGGGTTGATCTGGATTTGCAAATGCTTATATTCTGCGCGTTGTACCCTTATCTGTTCCTCGTAAATACCAATCTTCAAGCTCTCGATCTGTTCAACCATCTGATTGAACGTCCCCGACATGAAGGAAAACTCGCTGCTCTGATTTGTTGGTAATCTGACTTCAAACCGGCCCTGCCCAAGCTTACGCATCCCTCTTATCAATTCTACGAGCGGCTTAAACATCACTCGTTGCATGAAGATTAAATATAGAGTCAGCAGTAATACGACCAGAAGGGGTATCCATACATATAACATCTTCTGAAAGAACGGGAGGTTTTGCAAAATATAAGATTCTGTCGTCACAATCACATAGTTCACATCAGCATTAGCAGATGGCTTAGACAGGACCAGGTAAGCCTTCCCTCCACTTTTAAGAATCCCATAAGAATCGCTAAACGCGACGACCTCTTTCCTGAAACGCTCGTCATGCATCGGTGCAAAGCTGTTTTTCGTGATCATTTCTCCGCTTTTATTTATCAGAAAGGCATTACCCTCTGGACCAACATCGTAACTTTCAAGCCCTCTCATCAGACTATCTGACCTCACCAGAACGCCCGCATACACATCAGAGCCCATATCAATATACTTTAATAAATAATTCATATCCTCAATGATGACGGATTCCCAATTCGGATAGAAACCCTTCACCGCTTCTTCCATGTGCTCCCTAGACCAATCTAGTAGAACAACTCTCTTCATAGCTGAGTCACCACTATTTTGGGTTGTTATAAAGACATCGTCTTCCTTCTTCGTATAAACAAACAAGGAATCAATGTTATTATTAATGCCTCCAGAATTTCCGATGAATTGTTTCTGTAGTCGAATCTTAGCAAAGGTGATTTCATCAGCACCGGCCGGTAGGCTCCTGATGAGTGCAATATCCGGATCACTTTCCCTCAGCCGGAGTAAATAGTACATGAATTCCAGAAGCATCTTATCATTCTCACGAACATTCACAGTTAGGAGCTTATTATAGTTAGATGAAACCTGTTGTCGGACAACATTCATCGCATATACGTTGTTGTATATAATAAAAGCGATCATAGGAACAATAACGAGGAAAAAGCCGACTACAATCTTAAACCTCACCGATTGCCAATACTTCATCCTTTGCCCCTCCTGTTGCGACATTATTTTACATTATTGCACCTAGCATAACCTAAACTAAAGAAGCCGCCAAGGATTTTCCCTTGGCGGCATTAGCTTAATTATATGATCCCTATCCTTAATCCGCGATTACTTGGCACTATCCGCAGCCTTGTCTTCGTTCCCGAAGCGGCCAAGACGATCCAAAGTCAGCTTATAGCCGTCATTCCCATAGTTCAAGCATCGCTTCACTCGAGATATGGTTGCCGTGCTTGCGCCTGTCTCCGTCTCGATCTGGTTGTATGTATTCCCGTTCCCAAGCATACGGGCTACTTCAAGCCTTTGAGATAAGGATTGAATCTCATTCACCGTGCATAAGTCGTCGAAGAACACATAACATTCCTCTACATTCTTTAAGGTTAGTATTGCTTCGAACAATTGATCTATAGATTTATCATCAAGCTTCTTTAATTGCATACTCTCGCACCCTTTCCTTAACTCCTGTTGCATTGGTAACGGTTCGATGTCATGCCAAGCATGCTGTTCGATCACGAGACCACACTTTGGTTCCATTGTACTGCGTACCTACTAATAGTTCAAGCATCACCGTATTCACGCATTACAGGGATAAAATGTCTCTCCCCCCGGGCATCCGTCCATGCCCGAAGTTTAAACCCATCATATCCTATAATTAAAAAAGGGTGTGACTCTATGAACGAACCACGATCGCCCTCTCTTCGCGCTTGGACACCAGAGGGGTTCGGACAGGATCCTTTCCCAGGAATCGAAGACTCGTTCTCCGGTCCTCCCGCTGCCATAAATCCGACTGTACTTCCCGCGCCACCCGTAGCCACAACTGCCAAAGGTGGCCTTCCCTTCAACCTCTCTAACCTGAGTGACTTGAAATCGATGGTCGACCGCATGGGTGGAATTGAAGGAGTATTAACTACGATGGGTAAAGTTCAGAAATTTATGTCAACAATGCAGCAGATGGCGCCGATGATCAAATTGTTCATGGGAAGCAAGGGCAGCAAAGCAGCCGCTGCCAATGGTACAACGAAGAAGTCCACCACTCGCAAGCGTTCGGCAAGTCGGCCTACTAGTAGGAAAGCAAGCACTCGACGCCAATCCAAAAAGCGATAAATCCAAAGCAGTGATAACATTAAAAAGAGGCTCTCCTCTAGCTCGTGCTAAGGAACAGCCTCTTCTTTATTTACTCATATTCTAGGAAAGGATCAGGGATGATGATCACATGGGCTTCAGCATCACTCACTCCTGTATAGAGAGAAGCGGTTCCATCCTCATGCCTCACAAGACCACCACTGAAAATAACATCCACCAGATCTGGTCTCTTAGCAGGGCCTTCAGGGAACATGCTACGAGTGGCAATCAGCTTAATGGCGGTATAGCGGTCATTAGACGGGTTGTATGCGAACACCATTGGATAATAATGCCGAATGTTGTTTTCTTCCATCCACGCGATATGCCCTAAAACGCCAATCATCCCATTCGATAGGAGGTGTGCTTCATTCGCACCACCCCATTCTTCGGGAAGAAACTGATGGCGAAGCAGACTTGCGCTGGAGATCACTTCCTCCGTCAATTCCTCTAATGCTTCAATCTCTACATAACCGATCAACGCACGTGCACCTTCGACCATCATCGGCCGAGTAAACACCCCTATGCGACCATTCTGTAACTCGACGAGTCGAATATCCTTCATGGTCATTGGGCCTTTAGCAAATGGCTCCAGCCCATTAATCGAATGCCCTCGGTAAAACACGGTGCGCCAAGAAGTAACATAATGGGGGTCATCCCCATCAAAATAAACTTCAACACCACCAAAAACGAGTTCCTCCCCAATAAATGAGAAAAAAGGATCCTGCAAGTCGAATACGGGAGCACCATTTCTAGGCACCCATTCTCCCTTACGCTGAACAAAGAACATAACGACCGACGATTCTTTGTCGCGATCTTCTACCCGTCCAGCAATGACTAATTCCCCGTTATCTAAGAAAGGAGCACTAATATTATAAACATCACGTGTTCCAACCTCGGAGAAGACAAGTTTCTGTCCCCTCGCGGTGTGGTTACCCGCTGTGAATTCCCCCAATAAATCAATGCTCGATATGGCCTGATCTGTATATGCAAGCATGGGTGTCCTCCAGACTCAATAGAGTTGACAACAGCCTTTACTCTATTTTAGCAATATCGCTCATTAAGGTTTGGGTAATCCCACGCCTATTTTTCTAAATAAAGTGCTCGAATTAGTGGAGGAACAAACTAAGTAAATAATAGATCAGGATGGCCAATACTCCGACGATCGGAATCGTAATGAACCACGTGACTACAATACGTCCCGCCATATTCCACTTTACTTTAGAAAATTTCTTAGCTGAACCTACCCCAAGAATGGAGGAGGTAACCGCATGCGTTGTGCTGACAGGAATGTGAGATAAAGTCGCTACCAATATGACCGATGCGGATGCCATATCTGCAGAAAATCCGTTCATCGGGTCGATTTTGAAAATCTTCGTCCCCATTGTCTTGATGATTTTCCAACCACCAATGGATGTACCTAGAGCCATAGCCAAGGCTGCAGATAACTTAACCCATAATGGAATATCCAAATTATCCTGAATGCCCGCTGCAACTAACGCAAGCGTAATAATTCCCATCGCTTTCTGCGCATCGTTCGTTCCATGTGTGAAAGCCTGGAAGCCAGCCGTCACTACTTGTACGTAGCGAAATCTCTTGTTTACAGTATGCGGGCTTGAGTTCGCGAAAATACGCTTCAGCACAAACATCAGACAAAAGCCTGCAATAAAGGCAATGATCGGCGACAGGATAAGCCATTTAAGAATTGTCGTAAAGCCTGAGTAGTTAATTCCGTCCCAACCCTCTGATGCAATAGCTGCTCCTGCCAAAGCTCCAATAATCGCATGGGATGATGAGGATGGAATCCCTAACCACCAGGTGATTAGATTCCAGACAATCGCGGCTATAAGGGTCGCAATGACGACCGTCAGACCATGCTCCAGCTTAAAGGGATCTGTTATACTCCCACCGATTGTCTTAGCTACTCCGGTAAACATTAGAGCTCCTAATAAGTTCATGACGGAGGCTAAAATGATAGCGCGACGTGGAGTTAGCGCACGCGTAGAAACGGATGTCGCGATGGCATTAGCCGTATCGTGAAATCCGTTAATAAAATCAAACCCGAGCGCTAGCGTAACGATTATGACAACTAACCACATAGTGTAATCCATTGTATTCTTTTCAGTCCCCGCTTGTTAAGAATTCCGCATGATTATGGATTGTAATGTATTGGCGACATCCTCGCACGAATCAGTCGTCTGCTCCAAGCGCTCATATATTTCTTTATGTTTAATCAGCTCGATCGGATCTTTAACGTTTTGGAACAAATGCTTAATTCCTTGACGCATAAGATCGTCGGCTTCATTCTCTAATTCGTTAATCTTCACGCAATGGGGTTGGATAGCGAGTAGCTTCTTCTGTGAGAGTAAATAAATAGCTCCCTTAATTTCCTCTGAGCAGCGACGTAAGCAATCCGCGAAATTACGAATATACGGATCAGATTTCGTAACCTGATACATTTCAAAGCGTGATGCGCAAGCCTCAATACCATCAAGCACATCATCTAACTTCTTGATGAGCTCCATAATATCTTCCCGCTCGATGGGCGTGATGAAGGTTTTGTTAAGCTCGGTCAAAATAATATGGGTGCATTTGTCGCCTTTATGTTCAAAATCCTTCATTTCCTTGGCAAATGCTGTAACATTAGGCAGATCACCATTAACGTAAGTGGCGAAGCGATCGACAGTTTCGTGAATAATGTCAGCCATTTCTTCTAATGTTTTGAAAAAAATGTCCTTCTTCTTGAACACGGATAGCCCTTCTTTCCCATATATGTAACAAATTATGTTTCACTTCCCGCTAACACTGCGATAACATCAAGTTAACTTATATATTTTATCACAGGGTGTACGGGCTGTGTATAGCCCTAATTCCACACATGTGACACTTTTTTTAAGTTTGACCTATAATCGACTTTACTACTCTCAAATCGTATTACTTATTTTCGACGAACAATTTACTCTTTTGTAATCCTTCTCCAATAAAGCGCGCTGCATTTTTAATAACTGTAGCATAGATAAAAAAAAGAGATTACCATTCAACCATTCTCCTGGCTGAAAGGCAATCTCTTTGAGGTTCAAATCAATGAAATAATGATTACTGATAGGTCACGTGCTTATCCATTGCGGATGAACTTGGAACCACATGGTAATAAGTGACTCCCGGCAGGAAAGGTAATTCTTGTCCATCCTTCACGATGCGGATGACATCATCCTTCTTACGCTCCCACTTACAGGAGATGACTTTACCATTCTGGAATAGAAGCGCTTCACCGCCACTGTCGAGATCGACGACCAGACGTCCTACATCATCCTTGATATCGTGCTTTGTAGACAAAACAACCAAATTCGTAGCCGTTAGCTGTTGATCATTATTTTTGTCGATATGCGGTTTGTCATTAATGGAGCGCGAGTACAAAGCTTTAGCGCTATCATAAGCATAGGATACCTTGTAGCTCGACAGCATGAATTTGATATCAATCTGTGTCGCAGGCGCTGCAGTTGTTAGCTCGGTTGGCGATGTGTTGAAGGGGAGCATGGGAACGGTTACTGTATCCTTATACTTACGTTTCTCTGCACCTGCACGAAGCTTCTCCAATGTCGAATACACATTATGTGGCGCTTTACGAGACTTGTCCCGATAAAAGTATGCACCCGCATTCGTAATCTCGTCTAAGTCTTCCTTGTGTTGACGTTGAAGAATGGCGAAAGCATCATTACTCGCACCAACATGTACGAGGACTCCGCTATAAAACTCGCCAACCTGAATGAAGTAAGGACGGATGCTGCGGATCGGTCCGATTGGGTCGGTGAACTCCTTGCTTTGGAATATCGCCACCAAACGCGTAATTCCGCCTTCGGCAAGCAACTCCCATACCGTATCTGCTTGTGTAAGTCCGGATTGCGGTCTAGCTGGAGCAAGGTTATTGATCATAACGGCAAACGGCCTGTTCGTTACTTCCTTCTCCACGGGTAGCCCCGTCAATGGAGCCAGGAATTGCGCGGTTGGTGTTGGCGTCTCGCTTGGAGTTGCCGAAGCACTTGCCGTTGGTACAACCGTCTCAGTCGGCTGCGTTAACGTCTCCTTGGATTCGTTACTGCCGCACGCTGTTAAACCTACGAGCACGGCTGCAAGCGTAAGCTGCATCGCGATTCGTAATCGTTGCGTCATGCTCATTCTCCCTTCGCATGTATGTACTCTTCCATTAAACCACACACTTACTTCGGGAAAAAGAGCCAGAAATCCCTTTTCTTCGGCAATATCAGTTGTTAGCTGTTACGTTTTCTCCATTTGATCAAGAATACGGCTACAAATATGCAGCCTACCGGTACGAGAATTTTCCATAGGTGGGTCTCTATCGTATGTAAAACAATGCTCCATTGCGGACCGAAAAAATAGCCCAAACCAATAAAACATATACACCAAAACAAAGCACCTGTATACGCGTAAGTGGCGAACGTTCGGAAAGGAGAACCGATAATGCCAGCAAAATACCCCGTCACATGACGAACCCCCGGAATAAAATATCCAATGAATATGAGAATATTTCCATATTTATCAAACCATCTCTTCGTTTTCTCCAGCTTGTTCGGAGTAATCAGAACCCACTTACCATAGCGCTCCAGAAAAGGCATTCCTGCTTTATTCCCGATGAAGTAAGTCAAAGTCATACCGATCGTTGTCCCGGTAAAGGCGCAGAACAAAACGGGCCACAAGCGCAATATCCCCTCATAGGACAAATATCCTGCATATAGCATAGTCGTCTCACCTGGAAAGGGTAACGCGACGAACTCCAATAACAATCCGAAAAACAATAACTCATAACCATATTGATCAAATAGACTAGCTATATTAAAGTTACTCAATTTTCCGACTCCGCATCCTGCTAGTATAATTTTCCTCCTTTCTGTATAACCGATTATAAGAAAATAGTCTAGTCATTATGATGTTGTATGGTCTAGAGAATTCATTTATTTGATAACACCAACCACGTCATCTAGGACAATGGAATTGTCCGGATCCAATCCAATCTCTGCACGTAAAGCTGTCAATGCTTGCGTTAAATCTTCCTTCTTCGCATATACGTAGGGGCTTAGCCATTGTGATTCCACTTGAAGAGAGTTAATTTGATTCGGTTTGATTTTGGGGAAGTTTAACACCCATTGGCGCAATTCGGATTCAGGAACATCGGTCTTCACATTGTCTCCGATAATTTCTAATATTTTTCCCCATTGCGTAATTCCGTTAAAAGTTCCCAATTTATCGACGATCTGTTTGATCACTAGCTGCTGTCGATCATTTCGGGCGAAATCTGAAGATTCCCTAGTCCCTTGATTGGATTTGCGATAGCGCACAAAATCAAGCACCTGTTGGCCGTTAAGCTTCTGCAGGCCCTTCTTCAAATCAATATTAGTGCCATCAGCCGTATCCTTATATTTCATATCCATATCGACATCAATCTCAAGGTCGCCAAGCGCATCCACGACTTTGCGCAGGACATCGAAGTTCATCACAACCATATGATCGATCGGAAGTCCCAACAAATCGCTGAAAAACTGCTTCGTGTTGGGTATAACTGTAGCTTTGTCCTTGTTGTAAAAGTAAGCATAATAATAGTTTGTTTTGCGGGATGGAAGTGATTTAGGTTTAAGCAGCAAATCTCGCGGCAAAGACAAGATGCTAGATGAACGGGTCTGCGGATTAAAGCTTATCAGCATGAGAACATCCGTATTCATCGCTCCTCCGCTTCCATCACGATTATCGACCCCAGCCAGCAAAAAAGTCAGCGGCCCCATGGGATCTTTTTCTTCTAACGAGCTCGCGGTGACCTCTTTCGTACCAACCGCTTCTATTAAAGTCGAGTGTGAATTGTTGTTCGCCGACATTCGGTGGATCGCATCATCTGCTTTGTAGACTAAATAGCCTGCATAGCTTCCAATGCCAATAATAATGAAACCGATGACTGCCGCTGCGATCATCAGCACTTTTCGAATCCTTTTTTTATTCTGAATACCTGTCATGATTTCCTCCGACTTATGTACATATTCTATCGTCCATAATAAATGAATAATGAGTCGAATAACAGTAAATTTCCCAATAAACTAGATGAGAACCTACTCATAATCCCTTTGAAAACGCCATATTTCCCGTTGCGCGTTTGGTTAATTATGTATCTGTGCAGTACAATAAAGGAATGAAAACCACACTTGTAGGCCTCAGTTATCTCGTGTCCATAATCATGTGCTTTATTTATAAAAATGAGATCCTCCATTGGCTCCAAGAAGGTTATGTACAAATAGCCCTTGTTTTCCTCATTGCTGTTGGTTTTATCCTGTTTCCGGTTATGCCTTTCAAAATTATTATTGGAATATTAGGGTACTCCTACGGCACCCTGTTAGGTGCTTTTATCAGTTGGCTAGCGGCCTCCGTAGGAAGTGTGATCATTTACTTGATCGTAAAAACCTTTTTCCAACAACAAGGCAGGGCCTACCTAGCCAAATTCAACCGATTGGAAAAGCTGCATCAATCAATTGAGCAGCAGCCATTCTGGACAATCGTCATTGCCCGCATGATTCCGATTGTGCCTCAAAGCGTTGTCAATCTCTATGCGCCGCTTCTATCCATTCGACTTCTAACTTACGCTATCGCATCCGCTGTCGGGAAAATCCCCGCTATGCTCGTGTACGCCTATATCGGACAACATTTTATTTCCGATAAGGGTCGGTTATTTATGGCTATCGGTATCTATATTTTGTTCTTATTGTTAACGTATCTGGTATACCGGTACTGGTTTAGAAAACAGGGGTCCCCTGCATAAAAAAAACGCCGAAGCTCCCGCTCCGGCGTCTACAACTTCGTTATCCAGAATGAGCCCCCGCTCAATCTAAACCCTTCAACACCTAAAGTATCTACGATCGGCTGGGTAATCTTCAGCAGATCCACATCCTGCGACACAAAATAACTTGGAAAAGCAACCTCATATAAGGGTTTAACACCTTGCCCCAACAAATCGGGGCATAATCTCCAGAAACACGATGTTTGCGTCCGAATTAGGGAACACGCAATGGCTGCTGTCTACGAACAGGATATCTCCCGATTCAAGTTCCTCAAACATCCTTATATCTGTATTTTCCAGCGTTTTACGAACGACTCGATCACAGAGCGCATCAATCTCCGCCCTTGGACGTCTCCCTTCACCCCATAACCGTATTCTTCATCCTCTTAGTTTGCGACGTATACAGGCCTAAAAACCTTAAATACTCCAATGCTGCCAATCCTGCTGACGCTTCTCATGACTAGCCAACCATTCTAGTGTGGATTGGTACAGTTCATTTTTGTGAACACCCTTAGAGTACGTATGATCAGCCTGGAACAAAATGTTCTTGTCGCAGCGACCTTCGCCTCTTAACCAGAATGTTTTCTCTAGCAAAAAGCTGTAGTCCGTAGGAATGGCGTCATCCGATGTCCCATGTGCGATAAACACGTCTCCATGAAATTTGGGCGCCTCTTGGAAAGGCTGGTGCTTCTGGAGCGATTCAAAAAATTCAGGCTTTAGAGGATAGCCAAGATAATCCGCAGTCCCCTTTTTCACTGTCTCATCATAAACATCGCGCCCTACAATTTTGACGATATCATTAAAGGGATGAGCCACAGTCGACCATAATGCGAGCGACTTCACTCGGCGATCCTTCGTTCCCGTCAGTAAGGCTACCGCGCCTCCCAGGCTGTGCCCCAGTAAGGTTACCCGCAAAGGGTCCACACAATCTAGGCTAAGCCCGTAGTCGAGAACGGAGCGCGTCTGGGCGATCATAGAATCTAGCCCGTGCTCCCCATAGATTCCATCGCTTTCCCCACAGCCAGCATAATCAAAGCGAATAACGAGAAATCCTTTACGAGCTAACTCCCTGCTTGCAAGAAGGAACAATCTGTCTACGCCAACACGACTCCCAATAAAACCATGGCATATGACGACGAGCGGCATTTTCTTCTCGGAGCAAGCTCCGTCTTTCGCTGGATAATGGATTGTTGCTGTTAAGTTAAGATCCTCATGTTGGATCGTGAATGGTCTCTCCATAATCAAACCCTCATTTCCGTTAATTCCGATGTATTTACTATGAATTAAATATTATCATCATAATTAACTTCTGTCAAACGTTAAATATCAGTTCCTGCTTTCCTATTTTTATTTTTTCAATATCTTGTATTGTTAGATTACATGACATTGATATATAATGAAAACCACATTGGTGAATATTGTGTAAGTTAATATTACATCAGATAATTACAACATGGGAGATGGATCACAATGAAGAAACACAAGCCTCAGATTTGGAAAGTCATGTTAGCTGGTCTTCTCGGTGTAGTCGCTGTATTTCCTAATTATTCGTCGACCACTGCGTCGGCAGCTTCAACAAGCAAGTGGCCACAGCTTACTGAAATCGTACAGCCCATTATCGAATCTGCTGATAAAGAGGGTATTCGAGTTTCCGTAGGCATTCGCGACCTAAACGGAGCTTACGAGAATCAAAAAATACTTTTGGGCAATGATTCCGTGTACAAGCCTGCTAGCACAATCAAGATGGCACTCGTATCTACCCTAATGCTGCAAGTAGATGCAGGAAAGAAATCACTTAGTGATACCGTAACTGTTGAACCCGATGATGTTGTAGGGGGTACAGGCTCTCTTCAGAAAGAAACCTTCCCTCAACAAATTACATTAGATAGATTGGCACGCTTGATGATCACTCAATCCGATAACACGGCAACTAACGTTCTTATTGATGCTGTTGGCTTAGACCAAGTTCAAGCATTGATGGATCAGCTAGATTTGAAGGTTATGCACCTGGGGCGTAAAATGTTTGCTTCCGCTCCTACGCCAGAGCAGGATAATTATATTAATGCTGAAGACCTCGTAACGTTGCTGGAGAAAATCTATAAAGGGGAGTTTCTGACAGATAAGTCTCGTAACCAGATTATCACTTGGATGTCCGCTCAAGAGGTCAATACCAAATTCGGCGCTGCCCTGCCGACAGCTCCAATTGCTCACAAAACCGGTGAAAATGCGAACGTTACCCATGATGTCGGCTACTTCCTTGTTCCAGGCCACGAGATCGCTATCTCGGTTATGACTGAGGTAACTACGACCACCGACTTCGACGAAGCACAGAAGCTTGGCAATCCCGTCGTGCAATCCGTCGCCAAAGCGGTATATGGTTATTTAATGTCCGGTGAAACGCAAGGCGATGCTTCAACAACGATGACTCGTGCAGCTTTCGTTAAGCTACTCGTTCCAGCTCTTGGCTTGCAAGTGAAAAGCCCTTCATCATCCTTTGTAGATGTAAGCTCAGATAGTGATTTTGCTAAATATGCCACTGCTGCTTATCAAGCAGGTATCGTGAACGGTACGACAGGCAACAAATTCGAGCAAGATTCCCTGATTACTCGTGCTGAGATGATTACGATGTATGTTCGTGCTTATGAATATATCCATGGGGAGATCACCGATTATTCAGAGTCATCCTCGTACAATGATATGGACACCGCACCCACCTGGGCTATCCCATCCGCGTTAAAAGCTCAGCATCTATGGGGTGCGAACAGTGATTCGGACGAAACCCTGAATCCTTCACAAAAAGTAAATCAAGCAGAAGGTCATAAGATGATCGAGCGCTTATGGTTCACTAATAACTAGACATTACGCATAGCAAAAGACCGGAGGAACCTTTCCCTCCGGTCTTTGTTTTGTTTTCATCCCTATTGGGAAGTCTAAGCTTATTCCCATGCGATTCCCTATCCTACCTCAATAAGGAGATAACGAACATGGAAGGCTTCGTCCATTGGATTTCCAGCCATACTGAAATTGCTTTACTCATTGTCGTCAGTATCTTTGCTGTATCGTACATTGTTAGCAAACGAAAATCATTGTTCTACAAAGAATAAGCATTCTTCTTGAGAGGCTATCGCAGTGCTTTCGCAGCAATATCCGTACGGTTCTGTTTACCTTGGAACGTGATGCCGGCAGCAGCTTCATATGCATGAGCACGTGCTTCGGCAATTCCAGCGCCTCTACCTACGATACCAAGAACACGGCCACCATTCGTGACGATCTGACCATCCTTCATAGCAGTCCCCGCATGGAATACGAGAGCTCCTGGTGTGTTTACGCTATCCAGGCCTTCAATTGGGGTGCCCTTCGGATAGGCTCCTGGGTACCCTTCAGAAGCAAGCACAACGCATACCGCCGCTTCATTGCTCCAGTTGATCTCGATATCCTTTAAGCTGCCATCAATGGAAGCTAAGAAAATATCAAGCAAATCGGTTTCAAGCCTAGGCAATACAACTTGGGTTTCCGGATCTCCAAAACGAGCGTTGAACTCAATCGTCTTAGGACCGTCCTTCGTAATCATCAACCCAGCAAACAACACGCCGCGGAATGGACGTCCTTCCGAAACCATAGCACGCGCTGTCGGCTTGATGATATTCTCAATAGAATCATCAATAATGGATTGCGCGATATGCGGAAGCGGTGAATAGGTACCCATTCCACCTGTATTCGGCCCTTTATCATTGTCGAATATTTGCTTGTGATCCTGTGCAGGCGACATTGCGCGTACTGTCTCCCCATCAACGAAAGCCAGAATCGACATTTCTTGTCCTTCTAAGAATTCCTCGATAACGACCTTATCTCCAGCAGCACCGAACGACTTGTCTACCATCGTTTCTTCCAACGCTTTATCCGCTTCTTCACGAGTGAAGCAGACAGCTACACCTTTACCCGCCGCTAAACCATCTGCTTTAATGACGATCGGCAACGGTTGTTGCTTAAGGTAAGCTGAAGCATCAGCATAATCTGTAAACGTCTCATACTTAGCAGTAGGGATATTGTATTTGCGAAGCAGGTCCTTCATGAAGATTTTGCTGCCTTCGATCTCAGCAGCGTTTTTGCGAGGTCCATACACTGGAATGGACGCCGCTTCGAATTCATCTACGATTCCAGCTGCAAGTGGATCATCCGGTCCAACAACAACGAGGTCTATTGCTTTATCCTGCGCAAATTTTACAAGACGAGCAAACTCTAATTCTCCGATATCCACATTCTCTGCAAGCTGAGCTGTTCCCGCATTACCGGGTGCGCAGTAGATTTGTTGGATTCTCTCACTCTTCTTCAGTGCCCAGATGATGGCATGCTCACGACCACCGCGTCCAATGACTAAAATATTCACGTTATCTTCCTCCTCCGATACCAAAGGACCAATTGATAGGATACGCAATCATACAAATAAAGCTATCGGATAACGTTATTTGGTTATTGTACATCCTATTATAGGAAATAGCGTTACTGCGTAACGCTATCCCATTTTGATCATTTAATTATGGCTCGTTCAATTAATGTTTGAAATGACGTACGCCCGTTACAACCATCGCGATGTTATTCGCATTAGCTACAGCGATGGAGTCCGCATCCTTGATGGAACCACCTGGCTGGATAATTGCCGTAATACCCGCTTTTGCAGCAAGCTCAACCGTATCTCCCATGGGGAAGAATGCATCAGAAGCAAGAACAGCACCTTGAGCTTTGTCTCCTGCTTGCTCGATGGCAATACGAGCCGCACCCACGCGATTCATCTGGCCTGCACCTACGCCGACCGTACTGTTGTTACTCGCTAGCAGAATCGCATTCGATTTCACGTGTTTGACGACTTTCCAGCTGAACAGCAATTGCTTCAGCTCTTCAGCTGTTGGTGCACGATCTGTAACGACTGTAATATCCTCTTCGCTCAGGCTGTGCACGTCGCTCTCTTGAACAAGCATGCCACCCTCGACACTTGTTACCAACCATTCGGAGTTACGCTCAGAAGCGGAAGGTAGGTTGCCGATACGCATAAGACGGATGTTTTTCTTGCGTTGAAGAATTTCCAGAGCATCTGGAGTGAATTCCGGCGCAATAATAATTTCTAGGAACAATTCGCTCAAGCGAGTTGCGGTCACTGCACCGATCTCACGGTTAGCCGCAATAATGCCGCCGAAGATTGAAGTTGGATCAGACTCATAAGCTTTAACATAAGCTTCGTCAATATCCGCACCGATCCCAACGCCACATGGATTCATATGCTTAACCGCAACAACGGCTGGCTCATCAAATTCCTTCACAATAGCCAGTGCCGCATTCGCATCATTAATATTGTTATAGCTCAGTTCTTTACCGTGCAATTGCTCAGCAGAAGTGATATTGCCTACGGTTGAAAGTGGCTTGCGATAGAAAGCAGCTTTCTGATGCGGATTCTCTCCATAACGAAGCTCCTGCACCTTCTCGTAAGTGACCGTCAAGCTTTCTGGCAACGGGTTATCTAATTGTTTGGCAAAATAATCAGAGATAAGCGCATCGTAAGCGGAAGTATGACGGAACACTTTAGCAGCAAGACGTTTACGAGTTTCTAATGTTGTATCGCCACTGCTGCGTACTTCTTCCAATACTTGCGCATAGTCACCCGCGTCCACGACGACAGTAACGAAGGCATGGTTCTTAGCTGCAGAACGAAGCATTGTAGGGCCACCGATATCGATGTTCTCGATCGCATCTTCGTAGGAAACATCCGGCTTTGCAATGGTTTCCTTGAACGGATAGAGATTCACGACAACAAGATCGATATAGTCCAAGTTCAGCTCTTCCATTTGCTTAATATGCTCAGCGTCATCTCGAACCGCTAGCAATCCGCTATGTACTGCGGGATGCAACGTCTTAACGCGTCCATCAAGAATTTCAGGGAAACCAGTAACCTCGGAAATCCCGATCACCGGCACTTGTTCCTTCTCAAGTAACGTCTTCGTTCCACCTGTCGAAATGACCTGCACACCTTGCTGTGCAAGCTCACGGCATAATTCTACGATTCCTGTTTTGTCCGATACGCTGACCAGCGCTCTTCTAATTGCCACGATTGAATCCCCCGCTCAATTGTTTATCGTTACTATTCGTCCGTTAAGTGATACCCGTCCATCAGCAATCCATCCAACGACCTGAGGCAACAGCTCGTGCTCAGCCTGATGAATTCGCTCCCCTAATGTTTCCAATGTATCCTGATCTCGAACTTCCACGGCTTGCTGAGCAATAATCGGTCCGGTATCCTTACCGCCATCCACGAAATGGACGGTTGCCCCAGTCAACTTCACGCCATACTCAAATGCCTGTCCAATCCCATCCATACCTGGAAAAGCAGGCAGCAGAGCCGGGTGAATATTGATCATACGACCATAATAAGGTTCGACTAGAACCTCAGTTACCAGCCTCATGTAGCCCGCCATGACGATGAGTTCAATTCCTCTAGCCTGCAAATTCGCAATAATCTCTTCTTCGTATGCTTGTCTGGAAGGATAGTCCTTCGGAGAGAAAGTGAACGTCTCCACTTGAAAGCTCCGGGCCCGCTCTAGCACATATGCGGAAGGCTTGTCACATACAACAAGATCTAATGTCGCATTGATCCGGCCGTCTCGCACCGCTTCAGCTAATGCTTGAAAGTTACTCCCGCTCCCAGAAGCGAATACAGCTATTTTAAGTGGGACAGAAGGCGCTACCGCCTTCTCGTCTCCTCCATTACTTACGATCATGGCAGTTCAACACCTTCAAATGTAACGATCTTGGAGCCTGCTGTAACCGTACCGATACGGTAAGCTTGCCCATCATGTTCTTTAGCAAGCGCTAAAGCTTGATCTGCTTGCTCAGCAGAAACGACAAGCACCATACCTACACCCATATTAAAGGTTGTGTACATATCACGGTCTGTGATGCTTCCTGCTTGCTGCATTAATTCGAAAATAGGCAGAACTGGCCAAGAGCCACGTTGAATATCTACGTTAACGCCTTCCGGTAATACGCGAGGAATATTCTCGATGAATCCACCACCCGTAATGTGCGCCATTCCTTTGATCTCTACGCTGTCTAACAGTTTAAGAATTTGCTTCACATAGATGCGAGTTGGCTCGATAAGAACATCACCTAGAGTCTTTCCACCAAGCTCAGCTGGCTTATCCGTAAGGGCATAGCCCTTCTGTTCAAGCAGCAATCTGCGCACGAGTGAAAATCCGTTGGAATGAATACCGCTTGAAGCAAGACCGATGACTACATCTCCAGCTTGGATTGTCGAGCCGTCAATTGCTTTTTTACGATCAACGATACCTACTGTAAAGCCTGCAATATCGTATTCGCCTTCGGAATACATTCCTGGCATTTCCGCAGTTTCTCCGCCGATAAGCGCACAACCTGCTTGTTCGCATCCGTCTGCTACGCCTTTAACGATGGCTTCAATTTTCTCTGGAATAACTTTGTCGCAAGCGAGATAATCGAGGAAAAAGAGAGGCTCAGCGCCAGTAACAATAACGTCATTAACGCACATTGCCACAGCATCAATTCCGATTGTATCGTGCTTGTCCATAGCAAACGCAAGCTTCAGCTTCGTGCCTACGCCATCCGTGCCACTCACTAGAACGGGTTCTTCATACTTGTCTTTATTCAGGCTGAATAGCCCGCCGAATCCGCCGAGCCCCGTTAACACTTCTGGACGAAGTGTTTTCTTAACGTGCTTCTTCATCCGTTCAACAGCTTCGTTACCGGCTGAGATATCGACTCCAGCTTGTTTATACGCTTCGGACAATGGTTTCACTCCCAGATTATTGTTCTGTTGCATCCGCAGCTACGTGACGAACCATCGGGTTCCGCCTGCTGTTGTATTCGTGTGATCTAGATTGGACTAGAAGGTCATCACACGAATACAAAGGCAGGACGTAAACTCTTCACCCGATGGTTGTCCCTCCGCCGCTCTGAACCGAACATTTTTTATTTTCAACTAGAGCATGTACCTGCTGGTTTCACACAGGTACTTTAATCAATATTGGTTTGTTAAAACCCGTCGTGCTGATTGTTACATTGTGCTATAGTCGAGCGGTTTTGCTCGGATAAGCTCGCTAGGCGGGCTTATTCCGAGCTCCCCGCATTAGTCACAGCTACAAGAAGTGAGCTTAGCGTCTTCGAACTCCACAGGAGTTGGGTAGTCGTTGTTGAAGCATGCCATGCACAAGCCACGGTTGTATTCGTTGTCGTGACCGCCAATGGAATCAATCAAGCCCTTATCGCTCAAGAAATAGAGAGAGTCGGCGTTGATTGCCTGACGGATTTCCTCCACTGTCTTGCTGGAGGCGATCAGGTCTGCTGGATTAGGAGTATCGATGCCATAATAACAAGGATTCATGAATGGAGGTGAAGTTATTCGTACATGCACCTCTAGGGCGCCCGCTTCACGAAGCATGTTCACGATTCGAAGCGACGTTGTACCCCGTACGATCGAATCATCGATCATTACGACCCGTTTGCCCTCTACGACTTTGCGAACGGCGGACAGCTTCATTTTCACACCTTTTTCGCGTAGCTCTTGAGAAGGTTGAATGAAAGTACGTCCGGTATATTTATTTTTAATTAAGCCAAGCTCATAAGGAATACCTGTTTGCTCAGCATAACCGATTGCTGCTGAAATACTAGAATCCGGTACACCCGTTACGATATCCGCATCGATGAAAGCCTCTTGCGCAAGCTGTTGGCCCATTCGTTTACGGGAAGTATGCAAATTCACGCCATAAATATCACTGTCCGGTCTCGCGAAGTAGATGTACTCCATCGCACAAACCGCACGTCTTTCCATCGGTGCAAAACGCTCTTCATGCAAACCGTTTTGGTCCAACACAAGCAATTCGCCTGGTTGAACATCGCGTTCATACACTGCACCAATCGTTTCCAAGGCACAGGATTCGGATGCGAAAATATAAGCTTCTCCAAGCCGCCCCATTACGAGTGGACGAAGACCATGTGGATCACATGCTGCGATCAAACGACCTTGCGTTTGAATAAGGAACGCGTAGCCCCCGATTAGACGAGCAAAAGCATCTTTAACCGCTTCAACGAGATCCTTAGGTGAACGAGCGATCAAATGCGCAATCACTTCGGTATCGCTAGTTGTCTGGAAGATCGACCCAGTATCCTCTAGCTCTTTACGGATACCCGGCTCATTCACCAGGTTTCCGTTCGTGCACACGGCCAAATCCCCACCGCGATATTTGAACACGAGTGGCTGTGCATTCGCTAGACGGCTTGATCCTGCCGTAGAGTAACGCACATGACCGATCGCCTGGCTTCCCACTAAGGACTCCAGACGGTCACGGTCAAATACTTCCTTAACGAGCCCCATACCCCGGTGGTAATGGAATTTCCCTTCGTCCGAGGTACAAATTCCGCAGCTTTCTTCGCCGCGGTGCTGCAAGGCATGCAAACCATAGTAGGAAAGATTGGCCGCATCGGGATGACCAAACACCCCGAATACGCCGCATTCTTCCTTTAACTTATCAAAGATCGAGTCTTTGCTACTGTTACCCTCGTTGTAATAATCTCCGGTCCAGAGCTTATTCACTGCTGTCCCCCCATGTGTTACCGCTGAAGTCATGCTTTCTTACCGTTCATCTGGTTTGGAATAGCTTCCTTCCAACCCTGACGAAGCTCTGCGATTGAAGCGTCAATAGCGTCATGACCACCAATATCGATTTTCAGGCGATCCCCTGAAACAGTACCTAGACGTTGAAGTGGAACACCTGCAAGAGTAATCGCAACAGCTAGCTTATCCGCAAGCTCAGGCTTAGCCGAGAGCAGGATCCGCGATTGTGATTCACTGAACAATGCAAGATCAGGACGAAGATTTGTTTCGAATGTTACGTTAGCGCCAAGTCCGCGACCGAAGCCAGCTTCTGCAAGCGCCGCAGCCAGACCACCTTCAGACAGGTCATGCGCCGAAGCAACAAGTCCTTGTTGAATCGCGCTAAGAACCGTTTGATGAAGCTTCTTCTCTGTAGCCAAATCAAGCTCAGGAGGACGACCTTCTGTTACGCCATGTACTGCATATTGGAATTCGCTACCGCCGATTTCTGCTTTTGTATCGCCAAGCAAGAAGATAACATCGCCTTCTGCTTTGAATTCTTGAGTTGTGATGTGATCCGTGTCGTGTACAAGACCAACCATACCTACAACTGGAGTTGGGAAGATAGCGCCTTTGGAATTTTCGTTGTACAACGAGACGTTACCACCGATAACCGGAGTTTCGAACACTCGACAAGCTTCTGCCATACCGTCTACCGATTTTTCCATTTGCCAGAACACTTCCGGCTTATCCGGGCTACCGAAGTTCAGGTTGTCCGTAATCGCAAGCGGCTCCGCACCGGAACATACGATATTGCGGCCTGCTTCTGCCACGGCAATTTTACCGCCCACTTCAGGGTCCAAGTACACATAACGGCCATTACAGTCTGTAGTCATGGCTAGACCTTTACGCGTTCCACGAATCGTAACAACAGCAGCGTCCGAACCTGGACGAACAGCCGTTTCCGTACGAACCATGTAATCATATTGGTTATAAACCCACTCTTTGCTCGCAAGCGATGGAGAACTAAGCACTTTTTTCAGCGCAGCGTTCAGATCAAGTACTTGCTCATAGCCGTTTGTATCTATAGATGCATTTTTCAAATAATACTCAGGAATTTGTGAGGGCTTGTCATAGATCGGGCAATCGTCAACGAGTGCATGAACAGGCATGTCACCCACAATCTCGCCTTTGTGGAACAATTTTAAGCGACCATCATCCGAAACCTTACCGACCTTCGCACAGTGAAGACCCCAACGCTCAAAAATCCCTTTCGCTTGCTCCTCGTGTTGCGGCTCACAAACGAACAACATCCGCTCTTGCGATTCAGACAACATCATCTCGTAAGCAGTCATGCCTTCCTCACGTTGTGGAACCTCATCAAGGTAAAGCTCCATACCGTTACCGGCTTTGCTCGCCATTTCCGCGCTTGAACAAGTTAAACCAGCAGCACCCATATCTTGAATTCCAAGTACGATACCGGAATCAATAAGCTCAAGTGTCGCTTCCATAACAAGCTTCTCCATGAACGGATCACCGACTTGTACAGCAGAACGCTGCGCTTCGGATTCTTCTGTCAAATCCTGGGATGAGAATGTCGCACCATGTATACCGTCACGTCCAGTAGCAGGTCCTACGTAAAATACAGGGTTTCCGATCCCTTTGGCAACGCCGCGTTGAATCTTATCATGATCGATTAAGCCTACGCACATCGCATTAACGAGTGGGTTTCCTTCATAAGCCTCATCGAACATCACTTCGCCCGCAACCGTCGGGATTCCGATACAGTTACCGTAACCAGCGATTCCGCTAACAACATGCTCGAACAAGTAACGTACGCGCTCGTTTTCGAGACGACCGAAACGTAAGGAGTTCAGCAAAGCAACTGGACGAGCTCCCATGGAGAAAATATCACGGATAATTCCGCCGACACCTGTTGCCGCTCCTTGGTATGGCTCGATCGCAGATGGATGATTATGAGATTCAATTTTGAAAACAACCGCTTGGTTGTCGCCGATATCAACGATTCCCGCGCCTTCGCCCGGTCCCATCAGAACGCGAGGTCCTGTGATTGGGAAGCGTTTCAAGAGTGGCTTCGAACTTTTGTATGCACAGTGCTCAGACCACATAACGCTGAATACGCCGATTTCTGTATAGTTCGGTTGACGTCCCATGAACCCACAAATGAGTTCATACTCTTTTTCAGAAACACCAAATTGCTTATATATTTTCTGTTCTGCGATTTGCTCGACAGTTGGTTCCTTAGCGGATACTTGCTGCGCCATTACGTTCCCTCCAAGCGTTTAGTACTGACGTGAACATCCGCACACCGTCTGCGGAACCTAGAATATCTTTTACTGCTCGTTCTGGATGTGGCATCATGCCCACTACATTACCCGCTTCATTACATACGCCAGCGATGTTATCAACGGACCCATTCGGGTTCTCGCCTGCATAGCGGAAAACGATCTGATTGTTCGCTTTCAAGCTAGCAAGTGTTTCGTCGTCTACAAAGTAGCTACCTTCGCCATGAGCGATAGGGATATTAATAACGTCGCCTTGGGAGTATGCGTTAGTGAACGCAGATTTCGTGTTCTCAACAACAAGATCTACCTGATGGCAACGGAATTTAAGAGAGTTATTACGGATTAGTGCACCCGGGAGAAGTCCCGCTTCCGTAAGGATTTGGAACCCGTTGCAAATTCCCAAGATGAACTTGCCTGCTTCAGCAGCCTTACGAATCTCTGCCATTACCGGAGCGAATTGAGCAATTGCACCACAACGTAGGTAATCTCCGTAAGAGAATCCACCTGGAACAAGAATCGCATCATATTCGGATAGATCAGTAGCTGTGTGGAATACATAGTCGACAGTTTGTCCAACTGTATCTTCTACCGCTTTGTAGCAGTCAATATCACAGTTAGAGCCTGGGAAAACAATGACAGCGAATTTCATGAGTGGCTCAGCCCTCCAATTCGAAACGATAGTCTTCGACAACTGTGTTCGCCAGAAGCTTCTCGCACATTACTTTGAGTTGTTCCTCTGCTTGTGCACGGTCATTCGTATCGAGATCCACTTCCAGGTACTTTCCAATTCTCACTTTGCTGACTTCGTTAAATCCAAGTGTATGGAGCGCACCTTGCACCGCATTTCCTTGCGGGTCGAGCACGTTCTGCTTAATCGTCACGTAAACCTTTGCTTTCATGAGAGTTCCTCCTGATATGGGTAATGGATTAGTTTAGGTTGTTTAAGTTGAACATTAACTTGATACTGTGTGCGCTATTCCGTCAATCTGCGAGCAATATCCTGATAGCGAGCGGTAGTCGTTTCGACCACTGCAGCTGGCAATGAGGGTGGAGGACTGTTCTTATCCCAATCCGAAGCCGCTAAGTATGCACGTACCGGCTCCTTATCCATACTGTCGATCTCAACGTCGAGCTTATAATTTTCCTCCGCCCAAAAGCGTGAGGAATCTGGAGTGAACAATTCATCAATCAATATAATATCGTTGCCGATAAGTCCGAATTCAAACTTACAATCCGCTAGGATGATTCCGCGTTTCGCGCAGTAATCTCGACCGAACTCGTATAGCTTCAAGCTACGATCGCGCAGCTGCTCAGCTAGCTCAACACCGACACGTCGCGCCATCTCCTCGAAAGGAATGTCCTCGTCGTGTCCTACGTCATTTTTGCCCGCAGGAGTGAAGATCGGTTGCTCAAGCTTCGAGTTCTTATGCAAGCCTTCCGGCAATGCAATGCCATTAACTTGACCATTACCTTGATATTGCCGCCATCCGCCTCCCGTGATATATCCACGTACAACGCATTCGATGTCGATCCGTTTTGCTTTGCGGCTCACCATGATGCGACCAGCAAGCTTGTCCGGCTCAGACACAATATCACCTAAAAGCGCTACATCTGTGTGTACAACGTGGTTGGGCTGGATCGCAGCGGTTTGCTCGAACCAATAAGCACTCAAGCCATTCAATACGCTACCTTTACCCGGAACCGGTGGGTCAAGCACATAATCAAATGCGGAAATCCGATCCGTGACGACAATCAACAAATGTTCTCCGAGATCGTACAGCTCTCGAACCTTCCCCTTGTGAATAAGGGGAGCATTTACGAGCCCTTCGGCCGTAGCCAAAGCTTGGGTAGTCATGTCATCAAACCTCCTAGCGGCAGTGCGCTTATCTCTCTTATTTCAAACCCAATCGATCAAAAATCGTGCTCACATGCTTCAGATGCCAAGTTGGATCGAAGCAATCAGCGATTTCTTCAGCAGATAACACAGCAGTGAACTCTTCCGTCGACTGAACGATATCACGGAAATCACGTTGCTCTTCCCACGCCTGCATCGCACGAGGTTGAACAGCATCATAAGCTTGCTCGCGGCTGAAGCCTTTGTCGATCAGCTTCGTCATCACGCGACCGGAGAAAGGTACATTGTAAGTACGGGACATGTTACGCTTCATGTTTTCTGGGAACACCGTCAAGTTCTTCACAATGTTACCGAAACGATTAAGCATATAGTTAAGGAGCATCGTCGCATCCGGCAAAATAATTCTTTCCGCAGAGGAGTGCGAGATGTCGCGTTCATGCCAAAGCGGGACATTCTCATATGCAGTTAGCATATGTCCGCGAATCACGCGGGACAAGCCACTCATGTTCTCACAGCCGATTGGGTTGCGCTTATGCGGCATCGCCGATGAACCCTTCTGACCTTTACCGAACGGCTCTTCCACTTCACGGAATTCACTCTTCTGTAAGCCGCGAATTTCCGTCGCGAACTTGTCGATTGAAGTCGCGATTAGTGCTAATGTCGCCATATACTCGGCATGACGGTCACGCTGCAACGTTTGTGTGGAAATTGGGGCAGCCGTAATTCCAAGCTTGTTGCATACAAACTGTTCTACAGCAGGATCGATATTCGCGTAAGTACCTACTGCTCCAGACATTTTACCGAATTGAACGCCATCCGCTGCACGCAAGAAACGCTCCAGGTTACGTTTCATTTCTTCATGCCACAAAGCCAGCTTCAATCCGAAAGTCGTTGGCTCAGCATGAACGCCATGCGTACGTCCCATCATTGGAGTATCTTTGTACTTAATCGCTTGATCGCGAAGAATTGCGATGAAGTTCTCGATGTCCTTCTTCAATATATCGTTAGCTTGCAGCAACAGATAACCCATTGCCGTATCTACGACATCCGTCGAAGTCAGCCCATAATGCACCCACTTGCGCTCAGCGCCCAAGCTTTCGGAAACTGCACGAGTAAAGGCGATAACATCATGACGTGTTTCTAGCTCGATTTCGTTAATGCGGTCGATGTCGAACTTCGCGTTTTTGCGGAGCTCTACCGTGTCTTCATGAGGAATGTGACCTAGCTCTGCCCATGCTTCACAAGCACATAGTTCAACTTCTAACCAAGCTTTGAATTTGTTCTCTTCTGTCCAAATGGCCCGCATCTCGGGACGACTATAGCGTTCTAACATGAGTAGTTAAACCCTCCATATATTCGATTGGGATATCCATTCTAATGCAGCGTCCACGTTCGGGGCTAGCACGTTGAGGTGTCCCATTTTACGTTTATGTTTTGCTTCCGCTTTACCATACAGATGAACCTTAACCTCTACTCCTAGCTTCTCTGCGACCTCATCCTTGCCAGCCATCCAAGCCAATAACGGCTCCATATGCTCGCCAAGAATGTTGGCCATGACAACAGGCGTCAGAAGCCCCGGATCACCAAGAGGTAAGTTACAGATCGCACGAACATGCTGCTCGAACTGCGATGTGCGGCAAGCCTCCATCGTATAATGACCTGAATTGTGCGGTCTTGGCGCAAGCTCGTTAACGTACAATTGACCATCAGCGGTTAGAAACAGCTCAACGGCAATCAGCCCTACGACACCAAGAGTCTCAGCAATCGATACCGCCAGCTTCTCCGCTTCGGATCGTACGGAATCTGCTATACGTGCGGGAACGATAGATAAGTGCAATATATTATGAATATGAATATTTTCTGCTGGAGCGAAGGTTCTCACTTCTCCAGATGGGCTTCGAGCCGCAATCACGGATATTTCCTTCTCGAAAACAATGAATTTCTCCAGTACGAGCTGTGTACCCGCCTGACTAGCTTCATTCCAAGCCTGCTCCAACTCATCGTCCTTACGTAATACCCATTGTCCCTTACCATCATAACCACCGGTTGCCGTCTTTAGCACGGCCGGTAATCCTAACGATGCTGCCGCCTCGCGGAGGCTTTCCAAGCTTACGATTTCCGCATAAGGAGCAACTCGCACTCCAGCTGCTTCCACTGCACGTTTCTCGCGTAGCCGATGTTGCGTCGTGTACAGCAGTGTACTACCTTGTGGCACGTATGATTCTGTCGCTAGCATAGCCGCTACTTCGGCATCTACATTCTCAAACTCATAAGTGATGACGTCTGAGCGACTTGCAAGCTCTCTTGCCGCTTCTTGATTATCATAAGAAGCTACTATTTGAGCAGCAGTCTGTCCACAAGGAGAGTCAGGAGTCGGATCAAGGGTGACGAATCGATAGCCTAAGCGGTTTCCAGCATGAGCTAACATACGACCTAATTGCCCACCGCCTAGTACGCCAATCGTTGCGCCCGGAAGGATCGTCCGTGTTTCACCGCTCATGATGGCAGTTCTCCATTATCTAGAACGTCCTGCGTAATCCGCTCACGACGTGCAGCAACCCGAGCTTGCACCTCAGGATCGAACGAACCGATCATTTGCGCAGCAAGTAGTCCTGCATTCGTTGCTCCCGCAGTTCCGATAGCAACTGTGGCAACGGGAATTCCACCCGGCATTTGCACGATCGATAGCAACGAATCTAGCCCGTTCAAGGCCTTTGACTGAACAGGCACTCCGATAACGGGCAGAACAGTTTTGGCTGCGACCATGCCCGGTAGATGGGCAGCGCCGCCAGCGCCAGCTATGATCACTTTCAATCCGCGTGAAACAGCAGATTCCGCATATTCAAACATCAAATCCGGCGTCCGATGCGCGGAGACGACTTTTTTCTCATACGGGATGTTAAGCTCCTCCAACACCTCGCACGCTTTCTTCATCGTTTCCCAATCTGACGTACTTCCCATAATGACGCCGACAAGTGACGACATGATTCCACCCTTCCTTAGTTGCGAACTTTAGTTTCCACTCCTAAAAAACAAAAAAAGATCGATGGGAATACCGTCAGTATTCCCCAATCGACCTTATGTCCACTACTTTCTACAAGCAACTCGCAACAGTGACAAGAGAAAGCCCGAACCTGTGACGGTTCGCGCTTTATATAGATGTCGTTGACGATTGCCACGTAGTCCGGAAATTAGGGTTTCCGGGTAGAGACGTTCGGGCCGATTCCCGACTTATACGCGCATGATAACTCACCTGTGAAGGCAAGAATATGTTCAATTAACGCCTTTAATTTTACCCCAGACGTCCACCGATGTCAAACAAAGGCGAACACTTTTCAGTATTTTTAATAATAACGTTCGGATTTAGCTCGAATGGAATAAAGAACGGAAAATGTGGCTTTATCCCTAATTATCCGCGAACCTTTTTTTCAAAAAAACGATGCTTAAACTCATTTAAAACCCCGCCCCACCTCCGTCAATTCGGAAGTGAAGCGGGGTTGATTTATGCCATGAATCTTTCGATTCATAAACTCGAAGGTAGTAACTTACTCTACTACAAATATATAACGTGCGATGACGATGAAGAATAGAATCCACATCAGCCAGTGAATCTGGTGTTTCTTTTCTCCCTTAAAGCCAGCTACGAAAGCTAACAATACGTAGGTGACGATACCGAAGGAAATACCATTAGCAATGTTATAAGTAAACGCCATAGCCGCAATTGTTAAGAACGCTGGGATTCCGATGACAAGGTCAGTAAAGTCAATATCTTTGACAGACTGTACCATGAGCACACCAACGATTATAAGTGCTGCGCTTGTTGCTGGAGAAGGAATAAGCAAAGCAATTGGCAGTAAAAACAGGGCTAGCAAGAACATTACGCCTGTCGTAACGGATGTTAATCCAGAACGACCACCCTCAGCAATCCCTGCAGAGCTTTCTACGTAAGCTGTTACTGTGCTCGTACCCAGCATTGCTCCGCCGCTGACAGCTACTGCATCAACAAACATTGCTTTACCGACTTTTTTCGTGCCTTCTTCTTTATTCTTGAAGAAGCCAGCACGGTTGGCAGTACCCACTAGAGTACCAAATGTATCAAATAACTCAACGAACGTGAATGTTGCAATCGCAGTCAACAGCCCAGTGGAGAGAAGATCAGCAAAATCCATATGCCAGAAGTTCAACTCACCAAAGCTAGGAGCCCATGATGCATTGTTCAACGTTCCGAAATCAACCAAGTCAACTCCCGGAAGAGCACCGATCAAAGTAATAAGCACCATCCCTAGAAGGATAGCTCCTTTAATCCGCAATACCATGAAAGCACCAATAATACCGATACCGACAATGGTTAGCCAAACTGTAGGTTCTTTCAGTGAACCCATTGTTAACAATGTGCCACCATCTTCGAAGGTGATGATATGCATCAGTCCAGTGTTCTTCATCCCAACAATCGCGATGAAAAATCCGATACCAACTGTAATTGCATGCTTCAACCCATCAGGAATGGCGACGATAAGCATTTGTCGAATTTTGGTAACCGTAAGAATAAAGAAGATAATACCTGAAATAAATACGGCTGCAAGTCCCATCTCCGGCGTAATCTCATGTCCTGTCGCCTTCGATGTTACGATCGTTGTGGCGAAAAAGGCGTTAAGCCCCATCCCCGGAGCGAGTGCAACTGGAAAGTTAACGAAAACCCCCATCGCAATCGTGAAAATACCTGCTGCAAGTCCTGTTGCTAGGAATACGGATGTAAAGCTCAAACCCGCTCCTGATAAAATGCCTGGGTTAACGACAAGAATGTAGGCCATCGTCATGAAGGTCGTGATTCCCGCCATGATCTCTGTGCGTACGTTCGTTCCCAGTTCTTTTAGCTTAAAGAAACTTTCCATGTCTCAATAAACTCTCCCTTCAGATTTGAAATGAATGTGGAAAAACTAAGCCAAAACATACAAAAAACCCAGAAGATAACACCCCTAGGTTCCGCACAACCGGGAAAATTCATACAGATGGAGACCTACATATCCCCCATAGGATGACTTCCCTTTCCGTAGACAGATCATTTGCGGTGACCTCGTAGAGACTCCCGGGCCCATTCCCAGGATTATACGAAAAGATTATTCAGTTGTTTGTCCAATCCATATTCTAGGACGTAAGACCTTGTCTGTCAACGGTTATTTACGAATATTATACCCCTTTATTTCAAAAAATCGTTCGTGATTTACTTCATTTCATTAGATGAGAGCGTTTCATTCCCATTGTAAGCGAAAACAAATCGGATATAGGCATTAATAACCAGAGATACTTTGCAAAAATTGGCATATTCCTCTGATGATCTATATGCTCAGCCTTCAACTAGCATTCCACTCACAATCATGCACAAAAAAAGCCTGTCGAGAATATCCTCGACAGGCTTTTGCACGAGCTTATTGAGTTAAGCTTAGCGCCTTACTCCCACTCGATTGTTGCAGGAGGCTTGGAAGTAATGTCATACACGATGCGGTTAACATTCTCCACCTCGTTGACGATACGGTTAGAAATTTTCTCGAGAACGTCGAACGGAATTCTTGCCCAGTCCGCAGTCATTCCATCGATGGATGTCACTGCACGAATTCCAACGGTGTGCGAGTAAGTACGTCCATCGCCCATTACGCCTACACTCTTCATGTTAGGCAAAGCCGTAAAGTACTGCCAGATCTCACGATCTAGGCCTGCTTTTGCAATCTCATCACGTAGAATCGCATCGGACTCCCGAACGATCTTAAGCTTCTCATCCGTAACTTCGCCTAGCACACGAATCGCAAGACCTGGACCTGGGAACGGCTGACGCATAACGATGGCTTCAGGAAGTCCGCACTCTGCTCCAACTTTACGCACTTCGTCCTTGAACAATGTTTTAAGCGGTTCGATCAGCTTAAACTTCATATCCTTCGGCAAGCCGCCGACATTGTGGTGAGATTTAATGGTTTGTGCTGTTGCTGTTCCGCTCTCAACGATATCAGTGTACAGCGTACCTTGAGCCAAGAACGTGAAGTCATCGAATTTCGCAGACTCTTCCTCGAATACACGGATAAACTCAGTTCCGATAATTTTACGTTTTTGCTCCGGATCCTCGACACCCTTCAGGTTACCTAGGAATCGCTCGCTAGCATCTATTTTGACAACATTCATATCGAACTTACCTACGAATGTTTCCATTACGCTTTCGCCTTCGTCCTTACGCAACAAGCCATGATCGATGAACATGCAAGTCAGTTGAGGACCAATCGCCTTGTGTAGCAGGATCGCAACAACTGAGGAATCCACTCCACCAGACAGCGCGCACAATACTTTCTTGTCGCCCACTTCGTTACGAATGTCTTGTACCATATCTTCGATAAAGGATCCCATAGTCCAATCGCCTTTGCAATCGCAAACGCCGAACAGGAAGTTACGGATCATTTCATTGCCATAGACAGAGTGACGAACTTCAGGATGGAACTGAACAGCAAAGAATTTGCGATCTGGATCGCTCATTGCCGCAACCGGAGCATGTTCGGTGCTCGCATCAACACGGAATCCCGTAGGCAGCTCAGTCACATGGTCTCCATGGCTCATCCATACCGTTTGGCGAGTTTCCAGTCCTTTCACAAGGGCGGAGCCTTCAACGAAATCAACATCCGATTTGCCGTATTCACGCTTATGCGCTGGCTCTACTTTACCGCCCTGCTGATGAGTCATTAGCTGCATACCGTAGCAAATACCGAAAATTGGAATTCCTAAATCGTAGATAGCAGGATCAATTGTCGGAGCACCCTCCGCATACACGCTTGCAGGTCCGCCGGAAAATACAATCCCTTTTGGCGCGAGCTCACGTAGCTTGTCTGCTGTTGTGTTAAAAGGAAGAAGTTCACTGTACACGCCCAAGTCGCGTATACGACGGGCAATTAGTTGGTTGTATTGGCCACCGAAATCCAATACGACGATCATTTCATGCTGGTTAGTAGTCACTGGGTAAACCGAGCCTCCTGAGCGTAAACGAAATATCGCTGCATATCGCATGCGTCCTCTGTTTCGCGGGGTAATAAGCGCAAACCTTAAATCGCCATTGCTGACGGTCTTGTCGTTCCGCAGGGTAAATCAATTGAAGTAATTATAGCTTTGCGGATTCGACAGCGTCAAGGCGAGTCAGGTTTCTGTTTCAGGTAGATCACGTTATCATCCCCTAAGAGACTCGGCTTATGATCTAGCTAGGTTCAGTTTGCGATCTGTTGGCAGGAAAACAGCAAGCAATCCGATTAACGGCAGGAACGCACACAGCTTAATAACGAAAGAGATACTTGTCGCATCCGCTAGCATCCCTAGAACAACAGAGCCGATCCCTCCGAGACCAAATGCTAATCCGAAGAAAAGCCCCGATACCGTACCGACTTTACCAGGCAGCAGCTCTTGAGCATACACAATGATCACTGAAAACCCGGACAACAAAATAAATCCGATGAACAAACAAAGAATGACCGACCAGAACAGGTTCGCATAAGGAAGCAGTAACGAGAACGGTGCGGTACCTAAAATGGAAAACCAAATCATATTCCTTCGACCGAAACGATCAGCAAGAGGCCCCCCCATAAAGGTACCTACAGCACCGGCCGCCAACAATGCGAAAATAAAGACTTGAGCGTATTCCGTCGTGATGTGATGATGATCGATCAGATAGAACGAGAAAAACCCTGTCATGCTAGCTACATAAACAAACTTGGAAAATAGCAATAAAATGAGAATGGTCATGGCGTAGACAATTGTTTTCTTAGGCAAAGGCTTTTTCTTAGTCGCTGTTTTCTTAACCGTAGTTTGGCGACTGATGTAGGCTCTGTACCATTTGGCCACGTAGATTTGCACAACAAAAGCTGCTGCTGCCGCAATCGTAAACCAAATAATCCCGAATTGCCCAAAGGGAACGAATATGAGTGCCGTAAAAATTGGAGCTAATGCCTGACCGATATTACCTCCTGTTTGGAAAATAGATTGCGCGAGTCCTCTACGTGAGCCTGCTGCCATATAAGCAACGCGAGATGCCTCAGGATGAAGGACTGCTGAGCCAAGCCCGATGAGGACGACCGATAAAATGACGAACGAGTAGCTATCGGCAAAGGCCAATACAACCATACCTAATAGTGAAAAAACGACACCGGCAGGAAGCAAAAAAGGTTTAGGCTTGGAGTCGGTATACCACCCAATTAGTGGCTGTAGCAAAGATGCCGTAACGTTCAAGGTGAAGGCGATCCATCCGATCTGTGCAAAGCTTAGCTGCATCGATTGCTGGAGGATTGGGAAAATCGCCGGGATTACGGACTGGATCGAATCGTTAAGTAAATGAACGAGACTGATTGAAAATAAAATGGAGTATACCGTTTTTGCTTGTAAGCTTACAGAATCTTTAGTGCTCATAGGGCACATCCTTTCGTCATATCATCAGATGTTTGATGTCAAAATGAAGGGGTTTTCCTTTAGGATTACTTTTCGCTTTAATTCATCTTATCATCTGATGTTTGAATACATAGAACGCTAATCTGAGATTTTTATTCATTTAATTCATGTTCATCCAATCCCTGAGCTGTCCCACAGTTCCGTCCAAGTTTCGGAGCGTCCAAAGCTCAGCAGCCGCTACATCTTTAGCCTTAATGGATTCGAACAGCTTCTCGTGAAACTCTGTATTGGGATCGTGCCCCTCCTTATCCTTAGCCAATTTGAATAAAGCTTCCCGCAGTACGGAAGAGAACGTCCGATAGAGGTCTGCAACAACATGGTTTTTGCTAGCTGCCGCTACGGCAATGTGGAATTCGATATCTGCGTTGAGATAACCATTCGTATCGCCCTTACTTAAAGCATCAGATCGTTGATCAAGAAAATGACGCATATGCTCAAGATCCTGTTCGTCACGACGCTCCGCTGCCAGCCTCGAGATTTCCAACTCCATCATCTTCCGAACCTCGTATACCTCTACAATCTCAGCTCTTCTAAGCCTATTCTCGAGTGGCTCCTGAATGACCGAGGTCGAAGCGAGAAAGGTTCCAAAGCCTTGCTTCTTCTCTAACAAACCTGCGTGGACGAGTACCCTGACGGCTTCACGAATCGTGGAACGCCCAACGCCGAACTGCTCCATGAGCTCGGGCTCAGTCGGTATTTTGTCACCATACTGCAGCTCTCCGCTAGAGATGATCTTCTGCAACTGGACAACAACATCGTCAACGAGCTTCGTTCGGTTGAGGGTTTGGAATGAAACCTTGGAATTAGAATTCATCTGATCATCTCCTGTTTCGAGTATATTATCATACTACAAATTGTCTGTATAGTTATTTTAGGAGGGCTTGCTTCACGTTGTCGACATGACCTTTCACCTTTAGGTTGCGCCACTCTTGAACGAGTATGCCTTCTTCGTTGAGGAGAAAAGTCGATCGAACGATGCCCATATACGTTTTTCCATATAACTTCTTCTCCTGCCAAACGCCAAACAACTCGCACACTCGATGCTCTGGATCTGCGAGGAGCAGGAAAGGAAGCTCGTACTTCTCAATGAACTTGTAATGCCTTATGAGCTCATCCGTGCTAATACCTAGGATAATGGCATTAGACTGTCCGAATGTCGCACTCGCATCTCGAAAATCGCATGATTCCTGTGTGCACGCCGGAGTCATATCCTTCGGATAAAAATAAATGACGACCTTGCGGCCCCGATACTCACTTAATCGTACGGTTTTCCCATTCGTGGCGGGAAGCTCAAAATCTGGGACGGGTTTTCCTATGTAAACATTAAACAAAGAAATCTCTCCTTAGCACTTTTGCAATCATTCCAGTTTATCATAGGGAGTACAAAGTACATAAAAAAGAGGCAATTCTCAGAAATAAATTTCTGAAAAGCCTCAGAGTATGAGATGCAATGGTTAAGAAAACAAGGGAGCGACCGCATAATAAAAGCGTTTGTACTTATCGTATTGCCTCTCGTAGTATGCCTTGAGGGAAGTATTTGGCGAATATACTTCCGCCTTCTGTAACCCTTTAAAGGTACGACACAAAGAGGAGTAATCCTGGCTCCAGCCTACATGACGGAATCCTAACGCCGCAGCACCCAGGGATGGCAAATATTGCGAATCTTTAGGTACAACAAGCTCACACCCTAATACATCCGCGATGATTTGGCACCATGATTTACTTTTCGCTCCGCCCCCAATGAGGGTAACCCGAAAATTTGAACCATCCTTAGCTAACAACTCCAGCACTTGACGCATCGCTAACGCAACCCCTTCTAAGACGGCGGTCCCCATCTCTTCCTTGGTCGTCGTTGGCTTCAAACCGATAAAGCAACCTGATGCGTTCATGTCTTGGACAGGACATCTCTCACCATTTAAGTAAGGCAAAAACATGACTTCATGCTGACCTCGCTCAACCCGTTGCAACGCCTGTTCGAACTGCTGATACGATAGAGAGTCACCACGACTCCCATTGCCGAACGTATCCATCGCCCACTGGTGCGCATTCCCCGCGTTAGACAGTGGTGCAATAGAAATCTGACGCCCATCATCCACATAAGATAGATTAAACGCACCGCTCCGTACGTCAATGAATCCGAATGAGGCAGCGGCCACCCAGCCAGTCGTGCCGATATACGCGTATACTTCATCTTCGTCATGAACACCTGCTCCGAGCGTAGCCGCACCTGCATCCCCGATTCCACACAAGACGGGTGTACCTACCGCAAAGCCTGATTCCGCTGCTCCCTGCTCGTGCACGTAACCTACAATTTCATCCGAGCCGAATATGCTCGGCATTTGCTCCCGCTTCACTCCGTAACGCTCCAGCCATGAGCCGATCCATGAGCGCGAACGGATGTCCATGCAGCCGGTTGTCGCTGCTGATGTCGGATCAGTCGCGTATACTCCAGTCAACCGTGCAATCGCATAATCCTTGGAACTGACCAGAAAGTTCACTGTTTTCTGGAACACTTCCGCTTCATTCTCCTGTAGCCATAAGATTTTGGGAAACGTTAACGTGCCGTCCATATGATTTTCAGTCAACTGGTGAATGTGCGATTCCCCGATCTCTTCGAGCAGTACCTTCGATTGCTCCGTGGCACGATTGTCCGCATACAAGATCGCAGGTCTTAGGGGCTGAACGCCCTCTCCAATTGGAATGCAATCCTGCATCTGTCCACTAAAAGTTAACAACGCAATATCCTTAGGCTTGATCCCTACCTTAAACCAATCTTTGGATATTCGGGTGACAGCGTCATACCATTGCTGGGGTTCCTGTTCGACAAAACTACCGTGACGAATGACGTTTAAGGAAATGTTTTTCTCAAAGAAGATCGTTGCATCTTCATTGACCAGAATCCCTTTGACGTTCGTTGTGCCGATATCGAAAGAAGCGATATATTTCACCTGTTCAACCCCCAGTAGAGGAGATCAACGTCTCCAGTTTCATTTCTGCCACTAAACGGTACAAATAATCCTTCTCCCGGTTCTCGCACCGACTGACGAGGACAGAACCCACAACAGCACCATCAAAACCACTTTGTACAGCTTTGCCAACTCGTTCCGGCGACCTAAGTCCGAACCCCGAGACAAGCATCCCCTTTGGCAAATGGGGTCGTATCCGGTCACATAGCACAGATGGGTCCTGAAGCTGAGCCATTGGATCACCAGTCGTGCCGGCATAGGATTGTGCGTATATGATCGTGGCCCCATTACAGACGTTTCGGATTTTCTCGTCATCCATTGCACTATTAATAAATCTTATGACGTCAATTCCAGCCTTTCCTACCTCCTCCTGCAGTCGGATTTGCTCCTCCAATGTGCAATCAGGCAGTACGAGAGCGTCAATAAGTTGTTCCTCCATTAAAAGACGGTACAACCCTTCGTCAATTAGCTCGTTTTTATAACCCATTGCCCATATCGGACGAGAAACCTCTTGCCGAACCTTACGCCACAGCGCAAGAAGTCCTTCCGAAGCTGCCGCCCCTGCATCCAATGCCCGTTTATGGGCACGCTTGATCACTTCACCGTCGGCGAAGGGATTCGGACTAGGTACACCTAACTCTATAATGTCAATGCCTGCGTGTGCGCTTGCTTGAATCATCTCAAACGATTCGTCGATCGTAGGATCGCCCGCCACCAAGTATCCAATGAGCAACGCTTCCGCCCTATCCTTGGCATCGTGAAACACTTCAGCATTCATAGGACTATACAAGTTCGTCTTCATCCTTGACCACGTCCAAGCTTTTGCATAAGAACAGCTGCAATAACGATGCAACCCGTAATCACGTCCTGCATAAAAGTAGGCACTTCAAGTATCGTTAATCCGTTCGCCAGCACACCGATAATGGCTGCCCCAACGAAGGTACCCCAAATATTTGGAACGCCTTCTTTGAAAGAAGTCATACCTAGGAAAGCAGCCGCGTAAGCGGACAAAAATAAGCCATCTCCGCCAGTAGGATGTGCGGAACCTAACCGAGATGCCATCAGAATGCCTGTCAAAGCCGCAAGCATCCCACATAAAGCAAAGGCCATATTCTTATTTAATGCGACACGCACGCCTGCGACTCTTGATGCTGCCTCATTGCCACCGATGGCATATAGCTTGCGACCGAAGGACATGTGAGTCATCACGTACCAGAATATTAGGGTGACGATTAGCATAATAAACGATAGCAGTGGAATGCCTAACCATTCTTTCTGCCCTAGATAACGGAATCCGTCTGGAATGCTCTCGAATACGGTCGCTCCACCTGTTAAGCGGAAATTCAAACCACCTAGTATCGTCCCCATCGCAAGTGTAGTAATAAATGAGAGCACACGGAACCGTGTAATAATCCAGCCATTAATGAACCCAATACCAAAGGCAATGACCATAGGGACAAGAAAAGTAATCCAAATCGGATAACCAGCAACTGCCATTTTGGCTGCGAACACGCCTCCGAAACTAGCCAGCGCTCCGACCGAGAGGTCGAACTCCCCTACGGACATAACGAGCGTAGCACCCAGTGCTATGATAACTAGGAACGAAATTTGACGGCTAATATTGATTGCATTATCTATTGATGCGAATGAATCCGGGCTCATAATCGAAAACGCTAATATGATAAATAATCCGGCAACGACCGTGCCGTAAGTTCGAATGAGCCGGATATAAGAGATGCTCGAGCTACGCTCAACCATGATGTTCACTTCCTTTTCCATGACTGTAACAATATCCAAGCACTTGCTCAGAGGTAACTCCATCGTTATCTAGCTCAGCCACAATGCGGCTGTCATGCAGGACATAGAGACGATCCGAAATATCCAGCACTTCTTGCAGGTCAGAGGATACGAATAGCACTCCGCCCCCTTTGTTCGCTTGAGCCTTCAACAATCGGTGAATCTCTTCACGTGTCATCACATCTACGGCTTGGGTTGGCTCATCACACAAAAACAAAACAGGAGAAGAAAGTAATGCCTTGGCAAATACGACCTTCTGCTGATTGCCACCACTAAGCTGACCAACCACCTGCTCGGGTCCTGCTGCCTTTACGTTCATTTCCTGCATCCAGGAAGCCACTTCGGAACGCTCCGCTCGACCACGAAGCTTCCAACCACTGGAGAACCTTCTTAGCACCGGCAATGTCATATTCTCACGAATCGACATATTCATAATTAAAGCATCACGTTTGCGCTCCTCCGGAATGAGGATAACTCCGTTCGCTAGCGCTACTCTTGGCGACAGTTTGGTTAGCTTTTTGCCCCCAACTTCAACGCTCCCGCCCGCGGCTTCCCTAAGCCCGTAAATTGTCTCCAGCAATTCAGTTCTCCCAGCACCCGCTAATCCGAAAATGCCTACAATTTCTCCCTTGCGAACATTTAAGCTCGTATCCTTTACCTTACCATCATTCGTGGACAAGCTATTTACTTTAAGCACCGCTTCACCCGTAAGCTTCTTCCCCGAACGCCGTAGAGATTGCTTGACCTCAGCATTGCTCATGAGTCGAATCAATTGTTCCTTCGTGGTGCTTGCACCTACAACCGTATCCACTCGTTGTCCGTTGCGGAACACCGTAATTCGGTCGGACAAACGGAAGATTTCATCCATGCGGTGCGACACGTATAGAATCGCCGTACCTTGCTGCGTCAACCTCCCGATCAAAGAGAACAACCGCTCCGATTCTTGATCTGTCAACGAAGCCGTCGGCTCATCGAGAATGAGCAGCTTGCATTCGAGCATCATCGCACGTAAAATTTCGAGCATTGTTTTCTCAGGTGGAGACATCCTCGAGGCCGGTTTACTTAAATCCAATTCAACGCTATATTCGGCTTTCAGTTGATCAGCGCGTAGCCGCATTTCTTTCCAACTCACACCAAGCCGGGATTTGTTCTTTGGATATGCTAGCCCAAGAAATAAATTCTCGTAACCGGAAAAGGACGGAATAAGATGTCTGTCCTGATGTACGACATTGATGCCGATCTGGCGAGCAGAGTCGGGGTCCGGTATCGTGACCTTCTTACCTTTCCAAGTGATCGTTCCGGCATCCAAACTGTAAACCCCGGTTATGATCTTGATGAAAGTCGATTTCCCTGCCCCATTCTCTCCTACTAATGCATGGACTTCCCCAGGCTCAAGCTCGAAATCTACGCCAGAAAGCGCATAATGCTGCCCAAACAACTTATTCAGTCCTTCGACTTTCAAAAGGGTCATTTTATAACCCTCCTTGCCTATGGATTGAGAAAAGCGACCTTCGCCGCTTTTCTTTTATTTCGCATTGTCTTTCGTGATTAAGCTAGCAGGAGCATACATCTCAGTGCCCTCAGCAGGCTTACCTTGGAATACGAGGTCCAATTGCTTAACAACGATCTCCGTCATACCCGTGAAATTTTGCTTCACTGTAGCGACGAGTGGAGAATCCTTCTTAATCATATCAACCGCTTGGCTATTCCCGTCGATTCCAGTAACGATAATATCTTTTCTACCCGCTGCCTCGATCGCTTGTGCGGCACCGATGGCTGCCTCATCCCATCCAGCCCATACCGCCGATATCGAGCCTTTCGCTTTGTTAGACAGTAGCAAGCTTTCCATTTGCTTCCGTGCGCTCTCGATCGGTCCCGGAACTTCGACTTGCTGCTCCGTCACTGTGGAGATCCCCGGCTTATCCTTCATCATTTCATCCAATTGTACTGTTCTTGCCAATACACCTGGATGAGGGCGATGCGTCAGAATGACAATTTTGCCTTCATTTCCAAGTGTTTGAAACATATGATCCGTAATCAGCTTGGACATTTCCTTGTTATCGCTTGTGGCGTTCATAACCATTCCTTCGATATATCCAGAATCACAACCCAGAACCGGGATATTCTTTTCTTTAGCCCGCTGGATTTGACTCTTTAATTGATTCGGATCCGTGCTGACCAATACGATCGCGTTAGTTTTGGAAGAAATCACGTCCTCCATCCGACTCGCGAGCTGGCCCATATCCCCTTTTGTATCGACTACATTCGCTTTCCAGCCCTTATCCGAAGCTTGCTTCTTCAATGATTCAACCATTTCGTTCGTTGTCACGGAGGACAGATAAGGTGTCATGATTGAAATTGTTTTAGCGCTTTTAGCGCCGTCCTCTTTGGATTTCCCACCACAGGCCGTTAAACCAATTACCAATAAAAGCGCTGTCAAAAGCATGATCCCTTTTTTCATTTCAATTGACCCCCTGAGTAGATACAACTATATTTTTTCCGCACCCACCCGTTTTACCGGGCAGGATGCGAACGATGCCATTCTAATAATTGCTGTGCAGTTTCTAAGTCTGTGACGAGCACATCCATACATTTGCCACGAAGTGCGGATACAATGGCTTCAATTTTCTCCCCACCACTCGCGATAGCTATGACGTTAGGAATCGCACGGATGTCGTCAATAGACAGTCCGATCATTCGGGATTCTGCATCGTAAGAAATACGTTCTCCCGCCGCATCCAAGAAAGAAGTACAAACGTTTGCTACAGCACCCTTCTCGCTAACATCGACCATTTCCTGATGTGTGAAATAGCCAGACTGGACTATCGCTGCTTGATCCGTCACTTGACCGATTCCAATCAGTGCCAGCGATACGCGCTTGGCCGCCTCCAGCACTTGCGAGATCTCCGATTCGTTCAAGAAGGTATCTCTCGCTTGGGAGGAAGCTACAACGGCTGGTGCGTTCAAAAGCAAATGTCGCGACTTGAATTGCTCAGCAAACACTCTCGCATTCGAATTCGCATGCCACGCTTCACCGTCTGAGCCAAACCCACCGATCATCGGCACGAACTGAACATTCTTCCTCCCAATAGAGTGCATCTCTCTTCCAACAGAAGCAATCGTTCGACCAGCCATAATTCCTACTACGTCGCGGTCTTTAATCGCACTCTCTAACAAAGCAGATGCGGCTCGCGCCACTTGCTGATCAATGATTCTCCGATCTGCATTGGGTACATGCACGACAATCACATCATGTATGCCGAATGTTTCTGCAATGGCTCTCTCGTATACTTGCTCTTCTGAATACGGATTGCGAATACTGATCTGCACAATACCTTCTGATTTAGCAACTGCAAGCATTCTACTAATTTGTGGTCGTGATATACCTAGACGCTCTGAAATCTCTTGCTGATTAAGACCGTCCATATAATACAAGGAACTTACCTTCACCAGCAGCCTCTTTTTCTCTTGGCTTGCATCTATCACAATGCTTCGCGCCCCCTCCTCTGAACATTTGTTCATAATGGAAAATTTGTTCTGAGGACATCATACCACAGGTATGAAAGGGTTTTCAAGAACAATTTCTCAACATTGATCAAATGTTCAGTGGAAGGACGCGAGGAACGATCAGCTCCCCGCGCCTCGATAACGCCGAACTCCGTAATTCCAGAACCATAAACCGAGCGATAGCACGACAATACCGACAACTGGAGTCAGCCAAGCCATCCACCAATCGTCCAAGCGGCCAAGGAAGAAGGACGCTGGGTATACCCCGACGAAGGCGAACGGCAATAACCAAGTCAGTAAAAATTTAATCGTCTTATTGTAGATCTCGACCGGGTATCTGCCATAGTTCTGAATATTGTAAATCAATGGACCAATACCCGTCGGCGCATCCGAATAAAAGGAAATGGCCGACATTGCCGTGTAAATTCCCATGTAGATGAAACAGGAACCCAGCACCATAATGATCAGAACGAACGGATCGTACCAGTGGAACGGTAGTCCGAGAGTTGTCCATGAAGTAATCATAATTACAAATCCCACAATCGAGCCGACTATCGCTGGGGGATCCATATTTTCGAGCATTATCTGAGTAAGGGAATGCGTTGGCCGCGTAAGAATACGGTCCATTTCCCCCTTCACAATGTACCTCTCACTGAAGTTCCATACATTAAAGAACGTAGAGAACAATCCGGAAGCGATCATGAAATAACCGTAGACGAACACAACCTCCGCTTCGCTCCAATCCCCTAACGTTGGCGTGTGCATGAACACGATGAAAATAAACACAAGGTTAAGACCGTTAAACATCAGATCGGACAAAACCTCAATCCAGAAATCAGCCCGGTACGTTAATTTGGTTTTCATGTAATTGGCGAAATAATCCCGATATAATCCAAGCATAAAGGCTAGACGACTCATCTCATCAACCTCCCTGCACGAACAGACGACGTCGTGCCGCCCGCCATACGAGCATAATCGGAATAAGCAAAACAACCGTCCATATGACTTGTACTAATAAAGCATTCCATACGTCAGCGCCCTGAATTCGACCCGTGAACACCGAGCCCGGCAAATAGGTAATCGCTTGGAAGGGAAGCCACTGCATGACGGATATGGCCCAGCCAGGGAAAAAGGCAATCGGGACAACAACACCAGATAGCAAGTCCACTAAGATCCTTTTCATCGACATGATGCCCTGATTATTTTCAAAGAAGAAAGCACCCAAGCCAGTCAAAATGTTAATCTGAGAATTAATAAGAAAGCTGAACCAGATCATGACGAAGAACACGATCCATTGCATCGGATCAGTAGGCAGCGTAATCGGGAAAATAAACGAAACGATGATCATACCCGGCACCATGAACAGCAGCAAGCGGAAGATACCCTCTCCGAAGCCTTGCATCATTTTCACGAGCAAATACGAATAGGGACGAATAATCTGGATGGCCACACTGCCGTCCACGATTTCGCTTGATATTTCACGGTCTAGGTTATTGTAGTAAAAAGCTCTAGCCATCCACGATACGGCTACATAGGTTGACATCTGAATGACCGTGAAGCCTTGAAGTGTCTCCGCCTCGCCGTAAATCGCTTTCCATAGAAAATAATAAGCCCCGATATTAATGGCATAGATAATAATTCCACTATAATAATTGACTCGATAAGCGAGCATCATCAGAAACCGGATGCGGACGAAATCCAAATAAGCACTCGTCATGATTCGCCTGCTCCTGCCTTAACTGGCTCCTTCTGTTCTACAGGTTCCTCATCCGACAAAGCGGACAAGTCTCTCGGTGCTTCGGCGCTACCCGATTGATAAATTTCCCGAACGATCTCGTCTGTGTTCGTCTCGAAAATTTTAATATCACTAATATCCTGCAAGCCAACTACACGCGAGAGCACTTCAGACACATTCATCTCGCGAGGAATCCATACCTTCGCAGTCACATCGTTCTCGAGCTTCCATCGGACATTTAAGCCACTGGTCATTGCTGACACAGCATCCAGCGATATCGGATCTGTAAATTGAAACTGCACCTCGCGGCCTTTGCCCCACCGAGATTTCAGTTCATCCAAGCCACCATCATAAATAATCCGGCCATCGTCAAGCATAATAACACGAGAGCATAAAGCTTCGATATCTTGCAAATCATGCGTTGTAAGCAATATCGTAGTCCCTTGCTCACGATTCAATCTTTTGAGAAACTCACGAATTTCAGTCTTAACTACAATATCAAGGCCAATCGTGGGCTCATCTAGAAACAGAATCGATGGGTTATGTAAAAGCGCCGCTACCAATTCACAACGCATCCGTTGGCCAAGGCTCAGCTTACGAACAGGACGATTCAGCAAGTCCTGTAGCTGTAAGGTTTCCACTAGCTCGTCTAACCTGCGGCGGTAATCACTTTCGCTCACTCGGTACACTTTACGTAGCAACCGGAACGACTCGATGACTCCGATGTCCCACCAAAGCTGACTTCGTTGCCCGAACACGACCCCAATCCCTTGTACGAACTTCTCACGTTCCTTATAAGGAATAAAGCCATTCACAACAAGCTTGCCTGAGGTTGGAACTAAGATACCCGTTAGCATCTTGATCGTAGTCGATTTTCCAGCACCATTCTCCCCAATGTAACCACAAATTTCTCCTTGGGGAATTTGAAAGCTAATATCTTTAACCGCCGCAACCTCGGTATGCTCACGCTTGAATAAATCCTGAAGCGCTCCCTTGAGACCTTCGCGATTTTTCTGAACTTTGAATTCCTTGCGCAATTGATGCACATCTATCGCTAACATATGAACCTCCCGTAACCAAATCACGATCATCTGGATGTGTTGGAAAACAATTCTGAAAAATTGCTAACTTGCTTATTCCATCGCCGAAACTTTATAATTTTATCACATAGATACCGGAGAGGACATATTTCATGCGTAAAAAATGGAAGATCACGTTATTTATCCTACTTGGCCTAGTCTTTATTTTCCTATGCTTCGTTGGCTGGTGGGTATACTCCAATTATAATGAGCTATCCCATGCTCAGAAACCAAAAGAAGAATCACGGTTCGGTAAATTTGAAGAGAAAGCGGAGTACAAGCCTCCAGAATGGGAAGGCTCAGAGCGCGTAAACATCCTGCTCATGGGCGGTGATGAAAGGGGACTTAAGAAGGACGAGGTCGCCCGATCGGATTCCATGATTATTGCTTCCTTCGACCCTGTCAGTAAAAGCATACACTTATTCTCTGTCCTACGCGATACGCATGTAGAAATTCCAGGATACAAAGATAACCGGGTTAACGCAGCTATTGCGCTCGGCGGTCCAGAATTGGCCATGAAGACGATCGGTAACCTAACTGGCTTGGATATTCAGTATTATGTGTACGTCGATTTCCAAGGATTCATTAAATTGGTGGATTCGCTTGGCGGAGTCGATTTCTACGTGGAAAAGAATATGAAGTATTCTGACTCTGCTGATGGACACGTGTACGATATTGATCTTAAAAAAGGCCAGCAGCATTTAGATGGAAACAAAGCGCTGCAGTATGTTCGCTTCCGTCATGATAAGCTATCGGATTTCACTCGAACTGAGCGCCAGCGTGATTTCCTTAAGGCTACCGCTGCTAAGCTAAAAGACGGATGGAATCTCATCAAGCTGCCGGATATATTAGGCGATGTTATCCCTTATGTTGAAACGAATATGTCTCCTGGAGATATGCTTAAGCTTGGCAGCCTCGGGTATAAGTCCCATCAGGCAGGCACAGCGCAAATCCCTCCAATGGAGCTAGTTATTGACGAGAAGGTAAACGGGTCAGCTATGCTTGGCGTTCGCGACAGCAAAGCGCTAAAAGAGTATGTTCAAGAAACATTAACTAAGGATGAATCCTTAACCACACCAGAACCATCCCCTTCTTCCAGCGCAAGTAGTGGCAAGAAGTAGCTCGTACATGGGAAATTAATCATCGGAGGGTTATCAAGTGATGGATCGATTACGTTCAGCGCAATTATATGAAGAAGCTCAACAGCATATCGTCGGCGGGGTTAACAGTCCCTCTCGTTCGTTCAAAGCCGTCGGAGGCGGCGCCCCCGTGTTCATGAAGCGCGGCGAAGGCGCTTATTTCTGGGATGTTGATGGTAACAAATATATCGACTACCTTGCCGCTTTCGGCCCCATCATTACGGGGCATGCCCATCCACTAGTTACGGAAGCTATTGTTCAAGCTGCCCATAACGGTACGCTGTATGGCACTGCGACGGAGCATGAAATTCTTTTAGCTAAGGAATTGAAGGCGGCTATTCCTTCCATGGATAAGGTGCGGTTCGTCAATTCCGGTACAGAAGCGGTCATGACTACAATTCGGGTCGCTCGTGCGTTCACTGGACGGAACAAAATCATTAAATTTGCCGGCTGCTACCACGGTCACGCCGACTTAGTATTAGTCGCCGCAGGATCAGGACCGTCTACGCTTGGCATCCCAGACAGCGCGGGAATCCCACCAAGTATTGCGAGTGAAGTGATCACCGTACCCTTCAACCAATTGGACGGCTTGAAGCTTGCACTTGAACGTTGGGGTGACGAGGTCGCAGCGGTTATGGTTGAGCCTATCGTTGGTAATTTCGGAATGGTCATGCCGAAGCCCGGATTTCTTGAGGGACTATGCAAGATGACGCGGGATGCGGGTGCGCTCGTCATCTACGATGAGGTCATTAGTGCTTTCCGGTTCCATTACGGCTCCGCCCAGACGTTCTCAGCGTTCCCTGATCAAGAAGCTATTCGTCCCGATTTGACCGCACTCGGGAAAATTATTGGCGGAGGACTCCCCATTGGAGCCTACGGCGGACGAGCTGACTTGATGGCGATGGTCGCTCCACTCGGCCCCGCTTACCAAGCTGGAACGATGGCCGGAAACCCAGCATCCATATTAGCTGGATTGGCTTGTTTGGAAGTGTTGCGAGAGCCAGGCGTGTATGAGCATATGGAAGCTTTGGCAGTCAAATTGGTGAATGGACTTCAAGCATCCGCAGACCGTTATGGCGTTCCGCTGACAATTAATCGAATTGTCGGCGCGTTCTCAACTCATTTCTGCGGGCATCCCGTCACGAATTATATTGAAGCACAAGGCTCGGACGGTGAGCAGTTTGCCCGTTTCTTCCGCTTGATGTTGGACCGTGGTATTTACTTAGCCCCTTCCAAATATGAAGCTTGGTTTTTGACTACGGCTCACACTGAAGCAGATATCGATGAAACGCTGACAGCCGCGGAACAATGCTTCCGTGAAATGTCCTTGAATGCATAGACTTGGATGATTTGAACGAATGAAATAATAAGAGGTGATGCGGGAACCCCTGCATCACCTCTTGTTATTTTCTATGAAGTCCCACTTCATGTATTCTCATGCATTATCGAAAAAAAGAAGGGCATTCCCTAGTTGGGCTACCCTTCGTCCTTCTTTGTCTTCACATCATCTTCCACACGAACACCTTCATACCTATGGTGGACTTCCTGTGCGATGGCTCGATAAGCTTTCGTTTCTTCAACGACCGGATCAAGCTTTGCCTGAATACGGATTTCCCAGCGTGGCGACAGTTGCTTAACCGCCTCGGCCTCTGCTTCTGCTTCCGTGTCTGCCGATGGCTCAGACAGCTCCTCCGTTAATCTTCGAGCGAGCAGCTCTTCAACCTCTTTGTTTTCCAACCGTTTGCCCCCCCTTCTGCCACTAGGATGGTCAAAAGCTTCAAATCTCATGTATTAGCTGCTGAGTGAAGCTCCTCTAACAGTTCCTCATGAATCAGACCGTTACTTGCCGTTACATTCCTTACAGCGAGATCATAAGTTGATCCTGTAATATCCGACATGCGGCCACCTGATTCCTCGACCAACAACGAGCCCGCCGCAATATCCCATGCGTTCAGGTTGTATTCCCAGAAGCCGCTTAATCGGCCAGAAGCCACATAAGCCAGATGAAGAGCAGCCGATCCTGCGATCCGCAGGTTGCGAACCTTAGGAGCCAATGCTTGAATGCCCTTCATATTAGCTGGCAATGCTACATGTTGATCTGCAGGGAAGCCGGTAGCTAGTAGGCTTTGGTTCAATGCCCCTTCTGATGACACTTGCATTTTACGACCGTGTACATAGGCTCCCTTGCCTCTCTCAGCTACGAATAGCTCGTCCCTCGAAGGATCATATACAACCCCAACGATGACTTGTCCACGATGCGCCAGTGCAATCGAGACTGAATAGAAAGGAAAGCCGTGAACATAATTCGTCGTCCCATCCACGGGATCAACGATCCACAAATACTCAGCTTCGCTTAGATCCTGCAATGCTTTAGCCGAAGCTTCAGGACCTGGCTCAACGCCTTCTTCTCCAAGAAAAGAATGCTCTGGGAAATGCGTCCCAATAAGATTACGTATCATGCGCTCTGCGCCTTTATCAACTTCAGTTACGAGATCATGCATAGAGTACTTTGTATCCAATTGGGTGATGCTGCCCATTTTACTTTTAATCCATTCTCCGGCTTTGGCCGCACAATTGATGGCTACCGCCGTATAACTTTTGCCGCCGACAATGCTTTCCGGCTGATTGGCACTCATTAACCATCCCTCTAATCTTAGAAATCATTTACAGAAAATTTTGTCCCTTTTCCTATCATATACGAAAATACATAAAAGCGGTTGCGGCGATTGTACGATTAAAACATAGAAACCGTTGCCTTATCCTATTCGAAAAAAGAAGCCACCCTTCATCATATCGACAAAGGAGCGGCTTCGAATACATAAAGTCATTGCTTAGATGCCTACGATATTATAGCCGTTATCCACATGCAAAACTTCTCCAGTAATTCCTCTAGCCCATGGGCTCATCAGGAACAATGCCGTATCCCCGACATCAGATGCTTCTGTATTGCGACGTAATGGAGCTTTCTCTTCTACCTGCTTCAAGATCGTATTGAAGCCTGCGATTCCTTTGGCTGCAAGTGTCCGAACTGGACCCGCAGAGATCGCATTGACGCGGATATCTTGTGGACCCAAGTCACTTGCCAAATAACGAACCGAAGCTTCAAGAGCCGCTTTGGCTACACCCATTACGTTATAATTGCGAAGAGTACGTTCCGCTCCGAGATAAGTCAATGTAACAATACTGCCGCCCTCAGTCATTAGCGGGTGTAGCCTTTGTGCTACTGCAGTTAGGGAATATACGCTTACATCGTGAGCTAGGGCAAAACCTGGACGAGAGGTGTCCACATAAAGACCATCCAGCTCCTCTGCTTTAGCGAAAGCGATGCAATGCGCTAAGCCGTGAATAACCCCAACCTCTTCCTTCAAACGTGAAGCCAATGCCTCGATGTCCTCATCAGAAGAAACATTACATTGCAAGGTCAAAGAGCCTTCAATCGTATTCGCAAGCTTCTTAACACGTTCTTCAACCCGTTCATTCTCGTATGTAAACACCAGTCGCGCCCCTTGAGACGCAAGAGATTGTGCGATAGCCCAAGCGATACTGCGATCGTTGGCAACGCCCATAACTACGATGTTCTTCCCTTGTAGTAATCCATTCATTTCGTGGATAACCTCCCTGTCGCAAGTAAGAATGCTTCATACTGTCACCTTATGTTGGTACAGCACCCTTCATTGTCCAAATTACCGTATTTCTACAGGGATTGCAACTGGCAAATCATCAGACTACGCTTGATTTGTAGACGTTTTCATGAGAGTACCTCCAAGCTTCCACCGTCGATAACGCGAATAGGCCCACCCGATGCCTCAATTGCTCTGAAATCATCCATCAATTTCATTAAAGCTTCATCCTTACTCTTAGCCTCAATCATCACATCGATTGCAGGAGTTACGCTCGCTATATCGACTAAAAACCGGAGGAGCTGCTCTATCTCAATAAGATCGGCGTGCCCTCTTGGATCGGTCACACTTTTGGGACTGGATACGTGTAGCTTTGGAGGCAGCTTGTGTGAAGTGTTAGCATGCTTGACGTTCCAGGGGAATCTATCCCACGTCTGCAGTATTCTTGGCCATAAATCCTTCAGAAGCTCATTTCCCGGATTTACCTCATGATGATGAATATCCAGTACCATCGGGACTCCTACTTCTTCCGCGATGCTTAACGTTTCCGCTGCCGTAAAGGTTTTATCATCATTTTCCAATGTAATTCGCTCTGTTATACGTTGTTCGATCGAACGGAATTGTTCAATGAACCGTTTTCCTGACTTTACTTTGTCCCCGTAGCTACCGCCGACATGGATATTGTTCAACGCACTCTCGTCCAAGCCCATCGCTTCAAGCATCCGTACATGGTTCCTCAGGTCTTTAACTGAGTTACGAAACACTTCCTCGCGCGGGGTACTCAGCACCGTGAAATGATCCGGGTGAAAGGAAACACGCATATTATGCTCACGAACAAAAGCCCCAACCTCGGCAAATGCTTTTGCCAAAGCGGGGTATGGATCCCAATCCTGTAATTCCTCGTGTGTGACAAGCGGAATGATTTTGGAGGTCATCCGATACACTTGTATGCCCATATAACGATTATGCTTTAGCAGCCTTAACGTGTTGTGAAGGTTCTCTTCCGCAATCCGTTCAAGACGGCGCAATCCAGCTTCTCGGTCAGCCAGCTTGGAGAAGCTGGTCATCGTCATCGTTTTTGATGGGGATGCATTGTCCAAGTGGACTGACATCGCGACATATCCAAACCGAACTATCATGATCGATTAACCTCCCGTGTAAGCTTGCTCACGGTTATTAGGATTGCTCTCCGAAGAACATTTCATGTGCGAGCGATGTTTGAACCTTTGCTTCCTCGTCAGTTAATCGGCGTACAAGCTCCATCTCCACTTGCGTAATTTCTTCACCTTGGAAATTGATTTCTGCGATGGAAGCGACAATCCGCACAATAGCAACTGCTTTATTATCTGGGGCATATGCGATTACTTTCTGACCGGTAGGGAAAACTCGAAATTGTTTTTTGACCATTTTACCACGACCGTATTCAAGCAGTTCGTACAACTCTTGCTCAGACTTGAATTTGCATACAGAATTGAACTCCGTTTGAAAGCCCATGAATATTCCTCCTATACTTCCGCAACAAGGCGGCGACGACCTATTGTCATTATAGAGTTTATTATACCATGGCATGGAAGGTGGGGGCGAACCCTTACTCCAATAGCCGCTTGAGGTTATGCACATGTGTATATCTTTTTCGTATATATCATTTCAGATGATAAATATACACATTTGTGTGTATGTTGTTGATAGATTCATCATTTCTCCACAACTCTTACACATCCATTCACAATCCAGTTATTTTTTCTCCACAAGATTATCCGCAAGTCGATTTCTCTAACCCATCCACAAGCCAACTGCCTCATTTTTCATAAATCTGTTAGTATGTTGTTAACTCACTTTATTTGAGTTTTCCACATGTGTATAAGTTAAGTTGAACCGCCGACGTCCCTGCTGATGACACTTTTAGACAGATCGTTTATAATCCATTCTTATACGAGTGAAGCACACCGTCTCTAGCCCAAATTGGGCTTCGGGGCGGTTATTTTTTTATCTGGGGAGAGGGTAGAATGAGCAATTTCGAAACGGAATATCGTAGTTGGCTGAACAAGCATATCGCGCAAAGCAAAGGAGAAAGATTACGCAGATTGAAGGAACGCCATGGTTTTGGTGAAAAATGTTTGCTAGAGCGTGCTTGGTAGCCAGTCATTGGAAGCTTAAATGACCTACATCCGGAATATGAGTTTATCTATCCCGATGGTAACTACTATTACTTAGATTTTGCATATATTCGCCAACCTACACCCACATGCTTGGAATCCGACAGCTTTAGTTCCCATGCGCGAGACGCTGATCGTGGAACCTTCTCTCGGGGATTAGATCGGCAGAATGAGATCGTTTTTGACGATTGGCACATTTTGCGGTTTTCGATCGACAAACTCAAAGAAGACCCTTTGGCATGTCAAAAAAACATACGCAGGATGCTGGAGTATTGGTATGGAGAAGACAATGTTAGTTTAAAGGCGCTTTCTATCTATCAAAGGGAAATCATGCGTCTAGCCACACGTTCTGCGACTCCGATTACTGTGGCGATGGTTTGTAGATGTCTCGAAAAAAAGAGAACATTCGTGCGTAATCAGCTTTGCGAACTGGTTGAGAAAGGTTTACTGGAACCTGCTAGTGGTGGTGCTGCCCGCGTCCGAAGCTATCGTTTGAAGAAATAACTACTTTGGGTTTGATAAGTCCGCCTCGCGGACTTATTCCCGGCAATCGAGCTATTTTGGATTAAATAAGTCCGCCTCGCGGACTTATTTCCGAAATCCAGGCTACTTTAGATCAATTAAGTCCGCCTCGCGGACTTATTCCCGACAATCGAGCTGCTTTGGATCAAATAAGTCCGCCTCGCGGACTTATTCCCGACAATCGAGCTGCTTCAAATCCGCCCCCGACTATTCCCCGCCGCCGTAATCGATTGATTGGCGTTCCTCGTGGCGCTCGATGGCCAGTTGGATCAGCTTGTCGAGTAGCTCGCGATAGGATACTCCTGATTCCTTCCACATTTGCGGGTACATGCTAAATGGAGTGAAGCCCGGCAGCGTGTTTACTTCATTAATAAACAAAGCTCCATCACTCCGACGAAGGAAGAAGTCTGCACGACAAAGTCCTGACCCATCAATCGAGCGGAAAGCTTGCACAGCCATCGTGCGCACTGCTTCGGTAACCTCGGGAGAAATCTCTGCTGGAATAACCATTGCCGACTTACCATCCAGATATTTAGCTTTATAATCATAAAACTCATTAGAGCTAACAATTTCCCCAGGCACCGAAGCTTGCGGATCATCATTCCCGAGTACGCTCACTTCAATCTCTCGTGCATCTACAAACTCCTCGATGATAACCTTGCGGTCATAGCGCAGAGCTTCCTCTATAGCAGTCACCAATTCCTCACGATTACGCGCTTTCGATACACCTACGCTAGAACCTAGGTTTGCCGGCTTCACGAAGCATGGATACCCAAGTTCTTCCACGCTTAATAGACACTGCTCACGATTCTGCTTCCATTCATAGCGGATAAAATAACGATAGCCCACCTGAGGTAGACCTGCATGCGCGAACATTGTTTTCATCGCAACCTTGTCCATTCCGACTGAAGAGGCCAACACGCCAGCCCCCACATAAGGCAGTCCAGCCATCTCGAACAGCCCTTGAATTGTACCATCTTCACCAAAGGTTCCATGAAGAAGCGGCAGCATCACATCAATTGCTTTACCATCGTCATCAATAGCATCTCCGCTGCCTTCCGATAGAACCCTCTCCGACATTCCCTGTAGAACAGGGAACAGCGCATTATTCGTAATAGCGGGAGCTTGTTGCATCACAATCCCACTTTCAGCCGACCCACTCCCCATTTCCGACGGAGCAAATTGCAATTCCGCCACAGCTGAAGGGGGAGCACTCAACAATGATCCAGATCTCCACTGGCCCTTAGGCGTAATATAGAAAGGAATGATTTCATATCGCTCATAATCAAACGCCTTTAACACAGCAAGCGCAGTTAGCAATGACACTTGATGCTCTCCAGATCTACCACCATATACAAGTCCTACACGAATTTTTTTACCCATTAAGTAGTTACCTCCGGCTTAGTCGACATTTACGCACACGGAATCCCACAGGAACAACGACCCACGTAAATTCGTATATGATTAAAGTTGAAATAATAATTAAAATTCATCGGCAATATGATAGAAATGATACCGGGTGTTGTCCGTCCAGGCATACGAATCCTTGTAATCCCAATACCGATGGCGACTGCTTACCGTATTCGCGTTAACGAGCGGCATCCCATCAGGTGTAAATGCGGTTACGATCGTATTATGACCGACTCGACCGTTACCTTCCCAGTCGTAGCAAATAACATCTCCTAGCGTAAGCATATCCGGACTTGAGACAGCTACAGCTCGAATACCAAAGGTACGAGGATTACCCAAGTAATGCTTTAGGCTATTAGCAACAGCCCAACTAAAGCTCCACATTTCCTCTTTATTTGAATACCCTTTGTACCACCAGCCTGAAGGCCTGCTCCCAGTATAATTCATAGGCGCTCCACCTGCAAAGAGACATTGCGATACATAATTTGTACAGTTCACTTCAAAATTCTCATAAGCAGGGTTCGGCTCGTTCCACCATCTTTCCGCATAAGTGACAGCTTCTTCCCGCAAATAAGGTGTTCCACGACGCGACACTCCATATCCGTACCCATATTCATTTTCCGTAGAGGACCCTGCATAGACCCTTGATTTAAAACCATAAAGAGCTTGCGGATTGATATATGGCGTGGAAGGTATGGCTGCTTTACGTTCCCCATCCCACGGATCTTGTACATCATCTTCCACAAAATAACTGGCTTCGGCAGCCAATTCTAAAGCTAATGGTTTAACGGAGCCTAGTCGCCAATGCTTCCCAGTACGAACGAAACGAACTCGCTCACGCTCCACCCTTTCTTCCATCCAAGGCTGACTGCGTTGTTCCATTGTCCGCACCAAATGAATGGATACATCCGCGATGACCTCATCTCGATTCGCACGATAACGCTCAATCCGCGCTCGCATTTCATTTCGGACAGGCTTAGCAATCCGTTTAGCTTCACCATCTGAAGCTAGAATAAGACGTCGCGTTAACCTCTCGCGGTGCTCCCTATCGGGAAAATCATGCAATTTACGTGTATCTGTTTGCAAAGCGGCTTCATTAATTAAGTTTACGTATTCAAACAAGGCATGCTTCCAACCCGTCTCTTCATTGGGCACTTAACATCCCTCCCATAACGACATTTCGGTCCATCAGTCCACGCAGATTGCGCCACTTCATTCCTATGCTCAGAGCTTATGTTCCATACCAAACGATTGCGTAAGATTGCACAGATAGATGTAGCTCCCGTACATCTTCCACGGATGAAAACCGGGGGTAATGCGGCATTCTAATGAGATGAAATGTGCGGATTTTATCATGATTTGGATGGTTTTATCCTTCAAAACGACTTTACGGAGCAGCGACAACAGAGTATACTTATCCTATAGAGTATTTTTGAAATCACGTTTCATCCAGTGAAACGATGATCAGAAATCATGATACGAATCTAGGAGGCTACACACTTGTCCAAATTACCTTATCAAGTACAAGAACAATTGCAGTCATCAGGTCAATCGTACCGTTACTACCGTCTTCAAGCATTGGAAGAGCAAGGTTTAGGCCCGGTTTCCAAGCTTCCCTTCTCCATTAAAGTGTTACTCGAGGCTGCTATCCGCCAATTCGACGGACGCGCAATCACAGAAGAGCATGTTAAACAACTCGCTACTTGGACACAAGGTCGCGAAGACAAAGAAATTCCTTTCATTCCAGCACGTATCGTTCTGCAAGATTTCACCGGCGTTCCCGTCGTTGTTGATTTAGCAGCAATGCGCGAAACCGTTAAACAAGCTGGCGGCGATCCTAAGCAAATCAACCCGCTCGTGCCTGTTGATCTCGTTATCGATCACTCGGTTATGGTTGATGCATTCGGAACATCTGACGCTCTACAATACAATATGGACGTTGAATTCCAACGCAATGAAGAGCGTTATCGCTTCCTTCGTTGGGCACAAACTGCATTCAACAACTTCCGTGCCGTTCCTCCAGCAACAGGTATCGTTCACCAAGTTAACTTGGAGTACCTTGCTTCCGTTGCAGCTACGAAATCTAAAGACGGTGTAACTGACGTTTATCCGGATTCACTCGTTGGTACCGATTCCCATACAACGATGATCAACGGTCTTGGTGTTGTGGGCTGGGGTGTTGGTGGTATTGAGGCAGAAGCAGGTATGCTTGGACAACCGCTTTACTTCGTAATGCCAGAGGTTGTTGGCTTCAAACTTACAGGTAAGCTTTCTGAGGGTGCAACTGCTACTGACCTTGCCCTTACAGTAACTCAAATCCTGCGGAAAAAAGGCGTTGTCGGCAAGTTCGTAGAATTTTTCGGCCCAGGCCTATCCAACATCAGCCTAGCTGACCGTGCTACTGTTGCCAACATGGCTCCAGAATACGGCGCAACAATCGGCTTCTTCCCAGTCGATAATGAAACATTGAACTACCTGAGATTGACTGGCCGCGAAGAAAGCCAAATCGATCTTGTTGAAGCTTATTACAAAGCGCAAGACATGTTCCGTACGGATGCAACTCCAGACCCAATCTTCACTGAAGTTATGGAATTGGATTTGTCCACAATCGTTCCGAGCCTTGCAGGCCCTAAACGTCCTCAAGACCGCGTCGAACTAACAGCGATGAAGCAATCCTTCAACGAAGCTATCCGCACGCCGATTGAAAAAGGTGGCTTCGGCTTGTCCGACTCCCAAATCGAGCAATCGGTTGACGTTAAACATCCTAACGGAGCGCAAACTAAGCTTAGTGCGGGTGCAGTTGTTATTGCTGCTATCACAAGCTGTACGAACACTTCCAACCCAAGCGTAATGATTGGTGCGGGACTCGTTGCTAAGAAAGCTGTAGAACGCGGACTTAAAAAGCCAGCATACGTTAAAAGCTCCCTAACTCCGGGCTCCCTTGTCGTAACTGACTATTTGAATAATGCGGGTCTATTGCCTTACCTCGAGAAGCTTGGCTTCTACGTAGCAGGCTATGGCTGTGCAACTTGTATCGGTAACTCTGGTCCACTACCGGATGAAGTTAGCTCTGCAATTGCTGATAATGATCTCGCTGTTGCCGCTGTTATTTCTGGTAACCGTAACTTCGAAGGACGTGTACATGCTCAAGTAAAAGCTAACTACCTGGCTTCTCCACCGCTTGTTGTTGCTTATGCTTTGGCTGGAACAGTGAACATTGACCTTACGAATGATCCAATCGGATATGATAATAACGACCAACCGGTCTACCTTAAAGATATTTGGCCAACGAATGAGGAGATTCAACAAGCCGTTTCCTCCTCATTGAACCCTGCTATGTTCCGTGCTAAGTACGAGAACGTATTTACACAGAACGAGCAATGGAACCAAATCCCTGTACCAGAAGGTGAGCTTTATGAGTGGGATGCTAAATCCACTTACATCGCAAACCCTCCTTTCTTCAAGGATCTTGCTCCACAGCCAGGAGATATTACGAACATTAAAAATGCTCGTGTACTTGCTCTTATGGGCGATTCCGTTACAACTGACCATATTTCACCAGCAGGTAACATCAAAGCCGATAGCCCTGGTGGTCAATACTTGCTTGAGCATGGCGTAACGAAAGAAGATTTCAACTCTTACGGTTCCCGTCGTGGTCACCACGAAGTAATGATGAGAGGTACTTTCGCTAATATCCGTATCCGTAACCAAGTGGCTCCAGGTACTGAGGGTGGCGTAACCACTTATCTGCCAACAGATGAAGTGATGTCCATCTACGATGCATCGATGAAATATCAAGACAATGGTACGAACCTAGTCGTTATCGCAGGTAAAGAATACGGTACAGGAAGCTCCCGTGACTGGGCTGCTAAAGGTACGTTCCTACTAGGCGTTAAAGCCGTTATTGCTGAAAGCTTCGAGCGTATTCACCGTTCCAACCTTGTCGGTATGGGTGTGCTTCCATTACAATTCCCTGCTGGCCAAAGCTGGAAAACGCTCGGAATTACTGGACGCGAAACGTTCGCAATCGATGGCATGTCCAATGACGTAACACCGGGTCAATTGGTTACCGTTACTGTGACGCGTGAAGATGGTTCTACTTTTGACTTCCAAGCGATCGCTCGTCTGGATTCGATGGTTGATGTAGACTACTACCGTAACAGTGGTATTCTGCAAACTGTACTTCGTCAGATGATGTCTGCTCAATAATATATTAAAAAGTAAGCTAACGAAGTGGTGAAGCAGAGAAATTCTGCTTCACCACTTTTTTTGTTCTTTCCCGCACTGCCTATCAAGGGAGTTTCATCCTATAAATTACTCGTCTGATAATGATTTTGTTTCCAAAGGCAATCATAGGCTATAATAAGTGCACAGAAGCCTATGCGTCGCACTGGCATATTTAGGAGGCGAGCCCGGATGATGACAAAAGACAAACATTGGATACGCCGCTACCGGACGGCCCTCCTTACCGGATTACTCTTCATTTTATTTGTAGCTGCTTTCTTAAAACCATGGCCATATATGCTTTATGGACCTGGATCGGCTGAACCTGTTCATCCTCGGGTAGAAACCGGGCATAAGCTTGACGAGAAGGGTGCGTTACTGTTCACCACTGTTTCTACATACTCTCGTCCAAATATTTTTTCGATTATCTATGCTCGAATTAATCCCCGTATGGAGGTCAAATCAGAGCAAACCGCTACAGGCGGAGCAACAAACATGAAGGCCTATCGCAATTTGCTAGCCTGGATGCGCGATAGCTCTGAAGCAAACGCCTTATTGGCTGCTTACACAGCCATGAACAAGCCTATTGATGTGCAAGAGCAAGGTGTCATTATCTCAGCGTTACTCCCAGAATCGAAGGCTCGGGACAATGGCTTACAAGAAGGCGACATTATTACTCAGGTGGATGGCAAAGAAACGAAAACCTTCAAACAGTTATCCGGATACTTAGCAACGAAAAAGGCAGGAGATCAAGTTACCGTATCCGGAACGAGAGGCGAAGAAAAGTTCGAAGCCACGGTCCCTCTCATCAATATGGATGCAAGCAACCGATCCGGAATCGGCTTCCAGAGTGATACTGTTCTGAAGGTTACGCCTCCTGATCCCGTTAAATTCGATTTTGCGGATACGGGCGGACCTTCCGCAGGATTAATGATGACGCTGGAAATCATTGCGCAATTGACCGGAGACGACCTTACAAGAGGTTATCGCATCGCAGGAACGGGTACGATTAGCGCTGATGGAACCGTCGGCTTAATCGGTGGCATTAACTATAAGCTCATGGCCGCTGACACAGAGAAAGCTGACTACTTCCTCGTTCCCTACAATGAGAAAAACAAATCAAACTGGACGTTAGCCGAAGAAACGGTCAAAAAATTAAAGCTATCTCCCAAGCTCATCAAAGTATCTACTCTACAAGAAGCACTTGATTTCCTGAAGAATCTTGAGCCCAAGGAATAACGTTGATATGCCGACAAAGGTGGTTAGCTGATGAATAAATGTAAAAGATATACCCTTTCTCTCACCCTCATGATTTTCGCATTCATGAGTCTGAGCTATGCTCCTGCAACTGCCGCTACCGCGAATTCAGCTAAAGCCTTCATGACCATCAATATGGCCGAGCTCAAAGACGCCGATGCTCTTTACGAGCCGATATTGAACCTTGTGACAGACGCTTTGGAGCTGGATGAGGATGAAGCTTCAGCCTTAAGCATGGATTCTTTCTACGAGGTTAATCTCGGTTATTCCCCCAAAGGGTACACAAGACAATTTCTAGGCTTCATACATAATTCTGATTGGATTGAGCTTGTTCTCATCGCCACCAACAAGAATGCCACAGACGTCCTATTACTGGACCGAGCAGCAAGTAGTGAAGACGGGGACTTATTTCTTAATACAGCCAAGCTTGAGTTCTCCATCGTAAAAAACCAAATTCATGTTTGGTCACAAGTCCCATTCAGAGCTTACCAATCCACCGTTGAGCTCGAATGGGAGGGCGATCGCTTTAATCTTATTTCTCACGAATATGATGATCCTACCGCACGATTTTACGAAGAGAAGGATCGACTTATTCAAGCCAAAGACATTCAAGGCTTAATTAAGCTCTCTAGCACTAATGATCCCTTCTATCCCGGTGCCTATTCGGAGTCTTACACACTGGCAACACCTGCGTTAAAGCTCGCCTACCAGAAAGCGTTACAAGCACAAAAGAAAGATATTAAAACAGCTATCTCTTACCTTGAATTTGGATTAAATCAATACGCTGAAGGCTTCGGAAGCTGGGGCTTCGAAGATGGAACCTTAACGAAGACGGATATTGTTGGCGAGAAAGGTAGCTCGTTTCAACCGGATAGACTTAGCTTGAATGAATATGTCGCCATCCTAAACGATTATAGTTATTTCTTATCCTTAGCAGGACGCAACAAGGAAGCAAAGCCTATTCTTGATAATGTGATTAAGCTCGTCCCTAACCGTACTGTGGCTTATTTGAACATCGCCGATGTAGAATGGGTACTAGGTCAGAAAACCGCAGCGAAGGCGCATTACAAGCAATATGTGAAGCTACTCGGGAGCAAAGCCTCCACTATCGCTCCCAAACGCGTTCAGGAGCGGATAAAAGCCAAATAATATCCTACAGCTACATGACATTACAAATAAACAAAACCCTCGCGATCCTTCGCGAGGGCTTTGTTTATTCGCTTCATTTTGGCAATGTCACAGTAAGAATTCGTTTGCCAGTATCTAGCTTCGCTGTACCGCCAAGCTGCTTAGCTAGCCAATCCGCTGATACTAACCAGTCGTCGCTCTTTTGCTGACTGGCAAATGGGAGCTTAACCGTTTTGCCATTCACAGATCCCTGAGCACTGTTTAGCGTCAGAATGATCTTCATTTTGCTACGAGTTACAGTAGCCGTTTTCTTGTCTTTACTCCACACCAGCTTCGCGTTATAGGCTTTTACAACTTGGGAGAGTGGAATCGCAATGGAGCTCCCCTTCAACTCTGGTTTAACGGAAAGAGTGATCCCTTTACCATTAACCATGAATTCATACGCTGCTGGAGTCGTTTCCTTAACAGGCTCAGATGGCGCACTTCCGAAGCCACCGATCGCTGTTGGCGTGGAGCGTTTGACAGTTGTCCCGTCTCCCAATTGAGCTGTGAAGTTCTGCCCCCAAGTCCACAAGCTGCCATCCTTGCCGACAATAGCATTTAAGGCAGCCGCACCTTCAATCACAGCTGCAGCGGGGACTCCCTCTACCTTCGCCCAGCTGTATCGTTCCTTAACACCCGCTATCCCTAACTGTCCAATCGCATTATCCCCATACGTCCACACTGTTCCGTCCGCTTTAAGTGCTAGGAAAGAGGGATCAACAAAATGATAAGTCGTGTTCTCTACTACCGAAAACCCTTGCAGCTCTTTCGTAGCTGTCGGTTGTAGATGAACCGGCATTTTATCCTTTAGGGCAGGATCTGTGGGATTTAATCCTTTCGTTTCCAACATGCCCAAGCCCCATTCCAGCACTTTTCCATCTGATAGAAAAGCGATGGTCGTGTTACTCGTCAACTCTATTCTAACGGCATTGCTCACTTCAGGTACTTGAACGGTTGCTGAAGTTGTAGATTTCTTACCGTCCCCTAATTGTCCATAGTCATTATAGCCTTGGGTCCATACAGTTCCATCCCCTGCTATTGCCGCAAGCTGCTGTCCTGATGCAGCTGCAAATACCACATTCTTAATCTTTTCATTCAGAACAGGTAGAAGTTTTTTCTTCTCTACATCCACGTTCATGCTCTGATAGGGACGCCCCATGAAAGAGTCTCCCCAGCTCCACAAGTGACCATCCTTATCCCATGCGATAACCCCGCCCCTAGTTGCGCTGATTCCAACGATACCGGATAAATTCGGCACAACCTGCGGTTTATACGCATTACGGTCAACCTCGACACGACTTGCTCCACTGGCATCAGGAGGACTGTATGAGGTGTACGTGCCATCTCCTAGTTCACCATCTACATTAGCTCCCCATACCCATACAGTTCCATCCTTACGAAGCGCAACGGTATGGTAACTCCCAGCTTCAAGAGCCGTAACTTGATCAATCCCGCTCACTTTGACAGGCACATTAGACTTTTTTGTCTCTTTTCCCAAGCCCATTTGGCCCATAAAGCCGTCTCCCCAAGCCCACAACGTTCCATCCTTAGCCAAGGCAACACTATGGTAAACGCCAAATGCAACATCCACTATAAATTTACTTTCATCGACAGCCGCTGATGCTGTTTTCACACCCAGATTCCCTAGCAACAAGGTAACGGCAAGTGCTATCGTTGTCCCCAGCTTCAAAACTCTACTCCACATCGTTTTCCTTGGCGGTTCATATCCCATAGATGTCATGACTAAACTGTCTCCTTCTGCTCTACGATCCTATGATTTTCTATCCTATTTATCGGAAGAGACAGCCTGAGAATTTAGAATTCATTCCAGAATCGTACCCATGCGATGTGCTGCTTCTATAATTGCGGGGGCGAATTCATGCATACGATCGGGTGTTAGCCGATTCGAGGGACCTGATACAGATAGGGCTGCAACTAGCTTGCCTGAACGGTTAAAGATCGGTGCAGACACTGCTGCTGCCCCCGGCTCCCGCTCCTCGTAGCTTGTCGCATATCCGGTAGCAACAATATCATCAAGCTGTTTGCCAAATGCTTCTCGGTCAAGATGAACAGGCCAAGCAGTATCCGACATCACATTCCCTCGAACTCCTGCTTCTGCGAAAGCCAGCAGCACCTTACTGGAGGCGCCGACAGATAGCGGAAGCCTTGCACCCACTGTTGCCACACGGCGGATCGCTTGCATGCTTTGTACGGCTTGGATTCTCACCCGTTCCACACGGTCTCTAATGTATAAGCTTACCGTTTCGCTTAATTGGTCTCTTAACCGTTCCATTTCCGGGAGAAGCACGACGGACGGATCGTCCGAGCGCGACAAGTTCGCAGACAATTCCAGAACACTTAGACCAAGACGATATTTGTCCGTTGACGTAATCCGGGTCACGAAGCCTTTATCCTCTAATGTTGCTAATAATCGATGCACAGTACTCTTATGTAAACCAACGCGACCCGCAATTTCCGTTAAGCCCCATTCATGACCCGAGGCGAAACACATGAGCACATCCAATGCTCTCTCGACTGCACGAACCGTCCGTTTTTCCTCTTCCACTCTGTTCCCCTCCGTATCAGATACGTTTCACTGCATGAAACTCTGTTACGCATAGTATAACGCAAACATCTCATTTCGTAAAATTTGGAAGCGCTTTATTACAATTTGATTACATCCGATTTACAAGTCTCACTGGTACATTGACGCTATAGTTTCCGCGTTCTACGATAAGGTTACTAGAGTCTCTAAGTGCTTACACAAAGCGAGGCGATCCCACACATGACAACACTGTCAACGCCCTTTCCTCTTGCTGGTTCCGGAGTCACAATTCCATCTCTAGACCCCTCTACTGGACATAGAACAACCCATAGGCTTGGACGACTTTCACTTCACTTACTCGTTGTCGGAGCTTGTCTTCTTATGCTGCTGTTTGGATCGCTTCACGCCTATGTCGCATGGGCACTCTCCCATCCCCCTGTCGCCGATCTTGCTTCTAATCCAATGCTCGCCAAAAACTTGAGCTATTCAGAGGTTACCTTTTCTAGCGCAGACAACAAAACGCAGGTAGACGGTTGGTGGATTCCTGCTGAAGAGAGCAGGCGTACAATCGTCCTGAGCCATGGATATGGCGCCAATCGAGAAGAGTCTTGGGTTCCTATGTATGATCTTGCCGACCTGCTGCATAGCTTGGAATACAATGTGCTTATGTTCGATTACGGCTTTGCAAGCAAGACCCATTCTACTCCTGCAACTGGTGGTAAAATCGAATCGCAGCAGCTTCAAGGAGCAATTGAATTTGCACGCCAGCAAGGAAGTGAAGAGCTCGTCGTCTGGGGCTTCTCCATGGGAGCTGGAACCGCGTTGCAAGCTGCCCTTCAATCCACACCTGTAGATGCAATGATATTAGATAGTACTTTTCTTCCTGATGATGATACCCTTTATCATAATATACGTAACCAAATCAACATTCCGAAATACCCATCCGTCTCCCTTATTCGTTGGTTTTTCCCGCTAATGAGCGGCACTCGACTTGAACAAATCCCTTCAGCCCAAGTTCAAGAAACGGACTTTGATTTCCCGATATTTCTCATTCATGGCACGGCAGATGACAAAGCACCGGTTTATCTCTCGGAAAATGTCGCAAAAGCACAATCGAACGTCCTTTCCCAATTATGGATTGTACCGGATGCCATTCATGAAATGATATACCGCACTCATACTGAAGAATACGTCCAGCGCACGACAGCCTTCCTTGAACAAGTTCATGTCGGTGTTTTAGCAAAGCTGCAATCGACGGAATCCATGGTCGGTTAATCTTTTTAACATGATACAAACCTCCTCCCGCATACGCTTGGTACGAAGATTAGTTCGGCTCAAGTGAACATCGGGAGGTTTTTTATGCGGTCTGTCTATGGAAACATAATGTCTCTCCAGCTGTTGGAGGAAATCGTGTATTGGAAAACACAGGAGCAGGAGCATGCGGTCGTTATCCGCTCCCTTATTCCCGAATTAGAACCAACTTACGTGAAACTATTGGTGGATTGGGAAAATGTTTTTGTGCAGACTCGTGAGTACGCACAACGAGCTAAGGATGTCACAGAGGCTGAGCCTTATCGAGTTTCTTCACCGGAATGGGCGGGCCTGTTTCCTAAGCTATTAGAGGATTCCCTGAACCAATCCAGAGAGTTCAGCCGTCAATTACAGCTCTTACCCGAGCATAGCGTAGTCATTTCGCAGATGGATGACTCTCATCTCTTACTCACCTATATTCATCGTCAGTCAGAGTATTTCAGCGGTGTCTTGGAGCATTTACAAAAGTCGGGAGTAATAAGCTTAACGCAGTCGCAAGATATGGAAGACGACAGTCCCGAAGGCTATGGCGGACCAGAGCCGGCTGATAACGCCTTAAGCATTCGTCCAAATATCGAGGATTCACCGTCTCAGACTACTCAGACCAACCCTGACGCTAATCGCCCCGAGGGTACTTGGTCTGATCCGATGGGAGATTTGGGGCAGGATCAAGCTTCGATGGGGAACCCCGTTCCGATCGGCGGACACAAGCTTCCTCCTCTCCCATACTCTTACAAAGCGCTTGAGCCGTATATCGACGAGAAGACGATGCGAATCCATCACGACAAGCATCATCAGAGCTACGTAGATGGCTTAAACGCGGCGGAGAAGAAGCTCGAGGAGGCTAGACGGACAGGCGACTTCGACCTAGTGAAGCACTGGGAAAGGGAGCTGGCCTTTAATGGTGCTGGTCATTATCTACACACCTTATTCTGGAATGTGATGTCACCCAAGGGGGGCGGAAAGCCTACTGGGGCACTACTCGATGAAATCAACCGGAGCTTTGGGAACTATGAAGCCTTTAAGAAACAATTTACGGAAGCAGCCAACAAAGTGGAAGGCGGGGGGTGGGCCATCCTTGTTTGGAGTCCACGTAGCCATCGTCTAGAAATATTAACAGCTGAGAAGCACCAGAATCTATCCCAATGGGACGTCATCCCCCTACTTCCACTCGATGTATGGGAGCATGCCTATTACCTTAAGCATCAAAATGATCGCGCAGCCTACACCAAAGACTGGTGGAGCGTCGTCAATTGGCCCTACGTGGCAGAGCGTTATGCTAAGGCGAAGACGATCCAGTGGGTTCCTTACTGAATCATTGGTAAAAAGCAATCCCAGCCATGACGGCTGGGATTGCTTTTATCATTAAATATATACGTTACTAACGAGTTTACAAGCTCCAATCTAGCTTCACTTCACCGCCATTGCGAGAGGATTCATAAATAGCATCAATGATGAGATTGCTACGTAGACCTGTTTCAGCCGAAGTCCACGGTGCTTTACCCGTGCGAATGCAATCTAGGAAATGACGGCTCAAGCGAATACGTGCGCCTTCATCCTCTTCCGGTTTGATAAGCGGAATATCAACCGTCTTGTCGAAGCGTTCGGTTAGGAATTTACCCTCGCCACCACGAAGCACTGCGCCCCCTTCTGAGCCCATCACGTGAAGGAACGGTGAATTATCCGTATCCATATGAACCGCCCAGCTTACTTCAAGCGTCAGGGAGGTTCCATCCTCCATCTTAATGATTGCCGTTGCTAAATCTTCAACGTCATAACTACCATTCCAGTCGGGCTTACCCCATGAGCCAATGCCTTTTTTCCGCGGGCCGAACTCTGCATATGTAGCTCCATATACGGATACAGGCTTTGGCTCACCCATTAGGAAGAACGCAAGATCCAGCATGTGAACGCCAATATCGATAAGAGGTCCGCCACCGGATTGCTCATGCTGAGTGAACCAAGTTCCCCAGCCTGGAATGCCCTTGCGGCGGTACCAACCGGTTTTGGCTGTATATATTTTTCCAAGCTCACCACGATCGATCTGCTCCTTCACTTGCAAAGAGAGTGGCTCCCAACGCATTTGGTGAGCAACCATTACCGTTTTACCTGTGCGCTTCTGTGCTTTCACTATTTCCTTGGCTGCCGATGCATCAAGACCCATTGGCTTCTCCACAAGCACATGCTTACCATGCTCAAGGGCTCTTATGGTTAAGGAGGCATGGGCTTGGTTAGGGACAGCAACGATAACCGCATCTATATCTTCACGACCGATAAGCTCCTCTGGTGTTGCAGAAACAACTGGAATACCATAATGCTCAGCTCTTTGCTTGGCTAAAGGCAAAAAAGTATCCGTAATCGCAACAATTTCACATTCCTCTGTAAGCTTACCAAACTCCTGCAAATGTATGTTTCCGATGTTTCCTGCACCAATCAGACCGATGCGAATTTTTTGCTGCCCACTCATATTTAGATATGCCTCCCGTAGTTTCAATTCATAATAATCAATGTTAACGCTATCATACTCCATCGCACCTTTTACTTCGATAACCGATATGGCTTTGTTTCTATTCTTTATTGCTACTTGAGTGCGAGAAGGCAGGGTTAAGGAGCGAGCATATCGAATAAAATGATGAGGGTGGCAATTTAGACGACCCCTCCCTTTATTTCCGAGAGAAAGCAGGTGTATGCAATTGAATTTCAGCGATTATCGCTATGAGCGTCCCGATGTACAAGCCTTCCAGCAGAAGTTCAAAGAGCTGCTTACCACCTTTACGTCAGCAAGTAGCTATGAAGATCAAGACCAAGCCATGTCCTGCATCAACAATCTGCGTAGCGAATTCGATACGATGCAGCAAATCGCGAGCATCCGTCATTCTATCAATACGAATGACGAACTGTACAAGGCCGAGCAAGATTTCTTCGACGAGAACGGACCTGTGGTTCAGGAGTACATAACCGATTACTACAGGGCTCTTGTGGGCTCAAGGTTCCGTACACAGCTCGAGAACAAGTGGGGCAAGCAATTGTTCCAATTAGCAGAGCTATCGCTTAAGACGTTTAGCCCTGACGTCATCGAAGATCTGCAGCAGGAAAATAAACTGACGACGGAATATGCCAAGCTTATCGCCTCCGCTAAGATTCCATTCGAAGGTGAGGAACGTACTTTATCGCAACTGGGTCCTTTCCAGCAATCGATCGACCGCGACATGCGGAAGAGTGCCTCGCAAGCGTCATTCGGATTCATGTCTGAGAACGAAGAGAAATTCGATCGTATATACGACGACCTCGTTAAGGTACGCACGAGAATTGCCAAGAAGCTAGGCTTTAATAATTATGTCGAGCTTGGTTACGCCCGGATGAGCCGCACCGATTATAACAGTGACATGGTGGCGAACTTCCGCAACCAAGTACTAGAACACATTGTGCCTATCGCATCGAAGCTGAAGGAGCGTCAGCGCAATCGGATCGGAGTCGAACAACTGCTGTATTACGACGAGAATCTGGCCTTCTTATCGGGTAATGCGAAGCCAAAGGGCGATCCGGATTGGATCGTGAGCAATGGGGCGAAAATGTATGCCGAGCTATCACCGGAGACGGACGTGTTCTACAGCTTCATGCAGGATAACGGATTGATGGATTTAGTGAGCAAGAAGGGCAAGCAAGGCGGGGGTTACTGCACCTATATTAGCGACTACGGTGCGCCATTTATTTTTTCCAACTTCAACGGGACCTCTGGCGACATTGACGTTCTAACACATGAAGTGGGGCATGCCTTCCAGGTGTATGAAAGCAGAAGCTACGCGGTACCGGAATATAGCTTCCCGACCTACGAGGCGTGCGAGATCCATTCCATGAGTATGGAGTTTTTCACATGGCCGTGGATGGAGCTCTTCTTTAAGGAAGAAGCCGATAAGTACCGTTTCCAGCATCTCGCAAGCGCGCTAACCTTTCTCCCCTACGGCGTAACCGTAGACGAATTCCAGCATTTCATCTACGAGAACCCGGATGCGACTCCAGCTGAGCGCAAGCAGGCTTGGCGCGAAATTGAGAAGAAGTATTTACCGCATCGGGATTACGAAGACAACGCATATTTAGAACAGGGAGGTTTTTGGCATAAGCAAGGCCATATCTTCAGCTCGCCTTTCTATTACATCGATTACACTTTAGCACAAATATGCGCATTCCAATTCTGGAAAAAGATGCACGAGGACCGTTCCTCCGCTTGGACGGATTACTTGAATTTGTGTCAATTGGGCGGAAGCCTCTCCTTCACGGAACTGGTTAAGTCAGCCGGACTGATCTCGCCTTTCGAGGATGGCTGTGTAACCTCAGTCATCGGAAGCATTCAAGCCTGGCTGGACAGCGTGGAAGATCAGGCTCTCTAATCACGAGCATACAAACAGGCAGACACCGTCATGAAAGATCGGTGTCTGCCTATTGTTCTAACATCGTATAAGCAAGCTGTAATTTCCGACTACCTCTTAAGCAGCTCCAGAAACTCCGCACGAAGTGCGGCACCTTGCCGGAATTGTCCTCTTACAGCAGACGTGACCGTTTTGCTTCCTGGTTTCTTAACACCACGGGCGCACATACATAAGTGCTCCCCTTCCAGGACGACCATGACGCCGTGAGGCTTAAGCACTTCTTCCATGATATCTGCGATTTGCGAGGTAATCCGCTCCTGCACCTGCAACCGCCGAGATACCGCTTCTACGAGTCGTGCTAGCTTACTAAGGCCTGCGATTTTACCACTTGGAATATATCCGATATGTGCGACTCCGAAGAATGGCGCCATATGATGCTCGCATTGGCTGTAATAGACGATATCCTTCACGATAACTAGCTCTTCGTGCTGCTCGTCGAACGTGACACCTAGTACGTCCCTTGGATCTACCGCATAACCCGCATAAATCTCTTCATACATCCGTGTAACACGAGCTGGCGTTTCTAGTAAGCCTTCCCGTTCAACATCCTCACCGATGAGCTTCAAGATTTCTCGGATATGGAACTCAACTTGCTCGCGATTCTGGTTAACAACTTCATTGGAGTAATCTTTGGCTCCTGCCACGACCAATCCCTCCTACTATCTGCGAAACTTTGGATTGTTTCTATTGTTTGGGTTAGCCCCTTGGTTTGGCTTCGGATTTCCGCCGCCTGCATTTTGATTTTTCATCATTTGTTGAGCTTTCGCCAACTGCTGACCATTCATGTTATAACCCATTTGTTTTGCCATCTTCTGCAGCATTTCCGGATTATTTTGCATCTTCGTCATTTGGTAACGTAAGTAATATACACCAACGAGAAATCCAACGACTAAACCAACGATTAACGTCAGTATAGGGATAATATAGGACCACATAATCAAGCGCCTCCGAAATGTTCAAAATAAAAGCCTGCCTCAACCTAAATGGCCAGACAGGGTTGTCGTACTATGATAGCATGGTCGAACTGTGTGCGCAAACAAATTACCCGATTGTTAATCTAGGATAGAACGGATTCTATGAACAGCGTCGGATGCAGAGCCAAATCGATTTCTTGGTACCCTACAGCTTCGTCGCCATCTTTGTCAATGACACGTACGATTGGTCTTCCCGGCAATCCTCGATGCTGCCCGACGACAACCCCAATCTGACGATTAGATAATCTTACGGAAATTCCATTCGGATAGATGGATACGATTCGCATAAATTGGACGAGCATTTCATGATCTAGCACGGTGTCCGATAGGGCATTCAGACGCTCGCATGCCTCATGTGGCAGCATGGGTCCTTCTTCACTCGTGTTATAGATGAGATTGTCATACATATTGGCAACCGCCGTTATTTTCGCATACGTATGAATGTCTTCCCCTTTTAACCCACGTGGAAGCCCACTGCCGTCAACGGCTTCATGATGCTGGAAAGCAACATGCGCAATTAGCAAGCTATATTCCCGTTTATTCTTCAATAGATCGAATCCTCGCCAGGAATGATGCATACGCCCCTCTTGTACTGCCGGTGCGCCTAGCTTGCCAATATCATGCAATAATGCCCCGATGGCCAATTCCTTCAATTGAATCATATTCAAGCCCACGTTCAGCCCCAGCATAGAGGACATCATGCATACGTTCATCGCATGCAAAAACATCGCATTGTCCTCTGTGCGAATATCCGAGAGATGAATAAGTATATTTTGGTTTTGTAATACTTCTTCCAATAGGTCATCAACGGTTTGACCGACCGCTTTCGAACTGAAATTTTTACCTGAACGCAAAGCCTCGAACATCTCTGACATTTGGTGAATAACAGCCTGCTTCGTTTCTTCTGATAGCAATTCTTCATGCGAAATATCACGAAACATTGGATTATCGATATATACGGTCGTTACACCAATTCGCTTCAAGGTACTGATCATGTAAACAGTCAACTGAACGCCCTTTGAGAGAAGTGTTGCTCCATTCGAGGAGAAAATGGTCTTCCCTAATATTTGCCCTTGTTCAACTGTCTCTATATCGACTAATTTCATCTTATCTCTCTCCTACTATAATCTCGATGTTGGATCTTAGATGCCTTATCCTATCTTTCGGCAAAACCCTCAATGAAGTTAATGCCAAGTTGTGTGTGAAAATAAAAACTCCTTCGTTCCTCGTAAACAAGGACGCAAAGGAGTTGAATTCATCAAATTAGTTTACTTCATAGATACCATATAACTCGTCGATGACAAGGTTCGCAGCAATAATTCCACCCGCTGTGTTCCATACCGCATCGTCGACCTTATATACTTTACCGTTCTTAACGGCATTTAAGCTTTTCCACAATGAATCATTGATCCATTCCTTTTCTGTATCCGATGCTTTGCCGTCTCCAACCTCATACGTGAAGTAGAAAAGACGATCAGCATCCGCTTCAGGAAGACGTTCCTTCGTGATTTCATCAACAAATTGTTCCTTAGCGTTCAAGGTCATTGCATTACGGGTAATTCCGATTTGTTCAAAAATAATACCTGTAAATGTATCCTTATGGTAGACACGCGTCTTGCCACCCATGAAACGAACAACAGAAACCGTTTCCTTCAGCTTGTCGCCTGCTTTTGTTTTGAATTGTTCAATCTTGGCATCGAAATCGGCAATAAGCTTGTCACCTTCGCTTGTTTTGCCTAAGGTTTCAGCATACAGCTTAAAGTTGTTTTTCCACTCTCCACGCAAAGTTTCGGACACAACAGTCGGCGCAATCGCAGACAATTGCTCGTATATTTTCTCGTGACGCATTTTATTAGCAATAATTAAGTCTGGCTTCAAGCCCGCGATCAGCTCCAAGTTCGGCTGCCCTTCCTCACCAAGCTCCGTTACACCTTCCATTTGATCTTTAATGTGATTATACCAAGGTGAGCCTGTCCAAGATTTCACGGCACCTACTGGCTTCACGCCAAGTGCAAGCAACGCTTCTGTCCCTTCGTTCGTTAAGACAACGATGCGCTGCGGCGTTCCCTTGATTATCGTTTCACCCATAGCGTGCTTGATAGTGCGGTTTGCATCCGCCGTTGCGGTTTCAGTTGTTCCTGTTGAAGCATTCGTTGCTGAAGGTGTGCTACTTGCATTGCCGCCTCCATTGTTATTTCCACATGCGGTTACCACCATGATCATGACGAGTAAGATGGCTCCCCATCCTATTGTATGTTTTCTTTTGTTTGTTGCCATTTGTTTTGTTCCTCCTGATGTCTAGTTGAATTAAATGAAAATGATTATCAATGACAATAATAAATCTATTAGATATGCTCCATCCTGTCAATATTTTTTTGAGAACGATTCTCATCCTCATTGACAGGTTACAGCCTCTTGGACTAAAATTCTCAAGGGGACACACGCAATTTACGTTCCAGAATCCCTTATTTTACAAGAGAAAGCTGGTCGCCATGAGAACCTTCGGACTCCTCCTCTTCGTGCTGCTACTCGTTATTTCCGTCTTATGTAGCATAGCATTTGGAGTAGCTGACATCCCTGTCTCTACCGTTGTCGATTCCTTTATTCACTATGATGCATCCCAAAATCATCTCATCATTCGCAACACTCGAGTTCCCCGCGCATTGATTGCAGCATGCGTTGGAGCTAGCTTGGCCGTTGCTGGTGTACTTATGCAAATCATTACACGTAATCCAATCGCCTCTCCAAGCACATTCGGGATTAACTCCGGGGCCGCTTTCTTCGTCGTGCTGGCATCTGGCGCTCTTATCAATATTAGCGGTCTGCAACAGCTCACATGGGTCGCATTATTAGGTGCTACGGTGAGTGGGGCTATTGTTTTTGTATTAGGGAGTGTAGGCAAAGACGGTATGACTCCGATCAAAATCACACTAGCTGGTGCGACGATAGCTGCATTTTTCTTCTCATTGACTCAAGGCTTCATGCTTTCCGATGGTAAAATGTTTGATCAAGTACTCATCTGGATGGTTGGCTCTGTCGCTGGTCGGGAAATGGATATGCTGTGGAATGTCCTTCCTTATATGTCCGTGGGCATGATCATCGCCCTGTTACTGTCGAGTCATATGAATGTGCTATCTATGGGTGATAGTGTAGCCAAAGGTCTTGGACAGTCCACTGTGCGAATTAAAGGTTTCGCTTCTCTATCGATCATTCTACTTGCAGGTGGAAGTGTAGCTGTTGCTGGCCCGATCGCATTCGTCGGAATCATAGTCCCTCATATCGTCAAATATTTAGTTGGAAATGACTATCGTTGGATCATACCCTATAGTGCAATTATTGGCGCTCTCTTGCTTGTCAGTGCTGATCTAGGCTCACGTTACATAGCCATGCCAACAGAAATTCCTGTCGGAGTCGTGACCGCGATTATCGGCGTGCCGTTCTTCGTCTATATTGCCCGGAGAGAGAGGCGCATCGGATGAGTAAATATACTTCATGGAGAGCCCGTAAACCGAAGCTCAGCTTTCATGTGGATCGCAAAGTTATGCGAATCACAATCATTCTCGCCATTCTATGTGCGTTCATCATGGTGATCAGCACCGGAATCGGTAGCGTATGGGTGAATCCCTGGGATGTCATCCGTGCCATTTTCGGTCAAGGGGATTCCATGCATGATGTCATTGTTAATAAATTGAGACTGCCACGAATTATCGTCGCAGTGCTCGTAGGTGCTGCTCTTGCCGTTGCGGGTGCTGTCTTACAAGGTATTGTCCGCAACCCTCTCGCATCTCCCGATGTCACGGGAATTACGGATGGCGCTTCGTTTGGTGCAGTGCTGTTTCTGTTCATCTTCACGGACACTTTGTCCATTCGTTGGATGCCCGTAGCTGCAATCCTTAGTGCTTTTCTCGTGACTGGCTTACTTTATTTGTTAGCGTGGCGCAATGGAGTGTCCCCCATTCGACTCGTATTAATTGGAACCGGGCTTTCTGCAGCATTTAAGTCGTTATCTTATATGCTTATTATCGCAAGCCCATTTATGCTCGCTATTAAATCCGTCACCTTCATGACTGGAAGTATTTATGGGACATCTTGGGCGAAGGACGTATTTACTTTACTCCCCTGGATCGGCGTCCTATTGCCGCTCACATGGATCCTCTCCCGACACGTGAATGTTCAAGCGTTAGGAGACGATGTAGCTAACAGTGCGGGGTCAAATGTACAACGATGGAGAATCGTACTCCTATTGCTTAGCGTCGCTCTCGCAGGTTCTGCGGTCGCCATAGGAGGTGCCATCTCATTCATAGGTTTAATGGCTCCCCATCTCGCTCGCAAATTGGTTGGACCTGCCTTTGGTGGTCTCCTCCCCGTTAGTGCCTTTATTGGAGCTATCATTTTGCTTGTTGCTGACTTAGTTGCCCGAACTCTGTTTTATCCAAAAGATATTGCAGCAGGAGTATTCACTGCGGCTATCGGTGCACCATTCTTTTTATATATGCTATATCGACAACGGAATACTTAGGGGAAGGGTGATTAGGTTATGGAAGGGTTAATAGCGGAGGGATTATCTTTATCTTATAGCAATGAATTTATTTTCGAGAAATTGAACCTGTCGATTCCAATCGGTAGAACGACCGTATTGATCGGTAGCAACGGTTGCGGGAAATCGACTTTGCTTCGTTCAATGGCTCGCTTATTGAAGCCCCATGAAGGATGTATTCTCCTCCATGGCGAGGACATTACCAAGCTACCCACCAAGGAAGTAGCTAAGAAGCTGGCTATCCTACCGCAAGGCCCGACCGCACCCGAAGGACTGACCGTACTTCAGCTCGTTAAGCAGGGCCGTTATCCGTATCAAAGCTGGCTTCAACAATGGTCGGAAGAGGACGAAGCTAGCGTGAATTCCGCTTTACAATCAACTGGAATGGCACCATTCGCTGAGCGCCCCGTTGATTCCCTCTCCGGAGGTCAGCGGCAGCGAGCGTGGATTGCCATGACACTTGCCCAGCAGACGAGTATTATTTTGTTGGATGAGCCAACCACTTACCTCGATATGGCGCACCAGATCGAGGTACTTGACTTGCTTTACGAGCTCAATGTCCACGATAATCGTACAATCGTCATGGTACTTCACGACATTAATCTTGCTTGTCGGTATGCGGATCACATTGTCGCTTTACGCGATGGCGCTGTTTATGCTGAAGGCAAGCCCGAAGAGATTGTAGATGCAGCCATGATTGACGCGGTATTCAATCTCAAATGTGATATTATGCAGGACCCTTTGTATGGTACACCTATGTGCATCCCTCATGGAAAAGGTAAACCATTATTTAAGAGCCCACGCTAATTTCGTCATATTTCCCCGGAAATAGCACGATCAATCGCAGATAATACATCTTCATCGTTTTCTTTCGTTTGTGCCATTTTCAATATGTCTATAGCTTCCGGACTTGCGATACGTCCAAGTGCCCAAGCAGCGGTAGCCCGCAACACAGGGCGAGGATCTTCATGTAGTACGTCAGCAATGTCTGGCACAGATTCGACATCGCGGAAATTGCCGAGCCCAATGAGAGCATTGCGTTGGATCGGCTTCCGCCCTCGCCAGGAGGCTGAACCTGAACCAAATTTGTCGCGAAATTCGCGGTTCCCCATCTTTAACAAGGGACGTAGCAAAGGCTTGGCTACTTCCGGATCAGGAACTAATTCCGCATGGTGCCTCATGTCGATTTTCCGGTTGACGGGACAAACGATTTGACAGGTATCGCAGCCGTACAGGCGATTACCGATTTTCTTCATCATCTCGTCTTCTACAAACCCTTTGGTCTGCGTAACAAAAGAAATACACTTCTGAGAATTTAACTGCCCAGGACCTACTAGCGCCCCTGTAGGACAAGCATCGATGCACAAGGTGCAATCTCCACACCCATCGAGAATAGCCTTATCCGGCGGGAGAGGAAGGTTTGTAAGCATCTCGCCCAAATACACCCATGATCCTAATTCCGGGGTAATAATCGAGCAGTTTTTGCCACTCCAACCAATGCCTGCCCGCTCAGCAACGGCACGATCCGATAAAGCCCCCGTATCTACCATCGACATCAGCTTCGCATCGGGCACTCTTTCCAGAATCCATTCTGAAAGGTTTGCTAGTCGTCTGCGGAGCGCCTGATGATAATCCTCTCCCCAAGCAGAACGTGACAATATCCCTCGACGCTTACCTGGCTCTGATACAGGAGCCCCCCTCATCTTAGAAGGATACGCAACAGCAATCGCAATAATCGACCGTGCTTCCGGCATGAGCAATGTAGGTTTCGTTCTTAAATCCAGATCTGGTTCTTCAAACCCTGATTCGTGCCCTAACTCTCGATGGCGGATAAGCCGCTCCTTCAGCTCTAGGAATGGATCTGCGGTCGTCACTCTAAGCTTATCAATGCCGAGACTGGAAGCCGCGGTGATCATCTCTTCTTTTAATTTCTGCCACAATGCGATATCTGTATGCTCCATAACTTGACTCACAGCTTATTCCAGCGACTGATCGGCCAGATTACAAAATCAGCGCGACCTTTAATGAGCTCTTCAGACACTTCTTTAAATGCGCGGCTGTCTTTACTTGCGCTGCGATGTCGATTATCCCCCATCACGAAATAATGGCCTGGGCTAACTGTCGTCGGACCGAAATCTCCATCCTCTATTTTCACTTCTGTATAAGGCTCCACTTTCAATTCCCCATTCAAATAAAACTCACCATTACGAATTTCTAACGTATCCCCAGGTATTCCCACAATCCGTTTCACTAGAAATTCCTTCCGATCTTGACCCTCGCTTGGGTCTTTCAAGATGACGACATCTCCACGTTTAAATTCTGTGAGCTGCAGTACAATTTTGTTAACAAATAACCAATCGTTCTCATGGAGAGTAGGTTCCATAGAAACCTTCTTCACTGTAGATAACTGAAAGATAAAAGCTCTAAGAAGCAGCACGATAATAACTGCGACTATTAAAGCCTTAGACCAATCCCATAGCTCCTTGCGCCATCCACTCAAACCCTGTTTGTGCACCTTGTGTGCTGAACGCCGTCCGCCATCAGATGCCTTAGGCTCTACTTCTTGTCTCATGGCTAATTACTCTCTCCTTCAGCGTTCATCTGATGATGTTTCCACTGTTCGTAATAATAATAAACTTCAGCATCGCCGAAGGGAAATGCTCTATTTACTATCGCGGTTTGAAGAACTTCTAATTCCATCTCGACTTGAGCTTCTATTGCTTTGGAATACCCATATTCTTCCTTGTGGAGCAAGAACTCATCCCGGTCTAATTCGTGTACTGCACCATCTGGCATCAACATAACATCTAGATCGTAGTCGATATAGGTGAGTACGTTTCCGTAACGTAAAGGAGGGGAAGCCAAGTTGCAATAATACCGAATTCCATTGTCCTCAATCAGAGCAACAACGTTATACCAATGGTCCGGCATGAAAAAAGAAACCGCAGGCACGCGACTAATCCATTCTTTACCATCCGCTTCTATAATCTTAGTGTGATCATTCAGCATAACCCACACTTTCTGCGAGACATGGTGAGGATGAAGTCGATCATCCGGGATTAGCCAATTTTCAAGCCATACTCGGTGCAATGAGCCATCATGCTTAAAGCTCTTAATTATGGACTGCTGATAGGTACCATCTTCTCTGGTCATGTCGACACGCTCCCCGCTGCCCCTTCAAGGTGTGTACACCCAGTCTAACATAGCCAATAAAATTGCTCCACAAGCATAAACGTTCCCCAACAACCTTACGGATAATAGAGAAACAAAAAGCATATCTCCCCACCATTATGAATGGCGCAAAGATATGCTTCAAAAGGTCCCATCTGCAATTGATTTAGCCTGCAACAATCGAGAGCGGCTGGGTTAACTGAACGAAATCGGCGGGTCTTAAACCAAGTGAGTCATAGAATGGTCGCAAAAGTTCATTATGCTTGTCCCCTGCAATGAGAACCTTCAAAACTTTTCGCTGACGAAACCGATTATTCATGTTGGTCACGAGAGCACGGCCTACGCCTTGGCGTCTGAAGTTCTTCTTGACAGCTACACGATAAACATAACCCTTTTGCTGATCTATCGTTCCAATCAATACCCCAACGACGCTACCTTTCGATTCCGCTACAAGTACCAGCTCACTATCCCATGATAATTGACGGGCAAAAGCCCCCATCGTCTCCTCACAGCATTCTTCCGATAATACCTCTTCTAGAAGTTCGGCAACTGTCCTGTAATCCGACAATTGAAAAGAACGAATTTGCATGATGTACAATTCCCCCGGGCAAACAATTTTACATCCAGATAACGATCTCTTAATATTACGACAATTTAGAGAAATTTCTAGCTTTTTTATAAAAAAAACATAAATAATTTCGTGAAAACACTAGAAATACCGATGAAAACGCTTTAAAAGAGACGTTAAATATGGATTAATATGAAATAACAACATTAAATCGCACATATCGAAGGATTTTGCACATAATTCAGTTTTAGAGATGGAAATGATAGTCCTATTGATGCTTATCGAACCTGTCAGATCAACACGAGTTTTGACTTTTTATACATTTATGTTGATTTAATCGAAAATATGAGGGATAATAATAAACGTGAGTAACAAAGGCATCATATTGAAAACAATATTAGGAGGTTTTTACCCATGGCACACGAATTACCAGCACTTCCGTACGCTACAGATGCACTAGAACCGCATATCGACACAGCTACAATGGAAATCCATCATGGCCGTCACCACAATGCTTATGTAACTAACCTAAATAATGCATTGAATTCTGCACCAGAATTGGCTAGCAAGAGCGTTGAAGATCTAATTTCCGATCTTAGCGCTGTACCTGAAAGCATCCGTAATGCTGTTCGCAACAATGGTGGTGGACACGCTAACCATTCCTTCTTCTGGAAAACAATCAGCCCTAATGGCGGCGGACAACCTTCCGGCGCACTAGCTGCTGCAATTGATAGCGAGCTTGGCGGATTCGATAAATTCAAAGAAGCATTTGCTGCTGCAGGCGCTACTCGCTTCGGTTCTGGCTGGGCTTGGCTTGCTCTTACTAAAGACGGCAACCTAAAAGTATATAGCCTACCTAACCAAGATAGCCCAATTATGGAAGGCGAAACTCCTCTACTTGGTCTTGATGTATGGGAGCATGCTTACTACCTGAAATACCAAAACAAACGTCCTGACTACATCGCTGCTTTCTGGAGCATTGTAGACTGGAACGCAGTTGGCGCTATCTACGACGCTGCGAAGTAATCCATCATTCACAAGAAGAAGCCCGCAAGTTACGGTTGTCCGTGACTTGCGGGCTTTTTATCGCGAATATCGCGAACTGATTGCTAGTGAAGTACGATATCATCTTCCAACAATCCGTTCAAATCTTCGGTAACGGTATCGATCATATGAACAAATGAGGTTAATTCTTGTGAGCTTGCTGCTTGTTCCCTGGAGAACTGTAACGTTTCCTCACTACCATGCTTCACATCGTCTAAGGCGGAACGAATTTCTTTCAGCTTGCTTTGAATCGTAACCAGTGATTCCTTGGAATTCGTCGCCAGCTTGCGGATTTCGTTAGCGACCACTTCAAAGCCTAGTCCCGCTTCTCCTGCACGCGCAGCTTCGAGCGCAGCATTCAGCCCGATAAGATGGGTTTGATCGGAAATCTCTCTCATCGTGGAGCCTAGCTTATTTATTTCTTCGATACTGACAGCAAGCTCTCCGACCTTGAGATGTGAATTCTCTTGAACGGTCGCCGTATGTGAGGCATTCGTCGCAACCATACTGCTACTGGCGCTAAGCTGAACCATCATTGAGGATAGCTCTTGCACGACTGAGCTCACCTTCGTAAGCATATATTGACGGTTCTCTACCAGTTTCTGAACCTTAGCTTTCTCGTCATGCTCGTAAGCTTCAAGCACAATTTGAGAATCCAAGTTAAACATCTTACTTAGACAATGGGTAATTCTTAACCATTCTTCAGGCACGATTCTTTTAAGCTGTGTCGTAGCGATGTCTAGATATAAAATATAGGTTCCCAGGTACCATTGTGTCGTCAGTCCGATGCGAGAATGAACCTTGCCAATGAATAATCGCTTGGAGAAAAACTCCTCATCAATAAGTCCAGAAGTCAAAGATTGAAAATACCAGCGCTGTGTTTCTTTCAATCTGTCAATCGTACTATGAGCTTGAATGATTTTTACTAGTTCCGGCTGCTCCATAATTCGACTGTACAGCTCGTCTACAACTACGTTCGTAATTTCCGTAAACAGTTCCTGCTTAGAATGTAAATAGGTTAGGTCGTCTTCGTCAATTCCTATGTAATTTAATTGTTTTTTTCTTTCTTCGCCCAACCGAATCATCAATTATCCCCCTAGACTATGCTGTCTTATTAAGATTACCAATTTTTATATAAACGTCAAGTATTCATCAATTGTTTCGTCCGAAAATACGAGGAATAAAAGACGCTTTCTTCTGGAAGTTTAATAATACAATCTAGAATATTCATAAGCTCACTGCGAGCTTGGTTTAAGTAACCCATCATAGAGTCTTGCATTTTTTCCGTTAGGAGTGCTGCATTTAGCTGTAATTGGCGATTCACAATCACAATCGATAAATCATATTTCGATGGATAACGTTTAATTTCTTCATAGATTGTCGTTTGAAGATAAGTGTCGGGAAGCACTATGGAGTAGATAAGAATAGGATTATAGGAATCTTGATGCATGTCTTTAATCTGAAAAACCTCCGGCAAAGGATAATTTTTTTTATGCCACAGATACCCAAATGTTGCAGTATCCTGTTCCTCCCACACCGGCTCGTAAACGTCAGTCGCTTCAAGAAACAGATCCCTGTAAAACTGTATTAATTTCACCCACTCTTCAGTCCTCTCCACATGCTGCTATAACTTTAACCCCCATTTATTAAAGCTTGTATGAGATGGATGTTTAAAATGTGTGTTTTTTGCTAACTAAATGTGTGATTCACACACAAATGTTAGCCCAGTATTTGCTTGTTCAGTGTATATTTCACATAAAAAAACCACGATAGCAGTCGGTACAAGGGACCGAAGCATCATGGATTTTGGAACAAGCCTACTTATTTTTTGTAAGAATAAAATATTCCGTTAATAACTTCCTAAACACATTAGGCCAAACATAATTCTCGAAGTCATCTGGTCCTACCCAGGCGTAAGCTGTGTGATTAGCCACATGCCCTTCTTCTAGCGCGATTGCTGGTAATACTTTAATATTCCAGACCAGGTGTGTGAAGATGTGCTGTGCTTCCCCGATGACATGCTCTGTCGCCTCTATACGTATGTCTTCCTCCGCTAGGGCCTCTTCTAAGCCCATCTTGCCTGTCGACAGTGCTAACCATGCCTCCGCATCCTGGACCTCTATATGAGGCAGCTCCCACATCCGAGCAAGCAGCCCTGTATCCGGTCGCTGTCTTACTAATACTTTATTAACATTAACCCCTGTTCCTTCTACCAAAGCAGCGAATCTAAATACTGGCTTCGCTTTCTTTGCCTTCGTTTTCACAGGAAGCTCACGTTCCCGTCCTTGAATGCGTCCCTCGCACAAATCATTAACGGGACATACAGGGCATGTCGGAGATTTCGGCGTACAAATGATCGCTCCAAGCTCCATTAAAGCTTGATTGAAGTCAGCAGCATGTCCATGTGGGATTAGCTCCTGTGCCAAATGCTCTATAGCAATGCGGGTAGATGGTCGAGCGATATCATCCTCCAGACAAAAGTATCTAGACAGCACTCGCATAACGTTCCCGTCAACAGCAGGCTCCGGTTGATTATAAGCGATGCTGAGTATCGCTCCAGCCGTATAAGGGCCTACACCCTTCAACCCAGATACATCCTTCTTATTACTCGGTACCTTGCCATCATATTGCTCTACAACTTCTCTCACGGCGAACTGAAGATTACGTGCTCGTGAATAGTAGCCTAAGCCTTCCCAATGCTTAAGCACCTCATCTTCAGGCGCCGCTGCTAATTCATGAACGGTCGGAAACCGATCGACGAACCGATTGAAGTACGGAATGACCGTATCCACTCGGGTTTGTTGCAGCATTATTTCTGATACCCAGATGTGGTAAGGATCACGGCTTCTTCTCCAAGGCAAGTCTCGCCGCTCCTTCTGATACCACTTGAGCAATTCCGTGCTAAAAAACGGTTTATTCTCGTCCATCTTCACTTCTATTACCCTCATCTCGATAGGACTGATCATCCGATGTTAATAGATTAGCCGCCGCTTGCTTACGGTATCGGCTTGGCGTAAGCCCTGTATGCACTTTAAACATCCTAGAGAAGTAATAATTTTGCATTCCTACCTTGCTCGCAACGGCGGATACATTGCTGTCTGGCTTCAAGAGTAATCTCTTCGAAATCTCCATGCGACGTAAGTTAACATATTGTATGGGAGAATAGCCAATAATCCCTTTAAAAAATACGATAAAGTAATTCGGATGCAAATAGACCTGTTTGGCTAAATCCTCAACAGTTATGTTATCTGCCACATGATTATCTATATATTGAAGTATAATTTCAATTTTCTGTAGCTCCTCCGTCGGAGCACTATGATCATCATCAAGTGATAGATGATCTAAGTAAACACTGATCAGCTCTAGCATTGCTGCTTTGATCTTCAGTCTAGAGGTTATTTTGTCTAATGCTAGTTGTTCGGATAGACGATGGAATAACGCTGAAATCTCATGCTCTGGCGACAGTTGGATATAGAAAGGGATACCCAGTGTTTTATAGATATCACGTACTTCGTGACTTGTTCGGAAATGACACCATTGCAAGATCAGCTTCACTTGCGGCTCCACTTCAATTCGGTGAGACATCCCTGACAATAGAATACACAGGCTTCCTTCTACAAGAGGAATTACCTTGTCCTGAACGATAAGCTTGCCTTCACCTTCCTTGACGAATAGGAAACGATGACATTCATAGGTATCCTCACGCCCCCTAGCTAAAGAGGCGTCCAGAACCGTTTCCGCCGCAGCGACAACCTCAAAATTCATTTGCTCGAAATGTTTCATCATGATAGTTAAATAACTCGTTGTCATCTCAGCGCCTCATTATCCAGGATATTAATTGCCACACGTTCAATATATATCCCATTATACGTTAGGTCATGAGAAGCGTAAATTTACAATTTTTTGAATCGAGCTCAAACCGCACAACCCGTTCATTACGGAGCACCACGTTTATGCTTGAAAAACATCAACAGCCCGGTTGTCGAGGACAACCGGGCTGTTGATGTTTTTACTTTTCAATTAATGCAGTAGCTGCAGCTAATGAACGCTCATGTGTAATCGCAATATGGAGCTTGTATGCTTGACCTTCCCATCCAAGCCGGCCAATCGCGGCTTCCGATAAAGCACAGACCGGCTTCCCTAAGCTATCTGGAAGCACTTCAATATCCTTAAAGCCAACAATTGCACCGATTCCGCAGCCAAGGGCCTTCACAACAGCTTCTTTAGCAGCGAATCTACCGCTAATGTACTCCAATGCGCGACGCGGCTGAAGATCCACCCAGCCCTCCTGCTCCCGAATGGTGAGCACTCTGTCGACAAATTTGTGATTTGCTGGTCCTGCAAGCAATCTTTCCATCCGCGCTAACTCGACAACGTCCAAGCCGATTCCAATAATCATCGCTTTAGGTTAAATCCCAGGAATAGCTTGCCGTTTGTGCTGTGTGCTTAAATAACGCTTTTCAAGGATCTCCCGAACTTTAGGTTCGATTTCCTTACCTTCTAAGTAAGAAGAATTATCCTCGTATGTAACGCCTAACTCATCCTCGTCCGTTTGCCCCTCCCACAACCCAGCTGTTGGGGCTTTGTCGATTACACTCGAAGGTACTCCAAGACGTCTGGCCAGCTCACGAACTTGGCGCTTGTTCAACGAACTGAGTGGTGTAATATCTACAGCTCCATCCCCCCATTTCGTGAAGAAGCCCGTCAATGCTTCTGAAGCATGATCTGTCCCGACGACAAGCAAGTTAAGATCAAATGCCAAAGAATACTGAATAACCATCCGAGTTCGTGCCTTCACATTCCCCTTGCCCCCGCGGCTAATATGACGGTGAATTTTTAGCACCTTAAATGCATATTCGGTTTCCAATGTAATCTCATCTACAGCTTCGGCGATATTAGTCTCTACTTTGTGCTCCAAGTTAAAAGCTTCAGCGACTTCATAGCTATGATCAATATCATCCTGTTCGCCATAAGGCTGGAAAACGCCAAGAGTCATGTATTCCTTGCCCGTTTCCTGAGAAAGCTCATCCGTTGCACGTTTGCAAAGGCCTACAGCTACCGCACTATCCACACCACCACTAATTGCGATGAGCAATCCTGTTGCCCCTGCTTGTTTGACGTATTCCTTCAGAAAGTTAACGCGACGATCGATCTCCTGATCCACATCAATCGTCGGTTTAACCCCTAGTTTCGTAATGATATCTTGTTGTATCGTCATCTTCACATATCTCCTATTCGCAACAAAAATATCCCGTTGACTTAGCCACTATGGCATAAGCCCCCGGGATGTTGTAGTCTAGCGACAATAGCGGTCGAACGCAGACGTAAGATCTGCTGCAATATCGTCTGCACTACGATTCTCAATTTGGTGTCTTTCAATAAAATGGACGAGTTCTCCATCTTTCAGAAGAGCTATGGATGGGGAAGATGGCGGATAAGGCAAGAAATATTCGCGCGCTTTCGCCGTTGCTTCCTTGTCCTGACCAGCAAATACGGTAAACAGGTGATCTGGTGTTACGTCATGCTGCAGAGCTTCTGCAACTCCCGGACGACATTGACCTGCTGCACAACCACAAACGGAGTTAATAACGACTAATGCTGTTCCAGAAGCCGTCGGAAGCTGCGCTTCCACCTCTTCAGGTGTTGTTAATTCTTGAATGCCTAGACGAGTTAAATCTTCACGCATCGGCTTTACTGTATCCATCATATATCTTTCGAAAGACATCGACATAAGAGGCGCCTCGCTTTCCGGATCTTATAATTTGGCGGTTTGGTTATTCCGCTGCTTTTCATTATACCGCGCCGCCACAAGCTCCGTCAAAATAAAAAGAGTAAGCTACCTCTCCCTCGCTCGACTAATCTGCAGATTCTAGTCCGTCGACTACGACAGGAATGTAATGCCTCAAATCGGATTACATCCCGTCGCAGCTAAGCTTCACGGCTCGTCTAGCACCTCGGGAACAGAGAAGTATTCATCATCATCCGGATCAAACGGAGCTGAAGTAGAGTGCGTCGGATGCATGAAGCGTTCGGAGGAAGGTGCAATTCCTTTTTCGAATAAATCTCTGTTCTCTGGGGTACGAAATCCAATATCCTTGTAGGGATGCACCCACTGGTCGCCTGCCATAATAGATGGTTCTGTCTCCGTGCTCCACTGCTCAAGCGGCGAATCCTCTGTCTCGTAATCATGGTCGCCAATCACAACCCCGTAGGCATTCACGAACGGCTCCCGCGGCCCCCGGTTGTCGCGGAACTCCGCTCGAAATTCGATTTCGAACGGATCCAAGTCCGAATCGTCATGCCCCCCAGCAGGCTTTAAGCCCGCATAGGTGTCATCTAACTTATCCGTGCAAATAACGTTTAGGTTGACGGACGGTTAGGGCCGTCTAGTTTCTTGTCGAATCCCGGGGATAAGGGTGATGTGGTCTTCTTGGTGTTCTTAGCTGCTTTCCGTCCTGATTTCGATGGTCCTTGGGCATTGGGCATGGAAGCATCCTCCTTGTATGGATGAGTCCCCCATAGTGTATCCGTATTAGCACTACTTATCCGTATTACAACGATCACCAACAATTGCGCCCAGGCTTGCAAAAGGTAACGATAAATGTCGTTCCTTTGCCTACTGTAGATTCCACATGAATTTTCCCATTATGCCGTTCGACTATACTGAGGCACAGCGCTAGCCCGAGACCTGTTCCGTTCGTCTTAGTCGTATAGAATGGCTCAAATAATAGATCGATCTTCTCTTGAGAAATCCCTAATCCGTTATCATTTACGCGTAGCTGTATAGTGTCCTTATAATTGATGGTCTCAATAAGCAGAACACCTTTATCACTCATCGCTTCCATTCCGTTGCGAGCTAGATTAAGGATAAGCTGCTTCATTTCCTTACTATTCATCTGTAGCAGATCCATTCCCTCTTCAAGTCGCATATCAATGCTTTGTCCACGTAAATTGGCATCTGCCCAAATAAGCGGGAGCAGATCGTTAAGTAAATGATTTATGTTGGATGACTCTTTCTCGACGATTCGATTCTGAGCTAAGGATAGGAAGTCATTGATTATGGCATTCGCACGATCTAATTCATCTAAGATGATGCGAAAATAGGATCGTTGTTCCACGGGGCTTCGCTCATTGAGCAACTGGATAAACCCTCTTATTACTGCCATTGGATTGCGTATTTCATGCGTAATACTAGCAGCCATCTGTCCGACAAGACTTAGCCGATCCATCTGATCGACTTCGTCCTTCAACCGATGAAGCTCTGTAACGTCATGTCCAATGAATAATACGCCATCTATCCCTCGAGACGTAATATCTTTAAGTGGACAGGCCACGGTATATACCACTCTTCCCTTAACCCGCAGGATTTCCGTTATTTTTTCTCCTTCTTGTAACACATACTCGATGGGATTCCTCTCGAATTGCATTTCCAGCTTGTCCAAGAACACCGAGAAATTCTGATGCAAGATCGTATTACGATAGAGCATGGGCGTTAACTTAAGTGCCATGTCGTTAACATGCGTAATCATTCCATTATGGTCGCAGAATACAACCATTAGAGGGGTATTATCAATAAACTGCTGAAGCCTGCGCATTTCATTGCGATAATTGAGTGATACCTCATGTAATTGCACTTGTAATTCAATCCGTTCAAAGCTAAGCTCCGCGAAACGAACGCAAGCTAGCGTTACTAATAAGAAAAGGACACTAAATAAAGAAATATCTCTTAAATACTTAGGCACATCCGCGAGATTTAAGCTTGGAACACTAGAGAGATATGCAGTATCATGAAGAAGGACCATCAACACACTCATCATGGCAGCAATCTTAAATCTAGTCTTTCGTGAGCCTACCTTGAATAACGACATACGAGAATACAAGATGGGGATATACACAAATATAAAAATCGCAAATGCGACATATTCCCATTGATAAGAGACAACCATTAACCTAGCAACGACATAGATGACTAGAAGACAAACCGATAGAGGTATACCTCCGTATAGCGAGCCGATAATAAATGGGATATGACGAAAATCAAAATAAAGACCAAGATCGTTTACCGTGAAAATATGCATGTTCACAAACATCGTAATCCCACAGGCAATTCCTAAGAAAATGTGGGTGTATCGGGTTCGTTCAGGCTTGGAATACCAAATCATAAATAGAAATATGGGCAAAAATGAAATTAGAACCTGTAGAAGCGAATCTCTCCACATTCAATTCAACCCCCAGATGTACAAATCAACACCCTACACAATTTACCATCTTAATAATTGATTTGATTAAACCACATCTCACCACAGGTTACAATAATAGACATTATAAATGGAATTGTAGTAAAGACCTAACCATCGGCTTTACGCCTGAAATATGAAATATGAAATAATCACAATTAGTGGGAGCAGTGTTATGAAATACGACATTATCGTAATAGGCGGTGGCTCTGCCGGTTTAATGGCAAGCGTCGCAGCAAGCAAACAGGGAGCTAAAGTACTACTATTGGATAAAGGGGAGAAGCTGGGGAGGAAGCTCGGAATATCCGGGGGTGGTCGATGCAATGTTACGAATAATAAAGAGAACGACGAGCTAATCAAGCATATCCCGGGTAACGGACGTTTCCTATACAGCTCATTTGCGAACTTCAACAATAAGGACATTATCTCCTTTTTCGAGAACCTCGGAATCCGCCTGAAGGAAGAAGATAACGGACGTATGTTTCCCGTTACCGACAAGGCCAAAACCGTAGTCGATACGCTTGTCTTACAAATTCGCAAGCAAGGCGTAGAAATTAAGCTTAATTCCCCTGTAGATACGGTTATGTATGGAGATCATTGTGTAACTGGCGTTCGCCTCAAATCAGGTGAAGTACTACCCAGTCATGCCGTCATCGTCGCCTCGGGAGGTAAATCTGTACCCCAGACAGGATCAACGGGGGATGGCTATCCATGGGCTGAGAAAGCGGGACACACGATTACAGAGCTATTCCCAACTGAAGTCCCTTTGACATCTAATGAGCCATTCATTACAAGCAAGGAGCTTCAAGGGCTTTCTCTTAGAGACGTTTCCCTATCCGTATGGAATCCTAAAGGAAAAAAAATCATTGAGCACCAAGGAGATATGATCTTCACACACTTCGGGATATCTGGTCCTATCGCTCTGCGCTGCAGCCAGTTTGTCGTCAAGGCACTAAAGCAATTTCAAACAGGGAATATTGAAGTATCTGTGGACCTCATGCCGGGGAAAAGCGTGGATGAGGTATACTCTGAGACATTAAGGCTTACGGAGCTGGAGCCGAGAAAGTCGATAAAGAACATCCTCAAAGCTTGTTTGCCAGAGAAAATGATTCCGCTCCTTCTGCAAAAATCAGGATTGTCCGATACGCTTACCTACGACAATATCCCTAAGCAGGATTGGATGCAGTTTGCAGGATTGCTTAAGCGTTTCTCAATTAGAGTATACGGCACCTTGTCCATTGAAGATGCTTTCGTAACTGGAGGCGGCATCAACTTAAAGGAAATCGATCCGAAGACGATGGAGTCTAAGCTTGTTCGCGGATTATATTTCTGCGGGGAAATTCTCGACATCCATGGGTATACGGGAGGCTATAACATTACAGCTGCATTCTCAACAGGATACACAGCAGGTTTACACGCTTCAAACCCCATCGGGAATGGGTAGATCTGCCCTCTGCTCAAAACAGGGGATGTCTCATGGGTCAGGTCGTATAGACCTATGAGACATCCCCTGTTCCCTTACTATGCTTATGCTTACTCAAGTCGCATCAAAATGGTCGTACGAGCCATCGTCGGTACTAACCGGTTGTTCCGCTTCCGGTGAGCTAGCAACCAGATAACCTTCCTCCCAGTCCTCATTAACCATATGCGCTGGAATTCGGATATCCTCCATCCCGTAAGCAATATCCGTGACGACTACCGTCTCTGCGAAAGCATGCTCCATTAACTGCCCCGCATAGCATTGTACGATTTCCAACGCAGAGGTCAAATCCTCATTTTGCACATGAATATGTAGGCGCCCTTCCTCGTGCATCTGCGGCTCGTACCCCAAATCCATGAGAGTTTCGCTAGCTAATCTAGCCTGTGACTCATCCGGAAACTGGAACATCAGGGCGGCTTGCTTCATCGATTTTAACCTCTCCATTCTCTATGTCACTTCAAGTACCTTTCATCTCGCATAGGTTTTCCATCATGAAGTGTCTTTTATTCCTTTTTTCGCCGGATAGCACTAAAGGATGAGAGGATATCGTTAATGAATGTCAACCAGAAATAACCGGCAATAGGGACAATGACAATGGCTAGCCACCCCATCCCCCCATAGCCAAGTCCAGACTTAACTCCGATAATGATTGCCCACAACGTTACCGTAGGTAGTGCGCTCCAGACTTTTGCCTTCTTAGATGCTTCTTCGAGTAGATCATCCCGCCACTTAAATAAGGCAATGAACGGTTCGGATAACCATTGCTCCCATTGTCGTTGCAAAGAACTCAACAAGAGTAAAGGCAATACTAGCCATATGATTACTGCCACTATGAACGGAGGCAATAATACCGCTGCCGACCCAAAGCCTGTAAAATACAAGAGTGGCTTCAGTAGATCATATCGGCGTAATATTGATTTGAACCAGCTATCTAACAGCCTATATGTATCATCCCGATGCCTCACCAATGGCTGAGACTGTTTGAAGAGCATTGGCCTCCGCAGCCTAGGAACAGGCTTCTTCTCCATCGTGTCTCTAAGTATCCATCCTACACTCGCCACGTATGCTGCATTTTCCACAGAAATTTCATGCAAGAGCGTTCCTTTAGTCCGTATTCGCAAACGCATTAGCCAGCTTGCAACTACGATGACAAGTACACTTACCCCCACTAGAATGACAACTCGATGCTCACCAATCGTTGCGATCCAAACAAATACAACCATAAAGATTGACCTAGCCGTAAGAAATACAAGCGTTCGTTGCCAGCCTCTCCACATTCGCATCACTTGATCACTTATCATCATCCATAGGAAGCCACAGACTACGGAATAAATGATCAGAGCGCTAACATATACTGCAGTCATATTAAATATGTGAAGCAATAATGGCGCAATAATGGCGATAAATACGGAAGAAATGACCGATCGAATAACAAGTCCATAAACAAATCCGGCCTTCGTCATCCCTCGTACCCATTTTACATTGCGATGTAGAAACAATCCGTCACCCGGCTCAGCAAAAGTCCTCAGCTTTCCCGAAAGCTGCAGCAGCCCGAGAAGAGCTAAAAGAATGGTTATTGGAATTTCGAAAAGCCATTCAGGGGGATTACGCAACACATCTCGATACATCCCGCTAAATATTAATATCCCGGGAATGAATATATACAGCCACACAGTCCAATCCAATACCGTCCGCCAGCATCTCCAAATGGATACCCAATAAGCGGATACTCGTTCTATGAATAGACGATAAGGGCTAAATCGATGGATTCGAAATTCATCATCATGCCGCTCTTGCATCACGATTGCACCTCATCGTATTCGGTAAGCTTGTGAAAGCAATCGAATAATCGCGTATCCGGCCCACATCCTGCGGCAATTCTAATATCCTCTAATGTCCCGGAAGCCGCGACTCCTCCATCATGAACAAGGACAAAACGATCACACAAGCGCTCCGCAGAGTCCAATACATGTGTTGTGAGCAACACGGAGGCTCCACGACTTCTTTCCTCGTCCAATGCTTCGAGCAACTCTAGCACAGCACCTGGATCTAATCCTATGAATGGCTCGTCCACCAAATAAAGCTCAGGCTTCATCAGGAAGCCAATAATAAGCATTGTTTTCTGTTGCATACCTTTGGAGAATCGAACAGGATACTCATGTTTAACAGAATAGAGGCGAAATCTGCGTAACAATTTCTCTGCTCGCTCTCGGAACAGCTCCTCCGGAATACTTCCCGCTGCAGCTACAAGCACAAGATGCTCCCATAAAGTCATCCGTTCGTATAAGATGGGCTGCTCTGGAATGTATGCGATCCGCGACGACATCTCAAATCCTCCGCTGCTCGCCTCTTCCTCTCCACGCCAATATAATTCCCCCTTCCAATGGGGGAGTTGACCTAATATTCCCTTCATGAGGGTACTCTTCCCGGCTCCATTCGGCCCTAACAATCCGACCCTCTCACCGGCCTTCACACTTATGATCACATCCCGAACAATAGGATGCCCCGGCTCATATCCCGCTTCTTCAATATCCGCCCGAAAAAGTGGCAATGTCTCATTGTCCATTTTCCCATCCTCCTAATTTACGCAAGCCAATCTACCTACTTATACGAAAAGGACGAGTTTACGGTTTCTTCCATATCCAGCGTACGGATGTAACAGAAAAAAAGCCTCCTCCAGGTTATCGGCCAGGAAATTCGGAGGCTTTTTAAGGAAAAGGGAGGCAACCCTATCCCTAAATTCATTTTAGCTTAAAAATTTAGTTTCGAAAAGCATATAAAGCGTGGTTCGTTTCCATGGTGTGGGCATATACCTGTTGATAGATACGGAACAGCTGCTCGTATGAGTTGCTTGCCTCTTCATTAGGATGATAGACCTGTGCATGCTTCACGAAAACTTCCCCGCAAGCATCCAGACTCGGGAACCAGCCGCTTCCAACCGCTGCTAACATCGCCGCTCCAAGTCCCGGTCCTTGCTCATTCTCGAGCGATACAACGTTTGCCTGAAAAATATCCGCTTGCATTTGCAGCCATAACGGATTTTTGGCGCCACCACCGATAGATACGATCGTATCGACCGTCTTACCAGCAGCACGGAACATGGCAATGGATTCGTTTAGTGAGAAGGTAATTCCCTCCATGACCGCTTTGGCGAAATGCGCACGTGTGTGGCTTCCGTCTACTCCGATGAAGCTACCGCGAATTTTCGCGTCCGCGTGCGGAGTACGCTCACCGACGATGTAGGGGGTGAACAACAATCCCTTAGATCCCGCAGGAATGTCGCCAATACCCTCAAGCATGGCATCGAACGACTCACCCTTAGCGAACGTATTGCGGAACCAGCTCAAGGAATAACCAGCCGCCAGCGTAACACCCATCGCGTAGAATGCATTTTCTTTACCATGATTGAAGAAGTGTACTTTACCTTCATAATCCGCGGTAGCATCCGCTTCATAAGTAAGGATGACGCCGGAAGTTCCGATGCTACACAGCGTTAATCCTGGCGATAGAATACCTGCACCAATCGCACCACAAGCATTATCAGCACCACCCGCAAATACCTTCGTCGTTGTCGTTAATCCGGACGAATGAGAAGCTTGCTCAGATATCGTACCGACATAAGCGCCAGCCTCAACGAGTGCTGGACAGAACGAGGTAGGTATCTCAAAGGCAGACATTATGTCCGCACTCCAGCTCTTTCCTGCGATGTCTAACAGCAATGTCCCTGCAGCATCTGAGAGATCCATATGCAGGGTACCCGTCAGGCGTAGACGCAAATAATCTTTAGGCAATAGGAAACGGCTTGCTTGTGCAAATACACTCGGCTCATGCTGTTTCACCCAAAGAATCTTAGGTAGCGTGAATCCTTCGAGCGCAGGGTTACGAGTGACGGTTAGAAGCTTGTCGCCTAATACACGTTCGATCTCTCGACACTGCTCCGTTGTACGCGTATCATTCCATAGGATTGCTCTGCGCACGGGTTTATTATTCTCATCCAAAAGCACAAGACCGTGCATTTGCCCGGAAAAGCTTATTCCCTCAATGTCAGCAGCGTCTACACCCGAGCTAGCAATCAGATCTTGAAGGGATTCCGTCGTACCCGTCACCCAATCCTCAGGATCCTGCTCACTCCAACCTGCTTTATCATGATAGAGCGCGTACTCTTTAGTTGCCTCTGCCTTCAATGTACCATCTTGTCCGATAAGCAACGTCTTCACAGCGCTCGTTCCTAAATCAACGCCAATGACATATTTCATGGGGGTGTTCATCTCCTCATATGGAAATCCGCCCCGCCGGTTCCTTCCGGGGGGCGGAATGGTTGTGCCGCTTAGGCCACCAGATGCCTGATCTGTTTATACGCTGAAGATGACGTCGTTCAAAGTCGCTTTGATTTGTTCCAAGCGAGCGGATTCGTTACGGATTGGTTTAGCTTGCAGAACGTAAGCTTCCAAAGACTTCAGCGTAGCTCTGCCGGATACGATCTCCGCGCCAATGCCATCGTTAAAGCTGCGGTAACGGTTGTCGACAATATCATCAAGCACGCGATCTTCGATCAGCTTCGCTGCTGCTTTCAAGCCGCGAGCGTAAGTGTCCATACCTGCAATGTGGGAGAAGAACAAATCCTCGTCTTCGAATGACGAACGACGTACTTTAGCGTCAAAGTTGACGCCGCCACGACCGATTCCGCCTTCATTGTTAAGAATTTCGAACATGGCAAGCGTTGTAGATACGAGGTCCGTCGGGAACTCATCTGTATCCCAACCGAGCAGCATATCGCCTTGGTTAGCATCGATTGAGCCAAGCATTCCATTGATGCGTGCTGTACGCAGCTCATGCTCGAAGGTATGTCCAGCAAGAGTCGCATGGTTAGCTTCGATGTTAAGCTTGAATTGATCCTTCAGACCGTAGGTTTGTAAGAATGCAATTGCTGTAGCCGCATCGAAATCGTATTGGTGCTTAGATGGCTCTTTCGGTTTAGGCTCGATCAGGAACTGAGCATCGAAGCCAATTTCCTTCGCATAATCAACAGCCATATGCAAGAAGCGTCCCAAGTTATCGAGCTCCAGTTTCAAGTCTGTGTTGAGTAGGGATTCGTAGCCTTCGCGGCCACCCCAGAAAACATAGTTTTCGGCGCCAAGCTCTTTACCCACTTCAAGACCTTTCTTGAGTGTTGCGGCAGCATAAGCGAACACTTCCGCATTGTTCGTTGTGCTAGCGCCATGAACGTAACGTGGGTTCGTAAACAAGTTTACAGTGTTCCATAATAGCTTCTTGCCTGTCGACTTCTGATAGTCCTTAAGCATAGCTACGATGACATCGAGATTCTTGTTCGTCTCCGCTAAAGTTGCGCCTTCAGGAGCGATATCTGCATCATGGAATGCATAGAAAGGAACATTTAATTTTTCTAGCAATTCAAAGTTAGCTTCTACACGAGCTTTCGATCTATCCAAAGGGGACAAAGAATCCCAGCTACGAACTGCCGTACCCGCACCAAACGGATCTCCGCCATTTGCGTTAAAAGTATGCCAGTAAGCAACCGCGAAACGAAGATGCTCCTCCATAGTCTTACCGAATATAACCTCTTGTGGGTTATAGTGCTTGAATGCGAATGGGTTTTTCGAAGTACGTCCTTCGTACTGAATATTAGGAACATTAGGAAACTTGCTCATCATATGTTGCCTCCCTGTAAGCGATATCAAATTATTAACTGACCTCAGCATATCATGCTTATACTTAGTTTGTCTATCCAATAAACTAAGTTATTTCAGGGAATCCTAACCTAATGTGGTATGATATCAACAAGAACTTCGCAAGCATATTCCTTGAAATAAACAGCTGAACAACTTATAGAATAAGGAGTCGCTTCTTGATATGACGACGCCAACAGGCGATCAAGCCTTAATTAAGAGAATCAATACAGCCATCGTGCTCGAATTCATATTGCGGGGAGCACCTCTATCCCGCGCGCAAATTTCTGAACAATCCGGTCTGAACAAAGCGACCGTATCTAGCCTTGTCCAAGATTTAATCGATGGTCATTTGGTCGAAGAAATTGGAACGGGCAAATCTAGCGGTGGGCGTAAGCCTGTCATGCTTGAATTTATTGCAACATCTGGTTATGCGATTGGGATTGATCTGGGTGTAAATTATATCCGCGGGGTACTCACAGACTTGCGAGGGACCATTATTGCGGAACGTACCTCCTCTCTTCGGGATCCGGAGCCCGCAGCAGCCTTCGAACAGTTGTGTGGTTGTATCGAAGCTCTCGTTGCTGAAGCACCGGATAGCCCTTTTGGTGTTGTTGGCATCGGCGTCGGTGTACCTGGTCTCGTTGATGACAGTGGGAGTATTCTGTTCGCTCCCAATCTGAAGTGGCGAGACGTTCCTCTGCAACGATGGTTAACTGAACGCTTTTCACTACCCGTCACGATAGATAATGAAGCCAACATGGGTGCGCTAGGGGAACAGAAATACGGTGCAGGGCGTACCATCAATCATTTGATCTATGTCAGTGTTGGCATCGGGATCGGGACAGGTTTGATCCTACAAAAGTCACTTTACAAAGGCGCATCAGGCTTTTCCGGTGAAATGGGGCATCTATCTATCGAGGCACATGGGAAGAGCTGTACTTGCGGCAACCGTGGCTGCTGGGAGATGTATGCTTCGGAGCAAGCATTGCTGGAGCAAGCCGCCGTTCTCGGATTCGAGGATCTGGAAGCTTTACTAGATGCGGCTGCCGCGGAGCAACCAGAAGTATTGGAGCTATTCGCGAGTATTGGTGAATATCTAGGAATCGGCATCGCCAATATTGTTAACATGTTTAATCCTGACGCTGTCATTATCGGCAATCGGATGAGTCAAGCTCGTCCATGGCTGGAAAATATCGTACGTCAAACCGTCGTGCAGCGTGCCATCGGCTTTCACTTACGCAATGTCCAGCTCCTGTTTGCAGAGCTAGGAGAACGTTCCTCTATGATGGGGGCTGCTGAGATGACCATATCAGGATTCTTCTCGCGCGTGAAGGCGACTTAGGTGAGTGATGCTGCTTTATCTCTATCATAATTTATGGTATAAATTAATATATAGTTATATACAAATTCATTGATGCTCTTAGGTTAAATGATCATAACTCTAGAGACGAGGTTGGCGAGATGAGCGATAAGCTATCAGAGATGGCGGAGCTTCTGAAGTTATTAGGCGATCGAACACGATTAGCGATACTAGGGCTTCTGCAAGAACGAGATTTATGCGTTGGAGATATCGTAGGTTTACTAGGTACAAGTCAGCCAAATGCTAGTCAACATCTTCGTAGGTTAAAAAGTGCAGGCTTGGTAAGGGAAGACAAGCGTGGACAATGGGTATTTTATTCCTTGAATTTAGATGATTTCCCTGACCTGCGTATTTTCTTATCTCAGCTACCTGGACGGAAAGAACGCCTCCGTTCGCTGTCTGGCTTGCCTGGACGAAACTAGCTCTAATCCATTCCTTTTACCTAGCTTGATTGAATGCAACCTAACGGCTCATTCAATCAAGCTTTTTATCCGTCAACTGAACAACCTCTGTGCAGAACAAATACGAATGTAAAAGGCAGGAGCATGGCAATGAGCTTTCAACTGACTAAACGGGTCATCAAATTATTATGTGGCCCATTTGCATATGAAAGAGGAGAAATGGACTACCAAGCGCGTAAAGTAACGATCACAGATTTTGATTCTGAGGCGTCTAATTACTGTGCTACCGTTAAAGGGAACAATGACTACCACGTTAAAGTCGTTATCGATTCCAACGGGGATGTCGATGCAGAGTGTAACTGTCCGGTATTTGAAGCGTCACCTAAATACTGCAAGCATATCGCTGCTGTACTGCTCAATATCCATGACATTCAGAACGTGGGTAAATCTCCTACCCGCTCTTATACTTCCATGCTATCACCAGAGAACGGTCCATCGGGTTCAACCGGCAAAGATCAGTTGACGCCACGATTCGCTGTGAATACAGCACGGACTTTTCCCGGCATAACGGACGGGGATATCGGGCTTACGAACGGAATGCTAGGCCTGTTCGGGAACAAACCGGCACGTTCAAGCTCCGTAAGACACCTATTCGACACGAGAGAGCTCTTGGACGTAGAATTCATCTTAAGCCCGTTCCCATATGGATACCGAAAATATATGTTCGGCATCGAACTGAAGGTCGGCTCGAAACGCTTGTACATCGTACGCAAAATTAGAGAATTACTGGATCAGATACATCGTAATAAGTCCTACACCTTTTCTAAAAACTTCATATATGAGCCAGAGCTACACGGCTTCTCCAAAGAAAATGATGCTGTAATCAGGCAATTAATAGATATATATCACAACGAGAAAATGTATCGCGAAACGTCCAGCATCTATTCTGCGCACGCGAGCCATATGAGTGGAGATCGAATACTCCTCATTCCCCCTTCTTCGTGGGAGCTTCTTGTCCCCTTGATGGCTCAAGCACCTAATATCAAGCTTGAGTATAATAACCGCTTTTATGAGGGAATCCATGTCACTAATGGACCTGTGCCACTCCAATTCGACTTCGACCGAGATCAGGCTGCCGGGGGAAGTGAAGGCTATCAATTAGATGTCGTTGGCTTGGATCAGATTATCGTCATGGACGCTTACAATATTGTTCTTTCTGAAGGGAAGCTGATAAAGCTGAAATCCGAGCATTGTGCCCGACTGTCAGAGTTGAAGCAAATGCTCGATACCTCTAACAGAAGCCATATTCGGATATTACCTGAGCAGATGGAGCCTTTCATGGAGCAGGTTATCCCCGGTCTCATGAAGCTGGGCAGTGTTCATATCGCCCAATCCGTATCTGAACGCATCGTGCATTCCCCACTCAAAGCCAAGCTTTACTTGGATCGGGTAAGGGATCGACTGCTTGCTGGGTTAGAGTTTCATTATGGGGATATCGTGATCAATCCATTGGAAGGAACTAACCAGAAACGCGACACCGACCGCATTCTTATGCGAGATGGTGACCAGGAAATGCGAATACTTGAGCTCATGGAGCTAAGTAATTTCGCCAAGACAGAAAGTGGATACTTCATGGACGATGAGGACGGGGAGTATGAATTTCTATATCATATCGTTCCACATCTCGAGAAGCTGCTTCAAGTTTATGCCACCTCAGCCGTAAAAGCGCGGCTTCATATTGGACATACCCCTCCTAGGATTAGGGTTGATGTGGATGAACGTACGGATTGGCTAGAGTGTAAGTTCGAAATCGAAGGAATTCCCGAAACAGAAATCCGGAATCTGCTAAAGTCACTCGAAGAGAAGCGCAAATATTATAAGCTAGCTAACGGGGCATTGCTCCCCTTGGAAAGCATCGATTTTCAAGAAATCAATCGCTTCATGAATGAAATAGGAGTACCCAAAGGGGGGCTCAAGGGAACGGAATTCCGCCTCCCTATCGTTCGTGCGCTTCACCTCATGGATGCTGACAAGCAAGGTAATGCTGTCAAGTTAAGCAAATCATTTCGTGCGCTGCTTGATAATATGAGAAATCCGGACAACCTGGACTTCACCGTCCCGGATAGTCTCACTTCCATCCTGCGCGACTATCAGAAGTTTGGCTATCAATGGCTGAAGACGCTCGCTCACTACCGATTTGGAGGCATTCTGGCGGATGATATGGGCTTAGGGAAAACGCTACAAAGCATAACCTATGTCGTCTCCGTGCTGCCTGAGATCAGAGAACAACAGCTCCCTGCGATCATCGTATGCCCTGCTTCCCTCATGTACAACTGGTACAATGAGCTCAAGAAATTCGCTCCCGAAGTCCGTGCGATCATCGCCGATGGGAGTAAAGAGGATCGCAGCCGTGTGCTGCAGCAATTATCCGAAACAGACGTCGTCATCACTTCTTACCCGTTGTTACGCAGAGATGTTGACTCTTATGCCATTCCAGCTTTTCATACGCTCATTCTAGACGAGGCTCAAGCATTCAAGAATCACACCACTCAAACCGCACAAGCGGTCAAAGAAATTCAGGCACGCTACCGATTTGCTCTCACTGGAACTCCAATAGAGAATAGCATCGAAGAGCTTTGGTCGATATTCGATGCCGTCTTCCCCGAGTTGTTCCAGGACAGAAGATCGTTTAACGAGTTGACGAGGGAAACTGTCGCCAAGCGTGTTCGTCCGTTCCTGCTCAGACGGCTCAAAACCGACGTATTGAAGGAATTGCCAGATAAGATTGAATCCCTTCAAGCTTCGGAGCTTCTGCCGGAACAGAAAAAGTTGTATATGGCTTATCTAGCCAAGCTTCAGAAGGAAACTTTGAAGCACTTGAACGAGGATGGCTTTAATAAAAGCCGCATTAAAATATTAGCGGGCTTAACCCGGCTCCGGCAGCTATGCTGCCACCCGGCCCTGTTCGTAGAAGACTACGAAGGCAGTTCAGCCAAGTTTGAGCAATTGATGGAGATCGTGGAGGAATGCCGCAGCTCCGGCAAGAGGATGCTCGTATTCTCACAATTTACGGAGATGCTCGGTTTGATCAAGCGGGAGCTTGGCTATCAGGGAGTCCCTTATTTCTACCTTGATGGTTCAACCCCGGCCTCTGATCGCGTCGAGCTATGCAACAGATTTAATGAGGGAGAGCGTGATTTGTTCCTCATCTCCTTAAAGGCCGGAGGAACGGGTCTAAACCTGACTGGAGCAGATACCGTCATTCTCTATGATCTATGGTGGAATCCTGCCGTAGAGCAGCAAGCGGCGGATCGAGCGCATCGCATGGGACAGAAGAACGTCGTACAAGTGTTGCGGCTCATTGCTCAAGGTACGGTCGAGGAGAAAATGTACGCACTTCAGCAAAGGAAGAAAAATCTAATCGATGAAGTGATCCAGCCAGGCCAGGAAGCTTTGTCTACTCTTACCGAGGAAGAAATCCGGGACATCCTGATGATCGGATAGCAAGAGATGATCACATACCACACATTAAAAAAAGCCCCGGAAACGGGGCTTTTCTATGTATTCCTACGCATCATCGGAGTGAGTGACTCGGTTTCGGCCTCTGCTCTTCGAGACATAAAGTGCTTGATCCGTTTTAACTAGTAACGTCTCAGCCGTGTCTTCGCTCGTAACAGTCGCAATGCCTATGCTAATCGTAATCTTATATTCGCCCCACTCCGCCTGCTCAATTGTCCGTCGGTACCTCTCGGCAACTTGTAGAGCATTGTCCCGATTCACATCTGGAAGAATAATCGCGAACTCTTCTCCCCCATATCTCGCTACGATATCGATTTCCCTAGACTGCTCTTGCATCGTCTGAGCTAATCGGATGAGGATCTCATCCCCGACGGGATGGCCGTAAGTATCATTAATCCGTTTGAAAAAATCGATGTCCAGAAGCATGAGCGAGAACGGAATAGATATTCGGTTAAACAAAGCGATGCTCGCCGCCAAGCTTTCCTGGAAAAACCTCCGATTCCTTGCACCCGTTAGTCCATCCGTCGATGCCTGTGTCTCAAGCTGCTGGTTTAACTGGATCAGCTCAGCCTGCTTCAACTCAAGCTCCGTGTGCAGAGCTTTCAACGTCTCATGTGCTAAATCCTTTTCTTGATTTAGTTCTTCAAGCTTTCGCTTAGAATTGAGCATCTCTCTCTCATATTCAATTCGCTTGCGCATCTCGATTAATACACAATCAATGAATTGTTCTCCACCGCGCTCCTTACGGACCCCATTTAAGAGTACTGGAACGCCTTGATCGTTCTTATTCCTAAAGGTGAGATAGATCTCATTGACGTAACCATTGAGCTGAATGAACGGATAAAAATAAGTATGGAAAAAAATTTTATTCGGGACGGTCATTATCGTTTCGATATGTTGATTAACCAGTTCGCTGCGTTCATATTGAAGCAGGTTTAGCAGCGAATGATTGACCTCTGTAATAACACCCGTATTCGAAAGAGTAAAAAATCCGCACGGAGCAAAATTTAACTGATCATCCATTAGGCCTCAGCACAGCCCTTTCCCTATAAATAACGAATCATGCGCTCGTCAAATATTCTTTAATTAATTGCGAAGTTTCTTCCGGATGGCTCAAATGTGGGTAGTGGCCTTTGGCCTGCATGAGTTGTAATGTGCTGTTCTTAAGATGTTCATGCAAGTAATCCCCAACCTCTTTTGGAGCAATGCTATCGTCGGAGCATTGTAGGATAAGAGACGGAACGCTTGCCTTATTCAACTCCCTGCGGCAATCGGAGTAGAAGGTTACTTCAGCAAATTGACGAGCGATAACCGGATCTCTGGAGCAGAAGCTCTGCTCTAGCTCGTCCGACAATTCCATACGTTCAGGATTATTCATAACGATAGGTGCCAGATAGCTAGCCCAGCCTGTAAAATTCATCTCCATCATCGTTAGCAGCTCTTGAATATCTTTTCTATCGAATCCTCCATAATACTCTGGAAGCTCATTGAGATAACAAGGAGACGGTCCAAGCATAATCAGATGATCGAAATAATCGGAATTGACTATGGAAGCAAGCATCCCAATCATCCCGCTGACCGAGTGTCCTACGAAGATTGCATTTCGAAGCTCCAATGCTTCCGCAATCTCTAGTACATCTTGCGCATACCCATTCAAATGACCATATCTTACCGGATCGTAATCATTCAAGCTCGACTCTCCCGAACCTACGTAATCGAACAAAATAACCCGATAATTTTCTTCGAACTCTGGTGTGACATAACGCCACATCTCTTGATCGCAACCGAAGCCATGCGCGAACACAATCGGCTGTTCTCCCTTACCGAATACTTTGACGTTATTTCGAGCGATAATATTCGTTGCCATAACAGTCACCTCTCGCTGTTTAAATTCATTATTTTCCATTGGACATGCATGCTTTAAACAAAAGCCGAGAATTCCGGACCTTCCTCCGGGGTATCTCGGCTTTCATTATCCCTTATCCATGTTCTTCTTGAGTAAATCTCTACCCCTCTTGAGACGGGATTTGACCGTATTCATCTTCACATGGTTTATTTCCACAATCTCATCCATAGACATATCAAGCACATAACGCTGATAGACCATAAGCCGGTAAGCCTTCGGTAGCTTATTAATAGCCGCGAGCAAATTCTCGGAAGCTTCCTTCGAGATAAGCACATCTTCCGGGCGCTGGGCTTCAACAGCTTGATCCTCCCACCCTTCATGCTTCATCAAGGGATGGGCTAAAGTAAGCTTTGTATTTCGCTTGCGCAAAATATCGATGCAAATATTTTTAGTCGTTGTGAAAATTAAGGACGAGACGGAGCCCGCAGGATCTAATCGCTCAAAGTTAATATAGAGCTTCAAGAACGTTTCCTGAACGGCTTCTTCACTGTCCATCTTGCTACGCAAGATTTTCCATGCAAAGCTAAAAATTTTATCTTTATAATGCTCAAATAATTGCTCATAGGAGATAGCAGGGATTCCCCTGTCTACAGTATGCTGCATATCCATAGGTTTGCACCTCTTCTCTGTAGGCCTCAATATCCCCTATTATATCAGAAGAGAGCTTGTCTGCTATGAATTCACAGAAAATTTGCAAAAACTACACGATTAACGTCCTGGTATGAATTTCTTGATCCAATTTCCGAACCCAGCAGGGTTACGGGATTGAATAAGAACGATTCCTTCTCCGCGAAACCTGCATACAAGCGCTTCTCCACTTGTAATACTGGAGAACCAGCCTTTAGAAGCTTTTTCGATCGAATAATGGACATAATCCGGCCAAGCAACCAAGTGGCCATTGTCGATAATTCTTTCTTCTCCTGGCTCCAGATTAATGGCATGAATCGCACCGTAGGAGGATAGAAATACAGTACCTGTACCGCTGATCTCGATGATGAAGAACCCTTCACCGGACATCAATCCGCGGCTTAAGTTTTGCATCTTCGTATTCACCTGGATACCGCTTGTCCCTGCTAGAAACCCATCCTTCTGCACGAAAAGTCGATAAGAGCCATCGAGCTCTACGGACTGAATATCACCCATCGTGGAAGGAGCCAACAGCACCTCACCGCCACCCCGATTGGCAGACAGCTCCTGAAAGAAGAACGTCTCACCGCTCAGCATTCTCCCTAGGCCAGCCATAATTCCACCGTCCGCTGTCCCTTTGACATCAACGTTAGGAGACATAGATACCATTGCACCTGATTCTGCCTTAACGCTCTCCCCAGCATTCAATTGAATCTTTAATAGTGCAAATGCTCCCTGGTACAGAACTTCGTGCTTCATAATTAATCCCCCCAATTGTTAGAATGCCTAATCATTTAGGCCATAAATAATCGGTTAAACTCGTTACTTAGAACCGCTTCCGGTTAAAATCTCGATTTCCTAAGTTATTATCTGGATCTATTAATACGTTCATTTTACTAGCTGCATCCTTGTAAATCCGAGTGATCTCTTGAACCTTATCGAACTCTACATTTCCAGGACCTAAGTTTTCATAGAACATCTTCTGAAGTAAGGAATTAAAGAGCTCAAGTCGTCCCTCGATCCCTTGCAGCTCCTGAGTAAGTATCTCTTCAAAGGAATGGCTTCTGATCCAATTGTCCAGAGCGTCCGTTGTTTCTTCTTCTCTATCCTCTTCGAACTTTCTTCCACGTATCGGAGGATCCTGATCATAAGAACCGGACACATCAACAGAAGTTCTCAGCTGAGAGAGCATAATCCGTTCTTTGGCCAGCATGACCTGAAATGGCTTATTCGCTAATAAATCTGCAATGACAAGTCGACACATGTCCGGGTTGCCTAACAAATTCGCATCGAACGGGTGTAAAATCCATTGATTTTCTTTATAAAAAATATTGAACTCGAACCATTCTCCTCCATAATTGAAACGGATATTAATTGTCGTGGAATCCAAAATTTCAAAGGTAAAATCCAAACCAATTTCCCCTCCCACTCTCGCTGTCGCATATTGGTATAGTAACAAATTGGGAGGGATTTGAAAATCTAATCTTCGGATAGCTCCATAATAGCCTCTGCTTTTTCACTACTTACCACTACGATTAATACAAGCATGCTTAGCCCAATTACCCAGCTCATCACCATATTAATCTTCCTCTCTACTAAATCCGGATATTCTACCTGTAATTCAAGTCTATCCAGTTAATAGAGAAAATATGACGATATTTAGTAGAGCTTGTATTGCCGAGCGTAGTCAACAAAAAGGCCAGCCAGTAACACTGGCCGACCTGATGAGGGGAAGATGCTAGTCCAACAAACTTGTAATCGCTGGCTCTTGAATAGCTGCAGGCGTTGCTGCAGCACTCTTACCAGAATTCAAGCCTAAACGTTGACCCATTTGCTTGTTGATTTCTGTAAGACGCGCGGTTTGTTCCGTAGCAGACGAAATGATCGTCCGATTCGACTCCTCGCAACGCGTGATGGCCGAAGTCAGGTCATTCATGGCTTGATTAATCTGTTCCATGGACATCGCTGATTTTGTCATCGCTTGTGTCGTCTTCTGAGTTGTTTCATTAAGGAGACGTGCATTCTCGGCAAACTGCTTACCTAGCATCTCATTCGTCGCATTAACAGCATCGATAACCTTCAACTGATCATCCAGTGCCGTTGCAATCATCGCCGACACGGTAATCAGATGCTGTGTCTTATCGATTGTTGCATCAACTGAATCAATCAGCTTGTCGTTATTATCATTAATGATGTCAGAGCCGGCAATCGCTTGCTGATACAGCATAATCATCTCTGTAAATGCTTGAATACGAGTTACCACCTTACGTAGTCCACGTTCAAGCTGAGCTTTCCGAGATTCATTTTCCGGCTTAGCGATCTCTTGCTCGAACAACACTCTAAGCTGGTTACCCAATTCGATGCGTTGCTGTACGTTATACATTTCCGTAAGACACATTTGCTTCAGGTTACGCATATGCACGATGTTTTCTTCCAAAGTATCTTTACCATTACGAAGCGCGGAAATAATCGCGTTAACGTTGGTTTTAACCGACTGATACTTCATGATGTAGTTTTTCATCGGAGTCTTGCGCAGAATTTTCTGCATAAGCGATAGATCCTTACTGCGGTTTAAGTCATCGACCTCGTTGCGCAGCTTCATAATGTTGCCCGCAATTTCGGAGCGCTTACCATTTAAGAGATCATTCAGTGGACGCTCCAGCAAGGTAAGATTAGCCCCAGCCTTCTCCATCGTCCTCTGACCCATTCTCCCGATCTCATCCATTAAAGAATCCAATTGGGTAGAGTCGGTTGAAGAAATCCGTTGAATTGTAGATTGCGCTTCTTGCTGTACTTTAGCTGTGTCTGAATCTTTAAGAAGAATGGCTTGTGTACTCATGCGTAAATCCTCCCCATAAGTTTAATTTCCTGCGCCATATCGTTGATGTATGAGCTCGGCCTTATTTTTCAATTCCATCAGGTCCTTCTGCTCTACGAAGCTCGTGTAAGTGGAAATTTGATTGTCGATATCTTTAAGGCTATTCAATAAAATTCTGCGGTTCTGCCGTTTGGCTTCACCACTTAAATGAATAAACGGTGTAATTGCGCCATTCAAATCCTTCAAAACTAACCGTTGAATCTTATGATTAATTTCACCGTTATTGAAGGCAACAATTTGTGGAATAATCCGATTTAACCTCACAAGCACAGAAAGCGTCCGTTGAACGATTTCATTATCGAGGTTGTCCTTCTCCCCTTCGAGTAGCACCATATCCTCGATCGTTCCGATATACTCAATAATCGAGTCCCATTCCGGCCCTAACTGGATAGCTCTCTCGCTTGTAGCCTTGTCCGACTGTGACGACGAAGCATCGACAACCCGACTGTTAGAAGACTGTGGTGGCTCTACCCTCTGGCTGTTATTCGTAGCGGTAATTGCTGCTGCGGCTGCAGTTGCCGCATCTCTTTCCGCAACAAGCTTGGCCACTTTGAGCTCGGATTGACGTATAACTGAACCCAACATCGTCCCAAGCACAGGAAATATTAACGCAACAGGAATAGGAAGAAATTTAGACGTAACTAGCCCAGCGACATAACCAATAATTACGGAGATTAACCCCCATTTGGAACGAAGCAAACAAATCATACCTCCCAACTTACAATCTATTGGTATAAGTTTATGATTTTCAACAGCTCTCGTCAATTTATTATCGGAAGTAACTCTTATTCCTTCATAATAATTGGCTTTTCAATGTAGCTAGCCTTGACTCCAAACTGAGGCTTGGGTTGCTCGAAAGGTTGTCCCATGATCGTCTTAACCGCTAGATAGGGCATATTCACCCCAGTCAAACAAGTAATATACAAGCCGCCAGACATTCTCGGATTAATCTCTAGAAGCTTAGGGATACCTTTGTTCATCTTCACTTGAATATTGTAGACGAACGGTATTCGACACTTCTCTGCAACATTACAAGCAATCTGAGTAAGCTCAGCAATATCCTCCATAATGTAGATTCGACCGGAAGACTTTCTTCTTGGAATAGCAGTAATGAGCTTCCCCTCTGCGTCTGCCAGACAGTCAATGCTGAATTCATCCTCTTCCAGCAGCTCCATCACCATCAGCTTGGGAAACTTCTCGACAGCAGATAGCGTGTCATACACTTGCTCGAAAGGAACCGATAAGCTAACCCAGCTATATAGATTTTCTAACGGATTCATGTTGTTATCGATAATCCGAAACCCCATGCCCCCCTCGGAATTCGTCGGCTTAAAGCACACCTTGTGTCCATTACCGATAAGCGTTTCATACGCTTCTTTGAATTGCTGTGCCGTTTCAACGATATAGTATTCCGGAATGGGGACTACACCGGTACCTTGAAGCTTTTCATAAAATTGATCTTTTTCGATCATACACTCCAGAAGCTCAATGTCGCGGCACACCATTACCTTTGTACCAATGGCGTCGAATCGATGAACTTCCTTAGCAATTTCGAGCATCTTGAGACGGGGGATAAAAATGTCAATTTTATGGCGCTTACAAAAATTAACGGCATAATCGACATACTCAGTACCGTGTAGAACGGGCTCTTGCTCCGAGTAATCGCAAGCCTGCAAGCTCAAATGGCTCGGATCTGGATGCGTGCCGTAAAACTTAAATAACTGTCTATCAGGGTTGTCGCGAATCATGTTCATGTAGTGGTAAGAGACTGAAAACCAGCGGTTCAAATAAATATTAGTCATATAACGTCCCTTACCTCCATCCGCTTCATTAATACATCTATGATTTCTTCCGAAGCCCGAATACCCGAGTGTTCCGTAAAACGAATATGATCGTGTGATCCGTATTTCCGATAGAGCTCACCGTGTTTAGGAGCCATAGCCTCGTTGGCAATGACAAGCATACTTTCATCCAGCAAGCTATCTCCAGCCGCGAAAATACTCCGAGAATTAGACAACTCCTTAACATATTGAACAGCCGCACCTTTATTAACATGGTCCGGTACTAAATAAATTTTACGTCCTTGAAGTGAGCAGTTCCAGCCATAGCCACGAAGGAGCTTTTCTAGCTCCACCATCAAGCCTGGAGGAAGCAAGTCACGCTCCACAATAATAGAATAAAACAAGTCGTCACAATAACGATCCTTAATGACACAATCCGCATGAACAAGTCGTTCAAACATCAGCTTGATTTCGTCATGGGGAGCACATTCCTTACGTACCGTCTCCCGAACTCGATTCTCCCAATCCAAATCCGGCTTACCCTCAATAAGCACCCTACCCCCATTACTGATGACGGCATAACGGGAGCGAATACCCTCGTTCAATCCAAATATTCTCTGGAATTGCTCGTAGATTCTCGTAGTAGCAGGTACAAAATGGATTTGCTGACTAAGCTGTTGAAGGTTGTGGTAAGCCGTTCGCGTCATGAAGGAGAGGTAGTCATTTTCGTAGGTTTCTACAGGAACGAGCTCATCCGCATCGATAATCCCCATTGATTTACGCGAATAAATAAGTGTCTGGTCCAAATCGCAGGCAAAGATCAAATCTTAGTCCTCCCTATGCGGCTTAATGATCCCGCAACATGAATAAGTCAAATCTGGATATACTTCAACGGGAACTCCACGGTCTTTAGCCAATAGAAGGATAGGAGCAAGATTTGAATTGTTCAAGTCATTTACGAGAATTTTCCATGGCACTCTTCGTAGCAGCACACGCGTCGTTTCCCCGACCCCAGGCTTGACAAGGTTAATGTTATCAATCCTAAAATCATTTTGGATTCTACGGATATCTTGTTCACCTTTCCATGTCACAGCAGCACTCTCGCCCTTAGACTCCAACAGTAACTTTGCCTGTACCCTGGCTTCATCCCTTACGGAATCGAAGTGATGTGCAATCGTATCGATATATTCGTTCGATAGATCATCCTTCTCCCATTCCCGGTAGTACTTGGCTCCGTGATAATCTTCAGGTCCGATCAGATCATCCCTTAGAACCGTTCGGCTTACCAAGCCCGACACTGTGGAATTCAGACAAGCACTCGGAATGAGAAAATCATCACGTGTGCCGAACGTCGCGGAGCAGCAGCCTGGATCCGCGAGCACGGCAAGATCGTCGTTTAATTGAACCCCGTATTTCTGCTCTAAGCTTTCGCAAGCTTCAATGAGCACCTTTCGAATGGCACCTTTGCCTGTCCAGCCATCAACAAACTGGATTTCGGCTTGTGGATGCTTACGTAGCATATATTTAATGGCGTTCTCATCGATGCCTTTGCCTCTAATAATTGAAATACTGTAATGAGGTACATCCACTTGATAATAAGCTTGAATGTATCTTTTGATTAATACTCCGATTGGAGTCCCTGCTCTAGCTAACGATGCAAGAACTAGAGAAGTCCCACGCTTGCTAACAATCTGTTCAGATACGATAGCTACCGCTTCTGCTACACGTCTAGCTGTCAGATGAAGCGTCTCATGAAACAGCTGAATATAAGCATCCGTTGGACGATATTCAATAGGTAGCATTTCTGAATAGTGCGTACCCGTTTGAATCGCTTCCTCACGGTCTTCCGTTCCTCTCTCCAGCTCCAGATGACTTAAATCCTTTAACAGAAATACGACATCTTCAGAATGGTAACTTCCCATTGGAGATGGTGTAGCTAATTCCCCGTCCAGTATTGATGATTTCATCTCATGCCCTCCGAACTTAACTCATACTTCCTTGCAATGTGAAAATGTAACTAGATTTACGACAGGTATACCGATCTCGGAGAGCGCCTGCTCAAAGGATTTCCCGTTGTCTGCATCATACGCTCTTTCAACAAACACAAATGCTTCGTCATATTGCCCAGGGGACAAATTATACATGAAGTTCGGGATGGAGGCATCCTCAATGGAGTCGAACGGGAATGCTGAGGTGATAGCATAATGCTCCCTCTGTAGCGGATGAATAGGGCTCCTTGTCGTGGATTGACAGCTGACCCCATCTCCCATGAGAGCGGCAATCCTCATCGGAATATACATGAACTCGCCCGTTCCGATACACAGAATTCGCTTGCCCGTTCTCTGCGAAACCAAGTAAGCAGCAGCTTGTTGGATTTCTTGATCCAGCGCTTCACCTTGCAACGCATCCATTCCAAATCTACCCGTATGCTTAACATACAATACATCATTCCCAGCAACACCACCATCAGCAGTGGAGCGCTTCTCAGACTCATGAGGTTTAAAGTATGGGGAAACGTCTAGTGTTCGAAAGGTTACTTCGTTATCCGTCGATATCTTAGGCGCGATAGGTTCTCGTTCCTCCAAAGGACTCCCCTTCACGGAGATGAAGCCCTCTACTAATGACAGACAGCGGATCCGAATCCCAAGATCTTGCTCCAATTGATCAAACCGGCTTCTATCTTGCGCTGAACGCCAATCCAGTAGACTCGCCACAATAAAGTCGGTATGCCCGAATCTTTCAAATAACTCTTTAATGATATTCAGCGATGTATTCCCAGTAGTGATCTCATCGTCCACTAATACGATTCTAGACGCATTGCGGAAGAGATCGGGATTATCGGCATAACAACGATGAGAAACCGCATGGGAGTGCTCTTCCTCAAAGTTAATTAGGGAATGCATATCATCAATCTGCTCCCGAGTTGTATGCAGGAAAGTTACATTTCCCTCGAAAGCATCGAACATGCTATGACCAAGGGCGGTAGCCGTCTCTGCGAATCCGATAAATAATGTCGGCTCATCCACTTTGATTTTCTTATCCATAAGTTGCTCGTATAGCTCATCCGCTAGTTTTGTGTTCTCGAAGGCTTCACGTAATTGCACGACAGACATAGCGGATGAACGATTTAGAATCGTAGATTCATATAAGCACCCTAATATCGCACCAGATGCTAGAGATAGAGCCGGATGAACAGGCAAATGCTTGCCCAGCAGCTTGCTGACGAAGAGAAAGCCACGTTTCTTATTAATTCTGGCGGCCATCTGGAACAGATGGTCTAGCTTCAAGTCATAAGGATTCGAGGTCACATTCACTTCGACCTCTAAGCTATCCAATATTTTATACAAGTGCGGTTGCTCGCTCTGTTTCAGCGAGTAGGCAGGTAAAGTTGTGTTTCTCATGAAGCACCCCAAATATTTTTGATCTGCTCATAATCCGGTTTGACCAGTTAAGATGCGGTTTGATTTCGTTCATTTTGTTCTCGTACTTACTTTTCATAACACCGTGGTCACCTTGACTATTCGCAATAATGCTAACAGCATCGCTATACTCCTCATGCGTGACGACATATAACGATTGAACCGGCCTCAAGTGGGTGGGATGGATAATTGTTTTACCAATAATTCCGTTTTCCTTATCATACGCCACCTCGCGGATCAAACCATCTACCGAACGATCAAGGAATGACATTCTCAGCTTCAGCCCATCTTGACCCATCTCTTCCTTGAAAGGGGTTGTTCTCAACTGTGGCTTCAGAACCCGATCGCTCTTGAAGTACTCCCACACAGGACCAGAAATCACAAAGCTGTTGCCTTCTCTGCCGAAAATATTAATAATATCCGTCACACAATCCCGAAGGACTCCAATATCATAAATCGTCATATCTGGGTTTCGTCTTAATCCGAAAATACTCGAAAAGTCAGTCGCCCCAATACGTACATTAAGCACATAAGCTTTATACTTCATTAATAAAGCTTGGATGTCTAACAATGTGGATAGCCGGCTCTCCCGAAAGATCACATCAGGTGTTTCTAAGATCGGCATTCCGTATAAGATCGGAGCATTCGAGGGCTTACCTGTATTATAATCCTCCAGTATCCGAAAATAAGCTTCACCAGATGTAGGTGTAAATTTAGGAAATACAAAGCCTGTAATCAATGAGAGATGATCGGATAAAAGAATGAGTAGTTTCTCTAGCTGCTCCGCACTTCGAACACGGACAAAAATTAAGGGTAACGCACTTGGGTGAAGTAATCCAATCGTTATATAGCTATGAAGCTTCGCTATCGTATCACATAGATTCTGTTCAGCAAGCTGCAATTGATTGTCTCCTATAGCATCCTCTAAATCGATGACGAGGGAAACAAGCCCTTTAATTTTCTGGTTAATAATATCGTCAGCTATCGTTGGTCTTATCGCAGGCATATAGAGGGCTGCCCCTACCGCATAAGCTAATAGCTCCTTATCATCTCGGTTGCTGAACTCCGTAGGGAGGTAATGAAAAATATCACTTTCCTGTTCCGGGGTCAGATAGTCAAAATATCGCACTGACATCATCTCCTTAGTCAAAAATATCCCTCATTTGTCCATGAGGGATATTCCGACGTCTATACATAGTTGTTTCGTTCATTAAATTGTTCTATACAGAGTCAGAAGACTTGGCTTCTTCCTTCTTCCTCTTAATGGAGCTAATAACCATCGTACCAAGGAAGATAGCGATGAGGATGGAGAAGAACACCGCATGCGAAACGTGGAAACCGAATGCTCCACCAATCATCTTAGCGGCAATAACAATAATAAGGATGAACGCCGCTTTCTCGAGCTCTGGATACCTCTCGATCAGCTTCAGGAATACTTGGGCGACTCCACGCATCATCAGAACCCCAAGGATACCTCCTAGGAACAATACCCATACTTCTTCGCTCACACCGAAAGCCGCTAATACGCTGTCGATGCTGAAGGCGATATCCATGATTTCAACGGCAAGAACGGTACGCCAGAAGCTGAGGCCTTTATTTTTGATCTCGCCATCTTCTTCTTGATCTTTGCGTCGAATGTAAGGAATAAGTGGAATGCCACCAACGCGGGCAAGGGCAAATTCCAAGTGAAACAAATTACTAAGTGCAATCCAGAGGAGATACAGACCCCCAGCCACTTTAATCCAGGTGATCTTAACTAAGAAGGTTCCTATACCAATGGCCAAGAACCGGAATACGTATGCACCAATAAGTCCGTAGAACAAAGCTTTCCTTTGCTGCTCTTTCGGAAGATGCCTAACCATTACGGCTAGTACTAATGCATTATCAGCGGAAAGCAAGCCCTCAAGAACAACAAGTGTCCCGATAATTCCCCAGGTAGAGGGCTGAGATAAAATCTCTCCAATATGAGCCCAATCGAAAAAGTTAGCAAAGCTATCCACAAAATTACTAAAAAAATCTACCATGATGGACCCCCCTTCAATATTCGTTCGTTCTATCTACTTGTGTAATTACTTCCTACCTTTAGTCCAAGTCAATCCCCAGTTGTACGCTTGATCCAGTTCCCGTTGATCATTAAAAAATTGAACCAATCGCTCAATGCTGAAGGTTTGATTGTTCACATTCTTGATCATCGCAATGGCGCAAAGCCTTTTGCTATTGTTGTACTCGTCCATTTTCACTTCGATATCCGGACCGCCAGACTGTTTAATGGTGACAACACCATCCGCTTGCGACCAGTTCGTTACCCCTTCGTATATAAAGGCAAAAATGACAATTCTCTCGATATCGGCCACTTTTGTTCCATTAATCCTTAGGTTCTCACCACCGGCCAATGCCCCTGTTCGGTCATCACCATCAAGTGAAATATAAGGCGGTCGATTGATGTCTCCAAAAGCGTTGCCCAGTGCTTGCACACCGCCCTTCGAGCCGTCCTTCATCTCGAACAAACACCCCAAATCCAAGTCGATGCCTGTAGCGGCTTTGAATAGCCCGCCTCCTGTTTTCTTGCGATTCCAGTTTAAGTTAACCAGAATCTCACCCAAGGAACCCGATTTTTTCTGTAGATTGATGACCTCACCTTTTTTGCGAAGCTCAATCTTATCTAATCGAATCGAGGAAGGAGGAGTGACCGGCGGTTGAACAGGAGCAGAAGATGCTTGTCCTGCAGTAGGCTTCGGTTCAACAGATGGTGCCGGGGAAGCTGCTGGTGGTGTGGGTGCAGCATCTTCACGCACATCAACGCCAAAGCTTCCACACAATGCGGATAACCCACCAGAATAACCAGAGCCTATTGCATTAAACTTCCAGTCGCTGTTATATCTATATAATTCCCCCACGACAATCGCCGTCTCGACAGGAAAGTTTTTTCCAAGTTCATATCGAAACAATTCATTTCCCGATGCCTCGTCCATTACCCGGATATAAGCATCGTTCACAAGAGAGAAATTTTGCTTACGCACATCGCCCTCATAGATCGTTAAAGTAAAGGAAACCTTTTCAATATCGCTTGGAATACTTCCTAACTGGATGTTCACTTGCTCTTTATCTTCTTGGTTTCCATATGTTTTTTTAGCTTGTCCTACGATTTGGATTGCACCATTAGCGCCAGAAGGATTCGAATAAAAGATCAAGTCTTGATCTGATCTTACTTTCCCACTTCCTTGAAGCGCAAAAACTGAGAAATCTAATTCGACCCCAGATGTAGAATTCCAACCCATCCCTACAATAATACGACTCAATGACGGGTTGTTTTTGGTTATATCTGTTTTTTGACCTTTAATGATGGACAAAGTCATCGCAATAAATCCTCCGTTTGGGGTTCAGCTTATTTGGCATCAAGGCCATAATTATTAGCTAGAGCGGAAAGTCCGCCTGAGAAACCGGAGCCCACGGCTTGGAATTTCCAATCCGGGCCGTGACGATATAGCTCACAAACGACAATAGCCGTTTCGACTGAGAATTCCTCTCCTAGATCGTAGCGAAGAATTTCACTCCCGGTTTGCTCATCTAGCAACCGAACGAAGGCGTTGGATACTTGACCAAAATTTTGGATTCTCTGCTGAGCATCATGAATCGTTACGGTAATGCCAATGCGATGGATTTGTGCAGGGATTTTGGAGAAATCAAGCTTGATCTGCTCATCATCACCCTCACCTTGTCCGTCACGATTATCCCCCGTATGAACGACCGCACCGTTGTATACAGAAAGATTGTTGTAAAACACAAAATCTTCTATTCCACCTGCTTTACCGTTCTGGTCAAGCAAGAAAGCAGATGCATCCAAGTCAAATGCTTCTCCGCCTGTATATTTATTCGTATCCCATCCGAGTCCAATTATCGCTTGCTTTAGACCAGGATTTGTTTTCGTTAAATCAATTCTTTGGCCTTTAGATAAACTTATTGTCATGGGAACGCCCTCCTATACTTGAACGCCGAAATCACGGCATAATCCTGCTAATCCATCTCTATATCCACTACCCACGGCACTGAATTTCCATTCACCACTATGACGATATAATTCCGCAACGACTACAGCTGTCTCAACGGAGAAGTCTTCTCCCAGATCGTAGCGGATAAGCTCTTCCTCAGTCCCATCCTTAACGATACGGGCATATGCGTTAGCTACCTGTCCGAAATTCTGATTGCGAGCTGCTGCATCGTGAATTGTAATACAGAATGCGATTTTCTCTATATCCGCTGGAACTTGACTCAGATCGATCGTTAAGGATTCGTCATCCCCAGCTCCCTCACCCGTCTGATTGTCACCGGATAATTGGATGGCTCCATTGATATTTGTTTTGTTGTTATAGAAAATAAAATCGCGTTCGGAGTTCACTTTACCTGAAGTATTCAAACAGAAGGATGAGGCATCAAGATCGAATGCACTTCCACCATCATATTTGTTCGTATCCCAACCCAAACCGACTTTCACTTTAGTGAGACCTGGATTAGATTTCGTTAAATCAACTTTCTGACCTTTGGACAAGTTAACAGCCATGAGAGCCCCTCCTTGAATTAAAAAAGGGACCGCAATTCAGTTGAGAAGCGGTCCCTCGTAATTAGGGTTTAATGATTATTACATTAAGCCGTAATCTTTGCACAAGCCGTTAAGTCCTTCTTGATACCCACTACCAACTGCATTGAATTTCCATTCGCCGCTATGACGGTAAAGTTCTCCAACGACTACAGCTGTTTCAACCGAGAAATCTTCTCCCAGGTCATAACGGATAAGCTCAGCGCCAGTGTCTTCGTTAACGATACGCACGAAAGCATTCGTAACTTGTCCAAAGTTTTGCGCTCTTTCCGCAGCTTCGTGAATCGTAATACAGAATGCGACTTTCTCAACTTCCGCAGGTACAGTTGAAAGGTTCACTTTTACTTGCTCATCGTCCCCATCGCCTTCACCTGTCAAGTTATCGCCTGTATGCTCAATGGAGCCATTCGCATTTTTAAGATTATTGTAGAAGATGAAATCTTTCTCGGTAGCTGCTTTACCCGCTGCATTCAGACAGAAGACAGAAGCATCAAGGTCGAAATCTTTACCGCCGTCATACTTGTTCGTATCCCAACCTAATCCAACTAGAACTTTCGTAAGACCTGGGTTTGTTTTTGTAAGATCGATTTTCTGACCTTTAGATAAGCTGATTGACATTTAAATGACCTCTTCTCATTGGGTTTATTTTACAGCTTCATCGACGTCTGAAGACGCCGAAAGTGTTTTTGTTTGGACATAAAAGTTTATTATTGGTAAGAACGAGCCAAAATATCAATGTGTGGCGCATTCATGCCTTCGCCAATCGCGTTAAATTTCCACTCGCCGCTGTGACGATAAATTTCACCGACAACTAGAGCCGTCATACCAGCGTAGCTATCTGTTAAGTTAAAGCGAATTAATTCTTGTTCATTAGTTTGGTTGAGCACACGAATGTATGCAGCGGAGATCATTCCGAAATCCTGCTTACGATTCACACAGTCATAAATGTTTACGACCATCAAGATTTTGTGAATATTCGCTGGAACGCGACCTAGATCGACATGAATTTGCTCATCGTCGCCGTCGCCTTCTCCCGTACGGTTATCTCCAGAGTGAACGACTGAACCGTCAGGGCTTTTCAAATTATGAAAGCATACTAAGTTTTTCCCTTGAAGCTTACCGTTCTCATCGAGCAGCAACGCCGAAGCATCACAGTCAATGTCCAATTTCTTGGAGCCGAAGAAGCTTTTCTTCTGAATAGGATCCCATCCGAGGCCTACAATAATTTTGCTAAGTCCGGCGTTACCCTTCGTTAAATCGATTTTCTGTCCTTTTACTAGAGAAATCGTCATTTCAAGTAGGGTCTCCCTTCAAAGATATCAATCTGTTGCGTGTGTAATGGATTCTATCACTCTCTCACCCATTAACTAACCTAATTTACGACCAAACGACAAAAAGGTTTCAAATAACGACAACAATTAAATTATAACCTAATTCTGGACACGTTTCGATGCCTAGCACCTTAAATTCAAGTAAAATCTGGCAAACCCATTTCCACTGAAACCTTATTCGACATCTCGTCGTTAGTATGCTTGTCGAATTCGAACAATATCACACCAAGGAGAGTGCACAATAATGAAAAAAAGAACTTTCGTTCTGCTATTAACTATCGTACTGAGTTTGGTGATTAGCGCCTGCTCCAATAGCAGTAATAGCAGTAATTCCAAGGAGGCTGCAATCCAAGCAACGGCCTCCGCCAAAGAAATGGTAGATCAAATGTTCGAGCAAATCGAGCAGCCTATGCTAATGGAGTTAGATCCGGAAATGATCGAAAACCTCTATCATCTAGATGCAGCATTGTTTGAAGAATATACAATCAGAACTCCCCTCATGAACGTGCAGACGAATGAGATTGCGATCGTGAAGGTCAAAGATGCCAAAGATATTGCTACTGTCGAAGCAGCAATCAAGCAACGCGCAACCGACGTACAAAAGCAATTTGAGACTTATCTTCCAGACCAATACGAGAACGCTAAAAACTACAAGCTCGTAACTAAAGGAAACTACATCCTGTTCGTCATTTCAGATAAAGCAGACGAGCTCGTTAAAGCATACGATAGCTTCTTCGAGCAAAAGTAGACGGCCATGGTATTCAGCAGCCTGCTGTTCCTGTTCTTATTCCTCCCTGCCGTCCTGCTCCTGTATTACTGCTCACCATGGAGAATTAAGAATCTTATCTTATTCTTAGCCAGCCTTGTGTTCTATGCATGGGGTGAGCCGGTTTACATCGTTATTATGCTCATTTCCACCGTCACCGATTTCATCTTCGGGTTGCTATTAAGCAACTCGAAGCGGAGTCCGGTATGGCGCAAGACCATTGTCGTATCCTCCGTGATTGTTAATCTCGGGCTCCTGTCCTATTTCAAATACGCGGACTTCCTCATTAACAATGTGAATGAGCTGTTAGGAACCCAAATCCCTTTAACGGAGCTGGCTCTCCCGATCGGGATTTCCTTCTATACCTTCCAATCCATGTCCTACATCATTGATGTGTACAGGGGGACAGCCAAAGCACAGCGCAATTGGATCGACTTCGGTACGTTCGTTGCCTTGTTCCCACAATTGGTCGCTGGACCGATCGTTCAGTACAACACCATTGCAGAGCAATTGCGCAAGCGTTCGGTTAGCATTGAGATGTTCGCGGAAGGCGTTAGGCGCTTCATTATTGGTCTTGCCAAAAAGGTGCTCCTTGCTAACAATATCGGACTGCTTTGGGATACGATATCGAGCTCAGATGCCGGTTCTTTACCCGTTTTAACCGCTTGGTTAGGTATTATTGCCTTTGCTTTCCAAATTTATTTCGACTTCAGTGGATATTCAGATATGGCTATTGGTCTCGGACTTATGTTCGGCTTCCGCTTCAATGAAAATTTCAATAAGCCTTATACTGCACAGAGTATTACGGACTTCTGGCGGAGATGGCATATTTCGCTTAGCAGCTGGTTTCGTGATTACGTCTACATCCCTCTTGGTGGTAACCGTCGAGGATTAGGCATTCAATTGCGTAATATTCTTATCGTCTGGTTACTTACGGGCATCTGGCATGGAGCTAGCTGGAACTTCCTGCTGTGGGGATTATACTTCGGTGTCATTCTTATTTTCGAAAAATGGTGGGGCTTAAAGCTACTCGGCCAATCTCCACGATGGGTTAGACATGTCTACGCCCTTATTCTCATTCTCATCGGCTGGGTACTGTTTGCCTTTGATGAGCTTCCGAAGGTCGGTCACTACTTACAAGCAATGGTGGGATTTACTGGCCAGCCCCTATGGGATAGTAACACGATGTATTTCACTTATACGAATGCGATTTTGCTTGTGGTGCTTATTATTGCATCCGTTTCTAGGAAGAAGCTTTCAACGACTAATAACAATGAAGGTAAAAGCTCGCTACTGAATGTGGCTTGGTGCGGCATTCTATTTTTCCTGTCGGTGTCTTATTTAGTGGATGCGACCTTTAACCCGTTCTTATATTTCCGTTTCTAACGAGATGAGGTGAACGAATGAAACAGAAAGCAGACCGTATCCTGGTTGGGGGATTTGTCTCCATATTGTTCCTGATGTCATTGGCCTTCTTCCTTATGCCCAAGGAACGATTCTCAGAGCTGGAAAATCGTACTTTGCAGGCTACCCCTCAGCTTACATGGGACAACCTCATATCCAAGACATTTGCCGATCAAGCTGAGAGCTTCGTAACAGATCATTTTCCTTTCCGTGCCGATTGGGTATGGACGAAGTCCACGATGGAGCAGCTGCGCTTACAGCAGGAGAATAACGGAATCTTCAGGGGGAAGGACGGCTACTTATTCGAAAAGTTTGCAGAGCCTGATTATGCGAAATTACAGCAATACGTGGAAGCCGTGAAGCAATTTGCTGACAGTCATCCGGACGCGAGCATGACCTTCATGCTGGCACCTACGTCGATCGGTATGTACCCTGAGCGCTTGCCATGGAAGGCCCCGAATTATTCGGAAGCTAAGGTCAACGACTTTATTGCCGATCACTTGAAGGACGGCTTATCCTTTATGGATGGTTTTCGTTTCCTGAGCCCTCATGCCTCAGAACAAATCTATTACAAGACGGATCACCACTGGACGACGCTCGGCGCTTATTATGCTTACATAGCCTACGCTGAGAAGATGGGCTGGGAGCCAATGAGTCAAGAGGAATTTCAAATTACGAACGTGAGTGAATCTTTCCTTGGAAGCTATCACACTCGTAGCCAATTTAGCGGTTTAACACCGGATACGATTCAAACCTATATACCCAAACATCCTGTACAGACAGAAATGTACATTGCAGATACGGATAAAACGTTCTCTAATCTATACGACGATAGTTTCTTGGAGAAGAAGGATCAATACTCTTATTTTCTAGGCGGCGTGCATGCATTGATGACCCTTAAGAGTCCGTTGGATCCGCAAGCTGTGACGACAGAAAAGCTACTCGTCGTGAAGGACTCCTACGCGCATAGCTTCCTGCCGTTCTTAACGCAGCATGTACCGGAAATTCATGTCATCGACATCCGTTATTATAACGGCAGCATTAGCGATTATATGGCCCAAAATGGGATCAAGGACGTGTTGATGCTATTCAACACCGCAACCTTCGTCGACAATGGAGAAATTCTGAAAATAGACGATTAGAGGAAGAATGGTATTTTACTGCAACCTTAAGCTGAAAGTCTACGTTAGTATGCTTGTACAAATGATCACACACACCGAGGAGAATTTTACATTATGAAAAAAAGCGCAATTACATTCATGTTAGTTACTGCACTTCTAGGAAGCTTACTTACCGCATGCTCTGGCAACTCTGATAACAATAATAAGGCTCCTGTAGAAACGAGCCAATCCTCTAATAGCAGTGAAGCAAGCGCTAGCCCGGAAGCTAGCCCAAGTGAAGGAGCTAGTTCTAGCGAAGAGCCTAGTACAAGCCCTGAGGCGAGCCCAAGCGAAGAAGCTAGTCCAAGCAAGTCACCCGAAGCGAGCAAAACTCCAGAGCCTAGTAAGAAGCCTGAGGCGAGCAAGGAACCTGCTCCAAGTAAGAAGCCAGCTGAACCTACTAAGAAACCTGAGCCAAGCAAGAAGCCTGAACCAAGCAAGAAGCCTGAGCCATCTAAGGAACCAGAAGCAAGCAAGGCACCTGCTCCGGCAACCAAAGATATTCTGGACGCAATGCTGAAGGAAATTGAGCAGCCAAGCTTGATGGACATGGATGCAGAGCAACTTAAAACCGCATACGGCATTGATACGAAACTGCTTGCGGATTTTACGGTTAAAACTCCTATGATGAACGTCAAGACGAACGAAATTGCCATTTTCAAAGTTAATAAAACCAAAGATATCGCAACGATCAAAAAAGGGATCGAGAAACGCGCGGGAGACGTTCAGAAGCAATTCGAGAATTACCTGCCCGATCAATACGAGAATGCTAAAAACTATAAAATCGTTACAAAAGATAACTATGTACTGTTCCTCATATCCGACAGCGCCGATGGACTAGAGAAAGCATTTAATGCTGCCTTCGACAAAAAGTAATGCAACTTTCAAAGACATACCAAAAAAGGATTGAGCAGATATCTCCCTGCTCAATCCTTTTTTAGTTAAAAGCTACAGCACCCGACGAGCTGTTACGTAAGCTTTCGTCCAATAGCTTGAAGTCATATTAGATACGGTAACGCCTTGACTGCTACTTGCATGAAGAATCTTTTTGTTTCCCGCATAGATCGCAACATGACTAATTCCGCTCCCACCGGTTTTGAAGAACACAAGGTCTCCCACGCTAAGATCCTCTTTCTGAACTTTCTCACCAACATACGATTGGGAAACAGAAGTCCGTGGCAGATCTAGTCCAAATTGGCTGAAAATATATTGAACATAGGAGGAGCAATCAAACACGCTAGTAACGCCTGGTGTCGCTCCGAATTGATAAGGTGTGCCTACATAATCTTTGCCGTAAGCGATAAGGCTTAGGGATTGTTCCGTAGCAGCGCTCGCTTTCGGCGATGAAACCATCATAGTACCGAACAACCCCGATATAAGTAAACTGCTAGCTAATAATAACTTTAATGTGAACTTCTTTTTCATGTTGTAAATTTCCTCCCGGCTTCTCTGGTTGCAATTGAACCATTGCTGTCGGGAATTAATATATCATACGTTTTATACCCAATAATTTACCAAGGAGAGGGTAAACCCAATTACCACGGCATATATCAGACTTTCTTAGAAAAGGGTTAGAAAACGTTAATTTATGATTCAACCTATTCTACGTGACTCCTCTACACCTTTAACTCCGGATGCAGAACGGCAGAAGTTTCGATTTGGATCGTCGCATGTTGGATTTTGAAACGCTCCTCTAGCCTCTTGATAGCCTGCTGAAGAATTGCTTGGTTGTCCGCTTCATCTTCGATTAACAAATGGCAGCTCAATGAATCTATACCCGATGTAATCGTCCAAATATGAAGATCATGAACATCAATGACACCTTCGATTTCGGCCAATGCGACTTTGACTTTCTCCTGATTAATCGTTGTCGGAGTGCCCTCCATCAGAATATGAAGCGTACTCTTAATGACCCCCCATGCACTTCTTAAGATCAACAAGGACACCAGTACACTAATGATCGGATCCACAACATACCAATCCGTAAGAAGCATGATAATACCTGCAACAACAGCGCCGACAGAGCCGAGAGCATCACCTAGTACATGTAGATATGCACTTTTGAGATTAAGGTTATTCTTAACATCACCTTGTCTAACTAAGGCTAGTGCACTCAGTAGATTAGCGATAAGTCCGACAGAAGCAATCAGGATCATCGACAGGCTAGAAACCTCAGGCGGAGAATTAAACCGCTGATAAGCTTCCCACAGGATGAATCCGGCTATCGCGAATAGTGTTACTCCGTTAAATAAAGCTGCTAGCACCTCGAAGCGATAGAAGCCGTATGTTCTGTTGGGGGTCGCCGCTTTGGCGGCAAACCAAATGGCCAGAAGACTCAATGCCAGCGCGCTCACATCGCTTAGCATGTGTCCAGAATCGGAAAGCAAGGCTAAACTCTTGGTCATTAAGCCACCGACAAACTCCAATACCATAATGCCCGCAGTAATGAGAAGTGCGATCGTTAAGCCTCGTTTATTCCCCTCCCGCCCCCCATCTTGGTGGTGGTGACCCCCAAATCCGTGGCTGTGGCTGTGACTGTGACTGTGGTCGCTGTGGTTATTGTGATTGTGGTCGTGGTTGCTGTGGTTATTGTGATTGTGATCGTGGTTGCTGTGATTGTGATCATGGTTGCTGTGGTTATCGTGATTGTGGTCGTGGTTGCTGTGATTGTGATCATGGTTGCTGTGGTCGTTATGATGTAATTGAATGTTTCTCATATGATTCCCTCATCCCAACATATGAATATGTGCTCATATATTAAAATATTAGATTTCCTTGTTATTGTCAATACCATTCCACAGAAGTACCAAGTATAAACCGCTAGCACCGTCCTTTTAGTACGTTCAACGTTTATGTCAGCGACGCTAAAGTTAGCGGATCCTCGTTACACTATTTCACACTTTTCCGCGCCACAAACAGGAATAGCGGATCCACGTTGTTACTACTTATATTCCCTGTTGTAGGGAAAACGAAGGCAGTTTTTTGGCCTTCGCACCCGCCAAACTCAAATTCTCGCTCTGCCAAGGCAGTTTTTTGGCCTTCGCACCCGCCAAACTCAAATTCTCGCTCTGCCAAGGCAGTTTTTTGGCCTTCGCACCTGCCAAACTCAAATTTTCGCTCTGCCAAGGCAGTTTTTTGGCCTTCGCACCCGCCAAACTCAAATTCTCGCTCTGCCAAGGCAGTTTTTTGGCCTTCGCACATGCCAAACTCAAATTCTCGCTCTGCCAAGGCAGTTTTTTGGCCTTCGCACATGCCAAACTCAAATTCTCGCTCTGCCAAGGCAGTTTTTTGGCCTTCGCACCTGTCAAACTCAAATTCTCGCTCTGCCAAGGCAGTTTTTTGGCCTTCGCACCCGCCAAACTCAAATTCTCGCTCTGCCAAGGCAGTTTTTTGGCCTTCGCACCTGCCAAACTCAAATTCTCGCTCTGCCAAGGCAGTTTTTTGGCCTTCGCACCTGCCAAACTCAAATTCTCGCTCTGCCAAGGCAGTTTTTTGCAAGTGAGAGTTGCAATCATGTTAGGGGGTACCTGAGTAGTAACATCCGCGTTCCGCTATCTCACACATTTCCACGCCACAAACAGGAATAGCTCACCCCCGATAGCCTTTGGGGTTAACCATTCCGATTTCATTGTCTTTACTTTAGAAAGGAATACAAAGAGGCTGACCCAAAAGTTGATCACTTTTGGGTCAGCCCCTTCGATCTTCCACAATCCTATTAGGCTTGCGCCGCTTCCTTGTATGCCCTTAATCCAAGAGCAATCGAGCCACTTAAGCCTGCGTTATCCCCGAGGCCTGGAGGTACAATGTAATCATCGATGCCCCCCGCTTCTAGCGCAGAAGAGACCACGTATCCCTTCAGGTTGTTCCGAACCTGCTCACGGATGAGTGGGAATAGCTGCATTTGATGCATGACACCCCCACCAAGAATGATCTTCTTCGGCGATAGAAGTAGAATTGCGCTTGCTAACGCTTGTCCAATATAGAAAGCTTGCATTTCCCACGCTTGGTGATCCACCGGCAGCTCACTGCCCTTCACCTTCCACCTAGCTTCGATAGCGGGTCCGGCTGCCATTCCTTCCAAGCAATCCCCGTGATACGGGCATTTCCCCTCATAGGTATCCGCTGGATGACGCCGAGTTAGCACATGACCACCTTCCGGATGTACGAGGCCATGTACCATATTGCCTTCAGCAAATACTCCAACACCTACTCCTGTACCGAAAGTATAGTATAGACAGCTGTCCATGCCTTTAGCCGCGCCCCATGTCGCTTCACCTAAAGCTGCCGCATTAACGTCCGTATCCCAGCCGAACGGTACATTAAATACCTTCTTCAGCTCAGGAAGTACAGGGTAATTCGCCCAACCTGGCTTTGGTGTCGTTGTAACACTTCCATATTGCGGATGCGTCCGGTCAATATTGATCGGACCAAACGAACCAATCCCGATCGCTTCCACCTGCTTGTCCCGGAAATAGTCGATGACCTGTGCCAAAGTCTTCTCCGGCTGCTCCGTTGGAAAGCTAATCCGTTCGAGAACCTCACCCTTCTCGTTCCCGATTCCACATACAAATTTCGTACCGCCTGCTTCAACTGCACCTATTAACACCGTAATTCCTCCTTACTACTGTCTGCGATCTATTGATTAACTTTATAAAATTGCTCTAGTTGAGTCACGATTTCCTCTTTGGCATTATCGACAACGACCTGCTGTTGCGGTTTATCGAACAGCTCCTGAATCTGCTCAGGGAATTTCTGTTCGATGCCAATCAAACGAATTGCCTCATCAAATTTCGCTGGATGCGCAGTCGCGAGCGACACGAACGCTCCATCGTTTTTATTTCCTGCGCCTTCATATGCTGCAATTCCGCATGCGGAATGGGGGTCTAGCAAATAATTGTAACGATCCTGATACGTCTTGATCGTATCTAAGCATTCGGAGTTTCCAACGCTATAAGCGGTCATATCGTTCTGAATACGCGCTACTTCCTCAGCAGAGAAAATAAGCTGCCCATCGGATTTAAACTGCTCCATGCGAGATGCTGTCGCTTCTGCATTTTCTCCGTTGAAATAGTACAAGTAACGCTCGAAGTTACTCGCGATCTGAATGTCCATGGACGGGCTGTGCGTGCTATGGAATCCTTCCGGCTTATAGACACCCTCGCGGATAAACCGCTCAAGGATATTGTTCTCGTTCGTCGCCAAGACGAGCTGCTTAATCGGTACGCCCATTTGCTTAGCTAAGTAGCCTGAGAAAATATTGCCGAAGTTCCCAGTTGGGATGCTAAAGTTGACGCCGTCTGCTCTTACCTTCTCCGGCAATTGTAAATAAGCATAGAAGTAATATACCGATTGCGCCAATATGCGCACAAAGTTAATGGAGTTAATTGCACGAAGGTGATATTTCGTCTTAAACGGAACGTCGGCGAAAAGCTCTTTAATGATCTGCTGACAATCGTCGAAATTCCCATTGACCGAGAGGTTCAGCACATTGTCGTCGCGCACAGTTGTCATCTGTAGCTCTTGTACACGACTCACTTTTCCGTTAGGGTGAAGAATACAAATCTGTATCCCTTCCTTACCGCGAACACTGCTAATGGCAGATGCTCCTGTATCCCCGGAAGTCGCGCCTAAAATATTAATGACCTTGTTCTGCTTCTTCGCTACATAAGCATACAAATTGCCCATGAATTGCAAAGCAACATCCTTGAACGCAAACGTGGGTCCATGGAAGAGCTCAAGCACGTGTAAGGAATCATTCAATGATGTCATTGGTAATACATCCGGACTATTAAAGGTAGCATAGCTATCCTGAATAAGCTTCCGTAGATCCTGCTCTGGAATCTCGTTATTCGTATAAAGTGAGAACACCTCAAACATGAGGTCCTGATAGGAAAGCTTGGACCATTCCTTCAATTGCGCTGCAGTTATCGTTGGAATCGTCTCCGGTACAATAAGACCGCCGTCTTCTCCAAGACCCATCAGGAACATATCGATAAAGCCGATAGGTGCTACTTTCCCTCTCGTGCTTATGAATTTCATCGTCAAGTTCTCTCCTCTTTATATATTATTCTTCATCCATTGTGGACGAAAGTGCCCATAATTTCAACAGCTACGTATGTCCTAATTGCAGACGAGAATGTTTCGAACAAATTTTCCTTTGCTCACTGTGCATCGATCCTTAATCTCGAAGCCGGATTGCTCAATAATTGAGTCCATTGTTTCTATTGTAATGACGACTATCTTGGTCGCAAACCTACACGCGCTCTGCAGCATCTCTAGCTTCTCATCCGAAGATAGAACAGAACAAAGATTGTAGGGCATATCGATAATCGCTACATCATATTTCTCCGTAATTTCACGCATATCCCCCAGCGTTACCTTTACCGAGCTGTACCCGAAGAACGCTAAGTTCTCTCGTGCTCCAACAGCGGCCAAGGGGTTGATCTCTCGTCCTGCAATATCGATCCCCATCGACGCAGCCTCTACCAGTACAGTTCCGATGCCGCAGCACGGATCGATAGCCTGCACCCCAACGATGTTTGGAACGGCGATATTAACGATTGCCCTAGCGACACGAGTACTAAGCGCTGTGGAGTATTTTCGAGGCTTCTCATTATTCTTTAGCCATATTGCCTCACCTTTAACCAATTCGCCAAAGCACCAACGACCGCCTACTCGAGTGAAGCCGTATTCCCGATCAGGCTTACGCATCTCCGCTCGTCCACGAAATCGTAGTCCCACTTCTCGTTCCATCAGGCGTTTTTCTTCATACTCGAACTTGCCATTTTCCTCAGGGTCATCATTGTCTATTGCCATTACCTTGAATGTTGCCTCATTAAGCTCTATGCCGCCTACCTGCTCCGTTATTTCAAGCAAAGTCGTTCCTTCGAACATGACTTTTATTCTCATCTTAATGAAGGGGCTTCGACTAGGTTCAACCTCAACTGGGCTCCGCAGCATATTAAATCTACAGTCAATCCCAAATAGTGACCGCATCTCCAGCATACACAAGGAGTGTTCCTCATCATTAGTAGCGATTGCGTATATATAGTCGTTCAATCAGAATCCATCCTTTATTGATCGTACTCTATTAGTTACCCCTGATTCTGCTTAAGCATCCGTTGCTTCCTATATTGACCGGGGGAAATGCCATAGGTGTCGCGGAATACCCGGTGAAAATAAGTATAGCTTCCTAGTCCTGTCTCTGCAGCGATCTGCTCCAAGGACATAAAGCTGTAGTCAAGTAACTCTAGCGAGTGAGAGAGCCTTAATTGCTGGACATACAGCATCGCGGAAACCCCGAAGTGCTCCTTGAATAGATGCACGGCTCGAGAAACACTTAGACCTGCATGACCTGCAATATTTTGTAGCCTCAATGCTTGGGCGGCGTTCTCTTCGATATAGTTCCTCATCTTCAGAGCATGAAAGGCAGATGCGGACTGTGTAGGCGGAGCCTCTTCAAGGGCACGTTCGAGCAATAGTAAAAGTGAGCATGTAAGCAGTGTAATCAACTCTTGATGTCCGCCATCTAATCTTCGTTTTTCAAAAATCAATTGCTGCCATATCCCCTTGATCCGCTCGTCTTCGGCGATTCTCTTACGCTTAGGTCTTTCCTTAGATGCCCACCACTCATCCACTCCTGGTCCAGTACATAAGACAAAATAATCTCCATTCGGCTTCATGGGCTGTCCCGGAGTTCCGATTGTTAGCTCATAGATATCGCCCGGCTTGAACAATAGCAGATCGCCCGGCAAAATATCCGACCTCTCCCCATCAATCAATGCCGTACTAATTCCTTCCATCTGCAATCGGATAACATAGGTGTCGAGCCCATTACCGTAATCTTGCTTGAATGGCTCCAAATGCTTGGAATACCCGCATAATTGCACGTTAATCTCACTAGACGCCATTCCATCACCTTCTATTCCATTAAACATAATAGCCAGATCGTATAGGTTTACAATCATATTGTTTCTACAAAAACAATCCTCATTCCTCCTATAATTATCACATAAATGATTATGGAGGTTAACTTTTATGAGCCAACGGACAATCAGAATGATTCAGACTGAGAAAAATTCGCAAGATAGGTTGACAGAGAAAGCCACAATATCGTTTCACAGGGATGAACAGGGTGTAGAGAATCAGCTAATTAACATTTATGACGATTTGACTTACCAGGAAATTATCGGTTTCGGAGGCGCCATTACGGAATCATCTGCCGTGACCGCCGCTAAGCTAGGACAAGAGAACCGTGACAAAATCATTAAAGCTTATTTTGACGCTGAGGAAGGTATCGGCTATACGCTTTGTCGCACGCACATCAATAGCTGCGACTTTTCCGTCGGAAACTATGCTTATGTCGAGGAAGAGGATCCTTCCCTATCCAACTTCGATATAAGCCGGGATAAGCAAGCCCTCATTCCTTATATCAAGCAAGCGGCTTCTACTGCCGGGGACAACTTCCTCTTGTATGCATCGCCCTGGAGCCCACCCGCGTGGATGAAGACGAACGGAGAAATGAATAACGGTGGCAAGCTGAAACCCGAATACCAAGAAGTATGGGCACGCTATTACATTAAGTTCATTCAAGCGTATGCGGCTGAAGGCTTAGCGATCTGGGGATTAACCGTTCAGAACGAAGCAAAAGCCGTACAAATATGGGATTCTTGCATTTACACTGCTGAAGAAGAACGTGACTTCGTGCGCGATCATCTGGGACCTGCGCTAGAATCCGCTGACCTCTCCCACGTCCGTCTTATGGTGTGGGATCATAACAAAGAACGCGTCTATGACCGCGCGAAAGTCGCGTTTACGGATGTTGATGCTTCGAAATACATTTGGGGAATTGGCTTTCATTGGTATTCCGGTGATCATTTCGAAGCATTATCTGCTGTACACGACCGTTTCCCGGACAAGCAGCTTGTATTTACTGAAGGCTGCCATGAAGGTGGAGTTCAGCTTGGATCCTGGAAAAGTGGCGAGCGTTACGCACACGATATTATTGGAAACTTGAACAACTGGATGTCCGGCTGGACGGATTGGAATATCGTACTAGATGAGCAAGGAGGTCCGAACCACGTCGGTAATTATTGTGATGCACCGATCATCGCTGACACGCAGTCGGACACTCTGACTTTCCAAAGCTCCTATTACTACATTGGTCATTTCAGCAAATATATCCGTCCCGGTGCAGTTCGAATCGCTAGCTCTAAATATACAGATAAGCTGGAAACGATCGCGTTTAAGAACGTGGATGGAACAATTGTGGTCGTCGTTCTAAACCGCACAGATGAGGATCTTCCTTATACCCTTCGGAATCGTGATGAACTCGCCGAGTCAGTTAGTCCGGCAAATTCCATTCAAACCCTATTGTTCCCAAGTCTATGAGAGGAGAAGTTCACTCCATGAGCCAGAAGCAATGGACAACACCCGAGATACGTTCCAAAGCCGAGAAATTGCTCAAGGCAATGTAGGATCCATCCATCTTCAACCTACGAAATAGACTCTGCCCATCATATACCGGCACACAACGCCGCTATGGTGGGCAGTTCTTATTCCCATCCCTAAACATCATATGGAACCCTATCGTTAGGGTAGATTGGGTTCGCATTAAGCTTAAATGTTCACTTTATAAGACTTAACATTTGAACAACAAGCCGACCATCGCCGGTTAGCTTCGCTTCCCTGCTTCGGAGCTGAGATGAGCCGTCACCATCGAGAAAGATTCCATTCACAAGCTGGCCATCTCCGACAGTCTCCACTATCGCTTCACGGAACTCTGCCAAAGTACCCTTCGTCGTGCTAACAATCAAATATAAGTTACCGTCCAAGTCATATACTGCCGCTGACCGAAGACAGTAGGCAATCGGAAGTGGAGCACTCTCGGCTGTGATTTGATCTACCCATTGCTCCTCTCGATCGAGGCTCATGCTAATGCCTCCCTGCGCCCAGAATCGCGAGCGATCCGTTACCGCAAGCTCAGAGGCTTGACGCACGACCTGCACATTAAGCTGATCTAAACTCCCATCCCATACGAGTGTGCCTCTGGCATATTTGGCATTAGCCTCTCCGGCTCCATATTGACCTTTAGTGTCGTTAACGGGCTCATCGTTCATAACGGCAATACTAAGCAATGCATTTTCGTAGAAAAAACCACCGTTTATTCCGTAAAAGGGTGCCACAGTGACATTGTTATGTATGGACTCCAACCTGATATTAGAGGGTCGTGTGCGCAAATAATGTAGCTCCATACGATTAGAGGCCACCACTGTGCTATAAACATAATCGTGCGGCATATTTAATTCTTGGTCTTTAGAATTTCCATTATCGCTTCGAATCCAATAAACGACGAGAATAATTAACACCGCTAATATAAAGATGATAACTCCACTTATCCAAAGCTTAGTTCTATTTTTCTTGGTTAATATGGCCTCTAAGCCGTTCATCTTATCAGACTCCTAAACAACAATCTCTATTTTATTATATCAAACAAGTCCACCGGGACGTCCGGCCTATCATCCAATATGTGAAAACGACAGGAGCTACAGATTATGTGGCACAAAGTTCACAATATATTAGGAGGAGTAGATCCTCATTTTATGCTATTATTTCTATATCATAAATTTTAACATGTCAACGATGAAAGAGGGGATATTTACGTATGAGCAACGGCATGGATCTGTTCAAGGTGACGGGTGAATTGAAGAATAGCACATTTATTTTCCATGTTAGTCCATGGAAGCTGCTCATCGAGACAAATCGTTACTACGAAATAAAACCACAGGCCGGTGCTGTAAAAAGGATTTATAAGGAAAAGGTTAATGTCATTTCAGATGATATTAAGCACTATGCAGAAGGCTTTCTCTCCTGTTCGGCTTTTTGTAGGGAGGATAGCATTCCGGATATCCAACGAAATATCGTGCATCATTTGCAGACAACCCTTCATGCTTACCTGAATGACCTCCACTTGAACCAATCAGCTATCGATCAGCAATTGCTCCTGTTACGGAACAGACAGTTCGCCCAAATAAGTATTTAACCACTAGCACCAACCTAAAGGCGAGTAAAGCGTAGACTGAACATCTACGCTTTACTCGCCTTTTTAAATCAGACCGAATTCAAGAATTCTCTTAAGACTGTGACGACCAATGCGTGATCTTCTTCGCCAGGCAAACCCGACACAGATATCGTCCCGATAGGGCCAACATTCTTAATAAAGATAGGGAATGACCCACCTTCTGCTGCATATTCCATCGGATCTACGAACGCATTTTCTTGGATCGTGGTGTTCCATGACTTATACAAAACGTGCATATAATAAGAGCTATGTCCGAAATGATTAGCGACATTGATTTTACGCTGAATCCATCGATCATTATTAAGTCCAGTTCCCTCTAACTTCGCATGAAATAGCAATTGTCCATTCCTTCTAATATCAACAACGATTAATTTCTCCTCTTTCATCGCTCTTTCCAATATCGCATTCCCTAACTGAAGGGCCGTCTGATTTGTAAAAATATCAAACTGCAAATCTCTTTCCTGTTGAAGCAACTGCTCTAATAATGGCGCGTAATCTTCCAAATGAACACTTCCTTTTCGGATTTCACAACTTTTCCCATTATAGCTTTTTCGTGATTTTATGGATACATATGTTATTTTGTGTAGTTAATCCACTCAAATTTATGACAGTTAATTTAATTTGACAGTTACATTCAAATTTAATACACTGTCATTATGTGGTTGGGAAACAACCGGAAAAGGTGGATGATCACGATGATTACGAATGATTCACGCAAATGGTGGGTGCTCGGTGCATTAACCTTCGGTATTCTAGCGATTTCATTGGATATGACGATTCTCAATGTCGCTTTGCCGACGCTTGCATCGGATCTCAATGCTTCAACTAGCTCGCTGCAATGGATAGTCGCCTCGTATAACCTCATTCTTGCCGCTGTTCTACTTCCAGCAGGAATGCTTGGGGACAGCTACGGTCGGAAAAAGTATCTACTCGCCTCACTTGTCCTATTCGGTTTAGCTTCCGGCGGTTGTGCATTATCCGATTCTACAACCATGCTCATTGTAATGCGTTGCTTTCTTGGGTTAGGAGCCGCGTTTATTATGCCGCTGTCTATGTCTATCCTTCCCGTGTTATTTCACGGAGCGGAGCGTACTAAGGCTATGATGTTATGGGCAATGGCGAATATGTTCGGCATCCCACTAGGCCCCATTCTCGGCGGTTGGCTCCTGAAGCATTATTCATGGGGATCCGTATTTCTTATTAACATTCCACTCGTCGCGATTGCCCTTATCGCCGTCGGATTCCTGCTACCGGAATCTAGAAGTGAAAATCGACAACGCCTAGACGTCTTCGGTGTAATCACTTCCAGCCTAGGTCTAACAGGCATTACCTATGGAGTCATTCGTACAGGCGAACACAGTTGGTCGGAACCCATGGCGATTTCTTCAATGGTCGTTGGATTGCTCTTATTAATCGTGTTTACTGCCTGGCAAAGGCGAATCACCTATCCGCTGATCGATCTATCGTTGTTCCGCTCAGCGAGATTCACATGGGGAACTATACTTGCAACGATCGTAACCTTCGCCATATTCGGCTTAATGTTCGCTATGCCTCAATATTTTCAAGCAGTTCAAAGCGCAGACTCCCTTCAGACCGGACTTCGACTACTCCCGTTAATAGGTGGGCTGATCATCGGGGCTAAAGCAGCGCAAAGCTTACTTCCTAAGATGGGCACGAAGTGGATTGCCGCTCTAGGATTTGCACTGCTTGCTATTAGCTTAGCTATAGGAGCAGCTACGCATATGGACAGCAGCTACGGCTTTGCAGCCACTTGGATTACAATTAGCGGTCTCGGGCTCGGTATGGCGTTACCGACAGCAATGGACGCAGCACTAGGCGAGCTATCTGCTGAACGAAGTGGCGTAGGCTCAGCTCTCATTATGGCATGCCGTCTAGTTGGCGGCTCATTCGGCGTAGCCTTGCTCGGTGCTGCATTAAATGCAACCTATCGGTCAAACATTGATCTGACAGGCGTTCCAGATTTAGCTGCCGAATCTGTACAGCTAAGTGTGACAGCTGGCACTGCCATTGCAAAGCAGTTAGGCTCTGAACCGTTACTACAGTCCGTTCGATATGCTTTCGTCTCCGGTATGGATACGATGCTCTGGATTTGTGGCGGAATCGCGCTCATCGGTGTCGTCCTTACACTCATTTTTCTGCCGCGAGGTCTTGTCGCCTCGACCCCCGATCAAGTGAAGGAAATCGGACTGTAACATTGCCCGGTGCCCACAAAAACGGTACACTATGGTTAATAACTGTGTAGCGGGAGGCACTGACGTGTTGATAGACGAACTAGACGATCAACCCAAAATCGGGCTTCGCGAACGGAAAAAGATTAAAACCCGATCAACGATCCAGAAGAACGCGATTAGATTGTTCCAGCAAAAAGGGTATCAAGAAACGACAGTTGAGCAAATTGCCGAGGCGTCTGAGGTTTCACCGAGTACTCTCTTTCGTTATTTCCCAACGAAGGAATCGCTCGTCACAGAAGATGACTTCGATCCGATGTTGGTGGAATTGTTCCGCAAACAGCCAAAAGAGCTCAGTCCCATCCGAGCTTTTCGGCAAGCAGTTAGAGAAGGCTCAGCTCTTATCCCGCAAGAAGCTAGACAAGAGATTCGAGAAAGAATGGAACTCATCATGTCGATTCCTGAGCTTCGTGCAGCGAGTATGAGCCAGAACTCTGAAACGCTAGTCATGATTGCAGATCTGATCGCGGAAAGGACCGGACAGGATAGTGGAAACCTCGCTGTTCTCGCTTTTTCCGGTTCGATAGTGGGAGCCATCTTAGGAGCGCACACTTATTGTGTGCTGCACTCCGATGCGGATTATATCGATGTAATTGAGGCTGCTCTAGCTCATATCGAAGAGGGCTTTCAATAACAAAGAGGTGATACAGGGGGCTCCTGCATCACCTCTTTTGTTATTGCTAACCGGTTTAGTTGTTTACCACTCTTCACCGTTGTCGAAGTTGAATAACCATTCGGTTCCAAACTTATCCGTTAGGCTGCCATAACACTTGCTCCAATAGGTTTCTTGAAGCTCCATGCCTACTGTCCCGCCTTCCTTCAATTGATTAAATGCGGATTTGATTTCATCCACACTCTTGCTGACGAAGGCAAGGCTGACATTGTTCCCAACAACAAAAGGCATATCAGGAAAAGTATCGGAAAACATGACATTGCTTCCATTAATCATAAGTCGCGTGTGCATGACTAAATTTTTCGCTTCATCCGGAAGTGGATAATCTGGGTGGGCTGGAGTGTCACCAAAGGTCATGATCTTCGGCTCGGCAGTTCCAAAAACCCGTGCGTAAAACTGTACCACTTCACGACAGTTACCCTTAAAGTTCAAATACACATTTACAGACATTTGCCCACTCCCTAAATAAATAATAGATTTATCATCATCTTTCCAATCTATTCTATCATTCCAATATTCCTGCCCGATTATTCAATCGTCTTCGTTGTTAGGAGCATCTGAATCGGAAAATAACTCCCTTAATACTGACTTTCTATTTTCGAGGAAACGCCTTGTTATTATGTAATGTAGCGTGTCCTCATACCGAATTTCACCAACGGGTTGAACATCGAAGTTTAGAATCTGTGCATCGGGATATCCGAGGAGTATCGGAGAATGGGTTGCAATGATGAACTGCGCTTCCTGATCCAAATCCTTGATCACACGCATTAATGCCAATTGCCTTGCAGGGGATAAAGCCGCCTCCGGCTCGTCGAGTAAGTAAATCGCCTTTTTCCCAAACCGATGCTTGAAAAGCGACAAAAAAGCCTCCCCATGCGATTGTTCGTGTAAGGATCGTCCCCCATAATAAGGCAAGCTCTCAGGCAAGCTGTCCAGATGCGATGCAAAATGGTAAAAGGTTTCCGCCCTAAGAAAGAAGCCATTAGTAATCTTCGGCATCCATGATAATCGGACATGGTCACCTAGTATCGAACGAGATGCATCCACCTCATAGATGTTGTTCTTACCACCACCTGCTGTGTTAAACCCGCACTGATAAGCAATCGCCTCCAGAATGGTGGACTTTCCGGAACCATTTTCTCCAACAAAGAACGTAACATTCCTCTTGAATTCAAGGATATCTAGATGCTTAATTGCAGGAATAGTGAACGGATAAGAGTTAGGGTTACGCTCTGCTTTACTTAGAATCTCAACACTACGCAAAAACAATGTATCCACCCCAATTTTACAAGACAACAATCGATTGGATCTGCAAATCCTTTTCCTTACTCAAGTCATAGAACGTTTCATCGATCATTATTAACGGCTTCTCAACGCTGTGAGGATTGAGATATACAACTTCCCCCATTTGCCCATCCGTTAGCATTACCCGTTCACCAATTAATCGCTTCATGATGTTTTCTAGAAATATCGAAACGATATGCGGATTCAACTGACCAAACTTTTCTTGTCGCATTTGATTAACAATTTCATAAAATGGGATCGGGTCATGATAGGGGCGTTTGGAAGACATCGCATGAAAGATATCCGCAACGGCTACGATAGAGCTCAGCATGTCAATCTTGCCTTTAACAAGACCAAGTGGATAACCTTTACCATCATCACGCTCATGATGCTGTAATGCTATAAAAGCAATGCGTTGATTCAGACCTGTCGTTTCTTTGAGCATTTCATAACCAAAGATCGTATGCTTCTTCATCAAGTCGAACTCTTCTTTGGTCAGCTTTCCTGGCTTATTAAGGATCTCCTTGGGAATCTTAACTTTTCCAATATCATGTAAGACAGCCCCTAAGGATAGGATGGAAAGCTCTGATTCACTCAGATTCATCCAACGACCAATAAGCGTCGACAACACTCCAACACCTATGTTGTGTTGATAGGTGTAATCATCCTTTGCTTTTATCGCTTCAAACAACTCAAACAGATTCTCATTATTCGATATATCCTGAATGCTAGGTATAACCTCATTACGAATTTCCAATAACGGAACTTTACGAGACTCGATAATAGATTCAAACAGAAGCTTAGACTTCGCAACGACTTGCTGGACTAACGGATATGGATCATTTATTTCCACCTCAGCAGTGAGGAATAGGGAGTTGATATCTATCTTATGACTAAGTAATAGCCTGATGGAATCAGAGTTAATAACCGTGTGGGCAGGGATAATCGTCACACCATATGTATTTATAACATCGCTTTTTAATTTTTTTCCAATCAAGTTGTCCATTTCCATCCCCCTGTTGCCGTAGTTCTATTCTCCTATTCTACCATATTTTTCTTTACATACTTAATATTTAACGTTGTAGATAAGTAATATAAGGATTACTTCTTAGTCTTATTGTCACCCTCTGGTCGATTCATAACGGCAAGAGCGATATGGAAGACTAATCCTAAGAACAGACCCGTTCCTACTAGGATATATACCATCGTAAATATTTTACCGAGTGTCGTTTGGGGTTCGAAATGAGACGATCCCACCGTGCTTAGTGTCGTAACGCAAAAATAAAGCGCATCAAGTAGATCAAGTCCTTCTTCCTTCGTATAAAAAATCGTGCCCGAAACTAACATCAAGAGAATGAGGATGAACAGCACTTGGAAGTCCTTTTCTTTAAAAGCTCTTCGTAATCCTTTCAATAAACGCATTAGCGTAATCAGGAACGAGACCATCGCAAATTCTCCTGTCCAATATCGAATATGCTTTTCAACGTTCCCTTGTCTCTGGAAAAGTATACTCGACGAGCTCCTCGGTTCTTGGGGATTGATCGGTTAATTCGTAATTCGGTTACAATAGAAGAAAAAGGAGGAATGCATTATGGAAATTATTTATCATGGCCACTCATGCGTCCAACTCATTACGAATGGGAAATCGCTGCTCATCGATCCATTTCTGAGAGGCAATCCGATCGCAGTTACGGAGCCAGAAGACATCCGCACAGACTACATATTGCTCACCCATGCACACACAGACCACATCCTCGACGCCGAACCAATCGCCCGTGCGAACGATGCCACCATCGTGGCCACCTTCGAGCTTGCGAATTACATGTCCTGGAAAAACCTCAAAACAATCGACATGAACATCGGGGGTACAGTTGATCTGGGATTCGCCAAAGCGAAAATGATTCAAGCCTTCCATAGCTCGGGCATCTTTCTTGAAGAAGGCCAAATCATCTATGGCGGAATGCCTGCAGGGTATATCATTCAAGTTGAAGGATTAACGCTGCTACATGCTGGGGATACTGCACTCTTCTCAGATATGAAAATGATCGGCGACCGCCATCCGATCGACATCGCCTTCCTGCCAATTGGCGATCATTATACGATGGGTCCAGACGATGCCTTACAAGCAGCCGAGTGGTTCGGTGCTAAGCTAGTCATTCCCGTCCACTACGACACATTCACACCGATTCGACAGGACGCCGAAGCTTTCGTTAAGCGTATAGAAGGTCAAGGTCAACAAGGCCGAGTTCTCGCTCCAGGTGAGAAGCTTGAGATTACCGCAGGTGATATGTAAGTTAACCCCCGTCTTCGACAAGTGACAAAGATAGAGCCTCCACCCGCTTCATTACGGATTGGAGGCTCCTCTATTATTCCGCGACTACTTTTAAAGCAGCCACTTGACCTGGATAAGATTGATCGATCATTCCGGTCGTCCACACTTGCGCGTCCTTACCTACGAGTGCGGAATCGAAAATGTCCGTAGTTTCTTCTCCTTCAACAAACACCTTTCCGTCGTCCGTTAGACTTACCCAATAGGCAACCGGGTCGTCTGTGTTACCGTTCTTCTCTAGCTCATTGACAACAAGAATCCGGTTTCTTTCTGTGTTCACTTCAGTAATCTTTCCGATAACTCCAGCTTTCCCGTCACAGCATTTCCGGATGGAAATATCTATCGGGAACGGTTCACCGACTAGTTCAAATAAGCTTTGTTTAAAGGCTTCAATATCCGTTTCAGACAAGATTTGCTCGACATCACCGAAGCTGCGGACTTCCATCTTAACCGCTTCATCGGTAGAATACAGGGATTGAACGGCAATAGATTGCTGCCTACCTAATTCCTGCATATGTTCACTAAGCTTTTCATTAATCGCTTCCAATCCTTCCGCAGGTGGCGACGGGGGATCCTCTGGTTTGACTGATGCGACGGGTACGGGTGTGGGAGAAGGAGAATCGGTGGCATTACCAGAGCTTCCCTCCTGATTACAACCCGTTATCGCCAGTATAATCAACATCACTAAAAGTAGCTTCTTCATATGTCCCCCGTTAATAAGAGATGTGTGTCATCTGTCTTATAAACGGAAAATTTTCTCAAATGTTGCATGAAATTGCACATACATATGATCAGGCTGATTAGCCAAGCTCCGGTTGATGTTCAGGCTGCATCATAACAACAGAACCGTCATCAAGGCGAAGCCACGACTCCAGATCACGCTTGCCCTCCGTCAAACGGATAACTCGCGCACCTCGTGAAAAGCCCTCTTTGCCATAAGTACTAAACCCCGTTGCCCGTCCGTAATGTAGACGAATCCCGTACAGTTCTCCCCAGTAATCGTTGATATGATCGTGGCCACAAAATGTTGCCATCACATCTCCCTGCCCCAACATCGCCGAGAAGAAACCCGATTGTATTTGCGACGTACAAACATTCTCGTATTTATTTCCATAGCAAACTTCTCGATCCCACACGGTTTGGTATTCATGTAACGGAATATGAAAGAAAGCGAGCGCTGGTAAGGTTTTTCCCTCAGCCTGGTCTTTCCAATAACGGGATTGCTCTATGTACCATTGAATCTGATCCGGCTGAATCCAGTCATATCCGGAAACGAGAGGGTTCCCCGAATAATCTCCGGAGTCAAGGCAATAGAGTAAGGCGGCCGCTTGTTCATTGCTTGATCCCAGGACAGGAAGCACATAGTTACCCACGCCTTTAATGTGTTTAGGTCCAGGTTGGGCTAATGTATAGGAGTGCTTTAGCACTTCGTTCATCAATTCATTCCTTGTGATATCAACCTCGGTATCGTGATTGCCGAATACAACTCCCCATGGGATGCTACGTTCCTCGACTGCTGCAACGGCTTCCCCAAAAGCACGAATAGGATCATCGCAAAAAGCTGCCCCGTCCGAATGCTCGCCCGTATAAATGACATCTCCGGTAAACATGACAAAATCTGGTTGCTCTGTATCCAGCGTAAGCTCCATGAGAGCTCTGGATTGCAAGTCTAACTCCGATCCGTCCTTCCAGTGAATATCCGTGAACTGAACAATGGTAAACGTACCCTCTTTGCTAAAGCGAAGCTCCTTTGACATCCTTATCCATCCTTCTCTCACCCTATTTTCCCAACACAATATCACATGAACACACACATATTCAATATAATATATTAATGAATAGTTGCGATCTCGAATAAGGGGATATGAGCAATCTAACTGTTTAGAAGTTGTTCAGATGTTATCCACAACCTCTTCTGTGGATATTGTGGATAACATGCTAATAAGATTGTCGAATAGTGGGCGCATTCATTACACTTCATATTTACGAAGGAAAACGAAGAAACTCACTCGCCTCTCCAAAATCAATTACCAAATGTTACAATGTTTGTATATCAATAATTAGGAGGTGAACAGGTTGAATAGGTATGTACTTTATATCCTTGTAAGTATTGCGGGAATACTCATCCCGATAATCGGTTTATTATATGGACTCTGGGATATGAATCAGCCGAAAACAGGGCCAGTGGGGGAGGGTACGAAGGCAGGACCGACTCCTATTCAGCTATCTGTAATTATTGGCGCAATGCTATCAGGGGTTCTTAATCTATTTGTTGCGATCAAAAGATATTCGGATCATAGGAACTCACAGAAACACGACGATAAAAGCGAATAGCACACTAGAAAATGAAAAAAGAAAAAACGAGTGATGATGAAAGCTGCAACCACGGCGAAATGGTCCGTTGCCTCTTCCACACTCGTTCAAATGATCACTCTTGGATGGGATATGAAGCCCACCACTTACAGAGGAGCTTATGTACTCATTAGCAAGTCTTTCTCAAATCTAGAGCTTCCGTAAGCAAGAGCAATGTTAAGCCTTGCCCATACAAAGTCGGGAAGATCGGGACTTCATTATACGCCGCAACGCTATCGAGCACCGGAGTCCCTCCGGAGACGCCATCGACGGATCCGTTGTCATCAATCTTGGATACGATCGCATCTAGAGCCCTATCGGCGCATGCCATAGCTCTACTCGAATCAGGTATCAGTCCCATTCGGACCCCCTTGAACAATCCGTAAGCAATGCCAGCAGACCCCGAAGTTTCCTCGTAATAGTCAGGTTGATCCAACACAGTAGGCCATAGCCCGCTCACATTTTGTTTCAGCATGAGACCTTCCATTAATTTGACGTACCTCATCTTGATCTCGCTCTTTACCAAGGACTCTTCGCCATTGTCGATTTCGCCGCCTGCCAAGGCTTCCAGAATCATTGGAACGCCGCAAGCGTTCCATGCATTGGCCCGGTTCCAACGCGCAGCGGACATCCAATCTTCCGTTTCACAGTTCCAGCCGTGATAGAGCAATCCCGTCTCATCATCCTGTAGTGTACGCAAGTGCAGAAGAACTTGCTGCAAAGCCTCGTCCGCCATTCGCCGATTCGAGAGCATTATGGCTGCGCGAGCCAAGAACAGTACGGCCATGAAGATGGTATCCGCCCAGATCTGTTCGCGAAATGATGCCTTCTCAGTGACGGTGTGCTCGAAAGCACCGTTCCTCGTTCGGGGAGACTGATCCATCATCCAATTTGCGATTTCTTCAACCTTTGCCACATAGCTCGGGTTTGCCTTCTTCTCAAGCAATAACGGGAAGATGGCATAGGGAGCCATCGAATTGATAACTTTAACGGAGTCCGACTGCCACATGTTCCGTTTTACCCAATCTTCTGCTTCTTGGATCGCCCACTCTTCTCCCAACACTGTTCCGTACTCCGCGGCTGCGATGATTCCCACTCCCGAATTCCAATCCCAACGATTGATATTCATCGCCCAGTCTGTCCACTCATGGTTTCCCCACTGTGCCTGCTCCCCGTGCATTATAAATCGATAGACTCGGAGCGCCGCTCCCTCCAATTTGCTCTTATCCATTCGAGATTCTCCTCTCCGAAATGGCCAAATGCCTCTATACGCTTTAAATGCTGATTGCGAAATCTGGAGTGGCGTACACTACGAGATATCCCTATTAGGCCAGTGTTAAATCAAGACTCCAAGAAAAACTGAATAGTGCGGTCGCCTGACCCCGGAAGATGCTCATGACCGAAATCCGGGTAAATAACTACTTGCTTAGTTGCGGTCATCTTATTGTAAGCAGCGAATTGTGTGGAAGGAGGGCATACTGTATCCATAAGACCAACAAACATCAGTACTTCCCCACGAATCCGACTTGCTAGATGTTGGAGATCAATATAGCCTAGCTTAGTAAAAATCTCATCCTCTCGCTCATGCAACGGATCGAAGTGGCGGAAGTACGTCCGCAGCTCCTGATAGGCATCCTTATCCAGATCCATCTCCCAAGTCCGTTTATAGTCGCACAAGAACGGAAACAAAGGTGCCAGTTTCTTCACCCTCGGCTCAAGTGCCGCACATGCAATCGTTAATCCACCGCCCTGCGAACCTCCAGCAGCATAGACGCGTTCAGGATCTACTTCGGGTAATCCCAGCGCGATACCCGCAAGCTGTGCTGTATCCAAATAAATATGCCTGAATAATAGGTTATCGGGATGGTCGTCGAGACCACGAATAATGTGGCCCTGGTACGTATTTCCTTTCACCCCACCTACATCCTCTGACAAGCCACCTTGACCGCGGCAATCCATAGCCAATACGGAGAAACCAAGTGAAGCGTATGCCAGTTTATCATTCCAGTCGCCTGCATTTCCCGAATACCCATGAAACAATACGACTGCGGGATGCGGCTCGGCTATATTTTTCGGACGAACGTATTTTGCATGAATACGCGCACCGCGAACTCCCGTAAAATAGAGATCAAAGCATTCCGCTTGCGGTGTCTGAAATAGACTCGGAACAAGCTCCACTTGCGGATCTACCGCACGTAGCTCAGCAATCGCCCGGTCCCAGTAGGCATCGAAATCTGCCGGACGCGGATTTATTCCCTGATACTCTTTAAGCTGCTCAAGTGGCATATCAACTAACGGCATTCATAAACATCCCTTTCAACATTGAGTATGTGAATTTAGAAATTGCGTATCCACATCGTATCATAATGAAAGCGCTTGATGAAGCTACAAATTGGATTAAAATAGAAAAGTATACGAGGAGTGCATTGTACTTATCACTTTTACTCTTGCATCTTCGTATCGTCGGTTTTTTCAATTAGCTGAGCAGATAAGGAACCTTTTACAAGCTGTGTTGTCTAATCTATCGAGGTGAACAGGATGGCGTACGATTATCTGAAATACGTAACTAGCATACAATCCGCTTCACTGAACGAATTGATGCGAGATCATGGGCAGGATGTATGGAATTATGCCTTCTTATTGACCAAAAACCACCACACTTCTGACGATATCGTACAGGAGGTGTTTTTGCAGGCATTTATGCATATTTCCTCCTTCCGAGGTCAATCCTCTGTGCGAACCTGGCTTTTCTCCATTACGAGAAACACAGCCATCAACCATAAGAAATCTGCATTTATCCGCAAGGTAACACTACTCGACTTCCTCTACCCCGCTCCAAGCGCTCCATCCGCAGAGGAGCATTACATGGAACGTACTTATGCGGACTCCATTTGGTTGTTAGTCATGAAGCTTCCACCAAAATACCGAGAGGTTCTCATCCTCGATGCTCATTATGAAATGCCTCAGGCGGAGATCGCATTACTGCTGCGAATATCCATAGGTACCGTAAAGTCCCGGTTGCATAGAGCACGCTCTAAAATGAAGTCGTACCTGGAGGAGGTGGAGCGCCATGAACAATCATAAACCGGAGTGGTATACGCGACTGAAGAAGGGGCCATTCGATAAACCGATTTTCGATTCCGAAATGCAGCAGGAGGTGGAAGCTCGGACGAGTCTGGGAAAGTCGAATAATCGTAAAAGACGTCTGAATCCATGGGCAGTGGCAGTTGTGACGTTGGTTTTCCTAACTCTTGTATTCATTCTAATTCCTTCGCCGGACCAGTCCCTCGTCTCTTCACCTCCGGCGAATGTTAATGCCAACGAACCCACTATGTCCGAATATGTGATAGATCACCTGCAAGCCCTGATGTCAGAAGATGAGGTTAAACAAGCTTTCGGCAATAACTATCAAGCACAGTCTACTCGTAGAGATTTCTCCCAAGATCATAAGGAGGATCCGAACGACATGTCGACTTGGAGCTCCGTCGATATATGGCGTTTCGACTTTGGGGTTCATGAAGGTTATGGAGTGACTCAAGCTGACGGAACGAAGGATCAAGAGGGCGCGTTTGATCTCACTGGAATCCGCAATCGAAATATCGAATCGCAGTTGGTCATCTATTGGAAAGACAGGAGAGTGGAACGCGCCATTTTCAAATCGATGAACATTGAAGGCGACATCGATACCCTTCAAATCGGACCCGGAGTCGAAGAAGCCCCACCCACAGATCCACCTGCCTCTGACGTTCCGCAGATCGACCCTTCATTAGCTACGCCTAACGAAGGGATTCGAGCGAGTAGCGTGACCTCTAAGGGGATTCTGCAGTTGCGCCCTCTTAAGGACGGAAATGAAACAATCGAGCCTTTAGGTGCACCAAGCTGCCTTGGTCAGGAGACAGATATTCAATTCACGGGTGACTATGAGCTTTATTTCAATGATAATTCTGGTAATGAAACCCTGATACAAGAGTTCAAGCAGTTGGAGATGATCCAACCTGCGAGCACATTCATCCCGCTTATGAAGCTGAATTTAACAGAGATCGAGTTGTATTTGCTCATTCCGCGCTATACGGACTGCCATGCCTTGGAATTCTATGCTTATGGGATCAACAAAGAGTCCGGTGAGGTGTCGAGCCTTACTTTCCTCAATGATGAGGTCATCTCACCCTATTGGACGACATCACCTGTAAATCTACCTCAAGTCATCGATGGAAAACTTGTTGTTGAAGGTGGCCGAGGAGCTGGTATGGATGGTGCTACCCGGTATGTCTACGTTCCTGATCTTGCGAAAAATCAGCTAGTGCTGGAAAGCAAAGAGCAAATCCCTTAATTTCCAGCACATCCGCTTAAGAACCATGTTTGCCCCATCGCCAAAGTCCACATTAAACCGCTGGCAGCGGTCTAATTGACCGATAATCTTGAAAGAGCAGGCCCTAAACCGCTGGCAGCGGCTTAAGAATCAATAGCAAAAGAAGCCGAGCAGCATCAGAAACGGATATCTGAAGCCCGCTCGGCTTTTCGTTATTGTTTGAACTTAAATTTGAACTGAGAATACCCCAACTGTCTACTTAACCTCAGTTACTATCGAGCTCTTATCGATATTTTCTAAGCTATAGCTTTGTATAGTCCACTTATTTTCTTCAAATCGATAACTCGTCTCTAGTATAGCAAGAGAATTCAGCTGTAAATTTCCAAACCAGATTAATCTCTTCGTTGTTAAGATATTGTTCTGAATAGCAATTGATGAAATGGGATCCACATTGACAGGACTCGTCTGGGTTAATAAATTCGGAGCTAATTGTTTCAAATGGTCTGTGGTCAATTGTATCGTCCATTGTCGCTTATCTTGAACCGAGGTCATCCTAAAATCATTGCTAGCTGAACGAAAGGCTACAATATAGTTTGAATTCACTTCATCTGGTAAAGGCGCTTCAACATACTGATCATTGTCTTTCACATATAGATGAAGAACATGAACACCTAAACCGCCATTTGCATGCTCATCCGTCTCTAATACAATGTCAGGGTGCCCGTCTCCCGTAATGTCCTCCACATGGATTTGAACGGGATTCATAATGTTATACCCTTCGACAACAAACTTCTGGAGCAGCTTTCCGTTAGCATCCCAGATTCCTAAATAACCGGTATAATCCTGCTCTGGTATCAGAGGTAAATTGATAAGCGCGATTGTAGCCTCCCCCGCGGAGCCTAATAGAGCTGCTTTCTTGCTTATTTTAATCTCAGCCTCTTGTTCAATCGTTATGCCCTCTACCACATGTGTTTGTGAAGTATTCTGAGAAGTAACCCAAGTGGGTATCAAGCTTCTTAAGTGCTCTTCATTAACTATGATAATAATTAATGCCATTACGATCACAGCCAGGCTTCCAGCCCACATGGTATACCGCTTATAAATACTCCTTCGCTTCCCTAGGCGTTTCTCTACAAGTGCCATCCATTCTATGTTCGAGCTCTCACTTAAAAGTGGAGGGGTTTGTAGCTCAATTTCCCACTGACTCTTACTTTTCTCCATAGAATGCATCCTCTCTTCCTTTATACTTTTCATTCACCTGTTTTCTAGCTCTATGCAGCCTCACCTTTACTGCCGATTCAGAAATCTGTAGCGTAACAGCTATCTCTGCTATGGATAACTGATGATGCGCAAAAAGTGTAATCACTTCCCGAAGCTTAATAGGCAAACTCAAAACGGCCTTCCAAGCTTCATTTAGATCTCGTTTCTCGAAGTACTCATTCTCAGCCGAATGTCTGCTTCCTCTATCCCGTATATAATCCACAAGCGTCACCTTACGTATGAAAGCTGATCTTCGATAATCAACTGCAAGGTTTCGGGTGATCGAAAACAACCAAGTTTTCACAGAGGATTGTGCGCGGAACGTATCAAGTTTATCGAATACTTTCACGAATACGTCTTGTCTGATGTCATCTGCAAGGTTTCGTTGGCGTGTTAATGAAAAAGCAAAATTCCATACGTCTTGTCCGTACTGCACCATTAAAAGATGTAATATTTTGTTTTTGTCATAACCGCTCGACATGTACTTCATATATTCCAAATCCATCCTGCTTCCCCCTCATGAATTAGACGTTTGAATGAGATTAGGGTTACATTTAAAAGATAATCAAAAAAAGAAGCTGTCCCCTGAGTTGGTTGAACTGGTTGAACTGGTTGAACTGTGACCCGTAAGATGGACAGTTTGAAAAAAGTGCCTTGGCAGTCCGGGAAGTTGAGTTTGGCGAGGACGAAGGCCAAAAAAGTGCCTTGGAAGTCCGAGAAATTGAGTTTGACGGGGACGAAGGCCAAAAAAGTGCCTTGGAAGTCCGGGAAGTTGAGTTTGGCTGGGACGAAGGCCAAAAAAGTGCCTTGGCAGTCCGAGAAGTTGAGTTTGGCGGGGACGAAGGCCAAAAAAGTGCCTTGGCAGTCCGGGAAGTTGAGTTTGGCGAGGACGAAGGCCAAAAAAGTGCCTTTATTCCCCTTACAACATGGAACTTAAGCAGTAACCATTTGTCCAGCTCATAAGCCGGCGTATAGCAAGATCGGGCGCGAATCATTCGAAATAACCGCACAAATTTGATGAGGCTGACGCAGAAAGTCTGAATAGACCTTCTACATCAGCCCCTTTAGTGAGCAGTTCTATATACGACTACACTTCATTTTAGGGAACCGTAATACTCAGTAAAAATATCTGAGAACGCTTCTGCCGAAAGCAAGCTCTCCTCTAGTGTATTGTTCACGCTCCCGATTTCCAATAATAGGCTGCCTGGCGAGATAGATTGATTGTACTCCCCATTCCCTTTGCTTTTGGTAAGCACCCCGCGAGACAATCCGGGATATTTCTTGTTTAGACGTTCACTCAACGCTGTCGCTAATTTTTTGTTTTCCGCATAATTAGGATGAGCGGTTCCGATAACGAACAGAATACGTGCATAATCTTTACCTTTTATCTTAACCGTCGTATCCTTACGAGGAACGTTAGCGTCACGATGAATATCGAAAAAATAAGTCAAAGAAGGATGGGCTGCCTTCGCCTTGTTGACGGCTTTACGAGACTCTGAATAGGAGAGAGAATAGTTCAAATTTTGCACCTTGAGCTTATCAGCAAAATCGTCTTGTCCTACTAAGGTTGGGATTCCTCTCTTCTGTAGAGCCTCTCCCAAGCGCTTACCTACCAAACTAATGTTCTTAATAGGATCGTCGAAGGATGAGCCTTTCGTATTGCTTGCAACGTTTTTCCATGATTCTCTATTGTGAGTCTGATAGATGTACACTTTATTTTGCGATTGTTGTTCAGTGGAGTTGGTTTTTACGATCCAGCTGGCGACGTATGCGTTATCCCCACTTGGGAGCAATACTTGGTACCATTCCCCTTCCGTACCCACGATCTGAAACGAATCGCCCAGCTTAGCCTTGGCGACAATCTCATAATCCGTCCCTGGACCGATTCGCAAATTAGTGTTCTCAACGATATGAGCAAACTGAATAGGAATATCCAGGTTTACAACCCAACTGGCGACATACGCAGTTTCGCCACTCGGCAAAGGTATGTTATACCAATCTCCCTCCGCACCTACGACTGGAAATGAGTCGCCTGGCTTGGCTTTGCCCACAACTTCATGATCTATCCCCGGACCGCTTCGCAAATTCGTCGTGTCTACGATATTTACAACCGCTCCTACTAGATTTTGCGCTTTCTGTTCTATCAGATCCTTTGGATCGCTCGAATCGATCTGATCTATCGGATCGTTCTGTTTATTATCTAAGCTAACATTGGTATTGGTTATTGGTGGTTTCGTTGTCGTAGCCCCATATGCAAGATCGAATCCAACACATAGAAGCAAAGCGAGAGCGGTTCCGCTCACTAATGTTTTACGTAGGAACAATGCAGTCTCTCTCCCATGTCAAATCGTATTTCTTAACAAGATTCGACATGGTTTGAGGGAAAACCTGCTATTAAACTGAAATTCTATAGTCGATGCTTCTGCGGGTGGATTCCGCTGTATTTTTTGAACGCTTTGCTAAAATAATGCGGATCGTCATATCCGACCTTCTCCGCGATTTCGAGAATTTTCAGATCAGTTGATTTGAGTAAGTTTTTGGCATGCTCCATGCGGACCTTCGTAATATACTCGGAGATAGTTTCTCCTGTATCCTGTTTAAAGATCATACTGAGATAGTTCGGAGTCAGATAGATTTCTTGAGATATTTTGACGACGCTAATGTCACCACTATATTTCTGATCAATAATATCTTTAATCTTTCGGATGACCTTAGCGCTCTTCTGATTGTACTTTTTCGAGAAGAACTGGGCGATAAGAATAAATAGATTCGACATATAGCTCTTGAGGTCAGCGATATTTTCCTTTCTGTATATGGCATCTAGAACGACAGAACGCTCATCCGCGATACTATCCATACTTTCCCCAAGACCTTGAACGGTTCTAGATGCGATGCAGGCCATTTCGAAGCACACGCCCTGCACGTAATCCACGGTCATAGTATTACCGGAACAAAGATAGTCGAATATGCCATTAATCGTCTCCGTGACCCCTTCCACGTCCCCGAGTTTGATATAACCCATTAAGCGGTTTTCATTCTCGTATAAATCGGAGGGAATGATACCCTCGTTAGGAGTATCGTTCAAGATATCAATGTCGCTAATATCCAGGATCGAGTTATGACCCGTATAGAATTTGTACTGCAAGGCTGATCGTGCGTCTTCCAAGGAAGTATGAACCAACGAAATCTTGTCGATCGGTCTTCCTATTCCGATAGATACGGATATTCTTAAGAAGTTTTTCAAACATAAAGCGATTTCTGCACATATTTCGGTATATTTCCTATTCGTGAGTGCGCTTTGATGATAGATCTGAACGAATTCATTCTCGCTCATACTGAAGCTTATTCCCGATTTGTAGTTCGTAATAATTTCCTCGATGATATTGGTTACGCCAAAGTTTAATAGCTGCTTATCCTCCTCGGACATCTTCTCGATTCGATTCTCGTAGTCGTCAATTTGCAGTGAGGATACCAGAAGGCTTTCGTCCGACTGTATAGGAATTTGGAAATATTCTAATTTATTGTGAATTGAGGTTTCGTTAATATATACGCCGCTAGCCAAGTTCCTTAGAAAGTTATTTCTAATTAGCGGAAAATGTTCGTGAATCTGCTCCTTTAGCTTCGTCATCTCCGATTGTTGCTTTCGTTCAAGCTTAATTCGGTTTACTACTTTTCTAATCACTTCATTAAGCTCGTCAACAATTACCGGTTTTAATACATAGCCTTCCGCCTTAATATCAAGCGCGGTTTTGGCATAATTGAAATCCTGGGCACCGCTGATAAGAACAACTCGGATATCACTCCCCTGCTCCTCCAGCTTCATAGCCACCTCCAGCCCGTCCATTAAGGGCATACGAATATCGGTAAAGAGAATGTCGGGATGAAGCTCCTGACATAGATCATAGGCTTCCTGTCCATCCCTAGCTTCGGCGATGACTTCTATCCCCAAATCATTCCAACGCACTATGTTTTTCAATCCCTGCCTGACGATGGATTCATCATCCGCTATGATCATGGTTAACATATAATCCCTCCATTGTTTTGACTGCGGGAAACCTCGCGATGACCGTAATGCCTGAATCCTCGTTACTGCAGAATTGGATTCCGAACTCGCTCCCGAAATAATGCTTTATTCTTTCGTTCACGTTTTTCAAAGCAAAAGAGGTGGAATGACTCCGATTGTCCACGATAGAGTTCAGTTCTTCGATATCAGCACCAGCCCCGTTATCACTAATTCGTATTTCAATAATGGAGTCGCTTTTAGTGCCCGTTATCGCGATCATTCCTTTGCCTCGTATCTTATTGATGCCATGCAAAATCGCATTTTCTACGATTGGCTGTAGAATAAGTTTTACAGTCAAATTATCGAGGATGTCACTAGAAAAGTGGATCGAATAGTCCAATTTCTCCTGAAAGCGAATTTTTTGGATGATTAAATAGCTTTCCACCTGTAGCTTTTCTTCCCGTAATGAAATGATCGTTTCACCCTTGCTCAGGCTATATCTGAAAAAGTTGGACAGCGAAGTGACCATGGTGCTTATCCTTGTCGCATTAAGCTCTAATGCCATCCAATTCACGGAATCCAGCGTGTTGTACAGGAAATGAGGGTTTATCTGAGCTTGCAAAGCCTTAAGCTCTGCTTCCTTCTTCATAACCTCACTCACATAGAGCTTATCGATGAGCTCTTTAATATCGTGAACCATCTTCGTGTAGGAATGAAATAGATACGCAAACTCGTCATTTCTTTTGTATTCTAAGGTAATATCGAAATTCCCGCGTTGCACAACTCTCATAGATTTAACCAGCTTGCGAATCGGATAGGAAATATTCTCTGAGAGGAACAGGGCCATCAATAAGGCCAAAATTCCGCAAGTTACAATAACTGTATAGATGACCTTCTTGAAGGAAATCAATTCTCCGTTCAATTCATTCATGGGAGTTAAAGAAACGAGTGTCCAGTTTAACGGTTCTATTCTTTCATAGGCTGCGAGGATATTATCATGCTTGTTCGGTTCGAATACGGTTCCTAACAAAGAATCGTCGGAGCTTATTATGATTGATTTGTTGTCGTCTATGATAAAGGTTGAGCTGCCAATCGTCGGTTTGGATTTGTCTAGGATGGTATTAAAATAGTCAGCTCCAATATCAACGGTAAGCACTCCGCTGAATTTAATGCTCATGTCATCAAGTCCAAATAACCGCTTTGCAATTTTTATCGTTTTAATTCTAACGGAGGAAACGATCACCTCATCCAACCCTACAATCGTATACTCCGCCCTGTTAGGCAGAGACTGATACCATTTCTCCTTCTCAATCATACTGAGGTCGGATACCTTATTCGTAAAGCTATGCAGTAAATATTCTGGTCGGTTAAACAGGTAGATTCTAGGGAGCAATAGATCTTGTGCGTTATTCATTACAGTATAATTTGATAGCAACTTGTCCATATTCGACATCTCGCTAATGATTCCAGTAGTATCGCTCGGGCGTTGTGACGATAGAATGCGAATGAGATCGCTATTCAGATAGATTTCGGAGGAGGTGTTATTAACTGCCTGAAACTTTTGCGTAATGCTTGAAGCAATGATATTTAACTTTTCTTCCAGAGAGGAATTGATCTTATGGGTAATAATATCCGTCGATTTATTGTATATTGTTACCGAAATAATCGAGGTGGGTAGCAGGATAAGAAAGATAAAATATAAAAGTAACCTACTTCTGATGCTGATCGTAAAAAAAATCCGATTAAAGAATGTTGTCTTCAGCCCTCCAGACGGCATTATGGCTCTCTCTCCTTTTTGCGAAAATAGCGGTGGTTAAAAAAAGAGAACCCAACTAGAACTTGGCTTAAAAAGAATAATATAGATCGTTTGCTGTTTAATATATAATACAATAACAACCAAAACGCAACATGAAATGAATAGAATCACTAGAGGTGAGAGAATGAGAAGCAACCGCCAATGGCTCGTTGTCATATTTATATTATTAACGCTGCTAGCCTGTTTAGGAGTCGGATGTAGCAAAGGCGAGTTGTACAAAGAAGAAGCACCCGTGCAGCCACAAGCGTCCATAGACTCGCAACCCGCTAAGATTCATATTCAATTTGCCCAATGGTCAGTTCCTTCAACAAAATTTGTAGAAGAAGCGATCACTAAATTCAATGAGAATAACAAGTCAAATATTCAAATCGATTTACTAAATATCCCTCTTGATCGATACATTGAAACTCTGAACAAACTGAATGCATCCGGAAGTGGCCCTGATGTGTTCGAGCTACCAAGGGAATGGCTAAACAGCTACATCACTAAAGACTGGGTAACCGATCTTTCCCCCAAGATAAGTCCTGCGTTTTTATCTTCCTTTCCCGACTGGGCCGTAAACTCCTCAAGAGAACTCTTAGACAGCCAAAATGGCATGTATTCCCTTCCTTCCAATCAACTGACTTACAGGCTCATATACAATAAGGATTTATTTAGAGAATCAGGCTTAGACCCCGACTCTCCACCCAAGACCTTCTCCGAATTGGTGAAAGCAGCCCAAATCATTAGCAACAAAGAAATCGGTAGAAGCAAATATGGCATTGCGATGCCCATGGGAGAAGTATGGATGGACTTCGTTCAGCCTATGGAGGCCTTAAACAGCTACAGTGGAGTTCACTTTTACGACTTTAAGGCAGGAAAATATGATTTAACCGTATATAAGCCATGGCTCATAACCATTAAAGAGCTCATTGAAAAAGGCGGCGTCTTCCCGGGCATGGAGAACATGAAGATCAGTCAAGCCATGGCTCAATTTGCGGATGGTAATATCGGTATGATGATCGCCTCCAGCTGGCAAGCTTCCCTGCTCTTTGACCAATTCGCTCCGAAGAGCGATTGGGGTGTTGCCCTACCTCCGGCGATAGACGATGTGAGATTAGGAAAAGGTGCGATTAAAATCGATACGGCAGGTTGGCAGGTTGTCAACTCGGGGACTCTTTATCCGGAAGAGGCAGCGAAGGTGTGGGAATTTCTCTACTCCGATGAATACATTGGACATTTATTCGCCCAAAGTAGCATGATTCCAGTCATTAGCAGTCAAGCGAATGACCTAGACAATCTAACGGATACTTCTCATTTCCGACAGTTTTTTCCTGGTACCCACGATTCCATCTACCCTAATACGCCGCTTATCTTAGAAGAATGGTCACGCAAGAAAATCTATCTGGAAGCTCTCGCCGGAAACCAAGACGATCCATCGATGCTCGAGGAAAGTAATCGTCTGAATACACTACTTGATGTTGCAGTGACATCCAAGACGATAAATATTAACGATTACTATTTTCCTAACTTTAATCCGCTAACGCCTATGGATCGGAAATGAATCTGTCGAGGAATCCCTTCCACAATACGCGAATGGCACGATCGTTTAAGCGATCGTGCCATTCGCGTATTGTGGGATAGCCTTGTCTCACTGTGTAAAAAGAACATAGAATTTTACACTCCCCTATAGATGAGTCCATTTACCCTAGCAAGGATAAAAACCATAATAAAAAAAGTAAAGCAATCACAGAGAGAGGAAGTTACAATGATGCTCAGACTCCACGGGCGAAGGAAATCAAAGTCCTTTTTGTATGAATTGAACAAGAACAAAACTTTATTTATTATGTTGATCCCTGTACTCATTGTTTTACTAATCAATAATTACCTTCCAATGTTTGGTGTGATATTGGCCTTCAAAGATTTCAAAATGACTTCCGGGAACTTTATTACCAGCTTGTTGTCGAGCGAATGGGTCGGGTTTAGAAATTTCGAATTTTTTCTCAAAACGACCTATGGCTTTACGATTACTCGCAACACCATCTTATTCAATCTCCTTTTTATTATCCTGACACTAGTCACTGCCGTTCCCACTGCAATCATGCTTAACGAGTTAAAGAATCGCAAGCTCGCCAAATTTTATCAGACAGCCATGTTTTTACCCCAGTTCATGTCGTGGGTCGTCGTTTCTTTCCTTGCTTTCGCATTCTTCAGTGTTGACGTCGGATTTATTAATAAATTCATTGTCGAGCCGCTGGGGTTCGAAGCAATTCAATGGTATTCAGAGCCTAAATACTGGATCTATATCCTCCCGTTGGTCACCATATGGAAAACACTAGGGTTTAACACTATTATCTATTTCGCGGGAATAGCTGGCATCGATACTGAATTATACGAAGCAGCTGTTATCGACGGAGCTAATAAGTGGAAACAAGCCATTAAGATCACGATTCCTTTGTTAACGCCCTTAATGGTTATTTTAACTCTGTTATCTATTGGAAAAATATTTTTCGCTGACTTCGGACTGTTCTTTCAAGTCACTCAGAATTCAGGTGCATTATATCCGGTTACCCTTGTCATTGACACCTATGTGTTCAACGCCTTAAGAGTCATGGGCGATCCTAGCATGTCGACCGCAGTTGGACTGTATCAGGCTGTCGTGGGCTTAGTGCTCGTTCTTGGAGCTAATCTCGTTGTCAAAAAGATAAACAAGGATCATGTGCTGTTCTAAAAATTCGTATGAGGTGAACCTCCAATGGCTTCGGTCGCTAAAAAAAAATCAAATATTCATAATCAAATCTCCTCTCCGACGAATATTTTCTTTCATATTATCTTTGCTATATTCGTAGCCTTATGCCTTGGTCCGCTAATTCTGATCTTCATGATATCCATCACGGACGAGAGCACGTTATCTACGAACGGCTACAGCTTTTTCCCAAAGGAATTCAGCTTTCAAGCCTATCAGTATATTTTTAGCGACACGCAGCAGATCATTAGATCCTATGGAGTTTCATTATTCATAACGATTGCTGGGACCCTTCTCAGCGTGTTCATAATCGCTCTATATGCCTACGTGATATCAAGAAAGGAATTTAAATACAGAGGCTTCTTCTCCTTCTTGGTATTTTTCACTATGTTGTTTAACGGCGGACTCGTCCCGACGTTCATGATCTATTCCAATCTCTTAGATTGGAGCGATACGATACTTATTCTGATCTTCCCACTGCTCGTATCGCCTATGTATGTCATAATCATGAAAACATTCTTTTCTACCAGCATACCCGATTCTCTCGTGGAAGCCGCGAAGATCGACGGTGCAGGAGAATGGAGAATATTCTTCTCTATTATTCTAAGACTTTCGACGCCAGCTTTGGCAACGATCGGCTTATTCAATACTCTTCATTATTGGAATGACTGGTTTACCGCGCTCATGTACATCTCGAACGACAAATTAATACCATTGCAATTCCTTCTGTATCGAGTTCAATCCACGCTGGAATATTTAATTCAGATATCATCGCAAACCGGACAGGGAGCGATGACGATAGCCGATCTTCCAGGGCAAAGCGCGAGAATGGCATTATGTATTGTTACGATAGGACCCATCATTTTAAGCTATCCGTTTTTTCAGAAGTATTTTGTCAAAGGTTTGACGATAGGCGCAATTAAGGGCTAATCCCTTTTAGAAGCTGTGTACAGGTTTCTAAAAGGTTAGTAAATAAATATTTAATCATTTTGAGGGGGATTGGACATGCGCATTTCGAAAAAAGCGATATCTTGGGCATTGATATCTGTATTTGCATTCAGCATGGTTCTTACAGGTTGTGGATCCAACAACAATAACAAGACTAGCACTCCTGAATCAAAAGAAACAGCAAGTCAGCCTGCCAGTGAAAAAGCTAGTGAAACAGCAACTGCATCAGCGCCAGCGGAATTGCCGCCTGTTGAATTAAATTGGTTTTTGCCAGCAGCCCCACAAAAGGACACCAAGTTAGTTGAACAAGCATTAAACGACTATTTGAAAGACAAGATCAATGCAACTGTTCACATTAACTTTGTCGATTGGGGGAGCTGGGGCGATAAGTTTCCTGTCCTACTCGCGGCAGGTTCTAATGTAGATATTATGTTCACCGCAGGCTGGAGCCAATTCGCACAAAGCGTAGCTAAAGGATATTTTGCAGATATTACAGAGCTGTTACCTAAATACGCTCCCAAAACTGTAGAAAACTTACCTAAAGTTCTATTTGAAGGCGCCAGAGTTGCAGGTAAAATCTATGCAATCCCAACAAGCAAGGAAATCGCTCATACGAATGGATTTGGTTATAGCACAGAGCTTGCTAAAAAGTATGGTTTAGAAGAGCAATTGAAGAAATTCCAGACAGAAATTCCGACGCTGGATGACCTGGAGCCTATTTTAGCGGCAGTAAAAGCACAAGACCCTAATGTCTCTCCATTAGGCGGGGTTGCATCCATGGACTTTGCTATGACATTCCTGGACTTTGATCCTGTAGGTGATCAGAACATACCCGGAAAGCTATACAAGAACAAGGATACCATCGTAGTTAACGAATACGAGACACCCGAATACAAGGCGATATTAAATACCATGCACAAGTATTACAAGGCTGGATATATTCGTAAGGATGCCACTATCGTTAAGGACGCGACACCAGATAGAAAAGGAAAGAAAGTTTTCTTAGTCGGTGGAACGACAAAGCCGCTTGCTAATGAGGAAGTAGGCGCATCCTATGGATACGAGCTTGAGCAGTTCTCTATTACAACACCATTTATTACATCCAATGACACACAGGGCTCAATGAATGCAGTAGTTGCCTCATCCAAAAATCCTGAACGGGCACTAATGTTCCTTGAGCTAGTAAATTCAGATCCTGTCGTCAACAATATTCTTAACTACGGCGTAGAAGGCACGCATTTTGTGAAAACAGATGTCGAGAACGTCATTGATTTCGCTCCTGGTTTAACTGGTCAAAATTCCGGCTATTTCCCGAATGCCTTCTGGGAATTCGGAAACCAATTTTTGAATCACTTTACAGTGGGTCAGAACACTAAGAAATGGGATTTGTTCAAGGAGTATAACGAATCCGGCGTACCAAGCAAAATACTAGGCTTTAATTTCGATGCAGAGCCTGTCAAGACAGAAATCGCTGCGGTTGCGAATGTGAAAAACGAGCTTTGGCCTAGCATTGCAACTGGAACCGTGGACCCTGTGGAATTCCTTCCTAAGTTAATTGAAAGAATGAAGCAAGCAGGCCTTGATAAGATCATTGCCGAGAAGCAGAAGCAAATCGATGCTTGGCTCGCAACAAAATAATAAAGTAGGATAAATGGAACAGACCTTCATCCACACTTCAGTGGGTTGGAGGTCTGTTCCATTTATCTGATCTATTTCGCAAATCTATGATGGCCGAACGTTGCGATCACTTCAAGACCGGACCAGAACGCGCCTTTGGATACTTTATAATTGAAGAAATAGACTGCATCCTCCACATTACTCTTCCCGTTCAAGGCATCCTTAGCAGCGCGAAGCACACTTGCATTCGGTACACTCTTATCCAACATACCATTATGAGCAACAGGAAACTGCTTTCCAGAATAAATAACATCACGGATCGTATCCGGGAACTTTGCGTTCTTCACCCTGTTAAGAACGACATTAGCTACAGCCAGCTGCCCCTCATAGGTCTCGTATCCAGCCTCCACTTGTGTAAGCTTCGCCAGCAGCATGAAGTCTTTCTCCGTGAATGATTCCGCCTCGTTAGAGAAAATAGAAGGGATCACCACCTGAAGCTTAGCCCCCACCTTGATGCTATCCGCACTTTTGAGCCCATTACGTTTTAACAACGCAGAGTCGCTAACGCCATGTTGCTTGCTGATCTCCGTCAATCCGTATTCTTCAGTTATTACAGCTGGTTGTACCGTTTCAAGCTCGGCTAATTGCTGATCTGGGTTCCACTTGACTGTTGCATGCAGTAGCTCTGCGACATTGCGAAGCGGAATATAAGTCTTTCCACTCGTAAGCAATGGTGCCACGTCCATGCGATAACGGTTTTCATTGAAATAAACGACGGGGACTCCATTACTGAGCACAATCTTGTCTCCATAAACCGTATGTATCGTCACGGATTCCGTGTCCTGGTCCCACATCGTCTTCGCGTCAAACATTTCTGCCAATTGTGCGACAGGTAAAAACAGGCTTCCATCCCGCATCAGCACCTGACCGGCTAGATTCACCTTCACGCCATCAATCTTAACAGATACATCTGGCGCTACCGTTGCTTCATCTTTCTGAGCAGCAAAGACTGCCATGGGTGAGATGCACAACAGGATTAACGTAAATATCGGTATGAGCAATCGCCCATAAATTTGCTTTGTTCTAATACTCATGTAATCCTCCCGAAAATGGTTCATGATATTAAATCGTGCATTCTGGGTCACTGTAAAAATATATCACAACTCAATGTGCTTGGTGGATTAACATTTTCACACAAATAAGAGGTTCTAAAATAGGGCGGGTTGAAACATCACGTTAATTGCAGAACAAGAGGTGGCGCAGATTTGCCTGCGCCACCTCTTGTTCCTTGCTAGAGAAACTTAATTATCTACGAATAACAACCCAGTCAAACTGAACCATGAGCAAGTAAAGGGGAACGACGATAACCTGTGCCGGAATACTTGATTAATCCCTGATCCTCCGTGAATACCTATTTAATTCTAAGGTTAATATCGCCATATATCCGAGAAGGGTAATCGGAGATGGTGAGCGTTAATGGGCTTTGATAGTTCGTTTTCTTAATATAATATTGAAAACTGTCGAATGTAGATCCCGTCATGTTAGACTCGAATGATTGACCAGAGGCATCCTTGTACTTGCTGTCGAATAAGCTGTACTGACGGTCCTTGTCGAGCGGATCATCATTTTTCAAGTGAAAGACAAGAATGCTCTGGCCATTCTCCGCACTGATGCCGATGTCATCGAGTGTGAGCCGTTCGTCCGGACGGGACAGCAGTTCTTTACGATTGAGATCTAGCTGGACCTCCAGCTTGTTTTTATCCAGTGCACGGATACTGTTCGCCCGCAAATAGAGCCGATCCGGCTTACGGAAATAGTTGCTCTGGAAGTAGAGCACAAGCCGATTCTCGCTAATGTTCGAAGCAGTTACACCATTGTTGATAGTCCCGAAGGTTTCTCCTTGCTCGTCTTCGATCCGGATATCATCAAAATGAAATAATTTCTTCGTGTTGGCCGAATCGTAAACGACCTCCAGCCCGATCCGAGTCGGATACACGGTCAATGTCCCAATGGTTATGCGCTGACCCTCAACGGTAACCGTCTGGTTGATATCATAGGTTTCCTTCAATCCCTCAAATTTGACTTTATCTACAGGTATTGCAAACTTCCATATCGGACCATTTGCGACTGTCTCGTAATCCTTACCAACCTTCAACTCCAGATCTAAGGTATCTGGAATGCCAGCCCCATCTAGCAAATTAAATTCTATCGTTCCTTGCTTGCTTACCCAATCTTCACCGAAATCCGATGCCCCGTGAGATATGGAGGTATGTTGGTTATTGACCAGCTTCACATTTTGAACATTCATGACCCGCTTCCGTCCGTCCATGTTATCCAATGTGTAAAATACAATAATCCTCGATTCATCAGCGAGAACGCCGTCTACAGTTAGCTTGATGCCGTCATGCTCATCGGAAAGACCAACATGCTGCATATAGTCATTTTCCAGCGCTAGCTGTAGGCCCTTATCGAAGTGTATCAACTGGACGAACGACCGGAGACCGGGTATATCACCGACATATGCGGCAACAGCAGGGGAGAATCGGACTGAAGCTACCAATACCAGAATAAGCAGACTTGCAATGCAGGATGTCATTCTCGTTAGCACCCGATGCCTTCTACGTTGTCGGCCAAGCTGCATACCGTTTCGAATCACCTCATCGATCTGTGGCGGGACCGGAAGTTGTTCAATATGCTCTTTCATCGCATCTAACAGAGGTAACTCCTGCCCGTCATAATTACGTTTCTCATCCATGATGTTCACTCTCCTTCTCCAGCCTCTGACGTAACCCGCCGAGAGCTTTGTGCAGCCATGTTTTGATTGTACCTTCCGGTTTCTCCAGTGTTCTTGCTATCTCAGTAATCGTTAGATCGTGATAGTATTTCAGTTGAATGACTTTTTGATAGTTGGCATCTAGCTGTTCGACCGCAGACTCTAGCAATACTTTCTCTAGCAACGCTGATTCACCGCTCGCCGTGTGCGACTCTACATTTGTAGCGGCCGCATCACGTCCTCCGTTCCTTCGAGCCCGTCTTTTTACCTCGTCCGCACAATAGTTCATTAGAATACGGATCAGCCAACTGCCGAAATAACTTGGTTCCTTTAATTTACGAATCTGCATATACGCCCGACAAGTCGCTTCCTGAACCGCTTCAAGAGCATCGGTCTCATTTTTCAAATACGTGTAAGCGATCCGATACATCTTTTCCCTATGCTGCATAATGAGGCTGTAGAAAGCCGCATCATCGCCACGCTTGGCCGCAAGAGCCAGCAATTCGTTATCCACTCGTAACCTCTCCTGCCGATTTGCTTCTATACCATTAGACTCTGCACACCGCCAAACGGTTTTATTAATTTGTAACGAAAGGCTTTTTAGTCCTACATATAAGAAAAACCTTGATATACCAGTGGTTTGGTACATCAAAGTATAACAAGAAATGCTATGTAATTGAGTGTTCTAAAAACATTCCATTCACTTCCCAATAACCTTCCTAGCCGCTACATGCGCCATCCTATGGAGAGCATTATTCCTTTTATGCTTGCTGTTCATAACCTTCACTCTCACTTCGACATCAGGAAATCTAATTTGCAATTTGGTGAGAGCTACTGTGATTTGATTTGTTATCTCTTCATAGGAGGGCTTGGAGAACTGATCTTTCGACAGCAGCCGCGCTATGCAGCTACAGTCCGTAAAGACAATAGCGATTTTCGGACGATGCTCCGTCAAGGCTTCTCCGAGAATTTCAAGACTATATGTAATGGCTAATAATTCACCATAAACAGAATCCCCTATAGGCTCGAACCCTATTTTTTCCGCGGATACTTGGATCGTTCTGTTATAGACCAAGCAGCAAGCTATACCGCAATCCGTACGCTCCTCGTGACCAGAGTAATCACAATACAAGTGAATCATACCCTTGTTGTAAATATTCTGCCTAAGGCAAGGAGTGGCATATGCCCTCTTAATCAAAGCTTGAAGGGTGAAATCCATACTGCCCCATCTCCTTCATAATTGTGTTTGAAATAAAAGAAGGAGCCCATGATAGGCTCCAACTTTCGACGGTGGTTGATTGTTATTGCCGAGTCTCAGACATCACACTTCGCGATAATAGATCACTTGGGTAAAACCTGTGTTCAGAGATACTCTGCGGCACAACCCCTCGCTTCCTAATTAAGCTAAGTGATTAGATAAGTTCCTCCTGCAGCCCTTGCACCAAACGGTCCAATGGAACCACACCTCTCTTACACCGTCCACATTATTTTGCAACATAAGCTCCGAAAATATTCATGAGGGTTGTAACAATTTCAAGCATAGGTGGAGAATAGTCCCCACTGGTAATTTCAATTAGAAGCTGTGCATACTCCTTGCAATCTTGAATCTTCTCGTCAGACCAATTTCTAGTCCGTAATCTCATCTCAAGAGTGCCTACATCACAATGCAGGTTTAGGTAGAAAATGTGCGTGAAGATAAAATCTTATATTTCATAACCTAGCCAAAAAAAAGAAACCACCTCTTATCGAAGTGATTTCTGATTCTGATCTATCTAAGCGCGACTTACGTAAAACGGCAATTTTTCGATGCCAGCTAGACGCAAATAGACAAACAATTGACCTTTATGATGGATTTCATGATCCTTAGCGTTCTGCAGCAAAATGCTGCCCGGCGCCGCATTACCGAAGAAATCGATTGATTGCTCCAATTGCTCCGGAGTGATCGATCTCAGGATCGCTTCAGTTTGTTCGGTATCCGCTGCAATATTGGCCTTAAGTTCCTCGATTGTCTCGAAGGGCTTCGGTTGACCAGAAGGCGTATAGGCTCCGTTCTTCACCGTCGACGCGAACATGCCCATCGCTCCAGTAATATGCAGTACAAGCCCCGATAGTGACATCCCAGTCTCCCATGGCTTCATGGAAAGCTGCTCGGTAGTTACTTCCTCCAGCATTTCGTGCAGTACTTTACGATGGTTTAGCCAATCCTTGATAAATTTATCCATACTTGTCATTACGCGTGATCTCCTTGGTATTTATGAGGTAGCCATCAAGCAATGACGGCATTATTCATTATAAAGGACTGGAAGCTTCATTTCATCTTTCCTGAGCAGCTTCAAGCGCAAGCTTCCGTTCCTGGTTTCTCATGATAACCAAGTTTCGAATATAAATTAGAATACCCGGAACTTGACCAACGATAAAAACAGGATCTTTGCGATAAATGGCATAAGCAGATAATACACTGCTTCCAAGTATACTGAATGTCCAGAAGGAACGGGTGACTACACTTTTCTTCGCCCTCTCACTTGCAATCCACTGAATAACAAACCTGCCTGTGAACATCAATTGTCCAAAAAAACCAATTATAATCCAGCGAAACTCCGTTGTTCCAAGCATGCTGTAAAATGACATCCACATCTTACTCACTCCTAGCCTCGTAATGTATGGCACGCTTTCGTAACCATCCAATTACAATTGCATCCATCAAACCCACAAAGGCGCGATTCATCACACCGTACTTCGAAGTACCATATTGCCGTTCTCTGTGATCGACAGGTACTTCCACTACGGTATAACCATTCATTCTAGCCAGTGTAGGCATGAATCGATGGAATCCTTCATACAAATGCAGACTTTCAGCGACTTCCCGTTTGAAGAGCTTCATTGGACAGCCCGTATCCTCGATGACATCCCCAGTTATCCAATTCCTTACGCCGTTCCCGATTCGTGAGGATATCTTTTTGAGAAAGGTATCCTTACGCTTGGTTCTCCAGCCGTTTGCGAAATCAAATTCAGTTAAATAGGGCATTAAAGTAAAAAAGTCTTTAGGATCCGTTTGCAAATCTGCATCTATCAAACCAATATACTTGCCGCTCGCTTTCTTAATTCCAGCTTGAATAGCTGCTGTTTGCCCGCAGTTCTTCCGGAAATGAATTACTTTTACACAAGGGTCTTCTAGAGCCAGGTCATCTAATTTACGTTCAGTTCCATCTGTACTCCCATCGTTCACAAGAATGATTTCGTAGCCAGCTGTCTTATCTTTTACAGCTTCTGTGATGCTATTATAGAGCCCTGCGATATTCTCGACTTCATTATAAATAGGCACCACCACAGAAAGCTCTACCATTCGTAGCCACCCCCTTTATACCAAGATACAAAAGCCTGTAGCCCTTCTCTAAAAGTCGTCATAGGCTCATAGCCAATCATGTTCTGAGCTTTGGAAATATCAGCATATGTTCTATCGACATCCCCAGGTTGCTTAGGTAATTTGTGCAATATCGTCTTTTTGCCTAATTCTTGAGCAATATCTTCCACCATGCTTGCAAGTGAATGAGTTTGATTGCCGCCCAAGTTAAGGATTTGATACACATTTTGCTGTTGTTCAACATATTCGATAGAGCCTTTAATTCCATTAATAATATCTTTGATATAGGTATAATCCCTATACGTTGATCCATCACCATAGAAAGGGATTTCCAAGCCTTGATCTATCAAGGCAGTAAATTTATGAATCGCAAGATCGGGACGCTGCCTTTCCCCGAACACAGTGAAAAAACGAAGCATGATTGTATCTATTCCATACTGGTGATGGTAGATATGACCCAAGAGCTCACAGCTCTTCTTCGTCATCGCATAGACTGAGATCGGACTTTCAACTGCATCGTCTTCGGCAAAAGGCACCTTTGCGTTTGTTCCATATACAGAAGATGATGAGGCGCAAATCCACTTCCTGATCCCATGCTTTCTCATTAACTCCAGGATGTGAAGCGTGCCTTTTACATTAACCTCTTCAGCTTCATACGGATTGTCCATGGAAGCTCTGACACCTGGATAGGCAGCTAAGTGTACAACCACATCAATCCTCGAGGTTTGGAAAATATGCTCCATACTGTCCATGCAACGAATATCCGTGAGCTCTAGACGATATCGATCCCCATTCACTCTCTGGAGCAACAGCTGCAAATCATCCTTTTTATTACGAAATGTAAATTCCGTGTCCATCCCCAGTGATTCAAGAACATTAATTACTTTTCTCTGATAGCTGTAATTGTCCGCAAAGGAATCCACATTAATAATATGATGGCCTTCCTTCAACAAAGCCTCACATAAATGAGAACCGATAAACCCGGCCCCTCCGGTAATGAGATAGACTGACATACGCTTCTCTCCTTATTTCAAGCCCACAGGTTGATAATCAAATTGCTTGCGAATCGTTTGGTGATTAACAAACTGGTTTCTCAAATCAAACCATAGATTCCCTCTCATCGATGTCTTAATAAGGTTTAAGTTTAGCGTATTAAATTGCGGCCATTCGGTTAGAATGACAACCGCATCCGCTGCCAGCACACATTCGTATTCGTCTTCGCAATAATGAATTTGATATTCAAGCTGCTTAAATAAAAGCTTGATCTTCGTCATTCCTCCGGGGCAATAGGCTCTAATCGTTGCGCCCTTTGCAAGCAGTTCACGAATAATATGAACACTGGGAGCATCGCGTATATCGTCCGTTTTTGGTTTAAAGGATAATCCCAGGATAGATATAATCATTCCCTTCAGGCTCCCTTTTGGAGATAACGCATTCGCGATTCTTTCAACCATTTGTACTTTTTGTCTCTCATTTGCCTCAATAGCTGCCTTTACCGTGTGCAAGGGTTCTCCATAATGATTAGCAAAGCTCACAATAGCTGCTGTATCTTTGGGGAAGCAACTGCCCCCATAACCAGCACCAGGCTGAAGATATTGAGGTCCAATTCGTGGATCAAAGCCCATAGCTTGCGCAATATCCATGATGTTAGCACCCGTTTTCTCAGCTAATAGAGCAAATTCATTAATAAAAGAAATCTTCGTAGCCAGAAAAGCGTTGGAGGCATACTTAATCATTTCCGCAGTCTCAAAATCGGTGTATATAAAAGGAACCCGACGCTCCTTATATTTTTTATAGATAATATTCATTATTTTTTTCGCCTGAAGGCTATGTGAACCGATAACAATCCGCTTCGGAAGAAGCATATCCTGAACGGCTGTTCCTTCACTCAGAAATTCCGGATTGAAAACGATTTCAACACGGAATTTAACTCCCCTAGTTGCAAGATGATCTATCATTGTTTGCTCAATGAGCCTTGTACTTCCTACAGGTACTGTCGACTTGATAACGACAACTTTGTCTTCATTCATATAAGCAGCAATCATATGCGCAGCCTCTTCAACAAAGGAGAGATCAGCCTCCCCATTTTCTGTTGTCGGGGTACCCACTGTAATAAAGATGACTTTACTTGATTCGATCATCAGCTTGATATTATTGGAGAAAGTAATAAATCCAGCCTGAATTGCCCTTTCCATATGGTTATGAAGATCTGGTTCGTAAAAGGGGATTGTTCCTTCATTCAGCAAATCTAGTTTCTGATGGTCAATATCCGTACATATGATTTTCATTCCAAAGTTAGCAAGACCTACACCATGAACAAGACCCAAATATCCTGTTCCCAATAAGCCAATAGTCATCATATATGTACTCCTTATCCATCACATAGATGGGGACTCCGCTGATCATAGGCTAGCATATGCCGTTCTTTCTTCCTTCATTCACTAGAGAATACTTGGAATTAAGCAAGCAGCTGTAACCTATGTGATCCGCCGAGTCCCTCTGAATCATCCCATGCTCTTCTTTGTTAACCTATCTGCTTCTTTGTGAATTTTACTCCGACTTCTTTTTCCACTGCCTGCCCCTTACGTTTAATGAAGAAAGAGAGCACCAGACCGACAATTCCGATTCCAATAATGAAAAGGTAAGCATCATTAATCCCCTGAATCGACGCCTCCACCATCATATCCTTCGGCGATCCGCCAGCGGCGACCATATCCTCAAGATGAGTTTTGGTACTGGTCGTCATAACCGTGACGAGCAGAGAGGTGCCTATCGCACCTGCTACCTGCTTGATGGTATTGGAGATGGCAGTACCATGCGCATTCAATCTTGCAGGTAGTTGGTTTAAGCCAGCCGTTGTGATTGGCATTAGAAACATAGCCATCCCGAAGCGTCGTCCTGTGGACATCAGAACCAAATACGTATAACTGGTGGAATCGGTCAAATTAACGAAGCCGATTGTTGTCACGATCGTAATCGTCATCCCGATAATGGACAGCCACTTCGCTCCAAACCGATCGAACAGCTTGCCTGTCACCGGCATCATAATTCCCATCAGAAGTGCACCAGGAAGCATGAGAAGTCCGGACTCCATAGCTGTATATCCACGTGCGCTCTGCAAATACAATGGAAGCAGCATCATATCTGCATACATGACCATCGTAACCGCAATATTAATCACGGTCGTCAGGGAGAACATGCTGTATTTGAATGCTCTAAGATCAAGAAGTGGGCTCTTGGAGACCAGCTGCCGCCAGACGAACAAAATCAAGGAGATTACACTTACGACAAGAAGTAAAATCACTTCCGTACTTGACCAGCCCTTGCTTCCAGCACTGCTGCAACCGTATAGTAGAGCACCAAATCCGATTGTTGAGAGAATGGCACCCCAAACGTCAATTTTGGGATAAGTTCGTTCAGCCACATTTTTCAGATAGATAAAGGCGACCACAATAACCATAACGACAAACGGGATCATTCCATAAAACATGGTTTGCCAAGAGTAATGCTCCATGATATACCCGGCGATTGCAGGTCCGATAGCAGGGGCGAATATAATGGCTAAACCGACCATTCCCATTGCTGCTCCTCGCTTGTTTGGAGGGAAGACCGTCAAGATAACGTTCATTAGCAGTGGCATAATAATACCGGCGCCAGCTGCTTGAATCAGGCGGCCAATTAGCAACATGTCGAAGCCTTGCGCAACTGCCGAAATAATCGTTCCTGCGAGAAAAACAATCATGGAAGTCTGAAAAAGCTCACGGGTAGTAAATCGTTGCATTAGAAATGCGGTGATCGGAATAAGAACACCATTTACCAGCATATAGCCGGTTGTCAGCCATTGGGCTGTAGACGCCGCAATGTCGAAGTCAACCATCAGCTCCGGCAGGGCGACGCTCATGATGGTTTGATTCAATACAGCAATGAACGCCCCCACAATCATGACAAACATCAGTGGGCCTTTCTTAATGGAACTAATGTCAAAGGCTAAACTTTTACTCATCATTCTCAATCCCTTCAAATTCATCGAACTAATAATAAACACTGTGTAGCATAATGAACTAATCGTAAATCATCATAAATCTCTAGCTTACATTTCACAAGCGACAGACTTTTGAATAAATGTTTATTAGTTTACGGTTTGATTTAATCTGTCGTTTACATGAAAAACATTATACAAATGAAGGTGAAAGTGTAGCTCAGAGTTGAAATCACAGCCATCCGCACGAGTAAGCTATTTCTGTAGTCTACTTTTTACATCAGAAAAAGGGGCTGTCCCATAAGTTATCTCTATGGTCAGCCTCTATATAAATCTGAAGCCAATAACGTTATGGAGTAATGTTATTCAGGTGCTCAACCCCACATCATTCGGTCGATAGAGTGATGCTATAACGTTATTCTTCCAAATCTGCCTTCAAAACGTAAATTTGAAGCAAATAGCGTTATGGCGTAATGTTATTCAGGTACTCAACTCCATTATTCGATCAATAGAGTGATGCCATAACGTTATTACTCCAAATCCACCTCCAAACTTGTGTCCTAGGCCAAGAGGCTATCCCGTCAAGAAAGCAGCAATTGACCAAAGACGAAAAAAAGTTGGTATAGGAATAGACCACTCCTGCACCAACTTTTTTCGTTTTGGGACAGCCCCTTCTCTAGTTGTTACCCGCTCTGCGCAGCTCCAGCCACTCGAATGATGCGAATACGTCGGGAACCGCTCGTAACTCCAATACCCAAGAGCCCGAATATTGGAACTTGCGAATCAGAGTCAATACCCCTTCAAGGGGCACTGTCCCCGCTCCAAGCTGGAGATGATCATCTTTCTCTCCCTTATTATCGCTAAGATGAAGGCTGATCACATAGGGCAGCAGATATTGAAGAGACATTAAGCATTGACCCTTGCCGGTTAGATGCGCATGGCCCACATCAAAAACGATGCGGACACGCGGAGAATCCACTTTTTGCACGACATGCTTGAGGAATGAGGCTTCTACTCCCAACAGCCCCGGATAAGGAGGTACATTTTCTAAAGCGATAATGACCTCATATCCTTCCGTAGCTTTCAAAACCTTCTGTAAGAAGGAAACAACACGGTTCGCTGCTTCATTATCGTTCTCGTACGGATCGTCTAAGTTCTCCTCCCGTTCGCCGGGATGGACAACTACGTAAGCACAACCGAGTTCTTCGGCAATTCGCATGGTCCGCTGCAGTAAGGCTGCTGAGGCAAGAATGGTTTCCGTGTCAGAGGAAGCCGGATTACAGCCCGTAATGGGAGCATGGAGAGACCAGCTTATCCCGTTATCTTGTCCAATCTGTTTAAGCCAGGCCATTCGCTCCTCAGACCAATCTAGCAATTCACCATGACGACCCTCGCACATAATCTCAACGGCCTTCCAGCCCCCGTCAACCAATTCAACCACCGTTTCTCGTAGGGGCTTTTCGATCCAAGCATAGGTAGAAACGAAATAATCGCGGCTCGCAGACATTGTCATCCTCCTATCTTTTCTCTAGGATAAGCCCGAATCACTTAATTCCCGAATGAATGAAGCTGTTCATGAACTGTCGTTGAAATAGCAGGAACCCGATCAGCAGCGGAGCGATGACGAGTAGCGTCGCCGCACTGACCTCCGTCCACTGCGCTCCTATTTCGAATGACTGTGCAAAAATGGCTAGTCCTACCGTAAGCGGACGGTTTTCTACGGAATTGGTCACAATAAGCGGCCACAAGAAATTGTTCCAATGATAGCTAACCGATACGAGACCAAATGCGACATATGTCGGCCGAGACAGCGGAAAATAAATCTTCCACAAAATCGTCCACTTCGAATAGCCCTCAATTTCGGCTGCCTCATCCAGCTCCGGCGGAATCGTCTTAAACATCTGCCGCAGGAGAAAGATCCCGAAGGCCGATGCGAAATAAGGAAGCATGATTCCAAGCTTCGTATCTAGTAGAAATAATTCCTTTAGCACGTTATAGTTCGGGAAAATCAGCACATCAGCAGGAATCATAATTTGTACAAGAAACAGCATGAAGACCACATTTTTTGCCATAAACTCTAATCGGGCAAAAGCGAAAGCTGCCATCGTAGCCGTCAGCATCTGTACGGCGAATACGCACACGACGATGATAATGGTATTGATGTAATACTGTGCAAACGGCGCCGCCGACCAAACGTTAGCAAAGTTATCAAGCGTGAAATCTAGCGAGAATGACGGTGACAACGCAATTTCCCTAGGACGGAAAGCGGTAACCGTCATCCATAGAAGAGGAACGAGCCACAATGCGGCACAACCATATAGAAGCCATCGGCTTATTTTCAATTTTTTGAGCAGCATAAGATCGCCTTTCTCTTCCTTAGCGGTAGTGGATTTTTTTATCGAGCCCAAAAAAGTTAAGCGTCGCGAACAGCAGCAGCACTCCAATCATAACAACCGTTAAGGTCGAAGCCATTCCCTGATCCCAGAAGCTGAAGGCCGATTCGTAAATGTAATAAAGCAGCAAATTGCTAGCATTATTCGGTCCACCCTTGGTCATAATCATGATGTGATCGACCAGCTTAAAAGAGTTCGTCAGCGCTACAATGGAAACAAACAGCGTCGTAGGCATGAGCAGCGGAAAGGTGATTTTGCGGAATACCGTCCAACGTCCCACACCATCTACCTGCGCCGATTCATATAAATCGTGAGGGATATTTTGCAGTCCCGCCAAGAAGAAGATCATAAAATAGCCAGCTTCTTTCCAAACGACCATAATAACCATCGCCCACATTACATATTGCGGCGATCCTAGCCAATTGATATCACCTTGTCCAATACTTTTCATTAATCTGCTGAGCAGTCCGTATTGAGGCGTATAAATGAAGAGCCATACGTTGGCAACAGCAATCATCGGGATCATCGTCGGGTAGAAAAAGGAAATACGAACCATACTCGTTCCCCGCATCGCTTTATTGCAATAGATCGCCATCAGTATTGCCAGTATTATAGATGTCGGGACCGTTCCAATGGCAAACCACAGGTTATTGGACATCACCTTCCAGAAAACCTCATCGCCTATCAGATTCGTGTAATTATCGAGCCCTATAAAGACCGGCACCAATGTGGCCAAATCTGCTTGAAATAAGCTAAGCTTGACGGTTTTGGCAATCGGATAAAAGGTAAAGAGGAATAAAAAAAGCAGTGAAGGCAGAAGTAGCAGCCAGGCAAAAGTATTTGTTTTCCAATGAAACCTAAACCTTCTGTTGTCCAATCGGGTACCTCCTAACATACGTGTTGGAAAAGAAAGGGGCATGGCACCGCGACGGAACTCCGTAAAGATGCCGCCCAGTGCCACGCCCCCCGCTTCTACAAATCTGTTACTTATTAAATGGAGCCAGCGCTTTATCCGCTTCTTCCTGAGCTTTGTTCAATGCTTCCTCTGGCGTCATGCTGCCGGTCAGAACGGCTTGGATAGGATCGCTCAAAGCTTTAATGACCTTGCCGTTATTATGGGTTGACAGCTCGGCTGCAGCATATTCAAGCTGATCACGGGCAACTAGAGCCGCAGGGAAATCAGTGGTGTACTTCTTCATCCGCTCGGTTTCGTAAGCTGATTTTTTGACAGCTACGTAGCCGGTATCCATACTCCACTGCGCCGCACGCTCCGTTTCCGTCATGAACTGCACGAATTTCCAAGCCGCATCCTGCTTCTTCTTGTCGATATCTTTGAAAATGTACATATTGCCCCCACCCGTCGGGCTTCCGTAGCTTTTGTTCTTCGGTAGGAAGCTAACGCCAAAATTGAACTTGGCATTTTTCTTAACGTTAGATAGGTTTCCTGTCGTGTGGTACATCATGGCCGTCTTGCCCTCCAGGAAGTCGGAAGGTACGGTTCCCCACTCAGTTACTCCTTCAGGGACAACCTTATCCTTCTTTGCTAGATCGCTCCAATATTGCAAGCCTTCAATATTTTCGGGCGTATTAAACATAACCTTCTTGCCATCCTCGCTCATCAAGTTGTTTCCGTTTTGCAGTGCGAAGGTTTGCAGCATCCAGTAGGCGTAGCCTGATACGGGAATTTCCAAGCCCCAAGTACCATCCTTAGTCAGTTTTTTGGCATAATCCCTCATCTCGTCCCATGTCTGCGGTGCCTTCTCCGGATCTAGACCAGCTGCTTGAAACAGGTCCTTGTTGTAGTACAAGACGATGGTGCTGCGTTGGAACGGAATGCTGTACGTTTTGCCGCCAGTTTGGGAATTGGATAGGAATGCCGGGTAGAAGTCTGACAAATACGAATCTCCGCCTTCCTCGGCAATATAATCATCGAGAGGGATAATCGCATCCATATCCAGCAAGCTGAATAGCTCCGTCGATTGCAGCACAGCGACATCAGGTGGATTCTTGCTCTGCACCCCCGCCTGTGTTTTGACAGCGGTATCTGCATAACTGCCTGTGTAAACCGGCTTGATTGTAATATTAGGATTCTGCTTCGTAAATTCCTGTGCCATGCCTTCCACTGTAGCGGTTAGCGGGCCTCCTACAGCAATTGGATAATAGAAGGTAAGCTCGACCTTTTCATCTTTATTTGTTTCATTTACTGCCGTAGAAGGAGATACTGTTGCCGATGACTGATCCTCAGGGGCAGCCGTGTTGTTAGAGCAAGCCGTAATAGATAACATAAGACATAAGGAAGCTAAAATCGTTTTATTTGACATATTCGAGATTAGACGCATAGTATTCTCTCCTTCAAAATGATAATGGGTGTCAGAAATGCGCTCCATCCGCTTTATTCTTTCACTCTAGCGAATGAACATGAACTAAAAACTAGAGTTGTATCAACCGGGTGTAAAATCTAAAAACGATTCATTCTCACCACCTTTAATAACAGAAAGCAGCTCTTCCATAGAGGCCCATACATAATCCGGTTGAACCTGGGATTGCCGGATATCGCCCTCAGAGGTTACCCCCGTCAGTACGAGCGCAGTACTAAGGCCGTTAATGGAACCAAACAAGATGTCTGTTTCCAGCCTGTCACCTATCATCAGGCAGCGCTCACTGGACAGCCCTCCCGATTCTAGCGCTTTGGCTCCGAAATGCTTCGACGGCTTACCGATAACGGCCAGTGGCTTCGTGCCGCTGGCGGCTTCAATCGCCTGCACCATCGCCCATGTGTCGGGAATGAGATCGCCGTCAACCGGGCAGCATGGATCAGGATTGGCTGCAATCATAACCGCCCCATTGCGTATGGCTTTCATTGCCTGATGCAGCTTGCTGTAATTGAAATGCATATCCATTCCAACTAACACATGCGTAGCTTCAAGTGGATCTTCCGTATGACTAATCCCTTGTTCATCCAATTCGCAGATCATCGCCGGTTCACCAATGACCAGCACGTGGATTTCCGGCTTCTCTTCACGCAAATACACAGCTGCGGCATAAGCCGCTGTCACCACCTCTTCCAAATGACATTCCAGCCCAAGTCTCTTCAACCTTAATTGGCATTCTCCGCGAGTCCGGGTTGTTGTATTGCTCAGAAACAAAATCTTCTTTCCTTGATCCCGCAAAGCCGCGAGCGTCTCCGAGACGCCAGGAAGCAAAGCGTCTCCAAGCAGAATCGTCCCATCCAAATCAAAAAAGTAGCCATCGAAATCCAACACACCCGACAAAATACAAGCAGCTCCCTTCCAGCACCAACTAGCAACATGGTTAGTTAATAAAATTCGCTTTACTCAACAAACGCTTCAATACGACTGCCGATTGCGCGCGGGTTGCATAGCTCTCAGAACCCAACGTATTTGCGGTCGTCCCTTGCAATAGACCCACGTTAATTGCTGCGGCCATTTCCGAGTTCCCCCAGCCAACAGCCTGTACATCCTTAAACTTACTAAGCATTTCGGCTTGCTTCTCTGCCGAGATTTCTGTAGCTATGCCTGCATAAGTGAGAGCACGGATAGCCATCGTTGCAAGCTCTTTACGTGTAATCTCTTGATCTGGACGGAAGGTTCCGTCTTGATATCCGCTAATCAGGCCTGCAGATACTGCCGTCACCACATCTTCCGCATACCAGGCAGTGGAGTTCACATCATGGAAGCTTGGAGCTGCTTTCACAGGATCTAAGCTCAATGCCCGAACTAGCAGCGCTGCGAATTCTGCCCGGCTAATATTACGGTCGCCGTCAAAACGATGATCACTCACACCATTCACGACCAGCTTGTTTGCCAACAGCTCAACCTCAGCCCTTGCCCAGTGGTTGGCCATATCCGTAAAGCTGATATTGTTCTCTATTACCGTATATAAGCTATTTCCATTCCGTTTTAACGTAGCTGTCGTTTTACCGTCTTTGGTGAAGAACAGCGTTGGAACGAATTTCATCCGGTTCGTCCCGGGGATCATTTGCACGCCAGTCGCTTTACTCGGATCCACTACCTTGTTTAGTACAATATCCCGTGAAACATAGGTGGAACCAAACGAAACAGTGATAGACTTCCCTTCTTGATTCACCGCTTCTACTTCAAAATTCACAGCATCTGCGACCGATGTCCCTCCTGCAGCTATCACTGAATTTTCCACTGCCTCAGCATCGCGACCGCTTAGCTTTTGAAGTGTCACTCGGATAGACATGGCATCTACGCTTATGTTAAGCTGCTTGGCCAATGCTTCGAGATTCAGAGTAGATAAAGGCAGAGAATACGTTGCATGCTCGCCCATGATAACCAATACTTGATCCTTCTTACGGCTTGCATCCAGAAGGCCAGCCGCTGCTAGCTCCAGCTTCTCTCCGGAAAATTTCACTTTCACTTGGGAAAAAGCATCAAATGTCTTCTTCAAAGTGGCAGCGTCCACTATGCCGTCTACCGCTACAATCACATCCGTGGGATTAGCCGGGATAACTGGAATTTCAGTACCACCAGTGCCGCCAGTACCCGTACCGTTTCCACCGCCTCCAGTGCCGCTTTCTACCCGTGTCATAACCTTAATACTCGGGCCATTCGTGCTCCATTTTCCGGCTTTATTTCCCGCCTGGACGGTGAAAATATATTCTGTTCCGGCATTCAATCCGCTCACATCGATGCTCCTCACAGTACCATCGACTGTACGGAACACTTTATCTCCTAGATACACGATATATTCCGTTACGCTATCCTCATCGCTTGCTGCTGACCATGTTAACGTCAAGCCACTTTGTGTTATCTTAGTAGCTTCAAGCTTCCCATCGTTCCAACCTGGGCTTCCGCCGTTCGGCTCTTCCGGCTCCTGACCTTTGATCTCAAAAGCTACCGGTTGCGTATAGATGTCGTAACGATTTGTATTACTTTCATCCATGGATGCCGTATATCTGTACAGAGCATGTGCCGTACCTGATTTCTTGGCCGTCATTTTACTACCGTTCACCTCAACCAGATCTTGGCCATCCAACCACACGAGATCAGGTGTCACGTTAGTCTTATCGCCCTTAAAGCTCTCAACTTCTGCTAGAATTGGAATCGTCTCATTCTTCTCTAGCACATAGTGGTCTTTCTCTGGTTTAATTGCAGCCGCCCAATCCGATGCCCAGAAAGAGTAGTCGGTCGTTATACCAAATGCTCCAAGCTTGAACAATCTAATGAAGTCGGCTTTATTATTGAACGTCCACGGAGAGACCAGAATACCCCGATGCTTCGCAGCCTCCATGAAGTTCTTGCCCAATCCGGAATAATCCGTATTGAAAGTCGCATTCAGCGGCTGGAGCACCTTCAGCGTCTCACGCAGCGATCTACTGACATTCGATTCGTTCGCTATATAGCCAGTTAATAATCCGGAAGGCATCTCCGGCATCAGCAACGCGAGCCGTTTCAATTGATTGGCATCAAAGGACATCGCATTGATGACATCTTCTGCATTCTTCTCCTTGATAATTCTCACGAAGGCATCGACAGCTGCGGGTGTACTCGTCTTGATTTCCGCCATAACCATCTTCCCGCTCTGCCGAGCCAGATCAATCTGCTCGTCCAAGGTCACCATAGGCTCGAATGGGAATCCATTCGGATAAGGCTTATTTGCATTCAATGTTTTCAAGTACGCAAGGTTGTAGCTTTCTACATTCCCACTGCCATTCGTTGTCGTCGACAGCTCTTGACTATGTGTAATAATCAAATGTCCATCGAGCGTGAGGAACATATCGTTCTCAATGAAGTCCGCCCCCGCTTCGAGACCAAGCTTGTTACTAATGAGCGTATTTTCAGGAGAAACGGAAGGCATTCCTCTGTGAGCGATAATATAGGGCTTGCGGATAAGCGTCGTTTCGTGGTCATATACCTTGTATGCCTCGAACGCTTTCGTTGGCGAATCCGTAACGATACCGTTTAAGCCCGCCGTAATCAATTGATGAAGGGATAGGCTTTTATCCGCTTGGCTTGCAGCTTCTTGGGTCCATACGATGATGGCGCGTTGCTGCAAATAGGCCACATTTTCCATAGAAGAAGCTTTTTGAGGCAAAATTGCAATTTTAGACAAACTAACCGTCGTTTTTCTGCGGATATCCATCAGGTCTTCCTTAGACACGATGTTCATCGAGCTGAAATCAACGATTCCACGGATCATCGGATAGAGGGTTCGTGCTCTTTTAACTAAATCCCCATTGACCGAGATGACAAAAGCATCCTCGATCCCCTTGCTCTTCAGAGCATCCACCAAGCCGTTGACGGTCTGTTCGTCTTTCACGTAAAAGGCTGGGATCATCCTGGCTCCAATTGCGTCGATCATCGAATCCAGATCTCCGATTAGGGTTTGGCCAGACGGGTCCGTAACTTTCAAGCTACCGTTAACATGTACAATGACTGTGGCAGGAAGCGTAGTCCCAGTCAGTGCGCTTAGATCGTTCATGCTTTTAATCTCGGTCACCACGGATGGCGCGATCGAAATTTTGGTTTCCGGCTCTGTCACGTTGACAAAGAGGTCGGATGGCAGAGGAGACAAAGCGTTTTGTTGTAGCGACACACGAACGTTATCTACCTTCATTTTGCTACCGTTTGCCTGGAATCCGATGCCTCCTTTGGCATAAGCAGTTGCCATATCATTATTGTTGATTAATTTGTCATCGATCTGTTGTTCTACTCTGTTCCCGAATGTCTTTACCACATAGTGATACATTTTGGCAGGATCGAGTGCCTCTGTATAAGTCCCTCTATCCATCACATTCCAAGCATTAGCTGGAGTTCTTTCAGAAAATTCAACTCCATTGGATGCCGTTGCATCCTTTCTTACCGCCATCTGATAATAGGGATAATTATTGTTTTGGATTCTATACATGATGGAATTCCATCTCGCTGCATCGTTCGCCGCCAGATGAGTCACGTCCGCTTCGATTTTATAATCGCCGAACATCGCCAAATATTCAGGGAGCAGGACTCTGGAAGGATTATTGGGCGAAGAGCTCGCATCGATCTCCAGTGCTCCGTCCTTCACTCCTGCTTTCCCTACAGCGGCACCTTCCTTACGAATCCATCCCTCTGGAAGCGAACCGTCCGCAACCGCGTCAAAATTTTCTTCATATAATACATATTCAGGATCAGCAGCATCCTTAGCAGCTATAAGCATTGTGGCCGTTGCACTGTCCATTTGTACGGTCAGCAGATGGGCGCCCTTTTGCTGCACTTTGATTACCCCGTCTTCTATGACAACCGCAGGATTACGGGATGACCAGCTTAACTCGTCGCCCTTAAGCGTTCCAGAAGTATAATCACTGAAATCCGCCTTGAAAGTAAGGGTGTCTAATGGGATCTCCGTTCCAGTTATAGCAAGCTTGTAGCCTTCATCCGGCACTAAAGAAATGGTTTGCACACCGGTAGTCGAGGGGGTTACAACGATATGCTGTGTAGCTTCAGCATTGATATATACCGCTTTTACCGTTGCGCTTCCCTCTTTAATCGGAACGATTTTGTTGTTGATAATTTTAATAACACTCTCGTCGGACGAATACAGCTTAATCTGTTTATCTGTTACAAGATCTGCAATTCCATCGGATTGATAGACGCTGCCTGTTACGCTAACTGGCGTAGTTAGGGCTTCTAAAGTAGAAGGAAGAGTCACATCCAGACGTTCCGCAGTTATTCTCGTCACCTTCAGGTTATCAAACGATACTTTGCTCTGATCGGCCTGAAAGCCAACCTTTCCCTTTTCCAACAAAACATCAGGACCTAGATTCTGATCCACCACCAGCGTATAATCGGGATCGCCCTTCGCCTTGATATATTCCTTAACATTGCTGCCGGAAACTCTGATTTTCCATGAATAATCTTCATTAAGCATCAACGGATTCCACGTTCCCGTTACGGGTGTAGGCGTTGCCCATTGATTATCTTGCTTCCTTAAGGCCACTTCATATCTGCCGTCCTGCCTAACAGCCATCTGATTATAGGGGTTCTTACCATTGGAAGCGCCTCTGAACATGATAGCTGCCCACCGGCCTCCGTTCAGAACCTCCTCGAATTTCACATCTGCCTCAATCACGTAGTTATCCCATTGGACCGGCGCCGTGATTCGGGCCTGTTTGCCGGATGCATTTCCGTCGAACTTCAATGCCCCATTCCCGTATGTATCCCGAACGACGGATATCGGAGTACTGCCGGCATTCACGTCTGATATCCATCCGAACGGAAGCTCACCATCCGCATATCCATCAAAGTTTTCCTCGAGCAGCACCGGGTTAACAGCTCCTGTTACCGGATTGCTATCAACCAGGTTGATTTGGCCGAAGCCGCTCGTGTTATTCCAGAAAGATAAGGTGTTATATGCGCTCCAATAGCTATTTCTTATCTTTGAAGGATCAGTATCATAACGATCTGAAGCTCCAATTTCGATGCCCAATTGCCTCGTTACCAGCGGATCTATATTCAGCATGTCCCATGGCACCGCCAACTCCAGAGACCAACCGTTATTCGTAGTTTGGATGGCTCTAAGAAGCTTTTTCTCGTCTTTGCCGCTATGATTATTGAGCGCTGCTCCAAAATGAAATTCCGGAGTCGTCGTTCCCGGCTGATAAACGAATCCCAGCTGCATGTCGTCCTTAGCAAATGGAGTAGACCGATGCATCGTAGGATCGAAAAACACGTTGATATTATCCTGCTCGAACCAATAGCCCGAACCGTTAGCTATCAGATTATCATCTTCCAGCTTGACGCCAATATAGAGATATCGGTTATCCCAGAGCAGACCGAAGCTCGAGTCTTTGAAGTTGCCCTCCCCCTGCCTCGTGTCTAGCTGCTGATCCAGATTCCATATCGATTCGTCTAGACTTCCGTCGATCACGGGCGCTACCAGCGTTTTGTTTACATCGAGTGATTTCCTTACCGCATCTGCAGCATTAGCCTTAGGTAAAAACGAATTAAACTGAATGATTCCACTTACTAGAGTAAAAATGAGGATAACGGAAAAGAACCTAGAATGTCGTATCACAAGTGTCCAATCCTTCCATTCCACAGATTTAGCCTCATCCGAATAGAGTTCAAGACAATACAAAAAACCCTTTATCCATCAAACGGATGCCGGCACGGCAAAATAAGTGCTCATCCATTTGTTGCATAAAGGGTTATCTCCTCGACTCATACCCTTATTATTCGGTTGTCAGCTACAAGTTCTACTTTATCAGCCTTTTGTTATCGTAGTATCAAGCACAAATGAAAGATTTGTAAAACTCAATTACAGGTTATTAGAATCTATCTCTATTATCTGGGTGTCCACAGGTGCTTGCTACCCATCGAAACCGCACTCGCTCCTGCTTGCAAGGCAATCTCAATTTCGGTATGATCCTGAATTAATCCACCTGCAATAATAGGTTGGGAAAGCGTGTCGCGCAACTTCGTAATGACCCTTGGAATAAGTCCGGGCATAATCTCGACAGCATCTGGGCAGCTCTGCTCTATGTTCTGAATAGCTTGATCCAAAGCCGAATTATCAATTAGGAAAATCCGCTGAATGGCGATCAGTCCACTCTTCTTGGCTTGCTTCACAAAGTGGCTTTTCGTAGTAATAATGCCTGTCGGTTTTATCCGCTCCGCGATAAATTTAATTACGATAGGATCACTGCCCAACCCATTAATAAAATCCACATGCAGAAAAACTTTTTTTCGTGCACGAAGCACTTGGCTAACATATTCCTCCACCGTGAACAAATCGCCGATTAGCAAAAAGACTACCGGCCATTCACTATTGCAGGCTGCTTGCAGATCCGCAGTCTTACGTACTGCTGGAATGATCCTCTTAGGCCCCCAATAATCATGCATATTCCGATTCATCTCCAGCCCTACTCTCATCATAGTCTGATTTATAACTCTCACTCAAACTTAACTGATGAATGTTTCGGGAATGTTAACGGTCCGTCCTTATTGAATGACCTTATGAAGAAATGCCCTAATTAATGGGTGAACGATATTTTTGAATGCTGAACGTTCAGGCTGAAATAGCGTCCCAAATTCCGTACTGTTCGACTATTTCAAAATCACCATAAATATCCGCAGTCTTTGAGCCATGTGTAAGTTTAAAAGTAACCGTTTTTTCACTTACCGAACAAGTAAAAGGAGCAACCAACATAACCATATGTTGAAACCCCCCACATGTTCCTAGAAAGGGTACATTATGTTCTCGTGCAAATCGGATACCATTTAACGCCCCTTGCATATTCTTATAGGGACTAGCAGGAACAGTCCAAATGGCTTGAAACGCTGCTAGTTTATGTTCAAAATCATTTTCAAGTGTATCCGTTGGAATCCACTCAATTTCCATATGACAATGAACACGCTTCACTACGGATACCGCATCCTTCACTCATCCGAATTTTCAAAAGTACAACTCTTCAGTAGCCAACTTGAGGGCTATTCTAATCAAAGATTCAACATATGAACTATCAGCTCCGGTAGTTTCTATTAAGTTAAACATTCTTTTTTTGCGTTCTGTTGTCATAGGGATATTATGATATATCCTCTTACCGTATCTAACACTATATATATCTGAGATTTGATTCAAATTATTAGTAATATAAGAAAAATGAGCTATCTCATACAATATACGACTAAAATTAGTTTTGAATTTCTCGTATAATAACTTTTTGTCTTCATCAACAACAATATTAAACTTAAGTTCAAAAGTCTTTTGAGCATTATCAACCGCTAATATTCCTTTATTAAAAATAGCAGCAAAATCAAAACCTGGGGTTATGTCGTAGCTAATGCCACGATATTGTCCTGGAAAATCATTCTTCATTTCGTACAAACCAGTATCCAAAGTGATCCAACGAAAGTCTTGGTTATCCCTTTCATATAGAGTTCTTTCTTGTTCGATGAATGAATAATAAATCTCGCGAACAATTTCATGAAAGTATTTCTCATTAATATCAATTTTGACACTGTTTTTCACTAACAATACTGATCTAGTTTGAATCTCTATAATCTCTTTAACTTTTTGTAGTAACCTTTCTTGAACTTTCATGAGAGATAACAAGTTATCACCAATCATAGTGGTAAAATTATCTAATCTATCTATCATAAAAACTCGCTCTTTAATAGTATTATAATTTAGTTTTAAGGAAGTATTAATTTGTTCTTCAACATAGTTATACTCCACTGTTTGTAAAATAGATTCCAAACTCTCAATTAATACAAGTGATGAGATTTTATCCTGATCAGCCTTATCCAGCAAATTAATGACCGACAAAATATCACCATCCCCTTCTTCTACAACATCCAGAGCTCTTGAAGAGAGTCCCAATTGATCTAGGGTTTTATTTTCAAGAAATGTTTCTAAATAGTCCTTTTTCAAAATATCTAAAACAACTTCATCCGAATGACCAGCTAAAATGAAGGTTTTTTCTAAATAACCACTATTTTTCACACTTTCCATTGCATATTGAAGTATATCTTGTTTTTCAGTAATATTTATATTAAAAAGTACAACATCTGGATGATAGTTATTAATATAATTTAATGCTCGATTACCGAACTTAATCGAGTCTATTTTCTCTCCATGATCAAGTCCAATAGTATCTATTATCTTCACGTTTAATCCTATATGTTCAAATTTATCATTACATGGCAGCCACACCTCCATTCTTTCTACTAAAGGTGATGCATAAGATTTGTCATCTTTAACTTGCTTATTATTAGCATAAAAGGATTTAAGTATATCCGAAGTAGTTCTTCTGATCTTATTATTAATCTCTTTAGAACCATTTTTCGAGGGTAACGTTAGTTTAATGAAATTCATATCTTCATCTTGTGTAATTGAATCAAAATAATTCATTGCCTCAATTAAAGTAGATGAATTGAAAGAATAATTCTCGACATTCTCACGGGAAAATAACGAAATAACAATTTTAATAATTTCCTCAAACATCAAGAGCTTTAAGTCATCTAGAATTGGCTGCTCCTCAAAGATTCTATTATACTCGATTGATAAATTTTCTAATAATATAGCTTTATCTTCTGATCGTGTATGTAGTTCTCGAATAACCGTAATCTTATTATCTAAAAGTGCATCAGAATTATACATCTCACTCTGTTTTTTCAATCTAGTTCTTTCAATTTCAACCATCACAGACTTAAGAAGCTTTTTCAATTCCTCAAAGATCACATGATTTTCATGTCTTTTTCCTAATAGTAACTCAATATTAAAGATTCTATCCTGATCGCTTACAAACGCAGATAGGCTTTGTGAAATTATATCCGACCAATTTATACCCTCTACTTGCACAGGATCAGTTTTTTCAAATAATATTACGTCTATTTTCACAAGAAAATTATGGACGCTTCCTTGAATCAAATCTGAGATACTTTTTGAACGTTTCATAGTTGGTCTTATAGAAAATCCATTTTCAGAAACACCAACAATGGATGATAGTTCCTTCGCGATTGAAGGATCAGTAATCAGATGATATTCGTTTTCAAACATCGATGTTTCTCTGAGTCCGACTATTATTTCAAAGATATTCCAGTATTCTTTCGGTATAAAAGATCTAATTCCAGCTGACTTCCCTGATGCACTTTTCCCCATACTCAGAATAGTACGTTCATTACTTAAATAATTTAACAATTTATTATGTGTAGGTTCATTATCATTTAATATGATGAATTTATAATATTCGTGTATATCAATTGCAAGATTTACGGCATCGATGCTGTAAACAGAACCCATACCTTTATTTATATAAATTTTCATTTTTTCAATTTTAGAGATCATAAATCCTTTTTCGATCATGTCATTCACTTCATCAACAACTTTGTGCAATCTACCAATTTCTATGTTTTTATCCGGGCTTTTCTTAATGAATTTCCCATTTTTTTTTAATTTTCCATATACTTTGGGTTTACCACTATCATTAATTACAGATAGATTTGTCTCAAAGATTTGTTGAAGACTGTTATTCATATAATCATCTCCTTAAATTTCATAACCACATTGCATTTTGTATTTAAAATCAACATTTATAATTTTTTATATATCTTACTTAATATACATTCGTCGGAAAAAAGAAGAAAAGAATCACAATTAACAATATTATTTTGAGTATGAAATATCCAATATTCATCATAAAATTCCCCCTTCTTCTTCCCGACTTCCGTTAAGCTTATAAAGAAAACATAATCACCTTTTTTCGCATTTATACATATAATAAAACATAAATAACCCATTAACAGAAACTATGGTATCTTTATTTCTTTGCAATCCCATAATAACCCATCCGGAAATTCTTGTCTATCATTTTCTCTTATTATCTATTCAAACCATTAAATATGCTCTAATTATGAAAATATAATAGTCACTTTTCTTTTAGCATTAAAACTTGGATTTATACGACCAACCATGGAACTAGCATCAGGACCATATAAAATCAGGACTGTAAATACCATTGGCGCTTATTAAATTGAGATCGCTAGTAACTACCCAGCGTTAACCCTAACTGAATTGTTGTCCCCATTCAAATGAGTTTGAACTAACTTCCCCGCTCCCATCTCGCAATTTCCAAGAGTAATTAAAATTTGATGTGAAAGCCGAAAAGAGACATGAGAAATCATTAGAATTCGAGGCAAATCGGGGCTAGAACAGCAAAACATGTTTGACTTAAGGGCAGGGAAAGTCATCAGGGAAGTACTGGGATTAAGAAGAGATTAATCGGATAAAGAATCGGGGAAGAGCCGGATATAAGCTGAAATTATAGGCTGGGTAAAAGAAAAAGCAGAGCGAAAATCAGGAGGTAAACCTGACAATCGGTCGGCTTGGCGGCAAACTTTAAGTGACGAATGGTACACTTTGTGGAACATCGGTAAACTTTAGAGTGAATGCACAACTTGTTCGAAGAAAAAAAAGTGTTAGACTGGGATTGTTGATTTGACGCGGTTTTTGAGATTGAAAATCGTCAGCTTTTAAGAAATAAGTTTTAGACTCCTACTTGCAATTCAACTTCTAACAACCAGAAGCTGAAATATAAAGTATTAGACTAAAGTTTAAGAATAAGTGTCACTATCTTTAGAAATGGTAGAAACGGCTTTAGAGTACCCCCGCCGTATTGTCCCCATGCAAATAAGTTTGCAACTCCCCCTCTCACCACTCCATCGCCCAAACTCCAAGCCACACAGGCCCTCCCAGCCTTTCTCGCTCCCTATCCCCAAAGTTTGATGCAAAAGCCGAAAAAGGACATGAGAAATCAAAAAAATTCGAGGCAAATCGGGGCTAAAAAAGAAAAATAAGTTTGACGTAACGGCAGGGGGAAGAGCAGGGGGGATTGACTGGGATGAGGGGGCAGGAACGAGCTGAGGCAAGACCTAAGAAGACCTTAAGAACGGGATATAAAGAATCGAGGAAAAGCCCGAGAATGCAATTCTGGAAAGGGATCGCCGATTTGAGAAGCAGAAAAAAGAAAGAGAGAAAAAGATCGAGGAAGAGCGGGATGTAAGCTGGAATTATAGGTTGGGTAAAAGAAGAAGCCGAGCGAAAATCAGGATAAAAACCTGACAATCGTTCGGCACTGTGGCAAACTTTAAATGATGAGTGGTAAACTTTATGGGGTCATGGCGAACTATAATGCATGTGTACAAAGAAAATAAAGTAGTAGACTGTCGGTCTTGCTACTAAGCCTTTTTTTAAATCAATGAACGTCAGCTTCTGGAAAATAAGTATTAGACTCAGCTGATTTTCTTTCCCCTTAACACTCGAAAAAGAAAAATAAAGTATTAGACTAGCAATTCCTTAATGACGAGGTTTTATAGGGTTTTGTCCTGAAAAACTCTGATAAAAAGCACTATATTCACATTATCAATCTAACACCTACAACATCAGTAATCGCTAGACTGACCACGCACCTTTGAAATCCTTATATCACGATTTCTTAACCTTTCTCTCACACCTTCTCTCGTACCTACCATACCCTGATTTAAGCAATAATCTATAGGAAACTTGTTTACTAATTGATTCTCAAGATTTCCGGATAGCAGAGGGTAATTAATAAAATCACACTCAGGACAAGGACGTACAAATACTCTCGTGGTGTCTAAAGCCCTAAAGCAATCTATCGCTAGTGCATACACCCCGATATCCTCCGCGAGACGATCCAATGGAATTTGTCTGCCCCAATGTTCCTTTATTCTTCTTTTTATATCATGACTTATCCCAATATAAGCTTGACAATAATCGTCTAAAACTATAACGTAGAATCCTTTGACCTCGTTTACAGAATTAAGGTCAGTAATTTCATCAAAGGTATACGAATCTACTAACCTATGCAATTCTGCATTAAACTTACCCCAAGACAGAATTTTGAATATTTCATATTAAGATCGAAATTGATCAGAGCCTTCTCGAATTTATTCTTTAAGCCTTCAAGATGGGGAGAGGTAAAATCTTTACTCCTAAATACTATATAATTATCAGCGGTTAATCTAAATCCACCCTCTTTATTGCGTAACTTTACCCCGAAATGTGTGGTCATTTATATTCCGTCCTCCTAGCTCTGTCCCTTAAATAAACCCAACTTAACAACATATTCCCGATTCCCCCCTAAAACACAAGCTTTACGCAGCGGACTAAAATCAGAATTTCTAAATTATTAAAGTCCATTACAGGAGAATCAGTCTACAACTTTATTTTCCTAGTCTAACACTCTATTTTCCAGTCTAATACTTTATTTTCTTGGGACAGCATGTGTCAGGTGATAAAAAAGTTTGGAACCATTTTTATTGATTATACTAGGCTTGCCGCGGCATGTGATAAAGTCGAAAAAAAGAAAGTCGGGAACCACTAATAATTATCATGCAAAGAAAGTTTGGAATCATTCGAATTCAATACCTTATGCTAAAAGCTTTCTTCGATAAGTTGTTCAACTTCCTAATGACTTTTTCCAGTACCTATTTGGTTATTATAAAAATTATAGCTTTTTCTCTTTGCATGAATATTAGAACACTTTAGCGAGGAAGTTGAAAAATCGCAGTTGACAACACTCGATCTTTTGAAGTCCGTATCAAACATGTCACATGATTTAAACCGAGTGTACAGAAGTTTACTCGCACTGAAATCAGCCAGGCCTAATTGTGTCTCTTCAAACTCACAGTTCACAAAATTACAATCCCTTAGACTAGACTTAATAAAAAAGGAGTTTTTAATAGAAGCACCGTTAAAAATACAACCTTTAAAATTCATTCCGTTCAACTTGGAAAAAATTATTGTAGCGCTTGATAAATCTGCATCTTCAAATGTAATAATCCCTGTTAAATCTTGTACTGCAAATCTCGCTCCTTTTAAACTAGCTTTATAAAAGTTCACCTTTCTGAACTTAACTGATGAAAGGTCTACCTGACGGAATATTGCCTCACTAAAGTTGCAACTATTTAATTGATTTTCAGAAAAAGTACAATGTGAGAAATCAGCTTTTGCTGCATTGATTTTATTTAATTTGGCATGAGATAAATCAGCTCCCCCTAAGTTAGCACCTTCCAAATTGGCCCCACTAAGATCCGCATATGATAGATTAGCATATGACAAATCACAATTTGAAAGATCTGCATTACGAAGATCTGCGTGACTTAAATCAGCTGAATAAAGGCACGCACCTTTTAAATTTGCATTAAAACAGATTGCTCTTGAAAGTCCAGCATCCCTTAGATCTGCGCTAGACAAATCGCAATCAGTTAAATTACTTTCATTAAATACAGATTTATTTAATACAGCATTTGGAAGCTTTGAATTGTTTAACGCGGCCTTTGTAAAATTACATTGAATTAATTGTGCATTAGAAAAATTACAACGCTCCAATGATGCATTGTTCAGGTTAGAATTGAATATTTCTGAGTTTTCAAGAAAAGAATCGACAAGTACAATTTCAATCATATTAGTTTGGGAAATCTTCGTAGAGGTAAGTATCGATTCTCTTAGTTCCACTGCCTCAAGATCACAAAAACTAATTGTCGCTGCATACAAGTTCGCGCCCCTCATGTTTGACTTAGAAATATTAGAAAAATTGAAATGACTGTGTGACAGATCCGAAAATGATAAATTAATTCCAGATAGATTGACATTATTAATATGAGCCTTTTCTAGATTCACTCCCTCCAGGGTTAACTCATTAGCTTCAAATGTATCACTGGAAAGTTGTATTAATTTATTGAATTCATTTGTTAGGTCCTCTTTATTCACTTTAAAAGATGCGCCACATCTATCACTTAATATAGGAAGTATTGTCCATAATGCAAATAAGACATTTTTTTCAATGGAAATTTTCTTTTGTGCATTTCCTTTGTATTTCATAGAGTATTCTTTAAACCACGAATTACTCTCTTCATTTAGAAAGTAATGTTCAAGATAGTATTCATAATACAAACTCAAAAGGTTCTCATAAATTCGTTTTGAATTTACCTCATCAATTCCACTTAGCAATGGAATTAAATAAAGATTTAATATATCTTGAGTTAGTTTGAATCCACCAAAGTTTGTATAAAAAACACTGGCTATTTCATTGACATCACTTTTTTTCTGTCCCAGGCTTATCAGTACGTCCAATAGTGCTTCCGCTGTTAGATATTCATAAAAGCTTTTATGAATATATTCAAATGCGTATCCACTCCCCAAAACGGGTTTCATATAATTGAGTACAATGAATGAATTTATTAAAATTAATGCATTTTCCTTATCCTCTATTAGCTCGGATGGAAGCAGAGCCTTTTCATATATATCATTCTCATTAATATAAAATTTGTCAGAGTGATACATTGATAGAGAAATATTTTTATTGAAAGATCTTTTATGTACCGCAAGCATCTCTAAATTCATTTTCTTTTTCAGTGGATTATACTCATCTTGGTATTTTACTGTAGCACATGTCCAATCAATCAAACGTTTATAAAACTGATGATACTCCAATTCTATTATTTCCTCGATGACTAATGTCTCATCTTCATAAACCATGGTGCAGAATAAATAAAGAAATAAAGGAAGACTTACAAGCAGCTCCTCATCGTCCTTTGGATATTTCGATTTAATTGAATTACTATAGTACTCATCTTCCCAATAATCAAACTCTGATTTTCTTTTCATATATAATATTTGGTCAACAAGAGGTTTATTATATCCCTTAGCCACAGACCATTTATTAATCCACTCGATAATCTGAGATTCCTTAAAATGCTTAATTTCTAGAATATTTGTCCCTTTAGGGATGAGTCTTTCGTATTTTGCAAAAGCAGTAGTTCTACCTGTTATTACTATTCGTATATTTTTATATTCTTCCGAGAATTGAATTAATGATATTAGGAAATCATCGAGTTTCCCTTCATTTAATATATGCAACTCATCAAACCCATCAAGAATAACAACAATTTTCATTTTTTTGAAATGAGATGACTTAAATGATGGAATTTCTTCTTCCAGTTCTTGTTTTAATGAAGCTTTAAAATCTCTGCTAAATTTAAACCTTTTTAGATCAATATGTATTAAAAACCAATCTGGTATATCTGGCATATTTGATATATTTAAGAACAAAGATTTTGAATAAGAGCTTTTACCGACGCCTGGATCACCATGGATTAATATAATGCTCTTTTGTTTTTCCTTAAATAACAAAGCTATCAATTTTTCATTAATACTTTGTCCCCTATCTTCTGCCGAGGAGGATTCAAATATTATTCCTATATCATCAGGCCTTCTGAATTCTTCTCTAAACTCATAATGTTCAAAGTCTGGAATCACAAATATATCCACTATCGAAAAATTTTCTCTATGTAAGTTTTCATAAATACTATCTTTCACTCTCCCTATATACATTGTAAATTCATTTGAGACATCATAAAGTCCATTATCATCAAGATGTTTATTTATTCTTTGTTCCACTCTATCAGTTCTCATAGTTAGATAAGCCATTTCTTCCGTTACTTTGTTCATAAAACTTTCAACTATAGGATTGATACAATTGTGCATCTCTAATATTGATTCATCAAGGATAGTATCGATTAACTCTCTATTTAACTTTCTGTCATCTTTATCAATTTTTGCAGATCTATTATAAACTTCCGATAGAAGCCGACTATGAATTAACTTGCTCATTCCTTTAGTCTTATCAATGGAAGATAGTATAGTTATATTTTCTTTAGTTAATAATTCAATGATATTATTTACATCAACATTCTTAAAATCCCAATTAATAGTATGAACAAATTCCTCAATTAAATCAGTATTATCTAGAATACTTAAAATGAATTCAAGCTTATTTATTTCTGTTTGTAGTTTATTTGTTACTTCATGCCCCTTTTTATAAACATCAATCTTTATTTGTAATAATGTTTGGTATTGAACTTTTAAAACGTTCCTTACATAATTACAACAATCTTTATATATTTGTCCCTTTAGCTCTCTTTGATTTAGAACCCATGAGTGAAATAAATCACCTTTATCATTAGGTTTTGAATTAGAAATAAATTGAAACCTAACTGTTTTTCCATTCCGATATTGAAGGAATAAATTAAAAAAATTAAAAATTGTTTTTTTTATTTCGATATCACTTAGAGAAAATGTACTTCCATAACATTTTATTTGTGAATATGTCACATTACTATTGCTATCCGACTCTTTCAAATCATCTTCTACTTCGCAAAAAATAGATTTCCCATTTACTTGAACGTAGTTTTCTAACCAGTTGTTCAACGTTATTAAGTATTGAAATAGAAACCCTCTATTTGTGGGTATTGCTTCTGTATTCTTTCTAAAAATGTGAAGTTCCTCATCCAACATTGTCTCACCTCAGCTGTATATCTGATATTTTAATCATATTTAATTCCTTCGTATTGCAAAATAGATTAAATTGTTTCACTTTCCATAGAAAATCCCCATCTACAAATACACTACCTTCATTCAGTAAAATTAAGTATTCATTTCGACGCGCATCAACTAATATGAGTTCAAAGCTAAAGTCATGACTACTGACACCATATTCATCAATATTTAATCGCAAAGGGTCAGATGAACCAAATCCTACTAATAATTGGCCTACTATTTCCGACTTAGGTTGTAGGCTCAACTTAAAATCAGCACCGATTATTTGATCTAAACCATATACCCGATGTTGTGATAACTTTTTACCCTGATCATTAATAATATTTAAAATGCCTGTAATAATTGTAATTGGGAACTCTGTTGTATTAGACAACAATACTTCAATAGATGCACACTCATCGGCGTCGTGTATTGCATACAATGTTTCTTCTATGAATCTGACTTCAAACCCACCTTTATTCCGGTACATATAATCAAAATCACTACGTTTTGCTGCAGAATTTGTACTTCCCTTTCTAATTAAACAAAGGCCCTCACTCAATCCATTGTATTTTCTTTTAAGCATATAGGGTTTATTGTCCGTACCATATATCTTAAAAACCCCTAGTAAAGCTTCATTGTATTCATACTTAAAATAATCAAATTGAATATCAGGTTCAATGTTACTCAGAATCACCTGGGTGTAGTTTGATGAATCAACAAAATCCTCTGGATTAATCCCTTTGATTGTTCTTCCCTCAGGTCGATCCTTAATTCCGATGATAATATATTTATCTCCCTCATGACGTGAATTTGCCATCGCCATAATATCAGCAACTAAGTCCATATGCTTGTCTTTTGAATATTGTTTTTCTTTAAAATCTAAGTACTCACACTCGTAGCCAATTTGTAATAAGTCGGAGATTGTTTGCATGTAGAATAACTCCTTCTCACTAAGGTGTTAGCTACTTAATTCGACAAATACTATCAATATCCTACCAAAATTTCCAGTTGATCCGAACAAATATAGCTATCATTGTTTATAGAAATAAAAAGAGCATTAACCGGGAAATGGCTAATGCTCTCATATCTTTATGTTATTTACCTTGAATATCCCCTAACCTAACAGTGACGTTCCTCATTAGCGTAATCCTCAAGAACACTTTACATAAATTAACATTTAGTTCCACATATCGCCATATTGTGACTGTTGTAGTAAAATGAGATAGACAAGAAGTCCTAAGCCATTCCTTCAGCCGATGAAGATTTCGCAAGGGAGAATCCTAATGTTTGATGAAAGACGTTATGTACCAGTATTAAAGTGGAAGCAGGGCGAACAGAAAGCCATAGAGTCTCTAACAATTACTATAAAACAAGGACTAACCCCGCTCATTGAAGTTGCACCGATCGATTGGGATTTTGACAATGGGACGTATAAAAAGACAATTGACGAGCACCTCGATGGATTCGGAGAAATAGTTTCACGGTCATGGGGAATAGATGGTTCTGTGTTTGTAGACTTACTTTATATTGAACCTAATGATCGAATGGCATCCGGACAACATCCATTAGGCTACGTTATGGATGATTTACGACTTCATTTTGTTAAAGCCATCCCAGTTACAGCATGTGATCGCGATGCAACATATAATCGAGAAGTTTCTACCGCACATCAACAAGATGGCTTAGGTATCTGTATACGTTTAGTTGAAGAAGATTTCGACAACCTGCACACACGAATTGATGGGCTGTTGAATTCTTTGCATATTGGTCCCACAGAAGTCGACCTAGTAATTGATTATAGACATGTTGACCCTGACTCTAGAACGAGAACTACATTATTACTCACGGGACTGATTAATAGCATGCCTTATCTGCAAGGATGGCGAAACATCATTCTCTGTGGCACAGCAATCCCGAAAGACTTGTCCGAAATTGGCGCTGATAATGTAGGAGTAATAGAGAGAACCGAATGGTTAATTTGGAAGAGACTTGTACAAACAAATCTCTTAACAAGAAGACCAATTTTTGGTGACTATGGAGTTGCACATCCTGAGCCATTTGAAGCTGATCCAAGATTAATCAGAATGAGCGCAAATATCCGGTACACTGGGGAAAATAAGTTCATAATGTTCAGAGGGCGCGATCTAAGGAAAAATGGATATGCTCAATACTATCAACTTGCCGCTCAAGTAGTAGCTCACCCAGAATATTCAGGACCGCAATTTTCTGCTGGGGATCATTATATTTACGAAGCGGCCAATCAAGTTGGTACTTCGGGGAGCCCCCAAACTTGGAGGCGTGCAGGAACAAATCATCATTGGACATATGTCGTTAATGATCTCTCCAACGTGACCTTGCCTTAAGAGTTTTGCGGACCTCATCTTGCAGTTCGTTTAAAGGCAAATTATTTGCCAAAGCATCCCATAGCACATTTCGAGGCTTGCTCAATAGTCCTTTCTGCAAGCCTCTTTCCTTTAATATCCTTAAAGCCTCATCTTTCCACAGCAATTGAGATAGAGCAAAACAATCAATCTCATTATTTTGCTTTGGCTCACGTACTGAAATAAAATTTACGACTCCATCTTCATCCATTTCCGCTCGAGTTATACCCCACCACTCCGGGGTCATTTCAATAATCCCATCAATATAGCGATTCGCAGTTAGGATAGTTACCGTATCAAATATTTTATTATATATTTGGCTTTGCCTTGGCAAACGCTCTAAAGTATCACTTTCACTTTTAATTTCAAAGCCATTAATTGCTCCATTCACTACTGCAACATCAATTCTTGCATCTCCCTGGCACAAACCAAGCTCATCAAGAATTAATGTATCGGGTTCGTTAACATGCTCTCTTCGAAGGATTGAATGAAGACATACACGTATATCAATATCCCGAGTTTTCATGAACACTCATCTCCCCATTTTAATGCGCGTGCAAAATTCGCATAGTATTATTTTAGCACATGGTGCTAATACTTGGATAGGCAAAAAGAACCTCGTCCAAATTATCACTGATCTATGAATATTGGTCCTGCAGAGTCTGTAAAATAGAATGTGTAAACTCCTAAACCCATTAAAATGGAAGTATAAGAGAGGTTGGGAAGAACACATGGGATTATGGACAAGCAGCAACACCGAGCGTTTATTAAAGATAACAAGTTGGTATCTGCCCAGGACGCTCAAAATGCATTAAAGAATCTTTTTGCCGAGACGATACAAGAGATGCTAGAGGTAGAGATGGATGCACATTTGGGCTACAGAAACATGAAATGCAGAACAAACAAATGACCATAGCCGGAATGGCAAGAGCAATAAAAGCATCACCAGTGAGTACGGGGAGCAAGAGATCGTGGTTCCTCGTGACCGTGAAGGTGACTTTGAGCCGCTTGTCGTGAAGTAGCACCAAACCAATGTAACCGGTATTGAAGACCAAATTATTGCCCTCTATGCCAGAGGTGTCCGCACCCGTGAGATCCAAGATCACTTACAAAATCAATATGGTGTTGAGGTCTCTCCAACCTTCATCTCCAACGTCACGAACAAGATCATCCCCCTTATTAAGGAGTTGCAGAATCGGCCGCTACAAGCTGTCCACTCGACTCGGTTCGTCTCTTATAAGGATTTGAAGAAGGCCACAACTGATCTGAAACCCATCTACAAACCCGTTAATGAGGAGATAGCTCTTGTTGAGCTAGATCGTTTTGAGTAAATCTGGGGAAGCAAATACCCGCTCATTATCCGTTCCTGGCGTAATAACTGGGACGAGCTAGCGACCTTCTTCAAGTACCCCGCAGAGATTCGAAAAATTATCTACACTACTAACATTATTGAAAGTAACCACCGTCAACTACGTAAAGTAACGAATGGTAAAAGCATCTTTCCAACGGACGAATCACTGCTTAAATTGTTATACCTGGCCACGATGTATGTAAAACGAAAATGGACGGGCCGAGTACAGAATTGGGGTCAAATGCTGCTGCAGCTTTCCATGTTCTTCCCGGATCGTATCGGACAGCATTTACGATAAAATCCCCCTTGGGTGGGGGGGGAGCACTAAGAGAGTTTACACAAAAGATTTGACAGAACCAATTAATAATCGAAATCGATAGAATTTCCGCTTCTGTTTTCTTGCCATCAACGTAGATTGGTGTATTTGTTACCTTCCCTTGTTTACTTACTGATTCGCAGCTGCAGGTAATGCAGCTACGCTGAATACAATTAATACAAAAACAAGTAGTACAAATAAGTTTTTTTCATCACTTTAAACCGTCCTTCACTAAATTTTATCTTTGGTTATCCTACCATTCAAAAACAGCCTCACGGAAATTACGTCTCCAACATAGTGTAACTGCATTTTTTATTAATTTTCTGTAACGCAGGTTACAAAACAACTCCCTAGCGCATTGCACCAGGGAGTTGTTAATCAACTTTATTGTAAACTCAACGACTTTATTGTTTAAGAACAATCATTTTTAAAGTGCGTAACACCCTACTCCACCGTAACACTCTTAGCCAAATTCCTCGGCTTATCAACATCATGACCAAGAGCCAGCGAAGCATAGTAGGACAACAACTGCAATGGCACCACCGACAATGCTGGAGTCAGCAAAGGCAAAGTACGAGGGATCGCAAACTGGCGATCGACCGATTTAGCAACCTCTTGCTCGTGACCTTCATTGATTATGCCAAGGACGTCAGCTCCGCGAGCTTTCGTTTCTTTAATGTTGCTAAGCATTTTCTCGTAGAGGTCCTCTTGCGTGAGGAGCGCGATAACTGGCGTTCCTTCTTCGATCAACGCCAACGTACCGTGCTTGAGCTCTCCCGCAGCATAAGCTTCGGAGTGAATATACGAGATTTCCTTCAGCTTCAGCGAGCCTTCCATTGCCACCGCATAGTCGATACCCCGACCAATGAAGAACAGACTGCTATGATGAGTGATCGATTCCGCAACCTTCTTAATCACTTCCGATTGACCCAGAATCTTCTCCACTTGCTCTGGCAATGCCTCCATTGCTGCAAGAACGTGAGCAACTGCCGCCTCATCCTGCGTTCCAACTACCTGTGCCCAGTACAATCCAAATAGGGAGAAAGCAATCAGCTGAGACGAGTAAGCTTTGGTGGAAGCTACCGCGATTTCTGGTCCAGCAAGCGTGATGATAACGTCATCCGCTTCACGGGCTACGGAGCTACCAACTACGTTCGTAATCGCTAGTACGTGAGCACCGCAACGTTGAGCCTCACGAAGAGCAGCTAACGTATCCGCTGTTTCCCCAGATTGGCTGACAACAATAACCAACGTATCCGGCGTAATGATCGGCGAACGATAGCGATACTCCGATGCAACATCCGTCTCTACTGGAATGCGCACCAATTGCTCAATTACATTTTTCCCAACAAGTCCCGCATGCAGAGCGGTACCGCAAGCTACAATATGAACACGATTAATGCCTTTAAGCTTCTCAGCTGTAATCTTAAGCTCCGGTAGCACCACGGAACGACCATCTTCGCTAATGCGCCCAAGCATTGTATCCCGATAAGCCTTAGGCTGCTCATGGATTTCCTTAAGCATAAAGTGATCGAAACCAGCCTTCTCAGCCGTCATCAAATCCCAATCCACATGGAAAATATCTTTGGAAATCGGATTGCCTTCCATCGTGAGTAGCTCGATACCATCACGTGTCAGAACAGCCATCTCCCCGTCATTGAGAATGTAAATATCCCGCGTATGCTCCAGAATCGCTGGAATATCAGATGCGATATATTTCTCTCCATCTCCAATACCGATAATAAGAGGACTAGCGTAACGCACCGCAACCAAACGATCCGGCTCATGCTCTGTCAGCACACCAAGTGCGAATGCTCCACGCATTTTTTTGACGGCACGCTGTACAGCCTTAACGATGTCACCCTCGTACTCCACTGAGATCAGATGGGAGATAATTTCCGTATCCGTCTCCGACAGAAAACGATGACCCGCACGCACAAGCTCTTCTTTAAGCTCTAAATAATTCTCGATAATCCCATTATGCACGACGGAAAATTTCAACGAATTGTCCGTATGAGGATGAGAGTTTACATCCGAAGGTTTACCATGCGTCGCCCAGCGAGTATGCCCGATTCCGACTGTTCCGCGTAGTGGCTCTCCGCCCAATTTGTTCTCCAGGTTTACCAAGCGACCTACCGTCTTCGTGACTTCCAGGCCTTGCTCTGTAAACACTGCAATACCCGCCGAGTCATAGCCCCGATACTCCAACTTCTTAAGACCTTCTAGCAAGATCGGTTGTGAGTCTCTATTTCCTATATATCCAACTATTCCGCACATATTTATATAAGCCTCCGTTTTGGTTTCTCAAATTTGATCCGAGATCCCGCAACCAAGCCGAATGAGCGGCACAAGCCGTTATCAAATAAGGGGTTTCCGCTCTCCCCTAACATCCCACGTTATGCCCCTCAAGCGACCGGTTCAGGTCGCTGGACATCCTACGTTGTTTCTTTGAATCATCGTATCGGATTTTTGTACGCCTGGTTGCCCTAAGCGTTTTGTGTTCCGATTGTCGGCTCCGATGATAAGCCGGGAGGTCCCCGCCGAATATTTCGAACACCCCCACCTCGTCAACTTGTCGGTTACATAGACCTAATGTAGAAGCTTTGCGCTCGAATCAGCTTTCCCGTTCCTGATCCTTGCCCTTCGACATTACTCTAAGCATCAACAAGTTCTGGCGCTAATATGCTTAAAAACTTCTACCCTGCCCTTCCATTCTAGAGTCATCCCTTATCTTATTCGTTTTGAAAATGAGTTGCAACCTTTACACCGTAATTTTCTATTTGTGGACAGCATTTACGACTAAGCGCGGAGTTCATGTATTCAGTTACGAATGGCTGGCGCTTCAGGGCAATCGCATTAGATCAAATTTTAACGCTATGGCATCACTCTATTGTGCCAAAATGTGTCACTCGTGCCGAAATAGCGCCGTGCTATAACGTTATTTCCTAGAATGGAGATCATTTCGGGAGCATATTGAGATGATAACGTTATGGCATCACTCTATTGTGCCGAAATGTGTCACTCGTGCTGAAATAGCACCGTGCCATAACGTTATCCTTCTAAAGGGTAGCGGGCAACGTCACTCCTGTTCGTAACCTTCTCAGATACAAGTCTACCCGAGTGTGAATGATAACGAAGTACCTCACCAATATAACAACAAGCGCCCAGTCGCAAAACCTGGGCGCTTGTTGTTATATAAGCATTTACTTCTATACGAACGATATCAGCGTAGCTCGATCCGTTGCTATTAAACCAATTCTGCCTTAACAACGGCCACGATAGCTGCAACGTGTTGCTCGATTTCTTCCCGCTCCGGCCCTTCAGCCATAACGCGGATCAAAGCTTCAGTCCCAGAAGGACGCACCAGCACGCGTCCGTTATCGCCTAGAGCTGCTTCCGCAGCAGCGACAGCCTCGGCTATTGCTGTATTCCCCGGATAGCGGGATTTGTCCGCTACGCGTACGTTTACGAGCACCTGTGGATATTTGCGCATCATTTTCTTCAACTCGCCAAGCTTACGCCCGGAGCCAACAACTGTATCCACCAGCTGTAAGCCCGTCAGGATGCCGTCTCCCGTTGTACTGTGATCTAGGAAGATAACATGACCAGACTGTTCTCCGCCGAGGTTATAGCCCCCGTTAACCATCTCTTCCATGACATAGCGATCGCCTACTGCAGTCTTCGCTGTACGAAGTCCTAACGTCTCCGCCGCTTTGAAGAACCCAATGTTCGCCATGACGGTCGTAACGACTGTATCGTGCGCCAAGCGCCCCGACCTGCGTAGAGCATCTCCGCAAATGCATAGAATGTAGTCCCCATCCACTTCATCACCATGCTCATCGATCGCGATCAAGCGATCCGCGTCTCCATCGAAGGCGAGCCCAAGATCCGCACCATGCTCCTTCACTTTAGCAGCAAGCATCCCAGGATGAGTTGAACCAACACCTTCATTAATGTTCAGTCCATCTGGTTCAGCTCCATACGCAATGACTTCTGCTCCAAGCTCACGGAAAATTTGTGGAGCAAGCTCAAAGGCAGAACCATGTGCGCAATCCAACACAAGCTTAATACCAGCAAAAGAATGGCTTACTGTCGTCTTCAAATAATTTAGATATATGGACTTAACCTCAAGATCCGTTGTGACCGAACCGATCCCGCTTCCCGTTGGGCGAGGCAATGTATCTTCCTCAGCATCCATCAAGCGTTCGATCTCCAGCTCAGTCTCATCTAAAAGCTTAAAGCCGTCCCCACCGAAAAACTTAATGCCATTATCAGCAACAGGGTTATGCGATGCCGATATCATAACTCCCGCATCCGCCCCTAATACACGGGTTAAGTAAGCAACAGCAGGCGTACTTACGACGCCTATTTTAACGACATCTGCTCCAATTGATAATAATCCAGCCGTTAGAGCACTTTCGAGCATAGCACCCGATATCCGTGTATCACAACCAATGAATACTTTAGGACGTTTAGCTTTTCCAGCTAATACGACTCCACCACAGCGACCAATCTTATATGCCAATTCTGGTGTTAGCTCCTGATTAGCTACACCGCGAACACCATCTGTTCCGAAATATTTCCCCATAATAAACTATCCTGCTCCTTCGTTCTCATCTTATTGTGGCACAGTTGGCTGGACTTCGCCTTCCTCAACGATAATGTCTCCATTAGGGTTGTCAGGGTCAGTCGTCGTCTCAGTTGCGGCCTCATCCAAGATTTCTACCGTTATCGTTTTCGTGCCACCCGCTTGCTCCATGTATCGTTCTAAACTAACGACAAGCGGTATTGTGTAAATGCCGGGACCTCTACCACTAAGATCTGCGATAACATCTACATCACCAGGTCTCAGGCGATCCAATATGGCTGGAGCCCCTTGAATGACAATATCCGCTTTACCCGACGAAGGATCCGTTATCGTTACCTTCAGCCCCTCGGTTAACCCACTTAAAGTTATAGGCAATCCCTCAAGAGTCCTCGTGGTGGAGAGAAGGACCTCAATGTTAATGTTAATCTCTGCTGGAGAGATCTCGATAATAGGGGCCACAATCTTCAGCGGAACAGTCACCTTTCCTGAATTCTTGATCTCGTCCAATTGAACATTAACATCAATAAATTCAATCTTGTCCAGCGCATCCTGTGGTCCATAGACGGTTACCTGCTCTACATCAGACTTGAAGGAAGCAATACTTAGTCCTGATGGCATATGACCGACTAATTTAATTTGTAATGGAACGATCTTAAACGGATTTGTAATCGGGATTTCAACCTCGAGCACTGCTGGATCAATAACAGCTCCCTCGACCACTTTACCTTCCTTGTCATAAGCAGCTAGCTTTACGCTCTTGTTCTTAATGGATTCCTTCTCCCCATCAATCGCAATCGTAGCTCCAACGCTTTCAACTACCGCCAATAAATTTTCAGGTAACGTAACGTGCACTCGGTTACTTGGTGTTAGGATAGGCGTGCCTAGCTTATAGCCTTTGGCAGGATAGCCTTTCGTCTTTATCTCGACTTCCATTTCCTTCGTCTGGAGAGACTCAATTCGGACTGTCACAGAAGTTGGCGACAACGTTGCTGATATTCCTGCGGGCAGATCCTCTTCTAACTGCAGTGTATGCTCTCCCTCGCCCACCGTTCTCAAATCAACTTTCACACGATAGTTTTTTGTTTGCGCGGTTTTTAGAGCGCTTTTGGATCCACGAACCGTAAGGTTAACCTTCTGTGGCTCTAAGCCGATCAGCACGTATTTTTTCTCATCCAAACCATACGGCTGTACACTGACATCGTTAATTACTTTCGTATCGTACAGAGATGACACATTATTAGGCGTCGTATCATTCGGTTCGAAATGAACGACTGCCCACATTAATATCGCAAGTCCAAGTGCAATCAGCTTCGATGCGATCGGGTGATTTAGCCACTTATCCACGTTTGCCACCTTCTTTCCGTTTCCAGAAAGCCCAATCCGTTGTCTTAACCTTGAATTGGGGACGCAATTCCTCGAATAGCTTAGATATCAATGACTCTTCCTTAATATCGCGCACAATTTGACCGTTGATGGCTAGCGATACTTGTCCGGTTTCTTCCGAGACTGTGACAGATATCGCATCGCACACCTCAGTAACACCGATAGCAGCACGATGACGAGTTCCTAATTCCTTGCTTATAAACGGGTTCTCCGATAGTGGTAAATAACAGCCCGCTGCCATGATCTGATTGCCACGAATAATAACGGCACCATCATGCAGAGGTGTATTAGGAACAAATACATTACTTAGAAGCTCAGAGCTTAGCTTCGAATTCATCTTAATGCCCGACTCAATATAGTCATTCAAGCCCGTATTCCGCTCAAACACAATTAACGCTCCAATTTTTCTAAGCGCTAAATAATTAACCGACTTAATAACTTCATTGATCTGATGACTAGTATCCTGCTCCTCTGGTGATGATCGAGTAAAAATCTTACCTCGACCAAGCTGCTCAAGAGCCCTTCTAAGCTCCGGTTGGAAAATAATCAGAACCGTAACAACACCGAAGGTGAACATCTGGTTCATCAGCCATTTCAGCGTATACAAATTAAGCCACGTACTCAATGCCCAAGTAATCACGAGCAAGAAGATTCCCCGAAGCAATTGAACCGCCCGAGTCCCACGCACCATTTTGATAAGTAAGTAGATGATGTAGCTTACGATCACCACATCAGCGATATCTTTAATCGAATTTTTAAGTGTCAGCCCGGCAAAATAGTCCAAGACGCGACCCCCCGTCCCGACGCTGGAATAGTTTTCGACAAAATTTGTCGGAGTTACTGTTAGTATCTATCTTATTATCTTTCTCTACTCTTACCATGAATTCCTGTCATTTACACAAAAAAAACCTCTCATTATCCCAGAGAGGTCTTATTGCTCAATCCGGAGTGCTGTTCTACGGTATCAATTCCTGTCGAATCTTATCAGGAACCATAAGCCAATGTCCCAAAAAAGGAGCTTACTTTATACCAGAACCAGTCTACAGCCCTATCGATTGTCTTGATCTCTCCTGCAATGTGTGCCGTTGATGCCAGAGGAGTCACACTGCCATCGATAACTGTAAGATTTCCATCTAAATCACCTAGAACCTCAACCTCACCATTAACAACAACTAAGTCTCCGGAAAACTTCTGCCCTTCAGGTACGATGACCTTCTTGCCCTCAATGATAACATGCTCCAAATCTGGACCAGATACGGATAGCTCCTGACTCTGATTCCACATCGACACGAAGCTGGATAGCATCACAACCAAGAATAACGCGGCTGCGGATACAGCGGGATGCCGACGAACCCAGGAGGTCCATGCCTTAGGACGTCTTGAGCTAGGAAGCGACTTCATAATTCGGTCACCCAGATCAGCAGGTGCCTTCTCTATAGGGAAAGCCTTTACGAGCGCCTCTGTGCGCTCTAATGATTCATAACGGTTACTGCACGACGAACATTCACCCAGATGCTTCTGCAGCTGCATCGTTTCCTCGCGTGCCAAGTCCCCATCCAGATAGTCATGCATGAACACGACGGCGACGTTGCACTTCATATCAGCCATCCCTTTCTTAAGTGGATAACAAATTCCACAACCGATGCTTCTATAGTGTACGTGTGGCATAACAATGGGGTTTCATTTATTTGAATGAATCCGCTCACTGTTTGTTCTCCAGTTTCTTCCTCATAAACTCTCGCCCACGATGCACCCGAGTTTTCACGGTCGTTACTGGCATGCCTAACACGTCCGATATTTCCTGCAATGACATGTCTTGGAGGTATCGTAAAATCATCACGGATTTGTATTTCACGGGTAATGTCGCTATTGCCCCGCGAATAAGCTTCTGCGTCTCCGAAAGTAGCAGTTCACTCTCTGGTGTTCGATCGTCGCTTGGAAGCATCGCATATCCGTCTAAGCCCTCATGCTCAGACGATTCCGCATCGAGTGAATATACGGCTTTCCTTTTTCTAAGTCGATCAATACATAAGTTTGTAGCGATTCTGTATATCCATGTGGAAAACTTCTGGTTCTCATCGTAACGATCCAGATTCTTATATACTCTAAGGAAGGTTTCCTGCACAACATCCTCCGCCTCCTGACGGTTTCCCGTCATCCGGTAAGCGAGGTGGTACAGCTTATCCTTATACATATCCACAATCTCCGCGAAAGCACGCTGATCCCCTTTCAGGGCTAATCGCGCCAGCCGCGTTTCAACTGGCTTCAAAGTTACTCCTCACCTTCCTTCCCAGCTATGGCAGGTTTACTGAGACTTTCGCTGTGCCGCCATACTCCCATACTACCCACGATAATTTGAATAATGCCCGCTCCCTGCCATTAAGTGAGAGGCTCGTCCATAACAACGAATAGCTACCTAGCAGAATCGTAATCCAGTCAAACTGAAAAAGCAAGAAAATACCTAAAGAAGGTTCCAATCCTGACAAAAAATCTTCTTGTCCGACTCCCTAATTGTGACAAAAGGGCCCGGCTTGCAGCCCGGGCCCTATTCATTCCGTTATATCAGCCTGTATTTCGTAGACCGGCTGCAATGCCGTTAATCGTTAACAGCACTTCACGAAGAAGAATCGCATCATCTTCGTTCTGTTCACGTAATGCACGCAATTCAGTCAATAATTGAACCTGCATGTAGCTTAACGGATCGACGTAAGGATTACGAAGTCTGATCGACTCTTGGATAACTGGGACATTATCAAGGATTTCCTCTTGTCCGGTAATCGTCAGAATCATTTCTTTAGTCTTCGCATATTCTTCTTCGATTTGCGAGAAGATTCTTTCCTTGATCGTGCTATCTTCAATCATACCCGCGTATTGATCCGCGATGATCAGATCCGCTTTAGCAAGCGCCATCTGAAGATTGTCGATAAGAGACTTGAAGAACGAATACTCTTTGTACATTGTACGTAGAGTTTCAAGACGCTCTGCATTTCCGTTCACATATACTTGGAATGCCGTTCCCGCTGCATACCATGCTGGTAGCAGGTAGCGGCTTTGCGTCCAAGCGAATACCCAAGGAATAGCACGCAAGTCTTCGAAACGATCGCTTCCCTTCCGTTTGGAAGGACGTGAGCCGATATTCAACTCTCCAACTTCCGGAAGAGGTGTCGATTGCTTAAAGAAGGTCATAAAGTCCGGATCACGGAAAATCAGATCCTGATATTTGGTCTGAGCATCAACGGAAATTCCACGCATGATCTCTTCCCACTGCTTCTCAACTGAGCTCTCCTGTGAAGGATTGCGAGCGAGGTAAGCTCCAACGATTAACGCGCCAGTCGCTTGCTCCAGACTCCGGTAGGCAATCCCCTTCATCGAATAACGGGAAGACAACACTTCGCCTTGCTCCGTTATCTTAATTCCTCCGCCAATCGTATGTGGAGGCTGTGCAAGAATACTGCGGTTAAGCGGCATTCCTCCACGTCCTAGTGCACCACCGCGACCATGGAAAAATTTCAATCGAACATTATGAGCTTTCGCAGTCTGTGTCAGGTCATTAAGAGCTACTCTCAGCTCCCAGTTCGCTGTCACCATTCCGCCGTCTTTGTTGCTATCGGAGTAACCAAGCATAATTTCGTGTAGATCGTCCATCGAAGCAAGACATTGACGATATACAGGAAGGTTAAATAATGTTTCCATAATTGCAGGCGCTTCATGCAAGTCATCGATCGTCTCAAATAACGGCGCTGCTTGCAGCGTACATGTGATTGTGCCATCTGAATTGCGACGGAACAAACCAGCTTCCTTAGCAAATACCATAACTTCAAGAATGTCACTAGCAGCTTCAGACATGCTGATCAAATAGCTCGTGATGCAGCCTGTTCCAAACTCCTGCTGCGCTCTATAGATTGTATGATAAACATCCATGCATTCCTTACTGGAATCGCTTAGTTCAATCGTCCCGCCGTTCAACACGGTATTGTCTGATTCAAGCAATCCATTAAGAACATTGATCTTCTCAGGCTCTGAAAGCCCACTATAGTTCGTCTGAATTCCCGCTTTCGCAAGCAGCTCAGTCATCGTGTTCTCGTGCTCTTGACTATGCTGACGAACGTCTAGAGCCGCAAGATGGAAACCGAACAACTCCACTTGGCGAATAAACTTCTTCAGATAAGTATCCGCTACGTAATCCGCAAAGTGATGACGCAGACTCCGATCAATGAGTTCGATATCGGCAATGAGATCTGAAACCGTATGATAACGTTGTTTCGTCCCCTTGAATTCATCTTCCCTCATGTTCTGAAGCTTCTGTAGCATATATCTTAATTTAACGCGATAAGGTTCATTATCATTCGTCCAAGGCTCCACCGTACGAAGCTCAACATTGCTGTTCTCTTCACGGATAGACTCTTTAAGCTCATCAGTCACGTTCACAATCGTAGTGCTGAAGCTCAATTGACGACTGAGATCACGAATAATGTTCTCATACTTATAGATAACCAGGTTACGTTGCATATTAAGCGTCTTCCATGTCACTTCAGACGTTACCGATGGGTTACCATCACGGTCTCCGCCGATCCATGAACCAAAACGAAGATAGGTTGGTACATGCCATGACTCCTCTGGATAATACTTCTGGAGACAACGCTCAAGCTCCTCATATACGTCCGGAAGAACTTCAAACAACGTTTCGTGGAAAAAGTACATCCCATTACGCACTTCATCGAGTACAGTAGGTTTCCGATCACGCAATTCGTCCGTCTGCCATAAGGTTAATACCTCATTAAGCAGCTTCTCGCGTAGCTTTTCACGTTCACGGTAAGTTAGAGTTGGATTATCCAGCTCCATAACCTCATCCGCGATCCGTTTATGAATGTCGAGTACGTCGCGTCGTGTAGCTTCAGTCGGATGCGCAGTCATGACAAGCTCTAGAGAGATATCATTAAGCATATCCCGAACTTCGCCTACGGACAGATCCTTCTGCTTCAAATCTTGTACCACGCTCTCAATTGAACCGGGTTGAACCGCTTCTCCTGTAGAACGTTCGTAATCACGCTTACGGCGGATCCGATGGTTCTGTTCAGCAATGTTGACCAATTGGAAATAGATCGCGAATGCACGAATAACCTGATGTCTCTTTTCAGGGTCTAAAGTTTTAACTGTATTAATAAAATCTTCGTACAACTCTGGCAAATGCTCAGCTCGTAGAGCCTTGCTCATTTCCCGTATTTTCTCAACATGTTCTAGCAGTTCCCGACCACCCTGATGCACGAGCACTTCACCCAGAATGTTACCTAGAAAGCGCACATCTCTGCGCAACAGATGATTGGACGGAGAACGTTGACTTGTAGTCACTTCCGTCATCACATTCACTCCAAACATTACATTCTACAAAAAAACCTTCCTTTTATCATACTACAATGATCGTCGAAAATCTTCTTTTAATTCATCATTTAGTCATAATTCTTATTTACCAGTTAAAAAAAACAGCCGCACGAACGAGTCGTCACGGCCGTTATGCTACTTTTGTAAGGTCGTAATATTTGTAAGATCAGGAATTGTAATGATTCTGCTCTCTCTTCCGGAGAAAATATAGGACCCATACGCTTTCACAACTGAACCCATTCTGCCAATCGGATATTTATCATCATCCTCTACTGCATCTTCACCACTGAGCACGAGTGGCTTAACCTTCCATTTCACACCATCATCCGAGTAAAGAACGGTAGCATGATGTTCATACGCGGCATACCTTACGAACTTATCATCGATAACAGAAATAAAATCGCTGATAAGGCTATTTGCATCAGGAACATTTGTGACTTCCTTTTTCCACGTTATTCCGTCCTTAGAGGTCAAGACGTAATCGTTTCCGGTACCCGCTGCAACATACCCTTTCGAGTTTTTCATGATGTAGGGGAGTCCAGAAGCACTTGGAAGCTTCGCAACCTTCCACTTCAATCCATCTGAGCTATATACGATGCGGCTAGGCTTAACACCTCCAAGGCCTTGTGAAGCGATGAATTTCTTGCCGTCCCACATCAGACTTTCCATATTGAAATCAGTTTGATTTCCGAGTTCTTTCCACGTATATCCGTCCTTGGACGTAAAGATGCCTCCGAATTGTCCCGCTGCGAGAAATCGATCTCCGGTCCAAACCAAATACTTCAATAAGTTAAAAATAGGCTCTCGCCATTTCATTTGAATAAGCTTCCATTTGGCTCCATCCGTTGATACATAGACACCCTTTAAGCCGGCAGCCACGAATTTCTTCCCATCCCAGACTACAGAACTGAGGTGTGGTGCCAAGGTTGAGTCTAGAATCGCACTTGGTCTCCAGGTTTTACCGTCATCTGTATATACAACTGCTCCATCATCACCGACGAGGACTGTTCTTTTACCATTCGTTGCAGAAGAATTAAAATCACTGGATGACCCAAGCAAGTTAACCTCCCATGACTGTCCGTCCTTTGAATAGTAGTAATAAGTTACTTTGGGGAAGTGTGGATCATGAGAAGAAACACCCACGAATCCATCTTTCGTCGATATCATACTTGAAATGATTTGGGTGCCTGGTAAAGGCGTCGACTTCCAGTTTTTCAAATCTGTAGAGGAGAAAATAACTCTATTCGTTTGTGAGCCTTGCTTCAACAATCCCATTGCCACATAAATTTTGCCGTCATATGCGATGTTGCCGACTTGGCCGCCTTTGATAAAGGGCAGTTTCTTCCAGGTTTGTGCATCTGGCGAAGTATAGAACCCACCGTTCCCTGCGCCAACGTATTGCTTTCCGTTCCATATGATTTCAAAAATATAAAAATCATCACCCTTGTTCGTCTTCTCGATCCACTTCGTTCCGTCCTTGGACGTCGCCATGTATTGACCGTTGTAATTTTGGGCGATAAGCAGTCCATTTACCGATGATATAGAAGTAACTTGCTCTTTCCCCTTTGGCCCAGTTTGTAAATCTGCCCATTGTATTCCATCCGTGGATACATAAGCATTCCCATAGTGATCCGTTCCATAGAACTTTTCATTTACCAAAATAGCTTTCGTAAGTGCCTCATCTAAGTTTGTATCCTGCCTCTTCCAAGTGACGCCGTCCGCTGAGATGAATACCATAGAATCTCCGTAGCCGTAGTCGTCCCTAGATCCCCACATCATGTATTGCTTGCCCGTCCATACGATCGTTGATAGATGGTAATCCCCAATTCTCGATTGACTCTGCCAGCGGCGACCGTCCTTAGATATGGCATATGTTCCATGCTGGCCAATCGCAACGTACTCGTTATTCCCATAGATGAAATCATGAAGCGTATCTATCGAGAAAGAGGTATTCATCGTCCAAGTTCCGTCTTGTGAGTATATCGATCCACTGGAGATGTAGGTTTCTCCATCCGATTCTGTTATGACTTTTGTGTAAGCACTAGCTGCGTGGCTTATCGTGGTCAGTAATAGTGCTGCGATAGCGGTCGTCGTTAATACTCTTTTCATTGTTTGAATAATCATGATGGCGAAGTCCCTTCTAGGCTGCTATTGTTTTGTTTGAACAAATACGTCCCCGAATAATCTTTGTTGTAATGAAAAAAGCCACCTTTTCACGAATTGCGAAAAGGTGGCTCTACCTGTTATCTCAAGCTTCTGTTCGGTAACCCGGCCGTCATCGTTTCTCTCTTGGAGAGAACATTAGACCCGAGGCTTTGCGTCCTTGTCTTTCGACAAGTTTGCCATTTCGTTGTTTAGCTAATATCTAGTTTTATAGACCTAGGGCTAATTTACCTATGCCTATTATAGTAGCGGGTTATCATTTGAACCAGACTAATATTGGAAGCCACGTTGCGCTCCTTCTTTAGATAAACAACAAAAAAAAGCTCCCTGATTAACAAGGAGCTTCGACGTTTGTTGTTGGAGCGGGTAAGGGGAATCGAACCCCTGCTATCAGCTTGGAAGGCTGAAGTTCTACCATTGAACTACACCCGCGTGCGTTGCAATAGTGGTCGGGACGACACGATTTGAACATGCGACCCCCTGGTCCCAAACCAGGTGCTCTACCAAGCTGAGCTACGTCCCGACATTATGAAGGTAATCATTTCTTAAAAAAAAGCCCTAGATGTAAAGGCTCCTGAAAGCGACTTTGGAGCGGGTAAGGGGAATCGAACCCCTGCTATCAGCTTGGAAGGCTGAAGTTCTACCATTGAACTACACCCGCATAGTGAAAATAGATGGTCGGGACGACACGATTTGAACATGCGACCCCCTGGTCCCAAACCAGGTGCTCTACCAAGCTGAGCTACGTCCCGACATTGATAAGTATTCTGTTGTAAAAAATGGCGCGCCCTGAGAGATTCGAACTCCCGGCCTTTTGATTCGTAGTCAAACGCTCTATCCAGCTGAGCTAAGGGCGCAAATGTTGGAGCGGAAAACGGGGCTCGAACCCGCGACCTTCTCGTTGGCAACGAGATGCTCTACCACTGAGCTATTTCCGCATCCTTTTGTAAGTATGGTGCGCGTAGAGGGACTTGAACCCCCACGTCGTGAAACGCCAGATCCTAAGTCTGGTGCGTCTGCCAATTCCGCCATACGCGCATGATTACAAGTTCACCATTCTGAAAATGGTGAGCCATGAAGGACTCGAACCTTCGACACCCTGATTAAAAGTCAGGTGCTCTACCAGCTGAGCTAATGGCTCAAAATGGCTGGGGATCAAGGATTCGAACCTTGGATGACGGAGTCAAAGTCCGTTGCCTTACCGCTTGGCTAATCCCCAACGGCAAGCCAATCTTAAATAGATATGGTGGAGGCTGACGGGATCGAACCGCCGACCCTCTGCTTGTAAGGCAGATGCTCTCCCAGCTGAGCTAAGCCTCCGAATAATGGTGACCCCTAGGGGATTCGAACCCCTGTTACCTCCGTGAAAGGGAGGTGTCTTAACCGCTTGACCAAGGGGCCATGAATGGTAATGGAAGTGGAGCTCTCAACCGGAATCGAACCGGTGACCTCATCCTTACCATGGATGCACTCTACCTACTGAGCTATGAGAGCATGGTCCAATACCTAAACACAGCGATAGAGATTAATAATTCTGGCCTGGCAACGTCCTACTCTCCCAGGACCCTGCGGTCCAAGTACCATTGGCGCTGGAGGGCTTAACGGTCGTGTTCGAGATGGGTACGCGTGGAACCCCTCCGCCATTATTACCAGACCAGACTTACTATACAAGGCTTGCGCCTTGAAAACTGGATGCGAAGTAAAGCTTTATAGAAGAAGTGGTGTGTCATATGTCTTACAATGTCAATTCGCTTAGGATAAGCCCTCGACCTATTAGTACTCGTCAGCTCCACACATTGCTGCGCTTCCACCCCGAGCCTATCAACCTCGTGTTCTTCAAGGGGTCTTACGAATTGGGAAATCTCATC
>NZ_JAMZCY010000009.1 GCF_024519285.1 Cohnella sp. WQ 127256 | reverse complement strand
ACCGATACAATGGCAAGGTAGAGTTTTTCTGGACTTTACAAAAGAAGTCGAAGGTTATGGCGGTACCGGATTTATCATTTGGATCCCTGATCAGAAATGTTTAGGCAGCTTCGACGTCGAGCACGAAGAACTATTTATCTTTGAGGGCGTGAAATGGAACAAGTTCGTAAAGAGGCTTCCAATCGTTGTTAATCACGTGTTAAATGGTGTTTCGATCGATGAGCTTTATAAATAGTGTAATATTATTAAACTAACGGGAAACTATAGTTCAATTCATTAAGGCTGCCGCAGGGCAGCCTTTTCTCAACTAACTGGCAGAATAGCGTGGAAATAGCAGGCTAAGACAAAGCTCCCTTTGTCCCTTTTTTAGATAAATTTCTGATGTGATAATATATCTCTCTTTTAATAGCAGGATTAATACAGAATTTCTTACATTGCTTTATCAGCTGAATATGTTAATGCCAAAGAACCATCGAGTTAATGATTGAGAGCCACCGTGTTAATGAAATAGAGCCAAGTTGTTAACGGTGAGAGCCACTTTAGATTTAGGCTGTGAAAAACATTATAGAGAGTGGTCATTAAACTAAAGGGCAGAGCTTAGACTTTTATGAAGAAAAGAGGTTTTTGTCGTATTATATGTAATTATGGGTTGTGAAATAAATGGATTATTTGAAAATGGGGGATTCAAAATATGGAACGTAAAATTCAACTAATGGAGACCTACGTAAATATCGACCTTGGAAACTCACCCTTTTTAAAATTAGATAAAGGGTTGCAAATTCCATACTCTTCAATCAAGGGAATAACAACAGGTAGACCGATACCAAATGCTTTTAAACTATATGGTGCTTTATTAGGAGGAATGAGAAGTGGGTTATTTAGATCAAATGGTGGTTATCAACTGCACTTTTTTGAAAATGAGCTTGAAACTCTTCATTTAGATTTGAATAGCTTTCAAGTTGGTAAGTTCAAAATATCAAAGTTGATCATTGGTGTTGAAAATCCTGAAGAAATAAGTAAAAATATTTCCGAAAGAGTGAAGTGATAATTTGTTGATGAACTGTTCTTTGAACTAACGAGGAACTATAGCTCAATAAGTAACGAGAACGAGGCTGCCGGCATAGATCGACAGCCTCGTTGCGCTAACGGGTAGTTTACGCAACAAACTCAATGTAAACACAATCAACTTTATCGCTCTATACTATGGTAATATATGTGCAACTCATTAAGTTCGGAGTGATTTCTGATGTTTGAAATTAAATATGAAATCTTTGAAGATGATATCCTTGAGCTTCGCGCAATTGACCTTCAGACCTTTAACAAGGAATATAATCAGATTTACGGTTGTTTTACCATAATCGTAAATGGAATTGAATATCTATCTTATCCTTCACCTGAAATGAGATTAGAGACAAAGCGCATTTATTCTGAGCTAATATTGACTCACTTTGATTTTCTTATCGATGTGTATTACCAACTTCAAAAAAACAACTACGCCGCATTAAAGTATATTGAAAATCCTTGGACTTGGCTTGAGTTCATTCAAGAAGGAAATGAACTTGTCGTTAGTCAGTTAAATCTTGAAATTCATGAGGGTCCGTTAATTCGAACTGATAGAGAACTATTTATTAATGCAATAAAAGAAGAAATTATCAACGAGACAATACACTGGGGAGATTTTGAAAAAGAACTTATTTCAAATACCAAGGAATTTATAAAAACATTACAAGAGCTAAATAAAAATATCCTTACTTCAAATTGTTTTAACAAGATTAGATTATTTGCTCTAGAGCGTTAAACTAACGGGTAACGTTTGTTCAATAAACTCAAAGGGACGGCAGCCGGTGTTAATGGCTGTCGTTTTCTCAACTAACTGGCAGTTTTGCGACAAAACACAGCATGTACAACATTAAGCAAACACTAGCCCTCAACAGCGAGGTTTCTCTTAGGCCGCATCTTTTGCATTTAATCCCTCCATAACGAACGACAGAATATATTTTACCCGGGTAATATTGACCTTTTGTTTTTACCCGGGTAAAATTAGTGAAGTATTCAGAGGAGGATGTACAGAATGAGAGATGATCAAACGCGCTTTTACTGCACGGCATTTTTGGGTGTGGGAGTCGTCGCTAGTGGTTCGTTACAGCACGTTGTTTCTACAGTGAAGGATGCTCTGGATGACAGAGACCTCACTCGGCTGCTTATATTTGACGATACCATGGGGAAGCAAATAGATGTTGATTTTCGTGGGAATACAGATGACGTGCTCAAACGATTAGGAGAACAGTTTGGTGACTTGCCCTGTACGGAAATGAATCACCAGCCTACACGGCGGGTCGGTCGACCCAAGCTGGGGGTTGTATCCGGTGAGGTTACATTATTGCCACGAGATTGGGAATGGCTCAAGAGTCAACCTGGAGGGGCGTCGGTAACATTACGAAAACTCGTTGGTGATGCTCGCCGTACTGGAGGGAAACAAAGCAAGATACGAGAGTCACAAGAAGCAACATATCACTTTATGACAGCTATGGCCGGGAACTTCCAACAATACGAAGAAGCTCTGCGGGCACTGTATGCTGGTGATTTGGATCGTTTTTACCACTACATCGATGACTGGGCACCTGATATCAGAAACCATATAAAAAGATTAGCTGCTAATGCATTCCCTGAAGGGAACTTATGAAAGAAAGCATGTGTAGGTGTAAAGTATTTGGAATAAAAAAAGAAACTACGAAAGGAGCCACACTATGACGGAGTTTGAATCTATTCGTTACATCGAACCATCACAACGCGCTGGCATGAGGTTCATGCAGCGAGGCATTGAAGGCAGCGTCGTCATGTTGAACCGCTGCGTTTTCGTGATGTTGCCGATTACACAGCCAATCCTGAACTAACACCGGGGTTCCCAATCAGCGGTGCCGAAGCTTTCAACCGCTATATTGAGTATACCCTCCCATTTCTCCGTGAAAGCGGAGGTGAAGTCATGTTTCTTGGCGATGGCGGAGAGTTTCTTATCGGACTCGAAGACGAAAGATGGGATCCTGTCATGCTGATCCGCCAGAGCAGCGCGCAGTCGTTTCTTGCTTTTTCAAGTCATCAAGAATACCAGGCCGGTATCGGGCATCGGACTGCAGCGATCGAAGATTCACGCCTTCTGCCTATGGCAGAACTTACAATAACGAATTAATTGGAGGAGAACATAATCATGAACATCTTGAAAGTTAACGGCGTTGATTTGGTTTATAACAGTTTCGGTAACGAAAATGACGAGGCTATCATCCTAATCGCCGGGCTTGGAACCCAGATGATCCGATGGACGGTTCCGTTTTGTCGGATACTAGCAGCGCGGGGTTTTCGCGTGATCCGCTTTGACAATCGTGACGTAGGTTGCTCGACGCATTTTAGCCATTATCGGACGCTGGATTTTGACGCACTGGCGACTGCTCTCATGTCGGGAAAGCGACCGGACATCCCTTACACTCTCGATGACATGTCCAACGACGCTATCGGACTGCTCGATGCCCTTTCAATTGACCGGGCACATTTCGTTGGCAGGTCGATGGGCGGAATGATTGCCCAGATTGCTGCCAGTGAGTACCCTGAACGGGTTTTATCACTCACTTCCATTATGTCCAGTTCCGGTAATCCGGCACTTCCGCAAACTTCCCCGGATGTCATGGCGATGATGACTAAGCCGGCGCCGAACCCATTTGAGGATGAAGCAGGATTTTTGGCGAACAGCATCTCTTTTGCCAAACGCATCGCCGGCACCGGCTATCCGTTTGAGGAGGACGCTTATCGGGCGCTCATTCTGGAGGAAGTCCAGCGAGCCTACGATCCAGGCAGTGTCGGACGACAAATTGCTGCGATCGCTGTCTCCGGTGACCGTCGTCCGCGGCTGGCGACCATAAAAGTACCAGCACTTGTCATTCATGGGGTGGACGATCTCCTGTTTGTCCCGGCGTGTGGCGAGGACACGGCTTCTGCCATCCCGGGCGCCGAGCTAATGTTGGTCGACGGCATGGGACACGACTTGCCTCACCAACTGTACAAAGTAATCGCTGATGGCATAGAGCGAACGGCTCGTCGCAATTGACACGTGCTTCCTGAATAGCAACCAGCCGGAACGATAGCTCAAAAACAATTTCCAATGGCAGCTAGCCAAATGGTAAGGTGATTTTATGACTGATTACAGAAAAATTCAGTTAGAGAAGTTACTGAAAAAAAACAAAGTAAAAGAAGCAAGGATGCAACTTATAAATGATTTAAAGAAATACCACAACATAGATATTTCGAATCATGAATATGTCGACTATCAAGTATCTGAAGAAGTGCATAAAAAAGTATATGAGCAAATTAAAAGTGATGACATCAAGTCTTTAAAATTCCCTTTCAACGAAGAAACAGTCAAGTCGAAGATTGACTTTATTTTTGGTTATTTTAAAGATAACGAGAAAGAAACAGTTATGTTCTTCCCCTCTACATTTGGGTTTTACTTCAGAAATAGCAATCAGCTTTATTTGGATTATCCAATTGCAATAAGAATGTCGTTATTAGATTGCAAAAAAATCGTTTTGACATTGATGTTTGAAATGCACGATGATTTGGTTGTTGTTTCAGATAAATTCAAGTTTGGGTTTGTTCTAAGCGAGGACGAATATTCAACTGTAACAATCGAAGATTGGGAGAAATAAACTTAATTACAATAAACAATATGGAACTCTTCATAACTAACGAGGAACGATAGCTGATAAAACGCGAAGAAACGGCAGCCAGATCCATGGCTGCCGTTTTCTCAACTAACGGGCGGAATAGTTCCAATATGTGGTATTGTAATGTATCTAACAACGCTTATGAAATTTCTAATTGGAAGCTACATATTACAATTGCTGACTACTTAGATTTATCTGTATTATTAATGATACAATTTACTGTACTCAGAGATTTCCCAACTGGATCTCAAGTTAGCGAATGGGACGTGCTGTTGCGCACATCGTTTTTTTGAAGATAAGGAGAGGACGAGCGGAACATGAATGTGGAAGTGTATACATTAAATGCGTTTTCGAAAGGGGAGCGTGGCGGAAATCCAGCAGGTGTTGTCTTAGAGGATGGCCTTTCGCTGAAGGCTGCCGAAATGCAGCTCATAGCGAAGGAATTGGGCTTATCGGAGACGGCCTTTATGGAAAAATCCTTGCTTGCGGATTACAAAATCCGTTATTTCACCCCCGCCAGCGAAGTTGATCTGTGCGGACACGCCACGATTGCTGCATTTGGACTCATGCATTCGCTGGGTTTGGCAAAAGAAGGGACCTTCTATACGATAGAAACCAAGGCAGGGATTTTGGATGTCGGTATTAGCTCCGAGGGTCTTGTTTATTTGTCACAGGCTTTACCAAAATTTTTTGAAAGGATATCCTGTGAGGAAATAGCTCCATCCTTGGGAATGGATACCAAAGATCTGGAAACCGGGTTACCCATTCAAATTGTTTCGACGGGACTGCGGGACATTTTGATCCCGATCCGCAGCAGGAAGCTCTTGAATGAGGTTCAGCCCAATTTTGACGATATAACCGCCATCAGCGAAAAATATGATGTGGTTGGATATCATCTGTTCACGATGGATACTCCAGACGATGCTGCTGCGGAATGCCGGAATTTTGCGCCGCTGTACGATATTCCCGAGGAAAGCGCGACAGGAACATCCAACGGTGCCTTGCTCAGCTATTTGTACCAACATGGCCAACGATCTTTGCAGGAAGTGGAGCATGTCATGTTCAGACAAGGGTATTCGATGGATTGTCCTTCTGAAATCAAGGCAAGTTTGCGCCTGAGCGAGAGCGGTGAAATCAACCAAGTTCGAGTTGGCGGAGCAGTGGCTGGCATTGAACAAAGACATATCATGATATAAGCGGAATCAAATAGCCTGTTTGCAGCCACTATATTATTGGGGCGAGTTGGTTAATTCTGCTAATGGCAGGCGAGGATAGATAGCAGAGGAGGAGATCGAGGCGAAGATCACCGCCGGTTATGAGTCAAGAACCGGAGGTAGCTCAGGTATTAGTGACTCGACTGCTAACATTGCTGTTCGTAATGTGGATGAGCCTGAGATGAGGCGCAGGTTTATAGATAAGGTTGATCGCTGTGTTCAAAGGCTACCTGAAATAGAATGCAAGCTCATTAAATTGAGATACATGGATGATGACTATGTATTTGATTATAACGTCTACGAGGACGAGTTAGGCAGAGGTTACGAAGCGTATGCTAAGCGCAGGTGGAGGGCGTTCGAGAGATTGGCTGGGATGCTGAAGATTGGGATTTTGAAAGAGAAGGGGGATGATGGTGGCGGAAGCTCAGGTAGAGAATGAGATTAATTGGGGAAAATATCCGATGACGTTGCGACCAAAACACATAGAAGAAATATTAGGTCGTAGCCAACGAAAAACTACGAATTCTTGAACAAAGCCCCATTTCATGTTGCGGTCGACGGTCGTGAAAAGTTCATTAGTAAGGCAATATTCAGAAAGTGGCTAGAAGGGGATTCATCATACAATAATTCGAGTGAGTGCGTCTAACGCCTCGCTCTTTTTTTTGCTATTCGTATCAAATTCGTATCACGGCACCAAATGGCACCATTTTCTTTATGTTAAGGTGGTTAAGAAAAAAAGAAAGAACCCTTACTGTGTAAGGGTTCTGAGCGTTTAAGTATGGTGATCTGAACAGGGATCGAACCTGTGACCCCTACCCTGTCAAGATAGTGCTCTCCCAGCTGAGCTATCAGATCATGTTTTTAACGGCGACAAGTAATATAATAACAACTGAATAACGTGAAGTCAACCCATTTTTCACATTTTTTTATTTTTAACATTTTGAAATTGGAAAGAGGTGGCCCCAGTCACTTCGGACTTAAAGCCACCCCTTTATTCTCTACTTATTCATCGTCTTCCCATCTACGAGAATAGGCTTTCTTGGTGACCCAGAGAACTACCCAAATGAGCAATACGGCTATGATGCCGCTAAATATAAAAGTAGCAACCAAAACGGATAACTCCCTTTCGAGCGAAGATTACTCTATCATACCGGATTGTAAGTCCATTGTTAACAAGTCCAACTCGTACACCCGTTGCTGCTCGATAAATCTCATCTGACCGGTACGTCCGATAAAGTCGGGCTGATCATCACCATAGTGCATGAGATAAGTAAGTTCCTGAATAGACGTAGGTAAGGTGAGAAGCTCGGTTAAGCAGGCATGGACAACACCAGGTGCATGTAATTGACAGTCATGAAAAATAATCCGAACCCCCCGGCGATTCACTAAGGAATCGAGTAATGCGGCATCGAATACAGTATCCCCAGAATAGAAGAAGGATTCGTTAAACAGTAACGAATAACTATTCTTGTTCGGAATATGTTGCGTGGCGATTAACTCAACGCGCAGACCGGGCATAACCTCGTAAGTAAGGCCCTCTTTAAGAGGGTGAACGTCGAAGTAATCCTCCAACGTATCGGAGGGCTCTTGTTGAAGCCCACCCTTCAAGGAATGCTCCCATAAGGTATCGACTAGCGTGTCAGCGATATATAATATCGGCTTACGGCCGAATACAAATTTCATTTGAAAAGCAAGCTCTTCTAGTCCTCCGATATGATCGGCATGAATGTGCGTTAGTAACACCCCATGGAGGGCGTTGAAATTATATCCAAGCTCGTGAAGAGCCTTGGGTGCGGTTATTCCACAATCCACAAGCAGGTTGAGGCCGTCGATTGTAAATAAAGCATTGTTATTGTTGAATGCTTTGGCAAAGGCGCTGCCTGTACCTAACATTTGAACTTTCAAAATCGCTACCCCCTACATAGTTGCGGTTTCATTGTCACAATCTCTAATCAATGTACCATAATTCAAGAAGATTGTGGAAAAAAATCAGAGGGTAACCTGTGACGCTTTGGGCGGATTTCGCATAGTCTGAGGGGGAGTTGTTTTCTCCTATGCACTAGCGAAAGGAAGATTCCGATGTCGAAGGTAAATAAGAAGAAAAAGTCGGCCCCTGCATCAGATAACAAGAGGGCGCAAATGAAAATCGTGACATCCGATACTTGTGCCGTTTGTAAAACTCCTTGCAAGAGAGGTCTCGACTATTTGGAACGAATGAGCGCTACTGGCGCTGTAGGTTATGGTGTCCCATGCGTGTTAACATTGCCATCCCGTAAAAAATAATGCAAGAAAATTGTGGGGATGAGCGTGCTATTTCCCAGGCAAGCGCAAGCTTCGCCATGATGCGACATTCCCACTGGGGAGCATGATTAGAAAAACTTAATATATTTTTAACCTTCATGCGCAACTTTCCGCCCGACTGTCGGTATAACCAAATGCAGACAAGAAAGTGAGTCGGTATAGACGGAGGATGTTCATGATGAAATTCCGTAAGCTTATTCTATTAACTTTATCCTTATCATTAATTTTCGGCAGCGTTGCGTATGCAGATTCCGTATCTCAGAAATTGAAGGTATGGATCAATAAGAAGGAATCAGACAGCAGTATCACTGTTGATAACAAGACGTACATTTCGTCCCAAATCGTGTCTGATAAGCTTCAGGCTATTTTGTTGCAGGACGACAAGAAGATTTCGATTTTCAAGCCGAACGTACATATGGTTACGAGTTATGATACGACCATATTCGCGGACGTTAAGAAAAACGAAAAGGCCAAGTTTATGGCGTTTATCCAGGTTGACTCCTTGAAAGTGGATATTAACGCGTATAAGCTGACGATCGCGGATCCTTACGGAGATGAAACGCAGATCATTTCTGTCAAGTCAGGTGACAGTGAGTTTCCAGACGGGAAGTCCGACTTCTGGACGACGATCAAAGATATCTCATACAAATTCGATTCTGTAGGCACGTATACGCTACGCTTCTGGATGAAACCTGTCGGTGAATCAGATTTTCAAGTGGTTTCTGAGAAAACGATTGCTTCCAAATAATCATAGATAAACGCCTAGTCCTACATACGGATATAGGCGTTTTTCGTTTGACCCTTTGGACTGGAAGTGATACGATACGTGGGTAGGTAAAATCAACCGATTGAACGGAGGTTCGCCATGAGCGATCATGTCCACGACGAGAATTGCGAACATGACCACGATGAAGAAGCCGTATTCATTGTAACTGACGAAGACGGCAAGGAGCACGAAATGGTGCTCGTTTACACATTTGAATCCAATGATCGTGCGTACGCTGTTTTATTGGACCGGAATGATCCTGAGGATGATGGGGTTATTTTCCGTGTCGAAGAAGAAGGCGAAGACGAAGTGCTCGTTAACATCGAGGACGATCAAGAGTGGGAAACGGTCATGAAAGTATATGAAGAGCTTGCTGCCCTCGAGAACGAGAACGGGTAATAGCTACGATCATGTATGACAATGAATCTCGTAACAAAAAGCAGTAGCCAATTCCTAATGGAGATGGCTACTGCTTTTTTTATATGTACCTATCACTTAAATATTAAAGTCTCATTCTATCGACAATATTACTTACGGGGATTGAAATAAATAGTTCGACCGTTGAACATTTTAACTTCTGCTTGCAGTTGCTTCCCAATCCATTTACATAGCTCATTCGCTTTTGATTTGTCTCCATGGGTCGAGTCATCCGGTAATACAAGCTGAATAAAAGGTACAGCTGCACCCTCTTCCTCACGTTTACCTGTTCCGACCACGATATAACGATATTGGGGAGCCTTCCCCTTCAAATAAAACCATTGATCTTTGGCTTCGGGCTTGTTCTCAATACTGTAAGGAAAGGCAACTTCGGCGTAATCATAACCAAGCTGTTGTCCAGTTAACGACATCTGCTCCTGATAATGGTGCAGTTGTTCCTTAACGCCATTAAGATCAATTTCAGATAATGTAGAGCCTTGGACAAGAGAAATGTAAGCGCTTTGACTCATCAGTTCCACCCCCACGCCAATGATAGCATTTCCCAGAATTGTTGGCAACGGGTTCCAGTCAAAAGGGTCCTTCCTCAGAAAGCTGAGAAAGGACCCTTTTGTAGGCTCTATCTAGAGGGTTAAGAGATAGCTGTTTCTTCCATGATGACTTTAACGTTAGTAACAGATCGATCCTCTGGTCCTTTGACAGGAAGTCCAACCTCAAGATGATCGACGATATAATCGATATTTTCTTGTGAGATAATTTCACCTGGGAGGATGATCGGTATTCCCGGTGGGTAGACGTAAATAAACTCTGCAATGATTCTACCCGCAGATTCTTTAAAAGGCACAAGCTCTGTTTCCCCATAGAAGGCATCCCTTGGCGTCAGAGCAAGATGAGGGATTTCTGGGATTTTGACGATAACCTCAGGAATTTCCTTGGCATGCTCATAATAAGCTTCAGACATGCCCTTCAGTGCTTGAAGAAGAATACCGATAGACTCTTCATCGTCTCCCGGAGTAATGAGACAAAGTATGTTATACATATCGCTAAGCTCAACTTCTAACTTGTAATGCTCACGTAACCAATTTTCCGCATCATATCCCGTCATCGCCAAGTGGCGGACGTGAATGGTTAGCTTCGTGGGATCGTAATCGTAAGTTGCTTCCTCACCTAGTAGCTCCTCACCAAAGCTAAAGAGCCCGGGAATTTGGTTAACCGCATCGCGAGCCTTTTTGGCCAGCGTCACAGTTCTTTCAGCGAGAGCCTTGCCATGAATGGCTAGCTGACGTCGAGCTGTATCTAATGAAGCCAGCAGTGGATAGGAAGTCGACGTTGTCATGAGTAGGCTCAGGATCGTTTGCACACGAAACGGATTCACTAGACCTTTACGAACGTTAAGGATGGAGCTCTGAGTCATTGACCCACCGAGCTTATGAACGCTTGTCGCTGCCATATCAGCGCCTGCTTGCATAGCGGATAACGGTAACTCATCAGAGAAATGAATGAGAGAACCATGCGCCTCATCGACCAGCACCGGAATATCGTACTCATGCACAAGATCAACGATTTCCTTGAGGTGAGTACACACTCCATAATAGGTAGGATTAATAATGAGTACTGCAGAAGCATCTGGATGGCGCTCTAATGCCCTGCGTACAGATCGAGTCGTAACCCCATGATCAATACCTAAATTCGTATCACGGACAGGCGAGAGGAAGACTGGACGAGCTCCTGCAAAAATAATGGCAGATAGAATCGATTTATGAACGTTGCGAGGAACGATAATTTTGTCCCCATGTCCACATACAGACAAGATCATCGTCATGATGACTGTACTCGTTCCTTGAACGGAAAAGTAGGTGAAGTCTGCACCGAAAGCATCTGCGGCAAGCTTCTGCGCTTCAAGGATAACACCAACAGGCTGATGCAAGTCGTCGAGCGGCGCGATATTGATCAAGTCAATGTCGAGAATGTTTTGTCCAATAAAGTTACGATATTCGGGATCCATCCCCGCGCCTTTTTTGTGGCCTGGGATGTGGAATTGCACTGGATTTTGCTTCGCGTGGGAACGCAACGCGTCGAATAAAGGAGTCCGATTATGATCCATTTGAAGTTCCCTGCCTTTCTTTAACGAGCATCTGATAAGTTTTGAGTTCATTGTACAAACAAGCATGAGTATAACAAAAATAGGGGGGAAATCAACCACTGTCTATTCGATATGATATTTGTCACATAAACGTCAACAGATCTCATTTGGAACAAAGCGTTCAATATGCTACCATCAAGATTAGATTGTTGAAACGGAAATGCCTATTTTTGTTGTATTTAGAGGAGAGAAAGTTATCGTGAAAAGTAAATTAGCTATCGTTGGTCTCATGCTCTTTACGATTTTTATCGGCTTCGGCATTATTATTCCGATCCTTCCCCAATTGGTGACGGAAGCGAGTAAAGAATCGGCAAATTGGCACACAGGAGCAATGTTGGCGATCTATTCGTTGATGTCGTTCCTACTCAGCCCATTCTGGGGAGGGTTGTCCGAGCGTATTGGACGTCGTCCCGTTATTATGACAGGTGTGCTAGGGTTTGCAATAAGTTTCTTGATTTTCGGTTTATCCGGAGATAATCTCGTCATTATGTATATTTCGCGTATTCTGGGAGGCTTGTTCTCCGGAGCAGTCGTATCCTGTATTGTTGCTTATGTAGCGGATATTACGACAGAGGATGAAAGAACGAAAGGGATGGCTGTTGTTGGGATGAGCATCGGACTTGGGTTTACATTCGGTCCTGGTTTTGGTGGATTCCTAAGCGAAATTCAGCTTCATACTCCTTTTTATGCGGCAGCTGCCTTATCCTTTATCGTATTTGTCGCAGCATGGTTCAAGCTACCCGAGTCATTACCGCCGGAGAAGCGGGCTTCGAAAGAGAAGGGCAAACGGATATCTCGTTGGACTGCGTTCCAAGGACCGCTTAAGTACTTATATGTACTTGCTTTCTTTGTAACCTTCTCCTTAGCTATTCTAGAAGCAACATTACAATTGTTTGGAATTGAGAAGTTTGAAGTAACTCCATTACAGATAGGCATGATGTTCTTCTTCTGTGGATTAGCAGGTGCGCTAGTGCAGGGGGGAATCGTGCGTCGTCGGATTAAAAATGGGGAGGAAGGGAAATACATCGCTATCGGATTGCTCATCTCCGCTCTTGGCTTTTTCTTAATGTTAACAGCGGATAGCTGGGTGATGGCTACGGTTTACTTGTGTATTTTCGGAATTGGTAACTCTCTCATTAAACCTTGCGTTTCTTCTCTCATTACTAAGAAGACAACGGTTGGACAAGGTATTGCTTCTGGACTTAGCTCCTCTATGGATAGCTTGGGGCGCATTGTGGGCCCATTGCTCGGAGCGGCCCTACTGGGCGCTGCATCATGGCTGCCCTTCGTCGTCTCGGGTATACTCTCGGTAGCCGCGCTTGGATTATTGGCACAGTTCCGCATTAAGGATCGTCAGAAGCTACAAGCTTAATCTGGAAGTCATTCATCAACATACTCAATTTAATAATTGGATTCGAAGCTGAGGCTTATTGCCCTCAGCTTTTTTTGTTGCCTGTAATGGAGAACTCGAATCGAATAATTCTATGACTTTAGTCATTCGATAAGGCGATAGTTAATGACTTAACTCACATGTACAGATGTGAAGATGGAACTACAATTGGAATTGCAAGGAAAATGCATTGTAGAGACTCCAGTTGTATCCAAATTCAGACTTTAGTCTAGGTTCAAGTCCCGTCTTCAGTCGTTTCTCACCTGGATAGGTTTTCCGTTAAGCTTAAAAAAAGAAAATAATGGAGTGGAAGGGGAACAAACAAATTGAATCATTTTATTAGAGGGGCATTTCGCAACAAAGCAGCAATGATCATCATCGTTATCATGGTATTAGCAATGGGGATTCTAAGCTACACAAAGCTGCCTATGGAATTTTTGCCGGAGGCGGATAACCCTCAAGTCACCGTATCCGTCATCGGACCGGGTTATGATGCTTCATCGATGGACAGATCGGTAACGGGGCCGATAGAGAACTCGTTATCGGCAATTAAAGGAAAGACAAATATCTTCTCGACTTCTGGAGATGGCTTTGCTCAAGTTAACTTAAATTTTGATTCTAGCACGAATATGAAGGAAGCCAAGCTAGAGGTCGAGAAAGTGGTAAATTCAGTAAAGCTTCCCGCTAATGTATCACCTCCATATATTGTTCAGCTCAATACCTCGATGATTCCCATTTCATTCGTGACACTCACTTTCGCTGAAGGAGTAAGCGATGCTGAGAAGGAAATTCTGGAGCAGCAGGTGCTAGACGAATTCAAGGCGATTGACGGTGTGGGTGACGTGATGCTTTCCGGTAAATCACAACCCAAGGTAACCATTACTCCAGACGTTGTGAAATTGGCGGAGAAGGGTGTTCCGCTTCAATCGTTGTACGGTGTGCTACAAGGCCGTGATGCTTCCGCTTCGATAGGTGAGAGCACATTGGACGGTCAGATTGTGAACTTAAACGTATCTGCTAGTCTGCAAGATATTGAATCACTGAAGAAGCTTCCAATTGCTCAAGGCGTTAAGCTCGGAGATGTAACGACCGTAGCCTTCGACGATGAGAAGGAAAGCTTGTTCCGAATTGACGGCAAAGAGGCTCTGGAATACGTCATTTCCAAAGGAGCTAACTCCAACGCGGTCCATGTTGGCAATCAAGTAGACGATATTATTAAGAAGTTTAACGAGGAAAATAAATCTGTAACTCTAAATTTAATGCTTAGCACGTCCGAGCAAGTTGTACATTCCGTGAATAGCATGATGCGGGAAGTGCTTCTAGGCGCATTGTTTGCAACAATAGTCATCCTAATCTTTATGCGCAATGTTCGTGCGACGCTTGTTACTATCGTATCGATACCGTTATCGCTTGCGATGACACTGTATTTGCTTGATATGTCGGGAATTACATTGAATATTCTTACACTCGGTGGCGTCGCAGTTGCTGTTGGGCGGTTAGTGGATGACAGTATCGTTGTTATCGAGAATATTTTCCGAAGGCTGCAGAAGGAGAAGTTCTCAACAGAGCTCATCATTGATGCAACCAGGGAGGTTGCAAGGGCGATTACAGCATCGACACTGACCACGATTGCAGTATTTTTGCCGATGAGCTTATTAAGAGGGGGACTACAATCCTTCCTGCTTCCATTCGCTTTAACGATGACGTACTCTCTGTTATCTTCGTTGCTGGTTGCTCTGACAATCATTCCGTTAATGAGCGCAGGTGTACTTAGAAATTCGAGCATTAAAGAACATCAGCCATCCAAGCGGTTTGTTCGCTTACTGGAATGGAACTTACGTCACAAATGGTTGCCAATCATTGGAGCTATCGTGCTCTTAGTAGGCTCCATTGCAACTTATTTTTCTTTACCTAAAGGCGCGATCGATTCTTCAAGCGCGGAGAGCATTAATGTTAGCCTGGAATTCAAACCCGATACACCAGTAGCTCAAGTGCTGGAAAATGGCTATAAAATGGAAACCTTCTTGATGAATCGTGAAGATGTAGAACTGGTTGCCATGATGAACGGAAATAGTGCGGATGCAGCCAAATACGGTTCAGTTTCGTCTCCGACACTCGTATCTTATATGTTGAAAATGAAAGATGGTGCGGATGCGGAGAACGTTATTGAAGCCGTGAAATCCGAGCGGACTAACTTCCCTGGTGCTGAGTTGAATACGAGTACAGGAGATTTCATGTCCAGCGGAAGCTCAACTCAAGTCATCGTCGACATTACAGGAAATAATCTTGAAGAGATTGGCAAGACAGCAGATGAGGTCATCGCCAAGATCAAACCAATCAAGGATGTACTTAAAGTTGAAAGCAATCAGCAAGAGAAGAAAACGGTGTATACGTTAGAAGTTAACCCGACGGAAGCGAAAGCCGGAGATATCGCCATGCAGCTGCAAGGGATGTTAAATCCAGTTCCTGTAGGTGCGATTACCGTTGAGGGTCAGTCTATCCAGGTTATGCTGGAGCCAAGCTTAAAGCCGACGACTGAAAGCGATCTTTCCTCGCTAACGGTTATGACTGACGCTGGTCCAGCGCTTGTATCAAGCGTGGCGAAATGGGTGAAGTCAGAGCAATCGACGACGTTCTTCCATAAGGATGGCAAAAGCTATGTCCGTGTATCGGCTTCAGTTGAACCATCGCAATTATCTGTTGTTGGTGCAGAGATTAATAAACAGCTAAAAGATGTGAAGACTGTAGAGGGTGTTAAGCTGAACGTAGGCGGGGCTTCTGCTGATCAGTCGGCTGATATTATGAGTCTGTTCATGATGATGCTCGTATCTATCGGAATTGTTTACTTGATCATGGTATTTACCTTCAAAACATTAAAAGCACCACTCGCGATCATTAGCTCGATCTTCTTCGTACCTATTGGAGCTGTGCTAGGTTTAATTGTAACGGGAATAACACCTGACTTTACCGCCATCTTCGGGGTTGTCATGCTCATTGGTATCGTTGTTACGAATGCGATCGTGTTGATCGACAGAGTGAAGCACAACGAAGAGAACATGTCGATTCGCGATTCGTTGTTGGAAGCAGCCGGTACACGTATGCGTCCAATCCTAATGACCGCAATCGCTACAGTTGGTGCGATGATGCCACTTGTATTCGGATCAGCTGAGGGTGGCAGCATCGTCTCGCAAAGCCTTGCCATTGTTGTTATCGGCGGCTTAGTCGTTTCGACCTTGCTTACGTTAGTCATCGTTCCTTGCCTTTATGAGCTTCTCTATTTCCGCAAGTCTGCACGCCAGCGTAAAATGGCTTCAGCAGCCATTAGCGAAGCAGCGGCGCAATAACTCGCTTATTCGTGCTTAGGATTTCAAGCATAGAAGAAGCCTCCAACTCCACTTTAATCGTGGTGATGGAGGCTTTTTCATCTTATTTTTGTGGGGATGGATCATTTGGTGTCGCCTTAAGTAACAGTCAGCCCTTATGTCCATTATCCCCGTCGCTCAGTTCCAGCGTAAGTGTATTAAGCGTTATTATGCGAAAGCCATCCGGTACAGGGGAAGCAATGTGCGGAAAGTTTCTTCCACACATTTCACGAATTCTCCGCTATCGGCGAGTATGGGATTACCACGTTCGATGTGAATGCCGCAAGTCAGCTCAGAGGCTTTAACGTTCTTAAGACGATTAAATAGATCCGTCAGTTCACTATCCGTTAGCTTGCTATGCGTGAGTCCAGTTGGGACCATATGATCCTTAGACCAAACGAAGTGAGCGGGGACGGATTTGCGAATAGAATCAAGCTCAGTCAGAGCGCGTTCCGCGAATACATTCTTATTCGGGCACTCATATATGATGGCAAACTGAACGAATACATGTGTAGACCAAAGACCGATTTGGAAGTGGGGGTGAGCTTTGTACCCACGCTTATTATTCGCGAAGGCGACCCAAGAGTCGTTAGGTGGATTAACCGTTCTACGGGCATGCTTAGCAACATGGGTAAACATCTCTTCTCCGTTAAGCTGTCCGAGGAAAGGTGCGATGTGTTCGCCAAGCTGGTGAAATTTGGGTCTTACTCTTTCGATTAGTGCATCCATTCGTTGCTCTAGCCCTTCAATTTCGAATACTTCGAAATCACGTCGTTCAAACCCTGTGAAAACTTCAGTTGTATTTGTACTCAATTGTAATTCTCCTTGCTGGCTTAGATTAGGATTCATTTTTCAAGTAGAAAATTGCGATTTGTGTTCGATCTCGAAGAGATAACTTGCCCAGTATTTCGGAAATATAGTTTTTGACTGTACCCTCGCTTAAGAATAGAGCTCCAGCGATTTCCTTGTTTGATTTGCCATCCGCGATATGGCGTACGATATCTTGCTCCGCTGCAGTTAATCCCGTAGCTGTAAGATCTCTCCCCAATTTGGAAGAGCTTGAATTCGAAATCGAGGAGGGCGTGCGTTCTCCATGAAAGTTGAGAATTCCAGCAAGCTTACGCGCAATGTCTGGGTGAATAAGATGATTGCCTTCGAATACGGACTTAATTCCAGAAATAATTCTTGCAGGTGGCACGTTCTTGAGCAAATATCCATTAGCTCCGTTGCGGATCGCTTGTACGATATACTCATCGTCGTCGAAGGTAGTCAGAATAAGCACGGAAGGAGGATTGTCCAGCGTCTTAAGCTTACGGGTTCCCTCGACTCCATCACATACGGGCATTCGAATGTCCATGAGGACGATATTGGTTTCTGGATGAAGCTTGGCGAATTCATAGCCTTCCTCTCCGTTACTGCAAGTTCCAATAACCTGAAGTTCTGGGTCGAGATCAAGAATAAGCTTCAAGCTCTCGCGAATAAAGGGATCATCGTCTACGATGAGTACCTGAATCATAGTTTCATTCTCCTTCTGCTCTTTGACTCATCTGGTGGTTGGGGACGATCGTCGAAATGACAAATCCGCGCTCCAAGGACACGCGAAGTTGTCCACCTATCACGGTAAGCCTTTCCTGCATCCCCTTTAACCCCATACCATAGGAGACATCCTTGGGGAGCTTGCCGTTGTTGGTGATGTTCATTATGACCTTATCGGAGGCAAAATCGAGACCGATTTCAACCGCAGAAGCACCGCCATGCCTAACGGCATTGGTTATCGCTTCTTGGGCGTTCCTGTACAATACGAACTCAATACTCGGATATAGAGGAAAAGGTTTGCCTGTTAGCTCGAATGACACATCGATTTGTAAATCCCTTGCTGCGTCTTCGATCAGACGGTGTAGAGCATATCTCCTCACGTTAGGAGTTTCCACTGGTTGGAGCTTGCGAACCGTGTAGCGCATATTATTCATGCTTTCTTCGAGTTGACCCCGAACCTGCTCGACCATACGAACAGCCTGCTCAGGATTATGCTCCATGAGATGCAAAGCGGCCTCGGTCATCATTTTAACCCGAATAAGCCTGTGACCTAGATCATCGTGGAGCTCGGTAGCGATCCGTCCGCGCTCCTGAACCTGTGCGTAATCCTCGACTTGGCGAGCATACTCCATTGCTCTTGCACGTTCTTGCTCTAAGTGATCCTGACTATCGGATAAATTCTCTACTAACCGTTCCAACTTCACACGATTGCGATTATTTGCATAGTTGGCGGTAAGGAGAAAGGTACAGGCAATCCAGATGAGGATACTTGTCCATGCTGTTTCGGTGCTGATCCCCACTGTAACCACAAGCAGGACGGCTACAGATAATATCATCATTGCGGCGATCTCGACGAGTCTGGAGAAGTATAAAAAGATAGAAATTATCCCGGAAAATAGAAGGAAATAGAGTAAGCCTCCATAAGTATTGGACAGCCATCCAAATCCGATTAATTCAATAGGGACCAATAAATATGCGAATCTAGGAGCAAGCTCCGTTATTCTCACGCATAACAGTGCCAGAAGGATATAACCAACATAATTGGCTGCCGTAGGGATATTGACAACATATAGCGTGGCGACGGCAGGCAGCAGAATGAGTAAATGTTGTAGCCAGACAAGCAGCGGCCGCATGAAGGCGCTCCTTCCAAATTGTAAGGATAGAATGATTATAGCATTCACGAAATGACTTTTGTCACCTTATCTCATTCCAATGAAATGACTTAGGGTACCTGTGAAGGAGCACCTTTGTCGCTTACAATGAAATCAACAAGTTGGAGAGGGGATCATCATTATGACATTGGTACAATTCAAAGGGGTCGTCAAAAAGTACGACACCACTAAAATAAGTGTGAACCATCTGAATCTAGAAATCGCCGAAGGTGAAATTTTCGGATTACTGGGGCCTAATGGCGCAGGAAAGAGCACAACGATTCATTTGTTATCTGGACTTCTGGCCATGGATGCAGGAGAAATTACATTAGACGGCTACTCGACGACGAAGAACCCGCTTGAAGTGAAGCGCCGGATCGGATTAGTTCCACAGGAGCTGGCGATCTACGATATGCTATCCGCTCGGGAGAACGTTACTTTTTTCGGGAAGCTATTTGGACTAAGAGGCAGTCTTCTGAAGGAGCGGGTTGAGGAAGCCCTTGCATTCACCGGATTGGAGAAATACGCCAAAGATAAGCCAGGCACTTTTTCCGGGGGAATGAAAAGGAGATTGAATATCGCTTGTGCGATCATGCACCGACCAAAGCTAATTATTATGGACGAGCCGACAGTCGGAATTGACCCACAGTCTAGGAATCATATTCTAGAGTCCGTCAAAAAATTAAACCAAATGGGATCAACCATTATTTACACAAGTCATTACATGGAAGAGGTCGAAGCGATCAGCACTAGAATCGGGATTATGGATCAAGGTAAGCTTGTTGCTCATGGCACGAAGGAAGAACTCATTGAACAAGCTGGACTGAAGGAAAGATTAATGCTAGAGAGTAATCGGATGACAGAAGAAGCGGCGGAGGAAATTCGTACGCATCCAAGGATTACTTCCTTCCATCGGAGAGATGACACGCAACTGGAGCTTGTGTTACAAGATTCTCAAACTTATCTTCAGGACATTTTGTTTATTCTCACGAAGCATAGCTTGAAGCTACAGAAATTAACTCGGGTAGAGCCGGATCTGGAAAGCTTATTCCTGACACTTACTGGTCGCACTCTACGTGACGGTGTCTAAGATCAATAAGAAAGGAGAAGGTGATCATGAGATTAGCTTTATTAATGGCCTGGAACGAGGTCGTTCAACTGTCCAGAATTCGCACGGTTATCCTTATGCTACTGGGGCTTCCGTTATTGCTTATTTTCCTACTAGGTAATGCATTGGACAGTGATTATAAGCCCGTTCAGGTATCAGTCTATACAGGTAACGAAGGGCAGCTTAGTGAAGCTGCGAAGCAGTATTTTGCTTCACCTGAGCTTGCTTCTTATGTAGACCCTCTGATTCGCAATAGCGAGGATCAGGTTCTAGAAGACATAAAATCGGGCAAGTCAGATTACGGTCTCACGGTTGTAGATGGAACGCTTCACTATTATCCGGGTAAGTTCGCTGAACGTAATCTAATTACCGAGTCCGTCTTTAATCGATTCGTTGCGGATATTGATGTACGACAATCCGTAGCGATCGTTCTTCCCCAGCTTTCCCAGGATCAAATCGCCAATAGTGCTCAGAGTGCTACATCAAGTAAACTCGTTCAAATCGGAAACCTAGTGACGGGCGATAATGCTGATTTCAGCAACTTCTCAGCTTTGCAATATTATTCTGTAGCGTACTTAGTCATGTTTCTGCTCTATTCTGGTATGTCTGGCGCGATAAGCATAACGGAGGAACGAGAGAAGGGAACGTTACTCCGGCTTTATGCGATGCCGGTTTCATTGAACGCGATGCTTGCTGGAAAGCTGCTGGGTGTACTGTTCTTTGCTATCATTCAGTCCGCTATAATTGTGGCTTTTACGAAATGGATTTACGGCGTCGACTGGGGCAACAGTTATGGAGGTATAGCGTTGGTTTGCGTGCTCGTGTCCATGGCGACGGTGAGCTTCGCGCTCCTCTTAACGTCTATTATTCGAAGTAGAAGAGCAATAGAATCGATTTTCAGCCTACTCATTATGGTTATGACCTTCTTAAGTGGAGGGATGATCGCAGATTTAGGTCCGAGTCTAAATGAGATTGGCAAATTTACGATTAATCATTGGGCAAATGAAGCGCTTCGCAGGATGATGGCAGGGGGATCCCTTCTGGAAAGCTGGCAGTTTGTCGTTATTCTCGGATCCATCACATTTGTACTTCTAAGCTTATCTTTAGTCAGATTTAAGAAGGCGGTGGCTCTATGAGAACTAGTCTAATCATTGCAAATCTAAATATGCGTAAAGTGATCGGCAATCGTAAAGGATTATTTATTATCTTATTGCTGCCTATCTTAGTCATTTCGGGAATCGTCGGCCTATTTGGTAATTCGTCGGGCGAGAAGGTTAAAGTCGCGGTATTAAATGAAGATCAAGCTTGGCTAAGCAAACCTATCATTAGCTCCATACAATCAATCAATTCTTATAACGTCAGTGAGCAAGAAGTGAAGCAAGATAGCTTGGAGCGGTTAAAGCAAGAGGTTTATGACGGGGAATGGGGAGCATTGGTATACATCCCAGAAGGATTTACGAGCAAGCTGCTTCTAGGTGAGGAGACAAGTGTCAAGCTCTTTCGCAAAAATGAACAACAATGGAACGTGTCACTAGGTATAACGTTAACAGAAGCAACGGAGAGACTTGCCCGTAATGTTCAGCTTGTAGCCGCTACTGCGGAAAATCCAGAGCAAAGGGATCAGCTAGTCCTTCAATTACTAGAACAGCAGAAGGAGGGGAAGCTTGCTGTAATTAGTAAAGAGATCGTACAGAGGTACAACAATGCGAATGTCCTCGTGATTGGTCTAATGCTTATGTTTGTCATGAATCTCGTCAATCAATCAATACATGGCATTGTGGAGGATCGTACCAATCGGACGATGGCCCGCATATTCTCGGCTCCGGTGAGGGCTTGGGAAATCGCATTAGGCAACTTCCTCGGCTGCTTACTGCTAGGAACGTTGCAATTGGTATTAATTCTGACGGTGACTCGATACGTCATTGGATTTGACTTTGGAATTTCCTTCTCAAGTCTACTTGTTATTATGGAATTTTTTCTGTTGGCGGCGGTTGGCATATCTTCAGCGGCTGCGGGCATGGTGAAGAATGTCGCTCACTTAGGTAGCATTAACAATCTCATTGTTATTCCTTCCTGCATGCTCGCAGGCTGCTTCTGGCCAGTTACGATGATGCCTGACTATATGCAGAAGCTCTCCAGCTTCATGCCTCAAAGATGGGCGATTGTTGCCTTAGAGAAGGCTTCTTCGGGAGCAACTCTGCAGGATATTAGTTTGCAGCTTGGAATACTGGCCTTATTTGCTACTGTACTTCTGGCCTTCGGCTCTTACGTGCTGAAGCCAGCACAAGCCTGATTAAAGCATTAAGAAACTCGCTTCTGATTCTGGAGCGGGTTTTTTATTTGAAAAAAATAGGTAGGAAAATAGTCAAGAAACCAAGTTGCCATTACATAAGATGGAGTATAAGATATAAGTAAGCCACAATATTCAGACAATTCGGTCAATAACTCAAGCCAGCGAGTATGCAGGAGGGGGGATGGCCGTGAACCGCAGCCATGAAGTGGAGTATTGCAACTTAGAGCTTCGATTTGATCGTCGCCAGATTCAGAATCTGATCCGAGAGCTGATCCAGGAAGGCTATTCCTTGTACTGGAACGAAAGTGAGCACCAATTTATCGTATCCGTAAGAACGGGGCGGAAGTTGCTCAAGCTAAGGTTCCTCAGGGTGCTGGGTCGTTACAAAATGATAGGGGATTACCTGGTCAAGGATGAGAAGCTGGCGTTATGGATCGAGAAGCTCATCAATGATTCCCGCGGCCACGCCATTGTGAAGAGGTTCCACGACCGTCAAGTGCTTAGGATTGAGAATATCATGTTCGGTGAAATTATCCGTCTCGTGGAGGTGTCCGGCATGGAACATCGGATTATTTATCAAAAACGGCCGCAAGTTACAGTAGAAGACATGGTGCAGGCGTTCAAGTCTAAGCGAGCTGAGCAACAAGCCGGCGTTCTTCGTTTGGAAATCGATTACGAATTGGCCGTTCTTCACGAAGCGATTGTGAATGAATGGTCTGAACAAATCGAATCGAGTAAGGAAAAGCTAAAAGGAATGCGCACCGAGATGCTACTAGTAGAGCTGTAATGAGGCTGGAAACCTATATATAACAAAAGCGGAGCCCCCTTGTGTTAACAAGATGAGCTCCGCTTTTGTTATTAATTATGCTTGTGCAAATTCTAATTCGATGTGTACTTTAATTGCATCACCGACAAGAAGTCCACCTGTTTCCAGCGCAGCATTCCAAGAAAGACCAAATTCAGAGCGATTGATGACTCCGTCAGCGATAACACCGAATTTCGTATTGCCCCATGGATCTTTAGCAGGGCCTGCAATTTCAGTGTTCAGTGTGATGGATTTCGTTACGCCAGCAATCGTAATATCGCCAGTGAGCTCGTAATCTTCTCCACCTTTGGATACTAGAGCTGTTTTGGTGAAAACAATTTGCGGGAACTGCTCGGCGTTGAAGAAATCCGCAGATTTCAAGTGAGCATCGCGACCTTCGTCCTTCGTACTGATGCTGTTAACATCGATTGTAATGGCTGCAACTACTGCGGGAAGGTTGTCGGAGTCTGCAGTGACTACCGCTTCAAAATCATTAAAGCTTCCACGAACATTAGTAATCATCATGTGACGAACGCTGAATGTAATACCGCTATGAGATTTGTCTAAACTCCAAGTGCTTGCTGCCATAATGAACACATCCCTTTACTTTTTATATTTACTATTAAATAATAAGTATAGGCAAATAGCAAGAACTATTTTGCAGAACATGGAAATTTATTTGAAGGTTTTCATCTTTGTGCAAAAAGAGTACAATAGTCTTATTGTGAAAATTTTGTACTAAAGGATGAATATAATCATGTCGAATGCAAACATTGGTGTTGTCGGCTTAGCCGTCATGGGTCGTAACCTTGCTCTTAACATCGAGAGCCGCGGTTTTACTGTAGCGGTATACAATCGCTCCAAAGAGAAGACAGATGATTTGTTAAATACGGATGGAAAAGGCAAGAAGCTAGTCGCAACTTACTCGGTTGAAGAGTTCGTAAATTCACTTGAGAAGCCTCGCAAAATCCTGATCATGGTTCAAGCAGGAGCAGGTACGGATGCAACAATTGAGTCCCTCATTCCTTATTTGGATAAGGGTGATATCATCATCGATGGAGGTAACGCATACTTCCCAGATACACAACGTCGTAGCAAGGATTTGACAGCTCAAGGCTTCAATTTCATCGGCACAGGTGTATCCGGTGGTGAAGAAGGCGCACTTAAAGGCCCATCGATTATGCCAGGCGGACCTGAAGAAGCTTATCGTCTTGTTGAGCCGATTCTTACAGGTATTTCCGCTAAAGTAAATGGCGACCCTTGTTGTACATATATTGGACCAGATGGTGCTGGACACTACGTTAAAATGGTGCACAATGGTATTGAATATGGTGACATGCAGCTGATTTGCGAAGCGTACCAATTGCTGAAGGACGTTATTGGTGTTTCGACGGATGAGCTCCATAGCATCTTCGCAGAATGGAATAAAGGCGAGCTGGATAGCTACCTCATCGAAATCACAACGGATATTTTCGCAACGAAGGATCCGGAAACTGGCAAGCCTATGGTTGATGTTATTCTGGATTCCGCTGGACAAAAGGGAACTGGAAAATGGACAAGCCAAAGCGCACTTGACTTAGGCGTGCCTCTTTCCATCATCACAGAATCGGTATTCTCCCGTTTCCTGTCCGCAATGAAGGAAGAGCGCGTTGCTGCAAGCAAAGTGCTTAAAGGACCAAAAACAAGCGCATTCCAAGGCGACAAAGCCGCGTTCATCGAGAGCATACGCAAAGCCTTGTTCGCAAGTAAAATATGTTCATACGCTCAAGGATTTGCTCAAATGCGCGCAGCTTCAGACGAGTATGGCTGGGATCTACGCTACGGCGATATCGCAATGATTTTCCGCGGTGGCTGCATTATCCGTGCCCGCTTCCTACAGAACATCAAAGATGCATATGACCGTGAACCACAGCTTCGCAACCTGCTGCTGGATGAGTACTTCCAAGGTGTAGTAGAGTCTTATCAAGATGCATGGCGTGAAGTGGTATCCACAGCTATCAAATATGGTGTGCCAGTTCCTTCGTTCGCGAGCGCTATCGCTTACTATGATAGCTACCGTTCAGAGCGTCTGCCTGCTAACCTGCTTCAAGCACAACGTGATTACTTCGGTGCCCATACGTTCAAACGTCTGGACAAAGAAGGCTCGTTCCATCATAACTGGATTAATTCTTAATCCAGTCAGGCGATAGAAGCTCGTTGAGCATCTTGCGAAAGCAAGCTGTTTCCTGAATACTGGGGCTACGTCGATGCAGAAGCAGCAAGGCCATATCCGCGAAACAGGTAAAATGAGCAAGCAACTGTGACTGATCGAGCCCCGACCATTCGGGAGCTCTTTCGGTCACTTTTTTCTTAATAAATCCTAACGCCCAGAGAACATCTTCCCGGCACAAAGGGTGAGAGGGATCGAGAATACGGCGGAGTGGTTGCTCTATCGGTGAAATCACTCTATTATTTTTCAATTGCACCATCACCTTTGACGATGTGTTTGTACACTATCAAAGTTACGATAAAACTCGTCGTTTTATACCATTGGATGGATATGATATGATATAAAAAGTGTAAATTCAAGGAATGGGGAACTTGTTGTGAGCGGAAATCACTCAAGCCGCAACATTATTATTGTCGGCTTTATGGGAACGGGGAAATCGACGGTTAGCCGTCTTATGTCCGAGCGTCTTGGTTGGGAGAGTAAGGATACAGATGAAGAGATCGAGAGATTAGCAGGTCGATCGATTAAAGAGATGTTCGCCGAGGATGGGGAACAAGTATTCCGTGATTGGGAAAGCCGTGTGCTATCGGATGTGCTAAGTGAAGGAAGACAAGTGGTGGCGACGGGTGGCGGAGCAGTTCTACGTGAGAGTAATCGTCGAACGATGCTGTCTGGGGGTTGGGTTGTAGCGCTTACTGCAGATAAGGCAAGCCTGATCCGTCGCGTGACCAGCATGTCAGCAGTTGGGACGAGGCCGCTTCTTGCAGGCGATGCGGAGGAACGTGTTAGCACACTGCTGGAGACAAGGCGTAATGCCTACGATTTTGCACATGTGATGGTAGATACGTCCAATCGATCGCCTTCAGAAGTTGCTGACTTACTTCTTCGCTGGCTGCCTAAATCACAGGCTTAAGGAAGCTGGTTCCAGGCAAGCATGCCGCCAATCAAGTTAGTTGTTCCTTTATAGCCGAGTGAGGATAAGTATTGACAAGCTTGGTCGCTACGATAGCCACTGCGGCATATGAAGATAACCTCATCTTCTTTGGGAATCGCGTTAAGTTGTTGAGCTATCTGGCCTAGTGGCAGATGTATAGCTCCCGGAATCATTCCTTGTGCGACTTCCTCATCTTCGCGTACGTCAATGAGATGAATTTGTTGTCCGGCATCCAGCCGTGCTTTAAGTTCTTCGACGGTAATTGTCGTATAGGAGCTCATATGTGGCCAACCTTTCCTCTGGGTATAGGTTAATCATAAGAAACTGTGCATGCTGCTGTCAATGTAGGAGCGGAGAAGACATGAAGATCGTAATCGGCATAGCCATTGCCGGATTTCTTGGAGCAGTAGCCCGATATGAGATCGGATTTTTATTCCCGCATCAGATGGGCTCTAATCCATTTCCGTGGGCAACGTTAATAATCAACCTATTGGGTTCGTTATTGCTTGGCCTTCTAACCGGATTATTATCCCGTAAGATCACCCCTCCATGGTTCGGGGATGTAGTGGGTACCGGATTTCTAGGTTCATTTACAACCTTCAGCGCATTTAACGGTCAGTTATGGGGTCTTTGGCAAAATGATGCCTATGTTGCAGCCGCGGCGTACGTGCTATTAAGCGCTCTTGGTGGGTGGGGGCTAGCAGCAACTGGGTTGGCTTGGGGAAGGGGCAAACCCTCTTGAACAGCTTATGGATTGCCTGCTTGGTTGGCATTGGAGGAGCTATAGGTTCGCTAATCCGATATGAGGTCGGTCGTTGGGTTGTTCGCAAGATGAAGATGAGCTACATCGGAACACTGCTTGTTAATCTCGTAGGATCATTTGCGATGGGTTTGCTAATTGGCATTAACTTAGAGCAGGAGCATTTTGCAGTTTATGCATGTTGCGGGATTGGCATACTGGGAGGGTTAACAACCTATTCCACATTAAATGTGCAAAAGGCTTTGATGAACGAGAGTAATTCTAGACACACATTAGCTTATTATTTGCTCGCTACCTATGTGGGTGGATTTAGTTTAACTGCAGCAGGTGTCGGATTCGGATATCTTATACATACATAGTTTCTAAGGAGCGTGTTTATTAATGGATATGATCGTAACCCCTACAGGAAGTCTTAAAGGCGAAATTCAAGCATTATCCTCCAAAAACTATACAACCCGTTATTTGCTTGTGTCTGCACTTGCAGAAGGGACTAGCACGATTCTATTTCCTGCCCACAGTGAGGATGGAGAAGCCATGCGTCGCTGTATCCGTGATCTAGGAGCAATCGTAGAAGAGGATGACGAGAAAATCGTCATTACTGGATTCGGTCGTCATCCACGTATGACTAAGGAATTAAATGTAGGAAATGCGGGAGCCGTGCTTCGCTTCATTATGTCGGTTGCGGCATTGTTACCAGAAGTTCATTTCGTCAATGCGTACCCTGAGTCCCTTGGCAAAAGACCGCATGACGATTTGATCGTCGCGTTGGAAAGTATGGGCGTAACGATTGATCACCAAAATGGAAGATTGCCAATGACGATCAAAGGCGGAAACCCACGTGGTGGCAAAATCCAAGTTTCGGGTAATGTAAGCTCTCAATTCCTAAGCTCGTTATTGTTCGTGACTCCTCTTCTTGATGAGGATAGCGAAATTGAAGTGTTGCACGACCTGAAATCCAAAGTCGTCATCGGGCAAACGCTAGAGGTTCTTGCGCAAGCGGGAATTATCGTCGAGGCTTCCGAGGACCTTATGCACTACCGCATTCCAGGGAAGCAGAAGTACAAAGCGCAAACCTACACGGTTCAAGGAGACTATCCTGGCTCCGCAGCCATTCTGGCTGCAGCATCGGTAACGGAATCCGATGTGATCGTTCATCGCCTTATGGAAGACAGCAAGCAGGGCGAGCGGGCTGTAGTGGATGTGTTACGAGCGATGAATGTTCCGCTTACTCACGAGAACGGTATCGTTCATGTGAAAGGTAACGGACGTCTTACTGCAGGTGAATTCGATGGAGATGAGTTTACCGATGGTGTGTTAGCTATGGTTGCTGCAGCTGTGTTCGCAGAGGGAACCTCCCGTTTCTATAATGTTGAAAATTTGCGATACAAAGAGTGTGATCGGATTACGGATTACTTAGCAGAATTGCGCAAAGCGGGTGCCCGTGTAGAAGAGAAGCAGGACGAAATCATTGTTCACGGTCGTCCAGAAGGTGTAGAAGGCGGCGTTGAAATCGATGCACACTACGATCATCGGGTTATCATGGCGCTAACAATTGTTGGCCTACGTTCCGCTCAGCCGATCCGCATCAGAGACGCGCATCATGTTGCGAAATCTTACCCGATCTATTTCGATCACCTGAAATCGCTTGGAGCTAAAGTCGAGTGGGTAAACTAAAATAAACGATATTCGATAAGAGGAGGCTGTTACTATGTCGTACGTTCATCCGTCCCGTGAAGAGATCAAACAAATTTTGGTGGATTCACAAACAATCGCTGTAGTGGGACTATCAGACGATCCATCCAAGGTTTCTTACATGGTTTCTGAAGCTATGCAGCATAAGGGCTACAAGATCATTCCGGTCAACCCGAACGCAACTTCTATTCTAGGAGAGACTAGCTACGCCTCCTTAAAGGATGTACCAGTTCCAATAGATATCGTCAACGTCTTCCGTCGTCCTGAGCATACCCCGCCAATTGCAACAGACGCTGTTGCAGTCGGAGCCAAAGTACTCTGGCTTCAGCTAGGCATCTCTAACGAAGAAGCCGCTACGATTGCTACCGAAGGTGGTCTTCGTATCATTATGGACCGCTGCATCAAAGTGGAGGACTCCATCCTCCTCCCTAACGGGAAATCTTAAATCTTTTATTTAAAAAATCGGCAATGGGAAAAGATTTGGTTTAAAAGTCTATATAGATAATCATAAAAAAGGGACAGAGATATATCTCCTGTAAGAGTTTACGTCCGCCTCTTGGAGCCCATTGCCACCACTTAATTTCATCGAGGCAATGGGTGGAGAGCAAGCGGCTGGAAGGAGGTATATCGTCGTCCTCTATATGTGATTATCTATATCTTTTTGTTTAAACCAAGTAATTTACCCATCGGAAAGGAGGGGGACACCACTTGTATGGAATAGGCTATCTCCAAAGACTAGGTCGCGCCATGATGCTGCCCATGACAGTGCTTCCGGCTGCTGCTATATTCCTAATGCTAGCACGAATACCTTGGGATTCGTTTGGTGTGTCTGAGCAAGTTCCGGAAATGTTACATGCTGCGGGTATGGCAATATTTCAGTACATTCCGTACATATTCGCAATTGGGATAGCGCTTGGAATGTCTAATCAAACCGCTACAGCCGGTATGGCCGCGCTAACGGGGATGTTTATTTTCCATATCGTTACCCATACCTACGATCCTAATGGTGTACAACCATCGATGTTCGCAGGTGCCGTCATCGGTATTATTTCTGGATGGGCGCATGATCGATTCAAATCGTTTCAGCTCCCTGAATTTTTGCAGTTTTTCGGGGGCGCCCGGTTTGTTCCACTGTTCATGAGCGTCGTTTCGCTTGCCTTTGCATGGATCATGATTGGGACGGGTGAAGGTTTGAAAAGCTGGGCTGAATCTGCGGGAACTCTTGTAGATACAGCGGGTGGCTTTGGCGTATTCCTATATGGGTTTTTACACCGTATATTGGTGGCTTTTGGCCTCCACCACTTGTTAAATCACATCTTTTGGTTCCAGGTTGGCGAATACGATGGTGTAGATGGGACCGTATTTTTTGGAGATTTACCACGATTCTTTGCGGGAGACCCTACCGCAGGTATTTTTATGGCTGGATTGTATCCAACGATGATGTTCGCGTTGCCAGCGATCGCCTTTGCAATCATTCATGAGGCGCGAGAGGACTTGAAACCGAAGACAAGCAAGCAATTTCGGGTTGCCGCGCTTGGCTCCTTTCTTACAGGCGTAACGGAGCCCGTAGAATTTGCTTTCTTGTTCGTTGCTCCTTATTTATTTCTCGTGCATGCTCTCTTGTCTGGAGGTATCATGTGGCTCGTATATGAGCTAGATATTCATCACGGCTTTACATTCTCGGCAGGCGCTTTGGAATACTTAGTTAATATGCCATTGGCTCATAGAGGCTGGCTGCTCATTCCGATTGGGATCGCCGTCGGACTGCTGTATTACGTACTGTTCCGATGGAGCATTCGTCGCTTCCAATTGGCAACGCCTGGTCGTGAAGACGCTACGAGGCTAGACGATTGGGCAGGAGACATTCCTTACCGGTCACCTCTCATCTTGCAGGCTTTAGGAGGCAAAGAGAACATTGTCCGACTTGAAGCTTGCATAACTCGGCTTCGGCTTACACTGGAGGATGATCGTAAAGTCGATTCGCAATCCTTGCGCCACCTTGGAGCTGCTGGGGTCATAAGGCTTGGAGGAGGACATGTGCAAGTCGTGTTCGGGACCTTCTCGGAGCTTATCCGTGAAGAGATTCACAAACACATGCAGATGGACGTACAACAAATTCAATTCCATTCCCCCGTACAAGGTAGGATGATCCCTCTGGAGGAAGTTGACGATCCGATATTCGCTCAACGGCTCGTTGGAAGAGGCGTGGCGTTTATACCAGACAAAGGAGAACTGGTTGCACCAATCCAAGGAAAAATCATACATATCCATCCTTCCTTGCATGCGATTGGGATATTAACGAAGGATGGCCTGGAAGTTCTGCTACATGTCGGCATTAACACCTCGCAACTTGAAGGGAAAGGATTTACGATACTCGTCAAGATGGGGGATGAAGTATCGCCGGGCCAGCCTCTGCTGAAATTCCATCTTCCAACCTTAAAGCAGCACGCGAAGTCACTAGCTACACCAATGGTCATTACGAACAGCGATATCGTAAAATCTTGGCGCTTTGCTCCGTTTAAGGTGGTCAAGAAGGGTCAAGCTGCAGTGATGTCGGTTGTCGTACACGAGAGAGAGAAAAAGGGGGCGGGGAAATGATTCAAGCGTTAGGGGCCTCGCAAGGAATTGCCATAGGAAAAGCGTTTGTATTACCGCACTGGGAATGGGAGCTACCGGATCAGAAAATAGATGTGGCAGACCTGGCTAAAGAGTTCGATCGTTTGTATGAGGGGATCGACCGTTCCAAAACAGAGATCAACCAAATGAGAACAGAACTGGACGAGGTTGTAGGCTCCGAGGAAGCGAGCATATTCGACGCGCATCTGGCTATTCTCGAAGATCCGGTATTCATGAACGAAATTCAAGGCATCATTCAAAGACAATATAAAGTTGCCGAGGTAGCTGTTAAGGAAGCAATTGATCACTTTGTCACTATGTTTGATCTCTTAGACGACGAGTATATGAAAGAGCGCGCAATAGATATTAAAGACGTTGGAAATCGACTGCTTAAGCACTTGTTGGGTGTACCTGATATTTCATTGCCAGAAGATACTCAGCCTTTCGTTCTCGTCGTGCGAGAGCTCTCTCCCTCACAGCTAGTACACTTAAAGCCGGAGCTTGTTCTAGGAATCGTTACAATGGTGGGGAGTCCTACCTCGCATGCCGCGATTATGGCAAGAGCTTTTGGCATTCCGATGGTGATGGGTGTGGAGGGAAAGCTAGAGCAGCCAATTGGAACTGGTGACCTCCTGATCATTGACGGAGTAACCGGGCTGCTTCAAGTCGAGCCAAGCTCGGAAATGGTTTCCCGTTATACAGAGATGAGGAAGCGTCAGAACGTCGCACGTGAGCAGTTACTAACCATTGCTGAAGTTCCTTCCGTTACTCAGGATGGTGTCAGCTTGACACTAGCCGCGAATATTAGTTCTTTGAAGGAACTGGAGGCAGCGTTAAGCAATGGTGCTGAGGGTGTGGGGTTATTTCGAACTGAATTTCTCTATATGGATCGCGGTCGTTTCCCTTCTGAGGAAGAACAATTCGAGGTCTACCGGGCTGTAGCACAGAAGCTTAAGGGAGAAACGGTCATTATTCGTACTTTGGATATTGGCGGGGATAAGCAGCTTGATTATTACGAATTACCAGAAGAGGAAAATCCCTTCCTCGGATTCCGGGCGATTCGCTTCAGTCTTGAGCGTAAGGATTTGTTTAAGACTCAACTGCGTGCTATTCTTCGCGCTTCTGAATATGGGGATGTACAGATCATGTACCCGCTCATCACGTCCCTAGATGAGGTGCGCGAAGCCAATGAAGTACTTGCCGAGGCAAAGCGAGAGTTATCCGTTGAAGGAAAGCCCTATCGATTGGATACGAAGGCAGGTATCATGATTGAAGTTCCTGCTGCTGTAATGATTGCGGATTTGCTGGCTGAAGAAGTATCTTTTTTCAGTATCGGCACGAACGACTTGATTCAATTTACGTTGGCAGTTGATCGGATGAATGAGAAAATTAGCCATATGTATGAACCGTTTCACCCGACTATCTTACGTATGATTCGTACAGTTACGAATGCAGCTAAGGCGCAAGGAATACCGGTTAGCATTTGTGGAGAGCTAGCGGGGGATGTAAACGCGCTTCCGATATGGTTAGGTCTAGGTATTGAGGAGTTAAGCTTGTCGGCACAGGCGATATTGCCAGTTAAAGAGAGTATGCTCAGAACAAAGGCAGCAGATTGCCGCATATTGCTTGAGGAATTGTTCCGGTGTAAAACGGCTGTTGAAATCCGCGCTCTCACTCATCAATTCCATGCCGAAGCGGCTCTCGCACCAAATCATATGCACCCGCTCTTATAAGATTAATAAAAGCCTCCATACGAATAGATCCATTGGATGCTATTGCGGTATGGAGGCTCATCTTGATTAACGACCGAACAGCAAGTCGCAGAATGCTTTCGCGTATGGCGGAAGATCAGGGGGTCTCCGAGCCGATACGATGTTCCGGTCGATAACGACGGCTTCGTCGAGCCAAATCGATCCGGCGTTCTCCATATCATCGCGAATTCCAGGAGTAGAGGTAACGGTTCTGCCCTCCAATATTTTTGCGGAGATGAGTACCCATCCTGCATGGCAGATTTGTCCGATGGGTTTGTTGGATTCATTCATCTTGCGTACGAAATTAAGCACTCTCTCATCTCTACGGATTTTGTCCGGAGCCCAGCCTCCTGGCACAAGAAGTCCATCGAATTGATCTGCATTCAGCTCGTCATATGAAATATCCGCCACAGCAGGCACACCATATTTACCGATGTGCTTGCGACCTTTTTCCGGACCCGCGTAGAGCACTTCGGCGCCTTCTTCGCGCAAGCGATACACCGGATACCATAGCTCCAAATCTTCAAACTCGTCATCTAGTAAGCACACGACTCTTTTAACTTCAGTCATTAATCGAATCCTCCATTCATGATCTCATAGTTAGATCAATAATCTATTGTACCAAATCATCAGCATTCCTTCACGTTTATAACATGTAATAATAAGGAGTTGATCACTTTGTCGAAAATATGGAGGTACATTCCGGCTATCCTCTGCATGTTAGCTATATTTATCTCCTCATCGCGGAGCGGTGATCAATTAGACAGCGTACTGCCATGGGTTCAGAAATGGCTGCCTGGTTTAGCTGATTTCAATCCCATGCATTATGTCGCTTATTTTATTCTCGGCTTAACGATTGCTTTTGCGATGGGTAAACGGGCAGCGACATGGACAGGCTGTTTGTTGAATATCGTCATTTGTGTTGTGTATGGGCTCACGGATGAATGGCATCAATCCTTTGTTCCTATGCGGACGCCTGATCCACTTGATCTGCTACACGATGGGATCGGAGCGGGTGTTGCTAGCTTACTAGTTCTGCTTATTTACACCCTATTAATTAGGCGAAATCCCAGAAAATACACCTCTTAATTTTGCAGGATTAATGAATCAACGGCACGAATATGTATCGAATAGGCTCTTTGATTATAAGGAGTGGGTCCCGTTGCTGAAATCATGCTCCTGCGGAGGACAAATGAATCTCATGCTCCGCACCGTTATTTTCGCTAGAAAAGTTAATATTAACAATGTCCCCGTTTACAATTGCTCGGCGTGTGGCCGAAATGATGTGTTTCCTGCTGTGAAGGAGGACGTTGGGCGACTGGTCGGACAATTAGGAGCTAGACCTGCTCCCCATAGTATCCCTTTCGATCAAGTTCATGAATGGGCTGGTGTTCTTTCAGAAGCCTTGAACTTGTCTAAGACACTGCAAGCGGCAGTTATTGCGAAAGCAACTGAGGAGCGAGTTAATCAATTGTTAGATTTATGGTTAATTGCATCTTCACTAGAGGACGAGGCCTGGAAGAAAGAATTACATATCCGGTTATCGCAGCTAAGTACCAAATACATATCATAGTGAAAAAACGGGGGATTTCCCCTGTTTTTTTTGCGAAAGAAACTTTTTTCTGATACGATGATAATATTGATCTTCAAGGAGGCTGCATAATGGCGAACATTCAACAATTTACATCTTTAGAACAATGGGAACAAGCGCTGAAGGGTACTTCCACTAAGCCGTTGCTTGTTTTCAAACATAGTACGAGTTGCTCGGTTAGTGCAGGTGCTCACGAAGAATTGATGCATTTTATCGAAGATGACAAAACAAATCCTGTCGATTATGCAATCGTTCATGTCATTGAGGACCGTCCGGTTAGCAATGCAATTGCAGAGCAATTAGGAATTAAGCATGCGTCTCCTCAAGCCATTCTAGTCAAAGATGGTCAACCCGTTTGGGACACTTCTCATTGGAAAATTACTTATCCATTTCTGTCAGAGAAGCTAGGATCCGCTGCAAGCGATACCTAATCTCGACTTTATACACGCAATAACCCCATGTCAGATTGCTAAACATGTGGTTTTGTCGTATGATTACCTTAATAATCCATGAATGGACTAGTTCTTATATTCCAGTCATGAACATTGGAGCGAATTATTGTGACGGTAACCATTTACGACGTGGCACGTGAAGCTGGTGTATCAATGGCGACAGTATCTCGTGTCGTGAACAACAATCCAAATGTTAAACCGCAAACTCGTAAGAAGGTATTCGAGGCTATTGAGCGTCTCGGCTACCGTCCTAATGCGGTTGCAAGAGGACTAGCCAGCAAGAAAACGACAACTGTAGGTGTCGTTATCCCCGATATAGCGAATGCTTTATTTGCTGAGGTAGCACGGGGAATTGAAGATATTGCTAATATGTATCATTACAATATTATTCTTTGTAATGCGGACAAACGCAAAGACAAAGAGATTCGTGTCGTCAATACGCTGTTGGAGAAGCAAGTCGATGGCTTGCTATTCATGGGGGGCGCTGTGACGGACGAGCATATTCAAGCTTTCAAAACTTCTCACGTTCCTGTCGTATTATGTGCGACAACCGACGAGAAGGGAACAATTCCGTCCGTGGATATTGACCATGAAGCCGCAGCATTCGATGCGGTTACTAAGCTTATTACGGAAGGGCATAAATCGATAGCCATGATCAGTGGTACGTTACAGGATCCAGCGAACGGTTATGCTCGTTACCAAGGATACAAACGTGCGCTAGAGCAAGCTGGATTACCTTATCGTGAGGATTTCGTGCGAGTAGGCAATTACAAATACGAGTCAGGCATAGATGCTATGCAGTATTTCCTTGATCTGCCTGAGCGTCCGACAGCTGTATTCGCTGCTACGGATGAGATGGCGATTGGAGCTGTTCATTGCATTCAGGATGCTGGATTAATCGTTCCAGAAGATATGTCGGTTATTAGTGTTGATAATAGCCGGATCTCGTCAATGGTTCGTCCTCTTCTTACAACAGTCGCTCAACCGATGTACGATATCGGTGCCGTTTCCATGAGACTTCTTACGAAGTTGATGAAAAAGGAAACTGTGGAGAATGCTAAGGTAACTTTGCCGCACGAATTAATTGTACGTCGTTCGGTAACTGGACCGCGAGCTAATTAATTCATTTACGAATAGAACGCCCTGCATCGGTGCGAAAGGTAGCCGTTGCGGGGCTTCTTTATGACCAAATCATTGGAAAGGAAGTTGGTTATGACATACGGAACGCTTGGAATTATCGGAGCTATGCAAGAGGAGATTGAGCTGCTATTAGCTAAATTGGACAATAGACAAACCGAACAACATGCGGGAATAACCTATTATCGTGGACTCTTTCTAGGCAAGAAAGTCGTATTAACCCGTTCGGGAGTTGGTAAAGTCAATGCGGCGGTTTGTACCCAAGTTCTCATTGATCGGTACGGCGTCGATGCGATTATCTTTACGGGTGTGGCTGGTGCGGTTGATCCTGTGTTAAACATAGGAGATATCGTCATTTCAACTAGCAGCATGCAGCATGATATCGATGTGACAGCTCTTGGCTTCCCACGTGGGATAATTCCCTACCAGGAAGTATCGGAGTATCCAGCAGATAGTCATTTGATTGCTATAGCGGAGGAAGCGGGTCGTAAAGTATATCCAGGACGTTGTCATGTCGGTAAAATATTATCCGGCGATCAATTTATCGCGGATCGGGTTATGGTCAAGAGCTTATACGATGATTTGAACGGCGCATGTACGGAAATGGAAGGCGCCTCAGTTGCTCAAGTATGCTACATGAACAATATCCCACACGTCATTATACGATCAATGTCGGATAAAGCGGACGGTTCAGCTCACGTTAACTTTGCGGAGTTTACGATTGAGGCGGCTAATCGCTCTTATGCGATCGTTGAAGAGATGGTTAAGACGATTTAATAATAATCTATTAACTGAGCCGATGGGATAATGGTACAGACACAGCAACAGAAGAGAAGACCGTCATTATGGCATAAGCCGATGACGATCTTCTCTTCTGTTTATCTGTATGGACATGACTGTTATCCAATATGCTGAAGAGCGAGCTCTAAATTCAATTTGTTTTTTCTCGTGATTTCCTCTCTTCGAGGCATTGGAGTCCAGGAGGCAACATCATCCAACCACGTTGAAGGAAGTGGGAATTCCGGTTTAAGCTTGGTTGTGATGTTGGGCCATTGTGCTGGGAGAAGCCCTCCTTGGGGCTCAGCGTCAATATGAGCGAGTAGGGGATGCTGACTCATCTCCATCCACAGCAAGCTCCACGCCCGTGGTACCACACGCCAATGGTCGTATCCTCCTCCACCTAGCGCGACCCATTTGCCTTGCGTATATCGGTCGGCAAGCTGGTGGATAATTCGTGGCATTTCACGGTAGATCTGCATGCTGCACTGAATATGCGCAAGCGGATCGAAGGCATGGGCATCGCAGCCATGCTGACTAATAATAAGATCTGGTTTGAAGGCGCGTGCTGCATGCTCCACTGCCTGCTCGAAACAGTCGAGCCAAGATTCGTCCTCGGTATAAGGCTCTACGGAAATATTAAGACAAGTGCCGTACCCGGATGAATCGCCTCTCTCATGAGGAAAACCGCTGCCGGGAAAAAGAAATTTACCGGTTTCATGAATGGAAAGAGTGAATACATCGGGATCTGTATAGAAAAACCACTGTACCCCATCACCATGATGAACGTCAGTATCTATGTATAGGACACGTGCGTTATATTTTTCGCGAATGTAGGAAATGGCCGCTGCAGCATCATTGTATACGCAGAAACCGGAGGCGTGATCAGGGAAGGCATGATGTAGCCCACCCGCAAGATGAAGCGCATGATCCGCTTGTCCAGACATGACCGCATCAGCAGCAGCGATAGAGCCTGCGGATACAGCTACGGCAGCTTCATGCATACCTAAGAAATAGGGAGTATCTCCATCGTCTTCAAGACCGAAACGCGAGGCTTGATTGATAGCTTCTAAGCTCGGTTGATTAGTGCTTAAAGCAGTTACGATATCGATATAATCGGCACGATGGGTATTTCGAATAATCCTTTCCGCCTCTATTAGGGAGAAGGGAGGGATAAGGGTTCCACTGTCCAATGCCCCGCAGCACCGCAGTAGATTTTCTGTTAAATCTAAGCGAACAGGGTGGAAAGGATGCTCATCTGAAAAGTGATAGCGCTCGGAAGCGGTATTGTTGATCCATAACGATCTTGAAGCCAGGGGAGGTCGCCTACCTTTCATCTAAAGGCTACGCCCGCTTACACGAGCGCTAAGCGCCGTTATCGGGGCAAGCATAATGTGACGAGTGTGATCCCACTACACTAATACATGAAGCGTTGTCTAAATCTAACACGGTCAAATTGTTCTACGGAAGATAGGGGTACGTCTTTGCCAATTCGGACCATGAGGCAATTTGCGGGGTGCGCACATATTTCTGGATCGTCCGTAGCAAACCAGACCATGTCGACTGATTTCATCAGCTTCTCCATCATCTGTCTGTATTCCCACACATTTAGTCCACTAGAATCAAGGTCCCAGTGCCAATAATATTCCGTTGTGAACACGATCATATTATCTAGCTGGTTATTCTCGAAAGACGCGGAGATGAGAGACTTTCCTAGTCCAAGATTACGATAATCATCCGCGACTTCAATGGCGCCTAACTCAACCAAGTCTTCCATACCGCCCTCTGACCACCGCTCCATCTCATCTGGATAATGGAAGGTCACATAACCGACGATGACTTCCTCTTCGCGGGCGACAATGATTCTACCTTCTGGTAGCTCGGAAATTTCGACCAAAGCTTCATGCTGCTCTTTAGGTCTGCGGAAGGCGTCTAATTTAGGGTGAAGCGTCAGACCGCGTAATGTTTCCGGAGAAACAGGGCCTTCGACGATAAGGGATCTACTATCTCGATTGATAGGATACCGAACGTAACATTTAAAGTGTTCCATACCGTTCTCCCTTCAGCCGTTTTAGAGCTTTAATGCTATTATAACATCAAAGCGGGTTGTGCAGGAACCGCTTACAACTAGGTTAGCTAATATTGTCCCTAGCAAAGTGGAAATTTACCCCGTCTCAGATTCCGAGTTCGTTCACTCTGTGTTATAATGACAATGGCTGAGGAGAACATTTCCTCAAGAAGATGTAAGCGTATTCGTAACGGGTGACCGTATTCCAATGGGATGGTGATGGATCGTGACATTTCAATCTGATGAGAAATTGGCCGTCACAGCGACGGTGTCTAACATGGCGTCATACGATGAGGCAGTAAAAGACTTAAACTGGGCCGACATTGAAAGTCAATTTTCCTGGGCTTCGACAGGCAAGGTTAATATGGCCTATGAAGCGATTGATCGCCATGTTGACAATGGGCGAGGCGACAAAATCGCGCTTCATTACAGCGATACTCAGCGTGAAGAAAGCTATACTTTCGCTGATCTATCGAGGCAATCTAATAGATTTGCCAATGTGCTACGTGATTTAGGTGTGGTTAAAGGTGACAGAGTGTTTATTTTTATGCCGCGTACACCCGAGCTTTATTTTAGCCTCTTTGGTGCGCTTAAAGTAGGTTCGGTTGTCGGACCTTTGTTCGAGGCATTCATGGAAACAGCTGTGAGAGATCGCTTGAAGGATAGTGGGGCGGTAGCTATCATTACGACTACAGCGTTACTGTCTCGGGTTCCACGGGCTGATTTACCGGATCTGAAGCATGTCATCGTATTCGGAGATTCCGTCGAAGAAGGCAACGGCATCATCGATTTTTCATCCGCAATGGAAACAGCATCCGATGAAACGGAATTGACATTCCTTGATCGGGAAGATGGTCTTATTCTACATTACACATCGGGCTCTACAGGAAAACCTAAAGGGGTATTTCATGTTCAGAACGCGATGCTTCAGCACTATCATACAGGACGAGTTGTGCTAGATTTAAGAGAAGATGATGTGTACTGGTGTACTGCTGATCCAGGATGGGTTACGGGAACTTCATATGGGATATTCGCACCATGGTTAAATGGGGTGACCAACGTTGTGCGTGGGGGCAGATTCAGCCCGCAGGATTGGTACTCAACGATTCAGAAGTATAAAGTTACCGTATGGTATAGTGCCCCGACGGCATTCCGTATGTTGATGGGAGCAGGAGACGATGTCGTTAAATCGTTCGATCTATCCAGCTTGCGTCATGTGCTAAGTGTTGGCGAACCACTTAATCCTGAGGTCGTCCGTTGGGGTAATAAAATCTACGGACAACGCATTCATGACACTTGGTGGATGACTGAAACCGGTGGACAGTTAATCTGCAACTACCCGAGTATGGACATTAAACCAGGATCGATGGGTAAACCTGTTCCTGGTATTCAAGCAGCAATTATCGATGATCAAGGAAAAGAGCTACCTCCATTCCAGATGGGGAACCTGGCGATTAAGACGCCTTGGCCGTCCATGATGCGTACGATCTGGAACAATCCGACGAAGTATGAGGAATACTTCCATATCCCTGGGTGGTATGTATCAGGTGATTCGGCGTATATGGATGATGAAGGTTACTTCTGGTTCCAAGGAAGAATCGACGATGTCATCAATACTGCGGGCGAACGTGTTGGACCTTTCGAGGTAGAGAGTAAGCTTGTTGAGCATCCGGCAGTTGCAGAAGCCGGAGTTATTGGTAAGCCTGATCCAATACGCGGAGAAATCATCAAAGCTTTCATATCGCTTCGTGAAGGTTTTACACCATCCGATGAGCTGAAAGCGGATATCGCCAAGTTCGTGAAGGAAGGTCTTTCCGCTCATGCTTCCCCTCGTGAGATCGAATTCAAAGACAAGCTTCCAAAAACTCGCAGCGGAAAGATCATGCGCCGGGTATTAAAAGCTTGGGAGCTTAATTTGCCGACGGGTGATTTGTCTACAATCGAGGACTAGTCCTCGACTCCATACGCATATAAATAAGCCCCCGCCTTCGTCCATGGACGAAGGCGGGGGCTTTCAATTTATTATGGTCTAGCCACCGGATTTCACTTCAACAGAGGCAGAAGGAGGGGACTCCCCAGACGCGTTGATCGCCATTATGCGATACCAACCTGATGACAGCGGTGCAATATACTCGAAAGTAGTAGACTCCGTCGTGCCAAGTAATTTGTATTTCCCTTGTGCAGCATCGCTAAACCAAATCTGATACTGCGTTACACCTTCACTACTTGCATTTGAATTCCATGAGAGTGTAACCCCAATATCTGTTCCTTGTGCAGTTAATCCGCTTGGTGATGATGGAATTTTACCCGTATTCCCTTGATCCGGATTATTTGGGAAGTTAGGATCAGTGCCATCACCAGGGAGACTAGGATTAGGAAGGTTTGGATCTTCATTGCCTTTTCCTCCGTCACTCAATAACTTTTCGCTAGGAGCCGATTCATTTCCGGCAACGTCGACGGCAGTTACATAATAACTATAGGATTGGCCTGGACTAATGTAGTTGACGAATTTCGCATCCGCTCCTGCAGGTACGGAAGCTTCGACCTTCTGGAAAACACCACCATTAATTGAACGATACAGTCGGTAACCGGCTACGTCGGCTTCAGGTGAAGGAGAGAAGGTGATTCGTGCTAAGTTATTTAAGGTTTCCACAGAAATGTGTTTTGGAGGTGCTGGGACAGCTCCATCTTCTACACGTGGATCGATTTTGGAAGGTGCGCTTTGGTCGGCGTCCTTAGGCAAATAGTACGAGAGCGCCTTGCGAGACTGAACGGCTACCTTACCAAGTTTCGCCTGTAATTCCTCCATTAGCGTATCCAGCGGTGTCTCTCTAACAACCATGACGGATTCCCGCAGCAGATCTTCAGGTGTTTCCGCTTGTGGTAAATAGTTTACACCGTTGTAAGAAATATACTTCACTTTAACGAGAGCATCGTCTTCTTCTGTAGGGATGAACTTACGGTTGAAGATGTCGGTTACCAGCTTTCCGGCTGACCGCGTCAACTCCGTTGGGAGCTTACCACTGACACTAGAGACGGTTTTGGACACGATCCCATCAGGTTTCTCGAATGTCTTAGTTGGGAACAGCTCTGGCTTAGCCTCGGTTACTTCATTCATAATTTTAGCCCAGATGGAACGAGCTCGTCCGTGACCATCCGAGGACAAGGTATGAATGACTTTCTCATAACCAGCCCATACGCCCAGTGTAATATCAGGGGTGTAACCTTCGAACCAAACGTCGCTATAGTTTTGCGTCGTTCCGGTTTTACCAACGACCGGAATATTTTTATAGTTTTTAAATTGGGTCATAATGGATGTCGCTGTACCGTTCGTTACAACTGTACGAAGCATATCGGTCATCAAATACGCGGATTGCTCGGATACGATTTGTTTCGGATTAGGCTCATGCTTATAAACAGGCTTGTTATTAGCATCGAGAATTTCTTCAATGAGATAACCGTCATTGAATACACCCTTGTTACCAATTGCGGCATAGGCATTCGTTAATTCCTCAACAGAGGTTCCGTATTTAAGACCGCCGATAACTCCGGTTTGGGCTTCGTCGTCTTCCTTCACCAAGGTCGTAATGCCGAGAGAACGGGCAAACGCCCAAGATTCTTTGATGGTGACTTTATCAAGGAAGATTTTCAGAGCAGGGATATTGTAAGAGCTGTTCAGTGCTTGACGAGCGGTTACGAGACCTGAGTAACGGTTATTGGAGTTTTTCGGGATATGGTATCCACCGCCACCGTTCTTCAGAATAACAGGGGCATCATCAAGAATGCTACCAGGTTGGATAAGACCTTTGTCAAGTGCAGGTAAATAAGCTGCGATTGGCTTCATGGCTGAACCCGGCTGCCGAACCATCTGTGTAGCAAAGTTCATCTGCTCGATGTGGAAGTCGCGTCCTTCAATCATCCCTAGGATGGCACCTGTCTTCTGGTCCATCATGACGGCAGCAATTTGCTCTACGCCTTTAACGGGGTGATCCGGTGCGAAATTAGCTGGATCCTCGGCGATCTTATGCATAAGGTTGTACACCTTTTTGTCAATCGTCGTGGTGACCTTGTATCCACTCCGTAGAAGCAGACCACGTGCCTCTTCGATTAGGGGAGCATTTTCTTTTTTCTTCAAGTCTTCGCGAGTGAGTGTAGGATTCTCCTTGAGAACGAGAATCTCAGCAGCCTGGCGCTCAACTTCGAGCATGAGATACGGATAGGTGTTATATGCTTTTTCACTAGGCTTAGCAAGGGAGCTGTATAAATCGAACGCTAATGCCTCGTTATATTGGGCTTGATTGATTTTGTTCTCCTCAAGCATACGGCTGAGAACAAGCTTTTGTCTCGTTACAGCACGTTTGAAGTTTTTCTCGTTGAAATCCCCTTTACCGTTAAATGCAGAGTAAAGAGAAGGCAATTGAGGTACACCGGCTAAATAAGCGGCTTGGGCGATGTTCAATTGTTCTAAATCCTTGATACCGAATATCCCATTGGCTGCAGCTTTAATTCCGAATACTTGATACCCGGAGGAGCCGTTGCCGTAAGGAACCTTATTTAAGTAGGCCGTTATGATTTCTTTCTTGTCTAGGACCTTTTCCAGACGAAGGGATAGGAAAATTTCCTTGGCTTTACGGCTCGAAGTTTGATCTAGGTTGAGAAATACTCGGCGTGCTAATTGTTGGGTGATCGTACTGCCGCCAGTTTGTACGCTTTCGTTCAGTAATTGCTGCTTGACCGCACGTAACAATCCGTTGGCATCGATACCTGGGTGTGTGAAGAAGTTTTTGTCTTCTATAGCGATGACCGCGTCGATAATCGTTTGTGGGATTTGGTCGTACGTGATCGGGCGACGATCTTCCTCGGAACGTAATTGTCCAATAGGTGTTTTGTCATTGAAATAAACAAACCCGGTTATCGCATTTTCATTAATTTTTTCCTTGATTAAGCTTTGATTACGGATTGGATCATCGTGCACCAATGATGCAATATAACCAGTTACAGCACCAGCTCCTACAAGTCCGGCAAGCAGTCCGAACAAGACAAGCCATAATACTGTGAAACCTGCGATTTTCCCCGCTGTCTTAAAGCCTTCACCTTTACGCTTGGGCTCGGAAGGGGGTTGCTTAGTATTCGTCATTAATAAAGCCTCCTTCAACAAACAGAACTATTATAGCATATTTACCCATGGTTTGACTTCCTTGGAATGCGAGTGGCACAAATAAGTAAATTCGTAGCGCTTACATTATATTACGAAAAAAATGAGAACACCTAAAAAAAGTAAATTTAAATTTGAAGAAAACTGTTGTGATTCACTAAATTATATGATAAAACTAAGTCATTGGAAACGTTACCGATAAGGATACCAATCGATTTATAGATAGCGCTATCATAATCGATTAGATATCCAACGTGAATAAATTCCAATGTTTGAAGCAAGATTACAAATGAGGGGGAATTACAATTGAAAAAAGTTAAAAAGTTTTTAGGACTCCTGCTTGTATTGACTATGGTTTCAGCATTAGTAGCTGCTTGTGGCAAAAACAACAATGAAGAGACGAGCTCACCATCAGCATCTAACAGCACTTCCCCAGAAGCTTCCAAAGCTGCGGAAAAACCTGCTGCTGGCAAAGGTTCCGTGTACTTCTTAAACTTCAAACCAGAAATTGCAGAAGTATATGAGAAAATTGCTAAAGATTACGAAGCAGAAACAGGCGTTAAAGTTAAAGTGGTAACGGCTGCTAGTGGTACTTACGAAACAACGTTGAAGTCTGAAATTGCTAAATCCGATGCTCCTACGATTTTCCAAATCAACGGACCAGTTGGTTATGGTAATTGGAAAGACTATACTGCAGACTTGAAGGGCACAAAGCTTTATGAATACTTGTCCGACAAGAGCTTAGCTGTAACTAGTGGTGAAGGCGTGTACGGTATCCCTTACGTAGTAGAGGGCTATGGCATTATTTACAACGATGCAGTTATGAAGAAATATTTTTCCTTAGCTGATAAAGCGGTTTCAATTTCCGCTGCTACTGAAATTAATAACTTCGCTACATTAAAAGCAGTAGTTGAAGATATGACGGCTAAGAAAGATCAACTGGGCATTAAAGGCGTATTCTCTTCCACATCTTTGAACGCTGGCGAACAGTGGAGATGGCAGTCACATTTAGCTAACTTGCCACTATACTACGAGTTCAAGGATCAGCCAGGATTTGACAGCACAGTTCTTGCAGGATTAGCTTCTAATGAAATTTCATTCAAATACGGTGCAAACTTCAAAAACACGTTTGATCTTTACATCAATAATTCCGTTACAAAGCCAGGACTTCTAGGTAGTAAATCGGTTGACGATTCGATGGCTGAATTTGCTCTGGGTCAGTCAGCTATGGTTCAAAATGGTAACTGGGCTTGGGGACAAATTAACGGTGTTGAAGGAAACGTTGTGAAATCCGAAGACATCAAATTCTTACCTATCTATACAGGTGTTGCTGGAGAAGAAACTCAAGGGCTTGCAATTGGAACAGAAAATTATCTTTCCATTAATAGCAAAGCTTCCGCGGACAATCAAGCAGCCTCTATTGCATTCCTTGAATGGTTGTTCTCAAGCGACAAAGGTAAAAGCTATGTTTCTAAAGACTTAGGTTTTATAGCACCGTTCAATACATTTAGCGACAGCGAAAAACCTGCTGATCCATTAGCGAAAGAAGTTTCCAACTGGATGGGTAAAGGTCTTACATCCGTAGCTTGGACATTCGCAGCATTCCCAAGTGAAGATTTCAAAAATTACTTCGGTGATGCATTGTTGGAATATGCTCAAGGCAACAAAACGTGGGACGAAGTTACAACAATCGTGAAAGATAGCTGGAAATCAGAAAAAGAGAAAACGAAAAAATAAAGGTCTCGAATGTTAAACACAATTGAACAAGTGGCATTGCTAAACCTTCAATTGTCATGAATCCTTAGTCTATGCCACTGTGTGCCCTTGGTGCTCAGTGGCATAACTACTTTGTTAGGAGAAGACGAGATGGAAAAATCAATTAAGAAGTACTTCGCATTTTTTGCATTACCTACGATCGTTGCTTTTACAATTGCATTTTTAATCCCCTTTGTCTTAGGCATATACTTGTCTTTCACAGAGTTTACTACCGTCAATGATGCCAGCTGGGTAGGTTTGGATAACTACACCAAGGCTTTTTCTAATCAGGAGTTTGTGAATGCATTGTGGTTTACGGTTAAATTTACTATCGTTTCAGTCATTTCAATAAATGTACTGGCGTTCTTCCTGGCGATGTTGTTGACTAAAGGCCGTAGAGGGACGAATATTTTTAGAACAGCTTTCTTTATGCCAAACTTAATCGGGGGTATCGTACTAGGCTATATTTGGCAATTGATTCTAAACGGGATCCTGTATAAATATGAAGTTACATTAACGTATAGTGCGAAATATGGCTTCTGGGGACTAGTCATCCTCATGTGCTGGCAAATGATTGGTTATATGATGATTATCTACATCGCAGGTATTCAGAATGTACCAAAGGACCTTATTGAGGCAGCTAAGATTGACGGTTCATCAAGCTTTGGAATTTTACGAAATGTAACCATTCCTTTAGTAATGCCAGCCATTACAATTTGCTTATTTCTGACATTGTCTAATTCGTTTAAGCTGTTTGATCAGAACTTGGCTTTGACGAATGGAGCGCCATCTAAACAGACAGCGATGTTAGCATTAGATATCTTTAACACTTTCTATGGTAAAACAGGCTACGAAGGTGTCGGTCAGGCCAAAGCGGTTATGTTCTTCCTGTTGGTCGCCATCATCGCGATAGTTCAGCTTGTTATTACCAGAAGAAAGGAGATTGAGAATTAATGCAGCGGTCTTCGACTACAAACAAGGATCGGTTAGTAACTCTGTTTTTACTAGTGCTGACGGTATCGTTCTTATCCCCCATTTTTATCGTGTTAATGAACTCGTTCAAAGGTAAGTTTTTTATCAGTGATACTCCGTTTGTATTTCCTACGGATAAAACGTATGTTGGCTTAGACAACTATGTCGCAGGGATCGCAAAAATTAAATTCTTTAATGCATTTGGAATGTCTCTGTTTATCACGGTATGCTCTGTGTTGGTTATTGTTTTATTTACGTCAATGACGGCATGGTATATCATAAGGGTAAAGACAAAATTTACCAAAACAATGTATTATGTATTTGTATCCTCTATGATAGTACCTTTCCAAATGGTTATGTTCACAATGACAAAGGTAGCCAATGTGTTACATTTAGATAACCCAGTCGGGCTAGTGTTCATCTATTTGGGCTTTGGAGCAGGTTTATCCGTATTTTTGTTTGCTGGATTTGTAAAGTCAATTCCAATCGAGATTGAAGAGGCGGTAATGATTGATGGATGTAATCCCATTCAGTCATTCTTTAAGGTAGTATTTCCGATTCTTAAGCCAGTAGCGATTACGGTAGCGATTCTAAATGTGATGTGGGTATGGAATGACTACTTGTTACCTCTCTTAATTATTGGTTCCGACTATAAAACAATTCCACTAGCGATTCAGTATCTAAAGGGTGGTTATGGATCCATAGATATGGGTGCTATGATGGCTATGCTCGTACTTGCGATATTGCCGATTGTCATTTTCTATTTGATCTGTCAGAAGTACATCATTGAAGGCGTTGTAGCAGGCGCGGTTAAGGGTTAAGTAAACTTCAAGGGGCTGGATGGATAAATCTAAGGTAAAGGAAAGAACGATTGTGGAGAGACTAACGATTATCGATATTGCCAAGCTGAGTGGGGTAGGCGTTACCACTGTTTCAAGAGCCATTAATAATCATCCAGATATTAACGAAGAGACCAAAGCGATGGTTATGCGGGTTATTAAAGAAAACCATTATGTTCCAAACAACAGTGCAAGAAACTTGAAACGATCTGCTTCAAGAACGATTGCCATACTGATACGAGGGATAACGAACCCGTTTTTTAATCCCATGATTAACGTATTTGAAAAGGAAATTCAAAATAAAAAGTATTCTTTTATTTTGCATCGAGTAGACGAAAATCAAAATGAAGTCGAAGTTGCGATTGAACTCGTGAAAGAAAAGCGATTACGAGGGATTGTTTTTCTTGGAGGAACGTTCTCACATTCGAGGGAGAAGCTTAAGCAGTTAACTGTCCCATTTGTACTTAGCACAATCGGGATGACAGAACTGTCTGAGCTTAAAGAACATTCCTATGTTACCGTGGATGACTACATGGAAAGTTATAAAATGGTAGATTACTTATGTGGCCTAGGGCATAAGAGAATTGCGATTATTACTGATCCAAGAGCAGATGTAAATATCGGGAAATTAAGATATGAAGGCTATAAAAAAGCATTAGAGGATCATGGAATAGAGTTCGATGAGCAATTGGTACGGTGGATGAAAGAAGATGTCGAAAGCTATAGCATGATAAATGGATACAAGGTGACCAAAGAATTGTTAGATTCTCAATTGGAATTCACTGCTGTATATGCCATTGCTGATAGCCTGGCCATCGGTGCCTGCAAAGCAATTTTTGAAGCAGGTAAAAGAGTTCCGGAGGATTACTCTGTAGCGGGGTACGATGGCTTAGATATGTCATTCTACTATAACCCTTCGATTACGACGATCAAACAACCGGTTGAAGAAATGGCTGAAGAAACGATCAAAATTTTATTTGACTTAATTCATAAGAAAATCAAACACGAGCACAAAATATTTCCAGCAGAATTATTAGTCAGAGAATCTACTAAATCGTTAAGCTAATGCTATTATTCTACTAAAAAAAAGCTGGGCAGACTCGCGTCTGCACCAGCTTTTTATATTTTCGTACGGCTTCAATTTGTTGTTTTACAGAGCAGGCGGAGTAAAGGATCGCAAGGCGTACTCCGCATCCATCATGAAGAAGGCATTGCTGTCCTTGTCGATCCGCTTGAGCTTGTTAATGATGCTGTCGAACATCGATTCTTCTTCAACTTGCTCGTCGATAAACCATTTCAAGAATTGAATTGTTGCATGCTCACGATCGTTCATCGCAAGATCGGAAAGGTGATAAATACGTTTGGTTACTTCTTGCTCATGCTCATAAGCATGCTCGAAAGCTTCTAGTGTCGAACCGTATTCGTTGTTCGGAGTTTCCATACCGGCCATCGTGACTCTCTTGCCGCGGTCGTTCAAATACTTGTAAATTTTCATCGCATGGAATTTTTCTTCTTCTGCTTGAACGATAAAGAAATTTGCGAATCCATCCAGGCTCTCACCCGAACAATACGCAGCAATGGCCAAGTAGACATGAGCGGAATAGAGCTCGAAATTGAGTTGATCGTTTAATGCTTTGGTTAAAGATTCGTTTAACATAGTATCAGTCACTCCCTTTGAAGGCTGTAGGATCTACCCGAATTGTACCATAAAATAGCGGATCATCCTATTCGATGCTTCAGCTTCTCGTACAACACCTCAGGGGAGGGAGCAACGATGATCTCCGCTTTGCCGATCAAGACCATACACTGCTTGGTGCAGAGCTTGCAGACGCCAAGACAATCTTTTTTCTTTTGCTTCATATTAGGAAACTCGGTCTTTAGCGTCTTATAGACGGCTTTGGAGCCGTGCTTGAAGTTTCTACAGCAGTACTTGATTTTCTTCATTCTGGAACCGGCTCTCTTAGGAAAATTCATGATCACCTTAAATGATATTAATTCTCATTATCAATGTCAATACAATAAAGAGAAAATAAAAAAAACACTTCAGATGTAACTGAAGTGTTTTTTTGGAAATTACGATTAACGGCTGTAGAACTCAACGATTTGTTTCTCATCGATTTCTTGGGACAGCTCTCCACGGTCTGGAAGACGGATAAACTTACCTTCCATTGCGTTTGCATCGAATTCCACGTAGCCTGGTAGGTGATGACGACCTTCGGAAGCTTCTTTGATCGATTTCAGGGAGCGGGAACGCTCACGTAGACCGATTTTGTCGCCGATTTGAACGGTGTAAGAAGCGATATCGACTTTCTTGCCATTGACTGTCACGTGACCGTGAGAAACCAATTGACGGGAGCCGTAACGAGTGTTAGCCCAGCCTAGACGATACACGAGGTTATCAAGACGGCTTTCGAGCAAGAACATGAAGTTCTCACCGGCGATACCTTGTTGCTTAGATGCACGATCGAACAAGTTGCGGAATTGCTTCTCGTTCAAGCCATACATATGACGAAGTTTTTGTTTTTCAAGTAATTGCTTACCGTATTCGCTAACTTTACGACGTTGGTTAGCACCGTGTTGTCCTGGTGGGAAAGCACGTTTAAGATCTTTACCGTTTCCGCTCAGGGAAATTCCAAGGCGGCGACTTAGTTTGAACTTAGGACCTGTATATCTTGACATAATTTAGAAAGCTCCTTTTTCAAAAGAAAATTATTTTTTTGAAAATGGGTTTCGTTGCGCGGAGTTCTCCATAACCGATAAAGTCGGTTCCAACAGGGATGTTCAGCCGCAGCCCGATGGCGGATATTCCGAGAGGGTGTCACAAGAGCTAAGCCCAGTATTCATCAAGTTATATTATAAGAAAATGTACACAATTGTCAAGGGATAAGTTTTTTCGTTAACTTTTGTGTCATTATAAAATATAATTTGATATAGGACTAAAGACTTCCATGAACATAGTGCAAAATTCACTGTTTCATTGTATAGTAAAAAGAAAGTGGACATCGGGACCGGAGGTGTCGGGTATGGTTGATAAAAGAAAAACACAGCAGCATCACGAAGCGTTAGAGGATATGCAGAATCCATCCCGCGCCCGTCAAAAGCTGCCTATTTGGTTACAGAAGCAGGATCTGACAGAAGCAGATCTTCCATACACTCATTCGTTGCTAATGAGCAGCTTCACGGATTGGCTGGATGAGGTTGAAGGGTTCCCATGGCTTGGCGGAGTGATGATAATGCTCCATCCAGACGGAACGTGTGTATCCATTGGCGGCCAGATGGAAGATACTGAGCTTGATCTCGCTTCATGGAACGTAGAAGTAATAGGTCCGACTGCGGCAAGCACGGCACTTGATACATGCCGACCAACGTTAATGCGCGCTGAAGAGCATCTAATGTCACGACTTAAAAAATTCGATTCCATCGCTGTTCCAATCTTCACTCGTACAACAGGATTTCCTTGTGCGATTGTTGCTTGTCTTTTACCAGCAGGTTCGGCTCAGGCTGGCGATTTAAAGCTACTACAAGCGGCAGCTCTACATATTCGTAGTTGTATTTATCGTCATTTCGAAAATCTCTTCGTCAGCGGTCTTTTAAGAGAGCGGAAGCTCTCAATGAAAGAAGAAAGCCGTAGAGAGATTTTGTTTGATGTGATGCGTCGATTGAACGATCATATTGATGTAGAAAATGTTCTGTCCGAGGTGCTGGATAGTCTCGAGCAGTTATATCCGATATGCAAGGTAGATTTATTCTTATCTCAGGATTATAGTAGCCCGAATGAGAAGGTTAAGCCTTTAGCCTTCCACCTTAATGACATGGATTTGTGCAAATCAGCTTTCGTGGACGGTAAAATCCGGGTGGAGCGTTCAAATGGTCGGCATCAGCTTGCCTTACCCTTATCGGGTAAGCAGGGGGTATATGGGGTTCTGAGGCTTAATACGCCTCAGGAGGACGAATTCGATGAAGCGGATATTAGCTTCCTAGCGATGCTTGCTGCTGCAGCGGGAGCGGCATTCGAGAAAGCTAAGCTTCATGAACAAGCTAACATCCTTGTCGGGGAATTACGTCTAATTAATGAACTGACTCAACGACTTAATAGTAGCTTAAAGCTTTCGGATACGATGCAATTCGCCTCTGTTGAGTTGTTATCGATATTTAATTCAGACTTTTGCTGTGTTTTACAATTCGATCCGGTTAACCAGGAGTTTGTTGTCTTATCTGCTAATGTCGCGGAGATGATTGGAGAAACGTACTCGAAAGAATACGGCTTCTGCGGGATTATGTGGTCGACGAAGGAACCGATCATTTTGTCGGACTACTGCTCGGCGTCACCTGTAGCTTCCCAATTGATGGATGTAACGAAATCCAAATCACTATTAGCTGCGCCATTGCTGCTTAATGGTGATGTAATAGGTGCCGTGTTAATAACGAAACGTGAACCGAATCATTTCTCCTACGATAATTATAAGCTATTGCAGGTCCTGTCAGCTCATCTAGGGCTTGCGATGTCCAATGCGACCTTACATGCTGAAGTCCGCAGGATGGTCATTACCGATAATTTGACCGGATTGTATGCGCGTCATTACTTAAACGAAAGAATTGGTCGCAAACAGCTCAGAGATAGCTCAGGCACGCTTATCGTCGTCGACATTGATCATTTCAAAAAAATTAACGATACTTACGGTCATCAAATCGGTGATGACATCTTGATCCAAGTGAGCGGGATTATCCGAACTTCGATTCGCGATAGTGATATTGCTGCACGCTGGGGTGGGGAAGAGCTAGCTATTTATTTGCCCTTGCTTGTGTTGGAACAAACCGAACGAGTTGCTGAAAGAATTCGTCAACGGGTCGAGACCGAGACGAACCCACAGGTTACAGTATCTTGTGGCATCTCGGAATGGCGGGTAGCAGATGAAAAAGTAAGTGTAGAATCCTTGTTTTTCAAGGCTGACATGGCCTTGTATGAAGCAAAACATCATGGTCGCAATTGCGTCGTGGTTGGCTAAATTTTCTTGTTACGAAGCTTGCTAGAAGTCACATGACTTCAAGTAAGCTTCTTTTGTTTGTATATACGGGGCAAAAGGGGAGACGATACGGAGTAAAGTAAGGAGGGATTGTCTTGAAGGATAGGAAATGGAGGTTTGTCGTGATAGGTGGCGCAGCGCTACTATTGCTTAACGTTCAGGGTTGCATGAATAGTCCGTCCCAATTGTCTGCGAATGAAGCCTTTGCCTTATCTGCATCTGCACTGTCAGGGAGTGAGAGCTACGAATTCACTGGGGAAGTATCTATGTTCGACCCGAGCGGCACTGTCCGCAGGAAGGATGCTTATGAGGGGGAGGTGACCTCGCATGGGAATCTAAAGCTGCAATGGAAAAACTCAGATACGTTATCTACCTCAACCTCTGCCAATTCTCAACAGAAGACAGCTTATCGACCGTTGCAATTATTGGAATCCATAAAAGGTAAATCTGCGGTTATCTCTTATTCGGAGAATCCTGTAAGCTCACAACCCGTTCAATTTGAAATCAAGTTAGAGGATGCTACGGCTAAAGAACGAGTCGTTCAAGGGCTAAGAGATGAGCTTGCGCTCCTAGGAGCTGATAAAGACCTTCTGCGGGGTGATCCAGTGAAGGCTGACCAAATATTGCACGAGGCAAATATGAGGCTGGAGGCGACGTTGTCCACGCTACAGGTGACGACAGTGTGTCACTGGACTGCGGATGCGAGAAGCTGGTTTCCATCTCAGTTGAAAGAAGAAACTGTACTCTCTTATACATGGGATAACAAGTCATACAAAGAGAAGAGAATATCGGAAACGAATTTCACCAATAAGGCTCAAGGTGGTACAATGAGTAAGTCTAATATCGAATAGGGTAAAGGAGATTTTCCGATTATGCGAGATTCACGATTACAAAAACTAGCTGCCAATCTGGCGGGATATTCTGTAAAGGTACAGCCTGGTGATAATGTACTTATTGAAATGATTGGTTCCGAGCGCGAGCTACTGAAATGCTTAATTGAAGAAGTTGCCCGGTTAGGTGGGAACCCATTTGTTGAAATAGAGGACCGTTCTGTATTGAGGACGCTGCTTAACAATGCTAATGAAGAGCAACTGGCAACATGGGCTACCTATGACCTCGAGCGAATGAAGCAAATGCAGGGCTACATTGGCATCCGTGCCGGAGAGAATGTGAACGAGTTGGCTGATGTTCCTGCAGACAAGATGAAGCTGTTTGATCGGATTCATCGGCATCCTGTACATATGGAACAACGGGTGAAGAAAACCAAGTGGGTGGTGCTGCGCTACCCGAACAGTTCGATGGCTCAATTGGCTAATATGAGCACGGAAGCGTTCGAAGATTTTTATTTTGATGTATGCAATCTTGATTATGCTAAGATGGACCGCGCCATGGATCCTCTACAGCAATTGATGAGCAAGACGGATAAAGTTAGGATAGTTGCTCCTGAAACGGATCTGACCTTTTCTATTAAGGGGATCGGGGCTCAGAAGTGCTCAGGGGAGCGAAATATTCCGGATGGTGAAGTGTATTCTTGCCCGATTCGTGATTCCGTCAACGGAACGATCGCTTATAACACACCGAGTGTATATAACGGGTTTACTTACGAGAACATTAAGTTCACTTTCGAGAACGGTAAAATCATTAAAGCTACCGCTAATGATACTGATCGTATAAACGAGCTGCTAGATAGTGACGATGGAGCACGCCATATTGGAGAATTTAGTTTGGGATTCAACCCGTATATTTTGCATCCAATGAAAGACACCTTGTTCGATGAGAAGATCGCCGGAAGCCTCCATTTCACGCCAGGTCAAGCGTATGATGTTACGGACAATGGCAACAGATCCTCTATCCATTGGGATTTGGTACTTATTCAAAGACCAGAATATGGCGGAGGAGAAGTGTATTTCGACGATGTGCTAATACGTAAAGACGGAATTTTCGTTATTCCAGAATTAGAAGGGCTTAACCCAGAATCGCTAAAATAATACATTCCCCCTCTTGCGTGACTTTGGGGGAACAAGGTATGATGTGGAAGAGATTGCATGCCTAATATTTAGGAGGAGATACCATGTCTAACAACGCAGCTATTGTAGAATTGTCCCAAGTTGCTAACAAGTTTCGTTCTTCAATCGTTCTTCAAGCAGAGAACAAGTATATTGATGTCAAAAGTATTCTTGGATTGTTTACTACGTTAGTTGGTAATCTGTCCTATGAACTTCACGTTCATGGACCGGATGCCGAAGAAGCAAAGAAGGAATTAGGAGCGATTTTCGCGAAACATAGCTTGAATGTTAAAGTTGTGGAATAGTCAAAAATCAGCAACCAAATCGTATTATGCATGACATCTCGTCCTCTAGGACGAGATGTTTTTATATAAAGGGCAACCCTCGTCTTGTACTTCTGCGCGATATCGTCTAATATTAAACTGATAGCTAGAGATGGTTTACTTGCAACGTTTGATGATGACCAAAGCAGGTAGCTCTTTATTGGGAGTTTGGGCACAGGGGGAATGGGAATGGCAGCATCAGATACAATCATTGATCTGAATGAAAAGGCATCACGTCTACTTCAGGAAGATGCCGACAAAATCGAGAAATTGATCGCCATCCAGATGGAAAATCTGACAACCCGTAAATGCCCGCTATATGAGGAAGTGCTGGACACCCAAATGTACGGCTTCTCGAGAGCGGTTGATTTCGCGGTTCGGACGGGATTAGTAGAGGAAGAAGCGGGCAAATTGCTAATTAGCCAGCTGGAACGCAATCTGGCGATTTTATACGAAGCGTTGGAAACAAAAATAGAGTAGCACCCCACCAGGTGCTACTCTTCTTTTTTGTACCGAGGTTGTTCAGACGAAATAAAAAGATACGCCAAGTATAATATATACAATGAGAAGCAGCTTACCCTCGAACCAAGTCGTCGATCCATCCCTAGAAATAGAGGTCGCGATCAATACTGAGACTGCAATTGCGGCAAGCTCAATTGTAGTGAAGATGAGATTCATTTCTTTGCCGAAGAGTAAGCTAATAAAAACAAGTACGGGTGCGACGAATAAGGCGATTTGCAGGCTGCTTCCAATCGCGATCTCGATAGCTGCTCCCATTTTGTTTTTCAAGGCTAGCATAACGGCTGCACTGTGTTCTGCGGCGTTACCTACGATGGCGACTACAAACGCACCTACGAACAATTCAGACAAGCCAAAGCGCGAGGAGAAGGTGTCAAGCGTATGTACTAGCCATTCGCTAATGAAAGCGACCATGACGGTTGCGACGACGAGGAAAATAATCGATTTATTACGTGACCAGGCAGGCTCTTCGCCATGAGCGGCTTGGGTATCCACATGATCCTCCAGCATATCCTTGTGTGTCACCATGGAATAGATGAGCCATCCAACGTAAGCAATGATAAGTAAGGCAGCAACGATTATGCTTATATTCATTGTGTTGTGCTCGGAGATATGCTCTGTTTTAACGAAGATTGCCGGAATGAACAGAGCAATGATGCCGAGAAGCATCAGAGAGGCATTCTGACCAGCGAGATGGACGTTAAACTTCTGTTCCTTAAATTTTAAACCACCTACTAAAGCACTTACCCCCAGGACTAATAAGAGGTTACCGATAATGGCTCCTGTTAAGCTTGCTTTAACGATATCAAATAACCCTTCCTTGATAAGAAATATAGCGATAATAAGCTCTGCAGCGTTACCAAATGTAGCGTTAAGAAAGCCGCCCAATCGTTGACCAGCATAATGAGCGACGGATTCTGTGGCTTTGCCGAGAAGACCTGCGGCAAACAAAATCGCCAGCCCTGCGAACGAGAATTCGAGTACGGCTCCCCATTTCATGTAATGGGATACTGCACTGATGATAAAGGTTACGATAAGTAAAGGAAAAAACAGCTTTTTCATCCTATAAACACCAACTTCCATTTCGGTTTTTGTATTAATATTTACATTTATTACTATACCCAATTCATATAATGAAGTAAACGAAGGGATGAACATAATTGTTATGGGTTATGTTGGTTCGCTTACGGTTGATTCTGACCTAGTCTTCCATTACAATGGAAGCATACTAGGTTCGGGAGAGTGAGCCGCCATGACGGAAGAATTGCAACAAGGAATGATTAGAATTTCTGATGATGTCGTCGCAACAATAGCCGGATTAGCTGCATTGGAGACACCTGGAGTTGCCGCTATGTCGGGCGGGATCTCGGAAGGCTTAGCCAAACGGTTAAGTGGACGCAATGCGCAAAAGGGTGTATCCGTCGAAGTAGGGCAAGTCGAGGCGGCTATTGATTTAAGAATCGTTGTCCAATACGGTATTCCCATTCAAGAAGTCAGCCGTAGGCTGCAAGACAATGTTCGGGAAGCTGTGGAGAATATGACTGGACTGAATGTTGTGGAAGTAAACGTTAAGGTTGAGGGCGTAGCCTTCAAGGATGAGGAGCAAGAAGATCCGCATCGCGTGAAGTAAAAGCAAATAAGCATAAATTAAAACGTGATTAAGCAGCTGGAATCGGCGCTTAATCACGTTTTTTAATTTAGAAAATAGGAGGTTAGGCTTGGTGCCTTCTAGAATTGGTCGTAGGGGTTGCTTTCCCCACTCGATTATACTCTCTAGATATACTGAGGAGAACACCCATGCCAATAAGCAAGGTAAGCATAGAGGAACCCCCATAACTTATGAAAGGCAAAGTGACTCCAGTGATCGGAATAGCCCCACTAACTCCACCCATGTTAATAAGTGCTTGAATGGCAATTAGGGACACAAGACCGATCCCGACTAATGTACCGTAGATATCCGGACATCTCAGCGATACGATAAGGGCTCTCCATAGAAAAACGATATAAAACAAAATGAAAATCGTTGTTCCAACAAAACCAAGCTCTTCACCGATTACTGCAAAAATAAAATCATTGTATGCATAAGGCAGGTAGAACAATTTCTGAACACTATTGCCTAGCCCTGTACCCATTAATCCACCATGTCCGAAAGCCTCAAGAGAACGTAGCATATGATAGCCGCTCCCATCCGGATCTGATAAAGGATCTATGAAGGCTGTGAAACGGTCACCACGAAAGCCGAAATCGGCATCCGGGTTTATCAGGAAGTATAAGCTTGTCCCTAGTGCAGCCAGGCCAAGAAGAACACCAAATGACAGCATGATGTGCTTCAAGTTGGATCCGCCAGCAATGACGATAGCAGATGCACATAGCACGAGAATAACACAAGAGCCGAAATCCGGCTGTAACATTATGACGAAGGCGAAAAATCCGACAACGAGCATAACGGGGAGAAGCCCCTTCTTAAAGTCACGGAATTTCTCGTCTTTCTTCGCAATGATAGCAGCTAAATATAGGATGATGGCAAGCTTGGCAAATTCCGTCGGCTGAACACCGAAGGTGCCAACTCCAATCCAACTTGTAGCCCCGTTTCTTGTCTCCCCGATAATCGGAACGAGGATAAGTAGAACAAGGGTCCCAATAAAGAACAAAACGAATAGCTTCTTGTACTTCTGAAAATGAATGTTCATCATCACAAGCATGATAAAACCACCTAGCCCGACCCACATCAACTGGCGCTTCACGAAGTAAAGGGCGTCATTGTTGTAGGCGGGCTTGGAGACTGCCATGCTGGAGCTAGCACTGAACACCATGATAAGACCAAATCCCACGAGCAGAAGCGTCAGAATAAGCAACAGAAAATCTGGCGTGCCCCGCTGGCCACTCTCCGGAGAAGTCTTCATCGCTGATTCCTCCGTGCCACTAGGACAGTAGCTTTACTAATTCCTGCGTACGCTGTGTTGCAGCATTCAAGATTGTTGATGGTATCGGAGATTCATAATCGAGACCATGCGGGAATGTTGCTCGTCCAATATAGACAGCTTCAACTTCGAGAATAGCATGGGGATTTTCGAGCTTGCCTTCAACGGCTCTTGTCGTAATGCGTAAGAAATAATCTTCATTGTTCGTGCGATCGTGCAGCTTAAGGTCATATGTAGCACGACGATATTCCCACTGCCAGCGTACAAAGCCCAATTTATCACCGGATTCGTCCAGGTGTCCGAGGTCGCTGCGTAATCCGATTAATCCAGAATTGTCAAGTAACATGGAAAATCCTCCTTTGGAAGGTCGAAAAGCGTTATCCTTTTCCATGATAGTCGGTTTATGAGCCTTCTGCAAGCCTGCCGTCGATCACAAGTTCGAACGTTCATTGACAATTTCCAGCTTCCTTCCCTAGGGAGCGGTTACGGAGGCGATAGCTTTCTGATACAATGGTAACAATAGTGCGAGTATTCTCTCGTATTAATGGATCATAGGAAAGGGGGCGCCACCTTGACAGTTAATGAAAAAACACTACAGTCTCTATTTGAAGATATGGTGAAATGGCGCCGGCATTTGCATCAACACCCAGAGCTTTCTTTCCAAGAATATAAAACATCTCTAATGATAGCCGACCTGTTGGAGGGTTGGGGTCTTGAAGTACGTAGGGGTGTTGCTGGAACCGGCATTGTGGCTAAGCTGAGAGGCGATTTGCCTGGACGCACAATAGCCCTACGCGCAGATATTGATGCACTTGCGATTCAGGATGCAAAGGAATGTGCGTATCGATCTACGGTTACCGGAGTGATGCACGCATGTGGACATGACGGACATACGGCACAGTTGCTTGGAGTGGCTCGTTATTATAGCCTTCATAAGGAAGAGACAGCGGGGACTCGGGTATTCTTGTTCCAACCAGGTGAAGAAGTATTGCCTGGGGGCGCGATTCGCATGATTGAAGATGGAGCACTTGAAGGCGTTGATGCGATCTATGGCATCCATTTATGGTCGCCGCTAGCCTATGGAACTGCAACAACAAGGCCAGGACCCTTCATGGCAACGCCTGATGAATTTGAGATCGAAATTATAGGGCGAGGCGGACATGGCGGTTTGCCTCATGAAAGCAAAGATGCTCTGGTTGTGGGTGCATCGCTGGTTATGGCGCTTCAGACAATCGTCGCTCGCAATGTCAATCCGCTTGAATCGGCGGTACTGTCAATTGGTCGATTTACAGCAGGCTCAGCAAATAATGTAATTGCTTCAAGTTGTAAGCTAAGTGGAACGATTCGTTCCTTTAATAAGGAAACCCGATCTGTAGTTCGTAAACGATTGGAAAAGATCGTTAAGAATTGCTGTGAGATGTATGATTGCGAATACAAGCTACGCTATTTCGAAGGTTATCCGCCGGTCGTTAATGATGCGAAAGAAGCGGTGAGAGTTCTGCGCATCATCTCTGAGGTGCTACCGGAGACGGCTACAGGACCCTGCGAACCAGTCATGGCGGGTGAGGATTTCTCATACTATCTGGAACAGAAGCCCGGTTGCTTCTTCTTCGTAGGCGCTGGGGTTGAGGATGGGAGCTCCGCACCACACCATCACCCCCTTTTCGATATCGAGGAGAGAGCGATGCTCCATGCTGCTCAGCTGCTCATCTCGGTTGCGGACGACTCAGCTCAGGATGTGTAGTCGGATCGTTCGATGGGGCTAAAGGAAAATCATATTGAAGATGGAGGTCTATTTTCCGGTGATCGGGAAGTAGGCCTCTTTGCTATAGCTACCGGTTTTCAAGAAAATGCATTAACGATTCTAGAAAGGGAACGATGTAGAGGCAAGGAGGGATGCTGATTGAATACAACCCGCCCGTTATGGGTGCAATCGGATGGAATGCTGCTGCTCGATGAACGACACCCCGAATACGAGGTAACCCGAGAATTTCTTAAGGAAATTGCTGAACTACATAAGCGACCTGGCATATGGCACACTTATCATCTCACACAAGTTACATTATGGAATGCCGCAGCATTAGGTTGGAGCGCTCAGCTTGTGTTAGAGAGATTAGCTGAATTATCCCGTTACACAATTCCTCATACCGTGGAAGATGATATTCGCACACATATGGGGCGATACGGGAAATTTCGCTTAGTTAGCTCAGAGAACGGATTAACGCTGACAGCGGAAACCGAGGAATTGCTGGACATGTTATATGGTTGGGAAGATGTTGCATCGGTTTTCAGTGGCGTCGCCACCGGACTGGATATTGTCATTCCGACTTCTGCGCGAGGCTGGATTAAGCGTGAGCTAGCGGCGCGAGGGTTTCCAGTCAAGGATGAGGCTGGTTTTCACATTGGAGAGGCACTAGAGGTTTCATTGTGCAACGAAACAGCATCAGGTAATCCTATAGTGCTAAGAGACTATCAGAATGATGCGGTCCAAGCTTTACTCGGAAAAGGCGAATCGACCCATGAAGGCGGGAGTGGTATCGTAGTTCTTCCGTGTGGAGCAGGTAAAACGTGGGTCGGGATGGCTGCGATAGCCAGCCTAAAGTGTGCAACGCTTATTTTAACACCGAATAGAGTGTCCGTTACCCAATGGATCGCGGAGCTGCTTAAGAATACAACCCTTTCGGAGCAAGAGATTGGAGAATATACGGGACAGATGAAGAACGTGAAGCCGGTGACGGTTGCGACTTATCAAGTACTTACACATCGACGTTCCAAAGACGAAGAATATCCTCACCTACAGCTGTTCGTCAATCGAGATTGGGGACTCATTATTTACGACGAGGTTCATTTACTTCCGGCCCCCGTGTTTCGGATAACAGCAGACATACAAGCGACCAGAAGGCTGGGGTTGACGGCTACACTCGTGCGTGAGGATGGACGAGAAGGGGATGCGTTCGCCTTGATCGGTCCGAAACGCTATGAAGTACCGTGGAAAACAATGGAGAGAAAAGGTTGGATCGCGCACGCAACTTGTACAGAAGTAAGAGTACCGTTAGACGCAGAGACGGCGATATCTTATTCTACTGCATCTAAACGGAGTCGTCATCGGATCGCTGGAGAAAATCCACGTAAGACGGAAGTGGTTAAAAGCTTGCTACAGCGCCATAGTGGGAAGCCTACACTTGTTATTGGACAATATCTGGACCAGTTGCACAAGCTATCGAGTGAATTGTCCCTTCCCTTGATTACTGGCGAGATGCCCCATCTAAGTCGTAAGCTGTTGTTCGACCGATTCAATGAAGGTGATATCGATGTTCTCCTCGTGTCTAAGGTTGCAAACTTTGCAGTGGATCTACCGGATGCCACGATTGCGATTCAAGTGTCAGGTAGCTTTGGTTCGAGACAAGAGGAAGCGCAGCGGTTAGGTCGGATATTACGGCCAAAAAAGTCAGGTGCAGAAGCGACTTTCTATTCGTTGGTGAGCGATGGGACGGATGAGGTGGAGTTTTCGCGGAATCGAGGGCGATTTTTGTTGGAGCAAGGCTACCCTTATCACGTAGACCAGTGGGTCCACTGAGTGGTATCAACAGAGGGAGGAGTATACCGATGAATTTAACAATGTCTATAAAACGGCTTCCGGATGCGATTAAGCTGCTGATTGTTAGTGAACCGACGATCAAGAGTAGATCAGATCAAGGGCTGAAGCTCGAGGAAATATTGAGCAGCCACGAGTGGGCAACGACATGGGTACAACGATATGGGAAATCCTCTTGTTATCACGTTCTTAGAGGGATTCTCATTCGATTCGCTGCTCACCCTTTTGAGATTAAAGATCTAATCAACTCGTTGGAGCAGACGACGGCTATGACAGGAGCTGAAATTCGCATTTCCGTGGCACAGCTACGTAGAAGTGGTATCTTGTTTGCGGTTCGCAAAGCATGGGGAGATCAACTGCTCTATATCCCAACAGATAATGTTCCTCTTTGGCAGCACTTGCTGGTTCCCGTAAAGGGTGATGCTTTAACGGATTTGGTTTCACGTGAGATCACGTTTAAGCCCACACCTTATCGTCTTCCGTTGTCACTGGAATTGTTATCCGCTTGGCAGGCCATTCATCGTCAGCCGTTCTCCTGGACAACCAAGGGAAAGGGAGCTATTCCTCGTTCTTCCATTACTCGAATAGCGGAGGAGATGCGATTGACTTCAGAGGAATTGTCATGCTTATCCCTGGATTATCCGTTCCATGAACAATTACCTTCTCCCGTCGCATTGGCAATTGATGTTGGCTTGTGCTGCAAAGTACTACAGAAGGTGGGTAATGAAATCCGCATATCTGATTCTGAGCTGAACAACTGGATATCGCAGTCTCCTATGGAAGCGGATATTAGATTACATGAACTCGTCATGGACAGATACGGAGCCATTCAACCGGTATTGCATTTGACAGCATCGGTAATATTCTCGTTGAGAACGATGGAGTGGTACGAAGAGGATCAACTGCAAATTACAAGCAATCAAGAAGAATCGATAAATAAGTGGCTCGGACTTCTGGAAGCGTTCGGATGGGTGGAACGAGGCATTTGTCGTAATAAAGCTGTATTCAGGAAAAAGATTGGCCTTATCGGAGCGCAAGATGTCTTGCTTAACCTCTCCGACACCATAGGACTTCCGGCTATATTCGTACAGCCAGATGGTGAAATTCTCGTTCCGCCTGAAACAGGGCTAAGACAACGCTGGGTGCTAAATGAAATAGCGGATAGGGTGACTGCGGATGCTATATTTATTTATCGAATGTCCCCAAATGCTTGTAGCAGAGCCTTTAACAGGGGGTACACAAATAGCTTTGTTGTTGATTTTTTGCAGGTGGAAAGCCAATATACATTGCCGGGGCAGGTTGTCCAGGCACTAGAGGATTGGTTTAAGCCGCTTGGTAAAATATACTTTGCTGAAGTCATGCTACTTCGTACAGATAATAAGGATGTTGCGGAAATACTTAAACAAGATTCAGAGATGGCGGAGAAGCTAATCGAGCAAGTTGGGGATCGGGACTTTATCATCGACGCTGCCTCTTATCCGAAATTACGCACAAGACTACAGAAAATAGGTTTACCACCACTAGATAGAACGCAAGAGGGTTCCATTAATGACGATAATGTTGAAGCAAGTCATGATGAGGATGGAGAGGAGGAGTCGGGCTGGGTGTATAGACGTCATACGCTGTCCATGTTTGAATCAGATCGGACTTTACCGGACGCAAATGAACTGTTTCCAGGAGTATCGGATATTCCTGCAACGTGGATTACGACTCCTAGAACGTATCATTCATCCACTCGTAAGGAGTTGATCTTACGAGCAATTGCTTGGCAAGCATCCATTCGTATGGATCATAATGGAAGTGCTCAAGCGTTCGTACCCAAGGTAGTAAAGGACAATGGAGCAAGCTGGTCGGTCATGGGCCAATGGCAAATAAAGCTTAGTAACCAGGACGGAGAGAATGGGAACCCTAGCTCTAGGTCAGATTCGGTTATCCTAGAAGCGGATGAAATTAATGAAGTGATGATATTTATTCCTCCGCTGGAAGAGCTTGAAACCGTTTGACCGAAAAGGATCAATTTATGTTATTATAGTGGGGTATGGCAAAGCCGAAAGGTGAGGTGAGGCCGGTGGCCAGCATGATTCAAACCCTCCCTGCGGCAGAACAAGGTATTATGGAGAGCGTGAACGCGGATATGGCGTTACTCGTTTCCCATGCCTTCGAGCTGGGGGATTCGCTTAAAAAGTCCGCTTTTGCTGCGGAATATGTGTATTGGAAAGAACAACTGAGTCAAGACATCGAGGTGCAGAACCTAACGAAGCAATTCGCCAAGGCGAAAGAGAAGTTCGCTGAATGTGAACGGTTTGGAAGGTTTCATCCGGATTATAATGCCGCTCTGGACGAAGTGTATGCGGCGGAAAGCCGACTTGACCAGGTGGAATCCGTGCGAAAGTATAAAGCAGCGGAAAATTCTTTGGATGAATTGCTTAATGATATATCCCGTACGTTGGCACATGCCGTGTCGCAAACCATTAAGGTTCCTGACAATAATCCGAACCCCAAAGCATCAGGCTGCGGGAATGGCGGCAGCTGCTCATGCGGAAGCGGAGGCTGTGGTTAACTTAAGATCTGAGTTGAAGCAGGAGGTTAGATATGTTCGCCGAACGGACAGGTTATATCGTATGGTTTAGCGATTCGAAAGCAGCCAGAGGGCTGGATAAATACGGAACTTTGCATTACATGTCTCGGAAAATGCAGTATGCTGTCATGTACATGAATGCAGATGTGGCGGAGGATGCCGTTCGTAACTTGCAGCGGTTACCCTTCGTGCGTAAGATTGAACGCTCTTATCGTAATGAAATAAAAACAGAGTACGAGAAAAATGTACCTGACAAAACCCGGTTTTACGGATTGTAAAATCATCATATGGAATATGCGATACAGCGGGAAAGTTCTCTATTATGTAGAGAACTTTTCTGTTTTTTAAATTAGCCGATCAAATAAAAAAGATTAGAATTGACTAATAGTGAAATAGACTATTAAACTAGTAACAATTCATTGTATTACTGTACCTAGAGGAAGCGTTACAGCTTTAAGCTGATTAAGAAAAAAATAAAAATTGAAGAGGGGTCATGAAATGAAGAAGAAATTATTATCTACAGTCATGCTATCCGCTGCAGCACTACTCGTTGTAGCAGGATGCGGAAGCAAAAATGAAAACGCAAAAGAATCTGGAGCGGCATCACCGTCCGCGACTGCGTCAGCAACGACATCAGCTGCGCCTTCTGAATCGAACGCTACTGCGACCAAGTACAAGATCGCGATTTCTCAATATGTAGAGCATCCCTCGCTGGACGCTACTCGTGAAGGAATTATGGCAGCGCTTAAAGATGCAGGTATCGTCGAAGGGGATAACCTTACTGTAGACCTCAATATCGCACAAGCGGATTCCACGAACAATTTATCGATTGCTCAGAAAATTGCCGCAGAGAAAAATGACCTCATTATCGGTATCGCAACTCCATCCGCTTTATCCGTAGCACAAAGTGTAAAGGATACACCGATATTGTTCGCAGCAGTAACGGATCCACTTGCAGCAAACATCGTAACAAACCTTGACCAACCAGGTGGTAATGTTTCCGGAGCTTCTGACACAAATCCGCAAGCGATCAAGGATCTTATGGACTTCATCGCAAGTGATTTCCCGAATGTTAAGAACGTAGGTATTGTTATTAACGAAGGTGAAGAGAATGCGGTCATTATGGCGAAGATTGCTGAAGAAGCGTTAGCTGCCCATGATATTAAGCTTGTGAGAGCGGCAGCAGCTAATACTTCCGAGGTTAAGCAAGCAGCAGAATCGTTAATCGGTCGCGCCGATGCTATCTACATTACGCTAGATAATAGCGTCGTTAGCGCAGTGGAATCCATCATTCAAGTTGCCAATGATAAGAAAATTCCTTTCTTCTCAAGCGATAGAGATACTGTGGAGAAGGGTGCTTTCGCAACAGTTGGCTTCAAATATTATGACCACGGTTACCAAGTCGGTCAAATGGCTGTAGATGTTCTTAAGAATGGTAAGAAGCCTGCAGATATGAAAGTTACAATTCCAGATAAGCTTGATTTGATTCTTAATCTGAAAGCTGCAGAAGCACAAGGTATAACAGTTACGGATGCTATGAAGGATAAAGTTAAAGACAAAGAAACGAATATTATCCAGTAACAGAAATTGGGGTGGACGACTCCCGTCGTTCACCCCATTTCTCTCTTTAGGAGGCTAAACTATGCTTGATTCGATTTACGGTGCCACAGCGTCGGGTCTTCTCTACGCTTTAATGGCTCTAGGGGTTTATATCACATTCCGCATCCTAGATTTCCCTGATTTAACCGTGGACGGAAGCTACGCAACGGGAGGGGCGATCACAGCGGTTATGATCACGCAAGGCTATAATCCTATCTTTGCTACCTTGGCTGCATTTGCTGGGGGACTAGTGGCTGGTGCCTGTACGGGACTTCTACATACTAAGGGGAAAGTTAACGGACTATTGGCGGGTATCCTCATGATGATTGCCCTTTACTCCATCAACATTCGGATTATGGGGAAACCAAATACATCAATGGTTAACATGGACACTTTGTTGTCGCCGATCATGAAGCCGATAGGTTTGTTTATTCTTGTTGCTGGAATCTCCGTCATTATCGTGAAGCTATTGTTGGATGCATTCCTGCATACGGACATTGGTCTTGCACTAAGAGCGACGGGAGACAATGATAAAATGATTCGCAGCCTTGGCGCGAACACTGACCGCACTAAGATTCTTGGGATTAGCTTATCCAATGGATTGGTAGCGGTTTCTGGTTCGTTAATAGCACAGCAATCCGGCTTTGCGGATACTTCAATGGGTGTTGGGATTATCGTCATTGGTTTGGCTTCGGTCATTATCGGCGAAGCCATCTTAGGAGCAAGGACGGTATTCATCGCGACGCTAGCTGTTGTACTCGGTTCAATTGTTTATCGAATTGTTGTCGCTTTGGCACTGAGGAACAAGTTATTTCCTGCCTCAGATTTGAGGTTGGTTACTGCCCTTATCGTTATTGTTGCACTTGTCGTCCCTTATGTTCGTCGTGTCATGAGGCAGAAAAAGGTTGCGCGTAAACGAACTATGGAGCTTATGGCTTCGGTCTTACCTGGTAAAGGAGGTAATGCCTGATGCTGGACTTGATAAACGTAACTAAATTATTCAACCCGGGAACACCGGATGAGAAAATAGCTTTAATGAATGCAAACCTGAAATTTAAGCCTGCAGATTTCGTTACTGTCATTGGTAGTAATGGTGCCGGAAAGTCGACCTTAATGAATCTCATTTCTGGTGTAATGAAGCCCGATATCGGTGAAGTGAAAATCGATGGGAATGCGATTCAGCAAGTTCCCGAGTACAAGAGAAGCCGTTGGATCGGACGGGTATTCCAAGATCCGATGGCCGGTACTGCGCCTCGTATGACGATCGAAGAAAATTTGACGATGGCTTATAAACGGGGGCTAAGACGAGGACTGGGCTGGGGAGCGACATCGGCGAAACGGAAATTATTCCGCGAACAGCTCTCACGCTTAGGAATCGGTCTGGAGAATCGTATGAGTGCCAAGGTAGGATTATTATCAGGAGGTGAACGTCAAGCGCTTAGCTTGCTAATGGCGACGTTCACGAAGCCACAAATCCTCCTTCTGGATGAGCATACAGCAGCTTTGGATCCTGCAAGGGCAGAATTGATTACACGTCTTACAGAAGAGATTGTCCGCGATATGAAGCTAACGACACTCATGGTAACGCACAATATGGAGCAAGCGATCCGACTTGGTAACCGCTTAATTATGATGGATAAAGGCCGTATTATTTTGGATATTCCTGAAGAAAGGAAAACGAACTTAACCGTCGCACAGCTTCTAGGAGAATTTGAACGAATTAGTGGACATCAATTGTCAGATGATCGGATCGTTCTTGGGTAGCTAGTGAATAAGGAACATTTTATTTTATTGTTGAATCCTCGGGAATAGATGCGGTAAAATAGACTTAAGTTCCTAGGTGTTCATGGGTAGATTAAGTAAATATACCTAGAATCGGGAAGGGGATAGCCCGGTGAAGGATAAAAATACGGAGCGTTGGAATACTTATGAGCCATTCCATGTCGTTCTAGGGGATAAGAAAGTTGTCGATATCGTCATAACCAATCACGCTCGTACTCGTTGGACTGATCGGGTCGAAAGTGAGAAAACTGGTTACTCTGACATTGCCGAGTATTTGTGGGAATGTCTGAAGGAAGATCGTATCGTCTCTTATTATCGGAATGAGCAGGATGTGTATACGATCGATGAAGATCTCGTATTTGTTGCTGAGTTCGCTATAAGTGAGACCGAAACCGATTTACTGGGCAATCCACTGCATAAGATGATTATCGTAACCTTCCTAGGTAGAATGTCCGAAACAATGGAGCTCCGAGATTTGAAAACGTATTATTCTTGGTTGCGGCACTCTCGGCGTATGACACTAATTAAAAATAACCGTAAACGCCGTTAAGGCATTTATCATTTTCAAGACAGCCGGGTCGGAGGGGTAACCTCCCCCGGCTATTTATATCTAAGCTTCTGAAATGCTTCTGAAATTAATGTGATATCCTATATATAAAATAGCGAGTGGAAGGCGGAACTGGCATGGCTCTGAACGTACATCAACTTCATATCTTTTACACAGTGGCAGAGCGGGGGAGCTTCTCAGCAGCCGCTCAGACTCTACACATGACCCAACCGGCTGTTACGATGCAGGTGCAGGCCTTAGAGGAACGATTCGGGACCAAACTGCTGAATCGGACGACTAAGAAGCTGGGGCTGACGGAAGCTGGGCAGAGGCTGCTGCCGCAAGCTCGTAAAGCGGTAGAGCTGATGCGGGATACTGATGTGATGATGATTAAATATATAGAGGAATTAAAGGGGCGACTACAATTCGCCGCCAGCTTGACGATAGGTGAATATGTATTACCTAGAATGCTTGGACCGTTCTTGAAGCGATTCCCAGATGTATCTGTAGACATGAAGGTCATGAATACGACCGAAATTATTGACGCCGTCGCTCATCAAGGCCTGGATTTCGGTATTATTGAAGCTCCTTGTGATGTTCCTGGCTTCGACGTCGAGCCTGTTATGGATGACGAGTTGTTGTTAATTGTGCCGGCCGACCATCCTTATGCAACGAGGGAAAATGTAACGCTTGAAGAGGTCATCCGTGAGCCGATGGTACTTAGGGAGAAAGGCTCGGGAACCCGGCAGATTATGGAGGAAGAGCTACTTCGTCATGGCGTTACCGAAGCACAATTACATGTGATAAGCGAATTTGGAAGCACTGGAGCGATTAAGTCGGCGGTTGAGGCAGGATTAGGGTTATCGCTCTTGTCGGTATGGACCATTAAGCATGAAATTGCGCTTGGTTTGCTTAGACCTGTGAGAATAGCGGGAATTAGCTTTAGGCGGCAGTTTTACGCGGTTCGATTGCAATCTTCCTTGCTTTCCATGCCTGCCGCTGCTTTGTTGGATAATTTGAGGGAGCTGTCTCATGAACAATAGAGCCGATTTGCATTCTCATACGATAGCTTCAGATGGGATGTTCACACCTGCCGTCAACGTTCAAATGGCGAAGGAAGCGGGCTTGGCTGCTCTTGCGATCACTGACCATGATACAGTAGCTGGGATTAAGGAAGCTTTGGAAGCGGGGCAAGCTTATGGAATCACCATCGTTCCAGGTGTAGAGATGAGCACTGCTTTTGAAGGCAAAGATATTCATATTCTCGGTTATGGCATCGCAGTGGATGACCCTGTATTGCTTCAAAGGCTGCAGTCCCTTCGGAATGTGAGGAATAATAGGAACGAGGAGATATTAGCTAGATTAGGACAATTGGGGATGTCTGTCTCTCTTGATGAGCTTGAAATAGTTGCAGGCAAGTCTCAACAAAGGGACAGATCCATAGGTAGGCCTCATATTGCTCAAGTTCTACTCGATAAAGGCTACGTTCAAGATATTAGAGATGCATTTGATCGTTTTCTAGCTGAAGGAATGCCGGGCTATGTGAGTCAGACACGTATAGCTCCAATGGAGGCAATCCGCTGGATTCATGAAGCGGGTGGCAAAGCTGTTATTGCACATCCAGGAATATATTCCGATGATGATTTAGTTTTGTCTATCCTCGATGCAGGTGCGGATGGATTAGAAGCCTTCCACTCCGATCACGATGCTCAAATGGAACAGCGATATGTTAGCTGGGCGGAAAACAGGGGCAAGCTCGTGACCGGCGGCTCAGATTTTCATGGCGTTAGGGATGGAGTCGCATTTCATGGCGCAATCGGCAGTCGTACGGTAGATGCTGCTGTTGTTCATCGGCTCCTCGCAACGCAATAAACCCCTCTCCAAGCCATGGAGAGGGGCGGCGAATAGGAACCAATCGGGGTTATGCTTTTACAGTTGAAGGCATTTGTTGAATTAGGCTCTCATCCGGTGTGACAAACAATGTTTTTTGTCCATCATAGATGACGAACCCCGGTTTTGCCCCGTTCGGCTTACGCACATTACGAATTCGGGTATAATCGACCGGAACGCTGCTTGAAGCCTTCGCTTTGCTATAATAGGCAGCGAGTACAGCTGCTTCATGCAAAGTTGCTTCTCCGAATTCCACACTGCGGATAAGAACATGGGAGCCGGGAATGTCTTTTGTATGTAACCAGGTGTCAGAAGACATCGCCAATCGGTTGGTGACATAGTCGTTCTGAGTATTATTTTTACCGACATAGATCGGAATTCCTTCACTTGATGTATAACAAAGAATAGAGGGGGTATTTTTCTTTTTCTTCTTCATTCCACGCTTTAGACCCCGTTCGCGAATATAACCTTGCTCGATAAGCTCTTCCCGAATTTCTCCAATATCGTTCGGAGTTGCGGATTCCAGACCTTGTAGCACGGATGCTAAGTATTCCATTTCCGTCATGGTCGATTGGATTTGCTCCGTAACAATCGTTCGACTGTTTTTCAGCTTATTATACTTACGGAAATAACGCTGCGCATTTTCATTAGGTGTTAACAGATGATCCAAGGCAATGGACCTCGTTGGCTGGTCTTCCTCGTAATAATCGATGACGTCAACGGACTTATCGCCACGTTTGAAGGCATGCAGATGAGCGGTAAGCAATTCACCCAACCGGCGAACGAGATCTGCCTCGTTGGCTTCTTTGAGCGTATCCTTCAGCTTGAGCAGCTTTTTCTCATTTTTGGCCATTTCATTCAGTAGGAAGCGATTCAAATCTGTCGTACGTTGCCGTACTAAGTCCCGAGAAGCTTTTTCACGGTAGAATACATCTAAGCATTCATGCATCGACGCGAAGGTTTGGATTTCTCCTTGAGCCTGCGTTAATGCGATTGCTGAGAATAGGGCTTTGCCTTCATCCGTGACGACAATGTTCGGCTCGTATTCATGCAGAGAAACCTGCTTCATTACTTTTTCGAAAATCGACCAGTCACTCTGTTGTTGTTCCGTTGCCCGATAGGCAATCTCACGGGTAAGAAGTGGACTTAGTCCTGTATAGGCATTGAGCAGTGCAGATGAGATGCTATTCAGACGATCCTGTTGATCCGCGTTATGAAATTGAGTAAATTGAGCGAGCATAGCTTCATAGCTAGCTTGGGATTCGTCCAGCGGATTTACTTTATCTTGTGATGGCGGGGACACATAAAGGCTGCCAGGCAATACGACACGATGACTGCTGATGGCAGGAGTAACATGTCGAATCCCATCATGAATGATGCCAGTAACCGGGTCGAGTAAAATTAAGTTACTATGACGCCCCATAATTTCAAGTACGATTGTTTTGAAGGAGGAGTCCCCTAATTCATCACGATGGCGAATATCAATTTCTACGATTCTCTCTAATCCAACCTGCCGAATTGCCTCGATTACGCCACCTTCACAATATTTGCGCAGCAGCATACAGAACATAGGCGGCTCTTGTGGATTCGCCCAGGTTTGCTCGGTCCAGTGTATACGCGGCATCGAAGGATGCGCTGACAGTAGCAGCTTCCCATTTATACCTTGCCCTCTAATATGCAGAAGGAGTTCATTATCTGTTGGCTGATAAATTTTATGAATACGAGCTTTGACGCAAGTTTGCAGCTCGTGTACTAGCGCTCGGGTGACGATTCCATCCAATGACATAGCGATTGCTCCTAATACATCCCTGTGGATGTGTGATTTTCTGTATTCCTATGATGCCATACATCCATACAAAGGGAAAGCTTTCATGAGTAATGTAGACAACCTTAGGGGATATTTCCCGGCTTGTCTGAATACATATAGGTCATAAATGCGGATAAGACGGAAGGGGATGACCATTGTGGAAGGAAAGGCATGGCATCAGCTTAGTGAGGAGCAACTGTTCGAGGTGCTGGATTCCGATCACAAGAAAGGTTTAACGCAGGATGAAGCAGCTAAGCGCATGGAGGCCAAGGGCCCAAATGAGCTTGCAGAAAAGCAAGGTGAATCACCACTCAAGCTTTTGTTAAATCAGTTTAAGGATTTTATGGTACTTGTCCTGTTAGGGGCTACTGTGGTCTCTGGATTGCTCGGAGAGATGCTGGATGCCCTTACTATTGTTGCGATCATTTTGATTAATGGTGTTCTAGGCTTCTATCAAGAGTATCGAGCAGAGCGTTCACTTCGTGCACTTAAAGAGCTGTCCGCCCCATCGGCTAAAGTTATCCGGGGAGGTGAGTATCAGCAAATCGCTGCCCGTGAGCTTGTCCCTGGTGATTTGGTGCTTCTGGAGAGTGGGGACCGGGTTCCTGCTGATCTTCGATTTATCGAATGTAATGAGTGCTCCATTGATGAGGCAGCTTTAACGGGAGAGTCCGTTCCGGTCGTTAAGGAAGCAGGAAGTATTGCAGCATCTGAGCTTCCTCTTGGGGATCGCAGAAACAGTGGGTATTTGGGCACGATGGTAACCCGAGGAACCGCTAAGGGTGTTGTAACCGTAACAGGCATGAATACGGAGATGGGGAAAATTGCCGATCTCATTCAACAGACGGATGAGGCGGATACGCCGCTACAGCATCGCTTGGAGCAGCTTGGTAAAATTCTGATCATTGTGGCGCTTATTCTTACCGTCGTTGTTGTTCTTGCAGGTATTTTGCACGGACAGCCTATGTACGAAATGTTCTTAGCGGGGGTTAGCTTGGCTGTAGCGGCAATTCCGGAGGGGCTACCTGCGATCGTAACGATCGCTCTTGCTCTGGGTGTGCAGAGAATGATCAAGCGAAGGGCTATCGTTCGCAAGCTTCCTTCTGTTGAGACGCTCGGCTGTGCTTCGGTAATTTGCTCAGACAAAACGGGAACGTTAACGCAAAATAAAATGACGACGACTCAGGTCTGGCTCGGAGGAAGAACGATTGAGGTCACGGGGGAAGGCTACGAACCGGTTGGAGTGCTACGGGAAGCCGGTAAAGGAATCGATGTCAAGGGCGATCCTTCTCTGCGGAGGCTGACCCAGATTGCAGCGCTATGTAATAACTCAGATTTGTCCCAGCAAGAGAAAGGCGATGATCAGAAGAAACGTAAATCCGGTAAAGGGGAGCAATCGACCGGAGATTCACTGGAATGGAGAATTAAAGGGGATCCGACTGAAGGTGCCTTGCTCGTGCTCGCAGCCAAAACAGGGCTCGCAAAATCCACACTCCAAACCTTGTACACACGCATTAAGGAATTCCCCTTTGATGCAGAGCGCAAACGGATGTCTGTCCTTGTATCCCATCAAGGAGGTAAGCTCATCTGTACGAAGGGAGCTCCTGATCTGTTAGTCGGACAATGCTCTTATGTATTGTGGGGAGATCAGGTTGTTCCGTTTACAGGGACGCTGAAAACGAAGGTACTGCAGGCCAATGAAGCGATGGCCAGAGATTCACTGCGAGTACTTGGCTTAGCTTATCGTGAAGTGAAGTCCTATGACGAATGTGATAGTAGTGAGCAAGCGGAAACCGGGCTTATTTTCGTAGGCTTGACAGGGATGATGGACCCACCGCGTAGAGAGGTTAAGGAAGCGATCAATAAATGCCGCCAAGCAGGTATTAAGACCGTGATGATTACGGGCGATCACGGGACAACCGCGGAAGCGATCGCGAAGACGTTAGGCATTATGGAGCGCGGCAGCCGTGTCGTAACGGGATCTGAGCTGTCACACATGAATGATGATGATCTGGAGAAAATCGTGGATGACGTTCAAGTGTATGCCCGTGTATCGCCGGAGCATAAGCTGAGAATCGTACAAGCGCTGCAACGGCGTGGACACGTGGTGGCAATGACGGGGGATGGCGTTAATGACGCGCCTGCTGTTAAAGCAGCTGATATCGGCATCGCGATGGGGATATCTGGGACGGATGTGACCAAGGAAGCGTCCGCGCTTGTGCTCGCTGACGACAATTTTTCGAGCATTGTCGCCGCTGTTGAGGAAGGGCGAGGGATTTACGAGAATATCCGTAAATTCATTAGGTATCTACTCGCGTCCAACGTTGGAGAAATTATGACGATGTTCATGGCGATGATGGCGGGGTTACCGTTGCCACTCGTTCCGATTCAGATCTTATGGGTGAATTTGGTCACTGACGGATTGCCAGCTATGGCACTCGGCGTAGACCAAGCTGAGAGCGATCTTATGCAGCATAAGCCACGCTCAGCCAAGGAAAATATATTTGCTCGTCGTCTAGGCTGGAAAATCATAAGCCGTGGTATTCTCATTGGTGTCTGTACTCTAGGGGCATTTGTGCTTGCGTTGAATGCAGGAGCGGGGCATCCAGAGCAGCTCATTCATGCACAAACAGTTGCTTTCGCTACATTGGTCATGGCACAGCTGATTCACGTGTTTGATTGCCGTAGCTCCCGATCGATTTTCCACCGCAGGTTATTGGAAAATAAGTTTCTTGTACTAGCCGTATTGTCATCTCTTGTCCTCATGCTTGCCGTACTCTATATCGAGCCATTACAGCCCGTATTCAAAACCGTTCCGTTAGACTTGCGCGATTGGGCGCTTGTCCTGGTCGCAGCTGGCATCCCTACATTCGCGATGGGGATCGGAAGCGTCATGGGGACTTCGAAGCAAAAGAAAGGTCGCAAGATCACCTACGGTGGAAGCTCAGCGCCACCTACAGTCGTGAGATAATGTATCCATATTATTCATCCAGCCTGTGTATCTGTCTGTTCCAATTGGAGCTGCAGGTCACAGGTTTTTCTAATATTTGGGATTTATTATGCTATAATGTCTTATTAAATAAACTGGGGGTTATACAAAATTGAATGCTTCCTCATTCCTTTCCATCGTTGTTTGTTTGAGCTTGCTCATCCTAAGTGGTTGCAGTAGTGACACACCCGCTTCTAATCCATCCTCCTTGATCCAGCCTACAGCTTCCATAATCCAATCTATTAATGCCTCGGATAGCTCTCAGATTGTTCAAGCTAACGTTTACAGCACTGCCTTAGATCGTGAGATGGATCTGTCTATTTATCTTCCACCAGGCTATAGCCCGGATACTCATTACCCAGTACTTTATTTGCTATATGGCTATGGAGGCACCCCTGATTCATGGTTTAGTTATTTGAAAATTAACCAAGTTGCTGATCGGCTTCTTCAAGAAAACAAAATTGATCCTTTAATTATCGTAGCTCCAGATTACAGGAATAGCTTTGGTGTTAACTCCAAAGTGGGTGAAGGTAAAGATCCCGGTAGCGTTGATATAGGGAGCTATGAAGACTACCTCGTTCAAGATGTCATTTCTTATGTTGATGGTCATTATAGTACCCAGGCATCCAAGGAGGGGCGGTACATCGGGGGCATATCTATGGGAGGCTATGCTGCGTTATTCCTCGGATTCTCACACACCGAGCTTTTCAGTAAGGTCGGCGCGCATAGCGCTGCGATCTGGAACTATACGCCATCGGACATGTATACGGATCAGCGGGATTGGCTATATGCGAATGAGACTTTACGTCAAGCAAGAGATCCATTTAAGCTGGCTGAGCATAAGAAGCTAGACGCAACCCAAGTTTACTTAGATGCTGGCAATAGTGATGGGTTAGCGGAGAAAGATTACGATTTGTATGAGCTGCTCCGTGCGAAGAATATCGATGCGCAGTGGGTTCCGAATCCAGGGGGGCATGATTCAGCGTATTGGTCGGGACAAATGGAAAATTACTTTCTCTTTTACGCTGGAAAGCAACCTACCACCTCTCAATCGTCCCCTCAAGAAATTTGGAAAGTCCAAACCGGAGGTCGGATCACTTCTTCACCGCTGTTAGTCGAAGGAAATATATACTTCGGTAGTGATGATCATAAGCTGTATGCTGTCGATTCCGAAACGGGTCAGGTGGCTTGGAGCTTTACTGCAGATAGTCAAATTCGATCAAGTCCGAAGTCCAATGGATCATCAATCCTATTCCAAAGCCACAAAGGCACCCTCTATAAATTAAATGCTTCATCTGGAGTACAGGAATGGACCGTAGCTTTTGATGCTCCAGTTCCTCAAGCTGAGCAAGACGAATGGGACTATTATGATTCCTCAGCATCCATGGATGAGGAGGTTCTGTATGTAGGCAGAGCCGACTCTCGTCTCTACGCATTAAACACAGCTACTGGAAAGCAGCTATGGAGCTACGAAGCGGCTGGACCTATTAAGAGCTCACCGATTTATGATGATGCTTCCGTATATTTCGGAGACTGGGAAGGTTATTTATACGCTGTCGACAAGAAGACCGGGAACTTGCTGTGGTCTTACCATACGGAGCCTAATAACCATCATAAATCAATACAATCAACTCCAGTTATTCATAAGGATGTGATCTACTGGGGCTGTCGTAATTTCGAGCTGTATGCTTTAGATGTTAAGACCGGTAAGCCACTCTGGGAACAATCTGCTCCAGCTTGGGTTGCCTCCCCCATTTATCAGAATGATACCCTCTATGTAGGGAATTCAAACGGTGATTTCATGTCCGCAGTTGATCCGAAGACAGGAAAGGAAATATGGCGCTTTGATACAAGCAGTAATGTGCTATCTGCTCCTGCCTTCGAGAACGGTCTGCTGATTTTCGGATCCGGTTATGCTTATTCTAATATGGAGAAGGAAGAGTATTTGTACGCTGTGGACGCAAGCTCAGGTCAATTAGTGTGGAAACTAGCTACGGATAAAATCCAATCGACCCCTGTCGTAGCCAATGGTGTCGTGTACTATACCGGATTTGACGGGGCGTTGCACGCTATTCTATTGAGCCTTAGCTAAAAAATATCGCGCTCCATCGTGTATAATGGACGTTATTGAATATCCATAATGGGGGAATTGGTTCATGCTTAAAGGCAAAAAGTTGTTGTTGCTCGGGTCTGGAGAGCTAGGCAAAGAAGTGATCATCGAGGCACAGCGTCTCGGAATTGATACTGTCGCGGTCGACCGATATGATCAAGCACCAGCGATGCAGGTTGCACACCGCAGCTATGTTATCGACATGCTTGATCGCCAAGCCCTTCGTGATGTCGTTGAGCGGGAAAAGCCGGACTTGATCGTTCCGGAAATCGAAGCCATCGCGACTGCAGAGCTTGTGAAGCTTGAAGACGAAGGCTATCGTGTTATTCCCACCGCTCGCGCTGCACAATTGACGATGGACCGTGAAGGGATCAGGAGATTAGCCTCAGAGACTCTTGGAGTACCCACAGCAGGTTATCAATTTGCCGACACCTATGAGCAATTTGTACTAGCCGCACGAGAGATGGGCTTTCCTTGTGTGGTTAAGCCGCTCATGAGCTCTTCCGGCAAAGGCCAGAGCGTTTGCCGTTCAGAGGAAGATTTGGATCGCTGCTGGACGATCGCCATGGAAGGCGGTAGAGTTCAACAGATGAGGGTTATTGTTGAAGAGTTTATTACCTTCGAGTCGGAAATCACGTTATTAACGGTTCGCACGGTAAACGGCACGATGTTCTGCGCGCCTATCGGCCATATCCAGAAGGATGGAGATTACATCGAATCCTGGCAGCCACATGAGATGACTGATGCACAGATCGAAGAAGCGAAGAGAATCGCAAACACCGTCACAGATGCTTTGGGCGGGTATGGGGTTTTCGGAGTGGAGCTGTTTCTATCCCAGGATAAAGTGTATTTCAGCGAGGTTTCTCCACGTCCTCATGATACCGGATTAGTGACATTAGTGAGTCAGAACCTATCTGAATTCGCGCTTCACGTGCGAGCCATATTGGGATATCCGATTCCGGAAATTTACGTTACGACACCTGGAGCAAGTCGGCCACTTAAAGCGGAAGCTGAGCTAGCTGAATACCGAGTTGAGGGTGTTGAGGAAGCGTTGTCCATTCCAAACACTCAGGTTCGTGTATTCGGGAAACCCGTTACGAAGGCTGGTCGTCGCATGGCAGTTACTCTTTCTACTGGTAGCTCCGTCAGTGAGGCACGAGAAAGAGCAAAGCAGGCGCTGGACAAACTCCACATTATCGGAGAATAAACATTACGGATAGTCGGAAAAGTGCAAACAAACAGAGGATTGTTGTATGCTCATCCCGCGCGATGCCCGTTATGATTAATGTAGGTTATTAATCATAGTGAGCTTGTATTCGCGGGGGAGATGTCAAATGGAATTTACGAAAATGAACGGACTAGGAAATGATTTTATTATCGTTGCTGGAGAGAATGACCTTCCAAGCAACGTTGCGGATTTGGCGATAGAGCTATGCAATCGTTACTTCGGCATCGGAGCCGATGGCTTGGTTTATATTTTACCTTCGGATAAAGCTGATTTCAGAATGAGAATTATTAATTCAGACGGATCGGAAGCAGAGCAATGCGGTAATGCAATCCGTTGTGTAGCGAAATATGTGTATGATAATGGACTGACAAGTCAAACAGAGCTAACCATTGAGACATTAGGTGCTGGCGTTCAACCTGTACAATTAAAAACAGAGGCTGGCAAAGTGGCGCTAGTTACCGTTGATATGGGACAACCGATTTTGAATGGGCTGGATATCCCTACGACGATTGATGCGAATCCGGTCATGAGCCACTCCGTTACGGTTGAAGGTCGAGAGTTCGCTTTCACGGCAGTATCCATGGGTAATCCTCACTGCGTGATTTACGTCGATGATGCGGTTAATTTCGATTTGGCGACTTGGGGACCGAAGCTGGAGAAGCATCCCTTGTTCCCTCGTAAAATCAATGTCGAGTTCGCTAAAGTAAACTCCCGCAGCCAAGTGGAGATGCGTGTGTGGGAACGTGGAGCGGGCCCAACACTCGCATGTGGTACAGGTGCCTGCGCGACATTGGTTTCCTCCGTGTTAAACGGCTTGACTGACCGCCAAGCAACCATCTCTCTCGCCGGCGGCGATCTAAATATTCATTGGAACGAGGATAATAACCGTATTTATATGACGGGTCCAGCAGCTTTTGTTTTCACGGGAAAGGTCCTGTAAGTAAAGCGATATCGGATTTACAAACTGTCTCTATGAAGAAGCATAAGCTTCTGTGAGGCAGTTTTTTTCGCCCTTTTTTTCGAGTTTGAGTTTACTTCTGCAGGGGTCTATGTTATTGTTTGTTTCGATACATATAGAAATAAACTTTTCCGACAATGAGGTGAGAAGAAGATGAGTGAGGACAACGTGGATATTCAGCAAGCTGTTAAAGTGTACAAAGCGCTCGGGGAACCCACACGCCTCAAGATTGCACTTATGCTTGCAGAGGGCGAAGTGAATTTGTGCTGCTCTGCTATCATGGAGAAGCTGGAGTCTGTAGCTGGTTCAACTTTGTCGCACCATCTGAAGCAGCTTACGGATTGCGGGGTGCTTAATCTTCGCAAGGACGGAACATTTATTTATTATCATGTCAATCGCGATATCGTGCAGAAATACGCACCCTATTTATTAGTGTAATTTTTTTCGTTTATATTTCTATATATTTAGAAATATAAAAACAATGGAGTGGAGAGAGGAGATAAATAGCTATGCGAGATTCTTGGAAAATTTACATGCTAGCACTCGTTAGCTTCCTGGTTGGAACGTCGGAAAATATTATCGCAGGCATCTTGGATAGGGTAGCTGGAGATGTGGGGGTATCGGTGGCCGCGGCGGGGCAGCTTATTACCGTATTCTCACTGGCTTATGCATTTGGAACACCGGTTCTAATGGCTATCACCGCTAGGATAGAGCGAAGGAAGCTTATGATAGGAGCACTAGGGGTATTCTTCGTCGGAAATGTGATCACGGTAATGGCTTCGGGATATATTCCGTTAATGGGCTCACGGGTGATATTGGCGCTTAGCACGGGGGTGTTCGTCGTGGTCGCGTTGACTGTAGCCGCGAAGCTGGCGAAGCCCGGTAAGCAAGGTAGTGCTATCGCGACGCTGGTTATGGGTTTCAGCACTTCATTGATTGTAGGTGTACCTCTAGGAAGGGTTATTGCGACTATATACGATTGGAAGCTCATATTTGCAGGCATCGCAGTGCTTAGTCTGCTTGCAATGGTAGCTATTTTGCGCACAATTCCGAAGTCGGAGGGGGAGGCACCAGTTCCGATCCGCGCACAGTTTGCACTCCTGAGGAATCCTCAAATCTCCATCGCCTTATCCGTAACCTTCTTCTGGATATTCGGTTACTCCATCGTTTATACCTATATCTCTCCATTCCTTCTATCGATCACCGGGATGGGCGAACGCACAGTAAGTATTGGACTGTTCGCTTTTGGTGTCGCAAGTCTGATTGGTTCCAAGCTTGGGGGCTACAGTACTGATAAATGGGGAGCGTCACGTACATTGATCGCAGGTATGCTTCTTCACTCAGGCGTTCTGTTCCTGTTATCTGCATTCTCACAATCGGTGGTATTCGTGTTCCCACTGCTCATGCTGTGGGCGTTCTCAGCATGGTCCTCTGGACCGACGCAGCAATACTATCTCATGACTTTGGCACCGGAAGCTTCTGGTATCATGCTTAGCTTGAATTCATCCGTGCTGCAGCTGGCGATGGCGGCAGGAGCAGGAATCGGAGGCGTTATCATACAAAGCGTGTCGCTGTCTGCGATAAGCTGGCTTGGTGCGGTTGGCGTTGCTATCGCAGCGTTGATGGCGGCAGCATCCTTCGGATTATCGCGCAATAAATCCAAGAATGCCGGACAAAAGCTTCGTTTAGCTGAAGCAGAGCCGGGAGCTACATGTTCTTAATAAGTGGATATCCGTACAACCCGATCGAATAAGATCGGGTTTTGCCATTTTCCCGAAGACGAAATTGTGCTACAGTTAGGATAATTTATCAAAAGAATGGATGGGGAAGCTTCATGAGACCGGATTTGCGCTCGGCGCTAGCTCTTAAACCCCGGGTTGGCGATGGTGCAATGGCTACTTACTTGTATCAGCTTGGCTTGCCTGTTGGTGTATCATTTGAAGAATTCAACCTGCTTAAACCCGATGTGATTGCAGATGTACATCGCCGTTACGCGGAAGCAGGGGCAGAAATTATTGAGACCAATACTTATTCCGCTCAACATAATAAATTATCCAGATATGGCTTAGAGAAGAAAACGGAAGAAATTAACGCCGCAGGTGTTGCTATTGCTCGTAAAGCAGTAGGTCATGATGCGTATGTCGTCGGATCTATAGGAGCCGTTCGAGGTGGCGCTGGTAAAAATGTAAGAACTGCAATCGTTAAGCGGGATTTCGAGGAGCAAATTGGTGTGTTGCTCGCATCTGGCGTAGACGGTTTAATATTGGAAACCTTTTTCGACCTTGAAGAGCTTTCCTTGGCGTTATCGATAATTCGTAAGAAAAGCGACATCAGTGTGATTTGCCAGTTCGCTGTTGAAGATGCACAAAGGACTCACGATGGCATTCCGTTGCTAGAAGCCTTTCGCAGGCTGAAGGGCGAAGGCGCTGATGTTATCGGCTTTAACTGCCGCAGCGGTCCGAATGGTATTCTACGCGCACTGGAAACAATCCCAAGTGACTTTGACTTGCCATTAAGCGTGTTTCCTAACGCAGGCATACCGGATTATGTGGATGGCCAAGTCATCTACTCGGCTACGCCAGAGTATTTCGCTGCGTCAGCTATCAAATTTGCAAATGCGGGAGCACGATTAATCGGAGGCTGCTGCGGGACGACGCCAGAGCATATTGCGGCAATTGCCAAAGCACTACATGACTATACACCGATTGTACAAGGTGCTGCTTCTGCGGAAGCTCCACAGGCGAAAGCGACAGAGGCTAAAGAAGTTATTTCTCCCAAATTAGCCTATGAAAACAATATAACGCCACCTCATGCTGAGCCAAGCATTGTCGATCTTGTGCGGGAACGACATACGGTTATCGTTGAGTTGGATCCGCCACGTGATCTTGACATCACCAAGTTTATGGCTGGCGCTCAAGCCTTGAAGGATGCGAAGGCGGATGCGTTAACGATGGCGGATAATTCACTTGCTGTCACGAGAATGAGTAATATGGCGCTCGCTGCACTCCTTAAAGAACAAGTAGGTATCCGCCCGCTAGCTCATATTGCATGCCGTGATCGTAATTTGATCGGTACACAATCCCATATGATGGGCTTCGACGCTCTTGGTATCGACCACGTATTGGCGGTAACGGGTGATCCTGCCAAGTTTGGTGATTTGCCAGGCTCAAGCTCTGTCTACGATTTAACTTCATTTGAAATCATACGTATGATTAAACAATTAAATGAGGGTATTGCCTTTTCTGGCCGTCCGCTTAAGCAGAAGGCTAAGTTTCTTATCGGCGCTGCCTTCAATCCGAACGTGAAGCATTTGGACAAAGCGGTTCAGCGGCTAGAGCGCAAAATATCGGCTGGTGCAGACTACATCATGACTCAGCCTGTATATGATCCAGCATTGATCGAACGTATTGCCGAGATGACGAAGCACTTGAGTATTCCGATATTTTTAGGTATTTTCCCGCTTGCCAGCGGTCGTAATGCGGAATACCTCCATAATGAGGTTCCTGGCATTCAGCTATCGGATTCCGTTCGCGAGCGAATGAACGGGTTGGAGGGTCCAGCAGGACGCGCGGAAGGTGTTAAAATTGCAGAAGAGTTGTTAGATGTGGCGATGGCCCATTTTAACGGAATCTATTTAATGACGCCGTTTCTGGCGTATGAGATGACCGTTTCATTGACGGAATATGTAAGAAAGAAAAGTAATAATTTGACTTTCGGTAAGTAACCTGCTTCATCCTCTTGTCCCACATTGGGATTTGAAGTACAATAAAGCAATCAATAGATAGATAAAAAGATTAGGCATTTTCAAGCCTACAGTATGCGGTGAATCGCTTTCGGTAACAATGGAAGCAAGTTCGGTTACCCGCTTTAATGCTGTTTGGTAGGAATGACCGGGGGGAAAGTGCTAACCATGGCGATCAAGCTGATTAATATCGGATTTGGCAATATCGTTTCAGCGAATCGGATTATATCCATTGTCAGTCCAGAATCGGCGCCGATTAAACGTATTATCCAAGAAGCGCGGGATCGACATATGCTAATCGACGCGACCTATGGTCGTCGTACCCGTGCTGTTATAATTACGGATAGCGATCACGTTATTTTGTCGGCAGTTCAGCCGGAAACAGTAGCGCACCGGTTGTCTACTAAAGATGATGAAAACGATGAATAGGGGAACAGCATGAGCAGAGGTATTTTATTCGTACTTTCCGGTCCTTCCGGGGTTGGCAAAGGCACAGTATGCTCCTCGTTACGTCATAAGCTTCCTGAATTAATTTATTCCGTTTCCGCGACTACTCGGTCACCCCGGGAAGGCGAACAGGACGGAGTTAACTATTTTTTCAAATCACGTGAGCAGTTTCTGCATATGATAGAAAATGACGCACTTCTCGAGCATGCGGAGTACGTCGGTAACTATTATGGGACACCTCGGGATTTTGTGGAGAAGACGCTATCGGAAGGCAAAGATATTATTCTCGAGATCGAAGTTCAAGGAGCGTTGAAAGTTAGGGAAAAGTTCGCCGAAGGCGTATTTATTTTCCTGATGCCTCCTTCTCTTAATGAACTAAAGCAAAGGATCGTAGGAAGAGGGACGGAGACACAGGCAACGATCGACCATCGGCTTTCAGTAGCTGTGGAAGAGATGAACCTGTTGCACCACTACGATTATGCAGTTGTTAATGATGAGATTAATCATGCTTGCGACAGAATCTGCGCTATCATTACGGCGGAGCATTGTAAACGTGAGAGATTTCTAGGTGAGCTGTTCCAACAGCTGGAAGTCGTTAATACTGCAGATAAAGTCTGAAAGAGGTGATATCATGTTATATCCATCCATCGATGAATTGGTCAAGAAAGTCGACAGCAAATACACGCTTGTCGTAGCTGCTTCGAAGAGAGCTCGCGGATTGCGCGAGGGCGTTATGTGCAACTTAGGTGCACCTAAATCCCACAAGTATGTTGGCGTTGCACTCGAAGAAATTTACCACGAAGCGATCAAAGTCGAGCATCTGAAGACGAACACTTTGAATAGAGATTAAGATAAGGTGTTGTAATTGGATAAGGTTAGAAGGAAGGACAACCCATGCGGTTGTTTTTTTTCTAGACAATCCTTTTTGCTATAGGGGGAAGCTATGAATAAGACACTATCGGGAAAAACGATCCTACTTGGCGTAACGGGTGGGATAGCTGCGTACAAATCTGCTACTTTGTGTAGCAGGTTAGTTAATCTCGGCGCAAATGTAAGAGTCATGATGACGAAAGGCGCTACGCAATTCATAACTCCTCTGACTCTACAGACGTTGACACGCCATCCCGTTGCAACAGACGTCTTTGATGAACGCGACGCTTCTATCGTGCAGCACATCGATTGGGCGGATTCCGCAGATCTGGCCGTTATCGCTCCGGCTACCGCGAACATGTTGTCCAAGCTCGCAAATGGTTTAGCTGACGATATGATTAGTACAACGCTGCTAGCAACGACAGCTCCGTTATTAATTGCTCCAGCAATGAACGTACATATGTGGGAACATCCTGCTGTGATTGATAATGTCAATAAGCTAGCTTCTCGAGGAGCAACCTTCGTGGAGCCTGGAACAGGCCAGTTGGCATGTGGCTATGTGGGCAAGGGACGTCTTGCTGAGCCGGACGAGATCGTTGAAGCTATTGTTAAGATGCTAGTTGGGCCAAAGCCTTTGACGGGTCAACGCGTGCTGGTGACTGCAGGTGGTACAGTGGAGAGAATTGATCCCGTCCGCTATATTACAAATGATTCTTCAGGGAAAATGGGCTTTGCACTAGCGGAGGCAGCACGAGATCGTGGCGCTGAGGTCACGCTCGTATGTGGGAAGACCGAAGCGGCACCACCTAACGGGGTGCAAATCGTCAAAATCGATTCGGCTAAGGAAATGTACGATGCCGTGATGGCACGTCTTCCGGGCACGAATATCGTCTTCAAGGCGGCTGCGGTTGCAGATTATCGTCCCTTGCATCAAGAGGAGCACAAAATCAAAAAAAGCGCTGAAGCACTTACGTTGGAGCTTGTTCGCAACCCCGATATTTTGCAAGGAATAGGGGATTGGAAGACGAACCAAACAATTAAGAATGATCTATTCCTTATTGGATTCGCTGCGGAGACGACGGATGTTGAGAAGCACGCGATAGATAAATTGAAACGTAAAAAATGCGATTTAATCGTGGCGAATGACGTGACGGCATCAGGTGCGGGATTCGGGACGGAAACGAATATCGTTAGCGTATATGGACCTCAAGGACTTATAGAGCATATTCCACAAATGACCAAGCGAGATGTCGCTGAACGATTGTTGGATATCGTACAAGCTAATCGGAATGGTTTGGAAGCACATAGTGCCGGGAAAGGAACGAATCGATGACAGTTGCCCGGGTGATCGTAGATGTTCCGAGCAAAGAAACAGATCGCACCTTCGACTATTTGATTCCGGAGCGGTTGAATGGCTGGGTGGAAATCGGCAGTCGGGTAGCGGTGCCCTTCGGGCCGCGCAAGCTCCAGGGTATTGTGACAGGGCTTGCGGAAGATGCGGAAGTAGCATATACGAAGCTGAAGCCAATTGAAGATTTGCTCGACGCGATTCCTCCACTTTCTCCTGAACTGGTTGAGCTTGGACAATGGATGAGCAGAAGATGGCTATGCCCACTGACCGTAGCTCTCCAAGCGATGCTGCCTGCAGCGCTTAAAGGACGTTCCGAGAAATACGTATATCCAGCCGCTGGAGCTGAGTGGTCTGTAGAAGAGACCGCCCAAAGTGGCGGTCTCTTGCTTGCGCTTAAGAAGGGTAAACCCTTAAAGCTGACAAGCTTACTTCTACAATATCCTGAACATGGGGATCTGCTTAAGCGCTGGATGCGCCAAGGAAAACTTGAAGAACGTCAGCGGGTTGAGGATCAATTGTCTGTTAAGACAGTCCAAACCGTGTTTCCGGAGCAACCTTCAACTTTGCTGCAAGCCATAGAAAGTATACCCACCAGGGCGAATAAGCAAAGGGAAGTGCTTCGCTACTTAGCTGAAAATAATGCTCCAATTGCAGTGTTGAAGCTAACGGAAGCTGCAGCGACAACCTCGTTTACAATCCGTGCTCTTGCGGAACGGGGCTTAGTCGAGATTCGATCTGTGACAGAGGATCGCGACCCCTATGCCCATAGGGACTTTCCTGCATCCACACCAATGAAGCTTACTCCTAAGCAAGCGGTTGCGTTATTACCGATTCAAACGGCAATAGAAGAGCAGAAATGTGAGACGTTCCTCCTTCATGGCGTGACGGGTAGCGGGAAAACAGAAATTTATTTGCAAGGGATCCAAAGGTGTTTGGAATTAGGGCGAGAAGCCATTGTCCTCGTTCCGGAAATTGCTTTGACCCCACAAATGGTAGAACGTTTCAAAAGCCGGTTCGGAGCAAGGGTCGCTGTTCTACACAGCAGATTATCTAACGGTGAGCGTTACGATGAGTGGCGCAAGATCAGAGAAGGTCGGGCGCAGGTTGCAGTTGGGGCACGTTCTGCTATTTTCGCACCATTCGCAAGTATTGGACTTATCGTTATTGATGAAGAACACGAGACGTCCTATAAGCAAGAAGAAAGTCCCAAATATCACGCGCGAGATGTTGCCATTGAACGTGCGCGTTTGCATAATGCAGTTGTTGTGCTTGGTTCGGCGACTCCAGCATTGGAAACGTATGAGGCTGCTGTCTATACTGGACAGGGAACTGGGCTTAAGAACATGCAATATATTTCCTTGCCTGAGAGAGTAGCCAATCGTCCCCTGCCCGGTGTAAGTATTGTAGATATGCGTGAAGAGCTTAAGCTGGGCAATCGCGCGATGTTTAGTAGGCCTTTGGCTGAGGCGATTAGAGATCGACTTGTCAAAAAAGAACAGATCGTGCTACTCCTTAATCGTCGTGGCTATGCCACTTTTGTAATGTGTCGTTCTTGTGGGTATACAGCCGCGTGTCCCCATTGTGAGATCTCTCTTACGTATCACCGAGGTTCGCAAAATCTCCGTTGTCATTATTGTGGGTATTCGGAAGCAGAACCGAAAACATGTCCGAGCTGTGAAAGCCCGCATATCCGATTTTTCGGGACGGGAACTCAGAAGGTGGAAGAATCGCTGGCAGAGACTTTCCCAGGTATTCGAGTGATTCGAATGGATGTGGATACGACGTCTGAGAAGGGCTCCCATGAGAAATGGCTGACAGAATTTCGTGAACGTCGCGCGGATGTGTTACTCGGAACCCAGATGGTCGCCAAAGGCTTGGACTTCCCATATGTCACATTAGTAGGTGTGCTGGCAGCGGACGCTGCATTAAGACTGCCGGACTTTCGAGCCGCAGAGCGCACGTTTCAATTGCTGACCCAGGTGGCGGGAAGGGCTGGACGTCATGAGTTGCCTGGAGAGGTCATCATTCAGACTTACGACAATGAGCATGAATCTATTACATCTGTCCAAGGTCACGACTACAAGGGATTCGTGGAGAGGGCGCTTATGCTGCGGAAGCAGCTTGGGTATCCACCTTATGGTCGACTAATCTCCGTAACCTTTTCGCATGAATCGGTGCCGATGCTGCTTTCCACTGGGGGGAGATTTGCGTCCGAGATGCGGGAGAGAGCGGTAGCGTTGGGCATTCGCAAAGATTTTGATAGAGGGGGAAACGCGGCTCTGGAAGTACTGGGACCCGTTTCTTCGCCAATCGCTCGATTGAAAGATCGCTACCGTTTTCAATGTATGGTAAAATATCGAGGAGACGTCGATGCAAGTCTATTGACTTCTCAAGTGCTTCAAGAGATGGGAGATGCGGTTAAACGTGGGGGCGTGCAGGTAAGCGTCGACGTAGACCCGCAAATGATGCTTTAAGAGGAAGTTCAAAAAGTCAGCTTTTGATCACGAAGTTATACAAGGAGCTAATTCGACATCGAATCTTGAATGCAGCCGGACCTTCCGGTGCTCACGTAGGTTTTCCTACGCTCCGCTCCTCAGTTCCTAGCTTCATTCAACCTTATCGGTGCTGAAAAGCTGTCTTTTTGAATAAATATATCTAGTTAAACTTTTAGAGTGAAAAGGAAGGATGCCGTTATGTCAATTCGATTGATCGTGAAACACCCTGATGCTGTGCTTCGGGAAAGAGCGCAGGAAGTGACGAAGTTCAATGCCAACCTGCACAAATTGCTAAACGACATGGCCGATACAATGTATGAAGCCGATGGAGTTGGGTTAGCTGCACCTCAGGTCGGAATATTGAAGCGGGTAATCGTCGTTGATGTGGGGGATGAACATGAGCTCATCGAGTTGATCAATCCAGAGATCGTCTCCGCAGAAGGTGAGCAACTTGGACCAGAGGGCTGCCTTAGCATTCCTGGACTTCAAGGAGATGTTCGTCGTGCCAATCGGATCGTTATCCGGGGTCAGGACCGCTACGGTAAACCGATACAATATGAGAGTACGGAATTTCTATCAAGAGCGTTTCAACACGAGGTAGATCACCTGAACGGAGTATTGTTCATCGATACGGCGGAATCCGTATACGAAGCTCGCAAATTGAGTGAACAAGAATCTGAGCAAGAGCAGGAGCAGGATGGAGAATAGCATGAAAATATTATTTATGGGAACACCACAATTCGCTGTTTCCTCGTTAGCCTTGTTATTGGAGCAGGGCTATGAGATCGCAGCGGTCGTAACACAACCCGATCGACCGAAGGGTCGCAAACGGGAACTGACTCCGTCGCCGGTGAAAGTTTTTGCTCTTGAGCAAGGACTTACCGTGCTGCAGCCGGAGAAGCTGCGATCTCCTGAAGGGGTAGCCGAGGTTACGGCTATTGCACCTGACATCATTATTACTGCAGCATATGGGCAAATTTTACCGAAATCCGTGTTGGATTTGCCGCGCTTAGGATGTATAAATGTGCATGGCTCGTTGCTTCCTCGTTATCGAGGTGGAGCGCCAATCCAACGTTCGATCATAAATGGGGAGTCCGTCACGGGCGTCACGTTGATGTATATGGCGGAAGGCTTGGACACCGGTGATATGATCGCCAAGGTTGAAGTGCCGATTACCGACGAGGATACGGCGGGATCGATATTCGAAAAGCTAAGCGAATCAGGAGCTCAGCTTCTGTTGGAATGGCTGCCTCGTATCGCTGAAGGCTCTGTCATTCGGACGCCACAGATAGACAGTGATGCAACCTATGCTCCAAATCTGACACGTGAGGATGAAAAGCTGGATTGGCAGCAGTCTTCTCGTCAGGTGTTTAATCGGGTGAGAGGGCTCAATCCGATGGCGGGAGGCTTCACTTATTTGGATGGTGAGGTATTTAAGGTATGGGGTTGCCGTATTCCTGAACAAGCTGATTCAAAATTGGGGTCAGAGTGGATCTCATTTGCACCTGGGTCGGTGTTAGAAACAGGTACTTTCGGTATTCGAATCCGAACAGGTGATGGCAGCATTGTGTTGACAGAGGTTCAGCCAGCAGGAAAGAAGGCTCTAGCAGCAGCGGAATATGCCAAAGGCGCGCGGCTTGCCCCCGGTAAGGTGCTCGGGTAACCCCGGGCTTTTTTACTTGAGAGAAAGATTGTTCTGGGTGAGATCGGCACGAAGTAAGATAGATGGCTGGCGGCGGCTTAAATGCGGTGTTGAAGTTGGAACAGCGTGATAGACCGCTGGCAGCGGCTTAGATGCAGAGTAGATGCTGCAATTACGGAACAATAATTGGATAACAACGATAGCGAGATAAGGATGCGAATAATGAAGAAACCAAATCGATTGCCCGGCGGTAAGCCGCAAGGGGCTCGAGAAGTTGCGATGATCGTGTTGCATAATATTGAGATGCAAGGCGCTTATAGCGGGCTGGAGCTTAACCAAGCGCTGCAATCGTCCGAGCTGTCACGCCCCGATGCGGGACTGGCAACCGAGCTTGTATATGGTACGATACAGCGACTCAATACGATAGATCATGACTTGAAGAGCAGGGTGAAAGGCTGGCCTAACAAAGTCGAGCCATGGGTACGAAGCTTGCTGCGGATGAGTTATTATCAGTTGCGCTGGCTGACTCGGGTGCCGGCTCATGCGGCCGTGGATGAAGCGGTTCGTATCGCTAAGAAGCGGGGACATGCGGGAATCGGAGGGCTTGTTAATGGTGTCTTACGCGGACTTTTGCGGGAGGGCTTCGAATCCCCATTGCCGGATACCCTGTCTACGTCTGAACGGATTTCGCTTGAGCAAAGCCACCCATTGTGGCTTGTGGAGCGGTGGATTGAAGAGCATGGAGCAAAGCTAACTGAAGAAATCTGTACTGCGAATAATGAGCATCCCCATGCTTCAGCACGGGTCAATCGTCTACGTTTTTCCCGCGATCAGGTGATGTCCGGAATGACGGATGCAGGTATGGAAGTGTCAGCGTCTCCTCTAGCTAATGCTGGCATTATTGTGATGAAAGCCGGCAATCTTGTCCATTCGGATTGGTTTCAACAAGGTTTTATTTCCATACAGGATGAAAGCTCGATGCTCGTTGCTGCGGTAGCTGATCCCAAACCTGGCATGATCGTGTTAGATTGCTGTGCTGCTCCGGGTGGGAAAACAGCTCATCTTGCGGAAATCATGAATAATGAAGGCAAAGTCATTGCCAATGATGTGCATCCACATAAAGAGGCATTAATTAAACAGCAAGCGGAACGTCTTGAACTAACTAGCGTACAGACGATGACTGGAGACGCTCTTGAGCTACCAGAGCGAATTGCACCACAGTCTTGCGATGTCGTGCTTCTTGATGCTCCTTGCTCTGGACTTGGGGTAATTCGCCGTAAGCCAGAAATTAAATGGAACAAATCTGCAGAAGATATAACAAGCTTATCTATTTTGCAAACTCAATTACTCAGAAAAGTACAATCCCTCGTTAAGCCAGGTGGCGTGCTCGTGTACAGTACCTGCACGATAGCTTCTGAGGAGAATGAAAATACGATCCGGCAATTTATTAAAGAGTATCCGGAGTTTACTCTGGATGCACAGTGGCCTGATGAGGTGCTAGCCCCGATACGCGAAAGTGGATATTTACCCGACAACTTCGCTGGGATGCTACAACTACTTCCCCATATGTTCGGCAGTGATGGGTTCTTTATCGCTCGCTTACGGAAGCAGAGCCTATAATTTTATGGTAAAATAATTAAATGGTGGTGACGAAATTGGATATTGAGCAAAACAATCCTTTTATTTATGATTTGACTCTAGAAGACATTCAAGATTGGATTAAGGAGCAGGGCGAGCCTGCTTTTCGTGCGGGACAAATATTTGATTGGATTTACGTGAAGCGAGTGGGCTCCTTTGAGGAAATGTCGAATTTGCCAAAGCCCCTCAGGGATAAGCTGACGACTAGCTTCCGATTCATAACGTTAACGGAAATCGCAAAGTTCGAGTCCAAGGACGGAACGATGAAGTTCCTGTTCGGATTACACGATGATCATGCGATCGAGACCGTTATTATGAAGCATAATTATGGCAATAGCGTCTGTGTAACGACCCAGGTTGGTTGCCGGATCGGTTGTACGTTCTGCGCTTCCACTTTAGGGGGACTCAAACGAAGCTTAACGGCTGGAGAAATTATTGCACAGGTCGTTCAAGCGCAAAGGATTCTCGATCCGGAAAATGAACGTGTATCGAGCATTGTCATCATGGGTATCGGTGAACCTTTCGAGAACTATGATGCCACAATGCAGTTTTTACGCACGATGATCCATCCTAAGGGCTTGAATATCGGAGCGAGACACATCACTGTCTCGACGAGCGGAATCGTGCCTAGTATGATCAAGTTTGCAGATGAGAACACACAGATCAATCTGGCCATCTCCATTCATGCACCTAATGACGCGCTCCGTTCGAAGCTGATGCCGGTCAATAGACGGTTTCCCTTTGTGGACGTGATAAATGCATGTAAGTATTACATCGAGAAAACGGGTCGGCGCATTACGTTCGAATATGCGTTAATCGGTAGTGTGAACGATCGTCCAGAACATGCGGAAGAGCTAGCGATGGTACTCAAGGACATGATGTGCCATGTAAACCTTATTCCTGTCAACTACGTTCCTGAACGAAATTACGTAAGAACACCACGAGACGATATTTTTGAGTTCCAGCGCATTTTGCAGAAGCATAACGTTAATGTAACGATTCGTAGGGAGCAAGGCCATGATATTGCAGCAGCTTGTGGTCAACTGCGAGCGAAGCACATGGAGACGACGACGGGGTGATTGATGTGAAGACGGTATTGCAAAGTCATGTCGGCAAAGTCAGGCAGGTCAATGAAGACCAAGCTTGGAGTGGTATTCTATCCAGCGGCTTGACGGTTGCCATCGTTGCAGATGGAATGGGTGGTCATCGTGCGGGTGATGTAGCAAGTGCACTCGCGGTAGATAGCTTAGTGCAATCCTTACAGGTTTGGGGAGAAGCTTCATCCTTGACGGATGGAGCCACTTCACTTAGGGATATGATTCGCACTGCCAATAAAGTCGTATACGAAACAGCATCTCTTAACGAGCAGTATCACAATATGGGGACAACGGTCGTAACGGCTTTACTAGACGGTAGCACCGGATTAATCGGTCATATCGGTGACAGTAGAGCGTATCGATTACGAAATGGACAGCTGGAGCAGTTAACGGAAGATCACACTCTCGTTAACGAACTGACGAAATCGGGCCAACTCAGTCCTGAAGAAGCAGCCCACCACCCCCGTCGGAATGTATTGACTAGAGCTCTAGGTACTGATCGTGAAGTCGAAGTAGATGTTCGGGCTATCGATTGGCAAGCTGGGGATATGCTATTGCTTTGTAGCGATGGGTTAAGCGGGTTAGTAGAGCCTGCCCTAGTTCAAGCCACATTGGACAATCCGAGCACGAACATGGAGCAACAAGCTCAAACACTTATCGATCTTGCGTTAGCAGCTGGTGGAGACGATAATATTACCGTTGTTCTGGTGTCAGACGATGGAAGGGCTTATGCCGCAGGAGGGGATACAGCGTGATCGGACAAACGCTTAGCAACCGTTACGAACTGCTGGCTCGTGTTGGCGGAGGCGGGATGGCGCTAGTATACAAAGCACGGGACTTATTACTTAATCGTTTTGTAGCTGTAAAAGTATTACGCCAGCAATTTACTCACGATGAGGATTTCGTGAGACGTTTCCGTCGCGAGGCACAAGCCGCAGCGTCTTTGTCTCATTCGAACATTGTGAGCATCTATGATGTTGGACAAGTGGAAGATACGCATTATATCGTCATGGAATTTATTGACGGTGCAAATTTAAACGAAATCATTCGCGATCGGGCACCTTTGCAGGCAGAAGAAGCCGTGAGAATTACGGCTCAAATTTGTGATGCATTGGAACATGCCCATCATAATCAAATTATTCATCGCGATATTAAACCGCATAACATTCTGATTGGCAATAACGGACGTGTAAAGGTGACGGACTTCGGTATCGCTCGTGCCGTTACTTCATCAACGATCACGCAAACGGGCTCTGTCATTGGTTCAGTGCACTATTTTTCTCCAGAACACGCTAAAGGTGTGGCAACGGGCGAGAAATCGGATTTGTATTCCTTGGGAATTGTGCTCTATCAGATGATGACGGGGAGATTGCCATTTTTAGGCGAGAGTCCGATTAGCGTAGCACTTAAGCATTTGCAGGAGCCATTCGAGCAGCCGCGCAAGGTGAATCCTTACATCCCACAAAGCGTGGAAAATATTATTTTGCGGGCAATGCGTAAAAATCCTCAAGAACGTTATGACTCTGCGAAGGAAATGCTGTTGGATCTAGAAACCTGCTTGCGACCACAACGGTTAAACGAGCCTGCAGTGAAGTACTTGAGCGATGAGGAAGACGAGAACAGAACGAGAGTGATCCCTGCCATCCGTCCAGACATGGTCAATACGATGGAGGCTCCAGCTGTTAAAGTGGCGAGTTCGAATAACTCGGATCAATGGAATTCGGAAGGTTCAGATGAGCGTAAGCGCAAATGGGTCATGCCGACGGTTCTAGGGGGATTCGCGATCATCTTGATCGGGATTCTCATCTGGGCAGTTTCAGCCTTAAAAGGCCAGATGCCTGATGATGTTCTAGTACCCGATGTGGTTGGGCAATTAGAACAAGAAGCGAAGAACATGTTGACTACTGCCGGGTTTACGATAGCGGATCCGATTATTTACGAAGAGACAGAGGATAAGGACGCAGATGGAAAGGTTATTGCCCAGGACAAAGCGAATATGGAAGCCAAAGAAGGCTCTGAGATTCAATTGACAGTCGGCAGGAAGAAGGATCTCCCGTTGATGCCGGACCTGCGGGGCAAAACCTTTGAGGATGCTCGCGATTATTTGAAAGAGACTTTAGGTGTTGACAAGGATAACATATTACCTAGTCCGATATTCGATAAGAGCGAGCCGGGAACCGTGCTTGATCAGTTTCCTAAGAAGGATTCTCCATTTGACCCAAGTGTCCCAGATATGAAGATTACTCTCACGATCAGTAAAGGAGAGGAAGCTTTCCCGATGCCGAATCTGATCGGCGACTCGTTGGATGTGGCCAAAGCGAAGATTGAGAAAGCTAATCTCAAGCTGCCAGCTGCCAATATCCACATGGAGACCAGCTACACACCTAAAGGTGAAGTGTTTAAACAATTCCCCTTGGATGAGAACGAGATGGTAACGGCACAGATGGAGGTTTCCATTTGGATTAGCAGTGGGTATCCGAAGGATTCCAAAACTCAGCCATTAGATGTCACTGTGTCCCCTGCAGTAGAGGGGGAATCGAGTAAAATTATGATCAAGTACTCGGATGCCAGAGGCGACAATATCGAAGCGGTTACGAAAAAAATTAGCGCTACGACTTCGATACCCATTACATTGATTCTGTCGCCAACCAAGGATGGTATCATTTACATTTTCCGTGATGGGCAGCTGATACAAACGGAGCATGTGCCATATCTTGCTATTCCGGTTACCGTTGAGCCTGATGTTCCTGTTGATAGCGGAGGCGGTACAAATACAGGAGAAGTTCCACCAAGCAATGAGGGAATAGATCCTGTTGATTTAGGAACGACAAACGAGTAATGACCAATCGAAGAATGACAACTAGAGCCAATTCGGGCTAGGAGAAGGAGTGTTATCCCATGCCCGAGGGCTTGATCGTTAAGGCTTTAAGTGGTTATTATTACGTGCATAATTTTGAAGGTGGACCGCTCGTTCAGTGCCGGGGTCGAGGAATATTCAAAAAACGTGGGGAATCCCCGCTTGTTGGTGATCGCGTCGTCTATAGCGAGACAGAAAACGGGGAAGGTACTGTCGAAGAAATTTTACCGCGACAATCCGAGCTCATTCGTCCGCAAATTGCGAACGCCGACTTGGCCGTTCTTGTTTTCTCCGTCATACGTCCAGAGCTCAATTTTATTTTATTGGATAAATTTCTAGTGCATACGGAGCATGCCCTTATGGATGCTGTGATCGTACTAACGAAGATGGACCGAATCCCAGATGGGGAAGAAGGAGAAGCTATTCGTCGAACGGTCGAGGAAGCCAGAAACCTATACTCCTCCATCGGATACCAGGTTATTCTCACAAGTGCTCATGACGGCGAAGGCTTGGATGAGCTACGCACAGCACTTGCAGGGCATATTAATATGCTCGCGGGGCAGTCGGGCGTCGGTAAGTCTTCGCTTGTGAATGCTCTCGTGCCAGGACTGAAGCTAGAGACGAATGAAATCAGTGTCAAGCTTGGCAGAGGTAAGCATACAACACGTCATGTAGAGCTCGTCTCGATTCCTGGGGGCGGGGGATATATGGCGGATACTCCAGGGTTTAGTCAGCTAGATTTTGGAGAGCTTGGAATCGATGAAATTGCTTCCTGTTTCCGTGAGTTCAGGGAGCTTCCTTCCTCTTGTAAGTTTCGGGGGTGCTCGCATACCCATGAGCCGCATTGTGCGGTTTTGCAAGCGAAGGAGCAAGGATTAATAGCGGAGAGCCGCTACAATAATTACGTCAGTTTTATGACAGAATGGAAAGAAATCAAGCGGAGGTACTAACATGACTATAATTGCACCCTCTATTCTAGCTTCGAATTTTGCTTCACTTGGAGATGAAGTCCGTAGCATTGAAGCCGCTGGGGCGGATTGGGTACATATCGATATTATGGATGGACATTTCGTACCTAACCTTACGTTCGGCCCCCCAATCGTAGGTATGATTCGTCCGGTAACAAAGCTGCTGTTCGATGCCCATCTCATGGTCGAGAACCCACAGCTGCTGTTTCCGGCACTTGCCGCAGCAGGGGTGGATCGGATTACGGTTCATGCGGAAGCTTGCGTTCATCTTGAGCGGACGATTTCTGAAATTCGGGGCTTAGGAATGAAGGCAGGGGTCGCGTTAAACCCTCATACACCGTTATCCGTACTCGAATATATATTAGAAGAGATCGATCTTGTTCTTATTATGACGATCAATCCTGGGTTTGGTGGTCAATCCTTTTTGCCTTCTATGCTACCGAAGCTTCGCCAGCTTCGTGAAATGCTCGAGCAACATGGACGTAGCGACATCTACATTCAGGTCGACGGAGGCATTAATGCTGAAACTGCTGCATTAGTTAAAGAAGCGGGAGCAAACTCACTCGTTGCGGGCACTTATATATTCAGTCATACAGATCGGGCAGCCGCAATAGCCTCCTTACGCTAATTCTTGACCTCATTGTAATTTGGGCAGTTCCATCCAATTTGTCTGGTATAGGACAAATTCTAAGCCGCATATATTGGAATCAATAGCGCGCTTCGAACGTAGAAGCCGGCAAGGGTTCAGCCTGCGGAGGAGGGATGGGACGATGAAGTTTTACACCATCAAGCTGCCGAAATTTTTAGGTGGCTTCGTCAAAGCGATTCTCAACACGTTTCACAAAAATTGACGCCTTGAGGGCAGATCAATACAAAAAGAACCGTCAGGTTTACCTGACGGTTTTTCTTCATTCCAGTTGAAGCCGAAATCGTGAATTATACGCGTGTTACTGCTCCGGATTTCAAAGCACGTGCGCTAACAAAAACACGTTTAGGTTTACCGTTCACCAAAATGCGCACTTTTTGTACGTTAACCCCCCAAGAACGGCGGGTAGTGTTATTCGCGTGAGATTTGTTGTTACCGGAACCTGGCTTTTTCCCTGTGATATAACATTTACGAGCCACTAAAAATACACCTCCCTACCACGTCCATACAAATACTTCACTATATTAGCACAGCATGTTGTTTGTTGCAACGAAAAAGCGGATATTAAAAGCCATAATCACTCTAATCGTGACATTTACCTAGAAAACGGCTTCATTCTCGGGTTTTTTTATAGTACAATGAAGTATGGTCCATAATAAAGACATAAAGGAGTGAATTTCCATGCCTCTACAGCTTGTCTCGGAGAGCGGAAAGATAGAAGTAGCAGATCAAGTCATTGCTGTGATTGCGGGTTCGGCGGCATTGGATTGTTATGGACTTGTTGGTATGGCTTCCCGTAAAGGTTTAAAGGATGGCATAGCGGAGCTGCTAGGTCGCGAGAATTTATCTCGTGGAGTGGAAGTCCGCCATGAAGGTGAGCTTGTTCATCTTGATCTTTATGTCATCGTCAGCTATGGAACTAAAATTTCCGAAGTAGCCCATAACATCCAATCTAAAGTAAAATACGTATTAGAAGAAGTTGTAGGTCTAAAGGTCGATCTTGTGCATGTAAATGTTCAGGGAGTGCGAGTATTGAAGTAGCTTATAAGGAAGGGGAATACAGCATTGAATAAGCGCTTCTTGAACGGAAGTGAGTGGGCGGCTATGATTTTACTCGGCGCTGCGCGGTTAACCCGCAACGTCGATCGGATAAACGCCCTGAACGTGTTTCCCGTGCCAGATGGTGATACGGGAACTAATATGAATTTAACGATGTCGGCCGGTGTGGCCGAATTAAAAAATAAGCCATCAGAGGAAGTTGGACGTGCGGCGGAAGTGCTCTCCAAAGGCCTTCTGATGGGTGCAAGAGGCAATTCGGGCGTAATTCTGTCCCAATTGTTCCGCGGCTTTGCTCGGGCGATAGCAGGACAGCGTGAGCTTACGGTGCCTTTGTTCGCAAATGCTCTCCAACAAGGTGTTGATACCGCTTACAAAGCGGTTGTTAAGCCTGTCGAAGGTACAATTCTGACCGTTGCTAGAGAAACGGCTCGTCATGGACTTACGGTAGCTCGTCGTTCAAATGATTTAACGGAATGGATGCTAGAGGTTCTTGCGAAGTCACAAGAGACACTTGCTCGCACGCAGGAGATGCTTCCGATACTAAAGCAGGTCGGTGTCGTCGATTCCGGTGGGCAAGGACTAGTCTGTTTGTACGAAGGCTTCGTTGAGTACTTAACAGAGGGGAATTACGATGTTGAAGCCCCGCTGCAAGCCCTGTCGAAACCAGAGGCTCACAACCCAGCGCCTTTGCCATTGCCAGCAACACAATCGAATTTGAGCGTTCCTACTCCGCGTATAACTGGAGCAGTTAGTTCAATGAATACAGCAGCACAATCCAAAATTAAGACGGAAAGCATTGCTTTTCCGTATGATATGGAGTTTTTCATCCAACGTGTGACTGCTAGCTCACCTTTTCCTGAGCGGACTTTCAGACAAGCATTGGAACGAGACGGGGATTCGATTATTCTCATAGAGGATGAGGGGATCGTTAAGGTCCATGTTCACTCTCGTCGACCAGGAGATGTTATGAATCTCGCCCTGGCGTATGGCGAAATTACGCACATCCATATCTTAAATATGCAGGAGCAGCACCGCGAGCTACTGGCACAGCAATCCGATTCACATGAAGGCTTACCGCCTTTGGCTAAGTCTGTTGAGCCTGCTTCTGGAGCGCCAACCGTGGATTATTCGCTGCCGGGTGTGGTTGATCTACCGACCATTACAGCATCACCTGAAAGTGAGCCGAATCCGGATGTGTATGAATTGGCCTCATATGGTGTTGTAGCGGTAAGTGTCGGCGAAGGAAATGTGGAGCTATTCAAGAGCCTAGGCGTAGATATCGTTCTCTCTGGTGGACAGAGCATGAATCCGAGCACGGAGGATTTGCTAGGGGCTATTACGTCATTATCCGCGCATCACATTATTCTATTGCCGAATAATCCTAATATCATCATGGCTGCCAAGCAAGCGGCAGAGCTGGCAGAACGTCCCGTGACGGTACTTCAGACTCGAACAATCCCTCAAGGGATGGCAGCAATGCTTGCCTTCCAGGAAATGGACACAGAGTCATCGAACATCGACCGAATGACGAAAGCTTATGAAAGAGTCATAACGGGTCAAGTGACTCAAGCAGTCAGGGACACGGAAATGGATGGCTTACAAATTAAAGAAGGTCATTATATCGGAATTAAGGATAAGACGATTGTAGTTTCAGAGTCAACCGAGCAGGATGCTTGTAGGTCGCTCTTAACTGCATTACTCGTATCAGGTAATGAAATCTTAACGATACTGACTGGGGATAGTGCCGACCCGGAGCAAACGGAATCGTTAGAGCAATGGGTCGTAAAGCAATTCCCTGATGTTGAGATCGAGGTGCATGAAGGTGGTCAACCGCTGTATCCTTATTTATTCGCAGTTGAGCCATAGTAATCCAAATTAGGAGATGGAGGGACAAGCATGCCGTCAGTTGTTCTGGTTACGGATAGCACAGCGGATATTCCATTAGAGGTTAGAGAAAAGCTTAGTATTTCAATGGTACCTCTTAAGGTTAATTTCGGGAATGAAAGCTACCTAGATAACATTACGCTGCAACCAGCACAATTTTATGAGAAGCTCATTGCCTTCGATGGTCTCGCGACAACCTCACAGCCTTCTCCAGCCGATTTTTATGAGGTGTATAAGAAATTAATAGATGAAGGTCATTCTGTTATTTCTATTCAATTATCCGCAGCTTTAAGTGGCACTTATCAGTCAGCTACAATTGCAAAATCAATGCTAGATGAGGATGCAGATGTCACAATTATTGATTCGAAATCGGCTTCTTACGGGTACGGATTGTTAGTTGTTAGGGCCGCTGAGATGGCTCAAGCGGGAGCTTCGAAGGATGAGATTATTGCTGAAGTACAGCGTCTACGTTCGGAAATGCGGCTGTATTTTCTCGTAGATACATTGGAGTACTTGAAGAAGGGCGGTCGTATCGGTAAGGCTTCCGCTGTATTAGGTTCACTACTTAATATCAAACCGATATTATCCATTGATAACGAAGGTATCGTATTCCCGTTTGATAAAGTCAGAGGGCAGAAACGAGCAATGTCAACGATTGCCGATCTTCTCAGTACTGACTTTAAAGATCAGCCGGTGAATTTAACACTTGCTAGTACTCCAGGCCATACTGCGGGAGTCCTCGAAATGTCAGAGCTAATACGTGGGCGATTGAATGTGCAAGAGTATAAAGAAACGGAAATTGGGCCGGTTGTCGGTACACATGCGGGACCAGGTACGATTGGTTTGTTCGTATTTCCATTGCGTAAATAAGAGTTACAGACTCTGTAACCGTAACATAAAGAGGTTGGTCTAATGTCTAATCATTTGTTCCAAATTCCTCTGACGAAACTTCAAGGCGTGGGCCCTCAGAAAGCGGAGGAGCTTCACGCCTTGGGTATTTCTACAGTCGGAGATTTGCTCGAATATTATCCGTTTCGTTATGAGGATTATCGAGTACGTGAGTTAAGTGAAGTGAAGGACGGAGAAAGAATTACGATTCAGGGTGCGATCGCTTCGATGCCTACCATGCAACGTTACGGGGGAAAGTCTCGATTGATTTGCCGGGTGACGGTTGATTCCACGCTGGTGACCGCGGTGTGGTTCAACAGAGCCTTCTTGAAGGAGCAATTGACGCCGGGCAGAGAAATCACTTTAACTGGAAAATGGGATCAGCGGAGACGGCATTTAACCGTTGCGGATTCTGAATTTCCTGATCGCAGCATGGCCAAGGCCGGGACACTTCAGCCTGTATATTCCGTAGGGGGAAGTATTACGCAAGCTGCGATGCGGAAGTTAATCGACCGTGCATTGAATCAATTCGGCGCATTGATTCCAGAGATATTACCTACCGAGCTTTTGGACAAGCATTCACTTATCGCTCGAAGAGAAGCGATTACGTGCATTCACCGTCCTGAGAACACGAATGAAGGGCAAGAGGCGAGACGTCGGATGGTTTATGAAGAGCTTTTCCTGTTCCAACTAAAGCTTCAAGCTTATCGAGCAACTCACCTCAAGAAGGCGGATGGGCTCATCCATCCTGTGGATAATGATGATATTCGTCAGTTTGTAAGTGTTCTGCCATTTACGTTAACAGATTCGCAGAAGCAAGTGATTAACGAGATTCTTCATGACATGAAGCAGCCCTATGTGATGAATAGATTGCTTCAAGGTGATGTTGGGTCAGGGAAAACCGTAGTCGCTGCTGTTGGTTTATATGCGACGGTTAAAGCAGGTCATCAAGGTGCGTTAATGGTTCCTACCGAAATATTAGCTGAGCAGCATACTCGCTCGCTCGGCAAGATGTTCGAGCCATATGGTATTCAGGTTGGCCTGTTGACGGGTAGTCTTACGGAACGCAAGCGACGTGATATCCTTGCATCCCTGCAAATGGGACTGCTGGATATCGTCGTTGGCACTCACGCGCTTATTCAAGAGGATGTTTTCTTCCGCAGTCTTGGCTTAGTCGTAACGGATGAGCAGCATCGTTTCGGTGTTAACCAACGTAGTATTTTGCGACGTAAGGGAATGAACCCTGATGTGTTAACGATGACGGCGACTCCGATTCCGAGAACGTTGGCAATAACGGTGTTCGGAGATATGGATGTTTCTACACTAAGAGAGCGTCCTAAAGGCCGACTACCCATCAAAACGTATTCGGTAAAGCATAGTATGATGGATCGTGTGCTCGGATTTATTCGCAAGGAAGCGGAGCAGGGGCGGCAATCGTTTTTCATTTGTCCGCTGATCGAAGAATCTGAGAAGCTTGATGTTCAAAATGCGATCGATTTACATATGCAATTAACGCAAGCCTTGCCGGAATTAAAGGTGGGTCTGTTACATGGGCGAATGACAGCGGCGGAGAAAGAGGCAACAATGGCCATTTACGCTTCTGGAGACACAAATGTACTCGTATCTACAACAGTAATTGAGGTTGGAGTTGACGTTCCGAATGCAACGCTCATGATTGTGATGGATGCAGACCGCTTCGGTTTGTCTCAGCTTCATCAGCTAAGAGGAAGAGTTGGACGGGGAGAACACCAATCATTTTGCATTCTCATCGCGGATCCGAAATCGGAAAACGGGCAGGAAAGAATGAAGGCTATGACGGAAACGGATGATGGGTTTGAAATATCGCGACGTGATCTGGAAATCAGGGGTCCTGGTGAGTTTTTTGGAACGAAGCAGAGCGGTATGCCTGAATTCAGATTGGCCAATCTGTTAAACGACTTTGAAGTGCTTGAGCTAGCAAGAGACGATGCCGCACAATTGACCTCTCAAGAACAGTTCTGGTCCTCTCCTGCTTACGGAGAGTTAAGGGATAATCTAGCCCGAGACGCTAAGCTGCATGGGGAGCCTTTGGATTAATCAGGTTGGCTGAGTACGTAACTTAGTCATTGTGCGTCTTCCGGTTGCATATGATGTACCGAATATGCCGGAAGGAGCGTGATCCTCTTTGAGCACAAGCTGGCAAAAGTTCGGCATCAAGGCGGAGTTTGTGGAACGTGTTAAAGTGAAGATGAAAAATCCGGCGACCAAGGAGCGAATTAAAGGTCTGCTTGAGGGTGTCACCAAATATGATTTGCAGGATCGTGCCAAGGTTCGAAGGTGGGTTAAACAGTTTTCGAAAATATTAAATGAGTCCTTAACCGACACGCAGGAGGATCAAATGGTCAATTTCGTCATCGCACAAAAAATTGACCCCAGTAACATGCTGCATTTACTCAAGCTGTATACGATGTTTCGGTAGTTTTGGTTTTTTTAGGTTGCGGAACATCATAACGGGATCGAAATGGGCCGCCGGCTTCTAAGCCGGCGGCCCATTTCGCGATTATTTGCCACTTTGCAATAGTGGTGTTGGTAGAAGGGGGGCAAAAGTCTCTAGAATTGTATCTAATTTCATCTGAATTAAGATTTCTTTGCGGATTATAGTATTCAAGGTCATGCGGACGTCCTTGTTTACAGCCATAATTTCGTTGAATGAGCCAGTTTGTGGCTGGCCAGGAAGAGTACCAAGAATGAATTGAATTTTCTCGGCTTCAGCATTCATGATGTGACTGAGGCTGAGCTCCTCCAAAGCGATGGAGGCGAGGAGTAGATTGAACGCTTGTTCCGTATTTAGTGTAATCGTCGGTGTTATGTTCGGAACGGTCGGCATTGACATGAGGTTTCACTCCCTTCCGTTGAAGTAGGGAAGTCAATTGGTGTGCGGGAAAAAGACTCCCTTATTCGAGGAAGCGAAAGCGGTAGGCTTGTGCTTGTTCCGAGTCTCCGCGACGTTCCATGTTCTGTACATTGTCCAATTATAGGAGGGAACTTTTAATTCCATTGCATTCCGGCCGGTGGAATGCAATAGCAGCCGGTAGCTTTCCTCAATGAGCTTGTCAGCCTGCTTGAGGAACTCTGGCGGCCAGTTGCTACAAGCGAGCTGAAGATAACGAACGCTCTGCACAGTATCCATAACGGCAATTGAGAGCGCTGTTTTCCATTGGTTATCGTCATCGGAAGTGTAATTACTCATAGGATGTGCAACCCTCTTGATCTAGTAGTTTTTTGCTCATCTCGATCAAACGGATTAGCATTTTCTGTTTCTCGACTAAAGCTTCCACGACACGAGATACGCCATTTTGAAATTCATTAACTTGATGAGGTGTTGGTGAGCTGGGAAAGGAACCGTTATTGCCGGTGAACGCCCGAATCTTATCTGCTTCAGCATATATGAGATGCGCAATAGCATTTTCCTCCTTCGCTACCGCGAGAAGGAGTTCATTGAAAATTTCGCGGCTCGTATGGTTAGGGAAAGGAAGAGGAGCATGGTCTTCCAACGAAGGGGCGGAGAATGTGCTTTTCCGTCGATGGGAGCTGGAGTACATAGGCTCCTCCGCCTCGACTCCTTCCCATCCCTCATTAATCATATCGTTATTTATCAAATCTGATTCTTCGGGCTGCTGCATGGAATCCGTTTCTCCTTTCCCGCCGTTATTCCTCGCAGTTTTCTTCGAAGCATTCGTCGTCACTGAGATGATCACCGGTAATCTGAATTATACGGTCGAGCTTATTCAGGGCAAGCCATTGTTTCATCGTAACACCTTCGATAAAGTGCGAGACGCCATTGTTAAAACGGATGAAATCTTTAGTCCCAATGTTGCAGCATTCGCTTACATGCCCGACGAATGCTTGGATTTTCTCCGCTTCGGCGTTAATAAGGTGCGAGACGGCCAACTCATCCATCGCGATTGAGCTCAGCAACAGCGAGATAGCCTGTTGCCTGGAGATAGAGATGGTTGGGGTGATATTGGGAATAGACGGTTGTGACAAAGTTATACCTCCTTAAGCTCTTTCATTAAAGTTATTGGAGCAATTATTTGGAGTCCACCGCGCTTGAATTCTTGTTGATATCGAGTCGGGAGCTCGCAATCCTCTGCGACGAATAGGTATAGAGTCAGAAGATTCATTATTTAGTCTTTAAATCAGTCCTATCAAGGAGTGAAAACAAAAGCTGGCATTGAAAGTTTATGTCCAGAGTGCCCAATGAATGCCTGTCCCCCAAAAATAAAAGGTCGAAGCTAGGGTATGCTCCGGCCTTTATTGTCATAAATATGATAATTTAGGTGTCCCGATCAAGGCAAAGGATCAATCATCATGAGCTTCTTAAGCTCTTCGCGATCGAGAAGTGGTGACATGTCCTCGACGGGACGATTAACGGTCAGTTTAGGGTTGACGGTAGAGCCGAGAGTAAGCATAACTTCTACGAGAACACATCCTTCGTAAGCATAGGCTTCCGCTGTGATCTGTTCGGCTTCAGCCCAATGTGTGATACGAAAGGCTTTCTAGCCGTAAGCTTCGGCCACCTTCACCAAATCGGGACATCCGTACCCGATAACAGTTGATTGTTGTCGCCCATCCATATACATATCCTGGAACTGCCGAACCATACCTAGGCTGCGGTTGTTCATAACAAATAGTTTCAATGGAATGCAGTGGCGTAATACTGTGTCCAGTTCTTGGATGTTTACTTGAACTCCTCCATCGCCGACAATGACAACATGAGTGAAGTTCGGAGCGATCTAGTGGAGGTATGGATATCAGATAATGCGTCCACCGATGAAACGGAGCAGGTGGCTACTTTATTCGGGGCTCAGTTCCCCAACTTGCATTATACGCGAAACGCGGAGAATATCGGGACGGACAGAAATGTTATGCATGTAGCTGGACTTGGTCGGGGTAAATTTCTGATTCTTCACGGCGACGACGATTTTTTTAACGAAGGGACCATACTCCCGCTCTTGAACGTTCTGCATCGCCAGAGTGATTGCTCGGTAGTTCACGTCAACGTTTTTCACACCGATAATAATGTCGTGCGTTGCGAAGGTGTGAGGGATTTTCTCCGTATTACGTCGAACCGGGCGGTATTCATGTCCGCCTGCATGCTGAGACGATCGGATTGGGAATGAACAACAGCATGTTCAGCTACGGCAATTCTGAACCAGAGCACTATAATTTTGGCAAAGTAGCGATTGAAAGTTATATAACCGTGCTGCAACGGTATGTAGGGCGGGGATTGACGAAAGAGGATATCCAAACAGACAAAGCCCTTCTTTGGTCCGGCACGTTGCTTCCTTGGTTCAGGCGAATCGTTTCTCAGAACATGAAGACTGATATTGAAGGTTTCGAGGATTATTTTACGAAGTATTACAGCGAGGAAACTTATTATGAAGAAGCTCTTAAACAAATGCGTGCGATTCGCTGGGGATTAACATTATAGAAACGGAATCGGCTTGTTCGGAAATGAAGTAATTAAGACCGCCTGATCCATGTGCTTACGGATCAGGCGGTCTATTGCACGAATAATGTTTTTTGCATTCTTGCAAAAATCAGAACACTTTGGATGCTTTCGTTGATAGAAAACTTGATACTTGGTTTTGTATTTACAAAGGTAACGACCCGTGAGAAGTGATGAACAAGCTATTTGTCTTAAGTAAAGTTCGAAGTTGGGTTGCCAGTTTTCATGGCATCGACAACACTTTCCAGTTTTTGTTGCAGAATCCATTCCCCTTTGGCTATTACTTTGATCGTTTCACGGACACTTTCATTCATCGTCAGAATTTGGCTGATGTTAGCTTGGAGTGGTGTAGTACCAGGGAGGGTACCCAGCACGTATTGAAGTTTCTCTCCTTCTGCGTTGAGGATATGCGCAAGTCCGATTTCCTCAAGCGCGATGGAGATCAGTAGCAAATTAATAGCATCTCCGAACTTGACGGATATAGAGGGAGTAATGTTAGGGATGTTTGCTTGGGACACGATATCACTCCTAATTTTTTTGGGGGATAACTGCAATATATGTAAACTTATCGAATAGGGACAGGGCAAACGTCTTGAAGACCATGAAAAAAGGCTTGGCGGGAATTGATGAAGTACACCCCTTAGAATAGACATTGGAAAAACCCCTGGGTTAATCGATGAAATTCTAGGGGGTGTATTTTTATGTCCGCAAAGAAAGGTCAGAAGTTTAAGCACTATCCGGAGTCCCTTAAAGTAGAGGCAATTCGATTGCATGTTGATGAGGGTTGGAGCTATAGCAAGATTACTACACACTTGGATATTCATGATAAGAACCGTGTTAAGGTCTGGATGAAGAAATATCGGGAGAAAGGGCAAGCGGCGTTTGAAGATAGACGTGGAGACCCACACCGAGCCGAAACAGAGCAAGAGCGCGAGCTCAAACGTCTTTACATGGAGGTAGACGTCCTAAAAAAGTGGTTACTAATCTTGAATCGGGAGGGTTGAAAAGCAAACATAATGTCATTGACGAACTGAAGGACAAGCAAGGTATTAAGGGACTGTGTGCTTATCTGGGGATCAGCAGAAGAGGTTACTATGCCTATCTAAAGCGCAAAGTTAACAATCCAGATGAAGAACTAAAACTTAAAATCAAAACCATTTATGAGTAACGTGACAAGATCGTAGGATATCGCGGTATACAGGATGAATTGTACCGCCAATATGGCCTTGTAGTTAATCACAAGAAGGTTCTAAGGTTGATGCAGGGGCTAGGTATTAAAGCGATTATACGTCGTAAGTACGTCCATAGGACTAGCTACGAAGCTGCTGTATCGGATGGCAGGATTGCAGAGAATAAGTTACAAAGAGACTTCAAGGCGAATAAGCCAAATCAAAAATGGGTTAGGGATGTTACACAATATCGCGTATTTAATGAGAAGATTTACTTATCTGCTATCAAGGATCTGTGGAACAACGAAATCGTTGGATACCACATTAGTCGCCATAAAGACAATCCGTTGGTCTTAGAGACGTTTAGAAAGGCTTTTGACAAACATAAAGACGTGACTGGATTGATCGTTCACAGTGATCAAGGAAGCCAGTACACGTCTCATGCTTACCACGACATGCTGCCACAGGTTGGTGCCCAAATCAGCATGTCACGCCGAGGCAATTGTTATGACAACGCCACAATGGAGAGCTTCTTCTCTCATCTAAAGTCGAAGCACTCTATCTATATGATATACGATCGATGAGGCACAAAGACGAATTGAGGAATATATCCGCTTTTACAACGAAGATAGGGCGCAAACTAAACAAGCTTACACCGATTGAATTTCGGCGTAAGCTTGTTGCCTAGGTCTTTTTTCATTGTCTACTAATTGGGGTCTTGACCATTGAATCCCGCTAACCCTTTTTTTTAGTTCAGAGGTTGATTGCGATATTGAGTGATGACTTCAATTATGCTTTCCAGCTTGCTTTGAAGGATCCATTCCTTCTTAGCAATTTCTTTGAGCGTTTCCCGGACACTGGAATTAACGTTGAGAAGGTCACTTACGGATATGTCGGGCCCCTTCACACCTGGAAGTGTACCGAGAACGTACTGGAGTTTCTCACCTTCGGCGTTGATGATGTGGCTGAGTCCGATTTCTTCCATGGCGATGGAGATGAGCAACAGGTTAATGGCATCTTGAGACGTTATCGTAATCGAAGGGGTTATATTCGGGACATTCGCTTGGGACATAGACAAGCACTCTCCTTAGGATTTTCGGTTACGCTACAATATCCTATGCGATAGTCTACTTGTCAGAGATAGAACGATTAAAAAAATACCACCGCGAGTTAAGGCGCCCACTGAAGAACTTAAGTTTTTCGGTGTAACGAAAATGAATAAACGAAAAGACGACTCTTGGTTCTAAATGAGTCGCCCTTACTTTGAAGTACTTGCTTTCTTGAAACGCCATTTGTTCGTTGTGTTCATCGGATTTAATACTCACCGAGTAGGTTTTACTTTTCGCTCCTTCGGTGAAGCATCCTTCTTTAACTGGACATCTTTTACACAATTCCACATCAAAGTGGTAGGTATCCGTTTGGTTTTTACCTACCCCTTTTTTTCCTTGCCGGTTGCTTTGCTTTTTTCAATTAGCGTTTGTAACTGCATGCCGTAATTCTTTTCACTCGTCTTAATAACCGTCGCTGTAATTATCTGTTCCTCGGTCATGGCAATGTGGGTTTTGTATCCGAAAACCGAGGAATCCGCGCTCTTGTGGCCTACCTTTGTAACATGGTCTTCCGATATCTGCAGCTGTTTCAGGACGTCGGCGACCGTTTCTTTCAATAGATTCAATGGCTCTTTGATTTTCGGAAGCTCGCAGATTCCGCCTTCTGCTTCAAGCACTCCAATGAGTTTTTGGCAAAAGGCGATTTCATCTTCCAGCACATCGCTAGTGTTCTTTGAAGTAAACTTGGCTTTCAGCGATTCATCATTTGAAGTCAACTAATTCAACTAATTCATTGATTTGGCGCAACATATTATCCTTGGGAATAATCAAGTTAAAGAGTTCTATATAAGGTGGATTGATCCTTTCAGTAAAAAGGTACAGTCCCCTCATACATCTTGAGGAACTGTACCTTTTCTACTTAGAAGGCTTTTTCAGTGGACTCCGATTTACGCGGTGGTATTTTTGGTAAGCGAGAAAAGTTGATTACGTTATTTCATGAACGGACCATACTGTCGCAGAAGAACCGGGACCTCCCAAGTTAAGGCCGATGGTAAGACCATTAGCTACATAGAAAATTCCGATTACGTCGCCGGCTGTTAATTGTACTTCTCCTGTTAAGGTTACCGTTCCGCTTCCTAATACTGCTCTTAGAGTAAGAACTAAAGCAACGCTAACGTCGAGAATTGGGAATAGGCCGGTTATGAGGTCAGTTACAGTTGGAGCTGTTCTTCTGACAACGAAGGCAGGGTCGATGCCTGCACCGAGAGATAGCGAAATTGATGCCGTTGTCGTATAACCAATTGTAGCTTCAATAGAGTATCTACCTGTTGTCGGAACTGTATAATTACCAGTTAATGCGACGAATCCGGGACCTGGATAGAATGAACCTGTCGTAGACCAGGCATCGAGTTGGGCGGAACCCGTTACGCCCGACGGAACTCTATTAGCCGAGAACCCGTTGAGCATAATGTTCGGACCTGTGGCACCAGTACCCCCAGTAGCTCCAGTAGCACCAGTGGCTCCAGTAGCTCCAGTTCCGCCAGTAGTTCCAGTTCCGCCAGTAGCTCCAGTTCCGCCAGTAGCTCCCGTTTCGCCAGTAGCTCCAGTTCCACCAGTAGCTCCAGTTCCGCCAGTAGCTCCAGTTCCGCCAGTAGCTCCAGTTCCGCCAGTAGCTCCAGTTCCGCCAGTAGCTCCAGCTTCGCCAGTAGCTCCAGTTTCGCCAGTCGCTCCGGTTCCGCCAGTAGCTCCAGTTCCGCCAGTAGCACCAGTGGCTCCAGTAGCTCCAGTGGCTCCAGTTTCACCTGTAGCTCCAGTAATTCCGGTTCCACCAGTAGCACCAGTAGCTCCAGTTCCGCCAGTGGCACCAGTGGTTCCAGTTTCGCCAGTAGCTCCAGTTCCGCCAGTGGCACCAGTGGTTCCAGTTTCGCCAGTAGCTCCAGTTCCGCCTGTGGCACCAGTAGCTCCAGTAGCGCCAGTAGCTCCAGTTTCGCCAGTGGCTCCGGTTTCGCCAGTAGCACCAGTAGCTCCAGTTTCGCCAGTCGCCCCAGTGGCTCCAGTGGCTCCAGTACCGCCAGTAGCACCAGTAGCACCAGTGGCACCAGTACCGCCAGTACCGCCAGTAGCTCCAGTAGCTCCAGCTGCGCCTGTAGCTCCAGTTCCGCCAGTAGCTCCAGTTCCGCCAGTAGCTCCAGTTCCGCCAGTAGCTCCAGTTCCGCCTGTGGCACCAGTTTCGCCAGTAGCTCCGGTTCCGCCAGTAGCACCAGTTCCGCCAGTGGCTCCAGTTTCGCCAGTAGCTCCGGTTCCGCCAGTAGCACCAGTTCCGCCAGTGGCACCAGTGGCACCAGTGGCTCCAGTAGCTCCAATTCCGCCTGTGGCACCAGTGGCTCCAGTTTCGCCAGTAGCTCCAGTTCCGCCTGTGGCACCAGTAGCTCCCGTTTCACCAGTAGCTCCAGTTTCGCCAGTGGCTCCAGTTTCGCCAGTGGCTCCAGTTTCGCCAGTACCGCCAGTACCGCCAGTAGCTCCAGTAGCTCCAGCTGCGCCTGTAGCTCCAGTTCCGCCTGTAGCTCCAGTTCCGCCTGTAGCTCCAGTTCCGCCTGTAGCTCCAGTTCCGCCTGTGGCACCAGTTTCGCCAGTAGCTCCGGTTCCGCCAGTAGCACCAGTTCCGCCAGTGGCTCCAGTTTCGCCAGTAGCTCCGGTTCCGCCAGTAGCACCAGTTCCGCCAGTGGCACCAGTTGCACCAGTGGCTCCCGTTTCGCCAGTAGCTCCAGTTTCGCCAGTAGCTCCAGTTCCGCCTGTGGCACCAGTGGCACCAGTGGCTCCAGTTTCGCCAGTAGCTCCAGTTCCGCCAGTGGCACCAGTAGCTCCCGTTTCGCCAGTAGCTCCAGTTTCGCCAGTGGCTCCAGTTTCGCCAGTAGCTCCAGTTCCGCCAGTAGCTCCAGTTTCGCCAGTCGCTCCGGTTTCGCCAGTAGCACCAGTAGCTCCAGTTCCGCCAGTAGCTCCAGTTCCGCCAGTAGCTCCAGTTCCGCCAGTCGCTCCAGTTCCGCCAGTAGCTCCAGTTCCGCCAGTAGCTCCAGTTCCGCCAGTAGCTCCAGTTTCGCCAGTCGCTCCGGTTCCGCCAGTAGCTCCAGTTCCGCCAGTCGCTCCAGTTCCGCCAGTAGCTCCAGTTCCGCCTGTGGCACCAGTTGCACCAGTGGCTCCCGTTTCACCAGTAGCTCCCGTTTCGCCAGTAGCTCCCGTTTCGCCAGTAGCTCCCGTTTCGCCAGTAGCTCCAGTTCCGCCTGTGGCACCAGTGGCACCAGTGGCACCAGTGGCTCCAGTTTCGCCAGTAGCTCCAGTTCCGCCTGTGGCACCAGTAGCTCCAGTTTCGCCAGTAGCACCAGTAGCTCCAGTTTCGCCAGTAGCACCAGTAGCACTAGTAGCACCTGTGGCTCCAGTAGCACCAGTAGCTCCCGTTTCGCCAGTCGCCCCAGTGGCTCCAGTACCGCCAGTAGCACCAGTTTCACCAGTGGCACCAGTACCGCCAGTAGCACCAGTCGCACCAGTAGCACCAGTCGCCCCAGTGGCACCAGTACCGCCAGTAGCTCCAGCTGCGCCAGTAGCTCCAGTACCGCCTGTGGCACCTGTTTCGCCAGTAGCTCCGGTTCCGCCAGTAGCACCAGTACCGCCAGTGGCTCCCGTTTCGCCAGTAGCTCCAGTTTCGCCAGTAGCTCCAGTACCGCCAGTTGCGCCAGTAGCTCCAGTTCCGCCAGTAGCACCAGTGGCTCCAGTTGCGCCAGTAGCTCCGGTTCCGCCAGTAGCTCCGGTTCCGCCAGTAGTACCAGTTCCACCAGTAGCTCCAGTTCCGCCAGTGGCACCAGTTTCGCCTGTGGCACCAGTTTCGCCAGTCGCTCCAGTTCCACCAGTAGCTCCAGTTTCGCCAGTAGCTCCAGTTTCGCCAGTCGCTCCGGTTCCGCCAGTCGCTCCGGTTCCGCCAGTCGCTCCGGTTCCGCCAGTAGATCCAGTTCCACCAGTAGCTCCGGTTCCACCAGTAGCTCCAGTTGCGCCAGTGGCTCCAGTTTCACCTGTAGCTCCAGTAATTCCGGTTCCACCAGTAGCTCCAGTAGCTCCTGTTCCACCAGTAGCTCCAGTTGCGCCAGTAGCTCCGGTTTCGCCAGTAGCACCAGTAGCACCAGTGGCTCCAGTAGCACCAGTAGCTCCAGTTCCGCCAGTCGCTCCAGTTTCGCCAGTAGCTCCAGTTTCGCCAGTAGCTCCAGTTCCGCCAGTAGATCCAGTTTCGCCAGTAGCTCCAGTCCCACCAGTAGCTCCGGTTCCACCAGTAGCTCCGGTTCCACCAGTAGCTCCAGTTGCGCCAGTGGCTCCAGTTTCACCTGTAGCTCCAGTAATTCCGGTTCCACCAGTAGCTCCAGTAATTCCGGTTCCACCAGTAGCTCCAGTAGCTCCTGTTCCACCATTAGCACCAGTTTCGCCAGTAGCACCAGCAGCTCCGGTTTCGCCAGTAGCTCCATCGTCACCCGTAGCGCCAGTCGGACCTGTTGCTCCGGTTACTCCATCAGCTCCGGCATCGCCCGTAGCGCCAGTCGGACCTGTTGCGCCAGTCGCACCATCAGCTCCAGCATCACCCGTAGCGCCAGTAGGACCTGTTGCTCCGGTTACTCCATCAGCTCCAGCGTCACCCGTAGCGCCAGTAGGACCTGTTGCTCCGGTTACTCCATCAGCTCCAGCGTCACCCGTAGCGCCAGTCGGGCCTGTTGCGCCAGTCGCACCATCAGCTCCATTGTCACCCGTAGCGCCAGTCGGACCTGTTGCACCAGTCGCACCATCTGCTCCTTCGTCACCCGTAGCGCCAGTAGGACCTGTTGCACCCGTTACACCATCAGCTCCAGCGTCACCCGTAGCACCAGTAGGACCTGTTGCACCAGTCGCACCATCAGCTCCATCGTCACCCGTAGCACCAGTAGGACCTGTTGCACCAGTCGCACCATCTGCTCCATCGTCACCCGTAGCACCAGTAGGACCTGTTGCACCAGTCGCACCATCAGCTCCATCAGCTCCATCGTCACCCGTAGCGCCAGTCGGACCTGTTGCACCAGTCGCACCAGTCGCACCAGTCGCACCAGTCGCACCAGTCGCACCAGTCGCACCAGTCGCACCAGTCGCACCAGTCGCACCAGTCGCACCAGTCGCACCAGTCGCACCAGTCGCACCAGTCGCACCAGTCGCACCAGTCGCACCAGTCGCACCAGTCGCACCATCTGCTCCATCGTCACCCGTAGCACCAGTAGGACCTGTTGCACCAGTCGCACCATCAGCTCCATCGTCACCCGTAGCGCCAGTAGGACCTGTTGCACCAGTCGCACCAGTCGCACCATCGTCACCCGTAGCGCCAGTCGGACCTGTTGCACCAGTCGCACCATCAGCTCCATCGTCACCCGTAGCGCCAGTCGAACCCGTCGAACCCGTCGAACCCGTCGAACCCGTCGAACCCGTCGAACCCGTCGAACCCGTCGAACCCGTCGAACCCGTCGAACCCGTCGAACCCGTCGCTCCGGTTGCACCAATTTGAGAGTTTGGAACTTCGATTCTTACGATTGCGGATCCTTGAGTAACCTCGATATCTAGAGTGTCTGATACAAAAATCAGATCATCTCCCACGGCAACCGTTGCTGTGCCAGTCTTACCAATAACATTAAAGAGTATCGTGCCGGGATCTAATGAACCGGTTGGACCGGTAGGACCTGTTGGACCTAATGGACCAGGAGGACCAGTTACTCCTCCTTCGTAAGGGGCTACAGACAGAACGGTTTCTAGCTTGTCTTGCAGAATCCATTCCTTCTTCGTAATCTCCTTAATCGTCTGCCTCACGCTATCGTTCATCGCGAGCACGTCGCTTATCGTCGCTTGAGGAGAGGTAACGCCAGGAAGCGTTCCGAGAACGTACTGGATTTTTTCCCCCTCAGCATTAAGGATATGGCTTAGGCCAAGTTCTTCCATCGCAATGGAGGATAGTAAGAGATTAATAGCGTCATTTCTTGTCACGGAAATTTCAGGTGTGATATTAGGTATGTTTGCTTGAGACAACTCTTATCAACTCCTTTTATCAGACTCGGATAATCTATGTTGACAAGTTTTTTTTGCCCTGGTTGTCTCACCAGCTTCCTTAATATTTCCATGTTTGGTATAGCCCTTTATTGTCGATCGATAGAAAAAGCGCTCAATCATCTCCGCTTTCGTGTTCAGGATAAGGCCAATTCTCCAATTGTCATCCTGTTCCGCACTTCCGAATAAACTGAAGAAATTGTTCTTATATGGAAGTATGGGAAGGGAGAACTCATGAGCGGAAACTCAAAATTATCGCTTTGTATGATCGTGAAGAACGAAGAGCGGTGGATTGCTCGCTGCTTGACTAGCGTCAAGGATGTTGTCGATGAAATGATCGTCGTGGATACCGGATCATCCGACCGCACGCAAGAAATCGCGAAAGCCCTAGGGGCTTCTGTTTATCCATACCCTTGGAGCGGTCATTTCGCCGACGCACGTAACTTTGGAATTGAGAAAGCGACAGGTGAATGGATCTTATGGCTGGATGCGGATGAAGAAGTGGATGTAAAAGACGCTCCTCATCTGAGGGATGTAATGGCTCTGAGCGACCATAGCATTGCCTTGATCGAACTGATCAATTTTCACGGAGCATCTCCTCCTCACGCGAATAATGCTTATCGCCTTGCTCATCACAGGCTGTTCCGCAATGGTATCGGTCTGAGGTTCCAAAATTCGATTCACGAGCAATTGATTGTGGCGGATATCATACCGAATTTATCTGCTTTACCGTCGCTTCCCGTGAAGGTGTACCACTATGGGTATATGGATACAGTCACAAAAGACAAAAAAAAGTTTGAACGCAATCATTCTTTGCTGGTGAAGGCGGCTGAGGCATCCGATCCTGATCCTTGGGTCTACTACCATCTGGCGAGTGAAGCTTATCGGATACAAGAATATAAGCTTTCGTTCGAGCAAGTGAACAAGTCAATCATACATTTCCTGCAAAAGGGGCTCACTCCCCCGTCCATGCTGTATAAACTGAAATATGCTTCGCTGCTCTCGCTCGGAAGCTTCGACGGGGCATGGCCTGCCATTGATAAGGCGATCGCCATGTACCCTGATTATGTTGACCTGCATTTCTACAAAGGCGTTATCCTCATGCAAAAAGATCATCTGGAAGAGGCGCTTGCGTCGTTCCGGTACTGCTTGGAGCTTGGGGAAGGGAATTTGAACCATCTGACACTTAAGGGTCTTGGTTCGTTCCAGCCGTGGTACTACATCGGACTTTGTCAGGAGAAGAAGGGTAACCCTGAAGAAGCTAGAGAGGCTTACGAGGAAGCGCTGAAGTTATCACCCGAGCATCCGGAGGCAAGAGAGGCATATTCGCATCTTCTCTCCGGTTGACCGGAAGGAGGGCTTACTAACCAGATATGGTAACTATCAGTTTATGTATGATCGTCAAGGATGAAGAAGCCACATTGGATCGAGTCTTGTCGTCCGTGCAAGAGATCATGGACGAGATAATCATTGTAGATACTGGATCGATAGACAGGACGAAGGAGATCGCTCGCAAATATACCGATCGTATTTTCGACTTCAAATGGATTGAAGATTTTTCAGCGGCCCGTAATTTCTCATTCTCCAAAGCAACTAAGGAATACATCCTCTGGCTGGACGCGGACGACATTGTTGAGACTGAGGATCGCTCCCGGTTCCATGCGTTAAAGGCGACACTGACTCCTGATATTGAGCGTGTAACGATGCCTTATCTTCTAGCATTCGATACCACTGGTAAACCAACGTCAAGCTTGCGTCGCAACCGACTAGTAAGAAGAGATAGAAATTTCACATGGGTTGGACCAGTACATGAATATTTGGCCGCTTGGGGTAAGTTTTTGGACAGTGACGTCAGCATCACACACCGTAAAGAAAAGGTTTATACGGACCGCAACCTCCGAATTTATACCCAACGCAAGGAAGCCGAGGAACAATTTTCGATACGGGATCTCTATTATTACGCTAACGAATTAAGGGAACACGCCAAGTATGACGATGCTGTCGTTTACTACGACAAGATGCTAAAGACAGGGCAAGGCTGGATTGAGGATAATATCCAAGCTTGCGTGAAGATGTCGGAATGTTACTCGCATATGGGCAACAAAGAGAAGTGTTTTGAATCCTTAGTGAGGGCTCTCGTCTACGAGAAGCCACGTCCTGATGTTTCGTGCGCTATCGCCGGATATTTTTTCAAAGAGGAACAGCATGAGAACGCCGTCTTCTGGTACGACCTTGCCACGAAGGTACCGCCACCGTCAACGATGGGGATGACTAACAAGTCGATGTCCACCTGGTTTCCACATCTTCAAATGTGTTTGTGCTATGACCGAATGGGCAATTACGAGAAAGCTTACGAGCATAACGAGAAAGCCCTGGCATTCAACCCGACCCATCCAAGCATGCTGTACAACCGCGAATACTTCCTCAATGTCCGCAAAATCGGGGACACGACCGCCTGAGTTGAGAAAGGAAAGTTCGAGGAGGCTTCTTTTGTGAACAAAACGAGTATCGTAATACTTGCACATAATCAATTACAACTCACTCATCTATGCCTGGAGAGTATACGTCGGAACACACCTGAGCCGTATGAAATCATCGTCGTCGATAATGGATCGACAGATCCTACCTATCCCTATTTGCAAGCACAAGAGGATGTTAATCTAGTGCGGAATGAGACGAATCTCGGCTTCGCCAAAGGCTGCAATCAAGGGTGGGAAGTCTCTTCAGGCGATACGGTTCTTTTCCTCAACAACGACACAATCGTGACTCCTGAATGGCTGACGCGCATGCTGAGAGTGCTGAACAGCGATGAATACATTGGTATGGTCGGTCCTGTGACCAATTACGCAAGTGGACAGCAGAAAATCCCGGTATCTTATACCCGTCTAGAGGAAGCGGATGCTTTTGCGTCAGAGCATGTAGCGAAGCATGAAGGTCAATCTTTAGAAGTGCGCCGTGTTGTCGGATTTTGCATGCTCGTTAAACGGAAAGTACTGGATGAAGTAGGCGTTTTCGATGAACGCTTCGGACTTGGCAATTATGAAGACGATGATTTGTGTCTGCGCGTCCTAAACAGCGGGTATAAGATCCGGGTCGTCTACGACTCTTTTGTGCATCATTTCGGTCATATGACGATGGGAATCCTCAAAGATTCGAATCTGGGTGAGCTTCTCTCAGTGAATAGAGAGAAAGCCAAACAGAAATGGGGTCGCGATATTCATAGCCTCATCTACAAGGAGCCGGCTTCCTTTGCGATCGTGGTTCCGATAGGGCCCTTGACGTCGGTTCGTTTGCTTGAGAGAACAATCAGTATTGTGGGTTCACTCGCTAACGAGTGGGTAGCGATTGACATGGGAGCTACTGTGGACACTCTTCATGCGATCGCGGAGGTGACTTCGAATGTCGTGGCGGTAGATTCATTGGCGACAAACGGCGACTTGGGAAATCCATGGACTGAGGTGAAGTCGTTGACTTCAGGGACATTCCTGTTCTGGGTAAATCCAGGGGAAGAGATGTCGGCAAACGATCTTCGGAAGCTGGAGGGTTTGAAGCTCTTGCTTGACGAATCTACAGATGCTGTTTCAATGCTGCTTCATCTTGAAAGTGACGAGACCGGTCACCCCATTTCCACGGTAAGGCGGAATAGATTGGTTCGTCGAGGTGCGGATTTTGGCTGGAATGGAGTTGTCCATGAATTCGTTATGGGACCGGGATCTGTTATAAAGGAGTGCAATGTCGCTTTAACGATAGGAAAGTATACGTCCCTTTAAAAAATACCCCGTTCCTTCCGCCATTTGGCCGGAGGAGCGGGGTATTTAGTGATTAGTGTGTTTACTTCGTCCTGATCCAGAAGGAGCCTCCTTGACCAATGCCAGGCGGGATGTTGATCTGGTCCCAGAAAGGACGAATTCGTTCGGTAAGGAGCACGTCAGTTAAGACGAAGAAACTGGGGAAGAAGATCTCGTATCGAGGACTCTCTGCCAATAAAAGTACAGCCAGTAGGTATTGCTCATTGTAATAACGGTTTACCCATTGTTCGGGATAATCGTGCGGAAGGAAGATGTCGTGAAAGTGGACGAGCACACCGGGCTTGAGATAGGGGAGGATTTCGAGAAAAATGACGGTTACGTCGGAATTCATGAAGGCACGGTGACTACTGTCGACGAACAGAATGTCACCAGACTCGAGTTCTTCGAACAGGGATACGTCTACAGACTCTAGTGATGCGCGAACGACACGGTCGCAGATTGCGTCGATCTCCGCTCGCGGACAAGGATCCACGGAAGTGATTGTTGTTTGAAGTGAGTGATTGCGGATCGCATGCCGTGCGAACTTGGTTGAGTTTCCGGAGCCGATCTCAAAAAATCGCTTCGGGTTTGTTTCAGTGAGTATGCAATAAAGAGCAGCGGCATCAAGTGGGGGAAACCAATTGTTAAGCCAATATGGGACTTCGACCTGATCTGAACGACTATAGGTGGGAATCGCAGCCAGTATGGGAACGTGGCGAAGGATAGCTTGTAGATGTTCGTCGTATTGGTCACGGTTTCGGTTAATAAGGTCGTACAATTTACGGTGAGGCGGTAGGTTCGAACCGCCGAACCTTACTCTCGGCTTGATTGGATATTCCAATTGAATAACAAATCTCTCGTTCAAGGCTCTGGTTCCTCCTGTCCATTACAGAAACAATCGACATATCGTATTCGATATGGGGTAGCGGGGTTTGGACGATGGAACAGGCGCCGTTCTTTTTCCAATAATGACGATAACCTGACGTATACGATTTGATGAGACTGTACATCAACTTCTGTCCAAGCGAAGCCCGCGAATGCGACATAGGATGACAGAGGTTGGTTGTAGAGGAAGGTAATGTGGACCGGGGTCTTCAGACAGGATGAAGACCGCGTCTCCATTTAGGCATCCACCACTAGTAGAAGCGGTAAAAATATAACAGAATCGACGGTGACATCATTGACATATTTACCTAAGTCTCAGGAAGACGTTGCGTTTACTGGAGAGAGACTCGTTCTTAATTCGGCGGTTTCTGTTTCTTACCTTGATGTGCTCACTGAGCACGTGTATAGGTATCGATTAGCTCAGCCTTATTGCAATGGCAATATTGTCCTTGATGCTGCCTGCGGCGCGGGATATGGTGCACGTATGATGATAGATAGCGGCGCTGTTAGCGTTACTGGAGTGGACATCGATCCTGCTTCTGTACAATTGGCAGAACGTGATTATGGAGGGAATGGTGTTACCTTTCAAATCGGCAATGTGCTCCATCTACCGTTCAATAATGAGTCGTATGATGTTGTCGTATCGTTCGAAACGATTGAACATGTGCCGGATGGGGCTGTCTTTCTGCGTGAAGTAGCACGAGTGTTGCGTCCGGGTGGGCGGCTGATCGTTTCGACTCCAAATCGGGATGTAACAAATCCTGACCGACTATTCGGTCAGCAAATGCGCAATCAATATCATTGCTTTGAATATAGCTTAAGCGAGTTTGTTGGTGAACTCTCTGTGCTTTATGATATTGAAAGCATATACGGTCAAACCTTTGTCGGTGCTCATGGGAATGTAGCACCGGAATGGAACGATATTGCTGCTGCTGTAGGAGGTAATACGACGATTGAGGGTTATAATCCTGATATTCTCCGTTACTTTGGACCAGCTTCATTGAGCTGTATGAAAAATGCACGGCCTGCCTATGTCATTGCTGTATGCCGTAAGAAGTAAACATGAGCTAGCTTAAAAATGATTTTCAATAAAAATGAAATCAATAGAATTGCAGGGTTCTAAGGAATAAGAGATAGACATCTTGGAAGGGTTTGTTATAATAGGGCAAGTAAGAAGTTGGTTTCATGAATTGAATAAGCCCCGGGGGAGCTGGAGCAAGGCCAGCTGAGAGTGCATCCCATTGAAGATGCAGACCCTTATAACCTGATCTGGTTAGTACCAGCGTAGGAAGGTGGGAGCACGACGGTTATCTGTCGTGTCATACGTCCATATATTTAGGGCGCCCTCCAGAATCGGGGGGCGTCTTTTTGATTGTATGAAGCTTTCTTCTTCGCAAATGAAACATAGAGAGGGAGAGAAGCATGGTAGTAAAGAGTAAGAGTTGGGGAAAGTTAGGATTAACAATGCTAGCAGGTATGTTGTTGCTAGCAGGATGTGGAGGGAAGGAGGGTACGAATGCTGCCAACAGTCCTTCCTCCACTGCGAGCTCGTCTAATGAACCGTTGGAGAAAGTAACGTTAGTGCTCGATTGGACACCGAATACGAACCATACGGGGTTGTATGTAGCCGAGGCTCAAGGGTTGTGGGAAAAGCACGGACTGGACGTGGACATTATTCTACCACCTGAAGCGGGAGCAAGTGCATTGGTTGCAAATGGCACGGCTGATTTCGGTATTGGTGCACAAGAAAGTATGATTTTAGCTCGGGAGCAAGGATTACCTCTTGTCTCTATCGCTCCAATCATTCAGCATAATACTTCGGGCTTTGCTTCCCCAGTAGATAAGAACATCAAAGAGCCTAAGGATTTCGAAGGTAAATCTTACGGGGGCTGGGGTTCACCGGCAGAGCAAGCGGTCATTGCATCTATCATGAAAGTACAGAATGCAGACATTAGCAAAGTTAATTTAGTGAGTGCGGGTACAGCTGACTTCTTCACAGCAGTGAAGAAGGGGATCGATTTCGAATGGATATTTTATGGATGGACAGGAATCGAGGCGGAACTCCGCAATGAGCCTGTTAACATGGTGTATTTGACCGACTATAGTAAACAATTAGATTATTACACGCCTTTGTTACTAACGAACGAGAAGCTGATCAAAGAGAAGCCAGAGCTAGTTCGCTCGTTCTTGGCAGGTGCTTCAGAAGGTTATAACTATGCAATTGAGCATCCTGATGAAGCCGCAGACGTATTAATTAAGGCGGTCCCAGAAATCAATGCGGATCTAGTGAAGGCAAGCCAGAAATGGTTAAGCCCGAAATATAAAGATGATGCGACGCGCTGGGGTGAGCAGAAGCTGGAAGTATGGTCGGGCTACGGGGATTGGTTAACTCAGAATGGGTTGATGAAAGAAGGCTTAAAGTACGACGAAATGTTCACGACTGAATTTCTTCCTGAATAAATGATACCTATTATAAGGAGATGTTAATGATGGCTCAAGCCTTGCTAAGTATTCAAATTATTCCGAGAGTAAATCCAGGTGAAGAAGTCATTCCTTACGTAGATCGGGCAATTGAGATCATTAAAGCGTCAGGTGTGTTGTATCGTGTAGGACCATTGGAGACGACGATGGAAGGCGATTTAGATCAATTGCTTGATATTGTCAAACAGATGAACACGGCTATGTTCGAGAAAGGCAGTCCCTCTGTCATGTCGCAAATCAAACTGGTCGTTGATGGACAAGAAGGAGCTTCGATGGCTCGGCTGTTGCAGAAATATCCAGATGGGCAATAAGAAGCTTAGAGGATTTCTGCTGCCTTTCATAACGCTACTTGTCTTTGTTGGGATCTGGCAAGCGGTTTGTGAGCTGTTCAACATTAAGACGTACACTTTGCCTTCTCCATGGGATATCGCTATATCAATGGTGGAGGACTCCGCTATGCTTGGGACGCATATGCTAGCGACTTTTTATTTGGCGCTCATCGGCCTTGCATTAGGCTTGATCATTGGGATTATTGTTGCCATTTTGATTCATGTTGTCCCTTATTTGAGAGAAGCGTTCGCTCCGTTACTTGTGCTATCTCAGAATGTGCCCTTGATCGCACTCGGGCCTTTGCTGATGATCTGGTTCGGTTTCGGATGGACGCCAAAGCTGATCTTACTTGTACTCGTTTGTTTCTTTCCAATTGCACTATCTATTCTTATGGGACTTGGGCAAGCCGAGCCTCAGCTGCGTGAATATTTAGGGATGATCGGTGCATCTCGTTGGGAGAGACTTAAGCGTCTAGAATTTCCGGCGTCATTGACTTATCTATTCTCGGGATTAAGGATTGCGGCCACCTATGTCGTATCATCAGCAATTGTTGCGGAGTGGCTAGGAGCAAACAAAGGAATCGGGTTTTATTTGAAGCTTAAGTTCAACGGGTTCGATCAACCAGGCGTATTCGGATCTATCGTCTGTGTCGTTACGCTAAGCTTTCTGTTCTACTATGCGGTAGTTATAGCGGAACGTCTGATCATTCGTTGGAGACCCCGCTCTGAGGGGGATTGGAAGGGGGCTTCTTCATGAGGTCCGTTGGAAGCAAGCTGGAGTTAATTGGGATAAATAAAGCGTATAGGCGCGGTAAAGAGCAGGTTCCTGTCTTAAACAACATTCATTTACAAGTGCATGCTGGGGAATTTGTTACTCTGATTGGGCCTTCAGGTAGTGGGAAGTCGACCTTGTTCCGCCTAATCGGAGGAGTGGAACGTCCGGATCAAGGACGAATTCTGGTTGACGGGAACGATGTAACCGGACAACGTGGGCTCATTAGCTATATGCCACAGCAGGCGGCTTTGTTTCCGTGGCTATCTGTGGAGGACAATATCTCTTCAGCTTTGGTAACCACGGGTACCACAAAGGTAGAAGCAAAGCAGCAGGCTGCAAATTGGTTGGAACGGATACACCTCGGGGGAGTGGCGAAGGAATATCCACATGTGCTTTCCGGTGGCATGCAGATGAGGGTTAGCTTCTTGCGCGCGTTACTTATGCGGCGGAACGTCATGTGTCTGGATGAGCCTTTCGCAGCTTTGGATGCCCTGACTAGAGCAGACATGCAACGATGGCTGCTTGATTTGTGGGAGGCGGATAGACGCTCGGTATTGTTCGTCACGCATAGTATTGAGGAAGCACTGATGCTTTCGGATCGCATTTATGTGTTATCTTCTGCACCAGCAACGATTTTGAGAGAAATCGTAGTTCCTTTCGAGCGTCCGCGTCGGGCAGATGTTTGGAAGGATCCAGCATTCGTTCAGTTAAGATTGGAAGTGTTAGGTCTTCTGGGCTCCAAGTAGTGGTAATGGTATAGATCTACAATACAAACAACCCTCGCTCGGTCATGTGCCGGGCGGGGTTGTTTGTACTTTGAACTCATTCGTCATTACTTAGTAAATCCCAGTACCAGCCCGTAAGATAATAACTAAAAGGATGAAAAGAACAAGTGCGAATGCAGCTGCACCCATTCCGCCGCCATAACCAGCACAAGAGCCAGCGCCTACACCACCAACTTCATATCCCATACCATTCACCACCGATTGTGTAATTTGATTGCTTATCACCCAGTTAGTCTATGTGTTGAAATATATTCGGACTGTGCATTCGCACAGATAGATTAATTATTCGTTCAAGGAATTCATTCAAAGCAACAGGTTTTACATAAAAAGGAACTGCATTGAGCAGCTCCTTTGGTGATTATAGCGGCATTGTCCAAACAATTTCTGCGATTCGAACGCAAACCTGATGTTTGTGTGTTTGAAGCAGAACATGATCCGGCTTAACATCAATAATGGTACCTTCAAGTCTTCCTCGTGTGGTTTCAAAACAAACATAACAACCGATTAGGCGTCTGAGTGCTTCGACAACATAGGGGTCAACTAATGAAATCGTTTGTATAGGATTAGCTTGGTTCAACTCTTCAACTCCCTTAGATAGGTTCGAACCCATCATATGCGAATGCCCATAGTACGGAGTGGGCTAAATTCACAAGAGTTGTTCAGACCTATGAGGTAGTGACTAGTCTCCGCCTCCGCCACCAGCATCCCCGCCACCTCCGCCTCCGTCTGAGCTGCTATCCGAACTAGGGCTGTCGTAATGATCGCTCCCGTGATCACCGACATATCCACCATCACTGGAGCTGCTATTAGAGGTTTGACCTCGTTGATTGGATGAGTTAAATATTCCAAATACAACCACAACAGCTACGATCACGATCGCCCAAACCATATCATCAGCTCCTTTTCGCTCATTTTACAATAAGTATTGAGGGGATGGATAGTCATGGGATAAAAATGAAACAACCCCGCATCTCTGCGGGGTCAAGTAAAGCAATCTATATTAATTAAAGGGTTGAGATCATCATATAACCGTAACCTTAATGACTAGTGAGATAAAGCTTAAAGATCCATTAATTTTCATGCGAACATCGCTATTTTATTCCTCAGGTGTACGGTCGAGGTATAGATGCGTCACTTCAGTAAAATCACCAGTTGCAACCTCTTCCTCAGTCGCATCCGCTTCAAGCGAATTATGGGTATCCATGCTGGGAGCATATTCAGGCTCGTCACTTCGATCATGTGGTTTAATCGATGGGTCTAGAAATTGGTTGTGTTTAGTCATTGGTAATTCTCCTTTGAGTGGATTTCATTACCAATTCATCATTTGCGTAGGCTTTGTTTTTTATTCAGGGAGGTCAAGTGAGGGATGGAACTTTTGAAATCATCGTGTTTGATGTTATGATTTAGGATCGTTATGCTTGTCACGGTCTGAGATCATCAACTTAGAATTACAAACAACATAGGAGTGAGCTGGATTATGCCACCGGTAGAAAAACCGAAGAAGAAGTCAAAAGATAAGAGACCCACACGAGATGAAGCAATCCTTGAGGAAATCGGCGAAAGATTAGTTGAAGCGATGCAGGAAGAGTCTGAAGTCGTTCTAACCGTCTGGGGATTGGATGAGGTCGTGCAAGGACTTATTACTAAGCTGGACTCTAGGACTAGACTTGTCCATGTGCAGAAGCAGGATGAGATAACAAAAGTACCGTTCATGGATATTATGAAGGTTGAGAACCCCGAGTGATTTGGGGTTTATTTTTTTACCTTCAGGTGAGATTGTATTGGAACCTATAATTAATAATTACGTATGAGAGGATAAGTAAACTGGGGGTATCAGAGTGGACGATAACAAAAAGAAAAAGAAAAAGAAAAGAAAGTTTAATGGGATGTTTGCAGGTATAGCTTTTGGGGTTGCAATTGGCTTGTACTTTGATGGTTTAGTTTTAGGTATAGCCATTGGCATAGTTATTGGAGTGGCCTTGGATCAAACTATTTTCAGACAAATGCCGCCAGGTAAGTAAGGCTCATAGTCTTGTAGGGATAAAGGTTGAGAACCCCGAGTAGTTCGGGGTTTTTTTATATTTGGCAGGTGTCTCAAGCTTTTGATAAAAAAATGTAAGACAGTTTATCCGTTATTTAAGGAACTATTAAGTTACTTATCAGCGATTATGTACTGGGTAACAAGGATGGTTGCAACAAATAAAAAAGTCAATTCCCTTTATTTAGGATGTAAATTCGGCGTGGCTACGGCGCACTGATCTCAAACGAGATGAACTTCGACCTTCATCCTATTAAGGAGCTGGAGCATCTCGGTTATTACCAGAAGTTCAGGCCAGTGTAGTTTTGTTTATGGGTAAAATGTGTTAATGGAGATTATATCGATGTTTAAACAAATTAACAGTTGGCATGTTCGTAAGTTGTCGCCATTCGCCGGTCAATCACCGAGGAACCGAAAGGAACGGAGGGAACGCCATGGAAAGGCAAGATGACGGGATTGCGTTTCGGGGGCTGATCTTTGGATTGATATTCTCTTTTTCATTCTATTTCTTATTATTCTTGATTTGGTGGATCATGTGAGTCTATATGCTCATACTGTCATGACATAATGATCATTGACATAATTCGTCTCTACATAATATGTAGCTACTTTTAAGTTGAAAAGGAATGAATATGTATGAAAACAAAAAGTCGACCCCCGTCTCGCGACGAGGGCCTTCATGGGAGAGGAGAAACCGGACGAAGAACTTATGGGGAAACGTAAGTCTTCTCCGCGGTTGTCCCCGACACCTCTCGGCGCCGGTACTATCATTGTGACCTCTGAAGAGGAAAATATACGTCCAGGTGGAAAAAAGTTAACGGTTGCTGGCTAGGTGATGTACAGAGGATATGCAAAGCTTTTGTAACTAAGAATATTGTGGTAACATAACAACATTCAAGCACTGATGCTGTATTATCACATTGTACGAAATGATGGGGTTGAGGAATTGCGAGTCATATCAGGACAAGCCAAGGGACATCCTCTTAAGGCGGTTCCAGGAAATAACACTCGTCCGACTACGGACAAAGTAAAGGAATCTCTATTTAGCATCATCGGACCTTATTTCGATGAAGAGAGGGTTCTTGATTTATTCGCGGGCACCGGAGGATTGGGAATTGAGGCCCTCAGTAGAGGGGCGGCAAGCGCGGTTTTTATTGATTCCAGTTCGCAGAGTATAGAAGTCATTAAACAGAATCTGTCTGCGACACGATTAGCCGAACGAGCTGAGGTGTTTCGGAATGACGCTCGCAGAGCGTTAAACCAGCTTGCACGTGTGGGTAAGCCTTTTGATCTTATTTTTGTGGATCCACCTTATGTGATGAAGGATTGCGATACATTGCTATTGGACTTGGCTGAAAAAGGCTTAGTGGCTGAAAATGCTGTAGTCGTTGTTGAGCATCATCCGGATGTGGTTTATGAGAATATCATCGGTCATTATGAACGTTATCGTTACGCGAAATACGGAGAAATTGCTTTGTCCGTATACCGTTATCAACAAACAGACGAGGCGGAGCCCACTCCATCCTCGGACCAAGAGGAGGAGGCTATTGAAGAATGAGCCCTCATCAAACAGGAATAGAGCACGAAATTCGTGTAGCGGTGTATCCCGGGAGCTTTGATCCCGTTACATTAGGTCACCTAGATATCATTCGACGTGCTGCCAAACAGTTCGACCGCGTGATCGTAGCGATATTGAACAATACGGTAAAAAGTCCGTTGTTTAGCGTACAAGAGAGAAGAGAATTATTAGCACAGGTGACGAGTGACCTACCTAATGTAGAAATCGATAGCTTCCGTGATTTACTTGTTCGTTACATGCGCTCTAGACAAGCACAAGTTATCGTCCGTGGGATACGCTCCGTAACGGACTTTGAATACGAACTGCAGATGGCTTCCACGAATCGGCAGCTAGATGAAGGCATTGAAACCGTATTTATGATGACAAATCCTAAATATTCGTATTTAAGCTCCAGCATCGTTAAAGAGATTGCTAAGTTTAACGGTCCTGTTCATGACTTGGTTCCACCGGCAGTCGAAGTTGCGTTACTAGGAAAATACGTGGCACCAGATGAGGCGCATAAATAAAACAATATTTTGTTCAATAGGTATCCATGGATTTAAAACTAACAAAGCTACCGCTTAAAAAGGGGTGGCTTTGTTAGTTTTAAAGTACAAAGGAATCCATGTCCATCATTATAGATTATTTAGCAGATGGAGGATTAGAATCATCCCGTTTCACTGGAATATTCGGACGGATGAGAGCGGCAAATAAGGCGAGGAGCAGGAATATTCCGAAGCTTGCTAGTGCGATGATCATATTCTCAGAAAGGTGTCCCCAGCCGTTAGGCAATGGACCGTCCGCTGCCCAAGCTTCTCTGACAAGCCATTGATTGGGCCAGAAGGACGATAAGAAGTCCTTTGCTGGACTTGTCAGAGCAGCCAATGACAGGGGGTAGGTAATAAGCAGTGCAAGTGCACTATGCATGAGACGGCTTGCAATGACCTTCTTCCATGGGAAGGCTGATTCCGATCCAAAGGCTGCACGAGCCTGTAATAAACCACTCCAACCACTCCAAGCTAATGCGGCGGCGAGAAGAGCGGCGGCTTGTGCAGGAGCAGATAAGAAAAGGGCGGAGCGACTGCTTTCATATGCTCCCAAGTGTAATTCGTACAAGCCGGGGATGGCAATCCAGACATCATTGCCTGGGAAGGACAGTTGAATTAATCGCACAACAACTGCGCTCATCATCATGAGACCACCAAGAGTCATTAATGTTCCAACGGAATTTGTAACGGAATCAGCAAGCTGCTTACCAAATGGCCGTCCGTCTTCATTGCGTGCGTCTACTGCAGCCCGTAATGCTCGTTTGATTAAAGCGCGGTGTTCGTTTAAAGGGATAAGGGGAACCTTAGGTTTAGGAGATTTCGTTATTCGCACCCATAGGATGCCAGATAGGATTGCGGATAGCCATAATCCTAATGCCATGGCCCAACCAAGCTCAGGAGATTGTAGAAAGCCATATCCGATGACGAGAATGACTAAGAACGGATTAGGTAAATGGGATACGAGTAGAATGGTGTCAACATCCTCATCTTGAATCATACCATTTTGTCTCAGTCTTGCCGTTTCCTTAGCTCCAGCAGGGATGCCTGCTGACCAACCGAAGGCGATAGCCCAACCAGATGCCCCCGGCAAACGGAAGAGACCTCGTGTTAGGGGTTCAGCTAAAGTGGAAATTCCGTGTAGAAGTCCGGAGACGGCTAACAGCTCCGCCAGCATGAGGGGAGGGAGTAGACCAGGGAATACATTTTGCCACCAAATTTGCAAACCCGCTAAGGAAGCACGAAAGGCTTCTCCGGGTGAGTGTACAACTCCCACAACAACAATTAACGCTGCGGACCCCAGAATGAGGGATAGGAACAATGAACCTCTTCCCGTTAGCACTTTACCCAATTGGTATCGCCTCCTGCGCACAAATACATTACAATGTACGCAGTAAGTACAAGGGATAGACCTTCTTGTCCTAGTTTCATCCCTCACGAAGCCTAGAGGCGAATGGGAGGCATTTTATAATCTCGCATAGCGGTGGAGGCATCCGGATTCTGGAAGGCTAACGAATAAACAGCGGATGCACGTGCATCCAAAGCCAGATAAGGTGAACTCTCTTTGGCAGCGGACGTTACGATGGGTAGCTTGGCTTTGCGACGCATTTCATGAAGTAATCGTTGTCCTCGTTCATTAAATCCGAGCACTCGAATATACTCAATTCCGTCAGCGAGCCGCTGTGAGCTCAACAGCTCCTTATGATGACCTAGTAATATGCGTAATAACATGCGCTGTAGCTTCGTGCGGGTGTATCTTTTTGTTTTCAAAGTCTCAAGTAAAGCAGCAACGCTCAAGTCAGGCAATCCAACCAACACCTTTTTGATCCGATACTCAAGTCCCTCGGTCACCTCCGCATAGCCTTCGAGCTGCGATGCCTCTAGACGAAATAGCTCTTGAAATAAAGGTCTGGCAAAATGCTCCCAATGGATGGGCGCACGTCCAACGCTTATTTCACGCCGCAGGATTTCGAGTGTCGAATTCGGAACAAAGGCTGCGAGTTGTTCAAGTGAGCCGGATTCACCGAGTAGGAGCTTACGCAATGCAGTTGCACTGGCAATTTGGACATCCGTTATATCGGATTGATTATAATCGGATTTTTCTCTCCGGAGGGTGAAAGGCTTTATTTGGCTGTTTATTTTACGCAGTGCCATCAAGTAATGTAAGCCTAGTGTGTGATTAGGTTGTGTGAGCGAGAAGGCCAGGTCATCCAGCCCCTTATCATGCAAATAATCTTTTGCGGCGGCAGTGAATGCTGAGGGGTAGGGTAGACCTGCTTTAAGTTGCCTGGATAGCCCGGTTACAAATTCAGTTGGTTCATCACTGAGCAAAGAAGCCATCAGTTGTAGCGATTCTAAATTTCCACTTTCACTGCCAAAACAGATGGAGTCCACGACTCCAGTAGCCTCCAATAGGGCCACAGAACCGTATGCGAACCATTGGGCAGGTTGAGAGCTATAGGCGACTGGAAGCTCAAGGACGAGATCGCAACCCGCATGGAGCGCCATCTCAGTCCGAGCCCACTTGTCCACTAATGCCGGTTCCCCGCGCTGGAGAAAATGACCGCTCATCACGGCAACGACATTTTCTGAACCCGTTATTTTCTTGGATTGCTGTAAATGATAGAGATGTCCGTTGTGTAATGGGTTATACTCTACTATGACACCGACTGTTGACATGCCTACCTCCTTAACCCAGCGAAGCCTTATATTTGTTTGCCACAATATAACATGTCGAGTGTGCACAAGAGAAGATTTGCTCGAAAACTCTTCGTTATCATTGACAAGGTAGCCCTAAACTCGATATAATAAATTTTGTTTGTTTGGAGTGATATCATTGTTGCTAAAAGTACAAGAGCTTGTAGCTGCGGGACAACCGTTAGATCTGCAAGGAACTCTCGACATGTCAGACTTGTTTCAGAATAACTCTGAATACAGTCCTCTCTCACCGATGAAATTCGATGTAACCGCGCAAGCCGTGGGCGATCGGATTTTAGTATCGGGTCAACTCTCCTGTGACATTCGCCTGCAGTGCTCGCGCTGCTTGGAGAAATTCGATGAAACGATTAGTGTTCCCTTTGAGGAACAATTTCGGATTATCGAAGACAGTGAAACTGAAGTGAGTGAAAATGACGACGCCGTGCCAGTATCGGAAGAGCGGATTGATCTTTCTCCTTATTTGTTGGAGGGATTAGTCGTCCAGCTACCGTATGCACCCCTATGCAGTGAAGATTGCAAAGGTTTGTGCCTGGATTGCGGGAAGAACCTGAATGAACAATCGTGCGGTTGCAATACGGAGAAGATTGATCCCCGTATGGCTGCGCTTCAGGATTGGTTTAAATCTCAGAAAGAATAATTCTGGCTTCAAGCTAAGAGTTATTTGGACCTGATAAGGAGGTGGCAGCAATGGCAGTCCCTTTTGCAAAAACATCGAAAGCCCGTAAACACAAACGCCGGACGCACTTTAAATTAGTAGTTCCTGGTATGGTGAAATGCGAGCAATGTGGAGAATTGAAAATTTCTCACCGCGTATGTAAAGTTTGCGGTACTTACAAGTCACGCGAAATCATCAAGCAATAAAGCTTAGACGCGTCTGGATTCACGATGGGGGAAGCGCAATCGACTGCATCGCAGTCGGTTACCGCGCTGCTTGCGGTCGTTGCATACGGACGCGTTTTTCTTTAATAACTTTTTGGCACCAGGTATTAAAGGCTATCTATAAACTTAAACTTTCTATATATTTCTTGAACATCTTTTCAAAGAAAGCGGTGGTGAGTATGGAACGGCTTCCGAAACGTCAGCGTCATCAACAGCTAAGCAAGCTATTGGACGAGAATCCGTTTCTCACTGACCGGGAACTGACACGTCAATTGAAGGTCAGCATCCAGACTATTCGTTTGGATCGGCTGGAACTCGCTATACCGGAGCTTAGAGAAAGACTGAAGCTAATGGCAGAACGGTCTTATGATTCCGTTCGTTCTTTGCCTTTACACGAAGTGATTGGCGACATTCTTGATTTGCAACTGGACAAGAGCGGTATATCGTTGTTTGAAATTAGCGATGAGCATGTATTTTCTCGGACAGGTATTGCTCGGGGGCACCATGTGTTCGCGCAAGCAAATTCACTTGCAGTCGCGGTCATCAACGATGAGATTGCCTTGACGGCATCTGCAGATATTCGGTTTATTCGTCCCGCTCGCCTCGGTGAAAAATGTATTGCGAAAGCATACGTTAGAGCTAGTGGTGAACAAAAAGGGAAAGCGAAAATCGAAGTGTTTACATATGTTGGCGAAGAAATGGTGTTTCAAGGGAACTTTATTATTTATAGATCCGCTGGCGAATCGAAAACATAAAGTGATCAAAAAATGACTTTTTGAACAACCTCATAAAGGAGTGTAGCTCATGCGGATTGCTATTGATGCAATGGGCGGAGACCATGCGCCGCATGCTCAAGTCGAAAGCGCATTGTCTGCAGCTGCCGAATGGCCGGATACGCATTTAATATTGGTTGGCGATCCAGAAGTGCTTCAACCGTTGCTTGGCCATGGGGCTCCTAATAATATTTCTATTGAACCTGCGTTGGAAATTATCGGGAACGATGATGAACCAGTTAAAGCCGTTCGACGTAAAACGAATTCTTCGATGGTTGTGGCAGGTCGGTTAGTTAAAGAGGGTAAGGCGGATGCCATGATATCTGCAGGTAACACGGGCGCATTGATGGCGACTGGTTTACTTGTTGTTGGAAGGCTGAAGGGGATTGAGCGTCCAGGCTTAGCGGCGATATTTCCTACAATGGATAATATAGGTGTGCTTGCTCTGGATATGGGTGCGAATATGGATGCAAAGCCAGAGCAACTCGTTCAGTATGCGCTTATGGGAAGCTTATATCGGAACAAAGTACATGGCATCCGTGAACCTAGAGTGGGACTCCTTAATATTGGCTCGGAAGCTGCCAAAGGCAATGAGCTTACGAAAGCTGCGTATGAATTGCTCGTGCAAGCTCCGATTAACTTCATAGGCAACGTAGAGCGCGATGTGTTGGAACGTCCGTGCGACGTGCTTGTATGTGATGGGTTCTCCGGCAATATTCTGCTTAAAGGAATGGAAGGTGCAGCAGCGGCTATCTTTAAGCTGCTGAAACAGGAGCTGACCTCGACCTTTACATCCAAGCTTGCTGCGGGTGTTCTGAAGCCGAACTTTAGACGTGTACGTGATAAAATGGATTATAGTGAACATAATGGAGCGCCACTGCTTGGGGTTAATGGATTAGTCGTTAAAGGGCATGGTTCTTCGGACGCCAAGGCGATGAAGACAGCGATCCGGCAAACTCGTACAGCCATTGGCAACAAGCTGATCGCGGCTCTGGCTGAAGAATTCAGCGGAAAGTGAGAGAGGCTCATGAATGAAATTCCCGTCGGTATTCTCGGAACGGGTAAATATGTTCCGGAACGCCGCTTAACGAATCAAGATCTAGAACAGATGGTGGAAACAAACGATGAGTGGATCGTCACTCGTACGGGAATTCGGGAGCGGAGAATCGCAGCACCCGAGCAGGCAACATCTGATCTTGCCTACGAGGCTTCCGTTCTAGCCTTAGAAGCTGCAGGCATAACTGCAGATGAGCTAGACTTGATCATCGTAGCAACGATAACGCCTGATATGTTTTTCCCTTCGACAGCTTGCTTGCTACAAGAGAAGCTAGGTGCAAAGAAAGCAGCTGCGTTTGATTTGTCTGCTGCGTGCTCCGGATTTATTTATGGCTTAGCGAATGCAACTGGATTTATCAAGATGGGGATGTATCGTCATGTCCTCGTTGTTGGAGCGGAATGTCTATCTCGCATAACAGATTACACAGACCGTAACACTTCGATCCTATTCGGTGATGGAGCGGGTGCTGTCGTTCTTGGACAAGTTCCGGAAGGACGCGGCTTCAAATCGTTTAAACTGGGAGCTGACGGTGCGGGCGGAGATTTGCTGCGAATTTGTGGCGGCGGTTCTCGTCACCCGTCTTCAGAGCAGTCCATCACGGATCGTCGTCATTTCATTGAAATGAATGGACGTGATGTGTTTAAATTCGCAGTCCGGATTATGGGCAGTGCAGCGGAGGAAGCATTATCAATGGCTGGCTATGAGAAAGCGGACATTGATTTACTCATTCCTCATCAAGCGAACATTCGTATTATTCAATCCGCTTTAGAGAGATTGAATTTATCTGAAGATAAAGCAATGATTAACCTGGATCGATACGGTAACGTATCTGCGGGTTCCATACCTATCGCTCTAGCAGAAGCTGTTGAGCAAGGTCGAGTGAATGAAGGCGACTGTCTCGTGCTTGTTGGATTTGGCGGAGGTTTAACTTGGGGTGCGTCCGTCTTAATTTGGTAGTAGGAAGGATTGAATCACGTTGGGTAAAATCGCATTTGTATTTCCTGGACAAGGTGCACAAGCGGTTGGTATGGGAAAAGACGCTTATGAGAGCAGTGCAGCGGCACGATTGATTTTTGATCAAGCGGATGAAGTGCTTGGCTACTCGATATCGAAGCTGGCTTTCGAAGGACCAGAAGATGAGCTTCGCCAAACGGCAAATACGCAACCTGCATTGTTGGCCACTAGTATTGCTTTGCTTGAATTATTTCGGACACAAAACATAAAGCCAGATTTCGTGGCTGGACACTCTTTAGGTGAATATAGTGCACTCGTGGCTGCTGGCGTATTAGCGTTTGATGATGCGATTCGGTTAGTTCGGGCACGGGGATTATTTATGGAGCAAGCTGTTCCGAGCGGACAAGGTGCAATGGCGGCAGTGTTAGGTGCAGAGCGTGAAGCTCTGCAAACCCTTTGTACAGATGTTACCGCTTCTGGCGCTTTAGTAGAGTTGGCTAATGTCAATTGCCCAGGCCAAATCGTAGTATCCGGTTCAGTGGAAGGTGTTACCGCAATTGTGGAAAGAGGCAAAGAAGCAGGAGCTAAGCGGGTCATCCCACTGGATGTAAGTGGACCTTTTCATTCTTCCCTTATGCAACTTGCGGCGGATAACCTCTCGGCTGAGCTTGCTAAAGTAGAGTTCCATGCCGCTCAAGTTCCCGTTATCGCGAATGTCCATGCTAAGCCTGTTAGTTCAGGAGATGAGCTGCGTAAGCTGTTAGTCAAGCAAGTCGTATCTCCTGTGCAATGGGAGGATACGATAAAGTACTTGATAGGTGAAGGCGTCGATACGTTCGTTGAAATTGGTTCTGGGACAGTACTTGCCGGCCTGATCAAGAAAATCGACAAATCCGTGCAGATTATTTCCGTAAATAGTGCTGCTGCCACGGCTATAGTTGCACAATGAAGCTGAAACAGCGACAATGTACGAGAGGGTGAGCGAGGTATGGCGATGTGGGATTTGAATGGAAAGATTGCCTTGGTTACAGGAGCTTCTAGAGGAATCGGTCGGTCGATTGCGATCGCACTTGCGGAAGCTGGTGCCGATGTAGCGGTTAATTATTCTGGGAGTGAAGCAGCGGCGGCGGAAACCGTTAAGGCGGTGGAAGCGCTAGGACGCAAAGCGATTATGATTAAGGCTAACGTCGGAAAAACTGCGGAATTCGAAGAAATGGTATCCAAAACGATCGAATCCTTTGGTAAACTGGATATACTTGTGAATAATGCAGGTATTACTCGGGATAACCTGATCATGCGTATGAAGGAAGCGGAATTCGACGAGGTTATCGAAACAAACCTTAAGGGTGTGTTCAATGGCCTGAAAGCCGTAACTCGTTCTATGATGAAGCAAAGATCTGGCCGTATAATTAATATTTCATCCGTTGTTGGCGTGTTGGGCAATGCAGGGCAAGCTAACTATGTGGCTGCTAAAGCCGGTGTCATCGGCTTGACGAAGTCGGCAGCCAAGGAGCTTGCAAGTCGTGGGATTACAGTGAATGCTGTAGCGCCAGGCTTTATTGAATCAGATATGACGGACAAGCTCCCAGCTGAATATCGGGAGAAATTGCTTGGAGAAATTCCGATCGGTAGAATGGGCCGTCCTGAGGACATCGCGGCGGCCGTCGTTTACCTGGCTTCTGATGCAGCATCCTACATGACCGGTCAAACGATTCATGTCGATGGTGGCATGTACATGTAGCTTTTAATTGCATCTTGTCAGGTAAGCATGTATTTGAACAACGTGTATGGCGCATCAACGTTATATGCACGAATTGCATAGTTTCTATGCAATGCTTCTATGGCTTTTTGTCTATGATTCACGTATAATACGTTAAGGGAGGTGAACCGGATGTCCGATGTACAAGAACGTGTAAAACGCATCGTTATCGAACGCCTAGGTGTTGAAGAGGCAGAGGTAACAGCCGAAGCATCCTTCAAAGACGACTTAGGCGCTGACTCTCTCGATGTGGTAGAACTCGTTATGGAACTCGAAGACGAATTCGACTTGGAGATTTCAGATGAGGATGCAGAGAAGATCACAACCGTGGGAGAAGTCGTTAAATACATACAATCTCATGCGTAATGATCAACCGGGTCCCGTTATTGCGACGGGACTTCTGCACATTTAAGCACCGTTTCACACTGGGTGCGGGAATAGAATTACCCTGAAGAGGTGAATAGGTTTTGACACAGCGTGTTGTCGTCACAGGAATGGGAGTCGTAACGTCTCTCGGTTCCGATTTGTCTACGTTCTGGAACAATTTGTTGGACGGCAAATCAGGAGTCAGTCTAATTGAAGCATTCGATACTACTGAATATACAACAAAGATAGCTGCAGAAATTAAGGGTTTCGATCCTAGTCTATACATGGATAAGAAAGAATCTCGGAAAATGGATCGCTTCGTGCAATTCGGCGTGGCGGCTAGTAAGTTAGCTGTAGAAGATGCAAAGCTCAATATTGGCGAGAATGCGGATGCTGAGCGCGTCGGCGTCATTATTGGATCAGGTATCGGTGGTTTAGGTACTTGGGAGGATCAACATACGATTCTAATGGAGAAGGGTCCACGTCGTGTAAGTCCGTTCTTCATTCCGATGATGATTGCTAACATGGCTAGTGGTCAAGTTTCCATGACGATTGGTGCTAAAGGTCCGAATACAGCTGCTGTATCGGCTTGTGCATCGGGAAGTAATGCCATTGGCGACAGCTTTAGGATGATTCAACGCGGAGATGCGGATGCCATGATTTGTGGTGGCGCAGAAGCGACGATCAGACCAGTTGGAATGGCAGGCTTCTGCTCGATGAGAGCGATGAGTACTCGTAATGAAGAGCCTGAGAAGGCTAGTCGTCCGTTTGATAGTGATCGTGATGGATTTGTTATGGGAGAAGGCGCGGGTGTTCTTATTCTGGAATCACTCGAGCATGCACAGCAAAGAGGAGCTCGTATCTATGCTGAGATTATTGGTTATGGAATGAGCGGTGACGCTCATCATATGACCGATCCAGATCCGGATGGAGCTGCACGTTGTATGAAGATGGCCTTGAAAGACGCAGGAATCGCACCTGAGGATATCCAGTATATTAATGCTCATGGAACTTCAACAGGTGCCGGTGATAAGTCGGAAACAACTGCGATCAAGAAGGCATTCGGTGACCACGCTTACAAGCTGGCAGTAAGCTCGACCAAGTCGATGACTGGGCATTTGCTCGGAGCTGCTGGTGGAGTAGAGGCGGTTATTCTGGGTCTAACGCTCCAGAACGGTATCATACCGCCAACCGTTAATCTTGATAATCAAGATCCGGAATTAGATTTGGATTATGTTCCGAATAAACCGCGTGAAGCGGATCTGCAAGTGGCTTTGTCGAACTCCTTTGGATTCGGCGGTCATAACGCGACCATTATCATGCGTAAATACGAAGCCTAATAAGCGCGTGAACGTCGACGCAGGCGGCATATGCTGCCTGCGTCGGTTGTTTATGGGGTGAAGTTGAGGTGAGAGCTCATGAAAGACGTATTTCATCAATTGCAAGAGCGTATTAATCTGAATTTTCGTAATCCAGCGTTGTTGAAGCAAGCCTTCACTCATACATCCTATGTGAATGAGCAACGCGGAGCTCGAATTGCCGATAACGAGCGGCTGGAGTTTCTCGGCGATGCCGTGCTTCAGTTAACTGTATCAGAGTACTTATACCGCCTCTATCCGGATTCTCCGGAAGGGGAAATGACCCGTTTGCGGGCAAGTATCGTCTGCGAACCATCGCTTGTCCGTTTTGCCGAGACGCTCGAATTCGGGCAAGTCGTGCTGCTCGGCAAAGGGGAGGAGCAAACGGGAGGCCGAACTCGGCCATCTTTGCTTGCGGACGCATTCGAAGCGTTCCTTGGAGCTCTTTATTTGGATCAAGGATTAAATGCTGTGCGTGCTTTTCTAGATCGCAATTTATTTTCTCAGCTACCACGGGATGGACAGGCTCCACTCAAGGATTTCAAAACAGAGCTGCAGGAGAAGGTTCAGCAATTATCGATGGGTGCACTAGATTATCGAATTGTGGAAGAGCGGGGACCCGCGCACGATCGAGAATTTGTCGCTATCGTAGTCATTGGCAAGCAACGCCTTGGTCAGGGGATTGGGCGTTCGAAGAAGGAAGCGGAGCAACAGGCAGCTTCTGAGGCGCTCCTTACGTTTGCAAAGCAATATCCCGGGTAAACGACCGACTCGAGAGGGGAAAGTATCCTAATGTTTTTGAAAAGAATCGAGCTATCTGGGTTTAAGTCATTCGCGGATCGGACAGAGCTTGAATTTGTTCCTGGTATCACTGCAGTGGTCGGACCAAATGGCAGTGGTAAAAGCAATATTTCTGATGGTATACGGTGGGTGCTTGGTGAACAAAGTGCAAAATCCCTCCGCGGCGGCAATATGCAGGACATTATTTTTGCCGGAAGTGATACACGGAAAGCCGTTAATATTGGCGAGGTTTCTTTAACGCTCGACAATATGGACAAAGCGTTGCCTCTGGACTTCAGCGAAGTTACGGTTACACGACGCGTTCACCGTAACGGGGATAGTGAATATTTAATTAATAAGCAGCCATGCCGGCTTAAGGATATTACCGAGCTATTTATGGATACGGGAATCGGCAGAGAGGCTTATTCTATTATCGGGCAAGGTCGTATTGAGGAAATATTGAGTACGCGTTCCGAGGATCGGCGGGGCATATTCGAAGAGGCTTCCGGTATTGTTAAGTATAAGAGCCGTAAGAAAGAAGCCCAGAAGAAGCTTGAGGATACCGAGGGAAATTTACTGAGGATCCACGATCTTGTTAGTGAGCTCAAAAGCCAGATCGAGCCGTTACAGGAGCAGTCTGAGAAAGCTGAAGCCTATAAAACGTTAAAAGAAGATTTGAAAAATAAAGAAATTGCGCTGTACGTTCATCAGATCGAGGGAGTACATACTTCCTGGACGCAGACTAACGAACGATTAGCCAGTCTTCGCGAGGAACAACTTGGACTATCGACTTTCGTGAGCAAGCATGATGCCCTTTTGGAAGAAGAACGTCAAGCATTAGTTCAGTTGGAGGAATTGCTAGAGAAGCTTCAAGATGAATTGCTTCGTTGCAGTGAGGATACCGAGAAGTCGGAGGGCTACGTCGAATTGCTTAATGAACGACGTGGACACCTGGAACGTACTCGGGAAGGGCTGCAGCTTTCTTTGGCATCGGCAGAAGAACGCTTTGAACAAGCGACAGCCGAGGAAATCGTGCTTAAGGCGAAACGAGTTCAGCTTGAGACTGAACTGGCTGGGCTGTCAGCGAAGCTGTCTGATGAAGAAGAAAGATTGGCTCTTGCGGATGGAAGCACAGAAGTCGAGGAACGACTTAAGGCAGAGCTATTCGACACGTTAAATGCGATGGCGCAAGCACGTAATGATATTCGTTATGGCGAAGGTCAACGGGAAGTGCTGGAGCGCCGGGTTGCTCGGATAAAGGAAGAAGAAATTAAGTGGCAGGAACAGATGGATGCAATTCAAGTTAAGCGTGAGTTGCTTGACGAGAGGGTTGCAATTGTCGCTCGTACACTTATGGAAGTGCGGGATCGCTATGTCGCCGAAGGAACTCGTTCGAGTGAAATTCAGCGCAAGCTAGAGGAAGCACAAGCTTCTGTACGCCGTTTCGAGCAGAAGAAGGAAGCCTTGGTGTCTCGTAGGGATACCATTAAAGAGCTTCAAAACGATTATGATGGTTTCCAGCATGGCGTGCGTGAAGTGCTTAAGTCGTCCAAACGCGGTACTCTACACGGCGTTCATGGTGCAGTAGCGGAGCTCATCAGTGTTCCTGGTCATCTCGAGGTTGCCATTGAAACTGCTCTTGGTGCAGCGCTTCAGCATATCGTCATGGAAGATGAGAAAAGCGCACGCACCGCGATTGCTTATTTGAAGCAGCGTCAGTCGGGACGAGCTACGTTCCTACCGCTTGATGTAATCCGGGCCAGGAACATGTCAGATAGTGACAGACGTTCACTGGAACAGACAGAAGGCTTCATTGGCATAGCTTCGGAGCTTGTTGGCACCGAACCGAAATATTCGGCTATTGTCAGTAGTATGCTAGGAAATGTTCTGTTAGCAGAGACATTAGAAGTGGCTAATCGAATTGCATCCAAGCTCCAATATCGTTTCCGTGTTGTCACTCGTGACGGTGATATCGTAAACGCTGGCGGTTCTATGACGGGTGGTAGCCTTCAGAAGAAATCGTCCAGCTTGCTCGGTCGTCAGCGTCAGCTCGAGGAGCTAGAGCGTGAGATCAAAGAAGCGGAAACGGCTAGGGAGAATGCGAAGGTAGAAGTCGATGATTTGAAGAAAGAGCTGGCGCAAGTCGGACAAAATATTGAGCTGCTTCGCAATCAAGGGGAGCAAGAGCGTCTGAAGGAGCAGCAAGTATCTGGAGAGCGTGGGCAATTGGCGCAAGATGAGAAGTTGCTTGAGGAGCAACATACAGCGATGCTCGGAGAGAGAGCGGCTTTCAATGCGGAAGCTGGCGGACTGAATTCCAGTAAAGAAGAAGCCGAAGCTCGGCTTGCTTCCCTTACGGAAGAGGAGCAACGCATTCAAAGTCGGATTAGCGAGGCGGAGGAGCTTCGTCGCAAGAGTGCATCGGCGAAAGAAGAACTGCAAGCGACGCTTACTGATTTGAAGATTTCTATCGCACGTCTTGAACAGGATCGTAGTGCATTGGATGAGCAAATAACCCGTCAATCTGCTGACTTGTCCCGTTTAACTACGGAGAGGAAGCAGTTCAAGCAATCTCTTGAACAGAATGAAGCGGAATCTACTCGTACAAACGAAGAATCCGTGGAGCATAGAGAACGCTTGAATGAGCTACGTATTCAGAAGAAGCAGTTTACGGAAAATATTGAATTTAAGCGCGCAGATCGTGCGGAGAAACATCGTGAGCTAGAGCGTAAGGAAGGCGAGACAAAGGAACAGCGGTCGAAGCTGCGAAATGTTGAGGAAGGCTTACGCCAAGCGGAAATCGCGGTAAACCGGATGGATGTCGAGCTCGATAACCTGCTACGCAAGCTAACAGAGGAATATGAGATCGGGTTCGAGCTTGCGAAGGAACGATATCCGATGCCTGAGGATATTGTGGGTACCCAGAACGAAGTGCGTGATATGAAGCGGAAAATATCTTCGCTTGGGGATGTTAACTTGGGTGCGATCGAGGAATATAAACGCGTATTCGAGCGTTTCCACTTTCTAGCCGAGCAAGAAAATGACCTTATCGAAGCGAAAACGAAGCTACATGGGATTATCCGTGAGATGGATGATGAGATGTCCAAGCGCTTCCGGACGACATTCGAGGAAATACGCAAGCATTTCGTTGTTGTATTTGGGCGGATGTTCGGTGGCGGACGAGCTGATCTTATCTTGGCTGAGCCTGATCGTCCATTGGATACAGGTATAGATATTGTCGCCCAACCGCCAGGTAAGAAGCTAACAAACCTACAGTTATTGTCTGGTGGAGAGAGAGCTCTTACTGCCATAGCTTTATTATTTGCTATCCTGCACGTTAAACCAGTACCCTTCTGCGTGCTCGATGAAGTTGAAGCAGCACTCGATGAAGCCAATGTTGCTCGTTATGCACAATACATGCGCGAATTCTCGGATTCGACCCAGTTCATCGTCGTTACTCACCGTAAAGGGACGATGGAGGAAGCAGATGTGCTTTATGGGGTTACAATGGAAGAGGGCGGCGTATCGAAGCTCGTTTCCGTTCGATTAGAAAATTCCGAAGAAATGATGGTAACGGCCTAGTTAGTCGGATGCTCAACGATCGAAATAGCGGAACCATGTTCCGCTAATAGCGCCGAAACCAGCTCGCCGGTCAACCCAATGTGCGATAGTGTTACACTGAATATTTTAGAAGAGTAAGATTAGCAATAGGCTGGAGGAAACAAATATGAGTTTTTTCAAGAGACTTAAGGAATCCATTGCTTCCAAGACTGAGGCGGTAACGAGCAAATTCCGCGAAGGTTTGGCGAAGACACGAGAAGCTTTCGTCGGTAAAGTTGCGGAGCTGTTCAGCAGACGCAAGAAAATAGATGAAGAGTTTTTTGAAGAGCTTGAAGAAATCCTGATCGGAGCCGACGTCGGCGTCAATACCGTTATGGGATTAATTGATGAATTGCGTGATGAAGTGAAAAAGCGCAAAATCGAGCTCCCTTCTGAGCTTCAGCCGATCATGTCCGAGAAGCTTGTCGCTATGTTGCAAGGGTCGAGTCAAGAGATTGGCATTAATGAAAACCCTAACGGAATAACGGTTATCTTGTTCGTCGGCGTGAATGGTGTTGGTAAAACAACAACGATCGGGAAATTAGCATGGAAGTATAAGCAGCAAGGCAAGAAGGTGCTGCTAGCTGCAGGAGATACTTTCCGCGCAGGAGCAATTGAGCAATTGGAAGTATGGGGTGGACGTGTCGGAGTAGACGTTATCAAGCAGGAGTCCGGATCTGATCCTGCAGCGGTAATGTTCGATGCTGTTCAAGCAGCTAAGCGACAAAACGTTGATGTACTAATCTGCGATACAGCGGGACGACTCCAGAACAAATCCAATTTAATGGAGGAGCTTGCAAAGATCCATCGCGTTATCCAACGTGAAATCCCAGGTGCACCGCACGAAACTTTGCTTGTTCTTGATGCAACGACGGGACAAAACGCGCTTCAGCAAGCTAAAATGTTTGGCGAGAAGAGTGGTGTTACCGGATTAGTGTTGACTAAGCTAGATGGAACGGCCAAAGGTGGAATCGTTATCGCGATTCGGAACGAGCTGTCGCTTCCCGTCAAGTTCGTTGGACTAGGGGAGAAGATGGACGACCTGCAGCATTTCGATGCAGATCAGTTCGTGCACGCTTTGTTCGCCGATCTGGCGGGTAAAGATGAGTCGGAGGATACAGAAGCGGAGTAACCCATCACTTGTTGATTCCTGATTCTGCAATACCCAAGTGGGCTTGATGTCCATGGAAATGATTAATATTAAGATGTTAAGGGATTTACCTTGACATCTTATTTTTTTTTGGGTAACATAGTGAAAGTAGTTTGGTTGTAAAGGTCTTTGCCTTGACAATGAGATGCGATGTCGTAAGCTAGATCATCGAGCACGATTGAATCGCAGCTAATGAAGGGGGCAACCATTGTGAGCGGGGAGAATGCACTAGAGAAGACGAACCGAATCAATGAGTTGTTTGATTTTTATGGACCCTTGTTAACCGAAAAGCAGCAGACGTTCTTGAAATGTTATTTTCACGATGATTATACATTAGGGGAAATAGCCGCCGATTTTCAGATTAGCAGACAAGCGGTTTATGAACATCTCAAGCGGGCTGAGCAAGTGCTAGAGGAATATGAGTCCAAGCTTCAGCTAGCAGACCGGCACGCAAGAATGAATGCAGGCATTGATCAGCTTGAATCTCAGATTGCCGATCTACCTCATGAGTTGCAGCAATCTCTTATCGAGACTGCGTCTAAGCTGCGAAATGCAGAATGACATTTCAGAACCTAAGAACAATAATAGATTACGTATAAACCGTTCCGAAGGAGGGATGGGACTATGGCATTTGAAGGATTATCAACTCGGCTTCAGAATGTGTTCGGCAAGCTGAAGGGTCGAGGTAAAGTCACAGAGGATGACGTCAACGAAGCGATGCGCGAGGTGCGCCTAGCGATGTTGGAAGCAGACGTTAACTTCAAGGTTGTCAAAGACTTCATCGCTAAGGTGAAGGAAAAAGCGACAGGACTTGAAGTTGTCAAGAGCTTCACTCCTGCGATGGTCATCATCGACATCGTAAACAAAGAATTGACTGAGCTAATGGGTGGAACACAGGAGAAGCTCGCGAAAGCAAGTAAACCTCCAACAGTCATCCTAATGGCAGGTTTGCAAGGGGCAGGTAAAACAACCCTAACGGGTAAGTTGGCCAAGCTTCTGCAATCCCAGAACCATAAGCCGCTTCTCGTAGCTGGCGATATTTATCGTCCTGCCGCCATTAAGCAGCTTCAGGTGCTTGGGGGTCAGATCGATGTGCCGGTATTTACACTTGGCGATCAGGTCAGTCCTGTTGAAATTGCGAAGCAAGGTGTTCAATTAGCTAAAGAGCAAGGTAACGATTACGTTCTGATCGATACGGCTGGTCGTTTGCAAATTGATGCTGAGCTTATGCAAGAAATCAAAGATATTCATTCGGCTGTCAATCCCGATGAAGTTCTACTAGTCGTCGATGCAATGACAGGGCAAGAAGCCGTTAACGTCGCGCAGAGCTTCCACGAACAGCTTGCTTTAACCGGAGTCGTTCTTACAAAGCTTGACGGAGATACTCGTGGGGGTGCCGCACTTTCCGTTAAAGCTGTAACCGGCTGTCCAATTAAGTTTGCTTCTACTGGGGAGAAGATTGACCAGCTTGAAGCGTTCCATCCCGATCGGATGGCTTCGCGGATACTCGGCATGGGCGATATGCTTTCACTCATCGAGAAGGCGCAGACGAACATGGATGCGGAGAAGGCTGCGGAGATGGAGCGCAAGATGCGCACCGCGGATTTCACCTTCGATGACTTCCTTGAGCAGATGGAGCAGGTTCGTAAAATGGGACCGCTAGATCAACTCTTGGATATGATGCCTGGAATGAACAAGCTTAAAGGCAATCCGAACTTCAAGATCGACGAGAAACAAATCGCACGTACCGAAGCGATTGCCAAGTCGATGACGAAGGTGGAGAAGAAGAAGCCTGATATCATTAACTACAGCCGTCGTAAACGGATTGCGGCAGGAAGTGGAACGACGTTAGCCGATGTTAACCGATTGCTTAAGCAATTCGAGGATATGAAGAAAATGATGAAGCAGTTTTCCGGCATGATGGGCCCTAAAGGTCCTAAGGGTGGCATGAAAGCCATGAAAAACATGTTCGGTGGCGGCAAGAATATGAAATTCCCATTCTAAATTCGTTCTAAATAATTTCTACTTAAGGAGGTGAAAGTTAATGTCAGTTCGTATTCGTTTGAAACGTATCGGTGCTCATAAAGCTCCATTCTATCGCGTAGTTGTTTCGGATTCCCGTTCGCCACGTGATGGTCGTTTTATTGAAGAAATCGGCGTGTACAATCCGGTTACTAATCCGGCTCAAGTACAAATCGATGAAGAAAAAGCTTTGAAATGGCTGCAAGACGGCGCACAAGCGTCCGATACAGTTCGCAACCTTCTTAGCAAAGCCGGTGTCATGAAGAAATTCCACGAATCCAAGCTCCAGAAGTAATCGTCTAAATACCGGAGGGCTGAGCCATGGAACAATTGATTCGGGTTATTGCCCGAGCGTTGGTGGATCATCCGGAAGACGTGCAAATTCAGGTCAAGGAAGACGCGAGAGGCCTGGTGTACGAGCTTTCCGTTCATCCCGACGATGTCGGCAAAGTAATCGGCAAGCAGGGACGTATTGCTAAAGCGGTACGTACGGTAGTCTCTTCTGCTGCAGTTAAAGAGCGGAAGCGCGTCATCGTGGACATTGTCTCAGAATAATTGGCAGTTTAAGCCGTATCGTGCGTTAAGCATGGTGCGGCTTTTTGATGCGTTCATTTGCGAAATTTGACTCCGGTGCTATATTATAAGTACTGAAGTTTTTGTAGCGAATCGAAGGGAGTTTATTACATGTCTGAAGAACGTTTGCTCAATATAGGTAAAATTGTGAACACGCACGGCATTAAAGGTGAGCTAAAAGTATGGACGCAAACTGATTTTCCTGAGGTTAGATTTAAGCCAGGAAGTAAGCTATTGATGTTTCCTCCTGAAACAGGTGAGCCAATTACGATTGAAATTGTTTCTTCGCGTGAACAAAAGGCGATGTATGTCATTAAAGTCAAAGGCTTCGATAACATTAATCAGGTTGAAAAATATAAAGGCTGGGAACTAAAAGTAACAGACAACGAGCGTGTACCCCTGCCAGAGGGTGAGTACTACTACCGTGATATCGTTGGTTGTGAAGTTGAATCGGAGGAAGGAGAGCAACTTGGATCAGTAAAGGATATTATGTCCACAGGAGCTAACGATATATGGATCGTGAAGATGAGTAATGGCAAGGAGCTTCTCATTCCGGTTATCGATGATGTTCTTATTGATGTTGATGTCGCAGCTCGAAAAATTAAAGTGCGTTTGTTGGAAGGGTTGCTCTAGAAATGCGTATTGATGTGTTAACATTATTCCCAGAAATGTTTACGGGTGTATTTGGCTCTAGTATTTTAGGTAAAGCAAGGGACAAAGGAATTGTTTCCCTAAATACTGTGAATTTCCGTGACTTCTCAAACAATAAACATAATACGGTTGATGATACGCCATACGGTGGCGGTGGCGGTATGGTTCTGAAAGCGGAGCCGATCTTTGGAGCGGTTGAGCATTTACTTACGGAGAACGAACAACGAGCTACAGGAGTGAAGCCGCGGATCATTCTCATGTGCCCACAAGGAACACCGTTCTCTCAGGAGATCGCGCAGGAGTTGTCCAATGAATCACACCTGATCTTCATTTGCGGTCATTACGAGGGCTATGACGAGCGCATACGAGAGTTCCTCGTAACGGACGAGCTGTCGGTTGGAGATTATGTGCTTACCGGTGGAGAGCTACCAGCTATGGTTGTCGTTGATTCTGTAGTTAGGCTGCTTCCCGGTGTGCTAGGAAATGATCAATCTGCGGTGACAGATTCCTTCAGCGATGGATTACTCGAATATCCGCATTATACGAGACCGGCTGAGTTCCGAGGGTGGAAGGTTCCAGATACGCTGTTATCTGGTCATCATGCGGAAATTATCAAATGGCGGAGAAGACAATCGCTTGAGCGAACGTTAGTCCGTCGCCCAGAGTTGCTTGAACAAGCTGAGCTGACTCTAGAGGAGCGTAAGTGGCTGCGAAAAGTACGAATGGAACGTGAACAAGCTACGAAGCCATAAAGCTATGGTTGTAATTTATTCGTGAATATGATAAAATTTCAAATGTTGTTTTGTCTAGCTGCTCCATCTGGAGCTGACTGATAGAAAACACAAGTAGGACGGTCCTCTACACGCCATGATCCGAATGCAAGACATTGGGGGAGCGGGGTAAGAACGTCTGTTATGGAAGGAGTGAACACTTAATGAGTAACCTTATTCAAGCGATCACGCAAGAGCAATTGCGCAAGGACATTCCTAGTTTCCGTCCAGGCGATACGCTTAAAGTACACGTGAAAGTCGTCGAGGGTACCCGTGAGCGCGTACAGTTGTTCGAAGGCGTTGTTATTAAACGTCGCGGCGGCGGTATTAGCGAAACTTTCACGGTTCGTAAAATTTCTTATGGCGTTGGTGTAGAACGTGCTTTCCCAGTACATTCCCCACGTTTAGAAAAGATCGAAGTGGCTCGTCGCGGTAAAGTTCGCCGCGCGAAACTGTATTACCTACGCAACCTGCGTGGTAAAGCAGCACGGATCAAAGAAATTCGATAATTGGCGTCAGAGGAGGGCTTGGCAGTGTTCAAGTCCTCCTTTTTGTATTTTTATAAGAAAGCTTGAGGCGATTGCGGATGGATCAACATCAGAATAATAAACCAAACGAATCAGCCGAGCTAGGAACAAACGTTGCTTCCGATGATCAAGCGATTCGCGATCAACAACTAGAGGGTTCACGGGGTGAACGCGTAGCAAGCTCGGAGCAGGGTGCTTCTGGTTCTGGCGGACCTAATCAACCGAACACATCTCGTGCTGGGAAAGAATTAACAGAATGGATTAAAGCATTAGCCATTGCAGGGATACTCGTATTCGTCATAAGATGGTTTCTCGTGAGTCCGTTTATTGTGGATGGTCCCTCGATGCAGCCCAACTTCTTGAATCGCGAACGAATCATTGTTAATAAAATTTTGTACGATATTCGCGAACCTAAACGCGGAGAAGTAATCGTATTTCACGTTCCTGATGAAGGACGGGATTTCATTAAGAGAGTCATTGGGGTGCCGGGAGATACGGTTAAGGTCGAAGGCGATCAAGTATACATAAATGGGGAACCATTGGACGAAACTTACTTAAAGAGTGCGTATGATGAGGCTCATGCAGCAGGAGTCTTGTATAATAAACAAAATGATGAACGCTCGAACTTTCCAAACAACGAATTTCCAGAGGGTACAGTGCCTGAGGGTACAGTGTTCGTCATGGGGGATAATCGTTCAAACAGTGAGGATAGCCGAATGATCGGTTACATTCAAATGGATGAGATCGTCGGACGTGCTGACTTGATCTTCTGGCCGATTAAAGAATTTAAACTAGTGAAGCATTAAGCTGGCGAGGGGACTCCCCCTCGCGTTTCTTTATGTATGAGAGGTGATCTACGATGACGATACAATGGTTTCCCGGACATATGACCCGGGCGAAACGACAAATCGAAGAAAAGCTTAAACTTATCGATGTCGTATTCGAGCTGTTGGACGCTCGCATTCCGCAATCGAGCCGAAATCCGATGGTCGATGAAATTACAAACTCGAAGCCGCGTCTTGTCTTGTTGAATAAGGCAGATTTGGCGGACCCCGAGCAAACGGCGGAGTGGAGCCGATATTTCCGTGCGAAGGGCCTTGCGACACACGCGATAGATGCGAATGTAGGCACAGGAGTTAAAGATCTTGCAAGCAAAGCGAAGGAACTGGTGAAAGAGAAGATCCAGCGCCAAATCGACAAAGGGATGAAGCCCCGTCCGATTCGTGCGCTTATTGTTGGAATACCGAATGTGGGGAAGTCGACTCTCATCAACCGTCTAGCTGGGCGTAGTATTGCCATTACTGGTGATCGTCCAGGCGTAACAAAGGGGCAACAGTGGATCCGTTTCGGTGGAGAGCTTGAGCTCTTGGACACCCCTGGGATTTTGTGGCCTAAATTCGATGATCCTATCGCAGGCTTCCGACTTGCAGCTACGGGTGCAATCAAGGAAGATGTCATTCATATTGATGAAGTTGCTTGCTTCGTGCTACGGGTGCTTGTGGAGAATTATAGCTCTGCCTTAAGTGAACGATATGGACTGGAAGGGCTTCCGTCGGAATTGCCGGATATGCAGTCGGCGATTGAAGTTCTGGAGAGTATTGGTAGACGTCGTGGGTGTATCGTAAGTGGAGGAAATGTTGATTACGAGAAGGCTGCGACATTACTACTGAGAGACCTTCGATCAGGCAAGCTTGGACGGATGACACTGGAAGGTCCTGATGACTTAACACAATAGACCTTCCAGCTTCCGTGCTTTAATATCCTTTCAAATCTCAACAAGCTTATCAAGTGAGTTCATTAAGCCCATTCCGATCTTTGATTGTTAAAGAGGGGAGTGGGTTTTATTCTATCCCCAAGGACGGCGTTAGCCGTTTATGCTTGGATCCTTGTTAGCTTCGAGAAACCCCATGACCGTATCATTAAACTGACGGGGCTGACACAGATTGCTTGGATCAAATGAATCTTCGATCAGCTTGAACCGTGAATTGGGAATCAATTCTGCTGTTTCTTGCATCCGACGTATACCATCCGACGAAAAATCTCCAACCACACATAAGGCAGGGACTTTAATATGAGGTAGCAATGAGGTATGGTCGACCTTGCTAAGTGCGATTCTTTGTTTGATCCAATTTGTCGGTCTTTTTTTGAGGGTTTCATTTCTTAAAGCGCTATAGGCTATGTTCCATCTATAATAAGTTATTTTTAGAGAACGTAGAAATAATTCACTAGGCAGATAGTAAGTTACCCAAGAAGCTGCTTGGATTACAGAAGCTAACTTGCCGAACAAACCGTTCATCTTATTGTTACTGTAGCTGTCCGATAGAATGATGGCACTAACCATTTCCGGATATAAATAAGAGAATTTCTGAACCAATAAGCCACCATCTGATACTCCTATGAAAACCGCTTTTGAAATGTCCAAATATTCAAGTAGCATTTTAATATCGTTGGTTTGGGCTATCATGATTTCATCGTTTGATATTTTCAAATCTCCGGATTTTCCATTTCCCCTTAGATCAACGAGGACAACCTTGTATTTTTTGCTAAAGTATTGGATTTGAGGAAAGAACATTTCATGGGATAATCCATGACTATGAATAAAAATGAGGGGTGTTCCACTCCCATGAATTTCATAAAATAATGAAGTTCCGTTTATATTCAACATCGTCATCCTATTCATCTCCTTCTCAGCTGATAAATTACACTTTCCCCTCCTGTTTCTTATTACCTCTTAAGGTACTAATCTTATGAAATAAGTTATAGACTCTTTTGGATTCTTTGGTTAATAACGGGCCTAATACGGATAGGATCAATACATATAAGACTGCAAAAGATTGTATGGACGGAAGTAGCCCACCCGCTTTACCGATGCTTGCCATAATAATCGAAAATTCTCCCCTTGAAACTAATGTAAATCCAATATTAAGAGAAGAACGTGTTGAAATGCCTGCGATGCGTCCGGCTAATAATCCAGAAACCACATTTCCTATGAGTGTCAGGATCACGGCAGCAATGGCCATCCATACCGCGCCACCGAGAGAAAGGGGATCGATTGTTAGTCCAAAGCTAAAGAAGAATAGGGCACCGAAAATATCACGAAAAGGTAATACTAAATGCTCGATTCGTTTCACATGGGCGGAATCTGCTAATACAAGTCCAATTAATAATGCACCTATTGCCTCTGCGACATGAAGTGTTTCCGAGAAGCCTGCTGTCATAAACAAGGCAGCTAAAATGATTAATAAGAACAATTCTGAGGATTGAATGTTAATTGCTCTATCGATATATTTGATTACTTTCCTACCGAATATAATGAACACCAGGATAAAGATAAGAGCAGAGAACGTGGTGATCAAAATGCCCGATATGGAAGTAGCCCCGCTTAATAATAATCCGGATAATATGGACATATGAATGGCGATAAACAAGTCATCAAACATAATCATACCCATAATAATTTCTGTTTCAGGATTTGCTGAGCGCTTGAGATCGACTAACACCTTGGCAACGATTGCCGTTGATGAGCTTGTCATGATTCCGCATACGACTAGAGTCTCTTTGATAGGGAGCTCCAATACCCATCCTAGAAGTAACCCGGATACGAAATTAATAAGAATATAGACTAAGCCGCCGATAATAATTGATTTTCCCGATTTCACCAACCGACTGACTGAGAACTCTAGGCCTAAATAAAAGAGTAAAAATAAAATACCGAGCCGTCCCAAAAAATCAATAAATACTGAACTCTCAATGAAGCGTAAGTCGATCATCCCGAAATGAGGTGCGTGCGGACCAACTGCCATACCAATTAAAATGTAAAAGGGAATGACGGAAAATTTTAATTTATTTGCGAGGACTCCTACAATTGCAAGCAAGGCAATTGCTAGACCGACTTCAAAAACGATTGTATCTACCATTGGTACCCCCTATTGAACTGAATTCATTGCATATAAGCTTGGAATAAGCTGTAAATCGAAGCTTATTCAATTCCACGTAGAAACTGTTTAAACATTTTCAGTTGTAATCTTTCTCCGGCTACGACTAAGGTTGAATCAGCTTGCAAAATATAATCGGGTCCCGGATTAATTTGTTTATTATGGTTCTTTTCAACGACAGCAATGATTGTGGCGCCAGTCGTTTGACGGATGTTCAACTCACCGATATTTTTACCTAAATACGAAGTATTAGCTTCTACTTTAAGCCATTCAATTGTTAGATCGTTCAAGGCAATGTCGATCGAGTCCAGTGCTCGTGGAGTATAGTTCATTCCCCCAATAATAGCTGCAATTAACCTCGCTTCGTCATCGTCGAGGGTGACCATAGATAGGCTTTCCTCAGGATCTTGATGATGGAAATGGTAAACCTCTCTACGCCCATCGTCATGAATGATAATGACCATTTTGTCTCCACTGCGTGTTTCCATCAAATACTTATGCCCGATTCCAGGCAAGTCAGATTCTCTAATATTCAATTGAATAACCTCCGCGATAATGTAATGGTTTTTTTGTGTATATGAAACACGACTTCTCTTCAGCTTGAAAAAAAGCGTAGAGAAATAAGGGGTGTAAAATAAATTCGGATAAAATTAGCATGCCAAAATAAAGGTTCTACCCTTGAGTATTAAATCGTTGTGTGAATAGATATGAACAGGCTCAAAAAAGAAAGTAGTAAGGTAGGGGAAATTAAAGAAAAGGATTAGATTACACGATGGAGGTGGAAGTGAGTTTTATAGGCATTAGAAATAAACGTTTAATAAGAGTTGAAATAATAGAGAAACGTTTATAAATCGGGGTTGTCAGTAGGGGGACAAAAACCTGCTTAATCAAAAAGATGACAAAAGCAACAAGTTCAGGAGTCAAACCGACTCTTAGGATCGATGCGGCAGGACGTGGCTTGACGAAAGACTTTAGCTTGTAGTCGGATAGAACCTGTGAAGTTTCTTTCACTACAGACCGCACCTCAACATGGTGGGTAGATATAAATGTGAAACTGATTAAAACGAACATTAGAGTAATGAACTGTATGATGCGACGGCCTAAGTGGTCATGCTTTTTTAATATCACGTGAGCACCTCCTTAGGAAACAGATTTGGCATTAAGTACATACATGGAGTAACGAATAAGACACTACCATAGTATTCATACTGCCTTAATGTTAGTATAGTACCCAAATCAAGTCAAGGAACCTACTGGGATTTAGCGAGAAAAAACCAATGTAATTTGCGAAGACTAGGAGATAAATGGGTAGCGAGGGAGCTTTTAGAAAGCTGCTTTTCCGGTGGGAGGATAGATCAAAATGCTATATTACTTCGCGATACTTCTAGTGTCAGCACTCATACTAATCGTCAGCAACCCAAGAAGTGAAAGTAATCGTTGGGCAGCGATTTTCCTAGTCTCCGCTTCTTTAGGAGGGCTTATAGATGAACTGCGTGACGCTCGTTATGAAGGTTGGGCTGATGCAATCCAATTTGTGAATTTGACGGTTACGCCCTATGCGGTCGTTATTTTTTGTATGTCGTATTCCGATCTAGTGAATCAAGATAAATGGAAATCATGGCTAAAAGGTTTGTTACTTATTCCTGTTGCAATGATGGCTGTGATCACCAAATTTGAACCTGTCATGGCAATTAATTATAAGCTGGTGCTAACATGGGCTGCTCCTTACTATTTAGGTGGATGCTGTTTGCTCGTTGTATCGCTATGGATGGAAAACAATCATGGCAGATGGAGAAATAGGTTAGTCACAACCTTGATCATCGTGCCCACATTGCTGGCTGCACTCCTTTTTATTTATGTTGCTAAAGTGATTTATCCCAATTTTGAGTTTTTCGAGTATGTATCCTATTTCTTAATCTATTCCTTTGGGATGGCCGTATTATGCGTATTTGTTTATGGTGTTCTAGGAGTAAGACTACGATTCGAGCGAGATCCGTTGGATAATACGATGAAATCCGTAAGTACAGGGGCCAGGTTACTGAATCATACATTGAAAAATGAGATTGGAAAGATCGCAATTAGCTCTGAAAATTTGAAAAGAGGTATAAGTACCGAGGACGAGCTATCACAGCAGCACTTGCGAATCATAACGGATTCATCGGATCACATGCTTGCTATGGTGGAGCGAATTCATAGCCGAATGAAAGATATTGTGCTCAAGCCCGAGCTCTGTAGGCTGGATTTGCTGGTAGAGCAATGTCTCGCACATAATCAACTCCGAATGGATAAAGACGGGATAGCCGTATATAAGGATTTTTTCGTGAGGCCAACACTCTTATGCGATCCCGTTCACTTGAAAGAAGTCATAGATAACCTCTTATTGAATGCAGCGGAAGCAATGAAGGAGGGGGGAACAATTCGCGTTGTTCTATCCGAGAATGGCAAGGGACTAGCTTTGTCGATAGAAGATACAGGAGCGGGAATTGCAGACGATGTTGTTGCCCATGTGTTCGAGCCCTTCTACAGTACCAAAAATAATAGCGGGAATTTCGGACTAGGGTTATCCTATGTGTACAATGTGATGCGTAAGAGCGGCGGATCAGTCGATATTTCTAGTCGCGTTAACGAAGGAACGCGGTTTACATTGCATTTCCCAAGGAAGAAGAAGGAAAAGGGGGGGATTTGAGATGTCGAAGACGAATCATATCAAGGTGTTGTTAGTAGAGGATGATCCCGATTGGGTCAAAGCGATGACGGCATTTTTGAACCATGAGGAAGACATCCTTGTCGTTGGCGCAGCTATGCAGTCTGCAGAAGCGATCAGGCTAGCAAGGACGCTTGAGTTCGATGTGGTACTCCTGGATATTCAGCTAACGGAAGGTGGAATGGAGGGGATCAACGTTGCTGTGGAAATGCACGACATCCATCCGGCCAAAATTATTATGTTAACTTCGGTAAATGAGGAGAGCATCATTACTCAAGCTTTTACAGCGGGGGCTGTGAATTATATCGAGAAAACAAGGTTTAAAGACATTCCGCAGGCTATTCGTAGCGCCTACCATCACCCATCGGCGATGGATGCATTACTAAAGGAATATGCTCGTCTGAAGCGTGAGGAGCAATTACAGGAGCTTACCCCAGCAGAGCGTGAAGTGTTCGAGTTGATAGAGGAAGGAAATACGCAACCGCAAATCGAACAAAAGCTTCATAAAGCGGAAAGTACTCTCAAAAACCAGGTGAACAAAATACTGAAAAAGCTTGGCGTAAAGAGCAGCAAGGAAGCTGTGGAGAAGGTACGGAGGAAAGGCTTACGGTAGGATGAAATTACCCGAATGTTGACGGTGGGTACTATACTTCGTAGTACCTTATTTGCGTTTGACCCTTGAAAGTTGGTACTGAGCAAGAGCGCCTCTAAGATTTATAATCAAGGTAGTGAAGGGGGGACGTGCTATGAGACATATAGAGAGTCAATTAGGCGAGCCCATAATTTTACTTATAGATGGACAGTGCAATTTGTGCCATGGGATTACTCGATTTGTTATTAAGCGAGATCCACGAGCCCAATTTCGATTTGCTTCACTACAATCTGAAGTAGGACAGCAGCTGTTACTTAAAGGTGGCTTGCTTAGGAATGACTTGGATACTTTCGTAATGATCGATAACGATCGTTACTACACAAAATCGACAGCGGCACTTCGGACTTGCCGGAAGCTTGGTAGGTTGTGGACTTTATTATTTGTTGCAAGGGTCGTCCCATTATTCATCCGTGATCGGGTGTATGATTTCATTGCCAGTCGACGTTATCGGTGGTTCGGCCATCAGGAAAGCTGTCTAATTCCTACGGAAAGCATCCGCAGCCGATTTCTAGATTACGGATGGGAGAGTGATAAGGATGAAGTCTAAACCGATCTATGTGGAAATCAAGATGCAGACGAAGCTGGATCAATTGTGGAAATATACCCAAACGCCAGAGCTCCATCAGGAGTGGGATTTACGATTTTCTGAAATTGCCTATTTACCTCGTGAGATTGGCGATCCACTGCAAAAATTTCTTTATCGGACGCGGATAGGGTTTGGTCTTAACATAAAAGGAACCGGAGAAACAAAGGCAATAACACAGGATCAGGAGGATCAACCAGTGTCTACATTGAAATTCGGATCGGAGCAACGGATATCTCTAATCCGCATCGGTGGGGGGTATTGGAAATACAAGCCGGATAGTAATGGAAGAGAAATTACGTTTATTACGCAGTACGATTACCAGACAAGATTTGGCGCGGTTGGCAGATGGATGGACAGGCTGTTGTTTCGTCCGCTATTTGGTTATGCGACGGCTTGGAGCTTCGATCGATTGAGGATATGGCTGGAAAAAGGGACTGCCCCTGTGATCACAATGGAACGGACACTCGGCCATTATTTGTCGGTCATCTCGCTCATGCTTATATGGTTATATCAGGGTATAGTGCCTAAGCTACTGTTTCCGGAGTCTGGAGAGATGACACTCCTTCGGAAGACGGGATGGTTTCCCGGATCGGAAGAGGTCATACTGTCTATTGTTGGAGCTGCTGAGGTTGGTTTTGCCTTACTTCTCTACTTCAAGCATCGTAAGAAATGGGTTTTCAAGCTTCAGGCATTGGCGCTGCTAGTGCTTGGTATTGCTGCCATAATAGGAAGCCCCGAGCTTCTGCAAGCGTCGTTTAATCCTCTGACGCTGAGTATAGCAATGGGCGTTCTGGGACTGTTTGCAATGAGAACGATTCATGATTTGCCGAATGCTGCGAACTGTCTTCGTCGGCCGAGTCCAAAATCGATAAAAGCGGGAAGCTGAACAGAGAGAGGAGATTTAAGATGACGTCAATTTATGAGCAAGTATTGGGAGATGATTTTGGTAAGCTACATCCCCGCATCCAGCAGCGTTTCAGTTTTAGTAGCGTTGATAGAATAGCCTCGATCGGACGAGGGGTAATGGATCGGATATGGTACTCCAAATGGGCAGCACTTCCTCTATTTGTAGGTGCGTCTCGCAACATTATGTTCCCTCAGGGAGGAGAGAAGGTTCCTTTTACAATCGGAAATTATGCTTATCTGGATTCCTTCGGACGTGAAACAGTGACATGGTGTCGGAAGTTCAAATTTCCAAATGCGATCCGTTGCTTCGACGCTACGATGATCTATAGCTCAAAGCGGCAGAAGATCGTAGATTATTTGGGAACGAAGCAGCACCTTGCGGTAGATTTGCAAATGTCGGTACAGGACAATGGTGGCATTAAAATCCGTTCCGGGGAGCAGCGCTTCTACGAGAGGGGGATTCAATTTCGCTTCCCGTCACTCTTTACGGGTATTGCTGAAGTATGCGAATGGTTTGATGACGAAGAAGAGACGTACAAAATTTCTGTTGAGGTGACAAACCGGATTCTCGGACCTGTTTTCCGCTACAACGGTCGATTTCAAGCTCAGTTTGAGCAGGTGGATGCTACGAGTGTTCCGCTGGATGCAATGCCGTTGCGTGAGGAGCGTCGGGAATGATGAGGTAATGGTGGCGAATAATTGTCCCGATTTAACGGATAGATCGATGAAAAGTCGTAAATTAACGTATGATTGGTTAGATGTCATGAAAAGCTTAGCCATACCTGCGTTAACTTGGTTTATTTGTATGGGAGTTATTTGAGGGAATGATATTATATCTAAAAAATGACGAACGGTAGTTTGATTAACGCCCATTTAAAGGGTGTTTTTTTGTGTGTTCGAAAATAAAACTTGGCATCCGGCAATTCATGACTGACAATAGGAAGACGGTTTGGATTTAGGAGGCAATTAATAGATGAGCGACATAAATCGATTGGAATATGAGAGTACGTTGTGGGCGCAGGGCTTATCGGCGGTTGCAGGTGTGGACGAGGTTGGACGGGGCTGTTTGTTCGGGGATGTCGTTGCCGCGGCAGTTATTTTACCCGTTGGACTAGTACTCGAGGAAGTAAATGACTCGAAGCAGCTGAGCGAGAAAAAACGGGACAGACTATACGATCTCATTATGAGCGAAGCGGTTGCATGGTCTGTAGCTCGTGTTGAAGCTTCTGTTATCGATACGATTAATATTAGGCAAGCTTCGAGATTAGCTATGAAACAAGCCGTGCAAGACTTGAGTGTGTCCGCACAGTATCTACTTATCGATGCGGAAACCGTGGATCTGAATATCGAGCAGATGGCCATTATTAAGGGCGACAGCTTAAGCCAATCGATTGCAGCTGCATCGATCGTCGCCAAGGTTACGCGTGATCGACTTTGCGTGGAAGTATGGGATTCGTTATATCCTGGCTATGGGATAGCAGCACATAAAGGATATGGTACGAAGGTTCATCGGGAAGCTCTGCTTGAGCTAGGACCAACTCCATTGCATCGTCGAAGCTTTCTAAAGGGATTATTTATTGAACAGCAGGAGTTATTCTAGGGGTGGATGAGAAGAATTTCATTCACTAGATAGGGCTCAAATACCGATACATAAAGTAATGAGATGTGAGCTTGCACATTGAAAATGATAGATTTGAAATGGAAACAGTGACTAGGAATATCTACGTGTAAAAAAGCTGACTTTTTTGAACAGTATACGAAAGTTGTTGGTTAGGAGGATGAGGAATGAGCATGAATATCGGCCCCATGCTTCGGGCCATGATGGGGGACGCCCAACCAGCGGATGGACGTGCGCTGGAGTTGAAGGTCGGTCAAATCGTTCGAGGCGTCATCTTGGAGCTCTTGGAAAACCAAGAGGCTTTGGTTAACATCAACGGTGTTCAGGTGAAGGCTAAGCTCGATGCGGAAATTCAAGTGGGGAAAAGTACTCTCCTGCAAGTTCAGTCAGGAGGAACCGGTGGGTTAGTCACACTGAAGACACTAGCGGATTTATCGGAGATGCTACCTGAAGAAGGACTGAAGGATGTACTGAAGACGTTTGGCTTACCAGAGCAAAAATGGGCAATGGACATGCTGCGCGGATTGAAGCGTGACGGTCATCCGATTGGGAAGGAGGCTGCGGCGTATTTTAATACGGCGGCCGCTTTGAAGCCTGCCGGTGTTGACGCAGCTTCGTGGGCCAGCGCGTCTGATGTCGCATTTCGGCGGGGGTTAACGCCTACAGAGACGACGATATCGTCCCTTAGGCAAGCGTTGTTTGGCCAGCCCATTCATGAAGAACTCGCGAATTTGCGTACTGCCGTTGAAAGCTGGCTGGGTGGGGCAAAGGCTCCTTCAGCGGATGCAGCAGCACTAGGACAAAAGCTCCAAAGCTTGTTATCTCAAGGTGCTGCGTTACTAGCAGAAGGAGAAACCCAGCTATCAGGAGATGAAGGCACCAGTCAGTCTGCGACATCCAAGGGATCGGATGGAGACAAGACGCAAGCAGCTAACTTGTTGAGAAATGCAGCCACGGGGTCGACATTGTCTGGGGAGCTGAATAAGACCGCTACGGACGCGGCTGCTACCAAGGGCGATGTAGGGGCTGGGAAAGTAGTATCGAATGCTGCTTCACAAGCGACGCCGCCGGTTTCTGTTGCTCCGCAAGCTGGCGCCGGCGGAGCGAGTGCAGCGCAGCCGGACGCATCGCGCGCGGCTGCTTTACCAAACAATGCGCCGCCCGCCGCGGCCTTCCAGGCCCCATCGGTGGCAGAGAACCAAGCAGCGGCGGCGAATCGCCCAGCCACTGCAGCTAATGCTAGCGCGGTGGCCGACAGCGCCCGCGCCATGAACCAGGCTGACGCTTCGCAGTCGTCAGCCCCTAAATCAGAAGCGGCGTGGATAGGCCGCTTCCTGCAATGGCTCGGCGTCGGGCATGAGCGTCAGCTCATGCACAACGTCGAGCCGCGGATGTTGCCCGGCGATAACGCCGGGCTTCCGGTAGGCACAGCCGCAGCTCTTGCGTCCGGGGCGGATGCCCCCGGACAAGAGTCGCGGCCTGCCGCGGAGTCGCTCAAGGGCGCGTTGCTCGCCCTTGCGACGCATGACGATGTGCCTCCCATGATCCGGGAGGCGGCACAAACTCTGGCCAATCAGGTAACCGGCCAGCAGCTACTACTTTCCTCCGATCGGAGCACAGTAGCTCCGTTCAGCCATATGACGCTTTTCGTACCTATGAAGGGCTCGGATGGAGATACAACAGCCACTGTCCATGTTCAAACGCGACGCAGTCGTCGTGGGGAATGGGACGTTGACAATTGTCATATGCTGTTTGATTTGAAGATGCGCAATTTAGGAGATACACTCGTAGATGTGCAAGTTGTCGACCGAATCGTCTCTTTGAAGTTACTCAGTGACTTTCCAGGGATGCCGCTGCTACTTGACGCTGCTCGCGAAGAGCTAGCTACGGGGATGTCGTCTGCGGGATTTCAGCTCTTATCGCTAACAACTTCACCTCTTCCGCAATGGAAGAGCGGCTCAGCTGCTTCAGCATTGTCTTCAGCAAGTGGAGAAAAAGGAACCGCGATTGCAAGTGCATATGCTACCAAACCGTACAAGGGAGTCGACTATAAAGCATGAATCCTTCGGGCGCCCACAAACGGAATGTTCCCAAAAAAGCGGTAGCACTCAAGTATGAACCGGAACAAGGCTCTGCGCCTACGATTATCGCCAAAGGCCAAGGTGCCATAGCTGACGAGATTATGCGACGAGCACAAGAGAACGGAATTCCCCTTCAGGAGGACTCCTCCCTTGTAGAGGTCCTCTCCAAGCTAGACTTGAATCAGGAAATTCCCCCTGAGTTATATCAGCTTGTCGCAGAAGTGTTGAGCTTCATATACCGGTCTGATCGTCGTGCCGGATTAAATAGCAAAAGCAATAAACAAATCTTGCCTTGAGGTGATGAGCGCTCATGGAAGACGTTAATGCCCATTTGTCATTCCCCTTAGCTAAAGACCGCCGAAAGGCGGTAGGCAAGATAGGGGAGGATGTTGCAGCTCAGCACTTACAGCAATTGGGTTATCTATTGGTGGAGCGCAATTGGCGCTGTCGCTCCGGTGAAATAGATCTGATTGTACGGGACGGTGAGGAGCTCGTAATCGTTGAAGTCCGAGCGCGAACAAATCCGACCCGCTTTGGTTCGGCGGTTGAAGCTATAACACCACGCAAATGCCGTCAAGTCCGCGAGCTGGCTATGATCTATTTGAAGCAATGCAACGCTCTACGATGCTCCATGCGATTTGATGTCGTTGCCGTGACCTTGAACAGCGATGGCACCGTGCGCGAAGTTAAGCATCTCCAGGGTGCTTTTTAATGATCATTTTCTAAGAAGTACTCCAAATGCCCGGATAGATTATGAGCCATAACGACTAATGACTGGGCTTTCATATCCATTTTTACCTAAACGTAAACGACCATCTAAGGGGTGCGGTTTACGTTTATTTTTGTTACTGACCAGGTAGATACTAGCTGATTGGATAAATTTATGAAACGAAATGGGCTCAATTACGTAAACAACTACGAAGCAATAGAATGCAATCAGGGGAGGAACAAATCTTAATGGAACTAGTTAATATTCCGCAAAGACCGAAAAATCCACTAGATCTACCGCCAGGCTTGCTCAAGAAAATCGGTATTGGCGTTGCCGCGTTAATTGTGGCTATTCTCGCGTATTCTTCTTTTTATACGGTTCAGGAGCAGGAAAGAGCAGCCATTCTCACGTTTGGCAAATATACCGGGGAAACAACAGCAGGGCTCCATTTTAAATGGCCTTATCCGATTCAGCAGGTTGTTATCGTACCAGCTGAGCTCACGCAGCGTATTTACATCGGTTACCGGCAAGAGGGAGACGTTGTTACACCCGTAGAAGAGGAAGCAATGATGATTACGGGAGACGAGAATATCGTATCCGCAGATGCAGTCGTGCAGTGGAAAATAAGTGATATTCAACAATACTTATACAATATAGACAAGCCAGAGCAGTTTTTGCGCAACGCAGCAAGTTCATCCATTCGTTCCGTAATCGGTTCTGAGAAACTCGATTATGCGATAACTGATGGCAAAACCGTTATTCAGGAAAAGGTTCGCGAAAAACTGCTCGAGCTTCAAGGGAAGTATCATACAGGTATGCAGATTATCGATATCAAATTTCAAGACATTGAGCCGCCAAGCGGGCAGGTAGAGGAAGCTTTCCGTAAGGTTACGAATGCACGTGAGGAAAAAAGCACTAAGATTAACAACGCAGCTAAATACGAGAACGACAAAATACCGAAAGCGCGTGGAGAATCGCAGGCTATGCTTGAAAATGCAGAAGGTGTGAAGAAATCACGTATATTGAATGCCGAGGGTGACGTGGCTCAGTTTAATGCGATATTTGCAGAGTATGCAAAAAACCCAGGTGTAACTGAAAGTCGCTTAATTATCGAAACATTAGAGAAAATATTGCCAAAAGCGAAAATATTCATCTCCGATTCAAGCGGGGACACCGTTAAATATTTACCAATTAATGAATTACTGCGTAACACAGGAGCTGCTTCTAACGCAGCCTCAGGATCTGCAGGAGCACAGCAAGGGGGTGCGGCGAAGTGAGTAAACGATTAATAATTTGGCTTGCAGCCATCATCGTCGTCATTATTATTGGAGCGGGATCATTGTTTGTTGTCAAAGAAGGCGAGTATAAGGTTGTTCTTAAGTTCGGCGAGGCGGTAAGGGTTGAAGAGAGTCCTGGCCTATATCTTAAAATTCCATTCATCGAAAGTGTATCCCAGTTGCCGAAATTTCAAATGACATACGAAAGTAATCCCGCGACGATTCTTACAAAAGATAAGAAGCCATTAATTGTCGATAATTACACAGTATGGAGAATAAAGAACCCGCAAAACTTCTTGAAAACCGTACAAACGGTTAGTGGTGGTGTGCAACGGATAGATGAGGCAGTATACAATACCGTTCGTCGCAAGCTTTCTGAAGTGAATTATGATAATATTATTAGTGAGAATACCTCGCGAGGAAACATCAACGATGACATTACGAAAGATGTTAGTGATGCGTTTGTCAAAGATAACTATGGGATTGAAATCATCGATGTACGTATTAAACGGACTGATTTACCTGTAGAAAACAAACAAAGCGTATATAATCGAATGATTTCTGACCGGGAATCTATCGCAGCTCGTTACTTATCCGAGGGTGACGAGGAATCTCGTAAAATAACGTCTAAAGCCGATCGTACCGCAACTGAATTACTTGCACAAGCGGAAGCGGATGCCAAGAAAATCATTGCACAGGGTGAGCAAGAAGCTGCGAAAATATACAATGAGGCTTATGGCAAAGATCCGAAGTTTTATAGCTTTTATCGGACGCTGCAAAGCTACGTGACTACGCTTGAGAATGAGCCGGTGATCATGCTGCCAATCGATTCTCCGTATACTCGTATTTTGCTTGGTCAGTAAAGCAGAGTTTTGAACGCACATAATAAGCTTTGATAAAGGATGAATTAATCTGAGTAATCTACCCCTACCGATGGAGCAATTCAAAAGATTTAAAGATGAAATTACCCGGTTTTTAATGATGTACAAATTTGCATTGGACTCTTTGGAAACGAAAATCGAGATCTTGAAGGAAGAATTTAACTTTCTTCATGATTACAATCCGATCGAGCATACGAAATCTAGATTGAAATCACCGGAAAGCATGTTGAACAAAATTCATCGGAAACGATGTGAAGTTTCTTTCCCAAGCATTAAGCAAAATATTAAGGATATTGCCGGTTTAAGGATTACTTGTTCGTTCGTTTCTGATATTTATCGAATTTACGATATGCTGCTGAATCAAAGCGATCTTAAGATCGTGGAAACGAAGGATTATATTAAGAATCCGAAGCCAAACGGTTATCAGAGCTTGCATCTGATCGTTGAGGTGCCAGTGTATATGTCTGACCGTCAAGAACAGGTTTATGTAGAAGTTCAGATTCGAACAATTGCTATGGATTTCTGGGCGAGTCTGGAGCATAAGATTTTTTATAAATATAATGAGGCTGTGCCCCCTAGACTTCTGCAGGAACTAAAGGAAGCAGCGGATTCCGCAGCCGCATTGGATCAGCAAATGGAAAGATTGCATAATGAAGTTGCGGAAATTAAAGAAAACCATGAGAACAGTGAGATAGCGAAGCGGATAATTATCAATGATAAAGAGTTTCAAATCCCTGCAGCATTACTGGAAATGATCGACATCGGGCAAGGAAGCAAATAGCTTCCTTGCTTTTTCTATGTAAACCGACTTTGAGCTCATCAAAAGGAACCTCGATAAAAGTGTGGTCGGACCATGGTGGTCATCGTTTCCGGCAGTTCCACCCAAGTGTGGGAAGGGAAGGACTATTATGGCTCGGGTGGTTCGGTCGGATTTGACTCAACCAAAGTCTATTAATTACGTTGCAGCAATAAGTAGCCGCTTATTGTTGAAGTCCTTTTTCTAAACACAATTTTGAAGCCAACATCATTGTCTAATAAGCAGGCCAAGGCAGTACTAAGCAATTCTTGGGGTCTCAGATTAGCCCTACAGGGGCTAGCATTACCAATAACTCTGGCCTCAATAATTCTGCGCGCTGAACCGGGTACAAGGGGATTCCTTGTCCAACTTATCAGTACCAAATCAGGATGAGGGACAGCTTTTACTCCAGCCACTTTGATCGCCTCTTTTCTATTTAGCTACCTCATATTAAATGCGTAGCAAATAGTAAACGTGCTAATTAAGCGGCGGAGTAGTGGATTGGAGATAGGAATGTAGTGCACTCACTCGGCTACCTGATCCAGGCAGCGATAGCTAATCGCTTCCGCGACATCCTCGGAGCGAATGGATTCTCTACCTGCAAGATCGGCAATCGTACGTGACATTTTAAGAATTCGGTCATGTGCGCGAAAGCTGAGACCCAACTGATCGTAAACTTGCTGGAGCAGCATTTCGGCATCAGAGGAAAGTCTGGTGAACTTTTTCAGTAGTGGTCCTTGTAGCTGGCTGTTCCAATGAATCCCGTGCTTCGCATAACGGGATCTTTGTCGTTCAGCGGCATCCATCACGATTTCTCTAGCTTGTGCGGAGGATATCCCGGATTCAGAGGTTGGTCGGACTGTCTGGCGTGGGAGCTCGACTTGTAAATCTAAGCGATCAGCGAGTGGTCCCGACATTCGAGCGCGATACCTCGCGATTGCTGTTGGAGTGCAAGTACAAGGCCGATCGTTCACCCCGCCACCATTGTAGCCGCACGGACACGGATTCATTGATGCAGCTAACATGAATCGAGCTGGAAAACGACAAACCCCTCTAGCGCGTCCGATGGTTACTTCTCTATCTTCAAGTGGCTGACGTAGTGCCTCTAAGCTTGTTCGGGAAAACTCAGGCATTTCATCCAAGAACAAAATCCCATGATGAGCGAGTGTTACCTCACCAGGTTTCGGAATAGATCCTCCGCCGATAAGCCCTGCAGTCGAAATGGTATGATGAGGAGCACGAAAAGTCCGTCTGCGAATGAGGCCGGATTGCGCATTGTTCAGCTTGCCGCAGATGCTGAATATTTTGGTAACGGCGAGAGCCTCTTCATCATCAAGCGGAGGCATCAATGTAGGAAGCCGTCGACAAAGCATGGTTTTACCTGTTCCAGGGGGTCCAACGAAAAGGAGGTTGTGCAACATTGTCATGGCTGTATGTTGAATAAAATATTGAATTTATGTCTATATACAGTTTTTAAGGCTGTTTCTGAGACGGTAGTCTTATTTATGGGTTATTTGCGCGGTTGATTAATGGTATTATATTCCTAACAGTTCGATGAAATGTGGGGATGAACATGCGATTTAGTATTGGAGACAAAGTTAAAACAGTGGGTGAATTTAAATTATACAAGAACCAAATTGGAGTGATCAATAGAATTATAGAAAATAAGTACGAGGTTTGCTTTGAAGATAGAACAAATATCTTCTTTGAAAAAGATTTATTATTATTAAACGAAACTGAAGAGATAATTGAAGATGAAGTATTACCAATCATGCACTTTGCCAGTAGTGGAATCGATCACGAATTAATTAAAACAAATATATCCTACAATGAACATGATTTAAGACGCGACTTGAATCAGATTACCAAAGAAATTAGAGCGTTAAAAGAGCCATTAACATATTATTTTAATAGCATCATACAAATACAAAGTCTTGTAAACCAAATGACGGAAAAGTATAAACAAGTTGTTGATGATTTAGAACTTATTCCGAGAGAGAAATTAGAAAATCTGGAGTTAATAATGGAACTGGATGAAGAGGTTGATAACCTTGTCTTCCAATATGGAGATTTCATTCAAAATGAAGCAGATGAAGATAGTATATATCAAAGAATTGAAGAGTTTCTGAACGTGGAATGATGAGTGATTAAAATGAGAAGGCTCCCATATGTTGGAAGCATTTATGATTAATTGAGGATGGCGAAAACTTCACAATGTATAAATTCGATGAAACTATGTGTCTTATGATGATTGCTTGTCGTCGGAGAGCTGGTATGACGCAAGAAGAACTTGCAGAGAAAATCGGATGTGAATTAATTGGATGATTTTAAGGTGTCATGGAAAGAATATAAAGGAAATAAATTCAGAGGTTGATATGTGAACACATTATGATACTTACTAACGAAGAAAAGAAACGGCTTGCAGAACTTGAAAAAGATATGAAGATAACATGGCACAACGGCGAGAAAGATTTTGCAGATGTTTTCTATGAGCATGTAATTTCTTACGCATGGAAACATCATAGAATTCGACTTATTAGGAAACAAAGGACGATGAAACAATAAATGAAAAAAATTAGTTAATTGGGGTAATGTGCTCCTAGTCATATGAGATCTGAATTACTTAAAAAATGTGTGAAGTTAAGGATCTTGATGCTTCTCAGATATTGTTCATAATAAGCTGTTCAATTTCTGTCTCTAAGCTTCCCGTCCCAGAAACATAAGTAATAAGTTTGTACTTCATTTCCTTTGCTTCTAGTTCGATTCTTTCATTTATCTCCTGTGTGTCTTCTTCTCGCAGCAGCCATACAAACATATATTTTAGATCATGATCAAGTTTTACTTTCATATCTTCATCTCCTTTTTTATCCAGTATATGATGGATAAAAAGAGGAAGCTGTCACAGTATGTAATTCAAGAACAAATATAAAACAAAACCTCCATCATCTCAGGAGGTTATTTTATTTCCTTCTCAACAAAATGAGTCAAAATTCAATGTTATCTCTGAATGAATATTTCTATTTAATAGACTATCATGTATTTAATGGTACTGAGAAATTAAATAGAAAATTCGGGAGGTTAGGAATGTGGAGATTATATTAAAAGATACTGATATTTTTGACTCAGATATAAGCAGGAAAATCGAAGAAAATATGATATTGGTAGATAGTCAGTTAAATAAGGAATATGAATATAAAATGACAGTCAGCTTTCATGTTGAACTGCTTAATGATATAAGGGTTGAGGACGTTGATTATAAAGTTAGGGGATGGGAAAAAAACGAAACAAGGAAAGATAAGATTAATAATTTGCTTAGTTTTCAATTGGATAAAATAGATAAATGCCTGTCCTCTTGCGGATATAATATTATGAATATGAGTATACAAGGAGATCATTTAGAAACACAAAGTATAATTAAAGTGCAGATAATAAGAATGGCTTCCCAACAGAGTAACAAAAGATCTAAATCACCTAAAGTTATGTCTATTGTGCCGAGTTTATCTTATACTCAAGACTTAGTTTCAAAACTTGCCTCTAAAGAACTAAGCGAGATATTTTCAAAAATAATGAACGCTATTCCTGACAAAAAAATATGGTCTGAAGCATTAGAGATTGAGCAAACTGATAATGTTAATGTATTGTGGCAAGCATTTGTGAATCAGTACAGTGAATTGTGGCTTACTACAAGTGAGAACGAAAAGGCTTTAATTAACAAGCTTAAGGGAAAATTTGAGAGTGCTATTATGCAAAGTGTTAAATTAAAACGAAAGTCAAATATATAAGAATCCTAGCGTTGTATTCACATCAGACTCTCTTTGTAAGCCTCTATATGGTCGAATAATAACGCCACACGACTTACAACGTATTACAGGTGTATCAGGGATGGTGATAGAGTCCTCTATTATGTCAACTTCTCATCTCCTCATAGTAAGACTGAGGCCTCTCATTCAAAGGAAGCCTTTTTTTGTTTTCCATTTATGTAATTTTCTCAACTGTAATCATTCAACAACCTCGAATAAATCCTCTACATTTAATCCTAGTGCCTTAGCAATAGCAAATAGATGAGTGTCAGAATGTTGAGTATTTCGATCAAATCGACTTATAGCTGATTGAGGTATTCCAGATAGCTCTGATAATTTTGCTTGAGTAATTCCACGTTCTTTTAATATCAATGTTAATTTAGGTTTGACATCCAACAACTTTAATACACCTCCAATATAATCATTATACAATATGCAAATTCAAATTAAAATAATGTTGACTAATCATTATGCAATAGTGCATAATGGGTTTGGGGAATCCCCTCCGTTGGAGTCGTGTACAGCACTCCACTTAATATAGCATCAAGATCATTGACAACTACATACGAAAGGGAGACTGGTATATGAAATCCGATTCCATCTTGTATATAAGATAATTGACAACTACATACGAAAGGAGCTGATGCCATGCCTAAGACAATCATCCAACGTATCCAATGGTACACGTACAGGGTAAACCAGTGCAGCGCTCAGTCTACTTCATGGCCCTAAAGAGGCAACCCAACGCAACAAAGCCTCCAGAGAGCCGTTACAAGCGCCTGAGAGCGTATAAACTAGCAATCCAAACAACCAAATAGGAGGCAATTCAAATGACTACACAAACTATTCAATTACTCATGGTTCCAACATTCAAAATCAACCCAAACGAAAATTGTACAGCATCACTCGATAATTGTCTGGAAGCAGCAATCAATGGTAGCAAGGCAGATCTGGTTGAGTTATTGTACACATTTGACCAACACAGCGAATCAAATCAGAACATGGTGCCAGATGTCCCATGGACAGCTGAATTGGTTATGTTAGATTCTTGGAGTCCAGAATTGCATTCTAGATTCTTCGCCATTTGGGATTATAATTTTGACACAATGAGCGATACGATCAATGAAGTATATAATGATTTCTATCCTCTTATTTAGGCTGGGATCATAATTTTATCAACCTGTCAATCACAATTTGGCGCAACATTTTTGCGCTATATTTGACCTTGATTATCTGCTAGATTTGAATTAACAACTAAGAGGAGCTGATTTTGAATGTGGTTTCTTTATATTGCATGGGTTTTAGAAAGGACAGGAGTCTCATCTGTTGGCATCGGAGTCTGTGTTACCTTAACTAAGGTGTTGTTTGACGCTTTGAGGGTTGTAGCTAGGAAATTGGATGTCGAAAACAGATGATTCATAAACAAATCAAGAAAATCGGTCGTATCGACTTCTTCGCTGATAATGTGTTTGATCTCGACTGTCGGGAATTAGCTAGGGATGATGAGAAAAGAAATCCTATTGACGTGAATCACGACTTCCGAATTAAGTCAGAACCAGTCATGACCGAATGGGATTTACTTATCAGGGAAGGCAGCAGAAGAGATATCAGCCATGAGAGGGTTGGGGAGATAAGGAAGCGATTGACAACCTTGCGGAGAAAGAAGAGGATGCTATCGAAAGTAATATAATACTATTTTTCAAAACTATTGACTTTCGAAAGTTTAAAATGATACGCTATGGCTACGGGTAAATATTCGTAAAAATAAGTATAAACCCATGCCTATTGGCTGAGTCTGCAATTTTCGATATTCTATTATTTTGGAGAGGATGTGAGGCTGATGAAGCTGAACTTCGACTGATCTAGTGGGTCAGTGCGAAGAGATAATATCTCGTATGTGGGTATAATAACACGAATACCCACTTTCGGTCAAGGTAATACACACATTTTTATTTACTAATACCCACATTGGGTTAATTGAAAGCGTGAAATGACCGTTTTATATCAAATTAAAGTTACGAATCCATAGGAGGAATTATTCTTGAAATTTACTAATCAGTTAAATGAATTAATAGAGAATCGTGTGACTTGCGTTTTATCAAATGATACCGAAATCAAATATTGGTTGATCGATTATGACACGGACTTTAAAGTGTTAACCCTTGAAACTGCTGATCTTGATTCTACTGCACGATGTTATTTATCAATATCAAATGTGGTTGGAATGGTTATGTACAGCAAAGATAACGCTTATTTCAGCATAATTAATGAAGATATTTTGAGCAGAGCGTCGAAGACAAAGTAAAGCAATCACACGATGACTCCATATTAAAGTAATACAAAGTCACATCATCATCTACAGAGGGTACAAACACCTTGACTCTGTAGATGATGACAATTTTTCATTGTAGTTAATAAAGGAACTGGGAGGACAACGAGAATAAATGAACAAGGAAACAATTACAGCCAAAAACTTTTACTTTTGCTTCAACAAAAACATGGCGAAATGGATTAGGTATGAAAGAGGAATAGAGTTTATTGTTAAAGCGATCCATCCAACTTCTAATCAAACGTTCTTTATGTTCACACGTAACGATGAGCTTGAACTAGCCATACAGGATTATCCATCATTTAATAAGAGTATCTAAGGTTAATAACCATATTTTTATGTTAGTTTGCATTTTATAGTCGTTTAGAAACCGACTATCTTTAAATGTCCATTGTCTGAGATAAGTTATAAAATCCTTTATTTATAAGGATTATTTAAAATTTTGAGTGAATAAGTATTTTGAGTAAATATATAGGAGTTTTAAAGATAGTCGGTTTTGAGAATAGCGAATAATGAGAAGGGGAAAGCATGTGATAGAAAAGTTTAAGGAATTGAAGTTACCGTACGTATTTAAAAGTATGAAAGATGTTGCTGGTTTTATGGATAGGAAATATATAGACAGCACAGATAGCAGAAAAAGTATATTGAAAGAGTTGGCACAATACTGTGATTTTGAAAAAGTGAAACGAAAAATTGTTGTAAATAATATATATGATACTGTACAAGCAAAGGAAGACGGTAGGACTGATAATGTAGGCGGTAACAATAGCAAATACTCCGAATATGTTGATGATATGATTTTATTCTGGATATATGCTAGACATGCCATAGATGAAACTTTAACTGGTTGGCAGGATTATTTGGATATGAACGGGGTAAAGATTTACAGTATTGTCGAAAGCAAAGAAAGTATAAAAAAAGTAGCAGACTCAATAGGTTATCACACAGATTACGTTTGGGATTTCTTTTCAGTAGTGAGAGGTATGTACAATACACAAATTAAGGCAAGTTATAAGAGGTTGGAAAAAAAAGGATTAATAACGGTCTGCAAGCGTACATTCATATTCGATAATGACGGTGAATGTACTGAAGCTACAGACGAGCAGATTGAACAGATCTCGATGATAGAATTTGAATTGTTACAAGAGATGAACTGTAAGAACTTGCAAACATGTATCAATTTTGGGAGATACATCGAGTATAAAGAAGAGTTAGACGAACGTTTATTTGACATTAATGTTTTGCGTAAGTTTGATAAATATGAAGTTTGCCAAGTCATGGGTAAGAATTTTAATGATAACGTGAATATCTATAGTCTTGAAGGATTTCAAGAAATTTCTCACAGGTTAAACAATAAGTTCTGCGTGAGCATTGTTGAGAATGCTAGAAAGAGACAAGAAAAAGCAAGGCAAGAAATACTCAACGAGGCTATGGCATGGGGCGGAATCACTCCAGTTGGAATGGTAGACACTAAAAAATCTGCAAAAATGAAAGCCAGTCACGAATATGATTATGCACTTTTCTATAATTTGATGGTTGATAAATATATTCGTATAGCATCTTCAGAACAGTTGAAGTCAGATATCGTCAAGGAAGATTACTCAGATCCATTTGATTGAGGAGGCGACCAATGGTCGTGTCCTTGAAGCAGCATTTTCATAATCCAATAGGAGGCATTACATGACCAACAATAAATCTAATCAATCTGAACAATTCCATTTATACTCATTACCAGCTTCAGCTTTCTTCTCGAATGATGAGAATGATAAAGAATATGTACTGAACAAATTAAGAGAAGAATCTCGCGGCGCCAAAAAGCAATTTGAGAAATCTGATGAAAATAATGAAGATAGTATTGTGTCCGATGCAGTATTCATTGATCAGCAAATTGATGAAGCAAAGGCAGCATTAAAGGAAGAGATATCTAGTCATAAGGGAATTCGGAGTTTGAGAGAAGAATTTCTGACAGTTGAGGTTAGAGATCACAATGGTCTTCTTACAGGGACAAGAAAACCCCTGAAACATAATATCATCTCAATGTTTCCATCAATTTTAAGTCGTACATTGGGGATTGAGTTAGATAAATTAACGATGGATATTATGATATTTGAGAGCAGTTATACCGAAGTGTTAGAGTCAATGATCAAGCAAGGTTTCATGTATTGTGATGAGAAGTACATATTCTTTACAGCTAGTGCTGGTCAAATTCGCACGTCAAAAGCGGTTATGATCAAAGAGAAAGTATTTAATAAATATAGGGATGCTTTAATGTGTGGGTTGTCTGTAGATCGAATTAATGAGTCTGAACATAAGGGCGTAAACATGAACAAGTTTTTAGCCTATCTCGCACTATCTCAATCATCTAGTAAGCCGTGGGATGATTTTGATATTGATAAAGCAATCGTTGTTGATGATTTTGAGACTATGGTAAACGGTGAAGTAGATTTTATTGATCATGAGACATATGACATAACTAGAAAGTTTATGGATGTACCCATTTCTCATACTGATGGTTGTGGGATGATTCTTCCAAGTGAGAATGCAATTAATTTCCAATTTCGTATGCCGTGGTTTAAAGGATTAATGGCAGTTGCCCCTTTTGATGAATTTTTGAAGAGTCATAAGGATGCATCTCCAAAGGTTATAGATATCTGGAACGAACCCTGGAATATCATAAAGGATGACATCCGAATTATCTTCACTAAATCACAGTTTAAGATGTGGAAATATTACGATTCATGGAAGGATTATAAGGATAATTTCAAGGCGTATGGTTGTTCTGCAGGCATATGCAGTGAAGATGAAGATAGAGGTAATGCGAAATTAGGATACCAGACACTAGGATCATTAACCGATATTACAGATGAAGAGCTGCTACATATCGCGTCTAAGACAATAGAAGATATTAACTTAGCAGGTTCGGATCTTGATACAATGCTGAAGATACTTGGTGTTGGTGAAGGAAGTCAATCACCTATACAGCAAGCATTAGAATTAGTGCCAGAGTTAGTAGCAGATGATTATTCTAAAGGCAATATTAAGGATGCAAGATTGTCTATGATCAAACAGGCGAGATATGGGAAAGTGGAAATCGATGCAAAATATACATTCATAATTCCGGACGTTTACGCCTTTATGGAAAAGTTATTTATGAAGATCGATAAGCCAAAGGGATTATTGTCTGATGGTGAAGTGTTCTGTAATCTGTATCCAAATAATGATAGATTGCTTTGTCTACGTTCGCCTCATCTCTACAGAGAGCATGGAATCAGAAATAATATGGTCGATGAGAATAGAAGCAAATGGTTTGTAACTGATGGATTGTATACTAGCAGCCACGACCTGATTAGTAAACTTCTAATGTTCGATTGTGACGGAGATGATAGTTTAGTAGTCGCAGACGAGAAGATCATTGGACTTGCAGAACGAAATATGAAGAATGATGATATCGTACCTCTTTATTATAAAATGGCTACTTCTGAGGCTAAGATTATAAGTAATGATAGCATCTATGATGGATTGTTGATGGCGTTCAAAGGGAATATAGGGAAATACTCGAATGCCATATCTAAAGTCTGGAATAGTGAAAATCCTGATTTAGAGTTAATAAAAATTTTATGCATGGAGAATAATTTTCAAATAGATCAAGCGAAAACACTATTTATGCCGACACGTCCTAAACATATAAACGATAGGATTAAAAAGGCTATAGGCGGTAAGCTCCCACACTTTTTTAAATACGCCAAAGATAAAAAGGCAAGTGAAGTTGAGCCGATAAATAATAGTACTGTTAATCGCTTAATGGCAATCATTCCAGATAAAAATATTCGGTTTAATGAAGTTGTAGGGACGTTAGATATTAATATTCTTATGAGCAATATCAGACGTAAAAAAGATAAAGCATTAGAACAGAAGATTATTGAACAATATAAGTTGTGCCTGAAGGAAAAGCTCAAGCAGACAAGCCGTAAAGGTACGAATCTCAAGTTAATTAATAAGGAAATAAAGAGGGGAATGTCCGAAGTGTGTAAAGACACTGGGCATATAGTCGATGTTCTAATTCCTTATTTATACAAAGAGAAAAAGAGCAAGATCATTCTATGGGAATGTTACGGTAAACAGGTGGTTAGACATATTAAGAGTAATAAGGGCATAGGCATATGTGCTGATTGCAAGGAAGATTTTATGATCGAGAAGCAGCGTCAATGTAGGTGTAATGGCTGTCAGACGTTGAATGATAAGAAGCTAGATACTGAGAGAAAGAGAGCGAAAAGAAGGATAGAGATGTCCGGTTGAGTTGTATCGATAATGTGACAAAATGTATCTAAAAGGTACGAATTTAAAGGGTTTTTTGAATAATACGAAAAACCCTATTAGGGAGAACAGAGAGAGATGGATCAAAAAGCGAGTTCTGTTCTCCACTTTTTTTTCGTTTGACAATTAAGTTATTATTGTATATAGTTAAAAATTTTTTATATTTGTCCTGCCATCGTCTGATCTTTGGGGAGCCATTAAAAGGTTGCCCACCGTCTCAGCGTGAGTCTGTTACTCGGGACATTAAAAAATAAGGCAGATACGAATTCGAGAGTTTCATTAACTCTCGGTATTCCTCCGATAAGACTGTCTGAGGACGGTCTTTGTACATTACGCTCACCTTAACGGGTGGGCTTATTCTTATATTTTTGTGACAAAAATAAATGTGTCAAACCAGACGAGCCTAAGATGATGAAAATGAGATAGAAGATTATCATGTACAAAGGTTCACTTTCGGTTGAAGTAAGCATCAGAAAGCAGCCAATCATTGTTAAGAGTGTGCTAAGGACAAGTTTGACTTTACTGTTCACTAACAGTGACATAATGGTCAACTCCTTTTAACTATTTTAGCATTCTGTAATTACCTTTGTGGTCGGCTCTTTATTCGTGTGATTTCTAAGGTCGTCGAGGAACTTTTTCTGATTTTATAGTTTTGTCATGCAAAATAATTCTTGGACGAATCAATATATTGTCCAATATCATACGATTAAATATTGGAGATCTACTGAGTAATATTTCACTTTCGGAAACGGCTTTGTGAATATAGAGTTTGTTTTGATCATTATCTTCGACATAGTAAACGGTAGTCTCTTTAATAATCCAGTGTCTCGTATTATAGATTAAAATACTTAGAAGATTTGCGAAGAGAAAAATAGATAAGAACAATGCAACTACTACTTCTGGTTGCTTTATTCCAGAGAAGCTAACTATTGCAGATGTAACGCCAATGCACATGACAAATACGATAATTAAGTATTCTGAAATATAAGCGAGAAGTCTTTTGTAATCTGTAAGAAGAAGTCTTTCTAGTCTTGATGAATTCATTAGTCCAATGGCTTTTAAGATAATTATAAGTACGCTGATCACAAAAGTAGCGATACCTATATTAAGTACGGATTCCATCCCAATCACACCTTTTCGTTATTTTGATATTATCTACGAAAAATTTACATATTTGGTTCCGAAATTTGTCATTGCTTTACATCATCCAACAATCAAACAAACGTTCCCTAGTCCTCTTGTCCTATCTTGTCGTGGTCTAGATGATATGTAAACAGAACTAATTTAATTATTGCCGTTTGGTAAAATTTTGTTTAGAATCTACGCTATGAACGTATACATATGTACAGAGTTGTGGCATAATATAGGTATGTCAAGAGAACAATTGTTCGCACAATGTTCGTATGGCATTGTTTATGTTTTAAGGAGGTGGAAATGATTTGTTGAATTCTAGCCATCATAAACAGGTCTATTGTGGATGGTTGAAAAAAAATCAACCAAATGATTTCGGGTCAGATTTAAAATTACAAAAATTTCTTTTCTTTTACGAATCATTAGCAGAAACAGAAGATGGAAATGGACAATTTTCTTCATTAAAAGGGTATAAAAAAGGACCTGTTTTTAGCGATGTTTATGGAGATTACACATACGAAAGAAGCGAATTCAATAATAATGTCGAAAAATTATACAATACTACTCCAGATATCATAAACGATGATTTTGCTAAACTGGCTGGGTTTCTTGTTGAAATTATGAGTGAGGATGAACTATCTCTTCTAACTCATGAATTCAACATTTGGAAAGCGAAAGAATACAAAATTAGGGAAAATGAAAGACAAGTTCGCCTCCATAAAGAAGACTTTAATCAAGAAGATAAAAACTTAATGATTACATTTAAAGAGATGTATTCCATTGAATACATCGATTCGGTGGAAGTGATAAAAGTGTTTGGGAAAAGTTTCATAATTAGCAAGGAAGATATGTTGAAGATTACTGAGGATCAAAGGGAGACGCTTATGATGATCGCAAGTCAACAAGAGTTGCTCAATCCAGTGTATATTTCCATATCAGAGGATGGTGTCATTCTAGTTGATTAACAAAAAGCAGGTTGTTAGAATGCTCCTTCCTTTCCCAAATATTAGCTCTCAGTTAGCGCTTGATACACATATGTACATTTGTATTGAAGAAGGCTCAAACAAAGAATTTATCAAATGTCAGAAATTTAAGCCAACACATTTAATTAGTACCATGGCACCTATCAATACCATAATAGAAAATTCTGATATTTTAAGAAACCCTTTCAATCTTAAAACCACAATTGATTGTGACAAGTCCTTTATTATCAATAATGTTCGGATGGATACTAGATTATTGACTACTAACAGAAGCGACATTTGTCCCGAATTGTTTGTAGATGTCAAAACAAAAACAGACCATCCTCAGTTTATTACGGAGACCATTAATTCTGATGATTTATGTCATATTAATAGGTTGATAACTAAAACAGTTTAAAAATAGTAGACTGACAAGTCATCTCAAATCGAGGTGGCTTTTTTGTTGTGTTTAAAAGAAAAAGAGGAGAAAAACCCCTCTAATTTATTTAAATATAGGAACAATCCCTTTTTTATCCATTTCTAAGTACGCTTTAAAATTCTTCACTTCTTGTCGAATTAAATATAATTTATGAGGTTCGGTATGAGCAAAGGCAAAATGAGTTGATTGCTTAATCAGAGGATTATCTGTTCTTTTCAATTCAAAGTATCTTCGATTAGCGTTTGATGTACATGCTACATAATTAATACTCACGTTCATATCATCTACAGTAAAATAAATTAACACACTTGGTTCATAAGTCAGTTTGACGTTTCCGATTTTCTGTAGTCCATGTATCCATTTTAAGTTACTAAGAGTATGGAGATTATTTTGCTTAGTCACTTCGTAAAGTAATTCATTTGTTGCATTTTCAAAATCTATCATTATTATCGCTTCCTAACTAATTGAATTGGTAAATTTAGTATAGCGTAAAATCCTTTTCAAGATAAACATTCACTTCCCCTCGTGGAGTGGATTTTTTGTTGTGTCAATTTTAAAGGAGAGTAGTCCAAGAAAAATTCTCCAAACACTATCTGGCGTTTGGAGGAGAATAGGAGGTTATGAAGTTTTAGAACGCGACTACTGAAGTTTGCGCTTCAGATCGTTAACTAATTGCTGTTCCAGTTTTTTCATGCCTCTGTTAACTTCATTTTTGATCTGTGATTTAGACATGGACGACTTGATATTAATGCGAATTTTGCTAGCCATGGTATACTTCACCTTCCTTTTTGATGATTATTTCTTACGATTTGCGCGCGCTTGTGAGAGTGCAGAGCCAGCTAGAGATTTGGTTAAAGCGCTAGTCCGATTACTACTTAATGCGTTAGAAGCCTTAGTTGCGATGTATGGAGATGTTACTTTTCGTGTACTTGATTTAGCCATGTGTGATCACCCCTTTTCGTGTGTGACATCTGGTTACGATATCCAATTTATATCAATATGTTGTGTATGTCAATGAGAAAGTTGCACAATATATTGATTTTTTTTGCATTCGGCTAGAAGTCATTTCTTTTGAACTTTATGCAGTAGTATTCGATGATAATAAGAATAAACTTTAGACAGAATTATACAAAATAACACAAAATATTGTGTAGCACGATAAAAGAGGACAATATATGTTGATGAATGACAAATGCTGTGATATATTGGTAACGGAATCCAATACAGGAGCAAATGTTCCCTAGGAGGTTTTGCCCATTGCCAACAGTCATAAGTAAGCAGAAGAAAATTCGGACAAGAAAGATTAGAATTGATTCAAATATTATCCTGTCTGAACCAAGTCCATTTGTTACTCGCAGTGTCCTCACAAACAGTCTTTCACAGGTGTTTGATGAAGCAAGGCAAGAGTGGTCTTTAAGTGATGTAATTGACTCAACGAGTGAAGGTTTTAGTGATAATTGCGAACTTTGTAATACACCACATTTATCTGCTAACTTTGTGATTCATAACCCTTTAACTGAAAGAAGTCTAAGAGTTGGGTCAAGGTGTATAATTCGATTTGGAGTGGTTAAGGGCAGTGTCGATGCAGCATCAGGTTCTTTGATACTTAATAATTTTATTTCAGAGAGAAATAATCTCATCGAATTAAGGACTTTACTTAGTAGTGTGATGATCTTTCGACCACACGCACAAGATTTACATGATTTCCACAATGCACTTAAGAAAGTGCTTGATATAAAAGGAATTAAAGAACCAGCTCTAGAACAATTAGGTGAAATTTGTTACGAAGATCGATGGAGCGAAGTGAAAAATGATCGCTTAATTCCACATAGATTGATGCCACTTTGGAAGAATCCTGGATCAATTGATGCAATTAGATCGAAGAGGATTCCTAAGGATGAAGTATTTGTAGAAGGTAAAACGTTGGGCTATAAAAAGCGGAAGTCCTCTGCATATGGTGTTGGTGCTGGACGTTCTAATATATATAAAGTTGAGAGACATGTTGAGCGTAAAGACAGCGGAATTAAAGACTAAATGCAATTTCAGGCATCCTTCGGGGTGCTTTTTTATTTGTGAAGATAGGGATATGTGCTGAATGATGGGAAGTTGGAGAGTATCTGTTGAGAGAATAGGGAGAGGATTAAAATGGATTACGAGTTGATACTAGATATAAGTCTGGGTGAGTATATTATCTACTTTGCTAAAGGAGAGCATTCATCTAAAATTGATTCTTCTTATAGTAGAAGAGATGCGGAGTCCAGAATTAAAAATTGGTCAAGACTATTAGATTGCAATTATCGAGCAAACGTTTAACTAGTAGGAGTTGATATTGGATGGCAATAAAGAAGATATGTAACAAGTCTGCTTGTAATCAATTGGTCAATATTGGTCAGCGGTATTGTAATAAGCATAAGCAGCAGGAGCAGATGGATAAGACTGAACGGAATAGATTCTATGATGAACATAAGAGAAACAAGGAAGCTTCAGCATTTTATCATAGTGCTGAGTGGGGAACAATCAGAGGACAAGCGTTGATTAGAGATCATTATTTATGTTGTGATTGTTTGGATGATAAGCGATTGATTAAGGCAGATGTTGTTGATCATATTAAGTCAATTGAGTGGTTTCCTGAATCGAGGTTGATTTTAGATAATTTAAGAAGTTTATGTCACGAACATCATAATAAAAAGACTGCTGAGGATAAGAAGAAATATGGACTCATTAATTGAAAGCTAAATTGCTTTATTTAGAGAAAGGGAATAACCGCAAAGTTACTCCCTTGTTTACCATTTAATCAGAAGAATGAGTATTCTCTCCAAGCGACTCTGCTTACATTTAAACGTGAGAGTTGATTTAAGATAGCGGCGTTCATTCCTCTAAGTCTAGGTGCTCCATACCTAGGAACACTGACTAAGAACACAGGTTGCATAAACAACTGCTGCAGACTCTGGATAGTATCTGTGCTTCTTCTTTCACTTATGGTAACTACTTCGTTTACCAATACTAACATGAAGTTGCCGATAGGTACTCCAATCACTTTTGTCATCTAGATGACCTCCCTTTTTTTAGACAACTAATTGTTGTCCATACTATCAATATATGCATTTCGACTAAAAATATACTCATATCATAGAACCATGTAATATTATGTTGAATCTGATAGGGGGCATGTGGAAGTTAAGACGAAGAAGTCTTATTACCGCATCCCCAGTGTTGTTTGCACCTCAACATGAAATTTTCAAGTGGGGTGGTTTATATCTCGACAAAAATAAGAGGGGAGGGGGAACATGGAAACAGAAATTAAGGTGCCAACATTCTTAAAAGCTGAGGCAAAGAAGAAGTTTGAGGAAATATCTAAAATGCTTATTGAAGATGGCAAATGGAAATTAGGTGATGATATTGCCTTAGCAGCTCTTTGTGCCAGTTTTCAGCATTGGATTGAAGCTGAAAAAGCAATCAAGAAGAATGGTGATTTATGTTTTACCACTGAGACTGGTTATAGGCAACAGATCCCTGAGATATCCATTGCTAACAATGCCATGAAGAATATGCTTTCTTTTATAAAAGAGTTCGCTCTAACTCCACGCGAAAGATCAAAGCTTAAGGAGTTAATCATTAAAGATGATGACGATTCTGACAGTGAAATGGAGGATATGATCCAGAAATAAGGTGATTACTTGAATGACTTTGCAAAACTACAAATAGCAATTCAAACTAGCGGCAATATTGAACAATGGATTGAGCAACTTAAGGTCAAATATAATGATGAAAAGTATTACTATGATGATATTGAAGCGAGAAAATTTCATACTTTCATTAGTAAACTAGAACTTGATAAAGGTAAAAAGGGACAGAAAATCAATCTTCTCAAGTTTCAATTTGACATCTGTACATCAATTATCTGTGTAAAGCGACGAATTGATAAATTCAGGAGATATCGTGAGGCTCATATAAACATTCCACGAAAAAATGGGAAAGGCTTCATCATCTCTTGTATCATTACGTATCTGTACTATTGTAAAAATGAATTCGGTTCGGCAATCCTGGTCACAGCGAACACGACAAAGCAAGCATCTGAACTGTTCGATACGATTAAGTATATGATCGATAACAACAAGACACTGAAGAAGTTCGTACATATTAAAGACAGCCGTAAGATTATTGAGAAGAAGAATATGAACAGTAAATTACAGGTGATTAGTTCAGATGCTTCAAATGCTGATAGTTATGCTGGATTGTATTGTATTCTTGACGAAATCCATGAATCAAAGAATGGAAATCTATATGATAAACTCCGTACAGGTATGGGAATATGGGATGAACCATTACTCATAACGCTTACCACGGCTTCATCTGGTAATGATCCGAACAATCTTGAAATGGAATTATACAACTATGCTAAAGATATCGAAGCGGGTAGGACTCAAAATGAGTCTTTTTTTTATGCCATATTTGAAGCTGAACCTAAGTGTAAACTAGACGATGAAGAGCAATGGTTCAAAGCAAATCCTGCTCTCGGAACTTTCCGTAAATATGATGACTTAATGGACTTGGCGCAGAAGGCTAAGAAACTCAAAACAAGGGAAGCAGCGTTTAGACGTTTATATCTTAATCAGCATGTCTCATTAGATGGCGAGACAGCAATTAATATGAACTTGTGGCGCAATTGTTTAGCTGATGTGAAGCTAGAGGAATTATATAACATGCCTTGTTGGTGCGGTTTGGATATGTCAGCAAGCAATGATATTACAGCTCTTGTTCAGGTGTTTTATGACCAAAGTAGCAATAAGTATATCGTATATCCGCATCTATTTACGCCCAAAGATACGCTATCAGACCGAACTGAACGAGACAATATTAGATATGATGTTCATGTTGAACAAGAATATATGACAGCTTTAGATGGTGCTTTCATTAATTTTGAGCAATTACATAGTTATATAAAAGAGTTGAATGGTTTGTTTCAGATTGAGGAGATTGGTTTTGATCGTTGGGGAGCAATAGGTATTATTTCTGCGATGGAAAAAGATTTTACTGTAGTTACAATGGGTCAAGGTGGCAAGACAATGGCTCCTGCCATTAACGACTTTGAAAACCTACTTATGGAAAATAGATTAATCATAGCAAATAATCCTGTTTTAACTTGGATGGCTGGAAATGTTGTTGCTACCGACAAAAACGGTATGAAATATGATAAAACTAAGTCAAAGTATAAGATTGATGGAATTATAGCTATGCTTATGGGATTAACTAGGGCAGTTGCAAATACTACAGTCGAAGAATATAAGCTACCAACCGTAGATGAAGAATATCTAAAGCAATTAGGATGGGGATAGAATGGCAAAAAAACAGAATATCAAACAGACAATTCTCAATCATGTTGAGGATTTTTTTATTGTTTCAGGATTAATAGCAATCATAGCAGCAACATTTATGATCAATACGATAGCCGGTATATATGCAATAGGTGTTGTATTGTTCGGTATCGGGTGGTATTTAACGTTACCTTGAAGGAGGTGAATAAATGGGTGTATTTAGAAGACATCAACAGAACATAAAAGATAGCGTTTCTGACAATCTCCTTCAGGTATTGGGGATCAATCCAGCAGCGGTGGATAAGAATAGGTTAAGCGAGATTACATATTTTACATGCCTTAAATTGCTTAGTGAAAGTATCGGGAAATTGCCTCTCAAACTCTATCAGGAGACTGAGACAGGCAGTATTAAGGCTAATGGTCATAATGTCTATCCTATTACTAAGACTCGTCCAAATCCATATACAACAGCGTTCACATTTTGGGCGAGTGTAGAAATGAATCGAAATCATCATGGTAATGCTTTTGTCTATATCGACATGAATAAGGGGAAGGTTAAAGGGTTATATATCTTACCCAGCCAATCTGTACAGATATGGATTGATGATGCTGGATTGATAGGAAATGATAATGCGGTTTGGTATACCTACACCGACAAATCAGGTAAACAATATAAACTTACGCATAATCAAGTGATGCATTTTAAGACAAGTACAAGTCTAGATGGTATTACTGGATTGTCTGTTGCTGATTGTTTGAAGACTAATATTGAGAATGCTCAGTCTGGACAGGGATATATAAATACTTACTTCCGTTCAGGGCTTACAGCAGGAGGATTGCTCCAGTATACAGGGGATATCGAGCCTAAAGCACGAGAGAAGATGCAACAGCAATTTACTGAGATGGCAACGGGAGTTAAGAATGCGGGTAAAATTCTTCCCATCCCACTTGGTTTTTCATTCCAACAGATTAAGACAACAATGGTTGAGAGTCAATTTCTGGAGCTTAATAAACATACAGCATTGCAGATTTCGGCAGCCTTCGGAATTAAGCCGAGTATGTTAAATGACTATTCCTCTTCAACGTTTTCAAGTGTTGAAGCACAACAGACAGCGTTTTGGGTTGATACTCTTCAACCAATTATTACACAATATGAGCAAGAGATTGGATATAAACTGCTTACTAGTCGTGAGCAACAACAGGGATACTACTTTAAGTTTAATGTTGATGCGCTTATGAGAACAACATTTAAAGAGCGTTGGGATGCTTATGCGATTGCCATTAACAATGGGGGTATGACTCCTAACGAAGTGAGAGAGAAGGAAGATTTACCGCTACGTCCCGAAGGGGATCAGTTGATTGCTAATGGAAATTATATTCCTCTTGCTGATGTTGGTAAGCAGTATCCAGCGAAGGGAGGTGAATAAGAATTGAAGTACCTAAACATTAAGAATAGTACAGATACACAAGCGGACATATATTTCTATGGGGATATTGTCGGCTCAGAATGGGAAAAGTGGACTGGTATTGATACGGCTCCTCAAGATGTATTGAATATGCTAGATCAAGTTAAAGGAAAGGGTCTGAACATCTACATTAATTCCGGTGGTGGCTCAGTTTTCGCTGGCCTAGCCATTTATAATATCTTGAAGCGTCATCAAGGTTATAAGACCGTCTATGTTGATGGATTAGCGGCTAGTATTTCGTCTGTAATTGCTATGGCTGGAGATAAGATTATTGTTCCGAGCAATGCATTTATGATGATTCATTCACCTTGGTCATGGTCTATGGGAAATGCATCTGATTTTAGAAAGTTAGCTGATGATTTAGATAGGATTGAAGAAGGAATTATGAATGTTTATGCTGATAACTTACGTGAAGGTGTGGACATCGAGATAATCAGAGAAATGGTTAATGCTGAGACTTGGTTAAATGGAAATGAAGCGGCTAAGTATTTTAATATCGAAGTTGCAGAGGCAAATAATGTAGCAGCATGTATTAGTGATAACTTTAAATCTTATCGAAACGTTCCTGAACAATTAAGACGCAATGAACCTGAACCTGAGAAAAAGATTGATGATAATAATGAGATTGAAATATTAAAATTGACACTTGAGTTGCTGTAGGATATAGCGGCTTTTTTTATTTTAAACAAAAAATGGAGGCTTATAAATGAAACGAATCGATGAATTAAAGAACTATCTTGAAACTGCAAAGGCTGAAGCGCAATCTTTGCTCAATGAAAACAAGGTTGTTGATGCTAAAGCAAAAATGGAAGAGATCAAAAGTCTAAAGGACGCTATCACAATTCAGGAGCAGTTAGACGCTGAAGCACTTGAGCAAGCGCAAAATAAAATCGACAACCACAAGGAGACTATCGAAGTGGAAAATAAAACGAAACAATCAGCAAATACAGTACGTGCAATGATTAAAAAGGGAATGGGTCGTGGTCTAACGGAAGCAGAAAATGCTCTACTTGTTCCATCGACTGGCAACGGTACAAATGGCGAAGGCTTCATCCTTCCGGTGGATGTCAAAACACTAATCGTAGAAAAGATTCGTCAATATAAATCCTTCCGAGACGTATTAGGATATTTTCCTACTACTGCTCTAAGCGGTTCATTCCCAGTGGAGGATTTTGAAACACTTTCTGAACTTGTGGATTTTGAGGACGGTACTGACGGTGCAGAACCTACGGATATTAAATTTGCTAATGTTTCGTTTAAGTTGAAGCAAAAAGGCGCAATTATTAAATTATCCAATACTCTGCTTCAAATGACAGATAATGATTTGATTGCTCATATCGCAGAAGTATTCGCTAAGAAAGCTGTTATTACTGAGAACAAATTAGCAATTGCGGCTCTTAAGAATGGCAAGACTGCTGTTGCTTTGGCTGATTGGAAGGCGCTTAAAAAGTCGATCAATGTAACGCTTGATGAGGCAGTAAAGTATGGAACAGTAATTGTCACAAATCAGGATGGTTTTGATGTGTTTGACAGTGCTTTAGATGATTCTGGTCGTCCTGTACTTCAGCCAAATCCTGCTCAACCTACACAGCGTTTGTTTATGGGTTATCCAGTTCATGTATTCTCTAATGCTCTTCTTCCTACGACTGGAACAACTACGAAGAAATCGCCAGTTATTTACGGTAATCTTTCTGAAGCTGTGAAGTTCGTTGACAATGGCGTATATTCTTTCGCAACATCTGAACATGCAGGATTTACCAGTAATATAACCGTTGCTCGAGTGATCGAGTATGTTGATGTTGTTCAAGTTGATAAGTCCGATAAGATTTATGTTTATGGTGAAGTAACACTTGCCTAGATCAATCGAAGGGGATTGATTAATAATGCTAGATGAATTGAAGCAATATTTACGTATTGACTATGAGGATGAGGATTTGTTCCTCTCCTCTCTTTTATTGATAGCAAAGGATTACATAGAAAAAGGGACTGGTAAGACGTTAAATGAAGATAATCCTAAACATAGATTAGCAGCGTTCCTTTATTGTTCGCATCAATATGAACAGCGTAATCCTGTTGTATCTACATCAACAAAAACGCTTGAATATAGTCTCCAGTCACTCTTATTCCAGATTGAATGGGAGATCGATGAATAATGGAAGCGGGAAAATTAAGACACAAAATAGTTTTATGGGGCAACGTCAAGTTTAAGAATGAACTGTTAGAGAATGATATTGAACCAGAAGAGATAAGAACATTGTGGGCAGAGGTCATACCTCAGACAGGCTCAATGAGTAAGCGTCAAGGTGTTGAAACTTGGATGACAAATGTGACTCATAAAATCATCGTTCGCTATAACTCAGGTAAGGATATCACAAATGATATGTGGTTCATGTATCGCGATCATCGTGACCATCGATTTGATATCCGATTCATCTTAAATTCTTATTTTGGCAACGAGAAGCTAGAGATCTTTTGTGAGGAGGCAATTGGATGAGTGATGATGGGTTCGATATGCGTGAAATAGATGCATTCAATAGGCGATTGCTTAACCTTGCCAATAATCAATTCCCAAAGGAAACGAAGAAGTTCCTTCAAAAAGAGGGGAACAAACTGAAGACTAAGACAAGAGCCAAGGTAAAACAAAAGGTTAAAAAGGATACTGGTAACTATCAGAAGAGTATCAAGCGTGGAAAAGTGTATAAATTTGATGGTGCTGATAGTGTTCGGGTATATAGTGGAGATCCCAAATCTCATCTGATTGAATATGGTCATAAAATTGTTGGTAAAGACGGCACAGAGCATGGATTCAAGCAGGGTGAACATGTATTTGCAGATGCAGCACAGGAATTTAACAATGAGTTTATTGCTGATTGTGAGCAGTTTATTGATGAGATGTTAGACAAAGGATTGAGGTGACGATATTGGTCACATTGAAGGAAGTCGCAACAGCAATTAATGTGAAACTCGAAGAAGTGCTTCCCAGTATCCCAGTTAACACTAAGGATATTAAGGAAGGATTCGCAAGACCATCATTATACGTAGATTTCGACAATGCTACTAAATCACCATTTGGTTCACATGGCGTTGAACGAAAAATACGAGTAATAATCTACTTCTTCCCAACAAGTAAGGATCGATACAAATTCGAAATATTAGATGTTCAAGAGAAATTAGAGAACGCCTTTACCTATACGCTTGAGATCAAGGATGGGTTTATTGTCTATCCAGATGAATTAACAAGCGATAAGGTAGATGGCGTTCTTCAATTTGCTTTTGATATCAGCTATATCGAAATTGATGATACAGAAACTGGAGAAGATATTGAGAATTTAATTATGAACATATAAGGAGCAAATATAAATGGCTATAGGATTACCAAAAATCGAAATCACTTTCTCAAGTCTAGCAGCAAGCGCAGTAACCCGTTCGTCTCGTGGAATCGTTGGACTCATTATCAAGGACGATACAGATGATACATTCAATATCGTAGAGTATAAGAATGCGCTTGAGATTGATCAGACTGCTTTCACAGCAGACAATTTGCAATATATTAATGAAACATTCAACGGAACACCGAGTAAGGTTGTCGTTGTTCGAGTAGACACGGCTAGCACAAAGGTTGTTGCTGATGCAATTGAAGCACTAGGAATGAAAAAGGTGGATTGGATTGGGCTTGCAGAGGGAACAACTGCTGAACAGACAGCACTAGCTACCTATGTTAATTCACAGGAAGCATTAAAGAAAACAATCAAGGCTATCGTATTTAATGCGACATCGCCTGATAGTGAACATGTAGTTACCCTTGTGAATCCATCGGTTACTTATAAAGATGGTACAACAGCTACAGGTGATAAGTATATTGCTCGTCTATTAGGTCTTTTTGCTGGATTAACTATGACTCAAAGTGGAACATATAAGGTGTTACCAGAGTTGGCTTCAGTAACAATGCCAGTGGGGGCTACATCTGTAGATGAGATTATCAATGCAGGAAAGCTAGTGTTAATCAATGACGAAGAAGTTGTTCGTGTTGGTCGTGCAGTTAACTCATTAGTAACTGTTGGCACAGGTAAATCTGAAGAGTGGAAGAAGATTATTGTTGTTGAGACAATGGATCTGATTCGTGCTGATATTTATAGTACGTTCAAGGCTGATTATCTATCGAAATACAAGAACAAATATGATAATCAGGTTCTCTTTATCTCTGCTATTAATTCATATTTCCGTCAATTGGCTAATGAAGATATCCTTGATCCTGAGTATACCAATATTGCATTTGTAGATGTCGAAGCTCAGCGTGAAGCATGGTTGAGCATCGGGAAAACAGAAGCAGAGACATGGGATGATGCAACTGTTAAGAAGAATACATATCGTAACGATGTTTTCCTATCGGCGAATATCAAGATTCTTGATGCTATCGAAGATATCAAGTTTAATATCTCACTATTTTAATTATGAAGGAGCAAATTTAAATGGCTAAAAATAAAGGGAACCAAGTTATTAGCGGAACTAACGGTATGATTTGGGTTAACGGGGAAGAGTGGGCAGAATTAAAGTCATTCGAGGCTAAAATTTCTGTTCAATATGAAGAGGTTACATTTGCAGGTGATTATGCTCTATACCAAAAATATATGGGATGGTCAGGTGAGGGTACTATTACGCTTAATAAGACTCGTAGCCGTGGTGCAAAAATCCTTGCTGAAGCGATTAAGACTGGCGTTTTGCCTGAAATTAAGATTATTGGGAAACTTGCTGATCCTCAATCATTAGGTGCAGAGCGCGTATCTATTGAGGATGTAGTATTCTCAGAATTCAATTTGCTTAAATTTGAGAATAGAGCAGTAGCGGAAGAGGAACTGCCGTTCACATTCAGCAACTATGAACTGATCGAGCAAATCAACTAATAGGGGGGAATATATATGTCAAAGAATACGAAACTAGTTTTGAATGATCTGATTGCTAGGAAATTGCAAAAGGAACAAGCTAAGCCTAAAGCAAAAGATGTCTATGTAAAGAGTCTGGATGGCACATTGACCATTACTCCTCCAGAAGAATCAGATATCCTTTATGCAATCGATCAAATCGGAAAAGATGAAAGCATGACAAATATCGTTAAGGCTTATGATAGATTGATTTATAATTCCATTCAATTGTTCCGTAGCAATGAACTACATAAGGAATATGAAGTCATTGTACCAACTGACATCGTTGCTAAGATGCTTACTCTGTCTGAACGTATGGAAATTGGCTCTCAGATTTTGGAGATTAGCGGATTCAATGATATGGGGACTAAGGTAAAAAACTAATAGCACAAGATGGAGAGTCACAAATGATGGCTTTCTATCTTGTGCGGGGTCAGAGTAAATCAGATTTAGAAAACTTAACCTATATGGAAAAATTATTCTATTATGAGGCGATGAACATTTACTTCAAACAGGAAGCAGAGAAATATAATTCAATATTCGGAAGTGGAGAGGGGAAATAAAATCCCTTCTCTTTTTTTATTTAAGGTGGTGATAAGTTGTCATCGAGAGCAATAAATACGATCCTAAATTTACGCGATAGATTTAGTGAAGGTATTAGACGAGCAGCAGGAAACACGGAAAATTTACGTAGAAGTGTTCAGCAAACGAATAATCAGGTAAGGTCATTTGGATCAACAGCAGCTACAGGATTCGGAAATGTCGCAAAATCAGTAGCAGGATTAGTTGTTGCCTATGCTGGATTCCAACAAGTTAGCAGTTTTCTAAATGATAGTGTTGCTGAAGCAAAGGTAATGATTGAGCAAGAAACCAAACTCCAAGCAATCATGAAAAATACCAAGGGTGTTACTGATGCTCAGGTTAGATCCATTTTGGATTATGCGAGTGCACAAGAGGAACTGGGTGTAATTGGTGGGGATGTCCAGATTGCAGGAGCGCAGCAAATAGCAACATTCCAATTACAGGCATCCACGATTAAGAAATTAATGCCAGCTATGAATGACCTACTAGCACAATCAAAGGGAATTAATGCTACAACACAAGATGGAGTTGGGGTGGGTAATCTTTTTGGGAAGGTTATGAACGGTCAGGTCGGAGCTTTAAGCAAATTAGGTATCAACTTTACCAAGGCGCAGGAAAAGGTACTGAAGTTTGGCACAGAATCAGAGAAAGCAGCTACTCTTGCAGAAGTGTTGAAGATGAATGTTGGTGGGGTCAATGCAGCATTAGCCCAAACTGATGAGGGTAAGATTAAGCAAGCAGGAGACGTACTAGGTGGTATGAAAGAAGAGATCGGTAGAGTCGTAATTAAATTGAAGGCTGACTTTGCTGGATTCTTTGTCCGATACCTACCACGTATTCAGAAAATTGTCATGTCTACATTTGATGGTATTAAAAAAGGGATAAACTTTGCTTTGCCATATCTCAAGTCAATGGGTAACGTGGCACTAAATATCTTCTCATCTGTTAGGCAATGGGGAACAAGCGCGTTTGAGAAGATAAAACAGAAAATAGCAGAGAATCAACCAACAATTGATAGTGTTAAGGGTGTACTTTCCGATTTAGGAGATAAAGCAATTGCTCTAAAGGATTATCTTATTGATGCCTTCAATGGTGGTGTGCCATTTATTACATGGATTAAAGACGAGGGAATTCCTGCATTAGTTGATGGGATTGCTGAAGTGGTCGATATTGCAACAGGATTATATGACTATATAAAAAAGAATTGGACTACCTTTGAGCCTATTATATATGGAATAGTCGGAGCAATTACAGCCTATAAGGTGGCTACGATTGCCGTAACAACAGCAACGAGAATATGGAATGGTATAACCAAGACGCTTGCAATTACTCAAGGTATATTAAATGCAGTGATGAATATGTCACCTATCGGATGGATTGCAACAGCAATAGGTCTTTTAGTAATGGCAGGAGTAGCCCTTTATCAAAACTGGGATACCGTTGTAGAAAAAGCAAAAGGATTGTGGAAATGGATCTCTGATATATGGATAAACATCAAGGATGCCACTGTTGGCGCATTCAATGGTATGGGAGATATTATCCGTAATACGTTTGATTCCGTTGTGGGATTTATAAAAAAGCCAATTAATGCAGTTATCGATATGATTAATAATCTAATTGATCATATTAATAACATCTCATTTGACGTTCCTGATTGGGTACCCGACTGGGCAGGGGGAGGCAGTACCATTGGAGTTAGCATTTCTAAAATTCCAAACTTTTCTACTGGTACAGATTACTTTAAAGGTGGACTTGCCCGAATTAATGAACGTGGCTCAGGCGAGATTGTGGATTTGCCTAATGGTAGTAGAGTTATCCCTGCTGATAAATCTGCTAGAATGATTGATAATCTAGGTAAAAATAATGGAATAAACGTTTATCTCACCATTCAAGGTAATGTCTACGGAAACGATGATTTTGCTAAACAAGTAGGTAGTTATATTGCAGACAGAATACAGCTCAACTTGAGTAACGCATAGAGGAGGGGAACATAATGGATATTACATTTTCAGCAAATAATTTCGAGGAAGTTAGGAGATTGCCTATTATCCCTTCCTCTATTGATGGTGTTGCTACCCCTTGGGGTAATGAAGAGTTCGAAACTATTGGACAAGGAACACTCAATCTAATTGGACTCAAGGGATTACGGACGATGACAATAGATTCATTCTTTCCAATGAGGGAGTATTCTTTTGCCAAGGATAAGCGAATGGGAAACGAATACGTTGACTTCTTTAATAAGTGGAGAGCAAAGAGAGTACCATTACGACTTATTATTACGATAAATGATAGTAAAGAATGGCTTAATATGGCATGTACAATTGAAAATTTTACTTATGGATTAGATCGTTCGGGTGACATACCGTATTCCTTAGAAATCAAAGAATTTAGATTCGTGAAGGTGAAATAATGGGACATGAGTTAATTCTGACGAAAGATGGCAAGAGACAAAATATCACACAATTGATTGGGAATCTCGCATGGTCTAGCAATGTAGAAGCCTTAGGTGTGGAGATGAGTTTTCAATATGCCTATAATGATACTTTGTATTTTAATAAGTTCGATATACTTAACATTGGTGACCAGATAGTCATGTTTAACGAAGGTAAAGTTTTGAACTACTTCATAATCGTTAAGGAAGGTGAAGCTGGTCGTTTCGGTAAGTCGTATACATGTTTTGATCGTGCTTGGTATCTCAATAAGAATGAGACAATTATTCAATTTAAGAAACTGTCTGCCAATAAAGCGATTGAAAAACTGCTTGATAAATTTATCATAAAGCATAAGATAGCATCCATGCCAACATTGATTAGAAAGATATATAAGGACATAACCGTTAGTGATATTATCCTCGATATCCTTACACAAGTAGAGCAGGAAACAGGCATAAAATATCGCATGGAAATGAAAAAGGATATCTTAACTATTAGCAAGATGACTGACTTAATCATTAATCCAAAAATCAGATTACCCTCTAATACGAATCCCATCCCCGTCACGGCTACAATCAGTAATCCAAGCAAGGAAAGAAGTATAGAGGATATGAAGAATAAGGTTATAGTGGTTACTAGTGATGATAAATCAACAAAGGTATATGCTCAGAAGGATGACACAAAGAGCATTTCTCATTATGGACTATTAACGGAAGTGGTCACACTTGATAGTAAGAATGCAGCACAAGCAAGGAATATCGCGGCTAATACACTTAAGGAACTCAATAGAGTAAATGAGACTGTATCATGTGAGATGTTAGGAGATGATGATATTAGAGCAGGGCGAATCCTTGAGATGAATGAACCTATAACAGGGATTGTCGGTAAATATCTGATCAAGTCAGCTAGTCATACTGTTAATAATGATATTCATAAAGTGTCCGTGGAATTGGGGGCAGTATAGTGGAAGATTGGGACATGCGATTAACAAAATTATTCAAAGAACGAAATAATCCTCCTCCAGTGGGTGCGATTATTGGAGAAGTCATTAGTGGGTTCCCTAATCTATCTGTATCGCTTGGTGATGAGATCATATTAGATGATGATCAATTGATAATTGGGAATTACCTTTATCGGATGCACTACCATTTAGACGATCTGCATCATACACCTGTGCCAATTACGCTTTCGTCTGGTGATCAAGTCATTATGGTTCCTACTGCCAATAAGCAAGTTTATTTTGTTATAGATAAGGTAGGTGAATAATCTGTTTCCAACAATTAAATATGAAGATGAAAACGAGAACCTTCCAGAAGCGTCAATGGGAAAGGTTTTTTTATTTGACTATGATAAGCGTGAGTTTGTACTTAAGGATGGAAAGCCAGTATTAGCGACTTATGAACAAGCGATTAAGCAATGGATAACAATGGTTTTGATAACTGAGCGGGGAAAGTATCAAGTATATAAGGATTTAGATCTCGGTCTAAATATTGCTCAGTTTATTGGCAGAAAGGATATTCCGCTTGGCGTTATCAACAGTGAAGTTAAGCGACAAATCGAGGAACAGTTAATCCGGCATCCTGAAATTGTAGGTATCAGCGATTTTGCTCTGACACGTCAGGATAGTAAAGCAATATTCAGCTTTAGTGTTCACACAAAACAGGGAACATTGATTGAGGGAGTTCAGAGTGAGGTGAAATATAGTGGATGAAATATTGAAGAAGTTGCTTGATGCAATCAATGATGCTTATGACAAGACGGAGGGATACATTGTTTATGATTTAATGAAGGCGGTATCCCTTGTCATTTCTGATTATGATATCAAGTTAGATGACATGGAAAAACTATTGGATGTTGATAATTTAACGGGAACGTTATTGGATACTTATATTTATCAGCGAAAAGGGATCAAACGTATTCAGGCAACATATGCAATAGGACAATTGAATGTAACAGGCAACGGGATAATTAATCAAGGTGACTTGTTCGAAACAGTATCAGGTATTCAATTTATGGCGAATGAGACTAAGACGATTACAGGCACAGGAACGATTAATATTAAGGCTGTTGTTGCTGGAACTAATGGTAATGTGCCAAGTAATCGGATTGTACAAATGCCAGTTACTTTGTCAGGTATCACAGTAGTAATTAATTCTCAGCCAACACATGATGGATATGTTCAAGAGACAGATAATAACTTACGTGAACGTTATTATATTGCTATTCGTACTCCAGCAACATCTGGAAATTTGAATCATTATTATTTGTGGGCAAAAGAAGTACCTGGAGTTGGTGGAGTAAAGGTTTTTCCATTAGAGCGCGGGGCGAATACGGTGGAAGTTGTCATAATAGACCAAAATGAATTACCAGCAAGTCAGACATTAATTGATTCTGTGCAAGAATATATCGATCCAAACAGCGAAGGCTTAGGATATGGACAGGCTCCAATTGGGGCTTATTGCTATGTTATTCCTGCCATTGGATTAAGTCTTGATCTCTCAGTGACAGTGACTAAGGATACTGGCTATACTGATGCTCAAATAAAATCGAATATTGAAAGTAGTATTGATAGCTATCTTGATAGTATTGCCTTTGTTCAGTCGTATGTGTCTTATGCGGCTATTGGCAATGCGATTTACGGTGCTGATGGAGTGATTGATTATAGTGCGTTAACAATCAATGGTGGAATATCGAATATCAATGTTGGGGCTAAGGAAGTTGCTGTGCTAGGAGTTGTAACTGTTGCATAAAAAAGAGATTCTAAGGTCTTTACATAAAATCGAACTTGACGATCCTCTTATCAATGAGATTAGTGGAAGCATTGGACTGACTTTGGATAATTACGATGCTTCCATTGACGACTTTAAACGTCAACTTGATATTGATACAGCTAATTGGGGTTTGTCCATATATGAAAAGGAATTAGGCATAACGGCAAACATTAATAAACCCCTTGAAGATCGTAGGAGTGTAATTAAAAGCAAGTTAAGAGGAACTGGTAAAATAGGTGCAACTGAACTTGAGATTAACGTAGAATCATGGCTCAATGGTGACGTTGAGGTATCGTTTGATGGGAAAATAAACATTAAGTTTGTGAGTGATTATGGTATTCCTGCTAATCTTGATGATTTGAAGCAAAGAGTGAGGGAAATTGCTCCTGCACACTTAGATGTCATCTATACCTTTAAATTCACCTTATATAATGAAGTTAAAAAAAAGAATGTTTCCTATGATTATATTAAAAGCCAGAATATCACTTATTTCGAATTATTGAATGGAGGATTAAATTAATAATGGCAAGGACACAAATTCATGATTTACCGTTAATTGATGATAATTTAACAGCCGATATTGTACGAGATATAAACGCATTAGCAGAAGCGACTGATCTGATTAACATTGATATTCCCGATGCAAGTATCACAGTTAAAGGAAAAGTCCAGTTGTCTAATGCTGTCACAAGTACCGATGAGACGAAAGCTGCTACTAGTAAAGCTGTAAAAACAGTTAAAGATACGATTGATAATCTTGCTGGAACTGGACGAACAACTGAAACTGTTAAGGGAATTGTTGATATGCTTAACAGTCACTTAGCAGACTACACAATACAAACGCCATTTGTAATCGCAACTGGAACCGCAAATGCTTATATCGCCACACTAAGTCCAGCAATGGCATCGTACACCGTTGGGGTAGGATTGGCGATTAGGATCAACATAGCCAATACTGGAGCATCTACAATCAATGTTAATGGTTTGGGCGTAAAAAACATTCTAGATCCAAAGGGTAAAGCTATGATTGCAGGAAAATTAGTAGTCAATGGTATTTACACGATGAGATACAACGGTACGGCTTTTATCTTACAGGGTGAAGGAGGTGAATATGGAACGGCGGTTGCTGCTGATATTATTGCTGGAAAAACTGCTGGTACAGAATTTGGGATTATCAATGGAACAATCCCAGTAAGAGGCAGTGAGACATATGCAGGTTGGAGACAAGCTGTAGTTGGACAAACAGCCCCAATAAATGGACGGATGCACCTCACTATCCCGACTGGAGCCTATTTAACTGGAGCTGCTGAACAAGGTGGGCAACTAGGCATATACGCAGATGATGCTAATTTTAATAGTAACAATATTCGGAACGGTGTGCCTATGTTTGGTATGGTAGGTACAGGTGCTACTTACGACATAGGTGGTTTCGTACCATTCCATAAAGTCGGAGGCACTAGAGGTCTTGCTGTAAGCTCGTGTTCTTTCTCATTGCCAAGTTACAACCCGCACTACAGGTTTGCTGTAAGGGGTGGTTATGCCTACGTAGGATTAGCTGGCAGTAATGGCTTAGTGCGGAAGATAGACGTTAATAGCGGAACAGTGTTAGGTTCGTATAACTGTCCTGGTCAAGTTAACGGCATTGAACTTGACTTAACTGGTAATTTCGTTTTCATTAGTTCTTACGATTCCACTGCATGGTATTGTGCAAAACTCAATGTGTCTAACCTTAGCGTTGTGTGGGCAACATCAACAGTCAATAAGTATAATGGAGCCTATACTACAATTGGCAATGATAACAACGTATACATATCACAGCAAGGTGGTGGTACGAGCGAAACATGGTATTGTTACCGAGTCAATGGGTCTACTGGAGCATGGACATCAACACCAGCTTCACGGGAATATAGTAGCAGACACGGTAGAGGCATAGGTGACAGTTCAAGCAATTTATATGCTGCTCCATATAGTAACAAGTTAGCTAGATATACAGCTGCTGGCGCGTTATCGGCTCAATCGTCGGATGCTTTCGTCGGTTACGTCCACTGTATTGGTATGAATGAGCCATCCAGACATTTGTATTGTTACAATGAAGGGGCTAGTAAATCAATCTCTATTAGATCAATGGACACTCTTGAGGTACTGTGGTCAAGAGGTATTCCTTGGGCTATACAGTACTTTGATATTGGTACAATGAGTATGTATCCATCCTTCTATAATGATGGATTACTATACGGTACCGCTGGATTGTATTGTCAGAACTCCTTGCAAGAGGCTGTTTTTAGTGTAACATCTATTGTGCCAACAGCATTGTATCAAAGAGTAGACGGTATATCAGGTATGCTATACACTCTACAATCTAACGTCTCAAGTAATCCGACCGTAGGATACTTACACGGCTACAGACCTGAGATACAAGTATTTTAACAGAGAGAGAAGAGCGTTTTGAATTAAGAGATCGAGGATATGTATAACTTGAGTCAGTATGACTTTGAAATTAAAAGATAAATAAATCAATTTGTAGAGAGCACATCTAGCATGTTGCTCTCTTTCTGTATTTTAAAGAGAAGGTTGGTGCCAATAATGGCATTAAAAATAAGCAAAAATGTTGCTTTGTCTGATATCGTATCTGATGTTAATCCAATTACAACGGAGCATCCGATTACGGGATCAGCAGTAGTTTTGCAATTGTGGTTATTCAATGATAACGCAAATAAGATATATAAAAGCGTAACAGTTAAGCCGACTGATGCAGTGAATACTAATGAGTCCAACTGGGTGCAGCTCGCTCCAGACAAGACTGGGGTCGCAGGAGCATATCTTACAGGTGGAGCAGCGTTAACGATGACTGATATATCAGATAGTAATGTCGCTAAGCCGTTTTGGTGCAAGGTTACGACTCCGGTTGTTGCCGACTCTATTAATAAGTTGGATATTAAACTTACGGTTAGCGGTAAAGAGTATGCGGTATAGCATCCGAGGCAGTATCCGCACACGAGACGGTAGTTCGATTGTATCCGATATTAACCGCTTTGTATTATGGAGACTTGTTACCATTAATGCCGTTGACCAAAGCGAATACCCGATCTTTACGTTTGAAGCATGGGTTAATTCAATTGCAGATAAGGATGCGTTATTCAACGTTCTTAAGCTTCATGTTGATACACTCACAGGTGAGATTGATTGGCACGAATGTAATCATGATGAACTTATATCCAAACCTTGCGTAATAATTGAAACGTATAAGGGGAGGTAAAGCGTGAATTACTATTTGCAATTGGATGGCGTGGATGATTATATTGCATTTGATCATAACAAACCGCAAACATTCACTTTGTCGTTATGGGTAAAATGTGCATCAACGCAATCGGATTACGCAACAATGTTTGATTTCAGTAACGGATTTAAGATTGAACAACACGCCAACCTCACAAATAATTACGATTTAACAGACGGAGACGGCTCCTTCAGATCTTCCTTTTCATTAGATACGAATTGGAATTTCTTAACCTTTACAAGAGATTCGTTAACAGGAGATTTGAAATTATACAAAAATGCTGTTGTTGTTTTTAGTACAAATACTGATCCGTTAGCTTACGTAGGCAACGAATGGTTTATAAGTAAGTGGATGTTCGGTAGTAGGCAATGGTCAGGTGATGTTAGCGAAGTGAAATTGTGGAATATCGCTCGTACACAATCTGAAATACAAATTGACATGAATAAGCAATTGAACGGAAATGAATACGGATTAACGAATTATTGGAAACTAAACGAAGGTTCGGGCGCGATTGCAAGAGACATTGTCGCTGGAAATAACGGCACGATATACGGAGGAACATGGGTAGAGGCTGGAGTTGAAGTATCATACCATTATGCAACTAGGCAATCAACATACACCGAACAGACAATGGAAATTGCTACGTCACAACGGTTGTATGCCTATCAGATCGCCAATGAAAATATGTATCAAGTTATATATGTGGACAGTGTAACAGATCAAGCGACCATTCAGTGGATTTATAGTGGTAGGGTTTTCGTATATCCGCTACTCTTCAAGATAGCTGATCAAAGCGTACCGCTGTATGTGCAGACAATGCATTTTACCGTGAATATTAAACGGCAACACACATCAAGTATCCAGATGATGAGGATGCTTATTTCTGATGTCATAATTACTAGAGTCAAAAAAAATATTATAAAGATATGAGGTGATGAGTTGTCAAACATTGTAGTAGGCGACAACGGAACAATGATAGATATTACGGTTATGGATGATGTTGGAGCTGTAGATTTAACAACTACCACATCAATTGTCGCTCACTTTATAAGGGCAGATAAGACAACGTTTAATAAGCCGTTAAGCATAGTAGATGCTATCAATGGCAGATGTTCAACAACTTTATTGTCTGAGGACTTATTAGTAAGCGGAGGGTACACGTATCAGGTAACGGTCAACTTCTCCAATGGGGATGAGTTTAGTAATAGTCCTCCAGTTAGATTTATTGTAGGCGCAAAACTTTAGAAAGGATAGGATATACAAATGGATCGTACAGATATAATCATCAAAGCCATTGCTGGATTGGTTGGGGCAATAGTATCAATATTCACAGGATTATTTGGACTAATGTTTACTGTTTTACTAGGAATGATGGCTATCGACTACATTACCGGAATTACATCGGCAATCGTAAGTGGAGAAGGTCTTAGTTCGACTAGAGGTTATCGTGGATTATTTAAAAAGGTGTACACGATGCTTCTCATCGGAGCAATCTTAATGGTCGAAGTTTCTATATTAAAAAGTAATGGAGTAATTACAGACGGTGTCTCCAGCGCATTCATCTTGATAGAGTTTGTAAGCATTATTGAGAATGGAAATAAGATGGGGTTGAAGCTTGGATTCCTGAGTAAATTGGTTTCTACAGTTAGAGGTAAGATTCCATTGTTGGATGATGGAGAGATAGTTAAACAGGGAAAGGGTGAGTGATACTATGAGAGTCAACGATATTGATGTTAGCAAAAATTTTAAATTATATGAATTTGAATGTCATGATGGAAATCATCAAGTTAAACTTGATCCTGAAGTTGTTATTCTGCTACAGAAATTGAGAGAAAAGATTGGCAAACCATTAAAGATTAATAGCGCATACCGTACTCCAGAATATAATAGGAAAATCAGTGGTTCTCCTAATAGTCAGCACATAGAGGGAAAAGCAGTAGACATTTCCTGTCCTAAAGGGATGACTGTTGATCAATTGTCCAGAATAGCAAAGGGAGTTGGATTCAAGGGAATCGGCAAATATCCAAAGCAAAATTTTGTTCATATGGATGTTCGAGATAATGCCAAGGAATGGACTCTTTAAATAGAAGAAACCCCACTTAACCGTATTGTTGGCTGAGTGGGGAGATTATTAAAAGCATTTCTTTAATAGAGACTTGTAAATTTTTTCATCCATCTCAATTAGACTCTTTTTACCGTCTTTAAACTGTATAGCTACAATATGAACGCCCTTACTTTTAGCTGATAGTCCAGCAAGTAATCCTACAGGTCCAAGTAATAAACCTCCAACAAGACCTCTTCCAACTGCACTTGTCGCACTCTTACTATGAGATTCATCCATTACTTCATAAGAGTCAATCGTGGATTTATCTAATTGTATTGAACTAAATAATCCAGTAGATAACATTAAAGTCCCGAATGTTTGTGAGATTTGCTTACCATTATAATCACCTGCAATAACCTTGTTTTTCGCGCCCATATTAATTCCCCTCCATGAATGAATTAAAAATACAACTTTACCAATAATGGATTACCACACAATTCTACACCAAAAGTCCTAAATTGGCGATATGTGGAATAATTCCATAGACCTACCATTTATGTGCATGGTAAAGTTGTGGTAAACTATGGTAATTTGTTGAGGGAAAGGTGTATAAATATTACCTCGGATATAACGGGAAACGCATCAATGTTCCACTATCGGAAGAGGAGGCGATGAAACTATTGTTTGAAACTAAGGGAGCCATTAAAGGGCTATGCATTATGATTTATGATGAGAATGATAAGTTTATTAGGCAAATACCAAAAAGGAAGCGTTAACGAATTCTAAATTCATGAACTTCCTTTAGCATATAGGAGCCATCGTCAAACTGAACCGTTTCTTTATCCTGAGATATTATCACACCGCCGTAATCAACCAATTCATTGCCAATCCAGACTTCGACAGGAGATTGATTAAAAATAGCAGCAGAAAATTTTTCATATGTATCAAGTAGGAAACCTGTTTTGAACATGATCATCACTCCTGGAGGACTTGTTAGTTGATTAGTACAAAAATTCTACATAATAAAGGAAATTCCTCCATATTGTCGAAATATAAGGGGTGTTAATACAATTAATTGGGAGGGATTATGATGAAGAGAAGGTCAGCTGTGATTGTGTCTGTGTTATTGGCTTTGGTTCTTGGTACGGTTACTGTTACAGCAGCAGCGAAAGTTGAGAGTATTAAGGCTTCAATTAACTATGCGATTACAACAAAAATTTTTGGCAAATCATTTGCTCCAAAAGACGATAAAAGTAAAGAAATTCGACCAATAACCTATAACGGCAGGCTATATGTCCCAGTAACCCAATTTGCTAATGAGCTTGGTTATACCGCGAGTTTCGATACTAAGACAAACAAGTTAGCTATTGGTGAGAAAGATGGGAAGACGGATCTGATAAAGGGAAAGCTGTTTGATAAATATTATTCAGGAAGTCCAACTACTGACCCAGATAAGTTAACAGTTAATAATGAGACTTATAAATCTGGATATGCTGTTCAGGTGACAGGAGCTTTTGATAATAAATCTATACTGTTTAATACGAAATCTAATTATCAGAAAATCTCTTATAAGGCTTCAATTAAGCTCGGTGATGAGCCAGTTCGTGTGGTCTTTAAGGATGAAGAGTCAGGGTTAATATATAAGGAATTTTCTATAGATAGTAAGAGTGGAGTTGTAAGTGGTGAAGTTGATATTGGAGCAGCTAAGAGTGTTAGGCTAAGCGTTGATACAAGATTAGTATCAACTAAAACTTCATATTCGAGAGATAATCCGGGAGAGGTTATTATTGCAGATTTGTTTGCTTATTAAGATGATTGATTGAAGTTACATTAAAGATAAGCCGTAAGGGAGATAATCCTTTACGGCTTTTTTTGTCGTTTATTCTTTTCTTCTTTTGTATACATCCCAAGATATACTTTCGCTAATTTTAACTAAATCTTTGTCCATATATTTACCGATAATCTGATTGATCTGCTTAAACGGCTTAAAATGAAACTCAAGCATTAACACAGGGGTATTGTCGTTAATTCCAGTTTTAGCATCAATCGTTCCATCATATGATCCAGCAACAATCTTATCAATTAATTCAATAAGTTGTTCCCGATAATAAAACTCATATGGTATGAATTCGTATATCTGTTTAATGAATTGATCAATATCTGATAATTCTTTATTGATGTCTTCATTTGACATTGACAATTCAACATATTGTTCTTGCAATTCCTTTTGCTCACTGTTCGATTCTTCTAGCATATTATCTAACATGTCCTTGTCATATGAACCATCCATATATAACTTTAATAGACGCTTTTTCTGATTATCAATATCATCAATACGAAGTTTACAGTGATTCGCTTCATCCAGTGATTGATTATTAATTTTATTTGTGATTATCTCTTTTGTTTTAATCAATAAATCCTCATACTCAAATTTCAAATCATCAATAGCTAATGCTAACCCTTCTTTGGCAAAGTAATCGATGGCGTTCTCTAGATCTTTCATATGGAAATTCAATCCATCACATCCAGCCTTTCCTTTTGACTTCTTCTTAGCACATATGAAATAGTGTTTTCCCCTATCAACATTTCTGACATAGTTTGCTTCACCGCATTTTTTACATTTGATCAATCCTGCAAATTCTGATATTCCTTTATAAATTCCCTTTTGGCTCACGGTACTAATTTTTCCAGCTCTAATTTGTTGTGCTTTATCGAACGTTTCTTTACTGATTATCGCGGGAATAACGTCATGATGAATATTTTCTTCATTAATATTCTCTCTAACTTTTGGATAATGTTTATTGAATACAACTCCAGAATCCCACTTGTTTCGAACGAGAGTACCATAGTATTTCTCGTTACTCAGAACGTGCTTTATGGAATTAATAGGGAATTGGTTGCCATTTCGATTCAATAGACCATAATTATTGATGATCCGTCTAAACCCCTCACCTCTATTATATAATTCATATATCTTGCGTACCGTTTCAGCTTCTTCTTCATTAATAACCAATTCTTTATTGTCTTTAATATAATCATATCCAAACAAACCCTTGGTCATTAATGCACCACGTTTAGCAGTCCTAGCAAATCCATCTTTCATCTTTATGGATTTATCGCGTGATTCGTTGGCAGCAAATGTAAACATGAGTTCTATGTGAAACCAATCAGATTCATTTTCTGTGGATTTACCGGAATCTAGAAATATAATATTAACTCCTTTGGTCTTCAGATCTCGAACAGGATCAATTGCTAAAGTATCGCGCGCGAAGCGAGAAAGGTTTGATACCAAAATATATTTGAACTGGGGCTCTCTGTTCCGATCAACTTCAAAAACAATTTTTCCAGTTGCTTTTGTCTTACTCACGTTCACGCCACCATCTTGGATCATCTGAAGAAAGTCTTTTCGTTGGAATTTGGTAGCAGTTTTCTTGTCTGCATAGATATGTGTCAACTCGAAACCTTTGTACTTGTCTCGAATGACTTCACTGAAGTACAATTTTTGTGAGTCATATGAATGATCTTGTTCATCTTTCGCTGTTGACACCCTTGCATAACCAACAACCGGAATTTTATTATTGCTCATATGTACATCCTCCAATAATATGACGATCTCACCATACGGGCATTGTATCATAATATAAGAAGGTTGTGCATACCACTTGCGGCGATAAGAAGTGCCCGTTTCCCTTGTTCCTGACCGATGACATCCGAGAGATTGAGATCACCCTCATAAGTGTCAGACTGTGATTTCGATTGGCTCGATAATCGTGGCTGATTGGAGCGGGATAGTGATTCCGCATTGGAACCAGATAAATCATCAGAATCATCAATGAAACCATTGATCCATTCAGCAAGCGATGCTATGCCGAATACCTCGATCCCTGGAATGAGAGAAGCTTCAGCAGTGGCTGCTAGGGGGACAATGATCCTTCTAATTCCTGCATTGCGAGCTAATTCTGTCATCGAAAGCACACCTGGTACATTTCTTACCGTTCCATTCAACGCGAGCTCTCCAATGAACAAAGTATCCTCCAATAATCTAGCGTCGACTTGGCCGCTCGCGCATAGTATTCCTGCAGCGATCGCTAAGTCAAATGCGCTTCCTTCCTTGCGCAGATCCGCTGGAGCTAGATTAATTGTGATCCGATCCATGGGGAATTTCATTCCGCCGTTCTGGATAGCGGCTCTTACACGTTCAACAGATTCACGTACTGCGGAGTCGGGAAGCCCAACTACGGATACCTGTGGTAAGCCGGTGCAAATATTGACTTCAACCTCGATAAACCGACCTTCCACGCCGAGCACGCTAGCACTCATAATTTTGACATACACAAAAAGCACCTTCCTCCGTCTATGATCTAAATCTGACGGGAAGGTGCTTCCTTCCGAACACTGCGTTATAAATCTAGAATACTGCTCGTGACAAATACTGTCAATGCTATTGGTAATCTGTCTCCGGTAATCGATAGCGAACAGTGTTCGTCGAATCACGAGATGCCGCTTTCAGCAGGACGGGGCGATTTCATTTGTTTTCTCTGAGTTTACGTTTCGTCCATAGGTAACCAATCTCGTAGCTTTTACCCTTTAAGCTTGGGTTGCTGTTCCCAAAGTCGATTAGCAGCGATGTTTCGAAATCAACTTCTCTGTAATCTGATCATTTGAAGAAGAAAATTTTACGATTTATGAAGCATAAAAAAAGCTATAATCTCAAAAACTATATGTGTTTGCCTATTTTCAATCTCAATATGAGATGAAACCATTGCTAAATAAGACTAATAAATTGATTAAAAAGAGAGGAAGCATTTAGCGATTAGTGATACAATGATGAGAGTTTTGTTACATAAATTCGTTTGTGTGACGGCTATGAGCGATACAATGTATCGCTAACCAAGGAGTCATCTGTGACGGTTACCCTTTTAATGCTAGCATTGAAACGGTCACAACCGCACTGATATTAAAGCGCACAACGGGAGGATGCCAGGATCATGAATATTCATGAGTATCAAGGCAAGGAAGTCTTGAGGCAATATGGCGTTAACGTGCCGCGCGGCAAAGTGGCGTTCACCGTCGACGAAGCCGTAAGCGCCGCGAAAGAACTCGGAAGCTCAGTTACTGTTGTAAAAGCCCAAATTCACGCAGGTGGACGGGGTAAAGCAGGTGGCGTTAAAATCGCCAAGAGCATTGACGATGTTGCGAATTACGCGAAGGAATTGTTAGGTAAAGTATTAGTAACGCACCAAACGGGTCCAGAAGGTAAAGAAGTTAAGCGTCTTCTGATCGAAGAAGGCTGTGACATCAAGAAGGAATATTACATTGGTGTTGTGGTTGACCGGGGTACTGGTCGCGTAGTTATGATGGGATCCGAAGAAGGCGGCATGGATATTGAAGAAGTAGCTGCCCATTCCCCAGAGAAAATCGTTAAAGTCGTCGTTGATCCAGCGGTTGGATTACAAATGTTCCAAGCTCGTCAATTGGCTTATGACATTAAGATTCCAGGCGAACAAATCAACAAAGCGGTTAAGTTCATGCTTGCTCTCTATAAAGCGTTTGATGAGAAGGATTGCTCCATCGCGGAAATCAATCCCCTTGTTGTTACGGGCTCTGGAGATGTAATGGCACTTGATGCGAAGTTGAACTTCGACTCTAACGCGTTGTTCCGTCACAAGGACATTGTTGAGCTTCGTGACCTTGACGAAGAAGATGCTAAGGAAATTCAAGCTTCTAAATTCGACCTTTCCTATATCGCTCTAGATGGCAACATTGGCTGTATGGTTAATGGCGCTGGACTAGCTATGGCGACTATGGATATTATTAAATATTTTGGCGGTTCCCCAGCTAACTTCCTTGATGTTGGCGGCGGTGCGACGAAAGAAAAAGTAACAGAAGCGTTCAAGATCATCCTTTCTGATCCAAACGTTAAAGGTATTTTCGTTAACATTTTCGGTGGCATAATGAAGTGCGACATTATTGCTGAGGGCGTTGTAGCTGCTGCTCGCGAGCTTGGCCTTGATCGTCCACTTGTTGTTCGTCTTGAAGGTACTAACGTTGCAAAAGGTAAAGAAATCTTGAACGGATCTGGCCTGAACATTGTGGCTGCAGATTCGATGTCCGACGGCGCGCAAAAAATTGTGTCGCTCGTGAAATGACTAGGGAGAACCTACCGGGGAGTGTGTAATCATGAGTATTTTGATCGATAAAAACACCAAGGTGATCACCCAAGGCATCACGGGCGCAACGGGAAATTTCCACGCCAAGGGTGCACTGGATTATGGTACGCAAATGGTCGGCGGTGTTACACCAGGTAAAGGTGGCACAAACGTAGACTTCAACTTGGAAAATGGCACAACTGTTTCTTTGCCGGTATTTAACACGGTAGTAGAGGCTGTAAACGCAACAGGCGCAACTGCGTCCGTTATCTATGTTGCTCCTCCGTTCGCGGCTGATGCAATCATGGAAGCGGTAGATGCTGAGCTGGATCTTGTCATCTGTATTACGGAAGGAATTCCGGTACTCGACATGGTTAAAGTTATGCGTTTCATGGAAGGTAAGAAAACTCGTTTAATCGGACCGAACTGTCCAGGTGTTATTACACCAGGAGAAATTAAAATCGGCATTATGCCTGGCTATATTCACAAAAAAGGCCATGTAGGTGTCGTTTCACGTTCTGGAACGTTGACTTACGAAGCTGTTCACCAATTGACTTCAAACAACATTGGTCAATCTTCTGCGGTAGGTATCGGTGGAGATCCTGTTAAGGGCTCCGAGTTTATCGATATTCTTAAGCTGTTTAATGATGATCCGGATACGTATGCAGTTATCATGATCGGTGAAATCGGCGGAACTGCAGAAGAAGAAGCTGCTGAGTGGGTTAAAGCGAACATGACGAAACCTGTCGTAGGCTTCATCGGCGGTGCAACCGCTCCTGAAGGTAAACGTATGGGTCATGCTGGCGCAATTATCTCAGGTGGTAAAGGTACAGCAGCTGAGAAAATCTCGGTACTCGAAGCTTGCGGTATCCGCGTTGCTCCGACACCATCCGACATGGGCGCTACTCTTGTAACTGTTCTTGAGGAAAAAGGTTTGCTGGAAAAGTGCAAAGGTTAATGATACAGTAAGCTTCATATAACAATCGCTTAATAGTTCGTTGAGCTATGTATGCGAACTGGCAAGGCAAGCAGCCTTCTGCCCCCTCTAACGAGGGAGTGGAAGGTTTTTTTTGTTTCTTTTTTTGAATTACATACTTGATACGAACAAGGAGTTGCGCCCTTATGATGGACGAGAAAGAGAAGGGGAATAAAAAGGTTAGAACGGTGACGAAGGCTGAAGCTATATCAACCGGCATATCAAGAGAAGTATTGATTGCTTTACATGAAACAGAAGGTGTGGGCAGAATTACTATTGCGACTGTTTTGCTTCGAGGTGTGTCTAAAGGGAATGGATCGTTACTCCATGTGTCCAACTATCTTGCAGGGGATTGGCGCGACTTGGGACTCAGTCCCAGGCAAGCAGCTGCCGTTGTTCTGAATTTGCGTTTGGAAGTTGCTGAACGACGGCGTCGCCGCTATGAAGAAGGGGATATGCGAATCGTTACGTTCTTAGATGACGAGTATCCCGAATTGCTCTATCAGATTTCCGATCCGCCATGGATTCTTTACTACAGAGGGAACTTAGACCTTGTTCGGAACCCAACTATAGCTATTGTGGGAACAAGATTAGCAACCAGCTATGGTCGCAAGGTTACAGAGGATATCGCAGCGGGCTGTGCACAGCGTATGACTGTCGTCAGTGGGTTGGCGAGGGGGATTGATGCAGTAGCGCATTTGGGTGCGTTACACGCGCCATACGGGACGATCGCGGTGTTGGCGGGAGGGGTGGATTTCTGTTATCCACCCGATAACAAGGCACTGTACAAGGAATTGGCCATTTATGGTCTCATTGTTTCCGAAAGTCCGCCTGATACGATTCTCCATCCTGGATTATTTCCTTTGCGTAATCGAATTATAGCGGGTTTGTCCTATGGGGTCATCGTCGTGGAAGCTGCACAGCGAAGTGGAGCATTGATAACGGCTGATTTGGCGCTTGATTATGATCGGGATGTATTTATTGTTCCAGGGCAAATTACCTCTCCACGAAGCAAGGGGGCACTTGAGTACTTTAGAAAAGGTGCAAACCCAGTACTGGATGCATCAGATATTTTTCAAGCCTATGCTTACAGATTGCCCCAAATTTTTACACCGGAATTACGAAGAGATGTAGCCGATGTATTACCCTCGGCGGTGCAAAATTTGACTGGAGACGAGGAAGTGATTTACAATATTTTACTTGATGCACCTTGTACTATAGATGAGCTAACGACGCTTTCTGGGATGACATTTGGACATTTACACTCTGTTCTGCTATCTTTACTAATAAAAAGACGGATTCATCAACAACCCGGTTCTGTATATAATGTCCTTTAATGAAGACATAAGCACATAGGCACGAGGACTTGTCGACCGTAGGAGAGGAGGAATGGGCGTGGCGGATTCACTCGTAATTGTAGAGTCGCCGGCTAAGGCCAAGACGATCGGGAAATATTTGGGAAGTAAATTTATCGTCAAAGCGTCCATGGGGCACATTCGCGATTTACCCAAAAGTCAGATCGGGGTAGAGGTAGAAAATGATTTTGAGCCTAAATACATTACGATTCGCGGTAAGGGCAGCATTCTTAAGGAACTTCGGGATGCCAGCAAAAAAGTAAAAAAAATATATCTAGCAGCCGATCCCGACAGGGAGGGCGAAGCGATCGCGTGGCATTTAGCGCATTATTTGGATATAGATGAAAAGGATGCATGCCGTGTCGTATTTAACGAGATTACGAAGCAAGCTGTAAAGGATGCTTTCAAAAATCCTCGTCCGATCGATATGGATCTCGTTAATGCTCAGCAAGCGAGAAGGGTGCTTGACCGACTTGTTGGATATAAGATCAGTCCCCTATTATGGAAGAAAGTCAAAAAAGGCTTAAGCGCTGGACGTGTTCAGTCCGTTGCCGTTAAGCTGATCCATGACCGCGAGAATGAGATTAATGATTTCATTCCTGAAGAATATTGGAGCATTACCGCACATCTATTGAAAGAAAGTGCGACGTTCGAAGCGAAGTTTCATTCCCTTAATGGGGTGAAAAAGGAACTGAATAGTGAAGCGGATGTTAATGAAGTGCTCGCTCTTATGGGCAGTGAAGATTTTGTTGTGGGAGAAGTGAAGGAGAAGGAGCGTTTACGTAATCCATCGCCACCGTTCATCACAAGTTCCTTGCAACAGGAAGCTGCACGTAAGCTTAATTTCCGTGCCTCTAAGACGATGCAAATCGCGCAACAGCTTTATGAAGGTGTGGATCTGGGTAAAGAGGGCACAGTTGGTCTTATTACTTATATGCGTACGGATTCGACTCGCATTTCTCCTGTTGCACAGGAAGAAGCTAAGGAATATATTGACGGAAAGTACGGCAGTAAGTTTTTGCCGGAAACCCCGCGTATATATACGAAGAAAAATGCTAATGCTCAAGACGCGCATGAAGCGATTCGTCCGACCTCCGTTCTTCGCGACCCAGATTCGGTGAAAGCATTTACTTCTAAAGATCAGTTTAGATTGTATAAATTAGTATGGGAACGTTTTGTTGCTAGTCAGATGTCATCAGCGGTGCTAGATACGATGACCATAGATTTAGGTAATGGACCGGTTTCTTTCAGGGCTAATGGTTCGAAGCTTAAATTTGCTGGTTTCATGAAGGTGTATGTTGAAGGTAATGACGATGGAACGACCGATGAAGATCGTCTACTTCCGGCGCTTGTTGCGGGGGATAAAGTCAATTCGAAGCAAATTGAGCCCAAACAGCACTTTACGCAGCCGCCTCCACGTTATACGGAAGCAAGGCTTGTTAGAATGCTTGAAGAGCTCGGAATTGGACGTCCAAGCACTTACGCGCCAACGTTAGAGACGATTCAAAAAAGAAATTATGTGGCGATGGAAGAGAAGAAATTTATTCCGACAGAGCTTGGAGATCTTGTTATTCAGCTCATGGAAGAGTTCTTCCCGGAAATTCTGGATGCTGAGTTTACTGCAAACATGGAAGGTAATTTAGACCATGTAGAGGAAGGAACTCAGGATTGGGTTAGTGTCATTGGAGATTTCTATAAATCATTCGAGGTTAGACTTAATTATGCCGAAGAAGAGATGAAAGAAATCGAAATCAAAGACGAGCCATCTGACGAAGTTTGCGATAAATGCGAAAGTCCAATGGTATATAAGATGGGACGCTTCGGTAAGTTCCTTGCCTGTTCAGGCTTTCCGAATTGTCGGAATACAAAACCGATCATTAAAGATACAGGTGTCCATTGTCCTAAATGCGCCGAAGGACAAATTGTCGAGCGTAGGAGCAAGAAGGGTCGTATGTTCTACGGATGTAACCTTTATCCGGGCTGCGATTATGTATCTTGGGATAAGCCCGTCGCGAAGCCATGTCCAAGCTGTGGCAGCATGATGATAGAGAAGCGTGTAAAAGGTGAAGTTCAATATCATTGTACGGTTTGTACTCACTCAGAAAATGTTGAGGACAATGAAGAAGCTGCAGAATAAGGGTTATAAATGGTTAGGAGGTTAATTGTTTTGAAAGAAGTTCAGTCCGTAACGGTTATCGGAGCTGGTCTTGCCGGCAGTGAAGCTGCTTGGCAAATCGCCAAGCAGGGAGTTCCCGTTACTTTATATGAAATGCGTCCGGTAAAGCAGACGCCTGCCCATCACACGGAAGGATTTGCGGAGTTAGTTTGTAGTAATAGTCTGAGAGCTAATGGTTTGGCTAATGCGGTTGGTGTACTTAAAGAAGAGATGAGAAGATTGGATTCCCTTATCCTATCTTGTGCAGATTTGCATGCCGTACCTGCCGGAGGAGCACTAGCAGTAGACCGCGATGGCTTTTCCGGAGAAGTGACCTCGCGGTTGAGGGAGCACCCACTCATTACGGTGAAAAATGAAGAGGTTACAGAAATTCCGACTGAGGGGATCGTCGTAATCGCGACGGGGCCACTTACCTCCCTTGGGCTTTCGGAAAGCATTAAACAGCTCATGGGAGAAGAGTACTTCTACTTTTTCGATGCTGCTGCTCCGATCATTGAGAAGGACTCTATCGATTTAGATAAGGTTTTCTTGGCTTCCCGATACGATAAGGGAGAAGCTGCTTACTTGAACTGTCCAATGACGGAAGCGGAATTCGATGTATTCTACGAAGCGCTGACGACAGCAGAAACTGCAGAGGTCAAAGACTTCGAGAAGGATATGTACTTCGAAGGCTGCATGCCAATCGAGGTAATGGCAAAGCGTGGAAAGCAGACCGTGCTTTTTGGTCCGATGAAGCCAGTAGGTTTAATCGATCCTCGTACCGAAGCGATATCGCATGGAGTCATACAATTACGCCAAGACAATGCAGCAGGAACCTTATATAATATGGTCGGATTTCAAACCCACTTGAAGTGGGGAGAGCAGAAAAGAGTTTTTTCCTTAATTCCGGGTCTCGAGAACGCTGAATTTGTTCGCTACGGGGTTATGCATCGGAATACATTCATTAATTCACCTAAGCTACTCCATCCTACTTATCAATTCCGCGGGAGAGAGACTTTGTTTTTCGCTGGTCAAATGACTGGGGTAGAAGGTTACGTGGAATCAGCTGCTTCTGGCTTGGTTGCAGGGCTGAATGCGGGAAGATTTGCAAAAGGGCTAGAGCTACTGATACTTCCTGAACATACGACTCTGGGGAGTATGGCCAACTATATTACGACGGCGGACTTCAAGCATTTTCAACCAATGAATGCGAATTTTGGACTTTTCCCACCGCTAGGACATCGAGTTCGAAGCAAGAAAGAGAAAAACGAAGCAATCGCGGCGAGAGCACTTGAAAGCATCGACGCGCTTAGTAATGAAATTAAGCAAAGTTCTGGTTTGTAACCAATTGAGCAGCGGCAGCGTATATCTCATTAGCCGCTGCTTTTGCTAATTAAAATTCGAGTAACCAATTTAATCCGAATAATAGGGAGGATCAGCCCATGGATATGAGCTTTCATGCAACGACGATATGTGCGGTTCGCCATAATGGGAAAGGCGCTATTGCAGGAGATGGACAGGTAACGTTCGGGAATAGCATGGTCATGAAAAATACAGCGAAAAAAGTTCGCAGGCTTTACCGTAACCAAGTTGTTGCAGGCTTCGCGGGTTCAGTTGCGGATGCGATCACACTATTCGAGAAGTTTGAAGGAAAGCTGGAGGAGCATCATGGTAACCTGCAACGTGCTGCGGTGGAGTTAGCTAAGGATTGGCGATCTGATCGGGTGCTACGCCGTCTGGAAGCGATGATGATCGTTGTGGATGCCACAGGCATGCTGCTGTTGTCCGGTAACGGTGAAGTTATTGAGCCTGATGATGGTATATTAGCGATTGGCTCTGGGGGCAGCTTTGCTCTCGCAGCAGCAAGAGCACTTATGCGCCATGCACCTGCAATGGAAGCGAAGGATATCGCCCGCGCCGCGCTTGAAACGGCTTCAGAAATTTGTGTGTTCACAAATAATAACTTGGTCGTTGAGGAGATATGATGATAAAACTCAATAAGGGAGAGGATCGTATGAACGGTTCACTGACGCCCCGCCAAATTGTATCAGAGCTTGATAAGTACATCGTCGGACAAAAGCCTGCAAAGCGCTCAGTGGCAGTCGCCTTGCGTAATCGCTATCGCCGCAGTCTTTTGTCGGAGGATATTCGGGATGAGATCGTCCCAAAAAATATATTAATGATCGGACCGACTGGGGTCGGGAAGACAGAAATCGCTCGTAGACTCGCGAAGCTCGTTCATGCGCCGTTTATTAAAGTTGAAGCAACAAAGTTTACGGAAGTTGGATATGTAGGCAGAGATGTCGAGTCTATGGTTCGAGATTTGGTTGAGACAGCCATTCGTATGGTCAAGGAAGAGCGGATGGAGAAAGTGAAGGATAAAGCTGAGAAGGCAGCGAACGAGCGTCTAGCAGCGCTGTTAGTTCCAGCCCCTGAGAAGCCTAAATCACAGAAAAACCCCCTTGAAATGTTGTTTGGGGGGATAAGCACGCCTAGCGATGAGCCAGAGCCTGTCGATGCAGCAGTACATGAAAAAAGACGTGATATGAAAGCTAAGCTTGATGCGGGTCAGTTGGAAAACGAGATTATTGAAATTGATGTCGAAGATAATTCACCTAACATGCTGGATATGCTTGGTGGTCCCGGTCAAGATCAGATGGGGAACATGCAGGAAATGTTGGGCCAGTTTCTTCCTAAACGACGTAAGAAACGTCGGTTAAGCGTAAAGGAAGCTCGGAAAGTGCTCATTTCTGAAGAAGCAACAAAACTGATCGATATGGATGATGTCATTTCTGAATCAGTGAAACGTGCGGAGCAATCCGGCATTATCTTTATAGACGAGATCGATAAGATCGCAAGCCAAGGACGCGGCCAGGGGCCTGATGTGTCTCGTGAAGGTGTACAGAGAGATATTCTACCTATCGTCGAAGGCTCGACGGTTATGACCAAGTATGGACCTGTTAAAACGGATTACGTGCTCTTTATGGCAGCTGGAGCTTTCCATATGGCTAAACCTTCCGATTTGATTCCAGAGCTTCAAGGTCGATTCCCAATTCGGGTAGAGCTCAGTAGCTTAACAGATGAGGATTTTGTAAGAATTCTCACAGAGCCTGAAAATGCTCTGACGAAACAATATACAGCTCTTCTCCAGACGGAAGGTATCCAAGTCACCTTTACAGCTCCGGCTATTTCCGAGCTTGCCCGAATGGCGCAAGAGGTTAATCATAATACGGAAAATATCGGGGCGCGTAGGCTTCATACGCTACTGGAGAAGTTGCTGGAGGATTTATCCTTTGAGGCTCCAGAGCTGCAGCTTGAAGAGATGCAAATTACACCTGAATATGTCCGAGAAAAGCTAGCCTCTATTGCAAGCGATCGCGATTTGAGTCAATATATTTTATAATACAAACCTATGATGCCGTCCTTTAGAGGGCGGCATATCCGCATGGCTTGTTTGACGTATTAGGAGGATATTCATATCATGACGCTGTTGATGAAAACCCGGACGCTAAACAAATTGTTGCAAGAAGCAGCGGGCAAGCCGTTGAGTTTCCGTGAGATGGCGGAAGGACTACGGGAAACGATGCAATGCAATGTTTTTGTCCTCAGTAGACGAGGGAAGGTTCTTGGTTTGGCTCATTCTGCTGATTTCTCTGAAATGTGGTTACGCAGGGAGCAAGCAGATGAATTAAGATTTCCACTAGAGACAAATGAACAGCTTTTGCGTATCTCGGAGACGGCTGCGAATATCGCGGCACATGAGGAAATTTTAATTCCATTAAAATCAGCTTTCGAGAATGGAATCGTAACGATAGTTCCAATAATCGGAGGCGGAGAGAGACTTGGCACTTTAGTCCTATCTCGCAATAATGAATCTTTTGGCGATGATGATCTGATTTTGGCTGAATACGGTTCTACGATTATAGGAATGGAGATCTTGAGAGAAAGACTGGAGGAGAGGGAGGCCGAAGCGAGGAGCAAAGCGATTGTCTCCGTCGCTGTCAACTCTCTCTCGTTTAGTGAAATGGAAGCGGTTGAGCATATTTTTGAGGAACTAGAAGGGAAAGAGGGGCTTCTAGTCGCTTCTAAAATTGCGGACCGTGCGGGGATCACTCGTTCTGTAATTGTTAATGCTTTAAGAAAATTAGAAAGTGCCGGAGTTATTGAAACGAGATCACTAGGAATGAAGGGCACCTATATTCGTATTCTAAATGCTCAATTACTTCAAGAACTTGAGTATCGTAAAAGTTAAATAGCTCCAACATAAACGAATGGTAAGCTCTATCTTTGAAAAAAGATTAGGGCTTTTTTCTTATTGTAATAGGACTCTATGTCATAGATGATGTTGTTAGAATTTTTTAATCTGTCGTAACTTGCTGTTTTTTTTGTAGAAATAACTAAAAATGTGTCATATCAAGCAGGAATATGAGTTCTTAACGTGGAATTACAGTTTGACGTAACATGAATAAATTCTCATGTACAAGCGAAGAGAGGCGACAGGGATGGAAATATTAGGGGGCGCTGCATTTCAACGCTTGGAAAACGGAATTCATGCCGCAGCGATGCGACATAGAATAATAGCCAACAATATTGCGAATGAGGACACGCCGTATTACAAGAGATCTGATGTTGCTTTTGAAGAATTATTGTCGCAAGCCATTGGTACACAACGTACAAAGAGTCTTGCAGGCAGAATGACGGATACTCGTCATATTCCTATTAATGCTTCCTATCCATCCCCTTCTCCACGGGTGGTTACGGATGAGTCGACAGCGATTAATAATAATCGTAATAATGTTGATATTGACAAAGAAATGGCTTTACAAGCAGAAAATCAGCTTCGGTATAACCTTCTCAGTCAGCAGTTTAGCCATGAGGCGAAGATGATGAGAATCGGTATTCAAGGGAGTGCTTAACGGATGAGACTTGAAGGATTCGATGCTAGTGCCTCAGCATTGACGGCACAACGGCTTAGGATGGACGTGATTTCAGCGAACATCGCCAATGCTGAAACGACGCGTGCAGGATATGTAAACGGACAGTTCGTCCCCTACAGACGCAAGATGGTCGTCATGGAGGCAGTACAGCCGAGGTTTCAAGACGTATTAAGTCAGAAGATGAATGGTTCTTCCGCACAAGGGGTGCAGGTAACAGCCATTAAAGAGGATTCAACACCGTTTAAGCAGGTGTATAATCCAACACATCCCGACGCTGATGCGAACGGGATGGTCTATATGCCAAATGTAGACATGCTGAAGGAACAGGTTGATCTACTTGCCGCATCTCGTTCCTATGAGGCGAACGTAACAGCTCTCAATGCTAGGAAAGCAATGTTCATGAAGGCATTGGAGATGGGACGCTAATTCCGATCTGATGTACCTAAGACGATCGGATGAAGAAGATGAAAAAGGGGTGTTAGCTTGATTACAAATTCGATTGCTCCTGTTGGTCTTATCCCAAACATAAGTACGGTTGTTCAAACTAAAGCGACTCCCGCAGAAGCAACGGAAAGCTTCGCAACGTTTCTTAAGGGTGCTTTAGATGGTGTAGCTGCGCAAGAGCAAAATGTACATAAGGTAAACGATCAATTTCTTATCGGAGCAGTTGATGAGAATAAAGTATTGATCGCAACGACACAGGCTGAATTGAGTCTCGCTTTAACCGGACAGGTTCGAAACAAGATTATTGAAGCCTATCAAGAAATTATGAGAATGCAGATGTAGCCTATTCGTACTAAACAGCATAGCAATAACACGGCAAGCTAGAAGAGGATTCGCTCCTCTTCTCTTGCAGTGCCAACCGCAGGTGAGGTGAAATCGTGAACGAGAAGTGGGCACAGGTTCGAGAAAAGTTACTCGGTTTCTGGAACCAATATAGCAAAGCACAAAAGTGGGTTCTCGCCTCAACAGCTGCCTTGTTACTTTTTGCAATTATTTTATTGACGTATTTGTTCACAAGAACCGAGTACGAGCTAGCATTCCAGAATTTAGACAGCTCAGATGCAGCGGCTATCATTGAATATTTGGATGGTAACGGTATCGGATATAAGTTGAGCGATGCAGGAACTAGCATTTCTGTCCCAAGTGCTTCGTCATCGAAGGTGAAAGTTGATGTTGGTTCACAAGGTTTAGTGCAGAATGGTTCAATCGGATTTCCTGAATTAAGTAAATCCTCTTCGGCCATCGGTACGACAGATCAGGAATTTAAAGTAAAGTTCCGTAATGCGATGAATGGTGAAATCCAACAATTGCTCTTGAGCAAGCAAGGGATATCTAAAGTAAAAGCTATTGTGACTCTGCCTGAGGATTCCGTCTTCCTCAACGAGTCCGATAAGGACAAAGCGATTGCAGCTGTCGTTATGACTTTCAAACCGGGATTCCGACCGAAGCAAGAAGAAGTGGATAGCTACTATAATCTCGTTAAATCTGCTGTTCCTAACTTAGATATTAAAGACATTACGATTAGCAGTAGTACGGGGGATTTAACTCCGTCATCCCAGCTTGGTGGTGGATCGGCTCTAGGCGGGGCACTCTATGAAACTCAGTTTGCTATCCAGACTGAATTTGAGAATACGCTAAAGAGAAATATTCAACAATTCCTCAATCCAATCGTTGGAATGGATAATATGGTCGTTAGCGTTGTTTCTGCTTTGAATTTTGATAAAAAAAATTCAGTTGAAAGTCTTGTACAGCCTTTACCGGACAACGACAACAAAGGGATCGAAATTAGCCGTGAGGAAACGAATGAAACCTACCAAGGACAAGATGGGCAATCAAGTGGGGTCGCGGGTACAGGGGAGACGGATATTTCCAATTACCCTTCGGCAGGCAGCTCTGGCTCAACGACTTCTGAGAAAGTCCACAGTATCGTAAACTTTGAAGTTAATCGCACTACTAATAATATCGACTACGCTCCATATAAAGTGAAGGACTTATCGATAAATGTTGGTGTAAATTCCGAAAACATGACACCTGAGAAGTTAGCGGAAATTCAAGGTGTACTTCTTAGAAGTGCAAGAGTTCTCCTAGCTGAATCCGGATTGGATTTATCAGATGAAGCTTTGACACAGCGTGTCTCCGTGCTCTCGCAATCTTTTGCAGGTACTGATGTATCAGGTGGTGGCGCATCGGCTTCTACTTATTGGTTAGCTGGTGCTGGGCTACTCGCGTTGGCATTGATCGGTGGAGGCGGATACTATGTGTACCGTCGTCGTAAAGCTGCACAGGAAGCAGCAGAGCTTGAAGCAATGACGCAAGTTCAAATGCCTACAATCGATATTGATAGTGTTGCTAGTGAGAGTCAGGTTCGTAAACAGTTGGAAAGCTTAGCTAAACGTAAGCCGGACGAATTCGTCAATCTTCTCCGGACATGGCTAGTGGATGAATAGAGGTGGCAGTGGTGGCGAAGGGGATTCATTTGTCGGGTAGGCAAAAAGCAGCCATTCTCCTCATCACCCTCGGACCTGAAGTGTCCGCGCAAGTGTTCAAGCACTTGCGAGATGATGAGATTGAACAGCTTACGCTGGAAATCGCAAACGTGCGTAAGGTCGACAGCGGCGAAAAAGAAATGATTCTTAGCGAGTTTCATCAAATCTGTGTCGCGCAGGAATATATCACACAAGGTGGTATTACTTACGCGAAGGAGATACTTGAGAAAGCACTCGGTAGTCAGCGGGCGCTGGATATTCTTAATCGTTTGACAGCAACATTGCAAGTGCGTCCGTTTGATTTTGCTCGTAAAGCAGAACCATCGCAGATCCTCAACTTTATCCAGAATGAGAATTCGCAAACGATCGCATTAGTACTTTCTTACTTACAGCCGGAGCAGTCGTCTGCAGTACTTTCCTCCCTTCCTCAAGAGAAGCAAGCTGAAGTAGCTCGTAGAATTGCATTGATGGACAGTACTTCACCGGATGTTATTGCACAGGTAGAAAGAGTGCTTGAGCAAAAATTGTCCTCAACGGTAACTCAGGACTATACGAATGCTGGTGGTATCGAGGCTATTGTTCACATCTTGAACGGAGTAGACCGTGGTACGGAACGTACGATTTTGGATTCCTTGGAAATTCAAGATCCAGAGCTGGCGGAGGAAATCAAGAAGCGGATGTTCGTATTCGAGGATATCGTCAATTTGGACAACAGAGCCATACAACGTATCATTCGCGACATCGAGAACGCAGATCTCCAATTGGCGCTTAAAGTGGCCAGTGAAGAAGTTAGGGAATCGATCTTCCGGAATATGTCGAAGCGGATGGCCGAGACTTTCAAGGAAGAGATGGAATACATGGGTCCTGTGCGACTTCGCGATGTCGAGGAAGCTCAGACACGCATCGTAGCCACGATCCGCAGATTGGAAGAAGCCGGAGAGATCATCATTGCTCGTGGCGGAGGAGACGATATTATTGTCTAATCTCATCAAATCCTCTCATGTTGTCTCGCTAGAAGATTTAAAGAGGTTGGAGCTTATCCAAAGATTCACGCCAAATCCGCAAAATATTTCAGATTCTGATGTCGATAGCGAAGGAAATCAAGCTATTGATGTCGAAACACAATCTTTGAAGGAAACAATTATTGCGGATGCGGAACATACAGCACAACAAATTTTACTTCAAGCACAAGAGGCAGCATCTGAAATTCGTGTAGCCGCACAGCAAGAAATAGAAACATGGTGGCAGTCAAGACGCGAAGAGGATCAGCTTCATCGGGAACAATCGAATCGTGAAGGTTACGATGAGGGTTTTCGGGTAGGTGCTGAACAGGCTGAGGAAGAGCTTACTCATCAATGGGAAGCTCGTCTTAAAGAAGCTCATTCAATTGTTGAACAAGCCTATGTGACTAAGGAAGCTATCATTACAGATGGCGAATCGTTCCTTGTTGAGCTTAGCTGTTCTATCGCAGAGAAGATTGTTAACCGTAAGCTGTCTAAAGCTCCGGAAATGTCTATGAAGCTGTATGCAAAAGCTCTTGAAAGACGAACAGAGCAAGGTGTTATCGTACTCTGTGTTGCTCCTTCTCAATTTGCTTATGTACAAGCTGCGCGCGATGAACTTATTGTTGCTTTGGATGCCCAAGCTGAATTACAAATCGTACCGGATTCAACGATTAAAGATGGCGGATGCATCGTTCGGTCAGCATTCGGAAGCATTGATGCACGTGTCGACACTCAACTGACAGCTATCCGAGAACAGTTGCTTAAGGTTGCTGCTCATCGAGGTGAGGAGGGTAACCGAGATGCCGCTCCTTGATATTAATCGTTATACAGAAACACTTGATAACATGGATCCCTTACGGGTCAATGGTAAAGTCATTCAAATTATTGGATTAACAGTAGAATCTGAAGGACCGGATGCTAGTATCGGCGATGTGTGCTCCATATATCCGATGAAAAGCGGTAAGCCCGTTCTAGCGGAGGTCGTTGGTTTCCGTAACAATCGGGTTCTGCTAATGCCACTTGGTGATCTTCATTCTGTTGGTCCAGGCTGTGATGTTGTTGCAACAGGAGGTCCATTGACCGTTCAAGTTGGCTCTGAGCTGCTTGGGAAGGTGTTGGATGGTTTGGGAAAACCGCTTGACGGCTCTAACTTACCAGTACGTATGCCTCACTATTCAACGCACAATACGCCAGGTAATCCTCTTAAACGGCCTAGGGTGCTAACGCCTCTTGGCGTTGGAGTTAGGGCGATAGATGGTTTACTTACGGTTGGTCAAGGGCAACGGGTTGGGATTTTTGCCGGATCAGGTGTAGGTAAAAGTACGCTGCTAGGCATGGTTGCCCGAAATACTTCGGCAGATGTTAACGTTATTGCTTTAATCGGAGAACGGGGACGAGAGGTTCTGGAGTTTGTTGAGAAGGATCTAGGACCAGAAGGACTTGCTCGTTCGGTTGTAATCGTAGCAACGTCGGACCAACCGGCTCTTGTTAGGATCAAGGGCGCGCTTATTGCGACGACAATTGCTGAGTATTTCCGAGACAGAGGACTGAATGTCATGATGATGATGGATTCAGTTACTCGGTACGCTATGGCCATGCGTGAGGTAGGCTTGGCCATTGGTGAACCTCCGGCAACACGTGGTTATACACCTTCGGTATTTGCTGCACTTCCCAAACTGTTGGAGAGAGCCGGAACAGGACCTAAAGGATCCATTACAGCTTTCTATACAGTGCTTGTTGACGGTGATGATATGAACGAACCTATTGCCGATGCTGTTCGAGGTATATTGGATGGGCATATCGTGCTTCATCGTAATCTGGCGAATAAAGGTCATTTTCCGGCGATAGACATTCTTTCAAGTGTTAGCCGTGTAATGAACGATATTATCAGTGAGGACCAGCAAGGGGCAGCAGAGCAATTGAAGAAACTACTTGCCATTTATCGTGATTCCGAGGATTTAATTAATATTGGAGCTTATCAACGGGGCTCAAATGCGGAAATTGATAAAGCCATTCAATATTACGATCTTATTCGAACGTACACGCAACAGCGTACGAATGAAAAGGTTACACTTCAGGAAGCGCAAGAACGATTGATCATCGATTTCTACAGGAGATGAGAATAGCCGATCATGTCATTCCGATATCATTTGCAGAAGATCGTTGATTTAAAAGGCAGTGAGAAGTCAATGGCTGAATGGGAATATGCCGCGTCGCTTGGGAAGTTACGTAAAGAAGAAGAACATCTTGAGAACTTGAACGAAGAACGTCGAGGCTTGGAACAAGCCTTGCATGAAACCTCGGTAAAGCCAACGCCATTAACGGAACTGTTGATATTTCAGCGATACATCGAAACCGTAGACAAGCGAATTGTACGTCAACATGAAGGTGTACGAACTGCAGAGGTACAGGTTAGAAAACGTCAAGGCCATCTGACAGATAAAATGGTAGACGAAAAAGTATGGCTCAATGCGAGAGATCGTGCACTAGAGCGTTTTAGAAGTGAAAGACTCGCAAAAGAACAAAATGAACTGGATGAAATCGCAATCGTTCGGGCTGCAGCTGCTTCACGCAGGTGAAGTGACTGTGTAAGAACGTATTGCAGGAGAAGGGGGGGAGAATCGTGGCGAGCGCGGATGTGGAAAAGAGTAGTTACAGCGGCTTCGAACGATTTCTCTTTTTTGTTACCCCGATCTTGTTTACCGCAGTATTGTTAGGTGTGCTTTTATTGATGTTCAACTCTGAGTGGAGAAATGCGGCGCTTGAGATCGGGAATAAAATTCCAGTTATTAAGTCCATAGTGCCAGATCCCGCCAAGCCTGCTGAACCTGTAGGTAACTCAGATGAAGAACTTACCGTAAACAACGCCAAAGCAAAGGTAGAGGAGCTAAACGCGCTTCTCGCAGATCGGGAGACATCACTTAAACAAGCTACAGAACAAACCGCACAACAGAAAAAACAAATTGATGAGCTGCAAATTAAAGTTGATCAGTTTACTAAGGAAAATACGGATCAGACGATTACTAGCGACGCTTATCAAGCTCGAATATCTTCCCTAGCCGCAATGTATGGAAAGATGACTCCAAGTAAAGCCGCTCCTATACTAGAAAATATGACTTTAGATGAGTCTGCTCTAGTCATTGGTGAGATGGGCGCGACTGAGCGGGGCAAAGTGCTTGAGCGTATGAATCCGAAAAAGGCAGCAGACGTAACGATGAAATTGAAGGATTCCGATACTGTGGAAAATCGTGAAATCGCTGCTCTACAATCGAGGATTAAAGAGCTTGAGCTCAAACAGGACAAGCAAACCTCTACGCTCGACACCGCAGAGCTTAATGGTACGTTATCAGCAATGAAGCCGCAAAAGGCTGCCGAGCTGTTAATTCAGATGGCTGCATCGAACCAGAGTAAAGTACTGCGTGCATTATCAGTATTAAACGACTCTGCGAGATCTCAGATTTTGGATGAGATGTCTACTCAAAACAAAAAGTTGACAGCAACTTTAGTTAGCAAGCTTATGCCCGCAAATCCATAAGTAAACTTGCGAAATCGATATGAAAGGAGGTGAAAAAAATGAACATGGCCATTTCATCGACACCAGTGACTTCAGGAAAGACTGTTACGGCAACTTCAGGTTCTGTAACCAGTTCCACGTTGGGTGGTGGTTTCGCTGGCGCACTAGTGCAAGCAATCGACGGAAGCAGCAATACCGCAACAACGAACAGTGGCTTGACTTTGCCTAATGGTCTATCTGGTTTACTTGGACAGTTGGGCTTGGACACTTCTGTTGAGCAATCACAAGATTTGCTTGCAATGCTTGCAAACCTAGTAGATCAATTACAGCAGCTAGAAGAAAGCGACACGGCTCTATCCTCTGAATCTATGGATGAATTAGCTGCTTTGTTGGCGGCCTTCCAAGGTGTGTTGCAACAAGTAAACTTGAATTCGTCTATTGGGAATTCAGAGGAAGCTGTGACAACGGAATTAGTGAAGACGGCTACACCAGTACTGGATCCAACCGTCGCTAAACCTGTAGTTAAAGCACTGCGTGAAACTTTGCAGCAGCTCTCTACGGCATTATCGTCGGGTAAAGATGGCGCACAACTTGTGGCTAATTTTATTGGTCAGCTTAAAGCACAACTAGATGCCATTGGGAGTCAAGCTACTAACACTGGTCTAACTAATCAAGCAGTACCAGCTTCTGTTAGTGAAACTAGTAGTCAGTCTGCTACAACTAAAGCTTCTGATAATGGCGTTGCGGTATCGAAAGAGGCAATGACTCAGACAGCGGCAGCAGTAGTTGTACAGGAAACACGTCGACCTATTCAAGCGCTTCGAGAACCTATCTGGCGGTTTAATGTTGTGAACAGCAACGAAGCTGCTGCAACGAACAATAGCCAAACAGCTGTCGTTCCTTCTATTGTTACTACGGAGGAAGCAAGCCAATCAGATTCTCAGCCTGCATGGACGTTTATGCAGAACGACTCATTGGCAAACACCGAATCGGTAAATGGCAAAGCGACAATACCTACACAAGTTCCGGTACAACAGTTTGCGGAGCAGATGAGTAAGTTCCTAATTAAACAATTTCAATTAACACAAGGAAATGGAACCTCTGAAGCAAAGCTAACACTAACGCCTGAACATCTAGGTCAAGTCGATATTCGAATTGTTATGCATAACGGTCAATTAACTGCTCAGTTTATGACTGATAATTTAATGGCACGGGATCTCCTTGAAAACCAAATGTCACAATTGAGATCAGCATTGAGCAGTCAGGGTCTCCAGGTAGAACGACTTGAGGTCGTTCAGCAACCAGCGGCTAACGCAAGCACTACGTTTATGCATCAAGAGCAACGGCAGTCCAACTCTGGCAACGGTACCGGCTCTAATGGTAACAGCAACGGGGATTCTTACGAAGACCCGGCAGTATTTGCGGCTGAGCTTGAGCGAAATTCGTCCTTGAAGGAATTCGGTTACGGAAGCTCAATTAACGTCACAGCGTAATACCGGTTAAAGGAGGTGAATCCTGTGGCAGATAATATTAGCACCAAAAATATTTGGCCTTATTATTCTTCACAAAATGTACAAACGGCAGCAAGAAAACCAGTAACGGAGCTGGGTAAAGATCAGTTTCTCCAAATCTTAGTCACGCAACTGCGTAACCAAGATCCAATGCAGCCGATGCAGGACAAAGAGTTTATCGCTCAAATGGCGCAATTCTCGTCGTTGGAGCAGATGATGTCCATGTCTAAGGAAGTGACTTCACTTAGACAGTCCGCAGGTATGGCAACCGGTCTGATCGGCAAGGAAATTTCGTGGCTTGCTCAAAATGAAACAAAAACGGAAGTCGTTGAATATTTTGGAACCGTTTCTTCCGTCATTTGGAAAGATGGTGTTCAGTACGCCAAGGTGGGGGAAGCAACAGTTCCTATTGATGAGGTTATTAGTATCTCTGAACCTACTGAGGACAGTGATACGGAGGTGGCTGAAGGTGAGTGATCGGATGCTCGTTGGACATTTATCTACGGGACGTACGGCACCCATTCAAGGCAACCACAATGTAGATCGGAATAAGCTTCAAGAACACACGATTTCGTTCCGTGATGTACTTAGCCAACACCAACAGTTGAAATTCAGTCATCACGCCGAGCAGCGTTTGCAACAAAGAGGCATTGAGTTATTACCGGATCAAATTAATCGCATCGCAAATGCAGTGGACCAGGCAGCTGCGAAAGGTGCAAAGGATTCGTTAGTGTTATTCCAGGACATTGCTATGATTGTCAATGTGCCGAATCGAACCGTCGTTACTGCGATGGATGGAAATTCGATGAGAGAACATATCTTCACGCAAATCGATAGTGCCGTCGTCGTCAGCTAATTGTATGATCGGGCTGGTCCTGCCAAGGAAGCCCAAAGCCGCCGACCGATTGAAGCGGCTCTAATCCACCCATTAATGGAGGTAGGCAATTCATGTTACGTTCAATGTACTCTGGTGTTTCTGGTATGCGTGGATTTCAAACGAAGCTTGACGTTATTGGTAACAATATCGCTAACGTCAACACTGTAGGTTTCAAAGCTGGACGTGTTATGTTCAAGGACATCATGAGCCAAACGATGTCAGGAGTAACGGCACCAGTTGAAGGAGAATCAGGCGGTGTCAACGCTAAGCAAGTAGGTTTGGGTGTGTCTGTAGCTTCTATTGATACGCTGCACACGGCTGGTAGTGCAATGACGACAGGTGTTCAAACTGATCTTCGTATTGATGGTGATGGATTCTTCGTTGTTAGTCCAGGTGCTGACGGTCCGAACTATTTAACTCGTGCGGGTAACTTTATACTAGATGCTAACCGCCAATTGGTTAATGCTGACGGAATGTTTGTACGCTCTGTAGATGGAGACATAATTACTCTCGAAGCGGAGGTCAAAGCGTTCTCGATCTCTCAAACTGGGGAAATTATCTCTATTGATGCAGAAGGACTTTCGACAGCTACTGGGGTGTTTGTTGGAGTAGCTGTGGTTTCAAATCCTAGCGGCCTTGAGAAAGTTGGAGGCAATCTGTATCGTATGACTCCTAATGCAGACGCGGAAGAGTTAGTTATTGGTACGGCTGGTGATCCTGAAACAGGAGCAGGTGCTATTGTAACAGGTCAGCTTGAAATGTCTAATGTAGATTTGACGAATGAGTTCACGGAAATGATCGTCGCTCAACGCGGTTTCCAAGCGAACTCCAGAATCATCACAACATCAGATGAAATTCTACAAGAAGTAGTTAACTTGAAACGGTAATTGATTCTCCTGCCTCGGGAGGGCACAGCCCTCCCCATGGCAGCTTAGGGGGGGCCCTGTAATGATAAGCTTGACTCGCCTTAATGGCAGCAAATTTCACATTAACGCTTTATTGATTGAAACAGTGGAAGACACACCGGACACGATTATTACGCTTACGACAGGAAAGAAGTTTATTGTTATCGAAAATTCTTCGGATGTAATCCGGGCGACCCGGCATTACTTACGCAGTATCGGCGTGTTAGCGGCTGTTACAGGTCCAACTGACACGCAATCGGAGGGAGCTACGTCATGAGAAAATTATTGCCATGGCTCGTTTCGCTATTATTAGCGATTTCATTGATCGTTGTTGTTGCTTTTTACTTTGCAAACGATTTGTTTGGGGATAAGAAAGCAAGCGATCCAGTGGAAGTTGCTGGTGATGTAAAAATTGAGCCGATATCTGCGGATGAGTTGGTAAAAGTCACATCCGAATTAATTGATATCAGAACTAACCTTGCGGACACAGATTATGTCGTTCAAATCGGATTTTCATTCCAATTTGAAAATGAGAAAGCTAAGGAAGAGTTCGACAAGATCAAGGAAAACCAAGTTCGACCGATCATTAATCGCGCATTATGGGTGATGACCCCTGATGATATGAATGGAACTAAAGGTAAAGATCAGCTTACAGCGGGATTAATTAATTCTATTAACGAAGTATTATCCGATGGAAAGCTGTTGAAGGTAGGAATTAAAGGATTTATCATGACTCCAATCTGATAATGAAAGCCCGTATCTGTAACTATTGTCAGAACACTTTGACCTTTGACGGAAACAACAGTTTCGTTTTGGTTTAAGAAAGGGGTGAGAGATTTGGTAGATGTACTTTCGCAGAATGAGATTGATGCGTTATTGGCGGCACTTTCGTCAGGTGAGATGGACGCAGAAGAACTCAAAAAAGAAGATACACAAAAAAAGGTACGCGCATACGATTTCAAACGAGCAACCCGGTTTTCAAAAGATCACATCCGCAGCTTAACTCGGATTCACGAAAACTTTGCTAGATTTTTAACAACATATTTCTCCGCTCAGCTTAGGACATTCGTTCAAATTAGTGTTGTTCAAGTCGAGCAACTGCCTTATGATGAATTCATTCGCTCTATTCCTAAGATGACGGTTCTGAACATTTTCGAAGCTGAGCCCTTAGAAGGACGAATGGTTCTAGAGGTACATCCCAACGTTGCATTTGCTATGTTGGACAGGCTGCTTGGCGGTGGTGGCATAGCACCGAGCAAAATTGGCAGCTTGACAGAAATTGAAACGATTATTATGGAGAAGATTTTCAGTCGAGCACTAGAAAGTCTACAAGAAGCTTGGAAAACGATTATTGATATTCAACCACGGCTCGAAGCTCTTGAAACGAATCCGCAGTTTATGCAAATCGTTTCTCCAAATGAAACAATCGCACTTATATCTCTAAGCACGAAGATCGGCGAGACAACCGGGATGATAAACTTATGTATCCCGCATGTCGTCATCGAGCCAATAATGCCAAGATTGTCTGTTCATCATTGGTTCGTGTCTCAGAAGAAGATGAGAGCGCCGGAAGAAGTCATCCTACTTGAGCAAAGGGTAAACAAAGCCAAACTTCCGATTATTGCTGAATTAGGCGGCTCTAAAATTTCCGTGCAAGAGTTTTTGAATCTAGCCATAGGAGATGTCTTAGACTTACAAAAACCTACAGGCGAAGGCTTGCAAGTTAAAGTTGGAGATAAGGTAAAGTTTATTGCCAGCCCTGGTACAGTGAGAGACAAAATGGCGATTCAAATTCAAGAGATCGTCAGTGAAGGAGTAGATGAAATCCATGACGAGTAAAGACTATTTATCTCAAGAAGAGATTGATGCTTTATTAAATCAATCCTCTGAAGGAGTAGCTGAGGCTCCTGCAGCACCACTTGCCGGCGACCCATCGATAAATGAATACTTAACTCCACTTGAGCAAGATGCGCTCGGAGAAATCGGAAATATTACGTTTGGAAGTGCTGCGACGGCATTGTCTACGCTTCTCGGTAAGAAAGTAGATATCACAACGCCTACAGTATCCGCAATTGAACGTGATCGATTTGAATCAGAATTTCCGAAGCCACATGTTGCGGTTCATGTCAGTTATGTGGAGGGGTTCGAGGGAATCAACTCCCTTGTTATTAAATCCCATGACGCTCAAGTTATCGCAGATTTAATGTTAGGTGGAGATGGTAACGTCACTTCTGAAGAGCTGAATGAAATTCATATCAGTGCTGTTCAGGAAGCGATGAATCAGATGATGGGTTCATCCGCAACTTCTATGTCGACGATATTCAACCGTTTAGTTAATATCTCACCTCCAGGCATTGATATTATGGACGTCAAGAATAACTCAGGCATGAGCAACATTCCTAACGAGAATGTGTTTGCCAAAATCTCGTTCCGTCTCAAAATTGGAGATCTGATTGACTCGACGATCATGCAGCTACTTGCCGTCCCGTTCGCCAAAGAATTGGTTAGTTCACTAATGGGTAGTGTTTCGAATGAGCCAGCACCACAGCAAGCTCAATCTCAACCCGTTCAACAAGCTGCCCCACCAGTTCATGTTCCACCCGCACCACCTGTACAACAGGCTCCTCCGATGATGGCAGCCCCTCAACAAAGCTATGCTGCACCAATGCCTTCTCACCCACAAACATTAGGTGGCGGAGTTAATCGGAATGTAAATGTCAACCCTGTGCAGTTTGCTAATCTTCAAGGACCCGGGTTTACGCAAGGTGAAGAAACAAATCTTAATCTGTTGCTAGATATTCCTCTCAAGGTTACAGTAGAATTAGGCCGTACTCAGAAGCAGATCAAGGATATTTTGGAACTATCCCAAGGCTCTATTATTGAGCTAGACAAGCTAGCTGGCGAACCTGTCGACATCTTAGTAAACAACAAATTGATCGCCAAAGGCGAGGTCGTCGTTATTGATGAAAATTTCGGTGTTCGTGTAACGGATATCGTAAGTCAATGGGACCGTGTCCAAAAAATCCAATAAGTAAACGGAGGAATAAAAAATGGGAAATCGCATTCTCATCGTAGATGATGCAGCGTTCATGCGTATGATGATCCGAGATATTTTGACGAAAAATGGTTATGAAGTAGTAGGGGAAGCACAAGATGGTGCACAAGCTATTGAAAAATATAAGGAATTAAATCCTGATCTAATTACAATGGATATCACGATGCCAGAAATGGACGGCATTACGGCTCTGAAAGAAATTCGTAAGCTTGATACAAATGTAAAAGTGATTATGTGTTCGGCAATGGGTCAACAAGCTATGGTAATCGATGCGATTCAAGCGGGTGCCAAAGACTTTATCGTAAAACCATTCCAAGCAGATCGTGTTATTGAAGCTATCAAGAAAACAATGGGTTAAGTTAAAGTCAGGAGCGTTGAAGATTCATGCGAACTTATGGGCTCGTTGACGAGCTACCTGTATCCGGATTAGGATCGGCATGGGATTTGATCTGGGTATTGTTCGTCCTCGGAATTATAGTCGGGTTGATTGTCCTCATTTTACGATTTTTTGCTAAACGAAATCGTGGATGGGGAATGAATCGATCGTTACGTTCTCTAGGAGGTTATCCTCTTGGAACGAACAAATCGATGCAAATCGTAGAGTGGAACGGTCGAATCTACGTTCTGGGTGTCGGGGACGACGTGACGTTGATGGAATCCATAACAGAGCCTGAAGCTGTCGCCGCTCTGCTGGCTGAACACGATTCCAACATGGCCAATACGGGACCAGTGCTTCCTGAATGGCTTCGCAAATGGACTCAGCGTAATAATCCAAATAACGATGATTTTTCCTCCAAGGAAACGGTAAACCATACAAACTTTGAGCAAACGTTGGAAAACCGGCTTCGCCAGCTATCTGAAAGAAGACAGAAGGTGGAGCAATTGTTGGAGGATAGCCGTTCCGGAGATCGGACAGATAAGTCATGAGAAAAAAAATAATTTATAGCTTACTTATGTTTCAAACGTTACTGATTGGATTTCAGGCATCTGCTTATGCCGAGCCTATTGTTGGAGTTACTCTCGGAGATGGGAGTGAGCCTATAGGAGCATCCGGTTTATCCCTATTGCTTCTCATAACCGTACTAAGTTTAGCGCCAGCCATTCTCGTGTTAATGACAAGCTTTACAAGAATTGTCATCGTGCTTGGCTTTGTTAGAACTTCACTCGGTACACAGCAGATGCCTCCCAACCAGGTGCTGATCGGGTTAGCTTTATTCATGACTATGTTCGTTATGGCTCCAACCTTCTCCCAAGTTAACGAGACGGCATTGAAGCCTTTTCTCGCCGGAGAAATTAGCCAAACAGATGCGTTGCAGAAGGCATCTGTTCCAATGAAAGAGTTCATGTATAAGCATACTCGTGAAAAGGATTTGCTTTTATTTCTGAATTATACGAAAACCGAGAAGCCAGCTACATATCAGGATATTCCAATTACTGTTTTAGTTCCTGCCTATGCCATAAGCGAATTAAAAACGGCATTTCAAATGGGTTTTATGATCTTCATTCCTTTTCTAATTATCGATATGGTTGTCGCTAGTACTTTGATGGCAATGGGGATGATGATGCTTCCACCCGTTATGATTTCGCTTCCGTTCAAGATATTGCTCTTTGTGCTAGTCGACGGATGGTATCTTGTCATTAAGTCACTGTTGACCAGTTTTAATACTTGAATAGTCGTAATTGTAAGGTAGGGGGGAGTTTATGTCTTCTGAGTTTATTATCGGTTTAGCGGGACAGGCGCTTTATGTTGTGTTGAAAGCTAGTGCTCCAATGCTTGTTGTTGCATTGGTTGTTGGGTTGTCAGTTAGTATTTTCCAGGCCACAACCCAGATTCAGGAACAAACACTTGCCTTCGTACCGAAGATCATCGCCGTTTTCCTTTCGCTGCTTATATTTGGCCCATGGATTCTTAACACACTGGTCGATTTCACTAGCCAGCTGCTTGGAAATTTGTCGAGATACATTGGGTGATAGCAAATGGATCAAATAATGCAAGTATTTCCTGCCTTTCTGCTTGTTTTTTGTCGAATTTCATCGTTTTTTGTTGTTGCTCCAGTTTTTTCAACACGTACGTTTCCGAAAACGATTAAGATTGGCTTAGCTTTCTTCATTTCCTTGATCGTATTTTTAAATGTTGGTTTTGATACTAAGGTTACGGCGGATTCAACCTATATCTTAGCGGTCATTCGTGAGGTTTTTGCGGGGTTGTTGATCGGTTATGTCGCTTATATCTTTTTTACGATTGTACAAGTCGCTGGTGGATTAATGGACATGCAAATGGGATTCGGTATCGCGAATATCGTCGATCCGATCTCTGGAGTATCCGCTCCTATGATGGGGAATTTGAAATACATGTTGATGACTCTAGTATTCCTTTCTGTGAACGGTCATCACTATTTATTGGCTGCCATTATGGATAGCTACAAATGGTTGCCTCTCGATAACAAGCTGTTTCAAATTTATTATGGTGGAAATATTACAGAATTTTTAACTCGAACTTTTTCAGACACCTTTTTATTAGCTTTACAAATATCTGCTCCGATCGTTGTAGCTATGTTTGTGACGGATTTTGGTTTGGCACTCCTTGCACGAACAGCTCCACAGTACAACGTGTTCGTAATTGGTATGCCATTGAAAATTTTGGTCGGTTTGGCGTTGCTTGTTCTACTTCTCCCCGGATTTGGCACTTTGTTTCAAATCCTCTTCGATCATATGTTCGAAGCTCTAGAGAAGCTATTTACAATCTTAAAATCATCCTCTTAAACAAAGGTACACAGTGGAGGAGGTGGCGTTATGCCTCGTAATCGCCTAAGTATGGATCTTCAATTGTTTTCAGGCGAGAAGACGGAAAAGGCAACACCTAAGAAACGCCAGGAAAGTCGTAATAAAGGACAAGTGGCAAAAAGCACGGAAATTCCTAGCGCACTCATCCTTCTTGCATGTATTTGTTTTATGATCATGCTTGGACCTTTTCTGCAGAAGCAAATCTTAGCCTTGTTCAGCGATATTTTTTTGAATCGTATGACGATGGATGTAACGGATCAGAACGTGCTTAATTTGTTCAATCATTACGCTATCCAGATGTTAATCCTCTTAGCACCCATCTTTATTATCGTAGTCATAGTTGCATTTGCAAGCTATTACGTGCAAATTGGCTGGCTCTTTACGTTTGAACCGTTGATGCCGAAGTTTGAGAAATTAAATCCGATAAATGGTGCAAAGAACATTTTCGGAGTTCGATCAATTGTTGAATTTCTAAAAAGTTCATTGAAATTAATTTCTGTAGGACTCATTGTTTTTTTAACCATCTGGTCTGAAAAAAAACGGCTGATGGATCTCGCACATTTACCCGTGGAAGACATCTTTTCTTTTGTTACTAGTCTAACGGTACGGCTTGCGATTCTCGTCGCCGCTATGTTGTTCGTATTGGCAATTGGAGATTTTCTCTACCAACGTTATGAATATGAGAAAAATCAAAAAATGAGTAAGCAAGATATTAAGGATGAGTATAAGAATTCGGAAGGCGATCCATTAATTAAAGCAAAGATCAAGGAACGCCAACGCAGAATGGCATTTATGCGCATGATGCAGGAAGTGCCAAATGCAGACGTTATTATTACGAACCCAACTCACTTTGCCATTGCGTTGAAATACGATTCAACAAAAATGGATGCTCCAACGGTAATCGCCAAAGGTCAAGATTACTTGGCGCTTAGGATTAGGGAGATAGCGAAACAAAATAACGTCATAACCATGGAAAACAAGCCACTCGCCCGTGCGCTATATGAGAGGACGGAAGTCGGACAAAGTGTTCCCGGCGATCTCTTTCAAGCGGTAGCGGAAGTGCTGGCGTACGTATATCGGCTTAAAGGCCGGCATTAAAGAGGGGAGGAACGCGTCATGAAAGTACGGGACTTAAGCATACTCATAGGCGTCATCGGCATAGTCCTGATGATGGTCGTTCCAATTCCCAAAGAACTTCTGGATATCCTACTAATAATCAATATCTCTGTAGCCATCATGATTTTACTTATTGCAATGAACACTACGGATGCGTTACATTTTTCAATTTTCCCAACCTTATTGCTCATTACTACGATATTCCGATTGGCGCTTAACGTTTCTACAACAAGACTAGTCCTATCTGAGGCGGATGCAGGGCACGTTGTCGAGACCTTTGGTAAATTTGTTGCGGGTGGTCAGATTGCGATCGGTTTCGTCGTGTTCCTTATTCTCGTTATAGTTCAGTTTATCGTTATTACGAAGGGGTCTGAGCGTGTCGCAGAGGTTGGAGCGCGATTCACCCTTGATGCAATGCCTGGTAAACAAATGAGTATCGATGCGGATTTAAATGCGGGATTAATTAATGAGCATCAAGCTCGAGAACGTCGCGAGAAGATTGAGAAGGAAGCAGATTTCTACGGAGCTATGGATGGTGCCAGTAAGTTTGTTAAAGGGGACGCCATTGCTTCAATTATTATCGTACTCATCAACTTAATTGCAGGTTTCATTATCGGTATGGCTATCCATGGCATGGATGTTATGACCTCGCTTGAGACTTACTCCATACTTACGATCGGTGACGGACTAGTCAGTCAAATTCCTGCACTATTAATTAGTACTGCTGCGGGTATTATCGTTACAAGAGCAGCATCCGAAGGCAATATGGCTGACGATATTAGCAAACAGCTCTTACGGTATCCTAAACTTCTGTACATTGTTGCGGGCACAGTTGCACTGCTTGGCATTGCAACACCAATTCCTCTTCTTAGCACCATACCATATGCGGCTATTCTTGCCATTGCCGGCTTTCGGTTGCAAAAGAATATCAATCGAAAGCAACAGGAAGAAGAGCTACTTGTCGAGGAAAAGCATATCGAGGAAGTACGAAGCCCAGAGAGCGTAATCAGCTTGCTGCAGGTCGATCCAATCGAATTCGAATTTGGTTATGGTCTTATTCCACTCGCGGATACTCAGCAGGGCGGAGATTTACTCGACAGAATTATTATGATTCGACGGCAATGTGCACTTGAAATGGGCTTAATTGTGCCTGTTATCCGAATTCGCGACAATATTCAACTAAAACCGAACGAATATGTCATTAAAATGAAAGGAAATACGGTAGCTCGTGGCGAATTGTTAATACATCATTATTTAGCAATGAGTCCTGGTTTTGATGATGATTCGGTTACAGGAATCGAGACCCAGGAACCTGCTTTCGGATTGCCGGCTTTATGGATTGACGAAGCAACGAAAGAACGTGCGGAGATGGCTGGTTATACCGTTGTTGATCCACCATCAGTCGTCGCAACTCATTTGACCGAAGTCATTAAGAAATACGCTCATGAGCTTATCGGACGTCAAGAAACGAAAGCTTTGGTCGAAAGTGTCAAAGATACTTATCCTGCTTTGGTCGAAGAGCTTATTCCTTCCATACTTAGTATCGGAGATGTTCAGAAGGTTTTGTCCAAGCTGCTTAAAGAGAAAATATCGATACGCGATTTGGTAACGATCTTCGAGACTATGGCAGATAACGGGAAATTCACCAAAGATCCAGATGTGTTGACCGAATACGTTCGTCAAAGCTTATCCAGGCAAATTACACAGCAATATGCAACCGCTTCTGAGCCGCTTAAGGTGATAACAGTGAGTCCAGCTGTAGAGAAGAAAATAGCGGAATCTGTGCAACAGTCAGAGCAAGGAAGTTACTTGGCAATGGACCCTGCTTCTTCCCAAGCGATATATCAACGGTTGACAGAGCAAGTAAATCGTTTGGTTCAATCGGGGCAACAGCCTATTATCCTAACATCCCCTACGATTCGTATGTACTTACGTCAATTGCTTGAACGAAGTTTACAAGATATTCCGGTTATTTCATACAGCGAGTTGGAGCCAAGCATTGAAGTGCAAAGTGTTGGGGTGGTGAGTGCATGAAGGTAAAAAGGTATATTGTCGATGATGTATCCGAAGCTGTGAATATGATACGTAATGAGCTTGGGTCGGATGCCTTCATTCTCAATACGAAAGAAATCCGCATAGGCGGATTTCTTGGTATGTTTCGCAAGAAGCGTGTGGAGGTAACAGCGGCTGTTGATGAAGCTGCCATAAAACCTTCCAAAAGACCAATGCTTCCTGTACGTCAACCAGAGAGAAAGTCAGTTCCTACCCTTACTGAGGAGCCTTCGGCATCCTCTCCGCTATTGCCTTCGAACGCAATAAGGGAGAGATATTCGCAAGCTCCGTTTGCGGATAGTGGTAGGAAACCAAGCTTGCCTTCAACCGATTTACAGATGGATGTTGATGTGGCAGATCCACTCAAACCTAGCTCGGAGAGCATTCCTTTTTATGATAAGCAGTCTGCAACATTAGCTGCAGTTGTTCAGACGATAGAAGAAGCACGGGATAAGAAACAACAATCGGATGAATCGTCAGAGTTGCTTCAAGAGCTTCGAACGATGAAGGAAATGATGGCAAAGATGGCGAGGCAGCAAACTTATCGCAGTATGCCGGAATCGGTTATGAAGTGGAGTAAACGCTTAGCCGAACAAGGTGTTGAGCCGTCCTACGTCGAGCAATTCGCTGAAGCGGTTAATCAGAGATTACAGGAGCAAGGCGACGAAGGTATAGCCTCATCTTATGAAGCTTCACAAGAGGTGCTGCTTTCCTGGCTACAGCATGTGAAGGGCAATGGTGTTGATTCAACGACACGAATTATTCACTTCGTTGGACCTACCGGGGTTGGGAAGACGACGACAATCGCTAAGCTTGCAGCTGAGCAGTCCTTAAATCATCGACGTTCAGTTGGTTTAATTACCGCAGATACATATCGAATTGCTGCAGTGGATCAGTTGAGAACTTATGCAGATATTCTGAATATTCCTCTCGAGGTTGTATTTTCGCCTAGTGAACTAGTTCGAGCTTATAAAAAGCTAAGCGATCTTGATCTGATATTTATGGATACTGCAGGCCGGAATTATCGCAATGAACTTTTTGTTTCTGAAGTAAACAGCTTGCTCTCTCCTGGGGAACAGACAGAAACCATTCTTGTACTCAGCATGACGCATAAGATCAGCGATATGAAAATGGTTGCTTCTCAGTTCGTTAAGTATGGGGTCAATCAACTACTGCTGACCAAATTCGACGAGACAGATTCTTTCGGAGCTGTAATTAATTTGGTGAAAGAATTTGATTTCCGGATTTCTTATATCACTTTCGGACAAGCGGTACCTGATGACATTAGGCCATTCGATCCAAAAGAGTTGGTGAAACGGCTATTGGGGGATCCAGCCGATGATTGATCAAGCGCAAGCCCTTCGGCATTTGGTTCATTCCAAAGATATTCAAACCTCTCGAAGAACTAGAGTCATTACCATTACGAGTGGTAAAGGTGGCGTTGGGAAGTCGAATTTCAGCCTCAATTTCGCAATGGCGTTACAAAATAAAGGATATAGTGTTCTCGTATTTGACGCCGACATTAGCTTTGCAAATATCGACGTTTTGTTGGGTACTCCGGCCAAATACAATCTGATTCACCTGCTTAAGGGCGAGAAATCGATTTGGGAAATTATCCAGGTCGGACCTAACGGCTTACAGTTTATTGCTGGAGGTTCTGGATTTCAAGACTTGGTACGTTTGAGCGAGGAAGAGTTAGAGTATTTCTCGGAACAGATTGGTAAGCTGCACGGTCACATGGATTTTATATTATTTGATACAGGGGCAGGATTGTCTAAGGAAACGGTGAGATTCATTACTGCTGCGGAAGAGACGATCGTTATCACGACTCCTGAACCGACTTCAATTACAGATGCATATGCGTTGATCAAGATGTTAAATACGATGGGGCATCAAGTTTCCTTCAAGCTTGTCGTAAATCGAGTGACGGATGATCGCGAAGGAAATCAAACAGCGGATAATATACGCCAAGTGGCAAGCAAATATTTAGGACTTGAAATCCCTTTACTAGGATTTATACCAGATGATGCTAACGTATCTAAGGCAGTTAAACGTCAGACTCCTTTATCAATAGCCTTTCCTGATAGTGATGCAACTCGTGGAATTAATCGGATTGTATCCCGATTTCTGCTTGAGGAACGGGATTCGTCATCTTCGCAAGGTCTAACTGGTTTCCTACAAAGAATTAAGAGACTTTGGAGTTAATCCCAATCAAAGCTTGTGGTTGCCGCATAGTTTAGCCAAAATACATCGAGATTAACAAGGAGGGTCGCCGAATGACGGAATTTAAAGTGCTAATCGTTGATGATTCCCCATTTATGCGAAAGGTGTTCAGTGATGTTATTGATGCTGACGCTGCCTTCAAAGTATTGGCGACAGCCTCGAATGGTTATGAGGCTGTAGACCTCGCGCTTAAGCTTAAGCCAGATATTATTACCATGGACTTGGAAATGCCGGAAATGAACGGAATAGAAGCTTTGCAGAAGATTATGTCGATTCAACCGACTCCGGTAATTATGCTTTCTGCGGTTACGGATAACGGAACAAGGGATACGATAAAAGCTCTCCAATATGGAGCAATCGACTTTATTCGAAAGCCTGACGGAGCTGTGAACCTTGATATTAGACAAGTTGGGGAGCATCTGCTAGAGAAACTGCGTGTTGCTTCGGAAACCATGAGTAGCGGTGCTGCGTTAAGAATGTTACCAGCTGTCGAAGAGAAAGTGGTTGTCATTGAGCAGCCTCCTCCAATGCTCGATAGCACTACTTCAAAAGTGATTGAATTACCGAAAAAGTCAGATGTTTCAGCCCATGCATCACTAAATAAGGAAATTATTGATTCAGTAAAGCCTGTAGCTGAGAAAGTAATAATGAAGCACAAGGATCTACCTCGGAAGTTGGATGGACTTGCGGAGAAGCAATATCCAATACCTCCGTCATCCATTCCATCCAACAGTTCCACCGGGGTAATCAAGTCAAAGAGATCAGAACTGCAATCGGAAGTTAAAGACATCGTTCGACGACAAGTCAACAAAGCGACTTCAGTCTTAGGTGAGAGTAAAGTAAAGGCTACTCATAATCCTAGAGTTCCAGCAGCGGTCAATAAAGATAAGTTGGCTCAAGCTGATCCAATAAACAAACAAGTGGCCAATGGTAATCATTCCACTACGTTTACTCACCTAGTGGCGATAGGTACCTCTACGGGGGGGCCACGAGCTTTACATGAAGTCCTAACTGGGATTCCTGCTGATTTTCCAGCACCAATACTCGTTGTCCAGCATATGCCTCCCAAATTTACTCATTCACTGGCACAACGGTTGGATAATTTTTGTAGCATCCATGTTCGAGAAGCGGTTGACGGCGAAATTGTCGAAACTGCCACAGCTTACATCGCTCCAGGAGGGAGGCATATGTCTCTCGGAAAAGAGTTATCAGGCAAGTATCGCATTAAATTGTCGGACGAGGGTCCTAGGAGTGGGCATATGCCATCCGTTGACGTATTGTTCGAATCATTGCTAGGCCATCAGCAATTAAAAAGGCATGTAGTGCTAATGACCGGGATGGGCAGTGATGGAGCAAAAGGGATGAAGGCGCTTCAAATAGACGGTGTCCAAACGACCATTGCTGAAGCGGAACAAACGTGTGTCGTGTATGGTATGCCCCGTTCCGCTGTTGAGCTAGGTGCCGTGTCGCATCTTCTACCGCTTCAAGGAATCGCACCGGTACTTGTACAGGAAGTGCAAACTCGTAAACCATAAGATTGTCACTGATAGCTCAACCAACAAGGAGGTGTTCGGCCTGTGGAAATGAATCAATACATGTCCATGTTTATCGATGAATCCAATGATCACTTGCAATCGCTGAACGAGAATATGCTTCGGCTGGAGCAACAGCCGGAGGATATTAGCATCGTGCAGATTATTTTCCGTTCTGCGCATACGCTGAAGGGAATGTCTGCGACGATGGGGTTTGAAGACTTAGCCTCCCTAACGCATGAAATGGAAAATGTGCTTGATCTCGTTCGTAACGATAAGCTTAGTATGAATGGTCACATTTTCGATACGTTATTCAAGTGTTTGGATGCTCTAGAAGCTATGGTTCAAGACATTATTAATGGCGGAACAGGTAAAAGTGATGTCGTTGATCTTGTGCAGCGCTTGAAAGGAATTGTAAAGGGTGACGTCGACGGCAATGGAGTGGCGAAATCATCTGCCCCAGCTGCAGCTGTGTCTGCACCTCTCGTATTAGATCAATATCAATTGTCAGTTCTTAGTCAATCCCTTGAAGGTGGACATAAAGCATATTATATCGAAGTCAAGGTGCAGGAAGATTGTATGCTCAAAGCTGCGCGAGCTTATATGGTTTTTGATGCATTAGAAAGAAATGGCGAAGTGGTTAAAGCCTTTCCATCCGTTCAAGAGATTGAACAAGAGCAATTTGATCGCAGCTTCTCGGTATACTATATCTCTCAAGTAGAAGAAAGCGAACTACGAGATTCAATTTCACGAGTATCTGAGATTGAATCAGTGGTTATGAATGTCGTCGATCGGCAGTCACTTGAAGAGTTAGAGGGCTCCCGCAAAGCAGCTGAACAAACGGCTGAAGCTCTCAAGCAAACAGCTGCTACAATCACGCCTGAAAAACCACTGGAATCCGCAGAGTCGAATGCGAGTAGTAACACAGCTCGATCGTCAGCCCCTGCAGCTCCTGCAGCTCCAGCTGCTCCAGCCGGAAATAACGCACCACGTACGATTAGGGTCGATATCGAGCGTCTTGATTCTCTTATGAACTTGTTTAGTGAATTGTTGATTGATCGTGTTCGGTTAGAGCAGCTAGCTTCTGAGGTTCGCCGTAATGATTTAACTGAAACGGTAGAGCATATGTCCCGAGTTAGTGCGGATTTGCAAAATATCGTTCTGAAGCTGCGGATGGTTCCTGTAGAAAGCGTATTTAACCGGTTTCCTAGAATGGTACGGGACTTGGCTAAATCTCTTGATAAGAAGGTTGATCTCATTATTGTCGGAGCAGAGACAGAATTAGATCGAACGGTTATCGATGAGATTGGTGATCCTCTCGTGCATCTTATTCGTAATGCGGTCGACCATGGGGTTGAGCCAATCACAGAACGCATTAAGTTAGGGAAACCAGAGGTGGGAACGGTACATTTACGAGCCTTCCACAGTGGTAACCACGTATTCATAGAAATTGAGGAAGACGGCAAAGGAATCAATCGTCCGAAAGTATTGGAAACGGCCATCAAACGTGGAGTCGTGACAGTTGAGGAATCAAAAAATCTGACCGACGACGAAGTAAATATGTTGATATTTGCAGCTGGCTTCAGTACAGCGGACAAAGTCTCGGATATATCCGGTAGAGGCGTTGGCCTTGATGTTGTTAAGTCCAAAATATCGGCTTTAGGTGGACATGTTGCTGTAACCTCAACGTTAGGTTCTGGTACAAAGTTTTCGGTGCAATTGCCGCTCACGCTATCCATTATTGCTGCGATGTTAATTAAATTAGGCTCCGAGAAATATGCTTTTCCACTTACTTCTATCGTCGAAACCGGGTCTGTTAAGAGATCGGATATTCGGATGCTGCACGGTAATCGCATGATCGAGTATCGGCAATCTATTATTCCGGTTATTTCATTAGCGGAATTGGTAGACTCTCCAGATTACCGAGATGATGAGGAAGCTGAAACAGAGATGCTTGTCATTCGTAAAGGGGACAAGCTAGCCGCTATTCTCGTAGACGAGTTTATTGGACAACATGAAATCGTGTTGAAACCATTGGGTAAATATTTGACAGGCAATCAAGGGGTTGTCTCTGGAGCAACGATTCTCGGGGATGGACAGGTTGCACTAATTGTAGATCCGAACGTACTGATTAAATAAAATACCTTGACTAAGGGAGGGTTTTTTCTATGGCAGAGGAATTGAAAGTCATTGTCTTCACGCTAGCGCAAGAAGAGTACGGTATCGAGGTTGACAAGGTTCGTACGATTGAGCGTATGGTTCCCATTACTCGGGTTCCGAAAACCCCATCATTCGTTAAAGGGGTTATTAACCTTAGAGGCATTGTCATTCCTGTTATTGATTTACGCGGTAGATTTGGTTTAGAAGAAACGGATCATACGGAAAACTCTCGTATTATTATTGTTGCAGCAAACGAGCTTGAAGTCGGGTTTATTGTTGATTCCGCCAATGATGTTATGGACGTGATGAGTGATAAGATCGAAAATCCTCCAGAGGTCGTAGGTGGAATTAAAGCGAAATATATAAGCGGTGTTGCTAAGATCGGAGAAAGTCGATTATTAATTTTGTTAAATTTAGTAGAAGTGCTTAGCCGTAGTGAAATTATCCAATTAGAACAGTTCGGAGATTAAGCCAGTGAACCTGTTTAGGAATAACGCGGATATCAAGTTGGATGTGCTTAAAGAAGTCGGAAATATCGGTGCTGGCAACGCGGCTACCGCATTATCCACTCTTCTGAATAAACCAGTAGACATGGCAATGCCTCAGGTTAATTTTCTTCCGTTCGAAGCGATTTCGGAACGTGTTGGAGGCTCAGAAGCGGTCGTTGTGGCCATCTTCCTTCGTGTCGAGGGTGATGCGCCTGGCAACATGTTTTTTATTATCAACCGAGAGCCAGCTCGTAGAATTCTTCAAGGTCTATTAGGCTTTGATGCTGCTGAGAACGATGACTATAGTGAATTGGAATTATCTGCGTTGAATGAAATCGGGAACATATTAGCGGGCTCTTATTTGACCTCACTCGCTGATTTTACAGGCTTGCGAATGTCTCCTACGGTTCCTTCATTAGCGGTGGACATGGCGGGTGCGATTTTGAGTTACGGATTACTTCAATTTGGCACGATGGGTGATGATGCTTTGCTTATCGATACGACATTTCTCGAAGGTCCTCAAGAAGCGGAAGGACATTTCTTCTTCATCCCAGATCCAGAGTCGTTCGAGAAACTCTTTCGTGCGTTGGGAGTGCCGATCTAATGATGGAAGGCGTTCTCATCAAGGTAGGAATGGCTGATTTAAACATCGCGGATGAAGGTGCGGTGCTCAAAACAACAGGCTTAGGTTCATGTGTGGGCTTGACTTTGTATGATCCTCGTTTGCGGCTGGCAGGTATGGCACATATTATGCTGCCCTCTTCAGACATTGCTCGCGAGGGACAATTAAATATCGCCAAATATGCAGATACAGCGATAACAGAGCTTTTATTGAGAATGAAAAATAAAGGTGCTATTACAGAACGATTAATTGCAAAGATGGCTGGTGGAGCCCAAATGTTTGCTTTCATGGGCGGATCGGATACGATGCGGATTGGTCCTCGCAATGTGGAAGCTTCGAAGCTTGTCTTAAAGCAATTAGCAATTCCACTCCTTTCTGAAGATACCGGCGGCAATTATGGTCGGACTATAGAACTGAGCAGTCAAACCGGAATGTTAAGCATTCGAAGCGTGCAGTTCGGAGTAAAGGAGATCTAAAATGATGGGTTCTTGGCGCTTAAATGTTGGATTCGGCGGGTTCGGCGCAATTTTGACCTTTTTGTTTTCTCTGTCGAACAATCCTCTAGGAACGACTTTTATGCGTAGCCTTTATGCGTTTATTGTTTTTGCTGCTATAGCTTTTGTGGTAAGCCTTGTGCTTGGTCAATTGATGAATCCGAACAAGAAGGTTGAAGAGATTGAAACACCTGACCAAGATCGAGGGACTGTACTCGATGTGATGACACCAGATGAAGGCGATTCTTTGTCGGAGATGATGAAGGAACAATGGGCGGATGGCAAGGGGGAAACGATTAAAGGTTTCCAACCTTTACAGCCTCAGCGACTAGTGTCGCTCGATAATCCCAACCCGGAGGAAGTGGTTCAGGCGATTCGTCGTCTGACGGACGAATAAGGATGGTGAGGCTAGAATGGTCGATCAAACACGTTCCCGGTTATCCCATCTTGAATTATGGCAGAGCTGGAAAGAGGAAGAGGATCTGGATGCTCGAAAGCAACTGATCGAGCATTATTTACCGCTTGTGGATTATGTGTCCAGTAGAATGGCTGTTGGCTTACCGAAAAACGTGACGAAAGATGACTTAGCGAGTAACGGAGCCATGGGCTTGATCGATGCAATCGAGAAATTTGATTATCGGCGAGGGCTACAATTCGAAACCTATGCTTCTTGGAGAATCCGTGGAGCCATTATCGACGGATTAAGGCAAGGGGATTGGGTCCCTCGTTCAGTTCGTGATAAAGCTAAAAAAATGGAGGACGCCTATGCGGTGCTCGAGCAGAGAAATTTGCGATCTGCAACAGATGACGAAATATGCGCCTATTTGAATATTAGCGACAAAGAATTCCAACAAATGCTTCAGGAAGTCGCAGTCGCAGCAGTATTTTCCCTTGAGGATCCTATTCGGGAGGAAGAGTCCGAGACAAGACTTACCCTCTTAGTGGATGATAAGGCCGTGAGTCCAGAATCCATGGTGCATGAAACTTATCTTAAAGACTCTCTAAGCTACGGAATTGAGAAACTTACGGAAAAAGAACGTACAGTTGTATCTTTATTCTATTACGAAGATCTTTCGTTAAGCGAAATTGCGGAAGTGATGTGTTTATCACCTTCAAGGATTTCTCAGCTTCATTCTAAAGCGATTCTAAGACTTAGGGGAGCTCTTGCGAAACAAAAGGAACAACTGCTTCAAAACGGATAAAGGGGGCGCTAATAATGTCTGACAATGGAAAAGTGCCATTGGAGGAATGTCTGCAGGTTACGATTTCTGAAGATAAGATGCAAGCGTACTTAGTTTTCAAACGTGTTGAAGGCGATCTTAAGTTATCTTCTCGGGAATTGGAGCAATATTTGCGCTCGCAAGGAATCAAGCATGGTATACAGTCGGATACTCTATACTTGATTGCGCAAAGACCGCAGGACTTTTACTTTGCACAAAACATTGTTGCTGTTGGAACACCCTCGAAGCCGGGTACCGATGGCTACATCAACGTTCTATATGGCGAGTCTCAAGATAAAGAATTACGCCCGGCAGAACGAGATGATGGTAGTGTTGATTATAAACAGGTAACTCAGCTAGCTAATGTACATGCAGGACAACTAATCGCGGAGAGAGTTCCAGCACAGCCTGGTGTACCGGGAGTGGCTGTGACGGGGGATGAAGTTGCCGCTAAGGATGGAAAAGACGCCCATTTCAAAGTGGGCAAAAACGTCGTTGTTAATCCTGAAAAAATAGGGATGTATGCTGCTATTAATGGGCTAGTGACAAAAACGGATAAAGATAAGCTGAACGTATTTCCCGTGTTCGAAGTGAATGGAGATGTAGATTATAATATCGGTAACATTGATTTTATTGGTACCGTTGTTATTAGAGGTAATATTCTAACTGGATTTCAGGTAAAAGCATCAGGTGATATTCGTGTTACCGGAGGTATTGAAGGGGCAGAGGTTGAATCTGACGGTTCAATCGAGATTTCTGGAGGCGTGATTGGTGGTAACAAAGGCTTCGTTAAGGCAAAATGTAACATTCGCTGTTCATTTATCCAGGAGGGTAATGTCATTGCGGGTGAGGATGTTGTCGTTTCACAAAGCATAATGCACTCTAATGTTAGGGCGGGTCGATCTGTTAAATGTGCTGGAGCTAAAGGATTGATCGTTGGTGGAGTTATCCAAGCGGGAGATCGGGTAACCGCACGGATGATCGGTAATTCTATGTCTACAGCAACGGTTGTTGAGGTTGGTGTTCGCCCAGAGCTACGTCAAGAATTAAATGAATTGAGAACAAGTATGCGCCAATTGGCTGAGAATACGGATAAATCTGAGAAAGCGCTTAAAATGCTTGATCACATGGCATCTATCGGTCAACTAACCCCGGATAAGCTTGCACTTAGGGTAAAGCTAACTGCGACAAAACGCCAAACGTTGGAAGAGCTTGGAGCTGCAAAGGAACGAGTGCTCGAAATCGAGAAGACACTTGAAGATGCGACTACGGCACGTGTGGATGCTATCCATACCTTATGGGGAGGAACCAAAATCGTGATCGGCAGGTATACCCGATTTGTTAAAGATGCATCACAAAGAGTATCCTTTAGATTTTTGGATGGTGATATCGTGATGACTCCTTTTAACGGATAAGGGTAGATTTTGGGATGCTGTCCTAACTTGAGCTCTACATAATCGTGAGGTGTAAAGCCGTGAGCTACAAATCGATTGATATACAAGCATCGCTTCCTCGTACGCTTGAGATGTCACCTTTACAACATCAACAACAGCAACGTCCGGCTACGGAACAAACTTTGCTTGGCCAACAAGCTACTAAACACGCAGAGGAGCAAGCGAAGCGAAGCACGAAGTTGGAGTCGACATCGAATAATACCATTTCAGAGCGTCAGCCTCGTGATCGGAATAAACAATCTTCGTCTTCCAAGAAGCAAGCGCATGATCAGGATGAAGATGAGAATAAGAGCTCAGAGCATCCTTATAAAGGGAAGCACATTGACTTCATGGGCTAACGGCAAGGCAAGAAAGGGGATACACCTATGAGTATGATGAGTCCATGGTTAAGTATCGTGCTGCTTGGCGCAGTGATTTCGGGATATGCATGGATGATACCCAAAGCAAAGGCCCGAGCAAAAGAAACGGAATTCGCGAGCGAGGCAGCCTACAACCAATTACTTGAGGATTTAGAATCCGAGAATCGTGAGCTTCTTGATGCGGTTGCTAAGTTCAAGCAGGAGCAAGACTTAACCGTTGAGAAATTAGGACGACGTATTGTCGACATGGAACAACAGCTAAGTAAGTGGTCGGAGCACGTACCCTCCGCTGTGGCGCCGACACATTCACAAACTCCGATCTTGGAAGCCTCATTGATCCCCACCCATGAGAATCATGTCCAATCGACCGAATCAACACCAATCCAGCCTATATCGGATATCTCGGCATTACATGCTGCTGCCGAAGCAATAATTGAGGAGATCGTAATCCCACCGACCACCATTCGCGGTAGATATCCTGAGCTGCTTGAGATGAATGAAAAGGGCAGATCAGTGGAACAGATTGCTAAGGCGATGGGGATGAACAAGGGAGAGGTGCAATTGATTTTGCAGCTCGTGCGTCGGGAGGAACTACAGGATGCTTAAATATCGTAGTTGGTTAATCGGCTTTGGCTTGGGTATTATGATTGGAGCTTCCATGTTGCAGTTGATTCTGTTCGCCCAGGACACGGAAAATAAAGTTAAGCAAGTACCAATGACACAAGAGCAATTGAATGAGGAAGCAAAGAGTGCAGGCTTAAAACTGTTGACGGAAGAACAATTAAACACACAGGTTGAGGAAGCGGTCGCTGCTGCACTGAAGGAAGCAAAGATTAAATCGGATGAGATTAGCTTGGAACAAAACAAAGACCTCGAATCTGCGTCTCCATCCGAATCGACACCGTCTGAGCAACCCAGCATTAACGCTTCACCTGATCCTAAGTCTGTTACTTTGTACGTCAGTTATGGGATGTCTTTGACTGAAGTGGCAGAGGAGCTTAAGAGCCTTGGTATCATCGATGATACTGAAGATTTCATCGTTAAAGCGAAAGATATAGCTAAGAAAATGAAGGTTGGCAATGCCGTATTTACAGGCAAACCTACTTATAAACAGATCATGAACGAGCTAACTCGTAAAAAATAAGAAAAGTTCGACGTTTCGCATCATTTTTGTGTCATAAATGCGATTCTGCCATTGCGCGACGGTTGCCGATATGGTATATTATCTTTCGGTGTAAAAAACACACGCTTTTTAATTTCGTCAACGGTGCTTTTCTCGTGATGAACGATAAAAGTTTTGACGAAACATGCGAAGAGCGGCGGAGATTCACCAAAAACCACTAGGAGGTGCAGGAAGATGGCAGTCATTTCCATGAAACAACTGCTCGAAGCAGGCGTACATTTCGGTCACCAAACACGTCGTTGGAACCCGAAAATGGATAAGTACATCTTTACTGAACGTAACGGCATTTACATTATCGATTTGCAAAAAACAGTTAAAAAAGTAGACGAGGCTTATAACTTCGTGCGTCAGCTTGGAGAGAATGGCGGAACAATGCTATTCGTAGGTACTAAAAAACAAGCTCAAGATTCAGTTAAGGAAGAAGCTGAGCGTAGTGGTCAATACTATATCAACCAACGTTGGTTGGGCGGTACATTGACTAACTTCTCCACAATCCAAAAACGTACTGATCGTTTGCACCTGTTGGACAAATGGGAGCAAGATGGTACTTTCGAAGTACTACCTAAGAAAGAAGTTATCATTCTCCGTAAGGAGAAAGAGCGTCTTGAGAAGTTCTTGGGCGGTATCAAAAATATGCGTAAATTGCCTGATGCTTTGTTCATCATCGATCCTCGTAAAGAGCGTATTGCTGTAGCAGAAGCTCGCAAGCTTGGAATTCCAATCGTAGGTATCGTTGATACAAACTGCGATCCGGATGAAATCGATTATGTAATCCCGGGTAACGATGATGCAATCCGTGCTGTTAAATTGTTGACAGCTAAGATGGCAGATGCAATCGTAGAAGCTCGTCAAGGCGAAGAAACAACGGCTTAATAGCCATTACATTCATAAAGACACAATCAAAGGGGGTTAGAAGAGAATCTTCTTGCCCCCCTTTTTTTCCAAAAAACATACAAGTGCCACATTGTTACGACAATGATGCGGCCTAAACTTAGGAGGAATCCACGTGGCAGTAAATGCAGCAGACGTTAAAGCTCTCCGCGAAAGAACCGGAGCAGGCATGTTGGATTGTAAGAAAGCACTAGAAGAAGCAAATAATGATTTGACAAGAGCAGCTGAGCTTCTGCGTGAAAAAGGCCTTTCCGCAGCAGCGAACAAAGGCGATCGCGTTGCTACTGAAGGTATTGTTGAGTCCTACATCCACGCTGGCGGACGTATCGGCGTACTTGTTGAAGTTAACTGTGAAACGGATTTCGTTGGTAAAACAGATCAATTCCGTTCATTCGTTAAGGACATCGCAATGCAAATCGCAGCAGCAAACCCTAAATTCCTTAGCCGGGAAGAAGTTTCCCAAGCTGAGCTTGATAAAGAGAAAGAAATTCTTCGTAATCAAGCGCTTAACGAAGGCAAGCCAGAAAAAATCATTGAAAAAATGGTTGAAGGCCGCATGAACAAATACTATGAGGAAAACTGCCTCATGGAGCAAGTGTTCGTGAAAGACCAAGATAAAACAATTACAACGCTTCTTAACGAGAAGGTTGCAGCTATCGGCGAGAAAATTTCTATCCGTAGATTTACTCGTTATGAGCTTGGTGAAGGCTTAGAGAAAAAAGTAGACAACTTCGTTGAAGAAGTTATGGCTCAAGTTAAACAATAAGTATTAACCTTAAGGGAACACGGTGTGTTCCCTCTTTTTTAACCATCAGACAGGCTGGAGGTACAAAACGTTGGTAGGACCCGTTTTTAAACGTGTGGTATTAAAGGTGAGTGGCGAGTCGTTATCTGGTCCGAACGGATACGGCATCGACGCGACGACCATCTTGTCGATTGCAGAACAAATCAAAGAAGTTACTTTGCTAGGTGTTGAAGTTGCCATCGTATGTGGTGGCGGAAACATTTGGCGTGGAATTGCCGGAAGTCAAAAAGGTATTGATCGTGCGACTGCAGATTATATGGGCATGCTGGCAACGGTCATGAACTCGCTGGCTTTACAAGATGCATTGGAGCAAATGGATGTACCTAGTCGGGTACAAACATCGATCGCCATGCAACAAATCGCTGAGCCTTACATTCGTCGTCGGGCAATTCGCCATCTTGAGAAAGGCCGCGTCGTTATTTTCGCTGCGGGAACGGGGAATCCGTTTTTCTCAACAGACACCACTGCTGCATTAAGAGCTGCTGAAATAGAGGCGGAAGTCATCTTAATGGCTAAGAATAAAGTGGATGGCGTATACAGTGCTGATCCATTCAAGGATCCTACTGCTGAGAAATATGAACAGTTGACTTATATGGATGTATTAAATAAAAATTTAGGTGTCATGGATTCAACCGCTTCCTCGCTCTGCATGGATAACAATATCCCCCTTCTCGTCTTTGCAATTACCGAGAAAGGGAATATCAAACGTGCCGTCATGGGTGAGAAAATCGGTACTATAGTGAAGGGGAGTATCGACTAATGCCGCAAGGGATCAAGAAAGACGCGGAAGAACGTATGGAAAAAGCGTTGGGTGCACTGAAACGCGACCTATTAACTTTGAGAGCGGGCCGTGCTTCATCTGCTATGTTGGATCGGGTGCAAGCTGACTATTACGGAACGCCAACCCCGGTCAATCAGATGGGCTCAATTAACACACCTGATTCCCGTACGATCATCATCACTCCATGGGATAAGACAGCATTATCGGCTATCGAAAAAGCGATCCAGAAATCGGATCTTGGGCTAACGCCTGCTAATGATGGCTCGATCATTCGATTGAACATTCCACCGCTTACGGAAGAGCGCCGTGCTGATTTAGCTAAATCGACGAAAAAATTCGGCGAAGAGGCTAAGGTAGCTATCCGCAACATCCGTAGAGACGCTAATGATGAGATCAAGAAAAAAGAAAAGGGTGACATTTCCGAGGATGAATCTCGTCGTCACCAAGAAGATATGCAAAAAATAACGGACCGCTTTGTCGCAGAAGTAGACAAAATATTAGTTGCTAAAGAAAAAGAGATTATGGAAGTTTGATTTGAATTCGTAAGGCCCCTCCGAAAGGTGGGGTTTATTCTCTTTTGGTTAGCTAGCGGGTGCAGGTTTGTCTGCTGTGGGGGGAAGAACCATGGGTTTGTTCAGTAAATGGCTAAAGAAGCTGCGTATTGGTGTGTTCACAGAAGATGATCTGCAGCGAATGCAAGTGAAGACGGAAGAAATTCCGACTGGAGACAACATTCCGGAACATATTTCGATTATTATGGATGGCAATGGCCGCTGGGCTAAAGCAAGGGGGCTTCCCCGCATTGCCGGACATCATAACGGAATGAAAGCCGTAAAGAGGATCACGAAGGCTGCCGATCGTATCGGTGTTAAAGTGCTGACCTTGTACGCCTTCTCCACGGAAAATTGGAAGCGACCTAAAGCGGAAGTTGAATTCCTGATGAAATTACCACAGGAATTTTTGTCTTTGGAATTGAGTGAGCTTATAGAGAATAACGTTCAGGTTAGAATGATGGGTAAGCGCGATTTGTTACCTGAGCATACACTTGCAGCCATAGAAGAAGCGGTTCGACAGACACAGCATAATACCGGACTTATTCTGAATTTCGCGTTAAATTACGGAAGCAGATTAGAAATGATCGATGCAGCCAAGGAATTGGCGCGTCTAGCCGTGGCTGGACAAGTGGATCCGGAAAAGATCGAAGAAGCTGATTTTGAGCGGCTTTTACTTTCCAACGGACTACCGGATCCTGATTTGTTAATCCGGACAAGTGGTGAGCTACGGTTAAGCAATTTTATGTTATGGCAGCTTGCATATAGTGAATTTTGGTTTACAGATGTGTACTGGCCAGAGTTTAGTGAACAACATTTATACGACGCCGTACGTGAATATCAGCTTCGTGCGCGCCGTTACGGGGGTCTATGACAGCATGGGTCAGCGGATAGTAACCGGTATTATAGCCGGAGTGGCATTCATCGGCCTGTTAGTAGCGGGAGGATGGTATTATACCGGATTGCTGCTACTGCTCTCGCTAATTGGATACTGGGAATATGTAAGATTAAATGGGCAGGTTTGGATTCGTTTAGATGTGCTTGTTGGTTTCGTGGCGGTTTTATTCATTGCTCTACCGAGAATGCCCTTTGATTGGGAGCTTCCATCGTTTACAACGGTTGCATGGGTGCTGATGTTTATTCTATTATGTGGAACCGTGTTCAGTAAAAACCGTATACAGCTAGAGCACGTAAGTGTTTTATTTTTAGGAGCCATCTATGTAGGAGCCGGTTTTCATTATATGGCTCTTACGCGGGATCTTGAACATGGCATCTTTTGGTCGGCACTCACGTTCGCATGTATTTGGGCTTCAGATGCCGGTGCTTATTTTGTTGGGAAAGCGATAGGTAAGACAAAGTTATGGCCTGCAATAAGTCCGAATAAGACGATAGAGGGTGCTCTAGGCGGTTTAGTTATTGCTGTAATCGTCGGGCTAATCTTCGCGTATAGTAAACCGGAATGGCTAGGTTATGGACAAGCAATGCTTATTGGTTTGACCGCTGCAATTGCGGGTCAACTGGGTGATCTCGTCCAGTCGGCATACAAACGATTCCGTAACGTAAAAGACTCTGGAAATTTGCTGCCAGGACACGGGGGAATATTGGATCGAACGGATAGCTGGCTTATCGTGTTTCCGTTGGTTCATCTGCTTGGACTTTTGACATGAATATACTAGTCAGTTTATACATAAAGGGTAAGTGGGGGTTCTTGCATGAAAAAAATAGCTGTGCTCGGGAGCACAGGCTCTATTGGTACCCAGACGCTCGATGTTATTTCGCGTCAGCCTGAGGACTTTGAGGTTGTGGGCTTAGCCGCAGGTAATAATGTTACACTTCTCCTCGAGCAGGTGCACCAGTTTAAGCCGCAGTGGGTGTCCGTGGCGAATAACGCACTAGCGGAGCAGGTTCGTGCGGAAGTGCCTACTGGAGTGCGTGTGGTGTATGGCGAATCTGGGTTGACGGAAATTGCCGGTCATTCTGGCGCTAATTATGTTGTCTGCGCGCTAGTGGGTAGCCTAGGCTTGACCTCGACGCTTGCTGCGATAGAGGCCGGGGCGGATATTGGTCTAGCCAACAAGGAGACATTAGTAACTGCGGGACATCTGGTTATGCAAAAGGCAAAGGACAAGGGTGTTTCGATCCTGCCCGTAGATAGTGAGCATTCTGCTATCTTTCAATGCTTGAATGGGGAAAGTCCCAAAGCAATCCAACGATTGATGCTGACGGCTTCTGGGGGAAGCTTTCGTGATCTGAACCACGAGCAATTGAAAAATGTCACGGTGGAGGATGCGCTAAAACATCCGAATTGGAGCATGGGCGCTAAGGTAACAATAGATTCGGCGACTATGGCCAACAAAGGATTAGAGGTTATTGAAGCTCATTGGTTATTCGATCTTCCTTATGATCAGATCGATGTCGTCCTCCATCCTGAGAGCATCGTTCACTCCATGGTCGAGTTTATTGATACGAGCGTAATGGCTCAGCTAGGTAACCCGGACATGCGAGTTCCAATTCAATATGCACTTACCTACCCAGAACGTAAAGCTTCACCAGCATCTGCTCTTGATTTGATTACAAAAGGCACGTTGCATTTCCGCGAGATGGATTTGAAACGTTACCCTTGTCTTCGGTTAGCTTACGAGGCAGGGCGGAGTGGTGGAACATCAACAACTGTATTCAATGCCGCTAATGAAGTAGCAGTTGCTCGTTTTCTCAAAGGTGAAATTTCGTTTCTAGCCATTGAAGAGATTATCGAGAAAGTGTTATCTCAACACACCAGTATTGCATCGCCAAGTTTAGAGGCTATTCTTGACACTGATGCTTGGGCACGCTTGGAAGCTTCGGCTATACATTAATGCACAGGTTGTATTCTCTTGTAACGCTTCGGAGAATAATGTTAATCTAAGATCAGCCATTCACGGTAGGGATAAGCAGCTGTTGTTGTTCTCGTGATAACAAAGGGGTTGGAATGATGGGAAATATACAGGTCGCTTTAATGACCGTGCTTATGTTCTTTTTGTTGGTCTCACTGCATGAATGGGGACACTATTACTTCGCCCGAAGGGCTGGAATCTTAGTGCGTGAGTTTGCTATAGGATTCGGTCCTAAGCTGTTTTCCATTAAACGTGGGGAAACTCGCTATACCCTTCGCTTGCTGCCCATCGGCGGATTTGTGCGAATGGCTGGAGAAGATCCTGAGGTCGTTGAAGTACAACCGGGACAAACGTTAGCTGTACGGGTAAAAGACAATGCGGTTACCCGTATTTATCTCGATCGCCTGGATGAACGTTCAGGTGTTATGCGTGGGGAAGTGAAGGCTCTCGATCTGGAGAGAGACTTATTCATTCAGCTAGATGTTGATGGAGAGATCGAACGTTATGCGGTTCATCCTCAAGCATTAATTATAGCTAGAGGCCGTGACACACAAATTGCTCCAATCGATCGTCAATTTGGACACAAACCGGTTGGAAAGCGCGCGCTTGCTATTTTTGCCGGCCCTGTTATGAACTTCCTATTGGCGTTCGTGCTATTCGGATTGGCTTTACTCCTGCAAGGTGTTCCTTCAGAAACTTCGTCAAAAGTATTCATATCAGGAGTTGTCCCTGATTCGATAGCTGAGCAAGCGGGCGTTGAGAAGGATGATTTAGTTAAGTCGATCAACGGAGTTGTTATTGGAGGGAATTATGAGAAGTTCGTTGAGATCATTAATTCTTCCGCAGGAAAGCAAATCAGCCTGGTCGTTGAACGTAAAGGCGAAGACGTTGCTCTCAAGATGACCCCGGATGCTACAACAGGTAAGATCGGCATTTACCCTGCTGGGGAGTATAGAAAACCTAGTGCAGGCGAAACGCTGACTTATGCGGCTACGAGCATGAAGGATTGGACAGGGCGAATATTCGAAGGCTTCCGTAAATTAATTTTCGGTGAGTTCAAGCTGGATGATCTCGGAGGACCTGTCAAGACAACACAAGTGACTGTAGAAATTGCCAAACAAGGATTAGCTCAACTCACCTCATGGGCTGCTGTATTGAGCTTGTATTTAGGGATATTCAATTTGTTGCCGATTCCGGCATTGGATGGAAGCCGTTTATTATTCCTTGGGATTGAGGCTGTTCGCGGAAGACCGATTGATCCTAACCGCGAAAGCATGGTGCATTTAGTCGGGTTTGCGATGCTCATGCTGCTTATGATTGTGGTAACCTATAACGATATCATTGGATTAGTTAGGAATTAAGCTGTAAAGCGTTTTGAAGAAAAGAACGTCGTAAGCATATGTCAGAAGCTGGAGGGCCATCATGTCGAAGGATAAAGGATTTGTAACAGAAATTACGCCACAGAGCGAGGATTTCTCCCGTTGGTATATCGATGTCATTAAGAAAGCGGAATTAATGGACTATTCTCCTGTTCGTGGCTGCATTATATTTCGCCCGGATGGCTATGAGCTATGGGAGAACATGCAGAAGGATCTTGATCGACGTTTCAAGGAAACAGGTCACCGCAATGCTTACTTCCCCCTGTTCATCCCTGAGAGCTTCTTTAATAAGGAGAAGGAGCATGTGGAAGGCTTTAATCCTGAGCTCCCTTTCGTTACCGAAGCAGGTGGCGAGCAGCTCGAGGAGAAATTAGCTATCCGTCCGACATCTGAGACGATGTTCGGTCATATGTATGCAAAATGGATAAATTCCTATCGTGATTTACCTCTGCTTATTAACCAATGGGCTAACGTCGTGCGTTGGGAGAAGAGAACGCTGCCGTTCCTTCGGACAAGCGAGTTTCTTTGGCAGGAAGGTCATACCGCTCATGAAGATGAAGCGGATGCGCGCAAAGAAACGATGCAAATGCTCGATGTTTACACGGATTTTGTTCAGGACGTACTGGCTATTCCCGTTATTAAGGGACAGAAGACCCCTTCAGAGCGGTTTGCAGGCGCAGTAGACACTTATTCGATCGAAGCGATGATGAAGGATGGTCGTGCGGTTCAGGCGGGCACATCGCATTACCTAGGGACCAAATTTGCTGTTGCTTTCGATATTAAATACTTAGATCGTGAGAATACTCAACAATTCTGCCATACAACCTCATGGGGTGTGAGCACTCGATTGATCGGTGCCCTAATTATGGTTCATGGTGATGATCGTGGGCTTGTTATGCCGCCTAAAGTGGCAGTAACCCAAGTCGTGATGATTCCAATTGGCCCACCTAAAACTCGTGAAGTTGTTATTGGTAAGACGGACGAGCTATATGCGCAGCTGAAGGCAGCAGGCATTCGTGTCCGCGTAGATGATCGGGCTGATGTATCTCCAGGCTGGAAGTTTAACGAGTACGAGATGAGAGGAGTTCCGATTCGCTTGGAGCTCGGACCTCGTGACTTGGAAAATGGACAATGTGTGCTGGTCTCCCGTGTGAGTGGAGAGAAGAAATCGGTATCGTTGGATAACCTTGTTGAAGAAGTGCAATCCCTACTAGAGCAAATCCATGAAGATATGTTCAACCGTGCGCTCAGTTTCCGTGAAGAGAACTTTTTCTCCGTGGATACGTTGGACGAGTACAAAGCGGCGGTTGAAGAGAAGAGAGGGTTCGCATTAGCAGGCTGGTGTGGATCAGAAGCATGTGAAAAGCAGGTTAAGGAAGAAACTGGCGCGACTAGCCGTAATATTCCTTTCGAGCCTGCGGAGAAGAAGTCCAAATGTCTCGTTTGTGGCGACGCAGCGGAGCATACGGTCGTATTTGCTAGAGCTTATTAATCTTAATTGTTCTAATCAAAGACAGCTTAGTAGTCATTCTAGGGCTATTAGGCTGTTTTTTTAACATATCAGAAAGTATAAAATTCTCGATACTTTTCTGATATGTCTCCGACATAAACGATCCCCCGCCATCCCTAAGGACGGCAGTAGCCGTTCATGCTTGCGCGAAATTGGAAATGAAAAAGGGGATCGATTGCGAGTGCTTCCCGCGAATTCTATTGAAGGTAGAAGGATCGTCAGGTAAAATAATAGAGAGAGCAGTTCAGCTTCTGATTGAAGAGGGGCTCCAGCGCGAATGGCGTGGGTCCTCCTTCTCGCGGAAGCTTTTATATTTATTGGGTTTTGGGACAGGAGAGGATCGTGGCAATGCAGCCGACGGAAGATGGTCGTAAACGGTTCGAGGTACTGCTGCAACAAGCGGAACTGCCGACAGAGTGGCTAGGGCAACATTTTCGGGACGGACATATAGAGAAGGTGGAAATTAACCGTACCCGTAAAGAGTGGACTTTATATATTGGTAAAAGTGTATTGCTACCGAAATTGATCTACGTTGGATTCATAGAACGTGTTAAGGCAAAGCTTGGTCATATTGCGGATATCAAGAAGATATTCAATTATGGGCAAGATGTATCGTCTGAGAGTATTGTACAGGAGTATTGGTCGGTGCTCGTGGACTGGATGCAACAGGATATTGTTTCCGTTAACGGTTGGTTAGCGAAAGCTGAGCTAGTAGTAGAGGGAGATCTCCTAACGATTTCGTTGCTAAATGAGACAAACTTAGGATTGGCTAAAAAGAAAGAGATCGATGTACAAGTTGCACGATTTTTCGAGGAACGCTTTCAACGCACTTTCCGAGTGAAGCTTACAGTTGGCGAGACGAGCCCTGAAACGTACACAGAATTCACACAGAAAATAGAGCAGGAAAATCGGGACGCGATTGAGCAGATTATGGCTAGTGCAAGGGAAGAGACACCGGTAGAGGAAGGCGAAGCTCCGCAAGTATTGCAACATGGCCATGAGATTAAGGATGTTGCTGTTCCGATTCAGGAAATCCAAGAAGAAGAGAAGAGGGTTACCGTTCAAGGTGTAATCTTTGGTCTCGAGACGAAGGAGCTTAGAACGGGTAGCACGCTGTTTCAGTGTTACATTACCGATTTCTCGGATTCCTTGTCGATCAAGATTTTCGGCAAAAACAAAGAGGACATCAAGATGCTTAGCTTACTTGCTAATGGCAAATGGGTGAAGATGCGGGGGAAAATCGAATATGATCGTTTCCTCAATCCCCCAGAGCTTGTGATGTTTCCGAACGATATTCGCGAAATCGTATCCCCGCCAGAGCCTAAAGACACGGCGGAGGAGAAACGTGTCGAATTTCATCTCCACACGACGATGAGTACGATGGATGCCGTTACTCCCATTGATGTATATGTGAAGACAGCAGCCAAATGGGGGCATAAAGCGATCGCGGTAACAGACCACGCGAATGTTCAATGTTTTCCTGATGCCGCAAAAGCAGGCAAGAAACATGGCATTAAAATGATGTACGGTGTTGAAGCAAACGTGGTCAACGATGCGGTGCCTATGGTTATTCAGCCGCGCGAGCAGAGCTTGGAAAATGCCGAATACGTTGTATTTGATATAGAGACGACCGGTCTATCGGTTACGAACAATAAGATTATCGAGCTAGCTGGTATTAAGATGGTGAACGGTCAAGAAATAGGACGGTTCGAAACATTTATTAATCCGCATGAGCCTATTCCTTACAATATCCAACAATTAACAAATATTACGGATGATATGGTCAAAGACGCACCGGAGCTTGAGCCCAAGCTTAAGGAGTTCATTGCCTTTATCGGAGATGCCATTCTCGTGGCACATAACGCTCGATTTGATGTGGGCTTCATGCAAGAGGCTTGCAAACGTTATGGTCTGCCGCTGCTCACGAACCCTGCACTGGATACGCTTGAACTGGCTAGATTTCTCCATCCGAAGATGAAAAATCATCGATTAAATACGTTGGCATCTTTGTATAAGGTATCTCTGGAAAGTCATCATAGAGCTATTGATGATACGATTGCGCTAGGTGGAATCTTAATTGGATTATTGAAGGAAGCATTGGCACGTGGGGTCACGGAGCTACAATCCTTAAATGAAGTCAATGAGGATAGCTGGCGTACAACCCGTCCCTTTCATTGTGGGATCTATGCGACTAACGCAGTGGGTAAAAAAAATCTCTTTAAGCTTATTTCCTTATCTCATACCGAGTATTTGAATCGTGTAGCGTGCATTCCGAAGAGCAAGCTGATCGAGCATCGGGAAGGATTGCTTGTCATATCCGGCTGTGAGAAGGGCGAGCTGTTCGAGACGGTGCTGAACAAATCGCAAGAGGAAGCGGAAGATATCGCGGCATTCTATGATGTGCTTGAGGTTCAACCCATCGATTTCTACATGCATTTACTGGATAAAGGGCTGGTAGCGAGCCGTGCTGCACTTGAAGAGGCACTTCGTCGGATTTGTAAAATTGGCGAGAAGCTGACCAAGCCAGTAATTGCAACAGGAAACGTACATTACCTAGTTCCGCGCGAGAAAATTTTCCGTGAAATTACGATTCATGGCATCACTGGATTTAGCCCGCTTAAGGACCAACGCAAGCCGGATGCTCATTTCCGCACAACTGCCGAGATGCTAGAAGCATTCCAGTTTCTAGGTAGTGAGAAAGCTTATGAAGTGGTCGTTAAGAACACGTCGGAGCTTGCTGATCGTTTCGAAGAAATCAAGCTATTCCCTGACAAGCTGTTCACTCCGATCATTGAAGGCGCGGACGAAGAAATTCGTACAACGTGCTATGACACCGCTAAGGGAATGTACGGTGATGAGTTGCCTGATCATGTCATCGCTAGGCTGGAGAAGGAATTAGTTCCGATTATTAAGTTCGGATTTTCCGCCAACTATCTCATATCGGAGAAGCTGGTTAAGAAGTCCAATAAGGACGGCTACCTTGTTGGATCGCGGGGGTCAGTTGGATCTTCAGTAGTTGCTATGTTCTTAGGTATATCTGAAGTTAACCCACTGCCTGCTCATTATCTTTGCTTGAATTCGGAATGCAGACATAGTGAATGGTTCCTCGATGGGAGTGTGCCGAGCGGATTCGATCTTCCGAACAAAGCCTGTCCTCATTGTGCATCGATGATGAAAGGCGAAGGGCAGGACATCCCCTTCGAGACCTTCCTTGGTTTCAAAGGAGATAAAGTTCCTGATATCGATTTGAACTTCTCTGGGGAATATCAACCTCAAGCTCATAATTACACCAAAGAGTTATTTGGTGAGAAAAGTGTGTTTCGTGCGGGTACGATCGGAACTGTCGCGGAGAAAACGGCGTTCGGATATACGAAAAAGTACGAGGAGGATCAAGGTAAATCTTGGCGGGGGGCAGAGCTTAATCGCTTAGCCTCCGGATGCACGGGAGTTAAACGGAGTACGGGTCAGCATCCTGGTGGAATCGTCGTTGTCCCTGATTATATTGATGTGGAGGATGTTACTCCTGTACAATTTCCCGCAGATGACAGAAACTCGGAGTGGAAAACAACTCATTTCGATTATCATGCCTTCGAGGATAATTTGCTTAAGCTCGATATCCTAGGACATGATGATCCTACGATGATGCGGATGCTGCAGGATTTGACCGGAATTGATCCAACGACAATACCGATGAATGACCCGAAGGTTATGAGTATGTTCAATTCGGTGGATGCCTTGAAGGTCAGTCCGCAGCAAATTCGCTCTCCGGTCGCTACCTTCGGAGTTCCGGAGATGGGGACCCGATTCGTTAGACAAATGCTAGAGGAGACGAAGCCATCGAGCTTCGCCGATCTGTTGCAAATCTCAGGATTGTCACATGGAACAGGCGTATGGCTGGGTAATGCACAAGAGCTGATTAAAAACAACACATGCACGATTAAGACGGTTATTGGTTGCCGTGATGACATTATGTTGTTTCTAATATATAAGGCTGGAATGGATGCTTCCTTAGCATTTAAAATTACGGAAAGTGTACGGAAAGGCAGAGGACTGACACCCGAGTGGATCGAGGAGATGAAGCGGTGTAAAGTGCCGCAATGGTACATCGATTCCTGTCTCCGCATCGAGTACATGTTCCCGAAGGCGCATGCTGCGGCATATGTTATATCTGCTGTGAGAACCGCTTATTTCAAGTTGTATTATCCCATTGAATATTATGCGACTTATTACACCGTAAGGGCTGCGGATTTCGATGTTGAATTATTTTGCCAAGGCTATGACGCGATCCTTAAAATGCTGCTTGAAATTGAAGGGAAGGGCTTCCAGGCAACGACCAAGGAGAAGAATATGATTTCGATTCTCGAGATGGGGCTGGAAATGACTGCGCGCGGTTTGAAGTTTAAATCCGTTGATCTGTACCGCTCTGAAGGCACTCGTTTCATTATCGATGGAGACAGCCTCATTCCACCTTTTGGAGCTATCCCTGGAGTGGGTGAGAATGCGGCTCGGAACATCGCCGCATCTAGGGAAGAGGGGGATTTCCTCTCGATTGAAGATTTCCAACAACGGTCCAAAGCAAGTAAAACAATCGTAGAAGTTTTGACAGGATTGGGGACCTTCCGGGGGCTGCCGGAATCCAATCAACTCATGCTGTTCTAGGGATCAGAGAGCGGAAGCAAAGGAAAGTTGTGGTTGCCAGCCGCTTTAAGGTTATGTTATATTAATTTTGGTAATCATGTGGATATCACTGTCTGCAGAAGAGTGGGGAAACCCACTCTTTCCGTTTTGTCTGCGGATCTTTGAGGTTATCAATAGCTGCAGGAATCCATTTGGAGCATCGGGGGGTAAGTGATTTTGAATGTTGCACAAATCAAGTCCATCGTAGAAAATTTCTCCTCCTCCTATTTGGAGGAAAACGGGCTTTCACTGGTGGATGTGGAATACGTGAAGGAAGGCAGTAACTGGTTTCTGCGTATATATGTGGACAAGGAAGGCGGCATCGATATTGAGGATTGTGGCCGTGTTTCTGAGTTCGTTAGCGCGAAGCTGGATGAACTGGACCCTATCGAAGACGCGTATTTCCTAGAGGTTAGTTCGCCTGGAGCCGAAAGACCGCTTAAGAAGGCGGAGGATGTTACGAAATCTATCGGCAAACATGTGTTTATTACGACTTATGAACAGATTGATGGGGCCAAAGAGTTTGAAGGAAGGCTGGACGAGTTCGATGGAACGACATTGATTGTAGTGATCGGACGCCGTAAACATGCCATCCCTTACAATAAAGTGGCCTCCGCGAGGTTGGCCATTGTTTTCTAATATCAATATTGTACGATAAATCGAAGCGTTCGCGCGATACGATTTGTCCTGCATTGAGGAGGAATCATCCAGACATGAGCATGGAGTTCATCGAAGCGCTGTCCGAAATCGAGCGTGAGAAGGGCATCAGCAAAGACATTCTAATCGAAGCTATCGAAGCTGCACTTATTTCCAGCTACAAGCGTAATTTTAATACAGCTCAGAACGTTCGCGTCGATATCAATCGGACAACGGGGCAAATTAAAGTATATGCTCGTAAATCAATCGTGGAAGAGGTACTTGATCCGCGACTTGAGATTTCACTGGAAGCAGCAAGAGCTATGAATCCGCATTATCAACTAGAGGATATTGCTGAAATAGAAGTCACACCACGGGATTTCGGACGTATTGCCGCTCAAACGGCGAAGCAAGTTGTAACACAACGGATTCGTGAAGCAGAACGTGGGCTTATCTATCATGCTTTCGTAGATAAAGAGCAAGATATCGTAACAGGTATCGTACAACGCATGGACTTACGCAATCTATATGTTGATCTTGGCAAGGTAGAAGCAGCATTACCTTTAACTGAGCTCATGCCGACTGATAAGTTTAAGCAAGGGGATCGCGTCAAATCTTTCATTACGAAAGTGGAGAACACGAGCAAAGGCCCACAAATTATACTTTCGCGTACTCATCCTGGGCTGTTGAAACGATTGTTCGAGCTTGAAGTACCGGAAATTTTTGACGGCACGGTAGAAATTCGTTCGGTTGCTCGCGAAGCGGGTTTCCGTTCCAAAATCGCAGTGTTTTCCCGTAATGAAGAGGTTGATCCTGTTGGCTCTTGCGTTGGGCAACGCGGAATTCGCGTACAGTCGATCGTAACCGAGCTCAAGGGTGAGAAGATCGACATCGTAAGATGGTCGGAATCGATTGACGAGTATGTTGCAAATGCGCTTAGCCCATCTAAGGTACTCGAAGTTATCGTTTTCGAGGCCGAGAAGATGGCTCGCGTCATCGTACCGGATTATCAACTTTCCCTTGCGATCGGCATTAAAGGCCAGAACGCTCGTTTAGCTGCAAAGTTAACGGGATGGAAAATTGATATTAAGAGCGAAACACAAGCCGAACAGGAATATGGACGGCCGAAATCGACCGGGGCTACGATGCATCAGGACAGCGTATCCATCGACTGAGCATTCGCTTACGAGGTGCGTTTCTTAAGAAACGCTGGGAGGAATCATCTTGAGACCGAGAAAGATACCACAGCGCAAATGCGTGGCCTGTCAAGAAATGATGTCGAAGAAGGAATTGATTCGAATCGTTCGTTCTCCGCAAGGAGAAATTCAAATCGATCTGACCGGAAAGAAGCCTGGTCGCGGTGCCTATCTATGTGGCAAAGTCGCTTGCTTTAAGCTAGCGAAGAAGTCCAAAGCATTCGAACGCGCCTTGAAGACCCCGGTCGATGCGGATATATACGATCAACTGGAAGCCGAATTCATTCAGGTTGAAGAGGAGTTCCAGGCTGGCAAGGAGCTAGTGAGCGAAGATGACGAAAGGGAATAAAGTTTTATCCCGACTAGGTTTGGCGACTAGAGCAGGTAAGCTAATTAGCGGAGAAGAAATTGTGCTCAAAGCGATTAGATCGGGTGAAGCTAAGCTTGTCTTGCTCGCTGGAGATGCATCTGGTAATACGACGAAGAAGGTTACGGACAAATGCAAAAGCTATAATGTTCCATTGTTAGTAGGTTTTACCCGATTCGAACTGGGATCTGCTGTAGGCAAGCCTGAGCGAGTATTATTCGCTGTAACGGATCGGGGTTTTGCCGACATGCTAGCCGTCGGTTGGGGTCAACACTCGGAGGTGGAGAATATTGAGTAAACAAGAAAGTACAGATAATAAGGATAAGCTCAGAGTTTACGAATATGCCAAGCAGCTTAACATGAGCAGCAAAGAAGTTATTACGATACTCAAAAGAATGAACATGCCAGTTAACAACCATATGAGCGTCATGGAAAATGGGATGACTGGGGCTGTTGAGAAGTTTTTCCGCGATATTAAAGCAAATGCAGCTGCGAAAATGGCTCAAGCGTCGAAGCCTGCAGCAGCGCAATCAAGCGCTCCTGCTTCTTCAAGCGCGCCAACTGCTAGCGTACAAGGTCAACCAACACAAGAAACTCGTCCAGCAGCTGCGGCAGCACCTGTAGCATCAGCGCCAGCAACACCAGTGTCGGCTCCTCAAGCGGCACCATCTGCTCCAGCAGCTTCAGCACCAACGGAGTCAGCTTCTTCGGCACCAGCTTCAGCGCCAGTGGCTACTACGAACGCTGCACCAACAAGCGCTGCTCCTTCACAAGGTCAAGCTCCCCGCCCGCAAGGTCAAGGAAACCGTGAAGGCAGTAATCGCCCTCAAGGTAGCTATAACCAACGTGAAGGCGGAAACCGTCCGCAAGGTGGAAGTAGCACGGGTGGTAATCGTCCACAAGGTCAAGGCAGCCAAGGCGGATATAATCGCCCACAAGGCAGCCAAGGCGGGACTAGCAGCACGGGTGGAAGTCGTCCGCAAGGTAGCGGTCAAGGCGGATACAGCAGTGGCGGAAGTCGTCCACAGGGTAGCGGCCAAGGCGGATACAGCAGTGGCGGAAGTCGCCCACAAGGTAGCGGTCAAGGCGGATACAGCAGTGGCGGAAGTCGTCCACAAGGTAGCGGTCAAGGCGGATACAGCAGTGGCGGAAGTCGTCCACAAGGTAGTGGTCAAGGCGGATACAGCAGTGGCGGAAGTCGTCCACAAGGTAGCGGTCAAGGCGGATACAGCAGTGGCGGAAGTCGTCCACAAGGTAGCGGTCAAGGCGGATACAGCAGTGGTGGCGGAAGTCGTCCACAAGGCGGCGGTCAAGGTGGATACAGCAGTGGTGGCGGAAGTCGTCCACAAGGCGGCGGGATGAGCAGTGCGGCAGCAAGTCGTCCTGGCCAAGGTGTAGGTGCAGGCCGTAGTCCAGCTCCTTCAGCAGCAGGTGCACGCGGTGGTCGTCCAGGCGATAGCAGCCGTCCAGCAGCTCGTGGTGATGCTAAAGGGCGTACAGAAGGTGATTTCAACCGTGCCGGTGGTCCTGGCGCAGCGGGTAAACGTAAAGATACGAATAGCCGTTTCGATGATAGCAGAGGCGGTAACTATAGAGGCGCTAAAGGTAAGGGTGGTAAAAATGCTCGTAAGAGCAATCAGCCGCCACGGGAAAAAATCGACAATACACCGAAGAAGGTTATCGTTCGCGGTAATATGACTGTTGGTGAATTAGCGAAATTGTTGCATAAGGATGCATCCGAGGTTATCAAGAAGCTCTTGATGATGGGTGTCATGGCAACAATTAACCAAGATCTTGACTTGGATACTGTTCTTCTAGTTGTTTCCGAATACGGTATAGAGGTCGAAGTGAAAATCGCTGTCGAAGATACGCAATTCGAGACAATCGAAGAAAACGACGATCCGGATGCTTTGGTATCCCGTCCTCCAGTTGTTACCATAATGGGTCACGTTGACCATGGTAAAACAACATTGCTTGATGCCATTCGTGAGACGAAGGTTGCAAGTGGCGAAGCCGGTGGGATTACACAGCATATCGGAGCATACCAAGTTGAAATCAACGGTAAGAAAATTTCATTCCTGGATACACCGGGTCATGAAGCGTTCACGACGATGCGTGCTCGTGGTGCACAAGTAACCGATATTACGGTTCTAGTTGTCGCTGCGGATGATGGTGTTATGCCACAAACCGTAGAAGCTATTGCTCATGCAAAAGCAGCAAACGTGCCGATTATCGTTGCCGTTAATAAAATCGACAAACCGGGTGCGAATTCGGATAAAGTGAAACAAGAATTGACGGAATACGGTCTTGTTCAAGAAGAGTGGGGCGGAGATACGATTTTCGTAGAAGTATCTGCTAAGCAACGTCTTAACCTAGATGGTCTTCTGGAAATGATTCTTCTCGTAGCTGAGATGAACGACTATAAAGCTAATCCAGATAAACGTGCTCGTGGTACGGTAATGGAAGCTGAGTTGGATAAAGGTAAAGGTCCGGTTGCCCGGATTCTTGTACAGAACGGTACACTTAAAGTGGGCGATGCCTTTGTTGCTGGTGATTGCTTCGGACGTATTCGTGCGATGACGAATGACCTTGGTCGTCGGATTAAGGAAGCAGGACCTTCTACTCCTGTAGAAATTACCGGTTTGACGGAAGTACCACAAGCGGGCGATCCGTTCATGGTATTCGAAGACGAGCGTAAAGCACGTGAAATCGCTGATAAGCGTTCCATCAAAACACGTCAATCGCAAGTGAAAGCCAACCAAACGGTTACGCTGGAAGATCTTTTCAGCAAAATCAAGGAAGGCGACATCAAGGAGCTTAACGTTATCCTTAAGGCTGACGTTCAAGGCTCACTTGAAGCACTTAAAGGCTCACTCGAGAAAATCGAGATCGAAGGCGTACGCGTTCGCACGATATATAGCGGTGTAGGTGCGGTTACGGAGTCCGACATTATTCTGGCTTCTGCTTCTTCCGCAATTGTCGTAGGCTTCAATGTTCGTCCTGAGCCTCGTGCACAAGGAATTGCTGAGCAAGAAAAAGTAGACGTTCGTCTGCATACGATTATTTACAAAGTGATCGAAGAGATCGAATACGCGATGAAGGGTATGCTTGATCCAATATTCAAGGAAAAAGTAACCGGACATGCGGAAGTTCGTGAGACGTTCAAAGTTACTAAAGTGGGTACAATCGCTGGTTGTATGATTACTGATGGTAAAATTCTTCGTAACTCTGAAGCTCGTCTTACGCGTGGAGGAATCGTTGTCTATACAGGTAAGCTTGATTCCCTCAAACGATTTAAGGATGATGCGAAGGAAGTTTCGGAAGGCTATGAATGCGGAATTACGCTGGATAAATTCAATGACCTCCAACCAGGCGATATTATCGAAGCATTTGTGATGGAGAAAGTTGAACGCTAATTCTAGCAGCACATGAAGGTGGAATTTGAATGGCCAAATTTCGAGTCGGACGGGTCGGCGAACAGATTAAGAAGGAAATCAGCTCCATCATCCAGACGGAGCTGAAGGACCCGAGAATCGGCTTCGTCACGGTTACCGGAGTAGATATTACGAATGATCTATCGCTTGCACGTGTATATCTGAGCATCTTAGGAAGCGAAGAGCAGAAGGAAGAGACACTTAAGGCAATTGGACGCGCGAACGGTTTCTTGCGTTCGGAGTTGGGGCGTCGAGTTAAATTACGTCATACTCCGGTTATGGAATTCCGCTTTGATAGCTCCATTGCTTATGGCAGCCATATTGAAGATCTGCTCACGAAAATTAACAAGGACTCTTTAGAGTCTTAGGAGCAGCTAGGGGGAAATAGCATGTGGGCCAAGGATTTGAAGGAAGCGGCCGCTTTCATTCGTGAAAGGGACGATTTTCTTATCGTTTCTCATGTGCAGCCCGATGGTGATGCGATTAGCTCTACAGTTGCCACTGGTTGGTTGCTGGAGAAGCTTGGGAAAAAATATACAATGCTGAATGAAGGCTCCGTGCCTTCTCGGCTAGCTTTTTTGTGGAATAGTTTTCAAGTTATTGACATGGTTGGGCAAGGTGCTGCACCAAGCTCGCAATATCGTAACGTGATTTGTGTCGATTGTGCGGATTACTCGCGTGCAGGTAAAACCATCGAATGGTTTGCTCCTGACGCAGAACTGCTTAATATCGACCACCATCCCACAAATGATGGTTTTGGTCGCGTGAATCTCCTAAAGTTTCATGCGGCCGCAACTGCCGAAATTTTATTTGAATTGCTTGACGAGTTAGGGCTTCAATTGGATGTAGATGTGGCAACTGCAATTTATACAGGCTTGCTTACGGATACAGGCGGTTTTCGCTACTCCAACACGAGTCCTCAAGTCATGACAATGGCGTCACGATTGCTGGAAGCAGGGGTCAATGGTCCCGATTTAGCAGAGCATCTCCTTGAGCGAATGACAGTGGGGCAACTCCAGATTATTCAACGGGGGCTATCCCGGATATCCTTTAGCGTCGATCAACGAATCGCCTGGTTATGGGTAAATTCTGAAGATCTAGAGGAAACGGGAGCAACGAACGAGGACTTAGAAGGCTTGGTCAATTATCCAAGAAACGTCGAAGGCGTGGAAGTTGGAATGCTATTTAAGCAAAATGGTCAAGACTCCGTTAAAGTCAGCTTTCGTTCTGCAGGTCGAGTAAATGTTGCCGCTGTGGCTCAGCACTTTGGTGGTGGTGGACATATTCGTGCATCGGGCTGTAGATTTACAGATCCCCTTCATGATGTGATCAGCCAAGTCGTCGCCTACGTTCAGAAAGAGTTGGATGAACTATGAGTCAGCAAGATAATAACTGGGAAGGCGTACTAGCGGTATGGAAGCCAGCGGGCTGGACGTCCCACGATGTTGTGGCTAAAGCGCGCGGTATACTTCGAGTACGTAGGATTGGACATACTGGAACATTAGATCCTGCAGTGACGGGGGTCCTTCCACTCTGCATTGGACGTTCAACCCGATTCGTAGAATATTTGCAAGAAATGCCCAAGACGTATAAGGCAACTTTGCGGTTTGGACTTGCAACAGATACCGAAGATTTAAGCGGCAATGTTATCGATCAGAAGGATGCCTCATTCTTGACGGCTTCCATGATGGTCGAGGCCGCTTTATCTTTTATTGGAGAGATCGATCAGATTCCTCCCATGGTGTCAGCAGTCAAAATCGATGGAAAACGGTTATACGAATTGGCACGACAAGGAATTACGGTGGAACGACCTTCTAGACGTGTGAATATACATGGAATGGACATTTTAGATGTCTTAGTGGAAGGCGAACAGCGAGAGTTAACTTTTTCAGTTACTTGTTCAAAAGGTACTTATATTCGAACGCTTTGCGTGGATATTGGCCGTAAGCTGAAAGTTCCCGCAGTGATGACGGAGCTTGTACGCACGGAGAGCGCTGGAATTAAACAGGAGCATTGCGTTACCCTAGAGCAAATCTCGGAATTGATTGCGCAAGGTAAATTGGGAGATAAACTGTTGGTCCCCGATGCTTTGCTCACCGGAATTCAAGCTGCAACCGCAGCTTATCCGGAATCCTTACATGCACTTCAAGGCAAGGGCATTGAAGCAGGTAAGCTTCAGCCACCTCCTGACAAAGTGGGATTATTGAAGCTATACCGAGCAGATGGGGTTTTTCTCGGATTGTTCTCTGTCGACGACAATAGGGAAATTGTACGTCCGGTTAAAGTGTTTCACTCTCCGGATGGACAACCAAACGACAGTAAGTCCGATTGAGCAGGAGGGCATCAGGTGGAACGATATGATCTATCAGTAGCGAATGTAACGGGAGCTCTCCCTGAAGGAGCACGAAAAGAACGAGGCATATCACTTGCAATCGGCTTTTTCGACGGAGTACATTTAGGGCATCAAGAGGTCGTTCGTCAGGCGGTTGATTTGGCGCATAAACAGGGACTTGTTCCTGCAGTTATGACCTTTGATCCTCATCCTAGAGTTGTTCTTGGTCAAGGCGCAGAGTATCAGACAGTGCTAACTCCACTTGCGGACAAGCTATCTTTGCTATCAGAGCTTGGGGTAGAAGCGGTATATATTGTCCACTTTGATCGGGAGTTCTCTGAAGTTACTGCGGAGCAGTTCGTTAAGACACTCATTTTACCACTCGGGGTTAAAGGGACGACGATTGGCTTTGATTTTGCCTTTGGACATCGAGGCAAAGGAAATGCGGAAACATTGAAGCTTCATGGCAACGGTGAAATTCAGGTGCAGGTCGTTTCTCCAGTTTTTCTGGAAGGTGGCAAAGTCAGTAGCACTAGAGTTAGGAATCGTTTGACAGAAGGGGATTGCCGCGAAGCTTCAGATCTTCTTGGTCGTCCTTATCTGATCCAGGGCGTTGTCGTTCATGGTGATGCAAGGGGTCGGTTACTTGGATTTCCAACGGCCAATGTGCAACCGGAACAGCCTTACGTTATTCCACGAATGGGTGTTTATGCGATCCATATTGATCTATTGTCTGACTCAGGTGATCTTGAAAAACGTTACACTGGAGTGCTTAATGTTGGTCACCGACCGACTTTCGATGCACCTGGTGGTGCGTTGAAGCTTGAAGCCCACCTGTTTGATTTTGATGGTGACCTCTATGGTCGGCAATTAGCATTGACGCTTCATACGTTCTTGCGTGCGGAGAAGAAATTTGATTCGATTGATCAACTCATCAATCAAATATCACTTGACGCTGCTCAGGCTAAAGAATTTTTTTCAGTTAAGCTTTCGGATTAATCTATAGTGATAAGATTGTATATGCAGTCAAGAGTATGCTATACTGTATCTCGTTGCTATCATCAGATTAATATCTGATCTTTATGCACAAATGAACCTTAGCTTGGCAAAGCGTGCTCACCGACGCCTGCTATGCTAATGGCGATTATTATGAAGGAGGTGAACAAGGATGGCATTGACACAAGAGCGCAAACAAGAATTGATTGAAGAGCATAAGACACATGCAACGGACACCGGATCTCCGGAAGTCCAAGTAGCTATCCTTACGCAAAACATCAACAATCTGACAACTCACTTTAGGGAGCACAAGAAAGATCATCACTCCCGTCGTGGTTTGCTTAAGATGGTTGGTCAACGTCGTAAGCTGTTAGCATACTTGAAAAACAAAGATGTTAAACGGTATAGTGCACTAATTGCAAAATTGGGACTTCGCCGTTAATTTGTTACTTGCACGAAAGCAACCTGTCCACGCCGAATGGGGCACAATGCCCCTCAGGCATCAGGTTGCTTTTTCCCATATATGGGATATGAATCCTAAGAGCTATGCCTAAGCTAAGACAAGGCAGGAAATAATGGGAAGAGTGTCGAAAGTACATATAAATGATATGAGGAGGGAATCTGTTTGGAACATCGCGTGGAAATGCAGCTTGGCGGTCGTACGTTTGCTTTGGAAACGGGTCGATTGGCTAAACAAGCGAATGGCGCTGTCGTCGTACGCTATGGAGATACAGTAGTGTTGTCTACCGTTACGGCTTCTAACGAACCAAAGGATCTTGATTTTTTCCCGCTTACCGTTAACTATGAAGAGCGGTTATATGCGGTAGGTAAAATTCCCGGTGGTTTCATTAAACGGGAAGGACGTCCTAGTGAGAAAGCGATTTTGTCTAGCCGTCTAACGGATCGTCCGATTCGTCCACTATTTTCGGAAGGCTTCCGTAATGATGTACAAATCGTTAATCTAGTGCTAAGCGTAGACCAAGATTGTTCGCCTGAAATCGCTGCGATGATCGGTACTTCCGCTGCACTATCGATTTCTAATGTACCATTCAATGGTCCTATCGGTGGCGTTAATGTAGGCCGAATCGATGGTAAGTTTATTGTAAATCCGACTCAAGAGCAAGAAGAAGTATCGGATCTGTTCGTTGTCGTAGCAGGGACTCGTGATGCAATCATGATGGTTGAGGCTGAAGCCAACGAAGTTTCGGAAGCCGTTATGCTTGAAGCAATCATGTTTGGACATGACGAAATCAAGAAGATCGTAGATACGATCGATCAATTGGTTGCCGTTTCTGGTCAACCGAAAATGGCAGTGAAGCTACACAGCGTTGATGCTACAGTTGAAGCTGAAGTTAAAGCGTTTGCTCAAGCTCGTTTGGTACAAGCAGTAAGCATTTCAGAGAAGCATGCTCGTCAAGAAGCGATCGATGCCATTAATGGTGAGACCGTAGAGCATTTTGGTAATCTGTATGCCGAAACACCAAGCAAGCTGAAGGACGTTAAAGAAGTGTTGTACGATATCGTTAAGAACGAAGTTCGTCGTCTAATCACGCATGATAAAGTGCGCCCAGATGGCCGTGGATTAGCAGAAATTCGTCCAATTTCAAGCGATACGTCAATTCTTCCTCGTACGCATGGCTCTGGTCTATTCACTCGTGGTCAAACTCAAGCACTCAGTATTTGTACGCTTGGACCGCTTGGCGAAGTTCAAATCTTGGATGGCATAAGTCCACAAGAATCGAAACGGTTCATGCACCATTACAATTTCCCTCCATTCTCTGTCGGAGAAGCGCGTCCATTACGTCCGCCAGGTCGCCGGGAAATCGGTCATGGCGCATTAGGCGAACGTGCATTGCTGAAGGTTCTTCCTTCGGAAGTGGAGTTCCCTTACACAATTCGTCTTGTATCGGAAGTATTGGAGTCCAATGGTTCCACGTCTCAAGCTAGTATTTGTGCAAGCACGCTTGCTATGATGGATGCCGGAGTTCCAATTAAAGCTCCAGTTGCTGGTGTAGCTATGGGTCTAATCAAAGACGGTGATCATGTTTCGATCTTGACTGATATTCAAGGGATGGAAGATCACCTCGGAGATATGGATTTCAAAGTTGCAGGAACAGCAGAAGGAATTACTGCAATCCAAATGGACATCAAGATTGATGGCATTAGTCGTCAAATTCTTGAAGATGCTTTACAGCAGGCCAAAGAAGGACGTTTGTTCATCTTGGGTAAAATGCTTGAGGCTATTCAAGAGCCACGTAAGCAATTAAGCAAATATGCTCCGAAGATTATTTCTCTTAAAATTAATCCTGATAAAATTCGGGATGTTATCGGTTCCGGCGGTAAAATCATCAATAAAATTATTGAAGAAACCGGCGTAAAAATCGACATCGAACAAGACGGTACGGTATACATCGCATCAACGGATGAAGCGGCTAATCAACGTGCTCGTGGAATTATCGAAGGCATCGTTAAAGAAGTTGTCGTTGGTGAGGTTTATAATGGTACGGTTAAACGTATTGAGAAATTTGGCTGCTTCGTCGAAATTTTGCCAAATAAAGATGGGCTTATTCACATTAGTCAGCTGTCTAACGAGAGAGTTGCTAAGGTTGAGGATGTCGTCAATATTGGAGATCAGATCGAAGTGAAAGTTACTGAGATTGATAATATGGGACGGATTAACTTGTCTCGTAAAGCATTGCTTAACTCCGAAGAAGTATCCGTATAGTCCATTAAATAAAAGCATAGGTTGAACAAAAGAGACTCCAACAAGAAGGTCTCTTTTTGTTTTGCATAATTAAATCGTTTCAATGGGATGCTCACTCATAAAGTCCGATAACTTGGCATAGGATGATGCAGGGATTCGGGACAAGTGGGGGTGAGTGGATTGAAAAAAAAGGTACCCATTGGTTTATTGACGGCGATGCTCGTTTGTTTATCCATTGTATTGCTAGTGGGGATGTATGGACCTATTGAGCCTTTCGTACAAGCTGTTAAGCCACAAGCGAAATCCACAACAGCACTCTTCAATGATAGATCTGAAGATCAATTAATGAAGTGGATAAAATCTGAGGCTATCAAGTATAACAAGCCACCGATCAATGCAGTTATTGATCGGGTTTGGAAAGCGATACCTGGTTATGATGGCCGGGTTGTAGATGTGCAGGCTACTTATCTTAAAGCCAAAGTAATCGGATCCGTACCAGGTGAGAAGAACGGCTTTCCGTGGATATATCGTACGGACAAACCGAAGGTGGATATCAAGGATTTACCCCTCAATCCCATCTATAGAGGGAATCCAGAGAAACCGATGGTGGCTCTTATGATCAATGTGGCCTGGGGTGATGAATACCTAATCCCCATGCTAGACATTCTGAAAGATACAGGTGTCAAAGCAACTTTCTTCTTCGATGGAAGTTGGCTAGCCAAGCATATAGACACTGCTAAAAGCATTATTGAACAAGGGCATGAAGTATCTAACCATGCGTATACCCATCCCGATATGAGCCGGCTAGGGCTAGAGAAGCAGCGTGAGGAAATTGGTAAGACCGAGGCGCTATTGAAAATGTTAGGTGTAAAAAATGTTTGGTTTGCACCACCATCCGGAGATTATAATACTAATACAGTTAAGGTTGCTTCAGAATATGGCTTGAGAACAGTTTTATGGACATTGGATACTGTGGATTGGATGAAACCGGCGCCGTCAACGGTTATTGATAAAATATCTAGAAAAGTAGGTCCGGGTAGCTTGATATTGATGCATCCAACATCAACGTCGCAGGGCGCGCTTAGAGGAATGATCAAGGTCATCAGGGCAAAAGGGTACTTGCCGGGGACTGTATCAGAAACACTTTCAACCGAACGAATTGAAGATCGGTTGTGACAGATGTCGTAATTTGATATAGTGGTATCACTGTTTGTTAGGTACTCAACAAAGGGGGAAATCGGATGAACAAATATATGCTTAAGAACGGACTTCGCGTGATGATCGAATCTATCCCGACCTGTCGGTCGGTATCATTCGGTATTTGGGTGAAAACCGGTTCCCGATATGAAGATGTGAATAACAATGGAATATCCCACTTCATTGAGCACATGCTGTTCAAAGGAACGAATCGACATAGCGCCAAAGATATCGCTGATGTGTTCGATGGGATTGGTGGTAATGTGAATGCCTTCACATCCAAAGAATACACTTGCTACTATGCTAAGGTGCTGGATCAGCACTTGCCGATCGCAGTAGATATTTTGTCGGACATGTTTTTCGAGTCACAGATGGCGGATGCCGAACTGGCTAAAGAGAAAAATGTTATTCTAGAAGAGATTTCGATGTATGAAGATACTCCTGATGACACTGTTCATGATTTAGCGTCTAGCGCGGCTTATCATGATCATCCGCTAGCCTACTCCATTCTTGGAACAGCTGAGCGGTTAAATGCGATGAGTTCAGACCATTTGCGTAAGTATATGAACGAAAGATATCGGATTGATAATACGGTCATCAGTGTAGCGGGTAATGTAGGAGAAGAAGTTCTGGAGTTGCTCGAGCAACATTTCGGACGGTTTGATGTGCAAGGTAACGATAGCGTTTTGGAAATACCTACATTTCATTCGAAGGCTTTGTTCCATCGTAAGAAAACAGAGCAGAACCATCTATGCTTAACCTTTCCAGGAAGCTCAATTCAAGCTCCTAATCTTTATGCGATGATTTTATTGAATAATACGATAGGTGGAGGAATGAGCTCTCGATTATTCCAAGAAATCCGGGAAAAACGTGGGTTAGCCTATTCTGTATATTCATATCACACTTCCTATGCGGATAGTGGGTTGTTCACAGTGTATGCTGGAACAGCACCGAAGCAAACGCAGGATGTCTACGACATTACTATGGAGTTGCTCAATGACATAGCAGCCACTGGATTAAGTGAAGTAGAGCTGTCGCGAGGTAAGGAGCAATTAAAGGGTAATTTGATTTTGAGCTTGGAAAGCACTAGCAGTCGAATGAATCGATTAGGGAAGAACGAGTTGATGCTCGGTCGTCATTATACTTTGGATGAGATGATCGAACGGATAGATCAGGTTCAATTATCTGACTTAAATGAGATTATGAAATCGATGATGGCGCAGCCAAGTGCGGTTGCGCTCGTAGGTGCGAATGAGAAAGTGCTGTCGGGAAGCGGGAGGGAATTCATTGTATCCAATTCAGTTGAAGAGGCTGCCGGGGAATGAAGATGTGGCGCTGCCTCGCCAAATGTCAGAGTGGGCTGCAGGTTTTGACTTGCATGCCACAGTAACTGAGCCTTTTGTGCTTGCTCCAGGAGAGAGAGCATTAATACCAACAGGTTTTGCAATGGCAATGCCTCGTGAGCTTGAGGCGCAGATTAGACCTCGTAGCGGCTTAGCCTACAAGCACGGCATTACATGCTTAAATACGCCTGGTACGATTGATGCTGATTACCGTGGAGAAGTGAAGGTGCTTCTCATTAATTTGGGTCAGGAGCCATTCACGATAGAACGTGGTGAGCGTGTCGCTCAAATGGTTTTCCAACGTGTACCTCAAGTTATTCTCGAAGAAGTGACTGAACTATCAGACACCATACGTGGTGAGGGTGGCTTTGGACATACCGGTAAGTAATAGTTAGAAAAAAGGTCCAATTCTGAGTTGTCTGAATTGGACCTTTTTGTGCTTTTCCCCAGTTCAGTTGCCGTATGTACGCGCGCGATAACCTTCTCTACATTATCCATATGACCACTATCCCCTTGGCTCAGTTGAGACTCCCTGTCAGTAGCTTATGTCCACTATCCCATCTGCTCAGTTGAGACTCCCTGTCAGTAGCTTATGTCCACTATCCCATCTACTCAGTTGAGGCTCCTGCTCAATAGCTTATGTCTACTATCCCTTTGGCTCAGTTGATGTTCCCGGTCAGTAGCTTATGATCACTATCCCCTTTGCTCAGTTAAAGTATCGTTTCCATAGCGTTTATCATTGAACTCTTGGGTGCAGGAGATTTTTTGATATTTTTAAAATTAGACTGTCGATGTGTAAGGTGCGGTCACAAAGAAGTAATGATTTAATGATTTAATGACGTAATGAAATAGTAAAGTAATTGATAGGGTAAGAATCAGTTAAAAGTATTAACTAGCATTTTTTAAGTTAGAGGTATATTGTGATCGCAGCTTAGGTTGAATGTTTGGTTTGTTGATTAACTCGTGGTAAGTGAGAACTGGGGTAGAAGTGGATAATTTCATTAGATGGGAAAAAACAGATTGATTCTGAAAAGTCATATTGTACCCGTAGCAATATTGATCTAAATAAGTTTGTAGATGTTTTGCGCCAATCCCGTGAAAAGTAAAGTTGATCCATGCACAGGCATTCTTACTAATCTGCAAGAGCTTTCTGTTTCTGTCTTTGCTGTATTTAAGGGTGACTGCAATAATCTCGGCTGCTTGAGGATCGACATGCTTTCTAATAAATGGAGTTTTATCTAATGGACATGTAAATTGCGGATAAGAGCATTCTTCGACAGCTTGTTTGATTTTAATAGGAGCTAGAATACCTTGACCATCCATAGTAGCGCCGATAAGTAAAGGTTGTTCTTGTGGGTGCCTGTAGATAGTGGGGTTGTAGGGACGGCCATATTGAGCAAAGTTGATACGCACTAGACCAGTTAAAAGTTCATCTTTAGTTGAGTAGGCCATCGCATGACGTATTTTATGACAGATGAGCCATGCTGTTTTGTATGTAGTCCCTAAAATAGTGGCTAATTTGAATGCTGTGATGCCCTCTGGGCGCGAATGAAGAAACATAGCGAGTATCCAAATCCTAATCGGAGTTCGACTTCCTTCCATAATTGTACCTGCTGTAAGTGATGTCTGTGTTCTACATGAGCAGCATTCATAGAGTGGTAACCTACGGGTCCGAATTTCAAAGGCATTCTGGCTATGACAATGAGGACATTGGAAGCCAATTGGCCATCGTGTCTGTAACATTGTTTGGATACAAGTTTGCTCGTTGGAGCTAGATAGATAAAAGGTTAACATTTCGGAATATTCCATAAATACCTCCATGAAAGGGAACATTTGTTCTTATTTATATGATATCAAATGTACGTTCCCTTTTAAAGGGATTTTTTGTATTTTAATTGTTATTTTCATTATGAAGGAGCTTCTGAACCAAGGGGATAGTGGACATAGCAAGGGATAGAGGACATCGGAGTGGGAGAAGGAGACGAAACTGAGTCAAGGGGATAGTGGGCATGGAAAAGGATAAAGGACATCAGGGTGGGGAGAACAATACGAACTGAGCGAATGGGATAGTGGACGTAGCAAGGGATAGAGGACATCGGAGTAGGGAGTTGGATACGAATTTACGAACTGAGCGAAGGGGATAGTGGGCATAGGAGTGGATGGCGGACATAGGCAGTTAGGCAATTGAGGTGTTTGCGAATGCGCACTGAGACAGGAGATAATCAACATATTTTATGATCGGCACCCCGGACTGGGCGTATGCATACGATGTGACTATGCAAGAATGCCGAGAGGAGGGGGCTGCGATACTTACGGGAGTTCAGATTGTTCTCGCGGGTGGAGATGCTCGTCAGTTGGAAGTGATTCGGCGGTTAACAGAGTTGGATGCCGCAGTAACGATCGTTGGTTTTGATAGGTTAGATACTCCATTCAGTGGAGTCACAAAAGCGGAGTGGACACCTGACATTTTAAAGCAGGTGGATGCGTTAATATTACCAGCAGTCGGGACGGATGATGATGGGGTTATCGCGACTCTTTTTACCGATCAAGAGTTAAGATTAACGGACGCCCATCTTGCTGCGCTCCCCAAACACTGCAAGGTGATTACAGGTATGGCAAAGACTTATTTAAGAATATCCTGTGAAAAGCATCATATAGAGCTCATTGAGCTGTTTGAAAGAGATGACGTGGCCATCTATAATTCGATTCCGACGGCGGAAGGCGCTTTGATGATGGCTATTCAGAATACGGATATTACAATTCATGGCTCCAATTGTATCGTTCTTGGTCTCGGAAGAACGGGCCTAACTATGGCTCGAACACTTCAAGCTATTGGAGCACATGTTAAAGTTGGAGTGCGTCGTGATGAAGCTTATGCACGTGCTTTTGAGATGGGTTTTGAACCCTTCTATATGCCTGAATTAGCGCGTCAGGTGGGGAATATCGACTTGATTTTTAACACAATTCCGACTATGATAATCACAGCACAAGTGATCCTACAACTTCCCCTGCGCGCATGTATTATCGATCTGGCTTCTAAGCCCGGTGGCACTGATTTCCGCTTCGCTGAGAAGAGAGGAATTAAGGCGCTACTTGCTCCTGGATTACCTGGGATCGTGGCTCCGAAGACAGCCGGTCGAATCATCGCGAACAGTCTTACCCAGATCATTCTGGAAGACAATCAGTTACGGGGGAATAAACCATGAATTGGAAGGGAATCACCGTAGGATATGCGTTGTCAGGCTCGCATTGCACGCTTGAGGAGATTATGCCACAAATTCAGCGTTTTATTGATGCAGGAGCCAATGTGGTGCCGATCGTTTCGCATACGATCATGACCACAGATACGCGATTTGGAACTTCTAAACACTGGCAGGAAAATCTGCTTGAAATTACTGGAAATAAAATCATATCTTCAATAGTAGACGCAGAACCACTTGGTCCTTCCAAGCTGATAGATGTATTGACAATCGCTCCCTGTACCGGTAATACCACAAGTAAACTCGCTAACGCTTTGACGGATGGTCCAGTGCTTATGGCGGCGAAAGCGCAAATGCGAAACCAACGCCCGCTCGTACTCGCGATATCCACTAATGATGGTTTAGGGTTGAATGCATCGAACATTGCTAAGCTATTAATTATGAAGAACATTTACTTTGTCCCATTCGGTCAAGATAATCCAGTTGCCAAACCCAATTCGCTTGTTGCTAGAATGGACCTTGTCATGGAAACCTGCGAAGCAGCATTACAAGGTAAACAACTGCAACCCTTGCTAATTGAGCGATTCTTACACGCTTGAGGTAGACTCTAAGGTAGGTAGAGTATGTCGATCGTTTCCAACAATTTTCTTGAAGGTACAGCCTGGAATGTGAGAATGTGATACAGATTGCCGAACATATAGCAGCTCCCAAGTCATAATAAATAACATTACAGCTGTCATCTTTTCTTTTCGGAGGAAAACGAGATGGATCTAATCGTACAAAAATTCGGTGGGACGTCGCTGTCCGATGAACCTAGTCGGCGCCACGTCCTCCGTCATATTATCCGTGAACGTGACGCTGGAAGCAGCCTTGTCGTTGTTGTATCCGCAATGGGTAGAAGCGGAGACCCTTATGCAACGGATTCACTGTTGGAGCTCATTAAACAGAATGGGAACGCTTTGCCAGCGCGTGAAAGGGAGATGCTGCTCTCCTGTGGAGAGCTAATATCTGCTTCCATTTTGTGCAGCTTGCTCAATTCCGAAGGTATACCTTCAATTGCCTTGTCCGGGGGACAGGCAGGCATCATCACAGACGACCGTTTCGGTGCCGCTCGCATTAAGGAAATGAAGATGGAGCGGATCCATAAGCACTTGTCCGAAGGCTTTGTCGTGGTCGTCACCGGGTTTCAGGGAATGACTCCTGATGGAGAGATAACGACGCTAGGCCGCGGGGGTAGCGATACATCTGCGACTGCATTAGGGGCTGCCTTAAATGCGGATATCGTCGATATTTATACTGACGTGGATGGAATATTGACTGCAGATCCTCGTTGGGTAAGTAATGCTCGACCCTTATCTGTAGTAAGCTATGAAGAAATTTGTAATATGGCTCAAAATGGAGCTAAGGTGATTCATCCAAGAGCTGTCGAAATTGCGATGAAAGCTGGCATCCCAGTACGGGTACGCTCCACCTTTTCCGAGAGCGAAGGAACACTTGTTACCCATGTACAGGATTTACTTAGTCAGTCCTTATGGTATGATAGAACGGTTACGGGTCTTGCGCATGTTCGACAAGTTACACAATTAGGCGTCATTAATGCTGAAGGCCTGGCCGATGTCCAATTGCGAGTTTTTCGAACGATGGCGTCCCATGGGATCAGTGTTGATTTTATTAATGTGATGCCTACGAGCGTTTACTATACGGTATCGGAAGATGATACTTCAAATGCGATACTTTTACTTCAGGAAATGGGATTTGAGCCTAAAGTACGAAGAGGATGTGCGAAAGTATCCGTTATCGGAGGCGGAATGAATGGAGAGCCAGGAGTTATGGCTGTTATCGTCGAAGCTTTAACAAACTCCAGCATTCCAATTTTGCAATCTGCGGATTCCAACACAACGATCTGGGTGCTTATTTCTGAAGAGAATTTATCAGAAGCATTACAAGCCTTGCATACTGCTTTTGGACTACATCTAGTTAGAGTAAGGGATAAATAGAGGAGGAAAAAGTGATGAGTTTCGGTCGTTTGATTACAGCAATGGTAACTCCTTTTAATGAGCAACTGAATATCGATTGGGACACGACGGCTAAATTAATCGATTATTTAATCGATGAACAGAAATCCGATAGCCTCGTTATTTCCGGGACGACTGGAGAGTCTCCCACTTTGTCTGATGATGAAAAAGTACAATTATTCCGTTTTGCTGTTAAGCATGCAGCGGGACGTTGTAAAATAATAGCGGGTACAGGCAGTAACGAGACAGCACATTCTGTTCAGCTTACAAAACAAGCTGAACAAGCAGGTGTTGACGGAATACTCCTTGTAGCTCCGTATTACAACAAGCCTTCACAGGAAGGCGTGTATCAGCATTTCCGTACGATCGCTGAAGCGACTTCGCTTCCTGTTATTATATACAATGTACCTTCCCGGACAGTTGTAAGTGTTTCTGTCGAAACAACACTTCGGTTGGCGCAGATACCGAATATTGTCGCAACCAAAGAGTGCGCTTCGTTAGAGCAAATGACGGAGATTGTAAGTGGTGCTCCAGAAGGATTTGTCCTATATAGTGGTGATGATGCCATTACTCTTCCTACTTTGTCCATTGGAGGCTACGGTATCATAAGCGTGGCCAGTCACGTTGTCGGAGCTCAGATGAAAGAGCTAATTACTGCCTATCTGGAATGCCGAGTGAAGGACGCAACTGCGATCAATGCTAAGCTATTCCCGGTATTTAAAGGTCTGTTCAATTGTCCTCATCCGGTTCCGAATCCAGTGGCAGTTAAGCACGCGCTTATTATCCGTGGATTACCAGTGGGTGGGGTACGCCTGCCACTAGTTCCTGCGAATGAAGCGGAAGCTCAATTCGTGCAAAATCTGCTTAAGTAAGAGAGTTCGTCGGTCGCTCAGTCTTTAACTTGCGCAACCCGATGTCTTCTGGATGTCGGGTTTTTGCGGCGATTTTATGACCACTTACATACGATTTATACTGTCTTATAATCGAGGAATTCGTTTTTATAGACAGGGAAAGATAATATCAACGATCTTGTATTTCCTGAATTGCATCATGTATAATGATTTAGAGTGATTGGGTGCGGCTAATATTTTTAGCAAATTGAAAATTTCATATCGATCGGGTACGTCGAATGGATCTAGGAGGTACTAGAAGTGTCAAAGAAGAACAATCAAGATAAATTACTGATTTTCGCGCTCGGTGGCGTTGGCGAAATCGGCAAAAACATGTATTGCATTCAGTATAGTAACGACATCGTGGTCGTAGATGCTGGATTGAAATTCCCAGAAGAAGAAATGCTCGGAATCGACGTCGTTATCCCGGATATTTCCTATTTGTTGGAAAACCGTGATAAAGTGCGTGCCATTTTGCTTACGCATGGACATGAAGATCACATTGGCGGATTACCGTATGTTTTGAAGCAACTGAATGTTCCGATTTACGGAACAAAGCTTACGCTAGGTCTAGTTGAAAACAAGCTCAAAGAAGCGGGCTTGCTAGGAAATACGGAGCGTCACTTAATCAATGAGGATTCAGAGCTGACGTTTGGTCCAATTAAAGCTACCTTCTTCCGTACGAACCACAGTATTCCTGACTCTGTTGGGGTTTGCTTGGAAACACCGGAAGGTAACGTAGTTCATACGGGTGACTTTAAGTTTGACCATACACCAGTTAACGATCAGTTTGCTGATCTACAGAAGATGGCTGCTATTGGTAGCCGCGGCGTATTGGCTCTACTATCTGACAGTACTAATGCAGAGCGCGCTGGGTATACACCATCCGAAAGTAATATCGGTAAAGAATTCGAATCGTTATTCCGTAGCGCTAAGCAACGTGTTGTTGTTGCGACATTCGCTTCTAACGTTCATCGGATTCAACAAGTTATCAACGCTGCTGCTGAGACACGTCGCAAAATGGCGGTTATCGGTAGAAGTATGGTTAACGTAGTTAGCATTGCTTCAGATCTAGGCTATTTGGAAATTCCAGAAGGCATGCTTATTGAGCCGGATGAAGTGAACAAGCTTCCTGCGGATCGCGTTGTTATATTGTCAACTGGAAGTCAAGGCGAGCCTATGTCCGCTTTAACTCGGATGGCGCGTTCGACACATCGGAAAGTGGATATTTTGCCAGGAGATACTGTCATCATCGCAGCAACTCCGATTCCAGGTAACGAGAAATATGTTGGAAGAACCGTTGATGAGCTCATGCGTTTAGGCGCAAGCGTTATCTACGGACCAGGATCCGTATCAGGCGTTCACGTATCTGGTCACGGTAGCCAAGAAGAACTTAAACTTATGCTTAACCTTATGCGTCCTGAATATTTCATTCCGATTCACGGAGAATATCGGATGCTTCGCCATCATGGTTTACTTGGAGAAGCTGTAGGCATTCCGAAAGAGAACATTTTCCTGTTAGATAACGGGGATACGGTCGAAATTCAGAATGGATCTGCTCGTAAAGCGGGTAAAATTCCTGCAGGTAACATCTTGATCGATGGTCTAGGTGTGGGTGATGTTGGTAATATCGTGCTTCGCGATCGTAAGCTTCTGTCTCAAGACGGAATTCTTGTCGTCGTAGTCACGTTAAGCAAACAAGACGGTACGATTATGTCAGGTCCTGATATCATCTCTCGTGGTTTCGTATATGTTCGTGAATCCGAGGGCTTGTTGGAAGAAGCTAACCGTATCGTAACGAGTACATTGCATAAATTAATGAACGAGAACGTTAACGAGTGGGCATCGCTCAAGACGAATGTCAAAGATGCGCTCGGCCGTTTCTTGTATGAACAAACGAGAAGAAGACCGATGATCTTGCCGATCATCATGGAAGTATAGAAAGATAAACCCACACTCATTAAAAACCGTTTCCTCCGCCCACGCGGTAGGAGGACGGTTTTTTTATTTTTACCCATTGTGTCCCGCAACCATGGGTGAGGATAAAGTTGGAGGGAACGCCCATACTATGTCAAGCCGACATAGAATAGGAGGTCTCATCATGAGTGAAAAAGGAAAGCCTGGAGAAACAGCAGATCAACCTATCCCGCCTGAAGAAGGACGCAAAACATCCGATGTAACGGAAACGATTGTGCAATTGGGACAAACTTCAATTCCTTCAGGAGAGAGCAATATTTTTTGTTTGACGATTATTGGACAAATTGAAGGTCATCTGATGCTGCCCCCACAAAATAAAACGACTAAATATGAGCATGTCATCCCCCAACTTATCGCCGCTGAGCAGAACAGTAAGGTGGAAGGACTCCTCATTGTGCTTAATACGGTAGGAGGAGACGTGGAAGCGGGGCTTGCTATTGCTGAGATGATCGCCTCAATGTCAAAGCCTACGGTAACAATCGTTCTAGGTGGAGGTCATTCCATTGGCGTTCCGATTGCGGTATCAGCGGACTATTCCTTGATTGCCGAAACCGCCACGATGACCATACATCCGATCCGTATGAACGGGCTGGTAATTGGGGTACCGCAAACGTTTGAATATTTAGAGAAGATGCAAGAAAGGGTCACTCGGTTCGTCACGCGCCACTCTCGTATTACTGAAGAGCTGTTCAAGCAGCTTATGTTTAAGACGGGGGAATTGACGAGAGATATTGGTACGACTGTCATTGGTGGAGATGCAGTCAAGCATGGCTTGATTGATACGGTTGGTGGGTTAGGAGAAGCGCTTCGGGAATTAAATCGCCGGATCAAGGAACGTAAGTTAAGCAGTACGGAGGAGACGATAAGCGAATGACAATCTACACTTCGATGCCGATAGAGCTCGTATTGGATGGGATTCAGCAGGAGCCTGGTCCTTTCGTTGATGTGACCGTTCAAGGCATGACCATGCAGCTTATACCGGTGGCCCCAGGCATCGGACGGATTGTTAGATTACTGGCTGCTCCTCTTGATTGTTACTTGCTATCGCAATATGCACCTGGGCAAATGGTTTGTTATTCTCCTACTGCAGAACCAAATCAAGTGTCGGAGAGTCCTAACTTCGGGATATAGATAGGGGAAGTCTGCCAACCTCCCGTCAACTGTGATATAATGTTGAACCGGGAGGTGGCAAATTTGGCCAAGCGCAAAAAGAAACGAGCATCGTTCGGAGCGAGCTTAAAATATGAATTATACGGAATTTTATTAATCACGATTTCTGTCATTGCCATCTCCGGTGAAGCAGCCGTTGGCCGTTCACTTTCCAAGCTATTTGGCTTTCTATTAGGAAAACATTATTATCTACTTGCTTTGGCGGGGATATGGATTGGTTTACATGTCATGATCAAGCGCAGTTGGCCACGAGGCTGGACTTCACGACGTTCCGGTTTCGTGCTTGTATCCTTGGTCATGTCGCTATGGAGCGCGATGGCTGCCATTGATAATAGTCTTGGACTTATGGATTCCGTAACCCCTTCCAGTATTGTGAACCAGACAATGGCTCAATTAAAGGAAATGCTATGGCAGGCGCCTTCTTCTGAGAACATAAAGGTTTTCAATGCCGATGTAGGTGGGGGCATTGTTGGGGCTATGCAATATTCCATGCTGTATTGGTTATTTGGATATTATGGCGCGAAATTCGTGCTTATGATTGAAATCGCGATAGCCATTATGCTCATAACAAATCGTTCCTATGTGGAAATCGGACGGACCTTCCGATTGTTCCTGATGAGAGTTATGCCTATGCTAGCTGCCAGACTATCTTCCGGCCGTAAGCTTCTCTCGGTGAAGGCTGTGCCTGTTAATGGAACTGGTAGGGGAAGAAGGTCAAATAGACCTGTTGCTCAGGCAGAAATTGCGACGATACCTGAAGATGAGGATATGGACGATCCTACGCTTATAGCAAGATCCAGGAAAACACCTTTATTTTTTCAATTGTTTCATGGCAAACCAGAACGGGATCTGACTTTACCCCAGGAAGAGCATTGGGAGGAAGAGAAGCCCATTAAGTACTCGGCAAAAGCAGCTCCAGCTGCTCCTGCTCCTATTGAACCAATTAACAATGGAGTGTATGAGAACGAGCAACAGGCGCCTTCTTACATAGAACCGGAAGAAGCTGAGGCTGATCCATTAGGTCAACAGCAAATAGCCCCGCGATTTACGGATTTCACCGCCCAAGGAGTACCTGATTACGAATGGGAAGCTGATGAAGCGGATATGGAGCAGCAAACGCTGCCCTTGGACGTAGAAACCCTAAATACTGATTTAACTGCGGATATGGACGCAGAATTAGAATTGGATCCCACCCTTGAATCCGCTCCTACTGTTGTTGAGGTACCTAAGCCGGTTCGCAAGATTCCAAAACCTTACCGTCTGCCAGGTATGAATCTTCTCGATAAGCCTTCTGCAGGGAGTAAATCTGGAAATCCTGCTGATTACATGAGTATAGCTAGGAAGCTGGAGGCAACACTCGAAAGCTTCGGAGTAAGAGCTAAGGTATTGGACGTCGCGCGGGGACCTGCGGTAACCCGTTATGAGCTTCAACCAGATGTTGGCGTGAAGGTCAGCCGAATCGTAAGCTTGACGGATGATATCGCATTGGCTCTTGCAGCGAAAGACATACGGATGGAAGCGCCGATTCCAGGGAAGGCTGCCATTGGCATCGAAGTTCCGAATAACGAAGTAAGTGTCGTTACTCTTCGGGAAGTATTGGAGACGCAGCCGTTTCAGGAATCACCAGCTAAGCTTACCATCGCTTTCGGTCGGGATATTTCCGGGCAGCCCATTGTTGGTAATCTAGCAAGGATGCCGCATTTACTTGTTGCTGGGGCAACAGGTTCGGGGAAATCTGTCTGTATTAACGGGATCATAACGAGCTTGCTGTATAAGGCTAAGCCAGATGAAGTCAAATTTCTAATGATCGATCCGAAAATGGTTGAGCTCAACATTTATAATGGAATTCCCCATTTACTTGCACCTGTCGTTACAGATCCGAAGCGTGCGTCGCTAGCTTTGAAGAAAATTGTTGTTGAGATGGAGAAAAGATACGAGAAATTTTCTAAATCGGCAACAAGGAATATCGAAGGCTATAATGCATTAATGTTGAGCGGAGATAATCCGGATGCCGTGCTGCCTTACATCGTGGTTATCGTTGATGAGCTTGCGGATTTGATGATGGTTGCTGCTGGGGATGTAGAGGATGCGATCTGTCGTCTTGCGCAAATGGCACGAGCATCCGGTATTCATCTCATCATCGCCACTCAGAGACCGTCAGTAGATGTTATTACTGGTGTTATCAAAGCGAACATTCCAAGTCGGATTGCATTCGGTGTCTCCTCACAGGTCGACTCACGTACGATATTGGACATGGTTGGAGCAGAGAAGCTCCTCGGCCGAGGAGATATGCTCTTCCTACCGATGGGAGCATCTAAGCCGATTCGTGTACAGGGTGCATTCTTATCTGATGGTGAAGTAGAGTCTGTAGTTAGCTATTGCCGTGGACAAGCCGAAGCAGAATATATTGACGATCTCGTACCAGAGATCGATGATTCTGTAAGCGATGGACCGGAAGAAATTGTGGACGAGCTGTTCGATCAAGCCGTACAAATTGCTCTTGAAGCTAAGCAGGCTTCTGTATCGCTACTCCAGCGCCGCATGCGTATCGGTTACACGCGTGCGGCGAGGTTAATCGATTCGATGGAGGCAAAAGGGATTGTCGGCCCTTACGAGGGCAGTAAGCCCCGTGAAGTGTTGATGACAATGGAGCAATACCAACAGCGAATTCCTTCTTAGATCGATTCCTAATGTGAACCCGCAAGCCTTATCAGGCTGCGGGTTTTTGCTTGCGTTCAGAAATCATACAAAAATGGGTATAAGAGCCTTTGACGTTTCTCATACTAACGTTCGAAGACCAACATGGAATAGAGAAAGGCGTGACCTTAAGTGAGTTATCGTCTCGTGATCTTGACAGTATGTGTCGTGTTCGGCTTGCTTGGGCTATATACGATTCAACACTCTACACAAAGCCGGGAAACATTCAGCAGCGCTATTCTTAAAGAAGGCGCATCAGGTAAGGACATTTACGAGCTACAAGGGCGCTTAAAAGCGCTCGGTTATTACAATGGTAAAGTGGACGGGAATTTCGGACAGAAGACCAAAAATTCTGTGACTTGGTTTCAATGGAAATTCGGGATGAAATCGGATGGTGTTGTAGGCGCAAAGACGAAGCTGAAGCTGTGGAGTGCGACTAAGGATTGGAGGCCAACCGCTGAAGAAGCGCCCTCAGCCTCGGCAGGTCAGGGCGGTACTGGAAACGAATCTTCTTCTGGGAGTGAAAACAAGTTGCCCGCATCTAACAACTTGGGATTCACGGAGAAGGATATGAAGATGATGGCGAATGCAGTCTACGGCGAAGCGCGCGGGGAACCTTATGAAGGCCAGGTTGCAGTCGCTGCTGTAATTATTAACCGAGTGAAGTCATCGCAGTTTCCCAATACGGCAACAGGTGTTATTTTTCAACCACGTGCTTTCACCGCTGTCGCAGACGGACAAATTTGGTTAACACCAAACGATAAAGCGGTCAAAGCTGTCAAGGATGCGGTGAGCGGATGGGATCCAAGTGATGGCTGTCTCTATTATTTTAATCCGGAAACCGCGACTTCCAAATGGATATGGTCGCGACCGCAATATAAGACGATAGGCAAGCATATATTTTGTAGATAGTCGTGCGATTTGAACCTAAGCAACCAACTAGCGCGCCTCTGGCGTCGCGGTTGGTTGTCGCATTTTATGCCCCTTGTATTTCCAACATTTGCTTCCTGTTCGTCCAATCGGTTAGAATGGGGCTGAAATATCACGATTGACGCTTACGAGGCGATTTTAGCTAAAGGGGCTTGAGAGGATGCCGGAACAATTTCAAAGAGGTGTGTGGGGACGTTTGCGTTTGCACGTTTTGCCAACGAAAAGGTTCAAAACGTTCGCCATTTCTTTATTTGCAGGAGTGCCATTATCGGATGATCGGGTGACATCAGTTGCACTCACTCCATTCGTATTAAGAAGAGGAACGGAAACTTATCCGGAGACGATAACTTTCCGCGAGCGCCTAGATGACTTATACGGCGCAGGATTTGGTTTTGATTTGTACAAAAGAGGCGACCACCAGATCGTCCAGTTCAGATTGGATATTATTAACGATCGGTTCGTATCGGTTACAGAATCACTTCTTGGAGAAGCTTTATCTTTCCTAGGCGAGGTATTGACAAAACCAGCGCTTGAAGATGGCAAGTTCCGCAGTAAATATGTTGAGGCGGAGAAAACCACGGTAAGCAAACGAATTGATGCGATGATCAATGATAAAATTCGTTATGCGGCAGAGCGTTGCGTCGAAGAGATGTGTAAAAATGAGCCGTATCGCCTTCCTGCTCTTGGACGTAAAGAGCAGCTTACAGAATTAAATGCGAGTACACTCTATCAAGATTATAAGCGTTGGCTTCAGGAAGCTACCTTCGATCTCTATGTATCAGGCGATACAACGTTGGAAGAAGTGCAGGCTTTGGTTGCTAAGTCTTTCGAATTGCCTAGCGGTGAGCCATCCACTTATTCTGCGCCAGTCTTACGGGCAGCTCGCCCAGAAGTACAAACGATCGTGGAACGATTGGATGTCGGCCAAGGAAAGCTTAATATGGGCTTACGAGTAGGCGAAACCTATGGCAGCGATCAATATGCTGCACTCCTTGTCTATAATGGATTGTTAGGAGGATTTCCTCATTCCAAGCTATTCGTTAATGTCCGCGAGAAAGCTAGCTTAGCCTATTATGCTTCTTCCCGACTCGATGGACACAAGGGGATTTTAACCCTTCAATCTGGCATAGAGACCGTAAATTATGAGCGTGCGGTTAAAATTATTCTCGAACAAATCGAGGCGATGAAAGCTGGACAATTCGCTATGGATGATTTTCACCGAACCCAAGCGATGATCATTGGTCAATTACGCGAGCTGAAGGATTCCGCTTTCGAGAGAATTTCCTTTGACTTTAGTAATGTGCTGTCCGGAGTTGAGCGAACGGGCGATAGCTTTATCGCAGAAATCCAGGCGGTGACGCCGGAGATGGTGACAGCGGTTGCTCAAGGCGTAGAGCTAGATACCATTTACTTCTTGCGTGATCGGAAGGAGGATGCACAAGCATGACAACACAAGCATATCCAAAGCTTCAAGAGACGATGTGGTATGAGAAGCTAGATAATGGATTGGAGGTTTTCATCCTTCCAAAACCGGGCTTCACGAAAACGTATGCAACCTTCACGACACGTTATGGCTCGGTAGATAACCACTTTGTTCCTCCGGGTGGAGAGACTATTCGAGTACCTGATGGCATTGCACATTTTCTGGAGCATAAGATGTTTGAGGAGCCTGAGGGCGACATTTTCTCTAAGTTTGCATCCCAAGGTGCGTCCGCGAATGCCTATACGAGCTTTGATAGAACGGTGTACCTCTTCACGGCAACCGATGAGGTTGAAGCGAATCTAGATACTTTACTTCACTTTGTACAAAATCCTTATTTTACAGACGAAAATGTAGAAAAGGAAAAAGGCATCATTGTACAGGAAATCGATATGTACAAGGATAATCCGGATTGGCGTGTTTATTTTGGCTTAATCGAGGCAATGTACCAGAATCATCCCGTACACATCGATATCGCGGGAACGGCCGATTCCGTACGCTCGATTACAAAGGAAATGCTGTATGACTGCTATAACACGTTTTATCATCCATCGAATATGACCTTGTTCATCGTTGGGGGAGTTGACCCTCAGGAAACGATGGAGCGGGTAAAGCAGGATCAAGCGAAGAAGACGTTTCCTCAGGGGGGAGAAATCAAACGTCTGTTTGAACAGGAGCCTGTGCAGGTTAAGAATGAGAAGAAGGAGCTTGAGCTGCCTGTCTCATTGCCGAAATGTTTATTTGGATTTAAAGAAGAGCCGGGAGAGGATAAGGACGCTGTTCGGCGAGAGCTGGCGAGTAAGCTTATGTTAGAAGCGCTGCTAGGCTCCAGCTCCGAGTTGTATCAACAGCTCTATGATGACAACCTCATATCGGATGGATTCGGCCACGAGTACAATACAGGACCAGGGTACTCCTTCTCAATCATTGGCGGTGAGACAAGAGACCCGGACGAATTAGTGTCAAGGGTAAGCCAGGCGATGTATGCTGCGGCCCAGAACGGGATATCGTCTACGATCTTCGAGAGAACACGCCGTAAAAAAATCGGGGCCTTCCTTCGCATGATGAATAGTCCGGAATCCATTGCTAGCGAGTTTACTCGGTATCGTCATAAGGGTGGAGACTTGTTCACTCTGGTGGAAGTGTACGAGAGCCTAACGTTGGAAGAAATTAACGAACGTATCAAGGAACACGCCAACCCGGATCGTCGTGCAGTATCCATCGTGCGGAGTGGAACAGCTTGAAACGAATAGCTTTAGTGACGGGCGCATCCCGCGGCATTGGTGCCGCGGTCGCCCGCCAGTTGGCATCGGATGGCGCCGATGTCGCCATTCAGTATTATGCCGCGGCGGAAGCTGCCGAAGCCGTCGTGGAGGTGTGCAGGGGGGTTGGCGTGCATGCGATCGCTGTGCAAGCGGATCTTCGCTCGAAGGCATCTACACTGGATCTGAAGAAGCAGCTAGAGCAGTTAGGTTGGTCACCGGATATTGTTGTCCATTGTGCAGGGATGGCTCATTATGGATTGCTTGAAGATCTGGAAGAGCAAATCTGGGACGACCTAATGAATGTAAACCTGAAAGGTGCATATTATTTAACACAATGGTTCGGGCCTGCGATGAGATGGAAGCGATGGGGACGATTCGTTCACCTTTCCAGTATTTGGGGTGAGGTTGGAGCCTCTGGAGAAGCGGCATATGCTGCCTCTAAGGGAGGCTTAAATGCTTTTACTAAGTCGCTTGCTAAGGAGATGGCTTCTTCTGGTGTAACCGTAAATGCGGTATGTCCGGGAGCCGTGGACACGGATATGCTTGCGACACTAGATGCTGCGGAGCGCGAGCAGATCTGTCGGGAAATCCCTCTTGGGAGACTCGGACAGGCCGAGGAGGTTGCTCAACTCGTACGATTTATTGTTTCGGACAAGGCAAGCTACATTACGGGACAGATGCTTGGGATCAACGGTGGATGGCGTATGTAACATTTTCACAGTTCCGTTATCACTTCATTTTCGAATACATTAGCCCTTATACGGACATATTAGCGTTGAGCTTTGCTTAACCCAATCATCGTCAGGAGGCTGCTCAATGTCATCTGTTCTTAGTAATTTCGGTACGTGGAAAAAATTTCTAGGTGATCGCGTAGAAGCTGCCAAAAAGCTTGGGATCAACGAGGAAGCCATATCAAAGCTTGCGTACGAAATCGGTGAATTTCTGGATCAGAAAGTGGATCCAAAGAACAACGAAGAGCGGGTATTGAAGGAATTATGGGACGTTGGCGATGAAGCTGATCGTAAGACGATGGCGCGCTTAATGGTCAAATTGGCGAGTCATAGTGATTAGGATGAAGCGAAAAGCACAGGAGAGCCTCCATATGGAGGCTCTCTGTCCATCATCTCAAAATATTTATAGGACTTTTGGAGTAATAATTAGTTTTATTTTGCAGGATAATGATGAGCGTTGTAGAATAAAAGAGAAGGTGAAAAAAAGCGGAAATCATCCAATTGTTTTTCTGGAATATAATACATGTTTTTTCCGTTATTTTAATGAGGTGTAGGATGGAACCCAAACAATGGTATATGGAGTATAAAATTTACAAAAATCGCCCGGGTTTACTAGGGGATATCGCTTCATTGCTTGGGATGCTCGAAGTTAACATTCTAACGATCAATGGAGTAGAAGATAGAACTCGCGGAATGCTACTACAAACGGACGATGATGAGAAGATTGAATTGCTTGGCAAGATGCTGAGCAAAGTAGAGAACATTACAGTAAGTACGCTTCGTCCTCCCCGTTTGACAGATATATTGGCTGTTCGACATGGTCGTTATATTGAACGGGATTCCGATGATCAGAAGACGTTTCGGTTTACACGAGATGAATTAGGACTTTTAGTTGACTTCTTAGGTGAGTTGTTCAAGAAAGATGGAAACCAGACAATCGGATTACGAGGAATGCCTCGAGTAGGAAAGACGGAATCCATTATTGCGGGTAGTGTATGCTCTAACAAACGCTGGGCATTTGTATCCTCTACTCTGCTTCGTCAAACGGTTAGAAGCCAATTGTCCGAGGAAGAAATGAATCCAAACAACGTTTTTATCATTGACGGAATTGTGAGTACAATTCGTTCGAACGAGAAGCACCATGCTTTACTGCAGGATATTATGGCCATGCCATCCACGAAGGTAATTGAGCATCCGGATATATTCGTGCGGGAGTCCCAATTCGATTATAATGTATTCGATTGCATCATCGAATTGCGGAATACACCAGATGAAGATATTTCTTATGAAAAATTTACAACTGCTGGCTTGAACGATGATTTCTAATACATACCGCCAACACCATATCTATTAGGAGGTGAAAGGCATGTCCGATTTAGGCGCCCTGCTTCGTAAAGCACGTGAGCAGCGCGGTTACACTCTAGATGACATTCAAGAATATACGAAAATTCGCAAGCGCTACCTAGATGCAATTGAGACAGGCGATTATAAGGTGTTGCCTGGTTCTTTCTATGTAAGGGCATTTGTTAAGACTTATGCCGAGACGGTTGGCCTTGACGCTGAAGAAGTGCTGCGTCTTTACCATAAAGAATTGCCACTTCCCCCTTCAGTGGAAACAACTAACGCAGAGCCGATGATGAAGTCTAGTCGACGAAGCGTGCAACACAATGACCGTTGGGGCAAGGTTGCCGTAACAGTGCTCATGTGGGCGTTTCCCATCCTTATTGCCGCAGTCATATATATTTACTTGAACAATAATAAGGAAAATGATACGAAAGAGCTCAATCCTAATCTTCCGATCTCTACGGATACATCTACACCAAGCCCTTCGGCTAGTGTGACTCCGACGATTACACCTTCTGAAACTGTAACACCAAGTCCTTCAACACCACCAGTAACGCTAACGTTTAAGGAGAAGGTTGGAGGCATTAACTATTATGATGTAACGCCAGGAGCAGGTCATCAGCTTAAGCTGGTTGTGACGGGCGAAGCGTGGATTGAAGTTCGGGAGAATACGAAAAGAGGGAAGGCGATTTTTTCTAAATCGCTGACAGAACCACAAACGAAAACCTTTGATTTGACTATTCCACTTTATGTAAACGTTGGCCGAACAGACCATGTTGAGTTTTTTATTGATGATACAACCTTTGACGATGGAAATGCATCCGGTTCAACCAAATACATTTTTACTCCTGTAACAGAAGCAGCTCAATAAAGTATTGAAGATTGAGTAGCCCTCTTCGGAGGGCTGTTTGTTTTATTCTAAAGGTACACTCATGCTATAATATACGTATAAATGGGGCATAGATGAAAGGAAGAGGATTTTAATGGCATCGGAATATTCATTTGACGTTGTATCCAAAGTGGATTTTCAGGAAGTAAATAACGCGGTCCAACAAGCGCTTAAGGAAATTGAAACTCGTTTTGACTTCAAGGGAAGCAAAAGTAATATCACGCTGGAGGACGAACAGCTTGTTGTCGCTTCAGATAGTGATTACAAGCTCAAAAGCGTCGTGGATATCCTTCAGTCGAAGTTGATCAAACGCGGCGTGCCTATCCTTAATATGGAATATGGCAAGATTGAGCCCGCATCTGGCGGAACAGTTCGTCAGAATATCAAGATGAAGCAAGGCATCGATCAAGAAAATTCAAAAAAAATGAATATTTTGATTCGCGACTCCAAATTAAAGATCAAAAGCCAAATTCAAGGCGATCAGCTGCGTATAACTGGAAAAAGTAAAGATGATTTACAAGCTGTAATGGCGTTATTACGAGGTGCAGATATACCATTGGAGCTGCAATTTATTAATTATCGCTAATTATGTGGTACGGTTTTGACACCTATAGGGGGTTCGTTTATACTGTTGTGGATAACAACGGACGAACGTTTGGGGGAAGACATCCATGATAGAGAGAGTCAGCGTCGTCACGCTTGGCTGTGAGAAAAATTTAGTCGATTCCGAGATTATGTCGGGGCTAATTCATCAAAGAGGCTTTACACTCGTTGATAAACCGGAAAATGCGACGGTTATTATTGTGAATACGTGCGGATTCATCGATGCAGCGAAGGAAGAATCGGTGAATACGATTCTGAATTTAGCGGAGCTTAAAGAGACCGCTAGCTTAAAGGCGCTTATTGTATCGGGCTGCTTGACCCAGCGATATAAGAAGGAATTGATGGATGAGATGCCGGAAATCGACGGAATCGTCGGTACTGGTGATTTTCATCGGATCAATGACATTGTCGACGAGGCACTTCGTGGAACCAAGCCGGTCTACGTAGGTAACCCTGTATTTAACTATGAAGAGAACTTGCCACGTCTGCTCTCAACTCCTCGCCATACTGCATATGTGAAAATTGCCGAGGGCTGCGACAACGCTTGTACGTTCTGCAGCATACCGATCATGCGGGGGAAATTCCGCAGTCGTTCGATAGAGTCTATCCTTGCAGAAGTGAAGATGCTAACAGAACAGGGTGTTAAAGAGATTAGTCTTATCGCTCAGGATTCCACTAACTATGGAACTGACCTGTATGAAGGCTTCAAGCTTCCTGAATTATTGAATCGAGTTAGCGAAGTTCCGGGAGTAGAGTGGGTGCGTCTGCATTATGCTTATCCAGGCTTCTTCTCTGATGAACTGATCGAGACGATGGCTGCGAATCCTAAGATTTGTAACTATGTCGATATGCCTTTGCAGCATAGTGAGGATTCCATCTTGAAGAGAATGCGTCGTCCAGGTCGTCAGCGCGATGTTCGGGAGCTAGTTGGCAAAATTCGTACACACATTCCAGAAGTGGCTCTACGTACTTCGATGATTGTTGGGTTTCCAGGAGAGACGGAAGAGGACTTTGCGAAGCTATGCGATTTCGTTCGCGAGATTAAATTCGACCGCCTAGGCGTATTCACCTATTCACAGGAAGAAGATACACCGGCTAACCGTTTGCCGGATCAAATTCCGGATGAAGTGAAGCAATTCCGTCAGAACACATTGATGGAAATTCAACGCGAGGTTGCGATGGGCAATGGAGCGAAATACGTAGGACGTACAATCGAGGTATTAGTTGAGCGTTACGACGGACGTAGCGATGTCTTCATCGGACGTAGTCAATATGATGCTCCGGAAGTGGATGGAGAAGTGTATATTTCGAAATGTCCAGTGCAAATTGGTGAATTATGCAAGGTTAAAATTACCCATGCTTATGAGTATGATTTATCAGGGGAGGGAATTGCGTGAACCTCGCCAACCGGATCACGCTTGCAAGAATTTTTCTAGTGCCGATCGTGACGTTCTTCTTGTTGGTCAAGCTTAATGTAGAGCCTCTCACGATAGGTAGCTATTCTATTTCTTATAATCAAGTGTTCGCGTTGCTGCTTTTTATTATTGCGGCGAGCACGGATGGTTTGGACGGTTATATTGCACGCAAACGTAAAATTGTAACAAATCTCGGTAAGCTACTAGATCCTCTTGCGGACAAGTTACTCATGGCAGCTGTTCTTATCTCACTCGTTGAGATGGGGAAGCTCGGTGCTTGGGTTGCGATCGTGATCATCAGTCGTGAGTGGGCGGTGACTGGCTTGAGGCAGGTTGCTCTTTTAGAGGGCGTAGTACTTGCTGCGAGCAAATGGGGCAAATGGAAAACGGCTATTCAGATTACGATGATTATCGTATTGCTGCTTAACAACTTTCCGTTTAACTTCATCGACTTACGCATTGACTTGGTTGTCGTATGGGCAGCTGTACTTATCACTGTCTATTCGGGCATAGATTATTTTATGAAAAATAAAAATTTGATTCCGGTTTCTAGTTAAGCTGCGAATTTGTTTGCTGGCTGAATAGAACATAACGAGGTGCGGTACATCGTATGAGAGCAGAGATTATTGCTGTCGGAACGGAGCTACTCCTCGGTCAAATCGTAAACACTAACGCCCAGTATCTGTCGCGCGGTTTGGCAGAGCTGGGCATTGATGTTTATTATCAGACTGTGGTGGGCGATAACAAGGAAAGATTGATTCAAGCGATCGATATTGCCCGAGGAAGGGCAGATCTTCTCGTGTTTACGGGTGGACTTGGTCCTACGCTCGATGATCTAACACGGGATGCGCTAGCTGAATACTTGGAGCGTGGGATTGAGTTACATGAGCCTACGATGACCAAGATTGTAAATATGTTTGCAAGCCGGGGCGGCGCTTTCGTGGAAAGTAATCGCCGACAGGCTTTGTTAGTTGCGGGCGCAGTACCTCTGCGCAACGATACGGGGCTTGCCGTCGGGAATGCTTTGAACGTGGACGGAACCTGTTATCTATTACTGCCGGGTCCGCCACGAGAAATGAAGCCGATGTTTGACAATGATGGTGCGACTTGGCTGAAGGATCAGCTGGGTCCAACGAAGACGCTGCATTCTGTGATGCTCAAATTTGCCGGCATCGGGGAATCAGGTCTTGAGGATTTGTTGATTGATCTCATTAGCGAGCAACAGGATCCCACAATCGCTCCCTACGCCAAAGAAGGTGAGGTCGCGATCCGTGTGTCCACAAAAGCTGCGGATGCTGAAGAAGCGGCTCGGAAGATGGAAGGTACGTTAACAGAAATTCGTGGCAGGACTTTGTCCTATTTGTTCGCGGAAGAAGATGTACCCATCGAAGCAACGATTGTACGTACGTTGACAGAGCAACAGCGGACATTGACGTTAGCTGAGAGCTGTACAGGCGGCATGGTATCTGAGCTCATTACGACGATTCCAGGAAGCGCGGTAGTGTTCCTAGGTGGAGTTGTCACATATAGCAACGGTATGAAGGTGCGTCAGCTTGGGGTGCCAGAGGCCTTGTTAGAAGGACCAGATGCACCTGGTGCGATTAGTGCGGAGACTGCGATCGCGATGGCGGAAGGTATGCGTGCTGCTGCTGACTCTGACTTTGCAGTGTCTATTACGGGGAATGCAGGTCCGGCCGGAGCAGAAGGAAAGCCTGTCGGCCTTGTGTACATCGGCCTAGCCGAACGGGGTCGAGACACTCTTGTGCAGAAGCTGGAGTTGTCAGGTGATAGAGAAGGCATCCGAATACGTGCTGCGAAGCGGGCGCTTTATATGCTCTGGCTATCTTTGACTGGGCGTAGTTCGTAGTTGAGTTGTGTGACGACGAGTCTCCCTTTTATCCACTATCCCCTTCGCTCAGGTGGGGTTGACGGGTAGGGAAGGTGCAACTAACTTCGTTCCATATGTTCACTATCCCTTTCGCTCAGGTGAGGGGGATAGGTAGAGGTATAGTGGAGGCAGCTAACTTCGTTCCATATGTTCACTATCCCCTTCGCTCAGGTAGGGTTGACGAGGTAGGAAGTTAATTGCGTACTAAATTAATCCATTAAGACTCACAACATGGCGTTCATGGGTTATATGCGAGTTCCGTCGATACTGCAGAGAATAGAATATTATTAATCTCTCATTCTGAACTCACTGAGTGAAGGGGATAGTGGTCATAAGAGAAACATTCAGTGGGGGATTGGCGAGTCCGCTGATGAGTGTTTTTTTCACTAGTTTACTGGCTGTGTGATGAGAGGGAATTTCGCTATTTTGTGACAAAAAAATGTCTATCCTTGTCATTTTATTAGAGTTGTGATAAGGTTTAATAGAAAGTTGCGGAAGAACCGTGGCGAAGATATCACTTTGCTGCGGTTCTTTTTTCGAATAATAATCGAACAAATGTTCTCAAAAAGCTTGGCAAACACATAAAAACACGGTATGATAAAACTATTAAAAAGATAAGGATGTGGGTGTGTTGTCAGATCGTCGCGCCGCATTAGACATGGCCTTGCGCCAGATTGAGAAGCAATTCGGTAAAGGCTCGATAATGAAATTAGGAGAAAATCCGCAGTTAGCTGTTGAAACAGTTTCTAGTGGGATTCTAGCGTTGGATATTGCATTAGGAATAGGCGGATATCCGCGTGGTAGAATCATCGAAGTATATGGTCCGGAATCATCCGGTAAAACGACCGTTTCCCTTCATGCGATTGCCGAAGTGCAACGCGCTGGTGGAACCGCGGCATTCATCGATGCTGAGCATGCGTTGGATCCGGTTTATGCGAGAAATCTTGGAGTGAATATTGATGAATTGTTGCTCTCTCAGCCTGATACGGGAGAACAAGCTTTAGAAATCGCTGAAGCACTTGTACGTAGTGGTGCTGTCGATATTATCGTTGTTGACTCCGTCGCTGCACTCGTACCGAAAGCGGAAATCGAGGGCGACATGGGGGATTCTTTCGTCGGATTGCAAGCTCGTCTGATGTCGCAAGCGATGCGTAAGCTTTCTGGCGCAGTCAGTAAGTCGAAATGCTTAGCTATCTTCATCAACCAATTGCGTGAGAAGATTGGCGTTATGTTCGGTAATCCGGAGACAACTCCGGGTGGACGTGCCTTGAAATTCTATGCAAGTATTCGGTTGGACGTCCGTCGTGTTGAAGCAATCAAGCAAGGCAATGACGTTGTAGGTAACCGTACGAAGATCAAAGTTGTTAAGAACAAGGTGGCGCCTCCGTTTAAGCAAGCGGATGTCGATATCATGTATGGCGAAGGAATCTCGAAATACGGTAGCATTATCGATATCGGTGCGGAGCAAGACATCGTCCAGAAGAGTGGCGCATGGTTTTCTTACAATAGCGAACGATTGGGCCAAGGTCGGGAGAATGCGAAGCAATACTTGAAGGATAATCCAGTCATTTCTGATACGATTGAGAAGCAAATCCGTGATACGTTACTTTCTTCGTCGGCAACAGCTGCAGCGAGTTCAGCTGCACAAGCTTCCAACGATGAAGATGACACGGAGTTTGGTGAAGACGAATAAGAGAATAGCCATTAACGATAATGAATAGTGATCCACTAAGGCGGCATATTTTGCCGCTCTTTGTGTTTTTATGGAATGGGGGGCTGACTGAGGTGTACAAACCGAGACGTGCGGATAAGAGCAGGGGCTGGGGAGGAAACCGCGGAACTACAGGAAATAACCGGGTGACGTCCGACGGTATGCGCGAGACGGAAGAAAAGATGTCTCCTGACTTACCTTGTCTTGGTGCGGTCGTAATTGCGATAGAGTCGCATCCCAAGAAGCCGCATATGTACCGAATTGCGTTAAAGCTAGATTTAGATGAGTCAGCATTGGAAGACCACGGTGGTGTAGGCGAGGACGATCTTGATAGTGGTGAAGAGCCACATCGATCTATGGACTGGAATGATGAGGTAGATGCACTCATAGCCAGAGCCCAAACCGTTCGCAGTGAGAATGAAGCTTTTATTACCGTTCATGAGGATACGCTTGTAAGCTGGCGTTTGCTGAAAGGACGCCAATTATCCGCGGAAGAATACGAAACACTTAAGCAGGATGAACAAATAGAGGAAGCCTACCGGTCTGCTCTATGGATGCTGGAACGCAAATCAAGGACGGCTGCAGAGTTATCTATGGCACTAAAACGCAAAGGGTACGTCCCAGAGGTCGTGGGGGCGTGTCTGGAACGTTTGCAAACTCGTAGGATGATAGATGACACTGTCTACGCCAAGCGCTTTACAGAGCAACGTGCGGTCGGACAGCGCAAAGGCCGGATGCTCATCAGACAGGAGCTATTGCAACGAGGAATAGCACGGGAAGATGTTGAACAAGCAATCGGAGAACTGGACGGACAAGTGGAACAGGATTCAGCTCTCGCTTTAGCACGTAAAAGGTGGCCTAATATAAAAGGGAATGATAGGGAGCGCAAACAGAAGCTGATGGCGATGCTCATGCGTCGAGGGTTTCCAGGGCCAGTCGTAAGAATGGCGGTACAGCAGGTTGCAACGGAATCGGGACAACAGGAATTGGATTCAGAATTCGGCGAGAATGACACTTATGATTCAGAATATATGGAAGATTAGTGGGAAGCGAAAGCGATGTGTTTGAGTTAGCAAAGAACCTTGCTTGACAATCTAATTTAGCAAAAGATAAAATGATTTTGTATTCAATCTTCCCAACTGACCGTTTTTTCCTTCCAAAAAGCGATTCAGTACTTGTTATTTCGACCCATTATGCTTTGTTCACATGTAATCAAACGGTTTGAAAACCGGAAAATCAAATGAATAGTGTCCCCAAGCAGTTGCCTTGGTGATGCAACGAGGAGGTGAAAGATCATGATAGATTCATGGATCTGGATCTTGATCATTCTCGTTGTTGGCGTCCTTTGCGTTGGAATCGGTTATATCACTCGCAAGTCCATTGCGGAAGCCAAAATCTCTAGTGCCGAAGCAGCTGCCATTCAAATTGTCGAAGCTGCCAAGAAAGAAGCGGAAGCTGTACGCAAAGAAACGGTGCTGGAAGCCAAAGACGAGGTGCACAAGCTCCGTAACGAAGCGGAACGTGATATTCGCGAACGCCGCAACGAAGTTCAACGCCTAGAAAGGCGACTATTGCAAAAAGAAGAGTCGCTGGATCGCAAGCTTGAAGCTTTGGAACGTAAAGAGGAGCAAGTCGCTAACAAAGAGAAACGAATCGAAGAGATTCAAGATCAGATCGAATCGCTGCATAAGCAGCAAATGGATGAATTGGAGCGTATTTCTAACCTGTCAACAGAAGATGCTAAGCAGATGATTCTGTCGAATGTGGAACAAGAGGTGCGTCATGAAACTGCACAATTGATCAAGGAAATCGAGCAACGCGCGAAAGAAGAAGGCGACAAGAAAGCGCGTGATATCATTTCACTAGCGATTCAACGTTGTGCTGCGGATCACGTAGCAGAAACGACGGTTTCCGTCGTGACGTTGCCTAATGAAGAGATGAAGGGACGTATTATCGGACGTGAAGGCCGTAATATTCGTGCTCTTGAAACATTAACGGGTATTGACCTTATTATCGATGATACTCCGGAAGCGGTTATATTGTCGGGCTTTGATCCGATTCGCCGAGAAATTGCACGGACATCCCTTGAGAAGTTGGTTGCAGATGGACGGATTCACCCAGCTCGTATCGAGGAAATGGTGGAGAAGTCTCGCAAAGAAGTCGACGAAAGAATTCGCGAGTATGGCGAGCAAGCCACTTTCGAAGTGGGTGTGCATGGTCTACATCCGGATTTAATCAAAATTCTAGGTCGCCTGAAATTCCGGACGAGCTACGGCCAGAACGTGTTGAAGCATTCGATGGAAGTCGCCTATTTAACCGGCCTCATGGCAGGAGAATTAGGAGAAGACATCACCCTTGCGAAACGCGCAGGTTTACTTCATGATATCGGCAAAGCGCTCGACCACGAAGTGGAAGGCTCGCATGTCGAGATCGGCGTGGAGTTGGGCAAGAAATACAAAGAACATCCAGTTGTCATCAACAGTATTGCGTCCCATCACGGCGACGTGGAAGCAACATCAGTTATCGCAATGCTCGTAGGCGCAGCAGATGCACTCAGTGCTGCTCGTCCAGGCGCACGCCGCGAAACATTGGAGACATACATCCGCCGGCTCGAGAAGCTGGAGGCAATCTCCGAATCGTTCGAGGGCGTCGAGAAATCGTACGCGATTCAAGCCGGACGCGAAGTTCGTGTCATGGTTCAACCAGAGAAGATTGACGATACTGAGGCGTTCCGTTTAGCCCGGGATATTACGAAGAAAATCGAGGGTGAATTGGATTATCCAGGTCACATCAAGGTTACCGTTATTCGTGAAACCCGTGCCGTCGAATACGCCAAATAATTTATGGAATGCAAGAAAGGTTGAGAAGTGGCTGCGGATCATGCAGCCACTTTTCCCTTTTTTAACCTATTAGACGCATGGATTAGAAAGAGAGTTGAAGATGGATGAAAGTCGTGTTTATCGGAGATATTGTGGGGAATGTGGGTAGGGACACAGTTAAGCGGTTACTGCCATGGATCAATGGTAAATATAATCCTCATATCATTATTGCTAATGGTGAGAATGCAGCTGGCGGTCGTGGGATTACGACATCGATCGCTAGGGAGCTGTTCGAATGGGGGGTGCACGGAATTACAATGGGTAACCATACGTGGGACAATCGTGAAATATTTGAATTTATAGATGATGAGCCGCGGATAGTACGCCCATCCAATTTACCACATGGCACACCCGGTCGTGGCAGCATGATCGTGAGAGGGAATGGCAAAGAGCTTGGAGTGGTAAACCTCATTGGACGAACGTTCCTGCCACCAGCAGAATGTCCATTCCGAGTTGCAGATGAAGAGATTGAGGAGCTTCACCGTCATACGAAGTGTGTGCTCGTTGACTTTCACGCGGAAGCGACAAGCGAGAAAATCGCCATGGGCTGGCATTTGGATGGCTATGCATCATTGGTTGTCGGTACGCATACGCATGTTCAGACGAACGATGCTCGAATTTTGCCGGAAGGTACAGCGTACTTAACGGATGCAGGTATGACTGGACCACGTGATGGGGTTCTAGGTATGGATAAGGAAGTTGTCCTGCGTCGCTTTATTACCGGAATGCCTGGTAGATTCACTGTTTCAGATGGAAAATGGACACTAAATGGTGTATTCGTAGACATTGATGAAGCGACAGGGAAGGCTGTTAAGATTCAAACCATCACTGTTAACGAGGATTCTTGGATCGCTGAATAGTAATAATCTGATTAGCCGGACACTTTCATGATCGTCACTTGAGGAAAAGAAGGAATTATTATCTGGGCTACCGAATAAGTATGCCTTAGTGGGCCCATCCTTTGATTTCTGTAATTTCCCGATGCAACCGAACCTAGTGGGTTGTCATAAGAGGAGGTAATGGTCATGGAAGTATTGAAGGTTTCAGCAAAGTCCAATCCAAACTCCGTAGCAGGCGCACTAGCAGGTGTTCTTCGTGAACGTGGAACAGCCGAACTACAAGCCATTGGTGCCGGAGCACTCAATCAAGCGGTTAAAGCGGTCGCAATCGCTCGTGGATTCGTAGCGCCGAGCGGAGTAGACCTGATCTGCATCCCGGCTTTTACGGATATTGTGATCGATGGAGAAGACCGGACAGCAATTAAACTTATTGTTGAACCCAGGTAACAACACTGCATGAACACTATTGACCTGTTTCAGGATGATAATCGGGAGTGGCGTGGCAATGTCGCGGCTCGATTTCATCGATGTCACAGGTTTTTTTGTGCCGTTTATAGTGAATGATGAATTTCAGAGGGGGATTCATAAAGTGAATACAGTCGATTTGCATATCGATGTGCTCTGCAAGCTACTGGAACATCCCGGCTCTAACTGGGGAACGGGGCATGTGGATGGAATATTCGATGCCACACCTGAGAGATTGAGACAAGGTGGAGTAAAGTTGCAAGTGTTCGCTTTGTATTTGCCAGATACGGTTGCTTTGAATCCGGAATCCCTCTTCCACGCAGCAGAGTTATTCTGGAGTAAGGTGTTAACGGTAAAGGGAATGAAACTTATTCGCAGAGCGGGCGATATCGAAACAGCTATGCGCGAGGAGAAAATCGGCGCTTTGCTTTCCTTAGAGGGAGCGGATGGACTTCAAAATAACCTATGGGCGCTACACCTTTTGTATCGATTAGGTCTACGTTTACTAGGTCCGACATGGAACCATGCGAATTGGGCATGTGATGGGGCAATGGAGCCGCGAGGTGCTGGGTTCACGAAAGCGGGGAAACAGCTCGTTGCGGAATGTGAAGCTCTAGGAATCCTTGTGGATGTTTCCCATTTATCGGATCGGGGGTTCTGGGATGTGGCGGAACGTGCTGGGCGTCCTTTTTTTGCATCACATTCTAATGCCCGTACGATTAAGGATCATCCACGTAACTTAACGGATCAACAAATTCAGGCCATCATCTCTGCAAAAGGGATCATTGGGCTCACCTTTGTTCCATGGTTCGTTACAGCACCAGAGCCGGCCACGATAGATGATGTTCTTCGTCATGTCGAGCATGTGTGTGTGCTAGGTGGAGCAGAGCATATCGCATTCGGATCAGATTTCGATGGAATATCACGCCATGTGCAGGGACTTGAGCATCCAGGTAAATACCCAGATTTAATTGATGCTTTGTTGAAGCGCTATTCCGAAACGGTCGTTAAAAATATGATCGGAGAAAACGCTACCAATTTTTTTATGAAAAATCTATCTAATTGAATTGTTCGAATACCATTAATCTCAATTCGGCATTGATCTGATCTCAAAGTACTATGCATTGCTTACACGAATATGACTTGCAATTTACGTTCGTTAAACATAATATTTATATGATATAAAAATATTATAGGTTGAAATTGTCGATAAATGACGAACCGGAGATTAAGAGGAGATGGGCACTGTGATCAGTCAACTGTCATGGAAAATTGGCGGCCAGCAAGGTGAGGGCGTGGAAAGTACCGATCGTATTTTCTCTACTGCGCTGAACCGGCTGGGCTATTACCTGTATGGGTACCGACATTTTTCCTCGCGGATTAAAGGCGGACACACGAACAACAAAATCCGCATCAGCACGAAGCCGATTCGCGCGATATCCGATGACCTGGACATTCTAGTTGCATTCGACCAGGAGAGCATCGATTTAAACGCAAGTGAGCTTCGACCGGGCGGAGTTGTTGTCGCGGATGCGAAATTCTCGCCGACGATCCCAGAAGGCGTGCAAGCACGGCTATTTGCAGTCCCGATTACAGCAATTGCAGAAGAGCTAGGCACTTCCCTCATGAAAAATATGGTCGCCTCAGGTGCTTCTTGGGGACTACTTGGTCTGCCCATGGAAGTATTCAATAAAGCGGTTGAAGAAGAATTCGGACGCAAAGGCCCAGCTATAGTAGAGAAGAACGTGGAAGCGGTTCGCCGTGGAGCGGAATTCGTGCTAGAACAAGCGGGTGGCCCGCTGGACGACTTCAAGCTAGAGGATGCAGATGGCAAGCAAAAGCTGTTTATGATCGGTAATGAAGCGATGGCGCTAGGTTGTGTTGCCGCTGGGTGTCGTCTCATGGCTGCCTACCCGATTACTCCGGCTTCTGAAATAATGGAATATTTGATTAAGAAGCTTCCTAAGTTCGGCGGAACTGTCGTTCAAACGGAAGATGAGATTGCTGCAGTAACGATGGCGATCGGTGCCAACTATGGCGGCGTTCGTACGATGACTGCGTCCGCTGGTCCAGGCCTTGCATTAATGATGGAAGCCATCGGTCTTTCCGGAATGACGGAAACACCTCTTGTCATCGTAGATACGCAACGTGGTGGTCCATCTACAGGCTTGCCAACGAAGCAAGAGCAATCCGACATCAATGCGTTAATCTATGGTACTCATGGTGAAATCCCTAAATTGGTCGTCGCGCCGAGCACGATCGAAGAATGCTTTTACGATATGATTGAAGGCTTTAACATTTCGGAGCAGTACCAGATTCCGGTTATTATCGCTACGGATTTGCAATTGTCTCTCGGTAAACAAACCTCTGATGCGCTCGATTACGACAAAATCGTGATCAATCGCGGCAAGCTGCTTACAGGTGATTTGCCTCCGAACGAGGACAACCGTCTGTTCAAGAGATATGAGTGGACGGAAGATGGCGTATCTCCACGTGTAATCCCAGGGATGAAGAACGGCATTCACCACGTCACTGGGGTTGAGCATGACCAAGAAGGTAGGCCTTCAGAGAATGCTCTGAATCGAGAGAAAATGATGGACAAACGTCTAGGCAAAATCAGCCAGCTTCGCGTGACAAATGCGATTAAAGCGGATGCGCCAAACGAGAATCCAGATATCCTTATTATTGCGATGGGATCGACAGGCGGAACGATTGAGGAAGCTCGTACTCGTTTAACGGCTGATGGAATCACAACGAATCAGATTATGGTCCGTCAAATGCATCCATTCCCTAGCGAAATGCTGCAGCCGCATCTTGAAGCTGCGAAGCAAATTGTCGTGATGGAAAACAATGCAACGGGTCAATTGTCTAACCTGATTAAACAGAATATCGGCTATCACCATAAAATACGTAATTTGTTGAAGTATGATGGAACTCCGTTCCTGCCTTCGGAAATTCACAAAGCCTGCAAGGAGCTGAACTAAGATGGCTACATTTAAAGAGTTTCGCAACAATGTAAAGCCGAACTGGTGCCCAGGCTGTGGGGACTTTTCCGTACAGGCGGCGATACAGCGTGCGGCAGCAAACGTCGGTTTGGAGCCGGAGCAATTAGCGGTTATTTCGGGAATTGGCTGTTCAGGCCGGATTTCCGGTTATATTAATGCCTATGGTCTTCATGGTATTCACGGCCGTTCGCTACCGATTGCCCAAGGTGTGAAGCTCGCAAACCGTGAGTTAACTGTTATCGCTTCTGGTGGTGATGGCGATGGCTTCGCAATCGGTATGGGTCATACCGTACATGCGATTCGTCGTAACCTAGACATTACTTATATCGTTATGGATAACCAAATTTATGGGTTGACCAAAGGTCAGACGTCCCCGCGTAGCGCGGAAGGCTTCAAGACCAAGTCAACACCAGAAGGCTCGATCGAGACAACGTTATCACCTCTTGAGATCGCTTTGTCCGCAGGTGCAACCTTCGTTGCCCAGTCGTTCTCTAGTGATCTGAAGCAGCTGACATCGTTAATCGAGCAAGGCTTGAATCACAAGGGCTTTTCTCTCATTAACGTATTCAGTCCTTGCGTCACGTTCAACAAAATCAACACTTATGATTGGTTTAAGGAAAACATCGTGAACCTGGAGCAGTTCCCGGATTATGATCCTTCCAACCGTATCGCGGCGATGACTAAGATCATGGAGACGAACGGTATGCTTACCGGTCTAATCTACCAGAACAAAGAGCGCAAGTCTTACGAGCAATTAGCAGTCGGCTTCAAGGAGCAAGGGCTCGCGAAGCAAGATCTGCAGCTGTCCCGTGAAGACTTTGATAAGCTGTTGACGGAATTCAAATAAGCACTTGTTACATGAAAAGGAACAGCGGAGCTGACGAATGAGCGGTTCCCGTTTCGATGAAGAGGCTAACCAGGTCGATCTGGTTGGCCTCTTTTTTTGTATGTTCTTTTGCATTTTCCTTGAATTTTATAGAGTGATCGATTATATTAATGGTGTGCATAGTGTGTATGGTGTGTATCTATGTAATACACAGATGATTATAGTGAGGTATCTTAGTGAAAATAATCATTAAAAATAGTTCGGATCAACCTTTATATCAGCAAATTAAAGATCAGATTAAGGCTGCGATTTTACGCAATGAATTAGCGGAGGGTGAACTGCTTCCTTCCATTCGTTCATTAGCAAATGATTTACAGGTGAGTGTTCTGACGACGAAACGTGTATATACCGAGCTAGAAGCAGAAGGTTTTATTACAACGAAAGCTGGTAAAGGTTCTTATGTAGCAACTGAGAGTCAGGAGCTGCTAGCGGAATCCAAGCGATACATGGTGGAATCCAAGCTAACGGAAGTATGGGAGATGGCTCGAGAATTAGGAATTAATAAAGATGAACTCTATTCCATGATGGATTTACTTTTTGAGGAGGATGAGCAAGCATGAACAATATTTTAGAGTTAACAGATCTATCTAAGGAGCTTGATCACTTTAGGTTGAATAAGGTTAGTTTTTCACTTATGGAAGGCTGCATCACAGGTTTTATTGGCGTTAACGGTTCTGGCAAGACAACAACGATCAAAACAATTCTAGGTCTCATTCTCAAAGATGGGGGAAGCATTAAATTGTTTGGCAAGGAAATGACTGAACATGAACGGGACCTGAAAAATCGGATAGGCGTAGTATTGGATGAGGGTTATTTCTATGACGATATGACGTTGAAGGAAATGAAAAATATTATTTCTCCCGCCTATAAGAGTTGGGACGAAGATGTATTTGTAAGCTATATCAAACGATTTAACCTCAGTCTAAATCAGAAGATCTCGACGTTATCAAAAGGAATGCGGATGAAATATGCCATTACTTTAGCGCTGTCACATCATGCTGATTTGTTGATTATGGATGAGCCAACAAGTGGTCTGGATCCCCTAGTGCGAAGTGAGCTTATGGATTTGCTATTAGAATTCATGAAAGAGGAAGGGAAGACGGTATTCTTCTCCACTCATATGACTTCGGACTTGGATAAAATAGCGGACATGCTCATATTAATCGATGACGGAAAAATTTTACTTAGCGAGGAAAAGGATCAGTTGTTAGATACTCATGCAATTGTTAAGGGAGACAATAAATTACTAAATGAACAGACAAGAAAATTATTTCTAGTTCTACGCGAAACGGCATACGGATTTGAAGGTGTTACTTCGAAAAAATCCAGTGTTCATCAACAAATGAGTGATGTATTGATCGAAAAGCCAACGATTGAAGATATTATGTTAGCATATATAGGAGGCTCTAAGGATGCTATTTAATCTGGTGATAAAAGATTTTATAATCGCAAAAAAGTACTTAGTATTCATGCTAGTATTTGCAATAGTGGGACCCATCTTCATTACTTCGAAATTGGAGTTGAACAACGGCGGGTTTATAAGCTTTGTTGTAACTGCTCTATATTCGCTCTATATATTGTTCAATACGGTATCCATGTCAGAAGACAAATACAAAGGTTCAGCACTTCTATGTGCGACTCCATACACTCGATCCTCATTAGTGAAGGCCAAATATCTCTTTATCTGTGTCCTTTTTATTTGTAGCGTTGCAGTCTATACAATGGTTTCGTATATCGTGCCGGAATTGCTAGGAAGATTGAATATCACGAATATCGGGTTAGCGTTCTTGATTGTTACTGTATTTTTTGGAATATTAATTCCGGTACAGTTTCGGTTTGGATTCGAGAAAACGAAGTTCATCGCATTCATAGTGGTATTTCTGACCCCTTTTATATTCCCGCCGATTGTAGAGTGGTTGGAATCTAATCCATCTTTGAATGTCACGTTTTCTTTACCTCAAATGCTCAGGGGATGGCTTCCTTTTGTATTAACGCTATTAATTGGCCTAGTTTCAATGAATATATCGATACGAATCTACTCTAGAAAGAATCTATAACCCAAATATGCAGCTTTGGCGTGAAGACTTTGACAAACTGTTGACGGAATGCAAATAAGCATACTTTTTAAGAGGCTCACGGGTTTGTCCCGTGCGCCTCTTGCGTTATACTGAAGGTAGGAAAACAAAGGAAAGGTTGTGTTGTCCATGACTACATCCGAGATGAAAAGAATACCCGTTGGTGTGTCTGCGCGTCACATTCACTTAGCGCAGGAGCATGTAGAAATATTATTTGGTGCCGGATCGAATTTAACAGAGTTTAAACCGTTATCGCAGCCAGGACAATTCGCTGCAAATGAAACGGTTGCTGTATATGGTCCGAAGGGTTCATTCCCTAAAGTACGAATTTTAGGTCCTGCTCGTAAGGCAACTCAGCTTGAAGTGTCGCGTACGGATGCTTTCGCATTAGGTCTTAAGCCGCCACTGCGAGAATCCGGTAGCATCGACGATACTCCAGGTATTCGCATTGTAGGCCCAGTCGGCGAAGTGACAGTGGACAAGGGTGTCATCGTAGCCGCTCGCCATATTCATTTTCACACTACTGACGCCGAGCGTTGGGGTATCGCAGACAAGCAGATGCTCAAAGTACGCGTAGGTGGCGATCGTGGTGTCGTGTTCGAGCAAGTGTTAGCACGCGTATCCGACCAATTCGCTCTAGACATGCATATCGACACAGACGAAGGCAACGCCGCGAACGTAAACACCGGTGACTTTGGCGAGATTGTGGAGTAATAAGTTTACCGCATCATAGCGATCAGAGACAACTCGATGGGGTTTGGAGCCCCCGCAAAGTAATCGGAATATGCATCGACAGCATAAGCTTCACTTTGTGGGGAGTAGTAGCGGCATAGTACCGCCCCAATTTTCGCATTACTATCCCGTTTGAAGCTGCAACACGCTTCCTGTGCAATGGCTAGAGATGCTTGTTCATGATATAATACGAAGGTTAATATGTGCCTCTATACTTAGCGGAATAGATTTATTTTAGGAGGGAAAGGAAATGACCAAAGAAACCAAGGATTTCAGTAAATATTTCGATTTCTCCGGTGCCAAAGTCATTTCCGAGGACCAAAGCGGTAAAACAATCCGTCTGAACGGACGGGATATCCATATTGTCTCCGAGCCTGATTACCGGCAGGAGAAGCAACGGGGCAAAGAAGAAATTCAAGTCCACTATGAGAATGCCGTTCCAGACGAGCTGAAGAGCCTCGGATTAGGAAAGAAATATTTGATCTATACTTACGGATGCCAAATGAACGAGCACGATACTGAGGTTATGCGCGGCTTATTTGAGGAAATGGGCTACACCGCAACAGAAGACCGTATGGAAGCTGCCGTTATTTTATATAACACCTGTGCTGTACGTGAGAACGCAGAAGATAAGGTGTTCGGTGAACTCGGACATATGAAGGTATTGAAGCAGCAACGTCCCGAGCTTATTCTTGGTGTGTGCGGTTGCATGTCCCAGGAAGCATCAGTTGTGAACCGGATTATGCAGAAGCATGCCCATGTGGATATGATTTTCGGAACTCATAACATTCATCGGTTACCGTACTTGCTGCAGGAAGCCCATTTTGGTAAAGAGATGGTTATTGATGTGTGGTCTAAGGAAGGCGACATTATCGAGAACTTGCCGAAGAAGCGGACGGATGGCTTGCGTGCATGGGTGAATATCATGTATGGCTGCGATAAATTCTGCACGTATTGCATCGTTCCTTATACACGAGGCAAAGAACGGAGTCGGCTACCAGAGGATGTCATCGCAGAAGTGCGTGACCTTGCCCGTCAAGGGTTCAAGGAGATTACATTACTCGGACAAAACGTCAATGCTTATGGCAAAGACTTCACGGACCGTAGCTATCGTTTCGGGGATCTGATGGGCGATATTCAGAAGATTGATATTCCTCGCATTCGGTTTACGACCTCTCATCCGAGAGATTTCGATGAGCATCTGATCGAGGTATTGGCCAAGGGCGGTAATCTGGTAGAGCACATTCATCTTCCAGTACAATCCGGTAGTACGGAGGTTCTGAAGCGGATGAGCCGGAAGTATACGCGTGAACGCTACTTGGAGCTTGCGGAGCGTATTCGGAATGAGATTCCGAATGCTACACTTACGACAGACGTCATCGTTGGCTTCCCTGGTGAGACAGAAGAGCAGTTCGAAGAAACTCTGACTCTCATGCGCGAAGCGGGAATTACGTCGGCGTACACGTATATTTATTCTCCTAGAGAAGGAACACCGGCATTTGATATGGCCGATGATGTCCCGATTGAGGTGAAACAGAAGCGCCTAGCGCGTCTTAACGCACTCGTTAGCGAATTGTCTCTTAAGCACCATCAGGAGCTAGTCGGACAAGTTATCGAAGTTATGGTAGAGGGCGAGAGCAAGAACAAAGCTAGCGTAATGTCTGGGCGTAGTCGTACGAATAAGCTTATTCATTTCGAAGGAAAGACAGAATGGATCGGGCAGCTCGTGCAGGTTCGGGTAACGGCGGCACAAACCTGGTACGTTAAAGCGGAAGTCATTAGTGAGCCTGCTGTGGCTAGCAATGCAGGTTAACAATAAATCGTAACCATTTGATCGGAGGAAAAATATTAATGTCTGCACATGATCATGATCACGACCATTCCCACGACCACGGAGAAGGATGCTCAATCCCTTCTTTTGATAACCGAGAATTAATCGTTCGTGAGGATATTCTTGCAAGAGCTAAGGAACTTGCACAACTGATTACAACATCCGAGGAAGTAGAAATGTACCAGCGTTCAGAGAAGCTAATCCAATCGCATGAGCGGGTACAAGGCATGATTACGACGATTAAGAAGAAACAGAAGGAACTCGTTGCCTTCGAGAAAACGTTCAAAAACCCGGCAATGGTTGAGAAAATCTCTGCAGAGATCGATGTTATTCAAGATGAATTGGATAACATCCCGATCGTGCTGCAATTCCAGCAAAGCCAATCGGATGTCAACTATTTGCTACAATCTATCGTATCCATCATCCGTGACTCTGTAGCAGAGAAGATTGATGTGGAAGCTGCGAAGCCAGAAGAAGCTCCGGAAGAGTGCGATTAAGCTTATCACATGCTTCAAGTTCGATTAATCAGGAATTAATTACGCTATACCTGTTAGTCGCCTAAGCCGCGAGGATCATTCAAAGTCAGACAAGGAGGACCACGCGGTTAGCGTGGTCCTTTGTTATTCAATGAATCTTTAGGCATATGGGTTATGGATGGGGTAAGACTGAGCGTGAAATTCCTTTGATCAAATTGCAGCAGATGATTGTGATTTGCATTAAGCTTCCACTTCTGAAGCCAATAAGAGCTCAGTTTCAGTCGGTCGTCGGACAAATTTGCAGGTACATGTAATCGAAAGCGAGAGAAATTTCTTCCATTGCGGACTTTAATAATAGCACCTTGTCGTTCAGGAATTCCGAGCCGAGAGAGTAGCTCATAGCCAACGGACAGAGTACTATTGCCAATTGTACTTGATGTCAAAAATGCAGTGGTCTCACTAAGAGGCTCTGGTTTAATCGTTAAAGATTGATCCAGTGGATGATAAGTGAGCAAATATCTCCGCAAGGCATTAAGCTGGAATTGGCGAGCTAGTGTGTAGTTCATTTCCATGAAATCAGCAAAACACTCCCGTCCTTCCAGCAACTGAACTTGGACGGCTTGCTTCGTTGTTCCGCGCTTTAGGGTTAACATGACATTGCGAGGAATGGCAAGCAATTCTGAAGCGGAATCGGAGCAATTGAGGGTGAGGACGACGGTGTGGATAGGAAGCTTGGCGATGAATAAATCTAGTCGGCCGCTTGCCATAGCGATAGTGACACACTCCTTCAAGGCACATGAAACTAATGAATCCTTTTACGTTATGCGAGGCCTGAGAAGCTTGTTTGTACCATCGTCCTGAACAGACAAAAAGGACTCCCGTCTAATAGAGAAGGGAGCCTTCCTGCATGATCAGTTATTTTGTAGGTCGGATCGTAGGTAATATAGGCTTAAGTGAAAGAATAATAAAGGTCGCTACGACGGCCTTAATGGCATCACCCGGCATGTAGGGGTACATGCCTGCTCTTAATGCACCTGTGAACGTATCATATTTGGCATTGTCTAATACATGCGCCAGCCAAGGGATACCTGAAACATAAACTAATAATGAACCAAAGGCAAAGACGGAGAGTAGTAAGGATAGCTGTTGCATACGATTAAGCTTCTTCCGACGTGCGAATATTCGATCGCTGACCCAGCCGATTAGAAATGCGGAAACCGGGAACATCCAGATGAAGCCGCCAGTTGGGCCTGTAATTTGGGCGATCCCTCCAGAGCCATTCATCAGCGGCAGTCCGAGTGCTGTTAATGCGACAACAATGAATATACTCCAGAATCCGTAGACAGCTCCTAATAGTCCACCCGCCAGCATGATCGTGAAGGTTTGTAAGGTAATGGGAACTGGGGTAAAGCCTAAGTTGATTTTGATAAAGCTTCCGGCAATGAATAATGCACCGAATAGGGCGGTAAATACAATGCCTTTAATCCATTGGTTGGTGGGTACAGATGAGCGAGCAGATGTTTCGGTTGAAGATGATTGATTAGACATTGTCAAAAAGCCTCCTGAATGTTAACCTATGATTATGTGGTTGGTTAACAATTGAAATTGTAGCATGGGACGGCCCGATTGAAAAGAGGGAATTTGCGAGATGGAATTACAAGCGAAAGTGCCAATGGTGCTTAATAGGGTATCTCTATCTGGTCAAAACGAACTTGGAGAGCCTTCCGTACGTCTGGAAGATATAAATCTTACGGTCACACCTGGGGAATGGTTATCTATTGTCGGGGTGAATGGGAGTGGAAAATCGACATTAGCTAGATTGCTAGCGGGTCTGCAACTGGAGCATAGTGTTGGAGAGATCACGCGAGGCTTTGCTGGTGAGGGAATCTGCCCGATTGTTTTGCAGCAGCCAAGGGCGCAATTGTTCGGTGAAACTCCCCGTGAGGAAGTTATATTTGCTTTGGAATGGCGTGGAATGGCTGCAGATCAAATCCCCTTATTGGGAGAACAAGCTCTGAGTAAAGTAGGATTAACTGAGCTTGCGGATGATCCTTGGGAGAAACTATCCGGAGGGCAACAGCAATTAGCGGCGATTGCAGCAGCTACTGCTTGTGAAACACCTCTTCTTGTTCTAGATGAAGTGACTTCGATGCTAGATGAGATGAATCGGGATATTGTTATGCGAACGGCCCGAGAATTACATAAAAGAGGGATGACAATCATCTGGGTTACACAGCGGCTGGATGAGCTGGAACCGGATACCCGTGTCGTGGCGCTTGGGGAGGGTAGGGTTATTTTCGATGGGGAATGTCGGGAATTTCTATACGGGGTGTCGGTACCGGGTGAGCCAGCTCCATTATCCCCTTGCCTCCGTGTAGGACTAAGGTTACCCTATTTGGCGGCGATGGCACTTGAGCTTAGGCTGCTTGGAAAGTTGGAAGATCCGTTGCCGTTAACGGCGCAGGAGTGGCGAAAGGTGTGGGGGAATGCTGGGGACAAAGGTTAAGTTGGAGCTGGACAATAACCCAGAACCGATACCGCTTATTTTGAATGGAATGGATTGGTGCCGACTGGATGAGGCCGAAGGCGAGAGGGTTTATAATACCTCCGATCTACGACTTGAGCCTGGGACAATCACGCTGCTTATGGGACCAAACGGAGCGGGGAAAACAACATTACTGGAGATGTTAGCCGGATTACGTCCTCCAGAAGGCTTACAGGTGACATATGGCTTGGAGCCTCTGTGGCAATCGGGATTGTCAGGCAGATTAAGGTTGAATGAAAAAGCGCTTCGCCAGTATAGCTATGCTTGTCAATCGCCGGAAGAGGGATTATTCGCTAGAAGTGTGAAGGATGAGCTGAATTATTCTTTAAGACCTTACAATCTCTTGGATCAGGAACGCGAGGAACGGAGACATTCAGCTCTAGCAGCGGTGGGTTGGGAGACTTCATGGGAGCTGAGAGACCCTTATTTGATGAGTGGGGGGGAGAGGCGCAGGTGTGCGATCGCATCGGTGTTCGTTACGCCGGCTCCATGGGTTTTCTTGGATGAACCAACCGCTGGCTTAGATGGAGCGGGTCATGACACTGTTGCGATGCAGCTTGTTCAAATGAAGAAGAACGGGAAGGGCATCGTAATGGTGTCCCATGATTCCGATTGGGCTTTGCCTATGGCAGATCATGTCATGTTATTAAGAATGGATGGGTCAATAGGGCTGTGTAGTCGAGAGAAGTTACTTGTTCATCCAGAGTGGCTAGAAGAGACGGGGATGAAGGTTCCAGATTGGCTACAGATGGCTCATTGGTTATGGTGCAATGGAGCTGACCTGGCTAATGTATGTAACCCATTGGATGCAGCCGAGGCATGGAACCCCAATCGACTTGCAGGACAACAAAAGGTAGAGCAACAAGCGCAGCAGGATCAGCAACAGGACGGGAATCGGCAAGTGCAACTGGATGATAATCAGCAAGACCAGTCGATAGAGAAGTTGGAAGAAAAGCAGCTAAATGAGCAACGACAAATGGCTACTGCACTGGTGAGAAAGGTAAGGGAACAACGCTTTAAGAAGGACAAGTCGCATCGCTTGACGGGTTTCGATCCGAGATCGATTTGGCTTGCGTATGTTCTCGTTTCCACCGGACTTTTTCTCCTAAACGATTGGATATCGATAGGTCTAGGGGCAATTGTCGTAGGCGCTCTGTTAACAATAGGTAGAGTGTCGCTCAGGAGATGGCGCGGTTTAATTGTGAATTATGCGGTGTTCTCGGTTATTACTTCGGTCATATTCGCTTGGGGCGCTAGTGGTTCGGGAATGATTGAATGGGAAGCTTTCACAGGGACTCTATTTACATTCACGCGAACGATGCTTATCTTATTACTCGGACTTGCTATACCGCTCGTTATGTCGCCGTTATCTTTAAGAAGATCGCTGGAGCAATTAATAATGATCAGAGGCACAATTCCACAATGGGCTCAGAGATTTATTCTGACGGTTACGCTAATGATGCGCTTTGTTCCAGTGCTTCTGGAATTGTGGGAACGGTTTACACGGATATTCCTGGCGCGAGGCAAAACGATGTCACGAAATCCGGTAGCGATAGGTAAGAAGCTTCGAGATGTGTCGATTCCATTCTTATTAGCCTTGTTCCGGCTCGGGGACGAAGTGGTGCTGGCACTGGAAAGCAGGGGTGTTGGTTTCAATCGTAATCCGACTCGGGCGGTTAAATTAATGTGGAAAATGAGAGACTACGGAGCCGTAGCTGGAGCATTAGCGTTAGCGATTGGCCTGTGGGGCCTTGCGAATCGCTAAGCCCCTGATTGTTACAGAGAAAAACACAAAACACCCTCCATGCGAAGGGTGTTTTGTGTTTTTCACAGATTTGAGTTTGATGGGTTTCGCAGCAGCTTGCTTTGTGATCATTTGGTTGCTACGAATCAAGCTGTTTGTTCTTAAAGACGAAGAGGGCAGCTATGAGACCTAAGCAGGAGCCAAAGAGAAATCCGGCTTTTAGACCGCCATATGCGTTCAATCCTCCAGCAATATAGGGACCGAGGAACATTCCGAGAGAATAGACGGATTGATATAAACCCATTGCCGTGGCGCGTTCTGTTGGAAGGAAGTTGCGGATTGCTAGACTCAACAGAAGCGGGAAATATAAGGCTTGGGCGATTCCGTTGAATATTTGGGTGATGGCAAGCCAGCCGAGATTCGAGCTGAACGGGATAGCGGCAGTGAAGACGGCTGCGGATAAAAAGCCAATGATGACGATTGTACGCGTACCGAAGCGAGGTGCGAGGTAACGTCCGCTCCATAATGATACGAGGGCATGTGGGATCATGAAGGCGACGACGATGCCGGTTAATTGTGCTTCGCTGGCTCCGAGCTCTACCGCTTGAAGCGGGGTGAAGCCGAACATTGTAATGAATAAGATTCCGTGCGCGAGTAGAGATAGAATCGATACCTTCCATAGTAAGGATGAACGTAGCACATGTGAGAGCACCGTTTGATTGTGTGGACGGGACGATTTTACGGTTACGGCAACGGAACTGATTTTAGCGGAGCTTGGAGTGTTGTTTGGTTCATGAATGAAAAATGCCACGATTATGCCTATTGATGCAATTCCGATTCCACATATAAAAGCATAGTTCCACCCGCCGAGTGAAGCAAGCCAACCACTAGCGCTCATACCGGCAAGCTGGCCGAATACCGTTAAGAAGCTAAGTGTCCCCATCGCTTGATGTGTCTGGTTAGTTGGGTAGTAGGAAGCATAGAGCACCGAAAAAGGTACCCAAGCTGCGGCACATAAACCTGCCATTAACCGACCTGCAAGTGGTCCTCCCCATGTTCCTGGTAGCATGAAGAAAATGCAGCTGATAAGACCAGCGATCATCCCAGCAATGAGAAAAGGTTTACGCCGAGACATTACATCCGAATACATACCAAGTGGCAGCCGGGTAATCACTTGAGTTAATCCATAGCTGCCAAGTATGAAACCGATCAAGCCGATTGAGAGTCCACGATCTTGCAGATAAGGACTAAGAATTGGAACATAAATATAGAGAGTAGCCCAGTAAAGGATCGTTGCAGCTGCAAAAATCAAGTGCCTACGACTGAAAGGATGGGTTCTTTCCTGTGTTTGAAGTAAATCGGGTGGTTGTGGCATGGATTGAGAAGGACCTCCAGTATGTTAGGAATGCTCATGTAATGATATATTGCCATATCGCTTCGCTTGGTGGCTCTACTCTAATGTAATGGACGAAGAGGGGGTTTGGGAAGATAAGACATAAAAGCATCCGGAGAATAATATATGTGAAGTGGATTTATTTCCAAATAATATATTTGTTGATAGAATGATAGTTGAGTTTCCTATTACATACAAATTATTGCTTTAGAAAAATGGGACGAATACACCAGGAGGATATATATCTTCGATAGGGTAGTGGGCGTCGTCAATACAAAGGTGGAATCATCCGTGGGTGAAGTTAACAGTAAAAATGAAAAAGTCTATGTGGGTATTAGAGGCTGGCTTCTATTGATTTTTTACGGTTTGATCATATCTTTCGTCAATAATCTATTTACTGCTTTTCAATTTAGTGATATGAAGGATCATTTATTAAGCGTTCCATTCCATTTCATAGATTCATCAGACGAGAGGTCATTTCAGCTCCTTATTTATTTTGAGAGTTTCGTTAACTATTTGTTATCGTTCGCAATAGCGTGTACGCTGTTTTTTATGCTAAATAGGAGTAAATTGTTCCCTTTAATTATGATTGTTTTGTTGATTCTATTCTTGTTAATAAATGTTGTCATTACGATATGGACCTTAAGAATAGCATCAGAGCTAGCTAGTTGGTTAGATTTTATTCCTACAATGTTAATTGTTTCAGTTCTCATCCCTTGTTTAGTGAAATCAAAGAGAGTTAAAAACACTTTTCTATAGTTATTTGTAGAACGGTCCGGACCGGAGTTGAAGTGGAATCGATTGGAGCGAATTCAGATACTGGGAAGTAGAATCAGCCGGACACATCCAATTCCCTAACCGCGTCGCGGCCGGTCCTTTGGACCTTAAGGGAGTTGGACGTCGTGAATACAAGAACGTTATCGGAAATTCCCCAAAAGCATTTAATAACATATTTTATAGAAGGGGTAATCTAATGATTCATAGATGCATTATGATCTTCACTCATTTTACTAATCAAGAAATGATCGAGAAGATTCGAAAAATCTACGATCCCCTATATGGTTATGTTGACCCACATATTACCCTAGTATTTCCTTTCAAAAGTTCAATTGCAACATGTGAACTTGAGGGTCATATTAGGAAATCGATAAGACATATAAAGCAATTCGAATTGACGCTTCAAGGAATAACGATAGAAAAAGGAAATTATATGTTCTTAAATATTACGAAAGGAACGGAGAGTCTGGTAGAACTACATAAACAACTTTATACAGAAATTTTAAGTGATTATTACCCTGATTTCTTGAAGACAACAAATTACAAGCCTCATTTAACCCTCGGAAGAACGAAAGACTCAAACGAATTAGATGAAGCATATAAAAATTGTGAAATTCTAGTGGAATTTTTTGCTGAGAGAATAACTGATGTAACCGTTGAAATAATAGATGAGAATGAAAAATCAGAAATTGAAATGACAATAGAACTTTGTAAGTAATTCGAGAAGAGGGGAACATCCGATAACACCATATTCACGCATCGGGGCATTCGCCCCTCGGTCCGGACCGAAGTTAGAAGTGGATTCGAAGTTGAATTTTCAGAAGCTGGGAAGCGGAATCAGCCGGACACATCCGCACCACCCAACCGCATTGCGGCCAGTCACTTTGTTCCTTTAGGGTGGTGGGACGTCGTGAATACAAGAACGTTAGGCGAAAGAAGTTCTTACATGTTTGGGAGGAGTCTATATGATATTAGAAAAAGTTATAAAAAGAATTGTAATACAAAGTGAATATAAGGATTTTGTTGATAAGTATATAGATAATATACTTTCCGAATTTAAAGGTAAGATTCATAGCATTTATATGTGTGGCTCGATTCCAAAAGGAACTGCTAAACCTTTTAAGTCAGATGCAGACTTTACTATTGTATGTGTAAATCCCAAAGATATTGATTACGAAAGATTGTCAAATATTAAAGAAAAGATTTTGGAAGAATATCCATTATTAACTAAGATTGATACGATAATTTGCTCTATTGACGATGTATTAAGTAAACCGAATGAGTGGGGTTTTTGGATTAAGATAATTTGTGTTTGCATATATGGTCATGACGTTGGTGAAAAAGTGCCACCGATAATTACTTCTCCAGAGTTCATTTTAGACTTAAATACAGAGACCAAGGAGGAAGTAGATCGTATACATAGTTTACTTTCTAATGCTAGTGATAACACAATGAAAACTAGATATATTAAAGGTTATTCTAAGAGATTAATTCGTGCATTATACTCTTTGGTTTTAGAAGATACAGGTGTATGGCAAGATGACATTATTAAGATGAAGAATGCCATATTAGACTATTGCGAGATTGACTCCGCTTTAGTTGATTATCTGTATGCTTGTTACTTGGATAGTCATGTACTTGTTGAAGAGTTTCTGGGAATTGCAGTTGAAGTATATAGCTATATTGAAAACGCCTTAAATACAATGGCTGCTTCCAGAACTTCCTTCGGCTAACACATATTGACGCTCGGGGTCACTCTGAGAAGCGAGTGACCACATCTAGCCCCCTAAGCCCGTCGGGACGTCACTGCATTAGGTGTTCGGCAAGCCTCACAACTATAAGCAGCGGCTCTAGGGGGCCAGGACGTCGTCAATACAAATCGTTAGGCGAAAGACAAAATTCGGTGAGGTAAACCCAATGGAATTAATCAACGAGGACACACGACAATTTTTCCCTGTGTATATTTATGAATATATTCTTAGATCATATATTGATAATAAAGAGGAGTTTGATTATCAATATAAGAAAGCAATGAGTAATTCGAAGCGAAATGGAATTAAAGATCCCAAATACAATCTTTGGATAGCTGCAAATTTAACGGATGTAAAGATTCGAAGTAAATTAAATCCACAGGTTTTCAGTTGTTATTATTGTTTGTGTAGTTTAATTGAATTACCACAAAATAAAGTGATATTTGAGCACTTTATTCCGAAACTACATATCCCTGCAAATATTGTTTCTTCATGTGATGCATGCGATAAATTTAAGAAAGATAGACAGCCAGAGGAATTTGTAAGAATAATTGAGGATGATAAATTAATTGAGATCGACAAATATGTAAAAACAAGAATGGCAAAAGAAAAATTACTTCATTTTGCGCCGTTAGTTGCTTGTAGAGTAGGAAATCCACAATTGTGGAAACAAAAAATGATTGAAATAGCAGAGAAATATTACAAGGCCGATTTAACAATAATAAATAAAGGACAAATAAGATATCACTACGCTTCTTTATATAGAAAAAGATGGAATTAAAAAAATAGAAAAAAGCGTGGGAGAGTCCTTCGCCTAACACAATATTCGCGCTGCGGGCCATAGGGCCCTGGATCTGCCAGAAGTATTTTCGAGGTAGCTGAGTCAGTCAGATACATCCATTCCCCTAAGATAAGAGCTATCTAAGGGGAATGGACGTCGTGAATACCAGTACGTTATACGACATACCACTTGAGGGTGATTTCATGAAGTCTCTATTTAGAAAGTCGATTAACCCTAAATTCTTATCGATCTATATTAGATATGATGGCCATTTATTTCTGATTCCCAGTTCGTTCAACAAAGAGAATTGGATAGTTGAAACCGATTACTTCAATGAAGTTGCGATAGAAGATAACAATAACGATTTATTAAATGCTGTATTGGATACCTTGAGTAAGTGTAATGTGTTAGAAGCTATTAACTTCAAGGATAAGTCACAAATAAGTCCAATCTGTAAAGCAACTGGATATAAAACGTATTCCATGGCTGTAAAAGGGTTTAGATTAATTTCAGTTAAATGGGAAGACAAAAAAGGATTCACTATAACACCTACTAAAAAGAAGAAGGGAGAAGGTTTCAAACATATAGAAGAAAAAAGTATCGAATGTAATGAAGAGGATTTAATAGAGGCAATCAGAACATCAATAGAACTTGCAATTATCGAAAGTGAGTAGTGGTACGTCATATAACACCATATTCACGCTTCGGGGCATTCGCCCCTCGGACCAGCCGCAGTCCGATGTGGAATCGAAGAGGCATTTCAGTAGCAGTGAAGTATATTCAGACGGACACATCTCAAGACTAACTGCGCTTTGCCCAGCCGATTCGATGAATTGCTTCGCTTATCCAGATCTACATCTTAAGCCTTGAAGACGTCGTGAATACAAGAACGTTAGGTGAAATACACGCAATGATGAAATGAGGGATAAGATGCCAGAATATTCTCAAATCCAAACCTATATAAAGTGCGATCAAAGCAATATATAAGAGATCATGCATGACTTTATAAACGCATTAAATGACTGCGGGATTAAAGACGCTGAAATAATTTCTGTTTTTAGTGGACTAGAGTGGGAGATAGATGAGGATGGCTCTATGTATGTGAGTGGAGGAGAAGAAACAAAAGAACTTATGATCGCTGGACAACGTTTACACATTCGTCCTTTTGTTATGGGTTGGACTTCAAAAAGTATCAAAGAATTGCAGCAACCTTGGCTTGAAGTTAGCCTTCTTCTTTGGACAGAGGAGATTGTACAATATTATTTTGATTACGTATTAAGAGAAGAACATAGATCAGTGATTTGGAAGTTAATGAATGCATTCTCACATTTCCCTAATCAATCGGGTGTGTATTTTACTAATGATGCAACGGATGGCCGTCCTTGGGAAGCATTAATACAGAACGACTTGGATAATTTATGGATGTTTGATGCTGCGATAATAAATAAAGAAAATAAGAATTATTATCAAGTTATCGACGAGTCAATATTTTTCTCGAATCTTCAGGAGAATGAATTATTAATAGCTCGGAAAGAAACATGGATTAAAGAACCTTGGTGATTGTATTTCAGGGAGGCGTGTACTTCACATAACAACATATTCACGCTTCGGGCCATTCAGCCCTCGGTTCGCCCGAAGTATAAGTGCCGTGGGAGGATTCAGGCGAACACACCCGCACCGACTAACTGCGCAAGCGCAGCCGGACCTTCGGTCTTTAAGCCGGTGGGATGTCGCGAATACAAGAACGTTATCGGAAATCGTTTAAAACCAAAAAGAGGTGAAAACATGATTTGTCCATATTGTTCAAAAAGCATACACTTTGAAAATATCAAAGAAATGAATATTGAGATTGATAGTGAGTATGAAAAAGGTGTGTGTGTTGAAGGTGGGTTTTGTCCTTCTTGTAATGAGTTAATAATTAGATATTATGAAGGTGATTTTAAGAGAGGGGCGAACGGGGATGGCTACATAGTTAATGAAGAAAATGAACGATTGTTGTATCCATTTAACAAAAGTAGATCGTTCATTTTAGATGATGTACCTCATGAATACACCAGTGATTTCTCTGAAGCAGTATTAGTATTACTTATTAGTCCAAAGGCAAGTGCCGCTTTAAGTAGAAGATGTCTCCAACGTTTTTTTCATAGTCACCTAAGTATAAAAAAAGCAAGTCTTGTCAAAGAGATAGAAGTATTTATAAGTACCCAGCAGGCACCATCGTATATTCTTGATGCGGTAGATGCAATTCGTAATATTGGTAATTTTGCGGCACATCCCTTGAAAGACACCAATACGGGAGAGGTTATTGAAGTTGAACCCGGGGAAGCTGAATGGTTACTTGAAGTATTAGAGCTATTATTTGATTTCTATTTTATATATCCCAAAAAGTTAGAAAAGAGAAAAGAAGAATTAAACAAAAAACTTGAAAAGTTAGGGAAACCAAAAATGAAATAATGAGGGTAGATTCCACAGAAGAAACGACATCCGATAACACCGTATTCACGCGGCGGGCCTGACGACCCTTGGTCTGCAAGAGGAAATTCGAAGAAGCGGAATCAGCAGACAACCCTGCACTGGCTAAGTCCGTCGGACCCGGGGCTTACGCCCCTTAAGCCAGTGAGGGTTCGTGAATACCAGAACGTTATCGGAAATCGGGGAAATGACGTTTAAATGAGTAACAATGTTTACATTTTTTTCTTGATGTGATAGCGTGGAGTGGATATAATTTCCTATATTATCCACTCGGAGGGTTAACTGTGATGAAAGTGATGTCGATTATTGGAATTGTCTGGTTTTCATTATGTCTTATATTTATTTTAGGATTAGCAGCGAGTGATAATGCAGAATCAGCAGCTGGATGGGGAATGTTGGGGTTGTTTTACGCTCTTCCTTTTTCTATAGTAGCTTTAGTTAAATCTTTGGGTAATACGAAACCAATCGCTAATGTTCATGATCAACTATTGAAGCTAAATGAATTGAAAGAAAAAAATATTATTACAGAAGAAGATTTTAATAAAAAGAAAGATGTTCTATTAACTCAATACAGTTAAATTTATCCTTTAATATTAAATTAATGAGCCCCCTGGACACTCCATGGGGTTTATATTTTAAAACATATTAGGAAGATTACTCAGGTAGTCCCCGACATCCTATAACACATTATTCAGTCTGCGGGCCATGAGTCCCTCGGTCCGGCAGATGGATCTCACGGAAGTAATAACTGCCGGACACATCGATCCCCCTAAGATAAGAGCTATCTAAGGAGGATCGACGTCGTGAATACAAAAACGTTATCTGAAAGTGAAAAAGGGCGAAGGAAAGGAAGCTGACTCATGGAGGCTCGTATAAACTCAACAATTATTGAAGTTCTTAAAGGAGATATCACTCAATCTCAACTAGAATGCATAGTCAATGCAGCAAATACTAGTTTGCTTGGCGGTGGTGGAGTTGACGGAGCGATTCATCGTGCGGGCGGCAAAGAAATACTCGATGAATGCATTAGAATTCGTAACAAACAGGGCAACTGTCCAGTTGGAGAAGCTGTAATCACAACCGGAGGTAAACTTAAAGCAAAGTTTGTCATACACACGGCAGGTCCTGTCTGGAATAATGGTGAGAACAACGAACCTGAAAAGCTCAGGAATTGTTATATAAACACATTAAGTCTTGCAATGTTATATGAAATCAGAAGCATATCATTTCCTAATATTAGTACAGGTATTTATCGATATCCTAAAGATCAAGCAGCAGAAATAGCATTGAAGTCAGTATTGGATTTTGTGAAGACTAATTCAGGAATTAAACGAGTACAATTCGTATGTTTTGATGAAGACAATGAAAGAATTTATCAAGAGAAATTAAAGGCGTATTTGTAAGTAGTTCAGGACGTTTTCACCTTCAGATAACACCATATTCACGCATCGGGCCATTTGGCCCTCGGTCCGGCAGAAGTTGAAGAGGCTTCGATTGGAGTAAACTCAGATACAGGGAAGCGGGATCAGCCGGACACATCCAACTCCCTAACCGCATCGCGGCCGCCCTTTGGGCTTAAGGGAGTTGGACGTCGTGACGTCGTGAATACACGAACGTTAGACGAAACCACCAGAAGCAATACTATTAAAATCATAAGGAGAGATAATATGATTACTAGTCCCATATCAAATCGAATCGGTGCCGTTTTTTTACACGTAAGTAATATGCAACATGCTATTCAGTGGTACAGTGAATTGCTTGGATTACCTGTTCAATCCGCAAGTCATGAGGGGACTATATATGTTCTTCCTATGGAAGGTGGCTTAGATTTATTAATAGACAGTAATATGAATGATCACAAAAATAATAATAATAAAACTCATTTTTTCTTTGAGACAAAAAATCTAAACGAATCTTATAAGTTCATAAAGAATAAAGGGATAGAGATAGTAACAGAGATTGAAGTTCATGATGATATATCCTTTTTTACTTTTAGAGATCCCGATGGAAACGTATTAATGATATGTGAGGATAAGAGAAAATTATAGAGTCTAAATCGATGATTGAATAATTAAATACTATTTTGAGGGCAATTCATGGTGGCTTCGTCTAACACAATATTTGCGCTGCGGGCCATACGGCCCTTGATCTGCCCGAGGCATTTTCGAAGAGGAGAAATCAGGCAGATACATCCATTCCCCTAAGATAGGAGCTATCTAAGGGGAATGGACGTCGCGAATACAAGAACGTTAGGCGAAATACTCGAAAATAATATAAAACACGAAAGGAATTTCAAATGCCAAGAATATTACTTTTGCTATTGCTTTTTGTAGTTGTTATTCTTTCGGGTTGCTCCAAAGATAGCAAGGATCTATTGATCGGCAAATGGACATCTGATTTTTCCAGTCAAAGGGAAGGAACTGACGAAGAATTAAGTCACTTCAATTACTTAGAAATTACGGAAACAAATATTATTTTCAGAAGTTATGTTGACTTGAATCAAGATGATAGTATGGTAAGGCAATTTGGTGAAACAATCAAAACCACAAAATATGTATTCAAACCAGGAAATACAATAATGATAGACGATAAATTCTATGAAATTGGACTTAAGAAACATGAAATGATTATTAAAAATGAGAATATCGAAATACACTATAATAAGGAAAGTAAATAAAAGGATGAAATAATTATTTGAAAGTAGATCAAGAGGTCGAGTACTTCGCCTAACACAATATTCGCGCTGCGGGCCTTACGGCCCTTGGTCTGCCAGAGGGATTTCGATGAAGAACAATTCAGGCAGACACATCCATTCCCCTAAGATAAGACCTATCTAAGGGGAATGGACGTCGCGAATACGACAACGTTATGGGAAATACATGCAATTGCAGTGACCGATATGATAATTCAGAGGAGAGAGATCGATGAACAGAGATATTGATGTAGCTCTTTCTTTTGCAGGTGAAGATAGAGAGATAGTTGAGGAATTGGCTGCTCAACTTAGGAGTAAAAAAGTAAGAGTATTCTATGATGATTATGAGAAAGCAGATCTTTGGGGTAAAGATTTATATCAGTATCTTTCTGAGACATATTATTCAAGAGCAAAGTTCTGTTTAGTTTTTATCTCTAGTCACTATGTAAAGAAGCTATGGACTCAACATGAGCTTAAATCTGCTCAAGCAAGAGAGTTTTCACAGAACACAGAGTACATATTGCCACTTAGACTTGATGATACTGCTGTTCCTGGAATTCTACCGACATTAGGTTTCGTTGATTTGAGAACCCATTCAATTGAAGCAGTTGTGAATTTGATAATGCATAAATTGGGTTATACAAATGGGGGCTACCTTTCATTCATCCCTTTAATTTCCAATTATCCAGATACCGTCTTGCCCACAGATTTATCGAGCTACCTAAGAAGTTTTATTAAGGAATACTTGAAGAACTGTTCTACTCAAATGGAAGTTGATAGAGTTTTTAATCTAGTAAAGGGAAATATATCGAATGGATTTAAAGAGGAAATGATAGAACATGAACTCTTATCGAACGATAATTATTTGAGTGAGAAAGGGTTGAATATTCTTTATCGTCTAGTTGTAGAAGGATCAAGAGATTCGGTGGAGTCATTAGTTAATGACAGATCAAAGTACGATAAATTAGCTGAGACAATAATAGAGTCTAATTTGAACATAAAAGTTAAAAACGAATTACTAGAATCGGTTTATAGAAACGATCATCTTTTATTTCCAGTTATTATTGATGTTCTTTATTCAGAAAGTAGTATAAATCTTGCAAAGAGATATAAACCTGAGCTTAGTTATGAGCAGGACATTAGAAATAAATTATCATCGACGTTTGATTTAGAGTATTTGTACAACTTAAAGGCGAGACAACTAAATGAATATATAAATTCTAATATTGAGAAGATCCCAGAATCAATTTTGAAAAACTTTTTTCAAGAATATTATCTTGTTAACGATTTAAGAATAACTACCTCAGGGTTCATTAGTATTTATGAAGCAGTTAATAAGATGGACTTTTAGGTGTTTCAAGAAGGCATGTACATCCCATAACACCATATTCACGCATCGGGCATTCGCCCTTGGTCTGGCATAGGGATTTCGAGGAAGTAGGAGCAGCCAGACACATCCGCACCGACTAAGCGCATCGCGCCCGGGCCTTTGGCCCTTAAGTCGGTGGGACGTCGTGAATACAATAACGTTAGATGAAATCAATGCAAAGTCATAATTCGCTCGGACGGAGATATCTAATGAACATATTCTTAAATCGTTTTATCTCGGTATTTAAAAGACGTTCACAAGATAATGAATTTAAGGAATATACGGATCAATTAGTTAATCGCTCTGATGATTTTAATTCATTCATGTACAATTACTTTACTGGCCCTATAGCAATTAGAGGTAGGAGGGAAGAAGATACTGGTGTTTGGTCTAGATTGGAAGGAATAGAATATGAAGTCGCAAAGCAAATGATACTTGATAACTTAAGTACTGGTGATGCAGCATATATCACAGCTGTTTCCATTTTTAAGGATGAAAGAGCTATTCCAATTCTAGAGAATTTAGTAGTTGCTTTTCCTCAGCAATCTTATTATGCGCGGACACTGACTGCAAAGATACTATATGAATGGATTGGTTTTGAAGATTATTTTACTATACTAGACGATTCTTTGTTGTACGGTGGGCAATATACCAAAACAGAAATACTTTATTGGATTCATGGAATACAAAAAGAAAAAGCAATGGATTATATATTTAGAATGTTGAATGACAATGATAGTTTTGTTAGATGGTGCGCATATGGCGCAATGAAGAAGTATTTGAATTTAGGTGAACAAGAATATGAAGAAACTAAATATTATACCAGCGATGAAGTGTATGAGAACAAAGAATTATTTAACAAACGTTTAAACGAACTACATAAGATGGTAACTCAAGAGGGCATTGACTTCATCTAACACCATATTCACGCATCGGGCATTCGCCCTCGGTCCGGCAGAAGTTAGAAGTGGATTCGGAGAAGCATTTCAGTAGCAGGGAAGCCGAATCAACCGGACACATCCGCACCGACTAACCGCATCGCGGCCGGCGACTTCTTCGCCTTAAGTCGGTGGGACGTCGTGAATACAACAACGTTATGTGCAATTCCTGTAGTGCTGAGTAAAGAATAGAATAGTTAGTATTTTGAAGCTGCATAAGATGCGGCTTTTTTTGTAGAAAAATGTCAACGTCACATAAGGAAATGAAAGGAAATTAAAGATTGGTATGGAATAAGTGAATTGATGAATCAAATGAGTGTTTCGATTTAAACACAAAAGAACAGTAAAAGACAGGAAAGACAGGAAAGACAGAATACTACTTATTATTAGGAAAGATAGGCGTTGAAGAATAGGTATGTATTTCTAAGAAGGCAGGAACAGCACATAACACCGTATTCACGCTTCGGCAGACGAGCTGCCTCGGTCCGGGCCGGAGAAAGTAGCGGAATCGATGAGGAGTTTTCAGTTGCAGGGAAGCAGAATCAGCCGGACACATCCGCACCACCCAACCGCATCGCGGCCGCCCTTCGGGCTTAAGGTGGTGGGACGTCGTGAATACAAGAACGTTAAGTGAAATTGCCGCAAGATTTAAGAAGATAAAAAAAGGAGTACCTTCTATGAGTTGGCTTACGAGGCAAAAAAGGAGAAATAACTTAACATTTCATCCAGGGGTCTATAAGTTTAATTGGCCATACTTGTGTGCATCAATTGCTCCAGATGAATATAACAATGTTCAGATCTATACTTGTGAGATAGAAATACATGTTGGTCATGAAGAGGACCTGAAATTGGATAGAATAGCAACGATATATGTTAAAGCGATTAAAGAAGGGGTCGGCATAACCAATTACTTTGAAGATATCTCTACAAAAATCAGGTTCTCATTTTTTGATTATATCTTTTATGAGCATCTATTGGATGAAGATTTATTGACAAATTTAGTTCGATGGATCGAGTACTATCCAAAAGAGTTTGCACCGAGGATTTTTCCACAAGGTTTATATAAAGAAGTGAAAATGGATTGGGATAATAAGAAGAAGCGATATCAGAATCCAAAATGGAATGAGATTAATGAAGAGCATTTTGTTTTTGAGGTTAAAGACCCTCTTATTGATCAAGGAGATATTTTCTTGGCGGAATTCTCCTTGCCAAATCTATCCTTGCAAACGCAAATAAGACCCGTAGTAATAATTTCTAAGGACAATAATTTTCAAACAATTGTTGCACCATTAACTTCAAATCTAAATTATAAAGAAATGCAATCCCATATTTTAATTAATCCAGAAAATTCCAACCTGAATAGAGACAGTATTATCTTAGTAGAACAAGCAAGAGCAATTGAAAAGAGATATCTTAAAACTAAAATTGGTAAATTGTCTAAAGTACACCTAGACACACTTCTAAATATGTGGAAAACAATGTTTGTTTTTGATGAACAGAGTAATGAAATAACGCCAACAGATATTAGATTTGAAATCGGAAAGACAATAAGCTTAGAAGAAGATAATTATTATGAATTTAAGGATTTTTCAAAATCAGGAAACATAGTAAAAACCATTACTAATTGTGTTGATGAATATGTCTGTTCATTTTTGAATAGCCAAGGAGGAAGAATATTCTTCGGTATAAATAATGATAGAAAAATCGTTGGTCTTAAATTAAGTTATAAAGAGCGAGATGAACTGAAATGTTCGATAAGCTCTAAACTATATAATTTGCTACCTTCACTTGATCCCACATCTTATCAAATATTTTTTCATAACGTTTTTAGTATTGATAAATTAAATAATGAATTTTTTGTTGTTGAAATAATAGTTCCCAAACCTCTAGATGAAATGACTTTGTTTTTTACAGGCGGGAATGAATCTTTTGTAAGGGTTAACGGGTCAAAGAAAAAGTTAAATGGATTAGAGATACAAGATTGGATACGGAGAAGGATGAAGAATTAATTAATAAATTTTAAGTTGATTGATATTCACAGAAGGCGGCAACTTCACTTAACACCATATTCGCGCTTCGGGGGACTAGCCCCCTCGGTCCGGAAGAGGTATTTCGGGGAAGTGTAAGCAGCCGGACACATCCATCCCCCTAAGATAGGAGCTATCTAAGGGGAATGGACGTCGCGAATACGACAACGTTAGATGAAATCGTCGAAGTTCGGTTAAGATCATATTTTATGGAGGTTAGAGGGATGAAGCTTAATAATATAGTACCTATACTTCGAATTTTTGATGTAATGAAGGCAAGGGAGTTTTATATTGATTACTTAGAATTCAAGGTAGATTGGGAGCATCGATTTGAGGACGATTTACCTTTATATATGCAGATTTCAAAGAACGAATTAAAGATACATTTAAGTGAACATTATGGAGATTGTAGTCCAGGAGCTGCAATAAGAATAGAAGTAATCGGAATAAAAGAATTCCAAATGAATCTTATTGAAAAGCAATACAACTATTCAAGACCAGGATTAGAGAGTAAACCTTGGGGTAGTGAAGAATGTTGTGTAATAGATCCATTTGGAAACAGAATTATTTTTTATGAAAATAGAAATGAGGATCAGTAAATTAAATGAAATTCTGAAGGGTTACTCAAGGAAGTCGACGACATCATCTAACACCATATTCGCGCTTCGGGGGACAAGCCCCCTCGGTCCGGCAGAGGGATTTCGGAGAAGCGGAATCAGCCGGACACATCCATTCCCCTAAGATAAGAGCTATCTAAGGGGAATGGACGTCGCGAATACAAGAACGTTATATGACATGGATGTATAATTATAAGTAATTAAAGAGAGAGGGATTAAAATTTTTTACATTTTTAGTATGTTTCTAGTTTTATTAATTGTAACATCTTATCTTTTAACAATATGGATCAGAACTAAAGACTTCTTTAAATTTATAAAAAAAATAAAAGAAAGCAGACAAGTTAAAAGTGCCAATTCAGTTAATGCACATTTAAGAAACAGGTCAGTCAAAAACCAACTTTTAAATGGATTTCTAGATTTACTTTATGTAAATTCGAGAGCAAAGTTATTAGGTTCATTTTTTATTCTTATGTTTTCCGGAGCTATTTTACTTTCGAAAAATAATTATACTACTTCTAATAGTTTTGAAAGAACAGTCATAATTATTATGATTGTATATATTTTTATTGGGATAGGTCTTTACATTCATAAATCATTTGAAGATCTACTTAATGATAGTCTTTTTTATTTTCTTAAACTCTCAATAGTCATAATGTACCCATTGGTAACATTTCAATTATTGTTAAACGAGATTGACAACCTGACTATTTTATTTCTTGCTATTACACTTTCAATAGGTTACTCATTTGCATTAATTAAGAATGTTATCGATAGTTTTAAGTCGTTGTTGTTTCAATTTATTAATTTCATTTGTATTTTATTGATACTAAATTTATCGTTTATTGGTCTGACTTTTGGAATGTTTTATATAAATACAAATAATTTCTTCTCTTTTTATACAGAGGATCAATTGAATATTATCAATAACGGTGGTCTCGGCTATATTTCTTTTGTTATTTACAAAGGACTCAGTCCATTTTTCTCATTTCCTGGTGATATAAAAATAAGTAATGATTTTATAGTATACGTACCGTTTATAGAGCATCTATTTGGATATCTGTTTAACTTAACAATTATTGGATTTTTTATTTCATACTCTGTTTCTAAGTACTTTGAGAGAAGGTCAAATAAAAAAAATTGTGATGCTATTCAAAGATGACATCCACGTCATATAACACCATGTTCACGCTTCGGGCCATTCGGCCCTCGGTCCGACAGAAGTTAGATGAGGGTTCAAAGATGTAATTGACAGCAGCAGGGAGGTGGGATCAGCCGGACACATCCGCACCGACTAAACGCATCGCGCCCGGCGACTTCGTCGCCTTAAGTCGGTGGGACGTCGTGAACACAATAACGTTATCCGAAACCTCCGAGAGTGTAAGGACTAAATCGCCAGAGCACTATTATTTGTATGATAAATAAGAAGAAGTCAAATTCATAAACATCATTAGTCGCATTGATCTGAGGAGTGAGCAACATTCTTCATCAATGCGTCTTTTTTAGGAGTAGGCATCTAGAATTCTCATAAGCTTATTTAGTATTTATGGTTTATAATACCAGTTAAATGATTGGTTCTATTGAAAATAATATCAATCGAAGAGGAAGAAAGGCCCTCAAGGGAGTTATTCATTGAACAAGTATATTTACTTATTGATAATAATTATTTTGCATATTGGTTGGCTATTCTGGGTGATTCACGATAATCAATGGCATAGGAATTTTCAAATGGAAATGGATAACTTGTCTCCTGGAGCTATTGCTTATGTTCCTGCTGCGTATAAATTAAGTAAGGGCTTGTTTTATCTATACAGTAATGGAATTATAGCGATTCATGGATTTTTTATTATGAAATCTAAGAGTAAGCCTTTAACAAAATTAATCATTGAAACAATCTCAATATTATTAATACCAGTAATGATCGTTATTTTACTAGTGATATATACATATTAAGACCAAAAATGATTGTAGAGTAGATTAGTCAAGAAGTCGGAGGCATCGGATAACACCATATTCACGCATCGGGGCATGCGCCCCTCGGTCCGGACCGGAGCAGGAGAGGATTCGGTTGGAGTAGATTCTAGTCTCAAGAAGTGGAATCAGCCGGACACATCCAACTCCCTAACCGCATCGCGGCCGCCCTTCGGGCTTAAGGGAGTTAGACGTCGTGAATACAAGAACGTTATGCGTAATTCCCGAGAGCATTTATAAAGGCTAGATTGTGCGAACCAAGATTATCATTAAAAGCTAAGAACATAATAAAGCAAAATAATCAGTAACAACTAAGATCCAAAAGCAACATAACCTCAAGAGCAACATAGACACAAGAGCAACATAACCTCAAGAGCAACATAGACACAAGAGCAACATAACCTCAAGAGCAACATAACCTCAAGAGCAACATAACCTCAAGAGCAACATAGACACAAGAGCAACATAACCTCAAGAGCAACATAACCTCAAGAGCAACATAGACACAAGAGCAACATAACCTCAAGTGCAACATAGACCCAGGAGCAACATAAACCTAAAAGCATCATAAAAACCAAAGACATCATAAGAACTAAAGGACATCATAAGAACTAAAGGCCATAAACCAAGAGCATCATAATAACTAATAATCAAAAGATCCTTAAGGATAGTCGCTTTGCTTTAGTGAAGAGTTGAATGTATTTCGAGAGGTCGGGAACAACGCATAACACAATATTCGCGCTGCAGGCCATACGGCCCTTGATCTGCTAGAAGAGATTTCGAGGAAGAGAAATCAGGCAGATACATCCATTCCCCTAAGATAAGAGCTATCTAAGGGGAATGGACGTCGCGAATACAACAACGTTAGGCGAAATAAATTTAAGAGGTGGTAAAAATCAACACAATTTGGCTTCCCAAAGAAGTATTCGAATGGAATCAGTCATCAGCAGGCGGGGCTGTTATTTCATCAAACTCTATTAATAGGGCATATATCATTTGGGAACATTCAAGAGTTCTGATTGAGGAAGCAACAAATGATCTGCAATTATCTGATGGGATTTTAAATCTCAAAAGGAGTTTGAATCAACGTTTAAAACTCATTGAGGATACTTACTCGTTCAAAAAGATAGATATACTGAACAAACCAAAAGGTTACCTTGAACTCCTTGAGAGGTATGGCATTGTAAGACCGTATCTAATGAAAAATCTTCTAACCATTAGAAACGACATTGAACATAATGACGCACCACCACCAGACATCAATAGATGTAAGGAATTGCTTGATGTAGTATGGTATTTCTTAAAGTCGACCGATGGTATTGTGCAATTAGTAAAAGAAGCAATCTTCGACTTGTTTGATAATAAAGGAAGAGAGACCAATTATGGATTTCAAATTGAAATTGATTATGATACAACACCAATATCAATAAAACTAATTGGTTGGTTTCCAAGTGATCTTTTAAGTAACACTTCACAACAAGACTATTTTCAAGTTTTTGTAGAAATATTTCATGGAAAGGAGCATTGGGGAAATGATAAATACCATGAGGACAAATTGGACACTGACAAATGGATTATTGCATCTATTGACATTAGAACAATCGAATTAGAAAAGATAATTAATAAAGTGATGACAGCTTATTAGCACATTCAATGTAGAGATTTACTTCGCCTAACACCATATTCACGCATCGGGCCATTTGGCCCTCGGTCCGGCCGAGGGAATTCGGGGAAGCGTAAGCAGCCGGACACATCCATCCCCCTAAGATAAGAGCTATCTAAGGGGGATGGACGTCGTGAATACAAGAACGTTATATGAAATTACAGCAGTGTATATTAAATCATATTTTAAAGGTGATTCGATGGAGAAATGGGAACAACTAATAAGTATCATGCAAGACAAAGAAGCAAGAGATGATGAAAGAGATGATGCAATAATAGATTTATATGAATTCAATAATGATATTGTTATTAATGCATTATTGGAAGAAGCTCTTGACGACAAGAATGAGAACACGTTAAGAGCAAGTTGCGGTGAAACACTAGCACAGATATGGATTAATAATTCAGATATTGATTTTTCAAAACTAATTAAGTTGAGGGGTAGTGCATTAAATGAAGTTCTAAGCCAAATTAAACATTCAAGGAAAGATTGGTATTTTGAATATATGAAGCTTATAGAAATGAATAAATCAAAGTAGATTTGTAGTAAGTCGAGGATGGCTGTAACTTCATATAACACAGTATTCACGCATCGGGCATACGGCCCTCGGTCCGGTAGAGGGATTTCTGGGAAGCATGAGCAGCCGGACCCATCGATCTCCCTAAGATAGGAGCTATCTAAGGGAGATCGACGTCGTGAATACAAGAACGTTATAAGAAATTGGCGCAAAGAGTTTAAGATCTGAATTTCCTAATAGTCAGGAGAATGAAATATAAAAACCAAAATCGTATGGATTCCTTTAGTAGTTGCTTTTTCAATAATAATATTATTTTTATTACCGTGGTTACTCATTTTTATTGGAGGCATTTTGGAACCTAATCCCCCGCGTCCAGAAATTACATATGTAGAGTTTCCAATTCGCTTAGAATATGAAATTAATGGCCAACGAAAAGTAATTGAAGACACAATTATATGTGAATTTGATGG
>NZ_JAMZCY010000008.1 GCF_024519285.1 Cohnella sp. WQ 127256 | reverse complement strand
TCACCCGTCCGCCACTAACCTCATCAGGAGCAAGCTCCATCAGAGATTCGTTCGACTTGCATGTATTAGGCACGCCGCCAGCGTTCGTCCTGAGCCAGGATCAAACTCTCCATAATAGTGAAGCCGAAGCTTCGTATTAAAGAGCCTTGAAGGCTCAATCTTTACAACTGGTTTGTCTTCCGACAGCCGAAGCCATCTTCCGACGTTTTGTTCGTTTTCTTACGCTCGATGTTCAGTTTTCAAAGAACAATTTGTGTTTCGTTTTGCGCTCGTTTGCGTTTCGTTTTTCTTGTCGTTCTCGCTAACGGCGACTTTTATAATATATCACAGTTCGTATCAGTAATGCAAGCTTTATTTTTAATTTCTTTTGCATTTCTTTTTTCTCACCGTGTCCGCGTCTTAAGTCTTTTTTAGCGGCGAGATATAATTTATCATAGAAAGATAGGCCACGTCAACAGTTTTTTCGACATTTTTTTAATTAACCTTTTTCGTGTTTGTCCAGACTGTTGATTCCCCTAATTGATAGGCTCCTTTTTCATAACGAACATCGTCAATCCTCTCGATCATTATGAGCAAGTTCATCCCTGGATTGATCTGATCCAGCATGTAATTCTCTATCACACAGTCCGATTAATTGCTTGCTTGAAAATGTCCCTTATATAGAAGCGAAATTTTGACTGATCGATTTTATCAAACATTAGCTTGATCCAATCATAAGCTTGAGCGTCATTGCCCCCTAAACATTTGCCACCGAAGTATACCCCAGCTCGAACCAATCACTATTCAAATGACCCGATGTTATAACTACCTCTCGTATACAGCCACGATTAACTAACTTCCTAAGAAGCACAGACAATTCTAATGAAAATCCGGATAAGTCAGGATGTGCTAATAATTCAGCTGGCGTCCAAGATTGTGTACGGCTTTCAATTAATCGAATAAGCAGCACACAAGAAGATTCCATTTTATTTAGAATCGTAAACTCACATGCTAGAAGCACAAGCTCAACCCGTTGTTCCAAAGTCTCTCCACTCGATGTTAATTCCTCTAACAGCTTATAGATTCCTGGATTAACGATGCGGATTTGTTCCCACACGGTTAAATCGGGATTCATCCCTTGCTCTACAAGGGCAATATGAGCCCAACAATGCAAACAAGATAATACATTTGAATATGCATCCAACACTTGACCATCTCTAAGATCCTGCTTGGCTTGTAAATAGGCGCGAACAAATTGCGAAAACTCGCTAAGAAGCTTCTGTTCTTGAATAAGCGGTGACCAATTTATCAATCTGTCGCGCAACTTCGTTAAAAAACCATCGTGGTCGATCAGAATGTCACCTTGAACTAGCCAGTAGATGATATTCCGATTAGGACTGCTAACTACCCATCCCTCCAGCATGCTCGGAGTCACTCTTCTGATCTGAATTCGCGTATCCTTCCAAATCCTATGCTCAGTATGATGTTGCGTATTGAGATTATTCGTTACAATAAGAACAAGGCTTTCCATTCCTTCTATTATGGATTGATACGTAAATGGATTTGCCACTAGAAGAAGACTGACCACCCCTTCCTCTTGGCTCAGTTGATCTAGATTAATTGAATTTTTATCGATTGGCGCCAATCCCGTCACTTCCTTAATTAGCATTCATCCCCTACAAGATTTCTCATGAGGTGGTTTGTCCACAAAATGTGAGCTATAATTAAATATAGGAGTATGGTCTAGTTCTACAACGTACACCCTGTTTCCTGCTAATTACCAAGAACAGAGTGAGCGACATGAATTGGCATTATCCATACCAGCGTTATTTTCAGATAGGAGACAATATAATGAAATGGAAAGCTAGCAAAATATCGACATTGCGTACCTGGGGTCTACTGCTTGTGCTCATCGGTATGGGAGTTATGGTGTTCGGAACAAGTGGCATACTTATGTTCGGAGAAGTCGGAAAAATCATTGCAGCAATCTTCATGGTACTTGGGATGCTCAGTTGTTTCGCCAGCATAGCTATTTATTTCTGGGTGGGGATGTTATCCACTAGTGCTCCCGTAATTGATTGTCCAGAATGTAGCAGAAGGACAAAGATGCTTGGAAAAACGGATCGCTGCATGTATTGTCATACGATCCTCACATTAGACCCTTCGATAGCGAATGATAAAGGTGCTGCAAACACCGAACCAAATCATACAAATGATACGCCTTTGCAAACACAACAATAGAATACAACAATAAAACCTCCGGAGAGCAAGCATCCGGAGGTTTTATTTGTCTTGAAGGGCTTTTATGTTATTGTCTGCTTTGCAACGCGGTATCCAAAGCTCCCCAAATATCATTCGTTTCAAATCCACGTTTCCAAGTCGCGACTCCTGCCAAGTTATATTTCTTCGCTAACTCAGCACGTGCTTTAATTGAAGTTGCGTCTTCGATCCATATTTTCTTAACCAGCTTCCCTTCGGTAAACTGTACGAAGTTCTGGCCATCTTCCTCCGAGAATACAGGTTTTAGCTTTTTATCTTTAATAAGTTGCGTAACAGAGCCCATCCCCATCGTCTTAGAGGATACTTTAACGCTATCTTGTCCATTTGGTTCCTCTGTCCAAATTCGAGTGTATAGAGGAATCCCCAGAATTAGCTTACTTGATGGAACCCCATCTTCCTCGAGAATCCGCTTTATGGAGCTCTCCACCCAAGGTAGAGAGGACACTGAGCCTGCTATAGGACTAGCTGCCCAATGCTCGTCATAAGCCATGACCATCATAAAGTCTACAACCGCACCTAATCGTTCCCTATCAATAAAAGCAGACCACATCTCGCTATTGGACTTAGGAGTCACATCTATCGACACGATCAGGTTCTGTTCATGCATGAGAGGTGTTAACTCTCTTACGAACTGTACTAAATTATCCTTATCTTTCGTATACACATTCTCAAAATCAATATTGATTCCTTGGAGCTTGAACGTTTTTGCGTAGGCTAGTATTTGTTGAATCATTGTAAAACGTGATTCGTAGGAAGCAAGTGCTGTATGAGTCCGATCTGGTTCAAAGCTATTACTAAACAGCCCCCACACTTGAAGCCCTCTTGATCTAGCCCAAGCAGAATACTCTGCACTCGCTTTACTGCGAACGTTACCTTTACCATCAATCAACTCAAACCAAGTTGGACTTACAACATTAACGCCCGTAAGATCACCAATCTTCTTGGTATCAGGATTAGCGGAATACACAGCTTCCCACGTGAGGTTAATTCGTTTTCCGCTCCCTTTCCATGCGACAAATGGCTCTTCCGTCTTCGCATCCGAAGGAATCGTTTCTACTGCAAGCAGGGAAACAGCACCCTTAGAAACATAGCCGATATGGCCTGCTTTGGATTGAACCTTATACCAACCCTCCGCCTCGCTCCACAGCTTCAAATCTGCTCCTGCAGGTAAATCTTCAATGATGGCAAAGGATTTCCCCGGCCCATCTCTGAGTTTAATTCCTTTAGAAGTCTTTTCCGGTACACCGGCATGCTGAATGGCTTCGCCCGGCATGAATAACGATACGATGCCCTCAGGCTTGCTAATATCCACCTTCACTCCGAACAACTCTTGAAATGGAGCAAGCGGCAAATACAAATCTCCCTCCATTTTCTTCGCTGCAAACCGCAAGGAAAATGGCTTCCGATTTAACGTAGCGTCCAGCTCACCTGTTTTAAAGTGAAGTATTTTCGTTTCCGTTGTTAAAATAATGGATTCTGTCGTTTCCTCATAGCGTACGCCATCACCCATCAATTGTTGGGCAATGGTCAATGGAATGAGCAGCCCCTCTTCCGTTCCTTGTGCATAAGCCTCTGTCCACTTTCCTTCAACCATTACAGGAAATGGATTCGAAGTATATTGCGGCTTAATATAAGAAGTGTTGGCAGAGTGAGCGGATTTCCACCAAATCGCGATAATTGCTGCTGTTACAAAAAGCAGTAAAAAGAAAATCCACTTTCCAGATCGTTTGCGCGAACGACGTGGTCCGTTTGTTTGATCGGTAGTCAAGTTCATTCACTCTCCGTTTCTGCATATCTGGATGCAGTGCTTGTCCTATTAAAAAGAACGAAACTGATAGACACAAGGTTGCTAATCTAGCTACTTAAAGAAAAAAGCACGCCAAGGTGATATCCCTGCGTGCTTTATGAAATCACCATTGATATTAAGAATGCATGCCTTTGCAAGTCGGACAAAGTCCATAAAGTTCCAATCGATGGCCGAACACGGTGAAACCCGTAGCCTCAGCTGCAGCCTGCTCCACATCCTTGACCGGTGGATGATCGAAATCGACAATCGTTCCGCACTTCGTGCAGGTCACATGATAATGATCTGACAAATCTGCGTCGAAACGACTAGAGTCATCTCCGTAGGTCAGCTCTCTAACTAAACCAGCATCGACGAATACCTTCAGATTGTTATAGACCGTGGCGATACTCAAGCTCGGATACTGCGGAGAAAGCGCACGAAAAATATCATCTGCCGTTGGGTGAATAATGGATTCCATAAGATAATTAAGAATTGCGTACCGTTGCGGAGTCATCCGGACACCGCCGGATTTGAGCTGGTCCACGGCATGCTCAACCCTGGTTTCCATGCTCTCACAGCCTTTCGTATAACATCTTTGACATCTGTGTATTAAAACACGTATAGCTTATTCTACGTTTCGTGTTCGAACATTGTCAATGGAAGATACATCCCTTAACTAGTCATTACACTTGTTAATTCCTTTTACTTCCGTGCCCACGCGATTCCCAGAACCATAATCCTACTCCAGCCCCAACAAGTACAACGGCGCCAAACATAGAACCGAAGGAATCGAATAGCCAATTCGTCCAATGGGTGCCGGACAACAAAATGATGACTATTCCCGCACCTGCAAGGAGCAATATGCCAATCGGAGGAGCACTACGAGTTAATCTCTCTTCTATGCTCGGTTTGGGCGTTTCATTCATCCAGCCCCTATGCATCCCTGTAGCAGCTGCACGATCATTCACAACGTCCGTACTTTGAATCGCATCAAACAAATTATAGAAATAGATAATAGGTATCAACAAACTTAGTAGGACTACGGACAATACGTTATCCGCATCCATAGAAACATACACGATTGCTGTAATATTAAGGGCAAGAAGGATCATAAGCACGATACCTTTAACCATCAATCCTAAATACATATGCCCGATTCCTGGAATTAGAAAAGCTAAAAAGCCAGCAATCCATTTTCTTCTTTTGGATACCCGTACATGTCCACCCATCGGATTTCCTGGAGGCACTCCGTATCCAGTCCATTGCTCCTGTTGCTGCACTCCCTCGCCCAAATCCGGGCTTGGTGGTAGTGGATACTCACTCCCGTTGCTCCAATCACCTGACCCTTTCATCATCCGATCCCTCCGACTCCATTATTCTGCTACAACGGATATTACTCCATCCAAATGATTAAACTCATCCGCAATTACCATCAGCTTCTCTCTATGAGGGAGGACGACAGTAATCATAATATGCTGATGCTTGATTTCAGTATCCCTATCCGCATCTTCGCTATCGACGAAACGAACTTTAACTAATTTGACCCCTTGCCGACTAAGCACGCTTTGTATATTTTCCATTTGAGTTTTATGACCATTCGTTATGAGATTAAATGTACATTCACTTCGATGGTTAAGATAACGTTTCTCGACGATGTTTAATCCCCACAAAATAAGGAGCACCATTACAGCTGACAGTACTGCAGGTAAATAAAATCCCGCCCCCACTGCAAGACCAACGGCCATAACGACCCAGATCGATGCTGCTGTCGTTAAACCTGTAATTGATTTACCCGTAAACAAAATCGTTCCCGCTCCGAGGAAGCCAACACCTGTAATCACCTGTGCCGCAAGACGAGCTGGATCTAACCGAACATTGGGTTCCCCAACAAAGTCGGCAAATCCGTACATCGAAAGAATCATGAGTAAGCAAGAACCTAGACATACCAAGGTATGTGTCCTTAACCCTGCTGCATGGTTTTTGCGCTCTCTTTCAAATCCGACCAATCCTCCAAGAAGAACGGAAAGAAGCAGTCTGATTACGAGATGCATGTCATTTATTACCCATGGATTGTCCATTAGCATCCCTTCCATTGATCAGTATGGTCATTGTATCATCCAAGATTTTATCCAGACAATGGTTTCCAGACGGGGACAAAACCTAGGCTGAAGTCGGAGTCCAATTATTCATGCTCATACTTTAACAGGAGCACGTTTCAGCTGCAACATCTCTATTCCAGGAATCGGCTTAAAAGTTTCATAACGAACAAAGCCGAAGCGTTCATACAGAATAATAGCGGGCATATTTCGCACTTCAGCAGTGACGGTCCAGAAGGTCGAAGGAGGTAGTTCCGATAATAGATGCTCCATCAAAGTACTTCCTATCCCTTGGCGCAAGCAGTCCGGATGTACCATGAGTCGACAGATTGTATAATATCCCGATTTTTCCCGTTCATAAGAAATAGCACCGATAAGCTCTCCATCTTGATTCCGGTATCCCCAGAACGATTCCCCGCAAGCCTGCAACGATTGGATCGTATCCTGAAGAGGAGGTAAATCGGCAACGCCGATCAATGCGGCTTCAATTCGATAAGCAGGATGCTGTAAAGCCCATACCTCTTCCGCGACTTCTTGTTGCCTGATATCTAATAAGATAACACCCATGAACAGCCACTCCTATTTCAGAGTTGAAATATGAATATATTATTCATCAACGGTACACAAAACGACAAACCCGCTATTCAGCGAATTTGCCGTTCTTCATTACTGTTTCTATGCGTTCAATCGTTCAATTAACATTTTGTTAACCATGCCTGGGTTTGCTTTCCCCTTGGTTTCCTTCATAATCTGACCAACAAGGAATCCAATTGCTTTTTCCTTACCATTCCGGAAATCTTCAACAGATTGCGGATTAGCGGCAATGATTGCATCGACAATAGACAAAATGGCGCCTTCGTCACTGATCTGCACTAACCCTTGCTCTTCAACGATTTGCTGTGGAGATTTCCCCGTTTCAACTAAACCCTTGAACACTGTTTTGGCAATTTTGGAGCTGATCGTACCCTTCTCGATCAATTGGATCATTTCACCTAAGCCTTGACCCGTAATCTTGACTTCTTCGAGCTCGAGGTTGTTAGCATTTAGATAGCCAAGTAGTTCACCCATAATCCAGTTCGCAGATGCCTTCGCATCGCTCGTGTGCTTAAGACTCTCCTCAAAGAAATCAGAAAGCTTCATCGAAGCCGTTAAAACACCCGCATCATAGGAGGATAAACCGAATTGCTGAATATAACGTGCTTGTCGTGCATCAGGAAGCTCTGGAATCGACGCTTTAACACGTGACTTCCATTCCGCATCAATGTGTAGACGAACCAAGTCTGGATCAGGGAAGTAACGATAATCATGTGCCTCTTCCTTGCTGCGCATGCTAATCGTTTTTCCTTGATTCTCATCCCAGCGCCGCGTTTCCTGCACAACAGTTCCTCCGCCATCCAGTACATCAGCCTGACGAAGCTCCTCATACTCAAGACCACGCTGAACACCACGGAAGGAGTTCATGTTTTTCAGTTCCGCACGAGTTCCTAGCTTCTCTTGACCAAAAGGACGAATACTAATATTCGCATCGCAACGAAGACTACCTTCCTCCATCTTCACATCGGAAACATCGCAATATTGCATAATTGCTCTTAATTTCTCCAAGTATGCTTTTGCTTCTTCCGGAGAACTGATATCGGGCTCCGACACAATTTCCACAAGTGGTGTTCCTACACGGTTTAAGTCAACTAAAGAGCCGAAGCCTCCGTCGATATGCGTCAGCTTACCTGCATCTTCCTCTAAGTGAAGACGAGTAATGCCGATACGTTTCGTTTTTCCATTCACTTCGATGTCGATCCAGCCATTCTCACCGATCGGTTGATCGAACTGGGAGATTTGATAGGCTTTAGGAGAATCGGGGTAAAAATAGTTTTTGCGGTCAAATTTGCACCATTCCGCAATTTCACAATTGATGGCCATAGCTGCCTTCATTGCATATTCTACCGCCTGACGATTCAAGACGGGTAGAACACCCGGATGGCCTAAGCATACCGGGCAAGTGTGTGTATTAGGCGGCGCGCCGAAAGAAGTTGAGCAACCACAGAAAATTTTAGATTTCGTATGTAGCTCGACGTGTACCTCAAGGCCGACGACCGTTTCATATTTGGACATGTTGTGCTCCTCCTAAGACAGTGCCGGACGCAGGTTATGGAACCCGGTTTGGCTTTCGAATGCGTGCGCTGCTCTTAATACCGTCCGTTCATCAAATGGTTTACCGATAATTTGTAGTCCAACCGGCATTCCATCCGCTAAACCGCAAGGTACACTGATTGCAGGCACTCCCGCTAAGCTAACGGGGATGGTACAAATATCGTTGAGATACATCGTGAGAGGATCTCCGACTTGCTCACCGAGTTTGAATGCTGTAGTTGGCGCTGTTGGCCCAATGATCAAATCAAATTTCTCAAACACTTGATCGAAATCTTGCTTAATAAGTGTACGAACCTGCTGAGCCTTTTTATAATAAGCGTCATAATAGCCTGAGCTAAGCGCATAAGTACCTAACATGATCCTACGTTTGACTTCTGCTCCGAATCCTTCGCTACGGGAGCGACGATACAGATCCATTAAGTTTGAAGGATCTTCTGCACGCACACCGTAACGTACACCATCAAAGCGAGCAAGGTTCGAGGATGCTTCCGATGACGCCAGTAAATAATAAGTTGCAATCGCATATTCCGTATGCGGAAGGGATACTTCTTCCCATACTGCACCCATCGACTCCAACACTTTTAACGCTTCAAGTACACGTTCCTTCACTTGAGGGTCAATGCCTTGTCCTAAATATTCTTTAGGAACACCAATACGCAAGCCTTTGACATCCCCAGTTAAGGCTGACAAATAGTCAGGAATTTCTACATTAGCTGAAGTGGTATCACGCTCATCATGCCCTGCGATAGCTTGTAAAACATAGGCTGAATCCTCAACGTTCTTCGTGATCGGCCCAATCTGATCAAGCGACGAAGCAAACGCGACCAGCCCAAATCGGGAAACAAGTCCATATGTTGGCTTCAATCCAACAACTCCGCAATAAGCGGCAGGCTGACGAATGGAACCGCCTGTATCGGAACCCAGCGTAAAATACACCTGACCTGCAGCAACTGCTGCTGCCGAGCCACCGCTTGAACCGCCAGGAACGCGTTCTAGATCCCATGGGTTGCGTACAGGATGATACGCGGAGTTCTCATTAGATCCACCCATTGCGAACTCATCCATATTAAGCTTACCGATCGTAATCGATTGAGCAGCACGAAGCTTCGTTACGACAGCAGCGTCATAGATAGGATCATGGTTGTCCAAAAACTTACTTCCGCACGTTGTCCGCAAGCCTTCTGTTACGATGTTATCTTTAATTCCTGCTGGAATCCCGAACAATAATCCCTGTTCTCCTCCAGCAGCAAGCTGTGCGTCCAACGCTTGCGCTTCCTTACGGGCTTCCGCTTCATTCAAGGTAAGGAACGCACCAATCTTATCGTCCGTATCGGAAATCCGTTGGATGGAATGCTCCACCAGCTCGGAAACAGATAGTTGCTTATTTTGAAGACGATTATGTATTTCAGCTAGTTTTAAATCGAAAACAGACATTCTATGCCCCTCCTAATCTTTATTCCAGAACCGCAGGCACTTTGAACTGCCCATCTTCTTCTTCCGGAGCGTTGAGAAGTACTTTCTCAATCGGCCAAGAAGGCTTCACTATATCTTCTCTCATGACATTGGCGAGAGGCAGTACATGACTGGTAGGCGTAATGCCGTCCGTATCCAGTTGATTTAATTTCTCGGCATATTTAAGAATCGCGTTTAATTGTCCAGCGAATTGTTCCTTCTCCACTTCAGAAAGCTCAAGTCGCGCCAAATTCGCAACATGCTCAACATCTTTGATCGTAATGCTCATGCTTGTATAACCCTCCTTAGTTCCCCATAATAACTCATTCTTTTCATTATATCGGACAAACTAAGGGAACTCAATGATTCAAAGAAGCTTGGTTTCGTCTTGATAAGGGTAAAATAATACAAATGCTGTCACGGTTAGGAGAGAAAAAGATGCCCCGTTACCATAGCGCTTTGTTTTCCGTCCCCTTAAGGGATGCCGGTCTCGTAGAATTTGCTGCAGATGATCTAGGTACTCTCAGCGTTATACGTGACGTTATCGTTGAATGCTCGCACTCTGATAAATTTCCAGCTGAGGAACGTTCAGATCAGGAGCTTACTCTACGTTATGAGGACCAAAAGCGGCTACTTCACCTCCTGAGCAAGCTTCAGCATAAGCTGCAGCCTAAGCATGCCCAAGGTGCACAATGCCGAATTTCTTATCATGATGATGATGTTGGTGAAGGTGACGTTAAGCAAGCTAATACAGCTATAGATAATAACGAACGAGGCTGGATTCCTCTATCTGAGCTATTTGGCGAAGTTGGCGGAAGAAGTGTGTCCGATTATATATTGCACCGTATGTTTACGACTTACCTACAGCCGATCGTGCAACCAAGCGGTGACATTGTAGGCTACGAATTTTTGCTGCGGCCGCTGCCTGAGCAGGTCCCTTTTCGACCAAAGGAGCTTTTCGCAACCGCTAGAAAAATCGGCCAACACTCCTTCTTGGATCGAGCTGCTCGACATTCGGCGATCCGAATGAGTGCTTCTCATCTTCAATCAGGAATGAAAAGATTCATTAATTTCCTACCTTCGTCTTTACATCATCCCACTACCTGCCTTAGAGACACCTTCGATATGATGAGGATGACAGATACAGACCCGACGGATTACGTGTTTGAAGTGATGGAGTCTGAGCCGCTTGATGATCCTCGATTAATAGATGTTTTCGATACTTACCGCAGTGAAGGCGTGCGACTTGCACTCGATGACGTAGGAACAGGATTTGCGACACTGGATGTGGTCGATCGTCTCCAACCTGATTATGTGAAAATAGATCGCAGGTGGATCAGTCAGTGTGAAAATAATCCTGTCAAACAACGCTACATCGATGATCTCATAGCTCGAGTTTCCCAATTCAATGGTGTCCTCCTAGCAGAAGGTGTGGAGCGGCATGAGGAATGGGACTACCTTAGAAAAGCTGGCGTATCCTTATTCCAAGGCTATTTATTCGGGCATGCCAAGCCTGTTCCCACTCCTATTGCTGCGTCTGCCTTGTAGGATCAAAGTCCAATAAAAAACAGGGCTGTCTTAGAAGGTCTGAAAAGACCTTCAGAGACAACCCCATTTTTTTAGCGAGCTACTAGCGCTATAGCATCACGATCTCTTAGATCCAAGCTTTCAAATTGACTTGGCGGATGAAGTCCTCGCGACTAAGCACTTCTTTGCTTGTCTCTTCTACAGGCGGCTCTTCTTCTTGTCCAGCATTCATGATGTTTTTGAAGAGCTCCTCATTACGAGTAACCAAGGCAAAGTCGATAAGCGCCTCTCTCTCTATGCGTTCCACTTCAAGTTCTAGCAATAGTTCCTCTAATTCAATATCTTCACAAGGCACATAGAACTGCCTATTTGCTTTCGGTACACGAATAATATAATCAAATGCGCTATCATTATTACGATCATAGGCAATAACGTACCCATATTCACCCACAGGCAAATTTTGCTCAAATCGGTCATCCACGATGATGATTTTCTCCCCAAGCTTCAGCATACCGATTCTCCCCTTCCCTCTACATCAGGTAATATTACTATCCTACTAAAAAACGATCACCCTAGCAAATTTTGACGAAAGGGAACTGTTGGAGAGAACTATCCTTTCATTTTTCTTAGACCTCTTACAGAGACAAGCATAAGCGCCGCTACGAACATAATCGTAACGAATATCGACCCGACCCATGGGGGAGATTCCCCAATCGTTAATGTGGACATCGCAGCTGCGTTAAGTCCAGAAGGTAGCCATGATAGCTTATCCTCAAATAGTCCGAGGAGAAGCTGCAATACAGTCGAACTACCAAGAGCAACAAAAGCTGCTGCAGCAGGTGAACGTAGCCATGCACTAGCCGTTATAGTGACCGTACATATAAACATAAGCCAACAAAAATATAAGATTGCGGATATTAAAACTGCCTGGGTGTCCGGAGGACCGATTAACAAATAGGTGTAGTACCACGCACCACCAAAGCCTAAACCGAAAGAAAATCCCACAATAAAGCATTGAACGACCCATTTGGATGCCACATAAGCAAACAAAGAAACAGGCTTTACAAGAACCCATGCTGCCGTGCCATTACGCCTTTCAGCGGATATCGTCCCCATGAAAGCAAGACAGATCGCCAACAAGCCAACCGTACCGAATTGACTTAAAGTTTGAGCGATCACTTCACCTGGCTTAGGGATTGGGATTTGAATGATCGTTCCCTCGGGTAAATTTCCTGCAGATGCTAAGATGTCAGGCATGAACTTCGCGGTTAACGGTTGGGCTAATCCGAGCAAGAGGAAGACCGCTGGAAGCCAAATGAATTTACCCGAACGGAGTGCTTCTCTCCATTCTTTATGAAGTAAGATGTTAAATCCAATCATGCTTGCTGCACCGCCTCTACGAACCATTGCTCCAGAGATGTTCGACTAACCTCAAAGGCTAGGAGCTTCACCCCTTCGTTTAGAGCACTTCGGAGTACTTTCTCCCTTACCGAATCTATTTTATCTGTATGAATATGGAAATCGAATTTCCCGCCATCTATTTTTAGAATTCCTGGAATCCGATTCAATCCTTCGACCCATAGGCTTGAAGCTTCGTTCTCCTCCACAGCAACTCTCAGGAAAGGTTGTCCTGCTGATCTACGTAATTCGTCCATTTGTCCCTGCATCACAACCTGACCTCGATTCATGAGAATCAGTTCATCGCATACTTGCTCTGCATCATGAAGCACATGGGTGGAAAGCACGATCGTCATCTCGCGCTTCCAAGCATCCAGCATCGTCAATACGTCACGCCTGCCGATGGGATCCAAAGCGGACACAGGCTCATCTAACAACAGCAAACGAGGACGATGAATGACAGCCTGCGCCAAGCCTAGACGTTGCTTCATTCCTCCGGAATAGCCAGACACGCGGCGATTAGCTGCTTCTACTAAACCAGCAGTTTCAAGCAGCTCTTCGCTGCGCTTCGCGGCTTCCTTGGCTGTCAATCCGCATAGTCTCCCCGCAGTAATCATCGTTTCACGTCCCGTCATCCATCCGAAAAATGCAGGATGCTGCGGGAGAAACCCCATCCAGTGTCGTCGATCTGTGGATAATCCAGCTTGCATGACGAGCTTACCTGACGTAGGCTCCAACAAACCAGCGAGAATGGAGAGTGTAGTCGTTTTTCCCGCTCCATTAGGCCCCAACAAAGCGATACAACGCTGCTCACCTATTGCGAAGCTCGCCTTGCTTAGAGCTTCAGTGTTGCCGTAGCTTCGGGATAAGCCTTCAGCCGTAATGAGATTCATTATTAGCTCTCCCTTCTGCCTACTGCAAAGAATAGAATGGACCCTACGATATTAAGGAAAACGATGACCAGAGCCCATATCCACTTTTTCCCGCGAACCGATTTGGCGCGGTACAAGTAAGTCAGGGCAGTCACCATCAATATGATTTGAATCATGATTACCGGAAGTAACAGCATGATCAGCTGCGATTTATCCATCCCATATCCCTCCTACTTCTTATCTATTTCAATCGCTTTAAGTCGACGTTTACGTTTCTTCCACCATTGCAGCAACATATACGTGAGAGTTGGAGACGGAAACTGCGTCAATCCCCACAAGCCCCAGAGCCATGCCTTTCCTCCTCTACGCTTGGCGTGGAGGAACAGTCCCGTGCTTTGCATTAGCAACAGAAGCCCAAGTAACGACCAAAACCACCAGCTTACCTTCAAGGTTTCTTCAGTCATATTGGGTTTCTCCTTTGTCCGGATAACCTCTCAGCTCCACAATGAGCAAGGGTATTCCAGCTATGACAAATAACCCCTGCAGTATCCAAAACCATGTGGATAGACCGGAAGCAAGCAAAATAAATCCCACGATAAGCGGAACCGCAACCACCCAGAATAAAATGACCTCTCGCCATAATCGCCGCTTCAAATGTCTTCGCTGTTCTTGAACGAGAGATTCCCATACATCCAGCGTTGCAGGTGAGACCGTATAAGTACCCTCAAGCTTCTCCCAGGTTTGCTGCAACTCCATAACTAATCTATTGTCGTTCTCATGATCGGTCGGATTCATCTTCACTCCACTCCTCTCGAATTTTGCGGATACTATAATAGACTCTAGATTTGACAGTGCCTGGTGGCAACGACATCATTTCCCCAATCTCCTCATAGGTGTAACCGTAATAATGCTTAAGAACAAGTGGCATTCGCTCTTCATTAGATAACTTCTCTAAGCTATCAAGTAGTTCAGTCCATCTGGTGCCACGCGCTTCCGTCTCCCACTGTAAGGAGGACAATCGAGCTTCTTCCTGCAAAGTTCTCTTCTGTTCCCTTTTGCGTTTCCGAACAGCATCGAGAAACAACCTTGTGCCGATCGTGATGAGCCATGAGGAGAATTTAGAGCTTCCATCGTATCTGTCGATCTTCTCAATCGCCCGGATCATCGTCTCTTGTGTCATGTCCTCAGCAAGGGAGCGATCCATCGTTACCTTCAGCAAGTAGTGAAATACGAGTCCGTAGTGCTCCCGAAGCAATGAGGCTAGCTCGGCTTGCGATAGCCGCCCGAAGCGGGAGATTTCATTGTCATTTGACATAGTGCGCTACTCCCGCCCCTCTCCTAGTTTGTTGTTTCGATAGTGTACCAATTGCTAGTTATACGTTTCCCAATCCCGAATCGTTCAAACCTAAAAAACAAAATCACCGAAAACCATTTTAGGGTTTCCGGTGATCGATAAATCTCAGCTTATCCTATTATCCTATTGTTGCTTATAGATCTTCTCAGGTGAAGCCGATAATACCCTGCACCCTGTTTCGGTAATTAGATAAGTATTCTCTAGTCCCACAACACCAAGTCCCGGAAATGTAAATTTAGGTTCCACTGCTAGCGTCATTCCCGATTCAAGCGGTTCTTGGAAGCCTCTAGCCAATACAGGCCATTCATCAATTTCAAGTCCAATCCCATGACCGAGAAATTTCACTTGATCACGACCAAAGCCCATGAAGTGACCGGCCAGCCCTGCTGCTTCCGCCATCTCCAATGCGTTGACGTATAATTGCTCAGGAGTTATTCCTGGACGAAGCAGCTTCTCGCTACTCCTCATGATCGCTTCGGCTGCTTGATAGGCAGCTTTCAGCTCCGGCTTGAGTTCACCAATCACAGCTGTACGAGTCTGATCGATCGTATATCCGTCAATACAGCAGCCAATATCAATGAGGATAGGCTCATTCCTACCTATCGGACGAAGACTCACGCTTTGCGGGGCTGATGGGGATAACCCACGACCGCCTGCAGGACCATCGAAATAAGTAGGCTCCGCGGCAGCATCCCCTGCTGCGACTACCCCTGTCATAATTTCTTGATTGTACCCGCGCATCCTCATTAATCCGATATGGCCACGAATTCGCATCGCCTTCTCGATAATTGATAGGAGCTCAAGCTCCGTCATTCCCTCCCGAAGGCAGGAAATTCCCTCCTCAAGTGCGGCAGCAGCAACTTCAGCTGCTCTAGAAATACATCCGATTTCATAACCGGACTTCACACTCCGAACATTTCTAAGAAGTGAAGAAGCATCCGTTAACTTCGCTAAAGGTATCGCTTCGGCTAGCCTAATATACAATTGAGCTGGCATCACATCTAGGTCAGTACCAATCTGTATTTGCTGGCCATCAAATTCTGAAAATAATGTCGGATAATCCGACCGCAATTGAATACCGAATGTACGTAGTGAACCCATTTCAACTGTACGTACCTTGGACTCACTAAGCGCTCTAACAAAGCTTCTTCTAACATAATAAGTAGGCTCCCCCTCGACAGGGATAAACAAATATCCCGTCTGCATGGAGCCGGTAAAATAATAGATTCCGACATTTTGTGATACCAGACAGCCCTTTAATCCAGTTTCCGCTAATCTACTTTGCATTCTGGATTGGCGGTTTATCCATTCCGCTTGCGCTGGAACATTATGCATTCCTTCGTCGCCCCTTCAAGGTCCTTCTTCTCGTTATATTAGAGCAAAGAAGGGGCATATCGTCAACTAAGGAGTCGAATGACTCAATACACTAATTCCGCAGAGCCTTTTAAATCCCATTCTACGGGATCCAGCACTCCGAATAGTCGCGGATACTTCACGTGGGCGATCAATATGACTCCCGGCCTGTCTAATGTGACTTCATAATTGTAGAGAGAGTTTCGGTAGGTGTACGGAAACTCTACTTCCTCATTCACGATGTCAAATGCCAGCACCTCAACCGCATCTCGCAGAAAGGTTCCAGGCTGCGGATTTAATTCAGCATCTAAAGCCAAATTCCCCTGTAGATAATGCAGAGCCACTCCTTCCGCCAGCCCTGAATCTATTGATACAATTCCCATTTCCAGCTTCTCTCGGTCTAGCTGCTGAGCGGCTGCATGAGCAGCACGGTCCACGGCCCGCTTAGCCTCGTGGACCGTCCCCATTGCTACCTCCTCATCAATCTGCAGAGCATGGAGCATCCACCAAATGACAATCATAAGCACGCTAAACACTAGCTTTGCCATACAAATGTGTACTCCTTATTATCTACTAGGAACATACTCGCTCATCTTCATTCCTCTACCGGAAATCGTTGCATCTTCTGAAGGAGGTGCTAATCCAATCAATCGATCGATATTAAGCAAATTCTCGTAGGGATACGAAATATGAAGTCGAATACCTGTACCTCTAGGTAAAGGAACCGTAGCATTATCTCCTTCTGCACCCGAAGTGGAAGTCACTTCGTATTGAAGCAAATGAGCAGAAAATCCATACCCAGCTAATCTTGAACGAGACTCCACAATCATTGCCTCATCAATATACCCATATGTGCCGCTTGCACCGATCTCTAGCATATAATCAGCCTCTTGTTGAAGTAAGGCTTGTCGCATGACCAGCACATGCTTGTAAAAGGGAGAAAACATGAGCCAGCAAAACAACGAGGCAAACAACACGAACACGAGCAGCTGCTTCAAGGGCTAATCCGGGAGATATGATCTGCCATTCGTCCACCTGAGGCTTTGATCTGTTCTCTTGTCCCCTCATCACCTTGCGTGATTGAAGTATACAGCAGCACCACTGTAACGATTAGTAACATAGTCATGAGAAGCTGTCTCATCCAATTCCTTCCCCTTCACTATTAGGGTAGTAGGTTTCCAAGCGTCGTATTTGCTGTGTTCCCCTGCGTTTCAATTCGCGCCTGAGTTCCAGTATTATCTTGAGCAATGACTGTATTAAACAATAGAGCAACAACAATTAGCATCATGACAGTAATTAATATATTTCTCATCGTAACGCCTCCTTTCTACGGATTAATTGCATCAAATAGCCTAGAAGCTTCTTGAACCCAAGGATAAAGAAAGATTTGAAAAGTATATAAAATAGGAATTCCCGCAAGCACAAACAATAAGTAGGAGGTCGTCTCTTTGCGACTATCCTTGGATAGCTCGATTTGGGCCTTGTAATCTCGTACAACTTCCCGCAGCATATCGTATATTTCTTGGGTTTCGTTCAGTCGTAGGGTGCGCATGCTTTCCGCGAAGCCATATGCCTCATCCGTTCCGAGCCGCTCCTTAAAGCGTTTCAGCGCAGAATCGGCATCATGGTACCATTCATTAAGCAGCAGCCCCATCTCTCCTCGAATGTACCGGGTTAGGACCAGACATTTCATTAGCTTGCCATGAAGATGCAATCTAGAACCCGTATAATAGAGGAGCTGGCTACTAACAGCGACGATCTCACGGCGAATTCGATCTACCCGATAGCGACGTATGGATTGAAGCCACATTCGGTCGCATGCTGTCAATCCTATGAGGATTGAGAGTATGAAGATAATATTCCAACTCAGCAATACGGGGAGTAGCCGTTGGTCCTGAAAGACATAAATCATTCCACCCATACACGGAATCAAAAATAACAAACTTCGACGATAAGCTAGATAAGCCTCCGGCGAATATCGAATACCGCAACCTGCAAGCAGCATCCTCCTCTCCTGTAGACTGACGCTCTCCCGATCGGTTCTCCATAGCTTAAGCCACCAACGTGGCGTCTGATGCTCATGCCATCCCCGTAAGTGGATTCTCCAGCGATTACGGGGAACGAATGAAAATCTTAAAATAACGGAAATACCGACAAATAGGAGTGCGAACTGTATAAGCCCACCTAACCCCATAATTAGAGTCTGCATAGTTCCCGTCACAATCGTTCCCCCTCCTCTTTTATATTTTTCGTTTGGACAAATACAATCCCATCATAATTGAACCAAACAGCATAATGACCGCGTTAAGCAGCATGCTTCTTCCTCCGGCGTCCAAGATGTAAAACTGGTAGCTACTCGTCGGATTCAATCGAAAATTAATACCAATAAATAACGCCATAAATACAATCGGAGCAAAATTAGCGATTCGAATCTCTAACAATCGATTACGTTCCACTTGATTTGCCAATTGGGCTTTACGCATATCTGAGATTAATTCTTTCAGATTATCCGAGACATTGTTCCCCTCTTCAAGCGCCACCTTCAGAATGCTGCCGAAATAGTCCGCCCACATATTTCCGAAGGATAGAGAGAACCGCCGCAAGCTCCCTTCGTCATCCCCTTTAACCGATAAATTACGATACAACTGATCAAATACGACCTGAACTTCACCGGGAAGTCGGCGTTCTTCTAGGGTTTTCTGCAAGGCAATTCGGATATGTCTGCATCCTGTAATGAGATAGCTCTGATAGAACAACTCTACTGCAGGCAAAAATTCTAGCCTCGTCTTCATTTGTCGATTAATTAATGACATTCGAAGCAGCAAGTACGGTAGACATCCCAGAATCAGTAAAAGGATAATTGCGGAACGGAGAGACTGGAATACAAGGACACCCGCTACCGATCCTGTTACCCCTATTAATAAAGAGCAAGTGACAAAGCCTTGTGGATTTAATCGCCAGCCCAAAGCCAACAACAGATCTAAAAGGTGTTGATTCGGCCTGCTTAACCGTGTCCATTGCTTCGATGAAACTAAGCTCCAACGGTTTGTCTTAATATTAAGGCGACGTTTGCGTGAGTATGTATCTGCCCAGACAAGTAATCCGTAGCGGAAGCTCACGAATAACAAAAGGAAGAGAACTCCGACTAGAGACAGGATAGTCAACTTCAGCATTTGACTGAGCTCCCTAATTGCGATGTCGTTATTAATCGAAATCCATCCGGATCAGCTCTCGATATTTTCTGCAGTGCTTTAGCTGAAAAGGAGTCCGGAAAAACCCAATGCCCAGAAGACTCGTCATATTTAACCAAGTCCCTTATTTTGACCACTCCATCCTGCCATTCGAATTCCCCAACTCTTGCTAGCTTCCGAACGCCGTCAATCATGCGCATCTCGAACCCGAAATGAGTCACATGCTCCGTGATCCGCCTAATCATCGATGTCGGATTCATTCCTCTGCCATCCAGCATACACATATCTGTTATCGTATCCGGGACATCCTCCAGTCCATTGGCATGTACGGAAGTGATACTCCCTTCATGCCCTCGTGTACATGCACGGACGTAAATATTGGCATCTTCATCCCTAATTTCCGCATGACATATTCTCTGAGGAGATTGCCGTAATGCAAGCTTGAAAGCTTGCCTTGGCCCGTGTAAGGGATCATCTTCATCGGATTCATATTCCACAACGTTCTTATCTGGAAAATCTCTTGCAAGCATGAGCTCATAACGACTCTCTATCGTTACAATTCTCTCTTCATCGGGCATTGCGGAAATAAGCGCCTTAATCAAATGAGTTTTACCTGTATTCGTTGCCCCGATCACGACCATATTAAATCGGCTTCTCACGATGATAAGCAATAGCTCGCGTACACGATCATCCATCGTTCGGTATTCTGGCTTACAAAGCGTTTCGAGATTAAATCGTTTCACTGTATATAATCGGATCGTTAGCGTGGGCTGAGCTGTAAACCCAAAGCCTGTCAAGGTGACGCGAGAGCCATCTAATAGAAGAACCTCTGCCCACCTTTTGCGAGGATTGATTCTATCGTTATTGAACAGCACCAGATTTTGTTGAATTCTCTCGACATGGCTCATTTCCTGAAAGCGATAGGGAGAAGCCACCGCCTGACCATCCCTCACAACAAAAATCCGAGTGCCGACAACCTGTACCTCCTCCAAGCCTTCTCGCTCGCGAAGGACAAGCTCTAGCACATTCATCCCAATGACTTCCGCAAACAAGGCTTCTGCCAGAGTCCCATAAGGGAAGTTGCCGATAACAAGATGCTGCAATCGCTTCTTGATAATCCAATCTGAGATGATCGCTAGCATCTCTGCTCGTTCCTGCGGGAAACCAATAATCGCCCGATTCAGCTTCTCGGTGTATCTCCGACGTTCTTCTTCGCTCCAGCCTCTAGGTGTGGCCAGCATCAAACGAACTTCTTCCGTGTATGCTCGCAAACTATTTAGATCATCCGCTTGGTTCCCTGTAGCTTCATTGGCTTTGACTGATGTAATTTGTAAGTTCGCTGCATAGGCAGTTGAGGAGAACTTCTTGGCATTCCCCCCACCGTTCATAGCTCCCTCCGCCTATGCACCATTAGCCTACGGAGCCAAGGCCGATCTGTCTTCTGTAGTCTTTGCGCCCAGTTCAGCTTATTCAGAAGAGGATTAGCCACCGCATCGAAGCAAGCCGCATTTCTCTCCTCCGTAGCAAGCCACTCATCCAATCTGCCGCTATCGAGCTGCAAATGAACGCTTTCTGTCAGCTTTAATTCTGTATATTCGGTACAACCGGTTTCCTTACGAATTTCCTTCATTCGAAATCCCCCCGTCGCTCGGTTTTTACTTTGCAAAAGCACCAATTGAAATTGTTCTGGCGTCATTCCGAATTGTGATCCAACTTGACCGGTCCAGCGTTGAATATCCTCTTGAAAGTGGCTCAAGCTATCCGTGGTGACCAGAAAACGGTCATCCGCTTCACGCATCGCGCATATGGTAGCCGCATTATCCCAATAGGCACTCACATCCGCGATTGTCAGATCGAAGGCTTCACGGGAAGCTGCTAATAATCTCTGCATATCTTCCGGCTCATAATATTCCGCCTGTTCTCTGGCCATGTTGCCGAACAACACATGTAATCCGCCTAGATGTGGAGAACGGAAGGCATATTGACGTAATTTATCTCCAGTTAATGTGCCTGCCCTTAGCTCGGGCCTTACCCCGTCTAAAGTAACGTCCGGTTTGTCTACTCCTAGATACAAGTGTGTTTTAGCGCTTTTCAAATTGAGACACAAATATCCAACCTTGCGCCCTGTCAACGCTGCGATGCGATAAGCTGTTCCAAATGCCGTCAAAGATGTCCCAATATTCGGCGTAGAACCTGCAAAGGCAGCCAATCTTCCCGACATTACTGTTCCTCCTTTATTGACGAAGCTTGGAAAGCGATAATCAGCTTCGCAGCCCCTCCTTTACAAGCGGAGTCCATAGCCAGCCATTGTGCTTCCGTCAGATTCAGGTTAATCGCATCAATCGTGCCATTGGCATCTCGTCTTGAGGTGTACATCCCTTCCTTGTCATCGTTAGCCATCGATATCAGATTTGGATTTTTCGGATTATCGATTTCCTGATTTGCCGCTGTCTTAACACCAGCTACTCTGATTGCATCTGGATACAGCTTACGGGAAGCCATTGCTTCATCCGACAAGTAAATGACAACCTCATCTCCTGCTCGAATTCCGTTCGAAATGGATTTGACGTATTCCCTCGGAATCTGAAAGGTTGATTGTCCCAAGCTTGGTAGCAAGCGATACTTGTCCACCTTCCATCTTAGTAAGGGCTCATTAGTGCCTAACGACATCGACGTTTCCATCCCAACCGCTTCTGATAAATCTGTAATCATCTCAATGGATACGGCCGATCTAGGCATTGATATCAAAGTTAAATGTTGAGCTTCTAGCTTCGTGCCTGCTGCGATAAACTGTTTGGGAACAACAACCTTATCCATTTCCTGCAGCTCAATTTGCCTTAGTTGAAGCAAATAAACCCCATAAACGAGTAACCCTGATATGACTGCAGCCGACACACTAATCGCGATCTGTCTTCGTCTATTCATCCCAACGCCCCCTTAATGAGAAAATAAAAAAACGCAAGCGCTAGAGGATACTTCCTCCATCGCCTGCGTTCTTCGCAGTGAACATAAGCCTATATCGGCTTGACAAGGCTCACTATATCAAAAGGTCGATCTAGTGTAAAGCCTTTTTTTAACATTTCGCTATACAAATTCATTTTCATCTAACAAATGGGTTTCCGCTTTTTTCATCCCCGATAGTCGTTTCTTGCCCATGTCCGGGTAGAACGAGAACCTCATCTGGCAATACATAGAGCTTCTCCCGAATGGAACGGTAGAGCTGCTCCTGGTTGCCTCCAGGTAAATCCGTCCGCCCGATTGACCGATGAAATAAGGCATCTCCTGCAAACAAAAGATCGCCGACCAAGAAGCTTACACTTCCTGGGGAGTGACCTGGAGTATGCTTGACTAGAAATGTTTCTCCGATAAATTCCAAGGTTTGTCCATCGGCAAGAAGGTGCTCTGGAGCTTCCGTCGTGATTGGAGGTGTAACCTCCACCCAGCGGGTGGAGCCATTTTTACCTGCATCACCCAACCAGTCCTTCTCCGCAGAGTGAATATAAACAGGACATTTATAGCGCTTACGTATTGCGTCCACTCCACCAATATGGTCGAAATGCGCATGAGTCAGTAAGATCGCTTCCACTTTCAAACCATCCAACTTACGCATAAGCGCACCATCTGGTGTTCCTGGATCAATAACTACGGCATGAGTACGCTCTGAGTTCACGACCACATAAGCATTCGTTTGCAAAGCCCCAAGTGAATATCGTTGAAAAGTCAGCATGAGTTTATATCCCTCAAACCCCAGACAGAATTTCGCGAATTTCCTGCAAAATAATCGTCTGATAGCCCGTGTCCTCTCCGTATCGACGTCCCATCTCTTGCCTTGCAACAGCAATTTTCTCCTGATAGTCCGCAGCTTCCCGATCTGGGTTTTCAGCTTTAAATGCGTTCATAACTTCCTGAACGTGCTTAGGCCGAGCGCCCCACTTGCCCAGCAAATGTCCGCCTGTATCGATGAATAGAACAACGGGAATCGCACGTCCACCCATCGTCAAGTATTGATCCATAAGGTCAAGATGCTCCTCCATAATCAATACTTCTGTTGGAATCCCCGCTTTTTCCATCGCTTGGAATACAACAGGAACGTTACGAACAACATCCCCACACCAATCCGCTGCAATAATCATGCAACGCAAATCATCACGATTGTTCAAGGAATCGTAAAACTCCTCCAATTCAGCATCATTCCATTGGAATTGATCGGACCAGGAATTAAATGTTTCTTGGTTTTTAGTCATCTGGTCAATAAATTGACGTGGGGATATACCTTTATGTAATTTACTCGCAATTAATTGGCTCATGTGTAAATCTCCTCTCTGATTCAAATCTAATCCTTATTTTAGATGGTTTTACCTCTTTTACGCAAATATTGATAGATGAAGAAGCCTACTAAAAGTGCCAACGCAATCAGAATAGCTGGTTGAACGTATGGAGCTGCCTTCTCGTCAATTTTCTCCCAATTCTCACCTAGGGACGAGCCTAACCACACGAACAATATGGACCACGGAATAGATGCTAGGACAGTAAGCCATGTAAACCTCCATAATTTCATCCGCGCCATCCCCGCAGGAATGGATACAACTTGCCTCATAACCGGCACGAAGCGTCCTGTGAACACAATGATCGAGCCATACTTCTCAAACCATTTTTCCGCAATATCGATGTGCTTAGACTTCAGGTGCAAATACTTACCGAACTTGTCCAGGAAGGGCCTTCCTCCATATCGACCGATTGCATACAGTATCCACTGCTGCAGAATGGCTCCTATGACGCCACAAATAACGGCAACCGGAAATGAGACCACATCTTTGTATACAAGATACCCTGCAAAGCCAAGTACGATTTCGCTTGGAATAACTTCAATCGCTAGACCAATGATAATACCCCAGTAACCAAGGCTCTCAATCCACACAAGAATTTGTGCGAGCCATTCGTGCAACGTATCCATCATGATATAACCTGCTTTCGTTCCATAATAACCGTCTCTATTCTAGCACATGATTGCAGCTTCCTTCCAGTTATACGAAGCTCACACAAAATCGTTGCAGCTTGTCATGACAGGACGGGCCTAAGCATACACTTCGATAGGTGGACAAAGTTGAAGAGGAGCGAACAATATGAGTAAAATCGTTATTTTAAGCCGAAAAAAGATTCAGATGTACTCGGTTATTGCTGCTGTAGTCATTCTAGCCGGCGCTTATATCGGTTGGCAGCAGACCAAGCCTGCAACCGTACCCGTAGGAGATCAACAAGCTAACGCACAAGTATTGCAGCTAGTTACAGGGGAATTCACAGCAACGTCAGACAACGGTAAGAAGATAGAGTCGTATGTCTTCTACCCGGGTACGATTATAGCCAAAAAAGGCGAATTAGTTGAGTTACGAATTTCTGGTGTTAATGGTCAATCCCACCCCTTCGTTATCGAAGGCTTGAACATCTCTGGGAACATTAACAAGGGTAAAACAACTGTAGTCCGGTTCACACCTAAGGAAGCCGGAATTTACCCCATCATCTGCCAAACTCACTCGGATACGAAAACCGGTGGACCGATGGTCGGATATCTAGTCGTACAATAATTCCAGCAGTGACCGTGACCTCCTCTTTCACCTATGCATAGGGTATAGGAAGAGAGGTTAGGTGAAGCTCGATGAAAATGTTTCAGGAAAAGCATACATCCTCGCTTCCTTCTCCACGTAGCATTCGCAGGGCGTGCGGTATCGAGCTTTATCGAACCGTCAAGAGATTGAAGCAGCATGTCCCTCCATCCTTGGTTAAACAGGCTGAAGAGCTGTATGTGAAACGGGTTATCGGGAACTTGATGTGGATCACGGAAAATCGCAGCAATCGGAAAGTACTGGCCGATTGGTGGGATGATGAAATTAGCGAAGATATCGCTGAGCTATGGAATGTGGATCGGGTAAAGCTCATGCAAGCGTTCCGAGATGCGTTCGGAGGTTAAAAAAGAAGGAGACACGCATACGAAATGCGGTCTCCTTCTTTGTTGTCATACAGTACTACTCTAATTAGCCTATGATCGCAAAGGTTTGCACTCCAGCCGGTATCGTACGAGTACGGAACAAGGTTCCATTACTGCTGAATACTCTGAGGGTGTATGAAACATTCGTTAATGTGCGTATGTTGTTAAACCGGACAACACCGAAACGGTCAAAGCTAGCTGTAGATACAAGGGTATTCCCTCTCGATAGACGAGCGAAGAAGCCGGTAGTATCAAATGGTACTCCATTATTTTGTACCCAAACGACAGTTAGACGGTTAAAGGTTGGTTGGTTGGTACCCTGCGTACGAGAGGATTTTTTAACACGAATGATGCGGGACCTTTTGGAATCTCCCAATAATGGCTTGATGCGTTGAATAGTCATGAAATCACTCCTTTGTCACTTTTGCTTCACTATATGTGACAGAGGAGCTTGTCATCACGGACACCCTCCTAACCCCACGTCCATTTCCTCAAATTCCATCGAATGTCTCGCAGACGTCAATCGCATTTAAAATCAAAAACAGGCCTTATAAGGGCCTGCAAAAATCAGGTTCTTCACTTCAATTACCCGTTGAAAACCCTCTTCTTACTTGAATCTCGACGAGTTTGAGCATACTTCTCCACTTGTTGTCGTAAGATCAGCGCTCTTAGTGGACGAAGCATTTCCGGCTCAAGAACATGCATCTTAGCACCGTAACACATAAGGTTGTCCTTCGGCTCACGACGAACGATTTCAAGCTCACAGCTGAACCCGAAGCCGATTTCCACTTTAGCCTTTAACCGCGATTTCATGGCAAAATGAGCTGCATCCTGTCCCAAAAAACTAATACCCGATATGCTAATATCATGGATTGTTAGCTGCCCAGATTGTTCCAGCGTCACTTCTTCTCCAGAAGCATTCATGACATGAATAATTTGCACGCTTCCACTAATTTCTACTCGAGGATGCTCTCTTCTCTCTATGAAGCGCTTTTGCACGTCAGGCGGCTGTAGCAGCGCAATAGCCCCCTCATACTTGGCAAAAACGATCGAAGGCATGGATTGGATTCCCGCTGGAGAATATACCGTCATTTTGACTGTTTCTCCAAGATCAAACTGTTCAAACTCATGAAGCTCAACCTCGAAGAGCTCCCCTTCGATATGAGTCATTACACCGGTCGTAACAAAGTTCTTACCTTCTACAACGGTTCGACAGTGAAGTAGCATATTTAACGGAAGCAGTTCTTTTTCGATCTCCGACCTGAACATTTTGTCCCCGTCTTGTGACATGCCCGTCAAACCACCTTTCTAACTTCCTGCTAATTAAAAAAAGGCAATTCCTTGAATAGGAATAGCCTGCTTTGCCTTATTCATCCCGTTAGGGACTCATCGGCAGCCAGGCTGTCATCGTTCTTGCGAACATTAGACCCTGTAGCTTTGCGTCCCTACTTTTCAGCAAGTTTGCCTTTATCCACTCAAATAATCATAGCGTAATACTACCACAATTTTCGAGCAGATGTAAGTAATCACCGTGCTAGTCTAGTTAATTTTTTTAGGCTTAAAGCGCCATTACAACACGATTTCGCCCTTCATTCTTGGCTTGGTACAAAGCAGAATCAGCGCTCGAAAACACCTCGCGCATATATTCCTTGGGATCTTCGAAGGATAATTCCTCGCTCGACTCTGTGAGAACCCCCATACTGATCGTAACATGCACTTTTTCGGTTCCCGCATCTACCCAATTATCTCCAACAGCCTGCATAATTCTTTCCGCCAACAGCTCTGATTGCTCACGATTCGTATGAGGTAAATAAATCGTAAACTCTTCACCACCATACCTAGCCAAGATATCTGTTCTACGCAGCTTCGTACGTACGATGTCAGCCGTGCTCTTCAGCACTTCATCGCCTACGATATGCCCGTATTTATCGTTAATTTGCTTGAAATGATCAATATCAAATAAGAAAATAGCAAACGGGATATGGTATCTCATGTTGAGCAATACTTCATGCTCTAATTGCTGCATGAGATATCTGCGATTATAGCAGCCTGTCAGTCCATCCGTAACCGCCATTTGCTCAAGCTTCTGATTAACCCGAAACAACTCTTCTTGAATCGTAATGAGCTCCAGATTACGTTCATGTAGCGCTTCGTTCTTCCGATTCATCTCTACAACGAGCTTGCGAAGCTCAGTCACATCATGAAATGTAATGATTCTCCCCAACAACGTTTTCCGGTCATCCAATACAGGAGAAATCTGTATCGAGACGTGCTTTCCGGCATTTTCCTGAAGTGAAAATTCCATTTGCATCTTCTCATAGGGATGATGGATATATCGGTACAAAAACTCATAAACTTCTCCTTGGGCCTGCAGCGGAGTTAGAAGCTTCTCCATCTCGAAGGTTTCGCCTTTGATCGTTTGAACGAATGGAGACGCTCCCTTATTAACCTCTAAAATTTTACCGTTCTCATCCACGACAATAATCCCAGTGGTCATATGCTCAAAAATATCCCGTTGGGCCATGCTTAGAATATCAGATATTCCAAACCGGTAAATGGCAATGACAAAGCATACATCCGATAACAGTATTCCGATTGCTAACAACCCAGGTACTACAGGGAGCCATTGAACCAACAGAACATTAATAAGTACATCAAGAAGCCCAAAGCCTGTTAAGACGAAAATCCCAATTAAAGCGGTTGCAAGTTGCTTCCTCTGATTGATAGAATTAACCGACTTGAGCGCATGAAACATACTCATCAGAGCTGTGAAAAAATAAGCGAACTGGATTAACAAAAGCAACCAAAATAATGGGCCGTACAGACGATGGAAATAGTTCCCTTCAACCGGAGCTATGAATAATTCTTGAGGGTTCCACATCGCACCAATTACGCATAACACCGCAGGTGAAATGTACAGCAGCAACCGCCTTAAATTAAGCTGGGCAGCTCGACCTGTGAGGAAAAACACGAATACTAGCCAACCCGGTCCGAGCATGCCCATACCAATAAATGACATATTAACAAATAGCAGCTGATAGTGGACAATGTCCGTCATCTTAACTGCAAGTTGACCTAACGGCCAAAGCATCATAATAAAATGAAAGGCCAAATACACCTTATGTGTCTGCGTTATTCTATTAAAAGCAATAACACTTACAAATAATATTAAAAGCATTATAAATAGAATAAAATCTGTCCATTGAAATCCCAATACATTCACCTTTTCACAAAGGGCTATAGTCATAAAAGCGGGAGTACATGTTTGATTTTACCATATCGTTGCTTTTTCAGACAACCGTATAAACCGCCAAAAGACTTAATATTATTCAACTTTATCTAAAATTAAGGGACTTTTTAACCACTTATTTTATGACTTAAGACACACTTACCCCTTTTCTCTTTCCATATAAGGTAAAACGCCCAAAAAATCCCTAAACTGTTCATATTCTCCCTTAATTTCTGCTGTGTTTATCTTTTCACTTTTAACTGCTCGGATGAGGATATTTTTTGGGGTATGCTCCAAATCTATGAATTCTAATAGTTGAGTCCGATACCCTGCTAATTCAAGAAGATTCGCTCTAATCGCATCCGTCACCAGTGCAGAAAACCGTTCTTTGAGAATACCGTGCTTCAGCAGTGGCTTAAGCAAAGGCTGATTAATTTGACGGAATAGCTCATGCTGACAGCAGGGAACAGATAGAATTACGCTCGATTCCCAGCTAATAGCTTTAAGCAATGCCGCATCCGTTGCAGTATCACAGGCATGAAGCGTAACTACCATATCAATGGACGTATCCCCTTCATAATCGGAAATATCTCCTACGGAGAACACGAGATCATCCCACTTCAGTTCAGCAGCTAGCTTAGAACACGTTTCGATGACATCCTTCTTCAGATCCAGACCGATGATTCGAACGGGTAATTGTTCTTTGATTGCTAATAAATGATACAGCGCAAAAGTAAGATACGACTTGCCGCAGCCAAAATCCACAATATTTAATCGCTTGCCGCGGGGTAGCTCGGAAATGACATCGGAAACCATTTCAAGAAAACGGTTGATTTGCCGAAACTTATCATACTTCGCTTTAACAACTCGACCCTCCGCTGTCATGACGCCAAGTGCAATTAAGAAAGGGACAGCTTCTCCATCTGGCAAGACGTAAGATTTATTACGATTATGTTCTTGCGGTACGGCCTCTCTTTTCGTCGCTTTCGCTTGTGTAAGAAGAGATAATCCCCCTTTTTTATTTGCCAGAATTTGAATATCGGCATCAGGGGTTTTGAACAAAGCCTGCTTATATCGCTCCATCGTCAATTGAAGCTGATCCTTTAACTCCTCAGCAGCTACATTTTCATGAAATACTTTGTTAAGGTGATGGCGTTCAAATTGATAAAAAAGTCCGTTTTTAAGTTTAATGGGGCGAACAGTCAGCTTGCGTGCTATGTCCTCGTCTTTACGGCGAGGAGAACTAAAGATGACCTGAATAAGACGGCCCTCCACTACGATTTCCTCTAAAAAAGTAAGCCATTCCTGGGATTGAGCCGAACCATTCATCAAGCATTCTCCTTCATTAGAGCGCCCCATTGCCTGCGCCCTTCTTCCATTTCACCTCGCGGCAATCCGCCGGCTTCAAGCATACTATCCTCAAGTTCGGATAACCTTGCATAGAAGTTATCCCCTTCCTCGGCGGAGATAACTCCCTCTTCTTCTAACTCATAGAGCAAATCCTCTGCTTCGGTAAGCTGTCCCTTCGATTCATACCACGGCCATAGAGCCAGCTTTGTCTTCGTATCTAGCTCGTACGAGGACAAACTCCTCAGTAACTGTTCGATATGCTGACGAATATCCCATCCTTCAATTTCCATCTTATTGTGAATGAGATACAGATCTAAACGTAACGCTTTAGCATACCTCGGAACACTTTCTTCCGTTTGTCCGAGATCAGATAATAGGTCCGCTTCTTGCTGGAGGCATGCCGCGACAACAGCTACGGACTCTGCATTCGGGCTGCCTGTGACGGAAAGCATAGATAACAAATCCTCATCCGATAGCCCCATGGCAAGGCGAGAGCGCAGACGTAGCTCTCTCCCTAGAAACTCATCTATAAGATCTAGCGCTTCCTTCTGCTTCTGCTGCTGGCGTAGGCCCATTACCTTACCGAGCATAAGTCCTGTTTGAGTGAGTAAGCGAATAAGATAATCACGTTCAAACACTTCCGCCTACCTCATTCCGTTTCAAAAAGGAACCGATACTTGCTGCGAACGTTTGTGGATCCTCCATCATGCCCATGTGAGCTACATTGTCGAGCGTGACCGCTGTTATATTATCCTTAACAATAGGAAACCTTTTCTCCGGTGGAATGACTCCATCTAATTCCCCTGCTAGAAGCAAGACTGGAATCGGCAGTCGCTCAAGTACAGTGATGTGATCCGGTCTTTCTCTCATCCCAAGCGCACAGCCAATTGCACCACGCATTGACGTACCGTAGCCGATTTCTTTGGCTTTCCGTAGCTGCAAAGTCTTGCTTGCATGATGCTCAGTCGCGAACAGTTTAGGGATGAGCCCATCAACAAAGGATGAGATCCCATGTTCTTTGATCGTTTCCACTGCTTTCAAGCGGCCTTCTTTGGCTTGCTCACTATCCGGGAAAGTCGTTGAATGCACTAAGCCAAGCGTGAGCAACCTCTCCGGATATTTCTCCGCAAATGCTAATGCGATATACCCTCCAAGAGAGTGACCAAACAGATTCACTTGATCTATATTAAGTTCATCTAAAAGCTCCATCAGATCATCCGCTAATTGATCCATTGCATATTGACTCTCACTAGCTGATGATTTGCCGTGTCCACGTATGTCTGGGGCAATGACTCGACCAAATGGAGCGAGTAAAGGCATGACTTCGTCCCAATAGCGATGGCTGCCACAATAGCCGTGCAGCAAAATAATCGGTTGACCGCTCCCCGCTTCTTCATAAGCAATAATTGTACCTGTTGATAGCTCAATCTTCTTCATATACGATCACTCCTCTTCCAATGCTCACTAATCGCTTGTGAAATTTCTCTAGCCATCCCCATGACGTGGTACAAGGAGGTTGACTGCAATGTCCAATAAGGCTTCAAGCTTATGGCATTCACGACTCCAGCAATACTATACGCTCCAACGGCAGTAAATCCCTTATTCATCGATTGGGCGGGAATAAGGGGGCCATTCCTAACTAAGTAGGTTCCCACACTGTCCGATCTTCCTAGGCAAGCATCCACTGCTATTATAATACCCCGTTCAGCTAATACAGGAACAATTTGCGGTAATTTATCCGCGTCGCAAGGTTCACGTAGTGTCCCAATAACCCTTGTGAAACCCTGCTCCTCTAATAATGTTCCTACCCACGGACCTAGACTGTCACCCGTTGAGCGATCCGTTCCAATACATAGGAACGTAACTTCTTCTTTAGAATGAATGTCTGCGATTCGGCTCATAAAAGCCTGCAATCCCTTAGCATCTACTCGTTCAGCAGCGTGCATGGTACGATCAAGCATGAGAATCTCCCCTATGTAACGCAGTTCTCCACCATGTTTCTTTCAGGTTACCATTCCTCCATTCGGAATGCCACCTATCATGCAGGTTCAACAAGTTAAACTTAACCACGAGAAGGTTTTCGAGCGTCATGCTCCTTCCCTATGTTACAATAACATCATCACTAGTCAGTATGAGAGGAAGTTTATTATGGACTTAAACCAACCATCACAGCAAAATGTAGAATATATGATCGAGGCCATCAAAACCAAGCTCAGAATGGCAACTGGAGCAGCCATGCAAGCCTCTAGCTTTACCTCTGACAAATACGAGGATCTAAAGGATATTTACGACATGGTCAGTTCAAAGGATAGATTCAGTATTAGCGAGGTTGAAGCTTTAGTATCCGAACTGGGCAAGTTACGCGCGTAAAAAACATTTTAGAGCATGGGCTGTCAACATACCCGTGCTTTTTTTGTTCAAACACAAACTAACTGTTTGAATCGAACTACTGCATTGGTCGCGTTTCCATCGATAATATTGATACCTAGCATGAAAAAGACTCAATAACTCGTTCTCCCTTCGCGCTGATATGATAAATATCAAAGAGAAGGCAGGAGGTCGAGAAAAATGTTGATTCATGAGTATATCGTCTATAAAATATGGGAAAGCGATCTCCAAGAACGTGAAATTCAGTTATCTAGATCAGTGGAATGGAATAATGCTAAGGTCACTCCGTCCCGCTCGATTGTGTGGGGAAACCTGAAGGCAATGTTCACGTCCCTGATCAGATAACCGGCTATGGATCGCAAGAGGGCGGTGATTAGGATTGGATTTAATTTACATGAGGTCATTCTTAGAGGTTGCTCGTTGTCAAAGCTTCACGAAAGCGGCAGAAAACTTAGGCTACGTGCAATCGAGCGTTACCGCGCAAATTCAAAAGCTGGAAAATGAATATGGAGTCGTTCTATTCGAGCGGTTTGGGCGTTCGATGAGGTTGACGTCCGCAGGTGAACAGCTCCGCGATACATTCATTAGGATTCTAGAAATTTATGATGATTCCAAACGGTCAATTGCTAGACAAGCGAAGGGCACCTTGGAAATAGGCACGATCGAATCGCTAATGGCTTTTTACCTCCCTCCCCTATTTCATCGCTTCCTGCAAAGCTTCCCCGAAATTAATCTGCAGGTGAATCCGCTTGTGGAGACAGTCATTCTGCATTCAATTCGAATGGGTTTGCTGGATCTAGGTATTGTCATTGACTATCCTGTCAGGGATGACGACATCGAATCGATCATCATCCGTCAAGAACCGCTCGTTCTTGTCGCCAAACCAGGACACCCTCTTTCCACTACTGATCAGATTGGTATTGCAGAATTAGACGGACAATTCTTAATAACGACGGAACAGGGATGCACATATCGTGCTGCATTCGAAAAACTCCTAGGAAATAATGGGGTCACTTATCACATCCACCATGAATTCGGAAGTCTTGAAGCCATTAAGCAGTGTGTGAGCTACGGACTTGGGATTGCTCTCGTGCCTCAAATAGCCGTAACTCGTGAGTTATCCGAACAGCGGTTGGTCGCATTGCCTTTCACGCACCCCGACATTACCTTCTACACACAAATCGTCTATCACAAGAAAAAATGGTTAAACCCTGCTATCCAGCATATGATCGAGCTGCTCTCCGAATTGGATAACGTAGCTTATGCACCTACTAGCCCCTAATGAAAAAACCCGCCACACGACTTGTTCATGGGCGGGTTCTTAGTTTATTAGGGCAATTTTATTTATTGACGTATGGCTGTAATAAGGTAACCGCTTCTTCCAGTACCTTTTTCCTCAAATCCAATCCCTTCACAACCTGCCAAGTTTCAACATGCTCAACCGTAGCACCCGACTCGACCTCCTGATACTGACCGAGGGTCTCCAGTTCAACCATCAAGCTATTCGTATACAATTCGAATGACACTCCAAAATCCGGGTAACTTCCGCCTACTACCGGCTCATAGCTCTTAATGAATGTATCTCCATGGTTGCTATAAGCGGCCCATCCCGCTTCGTTATCGCTTCCGAATTTGTACGGCGTTGGTCCTTCTCCTTGGTCTACAACCAAAGCGGATTCCGTGAAGGATATACGTGGATCGTTGAGACGGCTATACGGCCATAGAATGAATCTGCGATTAGGTAAAAGCCCATTATCTGACCCAGTCATTGGAACGATTGCACGCCCACCAGCCCCCATAACAGACAAAGCCCAAGGTGCGAAGGAAATCGGCCATGCGCCATTATTCGTCACGTGATGAATGACTTTTATGCTGGCTTCTGATGGATCGGAATGAATCTCAATGGCTTTCGTAATTTGATTCCAATGCTCTTGCTTCGACCGTAGAACAATGGCATGATCACCGATTTGCTCCCATAGTACAGGCTCGTTATCGGGATAGGTCGTGCGCGGAATTCTCTCCGGACTTGTCCATAACCGATGGCCTCCGTAGATTTTCCAACTGCCGCCTCCGACGGGTGCGAATGCATCGCCGCCTTGTTCGATCTCATTTGAGGTATCCTCGAAAAATAAGTTCTTACCCTCTTGTGAGGAAAGATGAATGATCCTTGGGCCATAATCAAGTGTAGCTAATAGTTGGATGCTTGCATTGCTCAATGACACGCAGCGTCCCCATTGCTCATGCTGAACTTCTTGTATAATCGTTGTCATGAATAATCTACACCCCGTTCCCAGATCATAAACAATCCTGTAACCTTACACTAAAGCGGAAGCCACAAGGAAGCGTTGAAATGCATTACGTCCGTTCTCGTTCCCCTTATATACCCCTGCATTCTGTAGAACGGCATGGAATTTATCTCCCACATCCGCTTGCAGTAGCAGTTGAATGGCTTCGTCAGATCCATCTGTACCGTAAAGATCAACTAGCGTCCATATCCAATCTGCATGCTTGTTCAAAGGATGCTCCGGTGAGGCAATTGCAGCTTCATCATACGGAGTACGTCCCGTAACAATATCCGCGATTTGTCCTAGCTCAACCTGAAGCCGGCCTGGCAGCACGGCGAGACCCATAACCTCGATAAGTCCAATATTTTCTTTCTTAATGTGATGGAGCTCTTGATGAGGGTGGAATATACCATCCGGATGCTCCGCACTTGTACGATTGTTTCGCAACACCAGATCCAATTCGTATACAGCGTTGTCCTTGAGTCTTGCAATTGGCGTGATCGTATTGTGTTCCACACGACCCTCATCTCGCTCACTGAAAGCAATGATATCTACGGTCGGATCACTGTAAGCACGCCATTTAGCAAGAACATCAGCCGCTACGTTAAGAATGGCTTGACGATTGCTAGAACGCAATCGCAGCACAGACATCGGCCACTGGACAACCCCGATTGTTACCTCAGGCTCCTGAGCACAGTTCAACCATTCCAGCACGGAAGCCTTCTCCATCGGGAATACATGACGGCCTGCTTGGAAATGGTCATGGTTTAGTATCGAGCCTCCAACGATAGGCAAATCTGCATTAGAGCCGATAAAGTAATGAGGAAATTCCTCTACAAAATCTAACAAGCGATTAAACGTCGCAGGAGAGATTTTCATCGGAATATGTTCACCACAGAAGACGATGCTATGCTCGTTATAATATACGTAAGGAGAGTATTGGAAAAACCATGATTCTCCTTGCAGTGCAACGGGTAACACACGCAAGTTCTGACGCGCAGGATGATCGGGACGGCCAGCGTACCCGACATTTTCTTTGCATAGCAGACATTTCGGATAATGCGACTGCGGTAGCGTCTTAAGCAATGCGATTTCCTTCGGGTCCTTCTCCGGCTTAGATAGGTTAACGGTAATTTCCAGGTCCCCATCCGAAGTGCGATGCTTCCAATATCCGTTTTTCCGGATACGATCCATGCGAATATAGTTCGAATCGATGTTTAGCTTATAGAACCAATCGGTCGCACGGATCGCTCCGTGTTCTGCGACTAGTTGCACGTATTGACGATAAGCTTCCGAGGGCTTCGGCATTAACAAACCCATGATCCGAGCATCGAACAAGTCACGATAAGTTAACGTATCATCAGGCAACAAACCTAGCTCAACAGCTGCATCCAGCAAAGGCTCAAGAAGAATAACCGGACTATCCGGTAGAGTGGCCGGATCTATATGAATACCTTCCAAAGGTTCCTTGAGTGAGAATAGATCTAATAGCGCATTACGTGCTAGATCTCGATCCAGAGGTTCGATCAGTCCTTGATGAAGCGCAAACTCAACTAACCTCTCAATAGCAAGAACAAGCATTTGCTCAGGTGTTTCTAATGGGATTGATGTTGTATTGTTCATGCATTGACCTCCCAATTACTGCTTATATCCGTTCGGATGTGTGCGATGCCATTCCCATGAGCTAGCAACGATTTGTTCTAGCTCCTCACGTTTCGGAGCCCAGCCAAGCTCTTTACGAGCTCGATCAGATGAGGCGATCAGCACAGCAGGATCTCCTGCGCGGCGAGGTTCGATTTTAGCTGGAATCGGATGACCCGTAACTTGTCTGGACACATCGATAACCTGTTTAACGGAATAGCCGTTACCACTGCCTAGATTGTAGATCGCACTATCCCCACCTTGGCGAAGCCGCTCTAAAGCAAGAATATGTGCATCCGCCAAGTCACTAACATGAACATAATCGCGGATACATGTGCCATCCTCTGTCGGGTAATCCTCTCCGAAGACGGATATACAATCGCGTTGACCTAATGCGACTTGCAGCACCAGTGGAACTAAATGCGTTTCTGGACTATGATCTTCTCCGATTTGTCCAGAAATATGAGCGCCTGCTGCATTGAAATAACGCAAAGATATGAATTTAATGCCATGCGCAACGTCGAACCAACGAATCATTTTCTCCATGGCCAGCTTCGTTTCCCCATAAGCGTTCGTTGGCATCGTACGATCATACTCATCGATGGGCACTCGTTCTGGCTCCCCATAAGTAGCTGCTGTTGAAGAGAACACGATACGGGACACACCCGCCTTCTGCATTTGTTCTAGCAGGCACAAGGTTCCGTAAACATTGTTATGATAGTACTTACCAGGATCCTTCATACTCTCGCCGACCAAAGAATTGGCTGCAAAATGGATTACACCATCAATGTCGTTCTCTTGAAATACGGTAGCTAGGAAATCCGCATCACGCAGATCGCCCTCGTATAACTTCCCACCAAGCAGCGCAGCTTTATGTCCCTGATATAAATTATCGACGATGACTACCTGCTCGCCCTTCTCCAACAATGCCGCTACCGCATGAGAACCGATATAACCCGCACCACCTGTAACAAGTACCGCCATGGCTTACGCCTCCTCTTTGATTTGGTGAACACCATCACCGATATCGCATACATAGAACGCAGGTGTAAGACCTGTTGCTGCTTCGTATTGTTTACCCACATCTGCAATAAATTTCTCTACGGAATCTTGATGTACCAGCGATACTGTGCAGCCTCCGAAGCCTGCACCTGTCATACGTGAGCCTAGGACACCCGGCACAGAACGTGCTGCGTCTACCATCGTATCTAGCTCGACTCCTGTCACTTCGTACAGATCGCGAAGTGAATCATGTGAGGCGTTCATCAGCTTCCCAAATGCTTCTAGATCGTTATTAGTTAACACTTCCATTGAACGTCCAACACGATGAATTTCTTCTACGACGTGGCGAGCACGGCGGCGAACAGTTTCATCCTGGATAAGGTGTTCGTTCGCCTCATACTGCTCCAGCGTCAATTGACCAAGTAATGTGAGCTCAGGGAAGGCTTGCTTTAGATCTTGAACGGCCTGATCGCATTGCGAACGGCGTTCGTTATATTTGGAATCTACTAATCCGCGGCGCTTGTTCGTATTTCCAATGACGAGCTTGTATTCGCCAGATTCGAAAGGAACTAATTCGTACTTCAAGGTATCACAATCCAACAGAATCGCATGGTCTTTACGACCGTTAGCAACTGCAAACTGATCCATAATTCCGCATTTCACACCGATAAATTCATTTTCTGCATGCTGAGACCACAGCGCAATTTGCACCGTATCCGTTGGTTTACCCTCCATAGAGAGTAGGGCGAATGCCGTGACAACTTCAATGGAAGCCGACGAGGATAATCCCGCACCATTCGGAATCTCGCCATGAAACAGGAAGCTATACCCTTGGCTCAGGTCGATCCCTCTTTGCTTCAGTTCCCATACGACACCCTTCGGATAGTTCGCCCAGTCATCCTCTTCAGCAAAAGTCACATTTTCAAGCGGAATTTCCTTCATTAAAGGAAAGTTGGTCGAAGCAAATCCGAGCTTACGATCATTCCTTGGAGCGATAAGCAGCGTCGTACCGAATGTAAGAGCCGCCGGAAATACCGAACCGCCATTATAATCGGTATGCTCGCCTATCAGATTTACACGGCCAGGTGCATGAAAGACCATAATATCAGCTTCTATACCACCAAATCTCTGAACGAAATCCTGTTTCAACTCCATAAGCTGTGTCATCTAGAAAATCAACTCTCCTTAGTATATCGTTGTATGATCCTATTATAACGAAACTTACTCTGTTAACGAAATGGATTGATATGCTTTCCATATGGAGAAATGTGACTTTTGAATAATATTTCAATCTTGAAAATGTTATAATTTAAGGATCAGGCTTAGCTTATTAGGGGGAATCGTGTGTGAGCAACAATACAACCTATCAAGTCGTTTCCAATCCCGTCAGCTTACACACCCGAGAGCTGACCGTCCTGTTCGCGGGTGAAAGTCAAACAAAGCCGCAGCATCATATTGGGCCTAAAGTTGTCGATTATTATTTACTCCATCATGTGATATCGGGAAAAGGTACATTTCGAATGGGGGACATTACCGCGGAGCTTGCGGCAGGGGATAGCTTTCTCATTCCACCTGGGCAACTGTTTCACTATGTATCTGACGAGGAAGCTCCCTGGTTCTATCGTTGGGTCGCTTTTACAGGTACACAAGCACAAACTCTTGTCACTGAGGCTGGGCTTAGCTTGGAATACCCGATCGTGAACTCTGGGGTTAATACTACGCCTGGTGAGCAGTGTCTTGCTATCTTCGAAGCCTTTCGTGCACGAGGCAGCTCAGCATCCCTATTAGCATCTGGTCATCTCCACCTGTTGCTCGCAAGTCTACATGAAACTACGGCAGAGATCACACAATCTCCAATCCGACCGGATTCACATAGCGATGAACTGGTGAGGCAAGTTATCAGTTACTTGTCAACACAATACGCAGAGCCAGTAACGATTGAAGTAATGGCAGAGACTCTAGGCTATAACAGAGCTTATTTGTCTCGCTTGTTCAAACAGCATACGAGCCTCTCACCTGTCACTTTTCTCACTAAGCTAAGGGTTGATCACGGCAGAAGATTACTGCGCGAGCGGCCTGAATTAACCGTCGAACAGATCGCTTCCTCCGTCGGATTCCTTGACGCGCTCTATTTCTCCAAGCAATTCCGTCGTTGGTACAATCAATCCCCGACGGATTACCGAATATCCGTCGGGAAGCCAATAACCACATCCAGCATGCTACGGCTTCCTTAGCATCCATCAATATTGATTTCAGTACACCTATTTCTATTTGGTGATTGCTTCTCGTTCCCGAGAAGGCTCGGCACTCGTGGAGAAGTTAACGGCTTCAGCGACGAGATATAATGGACGTCCCTTCGATTCCTCGTAGGTTCGTCCAATATACTCCCCAAGTACGCCCAACAGCGACAAGGTGATCCCGTGAAATAATAAGCTAATCGCAATCATCGAAGTCCAGCCTTGGGTTGTTGTATCTGTGAATATCCGCTGGTACAGCACGATGAATAAATAGACAAAGCCGACAGCAGACAATACAAATCCGAGGATGCTCGCAATCTTGAGAGGTCTCGTGGAGAAGGAGGTCATCGCGTCTAGTGACAGCCTGATCATTTTGCGAAGCGGATATTTGGTCTCCCCAGCAAACCGCTCATCACGTACGTAATCGACTGAAGTTTGCTTGAAGCCCGCCCAACTGACCATTCCGCGAATAAAACGGCTGCGCTCTCTCATTGACGTGAGAGCATCGCATACTTTACGATCCATCAAACGGAAATCTCCAGTATCTACTGGAATATTCACAGACGTCATCGAACGAAGCAACCGATAAAACATCGCCGCGGTGAACTTCTTGAACCACGACTCCCCTTTGCGATCGATCCGCTTCCCATAGACAACATCATAACCTTCACGCCACCGGGCCACCATATCGGTAATAAGCTCCGGTGGGTCTTGTAAATCTGCATCGATTAACACAACGGTTCTCCCGCTAGAATGGTCCATTCCTGCAGTTACCGCGATCTGATGACCGAAATTGCGAGAAAAATCAACGAGTTTTACCGTATGATCCACTGCGCATATTCCTCTAACAATGTGAGTGGTTTTATCCCTACTGCCGTCGTTGACGAATACGATTTCGTACGTTTCACCAAGCTTATCAAGAACCACCTTTAGGCGGTTGTAAGTCACTTCAATAACCTCTTCCTCGTTGTACATGGGGACAACAACGGAAAGAAAACATGTTTGTTGCACGAACTAGTCTCCCCCTTTTTTTAGAAGCCCCAGCTAGGCAGCCATCTTATCGCAATATTCATCCATTCGCGGCTAATTGTCATTCCCGTATAGATTGGGTAAAACCAGACGAATAACACAGCAGCAACACTCATGAACAGAATCGTAAACCGACGACCATTGCGACTTCTTTCCTCGAACCAGCGAAGCATCCACACTATGGATAAGATAAGCAGCGGTACCATCGGAAAATAATGATAGAGGAACGTAACGCTACGAGGGGCAACCATCCACGGGACATAGAAGGATAAGTAAGCAACTCCTAACGTCAGTACGATCCGATCCCTCCGCCTCCAACCAAGCCACCATGAGGCGAGCAATGCCAACAGGCCTCCCCACCAGATCAATGGGTTACCGATAGCTGCAATACTTTGTGCATCGCCAGGCTCAAGGTCCTTACCACCGTAATACCAAACAGGTCTTATCATTAACGGCCATGTGTACCACTTAGAGCCATACGGATGCTTTTCCTTGACCCCTTCATGGTAGTGATACATGTTTTCCTGATATTTCCATAAATCCTTATAACTATCTTCCGCTTTGGTCGCTTTAATGAAAGGCTCATAAGAGGCTGTATAAATGCCAACAGGCACAGCTACGAACAGAATCACACATGCCATGAGCGTGAGAACGATACGCCGACCATAGTCGTAATCCCCATCTCTCCGCCCTTCTTTCCAACGGCGAACAAGTGCGAATACTAACAAGATCGCTAGTCCCGCTCCTCCATACAAGTAGTTCCATTTAACAGCTGCTGCTGCCCCGAAAAATACACCACTTAGTGCGAGATATCCGAAGCTGCGCCGGAATCCCCCGTTTCGCCATGCGGTTTCACCATATCGATACATCCCATAGAACATGATGATCGTAAAGGTAACCCCAATAATGTCAATGTTCGAAGACCGCGAATGTACAAGATGGAAGCCCTCAAGCACGAGTAACAATGCCGCGAGAAAGGCGTATCTTGTCCGCTGGAACATCCCTTTTGCGACCGCATAAAGTATCGGTACCATCAGGGTTCCAACCACGCCGGCCATAAAGCGCCAACCGTATGGGGTCATGTCGAATATTTTCACGCCGATGGCCAGAATCACTTTACCTAGTGGTGGATGTGTATTCTCATACGGCTCCATCAACTCGATAAATTCGTATGCCGTACGTCCATGATAAATCTCGTCAAAATACATCCCATTGCGATAATCCGGACGGTAAGGTGCGAACTGCTGCTCGTCAAAAACCTCAGCGCCGGTACCTTCTGAAGTTAGCGAATTCTCACTATTGAGCTGAATATCCGCGATCGTTATCGGAACAGTATTTCCTTTTGTAAAAAACGCTGCTTCATATAGTCTATAACCGGTTTTTTCCGTCGTAAACCGCATATAACGCGCTTCAAGCGATTTCTCATCCAGCTTCCAGGTAAACACACGATTTGTTGAGTGCTCAACCTCTAAATAGGGTTCCCAAATTTGGCCATCTTTCGACGCCTCGATTTTGGTATTTCCTTTAGCACCTGGACCTTCATACAAGTTTATACGATCGACTTGCTGTAGCTTTCCGAAATCTACAGTGAAGTTATCTCCTACTTTATTCGGCATCCAGAAAGATTGCGGTGCCGTGCGGTTCCCAAGATCAGTAAAGGTCAATAATCCAGATAATACAGTTAATAAAATGACTAAAACGATATCTAGCGGTGACCACCGCCGATCCTCCTGGCTACGAACGGAAGATGTCCCCCATTGCAGCGGACCAGATCTGCTCATTTCAATAGAATCCATGTCGTCCTCACTTTCGCCTGCTTTCGCCAGCTTGTCCATATTATTTCCTGTTCCTATTGTAGTCGAAAGCGAAGCTTTCTGGAAAGGGTGCGTTTCAAAATGTCTGATTCGGGTAATTTCTGAGTATGGACGCATTGAATAATGAGGAGGAATAACAAATGGCAAATACACGCGGAACAATAAAAGGTGCATTAATTGGTGGAGTTGTTGGAGCTACAGCTGCTCTTCTACTGGCTCCAAAATCAGGACGCGAACTACGTGGTGATATCCGAGATCGCTATAGCTCCGTTCAGGATCGTACAAAGCAAATGCTATCCGAAGCAGGCAACAAGACACAAGAGATGGCCAAGCAGGTTAGTCATCAAGCCTCGGAGATAATGGACAAGACCCGGTCCGCTATTTCTACTGCTAAAGAAGAAGTACAATCCTGGAAGGATGAGAAGAAGTCTGAATTAAAGGATGGTGCATCATGAAATCTAAACCAAATGGTACCGACAACACCGAGTCACAGATTTATTCCCCAGAACTAGGCGATCGAGTACCTTCGACTCCTATCCCATCCAAGCCAATCGAGATCGCCCAAAACGGCTCTATGGTGCAGGATTTTGCTGATATGAAGCGGTTAGGTCATGATATGGATCGCATAAAAACGGAGCAGCAGCTAAATGAAGAAGGACTTGTTAACGATCCTATTCAATATTGAGGTGGATGGGCTTGTCGTTGTATTGATTTTAGAAAATAGGGATTAGCGATTCGAATCTTTGTTAGAAACCTCTTGCTGAATTGGAAAATTCATAATAATTTATGCGTATAAATATAGCTTTATCACGGTCGTGAAGAACACGCCATCCATCCGGATTATTCCGGCTTGGGTGGCTTTTGTTTTTTAAATCCACTAGCAGAGGTGCTGAGATGATAAATGCTAGCAAAGAGGTTCAAATGACTGATGAATTAAAGCAGGCATATGACACTTGGATGGACAGAGTTCGTTCAACGAGTAAAGGTGAACGCAAGAGAAGATTAACTAACATTAACAATCATGCAGAAAAAATGTTTATTAAGCAGGTTTGGTGGCCAGCTTTCGAGCATTTTAATAACTTACACGCCGAGTATGAGATCAGAGACTTCAAAGATGGCTGGAGATATCTTGATTTTGCTTATATAACAGAAGGGTTTAAGATCTGTATTGAGATCGATAGCTTTGGCACTCATTGGCGCGATGTAAATAGATCACAATTTGCAGACCATCTTATGCGCCAGAACCACTTGATCATTGATGGATGGTATGTTTTACGATTCTCCTATGATGACATCTTGGAGAAGCCCTGTGTCTGCCAGCAACTTATTCAACAGCTTATAGGCAAGCTGGGGATTTCTAGCATGTATATTGAGCTGCAATTATGTCCAACTGAGTCTGCTATTATTCATCTTGCCACTTCACTATCCACACCCATCACACCAAAATTCGCCGCAATTACACTGGGCTTGCACCGGGATACCATTGTTAAACACATCACTAATCTTACTGAAAAAGAATTATTAATTCCCACTCGGACGGATGTCAAACGGATTTGTAGCTATAGAGTGAATAAAGCTTTGCTCCATTTGCATACTTAGGGATTCTATTGTTGGTTTTTTCCGCTTTCGCGGGGGGAGGGGGGGTGCCTCGGGTGGAGACGTGTTGGGTTAGGAGCACCGATGTTGTGCACACGCCTCACACGACAAAGCCGATGTCCTTGGATCAGACATCGGCTTTGCGTTCCTGCTATACCTAAAGCTGCACTTCTTTGTCCAGCAACACTCTCATTGTATCGACTGAAATATCCTTTTCCAGAAGCTCTGGCACCGGAATAGATTTTAACCCTTCCTTATGAAAATCCGTGCCTTGTAAATGGTAGCCGTACTCTTTAATTAACGTATACATCTCACAAAACTTATCCGCTGCATCAATCGCTCTACCAACAGAAGTATAATCGGAAAGCTTGTTCCCGAAGCTGAGTGGATTAACCCGAGAGCTAATCGTTAGATGGAACCCATCTTCCTTCTCCAATACATAAATATCGCTTTCCGAACATGGGATCTGATATTTGACTGTCATCATCTCCAACTCCTTTGCGGAAATAGATACTTCTTCCGTAAGATCTATTACACAATTCCCAAGGGATTGAATCAATTAAGCAATCAATCGCTAATCGCCTTCTAGCCCCGCATCCTGGATTAATAACTTAAGCTTATCGATCGCTCGCTTCTGAATGCGGGAAATACTCATCTGCGATACCCCCATCTCATCCGCAATCGCTCGTTGTGATAGTCCTCTCTCGAACACCATCTTAAGAACATCCTGCTCATCCTGCTTCAAATGATTCATAGCCTCATCCAAATCAAGCTTCCTCTCCAGAGCAGAGAAGTCATCCACTGTTGATCCTATTAATTCACTGAGCACAGCTGCGCTATCATCTTCCGATATAGGTGTATCTAAAGAAACATAATGGTATAAGTCACGTCCAGCTAAGATCTCGAGGGTTTCCTCCGTATCTAGCTCAAGATATTGGGCGATTTCTTCAACATTCGGGGAGCGCTCTAACGTACTCATCAGTTCATCAATCGCCCGCTGAACGAGAAGACCCTTTTCTTTGACTCTACGAGGCACTTGAATATACCAAGATTTATCTCTTAAATAATTTTTCATATGTCCAATAATGCTCTTCATCGCATAAGGTTCGAATGGCACTCCTAATGAGGGGTCGAACTGCTTAAGTAGTCTGAACATGGACATCTGCCCAACCTGGAAAAGGTCATCGAACAGATCTGGTCGATTACGGGATATTTTATTAGCCGCCATTTTCACCATGGGTTCATAATTGCGAATTAACTGGGACGCTAAGTCGTTGCAAAGTGTTTTTTGATATTCGAGCATGATCTCAATTGCGTCGTCGGGCAGACGCGCAGAATGGGATTGGCTCATGCAGTCTCTTCGGATTTCATCCGTTTCTTCGTTAATGTTACGACTGTACCGCCATCCTGATGCACGACCACATTATCCATTAGAGCCTGCATCAAGTAGAGTCCCAATCCGCCCGACTGGATTTCATCAATAGATTTGCCGTGTAACGAAGGAGTTTCATTGCTTTCCGCAATCCGGAATGCTCTACCGTAATCACGAACGGTTATGGAAAGCTCATCTACACTTGAATTGAACTGAACTTCGATTTCACCTTGATCCCCACCGTAAGCATGTAATACCGCGTTATTACAAGCCTCGGACACCGCTACCTTCATATCCTCGATATCTTCAAACGTAAATTTCATTTTAGTTGCTACTCCGTATAGAGTAAGCCGGACCAAGTCAACATATTCTGGGAGAGCAGGCACGGTTAGTTTAACATTTCTATCAGTTGTCATGGGGTTTCTCCTCATTCCTCTCATTGTTTGATTATTCTGCTTTAGCTAGGAAAGGGGTAACCCCTGTCATATCAAATAGCTTAAGAATATGTGTCGGTACATGCTCCACGTCAAATGATGCACTGCGAGCATGGCGGGCTTTGACGATAGAAATCAAAATACCAATCCCAGTACTATCTATGTATTTCAAATCATGAAGGTTCAAAGTCAATCTCCGATCTGTTAATTCGATGAGCGGCTCCATCGTAGTACGCATTTGTGTAGCGACCTCCAAATCAAACTCACCACTTAAAAAGACAACGGTCTGACCTTCCCTATTCTCAGTACGAAGCGTAAATTTGTTATTTGGCATAAAGATCTCTCCATTCTATTGGCTTAGATCATGATCTCTTCCTTATCTTACTCACTCTTTGTTATAACCCTATATTTCGAACATTGAAACACGATCAATCATTTTTTTCAAAAAGTTTCAGTTTTCATCGTTTGTGGTATACCTTGATATCCCTTTTCTGCATACCAGACACGTTTTTTTGGAATAGTATCTTTCATTGAATTTGGTCTGATTTGGAGGTCCACATGAGCTTACACTTCGGAAATTTACTTTGGCCTGGTACATACGCGGAGCCTGTTCACTACCCGATATTGGATAGTCACAAAAAGACCCGGGTCGTCATTATAGGTGGCGGAATGTCTGGTACCCTATGCGGTTACACCCTAGCTAAGAGTGGCATTGATACGATTCTCATCGAGCAAAATACAGTTGGTTCTGGGAGCACCTCCGCGAATACAGGAATTCTTCAGTACTCCAACGACAAGATGTTAAGTGATTTTGCCAATAGTATTGGAGAACAGAAAGCCGTTATGTTCTATAAAGCTTGCAGACAAGCTGCAGAGCACATTCATATTATCGCAGAAGGAATGAGTAGGAATGTTGACTTCAAACGTCGCAGCAGTCTATATTACGCCTCTACGCCAACTGACGTCCCAACGTTGAGACAGGAATACGAAATGCTGCACCGCAATGGCTTCGATGCGGATTGGTGGGAGGAAGATCAGATCGCCATGAACTTCCCTTTTCGCAAGGCTGCGGCAATCGTGACACGCGGAGACGGAGAAATTAATCCCTTCCTATTCGCCCAGGCTTTAACCGAAGAAGGCCATCAGAGCGGATTAGAGGTTTACGAAAAAACCGCAATGTTATCCGTCCGTCCATCTGCGGGCGGATATACCGTATCTACAAGCGGTGGAGAAATCGCAACCGAGCATGTGATCTATGCCGTCGGGTACGTTCCAGAACAAACCGGAAGACAGTGGGCTGCCCAGATTAACCGCTCCTATTCGATCGTTACTGAGCCCATGCCTTCCTTATCCGATTGGCATGAGCGCTTCCTCCTATGGGAAACCTCGCGACCTTACTTATATTTAAGAACAACCACCGACAATCGAATCATCGTCGGTGGTTTAGATGAAAATATTCGTCAGCCCGTATTGTCCCAACAGGAGCTCCATGCTCACTCCCTAAGACTGCTCTCGGAGCTTCATCATTTGTTCCCGGCTATAACACCGGAAATCCGGTACGAATGGTGTGCAACCTTCGGGGAATCCAAGGATGGATTACCTTGGCTTGGTGAGGATCCAATTCACCCAGGAATACATTATTGTTTGGCTTATGGAGGAAATGGAACAATCTACAGCATGCTAGCTGCTGAAATCTTCCGCGATCATCTACTCGGAAAATTCAATCCTATCGCTTCCATCGTCCGCCCAGATCGTGAAATCGTCCATTAATCACATTGTAAAGCTTACCGAAGCTTACGAAATATCCGGTGCTGATCGTACCTTGTTTCATATTTATCAGCCGTTGGCGTGAAGGTAATCGTTTCTTTACTGCCCACGATTAGATAGCCTTCCTGTGCCAAGCTCTCATAGAAAAGAGTATGAACCTGATCCCTTAGCAAGGTATTGAAATATATCATGACATTGCGGCACATGATGACATGAAACTCATTAAAGGAGCTATCCGTCACCAGGTTGTGCCTTGCGAAAACGATGTTTTGCCTTAGGAATGGCTTAAGCTTGACAATGCCATGCTCTGATTCATAATAATCCGAGAACGATTGCATGCCGCCTGCCATTTGATATTTCTTCGTATATTGCTTCATTTTATCAATAGGGATAAATCCATTCTGAGCTGTGTTCATCGCACTCTCGTTAATGTCTGTTGCATAAATACGAGTTCGCTCAAGTAATCCCTCTTCATGAAGCAAGATCGCCATTGAATGTACTTCCTCACCTGTAGAGCAGCCTGCATGCCAAATTCGAATATTAGGAAGCTTACGCAAATAGGGGACAACTTCTTGTCGAAAGGCAAGAAACATCTCAGGATCACGAAACATCTCTGTTACAGGAATCATGAGATCACCCAGTAGACGATGAAAAACATCACCGTTATGCATGACTCTTTCCTGGAGCGAAGAAACATTCGGTAGCCCTTCTAAGCGTATTCGATGCCAAATCCGGCGTCGAATAGAGGCATAAGAGTAATTACGAAAATCATATCCATATTTGCGATATATACCTTCCAGCAACAATCCGATCTCGATTTTCACCAATTCACTATCTTGGGTTTCCAGCTTCCCTATGCTCATCGATGCAACCACACTCTCATCAGAGATAGAAGTTGATCCGTGTTCACCGGTTTTGTAATGTAATCTGAAGCACCGGCTTCAATACATTTGTTACGGTCGTCCTTCATCGCTTTCGCCGTCAAGGCAATGACAGGAATATTTCCCCACTTCTCCGAATCTCGAATACATCTCATCGCTTCATAGCCGTCCATTTCCGGCATCATAATATCCATGAGCACCAAGTCGATATCCGGCTCCTCTTCAAGTTTTTTCAGAGCCTCCAACCCATTTTCCGCATAAACGACTTGCATCTTCCGATGCTCTAGAACATTCGATAGAGAAAATACGTTGCGAATATCATCATCTACTAACAGGATTTTCTTATTGAGGAATGCTGCTTCACGTTCCTGTTGCGATAAGCCAGAGTTCGTTTCATCCACTAACCGGTCTTGGTCTTGCAAAAGGGATTTCACCATTCGATCGGATGGCTCGCCTGGTCCCAGATTGTGTGGAGCATTGATCACTCCATCGAGAGCAACTTCCAACGATACGGCTGACTGTTCTAATGAGAAGGTCTCCTCCATCTCCTCCAAGGAAACCCCCTCCTCGGCAATACGCTCTGGTACAACGAGAGTAAAGGTGCTCCCCTTGTCTGGCTCGGTGTCTAAATAAATCCAACCTCCGAGCAAATGAGCAAGCTCCCTGCTAATCGTTAGACCCAGGCCTGTTCCCCCATATTTCCGGCTCGTTGTGCCATCTGCTTGCCGGAAAGCTTCGAAAATAAACTCACATTTATCCTGTGGGATGCCGATTCCGGTATCTGTAACTGACAGAGCTACATATTGCACACCTTCTATATTCTTATCCGATATCAATTCATGTTCATTTGGCCTACGCAATGTAAATGAGACAGATCCAGTGTCCGTGAACTTAATTGCATTGGATAGAAGATTTCGTAAAATCTGCTTCAATCTGTGCCCATCTGTCCAGATCGCCCCAGGAATATCATCAAAGCTCTCAATGCTTAATGATAAATTTTTCGATGTCGCCATCGGGGTAAACAAATGATCCAAAAATGTTGAGATATCTTCAAGAACCAGCCATTCGGGATGGATATCCATCTTCCCCGCATCCACCTTAGACAAATCCAATATTTCATCAATCATCTTTAACAGGTCGTTCCCTGACAAATGAATCGTCTGCACATATTCGCGCTGCTTATCGGTTAAATTCTCTTCTTGGTTCTCCGAGAGAAATTCAGATAAAATAAGCAGGCTGTTCAGAGGCGTCCTTAATTCATGTGACATATTCGCTAGAAATTCTGATTTGTATTTGCTGGTCAAAGCCAATTGAAGAGCTTGTCGTTCGAGCTCTGAATTCACTTCCGCGATTTGACGATTTTGAAATTCCACACGTTTAATATGCTGCTCTAAAGAGAGCGTCTTGGCCGTAAGCTCATGGTTCGTCTGCTCTAGCTCTTCCTGCTGCTGTTGTAGTCGTTGCTCTGAGTTTTTCAAATCCTGCTGCTGACTCTCAAGCTTATCATTCGTCTCTCTTAGCTCTTCCTGCTGGCAAACGAGCTCTTCCGATTGAACTTGCAATTCTTCTGTCATCGCTTGAGATTCTCTTAGAAGTTCCTCTACTCTCTGACGAGAATGAATGTTGTTAAGAATCGTCCCAAGCTTCTCGCTTAAAGAACCAAGCAGTTCCTTATGCTCAGAAGTAAATTCGGACATTGAGGCTAGCTCAACTACTCCAATCACCTTGTTGTCATATAGGATAGGTTGAATAATAAGCGATTTCGGTCCTGTCGCCCCCAGAACTGAACCGACCTTCAAGTACCCTTCAGGAACATCATCTATGATAACTGTTGTGGCATCCCGATAACATTGCCCCGTAAGGCCTTCTCCAGGACGAATCGTCAGGGGTACAGCCGGAATTCCTTCGTCCGTATTTTTTCCCAATACTGCATAAGAGCCCATTAGATCCAATTGTTCACTGCTTGTCGTCGGATCCGTTAAATATAGCAAGCCATGTGAACCACCTAGTACAGGAGTAAATTCGGAAATAAAGGATTGTGCCACAAGCTTCGCATCAGAGCCCTCTTGCAGCAGTTCCGTCACGCGAGCAATCTGGGCATTCATTCGCCCTTGTCGTTTCTGAATTTCGGACAGCATCGCTTCTCGCTCGTTCTTGACCTGGAGATCCAGGGCAATCCGCTTAAACACTTGGGCTAATTCGCCCAATTCGTCACGAGACTTAATCTCGAACCGTGCCAATCCACGAAGACGTCCTTTACCAAAACGATCGGCCATTCGTTCAAGCAAATTCAGCCCTTTCGTTATACTCGGGAAAACCCATAGGACAATCGCAAAACCGAGCAGTAACCCAACAAGAGTAAGCAAGGCTACCATTGTTACAGAACGATCATATAACTGACGGGCATCAGCCATTTCCTGCTTCAAGGCATTTTCCTGCATTTTCACAAGTGCGTCCATGGAATCGATAACTTCCCTTTGTTCAATGCGCAGCTTGTCTGTATAAAGTATTTTGGCTTCGTCTAGTTTGCCTTGATTAAGGTTTTTAATAAACTGTTGTAAAGACTGCGTATAGCTGTGTGCTGTTTTCATAATTCCATCCATTACGTCTTGTTCCGAGCTACTGAGCTCTAGCTGGGTTAGCTTCTGGAATTGTTCGTCTGCATTCGTTAACCTATCCGTAAGCTCATCTATTCCCTCTTGAGGGATATCCTTATCAATAATAATGTCGTTCAACATACGACCTGAGGAATTAATTTCTCCTCTTACGTCAAGCGCGACCGTGACTTTCTCAAAACGATTATCGTAAAAATGATTCAAGGAATGATTCATTTGACTCATTCGGATATAACCAAATGAGGTAATCCCAATCAGGAGAAGGAGTAATGAAGTAAATCCAATACTTAACTTTGTTTTAATTTTCATAGCTGGGCTCCTCCTGGATTCACTTCGATCTTAACCAAGCATCGGTCATCCGAACGACCATCAAGCGGAACGTCATTGATAAGCTGTTCCAAGATCGTCTCTTCTTTATTGACTTGATGGAGAATGGCTGATAGTTGCTCTAACTGTACTTCGTCATCCCCTTCGAAAGGACCCAGTATCCCATCCGTGAATAAATAGAGATGATCCCCAGGCAATAGGCTGACGGTACGGGTAACGATATCTAACTTATCGAACATGCCAAGCGGCGGAGAGCTCACCGTCAGCTTCTCAGGTATACTTTCTCCCGCATGATAGAGGAGTCCCGAGGGATGCCCTGCATTCGCATACTCCAATTTTCCGGATTCCAGATCAATCGCAACATAAATACCTGTGCAAAAATAATGAATGAGCTCATTCTCCCATTGAAGTCCCATTAATCTTCGGTTAAGCTCCGAAAATACCCGTTTGGGTGACCATAGTGAACGCATGGACTCCTTGAGAATAGATGCTATAAACATGCTCACAAGAGAGGAGGATATCCCGTGTCCCATGGCATCAATGACTGCGATGGCCCAACGTTTGTCATCGATTCTATGCCAAGCGTATAAATCACCTGCCAAAGCCTCCGATGCCTGAAAATAGGCATTAATCCGCACGTCAGGTTCATCTACAGAATCCGGAAGCACTGACTCTTGGACTTGGCGTGCAAGCATCAGCTCCTGCCTCATCCGAGAATCCCGCTCCTTGTGCCAATCAAGCTCTCGCTTGAGCTTGAGAGCTGAGCGTATCCTTGCCAGCATTTCAATTTTATTGATGGGTTTCGTCACGAAATCTATGGCGCCTGCATCAAGTGCCTCAGCAAGCTTTCGCGAATCCCCGATTGCTGTAACCATAATGACAGGAATATCTTTGTAGAAGACATTCGCTTTCAATCTTCGACAAGCTTCAATTCCATCCATCTCCGGCATCATTAAATCCAGTAAAATCAAATCAATAGGTTGAGATGTTCCGTCAACCCCATTGCTTTCTCCCTGCAGTAATTCAAACATTTCTTCGGCGGAGCTAGCCGCACGGAATTCATTGAAGCCTGCTCTCTTTAACATTTCTTGAATGACCATAATATTCATGGCATTGTCATCCACAATCAATAAGGCCATCTATATCTTTGTCTCCTCCATAAGTCCTTTGATAGACCACTCAAACAACAAACGCGAATAAGGAATGAGCGACGGATTTTCCGCCCTCATTCCTTATTCCCATGTGTTCTCGAGCTTAGTGTCGAGCCATGACTAGCACTTTACCCTGATCCAATTCGGTTTCGTACATATTGGCTTCATAAGGATTAAAGCCCATCGATTCAATCTTGCTGCGAAGCTCGTCACCACGGGTTCGAAACAGATTCGCTATCGAATCGAACATGCCTTCCTCAGACATACCGACCTTGTTCGTTTCCGCTACCTCCGCCAAACGATTCGTTCGATCGGTTTCATGCGCTAACACATAAATTTCCTTCTCCGTATATCCTTGGCGGTGTAAATCATTCACGAGATCAAAAGCTTCTAATCCGTTATTTACAAGTTTAGCATATGCTTTCATATTTCTCTCCTCCTCTTTCTGTTTGTCTACTTTCTATTAAACGTCTTTCTCTCTATTGAAACATGAAGTTTGTAATTACTCTAAGCGTTACAAGGATCTAGGAACAGATCTAATGAAACGAGACTTCCTCGATCATCTAAGAAAACCTTCAGTGCTTCTGCTCCATTTACAACTCCCCACCCATCCTCTGCCTCAAACTCAGGCTTACCTAAGGCTTGTCGTAAATCCTTATTTAACAGATTAATGTCGTCGCCATCGAGATTCGCTTTATTCGCGTCTGCAGTAATTTGAACGAAGGATACTTCGCCACTACAAAGCCCGACATTTTTGCCATCCCTATAGCTCCAAGTTTCGCAATCATTCTGCAGCTCATCGGTAGTAATTATGCTAGGGCTTCCCCATGTTCCCTTTACTTCACTAGCCGCATCTCCCAGTTCAACACCATTAAGCTGCCACTGCTTCGAATGGAGTACTGGATGGGGTGTCGCTGTTGGCACTACCGTTGAGGGTACAACCTTTGATGGTACTACTGGTGCTAGCGTTACCGGTGCAGCCGCTGCTGGCGCTGCTCCCCCATTAACGATTGAAGATAACAAGATCAGCCATGAGATCATCATTTTAGATCTCCTCCTTCTTATAGGAATGAGGTTGCTCTCTTTGTTGCTTCCAACCTTTTTGAATGCTCCTTACAACACGCGCACCTAGCACTGCCCATTCCAACCATGCTGGAGTGACCTCATTCTCTTCCGCAGCTGTAGCTTGTTGACTCATTGAATGCCCGAAATTTTGGGTTACTTTCCGGGCGGTGCCCGTGACTTCACTCAATAGAATGCCAACATCTTGTACAGCTTCGAACAAAGGATCTGTAGATTGCAGCTTTCCACTAATATCATCTGCAACTTCATTAACGCTTTCCGCTAATTTCTTAACTTCGTCCCCCAAATTTTCGACGGTTTCCTTCACTTCCTGCATGGCAGATTGTGCTGTCACCATGGATCGTTGCGCCGTCTTTAATAAGGAAATCAGGAATCCGCACAAGATGACAAACGAGACAGCTACTATCGCTACACTCCACGTCATAATATCGTTGTTTTCCATGAGCATTCTCCACTCTCCTATACATCGTGCTATATCCTATCGTTACCCAAAAGAAGATCAACACGAAACAATTGTGCTCATAGATTCACATCCAATACAGCTGGGTAACTTAACACTATTGCGAGATGCGGGCTGCTATTAGTTATCGCAAAACCCGCATACAATAAGGAGGAATCACTATGTTACATTGGGCCTTAATATTTTTTGTAGTTGCTATTGTTGCTGCGATCTTTGGATTCGGAGGACTCGTCAGTGCAGCAGCGGGAATCGCCAAAATTCTGTTCTTCATCTTCCTGATTTTATTCATCATTTCCCTATTTACTGGTCGTCGAAATCGCATCTAGAAAGCATCGTCTTTCGGACAAGCTATCTGGATAATTGTTGCAGTTAACCCTTTTATCAGGTAAAGTAGGCTTTAGCATAAGCCTCCACTCTCCTCTTTTTCCATTCATCGGGGTAAAGCTCAACTCCTGAACGCAGCAGAACATTCCGCCTATTTCCTGAAAACGAACCTCTAACCGATACTGACGCTTCCCTACGCTTTCGCGATTTGGGGAGGCGTCGTTTTCATTCATGGGGGTGATTGAGATTTGGATGATTGTGTTTAATGGTTGACAGTAAACCTTACTGGAACATATCAATTAAACGGAGGTTGATCCTGTCATGAAAGCATTATTTCTCGCTGGTGGTTTAGGAACTAGGCTTCGTCCCTTAACGGAACATCTTCCGAAGCCAATGGCCCTCGTTGGTAATCGTCCCTGGTTAGAGCATCTGCTCCTGCATTACAAGGAACAAGGTGTAAATGAATTCGTCATCGCGGTCAAACATTATCGTGAGTTGATCGAAAGCCATCTTGGTGATGGCTCTAAATTTGATGTCAAAATCGATTATGCCGTCGAGAAGGAATTACTTGGAACAGCAGGAGCAATTAAAAATGCTGAGCACTTGCTGAGCGATCGGTTCATCGTCGTTAATGCCGATATTATCCACCAAGTTGATCTGGCTTCAGCTTTGAGATTTCACGAAAGTCATGGTGGCGCAGTAACCATCTGCTTAACCGAAGTTGAGGATCCTTCCCACTATGGCGTTGTTGAGCAATCGGATAACGGACAAATCATTCGTTTCATCGAAAAACCAAAAAAAGAAGATGCACCGTCAAATCGGATCAATGCTGGCATATACATTATGGAGCGCGCAGCTCTCGACATTGTACCCTCCGGAAGATCGGTATCTATCGAGAAAGAAACATTCCCTCTCTTGATTGAGAACGGAAGCGGGGTTTATGGTCATCCCATCGGCGGATATTGGATGGACATGGGAACCAAAGAGCGTTATCGCCAGCTACACTGGGATTTACTCGATCGTCGTTTCCCAGCAGTAATCGAAGGCAAAGAAATGGAGGATACGGGCATTTGGTTAGGTGACAACGTCTCTATTGGCCAAGGAGTATTGTTTGTTCCCCCGGTCATGATCGGAAATGATGTCTCCATTGGAGAACGGGCTATTATTGGTCCATATGCGGTAATTGGGAACGGGAGTAGAATTGGCAATCAAGTTCGCTTGTCCCACTCCATCCTCTGGGATCGTTGCAAAATCCGCGCTGGGGCTCAGCTAAATGATTGTATTTTCGGATCCGGGATGCAGGTTGGTCCACATATTTTACACGAAGCCGTATGTAATCGTATTTTGGAGGTGCAACGCCGATGAACAACCGTCTTCCCCAGATCGCTTACGTCAGTACTTATATTCCTAAAAAATGCGGGCTAGCTACTTACACTCACCATTTGCGCGAAGCGATCACAAATATGAAGGGAAATCGGATGCTTGACCCTGTCATTACCGTATGCAATCCTGACGAACGTTCGGACTACGAGGAGCCCTGGATGCTTCCTCTCATTAAGCAGGACAATGACGACTATATGAAAGTAGCTGATGCGATCAATCAGAGTACCGTAGATGTCGTGTCGCTCCAACATGAATTCGGAATTTTCGGTGGTGAAGCTGGCTCTCATATCGTTGATTTTCTACATCGCTTAAAGAAGCCGGTCGTTACAACCTTCCATACGGTATTTGAACACCCTGTTGCTCCTTATTCGGACCTACAGAAGGAAATCGCACTGTGGAGCGACCATATCATTGTGATGAATCGTAAAGGAATTAGTTACCTACAAGACAATTTCGACGTACCCCTTGAGAAAATCATGTTTATCCCGCATGGAACACCTGTGCCCAATCGGGCTGACCGTGTGAACGTTAGACGTGAAGCCGGCTGGGACAATCGCAAAGTGTTGTTCACTTTCGGATTACTCGGACGAAGCAAAGGAATAGAGCTCATCCTGCATGCTATGGCTTCCGCCGTTCATGCGGTTCCAGACCTCCTCTACGTGATTGCCGGACAGACCCACCCCGAAGTTCGTAAGCATGAAGGTGAAGCCTACCGTGAGGAATTAATGGAGCTGATCCAAGAACTTGGACTAGAGCATCATGTACAATGGATCAACCGCTATATGCCTGAGGATCAGTTAGTATCACTGATCTCTGCATGCGATCTCTATCTCACCCCCTATCCAGGTATGGGTCAAATCACCAGTGGGACACTCGCTTATGCAGCAGGTTTAGGTAGGCCAATATTGTCCACTCCATATGTTTATGCTAAGGATTTGTTACACGAGGAAATGCTACTGCCTTATGGGGATGTCGGGGCATGGAGCTCTAAGCTCATTGAGTTGTTTACTTATCCGGGGATGTTAACGAGTTGGGAGCGAGTCATCTCTGATATCGGGCGAAGTATGCACTGGCCGCACGTGGGGGCGCAACACCTGCGGCTGTTCCAGCAAGTCATTTCGGAACAGAGAGACAAAATCGCCGATGTTGGGTAATGAAAAGCTTAGCCGTCCTTCGGCGCATCCTTCCTTCGCCCATTTGCGCCGCTTGACGGATGATACTGGATTACTTGAGCATGCGCTTGGTCGCATCCCACGCCGACGCGAGGGATATACGACTGACGATAATGCGCGCGCACTATGGACAGTTACAGAGTGGCTATTCATCTGTTCAAAGGATGTAGAATTTGCTAAGGATAAGTCAGAACTTAATCGGTTGGCTGATATTTATTTGGCGTTCATGCTATGGGCTCAAGATGATAATGGTTGGTGGCTTAATAACTTTACCTATAACCGCACGCTTGAGCCAGAGGAATTATCCCATGACTGTCAAGGTCGTTCGATATGGGCTTGTGCGGATGCATGGATCCGTCTGGATGGCCCTCATCGTGAAACGGCGAGAGTCGTCGTGGAGCGCTCGTTGCCTACTTTTAATAGAATTGACTCCTTACGAGGCCAAGCTTTTGTCATGGCTACTTGCGCTCATTTACTGGAGGCCTCGCGAGAAGGGATTATCGATCTCCCTCTAGATGTGATGGGGGAGCTCAAGCATCATTTGGTTCGTCTGGAGTCGTTGCTTAATCGTGCATTCCTTCATTTCTCTGACGATAATTGGCGCTGGTTTGAGCCTGCGATGACTTACAGTAATGGGGTACTTCCATGGGCGATGCTGCGAACCTATCGATATACATTACAAACGGAAACCTTAAGAACGGGAATGGAGAGCCTCAACTTCCTGCTAGAGGCGATGACCACCGATGAAGGATGGCTTCGCCCCATCGGCAACGAGGGCTGGCGCACCTCCGATTGTGTAAGGGGCAGTCGATGGGATCAGCAGCCGCTCGAGATGTTTAAGCTAGCGCTTGCTTTGGAGGAGTCTGCTCTGGCAACGAGACTGTTCGAGCAGGATCAATCCGCGAGATTAGTCGGCAGCGCTCATGGCAAGGGTACGATTGACTCACGCTCAGATAACTGCCGTTCAAGTCAATCCGCAGTGCTAGGACATTCAAAATTAAACACGCGCTCGATGATGGAGTCAGATGTCGACGTTGGTGTAAACAGCCCAGCCTATTATCGTGCTCTGCGAGATTCGTGCAGAGCTTGGTATTATGGTTATAATGACCTCCGCGTCCCCATGATCGATCCTGAAGATGGCAGCTGCTGCGATGGACTCATGCAAGACGGCCCCAACATCAATTGTGGTGCGGAAGCTACGATCTCCTATTTAATGACGGAAGCGATATGCTTACGGGAATAGAATAAGAAGTATCGTCGATGCACTTTATTCGCTCTCTAGTTCACTGCCACCTAACTGCATGACCTAAAAGAAGCTTCGTACCCAGATACAGGGTACCGAAGCTTCTTCTATGATTAGGTAGAAAATCTCAAACAAAGTCCATTATATTAGTTTCGGCGCAGCTTGTTCACTGCTTGATTGAAATCATCTGGCAATGGGGCTCGAACAGACTGCTTCTCCCCTGTCCAAGGATGTCTCCAGATGAGTTGTTCTCCATGCAGCGCTTGACGAGATATTACACCCCGCGTGCCTCCATACATGCCGTCTCCAGCCAGTGCATGATTTATCGAGGAAAGATGTACTCGGATTTGATGCGTACGCCCTGTCTCCAGTCGCAGGCGCAAAAGAGTATGATCCGCTAACCGCTCAACGACCTCGAAGTGGGTCACAGCCGGATCCCCCGTATCACTAACCCGACGTCGGGTGGAATGATGGCGATCCTGTCCAATCGGCTTATCTATTTTACCTTTATTACCTTCTACGTAACCTTCAGCCAATGCCATATAGATGCGCTCGATGGATTTCTCCCGCATTGCCTTATCGTACTGATAGTGCGCAAACTCATTTTTAGCGTATAAAACGGGACCAGTCGTATCCTTATCTATACGATGAACATGGCGAATCCGTACATCCTTCCCTGACATCTCATAATAAGCAGCTACCGCGTGTGCAAGTGTCTTTCGTTGACCTTTCTCACTCGGATGAACCTCGATGCCAGCAGGCTTGTTCACGATTAGCGTAAATTCATCTTCATACAAGATATTAAGCTCCATCCAATCGGATGGAAAATCTCTTTCCTCCCGAGGAAACAGATGCAATCTCAGATTAGGACCTTGCAGAATGCATCCACGATTGCGCATTAATTTCGATAATAATTTGGGCGGCAGGGGTAACGCTTTGCCGATGACCGACATCGGTGCACCGATCAGGTTGTCGGGTAGACGAATATCCATCCATTCACCCTTAATGCGACCCATGCCAATCATCGAATGCGAACCGCCACCTTCATTACTTCTTCCACCGCGACTTACCGATGGACTACCGTTCCCGGTTCGCTTTGGTGGGGCACCTCGTTCAATGGACTGCTTCATGGGATTCCCACGTTCGCCATTTGTGTTCTGTCTTTGTTGTCCCCGATTAGGGGATTCCGATCTTGCCACTCGTTCAGTCCGCCCACTGGATGCTCCACGATCATTATACTTCTTAGGTGAACTTGAATTTTCTGAGCGATCCCTACGTCCGTTTCTCTCATTGCTACCCTTTTGTTTATATGCACCGTTCTGTGCACCGTTCTGTCTATTCCGTCCTGCTCCACTCATGCTAGAAACTCCCCCGATTCCATTCCACGCCTGCTACGATTAGAAGGGCTTTGCCGACAAATATACGGGAACACCCAAGCAAAGTCAATGCAAGATCATCCGACGGCATCCTTCAACTGAATTTCCGTCACTTTTCCCTCGTTCCAATCTTAAGAACTTTTGACGTTATAAGTCGAACGACCACGACTGTTCTCTCTTTCGATTAAACTAGTCAGAATACAACAAAATAACACCATTGCCATATTTTGACTTGAGATATAACTTAGATATTAGGGGATTGTCCCCTTAACATGACCCCGGGAGGTTTGATCAAGATGGACTTGGATAACGAAGAAGTAGTAGTTGTAGCTGAAGAAGTGGAAGCGGATGCAGAAGCGGTAGCAGAAGAAGAAGTGGAAGCTGTTGCTGAAGAAGTAGAAGCTGAAGCTGGGGAAGAGGAAGCTGTAGAAGCAAGCGCGGATGAAGAAGAAGCGGTTGTGGAAGCTTCCTCTGATGAAGAGAAAGTAGCTGCCGAGGCAGAGGAAGTTACGGCTGAAGCCGAAGCGGACGAGCCTGCATTAGCAGAGGTTGCCGCGCACGAAACCGAATCCTCCGAAGAAGAAGAATCGGAAACGGTCGCTGACTAATCTATCTTATTCGATTTCAAAGGGGCTTTCCTGTAGGGTCTGAAGTGACCTATTGGGAGAGCCCCTTGCTGTTATACGCGTGTCTTGCCTCTTCTTTTCTTCTACTTTGATGGTTTCACTCTACGTGTCGCCTCAGCTTCGAGTGGATTATCTGGCCAGTAATGCTTTGGGTAACGCCCTTTCAAATCTTTGCGCACCTCAAAGTAGGTATTCCTCCAGAAGCTAGCCAAATCTCGTGTAACCTGAACAGGACGTTGCGCAGGAGACAATAGATTTAACGTAAGCGGCACTCTCCCCCCCGCGATACGTGGTGTTTCCGATAATCCAAATAGCTCCTGTAATCGGACCGAGATACTCGGCGCATGGATATCGCTATAATCAACCGGCACGCGACTCCCACTTGGCACAGACCAATGAGTAGGTACGCTATGCTCCAGCTCTTGTCGCTGCTCCCAGGATAATAAGGATTCGAGAATATCCTTAACCTGAAGCCGTTGAAGATCGTTCCTACCTTTCATACCTTCCATATATCCTGCCAGCCATTGCTCCATCGTTCCCATCAGAGCTTCATCAGATAAATCCGGCCATGAAGCATCGTGATGACGGATGAATATCGTTCGTTCCTGCAGTTGCCGCGCCGCTTTCGACCAAGGGAGCAGCTCCAAGCCTTCTGTACGAATCCCCTCAAGTAAAGTTCGCAGCACAAGGTCCGCTGGTGGACGACTTAATGGTGTTTCCTCAAGCAACAACGCACCAAGCTTCTTACGAGCTCGTCCGCGCACGGACTTCGATTCAGAATCCCAGTAAATATGCGCTTCCACATTCATTTCTTCTTGTAAATGTGTCTCTAGCTGCTCGTAGGTTACAGGTGCCGCTAGGCGTATCCGACTGTCCGTTCCCGAATCGTCCACATCTGCCACCACAATCCAGGGCTCGTGGGCTAGCGTCTGACCACTGAGGAATGCCGCACCTCTTCCCCCACTCATCAAGTATTTCCCATTGTCACGCTGACGGCCAATTCGGTCTGGATAAGCAAAGGCTAGCAGCAGACCGCAAGCTTGAATATCCTTTGAAGTATGCGTTGAATGCTGTATGCCAAGCTCGCGCTGCAATCGGCTAGCTTCTTCTGACAATCTCCTTCGCGTTCCTTCATCAACTGAGTAGACTCCAGATCCGTGAAGAGCTTCCAACCTCACGCGAATATCCGCAGTTGGTGCTTGCCCTTCATAACGAATAAAGTCACGTTCTCCTAGTAAAACAGCTAACTCGCACCCTAAACGACCTAACCCGATGGGGATCGCCTTTATCAGCATATGAGCAATACGCGGGTGCTTCCCGAATTCAGCCATCTGTTTGCCGTGCGCTGTAACTCGTTGTCCAGTCTTATCTAACGCGCCAAGCTGAATAAGCAATTCACGCGCCTGCTGGAGAGCAGGTGCTGGTGGAGCATCAAGCCAGACTAGCTCCGATGTATCCTGCACTCCCCATACGGATAGCTCTAATAATAGAGGGGCCAAATCCGCCTCAACAATTTCGGGGACGCTTCGAGGGGCCAAGCTCTGTTGCTCCTCTTGGCTCCATAACCGGTAGCACGTTCCAGGCATAAGCCGCCCCGCTCGCCCGCGTCGCTGATCTGCGGATGCTGCCGAAACCGTTACGGTGTCTAGCCGTGACATGCCCGTCCTTGGCGAGAATCGGGACACCCTCATTAATCCACTATCGATAACGACAGTGACTCCTTCAACCGTCAAGCTCGTTTCTGCCACAGAGGTCGCTAGCACGACCTTACGTTGTCCCTGTGAAGCCGGAGATAACGCCTGGTCTTGGGCATCACTCGTCAGACTTCCATGAAGAGGACAGATCCTTATCTCATTAGAATAGCCTGACAGCCTTCGACTCAGCTTCGCTTGTACAGATCGGATTTCACCGACTCCAGGTAGAAAAACAAGCAAATCCCCTTCGTGAGAATGTAGCGCATCCGAAATCACCTGTACGACAGCATCCTCCAGAAAGACCCCTCTACCACTACCACCATTGGGCTTAGGTCGATATACCGTCTCTACAGGGAAGCTTCGACCTTCGCTGCTGACGACGGGTGCCCCACCCAGTAAATCTGCAACGGGCTCCGCCTCCAAGGTTGCACTCATGATTAAGAGCTTAAGATCATCCCTCAGTAGGGTTTGAGACTGTATACATAGCGCTAAGCCTAGATCTGCTTGCAGGCTTCTCTCATGAAATTCATCAAAGATAACTAGGCCGACCCCTTCAAGTGTCGGATCAGCTTGCAGCATTCTTGTCAGCACGCCTTCCGTAATGACTTCGATACGGGTTCGTGGTCCGACCTTAGTGTCCATCTTCACGCGGTATCCGACCGTTTCACCAATGGATTCGCCTAAGGTATGCGCCATATACTTAGCCGAGCTTCGAGCAGCTAACCGTCTAGGCTCTAGCATTAAGATCTTCTGTCCGGCAAGCCATGGCTCATCCAGTAACGATAATGGCACTCGAGTTGTTTTCCCTGCACCAGGTGCGGCAATCAGCACCGCGTTGCGATGAGTGGACATCACCTGTAGCAACTCGGGTAGTACCAATTCGATGGGCAACTGTTCCATAACGTCCCGGGTCTCCTTCCGTTCCAACAAATCGACTCATCCTCTGCGCACTTCTCTTATGTTGAACAGCTTATCATTTTCAGCGGCACCTTGAAACCTTCAAAACCTTCCGAAATCCGTGCACCCATTATTCCACTAGCTTACAAGGATTCGAAAAAGCCGCTCTCAGCTCCCCCGCGCAATTCGCGGTACGAGTCGAGAACGGCTCACTCAAACAACATACCGTCGGCGCCTTTCGGTCGTTGAGGGCATGCTTGCTTCGTACAAATCCAACTAGCTTCTTTGTTTACGAGTCATGACATCGAAGATAACAGCCGCGGCCAGCACAGCACCACGTATCATGTACTGATAGGAGATCCCGACTCCCAGCAGGTTCATCCCACTGGATAGCGAAGCCATTACGATAGCTCCAATAATTGACCCCGTCACTTTGCCGACTCCACCAGCTGCGGATACACCACCGACGTACGCGGCTGCGATTGCATCTAACTCAAACAACGTACCCGCGGTCGTCGTCGCAGATTGAAGGCGGGCAGTGAATAGAATACCGGACAACGCCGAGAGCATGCCCATGGAACCGAATACAATGTACGTAATCTTCTTAACATTTATTCCACTTAGATGCGCGGCTTCCGGATTACTACCCACCGCGTAAATATGCCTTCCAAGTACGGTTTTCGTTGTTAGGAAGTGATAGATTACGACAACAAGCAGCATAATAATAACAGTCCAGGAAAATCCGTTATACCCAGCAAGAATCCAAGTAATATAAGCAATAATGGCCGAAACGAAAACGACTTTTAATGCGAATATGCGATTGGACACCACTTCGAAATTGTACTTAATCTTGCTATTACGCTTCGAAAATTCGCTATAAATATATAACAAAATAATACATACGCCTACAATTAACGAAAGCACGTTCAACCCGTTTACTTTGGCAATCGAAGGAATAAACCCGTTGCCGATTGCGTTGAAGTTCTCGTCCCTGATAATGATCGTCCCACTTTTCTCCGTAACCCTTAGCAGTGCTCCCCTGAAGATGAGCATACCCGCTAATGATGCGACGAACGATGGGATTCCAATCGAAGCGACAAGCACACCACTAAACAAGCCCACAACGATACCGATGACGAGAATAATTGGAATCGTCAAATAGAAGGGTACGCCCATATCCGTCAGGAGAATAGCGGCGATAGCTCCCAAAAATCCGGCTGCAAATCCAACAGATAAGTCGATATGCCGAATGACAATAACTAGCGTCATGCCTACAGCAAGTACAGCAATATAACCCGTAGCGTCTAGAAGATTACTAATGTTGCGGGAAGACATGAACAGTCCATCCGTCATGATCGAGAAAGTGAGCATGATAACAAATAGGGCAATATACATGCCGTAGTCGCGAATATTCACTTTGACTAACGACTTCGCTTCTTTGTAAAAATTCATAGGTGTTCCTCCTATTGCGTAGCAAAATGCATGATTTTTTCCTGATCGGCCTCATCACTCGACAACTCGCCTTTGATTCTGCCCTCCGCCATGACGTACACCCGATCACTCATCCCGAGTACTTCCCCAAGCTCGGATGAGATCATAATAATACTCATGCCCTCGTTGATCAGCTTGTTCATAATCGTATAAATTTCAAATTTTGCACCGACATCAATTCCACGCGTAGGCTCATCCAAGATTAACAGCTTGGGTCCGACGAATAACCACTTTCCCAAAGACACTTTTTGTTGGTTACCGCCGCTTAGTTTACCGACGATCTGCTCTACGGAAGGCGCCTTAATGTACATAGAGTCTTTGTAGGCGTTGGCGACTTTGACCTCTTTGTTATCATTGATAATCCCTTTTGAGGATATCCCTTGAAGATTCGCCGCGGATACATTGCTCTTGATATCTTGGATTAAGAACAAACCGTCACCCTTCCGATCTTCCGTTACATAGGCGATACCTGACTGAATGGCATCACTTGGATGCTTAAACAACCGGGGAGATCCATCCAGCAATAATTCGCCCTGCAATTTATAAGACTTTGGATTGCCGAAGATGCTTAGTGCAAGCTCCGTTCGTCCCGAGCCCATCAAGCCGGCTATTCCGACGATTTCGCCTTTTTTGACGTGTAGATCGACTTCTTTTACAACCTGCTTGCCTAACTGGGAGTCATAGGCCGTCCATTTTCTAATTTCGAGAATCTTATCTCCAAAGACTTTGTTCGTCCGCTTCGGATAAATATCGTCAATCTCTCGACCGACCATGTTCTTGATAATGACGCTCTCGGAAATTTCTCCTTTGGATGCATCAAGCGTGCAGATGGTCCGACCATCGCGCAGCACAGTCGCTTTATCCGCAATCGAGATGACTTCCTTCAGCTTGTGCGAAATCATGATGCAAGTAATGCCTTGATTTTTGAGCTCGCGTAGCAACTCCAACAGGTTTTCGCTATCGTTCTCGTTTAACGCTGCCGTCGGCTCGTCTAGAATGAGCAGCTTTACGTTTTTGCTTAAGGCTTTGGCAATTTCGACAAGCTGTTGCTTCCCAACGCCTAACTCTTTAATGAGCGTTTCGGGGTTTATGTTCAGCTTTACTTTTTGTAGCATTTGTTTCGCTTGAACGATCGTCTGGTTCCAGTTGACTATCCCACCGCGCTTCACTTCGTTGCCCGCAAAAATATTCTCATATACCGTGAGGTCTGGGAACAATGCTAGCTCTTGATAAATGATCGCTATGCCTGTTTTCACACTATCACTGATTTTGTTGAACCATTGTACGCTGCCCTCGAACACGATATCGCCCTGATACGTTCCATGAGGATATACGCCGCTCAACACTTTCATCAGTGTGGATTTTCCGGCACCATTCTCGCCAATCAAGCAGTGAATCTCGCCCTTTTCGACTTTGAAATTAACATCTGTGAGCGCTTTGACGCCCGTAAAATCCTTGGAGATTTGATTCATCTCTAAAATGTATTCGCTCATCGTTATGCACTCCTTAACCGAACAACTCTTACAATTGCAGAATAGTGATAGACGAATCTATCACTATTCCGTAATTCATACGTTTTTTTAGTTAAATTGGATTTCTATTTCAGACCTTTGAAGTCGTCGGCTTTATAGTAATCAGAGTCAACGAGTTCCTTTTTCACATTGTCTTTGTCAACAGTAATAACGTTTGTTTGTTTCGCTTTGACTTTGATTTTTTGATTATCGTATTCACCAGTAGTTGCAACCGCTTTGCCGTCAAGGATCGATACGGCCATACCCATCGCGTCTTTGACGAGCGTACGAACGTCTTTGAACACCGTCATGGATTGTTTACCTTCGATTACGTATTGAATGGAAGCCTTCTCAGCATCTTGACCCGTTACAACGTAGCTTGTAATGGCTTTGTCGCTTGCAAATACGTCAGCAATCGAGCGTGCTGTGCCATCGTTTGGTGCAAGGATTGCCACATCGCCTTTCATGTCGGCAGCCGCTGCAGTTAAGTGAGTTTGAGCTTTGTTCTTAGCTTCGTTGGCATCCCAGTTTGTCGTAATCTGACCGATGATTTTGCTTAGCTGGTCGCGATCACGTGGCAATTCAAAGTTAGCTGTGTCCTTCAAAGCGATCGCTTCGCTGGAGTTTGCGATTTTGAATGTACCGTCCGCGATTTTAGGTTGTAGCACTTTCCAAGCACCTTTGAAGAACAAGAAAGCATTGTTATCAGAAGCTGCACCAGCGTACAAGTACAATGGCTCGCCGGATCCTTTGGCATGGTCAACCAGGTATTGAGCTTGAGCAGCACCTACAGCTTCGCTGTCGAACGTTACGTAGTAGTCTACAGCGTCCGTGTTTGTGATCAAACGATCGTAGGCGATTACTTTAATTTTTTCTTTTTTAGCGGCTTCAACAGCTGAAGCCGCTGCATCACCATCTTGAGGGCAGATAATTAGAACTTTAATGCCTTTATTGATTAAAGTTTCTACGTTTTCTTTTTCCTTAGCGGAAGAACCTTGGCTGAACAAAATTTCAGTCGTATATTTTGTGCCGCTTAATGCGTCTTTGAATCTTTGCTCGTCCTGTACCCATCTTGGCTCATCTTTGGTAGGCAATACGATCCCCACGCTAACTTTGCTCTCGTTCTTATTACATGCTGCAACGATAACCGCGAACATCATAACCACTAGCATAAGTGCAATTGATTTGAAGCCTTTTTTCATTTTATTTACCCCTCTCAAATAGGTTTCATCGACTAACTAAATCAAATTTATCACCAAAATTGCCCAATTGTGACGCGATATAATAGCACTCTTTTACTACCTTCTATACTTTTTTATCCTTTCTACTCCCTGGGTGATGAAGCAGTAAATTAATCCTCCTACCTCCTCCCCCTACTCCTCCACCTTAAATTTCGATACAGCCTCCTTCAGATCAGCAACCAGCTCTACAAGTTGATTCGCATGCTTGGACACGTACTGAATGGAGGAGGTTTGTAAGCCTACTGAAGATGCAATCTCCTGCGTCGATGCTGTTGTCTGCTCGGATACGGACGAAATATTTTCTATTGCGGTCACAACAACCCCCTTTTGTTCCTCGATGCTGGAAATCGTATGAAGCTCCTCACGAACCTTGGTCAGCATCTCCCCCAACGATACATTCATTTTTTTCATAGCTTCACTGACCTGGGCTACTGCATTTTTCTGAGTTTGGTTAATCGCATTCGTATGGCTTACAACGGTTACCAGATGATTGGTTTGCGTTAGAATGACCGATATCGTTCCTTGAATTTGTTTGGCAGATTGCCTGGCTTGTTCCGCAAGAGCTCTCACTTCGTTCGCAACAACCGCAAATCCCTTTCCATGCATTCCTGCTCTTGCCGCCTCAATCGAGGCATTAATGGATAAAATATTCGTTTGCGCGGCGATACCGGAGATGGCCTTCGTAACGGATGAAATCGATTGCGATTGATCATTTAAATGATCAACCATGACGGTAACCTGCTCAAATGCTTGTTCAAGCTGCCTATAAGAAGCTTCTAAGTTTTCGACTTGCGTATTGCCTTTCTGAACTTGATGACTAGATTCCGCAAGTACAAGCTCAATATCATTGGACTGCGCGATGAGTGACCCTATTTCCATGCTCAACTGATGAACCGCTTCGGAGCTTTTTTCCACCTCTATGGAGGTATTGGTGGCCCCCATCGCGATTTCCTCTGTTGATCGTGCTACCTCCAGTCCAGAAATCACATTCTCATTCGAAATGTGCAAAACTCCGTTTGCCGTTTGCTCTACTGCCTTCACGCTGAAATCTACCCTTTGTATCAATGCTCTTATCTTAAAAAGCATAGAGTTATAGCTTTGGGCCAAATCACCGATCTCATCATTGATCTTATATGCGAATTCTGAAACCAAATCTCCCTCAGCCGTTCGAGCCAGATTTGCACGTATCTCTTCAATGATCTTGAACATTTGAGTAGCAATATAGTAGGCCGCAATCGCCCCAATGACGATACCAATAGCGATGGCTATTCCACTCGTTCTCAGAAACTCATTCAAACTATCATTTAGCACCCTATCGTCGACGAAGGAGATCACAGTCCAATTCATAGAATAAACAAAAGAGACTTCACCGCTGTAATTGACTTTTTCCCATTGAAAATGAACTGCGCTATTTTTCCCATTTGCGATCTGCTCAACCCAACTGAATGCCTTGGCCATCATCGCTTGATCTTGTATCGCATCCTGTGCACCTTTCACTTTTCCGGTTGCGTGCGGATCAATATTTCTTCCGTCCATTCCCATCATGAATGACGTTACAACCAGACCCTGGTTGTCATAAATAATGAGCTTATTATTACCGAACATCTCATTGGACTCGCGTAATGCCCCGATGCCTTTCAAATCTATGTCGAATCCAACTACGCCGTACAATTGATCCTCTACAATAACGGGTGTAACAATGGATACCGTCATTTTCTTCGTCACTAGATCCTGATGTACGTCCGTCCACGATGTCTTCTTGTTTTGAATAGCAAGCTTATACGTTTCTGTTTCTCTTGCGTCTGTTTCCCCCGTGAGAGCCGATGTGAAATGAACGCTAAGCAAGGATTCATCTTTGGTTTGCGTTTCTTTCAATAGGAGATCAATCGCTGAATCTGCGTGCTCTGAATAGCGGCTTGTGATTTCAATACTTTTTGCGAGCTGTTCAAGAGACTTCTCATACTGCTCCGTTCGCATTCTAACTTCCCTGGTAGCGCTTTCAACTTGTACCGCATTACTGTTCGAGAATGTAGCGTAGAGCGAGGATTTCACCGTAGTAAAGAGCATAAACGTGGACCCAAGCAATGAAAGGAGAACCGCTGCCGAGATGAATGCCATCCACTTCATTCGAAGAGAACGCCTCGTTGTTTTTTTCATCGAAGAAAGCACCTACTCTAATAGGATGATTTGAATAGAACCTATCACTAAAATTGTAATCGACTCCCTTCGACAGAATGGATTCTTTCATACTCACTAATTTGTTATCCCTAGCAATTTCTTGTTATGCGGTTGCAGGGTTGCCACACATTACAAAAGGCGCAGCCCGATGGATCATCGGCTGCGCCTTTATTGTTATTGTAGGTAGGAAGCGAGAGCAAGCTTAAACCTGAACTTCGCATCCTCTCCGTGCCACATCGGGAAGTTCGTTCCCCAAATATTGTTATGCAAATTAAAATGCCAGCCTTTGTCCAGCGACGCGAACGACTGATCGAACTGCAGCAGCCTTCCGCCGCCCGGTGCGACAAGCGCCGCGTCCAGCGTCTCGATACGGACTTTTCCGTCCGCTCCTTCGTAGCTGACCCCTTCTCCAATTGCGTGAAGATTGCGATTGCCGCCCTTCACGACCCGTAGCGGAGACACCGGCTTGCCGAGCTTATCCATCGTCCACAAATTCGAATTGTCCACCTTAAGGCCGCAAGCGAACCAGCTTGCTTCGGGAAGCCGATTCGCGTCTTTGCCAAACCATTGCAAACAGATTGCAATCTGTCCCGTTCCGAAGTCGAAAACGTATTCGATTTCCAATTCCTTAGGTGCGCCGTACAACGAATAGGATGGCTCCGGCATTGCGAGTCGCAGCACGTATTTATCGGAGGCTTCCCCTTGAATTCGCTGCAAGTCCAGCAATGTTGGCGAGTAAATCCGATGGCTAGGCCGCGGCCGTACGAATTCGATACCCGGCTTGGAGAAATCGGCATCCGCCCACGGATGCGTAATCGGCAAATTCTGCATATACGTGCGGAAGTACCTTTCGTAATCCTCCGTTCCGAGCGTCTCATAAGCATAGGCGCCGAACGGGTTCGCTTCGTCAATCCAGCTTTTCCCGTTGCCGTCCTCCAGATGAATAAGAGCACCGCTTTCCGAGAACGCGAGCGTATAGGCGCCGCTCCGATACTTTATTCTGGCCTGAAGAGTCTCGGCAATCTTTCCTGCCTCGTTACGAACCGGAGTCAGCTTCCTTAAAGCGCTGACCGCTTCCTCCCGCATGTCAGGACCAAGAGCATCCACGGCACTATCGATATAACCCCGCTGCTCAGCCCACGAGCTCTCAATCATCGAATAAGAGCGCACGCTCTTCTCCGCTTGGAACATGCCCTGGGAATGCTTATCGAACTCATTCATCGCGAACGCGCCGATGTAGCCGAACTTGGCTGGAATATTTTCGACATCCACGACATCGGCTTGCCGCGCCGCCTGAAAGTCCTTCTTCGCGTAATGGCGGAAATCCGGCAGCCACTTCTTCACGTCGAGTCCCCACGTATGCTCGGCAATGAGCATCATCGCATCACTCATGCCTTTGTATTCGGCGCTATTCTCGTCCAATCGTCCCTGCGAGACCCATTCGCCGCGGAGACGGCCAAGCTCCCGAAGCCGAGCAAGCTTCAGGGGATCGGTGCCCGTCCCATGAATCCACGTATCCCCGATCTCCTCTCGGATGACGGGCAGTCGGTCGCGGAATGCCACGAGTTTCTCCGCGAATGCATCCATCGTCGAAGCGATAACTTCTGCCCCCGGATAACGGCTCTGAATATCCGCGAACTGCTGACGAATTTCCTCCGCATTCGGCGGTCCGCAATTGTCACCCGTATGTGCGAACTCAAGCACGTCCTCCAAACCTTCCACGGAGACAGGCTCACCGTAGTTGCCTGCGTAATTCACAATAATCTCCGAGCCGTCGTCCGCCTGCCAGCGGAACAGCCTCGGAACGTCCGGCCGTTTGGATGCCGGATTTACGCCAAGGTGCATATATTGAATACCCGCTGCGCTTAAATACGGAACCATGGAAATCGTATGACCCGGTACATCGGTCATTTTCGCCGCAATCGTGTGTCTGCCGAACTGTTCGTCCAACTCCCGACCAATAGATAATCCATACTTAAGTAACAGCGGATCCATAAGCTCGGTATGCGTCGTGAACGGCAAGCCGTGCCAGACAATATGACCACGAGAGATTGCCCCCTCCATCGCGAGCCGGCCTTCGTTCGAGGCATGGTCCAAGTAATGACGAATAAGCCATGAGCCCGTCGTCCACACGAAACGCGCCTGTCCGCATTCCCGCTCCAACTGCTCGGCCAATTGGATTGCTTTCGGGATATATTCCTCCGTGTACTGCTTGATGACCCGTTCCGCCAGATTCGTAAATCCAATATCCAAGTGCGTTTTAAACACGACGTGAACTCTTTTGATGTCACTCATGAGTTGTCTCTTCCTCCGTAACTTCGATTTCCGTCTCCGCGTACCCATGCAGTTCCTTCCTGTTCATGCTCTCCAAACGTACGGATAACCGGTGTGTTCCGCCGATCACTTCGTTGCCCGTGATTTCCGTGTCCTTACATGCTGTCAGATGAATATGCGAAGCAGTAGGCAGCTCCGTCTTGATCCTATCGGACAATACAAGCTCGTTGCCCGAGAAGACGAGATCTTCCGTGCTCTTCGCATGCAACGCCGCCGCTTCATTCATGATAAACCGATTCCCTTCAATGCGGATATTGCGGTGAACGGGCATCTCTGTGCTAACAGCCGAATTTTCCGGCTCGATCCGAATAACCGGATGCTCGTTACCACCGCATTCCGTGAACACATTACCTCGAATAACAACGTCCGCAACCCTGCCCGATTCATACCAGCTTAAAGCGTCGTCCGCAATCAGAATCGCGCTCATCGTCATTCGCTTAAAGCGATTGTCCGCGATGATGACTTTGCGGCGTGTCGTTATGAGAACGCCTCTCGTCGGAATTCTGGAGAAGTCGTTGTTCCGGATTTCGACTTCCGGCGTCCAAGTCACGTTCTCGATCGCGTCACCGATCCGGAAGCTCGCAGGTACAGACTTCTCTAACTTCAACCGAATATCGAACACGTTGATCGGCTCGACAGCCACGATCTTGCCCACCCCGTACCCGACCAGCGTGTTGGGTTGAACGAACTCAATCTCGTCTTCCGGATGGAAGGCGGCGAAGCCGTAAGTCTGCGGGTGCATGAAGCGTACGATCAGCTCAGTCTCCGAAGGCTGGCCGACCGCGATCAGATGCGTGCCGTGCACGTTGATAGGATCGTCGTGCCCGCCGACGAAGCGGCTATTCGTGACAGAGATTTTGCCCCTGCAACCAGACAAATGAATGAAGTCCGCGAACGCTGCTGCTGTTCTGCCACTGCCCTCTTGGGGAGCAAGATTCATTCGGTCAAAGCTAAGTTCGGTGCTGTATTGGCAGATGATTCCTAGACCGTGCATATAGAACATGCCGACGTTACTCCAACGGACATCGCTGCTGCCGGTGACGAACGTACCAACTTGATCGCGTAACCCGTCTCGCATTTGCAATACTGTTCCCGGCGGCAACGAGGGGATTTCTTTCCCGACAAAACGAAGCCTACGCTCGCCTAGCGGCTCCACCTGGCTGGCTGAAGCGACCCAATTGTCGACTCTGCGCGTCATGTCGGTCACCGGATCGTAGACTTGCATCGGCCCTTGCCGGAACTTCCACCCTTCGCCGATCCAATCCAGCTTTCCGTCTTCCACTGCGTACCGAGTATCCGGATGAACCACGGTCTCGATACAACCCTCCTCCGAGCGCTCGACCGTCATCTCCGCCATTGTCGGAAAGGCATAATCGGCATTGAAATTGCGGAGCTCGACTCGCTCGCAGCCGTCAAGCACCATCATCGTCATCTTGCCATGGTATACGAAAGATGAGCCATTGCCTTCGATTACAAGGTTTTTCTGGCCCGTCATATAAACGCCGATCGTCTTAGTAACGTCCCCGTTCTCTTCCTTGCTTGCAGTATTGGAAACGTAATAAGGGACTTTGGCCGCGTCAGCAGGATAGAAATCGTATCTTCCCTGCGGACAATCAAGCAGTACGGGACCTTCTGTCCGTGCGGCCTCTGCCAGTGCAAGCCGCATCGGGATCGTTGCGTCCTTCCCGGTATCGGGCGATGCTCCGTAATCCGTCAATCTGACAATCGTGAAGTTTTCCATCTGCTGCCTCCATAAAGCCGCTTCGGCGCCTAGTGGACGCCGAAGGCTTGCAGTATCGCAATTCTTTGCGCTAATCCAGTATGGCGTCGCTTGGACGCGGGAGAACGAGTCTGTATTTGTTCCCCGCCTGTACCCAGAAGCTGCCTTCCGAGCAGTCGACAGCTATTGCTTGCTCGTCCACAACGCTCCATTCGGCTCCAGTGTATCGCAGGTGGATCTCTCCATCGATGGAGGCCTCTAACTCCACTTCCGTCAGCTTGCCCTTCTCCCATTTCATGCTCACGGTTACTCCTCCGCGAGCCTTTAGTCCGTCAACCGCTCCTTCGCTCCACGCTGCGGGCAACGCAGGCAGCAGCTCGATATAGCCGAGATGACTCTGCAGCAGCAGCTCCGCCATGCCCGCAGGTCCGCCGAAATTGCCGTCGATCTGGAATGGAGGATGTGCGTCGAACAAGTTCGGGTATGTTGATCTGGACAGCAGCGTTCTTACATTGTCATAGGCTTGTTCTGCATCCTTTAATCTGGCGAACTGGTTAATGAGCCACGCGCAGCTCCATCCCGTATGCCCACCACCGTTCGCGAGTCTCCGCTCCAGCGTCGTGGCAGCCGCTTGCAGCAGCTCAGGCGTTCCTTCGTGAATTTCAGTTCCCGGGTGCAGCCCGTACAAATGCGAGCTGTGACGATGTCCCGGCTCCCATTCCTCGTGGTCGTCCAGCCATTCCTGAATGCCCCCGTGACGTCCGATCCGGTAAGCCGGAAGGCGACTCGCCGCCGCTTCCCATTCCGCACGGAGCGAAGGATCGACTTCCAGCAGGCGGGCAGATTCCGCGCTGAAGGTGAGAACTTCGCGGATGATGGCAATATCCATCGTCGAGGCAACCGTTATATTGCAGCGCTCGCCTTCGGCTGTTATATACGTATTTTCCGGCGAGGTCGACGGATTCGTGACGAGAAGTCCGTTCGGCCCTTCCACAAGCCAATCGAGACAGAACAGAGCTGCTCCTTTCATTAAAGGATATGCCCGTTCGCCAAGAAACCGTCGGTCACCGTTGAACAGGAAACGATCCCACAGATGTCGCGCCATCCAAGCGCCGCCCATCGGCCAGAACGCCCATCCGGCACTTCCGCTCGTCGGTGTCGCCATGCGCCAGACGTCGACGTTATGGTGCACCGTCCAGCCCCGGCAGCCGTACAATATCCGTGCAGCTCGGCTCCCCGTCTCTGACAAGTCGTCCAGAAGATCGAATAGAGGCTCGTGGCATTCGCTCAGATTGCCAACTTCCGCCAACCAATAATTCATCTCGGTGTTGATATTGACCGTGTAATCACTATTCCAAGGGGGTTGAACAAGCGGATTCCAGATGCCTTGCAAGTTCGCCGCCTGCGTGCCAGGACGGGAGCAAGCCATCAGTAAATAACGTCCATATTGGAAATATAGCGCTTCTAGATCGACGTCCGTTCCTCCCTCCCGGTAAGCGGCGAGACGCTCGTCCGTAGGTTGATCGTTCTTCGCGGCACCATTGTCGTTGTCCGCGGCCAGCCTCAGATCGACGCGATCGAACAACGACCGGTGGTCATCCCTGTGCCGCTTCAACAGCTTCTCGAAGCCTAGCTCCGCAGCCTTCTCCACGCGCTGTCTATTGCGTTGCTCGAGCCCTTCGGTCGTCGGCATCGTCCGATAATCGACGTACCCCGTCTCCAAAGCGATATATAACGTATACGCCTTAGCATAACGAATTCCTATGCTTCCCTCTCCAACGGCAACCGTCTGCCCGTCCGTCTCAACGAGCAGTCGCGCCTCGAACGGCGTGCCTAGCCCTGACTCATAAAGAACGGGCTCCGGATGATCGCCGTCATCGGATTGAATGATATGGCTTGGCGCTCTTCCCCGCATGATAAGGACAGCATCGTTCTCCGCCTGCGTTTCGTATCGCAACGGCGATGTCAGCGTCACATCCACGTTCAAGCTTCCTTCTCCTTGCGCTTCATAGCGAACGACGAGCACCTGATCGGGCACACTGGCGAAGTATTGTCCTCTCACAGCAGTCCGTTCATCCGAACGATAGAAAACACCAGCCAATCCCTCGGTCAGCTCCAGCTCCCTCTGATAGGAGGCTGTCCGTTCCTGTTGATCGCCCGCATTCGTAATCATCAAATCGCCGAAAGGCAAATACGGCTCGCAATTGGGACCGAGCATTCTGTCCTCCACGATCTGCTGCGCTTCCTTGCTGCGGCCGGCAAACACCAACTCCCTTGCCTTAGACAAATATCGGCGCGCTTCATAATTAACGGTGTCCCGGGGAAATCCCGCCCACAGTGTATCCTCATTGAGCGCGATACGTTCAACGTCGATTCCTCCGAATACCATACCTCCTATTCGCCCGTTGCCGATCGGGAGCGCTTCCTCCCATTCGACAGCCGGTTGACGATACCACAGCTTCCATTCACGTTTGGTCCGGTTCATGTTCTATGCGTTCTCCTCATCGATGTCAATTAATAAAGCGTTTCACTTCTTCTTATACGAACGAGGAGAAATGAAAAAGCCCCGTGCCTCTCATCGGGCTGGGGCTACTTCTTTCATCCAACGCCTTCCGACTATTGAGTCGTTCTTGTTTTAGATGAGACTCGTTTCTCCAACCGTACATGCTCCCGCTTCTCGATCCATCCTCCTACTCGAATGAAAATAAACGTAATTCCCATCGTGAAGATGACAATATCGTAGAACCCGGCACCGACGCCTATTCCGACGCCGCCAGCGAACAGGATCATGGCCGCCGACGTCAAGCCTTTCACTTCGAACCCAGTTTTCATAATAAGTCCGGCACCTAGGAATCCGAGTCCGCTAACGATTTGTGCCGTCAGCCGCATCGGGTCCATCATCGTCCGATCGTGCAGGTGGCTGTAAGTATCCACGCTTTCGATGGATATAATCGTTATGAGCGCGGATGCGACCGTCACGAAAGTATACGTCTTAACACCCGCCGGCTTATGCTTATGCGTCCGATCGAAGCCGATCAGAAGACCGAGCAATGCGCTCACCACGATGCGAAAGTAAATCTCGTATTCACCCAGATGAGACGATACGTACTTCGCTGAATCAGCCATTTCTCCCGCCTCCTCTTGCAAAGGTGCAAGAGCTGCGTTCGACGATGCGGCTGTCGACAATCCAATGCTCGCTTGAATGGCCTTGGAGCACGCCTGTTTTGTGCATAAGCAGCTTTACCGCTTGTGCCCCCAGTTCTGAAGGCTGCAAATCCATGCCCGTGAGAGCCGGAGAAGCCTGATTCATTATCGACAGGTCGCCGCAGATGACGAACAAAGAAATATCTTCAGGAATGCTCCGCCCCAAGTCCTTGAGCGCGTTCATCGCGCTGAAGGCGGTCCGATCATCGTCCGCGATGATCGCCGTCACTTTGTTACCGCGGATGCTTAAGGCTTCGATCGTCTCGTCGTACCCGTACGTCAAATACTCATCTGAGTGAATATCTGGTTTATAACGCATCATGTCCGGCCGAAGCTCGATTCCCAGCTCGCCAAGCGCCTGCGCGAACGCTTCCGATCTCTCCATGGAGACGGTCGTCCGCTGCCTTGCGTTCAAGAACAAGATATCGCGATGTCCTAGTCCGATCAAATAATTGCATATATCGGATATAATCCGCTGATTGTCATTGTTGACCGTTGGCGCGTCCAATACGTTGGAATGAATGATTTTCCCTACGGTGACGAAGGGAATTCGGCTCTGGTGCAACAGAGTGATTCGCATATCCTCTTCCGTCGGACCGAGCACGATTGCCCCATCGATCGGATAGCTTGCCAGCGAAGGCGTCTTGATCTCGTCCGCGGAGATCGTGTCCAGAAGCACTCGATACCCATAGGTGGAAGCCTCCAGAATAACTCCGTTAATAAACTGAGTATGAAACACGCTTAAGAAAAAATTTCCATGCGGGATCGTAAGTCCGATCGCCATCGTTTTTTTCGTCACAAGGCTTCGTGCGATATGATTCGGCACGTAGTTCAATTGTCTGGATACCGTTAACACTTTCTCCGTTACCTTCTTACTTGTTGGGCGCTTCTGGCTGAAGACGTTCGATACCGTTCCCTTGGATACGCCCGCAAGCCGCGCAACGTCATCGATTTTAGCCATTTCCCCACCTGCCTTCTCTCCGAACGATATCAGGACATTTGCATAGTGATTCGTTGATCCAGCGTTTCCGCTAGATCGATTAGCTCGATCGGATTGGCAATCGTATAGGTCGGCTGTTCCGTCTCGTCCGCCGGCGTCTTCGGATATCTTGTCGTCCAGCTTAGAAATGCGCTCATCATTCCGAGATTGTTGGCACCCTTCATATCCCGGCCTAAGTTGTTTCCGACCATAAGAATACGCGAACAATCGTCTTCGCTCAGCTCCATTGCGCCGAGCGCGGCCTTAAACATACGCGGACTCGGCTTCGTCGCCCGAATATTCTCAGAATAAATTAGCGTCTCGAAGCATTCGTATAAGCCATTCTGAACAAGCAGGTTTTTGAAGGATTGAGCACCCCCATCGGCGACGATGGCCAACCGAAACCCGCGCTCCGCTAGCGTCTTCACCATAATATCTGCACCGGGAATGACATTGCCGCTAATAACAGTTCCTTCCTCGTTTCGAATTTCCGTGCCCTCGTCGATGATCGTGTCCCCGCAGTCGAGGAAGATAATTAGTTTTCTCGGATTAGGGTTGCTCGGCGCTTGCTCAATCATGTTGTACACCTCTCAAGTTTAGTTGTTCTGCGTAATGGCAAGCGACGAAGTGGTTTTCGCCGACTTCGCGAAGCTCCGGCGCTTGCTGCGAGCATTTCTCGGTGCGATAGGCGCAGCGCGGATGGAAGTGGCAGCCGCTCGGGGGATTTGCCGGATTCGGCACCTCTCCTTCGAGAATGATCCGGCTCTTCTGAGCTTCCGGATCGGGCTGAGGAACGGCCGACATTAACGCTTCCGTATAGGGGTGCTTAGGGTCGCCGAAAAGCGATTCCGTCGTAGCCAGTTCGACGATTCTACCCAAGTGCATGACCGCGACGCGATCTGAGATGTTCTGAACGATCGACAGATCATGTGAAATGAAAATATACGTAATCTTGAATTGCTCCTGCAAGTCCTTCAGCAGGTTAATGATCTGCGCTTGAATCGACACGTCTAGTGCCGATACCGCTTCATCGCATACGATTAACCGTGGCTGCGTAATCAGCGCCCGAGCGATGGCGATGCGCTGCCTCTGTCCGCCGGAGAACGCATGGGGGTAACGCATCAAGTAGCTGGCATTCAGCCCCGTCTTCTCGGCGATTTCCGTCACTTTAGCTTCGACTTCCGATCGCTTCAGCTTGAAGTTAGCAACAAGGGGCTCCGAGATGATGTCGAACACGCTCATTCTAGGACTAAGCGAAGAGTATGGATCCTGGAAAATCATCTGGATATCCCGTCTCAATCGCTTCGCTTCCTTGCCCTTCAGCTTCAGGAAGTTAACCCTCTCATCCTGGTCTGTGTAATAGTTCACTTCGCCAGAAGAAGCGCTAACTCCTTTAACGATACATCTGCCTAGCGTTGTCTTGCCGCAGCCCGACTCACCGACGATGCTAAGCGTCTCACCCTCGTACAATTCAAAGGAGATATCGTCCAGCACACGCACATGGTTCGGCTTGGCAAATAAGGCTTTCTTGGACTTGACTTGGAAATCTTTATTTAAGCTTACGACGTCGAGAATCGGTTTCGTCATTGCGGCTCTCCTCCACGCTCATCCGAATACAAGAAACATTTCACTGAATGCTGTTCGGAAATCTGTGTTTTGCGGACTGCTCGCGCATTGCACACGCCTTCGATTCGATCCTTGCAGCGATCGTAGAAGCCACACATCGGTGGCATGTCTATCGGCATCGGTACGGAGCCCTCGATCGAATCCAGTCGCTGGCCCTTGCCACCGCCAAGACGCGGCATCGACTTCATCAAGCCCTTCGTATACGGATGCTTCGGATTACTGAACAGCTCCCTTACCGGCGCCTGCTCGACAATCTTTCCCAAATACATGACGGCGACCTCGTCACACATCTGCGCAATGATGCCGAGATCGTGCGTCACGAGAAGAATGGCCATTCCGAATTCTTGCTGCAGCGATTTCATAAGCTCCAACACCTGCGCCTGAATGGTTACGTCCAGCGCGGTAGTCGGCTCATCGGCGATGAGCAGCTCTGGATTGCACGAGAGCGCCATCGAGATCATCGCCCGTTGGCGCATGCCCCCGGAAAATTCGTGCGGATATTGATTAAAACGTTTCTCTTGATCGGAAATACCTACTTTGCTAAGCATTTCGAGCGCAATCTTCTTCGCTTCCTTCTTGTTTTTCGTCCGGTGAATTCGGATCGCTTCCATGATCTGATTGCCGATCGTATACATCGGAGAGAACGCGGTCATCGGCTCCTGGAAGATCATCGCGATTTTACGCCCGCGAATGGATCGGATCTGCTTGCTGTTCGGGTGCAGGGATAATAAATCTAGCGGTTCCGACGAGTCCATCGCGGAATCGTATTGAATGATGCCAGTCGTCTCGCACTCTTTCGGATTGATGCCGATAATCGACCGGCTCGTCAAGCTTTTACCGCAGCCCGACTCCCCTACCAAACCGAGAGTCTTGCCTCGCTTAATCTCGAAATCGACCCCGTCTACCGCATGCATGACTCCTTTATCCATCTGAATCCGGATTTTCAGGTCCTGCACGGAGAGCAGGGACTGCCCTTTATTGGCCGTTTGCGCCGTTTGAGTCGTCACACTATCCCCTCGCTTGTCTCCTGTATAATGGACTATTTCTTGTACGGGTCCGCGGCATCCCTTAATCCGTCGCCTAGAAAGTTGTAAGCCAACACCGTCATAATTACGACGCCGAGCGGGATGAGCTTCCACGGGTACAATGCGACGTTCTCAATCTTCTGCGCCTCCTGCAGCAGCACGCCCCAGCTTGTCGCCGGTGAGCGAATGCCCAAGCCAAGGAAGCTCATCGCCGTCTCGCCGATAATCATGTGTGGAATCGCGAGCGTCGTGGCGACGACCAAATAACTAAGGAAGCCCGGAAGCAAATGCTTCAAAATAATCTTCGTATTGCCGACACCTGCGATCTTCGCAGCGATGACATAATCTTCGTTTTTAAGCGAAATAAACTTGCCCCGCACGACGCGCGCCAGATCTGTCCAGCCGATGAAGGCGAAGATGATGACGATATACAAGTACATCGTCACGATCGGTATTCGCGGCGGGATCGCTGCCGATAACGCCATCCATAGCGGAAGCGTCGGGAACGAACGAATGATTTCAATAATCCGTTGGATGAGCGAGTCGATCCAGCCCCCGAAATAACCAGAGATGCCCCCGATAAAAATGCCGAGCACGAAGCTGATCGCGACGCCGACGAGCGGAATGCTGAGCGAAATTTGGCTGCCGAGCACGATGCGCGAGAACATGTCTCTACCCATCGAGTCTGTCCCTAGCATGAATAGACGCCCTGGCTGCTCGACCCCGAACAAATGCCGATCGGTCGAGATCAATCCGAGGAATTTGTATTTCTCGCCTTTGGCGAACAATTGCAGCGAATAACGCTTCTCCTTATTCGCGACGAATATTTTACGCATCGTATCTGGGTCGCGATCCGACTTCAGCTCGTACACGAACGGCTGAATATGGAACTTGCCGTCGCCGTCCACGAATCGCAGTGTCATCGGTGGTGCGTTAACGTATTTACTATCATAGCTTTGTAGGCTGTACGGCGCGATAAATTGCGCGAACAAGGCGATCGTGTATAGAAAACCGAGAACATACATACTGATCCGCGCAAGCTTATGCTTCTTGAACTTGATAAAAATAAGGCTCCATTGCGAGCTGTAGTTCAAGTCCTTGTCCGCGGGCGGCTTATGCGCCTCCGTCTTGTGTCTCCTGAATACGGGCAGTGTTTTCATCGGTTAGTTACCCCTGAACTCTGTGCGGATTTTTGGATCGAGCCATGCGAGCAAAATATCGGAGATCAATGTACCGATCACGGTCAGCAGCGCCATGAAGAGCAGCCACGAGCCTGCCAGATACATGTCTTGACCGAGCAATGCTTTATACATTACAGGCCCTTGGATCGGTAAATTCAAGACGATAGCGGTAATGGTGGAGCCTGTAAAAATCGAAGACAACGACCACCCAAACGTACTGACGATCGGATTCAATGCGGCGCGTGTCGGATATTTGAACAGAATTTTCGTTTCGGACAAGCCTTTGGCTCTAGCTGTGATGACGTTAGGCTTGTTCAATTCGTCCAGCATCTGACCGCGCATAACGCGAATGAGATCCGCGGTGCTTGCCAAACCGATGACGATGACTGGTATGACTAAGTGCTTCATTAGATCGACCGCTTTGGCCATCGACCAGGCGGCGTTGACGTACTCGTTAGAGAACAATCCAAGGAGCGGATCTCCGAACCACGTGTAGGAAAGATACATCAGAATAATCGCTAGCAAGAAGTTAGGCGTTGCCATGCCAAGGAAGCTAATCCCCGAGAAAAAATAATCTCCTGCAGAATACTGCTTGACCGCTGTGTATATACCGATTGGGATTGCCACGAGATACTGGAATGCCATCGTGACAAACGAGACGACAAGCGTCAGCCCCATATATTGCTTTACGACTTCCATAACCGGCTTGTTATAGTTAAACGAATAGCCGAAATCTCCATGCAGAACGATCTTCTTGATCCATATCGCGTATTGCTCATATACCGGTCGGTCCAATCCCAGGTTTGAACGCATCTGGTCCATATCGGCCTGCGTCATGACATCTCCCGCCGCCATCATCTGCGCCGAATAGCTAGAAACGTAATCTCCCGGCGGAAGCTGAATGATATAGAACACGATGAAAGAAATGAACATGACAACGGGTATCGCCATCAGAATTCGTTTAATCGAATATTGGAGCATCCTTCCCCAATCCTCTCCATTGCTGTTGAAAACCTCATTCGGGAACTCGGCAATGGGGAACACGATCTCCCCATTACCGCCCTTAATACCAGACTGATTGTCTTACTTGAGGAAAAATTGGGACGGATGAGCATGACCTACCGTGCGGTATTCATCAGCCCATACGAGGCCGGATGGAACATTGTGCAGTTTGTTCGACGCGACGAGCAGCATCGGCGTCGGGCCAGCGTAACCGATCACCCATTGGTTTTTCATATGAAGCTTGTAGATTTCGTTCGCAAGCTGATTGATCTCATCTTTACTCTTGCTTGCTTTGATCTTATCCCAGATTGCGAGAATTTCGGCGACATCGCCTTCCGGCTTCACGCCTTCCTTGCCTCCCGATTGGGTGTACAGACCGTAGTGACCGAACCAAGGTGTAATAATCCGAAGCGGTACTAGTGTATCCGGACGGAATGCTACGTTCGCAACCGAGATGACCTCGGTATGAATAGGCACTTCGTTCGCATACTTCAAGTCGAAGAGTGCGCCACCCTCTACCATTTTCACATTCATTTTCAGACCCATATCCTCAAAATATTTCCTGAGTAATTCAAGGAATGTGCTCTTGTTCGGATCCGATTCGTATACAGTCAGCGTCAGATCAGCACCATTAGCGAACATGCGGAAGTTGTTTTTATCGCGCTTCGTCAACCCGATTTCATCAAGCAGCTTGTTGGCTTTTTCCGTATCGAACTCCGCCCAATGCTGCGCCCAGCCTTCTTGATAGCCGATAACGCCTTCCGGAACGGAAGCTTGGATCGGCTCTGCCAGTCCATTCGTTACGATGTCTGAAACCTCTTGACGGTTAACTCCGATAGAGATTGCTTCTCTGAAACGAATATCTTGGAACAGCTTGTTCAGGTTCGGATCTTTCGTCGTTTGGTTCAATTGAATGCCCGCGCTGGACCAAGTTGGTTGCGTCCAAGGAATAACGCGGTAGTCGGCTCTTTTCTCATTCTCTTTTAGAACGGTGAAATTCGTCGTATCCATCGTAGCGAAGTTAAATTCACCCGACAGCGTACCAAGCAACGATTGGCTTGGATCTTGGATTTTGTTCTCCACAATGCGATCCAAGTAGGGAAGTTGATTGCCTTCGGAGTCCGTCTTCCAGTAGTACGGGTTACGCTCCATAATAAATTGGTCGCTGTTTGGATCGGTTTTCGCTACCCAAGCGGCAAGTGTCGGGATTTGCGGATGCAACCAGAAGTAGTAGCCTGTCTCGACCAAGAATTGCTTCGGATCCTCGTAGCCCCATTGCTTCGTAATCTCAAGCGTCTTCGCATCGCCAACAAATTCAGGCAAGATCGTCTTGTGGAAATGCGCTGGAGCGAAGAACCACTTGTTGTCGATGGCAACGCGCTCAAGGAACTGAACACTTGGATACTTGTGCGTCACCGTGAATGTATGGTCGTCGACTTTTTTCACTTCTGCCAACGCTTTGTCGCCCGTAACCGGATCGACCGAGTAGTATGCATCATAGATCTTCTTACCGAACGTTTCTTTCGTCAGCATGTGCTCCCAGTAGAACAGAACGTCGTCGGCCGTAAACGGCACGCCGTCGGACCATTTCATGCCTTCGCGTAGATGGATCGTGAATACCGTCGAATCCGCGTTGACTTCGTAGCCTTTGGCCACGTTCGGTTCAACCGCGTTACCTTCTTTATTGAAACGGAAGAGTGCTTCTTCGTTCATCATTCCGACGCCCCATTTGTCGGAAGGACCGTTCCATGCCATGTTCAAGTCGCCACCGTATTGACCGATTTCGTCAACGACATTTTCGACCATGACGTCGGATGCTGTAGGCAGACGTTGATCCAATGCAGGCAGCTTGCCTTCGGATACGAGCGACGCCAATATCGGCGCTTCCTTGGAAGCCGTTCCCGAGCTGGTAGCCACAGCCGTTTCCTGAGCGACTTTTGTAGGTTCCGGAGCTTTGGATGTGCTTGGTTTCGCAGCATTATTGCTGTCGCAGCCCGCGATGATGACTGCCATTGTTACAAGAAGTGCCAAGAAAATTCTGGTTTTTTTCATATTAACCCCTCCATGAATGTTTTAGCGCCTTGCCCTTCTTCTTTCGCAATACATCACAATTACGCATTCGCTCCGGCCTCACCTCCCTTAGTTATTTCATGTATTAAACCGGTTTAATTTATTCGTATTTAGGACGTCCGACACCTACTAGTTCAGCATAAGCCCCAATTATTAAACCGGTTTAATCGACATGTAAATTAAACAACAATTTTCGTAAACTCTGAGCTTTACGTTAAGCTATCTGATGATGTAAACGCTTTAAATTATCTTCTAAAAAGGGATCCGATTGCCCCGTCTCTTCGCATCAATCTGCGTTGAGAGGGGAGTTAGCGTTTGTATCGTACCCAAACGCATTCATTCATCGAATCTTAGGCGAGCTTCTCATGTTGTTGGGTAATGCTTGCAAATCAGCTGTGGGAAGTTCGGGCTGAACGCCCTCCTCCACGACATGTAAAGCGAATGCTTATTCCTTCGGCGATGGACCTGTCGATTCGCGAACGACCAGCTCGGGTTGCATGACGATTCTTTGCTTGATCTCGTCTCCGCCGCCTTCGGGGGTTGCGATAAGTAAACCAAATGCCAGCTTTACCATCTCATCCATCGGTTGCGAGATCGTCGTCAATGCCGGACTGACCACGGTCGACAATAGTGTATTATCGAAGCCGATAATCGATAATTGTTCGGGCACCCTTACCCCGTTTTCCTTAGCAGCCTGCAGCGCCCCGATGGCAAGAATGTCGTTACAGCAGAAGATGGCTGTCGGCCGACTGTCCGATTGCAGCAACAGCGATGCCGCTATCTTCCCATCCTTAATGCCCGAATGGCAAGGAAGGATTTGATCGTCGCTTATCGTCTTTCCTGCTTCGAACAGCGCAAACCTGAATCCTCTCACCCGTTCGACGCTGCTGCTGACATTGGCGTTCTCGGACAAGATCGCCATTCTCTCGTGACCGTGCTGCAGCATATGACCCGCGGCGAGAGAGCCGCCCTTGAAGTCGTCCGTCAGCACGCTGTGAACGGAAATCTCAGAGGTTTCGCGGGCGATCATGACGATTGGAACCGATTTCTCCGACAATTGCGTCAGAATGTCTGCGTTATCGACACCCGTACCGATCAGGATGCCGTCTACGCTTTTCTGCTCCAGCAGGTGAATATATTTCTCGACGCGTTCGTCCTTGTTATCCGTGCTGCACACGATGACGCTGTACCCTTCGGAATGAGCCAAATCTTCAACCGAACGGGCTATCTCCGAGAAAAACGGGTTGGATACATCCGGTATAAGTAGGCCGAGCGTGTAAGTCTTCTTCCCCATTAAGGCGGAGGCGATCACGCTGGGCTTATACTGCAAGCGCTCCATGACCTTAAAAATTTCTTCCCGCTTCTTCTTTCCGACGTTGCCTTTGTCATTGATGACATTGGAGACGGTCGCGATGGACACTCCCGCTTCCTTGGCCACGTCGTATATTGTCGTCGCTTTCATATGCAACCTCATTCATAATCGGTTAGACGGGAGTAAAACTCTGGCGTCCTCTATTGGGCTATTATCCGATTATTCGAATCCCTTTGCAATATCAATCTTTAGCTATGTTTCCGGGGCTTGCGAGCCACTCGTGATCTGGATCGTTCCGAATTTTCCAGACGCGGCTCGGACCCGCCATGACGTTTAAATAATAGACTTCGTAGCCAGGTGGAGCCGACACGGGATGATAGCCTTTCGGCACAAGCACCGTTTCGCCGTCTTTGACCGCAAGCGTCTCGTCGAGCGAGCCATCGTCCGTATACACCCGCTGAATGGCAAAGCCTTGCTCTGGGGATATGCGGTAATAATACGTTTCTTCCAGTAGCGACTCTTCTGGCAGCACGTCCCTGTCGTGCTTGTGCGGAGGATAGCTGGACCAATGACCGGCCGGGGTAAACACCTCGACGACGAGCAAGCTGTCCGCAGGTTGCTCCTCCGGTAAAATATGATGGATGAATCGCTGGGTACTCCCCTGCCCTCTCACCTCGACACCAACGTCGGCCGGTTCGATCAGGCGTGCGGGATAATTGCCACGACCAGGAGCTTCGGCTATCGCCAATTCAACCTCGGTCAAAGCCTCAACCTCGAATCGATCCTCATTCGGAACGTAGACGGAGTAGGGCGGAATTTGCTCAAAAACGCTCATTCTTTGCCCAATCGCTTCCCATGTATTCCGAGTTGTCGAGACGTTTGCTTTACCTCCGAGAAGAACGAGGCAGAACTCGCGATCCCCGGTAATCCGATTTAGCTTCTCGCCGGGCTTCATCCGGTGAATCGCGAACCCGACATAAGACCAACCCGCCGATTCCGGCGTCACCGACAGCACGGGAAGCTCTCCGGACGACTCCTTCTCTGGACTTACGATTAATCGTGGCACAGTCTCACCTCCCTTCAGTCTGACGTTCAGCAAGCTCATCTTCATTCCGATCATCCAGTTCCGTCAGCTTGACGACCCGACGCTCGTGCAACGAACGCTTGGCAGCCCAGGCGATTTTCTCCGCCTGCCACCCGTCTTCTCCACTGACTGGAACGGCACTTCCGTTCAACACGCAATCGATGAATTGTTCGGTCTCAAGAACGTAAGCCGCGTTATATCTTTCTAAGAAGAAGTGAGGCGGCTTATCCCTCCAGATACCATCTTCGGTGCTGAGTACTGCTGTATTCGGATAATCGTTGTCTGCCGTCGCCACCCCTTTGGAGCCAAACGCCTCGGCGCGCTGATCATAGCCGTATACCGCCTTGCGGCTGCAGTCGATGACACCGAACGCTCCGTTCGTGAAACGCAGAGTCACAATCGCCGTATCGATGTCGTCGTATCTCGCGAACGCCGGATCGACAAGAACGCCTCCTTGCGCGAATACCTCCTCGACCTCACTTCCGGACAAATAACGGGCCATATCAAAGTCGTGGATCATCATATCCATGAAGATGCCCCCGGACACTTCGATGTAGTCTTCGGGCGGCGGGATCGGATCTCTCGATGTAATCTTGATCAATTGCACCTCGCCGATCGCTCCCGCTTCCACATGCCCGCGCACTCTTCTAAAGTTATGATCAAATCTGCGGTTAAAGCCGACTTGCAGCTGTACGCCTGCGCGGCGGACTTCCTCCAGCGCCTCTTCCGTCTGCCGAATATCCATGCTGATCGGTTTCTCGCAGAAAATATGTTTGCCCTTCCGAGCCGCCTGCTTGATCAGAGGGACGTGACTGTCCGTGGACGAACAGATGAACACCACGTCGATATCCGGATTGTTGATGATGTCCTCGCTGTCGTTGGTCACGACCGGGATTCCTCTTGCATTCGCCCAATCGACCAATTCATCGTCCGCGAATAGATCGCCGATCGCGACGATTTCCGCCTGCGGATGTCTTCTCAAATTGTCGGCATGGATTTTCCCAATTCTCCCCGCGCCGATTATGCCGATCCTCACTTTATTCATGTCGTTCCTCCAGCCTGATTCTACTTCTGCAAATGCTTCTTCTTTGTCATTACCAACGAGCGGTTACCATTTTTTTGCGGGTATAGAACTCAACGCCGTCCGTGCCGTTCGCATGCAAATCTCCGTAAAATGATTTCTTATACCCGGAGAAAGGGAAAAACGCCATTGGTGCGGGTACGCCTAGATTAATCCCCAACATGCCCGCGTCGATCGTCTCACGGAATTGCCTCATGCTAGCACCGCTAGCGGTGAACAGGCAGGCGCCGTTGGCGAATTCCGAGCGGTTCGTTACGACGATAGCTTCTTCCAACGTATCGACTCTCATCACGGAAAGCACTGGTGCGAATATTTCGTCTTTCCCGATTGCCATTCGGCTTTCCACCCGGTCGAAGATCGTTGGGCCGAGGAAATAGCCCTCTCCCAACGCGGCAGCGTCTTGGCGCCCGTCTCTCACGAGAACGCCACCCTCGGCAACGCCGCTCTCAATGTAGCGAACCGTTCTATCCTTATGCGACTCCCGGATGACAGGTCCAAGAAACGTTCCTTCCTCCAATCCGTTACCAATGGCGATTCGATCTGCAGCGGCGGATAACCGTGCGACAAGCTCATCGCCTACATCCCCGACGGCGACTACGACGGCGCAAGCCATACAGCGCTCGCCTGCGGAGCCGAATGCTGCGTTTACAATTTCCTTGACCGTGAGATCCAGGTCCGCGTCGGGCATAACGATGGAGTGGTTTTTGGCCCCCGCCAACGCTTGAACGCGTTTGCCGTGCGCCGCTCCCGTCGTATACACGTATTCCGCAACCGGCTGAGAGCCGACGAAGGAAATCGCCTTAACATCCGGGTGCTTCAGAATACCGTTCACGACGTCATGCGCACCATGCACGATATTCAGTACCCCTGCTGGCAAGCCCGCTTCATGGAACAACTCCGCTAACCTATTCGCAAGCAAGGGTGTCCGCTCGGAAGGCTTAAGCACAAACGCATTACCGCATGCGATTGCCAGCGGAAACATCCAGCACGGCACCATCATCGGGAAGTTAAAAGGCGTAATCCCTCCGACAACGCCAAGGGGATAACGATACATGCCGGATTCCAGATTCGAAGCGATATCCGGTAGTTGCTTGCCCATCATCAGCGTCGGAGCACCTGCGGCGAACTCGACGCATTCAATGCCGCGCAGCACTTCCCCGTGCGCTTCCCCGAGGCTTTTACCGTTCTCCAGCGTAATGAGTCGGGCAAGTTCCTCCCAGTGATCTACGAGCAGTTGCTGATATTTGAATAGCACTCGAGCGCGGCGCGGAACGGGCGTCTTACTCCAAGAAGCGAAAGCTTGGCTTGCCACGGCAACCGCCCTATCGACGTCCTCCTGCGTAGACAGCGGAATTTGGGCCAATACTTCTTCCGTTGCAGGATTGTACACGTTCTCTGTAAATTCGGTCGAAGAAGCGACCCATTCTCCGCCGATCCAATTTTTAAGCGTTGCGGTCATTGCGTATGTCCACTCCGTTTCCTATGAGACTTGATGCCAGATTTCAGTTAGCCGTAATTTCTCCTCGCTCGCAGCGCTCCATGTAATGTTCCACTTGATCTGCTGTAGGCATTGCATCCGAGCAGCTATGACTGGAGATGACTATGCTAGCGGCTGCGCTGCCGAACGCCATGCTCTTCACTACCGACCAGCCGGACATCAGGCCGTGGATGAATCCTGCGGCATAAGAATCGCCCGCTCCGAAAGTTTTAACGACTTTAGCAGGGTACGACTTAGCCCGATGCTCCTGTCCGTCTTCCGTGTAAGCGATCGAGCCTTCTTTGCCATGCTTGATAATAACGAGCTTCGCTGCATGGCTGAACCACTTGGAGGCTGTGTACCGATCGCTTCGCTCCGGATTCTGCTCAAATTTCTCCATGGCATCGAATTCTTCTCTCGTACCGATTATAATATTGCTTTTCTCCGCGGCCAGATTGTAGTAGATCGCCGTCTCTTCGGATGATACCCACGTGTACGGCCGATAGTCGATGTCGAAAATAACCGTCGTGCCATGCTTGCGGGCGTAGTCCAGCGCGACGAACACCGCTTCCCGCGAAGGGCTCGCCGCAAGCGCCGTGCCTGAGATCAGCAGTGCTTGACTCGCGGCGATCAGTTCCTCTTTCACTTCTAGCGGACTGAGCTTCAGATCGGCGACGTTATCCCGGTACATCAGAATGCTGCACTCGGAAGGACTCTTAATCTCCGTGAACGCAAGCCCAGTAACCGCCCCCGTCCGATCTGTCACAACGTTGCCGTCGTCGATGCCGTTGCTGTGCAAATAATCGCGGATGAAACGTCCCATCTGATCGTCGGCGATTTTGCCGATGAAGGCGATGCTTCGACCGAGCCGGCTCATGCCGATCGCGATGTTCGCGGGCGAGCCGCCGACATACTTCGTGAACGTTGTCGTCTGTTCCATCGGACGATTGATCTCGTTTGCATTCAAGTCGATGCACAATCTTCCGATCGCAGTAAAATCGAACTTTCTCCCGGTCGGGAATATCGATGCTTTCGAGGACGTAGATACAGTCATGCGCGTTCTCCTTCTTGCTCCGGGAGCAACGAACTTAAGTAGTCAAGCGCCCGGGCCGCATAATCTCGTGCCGGATGCTCTGCCGGATCTTGCTCGCCTTCGAGCAGCGCCCAGCCGTTATACCCTCGGTCGATGAGTTCCTGCACGATAGGCCGAAAATCGATGTGGCCGTCTCCAGGAACGGTGAACACACCATTCCGGATACAAGTCACGAAATCCGATCCTTCGGCTTTCGCTTGCTCCAGCTTCGCTTCCCTTACGTCCTTAAGGTGAACGTAGGCGATACGATCGTAATGCTTCCGAAGCAACGTTAACGGATCGGCTCCGCCATACAGCGCATGTCCCGTGTCGAACAGCAGGTACACCACTTCCGGATCGGTCAGCTCCATCAGCTTGTCGATCTCCGCCGGACTCTCGACGACTGTACCGCCATGATGATGATAGGTGAGCTTCAATCCGTATTCCTTAGCGATGCATCCGGCCGCATTCAGCCCTTCGACCAGAGAGGTCCAGCCCTCTTCATCCAGTGGAATGATTTCCCGTTCGAGCGGCGTACGACGCGGATCAAAGTGCAACGAACCGCCTACCTCGCATGTGCTGATTACCTTGCTGCCCATTTCCTGCAGAAACCTCGCATGCTGCCTGAAAGCTTCCAGCTCTTGCTCTCGGTAAGTTGGATCGGAGAACAATACGGATTTCCATTGGGAGACGAGCTGAATGTTGCGCTTCGCCAGCTCCCGCTTCAACAAGACGATGTCAGCTGGAAACTTCCTCCCCATCTCGGTTCCTGTCAGTCCGAGCGACTGAATATCGTCCATAATTCGTTCGTACGTCGTGTCGTCCCCATGCTCCTTCACATCTTCTCCGACCCAATTGATCGGATGGACGCCTAGGCGAAAAGGAAACAAAGCCATCGTGTCTTCCTCCCAAGCCATATATTTAGTAAGCTTTCGCTTGTTGAATGCGTTCGTTCATCTGTTCATGCGCCAGCGTCACTTTGTCGCTCGTCGACACAGCTGGCACGCCGACGTTCCACCACGACTCATAACCGTCCGTATTCGTTCCCGGTAGTACGGATATCTCAATCAATGTTGTCCGTTTCTCGTTTTTCGCCAGACGCAGTGCTTCTCGCAGTTCCTCAGCGGTACCCGCCTTATAGGAAGCAGCCCCTAGGCTACGGGCATGAGCGGCGAAATCAATCTGCAACGGAACTCCGGTATAGCGACCCGTGTCCGATTCGCGATAGCGGAATTCGTTGCCGAAGCCGTCGCTACCGTTCCCTCGCTGCAAGTTGTGAATGCACTGGAAGCCGTGGTTATCGAACAGCAGCACCGTCATCTTCCTTCTTTCCTGCAAGCTCGTGATGAGCTCGGAATGAAGCATTAAGTAGCTACCGTCGCCCGCAAACGCATACACATCGCGCCGCGGTTCCGCGAGCGCAACGCCAAACGCGCCGCTGACCTCGTAGCCCATGCAGGAAAAGCCGTATTCGAGATGATAGCCTCTAGGCTGTCCAACTCGCCATAACCGTTGGAGATCGCCCGGAAGGCTTCCGGCGGCGCAAACGATGACTGCCTCTTCTCCGATTGTCTCGTTGATAATGCCGAGCGCGCGCGTCTGTGCCAATCCGTCTTCACGTTCAAGCGCGTAAAGCCGATCAACCTCTTGATCCCACTCAGCCTTCAGCTTCGCAATCTCTCCGTCGCCATAGGCCGTCGTATATCCAGCTTGTTCTAGCTTCTCGCCCAACAATCGAATCGTCTCGCGTGCATCGCCGCAAAGAGAAATCCCCTCAAGCTTGCCGGCATCCGCCCTGTTGACGTTAATATTAATGAATAGTGCGCCCTCTTGGAGGAAAGCGGACTTGGAAGCCGTCGTGAAATCGGAGTACCGAGTGCCGATACCGATGATCAAATCCGCTTCCTTGGCTAATCGGTTCGCGGCGAGACCGCCGGTCACCCCGATGCCTCCTACATTAAGAGGATGATCCCAGCGCATCGCCCCTTTGCCGGCTTGCGTCTCGGCAACCGGAACACCAAGCTTCTCGGCGAAAGCCGCCAGCTCCGCATTCGCTCCGGAATACTGAACGCCTCCCCCGGCAATGATCAGCGGTCTGCGCTTCGCTTTCGCGGCTTCGACCGCTCTACCCAACGCTTCGGCCGAAGGCAATTGTCGTTCAAGGACGAACACTCGCTTCTTAAAGAAGTCTAAAGGGTAATCGTAGGCTTCCGCCTGTACGTCCTGAGGGAGGGCAAGCGTTACCGCTCCCGTCTCTGCCGAGTCCGTCAGCACCCGCATCGCATTCAGCGCCGCACTCATAAGCTGTTCCGGTCTGACGATTCGATCCCAATACTTGCTCACCGGCTTAAAACAATCCGTAGCCGCAATCGTATAATCGTGACCCGCCTCGAGCTGTTGTAGCACCGGGTCCGGCTGCCTTGAGGCGAAGTTATCTCCGGGAAGCAGCAGCAGCGGAATGCGATTGACCGTCGCCGTTCCAGCCGCGGTCACCATATTCAACGCTCCCGGGCCGATCGACGACGTACAAGCGTAAATTTGCGTTCGACGCTTCTGCTTTGCGAAAGCGATGGCCGCATGGGTCATCCCTTGCTCGTTCTTGCCTTGCACGAAAGTCAGACCGCCGGGGCTTCTCTCAAGCGCCTCGCCGATGCCAGTCACATTGCCATGGCCGAAGATGCCCATCACCCCAGCGACGAATTTCGTCTCTATACCTTCTACAGATACATATTGATTGTCCAGAAACTTTACTAAAGCTTGCGCCATTGTTAACCGGATCGTATTCATGAGGTCCTCCTTGTTAAACATTAAGCGCTTAAATGTACAACGCTTTCATTTTACTAAAAAGTATTATATATTAATAAGTGAAGCGCTTAATTAATTTTTACTATATAATCGAATGAAAAGCAATCATTATTTATTTAGGAGGAGTTTGACGATGCAACAACCCGCCTCAAGCCCGCATTTGGAAGCCGCTTTCCGCTACGCTCCCGATCTCTACTTTGACGTAAGAGAGCCGTTCAAGCCGATTCGCGTTGGGATCACCGTGTTTGAAGAAACGGCATCTTCCCTCTCGTTCGACCGTACCATTAAAATCGATCCTGATCGCGTCGCTATGGCCATCGAATACGCGATCTATTGGGATTACGACATTCAGCATCTGTACGAGCTTGAGCATGTATGGGTGTACATTGGACATGAGGGAGAGGTTGTCCATTGCGAGTGTAGCTATCATGGACACTATCTCGTCGGGCTGCTCCGGGATCGAAGCAATGTAACCAATGAGGGGCGCGTCAAGCTATTCTCCCAGCCTGGGAAACATGCGATGTCGCCTATAGCTGAGCTATTCCATCTGCTACCCAACGTGGAATCTTGCTGTATGGAAGAAGCCGGCAAGGACGGCCTCCTAGAGCCTGAGATGTTCCGAGGGGAAATTAAAACCGGAGAAGACGACGATAGGCTTTCCGAACTCTGTTTGAAGCAATACTGCTTTAAGCCTTCCTTCGAATACGAGCGGCTTGAGTGGGACCCGGAAATTTTCGTCTCATGGGGGCAACTGAGAGAGGAAATCCCGGTTCGTCTTCGAGCTCTTCTCTCGTCGTTGGCGGATACGCTATAAGGCCGTTAAGCGCACAAAAGACTGTCGTATAAAGTCTGAATCGACCTTCTACGACAGTCTCTTATTTTAGTCCTTCTATTTCTCCACGTTCTTATACACGTCTTCCCTCGAATGGAAGCCATCCGCGATTATTGTCTCGTCGATATTGAACTTATCGACGGCGATCGGTAAGAGGAGCACCGATGGCACTTCGATTTTCCCATTGTTCACTTTTCTGTCTGTGCCAGCGTTCTCTCCCTTAGCCAGCTTGACCGCAAGCTCAGCCGCTTTCTCGGCGAGTGCCTTAATCGGCTTGTATACGGTCATCGTCTGCGTACCTTCGACGATTCGTTGCGCCGCCGCAAGCTCCGCATCTTGCCCAGCAACTGGAATCTTACCTGCGAGTCCTTGCGCCGTAAGTGCCTGAATGACGCCCCCCGCTGTCGCATCATTCGCGGCAATGACTGCATCAACCCGATTATCGTTTGCACTTAACGCAGCTTTCATATTCGCTAATGCGTTAACGGGCGTCCAGTCCTTAGCCCACTGGTCGTATACAACCCGGATGTCCCCTTTATCGATCATCGGCTGAATGATATTGAATACACCCTTTTTGAATAGGTGGGCGTTGTTATCCGTATCTGCCCCCCCAATATATACGTATTTGCCTCTGGGCACCAATTTCGTGATCGCTTCCGCTTGCAGCTCCCCCACCTTCTCATTGTCGAAGGAAACGTACAAATCGATGTCTGCGTTTTTGATCAAACGATCGTAGGCGACTACCTTAATCCCGACCGAATGAGCCTTCTTGACAATGACCGCGGTCGCCTCAGCGTTATGGGGAACAACAACGAGGATGTCAATGCCTTGCCCAATCAAGGTTTCAGCTTGCGAGATTTGCTTCGCATCATCCCCGTTAGCCGCCATAATAATCACTTCCGCGCCCAACGCTTCCACTGCCGCTTTGAATAGATCCTTGTCCTTTAGCCAACGCTCCTCCAATAACGTGTCCATGGAGAAGCCGATTTTGATCTTATCACCGACCGGTGCGAGACCACCACCTGAATCGGATTGAAGCGACGAGTTAGCTGACATTATGGGCTCCTGGGTACTCTTTAGCTCTCCATTGCCGTTACAGGCAGAGACAACACAGATCAACGCCAGAGCAAGCACGATATGCTTAAGTTGCATAAAGCTCCGTTTCATTGGCTTAGCCTCCTTATCAGCTGAGTAGGATCAACCGTCAACCTTTCTTGCCAAGGAGCGTCTTCCTGTACTCCGTTGGTGAGGCATCACACATTTTTTTGAACACCTTGCTGAAATAGTTAGGATCGTTGTAGCCGACCTCGTATGTAATTTCTTTCAAGCTTTTTTCTGGATCGCCCATCAATTTAATGGCCTTTTCGATGCGGCATTCCGTTAGAAAGTCGATATAATTGACTCCGATTTGCTCTTTGAACATTTTACTGATGTAGAACGGGCTTAAGCTCACTTTCTTCCCTATCGCTTCTAGTGTAATATCCTCGTGCGAATGCTCGATAATATAATGCTTAATTTGCTGAATTGTATCAGGTTCAAGCCGATCATTATGCTCCATGTACGACTGTCGCATTTGGTCGAGCAGGAAGCTCGATTCAGCACGTAGCTGCCGGTAATCCTGTGCTTGAAAGGAATATAGCGGAGTATCTGTCTCGAAGCCCATTTCGATAAGCACCCGCGTAGCAATCCAAAGCAGCTCCAATACACGTTGCTGCGTCTGAAGCAGATCTGCACCTTCATTCTCGTATAACCGAATGAAATCCATGACGTCCGAACGGACTTGCTCCCATTGCCCAAGCCGGATTTGATCAAAAAACTGCTTTTCTCTCTGTTTCGCCAGATGCCCATCACGCGTAACCCCCAGCACGGGCGTATCCTCATAGAAACGGTGTTTGACGGGTAGGGATGAATCCATACTAGCAATTAGCGCTTCTTGATAGGATTGGCGGATTTGATCTAACGAACCGCACGCGTTCCCGATTCCAACGAACCAGCCTGAACCAACTTCGGACTTCGCAACAGAGAGAAGCTCGCGCGCGAGATTAACGGCTTGAGCACGGAAGGTTCTGTCCGGATCGCGGAATACGATGATTGGAATTTGACGGCCGTACAAAGCGCCCACCCACCCGCTTCCTGTTTGCCTGACCTTCTCCTTGATCGCGGAATAGAAGCTCTCTGAGCCCGGCGGCAGCAAGACGATCATCGCAAACTTCTCGTTCGTCGTTCGAATGCCCAGCAGTCCGACGAGCTCGTCCAAATGCACTTCATGCACATGATCGAACAACAATTGCGTAACGACATCCATTTCGACAAGTGGCAATGCCTTTTGCAGCACTTCTTGCTGCACTCTGCTCTTCTCAATCGTGCTCCGTTCTTCCTCAATATGCTTGAGTACTTTTCCGACCGTCGCCACAATTTCGCCGGCTTTGCTCGGCTTCAGTATATAATCCTTCACACCAAGCTTGATCGCCAGACGTGCGTATTCAAACGTATCGAATGCCGTAACCATGACGAACTTGATACTAGGATTATCCGCGTTGATTCGTTCGATCGCTTCAAGCCCGTTCATCCCAGGCATTTTGATATCCATTAGAATCAAATCAGGCTGAAACTCTTCCGCCATCTTCACAGCAATTTTACCGTTATTCGCTTGTGCGATGACGACCTCAGGAAATCCTTTATGCAAAATCGCCTGGAGGCCTTCCCGCTCGATCTGTTCGTCATCCACGATCAGGAGCTTTATCATACTTCTCGCTCCCCCTTATTTTCGGTATTTTTAATATGACCTTGGTGCCGCGCCCCGAACCACTTTCAATCCCGATCACGTCCTCAAGGCCGTAAAAGAGGCGGAGTCGCCTGACGACGTTACTAAAGCCAATCCCAGTCGAATGTCCTTCCGTTTCGACGAGATGCTCCTCCAGTATTTGCTTGATTTTGAGCTCCGTCATACCAGGCCCATCGTCCTCGAATTCAATCGTTACCCATTCGCCACTATCGACAATGCGGAACCAGATCGCTCCCCCATTCTCCTCAGGCTCAACAGCATGGATAACAGCATTCTCAACAATCGGCTGCAGCGTTAGACCGGGTATTTGCACATGCAAGCAGGCTTCGTCGATTTCTGAATAAAATTGAAGACGCTCTGTAAAGCGAGCTCTTTGAATTTCAATGTATTGTCGCAGCACCTTAACTTCCTCGTAAAGGGTCACGGATCTATCCAATCGCTTTAAGTTATAACGCAACAAGTCCGCTACACTAACTAGAAGATCGCTCGTTTCTTCGGAGCCTTCCAAATAAGCCTTCTTGGAAAGCGTATTGAGTGTATTAAAAAGAAAATGAGGATTAATCTGGCTTTGCAGGCTGCGAAGCTGGCTTTCCTGTAGCAGTAGCTTGTTCTGCTGCAGTTCTTTCTCGAGCTGTGCCTTCTGCTGGATTTCCGAAATCAGGTTATTAATATTAATACGCATACGATCAAACATCTTCGCAAGAAAGGAGATTTCGTCATTCGACTCTACCTCTATCTGCAGATCAAATCGACCTCGGGACAACTCCTTGGCAGCTTGAGTTAACTTCAGAATCGGTCTTGTGATACTTAGCGAGAACCAGTACGTGAACAGCAGGAGTAGAGAAGTTATGAGCAGCAACAGCCATACCCCAAGCTTCTTTAATTCCGCGGATTGCTCGATAATGCCGCGATAGAAGCGATCGTACGTCTTCAGATCTGTGTCGAGTAGGGTCAGCGTCATATCGGAGATGTACTTGGAAATGCGTGTAGCCTCCGTGAAGGTTTTCGCGGAATCCTCGGTTTCTTTCTCCGATTGGAGCATGAGCGAACGGTCCGTCGTTTCAACAAGACTGTCGATCAAATTCATATAGTTGGTCAAAGTGAAATCGTTCTCCGTATTCCTCAAATCGATAACCTCGATTTTCGCTTTACGGGTTTTCTCCTTGCTCAGGTTTAGCTGATCTAGATTGTCTTCGGTCGGAGTGAGCAAATAGTTGTACAGCGCTGTAGTTGTCTGCTGGCTCGCGCTAGTTACTTCATTCAATCGTAAATACCGTTGTAAAATATCATTGTATTGATTTTGAGTTTTCTGGTTGTAATAGGTGAGCGTGGTCCAAATCGCTACCATGATGAACAAGACGACGGCGGCTAATGTCCATATTTTCTTCTGGATACTGTTCATCGCGCTTCCGTCGCCTTTAACATCCGGATATCGGTGAGGTAGCCGTCCGTATCGAGAGGGACCGTCTCTCCACTTAGCCATTTAATCATAAGATTCACGCTGATCCTCCCCATCGTCTCGGGGGATTGCTCGATCATCCCATCGAGCTTTCCTTGCTTGAGCAACGACAGCGTTTCAGGGCTGTCGTCGAACGAATAAATATGGTAAGGCTCAACTTGAGAGCGCTTACCGATTTCTTGAATCATGGCCCCTGTAATATTCGCATTGACCGCAATAAATGCATCCACTTCAGGTAACCGGTTCATCAGATCCTTAGTAGTAGCCATTACTTGCTCACTCGTGTCCAGTGTTTCCGCATATTCCATATGGACTTTCGGGTACTGCTTCAGGACGTCATGAATGCCATTCATTCTCTGCTGCTGATAATCCTCTTGACGACTGTCGCCCATGAGGATGACCGTACCTTCTGTTCCCATATCGGACAGTAACTGTTTGGCGATCATTTGACCGGCCATAAACTGATCGGAACCGACATAGGTTCTTCTAAGGCTTTCCGCCATCGGCACGTCATTTGCCACGGTGATAATAGGGATACCATAGAATGCCGCTTTAATCTTCGTCAAGTTTTTGAACTCATCTGAATCCAATCCCTGTACGATAATTCCGTCTACTTTGGAATCAATTGCAATTTCGATCTTCTTCAAAAAATCTTCTTGGTTTTTGCTGTAGCTTCCCCAAACCTGGATGCTTGCACCTGCCCGTTGCGCCTCCTCAAGTGCACCGCTGCCGACCTTGTCCCAGAATGAAGTTCCCAGCTCTTGAGTGATCAGAACTAGGCGGTACTTCGCCTGCTTATGATCAGAAGTCTGGGGCATCTGCCAATCAGAGCGAAATACTTTGTCAGCTGTAACAAATGTAAAATAAAAAAGGACGACGCATACGACTCCCAATACGAGAATAACCGTTTTTCGCAAGAGGACTGTCTCCTATTCCCTATTAGACTGATACCATCATATCATCTGCCAACAAATGAGCAATAGATTCATAAACTCACAAAATTGGAATGAAAGACTTCAAATGCAGAAGCTGTCCATATATTCATCTTCCGATGACGATAGGGACAGCTCCTGTCATTCTATTATACCTACAGGTTACTGTGGTGAGGTTAGCACAATCTTGCCTTCCACAAGCTCTAGCTTCACTTTATTCGTATCCTTAACGCCGATAGATTCGAGATAGGCTGCTGGCACCTGTAGACGGCCTGCTTTGTCTAGCACGGCATATTCAACATGCGAGTCTTCCTCGGTTTGAACGATGCCCCGCTCCAGCTCAGCCAGCTCTTCGGAATACGATTTACGTCGCAGCATTTCCGATGAAATCTTCCCGTCTCGAATAGAAACAACTCGATCGACCTTCTTGGCGAGCAGAGGATCATGAGTAACGATGACAACGGTAATCCCGATCGTCCGGTTAAGCTCACGGAAGAGATCAAGAATTTGATCTGCCATACGCGAATCTACCGAGCCTGTCGGCTCATCCGCCAGCAACAACTTTGGATGATTCGCCAGAGCAATGGCAATGGCTACGCGCTGCTGTTCACCACCGGACAGCTGATGGAGCTTATTGTTCTTGCGATGAGTGAGCCCGACCGCTTCCAGCAGCTCCAGTGCGCGTAATCTTCTGCGTTTTCCCTTAAGCAGGATTGGCAGCTCCACATTCTCGAGCGCGGTCAAATAAGGAATTAAATTCCGAGCGTTATTCTGCCATACAAATCCAACGCTTTCCCTCTTATATCGTACGAGATCGCGCTCGGACATTTTCAGCATATTCTTGCCATCAATTTCAAGCATCCCAGCAGATGGACGATCTAATCCACCTAGCATATTCATCAGCGTGGACTTGCCACTTCCACTGTTGCCGATGATCGCCATCAGCTCTCCTGTTTCTATTTGCAAATCTAAGCCTTGTAATGCAAATACCTCGAGATCAGCAGCTTTGTATATTTTCACCAAACCTTCGCATTTGATCATCGGTTAATCCTCCCCTAGTTTCAACGCTTGATGAACGCGAATACGGGAGAGCATGATAGACAATATGCCAAGCCCGAGTAGAAGCATAATGATAACAATGGAATAGAGACGGATAAAATCAATCGCTTCGAACATAACCTTGAATGGGGGAACGAGACTGCTTGGATTAAAGGCAATTTGGAAATTCGGAACGAATAGCTGGCTAGCCACATTACCGACCACAACACCGATCAGAATTGCGACACCAGAGGTGAGTAGCTGCTCTATGGCAAGCATACCTATCAATTGACGCAGCGACAAACCGATGGCCCGCATAATTCCGTTCTGTAGCGTTCGTCCTTTAAGTGATAATATCCAATACAGCAAGAAGCCCACGAAGCTAATCAATATAGAAACAATAAAGCCTAAAGTTAGAATCCCATTAAGTGCAAGCAAGAAAGGATCATTTTTGGCCTTCGTTAAGTCCTCTTTCGTATTCGTAATACTAATAAGAGGGAGCTTATTTTTTTCAATACTCTCATAAAATTCTGCATTAGAGTACCCAGGCTTCATCTTTAACCAAACCTGATAGGGCTCTAGTGCCAACTGAAATTGAATGCGGCTTAGATTCCCAACAATCAGCATCGGTGCATTGCTCTTCGCATCCGTTTCAGAAGCATCAATCGAGCCTAATGGCGGATTCGGGTTAAAGGTCGGGAAGTAATCGATGATGCCGAAGACGACGAAAGGCTGTGAATCTACGTTTTCCCAGCCTACACTTATCGTGTCTCCCGTCTTCACATCACGTTGCTCTGCTAACGTTCGAGAAATAAGCACCGCACGAGGATCGGCTGCGATCAAGTTCAAGTATTCATAGAATGGATAATTTAATAACTGATCTGGAAACCAAGATGTTCTACCAAAATCGTCACTATCCACACCAATGAGTGTAGCCGTACCCGATTTCTCCCCAGAATAGAAGCCCACTTTATTTTTTATGAACACCTTGGCTGCCTGCTCAACACCTGTTAATTTCAAATAGGGGTCAAAGCTCGGCTCCAGATAATGAATAACCTTTGGAACCAGCGTTGCTTGAGCAGCGGGTGGACCTCCCGGAGCTGGAGGTGGGGGGGCATCATTTTGCCATTGCGACTGCAAGACAAAATCCGCTCCGTGACTATAACGAATCCGATGCTCCGTATTAATATTGAGTGTTCTAGCGGCCCCTGCACTAAATACTCCGATCGCAATGGTCATAATCAGGAACACCATGAGAAACTGGTATTGACTATTCGAGCGACCCACTTGAATGAGCGTAGCGTAGAGAGACGGAGGCCACCATTTGCGCCCCGCCCAATAGATTAGCTTAAGGACGTAAGGGTACAACCTCAGCAGCAGCAAGCCCGCTCCAACAACGAACAAAGCTGGCATGACAAACTGCAAGGGATCGATTTTCAGATCGTCCGTTTTCAAGCCTAAGCTTCTCATATCCTTCAATCGATTCTGAAAGGTATATAACCCATAAATAGATATGGCCAAAGCAGCGACATCCAAAAATGCTTTATGCCAAAAGGGTGTCCGCTGCATACGAGCAAGCTGTTGTTTATGTCCGACAATAGATACGCGGGTAGCCAACACCACTGGAATAAGCATCATGAGAAGGGACACAGCTGCTGCGATTCCTCCATAGAGGAACGCCTGATCATTCAAGTGAACTGTCATGCGAGACCGTTGGACGAATTCCAGAAAACCGTTAGAAGCTCCAAGAATCTTCGTCAGTCCCATTCCGACAAACGGCCCTACAAACCAAGCAATTCCACAAAGCAGCAGTCCTTCAACCGCATAGGAGAGAATAATTTGCCATCTTGCAGCTCCTCTGCTTCGCAATATGGCGATTTCATTTTTCTGCCGATCAATAATCAAATTCGCTACCATGAACATATAGAAGCCAAGCATAATGAGAACAGGAACGTTCAATGACCACATAAGCTTGCCCAACTGCTTGGAGCGTTCAAAATACTTTTCGATCGTTGTTAACGCAGGAACAGTGAACTCAGACTGGAACGTTACGACTTTCTTTTTCACCGCAGCCTTAATCGCTTTATCCGTCGCTAGAAAGTCATTTACGTTCCTAAGCTCCATTTTGGAATAATCCAGTACGAAGAACCAACCGCTTGATACAACCGGGATTGTATTCCCCTTAATGAACTGCTCATTAAAAATCCCATCATGAATGACGAATACCGAGTTTAAGTCACTAAGGCTCACATTCCGAAAGTAAGGATCATCATCTTGCTTTTTGCTGAAAACACCAACAGGTTTAATTTTTATAGTGCCTAAGATTTTATCATCCTGCAGGACAAATACTTTGTCTAATACTGTTTTGAAGTTGCTCAGCGCTTGTTCCGTGAGGAGCACCTCGTAAACACCCTCGACAGGCTGCTTGGATGGCATTCTTCCATCCTCGAGCTTAATATGCTCCTCAAGATCGCTGTAGGATCGGAGCGATGCAGTTACCTTTTTCTTCTTATCTATCGCTTCCCCTTCAGGAATAAGCGTGACTTGTTTGGTACGTCGTTCTTGCACAAGCTCCTTTACGGGGATACCAAATCCTGGCCCGGCTTCGAACTCCATGAATTGATCCATCGACGCTATAAGCTTTGCCCGCTGCTCGCTTTTTTCGTTATAGAAGCCCATCATCGTCCAGTGTGACCCTGGATAGACCCCTTTTTCCTTCTGGAACGTTTCTAAGTCCTTGACGAGCATGCGACTTAAAATCGCCTCAGAATAGATGGGCATCGTGCCAACAAGCGCAACAGTCATTAAAATACCGAAAAACATACTGGAAACGAGCCATTTATTTTGAACCATTTTACGGATGATCATGACAAATAAGGCCACACCATAGCCTCCCTAACTCTAAGAATGCTGAATACCGAATCATTATTGCATAACGATAACTTGGCCTTCCGTCAGCCCTTGAACGACTTCAATTTCAGTAGATCCGGTCAGTCCCGTTTCGACATCAACTTCTCTTAGTCGCTTGCCATCCTCCAGCACCCTTACGAAATTTCGACCGAGATACGAGCGCAGCCCACTGCGTGGGATCTTCAGTACATTGTCACGTTGCTGTGTAATGATCTTCACATCTGCCATTGAACCGATACTGACGTTTTTCGGTTGCTTAGGAACCTCAATGTATATTGTCTTCGCATATTTTTCTGCTAAATCTTTGTTTAGCGTTTCCGGTGAGGAGGATGGGGTTTGAACAACCTTCCCTACAACCTTGTCTTGTTTATACGTAATATCCGCGGCTACCCCCACCTCAACCTCTCTAATATCCGCAGGGTTATCCACTCGGATGGCAATCCGAAGATTGTTAGGATCAGCAACGATGACCAATGTCTGGTACGCCTCAATATAGTCGCCTTCCTTAAGCGTTTCAGCGAACACGACCTGACCATCAATACCAGCGACCAACTGTTTGTTGCTATACTCCTCAGAAAGCCTATCGTATTTGATTTGCTCGATTTCAAGCAGCAGCTGCGCAATCTTGAGCTCCTGTTCCTCAGCATTACGAGCTAACTGAAAGCCATATTTCGCTTTTTCTAACGCAAGCTGCTGCTCTTTCAACTTTAAATCTAGTCCGTCTAATATTAACTGCACGAGTACATCGCCTTTTTTAACGACATCCCCTGATTTGACCAAAATTTTATCAATCCTTCCCCCTTGTCCCGTAAATTGAGAAACATCCGTTTGGATGGACTCAAAGGTTCCACTTCCATTGATTGATTTGACAATCGATCCCTTTGCTACATTAACAGTCGTATAATTTTCCTGCGCAGGCTTAACGAGTGGTGGATTTAGTGCTTCCTCTTCTCTAGGAAGCAGCGAGCATCCAGCCAATGCACTGCCAAGAACGATTGTTAATCCAAGAACTACAGCTTGTTTAATTGTGCGAGACAATTTGACCATCCTCCAGTTCATATACTTGGTCCACGATTTCCATAATAGCTGGATCATGCGTAGTCAGAATGATTGTGATGCCACTTAACTCCACCAAATCCCGGAAAACCTTAATAATATGTAGTCCTGTTCGGCTATCTAATTCTGCTGTAGGTTCGTCTGCAAGAATCAGCTTCGGCTTGTGGGCAATTGCACGCGCAATAGCCGTTCTTTGCTGTTCACCGCCCGACATCTCGAAGGGCCGATGATGCATTCTTGGCTTCAATCCGACATGCTCCAAAGCCTGAATAGCAGCCTCCTTGCGTTCATTCGCCGGAATTCCGGAAATTCTCAGCACAAATTCAACGTTCTCGTAAGCGGACATGAGAGGAATAAGCGCAAAGGATTGAAAAATAAGTCCCATCTCCTTCCGACGGACTAAATCTCTCTCCTTATTGGACATTGCAGTAAGATCACGGCCATCAAAGGTAATCGTGCCTTCCGTCGGACGATCCAAAGTACTCAATAGATTAATAAGTGTCGTTTTTCCAGAGCCCGATCTGCCTTTAAAAGCGACCAGCTTCCCCGTTGGAATTTGAACATCTACACCATTAAGAACTGTGACGGCACCGGAGCCTCTACCGAACACTCTCTTAACGCCATCCGCACGAATAATATCCTTAATGGCAATGGGAGCTAATTCTTCATCAACTACCGTCATCCGTATAGCAATCTCCTCTCGGATCATCTATTCATTCATGGTGATTGAACATGTGGAAACGTTTTCTATTTCCTATTTTTCAATATAAGCCCACCGTAAATATCTGTCAATTTAGATTCAAAAAGTAAATAACATCAACTTGGTTTAAGATAGAAACGCACCTTATAAGTGTTAAATATTGAAAATCCGAATGTTGTAGATAAAGGGGTGGAGTTCATGTAGATCGGTAGTTATTCCAACGTAAAAATCTGGATTGCAAGCTAAATTGGCTTGCTGTACAATAGGGATAGGTCATGAAACTAATTTTCTTGTAATATCGTTTTTGAAGGAAACTAATTTTCTAGTCAAGGGATGTGAGTCATGAGCATTCTGAACGCAATCCAGGAAAGATTGGATAGCTTACATCTTAAAGAGCGCACGTTAGCCGAGTATTTGATCCAGCACCCGCAGCAAGCCGTGCAGATGACCATTACCGAGCTAGCAGCACAATCTGGAAGTAGTACAGCTACCATTTCGCGATTTTGCAAAACATTTCATTCGCACAACTTTCCCGACTTTAAGCAGAAGCTCGCTACTGAGCTCGTCCAACAAACGTCCACCCCGAATCAATATCAAGATATTGTCGCAGGCAATGCTCTGCATGATATCGTGGGAGCCATTACTGCGAATCATATGCGTTCAATTACGGATACGACTCAGGTGCTTGATCTTGCCCAGCTCCGCCTAGCTATTCAAGCGTTACACCATGCTAACCGTATTGATCTATATGGTTCTGCGACCTCCGGTATCGTAGCCCAGGATTTCTTCCATAAGCTGATTCAGATTGGGAAAACGGCTGCTGCATACTCCGACCCCCATCTCCAGCTGACATCATCTGCCTCTTTAACTTCTAAAGACGTGGCTATCGGAATTTCCTATTCGGGTGAAACTCCAGAAACGATCCATGCGCTTCGCAGTGCTTCCGAGCAAGGAGCCACTACGTTGTCCATTACTCGATTCGGAGCGAATACACTTGCTGATCAAGCCTCCATAAAGCTATTCACTTCTTCGTCAGAAGTCGGAATGCGTCGCGGGGATATGGCATCGCGAATGGCAACACTACACGTCATCGACATCCTGTTTATTGGACTCGTTAGCGAGCATTTCGAACAATACGCTTCCCGTCTTGAGCAGTCTTATAAGACGGTTGAACGATATACAACTAGCAAAGAGGAGAGAAAATCAAAATGAACATTATTACTTTCGACAGCGACGATAAGCTGAATGAAGCAGCTGCTAACATCATCATCGGTCAAATCCAAACGACACCCCGTGCGGTAATTGGCCTTGCTACTGGAGGTACTCCGGTCGGTATCTATAAACAAATCGTTAACGACTATCAAAGAGGTATGATCAGCTTCCGTGATGTAACGACTTTTAATTTGGACGAGTATGTTAACCTACCTATCAACCATCCAGAAAGCTACCGTTCTTATATGAACAGCAATCTGTTCGATCATATTGATCTACCTGCATCGCAATGTCACATCCCAGATGGTAATGCTGCTGATCCAGCAGAGGAATGCCGCAAATATGACGAAGCTATTGAGCTTTCCGGACAAGTAGACTTGCAGTTACTTGGTCTCGGACATAATGGACATATCGGGTTTAATGAGCCCGCGCATGCCTTAATTAAAGGAACTCATGTCGTAGATTTAGCACAAGAAACATTAGAAGCAAATGCAAGATTTTTTGACTCGATCGACGATGTGCCAAAGCAAGCCATCACGATGGGTGTAGGTACGATTCTTAAAGCAAAAAAAATCCTGCTCGTCGTCAAAGGGGCAGACAAAGCAGATATTATTAAACGTGCTTTACATGGCACTATTACAACGGATTGTCCGGCATCTCTGCTGCAGACACATCCTAATTTAATTGTGTTGCTTGATTCTGCGGCCGCGGGTAAACTCGCATGAGCAACATCGCTAACGGAAAGTTTCAAATTATTAACGCACGAATCGTAACCCCATCGGGTGTAATAGAGGATGGATCGATACTCGTTGAAGATGGAATCATTACGAATATCGGAAGCAATACTGACGCAGACGCTAATGAAGTCAAAGCTAGCCTCCACTCCATTGAAACGATTGATGTTCAAGGAAGCTGGATTATCCCCGGCTTTATCGATGTACATGTTCATGGCGGTGCGGGTCACGACTTCATGGAAGCGGATGAGGTCGGCATTGAAGCCATTACGAAATTCCATGCTTCGAACGGAACAACAAGCTTATTGGCAACAACGCTTACCGCCTCCCGTGAGGATTTGACTGCCGTAATTGAACGCGTACGTTCTTTTATGTCGACATCAATGCCCTACACACAAATCGTTGGCGTGCATTTAGAAGGTCCTTTCGTCAACGTAAAATGGAAAGGCGCACAAAATCCCGATTTTATTATTCCTCCCCAGCAAGACTGGTTAGAGGAATGGGTGACTCGCTTTCCAGGCATCCTAAAAATACAAACATTGGCACCCGAGTCTGAAGGTGCACTAGAGTATATTCGGAAGCTGGATCAACATGGGATCGTTCCGAGCTGTGGTCACACGGATGCGACCTACGACCAAATTATCGCAGCTGCGGACAATGGATTGCGGCATGCTGTGCATACCTTTAACGCGATGAAGCCTCTTCATCATCGCGAGCCGGGAACGGTCGGCGCTGTGCTTACCGATGACCGTATTACCGCTGAAGTCATTGCTGACGGGCATCATGTGCATCCGGCAGGCATCAAGCTCATTACACGTGCCAAAGGGACGCATAATGTTATTCTCGTCACCGACGCAATGTCTGCCGCGGGTATGCCTGACGGGGAATACAATCTAGGCGGACTACCTGTTCATATGACCTGTGGAGTTGCCCGATTGAAGGAATCAGGTAGCTTAGCAGGAAGTACACTTACGATGATTAATGCGGTCCGCTATTTGGTCCGCGAGGTCGGAGTTTCAATTGAAGAAGCAAGCCGCATGGCAAGCGCGAATCCGGCACGACAGCTCGGGATCGATAGCACAACCGGAACGTTAGAGGTTGGAAAAGCTGCAGACTTCCTACAGTTGGATGGTACATTAGACATTCAAACGATCTGGATTGGTGGAAGAAACGTAACTGTATAATAAAAAGGAATGGGGATATCCTTGACGGTCTTTGACCTTCAGGATATCCCCATTCCTTTTTATTTGCACCTTCCGAACACGAATAGCGTTACCGCAGCACCTGATCCCCTTCCTAATCGTTAAAAAATGGCTATCCCTTTGGTCTGTTTCAACCAAATGGGATAACCATTCGTATGATTTATAACTGCTCTGACTGAGAGGTCTTGTTCTTTGCTAGCTTGAGATAGCCATATACGTTCTGTAGCTCACTATCTTCAACGAAGCGAAGGCGCATGTTCTCTGCTGCATCTAGGATGTATGGCTTCAGAGCTGCTGCCCCGCCACCTAGTACATAGAAGCATTGAATATCCGGGTACTTCTTCCAGCGTTTACGAATCAGATCCACAATCTTCTGCGCCGCACGGCCAAAGTAGTTATCGACGATTGGACGTATATCTGCTTGCCCCTCACCCACGCGCTGAATGATGAATTCGTGCTTGCGAATTCGTTGAATTAGCTTCGTCCGACTCGGAAAACGATAACCGAATTGATCTTCTACTTCACGCATAATCGAATCCAAGTAGGAAGCTAATCCTAACTGCTCACCTGTGCTAAATTGGTTATCTATGCTCATCCGTTTCACGACAGGTAAATCTGTGGTTAGAGCACCCATCTCGCAAATCCCGATACAGCCATAGTAAAGTTCTTCATCTCTCACCTGCAGGTTCTCATGTGTCGCCATATGGAACAATGCAGCTGCTCCCTCAACAGAAACAATCGCGCGGCGGATATTTACACGAACCGTACGCCCACGCAGCTTCGGTGTCGATAGGAATGTAACCTCATGCTCTCCAACAAGCCGTTCTTCAAATGACTGATGATAACGAGCAAATGTCCGCACCGGTAAACCCGTACCAATCACGTATTCAACCTGATCAATCGTTTGTCCAGGCTGAAGGGTATGAGCTACGCTCGTCACACTAGCATAAGCTAAAGCCGTCAATGCAACGATAAGGGATTGATCGCTAGTCGCCTTGTTGTCCGTTTCCTCTAGCTCCGCATTATCTTGATCCTCAGAAGCAAGCTGTCCAACAAAATACCGCTGGCTCTTCTTTTTCAACTTAGGGCTGTATACCATAACGTCAAGAGCCTTCAATGGTGAATCTTCCTCTTGAAGCACATGCCTTTCGTACCCCGGTGATACGATATTTGGTATAATAACTGGCTCATTAGACCCACTTACAACCAATTTGACACTATCATTACCAATATCTATTCCTGCTAACTTAATCATAATGAACCTCCCCGGCGTCAATTCTCGGCCGTCGCTGTATTATTTGATTCGCCCTAATTCGACAAAGTCCTCCTTTTTCCACTTGATTGTTTCATTTTTTTTAATTAATGAAGGATTTTTTGACGAATAGGTCGAAGTAATGTGGGATGATGATGTAGAAAAGCAGGAGGAAAGTCATGAAATGGCGACATAAGAAATTCACCTTCATGGTGATCCCGGATGCGAACAGCTCGGTGATGCGTTTTCAACTATCAGCAGTTATCCTCGTAATCGGACTAATCACAACAATCGCAATACTTGCAATTAGCATTACAGCATTCCTTCTGTACCGTGGAAATACGAATCAGATTGGGCAGCTTAAGCAGCAATTGTCCTCCGCTACTGGAGATTATGAACAGATCATCAAGAGCAAGGACGAGCATATTGATGAGCTTCAGACTGATCTTGTCGATCTGTCCGAGCAAGCTCAGAAAATCAATACACGAGTGAACGATATCGAGGTTCTCGAATCTCAACTCAAGGAAATGGTTGGTATTGAGACAAACGATTCTAGCAAATCCAAAGAATCCGACAAACCCTCTCCCGATAATAAGACTGACGATGCTGAGCAATTTTCGATGGACAGTGGGACAGGTGGTGAAGAGCTCCCGATTACTGAGGAAGATATGGGACTTCTAGTCGAGCAAACCCGAAGTCAATTCCTGTCCTTAGATGAACAAATTCAATTTATGAAGCCTGAGCTAGAGCAAACCAAAATTGATGTTGCCAAGCAACAGAAAATAATCGCGGTAACTCCGACGATATGGCCGGCAGACTCTCGCAAAATCACTTCAACCTACGGCATCCGCAAGGATCCCTTTACTCGACGGGCCACCTATCATGCCGGATTGGATCTTGGTGGAAATACCGGAGATGCGATCTATGCAACAGCTGACGGAACGGTCATCGAAGCTGGGCGTAGTACTTCTCATGGCAACAATGTACTGATTTCCCATGCAAACGGTATCCGTACGCATTATTCTCATATGAGTGAAATTCTGACCACAGTCGGAGCAAAAGTAACTAAAGGTGACATCATTGGAGAAATTGGCTCAACAGGACGCAGTACAGGCCCTCATCTCCATTATGAAGTTATCATTAAAGGTGAGCACGTTGATCCGCAGCCGTATCTAAAGGCAACCAGGAGGAGTAACTAACTATGTTTAAGAATAAGAAAATAAAAATCGATCTGAATGCGACGGATACTTTAATTGGCGAGGGAACCTCGTTCGAAGGGAAAATAAAATCGGAAGCCGGCTTACGTATTGAAGGGCAAATGGTTGGAGATATCGAATGCGCGGGAGATATTACCATTGGGGAAAATGGTATTGCGCGTTCAGACATCCAAGCCCGGAATGTGGTCATCGCTGGACAAGTCGTCGGAAATGTCGCGGTTACAGGTAAATTGACAATCAAAACAACAGGCCAGCTTCACGGCAACTTATCCGCACTGGAGCTTTCCATTGAATCCGGTGCTACCTTCCACGGAACTAGTAAAATGGATGCCAAAGACTCGACGATTATCATTCCTGAAGAGAAACAGGCAACCAAAGTTCAAGAAACTATAACTCCATCTGTTAAAGAAAACAAAACCGATTCAGTGCTCCAAACATGGTAAGTTTGCACGTGCTTCTATACTTCGTGTATTCTTAAGTAGATAGACACAGAAGGCTGTTGACTGGAGTGGAGTGAACGAATTGGAAGATCTCAGAAAAGCATACGAAATCCTTGGTTTAGATGAGGATGCAACCCGTGAGCAAGTTGAAAATCGCTATTTTATTTTGATGAAGAGAGCCCGTTCCGAGAAGTCACGCACAGTCGAAGGCGAAGATGGCAATCAACCACTAGATTTAACACAGATCAATCAAGCCTATAATCTTGTGTTGGGAATCGAAACAGAGAAGCTCGTTACGACGGAAAAGCAAACAAAAGCAGGTCATTTCTTTTACTATTATAAATTTCATGTCATCATCGGTATTATTATCGTTTTGATCGCGGGATATTTAATTAAAGAGGGCATCGACAAGAGACGCGAAGCCGCGAACACGCCTCCGGCAGATCTGTCTGTCAGCATATTCGGCAACTTTTACTTCGCAGATGAAAAAATACTTGAGCAAAACATGCTAAAGCTCTTTCCTGATTGGCAGAGGATTGAGACTATGCTCGTATTCGTTCCGACAGAAATCACGAGCCCACAGGATATGGCCATGCAACAGAAAAGCGTGCTCATGCTAATGACTGAGAAATCGAATCTCTATATCACGGATGAGAAAAACTTTAAGAGTCTAGCCGCACAGGGTGCCTTCATTAAATTAAATGCTCCCGATAGCCTAGCTGCTAAACTTACTATTCCAATTCCGGAGAATAAGATTCGCACAGCCCAGTACGAAGAGGATTCCGTTCCAGAGCCCTACGGAATCGATATTACCGGAAACCCGATATTCAATGGAATTGAATTGTCAGGGGAACGTACGATCTTAGCTATCCGCACAAGCGATAAACATCAGGACAACACCGTGAAGATCTTAGAAAAACTCATTCAAACAACTCCATAAGCGATAAATAACAAAGAAGAGGATGCACAGGGGTAAAACCTGTCGCATCCTCTTCTTTGTTCATTCTTTTGACGCCTGTTACTCAATAATAAATCCACACAGCGAGAAGCACGTGTGCGACTAGAATCGCGGGCATCCCGATAACAAACGTCGGATGCTTCGTCTTATGCCGCCATATTCTCATCGCGATGATGGCTCCTGCCGCACCTCCAATTGCCGCCCAGAGAAACAACGTTCTCTCGGGTACTCTTCTCGCATGTTTCTTTGCCTGCGACTTATCATGCGCCATTAATGCTAAGGTAACTACGTTAATAACAATTAGTATTGTGTACAGCAACATCCTACTTATCCCTCATCTTCGATATTATCCGGAAATAATATATCACCGCTAGGTTCAGTTATATTAATGATTTCGATAAACACTTTGGACAGTTCTCCTGGTGGGTAAGGCTTCGTTAAATATTTATTAATCGAAAACTCTTGAAGATTCTCATCAGACTTATCTAGCGCTGAAGAAATAACGATGGGCACCTTTTCCGTGCGCACATCATTCTTCAACATTCGAATAAGATCCCAGCCATCTAACTCATCTCCCAGCATAATATCCACGACGATCCCAACGAATCGTACAGTCAAAGCCTCTTCAAAGGCCTTCTGGGCATTATAATGATGAGTGACCCGGAAGCCCTTTGCCTTCAATTCCTCTGATAAGAGTAAAGACAAACTCGAATCATCTTCAACGATCATGACGTTCTGAATATTTTCATTGTCCCCGTCTATCAGAACACCAATATCATCTTCAGGCGCATTTTTCGGTGAGCGCAAAGGCAATTCAAACCAAGCGCTTGTTCCTTCCCCTTCGACGGATTCTATTCCGATCCTGCCATGGTGCTTCTCGATGATTTCCTTGCAGATTGCAAGTCCCAGACCGGTTCCTCCTACTTTTCTGGAGGTACTGTTGTCCACTCGGCGGAATTTTTGGAATAGAATATCGATCTGCTCCTTCGCAATACCAAGCCCCTTATCTTCTATTCTTACCACGATCTTATCCTGCACATTATACATCCTCACTTTGACGTCACCGTCTTCGTGTGAGAACTTAATTCCGTTGCTGATTAGATTAGTAAATACCTGTACGATCCTCATCTTATCTACATCAACATCCACAAATTTGGCTTCATCAATAAGTAAGACATTGCGCTTAGTCCCGACCTTATACTGATCGATGACTTCCATTGCAATTCGATTTAACGCAAATGTCTCTATGTCATAGCTCTGTTTACCGGACTCCATTCTCTGCAAGTCGAGGAAATCGTTAATCAAGTTAGTCAGCCTTAGAGCTTCTTTATGAATCGTTTCGAGATACTTCTTCTGACGCTCAGGCTTCAAAGGCTTGGAGAGCAATAATTCTGTAAAGCCTAATACGCTAGAAAGCGGCGTTCTTAATTCATGACTTACTGTACTGACCAATTCCGATTTCATGACATCCAGCTCGTGCTCTTTAGTAATGTTACGATGCACGAACAAGGTACCGATCCTTGCACCGCGACGCACAACCGGTGTGGCATACACGTCAATATACCTCTTAGTATCATTACCGATGGAATATTGCGTGCTACTGGATTCCTCGCACTCTTGCGATAGTGCCATCCGGAAAAATTCCTCTAATTCTGGAGCTGAGCTGCATTGATCGGAAATATCATGTATCCATTGATCTATAGGGATGCCTTTACCTTCTCCCCATTCCTTGCACATGATAATCTCACTCAACGCTTGATTATTATTAGTCATCGTTCCGTTGGAATCTACGAATTGGATACCCTCATTTACATTGTTAACAATATCTTGGTTCAGCTTATGGGCCATCTCTATATCTTCGACCATCTCTATTCTTTCAACCGCCAGAGAGACTCGTTTCATCAGCCCTTGTATCGCTTCTATCTCTTCCTCTTCGTACACCCTGCCTATTCTTGTAGCACAGAAGAGAGCAACAACGTTGTCTTTCGTATCCGTTACGGCAGTGTATAGGTCATAGCAATCTACGGACAATGTCGATATTCCTAGCTCAGCATTGCTTGCCTTTCTTTGAACGATATACGTTTTTTCCTGAGCCAGTCTATCCAGCATATCATTGGAAGAATGGTTAACATAACGCTCTATAACTTCTTGCGGAATTCCTCTTGATGAATATATCGTTTCTCTAACGATCATGAAAAGGCTAGAGTCAAAGGAATGCAGTTCATTAATAAAGTGATTGAACTTCTCGACAAGATCCTGTTTATTCAACGTATATGTGATTTCATGATTCAATAAATTATGATTTTTTAGAATGTCCATCGTTTTTTCTGTCTGTTGCAACGATTCCGCAAGTTCTTTCTGTATCGCTTTATTCGATGTAATGTCATTACCGATCAGAATATATTTATAGACTTCCCCATGCTCGTTAAGATAGGGAACGACCGTAAGATCAAACCATATGGCTGATCCATCTTGTCTCTCCAATTCCATTTCGATGTTCCAGACTCCACCTTTAGCGACTCTCTCTTCCAATTCTTTAAGAGCCTTTAACGAGGAATCCCGAATCTTTATGATTTTATAGGGCTTGCCCAGAAGTGCCGAAGATTTAAATTGTGTAAAAGCAGTAAGCCGTTCATTCGTATACGTAAATACGCCATGCTCATTAAGAATGGCAACAGCTGAAGATTGATCCAATGCCTTCATGATGCTTTCAATCTCAGTGAGGGAATGCTGCAACTGGGCTTGCTGTGCCTGAAGCTCTTCCTGCTGGGCTTGCAGCTCCTCATTCTGCATCATAAGCTCTTCTTCCTTGATCTGAATACTATGAGTCATCTCAATAAAGGAATCATTCAGGCGCCCAAGCTCGTCGCTCCTGTTGGTCAGCGTGATTGGAACTTCCTGTCCAGCTGCTAGTGACTTGGTAGCCGCTTCAAGCTCAAGGATAGGTGTAATGAGGCTTCTTAACAGCCTCCAAAATAACCCCCCTAACAACAAAAGGATAACCATGCTAAACAAAATAGCGATAATCGTAAATTGATTGGATTGTTTGATAGAGTCATCGATCACTTGGTTTAATCTATTATCCGAATTCTCCTTGAAATTACTAGTGTAATCCATGAAATCATAGACGATCTGATTCGCTCCGCTCTCTAATAATTCACGCAACGCATCAAAATCCTTCGCTTCAGCGTAACCGATAGCTTTAGGCAGCAAATTCGTCGTGTAATCGTTATAGAAGGCTCTTAAATCTTCACTTGCCGTTCTATCTTCACTAGTGAGCTTAAGTGACGAGAACTCTTGAAGACGCACATCAAACTCTTTCAAATCCAACTTCAATTGTTCAAGATCTGTGTTGCTTTGGAATACATAGTACCCCCTAGCTCGGAATACAAAGTCATACAATGTATCTGAAAGGCTTAATATCGTATCGGTTTTCAGCTTCAACTCACTTAACTCAGAGTCGAGCTTACGCTGCTGCTCGTTCGTATAAAAGTAAAAGGAAACCCCTATTAGTAAGACTAGTGTAATAGCACCCGCTAAAGCTCGCATGTATTTAGTTCGAATACGGGTAGGTTTAATTCTACTCACCTCCATCAACTAAAATCTCTTCCACGACTTGCAGAAGTTCTAATGGGCTAAATGGTTTGGGTATGAAGTAACTAGCACCTGCCTCTAGTGCCTTCATTCGATCCGCTTCCTGAGCTTTAGCCGTAAGCATAAGGATAGGCATTCGCTTCTTCAAGTCCACTGGCAACCGTTCGAGCACTTCCATTCCCGTTAGCTGTGGCATCATATAGTCGAGAATCATGAGATCATATTCCGACTGTTGTAGTTTATCCAAGGCAACCTTGCCATCCTCGGCCAATTCAATGTGAACATCCAAATCCTCAAGTGTGTCTGAGATGAGCATACGAAGGATTTCCTCGTCGTCGACAATCAATAATTTTCTCATAAATCCTCCTGCTTATTGTTCTAACTGTGATGTTATTGTATAACCCTATGAGCCAGGCGTTCTACCCTAGACATTAATTCAGGCATTTGGAAGGGCTTTACGATATAATCATCTGCTCCATTCTGAAGAGCATGAACGATATCGGCTTGATTTGCTCTTGCTGTTAGCATCGCTACGATGATATTACGCTCGGGATAATTGCTGCGAATTCTATCCAGAACCTCTAATCCATCAATCGTTGGCATCGAACCATCCAATAAAATGATATATTTCTCCTGCTCCGAGTACCAATCTGAATTTAGGAATTCAATTCCGTCTACATAATCTTTGACACAAACCGTCATATTCTTGATCGGCTGCCAACGCACGAATTGTGATACCACCACGTCCCGTATAAGGGGATCATCATCTACGATAAGGATATTTAATCTATGCCCCATACTATTGCCTGCCATATGAGGGGAGAAAATAAGCGTACGATTTCTACCTGATTGTTTCCCAAGGTATAACGCTTGATCCGCTTCACCGACCATCTTCTCAATATGCGAGTTATCTTCCGTAATATCCGTTATCCCGGCCGTAAAGGTCACTTGAAAGGTTTGGCTATCCGATTCAAACACACGCAACGAAAGCTGCTTATGGATACGCTCCATCAGTTCCTTCGCTTGATGCTTGTCCGTATTAGGCAGAAGAAGGGCAAACTCCTCTCCTCCATAGCGACAGAACACATCTTCCTCACGTTTAGCCTCCTGTACAACTTGTGTGAAGCATTGGAGCACTTCATCTCCCTTAAGATGACCATAGGAATCATTAACCCGCTTGAAGTAATCCAGATCCATCATTACGATTGAGAATAGGCTTTGAGATCGTTGATAATGGGATATTAAATGTTTCATAACCCTATTGAAATGCTTGCGGTTATACGCACCTGTAAGCTCATCCACAACAATGGAATGCTCCCAATGCCGCTTCATCCGAAACCGATTATCTATCAGAGCTCCAAGAAGTTCAGAATCAATTGGCTTGGAGAAAAAATCCATCGCACCAAGGCGGTAGGCATGTATTTTATTCTCAGTGCTGTCCTTTATGCTAATTACAATAATAGGAATATGCGCTTGGTTAAACTTTTCCAGAATCTGTTTCAGGACCTGCAGCCCATTTCTATCTGGTAAAAATAAGTCGAGGATCAGCATATCCGGCTTCCAATCGTAAAACAGCTTTAATCCACGTTCAGCTGTCAAAGCGATATTCACAGAATACGATCTTTCCTCCAAAATTCCCTTTAAATAAGCAGCCAGCTCCGCATCGTCATCAATAATGAGAATCTTATTTTCCTTAATGCTTGAAGATTCTTCAGGCTGTATGACTAGAAAAGTGTTATCTGGTTGTGTGCTTTCCTCGGAAATGTCTGGGACAAAAGCCAATAAGGAATGTAATTCCTCTTTCCACTCGGAATGATTTAATTCCCGGAAGCCTTCATCCGAATAAAGCTGCAGCTTTTGCTCCGCAACCCTCTCCAGCTCCTTCATTCCTATCGTTCCGGCCGTACCTTTAAGATTGTGCAGGAATCGATAAACTTCCCTCTCCTCTACCGAAGCCCGGATCGACCACTCCTGAAAAGTCATCTTGATCCGCTGCTCTAGTAGTGCCTTATATTTATGTATCGACATTATGATCACCTAAGTCCTAAGGTATTAATGATTCATATTTTACACGAGTATTGGAAGAAATAAGAGCTAATTCTTCAATTTCTATTAGTATACGATCTTTTGCGACAAAAAGCCCTCTAACCCGCGTTTTTCACGGCTTAAAGGGCTTAACGTACAACATTCAACTCAAGTGAAACTGCATTCATTATTATTAAACGTTAAAGTACGCGATGTATGGATTTGATCCTTCCATCGTTTTCAGTCCATTCCATCCAGCAGCATCGGTAATTACATCTGGATTGAACTGCATCTGGTATCCGCTGTTCCCACGTAGCTCATCATTCAACGGAAGGATAATCTCGTTAACGACTTTTCCCTTTTCATTAAGTGCATCCCTATCGATATCCACTCTATTGCCATCATTATTCCATATCCGGAAAGCCCTTGCGCTAACATTCGTAACTGGTTCGCTGAAAATCACCTTGACTGAATTACGGCTAATGGCGATAACCTGCGTCACGTATGGACTCACATTGTCTGCATTTGTTCCTGCAAACACAGCTTGATTAGATCCATTGGAAGTCTCCAACCCCGATACCCCTGCGAGTGTTGCCGTATATACATGCCCGGTTTGGAACAAATTTGGATTACTCGACTTATTACGGTATTGCACGATAACCGTCCGATCGGTTCCCGGCTTCCGCTGAACATAAGAATCCCAGTCTGACATCGTTACTTTTTCACCATTGTCTGTGAGAGCTGTTAATTTCACATTCTTAACATCCGTATCGGATAAAGCCCGGTTAAAGGTGATCTCAATGGTATTCTTATTAATCGCAACTATACTTTGTAGAATAGCTTGTGTAACAGGGTTTGCTACAGCTCCGAACTTCCAGTTCGTCGAGGAATCCATCACATTGCCAGCAAGATCGGGTATTCCGCTAACCGTCAAAGTATAATAAACAGCATCCTGTTGAGGAGTCGTTCTCAAGGTTACGGTTTTACCATCACTATCCAAAGTCGCTTGAGTAACGACTAATCCTTTGTCGATGACATAATGATAAGTTTGGTTAGCATATTGGGGATCTACCTTTTCACTAAATTTGACGGTAACCAGAGCCGTGGTAACGTCGATTCTTACTTCGGATACTTTCGGTTTCGTATCATCATTGTTTCCCTGAATGTACAAATCATTACGTGTATCCATCACGTTTCCAGCTAAATCCTTAATGTTGCGGATCGTTAATTGATAGGTCCTGCCATCAGATTGCTCCGAGGTCGTAAACACCACCTTGCGCTGATCTGCCGAAAGCTGCAGAGTGCTCATCCTCAATCCGTTGCTAAATTGATAGTTAGATGAATGGGTTGCTGAATTTACCTCGACAGGTTCGGAGAATGTGATTTCATAAGTCTTATTAGGAAGTTTAACGGGTTGAGCTACAATCGTTGGTTTAGTCGCATCATCGCTTGCGGACACATAACTCCAAGTGATGCCGTCTATGGTCAATGTATGAACCACGCCTCCAGCTTGCCTATCAGTCCACAATACAATGGACATCCCATCTTGGCTTACCGTCGCTTGATATACATTGCGATTGTTTCCATACACATCCTTAAGGATAAACCTACTAGCTTCTAAGTTAGGATCAGAATAATTAATCCATTGCAGCAAATTCACTCTGACGGATTGGTTCGATATCTGCTCAATAGAGCGAACATGAAGCGGTTCAATGTTCATTTCGTCATAGACCGCATAGGCCGCTTCGACAAGTAATCCTCTAGTGGCATCAACCGTATAGTCGCTTAATCGGGGAATCAAATTGTGTTCCAACGCCAGGGAGACGGCTCCTCTTGCCCACTTGGACACTTTACCTGTAACCGGTGTTGTCCCCCCACCAGACAAACTATTGCTTCTTACGAATACTGCAGCTAACTGCTCTACCGTCACATTGTCCGCTGGAGAAAATAATCTTGTGTTTGTCCCGTTCATTAAGCCTGCACGAGAAACCATTTGAATCTCATTGTACGACCATCTCGTCTTCAACACATCGTCATAGCTCGGCGATGTTGCTTGTGTGGATAGCTCCAGCAATCGAAATAATACCACAGCCAACTGTTCACGAGTCATCGAATCATACAGTCGAGAGCTTCCATCTGTAAATCCAGTTATGATCTTCTTCTGCTTCAATACTTCATACTTCTGCTCAGTGGATAAATTAGACGATGCTCCCAAGGCTGTAAAGGGTACACTGATTAGCATCATGAAGGCTAACGTAACTGCAATAAAATTTCTCATCAAATTTCTCATCCCGCTACCTCCTCGTATCCCCCGCCTCTGGTTGGCTCGGTGTATGGTTGGCGGCTTATTGTATTTTGACGCAGATGAGATACGTTTTGTTTCGTTGATGAGCATTTTTTCAGAAATAAAGATACAAATGTGAGCAAGCTGTTTGAGTGGAGTATTGGAAAAAGGGGCGGTCATTTGGGAAACAAGCCAAATAGAGCGATGGTTTGTGCGAAAAAATTAGGAGTAGTACTACGCGGATTCGCCGCTACATGCGGCGTTCTTCCCATACAAATTTAAGCCCTGGAAAACCAATTCCGGGCATGCTTACGGGCTTTGCTTATTATTTTATCATTCGCAAGTCGAATCCAAGTCGTAAAGTCCTGCCCTTGACGAAGCTGGATCACCCGAGCGCCTCTCTGATAGAGCCATCTCCCATACGTGTTATAGCCGGTTGCTCTTCCGTAGCCTAATCTTACTCCGTGCAGCACACCCGTATAATCGTTGATATGGTCATGACCACAGAATGTCCCCATCACACCACCCGATTGCACCATCGCTGCGAACATTCCAGAATTCAGCTTAGGCGATTGTACCTTCTCGTACCTGTGACCGTAACAAGTGTTGTTGTTCCAAACTTCCCGATATTCCGGCAGCGGGATGTGGAAGAACACCAAGGCCGGAACTGGGGTGCTCCCATTGCCCTCCCGCAGCAAACGCGATTGCGCTTGATACCACTCCACTTGGCTTTGACGTATCCAGTCATATCCCCCCACTACAGAGTGATGCTCAGAATAACCCCCACTGTCGAGAAAATAGAGAGCTGCAGCCGTATTCCCCTCAGCGTTCGTTACTCTTACGATGAAGTTACCAACACCATCAATGTCCACTGGGCCTGATTCTGCAATCGTGCCCGCATGCTCCAGTTGGATATTCATCAGCTCTTCCTTGGTTACATTCTTCTCCGCGTCATGATTACCGAATATTGCCACCCACGGAATGCCACTCTTCTCCGCAACCGAGACCGCATCCTTATAAGCTTGCTTTGGGTCCTTGCAGCTTAAGCTCTCTATTACATCTCCCGTGAAGACGATAAGATCCGGCTGCTCTGCCTTAAGAACCCGCTCCATCAGCGCTCTCGTCTGTAAGTCTCGTGGCTCCCCATTTTTCCAATGCAAATCGGTAAACTGTACGATCTTGAACGTGCCATCCGAACGAAACTTTAGAGTTGTGGTCATGGCATACCTACCTCACAATCAGGAAGCTACTCTCTTAGCGCATCATATAACCTGCTAGACATGTGAGAGCTCGCTTGATTCGCTTGTAACGCTTTTCTAGACTTCTGCAGCTCATCCTTGAGACGCTGATTTTCGGTTTGCAGGGCTTGAATGATCCCTTCTGCGTTTGCCGCAGTAGATAGACTCACCCCGTTAGCATAATAACTCTCCGCTTCATAAATTCTGAAAGCGACCTCTAACTCGACAATGCCCAGCGAACGGATATGCTTATCGATACAAGCTGCGGCTTGGTCCCGCACACTCTGCCCCCGTTCAAACCAATTCACTTCAACAAAAGGATAAGATGGAACAGCTTCTCCATCGAAGCAAGCGGTCGTATGCAGGCATTCTAATAAAATATGATCAGGTGGACACTGGCATAAGACTGCGAGGTCCGCGACTAATGGTTTGCTAATGATCCGAATTTGTTCAGGGGAAACTCCCCGGATAAGTAGGTGAGGCATCTGTTTCAACACTCCTTCAATATATGAACCCGTTCATTCAATAATTAATGAATAAAGACACTCCGTAAATAAGGACTAAGGAAAATGCCGTTAGGGTCCAACTTCTCTCTCATCTCATTAAAGCTATCCCACTTAGGATAGGCAGCTCGCAGCTGCTCAGCCTTCAACGTATGCAGCTTTCCCCAGTGCGGCCGCCCGCCATACTTAAGGAAAATTCGTTCCATATCGGCAAAATACTTCTCATGCGGCATCCCTCGATACATATGGACGGCGATATAAGCCGAATCCCGCCCATACGCAGGACTGAGCCAGATGTTATCTCCTTTAGCAAAGCGGCACTCTACGGGAAAATGGACATTGTATTTCTCCTGTGCCATCCTATCCCGCATTTCGCGAATAACGACTTCCATTGCCTCAACCGGTAGATTGTACTCCATTTCATTAAAGCGAACAAGTCGCTTCGTGGCGTAGATCCTATGACTTTGTTCTATTTTACGGCTCGTAGGGACAACTGCCGCGCATAATCTACTCACTGACGCACTCAGTCGCGGAACCATTCTACACATGGAAGACAACATACCAAAGACACCATTCTCTAAAATAACGTCGCTCATATAACTGCTTATTTTACGCTCCGTAATCGGTTCTTCGGTTTCGTTCATGATTTTAAGCTGGCAAGGCTCCGCATACGGAAACCAATATAATTCAAAATTACGATGCTCGCTAGCGAGTGAAGAAAGCTGTTCCAAGCAAGCAGTGAGTGGCACTCTCGAGCTTTCGTAGCTGAGCTTGTAAGAGCGGCGAAGCCGGAGAGTTACCTTGACGATGACACCAAGCGCTCCTAACGATATTTGTAGCATCTTAAATAAATCAGGATGCGACCGTTCTGTACAATCCAGCACATCGCCGGTTCCCGTTACGACTGTGATGCCAACAACCTGCGTCGCAATATTTCCGAACTGCAAGCCTGTCCCGTGTGTTCCTGTACTGATTGCGCCCGCAATGGACTGTACATCAATATCTCCCAAGTTCTCCTGCGCTAAACCTTCCGCATGCAATAGCTCACCTAACGTCTTCAGCTTCGTCCCTGCCCAAACCGTAGCTGTAAGCGCTTCATTATTTACTTCTAATATTCCCTGCATTCGATCAAGCGATAACAAAACATCATTAGAAGCAGCAATTGCCGTAAACGAATGGCCTGAGCCTAACACTCGTAAGGATCTGCCCTCTCTACAGCATTGTTTGACCGCTTCGACAACTTCCTCCACGTGACTTGGATAAATAACCGTCCGTGGTCTTGCTTTGACAATTCCAGACCAGTTGCTCCACTTCCGCCCGCTCTTGATCATAAGAAGTTTTCCCCCGCACCCCTATAGGTTGAATATTCTCCAACGATGGAGCCATTCGAAATCACATGGAGACTATCGAATCTCTCGCACAGCTCTCCCGCCTTCGCATGTCTGAAAAATATGGGATCACCTAAAGATAGTGATTCTGGGGATGGACCGCGAATCGATAGAGGGGTTTGTACTTCTCCTGCACCTTCGAGTGCAAATAGCTCCAAGCCCTGCGGCAAATAGGGCTTCGGAAGCTTGGTCCTGTCTACGGCTCCCGAGGCGATATAACCACCACCCAAGCAAGTCACAATATTGTCCCGCGGCTTCCTCACAACCTCCACTGCAAATCCAGCCGCAGGCTGATATTCGAAGGACCGATAGTGATCAAATAGCGCGGGACAGTAGAAGCCTGAACCAGCAGTCAGCTCCGTGACTAGCTCTTCCTCCCGCGAGCTGCTCATACTCCCCGTTCCACCCGCATTGACGAAACGTAAGGGTACACCTAACGCTTGAATGTTCTGAACGATCGCTCCCCTGCGCTTAGCAACCTCGCGAATAGATCGGCGTTTCAAATAACGAATGACGTTATTTTTCAGTGTAGCACCCGGTACATGGTCGCCCACCCCCGCAATTTGAGCCTCATAGCCCATCACACCATCCAACCAGACCCAAGGGGATTGTACGATCCGCTCTACAACTGGACGAGTGTTATCCCAATTATGGAGGGGGGAGCGCCATACTCCGAACCGCAATCCCGGATAACTTGCTGACATATCAACGTCGAGACAGAGTGGAATCCGAATTCCACGTTCCATCGCGATCTGTTCCAACTGAATGACGTGCTCCGCACAATCCACCATGAATGTAATCAAATGGCCTTCTCCAATGAGATCCACTAGCGTCTGTATTCCTTTGGGCTCCCATGTCGGATAGCCGAGCAATAAATCCTTGAATCCGTTATTCGCCAAATAAGCAGCTTCCGCTGCCGTATAGCACATGACCCCTTGAAAAGTATCATCCGATCTGAGGATATGTCGAAGGACCTCTACTGACCGGATCGATTTGCTGGCTACTCGAACCTTTTTATTTCCTGCTGCCCGAGCAATATCTCGAATGTTACGATCAAGCAGATCGAGATCTAAGTATGCGAAAGGCATCGGGACTTGTGCAAAAATACTCTTATAGGTTTCGTAATCGGGAGTAAGGATAAGATCGTCGCCCTCTCATCATCGATTTAGCGAAGCAGCTTGCGAATGATAGCCAATCCCCACTTAGACGTGGGATAACGGAATGGAATATCGAATAAGTTCGATTGCTTGAGAATCCCTTTATAATGCGAGAAAGCCTTGAAGCCATGCTCACCATGATAGCTTCCAATTCCGCTAGTCCCTATCCCTCCGAAAGGAAGATATGATGTAGCAAGGTGCATAATTGTATCGTTGATGCATCCGCCACCGAACGGGATTCGACCTATGATTTCTTGCTGAAACTCGGGGCTACCAGAGAATACATACAACGCTAACGGCTTCGGACTCGCTTGCACCGTAGCATAAATATCTTCGGTCTGTTCGTACTCTATGAAGGGCATAATCGGCCCAAAAATTTCCTCCTGCATGACTCTGGCTTGAAGGGATACTCCCTCCAAAAACGTGGGTGCAATTTTGCAAGCAGCTTCGTCTATTTGTCCCCCATAAGCGACATGACCGACATTATCATCGTGTAAATAGGATACGAGCCTGTGGAAGTGACGTTCGTTCACGATTTTACCGTATGCAGGGTTAAGGATCGGCTCTTTACCATAGAAATCCTCAACTACAGAAGCCATCTTGCTCAGAAGCTGCTGCTTTACTGCTTTGTGGACGATCAAATAATCCGGTGCTACGCAAGTCTGTCCTGCGTTCGTCAGCTTGCCGAATACGATCCGTCTTGCTGCAAGCTCGATATTCGCATCCTTGTGAACGATGCATGGGCTTTTCCCACCCAGCTCCAGTGTTACAGGTATTAACTTCTTAGCAGCCGCCTCCATCACAATACGACCAACCTGCGGGCTCCCTGTGAAGAAGAAATGATCAAACGGTTGCTTCAGAAGCTCCGTCGTTACATCCGCTCCTCCTTCGATGAGCGCAACAAATTCTGGCCTGAAAACCTCACCAATAAGCGCAGCTAATACGCGAGAGGTAGCCGGAGCCATTTCCGAAGGCTTCAGCATCATCGTGTTGCCCGCAGCAATCGCAGCGACAACCGGCGCTAGCATTAAATAGATAGGGTAGTTCCAAGGTCCAATAATTAACGTCGTACCTAGGGGTTCCGGAACAATTTGACTACTAGCTCCAAAGTGGGATAGCGGAGTTCGAACCCGCTTCGGCTTTGCCCAGCGACGAACGCGGCTTAAGGCTACACGAATTTCTTTCAATACAAGACCAATTTCAGTCGAGTATGCCTCAAGCTCGGACTTGTTCAAATCCTGCTTAAGCGCTGCCAACAATTGTGGCTCATATTGATGGATGGCGTTCCGAAGCTTATGTAGTTGCCCCTTACGGAATGCAATCGATCTTGTGGCTCCGCTCCGATAATAGGATTGTAGTCGGTTGACTTTAGCATCTAATGGATCAGCGATTACTGCTGGTGTTATCTCATCGTTCAATGGGTATGCTCCTTCATTGGCTTTAAGCCTAAATAAGCCATCCGGTCACTAATTGAATTATCTAGGTAAATAGACCCTGATGTAAAGAGTTTTCTGACAATTTCTCTATTGCATACATACAATAGCTTGCGTTATGATCGTTGTAAATCTGGAGGTGTCCAAAGATATGGGAATGTCAAAATCAAAGCAACGAAGAAGTAAGCTTGAGAGGTCAGGCCTTAATAACCCGGAAATAAGCCGTAATCAGTGGCATCGCAAGCCACACACCCAAGTTGTACAGAATAAGAAAGCAGAGCAGCGCCGAACGCATTGCCGCCTTAAAGGCAACCGCGACGGCGCTGATTTATTTATTGCAGGATAGTCTGTGTTGCCAATCCGCTTATCAGTCCACTTATGCCTCATAATTGTATTTTTTCCTCGCAAACCTCTCCAATATAGTCACGAAACCATACAGGATCACAGATAGAAGTGCCAGCATCATTATGCTTACCATAACCAAGTTCATCTGGAATACTTGACCTCCGTAAATAATTAAGTACCCAAGCCCCGCCTTAGAAGATAGAAACTCTCCCATGACAACCCCTACAAGTGTCAAACCCACATTTACTTTTAGCGTAGCAATAAAATGTGGAACACTTGCCGGCAGGAGAACCATTCTAAGCATTTGAACCTTCGTTGCACCGAATGACTCCATTAGCTTAAGCTTCGTCTTACTAATTTCCCTAAATCCGCTCTCCACCATAATGATGGTTACGATAACGGAAATTGCTACCGCCATACCATAAATCGAATATCGATCGCCTAGCCATATATAGAATATCGGACCTAACGCGACCTTAGGAAGCGCATTAAGTACGATAATGTAAGGTTCAAGTACTTTCGAGGCGAAGGTTGACCACCAGAAGAGAATCGCGATGGCCGTACCTAGCAGCATTGAAATGAAGATACCTACGAGTGTTTCCCAACTGGACGTCCACGTGTGCCTAAACAGGCTTCCTTCAAAAGCTAATTCACGGAAGGAAGACCACAGCTGAGACGGTTTACTCGTGAGCATCGGATCGATCCATTTCCATCTCGCCGCAAGCTCCCACAATCCAAAGAACACCACAAGAACCGACAATCGTGATAAAGTGACCAAACGCAATCTGCGTTTCTGGATTCTGAGATAGTTGTCATATAGAGGGGACGACATGCTCCTCCAGCTCCTTCCAGATTGCGTTGAAATAATGTTTATATCGCGTGGCCTCCCGCTTCTTCCATGGAGACAGATCTGTACCTTCGTCAAATTGGATCTCATGTACTGTCGATATCGTGCTTGGGCGCTTCGACATGACCATAACCCGGTCCGCCATGCTGATGGCCTCGGATAAATCGTGGGTAACCAGAACAGCCGTCTTCCCTTGATCCTTAATAATGTGGAACACTTCTTCCGATAACGTCAGACGCGTCTGATAATCTAAGGCGGAGAACGGTTCATCTAAGAGAAGAATATCGGGCTCTGCGACTAATGTGCGAATAAGGGCAACCCGTTGACGCATCCCCCCGGAAAGCTGCGTTGGACTATGATGTGCGAACCCCCCTAGACCATAGCGCTCAAGCAGCTCGAGTGCCTTCTGCTTCGCTTTAGCCCGATCCATCCTGCGAATTTCCGCTCCGACCATTAAATTACTGAGCACATCCCGCCATTCGAACAGGTGATCATGCTGAAGCATGTAGCCTACTTTTGGGGATGTGCCCTGAACCTCTAAGCTGTCGATCATGATTTTCCCTTTTGTAGGCTTAAGCATCCCAGAGATTAGGGAGAGCAGCGTGCTTTTACCGCAGCCGCTCGGCCCTACGATGCTTATAAATTCGCCATGCTTAATGGCAAGATTAATCTCCTGCAGCGCCTCAGTCTCTTGCTTTAGAGTAAAGTAACTCAACCCAACGTCTTTCAGCTCGATTTGTGCCATAAGCTCATCAATCCGTGTTCTTACTATTTTTCACAAAGCTCATGTCCACGACATCTTCCATCTTAGCTACTTTGTCAGCTGCCTTCAGTACACCATTTTCTATGAGCACGTTTTGGAGCGTCTCGAATTGCTCCTTCGTCAGTTCCGGGTTCGTTGACCAAGTTCCTTGCTTCATATAGCGATCTACGGATTGAAGAATAAGATCTCTACTCGTTCCCTCGAAGAACGGAAGCAGGGCATCCGCGATTTCGTCTTGAGAAGCGCTATTCAACCACTCCGTCCCTTTGGCGACGGCATTCGAAAACTTCTGAATAATGTCCTTATTGTTTTTAATATAGTCGGAGGTTGCGACGTAGGAAGTCTCTGGGAATGCCCCGAATGCTTCTCCCATGGAAGCAACATAGTATGCTTTGCCACTTTGAACTAATGTAGAAGCAACGGGTTCGAATAACTGGATGAAGTCTCCCTGCCCACTCGTGAACGCGCCGGCCATAGCTGGGGCAGCCAGATTCGTGATCACTTCGACATCCTTGACTTGCTCCTTAAGCAATGTCGAGTTCATAACCATTTGTGGTGCACTTCCCGGTCTCCAGCCAATGACGGTTTTCCCTTGCAGATCACTCCATTTGAAATTATCGAGCTTCTCGCGAGATAACAGGAATGAGCCGTCCTTCGAAGTAAGCTGGTGGAACACCTTAAGTGTCTTATCTCCTTTTTGGTTGTAAATATAAATACTCGTCTCTGGTCCGACCAAGGAAATGTCTGCAGTCCCTGCGATCAGAGCAGCAGCTCCCTTATCCGAGCCTTGGGATGTATTCATATCCACGTTCAGTCCTTGCTCCTTAAAGAACCCTTGCGACATCGCTACATAATGGGGTGCGTAAAAAATAGAACGAATAACCTCCGAAAATTTAACATTAGCTAGCTTATCTGGATCCTTCTTATTGTTGCCGCAAGCGGCGGTCAGAATGATCAGCAGCGTGGCTAACAGTAACAAAGCCGGTTTTCTCATCCTCTTCATGATAATTCCCCTCTCAGATTGCTCCTATTTTTTTGAACCATACGACCAAGCATAACCGGCTTCCTCCGTCCTTAGGGATGGCGGAAGAACGATTATGTCGGAGACGATTCAGAAAAGTATGGCGAATTTTATACTTTCTGAATCGTAAAAAAGCCTTGAATAGGTATTATCCTATTCAAAGCTTAGGCTACGTGTTCTCCTATTGTGCTGGACCAGCTACTCTTTAATCACGACACCTAGTAGATAAGCGAAGCCCTGAACCTGATCTGGGCCAATGACACATCCTTGCAAGTCTTCCAAAGTCACTCCGATACTTAGAAATTCGCATGTACTTAGGTCGATTCCCGACAGCTTCGCCCCTGAGAATTGCGCTTGCTCCAGCTTTGATTCTAAGAACTCTATTTTGGAAAATACCGCTTGATAATAATCCGCCTTCTCGAGGTTACACTGGCGAAAGCTAATGTATTTCATATCGGCGAATCGATAAACCGAGTATTGTCCGTAGCATTCATCGAACTTCACATTACGCATCGTTGTCGTAGATAGATCAAATCCGAGCATTTTACAATTGTTGAATTCTACTCGGTGTAGGATAGCATCGCGGAAATTAACATTGGAAAGGTCACAACGGTTGAAGACAACGTCGGTCAATTCTGCTCTCTCCAGATTGATTTGATCGAAAACAATGTTCTCGAACACAATGCAGTCGAAGCTGACTTTGTCCGCGGTTTGATTCGCTATCGTCCCTTGAGTAAATCGACCGTTCTCGAAAATCTGTTTGTCTTGCATATCGTAATCCTCAATATTTAGTAATTCTAGTCGTTCTGGTATTCTTGGCGCTTCCACAATACTTTTTTCTTTTTTCGTTGCCATATTTCGAAACCTCCGTTTGCAAAATGGATAATGAAAAGGACTCGCCCTAAGCCGCTTCGATAGCCGCGGATGCTCAATATGCTACAGAGTAGGCAAAGGCTGTGACAAGCTTTCGCTTGTATGCATAAGATTGAAATATAGGGAGGTCTTTGTGATGAAATATAAGAGTAGCTCAATCAAAAGCAAATGGCTAAAAACCAAATGGCTATTAAAGCAACCCGATTTACGTAAATATGTCCCTACGACTATGCAGTTTAATAGAGCAAACTTGCAAGCTATGCTTTCCAAAAATTCAACCACTTATTTCAAGCCTACCGGCGGTTCTGGCGGATTTAACATTATTCGCATTACAACAGAATCCAAAGGGTACAAAACCAAACTCGGAGCAGTGAAATCTTATTTCTCTAATTCGGACCAATTATATCACTACTTAAATCGTTTTTCTAAAAAAAGATCATACCTCTTACAAAAAGGAATCCATTTAGCTACAACCCATGGAGACCCCTTCGATATCCGGGTAATGGTCCAGAAGACGAACGAAGGAAAGTGGGTTAGCACTGCCCTTTTCACGAAAATCGGAAAGCCGGGAAAGGTTGCCACGAACTATAATCAAGGCGGGAAAGTCGGCTTTTTTCACCCTACGATGTCTGGAACCAAATACTCTACAGCCTCGATTCAACGAATAGAAGCACAGTTAAAACATTTAGGAGTATCGGTAGGAAAAAACTTTGATCGCCATATTAATGGTTTTAGGGAGCTGGGATTGGACGTTGCTCTCGACTCAAGAGGGAATGCTTGGATTCTGGAAGTCAATACAAGGCCCCAATTTTACCCCTTAAAGAAGATGAGGGACCAGAAGTTATATCGAAAAATTGTTTCTTATGCTCGACAGTATGGGAGAACGAAGTAATAAAGCGCGCGCAGCTCCTTGCGCGCGTTTTTGGCATTTGCATGCGAAAATGAGGTCAGTCGGAAAGGCACATTACAGCACGTACAGTAAAATCGCGAAGAAGTGCATAACCGATCCTGCGACAACGAACAGATGCCATACGGCATGATGGTACGGGAAGCCACGCCAAATATAGAACACGGAGCCAACCGTATACAAAAGTCCACCGATAATAAGCAGACGGATCCCTTCAGGCACTAGCAATGCATGAAGCGGCTTCCAAGCGAACACGATAAGCCATCCCATCAACACATAGAACAACGTGGACAGCACCAAATATTTTTTCGTGAAGAAGGCTTTGAACACGACCCCCGCAATCGCGAGCCCCCACACGATCCCGAACAAGGTCCACCCCAGCGGACTTCGCAAAGTAACGAGCAATAATGGAGTATAAGTCCCCGCAATAAACAAATAGATACACGAATGATCGAACGTCTCGAACAAATCCTTAACCTTGCCCTCCGGAAATGAATGCACGAGCGTCGAAGCCGTATAGAGCAGCAGCATCGTCACGCCGAAAATCGTAAAGCTCACGACATGCCAGGCTGTTCCTTCTATACTAGCAAATACGATTAACACCACGAGCCCAGCAATACTGAGCAATGTTCCGATTCCGTGCGTAATCGCATTAGCGATCTCTTCCCTCTTCGTATACACATGCGTATCTGCCATTGTTATGCCACCTTCCGTTAGCTGTAGACTTTCCAATTGCCATTCGCTCGAGCATGAACGAGGCCCTGCTTCGTTAAGTATTCCGCAATCATCTCCGTCATGTCAACCGTGACCTCCCGAACAATCGGTTTATCGCGAAACATCCGGTAGTTACCGCCTCCCGAAGCACGATAGTGATTCATGACGACTTCAAACTCACCTTCTGGATCTATCGGTTGCCTCTTGTACCTCAGTTCCTCAATCCGACTTCCAATTGGACGAGACACATTGATCACATACTCAATGCCTTCCCACATGTCGTAATTGTAATGTTGGGGCTTCGGATAGAGATATGATGGATTAACGATGATCGTCCCGTCGTCCGTACAATCGAAATAAGCTGCGGTCCATTCCAACGCCTCGCGGATGTCCCTTCCACTCAGACGCAATACCTTCAGCGTATTCGGAAACGGATAATTAGCCGTTACTTCCCGCATCGATACCTGAGGCCCGAAGCCTGGGGCTAAATTATCAAACAACGAAGTACATGAGATCTCTGCATTCGAAGCTTCCATTTGTATGAGGTTAATCAGCTCGATTAAAGGATGCTCTTCCAGCCGAGCCTTCATATGATCAATGACTAACATTTCGCCCCTAACCTCGCAAAGCGGCTGATCAAGCCAACTCTGGGTGTTGTTCTCGCAGCTTTGGATTCTCGCAACCAACGCCGGATCCGCTTGCATTTCTTGCGCTTCTTGTAGCCTCGCATGACTGTCCATTAAAAACCACGCGCCATGTCCGTCCCTTTGTAAACTTAGATCGACCTGGGCTAGACAAGCTCCTTGGTACCCTGGCTGCACAACCAACGTATTTCCGATCCGTACCCCTTCAATTCGTTGATGCTGGTGTCCGGTTAAGAGAACGTCAATACCTTCGACCTCGTGACAGAGTCGCCAGCCTTCATTTTCTCCCGTCTGCTCTTCGTTTGGCTCGCCCGTTAGGATGTCACGTTCAAATCCCCCGTGATAAGAAACGATAATGATGTCTGCACCCTCATTTTGTTTGAGGTAGGGTACCCATTTCTTAGCTGCACTTACCACTGAATCGAACAACAGTCCCGAAATGTTAGCCGGCTGCTCCCAATGAGGAATATAGGAGGTTGTTAACCCGAGAAGACCCATCTTAGCCCCACCAGGTAAAGTAAATATCCGATAAGGGCAACCGAAATACGGCTCATTCGTTTCTTGAGAAAGCACGTTAGCCGACAGCCAAGGATAATCAGACTGTCCCCATGCCCGGTTAATGAATCGAAGACCGTAGTTGAATTCATGATTGCCCGGGATAAAAGCGTCTAGCCGTATTTGGTTCATGATATCTACGATCGGATGACTCGTCGATTGATCCAAGCAGGCGTGATAATAAGCAAACGGAGTCCCTTGTAGCAAATCCCCATTATCGATAACGAGAACATGCTCCTTTTCCTGACGTGTCTGATCAATTCGTGTAGCTAATTTTAATAGTCCGTAATCTGTTGCTTCATTATCAACGTACCGAATTGGCATGAGGTGCCCATGAATATCGCTCGTTGCGAGAATCGTTACTTGAATCGTATCGAAATCCTTCATTTCTATCGTCTTCCTTTCCGGTCTCTATTCCTTTGTAAACTAAAGATTTTACAATTGTTGCTTTAGATTTAATATTTAACTTCATTTAACAAAATATTTCGATGGTAGATTAAGGCTTGTAGTACCCAATCTTGCCCATAGAAAGAGGAGGAGACAGAAATTATGCTTAACCATTTGCCGAAATTCCGTTTCATGCTCATCATCTCCATCGTACTACTGATCATCGCAGGGTGCGGCAACAAGAACAACAGCTCGAACGCAAGCGTGGAGCCATCTGCTTCAAGCGCAAGTCCAAGTGAAAGCGTACAAGCCTCTCCAAGTCCAGAAGCTAGCCCAAGTCCGAAAGAAACAGGTTATGTGCCTACTGAGTTAACAGTGCAATTCGTTCCATCTCAGAATGCGGAAACACTGGAAGCTAAGGCTAAGCCGCTTGAGAAGCTGCTGACGGATGCACTCGGCATTCCTGTAAAAGTGAGCGTGTCCACGGACTACAATACGATTATCGAGGCAATGCAGTCCAAGAAGGTTGACGTGGGCTTCCTGCCACCTAACACTTATGTACAAGCGAAAGAAATGGGAGCAGCCGAAGTTATCCTGCAAGCGCAACGGTTTGGTGTAAACGACGCTGACGGAACTCCAACAACAGAATTGGCCGACAGCTACAAATCAATGATCATCGTCAAAGCTGATTCCGATATCAAAACGTTAGCCGATCTGAAAGGCAAACGAATCGCTTGGCAAAGCGCAACCTCTTCGGCTGGTTTTGTCTATCCTGCTGTAGAACTGAAAAAGGCAGGTATCGATCCTAATACAGACGTCACTGGCATTGAATTGAAAGGTCATGACAAAGGCGTATTAGCCGTACTTAATGGGGATGCGGACGCAGCTGCGATCTTCCAAGATGCTCGTAATATCGTTATTAAAGACGTTCCCGACATTTTCGAGAAAACAAGAGTTCTTCACTTCACCATTCCGATTCCTAACGATACGATTTCCGTCCGTTCCGATATGAGCAAAGAATGGATTACTAAGATCCAGGATGCATTTATTAGCCTTGGCACGAACGAAGAAAGCCGTAAAATTATTTTTGAAATTTACTCCCATCAAGGCTACGCGAAGAGCGATGACAGCAAGTTTGATTCCGTTCGCGAGTATGCCAGCTTCTTGAAATAAAAGATTGCTGACAAACAAGCCGGACGGTCTGAGGCCCAACTTATGGGTTCAGACCGTCCGGTTTTTAGAATGGAGGCTAGGATTTACCTTGTACTAACCTTTTCCTGAGTGTTCCCGATATCCAATCGATGACCGTCACTAATATAATAATTCCAAGCAATATGATACCCACCCTGTTCCATGACCGTCCTTCTAAGGCGAAGATTAAAGGTGTTCCAATCCCACCGGCCCCTACTGCGCCGAGTATGGCTGCTGAGCGAACGTTAATTTCTAGACGAAATAAGGCGAAAGACAGATAAGAAGGAATCGCCTGAGGTACGATAGCAAACCAGATAGACTGCAGTCGGTTCGCTCCACACGCTTTTAACGCTTCAGAAGGGCCCATATCCATATCCTCGATAGCTTCCGCGTTCAGCTTACCCAGCATCCCAATCGAATTGATTGCGATCGTTAGCACACCAGCGAAGGCACCCGGTCCAACTGCCTTAATAAAAATAATTGCCATAATGATTTCCGGAAAAGTTCGAATGAGGCTTAGAGTAAAGGTTGATATACCCGAGAAAAGCCTCGTTTTGACCAAGTTACGTGACGCCCATAACGCAAATGGAATCGTTAGAAACACGGAAATAGTCGTACCCAGCAAGGCGATCGCAAGGGTTTCCCACAACCCCCTCAGCAAGTCTTCTCCCTCGGCTATATATACATAGTTCCAATCCGGATGAAACAATCCTCGGAAAACAGCCTTGGTAATTTGCCAAGCCGTTTCTTTGATTCCCGTAAACGGAATACCCGTGAAAGCCCAAATATATATTCCTACAATGGCTGCGGTTAACAGCCATACTTTCACACGGATATAGAAGGGTTTGGGAGGCTGAGGGATATCGACTGAAGATATGTTGTTATTGTTCATATAAGCTTCCCCCTAATCCTAGTGCTGATCGCATCAATAACGAGGACAATCGCGAGGGTAAGCAAAATAATGATTACGGTTTGATCGTACCGGAACATTCCGAGCGTCCGGTTCAAATAAATCCCGATTCCTCCGGCCCCCACGATTCCAAGAATGGCTGCAGCTCTGATGTTAATCTCAAACATATACATAACAAATCCAACGAATTGTGCGATGACTTGTGGGATAACCCCGAAGTAAATCCATTGCAGCTTGTTCGCGCCGACAGCGGTCATTGCTTCTAGCGGACCGTTATCTATCGTCTCAATTGCTTCATAAGCCCACTTGGACAAAATCCCGAACGAGAAAAAAATTAATGCAAGTGTTCCTGCTAGCGGCCCATAACCAACTACGGCTGCAAAAAGCGCGGCAAAAAGTAAATCCGGAATCGTGCGGCACAAATTGAGGATAACTCTAGCTGGAGTCCGCAGGGTCCATGATTTAGTCACATTACCAGCCGCAAAGAAAACGATTGGCAAAGCGAATAACGCCCCGAAGGTCGTACCCAAAATAGCCATTTGTATTGTCTCCACCATTGGCTTAATGACCACCTGAAAATACGACCAGTCCGGAGGGAACATTTTCGCGAAAAACTTGCCCATTTCTGGAATCCCATAGAATAGCTCTCCGAAGGACACCTCTGTCTGTCTTGCACTCAACCAAAGAAGTACCAAAAACAAAATAAGCGTCATCCATTTCTTCAAGCTTGCAGCAGGCTTAATTGGGTAATCATGAGATGGCTTCAAATGCGCTGCCTCCCAACCGCTCATCCGCCGCTACCGGACGACCATAGATGGCGGAGAACACTTCATCCGTAGCTTCAGCTGCGGTTCCATCGAACACAATCTCCCCTGCACGAACACCGATGATTCGGGTCGCATACTCTCGAGCTAGATCGATGAAATGGAGGTTCACGACAGTCGTGATTCCCATCTCCCGGTTAATTCTCTGTAAATCATCCATCACCTGACGCGTCGTCAATGGATCAAGGGAAGCGACAGGCTCATCAGCTAGAATGATTTTGGCTTCTTGAGCGAGCGCTCTAGCGATAGAGACCCGTTGTTGTTGGCCCCCTGACAGTTGGTCGGCCCGTTGATAAGCCTTTTCCAGCATATTGACCCGCTTCAGTGCGCTGAAGGCCAGCTCCATGTCGTGTTTCGGGAATAGACCCAGCATCGTTCTTAACGTTGAATGATAGCCTACTCTACCTGCCAGCACATTACGAAGAACAGATGATCGTTTGACTAGATTAAAGCTTTGGAAGATCATACCGATGCTCCGACGCATAACTCTGAGCTGGCGCCCTTGCGCTACAGTAATCGACTTTCCTTCTATTCGAATTTCTCCCGATGTGATCTCGTGAAGTCGGTTAATCGATCGGAGCAGCGTAGATTTTCCTGCGCCTGACAAACCGACAATAACAACGAACTCCCCCGACTGGATCGTCAAGTTGATGTTGTTCAGCCCCACCGTACCTCCGGGATACACTTTACTTACCTGCTTGAATTCAATCATCTGCCAACCTCCGTTGCTAATGCTGTCCGAGTATGTTGAATGCATTTGTTCAATGATTCATATTCAGTAGTTCGGCATCATTCGGAGCATTCCTATTGCTCTGAAAAATTTAACATTTAATTTACATTTTTGATTCATGGATTACATTTTACTAACATTGTCTGAGGGTAAATCTTGAACTCGGTTAACAATAGTCTGCAACCTAACTTGCCCCTCATTTATAAATGCAACAAAAAAAACGCTTAAATGACCTTAAGTCATCAAGCGTTTAATCCATCTGTTCAAACTCTCATTACCCATCTAATCTACATGCTTCTTGTCGGCCTTTTTACCAAATAGATCCCAAGCAAAAGCCCTAGTAAAGCAAACAGCCCCATGCCTCTGTAAAGCAAAGCGCCACCATATTCGTCCATTAACCACCCTCCGAAGGTGGAGCCAATAATGCCAGAAACACCGAAGAAGGTTGCTGTCAGCACCGTCTGCCCTGTCGACTTCCATTGATCCGGCACGATCCGATACAAGTATTGCATGGCTCCCACGAAGAAAAGAACGAAGGTTACACCTTGAAACACTTGAAGCCCCACTAGTCCATATGGAGTCCCGATTATTGAGCTGAGCAGGAATCGTACCGCATATAACCCTGCAGCCACCGTCATCCATATCGCTTCCTTACCAGGCTTGATGATCCGTGAGCTAATCGCAAACATTACCGTCTCGGTAATCGTCATAACGAACCACGACATCCCGGTTAATCGAACATCTCCACCCAATTGGTCCATATAGAGCCCGATGAACGTATCGTTCATCTTGTGCGGGATTGCCACAATCAATACGAGGAGAAAGAAAATCCAAGTATGTGACTGCAGGAAAAAATCCTTCAGATGATGGAGCGAAGGTCTATTAGTCGATGCTTTGACGTCAGAGAGACCTATAGCAAATAACAGCGCAACGCCTCCTACACCTAGGAATATCCACGAGAGACTATTCATCCCCCATAGCTTAAGCGCATAACCTGCAGTCAACGAAACACACGCATAACCAAGAGCTCCGAACATCCGAACGGAGCCATAGTCTACTTTCTCGCGTTGCGTAGTTTGGAAGTTCAAGCTCTCAACAAGCGGATCGGTCGGCAAATAAAACACGTTCATTAACGCAACAAGGACGACCAAGCTCCATATCTGGGTAGCTTGGAACAGTAAAGTTCCAACGAGCATAGAAGTCAGCAGTAGAATTAATAGTACCTTCTTGATCGTACGCGTTTTGTCGCTAACCATTCCCCATAAAGGTTGTGCCACGATGCTGATTAAACTGCCCATACCGAGGATAAGACCAATTTGAGTACCCGATATCCCAACTTTAGCGCTGTAGATAGGCAGGAAAGAAATAAACAACGCGAACATGGCAAAGTAAAAAAAGTTAAAGCCTCTTAATCTCAGGATGACAGACATCGTAATTCTCCTCTTAGCTCTTATCCGCCGGATAAACAAGCCCCATCTGCTTCCGCGCTTCGTCCATAATCTCGATGACCTTCAAGGAAATCTCGTGTGAATTCACTTTCGATTCCTTAGCCCCGCTTTTAATCAGCTCGATAAACTCCTGCACTTCATAGAACATAGCGTTATCTTCCTGTGGCTTCGTTAGATCTTCGACTTTTCCGTCACGATAACGGATTTGCACATGGTCTGGCCTACTTATTTTATCGAAGATGATCGTTCCATTCTCCCCTTGGATCTCAGCGCTTGCGTAGGAGTCTACGATCTTAGAATATTGAATTACCGCATCCATGCCCTTATAGCTGAGCAACAGACTTCCCGCTCCATCTACTCCTGAATCTAACATGATCCCACTCGCCTGAATCCTCTCCGGTTGCCCGAATAGCACGACTAATGGATAAATACAATACACCCCTAAGTCCATAAGAGCTCCATTAGAAAATTGGGGATTAAAAGCATTCGGAGCCTCACCACGCTTGTAAAGATCATAACGAGAGGAGTATTGGCAGTAGCTTCCGAAATAACGTCGAACCGGACCAATCTTATGTAAGTTGTCCGCTATCGCTTGGAAATTCGGCGTAAATGTTGATTTCATGGCCTCCAGCAGCACAACACCATTACTCTTCGCCGACTCCGTCATTTTCCTAACCTCTAGCTCATTAGAGGCAAGTGGCTTCTCGCATAACACATGCTTCCCATGATTCATGAGAACAATCGCCTGCTCAGCGTGAAGAGAGTTTGGGCTTGCTATGTAAACAGCATCGAATTCGGAGCTAGATGCGAACTGTTCCAAATCCGTATAAACATGGGCAATATCGTGCTTATTCGCAAATTCTCGTCCTGTCGCTTCCGTTCTGGAGTAGACCGTGGTCAACGCAAAATCGCCAATCCTCCTTGCAGCATTAATGAAATCCTCAGTAATCCAGTTCGTTCCGATAATTCCGAATCTAATCATTGTCCAAATCCCCTTCTATTTATAGATTAAACAAATCCAATTGTTCTGGTGGATTGTCTGCCGTAAGCTCGTACACAGGCATCTCCAGCATCTGCATAAGCTGCTTGGCATTCCCTGCTGCATGGCCTCCAGAATTATTGTTGAAAATAACGCCCACAGTAGCGGATAATTCCTTTAACTGTACGATGCGATCCTTCCATTCCCTGAGCTCGTCCTCGCTGTAATCATATAGATAGCGGACCTCTCTCCAGTTCGGAGCCCCGCTTTGATTCCAGCCGCTCACATTTCTACCGTGCAAGCGTACGAGCGTGAAAACTGAATCCGTGGCTTGCAATACGATTGGAATTGATCCTATACCCGCCTGTGGCTCGTCGCAAACGCTATGTATCCAGCCCTCTTTCCGCATAAACGATAGCGTTCTCTCCCGATACTCGGGCTCGAACCAGCTCTGATGGCGAAACTCCAATGCGCACGGGAAACCATCCATTCGCTTCTTCGTCTCACGTAACAACCGAACGTTATCCTTCGTGCAATCGAACCATGGCGGATATTGAAACAGCGCCGCGGTTAACTTCCCCGCATTCATAACCGGTTCGAGGCTTTCCCGAAACGCAAGGTACATCTCGTCATCGTTTTCGTAATAGGGCTTTCCTCGCAAATGCCCCGTCATTCCTTGATAAGCCTTCACGACGAATCCAAAGCCTTCCGGCGTCTCCGCCGCATAACGCGACATCCGTTCCGGTGGCTGCACGGCATAGAACGAGCTATCCAGCTCCACGAGGGAGAAGTGGGCGCCGTATGCCTTAAGCTTGTCCTTCGCCGCGGTTCCCGGCGCGTACAATGAATCATGGTCTCCCCAGCCTGCCAAACCGACGGCAATCTTCACGGTACACCTCCGAAACCATTAACCTTAGGATTAAGCAATACATTGATACTAAAACTTTATCGTGAGCACATCAAGTGTTCCTAGAAAAAGCGTATATCGCCGAGTATCACACACGGTTAATATCCAGGTCTCCCGTATCAATCGAGATTATGGGAATAACCATCAGCTTCTCTCTCCGCGACCAGCGTCTCGCCCCAAAATGAAACAGAAGCACAGGCTCTATTCGCCAATGCTTCCGTTCCAAAACGATACGGTCATGCCCTGTTACCGACCATTGCCATTGCCATGTCCATTACCGTTACCATTACCGTTACCATGTCCATTACCGTTACCATTACCGTTACCGTTACCGTTACCATTACCGTTACCATGTCCATTACCGTTACCATGTCCATTACCGTTACCGTTGCCATGTCCGTTACCGTTGCCATGTCCATTACCGCTTCCGTTACCGGGGTTCTCAATTACGATCTGACCACCAGCAGGGATATTGGCGATCTCAATGCCGTTGATCTGATAATAGGCTGGAGTCGTGAACAACCGACCGTCGTAGATGACGATTTGCATCTCAGTTATTCCCTGTTGGGCGAGAATCGGCAACTTCTCCCGATAAGTTCCACTAGCGGCGTTAGAATCTAGTCCTGTGTATAACGGCCAGAATACGGTATCTCCGTTCTGGGTCCACGTCCGGTCATCGCTCAGAATTTGCGTCCACGGATCCGCAGCAGATCGGCGAACCTTCAACGCCAGGACGGACGGCTTATGATCGGCGGAGCCATCAGGAACGATCAAATTGAATGAATTGAACGCTTGAGGCGAGTTCCATTTCAAAGTTATCGTATGAGGAAATTCGAATTCGGCATACGTGTTGTAATTCCCATTTCGCAATGCCGTGGCGTTATCTCCGTCGATCAGGTAGGCCACATCGCTATACCCCGCCATCTTCATGTCGAGATCGATGGAATTCGCTTTCGTGGCGAGATCTTTGATTCGGTTAATCACGATCTGGTACGTCTTGGAAGCCCCGTCGGCTCCACTCACTTTCACGGTCAATATGCTAGTTCCTTCGGGAATTCGGGCTACGGTCTTCTTGCCGGAAGATACAAGCACGCCGTTGATCTCCACCGTGCCATAACCGTCCTTCAGAACTGGCTGAATTTCGATTTTGTCCATCCCTGCTTCCAAATCTACCTTGTAATTCTCAACCTTCGGGTCGAATGAAAGAGGAATAGGCTTATGCTTCTGCAATCCAAAGAGTGAAAGCTCCGACAAGGCAACCTCTTTAGTCACGATGACCTCAATCTCGCCGTTGTCCGGGAGATCGTAGAGCTCCAGTTCATATGCGGCATACATGCTCCACATTTTGTAATAGGCATCGTTGATCTGCAAGCGCAGCTTCATGACACCGGAAACCGCGGGTATGTCGGCATAGGAAGATTCCATTACGCTGTCGTCCTTGTCGCTCTTCCAGGTGAACGGAACTCTACTCTTAATCGTTTCCCAAGTCGTGCCGTCACGGGAAATCTGGACGTCGACGTCGGTAATCCCTTGAAGTAAGCCTGACGGCGTAGCCAGCACTAGCGTATTGAACGCCTGGGGCTCGTTCCAGGACACGACGATCTCGTGCGGAAACGGATGGGTATCGTTATAATCGCGCAAGCTCGCGAACATCGTACCGTAATCTCCGTCAGCTATCTTCTCGGGTCCGTAGATCAAGCCTTGCTCGCCCGATCGCGCCGCCGACGCGGTTATCGAGGCATAGCTTCTGGCAGCGTTGATGCCCGGCTCGTTCACTCGTCCCTTCATAAAATTCAGTGTATACTGCTTACTCGTTACGCCGTCGCTTGCCGTCGTCATGATGCTGATCCGGCTCTTGCCCACCGGAATATCCGCTGTCGCCGTCATCCCGATCTCCAAGTTTTTACCATTGAGAGTCATGGTACCTGTTGCGTCCGTCATCACCGGCGAAATCGTAACTGTATCCACATCATCGGGTAGCAGGATTTGGTAATTCGTCTTCAGACCGTTGAAGGCAAACGAAGGAACGCCTGCCAGCCCCAAGCTTTTTAAAGTGGCATCATAGATTTGTTGATTTTCGTACATATGCACCCGAAGAGCGTCCAGATTCACTTCTTTGTTTTCCAGGTTGACGATCCGGATCGAATGTCTTCCCTCCGCCAGATCGCGGTTGCTATAGATTGTATAATAGTCGTAATCCACCTTCTCGTAAGCATCCAAAACAACTGGCTCCGCACCGTCGATGGATACGGAGAATTTACCCGCTCTCTCGTTCTTCGCCACAACAACATCGATGCCTATGCCGGTAAATTCGTATGTCAGCTCATCTCCCGCGACTGAGGTCGATTTCACGCTGCCTAAATACGCATATTGCCCGTTTTTATCGTACCATGCACCCGTATAACCTATGTCGCTGCTTGCACCGTCCGTCATGAACGTTCGCGGCGTCTCCTGCCCGTCATATGGACTCGTCGGCTCCGGAATCGCTCCGACCGACTCCCCAGCTGCTGCGAGCACCAAGTAACGGTGAAGCTTCTGGATGTACTCCGGATCAAGCGAATATTTGCGGGGGTCGGACGGATTAACAACACTGTCCGTTAAGCTCTTCGCTAAGTTCGGGTTTGTCTTCTTGATCAGGTTTAACAGCTCGTAGTCCTCTAGACCATCCCTCATCGCTTCGTAGCGCAACGAGCTCTTAACCGTCTTGTTAACTCTGTCGGGATAGACGATGAACGAGTCGCCGCTCCACGGCCCTACGAACCACGCGTTCCATCCCCAGTGAAGGTGACCCGTGACGCCATCTTGGCTAAGATTCCAGAACAGCAGCCTTCCGGTTAGCGTTGGCTGCGTCCAGAACCGGTTTAACCACGGCGGTGGATTCACCTCCATCGTATAAGCCCACAACCCTTTTCCGGCTGCTTGCACCGCTTTGTATTCATCTTTCTTGTAGTATAAAGTCGGCGTGAAAGGAACGAACACGTCCGAGTATCCTTTCGTTCCCTCCGAGAGCAGGATCCCGTTCGGGTCTGCGTCCATCAGCTTGAACTCCGAACCATACTGCGCGTTGATTTGGCGAATCTTCCGAGCAACGTACGTCCACCAATTTTTATCATCGTCCTTGATCGGTTCGTCCCTGATGTGCTGATACCAGGTGAATCCACCGGCTTCCGTCCAACCTTTTTCTTCCAAGTGGTCATTTAAGGCCGTCAAGTAATTCGTCAGGAAAGCGTCCGTCTGCGGCAGCGCGTCGGGCAAGCTCTCGTTCCACGAAGCATTCGGCTTCTCATTCGCAGGCATTTTGTTCAAGACGTGAATGAGATGAATATTGGCGAAGTTCTTGATGCCCCTATCGATAAAGATCTGCATGTACCTATCGAACTGCGTCCAATCCAAGTCTTCGGGAATGCCGTTCACGAACTCCGATTGAAACGTTCCCGTTTCTTGCAGCAACAAGTCCGTTCGGACCCAGATCATGTTTTGGCGATATTCTGTGATCACCCTTGCGAACTCGTCCATCAAATCGAACCATTCGTCGCTATAAGGCTGAACGCCATAGTAATATTCGCCTGCATCGTAGTTCGGCTGAGGAGAACCGTCCCACGATAAACCATCCCAAGTAAAACCGTTCGTCATCATCCATTGGTAATTGATGAATTCGGATTCCGACGTTGGCGGGATTACCGCGTTCGCTACTTCGACGCTGATCGGGACCGTGAAATCCCCCGCCGTCGTCCTCACGGTAGCTGTTCCCTGATAGTCTCCGGGAACCGTACCGGCTGGCACATAGTTCGTAATGAAAATAGGCTGGGTTGAATTGCCGACTACTTGCACCGAGCTATCGTTAGATAGAGGATCGGGCATGTCAGACAATGGGTAAAGTGGATTGCCTACCTTGTCCGGATTATACGCATTCGGTTGAACAGGCTCCGCGTCCTCGTATTCGACGAACCGGTATTTGAGATTGGTTGCGGCGATTCGGTTGCCGGCAAAATCAAGATCCGTAAAATCGATTCCCGTAATCACGAACGGATCAGCGCTTCTGACTGCCAGTTGAGCGCTCTCATATTCGTTAACGGCGGACACCAGTTCCACGGATTTGCCCGGGTTCGTTGGTAAAACGCTCGTTCGATAGACCGTTTTAAGCGGGCCCGCCGTCCACCAATCCGGAGCACCGCCAGCCGCGAAAGCTTTGCTTGTACCATATCCTCCAAGTTCGGCTCCGGACAACAAAATAACCGCACTCATCAATACGGACATCCACTTCTTAGACATTTTTTCCCTCTCCTTTAATCTGGATTATGAAATTGATTAAGAAACTGACCTAAGTTCACCCCCTTTCAGAGCCTGCCGTGATAGAACATGGCAAGATATCGCAAGAATCATTTTTCAACATATCATTTATGTTATTTAATGTAACTTGAGGTGTCCCTTTTCATAACTCAAAACTCACAATTTAACTATAGAAGGTTCAGCTGATTGCCAACAATCCCAAGATCTTTACAACCTTCTCATCTGTTTACGAGTTGGTAAGCGCTTACAATTGCTTGATTAAAGGAAGCTACCCCTAGGATAGCTTCCTTTAGCATAAAACCGTATGTCCACTCCACACAATATTAAGATCTTTACTTGCTTCTTTTCCCTTTACCTTTTCAACCTTACCGTTTCCCGATACTCCAAAGGCTTTTGCTTACCCATTCCACTTCAACCAAGCCTACTGGAGTTGCGACTTCAACACCTGTCGAGGCTTGGAGTTGAAGAATAATCCGCCAAATCTCCTCCTGGATCAACGACAATGACTTTTTGCTCTTGTGGTGGTGATTTGGATTCACTCTGGGCGCTCCCGCTTGCTTCTGCAGTTTCTTTACTTCCGGCGGAGCCTTGGGCTGCGTTTCCCCCTTCGTTTTTCGAACATGCAGATAATGGATGGCTGCAATCCCCGAATTTCCACTCCAATCTATGTTACAATCCCATGACAAGCGCAACTTTCTCCGCCTAGTTTCGTTCATAGTAAGTCGAGTCATTCTGAAGTCTGCTAGTTGCAAAGACAACAAGAGAGGTGTAACAAACAACGTAATGAGAGAATTAGGAGCACAACCTGCACAAAAAACGTTAACCGACACTTATCAAGAGACACCGCCTAGGAAGAAGCGCCGAGGCGCCTTGCTCTTTTTTTCCTTAGTATGGATTTTACTCATTGCATGCGGAGTTACTGGTGCCAAATTTTACTCCGATCGGATACAGCAGCAAGTATCCTCAGATTTAGAACGCCAGACTGCCGGCCAAATTACGTTGATGCAGCAAGATTACGATAGCCGATTAACAAAGCTAGAAACCGGTTATAAGGAACAGCTTGCGCTAATGGAAGGTAAGATCGAGGCGTTAAACGAATTGCTTACTTTTACGAAAGACAATGCCGACACAAAGACAGACAACAGTAACAAACTGTACTCCCAACTAGCAGATGTAAAGAAACAGCTTACAGAATTGAAGAAAAGCTTGGACGTATTGAAATGAGTACGATGATGACTCGCTCTTTCAATCGGACATTGTTGCTCGCCTGTACCCCTTTCTTAGGGATGCTGATTTGGATGCTCGTCTCGAATATCGGGATCGAGTTATCCGAGGACTCATTCCCGCAACACAGTACGGAATCCGGCAATCTAGTCGTACATACCGCTAAAGCCATTGAAGGTTTAAACCAAGCAGAAGTGATTGCCAAAGTAACTGGAAAATCACTTCAAAAGCAAATCACGCTCTATCAGAAGACGAATGCGGATATGAAACAAATTGCATCTATTGCTTCTACCCAGTCTGCTAGACCTTACCAAATCTATGACCGACGAATAACGAATAAATTGGGTGCGCCCTCCGCGACCATTCAATCGGACAATCTTAATGCTCAGCTGTTCTATCTGAAGACGGAAAACTTCAGGAGCTATGCGCTTAAGGTTAAGCTTAAAAAGGACGATGCCATGAAACTTGCCCTCGGGAAAGATAAGCAAGGCGGCTCAGAAACGACGCTTGAAGCGGTTAAGAGAAATAAAGCGGCGATAGGAGTTAATGCCGGGGGATTCGCAGATAGTGGGGGCAAAAGATATCCACTGAGCACGACTATCGTGAACGGAGAATATGTGGGAGGCTTCCAGCCCACCTATAAGGATTTGTTCTTCGTGGGCTTAAGCGACAATAACAAGCTTATTGGAGGCAAGTTCACGAGCAAATCGCAATTAGATGCGAAGAACCCTAAGTTCGGAGCGTCATTCGTACCCGTGCTGCTGCAAAATGGCAGGAAAACAGAAATTCCATCTAAATGGCAGAGCAGTCCCTCACGCGCACCTCGTACAGTTATTGCGAACTATAAGGATGATCAGATCCTATTCTTGATTGTCGATGGCTATAACGAAAAGGGTAGTTCCGGTGCAACGCTAGCTGAGATGCAAATTCTGTTACAGCGTTATGGAGCTATCAATGGCTACAACCTGGATGGCGGTGGCTCAACGTCACTCGTGTTCAATGGTCGGGTCATTAACAACCCTTCTGACGGTAATTTGCGTAAGCTTCCAACCAACTTCTTATTTTTCAAGTAAAATGACTCATAAAAAAGGGGTTATCCCGCAAGCCGCTCATTCAAGCGCCTGTGGAATAACCCTTTTCTTCACTTCGTAAGCTCAACACTTTATTGATTACCCGCATACTCGCTAGTCGCTGTGTCGAACATGGATTTCCAATCTGCAAAATCGGTCTCCCTAGCAACATGTCGATCAAAGAGCTCATCCGGAATGTTGTCGACATCTTCCTGTGACCTCACTTGGAAGTTGCCCTTCTCAAGAAACTCTTCGAAGCTCTTAACACTAGTGGAATGCTTGCTCATAAACGCATCATTAAACAATACATCAAATGAAACATGATTCGGGTCCTCTATCATCGTTTTCTGACCTTGCAATTCTTTCAACAAATCCTCAAATGACATTGGCTTTTGCTTTCTCAGAAGATCACCCCTAGATCAATTTAATTAAATTCCACTTACCTAGTCGACAATGAAGACCACGTGGATTCAAGCCACTGATCAAAGTCAGCGCCTCTTTCACCTTCGTAAATATCATAGATGTCGAGTCTCATCTTTTTCAATTTCACTTTGAACTCTTCGTAAGAATGATCTTTAGGCAAGCTTTTTTTAATTCTAATCAAAACTTTATTAACACCTTTAATCAACTCAACTGTTTTCCTTGGCGGAAGTTGAACATCTTCGCCAAGCTCCTTGAGCTTATTAAAAGCTGCCATTTGTACTTGATACACATCATCGTTATTCATTCTATGCGTAAGTACATCGATGGTTTGTTTGCTTTTCCACTGCCCTAACTGCTCCACAGCTTCTAAACGCTCACGCCAATTTGACGTTCGATTAGCAGCTATTTTTAATTGTTCATAATTTGCAGGCAATTCATTTTGATCTTCCATTTTATCCAATTGATCCCGTCCTGTTCTAGTAAGGTGTGATCTCATTAGCTCATTTTACATATCAATATTTTATCATACCACTGTAATTCCATTTGTACAATGATATGTTATTAGTAAACTACTCCACAAACTCAACCGTGTACCCCTTCTGCTCCAAAAGAGACACCAATCCCTGTTCCCCCACCATATGCAACGAACCAACTGCGACGAGGTATGTTCCAGCTTCCCCATCCTTCAAGTAATGATCAACTTTGTTCGCCATCTCGATGTTCCGATTAACGAGAAAAGTGTTATTATAGTCGTCGAATAAATCCCCCATCGATTGACTGCCTTCCTTCTCGAACTGGTCGTGCATCGTCTCCAGCAGCTTCAGATTCCCTAATGTCCACATATCCATTAGTTGCTTGAGTCCAATTGAAGCTAGCCCAGCACTTTCCACCGTTTGGTGAAAATAAAGCCGCTCCAGCTCGTCCGAAAATCCATCAAATATACTAAGCTGCGACTCCATACTCTCGAGCTCGATGATCTCCTTGCCATTCTCATGAGCTTGCTTAGCAATATATTGATCAATTCCATCGGTCAACATGTACTTCATTGCAGGAAGGCTCTCCAGTGTCATCGCCGCGTACCACGGCTCATAGCTGTCAAGGGTTGCAGCTCCCACGCTTAAAATTGATTTTTTCAAAATCGCCTGGAATTTTGTATAATCCTCTTCTGTCACATGGTCCTTTAAGGTCGTCCCATCCGTTAGCAGAGCCTTCTCGTTGACCATCTCCATCACTTTCTTCTGATCGACCTTCGTCAAGTCTAGCTCCAGTGCGATATAATCAGATTCTTTGATCGCCTGTTCCAAATCTGCATCTAAAGGATACATCTCCTTCTTCGCAACATGGATCGTTCCCGCTAAATATCCCGAATTGTGATCGCCAGTTACCTTCCAGAGGAATCCTTTGGCCCCTTCTTTAGCCGGAATGTTAGCTGAAGTTGAAGGTTGCTCCGTTATCAATGGAGAAGACGTTGACGTTGCTATTGCCTGCTCCGTTATGGGATTAGCCGAATTGGAGGAACAAGCTGTCAACACGATCAGTACCATGATGACAAGCCACGTTAATATTATTCCGCTAAAACGCTTCTTCATTTCATATCTCCTTCAATCCGTTTCATAAATTCTTCAGCTGCACTATAGCCCTGTTGCTTCAAATACCAGCTATTCGCAGCAGCCTCGATCATTCCGGCAACATCCCTTCCTGGCTGCAGTTGAATTTCGATATGAGGAATCCGCACACCCAAATATTCCGTGAAAGTCGGCTCCAGCTCAAGCCCATTATTCAACGCCTGATCCTGCCACGGATTTAATTCGATATCTAGTACGATCCGTGTCTCATCCTGAAATGCCTTTCTTCCATACATGCGTACAACGTTTATGAGTCCAATGCTACGTAAGGCTAGAAATTCCTTCGTTGTTTCGTTATGAGAACCGAGCAAGGTTTGTGAGCTTAGCTTCTTGAGCACGACAATATCATCTGCAACAAGGCGATGCCCCCGGCGGATAAGGGTATGTGCAGTTTCACTCTTACCGATTCCTGACTTCCCTCGAAGCAAGATCCCTATACCAGATACGTTCAAGCATACGCCATGAACAGCTATTTCCGGCGCTAACGCTTGAACCAGGAATGCATCGAGCTTCCCAAGGAATTCTGTAGTCGTTTCTGCTGTCCTTAATAGTGGAATCCCTTCCTGCTCACAATAGATCATCAAATATTTCAAGCCCTCTTGCTTAGTCGTTACGATAAAACAGGGAGGATGATACTTTACAACGTTGCCGATATGCAAGTTACGTTCTTCTTCCGTCTGATTATGTAAATAATTGATCTCTTTCCTACCCAACACTTGTACTCGATTCATCGGAAAGAAATCGAAGTAGCCAACAAACTCCAGTCCTGGCCGGTGTGCTCTGGAGCGTGTCACCGTTCGATGAAGATGATCTTCTCCCGCCAGCACCTCAAGCTTGAACCGCTCCTGCAGGCTCTTAACAGTTATTGATTTCATGTTCGTCCCCCTATCCCATATGCCTTCATTATAACAAATAATTAGTATTGCAAGGAGTTCCGCAGGGAGTTCGTTTAGAGCTCGACAGAGAGTTCATTTAGAGCTAGACACTTATCTCATAATATGTGTCTCCTTCTCATACAAATCATCATAACCCTACATATGGAGGTCATGAGATGGACACCGATAAACTAACCCGCTTCTGTCAATTGAAAGCCCAAATGAAACAATGCGAAGATGAGTTAAATGAATTACGTCGAGAAATTACGAATGAATATGATCAGGACTCCGAAATTCGTCTTTCCGACTACACGTTGAAAATTATTTATCAGGAAAAAAAGCATTACCATGATCATTTGCTAATCGAAGCTCTCCCCGATCCTGAGCTCTGGAAGGTGCTGTTCAAAGCCGATTCTGCTAAAATCACTGCACTGCTAAAAGCCAAAATCCTCTCCGAGAAGTCATTGGAAGGAACCTATTCTACTTCCCGTACACCTTATTTATACGTTAATCCGATTATCCATGATGACATGCCGTAAGATATCTCCTCTCTAGCGATACTTTTGAGCTCTTGGATTCGTAGTTTAGACGAACCCTATTTAAGAGCTCATTATCAAAGGAGAGAACGACATGATGGCTTTCAAGAAATCAATTTTCGTCGCTACTTTGGCGGCATTCTTATTAACTACGGGATGCGGAAACAATACAGCGGACAATACTTCTGGAGCAGCAGAAGTGAACAACTCGCAAGAGCAGCAACAAGTAGGGCAACAACAGGGGCAAGGGCAAGGAAGGTCACCAATGATGAATGCAGATTTAATGGGGAAAATAAAGAGCATTAACGGGCAGACGATCACAGTGTACAAGTCCTCATTCGTTCCAGATGCTCGAGGGGGAGCTGGTCAGCAGCCTCCGGGCGGCGGGGATCAGGCTGGTGCGGATGGTCAGCAACCTCCGGGCGGTGGGGATCAGGCTGGTGCGGATGGCCAGCAGCCTCCTCAAGGGAATGGACAGAATCGCCCTAACATGGCTAATATGTTCTCCGATGAGACTGTAGACATTCAAGTAACCGATAGCACTAAGATCATCAAGACAACGTTCGAGAATCAAGAACGGAAGGAAACTGTATTAACAATAGCCGATCTTAAAGCAGACGATATCGTAAGTGTCGATCTTGCAGATGACACTCAGAATGCGGTTACGATTACTCTTAGCGAAGGCGGCAGTTTCGGCGGCATGGGTGGTGGTATGGGCGGTGGACGACAAGGAAAGGGACAAGGAGTGGCTCCGGCTGCCCCTTCGAGCGATAGCGCTAAATAAAACCTGTTGTAGGAGTGATATCGCACCTACGTATCTAGAATTCGCTGCCATCGAACTATAGAGTTTGGTGCCACCGAACTGCAGCAACGAAAACGCACTTACTGTGTCACTCTAGCGTAATCCTCTAGACCCCTCCCAAAAAGACAAAAAACCGCGATGAGCTCAATTTAAGCTCATCGCGGTTTTTGCGTCATTCACACTTCGTACGTGTACCGAACATCTCTATAGAGATGTTCAACTAGATGTTTTCTCCACAGACTTCCGTGTCGAAGGTAAGAAGTTAACGACGAATAGTTTCACGACTGCAATGGCAAGAATCATTATAAAGATGAGATGCATGCCATCTGCCATTTGTGTTGGAGTATCCTCCGACACCACACTGTTGAATAGCATTCCGAATACCGCAACCGCAACCGTCTGACCAAGCGCGCCCATCAGCGAATTCGTTGACGTTGCCACTCCTCGCATACTTTCTGCTGCCGAGTTCTGAATCGTTACGATAGCAGGAGTACTAATGCAGCCCATTCCAAATCCAACAATCGACACGATTCCGATCAACTGTAAATAGGAAGAACTCATATCCAGAGTATAGAGCCATAAAGCCGCCCCAGCCACAAATAGGGTTCCTAGCATCATGAATTTTTTTGCACCGAAACGGAACATGTACCTGCCTGAGAAATTCGAAGCAATCGCCCAAGTCACTGACATCGGCATCAGCATTAAACCGGACTTGGTCGCACTGTAGCCCATAATATTCTGAATCCATAGCGGAATATAGATGGTAACCCCAGCGACAACGCAAAACCCGAAAAAGCCCAGCATATAAGGGATAATCAATTTTCTTTCACGGAATAACAGGAGCGGAAGCATAGGCTCCTTCGCCTTCGCTTCTACCCTTAGGAATACAAGAAGGAATATCGCTGCACAAGCAAAAAGAACGATAATCATTGAGGAGTCCCAAGCGTACGCTTCCCCACCAGTCAATAAAGCCAACAGCAAGCTTGATATACAGATCGTGAACATGAGTGCTCCCATATAATCCACACTCTTAGTTTCCTTCGTGAAGCGTTCATGTAGGAATCCAAAAACAAGGATGAACGATAGGATGCTAACCGGCACATTCATATAAAATATCCAACGCCAAGACATTGAATCAACGAAGTAACCGCCTACGAATGGTCCAACTAAACCCGCTATAGACCACACAGATGAAAGCACACCTTGCACCTTACCTCGTTGTTCGCCCGTATATAGATCTCCAATTATCGTAAACGTAACTGGTGTTAATGCACCCGCACCAATTCCCTGAATAGCCCTAAACCAGATCAACTCAGTCATCGATTGTGCTGCTCCGCACAACACGGAACCAACTAAAAATAAAATAAGACCTATCGTAAATATAGACTTCCGTCCGTATAAGTCCGCCAGCTTACCAAAGATAGGTGTTGTAACGCAAGTCGTCAGCGTGTAGATGGAGAAAATCCAGCTTAACAGGCTTAAACCATTTAATTCATTCGCAATACTTGTAGTTGCTGTCGTAACAACAGTAGCATCCAGTGCTCCAATAAATAGGGCAGCTAGTAATCCTATCGTTACGAGTGTTCGATTCGTCTTCTTCTGTGACATCAATAAATCCTTCTCTCCTGCTCGTAGTAATAAGCATATTAGCATAGGCGAATAAAGAGATAAAGAGGTCTAGGGGCGCAACCCCGACCTCTTCATCTAATCTTCATGTTGTATGCACTTCATTAAATTTCTAATGATTAGGGTTTTCTTCGATGATCTGTGCAGCTTTCGTTAGTTCCCGTAGAACATCAGATTGCAACTGCGGCTCCATATAGAGTGCTTTAATATACGCTTCCCCAGCTTGGCTGGACGTATAGTGTGGGGGGACGTGGTTTAAGGCTAACAATATGATATCCAGCTGACACTTCTGACAATCGCATTTTAGAATCCCTGTTTTTACATAATTGTCTTCGAAAATATTACTAACAATAGGTTCCATTACGTTAAAAATAGACAAATCGCGAGAAAAAAACATGTGAACACTCTCCAGCCATCCGTAAATGTCTTTTCATTATACTGGAAAAGAGGATGGCACACATTAACTAATTATTTAGCGACAAATCCTACTCTTACATTGGAGCCCACATCGGATAGCCAAGTCCCTTTCCGATCCTTGGTCAGATCCGCCTTCAACTCAGTGATTAATCGATCGACATCTAGTTCATTATCGTAATGCATCTGTAAAGCAGCGGAAACATATAGCTCGTTTAATTGAGCAAGCGAGAATCCTTCCGTATTTCGGGCTGCAAGGGCAACGATAGGATCAGTCGCGAACCGCGACAATCCCTTGTGCATCAGATAGGCGAACCGAAGCGATTCGTCAGGCTTTTTCACTTCATATGCACGGTCGAACCGACCCGCTCGATTCATTAATGCGGGATCAATTTTCTCTGGATAATTTGTCGTTCCAATGAGAAAAATCCCCTCTTTGGATGTCGCTCCATCCAACGTATTCAGAAAGAAGGAGCGGCAGGATTCTGGCATGGAGTCAATATCTTCGATAACCAGAACCGTAGGAGCCATCCTCATAGCTGCTGCGAATACTTCCTGAATGGATTCACTATTCGTATATTCGGTAATCTGCCAGTAAGATACGGGCGCATGAATACTTCCGACAATCGACTTAACTAGTGTCGTCTTTCCATTACCGGGGCTGCCGTATAGCAGAATTCCCCTCTTGTATGGCACATTGTACGTCTGGAAAAAGGAACGATCCTGCGAAAAAAATTCGTCAATCGAACGGAAAATTTGAAGTTTTACCGCATCGTCCATGATCACGTCGCTACGCGTTACCGAATGAGTAATCGGCTCTCGATTTCTTTCGAGCCCATCCCGCGTATCCGTGAAGATTGCTACCTTGCGTTGTCTCAGTTGTCGCTGCTGACGGTCCTCCAGCATCCGGCGCAGACCTTCATCACTTTCAGCGAACACCAAATCCTCCCAGCTGATACCATGCTGTACAAGAATCGGAATCCGAGCAAACGCAACCTTATACCTCGGATAGCCAAACACGTTGTTGCGAACCGAAGGACCGATATCCACATTTGTTTGGTCGCAACTTGGGCGATAGGAGAACTGCCTAGACTCGACGAGATCAAATACACTCGAAATATGCTCGATTTCGGAGTCCCCTTCTTTAATATCCTCAGCAAGATCGTTCCAAACGTCGTTCATCCCCTCCTGATAATAGAGGCGGAAGTCGCAGCTGTAACGTTCAGAGAGTAAGCGGATGATGCGCTCCAGCACTTGCACATATTCGAAATAGTGTTTGGTCTGTTGATCTTCTCTTACTCCTACATCCATATTCGCATAAGTGGCAATATAGCTTTGTTGCCCACTACGCTGTTGTTCATATCGCATTGTATTTTGTATCATAAAGTCCTTCATACTCCTTTAATCGTTGCTAGCGGTCGACATTTCGCAACGACCGAGGCCAGTTGTGCTCCAACAACGCTTTCTATGATTTGATCGATATTTTTGTACGCTTGAGGGCTTTCATCTAAAATGGATTCTAAGGATCGGTGATTCACGACAATCTCATCCTCTTGTCCGATACGCATCGATTCAGAGAACTCCTCCACGGTTACCAGTTGCTTAGTTGCATTACGAGAACGAACTCGACCCGCTCCATGACAGATCGAATAATGATTGCTTGCTCCTTCTGGTCTACCAACCATTAGATAGGATGCTGAACCCATCGAGCCAGGAATAAGCGCAGGGTGACCGGTGCTTAGAAAGGGCACAGGATTATCCGGATGGCCTGGTGGCAAAGCCCGTGTTGCTCCCTTGCGATGAACGAACAAGGATGTCCCCTCGTGTTGTTCCTCCCACGCGTAGTTATGCATGAGATCGTATAGCGTGCTCATTTCAAATTTAGAACCAAGCACTTCCTTGCATGCCTCACGGATACTATAAGCAATGAGATGACGATTAACGACGGCATAGTTTAATGCCGAGTACATCAGATTCACGTAAGCCTGACCAGCTTCACTATGAAGCGGTGCAAAGGCGAGCTTCGGATCTGCTGTACCAAATCCGCTCCTCCTCATGGTCTTAACGACCTCAGACCCACAATATTGATTAACTGCCCCACCCCACGCCCGGGAGCCTGAATGAATCATAATGATGACTTGCCCATCTGTTAGTCCCCATTGCTCTGCAACCTCACGATTGCCTTCATCGATCTCAATCGCCTGAATTTCCGCAAAATGGTTTCCTTTGCCTAACGTACCCAGTTGACGATGCGCTCGATGCCATACTTGCTCCGGGATCCGTTCAAGATAACTGTCATCCAAGTAAAAACGGCTACTCTCTACATGAGTGAGGGAGGTTGCTTTTCGTGGTGTATAAGCATCTGGCACATATTTATTCGGAAGTCCGTGAAGCCCTTTCTTAACAACCTGTTCTAAGCGGAAATCTGAAAAATGACCCCGTGCTTGCTCCTCGACAGGCAGCATTCGCTCAATCGCCTTCACAAGCTTTCGGCGCAGCTTAACCTCTCGTAAATCATCTGCGGTCAAATTCGTCAGATGCACGCGCATCCCACAACCAATATCACTACCAACGATCGAGGGTGACACGTACGCATCGTCCGTTTCCCAAAGTGCGGTTGTGCCTATACAAGTGCCGACACCTACATGAACATCAGGGGTGTAGCTCATATATCGAATATTAGGAATTTGCAGATTGTTGTTTGCCATTTCGAACACTTTGGCACCCATCGCATCGAATAATTCATTTCCTGCATACACATGTAGATCCCCCGCTGGGAGCTTCACTTGTCGGTAGTAGGAATTCTTACTGTTATTTGTTTGTATGGTTATCATAAAATAAATCAATTCCTTTTCATTATTTTCTAAAATAAACACCAAAAAAGACCGCAAGCCATAGCTCACGGTCTTCCTGTGCAAAGAAAATAATAAAGGAATCGATGGCGACTGCAGCCGCTGTTCGTTACCCTTCTGTCTTCCGTGCCATTACCCGTAGAGACCAATGGACCTGTCCCACCTTATTCGGTTGACTTACTGAATTCGAGATGTTAAGTGACGTGCGATGAAGTCGGATCATGATCATTGGCCTCCTTTCTGTAATAAGATAAGGTTTATCATAAGGTCGATGTGAAATTCTGTCAACTATAATATCTATACTCCATTAATTTCTTGCTTTAAGGAATTGAACTGCCGCAGCGATATCTACTTCTGGATTCGTACCGACTTCACGTTCAATTGTTAAGTATCCGTTATAACCAATATCTCTAAGAGCCTTCAAATAATTACCCCAGTCCACTCCACCTTCGCCAAGCGGAACTTCTCTGAAAGCATCTCCAGACTCGGCATCGGATGCGATCTTCTCATGGTCCATCGGCTCGAAGCCTAAAGCTCCATAAATCAATCGTGGATCTACCTCACGAAGTCGAATTCCATCCTTCGCGTGCGTATGAACGATATAATCCTTGAGCGTATGGACGCCTTGAACAGGATCGTCCCCCGTAACCATAACCATATTAGCTGGATCAAAGTTAACAGATACCCCTTTGGAGCTTAGACCATCGAGGAACCCTTTCAGATGTGCCGCAGTCTCCGGCCCTGTCTCAATTGCGAAAAAGGCATTCATGCTCGATGCATATTTGCTTAGTTCATCACAAGCGAGATGCATGGATTCATAAACTTCGCTATTCTTATCATTCGGTACGATTCCGATGTGCGTTGTTACAACATTCGTTCCAAGCTCCACAGCCAGATCCAAGATCCGCTTCGACTTTTCGATCTTTGCTGCATTCACTGTTTTATCTTGAAATCCGTGACCACCCAGATCTCCTACAAGCGCAGAGATTTGCAAGCCTAACGATTCGATATAAGATTTCCATTCTTTCCGCGCAGTCGATGAAAGATTAGCTGGGTCCATCTCTCCAGTAACCGCATAAATTTGGACGCCATCCGCTCCGATATTACGTGCTTTAACTAAACCTTCACGAACTCCAACTCGAAAACTGTCTACAATAACTCCGATTTTCCAAGGCTCAATAATTCCGGACATCTTTACAACACTCCTTCAGCTTGTTTAGTTTCTTCCCATAACCGTCGAACGTTGTTAAGCGCAATTCTCGTTGCCTGTACACATGGCTCCATACCTTCAAATTCGATAGAGATGTAGCCATCAAACCCCGAGTTTCTCACGATCTGCAGCGTTGATCGAATATCAAGATCTCCTTGTCCGACGATCGCTCCCCGCAAGTAAGTACCACCAGTCGATTGAAACCAGCCCTCGCCAGGGTCTAGAGCAGCTGAGCGAATATAGAAGTCTTTGAAATGGACGATGGAAGCATATGAAATATTGTTGCGAACAGCAACGACTGGATTCTCATCCACACACACGAAGTTTCCAATGTCTAATGTAGTACGGAAGTTATCCCGATTGACTTCATTAACTAAGGCTTGCACTCGATCGCTCGCTTGAATATAGTAGCCATGATTTTCTACACTTGTCGTAATCCCATATTGGGCAGCGTAATCCGCAATCCGTCGGCAAGCTTCGGCTAACTTAGGCAAATCCTTCATAAACTGACGTATCGATTTGTCATCAGAATTAGCCACATCATGTCGCATTAGCTTAACCCCAAGAGCCGCAGCGATATCGACCTCTCGCATCACGCGATCAATTTCCTGCTCGTATGCTTGATCATCCAATCCAGCGAAATTAGCACCAATCGCATAGTTGGAAATATCGAGACCCACATCGGCAGCTTTTGTTTTAATCGCTTCGATCAATTCAGGATTAGCTGCTAAGTCAAAGCCGAGAGGTACGATTTCGACATGCTCTCCGCCCATATTAGCGATCTCACCAATCGCTTGAATGATATCTATCTTGCCTGCTTGAATGTCCTGCCAGAAGCAATAAGTGCTTATCCCTATTTTCATAGCTGGATCTCCTCACCTTTAGCAGCGGATTCATAAATCCCGCACAGGATCTTCATGATTTCCACACCGTCTTCTACGGGGCTAATCTGTTTATCGCCTTTTACTATGCAATCGATAAAGTGATTAATTTCGTTTTGAAAAGCAGTATCACCATTGAACCCTGCCAAGCTGTCGGTTTGAGGCTCGATATTGATTATCGTGTTATTCTTTTCCGTCACGATAGCGATAGCAGGCTCAATCTCGAATCCGCCCTTTTCTCCATAGAGCTTGATATAGCTTTCATCTTTCTTCGCATGCAGTGTGAAGCTTGCATCAACGACTAAGGAAGCCCCATTCTCGAATCGAATAATAGCGTTAGCCAAATCCTCAACCGTATTTACAGCAGCATTGTAATCGGAAGATTTATAAGAGGACAAATGTTGAATGTGAGAACGATTTCCAAGCTTCTTATACGTATTGGCACTAATTGTCTTCACCTTAGGTCTGCCCATCAAGTACCAGCACAGATCGATTACGTGTACACCAATATCGATAAGCGGGCCTCCACCGGAACGTTCGATATCGGAAAACCAACCACCAGGATTGCCGAGACGACGGAGCGACGAAGCCTTCGCATAATAGATCTCCCCGAATTCCCCATTATCGATGAACTCGCGAATCATCTGCACATTGTTATCATATCTACGAACGAAGCCTACCTGAAGTAGCTTACCTGATTCCTTAACAGCCTTTTCGATCTCAAACGCCTCTTCAACTGTCCTGCACAAAGGTTTCTCCACTAGCACGTGTTTGCCAGCTTGCAGTGCGGCTATGCTGATAGGTGCATGAGTATTGTTCCATGTACAAATACTGACCGCATCGATATCCGTATCCGCCATCAGCTCGCGGTAATCGGTAAATATTTTATTCGCTCCATATTTCGTAGCGACTTGGCGTGCTCTAGCCTCGTTAACGTCACAAATCGCGGTGATAATTACATTAGGGTTGTTTGCATACGAATTCAAATGAAGCTCCGAAATAGATCCTGTGCCGATGATGCCTACCCGTACCTGACTCATTCCCTCAGCTCTCCCTTAATATTCACATTTATTCTTAATTCGTATTATAATGATACTTGGTGCAGTTGCCATGTAAAAGCATGCTCATTATTTGTACAATCGTGCGGTCACGGGAGTGAAATCATGGATAAGATAGCTTCATTGCGAGAACCGATGCCTATGCCAGACCCCTCATTTCCCATCAAGGTTCACCCATGTCAGTCCCCTCCAAGGGTTGTTGGCGAAACTTTGTTTGTCCACCATTGGCATGAACATATGGAATTTTTATTTTTCGTTTCAGGAAAGGCAACGATAGAATGCGGATCTGTACCCATTAATTATCAACCTGGCGATTTATGCGTCGTTAATAGTAACGAGCTTCATTATGGAATTTGTGGCTCTGAGGATTTATCCTATTATGCGATGATCGTTGATCTCTCCGTGCTCCACAGCCAATCTGCAGGAGCTATAGAAAAGAAGTTCATTACTCCGATTACGAAGAACCAAATTTTGTTCCACAATCGCATTGCTGGTGACGAAGAAATTACCCGTTGCATGCATGCGATCATCCGAGAACTTGATCATAGAGAAGTAGGCTACGAACTGTCCGTAAAATCATACTTATATTTGTTGCTCTCGGTTCTTGTTCGCAACTATGTCGCTACGCTTTCGGAATTAGATGAATATCGCCTCAAGCTCAAAGAGCTCGAACGCCTCGCCCCTGTGTTTTCCTACATCGATGAAAATTATCAGGACAAGCTGACCGTAAAGCAGCTCTCCGATCTTGCAGGCTTGAGTCGATTTCATTTTAGCCGACTGTTCAAGCAGGTGACAGATAAATCCTTAGTCGAGTACATCAATTTGGTTAGAATTAATAAATCGGAAAGCATGCTCCGCAGCAAACGAATGACCATTTCGGAAATCGCGCTTGCAACGGGCTTTAACGATATTTATTATTTTAGCCGTACCTTTAAGAAGCTGAAAAAGGTGTCCCCTACGGAGTGGAAAAACAATCAATATTGAGTAAATGTGAAAAGCACGTAGACCCTTTGGGCCTGCGTGCTTTTCTTACAGAACCATACGACTTTTCGTAAATCGGTTCGCATAGGAGGACGCCACACAAGACTCAGGCTTCACTCTTGGTGCATAAATCCCCATTGCCTCCACCCGGTCAATCATCTCTTGAACGTACAGCGCTGTTTTATTAATATCAGGCTCTGTTCCTGCATCAATGTCAATATACGTTTCTAGCGTCGCACCTTGATATACATAAGGCATAAGCAAGTTCTCCATTTGACTGACCGCAGCGATATCAAAGAAACTAGCCAACCTTTGGGAGAAAGAGGTTTCAAGCGCCAGCTTTTCACGAATAGAGGTCAACTGCCTTGGAACCGCCAATTGACGATTGCAGGCCCACGCCCCTTTGCCAATACGATTAATGACGATACCCGTAACGAATTTGGTATGCCCACGATGAACCTGACTATCTGTCCCGATAATAAATTGATAAGCTCCCTTGGGCTCCTGCGCTATAAATTGAAGGATTCGCTCAAGTACGAGATCAAGGCTTAGGTCACTCTCGGTCAAATTCTGAAAGCTCAAATCATCCCACATAGAAATCGTGCTCATCATGGTCATAATGATCACCTCTGCAATGCATGCTGTCTGCAATAGCTTATTGTATGGCGCAACCGACAGGACTCGAACCATAACCTTATGAAAGCTTTTCACTTTTTCCTCTTTAATTAGCCGGCCTATTTTACTCGTCATCAGAATGAAACTATAATTAATAAATTGAAATAGATTGAAATACTAAACAAAGCCCATCTAAAGGGGATGATGATAATTAAGAAGATTCTAGTCATGACCGCGGTTGAAGTAGAGCGAGAAGCAGTTCTTCGTGGTATTCGTAATGGGGATAGATTTGATGTACAGGTCGCTGGTGTAGGACCAGTCGCAGCAGCAGTAAGCACAGCAACGGTATTAGCTACTGGAGCTTCAGATTATGATCTTGTCGTTAGTGCAGGGATTGGCGGAGGTTTCGTTGGGCAAGCCGCAATTGGCTCAATCGTCGTAGCAAGCGAAGTGATCTCTGCGGATTTGGGTGCGGAAACACCGGAAGGGTTCTTCAGCGTGGACAAGCTGGGCTTCGGTACAAGCCGGTTGAACGTAGAGACGGAGGTTTCAATCCAGCTTGTTGAAGCACTGCGGGCTGGAGGCTTGAGTGTCTGCTATGGACCTATTCTTACTTTGTCTACTGTAACAGGTACAGCTAATACGGCATTGGAATTAACGGAGCGGATTCCAAGAGCTGCCGCAGAAGCAATGGAAGGCTATGGCGTTGCTGCCGCAGCTCACAGACACGGTATCCCCTTCCTTGAAATTCGTACCATTTCCAATGAAGTAGGTCCACGTAATAAGGCAGCTTGGAAAATTGGAGATGCTCTTACCGCTTTGGAAGCTGCAAGCACACATCTATCGGAGGTCATTTCATCATGAAAATCGCATTCTCACCTTGTCCTAACGATACTTTCGTATTCCACGCCTTAGTTCACGGCTTAATTCCTGATACTCCTTCATTTGAAGTTACCTATGCAGATATCGATATTACGAACAATCTAGCCGCAACTAACAATGAGCTGGACATTATGAAAATTTCCTATGCCGCTTTGCCTTGGATTTTACCCGAGTACAAGCTTATCCCTTGTGGAGGCGCACTCGGCCGAGGGTGTGGTCCGTTAGTGCTAACAGCAGGATACAACGGTACTGAAGCTACCGTCTCACCTGATCCATCCCTATTGTCAGGAAAACGTGTTGCCGTGCCAAGTGAACGATCGACAGCTTACCTCTTGTTCAGGTTGTGGGCTGCACAGAATGTGCCAGGTGGCGTTGGCGAAATCGTCGTCATGCCCTTCCATGAGATTATGCCTGCTGTACGCGATGGATTAATAGATGCTGGCCTTGTCATTCATGAAGCGAGGTTTACTTACCAGAATTACGGACTGTCCCAAGTCGTGGATTTGGGCAGTTGGTGGGAATCCGATACGGGCCTACCGATTCCACTTGGAGCAATCATCGCCCGTCGTTCATTAGACCTGTCCAACATTCAGAGATGGATTCAATCTTCAGTGGAATATGCATGGCAATACCCTGATGCTTCTAAGAAGTATGTTATGGAGCATGCACAGGAAATGGATTCGAGCGTGGCTCAATCGCATATCGACCTTTACGTAAATGAGTTCACCGCGAGCTTGGGAGAAGATGGCTATGCTGCGATAACCACTTTGCTGCAACGCGCCATGGATGAAGGGCTTGTTCCACAAATGGACTTGTTGTCTCTTAGGTAAGATGAGGCTATGTCCATCCCCCCTCATACGAAGGGCTGTCTCCAAAAGTCTATGTCGACTTTCGGGGACAGCCCATTTTATTATTAATCCCGCTCACTTAGTAAACACTGTTCAACAATACCCCTGAAATAGGGAAGGGTGATTGATACTGCATCGACGATTGATAGGTTGTAAATTGCTGCATCGCCTGCATTTTTTGATTGAGCAAACTACTTACTGGAACTTCATCGAAACGACCAGATGCTTTCTCTAAGCTCTTGGCCAAGCTATTGCTTCCACTTATCGCCTTACTCGTCTGTTCGAAATTTGTGCTCAAGCTTTTACTAAGCTTAGCTTCATCAAGCTTTAAAGTGCCATCTCCATTTTTACTAATACCTAATTGCTCATAGGAGCTGGATCGGACGACTTGTTCAAGACTTCGTTTGACAGCTGGGTTCAAAAACCCCCCTGCATCATTGAGCCGATCAATCATCGAATTGTAGCTTGTAATCATTTCTTTAACCTGCTGAACTGCTTTCTTCTCATCCTGACGAACTTTAATATCGATGGTCTCTGTCGTTGGTTTAAGCAGTGTTACGGCAACCTTCCCTTTCTCCAGCTCGATCTCATTGGATTGGGAGGATTGTGCCTTTCCATCGTTTACGGTATAAGAAGCATCCGCAGCTGCCGACGTCACCCGATTAATTCCTGTCACTGCCGCAGCGTTCCCTACCTCATCCGTTATTTCGAAGGCTTGCTTGGTCCCCGTCTTATCGCTAGTCAATTCAAGCTTCGAGGTACCAAGTTTCGAATCAGTTACAATCTTAGCACTAACCCCTGTACGGGAATCATTAATTGCATCTTTTAATTTTGTTAATGCTTGCTCGTTGGTATCCGTTTTTGCGATGTTGCTTTTAATTGTCGTCGACTTATCTCCAATCGTCAGCTTGAATTCATTAGCTCCACTTTGAATCGAAGTCAAAGCATGATTATTCAAATCCAGACCACTGTTTTTCTGAGATTGAGCAATCGAGTTCACCTTAACTTTATAAGAGTTCAAGGCTGATCCATCTTGTGCTCCTGAGGCGGCTACTGCCATTGGATCGGAAGATTGAACTTGTCTAGCATGCAAAGACGAGGTGCTTTTCTGAAGTAAGCTGTTCGCCGAGGACTGTAAGCTTTGTGTAGATTTAAGGAAATTAGCAATTCCTGTTGCAGCTGTTTTAGCATATTGTTCATACGGATTGGAATAGGAAGATTTTAACCAAGAGCCTGCAGATTCCCGATTTACCGATTGTCCAAACGGTGCAAAGGTAATCGGGGAAATAGGAGAAACGGATTTATTGATAGCTACAATGGAATTAAACACCCCATCACCATCCTTAAGTTAGAGATTTTGTATAAAATTACACTTCAAAGTGACTTATTTCAATATATCACGCGTCATATTTTTACACAATCATCCATTTTTTTAGTGGCAACAAATTATTTCCTTCTATAAGAAAAGAAGAGTCAAAAATGTCTGAATAGCGCAATCTAACTAATATTGAGGGTAAAACGGGACCGATCTATTATATAGATCATTCCAATGCATAATAATGTCTATATCCGAACATTGAAATGTATTAGAATAGAATCAGGTGCGAACATGACTTCATATTTAGCACCTCAGTATGACTACCATGAATGCAGAGGGATGCACACAATGTCACACGACAATGAAAAGTTGCAAGGACTATGGCAGCAGTTTTTTGGCCCTAATCTAGGCTACATCCAAGAGCAGTACGACATCTACTTACAGAATTCAGAAGCAGTAAGTCAGCAATACCGTGAGCTCTTCGCTCAATATGGCGCACCACCTCGTGCCGAAGCGCAGACGCATATTCAGAATACAGCAACTGAGCAGCCACAGCTTCGTGGAGTAGCCGCACCTATGGATACTAATATACTCAAGAAGGCAATCGCTGCAGGCCAATTGGCTTGGAATTTACGCGCATTTGGTCATCTTGCTGCCAATATCGATCCACTTGAACTCAGTCCTAAAGCAAATACGGATATTCTTGAACCAAGCACATATGGTTTAACCAAAGAGGATTTGGAGCTTCTCCCTCCTGAGTGCGTGTGGGAAGATGCTCCCTATCCTCTGAACAATGCTTGGGAAGGTATTCAAAAGCTACGAGAGGTTTATACGGGATCTATTGCCTTTGAATTCGGCCATGTTCATGCTGAGGATGAACGTAAATGGCTGAACCAGCGTGCGGAATCCGTTATTCCATCTACTAAGCTGCTAGCCTCTGAGCGTGAATCCTTGCTTAGAAAGCTGCTTGAGGCTGAGCAATTTGAAGATTTCCTACAGCGCACATTCGTTGGACAAAAGCGTTTCTCCGCAGAAGGAATCGAAGCGCTTATTCCGCTTGCAGACGAAATCGTACATGAGCTAACTAACGCCGGTGCACGCCACATTGCTATCGGTATGGCTCACCGAGGTCGTTTGAACGTGCTTGCTCACGTATTAGGTAAGCCGTACGGCAACATTTTCTCAGAGTTCCACCACTCACCTAACAAGAAACTCATTCCTTCCGAAGGATCTATCGGGATCAACTACGGGTGGACTGGAGATGTAAAATACCATTTAGGTGCAAACCGTTCCATCCAATCCGGGGAAACTGCAGAAACTCGAATTACATTGGCGAACAATCCAAGTCATCTCGAGTACGTAAACCCTGTTGTTGGCGGTTATGCCCGTGCAGCACAAGAGGATCGGAGTAAGCCAGGATATCCTGTTCAGAATTTTGACTTAGCTGCCTCCATCGTTATGCATGGTGATGCTGCATTTTCTGGTGAAGGGATCGTAGCGGAAACTCTTAACTTCAACAACTTAAAAGGCTACACAAGCGGCGGAACGATTCATATCATCGCTAACAATCGTATCGGGTTCACAACGGAAAGCCATGATTCCCGTTCAACCCATTACGCAAGTGATCTAGCTAAAGGATTTGAAATTCCGATTATTCACGTCAATGCTGATGAGCCTGAAGCTGTTATTGCTGCGGCACGGATGGCTAGTGATTATCGCACTCTATTTAAGAAGGATTTCCTTATTGACCTTATTGGCTATCGCCGTTATGGCCATAATGAGACAGATGATCCTTCAACGACACAACCGCTTATTTACAAAAAAATTAGAGAGCATGCGACGGTTAGTCGTCTCTATGCGGACAAACTCGTTCGCGAAGGTTCTCTTTCTGCCGAAGGTGCTGAACAAATCAAGCGTGATGTGCAGAACAAGCTGAAGGACGCTTATGACCAAGTCAAAGGACAAGAGCATAAAGACTCTATCCAGAAGGGTCAACCAACAGCCTACACATTGGAAGAAGCGAAACCAGCTACTTCCGTACCGATTGAGAAGCTTCGTAGTATTAACAAAGGCTTGCTTCAATGGCCTGAAACATTCAACGTATACAGCAAGCTTCAGCGTATTCTAGAACGCCGGATTGATGCATTGAATGAAGGCGAGAAAGTGGACTGGAGCCATGCCGAGACGCTAGCTTTCGCTTCGATATTGGCCGATGGCACGCCAATTAGACTTAGTGGTCAAGATGTGGAACGTGCAACTTTCGCTCATCGGAACCTTGTTCTTCATGATTCCGAGACAGGAGAAACGTTCTGCCCGCTACATGAATTACCGGAAGCGAATGCTTCATTCGCCATCCATAACAGCCCTCTGTCTGAAGCAGGCGTTCTTGGCTTAGAATATGGCTATAATGTATATGCACCAGAAACGATGGTCATTTGGGAAGCGCAATTCGGCGACTTCATGAATTCTGCGCAAGTTATCATCGATCAATTTATTTCTGCTGGAAAATCCAAATGGACGCAACGTTCAGGATTGGTCATGCTTCTGCCACACGGTTATGAAGGCCAAGGTCCTGAGCACTCAAGCGCACGTATGGAACGTTTCTTGCAAATGTCAGGTGAGGAAAACTGGACTGTCGCCTACTTATCTAGCGCAGCTCAATACTTCCACTTGCTTCGTCGCCAGGCTTCCATAGTGAATAAGGAATCCGCTCGTCCGCTCGTTGTTATGGCACCTAAGAGCATGATCCGTAATCCATTAGTGGCATCTCCTGCTTCTCTGCTAAGTGAAGGCTCATTCCAAACCGTAGTAGAGCAACCAGGTCTCGGACAGCATCCTGATCGCGTGGAAAGACTTGTTCTTTGCACAGGTAAGGTTGCTATCGATTTGGCAGAGGAAATCGACAAGAATGCTGATGTTAACCGGGATTGGCTTCACATTGCCCGTGTTGAGCAACTCTATCCTTTCCCTCAGCAAGAAATTAAAGCGATTATGGACAGATTCCCGAACCTCAGTGAAGTATTATGGGTTCAAGAGGAACCGAAGAACATGGGCGCTTGGAGCTATATAGAACCACGTATTCGCGAGCTCGTCGATCTGGCAGAAACAACTGTCAGCTACAATGGACGCCCTAAACGTTCAAGCCCAGCGAGTGGTTACCAACAAATCCATGCTTTCGAACAACAATTTATTATCAATCAAGCTTTAGTTCAGAAGAAGAAATCAGAAAAGAAATCGGCAGTTAAATCCGGGAGGTAACAGCAATGAGTGACATTATAGTACCGGCGATGGGTGAATCCATTACCGAAGGAACAATCTCAAAATGGATCGTCAAAGTTGGAGATACAGTTCAACAAGGTGATCTTCTATTAGAACTTGAAACAGATAAAGTAAACCTAGAAATTAGCGCCGATCAAGATGGCGTTGTTGCGGAAATTCTCGCGAATGAAGGGGATACTGTAAAAATAGGTGAATCTGTCGGCAAAATTGGTGCTGCTGGCCAAGCCGCAGCTGCAGCTGTAGCTCCAAAACAAGAAACTGCACCTGCTCCTACTGCGGCACCCGTTGCTGCTCCGGCTGTTACTGCTTCTTCTAGCAGTAACGATAGCGGTGCTACACTCGCTACTCCGGCAGCAAGGAAGCTTGCTAGAGAAAAGGGAATCGACCTAAGCACATTGCCTGCTCGTGATCCAATTGGACGTATTCACTCGAGTGATGTTGCATCTGCGGGTACAGTTCCTGCAAGTGCTGCACCACAGGCTGCTAAATCGGCTGCTCCTGACAAAGCAACATCGAATTCAAACAAACCAGAAGAGCGTAAACGGATGTCACGTCGTCGTCTAACGATCGCCAAGCGTTTGGTTGAAGCGCAACAAACGGCTGCAATGCTCACAACTTTTAACGAAGTTGATATGACTGCTATTCTTGCAGTTCGTAAACGCCGCAAAGATTCATTCAAAGAGAAGCATGATGTGGGCTTAGGCTTCATGTCCTTCTTCACTAAAGCAGTTGTAGGCGCATTGCGTGCATTCCCTCATCTGAATGCAGAAATTAACGGCGAAGACATTATCGTCAAAAAATATTACGATATCGGTATCGCGGTTTCCGCTAAGGAAGGCTTAGTTGTTCCTGTCTTGCGTGAAGCGGATCGTCTTGGCTTTGCTGAGATCGAGCGCACGATCGTACAATTGGCTGGTAAAGCTCGTAACAATACTTTGGAATTGTCCGAGCTTCAAGGCGGAACGTTCACAATTACGAATGGCGGCGTATTCGGCTCGTTGCTGTCCACTCCGATCTTGAACGCACCTCAAGTTGGTATTCTTGGTATGCACAAGATCCAGCTTCGTCCAGTAGCTATCGATGCTGAACGTATGGAAAACCGCCCAATGATGTACATCGCTCTCTCCTACGACCACAGAATCGTTGATGGTGCAGAAGCTGTACAATTCCTTGTGAAAATCAAGGAAATGCTCGAAGATCCAGAAACGCTATTGCTCGAAGGTTAATCCCTCAAAAGCAAAAACCTTTTCGCAGCCTGCACGTGTTATTGTGCAGGCTGGTGAAAAGGTTTTTTTTGTTTGAATTGGATTTGGGTTGCGGTTGTATTGCGAGAACAGTTCGGTCTCATCGAACTGTAGCGCGGATTTAGGGCATTTGGTGCTGTGTAGTTCGGTTTCGTCGAACTGTAGCGAACATTTAGGGCAATTTGTGCGTGCAGTTCGGTTTCATCGAACTGTAGCTGCGCACTCCGTCGATTGTTGAACATCGTTCCTTAAGCTAACCTTATTAAAGCCGTTTACGTTTGTACAAGGTCACAAACAGACCAGCTAAGCCGAGTACCGCCAAAGCAACAGCTGTTGTGATGACTCCTTCGTTGCTACCTTGAGGTTGAATTCCTGCTTGCCCGCCCATAGCACCCATGCCACCCATTCCTCCTGGGCCACCTTGACCTCCGCCAAAACCTCTGTCGCCTCCACCAAACTCCCCACCAGGACCATTTTGCATTTGACCACCTTGCCCGTTCGGTGCTTGAGCTCCTTGATCATCTGGCATTTGACCACCTTGCGCATTCGGCGCTTGAGCTCCTTGATCATTTGGCATTTGACCACCTTGCGCATTCGGCGCTTGAGCTCCTTGACCATTTGGGACTTGAGCTCCCTGTTCATTCTGCTGGGTCTGACTACTTTGTCCTTGCTCAGCTTCTGCTACGCTTTTGCCATCAGTAGGTGAAAAATCCGTGAGCATAACATCGCTTTGCATATGAGCGTCCAGGGTTACTGTGCGAATAGCAGCATCTTGAGCTCGACTGCTCATTTCCTCACCACTCCGAGCTCCGTTAGTTGCTTGCCCATCACTCGATGCTTTCTCCCCACTCGGAATTTTGCTAGCGGCGTTACCGTCACTCGATGTCTTGTTATCGCTTGGCGTTTGCATACCGCTCGGCACTTGCTCACCAGTTGGTCGCTGACCACCCAGCTGCGTTCTGTCTCCTTGACGCATCTGACCACCGCCAAAGCCACCCATGCCTCCGCCGCCCATACCACTACCGCTCCCACTTCCGTCCCCGGAAGCAGCAATCGAACCGTCCAATTGCCCAGATACGTTAGCCACTCGGCTAGACGTAAAGGTTACGAGCTGCGGTATCGCACTTTCATACTGATCGTAGGTATAGAAAGGGCGTGGATCTTTCTTAACATACGGTGAAATCATCTCTTTAATCTCGTTTACCCTTGCTTCGAACACCTCATCGGACAAGTAACCATTAATCATGCTTTGTATCATTTCATGGTACTTTTCCTTATACTCTGCCACTCCAAGTAGCTTAGCAATTAACGGCCGATCTGCTAAAGCACCCTGCGTTGGCTCATCGATCATCACTTGAGAGCTTCCACTCCCCATGCCGCCAAAGGACATATTGTAATCCCACGGCAACACGGAGAACACTCCATCATCTTCATACAAATAATAATTTTGCTGATTAGATCCTAAGTAGCTGTCCATATTAACGGTAACAGCATTCAAGCCGATATATTTGAGTGCCCCTTCAACATCCAGCACCTTCTCATAATCCGTTCCGTTATTCAGCTCATCCAGCATATCCACTAGAATATCGTCATTCGAAGATTTCGACTTCTGTACAAGGCTAGAGTAGGATTCGATGTTATCGTCTTGCCATAGTAAATCCCCGCCGCCTGAGCTGCTTACACCTCCTGCCCCTCCAGCACCTCTGTCGCCAAAGCCACCTCCACCGCCGCCTCCGCCGAACTCTGCTTTATATAGTGCTCCATACGAGTTATCGAAATGTCTTTCTAAATAAGCATCACCAATTTGCTCAATTGCCAAATAAAAGCCCCAAAGCTCTCCATTCACATACACGTTGACGTATGAATACTCTGGTGTCGGCAATCCCATAGACTCCGCAAGCTCATAGGTTAGAAATTCCCTCATGCTCGTTGCATCACTATAATTGTTGTTTAGATTGATTTTGCTAATTCCACTTAAGGTCTGACCCGATATATACTCATCGAAGCTCAGCTTAAAGCTGTATCGATCTGAATCCGATGAAACAACGCTACGTAACGAAAGATTACCTTTCGTGCGAATACCAATGTTGTCTAATTTGATCCCGTTATATTCAACTGAGGCCGTCTTCATCTCTTCTGCCGATGCATTATCCAGCATATTTTGAAAATCGTCCTCGTCAATTGTGATCCTCACATCCACGACCTTATCTTTAGGAAAAATATTCTGCTTAATCTCTTCAGTTGCTGCCGAGTTGGACCATGCGTGAACTACACTATCCACGCTTTGGATACGTATGTTCCACAGTAAAGTGCAAGCCAGCACGACAGCGAAGAAACCAATCAAAACCGTATAGGACTTCCGCGACCTCATTTTCTCACCACCCATTATTGTGATACGTAATCGCCACTATAGCTAATAAGAACAGCGTTCTTCACACCATTAAGTGCCATGAGTTGATTAACAAATCGAGTTTCTTGATCACGCAAACGCACTTCCACCGTCATCTCGATGTTGTTGCTTGTTACTGTCTTCTGCTTCACGTTAAACCTTTTAACAAGAACATTTAGTTGCTTATGAATCGCTTGCTCGCTACTATCTCCTTCACAATTCACAACAAGTAGATATGGTGTTTCCAGTGAAGCCTTCTTCACGAATACAAAAAGAACGAGTCCGATAATAATTGAACCAATAATCGCTAGAGAGAAGAAACCAGCACCTGTTACGATTCCCGCAGCTGCTGCCCAGAATAGAAATATCAAATCCGTTGGGTCCTTAATCGGTGTTCTGAACCGAACGATGCTGAGCGCTCCGACCATCCCAAGTGACAAGATCAGATTCGAGTTAATCGCAATGATGACCATTGAGGTAATCAGCGTCATGCCGATCAGCGACACATTAAAGCTCTTGGAATACAAAATGCCACTGAAGATACGCTTGTAAAGAACATAAATAAACAGCCCCACGAAGAAGGAAATAAGCAAGGTAATGATGATCTTACTAATATCGATGTCGTTCGTGAAGTTTTCCTGAACTGAATTTTTTAGAATATCGGAAAAGGTCGTTTTCGCCTCTGTTGCCGTTGTTGTATTTGGTTCCATATTATTGGTCCTCCCAGGAATTGAATTTCAGCAATTTTCTGCATGTTACATATTTAGAATTGGATTGTCTGACCAAACCGTTGGTTTGCACTAAAGCTCGTATATATTCAGGGATATACTCGTCATATTTCACTTCAAACACCATGAAATCTTCATCGAATGCATTAATCGTGCACAGGTTAGGATCAAAGATATCGACTTGATTTAATCCCGTCTGGAGCCTTTTGTCGAACGTTATCCGAACGTTGCCAGCCGGGTGAATGTAGGCTTCCCGTACATAATCAACAATTACCTTTGGTTTTAATAGCTGATTTTTCATCCGATAATACATTTCCAATAGCAGTGGTTTGGATGGATTATTCAGCACCTCATAATCGCCTGCCATAATGGCTTCATACATCTCTCTCGTTAACGGCTCTTTCACCTTCGAGACATAATCGTTGAATTTGATTTTTTTCTCCAAATGAATGACTTTGTCCGAACGGTTGTAAATTCTAATTCTGTACTTTACTCTATCTCGAACACCACCTAACTTCTCATGAAGCGCTTTGTTCTCTATGTCATCAAAGTACAAGCTTCTGATATGATAATCTCCAGTTGAACCGGCATACTTGTCCAGCATCAATAAATGCTTGAGTTGCTGTTTAATGATTTGATACTGATGATGATTCATGTGATACTTTAACTCGTGACGGTATTTCAGTTGTGAATTCATTTGTTACACCTCGATTCTGTCTCTCATCAACAAGTTAAACTTTACATTGCGATAATGATTGTAAACTTAATATTAAATGAAATATGCCTTAAGCTGGGCTGAGTGTTTGCTGAATGTTTCCGCTAATATCGACAGATCCATACTTGAAAAGGCAATGAAAGGGAGGCTGTACCATGCTCGCACATAAAGGGGTTTGGTTACTCGGGGCGCTATTACTTGTGGCAGTTATTGCTTTAGCCTATATTCAGACTCAGCAAAGGAGCCCATTAACTACAACCAATGAACCACATTCGATCGTTACCAACTTCAAGGAAGATGCCAAATCAACCCGATCGTTCACGTGGTATACGAATAGTTCGAACTCGGCAACCCTCCTCCAGATCGTTAAAGGTACTAGCCGTGCAGCTAATTTTGACGAACAAGACATCCTACGCTTTACAGGAACAACAACAACAATTAAAACCGGAGACAAGAGTATCCAAGGGGTGCATAAAGTGAATGCAACGGGTCTTGAGCCGGGAACACGATACACCTACCGAGTAGGAACAGGAAAAGGCACCGATTGGAGCGAGCCTGCGGAGTTTGTAACGGAAGCAGCTAATACGACGGATTTTACTTTTATTAATGTTGCTGACTCTCAAGGGATTTCTAAACAGGACTTCGAGGTTTGGGGACAGACGCTAAGCAAAGCCTTCCATACCTTCCCAGAGGCCAACTTCATAGTACATAATGGGGATTTGGTAGAGGATCCTGAAGTGGAGCAGTCTTGGGACTATTTTTTTGGCTATGCTAAAAAGTGGCTGACCAGCTATCCACTCATGCCCGTAACCGGCAATCATGATGAAGTAGAAGGCAATGCTGCTCGATTTGTCTCACACTTTAATTTACCGGATAATGCGGCGAAAGGCTCGACTCCCGGCACTAACTACTCCTTTGATTACGGTACAGCGCATTTCGTCTTCCTAAATACGGAATCCAACAAGAAGAAACAGAAGGAATGGCTCCTTGAAGATTTGTCCGGCACGAAGCAGCCATGGATCATAGTTGCTTTACACCAAGGACCTTATGGGGGAAAACAAGAGGATTCCATCATTAAGCAATGGGTGCCGCTATTCGATCAATTCAAAGTAGATTTGGTGCTGCAGGGTCATAACCATGAATACTCGCGCTCCTATCCACTGAAAGACGGCCAAATAACAACACAAGAAAACGGGACGGTCTACGTAGTCACCAACACCTCTGGCAATAAATTTAATGATAAGAAAGCGGATCTATTCTACCACCAGGTCCACTTCCAGAATAAGAAACAAATGTACTCCGGAATACGAATCAATGGTGACACTCTCACCTACGAGGCCTATGACTTTGATGACGTCATGCTCGACAACTTCGTGCTGCAGAAGCCAAGCGTCCAGAACACAATGTAATCTCCACTTACCTCGACTTAAAATAAAAATCCCGCTCCGCAATTTTCGCAGAACGGGATTTCGTATTGTGTTATTTAAAATCAGCAACCAATTATTCCGCAACCAACAGAGCAGCCCCGATCGCTCCTGCTTCTTTACCCAAAGTCGGGCTAACGATTCTAACCCCGTTCGTCAGCGAATAGATACCCCGTTCAGCAATCACTTGCTTCATCGGCTCTAATAATGGAGCACCGATGCTAGCCGCTCCGCCCCCGAGAACGATCACCTCTGGGTTCATAATGTGAATAATACTCACTAGGCCATTGCCAAGCGCCTTTCCTGCTTCTTCAATGGCTTGAGCGGATACTTCATCACCTAAAGCAGCAGCCTCAGCAACATGACGTGATGTAATCGCACTTCCGCCCGCTTTTTCTAGCAGCACTGCTGCCTTCTCCGGGAATTGCGACGCAAGCTCCTGCGCTCTTCTTCCAATCGATGTTCCAGAAGCATAGAGCTCTAAGCAGCCGATATTCCCACATAAGCAACGTGGACCGTTCATATCAATCGTAATATGGCCAAGCTCACCCGCACTCGAATCCCGACCGCGAATGAGCTTCCCTCCACTAATAATACCTGAACCGATACCCGTGGAAGCCGTTATATACACGCAATTTTGTGTTCCTCGCCCAGCTCCTACTGCCCATTCCCCATACGCAGCTGCATTTGCATCATTTTCTAAATTTACAGGAACGCCAAATTCTTGCCCTAACCGTTTGCCAAGCGGTACTTGATCCCAGCCCAGGTTCGAAGCGGTTGCGACGATACCTTCTTTGCTATTCAGCGTCCCAGCTGTCGCAACACCGATGCTAGCTAATTGGTGTTCGGGCTCCAGACAGGTCTTAATCAGCTCTATCATTCTCTGAATAACCGGTTCAGCACCCTCATGAGCATTCGTGCTTGTTTCCGCCTTATTTAACGTAACTCCATTTTCGTCCAATATTACCGCGAGTATTTTTGTGCCACCCAAATCAATTCCAACGTAAACTTTTGTGTTCATCATAAATGTTAACCTCCATATTAATCCAGAACGGATGCGCTAAATATTTTTTGTAGCATTAATGTTGCCGAGCCATATAAGGCTCCTTTATCACCAAACGATGCCTGTAAAACCCTATCCCTGTTGAACTTGAACGGGAACGGGAAACTCTCAAGCTCCGTTCTAAGCTTCTCCCACAGCTTGGGGGAACGATTCATCCAGCCTTCAAGAATCACTACCTCTGGGGCCATGAAGTTAACTGTACCTGCGATCATCAGCCTTGTCACCTGAATGACTTTATAGAATACAGCCTCCAACCAGTCTTCTCCTGCTTCATAGCGAGTAATGACCTCATCCAAGGATTGAGGGATCACTATGCCTAATTCCTTGGCAAGAGACTGGCATTTACGGAGGATATAAGGACTAGTAAGGACGGTTTCCGCACAGCCGACTTGGCCGCAATTGCAAATTTCTCCATTCGCTTCTACGGGAACATGTCCGATTTCTCCCGCTGCTCCTTTATATCCGGAATAGATATGCGAATTCAGTATAATTCCGGCTCCAATGCCTTCATTAATCGTTAAATACAGAAGGCTACTCTTATCCTTGCCCGCTCCAGAATAATGCTCCGCAAAAGCAGCTGCATTCGAATCATTCACGATTTTAATAGGAACATTAGGAAATACGGTGCTGATTTGTTTCCTCAGATTAAAGTTCGTTAGCTTCAGTAGGCTTGAAAATAGGACCGTCTCCTCCAGCTCATCGATAATTCCCGGAGTGGAAATACCGATCCCCTTGATGAGCTCCGTGTTCAACGATTCAACCTGACCCAAGACATTGTGCAACGCCGAATTGATTTGCTCTGCCAAATTATCATTTCCTACGGCGATCTTCGACTTCAACTCGGTAATACATTGACCATGAAGATTCATAACCGCGCAGATTAAAGAATTGTTGCCTATGGAGATTCCGATGACATAACCACCGTCTTTATTAATCTGCAGGGATATCGCCTTTCTTCCCGCTCCTGATGAAGGCTTCTCGCCCACTTCTTCCACGAAGTTGTTCGCGATAAGCTCTTCTATGAGAGTGGAAACCGTAGTTGCACTAAGTTTAGTAATCTTAGTAAGCTCAGCGCGGGTGATCCTGACTTCCCTATGAAGTAAATTCATGATCATGGCCGTGTTGATCTCTTTCATTAATTGCAGGTTTCCCTTTATACGCACAGCATACTACCCTCCCCGAGCCCATTCCATCCTTCTCATTTTAACATATAATCAATTGTTTAATTCATTGGACTAATTAATATAAAATAAAAAAACAAATGATTTCATTTCCGTTTTTTTTTTAGCTAGCCTGCTGTCTTGATCCATTCCTTAGCTATTATAGCGGGGAGCGGTTTACTGAACAAGTAACCTTGAATACAATCACAATCATACCTTTTCAGGTATTCTAATTGGATATAGGTTTCCACGCCTTCCGCAACTACTTTCATCCCCAGTCCTTTAGCCATCCCGATGACGAGGCCTGTTAGCGGTTGATTTTCCAAATGGTCTGGAATCTGATCAATGAAGCTCTTATCAATCTTTAATGTCTTAATCGGTAGCTTCATTAAGTGATTAAGTGATGAGAATCCCCTACCGAAATCATCCAATGCAATGGTGATGCCATGGTCCTTCAAGCGGGATAGCTTATCCGCAATGAGATCCAATGATTCAATGAGCATTGATTCTGTCACTTCAAGCTCTAGATAACGTGGATCCAAGCCGGTTTCTTGTAAAATATCTAAAACTCGCTCGACAAAGCGATGCTCAATTAACTGCACCACTGAGACATTTACGGAGACAATCGTTTGGTCATCACCATCCTGATGAATCGTTCGTATGAATTCGCAAGCTGTCCGTAGAACCCATTCTCCAATCGGAACAATTAGCTGTGTTTCTTCCGCGATAGGAATAAATTGATCAGGTGGAATCCGTCCTAGCTCTGGGCTGTTCCAACGAAGCAAAGCTTCAAAGCCTTGGACACGGGAGCTCTCGAGATGAATTTGGGGTTGATAATGGAGCTCAAATTCTCCATTATCCAATGCATGCCGGAGAAGACGCTCCATATCCGATCGATGTTGGAGAGGTATACTTAACGATACATCGTAGATGGCAAAGCTATTCTTCGCATGACTCTTAATGTGATAGAGAGCAATATCCGCATTTTTCAACAATTGTTCAAGCGTTCTGCCATGCGAAGGGAAGTGCGATATTCCGACACAGCCCGTCATGTGCTTCCGATGCTCTCCTACAACAAATGGCTTTTCAAAAATGCTGAGCAGCATTTCTACACGTTCTTGAAGCCGATCTTTGGGTTGACGGGTAACAAGGACCCATTCATCTCCACCTAGACGATAAAGCTGCTCAGATGGCTTCAACTCTTTCAATAGCCTAGTCGATATTTCCTTAATTAACAAATCTCCAAACACATGCCCATGAGTGTCATTCACATATTTGAAATCATCCAAATCAATGTAAAAGAGGGATGCATCTTTTAATATCGTCAGATTCTCAAACAAAGCAAGTCTATTCGGCAATCCCGTTAACTGGTCACGAAAAGCAGCTTGGCGAAGCTCCTCCCGATTATTAAGCATTTCCGTATAATGATTGTGCAGCTTACGCTCTGTAACTCTCATTCGGAAGGTTGTTCGATAGATTAAGTAAAATAGCATCAGGGCAGTCATAACCATGTAAAACCAGCCTTTGATCATACTAAAAAAGGCGAACAATTCTTTATCCGATATCAACGTATTTAGCGCCCTATCCGAAAAAAGAATCCACGCAGCCCCGCAAATCAAATATATGGATGCTATTCTCAGTGAAGCTTTGACAGGTGATTGTACGCGATAAGATTTGAAATCGTCTTTATTCGACATGGTCCTGCCTCCCCTGCATCCCTATGCGCTAGCCCCGAATATCCCCTAAGACCTTATCCTACACAATTCTCCAAAAAATAAAAATATCCTTCAAGAGCAGAAAATTGATCATCTATGAGGCTATCGTATCTGATCGTTGTTCCATGCGCTGAGATAAGCGTCTAGAGAATATTCGGTTTTGTAAGCCCGTATTTAGATACACACACCCATAGCCTGCGAAAACAATGAAAAAGGGCATAACGTCGAGACGATATCGAACCTGAAATTCGATAATCGTGTGCAGTACCGTATACGCGAGTAAGAGTAGCAAAGGGAAATGGATCACAGAAATCCGTCTATTCGAAACGAGTGTTCGCAAGCCCTCGTGATTGGATCTTATACGCTTATGAAAGAGTAAGGCAAACAACGAGAAACAACCAAAGAAAGCATAGGCCATATATTGGCTTCGCTCAATCGACAGGAGTCTAATTTGCCATTCATATTGATCCAAGCCGCCTAAGCTCCAATGTACCGAATCATCTTCCTTAGCCATAATCAGAACTAACTTACGAAGGAGAAGAGCCGATACCTCGACAGGGTCACTGAGTCGCTCCTTAAGAAGTGTTAATTCTACTTGATTACGCTCCGGTCCTAGAGGGTATTTCACAACATATTCGGCATCATGCGGATTCCACTGCCCATTCGATTCGGCGTTTAGTCCGACTATGAACTTCCAGTAAGGCTCCTGGTTGGAAGAAAGCTTTAAGTCTGTAATGCCAGCAGTAATGAGAGAGTAACTAATGAGCTGCTGCACGAGGAAATAGACAGCAATGAAGCTTAATCCTTTTCTCGTTAGTGTCCCCAACCGGCGCTGCCAGCTGCCACTCTTCGTCCACTCATATAGAAAGAGGAATAGTATAAATATGCCAACATAGAAGGAGCCCATGGGTCGGAACACAGATCCTAAAGCGAAGCATAAGGCCACTGTCATGATGCCAAAAACACCGTTCCTCCCTCTATGGGTCACAGCGATTAAACAGCCTGCAGCGAATAATAATGTCGAAAGATGTTGATTCGTCAGCACTGAGCACATGATGATATTCGGTATGTATGTCGCATACATAAGCCCAGCTATTCTGCCGCTTGTTTCACCGAACAGACTTGCTCCCATTCGATAGACAATCCATACCGTTAACGTTTCGAACAACACATTAAATAGCTTAAGAGGGACTAAGGATGGGCCGAATATCCGCACGATCAAGCCCTCATATAAGGTGTAGCCTAATTGATATACCCACCTGATATAATAATCCATCTTCCCGAAAGCAAAGTCCCCATCTGCAGCTTTGATCGCATAATCGTATAACACCTTAAAGTCCGACACCGGTTGCGTGTCTACGACTAATACCCAGACGACCCGTGAACCTAATGCAATGAAGAGCAAAGCCAGCCCATAAATCCTTCTCGATAGTGGACGATTGAGCCAGTGGAACAGGAGCAAATACCCAATGACAACACTCGCGGTTATTCCTACGGTAGCCCATATAGAGCCAGTTACCTTTATTCGTGCGAGTAGTGACAGGATGACTGTCCCTATAAATAAAATTAACCCACACCATAGTGCTATTGTTCCAATACTGAAGAGTAATGGTTGTCTTTGTTTTCTATGCTCGTTCATACTCCTCCTCCTTCTGAATCATTATACCTTGAGAGGATGGGTATTTTTTCTAAAGTTGTAGCCATATTACGACAGAATAAAAATTCTATTGCAAATGTTCCTTAACAAGAATAAGATGTGGTTATTCAAACATTGTGATTTAAATCACAACATATCGATTTATGTGAAATAAATCACAATTCATTCGAGGAGGAACATACATTGAAAATCATTGTTATTGGTTGCACCCATGCCGGAACCGCTGCGGTCACTCAGATGGCTAAGCTCTATCCAGATGCTAACATCACCGTCTACGAGCGCAATGATAATATCTCTTTCCTCTCCTGCGGCATCGCGCTACACGTTGGTGGCGTTGTTCACAATGCCGAACAGCTCTTCTATTCAAATCCTGAGCAATTAAAGCAGCTAGGCGTGAATACGAAGATGCGCCATGAGGTGCTCGATATCGATACTGCTCATAAAACCGTACAAGTCCGCAACCTAGTATCCGGAGCAACAAATGAGGATACGTACGATAAGCTGGTACTCACAACAGGATCATGGCCCATCATTCCGAAGATGGAAGGCATTGATCTGGACAATATCTTATTATGCAAAAATTATGCCCATGCCCAAACCATCATTCAGAAAGCAGATCACGCTCAGAAGGTCACTGTTGTCGGAGCTGGATATATCGGGATCGAGCTTGTGGAGGCATTCGAGCAATTAGATAAACAGGTAACGTTAATTGATAATACAGCCCGTGTACTCTTTAAGTATCTGGATGCACCCTTTACCGATCTTGTTGAGGAAGAGCTAACTGCACGCGGGGTCAAGCTAGCGCTGGAACAGACCGTTACTGAATTCAGCGGCTCTGAAGGTCGAGTTAACAAAGTAATCACAAGTGCTGGAGAGTATGAAGCCGATCTGGTCATTCTATGTATCGGATTCCGTCCTAACACAATGCTGCTTGAAGGCCAAGTGGAGATGCTCCCAAATGGCGCAATCATCGTCGACGAATACATGCGTACGAGCTGTGAAGATGTCTATGCCGCTGGAGATAGCTGCGCCATTCGGTTTAATCCGACCGGTAAGCATGCTTATATTCCACTTGCTACGAACGCTGTTCGGATGGGCACCCTCGTTGCCCGCAATTTAGTTAAACCAACCCTTAAATACCTGGGGACACAAGGAACGTCCGGGATTAAAATTTTCGACTATAACATTGCCTCGACGGGGTTGACCGAACAAGCGGCTCTTGACGCGGGGATGAATGTGAAAGAAATCACAATAAACGATGATTATCGACCTGACTTTATGCCAACGCATGAGAAGGCACTACTCAAAGTCGTATACGAGGAAGAGAGTGGTAGAATCTTAGGTGCCCAAGTGCTCTCGAAAGCAGATCTAACCCAATCGATTAACACGCTATCTGTATGTATCCAAAACAACATGACGATGGACGAGCTTGGCTTTGTCGATTTCTTCTTCCAACCACACTACAACAAGCCTTGGAACTTGCTGAATCAGGCTGGCCTTCAAGCTTACGTCACACACTGATCATTCACTCAAGTACGTACTCAAGTCCAAGACATCTGACGCCATTGAATTATTCATTCGCGTCAGATGTTAGGGCTGCATGAGGAATCTCATAGGGTTGCAGCTCCAATGCTGCATCTGTATGCTCGAATACAGTTCTCGCTTCTTCTTCTAGAAGTACCAAGTCCCCTAGCTTGTATCGGGTGCTAAAGTGAGTCAAGATTAGCCATTTGATCCCCGCAGCTTGTGCGATCTGTGCAGCCTGTAAAGCAGTGGAATGTCCATACTCCTCAGCTTTCTCAACTAGCTCATGACCGAAGGTCGCTTCATGCACTAACAAATCTGCATCTCTTGCAAGCTCAACCGCGCTACGGCAAGGCTTCGTATCGCCTAACACGACGATAACACGACCGGGTAATGGACTTCCCGTGACATCAACGGAATGGATCGTTCTCCCATCCTCCAATAGAACGTCCTGTCCAGCCTTCAATCTTCCATATTCGGGCCCTGCCGGGATTCCCATTTCCGCAAGTAATTCAGCATTAAGCGTTCCAGAACGTGGGTGTTCGGTTACTCTAAAGCCGAAGCTATCGACCCGATGCTCTAGCTTGGCCGTCTCTACTTTGTAGGTTTCGTCTTCGTATATCGTCCCTTCGTCAATCTCATGAATTTGCAACGTATAGCTAAGATGAGATCCAGAAATCCGCAGAGCTGACTCAATAAACTCTCTTATCCCTTCAGGGCCATACAAATCCAGTGGTTCGGTAGCGCCAAGTGAAGAACGACTGCTCAGCAATCCAGGTAGTCCAAATATATGATCCCCATGGAGATGGGTAATAAAAAGCTTCTCTAGCCGGGTTAATCGGAAGGGCATACGCATCAACTGATGCTGAGTTCCCTCTCCACAATCGAACATCCAGAACTTCCCTCCACTCTGCGACATTCGCAGCACGATAGAGGTCACGTTCCTCTCAGGAACTGGCATACCTGCACTAGTACCCAAAAACCAAAGCTCCATACCATTACCTCCCTGAATAGCTTGCACTCCATCCCCGCTTTTTAATCGGTTTGGACTGCTTCCTGTTGCCGGATTACTTAAGAGAAAAGCAGTCCGAAAGCCGATAGGCTCACATGGACTGCTTCCTTGTTCCGACAACAAGAGCAATTGTTAAACGCCCGTGCGTCTCTTTTGATTGTTTTGGACCTTATGAATCTGAGTTTTCATCTGTTTCCCATTCGTAGAATGGTTACCTTGTTGACCACTTGCTTGTTGCTGAGCCTGCTTCTTCTTGTCGAGAATACGTTTAATCGCTTCTGCTTGGCTCAATTTCTTTGCTTGCTCTGTGCCGGCATCCGCCGAATTCGTATGATTATCGCTCATATGATCACCCCATGTTTGTGTACCCTATCTATTCTACAACATTGGAGTGGGTTTATCCCATTAAAAATTTCTTTACTGCGCCGTATACCCACCATCCACAAGAAGCGTCGTCCCTGTAATGAAGGAAGCATCTTCACTGGCGAGGAATAAAACCGCTTTAGCCACCTCTTCAGGCTTGCCAAGTCGTCCCATCGGGTGAAGCCCGACAAGATGCTGAGTAATGGCCTCATTGCGTCCGGCAAGTAGTGGAGTATCGATATATCCCGGGCAGACTGCATTGACGCGGATTCCTTTAACAGCATAATCAATTCCTAACGTTTGGGTGAGAAGCTTTACCCCTCCCTTAGCCGCGGCATAAGCAGTTACGCTCGCTTTACCAACATGACTATGAATGGAGCCGCAGTTAACGATAACGCCTCCTGTATCTTGGGATAACATTTGTTGAATCGCATACTTATCGCAAAGAAACACACCCGATAAATTGATATCAATCGTTCTTTGCCAAGCTTCCATGCTCAATTCATGGGCAGGTCCGTCCTTGGCGATTCCCGCGTTCGCGAATAAAATATCAAGCTTGCCATATTTAGTCACTGTTTGAGCGACCATATTCCTGACTTCGTCTTCGTCGACAACGTTCGTCTTCACGAACATCGTATCCAAGCCTTCTGCGTTATATAGATCCGATACTTCTTGCCCTCGCTCGGAAAAGTCCGCAATAACGACCTTCGCACCCTCTTGTGCGAACAATCTGACGGCAGCTTCTCCAATGCCACTAGCTCCACCCGTCACGATGACAACCTTGGTTGCGAATCTCATAAGTAGATCTCCGTTTCAAACATATTGAAAATCAAGTTAGTCATTTGTAAATGTGCACTTATTTATACGGAACTCGCATAAACAAACTCTTCTACAAGAGCTAGTTGGTCTTCGTCAAGCGGACGTGTGTTGTCAAAAAAAAGCACGGAGCCCGCGGGCAGATCCCATTTCGGATTTCTGACAGATAAGGAGCGGCTGAATTCATTCCAGTGCTCAAGCTTCCAGCGATCTAGTTCTGAGTTCCTCTGCTCTATCCGTCTGTGATACTCTTCTAGATTCCCAAGATGGACAACGATGATCTTAACCTCAACATCCTTTAGACTAGCGCCAATTGTGGATAGCTCCCCCTCAATCCACCCCGGATCCTCCGTCTCCTTAGTAAAGGGCCCAATGACCAGTACATCATTCCCGATTGCCACATTTTCAAGTGCAGCATCCATTGTGATGCGGTAACCCAGATCACGACATAACCTCTTATAATCAGAGGAATCCCGATCGTTCGGATCAAGATTAGCTAACGTCATCATGGCTACCGCGGCTGGACGCAAAAGCGTGTCCATATCCAACATGGCGACACCACGTTTACTTGCCAACGCTTTCGCTAAAGACGTCTTCCCGGCTCCAGCTCCCCCAATGAAAAATATTATTTTCGGCATCTATATAATCTCCCGTCATCCACAGTTGCATATTAATTCGATTAGACAAAGGTAAATCCTTCTAATCACTAGAGTTACTGCAATAGTTACGAATTGTTGAACCCTGTACATTTCCTATGAATAACACGGTAGCCAAGCCCATAAGCTTGATTATCGAGCATATAGATTAGCGAAAGAATTTCCATCTTCACCCATTAATCTGAGTCAACTTCTATTCTTATTTAGAATAATTCTAATTTACTATTGATTATTTACTGATAATCGTTATCATTATATCTATAATCCAATTTATCTGAGGAGTGATTGTGTAATGAGTAACCCAAACAACAAACTCACAACTAGCTGGGGGGCTCCTGTAGGGGATAACCAGAACTCGATGACGGCAGGCTCGCGAGGTCCAACGTTAATTCAGGATGTTCATCTTCTAGAGAAACTCGCACATTTTAATAGAGAACGTGTTCCAGAACGGGTCGTTCATGCTAAAGGGGCAGGCGCGCACGGCTACTTTGAAGTTACAAATGACTTGTCCAGTTATACGAAAGCAAGCTTTCTATCCGAAATCGGTAAACGGACTCCTATGTTTATTCGTTTCTCCACGGTCGCTGGCGAGCTTGGCTCTGCCGATACAGTACGTGACCCACGCGGTTTCGCAGTGAAGTTCTACACAGAAGAAGGAAACTATGATCTGGTCGGTAACAATACACCTGTTTTCTTTATTCGCGATGCGATTAAATTTCCTGACTTTATTCATACACAGAAGCGTCATCCGCAAACTCACTTGAAAAACCCGAATGCTGTTTGGGATTTCTGGTCCTTGTCCCCAGAATCTCTGCATCAAGTGACGATTCTAATGACCGATCGCGGAATTCCAGCAACCTTACGCCATATGCACGGATTCGGCAGCCATACTTTCAAGTGGGTCAACGATGAAGGCAAAGCGGTTTGGGTGAAATATCACTTCAAGACGGAGCAAGGTGTTAAGAACCTAGACGTCGACCTTGCGGCCAAGCTTGCTGGAGATAATCCGGATTACCATACGGAGGATCTGTTTAATGCAATTGCGAATGGAGATTTCCCAGCGTGGAAGCTACATGTGCAAATCATGCCTGTCGAAGATGCGAATACTTATCGCTTCGACCCGTTCGATGTAACTAAAGTGTGGTCACAGAAGGACTATCCACTAATCGAAGTAGGCCGTATGGTATTAGATCGAAATCCGGAAAATTACTTCGCCGAAGTCGAACAAGCAACTTTCTCACCAGGCTCCTTCGTACCGGGTATCGAGGCATCTCCGGACAAAATGCTGCAAGGGCGTCTCTTCGCTTATGCGGATGCCCATCGTTACCGCGTTGGCACCAATCATAACTCTTTGCCTATCAACCGACCGCATGCGGAAGTGAATAACAATCAACGCGACGGACAAATGCGTTCTGATGGCAACGGCGGAGGATCTGTTTATTATGAGCCAAATAGCTACGGTGGAGCGACTGAATCAGCTCAAGACAAACCATCTGCATTTGAGGTGACGGGTGAAGCGAATAGCGTAGGCTACGACCATCACGATCATTACACTCAGCCGGGAGACTTATATCGTTTGTTAAGTCAAGATGAACGTACTCGTCTTGTGAGCACGATTGTTGGAGCTATGAAGCCTGTGGAGAAGGATGAGATCAAGCTTCGCCAAATCGGACATTTCTACAAGGCTGATCCAGAGTTTGGTCAGCGCATTGCGGAAGGCCTAGGTCTAGCGGTTCCTCAAGGCGTATAATAGAAAAGCCTGATGAGATGAAGCCCTCATCAGGCTTTTCTATTTTTCAGCCACCCGATGACCATGTGAAGGAGGAAAAATAGTACACCAAGCTCAATCGCGTGATCCGCAACGTTAAGAATACCTCCGGAACGAATGATAAAATCCGTCACTTGCCCGAATAAGAGACGGTCAACTCCATTGCCTATCGCACCTCCAACAAATAAACCTAAGCTACAATTCAATAAAATCCCCTGTAGCTTGTTCGTTCGACGATAGTAAAAAACGAATACGACGAATAGAAGCGCCACGACACCAAAGAGTCGCCCATAACCCTGTAGGTGGCTGCCTGCCATCCCACTATTCTCATAATGTGTAAACCGCATCCCCCATACCGTTATAAACTCACCGATATCAACGTGAATTCGGATTAAATATTTGGTGATTTGATCAACCGAAATAACGAATATCGCAACCAAGTAAAACAACATGTAAATTCCCTTCTTCCTTTCTTGTTCGCTAATCTTCCATCTCTCAAGTATAGCCTATAACGTCACAACGAAAAAACATCCCGTATTTAGGATGTTTTGTCGAAGAACGATTTTCCGCTTCCTAGCCTTTGACTGCCCCTAGGCTCAAACCGCTTATAATGTACTTCTGGAAAAATAGAAATAGAGCTAACGGTGGAAGCAATGTCATACTGAGAATAGCGAATCTTACATTCCAATTAATCGTCGAGCCAGGATAGATAATCTTCGTATAGATCGCACCTGCCAGCGGAAGCTTGTCTTCTTGCATAACCAAGCTTGACCAATAGAAGTCGTTCCATGTGGTAGAAAATCCGAGCAGGACAAGCGTAATTAAGATCGGAGCGGACAGCGGTACTGCGATGCCAAGAAAGCATCGAAATTCTGATGCCCCGTCTATCCTCGCCGACTCGAATAGCTCCTTATGAATCCCGTCGAAGAAATTTTTCAACAGCAACAGATAGAATGCATTCGCCCCAGCCGGAAGCCAATACGCCCAATAACTATTCAACAAACCCAAATCCTTGAGGTTCAAGAAGTTCGGAATCAAGTACGAGGCTGCAGGAATGAGCAAGGTGGACAGGAAATACAACGTGATCCACTTCTTGATTGGCACCCTCAGATGCGACAAGCTGAACGCCGCCAGACCGAGAAAAGTTAGAGAGAAAAAGGTATTGCCCGCAAAAATCAGGATTGTATTCTTGAAATGTAAGCCGATATTAAGATAGGTCAACGATTCCTTATAGTTCCCCCACAGAAATTTGCTTGGGAAGAACGGCGCGGGGAAGGCGAAAAACTCCTGTGTCGATTTCAGTGAGTTTAGGAACGTGTTGACGAACGGATATAACATCGAAAGCGAGATCAGTACAATGCACGCCACCATAAAAGCGTACACGACCTTCACGCCGGATTTACGGAAGTCGTAGCGCGACATAATCGCGCGTTCTTGGGCTGACTTCAAGCTTCTTCGCCTCCCTTTCTGATCTTGATCGTCAGGATAGAGAATAGAACCAGAACGACGAACATGATGACTCCCATCGCACTAGCCTTGCCGAAGTTGAAGTAGGTGAAAGCCTCTCTTGTCGTTAGAAGTAGATAAGTCAACGTAGCATTGTCCGGCCCGCCTCCAAACATAAGGAGCTGGGATTGGAATGCCTGAGAAGTCGCAATCACTTGCAGCACGAGAAGCAGTAAAATCAGATTCTTCAGGCTCGGAAGCGTTACATAACGAATACGTGCCCATACCCCCGCCCCGTCTAGCTCAGATGCTTCGTATAAATCTCTTGGAATTGCAGCCAAACCCGCAATATAAATCAGCGTTGCACTCCCGAAGTTTTGCCATGTTTCCAAGATGATCAAGGAAAATACCGCATGCTCTTTGCTATAGAAGTCGAAGCTTTCTAAGCCTATGAAATTCAGGAACGTATTGATTGGGCCCACTGGATCATAGAACCATTGCCACATCCCATATAGCACAATTGCTGGAATAATGCTGGGCAGATAGCCTACAATACGGGCTGGTCCTTGAAACCATTTTAGCTCGGACACTGCGATAGCCATTGCAATCGGTACCCAGAAGCCAATCAGTAGCGCTAACCCCATATATACAAGCGTATTCTTGATTGCGGTATAGAAATCGGGGTTGCTCAGCACCTCGCTGTAATTTTGCAAGCCAACGAAGGAGTTACCGCTAACGAAATCTACGTTATAGAAGCTGTAAGCCACGCCTTTAGCAATCGGCACCCATAGAAAAATAAAAAAGATTACGATCTCTGGTATTAGGAATAACAGCCCCCAGAAATACCATCGGGTTCGTCTGCGCAAGCCCGGTTTTGCGATCGGAGAATCCAACTGCAGCTCCATCTGTATCACTCCCCGTGTATGAATCAGGGTCTATACTAAGTTTCAGCATAGACCCCTCTCGTCATCTCAATTCCTACTCTATTTTGACTTTGTCGAAAGAGCTCTTTTGGAGTTTGGCTGCAGTATCATCTAGAATCTTCTGCAGATCCAAGTCGCCTTTGCTTGTGAATACCTTCTGAATGGCGTTAGCCATTTCGCCGTAGTAAGCTTGTGTTTCATAGGTTGCTTCAGGCTTGGATTCCATCAGCTTGCTTAGGTCTGGAGAATATTGATATACGTTATCATGCTTAGCCAGTATTTCTTCGTATTTTTTTCCGTAATCCGAGCTATCATTCCAGTAGTTGATAAGCTGTGGAACATAAACTTGGTTTTTAGCTTTCTGTGAAGTGATTTGTGCGTCTATCGAATCCAGATACGCATCAGTGAAATACTCGTCAACAACGAAATCAAATGCCGCTTTTTGCTGTTCCTTCGTAGCTAATCCATTAATAACTTTATAATTACCGCCTGCAACGCCGGTATGCTTACCGCCTTTGGTCATCGAAGGAATCGGGTAGAGCAGCACGTCGTCTTTATTGATACCCCCTTGGTTAATGGCGCCATCCAAGGCATTACCGCTTCCACACATAACCATCGCGCCGCGTCCTTGGTTGAATAACGTCAAGGCGTCACCGTACCCAAGTGCCCAGTTTTTCGGAATCACGTTAGCATCCTTCAGATCCTTATAAAATTGCAGAGCCTTCAGTCCCGACTCTGAGTTAAACGTTGCCGTTACTTTGCCGTCCGCTACGGTTTGAACCTCTCCTCCTGCAGCGTAAAGGAAATTCGTCCAGTTCCATCCCGCTTCCGTACCCTTGCCCATCGGAATGAAGCCCGCAATCCCTTTAGCCGGATCGTTGACAGCTTTCGCCGCTTCGATCAATTCGTCCCATGTCCAATCAAGTGGAGGAAGTGGAACCCCTTTCTGTTCGAACAGCTTCTTGTTGATCGTAATCGTCATCCCGTAAGCATCGATCGGAATACCATATGTTTTACCTTCGATAACGAAAGGTGCGAGTGCAAACTCATTCAAATCCTTTGCATAAGGCCAATTCGCTAGATTTTCAGTTAGATCGATGATCCATTTCTTACCTGACAGTAGATTAGCTTCTGTTGCCCATGTGGTGAATTCTGTTTGCGCACTGTTGGACGCCATCTTGATAGCAATTTCCGTGTTTTCGTATTTCCAATATTTAGGTGTAATCGTGACATTCGGATTTTTATCTTCGAAGCGCTTGATCTTTGCATTCAGGGTTGCGTTTTCCTCTGTTTTATCCGCAGGAAAAGCGTAAGCAATAATGCTAACAGGCTCTGCAATGGCTGGAGAAGGTGTTGCTTCCGGTGTGCTGCTGCTCTCCACTGGAGAAGACGCAGAAGGCGATGCTGATCCCGGGCTGTTGTCCCCATTTTTGTTACCGCTTGCGCATCCAGCCAGCACAATGACGAATACCAGCATACTGATTAGTAAGCTCTTTTTCATTTTCAAAACTACCCCTCTCGTTTCGTTTATGTTTTACATTTTTATCATAAAACCCCGATATATCCCACGTCGATGTGTGATATATCGTTTGAGAAGGGATAAATTATGATTGGTAATTTTCAATTTAGTTTTTAATTTCCGATGGATTGACACCGAAATGCTTCTTGAAAATTTTGCTAAAATGCTCTGGAGATTCGTAGCCGATCTCGTCCGAGATCTCGTATCTTCGCATATCCGTCGTTAGAAGCAGACGTTTAGCCTCCTCCATTCTCAGCTTCGTCACGTAATCCCATAAGTTCATCCCGACTATTTTCTTGAATAAATAACTTAAATAATTAGGACTTAAACAGATCGACCCTGCGATCTCCTGCAGTTTCAACCCTTTTTGACGGTAATTATCATCGATGTATTGAATCGCGCTAAGGATAAATGAATTATTATCATCAATAATTTGCTTCGAGAAGGGAATGCCCCCAGCGGAAGGAAGCTTCTCATGCTTGCCGAAATCTCCTATATAGAAAACATTGTGGTCGATATGAACACCGCTCCATCGGATAGCCTCATTGGCCTCCTTGAACAGAGCAACCCAGCTCGGTATGCCTTCCTGAATATGACTAATTCCGACTATGCTTCTTAGTCGAATGAATTTACTTAAATTATTGTGCAGCAACTGAGCGATCATCGTCTGTTCATTCAGTCTTGTCGGGCTATCCATTTCCTCCTGCGTAAACTGTAGGACGACCGATATCGAATGGCTTCCACTGTAGAAAATGAGGCTATCCCAGCGATTTAATGTTTCCTCAACGACATTCAGTGCAGCATATCTTAGGAGGCTCCGATCTCGGAAGGAACGAATCTCTGATTCAAACAGACCCGCATTTAAGAAATTAAGCTCGATTACAAGCATGCAGTAATAGGGACCATCGAACCTACGGCCCAAATAGGTGAAAATTTCATCAACCTCATCGTCCGCAATTCCCTCCGACACAAGCTCACTCAGGATATGATTTCGCTTGGATGCCATTTCCTCAAAAACGAACTTCTGATTAAAGGTCGTATCCGTTAAAGATCGCTGCTGCGTATCCCGTTCCGTCAAGAAAGATTGAACCGCCCGAATAAGCTCCGCGGGAATAACCGGCTTCACGATGTATTCCTTCACCCCGAAGCGTAACGCTTTCTGTGCGTATTCAAACTCTCCGTGCGCGGATAAGACGATGATAGGAACCATTGGATTTTCCGTAAATATGGTTTCAATGAGCTCAATCCCACTCATTAAGTCCATCTGGATGTCCGTTATGATCAGGTCAATTTTCTCTAGGCGAATATAATCGAGTGCTTCGAAGCCGTTATTCGCAATGAATATTTCAGTGATACCAATGTTCGCATTCATTAATACGGTGGCGACACCCATACAAATCATCTGTTCATCATCAACAACCAGAACTTGATACATGCGGATCCCCCCTGCTCTCCTATACGATGGAGTGGTCTTCTACTGTAGCCGGAATGGTCATGAGCACCTTCGTTCCTTTCCCTGTTCGTTGCTCAAAAACTAAACCAAAGCTCTCCCCAAAATGGAGCTTAATCCTCTTGTTGACGTTCTGTATGCCAAATCCTTCCTCGGTACGGATTCCGTTCACGATATCGTTCAGCTTGTCGATATCTACGGTTCTGTACCCATTATCCTCGATCGTAATATGTACCTCTTGTTCCTTGGTTTTAATCGATATCCATAGTTGTCCTTCATTGTCCATTTTCCGAATACCATGAATGATCGCATTTTCAACTAACGGCTGTAATACGACCTTCGGAATAAGAAATAGCTTTGCATCGTCATCAATATCCCAATGGGTTGTGAAGGAATAATTGTTTCGCTTCAACTGCAATCTCAAATAAGCTTCGATATGATTGATCTCTTCCGCAATTGGGATTAAGGTTTTCCCGCGACTTAAACCGATACGCATTAACAGGGACAGATCTCGAATCATCTCGGCCGATTCCGTGTTGCCCTCGATTGTCGTACGCCAGAAGATCGATTCCAGTGTGTTATAGAGCAAATGCGGATTGATCTGGGAATGAAGAATCGTCAACTCAGCTTCCTTATGCTTTAGCTCCAGGTCGTACTTATCATGTATCGTCTGATTGAGCCTCTTGGTCATCTCAATAAAAGCATTATTAAGTAGGCCTATCTCATCCCGACGATTCACCTTGTACTCATTCGTGAGCGGTCTTCCTGGTTCAAACGATCGACTCAGCCTAGCCAATCTGGAGAGAGGACTCAGAATATGTCTAAAAAAATAAATGCTCGCGCTTAACAGAACGCAGAAATACACGATCATCAAATAGTTGACAAGCTGCCGCACAGCTTCGTGTTCCCCAATGATGGAGCTGATTGGGATCTTGAACAGCAGCTTCGTGTCGCTATTAACGCTTCTATGAATGGCATATAGCGATGAATCGCTTCCCTTGCGATCAATGAATACACCGTCGGAAGCACGGAAAATGTCCTGAGGAAGCTTGAAAACAGAGCCGATGTCAAGTCCCGCTGTGTTCGCAAGCACTCCATTTGCTTTATTTAACAAGACAATCTGACCGTCCTTAGGAATCTTAAGCGATTCTAAATCCTTCTGAAGAAGCAGATCCAATCCCGTCATGACGATCACGCCGCTGGGCTTTCGGTCATCTAGATCATTGTTCATGCTTCGAATATAAGCAGCCGTCTTTATTCCTTTCGGGTTATTCCCGAGTTGGTTCATAATTCGGATAATGCCAGTGCCCCTTGCATTGAGTGCATCCTGGAACCAACTAGATGAAGAAGTATCGCATGCGAAAAAAACCCCGTTCGGCTTAACATCTGAAGGAGGTGCGAAAGGATAATCATCAAGAATCTTTGGAATAAATACCGCAAAATTAATGTCGTTCTTAGAGTAGCCTGTAAGCAGCTTATCTAGAACGAGATATTTCTGCAGCCGATCGTACTCATTTAGCTCGGTCGTATCGAACATCAGTTGTGTTTCGGGTGTGACCATCAGCTTCTCCGTCGTGCCATCAACCGAGGTAATATCTCGATCCAAGGTCAAATGGCTCGTTTTGACCAATTGAAACAGAGTATCGCCCATTTGGTCCTCGGTAATCTCTGCTACTTTAACAGAGACGACCCAATAAGCGAGCAAGATCGGAATGACGATAAGAAAAATAATAAACACGATTAATTTCTGGATCAAATTCATCCGTGAAAGCCATCTGAACATGTTGAACCATCCGTCCCACACCCATTTTTTGTTATTATAATCCAAATGCGTGATCGTATCTATCCTTAATCATAGGAGTGTCTGACATTCGAAACGATGTTCAATTTCATGAATACGCGGTGTTTTATTACTATTTGCACAAGGAAATGGAATAGCCCCGTCTCCTCTACTGAGGGACGAGGCTATTATGGCATACAAAAAATCTCTTCAATCGTTCAAGATAACTGGTGCCACTTAGTCCACATTTCTGGTGGATTCAGTTCGTATACAGACTCTTCTCGGTACATGAATTGATGCATGATGAACTCTCTCCGAATGGTCGCAAAATCCTCGTGGAAGCTCTTAACGAACTCGTTGATCTCCTTCTCGGTATACTTTCTCCCCTTCTCTAGATTAGAAACGATATGCTCGAGCACGATTAACTTTTTCTTCAACTGAGCTGGCAGATGCTTTAATTTTCCTTGCGAGGTAAAGAAATTCCGGATGATCGATTCCCTAGTCCGTTCGCAATCGTCGTTCATGATCCCATCATCTCCTTCGGAGTGAACTCCCCGATAGATTAATTTTTCCGTTGCCGCAGCGTTGCTCTTAATGAAATAGTCATTCAGCGTAAAATAGATCGTGTTCTTATCCCGTCTTTCATTGATCAGACTAGCCTCCCGCAGCTTCATCGCATGGTGCGTAATCGTCGCTGGCGTTACCGCTAGCTTCTCCGCAAGAACTTGGCCGTTCAATTCGCCTCCCGCTAGCAGGATCAGAATCTTGATTCTTGTCGGGTCGGCAAGTGCCTTATGATAGGCGACCACCTTCTCCAATTGCATCGGTTCATGATCATCCTTCCCAAATATAGATTAGATAAATGTCTAATTAGTCAATTGTTAAATTAGATGATAATGATTTACCAACATTTTGTCAACTTCATTCACCTTTAAAAAGAATAAAAAAACCGCCAATTGTTTCTGGCGATTTTTTATCCATGATCATAGTGTTGAAGATGTCTGCTTTACAAGGGACGACAAGAGATCATTCGAAGAAAGTATCAAAGCTCTCCTCGTTCGCCATGCTCTGAATATCCTCCGCGCTTATCCCGATGTACTCATATCCATCTACTGCATTTTTCCGTAATGCCTTCTCTTTCATAAACTTCGGGCTTCCCTCACCTGCATCTTCATCATAGACCAAGAGAATGCCGTCCGTTTTCCTCAATAGAAGATCATCCCTTGCCGCAAATTGCCAAGGGCCAATATACGGCTGCTTGCTTACCGCACCGTAATAATCAACCTCTCGTAAAATCCCCTCATAATATTCCTTCTTGTCCTCCTTCCACTTCTCCTCCTGATTAAGAAAGGCCGTGATGATCGACAACTTCAATTGCGGATACTGCTTCTTCAAGGCGATGACCGCTTCGCAAGCCCACAGATCAACGCCGTATTGTCCGGGAGTGATGACCCATTCCAGCCCATCCTCAATGAGTGGAATGAGCTTAGATGTGATCGCTTTATGGATATAGGCAATTCCTTTATGTTTTTGATCGTAAATACCAAGCTCATGGGCTCGGTAACCGGTGATCAGAAGATTGTTCATTCTAGGCTCCTTATAAAATAACGATATCTCTTATCTTATCAGAACCTGATCCTCTAAACACGAGCAGATAGAAATACAAACATTCTATGACCCAATCATCCGAAAATCAATATTGCTCGGTGGTGGGAATTTGAGGGTAGCCTCGTCGATCAGCTCCTGGGCTAGAGGTATATTCCTCTCATTGGCAAGCTTCTTAGCATTATACTTATACCAAAGCTCAATAATTAATATCTCCCCTTCGCGAATAACTGCAAATTCCGCGTTAAACAGCTTATTCATAAAGGCATGATTGTCCAGATGAAGAGCCGCTGCTCCTACGATAATCTGGATTCTCTCGCCTTTGGCGAAGTCTGCGGGTAATGACTCATAGATGAACCAAGCTTTCTCAAACTCTTTATTCTGAATTAATAAGTTGAGATACTCTTCCGCAAATGCCCGATCTGGGAAACTATTCGATACGAGGTAAGCTTGTTCTAGAAGAGCCAGCGCTTTATTTGTCTCTCCTCTAATCTTCATCACCTCGGCGAGGTTACGATAAACCCAAGCTGAGGGTTGAAGCTTAAGAGAATTTTCCCAAGCAGCAATGGCCTCTTCCTCCAAGCCCTTCTCATAGAGCATGACACCATAATGCATAAGCGCTGACCAAGAACGATTGTCCTCCGAAATCGTAAGGCTGCTCTCAACCCTATTCATCCATTCCTCCTGTACCATCCACGATGCCGGAATTTCATTGACCCCGCTTTCCGGAAAATGTCCTTCCCGTAGCAGCACTATCCATGGCTGCTGTGGTCCTTCCATACTCTCGTCTATAAACACGAAGCCTGCTGGAGTTGTTCTGCCCTCCTCCTGCTCCCTCCGCAATCTCTCCAATGCTCCCCAACCTGATCCGGTATGCAACAAACATTCCGGTGCCCGATCGGCAAGGGACTGCAATCTCTCATGAATCGCATAAACCTCATCCCCATGAATACGACTGTCGATATGTTGTTCGATATATCCCTTCGCGGATTCCCAATTGCTCTCATAGGCTAAGTTCGTGTCCACATAGGTTACACCTATCATCTGCGTGAAGTCCCACACCGTATTCGCCGGCATTTCGATGTCGTGAAGCTGAGTCGGAGCAAACCCACCCTGCACCTCAATATAGTTTCCTTCACCGGGCTTCGCCAGGAAATCGCACCAGCGTCTCCCTCCCGCATGATTACCCCAGCAGAACATTTTCCGATATTGCAGCAAGGAGGTTGAACGTTCAAAGAATAGTCTTCCATCCTCATAGGCAACCGCTTCCCATGGGGATTTACAGGATGCGGGAGTTTGGAAAAAATACTCGCTCGAAAAAGGGAATTCCATCGGATAGGTAGCGTCTGCATCAAGTACGGAAGGCAAATAAGGCAAGTGACCGACCCCGTACCCCTTAAGCCCAGGATCGATATAGATTGCTTCACTGGTGGATGAGAACACTCTTGACTTTGGAGTTTCCTCTACCGCGATATTCGTCCACCAATACATCGGTATCGGGTTCTGATTATCATTGATAATGCGTACATAGATTTGCAGTTGCTCTGCTCCTTGAGGCAGATGAAAGTCGATGTGCCAGAACAGGTTTTTACAACGCTCATATTCATATATTCTTAAAAATTCATTTCCCTTATCATCGCTAAGTTTAGCGGCATGAACGGGAGAACAGGTCGTAAACGTGTGTCCCACATGCCCGATATTCCACTCTACCCCTCCCGAGAACCAGGCATTAAGAATCGCCAAATTTGCAGGCTGCATCACAGGGTTCTTATACAAGATATCCCTATCCGTCCTCTTGTCCTTAAGCGAATATAATCTCCCACCGTAATCCGGCAGAAATACAGCTATTAAGTTCTCATTTTCCAGCGTAATCGTTTGAAGCTCTATAGTTTCGCGTTCCCTTGTATATCTATCTTGAATACGGTACGGCAAATATCTTTCTCCCGTGTTTGCACCCATATCCTTCTTGAGCTCTGGAGAGAAGCTTCCGTTGTCTATGACTTCCCTGTTTTTGTTTCTGTTCCTGAACATAGGAAGAGGATTTTCTCCTTCTAGCGTTGTGCCTTCTAGTATTAATGTTGACCTATATACTTGCATTCGCTTCATCTCCTTGTTGTGTTATCCCTTTACAGCCCCGATCGTCATCCCTGAGATAATCCTCTTCGATACGAATAAATAGACGATAAAGCTCGGCAGGAAAACAATCATACAGGCTGCGAATATTCCACCATAATTCCCCGTGTTGGAGTAACCGTATACAATTGACTGAAGGGCTAATGCCAAAGTGCGAGTGCTTGAATCGTTAGCGAAGATGAGAGCATAGAAGTATTCATTCCATACCCCTAAGAAATTAAAGATAGATAAGGTGATCAGTCCGGGCTGAGCCACAGGCAATATGATCTGAATAAATGCTTTGATCGGGCCACATCCATCCATTGCTGCGGATTCCTCAAACTCCTTAGGAATAGAGGAAAAGAAGCTCGTTAAAAAAAACACGCCGAAAGGCACGTTCGTAAAGATGTAGATCAGAATCAAAGTCGCAATCGATCCTGTAAGCTTCATTTCAACGAAGAGCGAAAACAGTGGAATGGAAATTAACAGGCTGGGTATGGCAAGCGCCGATACGAACATCGCATTCACAAGAACCCGGCCCCTGAATTGCACTCGACCCAAGATGTAAGCTGCGGGAGCGGCAACGACAACGATGCCTATGCAGGACGCAAAGGTATAGATCACGCTATTCATAAAGTAGCGCCCCATTGCCTGACTTTTGAATAATTCAATGTAATTAGCAAATTTAGGCCCACTGCCGATTAGCGAGTTCGTGAATATTTCTCTTGTCGTACTCAAGGATGCTAGGATGACCCATCCAAATAATACGACAGAAAATATAAGCCATGCCACAAGTGGAATATAAGCGGGCCATAGATTCTTTCGCTGCATGAATTTGGAATTGCGCATGACGTTCCCTCCTGCTTAATATTCTAAACGGTCTTTCGGGAATAATCGATTGATGAGCGCGGTTACGATCAGAATAGCTACCGTAATCAGGATACCGACACTTGCACCCGCCCCGACGTTGAATACTTCCTCTGAATACACGCTAGTTCCCTTGCCAAACACCTTCTGATACATATAGAAGCCAGGCGTTACCGTGTGTGGGTCATCCAGCCCGAAGGTTGCCGACCATACGAAGAAGTTAAATGCCGTTATCGTCCATAGAACAAGGGTCGTACGAAAAACATCGCGTAATAGTGGCAATGTGATTTTGAAAAACTTAACCCATACGCTCGCCCCGTCAAGCGTGGCGGCTTCGTAATAGTCGGATGGGATTCTATTTATTCCAGCATTCAGGATTAGCATGAAATATCCAATGGAACCGAAGCTGAATGCGATGATCATCGAGAAGTAAATATGTTCATTGTCTGTCCACTGTATATTGGCAAGCGCCGTTAGGCCAAGGCGATTAAATACCGTAGTTAATAAGCCATAATCAGAATTGAAAATATATTGCAGCCACACAACCGATAACACGACAGCGGATACGGTATTCGGTAGAAAGATAAGCGATCTCCAGAAGTTTTTTCCCCGGACATCCGAAGTTAAAATGATGGCAAACAGAAAAGCGAAAACAAAAATCAACACTCCACCAATGGCCCATATCCCTAGTACATTCCTTACCGATTCAATAAAATACGAGTTATGAATCAGATCCGAATAGTTCTGTATACCTTTGAATTCCCACTCGTTAATCTTGCTCGACAAGGAAGGAATATCGTAGAAACTCATGGCCAACGTTCTCAGGGTTGGATAAAGGAAGATGGCAAGATAGATTAGAACTGCGGGTAATAAAAATAATGCGATAATCGATTTACTGAGCCTCATGACGACACCTCCTGATCATTTACTCCACATCCGACTCCAAACCTAAAATCTGAGTGCAGCAGTCAACTTATCCGCCGCACTCAGACAAAAGAGATAATCGATTATTTACCTGAGTAGAACTTTTTGGCTGCCGCAGCCATTTTAGCGACATACTGCTCGGCATTTATTTTTCCTGTTGCCAATTCCATGAATACAGGAATAACCGTTCCTGAAGAGAAGTCAGCACCGTTCTCAATTCCAGCGCCCCATGGCATATTTAACTTCGCATTATTGAAAGCCACTGCCGCTTCCTCTAATGGAGCTGGCCACTTAGTGTCAACGGTGGCCGGAATCGCTACGGCCTGAGTAGCCATTCCTTCTTGTGCTTTCTTGCTAACCAAAAACTTAACAAGCTCGAAGGCAGCCGGAATATTCTTGCTGTTCTTGTTCATGAGAAGTCCCTGAGCACCAAAGGTAAGCCCTTGTTGCCCCCCCTTGTCATTGCCATTCGGCACAGTTGGGAACTGGAAGGAGCCCCACTGAAAGTCAGGTCCAGCCGTTTCGGCAATTTCATTAGGTAGCCAAGTGCCATTCAAGTACATAGCCGCATTGCCTAGAGCCAAATACTGTTGTCCTGCTGGATACTTATTCCCTGCGATCTTCTTAGAAAAGTAATCTTTCTGTTTCAAATTCTGAATATCGTTCGCGAATTGTAGTACCATTGGATCCTTCCACATATCGCCGGTTTTGTCCTTGACTAGACTATCCGTCCAATCGCTGCCCATTGCGCTGCCCAGGTAACCCCCGATAAATAAACTGCGGTAAGCATCGTCGAATGTGATGGGCTCAATACCAGCTTGCTTAAGCTTCTCGCAAGCGGCAAGAAACTCTTCCCATGATGTAGGTACTCCAGTGATGCCCGCTTTATTGAACAGCGCTTTGTTATAGAAGAACAGAACCGCGTACGGTTGCTGAGGGATCGCATAGTATCCTTCCTCCAGACCTGCTTGAGCGGATAGAGATTTTACCCATTCTATCAGTGACGGGATAATAGAATCCTTAACTGACTTCCCATCGGTACCGATGGACTGCTGGTCGAGTAGCTCATCTAGCTTAAGCACGTGATCCTTCAGATTGGCAAGAGCTGCTCCCGGATCTTGTTCGAAGATGTCGATCTGCTCCCCGCTTTCCAAGGCAGGTTTAATCAGTTTGTTAATATCGCGTCCATTATATTTTACTTCTACTTCCACCTTAGGATTGGCGGACTTAAAGTCAGCCACGGCTTCGTCGATCACTTTGGCCTGAGGCTCCGTATTGCTCCACATAGACCAGAAAACAACTTTGCCTTCAAGACCAGAGGCTTCTGCCGAAGCACCTTCACTTGCGTTAGCAGCCACCGTCTCGGAAGGTGACGCGCTTGGTGACGTACTAGATGCCGCAGACGGTTCAGCATTGTTTGATTTACTGCAACCCGCCAATACCGAAAGCGTTAACATAACTGCGAGTAATAAAGATCCGAATGACTTTGTTTTCTTGTTCACGGATATATTCCCCCTGCGATTGGTTTGAATGCAAGTTTGAGTATAGGCAAAGAAACGGACCTAAAGTATGTTCTCCAGTTATATAAAAATGGATAAAAGTTAGGTTTATGTTCTAGAGTCCCTACGTCAAAAATGAAGATGCTATAATGTAATCACACGACTAGGGTACAGTAAAAGCTATGTCCCTTACTGTTCAGACGGGGGATTCTCTAATGGGCCTATTGAAGAAGCTACGCATCAAAACGCAAATATTGATAGCGGTTACATGTATCATGGTCATCATGCTAGCGATTATTTACTCCCTGTACTCCCAGACCTCCAAGATCGTCATTAAGAACAACAATCAATATTCGGAAGATACGATTCGGAAATTCAAACTCGGAATCTCTCAGAAGGTCGATGAGATCAGTCAGATCATGCTCAACCTTGGATATGATCCTACCGTTCAGAAATTCATGGTACAGAACGATACGAGTCTCTCTTACGAAATGGCAAAGGATTTAGACCGAAAGATTATTTCTCTTAAAGCTGGCAGGAAAGGTTTCGTAGATATCGTCCTTATCGCAACGAACGGTACAAGGTACAGCCTCAACGGGGGGATCGATTACGTTCAACTGCTGGAGAAGGAAATTAAGGAAAGCTCGACGGTGTATGTCAGCGGATTCCAAGAGTTCAGTTATAGCAACAACTTATTGACCAGCATGGTATTCGCTCAGAATATGTACTCGAACAATATGAATGATGGAACCGACGGGATCAAAATCGGATACATCGCCGTCATTGCCGACGTAGCATCCATGTATTTCGACAACGATACTTCCAATACGCAACCGGGCGTAGGTTTCTATATGATAGACCGCTATGGGGAAGTTTTTCCGGATGCCAACTCCCCAGATATCGCGCGAAGCATTAGCGCTTTAAGCCACAATCCGGATAACAAGCAGCGATTGACGGATTTCATTGGAGGCGTCAAAGGCGCCGTTCAAATTCAGCAGCTGGATCAGATTCAAGCTTCCGTGCTCAGCTTCGTCCCGGAAGAAGCGCTTCTTGCCGATCTGGCGTCCGTTCGCACGAGAAGCATACTCATCGTCATACTGGCGCTAATTTTTATGGCATTGCCTTTCGCGATGATCGTCAATAATATTCTCCATCCGATTCAGATCCTCGTGAGATTCATCAACAGCATTAAGTCCGGTGACATTCGGGATTTAAAGAAGAATCTGCAGCTTGAAGGAAACGTGGAAATGACCGTCGTAGCGGAGAAGCTAAATGGGATGCTGGGTGAAATTAATATTCTGACCCACAAGCTAGTAGAGACGACCACTCATCTTCTCGAAGCCGAGATCGCGAAGGAAAAGGCGGCATCGGCCTACCTCCGCAGCCAGATCAATCCTCACTTCTTGTACAATACATTGGAGTCCATTAAAGGAGTCGCGCTTGAGGTCGGAGTTGACAAGATCGTAGATATGACCAAAGCTCTTGGAAAGCTGTTCCATTACAGTATCAAGGGATCCGGGTATGTCACGCTCGAGCAAGAGCTAAATGCCGTGAAATCTTATGTATTTCTGCAACTGATTCGTTTCGAAGGACGTTTCGATGTGAGCTACGATTTCACGAAGGAAGCCTTATCCGTTCCGGTAATGAAGATGATTTTGCAACCGATCGTAGAGAATGCCATTTTCCACGGGCTTGAGCCCAAGGAGACCAAAGGAATGCTGACGATACGCGGAGAAATCGTTGAAGAAAATACGTTAGTTCTCAAGATTACGGACGATGGAACCGGTGTGGACAGCGAGAAGCTGGCGGTCATTCAAAGCTTGTTAATGAACGAGGCCTCCCCAACAAGCCGTAATGACAGCTACCTTACCGAGAAGGGGAGCATCGGAATACTAAACGTGCACAATCGGCTTAGGTTAGCCTTCGGTCCCGCTTTCGGTCTCAAGTTCGAGAGCACCTTCGGTAAAGGAACCTGTATTACGTTATCCATGCCTAGAGACTTCATTTTGCCGGGAGGTGACTTTCATGCATAAAGTACTGCTAGTCGACGATGAAAACCTGGTCATTAAAAGCCTTGAAGCCGGAATTGACTGGAAGAAGTCGGGCTTCTACGTCATAGGGAAGGCCAATAACGGAGTCAAAGCTCTGCAGATGGTTAAGGATTTAAAGCCTCAAGTCGTCTTCACGGATATTCGGATGCCGGGAATCTCCGGATTAGAGTTAATTAAGAAAATTAAGGAACTGGATAGTACCGTTCAAATTATCGTGATCAGCGGTTATGCCGAATTCGCTTATGTGCAGAAATCATTGAATTACGGTGTATTAGGATATTGCCTCAAGCCGTTCGACGATTATGAAATCGAGACGCTGCTCCAGACGGCCGCGAAAGCCATTGAAGAAATCAAACACAAGCGCGAGGGTCATCTGCTTGAGTTAATTGAAGAAATTCCGACCGAGGAAACCCAATCGGCATTCAAGAAAATATTGTCCGAAGAAGGGATAACGGCAGAAAACCTTCATGTCGTCGTTACTCTTGGTAAAGGAAGACTGATCTTTAACGAGAATACGAGATTTGTCGCGATCCATATTGGGAGCGCAAAAAGCAGCTATATCGTTCAATGCCTTAACCGAGATGCCGTTCCCAGCTCGGTGGTCCTCCCTATTCCCGAAGGAATTCTGGGAATAGGCATCGCGCAGGCGGAACGCAGTATGAGCGGCATCGTCAAAGGCATGGAGAAGGCCACCCTTAAAGCCTGGGATTTCTTCATTCATGGTCGCAAGGATTTCTTCGTTGATCTGGAACAATCCAATGAAATTAGAGCGAGTCAAATGCTGAAGCAGCTCGAAAAAGCAATCGCCAAGAAGGACCCTCAACTCATGCGGACAACGCTCGATGAGATGCTCACTGCTGCTAATCGACCTTGCCTAAGCGTGCTTCATGCGCTTAAAATCTATAACTTGGTGTATTTTCATGCTTCGACAGACCCTTCGAATACGCCGGAAGAGGATTATATTTTCAGTAGAGAGCAGCTCTATCACTTGTTCCATAGCTTCGAGTCGATGATCGAGAACTTGAAGGAATTCCTGGTCGATTGCGACAAGCCCGAAGAGGAACAAACGGAAAATAAGACGAACAATGCCAGCTTAAGAGAAGTGCTAAAATTTATTAACGAGAACTACAAAAGCGATATTTCCATCCAGAGCATATCGAAAAGCTTCTATCTGAACCCCAACTATCTCAGTCAACTGTTCAAGCGGGAATTGGAAGTGACGTTCACGGAGTATGTAACGAAAGTACGCTTGCAGGAAGCCAAAAGCTTACTCCAAACCACAGGACTCTCCATTGGCGAGATCGCGGAAAACATCGGGTTTAGGGATTATTTTTACTTCATAAGAACGTTCAAAAGACACACGCAGCAAACGCCTAAGCAATATCGGAATAAAGATAAAAACGGGGTAGGCGGCAAGGCTCACCTTAAGCAACGTCTGGAGGAGCGACCGTGATAAGACTGATAAAAAGACTTCTCCCTTCTGTCCTACTCATCATATCGTTCACCTCCATGACGCTAAGCTGCAGCCGTTCCGTGTCCGTGCCTCGCCAGGACCAAACGACCAAAGCGCTAAATCCGAAAGGAATGCCAACGCAATCCGAGCACATGGAAATATCAGTGGCGTTATGGGATCTAGCAGAAAATATGACGAACGATGATCCGTTAGTTGAAGAGCTGGAGAAGAAGCTTAACATTACGATCAAACCCGTACCTATTGCGGTAGCCAACTACGTGCAGCAAATTCAGATGTGGGCTTCATCGGGCCAGCTTCCCGATATATTCTCCGTGGATGCGGTGAATTCCCAATACTACCGGAATTGGCGGGATCGCGGTGTGATCCAAGCATTACCGAGTGATCTGTCCGCTTATCCTTACCTCGAACAGTATTTGAATTTTCCCGATCTGCAGGACCTTAAGGACGACGACAAGCTTTATTTTATACCGCGCCAAACGTATGACAGCACTGACTATAATCTATTGGATCGAATTGTCATCTACAGATGGGATCTTGCTCAGCAAGCAGGCATAACGAAAGAGCCCGAAACGTGGGAAGAATTCAGGGCGCTGCTCAAAGCGATCGTCGACAACGATCCCGAGAACAAGCATATTACTGGTTTAACTAGCGTGGGAAATTTATTGCTCGGCGGGTTGTTCTGGCTGTACAGTTCTCCGGCGGCAACGAGCGATGGAAGCGGAAGCGACTTCAAATGGATTAAAGAAGACGGCAAGTATATTCCCGCGGTTTTCTCCAAAAACTCGATCGAATCTTTGAAATTGCTTAGAGATTTCTACACTTCGGGCTTGATTGATCCTGATCTACCGGTCACGCGAGGGGATATGGGAAGAGATAAATTCGCCCAGGGGCAAGCGGCCGCGTTAATTACGGCAGGAGGTTCGATGCAGGCGGTCGACATCAGCATTTACAAAGAACGATGGTTGAAGCTGCATCCCGCTGAAAATGCGTTTTACGATAAAGTCAAAATTCTGAAGCCGTTGAAAGCTATGGACGGGAACCGGTATCATCCTATTTTTCGAACCTTCTGGTCCGAAAGCTACATTTCCTCTAAAGTCGATGACAAGAAAATGGAACGGATTCTGCAATTGTTCAACTACATGAACTCACCCGAGTTTCTGGAAATGAGACGCTTCGGTTTGAAGGACGTCGATTACACCAAAAGCGATGGTAAAATTACGGTTTTCGATCCTTCACAGAGCGTTTTAACGAAGTACAAGCCCTTCTCATCGCTTGCTAATCTGCTGCATTGGGATGGTATGTTTAAGCTAAATCCCGAATTCGCGGGTATTTCTCCTGCCGCTCACGCAGCCCAACGGGAATTGATTGATTATTCTTTGAAAATGACAAGCAAACAGGATTTCGACATTCGATTAACGAAAATGTCCACCCCGACTAAAGATAGCTTCACGATTTTCGATAGCGACGACATGGTCAGAGTGATGATCAGTAAACTTCCCGTAGAGGTCATCTGGCAGGATATCATCAATGGGTATAAGGCAAAGGGACTCGATAGAATGATCGAAGAAGTGAATGCTAAGGCTAAGGACATGGGAATTCAATAACGTAAATGGACAGAAGTTATGTAAATATGGATTAGATGTAAATAGCTAAATCAGCGTCTGTGACTATCATTTGTTTTTATTAGCTGTAAAGTGACAGGCCCCTGGTTGCGATGTAATATAAGAGCATGTGGGTTAATCCTCTCACAAGTCAACATGCACTCCGGAGGGAAAATACATGCGTTTCATCAGCAACAATAACATAACCGACCCGTCGCTTAATTTGGCATTAGAAGAATACGTGTTGCGTTCTCTGCCCGACAATGACGATTACTTATTGTTCTACATCAATGAGCCGTCGATTATCATTGGTAAGAACCAGAACACTGTCGAAGAAATCAACGCAGAATACGTGGAGCAGAATGGGATTCACATCGTCCGCAGGCTTTCGGGCGGTGGCGCGGTCTACCACGATCTCGGTAATCTGAATTTCAGCTTCATTATGAAGGATGACGGACAGTCGTTCCATAACTTCAAGAAATTCACTGCACCTGTCGTCGAAGCACTTCGCAAGCTTGGTGTTGAGGCGGAATTAACTGGGCGTAACGATCTTCAAGTCGGCGAACGTAAAATATCTGGCAATGCCCAATTTTCCACAAGAGGGAAAATGTTTAGCCATGGCACGCTCTTATTTGACTCGGAGATGGAGAACATCGTTTCTGCACTGAAGGCAAACGCAGAGAAGTATGTGTCCAAGGCTACCAAGTCTATTCGCAGCAGAGTTGCGAACATTACGGAATTTCTAGCTAAACCGATGACCATCGAGCAATTCAAGCAAAGCCTGCTCACCTCCCTCTTCGAGGGTGAGAACGAAATTCCTTACTATGAATTGAGCGAACAAGATTGGGCAAGTGTACACAAGCTAGCGGATGAACGTTATCGGAGCTGGGAATGGAACTACGGACGTTCGCCTACGTTTAACGTGCGTCAGACGAAGCGGATCGAAGGAGTAGGCACGTTCGATGTCCGATTGCAAGTAGAAGAAGGCGTAATTGCGGGAGCAACGATCTATGGAGACTTCTTCGGTCGGGGTGACAGCAGCGAATTAGCGGCTAAGTTCGTTGGCGTCCGCTATGAGGCTGCAGCGTTAAGTGCGCTACTCGATGATATCGACCTGCCCTTCTATTGCGGTCCGGTGACGAAGGAGCAATGGCTGGAATTGATGCTTTAATCGGAATTAATGCTTTACATCGTTGCTACTTAGGTGTTCCACACCCGCATGCAACTTCACTTGTAAAATAAGTGCCTTGGCAGAGCGAGATTTTGAGTTGGCCGGGTGCGAAAGCCATTTAAGTGCCTTGGCGGAGCGAGATTTTGAGTTGGCTTGGTGCGAAGGCCATAAAAGTGCCTTGGCGAAGCGAGATTTTGAGTTGGCTTGGTGCGAAGGCCATAAAAGTGCCTTGGCGGAGCGAGAATTTGAGTTGGCCGGGTGCGAAGGCCATAAAAGTGCCTTGGCGGAGCGGAGATACGGAACTTAAATATAAAAAAAATAGCGATGAGACGGTCAATAAAGAGACGTCTCATCGCTATTTTTATTAGGACAGTTGGTCATGCTCCGGCTCCTGTTAAATCGCTCTCATCCGGTTATTCCTTGGATTATGCTCGACTTCCGCAAGTCCTAACTCTTCCATCAACGGTGGGATATACATCCCGAATCTTCCGCGAAATCCTTTTTTCAAGCCATACCAGCCACCTGCCGGATTATCTGGCGAACGCCCCCATGCCTCGACAGTCCCCTCTTTAGCAGGCTTCTGTTCGTCTGCACTACCGAGCTCCATCCAGTCCCCATGCTCCTTAAGCATGGAGTGCAGATCAGCAAGGCAGCGATAATCATAATGCAGAACTGTTTTCCCTACTGTACACACGATGATGGCTTTCCCGTCCTTCTCACCTTTGTACATTTCATATTCTGAAGATTGCGGTGGGGTTTTCAGCTTCCATGGATTTTCTTTGGTGCCTTGTTCGATTGTCATATCCTTACTCCCTCTCTAGCCGCCTTATATTCTTTGTAACTTATAAGCCATATTAACTCTTTTGAAAGTCTTGTTGCAATCGTTTGTCTCGCACGACTCAAAAAAACTCAAGCCCCAGCGGGCTTGAGTTTCTAGTGTAACCTGTTTATACAATGTGCAATGAATTACACCATAACCTTACAAATGTCGTTAGTGAATTCTACAGGATCACCAACCGGCAAGCCTTCGATCAGCAACGCTTGATTGTACAGTAGGCTCGTATAGAGATTTAGCTTTTCCTTGTCCTTCTCATGAGCATCCTTCAGCGACTGGAACACCGCATGATTCACGTTGATCTCAAGCACCTTATCGGCTTTAATATCCTGACCGTTAGGCATAGCCTTCAATATTTTCTCCATTTCGATTGTAACTTCGCCTTCCGTTGATAGACATACCGGATGGCTCTTCAATCTCTTGGAAGCTCTAACGCTCTTCACTTTACCCGACAAGAACTCCGACATCGCTGCGAAAAGATCCTTGCTCTCGTTTTCTTCCGCTTCCGTCTGCTCATCCTTAGCGTCCGGCTCGATGCCCAAATCTCCGCTTGATACGGATTTGAATTCCTTCTCTTTGTAGCTCATGATCGATTTGATCGCGAACTCGTCGATATCATCGGTAAAGTAGAGAATTTCATAGCCTTTATCGGATACCATCTCTGTCTGTGGCAGCTTCTCAATTCTCTCGATGGATTCGCCGGAAGCATAGTAGATATACTTCTGATCCTCAGGCATTCTCGCAATATATTCGTCCAACGTTACAACCTTCTTCTCCTTAGAGGAGTAGAACATGAGCAAGTCTTGCAGAACATCCTTGTTCATGCCGTAATCGTTGTATACTCCAAACTTCAGCTGTCTGCCGAAAGCTTTGTAGAAGCTCTCGTACTTCTCTCTTTCATCCTTGAGAAGGCCTTGCAGCTGACCTTTGATTTTGCTTTGTATATTTTTCGCGATTAGCTTTAACTGACGATCATGCTGCAGTAGCTCCCTCGAGATGTTAAGAGATAGATCCTCAGAGTCAACCATGCCCTTCACGAAGCCGAAGTAGTCTGGGAGTAGGTCAGAGCACTTATCCATGATCAATACGCCGTTAGAGTATAGCTCGAGCCCTTTCTCGTATTCCTTCGTGTAGAAGTCGAATGGCGTATTCTCAGGGATATACAGAATCGCTTGATATCTCACTGCACCGTCAACGCTAATATGGATATGCTTAAGGGGTTTATCAAAGCCATAGCGCTTTTCTGTGTAGAAATTTTCGTAATCCGCATCCGTCAGCTCATTTTTATTTTTGCGCCAGATTGGGACCATGCTGTTTACGGTTTGCTCATCGGAATAGTCCTCGAACTCCTCTTCGCTACCTTCTACTGGTCGCTTGCCTGTAATATCCATCTTAATTGGATAGCGGATGAAGTCCGAATATTTCTTGATGATCGCCTTCAGACGATATTGCTCAAGAAACTCCTCGTATTGCTCCTCTTCATTGCTCTCTTTAATCTTCAAAGTAATTTCAGTACCTACAGTGTCTTTCTCACAAGGCTCGATGGTGTAACCGTCAGCTCCTGTGGATTCCCACTTGTAAGCCTCATCACTGCCTAGCGCTTTACTGATTACCGTAATATCGTCCGCTACCATGAATGCCGAATAGAAGCCGACCCCAAATTGACCAATGATATTATGACCGTCTTGAGCTTCGTTCTCTTTCTTGAACGCAAGAGAGCCGCTCTTGGCAATAATCCCGAGGTTATTCTCCAGGTCTTCCTTCGTCATCCCGATCCCTGTATCGGTAATCGTCAACGTACGAGCTGCCTTATCTGCAGTCACTTTAATATAATAATCTTCTTTATTAAATACCAATTGATCATCCGTTAATGCCTTGTAGTAGATTTTGTCTACAGCATCACTTGCGTTGGAAATGAGCTCTCTCAGGAAAATCTCCTTCTGGGTATAGATGGAGTTAATCATCATCTCGAGCAATCTCTTAGATTCTGCTTTGAACTGTTTCTTTGCCATGAAAATCATTCTCCTTTCGATATATCAAGCCAATTGAAGTTGTATCATTAGATTTTAGCACTCTTAAACAGTGAGTGCCAATACTTATTATTATTTATCATTCTAATCGTTTAATGTCAATACGATATCGGATTTTTACTATAGAATTTGAACTTCACGTCTCAAGAAAGAAGCCTCAACCTTACTTTAAGGAGAAAGTGAGGTTGAGGCTTCTTAGCATTATTTGAGCGAGTATTAGATATCTGCCCTACAATTCAAAATCAAGGAATGAATCAATTGCGTTGCAATCGGATGCGAGCCATAGCTATTTTTCAACTGCCAAGTTGTCAAAGTCAGACTCCCTTGAGCACTTCTCTGAACGAGTAGAGATCCACCTGCTTGTCCGATCCACCCTTGGAAATAACCCGAGATAATCTCGCTTGTTTCCGTAATGTTCTCGTTACCGAACATATAGACAACCCGGCCCATCGTTCCGCCAAGCTTATTATAATTACTAAATGGAATGATGTATTTCGGGTAAAGTCCTTCCATCTCCCATCCCATTTCATGAAGCAGCGGGATTCCATCGAAGAAGGTTGGATCGACATAGTTAAATGAGGATGTTCGATCCCAGCTTTCACCTTGTACGAGCTCACGGAAAGTGAATTGCCCTTTGTCCGAAAGATGATCTCCTTCTTCCGCCAGAAACACGACATGACCGCCGTTTCTATAATACTCAAGCACAGCTTCATCCAGTACGGATGTAATTACAACTTCTGCCGATGGGATATTTTTAGTTAATACCATACCGTTCTCTTCAAGAGTGGTACAGAAATTCTCTCCCATCCGATAAGGGCATACGGTCACCGGAATAGTCGCTTTCTGTCGTGGAGAAATCGTTAGCTCTTCCTCGTTCCTAGCCACGATTAATCCATCTAAGACAAGGGTAAGCTTCAAAGTATAAAAGGAGGAAGAGGCAACCGTCGGTACTGTAAACAAGATAGCTTCCGGTAGTTTCACGAAGGTTTGGTTCCCTTCGTTAAGCACGATACTCCCGGATACATCTGTACCTGGGATTTCCCAATTCACTACACCTTGGAGCAGTCGAAGATCATCATTGGACACGATGATGTCCCAAGCTTGCATTTCCCCACTCCAGACATTTCGATTGACCCGATCCGCCATTACGATGAGACTTCCGTTAAAGTCCGAAGCATGCTCCATGCCGTATTTCATTTTTCTCGTGTAATCTAACCAACCGTTTGTTTCCCACTCAATGTCCGTAAATTCCGTAACGACATATCCATTAATTTGCGGACGCTTGCGCATCTCTTCAATAAGAGACTTGACGGCACGATACATTCTCCGTTGAGAATGAACAGCCAGATTTTCCATATTGCCGAATATCCGATCCAGCTGATACTTACTAAACTTCTCTATTGCATTGTTAGGCATCTTGAAGTCTTCGCGATGAGTATCATCACCCAAGTTCGCAAACCACGATGGCTCACCCTTGTAGTGCTCTAATAATTTTTCAACACTTGGCAGCCCCCATACCCCGAACTCGGATACGATAATAGGCTCGCCTAGTGGTGCATACCCCTTGACGTAATTGGCCTCCGGATTTCCGACTAAGTATTGATCGATGTCCAGCTTCCACTCTTCAATTTGCTCAGGTAGAACAAAATAACGATGGTGATCGTTAATATCCGTCTTAACATGGATCCAGCCGGAATTATCACAGATTAAACGAGTCGGGTCGATCTGCTTGATCTCGTCATACATCGCCTTTACATGGTCTTGCTTCACGACGTCATTTGCTAAGTCCCATTCCAAGCCCCACTCCTCATTGTACAAGGACCACATCAGAATGGAGGGATGGTTAAAGTCCCGCTCGATCATGCCTAGAAGCTCGGCGTGGAATCTCTGTCTGCTCTGTGCCGACCATTTCACCACATTAGGCGGTTCTGCCCAAATGAGCATTCCCATTCGATCTGCCCAATATAGGTAACGAGGGATTTCGATTTTAATATGCTTCCGCAATAGGTTAAAGCCCATCTCTTGGGCTAGCCGAATTTCATTCTGTATCCACTCGTCCGAAGGTGCGACATAGATTGTATCGGGATAAAAAGCTTGATCTAAAGCCCCGCGAACATAGAGAGGTTGATGGTTTAGGAATAGTTGCCCATCAGCGAAATCAATCTGCCTCATCCCAAAGGAAGTGCTATATTCATCGATGATCACATCGCTGTGGCTGTCTTTAATCTGTACGACAATATCGTAGAGATGAGGAATGCTCGGAGACCACAGGATTGCATCGTTGATTTTAATTTCCTGTTGGACCTGGTCGCTCGTCACGGTACCTCTAATCAATGCAATCGTGTTCTCCGTGTTCAGGTGATCCGTAACTAGATATTTAACAACTAGCAAGTCAGTCATCTGACCACAAAGAGTTACATCAACCTTAATGAGCTCATCATCAATTTTGGGCGTGATATGGACATGCTTAATGTAACGATTAGAACGTAATTCCAAGAACACTTCTTGCCAAATTCCACTGATCCTCGTATACCAGCTGCCTTGCTTACCGATCGGAATTTCCGCGTTATCTTGTGGATCATATACCCTGACAGTGAGGCGGTTCGATCCCCCTGGAATGATGACTCTAGTAACATCAAACTCAAATGGTGTAAATCCACCCTCATGCTCTCCGATATAAATACCATTTAGCCATACTCTCGCTTGAAAATCGACTGCGCCGAAACAAATATACTGGCTGCTCTCAGCTGGGATTTCATCCCCTATGAAATGCTTTTCGTACCAAGCTGCCCCACAGTAATGAACGTAATCTTCTTCTCTTTGCCAAATATGGGGTACCTCAACTTGGCGAGATTCCGCTAATTGTTCGGCATACCATGCTTCTCTTTCACCCTGCCCCTTGCGATCTATTTGAAAATTCCATGAACCGTTTAAATTTTGTTTCTCTCTCATGTTTCTCCCCCGTTACTTGATACCTGTCATAGAGATACCTTTGATAATGTGCCGCTGGAACAGTAGGAATACGAGCAATGCCGGCACACTCGCAAGAACGTTCGATGCCATTGGCACAGCCAGATCCGTCGCAAAAATACTTTGGAACGTTGGTATCCCTACAGGTAATGTCATCATCGAAGTTTCCTGTGCGACAAGCAAAGGCCAAAGTAAGTTGTTCCACGACTGGATGAAAATAAAGATGCTAACAGCAGCCATTGAACTGCGAGATAAAGGCCAAATCATTTTCCACCAAATCAAAAATGCACCTGCACCATCAATTCTGGCGGCTTCCAGCAATTCGTTCGGTAACTGATCAATAAATTGCTTAAGAATGAGGAAGGCGAGCGGAAGCATCATCCCCGGCCAGATGAGCGCATTATAGCTGTTGGACCACCCCATGTCCGTGACCATGTCGAATAAGGGGACGACGATAGATTCTACTGGCACCATCATACCGATTAAAATCAGCACGAAAATGATCGTCTTGCCTTTAAAAGCAATTCGGGACACAGCAAATGCTGCCCAAGAGCTGAACAGTACGGTAATCCCCGTCTGTACAACACCAACGATGACACTATTTAAGGTCCAGCGCCACATCATCGCCGTTCCGTCAGGCTTAAGAACTTTAATAAAGCTATCTAGGGTAAACGGCGGAGAGAATAGCTTACTGAGCACTGTAACCGTAGAACCGGGTTGTTTGAAGGCGGAAATGAACATCCAAAGCAAGGGTGCAACCATCAGCAATGCTATTGCGTACCCGCACAAGTACATCCAAACCCTGCTGTTCATTATTCGTTTCGTGTAACTCACCTTGATTCACCTCTTGTTTATTTCTTGCTCATCAACAGCTTGAATTGAATCAATGAAATCAGTGCAATCGTCAAAAATAAAACAAATGAGACAGCCGATGCATACCCCGAATCCCATTGTCGGAACGCGATTTGATAAATATAGTGAACGAGTGGCGTAGTTGATGTTCCCGGTCCGCCTTTCGTAATCAGCCAAGTTTGACCGAAGAGCTTAAATGAAGCAATCGTCTGGAGCATCATTACCAACGCCGTTACACCTTTCAATGAAGGCATCGTAATATAACGAAATTTCGCCCATCGATTGGCACCGTCGATATCTGCAGCTTCATATAAGTCATCTGATATTTCCTGTAGTCCCGCCAGGAACATGATCATATTAAATCCTGCTGTCCACCAAAGCGTGGCAATCAAGATGGATAGCCATCCCATGCCCCAACTGCCGAAGAAGGAAAACTCCATTGTCACGCCAAATGAACTCAACGTCTCTGCGATCAATCCCGTCCTGGACTGCAAAATAAATACCCAAATACTTCCCAACACAGACACAGAAAGCATGTAAGGCATAAAGAAAGCCGTTCTAAGCCATGTCGTGCCTTTCAGCTTCATATTAACCAGCAATGCCATGACTAGTCCTACAACGACGATGGATGGCGTAGATATCAAAATAAAGTACAAAGTATTCCAAAAAGAGCTCCAAAACTTGTCGTCAGACAACATATAACGGTAATTATCTAAACCAACGAAGGTTTTTTCCGCACCTATGCTACCTGCGGTTAAACTCGTTAAAAACCCTTTGATGATCGGATAGATCCAGAACCATAAATACAGAACCATGAAAGGAGCCAAAAAGGCCAGTGCGGTTAAATAGTTTTTGTATATCGGGCTTTTGAGTTGCTTCAAATCGATCTCGCTCCTTCAAATAAACATGATGCGGGACGGCTATCGGAATCCCGCATCATCTCCATTTGCTTGATTATCTGCTTATTAGCTTGTCAGCTTTGTTTTGCGCATCTTTCAATCCATCTTCAATCGATTTGTTACCATAGTTAATCTCTACAAGAGACTCAAGAACAGCATCGTTCACTGCGCCAAGCTTCGTTGAATCAGGCATATATTTCACATCGTTCATAACTGCCGCATAACCTGAGCGATAAGGTAATGCTTTGTATTCTTCCGTATCCTGAACGGACGGCTTAGATGGGACGTGACCCGCTTTGGCCCACATCGCACCATGATCAGCTAACCAGTTAGCGAATTTAACAGCTGCGACTTGCTTCTCGCGATTCCCCTGCTTTGGTACGATCAGCGTGTGAGAGTCGCCCCAAGCAGCCGGTTGATCGTAAAGCTGTGGAAATGGAACAGCAGCAAAATCAAGCGATGCTTCCTTCTCGAAGTTACCCGTAGCCCATACGCCAGTGAAAGTAACAGCAGCTTTGGATGTTTTGAAAATATCGTAGCTGTTGTCTCCGATATCAGGTAGCGTTAATCCATCCTTTAACCAAGTTTGAATCAATTCCATTGCTTTCTTGCCCTCAGGTGTATTGATCGTCGGTTTACCATCTTGGAAGTATGTACCTCCTTGTTGTTGAACAAGCGCGTACCAGATCCAGTAAGTAAAGATATTGTTGCTACCAATGATCAGAGGGGATACGTCGGCAGGCAATTTCTCTTTCAATGTCTTCAGCATTTGTGTAAAGCCTTCAGCACCTGGCTCCATCTTAATACTTCCATCTTCATTCAGAAGTCCTGCATCTCCAAGATACTTCTTGTTGTAGTACATAACCACGGCATGAGTGTCTAACGGAATCGCGACATGCTTGCCATCACGGATGATCGAGTTTTCTTGATTTTTACCATAAGTCGACCAATCAAGCTTTGCATCCGCCACCAAATCGTCTAGTGGTTCAATCATCCCAGTTGGAATGAGCTCTGAAAGGTGCGATACGTGGGCAACGGCTACATCCGGTGCGGACTTAGCCACAAGCGAAGATAGAAGCTTAGGATAATAGTTATCCCAGTTATTGTTCATGAACTCTACTTTTATTTCACTTTGAGATTCATTAAAGGCTTTAACCATATCTTCCATGAATTCTCCATCGGATCCACTAAACGGTACCCAATACTTGAGATCGATGACTTTTCCAGATGCTTCACTTCCACTTGTGCTGCTTGCTTGTCCACTTCCGGTACTTGAAGCGTTTGCATTACTTGGCTTTGAATTATTCGCATTCGAACAACCAGCCAACACTAAGCTAAAAATCATGATAACGGTTACAAGCAGTTGCATTGATCTTTTCATTTTTTTTCCCCCTAGAGATGTGAATATGAATGATTACTTTTTCAATATAACACCTAATAGTGTTTTATATCAATATATATTGTAATAAAAATTTTAGATGGAAACCCTTTAAATCCCCTCAAATAATACGTTTTAACGAAAAAAAGGAAAACTACGAATAGTTTTCCTTTTTGTTTTATAACCTATATTATTAAAATAAAATCTTATCGTTCCTATCCATCATTTCTATCGCTATTCGTTATTTACTATAGCGCAAATTCATAATAATTCCTTGCGCATAATTCCCAAAGTTGGGACCGAACAAATTGATTCCACCGGCATTGAAGGCATCCTTCTTTACTCCGATTCGCAAGGAAACAAACGGTTTATCACTTAGGTTCAAATCGTTTACTGTGACATCGGATATTTGCACTCCGTCTAGAAAGCTACCACTGTGATTAACTTTCCAATGCTTTAATAGCCCGAATTGCGTAAAATTAGTGTTCCACCACTCTGGTGTATTAAAACCCCTTTGTCCACCAAAGTCTGCGGGTGAGGTCCATGTTCCGATCTCCACATCATTCGCCCATAGCGTAATATCGGAAGGCCAGTCTAGCTTATGGTATGGGGCTTCGGAACAAATCTCCGCACTGAATTCAATTTCCGTAGCCTTTTCCCCATAAGGAATGCGATTAGGATACCGATACTCCACAAAGCCATGACGAAAATAGAGCAATTGGGCGTCTTTTCTGCCAGGCTCATAGAAAGAACGCGGGTCATCTTGAATGCCGATATAATCCAATTCGCCTACGATACCGCAACTCGGCTCAGCATGACAATCGACATATTCACCGATCGGCATGTCTATCGTAATCACATTCTTTTCTTTGTCTGCCTGATCGGTAACTAAATCAATGACGATACGGTCATAATTTTTGGAGTTTACCTTCTGGGTTCCTCGGCCGGGGACCAACTCGGTAATAATCAGATTCACATCCTCCAGCTTTTTTACATTCACGGCTGTCGTTGAGAATGGAATACCTAGCTTCTCCGATAACTCATTCACATTATGTGGACCCGTGCTTAATATTTTCAGAATGTTCATACGGTGTTCATTAGAAAGCACTTTCCCTATTTCCACCGCTTCATCCATAGTTAGCTGCAAAATTTTGACGTAGAACACCTCCTGATTTTATTACAACAATTCGTATAATAATAAATATAGCAGAAAATCGATTCTATACAATAGCGGTGGAATAACTTAAAAAACCTCGTCTCTACGAATAGAGACAAGGTTTTCTAGCGGAGCCATTCTAATTTATTGAGAAACCGACTTGAACCATTCGTTAACTTCCTTAGTCACTTGCTCTCCGCCATTCGCATTCCAGTTAGCGACGAACTCGTCGAAAGCATTAACCGGCAATTTGCCGTAAATGATTTTGTTAAATGTTTCAAGCTCGGACTGACGAAGCAGGTTCCATTTTTCAATCATTGTTGGTGTTGCCGCGCCTGTAAAGTAGTTTTGCTTACGAATGTCAATTTGTGACATAACAACTTTCGCTGCATACCAGTTTTCCGGTTTACGGAAAGTAGCTTGTTGTTTCTCGTAAGGTGTTGACGGCTCTGCACCGTCAGCAAGCTTAACGAGGGATGACATGTACAGATTAGGAATACGAGCTGGACCAGTGATGTACGGGAACTTATCGAAGAAGTCTTTTCCTACTTTTTCTTTATCGTTCGTCGATACACCGTCTACGATATCCCAGTCATATCCTTTAGCAAAACCATACTCGTACGGGCTGCCAACAGCTGGATCAGCTAGGTTGTCTAGCAAGTAGTTGTAGTAAAGAATAATGGCTTCCGGATGTTTAGCATCTTTGTTGATCATGAAGCTGCTGTTAACACCGGAATTTTGCCATTTCGTACCCATGAGGCCATCTGGACCTGCAGGAACCGGATACGCTTTATATTTCGAACCGTTAACGTTTTTCAGCAAATCCGGAGCCGGCCAGTCAGGAACCCAGTTCGCGCCTGGTAATATCCCTGCGTTTCCTTTAGTCCAAATTTCAGCTGATTTACCTTCATCCCATAGTGCAGCGTCCGGGTGAATATAGCCCTTATCCATCCACTCTTGTAGCTTAGCAAGCGCTTGCTTCGCACCTGGGTTAACAGAGCCATACTCTAGATTGCCATTCGCATCTTTGTTCCATTGCTCTTGAACAGAACCATAAGCTCCGAATAACCAGTCAAGTCCACCCATCCAAGTATTCGTATTGTTCTTCAAGGAAATTGCAAGCGGGAAAACATCCTTGGCAGCCAATCCGTCTGGGTTCGCGTTCTTAAATTTGTCCATGATGTTCTCAAGATCTGCGATCGTCTTCGGCTGCTCAAGCTTCAGCTTCTCCATCCAATCTTCGCGGAGCCATAGAAGTGTATCGTCGTTATCGGTATATTCCATAATCGGAAGGTTCCATTTTTTTCCGTCCCGTGTGAAGGGATACCACAATTCTGGGTTGTTTACAGTATGATCTTTCCAAACTTGTGTTGCGTACTTCTCGAACAGCTCGTCAATCGGAATGAATTGCTTGGATTCAATCAGTTGATTCGTTAATACTGCATCGGTAGGTACCATAACGAAGTCAGGTAGCTTCTCACCAGAAGTAAGCGCAAGCTGTAGCTGTTGCTTGTATTGGTCAGCGCCTGCAGGATACCAAGTACCCTTGTATTTGATTCCTAGTGTTTCCAGCATCCATTTGTCATGGATGTTGTTGTCCTTCGTTTCACCCTTGGTGTACTCTTTAGGCATAATGATCGTGCTAATATCGATAGCCGGTTCATATTTGCCTTTCTCGAATGCAAGATCCGCTTCTGATTTAGTAGCTGGTGCCGATGCACTTGAGCTAGCTGAACCGGATGGAGTCGAGCTTGCGTTGTTGTCGTTGTTGCTGCTGCAAGCCGACACGATGAGCGATGCTGCTACGATAGGTAGCATTACTTTACTTAACTTTAACTTACCCATTCTGATTTCCCCCTACGGTGTAAGATTGTCTCATGAGTTACTTTACCAACGAGGCTAGGAGGTCATCTATAGGATTTTGTTAGTTTCCATAGGACTCTGTCATGTTGTTAATTTCCCTCTCGATATTCTTGCGGTGTAACCCCGAATTGTCGTTTAAAAACCTTGATAAAATAAGCAGAGTCCAAATAGCCGATTTCCGCACTAATCTCGTACACCTTCCTATCGGTCGATACCAGCTTGTGACAAGCCGTTTCCATCCTGAGGCGGGACACATATTCACTCACGCCTTCTCCCGTCTCAATCTTATACAGCTTCGAAAGATGTGTCGGGTGAAGATTGACATGATCGGCTAGCGCGCGTAGTGAAACATCGTCATGCAGATTCGCCTGCACGAACTCCTGCGTTTTCTTGACGTACACGGAACGGACATCCTTGACTTCATTGGACGCTTTCAGCTTCAGTTTCTGCAAAACTCCCATAGCCCAGCTCCGCAGCTTGCTTATCGTCGTGAAAGCCTCTCCACTCTGTAACGGCTCGATGTCGTCCCCCAAAATACCGGCAAGCATATGCCCGTTGCGATGAGAGAATTGTGCGTAAGCGGACGCAATAATATACCCCGTCTCCATGCAATGCTCCCAGGAATCTGACCATCTCTCGTCAAGCTCTGCAAATACCTCTTGGAGCTTCTCTTCCGCTGCCTCCCAGCGTCCTGCCTCAAGCAGGTTGTTTAATCCAGGAAGCACATGAATCGCATCTAGAGTGCCATGTGACAAGCCTCGCTCCAAGTCCCCAGCTCTCATAACAAATTCATGCTCATCCCCGACGATCTGCCTAAAGTAGGCCAGGGCATGCCGATATCGCTCCGCAAGCTGATCCGGGAAATGAAACGGCTCTGTCGAAACGATGGACAAGGAGCCTTTCAGGAACTGCTTTACTTTCGCTTGAAGCTGCATCGAGAGCTTCTCAAGCAATATGTCATTCCCAACCTCTTGTGCGGTTTCCTTGAACTGAAGCAGAAAAGCTAAATAACCATGCTCCTCCTTGACGCCCCATATGTTCGCAAACTCGCCAAAAATCTCTTCTGCAATATTAATAATGGCGTATTCCAGAAGCTGCTGCCCGTTGTTACGGTACTGTCCGAATTCATCCTCCATTCGGACCAATAGCAGTGCACATTCACCAAATTGAAAAGGCAAACTATAATTTTCGAGTTTCCGGATCCATTCCTCTGTCGGCATTCGCTCACCACGAAATGCACTTAACAGGAGTTGGCCCCGCAAGAGCGGAAGGTTTTCTCGCAACGTATATTGGGTACGCTCATGGGAACTCACGCTTTCCCATTCCGCATTTAATTGATCGACCGCAGATTTCACCGCCGCTAGCAATTCGTTGTCCATCGGTGGCTTAAGCAAATAATCTACCGCTTGATGCCGGAGAGCCTCCTTCGCGTATTCGAAATCAGAATGTCCGGAAAGGATGACACATTTGATTCTTTTGTCTCGCTCGCGGATTTTTTCAATAAGCTCAATCCCTGTCATCTCCGGCATGAGAATATCAGAAATAACAATATCTATAGGATGCGTCTCTATGATTCGCAGCGCCTCTTGTGCGGAATAGGCTTTATGAACTTGTTCAATGCCTAGCGTATGCCAAGGCTTGTTCATAGACAGGTTGTCCACCCAGTGGGCTTCGTCATCAACGATGATCATTTGCATTTGGTCAATCTCCTTCTTGTATCGAATGATGCTGACGTTCGTCTACTGGAGCGTGCTCCCACACCATTTCCGTGCGGAATCCTCCAAGCATCGATTTTGTGAAACTGAGGTGCGAGCGTTCTCCGAAATGATGGATAATCCGCTGATTCGTATTCCAGAAGCCGTAGCCCATATCTTCTTGTAACGCTTCAAGCATTTTGCGGTTCAGTGTCTCCAACTGCTCATCGGCCATGCCAGGTCCGTCATCGTCTACATATAGCCTGCAGAAGCCTTCAGACATTTCACCAGTTATGCGGATCTCCCCTGATGTGTAAGTCTTGCCAACCCCGTGAATAACTGCGTTCTCTACGATCGGTTGAAGCATGAGTCGTGGAACCTGCTGCTTCAACATTTCCTCGGGAATATCGATATGATAATGAATTCTACCGTTGCGTAGCTTCTGGATATCCAAGTAGTTAACGATTAGCTTAACTTCCTCATCCAAGCTCGCCGTTGGGCGCTCCAGTCGGGTCATGTAACGATAATACGCGCTAAGATTGTACCCCATAGAGACAACAGCCTCATCATCCTTCATCTGTGCCATATTGATCATATATCCGATGCAATTATATAGAAAATGAGGATTGATCTGCGCCTGTAATTGTTTCAAGGTCGCTTCTCGAGCCAGAAGCTTCTCATTCAGTACGTTCTCGATTAAGCTTTGAATTTGCGTCGACATGTCGTTAAACCTATAGAACAAGAACGAGAACTCGCTGTTTACATTGGAATCCATCCGTACTGAGAAATCCCCGCGCTGAACACTCTGTAATCCTCGAACCAGCTTCCGAATCGGGCGTTGGACATTCCTATACATAAGTACAGACGCAGAAATCCCCACCACGAAGAGCAGCACCATCGTTAAGTAAAATAGATTGCGACTAAACGATATCGGTCCCATAATCTGATCCAGCGGTACAATGTCCACCAAATACCATCCCAATAGGGGAGATTTCACTGCGTTCAACAAGTAGTTCTTATTATCTAATTCGACGACCTCTTGCCTCGTATCCTCTAAATCGTTACCGTCCAAATACTGGATAAGCGCGTTCGTTAAAGGTGATGCACTGCGGTTTAGGATAGGAGCGTCTCCCTTGTGATAAAACAAGGGATCACCTTGTCCCCCTGCCTTGTATGTGTCCAGCATATTCTGAATGTTCTCATGCTCGAAGGTGGCTTGCACGACCAGGTTACTCCCTTTAATCACATCTTGCTGACCAAAAGTATCTGTGTAGAACCAATGAAAGGCTTGTGATTTACCGGATTCATCGATTTTCCCATCCCCATATGACCATTTGCCAGTCACATTTCTTTTCAAATACTGCTCATCGTACTCAACCCGGTCCGTCCCATTCGATATGGCATCTTTGTTCAATTGTGAATACACCGTGAACTTCACCGGCCATATGTTCATAACCCCGGATTGCAGTACCATTTTTTCCTGAATGGCGTACCTCGTCTGCATTCGATCGTAACGATCGTCCCATATATTTAGTCCGTTGAACTTGCGAACGTTCGGATCTCTTGAGAAGGTCACAACAAAGTCCATCGTCTGATTAATACGAGTTTCGATTTGGCTGGATAGAAAAGATAGCTGTTTAATGTTCGAAGCCTGGAGCTCCTTCTCGATGACATTAGAAGTCACCCCATTCGAGTAGGTAAACAAAACAATAATCGGAATGAACAACACTAAGATCAAACTGTTCATCTTTGAAAATAGGCTAAATTTGGAACCCGTCCGTATTCTTATAAAATCGATGCCTCTCCTGAGCTTCATAAACTGTTCCCCCTAGACAATGTCCCTAACAAAATACTATCGATCCTAAGATTGTCTTATAGTTCAATGAATGTGCGCGTTGTTACTATATATATCAGGGCTTCACTCAATACGCTAATTACATTTATTGGAATGGGAGAGAGTTATGGAAAATAAATTATCACTCAATACCAACCTCAAAGCCATTCGGAAATCCGAAAAAAGAAAAGGCTATAAGATACCATGGACTTTACATCTAATGGTGCTGCCGGCTGTTCTGTTTGTTTTCGTCTTTTCCTATTTGCCTATGTCGGGCATTATTATGGCTTTTCAGGATTATAAAGCGAATCTTGGTATTACCGGTTCACCTTGGGTCGGCTTGAAGCATTTCCGATATATGTTCGAGAATGATTATTTCGTGAAAATCATTTGGAATACCGTGTTGTTCGCTTGCTCCAAAGTCGTCCTTAATTTGATCATCCCATTTACATTCGCCTTGTTACTGAACGAAGTCAGAAACATGGGATTCAAGCGATCCATTCAGACTCTTGTCTATTTGCCCCACTTTCTATCGTGGGTTATCCTTTCCGGGATTCTGATTGACTTGCTCTCCCAAACCGGTATTGTCAACCAATTCCTGATGTCCGTATTTGGTCTTGATAAACCTATTTTCTTCTTAGGCGACGGGACTTGGTTCCGACTTACGATCATTTTCAGTGACGTCTGGAAGGAATTCGGATTTAACACGATCATCTTCCTTGCTGCGCTGGCGGGAATCAACCCCGCGCTTTATGAAGCAGCCGAAGTCGACGGCGCAGGCCGTTTCAAGCAAACGTTGCATATTACGATTCCTTCACTTGTGCCGATGCTAATCGTCGTTGCGACACTGGCCCTAGGCAATGTGCTGAACGCTAACTTCGACCAAGTATTTAACCTGTACAGCCCGATGATTTACCAACAAGGCGACATCATCGACACGTTCGTTTACCGGGAAGGTTTGCTGAGCGGTCAATTTAGCTTTGCTACGGCGGTCAGCCTCTTCAAGTCGGTCATTAGCTTGACATTGATTGTCATTTCGTACCGTCTTGCATTCAAAGTAGCCGGATATAGAATTTTCTAGGGAGGGTGACATCGCATGTACCATAAAACATTGCCTTATCGTATATTTAGCATTTTTAACTATATACTACTCGTTACGGTCGCCATCCTTTGTTTGCTGCCGATGTACCATTTGCTGATGGTATCCTTGAGTTCGACCTCTTCGGCTAACGCCGGACTCGTAACGTTCTGGCCAATTGACTTGACGTTCGAAGCTTACACAAGGACGTTCGAGAACGTTAATTTCTTGACGTCCCTCAAGGTATCGGTAGAACGGACCGTTTTCGGAACGGCGCTGGCTTTGTTCGTAAATGCCATTGCCGCTTACGCACTGTCCAAAGATACCCGCGTGTTTCGTGCCAGAAACATATACCTTTGGTATTTTGTCGTCACGATGCTCTTTACCGCCGGTCTTATTCCAAACTACATCCTTATCTTGAAGCTCGGCTTGTTAAATAATCTATTAGCGTTGATCCTTCCAGGCTTGGTTACGGTGTACAATATCATCTTGCTCTTGAACTTCTTCCGCACCGTGCCGAAAGAGGTAGAAGAGGCCTCGTTTATGGACGGAGCAGGACATCTTCGCACCTTTTTCGCAATCTACCTTCCGATCTCCATGCCGGCGATCGCGACCATCGCTTTGTTCACGATGGTCGGACACTGGAACGCGTACTTTGACGGTCTTATCTACATGAAGGATGCCGAAAAGCTGCCACTAGCCAGTTTTATGCAAACGATAATCGTAGCGAATAATATGACAGGCTTCGATGTATCAGTTGTCGTCAATAAGTCACAGCGGACGATCAAGGCAGCACAGATCTTCATTGGCGCTTTGCCGATCCTGCTCGTCTATCCGTTCCTGCAACGCTTCTTCGTTAAAGGCGTCGTCATCGGTGCCGTTAAAGAATAGGCTGATGTGAATTCGCCAGGCAAAGCAGGTCATAACCTGCTTTGCCTGGCTTTCTTATTTTTGCTACACAATTGGGGCAGTCCCTCTGACGGGACTGCCCCTTTCTATGTTTCTCTTGGTAGTTGTTAAGTTACTTCGTCAATTTGAACGGAAGCTCGGTGTTCACCTTGCTGTTCGGTCCCACGTAGGCCACGAACGCTCCGGCATCGCTATAATGCTTGAGATCCGAGTGATAATAACGGAGTTGGCTTTCCGATAGTTCAAATTCAACCTCACAGCTCTCACCCGGTTGGAGCGTTATCTTGCGGAAATCCTTCAGCTCTTTGAGTGGTCTTACAACCTCACCTGAAATATCTCTTACATATAGCTGCACGGTTTCCTCACCGGCAACCTCACCTTTATTCGTCAGCTTCACTGCAATCTTAATCGATTGATCTGCTGTCATGATGTCGGAGGATATTTGTGCTTCACTATAATCGAATAAGGAATAACTCAAGCCATATCCGAACGGATACAATGGCTCATTAGGGATATCCAGGTACTGAGATACGTATTTAACTTGAGCATCAGGTGCCCCTTGAGGACGTCCCGTGTTAAATGCGTTGTAGTAGACCGGAATTTGACCTACGCTGAACGGGAATGACATCGTTAGACGACCAGATGGATTAGCGTCACCAAACAGCAAATCTGCGACTGCAAGACCGCCCTCGGAGCCTGGGAACCAAGCTTCCAGAATGGCGTCCACTTTGTCATAAACCCCATGTAAATCAAGCGGACGTCCGTTAAACAATACAACCGCGATCGGCTTGCCGAGCTCTTCGAGCTTCCGAATAAGCTCCAGTTGAACTTCAGGTAATTGAATATTCGCCCTAGAGCCAGCCTCCCCGCTCATATCTGAGTGCTCACCAAGCGCAAGAACGATAACGTCCGCAGCCTCAGCTGCTGCAAGAGCTTCTACCCATTGTGCTTCCGTAGCCGTCTCAAAGTCGCAGCCAGCAGCTACAACAAGCTCAGCCGACGAGTTAAGCTTACTCTTCATTGCATCTGCCAGCTGAACAACATCTTCCTTGGAGCCTGTCCAAGACCATGGCCCAAGCAGGTCACCGCTTTGAGCAAACGGACCAATTAGCGCAATTTTACCGTTCCGCTTGAGCGGCAACACATCTTCATTTTTCAGAAGCACGCATGATTTAACCGCAAGCTCCCGTGCAGCTTCACGATGCGCGTCACAGAAAACAATTTCCTTTTCACGTTCTGGATCTGCTGCGCGATAAGGGTTATCGAACAAGCCAAGCTTTTGCTTCAACGTCAAGATGCGCATAACCGCTTCATCGATCAAAGCCACGTCCACTTCTTTATTCTCCACAAGCTCGGATAAGTGCTTAGCGTAGCAGGAAGTCATCATCTCGATGTCGACTCCCGCCTGGATGGCTTTCTGCGCAGCTTCCGACTCATCAGCCGCAATTCCGTGTGCGATGAGCTCCTTGACCGCACCCCAGTCGGAAATCAGAATGCCGTCAAAACCCCATTCCTCCCGAAGTAGCTTCCGCATCAAATTCGAGTTTCCTGTCGCTGGAATTCCGTCCACCGTATTAAATGACGTCATCACCATCTCGCAGCCCTCGTCAAGAGCGGCCTTATAAGCTGGCAGGTAGAACTCACGCAATTGACGCTCGGACATATCGACCGTGTTATAGTCTCGTCCACCCTCTGCAGCTCCATATGCTGCAAAATGCTTCACACATGCCGCTACTCTATCCATGTCGTTGGCAAGATCGGTGCCCTGAAACCCGCGAACGAATGCCCGTCCGAACTCCGAGTTCAAGTAAGGGTCTTCCCCAGTGGACTCCATAACCCGTCCCCAACGCGGATCACGCACAAGATCAACCATAGGCGCGTACGTAACATGGACGCCTGATACAGACGCTTCCTTAGCAGCGATCACTGCGCTTTGTTCAGCCAGCTCCAGATCCCATGAGCAGCCGATTGCTAGTGGCACGGGAAAGATCGTCTTAAATCCATGGACGATATCCGCCATCATAAGCAATGGAATGCCCAGTCGGTTGTTCTGCAGATGCACACGTTGGACGTTAATCGTTTCTGCCGCTCCAGCCATACCAAGGACAGAACCGGAATTGCGTACTGTTTCCTCTGAAATACCTAGTGACTCCATAGGTCCCGTAATTAGACCATCGCCTTCCGCGCCTTCATAGAACGGAACAGCTAACTGAAGGAGTTGGGCAATCTTCTCGTCAAGCGTCATTTGCCCGAGTAACTCAGTCAAGGTTTGATTATTAATGGATGAAATGCGAGATGCTTGCTCTGATGGTTTGGACATAGCATTATCAACCTCTCTAGCTGTTATTGTTGTCTAATAGAAACGTTTCGATTCACTTCAATATTGATTATAAATCTAGGGTTTAGAGGATGTCAAACGTTCTTTAACCGTTTACAACGGGAAAAAATGGGAAGTTGATAACGAGACAAGGTTCGGATATAGTAGAAATCGAAACGTTTCACCAAAGCTCGATTTTATTCGTTGAAGATGTGTTGACCTACTAACAATTATCCTTTAATCTGACAATGCAAGTACAATAAGGGAGCGAGACTCGTGGTTAGCATTAAAGATATTGCCCAAAGGGCGGGCGTTTCCATCTCGACGGTTTCTTACGCTCTGAACGGAAGCAGCAAGGTAACGGAAGAAACTGCGGCACGAATCATTAAAATCGCGGAGGAGTTAAATTATGTTCCTCATGCCGCTGCCAGATCATTGAAGAAGAGACAATCTAATATTATTGGAATCTTCCTTACAGATTTCAGCGGTAATTTTTATGGAGATTTATTGCAGGGGGTTAAAGAGGGGCTCCAAGGGAAGGGCTACGATCTGATCGTATGCAGCGGACTGCAATCGCACCGGATGATCCCTGAGCGAATGATCGATGGGGCCATTATACTTGATGAAACCTTTGCCGATGAAGAATTGCTCCAGTATGCAAATCAAGGACACAAGCTGGTTGTGTTAGATCGCGAGTTAATCCATCCCAATATTAATCAGGTGCTCCTCGACAATAAAGCTGGGGCCTCCCTAGCAATGGATTATTTACTTGAGCAAGGCCATGATAAGATCTATGTCGTTTCTGGGCCTAAGGGCTCCTACGACGTTAAGCAACGGATGCATGCGGTCGAACAAGTCGTTGATCGCTCACCTCATCTGGAATACATCGAAATTTCAGGTGACTTCACTAAAGCCTCAGGGGAAGCTGCCGCTAAACAAATTGTAGATGAATACACCCGCCCCGTTGCGGTCTTCTGTCTGAATGACGAGATGGCCATCGGTATTTATAATTATATAAGCAATCATACTTCACTCCTCATCGGAGATCACGTCCATCTCATTGGTTTCGACAACATCGAGATCGCTCAGTATGTTCAGCCAAGACTCGCGACAATCGATTACTCTAATAGAAAATGGGGAGCGCTCGCCTCCGAACAACTCCTCAAGCTCATCACAGGGAAGTCCGTCGATCACGAGCGGATGTATGTCACTTTGGTTCGAGGGGCATCCGTAAATTAAGACGATAAGACAAAAAAAGCGGTAGTCATAGGGCATCTAAGCCCATTGACTACCGCTTTTTATATTTTGTAATGTAATCGGAGCCTTATCCTTTAACCGCTCCTGCAGTCATGCCCTTCATAATCTGCTCCTGGAACATCAGGAACACGATTATCGTTGGAACTACAGCAATGGTCATCGCGGCCATCGTCAGCTTATAATCCGTAGCATAGCCTGTTGCGAACACCGATAAGCTTAGTGGAACCGTCTTTAACGCGGGTTTACTAATGAAAATAAGCGCAAAGGCAAAATCATTCCAAAACCGTAAAAATCCAAGAATGGCTACTGTGGATAGAGCAGGAAGACTGAGCGGAAGCATCATTCGGAAGAAAATGCCCCAATACCCTGTACCGTCAATAAGAGCAGCCTCTTCAATTTCCTTCGGAATAGCAATCAAGAATGCTGCAGTAACAAAAATGGCTAAAGGTAGCTCAAATGCTGTATACGGCAAAATGAGTGCCCAATACGTATCCAACAAATTGACTTTATTCATCATAATAAATAGTGGGACTAGTGTACTATGAATAGGAATTAACATCCCTAGAAGAAATAAACCCATAATAAATGCTTTAAACCGGAATTGGAAGCGTGCCAGCACATAAGCTGCTAGTGCACCAAGTAAAAGCGTCAGCACCAAGGATATTATCGTTACGATCGTCGAATTAATAAGGGAGGTACCCATTGCCGAAACGTCCCAAGCTCGTTTCAGATTTTCCCATTGCCATACTTCCGGCAAGCCGAAGGGCCTTGAGTCAAATTCTTCGTTCGTTTTGAGTGCGCTGGTGAATAACCAAAATAACGGATATAACGTTACTAATGCGTATAGCGTCAGCCCAATATTAATAATTCCCTGGCTCCACTTTAGCTTTTTATCCTGCAGCTTAGGGATATTCTTATTCTTAGTTAGTATCTGTTCCATCGGTAATCATCCCCTCTCTATCGATAATCCCGCTTCATTAAATACTGGCTTCCCAAGATAAGAATTAAGCTCAGGATAATAATGGCTGTCGAAATCGCACTACCATAACCAAACCGATATACGTTAAACGTACTGTTATACATATAGGAAGCTAGAACCTCGGTTGTATGAGCAGGTCCCCCACCGGTCATCACATAGATCAGATCAAATGCCTTCAAGCTACCCGAAATACATAACACAATAACGACCTTAATCGTGTCCCAAATCATTGGCAATGTCACTTGGAAGAGTTTGCGCACTGGACCTACTCCATCTAATGAAGCAGCATCATTAATCTCAGGTGATGTGTTCTGAAGTGCAGCGATGAAGATGATCATGTAAGGACCAATGTAGTTCCAGATAATCGGCACCATAATGGCGTACATGGACACACTTGGATCGGATAACCAGACTTTCTTAATCATTTCTAGCCCTGTAGCATCTAGTACAAAATTAAGAACACCGATTTGCGGGTGATAAATATAGCCCCAGATAATCCCGACGACCACTGAGGAAAGCACCATAGGCATGAAAATCGAGGCGCGGATCATTCGTTGGAATAGACTAGCACGCGTTAACAAGAGTGCTAGAATCATAGCAATTGGTACCTGACCGAACACAGAAGCAGCAACGATCAGCATATTATTTTTGAAGCCCGTCCAGAAGATCGGGTCATTAAACACTTCTACATAATTCGTTAAGCCGATAAACTTAGCGCTACCAAGCCCTTTCCAATCAAAAAAACCATAATAAGCAGACCAAAAAATAGGGACAATCACAAAAAATGAATACAACAATAGGGCGGGGAGAAGACCGATTAAAATAAACCCTTTGATTCTCGTCGAAGTTGTCATAATACCCTCCTAGCTCTCATGCCGCTGCAGTTATAAAAAGTCGATTCCAGCCCTAGTTGATGACTGGAATCGCTCTACCAATCTTTCTATTTACTACCTGCAAGCTCTTTTTCGTGAGCAGCTTGAATCTTCTTCGCAATCGCTTCTGGGTTACCGCCCATCAATAATTCCTGTAGTCCATTGTTCACCACATCAGCAACCGCCGAGCTTAGGCGACCATCATATACAGGTGTTGTAGTCACTGTACCAAGCAATTTGTACACTTCAGCGAAAATAGGTGTAACTTTTGAAGTGTCCAGCTCTACCTTGTAGCTGACTAATTGATTACCTTCAAGCGTCTTCTTCTGTACTTCTGGGTTAGCCATCGCATAGATGAGCTTAAATGCAGCATCCTTGCGAGCGCCTTCAACCTTCTTGCTTAGTCCAAGTCCTGTTCCAACTACACCAGATAAAGAGTCAGGATTTCCTTTACCGCCTGGAATAGAAGGCAGAACCGTTGCACGCATTGCAGCTAGAGCTTCAGGTGATGCATTTGCTGCCAGATTGGTTAGTGCCCATCCACCATCAATCATCATAGCCGCTTTACCTTGTGCAAACATTTGCTCCATTTGTGTGTTGTCAATGCTGTTGAAGCCATCTTGGAACGCCTTTGCATCTGAAAGCTGTTGCAGGTGTTTAAGTGCTTCTACGAATTCAGGATCCGTGAATTTCGCGCCGTCTCCAGCAGCAGCCTTAAGGAACCATTCTGTTCCTGTCACCCGGTCAGCCAAGGAGCTGAGAATACTGGATTGTGCTACCCAAGCCGCTTTGTTACCCAATGCGATCGGAGTGATTTTTGCTTTTTTGAATGTATCTACAAGATTCATTAAGTCATCCCAAGTTTTTGGCGGTTGAACGTTATGCTCATCAAAAATCGTTTTGTTGTAGTACAAAATCGAAGTTGGGGATAGCGCCATAGGAGCCCCATATGTTTTTTCATCCACAGTGAATTCCGTGAAGGAGTTCGGCAAGAAGCCTTCTTTCCACTCCGGCTTGCTATCTAGCAATTCGTTTATTGGCTGCAACAGCTCGCCACCAACGAATTCTCTTGTCATAACCCCAGGCCACATCACGAACAAATCAGGCATTTCGTTAGCTGCCGCTACGGTTTTCAAACGTGCTCTATATCCATCAGGTGGAATCCCTTGGACATCAAGCTCTATATTCGGATTATCCTTCTGAAATTGCTCCAACGTTGCTCTCATCGTTTGTGCCCGCAGATCATCACCCGTGTAGTTATGCCATAGAGATAGTTTTACTTTCTCAGGTGCCTTGGTTTCTGTTGCTCCACTTGCTGCAGGTTTGCCGCTTGCTTCTTCCTTGTTTCCACTGGAGCATCCAATTATGGATACTATGAATGCTGTCATTATTGCAAATGTTAATGTTTTCTTCATGTCCTTATGCCCTCCTAATCTCTAGTTACAACTTCAGTATAAGGGGCAACTCCATCCTGCATAACGGGAGAGACTTCGGAGTGAAGGGGGTCATTATTCAGTATCTTTCATCACTTGACGATATTCAGATGGCGTTTTCCCTGTATGCTTTTTGAACTGCTGCGTGAAGTATTTAATGTCTAAATAACCAACACGCTTCGCCACTTCACTGACTTTATTAGGCGTACTCCTTAACATTTCTGTGGCTTTACGCATTCTCTCTTGAGTTACGAATTCTAGATAGGTTAACCCCGTCTCCCGCTTAAACACCTCACAAAAATGATTCTGGTTCAGATGCACAAAGCTAGCTACTTGGTGCAAGGATAAGCTCTGATCTAGATTTTCTTTAATATAAGCGATGGATTTAGGAATATAGGAAAATCGGCTTTGATCCATAGCTTGATGAAAGGCGGACATCACATAAGAAAGCTGCTTGAACACTTCATCCTCAGGACGCCCTTCAAGCTCAAAGCTTAGTGTGGCGGGCATAGGTACACCTTGCATTCCACCATCTTGACTAGAATAGGTTCGTTCTGACCAGCGGTGACCCGATATGACCATAGATTGGAGAAATCCTCGAAGCGTAGTAGGCAGCGCTGCTGGATCTTCAAGCTGTGCCCTAACCGTCTGATTAACCCAATGCCTAAGCTCAGTTGCATCATTGCTCATAAGAATAGCCGCAAGCTCCGCCTCTTCCTTCTCAGAGCATACTGTACGACTACCCGTGCGATCCTCGATATCACCAATAGTGAACAATCCTCTAGCGCCTATTAATCCCTTAAAGGCGTATATTTCTTGGGCTTCTTGATAAGAAGCCTTTAAGCTTTCATAATTTGTAACCGTACAGCCGAGTGTACAAAACACAGTACACTTTAGTGTTTTTTCCACACGTTGCAGTACCTGGAGTAAGCTCATACGATCTGTGAGACCCTCTTCGTAACGTACGACGAGGAGCAATTGATCCTTGCTGAGTAGCGTTATACAGGGAAGTAGCTCGCTGAATATATTATCAACCGCCCCCTGCAGCAATACGTCAAAGGGCTTCTCTCCCCATCCCGAAGCTGAAATCAGTATCACTTGCATAGGGATAAGCTCTCCCTTATTTTGTTCTACATCGTACTTTCGAAACCAATCACGAATTTTATCTAATGAGCTGACATCTTCCTTATCCAAGCCTTTGTTCAACAGCTCAATTAACAATTGCTTGCTGTAAGTAGACGTCTGAAGATTTTCCTGCTTCAACAGCTCCTGCTTCTTAGTAATGTTCTGCTTCGCCTTCATTGCTGCTTTAATAATTTCCTCAGGCCGGCTCGTCTTAAGTAAATAATCCATGACTCCTCCACGTATGGCTTGTTGAGCATAGGAAAAGTCATCATACCCCGTCAGAATCAATATCTCTGTGTCCGGCAGCATCTCCTTGACCTCTTTGGCCAATTGGATTCCATCCATGCCTGACATACGAATATCCGTCAACAAAATATGGGGCTTCTCTAAAGGTATCCTTTCAAGTGCTTCCTCTGCTGAGGATGCGGGGGGAAGGAGCTCCAAACCTAGCTCCTTCCAATCGATAACCGTACATAACCCTGTACGAATAATAACCTCATCATCCACGATCATAATCTTCATGCTTGTACCTCCCCAAGCGGAATGGTAAAGGAAATTCGCGTGCCCTTCCCCCACTCGCTTTCTATCGTTAATCCAGAATCACTGCCGTAATGTAGCTGAAGCCGTTGATGCACATTAAGCAAGCCATAGTTACTTGTTACAGGCCTAACTTGTCCCTTCAGATGCCGCCCCGTATCAATCGATGTCATCAATAAACTGCGGATTTCACGAAGTTTGCCTTCCTGGATACCAACTCCAGTATCCTCCACGACAAACCTCATCTGGCTTCCTTGCAGCTCACCATGAACGAATACTTGTCCTTTTTCTTTCCTTTTCTGAATCCCATGTATGAGACTATTCTCAATCAAGGGCTGGAGCAGTAGCTTCAGCATCATGATTTCCTTCATCTCTGGATCAACAAAAAACTCAATCTCGAACTGATCGGGGAATCGAATGGACTGAATATAGGCATAATTCTGTACATGGGAAATCTCTTGTTTAACGGGACAATACTCCTCCCCTTTATTTAAGCTAAAGCGTAAGAAATCACTCAGTGCACCAACCATTTCAGCGATTTGCCGATCCTTGTTCATTAGAGCGATCCAGTGAATCGACGATAGCGTATTATAGAGAAAGTGCGGATTAATCTGGGATTGCAGCGCTTGAATGTCCGCTTCCTTCTTCATCGCTTCATTCTGCTGCACCTGATCCTTAAGCCTTCCGATCCGCTCGCTGAGCTTATTATAGCTTCGAACAAGTAATCCGATTTCATCTGTACTCTTAATCTTGTACATCGGAATCGTGTCATCCGGATTCAAATCCCGCAGGTAATGGGTCAGCTTCGTGAGCGGCTTGGTTACCCATTGCAAGAAATAAAACATGAGTCCAATCGCAAGTAATACTGCAACTCCGATTGCAACCGCTGTTACTGTAAGAACATATTTATTCTGCGCCTTATACACCTGAGTAGGAATAAATCCAACCAGCTTCCAACCCAGACTTGGGATCGATTGATACAGAATTGTTCTCTGATCCTTACCCCCACTATAATTGAGGACACCACTCTCACTCGTAAACGTATCCATTTGCGGGAAAACATCTGAAAACGCTTGCGTTAACCATTTCGGATCACCACCGGAAATGATCTTGTTATCCTTATCAAGCAGAAGGACATATCCGCTGCTCTCCCAGCCGGCTTCATTGATGAAACGTGCAATTTCCTTCTGATCCACACTAATAGATAGAGAACCCATTTCCTTGAAATTATAAAAATTACGGATCGGTCTTACAACCGAAACCACCCGCTTAATTCCCTCTGTTGTTTTATTCTCATAAAGTGAAGTCCACCACTTCTTAGCGTTACGATAATCCACCTTATGCTGCTCCAGTAGCGGCTTCAGACCTGATTGCAGGATTGTAGAGTTCGATAATTCAGGATTTCCATTCTTCGGAATGATTGTAATGTTCGATATATATTTCTTTGAAAAGGCTAAATTCGTTAAAGTACCTATGATCAACGAATAGCGAGTCACATCCTCTTCATCATTGTCCAGATACAGCTGAATATCCTTTTCACCTATGAGGAAGATGGACATGTTCTCCACGTCCTGAATGACAAACTCCAGCTTTTCCTTAATTTGCTTCAGAGTGTTCATCCCTGATTCCTTCGCCTTATCCTCAGTGACAGAGGTAGCCATTTGATACGAAACGACTCCCGTAGACAACAACGGTAATAGAATCGCACACAACAGCAATAAGGATAACTTGCGCTTAAGCGAATTAGCCAACCAACGTCTCATCGTACTTCTCCTTCGCGCCATTATTTCGAGGCACTATACTATTCGACATGAACATCGGCTTTCCTCGGATCAATTTATGGTAGTTATTTACAAACACTTATCCTCTCCTTCTCCACGGATATATAATCTCTTCCCGTTTCGTGTTCACAATTTGTTCACCTGCTGTTCATACGCGGTTCATTTTACTAACGTAAATTTAGAAAGAATAAACTAAGGTTGTGAGGAGAGTAGAAATGATAAATCACAGTAAATGGTTAATTCGCATTGCCGCAATCTATGCGCTAATCGGGGCGTTGATCGGTTCTGATATGGCGGGAAGAGAAGATTATTCCATCATTCCTGTCCATGCTCATATTCTTGTTGTCGGATGGCTGACCCTCTTTGTCTATGGTATCTTTTATTATGTATTTAAGGAAATCAGCATGAAGAGAACCGCTAAACTACAAGCCTTGACCAGTCTCATCGGGGGTGGACTTATGCCTCTCGGGATGCTGCTGTACTATAAATCGGAAAATACGGCAACCTTGTTGGCGTTTATTATCCCAGCGGCTATACTCCTTCTTGCGATGGCATTGTTTCTCGTCATTGTGTTTTTTGATAAAAAGCTATTTTCCCGCGATTAATCAAGCAGCATCCCTCAATACGCTGGGTAGAGATTTTTTAATCTTCTCTCTCTAGCGTATTTTGCTTTATCTTATCGTATTTTGGAATGACCTCGAAAAGTCAGTTGCTAACTATAAATAATCATTGATCATTCACATAGTGAGACGAGCTTCTTTTACACTAAAATGGACATCTACAGAATGAAATTCCCAATTACATAAGTAGAAAGTTACTTCTAAGCTTCCGCTCCAGAACGAGTTCAATATGACATGGAGGGGGGCAACAAGTATTCGCAATTGATGCAAACGCTTACAATGTTCTTTTTTCTAAAATTGAAAAGGAGTGATCTTGTTGTATACTTCGCACACGAATTACTCGAAAATGGTTGCACTTATTGTTAGCTTTATTTTAGTGTTCTCTTCTATTCTGACAGTCACTACGGCTTCCAAAGCTACTGCTGCTATAAGTCCAGTAGGTCCTACGAATTTGAGAGTTACGCAAGTCACAGATCACACGGTAACCTTAGAGTGGGATCCCATCCCTGATATAGCAGATTATTGGGTTTGGAATGACAAAAACGGTTACGTAGACTGGGCAAACGGATCATCTAAAGTTATTGGCAGTCTAACCCCAGAAACCACCTATTCCTTTTTTCTAGGTCAAGATGGGGTCCAAGCAGCTGTCATTACCCCAGAACAAAAAAGTAACTTAGTCACGTTTACCACTCTTCCCGAAGACCCCAATGCTTATCCAGTGCCTCCGTTAACACCTCCGCACAATCTACAGCTTACTGATATTACGGACACAACCGTGACTTTAAGCTGGGGCTCGAGTCCAGACGCAACCGGTTATGACATTTATGTAAATGGTGGATGGAAAGGCGGCACATGGTCAAACGATTCTACATCCTATGTCGTCTCTCTTGGGGAAGCTTCTGTAATCGGGGGAGTATACACCTTTAGTGTGGGTGCTCAGAAATCAGTTAATGGGCTCACCGAAGTATCCGCTAATAGCAATCAGCTCACTATGACTTGGGGACAATTAGCAGCACCACAGGGGTTAAAAGTGGTCACAGCCACAAGAACTTCCGCATCTCTCGGCTGGGCTCCAACGTCTGGCGCAACTAGCTATGACATCTTCTCGAATGGGATATGGATGGGTTCAAGCGCTTCTAATCATTACGTTGCGACTAACTTAGTTGAGAATACACCCTATCAATTTAAGGTTGTCGCGAAGAATAAGCTTTGGACCTCCCCAGCAAGCAGTGAAATTCCTGTTGTCCCAGGAAGCAATTACAATATTATTACTTACTATACATCGTGGTCGTTAAGTGAAACCGGTCGTAATTTCAAGCCAACGGATATGGATGTATCCCAAGTCACTCATATTAATTATGCCTTTTCCGATTTGTGCTGGAAAGGAGCTGGAACTGGTGGTACCCCATGTCAGAATGCAGATATCCCTTTACAAAATAGATATGTTTACGATGGAGAGATGGTCGTAGGTGATCCTGGATATGATATGCAAAACTTTGAAAGCTTTAAGCTCATCCGCCAACAAAATCCTCACTTGAATATGATGGTGTCTGTAGGGGGTTGGTCATGGTCCAAAAACTTCTCGAAAATGGCTGCAACAGAGCAAACCAGACGCGCATTCGCGAACTCTGTAGTCAAATTCCTCCGTGCGTATAGCTTAGACGGCATAGATATCGACTGGGAATATCCTGTTGAGGGCGGTGAAGAATCGAATTCTAGAGGACCAGAAGACCGAGAAAACTTCTTACTCTTATCTAAAACCCTTCGTGAAACACTAGATGCCGCAAGCTCTGAGGACGGTCGCTATTATCTCATAACGATCGCAGCGGCGCAATCCGATGCCTTCCTTAACAATGCGGATCTAGCCAATTCCTCTCAATATCTTGATTTTATTAACATGATGGACTATGACTACAGTGGCAGCTGGGAAAACTTCACCCATCATAATGCACCTCTGTATTATGACAAGAATCATCCTAAAGCCTATGCTCTTAGAAACAATGTTAACGGAGCGATTAACAGCTTTTTGAACGGTGGAGTCCCAAGTTATAAATTAGTCATGGGTGTTCCATTCTACGGTAATGGCTGGTTGGGCTGTCCTCCAGGCGGAGAATATCAAATCTGTGAAGGTGGCGTAGCGATAGCTGGACAATTCGGAACATGGGAAAGTCAGAAATTCGACTTCTCAGCTATCGAGGATGATTACATGAAACGGGAAGGCTACGTCCGTTATTGGAATGAAGCCTCCAAGGTCCCCTACTTATACAACAGCGTGAACAAAGACTTTATTTCTTACGATGACGAGCAAACGATGATGTACAAAGCTTCCCTGATCAAATCTTTGAATCTAGCCGGTGTCATGAGCTGGGAAATCAGCGGCGATCGTAACAGAACGTTGTCAACGCAATTGGTTAATGATTTGCCAATACGTGGTATTGCGAACCCAGCAGCTCTAGCAGCTCCAGCTAACCTTACTTTGAAAGGCGCAGGCCCTAATGCTGTTAATATCAAATGGGATGCAGCACCTAACGCAACAGGTTATGAGGTTTTTGTAGATCAAGCATTCGTTGCGTATACAACTGACACTAGTTATCTCATCTCCTCTCTTAGTCCAAATACAAGCTATAAGGTTAATGTCATCGCCATTACCAAATCCAACACCAAAATTACAGGTGTCTCTGTCTCTACTCCTGTGATCAATGTAACCACCTCATCTCCTGTCAGTATTGGCGGCGGTGGTGGTGGCGGTGGCCCCATTCCGTCGGTTACATCTGTAGTCGGCAACCCTAAAGCAACCCAACTGAAACCGACAAGTACGAGAGATGGAGATACGGCAATCGTTACTTTACAACCAACAGCCGCGATTCAAGCGATTGAAAGCTCAACCTCTACAAATGTTCAAATCGCTATGGTTACTGAATTCAAGAAAGTAGAGACCACAATTCCTAAAGAAGTTATTCAAGCAATGGCTAAGAAGGGGAAAGATGCCACACTTTCAATCGTTGTTAACGGTGTTGAGACCCTTATACCGCTCTCCGCTCTGAAGTCTGGTGTTGAGATTACAGATATCAAAATCACGATTCAATCTCCTGTGCCTGATGTCACGAGCAAGTTTAAGTCCAAAGCCAAATCCAGTAACGCTAAGGTTCTCGTAGAACCTGTCCAAGTTCATATTAATGCCATGCTACTAAGCTCAGGCGCCAGTCATGTAAGCAAAGTATTTATCCTGAAGAAGGCAGATATCCATGTTGAACGAGCCACAGGTGTGATCTATAATCCAGAAACAAATGAATATCGTCATGTTCCCACAATAATGACAACAAATGCCGATGGAACGGTATCCGTAGAATTGAAGACGAATGAGCATGGAATTTTTTCGATCATCGAATCTGATATTGCATTCCAAGATTTGACTGCAGACTGGTACAAGAGGGATATTGAAATGGCAACCAATATGCTAATCGCCTCAGGGGTTAGCCAGAGCGAATTTGGTGTAAATCATAAAATCACTCGTGCTGAATTTGTTTCGATTATCGTTAAGGCTTTAGGAGTTGCTCCTGTAACAGGCAAGTCAACATTCAATGATGTAGACGATCAAACCAAGTTTGCGACTGAAATTGCAACCGCAGTGCAGATTGGATTGATCAAAGGGAAATCTGCTGATTCATTTGATCCACTTGGAGCGATTACACGTCAAGAATTAGCAGCCATTCTAGAAAACGCAATGAACTATAGTGGTTTGATCCATCAGACGGATCTAAGTACTTTGAATTCGTTTAACGATCAATCTTTAATTTCTAGTTATGCTAAAGCTTCTTTGGCACTCATGGTACAACAAAAAATTATGATCGGAGTTTCTCCGACCCAGCTAGACCCACTGTCCAATGTCACCAAAGCTCAAGCTATTGTTACCGTTATGAGAATGCTACGCATCTTGAGCTTATCCCATTAATTAACGCAACAGCGGGGCAGGATCTTATTCCTGCCCCACTGTATTGATCACGAGAATCGTTTGTTATGGATTTGTTTGTACACCTCATCTATCATTTCATTCCTTGTCGAAGGTAAGATCAGCTTATAAATACAAATCCGTCTGTAGGTTTCCCCCGAAATGACCCGATCCACTAATAATTGATCTAATAACGGAAGCCGAAATTGTTCAATGGGTAAGTAAGCAATCAGCTTCGGATTTTCCTGCTCTTGATTCAACTCAATACGAACTCCGCTCAATTGCGGATAAATCCAAGAGTCATATTCCTCCACGAATCTGAAATCACCCTTATCCGCACCCATAATATCAGGCCGATTTGTAGGGAGTGATACCGTGTAAACCACTCTGTCATAGGAAAAGTTAAGGTCCTTCTGTTCATAGCCTAACTTCTTCAATTTGACTCTGACTACGAGTCCATTACTCCATCTATATATCGCTTTACTGAATAATAATCCAATCACAAACACACCTAACAAAACAACAGATTCCACCGTCGCATCCATAAGCTAGGACCCTCCCCCTCTATGCACGACTACGCGGTTTTTACCAGTTCGCTTCGCTTCATAGAGAGCAGTATCCGCATTATCCTGCAGCTGCTGCATGCTCATTCCCGGTACATAAGAGGCCAAACCCACGCTAACCGTCAGCTTCCCCATAGGCTGAGCTTTTCCGTTGTTGAAGGCATGCGTTTCAACGGCCGATCGAATTTTCTCGGCTACGATTAGCGCTTCGTCCGATGTTACATAAGGCAAGAGTACAACAAACTCCTCCCCACCAAACCGGCATGGGACCTGTGCACCTTGAACCGATTTCGTCATTATTTTCGCTAAGTCGATTAATGCATTATTTCCTTCAAGATGACCATTCGTATCGTTATAATGCTTGAAAAAATCAATATCCGCGATGATCAATGAAAGCTCACAACCTGCGTCGGCTTCAACTAATAGCTTATTTAGCGTTTCCTGATAGTAACGTTGATTGTATAAACCAGTCAATCCATCCGTAATCGACATCTGCTGCATTTTTTCATACAAACGTGAATTTTCAATTGCTACAGAAGCTTGTGATGCAAGAGGGATAATACTATCTATTTCCTCCATGTCTAATGGATGATGATTAACGTTATTATCGACGATGATTGCCCCTAGCATTTTTCCTTGCGTAAGCATGGGAACAACTGCGAAGGACGACATTCCAAACATCTCTGCTAATCGCATCTGTACAGGGTCTTGATCGTCGATCGTATTAACGATATAAGGTCTTTTATTGGTCTGTACTTGACGAAACACATGGGCAGAGGAATCCATCGGAATTTCAATTCCGCGTAGCAAATTAATTAGCCTCTCATCACGGAACTGCGCCTCCTTCTTCACAGCGATGAAATCCCCTAAGTTCATGCGTCTTTGGACTACGCTATTCCAAGTCGAAATCCCTTCCTTCACGCTCATAGAGCCAATCCCAACTTCACCTTTCAATCGTGTGCCCTGTTCGTCCATTAGAAAGAGCAGCGCCCGATTAAATCCTAATCCATAGCCCGCGGTAATCGCAGTTAAAATAATATGTAACAGCTTTTCAACTTCCATCGTACTCTGAATCGCAAATCCTATATCTTTCAGAATAGACAATTGCCTCGACTGCTTATAGAGTTGAGACACCCATTCCGTTGAAGCAGCATGCTTCTGCTTGTTCTTCGTATAGATGAAAGTCCCGGCACCCCCTGCAAGGAGGAGCCCAAGAATGAAGTTCCAATGAAGCTCATCGTTAACGAAGATTAACCCCGTTACGAGACAGATCGAGCTAATCGCCCCGTACCAAGAAAAGCTATAGGAAGCTAGAAGCACACATAATACGTTTAATATTAGTGTATATTGTCCCGTGTCCTGTCGTGAAACCGCTATCACAATTACAATTAAAACTACGCACAACAGGAGCTTATTCCAGATCAACGGCAAATAAAATCGGGAAATTGATCCTGCTAGTATAATCAGAGCAGCAATGGCAAATTCAAGCGGGACCATAGATACACTCCCTCCGTAAACTATTCCTACTTTTATTCGACATAAACCGCACATTCCCCTACCTGTTAACTCGCAAATTTTGTTCTTACTAAAATTCAAAAAACGCCAAATCCCTAAGGGCATTTGGCATTCATCCGAAATGATTAATCTATTTATCTAACGCGCTTGTCGTTCCCCGTATAATTAACTTAGGTACAATTTCGTCTTTAACGAGATGAGTCCTATTCTTAGGGAGTTCATGTAGCAAAATCTCGATTGCACGTCGACCGATCTGCGTCGTATTCTGGTTAATCGTCGTGAGATGAGGATAGGTGAAGGAACTAATCCTCAAGTCATCGTATCCGACTAGACTTATATCCTCTGGCACCTTCAGCCCCATATCTTGAGCCGCCTTCAGCGCACCCATTGCCTTCAGATCACTCGTTACAAATATCGCTGTCGGAGGATTATCCGTATGATTGTGTAGCTGCTTGAACCCTTCGTACCCCATATCCATATTTTCCTTCGAACCTTCCATAACACAGACCAGTTCAGGATCAAATGGAATATGATGCTGCTGCAATGCAAGTCGGTAGCCCTGTAAACGAAGGGAAAATTCTTGATTCAAGTCTAGAAGTGACTTCCCAGTCAGAATGATTCCTGTACGCTTATGGCCCAAGGACAGCAAATGTTGGGTGGCAAGATAACCCCCAGTTAGATTATCCGCAATAACGTAGGGAATCGAGAGATGCGGATAATAAAACTGGACGGTAACGATCCGTTTCCCTTCGTCTCTCCATACCTCAAGTTTCCGTTGGTCGAAGAGCAACGGTGGAATAACAAGAACAAAAGCCCCATGAGGATCATCCGGAAGAGTATACACTTCCCCAGACGCCCACAGGTAGAAGTTAACCCCGTTCTCGTCGCATACTTCCTTCATCATCTCGAGCATGTCACTCCAATAACGATGATTAAAGGCGTCTACGGACAGATCATTATATACAAAATAAACCGTACGAATGGTTGAATTCTTCTCGTTGGAGTCTTCTTCCTTAATAAAGCTTCCCTTACCTCGTATCCGGTAAATGTAGCCTTCCTTGACTAATTCAGTTAATGCTCTGCGCGAAGTAATCTCGCTCGTATTGTACATCTTGGCCAATTCAATCTGATTGGGCAATGGCTGGTCCAGCTCTAGCTCACCATTTTTGATTTTGGCCTTGATGTCATCAATAATAAACTGATACATCGGTATAGATTTGACCGACATGTATTATTCACCTCTGAATTCTGTATTTAAGTATACTTTAAGGGGTGTGGATAAGCAAGGCATGCCTACATAAATAGCCTGCATTCACCTAAATTGGGATCTGCAGGCTAATATTATGTGATTTTAATATACCTTACATTTTCAAAGCACCTTGGGTCATCCCTTGGACGTAATACTTCATACCGAATGTGAACGTAAGGATAAGTGGTATTGAAGATATCGCATAAGCCGCAAATTGAGGACCCATCTCTACCATACCGAACTTACTGAATACTGTTGTTAATCCAACAGAGATGACCTGAATGGAGTTATCTCGAATCGTCAGTAATGGCCAAACATAATCATTATAAACACCAACCGAGTGCATGATGAACAAGGTTGCAAGGATCGGTAGCGAAAGAGGGATAACCATCCTCAAGAAAACGGTGAGCTCCGAAGCCCCATCCATTCTGGATGCCTCGAACATCTCATCAGGAATACCTGCCATAGAGCTTCGACAAAGGAACGTTCCGAACACTTGCCCCCCTGCTGCACTAGCAATTAGAATGGCCCACGGCGTATTCGTTAGCCCTAAGTTCTCATACAAGACATAGGCAGGAATGAGAGTCAGAACGCTGGGGATCATCATCATAGCCAGCATCAACAGGAACAAGATCTCCTTGCCGGGGAAAGACTTCTTCGCGAAAATATAGCCAGCAACTGCGGATAACGCCATAACGAATACACTCGCCGACACAGCGTACAGAACGGTGTTAAACATGTACCTCCAAATCTTCTCAAACCCGTTGCTATAATTTTCCCATAATGCAGGTGAAGGCAATGCCCAGAAGCTACTTAAAATCTGGGAGTTGTTCTTCAATGAGCTGACGACCATGAATATAATCGGTACTAACGTCAAGAGCACCAGCATGCTTAGCACGATAACAATAATGACTTGGTTTAACATCGGCCAACGAATGCTCCATCCTCTGCCTCTAGCAGGAGGTATGGCTACCTTTGCAACATTCATATCTTGAGTTTTCAACGGCCAGCCCTCCTTCTAGTCCTCATTCGTCTTCAATAATTTCATATTTACGATAGTAATAGCCAATATGACTAGGAACATCATTACGCCTAGAGCTGATGCATATCCCAAATCGTCGAATTTCGTAGCTGCATAATACATTTGGAGCGCAGGAACATAGGTCGAATCCATCGGTCCGCCTCCCGTAATAATGAGAATGGCGTTAAAGTCCTGAATAATGCCGATCAGGCTTAGGATGATCAAGAATTTAAACTGTCCCGATAATAACGGCAAATGTATGGAACGAATAATTCGTGGAAGAGTCGCTCCGTCTATCTTAGCCGCTTCAATCAACTCATTCGAAATGGACAGTAAACCCGAGTAAAGAACCAATAGCTGAAGAATACCAACAAACGGAAATCCTATGAAAATAATGGCCCACAATGCCGTCTTCGGATCGCCCAACCAACTATGGGTGAAGGAACCAAGCCCTAGCACCTCTAATAAATTGTTAAAGAGACCGACATTAGGATCATAAAGGTTCTGCCAGATTAGTAGCATAGCGACAACGGGTATAACCATGGACGCAACGAACGCCGTCCTAAGACCATATTGCAATTTCTTACTTCGCAGATGGTAGATTAACTCCGCTACAATCAATGGAGGGATTATGGCTTTGATCAGTCCCGTTATAATGAGAATACCGAGATTGCCAATTCCTTTGGTCACATAAGAGTCATTAAAAATTCGTTTGAAATTATCTAGACCGATAAAAACGGATCTACCACCGGGATTCCAATCGTATAAAGAATGGTACAATCCTGACACCGCAGGAACATATAAAAATAAGATCAAAAGACCAAAGCCAGGTAATAAACACAAATAAATATACTTAGCTCGCCATATTTTAACGAACACGCCTAATCTATTCTTTTTCTTCATCCCATACAAAGCAGCTAATAGAACAGCCACAATAAGTACGCTAACGACGATAATTATAATCTTGTTTTTAAGAGCTTGTTGTTCTGCTCCCTTCACCGCCGATTCGACGTCAAATTGATGAATAGCTCCTCGATCAGTACCTCCGAATAGAGTTACGGCATCCTTATTGAATTCAACTACACGCCCTACGTCATTCCCCTTGGTCTCCCAGAGCTTCTTGCCATCCTGATTGAATACATAGAAGTTACCCGAGAAATCTGCAACAGCGATCAAATCACCCTTAACAGACATCGCCACATCCATGACATCGTCCTTCACAGACAGCTTCTGAATAGATTTCCCTTCTTTGTTGAATATCTCAACCTTAGATCCACTTACACCAAGTGCAATATCTCCCTCATCAGATACAGCTGCAGCGGAAATCTTCCCACTTGCTCCTACCTTATGGACAAGAGTTCCCTCTGCATTAAGTAGATGTGCATATTGATCAGTTGTAGCCGCCACTGTCCATGCCCCATTCGGCGACACCTCAATATCCTGCATCGTCATGCCGATGGGTACAGTTAGGCTATCTTCTCCAGTAGCTGCATCCACAAATAGGACATCCATACTTCTCTGCACAATAACTGCAATGATCTTTCCATCATCAGAGGCAGCGACATCCTTAACAGACCTCTTCATTCCGCGGTCCCAAAGTCGTTGTCCTGCACCATCATAGGCGTACAGATGACGATCATCAGAAGACACAAGAAGCGTGCCTGAATCAAGTAGCTTGACTCCCGTAACGGAGTTCTTCGCCTCAACAGTAAATTGCTCGTTACCTTCGGTATCGAATAGGTGGACCTTCGCCGCCAGACTCCCGACAGCAATACGGCTTCCATCCTGTGATACGGACATCGAACTGATGCTCGCCGCCTCATCCAAAGTCCATTTATCCTTGGCATGAACAAGTGTCGGCATTATCGATAACCATATTAGAATGACAGCAAAGGTATAAGTCAGTTTTCTCATGTTCCATTCCACCCTTTCGTCTAACAAAGAACGGATCGCGGAAACCGCGATCCGCTCTGCTAAACCTGTTAAACCCGATTACAGAACACTTATCAGCTATTCACTTAACTCCTAACTGGTGGCTCGCGTTCTGGCGTCACTAGATCATTCATCTCATACTTAAATTCCTTAAGTGCACCTTCGAAGTTCTTATCCACATTCTTTTGTAGATCGTTCAAGTATTCGTCTGTCGTGATTTTGCCAGCAAAGTATTTTTGAATCGAGCCTACCCAATCCTGTACGGACGGTTGATAATCCCAAAGTCCACGAGCAAGGTTATTCGCAGCGCTATAGAATCCTTCTGTGTTACCGATAGGTTCAAAGTTTGCGAAAGCTTTAGCCATCTCTTCTGGCAGTTTAATATCTTTGAGAGCCGGGGAGCCTGACAGAGCCGCATCCTTACTATTCTGGATTGCTTCCAAATATACGCCGTAGCCTTCTGGGCTAGTCACATACATTAAGAAGTCAGCGCCGATCTCGTTCTGAACTGCATCCTTCGATACTAGACCATAGAAACCTATTGGAATTTGAATCGTACGGGCAGGTGCCATAACTTCAGGACCTTCCATCGAAGGCATATTGAAGAATCCGTATTCGAATGGCTTCACAGCACCACCGTTACCACTCTTGTCAGCTTCAGCGAAATCTTTAGGAAGCTGCCAGTACGATGCCGGACTGCTCATCATCGTAGCTGCTTTACCGCTTAAAAATAAATTGTATGCTTGTTTCTCGTTAACACCGAAGAATCCATCAGGAGTATAGCTGAACAATTTCTTCAAATTTTCTGCATAGGCTTTCCATTGCGGATTACCAGCAATTTTATAAGGACCTTCTTTATCTTTAATCGCTTTCCATTGACGTACTTTGTTCTTAGTTACATTGCTATTCGAATCGTTATAAGGATTTGTCAGATCATATTTCCAATTGTCATCCAATCCTGGCAGGAAGGAATAATCTTGTTCCTGGGAACGAGAGACATTAATATAATCGCGCAAATATTGATCGGCATAAATTCTGACAAGCCATCCCGCTTGCCCGCTCCATACGGAGGTAGCATCTCCAGCAATTGCTAGCGGAGTTAAGCCTGCAGCTTTGACCTTATCGAAGGCAGCAGTCAGCTCGTTAAAGGTTTTAGGAGCTTCCGTTACGCCAACCTTCGCGAAAATTTCCTTATTATACACCCAGACGATCTGAACAGACTCGAAATTCAAAGTGTAGTAGTGATCATTCGCCCCTACGGCATCTAGATTGACACCCATGGCCTCAAGATCTAAGCTTTCTTTCCAAGCTTTGCCTGTGTAAGGATTCATCTTATCGAACAATGGATACATGTCGACGAATTTATTATCCTTCTGAAGACCTTCTACTTCGTTAATTGTAGCCAGATCCACATCCGGTGTTCCAGCAGCGAACTGTGCCGTAAGCCACTCTTTGTAGCCTTGTGCAGGTTTATTCTCTACTGTAACTTTGACACCTGGCTGTTTCTTCATATAACCTTCGGCTACTGCGTTCCATAAGTCCTGTGATTGATTCGAAAGTGAAATGTTTAATTTCCCAGTAAGCTGTGGAGCTCCGCTCGGCTCAGCCGATGCCGACTCTGAGGCAGAAGCAGAAGCTGAAGGTGTCGGCGTCTCAGACGCCGGCTTGCTAGCCGAATTGTTGTTGTTACTCGAACAGGCGGATAATAATGAAATGACAAGTGCAGAACATATAAACGTTTTCATCCAAGTTCTCTTTTTCATTCAACATTCCCCTTTGTTGTAGATTTCCTTCTTAAGCGTTTTCAACAAGATAAGAAAGCAATGTCTAAGTGTACTAAGCCAAGTATAGAATGATAACAAAACTATCACCATTCAACTTGTATACTTTATAGATCAAAGTATACATTATGAATATACTCAAAGCAAGTATAATTTAATGAGAAATATCAAAGCATCCCATTACCTTGATATACTCTCCGTCTTGCTCCACTCGTAAATCCTTCAGATTCGCTCCCGTCCATTGCAAAGCACTTGGAATACTAGCCTCGAAGCTGAAACCACCTTCTGCTCTAACAGACCACTCAGCTTCAATGTCACCCAAAGAGCTCGGAACAGATCCTTTTGCCCAAGACAATCCCCCAACCGCTGCTGGACGGAAATCAACGAAGCCTTCTCCCAGCTTCGAAACATCCACCCCCAATACCTCACGCGTCAGTAAATACGTGGGCGATGCCCCCCAACCGTGAGAGAAACTGACTGGAATTGCTGCTTGCATGTAGGTTGGTGTATGACCGAGGTAAGGGCTTGGAACGGTACAAGCCGGCAATGTAGGATCGAAGGTTTCCCACCACGTTGTAGCTCCACGATCCAGCATACCTCCCCAAAAACGACGTATCTCACCGATGGCTTCTTCCCTAAATGGATAGGAGAATAGCGTCTCTAGAACGATGTGATAGAAGAAAGCACCCTTGATTGGTGGTAGCTTACCTGCTAAGAAATCATTTCGTATGAACTGATCAACTTCAGCCCGTTCCATAATTCCTGACCAAATGGCTACGAAGTTCGTTTGAGCGGTAATGCTCTTAGATAACCCCTCCTCAGTCAAACAATCAGCAAACAAATAACTGCCTGGAGCACGCATCCGACTGCGAATAGTTACACGAAGTGCCTCCGCTTTCGTCTCCAGATCCGTTACCAGCTCCTGCTCCTTCATGCGTCTTGCAAGATCAGACACAGATCTAAGGAATTTATAATAATAACAAGACACCGCTGTAACCTTATCCTTACGTTCGATATCATCGGACCAATCGATGAAACACCACCAACCGTCTCGATCTGCCCTAGCAAACAAGCCTTCTTCATCTTCTTGATTCTCGAACCAGGCAACCAACCTGAGAATTGTCGGCCATAATTCAATCAGGAAATTCTCGTCTCCGCTGTAGTCTATATATTCTTTAACTCCAAACAACCAATGTGCACAGAAGTCCGGGAGTGTAAAAGGATTGCCTTCAGGCCCAGTACCCGGAATCGAACCATCCTCGTTCTGAATGCGGGCAGATTGAAGCAGACACTTCCGTACAAGCTCCAAATCTCCAAACGTCTGATAAACAACCCGCGCCATAACCACAGCATCCGCAACCCATAGAGCAGCTTCGCGGTGAGGACAGTCTTCGAAATGATCCTGGCTATTCACTTCCGTCGTATACTTACCAACCTCCCAGATCTGGTTTAACCTATCATCACTGCAGCTGAAGCTCCCATTGTACTGAAACGGGTATTGAACGAATTTCAGCTGTAAGCTAGATACGGTTAACGGCACAGGCGTTGCCTGAACGGCAAGCTTCATGAACCGAAATGCACGTCTGCCGAATGAACAGAGACGATTCACACCTTTCTTGAGCACGAACGTATCCGTGAGCTCCATTTCAAGCCCTTCGCCGTAATACAAGTGAGCAATTCCGCCCTCTGGGGCTTCGATGATGAGCTCAGGATAACCTACAACCTCCCTAGTGAAATCATAAGTAAGCTGCGGATAAGAGCCGGCAGTGGATGCGTCGATCACTAACCTTTCACCGGAATGAGTAACACCTTCCAACACGGAATGCCCGTTGTGAATCAACCCAAGGTACGCTTGTTCTCCCAATAAGCTAACAGGACGAAGTATGGATGACTTCAATACCGGAATTTCCCTCGCTATCAACTGTGGCCAAGGGGAATTCACATCCTCTACTCGTGCAACGATTGCTGCCGATTCCCAGCTTGAATCATCGTAATCCGTATCCTCCCAGCTATCTTCCTGGTCCGCTAAGTAGATCTCACGATAGCCTCCCCATTGGTGCATTCGGATCGAATCTCTTCTCCACCGCGGAGAAGTTCTACACTTCCAATCCTCATCGGTTGCCAAGATCACTTCGGGAATTATCTGATCCGGAGAGGAGTAGACATCCAACTGACACAACAAACCTCCAGGACCCTGTCTTTGCCCCGTTACAATAGAGTCCGTCCCGAAATTGTAGGCCGTAACAGTAACCACATTCACGCCTAGACGTAATTGTGAAATGACATCATAGCTATCGAAATATTGCGATCTATTGTCGCAAGGCGAGGGGCCCCTTCCGACTTCAACACCGTTAATATAAACTTTGTATTCCTGATTAGCGGTTATTCGCAAAAGCGTTTGTTCCGGAAGCACTTGGAGCATAAACGTCTTGCGGGCTTCAACATAATGATTGTTCCCCCGATCCCGCTCCTGTGCCCATATCCACTTCGCTGTCCATTTATCCATCACTTAGTACCTCCGGCGTATTCTCAGATAAGTATTATCTTGTATTTAGTATACTTAATATTACTTCAATATACTTTTGTTGTCTATAAGATACGGAAGGTTATCATGAGGTGCCTTCTCCTAAAGTCGAAAAAAAGGTTTTTTTGTCTCCTTGTTGAACTACTTCGATAGGATCCCTTTTACCTAATTTCCACCTGCTCTTACAACATTCAAATAATCGACTATCCAGAGTACTGTGAGGTGAAACCGGTGAAATCTCATTTCCGACTAAAGCTGATCGCAACAATGACCTTATTCGCTATGGCTATTTCGATTACACTTGCAACGGTTGATCACTTGAGGTTAAGAGACCAAGCTATCCATAATCAACAGGATAAAATTGAACACAATGAAATCATGGTCAAGTATGCCTTAGAAGCGACGGAAAAGGCCTACACCTTATTCGGTAATAACATTGCAATACAGATGAAGGAAAGCTCCGATTACTTACTCGATAAGTACGATGAGAATCCTTCCTTTGACGAATGGGATTTTGATGCCTTGAAGAAGTTACTCTCGTATGATATTTACATTATCGATAGTAGTAATCGAATAACTCATAGCACCTTTGCCAAAGATGTTGGCCTGGATTTTGAAATATGCTGCAAGAAATTAGCGGATGTTCTGGACGAAAGGCGCTCATCAGGCGATTTTGCTCACGACGGATTAGACATCGAGCAGCAATCCGGAATCCTTAAGAAATACAGCTACATAGCGACACGAGACAAGAAGTTTGTCATTCAGTTAGGCTACGCCCTACAGGATGGTGATATTTTTCAGCAGTTTAACTTTTTCGATAGTATCGACGAGCTTAAGCAACAAAGCCCTTCTATTAACGAGATCAACATCCTCAACATCGGCGGCCTTTCACTAAGGGACTCCATTAATAATCCGGCACTAACTACCGAAAGAAGAAAGGCATTCGAACAAACACTTGCCACGAAACAAACGACTGAGTTTAGGAGTCATTGGGGAACTGAGCCTGCGATCTATCGATATGTACATTACGAATCTAAGTATGATCTTGGATCAACCAAAACCAAGGTTCTAGAGATTATCTATAACGAGAATAATTTACAGGCCATTCTTAGGGGAAACCAACAAACCTTTATTTCTCAGCTCATTGCTGTCCTACTCATTACGATCATTCTCTCGTTAATCATCTCAAGATGGGTCGCCCGACCGATGCACCTTGCTTTTCACGATAGTCTTACCGGGTTAAAAAACAGAGCCGCATTTGACGAATTATTAGAAGCTGCTCTAGCGAACAACAAAGGAACTATTGCATTGCTCATGATCGATCTGGATAATTTCAAAGCCGTCAATGACGACCTCGGACATGACCAAGGGGATGTTCTATTAAGAAGTGTGGCTCACAGCATACGTTCGGTTGCCGTCAAGGGGGATGTCCCGATTCGTTTGGGTGGGGATGAGTTTGTTATGATGATGTCTAGCACGAGCAAAACAGAAGCCGAGCAAACAGCAAATCGGATTATTGAAGCAGCTAAGCAATCTATCGCTCAAGAATTTAAGGTATATGAAGAAAAGATTACCTTGAGTATCGGAATCGCCCTCGCTCCAGATGACGGAATCGATCCAGAAACTTTGTGCAAGCGTGCCGACATAGCCTTGTACTCCTCTAAGGAAAAAGGTAAGGATCAATATCAGTTTTATGACCAGGTGGCAGGGAGATCACTCTAGGAATCCTGCAACCTGCAACCCAGTGATTATCTTTTAATACAAATAGAGCTATCCCTCAGTTTTACGAAACTGTGAGATTAGCTCTATTTGTTTTATCCGGTGTTTCTCTGACACAACTGCCCTCGATGCTTTAAGTGACAGTGTAAGATCACATTCTGATCCTACAGCCAAGGGAAATGCATTTATTAAAGTACTATTGCAACTCTTACTTCAATTCTAGCAGCTTATTCAGAATTGTTACCGCCACAGCCCTTGTAGCCGCAGTATTAGGCGTAAATTGATTGTCGCTCTGACCTTGCATAATCCCCGATCGCTTCACTGCTGCAACGGCGCTCTTCGCCCATGTTGGGATACTCTTGTCATCCGCAAAGCCTGCCACGGCATTAGCATCCACTTTCAGTTTAAGTATATTGGCAATCATTACAGCGATTTCCGCTCGTGTGATGGATGCAGTAGGCCGGAAGGTTCCATCCTTATAACCGTTAATAATACCTTGTTCCACTGCTTGTGTGATTGCGACCTTAGCCCATTCTCCGATCTCAGCAGCATCGTTGAATTTTAAATCCCCGCTAGTTTCTTTCGCTTTCAGCGCCTTCATTAACATCACAACGAACTCTGCTCGGGTAACATCTCCGTTCGGCTTGAACGTCCCATCCGAATATCCCTTAACGAGGCCATTCTGAACCGCTAGCTTAATACTCGCTTCTGCCCAATGGCTAGCAATATCGCTGAAAACAATGCTTGTATCTGTGGATGTATCCGGTTTTGCGTTGATATCCACCGCTAATACCACAAACTTCGTTAAATGATCGACTTCAATTGTAATTTGATTTCCATTCACAATTCCGCCAGTAATTTCTACCCATATCTTCTTTCCTTCATCGAAATAGAAAACTGCTGGCCTTTGGTCGCTGTTCACCTTCTTCGGATCGAAGGTAAAGGTCATCGAAACCGGCTTGCTGAATTTTTCCAAGAAGTTCTTTAGGATTTCATAGATTGGACTTGCTAAGTTTTCTTTGCCAGTTTGAACATTAGCTTCATTCAGCAGCCGTTCAATCGTCAAGCTCAATTCCTTAGATGAAGCTCCGGCTGGTATAGTGATGGTCATATCGGTTCCCAAGCTTACTTTGCCCGACTGTCCTACTGGCACAGTGATTTTACCATTCGTGGAAGTGACAGGACCAATCGATCCGCCACCTCCACCGCTATAACTACCACCTGATGATTTGACCGAAAGCGTAAACGACGTACTCACTGCATGACCATGCCCATCATTCGCTGTAACGGTAATGGTAGATGAACCAGCAACTAGCGGACGCATAGTCAATATATCACCGGTTACACTTACAGTAGCTACGTTTGGTGCACTAGAGCTTGCTATATAAGTTAGAATATCTCCTACGTCCGAGTCCGCGAACACATTAGCCAGCGACACGCTTACATCTGCTCCGCCTGCAGTTGCCGATTTATCCGTGATTTGATTCACCACTTGAGGTGCATTGTTTATAGCCGTAACGACACCAACCTGCACAGACTCACCCGCATCTTCTCCACCGGTGATGACCAGCTTGAATTGATATTGTCCGTTAGCAGTTAAGCCGGTAATCGTTGCATCCGTACTTCCCGGTTGGATGGGCGACGCAGTTGTCGCAATTGACCATGTTGCTCCTTGATCATCAGATTGATGAAGTTCAAGAGTATTGGCATTACTTGCCTGCGGCCATTCCAGCGATACCGTCGTGTCTGTATTCGACACAAGCTCTAACGTATGTTTGAAGTCAATCGAAAAGCCAGTCTTATACATATTTTCAATCTCATATTTGAAATTTTCATAGATGCCATATTCCATCAGCTCAATCGATAGGTTATCAATATCATCTCGGTTAGTATGATGATCAGCTTGGCCTGTGAACCCAATTCTAAGCTCATTACTTCCGACCAGTATCGCATGAGCTTCCAAGCCTTCTGGAACTGGAGCGATTATGATCTTGTCTGTTTGGACGAAGTCTTCTCCCAGTTCACCGTTAAAATGATCACCTGTAACATTGTAATGAATCGTAATTTCCCCGTCCACTTCACCCACATCCGTATCACGTTCAACAAATGGGATGGAAGTGTAACTCATTAGAGGAAGATCACTCGCAATATATACCTTCCACTTAATAAGTGTACCGTCACTCTCGACAGCGTAAGAGCCTACTCCATCGCTAAAATTTCCATCTATAATATTGAAAGTTGCACCTGGGGAGACAGTAATCTCCGGCTCTATCGAGGTTAAATTAGTTCCAACTGGGACTCTCACATAAGCACTCATTGAATTTCTGTCCATCCATACTGTGCTTGCACCCTGAACTGAAACAGAAGTGATTTCACGCTTATCACCATAAGGTAAACCGACCGATTCCCATGCCTCCAGCACGACATCAATAATAAGTGGATCTGCATTTTCATTCGTCACATAGTCTTCAGCCGCAGATACGAAAGCATCACTTGAATCTTCCAATGTAGAGGTCGGCATCAAGCGATTCACAAGAACATCATAACTAAGCTTTCCAAGAATATCCTTGCCGTCCATGCCGAGTTCATCAAGCTCTGTTGCAATCAAATAGGCTGCATGATTCTGAATTCCGCTATTCCAATGAACGCCTCCAACATCAATATTCGTAGGGAAATATCTATAATCGTTCATCACAGCAGGATGAGGATATTTAGGAAAATCAGTATGACCGTATGCTCCGGGATTGCTCATGTCACGGTATATATTCCCTGAATCTTCATTAATCAACCAATTATCTGTTCCTTTATATTCCATCTCTATCAAATTTCCAAATATATCAGAGAATGACTCATTTAAAGCTCCAGATTGGTGCCGGTACTCCAGTCCAGAAGTATACTGCGTTATTCCATGCGTGAGCTCATGACCAATCAGGTCCAAAGCACAGGTGTAACAATATCCATTTCCATAAAACATGTAGGATCCATCCCAGAAAGTATTCTCGTAATTTTCTCCTTGTATTTCCTCATAATTCACTATAGACACTAGGTTCATCCCATTATCATCAATACTATTGCGGTTATGCTTATTCTTGAAGTATTCATAGACGAAACCTGTGTAAAATTGAACATTAACTGCATTGAAGTCAAATTGATCAATAGATGAAGTTGGAACTGTGACAGGTCTAATAACAGGGTCCAAATAATCATACGTTCGGATGACCCCCTTATTCGTTGTACTGTTGTACATGTCTCTCGTTCGGTCTTCCATGAAATAGACGCTGTTAGCGACACTCACATCATCGAAGTCGTCGTCAAGAACGACTTCCAAAATCCGATTCACATCGATTTCTACGTTTCCACTGTCTCTGCCTTTCCCTTTCCCTACTATGGTTGCAGGTGATTGAGCATAGTCAATGCTATTGTATTTGTCGATGACTGTACCCTTTAGCGCATCTACATATGCCACCCATCTGCCAGGAGCAGGCACTAGATAATTGAACACTATCTCGTAGGCCAAATAGCTTCTACCTTGGTAAGGATAAATGATCAAAGAAGCCTGATTCTCTGGAGCAAAGGATGCTCCATTGATCGTTTGATCCTCTGGGATGCTTTGTCCAAGCTTTGTTTCTAGCTCAGCTTTAAGCACCTTAATCGCATCTCTCCCGGACAGCTTAGGTGATGTTGTTGTCGGCATTAGAGGAAGATCCGAGGAGGTCATCTCATTGCGAATTTCTGAAACCCGCTTCTTCGGATTCAAGTGAACTCTCATGTATTTACCATAGACAGGTACACCATCATGTTGGAGTTGATAGAGATAGTGTGTACCTCCATAGGAATCTACTGTTTTGTTTGATAATTGTAATTGCTCTTTCGGATCGTTAAGCCCTAGCGCAGACTTATTCGTAGTCATATAATTCATAAGAGCTTGATCTGAGGATAAGGGAGCGGAAAGAATCCCCTTCTGGTTCTGCAGCGGAAGTCCATCGGTTTCTGAGCTCTCGTTGATCGGTGCCTCATTCGCAGAAGCAAATCCACTATTAACGATAGAGAACACCAATACCATTGCGAGTATGCTACTAACCCCTTTGATCATCTTTCTTTTGAACGGATACATAAATTAGTTTCCTCCAGTTTTCCTCACGTTCTCTTAATCCACTTTTATCAGATACTAGTTAAATATAGCTTAGCTTCCACTTTTCTCTCAACCAACTAAAGTTGGTTTTTAAATAAAACCTTCACTTCCTTACGGTAAGAAACATAAGATATTCCCTGAGTCAAAAGCCTATATGAATCGAAGGTAGGGAATACAATGGCGGTTTCTTATATGGATTTCACTTCACCATCCGTGCAGTTTACTTATGATTTGCGCAATAACACCTTTTTCAAAAAGGACGATCGGAACTACATCAATGCTCTTTCCGTTAATCAGCTCAATACTTTAGGAAACACGTCGATATTAGACATCTATCTGAGCACCGGTAACGTAGTTGAGCCCCATATTCATCAGAACGCTACAGAATTGGTGATCTGCATTTCCGGCGCGGCTGTTGTTTCAATTATTAACCCCTTTACCAAAAAGCTGCTCAACTTCCCCATCCAACCAGGCCAAGTGGCGAATGTGCCTCAAGGATGGATGCATTATGAAGTTGCTACCGTCGACAACACCCACCTAATCGCCATATTCGATGCTCCAGTTCCAGAATTCATTGGCGTTTCCGACATGCTGCGGTTAACGCCAGCTAGTATACTCGCTCACACATATTGCCTCAATGAGGCTCAAGTGAAGAGTACATTAGCTCCTATAACAGACACAGTCGTAATCGGCCCCCCTAGTAATTGCAAGCCAACATCACAAAATCTACAAAATAAGCAACAACGACATCAATCCGAATACCCGCAACAGCAGCAACAACAGCCCGTTATCGGGAATGGTTGGGGTTATAGATAGTCATTAGGTTATCTCTGGTTCCCCCATAATCTAAGGCTTTACCTTTAGGAATCTCTAGAGGTAGAAGCCTTTTTCCACTTTGATTAACAGTCTGCAAGTGAGAAGTCATTGACTATGTCACTCAAACTACACTACAATTCAAGACTAATGAGCACACTATAAATAAATCAGCTAGTAGTATTGGGAAGGTGAGAGAAACATTTCTATACGATTTAGGCTGTTACTATCCTTTACATCGGTCGTAGTTGTCTCCGTTATCCTTTTTATATCCACAGCATATCTGCTCTCTGTCGCAGTAACTGGCGATTTCCGAAGTATTAACAGCTTCTACAATATTCATTATTCACTTCATCCGCTCTCCGAAGAAGAGGAAACGATCTTTATCGATATGAAATATTTAGCCAAACACGATCCGGAGAAGCTGAAGGATCAACTCGTGCTGGAGCAATTCGATATGCAGCTGAAAATGGTACAAGCTGGGCTGGTGGTTCGGGAAAATAACAAGCTCATTTATACAGCACCCATATTTGAAAATGTAAATATCGCACATATATTACCGCAGTACGATTTGAGTAATAACTCTATTCGCAATACGATGAATGCCGGCAGTCATTTTTTCTCTTACGCCAAATTTGATTTCTACTTCTCGCCGGATGCGGGTGACAAGGGAAGTATATTCGTCATTCGGGAGAGAAGTCCGTTTGCAGAGGTTGTCCGAACACTGCTGCCTATATTGATTATTGTATTTGTAGCCATTCTATTATTAACCGGTTTCTTGCTCTACCGGTATGTGACCCGCAAAATTGTTCAACCGCTGGATGGTTTGCGGCAGTCGGCAGAGCATATCAAGGATGGAGATTTAACGTTCGAGCTGCGTTCTACTTCTAAGGATGAAGTAGGTCAGCTTGTCATGACGTTCGAGCAAATGCGGAAACAACTATACGATTCGATTCAGCTCCAGCTCCATTATGAAGAGAACCGGAAGCAACTGCTCTCGAATATTTCGCATGATCTAAGGACGCCGATCACGACGATCAAAGGCTATGCGGAAGGCATTATGGATGGGGTAACTAATACGCAAGAAAAGCTTGATAAATATGTCGGAGCTATTCATACACGAGCTTCGGATATGGAGCGGCTAGTGGATGAACTACTCTTCTATTCGAAGCTCGACTTGAAGAAAGAGCCATTCTCATTTGAGCAAGTGGAACTGAGTGGGTTTCTGCATCGGATAGTTGACGAGTTGGCCATCGAATTCGATAATCATGCCGTGGAAGTAAGCTGGGAGCAAGCCTTTCTGGAGGAGTGGTTCGTGCTTGCAGATCGTGAGAAGCTGAAGCGTGTCATTATGAATTTATTCGACAATTGTCTGAAATACATGAATCAAGATCCTAAAATAATAACAATCGGAATCGAGAAGCAAGGTGAGCTTGCGGTCGTCAAGATTGCAGATAATGGCCCTGGCATTCAACAGGAATCTCTGCCTCATATCTTTGAACGCTTCTACCGTGAGGAACCTTCACGAAGTCGAGCCGCAGGCGGAAGTGGGCTTGGACTTGCCATAGCTCAGCAGATTATCGAAGGCCAGGGTGGAACGATCTGGGCCACAAGTGAACTGGGACAAGGCACGAGCATCTGTTTTACTTTGAAAATATTTGTAGATCGTCGGTGATAAACGAATGAAGACCATTTTAATTATTGAGGATGACCCTTATATCGCAGAGCTGCAGCGAGACTACTTCCTGCTCCATAACTACAAGGTGGAGCTCTGCCACGACGGATCAGAAGGACTCCGTAAAGCACAAAGCGGCGAATATGATCTCATTATTCTCGATCTCCAGCTCCCGGGCGTCGATGGGTTCGAGATCTGCAGGCAAATTCGTGAGCAACTGGATGTGCCTGTCTTAATTGTCTCAGCGAAAAAAGAGGAAATCGATAAAATTCGAGGCTTCGGTCTCGGTGCCGACGATTTCATTACGAAGCCATTCAGTCCGAATGAGCTGGTCGCCAGAGCCAAAGCACATCTTGCACGGTATGAACGGTTTACGGACAACAAACCGAAGGTCGTGAATACGATCGAAATTCGAGAGCTATCGATCAATAAGTCATCCCATCGGGTATTTCTGAATGGAAAAGAAGTGGCGATTACCGCCAAAGAATTCGAGGTTCTCGTATTCATGGCCACGAATCCCAATCAGGTGTTCAGCAAGGAGGAGCTCTTCGAGAAAATATGGGGCCTTGAATCCAGCGGCGAGATTGCGACGGTGACCGTCCATATTTCCCGCATTCGCGAGAAGATTGAGGCTGATCCTTCGAATCCACAGTTCATTGAGACCGTATGGGGTGCAGGGTATCGATTCACGGTCTAACCGTCTTCGAAGAAATTTATCACTCTGTTTATAAAAAGTTTATACTTCCTTTGAAGCTTGTTTAGAGTGGTCGTTTATGATGAATTCATCATAGAAACACCACTTTGAAGTGAGAGGAAGATAAGTAATGAAAAAGGTAAATCGGAATGCAGCCATTGTAGCTCTATCAGCACTAATAAGCGGAGGCGCATTGCTTCCATTCCAAGCACAGGCTTCATCGTTAACATCGGTAGCCAACGTTCAAAAGGCGGCAGTCGCGAATTTCAATCAACAGGCTGAGCAAGCTGTTCAACAACTAGTGAACCAAGGCGTGATTCAAGGGTACGGCAACGGCAAGCTGATGATAGAAAAAAATGTAACGAATGCGGAGCTCATCAAAATGATCGTAATCGCGCTCAAGCTTGATCCAAGCGATTCAACTCAACATGATGAAAGCAAGAATGACAAATGGTACTCCTCTTATATTGACACAGCAGTTGCTAACGGCGTCATCGATAGTGCGGATAAGTTCCAACCGAACAAGCCCGCAGAAGGCGTTGATGTGGCGCCAATGATCGCAAAAGCCCTGCAACGTGATGTTAAATCCGTTCAATATTGGATGGAAGGCTTGAAGCTAGGGAATAGTAAAATGACTCGCGGACAAACAGCTCAACTTATCACGCTGTCCCAGAAAGCTGTTCGTTCAGCATCCGCTGAGATCCTATCTATTAAAGCATTGAATCAAATTACCTTCGAAGTGGCGTTCACTGCGCCTCTTACTCTAGATGATGAGACAACAGTAGTAGCAAATGCTAACTTTGCATTCGACCATGATCTGAAGCTCGTCAATCAGCCGCGTCTGAAGACCGGAGCAATCGCGACTTATATCGTCCCTGTTCAAACGATGACAGCGGGCACCACCTATACAACTAACTATAAAGGCTTGAAGACTCATTCCGTAGCGGCAAGCACTGAGAAAATCCAACTCCAAGACGTTCGCCAAGTTACTTCTGATACCTTCGAAGTGGATTCGTTCCGCACAGACGGCGTTGTGGATTATGGTTACCTGATCTCCGCTTATGCAGGAGGCCGTGGTGCTAATGCAATGATTCTCGATGAGAATAATATGTTTAATGGGCAGAAGATGCAAGTCATCTCATCCTTAGCAACAAGACAAGCTACACTAACTCCTGAAGGTGGAGCACCGATCACAGTCAATTATGTCGGCTACACCCAATCGACGGATGGCAAGCAGGAGCCGAAATTCCGTCTCCCTGCGGGAACCACACTTACGCCGGGCGTAAAATATACCGTATCTGCAGATTGGTTCGAGCTTGAGAACAATACTTTCGTAGCTCAATCGATTAATCCACTGACAATTGCATCTGTATCGAAAGTGGATGCGGAAACAGTTAACGTTACGCTATCCGCAGATCCTGGGGATGAGCTGTTCGCTTACCGTTCCGTTCAACTGAAAGGCTCTGACGGTACGACGTTGACCGCGCAATATAAGGTACAAACCCGCCAAGGTGCGGTTGGCGTATTCGAACTGCAGAATAACGCGAAGCTCGCCGCTGGTGTTGACTATGAAGTGACACCGGTAGGAAACTGGGCTGTTGCCAACGCAATCACGCTTAGCGCGAGTCTATAAATAATAAAGAAGTTAGGTCAACCGTTAAAGGATGATCTAACTTCTTTTAAGTAGAACAAAATCACACGATTTACACTTACAGCCCCTTCAAACCACCCAAGCTAGCTCCTTGGACAAATAATCTCTCGATATTTTTCTCCACAGTTGGATCTGCAATTAATGGTGGTGCTTGGTGAGGCTTGATGCGGGCATCAATAATGAAGTTATCACAGCCCCAGTGCTTATTCTCGAAACGACTGTTCACACCATAGATATCATGTGACGGATTGCTTCGCGTGAATGTCGCCCATAGGAAATTTTTGATCGTCGCACTGATAAAATCACTATCATCAGCCAAGATGATCATCGGGCATGAGGGGATCAGTCCCTTCTCTTGGATCGCGTTGCATAAGCCTTGCAAATCCTGCTCAGCTCCAGCGTAGTCTACAAATTGAGGCCCCTGAATGGCGACAACACCCGGCATCACCAAACGAGCATTTTCAAAGCCTCGTATTTGCTTTAACTCCTCAGGAACCTCTTTGCACAATTCCCTCTTCTTCTCCCCACAGGCTGCGAACACAACTTTGCTACCTGTATTTAGCCCCGTACCTGAATAATCAAGGGTATCAATCGTCGTATTCGTATAAAAATGAATATCTCGACGAAGATCAATACGTTCCATAATGTAAGTTAGGAACTCCACCTCATGATGCGTACTAATGGGTTGCTGCTCTTCTGCCGTAATGAATACATATTTGGCCAAGCTCAGCTGTCCCGTTCCTAGAATCCGATTGGCGATCGTGAGTAGCTCAGCCGGTTGCTTGATTTGTTGGTACGGGGTGTAACGTTCGCTCCCAATAGCAAAAAGCAACGGATGCACGCCAGCAGCATCGACAGCATGGACCTCTTTCACGCCAGGGATTTCTTGTCTGATGGCATCCCCTGTTAACTCATGAATAAGATCGCCGAATGCAGTATCCTCTTGTGGAGGTCGACCTACAACTGTAAATGGCCATATCGCATTAGGCTTAGCGTACACTTTATGTACTTTCATGACTGGGAAAGGATGAGTCAAGCTATAATAGCCCAGATGATCACCGAATGGTCCCTCCGGCTTAGTCTCTCCCGGATGAATCTCTCCAGTAATGACAAAATCAGCATCGTTGCTAATGCAGAATCCATCGACATAACTATAGTTAAAACGGTGCCCGGACAGCATACCTGCAACGGTCATTTCACTTAAACCCTCTGGTAAAGGCATGACAGCCGCCAATGTATGCGCTGGAGGTCCACCTACAAAACAGCTGACCTTCAGAGGAACTCCGAGCTTGTTCGTCTTGTCCTGGTGAACGCCGATGCCTCTGTGAATCTGATAATGCACACCGATTTCTTTATTCATTTCATATTCATTACCATCTAGTTGAACACGGTACATCCCCAGATTGGAGTTCATAATTCCCGGCTTGTCCGCATCTTCCGTATACACTTGTGGCAAGGTGATAAAAGCTCCTCCATCCATCGGCCAGCTCTGAATAAGCGGAAGATCCGATATTTGGATTTCATGTGCGGCAACCGCTAAGCTGCTCCCTTGTTGCTTGTGTGGCAGAGCTTTCCAAGCTGCCAATCCTGTTCCTATATTTTTCAACGGACTCTTTAAGGCTTTCATTGGATCATTACGCGCAGCCATTACCCCCTGCACGGCTTCCCATGTACTCCGAAAAATAAACTTACTCCGTTCTACCGTGCCGAAAATATTAGAAACCGCTCGAAATTTCGAGCCTTTTACATTTTCAAATAATAATGCAGGGCCGCCTGCCTCATAAACCTTCATATGAATCGCAGCCATCTCGAGATAGGGATCAACTTCTTCCTTAATCCGAACCAGCTGTCCATTCTTCTCTAAGTCAACTAGACAATCCTCTAAATTGCGATACATTAGAACGACTCCAATCCCAGCTACAATATTTGATGGCTACTTCCTATTGTATCTGAAGCGACACATAGACGGAAGTGACGTCCATTACGAATACGTGACATTAAATAGTTGGATAGTGACCGCTGAAGATGAAGAAATATGCGCGTGATTCGGGTGTTTCGGGTTGAATAACGGATCAGATGTCCGTAAGAGCAACACCCGGTCGGCTTGTTTAGCAGAAGACAATCATTTAGATGTGCTTTACTGATAACGAAGCGGAGCTTTTTTTTGCTAAAGGGACGTAGAGCCATAGTGTCATTATTTGAGCGAGAATACGTGGAATCGTTACATGCAAATATCGATTCAGGAATTAAACTCTGGACGAATCGATGCCGCAATTGTCGAAGATGCTGTCGCGATTGAGAGGGTCGTGCTAATCCAAACATGAAATGGAACCCAACAAAGGTTGGTTTTCGAACAAAAGATAAAAAACCCAACAATTGTGCGTTTTATGGCACGGATTGTTGGGTTTCTGTTCTAATAAAGTCGAAATCGAAAGTTCTTCGAGTCTCGCTCCTATACTAACTTTGTGTGTTTATCGTTATATTACTTGTTCATTTGCTCCAGCATTTTCAACAGTACAGTTATAGCTTCTGCTCTTGTCGCATTGTCTTGAGGGGAGAATTTGTTGCCGCTTTTCCCTTGTACAATGCTGGCTTGCTTCACGATCGCAACGCTACCCTTCGCCCAAGCTGGAATATCCTTATCATCAGCGAAGCCCGTTGCGGTATTTGCTTCGATAGGTTGTCCCAACGCACTCGCAATCATCACTGCCATCTCGGCACGGGTAACCTCTGCATTCGGACGGAAGCTTCCGTCCTGATTGCCTTTAATAATGCCTGCTTGTACCGCTTGAGCAACAGCATTCTGCGCCCATGCTCCGATCTTCGCGTTATCTGTGAAAGTCAGCTTTGCTCCATTCCCTTGCAGCTTCAACACATTCATCAGCATTACCGCGAATTCAGCGCGAGTCACTGTAGCGTTTGGTTTGAATGTTCCGTCCGTATAACCTTTGACGATGCCGCCGTATACCGCTTGTTTAATACTGGCTTCCGCCCAATGTTTAGCGATATCACTAAACTTAACCTCTGAAGTGGTGTCTTTTGGTTGTTCTGGTTCAGGTACGACCACCGTTGGATCTACTACGAATACCGCAAACTTCGTGAAGTGATCAACCTCTACGCTAATCCGATTTCCGTTGATCTTGCCGCTCGTAACTTCCAACCATACCTTCTTCACTTCGTCATAGTAGAATATAGCTGGTCTTTGATCTTTTTTGACGCTTGTTGGATCAAAAACAAAGGTCAGTGTAACCGGCTTATTGAAGTTTTCTGGGAAATTCTTCAGAATCTCGTAGATTGAGCTTGCTAGAACTTGATTATTCTTTAGCAGGTTTTGCGTATCTAGTAATTTGGCTATCGTTAATTTCAGTTCTTTACTTGAAGCACCTGTCGGAATAGTGACCGTAACTGCATCTCCTAAGCTAACTTGGCCCGATTGACCTGTAGGAAGCGTTAATTTGCCATCCGTAGGAGTTGAAGAAACACCGCCGCCGCCGCCGCCGCCAGAGGATGCCGCTTTCACAGTCACGGTATAAGTCACCTTCGTTACTCCATCCTGCGCAGTAACAATGACCTTATTACCTGTTGCTAATGCTGTAGCTACAGTTGTTCCATCTGCTTCGTACACTTCTACTGTTGCATCTGGTGCTGGCGTTATGGCTGCCTTCAACACTGCTAACGTTGTTCCGTAGGGTATGTTCGTAATCGTTTCATTCGCTGTGCCACCAATACTGACTGTTCCTATTGTGGAAGTCAGCGTAGCAGATGTACTTAATGCTACCTTCACAGCCACGGTATAAGTCACCGTCGTTACTCCATCCTGCGCAGTAACAATGACCTTATTACCTGTTGCTAATGCTGTAGCTATAGTTGTTCCATCTGCTTCGTACACTTCTACTGTTGCATCTGGTGCTGGCGTTATTGCTGCCTTCAACGCTGCTAACGTTGTTCCGTAGGGTATGTTCGTAATTGTTTCATTCGCTGTGCCACCCGTGCTGACTGTTCCTATTGTGGAAGTCATTGTTGCAACAGAGCTTAATTCTACAGCCACGCTATAAGTCACCTTCGTTACTCCATCCTGCGCAGTAACAATGACCTTATTACCTGTTGTTAATACTGTAGCTACAGTTGTTCCATCTGCTTCGTACACTTCTACTGTTGCATCTGGTGCTGGCGTTATTACTGCCTTCAACGCTGCTAACGTTGTTCCGTAGGGTATGTTCGTAATCGTTTCATTTGCTGTGCCACCTGTGCTGACTGTTCCTATTGTGGAAGTCATTGTTGCAACAGAGCTTAATTCTACAGCCACGGTATAAGTCACCTTCGTTACTCCATCCTGCGCAGTAACAATGACCTTATTACCTGTTGTTAATGCTGTAGCTACAGTTGTTCCATCTGCTTTGTACACTTCTACTGTTGCATCTGGTGCTGGCGTTATTGCTGTCTTCAACGCTGCTAACGTTGTTCCGTAGGGTATGTTCGTAATCGTTTCATTCGCTGTGCCGCCTGTGCTGACTGTTCCTATTGTGGAGGTCAGCGTAGCATTCGCTGATGCTGCGTTCACAGTCACGGTATAAGTCACCTTCGTTACTCCATCTTGCGCAGTAACAATGACCTTATTACCTGTTGTTAATGCTGTAGCTACAGTTGTTCCATCTGCTTTGTACACTTCTACTGTTGCATCTGGTGCTGGCGTTATTGCTGTCTTCAACGCTGCTAACGTTGTTCCGTAGGGTATGTTCGTAATCGTTTCATTTGCTGTGCCACCTGTGCTGACTGTTCCTATTGTGGAAGTCAGTGTAGCATTCGTTGATGCTGTAGTTACTGATAAATCACTCGTTGTTGCTGTGTAACCTGATTCAGTATGCGTAATTTCCACTGCAGTTTCATCATGATCTTCGATTGTCAACTGTTCCCCATTCGCAGGGCTTGTTGTATAACCTGCGGCTGTTCCAGATGCAAACGTTACCGTTCCTATTGAACCGTCATTATACGTTTCTATTACTGTCATGCCATCAAGCGCTAATCTATCATTAACAGCTTCAGCATAGAACATCTTCGTTGGCTGGGCACCTACGGCGATGCTGACTAGTTTTAACGCATCCGTTGGTGGGAAAGTTACCGTAAAGGTAACGGAGTTTCCTTCACCCGGTGCCGATGTCGTAGTCGTTCCTACAGTGGCTGAATTGACTACTGTTGGAGTGAATGCTCCTGCTTGAAATTGTTTTGAATTCTTTGATGTTAGTACAACGGTAGCTGAATAGGCTTGACCCGCCTTAAACTTGCCATTTGCGGTTAAGGCTTCATTCCAAGTTACATTTGTTACGGTGTATCCAATATGTGCCGTTGCTGTTTCGACCGTTGCTGTATTCTGCGGTGAAACACCTAATACTGGCGAAGCGATTGTTACTGCTGCTTTTTCGATGCTGTTTAGAGGATTATTTGGATTAGTCCAAATTAATTTGGGACCTGAATATAAAGAAATAGGAAGTGTCGAGATTTCACTCACACTGGATTGGATAACAAATGTGACTAACCCGCTGTCTGTATAGGACGAGAAGCCTCCTTTTACAGTATCAATACGCGTATGACCCCCCCCCTGCTGATCTAAGGCGTCTGTGTTGTAAAAAGTCAGGTTTGGATCTGTGGAATAAGCGAATATTTCTGCGCGCCCGTTCACCGGCTCATCATTTGCACTATAAACCTTATAAGTTACTTTCACAAAACCCGGACGATCAGGAACAGGTGTCGGTTCACCCCATTGTTCAGCATGATCCGCAGCGAACGCAGGTTTTTGTACTGTAATCCCACTTACATCCACATTATCCCCCATAGCGTAAGTGTAATTCGGAACCCAGCTTCTAATGCCATCGCTCACATAGCCGCCTACTATTGTTTTAGTGATGTCGGTATGGGCCTGTACGACAGTCGCACCAGAAGCTTCAGGAACTTGGTACACAGTCCCATCAGAATATCTCACATATAAATGCTCTGAACCACTTAACATATCACTATTAAAATTAAATCTTACCAAGCTTTTATTACCTACACACCCACTTAAAATTATTAAAGCTAATACGGAAAAAATGAATAAATTGCGTGTTGATAATCTCGTTCCCAAACTCTTTGTTATTCGCATGTTATTTCTCCTTAGGTTATCTTTATTTTATCACCCATAAATCGACAATTAATGAGTTGTCCCAATAGTATAATAAATACCGTTCTAACCCGGTAGTGACCGTTGTCATCACTTTGTCATATGACAAAATTACATTTTTTGGACATGAGATCAAATAATTAGAGGTTATTGCTTGCTGGGAAATGAACAAAAAAAAAAAAAAAAACGAGTGCTGTTAAAGGCTGCACCCATTGTGAAATGGTCCGCTGCCTCTTCCGCACACGTTGCCGTAACGATTTCGGCAGTGTAGGATCAATTTCTGATCCTTCTATCCTGTTCACACAGGAATAAAAATCGAAAACAAACTCCCTTTGCCCCATTCAGAGCTAACCCTCATGTAGCCACCTTGCTCCGTAATGATTTTTCTGGCCAAATATAGACCAATTCCCACTCCTTGATTATCAATTACATCGGCTCCGCGATAGAACCGCTTAAAAATCTGGCTCAATTCATGCTCAGGAATGCCCCTCCCGTTATCTTCAATATCGATTCTCGCGAACATCTCATTTTTCTGGATCGAGACTTTGACTAATCCCGCTTCCCCCGCATATTTCACCGCATTGTCCAGCACATTCACGATAGCTTCGCCGGTCCATTTCACATCATGCTGCAGCTCAACGCTCTGCTCACCGCTAAACTGTATTTCTACGTTCTTCATCTCAGCGTGAGGATACACTTGCTTGATCGCGGCAAATACCGTGTTGCCTATATCATGCTTCTCCGTCTGGATCTTAATAATGCCACTCTCTAGCCGAGACATCTTGATCAAATTATCCATCAGCCACGTCAGCTTTTCCGTCTGACTACGCAGAATCCGAGTAAACTCCTGACGCTTGTCCGCAGTTAATCCACTGTCCATTAGCAAGCCATTATAGATGGTCAGATTGGCTAGCGGTGTTTTCAACTGGTGGGCAATATCGGAAATGAGTGATTTCACTTCCTCGCTCTCCACTTTATACCGCTGCTTCTGCATCCTTAGAATACCCGATAGCTTAAGCACTTGCTCCTGTAGCTTGGACAGCATATTATCCTCTGCAACGGAGAACATTTCTCTGTCTTGCCTATCAATAATGGATTGAATGGTCAGTGAGAGCTTAGATAGGATGGAGGACATTTGGTTCCGAATAGCCAACATAAAACCTGTAAAAATCCCAGCTGCTGCCACAGCAAAAAGAACCGATGTCACGATTACGGTCCGACTAGCCTCATATTGAATTAGGAAAAAAATAAATAAGCCGCATGCAATAGCATACAGCGTCGAGCTAATGAGGATAATCCGAGTAAAGGAGCTTCTCAACCTTCACTCCCCCAGGTGTAGCCGATTCCAAAAACGGTCTTAATATAGACGTTTTGTTTCGGATCGTCTTCGATTTTATGACGTAATCTCTTGATATTGACGCTTAATGTATTCTCATCCACGAAAATCCCATCCAAGTCCCATAGCTTCTCAAGTATCATCTGTCTGGTCATCACCATTTTATTATTCCGGGTAAGGATAGATAGAAGCTTGAATTCCGTAGTCGTTAGCTTAACCTCTTGGTTATGCTTGTACACCTTCATCTTATCATAGTGGACGGTCAAATCCTTATCGGAAAATAGCTGGGGATTGTCCTCTCCACCCCCTCTGCGCAAAATCGCCTTCAGACGCTGACTTAACACCGCCATACTGAAAGGCTTGGCCATATAATCATCCGCTCCTGATTCGAAGCCCTCTATCATGTCCTGCTCCGTATCTTTGGCCGTCAGGAATAGAATGGGGACATCCGAGACTTGGCGAATTTCCTTACACAACTCAATTCCGCTTCTGTCGGGTAGATTAATATCAAGGATAATGAGGTGAACGTCATGGCTCCGAAATGCAATCAGACCCTCTGCACTCGAGAATGAAGATACAATATCGTAATTTTCATTCCCAAGTGCATAAGAAAGCCCCTCGTTCAATAACCGATCATCTTCGACAATGAGAATCCTAGCCATGATGTCCACCTCCCTTTATCCTTCAACCTATTACTAGCCCAATAGTTCGCTTTAACTCGCTTCTCTCAACCGTTCCACGATACTCATCTTCTTCGATCTATTATAAGCGATAATCGGCACACTTAGGCAAGCTGCGAACACTAACACAAGCGCGATCAGCAAAGGAAGAGTCGGAAAAGTATAGATCGCATAATCAGCCTCCTGGCTAAACACATAGTAAGCGCCATAGCTAATCAGAGTTCCAATCGTAGTAATCAGCAAAGTGGATATGACCGCATATCCTGTTCCTTCGAGCAGTAGCATTTTCCGCAATTGGCGCTTCGTCATGCCGATGCTTTCCATCACTGCAAACTCCTGCTTACGCACCACAACACTCGTAAACATCGTACTAATGAAGTTGAGAATACCGATGGCGGCAAGAATCAGCGTAATGGCGCCACCTAGAATGAAGAAGATGATTTTGGTAGACTCCATTTTCTCCGCCCATTGCAGCTTTGATGTCAGCTCAATCTCACGATCACCTGCAATCAAGGCCTCCAATTGCTCCTGAATTCGCTCATGCTCACTTTTATCAGCCTGAATGTTCATTTTATACAGAATCGGATCTTTAATGATTTGCTTCATAGCGTTATGACTGACGTATACATTAGGTGCCATCCCGCCGAACGAAACCTGGAATTGTGGGCTTACAAAGCCGCCTATCTCAAGCTCTCGGTCAACGCCACCCTCCTTAAAGTTTAACTGGAATCGATCCCCCCTGTTAAAAACCTCTTCGCTTGCGCTCAGTAGGGCAATTTCACCTTTCTCGAATCTTTCTACATCTATGGGTGTTTTAAGACTTTTATTTAGTTCAGTTACATATTTGGTATCGATCCCAATTAGCACTGACCAAAACATACCCGAATCCTTCAATTGCTCGTCAGTGGGGCGTTCCATACTGTATCTCATAACGATATCATCGACGAATTTTCCAAATACTTCAGGTGTATAATTGAGACTTCCTCCCCTATCGATATAGGTATTTCTGACGTCCGAAACCCCGCTCAGTTGCTGAACAGCCTCGGCCATCTCCTCCGTTATTTTCTGTTTTTGCTCCCCTTGATAGCCAAAATCGACCGTCTTATTAATCAATTCAAAATCATTATCCACATAGCTAGATATAAAATTGTCCGTATTCATGCTTAGAACAAGTGTATTGATCGTCAGAAAAGTAGTGAGGCCTATGAACAGCGACAGGAATACGGTTAAAGCCCGCTTCTTATCTCGAAACATGTTACGTAATGCCATGCGATATAGCTTCGAGCCATGTCTACTCTTTTTCGTTGTCGTTCTCACATACTTCGCAGCTTCTACGGGGGAAATCTTCGCTGCAATTCGGGCTGGCTTCCTGCATCCAGCCATTGTCGTCAGCCAGGCGAACAACGCCGCTCCCACATAAATGATGGGATGAAAAGAAATTTCAACTTCCGTATCCAGAGTGAAGGCTTCAATCGCCATCGGTACCGCAACTAATGATGTGATCACACCTGCTGCAAGTCCTAGGGGTATTCCAATCCACGCCAACCGCACAGCTTGGCCATTCACCATTCTTATCACTTGTTTTCTCGTCATCCCAATCGTCTTTAACAGCCCGTAAAATTTAGTATCCGTAGCTACGGATATATAGAGCACATTGTAGATGAGCAAATATCCACTAAACATGACAAATACGATAATGCCGGCGATCCCCATCATAGTTGTCATTTTAGAGCTGTTTTGATCTTCTATCGTTGAATAGCTAACCAGATTCTGATCCTCATTCGGCTTTAATTCCTGTTCCAGCTGGTTCATCCTTTGATCTATGCTGCTTCCACCCTTGAATGCAATGGATGCCACTGCTACTGGACCCTTGTCGCTAGAGGCTGCGCCCACAGACTCCGCAAATTCACGAGATACAATAATAACACCAGAGTTACCAGAACGAAGCTGAGAATAATCGGTATACCACCCGCTTAGAGTGAAGGTTTCCTTGTTCTCCCCCGCTTCACTTCGATACGTTAGAGGCAAAGTCATCCCGACTGTCGGCTCTGTGATCTCAAGCTTGTCCAATATCCAGGTTGGGACGATCACTTCATTGCGCTTCTCAGGGTAAGCATTGATCTTGTTGCCTAAGAGAGGCGCCCTCATATTGTCCCATTCAGACTCATCGTATGAGTGCATAGTAACTTCTAGATCACCCATCTCTTGCGTTGGGATTACCTGCGCGACTTGTGTATCGAGTCCTACATCGCTCACATACGGTAGCTGTTTCAACCGTGTAATCTGTTCCTGTGATGGATTGAATAGTGCTGCATCCGCTGTCGTACCGATCATTCTTACCTGTTGCATCTCGTAGGTTTTCATAAAGCTCATCCCAAGAGTGAAAACCGACGTTAGCAGCCAAGTCGTTAAAATGACAGCCAAAATAACATAACGGTTCCTTGTTCGGTTTGCCTTCAAGCTACTTCGAATCATTTTCTTAATGATGCCTTTATTCGAATTAGGAAACATCATGGCTGTTTCCCCCCAACAACCTTACCATCACCAATGCGGATGATCGTATCGGCAAGTTGAGCAATTTCTTCGCTATGTGTAATAATCACCATCGTCTGATTGAATTGCTTGCTCGTTACTTTGAGTAGCCCAATGACTTCCTGACTTGTCCGACTATCCAAGTTACCCGTAGGCTCGTCCGCGAGAATAATGGAGGGTTTCGTGGCAAGCGCCCTAGCAATAGCCACCCTTTGTTGCTGCCCACCGGACAAGTGACTTGGCAAGCTATCCAGCTTCTCTGTCAAACCTAACGTTTTCACAATATGCTCCACATACGTTTTATCGACTGTATTTCCGTCCAGCTCAATCGGTAGCACAATATTCTCATATACATTCAGAATGGGAACGAGGTTGTAATGTTGAAAAACAAACCCGATTTTCCTCCGTCTGAATACCGTTAACTCATCGTCATTCATATCGAATATAGACTTCCCATCTACGACAACCTGTCCACTAGTCGCGCGATCTAGACCGCCTAGCATGTGCAACAACGTGGATTTCCCACTCCCCGAAGTACCTACGATAGCTGCAAACTCACCCTCATTAATCTCTATATTAACGCCATCCAGCGCCTTAACCTGATTGGGCTCCTTGCCGTATAGCTTTCTAAGATCAACTGTTCGCAATATACTCATCGTGATCCACTCCATCCTGCAAATTGTAACTACAGTCTGAATTATACTCCCCACTTCTTACATTCTCGTGACAGGGATGGATTGCGAGTGGCTGAATTCTATTCTCACTCCACATGGTTGGAACGTTTGCTCAGCAAACAACCACGTCTCAATTGACGTGGTTGTGGTCCTTCCTTTGTATAGAGTCCCGGCTGTTTAAGCATTTTTGAATTGAGGTAGATAAGCTTCGTTCTGCACAAGAATTTCACTTAGTAACGATTTGGCGAGCTGCTCATCTCCAATGAGTGGATGGATTGTGAGCGCCTGCAGAGCTGCATTGTAATCACCGAATACAGCAGCTTGTACGGTTAATTCTTCATAAGCTTTTACAATTTGCAGCAGTCCTCTAATTTGAGGCGGCAGAGCTTTACTTAGCGAGATCGGATGTGGTCCATCCGATTTAATGACACAGTTAACTTCAATAGATACCTCATCTGGCAGGCATGAGATAATCCCTCCATTGCGAACGTTCACAACTTGAATATCTCCGCTATCGTTGTAGATCGATTTCATCAATTGTACAGCAGCTTCAGAGTAATAGGCGCCTCCACGCTTTTCAAGTTGGGGAGGCTTAGACACGAGCTCAGGCTTTTTGTAAAGCTCGAACAGCTCCGCCTCTACTTCCTTTACATCATCCGCTCTCGTTTTTCCTGTTTCCTGGAATTTAGAGTTCATCTCGCGGAACATTTCATCCTTCATGTAGTAGTAGCGATGATAAGCACACGGCAATGCTCCGACGGATGATATAAATTGCGAATCCCATTCCAAGTCAGGGATGTTTTTCATCGAAAACCCACTTGCTCCTGCGATTTTTTTAAGAAAGTCCTCTGTTTGATCTTTCCCATCAATGACAACCTTCGTTGTCCAGTTAAGATGGTTAATCCCGACCATTTCGATGAACAGATCCTCTTGATTAACGTCATAGAGCTCCGCGATTTGCATTTTGGTATCGATTGGTAAATTGCACAAGCCAACGGATTTCACCTTGGTGTGCTTGTTGACTGCCTCCGTCACCAAGCCTGCCGGATTTGTAAAGTTAATTAAGAATGCATCTGGCGCCAGCTCCTCGATTTCACGGCAAATGTCTAGAATGACCGGAATCGTCCGAAGCGCTTTGGCAAATCCACCTGCGCCAGTCGTTTCTTGTCCAATCAAACCATATGATAAAGGTATCTTTTCATCACGCGAACGCGCATCCAGCATGCCTACACGAATTTGAGTGGTAACAAAATCTGCCCCTCTAATCGCTTCACGACGATCCATAGTCGTATGAAGCTTGATCGGCTTGCCACTGGCAGTAATCATTCGTTGCGCCAAATCTCCGATAATTCTTAACTTATCCGCACCTTGCTCAATATCGACTAAGATCAGCTCTGTCACAGGAAATTGATCATAATAACGAATCAATCCATCGATTAACTCTGGCGTATAGGAAGAACCTCCACCGATGACCGCAATTTTCAATCTATCTTTTTGCATTTCTTTATCCTCCAAAGTTCGTAAATTTTTCTCTAATTTCTTCTGTAACGGTAATTCCCAGATGATCCATAGCGAGCATAACGGACCCGAATACGGGAACAAGACTTGGAATCACAAATGTACATGAAGCATGGACCGCCGCAACTTCCTTCTTCAATGCTTCAAGCAGAGCTGTGCTCCTTCCGGATTGCAGAATACTTCCTGTCAATACAACCGGAACAGACTGACAGCTAAAGCCACCCAGATTTCGAATAACTGCTGCCGCGGCCAGTCCAAGCTCTCGGCCCATGTTGGTAAGTAGCTCTATTGATAACCAATCGCCTTCTTGAGCCGCCTCATGCACAACGTAAGACAGCTGCAGCGGAGCTTCGGTAATTTCGTCATCTAGACAGCGTTCAATCATCGCTTCCATGCTATCAAAGCCAAGTGCTGAAGGTATTCTCGCAACGAGTAAGCTACTCGGCTCCCGGCCATCCCAACAACGGATTGATCTACTGAAAGCTTGAAAAGCGAGATGATAGCCACCTGCTCGATCGCCAAACAAATCATTAAATCCACCAACCTGCAAGGTTAGACCCTCTTCGTTTCTTCCAGCCGCATTCGTATTGCTACCGCAAACAAGTACGACTCCCGTATTGGATGAACTACCTACACGCAAGCCCTCCATCGTATCGCATACGATATCCACTTGCTGCAAGTTCATCTGTCGCGAAACTTCCGGATAAAGCCTCTTCATATCGAAAGGTCTGTCTGCACCAGCAAGACCGAATTGAACAAAACTCAATTGCTCCTCCTTTAATCCTGCTTGCTGAAGTGCTGTATGCAACGAGTCACGCATGTTGGCTACCGCTGCTTCCGCACCGATAATCTGATGATTACCGCATTGCGACAAACCGGATCCGAGCACATTTCCCTCTTCGTCAACAACAAGTGAAAATGTTTTACTGCCTCCCCCATCCACTCCCGCAAAATATCTCATGAGCTAACTCCCTTCAAGTCGATCACAGTAGGTTGTCGTATTCCAATATCAATTCTCAATATTTGTTATTACCAATACGTTGATTATAATATTCATTACTACAAATGTAAAACAAAAATTGTACCATTGTAAAACTCTAACTATTTTATCAAGTAATTAGAAATGGATTCCCAATGAGCTGGACTTAATTTATAATTTAAGGATACTCCTTTCATAGTTACAGGTCGGAGATCGAATTCATCTCCTTTTTGGCCACTGTTAAAGGTAATGATTAATCCCACAATTTAGATTTCAATTTTTTTATTTGTCACTACCTTTTAATCGTTTTAAGCCAAATAATATATGTGATATAATAGATTCACATTGAAAACGGAGGAAATTTGTAATGACAAAGAGAACAGGAAACTCCTTATACTTTAATATTAAAGAGCAGCTACTTAAACAAATTCAATCCGGTACGTATACCGTTGGTGAAAGATTGCCGACAGAAGCCGACCTGTGCAACTTATATTCCGCAAGCCGAACAACGATACGACTCGCACTCAGCGAGCTTGAAATGCAAGGCATACTCGAACGTATTCAAGGTAAAGGCACATTCGTTAAGCGCAAAGAGCTTCACCTTATCCAGACAAGAAGCTTTTCCGAAGATATCATGATGCAAGGCAAAGAACCGACGAGTAAAATTATCGAGGCGAAGGTTATTCCTGCCGAGGCACCCTTGAACGAGTTTTTACAAGTCCCTCTTAACTCTCCAATTAATCAATTGTTACGAGTTCGATATGCGGATGGAGAACCGCTAATATACGAGAGAACCTATATTTCATGGAATCTGGCACCCGGTCTAGTGAATGATTACAACGACGGTTCACTATTTGAATTTCTCGAAACAAAATATCAGCTTAAAGCTCATCGTTCCGTTGAACAACTTAAACCCATTCTTGCGGACAAAGTCGCAAAAAAGCTCCTTGGGATTAAGGAAGGCTCACCTTGCTTACAGGTCAAGACCTTTACTTATCTTTCTGACAATCTACCTTTGGAATACAGCTTCGGTGTATTTCGCGGCGATTTTTCCAATTACACGATAGAGAGATTTTTCTAGAGCATCGCGAGAGTATCAACTACGCCTTTTCCGATTCAAAAGAGAGATCAAAAAAGAAGATCGCCATAACAGGCGATCTTCTTTTTTGTCATTCATTCGGACAGGAGGAGAAGATCAAGCCCCTCTGCCATTATTATTCCTTAATAATTTCGAAATAACGCCCCATCCAATACGGTAACGTGAATACCGATCCGACTTCCATCGTACCTCTGTTATAATTGTAATTCGGATCTACACCTGTTACTTGATTATCGATAGAGAACGGGTTTCCGTTGTTCTTCATCGAACGACGTTCATCGGTTGCAAGAACATAGTTGGTCTGTATTCTTAGCTTATCTCGATCGCCAGGCTCGATATACAAAACATCTTGACGATAGTGCTGAATCGGAAAATAGATTTGATATTCCGGCAAACGGTACAAATAACGAACTGCCGCCTGTAAATCGACATCTGTCTTATTCGGATGAGCTAATTGATATAAGAACGTGTAGAAAGGATTTTCTTCACGCGCTTCGTTCTCGTAAAATTGATCGTACGCTTCAACAATTTGATCGTGTCTAATCGGATCGTTCTCCGACGTGATCAGAACAAACGATGCGAACCATCCCAGACTTTCGTCTGAATAGTTGATGTACTGCGTCCAGTCTTTGTGAATCGTCGCATTGGCATTCGAGTTTTCCGGTGAAGAGTTGCCATAAGAAACATTGTCTCTTGTCACAACTTCATTGTCATTGTTGTTATACGCATTCGTCGCTTGACGAATCAATCTGCGTTCAATATATTCCTTAGCCATATTGATATAGCCCTTACCGTTCACATACGTATCCGCCTTGCTGTAATCGCTATCAAACGCCATTTCATATGCCATTTGATATTTGGCAGCATCTGCAGGGAAACGAGATGCCGTAACGAGATTAGCTGTTTTCAGAACAGCCATAACTTCCAGTGCATTAAGCGATGCGTCCTCATAGCCATAAGACAAAGCATCGTCTCCGTCTTCATTCACACCGACTTTGGATTGCCATTGCACTTGTTGTTCCATAACCGATAAGCTGTCGTTGAAATATTTCGAGAACCATCTAGACCATTGTGTCGACTTACCTGTTGCATCTTCAATGTAGTAGTGATCGTCTTTCAATATCAATTCCGTCATCCGTTGTGTGGATTCTTCAACATAACCTTTAAGCTGAAGAAGCTCAGGATCTGTTGTGTCACCAATCAAGTATTGGTATGCCGCATATAAGAGTGCATAATGTCCAATAACTTCATCTGAAGACGTGTCTGCTTTATAAACAATCTGATTCATATCAATCTTTCCGTTCACAATGACTGAAGAAGGGAACAAATCATTGAAGAAGCTTGGAATTTGCTCATAAACGGGCACTGTCAATTGGAACAGTGGCTTGTTAGTTGCATTAGTCGTCTTATCTTCCTTGGCATCAGCGTTATTAGTCGCCGCCGTTATAACCGGAAGCACCTGGTACACCGGAGAACCGTTCACCGTTCCGATCTTTGTCTTAATATCTGTACCGAGCTTCTGTCCATTAGGTCTGGTCAAGTTGAGTTCATCAATCGCATCCTGACTAAGGCCAAAACCATTGTAATTCATTACGTCCGTGCCACCGTTCGGAAAGAGCATATCCCCCTTCTTAGAGGCCGCATCCTTCGTAACTCTTACCATCGCATAACCGATCGGCTGTACACCGTCTGTACGTTTCATGCTTGGGATAATACCATTAGGATTTACTGCATCGTCGCTTACGAAATGCTGGAACCAGAACCCGTTTTGGCTCTGATAACCATACACGGTATTGCTAATCGTAGCTGCATGCGCTTCACTAGTCAGCATGTAGGAACGCGCCGGAAATCCATTGCCTCGTCCAGACACATATTCCAGAAACAGTACTGCCTTCGAAGCTCTCAATGCCGCTGCCTTAGCACTTGCAATTTCATTCTGCTGCGGTGCCGAGGGAGTAGGACCATATTGTTCCTGTAACGTTTTATATCTAAAGATTTCACCTAATGCATACATAGATGTCCATAAACCGTCGTTGTCATCCGTCTTTGGTGTTGCGGAAAAGATTCCTGTTGGCGAGTTGTAATCAATAGCTCCACTAGCACCATTCAACTCCGTGAAGGTAAAATCAGTTCCCGTCACCATTCCCCGACGATCATGAACAGGACTAATTAGCTTTTCATACGTAAAGGACTTCTCATACAGCGTCCGATTTGGCATCGCAATATGCGTCACTCCACTGTTTGTTTTTACCCAAATACCACCTGCTCCATCGCTTGCAAGTCCGGTAACTGCATCGTCACCCCCATACAGATAACGCGGTCCTGCCATATATTGCACAATATCCTTCGGATCCTTCTCACTGAAATTAATACGTTGAAGACCATTCAACGTACCAATCCAATAAACCCCTTCTGCGTCTTTCACAACACTTGTGACGTCACCAATTGTATTCATTGGAAGGAACGTTAACGCATCCTTGTCCGTTACCCATACAATTGTATTTGGAATGGAGACTGAACCCGCTTTATAATAGGTGACTTCCTTCATCTGAACAGCTTCAAGTTGAACAGAAGAGTAGCTCGCGGAGGGCGACTTCGCCGCATAGGTCGGAAGAGCGGGCGATGCGAACAATACTGTTGAAGCGAGTGCACAAGTAATGAACTTCTTGTTTTTTATCATGATGGACATTGATAGATCCCCTTTCCTTATTCGTAAATATGCGCTACGCCTGTTTCGGTTATTGCAAATACACCTTTGCTTCCATCAGCAATCAATAGCAGCACACGATTATCTAGCAAATCCTTGCTTTCCAATGTGTAGGCTGTCATCGTATTGTCAATCAGATTGATCTTCGTCACACCGTTATCGGTACCGATCCACAATTGCGTACGAGCCTCATTCAATACAGACGTATTTATACCTCTTAATGAAGCAAAGATTGAAGGCTTCACCGCATACTCCGCATTAACGAAAGTGATCGCATTCGTTAAATTCGGCATCGTAATGGCTGGATTAGCAATTGACGGTTTATAAGTCGAATCCAAAAGGAAAGCAATGTATTGCTTAACTAACCCTTCTGCTCCGCTCGATGACAATAATGACGAAGCTTCCTCATACGTGTACAGCTTTTTCGGATCAACTGGCTTCGTTGGATCAACTGGATCAACTGGCTTCGTTGGATCAACTGGATCAACCGGCTTCGTTGGATCAACTGGATCAACCGGCTTCGTTGGATCAACTGGATCAACCGGCTTCGTTGGATCAACTGGCTTCGTCGGAGGCGTCGTGGTCGTTCCACCACCTGAATTCCCTGCGGCTCCATCTTCTTTACCTTTTTTAACCGCTTTACCGTTGATAATGACTTCATCAGCTTTCTGATCTACTGCCTTTGGCGCTTTATCCAGATCAACGCCCATCGCATTAATAATCGCTCTTAGAATAGCTTCTGCCCCATGCACATTAACGCCGCTATTCGCTATTAAAGTCATGACGGATGCTTGTGGCGCGATTGTAATCGTACTGCCACTTGCCGTTTTAGAAACGGTAATTGTTCCGTACTTCCCGTTAAACACGAATTCTCCGATAAGTTCAGAATCAATGATAACGTTATTGATTTCAGTCGGCATTTGATTAACCAATATCGCGCTTGATTCCAAAATTACCTCAGGCACTTGATTCGTTCCAATAAATACGATTCGAACGGGCGATGATTTCTTATTGACCACAACTCCCGCTGCCTGTGTGTTAATTAACGTAATACTGTTCACTCCACCGCCATTGACGTAGATGGCTCCACCAACTTTTGAGTCCTCAATCGTCAGATCACCTTCGCCGACTCCCGGCGTAATATATAAATTCCCAGTCAAGTTAATGTTCGATAGTTTACCGCCGGCTGCATTTACAACTAGGTTTTGACCAGACAGATTAGCATGATCTTTTCCATCGGCAAGAAGAATACCCATTGCATTATTAATCATCTTTACCGCTTCAGCACGCGTTAGCGCTTTTTTCGGCTGGAAGGAACCATCAGGTGTGCCCGCAATATATCCGCTAGCTTTTAATGCGTAGACAGCATCTTTCGACCAGCTTGCAATTTCTGAATCATCTTTAAAGAGGGAAGTATTGCTGCTCGCAGTCGGAACTTGGAACACCCTACTCAAAATGACAGCGGCCTCTTCTCTCGTTACAATCTTCAACGGACTCATCTCTCCGTCGCTACCTCCGATAATAGCACCCGCAGCAAAGGCTTTACTGATTTCAGTCGCATACCATGCGGTCTGAGGGACATCCTTGAAGCTAGTACCGCTTTGCTCTGAATAGTTAAACACCCGATTGACAAACGCGAGGAATTCGGCCTTTTTGACACTGTTATCAGGCAAGATATTTCCTTGCTGATCCCCTTTCAATAACCCCAAGTCTTTCCATTCCGCAATTTCCGATGAAGCCCAGCTAGGAATCTTTTCCTTAATTTCCGCAGCGCCGGATACAGATGCAAACGCAAATGACAATGCAGACGTTATGGCAATAGCTGCTAATCCCTGCTTCCACTTGAAATTCATGTGTCATCCTCCTTTGTTGATCATGCCACTTTCCGCATAAATGAGAGGTGCGAGTGTAAGCGATTGCAGTGCAAAAATGTAATACCCCACTCATCCTTCACCCTCTGCATATTACGCAAAGTTGTAGTAACATTTCAATATCATTGTATTTTTAATAATGACAAATTGTCAATAACTATATTTGATAGTAACAATTCCAGAAAAATATGACCCTTTGATCTTCGAAATCTGCAAATTCATTCATTGTATACAACGAAAATAGCAATACCTATTATCCCGCTTTTATTAGGAGAATATGGGTTTTCGTATATATATTTGCACAGAAACTTTACAATATCCGTTAAATAATTATTTCTTTTTTAATAAATTCATTGACAACAGGTAGGTATCATTAATACAATCAAGCTATATTGTTACTACAAATAAACAATTGTCATCCAAATAGGTGACAATTGCGCAACTACCGAGGAATACAGCTTCAACAAATAAAAAGCATCAAAGATAAAGGAGCGATTAAGTTGAAAACAAAGTGGATTATGGGAAGTATGGCTGTTGTATTGGCTACAGGGCTTGCCGGGTGTTCAGGTTCCAGCAAGAGCGAGCAAACGACATTACGTATTGCCATGGGTTCTCCAGGTGAGGGTTTAATCAAGGTATGGGAGGATATTGCTAAACAATTTGAAAGTCAGCATAAAGACATCAAAGTCGAATTCACCTATCAAAAAGATGACACTTATAAATACATAGGACTCCCTAATCTTCTCAGCGGTAAAAATGCACCCGATCTCTATTTTGAATGGGCTGGAGTTCGCTTAAACAACCGAATTCAGGACGGCTATGCTGCTGACATTTCTGAGAAATTGAAAACCTCCGGTCTAGGTGACCAATTCGAAGAGGGCAGTTTTAACGGTATGAAATTCGATGGCAAGACTTATATGATCCCCACTGCGGGTGATGTCACGAACGTTATCTACTATAATAAACAAATTTTCAATACTCTCGGTCTAGAGCCCCCAACAACATGGGAACAGTTCCTTGATGTTAGTGAGAAAGTTAAAGCTGCTAATATTACCCCGATTGTCGTTGGTAATAAAGAAATGTGGCCTGCCGGGAACTGGATTGGTCATCTGATTACACGCGTTGTCGGCGAACAAGCATTCGATGACGCTATGCAAATGAAACAGCCATTCAATTCTCCGGATTTTGTTAACGCATACAACTATGTGAAGACATTATGGGACAGCGGTTATATCAATGATAGCATCAACGCAATTGCTGATAATGAAGCGGATATGTTGTTCTTCAATGGCAAAGCAGCTATGCATCCGATTGGTAGCTGGCTCGTTCCAACTGCAGAAGAAGAAGCGCCTGAATTTGAAATGGGCTACTTTAACACTCCGGCCATGCCTGATGGTAAGGGTAATCAAGACAGTGTAATTGGCGTTCTTACAGGAATGGTCGTCAACAAAAACTCCAAGTTGATCGATGAAGCCATTGATTTCATGAAGCTCTACAGTTCTGCTGAATCGTCCAAGAAGCTTTCTGAGGCAGGCGCAGTTCCCATCACCAAGGATGGTATTGACAAAGCAGCCATGAACCCTCTCTCATCCAGCATGAACGACTTGTTACAAGGGGCATCAGGTGTTGTTTCTCCTCCAGATATGGGCTATAACATCGAAATTGCAAATGCGTTATACCTAGCTACCTCTCAAGTGTTGAGTGGAGCGAGAACACCGGGAGCAGCATTAGCAGAGCTAGATAATTCAATTGCACCACTTAAAAAATAGCAGTTTTCCATACTAAAGACCGGCGCATGAATCGGTTATCGCCGGTCTTCATTATGACATGTACGATGGAGGTGGGAAGATGTCCCATAAATCAAAATCAGCCTATCTATTCGTTGCTCCCGCCGTCCTCTTGTTCGCCTTTACGATTCTCATTCCCATTGTCATGACCTTTGCATTTAGCTTCTATGACTGGAATGGTTTCGGCGCAATGACCTTCATTGGGTTTGATAACTATGCAAGAGCTTTTCACGATCACGTCTATTGGAATTCTTATTGGCACATTCTCATTTACATTATTGCAACCGTCTTTCTAGAGGTGCTCGTCGGACTTTGTCTTGCCGGATTAATTACAATGGGGCGCAAGGGAAGCAGCTTGTTCCGTATTGCTTTCTTCACTCCAGTCATGCTCCCGATGATTGTCGTTTCCTACTTATGGAAATTTGTATATAACTCCGACTTCGGTATGCTCAATTCAGTTCTGACAGGCATTGGTCTGGAAAGCTGGACACGCGTTTGGCTAGGAAACCCGGACACTGCACTAATAGCCATTTGTCTAGTATCAGGCTGGGTTTACGCTGGCTTCTACATGACAATATTCTATTCCGGTATTCAACGTATTCCGAAGGATGTATACGAATCCGCTTATTTGGATGGAGCTAGTGAATGGACCATCTTCACCAAAATTAAATTTCCAATGATCCGAAGCTTAGTCGATACCGGGATTATGTTATGTGTCTTGACTGGGTTTCAAGCGTTCGATCTGTTCTATGTCATGACGAATGGGGGGCCGTATAACTCCACAGAAATCGTAACCACTTATCTTGTTAAAGTCGTTTTCAATAATATGAGCATCGGCTACGGTTCTGCATTAGCTGTCATTATGACGTTAGTCATTGCCATTATCGGCTTGTTGGCAGGAAAGCTTCAGCGTAAAGACAACACGTTGGAATACTAATTATTAACGCTTGAGGCAAGTCATTATCGCATTCGAAAGAAAGAGGTGCTGTCTATGGCGACTGCAGCTTGGACCATAAAGGATAGCAACAACGATCGTGTACAAACAGGGAAGCAATTGCCTTCAAAAATCCTGTATTATGTCATTATGGTTTTCCTGTCCTGCATATTTTTCTACCCTATGATCTGGTTGATCCTATCCTCCTTCCGAACGAATCGGGAGATCTTTACAACACCGTTCGCCTTACCAAAAACAATCGATTTGCAAAACTGGGTAGATGCGTGGAATGTAGGCAACATGAGCACCTATGCTAAAAATAGCGTCATCGTCACATCTGTTACTATTGTAGGCATATTACTCTTCGCTAGTCTGGCAGCCTTCGCTTTCAGTAAACTGAAATTCAGAGGCAGCAATGCACTCATGCTCATGTTCGTGTTCGGTTTGTTTATGCCGTTGCAATCTTTTTTTATTGCACAAAGCTATATTTTCGAAAAGCTTAACCTCAAAGACAGCTATATGGGGTTAATCCTTCCTTATATCGGAATCGGTCTACCTCTTGCAATCTTTTTGCTGAAAGCGTATCTCGATTCAGTACCTAAAGAGCTCATGGAGGCGGCTAAGATAGACGGCTGCAGTGATCCTGTATTATTCTCGAAAATCATCCTTCCATTGCTCATCCCAAGTATGGCAACCGTTGGAATTTTCTCTTCCCTCAATACCTGGAATGAATTGCTGCTCGCTATGCTCTATATCCAGAATGATGATTTGAAGACGATTCCCGTCGGACTGCTAGCGTTCTCTAGCCGATATATGACCGACTACAAGCTACTATTCTCAGCTCTTGCTATCATTACGATCCCGATAATCGTGTTGTACATTTTCTTTCATCGATACATCGTTGCCGGTTTAACGGAAGGCGCATTGAAATAAACTTTATTGATGACTCGCCTGACCATAGTATTGTTTGTCAGATAATAAAAAGGCGATCCATTCATGTCAGTAGTCAACATGAGTGGATCGCCTTTGATTTCGGATTCACGTTTTGGAGGCAGATTTGGAATATCCCTTATGGGACAGCCCCCTCATTTCTCACGCTCATTTTACTTCCGAATAATGCGCTTAACCGTGGCTTCTTTAATCCATAGCGGAAACTCATTCAACAGCTGATCATACAGCCATTCATCAGAAACCTTACTAATATCGTCGATATGAATAAAATTGGCATTATCTACGATTCGGCCTTCCATCTCGTCCAACCGCTTCAGCACCTCGAAATCTGACTGTCCAATGCCTACGAATTGCCAGAAGATCGGCAGAATTGCAGCTTCCGTGATGATTTTCTTAGTTGACTTCAACACACCACCATCATTAATAAAAATAATAAAGACAGGAGTTGGGTCATCCTCTTCACCTGTATACTTGCGAATAACATCCTCCATGACCTGTGGTTCGTTATTGCGCCCGAACTTATGTATTGCATGATTGTTCATGATTTGATCTACCACATAATTACCGAAATCCTTCTCCGTAACGATAGGCAATCTACTAAACTCGTTATCGTAAACCCATACATCCAGGGCAGCATTATCATCGAATTGACAAGCAACAGCAAGAATTCGCTCTACAACCTCTTGAACAGTTCCGTTCTTATACAAGGCTTGCATGGATCCGGAGATGTCTAGCACAATACCCACTCTTGCGACTATTTTGGATATTTTTTTCTTTTCCAAAGTGAACTGTACAAGCTTCTTACGTAATTCGATGGTTGGTAAAGTCGTCTTCTCCGCTGTTACAGCTATTTCCGTATTCGCCTCTTCTTCATCGACCTGTAGTCCATAATTGGCACACAGTGCCGCGAGTCCACCATAAAAGCCACTACCAATGGCATTGAACTTCCACTCCCCGTTGTGCCTGTATAGTTCACCGACTACAATTGCTGTTTCCTTCGACAAATCTGCTCCATATTCATATCGAAATAGCTCTTCGCCACTGTCGGCATTCACAAGTCGCAAATATAAGTGAGACACATCCTCCATATATTGGCCACGTATCTCACCTTCATGAATGGTTACAGTAAATGCGATTTTATAAACACTCTCTGGAAGCTTGGAAAAGGAAATATGAATAGCTTCCCTGTCACCCTCTACCGAATGGACTACCGAGTGCGCAACAGCTCCTTGACTCCCAAGAGGATTACCATAGAACACAAAATCCTCATCTCTCACACAGCAATTCTGATCCGATAATAGAAAAGCAGCAGCATCAATGCTCATATCTTTCTTAGCCGTTGACCATCCGAATTGTAGGCTAAGGTGGGTTAAGCTTCTCCCCTTAGTAACATCAACCTTCTGACCTTTTAATAGCTGCATGCTGCTCATCTCCTATTCTCCCAGCTTAAATCTCTAACGATCTCATTTCGTCTTCAATCTAAGCGATTGACCGCAACGTGCGCAATAACGAGCATACTGAGGCGACTGAGTTCCGCATGCTTCACATAGGAGCATCGCTTGAGTAGATTTCTCTTCACTCTTATCGAAGTCCTCCAATGGAATCGCTATGGATAGATCGTCCAAAGCAGGATTGATGCGACTTAGAGCCTGTTGCTCCTCACGTCTACCTCGACGGATCAGCAAATAAAGCAGTAACAAGCCAAGCGCCCCAACGGAAAGCATGATTAGCATATGCGACAGCCCGTCCGTCACTTGAAAGTTCCAAATGGTGTGAAGCGTGATGGCTAGTACCAGTAGACTGAGCGCCAGCGGCTTAAACTTCCCAGAGCTTCGCCAAGCAAACCAAAGCCCAGATGCAGCAATTGCAGTCCAAGTGCCATGACCAAATGGGGATAAGAGCGCTCGAACCCATAATACAGCCAGCATACTACCTGTCGAATGATCAGTTAATTGCGCCCAACCGTAGATGACAGTTTCCACTGCGGCGAAGCCCATTCCAGCCGCTGCTCCGAAGACAACAGCATCCATCAGAAAACGCAACCGCTTAGCCCATAGTATCCAGGCACAGATCAGGAGCTTCGCTAACTCTTCAATGACCGCAACAGCCAAAGGAATTCGAATACTAGCAAACGAAGAAGCATCTCCACCGGACTGAAAGAGCCATGTTCTTTCAAGAATCCAGGCTACGGGTATCGCAACCATGGCTGTAGTAACAAATACGAGCAGCAGCCTGGAAGGACGGAAGCCGAGCTGCTGTGAATTCCGCAGAAATGCAACGAAGGAAACTGGTCCTACAAAAGCTCCTGTTAGCAAAGCTGCATAGTTCCAGACGGGTTGTTTAAGAAAAATGGCTAGCAAAGAACACACAACGAACAAGCAACCGAGCCCCAGCAAGACTTCTACCCAGCGTCCTTGGAACAGGTCGTCTTGAGAAGAACCCTTCGAAGTACCTTGAACTGCTTGTGTTGCTTGATCTGCTTGTGATGTTTGTGATGTTTGTGATGTTTGTGATGTTTGTGATGTTTGTGCTGGGCTATCTGCACTAGCGATCGCGGATGCGAAGGGTTCACTTAGTGAAAGGTCCGGTCTGCGAATCCGAAATAGCTCATTAAATTGCTTCAATACAGGGGGATATTGCAGCAAGACGTATGTAAACTCCGCCTTCTGAATAAGTAGAACCTCACTATCTTCCAACGCGATTACGCTATTCGTCGGTTTGATATTCCCTAGCAAGGAGATCTCGCCGATACAATCCCCCGGTCCAAGCCATGCTTTGCGCTTCCCCTTTGAACGGATCTCGAAACGTCCAGAGGTGATCATATATAATTGTTCCGCATTCTCTCCCTCGCGAATAACGACATCCCCACATTTGACCTGTCTGCGAATTGTAATTTCGGCCAATCCGCGTAGCTCGGAATCCGGAATTGATGACCAAATAGAAGCTTTACGCAATAAAGCATGGACATAGCGAATTTCGGCAGATACCTTCAGGCTCTCATGAAACAACGGGCTAGCCTTAGCTAACACCTCGTACACATCACGCGTCAGACGAATAGCTGCAACTTCAGTGGATACGCGTATGTTTGCGTTTCTCCGCTCATTCATGAGCAAAGCAATTTCGCCAATGATGCTGCCAGGCCCAAGCTCTGCGAGCAGAACGGTTCTACCAATCAGGTTACGCGTATAGACTTGGACTGTCCCTTCCACGATGAAGAAACAGTCCTGTCCGACAGAACCTTCCTTCATAATAATCTCACCCGGTTGGAATCTAACAGATTCCATTAAATGAGCTACAGCTTCGAGTTCACCCGTTGGCACTCCATGTAATAGTGGCTGTGAGTGAAGGTATTCTACTATTGTCCTCGTCACTCTATTTCGTCTCCATTAATCTTAATATTTTTAAGTCTGATATTATTCACCTATTAAAAATAACCCATCTTGAGGATGGGTTATAGTTACTGAAACTATTATCGCATATTACCTATAATACTGCTTCGAGATTCTTGCATTTTTTTAATAAAGTTAGTCATAACGTCAAAGGCTTCATTACGTTTGTTACTCATCGATTGAAGGCGTAGCATGTCCATCTGTTGTGAATTGGATTGGGCGTCTATCATCGACTTCAGTTTCTGCATCGCATCCTCTACTTCGCCTTTCGTGCTATATACTAAGGTTACTTTCGACTTTTCCAATAATAGTTTTATTTCATTAGCTACTCCATTTGCCGAACCTGGAAGCTTGGTACTTGAGGCAGCTTGACTTGGGAACATGGCCAGTAATTGTTGCATCTTACTTAACGTAGCATTTAAGTCCATTATGACGGTATTACGGTTCTGAACGGACTCTATTTGACTTTTCAACTGGGCGTCGAGCAACTTTGTTCTTTCGCTCTGGACCATCATTAGTGCGGTTTCTATATCCATTGATTGAAGATTTTGTCCATTAACTCCAACTGTGTTACGGGTCCCTTGCCCCAGAGCGGACTGAACGGAGGAGTAGGCATCATCATTCTGCATAATAGCCACTCCCCCTATGATTCCTAGGAGTAGAGTTCCTGTTTGTATAATAATCGTCTTTCGTTTCACGTAAATTCCCCCAGATAATGTTAATTATTTAACTAATATAACACCTTCCTATGAAAATAGTACCCAACTAAAGTTGGTATTTCGCAAAAAAGCTAAAAAAATCCAACAATCGTGCATTTTATGGCACAGATTGTTGGTTCTTCTCAGATAAAGTCAGAATCGAAGCTTGCCTAGAGTTTATAAATTCGTTAATAATAATGCACTATACTCATCCGTTCTGCGTTCCTTCTTGAATAGGCTTCTCGATTCTCCTTTGCCTGCTCCAACAGAAAGCCAAAAGGTATACCTTTGCTCATCCAATCTGATATCCGCGGAGTACACGCCTGTTTCTTCGTCAATGACATGACCAACTATGTCGCCCATCGGATCAATGATTCGACTGGATACGGGACCATCACAGCCTGAAACAACAACATGCAATCCATTATCCCTCGCTCGTGCTCTAGTTTGGAGCATTTCCTCGCCGATAGTCGGAATAAATATGACTTCTGCTCCTAATAACGCGAGAATCCTAGAAGATTCAGGGAACTCTTGATCATAACAAATTAAGACTCCAATACGCCCAAAATCCGTATCAAATATCCCATGGCCAGATCCTGGCATTACTCCGGACTCCGCTTCATATAAGGGTAGATGCATTTTACGATATTTTCCTACAATGCCACCATCTCGTCCAATCAAGACTGCTGTATTATAAATGTGCTCCTTCTCTCGTTCATACATAGTAAAGAGAACATAACAATTATATGCTACTGCTTTTTTCCCAATTTCATTCGTTAGCAGACCAGGTATAGACTGACATTTATCTGTAAGAGGCAACTCAACAGAGCCTTCATAGAAAGTTTCAGTCAAACAGATGATATCTGGATGATGACTTCCTGATTTGTCCAACACCTCCAACATTAATTCTAAGTTAGTATCCAAATCATTAGTCGGTTTTATATAAGTGGTTGCAACGCGAACATTTCTTTCACCCGGCTTACCGCATACCTCTATCGATGTATTTCGCCAGGTCACAGTTCCAGTAGCACTCCAGCGGAAGGAAAGCTCAAGCCTCAACAGCGCTGCCTGCCTAGGTGAATCAATTTCTCTACAAAGCCTACGCCATCCATCATGAAGAAAATGAAGCTGATCGATATAGTCTCGCTGAAGCAAGATTCCCTTCTCATCAAACCATGTTGCAACCGCATAAATGCTTACTTGTTCATTAGCTACGTCCCTAATTTCATATTCTGTGCTTAATTCGTATTTACGTTTTTCTTCGACTTTAATAAGCTTACTATGCCAACTACCATAGCTCCCTTCATGCCCTGCGCCTTTTATTTGAAGTCCCTTCCCCGTATCTAACTCTACTCTATTGAAACTTGGGGAAACCTCTGTACGAGGCGTCCAAAATTCCCAATCTTCTTCTTCCATATGATCAATATCAACCAGATTCATTTACACAATCTCCCTCTCACCAGATTCTGTTACTGAATATAGCCTGGTTACCGCCTCCGCAAAATAATAGTCTCCGTATATTAACGAGCAATCCTCATCCTCTCCCGTAGGTCGATTGCCGCAGGCATGGAGCAGCAATCCTTCCTCATTCGGCAACCGAACGGTGGAATATCGATCGTACAGGCACATCAGCAGACGCTCTGCTGCAGACCTGTAATACTCGCGTACTGTCCCTTCTTCATGTGAAGCAATTTCCAGCAGTCCCGATGCGGCGATGGCGGCAGCCGAGCTGTCGCGCGGTTCGCCCTTTTTATCGGCCAGCGAAAAGTCCCACATCGGAATACCGTCCTCTTCGAGATTGGCAAGAAACACCTTCGCCAGCTTCTTCGACAGTTCCAGAAATGACCGGTCACCTGTATATCGGTAGGCATACGCATATCCTCCAAGCGCCCAAGCTTGTCCCCGGCTCCAGCAGGATTCATCGTGATAACCTTGGTGGGTCTGCCCACGCAAAGGCATCCCGGTCACGTGATCGAACAAATAGGTGTGGTAGATGGTATGATCAGATCTTACGATCGTGCTTGAACAAGTCGAGGCATGATTAGCGGCGATATCGCGATAACGGCTGTCACCCGTCTCTTCGGTCGCCCAGAAGAGGAGCGGCAGATTGTACATGCAGTCTACAATAACTCTCCCCTTGTTCATTTCGCTGAAAGCTTCGCCCGGTTCCCAGACATTCCATGCCTGAATGTACCGTCCCCTTTCGTTGTATCGGCTGCAAAGAAGATCGGCAGCCTCAAGCGCAATCCGACGAGCGAGCGGATTGCCCGTTGAATTGTAGTCCATAACGAATGCTAACGAGTATAGAAATCCAATATCGTGGTCTAGCGTATTGGGATTATCGTGCAATCGTCGTATGAGACGGTACTGGGACGACTGCGCCGCAGACGAGTAGAACTTATCGCCGGTCGTTTCATAACATGTCCAGAGAAGTCCATTCCAGAAGCTACCAACCCATGATCCGTCATCCGTAAAGCGATATTTACCGTTCACCGTCGCGCTCGGCAGCCTGTCCCCGAATGCGAGAGCATTCTTTCGCGTTTTTTCCAATATAAAACTCAACAATTCTTTCATAAGTGCGACACTTCTTCCCATAAGTGTGATGAGACTACTCGAAATAAATCGCTTTACCCGTCTTCGAAGACTCATAAATCGCTTCTAGTATTTGCGTGACAACAAGAGCTTGCTCTGGTTTTACCAAATGCGACTCCTAACGTCGTAGCTTTACCACGGCGTCAATCTGCGATATTGATCCAATGTAACTCTGCCAAGCACATCTTCACCTTTCACATAGCGATGCAGCTCATCTACAATGAAATCGCAGAGCTCTCGCTTTAATAGCCCGTGAAACCCGCCAATGTGCGGTAAACATAATACATTCGGCATCGCCAGTAGCTTATGATCCGCAGGCAGCGGTTCTTGGTCATAAACGTCAAGTGCAGCAAAAATACGTCCCTTGCGGAGCTCATTCACCAACGCTTGCTCCTTCACGATAGGTCCGCGCGCCGTATTCACGAAAAGCGCTCCGTCGCGCAGTCGCCTTAGCTGTTCTGCGCCGATCATCCCTTGCGTACGCGGCGTCCACGTATTGTGCAACGAGACGATGTCACTGCGCTCGAATAGCTCATTTAGCTCGCACACCTCCACGCCTAATGTATCCGCTTCCTCAGGCGAACAGTAGCTAGACTGCAGCAAAATCTTGACGTTAAACGGTTGTAGCATCCGAATGACATGCTTGGAGATTTCACCGAAGCCGACCAGACCGATGACTCTACGCGTTACACCAAGAACTGTATCGCGACTGTTGTTACTCCATTGCCCCTGTTTAATCCGACTACTATATCCTGCGAAATCCCACGCTCCAGCGAATATCAGTGAGAACGCACACTCAGCAGTCGAGAGCGCGAGCACTTTATTTGCCGATGTAACGGTAATCGAAGTATCAAACACATCCTCATTGACAATTGAAGCTACACTGCCAGCTCCATGACCGATAAACTTCAATCTCTCCGCGCGCGCGAGCACCTCAGAGGTAAATTTAGGTGAACCCCATGTAGTGATGCAGGCATCATAAGCGTCGATTCGTTCACATAGTTCATCGCTAGTGAATGCCTCATTCAAGGGAATAAAATCAATTTCGGAAAAGCTGGCAAGCTTGTTCCTAGTAGCCTCCTGCCAAAATAAATCACGTAGTTCAGCGTTAGCGATTGTAATTAGAGTTTTCACAATGGATTCCTCAATTCATAGTTTGCAAGAGTTTATGCATCAATTCAACATAAAGAGGAAAAATAACGTTCGGCTCCATGCCAGGAACTTGCAGCTCCTTCCGCCATTTGGTTTCCCACTCTAAAGAATAGCTTCCGGAATAACCTGCTTGCTCTAGGCACTCGACAATTGAGGCAATTGGCACCCGTCCCTCCCCGATCTTGGTGTACTTCCAACTCAATTCCAGCGGATCATCAAAAGGGACGCCATCTTTGACATGTACATGAACGCACTGAGACCCGAGTAATGCGATCGTCTCTGCAGGCGTCTCATCCTCTTCCAACGGATGGATAATATCATAAATAACCGCGCAATTGTGTCTGTCCACGTCATCGATCAACTTGCGCAGCGATCGACCGGTTGCAAATTCATTATGTGTTTCAATCCATATTTGCACCCCATATTCCACCGCATAATCGCAAGACTGTTGAATCCGGGTCACGATTTCAGCGTAGGGAATAGCCGGTACTCGATTGTCTCTTCGCGAATTGAAGTAACCCAGAAAAATCCGTACTCCGATAGCCTTCAAATCGTGAGCAAGCAAGACAACCTTTTGAAGGTTATCAAATTGCTCAACATCCCCCTCTTTACCTGTAAAACACACACTAGAGCCAATGTTGGTAATCGGAACGCCCGCTTCCTTAAATTTCCAAATGGCCGCTTTTCGCTCTTCTGCAGTCAGCCTAGTGGATATGCCCCAAGTATCCCCTTCCCTCAGCTCTATTCCGCTAAAGCCGCATTCCTTTGCAATAGCAATCATCTCGTCCAAAGACCAGCCTTCGCAGGGTAGCGTGCTAAATGCTAGTCGCTTCATGCCACTTACCTCCCGGTTCAATGTAGGTAACTTATTTTTCTTATCTATTATTATTGCATCGCATTTCTGAAGCCGCTTTCCCATTTCCGCGTTTTTTTTGCACATTTCCGCGATTCCATGTAGCATGAGCATTAGACTATGATGTATGTATGAATATAGTGGAGGACATGATGTCTAATTTTCCGATTTATACTTATAAAGAGTTACCCGACGACGAGTTTCCTTTTAAAATCGAGGTTCGTACGCCGCTTACGATGAATCGGTCTCTACATGCTCACGAGCATCTGCAGTTGTGCTACATGATGTCAGGTAGCTGTCTACATTGGGCGGCGGGGCAGCAATATGTTTTAACGAAGGGTGATCTTTTCTCAATCCCGCCCTTTCAAGAGCATCAGTTGGGACCCCGTAAATCGATGGATTTCATTATGATTCAGGTTGATTTTATGCCCCATGCAGTGAATGAAAGCTTTCGTGATCTTGCACAAATGAAGACATTTGTTGATTTCGCCTATTTAAGACCCCTTATTTCTGAAGCTGATCTCATGCCAAAAATGGCTCTTCCTCCACCTATACAGTCCGTGGTCGAAAGCTTACTGAACGTCATTCTCACCGAATGGAAGGAACAGGAGGAGGGCTACAAGCTGGCGATTAAAGCTGAGCTGTTGAAGCTTCTCGTCATTACCGGTAGGCAATATTCACGCGATTCCCAAACGCAAAGTCAGCATGAGCGCCAGAAGGTGACGCTACACCGGGAAGCCTTCTATGAAGCTATCACCTATATGGAGAATCAGTACAATGAGGATCTTCACTTAGAGGATATGGCTGCAAGAGCATTGATGGCCCCCTCGTATTTCAGCAATATGCTCAAGCTGGTGAAAGGTAAGTCGTATATCGAGCTCTTATCCTCGATTCGGATTCAGGCATCTATGGAACTGCTTGGGGGAACGGATCTTAACGTGACCGAGATCGCTGCTCGTGTGGGCTACAATCATATTAGTCATTTCAATAGAACGTTCAAGAAGCATACGGGGGTAACACCCGGAGACTTTCGTAAACATCATATATGATTATCACAGAATCCAACCTCCTCATCCTGATTGTTTTCAGGTGAAGGAGGTTTTTGCGCGACTGAAATCGACTCAATCTAAAAAGAAGTGAAACAGTTAAAAATATGATGATATCAACATGCTGCTATTCATGGTTTAATAAAGTTCAGTATGCAATGATGATGTTTTGTTGGAAGAATATCTAGGGCAGGTGAGGATATATGACAAAAAAAAATAAGTCCCCTCAGAAAATATTGTCCGGATTCTGGCTCAAGGATAAGACATCCTCATTATTTATTAGATTATTGGTCAGCTTTCTCATCATTATCGCTCTATTGGTAGCGTTTATTTTATTCTCCGTTGTCTTCTACAGGGGGAGCATTAAAGATGAGATTATTAAATACAATACACTTAGCTTGCAAAAAACAACTGAAAATTACGAGAGCCTTATTGCAATGATCCATAGCTCGGTTTTGAGCTTTTCTTTAGAGCTGCCGGAGGAGAAAGGACAAACCATTGATTATGTGAAAGCAATATCTACGATGCAGAAGCTCAATCACTTATTATCCAATCGATTATTATACTTGGATAACTTACTGCTAATGTATAAAGACCCCGGGTTTGCTCTCGAAAAAAGCCGCGGGGCCGATGTTGACATCATGTTCCAACGCTATTATAACAGTCCGGATTACAGCGCCTCATTCTGGAACGATCAATATGCACAGGCTTACAAGTTCATGGTTCTTCCCGCATCCTCGTTTGCTGAGGTAGATTCTATAAACCGAACAGGCGAACGGATGCTGCTTCCGATTGTCGTCAAGAATGATCAGCTTCCGAACTTCTATTTAATAGCTATGGCCGATGCAGATATGATTTTCTCAAAACTGCACCAGACGATTGATGACAGCTTTTATATTTTGAATGAACGCAACCAGCAATTATATACCTCTTCAAAATCAGAAAAAGTCTCTTTACCCAAGTTTACCGCCGACTCAGGTTATGTCATTAAGGATAACATCTACTATTTCTATATAAGAGGTGCAAGCGGACTAACTTACGTTCAAAGGATTCTAGATACAACGATCTCGAGTCAGATTCGCTGGAACTTCTCGTTCGTGTTTCTTCTTATCCTTACCATTGCCATTAGCGTGATCGCCTCCCTCCTGCTTAGCGTTCGAATCCATACACCCGTCAAACGGATTATCGATGCTATTCAGAAGTGGAACCCCCCTCTGCCTTGGATGAGCGGAATCAAGGAATTCAATATTATTCATAACAAAATAAGTGACATCTTGAAAATGAGCCGGGACATTCATCAGGACATGTCTGAGAAGGAATCTTTGCTTCGTTATTACGCTTATTCCAACGTACTGAAAAAGATTCATCATCAAAATGTGGATAGTGCCACTTGGATTCCAACGGATCGTCCATTTGTTCTGCTATTGTTCCGGGTAAATTACAAGTCTATGCTCTATCGTTTAGAGGTAAATGAGGAGCGCGCTACTTCATTCATCAGAGAATATGTCAATCGGATTATTTCCGAGACCTACTCCGATTCCCTGACCTTCCAGATGGAGAATGATCAAATCCTCTCGATTGTATTCACGGAGATGACCGATCCGAATATTCGACTCACACTTGAAAAAGTACATCATTTACTGGAAGCGGAGAGAGAATACTGCTTCCTTACAATCACATCTTCAGGTGGTACGGAGGATTGGAATGAAGCTTATCAGACCGGCCTCGAGCAGCTTAAAATGCGGAGATTCGATGATGAGACTCAGATTATCGTAGATACCTTGCAGCAAGACGAGAATATTCGCTTGTCACAAGCTCAAGAAGAAGAACTTGATGCAAATCTATATAGCGGAAATGACGCGGACGTGCTCCAACTGGTAAGACGGGTGCTAGGCAAAATGAAAAAGCGCAATGAAAGTGCTCAGAGTGTCCTTCAATTCGCCGAATCCATCGTGCATCGGACACAAAAGATTCTTCAACAGCGTAATATCGACCACACTTCCGCGCGTCATGCGTTATCTGAATTGCAGAATTGCCACACCCATGAGCAGCTAGACAATATAATATCCACCATGATTCAGCAATCCGCACTTCTCGTAAAAGGGCTTAAGGACAAGCGAGACCACATTATTCACTTTGTTTATGAATATCTCGAAGAGAACTATGACAAGGAAATTACCTTGGACGCCGTGGCTAATAAGCTGAATATCTCTCGCAGTTATTTATCAACTTATTTCAAAGAAAAAACGGGCGATAACTTTGTAGATTATGTCAATTTAGTTAGAATCAATAAAGCCAAGGTTCTGCTGCTTAAGCCTGACATTCGTATTCAAGATGCTGCGCAGTCCGTAGGCTACCAAAACATTAATTCCTTCAATCGAATGTTTAAAAAACTCACAGGCTTTACCCCTAGCGAATTCCGTAAAAATGAGCTGCAATAGGCATTCCCGTCTAACGCAGTATCCCTTATACGCCATGTGTCGGAAGTTTCATTAGCCAGCACATGGCGTATCTTCATTCTTCGAGCCCTTGTTAGTGAAGTTTATTCCAAATCCTTAAAAATATCACAGCGGATTCAGCTCTTGTTAATCGTCCAAAAGGAACAAATTGTTTACCTGCCGCTCCCTTTAGAAGCCCCTGTTCATAGAGAGCCTCTACATAGGACTTTGCCCAGCTTGGAATCTGCTTGTGGTCAGAAATAGCCTGTTTTGTTGTACCCTTCTCCAATTCCATCCCTCTTGCGATCATGACTGCCATTTCTAATCGGTTTATTTTCTCTTGTGGACGGAATGTCCCATCCGGGTATCCTTCGATCATTCCCAAAGCCGTTGCTGTATAGATAGCTGATCTTCCCCACTCTGGAATGCTGCTGCTGTCGGTGAATGAAGATATAGCTGATTCTTCTTTAGCTGTAGATAATTGAAGGGTCTTCAGCAGCATGACAATAAACTCTGTTCGTGTTACCTGGCCGTCAGGAACATAGTTATTCACAGAATCGCCTTCGACAATTCCAAGCTCAGCTGCTTTACATATATCAAGCTTAGCCCAGTGATTCTCGATATCCGTAATAGGGCATGCCAAGGTCGGAATTGAAGGGTCTTTAACCGCAATGCGTTTAATGGTTAACGTATATGTCTTAGTGGTACCATCTTCAGCTTTAACGGAAACGATCAGCTTATTGTCTCCGATTAGTAATGGCACTCTTTTTACAGATACAATCGTTTCATCCTTCAGCTTTATAACCGCTTTTGAATCTCTAGAGGCTAGTTGAAGCTCTATCCATTCGGCATCGGTCTCACCTGTATATTGAACAATGTCCGGTGAAAACGCAGGAGATAGAATAAGCGTCTTCCCTTCGGCAACAAGGTTCATTTGGGATAGATTCGAATCTTTACTTAACAATACGCCTGATGTAGTATCCGTCGGTATACTTGCCATACGGGTTACCTTAATGGTATAGGTATTCCTCGTGTTGTCCGCCGCCGATACAATCACCGCTATGGTATTCACCCCAACACTAAGTGAGATCGGTTGGCTCGCCCGGCCGCTTGCAACTGCTATACCGTTTACTTTTACCTTTGCCGTGTTATCCGCCAATTTTGGAGTGACCGTCAAACTCGTAACATGGTTCGCAACACTTTGTGAGTAGCTCATAGTTGTCGTCGCAAAATTCTCATTAAGGGTTCCACTATCGACACTTAAGCCACTTAAGTTCGCATTATTCGATACCGCCGGTCTATACAAGACTGCTTCCCATATTGAATTCCAATCACCTTTCCCAACTACCCGAACATACCTTGCTCCGATCGGTGTAAAGAAGCTATCCTCCAAGCCTCTCGTGGTTCCGCTGTTGCTGCCTTGGAACACAGTCGTCCATTGCTTTTGATCATCCGAGACCCACACATCGAAAAAATGCTTTTCTCCTTCGTACCAGGAGCTGCCCAGTCCGGCCACCGTGTGGGATGCGCCCAGATCAAATTCGATCCATGACCCCTTATCTTCGCCAATCCACATCGTTCCCAAAGTGCCGTCAATAGCCTCTTCTCCCTTGCCTCTAGAGGACCGTACAGCTTCAATCTTGTAATACGGCGTAGCAATGCGCATCTCTTTAATCGATACTTCACCGCTGCCTCCAAGACCTGAGCGATATCCGTTCCCAATTAGCTTAACGAATCTAGCAGATACAGGGGCAAAATACGTTGCTTCATAGGTATCATCGCTGCCTAAACTCTCCCCAGTATATCTGGATGTCCAATCGCTGCCATCTGGCGATGTCAACAGCTGGTATTGATAGTAACGATCCTGCCCATTAAGCCAGGAGAGATCGACATGATCGATCTTCCGAGTTTCACCGAGATCATAGACCAAGTAGGCACCCGGTACACTATCCGTCCATACGGTATTCAGATCTCCATCAGCTGCTTGTAAGGCAACATCTGCGGTCGTACTGGAATCGATCTCGACCACTTTATATTCGGTCACCGGTAGAATCGAAAACACTTTCGCTTTTCGGGAAAATTCATCCCACTTGACCACCGCCCATTTGGCTATAGAGGCGACCTCAAGCGGAATATAAACGACTCCATTTCTAAGGGTTACCGGTGTTTGTAGCGTTGCGGGTTGACCATTGATGGTGATCTCATCACTAGAAATGGTCATCACAACCGTTGTTCCTCGGCGACTCATTGTCAAAGTCGATCCTTGCAGACTGGTTGTCAGACCAAGCTCAGCAGCCAGCCGTTCATAAGGAATAATCACCTGACTGTCACTTAAGCCTAGTTCTGAATTAAAAGCGAAATCAACGCCATTAACTTGCATAACTACGGCATCCTTCTCAGCTTGTACCGGTAATGTTACGAGCGCTACTGGTACGGATAAAGTTCTTGTTGGAGAATGCTGTAAGGTATACGTACCTCCGGTATTAGCAGCAAAATATAACGTACCTTCATCAGGCGTTACTTCATATTCAACTGAAGACGTTTCCCCAGCTTTAGTTACCGTCCAATAGCCAGTGCTTAGGTCAGTCACCAATACACGGACATCCTGGTTCGATACAGGTAGTTTAAAACTCGCCGTGTTGGTAATATCTAGACCACTTTTGGAAAAAAGAACGACCCGATCTTCGATCTTTACACCAACCATCTCATTCGAAACGATCGATTCCGTAGCGAGCGGCTGAGGACCATCCACTGCATCCATTACTTGCATGACATTTAAGAATACATCTGTTTCGGCTTTGTCCTTCGGAGAAACTTCCACACGCCAGGCACCCGCTTCTGTGCTATCCTCGGACCAGGGTTCTTGCGGATAATTGACGTCATCGACGAAAAACTCTTTACCTGTTCCACCAATCTTGGTGATTTCAGCATTATTGCTAGCCGGCAGTAAGGTGCGATTGACCAATTTGCCATTATAACCTTTCTCTGTGCGTTCAAGGGTGACTGTATCGCCAGAGATGTCAGGTTCGTTCTCGCTGTGCAGCAACCAAGTTTTCTTGAAGTTGGCATCAGCAGAAGTTACCTTATCGAATACAACCAACGCAGCGGGATGATCATCATTCTTCAGGTTAAGAAACACAAAAGAACGTTTGAAATCCTCCATCTTGGACGTATACGCTTTAGTAAGGTCTCCCTTTATGTAACTGTAATCTGGTGTAACCGCATCCGGACCGAACTGATGTTTGACGACGTCAGCAACTTCATAATTATTCGAGGGATTAAGCAATTCTTGCATCGTAGCAGGTTCTTCATATAAGAAGCGCTGACCGCCATCATTCGAACCCGCTGGAAAAGTTTCGTTAGGGTCATAGACTAACATCGTATTATGCGCAATCGAGCGTTTATTGTAATTAAGATCGTGGGAACCAAAGTATCCCCCCTTCGTACCTTCATAAATGCCCGAATCAATGGCCAAACCGCCCTTGTAATACAGCTGGAACTGTCCAGCATCCATATGCTGATGGTTCGTGAACAAGGTGGTGCCAACCTTCATCGTCGCAACGACGGTAGAAGACTGTATACCGCCTGTCCAACTCGTACGAGCAGTCATCTGGCCAGAAGGCTCGGGAAAATATTTGGTGAGCGGAAGCGTTTGTTCATTCATTGTCCCCAACTGAGGATTATCAAATAATATTACCCAAAGATCATCCCTGGCTGATTTGTTGTAACTATCTTGCCTCAGAAATTCATGCTTCAAATAAGGATCATTATAGTAGCTGGCAGGCAGCATGTTAGGCATAGGCTCAGACCAATATTCGCCGAATGGCCTTTGTGATTGAAACGTGTCACCGTTACGCATGAGCTGCCCATCGGGACGACGTGCATAAATCCATTCATATGGGGTCATCTGTTGATCGGAATTAAATACATCACCAGCACCCATCCGCTTGAATATCCATGATGCAAACACATCCCATTGATAACGATAAGGTCCGTAGGAATCACCCTGATGCTGAGCATTAGAAGCGTATACATAATTACGCGGCTCCACGTACTCAGCGAAGAACCGCCCAGCTACTAGGTTATATATAGCTGGATTCTCGTCATAAACCGCAATACCAACACTTAACTGATCACGCATCAGTTGAGCTTCGCTGCCATGTCCAACTACGGCACCTTGTTCAATCGCAGGATAACCAATCTCCATACCTTCGGCTATAGACTCAAAGCGCTGAATGAAATGCGATCGCTGTGACGGGGTCATCAGCGGGTAACACCAGTCATATATAATGGAACCCAATGTAATAGCTTCACCAATCGGACGATAATCGTAACGTGGGAAGACGACTGTGTTCAAATAATTGGTCATCATGCTGACGGCCTGCTGGCCACTTTTTTCGTCTGCTTGGAGTAAATACAACAAAGCCTTAGCTTGGATCGTCTTCATAATAACATTGTCCATATTATTTTTTTCTGCGGAACTTGGAGCTGGAAGTTCTCCGGTAAAGCTTTGTCCAGCAGCATCCAGCATATTTTCCCAAGCATCCTTTACTTCCGCATGCGCTATGCGGCTACGGATCTCATCTAGATCAGTTGCCCTAACGAACAGACGTGGATGTTCGGCTGGCGGCAGCACAGGAGGCGCCGGGTATGGATTAACAATTGGTGTTGTGCCGCTATGTTTTCTTAGCACAAAATCATCCAAATAATAATGACCAGTTGATTTATTTGTCCATGTCCAGATTTTAATCTTCACTGTACCCTTCGGTGCAGTGAATTTTTTAGACCGCAGCTTATAGTCTGTCGATGCAGTTGTGAAATCTGGCATTGAATTTTCTTGCAGTTCCTTATTATCTTCATCAAGGCAAGAAACAAAAATGCGACCATTTTGACCGCCATCGACCTTTCCATAGACTTCAAAATAGTAGTCTTCATTCTCTTCAACACCATCGGTAATAATCTGAGCAAATCCTGTATCTCCCGCACTTACCATTACACTGTTTGTACCACTGTTGGAACTGTTACTGACAACGGAGGTGGCATTATCCCAAAATTCCCAGCCTGTATCTCCGGATTCAAAGCCTGGATTTACCACTAAGTTTACCGGTGTCGGTGCGTTATCAGCAGTCGCTAATGAAGCCCCAACTGCTTGAACTTCCTGACTGCCCAATAAACCGTTGGAAATGGATAAAACCATGAGAAAGGACAAGAGAAGCTGCAAGTTCGACCGCCACTTAAGCTTGATCATTTAACTAACCCCTTTTCAAAAAGTAATAAAAGCTGTTAGATATAACCCCTTGCATACAACATATGGCTAGATTAAAAAAATCCACCTCCTATGCCCTCACCATATCTAATTTATGTGTTACTGAATATCGTCGTTATTCTAGTTGCTTCACCGTTTTTACGAAAATCATACTATTAATGAAAAAGTGATCATATCGATGTAAGCGCGTACAAATAAAGGAAATTGCAAAAGCCCGTACAGTCTTCTTGACATGTACGGGCTTTTGCTAAATGCAATTAATACTTATTTCCATTCTCCCTTAATACCTGATGAATCTAAAATTTTATTTACATCGTTAATCATTTCTTTGCCGCCCTTTTTCATATATTCATCGACCATTTTGCTCCAGTTGGAAACAGGCTCCTGGCCCACGATCATCTTCGTTTGCCATTCCTGAGCGATCAGGTTCAACTCCGATTCTTTTGCCGCGAGAACCTCGGAATGAATGCGGTCTACAGGGTTAATATAGAATTTGGTGTTTTTCAACAATTCCGCAGCTGAATTCACGAAGCTCTTAACAAATGGACTGGACACTAATTTTGCAGGCTCGTTTGCTTCATCGTTTGGCGCCCAGCCAGTTACACCACTAAAATAGCTGCTAGGCCGTTTGTCATATAATGCTGCGTCATAAGCCATAACTCCATCCACCATCTGATAACCCACGCCTTCTCCGCCGTTTGACCAGTCGAAATCCGGATTCTGCGGGTTACGATTGTCAACAGGTATGAAAGTGCGGAAGTAATCTTGCATTTGCAGAATCCGATTAATTTTATCCGGATCGCTCTCGAGCTTGGCATTCAACATCGTCAACGTATAATAACCGGGAAGCGATGTGTACCCCTGCTCGCCATCCTCTTGTTTGAAAGCTGGAATAACGGCAAGCTTAGCTGTAGGCATCTGTTCCTTCATACTCTCGAACAAAACTTGATCAACTCCAACAGGCTGTTCATACCAAATCCCGTATTTCCCAGCATAGAAGTCTTTACTGATATCCGTCATCTTAGAGACTGCCCAATCCTTGTGAATCGCTCCTTCTTTGTACAAGTCCGCGAGCAATTGAGTCTGCTCCTTGAACCCTTCAGAAATGATACCTGGGATTAATTGCCCTTGATCGTTCTTGTTATACCATCCTGAATCCCATTGAGCACCCATATGAGCGCCATATACGATTTGCTTGGATAATGCAATCCCGTAAGTATCGTTTTTACCGTTCTTGTCCGGGTCATCCTTCGTGAATGCAATCGCCACTTCCTTCAGTTCATCATAGGTCGTCGGCATCTTAAGATTGAGATTATCCAGCCAGTCTTGGCGAATCACTGGTTTCTTGCCATATTTCGCAGGGAAATATTGCGGAATCGCATAAATTTTTCCATCAACTGTAACAGCATCCCAAACACTTTTCGGTACAAGTTTCAAAGAAGGATACTTATCGATATATTCATTCAACGGAAGGAACGCACCTTGCTTAACCCATTTGAAAAAATTGGCATCCGCACTCTCCATTCCGATGATATCCGTCAAATCCCCAGCAGCCATAACAACCGGCAATTTGGCTCCATATTCATCGTATGGGACAAACTGCGGCTTGTAATCCACATTGAATTTCTCGTTGAGCTTCTTCAGACCTTCACCTGTTGCACTCAGAGGAATCTGCCATGTCCCTTCTATAGAGGAAATGGTGATTTTTGCTGCAGCGCTGCTTGATGCGGGTGAATCTGTAGTCGTTGCACTTGTTTCTGGCACTTTGGTGCCCGATGAGCATGCGGCTAGACTTGCAGTCAAGCTCACAATTAGCCCTATTTCTAGTATTTTTTTCATTTGTATTAACCCTCCTCGTATTTGTTACCTATTCCCTTCGACGCCCAGCAAGCCCTGCCTGTTTAGAAACCATCAGCCTTTAACGGAGCCCAGCATCACCCCTTTCGCAAAATGCTTTTGCAGAAAGGGATATAGAATTAAGATGGGCAAGGTGGCTAATAGAATAGCCGCCATTCCAATTGTTTCACCAGGAGGCAGATGGCCTGATCTCGCTGCATCACGAGCGGCTGAAGCAAGAGAATTCGTCGTGTCGTTCAGAATTACAATTTGCCTCAGGATAACTTGTACAGTCCATTTGGAAGGGTCATTCAGATACAGGATAGCATCAAAATACGTGTTCCAATGTCCTACTGCGTAGAACAATCCAAAAGCAGCAAACGCTGGCTTCGACAAGGGAGCTACGATTCGTGTGAATATCTGCAGGTCATTCGCACCATCAATTAAGGCGGCTTCGTTCAATTCGCTCGGAATGCTGAGAAAGAATTGACGGATGACAATGAGGTTAAACGAATTGATTGCACCTGGAATTATCAGGGCCCAATAACTATTAATTAAGCCGGTGGCTTTGACGATCAAATAAGTCGGGATCATTCCTGCACTGAATATAAAGGTGAAGAGTACAAGGAACAAATACACCTTTTGTCCCCATATATTACGAGTTATAGCATAGGCCATCGTTGCAGTCAAAATGATATTGACAAGGCTTCCAACTGCGGTCACATAAATGGTTACACCGATCGAATGAATAAACGCTTTGGATTTAAGAATGTATGTGTACGCATCTGTAACCCATCTATCCGGCCAAAAAATGAGTTCGCTCAACTTATACTCCTCGTAGGAAGTAAAGGAGATTGTAAACATGTAGTAAAATGGAAAGAGCATCAGCAATGCTAACAAGCCCAGCAAAATGATATTCATGATGTCAGCCAATCGCCCTGACATAGATTTCTGATTATACATGGAACGACACCTACCTTTTAATTAAAAAACGCCTTCTTCTCCAAACTTCTTAGCCATCCGATTCGCAACAAGGATTAGAATTAATCCAATCAGACTCTTGAATAAGCCAACTGCCGTTCCGAAGCTAAAGTCTGCCTGTTGAATCCCCTTGAAATAGACATACGTATCCAACACATTCCCGACATCCATGGTAAAGGGATTTAGCATCAGGAAGATCTGCTCGAAGCCTGAATCCAACACAGTACCGAGACGGAGGATGAACAAAATGACGATTGTGCTGCGTAAAGCAGGCAACGTAATATGCCAGATCTGCCGCCATCGGTTTGCTCCATCCACGACCGCTGCTTCATATAAGCTGGGATTAATGCCCGACAAGGCGGCCAATAGTATAATCGTTCCCCACCCAGCCTCTTTCCAGATAACCTCTAATATAATCAAGGGCATGAACCATCCCGGTTGCTGGAGGAATGAAATCGGATCTATTCCCAGCAGTGAATCTAGTAGGCGATTAACGATGCCCTCAGTCTTGAGGAAGATAGTCACAATTCCGATTACAACAACCCAAGATAAGAAATGCGGTAAATAGATAATGGACTGCACGATACGCTTATACCGCTCGTTCTTGATCTCATTCAGCATAATAGCCAGAATGATTGGGACAGGAAAAGCAAATCCAATTTGTAAGAAGGATAACAAAAGCGTATTCCACAATACCCGTATGACTTCCTGATCACTAAATATGGTCTTAAAATGCTGAAACCCTATCCAATTGCTCTGCAGGAATCCGCGGAACGGACTAAAATCCTGAAAGGCAATGATATTCCCAAGCATTGGAATATATCGGAATAGGATAAAGTAAAGCAGCCCCGGCATTAGAAGCAGAAATAAATACCGTTCTCTCCATAGCCTGATCTTCAGTTTTCTTGTACGAGATACTTGGAGCGAAGGGATTTCAACTGCTATTGCAGGTGCTCCATTGGATTGATTCATGTTGGCCTCACTCCTTTATTTCCTCACAATATCGGATTTATTAAATACTGTGTATCGCTGTTATTCTCAGTGCTTCACTATGTTTACTAAAACCATAAAAATGATGAAAGAGTGCAAAATTCGTTCAAAAAAAACTCGTAAGCATGGAATTTGACAAAATTAAACCTCCTCATCCCGAGTTTCTTTCAGGAGAAGGAGGTTCTAGTGTGCCTATGATCAAGTATGGATAGGAAATCGGAAAAATCTGTTCCAATTGTTCTTCAGTCATGCCAAATCCGCAAATCGCTGCCCTACTCATGACTGGATGTTATCTTTTTCAGAATAGGCTGTGTCTCCAATGACAGTGAAGGCGAAAAATTCAACAATCGGCGTTTAACACCAATTCTATACTAGATTTGTGTATTAATCGTTATACTATTTGTTCTTATGTGCCAACATTTTCAGCAGTACAGTTACAGCCTCTGCTCTTGTCGCATTGTTTTGAGGGGCATATTTGTTATCGCTATTGCCTTGTACAATGCCGGCTTGCTTCACGATCGCAACGCTACCCTTCGCCCAAGCTGGGATGTCCTTATCATCTGCGAAGCTAGTTGTGACATTCGTTTCGATAGGTTGTCCCAGAGCGTTGGCAATCATCACTGCCATCTCCGCACGTGTAACCTCTGCATTCGGACGAAAGCTGCCGTCTTGATTGCCCTTAATAATCCCAGCTTGTACCGCTTGAGCAACAGCTTTCTGTGCCCATGTTCCAATCTTCGCGTTATCTGTAAATTTCAGCTCCGCTCCATTACCTTGCGGCTTCAACGCATTCATCAGCATAACTGCAAACTCTGCACGGGTAACCGTTGCATTCGGCTTGAATGTTCCGTCGGTATAACCCTTGACGATGCCACTAATTACCGCTTGCTTGATGCTCGCTTCAGCCCAGTGTTTCGTGATATCGCTAAGTTTAAATTCAGTCGCAGGATCAGTTTTCGTGTCGGTGGATTGCTCTAGTACTGGCAAGCCTGTTTTCTCATCTACGACAAGTACGGCAAACTTGGTGAAGTGATTAACCTCTACACTGATGCGGTTTTTACTAATCTTACCACCTTCCACCTTCACCCATGCTTTCTTCACTTCATCATAGTAGAAGATCGCTACCGTCTGGCCACTCTTCAATTTCGACGGATCGAACAACATTGTGATCGTGACCATTTTATCGAATTTTTCCGTGAAGTTTTTCAACACCTCGAATACCGAGCTCGCTAGAATCTCTTTACTGCCAAGTAGCCCTTGTGTGCTCAATACTTTCTCGATCGTCAGTTCCAGTTGCTTCTTAGTAGCATTCGCCGGAATGGTGATCTCGATCTCATTATTCAGGCTGACTTCGCCGGCTCTATCTATTGGAAGCGAGAGCTTGCCGTCCTTTGATGTAACTACGCTCGGAGCACCGCCGCCGCCTGGAGGAGGCGTAGTCTGTGCAGTAGCACGAGTAATCGTTACCGTGTAGGTGGTTTCGCTGCCATCCAGAGCCAAGACGACAATTTTTATTTTATTAGAACCTACGTGAAGTGGAATTTCGCTACTCATTACTCCACTTGCTAAGTCGATCGGACCCAGCACAAGTATATCTGAGCTATTGTACACATTCGCTGTCACACTGCGATAGTCAGCATCTTGCACTGTAGCTGTTACAGCAGTACTCGATACCGTGTTCGGCACGCTCGCCGTATAGGAATATACACTTCCGCTCATCAACTGATCTAGCGTAATTTCTCTCAAGCTTAGCCCACTCAAGGTCGCAGATGAGCCATGAGAGTCTAACGTTGTAAAAGTGACATCTTGTCCGTAGAAAATGTTACTCTCACTAATCGCATATGCCCGAGCATAGTAGGTTTTATTGGATTGAAGTCCAACCAGATCAACCGTAAAGGCTCCCACTCCTCCTATAGCGGCTGCTACTGTAGTATCATAAATCGTCGGATTAGCATTCAAGGAATATACGATTCCTCGTTCCGCGATTGTAGCAATTCCATCAGTAATCACGCTTCCTCCAACCGTAGCCGTCACAGAGGTTATCGCATTTACGGTTGTGTCGGTATTGACAGTGACCGATTGATTACCGCTTGGAGCAGCACGAGTTACATTTACCGTGTAAGTCGTTTCGCTGCCATCCAGAGCCAAGACGACAATTTCAATTTTATTAGAACCTACTTGAAGTGGAATTTCGCTACTCATTACTCCACTTGCTAAGTCGATCGGACCCAGCACAATTATATTCCCGCTATTGTACACGTTCGCTGTCATACTGCGGTAGACAGCATCTTGCACTGTAGCTGTTACAGCAGTACTCGATACCGTGTTCGGCACGCTCGCCGTATAGGAATATACATTACCACTCACCACTTGTTCTAGCGTAATCCCTCTTAAGCTTAGCGCACTCAAGCTCGCAGATGAGCCATGAGGGTCTAACGTTGTAAAAGTGACATCTTGTCCGTAGAAAATGTTACCCACACTAAGTGCATATGCCCGAGCATGGTAGGTTTTATTGGATTGAAGTCCAACCAGATCAACCGTAAAGGCTCCTGATCCACCATTGGCGGCTAAGACTTTCGCATCATTGTACGTCGGATCGGCATTCAAAGAGTATACGATTCCTCGTTCCGCGACTGTAGCAATGCCATCAGTAATCACGCTTCCTCCAACCGTAGCCGTCATAGAGGTTATCGCATTTACGGTTGTGTTAGTATTGACAGTGACCGATTGATTACCGCTTGGAGCAGCACGAGTTACATTTACCGTGTAAGTCGTTTCGCTGCCATCCAGAGCCAAGACGACAATTTCAATTTTATTAGCACCTACATCAAGTGGAATTTCGCTACTCATTGCTCCACTTGCTAAGTCGATCGGACCTAGCACAATTATATTCCCGCTATTGTACACGTTCGCTGTCATACTGCGGTAGACAGCATCTTGCACTGTAGCTGTAACAGCAGTGCTCGATACCGTGTTCGGCACGCTCGACGTATAGGAATATACATTTCCACTCACCACTTGATCTAGCGTAATTCCTCTTAAGCTTAGCGCACTCAAGCTCGCAGATGAGCCTAGCGTTGTAAAGGTGACCTCTTCTCCGTAATTAATTGTACCCTCAATAATCGCATATGCCCGAGCATGGTAGGTTGTATTGGATTGAAGTCCAACTAGCCCCACCGTAAAAGCTCCTGCTCCTCCTATTGTAGCTGCTACTTTAGTATCATTAATCGTCGGATTAGCATTTAAGGAATATACGATTCCCCGCTCCGCAACGGTAGCGGCTCCATTCGCAGTCACATTGCCTCCTGCAGTCGCAGTCATAGACGTAATCGAGCTTACATGATCGGTAGCAACGGTTGTCGGTGGGTTAGTGAATGGCACTGTGAACTGATAGGTGTTTGAGATTGTAAAACCTTTAGAATTCATAGCAAGGACTTTCCAGTAATACACCAACCCTTCTTCCAATCCGTTCACGGTATGGGACGTACCACTAATGGTTTTACCGGGATCCACCACCAGCGAGTCGAATGTAAAGCTAGAATCCGTTGCTAGATACAATATATTGTAAATTACTCCTTTCGTGTTTTCCCATTTGAATTTCACATTTGTAGACGAACTGGATCCATCCGCCGGACTTACAAGCTTCGAAGGAGCGGGAAAACCAGCAGGAATCAATAACACAGGATCATAGTCGGCTTTTTTAGTCACAACATAGCTTGTCGGCCCGTTAGGACTAAAGCGGATCGCTTGTTTTTCGGCCACTCTTCCCGAATACGATGATTGCCATTGCCAATCATCATTATTAGTCTCACTACTTTGAAGGGATAAATGACTAGTTGAATATCTCTCATCGAAAGCTAAGAGCAAAGGATATTGGAATTGAATAGATTCATCCGATTCATAGAATATGACTTGAAAAGTTCCAAAGGATTCGTCATCCAAAACCCCATTTGTATATTGGATCACGAATTTCCGATTCGGAGCTTCACCAAGAGTCGCATATAGGACTTTACCATCAGATTTATATAGCGATTGTACAATTTCACTCTTATAATCATCATTGTTAATCCTCAAATATCCATCTTCGCTGATTTCTACTTTACTATATTGGTTATTATGAATGTTAAATGCAAACGGTAGCTGGACAACTTTAGTGGAATTGGTGAATTTGACTTCCGTACCTTGAACCTGTGTTTCTACAGGTTGGTTTAGTGGCAATGCCCTATCGAGAAGTACCTTGAACCGATAAGTGTTCGAGTAAGTTAAGTAACCCGCATCGTTTACAGCAGTGACTTTCCAATAATAGGTCATCCCCATCTCCAAACCTTCCATGTCAAAGGATGTTTGCCCAATTCCGCTCTCATCCTGAACAATATTCTCAAAATTGGCATCCTCGGCGATAAGCAAACGATAAGAAGTGGCACCGATCGCAGCGCTCCATTGGAAGGTATGCTTTGAAGCTGTATAGGAGCCATCCACGGGATTAACCGCCATCGGATTAGTAGGGAAAGCATCAATACTTAATAATATGCTTTCGTAAACAGCCCTCTCATCATAGGCTGCAAATTCATTATCTATATTACTTACCAGTTCATACTCATTCGGATCACTAGGCGTAAACCGAATAGCTTGTTTTTCCGTTACGCTCTTGGTCCTTTGAGAATAGGTTACATTTCTTGGTTCAACTCCGGTTGGACCCTGTATTCCGATTAATGCATTTGTTCCAAATGCATTTTCAAAGTATTCGTAGCCGACAAGCTGCGGATACTGAAATTGAATTTCACTGTTCTCTTCATATAGGATGACTTGAAAGGTTCCAACAGGGGTTGGAGCACCATAGAAAGCCATATTCGTATATTGAATAACGAATTTTCTTTGACCTACTTCTCCTACCGTCTTATAGAGGACTTTACTAATTGGGAGAAGTTCATAATCCGCGAAGTAGGGAGCGATGTAGTGATCAAGTTTCTCCAATGGCAAACTTTCATAGCTTTCATAATCGATAACTGGATCCTCGAACATAAGGTAACCATTGGTTGCAGCATATACATGATCAAATTTCTTGCCGTAAAAATAAAAATCGAATCCAATTGAAATTGCGTCGGATAAGCCTTCATCATCACCATCAAAAACAACTTCCGTCCCTCCGACTACCTGCTCCACCGGCTGTCCCATAGGCAGTAAAGCCGAACTAGCAGCCGAAGCGTTAGACGGACTATATATAGATCCCCAGCTTACGATTAAAGCAAAACATAACAACACTAATAAACTCTTTTTATTACCCTTTGGTCCTCGCATTATCATTTCCCCTTTTTACAACACTCATTTCACACTGTATTAAGCGTAGCATCTTGCTTTCGCTCATTCTATTATCCGAAAGTAGAAAAATAGTTGAAATCGGGTATACTTTCATTCTCCTTTCTGATAAAAAGAACCTAATGAAAGTTTGTTTTTAGCGAATAAATTCAAAAAAACCAACAATCGGGCGTTTTACGGCACCGATTGTTGGTTTTTCTGAATCATTGCTAGATTGCAGCTCGGATAACGTCGAAATCGAGAGTTCCTCGAATATCGATCCTATACTAAATTTGTGTGTTGATCGTTATACTACTTGTTCTTTTGCGCGAGCATTTTCAACAGAACCGTCACTGCTTCTGCTCTTGTCGCATTGCTTTGAGGTGCATATTTGTTATCGCTATTGCCTTGTACAATGCCGGCTTGCTTCACGATCACAACGCTACCCTTCGCCCATGCTGGAATGTCACTATCATCTGCGAAGCTAGTTGTGGTATTCGCTTCGATAGGTTGACCCAACGCGTTAGCGATCATTACCGCCATCTCCGCACGTGTTACTTCTGCATTCGGACGAAAACTTCCGTCTTGATTGCCTTTAATAATCCCAGCTTGAACCGCTTGAGCAACAGCTTTCTGTGCCCATGTTCCGATTTTTGCATTATCTGTGAATTTCAGATCTGCCCCGTTACCTTGCGGCTTCAACGCATTCATTAGCATAACCGCGAATTCTGCACGAGTTACTGTTGCATTCGGCTTAAATGTTCCGTCCGTATAGCCTTTAACGATGCCACTGTATACCGCTTGCTTGATACTAGCTTCAGCCCAGTGTTTCGCGATATCGCTAAATTTAACTTCATTCACCGGATCAGTTGTCGTGCCCGTGGATTGCTCTAGTACTGGCAAGCCTGTTTTCTCATCTACAACAAGTGCTGCAAACTTCGTAAAGTGATTAACCTTTACGCTAATCCGGTTTCCGTTGATCTTGCCGCCTTTAACTTCCACCCATGTTTTCTTCACTTCATCATAATAGAAGATTGCTACCGTTTGACCGCTCTTCAATTTCGACGGATCGAATGATAATGTGATCGTGACCGATTTATCGAAGTTTTCCGTGAAATTCTTCAGAATCTCGAATACCGAGCTCGCTAGAATCTCTTTATTGCCAAGTAATCCTTGTGAGCTCAATACTTTCTCGATCGTCAGTTCCAGTTGCTTCTTAGAAGCATTCTCCGGAATGGTGATCTCAATCTCATTAATCAGGCTGACTTCACCTGCTCTACCAACTGGAAGCGTCAGCTTGCCGTCTGTTGATGTAACTACGCTTGGAGCGCTCACACCGCCACTCGAAGGTGCCGCTGCACGAGTTACATTTACCGTGTACGTTGTTCCGCTGCCATCCAAGGCTATGACGACAATTTCTATTTTATTAGAACCTACGTTAAGTGAAATATCGCTGCTCATTACTCCACTTGCTAAATTAATTGGACCAAATACTAGAGTATTTCCGCTATTGTACACGTTCGCTGTCACACTGCGGTAGACAGCATCTTGCACTGTAGCCATCACTTTGGTATTCGATACCGCGTTCAGCACTCTCGCCGTATACGAATAGACGCTTCCGCTCACCGATTGATCGAACGCAATTCCACTTAATCTTAAATCACTCAAGCTCGCATGTGAGGCTAGCGTTGATAAGGTGACATCTTGTCCGTAAGTTATGCGTTTACCAATGATCGCATACGCACGACTATGATAAGTTGTGTTAGATTGAAGTCCCGCAAGATCAACCGTAAAGGCTCCTGTTCCTCCTATAGCAGCTGCTACTTTGGTATCATTAATTGTCGGATTAGCATTCAAGGAATAGACGATTCCCCGCTGCGCGACTGTAGCACTGCCATCAGCAATCACGTCCCCTGCAACCGAAGCCGTCATGGAAGTAATCGAACTAGCATTGACCGTAACGACGGTTGGGGGTTGGGGTTGAGTGATGAATTTTGTTGCGAAACTATAGGTATTAGAAAATGTGTAGTTACCAGCGGCATTATAAGCTTTGACTTTCCAATAATACCTCGTGCCTTCCTCCAACCCGCTCACGCTATACAAAGTTTCCGCGATATTTTCCTCACTATCGGATACGTCCTGGAACACAATGTCCTTGAACTCAGTATCCCTAGCTACTATTACCTCATAGGAAGCCGCCGCAATTCTATCGTCGCTAATAATCTCGCTCCATTTCAAGTCAAGTGAGACGGACACAGTGCCACCGTCTACCGGACTCTCTAATGTTGGAGAACCCGGGAATGTATCGGGTATTAATAATACAGGTTCATACGCTGCATGCTTTAACATCGTATAGGTTTGACCATTCGGACTGAACCGGATCGCCTGTTTCTCGGTCAAGCTCTTCTTCTTTTGGGAGTACACAACATAATCACTCGGTGCCTCTTCACCCGGGAAGCCTTGTATTCCGATCAACGCATCGGAGCCAAATGCATGATCGCCGAACTGGAGTCCTACAAGATTAGGATATTGAAATTGAATTTCATTGGTACCCTCATATAAGATCACCTGAAAAGTTCCCAGCGGAATATCATCAGAACCAAAAAACTCCACCATATTCGTATATTGAATGACGAATTTCCGATTCGGTGTTTCTCCGATTGTCTTATAGACAACTTTACTGCTCGAACCCATATTAAGATCTGAATGGAAGGCTGTAATAAAATGATCCAGAGGCTCGCTCATATGATCGCCATCCACGTCCTCTTCAGTAATAGGCAGTACATTTCCAACCAAGTACCACGCATTGTTTGCAGCACCAAACGTTAATAGGCCATTCGTACTCGCATAAAGTTTATCCTGTTTTTTACCATAGAAATTGAAATCGAACCCGATCGGAAGTGCGCTGGACACTCCGTCATCAGGATTATTGAAGTTAACCTCTTCACCGGCCTTTTGCTCCTCCACAGGCTGATTCATAGGCTTAATGCTTGCATCATAAGGCACTATGAACCGATAAGCATCCTCCACATCCGGGTAGAATCTATCAATACCTTTACTCATCCCAACCTGCCAATAATACTCTTTACCTTCCTTCAACCCTGTCATTTCAAAGGAACTTTGTCCAATATCAACTAATTCATATCTCACTATGTTATCAAAATTAGCATCCTCGGCGATTCTCAACACATAGGAGTCATAGGAGGCAGCATTGTTCAAGTCATTCCAACGAAAGATAGGTGCAGAAGAGGCATAGGGGTCATATCCTGGATCATTTCCTGGGCCATATCCTGGACTTTTCATATTCGGATACACAACAGAGGGAACAACCGCATTGGATGAGGTAGGATTAAGAGTCACCCCCCAGCTCACGATTAAAGCAAAACATAAAAACACAAATAAACTCTTTCTCAAACTCTTTGTTCCTCGCATGAACATTTCCCCTTTTCTATTCGATTAAGACTGCCTAACTACCCATTTCACATGGCATAATATAACATATTTATACAAAAAAATTAACCAAATGAAAGTTATTTTTCGATAATAAAGTCAAAAAATCCAACAATCAGGCGTATGATGGCACCCGATTGTTGGCTTTTTCTGAAAATAAATTTTAGACTATTTGTTTTGATATGCCAGCATTTTCAGCAGAACCGTTACAGCTTCTGCTCTTGTCGCATTGCTTTGAGGTGCATATTTGTTATCGCTATTGCCTTGTACAATGCCGGCTTGCTTCACGATCGCAACGCTACCCTTCGCCCATGCTGGAATGCCCTTATCATCTGCGAAGCTAGTTGTGGCATTCGCTTCGATAGGTTGACCCAACGCGTTAGCGATCATTACCGCCATCTCCGCACGTGTTACTTCTGCATTCGGACGGAAGCTTCCGTCTTGATTGCCCTTAATAATATTTGCTTGTACCGCTTGAGCAACAGCTTTCTGTGCCCATGTTCCGATTTTCGCATTATCTGTGAATTTCAGATCTGCCCCGTTACCTTGCGGCTTCAATGCATTCATCAGCATAACTGCGAACTCTGCACGAGTTACTGTTGCGTTCGGCTTAAATGTCCCGTCCGTATAGCCCTTGATGATGCCACTGTATACCGCTTGCTTGATACTGGCTTCAGCCCAGTGTTTCGCGATATCGCTAAATTTAACTTCAGTCACCGGATCAGTTGTCGTGCCTGTGGATTGCTCTAGTACTGGCAAGCCTGTTTTCTCATTTACAACAAGTGCTGCAAACTTCGTAAAGTGATTAACATCTGCACTGATGCGGTCTTTACTAATCTTACCGCCTTCGACCTTCACCCATGTTTTCTTCACTTCATCATAATAGAAGATCGCTACCGTCTGGCCACTCTTCAATTTCGCCGGATCGAACGATATTGTGATCGTAACCGATTTATCGAAGTTTTCCGTGAAATTCTTCAGAATCTCAAACACCGAGCTCGCTAGAATCTCTTTATTACCAAGTAATCCTTGTGTGCTCAATACTTTCTCGATCGTCAGTTCCAGTTGCTTCTTCGAAGCAAAGGCCGGAATGGTGATCTCTATATCTTTATCCAGGCTGACTTCACCGGCTTTACCTACTGGAAGCGTGAGCTTGCCGTCTTTTGATTTAACTACGCTCGGAGCTCCACCACCGCCGCCTACGCTAGGAGGAGTAGGTGCTGCTGCACGAGTTACATCTACCGAGTAAGTCGTTCCGCTGTCATCCAGAGCCAAAACGACAATTTCAATTTTATTCGTACCTACGTTAAGTGGAATTTCGCTGCTCATTACTCCACTTGCTAAGTCGATCGGACCAAATACAAGTGTGTTTGAGTTATTGTAGACGTTAGCTGTCACACTGCGGTAGACAGCATCCTGCACTGTAGCCGTAACAGCAGTACTCGATACCGTGTTCGGCACGCGAGCCGTATAGGAATAGACAGTTCCGCTTACAGATTGGTCTAACGTAATTCCACTTATGCTTAGTGCACTCAAGCTCGCAGGTGAGGCTAGTGTTGTAAAGGTGACATCTTGTCCGTAGAAAACTTGTCCCTCACTAATTGCATAAGCCCGAGCATGGTAGGTTGTATTGGATTGAAGTCCGACCAGACCCACTGTAAAGGCTGTTCCTTCTTCAGCAGCCACTTTAGTATCACTGTATGACGGATTTGCATTCTTGGAATATACGATTCCCCGTTCCAAGACTGGACTGCCTCCACTAGTAACAACGGTGCCACCCGCAGTCGCTGTCATAGACGTAATCGAATTTATATCATCGGTAGCAACAGTTGTCGATTGGTTAGAAAAAAGTACTTTAAAACGATAGGTGTTTGAGAAGGTATAACCTTTATTATTAAAAGCAATGACTTTCCAATAATACACTAACCCTTCTTCCAATCCGCTCTTGGTATAGGATGTATCCGTAATGGGTTCATCCAGTCCCATATCCACTCGCGAGTCGGGTGAAAAGCTAGAATCCGTTGCCAGAAACAAACCGTAGGAAGTTTCTCCACTCGTGTTTCCTTCACCCGTGCTGTTATTCCATTTGAATTCGACTTCGTTAGACGAATTGGATCCATCCGCCGGACTTACAAGCGTCAAAGGAGCGGGGAGATCAGCAGGAACCAATAACACAGGATCATAGTCGGCATTTCTAGTCACAACATAGCTTGTCGGTCCGTTAGGACTAAAGCGGATCGCTTGTTTTTCGGCCACTCCTCCCAAATACGAAGATTGCCAATATTCATCCTCATTATTACTCTCACCCCAAAGTTCAATCTCACTAACTGGATATCCGTTACTTGAGGGTAAGAGAAAAGGATATTGAATTTGAATGGACTTATCCGATTCATAATATACGACTTGGAAAGTTCCAAAGGATTCGTCATCCAAATACATATTCGTATATTGGAGCACGATTTTCCGATTCGGCGCTTCTCCAAGAGTCGCATATAGGACTTTGCTATCAGAGTCATAGTCTAGTGATAGTTCAATTACACTTTCATAATCATCATTGTTAAACTCCAAATATCCATCATTTCTGATTTCGATCTCACTATAATGGCTATTATAAATATTAACTTCAAACGGCAACGACAACTTGGCATTACCATCATCAAAGTTGATTTCCTCACCTTGAATCAGCGTTTCAACAGATTGGTTTAGCGGAAATACTGTTTCAAAAGGTACATTGAAACGATAAGTATTCGAAAATGTAAAGTAACCCGCATCGTTCACAGCAGCGACTTTCCAATAATACGTTGTCCCACTGTTCAGACCTTTGATGTCAAAGGATGTTTGCCCAATTCCGCTCTTGTCCTGAACAATCTTCCGAAAATTAGCATCCTCAGCGATAAGCAGCCGATAAGAATTGGCACCGATTGCGGAGCTCCATTGGAAGGTATGATTAGAAGCTGTATAGGAGCCATCCGCCGGGCTAACCGCCACAGAACTACCAGGGAAAGCATCGGCACTTAATAAAATAGGTTCGTAAACGACCCTCTTATCATAGGGTGCGTATTCATTACCTATATTACTTACCAGTTCATACCCCGCCGGACCACCGGGCGTAAACCGAATAGCTTGTTTTTCCGTTATGCTTTTCTTATAAATGGAATACACGACAGATTGATTAGAGCTCATTATTTTGATTGATGCATTTGTGCCAAAAGTTCTATCACCGATGAACCCTATCAAATTAGGGTATTGAAATTGAATAGAGTTATCCTCTTCATTAAGAATAACTTGAAAGGTACCCATAGGATCCAGAGGTGAATATCGAGTGCTGTAAAATGCCATATTTGTGTATTGAACCACGAATTTTCGTTTCGGTGCTGTTCCGATCGTCGTATATAGGATTTTGCTCTTCTTAGTCACATATAGATCATCATTAAAGGGAGCGATTCTACTATTGTTGCCAAACGTTAGGTAACCATTAGATGAAACAGAGACTTTATCGTAGGCTTGCTCATAGAAAGTAAAGGCAAAAGGTAAATCAAAAAATTCGGATTCCTCATCATCAACTTCATCTTTGATGCGTTCTCCATCTTTATAAACCACTTCCTTCACTCCCGGACCACTAATTAGCGTCTCCACCACCTGAGGCGTATAATCCGTACTGGTAGCCGAAGCCTTAGACGGACTAAACATTGATCCCCAGCTAACAATTAAAGCAAAGCATAAAAACACTAATAAACTCTTTCTCAAACTCTTCGTTCCTCGCATTATCATTTCTCCTTTTTTATTCTATTAAGCCTAATTACCCAAATTCCACGTGGCACAATATAACATCTTTCTATGAAAAAAGAACCTAACTAAAGTTAGTTTTTCGAAAATAAAGTCGAAATAAGCCAACAATTAGACAATTACGTCTCCAATTATTGGCTTACTATAGTCCTATCCCTTACAACTAGTCTAATAGCCCCAGTTCTCTCGCACGTGCAATCGCCTGAGACCTCCGTTTAATCCCTAGCTTGCTATACAAGTGAAACAAGTAGTTTTTGACTGTTCCTTCCGTTAATCCAAAACGAACGGCGACTTCCTTATTGGATAAACCATCTGCCAGGGCGAATAAAATTTCCGTTTCACGATTCGTCAGTAAGCTATCGGATGACTGTGATTCTTCAATAGAATTCTCTGATGGGCTGTCCGCCGATTCGCCAGAAGCGCTGATTTGTGCATGGGAATCCTCTAACGATTTCATGTACACCATACGGGTGATCATGAGATCTAGCACTTCCAATCTCTCCGCAGTAAATACACCAGGGATCAGATTATTTTCCATATAAAGTACAGAGGATTGCGATTGTCCCGGAAAAAGCACAGGCATACACAGAACAGACTTTGGCTGGCTGGAGCAAATATAAGGATCAGCGGCATAGGAGCTACGAGAAGCATCTGCTAGCACGACCGATTCCCCTGTCTTGACGACATAGCGAACAATCGCTTCCGCATAAGAGCCCTCCCCTAGGCTAGCTTCCTTTCCACCCCTCTGAGCTTCAATCGTTAGACCAGGCTCGTAACTATTCAATACATAACCCTTTTCCGCACCTAAATAACTAAGGGCTGTTTCTAGGAAGGGCTGCGTCACTTCTTGGTTATCCCCTGATCTCGACCATCCCGTGATCTTCTTAATAAGCGCTTTTTCGTCAACGAATAGGGGAATCATCTCTCTCGAAGCTTCAATCTCCCCTGCTCTATCCGCCACCGTAGCCGCCCTATCCTCTTGTTGTTCAACAGTAGCAAATCGAAGCTCGGGGTTTGCCTCTTTTATTTTCCTTACTTTAGCAGCCGCTCCCCATACCGAATAAGCCTCACAAGCATCTGCCAATAGCACATCCGCTCCAGTAACACTACCCGCTTCTCTATAAAATAAGGATGCCCGCTCGCAAGCGATGGCTTCTATTAACCGATTACTTTCTTTGCGGGCTTCATAAATTGCTTCCTCGTATCCCCTTGCAGCAACCACTAGATTTCCATCGATACGCTGCAACTCAGCCTTGATCAGTAAGTAAGCCGAAGAATTCCTCCCATAATAGCCAGACCATTTCTTCATTTCTCTTAATTGCTGACCAAGCTTAGCACGAATGTCTTTACGCTCTTCCGACAGCACCTCCGTATGAATGGCAGCAAGCGTCAACGAATGATACACATGCTGCTTGCGAACTTGCATGCGAATTTGCCTGAAAGTGTTGAATTTGCCCTGCTCCACCCATTCGAGGGCTTCTTCGTAGCGTCCGAACAAATAAGCGATCTCGATCTTACAGGAACACGTATAGTAGACCTCGTTATTCAGAGTTTCCTCAAAACGCTCGTTCTGCACCGGAATTACGACTTCACTATTTTCGCCATTCCCCCCCTGTAGTTGTGCCATATACCATCTCGCAATACGAAAGATATTGAGCGTCACTTCATCCACAAGCTGCTGTGAAATTTCTTCATATTTCGTTACCCGTTCAGACAAAGTATATAAGTCTCCGACATGACTCGTCGTACCCGTCAACATCGCGATACTAACGTAAGTCAGATTGGCGGATTCCATCCCACAGCGAACAGACTGCTCGAAATGCTCGACGCCTTCATCTGGTTTCTGTATGTACACTGCGAGTCCCATTATATAGTGCAATCGGCATAGCAGGTCCGCACTCTCCATAGCCGCTGATAGTTGAAATGCCGTATTTATATAATGAAGTCCAGTTTGGGCGAAAGATATTTTATTCCTGAGAATGACCAAGCCGTAACCCGCAAGGAGATAAGCAAACGCTTCGTTGCTTCCATGCTTCAATCCATAACGAACAAACCTAGAAAATAACACAGCCGACAGCTCCAAGCTTAATGTAAACACCGAAGTCGACATCGCCTTGACCAGTTCCGACAGGGCTTTATAATGGGGATCACGGTTTATAGGTAACTGTGACAAGTCATCGCCCATTCTGTTCAATGCGATTTGCGTCATGACGACTTCTTTAATAATGAGTGATTTAGAAGGCTGCCTCGGCAACTTCCAGCCGAATTCTTCTAGTGCCTGTAGACCGATATTCACGGCGAGATGATCTCTTTTGAGATACGCATTCATCGTGATTCTAATCAGGTGAATATGCGAACGCTCAACTAAGTCTATAGTGCGATTCATCAACTGATTAAGCAGCTCTTCTGCACGGTCCATGCGTCCACACATATATTCGCATTCGGGCATCTCCAGTAATAAGCGATAAGCGAGTGAATTCGTCCCCACTCCATCGTCCTGAGCAAGCTCCAAACCGATTTCTAGGAAATGCAAAGCAGCTGCATAGGCTGTTGTTGCTTTGGATTTCAATCCTGCCTGAAGATTAAAGCCAGCCAGCTCCATAATCTCGGCCTTATCCACTATCTCGTTACTACCCAGGTTCAAATGATAGACTTTATCGAAAATAGATTGTTCGAGCCGGTCGAATAGATGATCACGCATCACGCGTCCGATCTTCAGATGCAGACTCGCTTGTTCCGTGTCGAGGATCGTCTGATAAGCGACTTGCTGCACCCGATCATGCAGAAAAGTATAATAACCCTCGTCCGTTCCTCCCTCATCTGCATCCTTCTCCCGAGATAACAAGCCTTCTTCCTCGACGGAGTGTAGAAGCTGGCGAATATTTTGCTTGGATCGGCCACTTACTAGAGCAATTATAGAGAGATGGAAACGGTGACCGATGGCGGCACCGATAGCAAGGAGTTCAATCGTTTCAGGGGGTAGCATACGGATGCGAGTCCCAATTAAATAGAGAATATCCGGATCCTCAGGCATCTGTGTAACGACAGCAGCATCCCAGTTCCATGCCGCTTGATCCTCATCGTAATAAATCTTTTTCTCACGGTAGAGACTATCCAGAAAACGGTTTAAGTATAAGGAATTACCACCTGTTCGATGGTATAGGAACTCCGCGAGTAATCGAATACGAGCCGAATTTTCGTTCAGAATATGGGATACAAATTGTCTCACATCGATGTAGGACAGTGAACGGAGTGCAATATGCTGAACCTGTAGAGTTGAATTTGAATCGGCCTTATTCGAGGAAAATGAATGGTCGATCCATAATGCTGCCGCATCCTGGGTCTCTCCGTTATCCGTCAAGCTAGGTACTGGTTCGTCCCGGAATGCGCCAATCATTAATATATGATGCAGGGTTGGGTCCTGTACGACCGAACGAAGGACATCCATAGTAGCAGAATCTGCCCATTGAAGATCGTCTAGGAAAATAACAAGAGGATGTTCCTTTCGCGCAAATACTTGAATAAAAATAGGTAGCAAGCGGCGAAAACGAATCGCTGCCTCAGCAGGAGGGAGTTGTTCCAGAGAAGGAAGCTGTCCGAGAAGCTTGGCCGCTTCCGGCAGGAGCTGTACAATAACGCCAGCTCCTGGGCCTAATGCCGCCGTTAACTGTACCTTCAATTCTGCAGCTCTTTCCGGGAATTCGCTCCACACTTGCCGAATCAATCTTCGCAGCGCCTGAAGGATTGGCGCGAATGGAAGTTCCCGATTCATCAGATCACATTTACCGGCAATGAACTGTCCGCCTTCCCTGATAACCGGTACCTGAAGCTCACGGATAAGCGCTGTTTTCCCACTGCCAGCCCGACCTGAAACAACGACGAACTCTAACAAACCCGTACGAGCCTGTTCGTATGCTCCGCGAAGTTTCTCTTCTTCCACCTCACGACCGAAGAGGACATGTGGAAGCCGAAACCGACTAGCCTCATCCACAAGAGCAATGTCGAATGGGATAATTTCACCGCTTTTTTCCATAGATGAAGCGCATGTTTGTAGATCGGTTAATAAACCGTAAGCACTTTGATACCGCTCTTCAGGTGTCTTCGACAACAGCTTCATGATCATGGCTTCGAGCGAACCCGCGATCTCCGAACGTAGCTCCCTTAGAGGAGTGGGTGCTACAGCAAGGGTGGCATGTAACCAATCTTCTGTATTCAAAGCTTGAAATGGCAAGCTTCCTGTAAGCATTTCATAGAAAATGAACCCCAGTGCATACAAATCGCTGCGCTCGTCAGCCTCAAGATTGATCCTACCTATTTGTTCAGGTGACAGATAGGCGTAATCCATAATCCGCTTCTCTTCAAGCTCAGCTAGATTCAATTCTGAATGGAATCTAACACCCGTTGGATTCAAATTCCCGATGATGATGTCCCGTTTATGTATGGCATTTACTAATTCCGTCAGTCCGACTGCTATATGTAAGAAAGATGAAACTTCCATCGGAGTCTCATTCATTAAATCCCGTAGATTAATTCCCTCAGTGAGTGAAATGTTATCCAATCCTCCATCTAATCTGCGTACGTCTTATACATTTAGGAAGAAGTTTAGTGTTTCTCTATTCTACCATTAATTTTCAGCACAGGATTGCACAATATATATTTCTAAATCGCTTTAAGAGATTGACTGAACCAGTAGTTACTAAAGCGCTCCCGTTTTGTTTTTGAGGCTAAGTACAACGGCTTCTCCGTCCTTTTGGATGGCGGTGGTCTCTGCTCTCTTTTGAAATAAATGGATTTGACCAGTTGTTTTTCCCCAAAAGCCTCGTATGGACTCAGCAACTGGAAAAATACAGTTAATCAGACTAGTTTGGTCACCTTCGAGAGGAAACGTAACGAAATAAATGGACTTTTCCATGTAATTGCGTGCTTTTAGTGATGAAAGCACGAATTAACAGTACATTTCCAGTTAGCTTGTCTGTAAAACCTCATTACCAACATCATTCAATTTATCCACTTACATGTCGAAGCTATATTTTCGCAACAAATTATAAACAATGTCACAAAATATTACACAATAAGTCTGATAACACCCATTATTCGTTCAATAAATAGAAATATTTAGAAATATAACCATGTATGTAATTTAAACTAACACAAATTTAGCAATATTATTGAAATACGTCTTTTATGATGTTAGTATTTCTCCAATGTCATAGAAATATATCACTAATATATCAGTCATCAAAGGAGTCAAGGACCATGAGCGTCATCCTTGTTCACGGAAGCGTCGAAACGAGTACAGAGCCTCACTATATACAAGGTTTGGAACAAGCAGCCCTCAAGGGGTATGCAAGATTGGAGCAGGCCGGTAGCCGACTCGATGCAGTAGAAGAAGCCATCATCACACTTGAAAACAATCCATTGTTCAATGCAGGACTTGGATCCGTGCTCAATCGTAACGGTTATGTCGAAGTAGATGGCGCGATTATGGATGGCTTAACTGGCAAGTTCGCAGCAGTAGCCGCTATGAAAGGGATTCGCCAGGCAGTATCCGTAGCCAGAAAAGTGATGGAGAACAGCAAGCATGTCGTTCTAGCCGGAGAGGGTGCGACCTCTTTCGCTAAAGAGCAGGGTTTTGAGGAAGATAACTGCATCACAGACGAGCAGCTCAAATCTTGGCAAACCGCCAAGCAGCTCCTTCAAGAAGGTAGGGAGCTTGAATTCAGCGCCTTTACTGGACTTAAGAAAGAGACCGACACCGTCGGTTGTGTGTTACTGGACAACGAAGGCTACCTTGCAGCTGCTTCTTCCACCGGGGGCTCTTTCCTGAAGCTACCCGGAAGAGTTGGAGATACTCCCTTCATTGGTGGAGGTATATTTGCTTCCATAGATTGTTCAGTCGTCTGCACGGGAAGAGGCGAAGCCTTCATTCTGACATTGACGGCTAAGTTCGTACAGGACGGCATTGCAAACGGCCAAGCCCCCATTGAGGTCGCGAAGCACGCCATTGCAAGGATGACTCAGCTTACCGGAGAGTATGGGGGTCTGATCGTCGTCGACAAGCAGGGTCGGACAGCCGCTGTTCATAATTGCGACAGCTTTCCTGTCGTCCTTTTGAAGAATGGCATCGTTACCCCAATCGAAATCATCCGCTTATAATTCATTCTTTTTCCAATAGGGAGGCTCTATATGACAGCTCCTACTACGGGCAAATTTTCATTAACAGATAAGGTTTACAGTCAGATCAAAGAGATGATTGTGTACGGTCAATTAAGGCCCGGGGAAGCACTAAACGTTGGAGAAATTGCGGATCGATTTCATGTCAGCAAAACACCCGTTCGTGAAGCCTTCAATTTCCTGAAGCATGATGGCTTAATCGAGATTCTTCCTTATAAAGGCTGTTTAGTTAGCCAAGTTAATCTGAAGGATTTAGGTGAATTATTTACACTACGTGTCTTGCTTGAGGGCGCGGCAGCGGAGCTGGCAGCAACACATGCAAATGAACAGACACTTCGGAAGCTGGAAGCCCTAATCAATACGGATGCCCAGCAGAGCCAGCCAACGGACGAGGTGCAAATCATGAAGCTGAACTTCGAGTTCCATGTCGCGATAGCTGAAGCCAGTAACAATCTACGGCTCAAGAAGATGGTCATCAACATCCTAGACACCATGCAGCGTGTACTATACCTCGATCTTAAGATCGGTAGCTCCTACTCCATGAACGATCATATTCAACTCGTAGAGCTCATTAAGCGTAAGGATGCCGCAGGTGCTAAGAAGCTAATGATCGATCATGTTAGCAGCACTCGTAATCGTATTTTTTCTACGGATTTCATCTAAGCAAATAGGAGGTGCGGCCCGTGATTCTCGAAGCCGTTAATCTAACCAAGAAATATAGAGGTCTAACCGCCGTCAATTCCTACACTTTGCGCATAGAGCCAGGCATCATTCATGGGCTCATCGGACCGAACGGGGCTGGCAAAACAACCGTCTTCAACATGCTGACCTCACTAGTACAGCCTACCGAAGGGAAAGTTTTGTTTCTCGGTGAGGACATTACACGTAAGCGGCCTGATCAGATTGCTGGACTAGGACTTGCCCGTACATTCCAGAACATCCGTCTATTTAAGGAGCTCAGTGTTCTAGAAAATATAATGATCGCCGCACAGATCCATAAGAAATACGGACTCTTCTCCACTCTACTTTGTCTCCCCAGTTTCAAACAGGAAGAGAAGGAGATCGTTCACAAGGCTGAACAGCTGCTTGAAACGGTTGGACTGATTGCACTAAAGGATCATAAAGCACGTAGCCTGTCCTACGGAAATCAGAGGAAGCTAGAAATTGCACGTGCACTCGCTCTGAGCCCGAAGCTGCTACTGTTGGACGAGCCCGCCGCTGGGATGAATCCAAACGAATCGATTGAGCTTATGACCATGATCAAAAATATTCGTGACCAATATGATCTAAGCATCCTACTGATTGAACATGACATTCCATTCGTCATGAAGCTATGCGAGCATATTCAAGTTCTGAATTACGGACAGCTCATTGCTGAAGGAAACCCTGAGGAGATTCGTTCCAATCCCGAGGTCATTAGAGCTTATCTGGGGAGGGCTGCAGAACATGCTTAAAGTCCAAAACATTAACGTCTACTATGACCAAATCCATGTGCTTAGAGATGTCTCCTTTGAGGTCAACCAAGGTGAATTGGTCGCCCTGCTCGGGGCCAATGGAGCCGGTAAGACCACAACACTTCGGACACTATCCGGGCTGCTCAAGCCTCGAACGGGTACGATTGAGTTTCTGGAGCGAGACTTAGCTCGAACGCCGCCCTACAAAATTGTTTCCTTAGGAATGGCACATTCACCGGAAGGAAGACAGGTATTCTCACAATTGACCATCATGGAAAATCTGCTGATGGGCGCCTACACTCGCAAGTCCTCTGACAATCTGAAGGACGATATCGAATGGATCTACAGCTTGTTTCCGGTTCTTAAGCAACGGGAGAAGCTACCAGCAGGTGCACTAAGTGGCGGCGAGCAACAGATGCTGGCCATGGGACGTGCATTGATGAGCAAGCCCCAGCTGCTTCTGTTGGACGAGCCTTCATTGGGGCTAGCCCCAATTATGGTCGAGAAGATCTTCGAAGTTATCCAATTGCTTAGGAAAAACAACATGACCATTCTGCTCGTGGAACAGAATGCTTACGAATCGCTCCAGATAGCCGATCGTGCCTATGTACTGGAGACGGGCTCCGTCAAGCTGGAAGGCAAAGCTTCCGATCTGATCCACAACCCAGATATCAAAAAGGCTTACTTAGGAGGTTAATAGATGGTCTACTCAGCCGAATACATTATTCAGCAGTTAATAAACGGCTTTGGATTAGGAAGCGTCTATGCCTTGATTGCGATCGGTTATACACTCGTATATGGCATTCTGCGTCTAATCAACTTCGCACATGGAGATCTGCTGATGATCTCCTCCTATACGGCAGCAGGTTTAGTTGCACATTGGCTTCTTCCCTTTCCAATCGCTGTTGTGCTCTCACTCGCATTCGTCGCTCTGATCGGCTTATCGATTGAGAGACTCGCATATCGTCCGCTTAGGAGCAAGCCGGAAGAGACCACTCTTGTCACTTCGTTCGCGGTATCGATTCTGATCCAAAACCTAGCGATGATGATCCTCTCCCCGCAGCCAAAAGCATTCACGCTTCCATCCTATCTCAATTCCATGGTTCAGGTCGGTAGCGTAGCCTTTCCTATGATGAACATCGTCATTATAGTCACAACGATAGTTTTACTCATAGGCTTAACGTTCTTCATCAAGAAAACTAAGATCGGCATCGCGATGCGGGCTTGCGCCGAGAACATGAACGCTTCCATCCTGATGGGTGTGAATACGAACTCCGTCGTAAGAACTGCCTTTATAGTTGGATCTGCACTAGCTGCAATCGCAGGCATCATGATGGCAGGACGTTACGGTAGAATCGAGCCCTATATGGGCTTCGTACCCGGCCTCAAAGCATTCGTTGCCGCCGTTATCGGAGGAATCGGCAGTATCCCCGGCGCAGCAGTCGGCGGTCTAATTCTAGGCTTCAGTGAAATTCTGTTTGTCGGCTTCCTTCCTCCCGAATTGTCAGCTTATAAGGATGCCTTCGTATTTCTAGCCCTGATTGTTGTACTTCTCATTAAACCAACCGGATTATTCGGCCGGTCTGAGGATCGGAGGGTATAAGGCAATGACAGCTACTAGCCATATTCGTAATTTTCTAAGCAGCAGGACGGCCAGACTGCTGTTCCTAGCCGCCGTCGTTATATTCCTCATCGTCGCCAACTTTATGTTTAATGCCTATTACCTTCGGATTATTAATCTTGTCGGAGTTAATATCATTCTCGTAGTCAGCCTGAACATTACGAATGGATATACGGGAATCTTCTCGCTGGGTCACGCCGGGTTTATGGCCGTAGGTGCTTACACAACCGCCATACTTACCTATCCTGCCCATCGCAAGCCGCTGCTCTTCCCTAATATGCCGGATTGGCTGCAATCGATTGAGCTTCCCTTCGCTGTTGCATTATTGTTTGGTGGGCTTCTTGCCGTCATCTGTTCCTTAATTATCGGGGTTTCCGTGCTAAAGCTTCATGGCCACTATCTCGCTGTATCGACGCTTGGGTTCACCGTTATCATCAACGTATTAGCCTCCAACCTTACCGACTTCACCCGTGGTAAAAGTGGAATCTCCGGTATGCCGCGAGTGATGAATATGTGGTGGGTTTATATCATCGCCGCCATCACTATTTACGTCGTATGGCGTCTACTTCACTCCGCTTACGGACGCGCGATGAAAGCCATCCGTGAGGATGATCTAGCTGCAGAAGCCATGGGAGTCAAAGTCGTCAAACACAAAGTGCTATCCTTCGCCACCGGTGCTTTTTTCGCGGCGATCGGCGGTAGCCTGTATGGACACTTAATTACGAGCATTAATCCGAATATGTTCTCCTATGCGATGACCTTCGGGCTTGTACTCATGCTCGTGATCGGTGGCACGGGTAGCATTCCTGGCGCTGTGCTTGGAGCCGTGCTGGTTACGTTGATTCCTGAATTACTACTCAATAAGCTAGAGCGTGGAATCGATGTGTTCGGTGTTCAACTTCCCCAAATGTACGGTCTAAGTCAAATCATCATGTCTCTGACTCTGATCATCATCATTATCCTTAGACCCAAAGGTCTATTAGGTAAATAAATGCGCTCTTATTTTTATTCCGGGGGGTGAGCACCATGTGAAGCCGAGTGTTGCAGTGTTGCGGGTCCGATCTGCTTGTCGTTTCACCTATTGTTACACCTACAAACATAAATAGAGGGAGAGAAACACATGAAAAAACTACTATTCCTAATGATTTCCCTAGTTCTCGTACTTTCCGCTTGCGGCAATAACAACAATAATGCAGGTAATGCTTCAAGTAGCCCAGCAAGCAGTCCTTCAGCAAGTGCATCCGCCTCCGGCGAGCCTTCTGGTGGCGAGATTAATATCGGTGCACTTTTCAACGTAACGGGTGGACAAGCTTCCCTTGACGGCCCTTCATTAGCAGGCTTCCAGCTGGCTGCAGAAGAAATAAACGCTAATGGCGGTATTAATGGTAAGACAATCAAAGTCATTTCCATCGATGCCAAGACCGATTCCACATCGGCTACCAATGGCATGCAAGAGCTAATCGACGTACACAAAGTCGTTGCTGTAGCCGGATTTAGCGACACAACATTCGCTACTGCTGCAGGCCCTGTTGCACAAGCTGCCGGTATCCCTTTCGTAACCTCCGGAGCGACTTCCCCCCTCATTCCCGAGCTTGTTGGCGACTATATGTTTATGGCCGCTTTCGGTGATGATGCGCAATCCTATGCCATTTCTGATTATTCCATGGATAAGCTGAACGCAAAAACGGCTTGGGTATTGACGGACACTTCCTCGGACTTCACGAATAATGTTTCTGTATTTTTCAAAGAACGCTTTACAGGCAAAGGTGGAGAGATTGTACTTGAAGATAAATACGACGGCGCTGCCGATAATGATTTCTCTGCTCAAATTACCCGTCTGCAAAGCCTTCCCACTCCACCAGACATTCTGATGGTGTCCGCACTACCGGATAAAGCAGGTATCGTGATCAAGCAAATCCGTGACAAAGGAATCAACATTCCGATTGTTTCCGCTGATGGATTCGACACTCCGGCAATCGTAGAGATGGGCGGCGTCCCACAATCCAACAATGTTTATTTTGCAACTCACGTTGCTCTAGGAAATTCCGATCCAATCGTAAGCGACTTCGTTGCTGCTTATACGGCTAAGACAGGTCATGCGCCTGAGAATGGTTTTGCAGCGCTTGGTTATGATGCCATGAAACTTATCGCTGATGCGATCACACGTGCTGGAAGCGAAGATCCGAAGGCGATTCGCGATGCATTGAACGATACCAAAGGCTTCAAAGCTGTAACCGGCGAGATCAGCTATGAGACAAGCCGCGTACCTTCTAAGAGCGTTACGATCATCAAAGTCAATGAAGGCAAATTCGAGTTTGCAGATAATGTTACTCCCCAGTAATGAAGATGTAATGAATAAGGAGTGAATCGCTATGGCGTTCATCGGATCAAAAATGACTGGCAACCAGTACAACAAGAGCAAGATCGACAAGGTCATTATCGGCGTCGGAGCATTCGAGAACCATGGATACCATATGCCATTCGGAACCGATGCCTTAACCGCTAATATTATCAGTGAGAAACTAGCAGAACGTGTTGAAGGCTTAATGGTCCTTCCACCGATCAATTACGGATTGAGTCAGCATTATAACAAGCTTCCATTCACGGTCAGCCTATCACCTGAGACAACAACGAATATGATCAAGGAAGTATTAAGCGAGATCGTACGTAACGGGATCAAGAAGATCATTATCATGAATGGACATGATGGTAATATCGCTCCGATCGAGCTTGCCGCCAGATCCGTCAAGGTTCAGCATCCCGAGGTTACTATCGCTAGTCTTAACGACTGGTGGGTTGCCGCTGGCAAACTGGTACCCGATGACATGTTCGAGGTATGGAATGGTCTTGGACATGCCGGTGAAGGAGAAACCTCCATTGGTCTTGCCCTCTTCGAGGACTTAATCGAGATGGAGCACGCGAAGGGCGTCGTACCTAACCTTCCGGAGTTCGTCGACATTAAGTGGAGATTCGATGAGCTCACCGATACCGGAGCATCGGGGGATCCTAGTGTTGCAACTAAGGAAAAGGGCCTGAAGCTTGAGGAAGCCGTGCTTAACGTGTTGGAAAATTTCATTCGTGAGATGGATAAGACGAACTGGAATTACGGCTTCAAGAAGTAAATTTGTATAAAATAGAAACAGGGCTATCCTCATGGGTAGCCCTGTTTCTATTTTTCATATATAATTCCTATCTATAGATTATGGAAATTAATAGAAATGTAGAAATGAGGATCACGCTCCATGTCGAGCAATCGCTTCGGAAATCCACTTACCCTGGTCTCACGTCAGTTCAAATCTGACCGAGCTGAATATACCAAAATCATCTTTTTATTCGGATATTTGTTCTTTGTCGTCTCCGCTTCGACGATCGGTCGGACTGCTGCTGATACGTTATTCCTCAGTAGGTATGATGCCTCTATTTTATCTTATATGTACTTACCCCAAGCCGCCACTCTTCTGTTATCTGGATTTATCTATCAAAAATGCTGCGGACGCTACCGCACCGATCAATTAGTCGTTGGAGTTATTATCATCGCCTCGGTATTAGCCTTCACTTCGCGAATGATCGTCGGTATCGGTTATAGCTGGATATTTCCCGTTATCTATATTGGGTACGATGTGTTGAATTTCCTTATGATTGTCTGCTTCTGGCAGTTCGCAACCTCGATTATGGATCAGCGTAAAGCCAAACGTACAATTGGTTGGGTTGGCAGTGGGGGGATCGTTGGCGGGATTGCTAGTGGATTTGGTTTGAAGCTGCTTGTACAGTCCTTAGGCACAGACAACCTCATATTCATCTATGCTGGGGCTCAATTGATGTGCCTGCTATTCGTCCTTATTCTTATACGAAGTGTGCGAAACCCTCTTGAGATGTTCGCTATTAAGCCCCCTGCTAAGAAAACTTCTACGGTGCGAGCACGAGCGAATGTAGAGCAACAAGGGCTATTACAGAGTGTCCCTCATCTCAAATATGTGGCCATTATGGCAGGCACTCTAGTCATTTCTCTTACGCTGATTGATTATCAATTTAAGGTTATCCTTCGAGGGACCTTACAGAATGAAGAACTCGCTAGTTTTATGGGGAGCTTCTATGGCTTTGCGGGATTGTTGGCTTTATTCGTTCAATTATTCATCTCTGGAAAATTAATTACCCGCTTCGGGGTAATCACCGCCCTCCTTGTATTCCCGATCGTTCTCTTCACCGGAAGCTTTGCACTTCTAATTATGCCCGTGCTGGCTATTGCTACTGCGGTTAAAGCAAGCGATAAAGTACTGGGCGATACCATCTATTCCTCCGTTAGTCAGCTCATCATGTTCCCTATTCCACCAGAGTGGCGCGGTAAAGCCAAAGGATTCCTTGATGGAATTGTTCGGAACGGCGCTAAAGGCGTAGCCGCTATCAGTCTAATCGTGTTATCCCAATGGCTCGCAGTGGAGCATTTCAGCTATTTAATCCTCACCTTGATCGGTTGTTGTATTGTTGCAGCAATTAAGATCAAGAAAACATATCTAACTATGCTGTTATCCACTCTACAATCCAAGGGAATGGATATGCAGAATGAGCTTGATTTCATTGATCCCGCCAGCATTGAACTATTGATTACTGCTTTACATAGCAAGGATAAGCAGGAAGCCTTATATGCCTTCTCTATTCTACAAGGCATTCGTGAGTTTAATATGAATCTCCATATCAAGAGATTACTCTTTCACCCCGTTCAAGAGGTACGAATCGAAGCTTTGAAGTTCATCCAAACGACAACTCCCCCTGGCGGAGAGCTTAGGCTTGAGCCCCATCTCATAGATACCGATGTGAATATTCGTACCCAAGCGATCTTGGCTTTGTCCGCTTATGCCAATGAAGAGCAATTGGACCGAATTGTCGCCTATTTGCAGGAACAAGACGTCAATATTCGTGCAGCGGCTATCGTAGGATTGATTAAGTATTACGGGATCGAGGGCATGTTCCATGCCGTATCCACATTGAAGCAATTATTAGGTAGTAGTGATGAAGAAGAACGCAGAGCCATGGCGAGCCTTTTCGGTCACATTGGCATATCAAGCTTCTATAAACCACTTATTCCTATGCTTCATGACCCCTCCCACCTTGTTCGTAGTCGAGCACTGGAATCGGCAGCTTTATTAAGTGTACCCGAGCTAATCCCTATTATTATTCCGTTACTTAAAGATCATGAAGTTCGCCAGCAAGCCATCACTGCGTTGCAGGCTTATGATGAAGCTATTATTATTCCACATCTTGAATCCTATTTGGTCGCTAAGGAAGATCATCTACATTTGCCGCTTGTATTGGAGAAAATAGGAACACAAGCCGCATTGGATTCGTTGTTACGCCATTATTTAGGTTATTCGAATGAGCTTCGCGTGAAAGCATTAGAATCGGCATCTCGAATCCATGACGGCTCAGACTCCTGTCAAGTGGATAGAAAGCATGGAGAGCATCTATTGGCTCACGAAATTTCTGCCTATTGGGAATGGGTGGAGCATCAGAAAGCTCTCGGCAATTTGATTAGAGCGGAACTCTCTGAGGCGATCGAGCACATGCGAATTCGTCATGTGAAGCGGATATTTCAATTACTAGCCTTACTCTATGATTCCAAAACTATGAATGCTGTTTATTCCAATTGGTCAGAAGGGGACTCCAGACAGCAGGCTAATGCGGCTGAGATCATTGACCAGCTTCTCACTGGAAAAGTACGTACAGAGATAACGAGAATCATCTCCCTCTCATCCACCGGCGGAAATGAAACACCTGCCCAATCACGCATAGATGAGGCGCTTAAATGGTTCTATAACCAAGGTGATCTCTGGATTAATCTGAATATCGATCATGGGAAAGTCACTGAAGATCAAGGCGGCGAGATGCATCAACTAATGAAACAAATTCACTTATTGAAGCATGTATCCTTGTTTAACGGACTATCAGGTCGAGATTTATTCAGTATCGCTCAGCATCTTCAAGTTGTATCGTTCAATAAGGGAGCAGAGATCGTACGTGAGCTGGACATTGGGAATTCGCTATATCTGATCGAGCAAGGAACAACTGGCGTCTATATCAACTCCGTCAAAATAAATGAGCTCGGGGCATATGATTATTTTGGCGAGATGAGTGTCATCACACAGAGGCTGCGATCCGCAACTGTAATCGCTGAGGAGGATGTTGTGCTCTGCGAGTTAACGTCGAGTGCCTTCTATGAAATCATCTTCGATCGTACAGAGATTGCTATGGAGATGATGAAGCTATTATCACGTCGCTTACGCTCCACGAATGAGAGAATCACCACCACTTCATTATCGGGAGCTGCCCAAGAGATAACTGACGGTGAACAGCATATTCCTCACGATAATGAGGGTACTCTTCAGGCACTAGCAGCTCAGGGCAAGAATGAAGTCATAATACGACGGATATTGGTGCTACAAAAAATAAGCCTTTTTGCCCACTGCTCGCAAGAGGACTTTATTAAGCTTGCTCATATGGTCGAGGAGTCGGTTTATGAGACTGGCGAGAAAATATGCTCGATAGGCGAGGATGGACACACCCTATACGGAATTATCCAGGGTACAATACAAGTCCATAAAGGCTCTGAGAATCTCGCATCACTTGGCGTAGGGCAAATATTCGGTGAGATGGCGATGATCGATGGACAACCCCGTTCAGCAGATTGTACGGCAAGCAGCCGAACAATATTGCTAGAGCTCACAAGGGAACAAGTATTCACTTTCTGCTTCCAGCAAATGCACGTATTACAGGGCTTGATGCGTGTCCTCGCAGAGCGGACTCAAGATACGGAGCGACTTGTGTAGGATTAAAATGCCAATAACTGCTCTAACAACTTCAACGCTTTTTTCTTTACAAGCAAACACCGCGAAGCGTCATGCTTCGCGGTGTTTTGTCCACTAAAATATATTGTCCGTTATGAGTGCAACTTCAAATTAGTATTGGTTGTAGATCCGGTACAGAAATACCGCTGCTTCAGCTCGCAGAGTTAGCGCTCGAGGATTAAGCTTGCCACCGGATCCGGTGATTAGACCTGCCTGCGCCAATATTTTCAAGCTGGACTCCGCATACACAGCAACATCCTTCTTGTCGCTATATTGCTCCATTCCTGTTAGATTATTGGCAACTTTCAAGCCCTTGAACTTCGTGAGGGCACGGGCAGTCAGTACCATCATATCCTGCCTTGAGATTTGCTCCTTTGGGTGGAATTCATTGCTGCCATTCCCCTCAGCTATACCTATCTGCTTTGCAATCCCCAGCGCTTCATAATAATAGGCATTCGAATCTACATCAGCGAAGCTGCCGCTGCCGTTAAACTCCGCTGTTAATCCTAATGTCTTCACCAGCAGAACAAGATAATCAGCTCGCGTGATCGGAGCTGTCGGCGCGAACATCTCAGCCAATGTACCGCTGATAATCCCCTTGGAAGCCATGACCTCGATAGGATGTTTCGCCCAATTCAAGCCACCTAGATCTCCAAAAACTTTATGCACATAAGCCACTGCGTAAGTACTGAAGTGAGTCGTGACAAAGGTCACCGTCCCGCTCTCCTTATCGTAACGACCACTCGGAACAGAGACAGCATTGCCGCTACCGTCGATATACCAAATGACAATATGCTCAGGATCCTTTAATTCCTCGGCTGTCGGCACGTATGGAATACTGATCCTAACAGGGGAAGCCGGATTATTCCAAGACGTCTTTATTCCATTCAGTGCCAAGGTAAGCTCCACTAGCGGTCGGTCACCTACATCTGCCGCTGCTTTTGCGGATAATTGATTTTTATTGCCTATGCCGACTGTAATGCTTGCGACTTTTCCATCAATATCTGCTACGCCTCTAAGCATGTCGTCTGGAATCGTGATACTACCAGCCGAAGTTTTGAAAACCAGCTCACCAGTTCTTATCCTATTAGACAAAGATGTGGCCAGCATTTCAATCGTATAAGCCTTTACATCAGGAATAACCGGAAAGGTGATAATTGTCTTGTTTTCAGCGTTAAAAATCTTTTCCGTCAATGCTCCAACAGATATCGAAGCAAGACCTTTCGTCGAATCTACCTTAACCGGAAGCGTTGTTCCTACAGGGCCTGTAATCGTTACATTGTAATCTGTTGTCCGAGTGCTACTTCCGCCTCCATTGCCGCCACTATTACTATTGCCGTTACCGTTACTTGGCTGCGATACTATCAATTTCACTGTATACGTGTCGGCGGAAGCTGCTGATCCATCATGGGCTGTAAAAACCAGTGTCATTGTCCCAACAGAAGTCGGCGTGTACGTGTAGGTACTGTTTGCAGCTTCCGCTGCAGTACCATCTACGGATACCTTGTAAGTCAATCCATCGTCATCCGCATCTTCAAAAACCGTTGCAAGATCGAGCGTATACGACGTGTTTACCGTCAAAGCTACATCCTTAGTTGCAGTCACGTCTGCTTTACGATTAGGCACCGTGTTGACCGTAAGCTCCACCGTGTATGTGTCTGTGGAATCTATCGTTCCGTCGTTCGCGGTAAAGACTAACGTTACTGTACCTGCCGTAGTCGGCGTGTACGTATAATTCTCGTTAGCCGCTACCACCGTCGCTCCATTTACGGATACCTTGTAAGTCAGTCCGTCGCCGTCCGCATCTTCAAAAACCGTGGTAAGATCAAGCGTATACGGCGTGTTCACCGTCACAATCGCTTCTGCTGTCGCACCCACGTCCGCTTGACGAACAGGCACAGTGTTGACCGTAAGTTCCACCGTGTATGTGTCTGTGGAATCTATCGTTCCGTCGTTCGCGATAAAGACTAACGTTACTGTACCTGCCGTAGTCGGCGTGTACGTATAATTCTCGTTAGCCACTACAGCCACCGCTCCATCTACAGCTACCTTGTAAGTCAGTCCGTCGCCGTCCGCATCTTCAAAAACCGTGGTAAGATCAAGCGTATACGGCGTGTTCACCGTCACAATCGCTTCTGCTGTCGCACCCACGTCCGCTTGACGAACAGGCACAGTGTTGACCGTAAGTTCCACCGTGTATGTGTCTGTGGAATCTATCGTTCCGTCGTTCGCGATAAAGACTAACGTTACTGTACCTGCCGTAGTCGGCGTGTACGTATAATTCTCGTTAGCCACTACAGCCACCGCTCCATCTACAGCTACCTTGTAAGTCAATCCGTCGCCGTCTGCATCTTCAAAAACCGTGGTAAGATCAAGCGTATACGGCGTGTTCACCGTCACAATGGCTTCTGCTGTCGCACCCACGTCCGCTTGACGAACAGGCACCGTGTTGACCGTAAGCTCCACCGTGTATGTGTCTGTGGAATCTATCGTTCCGTCGTTCGCGGTAAAGACTACCGTTACTGTACCTGCCACAACCGGCGTGTACGTATAATTCTCGTCAGCCACTACAGCCGCCGCTCCATCTACAACTACCTTATAAGTCATTCCGTCGCCGTCTGCATCTTCAAAAACAGTAGCAAGATCAAGCGTATACGGCGTGTTCACCGTAACAATCGCTTCTGCTGTCGCACCCACGTCCGCTTGACGAACAGGTACCGTGTTGACCGTTAGCTCCACCGTGTATGTGTCAATGGAATCTATCGTTCCATCGTTCGCTGTAAAGACTAACGTTACTGTACCTGCCGTAGTCGGCGTGTACGTATAGGCCGTAATCGCCGTTACCGCCGTCGCTCCATTTACGGATACCTTGTAAGTCAGTCCTTCACCATCCGCATCCTCAAAAACTGTGGAAAGATCTAGCGTATACGGCGCGTTGACTGTCAATGCGACTTCATCCGTTGCAGTTACGTCCGCTTTACGAACAGGCATCGTATTAGCCGTTAACTCCACCGTATAGGTATCGTTGGACAATTCTTCACCATCGCTAACCGTAAAGACCAGTGTTACTGTGCCTGCCGCTGTTGGTGTATACGTATAGGCCGTAGCCGCTATTTCCGCTGCCGTGCCCTCTATCGATACAAAGTAGCTCAGCGGGTCGCCATCCACATCTTCGAAGATCGTTGAAAGATCGATCGAATACTCCGTGTTTACGGTTACTTTTGCCGTCGCCGTAGCATTTACGGTTGGCCTTCGGCTAGGCTTATTGTTAGGCGCCTCGATCACAGTCAAGATAAATTGCTTTGTACGCGTCAACCCTCCCGACTTGCTAATCGTAGCTGTCAAAGTAACTTCATGATCGTCATCGGTCGCTCTCGTTACTTTGCCGGTTCCGGTATTAATCAAGCCCGACTGCGACACGCTCCACATAATCGTTGAGCCCGCAGGTCCAATTGCTGGAAGGTTGAGATCTTCCGTCACATCATTTTCTGTGCTGTTCACACCCTTAATAAAATTCCAGGTTAAGTCTCTATAATCGAAAGCAGTAGACTCATTCGCCGATAACGGCTGCCAGATGAGAGAAGGATACGTGTACCCCTCTGCAATTCTCCAGATCGTATTGAAATTCCACGATGAGAAGGTCGTCTGCTGCATCAGCTCCGCAGCATTTTTGGGTGTTCCTCCATTCGATGTGATTCCCCCCGTACTATAATAATAACTATTATTGACATCCCCCACCCCTTGCTTGAAACCAATCAAGCCACCATTAGCATCCGTTCCCCCGCTTGCACTACCTGTGCTGTAGCTGTTACTGACGTCTCCGCCGCTGTTAAATCCAACCAGTCCGCCTACGAATACAGCTCCGTTGCCGCTTGCATTGCCAGTACTGTAGCTGTTGTCGATAGACCCGTTAGCTTTGTAACCAATTAATCCTCCAGCCATTCCACCTGACCCGGCGATGGCACTGCCAGTACTGTAGCTGCCATTGATACTGCCTGAATTTCTGCCAATCAGACCACCTACAACTGAATTTGTATTCCCGCTAACGCTACCGGTACTATAGCTGCCACTAATCGTTCCGTTTGAGAAATTGTTACCGACCAAGCCGCCCACCGAAGCAATATCCCCAGCCGTTACTGTGTTGCTGCTTCCGCTATCATTGACGCTTCCTGAATTCGTTCCGACCAAACCCCCAGCATAGGCCTGCTGATGATTAACCGTTAAAGACCCACTGGTGTTACTGCCGCTGATCGTTCCGGAATTGGAGCCGACTAGGCCACCTGCGCTAAAATTATCACTGCCCAAGCTTGTAATAGTAGCTTTACTGGAGCTCTCACTCACAGACCCTTCATTATAGCCGGCCAGACCACCTACATAGTTTGAATCCGTAAAAGTGATCACCCCGCTGCTTGTACTATCGCGGATTGTTGCATTGACATTTATGTGTCCAACCAGACTACCTACAAAGGAGTCAACGCCCGTTGTGTTAATATTGAAATTGTCCAGTTTGATATTTTTCAACACAGCCCCGCTGGATAACTCTGAAAATAATCCCACTTTATTTTCCGAAGAATTAATCGTCATATTTGAGACAATGAAATCATTACCGTCATAGATACCGCGGAATGTCCCGAGCGGCATCCAATTCCCGGTCAATTCAATATGTGCTGCCTGTTCGAAATACGCTCCCGGCCCTGGAATATTGACATGGCTTAATTCCAACGCAGTAGCCACTTTATAGGGATTCTCGAGAGTACCTTCCCCTCCTGAGAAGTTCACGGTATCTTCTTCCGCATACACCGCTTTGGGCATCCCCATGGTCAGAAGCATCCCTGCAATCATACTGATAACAATGAGCACAACTGTCGCCCTATTCAAACCTCTTCTATTCATTAATTTGCCTCCTATTTACTCTCTCTTTCAGTTTCTATTAAATTAATTGTAGCGAAGGCGAATGAAAGAATAATAAAAGATTTTAGCTAAAAAAAGCGAAAAACCGCGTAGCATTAAGCCTTCGCGGTTTTTTTGCAGCTGATATAATATTTGATCCTATTTCACTAACGTAAATTTTACCGTGTTATCGGTTCGCTGGTAATACCACTACTCGCAAAGGTCTTCAGCCCCAATAGGATCAGTTTCTGATCCTACATCTCCGACCATGGCACCAGCGCTGACAACACCACAACTGCATGAATCAAATTCTTATTTCTTTTATCTGTATATCCGTTCGTTTACTCAAGTCTATAAACTCATCGTTGACTTTAATGAATGGAGTCTCTATGTTATGAGGATTCAGTGAGATGACCTCGCCTATTGTCCCATCCGATAAAATCACATTTTCACCTATCATTCTCTTCACGATGTTATTAAGAAACACGGAAACAACGGTCGGATCAAGAGCTCCAAAAGTCCCTCTCCTCATTTGACTAACGATTTCATGGAATGGAAGAGGCTCGTGATAAGGCCGGTAGGAAGACATGGCATGGAAGATGTCAGCGACCGCTACGATTTTACTGAACAAATCTACCTTTTCCTCTTTTAAGCCTAAGGGGTAGCCTTTACCATCATTACGTTCATGATGTTGAAGGGCTACTAGTGGGATTCTATGGTTCAAACCTATCGTGTCCTTTAACATCTCGTATCCATAAATCGTGTGTTTTTTAACTAATGCGAACTCCTCATCAGATAATTTACCAGGCTTATTTAATAGTTCAATCGGGACCTTAACTTTGCCAACGTCATGTAAAGTAGCTGCAAGGGATAATGTCGCAATTTCAAGATCTGTAAAATTTAACCATCTACCAATTAGAGTAGATAATATGCCAACCCCAACATTATGCTGATAAGTGTACTCGTCCGTTGCTTTAACAATATCAAATAATTGAAAGATATTCTCATTTTTAGAGGCTTGCTGAACGAAAGGAAGGATTTCTTTTCTTATTTCCATTAATGGAATTTTCCCAGACATTCCAATCGATTGAAACAGTTCCTTCGACGTATTCACCACTTGATTAATGGATTGCTTATGGATTTCTTCATCTTCCGACATGAACACAATGGATATGGGATCTACAAGATGATTCCTCAATATTTCAATATGATCTTGATTAAGAGCTGATCGCGCTGGGATTAAGGTCAATCCCCTCGAGTTGGTAATCTCATTTTTAACGATTTGACCTAACAAGTGGTCCATTCCTCACCCTCCTTACTAGTTTCCATAATGCGCTAGCCTTCCGATTTTCCAATTATTTTGCTTTCCGCGCTATCGAGCATATGACAACAATCAGCAAGGACAGGATGCGCCCCGTATATTTCATTGATTATGGTCACCTCTATAGCTGTCATTTTAACGTTCTATTAGGCATAAAAAAAATCCCCCAAATGGGGGATACTTTCAACCTAAAAAGTTTAATTCATTAGCTCGCTGTAGTGCATTTACGCGATTACTAGCACTTAGCTTTCGATATATATTTTTAATATGCGACTTTACGGTTTCGGTAGTGATGATCAAATGTTGGGCAATTTCCTTGTTTGACATTCCACTGGCGATCAACCCTAGAATTCTCGTTTCCTGCTCGGTTAATATTTCTTTAAGAGATAGCCCATCTTCTAAAGTGACATTTAAGGCTTGAAGCAGCTGCTTCACATAAGTTAATGACACGGAGGAAGTATAACCTAATCGACTAACTCGCCTTACCCCCAAGTAAGAAATCAACATCTCCGCCATAATAGAACCTTCGTCAATAAAGCTGCGGATATACCCTTCTGGTTCCGCCAACAGTAAGGCGATCTCCAACTGTTCGAGAGCAGCCTCCGTTTGACCCGCTTGTTGAAGCGTCACACTTTGCATAATCAATACCTTAATCCGATCCCGGAGACGATCTTCCTTGCACAATAATAGATACAGCTTTTCCAGTAGGTGCAGTGCTTCCTCCATTCGTCCGCATCCTGCAAGAACTCTAGCCAAAGAGAGATACTCAGCCATACGAAATAGCGACACCTCATCCTTATGCGTCAGACCACACCTTTCCAACCAATCAAGCGCATCTTGGTTTGAACCTTGTCGTAGCGATAGACATGCTTGCTCCGCTTCGATATTCAGCATAAATAATGCATAATCCGGGGAATAAATTTGCAATTTCAACTGTACGAGCAACTCTGAGGCACGCTTCGAGTTACCTTTGGCTTGCTGAATTCTCGAAGCGCTTATAGCAATATGTATCAAAGTCCGTGCGAAGGGCTGCATATCGTTGCGTCCAAGTACCTGATTGATACACAACTCCGCCTCTTCCAACCGATTCCACTCGTACAGTAATTTACTATAAGAAGCACAGATACTCCCGATAAAAGGATATATCGACTTCTTCCCCCATATATGAATCCATTTCGCTAGGAAAACATCCGCCGCATGAAGATCGTTGATAAACGCCAAATGATCATCAAATGCATCATAACCTTGATATCTATTGCGCCCCATTGTTTGAAAGAAACTACCATCCGGCATATACCGTTCTACCCCTTCAAAATGTTCCGACGTTCGCACTAAGTCTTTACGAAGATACGAGGAGATCGAGCAAAAAAAGTAGATATTGCCCATCGTTTTGTTCCATTCCTCGTCGCTCATTTTTCCCTGTAGTGCCTGAAAACGGACCTTAGCCTGCTCCGCCCTGCCAAAAGCAGCTTCCCATTTTCCGACTCCTAGTAATACGGAAATATACAACATTTCAACCATCGGCTTCTTTGCAAAGGCATCTTCCGGTATAACAGATACCCATCTATTTAATATAACCGTCTTCGATTGCATCAAAAATTGTAGATTTTTCTCGATTAACCGAACGGCATCCTCATATCGTTTGCCTTCTATATAATGCTCCACCGCTTCTTCATCAAATCCGTGAGTCTCCAACCAATTTGCCGCAGAGATATGCACTTGCTTCCATTTAACAGAATCCGATCTGAACAACATTTGCTGCAAAAAATCCGAAAGCAAGTGATGATACCGATACCAGCTCCTGTTATCGTCGAGTGGAATAATAAACAGGTTTAGCTGCTCTAGCCTTTCCAATTGCTCCTGACAGTTCATTTGACCCGTTACAGCTTGGCATAAAGAACGATTCATTCGTCCTAGAATAGATGTTTCCAACAAAAAGGCTTTGATCTGTTCCGATTGATGATAAAATACTTCTTCTAGCAAGTAATCAGAAATATGATGATGTTGGCCGCTAAATCGATGAATGGACTCCGTTAAATTATCACTTTGCTTTAGAGAAATCGCAGCCAGCTGTAATCCGCTAACCCAACCTTCAATTCGATTAAACAGCTCAGTTACTTGCTCCTTCGTTAGCAATAAGCCCATCGTGTCACGAAAAAAGGCTACGCCTTCCTCTAATTGAAACCGTAAATCATGCATATTGATAATATGTAGCTCACCTTTTGCCAGAAGCCTTGCGGTTGGTATCGCCAAATCGGTACGACTTGCGATATAGAGATGAATATGGAGCGGCAAATGCTCCAGCAGATAACTCAAGGAATGAAAAATTGTGGGTAGTTCGATGGAGTGAAAATCGTCGAGAATAAGGACAAGCTCGCTGGTTAAACTATTCAGTTCATTCAATAACGAAGTAATGATCGGCTCATAATGTACGGAAGGGCCTTTCTCAAGAAGAGTCTCAACCGTCTTGCCAAATCCAGGAACTCTCATCCGAATGGATGCTATGACATAACTCCAGAACTGAATCCAATCATCATCCAGCTTATCTAGAGAAACCCAGGCCACAGGCGCACGGCATTGCTTCACCCAGTCACTTAACGCAGTTGTTTTCCCATAACCGGCCTGCGCGGAAACAAGCGTCAGCTTGGCATCAAGTCCCTCATTTAGCATGCTAATCAGCCTTGGACGGGATACCAACGAGTTACGAACATGGGGGATATATAATTTCGTACTAACGATCATTGCAACTCCTCCGACTTCACATGCTGTTAACGCAATAGTTACAGTGTCATTAAGTGACCATACCTTTGCATGACGACCATCGTTTCTATAAGGTTATATTTTCTAGTATACCCTACTATATGGCTTCATTGAGAAAAAACAAGCTTAGAAAAGTCCAGATGGACCCTTCTAAGCTTGTTTGACGATTGTATTAGATTACTAGTTCTTATGTGCCAACATTTTCAGCAGAACGGTTACAGCCTCTGCTCTTGTCGCATTGTCTTGAGGGGAGAAATTGTTATCGCTGTTCCCTTGTACAATGCCGGCTTGCTTCACGATTGCAATGCTACCCTTCGCCCATGCTGGAATGTCCTTATCATCTGCGAAGCTAGTTGTGGCATTCGCTTCGATAGGTTGTCCAAGAGCATTGGCAATCATCACTGCCATCTCCGCACGTGTTACTTCTGCATTCGGACGGAAGCTTCCGTCTTGATTGCCTTTAATAATGCCAGCTTGTAACGCTTGAGCGACAGCTTTCTGCGCCCATGCTCCGATCTTCGCGTTATCTGAGAAAGTCAGCTCCGCTCCATTTCCTTGCGGCTTCAGCGCATTCATTAGCATGACCGCGAATTCCGCGCGAGTCACGGTTGCATTCGGCTTAAATGTGCCGTCGGCATAACCTTTGACGATGCCACCGTATACAGCTTGATTGATGCTAATTTCAGCCCAGTGTTTAGAAATATCGCTAAATTTAACTTCCGTTGTAGTGTCCTTTGGTTGCTCTGGTCCGGGCACAACAGCTATTTGATCTACTGCAAATACCGCATACTTCGTGAAGTGATCAACCTCTACGCTAATCTGATTTAAGTTGATCTTGCCACCCTTAACTTCCACCCATACCTTCTTCACTTCGTCATAATAGAATACTACTGGTATTTGATCTTTCTTCACGCTTGCTGGATCGAAAACAAAAGTCAGCGTAATCGGCTTACTGAAGTTTTCCGTGAAGTTTTTGAGCATTTCATAGATCGGGCTTGCTAGAACTTGTACATTCGTTACAAGGTTTTGTGTATCCAATACTTTACTTATTGTTAATTTCAATTCTTCCTTTGTAGCATCTTTCGGAATAGAGATCGTAACTGCATCTCCTAAGCTAACTTGGCTCGATTGACCTGTAGGGAGCGTTAACTTGCCATCCGTAGGTATAGGTACAGGTATAGGTATAGGTGTACTTGAACCACCGCCAACATCTGTCGACGAGCTTTGACTTGTTGCTCGTGTTACCGTGAGGGTATAGGTCTTCGTTGTACCGTTCTGTCCGGTGACTAGCACTGTAATCTTATTCGACCCTACGGTCAGTACAATATTGGAACTCGATTGACCGCTTATTACTGGAATATCGTTCACCATCATGGTGGCACGATTATCGGACACACTCGCCGTTACAGTTAGCTCGGAAACGGAGTTAGGTACACTAGAAGTGTAGTCTACGGTTCCAGAAGCAAAGATAGGGCTTAAAGTACCGTTCGATAGTGTCAAACTGCTCAAATCCGTAGACACTGGCACAGTGAAGACAGAATAAGAATTGGATTCCGTCGTGCCCTGTCCCGCATTGCCTGTACTATTGTGCACACCGCTATTTTGGAGCGTGATAAGATTGGCCGCTACACTTACGTTGGCTTGCGGTGTAAACGTCGCCGTCCACGTGATGCCTCCATCGGACGAACTGACGGCGCTCAGCGTGCCGTTCGCGATCGTTAGGTCATCATTAGTGAAGCCAATCACCGCTTCCGTGAAGGTGATCGTCACCAATGAGGTCTCTCCGATGGTCAGCGACGTATCGGCTACTACAATGGTTGCCGTTGGCCGCGACGTATCGATCGCGTAATTATTGGAGTCGGTGGTACCCGCACCCGTATTACCTGCGGCATTCTGCACACCCGTGTTGTCGAGCGTGATGAGATTACTTCCAGCAATGAGGCTATCGGTTGGTGTGAACGTCGCCGTCCACGTGATACCTCCATCGGATGAACTGACAGCACTTAGCGTGCCATTCGCGATCATTAGGTCAGCATTTGTGAAGCCACTCACCGCTTCCGAGAAGCTGATTGTTACCAATGAAGTCTCGCCGGCGATTAGTGCTGCATTAGCGATCACAAGGGTTGCCGTTGGACGAACCGTATCGATCGCATAATTGTTAGAATTAGTGCTACCCGCACCTGCATTGCCTGCGAGATCGGACACCCCCGTGTTGTCGAGTGTGATGACATTGCTCAGATCATTGATGCCAGCAGTCGGCGTGAACGTTGCCGTCCACGTGATGCCTCCATCGGATGAACTGACAGCACTCAGTGTACCGTTAGAGATCGTCAGGTCTGCATTCGTGAAGCCCGTCACCGCTTCCGAGAAGGTGATCGTTACCAGTGAAGTCTCACCGGCAAGCAGCGACGTATCGGCGAACACAATAGCGGCTGTTGGCCGAACCATATCGATCGCATAATTGTTAGAATCAGTGCTACCCGTACCTGCATTGCCTGCGAGATCGGACACACCCGTGTTGTCGAGCCTGATGAAATTGGTCGCAGCAGTGACGCTAGCAATCGGCGTAAGTGTCGCTGTCCACGTGATGCCTCCATCGGACGAACTGACAGCGCTCAGCGTGCCATTATCAATCAACAGATCTGCATTAGTGAAGCCAGTCACCGCTTCCGTGAACGTGATCGTCACCAGTGAAGTCTCGCCGATGGTCAGCGACGTGTCGGCTACTACAAGGGTTGCCGTTGGTCGCGACGTATCGATCGCGTAATTATTGGAGTCGGTGCTACCCGTTCCCGAATTGCCTACGGCATTCTGCACACCCGTGTTGTCGAGTGTGATGACATTGGTCGCATCATTTATGTTATTACTTGGCGTGAACGTCGCCGTCCACGTAATGCCTCCATCGGATGAACTGACAGCGCTCAGCGTGCCGTTCGCGATCGTCAGATCTGCATTGGTGAAGCCCGTCACCGCTTCCGAGAAGGTGATCGTTACCAGTGAAGTTTCGCCGATTATCAGCATATTGTCGGAGACCACAATGGTGGCCGTTGGCACAACCGTATTAATTGTGTAATTGTTGGAGCTGGTGGTACCCGTACCTGCATTGCCTGCGAGATCGGCCACACCTCCGTTGTTGAGCGTGATGACATTGGTTGTATCATTGATGCCAGCAGTCGGCGTGAAC
>NZ_JAMZCY010000007.1 GCF_024519285.1 Cohnella sp. WQ 127256 | reverse complement strand
TCACCCGTCCGCCACTAACCTCATCAGGAGCAAGCTCCATCAGAGATTCGTTCGACTTGCATGTATTAGGCACGCCGCCAGCGTTCGTCCTGAGCCAGGATCAAACTCTCCATAATAGTGAAGCCGAAGCTTCGTATTAAAGAGCCTTGAAGGCTCAATCTTTACAACTGGTTTGTCTTCCGACAGCCGAAGCCATCTTCCGACGTTTTGTTCGTTTTCTTACGCTCGATGTTCAGTTTTCAAAGAACAATTCTTGATTACTTGTTTTGCATCATTTTCTGAAGCAAGGTTTATATCATATCATGTTAACAACATGTTTGCAAGCATTACTTTCAATTTCTTTTTCGCTTGCTCGCTTCATTTCCGAAGCAAGAAATCTATCTTAACCTCTATAGATCACACTTGCAACAATCAATTTTTTCCATTTCATATTTTCCCCCTTCAGAACAAAGAGTGGCTGAATCAGAATGTCTATGCAGACCTCCTAATTCAGCCACTCTAAAATTGATCTCAATAAGCCCTATAATTCAAACGTAGACTTACAGACAAGCCTTCTCTTTCCTTAAAGCATCCTGCAATTGCTGAATGTTCACATCGATAGGAGCGACTTTCGTCAAGACGGATATTGCCGCTGCTGTGCCTGCCGCCTGACCTGTAGCCATACAGCTAGGCGTTAATCTCGTCGTAGCTAGTGCCTCATGTGTAGTGGAAATACATCTACCTGCTGCTAATAGATTATGAGTGTTATTCGCTACCAAGCAACGATAAGGAATATCGTAGGTTCCGTCGCCAGCGATCCATGAAGCTGTTACCCCTTTACCCGATGGGTCATGGATATCGATAGGATACCCGCTTCTCGCAATCACATCATCGAACTTACGCCCTGCGACAACATCCTCTTTAGTGAGCGAATAATGACCAACGATACGTCTTGTTTCACGAATACCAATCTGTGTTCCCACAGCCGATATTGAAGCCTTCTCAAAGCCGGGTACATCCTTTTTCAGAAAATCAGACATCATCAGAACCTGATTACGGCCTTCCTCTTCCGCACGAGTTAAGTCCTCGACATTCGTACCGTCTAGTCCCTGTACTCTCGTACAGTTTATGAGCACTTCATCGTCAGCAGGCCCCGTAAAGAATAAGACTTGGTCACGGTTAATAGGAACTTCGGCTGCTTTCCACTGTGAGTAAAAGCCACATACACCCGTTAACGGAAGATCCGGAAGCTCTTTAACTGGCGTCTTCTTATAGAAGTCCTCAGGGTGCTCGATCATATAATCTTTAACTTTAACTAGATCTACGCCCCGCATTCTGAACTTCATCGTCATTGGCTGCGATTGAAGATCTCCATCGCGTCCTTGAAGTGTATCCGTTCCCGATAAGTAGGCAACATCAGCATCCCCACTCGTATCAACGAATACTTTACCCTTCAATTCCATCTTCCCTGACTTGGTTGTAATGCGAACAGCTTGAATTGTTCCGTTCGAAGATTCAACTTCATCTACAAAGCTATGAAGCAATAGCTTCACTCCAGCCTCACGCAACATATCCATAGCTACAACTTGATAGATTTCAGGATGATAGGGTGTAACGGTGTGTACAAAACCAACCGTATCTCTGAGATGACCAGGGGAACCCCCGCGTTCCATCAATCGATCAACGATCTCTTGCGCGATCCCCTTGATCACCTGCTCACCGCTATCCGCATGAAACGTCATCCAAGGATAGACCATCGCTGCAGTCGACATCCCGCCAACAAAACCATATCGTTCTACGAGAATCGTGCTAACCCCTTGCCTACCAGCAGCAATAGCTGCCGTAATCCCAGCAGGACCTCCACCGACAACAATAACATCCGCTTCTAACGTTCTCATCTATTTAACACTCCTTAAATATCTATTCTTTCAACCCTGTCATCGCAACGCCCTCGATAAATTGCTTCTGTGCGAAGAAAAATATGATTAATAACGGTACTGTCGCCATTACTGTGGCACTCATCAAGTGATGCCAAGCCGTACCTACTTCATCCGTAAATAGTGAAAGACCTAAAGGCAATGTCATCAAGCTTCGGGTATTAATGAAGATAAGAGGGTCAAAAAATTCATTCCAGTTCGTCACGAAAGTAAAAATCGTGAGTGTAGCCAAGCCTGGCTTGGCAATTGGAATCATGATTTGAGCATAAATACGGAATCGATTGCAGCCGTCAATCATCGCAGCTTCTTCCAATTCCTTCGGAATCGTAATGAAAAACTGCCTCATGACGAATATTCCGAAAACACCACTAGCTCCAAAAATAGGCAATAGGATAAGTGGCAAATGGGTATCGATCCAACCGAGCTCACGCATGAATAAGAACATGGGAATCGCTGTAACCTCATGGGGGATCATCATTGCACTTAGTAAGATTAAGAACACGATATTTCTACCGGCGAAGGGTATTCTTGCAAAAGCATAACCAGCAAGCGATGCAAAAAATACAGTCCCAACAACAACTAGAAATGCGATGTATACGCTATTGAAGTAAAACCATTCAAACGGGATTAAATCAAACACTTCGGCATAGTTTTGAAATCTAAAGCTAGTCGGAATCAATTGCGGTGGAAACGTGAAAATCTTCTGCGGTTCTTTGAATGAAGTAGAGATCATCCAAAGAAACGGGATAATCATAATGAGTGAGATTACGCTAAGAGTCGTATAGGTGCCGACGATGCCTAATCGTTTGCGAATAGGAACATTACGAGTCGCTTTCATTGAACACCCACCTTTTTCTTAGCTGCCACTGCACTAAAGTTAATACAAGTACAATGATGAATAACACGAAGGCTAGAGATGATGCGTAGCCCAATTGGAACAATTTGAACGCCTTTTCCCAAATATAATAGACCAGAACTTTGGTACTATTACTAGGTCCGCCTTGCGTCATCACGAAGATTTGGCCGAATACTTTCAATGAACCAATAACGGTCATAACAACGGTTAAGAAAACCGTAGGAGTAATCATAGGTAAAGTTACGTTAAAGAAGGTTTTTGTTTTGCCCGCACCATCTAGTGTCGCAGCCTCATAAAGCGACCTTGGCACCTGTTGTAGTGCAGCAATAAAAAGAACCATATTCAAGCCTACATTTTTCAGCACGCTAGTTACGATAACCGCCGGCATTGCCAAGTCGGTATCATACAACCACGCAGGACCTGTAATATCGAATAGCAATAGGAGTTGATTAATCAGCCCCGCATCTGTCGCGAACATGTATTTCCACACGATAGACCATACGATTAGAGAGGTCATAACCGGAACGAAAATAGCGGTACGGAATAAGCCGATTCCCCGCATGCTTTTGGATAACAAAAGTGCTAGTAGCAAAGCTAAAATAATATTTAAGGGAACAAGTCCTACCGTGAAGTACAAGGTATTCTTAAGCACTTTCCAGAAAAGGGAGTCCGACATGATATTCTGGTAGTTTTCTAACCCTATAAAATGATGATTGCCTAATAACGGCCAATCCGAGAAACTCATATACAACGCTAACCCCATAGGGAACAGTAGCAGCAACGTAAAGCCCAATACCATAGGGGAAATAAACAACCATCCCGTAATTTGTGCTTCCCGGGTTAGCGGTCCTCTTTTTCGTTGTTTTTTTGTGTCCTTCAATAGGTCCACCACCTTCTAGCTCAATCTATCGATTGCATTACGGAACTCAGCCACCGCTCTGCGTAATTGCTCCTCTTCTTTACCCACAACAATTGCACCCAACAGAATCGCTTTTATTCCAGTGTCACTCAGAACTCGGATATCATCCGGCACTAGCTTGCGTTGGGAAGGAATAAGGACAGGCATCTGAGCTTGTTCGACCAAATAACGATACTTCAGAACATCTGCGAAGCTTAATGGCGTTCCGTATTCGGAACCAGGAACAACTGAGGCTTCTAAGGCAGTAAAGCCATAGTGTCGCGCCGATGGCAGCAAGGAAAGATCGTACTGATCATTAATAGCGAAGGTTTTCTCTAGGCCTGTTCCATGCAACATAAAGGATGGAAGATGATGAGCGTAGATCGAATAAAAATCGAAGCCCATAGGAGCCAACCTTTCGATATCTTCTCGTCTGGCTTCTTCAATACTCCCAGTAGGAACCACGCCCAGAGGTCCATCGAATTGCTCACGAATGCTATTAAAGGTAGCTACATACTCATCCAACTGACCAAAATGATTCCCGCTAGCTCGATGACCGACGTTATAATGTACCTTCAGACCATCGGCACCCTCTTCCAATGCCGCTTTTGCCAACCCGATATCATTAGCAGGAAGACTTATGATTAGCGAAAGATTTTTCTCCGCCAAACATCGTTGCAATCTAGCCATGTCTCATACCCCCTGTAATAAGGAAACGGTTCGAATTCGAACCGTTGTCCTCTTCATCTATTGGATTGTGATGGATTACTGCTTCATTAAAGCATTAACTTCATCAGAGATCGTTTTGAGATTCTTATCCGCTGGTGCAACTTTACCAAACAGTCTATCGAAGCCTTGCAAAATGGAATTGTCAATATTTTGCCAATTCACGTGACCTGGAATAATACGAGCCTTAGGCATTTCATCGATAACAGCCTGAATAATATGCTCTTTACTAGGATTGTTAGGCTGATTGATAAACTCATCGGAATTCAATACCGTTGTGCGTGGCGGTACAAAGAATGTCGAAGTGGCTTGAATACCTGCTTGACTAGCAAAGTACTTCAATAATTTCTTCGCTTCTTCTGGATGCTTGCTGTCTTTGAAAATGGAGTATCCTGCTTGACCAAGCATAGGTACGCTTCCTTGTGATCCTGAAGGAGTTGGTGCAATGCTCCATTCAAAGTCCTTGATTTCTCTTGCTTTGGATACATAGCTGTATACATCGAAGAACATACCTACGTTACCTGCGTCGAAGCTAACTTGCTCGCCAGCTTTTGGATGCGATTCGTCTGTAAACATCATGCGCTCAAGCAGTTGGAATGTTTCCACTCCATATTGATCGTTCCATGTAAATTCTGTGAGGTCCTTGTTGAACGGTCCACTTCCGTTAGACCATGAATAGGAGGAAAGCATTACCCATGTTTTCCAATCACGGAAGAAGTTCGCGCCATAGACACGTTTCTTAGCATCTGTGCTTGTTAATGCTTTTGCTGATTTCTCAAATTCAGCCCAAGTCCATTTACCTTCTTTGGCTAAAGTATTCGGATCAGTCAAACCTGCTAGATCGAACATTGTCTTGTTATAGAACATAACAGCAGGAGGTGTGGAGAACGGTAAGCCTAAGAGCTGCTCCCCATCACGGAATAGATCAAGAGTACTTGGGATATAATCGCCTAGATTGAATTCCGCATCGTCTTTGAATTCAGATACGTCTCCGAGAATCCCATTAGCCTTAAATTGAGGTACCATACGTTCGGATATCCAAGCAATGTCTGGTAATGATTTACCTGCAGCTAGTACAGAAATTTTCTGTTGATAGTCTGCGAAGGGTACGGATTCCATAGTAACTTCAATGCCTGGATTTTCTTGCTTAAATCCGTCGATCAATTTGTTGTACACATCCATATGGGCTTGATTTCCCCACATCATAAACTTCAACTCAACAGAATCCTGTTTCGCTGGTTCTTTGCTCGCGTTGCTTCCTGATGGTTCCGAGTTGGAGTTCGAGTTGTTGCACGCAAATGTAAACGCAACCAAGAACACTAACATAAGCAATAGCCCTGTCTTCTTCATGTGAATCCCCCTGTAAGTAATAGATTTGTGCTTCTTAGTTAGTATAACGGGGAAAAATGTCAGCTTATATCACGCTATTTTAAGAATTGGTACGTTTTCTTTATACATCAACCTTACCCTCTTCATTCGAACCCGGTTGACCATATTGATCCCTATAATCCCCCGCCGTTAAGCCGACCTGTTGTTTGAACACTAGCATGAAATGCTTAGGGCTTTGATGCCCCGATAAACGAGCTACGTCATAGATTTTCAATCTCGTGGTCGCCAATAGTGATTTCGCCCGTTCCATTCTCGCTTCTGATACATATTCCGAATAATTCATCCCTGTTTCCGACTTAAACAATTGACTTAAATACGTAGCATTCAAGTGAACGCCTGCTGCAACTGTCTGTAGTCTCAAGTCCTTATCAATATGTTGCTTGACGAATTGTTTAACATCTCGAATAATTTTCCTTGCATCCCCATGTACGTTCTGTTCGCTAAGCTTAGAATTAGACGTCGAAACAGAGGAAATCCCGTGTTTTTGATCCAACAACAGCTTAATTTTCTCTAAGGTCGAGACGAGCTCTAGACGTTCAATCGGCTTCATTAGATAATCGATAACCCCGTATCCAATAGCCTTTTTGGCATATTCAAATTCACCATACCCACTAATAATGACGACAGGTAAATTAGGATACATTTCTTTGACCTTCGAAACCATGGTCAATCCATCCATCTCTCTCATTCTGATGTCCGTTATCATCAGATCAGGGAGTTCACTTTGTAAGTACTCTAATGCTTCCCTTCCGTTAGCTGCTTCGCCCGCCACTTCAAAATGACTAGTGGACTGACTGATGAGCTCACGCAGACCATGGCGAATAACCGTTTCATCTTCCACGAGTAATACTTTATACATGCTTGGCACCACCTGTCTCTAGGAGTCTTATCGTAATCGTGACAGCTAATCCTTGTCCAAGGCTTCCATCTATCGTCAATTCTCCATTTTCGCCGTAAATGAGCATTATTCGTTGGGCTATGTTGGATAAACCAAGACTTTGCTGATCGTCTCTCTCCCAACTCTGATAAGAAGGCTGCGTACGGATTTCTTGATTCAGAGCTTCAATCTCTTCCTCCGCAAGTCCCTGTCCATCATCTCTTACTGTAATTAGCAATTCATTATCAAATCGCAAGGCAGAAATCCATATTGTTCCGCCAAGCTCCTTCCCATCGATTCCGTGATATATTGCATTTTCTACTAACGGCTGCAAAATCAGCTTTGGAATCAGGAAGTCGATCACTTCATCATCAATATCGTATTCTACCTGCAATCTTTCACCATACCGAAGCTGCTGGATACGAATATAAGATTGAACAAAGCGAATTTCATCTTTCAAAGGTGTAAGTCTATCTACCTTGTCAATCGTGTATCTGAGGAGTTTGCCTAAGGCGGACACCATGTCTGATACTTCACTATTATTTTTCTGAACAGCCATCATACTGATGGATTCCAAGGTATTGTATATAAAATGAGGATTGATTTGACTTTGCAGTGCCGAAAGCTCTGCTTCCTTCTCTCGGATACCTAAAATAAACACTTCATTAAAGAGTCGATTGATTTCATCCATCATCTTGTTGAACCCTCGCCCCAATTGGCCGAATTCATCATTACTATAGGAAGACACCCTTTTGTTGAAATCACCTTGCTCTACCCGTATCATATTCTTTTTCAAATCAATAAGAGGACGAGTAATTCGATAAGAAAGAAAGACGGCGATAAAAGTTAAAATGACCACACAGAGTACAGCGAACCATAATGTGAATGTCCCTAGCTCTCTAGATTCCTTCTGAATCACATTAATAGGGGTCAAGCTAATAACGGATAGGCCTGTATATTTAGAACTATGCTGTACATACAAATAATTCTGATCGCCCAAAGCTATTTTTTGATTGCTTCTATACGCCTCGAGTTTATTCTTTTCTAGTAATTCATTATAAGTAGATAGATCACTCACGGATTTCCGTTCAAACAGTAATCTCTTTTGGCTATCTATAATAATCAAATTAGCATTTTGTTCAAAATTTAAGTTCGATAATATGTTCCGAAAGGCATCTAATTTAATATCAATCAGGATGTACCCAAGTCGCTTAAGTGTATTGGGTTCAAGGATCACCCTGGCCACCGATATATAGGGCTCCGTTGCATTTCCGCTATAGTAGGATGGCTCATGAGGAGGAATTAACATCCAAGCTCCATCTGAACGATTGACTTCTTCAAACCACTCATCCTGTCGACTATCCCAAACCGAAGCCACAGCCATCGAGTCAACGTTCGAGAAGAGGATTCCGCTAGTACTAATAAGATGAATGCCACGAATCTCCGCTCTATCATAAGCATTTGCTGAAGTATACAGTTTCATTTTCATATAATCATCCGACGACACCCAAGTGGCCGAGCCCATATCCCCATCGTACTTACCTAATATGGAGAGAACCATCTGATCATAAAGCGGCATCAATGAAAGTCTTTCGAAATCTTTAAGAAGTCGATCCAGATTGGAATTGATTTGCCGAACGATATCGACGGTGAATTGTTCTGTCTTCTCATCGACTGTAGTCGAAAAATGTCGATAAGTCACAATCCCCTGCAAGCTTAGTGGAACCAAAATCAAGACTACGAAGAGAAGCAGCAATTTCATTCGTAGGTTCAATTCTCTCTTAAAACGCTTAGTCCACTGGTGCATGGCGATTGCCCCTTATGTTTGTCAAATGATGTATTGTATGCGCTTTCAATGTGTGGATAAAATCAACTAGAGTACCTTATTATAACGATGAACAGAAAAAAAGATATCCTTTACTACTCAGAAAAGGTACGAAATATTGAGAAATACATCCTTATCCTCTATTTCGCTGGTTTGCTTTTCATAATGGTTACAATTATTATCATTAACAGCACATACCGTATGAACATTGGGATGTGAACTCTTATAGAATCGAACTCAAGGATGGTTTATTATGAAGCACAAAAAGTTAAGCTTAACCCTGATTCTTCTCTTAATTCTAACGATACTCTGCGGATGCAGCACGAATGACTTCATCAATTCCAGAGCACCAGAAGAAACGCGTTCAGCAGCAATTCATGTAGAAGGTCTCTATTCAGCACCCAAAGATGTAGCTAATTACATCCACGCCTATAATGATTTGCCGGATAACTATATCACGAAGAAAGACGCTATAGCTTTAGGATGGAAAAGCGACGAAGGCAACCTCTGGGAGGTCAGTGATCAGTTAAGCATTGGAGGAGACGTCTTCGGAAATCGCGAGGGTAAGCTCCCTCGTGCCAAAGGACGAAAGTGGTATGAATGCGATGTAAATTATAAAGGCGGATTTCGGGGATCTGAGCGGGTTGTATACTCTAATGACGGTCTCATTTATTACACAAATGACCATTATGAATCTTTCACACAGCTTTATTAGGAGGAACTATGATGAAGGAAATTGTAATATCCGGAAGTCATATGACTTCAATAGAAGCTGCGCATGAATATATCGCACGTAAGCTCAATTTCCCCACTTACTATGGAGGCAATCTAGACGCGCTATGGGACGTACTCAGTACATTAAGCGAGCCTATGAAGGTGACAATGATTCATTTAGACAAGCTTCATTCGTGCTTAGGCCAATTTGGCGAGGATCTAGTCAACGTATTTATTGAAGCAGCTCTAAACAATGAGCACCTCCATTTTGAGATCAATTAGAGCTCAGGAAGAACATAAGCAAAATCCCGCTTCAATGCACTTTACCTGCATTAAGCGGGATTTTTCATTTGTATTTAGGTGTGTACTAGAAACCTTTATTCTGACCTTACGCAGCGAAAGCCAGTGTTTCCAGAGGAACTATCTGGGGTGTTCTTGTTCCTAGCCGCGACCCGGTACCGATTGCAGTAGGATTTGTGGCACAGATAAGAGCCTCCACGCATCGACTTCATATCGCTGACTCGTCGTCCCCGCGGATTATCGATGTCACCCGACAAATGATACTTCGGATCAAACCAGTCCGCGCACCATTCCCAAACGTTGCCCGCCATGTTGTACAAGCCATATCCATTAGGCTGGTAGGTTCGGACTGGAGCTGTTCCTTCGTAACCGTCACTTGCATGATTGACGGTCGGGAACTTCCCTTGCCAAATATTACATCGGTGTTCACCGTTCGGCTTGAGCTCGTCCCCCCAAGGATATCTTTTCTGAATGAGTCCACCTCGGGCAGCATATTCCCACTCTGCCTCTGTCGGCAGACGTTTGCCCGCCCAACGGCAATAAGCAATCGCATCGTTCCAGGTGACATGAACGACGGGATGGTCTCCGCGTTCCTCCACATCAGACTGAACCCCTTCGGGATGTGACCAATCTGCGCCGTCCACTGCCCACCACCATGGCGTATGCGGGACGATGCGGTATTCCTTTTCCCGAGACTGTTCAGTCACAAGAGTATGAAAAACATAAGACCAGCCGAATCGTTCGGCCTCAGTCCGATACCCTGTAGCCATTATGAACTTAGCAAACTGCTCGTTGGTCACCGCTGATTCATCCATATAGAAGGAAGGAATAGACACCTGTCTAATCGGCCCTTCTCCATCCTCGGGAAATCCCTCCCGGTCAGAGGTTCCCATCAGGAACGTACCTCCCGCCATGTAAACCATACCTTCATTGCTGTAAGCGGTAGATTCTATATGATCCGAAGCGACAGCTTCTTCGTCCTTAGACTGTAAAGTTCGTTCTGAATTGAGGGTATCCCTTCTGGCCGAGCAGCAAGAAGGCGTTTCTATCTTCGTTCGCATATCGCACCTCCTCATCTTAGAATAAGATAATGCCAGCGAAACCGGAAGCGATAATTACAACAATAGGGTGTAATTTATATTTAAGAATGGCGTAAAGACAACCAATACAAATGAGCATCGTCATAAGCGTTGTCCAAGTGAGGACCGTTTCAGAATGTGATAAAAAGCCAAAGTGTAGGGCTGCATATAGGATCAGCCCGGTAACGATCGGTCTAAGACCGTAGAAGGAAGCTTTCACCTGCTTGCTGCGGTGATATCGCATACAGAAGGCGACAATAAGAATAACCAGGATCAAAGATGGTAAGACCATACCTATGGTCGCGACTATCGCACCAGGAAATCCTGCTAGATCAAATCCGATTAATGTTGCGCTATTAGTGGCGATAGGACCCGGGGACATACCCGCTAGCGAAACGATCTGCTGAAACTCTTGGGCGTCGATCCATCCGCGATGGTTCATTTCACGTTCGATCATCGGAATGACAGCATAGCCGCCACCGAACGAAATAAACCCGATCTTCAAAAATACGAAAAACAAATTGCTCAGCATCTCTCTCCCCCCGTCCTAGATATAGTATTCCGGAAACAATAGCTGCTGCTCAGTAGATTGCGTCGTCTCTTTCACTGTTCGAACCTTCATCCGCATAAGCTCCTTCACTTTCACAATTAGGATACCGAATAGAATTCCACCGGCGATAATGAAGATCGGATGGATCGACGTGAAGAGTAATACGCCTAATGCAGCAATAGCCATTACCGTTGTCGAGATATCCAAGAGTGATGTTTTGGCCATCTTATAAGCAGCTAATAAAATCAATGCAATGATCGCACCATGAATCCCCTTTAACGCTGCAGCGATTTTGTGATTGTTCTCAAAATAGAGATAAAATACACTCAATAGATAAACGATAGCGAAAGTCGGTAGCGTTATCCCAAGCACCGCCATACAAGCACCTGCGACTCCCGCCTTGCGGTATCCGATGAACACCGCAGAATTGACGCCGACCCCACCGGGAGCAGTCCCTGCTACGGAAACCAGATCACTAATCTCCTCTTGCTTCAACCATTTCCGTTTCTGAACGACTTCCCTCTCGATGACGGGAATCATGGCATAACCTCCGCCGAAGCTCGACGGCCCAATCCTAAAAAACACCCAGAAGATTTGCGAAAGTATGGATAATTTTGCTCTAAGCTGCGGAATCACTTGATGATCACCTTCCTCTTGCTGACGCAAAGAACAACGAAGCAACCGCTGAAGCGGTCGCTCGTCGTGTTCGTCTCTGCCTTCTTAATCGAGAAGTCCCAATCTTTCAAATTGCTCTGACGGTGCCTTAAGCTTAACTAGCGTTTCCTTCAAGGCTTGTTGTAGCTTCGCAACCTGAACAGGCTCTTGTTCTACCAAATTGATATGCTCACTTGGGTCGATGCTCTTATCACTTAACCAGGTTGGTGTCGGCCATGAAGCACAATCCTTCACCGCTCTCTTTCCATCCTGATAAGGTCCCAGATCATAGTGAATAAATTTCGCTAAGCATGCTCCATGCCAATACAGCGGTTGATTATCGGCATTAGGAGATTGATGAAGCGCCCAACGACCGTCCGTAACGGTGACACTTTTCCCAAACATTCCGCTGATCGCATAGTCTCGCAAGGGAGCGTGCTCATCTTCGAGTACGGGAGTCAAATCAAGCCCATGCCGATCAGGAGGGCACGGCTTACCCGTTGCTCGTAACACAGTAGGATAAATATCAACGAGCTGAGCCAATTGATCTCTTCTTGTCCCTTGTCCCCCATGCGGGTAAGCCACGATAAAGGGAATGTGGGAAACGGCATCATATTGATGAGTCTGAAGCTTGCCTGTACGCCCAAGATCGCCATTATATGTGCCATGATCGGTCGTAAACACAAGCATCGTGTTGCTCCATAAATCAAGCTCGTCCATCTTGTCGAGCAGCTTACCGAGCCATCTGTCCACTAGCACCACGTTAGCTGCATAACAGGCTTGCACATGATTTTTCTGCTCCTCGGTCATATGCTTATGCCATTCATCGTAAGGAGCCTGTGGGATAAATCGATCGACGTCATACCCCCGCGGATCGAACATCTTGACGTATTCCTCCGGCGGATCCCACGGTTCATGTGGATCGAAGCAATCTAAGTGTAAGTAGAAGTCCTTATGCGTATGATTCGCTTCCAGCCAATCCGAGGCTTTAGTGAACATCTGAGCGCAGAAGTAATCCTCCTCGGATTTGCGAGTGAGGTGAACGTTGCGGAAATGCCTTTCCAATTTCGTGGTCCGCTCCGAGTCAGGGCAAGGGAATTCAATGGGATCCGTTCTCCAAGCATCCGCTTCGTGTCCACGGATAAACTCGAATCCCGTGTACCCCATATGATAGTTGCCCGCTCCTTGCTCCCACATATGAAAATGATCCGTGATAAAGTAACTGACAGGATTCCCATTATTCAATTGTTCGGACATGGATTGGTTGGGGGGTCCTGAAATCTGCCTCGGCAAATCCAGATCGTCTTCCTCAAGGGGTCCCCATCCGCGTTCTAAGAACTCGTAACGTCCTGTATATATATCTCTTCGTGCCGGCATGCAAGGTGTTGAACCGCAATAAGCCTGATCAAATACGATTCCCTTCTCCGCTAGACGATCCATGTTCGGAGTGGGTATAACCCAATCCTGCTGCTCTGAACTTGACACCTGATTCAGTGGACGACCATGATGATAGGGACCGCAGTGATCCCTCCTTAACGTGTCGCATACGATTACGATACTATTCATGAACAATCACCTCAGTCACATCATTTTTTACTCTTTACTTAGTTCAATAATCGTGTGAATATGCACCTTGGGCACTGTAAATCGGATACCTTTATCCGTCGATTCGATGACTAATTGCTCGTTATCCGGACGTGTAATGACCGATTGGATTTGTTTGTCGTTAATATGCACCTCGATGTTGTGCACCGGTGTAATATTCTCAATCGGATCATAGAACGAGCTGCTCTTCTCACCCGCATGAATGTTCTGGAAATTAATCAGATGCAAATATTTCTTACCATCCTTCTCCATCAGATTCGCCTCGACATGAACAGGCGCTTCAACTTCGAAATATTTATCCGTATCAAACTTATTTAAAAGATTCGTAATCATACGTCTAACCCAGAAATGGTTGTTATTCCAATAAGTACGGAATACAGGTGCAGCAACATATAGAGCAATCCCTTTACCGTGGCGATTAACACTGATTCCATGGAAATCACTCACAATACCTGCTGGTGGCATCGGATGCCTGAAGGCACGATTGACAGCTGGCACGGTTAACGGCCAATGAATGTAGCTTAACGCCTCCGCAGTTGTCGGAATCGTCTTGATGAATTCTCCTTCAACAAGCTGTGGAATTTTAGCAATACCGTTCCATAGCTCTTCATTCTCCGTGAAGTATGCGAACGGGTAGGGTGTACGCTCCAAGTAGTTCAAACCTAAAATTTCAGCAAGCTTGAAATCCTTCGCTTCTCTGGAATAAGTGGCAGCCCCCTCAGCAAGTAGCAACCCACCTTCACGAACAAATATGTCCAAGCGATCTATCGATTGTGCCGATAACTTCACGTTCTCCGGAAGGACGACCACCTTATAGCCTGTAAGGTCTGGAAACTCATCGTTATAATAAATATCAAATTGATGATGCCCTTCGATCAGCATTTTGGCAGCGCCGAATGTTGCCGAGTCATCCTTGTCATGGTACCAGTTGCTTGAATTATCCGCGATTAGCGCGGTATGACGAACACTCTTGGCTCCAATACAAAAGGCTTCCCGCTCTTCTACGAAGGAAAATGCTTCGCCAATAATATCGTAGACACCGCTTTGCAATGACCCATCTGGCATGACCTGATCCCCGATATTAATAATTCCACCGTTAGCCATAATGCATGAGAATTCAAACTTAAGCTGTTCGGACGTCTTACAAGACATTAATCCCCAACCTTCAGTAAAGCGAACCGTCATAATCTGTACAGGAACATCTAACGTACGGATGTGGCGAGCACGAATCGAATGTCCTAAGAATGAGCCTGTAGCAGAAGGCTGCGATTCCCATAGTCCATAATCGCTTGTCGCATTTACAGATGCCGGCTCTCCCATCCGCCAAGCTCCGTTACAATTGACGAGCACTTCCGGACGGATCTTCTTAATAACGTCATAGATTTCCTTCATGCAGCGAGCAGCGGAATCAATTCCAAACCCGATAACAAGCTCACGGTTCGTCTCAAGCAGCTCTGGAGTCAGAGCTTGTCCGTACTCCTCTTGGAACTTCTTCTTACAATAAGAACAGAAGCAATAGTGATTATGAATATACGGAATATCAAATAGATACCCATCCATCTCGTACTTCTCCGTAATTTCCTTCACTTGCGGAATGACTAGCTCTTCACGGTAAGGACTATTAATACACGGCAACTCCCATACTGTGCCTTCGCTTCCGCGAACTTGTCCCTTCTCATCCACTTGGTACCAATCCGGGTTATGGAGTACCGCATGCGCATCGGTTCCAAGCGAGTAATATGCGATCACCTTGATATCATGCTTCTTCGCTTCTGTTAGCACTTCCCCGAAGAAGTCTTCCTTCAATCCACTATGCTTGTGACCTACCGTATTATCGTAAAACGCGTTACCAAAGTGACATTTGGTGAAAACCCCTATGACGTTGACTTTCGCTCTAACAAATTCCGATACAAACTCTTGTGCGTTAAAGTTAGTAATCGACTCGCGCGGAAATTCCGGCATATGAAAATCTATGTGAACCTGTCTGATGTTCTCACGTATCCAGTTATTAGACATTGTTTGGTAAGCTCCTTATCGTTCATTTACCCATAGGGTAAGGAGGAACAACCCAATAGGGTGCTCCTCCGAATAGAATTGTATCTGTCATCTAAAATTGCAGATTACTGTGAACTTATTTAATTCCGTAGCCATTCTCTTTTGACCAGTTATTCGTTTTTAATACAGTCGTCATATCTGCTTTGAGCGTCTTTTGCAATTCTGACTTATACTTCTCTTCTGAGATTGAACCTTCCAAGTAAAGCTGACCGATTTTCACCAAATCTTCATTTAGCTTCTTATCGATATGAGCTGCATAGAAGTTAACTAGAATACGTTCGCCGACGAATTGGAAGCCATTCAAGTTTACAGGCAATTCGACATTGGCAAGGGTAGTCGTTACATACATTTTGTTACCCATAAGCGTTGCAATTTCAGGTGAAGATAAATACTTCAAGAAATCTACAGCCGTAGTTAGCTTGTCCCCTGTTACTTTCTTCGGTATTGCGAATACAAGATCCGGGTAGCCGCCAAGCTCAAAGTTTTTCTCAGCTGCATTCGGGTTTTCTTGTTTAGTCAAGTAAGGTAAAGCAAACGTACCAAATTCAAATTTACGTGCATTTGAATCTTGAACTGTTTTTAATTCAAAGTTACCAGCAAGCATCATGGCAGCATCACCACGTAGGAACATTTCCTTCGCTGCATCACCGCTCATTGCGTTATAGCCTTTAGCCCAGTACTGGGACCACTCTTTGATCAACGGCATGAATCCAGTCCAATCCGGCGACTCAAGATTAATTACGCCTTCATCAACCGCTGCTGCAATTTCATTAAGCTCAAGCTGATTATTTGCATTAAAGTCATAGCTTCTTACTTTTTGTGCAGCGATTTGGTTCGTCATCATGTTCGTCGTCCAGAGGAAATGGTTATCACCTGGCTTGGAGTTTGCGAAGGCAAATGGCGTAACACCGGATGCTTTCAGCTTGGATTGCACATCAATAAATTCAGTCCAAGTTTTCGGAATTTGAAGATTGTTTTTCTCGAATAGATCCTGATTGTAAAACACGCGAATGGACAAGGTTTGTAGTGTAATCCCTGCAATATTTCCGGAAGTTGGATTTTTCATTTCATTTAATATGGATGGCGTGAATGTATCTTTCCATATTTTGTCCCCTGCATACGGATTTGGCTTGTCGTATTCAGGTGTTAAATCCGCAAGTAAATCTTTGTTGAAGTCTTCATGAGTCCACGTATAACGACTTGGAATAATATCAGGGGATGTACCTCCGATTAGACCTGTAGTCAACCACGTTCTGAAGGAATCACCGTCATTAGGCGCATAATCAAGCTTGATAGAAACGTTCTCATGCTTGCTTGTGTAGCCAGTAATGATTTCCTGCCAAACTTGCTTCGTCTCTTCATCCTTAGGCGTCTCTACAGCAAACGTTAAATTAACAGACTTGGCTGCAGTTCCTGCTGATGATGCTGGATCTTTGTTTGCGCCTGAATTGTTTCCAGAAGCGCACCCGCTCACTACTGTAGCCAATATAAGGGCCATAGATAGTAAGACGCTTTTTCTCTTAAACATGCGAACCACCTCTTTTTCATTTGATTCTATCCTAACCCTTTACAGCACCAGAAGTAACTCCAGCGATGAAAGGTTTGGTAGCGACCATAAATAGCAGCAATAGCGGGAGTGAAGAAATGATATACCCTGCTAGCTTAACCCCAGTACCTTGATCCATATTACCTGTAATCGTACTTAGTGCAAGAATAACCGGCTTAACGGAATCCCCATTCGTTGCAACCAAGGGCCATATATAGTTGTTCCAGCCCGCCAAAAAGTTAATAATGGCTACCGTTGAAACGATCGGTAAGGAGAGTGGAATGACGATCTTGAAGAAAATTTGCCTCTCGCCGGCACCTTCCATATCCGCAGCTTCAATTAAGCTTTTCGGAATTCCCTCGAAGAAGGTTTTCATGAGGAAGGTAGCCATAGCAGCGCCAAACGCCATCGGCGGAAAAATTTGTCCTTGGTAAGTATTTAGCATATCCAGCTTCTGTACCAACAAAAACTGAGGAATAAGAATGAGGTATCCAGGTATCATCATTAAAGAAAGGATGAGCAAGAACAATATCTGTTTACCGGGATAATTGAATCGAACAAATGAATATGCCGCAAGTGATGAAATCAATACGACACCAATAACGATACAAGACGAGATCAACAGGGTATTCCCGATGAAGGGCCAGATTTGATTAAATGCAGTCGTATAGTTGTCTATACGTAACGGAAAGGAGATTCCCCAGAAGTTATGAATCGATTGTTCTGTATACTTCAGTGAGCTTACAATGAGCATATAGAAAGGGAAGAGTGTCAGTATCAGCAATAGGAATAGGGAGCCGTAGTGCGGAACCCCCATTAGATTTTTTTTCAACCTCATGTTGTTCCCTCCCTAGTCAATTTTCTCAGTGTTTTTGATAAATTTATTATTGATTAATGTTAATAGCAGAAGGATGATAAACAATACTAGTCCAATTGCCGAGGAATATCCCATTTCGTTATAGGAGAATCCTGTTGTATAGAGATATAGTGCCGGTGTGATGGTCGTATCTCCAGGCCCACCATTCGTTAAGACGAGAACATTCTCAAAGCTTTGAATTTGTCCGATGATGGTCAAGACCATAATCAGCTTGACTTGACTGCGAACAAGCGGAAGCTCCAACCGAATAAATCTTTGCCAAGCATTCATGCCATCCAGCTTCGACACTTCAAACAGTTCACTTGAAATCGACATGAGGCCTGCCAAGTAAAGCAGAAAGTTGATACCGCCGATCCACGGGAAATTCACAAAAATAATCGCCCAGATTGCTGTTTTACTTTCACCAAGCCACGCATGTGTCCAAGATTCTAACCCTACTAGCTCAAGAAACTGGTTGAGCACTCCGTACTCCCCTGCATATATCCATTGCCAAGTTAGAAAAATAACGATGCTTGGAATGACAAGCGGGATAACAAACCAAACCTTTAGAGCATTTTGTAGCTTTTTGCTCGTTACGTGAAATACGAGAACTGCAGCAATCAAAGGTACAGTTAGTTGAATGACGATTCCGCTTATCGTAAAAACACCGATATTTTTCATTGCTGCGTAGAACGTATCGTCATGGAATAGACGGACAAAGTTGTCGAAGCCGATAAACTCTTTCACGTTAGCCCCATTCCAATTGTAGAACGACATCTTTACTGCATCGAAAAAGGGAATATACTTGAACGTACCAAGGACTAGAAATATAGGGATAAGAAATGCGTACCCTTTCCAGTGTTTGCGGAGAAATCCTGCTGGATTAATCATGTGATGTTTCCTCCCATCGTTACATTAAATTTTACGTGAAAACGCTTTTTCAGTATAGGCGACATTCGTTGATTATGATGGGGGGCATTTTTTTGTGATCCTACTTATTGGCATCCCTCCTATACAAAGGGTTATGATATAGTAAATCTTTAACACCATAGATGCGATTCAACTTAGACAAAGGGATGAGACTCGATGAACGTATTAGTAGTGGACGACCAACGATTGTCACGTGCTGGTATCATCAAGATGATCGATTGGGATAGGCTAGGGCTGCGATTAGTAGGTGAATGTACGAATGGGTATGAGGCACTTCATGCATTAGGTGATCTTGACGTAGATGTTGTGATAACCGATGTAAGAATGCCCGTACTTGGTGGACTTGATCTGATTGAGCAAGCTAAAGAATTATATCCCCACATGGCATTCTTAGTTATAAGCGGTTTCTCCGATTTTGCTTATGTCCGTAAATCCATCCATCTCTCCGTATCCGACTATATGTTAAAGCCCGTTGATCAAATAGAGCTCAACGATATATTAGAACGACTTATTATTAAAACACAGGACGGCCGCAAAAAAGCAGCCGCACAGCTACAGAAAACAAGAGAGCATTTTCTCTACCTCATGCTTGAAGGCGCTTACGATGAGAATGAACAGTTACTTACAGATTGGGACGATATACGATTTTCTGAAGATGAGGATCACTTCGTTGTAGCGATGTTTGACAGCGAGGGGGACAAAAACGATATTTATGAGCATTTTCAGCAGTTTAAAAACCTTTGTGGAAGCTTTCTAATCAGTATGCGAGGCAATTATTACGCTTTTATCGCTGCGGGTTCAGCGAGAATTATAGAAGGTGTTATTCCTGAGCTTCGTACGGTTCTAGGAAATCGTGGGTTTTTTCAGCTTGCTGGTATAGGGAATTTAGTAAATGGAATTCAGCGCTTGAAGGAATCCGCAGCTAAAGCCTATGATGCTTATAAGCTTCAAGCTAGCTTACCTTTGAAATCGGATAACGAGCTATTCAATCCAAGTCCATTAGCATCCGAGCAAGTATCCTCCTTCTCACTGAATTCCGCTTGGGAAAGAGAATGGTTTATTCTTATTAAGCAAGGCAATCACGGGGCATTATTAAATAAGCTTGAAGAGCTTCATAATGATCGAACGGATTCGATGATAAACAATGACTTGATAGAAAGCGTATATCCCTATGTACTGCTGCGGGGGGCTCGGACTCTCTTCGAAGCTGGAAATATTATCGAGCAGACGTACCTTGAGGCTTTTCAAATTGCGAAGAAACTCCCCTATATCGTCGAATTAGTTGCTAAGCGTAGTGTAGTTGCGGATTACTTTAGCCGTATTAGAGACGCAGATCCTCAGATCCCTATTCAGAATGCAAAAGATGCCGTAGAGAAAACGAAATTGTTTGTGGATGCTAATTTCCATCAAACGATCAACTTGACTGATCTCGCTCGCACTTATTACATGAGTCCTGGCTATTTCAGCTCCTTATTCCGGCAGTATACAGGATCTAATTTTTTGGAATACTTGACCAAACTACGGATGGAGCATGCCAAATCTCTGATCGCAAACAATCCAAATGGCAAGATTAGCGATATTGCCATACAGTGCGGCTATCAGGACTTGAAACATTTCCGTATGCTATTCAAGAGATATACTGGCGTAACCCCGCTCCAATTCAAGGAGGATGCGAAACTTGATTAAGAGTAGGCTAGCCAGCTTGAATAGCAGCTTGCAGAAGAAGCTGTTATTGTCTTACTCCATCGTTATTCTCATTCCTTTGCTCATCCTCGGCAGCATACTTTACTTTTCGACCATTAGCATTACGCAAAAACAAACGCAGGATAATCGGCTGTTAGAGTTGAAGGTGCTGTCGCAGAATCTGCAGGAATACTTTAATTCGCTTGAATTATATAGCCGTGCCATCTATACCGGAGAAATCCAACAGCTCTTGAACAAGGGCATACCTACCGATATCATCGAACAAACCCGATGGAAGACGAGCCTATTCCAACAATTTGCGGAATGGTATGGATACATGGGGATCAATGGGGAAATTCATAATGTAACGATCGTAACTCCTGATGGAGCCATGATCCAACGGGATCCGCTCTATATCGGTGAATCCTTCGCCAATCAAGCTTGGTATACTGAGACGTTAGCCCTTCAGGGGGAAGTTCGAGTGGCTGGTCCTTTTAAGCGCTCCTACTTCATTCCCTCTTCTACCGCTTCTCCGTACACGTTCTCTCTCGTAAGGAAAATCAATAATTCCATAGGTAGCGCTAATCTTGGCGGTATTGTCATTGATATTAGCGTTATGGATATATTCAGGATTCTAAGTGGTCTTAAGCTAACCGATGTCATCATACTCAATGCAGATAATCAGATCGTCTATAGTAGTGCCATCGAACGAATCGGGCAACAATGGGCAGATGGGGAAAAAATTAGCGGGGATACCTCAGGATGGATGGATATCGATGGCAAGCGAATGTTCGTTAGCTCCACCTATTCGGATGCAACGGGGTGGCGCTTTGTTACGCTCGATCCTCTGAGTAGTATTCAAGGCAACTCCAACAAATATCGTGATATTACGATCGGCATCGGATTCCTGGCCCTCATCATTGCGCTGATCATCTCTAATTTCGTTTCAAGACGCATAACCAAACCTCTGCGAACCCTACAGCAAGAAATGAAAAAGGTTCAATCTGGAGATTTCAACATTCAACTGGATGTGCAAAGCACGGACGAGGTCGGCCAATTGACACGCAGCTTCAATCGTATGACCGAAGAAATTCATACGCTCGTTAATCATGTTTATAAATCGGAGCTTTCGCGAAAGGAAGCACAGCTTAAGGCGCTCCATTCGCAAATCAACCCTCATTTTCTATACAACACGTTAGATTCCATGAATGCGATTGCCGTCATAGAAGAAGTCCCTCTTCTGTCCCGTATGGCCAAAATGCTGTCGGAAATGTTCCGCTATAGCATCTCGTCTGGCGAGCAAATCGTGTACTTGCAGGAGGAACTAAGGCAGGTAGTTCGATATGTTGAAATCCAACAAATCCGTTACGATGATAAATTCAGCTTAATCGTATCCATACCTGAACCTCTACTCCGCTACCAGATTCCGAAGCTGACGTTGCAGCCGATCATCGAGAACGCGATTTACCACGGACTCGAGATGATTCCCGGTGAAGGTCGGATCGAAATTTCGGGCTATGAGACGGACGAATATACGATCATCGAAGTAACCGACAATGGTCAAGGGATTCCCCTTTCTGATCTCGCGAGCATTCAGCAGCACTTACAGATCGAAGAAACAAATTCGGTCATGGACCATATCGGGCTTGTCAATGTCCAGGAGAGAATCAAACTGCATTACGGCTCCCATTGTGGTATTACACTAAGTAGCGAGCTTGGCAAAGGAACTAAAGTAACTTACCGGCTCCCAAAACTTGAAAAAGAAGACACACCCTCAGACGAGTAGCTAAGGCTACTTGTCGCAGGCGTGTCTTCTTTATTCATATTATGCCGTATTAACCGATTGTCTCCAGCTGGAAGACTGCTTTGTTCGTCCCTACGATCGTGCCATTACCATTTGTGAACTGTCTAGGACATAACTCGTACATACTGTCGATCGTCTCCTGACGATCATACCCGATTTGCTCCAGTATAGAAGCCACGATCAACGGCCACTTCTCTTCTGAACCATCCATAACTTTAAGCGCGAATGCTAACTTTTCCTTCCGAAGTCCAAAGCAATACACGCCCTTAGCTCCGCCTTTGGCAACGATATTGGAATCCTTGAGAATCGTCGAGCAGATCAGTCCCGTTCCGGACACCATCTCGGGATTTGCATTCATCAGTTTGCCGATTTGTTCGACGGCTACACGGGTTGCATCATCCTCGATTAATTCCGGACAAGCAAACTTTAGATAAGCTTTAGCCATATGATGCAATGGCAAACCGAATACAGGAAATCCACATCCATCTATTGCGACCACGATTTTATCAGCAGGATACTCGGCCAACATCGCCAGAGTTGCCAGAATCTCTTGTTGGACCGGATGATTAGGCTCTGCATAATCCGCTGTGCTATAGCCCTTACTCTTACAGTATGCCAATATCCCAAGGTGTTTACCTGAGCAATTATGATAAAGATGGCGTTCCGGCTTTCCTTGCGCAACTAACTCATGCCTCGCATTTGCGTTGAGCGGATACGTTGAATGGCATACCAATTCGTCCTCATTAATCCCGATCTTACCTAACATGGATTCTAGCGCTTGAACCTGATACGCCTCGGCGCGATGGGACGCAGTCATAATTGTAAGCTCTTTGTCATTGAACGGATAACGCTCTCCGATCGAGTGTCGGAATGCTGGTATCGCTTGGATCGGCTTCGCCGCTGACCGCATGAACGTCACGTGCTGGGGATTACCGAATTGATACACTACGTCCCCTGAGTACGAAATCCCGCAAATATGCCCTTCGTATTCGCATTCGACCAGTTCGCCCCTGGATTCTTGCACTAATAGCTTATTCATCTAAATCACTCCATCTATGTTCACATTTATTTGTATTGGTTAACAATCGCAGCTGCCATTTGTAGCTTTTTCTGATCTAGCGGTTCAAGCGCTCGACCATTTACTCTTACTCCGGTGCCCATATGAACCTCTTTAGCTCCCGTAAGCCTTATGAAGTCGTCCAAGGCTTCCACGTTAAGCCCACTCCCAGCAAGGATATCGATAGGATGCCCTTCCCCTGCGCAAAGCTTGATTAACTCAACGATCTCAGGCTTAGCGTCCAATACGCTGGGTTTACCTCCTGAGGTTAGAATTCTACGGATAGAGGGGTAACGAGCGAGCACCTGTAGCCCTGCATGTTGATCTTCTAGTTCATCGAATGCCCGATGAAAGGTTACGGCCAACTCTCCGGTTTCGTTGAGCAGAAGCTCTAGAGCAGTCGTATCAATCTGATTATTCTGCTTCAGCATCCCCATAACAATTCCAGCCGCTCCGAGCTCCCGGATCGTCTTAACATCACTTAACATTACAGCTACATCGTCCGAGTCGTAATGAAAGCTGTTCGCATGAGGACGTAGCATCACGTTCACTGGGATATCCACGGCTTTCACTACCTGCTCTATCAACCCGTAACTAGGGGTTACTCCACCCTCGACAATGCCAGAAATGAGTTCAATCCGATGTGCACCATGCTCCTGAGCTAGTTTGGCATCCAGTACACTTGTTGCGATTACTTCTAGGATCATTTTGGAAGCCTCCCTTTTAATCAAATCTCGGAATTTAAGATAACAGAAATCGAATCCATAGTCCAATATCGAAGACGGTTATTTCTTACCTATTTTTTGTGCCATATACGGATAAGAGCAGCGACCCATGATATCCTGGGCGCTGCTCTTATCCTATCATAGATGGATGTTTACTTACGAAATGCTATCTTAAAATCGTTCATAACCTTACGCTGCCGCTCAATATAATTCCATACCCAGAATACTAATCCTAAGGATGCAGCTAAGAAAATAATCGGTACGATAATTTTCAGCGAACCAAGTAGGAAAGCGAAAACAAGCAGCAATCCATTAAATAAGTGGTTGATGGCCGTATGAGCATTACTTGGAATAAGATCCGTAGCGTTCTTGTCGTAGTTCCGTTGAGCATAGCGAATAGCTTGCCAAGCAAACGGGATAGACAGGAAAGCAAAGTAAAGTGTGTATGGACCATAGTCAAACAATGGAAGTAGAGCAATAATAGCATAACCAACAACAAAGCTAATGATCAGTACGTTTTTCGCTTGCTTCTTGCCTAGACGTACAACCAGTGTTTTTTTGTCAGTCTTTGCATCCGACTCCGCATCTGGGAACTGATTAATTAGAAGCACATTGCTGATGAACAGGGCGACTGGAAGTGATATCAGCAACGCTTGGAGAGAATAGTGTCCGGTTTGCACATAATAAGCTCCGAGAGTCATGAAGACACCATAAGTGGTCGCGATAAGAAATTCTGCTGCGCCAGGTGCCATATTAATAAACGAGAATTTTCCCTTTGCGTTCGTATAGAATAAACCAGCAATGATTCCATAGAGAATAAGCGGGATTAAGCCGAGTCCGCTAACGGCAACTAAATAGATTCCAATTAGTACAGCACCTAACGATAAGGCTAACCCAAAGAAACACATATCTGCGCGGGAGATCAATCCGAGTTGAATCATCCTCGAACCACCAGTGAAAGGACGCATTCCTGTCCGATTCTCACCGTCGCGATCCGCATCCTTCCAATCGTTGATCATATTCGTGCCTGCTTGAATCATGATCGCACCAAACAGAGTGAGGATAAAATGTAATACATTAAACTGATCTGAAGCCGATAAGGCCAACGCCCCACCTAGTAAAATCGGTACTAGTGCAGCAGTCAACGACAAAGGACGAACGGCTTCCTTCCATGCTCGCGCCTTCGCTCTAACATCGTCCCATACACTCACCGACTCCCGGTTATTTTCAAAATCAAACACCGTTGGAGGTTCACCTTGTAAAATTTCTGGCACATAACGAAACTTAACCGTATACGGTTTAACCCGTATAAACTCCAATCGGTCGAGAGCACCGATCTGGTGAAATTGTCCGACGATCGGTGATCGAGATACAAGCAAATCAATCGCCTTATTCCGATCCCTTTCATCCTTCAACACTTCAGCCCGGCCGATGATCTCGCACTCTTCCATCTCCATGAAAGTTGCTCCCTGGTGTATCAACATCGCAGTTTCCGGGATATTAATCCATTGAATGACCTTAGGGTCACCTTTGGTGCTCGTTAAATAAAAATTAAAATCCTCATCCGCCGCAAAATGCATCATTCTCTGACGAGGGGATCCCATGTTGGAGGTGCCTACTGCCGCAACCTCTGCACGTTCAAGATAGTCAAGCACATCCTGTTTACTGCGCTGAGCCATCGTGTATTTCCTCCTTTTCATTCAAAGCTGTATCCTCTTATTATATCATCACACAATAATGAAGTAAGTAACGGGAAAAGAAGGCAATCTTGTCAAAACTGTCCCCATGACGATTAGGCTTTCAGTGTGTGTCTATCCCAACGATAGACACAATAAGCGAGTATTAATCCAATGAGAGATAGAAGTGATCCCACCCATGGCAAAAAACTTAATCCCGCATGCGTAATCACATAGCCACCAAGAAATGCTCCGCCTGCATTCCCAATATTTAAGGCTGAATGATTGGAGGTAGAAGCTAATGCAGGTGCATCTTTAGCTAGAGACATGATTCGAACCTGCAATCCTGGGAGAACCACAAATGCAGCAATTCCCCATATGAAAATCGTGATGACAGCGGCAACTGGAATCTCATCGACGATAGCGAAGAGAGCCAGGATCAAAGAAAGTACTCCGAATCCTCCAATCAAGGTAGGCATGAGCTTCCAATCCGCAAGCTTGCCTCCAATGATGTTACCGAACGTGACCCCAAAGCCGAACAATACCAATATCCAAGTCACGCTATGTTCGGCGAAGCCTGTCACTTCCATAAGCAAGGGAGCAATATATGTGAAGACAGTAAACAAGCTGGAGCATCCAATCGCCCCAGTAAGTAACATTAATAGCAGCTTAGGTTGAGCAAGCGCGCGAACTTGCCGGATGATGCTTGAGGACTGCTCTTGGCGAATCTTTGGAATAAGCGCAATGATACCCACTAATGTTATAACTCCCATAATGACGACCGCGCCGAAAGAGGCTCGCCAGCCCAGATGCTGACCGATGAAGGTGCCCAGAGGAACACCCACAATGTTCGCAACAGTCAATCCCGCCATCATCATGGATACCGCAGCCGCACGTCTATTTGGGCTAACCAAATTAGCTGCGAGTACTGATCCAACACCAAAAAATGTACCATGGGCTAATGAAGTGAAGATTCTAGAAGCCATAAGAATGTCGTAGTTAGGAGCAATAGCCGCGACTCCGTTCCCAATGATGAAGAGCACCATCAACAGGCAGAGGAGCTGTTTCTGTGGTAACCTATGCGTCGCGATCGCCAATATTGGTGCGCCTATTGCCACACCAAGCGCATAACTAGTAATAAGCTGACCCGCCTGCGAAATACTTACATTTAGGTCATCTGCCACATTCGGCAAAATTCCCATAATCACAAACTCGGTCATTCCGATGGCAAATGCACCGGCAGTTAAAGAGAAGAGCGCCAAGGGGAGGCGTGCTTTCCCTTGCGCCGCATTATTCTTATGTGCTAATTGATTCATTTCAATGTGTCCTTCCTTCTGACTGACAAGTTGTTAATCCCTTGACATGCCATTAATCGCTATTAGAAACGCTTAATAATAAAACAACTTTTGCAGCAAAGTAAAGATATAAAATAAAAAATCCCCTTCAAGTTGACTTAGTGTCGATTCACAACACGGTCATCTTAAAGGGGATTTGATCTATTGTTTTATAATTATTTACTTGATATCTTAACAGCTATTGTATGTTCATTGACTTTGCAATCCTCACAAATCCAATGCTTCACGGTATTGGCCTGTCCGCTTGCCTGTCCACAATCCCTACATGTAATGATGTTCTCACGCTCCCGCTCAACAGCTGCTCGACCTTCTTCAATAAACCGATATGCACGCTTCATTTCCTGCTCAGTAGGAGTTGGTACTCCATCCAAAGGATACTCTCTACCCAACTGCTGCCATTTGAAGACACCCATCCGGTGATACGCAAGCAACTCCAGCTTCTCTACTCCCTGCAGCCCTCCGACAAATGCGCCAAGCGCACGAAGGTCATTGCTATCATCCGTAACTCCTGGAATGACCACATGCCTAATCCACATCGGTTTGTTCCACTCAGATAATGAGGCTGCGAACTTAAGAATACGATCATTTCCACGACTAGTGAGCATTTCATGCTTCTCTGGATTCATCTGCTTAAGGTCTAGAAGCACTAAGTCAGTAACCTCCATCAAGGCTTTGACGTGATCAGGTTCACAGAAGCCAGAGGAATCTAAAGTGGTGTGAAGTCCCCATCTGCGCTTACATTCACTGAAGAGCTGAGTAACGAATCCCGCTTGTAGTGTCGGCTCTCCACCCGTTACAGTAATCCCGCCACCTGAACGGCGATAATAAGGCAAATACTTTTCAATTTCACTTAAGATGTCTTCTACGGTTACAACCTTACCCGTTCCTGTATCCCAAGTGTCAGGATTATGGCAAAATTGGCATTGAAGTGCGCATCCCTGCATGAAAAGCACGAAGCGTATTCCCGGACCATCAACGGTTCCGAAAGTATCTATGGAGTGAATTCTCCCTTTCATGCATAACGCCTCCTCTAAGACGGTCAGAAGTTAGACAGCGCCATGGAATGTACGATTAATGACATCTAATTGCTGCTCACGTGTTAACTTAGTGAAGTTAACCGCATAGCCGGATACTCGAATCGTAAGCTGCGGGTATTTCTCCGGGTGCTCCATGGCATCCATGAGATGCTCTCTATCAAATACGTTTACATTAAGATGATGTCCAGTGCTTTCAGCATATCCGTCGAGCATGGATACCATGTTGCGAATCCGCACACCTTGCTCCTTGCCTAAGGCTTTAGGAATAATGGAGAACGTGTTCGATATGCCATCCAGACAGTAAGAATAAGGAAGCTTCGCTACAGAAGCTAATGAAGCAAGAGCTCCCATTCGATCCCGTCCATGCATCGGATTGGCCCCTGGTGCGAAAGGCTCTCCCGCTTTTCTTCCGTCAGGAGTGCTACCCGTCTTCTTCCCGTATACAACGTTGGAAGTAATCGTCAGCACAGACATCGTCGGCAATGCATTACGATAGGTCTTGTGCTTACGTAATTTGTTCATGAACGCTTCCGTAATCTGTACCGCAATTTGATCAACGCGATCATCATTGTTACCATATTGCGGGTATTCGCCTTCGATTACGAAATCGACCACAATCCCCTTTTCATTCCGGATCGGTTTGACACTCGCATATTTAATGGCGCTTAAGCTATCTGCTACGACGGACAAACCAGCGATCCCACAAGCCATGGTGCGGAGAATTTCCCGATCATGCAGAGCCATCTCCAACCGTTCGTAAGCATATTTGTCATGCATATAATGGATGACGTTTAAGGTATTCATATAGAGCGTTGCCAGCCATTCCAGCATCACATCGAACTTCTTGGCGACTTCTTCGTACTCTAGCTTATCCCCCGTAATTGGAGCATACGCTGGACCAACCTGTACACCAAGCTTCTCATCCACACCACCATTAATTGCATAGAGTAGAGCTTTACCGAGATTAGCACGAGCCCCGAAAAATTGCATTTGCTTCCCGATTCTCATCGCAGATACACAGCAGGCAATTCCATAGTCATCGCCAAATTGCGGACGCATGATGTCGTCATTCTCGTACTGGATAGAGCTGGTCTCAATGGACACCTTGGCACAATATTCCTTGAAAGCTTCCGGTAGATTAACGGACCACAATACTGTTAAATTCGGTTCAGGTGCCGGCCCTAAGTTGTACAGGGTATGAAGAATACGGAAGGAGCTCCGTGTCACGCGGGTTTCTCCTGCAAGTGACATGCCCCCGATGGACTCGGTAACCCAAGTTGGGTCACCGCTGAACAACTCGTTGTAATCAGGTGTACGAAGGAACTTCACGATCCTCAGCTTCATGACGAAATGATCCATGAGCTCTTGGGCTTGCTCCTCCGATAGCTTACCTTCCAGAAGATCTCTCTCGATGTAAACATCAAGGAAGCTGGAAATCCGGCCAATACTCATTGCAGCACCATTCTGCTCTTTAATCGCACCTAGGTAAGCAAAATATAGCCATTGGAATGCTTCTCTCGCATTGTTCGCAGGATTGGACAAATCATATCCGTAGGCTGCTCCCATTTGCTTCAATTCCTGTAGGGCCCTAATTTGTTCCGAAATCTCCTCACGTAGGCGGATGACATCCTCCGTCATCGGATCGACTTCAAGCTGAATTAGATCTTCTTTCTTACCAGCAACTAGACGATCGATCCCGTAGAGCGCAACCCGACGGTAATCTCCGATGATCCGTCCGCGACCATAGGCATCGGGTAAGCCCGTAATAATACCAGCTCTCCGTGCTGCACGCATCTCTGTTGTATAGGCATCGAACACACCTTGATTGTGGGTTTTACGGACATCTGTGAACAGCTTTACGATTTCCTGAGGAAGCTGAAATCCATAAGCTTCGCAAGCATCCACAACCATCTTGATCCCACCAAATGGCTGAACGGATCTCTTCAATGGTGCGTCGGTTTGGAGACCAACGACCTGCTCCTTAGCTTTGTCGATATACCCTGGTGCATGGGAGGTGATCGAAGATATCGTGTTGACATCGATATCTAGAACACCTCCATTATCCATTTCCTTCTTCGTCAACTGCTGGATTTGCTCCCACAGAGCAGTCGTTGCCTCTGTAGGACCTGCGAGAAAGTTCTCATCCCCCAAATAGGAGGTTATATTGCGGTCGAGGAAATCCTTCACATCGATATCTTTTTTCCATACTCCAGAGGAGAAGCCTCTCCAGGCGTTACGATTAGAATTTTGCGCCATTACTTCATTCTCTTTCAATGCCATGATTCAGGCACCTCCACAATATGAATTCTCATAGATGTTGTTATTCAAAGCGGCCATAGAATGCTTTGCGATAGACTTCAGCAAGCTCTGTGACAAGCGGCATACGCGGATTAGCTGTCGTACATTGGTCCTCGAAAGCACGATCCGCCAGCTCATCGACTTTATTCTCGAATTTCTGAGGATCGATGCCCAGCTCACTGAACGATGCTGGTATATCCAGGATTTGATTCAGCTTCCGAATCGCTTCGATCAGGCTGTTGACGCCTTCTTCCGTCGTACGAGCAGGCAGTCCTAGTATTCTAGCGATTTCTGCATAACGCAAATCTGCTACGAAATGATCGTATTTCGGGAAAGAAGCGAATTTCGTTGGCTTCTGAGCATTATAACGAATGACATAAGGCATAAGAATGGCATTTGTTCTACCGTGAGCCGTATGGAATTCTCCACCCCACTTATGCGCTAAGCTGTGATTGATACCTAAGAATGCATTGGCGAATGCCATACCTGCAATCGACGATGCGTTGTGCATTTTCTCACGTGCAAGTGGGTCTGCTGTTTTGTACGAATTTTCCAGATGCTCGAATACCAATTGGATCGCTTTGATTGCCAACCCATCTGTGAAGTCATTCGCCATAACCGAGACATAAGCTTCAATGGCATGCGTCAGAACATCCATCCCTGTATCTGCTACTGCAGTCTTAGGTAAGCTGTACACATACTCAGGATCGATAATCGCAACATCAGGTGTCAACTCGTAGTCTGCAAGTGGATACTTGGTATTACCCGACTTCTTATCGGTAATAACAGCGAACGATGTGACCTCCGAGCCTGTTCCCGAAGTTGTCGGGATCGCTACGAATTTAGCTTTGCTTCCGAGTCGCGGATATTTGTATACCCGCTTGCGGATATCCATAAACTTCTGTTTCAACGAATGGAACGAGGTTTCGGGATATTCGTAGAACAACCACATCGCCTTCGCAGCATCCATCGGTGATCCGCCGCCGAGTGCAATGACGCAGTCTGGCTGGAACCCTTCCATGATCCGAGTTCCACGCTCAACCGTATCCACAGATGGATCTGGTTCAACCTCCGAGAATACCTCGATGAAAACAGGCGTTTTCCGTTTGCGAAGGTAGTATTCTACCCGATCGACATACCCTAGCTTCACCATCATCGGGTCAGTTACGATCAGTATCCGATGAATGTCAGGCATCTTCTCCAAATATTGAGTGGAGCCTTTCTCGAAATAGATTTTCGGCGGTACCTTAAACCATTGCATATTCACTGTCCGGTAAGCGACTCGCTTAATATTTAGCAAGTTTACCGCTGTTACGTTAGAAGTCGTCGAGTTATGACCGTACGATCCGCAACCAAGTGTCAACGATGGTAAGTTCGTATTGTACAGATCGCCAATCGCTCCATGAGTAGAAGGTGAATTCACAATAACCCGACCGGTTTTTAGAGTGGCAGCAAATTCTGCAATTACCGCATCATCCTTGGAATGAATAACCGAAGAGTGACCCATACCACCGAAGGCTGTAACTTCTGCAGCTCTTTGTATGCCTTGTGTCGCATTTTTCACTTTGTAGCAGGCAAGAACCGGGCTAAGCTTCTCAGCGGATAGTGGAAATTCCCTACCTACCCCAGTCAGCTCTGCGACGAGAATTTTCGTTTGAGGAGGAACGGTTAGGTTTGCCATTTGAGCGATTTGAACCGCTGACTGACCTACGATTACAGCGTTAACTGCACATCTGTCCTCATTGATAACGAGCTTAGATACTGCTGCCGTTTCTTCTTTATTCAAGAAATAGCAGCCCATTTCACTCATCAACCGCTTCGTCTCAGCGTAGATTGGCTCTTCGATAATGACAGCTTGCTCAGATGCGCAAATCATCCCATTATCGAACGTCTTGGATAAGATCAAATCTGTGACAGCTTGCTGAAGATCCGCAGATTTCTCAATGAAGCACGGTACGTTACCGGGACCTACACCAAGCGCTGGCTTCCCTGTGCTATATGCTGCCTTCACCATTGCGGATCCGCCAGTAGCAAGAACAAGTGCAATATCTGGATGATTCATGAGTAAGCCTGTTGCTTCTAGGGACGGATTCTCGACCCATTGAATGCAACCTTCGGGTGCTCCCGCTTTAACTGCAGCTTCCATTACGGTACGAGCAGCTGCTTCACTACTCTTCTGTGCAGATGGATGAAAAGCGAAAATAATCGGATTACGAGTTTTCATAGCTATGATCGATTTGAACATTGTCGTTGAAGTTGGATTCGTTACAGGTGTTACACCAGCAATGATCCCCACTGGCTCCGCCACCTTGCGGAAGTTCTCATATGGATTTTCCTCGATGACGCCAACCGTTTTATCGCCTTTTACACTATGGTAAATATACTCTGTCGCAAAAATATTTTTGGTAATTTTATCTTCATATACACCTCTGCCGGTTTCTTCCACAGCTAATTTCGCTAACACCATGTGCTGATCCAGACCTGCAAGTGCCATTTGTTGAATGACGTGATCTACCTGTTCCTGGTCCAGCTGCATGAACTGTTCTCGAGCTTTCAACGCTTTGGAAACAAGTCGGTTTACCTCCACCTGTGCATTTGGCAATACTTTCTCTTCTCCTTGCTTCTCCTTGACCGCCATACGCTCCACCTCCAGATATAATTGCTCTCTATATTTTGTGAAACAATTGTGAATTAATTCACAAGTACTAAAAGCACTCAATCTCAAGATGTTTGTCCGCACCCCTATCGAATAACTATCCTTAGGATGTGTCCTTCTTGATTGATTTAAGTATAGCTCTTCAAGTTTCCTTTTAATGTGATTAATGTCACACATCAAACTTGGTTAGGAAAATTTTACCTCAAGGACGCAATCATTTCAACTTCTTTTTATTAAAAGTGCTCTCAGGCCAGAACCGGCACTTCCGGATGTTACACCGGAAGGCCGTTCGTCTATCCCTCGATTAAGCTAAACCAAATGCTTCCTCAATATCACGAATTTTCTGCTCATCGATCGGCACAATCTCGCCGATACAACGCGAGGAAATAATTGCCTTCGCGCTATATTCCGCAACCTCAAGTCGGTCGAAAGCATTCAACAGCCCTTGTCCCGTCACGATTGCACAATTATTTTCTACTAACGCAATCGGTGTATCCGGGGTGAAAATCGCAGCTGCGCCTTCTGGGTCGGTGTAGATGGATCCAAAAGACAGCTTAGGCGTACGACGGAGTAAAATATAGCTCTCTGGAATCGTTCTGGAATCAAACATATCCTCTGTTACTGCGAAAGCCATAATGTTCGGTGGATGAGCGATAATGACGGAATCCACATGCGGATGCTGCTTATAAATTTGCTCATGCAGCTTCACAGAGCGGCTTGGACGCTTTCCTTCCTCAACCTTGCCATTATCCACGCGAACAAGGTGCTCGATTCCCATGTATTTACGATCCAAACCATTAGGAGTAATGATGAAGCTACCATCCTCAAGCCGTTGAGAGAATGTTCCTTGAGTGCTCGTAAACAAACGTTGGTCATATGAACGTTGTATGAACTTAATCATTTCACGACGGAGCTCTCTCTCCTTCGCACTGTAGCTATTCGGACGGAACGTATCCAAGTGAGGATCCTCATTTGCTTTGACTGTATCAAAGTGTTCCTCCGACAACAATACAGGCTTGCCCAATCTGTTGGCTTTAATCTCTAATCTTGCACAGAAATCAAGCGTTTCGAAGATTTGGAAGGTGTCGAACAAATTGGGACCACCGATCACGATGCCATGGTTCTCTAGCATCACAGTATCGATTCCTTCCGCAAATACAGAGGCGATCTTCTGTCCTAGCTCTTCGCTTCCAGGAAGCGCATATTCTGCCATTCCAATTTTCCCGCAAATCTTTCGTTCATTCGGTAGCATGCGCGTATCTGGGATACGACGAACAATACTGAAAGAAACGAGTGCAGGAGGGTGAGCGTGAACAACCGCCTTCAAATCCGGTCTTGTTTGATAAATCAATCTATGAAAGGGCAATTCACTAGATGGTCTGTGAATCCCCACAACTTGCCCATCCGCTTTCACGCACACAATATCATTTCGGCTCAGGGAGCCTTTGTCTATGCCAGCTGGTGTAATCCATATATCACCATTGTCGTCCAATATGGATAGATTGCCTCCCGAGGTCGTCGTCATGCCGTACCCATAAATGCGTTCCATCATTAAAGTGATCTGGTCCGCTGGATGTAGAAGTTCAAAATTCATAATCCGTCACTTCCCTTTACTGTGGTGTAGTTTTGTTAATGTTAAGATTACGGAATAAGCACTGCAAACACTGTGATAAATATCACTACAATTGCTCGCTCCAGCTTCTCAAAGAATCTACATCATGAATAACGAATCCAGTACGATGCATATCCGCAATTCCTTCATCATGAAGCTGCCCTAGAAACAATGACAAATTTTCCTTTGTACTTCCAATGGTTTGCGCAAGCTGCTCCTGAGTCATCGGAATACCGATACGTAATTCACCCTTGACTGAGTTTCCATAATGCTCGACAAGCTTTAGTAAAAACATCTTCCCCCGATGTTGAGAGCCTTGCCCGCTAAGCTTCTTCTTGCCCCGAAGTTGATATTGGTTTTCTCTCATGCTCCTCTTAATCTTCTCTGAGATTACGGGTTGAGTAAGGAGAAAGTTGTCGAACTTCTTTTTCTGAAGAACAAGCACTACTGTCTGGACAATGCACTCAGCGGTTACAGAATGATGCAATTGTTTGGAGCTTCCCGTAGGGGGGAGCATTTCACCACTCTTATAATAAGAAGCAATCCGCTCAACACCATTGGCGTCCAACCGATACGTTTTTACTAATCCTGATTTTACCACAAACAGTGCATTCGTCTCGCTACCTTCCGTGAATATTATCGTTTTCTTACGATGATTTCGTTGTATGAATAAACAACTCACTTGATGAAGCTCGTCGGGGTTTAAATATCGAAATAGATTCACCTGTTGAACAATGTGCTCTGAGGATGCTTCAGTCACCATAAAAATTCCCCTTTCTTGAAAATATCATTGCTCTTGGTTTCCAGTATAAGACGTTAAGCTTTAGATTCATGTGATTTCTTTCACAATATTTGTTACAGATGTTTGACTTCTTAATCCGACAAAAACAGTTAAAATGATACTCCACGGTATAACAAACATTTCAGTTGAATATAGGTAAGATGGAAACCGTATTAAACTATTTGGAATAGAAGGAGTTTGTTGCTTACACAATGATAAAGCACGGTATATTAGCGCAAGCACAGTTGAACGTCACTTTCACGCTTCTAGTTAAAGCCAAGAGAAGAACTCATGCCTTGGGTATGGCTGATTTCCAACTGAATAATGAAAATATCATCTTAGATCGGATCCAGTTGGTGAACGAACAAGGCTTCATACAAACACCTAAAGTAGAACGAATTGATCCCATTCAATGGATTACCGTTCATTCAACGGACTACAGTAATCTATTTAAGGTTGTAGGACAAATTCGCTTAGTACTTAGCATGGATAGGAATGTTGAGCATCATGTGGATAGCCTATGGACGAGAGCTTACAAATTCCCACGGTCTATGATCCAAGATCGAACGAACTGGGTCATTCCAACAACACATGAACCGGCATTCACACAAGTGCTAAGTCAGACCTTGGAATTTAACAGTGGGGCTAGAGATTCAAAGCTTATCACTGAAGTGGGGTGAAATCACTCCGTAACATAGGCCAAAAGCGACAAGGTGGTCGTACGGGGTTTCCCCTTGTACGACCACCTTGTCTTCTTACTCTTCTCATCCTATTAAGCATTACTCACTCAACCACAATATACTCGTAACCCCTCTAGGGTAATACTTACTTCCGGCAATTTCACCTGAGATGATTTGATCGCTCCAGCTCCATATGGATAGCTCCGGATGGGTTAGCCACTTCACGTGAGCTGCATCCGCCGCCCGTCCTTGCTCATCCCACGGTACGCCAAGAATTCGACGCGCAATGAATTGACTTAAGTAAATTTTACTTAACCAGCTATTATTGCTAGTCGACGAAATTTTCCATCCTCCGTCCTCGAACAGACAAACGCCTTCACGAAGTACCTCATGGAGATGACTCTTTAATACTTGAATATACTCTCCGAACCTACCTTCAGAATCCAACGCTTCCGGATTCCCCGTAAAGAAAGGAAACACGAGACCTTCTATCGCCGGTATAATCTTAGAGTTATTACCTTCTCCAATTACAGCTGGGATCGTACCATCATCGCCAACATGACTAACAAGAGTAGCAGCGCATTTATCCGCTTGAACGCTAGCAATTGCGGCCAGCTCGGAGCGACCTTGGCTATGAAACAGTTTCTCCATAGCCACGTAAGCTGCCCAGCATTTGCTCGCTAAATAGATATTATTCCGCGATTGTCCAAGTGAAACATCAAGGCTATCGTAGGTCGTAATTTCCGCCCCACCCATCGTCCTCGAGCTGTCCAGCCCCATAACCCCGTTACGCTTCTCCGGATCTGGATGATCGCGGTTCAACATACTTTCTAGGCAGCTCTCCATCACCGATAGATTGTGATTCAGCCAAGCTTGATCCACTGTCTGTTCCACATATACCGCCGCGCATAATACCCAGTTCACAAGCTGCTCGTGAGTCATATGAGAGAAGCAACCATCGATACCATATAGCTCGTAAGAGGAATATTCGGGACGCGAGATCACATTCGCTACACCCATATCATGTGTAAAGCTAATGCCACCTGGATATTCCGTCGAATCATTCGGAAACCGAACGGTATCGTTGTAACTAAACCTCTTCACGAACATATCTAGCTCATTTTTGACCGTCCATGGATTGAATTTCATCTCATAGAATAATTGATCAACGGTGAGATCAAACGTATTCATCATCCGATACTCGCCCTCGTTCACGACCCAGAAGGGCTTGCCTTCATGCTCGAGCAATTGGGTTGAACCATAATAACTGCGAATGGAATGTGCCATCATGAACTTCTGGTCATCCGACAAGTTATCGCGATCAAGAATATCGTTAGCGAGTTCAGCTTCCTTACGCAGCACATCAAATCTGCCCAACGCGTATTGTGCCACGGATTCAATGTTCGGAAACAGTCGTGCATAGTAATAGGACGCATCCATCCCTGCTGTTACGTAACCAGCACGATGGAAACAAATCGCGAATCGGTATACTCCCCGCTGACCGGGCTCCGTATCCGCGATCAATGCTCCAAGCGTACCTAGTCCGAATGTCCAATTTTCCGTTAGTGAAGCTCCCAATATATCCTCCATGCTGAAATGGAGAGCAGAACGCACCGCCGGATCAGCCGATACGATCGCAGTGGATCGTCCTTGTCCAATACCCACTAGTCCTGGACAGGTATCGTCCATCCTGCGCATGGCACTGTACGGATCTGTTCCTTGGTAACCAAAGAAAGCCCTCCGCTTGCGTGTCGACCTCGTATTGTCAACGATTAGCTCAGCAAGAACAGCAGGTACTAACACGTCCTTCATTTCTTCATCCGATGCTGACTCAGGATCAGGTATAGTACGAACCTGTGAATAAATTCGGAACGATAAGTCTCCAGATGTCCAGGTGTCCGTAGTTAGGCGAAAATCCCGGACAATTTGGTCCTTCGAAAAAGGGTGCAATAGTCGAGGCTTATTGGGATTCGGATCTGGATTCTCAATATCATAACGCTTACTTTCATCCGCTTCCTCTGAAGCATGAAAGGGGAAAGTGTCATATCCGCTTCCATCTTCCTTTTCTAAGCCGATAAATACGTTTTGCTTCGGGGAACGTCCTAATTCCAGATCAAGACCTCCGCCTGCACCTAGGAATCCTAATGTAAAACTAGCAAAAGCACCTATCGGTGAATGGTGTGCATTAAAGAAGTCATTTCTAGCTACCATGATGTGAAGCTCCCTTCTTCAATTGGGTTTTCACTTATCATAGTGGAAATGAGTACTGCTTCCCATGTTCAAAACACGCTTCTATTTGGGCAAAAAAATCCTGAGAAAGGAGGACGTATGCTATAATTTGAGCATCATACGAATGTGGGGAATCCGATCGATGAAACGAATCATTCCAACCGGCATGGAGAATAGTCTGGAGTGGAAAGCCGCGCCTGATGTTCAAGCGGTCATCCATGTGTTTGCGGCGCATTGGCGCAAGGTTAATTCCGCTTGGACCTATCCCGAGCATACGCATCCCTTGTTCGAATTTAACGTCGCTTGGAAAGGCAAGCAGCGAATGAATGTGAATGGGCGCCCCCTTGTTCAAGAAGAAGGGGACATATTATTTATCCAACCGGAAGTCGTTCACCGCAGTGACGGATTCGTCGATGGCGGGGAAATGGCGTATTTCAGCCTGCATTTTGGAATTGATGACCCTTCCTTGCGTCGGAGCCTATTATCTATTAAAGAGAGCGTAATTCCTGCGAATTCAGCCATAGCCACCAATTTGTATGAGATATTCAGTCACTATATGAAACTCTCTGATCCACAAGTAAATAACGGTCAAGGAAGCATGGTCTTACAAGAAAGTCTTCTTTCCCTGCAAGCTTCATTCCGCTTATTCGCCACATTATGTGAGTGGGTGTTAAGTCAAGAACCCGCATTAAGGAATGACCACACCGAACCGACTATTTCGATTGCTCGAGCGATAGAACGGGCGCTTAATCATTCCCTTAACGAAAATCGCGGAGTCTCAGAGGAACGAACCAGCATTGAGCAAATTGCTGCCTCGCTCGGCTATTCCCCAGCTTACTGCAACAAAGTTTTCAAGCTCGTATACGGGATTTCCCCAAGACAATATTTATCTGACTTAACAATTCGCGAAGCCAAGCTACTGCTAATGGACCAAACGCTTACGATAGAAGATATTGCTTACCGCATTGGTTACCGAGAAGTTTCCTATTTCAGCAAACAATTTAAGCGTTGGACAGGCATCTCTCCATTAGGCTATAGAAGGCTATCTCATTAATCCAACAGCATCAACGGGATTGTTTACGCAGTTGGATTCAGGATGAGCTTGAGCCCCTCAACCTTAAGCTGTTCAACACGGATAACCCATTTTTTATACGAATCATACGTTTCATCAGAAATTCCGAATATTCGTTTCATCTCCAGCACGATCTGTTGTTCATCCTCGCTATAATCTCCATCTGAGAATACAAGGAGGAGAATCTCGACCATAAAGATGTTCTTCACCTGTTCATCCTTGATGCTCTCAATAATGTCCGAGAGATTCCTCTCCGATGCAGACTGCTTCATATCGACTTCCATATTCATTTCATTTCTAAAGGATTGTAAATATCGCTCTTCATTACCGCTTATATAGCCATCAGCTTTCGCAACAAGTTGTGCCAAATCCATGAACGCTTCTTTATGTTCTTTGGATTGTATAAAATGTAAAAACAATGCCGACAACTCCTCTGTGTGTGTGGATGAAAGTATACCCGTATAAGGCTTCGACGTATTAGGGTACTATTCCTTGTTCACACATTATGTCGAAAAAAAATTCTCTCAGAGGATTAGCATGTGCTAAATAACGACAGCCCTCTCAAGATACATAATGTATCATTAAGCAAATGACAACATTACGGTCTTGAAAGGTGAACCATTATGCCGACTATTCATAACCCTTCTTTTTATATCGCTCATACGGACTCCGCTGCTTCAATGCGATTAACCAATCAATTGAAACACTATTTCAATGCGCTACAGCCTAGCAGGCGGATCATTATTGTCTGTGTGGGAACTGATCGATGCACGGGAGATTCACTTGGTCCTCTATCTGGAACACTTCTCAGCAAGTACCGTTCCAACTCATTTGATCTATATGGCACGCTGGAAAATCCTATTCATGCGATGAATCTAGACGAGACGATTGAACGGATATACACAACAAATATCGATCCATTCGTCATCGCTATTGACGCCTGTCTTGGAAGAGCCGCTAGTATCGGAACGATCCATATTATCGATGGACCATTACGACCAGGTGCTGGAGTGAATAAGCAGTTAACACCTGTCGGGGATATCCATATTTCCGGTATCGTAAATGTAGGGGGTCTATTAGGCTATCAGGTCCTTCAAAACACTAGACTCCACCTTATCATGAGCATGGCCAACATGATCTCTCGAAGCTTGTTCGTTGCCATATCCATTTCTGGTAAAGAAGATCATGAACAGTTGGGGGCTAAATAATCTAGCCCCCCTCGCGATAGTCGGTATCGAGCTAACCGTTCAGACTCCTACCGATACTCCTTAGGAATTCTCCTTGCTACACCGCTATTAATCGCGGCGCGGATGACTTTGTCCCGTATTCGCTCAACGACCGACTGATCGAATACGCTAGGCACGATGTAATATTTGCTAAGCTTATCATCGGATATAACCGATGCGATTGCTGCTGATGCGGCTAGCTTCATCTCCTCGTTAATAGACGATGCCCTGCAATCTAGCGCTGCTCGGAATATCCCAGGGAAGCAGAGAACGTTATTGATCTGATTAGGATAATCCGATCGACCAGTGGCCGCAACTGCAACGATATCGTCGATATCTCCCGGAATAATTTCTGGATGTGGGTTGGCCATCGCAAACACGATCGGATTCGGAGCCATCTCCAAAACGTCCTCCCGCGTCAGCATCCCTCCTGCCGATACACCAATGAACACATCTGCTCCTCTAACAGCATCTCTGAGAGAACCCGTCTTGCGATGCGGATTCGTATACTCGGCATAGCTTGTCTTAATCGGATTCGAATAATCTCCTCCTTGCACGAGAATACCTTCCTTGTCGACCCCAATCAACTCCTTGACTCCAGCCGACAGCAATATCTTGCTGATCGCGACTCCCGCTGCACCAATTCCGCAGACGACCACCGTAGCCTCGGTGAGTGATTTGCCGGCAATCTTCAGCGCATTAATCAGACCCGCATAAGTGACCACAGCAGTCCCGTGTTGATCATCATGAAAGACTGGAATATCTAGCTCTTCGCGGAGCCGCTCCTCGATCTCGAAGCAACGCGGTGAGGCGATATCCTCCAGATTAATTCCGCCGAAAGCTGGAGAGATCGCTTTAATCGTGCGGATAATCTCCTCCGTATCGACCGTATCCAGACAAATCGGGAAGGCGTCTACACCAGCGAATTGCTTGAAAAGCATCGCCTTTCCTTCCATAACCGGCATCGCTGCCCTGGAGCCAATATTTCCGAGCCCGAGCACAGCAGTTCCGTCTGAAATAACTGCAACCGTATTTCGCTTAATCGTCAAAGAATAGGCCTTGTTCGGATCCTCATAAATAGCGGTGCAAACCCGGGCGACATCTGGCGTGTACACACGTGACAGATCATCGCGGTTTTGTATCGTTACCTTGGGTGTGACCTCGATTTTGCCTCCCAAATGGAGTAGGAAGGTGCGATCCGACGTATTCACAACACGAATGCCTGGAATCTTCTCGATGGCATTTGTAATTAGAGCTATTCCTGACGCGTCAGCGACGTTAACCGTCATATCCCTAATGCTGCTTTCGTGTCCGATGTGGATCGTATCGATCGCGATAATATCCCCGCCTAAGCTGGATACGATATTCGCGACAAGTCCGAAATTCATCCGTTCCCCATGGATCTCGAGACGGATTATGACACTATTGCCACCCATCTCCTTATGCTGTTTTTGCTCCATATGAATTCCCCCTCATCCTGTATTTGCTACATTCGTCTTGCCAGGAAGCCTCCATGAAATGCCTTGGGCTCGTAACTAACGATAAAGCAGTTCGGATCTTCCGCGAGCACATCACGGTACAACTGTTGCTGGAGTTTACGTGGAAGAACGATGTTAAGCACCCAGCGCTTGCCTTCTCTTCCGTCCCCAGCCCAACGAGTCACCCCGTAGCCTTTGCCTCTTAGCAATGCTGCGAGCTCTTCAAACTCAGTCTTCGTGATGATTTGTACCGTAATATACCCGATAGCTAAACGCTCCTCGATTTTGACGCCAAGAAGCACCCCTACCCCATAACTTAAACAATAGATAAGCAAATTCAGAGGATTATCCAGATTGTCCAACACAAGCTTGAACCCAACCACATATATACCGATTTCGATCGCACTCATGAGAGCCGCGATGTAACGAATTCCTTTAACCATAAGAATGAAGCGGATAGATAACATGCTTACATAAGTAATTTGCAACGCCATAATCGTGAATAAGACGCCCATTGTGCACCACCTGTCATGATGGCGAAAGGCGTTGATGAAAGTCATCAACGCCCCTTCGCATTCAATTACTGTAAGATAAGCTTCGCCAAACGATTCAAATCCTCATCCGCTGCGTAGCGACAGTTGTTATTACGCATTGGAGCATTTTCCGTAGATGCCGCAGTTTCCGCCAAACGATCCACATTGGACAAGGTTAATCCATCCGCTGCAAGGGAAAGTAGCATTCCCGAATCTTCCACAAGCTTGCGATAGAATTGTGCACCAGCATGTGCTTGATCTTCTACACTAGTAGATGTCGTATGCACAGCGCCCATTGCTCTAGCGATTTCCGCATGAATAGCTTCATTGCCTTCAATATTCCATTCATAAGCATGGTAGAGTGATATGGCTACCGCGCGACCATGATGGATACGAGCTAATGTGCCGAGCGCGTGACCCATGCAGTGTGCAATTCCGGTACCCCCTTGTTCGATTGCCATTCCACCGAACATCGAGCCAATACTCAATTGCCCTCTTGCCTCCAGGTTTTGTGGATTCTCGATCACCTGCATTAAGCTACCTGAAATCATCCGAATCGCCTGTAGCCCTACCGCTTGAATAATTGCATTTCCCCGTTTGCCCGCAACAGCTTCTAGTGCATGAATGAGTGCATCCAAACCCGTTGCAGCAGTGAGATGGGGAGGCAATGCGACTGTTAATGTCGGATCAAGCAAAGCAAGATCAGGAGCCAAATCGTAATCCCACCCCCATACTTTGCGCTTCTCCCGATTAGAGAAAACAACGGTGCTAGTTACTTCCGCACCTGTACCCGAGGTTGTAGGGATCATAATCGTCTTAATTTGCTTCGGCTCGAATGGGTTCGCCATTAGCGCGTAATGCTCAGTCGGATGATTCGCCCCAGCGACTAATGCCGCGAGTTTGGCAACATCCATCGCAGAACCTCCGCCCAGTCCGATCACACAACGGGTATTCGATTCGCGAATGACGCTCGCCGCTTCGTCGATCGAGACACTAGATGGATCGCTTTGCACATCGGAGAAAATCGTCACCTCGACGCCTTGGCCTCGCAGAGCAGAAGCAATTTCATCCGCTACCCCAACCTTGACGAGACCCGGATCGGTAACGAGCACCGCATGGGTTCCTCCGCTCAAAGCTTTAACATCTTCCCCAATCTGCTTCGATCGTCCAATCCCATATGCAACTCTTGTTTTCGTTTGAAAATCGAATTCGCTCAAAGGGGGTCACCTCCGAATTCAACAACCGTACGTCCAACATTTACGCAACAAGGGTCATGAAAAGCATCGATGGCTTGATTAATATTCGGTAGGGATATGCGATCAAGAATCAATTCATCCAATTGGAATTTCCCATCCAAATATAGCTGCGCGATAATCGGAAAATCACGGAATGGATGGACATCTCCATAGAAGCTCCCCTTGAGCACTTTACCCACTCGATGAAAGCCTCCGGCCGGAAGTGCAAGCTCCTTTTTCGGGTTAAAGGCACCGACGACAACTGTCGTGCCACCTTTGCGCGTCCCTTTCCATGCCGACTGAGCAGCCATCGTATTGCCTGAGCAATCGATCGCGTAGTGAACGCCAAAGCCGCCAGTCAGTTCCATAAGTGCTTCTGCAGCGTCTACTTCTCCGACATTCACCACGTCAGTAGCTCCGAATTTTTTAGCAATTTCGAGATTTTGCGCTTTCAAATCACAAGCGATAATACGGCTAGCGCCAGCAATTCGTGCACCCTGTATTGCATTTACGCCAACACCGCCGATGCCGAACACGGCGACCGTAGACCCTGGCTTCACTTGAGCTGCCCGAACAGCCGCGCCATATCCCGTCGCAACACCGCAGCCAATAAGAGATGCTTGTGCCATCGGCATATGATCCGGCATTTTGATACAGCTCATTTCTGGAACGACTGTGTATTCTGCGAAAGTGCTTAGCAAGGAGTTATGATATAACCGTTGACCACTCTGGCTCAGCCGAGAAGTTCCATCCAGTAGCGTACCTGCGAACATCGGTCCAAAGGCGGATTCGCACAGATTCACTTGACCTGTCTGACAGAACTCGCAAGTTCCACAGAACGGCACCCAACTGAGCGCAACGACATCTCCAACCTTTACAGTTCGAACATTAGCCCCGACCTCCATGACGATTCCAGCCCCTTCATGACCGAGAATCGTTGGCACCGGAGTCGTCTCATCCTCCATAGCGTTCAAGTCACTGTGGCATACGCCTGTCGCCATGATTTTAACAAGCACCTCTGTGGCTTTTGGTTCAGCAAGCTGAACCTTTTCTATCGAAAGCGGTTGCTGCGTTCCTTTCATGATCGCCGCTAACATATCCATCTGTCGTTTCCTCCTGCCTCAATGGGCAATCCAAATCGCTTTCATTTTCGTAAAAGAATCCAAGCTATGGATGGCATATTCTTTACCCCATCCGGATTGCTTGAACCCACCAAACGGACTGGCGAAATCATAACAGCCATAACGATTAACGAATACTTGCCCTGCCTCTAGCTGCTTTGCAACACGATGAGCTCGCGCCACATCGTTCGTCCACAAGCCTGCTGCCAAACCGTATATCGTATCGTTGGCACCGCGTACGGCTTCTTCTTCCGTATCGAAAGGAAGGATACAAAGCACGGGTCCGAATATCTCTTCCTGCGCAATCGTCATATCGTTCGTTACATCCGCGAAAATGGTAGGACGAACATAGAAGCCTTCCGCGTTTGCACCCTCAATGTCCCGATGACCACCAACGACTAGACGCGCTCCCTGCTCCTTACCGATCGCGATATAGCGGAGGATACTGTCCATATGTGCATGAGACACTTGGGGGCCTTGATCGCTCGACGGATCGAACGGATCTCCGCATTTGTAAGCTTCTGCGTACTTGGAGATGCCTGCGACGACTTGCTCATATACAGGCCGTTGCACGAAAAGACGAGTCGGAGCACTGCATTTCTCTGCCTTATGAGTGAATAGGGCATAGAAGGATCGTTCAATCGCGCCGTCTAAATTCGGAGCATCCGCAAAAATAATATTCGGAGATTTGCCCCCGAGCTCTAACGTTACCGGCTTTAGATTGGAATCCGCTGAATCATGAACGAGCTGCTTACCAACCTGCGTACTCCCTGTAAAGGAAACTTTATCAACATCCATATGTGTCGTGATATGAGAGCCAATGCGCCCTTCACCTAGAATCAGATTGATGACTCCTGGAGGCAGGATGCCAGCATCATGGATGATTTCAAATAGTCTGATTACGGATAATGACGTGACGCTAGATGGCTTGAGAACAACGGTATTACCCATTGCGAGAGCAGGAGCGAGCTTTAACACCGCCATCTGGATGGGGAAATTCCAGGGTACGATTTGACCACACACCCCAACAGGGTCACGTGTCGTCCAACTCGTGAAATTGCCCTCTACCGGATTCATTTCCCCATAATACTTGTCTGTCCAGCCTGCGTAATATTCGAAAAGATCAGCACATTCCTCAACGTCATCTTTGTAGGCTTCTTTGTAAAGCTTGCCGTTATCAAGGGATTCCAAAGTCGCTAACTGATCTTGATATTCGCGAATAATTGCAGAAATCTGGCGCAATCTTCTGCCACGTTCCTTGCGGGTCATGCCTTTCCATTCCCCTGATTCGAAGGCGGATCTGGCCGACTGTACTGCTAAATCAACATCCTCTTTGGATGCCCCGGTAAAGGTGCCAAGTACTTTGCCATTCGATGGATTAATCGTTTCCATGGCTTTTCCCGAACCTGGTAACCAGGCTCCGTTTATATATAGAGGCTTTTTTTCTTTAAGCCATTCTGCCGCCCATTGCAGTTGAGGTGCTTTCATTTCTCGTTAACCTCGCTTTCGTATCTCCTGCGTATTTCCTCTATGGATTCCTCTTTCAACCATTGACTCACTTGTAAGTAACCGTATCTTTCCTTCAAAGCAACAACGATAGGAATAAAGCTATTGGACATCGCCCTGCATTTGTCCCCATCGGCTTCGATCCCCACCACGCATTTATCCGTAAAGAGGGTGACTGCGCGGTGCAGCATGCTCATCGCATCCATAACGTTAAAGCCCGCTAGTCCTTCCCAAACATTCAAATTGAGTTCCCCGTGCTCAAGAGAAGCTTGAACGGAACGATCCAACCCGATTACCTGGAAGCAGCATTGTATTAGCGTCTCTGGGATAACGGGATTGATCTTGCCAGGGAAAAACGATGAACCTGCCTGAACAGCCGGGAGCCTTAGTTCTCCGAATCCAGCCTCTGGACCAGAGGATAATAGTCTGAAGTCCTTGGCGATCTTGATCAACATACTGCTCAGTAGTTGCAATTCTGATGAGACTGCAGCCAGATCATCCATGTTCTGAGCCGCATCGTACAAATCATCTCGGTGTCGGAGCGATAAACCTGTTACTTCGTTTAAGGCATCTAATACATGTACTCGATAGCCTTTGGAAGCCCCCACACCAGAGCCAATGACCGTACCTCCTAAGTTGATCGCACGGAGCGCCTTCACTGAAAGATCCAGTTGTCCTACTCTACGTCGCAGCCCCTGTGCGAACCCGGCGAACATCGTTCCTAGTGAATCCTGCATTCCGTCTTGCAAGCATGTTCGTGTAATTGTTCGAACCTCAAGAAGCTCGATCCCTTTGCGTTCAATTTCATCAATTAGTCGCCATAACACTTCACTCAACCGCGTCGCAATTCTAATCACTGCGATTCTAAGTGCGGTATGACAAGCGTCGGAAGTTGATTGCGATGCATTAACATGATCCGCCGGGTGCACTGGACGATAGCCACCCCATGCGCCGCCTAGTATTTCATTTGCTAGGTTCGCAACAACTTCATTCATGTTCATGTTGCTACCAATGCTCCCGCCTCCATGATAGGGATCAACAATAAATTGCTCATCATGGCAGCCCGTCTTTAATTCCTCGCAAGCCTCTTCAATCGCTTGGAAGAGCGAACGGGGTAGCGTTCCTGCCCGTTCATTAGCCCTTGCCGCAGCCTGCTTCACTTCAGAGAGCGCGATAATATAATCCGGATAATCTCTCAATGATCGGCCGGAGAAAGATAGGTTTTCCACGCTTCGATGCGTTTGGATCCCATACAAAGCATCCTCTGGCAGTTCAACTTTACCGAAGGCATCCTCTTCGAACCGTGTCACGCCAATCTCTCCCTAATCCCCTAATTTGGTCAGAATGCGATCCATTGTCACAGTACCTAGCTGACGATTATTCGCGTCTACGACTGGATATTCACGGACCTGAGCGTCCACCATCCGGTTGAATACCTGCTTCAGATCATCCTCTAATGAAACCCCTTCGACAGTTGCCGCTACCGCATACTCAGCAGAGACGTAAACATCCTCAACTCTCATAAAGCCCATTTTGCGAAAAACATCCTTCTCGCCAATCAACTGTCTAATAAAGTCGTTTGCTGGGTTCGTCACAATTTCATGAGGCGTGGCGAATTGCACGACTTTACCCGCTTGCATAATAATGATTCGATCCGCCAAACGAAGCGCCTCGTTGACATCGTGTGTGACGAACAAAATTGTTTTTTTCAAGAGGCGCTGTATCCGATGGAGCTCATCTTGCAGACTCGTTCGAGTAATCGCATCAATGGCACCAAATGGCTCATCCATAAGGAGAATTTTGGGTCCAGCCGCCATTGCTCGTGCGATACCGACGCGCTGTTGTTGACCACCGGATAGCTGGCTTGGACGGCGCTTACGATATACTTTCGGATCAAGATGCACCATCTCAAGCAGCTCATCAATCCGCTTATCAATCTTCTCTTCCTGCCATTTCAATAGTCGCGGAACGACAGCAATATTGGATTCGATCGTCATATGCGGGAACAAACCGTTTTGTTGGATGACGTAACCAATCCCTCGGCGGAGCTGCTCCGTCTGAACTTTATTAATATCGACGCCATCGATTTCAATCGTGCCGGACGTCGTGTCATAAAGTCGGTTTACCATCTTGAGCAACGTTGTCTTTCCACAGCCTGATGGACCGAGGAAGACAATGAATTCACCCTCTTGAATGTCCAAAGAGATGTTGTCCACCGCTGGGGAGGCGGTGTTCGGATACTGCTTCACCACATTTTTGAAAACAATGCCCACGCCCGATTCCCCCTTATCAGAAATTAATATTCAAATACTTATATTCAAGAAAATCATCTACACCATGTTGTCCGCCTTCACGGCCAGTTCCACTTTGCTTGACCCCACCAAATGGAGCCTGCACGTAACCAAGTGCGGATTCGTTAATCCCGATCATTCCGTACTCCAGCTTATCCGCTACCCTCATCGTAGTTGCTAAGTCACGGGTATAGAAATAAGAAGCAAGCCCGTAAGGCGTGTCGTTAGCCATTCGAATTACTTCCTCTTCATTACTAAATGTAATAAAAGGAGCAACAGGACCGAATGTTTCCTCTTGGAAAATATGCATATCTCGAGTTACGCCTGTCAGAACGGTTGGAGCATAGTAACAGCCTGTCGCATACTCACCTTCCGTCAACCTTACGCCACCAGAGATCAACTTCGCCCCTTTGTCTAGCGCATCCTGAACCTGATCCTCTACCTTTGCCAATGCACGTTCATGGATTAACGGGCCTACATTAACATCCCGCATACCGTTACCAATCGTGATATCTTTGAGCTTAGCTATGAACTTATCCATGAACTCAGCTTGAATGGATTCATGAACGAAAATCCGATTCGCACAAATGCATGTCTGTCCGTTATTTTGAAATTTGTTATAAATAAGCCCTTCAGCAGCCGCATCCAAGTCAGCATCTGCGAAGACGATGAATGGGGCGTGACCGCCAAGCTCTAGCGATACCTTCTTCACTTGCTTTGCCGATTGCTCCAGTAAGTATTTACCGACTGCCGTCGAGCCAGTAAAGCTAATTTTACGTACCTTTTCGTTGTCCAGAAATTCTTGTCCGATTTCTTGCGCGTTCCCAATGACTAGGTTAGCAACTCCCTGAGGCAAGCCCGCTTGTGCAAAGATATCGAACAAGGCAATCGCAGATAGCGGTGTTTCTGGCGCTGGCTTAACAACAACGGTGCAGCCTGCAGCAAGTGCAGGAGCCAGCTTACGAGTGATCATAGAAGACGGAAAGTTCCAAGGCGTAATTGCCGCAACAACACCAATCGGATAGCGTTGAACTAGAATCCGCTGGGTCGTACGGGAAGACGGAATAATCTCTCCGTTAATCCGCTTCGCTTCCTCCGAATACCAGAGGAAAAAGTCCGCGCCCCAGAGCACCTCACCTTTCGCTTCCTTCACCGGTTTTCCTTGCTCGAGTGTCATGATTTCCGCTAAGTGATCGGCATTGGCTACGATCAAGTCATAGATGCGGCGCAAATAAACGGAACGTTCCTCCGCCGCAGTTTGTGACCAGGCTGGGAAAGCGTCATATGCGGCTTCAATCGCCGATTGTGCATCCTCGCGCCCACCCATCGGAACCGTTGTAATCTGCTCACCGGTCGCTGGATTGAAAAGAGCAGACCGAAGGCTCGATTGAGCCTCGGTCCAAGTGCCGTTAATAAATAGTTGGTTTCTAATGTCTGTCATAGATGCCTCCGGTTACTTTGAAATGAGTTTATTGTCGATTAGGAATTGTTTAGCAACGTCTTCGATTTCCGCTTTATCTGGACCGTCGACCTTCCAGTTCATCGTTTGAACTGCTGCATCAGTCAGAAGAGGTGCAAGCGCATTTAACTTCTCTTTGATTTTAGGCTCTGCATCTAGCTTAGCTTTGCGAATCAACGGAGCTACGTTGTATACCGGGAAGAACCCGATATCGTCTTGCAGCAATTGAAGCCCCATACCGGCGATTTGACCGTCAGTTCCTACCGATACCGTAACATCGGACTCGTTGTTTTCTAGTGGCTTGTAACGAAGGCTATAATCGATTTGGAATTGTTTCTTGAATACGAACCCGCCTTGGTCAGCGTAAATTTTTTGCAAGCCCGGAATGCCATCTTCACGGACATCGAATTCCTGTGGATAGGATAGAACAAGTTCTTTACTGTGCTTCGCAAGATCCGTATACGTTTTGATGCCATATTTCTCTGCCGTTTCTTTCTTCATGGCAAACCCGTAAGTCGCGTTCTCAGATGCCGGATCCAGCCACTCCATATCCCATTTCTTAAAGCCTTCGCGAACTTTCTCTAAAGCCTTAGCCGAATCTTTCTCTGGCTCTTTCTGCTCCATCATGACACCAAGACCTGTACCCGTGTATTCTGGATAAATATCAAGATCGCCCTTCTTGAGTGCTTCGAACGTTGGAGCCGTGCCTCCAAGACTTAGCTGACGCTTCACCTTAATGCCCATATCTTCGAAAATTAGTGCGTACATTTCACCAATGAGATGATTTTCCGTATTATCCTTCGAGCCAACTGTTATAGATAAATCTGACTTTCCACCTTTATCGCTGCCGCAAGCTGTCAGTGTTACTGCAAGACCCATAGTGACAAGTAAGTTAATCCAAGAACGTTTTTTCATTGATGACCTCTCCCTTTTCCTAGTGCGAATAGTTGGTTTTGCGTTGTAAAAAGCTGAAAATAACTTCACTTAGGATCGCAAGCAATGCAACGGGTACAGCTCCAATTAATAAATAGCTTTTGGACATCATGCTAACTCCGTTGATGATGTAACTGCCTAGCCCCCCGCCACCAATAAGTACGGCTAAGGTAGCGCTTGCAATAATTTCAACTGAAGCCGTTCGGATGCCCGCCAGCATGACGGGAAGTGCCAAGGGCAGCTCAATTTTCCAGATCGTCTGCAATGGTGTCATACCCATGCCATAAGCGGCTTCCTTAACGGCGGGATTAATTTCCCGAAAGGCCACGTACGTGTTGATGAGAATAGGTGGACCTGCCAGAATCGTTAATGCTAACGCTGCGGGGGTGAACCCGACTCCTAGCAGAGGCATCGCTAACGCCATAATCGCCAAGCTGGGAATGACTCGGAAAATATTAATCGCATTGATAATGTAGTTCGCGACCTTGAGCTTTCTCGAAATCCATATCCCTAAAGGAATACAGATCAGCATTGCTGCAATCATGGAGAAGGAGCTTAGCCAAATGTGTGTCTTCATATTCGCGATGAAGACAGGCGTGTTCCCATCGAAATATTCACGGATTTGATCAATGACTTTCACAGTTCACACCTCCGTTAGTTCGTTCTCGGACTGAGGAATTTTTCAATCACACGGAATAACAAATCGGCCCCTATCGCTAAGATCGCTATGGTGACCGTTCCGGCAATGATTTTCCCGGTGTGATCATGATTCAAGCCTTGAAAAATCAATCGCCCTAGTCCACCGGCTCCAATCCAAGCCGCTACCGTTGCAATCGAGATGATGGATACCGTGGCAACCCGGATCCCGGCGATGATCACGGGTATGGCCAATGGAACCTCAATTTTGAAAATAATTTGCCATTTGCTCATCCCCATACCTTTAGCCGCTTCTATCATCATTGGATCAATCCCTTTGATAGAGGCAACCACGTTCCGCACCAGAATCATCTGGGCGTATGCTACGAGGCCTATCGTCGCCGTCGTTACACCTAGTCCTGTGTAGGGAATAAGAGCAGCGTACAATGCCATGCTCGGTATCGTGTAGATGATACCAAGCACGCTTGTCACCGGTGTTTGCAACTTCTTATACTTGGCGATTAGGAAGCCAAGTGGCAAAGCAATACAAAGTGCGATGAGCAAGGAAGTAAAGGTGAGGGACAGATGCTCCCAGAAGAACGGCATTACCCTATCTGGATTGTTGAATAGGTAACTCATGTGGACTCACCTACATAAAACTTGTTATAGGCGTATCGCTCGACAGCCTCCAAATCCAATTCCACTCCTAGCCCTGGTGTTTGAGGCAGATGGAGATAGCCCTCGGAATCGATGATTAACTTGTCTTGCTGGATGAAGTCACGACGTTCCGGAGTCCAAGAAGGCGGATCGTACGGGAGTTCGAGATACGGGCAATGGCTGATTGCCGCAGCCAGATGTAAGTTCGCCATAACGCCGATACCATTCGTCCACGTATGAGGACTGAACCAAGCACCGCTTGCCTGCACCATATCAGCGATTTTCCTTACTTGCGTAATTCCACCTGTGAGAGCGACATCGGGCTGGTAAACGTCGAGTGAGCCAAGAAAATTCATCTCCCGGAAATCGTGCATCCGACGATTCATCTCTCCTCCGGCTATTCGGATTCCCCCGACCATTTCCCTTAGCTTAGCTAGTCCGCGGAAATCGTGGCTTTGCAATGGTTCTTCTAGCCAGAATACTCCTAGCTGTTCCAGCTCCTTCGCGACTTGATACGCTTTTTTCAGATCCCAAGTTGGTTCTGTGTCCCAAGGCATCTTCCAGCCTTGATTAGCGTCGACCATAATTTCGAGCTGATTGCCAACTGCTTTGCGTACCGCCTCGACCACCTTAATGTCATCACGCACATCCTTGTGGTGAAAACGAATCTTCATGGCCTTGTATCCTTCGGCTAGCAACCGCTCTGCACGGTCCGCACGTACTTCCGGAGTGACCATCTCGCCAGTGGAAGCGTATGCAAGAATCTTATCGTTGCGTCCTCCAAGCAGCTTATACACCGGCTGCCCCGTTGCTTTCCCCATGAGATCCCACAAAGCCAAATCAAGCGGCCAACAACGTCCGTAATGAAAATCAATGTTGTCGATGATCTGTGAATGGCGTTCGATGGCAAATGGATCTTGACCAATAAACAAATGCTCGTGCCCTTCGAAGCCTGTCATAAGATCCCCAGAGCCAATACCCGTAATTCCTTCGTCGGTGTGAACGAGTACGACGGTGGAAGCAAACTTTTTTCGAGGATTGGGGTCCCATGCTGCTTTGAAGGGGGGGTCCAATGGTAGTAAATAATGCTTAATTTCGATTGCTGTGATTTTCATGTTTTCACCTCGCTGTGTGCTTTACGATTCTCATTATGGCTATTTTGTGACAGCCTGCACAGACGGTCAGCTGCGCAAAGATTAGGCAAAAAGGTGTAAAAAAAATGTGCAATTTCATTGGTTTACGTAAGCGCATACCTATGCTCTTAGACGCTAAAATCGAAGTAAGCTATCTCTAAGGTCGGATTAGACCTTAGAGATAGCTTACTTCGATTTTACAATTATTCTTTTGAGGCTAAGCTTACAGTGAATTTGTTGTCATCAGGTCATCCAGCACATTCATGATTGTCGTTGTCGGAATTGCGAAGCCGATGCCTTGTGCCTCGGAATTAACAGCTGTGTTAATCCCTATCACTTCTCCCTTCTCATTAAGAAGAGGGCCACCTGAGTTGCCAGGGTTAATCGATGCATCTGTTTGCAAGAGATGTTCAAAGTTATGCTCTCCCTCCTCATCTGTAATCGTTATAGGACGTTCCTTCGCGCTAAGTACACCCATCGTTAGCGTGTGATCGAGTCCATAGGGATTACCAATTGCTACAACCCAATCTCCGATACTCGTATCATCTGAATGGCCGAGTGTGAGTGCAGGGAAGTCACTCCCATCTGGACTTTCCACCTTCAGTACGGCTAAATCCTGCTCGGGGCTTGTGCCAACGACTTTCGCAATAAGAGGCTCATCATAGCCTTGCACGGTAACCTTAACCTGTTGGGCATCCGCAATGACATGTTCATTGGTCAGAATATATCCATCCTTCTTGAATAAAAAACCGGATCCCGTGCCTGCTAGCGCTAGCTCACTACTTTGCTGCTGTTGCTGACGCCCCATTTGACCAGCTCGCAAGCCATTTCGTGAACTTGTAGGTACTACCGACGTATAGTTTTCGATTTTTACAACAGCTGGACTAGCTGCCTCATACACGGTTGCCATACTTTCGTTAGTATTAAGTGCGGCCGTCGTCACTCCTGGATCCTGGAACGATGAACCACTAACGTTGCTAACTACACCGTTTGTTGCCATTTGGCTACCGCTAAACAAATTTTCTTTGTCCGCCATATAGGATAAGCCTCCAATTACGACAGCACCAGCTAAAAATGCCGCAAGCAGAGTTCTCGCTGATCTCCCATTTTTACGTCTCGGGTTTGCCACCGCTTATGAAATGTTGCGTCACATCCTTCTGCATGCTTAGCTCCTTTTCATATGACGACTGTAGATCCGATGTACTCCTCTGAGAAGAATCAATTATATAAGTGACCGGTGTGTGTGGCTCAACTATTTCGTGAGTGTGCTGTTCGTTCATATTTATTATTCCTCCTTAAGCTTTCTATGAATCTATCATGCAGGCTGTACCTTAAGCTAAACTTAATTAAATCTAAAAATGGCGTGAGTAAAAAAAATAGGCTAGAGCTCCTTCAGCGATGAACTGATGGATCTCCAGCCTTAATGTTGACGTTACCCTATGGTTCCAGCAGCTTGTGCTTAACAAGAAAATCGCGAGATGTTTTCGTAATATCCTTCTGCAAAATATCAACCTGATACATGAGATCAAGCATGTTCTCGTTTGTTATAAACATTGTAAGGCTTTCCATCGTTTCGCGGACATCCGGGTAGCGTTCTAGCGTTTTTTCCAGAATAACTGGCGCTGCGTCGTAAGGCGGAAATACTTTGCGGTCGTCCTCGAGGATGACCAGATCATTTTTCTTAATTCGCGGGTCCGATGCCATGCCAACCGCGACGTCTACCCGGCCATCCTTGACCGTCTGGGATAGCAGATCAGAATCGATCGCAACGACCTGATCGTCCGGCAACGAGAAATCATAGATTGTTTTTAGTCGCTCAAGCCCGTCTTCCCGCTGCAAATATTCGGCGTTCGTGGCGAACTTCATTTTCGTATTACGGGCACGAGTATACTCAGCAAGATCACTAATCCGAAAAATTTCGAGCTGCTCGGAAATGTCTTTGCGCATGAGAAGAGCCCAACTGCTGTTAAATGTACTCTTAGACAACCACACGATGCCCTTAGTTGCATCCGTCCTAGAAACCTCGCGATAAGCGTCATCGGGCTCGTACAGGGGCGTCTCTTTATGATAAAAGATTCTAGCGGTCGTTGTGTACTCCCAGTAGAGATCGGCTACGCCCGCTTCCATGGCGGATCGGATCGCGGGACTGTCCAAGAACACCATCTCGTTCACCTTATAGCCTTTGTCCTTGAGCAGGAGCGAACTCATTTTCATTAGCAAATACTGCTCAGTCAACGATTTCGAGCCTATCGTGATGTCTCCTTTCGGGGCAAACATGTCCGGTTGGAGTGTGTTTTCCTTCCCCCCTTGGCACGCTGTAAGAAGCACAAGCAGCGCAAGCGCCGAAATCAACCGCTTCATCGCTCAATCCTCTTCATTTTATAAATAAGTGCATTTCGAGAGATACCCAGCAGCTCTGCAGCTTTGCTCTGGTTGCCGCCTGTCTTATCCAGCGCATCTGTAATCATGCGTCCCTCAACTTCTTCCAGCACGTCATACAGCTTCCCTTGAAGCTGCAAATCCTCGATCGATTTCGAATATTGTCCGACCAGTGATGAAGGTAAATCCTCGACGACAAGTGCCCCATTCACCTTGAGAAGGTGCATCCGTTCGATCAAGTTCATCAGTTCACTGATGTTACCATGCCAAGGTAAATCGACCATCAATTCCATAAGCTCTTCGGAAACCGTAAGCGGCTTACCGTATTTAATATTCAAATGAGCTAACTTCTGGCCGACTAGTAACGGAATATCCTCTCTTCTTTCTCTTAGTGGAGGAAGCTCCATTTCCACCAAATTAAGCAGGTAATAGAGATCATCACGGAAACGGCCTTCCTTCACGAGCAGCTTCAACGGCTGTCCAGATGAGGTGACAAGCCTTACGTTCACCGTTTTTCGTTCTTGAGTATCCGGAGAGATAATGCTTTTCTCTTCAATTAGACGATAAAGATGGGCTTGGTTCAGTGGTGTCAGGCTTCCGATCTCGTCGAGAAACAAGGTTCCTCCATCCGCTGCGATTGCTTTGCCCGAAGCCCCGAACAATTCTCGTTCCAGCATCGCTTCCGGCATTGAGCTGCAATTGACGTAAAGAAACTGCTGATCCTTCCTTCGGCTATTGATGTGAATCCATTTGGCCAACGTCGTCTTACCTACACCGCTCTCGCCGAATAGAAGTACCGGAGCGTCCGTCATCGTGATCCGGTCCAGAATCCCCCTTACCGCCTGCATCTTAGGACTCTTGAATACAACTTCCCCTGAGAGCTCATCCAGCGACTCGTAGCAATCCCTCACGATCTCTGCTAGTTGCTTCAGGTCGAACGGCTTATTCAAATAATCACAAGCCCCCCATTTTATCGCCAATACGGCATTCTCTACATTACCGTATGCAGTTAGCATGAATACCCTCGTTTCGGGAGAAAGCTCCTTGATTTTCTTCAGTACTTCCAGCCCTGTCATATCCGTAAGCATAAAATCGAGGATCACGACACGAATCGGCTGCTGCTGAATTTTCCGAATTGCGGATTTACCGTCATAAGCTTCGTAAGTAACATAGCCTTCGCGTTTCAGCTTCAGGGCAATATTTCGGCACAACTTGATTTCATCGTCAACGATTAATACGCCGGGCTTCGTCATCTGATTACCTCCTTCATACCAAGGGGAAATCGGCATTTGACCGCCGTCCCTCTATTACTAACGCTATTCATTTCCAAGCTGCCGCCATGCTCCTTCATGATATCCTGGGCGATGGACAAGCCAAGTCCATTGCCTGTTTCTTTAGTCGAAAAGAATGGATTGAACAGCCATTGCAAATGCTCCTCCGAGATACCTTCGCCCTCGTCCGCGATCTCGACCCATACTTCAGAGGAAAGAACGCCTATTCGAATATCAATCGTTCCTCCGCGCGGCATTGCTTCCATGCTGTTAACCAGCAAATTCAGAAACACTTGAATGAGCTTGTTTGTCTTCCCGTTAATCGTCGGGACCGTCACGGCAAAATTCCGTTCCACCGTAATACCCAGTTCATTAAATTTAATCCTGAGCAAGTGGAGGACACGATTGAGCAATTGATCCAAATGAACGGGAACCGTTGCTTCCTTCTTCGTCTTTGCTAAGGTCAGAAACTCGTTGACGATCAAGGTCATTCGAGAAATTTCGCTATCGATGTCATGGACGAGCGTAGGCACCCACTCGGAATCTGGATTGAGTTCGATCTCTTCTCTCAATAGCTCGGACGAACTGGATAGAACAGCAAGTGGATTTTTGAGTTCATGAGCGATACCCGTTGTGATTTGTCCGATTAACGCGAGCTGCTCGCTTTGCTTGAAATGCGATTCCAGCATCCGAATTTGCGAAATATCTTGAACAACCGCAAGGACGCCGTCTGAGAAAGCTGCAGTGACGATTTTAAGAATACGTGTAACTCCTTCTCCGTCCGTCCATGCGACCTCTTTATCCCCAGAATTCGCATCCATCGTCAGGAATCCATACTCTGACAGCTCCTCCAACCTCTTCCCTTCCCACTTTTCCTCTGTTAATCCGAACAAATCGATCCATTTCCTATTCACTCGGGTAACTTCTCCAGCTTCGTTCAAAGTAATAAGCGAATAAGGAATGCCCTCGACGATATCGTGGAGAAATCGATGAGTTCGGGCAACGCGGTCATTCATGTCCTGAAGCGAGCGAATAAGCTCCCCGATCTCATCTTTACGCTTCATCATTGGCTCGGGAAGCGGAGATGGCGCTTTCTGACTTTGAATACGTTGCGCGAACTTGGTCAGCTTCAAGATTGGAACAAGGATTTGCCGGCCTCCAACAAGAATGAGACACATAATAAGAGTGAAGATCCCCAAAAAACTATAAGTAAGCGCCTTCGAAAGCGTTTTCACTGACGTGAATGCAAATTTCTCCGGAACCCCGAGCGCTAGCCCCCAATTTTCCCTCATGGTCTGGTAAGTCATAACACTTGGCGTGCCGCGATAGCCTTCCTGCACGGAGCCGGAGTCTCCTTTCATTAGCAGTCGGACGATCGGCTCTTCGGAGAAGTCCAAGTTCCAATCCTGATCGCGCGTGGAGGCGATGACTCTGCCTTCGCTATCGGTTATGAAGCTGAAACCTTCCCGTGTTTCACTCGTGCTTCTTAAGATATTGGATAAAAAGTTACGGCTTAATTCTGCAACCAGCACCCCAAGAAATTGACGATCGTCGTAGAACACCGGTATGGCGACCGTGGCCGTTTTCTCAGTTCGCACATTACTGACAAGACCTGATACGACATACGTATAGCTCCATTTGACATGATCGAACTTGGGATAATCGTAGGTTGTATTTTGTAATTGTGGGCGAAAAGGAGCTTCGAACTTCATATTACGTTTCGTATCCACGAAGTAAATGGATTGGATAATCGTGCTTTTGGAAATCGCTTGTTTGGCTCTCGCATACATAGCCGGGAGATTCAGCTCATGTTGATCCGATAATCCGGCGACTAGCTGCAGTTGGGAAACGACGTCATTCATCTCACTGTTCATTCGATTCACAATCAACTCAGCCATAATTTCGTTGTTCTCAATAATGTTTAGCTGCATAACCCGTTCAGAATAACGGACAATGGCTTGATGAATAGCAACGGTAGGCAGAATTAAGATTAACACGAATACTAATAGGAACTTGCGTGTCATTTTCATATGAGCATTGTACACCGCCCACGGGATAACCTACAATGGCAACTTTGATATTCCAATCTACTGTTTCACTCCTAAAACACGTTAAATCTTATTCATAAGTCACGACTTTCGAAGAATAGTCGACTTAGAGTCCATAAACTCGTTCACCACGATGATCGCCTCTCTAAACTGTACTATTTTCCAACACTTTTGTTGAATTATTGTACATAGGCATTACTATGCAAACGCTTTACTATTAAATAATATGGGGTGAGACCGCGACCAAAGAAATCTATCCTACGGTCGATAAGGAGGCCTCACTTGATGAAAAGCTTAAAGTACAAAATACTGCTGGGATTTACGACTATCCTCATTCTTCTTGTCATCGCGGGAGCCTCCGCTTCCATAAGCATGAGAGTAGGCCAACAGCAGGTTCATAAAATGGTCTCAAATGATATGGAATTGGTGACCGTCAGTGAACAATTATCTAAAAACGTTTCTCAAAGAATAGCGATCGTCCGTGGATATGTTCTGTTTGGCGATAACTCGTTCATGGCTGATTTCAGGAGATATACAGAAACAAGCAAAACGCTTCAAAAAAAGCTGATCGAGCTTAATCCCTCGGAAGAAAATAAGAAGCTAATTGAATTAAATGATAAATGGAGAACGATGGTCGAGGATGAAATATTCCCTTCCTATGCATCGGGAAATCTCGATAAAGCCTTAAATAGCATGACCACCTCTACGGAGCCCGTCGCACGCGACCTCATGGAAGGCTTCGAGCAGGTTGCAGCATCCTCACTAGCTCATATTAACACGGACAAAGAAGCGCTTATCCACACTCTCTCTCGTAATACGAATATCATTATCGTCTTGACGATAATTAGCATTATGCTAGGGATTAGTATTGCCTTCTATTTATCCAGTACGATTATTAAACCGCTTGTACAGATCATATTCAGAATTCAGACCATCGCCACAGGGGATTTGCGCGGAGGACAAATGGAATCCAAAACAAAGGATGAAATTGCCCAGCTTGCTAAAGCCATGAATCAGATGGTTGGGAATTTACGCTTAGTCGTTACTAAAGTACATGAGAATGCAGAACGAATTACATTATCCTCAGAACAGTTATCTGGTAGTGCCGAGCAAATGACGATGGCAACAAAGAAAATTACAAATGCTGTTCAGTCCGTGGCCACAGGATCCATGAGACAAACGGAAAGCATGAACGATAATTCCCTATCTATGTCTGAAATGAGCATCGTAATCCAGCGAATAGCCGAAGCGACTTACAATGCGACACAGGTTTCGCTTGAGGCAACCCAGGAAGCTACGCAAGGAAATGAAGCCATTCGCACCGCTGTTGGGCAAATGGGATCTATTCAGCTTACTATAGGTAAAGCATCCATAGCGATGAAACAATTAGGTGAACATATCGAGGAGATTCATTCTATTTTAGAGGTTATAGAGGATATATCCGGTCAAACGAATCTACTAGCTCTAAACGCCTCAATTGAAGCTGCAAGAGCAGGTGAATCCGGTCGTGGATTTGCAGTCGTTGCTAATGAAATTAAGAAATTGTCCGTTCAATCGGCAAGCTCCGCACATTCCATATCCGACTTAGTACACATCATTCAAGCTGAAACGCACAATGTCCTTAATGAAATACAAGACGGAGTCAAGGCGATCAAACTAGGCATGGAGCTGGTAGATGTTGCAGGTCAAACCTTTGAACGGATTGTCCAGTCCAATGTCAACGTCTCATCTGAGGTTCAGGAAATTGCCTCTTCAGCGGAGCAAATGTCTGCAAGCTCAGAGCAATTGGCCGCCTCTCTAACCGAGTTAGCTAGCATTGCCGAACAATCGCTTCATAAATCCCAGACTGTTGCTGCGACGACTGAAGATCAACTCGGATCGATGATTAATATTTCAGAATCCGCAGATTCATTGAACAGCATGTCCCATGAGTTAAAAGCCGCGTTGATCGCATTCAAGATTTGATAAACGCGGCTACATCTATTGAATCTTTGTTATTCAGTTTTCTACTTTGTACTCTCGGTCTGTGGCACCTTCGCCCGGTTCACGATCACAATGCCGCTAACGACTAACGCGAGCGCTGCCCACACGAATGCATGGAGCTCTTCGTTCAGCAGGATTGCCGATAGGAAAACACCGAACACTGGAATTAAGAAAAGATACATCGAGATGCTTCCAACCTTGTTATATTTCATGACTGTATTCCACAGTACGAATCCAAGAGCGGATAATATAGCAAGGTAGAGTAGCATCCATGACGCTTTCCACGTAAACTCGAACGGTAAAACCCCCGCTCCTACTGCTCCGATTAAGAAGAGCGCTAATCCTCCTAACAGCATTTGATAAGCGGTCATGTACAAAATTTCAAGACGTCCGGATTCTTTCTTCGATAGCACATTACCAAGGGCTCCGAAGAACATCGCTAACAGTAAGCATATTTCTGCCACACCGAATTGAATCGATAACGAACCCTTGGACATGCCCACGATCACAACCCCAGCGAATCCAACCATAAGTCCAACCAGCTTACGAAGCGTTATTTTATCACTCGCATACATATAATGGGCTAATAGAATTTGAAAAAATGACGTCGTCCCCGCGATTATCGAGCCTTGAACCCCCGTTGAGCTGCTTATTCCATAATAGAAGAAGACATATTGCAGTAGCGTCTGGAACATGCCGATTCGGCCTACCCCGAGCAAAGTTCCTCGTTGAAAGGCGATACTCTTACCTATTAACTTCATGAACAATAAAATCAAGATAGACGCTAACGTAAAGCGATATCCCGCAAATAGGATCTGTTCGTAAACATCATTTTTTCCAATGCCTAATTCGTCGTAGCTAAGCTTAATAACTGGAAAAGCACTCCCCCATAGGAAAGTCGCTCCTGATGCCGCCGCCATAATGCCTAGCGGGTGTGTAAATATTTTCTCCGACGTGGTTTGCATTTGTTAGTCTCCCTATGATGTCAAGCTCTTATGTTTATTCTTGGTTAATTTAACTTAAAAAGTTTATGGGAAAATCGGGAAATCCTCTATGATACTATGAGAATCGATTGATTATGGAGGTATCGTCGTGTCAGCTTATACTTCATTAAAGAAATTTACATCCCTGTTCATTACTCTCTTCTTATTATCCCAGTCTTTGCTCTTCGGTACAACGGCTGCTGAGGAACCAGCTTCTGCCACGACAAACTGGAATAAAGTCTGGGAGATAGATTTGGAGAAGGCGATAGGCTTGCAGAAATTTCCTGTGGATCTGAACAATTTCCAAATCGCCTTCTATACTCGCTCTCTATAAAGATATAATAACCCCCGCCGATCTCGCTCTCTCGGCGGGGGTTGCTTTAGCAATCTATTTAACCTTTATGCGAGATGCCGGAGCCCCCGCCTGACGAGTTACTCTCCAATTCTTTTTCCCGACGGAGAATCTCAGTCATGGAAGTATTCAGGGCCGCTTGCGGACCAGGGAAGTGCTTCCTGTAATAGGCAAAATCCATAATGATGAGCACAATAACCATACCACCAAGCGCATAGCCAGCCATCTCATTCGGCGGAATAACCATAATGACCGAAATGAAGACAATCCACAGTATCGCAAGAATACCAATAAAGTTACTATATTTCCCTAGATGCCATGGACCCAAATGCTTCGCTTGGAATTTTCCATTTGCCTTCGCCATCATTTTCAGCACAATCGGAATTCCATAAGCGACATATAAGCCGACAACGCTTACTGCAGTTAAGAAAGCAATTGTCGTATAGGCTGTATCCGGATTCGATTGCTTAATAATGTAGTCGATAAGGGCAAGCAAGAACGAAAGCACAACAGCAAGCCAGATTGCTTTCGCTGGTGTACGGAACTTCTTAGAAATTTGTGCCCAATGCCTACTACCCGGCATCCCCTTATCGCGGGAGAAGGCATACATCATCCTGGAGAAAGAGGTGATCGAGGACAGCCCGCAGAACCACATTGCGGCCACGACGAGCCATAGCACGACTTTACCGAAGGTTCCTCCGAGAGCTTGGCTGATGACATAAATAAAGGCATTGTCTGCGCCAGCTGCCGCGCCGGCATCTTTAATAGACAGCGTAACGAAAGCAAGCATGATGAACCCGAAGAAAAACGAGTAAGCCACTGACGTGAAAATTCCCCAAGGAGCGCGTACGCGAGGATTTACCGTTTCTTCTATCGTATGTGCAGAAGCGTCAAAGCCCGTAAACGTCCACTGTGCTTGCAGGAGACCAATGAGGAATGCAAACATATATGGCTTATCGGAGAATGTCTCTCCAACCTTGAACAAATAGTCGAAGCTGTTCAAGCTACCTTTGGAGAAAAAGGCGAGCGACACGACGAGTACGAGCACAACACCAATATGGTACCATGCAGAGAAATCATTCAATCTGGAAACACTACGAATCCCGATATGGTTAAGTACGCCGTGGCTTAGCAGGATTACTGCGAAGCAGATCAATATCGTCGTTAGAGTGGATTCGTAGCCGAACACATCAGATAGAAGTGGATCGGCAAACAAAGCGACGGAATAATCGATCCCAGCTACGATTCCGATCTGCCCGATGAGGTTAATCCAAGCTGTATACCAACCCCAACGTTTATTCTTAAGTATGGATGCCCAATGATACAATGCACCCGCCGTCGGAATCGCCGATGCTAGCTCGGCCATAGCCGCCGCAACAATCATAACGAATAACGCAACGAGAGGCCAACCGAAGCCCATCATGCCCGGACCACCGTAGCTTAGTCCATGACCATATAAGGAAACTGCACCGGTAAGGATAGAAATGATTGAGAATGAAATCGCAAAGTTAGAAAAACCGCCCATGCTGCGTAGTAGCTCCTGCGCGTAACCGAACTTATTCAAGTCCTGTTTGTCTTTTTCATGGTGATGGGTTTGAGTACTCATACTGTTACCCTCCTCGGCATTTTCTAAAGCTAATCCACACGTGTGGCAATCCCCATCGAGCTTATTTCCCGATAAAGCTTTCATGCTTGCTCTCGTCGAAATTGCGTACGTTTTTCCCCGCAAGACGAACGATCCATAGCGCAAACAAACACGTAACTGCAATCAGCGCGATTCCGATCCCCATTGCCATCCTCCCCACCTCCTCCACCTAAGTCCATGACTTTACAAATCAAGATGAATTCCGCTCGTTTTCTGTTCTAGCATTTTATGTACAAGAGTACCGATATAGGCGCCCGCTTCCACCGGAGGAGTTCCCCCTGGATGGATGTTGGAAATGACTGTGCGATCGCTTTCCACCGTTCCTTTGCGCGGCTGATAACATAGGTAGGCGCTCATCGATTTAGAGGAAACAAGGCCTGGGCGTTCACCGATCAACAGTACGAACACATCTGGCTGTAGCAGCTCCCCGATGTGATCCATCACCGCAACCCTTCCCCCTTTTACGAAAAAAGGTGTACCCACCTTGAGCCCATAAGCAGTGAGCGAATCGAGCAACGAAGGATAAACATCCGGCAAGTTCGCATCAATCGCGTTGGCACTTAGGCCATCCGAAACGACGATTTGAACCTGTGGCTTAGCCTTGCAGCTTTCGCGAATCAAATCCATTCCGCGTTCGGTAATGATCCGCCCCATGTCTGGACGTCTCAAGTAATTCTCTGTGTTCTCGTAGCACGTATCCACAGTAAACAACCCGAATTGTTCCAGCAGCTTCTCATTAACTTCCCCATAGATGGAGTCGATTGCAGCCGCGTGATCGCAACGAAATTTCAGCATCTCCTTCGTTAGCGGTCTCGTTCCTGTTCTCCATACTCCGATTCGCGCAGGAGTGCTCTCGATCAATTCCGCTAACCCTTCTTCCCATCGGGGCTGAGGAACTTTGATCGTCACGACACCAGAATCGGTTGCAGAATGAGTTACTGCATTGGAGTTTGCCGATTCCGTCGTTACCGAAACGTCTGGTGAGCCAAGCTTCTTCTCAAGCTCAGCCATCACCCGATCGACGAATTGATCTAATTCGATGGATGGAATCATGATGTTTCCTCCCTTCGCGTTCACATAAATACCGTCGGATCTCCTGCGAGTGGCGTTAATCGACCGTTCTCCATAATGCCCATCCGGTTCAGCCAGCCCTCGAACTCGGGCGCAGGTCTAAGTCGCATCGTCTCTCGGAGTGTCGCAATATCGTGATAGCTTGTGGACTGATAATTCAGCATACAATCATCTGCCATCGGGGCTCCTATAATATAGTTGACCCCGGCAGCTGCGAGCAGCACGGCTAGATTATCCATATCGTTCTGATCCGCCTTCATGTGGTTCGTATAGCAGACATCCACACCCATCGGAATTTGCTGGATTTTCCCCATAAAGTGATCCTCAAGACCTGCCCGAATGACCTGCTTGCTGTCATACAAATACTCTGGCCCAATGAAACCAACGACCGTATTGACGATAAAAGGCTTATACTTCCGAGCCAATCCATAGCAGCGCGCTTCAAGCGTCACTTGATCGATGCCATGATGTGCCTCTGCCGACAATTCTGAGCCCTGTCCGGTTTCGAAATACCACAAGTTAGGTCCGGTTCCTGTACCTTCCCGCCGAATTAATTCATCTGCCTCATCGAGGAGTGCCACATCAATTCCGAACGCTTTGTTGCCATCCTCCGTCCCAGCCAGGCTTTGAAACACCATATCCGCCGGAGCCCCTTGGCGAATCGCCTTCATCTGGGTTTTAATATGTGCCAGCACGCAGTTCTGCGTCGGAATGCTCCACTTCTCCATCACTTCCTTGGTCGCAAGCAGAATATTCTTGACGCTATCCGCTGAATCGATGACTGGGTTAATTCCGATAACCGCATCACCAATCCCGTAGCTTAAAGCCTCGAATAACGAAGCTTTCATCCCTTGGATATTATCCGTAGGATGATTGGGTTGGGCACGCCCGGAAAGTACCCCCCTCTGTCCGATCGTAATGTTGCAATGTGATTGGACCTCGATCTTCGCTGCCGCTTGCACCAGATCAAGATTGCTCATGAGCTTCGTAACCGCCGCTACCATCTCGCTCGTCAATCCTCTGGATATCCGGCGAATCTCATTGTTCCCCGTCTCCTGACGAAGCAAATATTCTCGCAGCTCCGCGACGGACCAGCCCCTGATTTCGTTATAGATCTTATCATTCACCGCATCCTCAATAACCCTGGAAACCTCATCTATGTCCGGAGGGAGTAGGGGATGGTTACGAATGTCGCCCAGGGTCAGATCGGACAAAATCAACTTAGCCGCCATTCTTTCCTTGGCATCCTCGGCCGTAATCCCTGCGAGTTGATCCCCAGACTTCTCCTCATTCGCTTTAGCAAGTACTTCCTTTAAGCTTTTCAACTGATAGGTTTTGCCGAGTACAGTCGTCGTCAAGTTCAACTGTCCATCCCCCCATCCCTTTGTGAGAAAGCGAGTGTCTTCACTACAACCGGAATCATCATCCCCGAGATGGGCTCTCCCAGATCAATGTAATCCCCATGTTCAACTCGAATCTGATCGATACATATCACTTGCAAACCTGATCCAGCGCGTCTTTGCAAAGCTTGCCCTAGCGCCTGTGCGATATCTCTTTCGCAGATGACGACCATAACCTCACTATTTGGAAAATAACGAATAAATCGTATATGTAATTGTTCGGCAAGCTGTTGAAGATTAACATAGTTCAGAGCAAATGTACCCGTAACCGAAAGTGCGAATGGAGGTGATGCTTCCGAATCAAACAAGGAAGTACTCCCGCGAAGCGTCTCTTCCACAGCATGCCCAAGCTCTATCGGAGGATGGAACATCGCTTCGTTAATATCCAGCTTTAATACAGGCAGGTTGCGTATGGGCAATAGCTTGGCATTTAAATGAACGGTTGCTCCGCTTATTTCCGTGCTCTGCATACCCGCTCCAATAACGGTTGCCCGGACCGTCTCCTCTGCTTCTATCCATCGTAAAGAATATTCATTCATGCATTCCTTCAACGTATGTGCGAGTAGTGGTCCAATGTCTTGAAAAATCGCTGTCTCAGCCAGCGTGACGGGTGCCTGATCTTGCATGAGCTTACCGATCCCACCCGATACCATCCACTCTTCCATATCTGGTAATGGGTTGAGCGGTTTGCCGAGCAGCAATGTGTGAGCTTCATAGGTCTGCTCAGACGAAGCATTGCCGGACAAATATCGAAGCAGACTTCGGCAAAGCTGCTGGCAGAGCTCCTTAAGATCAATAAAGGTGATGGAGCTGCCCCTCTCAAGCTTATACCCGCGATAGTTAAGCCATGGACGGATAGAAGGAGAAATGTAAAGTAGATTTCCCCTTTCACCCAGTTGGATCAGCCTACCCCCAATATGGAACGTCACCGTTCCTATCGCTTTACCACGCCGGAATATCGCCACATTCGCCGTACCGCCACCGACATCGATATTCGCAACTGCACCCCTGATTTGATTAGAGCGCCGATCGGCTCCGGCTCCTTTACCGGCTAAGTAGCCCTCCAAATCCGCACCCGCCGTGGCCACGACGAAATCTCCGGATCGCTCAGAAAGCAAGTGGACGATCGAACTTGCATTTGCTTTCGTTGCCGTTTCCCCTGTAATGATAACCGCGCCTGATTTAAGGTCCGCCTTAGTTATTCCAGCCTTAGCAAGTTCCCCCGATACAATTGACCACACACGGTCAGCATCAATTTCATCCCAGCTCTTAAGTGGGGTTTGATAAATCGGACTTGCATAGAGAAGCTGGCGTTCTGCGATCTCATAACGAGGTAGGCTCAGCGCGCTTGATGCTCGAACGAGCTTTAGTCGGCTAATAATGATTTTCGTCGTACTCGTGCCAATATCGATTCCCGCACTCGTGATCCACGAACCGTCCATTCACACATCACCCGTTCCCAGTCATTCCGGACAGTTGCTCTGTGCGACCTTCCAATATGTACTCTGCAAGCTTGTTCAGGGAAATACGGCTCTCCATACTAGCGCCCCGCATTTTCCGATAAGCGTCTTCCTCGTTTAAGGCATAAGCTTGCATGACGATGCCCTTCGCCTTCTCGACCGCTTTACGATCTTCAACCGATTGCTTCAACTGCATAAGTGTTTCTTTTAACGTATCCATTTGCTCCTTCTGACTAAGCGCAATCTCAACCGCTGGGATCAAATTCTCCTCCGATACTGGTTTAACCAAATAGGCGGTCACACCAGCCATGCGGGCATCTTGGACTGTTTCATGTTGGCTGTAGGCCGTCAGCATGAGCACCGCACAGTCCACAACCTTACGAATGATCCGCGTAGCTTTGATCCCATTCATGATTGGCATCTTCATATCCATGATGACCAAATCCGGCTTCCATCTGACCGCAAGTTCGATTGCTTCCTCGCCGTTCTTAGCCTCAGCGACGACTAAATAACCACGTTCCTCCAACATCTCACGGATATCCATTCGAATGATCGGATCGTCATCTACTAGCACAATGGAAGGCCTCAAGAACACTCATCCTCCTTCAGTCGGGATGTATGCAGCCGGGAATGCAATACGGACATTCGTTCCTCGCCCATCGGATATAACGCTAATATTTCCCCCTAAATTTTCCTCTACCAACGTCTCGACGATTTTCAGCCCGAGATGGGTTCTTTCCTCCCCGTTACCGTGAGCTATAATCCCCGATCCATTATCCATAACTTGTATTTCCATAATTAAATCACGGTTATTAAACATCAATTGGATATCACCGGTTGAACGTTCCCTAAACGCATGTAGTACGCAGTTCTGAATCAATTCATTGACGACAAGCGCCAACGTTGTCGCCATATCGGACGGCAGCATGAGCTCGTCACCCGCTAACTTAACGCGTATTGCCTGATCGGGCTTAACCGACGATGATAAAATATTTTTCGAAATGCGATCGACAACATCGTTGAAGTGAATCGTATCCATGCCCTCGTAGGCTAGCATTTCGTGAATAACGGCAATGCTGTTAATTCGGTTAATGCTATCGCGATATACCCGCTCGACTTCCTCATGCTTCGTTCTGCGCATCTGAAGACGGAGGAGGCTGGATACTGTTTGTAAATTATTTTTGACCCGATGATGGATTTCCTTAATAACCGCGGACTTAAGCATCAGCTGCTTATCCTTCTCCCTCAGGTCGGAAATATCGCGAATGAGCATCAGCCCCCCTACTGTCTGATTGCCACGATAGATCGATACCGCCTTAAGCTCAAATACTATTTTTCCAATTTGTAGCTCCTGACACATCATTCCTGTAGGCCCAAATACATTTCGCCATTGGATCCGATTAAAAAATAACTGCGTGATTTCATCACCTTCTGCAATAGCTACGTGACCGATTTCGCGTAATAAAGCTCTAGCCCGGGGATTCATATAGGTCATCCGTTCCTGTTCGTCGAACAAGATGATCCCCTCGTGCATAAGAGACTGCACTCTTCCTTCAGACATCGCTACCGTGAGCAATGTCTCACTTAGCTGTTCTGTTGTTTCTAGCAGTCGTTCCACATTACGTTCTTGCTCTACTTTCTCGGAAATATCCTGCTCCATGATCAACACACCGATGACATTGCCATTACGGCCAACGATGGGAGAAACATTCTGTTGCATAGCGATCTGTTCCTGAGAGATTCCTCGGGAGCCAATAACGGATTGTCCTGACAGTAAGCTAAACATGACCGCGGGTTCATTGTGTGCATATGCATACTGGCCGATAACTGATGTTCGATAAAGAGAAGATGCGGTAGTGGGTTGAGCTTGAGCGACTACAAGTGCCGATCCTTTGTCTAGCATAGGACAATCAATAAATACATCCGCTTGCGATACGTCCGCGATTAATTGCAAATGTATAGCCAAATCTTCTATCAATTCGGCATCTTGCGAGTTTAGTACGGTATGCTCCAGGCAGAGCTCCCTAATCGATATCATAGAAAATCCCTCTTAGTCTTGGATTTGCCCGATCGATTCTATTCTGACATAAGAAATGCTTGTTCGTTGTCGAAACAAACTGTCGTATTTTTACTACTTTTGTTTATCCATGAATTGTGCTAAATGTGCCTGTAGCTCTTTGATTCCACGATTGGAATGTGCTGAAGTTGGGAATATTGCACCTTCTGTTAAGGCTTGCCTAAGTAGGGTAATCGCTTGATCGGAATTCGCATCCAGGTGATCGATTTTCGTAATCGCACCAAACGTAGGAACAGGAAAGCCTCCAGCGAAGCCCGGTGGAAAAGCATTTCTATCCTTTGTCGCATCCTGCACGAGCAATACGGCCGCTGCCTGGTGGGAGGTTGCCATAAGGGAGCGATAGAAAAGTGGATTCTCGGTATATTCTCCAGGTGTATCAATTAAGTTGTCATGATAAACTAAGCTTTGCGTCTTAACAACTTGGTGCTCGTGCTCCAGCAACGCTCTAATTAATGATGACTTCCCTGAACCCACCGCCCCAATTAGCATGATCCTTCTCATGAGCTATGACCTCGTAATAGAAGCGATTGAGAATTGGAGCTTTTCTTGTAGGAACACGTTCACCGCACGCAATGCCATCTCCACTGCCGATACTTCTCCAGTAATCACAAGTGAACCCGTAAAGCGATCCAAGTAACCAATTCCCACACTTGCGGCTTTCGTTGCTACATCTGCCGCAATAATGGCCGTCTCTGTTGGTGTTAAAGTGAGAATTCCAATGGCAGTTCCGCCTTCAAGACCTAGCTTCGAATACAAGATTGGATCGGGATTTGCAATGACATGACACAATGTTAGTTGCTTACCGGGGACATATTCCTGGATTACCCGCTGTTTCGGTTGTTCCATGCCTCTTCCTCCCTCTCAATCCCGTCTGTCACCTCAAAGCTATCTACAATACCAACAATCATAGCGTCTATCGGCACCATCTTATGGTTGAAAAGCACTCTTGCTGGGCTTCCCCTCGACACGATGACTTTCTCGCCAATTCCAGCTCCGATTCGATCCGCGGCAATGATATGATGTCCGGCGTTGCAATGATGGAAATCAATGGGCTGTATGACCATCAGCTTCAGATTATCCATCCCTTCTTCCTTCTGCGTCGCCCACACGCTACCGATGACTCTTCCTAGAAACATCCGAATCTCACCCTTCGTCAGCGTACTGGACAGCAATACCGTTGGCCTTCAGCAGATCCTTCGCAAGCGCAGTGATAAGAGTCCGACGACGAATGATCAAGGTACGAAACCGATGATTCTTTAGCTCTGTAGCTACCCAGTCTGCACTTACTAGCTTGCCTTCGAAAGGGAGTTGATTCTTGTTGTTGTTGTCCTCGCCTCTGTCGATCATGACGGCCTCTGTTACTGCTGCTCCTGACTGTTCTACATGTTCTGCCTGCTCCAAGCGGAATTTGCGAACAACGAGCTCAGCCAATCGCTTTTGTTCGCCAAACTCCACACCATACATCCCAAGCTCCTGCTTATAATAGGAAAACAAGTTGATGAAAGGTTGCGGCAGCACGATTGTCTTCATCGTTCGTCGATCCGACCGCTTTAACCCTGAGCTATCCTCACCAACGAGTACAAATTTCCCTTGGACCAGTGCGGAAAAGGCAATTTCTGATTTTATCGTGCCTTTCATCCCTAGAGCGATTCGCGCCGCGTTGTCCAGATCAAGCTCGGGGATCACGATACCCTCATAATCTCGTGGAACTTCTAATGGTGCGGGAGCAAACTCATCCGCCATAAGGATCTGACCTACACCACCGCATTCAAGCTTATGCATGCCGAGCCAGGCTGAGGTTTCACCGTCCAGGAACAATATGTCGTAACACACACCGTTATTGCTCAAATAGATAAAATGATCCGTGTATGCCTCATGAGCTGTACTGTCGCAGAAGATGTAGAGCACCTTAGGCTTGGGGGGTTGAACGGCATCCCGTTGCCAAGTGTAGAACAGCTCGCGAACGATAGATTCAATCATTGGCTTCATTTCCATGCTCACGATAGCTCCCCCTCGACGGAATCCTTCATTTTACCGTTAATCCCTATCAGTCTTACTGTATGACCCGTATCCAAATGAGCGGCATTAGCCTCATCTGTATCGATATGAAATTCAAGTGAATAATGAGAGCTAATTCTAGCAATCACATCTGCGAAAATAAGCGGTCGTTCACTTTGCGTCTGCAATTTGAGCCGATCGCCTTGAGCAACATGGAGTAGCTTCGCATCTTCGGGAGAGAAATGAACATGATTACGCGCTACGATCAAGCCTTCCTTGATCTCGATTATGCTACCCGTATGGCTCACCAGAGTAATTCCGTGCGTACCTTGGATATCCCCGGACAGTCTGACCAATGGGTTCACCCCTATTCGATACCCATCCGTTCGCGAAATCTCCACCTGCGTCGTCCCACGAGAAGGACCGAGAATTCGCACGTCTGGGATCTTCCCCTTTGGTCCGACAATCGTAACGGTTTCCTGCGTAGCATATTGCCCTTTCTGGGATAGCTCGCGAAGCGGTCTTAGCTTGTGTCCAGCACCGAACAAAGCAGTAATATGCTCTGCTGACAGATGAACGTGTCGTCCAGATACACCTACAGGAATAAGTGGGTGGATGGTTAAGTCGCGGACTCGGTCTCGGTCATCTTGCCTTGGCCGCACTAAGCCAATATTTCGTTGCTTCAGAAAATCGGCAGCTGCAGGAGTAAGCTTGTCACCCACGCTTAGTGGAAAAGGATTGGGGAGCCCTTTGCCCCGCCCCAGCATGGCGCGCAAGCTCAATTCCGTAATGTGCGCCATCGCTCGGTTTAGCCTTCAAGCTTCGGAAGAATGAATTCGATGTCGGAATGCGGGCGAGGAATGACGTGCACCGATACAAGCTCCCCAATTTTCTCCGCTGCGGCAGCTCCTGCATCGGTTGCAGCCTTCACGGCACCCACGTCTCCACGCACCATAACTGTAACGAGCCCCCCACCAACATGGACCTTGCCAATCAGCTTCACATTAGCCGCTTTCACCATCGCATCTGCAGCCTCAATCGAGCTCACTAACCCTTTTGTTTCGATCATTCCTAATGCTGTCAATTCTCCTGCCATTTATAATTCCTCCTCTTTATTTTTGCATTTCTGCAAATACTCTCTGAACAATCCGCGTAACTTCTTCGCGGGTAATTCCCAGCTTATCGAAATTCCCACTTGAGCTAATCGTCTCGGCGACTCGTTGTTCGGCTTGCTGCTGAACTGGAAGGGGTATCGTGGATTGGGGCATCTCACGAATGCCAAAGGCAACGCGCTTCGTATTAAGCAAATGCTGCGGGCCGATATTGTCAGAGGTGATGTTCCCTCCGAATGATCCGCAGCCAAGTGTCATGGAAGGCATAATCGCTGTCGTTGCTCCAATCCCACCGAAAGTCGTACCGGTATTCACAACAATTCGAGAAGCTGGCTTCTCCAATCCGAACGCTTCGATAATAGGTAAATCCTCGCAATGTATACCCAGTGTATGACCTAGCCCGCCTTGCTCTAACAGCTCTATACATCGCTTACAGCCTTCCTGCCAATCCGTCACGGTGTAGAGTGCAAGCACGGGGCACAGCTTCTCAACGGAAAAGGGGTGCGCAAGACCAACTGATATTTCTTCGGCAATGATCACGCGTATATTCTCGGGGATGCTTATCCCTGCCAGCGCGGCAATAACCTGCGGGGATTTCCCTACAACCTTAGGATTCATCCCTTTACCTACCGTCAAGATTGAGGCTATCTTCTGCTTCTCCTGCTCGTTAAGGAAATAAGCACCTTGTCGCTTAAGCTCCTCAACGAGTTGAGACTTAATCGCGTCATCCACAACTAAAGCTTGCTCAGAGGCGCAAATCGTCCCATAATCAAACGTTTTACTCTGAATGATCCGGGAAACGGCTTGTCGGACGTTCGCACTTTGATGAATGTACACCGGAACGTTGCCGGGGCCGACACCGTATGCTGGTTTTCCCGAGCTGTACGCCGCCTTGACCATCGCTGTCCCACCTGTTGCGAGAATGATATCCGTCAGCTTGTGCTTCATGAGCTCGTTACTCGTTTCGATCGACGGATGAGTTAGACATTGAATTAAACCGGGAGGTGCTCCTGCCTTAACTGCTGCATCATGCATTAGGTTCGCCGATTCCACAGAACAGCGAAGGGCAGAAGGATGCGGACTTATCACAATGGCATTCCGCGCTTTCAATGCGATCATACATTTGAATAGCACCGTCGAAGTCGGATTCGTCGAGGGGATAATCGCTGCTACCACACCCATCGGTTGGGCGATTTCCCACACCTGCTTGTGCTCGTCCTTGTGGATGATGCCTACGGTTTTCATATCTTTGATCGCGTCGTAAACATCCTTTGCTACGAATAGGTTTTTAGCTTTTTTGTCCGCTGTTAATCCGAAGCCTGTCTCGTCCACCGCGAGAGCCGCTAGTCTCTCCGCTTCCGCTTCTGCAGATCGCGCCATTTGCGTCACAATCTCATCTACCTCAGATTGGGTCATCTGCTCCAGGAGCTTCTGCGCTTGTTTTGCCTCATGTAACATGTTCCTTACTTCCTGAATGCCTAGTAAATCACCATCTAGCTTCATGGCGATTCACCGCCATGTTCATCCCTGCTATCCCGTTCGCTCAGAAGCTTCGCCAGATAAGCTTTATTCGCTTTCTTGATTTCTTTCTCCGAGAGGGGAAAATCAGGTGCTGCAAAAGCCAGATTGCGGAGTTCCTTCACTTTCATTTTAATGTGATCAGAATCAATACTGTCCGTTGTGTCGCTCTCAATTGGAATGACTTCCTTCGTTACTTGTTGAATGCCACGTTGCGGCTGTTGCATCGCTTTAACCATCTCATATACCGATGCATCTGGGCGCGGAATGACATGTGTGCCAAGAAGCTTACCTATCCGCTTTGCTGCTTCGCCCCCCGCTTCAACAGCGGTCTTTACTGCTGCAACATCACCTAGCAAATAAATGGTCACGATGCCTGCATCCACTTTCTCGTAAGTCGTTACCTGTACATCGGCTGTTTTGGCCGCTGCGTCAGCTGCTGCAATGAGTGCTGGAACGCCCCAGGTTTCGATGATTCCAAGCGCTAACGTTCTCGTTATCAACCTTAATCACCCCACCTTATTTCCTCGGTTCACGTGCCACTTCATATACCGCATTCGCAAAAGCTTCAGCTGCAGCTGTGCAAGCCGATTGACTTCCGGTTAGCAGCCCTCCTGCAAAGTTCGTCTCTGTTGGCGGGCCATATAGCTGACAAAGCTTAACGTCCGCTGCCTTCAACGCAGCATCCAATCCAAACATCGCTTCCAGAGGAGGAGCAATCAAATATGCTAAAGGTTCTCCTTCGGGGATCCCCGCTACCTTGGATAAATACGAACCAGTCCGGGAGATGACATGAGCGTAATATGCATGCGTCCCTTCCTCATTCAAGGAATAGAAGCACGCTCCGCTTTCCATAAGCGTAAGTGCAGCATCTAATCCGCTTTGTACTTCAGAAGGATTCTCTCCACCGATTATCCCGATGAATTCCCCTGATAGAGGACCCGAAGCATTGCCTGAGCCCGCGTAAAAAGAGCGGGCATACACGACTTCAACAGCAGCTTTCTTAGTCGCTTCATCTAACGCGGTATATCCAACATCGTCAACAGTTGAAGTGAACATCCCAAGGCTGCGAATGCCCTCCCTTAGCTTCAATTGCTTCGCTAGGCTTGCATCTACATTTGGAATGACTCTTATTGCAAGCGGAACTCCTCGTATCGGCTGACGGTTCACTCCCTTCACCTCACCTCACGAATTTAAAAAAATAGTTGGTTTAGGACTGTGTAGCGGATTTGCGGGTGCTGGTTGGTGCTATTGGTGTGGTTACACGGAACTACAGCGCGGATTTGCACCAATTGGCGCTCTGCAGTTCGGTTTCATCGAACTACAGCGATGATATGCCCCAATTGGTGCGCTACAGTTCGGTTTCACCGAACTACTGCGACGATTCCCTCAAATTGGCGCGCTGCAATCTAAGCCACCCTGCAGTTGCAAGAATACTCGCGACAAACAAAAAGGTGCCCAGGGTCTAAGAACGAATATCGCTCTTAGACCCTAAGGCACCATTGCCTGAATCTATTTTTTTAGGCTATTGCTTCCTTTATTTTAAAGCAAGCTAGCCTCTTATTCAAGAAAATTCATTCCCCAGGAAATGATAATAACCGAGGATTTCTGCAGCTTCTCAAGCGCCTTCCTCAGTTACTTACATGAGCAACAGTGTGCCGATTAACCGGAATCTGCAACCCCAGATTACCGCGCAGGGTATCGGACTCATACTCTGTGCGATAGATGCCCCGTTCCTGCAAGATCGGAATGACCAATTCCACGAAATCACGTAGTCCACTTGGCAATGCAGAGTAAATGATAAAGCCATCCCCTGCTTCTTCCTCGTACCACTTCTGAATCAAGTCCGCTACATGCTCTGCTGTTCCAATGAATGGCCCGCGAGGAGTTGCTGATTGCAAAGCAACCTGTCGTAAGGTTAGCCCCTTCTCCTTCGCAGTCTTTTTGATTTTATCTGTACCACTTCGGAAGCTATTACTTCCTAAGTCCCCGATATCCGGAAACGGTTCGTCCAATGGATATTGGGAGAAGTCGTGATGCTCGAAGAAGCGACCTAAAAAGTCAAGCGCGTTCTGGATGCTAACCAAGCTTGCGATTTCCTCATATTTGCGCTCAGCTTCCTCTTGCGTTCTACCTATAATAGGCGCAATGCCTGGTAAAATAACAATGTCATCAACCGACCGACCATTAGCTACTGTGCGACTTTTGACATCCTTATAAAATGCCTTCGCCTCTTCCAGAGTTTCATGACCCGTGAAGACGGCATCCGCACCTTTACCTGCAAGATTCTTCCCACTTTCGGAAGAACCCGCTTGGAATACGACCGGCTGTCCCTGCTTCGATCTCGCGATATTAAGTGGACCTTGAACATTAAAATATTTACCCTTGTGACCGAGCTGGTGTAGCTTGGAGGGATCGAAGAATACTCCCGATTCCTTATTGCGAACGAAAGCGTCGTCCTCCCATGAATCCCACAAGCCGCGGGTTACCTCAAGGTGCTCCTCCGCGATTTTGTAACGTTCATCATGCGATGGATGCTCTGGCTTGCCAAAGTTTTTCGCGGACCCCTCAAGCGGAGAAGTGACCAGATTCCACCCCGCACGCCCACCACTTAAATGATCAAGAGAGCTGAACTGCCTAGCAACGGTGAAAGGATCGCTATAGGAGGTGGATAAGGTGCCGACAAGGCCAATCTTACTCGTCACCGAAGCTAAGGCGGACAGAAGCGTTAGAGGTTCAAAGCGGTTCAGGAAATGAGGAATGGATTTCTCGTTAATATACAGTCCATCCGCGATAAAAACGAGATCGATTTTACCGGATTCAGCGATTTGAACCTGCTCTTTATAGTAAGGGAAATTGACACTTGCGTCCGGTAATACTTCCGGATGCCTCCAGCCAGATATATTACCGCCTACTCCGTGAACAAGTGCACCGAATTTGATCTTTTTACGCTTTGTCATTGTTAAAGCCTCCCTTAAACGTGTAATAGCGTGGTTTTCTTTAGCTCCAAACGATAGCTCTTCACAAGCAAATCACCATTCCAGTACTCCTGATCAAAGGCCCTCTCGAAGCCTAGTCGCTCATAAAGTCTCACAGCCGAATCCATCATATCGGAGGTGTGCAGATGGAGAGTGTCGGCCCCCCATTCAAGCGATAGCTTCGCGCTTGACCGAATCAATTCCGTCGCTACCCCGAACCCGCGGGCTCTCTGAGATACGCCGAGCAAGCGAATGATAGGATTACGAATATCCAATTCCGATGATCCATACGCTGCCTCTGCAGAATCATAGATAAACACACTTCCAACCACTTCTGAGTCCACTTCTGCAACAAGCCTCGATTTCGTTGTAGACGAGTCAATCGTTAATAAAATGTTCTCCTTATACTGATTCCACCGTTCTTCCGATAGCTTCTTCTCATATTGCTGATAGGCGTCTACGAGAACTTTAATAACCGCCTCCCGATCGGAATCCCGTGCTTCACGGACGATGACTTTATGATCCAACATTTCCTCCACCTGCTCTCCATAAGAAAAGATTTTAAACCTCTATATCGTACAACTAGAATTTTGTGAGCTAACTTCTCCTTGCTTGATTCTATCGATTTGCTTGAGATGGACATGAACATGAGCGATGAAGGCTAGAACGATGGCAGATAGCGTCACCGTTTCTCCCTTAAAATTCACTCCAGTTTTACTCCATTCCTCAGCGGTCAATCGCTGAAATAACAAGCTATTATACTGCAATAGATTTCTGAAAATATCTAGTGCATCTGAAGCTTTGCCTTCATTAGCTTTTTGCCCTGCAACCCATGGATCTTGGTTAAATGCGGGCAAGCGTGCTTCTGATCCGGACAATATTTCACGAATGCGGAACGAGACGATGAGATTATGATCAGCCAGATGGGTCAACACCTCAGTAACACTCCAATGCTTGTCGCCAGCTTTCCATTTCAATTGATCATCGGTCAGGCCTTCTATGGCTTGCTGAAGCTGTTCATAAGTATGTGCGTAAGTATCGATATCTACGGGGATAAGCGGTTGACTCATAGATGATTCCTCCTATAATAACGTAATCTAGCTATTATGAATGTTTGACGAGAATCTGGATGCGGAGAACAATTGAACATCCTGCCCCCATCTCCCTAGTTCAATTTGATCCGCCAACATTTCTCCTACCACACTAGCAAACTTAAAACCATGTCCGGAGAATCCTCCAGCCAGTAAGATATTCGGATGCTCAGGATGTGTATCGATGATAAAATGCTCATCCGGTGTCATCTCGTATTTGCAAGCCGCACCTTGTAGAAGCTTCCCAGCAGCGCCAGGCAGGAACGATTCCAAGGTGCTTCGCAAATCATCCTCGTCCTCTGGGTATGCCCCGAATGGAGCAAGCACTTCGCCCTCCTGCCAATCGACTCCCGTATCATGGCGACCAATTTTCACACCTGCGCCCCCAATGCTCGGAAATCCATAATATCCACCGCTACTGTCCCCTACCGTAAATCCAGGGAAAACACCCGCATCAAAGGAGCTGTCGCTCGGTTCAAACCAGCCAACTACTTTGCGAACTGCCTTAATCGGCAAATCTATGAGGGACGCAAAGGAACGAAACCAAGCACCCGCGCTAACTATAACTTTATGCGCAATAAACTCATCCTCTTTCGTCGAGACAGAGACGAATGACTTCTCCGCTATTATCTTGGTCACGACTGTATGGGTGAGCAAGGTTACGCCCGATTGAAGAGCTAGCTTCTTGTAGGCAGCAATGCACCGTTCACTAAATAGGTAGCCTGCATTCGTCTCATACATCGCACGATAACTCTCCGGTACTTGAACGCCTGACCAGCGTTCGCGGATTTGAGACGCGTTTAACGATTCTGTAATGACTCCATGATCTATCGTATCTTGGATTCGATCATCGTAAGAGTATTGTGCTGGGTCATATAAATTCAGCACGCCCGAACGTTCAAGCAGCTTCTCACCAGTCAGCTTTTCCAGCTCCAACCAACGCTCATCTGCTCTAAGCGCCATTTTCACATAAGCTGGCCCCCCACTATAAGCATGCCTAATCAAGCGTGACTCGCCATGATGGCTGCCCATCTGATGAGGCGGATCGAATGCGTCAATCAGTAACGTCCTTAGTCCTCTTCGTGCTAACTCATAGCCTGCACTTATTCCCATCGAACCAGCGCCAACGACGATAACATCGTATATGTGTCGAGTCATGCTTCCTCCTACTTGAGAGAAGACCCTGTTAATTGAGCTAATGCATCAACCGCTAATGCAGCGAAGAAGGAGGCTCCAATCGGCAGTGCTCTCTCGTCGATATCGAATGCGGGATGATGCCATTCCTGCGGTCCAGATGTGCCTAAGAAGAAAAAGATACCTGGTGTCTCTTGCAGGTAAAAGGAGAAATCCTCTCCTGCCGGAGAAGGTATCGGTTCTACGACCGACAAGCCGAGAGATTCGGAAGTTCGAGCAGCTAATTGTGCCCACTTCGGATCATTCACAACAGCCGGTGGACCTTCGAGCCATTGGACCTTTGCACTTGCTCCGAATGCTGTGGCGACGCCAGTAACAACTTGCTCCATACGCTCTCGCACCGATACGCGCACACGCTCATCGAATGTCCGAAGAGTACCATCGAATATCGCTTTTTCCGCTATGACATTCCATGCCGTCCCACTATTTAACCGCGTAACACTTATAACGGCACTATCCAAGGCACTTACGTTACGACTGACGATCGATTGAAGTGCGGTAATGATATGAGCCGAAGTGACAATAGGGTCTATCCCCGCCTCCGGTACAGCTGCATGAGTGCCACGCCCTTCTACTTCAACGATAAAGCCATCCGCCGCCGCCATAATTGGGCCCGCTTTAATGCCAATTGTACCTACAGGAAGATTCGGCTTGTTATGCAAACCGAAGACTGCTGATACTCCTTTCAGTGCACCACTAGCAATGACTTGCGAAGCCCCTTTGGCCTTCTCCTCTGCCGGCTGGAATAACAACCTTACTGTCCCGACAAGCTCCTGCTCTCTCTTTTTGAGCTGCAGCGCAGCACCTAACAATACAGCTGTATGAAAGTCATGCCCGCAGGCATGCATCTTACCAGGAACGCGCGAAGCGAATGGCAAGCCTGTTTCCTCCTGAATCGGAAGAGCATCGATATCTGCACGGATAGCGATGGTTGGCCCTCCACGCAAGCCCCCAATTTCTGCGATAATGCCAGTCTTAAGTGAAAAATCCGCGATACGGATGCCTGCTTCTTGAAGCCATGTTCTAATCGCTGCTGTCGTCTCAAACTCTTCATGTGACAACTCAGGATTGGCATGGAGATGACGTCTATAAGCTACCAATTGCTCCACGAATGGATCCGTTTTTAATGTCCCCATTTTTACCACTCCTCTCTTACCCTATTGTCCCATTATACCGTTTGCTCCTCAAATGCTTCTTTAATTAATTGAAAGGATCGCACTCTTTTCTCAAAATCAGGGATGATCGTCGTAAACAGGAGCTCATCTACATCGTATAATTCGACTAGACTTAATAGTCGCTTTCGTACAACTTCTTTCGTCCCTCTCGTAATATCTGCATCGCGGACTTCGGTCGTGTAGGTCTCTCCCGCTTGCTTCGCGAATTCCTCCGCTTGTTCTAGTGACCCGACATTCACAGTCTTCCCGCTCGCAAGGGTTACTCGAACACTCTTGAAATGAGCGGCTAATTCATTAGCTTCCTCTTCCGTATCCGAAGTAATAACCGAAAGTGCCAATATCGCCTTAGGAACAGCTCCCTTCTCCCGATTAAACTCCTTCCTGTACGTATCGAAAGCCGTTTTAGCAACCTCTGGATCGTTATTGATGAACAGAGCGAACGCATAGGGATACCCTCTCTCTGCTGCAAGCCTAGCACTTGAAACACTTGTTCCTAGCATGTAAATGTCAGCGGGTTGAACCGGTAACGGATTCGCTTGCAACCCTGCAAGCGGCTGACCATCACCGAGCGGACCATGAAGGAACTGCTCAAGCTCAGCTAGCTTATTTTCCAAGGATTCAGGCTCAGATTGCCCTTTCTGCAAAGCCTTAGTCGAACGAGGCAACCCCCCCGGAGCCCGACCAATGCCAAGCTCTACTCGCCCTGGAGCCAAGGACGCAAGCACATTGAAATTCTCAGCAACTTTATATGGACTATAGTGCTGGAGCATGACACCACCTGAGCCGATGCGGATTGTCTCCGTCCGAGCTAGAAGGTGGGAGATGAGCACTTCCGGAGAGGCACCCGCCATCTGTGGAGAATCGTGATGCTCGGATACCCAAAACCGTTCGAAGCCTAGTCCTTCTGCTAGCTGAGCTAGCTTAATTGTGTTTCTGAGCGCTTCCGCAGGTGTTTGACCAGGGAATACAATGCTTTGATCCAAAATACCAAATTTAAGTGTCATCGGTAATCCACCTCCTATCCATCAAATGACATACGTACTTTCTGGAGTAATTCTCGCTAAGAATTGCCTTGTTCTCTCTTCCTTAGGCGATTGAAATATTTCTCTCGGATTGCCCTCTTCGACGATAACTCCCTCGTCCATGAACACGACATGGTTCGCCACATCCTGCGCAAAGCTCATTTCGTGGGTCACGATAATCATCGTGATCCCTTCTTTAGCAATTTTGCGAATAACTGCAAGAACTTCCCCTACCAGCTCAGGATCAAGTGCAGAGGTTGGCTCATCGAAGAGGATCACCTCGGGATTAAGCGCAAGTGCTCGAGCAATGCCAACACGCTGCTGCTGTCCACCTGATAGCTGGCTTGGATAGGAATCAAGCTTATTGCCTAAGCCTACCTTCTCCAATAGCTCAATACTTTTCTTCCGAGCTTCATCCTTCGGCAGTTTCTTCACGATTACAAGCCCCTCCATCACGTTCTCAAGAGCGGTCTTATGTCGGAATAGATTATATTGCTGAAATACCATCGCGGTTTTCTGTCTCAAAATGTGAATATCCTTCTTAACCGGCTTCCGGCAATGAACGGTAAAGTCGTCTATCGAAATTTCTCCGTCATTTGGCTTTTCCAAATAATTAATGCATCTCAGAAGCGTAGTTTTGCCCGAACCACTTGGTCCGAGGATTGCGACAACCTCGCCCTTCTCGACGGTAAGGTCGATCCCTTTTAGCACCTCGTTACGACCGAATGATTTGGAAATCTGCCTTAGCTTAATCATGCTACACCCCCACGATTGTAGAGGTTAACCCGCTTCTCTAATAGCGCTGTTAATCTCTCGATTAGTATCGTCAGTCCCCAGAACACGAGCGCAGCTGCAAGATACGCCTCAAAAAACTTCCAATTCGTCGAAGCTACGATCTGAGCTTGTGCGTTAATGTCGACAACAGATACCGTGAATGCGAGCGTTGAACCGTGTAGCATCCCAATGACGCTATTGGATAAGTTCGGAAGCGCAGCTGCGAAAGCTTGCGGAAACACGATTCGGCGCAAGGCTTGTGGAGTGGTCATCCCGATGGCATGAGCTGCCTCCAATTGCCCTTTATTTACAGCTTGCATACCCGAACGAATAACCTCGGAGAAATAAGCGCCTGCTGTAATGGAAAACGAAATATAGGCGAACCCAATCATCGGAATCGACACTGAGCGAAACGACCAGCCAAACTCTTTACCCAGCCCATCGATAAGAAGTGGCAATCCCACGTAAAGGATCATCAGATGGGTCAGCATCGGCGTCCCGCGAATGATCGTGACGTAAACCGTGGAAATTTGGTTAAGCACAGGAACTTTGTAGATGCGTGAGAGTGCGACGAACGTTCCGATAATGAATCCGCACAAGACGGACACAACCGTAATATTAATTGTCGTAGGCACTGCTGGCAGTAGCTTGATAAAGGCAGTCCATAGGAATGAAAAATCCAGCTTCATATCCCTGAGCCTCCTTTGTTCAATGCGATTTCTGCGGGTAACTCTCGGTTAAGCCATTTGCGAACGAGCGATATTCTTGATGCTTTCACTACTCCTGTCTCGTGCCTAAGAAGTCGAAGTTCAGCAAGATGGAATAGCTTCTCCAAGATGAAGCTGATCATAAAGTAGACCGCAGCGAGAGCGATATACGTCTCGATAAAATGTCTGGACATCGTAGGGAGAGTCTGCGACTTTCCCGTTAATTCCATTACTCCTAGCGTGAAAGCTAGAGAAGTATCCTTTAATGTGGCAATGACCAGATTTGCTAGAATAGGAATCGAAATCGCCAATGCCTGTGGGAATACGATTCTGGAAAAGGCCTGAAATCCAGTCATCCCAATGGCATACGCTGCCTCCACTTGCCCTCGATCAACGGCCGACACAGCCGCCCGAATTCCTTCGGATACATAAGCGCCACTGTGCAAGCCATAAGCGATGATCACGAATAGAAGCACCGGAAGCTTTGATATATCGATAGATACCAACTTTAAGATTTCGGGAAGCCCGTAGTACAGCAAGAAGAGCTGGATTAGAATCGGTGTTCCCCGGAAAAAGGAGGCGTAAATCTGTGACAGCTGCTTAAGCACCGGAATTTTGTATAAACGAGGAAGAGCAGCGAGAAATCCGAAGCCCAGCCCCAGCAAAATTGAACCTGCAACGATGAGAAGCGAGATCTTAATGAACGGCAGCAGCTTAATGAAATATTCGAATACATAGGTGATATCGAATTGTGCGCCCATGATGTGATCTCAACTCCTGCCATGAATTTGATTTCTATTCTTCAGCGGTAAAGTCTCCGCCAAGCCATTCTGAGCTAAGCTTCCCTAACGTTCCGTCTGCTTTAAGCTCTTTGATCGCACCGTCGATCGCATCTGATAGCTTCTGTCCTTCTGCATCATCCTTGCGGAACATGAATAGAATATCCGCTTCGGATAACGAATTACCCGTCGTCTTCAGCTTGCCATCGGGGTCAATGAGCGATAGAGCGAAGTCTGCCGCTAGTGTAGCATCTACCCTTCCGGATACGATCTGCTGAACCGTATCGTTAGTAGCTCCGCTTGAGTATACAATCTTGATCGCGTCGTTGTTTTCTTTGTTATAATTCAATAGGATTTGAGCTTGCGCACTCGTTGCGCCAACAAGTACCTTCTTCCCCTTCAGATCATCAAGAGATTGAACCGTGTTGTTATCCTTAGCGACTACGATTTTGTTTCTCCAGTGTGCATAGGGTTCATTGTTGAACAAGTATTTTTCCGTGCGCTCCGGATTTTTCTCCATCTCGTGGGCAACGAAGTCGATCTTCTTTGTTTCAAGGCTTAACAGTAAGCTTTGAAACTCTTGCGTTTGAATATCAAATTCGTATTGAGGAAGACGCTTATCGATTTCTCTAACGAGCTCAACGTCAAACCCGGTTAACTTGCCATTCTCATCGATGAAGCATACTTTCGGAAACTGTGTTCCTGTCCCTACGACGATTTTCGTAACCGTTACGGGCGCTTCCGTGCTTGCAGACGCTGACTCACTACCGGAAGCTGAACCAGAGCTTGCTTTAGGAGCTTCTGGTGAAGGTGAATTGCTTGCATTATTGTTCTTGTTTCCGCACGCGGCTAGGGTTAAGACTAAGATTAGGGCAACTGCCAATAAGGTCGTTTTTTTCATTTGATTCATCCCTCCACTTTTCTTTTTTATTAAACCGATAATTCCTAGTTGTTAACTAAGAATTAATGTTGTGACTAACAATAACACCGGCGATTCGGACCGTCAATGCATTTGGTAATAGATATGTTCTATAGGTCAATCAATAATAACTATAATAGACATAGGTTTACTGTGAAATCAGATTTTGCTGCGGAAAATAAAAAAAGATCGATCCAGTCTAAAGACTGTAGATCGACCTTTACTTCCTATTTTATAACCTGTAAACAGAATTTAAGAAACGACGATTTTCTCTTTCGCGCGAATGCCAATCCACGTAATTTCCTCATTCAGTTCTTCTGCGGCCCGATCCAGACGCTCCTGTAATTCCTCAGACAGCTCAAACACGCCATTATCCAGTCTCTGAACCCACTGATCGATTGCATATACCCCACCAAGAATGTTCCGGCTACCCAGAACGGAGAGGACTGGCTTCAAAGCATAATCTAAGCTTAATAAATGTGCGATCGTTCCTCCGATAAACAACGGAAGAGTGGCCTTACCTTTGAGTCCTGTTTGTGGAAGCAGATCGAGGAATGCTTTCAAAATGCCTGTAAAGGACGCTTTATAGACGGGGCTAGCAATAACGACACCGGTTGCGGATTCTACCAGTGCAAGTGCAGCTAGTATTTTCTCATCTTTGAAGTTTGCATGAAGCAACGCTTCAGCTGGCAGCTCTGCAACTCGAATATGACTGACTTTAACTCCATTCTCAATCCACTTACTTTCTACCCGATCAATAAGTCCATTCAACCGGGACCCTGGAGTTGGACTACCTGAAATAATAACAATATGACTCATCTGAAGTTCCTCCTGCTATTTGTAGTTTAATTGTTTACCGATTTCAATGATTTCCTTCAAGAATTGAAGATGCTCTCCATGATTCGATATGACATTCGTCTGCAAGGAAATACCAACCGTTTCGGGAACATAGAGAGGTACTAGCTTCCCATCTGCGATCTCTTGCTGCACACATAAGCCAGGAAGAAATGAAATGCCCGCTTGGCGTAGGACCAGCTTCTTGGCCATTTCCGAATTATCCGTTTGGATCTGAATGTTAGGCGGTTGAGCAAGATTCTCGAACACCCTGTGAATTCGTAGCCAATCCAATGCACCGCATTCGAAGAACACGAGTGGCTGCTCTGCTATCTCCTCAACCGTTAAGCTGTCCATTCCGACAAACGGATGATTCTCATAGGCATACAAGGAGATCGGATCCTCGTAAAATTTAATGGATTGAAGATGTGGATGATTCACATTACGCACGAAGCCGATATCAACTTCCTTATTTAACACCTTATTAACGATATCGTCGGTTGTGCCAGTCGATATCCGGTATTGGGTATTCGGGAACATATGCTTCAGACGAGGAAGCAATTCCGGAATAATGTAGTTGGACACAGAGACGGTACAACCAATCCTGAATTCTTCAGGCTGCGACCTCTTCTGGTTTACATACAGCTTTCCCTTCTGATACGTTAACAGAATTTGCTGTGCATAGGGCAAAAATCGTTTGCCCTCTTCAGTAATCTGGACTTGCTTGCCTTGTCGGTCAAACAGCTTGCAATCTAGCTCGCGTTCAAGAGATTGAATTCGAGCTGTAACCGATGGTTGTGATAAGTATAACGCTTCTGCGGCTTTATTAAAACTTCCACAATGGATCACATATACGAACGCTTCGATGTTTTCTATGTTAACAAGAAACACCTCCTCGTTCAAAACCAAATTAACATTATTTATCCAATAGGATAACTCGGAATAGTGAAGAAGTAAAGAGATTTATTTATGAAAACAGGGTCGACCCCTGTCAAATCGTACGAGGGGTCTGTCTCAGATTATCTGACTAGATTGGCTGAGACTGACCCCTCGTTAAACGATGTGGCACTTGAACTAACCGTAACTAATTCATGATGAGGGCAGAAACCTGGATTGTAAGCTTGAAGCAGCTCAGTAAATAGAGGATCTCTTTTGGCTAGTTCCGAGAAATAACCACTAATAATATGATTAGCTGACACAGAGCTGTTATGGAAGGGGAGAGGAATATTCTCACGGACATGCATATAGTAAAATGTTTTGTCTCTCTTCGGCAAAGTGAAGGTCTGTGGTGGTAAATGTGTCACAGCATCTAATGGATTCTGAACACGAAAGCTGCGACATACCTGGCTATCATAAGCTTTGGCGAATGTGGGATCACCCACTCGCGGCGAGCCGAAGGTATAAGCAATCGGGTAAGAGAAAGAAGAATTAACGGCTACATCTAGTCCGCACAAACTTGTCAAGGCACCGCCAAGACTATGCCCCGTAATATATAAGTCTTTGTTCGGATCTAGTCCATCTAGTGCCTCCAATATCGGCTCCCTCGCAGATTCGTAAATGTTCGAAAATCCACGATGAGTCATTCCAGCATTTCTCGCAAACTTAAATTTGATCTGGCTTGCCATTGCATCCGAAATCCAATCCGATGTCGTGCTAGTCCCTCGAAAGGCTATGATGATATGATCGTCCGATTGCAGAATAAAGCCGAACTTCTCTGATCTTCCGGTCAACGACCTTGCATGGAAATCCGTAACATATTCAAAAGGAATAGGGACAACGAATTGTCCATCAGGATCGTTGAAATGTGTATAGGCTTGACTGCATACGGACGCCAAGAAGATGGCTGTCCGGTTATTGAATTGGTGAAGTGGCATACGCTTAGCCTCCGTTTGTTTCTTACCCATACTTTATTAACAAATGGGCTAAGAGGTGCCTATACGGGATCAATGTGGTTATAACGTAAACAAAGGCAGCCTCCCCTATCATCCGGGAAGACTGCCTTTGTCGTTTAAAGCTTATTTTTTCAATAAGTCTTATGCCGTTTTTGATTGCGACTCTACAGCTTGCCGTAACACACGGACATTCTTTCCTTTGTTCTGAAGTCTGTCGACAATTTTGTCCAGTGTTTTCACAGCGGAATGATCCCACACGTGGGTCGCTGTTAGATCGAGACATATATTACTCGTGTCATCATTAAAGTCGATACGATCAAGCAAGGTATCACTGGAGACAAAGAACAATTGCCCGCGCACGCGATAGACTTTCTCGTCGCCGTTCTGCTCTTCCTGAATTTGAAGCTGGGTAGCCGATCGATAGGCATACACAAGTACGCTTAGAAGCACACCCACGATAACTCCTATAGCCAAATCATGCGTTACAATGACAATGGCTACCGTAGTCAACATAATCACGGTGTGAGCTAGCGGCTTTGTGCGAATGTTACGGAAATACTTCCAGTCGAACACCTCGATGCAAACCATCATCATAACCCCTACCAGCGCCGCGATTGGAATGCTGTTCAGCACATCATCAAGCACGAAAACGAGAATAAACAACGCTACTCCCGCGACAAGCGTAGAAAGCCTGCCCCGTCCGCCGACCTTAACATTAATTGCAGATTCCGCAATTAATGCACAGCCTGCCATCCCACCGAAGAAGCCCGTAACCGTGTTGGCGATTCCTTGGCCTTTCATTTCCTTGTCCTTGCTTGTTTTCTCCTCCGTCATCTCATCAATGATCGTCTGGGTCAGAAGCGTCTCCGAATAGCCAACCACCGCTAACGAGAAAGCTGTAGGTAATAATATCCAAAGAGTTTCAAAGGTAAATGGAATGCTTGGGATGTGTAGAAAGGGAATCATGGGCTCGATCGTCGCCAAATCGCCCACCGTATTCAGGTTCATATTTATAAACACGACGATAACCGTCATAAAACCAACTGCGACAAGTGGGGACGGCACCAACTTCGTAAATTTGGGCAAAATATAGATGATTGCCAGTGTAGCGATAACCATCGCATACATAAGCCACGACTGACCTTTGAAATATCGCAGCTGTGAAATAAACAGAAGAATGGCTAGGGAATTAATAAACCCGGTAATGACTGAATGCGGCACGAAGCTCATCCATCTTCCAAGCTTAAATAGTCCCATCGCCAGTTGGATAATTCCTGTAAGAATGGTCGCCGCGAATAAATACTCGACGCCATGCTGGGCCACGAGTGCGGTCATTAGGACAGCCATAGAACCGGCAGTGGATGATACCATTGCCGGTCTTCCGCCAAATATCGAAATTAATACTAGAATACATATCGTCGAGTAAATGCTAATCATCGGATTAACGCCCGCAATGAAAGCGAAGGCAAGCGAGTCTGGAATTAATGCTAGAACGGTCGTTATTCCAGCCAACACATCTGCACGTATGTTAGAAAACCATGTTATTTTTAATTGCTGCAGCATTTCCGTGCTCCTTATCTCGCTGCTCTAATGCACCTGGAAGGAGACCTTAGATCGTTTGCCTAGGATTTGGGTTCCGTGCTTTTCGAAGGTTTGGCTCTCCGCTTTAGATGGTTCTGGTGAGAGGCCTCAAGCAGACGGTTCATTCCCTCTGCGAATTGTTCGTCGGATTCAGACTTGTCTATTTTAGAATCGGGAAACCGGATATCCTTGATCTCCCAATTGTTCGTAACTAGATTATGCTTGAAGCCTGTGGACAATAAGAACTTCCTTCTGTTGTCCTTATATTCAGGAGCTTTCAGCTCCACTGGCTGAGACTGCACGGTTTCCAGATCTTCCTCTGGCTCAACAACTGGAGCAGGCTTAATCCCGCGAGCTTCGTCAGCTTTCATCTTCTCATGCTCAGCTAGTGATATCGGTTTTGCGGGTTTGTTCCCTTTAAGCCAATCAAGATCATGACGCATTCTCGTATTGATTACATAGTACGATTTGCCACGAATATTCTCTTTAGGAATTTCGTCATACAGCTCTTTACGTTTCTTGAAGCCATCGATAACACGCTTGATCTGTTCTTTCTCGATATCGATTGGAACAACCTCGTTCCCTGGCATATACACATCACACATCACTTGTTTAAACAAAAATTCCCCCAACTCGGAATCAAAATAGTTGGAGAAGGTTACAGCAATTTCTTTCTTATTAATCGTAATCGTTTGGTTCAAAGTAAATCCTCCTCGAGACTGAAACGCATTAAATCTTATTATATCCCAAAATGAACGAAAGAGCAGTAGCTAAGTCTATTAAAGATAACACTTGCCAAAAGAACGAGGGACTATGTAGAATCAACAAAGATAATGTCATCTGAAGACGAATATTAATATGGAGGAACTATTAATGAGAAGAGAAATTGGAGTACACGAAAGACCCCCGCTTGGTCAAAGCATTACCCTGAGTTTACAGCATCTCTTCGCCATGTTCGGATCAACAGTGCTCGTTCCGAATTTGCTTGGTGTAGACCCAGCTGTTTGCTTGCTAATGAACGGAATCGGGACATTACTGTATTTATGGATTTGTAAAGGAAAAATTCCAGCATATCTGGGCTCAAGCTTCGCCTTTATCGCACCTGTAGGCGCTATCATCGGTAGCCACACTGTACCGGGAGATGGTTATGCGGCTGCGCTTGGTGGTTTCATTGTCGCTGGTCTGGTTTTCACTCTCCTCGCACTAGTCATCCAATTGGCTGGAACAGGTTGGATTAACGCCGTATTCCCGCCCGCTGCAATGGGAGCTATCGTTGCTGTTATTGGATTAGAGCTTGTTCCTACCGCTGCATGGATGGCTGGTTGGATTGCACCTCCTGGTGCTGAAAACTGGACTCCAGATTCTGATGTGATTATTCTCTCGGTCGTTACACTGCTCGTAACAATCCTCGGATCCGTCTTATTCCGCGGCTTTATGCGGATCATTCCTATTTTGTTCGGAATTATTACGGGATATGTGGTCGCCTACGCGATGGGACTTGTTAAATTCGATTCTGTATCCGTATCCAAATGGATTGACGCTCCAACCTTCACAACGCCGGTTTTTGATTGGTCCGCTATTCTGATTATCCTTCCAGCATCGCTTGTCGTTATTGCTGAACATATTAGCCATCTTGTCGTCACCGGGAATATAGTTAACAAAGATTTGTCCAAAGATCCAGGACTTCACCGCTCAATGCTAGGAAACGGAATTTCAACGATGCTGTCTGGCTTCGTAGGCTCTACGCCTAATACGACATACGGTGAAAATATTGGTGTATTGGCGATTACTCGCGTCTATTCCACATTCGTCATCGGAGGCGCTGCGGTATTTGCTATCGCGTTATCGTTCCTTGGCAAATTCTCGGCACTGATTTCCAATATTCCGGTTCCGGTTATGGGCGGTGTATCCCTACTGTTGTTCGGAGTTATCGCTGCATCCGGCTTTAGAATGCTCGTAGAATCTAAAGTGGATTACAGTAAACCAACCAACCTATTCCTAACGACAATCGTCCTCGTAACAGGCCTCAGTGGTGCAAAGATTACATCCGGAGACTTCACTCTTTCGGGTATGGGCCTTGCCACAGTTGTTGCTATCGTCTTCAGTCTGCTGTTCAAGCTTTTCGAGATTACAAAGTTGGCTAACGATCACGATGAAGAGGCTTCTGAGCCTAAGAAATAATTAAGGTTATTCAACTTACTATACGTCCATCAACAATAAAACCCGTTCCTTCCCTGTTAGTTGTAATAGGGAGGAACGGGTTTTTGTTGATAGCTGTTCGTGTTATAAGAATAGGATATCTACTTCGTCATCATTTGCATTAAGATGGCTAGTATTTTCGCTGTTTCAGCGCGCGTTGCTGTATCCTTTGGTGCGAACAGAGTTTGTCCAGCAGATGTTTTACCACTTATCATTCCTGCTTGCTGCACTACCCTCAGCGCATTGGTCGCATAGGCTGGTACTTTTCCTTGATCCACGAAAGTTATAGCATCCACATTGCGAGGTAGCGTAAAGTTCATAAAGGCTACATAACGTGCTATTAAGGTTACAAGCTGCTCCCTTGTGACGAATGCTAGCGGATCGAACAAATCTTGACCAGTTCCACCGGCAATTCCATTATCGACTGCCCATTGGATTGATTTCGAATAATAACGATCAGAGTCTACATCTGTAAAACTAGAAGCTGAATTTATACTGAGATCTGCATTCGCCAATCTCGCCAGAATGACTATAAGATCCGCGCGCGTAATCTTGTTCGCAGGAGCAAACTTGTTATTTCCAATGCCTCCAATGACACCTCTAGCTGCTAGATAAGTAATATAATCTTCGGCAAAGCTAGAGGTAGTATCTGTGAACTGTTGCTTATTGTAGCCAATGACGTACTTGGATGAGCCGTTACCGCTAAAGCTCACTGTTCCCGTTGCTGGATCATAGTGACTATAAGGCAGTAAGACTAACTTACCCGTATCGGAGAGTGAATAGACTACAATGGCGTTACTATCCTCGTTCGCAGCAGGCTTATACGGTAAGCTCAATCCTACGGCTCCACCACCGTAACTCATAACCGTCTTGCTACCTGCTGATACGATGATCTCAAATACAGGTCTGCCGCTCACTATCGCATTAGAGCCCGTAGCTCCGGTAGTTTTCTTAATGGTTATAGACACTTCACCGCTAGGTGCACCAGCTAAGATTGCATTCAAAGCCTTTTTGTCAAAGGTAACGGCTCCAATACTTCCGTTAATCGTAATAGATGAGACGCTACTGCCTGCAATCAATGTCAACGAGTCTGCAGGAATATTGAGGATGGCTTCTCTTGCATCTCCTGTAACCACGGCTTTGAATTCCAATGCTGCCGCTACCCCGTTGACTGCTGCTTTGTTCGATGCTGCAAGAGCTTCGGCTACTTGAGTTGCCGTGAATGTCGCTTCAGCTGTTCCGGTATTATTAGTCGTAGCTTTAACCTCTGTAGTCACTTTCGAACCGTCATTAACCGGAGGTTTAGGTGTTTCAGGGCTTGTACTTCCCGTTCCCGTTCCTGTTCCTCCACCTGTGCCCGGATTGCTCGTTCCAGGATTCGTACTCTTCGCTGTTACGGTAAAGGTAACCTGCGCTTCACCATAACCGTCAGCGCTAAGTGCAGTAATCGTTGCGGTTCCCACGGAAACTGGAGTTACATTCCCTTGAGCGTCCACACTAGCCACCGCAGAATTTGAGGATGACCACGTTACCGTAGCCGCACTTCCCCCCATAGGTGTAACGGTTGGCGTAAGCTTGGTTGCCGTATCTCCCACCTTAGCAGAGATCGTCTTCTTATCGATCTCAACCTTAGTCACATTCAACTGTAGCACCGCTACCGTACCCCCGACTTCGTAAGCGACTAGTAAGAGTGGCAATCCTGTTGGGCTATCCGCAGCCGGGATAAATTCAATTCCTTCAGGTCCTGTGTCTGTACCTAGAACGTTAGTGCTATCGAACACACGCGTGTTAATATAATTCGCAAAAGTCGCGTTGGCGGGATCCGTGACATCGTAGGTCATAATCCCACCGATACGTTCCAAGCCAACGAAGGCGAATACTTTATTACCGACTTTGCCGGTTTTGATATCCTCTGGCTCCGGTCCTTTTTTCGCGCTGCGGCTATCGAGATCTAAATTATTGTGCCCTGCATTAAAATATTGGGCATGTCGGCTTGCCGTAATTCTCTCAAAATCGCTACCGCTATCATACACTTGGTTTAAGGAATCTGCTTCCCATATCGAGAACGACCGTCCGCCATACATATAGATGCTGTCCGTCCCCATATCGCTAAGCACTTCGACTTTATCGAACATCTTGCCTTTGTCCTTCAAGAATAGAGCTGCTTCCGAATTCGGATCTAGCTTACCCTTAAGCTTCTCAACCTTACTTGAGCTCACTCTTGTAAAGGGCTCTGTTACAGGCCACTCTGTTGCATCGCCCTCATTAGCCGTAAACAAGTAGGTTTTGCCGCCAATGCTGTGCGTTGCAATCCCATCTGGCATATATAAGCCTTTGAATGGAACGTTCTCTAGCTTGATTGCGCCATCCTTTACGAGATCAAGGACGTTCCTAGCATCGTTGAAGTCCTTAAAGCCTAGGGATTTGACGGAGATAACACTCTTGTTCGCAATATCTATCGTTGCAATCGCATTGTTCTCCTGCAAGGAGACATAGGCCTTCTTATAATCTGCGGATAACGCGATATATTCGGGTTCAAAATCTCGCACTGCATCCGCCTTTGTACCCTTTGTTGTGATTTGTCCATCGAGTCCAGCAGGTCCGCGCACATGTACATCATCAGCAATGACATCTGGCTGATCAAACTTCACATGGGTAATGGAACCTTCCGTCGTGTCCACAATCGTAATTGAGCCCTCTGGATCGACTAAGCCTGGACCTGAGCCCATCCGCGGCTCTCCCTCATCAGCGGTTAAAATATAACGGCCATCAGGAGTAGATTTGATCATATCTGGCTGCACGCCAGCGGGGTAGGTTTTGAGTAGATTCCCCTCGTAATCCAAGATGAGAATCTTGCCGGCCTTAGAGTAATCGGCTTCTTGCACCGACACGGCAATCTTCTTCGTCGTTGTATTAATATCAACACTAGTCAGGTCCCCATAAGCAAAGTCGCCGCCCCTCTCGGACAATTCCTTTACGTTTAGACTTGTATCCTTGGTCAACGTTGAGCTCTGAGTCAAGCTCACGATATCCAGTGTCGGCGGATTGGTAGAGCCGTTAACCAGATAGAACTTACCGTTGTCCTTGTTATATTTCACAATCTCCGCTACTCCGCCATCCGCATTCGTTGAACCTACCGAATAGGAGCCGATTTTGGTGACATTAAGAATATCCGTGTAATGAATATCCTCTGGCATTATCGTAAGCGGCAGCTTCACGTTCCTAACAAACGCGGAGCCATCTGTAACGATTACATTTACCTGAATTGTCGCTGCCCTGCCTGGGCTTGGAGTGCCCGATATTTCACCTGTCGACTCGTTCATTACTAGTCCGGAAGGCAATCCGGTTGCCGAATAAGTTAACGGTGCTGTTCCACCCGTAGTGAGGATGCTGGCGGAGTAAATTTGACCGATCGTCGCATTCGGTAAAGTCGTTGTCGTTATGGCTAGATTATCATTCGCTTGTCCTACATTTAAAGTGAAGAGCTGACTTGCAACCTTAGAAGAGCTGTCGGTTACCTGAACCCCAACTGTTGCTATACCCGCGCTACCTGCCGCGGGTGTACCTTCGATTTTTCCATCGTTATAATTCAACCCTACTGGTAAACCCGTCACGTTAATTGCATAAGGGGAATGTCCTCCGTATACAGCATCGGATATCGAGTGAGAGTAGGGAGTGCCAATTGTAGCTCCAGGCAACGTCGTATTCGCGATACCCAATGGGGCGTACCATGCTCCCTCTATTCCGCTGTGAGGTTTAATCTCAGCTAGTCCAGCCAATTTTGCCGCTATTACCTCGGGTGTATCCGTGATTTTAATGATCAGATTATCGTAATTGGTTTGCTTAAAATCAGCCTTATTGACATCCGAATCTTTGAAATTTACACGACGAAGCGCATTTTTCTTGGACGTCCCCCCCGTGTCGCCTGTAGGGTAATCTGTTTCAAACTCGTCGATCGTGCTGCCTGGATCATTACTGCCTGTTCCCAGCATATCTACAAAGCCATCGGGCTTCGTGAGGAATGGATTGTCTGCGATCGGTGTTGGAAGCAGGTTTTGATTGCTCATGAGGGCAACCTTCATTCCTTTATTGTTGATCCAACGATCCCAAGTCAAATCCGGTGATGTCATATTAAGAGCAGGACTATTTGCTTTCGTTTCCTTAGCCGTTATGAGAAAAGAGGAATGAGCACGTATGACGTACTGACTTCCGATAATATCAAGCTTCTCCCAAGCTTTCGTCGGACCAGTTATTGAATTATCGCCCCTATCGGCATATTGAATCGACCACCCGTCTAGGCTGACATCACTATCCGTTGGGTTATACAATTCTATGAATCCGTGGGAAACTCCGACAGCATTATCGGTTTTTAATCCCGCTCCGTACACCTGATTAATAACAACGTGAGGAACTGACTTATCATAAATCCCGTTAGAATCGTAAGGTGTACCCGGTTGTACTAACGATGGAGCCGCCAAGACTGAGCTACCATTGTACAAAGTACCCATTGCAATTGTGGCGGATAGTAGAATAGATAACCCTTTTCTGCTATAATTTTTCAAGCTTTACACTCCTCATTGTGATCGTTTTTAATCATTGTATAGGACCTGTGTTTTCACAATTAACAGCTTTATGTAATCGGAATGTAAAAATAATAGAGGGGGCCTAGTTAATGAAACTAGATAACATAACGGTACTAGACTTCGAGACTAGCGGCTTGGATCCAGCGCGTGATCGCGTCATTGAGATGGCGGCCATTCGTTGCTTCGGAGGCGAAATCGTCAGTCAATTCAATACCTTAATCCGTTTTGATGGAGTTCTCCCTCCTAAAATTACGGAAATCACCGGAATCACCTCTACGGACTTGGTAAATGGGATGGATGAAGAAACAGCTTTCCGCATCCTCAACCGACTGATTGGAGATAGCGTCATCGTCGCTCATAACGCCATGTTTGACTTGAGCTTCCTACATCATACTTTGCTGCGGTTGGCTAACCGTTCTTTTAATAATTCGTTCCTCGATACGTTAACGATTTCGCGTGCCCGTCATACATATCCGCATAACCTGAAAGAAATGTGCGACCGTTACGGCATCGTTCTGGACGGAGCGCATCGTGCACTGAACGATGTATATGGCTGCTGGAAGCTGCTTGAGAAGATGAACGAGGAACAAAGCATGGAACCTGACTTGAACGTGCTTGGTTACATGAAAAAATTCGGAATACCTAAGTGGTATCCTCAGCATGCGAGTATTGTACCTATTGAGATTAAATATGCTTAAGAGATAGATAGAGCACATTGAAGTGACCCATTTTGCAATGAGTGCGCCAGTCCAACCCCCAATCACAGTCGGTTTTTTCGGCTTAGAGTGGGGGCGGATTGGTCTGTGACAAAGTTAAAGGGGCTGCTCGGACGCCATAGCTATGGCATCGGAGCAGCCCCCAACCTCTTGTTATCTATATTGTTGGATAAGTTCCAAGAAAGCTTGTCCATACTTCTCGTATTTCGCGTCTCCGATCCCTTTGACCGAGCGCATCGCTCTCTCTGTCGTTGGCATCGCTTGGCACATTTCCCGAAGTGTCGAGTCGTGGAAAATTACAAAAGGCGGCAGGTTAGCAGCATCTGCAATCTGCTTACGTAACTGACGTAAAGCGTTGAACAGCTCAACATTAGTAATAGTACCTGTCGACGAAGAACCACCGGAACGCGAGGAGGATGATTTACTGCTTCGAGTTACTGGTGGAGCCTCTGGTTCTACCCTGCGGAAGACGCGTGATGCACCCTTCATCACATCGAGAACCTGCTCAGTCAGTTGGATGGTCGGATAAGCCGAATCTGACATTTGTAAATATCCGTCCGCAACGAGTGCATGAATCAGCTGTGTGAGCTGCTTCTCCGGCATTTGCTTCAACAGACCATAAGTTCTTAGTCGATCAAAGTTAAATTGCCGCACCTTCGCATCATTTGCACCTCTAAGCACCTTCGCTGTCATCGTTACGCCAAACCGTTGTCGCATCTCGGACACGCAGGCAAAGATCAACCTCGCTTCTTCGGTCACGTCCTGCTGCTCCCGAGAATCCGTACAGTTCGCACAAGTCCCGCAAGCTTTACTGTTCTCTTCTCCGAAATAACGAACGATGGTCTGCTGAAGACAATCTCCGGTATGCGAATACTGAACCATCTCATTAAGTAGTCGGTAATCGTTTTTCTTCCGCTCATCGCCAGCCTCACTTTGATCGATGAAAAACTTTTGCGTTACCACGTCCTGAGGTGAGAATAGTAGCACGCACTCTCCCGGATCACCATCCCGTCCAGCACGACCTGCTTCCTGATAATAAGCTTCCAAATTTTTAGGCATATTGTTGTGAATGACATAACGAACGTTGGATTTATCGATCCCCATGCCGAAAGCGTTCGTTGCCACAATAATTTGCACATCATCCTTCTGAAAAGCATCCTGAGTGTGCGCTCGCTCCTCTTCACTCAGACCCGCATGATACTTTCCAACTGGAATACCCATCCCATGTACGAATGAAAATACACTCTCCACCTCGCGACGGGTTGAAGCATAAATGATACCTGCCTGATCGCGATGCTCCTTAACGAATCTTGCGACATAATCACGTTTGTCCGCGTTACGAACGACTGTTAATGCAAGATTGTCGCGCGCATAGCCCGTTGTAACCCGTACAGGCTCCCGTAGCTTAAGCCGATCCACGATATCGTCCTTGACGACATCCGTAGCCGTTGCCGTGAATGCTGCCATCACCGGTCGAGTATCAATATCTCGAAGCAGCCGAGTAATGGTCATATAACTCGGACGGAAATCATGGCCCCATTGTGATACACAGTGAGCTTCATCTACCGCAATGAGCGGTACTTCAAGCTGACGTACGAGTTCACGGAAATACTCGGATTCTAGTCGCTCTGGCGCAATATATAATAGCTTGTAGTGTCCGGCCGCCACATCTCTCATGCGTTCATTCGTCTCTTTCACAGATAACGAGCTATTGATGAAAGTCGCCTCGATACCCGCAGCATTTAGCGAATCCACCTGATCCTTCATTAAGGAGATAAGCGGTGAAATAACCAAAGTAACCCCAGGGAGCAGGATCGCTGGGATTTGATAACAAATCGATTTCCCAGCCCCAGTCGGCATAATTCCTAACACATCTTTACCTGCGAGAATCGCTTCGATCAACTTACTTTGTCCCGAACGAAACTCATCATAACCATAATAGGTCTTTAAAGCCTCAATCGCCGCAGCATTCATGATTTCAACTCTCCTTGATCAGGAAGCCAAGGAGAAGCTTGACCTGTATGATAAATGTGTAAAATATGCAGCGCGCGCGTACAAACTGTATACAATAGCTTTCGATCCTTTTCCTTGCCATAACGCGCGCTAGAAGCGTCCCATACGAGAACAGCATCGAACTCGATCCCTTTGGCCAAGTAGGAAGGTAGCACCGAAACCCCTTTCGGTAGCTCTGCAGAGCCTCCCGTCACAAGCGTAACTGGCACTTCATCGGGTAGCTGTTCCTTGAGCAGTGCTGATGCATTCCCTGTCTCATGCGCTGTCTTCGTAATTACACCTATCGTACCGTAGCCCTGAGCTAGCAATGAATTAATATCTGCTGCAAGCAAGTCGCTTAGTTGTCCGCCATCCTTACAAGCGATGACCTTCGGCACCTCACCTTTACGCTGAAAAGGAATAATATCTACGGCATCTTCCGCTGCCAGTATGCCTTTCGTATATTCCACGATCTGCTCCGTCGAGCGATAACTTGTTGTCAGCCTTAGAACAGATGTTACCTCCGGTGCCATGAGCCGAGTCCAACCGCCGAAACCACCACTCTCCTGCGATTGCAGGTAGATCGCTTGGTTGAAATCTCCGAGAACGGTCATCCGTGCTCTTGGATAACGCCGACGCAAATAGGCCGCTTGGAACGGGGAATAATCCTGCGCTTCGTCCACGAACACATGAAGAATATCGCCTTCCACCCTGCGGAATCCTTCCAAAGCTTCCGAGAGATACATGAGTGGAGTCGCATCCTCATGATCGATTAATTTACGCCCAATCGTATCTTCTACGCGCTGAAGCATCCACTCGCAGCCTTGGGGTAGCTTGCTGTCTGGAGAACATAAGGTGAACAACGATCTACTTTCGAACAATTGACGGTAAGTCGCAACTTCATCCAGAAAGCGATAGCTCCGTATCGCCTTTACAAGGGGATCTATCGCAGCTTCTGCCACTCTACGTCGCAATCTCGCACTCATCTGATCTTCATCATCGAAAGCTTCATCATGGAAACCGCCGCGCCGCCTTACATCTACGTAAGCACGCTGGATTTCTTCGCTATCTACAAGCTCTGCCGCTTCTTCCAGCCAAGCTTCATCCATCTGAGAGTCTACCCACAATTTTACCCGTTCAAGTAACCAACGACGAACTCCTGCAGCCCGAATACCAAAGCCTTCCGACGCCCGGATGCCGTAAAATTGCTTCGACATTTCCTCCTCAGATACGATGGTCATATTGCGGAACCGCAATGGACGAAAGCGGATCCCCTCTTTCTCTAGCCGTTTCAAGTAGTTCTCTACTGTAATGAAGAAATGCTCCGAGCCTTTATACCGGATTGCTTGCTCTCTCGCTTCTCCTTCGGTCGATCCATCCTCAGCCGCTAATGCTTCTGTCTGCGAGAATAAATCCTCCACCTCGAATCTGCGACCCAATCGAGCCTCGATCAGTTCTCTGAACGTCATCTGCCGCATATTCGCCTCACCTAAGTCCGGCAAAACGCGCGAAATATATCCTTTAAACACTGGATTCGGAGAAAACAGAATAATCTGATCCGGACTAAGCGTCTCCCTAAATCGGTAGAGCAAATAAGCGATTCGCTGCAATGCAGCTGACGTTTTCCCGCTTCCCGCTGCACCCTGAACGACGAGCAGCTTATGCTTTTCATCCCGGATAATCCAGTTTTGTTCCTTCTGAATCGTCGCCACAATGCTCTTCATCGAAGTGTCTGAGCCTTCAGACAACACGGCTTGCAGAATCTCATCACCAACCGTCTCAGACGTATCGAACAAATGCTTCATTTGTCCTCCACGAATGACGAATTGGCGCTTGAGCATGAGTTCTCCTTCCATCTCCCCATCCGGGATACGATAGGATGCAGGACCTGGCTCATGATCATAGAACAGACTCGACACTGGTGCACGCCAATCGTATACGAAGAACGTGTCTCCATCTTCACCGACAAGTGAGGCACGGCCGATATAGATTACTTCTGTTTCGCAGCCTTTTTCCGCAAAATCAATCCTAGCAAAATAAGGCGAATCGAACTGTTTCGTAAGCCGCTCTACTGCTTCTGACGCAACCCTATGGCTACGTTCCCGCTCCGCGAGCAATTCAGCCTGCTGCACGATACTGCTCCATGTCTCACCGACCTCCGTCGAATCGGAGAAGTTCATCCTCACATCGTCCCAGAATTCCTGACGGATTCCGACGACGTCATCTCGGCGATCTCCGAGCAGCGACAGCTCCTTGCGCATCCGTCTGCTTACTTGCTCAAGCACGACGAGCAACCGCTTCTCTTCCTCATCGCGAGGTAAATTTGGTTCGTTCATCCTACTTCTCCACTCCCCATACAAATCCTTCGTATTCTATGTTGTATCATGCACATCCGACGAGTGCAACCTTTCACTTATAAATTATGGATATGAAGTGTGATGAAAGACCTCGCACATTGTCCAGTGTGCGAGGTCTTGATCTTTGCCTATTTGCTTTTATCCAATTTGTTTAGCGACTTTTCACCAACAGCTCCATCGCTTCCTTCACCAATCTCTTCGTATCTCCGCCAGCAGCCTGCTCTTCTAGAATGCACTGCTCTAAATTTTCGGCCACGATTGTAGCGATTGCCTTATCAGCCGCACTGCGTACAGCAGACAATTGAGTAATGACATCCTTACAATTTTTTCTTTCCTCCATTAATCGAAGAACACCACGTACTTGTCCCTCTAACCGTCTCAGTCTTTTCTTGACTTCATCGTTGTATTCGTATGCCATCTCAGCAACGCCTCCTCGATCAATTATTCATACCTATATGGGTATATTATAGATCAAAAAATAAAACCGATCCATTCTCTTATTCAATCAAGCGCCGAATCCGATCAAAAAACCCTCCAACAGCCGAACATTCGGATGCTGGAGAGTTCGAGACAAGATCAGGATTTCATCCTTATTGTCCTAGTTGCTCAGTTCGATCGCTCGTTCCACTAAATCTATGAACGCCTTCTGCTCCTTGGTCTGAGCGTTTTGTTTTGCCAATTGACGTACTTTCTTCAGATCGGCTACACTCACTCCTTCTTCGTCACGTAAAGCCTCAGCAAACTTAGCTACTGCAAAGAGAAACTTTGTATTCTTCGATAACTCATCCGTGAGGTGAATCTCTTGTGTTAATTCACGAATTTCCGCAGTGTCGTCATTCTTATAACGGATCGTGATTTCCCCGAAATCGCCCGCAGCTTTATTCGTCAATCGTACTTGGTAGAGCGCCGTGACAGAATGTCCGGCCCCGACTTCCCCTCCGTCAACCCGATTGTTACGGAAATCCTGATCAGAAATCGCACGATTTTCATAACCAATTAAACGATAACTATCAACTTTCTCGGGGTCAAATTCCACCTGGATTTTGGCATCTTTCGCAATGGTCAGCAATGTTCCTGTTAATTTTTCTTGAAATACCCTTTTAGCTTCTTTCCTATCCTCAATATAAGCGTATGCTCCATTCCCTTTGTCAGCCAATTGTTCCATGAGAACGTCATTATAATTGCCCATTCCATAACCGAATGTACTTAGATAAATATTCTGCTCGGAATATCGCTCAATTTGTGCCAAGATGCCTTCAACACCAGTTTCACCAACATTAGCAACACCATCTGAGCATAAAATGACCCGATTTATTTTGTTCTCTTCAAACGTTTCATTTGCCATTTGATAGCCTAGTAGCAAGCCTTCTTCTACATTCGTGGCATTCTCGATTTTGATTTCTTTGATCGCATCTAGAATAACTCCCCGTTTGTTGACCAATGTAGGATCCAAAACTTTATGTGCGGTGGAACCATATACCACGATGCCAATTTTATCATCCTCTTTTAACTGTTCGACGAGTAGCTCTAAGCTTTCCTTAACCAGATCAATTCGGTTATCCCGATCCATCGATCCGGATACATCGATAACAAACGTTAAATTTGCCGGTTTACGTTCCTCCGAGTCTATTTCTTTTCCTTTAATCCCAATTCGGACGAGTTGATGGTTGTCTTTAGCGAAAGGGGAAGGACCAGCGTCTACTTGAATGGAGAATGTATCATCCGTTGGCGGTTCATAATCAAGGTCGAAATAATTAATGAATTCCTCTGTGCGTACCGCTTCGTGAGGAGGAAGAGCTCCGTCTTCAATATAGGCTCTTGCAATCGTGTAAGCTCCTGTATCCACATCAACAGCAAAGGTTGATACTCGATCATCCTCGGTATTCACGAAGGAATTCTTTCCATAATCCTGGAAGAACATATCATCATCCATGGCTTTAATCGGAGCATCTTGCGCTTCACTCATCGCTGATAAAGGTGCAGAGTCATTGTTTCTATCATTGCTAGAAGAACTACACCCGGAAACAATCATTCCGCTTACGATGATCAATATCCAACTCAGCTTCCTTTTCATTTGAATTCCCCCTTTAGGCCCCTCTATCGGGCGCCTTTAACCCATCATAAGAGGAATATCCATTTTTAGGCAGTACCAAGTTTTAATGGTACCTTGAATCCAAGAGTCATAATCGAAGACTGGGCTTCACCAATTTAATCATTATTGTACACACATCCGGCAGTTCCCACATATACATAATGTGGTGAAATCTTTGTTTAAGTCAGGGGGCTAGGCTTAACATGAATGACGAGATGCAACAAGAGCTTGAAAACTCCATAGAGGAGATAACTGCGATTGCCGAAGGGTTCGAGCTGGACTTCTATCCTATGCGCTATGAGATCTGTCCAGCGGATATCATCTATACGTTCGGTGCTTATGGAATGCCTACCCGCTTCAGCCATTGGAGCTTCGGAAAAACCTTCAATAAAATGAAGATGCAATACGATCTAGGCCTGAGTAAAATTTACGAGCTCGTCATCAACTCTAACCCTTGCTATGCCTTCCTTCTCGATGGCAACTCCTTGGTTCAGAATAAGCTAATCGTCGCTCACGTTCTCGCCCACTGTGACTTCTTCAAGAACAACGCTCGCTTCTCCATCTCTAATCGCAATATGGTCGAAAGTATGTCTGCTGCTGCCGATCGGATAAGTCAATATGAGCTGGAGTATGGAACTGCACAAGTCGAACGTTTCCTTGATGCAGTCATGGCTATTCAGGAGCATATTGATCCCTCTCTGCACAAGCCATACGGTCTGGACAAAAAGCATTATATGGAGCTGCGGCAACGCAATGATAAATCCAAAGACCGCAACGCTAATCCCTATGCCTCCCCTTATGAAGATCTGTGGGGACTCGAAAGCTTTGAGAATGCAAGTGGCAGCACAAACAAACAAGACGAAGAATCCGTCGAAGCACCTAAATTTCCGATCAATCCAGAAAAGGACGTCGTCTGGTTTATCCAAGAGTTCTCCTCCTCATTAGAGGATTGGCAACGAGATATCATGAGCATTCTACGCGAGGAAATGCTCTACTTCTGGCCTCAGATTGAGACGAAGATCATGAACGAAGGCTGGGCTTCGGTCAGCTAAGGTGCTTAGATTTCTGGGGACAAAAAATAACCGGTCGAGAGTATATCTCGCCGGCGAATTGTATTTGTTATTATAGACTGAACAGTCTGTTCATAGGCACTTGTAAATCTTTAAAGACAATGGATCGGATTGTTTCCTGCTCCGTATATAAATGACGCACCTGGTAGCTTCCGTCCTGTATCGCATATACATGAACCGTTCGATTCCCAGGATCGACAATCCAATATTCTTGCACCCCATGCTTTTGATATAAGTTGAACTTTTCATTAAAGTCCTTCAATGCAGTGGAAGGTGACAGAACTTCAATGATTATAGTCGGCGCACCGTGACAACCGTTCTTGGATATTTGGTCCTTAGAGCAAACAACCGAAATATCCGGTTGCGTGACTTGATCAGGTGACTGATAATCTTCACTCTCGCTGAAGAACACATCAAATGGAGCAACGAACACATAGCAACTCCGATTCTGAAAGAATGTCCTTAGAGCGAAATGAAGCTCACCAACAATAAACTGATGCAATGAGGTTGGAGCCGGCGACATATTATAGGCTTTGCCGTTTATTAACTCCCACGTTCCGTCCCAGGTCAGCCAATCTTGATAGGTATGGATTTTCTTCTCATCTGGATTTGACACAATGTTCGACCTCCTTTCTGATCTTGCGTTTGAACTTTTACTAATTGTACCATGATCAAACGGATCGTTGCTAATTTTTACTCGTTCATTATCAACGGATAAATCATGGGAGAACATACGTGATCAGCTCGCTTATTCGCGAGTGAATGGCAGCGTCCCTTTTCTAATTGTAAAAGATGGGGATATGGGGATTAATTGCGCAATGGAGAGCTTTACTTGCTGCACCAGTTCGAATCCGCTGAACTTGATTTGAAGTATGTGAGCGTACGCTCCCTTATATTTATTAGTTGAGAGGGAAATCTGTTTATCTCGAGACAATTGTGGAGTGTAAAAGTTTGCTTATTGCGTATGATGGGAAGAAAGTGAGCCGTAAATAAATTTAAGATCGAAAAACCCTACGCTTCGCGCGGGCTTTTTCGATCTTAAATTTATACTCTATTGAGCACTTATTGTCTGACAATTTGTTCAAGCAAATCCATTGCATTTTCTTCTGTTAAATAGTTTGTATCTAGATCTCCTCTAAAAGCTTTTGTCATAATTGATTGCGGCAAAAATTCAATTATGTCATTAATTTTATCTCTATTTGCATCTACATAGTCAATCGTGGTAAAAAGAGAATTTATCTTATTAACTATTTCTTTTTGTTCAGCAAACGATGGTAAGGGAACCCATATCGAGCGAATATCTTCTAGTCCTAAACCAGCTTTAGTTGCTCCTCTTTGCCTCTTAAGAAATTGTTTATAGCCACCTTCTCTGGAAGCAAAGAAGCAAGCAACGTATTCAGGACAAATACCTTGCAATGGTCTTGCGAGAGCAACATGTTGATTAATATAAGCATCAGGAAACTCATCGGGGACCAATCCGATCATTCCCACATCTCCAGTAATAGATACTAAGATATCGTTCCGTTGAACTTTGGTTCTGGTTCCCTCCGCACCATCTGGAGGTGATACATGCTGTTCTGACGTTAAATCAATTTCAATGCTATTTCTATTTAGGTTTCCTATTCTGATAAATAAAGGTCCCGTTTCAGAATAATATTGAGCCCAGCCTCTTGAACCACTTGTAACAAATGAAAATAAATCTTTTGATAGAGCCCAGTTCCATTCATTTGGAATCGAATAGATAGGTATCGATTGACTAAGAGCTGTTTCAGTTCTATCTTTTGTCCAATTAGTTAATCTTGAAACGTTATTGTCTTTTCTCCACTGCCTAGTCAACTCTCCTTGAAAAGCTTTCTTCAATATTGCCTGGCGTATCTCCAACGTATTTGAAGGAATACTCTCAATTAATTGTTTGGCTTGATTGATTTTGTCCAGCAGTCTTTTGACTTTGTCGGCAATTCGTTTTTGTTCGTTTAAAGAAGGGAGTGGCACTGCAAGTCCACCTAATATTTGAGCGTTAGCACCTGGTTGAGCGCTACCTTTTTTTACTACTGTTATTTGATTCCAATACATTGGACTCTTCATGTAACTCCATAAAAATTCAGGAGTAATTACGGAGCTTGTTCTAAGCCTAATTAAGTATGAAGCAAACACAGAATGTGGTGGCTCCTTGATTAAATAACTCTTTCCTGTAGTTGCCCCAGTTCTGGCTACAACAATATCATTTGATGAAAGCAGATACTTCTCAGTATCTCTCTCTGAAATTTCACAAAAAGGAACACTACCCCAATTAACAGAGTTATCTTGAATATCTGTAATTCTTAGATAATGGGGACCTACTTGATCAGATGTTGATGATGCAGTATAACCATACTCCACTTTTTCTAAGCAAGAAGAAAGCTTAATCCAAACCCAATTCTCAGGCACTTTATAAGGCTGTTCCTCTTCCGGAACCAGAGCATCTTTCAGCAACTCTTCAACCGACTTCGCGCTTTTCTTACTCATTGTTGTATACCCCGGTTGTTTCCGCGACTTTTAACAATTCCTGTTTGCTTTCTTCGTAAGCATTCTGTTTTGTCTCAACAGCCCTCAATTCTGCTACGACTTCTCCGAGTAACGCTAACGCTTCTTCTAGCTTAGCCATCGCTTCTTCTGCCGAATCGATTGGGTCAGGGAGATTGTCATAAGCAGACAGCGATTCATCTGCAATCAAGCCAATATCCAGGCTGTCATCCTTCTTGCAGATCTCCGCACGTGTAAATACGTTAAACCGTTCATCCTCTACTTTCGTACGATTCTCAGCAGTATACGCCGTCACGAATGCGTCAAAGTGAGCCTTTGTCAGCGGTGTACGCTTGCCGAAGCTTGGCATATTCGTGCGCAGATCATAGACCCATACATCCTTCGTGCTATCCTTATCCGTCTTCTCACGCGTAAAGAATAATACGTTCGTTTTCACACCTTGCGCGTAGAAAATCCCTGTCGGTAAACGCAAAATCGTATGCAGGTTGCATTTGTCCATCAAGTCAGCACGAATCTTAGCACCCACTCCGCTTTCAAACAACACATTGTCCGGAAGGACAACCGCCGAGCGCGCTGTACCATTCGCTCGCAAGGCACGGTAAATATGCTGAAGGAAATTCAGCTGTTTGTTCGTTGTCGTGAATGTTAAGTCGTCACGAGTCGGACGTTCTCCGCCTTGCTTCGTACCGAACGGTGGATTCGTCATGATAACGTCGAAGTTTTTCAGGCTTTCTCCATCGTTAGAGAGTGTATCACCCAACATGATCTCACCATGAATATCGTGCAGCATCGCGTTCATCATCGCCAAACGGTGCGTATCCTTGACTAATTCGACTCCGGTGAACGCTTTATTTTTCTGGAACTCAGCATCCTTTTCACCAAGATCGAAATAATCATCTGTTTTGCTACGTACATGCCGATCCGCTGCGATCATGAAACCGAACGTCCCTGCGGCAGGGTCGTTACAACGCTCGCCTGGCTGCGGGTCTACCAGCTTTACAATGACATCAATCAACGGACGAGGCGTAAAATATTGCCCCGCTCCTGATTTCGTCTCACTAGCATTCTTCTCCAATAGTCCCTCGTACAGATCACCGAGTCCTTCTTCCTTCGCGCTGTACCAATCAAGCTGATCAATAGACGTAATGATTTTCTCTAAGTTTTTCGGTTCGTTAATGTTCGAAGATGCATTCAAGTAAATCTGCTTAATAATCTCGTTACCTTGTATGCCGAGATCAAGGAGCAACTTGCGGTAATGTTGCTGCAATACTGTTCCGTGCCGAGTGGTCAAGGAATCCCAACGATACTCCTCGGGCAGAATGGTTTCGTTGTCGGTTTCCTTCATCATTTTCAAAAATAGCAAGTACGTCAGTTCAGTCACATATTGATGATACGTGATGCCATCATCACGCAGTACGTTACACAAGTTCCAAAGCTTCTGTACAATATCCTGATTACCCATTTATGCAAGATCCCTCTTTCGTGGTGTGTATAGCGCTGTATTGATTGTCGTTACAATTGTCTCCATCTCGCCGTCGAAAATCTTATTCAGCTGCTTGTAGCCGCCCTTGCTCTTAAACGGCTCAACTTCGAATGCCTTCTCCGGGTTTGGGTCCAGCACCGATTCCTGTAGCAGTTGCTTCTCAATACGCTTCAACCAGTCCTTCTGGACCTTCGACCAGACTTTCATATCATATATCTTTTTCATCGCACCCTCAATGCGCTCTTCATGGCTAATTAATGGGTCGCCCAACGCTTGCTGACGGATAAAGCTGATAATGTCCGCCGCGATATCTTCATTCTTCGCGTCCCGCCATGCCGCCTGTAGCGTTTTCTCTGAGTAGCCTTGCTGATCTAGCGCTACACGAAGCTTCCGCAGCTCATCGCGTGTCAGATCATTCGGACGCGTACAAATAATCGTGAGGGCTGGAATAAGGTTTAAATTCTCTTTTATGAAGGAATGGAACCCTTCTAAATAATCCTCCGGTTTCTGGGCATTGCCATAACCTCGCGTGGTCGAGATCAGCTTATCCTCATGTTCAGAAATATAAATTCGATGGGACCTACCGCGATTCTCATCGATAAATCCGACGAGCGTTTTCTTTCCCTGTAAGTCAGCACCTGCCTGAAGTGGACTCATGTTCTTCAGATCAGCGATAAATTGTTCGATACTCATTCCGCCGGACAGCGCCTTAAAGTCCTCTTGATCCTTAGCCGTCCAGGTACGCTTCTTGCGTTGTATCTTGGCAATGATCTCGTCCTTGTGCTGCTTTCCCTGTTCTTCACTCTCGAGTTGAGCAAGCTCTTCTGCGAGTACATCCAGTGTTACAGTCGGTTTGGTCACGACTGGCTTCATATCCGTGTACGGCTTCAAGCTCTCGTAAATCCCAACAGCGTCATAGATCATAAAATGGTCTTTCTCAATCTCATCACAACGTCTAGTTGCTCTTCCAAGCATCTGCTCGTACAAAATCCTTGAACGAACACGGCGAAGAAACACAAGATTCGTAATGCTCGGAATATCAATACCTGTCGTCAACAGATCGACTGTAACAACAATACTAGGCATTCGCTCATTTTTAAACAACTTGATCGCATGAAGCGGATCTTTGATCGAACCCGTGATTTTCAGAACCGCATTGTCGTCTACCGCGCCGTAGACCTTCTCAAGCTCCTCTTTAAATATCCGAACAACCATATCCGCATGATCATCCGTTGCCGCGAAGATGAGTGTCTTCCCTTCCGATTCAGGATCGATATACTTTGTGAGTTCTTCCAGTATGACACGGTTAAAATTCTCCGTAATAACGGTTTTGTTGAATTGAGTGACTTCAAGGTTAATCTCGTCCTGTAGCATTTCCTTATCGATATTACCGGAAGAGATATCATACACCGCAACCTCTTCTCCTACCTGCCACTTAATCCCGTGTTTCTTCAGCTGAGTTTCGAATTGCATTGGCGGTTCATGATCAATCAAATAACCGTCGATGACAGCTTCTCGGTACGAGTAGTTGTATACCGGGCGCCCGAATATTTCAACCGTATGTAGAGCTGGCGTAGCCGTCAACCCAATTCGTACCGCGTCGAAATAGTCCAGTACCTTGCGATACTTGCTTACATAATCCTCATGGTCTCGAAACTCTAGTTCAAGCTCGGACATTTCTTTATCAAGCGTATAGCCACGATGGGCTTCATCAACGATTATGCAGTCATATTGATCAACCGAAGGGATATCCGTATCATCTGATTCACTGTAAAATAACCGTTTGACCATTCCCTGTACGGTAGCAATCTGGACTTTGGTCTCTTGATTGGGCTTCTTATCATCCAATGTGTGAAGCTCAAAAATCTCAGTAAATGAATGATAGCTCTCCAGCTTGGAATCCTTGAAAGCCGCCTCAGCTTGACGACCAAGCGCTGAACGATCGACGAGGAAGAGAATACGCTTGAAGCGATTATGTTTAATAAGACGGTATATAAGACCGATCGCCATTCTCGTTTTCCCTGTACCTGTCGCCATCGCGAGCAGCATATTACGTTCTCCTGTTTCAATCGCATGTTCAACGGACAAGATGGCATCCTCTTGATACGGACGCAGCTTGAGATAATCCAATGTCTCATCCTTCAGGGCTTTGCCTGCTTCCTCCATATTCTGCTGCAACAAACTCTTCAGCCCGTGCGGCGAATACCAAGCTTGCAATGGACGTGGATGATTCGTAGACTTACGTGCGTCAAGGAACCATATACCTGACATATGCTTGAGCTGTTCCAGGTACGGACGCCCATTCGTGGAAAACAAGAATGGAACCTGATAGTTTCCCCATGGTCCATGAATGATCTCGTCGCCGTGGCGAACTACCTGCATGGCATATTTTTTCGCTTGCGCGATATCTGCCTCTACGTTTCGACTGATCCGTTTGGCTTCAACAATTCCGACTAGCTCTAAGCCGCAAAATAGCGCATAGTCCGCAAATCCGGTCTTGAGCGCCCATTCTGCAATCGCGAGATTACGTCCCTTTTCCGGACGAACACCAAGACCAAAGCGAAGCTTCTGTGAATCGACTTCCCAACCAGCTTGACGTAGCTTCTCATCGACAATAAGCCTGGTCTCGGCTTCAGTTAACGTAAATGCGCTTCCTATCTGCTTGGATTTAGTGTGACGTTTCTTCTTATCCTCATTGGTGACGGTTGTCTGCTGCTGACGTAGAGTGTCCAACTCCTGTTGAATTTGCTCCATCTTGGATTCATAGGAATGAGCTAGCTGAATCAGTTGCTCTTGATTGCTTGAGTTATCCTCTTGAACAGGCTCTTCGTAGTCGATCGGTGTAAAATCCCAGTCACCGTATACTTGCATAAACCACACGCTAAGACGGAACCCAAGCTGAGTCAGCGCCTGAGCTTCACGGGTCGAGCCGTAGCCAGCTTCGTGTGCGGCTTTATTTCCTATTTTGCGTAGCGTATGGAGCATATCCACGACCTCATCGGTCAACAGATCGTCCCGCTGCAATTGGGACAATCGATCAACTTGTGTTAGCCCTCTAGTCTCGTCCATCTCTTCCAATGCGTATATGTATTTGGTTAACGTTTCACCGAACATACGGAGCTTAATTAATGATGTATTCGGATCAATAAAGAGATTCCGTTCTGCCATCTCTCCTAGGTCGGACAATATGTTCCAGCGACTCTCAAGAAATCCAAAGTTTCCGCCCATCTATTGCTGTACCTCCTGTAACGAACAGTTAGTTCAATAGTAATAGTTTAATAGGCTTAATTCGACACCTCGTCCTAAAAAACCTTCATAATTGGAAATTCCAAGCGTATACATAAAACGAGGACCTCATTCAAGTTAACTTCCACAACCGGTTAACCTCAAGCCAGTCAAGGGGTATTGCGTTAACCTTATCGAAGGAGAAGTGTGGAAGCTATGGTAGATGTAACATTCGGGGTAAAGGTCGCACCAGAAATTAAAGAAAAGATCAACCAGTTCTTCAAAGACTCGGACTTTGATACGCAGAAGGAATGGTTTGAGCATCTGCTCTCTATCTATGATTTACACCAGTTGAAGAATCAGGACGGTACGAAGCGATATGCCAGCGATTTGGAATATATCGAGCAGAACCTTACACGCATTCAAGAAACCATCGTGCAGATGATGAAGAAAACAGCCGATGAGGTGGCACATAAAGAAGCAGAGTGGATAACAGCATCGGACGAGCTACAGCAGCAACTACAGCAAAACGAGCAATTGCGTAAAAATTTAGAATCCCAATTAACTGAAACAGAAGGGCAGGCAAATCAGCACAAGAAAAATCTAACCGAGCTTCAGAAGCAAAGTAGCGTTCTCGATGAGCTCTGCACAACATTAAAAAAATCCTTGCTTGATAGAGAGGTAGAAATCGAAGCTATAAAACGCGAACGCATTCATTGGTTATCCTTGGACTATCCAGCTACAATAAATCACATAACGGAAGATAATCACTCCCTCAAACAACAATGCCAGATGCAACAGCATCAGATCGATCTTCTGCGTATGGAATATGAGAAGAAATTGGAAGTTGAACAATTAAGAACGGAGTTTGCCAGGAAGGAAGTCGAGTTGCTCCACCTGTCCCTGCGCAAATCGCTCAAAGAAGTTACGGATGCACCAGTTCGTAAAAGAGGACGTCCGAAAAAAGACGAGTCTATACTCTCTGACAGCGGGCAGCAACAACTACCTACTGATGGTGGTGATGAAGCAGACATAGATCAAGATCAGGAATACGATCTACCATATGATGCCGAGGATTTACAAGAAATGCTCGGCGATGAGCCTCCACAACCGTAAAAGGAATAAACGTAACCCCCGTCCGAATCCGGCGGGGGCATCTTAATGATATTCAATTAATTGTGGTAGATAAGGCGGCTCCTTCGATCGACAATTAATTAGCCCTACACCCACATTGGGATCACTAATGCTGAATATTGCATATTCAGAGTCAACCACATATTGCTCCGCTAGTTCTTCCACCTCATCCTCTGTTGAATAAACGATCAACATCTCTTCCAAATCACCACAAACGAGATACCAATGCTTGTCCATCGTCTATAATGGTTGCAAACGAATTTCAATATCTTCATCGCCATGGATAATTACATTTTGAATCAGTGTTTGAATTATTCCTTTTGCTTGTTCGACCGGCAACAAATCCATAGCGGTAATGATATTGTTTACTTTATTGTTTAATTCCTTTTGAACCTGTCCTATATCCACCGCTTCGACTTCTCCCTGAACCACTTTCTCCAACCCGGTTAAAATCTGGTCCAATCTTGCCTTCTCCTCATTCAAATCATCCAGCTCAATTAAGCCCGAGGTATAGGCTTCTATTTTCCTCTTATAGCGCACCTTCGCAGTGTTTGCCTTTTGCTCTAGCTGCTCCCACTCCGATTTAACGACCGCTTCCTTAGCCATGATTGTCAAGACGCCTGTAGTATCTTCAACGAGTTGAAGCAATCCTTCCTTAAACCATTCCTCGACCCTATCGGCACGGTACTGCTTACTTGTACAAGTCCCTTTATTCTTATTTGCCGAGCAGCGATAGACACGATATCGTTTGTTAAGCGATCCGGAAAAACCGATACTCATACCAGAACCGCAGTTTCCGCATTTCAGCATACCTCCCATTAGATGTGGGCTTGTCTGGGCTCTTGGTGCCAAGGAAGGCTGTTCCATACGCTTATTTACACGTTCCCATATTGGCTTCTTAATTATAACTGGAATACAGTCTTCCACATTCACCCACTCCGTTTCATCCTTGTCTTTGCGCTGTGCTTTGCTCGAATCTTTCCGATTCCAGACCAATGTACCTTTGTAAGCGGGGTTCGTTAACATCAGCTTAACCGCCCGAATGGACCACTCTTTCCGCTGCCTGGACGGAATGCCTTCCTCGTTTAATCTTCTGGCAATGGAATAAAAGCCGAGACCTTCATTCAAATACAAATCGTACACCCTCCTCACAATTTCCGATTCCTTGTCATTTATAACCAAGGACTTGTCCACCAGGTCATACCCATATGGACTTTGCGTTAACCATTTTCCGGTACTGGCGGCATGAAACATATTCTCAAATACACGCTCGCGAATACGCTCCCGCTCAAATTCTGCCACTGCCCCTAGAACCTGCAACGTCAATCTACCGGATGGTGTATTCGTGTCGAAGGACTCGCTTATCGATACAAATGAAACTTCATAATCCTGTAATAAATCAATCAGATTGAGCAAATCCAGCAATCTTCTGCTCATCCGATCTAGTTTGGTGACCATGATTCTAGAGACGCTACCGTTCTTAACTGCATGAAGCAGTCGCTTAAGTTCCGGACGTTCCATGTTCTTGGCTGAATATCCGTCTTCTACAAAGATCTGTACTTGATCCAACCAACCCATAGCTCGGCAATAGGCTTTCAGGCGTTCCTGCTGTTCATCGAGCGAGACGCCCTCTCTAGCTTGCTCATCGGTCGAAACTCGGCAGTACAAAGCCACGGAACGGAGGTTAAAGGATTGATCTTTATGCTGTTTTCCGCTCATGACTCCCCCTCCCCTTGTCCATACCTATGCCTGTCCTCTTGTAGTTATGTTAAATCAAAGGGGTTGTCCATTCGACCTTGCCGCATAGAATAGTTCGAGGTGATGTTATGGGACAACTCAAAGTCCGATTTACAATCGAACACCGTGACGAACAGAATAGTTTCTCATCATTGTCCGACCTGAAACAGCACTCATTCTCTGAGCTTGTATTGAGTCGCCTCAACGATTTTGAAATCCGTCTAAAAAGTGCAGCGGCAGATATTTGGTTGCAGCAGAAGCTCGGCAGAGATAACCATTCAGGTTTCCAAATAACGATGGCTCAAGATGATACCTTCTCAGAACTTACAGACTGCACGTCAAAAGCCTAACTCCTTGTACAGGTGTTAGGCTTTCCACATCGTCGTCTGCTTATTCAGGATAATAAACGGTCATTTATTAACATGAATACATTTCCACTATTTAGGAAACCTTAATGAATGTCTGATGATGCGACTGCGAATAGCTCTACACCTTGCTCTACCATCGTCATCAAGTAATCCGCCGCAGACGGATTACAACGGTGCAAGTCTAACAGCAATTCGCTTACTCGCTCTGTACGCCACACAACATGATCATTTTCAGGAACATTTTCGTCTATGTTCATATGTAATTGCTGCTGCAGCTTGCTCAATACTCCTAACTGAATAGTCTGTGTTTTCCCCGTTTCTAGATTGCTTAAGTACGCGGGTGACACTCCAAGCTCTTTAGCGAATTCATTCAGCCCAAACCTTTTTTGCTGTCGGATCTGCCGCAGCTGTTGACCGAAATTGCTCATCATCTTCATCACCACCTTAGGAGGAATAACACCATTAACCGTAAAAAGACACGTACCACCGAACTGCAAGTATCGTCCATTAGCCAAATACACGATCCACTTGCCGCACGCAAATGGATGGAGCTTTACGTCAAACTACTGAAGAAACAGCTTATTGCCGATCATGCAGACAATAGCCATAGAGAGGAGTGAGTAGCCCCATGAAGACTGTATTGTATGCTCGATCATCCATTAAGTCGCAAGAGCATTCTATTGATATGCAAAAGGCTCTTGCTCTGGAGAAAGTCAAAGCAAAAGGGATCTTATTCGACGACTTGTATATGGATGAAGCTGTATCAGCAAGAAAAACAGAAATTCACGAACGTCCGGGGCTAATTCGTCTTGTTCAAGACATCGAAAACGATCTAGTCTCAACGATATATGTGTATAAGCGAGATAGATTTGCCAGAAATGTTGTGCAATCTATGGAGATATTCGAGTTGCTTCGTTCCAAGAAAATCACGGTAGTATTCACCGCCGATAATGAAATCCCTATCCAATACTCGCCAGCCGGAGAATTCTTCGAGCTGATCATAGCAGGTTTCAATCAGCGTGAAGCCAACCAAATCGTCCAACGCATCAAAGAAACGAAATATACGATGACAAAACAAGGAAAGCATGCACAAGGTCGGGTTGCCTTTGGCTATGTAGTCAACAAGGACAAGAGATATCAGGTGGATCCTCCTCAGGCGGAGATCATCAGAAAGCTCTTTGATGCGATGATAGAGACCAAATGCGAAACATTCTCGATTTTTATTCGAGATATCCAACAGCATACTTGGTTTCCTGCCAAATGGGACTATAACCGAATCCAAAGCTTGATTGGAAACACCATCTATAAGGGAATTCGAAAAATTGAGGAGTTTGGTGAGTATGTAGAGATTGAAAATGAAAACCTTGTAATCATTGATGAGATTACCTGGAACAAGGCACAAGAACGTATGCACAGTCTTAAGCAATCCCGCTTACGAAACACCAATCGAGCACCTATGATGCTTGACGGTCTGATATTTTGCAAGAAATGCGGCAATGCCATGTTTGGCAAAGAAAAAACGGATTTATACACAAGGAGATACTACACCTGTAAAAAGCATAATTATATCTGCCTTGCTCCTGATCTGCTGGAAGAAATTATTTTGGAGGAGTGTGCACAATTTCTTACTGAGCAGTTTCAGACATACTTCCCTATTGTGTACCAGTTAACCCACGGAAACATGATTCAGTTCTACCAAAACTCCATTGCGGAGAGCCAAGAGGCAATTAAGTTATACAAACAGAAACTCTATGAAGATACCGCAATATGGCTGCAGTCCCCCTCATCAAATTTACAGGATGAGCTATTCTACTTGCTCAATTGCATTCATCGGGAAGAACTATTGCAGAAGCATTATCCGGTGGAGCTCGGAAAATTGCAGGAACAATTCCATCTAATGAAGCGGCTTCAACAATCGGTTGATCTGATAACCGAAGTTCTCTCTTACAATAACAGAGAGCGAGAACTGTTCATTCGAGACATCGTGCATCGTATCGAACTTGATACCCCCTCAATTTGTATTCAATTTCGGGATCCATTTAAAGGAAAGTCGGTGATCAGGCATGTTGCCGTTAGCTAATCTCATACGGTCTGGAATGAGAGGAGCTTTCTATGGGCGCCATTCTACGGATAAGCAAACAATGGATACACAGCGGTCTATGGCGTATGAATTTGCCAAGAAATATGAATGCACGATTACTTGTGAATACGTAGATGCTGGAGTATCCGCAAGAAAAAAGCATTTAGAAGACCGAAAAGGGATTTCGCTTCTTCTGAAGGATGCTATTGATGGCAAGTTTGATTTCGTATTGATTAATCACCATGACCGACTCGCTCGAAGTCCTGTGGAGCATCAGAAGATTAGAATGACCTTAACCGGATGCAACGTCCCCGTTGTGATCAGTAGCTCAGAGAGCTTATATGACTCTGGAGATTTTATTGTTGATCTAATTAAAGATGGAACCTCCAAATTTGAAGTCGATAACACCCGAACTCGTACCCGTGACACCGCCAGAAGTATTGCAAAACAAGGTAAATGGACAGGCGGAAAAGCTCCATTTGGTTATCGTTACGATAAAGAAACCAAGACCTTCTCTCAATGTGAAGAAGAATTATCGATTGTACAACGTGTGTACGAGTTGTATCGCAACCGAGAAGGCTTTCAATCCATTGCACATTTGATAAGCAATGAAACTGGCAAGCCAACGAATAAAACAGCTGTGCGGTGGATCATTACGAACCCATTTTACGCTGGCTACATTGCTCATCATCGCAAGCCCGCAGGCTCTAGAAACTCAATAACTCCAATCGATAACTGGATGATGGTAAAAAGTGATTTAATAGATCCCATCATGAGCTTAGATGAATGGAAAGAAACCTGGGTGATCTATGAGAAGAGAAAGACTGGCGAATTAAATCCAAAAATGTACAAAACAAGCTTCTTTCTAAGCAATCTACTTTTTTGCTCAGTTTGTAAAGGTATATTGATTTGTAAGGACCAAAGCACATTTGATAAGAAACGAAGCCGATTTTACGGGAAGAAATGGTACTGCTGCTCTGTTTGCAATTATAAAATCGAGTCAGATCGGGTGCATGTCATCATTGATGCCGTATTGAATGACTTAAAATCGCAAAACCTGGATACAGTTAGCTTGCTTGTTTATGAAGAGCTATTGAAAGAGCGTCAACTCGTTGCTGAACGGTTGAATAAGACCAAAGCCGAGTTAGATGGAGCAGAACATCAACTACAAGTAGCAGAAGAGCAATCCAAACGCCTCGCATCTTTAGTGAAAGATCTTGAAACCATCGACGATAACACCAAAATGGTTGAGATCCTTACGCTACAGAAGCAACACCTGTCCAGCCGGATCAAAAAATTCAAAACCGAACTTAATAGGTTAGACAAGAGCGCTCAGTATCTCGAACTGATTGAGGGAAATGAGACAGAAATCAATCGTAATATCAAATCTATGAGCATCATCAATAGTAACGACAATGACCACGACATTCGTAAGATGATCACTTATCTGGTTCAGCAAGCTGAAATCACTCCAACGACCATTGATAGTAAAAAAGTAGTGACTTCTGGAAATATCGCCATCAAAACCAGAAGCAGCTTAGTCAGAACGACTATCTGTTAACCGACCGTCCTAACTGAGACGGACGGTTTTTTAGTTATCTTGGTTTTATCGACTGAAATCGGACAAGATCTCGGTTATTGGGTTAGCTTTTCGTCCGCGGGTGCCAAAATCTCGGTAACGAGATAGGCACCCGATCGGCAGCCTACCCGGCTGCCGAGACAAAGCGCCCAGAAAGTGCTTGTCCACTGGGGTTTGTCCAGTTTCCATATTTACCAGTATGGACAGGATTTTAGGATGGTAAACGTTTCTCGGTTATTGGGGTGGTTTTAACAATTAACGAATTGAATCTCGGTATTTAGGAGTTAGACAAGGGTACTCTGAAGAAATAATGGGAACGAACAGGTTCCCACAGGGGATATTCGAAAAAACAATCAAGAACCGCCATAGGCGGTTCTCTGAGTCCTCATCCATTAGTTGCAAACATAAATCAATAATAGCTATAACGGAGACAAAGTCTGATTCATTCCATTATTAATCTCCAAAGCACGAATAAAACCACCAAGAGATCGGTTCTCATCATATATATACATTGGTAGATCAGCTTTTGGCATCCATACTCTACCTAGCTCAATTGCCGTCGATACAGGCATAGCAGGAAACACATGTATTGAAGTATCATCTCCATGTTGATGTTTTATTTTATTCAATAACTTACGCATAAACATCCTGAACATCATAAGCTGCTCTTTGCTTTTCATAAAGTCATTGTGCGGCTCAGGAATGGTTACGGTCCAAATTGATGTTTGGTCCCCTAAAACCCGTGTTATGCGATCTGGAGCAATGGTGGCGCTAAGTGAAAAATTAAGTGCAACAGTCTGGTGTTTCTCAATTGGTTCCATTACGATAAGCTCGAAATTATCCTGATATTGATCCCATTTCCAATCCTGAACCGGTTCTCGTTGAAGTTGAAAAACATCAGCTGGACACAGGTCCGTAAGCATCGTCCCTAAAGCAATCAGTAAAGGTTGAGGTGCAATAGCAAACACTGATAGATGACGAAGTTCTCCAGTCATGAAGAGGGGCTTAATTTTAATATCAATTTGCCGTCTTAAATTTGTTAACTCCATTCTCCAAAAAATCTCCTCATTATCGTAGAACGTGCTGTTCTTCCAACTTAGTTCAATGGCTGAATGAGTAACAGGATAACGGAATGGTAGAAGCGCTGGTACTGTTAGTTCCCAACGTACGGGATATTGTCGGTCACCAATATTCGAGCCGTAATGTAATACATGGCTATTCATGTTATCTATTATGCCCGTCACCATTTCGATTCGCTCTTCATGCTGACTCTTCATTTCCTGTAGTAGCTCAGCAGGATGTCCCTCGACATCAGCTCTATCGATTAACCGATGATGTGAGTCACATAAAAGCATGAGATTGCTAATATCAGTTCCGAGCAATGGAGAAAGCGTTTCATCCCCTCTTGGTCCATTGGGACGATCTGCAATAATATGGGCTATATAAGCTTGATTGAACTCGGCTTGTGTATGTACATCCAAAAAGAGTGGTCTGTTGCATCCTCTATACTGGCATCTACCTGCCGCTTTCCCCCATAACATGTATCTGATAGGCTGTGGAACATCAGATTCAGACATATTTCATCTCCCACCTTGTCGTGATTTTAGCACCTGAATACAACTCTCTAGCTCCGCTCTAAACTGGTTTACTGTCTGAACAGATTGTAATCGAATAAGTTGGTCTCCGTGACAATTGCGAGTTCGCTTTCCACTTCCACATGGACAAGTTACATGCCCACGGAAGCTACCTTTGGCTAATATAAGGAGAAACTTAAGAGTAGCCATATCCGATTCAACATGTAACAATTCCTTATAGTATGTTAAAAGCCCAGCGCCTCCGTGTTCTAGTTCCCCGAAAGGTAATGTTCCAAATTTCTCTTGGTAAGAGTATGAATATAAGAAAGGTATCACGAGATGATTTATATACCCTAGAAGTGTGGGATTTTCCAAGAAGGTCATTTTCATTGCCAAAGGAGCCGCTAAGCAAAGTGAACCATCAGAATTTGTATGAAATGAGTTCTGTATTCGCCCACCTACCTCCTTGGCTACTGGAAGAGAATTAGGGTAATCATTGAGGACAAATACTTCAATAAGAAACTTATCCGTTATTTGCTCATGACCTGAAGAGACTGCCTCAAAATGAAGACATCCTTTTATACAGATACCCTCATGCCCAGAATAAAGTTTTAATTCTTGGTGAACGCGGCTTAGTTCCTTATACTCATTTACAATTGCTTCATTTGTAATCATTCAAATCCCCACGGTTTATTAGGATTTGAAATTTCTATGCGTGGCGGCACTGATGCAACTACAGTTGATAAAGAAGCCGCTCTGAGTTGCAGAGATTTCAAAGCCTTATTTACCATTTGCTCCCCAAGTGAAGTTTTAAGGGACTTACTTAGTTCGTTAATGTCATTACTATTTAAGATCTGGATTAGATCTTCCTTGACCCATTTAACCCATTGAAAAAATGCTCTCGCCTTGCTACTTTTATTTTCATGCCAACGATCAGCGAAATTTTCATTCGGATTAACTGGGTTCGAGATTATCCAAGTACCGTCTGAATTTCGCTTAATAAGTTCTAAATCTTGAAGGCTTTTGGACAACACGAATTCTGGATTAAGAAGTAAAGCAAGGTTATCAAGCTGATCAACGATATTGTTCAAAGCGACAAAAACATCCGCTTCATTCTGATAAAGTCGCGCTGCCAACGTTGTGATTATCATCGAGATGGGCTTATCGTCTTCAAATTCTTGATTCATAAAGCGAAGATCACGGTGGCGCTTTAGAATTTGAATTACTTTTTGAAGAGGTGTTTTAATTAACACTTCTGGAACATCGTCAATCCGAGCGAATAAACCTTTGTTGTTTTCAAAAATACGCTTTTGATGAAGTGCTTTAATAAGATCCAATGTTGGCTTATTTATGGCTTCAAACCAATCCGCATAACCGCTCGGATTACTTTGAGACCATTCATAACTTTCATCTTTATTCTTATGAGTAATTTTAATTGCTTTTTGGGTAAACCCCACTTCTACACTAACGTAATCAGGGTCCCCAGGAATTGCAGGAAGAATATCTAAGTGAAAGCCAATTCCGTCTTGCTCTGAGTACAAAAGTGTCCAACAGCGTCTACCTTCTTCATCGAGCATTTCTTGATACTCTTTATTTTCAGCGAGTCTGTTGCCAATTAAAATTTTAAGTGCTTCGGGTGTGATCCCATCCTCTATTATGGGAAATTCACACACAAGATCTATGTCATATCCGGATTCTTCGCCCCCACGAATTGGACGAACAACGGTTCCGAGACGAAAAGAACCTTGTGCATAGCAATGAATCTCACCTCCTAAGCCTTCATATTCTCCTGCTGATATCCACATGCTTACTTTTTTATAACGATCAACAGCTTGTTTGTATTTGCTAGGTGATATATCTAATCCGGATGCCACCTCTTCTAGAAGTGAATTATACTTAAATTGAAGTTCTTGAGTCATTGACATATTCCTCTCTTTTACGAATGTATGATCCCACTCGATAATTGGTTAAAACATTGAATTTTCGTATAACAGTAGATGAAATAATAGAGAGGGGCTCCAAGATCACCCCTCCTCAGATGTCTTTGTCTAATATAGTTTATAAAATGGTTCAAAGGGTGCAGCTATACTTTTAAAGAAAATTGATTCGATAACAGGTAACGCCTTCCTAGCCTCCGATATCCCAAGTCCTCTTAATGATTGAATTTCATTTATCCCATCTAAACTAAATCTCTTCGCTTCTACAGAAGGATCAAATCTATAGATGTGTGAATGCCCCGCAAGAAGTTTAGCTGTTCCTAAAGATTGCGAGGATTGAGCTTTCATAAAAGCTTCAACTGATTTTTTAGCCCAATAACCCATGCCTAATGGGAATTTACGCCCCCACTTGATCGACATTGGCTCGGCTGTACAACCAATACTCAAAACATCAAACTCACCTGGATTCCAATTAAGAATACCAAGTGCTTCAACAACTGCTGTTCCAACTGGGTTATTAGCCCAAAGACCTCCGTCAACTAAAGGAGTGCCTACTGAAGAGCGTTGTGTTGGGAAGAATGTTGGAGCAGCTGAAGTGGATAGTGCAACATCCACAACTTTTTCTTTATAATCCCTTTTAAACCTCTCGTGATGCGCCGTCTTGAACACATGTACTTCTCCAGTCTCCAGATTTAGCGAAGGAACAACAACACGAGTTTGGCAATCTCCTAACTGCTTGTCTTTAAAGTACAAACAAAGAGCTTCCCGAAGAGGTTTCTGACTGTACTTGGAAAAACCAATTTGTCTCAGTACACGAAAAAAACGATTTCCTTTAAAAATCTTTGGACCTGATTGCTCGTAGAAACTAAGGATCTCCTTAGAGGACATACCCAACCCAAGTGCTAATGCAATAATTCCACCAGTAGATGTCCCCACTATCAAATCAAAGTAATTACTTACCTTGTCTCCTATATCTTCTTCAATCGAAGCTAAAAAAGCAGCGGGGAAAACTCCCTTTATTCCTCCACCATCAATAGCTAATATCTTGTACACCCACTCTGCCCCCTTTATTATTCTTGCCTGGGTGTTCGCCTCCGCCCCGCCATTCACCAGTCGCGAGCCAGTATTCATAATGGAGTAGCCAAAGTGATATCCAAGGAACAATAGTCACGGCAATGAACATGTATTTCGTCCATTCTCTTTTGCGTGGGCGGAACAGGCATAGCCTGTCCCTTGCATAGGTATGAGGAATACTTTCAGCACCATTTCTTTTGACAAGCTTTGGTGAATCAACCCATACTTCTGGTTGCCGGATCATCAAAGAATATCGAATATTTACGACGTAACTATCTGATAGCTCACTAGGTTGCAGAACACCTGTCCAAACCACTACTCCTTTACTCCACTGCACATCAAAAAGCGGGAAATGTCGTTTCATAGTTTGGATTTGCTGTGAAATCGGTATTGGTTTTCTTTTCGCCCAAATACCTCTGTTAGTCCCCATAAAAGGTGTTTTCCCTTAGTGGGATTGATTTCGAAGTAGCCGCAACCGTCAATAGCCCTGTACTTCCTACCACTGATAAACGCTTTTGGTTTCGAAGTTGCTCATAAAAATCGGTTTGCTCCTTGAGCGATTCTGTAATGATGTTCTCGCCAAACATCTTTTTAAGTTCCTCTGATATCTTATGGATTCCATGAAGGTTCAAGAGATGAGACCAATGTGCATTAAAATCTTTAATAAATGTAACAAATGATTGGTATAGCTTTTTATTCTCGATCCAACGCTCACTTAGATCTTCATGGAGATTAGATGGGTTTAAAACAACAAGTCGACTCCCATCTTGTGGTATTAGTTCGATAATATCTTGAAGTATAGATGATAATGCTTCAGCTACAGAAGCCTGTCCTCTGTAGCACTGTCCTGCCAATGTTGTAAGCACAATACTAATTGGTGCTTCCTCAGAATTCTGCTCAAAATAAACGTCTCGAAAGCGTTTCATAAGCTGTACTGCCCTCTTCAATGGGGGCTTTCGTTCGATTGACTCATCTTCAGGTAAAGGATCAATGTTTGCACTCTTTTCGAGAAGGGTATAATACTGATGCGAACGTGCATCAAACCAATTGGCATACCCCTTTGGATTACTGTCCTTCCAATCCTCCACTTTACGATCAGGCACCTTAATACAAGTGCTGTTGCTAGAATCAGTAGGATGTGCGGGAAGAATATCCATATGAAATTCATTTGCGTAATTCAAACGGATGCAACGGTTTTTCCGTTCAACCATCGACTTGTAGACATCGTTATCACGCAATCTATCTTCAATGGAATCAAGTAAATCTAATGGATTTTTCTCATGCCACCGATCATTAATTTCAAAAACAATATCTAGATCGTACTCTTGTTGTTTTAGCGGTTTTACAGTTGTACCAATTCGTAATGATCCTTGCGAGTAAACGTCTATGTCATTCTCTTGGAACAATGCATCATCTTTCGTCAACCATTTTGCAACAGCGTTATATCGTCCCTCAGCAAGCTCTCTCTGGGTTTTGCTGATTTGCAATTTATAGCCTATTCGTTGCAATAAATCGTCTAACTGTGAATTATTCTTTTCTATTAGCAGCATGGTACCCCCTCTTGTGAACCTCTGTTCACAAATCGTTCAAAAATTTTTTTGAATGGCTTGCAGGAATATCATACTAATGACCGAATATGTATAAGTGTCAAAGTCATACAAAAGCAATTCAGTATTAGTAACGCAGTTAATTTTCCTGTTTAAGAGGATTCTCCTTTCTACTGCATATCAAGACACAGTTCTATCCTTCTTCAGAAGGAAAGGTCTGGGTCTATTTCCTCATTTATCATTCTACTATCTCGCAAATGGCAAAGTCAATGATTTCCACCTTAACCATTCACAAAATAAAAAGCACCTTAGCTCAACGAAGGCTGGGCTTCGTATTGGCATCAGAGGATCATGCGCGAGTTGCCGCTTACGAGTGAAGAAACAATCGAATATGCGAAGCTCAATTCCTCTGTCGTTCAGCCCTCACGTCATTCCCTCAATCCTTACTATCTTGGACTCAAGATTTTCGAGGACATTGAGAAGAGATTCGGGAGAGAGAAGATTTTTGAGGTACGGGAGCTCGAATCTGATCCTTCATTTCTACGTAATTACTTAACTAAAGAGCTAACGGATGAGCTGGATCTTTATATTTTTGAGAAGAAGGGTCAGGAGTGGAAAATAACCGATAAAGGTTGGGAGCACATCCGGGATCAGCTTGTGTATTCTCGAGTCAACGGTGGATTCCCTTATTTAGAAGTAACGGACGGAGACTATCAACGTAACGGAGAGCTGTATATTACGCATCAGTACGAGGGAACTGAGCTTGATACGAAGTATGTCGAGCGCACGCTCCCTTACTTGGTTCAATTGTGGGGAAAACAGGTACATCTCGAGACCTTCTCCGATGACAAAAAGATACTGTTCACCTGCGATGGTAAAAAAACGACTCGCAAAAACGTGTGAGGATGTAGACAAAAAAGAAGGCAGCCCGAAATGTTCGCGGGCTGCCCTTTCCAATTAGATTTTGAAGCGAGATAGCTTCTCCAACAGCTCTTGCACCATGTTACTAAGCGCAATGGAGGATGACGCCACTTCCTCCATTGAGGCTAGCTGTTCTTGGGATGCTGATGCAACGTTTTGCGAACTGTCTGAAGCTTCTCCAGCAAGGCGGGATAGTTCCACTACCGAAGCATTCACTTGCTCTGAGCTGGCGTTCATTTGCTCCGAAGTCGCAGACACCTCTTGAATCTGATCGCTAACTCGTAGCATTTCATTCGCCACAGCTTGGAACAAAGTCGAGCATTCGATAACGTGCTGCTCACCCTCTCTTACCTCTAATGTTCCTAACTTCATCATTTTTGTAGCGTTAGCCGTTTCATCCTGAACCGTCTGGATTAATCCACTGATCTGTTCCGTAGCCTTAAAGGTCTGATCCGCGAGCTTACGTACTTCGGCCGCGACAATGACGAAGCCACGACCGTGCTCCCCTGCCCTTGCAGCCTCAATCGCTGCGTTCAAAGCCAACAGGTTGGTTTGGTAGCTAATTTGAGAAATCAAACTTACAATGCCACCGATTTCTTTAGAGCGCTCGCCTAATCGCTCCATGACCTGTTCAGCTTCAGTGACCGTATTCCTGACCCGTGCCATTTGCTCCCCTGCCTCGCGTAACCGCGAATTACCAAGCTCAGTTTGCGATTGTACCTCCTGCGTGGATGCGGATACCGCAGAAGACGAATCCGCAATTCTCTGTATACCAGCGGACATTTCAGTCATTGCTGTCGCTGTTTCTCTCGCATAACGGTTTTGTGTTTCTGAGCCTGCTGCCACCTGCTCAATTGAACGAGCAATCGTCTCGGATGCTAGGCTGGTTTGTTCGGCGCTAGCCGTCAGTTGCTCTGAGGTCGCCCCTACCGACATGGAGAGATCTTGAACGAGATGGAACATGCCCCGCAGTTCACCCGTCATATGATTAAAATCTCCCGCAAGCTGCCCGAATTCATCCCTACTACGGATCTCAACTTTTTGAGTCAAATCTCCTTCTGCCATGACTTTTACTGTTCTAACGAACGTGTGTAAATGTCGAATGATTAATCGCCGTATCGATATCGCAAGCACTAGACTGAGCACGATCAACGAAATAATACTAATCAGTTGAGTTGTTGTTCTATTCTTATAATAAGATTCTAGAATTTTATTCTCAGAAATAACTGTTTCAGCATAGATGACGTCGTCACTGCCATCCAGATGAATAGGTAAGAACATACTCAGCGCAGTTTCTCCCGATAGATCTTTCGTATAGCCTTGTGTCGTTTCTCCAGCAACCACTTTCGTGAATAGTTCCTTTTTATCCTCTTGGTCTCCATATGGCTTTGAGATTAGGTTTGGATGAACAGGATTCGCTACATAATTGCCTTGACCCGAAATGATAGTGACATACCCACCAAGCGGCTTATACTCCTTCGCTGATTCCTGCAAGGAGTCCAACGTAAAGTCTACCCCCACCATACCAAGAAAACGATCCTCCTTATCAAGAATAGGGACAATTAGAGAAGTCATTTGAACGGATTTCCCATCGATATCATAGGAATAAGGCTCCATTAACGTAACTTTCTTATTTTTCTTAGGTAGTAGGTAAAAGTCTCCGTCCCCCGGGGTTTCATAGTTCTTGATCGACTCCACAACAATTTGATCTCCATTTCGAACCACATAAGGAATTAACCGACCCGTTTCATCATTGTAAGGCGTTTTGTTTACATAATCCGCATCTTTACCATCGAATGCATTCGGCTCCCATATCGTATATGTTCCCAGCAATTCTGGATGAACCTCCAACATTTTTTTCAGCAGAAGAACAACCTCCTCTCGAGATGAAGAAGATGTCTCTCGGGTATTATTCATGACAAGGGAAAGCATTTGGAGCTCATGTTGAAGTCCGACCAGAGTTTTTCTGAATGACAAGCCATATTCTTGCCCAGCGTTCTTTGCCTCAAATTCCCCTTTACTAACACTAACCTTTTTGAGGTTATTGAGATTCAATTGCACCATTATCGCGAATACAACGATAAGAAATACAACAACCATTGTTATAAATTTGATTGAAAGAGACCATTTCATTCTTTTTCTCACCCAAGCCACTCTCCACATTTATATTTATGACATATATCGTCAAGAACCGAGTTTTTATGAATAATGCTTTTATTAAGTTATGGGCAAAAAATAGGATCACGTATCAACATCACTTCCATGCGTAAAGCAAGGGAGTTTGGTTAAACCTACAAGCATGACAAATTCACAAACACCACAAAGGCCTACTTCCTTTCCGCCGCAGCACCAGAATCAGCAGCCGGGCATTGAGCAGAACATGAATCCCCTCCCGGAGTCCGAATCTCCCTTATATCGTCCAGCCGGGAAGTTAATGGGCAAGGTCGCTATCGTAAGCGGAGGCGATAGTGGTATCGGACGATCGGTATCGATCATCTATGCCAAGGAAGGCGCAGACGTTGCTGTCATTTACTTGAACGAGGATGTCGATGCGGAAGAAACGAAAAAGCAAATTGAAGCAGAAGGTCGTCGTTGCTTATTAATTAGAGGTGATATCGGTAATCACGCATTCTGTATGCAAGCCGTCAATCAAACGATTAGCGATTTAGGAAGACTCGATATTGTTGTCAATAACGCCGCTGAACAGCACCCTCAGGATAAGTTGGAACAAATTACACCTGAACAGCTAGAAAGAACATTCCGTACGAATGTATTTGGTATGTTCTATCTCACCCAGGCTGCCATGCCTCAACTAAAACCCGGTGCAACCATTATTAATACCGCATCCATTACCGCTTACCGTGGAAGCCCAACCTTACTTGATTACTCTTCTACCAAAGGAGCAATCGTATCGTTCACCCGCTCTTTGGCGATGAATGTCATCGGTCAAGGCATTCGCGTAAATGCCGTGGCTCCCGGTCCAATCTGGACCCCCCTAATCCCGTCAACCTTCGACGCACAGCAGGTCGCCAAATTCGGGGCAGATACTCCTATGAAACGAGCAGGTCAACCCGATGAGCTCGCTCCTGCATATGTGTACTTAGCTAGCGAGGACTCCTCCTATATGGCCGGACAAGTTCTACATGTGAATGGTGGAGAAATCGTAAACGGATAACTATTGATTGGTACGACAGCTATTAAATAAAGGTCGTTCTCCACGTGGAGAACGACCTTTATTATTACTCGTGAAACACCTTAACCATGAGCTACCTTCAACCGGACAGAATTGAAGTCTGTTCGATAATAACGAATCATGACGGCCAAGCCAAGGGCAACAAGGAACGAATATAACGCAAGCCACGCACCCATGCTACCCCATTCAAACACCATGACGAATAGGTAAGTGAGCGGAACAAACATGAAGAGACTAAGCACAAACGAGGCTCGCATTAGGAATGTCGTATCCCCAATTCCTCTTAAACCACCCGCATAGAAATTATAGAACCCATCAAAAATTTGTAAATAGGCCGACACGGTAATCAAATGAGCTGCTAGCTCATAGACCCCTGGATCATCACTATACAATCGAGCGATGGGCACTGCCCAGATCAATTCAGCAGTTCCAAGAAGGAGCAAGAATATTGTTCCCAGTATAGCTGTGTTCGTCCCTGCTGATTTGGCCAGCTTCGGTCGTCCCTGACCAATTTCCTGACCTACTAAGATCGTAGCCGTCGAGCCGAATGCAAATGCAGGCATAAATCCGAACGACATAACGCTTAGTGCCACTTCATTAGCGGCTGCAGCCATATCTCCTAGCTTCAAGACGAATATCGTAAAGATGTACATCGAAATGCTCATCGAAAATTCCTGCATTCCGAGTTTTCCGCTCTCTTGAGAGATAAGCTTAAGCTCGCTCCATTCTGGCTTTGGTATGCTTCTCGTCTGGTAGCGCTTATGCATCGGACCCCAGAATACGAATAGACAGAGTAACAGTTGTATCGCTTCTCCAATTAATATGGCGTATCCAGCGCCGACAAGCCCCATATCCGGCAAGCCCCAATGACCATAGGTCATTCCATAGGTCAGTCCGACGATAAGAACATTCCCTATTATTGACACGACCATCGACGTTCGAGTATCCCCCACACCACGGAAGAAACCATGAAATACAAAGCTGATAATCCCGAAGGACATGGCATAGAACCGCAGCTCCAAGTACTCTCCGCCGGTCGTAACGAGTTCAGTTGAACCGCCCGTCAGCTTCAATACAGCTCCACTTGCTAGCCATCCAGCCAAAGCGATTATGAGAGCGACTCCTAAACTTACGATAAGCGCCAGATAAGTTCTCTGCATCCCTTTGCGCATTTCTTTGGCGCCGAAATTTTGTGCGACAAGGTAATTGACCGTATGGCCTATCCCTGAAAAGATAGCAAATACGTTGTACATAATAATGTTGGAAACTCCAACAACAGCAATAACTAAAAATCCAAGATCCCCTACTAGAATTAAGTTAATCGTACCGGTAAGAGTTTGTGTTGCAAATGCAAATAAGGATGGGAGTGCTAGGAATAGGATCCCATACCAGCTTTTAAGAAGTTTCATGATGTAATATACCGTCCCCACTAACCAAGATTCCCCTATTTTGCCTGAGATCTATCATTTAGTCAATGAACGAAACGGTGTTATTTTTATCGGATTGTGCTATTTTTCTATCAGCGCTTAACTGCAAGCACCCTTAACCGTCGATAATCTGCCGTCCAGACTCCTTGATCATACAGTTTGTCTTTCAATCTACGAGTCGACTCTTCTATCCATAGCCCCATCTCGTATTGTTCGGTCTTTGGGAACATTGCCGTACCAAACATCTCTAGCCAATCCTTCATCCCATTTTCACCATTGTTCAGAACGGTCGGTCGATCAAAGAGCTGCGCAAACCGCACCTCCATTCCATATTTCTCTAGCAATGACGCATACTCTCCTACCTGCGGAAAATACCACGGCATAACGAATGCATCCTCACGACCGTTCGCTTGTAATGTCTCCCTCACTGCTTCAATAATGGTCGCCACATTGCCATACCCACCGAACTCCACGACCAATCTCCCACCGTTTCGGAGCCCCGCTGTCATGCTATCAACCGCAGCATCCGCATCCTTCATCCAATGAAGCGCGGCATTACTAAATACTGCATCATAGGCACGATCAGCCTTCCAGCCCATTCCGTCTGCACGATGAAAAGTCAGATGAGGGTATTTAAGACGTGCTCTTTCGACCATTTCCGGGGAAATATCCACCCCAATTACCTCTGACCCCTGAGATGAAATAGCGGAGGCTAGGTCTCCTGTCCCACAACCAAAATCAACAATAATTTCCCCTGCCTGTGGATTTAGCCAAGACAAAACATCCTCTCCAAAGCTTGAAACAAAACTCATTGACTCATCGTAGGTGTTGGCCGCCCAATGAACCTTCTGATCCTGCTTCGCATCGTTCATTATCGATCATCTCCTCTATATCGTTTTCGATACATAAGTTATATCATCCCGTTTACTTATAAGTAAAATACATAAATACTATTTATATGATAGTTTTTAACTATAACAAAAGACCCACCCCAAAGCGCCATAAAGGCATCTTCAGAATGGGTTTCGTTTTATTCCTATTAAATGACCAGCTTAACTCCGCTTGTTTTTTGCTCTAGCATCTTTTGGACAATTGTGCCGATATGCGCACCTGCTTCAACAGGTGGGGTCCCGCCATGATGAATGTTTGAGAGTACCGTTCGATTCGACTCCAGCATCCCTTTCCTCGGTCGATAACACATATATGCACTCATAGAGGAGGAGGAGACGAGTCCAGGACGCTCTCCGATCAGCATGACTAATACATCCGGCTGTAGAACTTCTCCAATATGATCCATTGAAGCTACACGTCCGCCTTTAACAAATATGGGTGTCCCCGCTTTCAGCCCAAGCGCCTGCAAAGAATCCAGCAATGCCGGATAGACATCCGCCAAATTATGTTCCACTGCATTAGCGCTTAGCCCATCCGAGACAACAATCTGCACCTGTGCACCTTTCTTGCAATGCTTAAGTATGCGTTTCGCACTTTCATCGGTTAGGAGCCTACCCATATCCGGTCGCTTTAAGTAGTTTTCCGTATTCTCATATTGCGTTTCGATCTGGAACAATTCATATTTCTCTAGCAATTCGCTCCGAACCTCTCCATATACGGTATCCACCGCGCTGGCATGGTCGCAGCGGAATCGGAGCATCTCTTTCGTGAGTGGCCTTGTCCCAGTTCTCCATACTCCGATTCGTGCAGGAGTCGCATCCCGGAGCTCTTGTAGCATTTCCGTAGAACGTGGAGTAGGAACATTTAGCTCACTCCGTTCCGACAAGGAAGACACCAACCGATTCGTTGGATTGAAGGCTTCGTCGGATATGCGAGCTTCATCAATTGTAGGCTTGGCCTTCTCAGGTATTCCTTTCAATCGCAGCTCCAATTGTTTTATGATCATATCGGTCATTTCCTGTATATCATAAGACTTCATGATATCCGCTCCCTTCGAGGACTCTGTCACGCTACTGAAACAAGGTCGGGTCTCCAGCATCCCCAGTCAGCTTTCCATTCGCCATGATCCCCATTTTTTCCAACCAACCTTCAAATGCCGGTGCGGGCCTACGTCCAAGCGTTTCTCTCAAAGTGGCGATATCGTGGAAGCTGGTCGATTGATAATTCAACATGCAATCATCCGCCATTGGAACCCCTATAATGAAGTTCACACCCGCTGATGTAAGTAATACCGACAGGTTGTCCATATCATTCTGGTCGACCTTCATATGATTCGTATAGCATACATCCACGCCCATCGGGAGCTGGTGAAGCTTCCCCATAAAGTGATCTTCCAAGCCAGCGCGAGTAACCTGTCTGCTATCGTACAAATACTCCGGGCCGATAAAGCCCACAACCGTATTGACGATAAAAGGACGAAACCTTCTCGCTAGACCGTAGCAGCGTGCTTCTAGTGTCACTTGATCAATATCATAATGGGCTCCGCCTGACAATTCCGAGCCTTGACCGGTTTCGAAGTACCAGAGGTTCGGACCTGCGGACATCCCTTCGCTACGGATTAACGCATCCGCTTCGTTTAATAAAGCAAGATCGATGCCGAAGGAATGATTACCCGCTTGTGTTCCCGCAAGGCTCTGGAATACCATATCCGCTTGTCCACCTTGCCTGATCGCACGCATCTGGGTCGAGATATGCGCCAAGACACAATTTTGCGTTGGAATGCTCCACTTGTTCATGACTTCCTTGGTCATATTCATGATCGCTTTAACACTGTCCGTCGTATCAATAACCGGGTTAATGCCAATAACTGCATCACCTATGCCATAACTGAGCGCTTCATACAAGGAGGCTTGAATGCCGGTTACGTCATCCGCCGGATGATTAGGCTGGGCTCTTCCCGCCAGTACGCCTCTTTGTCCAATGGAAATATTGCAGTGTGTAATGACTTCTATTTTCGATGCGGCTTGAATGAGATCAAGATTGCTCATCACCTTGGAGACAGCCGCGATCATTTCACTAGTTAAACCCCTTGAGAGCCATTTTATCTGGTCAGCCCCAGTCGTAGAAGTTAGGAGATATTCCCGCAGCTCTGCAATTGACCAGTTTCGGATTTGCGTATATATTTTTTCATTTATATCTTCTTCAATAACCCGGGATACTTCATCCATCTCGGGTGGGAGAAGGGGATTTTCGCGAATATCGGATAGCTTAGTTTCAGCCAACACCCACTTAGCTGCCATACGTTCTTTGGCATTTTCAGCGGCTATACCTGCCAGTTGATCTCCTGATTTCTCTTCATTGGCTTTAGCCAATACTTCCTTCAAGCTACGAAATTGATAGGTTTTTCCTAATACGGTCGTCGTAAGATTCACACTTCACCTCTCCTAACCGCTTTGAAAAGCTAGCGTCTTAACTACAACCGGAATCATTGTATCCCGGATCGGCTCACCTAAATCCAAATAATCGCCGAAATCCACTTTAAGCTGATCAATACACAATATCGTCATCTCACCAGATGATCGAAGCTGCAACGCCTGTCCAAGCGCTTTGCCCATGTCGTTCTCACACACTACGACTAAAGTGCGACATTGCGGAACAAGCTGACGATAATTCGTCATGATAGACTCTGAGAGTCGACGTATGTTCTCGTAGGTAACGACTTTCATCAAAGGAATAAATAACGCAAAAGGTGGACAAGCATCTAGATCATATACTTGCAGGCCAAACTCTATCGTTTTCTTGATGTCATCGTCTTCTAACCTAATGACAGGTATATTTTTCATCGGAAGTACTCCCGAAGCCAGGTGGATTGTTGCTCCACTAATTTCCGTACTTTGCATCCCCGCTCCGATAACGGTTGCCCTGGCGGTGTGTTCCGGTCTTACAAGACGAAAGGTAAATGGGTGGGCTTCCTCCCGCAAGGTACCAGCGAGAATAGGGCCGATATCGTCATATACGACCATTTCCGCTAAGCTTTTAGGCTGAACGACATCGATCATGCTTCCAACTCCACCAGAAATCATCATCTCATCGATGTGCGGCATTTCGGGAAGAGCCTCATTCACGATTAATAGTCGGCCACTTGATTGTTGATCTCCACTGAGCACCTCTAACATGCTCCGATTTAATTGCTTGGCAATTTCTCGAGTATATTCAAAGGAAAGCATTTGACCGATCTCCAACAGATAACCGTTAGCTAGAAGCCAAGGTCGGATGGCAGCGGAAATGTAAACCACTTCCCCACTAGGTCGCAGCCGAATGAGCTTACCTCCAACGTGAAAGGTTACCGTCGCAATCATGCGGCCCCGTTGAAAGAAGGAGGCATTAGCGGTTCCTCCACCGATATCCACATTGCAGACGACGCCACGACTTTGCAAGGATCGCTGTGACGCACCTGAGCCTTTCCCTGACAGCAGCGACTCTAAATCTGCACCCGCGGTAGCGACGACAAAATCTCCTGCCTTATCGGCTAGCGAGTGTAACACTTGTCTCGCATTTTGCTTCGTTGCCGTTTCACCCGTAATGATGACCGCACCGCTCTTAATATCGGATAGAGTAACCTCTGCCTTCCGATACTCCTCTTGCAGCCAACGGGAGACGTGAACGACATCGATTTCTTGCTCGCTAAGCAAGGGTGTGGAGCATACTTCGCTTACGTAATGGAGCAGGCGTTCGACGATTTCATATCTTGGCAAGCCTAATGAGCTAGATTTGCGGGCAAGCCGAAGGCGACTGACGATCAATTTCATCGTGCTCGTCCCTAAGTCTATGCCAACGCTCGTAATCCATTGTTCATCCATCGGTAATCACCTATTTGTTTTTGGCTGAAGCAAGCCTCCGATTAGCTCCCGAAGCTCGTCTATTCCTGACATCGTCATTGATGACACTTCATAACAATCGCCCTTCGGCATCGCTTGTCGTAAAAATCGCCGTGCCTTGTCCATATCTGCGTCGGGATGGTCGATCTTCGTGATGATTCCCAACGAGGGGACAGGAAACCCTCCAGAGAATCCAGGTGGGAAATAATTACGTTTCCGGGTCGCATCCTGCACGAGCAGCAGCAGCTTCGTGTCGAATGAAGTTGCGATCAAAAACCGGTATTGCAGAGGATTCTCACAATATTCACCCGGCGTATCGATTAGCCAATTCCGAAATACGAGACTTTGAGTTTTGACAGCAGGCTTGTCTTCTTGAAGCAGCGCTTGAATCAAAGAGGATTTACCCGCTCCAACCGGACCGATGACCATTGCGCGTTTCATGTTAGGACCTCGTAATGGACGAAGGGGTGAAGTCCAATTTTTCACTTAGAAAAGTATTCACAGCTCTAACAGCCATCTCAACGGCTGAAACTTCACCGCTAATGACAAGAGAGCCGGTAAAGCGATCCAAATATCCGATCCCTACAACAGCTGCTTTCGTTGCGATATCTGCTGCAATAATCGCCGTTTCCGTAGGTGTAAGCGTCATAATGCCAATGGCCCCAACTTCCTCGATGCCAAGCTTCTCATACAGAATGGGATCTGGATTGGCAATAACGTGAGACAAGGTGACTTGTTTACCTGGTACGTATTCCTGTATTACCCTTTGCTTCTCCATATTTGCCCCCTTAATGCTCTCCAACTTCTAACGAGCTGGCTTCTAGCGAATCGACAATTCCGACGATAATCGCATCGATCGGCACAACCTTTTGTGGGAATAGCATGCGAGCAGGATTACCTCTAGACACGATTACCTTTTCCCCCACTCCAGCTCCGATTCGGTCGACGGCAACAACAGGTATTCCTACCCCATTGTCATCGCAGTCGATGGGCTGAACGATCATCAGCTTCAAATTTTCCATCCCGACTTCCTTCTGTGTCGCCCAAACACTGCCGATCACTTTACCCAGAAGCATATCCATCACCCTTTATCCGAGTATTGAAGGACAATTCCTCTGTCCCGTAATAAGTCCTTGGCCAAAGGGGAAATGATTGTGTTGCGGCCGACTTCAAGAGAGCCGCCAAGCTTAGCTTCGTGAGCAGACACCCAGTCCGCCGTAATTAAAGCCACATCGGGTTTAGGTAACTGTTGCGACTCAACATCCTGGTTAGGCTGGAACGATGCTGCTGTACTCTTCTGCTGGAAATAATGAATAGGCTCTTGTGTTAACTCAAGATCAGATACCAAAGTGATTCCTAGCTCCTGTAGTTCAGCCATGTATTTAAGGAACAGCTTCGTGTACCCTTTCGTTAAATTCAGTACTTTAAGCGTTTGACGATCCGCTCGCTTAACTCCCGGACTAGCTTGGCCAATCCACACCGGCTTGTTCAGCAATAAAGCCGCGAACACGATCTCCGATTTAACCGTCCCTTTCAAACCGGAAGCAATTCTGGAGGCATTGTCCAGATCAATTTCCGGAATGACCACGCCATCATAATCCTTGGGAAGCTCAAGTGGTGCAGGTGCGTACTCATCGACTGCGATCGTCTTTCCAGCACCCGAAGCGGTAGATTCCAATTTATGCATCCCTATCCAAGCCGACGTTATTCCATCCAGGAAGACAAGATCATAATCAATCCCATGATTATCTAACCTAATGAAATGGTCGGAGTACGCCTCATGCGCACGGCTATCACAGAAGATGAACAATAGCTTTGGCGGTTTGGGCTTTGCGGACAAGCTCAGCATTTCCCTGGCAATATCTTGGACAAGCTGTCGAACATCCACGTTATCCCCTCTTTTCCAATTCCTTTATGAAGATTTTCCTACGATAACCGCTTTGTCACCTTGACGAATGAAACCGGCGTTGGCTTCATCCGTGTCAATATGAAAATCAAGCGAATATTGGGGATGAACTCGAATGATGACATCTTTAAAAAGAAGGGGGCGTTGCCCCATCGATTGGACAAGCACCCGATCGCCGTTCGCTACTCGAAAGGCAACAGCATCCTCCTGCGACATATGAATATGAGCCTTAGCCACAATGACTCCTTGCTCGATAACTACGATGCCGTTTGGTCCATACAAAGCAATCCCAGGTGTGTCCGCAATATCACCTGACAGCCGCAATGGAGGATGGATTCCAATTTGAAATCCATCCGTACGGCTGATTTCCACTTGCGTTGCCCCTCTTGCAGGACCGAGTATTCTAACATCCTTGAGCATCCCTTTAGGGCCAACCAGTGATACCGTTTCCTTCGCGGCGAATTGACCCTTCTGCGATAGTTCCTTTAAGGGATTTAACTCGTATCCTGAGCCAAATAACAATTCCACATGCTCAGCGGACAAATGAATGTGACGATTCGACACACCCACAGGAATATCCGCGCTGCTGGAGGATTCAGATGCAATGGCTGACGTTTTCGGGTTCTCGATTCTAATTCCCCGGCTGTGCAGAAAATCCCTAGCCGCTGGCGTTAGCTTATGACTGTTTGTTAGCGGATAGGGATTCGGTATTCCTTTATGAAGTGAAGCTCGCAATTGCGCTTCCGTAATGAAGGCCATCCCAGATTACCCCTAAACTTGCGGCAAAATGCCTTCAATATCAGAATGCGGTCTTGGAATGACGTGAACGGATAACAGCTCGCCCACTTTCTCTGCCGCTGCTGCTCCTGCATCCGTAGCTGCTTTAACAGCGCCAACATCTCCGCGTACCATTACCGTGACGATACCTCCACCTACATGCTCCTTACCAATCAGCTTAACATTTGCTGCTTTAACCATTGCGTCTGCCGCCTCAATTGCTCCTACTAAACCTTTTGTTTCGATCATGCCCAATGCTGTGTGTTCTCCTGCCATTTGAAATTCCTCCTATGGATTAAGTTATGAATTGCTCTACGAAACTTGCATTTCTTCTATGATTTTGCGAACAATCTGCATAACCTCATCACGGCTAATGTCTGAATGGATTTTACTCTCCACCTGCCGGGCGACTTCCTGCTCCTTATCCTCCAATACCATCTCACGGAGACCGAAGGCAACTCTCTTAATATTAATCAGATTCATAGGACCAACATTATCTGAAGTAATGTTATGGCCATACGATCCGCAGCCTAGAGTTAGCGAAGGAAAAATCCCCGACACAGCCCCGATTGCCCCAAAGGTCGTACCTGCATTCACGATAATTCTTGAGGCGGGTTTCTCCAAGCCGAACGCTTCGATCACCTCTAGCTCTTCGCTGTGAATCCCAATGGAATGGCCTAAGCCTCCATTCTCCAACAGCTTCGTGCATATTTGGCAGCCTTCTCGCCAATTGTCGCAAGTGTACAAGGCAAGAATAGGGCAAAGCTTCTCGACAGAAAAAGGAGCCGTCTTCCCAATCTCCGTTTCTTCGGCGATCAATACTTGAGTATCAGAAGGAACGGTGATGCCTGCCATCTCTGAGATAATTTTTGCAGACCTGCCTACGATGTTCGGATTTAATCTTCCGTTCACCATAATGACAGCAGCCACCTTGGCTTTTTCCTCCGGGTTAAGAAAATATCCGCCATTGACGCGAATCTGCTCCATAACCTGAGGCTTGATAGACAAGTCCGTTACTATAGCTTGCTCCGATGCGCAAATGGTACCGTTATCGAATGTCTTGCTTTGAATAATACGACGGACAGCCGCTTTAACATCAGCGCTTTTGTGGATGTACACAGGAACATTTCCAGGTCCAACACCATAGGCGGGCTTGCCAGAGCTATAGGCTGATCTAACCATCGGGGTACCCCCGGTTGCTAGAATCAAATCCGAGAGCTTCGATTTCATCAGCTCTTGGGTCGCTTCCATCGTCGGCTCCGTCATGCAAGCAACGGCATCCTTTGGTCCGCCTGCCCTTTCGATCGCATCCCGCATAATTCGCGCAGTCTCCAGTGTGCAGCCTAACGCGGAAGGATGTGGACTGAATACGATCGCATTCCTTGTCTTCATAGAGATCAGAGATTTGTAAAGTGTCGTTGACGTAGGATTCGTTGAAGGAATGATTCCACAAATGACTCCGAATGGTTGAGCAATTTCCCAAACCTTGTTTACCTCATCTTTGCGAATAATCCCAACGGTCTTCATGTCCTTGATCGCTGTATAGATTTGACGTGCCGCAAATAAATTTTTCGTTTTTTTGTCTTCCGGCTTCCCGAAGCCAGTTTCCTCAACCGCCATGCGGCCAAGTCGTTCTGCTTCACGTTCACCAGCTTCTGCCATCGCTTTGACGATTTCATCAATGCGACTTTGCGATAACGTTTCGAGTACTTTTTGCGCCGCCTTTGCCTTCCGAAGCCATTCTCTAGCTTCTTGAATAGATCTCAGATCCTTATCCTCGATAGACAACCTCTTCACTCCTCCTGTATCGAAGTTCCGATAAGCCAAGCCACTAGCGTACCTTTATCGGCTTTGCTAATTTTGGTGCTCGAGTAACGTGGATTCTGCAGGCTTCGAACTCGCTTCCGCAATTCCGTTACACTAAGCTGGAGTAGGCTAATCTCGTCCCTATCTTCCTCTTTGCTTACGGGTAACCCCTTCTTCCGTCGAATCCATTGTGAGAAATCGAAGCCAGGACTAGGAATAACACTGTAATGTAGCAGCTTGCCCATCGATTTTGCGGTTTCCTTGCCGACACGAACAGCTTCTTGCACGGAGGAAATATCACCGTAAATATACACGGTCATAATTCCTGCATCAGCTTTTTCATAGGAATAGATCCGCACATCTGCTGTCTTAGCTGCCGCATCTGCAGCAGCGATCAATGCCGTGAGGCCTAACGTTTCGATCATTCCAAGTGCTTGACCATTCACCATGTATGTATCCTCCCGTTAGAAATCAACCGGTTTAAGCGCCACACTTTTCACGCCCTGTGCGAACGCCTCTGCTGCAGCTGTGCAATCCGATTGGCTACCTGTCAATAGTGCACCTGCGAAGTTTGTCTCAGATGGAGGCCCAAAAAAACGACAAAGGGTTACATTGGCCGCCTTCAGTGCCTGATCTAAACCAACAATGGCCTCTGCTGGTGGTGCGATTAAATAAGCCAAGGGCTCTCCCGCGGGAATACCCGCTAATTCCGACAGATAAGTTCCGGTTCTCGATATCACATGAGCGTAATAGACGTGGCTGTTGTCAGCATTTAAGGAATAAAAGCAAGCTGAATGCTTCATGACATCTACTGCCGCATCCAGCCCGCTCTTGACCTCCTCCGGATTCTGTCCGCCTAAGATTCCGATAAACTCTCCTGAAAGCGGTCCGGAAGCATGCGCTGAGCCTGCATAAAATGACTTAGCGTAGACAACCTCCACATCCGCCCTCTTCGTTGCCTCGTCCAGAGCGGTATACCCAACATCATCGATCGTGGAGGTTAGAATGCCTAAGCTACGAATATGCGGCTTAACCTGCAATTGGGCTGCCATTAGAGCATCAACATTAGGAATAATGCGAACAGCGAGCGGGGTAGCCCGTACTTCCCGATCCATCATGACATCCACCTGACCCTATATATCTTCGCATCTTACTGAGCGTTTGCTTCCGAAGTGTTCTCTTTATCTTTTCTTTGAGCTTTACCGTCCGAAATCTGATAGATAACTTGGGATACCCCAACGATGACTCTAAGATCATCCAGTAAGTGAGGGATTTTTTTGAATTTTTCAACTTTTATTTTCAATTTGAGATGGAGCAAGGATTCCTCCTCGTCCTTCTGATTGGAATCTGCCGTAATATTAAGGATTGAAGCACCATAATGCTCGATTTTCCCCATAACCGTCTGTAATTGACCTGATGCTTCCTTCATCGTAAGACTGATTTCTATAAGCTTACGCTTACGCGTAAATCGCTTCTCTAGCTTATTCAGTAGAAACAAACTAATAAGAACAAGAAAGGCTGTCAGTAAAGCCCCATAGTAGAATCCAGCACCTATCGCTAATCCAAGTGCGGCAACTACCCATAATGAAGCCGCGGTCGTCAATCCTGAGATTGACATTCCTGTACGAAGAATCGTCCCTGCGCCTAGAAAACCGATACCGCTTATGACTTGTGCAGCTAGCCTTGCTGGATCCATACGTACATTAGCTTCATAAGCAAATTCGCTAAATCCGTAGATGGATAGCAGCATAATTAGAGCAGAACCGAGACAGACGAGAATGTGGGTACGGAATCCCGCCGCATGATCTCCCCACTCTCTCTCAAGACCAATCAAGCCACCAACGATAAGCGCAAAAACAATGCGAAGGGATAATTCTAAATGGCTAATCTCCCATATGCCAGGGGTTATCGTCATAATCCGCCTCAGTCTTCCAATGGAATGCTTATTCGTTTCCCTTTTTCAAAATAAACAATTTCCTTGTAGCCTGTTTGTTTCGCTAGCTCCATTGCCTCATCTAGCAAAGTACCTATATCATCCGGAAAATGAGAATCTGAGCTAAGCGTAATTGGAACACCATGCTCGTAAAGCTTGCTTAGGAAGGTTGGACTTGGACACATTTCCTTGACCGGATAGCGATAAGCGAGACCCGTGTTAATTTCGGAAGCCACATTTGCTTTTTTGAGAGTTGCAGCTACATCGTCATACATCTCGATCAAATCTTGCTCGTCAGGTCGATAGTTGAACACCTTTAAGTTGTCGAGATGAGCAATCATATCGAATAACCCAGAGTTAGCCGCATCTTTCACATGCTCGAAATGGTATTTATACAGATTGACAAGATCCTTACTTTCGTAAATGTCTTTCACTTCCGGATTGTCGAAGCCCCAGCCGTCTAAGAAATGAACACTTCCGATGACGTAATCTAGCTCATATTTGTCCAACAAGGACTTCAGTTCAGCTTCCCCGCCTGGGAAATAATCGGCTTCAACGCCAACAGAAAGGGGAAACCCTTTAGCTTGCATATTACGGGCGGCTTTCAGGAAATCATCAATGGAGCCAATGCGAACTCGATCATACCAGTATCTTTGAAGCTTACCGAGCTTGCTATCATCCATTAATATATACTTCTCATAATAATCACGGAATTCATCAAATCGGTATAAATGATCTACCATACCGAACCGTTTAATGCCTTTTTTCTGTCCCTCTATGAAGTAAGCTTCAAGCCATCTCTCAGAAGAATAGCCTTCTTCCATTCTTACTTTTAATCGATCCAACGTATGTTCCATCCATTGCAGGGTATTCCGTTCACCGCTTGGTTTGGGTTCGCCAGGTACGACTTCTAATGCTCGCGCCGTTCTCTGCAACCAATTGAAGGAGTAAGGCCCTTCCTCCAAGTGAAAATGAAAATCGACTTTCACAACTAATCCTCCTATTCTGCGATGAGTATTGAGATATCGTGATCCTTCATATATTGTTTCCACTCATCGGTACATTGACGATCCGTAATAATCGTGTAAACGTCATCCAACGAGCAAATATTTGCGAATGTAGCTTTGCCGAATTTCGATGAATCGGCTAAGAAAATCGTTTCATCCGCGCGATCCATCATTTTTCGTGAGATCGTCGCTTCAGAAAGCTCGTAATCCGTAATTCCATCCATGAGAGAGACTCCGCCAGCCGATATAAATGCTTTATTTACACGCAGCTGATTGAGCATCAATTCAGATAGTGGACCGGATGTCGTTTGTTGATGCTTATTCACTTCTCCACCAAGGAATATAATTCTTCCGGGAAAAACATCCATAGCCAGAAGCATCGCTGGAGCAGAGTGTGTAACAATTGTGACGTCAGCGTGGTTCGTTAAGTTTCTGATAATAGCCATCGTTGTCGTTCCGTTGCCAAGCATGACAGTATCCCCATTATTGATGAGGGAAGCCGCATATTTACCGATATCCGCTTTCTCAGCCGCATAGAGCAGCGTTTTCTGCTCGAATGGAAGTTCAAGGGAATCGGCTCTAACCTTGACCGCTCCCCCATAAACCTTCTTCAGCTTTCCTTCGCTGTCTAGACGTTCAAGATCGCGGCGAATCGTCTCAGTCGATACATTAAACTCATCAGCAAGGATTAGAACCTCAACCTTGCCCTCTTTGCTCAAGTATTCCAAAATCTTTTTCTTTCTCTTCTCAAACGATAACGACATAGTTTTCACCCTAATCGGATTTTTGAATGTTCTTCCATTCAATTGAAGGAATCACTAATTTAACGCGAGAGCCCGTATTTAAGCGACCGATTCCATGCTCATTCAGCATGTCGACCCTAATATTCAAACCGGCGACATCCACATCAAAGCGCATTACATTTCCTAAGATCGTTGCCATTGTTATCGTTCCATCTGCGGTATATTCACCAATATGTCCTGCTTGCTCAGTAGATACTAACTGAATCGCTTCCGGACGAACGGCAAACATCTCACCTTGACTCGGTACCCCGTTCATCGGGATTCCTTTGAGCTGATCGCGGCTCCATACATTGTAATTACCAATAAACTTAGCCACATACTCCGTTTTAGGCGAAGTATAGATTTCAAGAGGCGTACCTACTTGTTCCACAGTTCCATGGTTCATGACGAATATCCGATCGGATATCGTCAATGCTTCTTCTTGATCATGGGTCACGAAAATCGTCGTCATATTCAGCCTTTTTTGAATGAGCCTAATCTGTGTTCTGAGCGAGCGGCGGATTTTCGCATCTAAGGCACTAAGGGGCTCATCAAGAAGAAGTACTGTAGGCTTCTTGACCAACGCTCTTGCTAGAGCAACCCTTTGCTGCTGTCCTCCAGAAAGTTGGCTCGGATAGCGATTCTCTTTGCCCTTCAAGTCTATGATGTCCAGCATTTCATTGACCATCGGCTCAATCTCTTTCTTACTTAAACCATCCATCTTCAAGCCGAATGCAATGTTATCGAACGCCGTCATATTAGGGAATAGCGCATAAGATTGAAAGACCATCCCTACATTTCTTTTCTTCGGTGGCAAGTTCGTAATATCTTTGCCCCCAACCGTAATGGAGCCTTCCGTAATATCATTGAGTCCAGAAATGGCTCTAAGCAATGTGCTTTTCCCACATCCACTGGGTCCTAACAAGGTAATAAATTCCCCTTCTGATATGGACAGAGACACCTGATCCAGTACTTTGTTTTTATTGTACACTTTCGTAACGTTCTGAATATGGACGAAGCTCATGCCGTTTCCTCCTCCTCGGCGTCAGGCAGCGGTTTAACCTTCGGCTTCCAATTGCCGATTTTTAGCACCAAGGCATATAGTATGAAAATAATGATGAAAAACGTGATAATTGTTCCACTTGCTGCACGACCATCTTGAGCGAGGATACGGAATAGGTAGACTTGAACGACTTCGTAGCTACCGCCAACGAGCATATTCGCAAGTACAAATTCACCAAAAATGATAGAAAAGGACAACAGGCTAGCGACGATTAAACCTGGCATAATGTTTGGTAATATCACCCGAACGAAAGCCTTGAGTTTAGCCGCGCCCAACACCTCAGCCGCCTCCATCAATTCCACTGCATTTATCGCCCGCAATGAATTTCGTGTGCTCTGATAAACAAACGGCATTAAGACGATAAAGTAAACACCCAGCAAAATCCAAATTGTACCCGATATAGCTACAGGTGGAGCGGAATAGAGCTTAATCAGACCAACTGCCGCTACGACACCAGGCAATGCGAAGGGTAATAGAACGATTGTCTGTAACCACTTTTCCAGCTTCGGAAAGTATAATGAAATAATAAATATAGTAGGTACCATAATGACCAAAGAAACAATTACCGTTAAAATCGCGATTAAGAAGGATCTACCAATCGCATACAAGAATCTCGTATCTGAGAACAGAGCCTCATACCATTTGAACGTTAACCCTTGAGGAAGAATCGTATTCTCCCAATTCGTACTCACCGAGAATAGTGCCGTTACTAGCAAAGGAATGAGTAGAAAGGCAAACAGTAGGATAACCACGATATTGTGCCACAATCGACCGCCTGAAATTCTGTTACGCTCTTGTGTTTGCATTAGTACCCCTTCCTTGCTAGCTTCAGCATTTTCTCATTGATTAACATTGCAATCATTAAGATAACGAAGAGAATGATTGCCATCGCACTACCTAGCTCTATTCTAGGGAATACATCACCACTGACTAGACCACCAATCTGGATCGGAAGCAAATTGAAATTCCGGAGCACAAGGGCATAAGCGGTCGCGTATGCGCCCATCGCATTCGCGAATAGTACGCTGAACGTTCCGACAATACCCGGAAGGATGACGGGAACCCCTATGCGAAACCAGAACTGAAAGCTGTTCGCTCCCAGAAGGGAAGAAGCTTCCTTCCATTCCGTCTTGATTGCATACATAGCTGGATAGATAAGCAGAATGGCAAGTGGAATTTGAAAGTAAATGTAAACCATGCCTAATCCCGTCCAAGAATACAAGTCAAAGGTCAGGAATGATAAACCGAGCTTCTTAAAGAGAAGTGTAAACATACCATTTGTCCCATAGAGCACCATAAAAGCAAAAGCCAATGGAATACCTGCAAAATTGGTCATTACATTCGAGATATTCAGCATGCGATCGCGCACCTTGGATGAGAACGTGGTGAAGGAGTATGCTCCAATCACCGCTATCACTATCGCGATAACACTGGATACTAACGATAGCATTACGCTGTTGAGAATAGCTGTCTTGTACAACGGATGCGTTAATGCTTTAGAATACTGGCCAAGGGTAAACCCTTGGCCTCCTTCGTTTTGAAAACTCGATATAAGCATGCCTACAGCGGGTAAGATGAGGAATGCAATAACCCAAACACAGAACGGGACAAGCAGCAGCAGCATTATTTTATGTGAACTTGAACCTCTTCCTGCCATAATGCGCTAATCCCCTTTACTGTATTCTCCCAAACGCTGTAATCGTTAACTGGTTTTACATTCTTGTATTGATCAAGCGGAACGAGCTTCGCTTCAACTTCAGCAGGTAATACTACGCTTGAACGGATAGGACGAGCAAAACCTTTAGCCAGATTGATCTGACCTTCATCGCTAAGAATATAAGTTCTGGCAAGCTTCGCAGCATTCGGATGCGGTGCGTATTTGTTAATAATTGTAGCGTATCCACTAATTACGCTTCCTTCTGCAGGGATGGCTACTTCATACTTGTCAACACCGAGCTCTTGACGGTATCCAAGAGAGTTAAAGTCCCACAATACGGCTACAGCAACTTCACCCTTTTGAAAGTTCGGGATCGTTACATCCACTTTAGAGATCAGGTTATTTTTAGCTAAGCGTGTGAAGTACTCGACACCTGGCTTCAGGTTTCCTTCATCGCCACCGAAAGCAATAGCTGCTGCCAATAGCGCATGTTGCGCTTGTGCTGCACCCGTAACATCGCCTAAAGCAACCTTGTAAGCTCCACCATTGTTCTCGATATCTGCCCAGCTTTTTGGACAAGTGGCCACAAGCTCTTTGTTACAAAGGAATGAGATGGAACCTGTATAACCAACGATCCAGTTTCCGTCCTTGTCTTTTGCCCAATCCGGGATTTCATCCCAGTATTGCGTTTTGAAAGGTTGAGTAACACCTTTCGTCACAGCCAGTGGAGCCAATGCAATTCCAACGTCACCGATATCGGCAGTTGGGTTATTTTTTTCTGCTTCAAATTTATTAATTTCATCAACGCTACCCATATCCGTATCGGAATGGCTCAAGCCATATTTCGTTTTCAGATCTGCCCAAGTATCCTTCCAGTTCGCCCAAGGATCCGGCATACCTACACTAATGACTTTACCTTCTTCTTTAGCTAGTGGAGCTAGTTCTTCAAGTGTTAGAATCTTTTCCGGGGATGCTGATACCTCAGCGTCTTTATTATTGTTCTTCGAACCCCCACATGCGGAAAGGCTAAACACCAATACTAATATGAAGCTCCAAACCAAAATCATTTTTGCCCTGCTGTTCTTGTTAAACATTCTTTGACCTCCTCTTTATTATGGGAAATGTTTATATCCAACCAGATCATTGATCGAAGCCTTTAATAGGAATCGGAGTCATGACTGGTGTAGGATCCACTCCTAACAGCTTGCATACCATCGGGGCTAGCGCCAATTGTGGCACATAATCATCGGTGTAAATCCCAGGCTCGAATGCGGGGCTAATCGCAATTAGGGGTACATCCCTCTCTGCATTGCCCGTTCCTCCATGATGTCCATCTTCATTCATACCGTGGTCTGCAGTAATGATAATATGGTAATCTCCAGCCATCCAAATCGGCAGGAGCAGCGCCAAAATGTTGTCAGCCATTAAAGTACGGCCTCGATACTCAGCAGAGTCGGAAGTGAACTTGTGCCCCGTATCATCAATATTCATAGAGTGTATGTAGAGGAAATCAGGATCGTATGTTCTTCTTAAATATTCCGCATCAAGGAACAAATGAGAGTCTGGATAGCAGTCCTCGAAGTAAAACTTGCCATGCTGGATCGGTTTACTAAGATCATGCTGCTCCCGATCCTCCAAATATTGAAAAGGTGCGCGATTATACAATTCACTCACCCAATGGTAAGCTGCTGCTGCTGTTGTAAGCCCCTTTTCTCTTGCGAGGTGAAACAGGCTTTGATTGTGGGATAACCTTACAATCTGATTACTAGTAATGCCATTCTGCCAGCTGGGAGTTCCGGTTAAGAGTACTTCATAGAGAGGTCTTGATAGACTAGGCAACTCCGACTTTACTTTATACAAAGCAGCCTTCGACTTCTCTACTAAATGGTACACATACCCAAGCTGCGCAATAGCCGTGTCATAACGCAGCCCATCCAATACAACAAAAATAACCTTGGACAAGTTAAAACCCCCTGCATATTTGGTTTCATGTTGTTTCTCTTGTTATTATATTGTATTATAAGCGCTTACAAAACATACCGTCAACAAGAAACCATAAAAATTAAGGTTAAATTTAACAAATTAAGCCTAATATTGATCGCTTCAGTAGTGTTCCATAGATTGGATGCACAAAATACCACTAAATTATAGGAAAAAACAACATGCCTTCTACAGCATCCCTCTCGCTCAGATAACAATGAGGGAACATGTCCATCATTTCCTAATTTCTTAAACAATAAAAAAACCAAACCTCGGCGGCTTGGCTTTTGTTTCCGTATGGCAGTGCAGTTCACTTATTCCAGAACAATGATGGCTTTGGAAATGCTTTGTACTTCGCTTGATCTTCTTTGGCCAGATGTTCCACTTTACTCACGTTCGCTTCCGAAACGGTTGCAAATTTGCTGTCCTTACTCCACGGCTGCTCAAAGTAAACCTTTCGAGCCTTTGGATCAAAAGCCTTAACATGATTTAGATTGACCAAATTCGTCCTATCTAACCGTTCAAAACCAGTATCTTTAAATAAGATCAATAGTTCATCTAGCGTGGTGGGATAGAAATACATGCTGTCCTTCGTATAAAACTCCGGACCATCCGCAGTCGGTTTAATCGCGATTAGATCTTCGATATTCACAGTGCACGGATTCCCATCACGGTCCAATAAGCGGATTTGTTCTGTCATGATCTCATCCCTTCCAGATGTTTATGAATATTATGATCTAAGCTCTTCCGGAACTTCTGGTCTATGGAAAAGCCACACACAGGCAGTGCTTACAAACACGACTGCAAACAACGCTAGTCCTTTTGAGAAAGAAATTAAAATCTTCTTTTTCACTTGTTTTCGCCTCCTTTTTGGCTTGGTATTAAAAATATAGAATAACACAATGAAACCATCAAGAGGGTCGAACTCATCCAGTAGAAGTTACTTCCTACAATAAGAAGTGTTATCAATTTCATAACAGGATAATATTTTTCAGGAATACGCGCATATCCTTTGAAGTTTCTTGGAGCGTATATACTTACTAACACCAGGTTGAATATATTAACAATAATCAACCAAGTTATTGATATTGGGATAAATGGTGAAGCACAAATAACAATAACTGTTAAAACCGTACACACATTTGAATTATGAAGGTGGTATCCTCCTCCAAATACACGAAGTGCCACAAAAAAAAGGAGTCCAATAAATGTCTCAAAAAACACATTTAAGGATAACGAAATTATTGTAATGATAACCACAGTAAAAAGGGAGTGAATAATAATGTAAAGTGAATAGTTCATTACGGCGATGCTTGGTGTGTCTTCAGGTATTTCTTTTTTTAGATAACTGGCTATTCCATTTGAAATTCTACTAATCATGTCCTCCATCCTTTCGAATGGAATAATAAATAAGTAACACAAGTATCACTATTATAATAACAGACACCAAATAAATATAATATGGCAGATTAATAGATGCTAAATAGAAGCCATTAACAAGAATGATAACAAGCAGGGCTAAAAAAAGTGATAAATAGAAAAAACGATTGCCTTTAAAATTACTCTTGTATATTCGGCTACTAGACTCTATGTAACTAAACCCACCATTAGATTTATATACAAATAACGATATTACAACTAACATTATCGCAGTTGACAGTTGCACCACAAACGCATTGTCTGTATACGCTAACACTTCGTCAAATACATCTAATTTTAAATAGATTGACAACAAAAGCCATTGCACAAGAGAAAACACGACGTAAGTTATGACAACCATGATTATTGAATGTAATAATCGAACACGTAAAATTATCGTTAAAAGGAAAACAAATAAAAAAACGTTAACTAATGGAGAAATCTCCTGTAAAGATTCTAATTGCAATGTATTCGAAACCAGAGAAAAGAAAATGGAGGCAAAAAAGAATTTCAACACGTATTCCTTTACTTGAAATCTAAATAATATCATCGAAAAAATAAAAAAAGAACTAAACTCTATGGTCGAAGCGGTAATAAACTTTATAAATAACATAGGTCCCTCCGACAAAAGTCATAACTACTGTATAGTTATATTCTATCAAATAAATAGTCATATTTAATTATTTTTGCTAATATAATAATTTTATTTTTATTTAATACCATCTACTCTGATAGTTTTAGTACTCTATTCGTCTCCTTAGTGGTATAAAAGAAGTATACCCAATTGTAATTACTAGGAGCTATAAGAAGCATGCACGAATTTATTAATTTCATAAAATTAGATATTCTAGTATCTGTTCCTCAATTTTATGTATATTGGTTATTTTGTTTCTCTTTCTTAGATCCACAACCTAGAAAATTAATAAAAAGATTAATTATTGTGGCTATCTTACATTCCGTTTATACCGATGCTTTAATCCTAATCCTCCCAGCCCCTATGCACATGATTAACTCAGTAGCTGCTGGAGCTCTTCTTATGTTTATTTTTTTCAAGGATTTACGAACAAAACAAAAAATACTTCTACTACTTTTCACAATATTATTCGGAATACTTATGGATATTATCCTAACAACTATTGCAATCTATCTAGTCGGTATCCCTTCACAAGGAGATATGATTCGAGATCATCTATACCAAGTTATCGCTATTCTATATCCACAATTAATAGTGACTTACATCTCCTCTTGGTTCATTCGGAATCGCAACTTAAGATCTACTAAAAGAATATTTACAATTATAATGGACATAGAAAGAAGCGCATTGACAAAAGTAACCTCGCTTATTATTTTCCAGTTCATATTGTTGGGCGTACTTCAGTTCATTCAAATTACACCCGACAAAAACAACCATCTGCTTAATACCATTCTAATATATGCACTTATCTTCGTCAGTCTCCTAGCCCTAGTCTCCATCATCCGTCTTCTCATACGTACTCGAGAGCAGGCGGCCCGCATGACGCAGGAAGTGTACATCGACGATATTAACGATATGTTCACTTCCATTCGGGGACAGAGGCATGATTTTCTCAATCATGTTCAGGTTATTCATACGATGGTTCAAATGGGAAAGACGGAACAGTTGAAATGTTATGTAGGTGATTTGGTTAAAGAAACCCGAGATGTAAGCGAGATCGTTCATCATTCCTCACCTGCATTAGCAGCATTCGTGCAAGCAAAGCTGACCATTGCGATCGGTAGAGGCATTTCTTTTACCTATGAATTACCCGACAGCTGGAAAGGCGACGAGACGACCATTAAAATCATCGACATCATTAAGATTATGGGCAACCTCGTGGACAATGCCTTCGATGAATCCAAGACGCTTCCTCCAGAGGAAAGGAAAACGCATGCCGCTATCACAATAATGGATGACAACACGATCGTCCTTCAAGTATCCAATAAAGGGCGTTCGCTTGACGATAAAGACAAAGAACGCATCTTCCTTCCCGGTTATACAACCAAAGGGGAGGGACATTCAGGTCTCGGACTCGCTATTATTCAAGAGCGAGTTAAGCACTATCATGGCAATCTAAGCCTACATTCGGATGAAAAAAGTGGCATCACCGAATTCCGTATCACCATTCCTCAAACCATTTCATAATATCCCCTCTAAACCCAAATTGTTTAACTTTACTTGAATCTATCACTCCCGGACAATAAGAATAATACCTTATTCTAATAGACAGCTTCCTTCAAGGTAAGTCTATTCCCGGGAGAGTTTGATCAATGAAAAGCTATACAACCCGTCTCAGCATTATTATACTAGTCCTCCTTATTAGCTTTATTGCGTTCCCCATGCCATCCGGAAGTGCGAGTAGTGACGTCAAGGTTACATACAACAATAATAGAATTGTTTTCAACTTGCAGCCCATTGTGAAGAACGGTGTCACGTATGTAGAAACGCGTCCATTTCTGAAAGCTGTAGGGTTACAGGTTGATTGGATTAACAAAACCAAATTCAAGCTTTCCAAGACCGGTCTTGTGATCAATATGGAAGTCAACAGCAAGACGGCTTATTTGAACAATAAAAAGGTCACTATAGCTGCCGCACCTAGCTTGAACGGTTCTACTCTGTTTCTTCCACTACGTTCTGTTGTTTCGTTACTAGAATTAGATTTGAAATGGGACGCGAATACGAATACAACTGCAATCACCAGTAAAGCCAATACGAATCCCAACCCAGAAACTCCAACTGTACCAAGTGATTCCTATCGTGTTGTTGCCTACTATACCTCATGGGGAACCTACCAGAACTTTCAGGTGTCCCAGATTGCTGCCTCTAGCATCACCCATATTAACTACGCTTTTGCCAACATCAAGGATGGGAAAGTTGTTAATGGGGATTCATGGGCAGACAGCATTAACTTCAAGCAATTAAAGGCACTTAAGACAGCAAACCCCTCGCTCAAGACGTTAATTAGTGTAGGGGGATGGACGTGGTCTGGACAATTCTCTGATGTAGCCTTGTCCAATAGTTCCCGTAAGAAATTTGCCGATAGCGCTGTGCAATTTATGCGTGATAACGGATTTGACGGTATTGACCTTGATTGGGAGTATCCCGTATCCGGTGGACTGGCCTCAAATAAAACTCGGCCCGAAGACAAGACGAACTTCACTTTGCTCCTACAGTCTATCCGGAATCAATTGGATGCCGCAGAGTTTGTAGATGGTAAATCCTACTTACTAACCATTGCCGCTGGTGCTTTTCCAAGTTATTTGAACAACACACAGATGGACAAGGTAGCCTCAATCGTCGATTGGATTAATCTGATGACCTATGACTTTCATGGAGACTGGGAGAAGAAAGGCAACTTTATTGCACCGCTGTACGCCGATCCTAAAAATCCAAGCAGCGCTAGTTCCAACATTAATTCCTCCGTTCACACTTTCCTGAATGCTAATGTACCCGCAAATAAGCTTGTATTAGGGATTCCGCTGTCAGGGCGAAGCTGGACGAATTGTGGCTCAACCAATCAAGGATTATATCAATCCTGCTCCGGCGTCGCTCCGGGAGTTATCGTAGACGGAGTTCACGAATACGGCAATTTAGAACAACTAGGCTGGATCAACGGAAATGGTTTCGTCCGCTACTGGAACGACAGTGCCAAAGCTGCCTGGTTGTATAAGAAATCAACTGGGACTTTCATCTCTTACGAAGACCCAGAATCGATTGCCTACAAAGCAGCATACATCAAGTCCAAGGGTCTAGGTGGGGCAATGTTATGGGAGCTAAGCCAAGATTTCAATCGTACGCTTCTAACTAAGCTATCATACTCATTACAATGAGAAAATCATGAGTCCCGTAGACTCAATCAACCTGCTCCCTTTCGAAAAAAGACTCGTGCCTGTTAACCGGCACGAGTCTTTTGACTATTGAGTTAATTTTGAATGGAACCGATTCTCAGCCAATCTACGTCGACCGACTTGCCTGAGCCGTTGACGGCCACTTGAATGTCGAACGATTTTACCCCGGTCGTCCACCCCGTCGCGGCTTGAATGTCAAAATTAAAGGTCCCTGTCGATGTACTGCCGCCGTTCGGAAGTCGCCAAGTTGTCGTTCCGTCAAAGATGTTGACCGTCCAATTGGCACCAGAGTCGATTCGCGGAACGCTTATGGAAATATACTTATGTTTCGCCACGTCCACCTTGACCGGCTGGTACATGAGCCCGAACGTGTTCGCGCCACTGCTCAGCGTCGCTTTACCGTTCGCCACAGTGAGTGACGCGCCAGATGGACCGACACCCCAAAGTCTGCTCTTATAAACAAAATCATCTTGGAAGTTGATGCCGCTCTTGAACGCACCTACGAATTCATCCAGCTTCACAACTTTGTAATCAGTCGTGCCTAGGTTATCGGCCACTTGCTTAATCGCCGTCGGTAAATGCTCGTCAAAGGTCGAGTTGCCGAACTTGTAAGTGTTCAGGAACACTTTGAGAAAAAACGGCTTCTTATGCTTATTCGCTTCCGTTCGGATCATATCCGTCAAGCCTTGAACGGTTAATGGCGAACCATCGGCATTCTTAGTCGGATATTGCAAATGGAATACGGGAGTAACGAATGGCGCACCATTCCCCAGCGTCCGTACCTGTGCGAAGGAGTTCCCGTCCACGGAGTCTACTGCGCCTGGCATCGTGCCCTCGAATATCGCCGACAGATTCGTTCCGGTCGTAAAGCTCTCCGCAACACCGAGATTCCAATGGGTATCCCACTTATCAGCAACGGCGATATTAGCTTGATCCAGCGCTGTTTTGGAGAAGTTGGTGAATTTCGTCAGGTTCGCGCCTGACATTTCGGTCAAGAAAGTATAACCTACCGGAATAGCTGAATAGAAATAATCGTTGGCAGTAGCTGAATTGCGATAATACTCCGCCATTGCCGGGAATCGGGTTTGAAACATCGGATTCCATTGCCAGTTGATGGGTACCGTGCCGCGCCCCGGATCCATCCACTGCCCGGTGACGAAATCCGTTGCCGACGCGAACGTGTCGCCTTCAGCCGTCATAAACGCGACATAATATTTATCCGAATCGATCGGCGACGTACCAATCGTGCGGGATTGATTAAATGATACCGGTCCTGCGGGAACAGTCGAATGGAAGCTACCGTTGCTACCCGGAGACAGAACGGCGTAATGCCCATTCTGTGCAATCGCCGTAATAAATTTCTCTTCACCGGACGGTGCGCCGCTAGGATCGTTCTCGAAGGCTCCTTGCCAGCCCCCGTAAATGGCGGCGGGAGCGGACAAATGATTGAGTATGTTATTAAACAATGTCATCTTATCGACTTCAGACATCGTTGGAGGTAGCCTGAAGCTAAATGCCCCCGATTGTACGGCAATATCAAGCGAACTTGCTTGGTATTGCCCCGTATTCGAAGCGTATTCCTCGTCCCCGACATGATAAGCGGATTTCTTATCGGTCAAAGGCAACAGGTTGGCGATTGCCCAATTGTATGCCGTCGTATCGTTCGTCCAGTTGTGCGTCCGCAAATCCTTGCTTACCGCGAATGAGTTGATGAAGTTTCCTTCCTCGAATGGATGGCGCCCGACACGAACCCAGTCAAGAGTAACGGAGCTATTCACACCTCCGTTGGCGACGATCTGAAGCTCGAACGTCTGACCCCCTCGCCGTCCTTGCGTATTCGCACCGATCTGGAACAGGAACTCGCCGGTTAGTGAACTCGGATACAACGGGTAATCGATATTCTGGGCAACGTCCCTTAGTACGACATGCCAATTGCCAGTTGCGGCTGTCGCTTTAACATCAATATATGAATATTCGTCAGCATTGAACGTTAATGAACGGCGCATAAGGGCATATCCGGAACTCGGACCCGTCGACAAGGTTGCGTTCTCGCCATTGGTTGTTAGAGAATGTCCGCCATTCGGACTGCCTACGGTCCATCCGTTAAGGGTATAAAAATTATCGGCAAAACCGTATTTACCGATATGCATCCAATCAAGAGATACGGATTTGCCCGCACCGCCCTGCACCCCGATTTGCAATTGAAACGTAACGTTCCCGCTGAAGCCTGTCTTTTGTCGCAAATCAATCGTGCTTACCCCAACTTCAGTGCTCGATGCAGGGATCCTCGTCGTCACACCGTTCTGGTTCACGGCTATGAACCAGTTAGCCCCCGAACCGGTAAGCCCGTTGACCTTGAGCTGCAAATACGGGTAGCTGTCGACGTCAACGGTAACCGTTCGATAGATCAGAGCATATTTGCCTGAAGCTGCGCTGGAAATGTTGAGCAGGTCGCCATTGCTTGATGCGGATCCCCCCGGATCGCCTCCGACGCTCCACCCGCCGAACGTCGTGAAGTTATCCTGAAGTGCGGTGTCGACCATATCCGCGCTGACGGGTAGCGCGTTATGAATGCCAGAATAAGTTTCCGCAATCCATCGCGCGGCATCTGTGCGGAAATCGTAAATCGCCAACCCCGGAATGTTCGACTGATACTTTTTCAGAACATCATCCAATGAGTTCAAGCGATTAAACGAATACCCTTTCGTATTCGTATAATAATCCATCCACTTGGTAGCAGTTTGCTGGTAATTCCAAAGATTCGTGTCTATAAAGAGTCGATTAGCCGAGGTCGACGTTTTGTTAACAATTCCTTGCAAGCTCCTGGCGATAATTGACTGGTTATAACCAAGATTAGTCGTATCGTAAACATTAGCTCCGATAGAAGCATGAGCGATAGATGATGGAGCGACAATAGGGGCTGTCAGCGTTACGGCCAGAATCAATGACAGAAACAAGTTCCATTTGATTTTCATTTTGAAACCTCCTGGGGATGGATAAATCGATAACGATTGACATTAAAACTTAAGCCCTAACACACATACCCGATCGTTAAAATCTGTGCTGGAATAAGGGATACATGAACGTTTTTACCCGAATGTTGTAAAAGACCTTCAACCTCTTCGTTCAGATTGAGGCAGAATACATGTTTTGGCGATTCGTAGAATTGAACATTGCCCTCAATGTGCTGATCCGTGCAATTGTAAAGCCTGATGATTTTCATACCCTCCTTCCCCGATTTATAGGCGCTTAGAATCGCACCAGGAACATTGATCGAGAGAAAGCTCTGTTGTCGGGATAATGCCCCTTCATGAGAATCCGTACAAACCGCCTTTATTCCCGCCCTCCAGCCGTCGCCTTCAGCCACGATATCTCCGACGTTCGTAAGGCCGTCTCGGAAGTCCAAAGCATATTCAAAAGACATTTCGCGGAACATGTAGCTCATCTCCCCCTCGTCCCTTCCGACTTCATTACGGAATGATCGGAATAACGTCAAGGCAATCGTTCGGCTCCGATCTTCCGTTACTTCCACTTCATAGAGACCTTTGTTGTACAGGGCAAGACCGTTATCTCCTTCTTTCAACCAAACTAGCCCTTGATTCGGAGAAACGCCTGTCTCGGCCTCCACGTACTCGCTCCAATCTATCTTCCCGACATCTCTATCTTGCAAATAGAATGGAGTTGAAGTATAGAAACGATCGGTTGACAAGTCAGTCGGAAATAGAACCCTTACGCGATGTTCAGCGGCACGATTGTCTATTACGGTCTTGAAATCTAGCATCGTACTATCCTTGTTCATTCCGACGTAAGTCGTGATTTCTATCGGTACCGTAACGTCGGCTCTTTCCAAACCGTTTTCTTTCATCCGGACAGGGACATTTATCACATGGATGATTTTCCATTGAACGGCAAGCGGACCCTCGTATTCGACGGATACCGAGGCTTTACCGCCTAGGCTAAGAAGTCTGGAGTCGCGAACGGGTTTGCGATAGTTCCATCCGTCCCCCACATCCGCGTTATCTTCGAAAATCAGCAAATCCCGATACTCTTTTCCTGTCTGCAGATTTACAACGCGTAACGTTCCGTTCTCCTGAATGGATACCTGGATTTTCCCGTTGTCCCATGTCTTGTGGTCTATTTGCATACTGCCCAAGTAGCGAATCGGGGCATGGTACTCAAGGAAAGTATAATCGCCTTGGCCAGGCGGAACGTTCCTGTATTCCTCAAAACCGTATAAGGAATATCCGATCGCCGGAATCCGGGCTTTGAAGATTACCGTATAAATATCTATTTTGACGAAATCGATTAACATCCGAATTTGCGCGACTTTGCGGGTCACGTTCCTTTGGACGCGGATCAATTGGTAAGGGACTACGTGCCCTTGATCGTCCATGATTTTGAACATGCCTTGGGAGCCTTCTGGCAATTCGATATTCACCTGCACTCCCGCGTCATAAGCGTTCTGGGATGCATTAAAAAGGACGATCGCACGGCTTGTTCCCGTTTGTCGGGTATCCATCGCGGACACGAGATTTTGCAAATACTGCTCCAGCAATTCGTTGCCGATATCGTCGACCTGTTGGAATCGGTATTCGTTGTCCTGATGTACGCGGGTGATCGAGCAGCCGCATATGGAATCGTGAGGATGATTCTGAAGCAAGTATTTCCATGCCTCTGTCATAAATCCATCTGAATGATGTGGCTTGATGAAGCTTGCAGCCACCCCGAACGGCTCGGTCCATCGAGTTAATAGCGTCTCGCATGCCTGATTCATTTGTTTCAGATGAACCATGGAAGAAAGTACATTTTTTAATACCTGATTATTAACCCCACGATTGGCGACATTGTAAAGCTCGCCCTTAATCGTATCCAATTTCGGGTTAGCATGTAGCTGCGCCGCAAGGTAATCCTCCAATCGACTGTGTTCGACTTCCACATTATCGAACCTTTCCCGAAACAAAGAGATCAGTTCCGGTAACCGGGGTTCTATCTCGCAATGGTCGACCCCATCCATCATTAGCAGTTGATCGGATACGGCCAGTGGCCTACTAAATTCCAGCAGTTGCTGCATTCGGCTTACCAGTTCATCCGAATCGTAATCGCTCCCTTCGAAAGGACGGCGGATAGCGAAATAAAAATTGCTATAGCTCCGTTCCCGGTCTAGCTTGATCGCGTATACCCGGCTGCCATCTGCGCCTTCCCATTCGAATAAATCCTTCTCATAGTCTCCGATCCCCCGATAGAGAGTAGCCGAAGAAATGCCGAATTGTTGTAAAATTTGCGGAAACTGGCTGTTGTGGCCGAAGATATCGGTGACATATCCATTTTTCATCGGCTCTACGCCATAATCGGCCGACATCGCAAATCCACGTTGGAAGTTCCTAACCAACGATTCGCCGGAAACGAGGAATTCGTCCGGCATCACGTACCAAGGCCCGATCAAGATTCTTCCTTCTCGGATCAGCTTCCGCAGCCTTTCTTCGTTGTCCGGACGAATTTGCAAATAATCTTCGATGATAATCGTTTGACCGTCCAGGTGAAAGTATTTATAGTCCGCGTTATTCTCCATCACCTCGATCAGCTCGTCCATCATATAAACAAGCCTTTTGCGAAACCCTTGGAATGTTTGGTACCACTCCCGGTCCCAGTGCGTATGTGAGATGACATGCAATTTCCAGCGCTTCTGATCGTTCAACCTTCATTCCCCCATTGCGAAAGGAAACTGCCCGATACTCGGACAGCCCCTTCAGCTCAAATTCGTATTTTCGCAGCTCAAGCTTGAAGAACGAGAGAGAATCTAAACTTGGCGTTTTCCTCATACCACATCGGAAAATTCGTACCCCATACATTGTTGTAAAGAAGAAAGTGCATCCCTCCGTCTAATCCAGCAAAAGTGTTATCGTGCTGCAGCAGCCTTCCTTCCCCTGGAGAGACAAGTGCAGCGTCCAAAGTTTCGATACTCGCTCCTCCATCCGCGCCATGATAGAAGACTCCTCTGTTGACGGCATGAAGGTTCCGGTTTCCGTTCTTCACCACTTCCAACGGGGAAATCTCTTCCCCCAACTTGTCCATCTTCCACTGGTTCGGATTGTCCACTTTCGGCGCAAAACTGAGCCAAATCGCTTCCGGCAAACGGTTTGCTTGCTTGTCAAACCAATGCAAAGTCACATCCACTTGTCGATGATGTTTACTGAACCGGTACTCGATCACGATTTTTTCAGGGGCTCCGTACTGCTTGACAGCGATCGACGGCGCCCTCAAAATGACAAATACGATGTCCGCTTCTTCCTTATGAACGACCTCGAGAGATGAGACATGTGCGACGTACTTCCGATACATCGGCTGTGGATGCAAATTCTCCATGCCCGGTTTACCGAAATCAGAATCCGCCCAGCTGTAAGTCGTATCTATATTCTGAATATACTGCTCATACCAAGTATGGTAATTGTCCACACCGAAAGTTTCATAGGCGAACAAGCCAAGACGATGCGTATCGTCCGCCCAAACTTTCCCTGCGAAATCCTTCAGCATCTGAATGGAACCATCAGCCGAGAATTCTACTTCGAACGATCCGAACGAATAAGTTTCACCGGTAGCGATAGGCTGAGCTCCATCCGGGACAGCTACAATGGGGTCCAATTCCCTGAAAGATGCTCTAACCTCCGTTTGTTTGTCCGCGTCTAGGGCGGCTAACGCTTTACCGATATAATTTCTTTGCTCCTGCCAGGAGCTTTCGAACCGCGAATACGAAGCCTGAACTGCCAAGTCTTCTCCAAGCTTCTCCGACATCCCGTGCATTCGGAAAAAACCGAGATATCGGTATTTATCCGGTATTGCATCCGCTGACACGAGATCCGCTTGCCGAGCGGAGGCGAAAGATTCGGGCGTATAGTTTTTGAAATCGCTCAGAAATTTTTTCTCATCCATCCCCCACGTATGCTCCGCAATCAGCAGTAAATTGTCAGAGAAATCGATATACTCTCTGCTATCCAAGTCAAATCGTTTGTGTTCTATCCATTCGTTGCGCAATCGAAGTAGCGCTCGATATTCTGCTAATTTACGAGGATCGCTGGCAGTCCCGTGTATCCACGTATCCCCAATCTCTTCCAGAACGATAGGTAATTGATCCTTGAACGCTAGGAGTTTGCGAGTGAAATCATCCATTGTCGATGCCTTGACTGTTGCTCCGGGATAACGCTCTGATAATTCAGAGAACTGCCGCTGGATATCTTCGATCGAAGGTGGACCACAGTTGTCGCCGGTATGAGCGAATACCATGATATCAGTCAATCCTTCCACCTCTAGCAGATCTCCGTAATCCGCTGCATAGTTGACGATAATGTCCGAACCGTCCTCGCCCTTCCATAGGAAAACGTTAGGAACGCTCGGCATAGTCGAGGCAGGATTCACCCCCAGATGCAAATACTTAATACCGCCTCGCACCATATGCGGAATAATCGCCCTCGTATGTCCGGGCACATCGGTCATTTTGGAGGCAATCGTTTGCTTTCCAAATCTTGCATCCAAGCTATGGGACAAGGAAAGACCGTATTCGAACAATTGCGGATCCATCAATTCCGTGTGTGTAGTAAATGGAAGCCCATGCCAAGCGATAAATCCCCTTTGTATCGCTTGTTCCATTTGAGATCGTTGATCAACGGAGGCCTGTTTCAAATATTCATGGATTAGCCATGACCCTGTTGTCCATATGAAACCTGCTTGACCTTGCTCCTTAGAAAGCCGTTCCGCTAGTTCTATCGCCTTAGGAATATACTCATACCTATATTGATCAACCACGTTATGAGCCAGATCGGTGAAACCAATATCCAGATGCGTCTTAAAAATGACATGTACCGTTTCGATCTTTCTCATGCTTTACCTCCTTCATTCTTTTACCGACCCAAGGACGATCCCATGAATAAAAAACCGTTGCAAGAAAGGATAGACGATTAGAATAGGGATCATCGAGATGACGATTTTCGCGGCGTTTAACGTCTTGGAGGAAATTTGCATGATCTGCTTGATTTCATCCGGGTTCATTCTGCTCATATCGTTGATCTGCACAACTAGCTGCTGAATATAAGTCTGAAGTGGATAATTATTGGAATGATTCATTAAAATCAGGCCATCGAAAAAGCTGTTCCAATGCCCGACGATGCTAAACAGCGTTACCGTAGCTAGAGCAGGCAAAGAGATTGGGATGAAAATTTTGAAGAGCATGTACAGGTGTCCCGCTCCGTCCATGGCCGCGGCTTCCTCTAAATCTTTGGGAATGCCCCTGAAAAAGTTCATTAACAAAATAACATTGAATACCGGAACCGCTCCAGGCAATACTAGCGCCCACATCGTGTCCAGAAGATGTAGCTTCTGGATCACCATGTACCAGGGAATTAAGCCTGCACTAAATAACATCGTGAATACGAGAATCCACATGTAGACGTTCCGGCTTCGAAACTTGTTTGCCTCCCTCGACAAGGGGTACGCCATTAGAACGGTCATCAGAAAGTTAAGCAACCCACCGAGTGCCACGCGTTGAAGAGATACGCCAAACGCGGTAAAAAACTTTTGGTCCTCTAGAAGCTTTTCATAGGAGGACCAATTAAACCCGACAGGTAGAAGCGTGACCGCATTTGCGGCAGCTGCCGACTTCTCGCTCAGCGAGACCGCTATGGTATACCAGATGGGAGCCAAGCATAGCAACGAAATGATCCCCAGAATTACAAACAAACTACCGTATCCTAACTTTGCCTGCCACGTCTGAGCTCTAACCATTTCAATCTCCTACTTTTCTAGAAAATTCGATAATTCGCAAATTTATAGGCTAACCGGTACGAGACGATGATCAACAAGAAGCTTACGACGGATTTCATCAGACCTATAGCCGTGGCAAGCCCATATTGCTGCTCGATTAGCCCTGTCCTGTACACATAGGTATCGATAATATCGCCCGACTCGTACACTAGCGGATTGTACAAATTGAATATTTGGTCAAACCCTGCGTTCAGCACGTTACCGATCGCCAACGTTGCAAGCAAAATGATCGTAGGCAATAGAGTGGGCAAGGTGACATGGCGAATCTGCTTCATTCTTGCGGCACCGTCAATCGCAGCCGCCTCGTAAAGCGATGGATTAATGCCCGTCAGCGCAGCTAAGTAAATAATCGTATTGAAGCCGAATTCCTTCCAAGTATCCGTAAAAACGAGAATCCATCTGAACCAATGGTTGTTGCTCATGAACATGATGGGGTTTAAGCCGAAAGTGCTTAAAATATGATTAATAATGCCATCGTAGGATAGAAGGTCGAGTACGATGCCGGATAAGATGACCCAAGATAAAAAGTGTGGTAAATAAACGATTGTTTGAACGGATTTCTTAAACCACGCCAATCTCATCTCGTTAAGCAAGAGCGCGAATAACAAAGGAACAACTAACCCGCTAATGATTTTCATGCAAGCGATGACGAGGGTATTCGTAAAGACCTGTTTGCTGTCGGGAATCTGAAACATAAACGTAAAATTCGCCCACCCCGACCATGGCGAACGCGTAACTCCTAAAGCCGGATTAAAATCTTGAAACGCGATGACCGCCCCGAGCATGGGCAAAATCGCGAAAACGAACAGGATAGCCATGCCGGGAAGCAACATCAGATGAAGCGTCATATTTTTTTTCATGGAGGTTCACCGTTTCTCATCGATTAAAAGGGGCGCAAGCGCAAGCTCGCGCCCCCTTCGAATGTTCAAGCTACTGTTTCGAGGCTTCCGCCACTTCTTTCGTGATTTGATCTCCACCGAGACTCTTCCATTGCTTCACGAAATCGTCGAAGGAATCGATCGATGCTTCGCCGATAACGATTTTCAGGAACGCTTGGCTCTCCAGTTTTCCTAACACGGAGCCTTTCGTCTTCATCGTCGGTGTTGTTCCGTAGAACGCCGGGGAAACGATATTCGTAGTTCCGTCTTTCATCGGAATGACACCCGTCGTCCATGCGTTCGTCTCCGCCCAAGCCGCAAGATCCTTCTTCGGGTTCGCCAGTTCCTTCTGGATCATCTTGACCCGTCCGAGGATTTCTGGGGACAATCCTTCCATGCTGTTGGCATCGAGTGCGGCTTTAACTTGATCATAACCGCGGATAACCGCGTCGTTATAGTCGAGTTGGAGCGCGAACGGCCAGTTCGCCCAGTTCACACCAAGGTCCTTATAGATATTTTGTGTTTCAGAGTAGATCGGATCCGCAGATCGAATAGCCGCTGACTGCACGTTTAACACTTTAACGACGGCGTCCGGATGCTTATAATCTTTGCGGACGACCAGGAATCTCGTCGTCGGAGCATCTGCGACGACGTTCAGCTTCCCGTCGGCATCGAGCGGTGCGTTGTATGCGATCCATTCCGCCTTCGGCTCGTTCTTTACCGAGTCGTTGAGCGGCCAGTACGGAATCCACCAAGGCCCGAACACGATGCCCGCTTTCGAGCTGGCCACTAGCGCGTTGGTATCATCAGGCTTGCGGACTGCGAACTGCTTGTCGATGATGCCCGCTTTGTACAATTCACTAAGCTTTGCAAGCGCCGTTTTTGTTTCAGGTGCAATCGAACCATTGGCGACATTGCCTGAGGCATCCTTGATCCACGTTCCCGGAAAAGCGCCGAACATCCCGAAAATATTGTTGAAGCTGTGGACCGTATTCCGAATGGTCGGTCCGGCCAGTCTGGAGTCTCCCAATAAACCGAACGTATCGGCTTTGGAATTTCCGTCCGGATCCTGCTCAATGAACGCTTTGGCGATTGAGACGATGTCATCCATTGTCTTCGGAGCCGGAAGACCAAGCTTATCGAGCCAATCCTTACGTACCCACATCAGGTCGTGCTGATAACCGATGTTTGATGAGGGTAGAGCCATGATCTTGCCGTCAAATGTCACCATGCCTAACAATTGATCTTGGAAGGATTCGTAAATCTCCTTCACCAATGGCGACGCATTTGCGTTATATGCATCCGTCAAGTCGGCGATTGCATCCGCTTTCACGAGTTGGGTCAATTGCTCGAGGTTAACCATCATCGCATCCGGGTAAGCATTGCTTGCGATCGTCAAACCTACCTTCTGAGTGTATGGGTCTCCCGGCTCGGATTCCCAAGCGTGCGTAACCTTCACGTTCAACTTCTTTTCGATGTACTTCGTGAACTCGTTGTTTTCCAGCGTTCCGCCTTCCGGCAGGTTGTTGTTTGGAATCGTTTCTTTCGCTATCGATAACGTCACGGGTTCAGCAAAAGCACCGTAAGGATCCGCCTGAGCTTCAGGCGAAGCGGAAGCGGCGCTTGCGCTTGCCTGCTCCGTTTGCGAGGGCGTTGCCTCGGAAGAAGAATTTGTATTACCGTTACCTGAAGCGCAGCCGCTTACCGCCAGAGCGAGAATAAGCAAACTTCCTAACCATTTTAGTTTCATGTGATCCCCTTCTTTCGATGTATTTACGTGTTTATCATAGCTACTATTAAAGGTCTGACGAGAGTGAATCCGATATGATGATAGGAGAAACTCGTCCTGAATAAAAAAAACAGAAGGCGAAATTACACCTCCTGCACACAGATTTCATACCTAAGCTCTAAACATTGTTATTTCAATGCATCTGTTACTTCTAGCGTGATTTGATCCCCGCCGAGACTTTTCCATTGCTTCACGAAATCGTCGAAGGAATCAATTGATGCTTCACCTAAGACGATCTTCAGGAAGGCTTGGCTCTCTAGCTTACCTAATACCGTTCCTTTGGTTTTCATCGTCGGCGTCGTTCCATAGAACGCCGGAGAAACGATATTCGTAGTGCTTTCTTTCAACGGAATGATGCCCGTCGTCCATGCGTTCGTCTCCGACCAAGCCGTGAGGTCCTTCTTCGGATTACTTTGCTCCTTCATAATCTGCTTATACTTGCTAAGCCCTTCCGCCGACAGACCGACTGGGCTCTCAGCATCCAAAGCCGCTTTCACTTTATCGTATCCACGGATAACCGCATCGTTGTAGTCAAGCTGCAGGTTGAACGGCCAGTTCGCCCAGTTCACGTCCAGATCCTTATAGATCGCTTTCGTTTCCTCGAAGATCGGGTCGGCCGAGCGAATCGCTGCGGACTGCACGTTCAATACTTTAACGACGGCCTCTAGCTGCTCGTAGTCTTTGCGGACGACCAGAAACTTTGTCGCCGGCGCGTCAGCAACAACGTTCAGCTTTCCGTCAGTATCGAGTGGCGCATTGTATGCTATCCATTCCGCCTTAGGCTCGTTTTTCACCGAGTCGTTAAGCGGCCTGTACGGAATCCACCAAGGGCCGAACACGATGCCAGCTTTCGAGCTTGCAACTAGCGCGTTGGTGTCCTCCGAGCTGCGGAAAGCGAATTGCTTGTCGATAATACCCGCAGCATATAATTCCGCCAGCTTAGCTAGCGCAGACTTCGTCTCCGACGCAATGGAACCATAGACGATATTGCCGGTAGCATCTTTGACCCAGGTTCCCGGATAAGCACCGAACATCCCAAAAATATTGTTGAAACTGTGGACCGTATTATGTATGCTCGGTCCCGCCATTCTGACATCCCCCAGTAAACCGAATGTATCGGCCAAGGAATTGTCGTCAGGGTCTTGTTCGATGAACGCTTTGGCGATGAGGATGATATCGTCCAACGTCTTCGGTACTGGAAGTTCAAGCTTATCTAGCCAATCCTTACGAACCCACATCAAGTCATGCTGATAACCGATGTTCGATCCGGGTAGCGCCATGAGCTTTCCGTCGAATGTCGCCATTTCCAGCAATTGATCTTGATACGAGCTGTAAATCTCTTTCACTAATGGCGAAGCATACGCTTTATACACTTCTGTTAAGTCGGCAATTGCATCCGCTTTCACTAGTTGGTTTAAATGGTCCAGATTGACCATCATTGCATCCGGGTAAGCGTTGCTCGCTATCGTCAAGCCTACCTTTTGTGTATATGTATCACCCGGCTCCGATTCCCAGGCGTGCGATACGATCACGTTAAGCTTCTTTTCGATAAACTTCGTGTATTCGTTGTTTTCCAGCGTTCCTCCATCCGGCAAATTATTGTTCGGAATCGTTTCTTTAGCAATGGAAAGGGTGACGGGCTCCGCAAATGAACCGTAAGGATCTGCTTGGTGAACTACCGAGTTAACATCTCTATTATCGTTTGCCTGTTCGGCTTGCGAGGATGACTCTAGTTCCCCGTTACTGGAAGTGCAGCCGCTTACCGCTAGCGCAATTATAAGCAAGTTTCCTAACCCTTTTATTTTCAATTTCAAATTCCTCTCTTTACACCGTCTGCATACGCGCTTCGTCCCTGAGTTGTTTTCTATAAGCTGTCGGAAGCATTCCCGTTTTGTTTCTAAATACTTTACTGAAGTATTTCTCATCCATAAAGCCCGTTTTTGCGGAAATCCATTGAATAGGCTCATCCGTTTCTAGTAATAATAGCATCGCTCTCTTTAACCGCTTATCTCTAAGAAAATCACTAAACGTTTGTTGAAGCACATTTTTGAAGCAAACGCTGAAATAGCTGCGACTCATGGACGCAATACCTGCAATCTCGTCTTGATTGATCCGTTCACTAAGGTTATGTTCCAAATAAACAACGGCTTTAGTAATATTCCGAATGATTTCTACTGAAAATATTTCTGCAAGAAGCTTTGATAGTTTCATTCGGGTTTGCAGTAACCAGGTTTCAAGATGATGCCAAGTCGGAAAAGGGGTCTTTACGGTCGCCAATAGATCATGATAATCATTGCGACGGAACATCTCCGCATATTCTTCGCCAATCATCGTTATAAACTGCCACGCTTGCAATCTAGAGCTACCCATCGATTGAAAATGCCTCAGTCCTTGTCCATAAGCATTATCGTCAAATAGCCAATAGAATGAGCGCCAATCAGCTGCCAAGAGATCCATACTCATCCTACCCGCTTGTTCCCTTAGATTCGACGAACTCAAGGATACTGTATAAACCTGCATTAGAGGACGGAATAGATAATACCATTCTTCTTCCACATAAGAGAGCAGCAATTGACCCATTTGTTCAATATGCTTTCCTTCATCATCGTAAACCTTTATGAGCACCCACGAAGGTCCCTGTCCCCCATACAGAAAATCGTTCACTTCCTTGTCCTCTTGAAGCGAGCTCGAACGCGGAAGAAACCACGTTCCCTCGCGGATTCGGATCAATTGTTCCTCCCGAAGCCACGAAATTCCGAACAATTGCTCTATCCCACTAATTTGATCAAGAGACAGGAGCAAGTAACCTCGCAACGGTATCGCAGACGTTGATGTCTGTGCAGCTTGTGATGCAGGCACGGTGCTTCTATCAAAATTAATCCTTGATGAGATCCTATGTAATGCCTCGTCCATTTTATCTTTAACTAATTTCGTTTTGACGATATAATCAATGGCTCCTAGCCTCATCGCTTCTTGTAAATAATCGAAATCCTGATGGCAGGTGAGGACGACGATTTTGACAGCAGGATAACGGATATGCATTTCCCTCATCAATTCGAATCCATCCATAACTGGCATCGTAAGGTCGACAAACATAAGGTCGATCACATTCTCACTTGCCGCTATAAGAGCCTCTTCGCCGTCGTTTGCCTCTCCGATTACCTTCATCCCATACTCATCCCAAGGCATCAATGTTATAAGCCCTTGTCTAACTAACCATTCGTCATCCACGATAAGAACATTCGTCATTCGCTAACCCCCATCAGTCGATGTGCAAAGGTATCGTTATCGATACCGACGTCCCAATTTCCGGCTCACTTTGAATATCCATCGTTAGCCGTTCCCCATAACGGGTCTTCAATACGCGAAGCACGTAATTCAACCCAATTCCCATGCCACTTTTTTTGCGAGGATCCGTCTCGCCAGTGAATAGTCTATCGAGAACTTCAGGCTTCATTCCTTTACCATTGTCCTTCACGACGATCCCAAGCTTATTCTGAGCGTTCAAACCAACGATCACTTCAATGATGCAATCATCTTTCATCCCGTGATATAGCGCATTCTCTACAAGGGGTTGCAAAATAAAGCGAGGGATTTGCACTTGCTTAACCGACTCATCTACCTGGACTCTAACATCGAATTTATAATTGTATCGAATTCTTTGAAGTGTAATGTAATCTCGAATAATTTCGATTTCATCGCCAACTGTTACCAGACTTCCCTCTTTGCCCAAATTATACTGAAGCACATTGGAGAAGATGGCGATCAAGCGGTCGATTTCTTCCTCACCGTTCAATCTGGCAATCCATTGAATCGTATTCAGCGTGTTATAAAGAAAATGAGGATTGATCTGATGGAGTAGCTTCTCCACCTCCAAGTCGCCGCGCAGCCGTTCCTTCTGCTTCACTTCCTCGATCAAGTCTTTTACTTGCTGCCTCATGTCGGAGAACCTAGACATTAACATGTCGAACTCTTCTATATTCGTTGATGTTTTTCTATGAGCTACGAGTGGATCGGAGAGTAGTCGGACTTCTTTATTGATTTGCGTAATCGGAGTATAGATCATTTTGAATATCGCATAGCCTAGCCACAGTGAGAGCACAACGGCCAAGCTGCCGATAATGAGAAGCTGTTCAAGCCACTTATTCATTTCCTGCTTAATGTCAGAATTCGGTATGGCGACCGCAAGCTTCCAGCCTTGAGGATTGTCCGTTTCGATAAAATAGGAATATTGTTGGTTAACCGTAGTTTCGGTGTACGTTTTACCGATAGCAAACTTCTCCGGATCGTCGCTGTACACGACTATCCCTTTATCATTGAGCAACAAGTGGAAAGCGTTCATACCGAACTGCTTTTTATTCAGAACGGTCTGAAAAAGCTTAAAATTCGTTTCCAAATAAACGAACACGGTGTCGAAACCGGCGACGTCCACCTGGCGCAGCATGGAAAAAACGAATTCCTTACCATAACGGTAAGAGGTCCGATGAGGACCATTGAATGTCAAATTCTTGTATGTCGTAAACACGGGGAGATTACTGAAATCAAATCCGGGTGTCACTTCCAAATTCTCAAATAGGATAGATTGGGAATTCGGAAAATAATAAAACATAACACCGACATTCGGATTAGTAAAGTTAACCAATGTTAGATTATTGGATATTTCCTCGCGAAGCTCGATCTTCTGAGATTGCTTGCTCTCCGTTAAATATTGATAGAACTTCTGTCCGATGCTGCCCTCATAAGATAATTGCACCGAAGCATAGCTCAGATTATCCAGCGCGCTCTGCAAAGCCATGCCTTCCTGGCGAAGGCTGTTCTGAATTCCGTTATTGATTTTATTTTGATAGAGCTTGGAGAAGGAGATGTAAGAAACGAAGCCCAATGTAATTAATGGCAAAATGGTGCTCAGCAGTAAAATAACGACCAGTCTTTTTTTGATTGAGTAAAACAGCTTCTCAAGCGATCTTAAAAATAACCTCAAGCTCCCGCCCCCTCCTATGTAGTGAATCCGTGTTGATGGGCTTGCTTCCTACTTCGGTCTTTTCATTTTTCCGGGAGTCATGCCGTAAGCCCGCTTGAACGCCTTGATGAAATAACCAGTTTCCATTCCAACACGTCCCGCTACTTCATGAACGGGAACCTCGTTGCTTTGCTCCAGTAATTCCGCTGCTTTTTGAAGTCGAATCTGCTGTAAATATTTCTGCACGGGCATGCCGAATTCCTTGCGAAACAACCGATTCAAATGCTGGGGGGTATAACCGACAGATTGGGCAACATCGGGAATTTGCATGGGTAGTGAATAGTGTTCATGGAGAAACGTAACGAGACGATCCATCACGCTAGATTTTACTAGTGGGCGGTCGAACTCGTTACGGGAAATAAAGTGAACTTCCATTAGTATCGCGTATAGAGCCTGAGAAGCTAGCCATCTTGTTTTCTCATTTTGGTATTCGCTTTGATGCCAGATCTCTTTGATTAGTTCTCCGATCCTTCGGGTTTCACTCTTCATTCGAATAACACTCACGTTTCCTAGACCCAACTCATCGATCAAACCCGAAGAAATATTTCCTACAAAAGAGATGAAGCCTATTATCCAAGCCTGTTCCCCCGTTGGATAGTACTCGTGGACGACCCCTTCGCGAACGAAGAACACGTCTCCATATCCGATTTCCCATTGTCCTTCTCCTTGTACCCTTAATATTCCACTACCTTGTTCTGTAACAAATAGCTGATGGGCAGAGAAGCCTTCCGTACGTACAATATATCCTTGCTCTTGTAAGCCCACGGTATAAACTTCAAGCGGTAGCTCGTAGGCACCATCCTTATCGGACATAAAACGAACAGACATGACGAACCTCCAATGTTCAATGAGTCATATTCATGTTCTTTTTCAACTCTTTCAAAATCCCTATATTTCATATTAACATGAAAGATAAATAAAGATAAATAGAGAGGATAATATAAGAATGTTCGATAACAACAATTTTTCAGATCAAGTAAAATATGATCACAAAGGCTTTCTGATCGACGGAAAAAGGACATTTCTCGTCTCCGGAACGATACATTATTTCCGAATTCCGAAGGAGCTTTGGAGAGATCGGTTAGAGAAGGCACGTCAATTCGGACTGAATTGTATCGAAACCTACGTAGCATGGAACGTCCATGAACCGGAGGAAGGCAAATTCGAGTTCGAGGAAAACAACGACTTGGAGCAATTCATAACATTAGCCAAGGAATACGGTCTTTATGTCATTTGCCGTCCTGGCCCCTATATTTGCGCGGAATGGGATTTCGGTGGATTCCCATCCTGGCTACTTCAGAAGAAAGGGCTTGTTCCAAGAAGAAACAATGCCGTATATCTGAAGTACGTACGCCGCTGGTTCGATATTCTATTGTCCCGGCTACGGCCTCATTTAATTACAGTCGGCGGTCCTATTATCATGATGCAGGTCGAGAACGAGCTGGCTAACATCCGCCTCGATGATAATGAGCGAAAAAGCTATATGAATGAGCTCGTGAAAATGTTTAGAGATAACGGTATCGACGTCCCTTACATTAGCTGCGAAGGTGGACTAGATGGTGGCTTGGAATGTATCAACGCTCATGATCCGGCTGAGCGCTTTGCAGAGTATCGTTCCAAATACCCACAGTATCCGCTTTTTTCGACTGAGTTTTGGCCTTCTTGGTACTCCACCTGGGACAAAGAAAAACCGGAACATGAACGTACGCCATCGCAAGTCGAGCAGGCGACGTGGAAAATCCTTTCCCGTGGAGGGGCAGGTTATAACTATTACATGTGGCACGGTGGGACGAATTTCGGCTATCGCTCCATGTATTTACAAACGACTAGCTACTTTAATGAAGCGCCTCTGAATGAATCGGGTTTGTTCAACGAATGCGGACGCCGAACACGGCGGATTGCTCGATTTGCCACAGCGATGGGCGAAACCTTGGCCGATTCCGAGTCGGTGTACGAGTTTCGCGAGAGCGACAACCGATTAATGTGGGACAATGTTGACCCCGAGTTATTCCTAAGTTGCCGATCTTCTCAAAACGGAGAAATCATTTTTATAGAAAACCTGACATCCATAGCGAGGACAGCTCGTTTTCGCTACATGGACAAGATCATCTCTCTCCCCTTAACTTCAGGTGCGTGCGTTCCGATCATTCGCAATCTTCAACTATCGGATGGTCTTGTGATTGATTTTCTATCCGCAACTTTATTCGCTAGGCAACCCTATGAAGGAGCCACGACTATACTGTTCTACGGGGAACAGGGGCAGTCCGTGCAACTTGGCCTACGCATGAACGAATTTTATCGACATCAAGATGATTCCACTTTTCCAGCAGAACTTATTGATAGCGTACTTGTCGTTGACTTTACGATCGAATCCTTGCCCCAGCAATTCACAGTTACTTCGGCTGATGGACAAATATGGAACTTTATCGGAATTCCGTCCGAACTTTGCGATCGCACCTGGTTTCTGCCGGATAAAATCATCATGGGGACGGAACTGTTGGGATATGACGGAACGGAATACCATTGGAGGATTCAGAAAACGGATAAGACGTGGGTTATCGATCAACATGGAATCAGGAAGGAAACGTTTGGAGGGAATGAAGCGAGCTTGAATCCACCCGTCTTGTATGATTGGACATGGGCAGACGCATTTCCCGAGGCAAAAGTCGATTATGACGACTCCACTTGGGTCACGATGAGGAATCCGGAAGAGATGACTTTATTGGACTGTCATTATGGATATGGCTGGTATCGCACAGAAATCCAGTCCACCTCCGCTCGCAGCACAACACTGTTCTTTGAAGGCTATGCGGATAGGTTGCTACTTTTCGCGAATGAATCTTTGGTTGGTATTGCACCTCACACAGCCGAAGATAGGAGTCGGCATCCTTCATGGAGCGTATCCATCGATTTACTCAAAGGCACAAATATCATTGCCGTCCTGGCAGACAATCTAGGTAAAATCAAGGGGGATTGGCAGCTTGGAATGAAGTCTATGGATCATGAAGCCAAAGGCATATTCGCCCCTGTATATATCGATTGGAATAATAGGGAACCCAATTACGATTGGAAATTCCGTGGCTCGTTATGTATAGAGTCGAATGTACTGACCCATCCGGAATTGGATGAGGGTAAACTAGACGCTTTGCTTTGGAATGAAGGGAAAGAAACCGCACCACAGCCCGGAGCGATTTATTCAAGCCACTTCACGATCCCGCAAACTCAACTTGGGAAGCCTCTATTCTGGAAAATCCGGCTAACCGGTATGACCAAAGGAGTAATCTGGCTGAACGGCCACTCATTAGGTCGTTATTGGACAGACAACGGTCACGAAGACTATTACTTACCCCACACTTGGCTGCGCGCAGAAAACCGTATCGTCCTGTTCGAAGAACAAACAGGCGATATAACCAAGGTCCATATCGTAGTAGATTCTGAACTTATATAAGTAGGAGTAGCAAACGAGCCCAAGACTCACGTCTTGAGCTCGCTTGCGATATAAGATCTATCCATTCCCCAATCACTTCTCAACGATTCAACAAGCTCCCCACATACCGCAGAAGCTCATTAGAACAGACTGGACAATAGCCGTGTTCATCCATAAGCCGCTTAGTCACTTCGTTGATTCGCTTCAGCTGACTTTCATCCGGCGTCTTCGTCGAGGTCGTAATCTTCACAATGTCCTTGAGATCGGTAAACAGCTTCTTCTCGATTGCTTCCCGAAGCCGGTCGTGCATGCTGTAATCGAACTTCTTACCTTTGCGTGAGTATGCGGATATTCGAATGAGGATTTCCTCGCGGAACGCTTTCTTCGCATTTTCCGAGACACCGATTTGCTCTTCGATCGAGCGCATAAGACGCTCATCTGGATCCATCTCTTCACCTGTCAACGGATCCTTGATCTTCGACCAGTTACAATAGGCTTCGATGTTATCGAGATAATTATCGAACAAGGTTCGCGCCGATTCCTCGAAGGAATATACAAATGCCTTTTGAATTTCCTTCTTCGCCAGGTTGTCGTATTCCTTACGCGCGACGGAAATAAAGTTCAAATACTTCTCCCGCTCCTCCCGCGTAATGGACGGATGCTGGTCTAGTCCGTCTTTCAAGGCACGCAATACGTCCAGAGCATTAATACATGACATATTCTGCTTGATCAAGGCACTGGAAATCCGATTAATGACATAACGAGGGTCAATTCCAGACATGCCTTCTTCTACAAATTCATTTTGCATTTCCTTCAGATCGGCTTCCTTATACCCTTCGACTTCTTCTCCATCGTACATTCGCATCTTCTTGACCAAATCCATCCCTTGCTTCTTCGATTCCTTCAACCGGGTTAGGATGGAGAAAATAGCTGCAGCACGTAACGCATGTGGAGCAATGTGTACGTGGTTCATATCCGATTGCCCAATAAGCTTCGTATAGATTTTCTCCTCATCCGATACCCTCAGGTTATAAGGAACCGGCATAACAATCATCCTTGATTGCAGCGCTTCGTTCTTCTTGTTAGAAATAAACGCCTTATACTCCGATTCGTTCGTGTGCGCAACAATTAATTCATCGGCACTAATAAGAGCAAACCGCCCAGCCTTGAAATTCCCTTCTTGCGTTAGCGACAGAAGGTTCCAGAGAAACTTCTCGTCACACTTGAGCATCTCTTGGAACTCCATCAACCCTCTGTTTGCCTTATTGAGCTCACCATCGAACCTGTAAGCCCGAGGATCCGACTCTGACCCGAATTCTGTAATCGTCGAGAAGTCGATACTTCCGGTTAAATCCGCGATATCTTGTGATTTCGGATCTGATGGACTAAACGTTCCGATGCCAACACGATTTTTCTCGGAGATGAGCACTCGTTCGATCGGTACCTTCTCAATGTCGCCTTCGAATTCTGTGCGTAGCCGCATTTGGCAGGAGGGACACAGATCCCCCTCAATACGCACACCTAGCTCCTTCTCGACCTCAGGACGCAGCTCATTCGGAATAAGATGTAACGGGTCTTCTTGCATCGGGCAGCCCTTAATGGCGTATACAGCGCCTCTAGACGTCCGCGAATATTGTTCTAGCCCTTTCTTAAGTAAAGTGACTATGGTCGACTTCCCACCGCTAACCGGACCCATCAATAGCAGTATTCTCTTACGAACGTCAAGTCGTCTTGCTGCAGAATGGAAGTACTCCTCTACGAGCTTTTCCATAGTCTGGTCCAATCCAAAAATTTCAGAATTAAAAAACTGATATTTTTTACTACCGCCTCGCTCCTCTACCCCGTGGGAAACGATCATATCGTAAACTCGGGCATGCGCGGTCATCGCCGGAGTATTGTCACGACGAAGTAGATCGATGTAATCTCTAAAGTTTCCTGACCAACTTAACTTCTCACTCTCGGCCCGGTATTCTGAGATCCGACTAAAGATGTCCATGCCGCTTCCTCCTCGCATCTTTCTCTACACTTCACTTGACGTAATACATACTTATGCGGGGATGCGGACGAATTTGACCTAACATTACTTTTACATTCATTAATTCATCTGAAAGCAGTGTGCTATAATGGCGATAATCAAGGATAGTTGCCCATAAAATAGGAGGGAATCCGGTGGCCGTCAAATTAGAAACCGAGCTTTACCCGCCGGTCAAAAGCTTTTTTACCGAAAGAGGTTATGAGGTAAAGGCAGAAATACGCGGCTGTGACCTCGTAGCATATCGCGCTGACCAGGCTGACCCGACCATCGTTGAGATGAAAAAAACATTTACATTACCCTTACTACTCCAAGGTATTGATCGTCAGAAAACTGGCGCGGTCGTCTGGCTCGCTATTGAACGAAATCGAACGAAGCGCGGAGCTCATAACCAAAGATTTGGCGAAATTACCGGCCTCTGCCGGAGATTGAATCTTGGCTTTCTTTCCGTTACCTTCTACAAGACCAAATCCCCTGTCATCGAGGTCTGGTGCGAACCCACTATCAGCAAGGCCAAGATAACAGCTCCAGCAGCTGTTTCCATAGCGGCAGAAACCGCACAGCCCTACGAAACCATCCCAGGGGGCCGTCGTAAGTCGAAGGCCGCCAAGCTATTGAAAGAGTTCAACGCTCGAAGTGGAGATTATAACTTGGGAGGGAGTACGAAACGCAAGCTCATAACCGCCTTTAGAGAGAGAGCCATCCAATGTGCGCTTGCACTAGACTGTCACGGCCCCTCTGCTCCTCGTCACGTGAGAGATTGGACTCATTGTCCAACAGCATCATCCCTGCTTCAACAGAACCACTACGGATGGTTTAAGCGTATTACTAAAGGCGTTTACGATTTAACCCCCTCAGGTAAAGCTGCATTACAAGAGTATGCCGATGTAACCCAGTTCTGGGCAACACAATTTCCGTGGGCATCCCGATACGTAATCTTAAACAGCAAATTAACGAAGGAAGGAGAAATTCTCGATGACAGTGTTGCAAGAAATTGATTTAGGCTCAGCGGATTCATTCGCAGCGTTCCCTGTTGAAGTGACCTTAGAACATACACCCTATTGGCTTGTCCGGACGTCTGAAGGAGAATATCGCTTGCTGCTAGCGATTTGTCCACATGCGGGGGGAGAAATTCGACCTATGAATGATGTCCTCTTCTGTCCTCTACACTTTTGGACTTTCAACGCCGAGAATGGGACTTGCCTGAATGATCCCGATGAACGGCTCATGCAGCGTAAGGTCGTCGTTAAAGAAGGTCATCTCATCGCGGTTGGCGATCATTATTAGCTCCCCGACCAACGTCCCGTAAATTCCTCAATGCTCTCTGCTAACCTTGTCAAACCCTGTCTCATTTGACGATCGTCCGCGAAAGCATGCGTAATTCTTAAAGTGTTTATGAGTGGATCTTTCACGTAGAACGGGGCGCCTGGTTGGAAAATAAGCCCCTTCAGCCAGGCTCCACGTAACAGAGACTCCCCATCCAAGCCTGTGGGCAGTATGACCCATAGATGAAGCCCTCCCTTGGGTTTGACCCAAGATAGATTTGCAATCCCCTTGAGCTCCAATTGCTCCGTCATTCTCCTCATTCTTTCCGCGCATTGTACCCGTAGCATCTCAAGCATCGGCTCCAATGGCTGCTCCTCTATTAGCTGCGATAACGCCCTTTGCTCTAGATAGCCAGCCATTGTCTCTTTACGCGACGAAGTATTCACGCGCAAATCCGACCTTGAAGCCTGCATCGTTGGCCCAGCTATCCAGCCAACGCGCATCCCAGCTACTAATCCAGGTGGAAGCTGTCCTATGGAAAGAGTACCTGGCTCTAATTTTCTACGCGAAGGATAGCTACTCGAATCATATAGCAGCATTTCTTGTCGATCATCCATGACGAGAAGGACAGCTGCCTCTCGGCATCTTGCTTGAATCGCCAGCCTCATCTCCGGACTCCAGCTCATTCCTTCTGGATCCGTGCAGGATGGCGATATATACACCATTTTCGGACGATATTTATATAAAGCCGTCGTTAGTGCCTCCTGATCCATTCCCTTGTGATCGCCTTCGACGGCCTCCACATTCATACCCGCTTTGCGGAAAGCCTGAAGCGCTGATCTCGAGGTGAGCTTCTCAGTCAATATCGTATCTCCAGCGACAAGCATATGCTCCAATATCCATGTGAGAGCACCGTCTGCGCCATGTGTCACTCTAATTTGATGACTATCTCCTCCTGTCTTGTCCTTAAGCAATCCCTTGGCTAGCTGCGTCCTAAGCATTTCTACTCCGTAAGACTCAGGGCTCCCCTCTAGTGCACCTAATTTCTCAGAGGCACTCAGGGAAGCAGCTGCTTCTACACGTTCTTCCCAGTCAGCCGCGGAAATAAGTCCTTCCTTAGACCATCCGCCCATCCAATTAATGATTGAACTCAAGGCGATCCCCTCCCATAACGATCTTGGCCTTGGTTCATATATATGTCGATCCTATAAAAAAACGACCTCGTACCTACGGAGTTCATTCGTTAGCTAATCTGATGTAACATTGTTCACAAATTTTGCGTTTTCTTTTTTACAGGGGTTGGTTATAATATGGATAGTTAAGCGGAGGTGTGGAACATGTTTCTTTCAGGTGGAGCTGCAGAAGCAGCAGACCAAATTAAGTTGTTTGGAATGTCCAATCAGTTCTGGATCATCATTCTGGTTCTGGTCTTGTTCCTAGCAGCAATCTTGACGTCTTCTTATAACGAAGATAAAACAAAAGGTCTTTAAGACCCGCTAAAAGCCGGATCCCATCTCTGCGACAGAGTGGTATCCGGCTTTTTCTGTAAACATAACCGGCATAAAAAAGAAGCCGCCCCTTATCGGGAACGACTTCTTTATGCCGGTTATGTTTACAGTCCGTGCATATCCTTCACACAAGATGCGCATACATAGCGCTCCTTGAAATCTCCGACACCTTCCATCGAAGAACAAAACACGCAGCGGGGCCGGTAACGTTCCAGAATGATATGATCGCCTTGGACCAGTATTTCCACTGGATCCCCTTCATTCATTTGATATCGTTTACGCAACGATTTAGGGAGTACAATACGTCCCAATTGGTCCACTTTACGAACTACGCCTGCAGGTTTCAATGCAGTACCTCCATTCATACGCTTATTCTAGCTAGTTGTCTCGAAACCTTTTAGCCACTCTATACCGTTCTATACCCAACTTTAATTCCCTGCTTTGTACAGGAATTGCTTAAAATAGTGCAAAATTTCGACACAATAACTCATAATAAGCAGAATAATGTCGAATCATCAAGAAAGAGGAAAGTCATTTTGCCTCAACGCCTCATAGATAACGATTGCCGCAGAATTTGCCAAATTAAGCGATCGAACCTTGTCCGTCATCGGAATTCGCATACATGTTTCCAAATTATCATCAAGAAGCTGTCTGGGTAAACCTGCAGTCTCTTTCCCGAACACAAAGAAATCCCCATCTCGGAAATCAAAATCTGCATAATTTTTCTCTACTCGTGTACTTGCGAAGAAAAATCTCGCCTCAGCATTTGCAGCTTGTAATTCTTCAAACGAGTCGTAATAGGTTATATTAACGGCATACCAATAGTCCAATCCCGCCCTCTTCAAGGCACGATCATCTGTCGAGAAGCCCAATGGACGAACAAGGTGTAGATGTGTACCTGTAGCCGCACATGTTCTTGCGATATTACCTGTATTCGCCGGTATTTCCGGATTCACGAGTACAATATGAAACGCCATAATCATTTCCTCCCGGAACAAATTGAAAAATAGCGGCACAAAACCGCTATTTTTCATTATTCTTTATTTAATTCAAGCTCGTTCAGCTATTCTTGTTTTGAAAATCCTTCATTAAGCTCACAAGAGCCTGAACGCTTTCCAGAGGTACAGCATTATAGATCGATGCTCGCAAGCCTCCGACGCTACGATGACCTTTCAGACCGACGAAGCCTCTTGCTTCGGATTCCTTGATGAATTGCTTCTCCAACTCCTCGCTAGCAAGCGTGAAGGTTACATTCATCAATGAGCGGCTGTCCGCATCCGCGAATCCACGGTAGAAGCCATTGCTGCTATCGATAACGTCATAGATAAGATTAGCTTTCTCCTGATTGCGTACTTCCATGCCAGCCGCTCCGCCATTTTCTTTCACCCATTTGAGTACCTCGTTCATCATGTAAATCGCGAACGTAGGAGGTGTGTTGTACAAAGAATCAGCTTTAGCGTGCGTATCATAACGTAGCATAGTTGGAACAGCAACGGAAGGCTTAGCAATCAAATCCTCACGAATAATAACGATTGTAACGCCTGACGGCCCAAGATTTTTCTGAGCTCCAGCATAGATAACACCGAATTTAGATACGTCGATTGGACGACAGAGGATATCACTCGACATATCCCCAATTAGAGTAACATCACCAGTGTCAGGAAACTCCTTCCACTGTGTTCCTTCTATAGTTTCATTTGAGGTTAAGTGAAGGTAAGCGACATCGGAAGCATAATTCAGCTCGCTAATAGCTGGAATGCGCTTATAGGAATCCCCTTCCGAAGAAGCAGCGATTGAAGTTTCACCAAATAGCTTCGCTTCTTGAATCGCTTTTGTTGCCCAGCTTCCAGTCGCAACATATGCAGCTGTCTTCCCTGGTTGAACCAAGTTCAATGGGATCATGGCGAACTGCGTGCTTGCGCCACCTTGAATGAACAATACTTTGTACCCTTCAGGAATCGCTAGCAGCTCCCTTATGAGGGCTTCCGCCTCGAAGTGAACCTTCTCATATACGGGTCCGCGGTGGGACATCTCCATCAAAGACATGCCATTATTCTCGAATTCAACGAATTGTTCTTTGACTTTTTCCAGAACCTCTAGCGGCAGCGCCGCAGGACCTGCATTGAAATTAAAAGCTCGGTTGGCCATTTTGTCCCCACCTTGTTTAAATTCGTATTTATAATATTGTTATCATATCAAAGCTTTACTCAGAAGATCAACCATTATCCATTCAAATACCTTAAGAATAATACCTAATTCCGAACGAAAACGGTATCATTGTTACAGAATTTTCGGATTTATAATATTTCATAAAAAAAAGTCTCTCTTCCCGTAGGATGAGAGACTGAATGATAATGCCATTAATCGTTGCTAATTAGCAATCGAAGTAAAGACCATACTCATGAGGATGAATGCGAATCGCTACTGCTTTTGCTTCTGCTCGTTTAACATTAACGTAGTTTTCAATAAATTCCTTCGTGAAAACTCCGCCTTCTGTCAAGAATTCACAATCTGCTTCCAAAGCATCAAGCGCTTCGTCCAATGTGCCTGGAACGCTGCGAATTTCTTTCTTCTGCTCATCGGAAAGCTCATAGATGTTCGTATCGAAAGGTCCATAGCCAAGTGCCGATGGATCGATCTTACGTTTGATTCCATCCAATCCAGCCATCAGCATTGCTGCGAATGCAAGATAAGGGTTAGCTGTGGAATCTGGTGTACGGAACTCTATACGGCAGCCTTTAGGTGTTACCGCTGCAACTGGGATACGAACTGCTGCGGAACGGTTACCTTTGGAATATACCAAGTTAACTGGTGCTTCGTAGCCAGGAACAAGACGCTTGAATGAGTTCGTAGATGGGTTAGTGATTGCGATTAGAGCAGGAGCATGGTGGAGAATACCACCGATATAGTGCAACGCCATTTCGCTCAAGTTAGCATAGCCACCTTTTTCGTAAAACAAAGGCTCGCCGCCGTTGAAGATAGATGAATGCACATGCATTCCGCTACCATTGTCTCCGAAAAGAGGTTTAGGCATGAATGTTGCTACTTTGCCATATTGGCGAGCTACGTTGTGCACAATATATTTATATTTCATAAGATTATCAGCAGTTGTTGTCAGTGTGTCGAAACGGAAGTTGATTTCAGCTTGACCAGCTGTTGCAACTTCATGGTGATGACGTTCAACGCGAAGGCCTGCTTCTTGCATTAGGCGAACCATTTCGCTACGAATGTCTTGTTGGGAATCAACTGGTGCTACTGGAACATATCCGCCTTTAACGCCGACTTTGAAGCCAAGGTTGCCGCCTTCTTCTTTGCGGTTCGTGTTCCAAGATGCTTCTTCTGAATCTACGAAGAAAGAAGATGAGTTCATTGTCGATTCATAACGAACATCGTCGAAGATGAAAAATTCGGATTCTGGAGCGAAGTAAGCAGTTGTGCCCACACCAGACTTCTGAAGGAATTCTTCTGCTTTATGTGCGATAGAACGAGGATCACGCTCGTAACGCTCGCCATCTGGCGTGTGAATGTTACTAGTAATAATTAATGTCGAGTGGGCTGTAAAAGGATCCACATAAGCTGTGCTCGTATCTGGCATCATAACCATATCGGATTCTTCGATACCACGGAAACCCGTAATAGAGGAACCGTCGAATGCTACCCCGTTAACGAACGTTTCTGCATCGACTTCGGTAGCAGGCAAAGTAATGTGATGTGCGCGACCGTTAAGGTCGATAAAACGAAAATCTACGAATTCAATACCTTTTTCCTTGATCAAATCCAAAACTTGTTGTGCTGACATGTGAATTTCCTCCCGTTTCCGAACATTAAGTGTGTTTTAGTAATCAATCGTTCAATATTTTCTATGATCTTATGAGGTTATTATAAAACTCCAAAATAAGAGCGTCAATAGTTATGTAAGGTATTTTTTGCGATGATGTTAGTATTTCTCACATTCTTTATGAAGTATTAACAAATCAATCCGTCTGAAACCTATAAATATCTATCATCGCTTCACCGAATTTAGGATTTCACCCTATCGCTTTGTATGCGCTTTCCTGTGAAACTTCAATAAAACCTCACACTTCCGTAAAAAGCTGTAAATGGGGTTAAGCGTTCAATTTCCGAACAAAGAGGTTTTTCGTGCCAAAAAAAAGAACCCCATTCTCTGTTCACGGTTTAATTACCAGTGAGCAATGAATGGGATCCTCAAACGGTTAATTGAATTATTTAATCCATGTTGCAAAGTCTTCTGCTGGAGCTTTCTCCGTATCGAACTTCTTGCCCAGTAGCGGAGCAAGCTGCTCTAGCTCCTTGAGTAGGTTAGCGAACTGATCCGGGAATAGTGATTGAACACCATCTCCCGTGGACGAGTTGTCAGGATCAGTATGCATTTCGATAATTAAGCCATTTGCTCCCGCAGCCAATGATGCTTTAGTCATCGTCTCAACCAATTCACGACGGCCAGTCGCATGACTTGGATCAGCAATAACAGGAAGATGCGATAGCTGCTGTACAACTGGAATAGCGGTTAGATCAAATGTGTTACGCGTATAAGTCTCGAACGTTCGTATTCCGCGTTCACATAACATCACATTAGGATTTCCACCAGCCAGAATGTACTCCGCTGCATTTAGCCATTCATCGTACGTTGCGCTAAATCCACGCTTGAGCAATACGGGGTTCTTGATCGTGCCGAGCTTACGAAGGAGATCGAAGTTCTGCATGTTCCGTGTTCCTACCTGCATAATATCAGCGTATTCTGCACAGACATCGACGAACTCCGGCGCCATAACCTCTGTTATCGTTAGCAAGCCGTATTTCTCGCCCGCATCCTTCATCCACTTAAGACCTTCAATGCCGATCCCTTGGAAGCTGTAAGGACCTGTACGCGGCTTAAATGCACCACCACGAAGCACTTGACCACCTGCTGCTTTAACTAAACGAGCGATCTCGTCAATTTGTTCTGGAGTTTCCACGGCACAGGGTCCACCCATAACAACAAGGTTATCTCCACCGATCTTAACACCCTTCACCTCAATAATTGTATCGTCTGGGTGAAAATCTCGGCTTGCTAGCTTATAGGACTTAGAAATCTTAATGACGTTCTCTACGCCCTTCATTGAACGAATATGCTCTGAAAGCGAAGGATCGGCTTTACCAATAATTCCAATAACGGTGCGGTCAGTACCACGTGACACATGCGCTTGTACGCCGGTTTGCTCAATATAACGGACAATCTCTATAATACGTTCTTCTGCAATGTGAGGGGATGTTATTACGATCATCATTTTCACGCTCCTAAATTTTAGCGCGTACACGCTTCGACGCTTATACGCTTTTAAGCACTAAAGCAAATATAGATGAAAAAATCGTCGTTGTCAACTACAACAAGACGATTTCCCCACTTACTCTATGATAGTTCCTGTATCCATTGTTGCCCGATTAACCTTCCGCTTATCCTTGCGTTTGGCTTTATAGGTATCCAGGCTGTATTTAATTGGAAAATAGCAAATCAATCCAAGAACAGCTCCATCGACCATACCTCCGACGATCAACTTCAGATTCGTCAGCAAGAGATGATTAATCCACTCTGGGACAACGGGAATATGAATCGTAAGATGCTTCGGTAGAATCCAGCCTCCCACTTTGGAGTTGGGGTACATCATTGGAATGTAGATCACTTTGCCGAATACAAAACCAACTAGAGCAGCAGGCATGTTTCCTCGGAGCAAATAACAGAGCGGAAAAATAAGGACAAAAGCAAAACCCAATGTCGGCAATGTGAACATCTCAATGGCAAGCCCAATTGCAAAACCCATCGCTACTATTGATGCTCCGCCCTTAGCCCGGATTAACATCATGTATTTATATTTCAACCAACGGCGTAACTGTTGAAGTCTATTCATGGGTTGATCCCTCCATTGGTTGAAGCAAGCAAATCAAATCTCAGTGGTAGCTCCTACCGCTTTCACCTTCACATTAGGCAACAATTTGTTCGGATTAACCGTCCGTTTAATCGGCCATGTATGAGGGTGATCTGTATCAAATTGTTCCAAATAAGCGATCACTTCTCTAGTTAGAGCTGTAGGCGTCGAAGCACCGGAAGTAACGGCTACCCGTTGAAGCCCCTGCAACCATTCTTGCTTAATCTCGGATACATCTGCCACACGATAAGCAGGTACACCTGCTATTTCTTGAGACACTTGTGCCAATCGATTAGAGTTGTTACTACGCGGATCACCAACTACAATACATAATTGAGCTTCACCGGCCTGGTCTGCAACCGCTTCTTGACGGACTTGGGTAGCTAGACAAATCTCGTTATGAATTTCGGCAGTTGGGAATGCCGCTAACAGTAACGCCATAAGATGTCTAATATCCCATTGGGACATTGTCGTCTGGTTGGTAATGATTATTCGTTCAGTCGCAAGCTCTAGCTTCTCAATATCTTCTTCACGTTCTATCAGATGAACATGACCAGGAGCAATTCCAATCGCCCCCTCTGGTTCAGGGTGGTTCTTCTTACCAATATATATAACCTCGTAACCCTCGCCAACCTTTTCCCGAATGAGTTCATGTGTTTTGGTCACATCTGGACAAGTGGCGTCTACTAAGGTTAAACCTTTCTCTCGCGCTCTTCTACGCACTTCAGGGGATACACCATGCGCCGTGAAAATGACAGTCCCTTGTTCAATCTGCTCTAAAATTTCCAAGCGATCATTACCGTCTAAAGTAATAATCCCCTCATCCTTGAATGCTTCCGTCACATGACTATTATGGACAATCATACCTAATATATAAATGGGTCTTGGAAGGTCCAAGTTGCGCGCCGTTTGCAACGCTAGAACCATTGCATCCACCACGCCATAACAATAGCCCCTTGGGGAAATTTTCACAACTTCCATATTATACGCCCACTTTCTCGCCTACAAAGCGAATTCCTGCTATAAAATCATAGTATTATTGACTCATTTTCTATTATAGCTTATTACCTGCACAGGGGAAAGGAAACTCGGATAGGTAAAGGCGACAAGATTAGGATGCATCTACCTAATCTCGCCGCCTCCAAAAAGGCTATTCAGTTACATCAAGTTTAGTTCTCACTAGGATTGGGAGCCATATCGTGAAGACAGTACCTTCTCCTAGCATAGTCCTTACTTCGAACCTAGCATGATGCATATCGGCGATCCATTTCGCAATAGAGAGACCTAACCCCGTGCCCGAGGTTTCACCACGCGATACATCCACACGATAAAATCTCTCGAAAATATGCGGCACTTCCTCGGCACTAATTCCGATCCCAGTGTCTGCCACTGATATGCCAATAAACCCATCAGATTGCATTGCATATAAGCGAACGACCCCAGATGGTGTGTACTTGAAGCCGTTCTCAATGAGAATAAACAATAGCTGTAATAAATAATCGCGATTACCGCGAACTTCTATTCCATCCAATTCCTCTAACGGCCCAACGACCCACTCCGCCTTCCGAGGAAGGAAGGATGCCCGACGTGCCGCCTCTTCCGACAACGCCCGCAAAGACACATTTTCCATTTCAATTGTGTATCCCGCATCTGCTCTTGCTAAGGATAACATGTCATTGACCAAGCCACTCATCCGTCTTGCCTCGTCTGCAATATCCCTAATCGACTCCAAGGACATTTGCTGAATTTCAGTTGATGATAGCGCATTTTGCTCCAAACTACTTTGTCCATCTGCGTTGCCATTCGGATGAGTTTGTTTGTCGCTAAGCCACATTTTCTCTAATAAATCCACATTTCCGCGAATGGTCGTCAGTGGTGTACGCAGCTCATGCGAGGCATCAGACACAAACCTCCGTTGGGTTGCATTAGAGTCCTCCAAGCTTTTGTACGCTTGCTCCAGCCCCGAGAGCATCCCATTCAAAGTATCGGTTAACCGGCCGATCTCATCATTCGGCTTCTCCCGCGGTATTCGAATACCAAACCAAGACCCACTTTGAATTCGCTCTGCAGCTTCCGTTACCCGGTTAATGGGCATTAAAGCTTTGCGGGAGAGGAACATCCCTAGGAAAAAGGCAGCCATTAACCCTAGGGCACCGGAAATCCACAATATCGTTCTTAATAACGACAGTAAAGCAAACTCACTTCTCGCAACAGCGCCGACCTGAAGCAATCCAATAACTGTATCTGTGCCTTTAATTGTCATCGGCTGTTCGTAGATGTAGAAAGTGATATCTTCTATACGTTTGGTTACAAATCTTTTGCTGACATGCTCTTGATCCGGAAATGGGAAAGTTATATTTGATCGAAACAAATTGGACGATTTGCCTGCCGAAATCCCATCACGTTGATTCGTATAATCGATTAATTGCAGGCCGATGATCGTCGCGTCAAAGCCTGGTGCCGTGGAATTTAAATTATACTCATTAGGAAACCTTGAACCCGATGCTTCTATTCTCGTAGCCACTTGTATTAGCCTTTGACGTAGCTCAGAAATTGTATTGTGATAGACGACATTATATACGATTAGCCCAAACGCCACGAAAGCCACAGCGAATAGCCCTGAATACCACAAGGTTAGTCGTAGCCGGATGGACATACTTAGCTTTCTCCCTTCAGGACGTATCCGGCGCCTCTAACGGTTTGAATCAACCTCTTCTCCCCGTGTTCCTCTAGCTTCTGCCTAAGCATGGCGACATAAACTTCAAGTACATTGGACTCACCACTATAATCGTAGCCCCATATTCGCTCCATAATGAGATCTCTGGAAAGCACTCTCTTCGGATTTTGCATGAAAAGATGCAGTAAATCGAACTCTTTAGCTGTGAGCTCGATACGTCTGTCCTTCCGCAAGGTTTCACGGCCATCAACATCCAACAGCAAGTCCTCATAACGGAAATGTCCGCTTTCGTCCGCTCTATCGGATCGTCTACGCAGCAACGCCCGCACCCGTGCCATCAATTCCTCAAGCGCAAAAGGCTTGACCAAATAATCATCGGCACCCAGATCAAGCCCTTTGACCCTATCCGTAACTTCGTCCTTCGCTGTAAGCAGTAATATCGGTGAAGTAATTCCTGCTTCACGTAACCTTCTACATACTTCCCAGCCATCCATCCTAGGCATCATCACATCAAGAATAATGAGATCTACCTGCTGCTGGCTCAACAGCTTCAAGCCTTCCGCTCCATCAGGGGCTGTTGTAATTTCATAACCTTCAAAAGCTAAGCTACGCCGAAGCAAAGCTGTAATTTTCTCATCATCGTCAATGACTGCGATATGGGGTCTCAATGGCTCGTCCTCCTCTAACAAACAAAGAGCGGGATAACCCTTATTCGGTTTCCCGCTCCATTTTGTCTTACGCTCTAACTTTTATTATCGTTATTGCTGGACATTAAATTTGTTTTTATCTCCAACCTCAACGGTTACTTCAAGCTTCTTTTCCCCTCGAAGAACATCAAAATTAACTTTATCTCCGACTGCTTTCTTCTGTATGGCTGCAATCAATTCTTCTTTCGACTTGTATGCTTTACCATCCATGCCAGTAATGACGTCATACTGTCTAAGGTCGCCTTTGTAAGCAGGAGTATTAAACATAATCTCCGTGATGAAAGAACCCTTCGTCGCTTCATCAATACCTAATCGTTGAGCAATGTCTGCAGTTACATCTGTTAAGGTAGCTCCGATGAACGGAACCGGCTTTTGTGGAATTTCTGTATTACTCTTCAAGTTATCGAGTACTTCCGTAATCGTACTGGTTGGAATTGCAAAGCCAATCCCTTGTGCTTGAGAGCTTACAGCCGTATTAATCCCAATAACTTCACCTTGCAGATTTAGCAGCGGCCCACCTGAATTACCGGGGTTAATGGAAGCATCTGTTTGAAGTAAATGTTCATAATTACGTGTACCATTCGTATCCTGGATGCTAATCTCTCTCTCATTGGAGCTTAGAACACCTACAGTAACCGTATGATCAAAGCCATAAGGGTTCCCAATCGCTACAACCCAATCTCCCATGTTTAAGCCACTGGAATCACCTAGCTTTAATGCTGGGAAATCTTTGCCTTCAATTTTAAGTACAGCTAGATCCAGCTCATAGCTTGAACCAAGTAATTTCGCTGTGAGAGGATCACTATGACCGTCCACAGTTACTTTAATCTCACTTGCTCCGTTAATTACATGTTGGTTGGTCAGGATATAGCCCGTCGAGTCGAAAATAAATCCTGAACCCATTCCCGTTTGTTGTAGCTCACCTTTGTTATTTTTACTTTCACTTTTATCCGTGTTCCCGCTTCTATCTCCGAAAAATTGACGGAAGAAGTCATCCTCTGACATACCACCAGAGCTATTTTGTTGCGCAGAAGCATAAGTTTCGATCTTAACTACCGCAGGAGATGATTGCTCGAATATCTTCGCAATATTGTTCGGACGAACCACATCACTGCTATTGGTAACGGGATTATTTACTGTTTTGGCGATAGCTTCCTTAACCTGAGAGGTTCCACCGAACAATTCAGAGGAGAACCAGTTTTGTCTATCCGCTGTGAACATTAGACCTCCGACAACAACGACCCCTACCAAGAAGGCAGCGAACATCGATCGAAATGATGTACGACGCGGAGGCTGAGCTCCCCATTCTTGACGTGTAGGACCACCAGTTACGGTGAAAGGGCGATACTCCTTCGTTGATGAAGGTGTTACATCTAATGTTCTTTGCTCTTCCTGAAGAGGCTGTTCTCGCCCTCCGAAAGTCTGACTAGGTCCGTATGGACCAAATGTATAAGGTTCGGATTCCCTGCGGACCTCCGCATATGGATCGTCCCTATTTTCCTGATCGTATGAGAAGCCTTGTGGTTGTTCTGGTTTTTTGTTCTCGTCTTCCATTTCATTTGCCTCCTCACGTAGCCTTAGGCTAACGCCGCTCTGAACTTCATATCTGTATATTAATCCAGTTTCCTTAAAACTATCTTAAACGGAAATGAAGATGAAGTAAAAGCACAGAAAAAATTTTATTTTCTTCAACACGCATAAACGGCTGACGCCGTCCTTTCACGGCGTTCAACGTTTATGTCGGAGACCTATCAGAAAAGGTTAGAGAATTATAAACTTTCTGATACATCAATAAAGAAACGGCACATACGTGCCGTTCATCCTAGTCCAGATATGTAGCTTCAACAGCATCCAGCTTCTTTCTTGCCTGCTCGATCCAATGAGCTTCGATCTTGTCGTCGGGATCGATCGGATCAGAAAACTGGTCAAATAATGCCCCTAACACCCGAGGTTGTGCTTCTCTATCCAAGCCCTCATTATAAATATGCTTTAACACGTAGGGCTCCTTAAATTGAATGACCGTATCACTCGAATCGGCATCCATGTCTAAATCTCCAATCGTTACATTAAACGGCAGCCTAAGCCACACTTTGTTTGCGTCGTCTAATGCACAATCGAAAGACCCATGTTGATAATCCCAATTCCCACCTAGCGTAAAACCATGCTCGGATAGAGCATCTCGCGTGTTCACATAGCTCCGAACTTGCGTTGTTAATGATGAAGGCAGAACATGCACCTGGAGAACCCTCCCTTTTTATTACTAGAGTGTCCATATGCGTTCAATTTATCCTTGTTTTGCCCATCCTTTACGATGTGCATAAATGGCAAGCTGTGTTCGATCATCCAGTTCGCATTTCATTAGAAGGTTGCTGACATGTGTTTTTACAGTTTTGATACTGATATGTAGCTCATCACCAATATCCTTGTTATTTCTCCCCTCAGCGATTAACAGTAGTACTTCCCGCTCTCGCTCAGTTAAGCCTTCGACTTCATGACTTGCTGAACGTTTACGCAATCCACGCGTTAGAGCTTGAGAAACATCGCTGCTCATGACAGGCATATTCTTAATAGCACCTTGCATCGCATAAATTAATTCATCGGCCGATACCGTCTTCAATACATAGCTGACCGCTCCGGCTTCAATTGCTTCAACAACCTTCTCGTCCTCCAGAAAGCTCGTAAGAATAATAATCCTAAGATCCGGATATTGACTAAGGAGTGCACGGGTCGTTTCTACCCCATCCATATCCGGCATCATTAAGTCCATCAACACAATCTGAGGCAATTGTCCTTGATAACCTCCTCGTGCTAAAGTCTCAAACGCATCCTTGCCTCCGTTAGCTTCCCCAATCACTTCAAATCTAGCATCTAGCATTAAATAAGTGCGTAACCCCATTCGAACCATTTCATGATCATCAACAATGAGTACTTTCCAAGGGGTGCCTGCAGGCTCCATCATTTTCATCCGCTCCTAAGCTCTATTCTCCGGTAGTTGTTCAGTCTGTTCCAATTGATCCGTATCGAATTTCGGAAACCACACCCGTACACGCGTGCCTGAGCCTGGCTTCGTTACAATTTCCGCTTCCCCACCTAGCTTCTGAGCTCGTTCACGCATCGTAGATAAGCCATAAGCGCCCGCTCTCACCTGTTCATTTCTAAAACCTGCACCATTATCTTCTATAGATAACGAGATTTGACGATCGGTTTCTCCAAGAAACAAGCGAACGCTTTGCGCTTCCGCATGCTTGACTACATTAGCCATTGCTTCTTGGATAATTAGGAAAAGCTGATGTTCCTTGGCTTCCGAGATTCCTCCACGAACTTGGGTCTCAAGCGTTCCCTGAAGGCCATTCTGTCGACAATAATCTGGAAACCAACGTCCTAGCGCTTCCTCCAGCGTTCTTCCCTGGAGCTCCATAGGCCTGAGCTGTGCAATCAACCCACGCATTTGTCGTTGCGCCGAAGATGACATCGCAATCAATTGCTCCATAACCTTCTGCGCATGCTCTTTATCAAGCTCTAATAGCTTTGGTAATGAGGATGCAGACATATGCATAGCAAACAGTTGCTGACTAACCGTGTCATGAAGATCTCTTGCCAAGCGTTTTCTCTCTTCCAATACAGCTGCCTCTTGCGACGATACCTCTTCCATGACTTCCTTCTCCCCTAGCTGCTGAAGAAGCTTGAGGCGAGCTTCTAATTGCCCCATCATCATGTTCATTTCCCGGTACACTCCCGAGAAAGCATCGCCATCTAGCTTCGGTAATCGAGTATTCCAGCTCCCAACGGATACTTGCTTCATCGCGAGTTGTAGCTGATCAATCTTACGCTGAGTGCGTTGTCCCGTTTGATAAGTGATCGCAATCTGCACTATAGCAAGAATCCCCATCCAGCTTAGCCAGGTTTTTAGCTCCGGAACATGATCTGTGAAAATCAGGAGTCCATAATATAAAATTACCATCAACAGTATTGTCGTTATACCTGAATAGATTGACGACGCCCATTTGCTTGTTCGTACCCATTTCACCATTGCCATTGCCTTAGCCTACCTTCGTTACACGAACATCACCGATAAAGCTGCTTACAATTAGAACGACACGTTTATCACTATCCGAATATCGAGGTGTTTCCACTGTCATTTGATTAAATAATCCGCCACGCTTCTGATCCAACACTTTAACATCACCGATCAAAGAGCTAGAGACAACTTGTAGTCCAACTCCAAGATCATTAGGCACGAACACCTTCACATCTCCGATAAAAGAAGACAAATAAATTTTAGTTTCACCCATCGCAATATGGGCTTTCGTAAGGTCCAAAGTCGTATCCCCTATAAACATGGAAATACTCATTGGGCGAAGCTCCCAATAGTCGTTCCCTAAATGAATATCACCGATAAATCGGCTATGGTTGTCCTTGCGAGAGCTCCAATCGTGTCCCTTCCACCAGTCCTTATGCTCATGCCCATGCTTATGCTTCCAATCGTAAGATCGATTAGGATTAGGCCTCCCAGATTGATCTTCTTGTTGGGAGTAGAACTGCTGAGAAGCTTCCGATTGATCATTTGATTTTTTGTTCAGATTAATAGAATTTCGTTGTTCGAATTCATCCAGCTCTGGTGGAGCAGGGGGTGGGCCAGGGGGCATCGGAGGAATCGATGGGTTTATCGGATTCCATTGCTCATCCTTCTCTACTCTTTTAGATTTTGCGGGACCGTTACTTCTGAAAATCATATTGATCCCGAATAAAATAATCGCAATCGGGGCGAGGATACGAATAAAATCCGAGAAACCCCATTGTAACCAATCTAGATTTTTTCCGAGAAAGTAGCAGCCAACTAGAACCGTTACAGAATTCCACCACATCCCACCTGCATGCTGCAGCAACAGACCTTGTAACCCAAATAGAATCAGGAACACAGGCCAGTAGGTTGCGAATAAATCTCCAATATCCATTGTGATAAGCCCGATTTGATTTAATAAAAAAACAACTCCGACTGCCACAACTACCATTCCCCAAAACATCCGGTGTACGGTCGATGATTGCATAGCCTCTTCCTCCAATGAACGCTTATCAAGTCTTTATGTAACTAGTATAACGATACTTCCATAGGATACAACAGCGGCGCGGGTAGTAAATTTCCCTCAGTCTACAGACCGAGGCGAAATAAGCAAAAACATCCCCCCACCTTCCATAAGGATGGCGAGGGAATGTTTTTGTCCTAGACGATTAGAAAAGGTCAAGAAACTGCAATATCAATACCTATAACGCCAAAAACTCCTCCGTCTGCCCGTTGAAGTGGCATAGAGACGGTTAAACATGGCTTTTTCGTAATCGCTGAGACATATACCTCTGACACAAAGGTTTCCCCGTTCATGGCTTTCATCCACCATTCACGTCCTCTTGCATTTAACAATCCCGCCTCAGGCTCCGAATAAACGAAGGAGCCATCACTACGGTTAGACCAAATAGCCTCCACTCCCGCTGTGCGATTAAACCAACCCTTGAGAACTTCACGATGGGCTTCCTCTTCCATTCCGCTCAGATCAGGATCTAAGGCTACGATGCGCAGCAAGTCGGACCATCGAGCCTTATCTACCGCTGCCGCCCCTTCCCACATTTGGCCTCCGGCACTTTGAACGGCAACAACTAATTCATCAGCCGATTCCTTCAGCTCCTCAGATACGCGCCCTAAATTATTGATTTCTACCCTTTGTCGTTTGTTCTGAGCCAAAGTGTCATCTACACTGTCCATAGTCAGCCCAACAGCTTCGACAACATCCTCTAGCATCTTATTCGTAGCAGCCGTTCGATCCGCTTGATTTACCGCAAAGTCCAACGTTCTATTCACATGCTCGTCTACCTTCTGAAAGGAATTAAAGATAACATCCATTTTCTCACGAGTGTTATTCATTTCTTTTAACCCTAGGGCAACAGATTGTTTCTCTCGATCAACAGAGCTCACGACCTCGCGAATCCCTGTCTCGATATGCTGCACAATGCTTGTTGAACGTTTGACGGCTTGTCCGCTTTGTTCAGCCAGCTTCTTAATCTCCTGGGCAACAATTGCAAAGCCTAGTCCATGCTCGCCAGCATGTGCTGCCTCGATAGCGGCATTAAGGGCAAGTAATGAGGTTTGTGCGACGATCTCTTGTATCAATTCATTGATCTCACCGATCTTGGAAGCTTGAGTAATTAATCCATTTACTCGTTCCTCCATCGTTCCATGATTAGTAGACAATTCATTCATAACCTCATCTGTATGGTTGAGAGAGCGGCATACATCAATCACCACTTCTTTCGTTAGTTGGCTTTGTGAGCTTAGATCACTTGTGACATCACGAATTTCCTGAGAAACAGCAGATACTTCCTGCAAGGAAGAAAAGGCTTCTTCTAAACGAATCATTGCGGATTTACTAATCTTGCGAAGATTCTCTTCCTGTTCCGTTGCTCGATTAGCAATACTATCTAACTGACTCATACTAGAGTCCACTTCAGATACAGCCGCTTGAAGACGGTCCGCGATAACGATCGCTTCTTCAATCATATGTCGAAGTGCAGCAGGCGTCGTCGCTTCCTTAGGGAACTTACCCTCACGAGAGATTGCATTCGACTGATCAGGGGGAGAAATTTGAATACTATTCCTTCCCTCACTATAGTTCTTTAACCATCGTTGCCATTGTGCCATCTCTCATCACTCCTAATCTTCATCCCAAGTTAGTGTTAGGTTTCCTAACATTATATACCAGTATTAGACAAAAAGAAAGGGACCCGCTAAGGTCCCTTCCCATCTAATACGTATTTTCGATTAATTATGATTAAGAAGCACGATTAAAATCTAACACAATTATGACACCTGCTTATGTAAATCGTTCTCCATCTTCTACATGAGTCTTTAGTCTTGCTTTCCCACGGTGTATCCTTGCCTTAACAGTTCCGACCGGTAACTGTAATGCTGTCGCAATTTCAGCATCCTTCAATCCATAATAAAACTTATACAGAAGAAGAGTTCTAGTAACAGGATCCAACTGTCCAAGTAAATCCGAAAGCTCCATCATCGATTCTCGACTAAATTCAGACTCCGTAGAAGCAATCTCATCCAGATGATCATAAATACTCTCATGACGTCTTGCACGATTAGCATTCGAAGCTAGGTTATACGCTATTGCCTTTGCCCATGGAATCAGCTTGTCTTTGTGCCTTAAAGTTGATTTCTTCTCTAAAATACGCACCCAAGCTTCCTGTACCACATCACCTGCATCGTTCTTATGCCATAGCTTATAAAGAACGACCTTTAACATCTGCGAATAGAGCTCGCTCAGCACTTCATCTTCTGACCCGAACGATTCCGGAAAATTAGAATCACGAAGGAAGTTCATGTATCTAGCCCCTCCTATAGGGATGGGTATATGAAGCATTTCTCATTCTACCATAAACGAGATAAAAAGAGAATAATGTCCATATGGCAAGGATTTTGCAACACCGTTGTCTGAAACGCTTAAAAAAACCCATAAGCTGTTTTAGCTTATGGGTCATTATGCAAGTCAATTTAGTCTATACGTTTAGAAGCAATTTCCCCACTAATACGGGCAACAAAATCTTCAACGGATTGAGCACCCAAATCCCCTTCGCCACGGCGACGAACGGAAACCGTACCATTCAATGATTCATTTTCCCCAATGACGAGCATATATGGAGTTTTCTCTAGCTGTGCTTCACGAATCTTGTAACCAAGCTTCTCGTTCCGCATGTCTGATTCCACTCGAACACCAGCTCTTTGGAGCTTTTCTTCCACTTCTTTAACATAAGCTTCATAAACCGGACTCACCGGAATCAACTTCGCTTGAACAGGCGACAACCAAAGCGGCAATGCTCCAGCGAAATTCTCCAATAAGAACGCAGTCATACGCTCCATTGTACTGATGATTCCGCGATGAATAACGACTGGACGATGCTTCTTCCCATCATCTCCTGTGTATTCCAGCTGGAAGCGTTCAGGAAGCAATACATCCAGCTGCGCAGTAGACAAAGTCTCTTCTTTGCCTAGTGCAGTTTTAATTTGCACGTCTAGCTTAGGCCCGTAGAATGCAGCCTCGCCTTCTGCTTCGAAGTAAGGTAAACCAAGCTCTTCCACAACTTCACGAAGCATCCGTTGCGAAGTTTCCCACATTTCGTCGTCCGGCCAATACTTTTCAGTATCCTTAGGATCCCGATAAGAAAGACGGAAACGGTAATCTTTAATTCCGAAGTCCTCATACACCTGACGGATCAAGTTAACAACCCGAGTAAACTCTTCCTTAATCTGATCCAGACGACAGAAGATATGAGCATCATTCAATGTCATTGCGCGAACCCGATGTAAGCCTGTTAGCGCTCCAGACATTTCATAACGGTGCATTGTCCCTAGCTCAGCAATCCGGATCGGAAGATCACGGTAGCTCCGCATATCACTCTTGTATATCATCATGTGATGCGGACAGTTCATTGGACGGAGAACCAATTCTTCATTATCCAAAGTCATCATAGGGAACATGTCTTCTTGATAATGCTCCCAGTGGCCAGAAGTTTTATAGAGATCAACATTGGCGAGCACTGGAGTGTACACATGAGAATAGCCCAAGCGTTCCTCAAGATCGACGATGTAGCGCTCCAACGTTTGACGGAGCTTCGCGCCGTACGGCAACCATAATGGCAAGCCTTGACCGACCTCACGTGAGAAGGTAAACATCTTCAGCTCGCGACCCAGTTTACGATGATCCCGTTTTTTGGCTTCCTCTAGGAAATGAAGGTGCTCCTCTAACTCGGTTTTCTTCGCGAATGCTGTTCCGTAAATCCGTTGCAGCATCTTGTTCTTGCTATCCCCGCGCCAGTATGCGCCCGCCACACTAAGCAGCTTGAAAGCTTTGATGCGACCTGTGGAAGGTACATGAGGTCCGCGACAGAGATCAAAAAATTCTCCTTGGTCATAGATTGTGATTGCGACACCTTCAGGCAAGTCACGAATCAATTCAAGCTTCAACGGATCCGCTATTTCTTCAAATATACGAAGCGCCTCTTCACGGCTAACTTCTCTTCTTACGATCGGTAAATTTTCTTTAACAATCTTGTCCATTTCCTTCTCTAGCTTGACCAAATCTTCGGAGGAAATGGATTGCTCCATATCGATGTCATAGTAAAACCCATCCTCAATAACAGGACCAATGCCGAGCTTTACTTTGTCCGCTCCATATACACGCTTGATCGCTTGAGCCAATAAGTGGGCCGTACTATGACGCATAACCTCTAAGCCTTCTGCATTATCAAGCGTCACAATTTCCAAAGCCACATCACTTGTGATAGAAGTATTCACGTCCACCACTTGACCATCCACTTTACCTGCAACTGCAACCTTCTTCAGACCAGGACTGATCGAGAAAGCAATATCTTCGATTGTCACACCAGACTCATAAGTCCGGACCGCGCCATCTGGCAATTTGACTTGAACAGACACTTCGAAATCCTCCTTTTAATTCACTTTCAACTCTCTGGCGCACAAAAAAAACACCTCGTCCCAAAAGGGACGGGTGCTCTGTATGCGGCCCGTGGTTCCACCCTCCATCAACCGGTACATCCGTATCCGATCCTCTGGCATGTAATAACGGTCATGACCCGGCAAAGAATACTATCACGATTAAATCATTCATCGTGGATTCATCTCAGCAGCTCGAAAGGGGTAAATGCGAGTCGGTTTTGGAAGGAACTTGCAGCCTTGGTTCCTCTCTCTGGACCATCCGGTTCTTGCATTGCTGTCTTTCTCAACGCTTCTAAATGTGGATTAATATCGATAATTATAACCACTTAGACATCCTTCAGTCAAGGGAGGCCTGTTAATGTGCCGGTAACTCAGGATATAACGCTGCTCTGTCCCCGAATATTCCAATAATTGTTCGAATGACCTGTGATTCTGGTTCAGTCGTATGGATGTACAGTTGGCGGGGAGAAGCTGCAAGTAATCGGCTCACAACCTGACTTTCTTCTTCCTCCACCTGCTCCCCATGAATTTCATGCACTTCAGCAAGCTGCTGGCTTTCCACTCCAGCCCCAGTAAGCTCCGGATATTGTTGCTCTAGCGGGCGCATATCCTCATCCAGCAATCGAAACGCATGTCCCCCGGAATGGAGTACATGCACAGTAGACGTTCGTGTCTCTTGCCATTCCACCATCGACTTAAGCAGTGCCATGAACTCCTGATATTGTCTTTCCATGAGCCTTTCCTCAATTGCTGTTTCTGCCGCTTCTTGCACCTCAGAACGATAATCATTTAATCGAAAACGTAAAAACCCGTCCAGATGAAGTCTTTCATGATTTTCTAAGTAAAGGGAAAATCGGGAGGTCAACTTTTGCAGCCGATGCTCTCTGCCACGCCCCATCCATGTTTCTCCGAAGTCTGGCTCTCCATCCATTAAAGAAACGGCTTCCGCGATTAACAGATCCGTCTCCACCTCATCTTTAAGACCGAAGCGCATTTGAAATAGGCTTCGAAGCAACGAAGGCTCCTGATCGGATAACGTATACTCTGCAAGCACGCGCCCTACCCTGTCGCAATAATTTTTTTTATCTTGTGGCCCGGGACCTAATGGAAATTGACAACGGATAAACCCATCCTCTCGGCTAAGCTCCCATTGCACACTATCCACAGGATTGTCTGTGCCAATTAAAGTTCGATTTAGCATACCAGCCAGTCGCTCCAACGATGGATGCTCATATTCCACAACAAATTCTACTTTTTTCAACCCCACACCACCTCCAGCCTCCATGCTTGTTACTTACTATATGGTGACCTAAAAGAGGATATACAATGGGCTGTTTGCTCTGGTATATTTTATGAGCTTAATCGCATAAGAAACAACTAAGATAATACAAGCAAGAACGCTCCCCTCGATAGTGAGTGGAGCGTTCTTGCTCGTTGTTCATTGATGTAATTTAATTTTGCATCACATAATCTTTTGCAACCGTATCGTGCTCATTGTAGATTTTAACCATTTCGTATTTCGTATTACGTTGAGCGGGAATTTTACCACATTCGCGAATTAGCTTTAGAATAAGTTCAATGTTAACCTTGTGAGTTGTTCCTGCAGCTGAAACGACATTTTCTTCGATCATCGTGCTACCAAAGTCATTGCAGCCATAGGAGAGTGACAATTTGCCTACTTCAGGTCCCATTGTTACCCACGACGATTGGAAATTATCTATGTTATCGAGCGCTATTCGGCTGATCGCTAATGTTTTCAAATATTCTTCAGGCGTAGCCTTCACGCGCTTCATGTTTGTATTCTCCGGCTGGAATGTCCAAGGGATGAACGCAAGGAAACCTGGGGACGGATAGTTATTGTTCAAGCACTCATCTTGTGCATCACGCACGCGCATCAGATGTAATGCTCTCTCTTCCATCGATTCCCCGAATCCGATGACCATAGTGGCTGTTGAATTCATACCCACTTTATGCGCCGTCGTCATCACGTCCATCCAGTCGCGCCATGATCCCTTCAGACGACTGATCTTTTGCCGAGTCCGGTCATCCAGGATTTCTGCTCCACCACCTGGAAGGGAATCTAACCCAGCTTCATGAAGCTGACGGACAACATCCTCGATCGGGATATTGCCAGCGACCACCTGCATTTTACGGATTTCCGCTGGGGAGAAAGAGTGCATGGTGATCTCAGGGAATTTCTGCTTAATAGCACGAAGCAAATCTAAGTAATAACTGAATGGCAGATCGGGATTCGTTCCACCTTGCATCAGAATCTCAGTTCCACCTACGTCGATTGTTTCCTGGATTTTTTGAAAAATAACTTCATCCGGCAATACATAACCTTCCTTAGACCCCGGAGCACGGTAGAATGCACAAAATCTGCAATATACATCACATACATTCGTATAGTTAATGTTACGCCCAACTACGAAAGTTGTTATTGGCTCGGGATGCTTCCTAAGCATGATCTGGTTTGCCGTATGTCCTAGCTTCTCTATTTCATCGCTTTCATACAAAGCTACGATATCTTCTAATTGTAGTCGCTTTCCCTGTAGAGCCCCATCCAATATTCGATCCACTTGATTCATATCTTAACACTCCTTCTTACGGGACTTTTATTCATTCAAATCGCTTATCTCATCGTATCATAAAAACACCGCAGTAGTCACCTAAGAGGCGACAAGACTGCGGCGAAGTTGGATGCGATCTTTCGTTTCCTTGAACATCTCTCTTTCATGCTCATATAGAAGAACACTTGGTCTGGCAAAATAATAGCCTTGCCCCATCTCAACATCGAGCTTAAATAGAACATCCGCCTCTTCTTCGCTCTCGACACCCTCCGCAACGATCTCGCAATTCATCTCACGAGCCGCCATAACCATCGCGCGTAATAACGATTCCTTAATCGCAATGCGATCAACATGCCTAATTACTGAGCGATCAATCTTAATCAGCTCAGGGACGAGCTCACCGATCCAATGCAAGCTGGAATAACCAGAGCCGGCATCATCAACCGCAAATCGAAATCCATGTTTACGATAATTACGTAGGATATCAATCATCGCGTCCATATCCGTAATCTGATGGCGTTCTGTAATTTCAAAATAGACCTGCTGTGGACTAAGCTGAGGAAACCGCTCTAAGCATTGCAGTACGTGAGTTAGAAATAGAGGATGAGATAATGTAACAGCCGTCACATTCAGAAACACAGGCTCCTTAATTTGCCGCGATGCGACTTCCTCCGTTGCCCGCTTAACAACAAGAAACTCTAACCGACTCAATACTCGGGCTTGCGCAGCGAACTGGAACAGCTCCTCCGGGGAATGCAAGACTGTCCCCTCAGGTCCACGAGTTAAGATTTCCCACCCATACACATCCCCACTAGTTAAATTCATAATGGGCTGAGCCAAGACGGAAATCAAACCTTTATCCAGCATATTTTCTAACTGATTACGTAACTCCTCCATACCTGGAGTGATCAATCCCGTTGCCACTGCCAGGGTAGCTTGGTAGCTTTCGTGAAGGAGCTGCTCTGTACGAATTGCCTTATTTAAGGTAGAGATCGGAACCGAAGCGGTATTTACCCGCAAGCAATTTCTCCATTCTGGGAAACTATCCGCTAAGGCGATTTCTAGATTGCTTTGAATTTTGTCTAATTTATTCTTAAGCCCCACTGGGACTAATAATCCGATATCTTTAGGAAAATGATCTTCAATTAATAACATGAAATTTAACTTATCCAATTGATCGATTGCGATCACTTGCTTGTCTTCAAATAGATTCGTTGCAGATAAGCGCAAATGTTTACGACTGCACTCCTGAAGTCCCGCCCATACTTCTTCTGGAACATCTTGCTGGTGATGGGAAAAATCCAAACGAAATAATATGAAGTAACATTGAGCGCCTCGGCTCATTCGTTTATGCAACAGTGAAACTACAGGACGACGCAAAGTAAATTCCGGTGGAAAATACTTTAAGGAACGATCCGGAAGCATCATCTTGATGACTAGCGAAAACCGGTCGATCAACGTTTGGAAATTCATTTTCCATCATCCTTGTCTCGAATAGGTTGGAATTATTGTAGCATGATTCACGAAACCACAATAGACAAATTCACCAAAAAACCGCAATAATACGGAGTATTTTCGCGGTTTTTCGACGATTTAATTGTTTTTCGACACTAAACCCACAGCTGCTGTGAATTTTTCCAAAGCCTCCACTAACAATGAACGAGGACAAGCAAGATTAATTCGTAAATAGCCTGCGCCTTGTTTACCGAATACAGAGCCTTCAGTAAAGGCTACTCCCGCCTTGTCGAACATAATCTGTTTGAGCTCTTGCGGATTTTCAGAGATTGCTGTACAGTCCATCCAAACCAAGTAAGTGCCTTCCGGCTTGATAACTTTTACTTGTGGCAGCTGCTTTTCTACGAACTCCAGCAATGTATTTAGATTACCCTCGATATATTCGAGCAATTGATCCAGCCATTGTTCACCATAAGTGTAGCTGCTTTCTATTGCCGTCAATCCAAAATAACTTTCCATATGGATAGACAAGGTTTTTAGCAATGCATTATATTTGTTCCTTATCTCTACATTCGGAATAATGACCGATGCTGCCAGTAAACCCGCGAGGTTGAAGGTTTTACTTGGCGCAATGCAGGTAACCGAGTTATTAGCGAATTCTTCCGATATGGAAGCAAAAGGAACATGCTTATGACCGGAAAATACGAGATCATGATGAATCTCATCCGCGACTACAAGAACGTTGTATTTCACACAAATATTCCCAATGCGTTCTAGCTCTTCCCTCTTCCATACACGTCCACCTGGATTGTGCGGGGAGCAGAGTAATAGCATTTTTGCGCCAGCCTTCGCTTGCTGTTCTAATAAGTCAAAATCGATTGTGTAATGACCATCCTCCAAGATTAAAGGGTTGTCCACTACGGTACGACCATTCATCTTGATTACGTCGTAGAAAGGATAATAGACTGGCGATTGCAAAATGATACTGTCACCCGGTTCGGTTAATGCGAGCACCATGAGGCTCAGCGCAGGAACAACACCAAGACTTGAACTAATCCAATCTTGCTCAATTGTCCATCCATGACGTCTGGATAACCAGCCCGTGATCGCATCATAGAACGTTTGTGTCCGCGCCGTATAACCATAAATTCCATGCTCAGCTCTACGGGTTATCGCTTCTACGACTTCTCTTGGTGCTTCGAAATCCATATCAGCTACCCATAAAGGCAAGATGTCTGCTCGACCGAACAGCTTCTCAGACTGATCCCATTTATATGACGCGGTTCCCGTGCGATCGATCCTTTTGTCGAAATCATATTTCATAGTCGTGTCCCCTTCATTCCCCAGTACGTATTATTCTTGATTTATTTTCCGTTGATTTCTCGCTCTGCAGCTTCAATCGCTTGTTTAAGATCATTCATAATATCGTCCACGTGCTCTATCCCCACAGAGAAGCGCAATAACCGGTCATCCACGCCGATAGCCTGACGGATTTCCTCTGGAATATCCGCATGCGTCTGAACAGCTGGATAAGTCATTAAGGATTCCGTCCCGCCTAAGCTTTCCGCGAACGCGATTAACTGAATATGACGAAGAATCGGTTCAATCGTGCGGGCATCCTTCATTTTGAAGGAGAAGATACCAGTGTTACCCGAGGATTGCGAACTCTGTATATCATGCCCAGGATGATGAGGAAGTCCCGGATAATAGACCTCCTCTACCGAAGGATGATTTTTAAGCCACTGAGCAATTTTTGTAGCATTATATTGATGACGCTCCATCCGAAGCGCTAAAGTTTTCATGCCTCTCATTAATAACCAAGAATCCTGTGGCCCAAGCACTGCGCCGATTGAGTTGTGTAGAAAAGCAAGATCTGCGGACAGCTTCTCCCCTTTGGAGACAATGAGCCCTGCGAGAACATCATTATGACCACCCAAGTACTTCGTTGCACTATGTACAACGATATCCGCTCCAAGCTCAATAGGTCGTTGAAAGAATGGCGTGAGCAAAGTGTTATCTACGATCGTCAAGAGCTCTTTCTGCTTGGCGTACGCAGCAACTTTCGCAATATCTGTAACCATCATTAAGGGATTCGTTGGAGTCTCGATAAGAATCGCCTTTGTGTTCGGTTTACGATTAGACTCCAGCGCATCAAGATCGTTCGTATCGATGTATGAAGCTGTCACGCCAAAACGAGACATCACTTGCTCCAGCAGACGGTATGTACCGCCATATAAATCAAGAGATACTAACAGATGATCACCTTGGCTAAATAGGGAGAATACGATTTGTAGAGCGGCCATACCTGAGCTTGTCGCGAACGCTGCATCTCCGCTTTCTAACTCAGCAACAGCGGCTTCTAAGACAGCCCGTGTTGGGCTCTTAGACCGTGAATAATCAAATCCCGTACTTTGTCCCAGACGGGGATGACGGAACGCGGTCGCGTGATAAACCGGAAAGCTAACCGCTCCTGTTTGCGGATCATTTTGTGAACCAATTTGGGCTAACCGACTTTCGATATTCATCTTGTTCAATTGCCTCCCTATCTCAATGTGGTTGAGTTTGCCTTGCCCAATTCAAACGGTGTGGCTTGATAAACATAATAATTCAACCAGTTGGAGAACAGCAGATTAGCATGAGCCCTCCAGGTGGATACCGGCGATTTCGACGGATCGTTATTCGGATAATAATTTTTAGGGACATCGATACGAAGCCCTTTCGCCTTATCGCGATCATATTCCCATTTGAGTGAGTGCGGGTCATACTCGGAATGTCCGGTAACAAAAATTTGTTTACCATCATGCGTAGAAGCGATATATACTCCAGCCTCTTCAGACTCGGACCATATTTCTAAACCTTCAACCTTCTCAATGTCAGATCTTAGCACATCTGTATGACGGGATTGCGGCACATAAAACATTTCATCGAATCCGCGAAGCAATGGCGTATTTGGCTTAGTTATCCCATGCGGGTATACACCAAAAATCTTGTCGGGTAACGTATATTTCGGCACCCCGAAATGATGATACAATCCCGCTTGGGCACCCCAGCAAATATGGAGAGTCGAAGTTACGTTATGAACTGACCAATCCATAATTTCCTTCAACTCATCCCAATAGGTTACTTCCTCGAAGGGAAGATGCTCAACTGGAGCCCCCGTGATAATGAATCCATCATATTTCTCATCTTTAATATCTTCGAACGTTTTATAAAAGCTAGCCAGATGCTCGGCGGAAGTGTTCTTAGACATATGTGTCTTGGGATGGAGGAATACAGCTTCCAGTTGTAACGGTGTGTTCCCAATTAAACGAAGGAGCTGTGTTTCCGTTGTTTCCTTAGTCGGCATTAAATTTAAGATCGCAATTCGCAGAGGGCGAATATCCTGATGGTACGCAATGCTTTCATCCATGACGAAAATGTTCTCTCCAGCAAGAACTTCCTTCGCTGGTAAATTGTCCGGCACTTTGATCGGCAAGTTAATTCCTCCTTTTGTGCAATTAACGCAAATAAAAACGACCCCAAATGAGATAGGGTCGTGTAATGGATCGTACGCGCGCCCCTCTCATCTGTCAGAAACGTCTCCGTTTCCGCAAGATTTAGCACCGTGCGTATAATATCTACGTCGGTTGCCGGGCTTCATAGGGCTAGTCCCTCCGCCTGCTCTTGATAAGATGGCAATTTCTATTCGGTTGTTGGGTAAAACTAACCTTAATGTACCTGAAAATCAGAACTCAGTCAAGATGCGTTTAGCCTAATGTCTTTGTCATATTTTCTCCTTGAAAGGTGTAGGGGGTGAGGATTATACTTAACACGTCAATAGTGAGCAATTATCAACAATCATTCGACTATAAAGGGGGGAGCCGGACATGGAAGGCGATAAACCCAGGCCCAAGGACTATCACATGAAAAAAGCAGGATGGTATTCCGCAGTAAGGACCATTTCTTTGTCCGGCTCCTTCGGCTAAGATTTCTCTTTCCAGTGGAGAGCGTCCTGCATGAACCTGATCGGACATGCAAAGGAGCGAATCCCAATGAAAATTAGATGGGTTAACAATGGTGTATTTACACCAATCGAAAGCATTAATGATACTTTGATTCCGCCAAAGAACGGCTTCTATTGGATAGATGCAGACGTCGATGATCTCATTATCCTTCAGCCCCTGTTTGGTCTGCACGACCTGGCTGTTGAAGACTGTTTAACGGAGGAAGAGCAACGCCCTAAGATTGAACTTTATGAAAATCAATACTTCCTCGTTATTAACAGCATTCGCTTCGATGACGAAGAAATTTTCCTTCGCGCCTTGAATATTTTCCTCGGGCGTCATTATTTAATTACGGTAACCCGTCAGAAGATTAACGAGCTCCGCAGCGTCAAACCCATATTGTGGGAGCTTGAAGTTAACACATCGGACCGATTTCTTTATCATCTTGTCGACATCGTTGTCGACAATTACATTTCCGTTGGAGATCGAATCGAAGCCCGAATCGAAAGCCTTGAAGAAGATATCCTCATGCATACGAAGAAATCCCACCTCACAGAGATCATTGGACTTCGAAGCGAAATTCTGTGGCTTAAAAAAGTTCTCGGACCGCAGCGCGAGCTGATTGCCACGTTGAACAAAAAAGATTTGCGACTGATTGATAATGAGCTACAAAAGTACTTCGGAGACATTCATGAGAATGCAGTTAAAATTTATGAAACCTTCGAAACCTACCGTGATCTCATGGGCAATTTACGCGAAGCTTATCAGTCCAGCGTAGCTAACCGCGCGAATGAAATTATGCGTGTTTTCACAGCCCTAACGACGATCTTCATGCCACTTACATTCATTACCGGAATATACGGAATGAATTTCGATTACATTCCAGGCATGCATTTCGGTTCTGGCTCGGTTGTCTTGATCGCTTGTATGGCCGTGATTGGATTTGGAATGTTCTACTATTTCCGTAAGAAGGATTGGTTGTGACACATACATTGCCCCCATATCATCGATAGCCCGTTTCCGAATTCGGAAACGGGCTATTTCTATTCGGGACCTTAGATCGCCGTTTGATTAACTCTTCGGTGTCTAATCCGCATCATTCGGAGCTTCTCATATTGTCTTTCCACATCTGCCTCGCTCGAGCTGACTTCACCATACACTTTGCGTAGTAATGGCTTTAGATAGCGGTCCCCCAATTGTTGGATGGCCGTCTCAATCTGAAGTGATTCTTCAGAAGTTAACTCCAGCAGCTCTATATCGACTACCGGAAGTACATCATAGCCTTCCTCATCCAAGTGCTCAATTCTCTCCAGCAGCTTACGTCGCGGACATTTCAAGTCCTCTTCCAGTTGCTCGAGTGTACGACCTTCGCGAATCCCATTCAACAGTGATCTCTTATCCTTCACAGACGCGAGTGCTTTGCCGTACTTCTCTTCCTTAATTTGAAACAGCCAAGTAGATAATTGAGCTTCGCTTATCGCAGAGGATACCCAATCATTCAACGGATAGGTATGAGTTCTCTCCACCCCTTGAAGCAATTCAGTAATATCATTACCGTACCGTTCGATTTTAACTTTCCCAAAGCCAGGAATTTGCTCTAATTCTTCAACTGTTTGCGGTAAAAATACAGCCAATAGCTGAAGCTCGCGGTTAGTCGCGATCAGGTACGCTGATTTTTTCTCCTCCACAGCTTTGGCTCTCCGCCATACCCTTAATTCTGCCACTACATTCTCAGCATCCTGCATATCCGCATAGCACTGAAGGAGCTGAGGAGCCTGACGTCGTTCCCAGAATGGCGTTTCGTCTAACATTCCATCAAACAACGGTCGAAAACCATCTCTCATCTTGCACGCTACCCCATGGCGAAAAGCAGCCAATAATTCTTCCCAGCTCATGCCTTCATACCACACATCTTCAACCTCTGAGGACTCGTTCTGAATCGCTCTCCAACCTGCCGTCCATACACCTTGTAGCTCCCCAATAAATACTTGAGCCATTTCCTCCACTTGACCTGTTGCACGTTCGAATTGATTCAGAAATACGACTTGCATCCTGATTCCTCCCTATGCCGCTTTTGCGGCTTAATTTTAGAGCGTTCAAGCCGCATAGCCGGACCAGGAAACACAAAAAAAGCACATCCCGCCGGTCGGCGATGAGGTGCTTCCTCTCGTGCAAACATGAACAATTTCAGATTAACAAAATTATCCACGTTAGGCAAGACCACTTTGTTCATTTATAATAATAGAAGCAGCGACGCCAAGGAGGATTTATCCATGAACATGAAAGATTTCGATTTCTTATCCGATACTACGGAACAAACAACGACGCGTTATGTTACTTTCATCACCCCTAGCTTGAAGCGTTTTGATCTTGCAATCTTATCTACGAATCATTTCTATGGTAAGAAGCTCGTTACAGATATGATGTTCGGAAACAGTGCTGTACTCGGTCCAGATGATCTTGAAGAGGAAGGTGTGCTTGAAAGGGTATTCCGAATTAACGAGGAAGAAGCCACTGAGCTCGCCCAATTCCTCACGCTTGTGCTCGGTGCAGTACACTTTACCGATTAACAAACGATGGAGTCGGACATTCTACTGGAGATTACCTATACCGATAGGAGGTACCCAGTATGGATCCGTTTCGCCTAGAGAGAAAACAGCCCACAACCGATCTTGCGACGGTTGAGTCCCAACGAAATGAACTCCTTCCAGAGGAATTCCCTGAAGGGCCTTATGGCTCCGATATTGTCGCTGTGAATTTAGGCAAAAGCGAGTCTTGGCGTGATGATCAGAAGCCTAAAAGCGCCTTTGCCTATGAAAATCATGAGCTGCACGCCGGATTAGATCGTGGTTATCCTGGGGATTATGATGCTCATAGTGAGAACGACGAAGCTGACCTAAAGTAACCATCAAGTAACCCCTCATCCCCCTATTGGATGAGGGGTTACTTGATTACTTAAAGCGCACACAGCCCGAACATCAAAAATCAAAGTAGTCCTTAGCATTTCGATAACAAATATTTTCTACCATACCACCCAGTAGATCCATATCGTGAGGCACTTCTCCGCGAACAACCCATTCTCCGAGCATATTGCACAGGATTCTGCGGAAATATTCATGTCTTGGATAGGAGAGGAAGCTACGGGAATCCGTCAGCATCCCCACAAATCGGCTAAGGAGTCCCACATTTGCGAGAGCGTTCATCTGCTCCAGCATACCGTCCTTCGTATCGTTGAACCACCACGCCGAGCCTAGCTGAATTTTCCCAGGCCTATTTCCATCTTGAAAACTGCCCATCATCGTACCTAGCACATAATAGTCTTTTGGATTTAACGAATAGAGGATCGTTTTTGGCAGAGAGCCTGTCGCTTCAATACCATCAAGCAGCTTCATTAATGGGTATGCAAGCTGTCCATCATGGATAGAATCATAGCCTGTATCCGGGCCCAGTTGATCAAATCGGCTACTGTTATTATTCCGTGAAGCATGAATATGCAACTGCATCGTCCAGCCTTGTTTCGTGTATTGCTCGCCCAGATGAATTAACGTATAGGTTTTATACTTCTGCTCGTCCTCCAAGCTTAACGTTTGTCCGCTCAGGGCTTTAGAGTAAATGGCCGATACCTCATCAAATGAAGCATCCGCATAATGGACTTGATCAAGGGCATGATCCGAAAGCTTACAGCCTACTTTGGCAAAGTGTTCAATTCTGTTATCTAGGGCAAACAAGAACTGTTCATAACTATCCACCGGTAAAGATGCCGCTTGTGCTAACTTTTTCACCCATGGGACGAAGGTTGTCCGGCGTATCTCCAATCCTTTGTCAGGACGAAATGAAGGAAGAACAAGACAATCGAAATCCGAAAATCCCTTAATCCCTTCATGGAATTCAAGCGTATCCGTTGGATCATCTGTCGTGCAGATTACGCGAACCTGCTGATTCCGAATGAGTTGTCTAACCGAAAATCCTTCAGACTGTAAAATCGCGTTTGCCTTTTCCCAGATCAAAGGTCCATTCTTCTCATTAATCGTCTCTTCAATGCCAAAATATCTTCGAAGCTCCAGATGCGACCAATGGTAGAGTGGGTTACCTAACGTCATAGGTACTGTTTTCACCCAAGCCATAAACCGATCATAATCGCTTACCCCTGGACCACCCGTAACTAGAGGCTCCGGTATACCGTTTGCGCGCATAGCCCGCCACTTGTAATGGTCCCCATAAAGCCATATTTCCGCTAAGTTGCTAAACCGCTTATCCTCGTAAATTTCCTGAGGGTTCAAATGGCAATGATAATCGATGATCGGCTGCTGTGCCGCAAACTCATGATACAATTGTTCAGCTACCGTATTCTGCAGCAAAAAGTTATCATCCATAAAGGTTTTCACTTTAGTGACCCGCTCCTTTAATAAAACTTCTAGACCATCAACGCAGACAGCTTGCCCCGTCCGAATAGAATAGCGCATATAAGGATAATTTAAAGCAAATGAACATTTATTTCTCCGTTTTTCCTGCTAACATTCTTCAATACTCCGCGTATCTTGCTATAATAGTAGGATTGAAAGGAGCTGTTTTGCGTTGACCCTCTTACCCGATATGATGAAATATGGCACCTTTTCAGATCCCTCCTATATCGAATACATGAAGCGGACGGCCCCATTCACTATGCCAACCCACCATTTTCATCCCTACTACGAAATCTATTACCTTCTATCTGGGGAAAGAATCTATTTTGTTAAAGACTCCACCTACAAGGTTATAGCAGGTGACATCGTCTTTATCGATAAGAATGTGGTTCACAAAACTCTCCACTCAGGAAAACCAGAGCATGATAGAATTGTTATTCATATCGATGATCGTTTTTTTACCGAAGCTTTTAAAGCGCATGTCCCGCTTCTGCTTAGACCCTTCCAGCAGCAAAGTCCGATAGTCAGATTGCCCGAGGAACATCGTGAGCATTTGGATCAGCTTATTAAAAGAGTGCTTGAAGAGCTTCATAACAAACCCACCGGGTACGAAATATATCTTAATCAGGCGATTATGGACTTGCTCCTTATTTCATCTCGCTATGTAGCAACCACGGTTCCTTCAGAGCCTGTTTACGAGTCCCCCTTGCATCGTAAAATTTCAGACGTTGTGCGTTACTTAAATGCGAATTACGCCGAACAGATCCGCATCCACGAGCTTGCCGAGCGGTTTTTCATCAGTCCTTACTATTTGAGCCGAACTTTCAAAGAAGTAACAGGCTTCACCATCATTGATTATTTAAATTTAACACGCATCCGAGAAGTACAACATCTACTTAGGGAAAGCAATCTACCGATAACAGCAGTTGCTGCACAGACTGGCTTTGATAACTTCTCCCATTTCGGTAAAACTTTCAAAAAAATAACCCGGACTTCCGCCCGGGATTATCGTAAGATACATCGTTCATCCACTCTACTTTAACATGCAGAGCTAGGGTATTGCTTCACCGGAATGACACGATTTTCTTCGCTATTTGATTGTCCGTCTATATAATCAGGAAACTGCAATTAAACGATTAACTTCTTTAACCAAACTACCAAATTCCAATTCCTCAAATAACGCATTGATCTTAACATGATCCGGTTGCCAGAAGCATTCATCCGGTGAACAGGTAACCGGTGCCTCGCAGTTGATGGTGGCTAGATCGCGGCAAAGATGAAGCATTTCAAGATCTGCTTCAATCTTCGCCTTTACACCCTTAGGCAACTGCTCAAGGTTGTCCAGAATACCTTCAATGGACTCATATTCTACAAGCAGCTTAGTCGCCGTCTTCTCACCGATCCCCTTAACTCCAGGATAGTTATCCGAAGTATCCCCAGTAAGACCTTTCAAATCTATAAACTGCTTAGCAGTCAGCTGCTTCTCTTCTAGTAGCTTCTCCGTATCGTAGACGGCATAGTTGGAAGGTCCCTTTTTCATAATAATGACCTTCACACGCTCTGCAACAAGCTGTAGCATGTCGTGATCTCCGGTCAGCACGCAAACTTCCATATGCTCGCTTAGCTGCTTTGACAAGGTGCCGATACAATCGTCAGCTTCATACCCTGGAAAGCTGATGTTCGGAATATTCAAACCCCTAACGACATCCTTCACCAGGTCAAATTGCGGAATCAGGTCGGCTGGAGCCTCGGGACGATTGCCTTTATAATCTGAAAACTTTTCCGTACGTAAAGTTTTACTCCCCAAATCCCAAGTGCATACAATATGCGTTGGATTAAAGGTTTTGCAAGCATCAAGTAAATATTTTATAAAGCCATACACTGCGTTTGTTGGCAAGCCTGCTTTGGTCTTGCGAATATATCCCCCATAGGAATTGGCGAAATATCCTCGGAATAACAAAGCCATCCCGTCAACTAACATAACTTTTGGTTCAGACATGAATTAATTGCCCCCATTCATTTCGATGGTTGTGCGGTACGGATAAAGTGACCGATCCGCCTAGCGGCTTCTAACAACAGATCTTCGTGTTCGACTAGTGCTAATCTAACGTAACCTTCACCTAACTGACCGAATGCGTTACCTGGAATGGAAGCAACACCTGTTGATGTAAGTAACGACTGTGAGAATGCTCGGGATGACCAGCCTTCAGGAACTGCGGCCCATAAGAACATCGTCGCTTGTGGAGATGGAACAATCCAACCTTGCTCCCGGAGAGCTCTAACGAATACATTCCTGCGTCCCTCATATAAACCAGCAATCGGTTTCGGAGCATGGATATCCATCTCAAGCGCAGCTATTCCAGCTTCCTGTGCTCCTAGGAATACACCAAAATCAATATTGTTCTTTAATGCGCGTAATGAAGTCAGCACTTCCCGATTACCGACAGCGAAGCCAAGTCGTGTACCTGCTAAGTGATAGGATTTAGAAAGGGAATGGAATTCAATCGCGATATCCGAAGCATTGGGTATCTCAAGGACGCTTGGAGGTCGTATACCATCGAATGCCATCTCGCTATATGCATTATCATGAACGAGAAGTACACCGTGCTTACGCGCGGTATAAACCGCTCGTTCGAAGAAATCCAAATCAGCTGTAGCCGATAACGGATTACTTGGGTAATTCAAAATCATAAACTTAACCTTGTCCCAGACTGATTGGGGGATCGCCTCGAAATCAGGCAAATAACCGTTCTCCTCTAGCAAAGGCAATGGAATTGCCTCGACCCCGGCGACAGCTAGTCCTGCTCCGTATACTGGGTATCCCGGATCAGGCAGCAGCGCTGCATCCCCAGGATTACTAATCGCCAGCGGTAAGTGAGCGAGACCATCCTGCGTTCCCATAAGGGATAACACTTCTGTGCGTGGATCAAGCTCAACCTGGAAGCGATGGTAAAACCACTTCGCAACCGTCTGTCTGAATGTAAGAGTGCCTTCGGTTCCTGGATAACGATATAGATCTGGGCGTAAGCAGGCATCTGCCAAAGCCGCACGGAGCGACTCAACGGGAGGCTGATCTGGGCTTCCGATATCGAGATTGATTACAGATAGCCCCTTACCGATCGCTTGTTGTTTCCACCCCGACACTTCGGCGAAGATCGCCGAGCCAAGCCGATCGAGTCGATCAGATCGAAACTGAAGTCTACTCATGAATTGTACCACATCGGACCGAAATCCTGTTCCCGGAAACCAATGGATACTTTATTTCCATTTGTTACGATTGGTCGTTTAATCAGCATGCCGTTGGTGGAAAGCAGTTGTATCTTCTCCTCATCCGTCATGGTCGATAGCTTGTCCTTCAGTCCCATTTCCCGATATACCTCGCCAGATACATTAAACCATTTCCCGATCGCTAATCCACTCAGCGGAATAAGCTTGCTAAGCTCCTCCTCAGTAGGCGGAGTCGTTCTAATATCCTGCAATTCCAATTCATATCCTTGCTGCTTCAATGCTTTGATGGCACTTTTACAAGTACTGCAGGTTGGTAAATGATAAACCTTCAACTGTTCCGCCACGTCATGATTACTCCTTACTATTTATGATCAGATAGCTTGATAACTCTTGTTCCAACTGCTGCATATCATCCGGCAACGCGGCTTCCAGCTTCATATCCTCACCCGTAATTGGATGCTTAAAGCCTAATCGGAATGCATGCAATGCCTGCCGGTTAATGACTGCGGATAACTGCTTGGTCATATCGGACGATAGCCATTTCTCCTCTGAATAATAGTTGTCGCCAATAATCGGACAGCCAATCGAGGTCATATGAACTCTAATCTGATGTGTTCTCCCTGTACCCAATCGAATATTAACCGCACTAGCTTGATTAAGATATGTTTCAGTCACTTTATAGAACGTTTGTGAAGGTGCTCCATCCTCTCGAACAACTCGCCGATGCGGATCCTCTGTCTGCCTACCGATAGGAGCATTAATTTCTCCTTCATTCTCAGGAGGACAGCCATAAACAAAAGTACGATATTCCTTTAGAACCGTTCCTTCCATCATTTGAGCGGATAATTGCTGTTGGGCTAATGAGTGCTTGGCAATGACAACTAAGCCTGATGTATGCTCATCCAATCGATGCACCGGACGAAACCGAATTCGCTCCCCGCGTTCCTGCCAATAATGCATCACCCCATTGGCGAGTGTGTTCAAATAGTGACCTGTAGTCGGATGAACAATAACACCCGCTGGCTTATTTAGTACGAGAAGGTGTTCATCCTCGAAGACGATATCCAAATCCATAGGCTGAGGAAGTATCGTCTCTGAGCTTTCTGTTTCCATGCGCAAACGAATAACGTCCCCCTCGGAAATCTTGTGATTCGGCCATACTTTCTCACCATTCACAGATAGTCCTTCTTCGGAAGATTTCAAGCGCACCATTAGTCTTCGTGAGATCCCAATTCGCTTTCGAAGAATATCCCTTAATTGACGTCCTTCATCGGAAGCATTGGCGATAAATTCTATTGGAGCATAGTAGCTAGTGCTACTAGTATCTTCAGATGTCATGGGTTAAGACCTCCGGTGAAACACATCCGCGCTTCGCTCATACTCCACATCAAGTAGCTCAAGACGGGCATTCGCCGCGCGAGCCATTGTGAACAATAAATCGGACAGACGATTTAAGTATTTACGCACTTCATCCGGACAAGCTTGCTCCCCTGATAGGGTCACGACTCTTCTTTCCGCACGGCGACACACCGTTCTACACACATGCAGTAAAGATGCTGCTTCGCTACCGCCCGGCAATATAAACTTCGTAATCGGTGGCGTCTGTGCCTCATACAGATCGATCCAGCTTTCCAGACGTTCCGTCATCTCAGCCGTAACCTTCATCTTCTGAGGATCTGGAATGGCATAACAAAGGTCTGAGCCACAATCAAACAATTCATGCTGAATAATCGTAAGATGCTCCTGAAAATCCTTCCAATCGGCGGTCGTTTCTCTAGCGAGCACCGATCCCACTTGTCCAACAAAGCAATTCAATTCATCTATTGTTCCGTAAGCTTCTACACGGTTATCATCCTTCATCACGCGTGCGCCAATGACAGATGTCTTTCCTTCATCACCGGTCCGAGTATATATTTTCATCGGTTACCTTCCCCCTCTTCAATCGATAGCCCTTCACTTCAGTTGCCATTCCGGCCGTCATTCGGTATAGGGTAGTACTTATATCCAACAGCTTTCGGTTCGCAGATGCCAGCCTGAATGCATATCCCTGTTCTTGCAAGCTCATCGATAATCCTGCAGTAATATCCTCCGTAACGACAATCATCTTTCCTTGAAAAGAAGTAATAGACGCGATCACTTCCTGCCACGCCGCATCGATCCGAGCTTCCTCATCCGGATTATCCGCCTCTGCTCGATGATACATACACCGAAGCCAACCAGATAAGCTATCTAGAACGATAACACGACGATCCGCTCGGAAAATATTAGATTCCAAATTGATCGCATTCAGCTTATTCGCCAAAGTATCATCCGCATCCATAAATACCCAAGGAAAATGTTCGCGGCCATCCTTGTCCTCTTGTTGATCTAAAGTATTCCACTGAGGAAAGGAAGGACAAGACAACCGAATACCTTCGCGACCTACAGAACGGGCCAGTTCATCGGCAAAAGCCGATTTGCCACTGCAGATTCCTCCGGTAATTAACCAAAGCATTGCTCGCCCTCCCCTCTTCCTATCGTATGATAAATATAGCATAAACACGATAACAAAAAAGAGGCCGGTGAACGTATCACCGAACCTCCTCCCGACTTACGTGAACCTGCTTCATATATTCGTTGATTTTCAGATCCAGCTGTCGGCTTAGCTCCATGACTGAATCGGCAACAAATGAATGCTCTTGTAGGAAAGTTTTAGTCATTGCCATACGTAATCTATCGATTTCTTCCACCAAATCCGTCACCTGGTTCGGATAATTAGAGATGTCGAGTGCATCGGCATTCAACGACGACATGGATATTGAATTATGTTCTGCCGTGGCCATGTACATTCCCCTTCTCCTGACGAAAATCGAAGCTTAGCGGGTTGAAACCATGGTTATTATAGCAAAACATTTAATCATTGAACATCTTTTTTGAACATTTTCAATTTTTATCCAAATTTCTAAGGAATACATGAATTCGTTCAAGAGCCTCTGTCAGTTGAGTAACTGAAGTCGCATAGCAGCAGCGAAGGAACCCTTCCCCACCTTTACCAAATACATGACCAGGAACCGCGGCCACTTTTCCATCGAGAAGCAACTTCTCGGCAAATTGCGCTGAGGTAAGCCCTGTCGACTTAATGGAAGGAAACGCATAAAATGCGCCTTGTGGCTCATGGCATTCCAATCCCATGTCACGGAAGCCTTGCACGACTAAACGGCGTCTTTGATTATAAGATTCCATCATTCGATCCTTCTCTTCCAAGCCGCCTTGAGTCAAGGCTTCCAATGCAGCAACCTGCCCCATAGTCGATGCGCACATAATCGTGTATTGGTGGATTTTGAGCATCGCGCTAATCAGATCTGGATGACCACATGCATATCCCATCCGCCAACCTGTCATCGCAAACGCTTTAGAGAAGCCACTTACCAAAATCGTACGATCCTTCATCCCTGGTAAAGCTGCGAAGCTCGTATGAACACCATTAAAAGTCAGCTCTGCATAAATTTCATCGGAGATTACGATCAAATCGTTTTCTTCGACAATTTTTGCGATTGGCAGCATTTCTTCATAGGTCATAATCGCTCCCGTTGGATTACTTGGGTAGCAAAGCACAAGGATTTTGGATTTCGGAGTGATTGCCGCCTGCAAGCTTGCCGCAGTTAACTTGAACTCATCCTCTGCGAATGTCTCGATCCCCACTGATACGCCACCACTTAATGATGTAATCGGTGAATACGAAATATAACTCGGTTCCGGTACGAGGATCTCATCGCCAGGCTCGATCAAGGCACGCAACGCAAGGTCGATTCCTTCACTGCCTCCTACTGTAACGATCATTTCGTTAGCTGGATCGTAGGTAAGATGAAATTGATTATATAAGTACTGCCCAATTGCTTCGCGTAGCTCTATCATCCCTGCGTTAGGCGTATACTGTGTTTTCCCTTTCTCAAGAGAATACACAGCAGCATCCCTTACCCGCCAAGGGGTCACGAAGTCAGGCTCACCAACCCCCAGAGAGATGATGTCTTTATCTTTGCTGGCACTAACCAGATCAAAGAAGCGTCGGATTCCCGACGGTGGAATCGCACGCGCATGCGCGGCTAAATAATGCTGCATTCCGCCGCTATGTGTTTTTTCATTCTGCTGAATTTGCGGCTTTTCCTCATCTTTTATCATGGGGCATTCGCTTCCTTTTCAATTAACTACAATATTATGGAGATACGAGCAGACGGTGATCATCTTCGAATTCTTCAAAAATAATGCCGTTCTGTTTGTATTTTTTTAGAATAAAGAAACTTTTCGTCGAGATAACGGATTCTATCGTGGATAACTTATTAGAGACAAAGGAGGCAACCTCTTTCAGATTTTTCCCTTCAATCTCAACGAGTAAATCATAGGCTCCTGACATCAAATATACCGACTTCACTTCCGGATATAAATAAATGCGTTCCGCGATGTTCTCAAAGCCGCGGCCTCTCTCAGGCGTACATTCGACCTCAATAAGTGCTGTTACTTTCTCATCGTCTACCTTGCTCCAGTTAACAATAGCCGCATACTTAACGATGACATGATCCTGCTCCATTTCCGCTATTGCGGCGGAAACGTCCTCTTGTTCTGCCCCTAACATCGTAGCAATTGTTGCAGCAGACAATCGGGCGTCTTCCTTGAGCAGATCCAAGATGCTTAATTTGAATTCGTTCATCATGATCCCTCCTGAATTACTCTTCATCATACATCAAAGGGAGGTTGCCTGAAAAGGTTAAATCCGTTGAAACTTAAAATTCCCCGTTCGGTATCCTACACCGAACGGGGAAAGGTGCATACTCATAAGAATACCGGAAGCTAATCGCTATTGATAAGCTGGCATTGTCGGGTTAGCAGACGCACTCGGAGGAATTTGCGACTGAGCGGATTGCGTTTGCTGTACGAACTGGTTTGTTTTTTGTTGCGTTTGCTGATACTGCTGCAATTGCTTATCGACTTCCTGTTTCATAACTGGAGAAGAGGCATTATACATATTATTTTGCTGCATAACCGTATAGAGCTCACCTTGCAGCGTTAGTGTGCTGTTTAACATTTGAGTAAACATTTGTCTGATATCAGGGCACACACTTTCCGTTGCGGCTGTCGCATATTCTCGGGTTACTCTTTTGAGGTCAGAAAGTATCGTATAAGCCATATCCTCGTCAGGCAAACTGGGTTTGTTGAACATACTTTTCCTCCTTAGGATTGCGGTTGAGTAGGAGCCATAGACTGATGCTGCTGGATTGCGCTTAACAACGTTCCGTAATGTTGCGTGTGCACGCTAATCATATGGGCGCATGCTTGCTGTACTTGCACGTTAGTGATCGAAGCTGCGGCTACCGCGCACTGCTTAATCAACAAATCTTCGTTGGACATGGAATCGGCGATATATTCCAGTTCTTTGGCGGTCATGGCTTGCATCATGTACGAAATTCCCTCCTGTACAATCATTTAGACATCAAGTGATAGTCTGTCATGATGGAGTTAAGGTTATGCACAGCCGTACATATCAAAAAAAACATTCACGTAAGCACGCGAATGTTTTTCAGATATTCATTCATTTCCTATTTAGAAAATTTCCATACTCAAATATCGCTCACCCGTATCTGGGGCAATACACAATACTCGTTTCCCTGGTCCTAGACGACGTGCAATCTGTAATGCTGCCCATACGGATGCCCCCGAGGAAGGACCCACCAATAATCCTTCTTCGCGTGCCAGCCTCCTCGTCGTTTCAAGCGCGTCCTCATCTTTTACTTGGATGATTTCATCATACACGGATGTATTCAGAATTTGCGGTACGAATCCAGGGCTTGTACCCACGAGTTTATGAGGACCAGGCTGCCCACCAGATAATACGGGTGATCCTGCTGGTTCAACAACTGCGATATGCAATTGTGGGAGCTTCTCTCTTAATACTTCACCCGTGCCTGTAATTGTACCACCAGTACCTGCAGTCGCAACAAAAGCGTCGAGAAGTCCACCTGTTTGTTCGATAATCTCTATTGCCGTGGTTGTACGATGAATATTCGGATTGGCACTATTCTCAAATTGGTTGGGCATGTAGCTTCCCTTATGATCCGCAATGATTTCACGCGCTTTGGCAAGAGCACCAGACATCCGCTCGGCCGCAGGAGTCAGTACGACTTCTGCACCATATGCTCGTAGCAGCGATATACGTTCAGCCGTCATATTATCCGGCATTACGAGTATAAGCTTATAACCTTTGGCTGCAGCATACATGGCTAGCCCAATTCCAGTATTGCCGCTAGTTGGTTCTACGATAGTACTTCCTGGACTAATCAATCCACGAGCTTCTGCATCCATCATTAAGCCTAACGCAGCCCGATCCTTGACGCTACCGCTCGGATTCATTTTCTCCAGCTTGACGAATACTTGGGCATCCTCAGGACCGGTTAAACGTTGTAATTGAACGGCAGGAGTGTTTCCGATCAATTCAATGACAGATTGGACGATCCGACTCATGCTTCATTCCCCTTCTTATGAAGAACTGTAGGCTCTTGACTTAAACGTCGAACAATTTCTTGACGATGCGAATCTCCAAGGAAGGATTGCACTGTAAAACAAGATGGACAAACATACATTGTTAGTGTAAATGGGGCATCGATTAAAGCTTCTCCCAGCACCACTGATACTCTTGGCTTGAATTGATCTGCAGAGATGATCTGTTCCCCGGATTCCACCATAAATTCACGACAAACGGGGCACTCCGGTACGAGCTCTTGCTCATTAAGCAATTGTTCAACCGTCTCCTCGAATTGTTGTAATTCATCGTCCTCCTCCATTAATTGTTCATCATCCACCCAACTGATATCTTCATCGATAGAGATTAAGGGAGCGTCCTGATTGTCAGCCTGATCCTCGACGTCTTCTTCATACTCTTCTTCCTCATCACCAATATCAAGCTTTAAAGTTCGATAGCCATCCATCTCATTATCGCAAACCGGGCATATTTTATCAGGCTCTTGGCCCTCTTCCTGCATAACTTCACTTTGACACCAAGGACATATTGCAACAGACATAATGGACTAAGCCTCCTTCATCATATAAATAACACCAACAACAATAAATAATACAGCTAATGCTAAAAGCGTACCCCATAAATATTTCATAATCTCTTTATTCCTCCGATTAAATGACAGCAGCGCCAATAATATAGGACAGCGATACTGACAATATCATTGCAAGAAAACCAACAGCACGGTTGTCTTTCCCGATTTCATCGTCTATCCGGAATACAGGAGTAAAAAACTCGAATAGAAAATAAGCAACAAGCAGCAACACAAAACCGACAGCGGCCCAAGTTAGGCTTTCATATATCGTATCATTTGCTTGGATCGAGAATCGAAAAATATTACAAATCCCAAACATCTTTCCCCCTGTCGCCATTGCAACAGATAAGTTACCTTTACGAATTTCGTCCCAGCTCTCGTATTTGGTCACCCATTCGAAACAAGATAAAAACACGATGAGGGCAAGTATACCTACCGAAAAATAAGCCAGAACAGCCAGAAAAGGATGAGACATTAAGGAATCTACCATCTCCTGCACGACCAACGACCTCCCGTTAATGAAGCTCAGCTACGGAAACACCCGCGCCGCCTTCCCCGAATTGGCCCAACCGGTAGCTTTTCACGTGTTTATGGCGACGCAGAAATTCTTGAACGCCGGTGCGCAAGGCTCCAGTTCCCTTACCATGGATAATATAGACCTGCCCTAAATTGGACAGAAAAGCCTCATCCAGAAACTGATCCACTTCCATAATCGCCTCATCCAACATCATTCCACGCAAATCCAGCTCCGAGCGAATATTCTCATCACGTGAACGTTTTACGATCGTCGCTTGTACAGGCGCTTTGTTCGAAGCCGTTTTGCGAACAGGCTCAAGATCAACGAGCTGAACCTTCATCTTCAATATGCCAAGCTGCACGACAGCTTCAGAGTTGCTAGTTAATTCGACAACATGCCCTTTTTGTCCATTTAAGCTATGAACCTTCACTTCGTCCCCAAGCTCAATCTTAACCTGCTTCGCTCCTGAAGCTCTGTTCGGCTTCGCGACCTGAGCAGGAATCGCATCCTCAAGGCGGCGGCGCGCTTCAATAAGCTTGTGCTCCTTAAATGAAGCTCCTTCTTCCATCGCGATACGACGCAAGTCAGAGATAATTTCCTCAGCTTCTCTTTTGGCTTTCGAGATCGCACTACGTGCTTCCTCCCGAGCCGACTCCAACAGCTTAGCCTTCTGCTCTTGGAATTTAAAGCGCTCATCCTGTAGTTCCTTCTGGAGCTTTTCTATGTCCCGGCGCAATTTTTCAGCATTATGTCTTTCAGCCTGTGCATGGAGGCGATCTTCTTCTAAGGAAGCAATCATGGAATCAACTTTCAGCTCGTCTTCGCTAACCTCTCCTCTAGCATGGTCGATAATGCTTGTCGGAAGCCCCAGCCTCTGTGCAATGGCAAATGCATTACTACGGCCTGGAACACCAACAAGTAATCGGTAAGTTGGTCGAAGTGTAGCAACGTCAAACTCCATGCTTGCATTAATAATACCATTCCGATTATATGCATATGCCTTGAGCTCGCTATAATGCGTCGTTGCGATTAAGCGACAGCCAAGCTTCTGCAAATGCTCCAATATCGCAATCGCCAGCGCAGACCCTTCCGCAGGGTCAGTTCCAGCACCAAGCTCATCAAGAAGAACAAGGCTTCGATCCGTAACTTGGCCAAGCATTGAAATCAAATTTGTCATATGGCTGGAAAAAGTACTCAAGCTTTGTTCTATGCTCTGCTCGTCGCCGATGTCCGCATAAATCCCGTCAAAGACACATAATTGACTACCATCTTCAGCAGGAATAAATAAGCCTGACATCGCCATAAAGCTAAGTAAACCAATCGTCTTCAGAGAAACGGTTTTACCGCCTGTATTTGGCCCAGTCACAATAATCGACGTGTACTCTACTCCCAGCTCGATATCAATAGGAACCGCTTGTTTAATATCAATTAAGGGATGACGAGCTTTGCGTAAATGAAACCGACCCTCATCATTCATTTCGGGAAGTGTCGCCGATAATGCATTCGCTAATGAGGCTTTGGCGAAAATAAAATCGATTTGCCCTAGAATTTCCGCGTCTCCAGTTAACAGATCAGCACGTTCACCGGTCTGTTCGCTAAGCATGCGCAATATTCTTTCAACTTCGTTCTGCTCCTTGATCTTTAATTCCCGAAGCTTGTTGTTCATCTGAACTACTGCTTCCGGCTCAATGAACAAGGTCGCACCACTACCAGATTGATCATGCACAATGCCGCCAAAATGGGAACGGTATTCCTGCTTGACCGGTATAACATATCGATCATTTCGCATTGTAATTAATACGTCCTGAAGCATCTTCTGAATCGAGCTAGAGCGAATTAAGCTATCCAGCTTTTCCTTCGCGCGTCCGGCATTAATTCGAATGTCCCGACGCACAGAAGCAAGCTCAGGACTCGCGGAATCCAACACTTCCCCCTGCTCATCGATACACCTGCGGATTTCATCCTCAAGTGACTTAAAGTCGGTTAACGGTTCGCATAGATCACTAAGCAATGGAAGCTCTGTTTCTTCTCCCGCTAAGGAAATGTATCGAATCAAACGTCGAGAGCCCATAATAAACTGTGCTACTTCCATTAATTCAGGGGGTTGGAGTATACCTTGCAGCTTCGCTCTGTACAACGAGGAACGAATATCTGTAATCCCCCCGAATGGAGGTACTCCTTTGAACATAACCGATCGTACAGCTTCATCCGTCGCAGCCAGTCGGCGCTCAACAATGGGAAGCTCGCGGGAAGGCTGGAGCTTCTCAGCTTCCTCTCGACCAAGGCTAGTCGAGGTTAGCCCGGTAAGACGATTGATGATTTTTTCGTATTCTAATGTATGTAAGGCCTTGTTATTCACGGCGTAATTCATCTCCTTAGCCTATATTATATCCGAATCGACCGTTCTTGCGAAACCTTACACTCATATTGCTTGAAACAAAGGACACACTAAGGACAAAGGAGGTCGAAAAGATGAATTTTCTTGGAACAGTCGTTCGCTTTATCGTTTCTGCCATCGTACTGATGGTAGTCGGATGGCTCGTCCCTCAATTTACGGTAGGTGGCTTCTGGAGCGCTCTTATGCTCGCAGTCGTCATAGCCGTATTAGGATGGGTCATTGAAGGTATTTTCGGCAAAAAAGTTACCCCTTTCGGCAGGGGAATTGTCGGATTTCTGGCGAGCGCGCTCGTCATCTGGTTAGCACAATTTGTCGTAGGTAATCTTCACGTTACTGTAATCGGTGCTTTGCTAGCTGCATTGGTAATCGGGATCATTGACCTATTCATTCCTGTCGCTACTCCGTATGAAGCCGTTCATCACAGAAATCGAGACTAAGCCAAAGCAACTTGGAAATGTTCATGAATCGACAAAGGCGAATTTCCAATGGAAATTCGCCTTTGTTCTATGTTCATTTGTCCATTAGTTTCTAGGTCACTCCTATCCGAACCGGAGGATTATTGCTTAATAATAGGATAAATGTCATTGATCAGACATGTGTGATGTGGTTTGGGCATTCTTGCCTATGTTACACTAATCGTCGAGCGGGGATTGTTCAAAGAGAAATAGAGAGTCAATGATCTCAGCAAATTGATAAGTATGGAGGGTAAAATCATGCACAAAAAAATCGCTTATATTCTTACACTTACTGCTTTGGTGCTCGCACTCTCAGCTTGTGGCGGAAACAAGAATGAAGCCGCTAATAATTCGAAGCCTTCGTCTGAAGCTGCTGCTTCACAGGAAGTTATTATCAAAGCTAAAAATTGGGAATTCGACAAGACCGAATACTCCATCCCTAAAGATACACCTATTAAGCTAACTTTAGAAAATGAGAGTGGCGCGCACGGTATTGAAATTGTTGGTCAAGATATCAAAATTAGAGGTAACAAATCAGAAGTTATCACATTACCAGCAGGTACTTATGATATCAAATGTAACATCGCTTGTGGTACCGGTCATGGTAAAATGATAACGAAGCTTGTCGTTAGCTAAGTTATTAACAAAACCAATCTATAAAGGCTATTTTCCTGAACATTCAGGAAAATAGCCTTTTTTGTAATCTTAAGTTAACTGATTATTCTTGCTCAAGTAGGTCGATCCACTCGTTATACTCCATCTTCAGCTTCGCATACTCATTGCTCAGTTCAAAATGCTCCTGCTTGACCATTTCCAGCTCAGCTTGTAAGCGATCGCCACGTTCTGTCTGCTCGAGCAGTTCATCCATTGAAACGGTTAGATCCGGATCCATAATCGGTGCGGCAGCAGCTTCAGCAAGTGCCGCCCTCAATTCACGTTCCGCACGCGCGGCAGCTTCACGCAGACCTTCTTCTGCTAAACTAAGCTGAGTGACTCGGGCTTCTAGCTCCTCCGCTCGCTTCAATGCTTCACGTAAACCTTCCTCCACTTTGCTTAGTTCAGCGACTCGAGCCTCAAGTTTCTCCGTGCGTTCTACCGCTCCACGAAGACCTTCTTCCACTACGTTAAGCTCAGAGACTCGGGCTTCCAGCTCCTCCGTACGTATCGTTGCTTCAAGTAGTTCCTCTTCCACTGTGCTAAGCTCGGCTACTCGAGCTTCCAGCTCCTTCGCTCGCTCTACCGCTCCTCGAAGACCCTGTTCCGCTTCGCTAAGCTCGGCTACTCGGGCTTCCAGCTCATCCGCTCGCTCTACCGCTCCACGAAGACCCTGTTCCGCTTCGCTAAGCTCGACTACTCGGGCTTCCAGCTCATCCGCTCGCTCTACCGCTCCACGAAGACCCTGTTCCGCTTCGCTAAGCTCGGCTACTCGGGCTTCCAGCTCATCCGCTCGCTCTACCGCTCCACGAAGACCCTGTTCCGCTTCGCTAAGCTCGGCTACTCGGGCTTCCAGCTCATCTGCTCGCAATGCAGCTTCAAGTAATTCCTCTTCCACTGCGTTAAGCTTAGCTACTTGTGCTTCCAGTTCCTTCGCTCGCTCAATCGCTTCACGTAAGCCCTCTTCTGCTACGCTAAGCTCAGCTACTCGTGCTTCTAGTTCCTCCGCACGCTCCTTAGCAATGCGCTCCTCTTGTTGCGCAGAACCATATTTCTCCTGAAGCTCCTTCATCGAATCGCTCCATGCTTTCTCCCACTCATCTCGCTCGCTCAACTGACGTGCAAGCTCATCTCTCTCCTGTTCAATCTTCCCAAGCAGCAAAGCTTGTGAACGTTGGCGCTCAGAGGACTGGGCTTCAACCTCCTGCAGCATTTCCTGCTGCTCCATCACTGTCCGACGCTGATCTTCGACTTCCGTAGTGCGTTGTTCGACTTCCGCAGTCCGCTGTTCGACTTCCGCAGTCCGTTGTTCGACATCATTTTGCAGTTGAACGCGTACTTGTTCCCAATCCTGCTCTTTGACCTGCCACTTATCAAGCTCGCCAGTCAAGCTCTCCAGCTCCATTTTCACAAGCTCAAGCTCTTCTGTATAGATCGCTTCAATATCTCTGATCTCTGACGCCAGGTTATCCTTAATCGTCTGAATCTCAGCTTCCTTCTCATTCTCAAATGCTTTGATTTCAGCGCTTCGTTTGCTCTCGATAGCTTCTATTTCAGCATTTCTTCTACCCTCTAATGCCTCTATTTCAGATCGTCTCGTATTTTCTAATTGTTCCAGCTCAGCAGTGTACCTCGCGGACTGCTCTTCCATTTCCACATCATGTTTATTTGTTAACTCTTCAAGCTGAGTAGAATATTTAAGCTTCATAGCTTCAATTTCTGTAGTAAATCCATTCTTGAGCTCGGATTGCTTGGTGAACCAAGCCGCTTTCTCCGTTGCAAGCTGATTCGCAAGTGTGGACACTTCAGCCTTAGCGCTTTCAACCTCCTGCTCGGCTTCCGTCTTCACACGATTAAGCTCTTCAGTCGCTTGTGCCTTGGCAGCTTCTATCTCCTGTGCAGCTTGAGCCTTCGCTTTCTGGAACACTTGTCCTGCTTCGGATTTCACCCTTTGCAATTCCAATGCAGCTTGGGCTTTCGAGCTTTCAAGCTCATTCGACAATTCCGTTTGTAAGCGATCATATTCTTTCGAGTTTATCGCCTTCACACTCTCAAGCTCTTGCTCTGCCTGAATCTTGGCTTGCTCCAGCTCTAGCTCTGCAGTGACTCTAGCATGTTCAAGCTCTTCCGCAGCTTGAGCCTTCACCGACTCTAGCCGCTCTGACGATTCAGTCTTCAGAAGCTCTAATTCTCCACTCAACTGCGCTTGCTGTGACTCTAACACCGCGGCAGCCTTTTCTATATCCAATGCTGCTTGTTCTCTTACGTTTTCTAACTCCGAGGCAGCTTGTTCCCTTGCTCGTTTTAACTCCGCAGCTGTCTGCTCTCTTACGCTCTCTAAATCAGCAGTCGCCTGTACGACTACACTCTCTAGCTCAGCAGCGGACCTTGCTTTCAAGCTCTCAAGCTCTTCCGCCTTCTCTGTCTTAACAATCTCAAGCTCCTCCGCGACATGCTCCTTCACGAATGCAAGCTCTTGAGCTGTTTCTACATTTAGACTTTCAAGCTCTTCTATCTTACGTTTGAATAACGGCTCATCTCTGAGTAGCTGTTCGTTCTCCCTACGCAAGCGCATAAGCTCATCGCCAATATTTACAGCGGTAAGTACGGCTAATTTCGGTAAATCCAAACGAGGTGAACCGAGATTCATTTTACTCATCTGCTCGTTGACCAGAGCAGCAACTCTTACCATATGATCCGAACTTGTATGACCCGTTAGCGTATACTGTGTTCCATATATGTCAACGGTCACACGCGGTTTATCATCCATATTCACAGCGTGATCCTCCCATTGCGTCCAAAGTTATGTAGTTTATCCAAATCTAACAAAAGCAGCGAACCATCTCACGCCAATCGGCGTCTAGATGTATTCGCTGCCCGCCTTACTGTTTCCTGCCTGTTCCCGACCTATTTCCGAAGTTCTGCACCAAAAGATTGTTCCAATTGTGCCAATACTAGGGCATGAGTTTCGGTAACTTCCTCATCCGTCAATGTTCGTTCACCATGTCGGTATACGAGAGCCAATGCTACGCTTTTCTTATCACTGCTAACCCGATCTCCAGTGTACACGTCGAACACCTTCACTGATTCCAGTAATTCACCTGCCGATGCGATAATCGCCTCCGTTAAAGCACCACCAAATACGTTGCGATCTACTACAACAGCGATATCTCTTTCCATTGCTGGATAGCGCGGAAGAACACGATATTCGATATGACGATTTGCATATTCGTAAATCGGAGCAAGCTCTAATTCAGCTACATAGGTATCAGATAGATCAAATTCACGTTGTAGCTCAGGGTGTAATTGGCCTACATAACCGATGGTTTCGATTCCACGATCTGTACGGATCGTGATCGCCGCAGTCCTACCTGGGTGAAACCCTTCCGGTTGGGCAGCCACATATGCGATCTTCTTACCTAAGCCTAACCGCTCAAGCACTTTCTCCAGAATGCCTTTGGCATCATAGAAATCGACAGCTTCAGCGGAACGATTCCAGCCAGCAGAACGTCTATTTCCACTTAGTAGAAGTGCCGCACGCGGCTTCTCTTGAGGCAGGCGCGTCAACACATCCTCATCGGAATGATACACATTCCCTATTTCAAACAATGCCAAATCATTGTTTTTCCGAGTGATGTTATAAGAAGCCGCTTCAAGCAAGCTAGGTATTAAGGTCGTCCGCAGAACGCTGCGCTCTTCGCTCATCGGCATAGCAAGCGGAATAGGTTTCGTTTCGCCGGACAGCTCCTTGAACAATGTCGTTCTTTGCAGGGATGTAACCGAGTAGCATATCGCCTCGTGCAAGCCCGCCCCCGTCATAATTGAACGTAATTCTCTGCGAATCGCCTGTGGCTTCGTCAATGCTCCCGCCGTAGTTTGACCATCGATCAGCGTCGTCGGAATTTCGTCATAGCCGTGTAAGCGAGCAACCTCTTCGACCAAATCAACATCGTGGGTAATATCCCCACGTCGGGATGGAATAGATACATTCCATACGCCATCTCCGCTTACTTCAGCTACGAAATGCAAACGAGAGAGAATGGTCTTGATTTCAAGCGAGGACAACTCGGTTCCTAGCATGCCATTAATTCGACTAAGAGAAAGTTCAACCTTTACCGGTTCCTTAGTGGATACTTCTGCTTCCGCGATACCTTCTGTGACAAGGCCTTCCGCGTAGCGCGCAATCAAGCTAGCTGCGCGATCAAGTGCATCTCTAACACGAGCCGGATCAACTTCTTTCTCGAAACGTGCGGAAGCTTCCGAGCGCAAGCCTAATTGCCGTGATGTGCGGCGTACCGTGCCTCCGTCGAACTTAGCAGATTCGAGAATAATATCCGTCGTTTCCAAGGTTACTTCGGAATTCGCTCCACCCATAACTCCAGCAAGAGCGATCGCTTTTTCAGCATCCGCGATGACGAGCATTTGTGGCTCAAGCTTACGTTCTTGATCGTCCAACGTGACAAGTACTTCGCCAGGCTGAGCCAAACGAACATCGATTCGACCACCTGCAACTTTAGCAGCGTCGAACGCATGAAGAGGTTGACCATATTCCAGCATGACATAATTCGTAATATCAACGATGTTATTAATTGGGCGAACGCCAGCAGCGATCAAGCGATTTTGTATCCATTGAGGAGCTGGAGCTATCTTTACGCCTTTAATATATCTTGCTGTATACAATGAGCATTGCTCAGTCGCCTTAATCGATACGCGCACGAAATCCGAAGTCTTATCGGAGGACAGATACAAGTCCTTGCTCGGCTCGGGAAGCTCCAAAGGACGACCTGTCAGTGCCGCTACTTCATAAGCAACACCAAGCATACTCAGACAATCTGAACGGTTAGGCGTCAAATCCAGCTCCATGATGGAGTCGTTTAGCGCAAGCACATCCAGAATATCGCGACCGACTTCTGTGTCAGTAGGCAGGATAAGAATTCCCTCTTGCTGTTCTTTAGGTAGCAGCTTATCATTTATGCCTAGCTCTTTAGCTGAGCAGATCATTCCCTGTGATTCCACACCGCGTAGCTTAGCACGCTTGATGTCCAGTCCTCCGGGTAGCTTAGCACCGACCATAGCAACAGGAACCTTCATGTCTGCACCAATGTTTGCTGCGCCACATACGATTTGCAGGTCCTCACCGGTACCTACGTCTAGCGTACATACGCTTAGCTTATCGGCATCAGGATGCTTCTCCCGCGTTTTCACATAACCAACGACAACCCCGCTCACTCCTGCATTACGCGATGGAACAGAATCGATTTCGATTCCTCCGCGTGTCATCATCTCCGCCAATTCCTGTGCCGTAATGCCGCTCAGGTCGATATAATCGGATAACCACCGATAAGATACGTTCATGGGAAACTCCCCTCGTTTTTCATAAAGTAATTGCCATCTAACGCTTTAACTTCGGTCTATATTGCTGCGAACATCACATCTTCGCAAATTGGCTCAAAAACTTCGTGTCATTCGTGTATAAATGGCGAATATCGTCAATTCCATATTTCAACAGGGCAATTCGTTCTACGCCCATTCCGAAAGCAAAGCCCGTTACTTCATTTGGATCATAACCGCCGTGCTCTAGCACTTTAGGATGCACCATGCCACAGCCAAGAATCTCGATCCAGCCTGTGTGCTTACACATCCGACAGCCGCTACCACCACATTGCGCACAAGTAACATCCACTTCGGCACTCGGCTCAGTAAACGGGAAGAAGCTAGGGCGAAGTCGAATTTGCATTTGTGAGCCATACATTTCCTGCACGAATTGCAGCAATGTCCCCTTCAAATCGCTCATCCTGATGTTAGGTCCAATAACTAAACCTTCAATCTGGTGGAACATGAAGGAATGCGTCGCATCATCATCATCACGGCGGTAAACTCTACCTGGACAGATGACTTTAACCGGGGTTTTACCGTTCATCTCTTTCATCGTCCGAATTTGTACGGGTGACGTCTGAGTACGCAACAAGATTTCTTCGGTGATGTAGAAGGAATCCTGCATATCGCGAGCAGGGTGATTTTTCGGCAAATTCAACGCTTCAAAGTTGAAAAAATCCGTCTCCACCTCAGGTCCTTCCGCGATCGTATAACCCATACCGATAAAAATATCTTCAATCTCTTGGGTCACTTTATTCAGTGGGTGAACCGAACCGACTCCAACTGCTTTTCCAGGCAGTGTAACGTCAATGGTTTCGGCTTGTAGACGGTGGGCTGTAGCGGCACGGTCGAATCCCTCTTGTTTTTCCGAGATAACCGTTTCAATAGCTGCTCGAACCTCATTACCTACTTGCCCAATAATGGGACGTTCTTCGGCGCTAAGCGCCCCCATTCCGCGCAATATCTCAGTTAATAGCCCCTTCTTACCCAGATATTGAACACGAAGGTCGTTTAAGGCAGTGGCATCCGCCACACCCTGAAGCTGCTCAAGCGCATCTTTCCGCAGAGCCTCTAATCGTTCTTTCATCCCAATTCTCTCCTTATCGCATTAAAATAGAAAAAGGCCTTCTCTCCCGTAAGGGACGAAAAGACCGTGGTACCACCCTTTGTTGAAATGTCGCTGCTTCTCCTGCGAGCCGCAGAGCGCCCGCTAAATGCGCCATGAACATTTCCTCATCATACGGCGTAACGGGCCGTGTGCCGGTTCTTCCTACTTGTCGGCGGACCGACCGTTCAGAGGACAGCTCCAGAGCGAACTTCAACAGCCTGATTTCTTAGGAACGCTCTCAGTCTAAAGGCGCTCCCTCCCTGAAAGAAGGCACTGCTTACTTGTCTCCATCATTGCTTTTGTACATTTGTAGATCATTATAAGTTAAGCGCGCTCCGCAAGCAAGCCGTACTATACTATTCCTGAACCAACCTGTGCACTTAAATCGCTTTGGCGGGCTCATACAGGATTGTAGATACGGGAGTATGCTCATAACCATGAGCTTCCGCCACCGCTTTGTAGGTCACTTTTCCATGAGCGACATTAATTCCTTGTGCCAGAGCCCGATTCTCAGTGGCTGCGCGTTTAATATTCTTGTTCGCAATCTGTAGCCCGTAAGGAGTCGTCACATTCGTAAGGGCAATCGTTGAGGTACGGGCGACAGCTCCAGGCATATTGGCCACAGAATAATGAATAACGCCGAATTTCTCATAGGTCGGATTCTCGTGTGTCGTTATTCTGTCGATTGTCTCAATGGAGCCGCCTTGATCTATCGCCACATCGACAATAACTGAGCCGGGACTCATGGACCTAACCATCTCTTCAGTAACAAGTTGGGGGGCTCTGGCTCCAGGAATGAGCACCGCTCCAATAACTAAATCCGCTTGCTTAACTGCTTCGGCGATGTAATGCGGATTAGACATAATCGTCTTTACACGTCCTTGGAATAGGTCGTCCAAATAGCGAAGGCGATCCGGGCTAATGTCCAGTATACTCACATCAGCTCCAAGACCGACAGCCATCTTTGCCGCATTCGTTCCTACAATGCCGCCACCTACGATCGTCACCTTAGCCGGCAATACCCCGGGAACTCCGCTAAGCAACAATCCCTTACCTCCGTTTGCCTTCTCGAGAAAGTGAGCACCGATTTGAATCGACATTCTTCCCGCTACTTCACTCATAGGTGTCAGTAGTGGCAGACTGCCATTTTCTAACTGAATCGTTTCATAAGCAATTGCTGTTACTTTATTGTCGACCAGCGCCTGTGTCAGCTCCAACTCGGGGGCTAGATGTAAGTATGCATAAATAATAAGCCCTTCACGGAAGTATTGATATTCGCTAGGAAGCGGTTCCTTGACTTTAACAACCATATCAGCCGTCCATGCTTCCTTGGCGCTGTTCACGATAGTCGCTCCATAAGCTACATAATCTTCATCCGTGAATCCGATGGCATAACCTGCACCAGTCTCCAACACTACCTCGTGGCCCATGCGACAATAATCAGCAACTGAACCGGGTGTCATCCCAACTCGGTATTCATTGTTTTTGATCTCCTTAGGCACTCCTATACGAATACTGTTCACCCTCTTATTTGATTAATAACTGCCTTTAAAGTAAGCACAATGAATTCCAAATCTTCATCTGTAGTGACTAATGGAGGAGAAATCGTGAGGACATTGTTATACCCAGCCACTGTATCTCCGTTCTTGCCTATAATCAAATGGCGTGCTTTACATTCAGCAATGATCCTCGTCACGACGGGCAGAGGCAACGGTTCCTTCGTAGTCTTGTCCTTAACGAGCTCGATACCCATTAAGAAGCCAAAGCTGCGGATGTCCCCTACCAGAGGATGATCGAGAAGATCCTTCATTCCGTCATACAGTCTTTCTCCGAGAATCCGTGACCGCTCTATCAGTCCCTCACGCTCAAGAATTTCAAGATTTTTTAATGCTAGAGCGCAAGGTGCCGGAGAACCTCCAAACGTATTCACATGCCTGAAGTGACTATAGGGCTGTCGATCCTTGAAAGCTTCGAATATTTCTCTGCGTACCGCCGTCGCGGAAAGCGGCAAATACCCGCTAGTTAATCCTTTAGCCATCGTAACAATATCCGGTTTCACGTTGTAATTCATATGTCCGAACTTACGACCCGACCTACCGAAACCGCAAATCACTTCATCGATAATGAGCAGTACCTGATGCTCTCGACAAATCCGTTGTACTTCATCGAAGTAAATCTGGTGGGGAACGATCATTCCTCCTCCCGTAATAACGGGCTCCATAATCACTCCTGCAATCGTTTCTTTCCCTTCCCACAAAATCATTTCTTCAATATCGCGAGCACACTGTACATTGAATTGCTCCAGGGTCATTCCTTCAGGTCGACGGTAACCATCCGGTGGGCGCACATGTAAAAAGCCAGATCCAAGCGGCTCATATTTATACTTGCGTTGAGCCTGCCCAGTCGCCGCCAATGCCCCCATAGAATTGCCATGATAGGCCCGATAACGAGATATGAACTTGCTGCGATTAGGCCGTTCAGTCTGATTGTAGTATTGTCTGGCTATCTTAAAGGCCGTCTCGTTAGCGTCTGAGCCGCTGTTTGAGAAGAAGATCACATAATCCCCTTCCAGCCACTCATTGATCTTCTCTGCTAACTGAATCGCTGGAAGATGGCTCTGAGTCAAAGGATAATAGGGCATTACCGTTAATTGATCATATGCAGCCTTCGCCAATTCTTCCCTGCCATAACCTGCATTCACACACCATAAGCCAGACATTCCGTCCAAATATCGGTTACCGCTAATATCCGTGATCCATGAGCCTTCTCCCGATGTCACGATCATAGACGGTACTTCCTCTTGATAAGGTGACATGGCATGCCACAAGTATTGGCGGTCTTTCTCCTGCATTTCCTTTATGTTCAAATCCATAATATCCTTAGACATTGACTTCTTCACCTACTCCCCTCTATATATACCGTGCAGTCAGCATCTTTTTCCGCGTATAAAACTCGACTCCGTCCTTACCGTTCGCATGCAGATCACCATAAAATGATTTCTTATATCCGGAGAAAGGGAAAAAGGCCATTGGAGCAGGAACACCCAGATTAACACCTAACATCCCTGCATCGATCTCTTCGCGGAACTGGCGAATCGCCTTGGCGCTATCACTGTACAGACAGGCACCATTGGCAAATTCGGATTGATTAGAGATTTCAATCGCTTCAGCCAAAGTTGCGACTCGGACAATGGAAAGCACGGGAGCGAATAGCTCCTCACACCAGATGGTCATCCCAGGCTTTACATGATCAAACACAGTTGGGCCTATGAAGAAGCCATTGGAGCTTACAGCTTCATCCTTGCGACCATCTCTGGCCAATACGGCGCCTTCCTTTACCCCAACTTCAATGTAATTAAAGGTTCGGCTCTTATTCTCTTCCCGAATAACGGGTCCAAGGAAGACGCCCTCCTCCATTCCATTTCCGATCTTAATGGCATTAGCAGCTGCCACCAACCGCTCAACCAGCAAGTCTGCAATGTCACCTACAGCAACGACAACTGCTGCGGCCATGCAGCGTTCACCTGCGGAACCAAATGCAGCACTTATAATATTACTCACAGCATTGTCCATGTCTGCATCTGGCAGCACGATGGAATGATTCTTAGCACCAGCTAATGCCTGAACACGCTTGCCATTGTTCGCGGCTGCCCGATATACATATTCAGCGACCGGCTGCGAGCCGACGAAAGAAATGGCTTTAACCACCGGGTGCTCTAGAAGCCCATTCACGACATCTCGGGAACCGTGTACGATATTCAGCACGCCATCTGGAAGCCCCGCTTCCTGGAACAGCTCCGCTAGGCGATTAGCCAGCAGCGGTGTACGCTCCGACGGTTTGAGAACAAACGTATTACCACAAGCGATCGCAAGCGGGAACATCCAGCAAGGAACCATCATAGGGAAGTTAAACGGGGTAATGCCACCAACGACACCAATTGGGTATCTATACATCCCGGATTCTATCCCCGTCGCAATATCAGGAAGCTGTTCGCCCATCATCAGTGTTGGCGCGCCAGCTGCGAACTCCACACATTCTATTCCGCGTTGTACTTCACCATAAGCTTCCACATAGCTTTTTCCATTTTCTGTTGTAACAATAGTCGCTAATTGTTCCCAGTGCTCAACCAGCAATTGCTGATATCGAAACAGGATTCTTGCTCGTCTGGGAACGGGAGTGTTCCGCCAGCTCTCATAAGACTTCTGCGCCGCTTCTACAGCTAAATCCACATCAGCCTTTGTTGATAGTGGAACGTTTGCGATGATAAGTCCCGTAGCGGGATTCGGCACATCCTCATAAACTGTGCTTTGTGAGCTTATCCACTGTCCACCAATGAAATTTTTGATTTCTAACCCCTCATTAATCATCCCGTCACCTCACATCGTAATCACTCGTGTTCTCTGATCCATCACCTTTGAAACTTATTACGCTTCAGGAATTGTCCGCTACCTTCGCTGCCAACAAACTTTTTGTCCTTGATGATGAGCTGTCCACGGCTGAATACCGATACAACCTCCCCCGTGACCTTTAGACCTTCAAAAGGATTGTAGTCTACCGCCATATGATGCGTTTGGACCGAGATCGTACGCTCCGCATTCGGATTGAATAGGACAAGATCGGCATCGCTCCCAATTGCAATCGTCCCTTTCTTAGGGAATAAACCGAACAGCTTGGCGCTCTGTGTCGCGGTCATATCGACAAATTGATTCAGCGTTATCCGTCCCTTACTTACACCCTCCGAATATAGAATACTGATGCGGTCTTCAATCATCGGTCCGCCGTTCGGAATTTTCGTGAAATCCCCACGTCCCAAATCCTTCTGTCCTTTGAAATCAAAGGAGCATTGATCTGATCCAATCGTCTGCAATTGTCCTGTTCTAAGTGCATTCCATAGAACATCCTGGTTCCATTTCTCACGTAGTGGGGGAGACCAGACGTACTTAGCACCCTCAAAATCTGGCTTTTCCAAATATGACTGATCAAGAACCAAATATTGCGGACATGTTTCACCATACACTCGGAAGCCTTTACTACGAGCTTCTTCAATCTTCCTGACGGCTTCCGCGCTTGTGACATGTACGACATAGAGCTGCGAGTCGGCTAGTGCTGACAAATAAGCTGCTCGACCTGTAGCTTCACCTTCAAGCTCCGGGGGTCGCGTTAACGCGTGATAGATCGGGTCCGTATTGCCATTAGCAAGTGCTTGCTTCGTTAAATATTCGATCACATCGCCGTTCTCCGCATGAACCATAACTAAAGCACCATGCTCCTTTGCAAGCAGCAAAGTTCGGAACAAGGTTTCATCATCGGATTGAAACTGGTTCTTATAAGCCATGAATACCTTTAATGAGCTTATGCCTTCATCCTCAATCATTCGCGGAAGCTCTTCAAGCACCTCATCGGTTATCTCCGACACCATAAGGTGAAAGCTGTAATCAATAACCGACTTCCCCCGAGCCTTCTCATGCCACGTATCAATTGCTTCCTTCAATGAACGCCCCTTAGTTGTGAGGCAGAAATCAATAATCGTCGTTGTTCCTCCGAAGGCCGCTGCTTTCGTACCGCTAATAAAATCATCCTTGGTTGTGGTTCCCCCGAAGGGCATATCGAGATGCGTATGAGGATCGATCCCTCCAGGAAACACATACATGCCCTCTGCAGACACCACTTCTGCGTCGTTCTCTTGCAAATTAGAACCTATGGACACAATTTTATCCTGATGGATCAGAATATCTGCTGTATAAATATCGCAGGCAGTGACAATTGTGCCTCCCTTGATCAGCCGCTTCATCCTACCACTCCCCCTATCAGACTCCTGAGACACTGGTCATCCTCTTCACCGTTCGATATAACAGCTCCACGCCAAGCTCGATATCCTCCATAGCGGCAAATTCTGCAGGGTTATGGCTGATTCCTTCCTTACAGCGAACGAAGATCATCCCATAATCACAGTGGTATGACATGACTAATGCATCATGAAATGGACCACTCATCAGCTCTGGAGGTTGCATCCCCATATCCGCAGCGCTATTGCTCATTACCTTCTTGATCCGATCCGTACAATAACGTGGATCGCTCCTCGTATCCTCGGTTATTGTGTAAGTTAAGCCACCTTCCAGGGCGACTCGATGAATCATATCGTATAGCTCCGCCTCTAGTCGGTTTCTACGTTCAAGATCGATATCCCTTAGATCTACCGTAAACACAACTCGCTCAGGAATGATGTTGCGAGAATCTGGGAAGACAGCAACTGAACCAACCGTGGAGACAGTCGGTGCTCCTTCCACACGGGAAGCTAACTCATTCAAGCCCGTGATAACCTTGGCAGCGCCTAGCATAGCGTCTTTACGCAGCTTCATAGGCACAGAGCCTGCATGTCCGGCGAAACCGCTGAATTCTACGGTTAACCATATCGGTCCAGAAATACCAGTGACGATCCCAATAGGCTCCTTCATCTCCTCTAATAAAGGACCTTGCTCGATATGAAGCTCCAAATAGGCACTCACTTGACCTTCGCGATAGCTAGAAGCGATTAATTGATCTAGATCGCAGCCGAATTCCTGCAACGCTTGTCTCCTGGTTACACCATTTTTATCTACCCTGTCGAGTTCCCCTTCCTCTAGCTGTCCCCAAATTCCACGAACCCCGAACAGTCCCTTATTGAAACGGCAGCCTTCCTCGTCAGCGAAAGCAGTAATCTCAATCGACATGTCCGGAATCCAGCCCTCTTCTATTAACGTCTGCACAGCTTCCAAGGCGCCCAACACACCAATTGTTCCATCGAATTGTCCTCCATATGGCTGACTATCGATATGGGATCCCAGCATAAGTACCGGAGCCTCTGGATTTCGCCCTTGCCATCTTCCAATCAGATTACCGAATGCATCGATTCGCGCTTCTAGACCTGCCGCTTCAAACCAGCTCTTAACCAGCTCTACCGCCTGTCTGTCCTCTGGGGAGTGAGCTAATCGACATACCCCCGTTTCACCAATTTGTCCGATTCTTGCTAATTCCTGAATTCGGTTAGCCAGCCTACTTGAATGAATACTTAAGCTCATACCAGCCAATCTCCTCCTCTATGACTTGGATTTAGCCTTCGCCCGTGCCGCGTAAATAGCAAGGGCAATAATCGTAAGCAAGTAAGGGACGACACGCGTCAACTCACTTGGGATATTGATCAATTGCAGGTTATTGGATAGCGCATCAGCGAATCCGAACAACAACGAGGCAAGGAAGGATAAGAACGGATTACTCATTCCCATTGCTTCCGCAGCAAGAGCGATAAATCCGCGTCCAGCAATCATATCCTTCGTAAACATGGATAAGTACGCCATCGACATGAAGGCTCCGCCAAGACCTGCCAAGCCACCGCTTATTAGCAGCGCCGTTTGGCGAATATTATTGACGGATTTACCAGCGGTTGCAACAGCCTCCGGACTTTCACCAACCGCTCGGATGTAAGTACCCGTCCTCGTCTTACGAAGGAAAATATGCAGAGCTATTACAGATATTACCGCCGCATAGGTCAGGAAATTTTGTCCGGATATGATTTTTCCCAGTACAGGAATATCCTCAATAAACGGGATGTTGATATTAGGAAGCACTTTACTTGCCAGCTTGGTAGAAACCCCCTTGTCACCCGTGAGCATGAACAAGAGGAACACCGTAAAACCACTTGAAAAGAGATTGAGTGCAATCCCAGTCAGAATAACATCTGTCTTCAGGCGTAAATGAAAGAATGCGAGCAAGTAGGAGAACGCTACACCCGAAATGACGGCAATGAGCAAGCCTAGCCATGCGCTTCCCGTGTAAGAGCTGCCAACGACACCCATTAGTGCACTAAAGAGCATCGTCCCCTCTATACTTATGTTTAGAACTCCTGCACGGCTAGATACGAGTACTGCCATCGTTGCTAACAAGATCGGAGTCGTTACACGGATCACTGAGCTTATAAAGTCGGTTGTAAAAATAAGACTAACTAGGGTTTCCATTAGCGATAGTCTCCTTTACAACAAGCTTGTGTTTCAGCTTTCCTAGTAAGGCTTGAGCGGTTATCAACATGATCATAATGGATTGGATAATAATAATGAGCTCACTTGGAACGTCAGTCACTCGTGCCATAATGCCTGAGCCGATACGAAGATAAGCAAGGAAGAATGCAGCAAGGGGTACATATTGAGGTTTATTGCGTGCAAGTATCGCTATGATAACCCCATCCCAGCCATATCCCGGAAGAGATGTCCATTGGAAGCGATCATACATGCCCAACAATTCAACAGAACCGCCAAGCCCAGCGACAGCGCCGCCAATCATTTGTGAAGAAACAATCGCCCCGCCGACTCCAATCCCGGAGTAGTGGGCGAACTTAGCATTCTGACCTAACGTTCGGATCGAATAACCGCTCTTCGTTTTGTAGAGGAATAGGTAGGTTACAATGACAAGCACGACAGCAATGAATAAGCCGGCGTGTATTCTTGTTTTCGGGATAAAGTGTATAAGCTTCGATCCATCTGGTAGGGGAAAGGATGCGAGCATACCGAAGCTCGGATCACGCAAGAAGAAGTTAAGGATAAACAAGCCGAGAAATAAGACGACATAATTGAGCATCAAAGAGGAAACCATCTCGCTAGCGTTAAATCTTGCCTTGAGGATAGCTGGAATCGCGCATACGAATGCTCCGGCAACTGCGCCTACTAGAAGACAGACCATGATGCTTAATACTGGTGGCAAAGAAAGCTTCGTCGCAACAGCGGCAGCAGCAACTGCCCCCATGAAAAATGAACCCTCAGATGCCAGATTGAATTGTGCCGCTTGAAACATGATCGACACGGCAAGTCCAGTGAACGTAATTGGAATCATCATTTCAATAACAGTGCCAAAATTACGCATGGATGATAAGGGTCCGAGCAACAACGAATGGATAGCCTCCATTGGCTGATCGCTTACAATGAAAATAATGATAAAAGCGATTAACAAGGAGATCACGATTGCCATTGCTGTTGTAATTACATTAAAAAGGCCTGATTTACTTCGTATGGTAAGCCCTCCCTATGTCTGAAGCGCTCTGCTTATTGACACCTAGCATATAGTGTCCAAGCTCAATTTCGCTCACAGCTGATACGTTCTCGATGTAGGCGGATATTTGCCCGTTATGAAGAACAATGATGCTGTCTGAAAGCTTAGTCAGCTCGTCCAGGTCCGCAGATACAAGCAGCACTCCGCATCCGCTATCACGAAGCTCAACCAGCTTATTGTGGATGAATTCCGCAGCGCCGACATCTATGCCACGGGTAGGCTGCTCAGCAATGATCAGGCGGGCGTTCTGGGTAAACTCACGAGCAACGACTACCTTCTGAATGTTGCCTCCAGATAGCATACTTACCTCGGTTTTGGAGGAACCACACTTAATTCTAAAATCGGACACGAGCTTTGCGCTTAACTGAGCAATCTTAGAAGCACTAAGGAGCTTGCCCGAATAAATGGATGGATCATTGATTTTTGTCGATATTAGGTTATTTTCTATACTCATACTAGTCGCGACACCAAGTGTCATCCTATCGCTAGGAATATAGGACATTCCCCGCTCTCGCAGAGAACTGATTTCCTCATTTTTAATAGAGCTTCCGAACATTTGAATCTCTCCACTGTCATATCGCTTTAAGCCGGTAATCATCTCGATAAGCTCATCTTGACCATTACCCTCTACACCTGCAATACCAACAATTTCGCCAGCTCTAACGGAGAACGTGACACCGTTCACAACAGGAACGCTGTTCCTGTCTTTCCACTTAACATCTTTAATCTCCACAAGGTTTTCCTTAGGCACAGCAGGAGACTTAACGATATGGCCTGAGTATCCTCCACCAATCATCATCGAGGATATTTCTTCCTCACTTACGTCCTCCGTGTTCACGGAAGCAACCAGCTCACCTCGACGCATTACACTAACTCGATCTGTCAACTGCTTAATCTCGCGCAGCTTATGGGAGATGAAGATCACTGTAAAGCCTTTCTCCTTCAAAGCTTTCAATTGAATAAAGAGCTCAACCGTTTCTTGAGGGGTTAGAACTGCAGTCGGCTCGTCGAGAATCAGAATTCTCGCACCGCGATATAGCGCCTTTAAAATTTCTACCTTCTGCTTAATCCCTACTGCAAGCTTACTAGCAGGCATATCGAGATCAATCTTCAAATCAAACGTATCTGAAAGCTCCTGTACCTTTTTTCTAGCTGTCTTACGGTCGATAAAAGCTTTTCCCATAGGCTCAAAGCCCAAAGTAACATTCTCAGTAACGGACAACGAAGGGACTAGCATAAAGTGTTGATGTACCATCCCGATTCCAATAGCCATGGCATCCTGCGGAGATTGAAAGGATACAGGTGTACCCTTCACAATAATCTGACCGCTATCCGGTTTCTCCAGTCCGAACAGTACCTTCATCAGAGTACTTTTTCCCGCACCATTCTCACCTACCAGAGCATGGATTTCCCCCTCACAGACGGAGAAGTTAACACGCCGATTGGCATATATTCCATTTCCATACACCTTGGAGATTTCATTCATCTGTAATATATCCATCCGATTTCCTCCATTCCGCGGCGGCAGTCATTCAATCCTCTCCTCCAGTGCCATGAGATAGAGAGAATACTGAGATTGAAGAAACAGAGAGGGAGATCACGACACGATTCCCTCTCTGTTCTGAGATTCTATCTAAACTACGGTTTTACGGAATTCTTGAGAGCATTGAACTCTTCCGGCTTAAGCGTAAAAGCGGAAAGGACCGCTGTCTCACCATTTTCTATCTTTGCTTGAAGCTCTATAATCTTATCTCTCATCGCCTGCGGAATAACGGACTGATAGATTTCGTTGTCAGCCAGACCCACAGCTTTTTCTTTAATCCCTAGTACATCAACCTCGCCGTACTTCAGCGTGCCCGCAATATGCATTTCAATGGAACGGAGCAGCACGTTATCAATATTTTTCAAGACGGATGTAACGATAAGCTTAGCTGTATCGGGATTAGTAGCCTGCATAGACATAGCCTGATCCGCATCTACACCTATTGCATAGACATTAGAAGTTTTCGCTGCATCGATCAGCCCTAAACCAGCTTGTGCTGCTACATTAAAGCCTACGCTTGAACCCATCTTGAACTGTGCGAGAGCAAGCTCCTTAGCTTTAGCTGTATCGTTAAAGTCATTAACATACGATATGGCAACCTTAACATCCGGCACCACATCCTTGGCACCTTGGATATATCCTGCCAAGAAGTCATTAATTACAGGGATATCCATACCTGCTACAGCACTGATAAGCTTTTTCCCATTGCTGTTAGGAAGCTCAGTCGTACTCGCAACAGAGGCAGCCAATGCACCTGCAAGATAGCTCGCTTCATTCTGCTTAAACGTGATGGAGTATACATTTTTAAGATCGCCTTTGCTGTAATCCACAGCGGAATCAAAAATAATATATTTCTTATCCGGATATTGAGGTGCAACTCTCTGAAGGATTTCCTGCATCTGCCATGTGCCTACGATGATGACATCGTAATCCTGATCAGAAATATCTAGAAGCGTAGGCTCCCATTTTGTATTATCAAAACCCATTTCGATAACCTTAGTTTCACTACCTATCTGATCTTGGACGAGCTTCATACCATTGTTAGCCGAATCGAAAAATGATTTATCACCGAGGTTACCGTTAAGCAAAGCCACGACCTTAGGAAGGTCTTTCCCCTTATCCGCAGCAGCAGGCGAGCTCTTACTTTCCTGTGGGGCTGTGGAGCCTGTTGTAGCAGCTGGGGTGTCGTTCGAACCGCAAGCAGTAAGTGCGACAAGCATCAGAACAATTGCAATAACGGTTAAACGAATCTTTTTCATTGTTTTTCCCCCTGATTTTAATTAGCACATTCGGTTAATTTTTTGATATATATGGTTTTTTCATGTGCTCAGCAATCATGTCCACGAATTTTTCACGGTCTACCTTCATGGAAATATAGCAGTTCGGCTCATTACCTGTAATCCCCCACAGATCAGCAACCGTTTCACCCAGAGTAAGCGGATCGTTAACCGAAATATCCAGGAACACCTTCTGAAATTCGACTAGGCTTTCATCTATTAATACCCCTATGCATAGCGCATCATGGATCGGACAAGCTCTAAATCCAAAATGCTTGACATGCGTATCCGCAAAGAAATCCAAAAGCCTCGCTACGATATCTGAAACCTTATCCCCCTGTGCTCTTACACGTTCAATATCTTCCTCATAGAACACGGCTTTCATAGAGATATCTAGCGTATTCAGATAAATATTACATCCGCTTGCAAACACAATCTTCGCTGCTTCAGGATCCACGTAGATGTTAAACTCAGCAGCGGAGGTGATATTACCTGGATCGACAACCGCACCGCCCATAATGACGATTTTTTCAATTTTATCTTTAATATCCGGAGCCTTAATCAGTGCCATTGCGATATTAGTGAGCGGGCCTGTTGGAACCAGAATAATTTTCTCTTCTGCTTGACGAAGAGTTCGGATAATAAAATCTACCCCGTGTTCTTGCTCGATAGGCGTTACCGGATCAGGAAGCGTAGGACCACCAAGACCATCCTCACCATGAATAATTGCACCTGTAAGTCTGTAAAGATCACGCATCATCGGAGTGGAACACCCAGCGTACACCGGAACATCGAAAATATCCGCATAATCCAATATTTTTCTAGCATTTCTAGATGTGTTTTCTAGCTCGCTGTTTCCGGCAACGGTTGTGACACCCAGAATCTTTATTTGATCAGATCTTGATGCGAGCAACAACGCAATTGCGTCGTCATGACCTGGATCACAATCCATAATAATTTGTTTCATTTTTAATAACCTCCAGTTAGTTGTTAGCGCTTGCAATTAAGGAAGCAAGCTACTAATTCAAGTTGTTAAAGTTGTAAGAAGATTTGGCAAGTAGTTGCTTCTGCTGGGGAGTAATGAATATCTTCCCCCTACTGATACCTATCATTTTCTCAGCTTTAAGTCGGGTTAAGCATCTGTTTATCGTTCTTACACTCACTCCGCAGGTTTCGGCTAACTCTTGACGGGTCATAGCCAGACGACCGCATTCTTCGGAATGAATAAGCGTTGCGATACGTACGATCGCATCATATTGCATATACTCGCTAACTTCCATTGATGCATCGCGGAGCTTCTTCGCAAGTACCAGAACCATAATTCGGCAAGCTGCATGATCTGAATCTATCCATTCTACAAAAGCATTTCTTGAAAGGACGAACACATCACAAGAGGTATAAGCGCGTGCACTATACTTCATGGTGTTCTCATGAGAACACGCTTCCATTTCTCCGATAGTGTTTCCCGCACCAACAAACACAACCCTAGCTTCGTTGCCGCTTGCATGATGACTTGATATAACTGCAGTACCTTTGCAGAGGATGTACACGTGTGTAACGTTAACCCCATGCTCGAATATTTGTTCCCCCCTTTTCAGATTTATCATTTTTGAACCGGCCCATATATTCTCCGGCATTCCAGCAATTAGATCTGCAATGATCGGATAGCGGCTCATTATTTCGGACTTGTTTTCCATATCCAAAAATCACAACCCTTTCATAATCCGTCACATTTCTCTTTTTTTCTTTCCATTTTTAATAATTACAAAATATGTATTATTTATTAAATAATTCAATTTCTTATTTCTGAAATCATCATACCACAGTCCTTTTACTGAAAAAAAGGACGTTTGTCCTCTTTTTAAATTTAAGTAAAAATATTAAATAAAGTTGATAATATTACACAAATAAACTTAAATAATGTTGATCATATTACACAAATAAACAAAGAAAGAAACCGCACGGAGTGTTGTACTCGCATGCGGTTTCTTTTGGAGTTCCGAAAATTTTATTGCTGTTTCAGCAACAATCCCTTATGCCCGTTTACGGAATAAAGCAATCAATAACGCAAGCACACCTGCTACTAAGCCTGCAATAGCGAAGGACAGCGTCAACGTATCACGCCCACCATCGTTATCAGCTTCTTCTTCAGCAGCTCCGCTAGTCGCTCCATGACCATCTCCAGCACCTGTTGCCGCAGTTACCTTCGTAACAGATGCAGGCTTATCGGCATCTGCTGCTCCTGTCCATTCCACAACTTCGCCGTCCGAGTAAGTTTGATAGGCTTTCCATAGAAGCTCCTTAGCATCATCTGCTACTTTGCCTTGCATCCGGAATTCACCAAATTCTGTTGCGCTAAGACCTTTGCCTGTAGCTTTCCATGTCACAGTCGTGATTTTGCCATCTGCATTTTTCTCAACCTCGTAAGCCCAATCGAACTTAGGCTCGAAGCGACTTACGTTTACATTGTCAGGGATCGTAACTTTAACTTGTGTAGTTCCAGACTCTTTCTCCGTCGGCACGCGAACTGTGAACACTTGATAAGATCCAGCAGGCACTTCTGATGGCTGAACGCTTACGTGAGCACTAGCCAGTCCTCCGAAGCCAATGGACAGTATAAGGGCAAGCACTAGCATTAAACTTTTCTTCATGGGATATTTTCCGACCTTTCTCGTTCAATAGTTGATAACATCCCCAAGTATAACTTGAACTAACATTTTACGAATGACTCGAAAGAGCCATCTTGAATGATTCTATGTGACAAAATGTTGGCAATCTGATGTCTTAGCTGCAAATTGGCTACAGTCGCGTACCAGATATCTCTAGTCCTTCATCCCCGCTTCACCAATTCAACGACCGTTCGGTCTCCCCTGCGTTCAGCTAAGAATGTCCATCCTATTGATTTCGCACGATCGCGAACCATGCGGAGGCCGAATCGGCCAGTCACAGCCCATGGATCACCATTGAATCCTATTCCATCATCCTCAACCGTACAACGGAAGCCGCCTGTTCCATCTGACTCTCCAAGAACGTACACATGAGATGCATTAGCATGCTTGCGGACATTGATTAGAGCCTCTCTCACACAGGCATGAAGCTCTACCTTTTCCTTATCTGATAAGCTTCCATCCGGAATACTCCAGCTAAATTCTGCATGTGCTTCTGTCAGCTCTGCAGTCTCGCCAAGCAGTTCACGCAAGGGGACGACCCAGGCAGCCGTTATGGGGGAAGGAGGCTGACGAAGATTAGCAATCGCTTGCCTAACATCGTCGTGTATGACTCTTACCGTTCCTCTTAAGCCTGCTGCTAGCTCTTTCACTGGCCCCTCACTTTTCATTCCATCTAACTGGTCAAGCTTCACCGCGAGCAGGAATAACGATTGTGAGATCCCATCATGAAGCTCTCTTGCCAAGCTTTCTCTTTCCTCCAAAGCGGCGTTAGCTCCCTTTTCCCTCTGCAAAGCTTGTTGAGATTGCTCCAGTCGGGAAAAGAGGCTTCTCACTAACGTCAAGGTTACCGCGAGCACGATAAAAGGAGCGAGTAAATTTCCTAGCTCCATAGATAGATATGGGAGCAGGAATGCATGACGAACATATTCCCACAAGCCAATTGTAAGCGTAGGAATGAGCAGAATTAGCCATTTGATTTTTCGGTCCTTCTTCTGGTTATCCATAGTCATGCCTCTCCCTAGTTAGTAAATCCGATAAGTTGTTTCCACGACCCTCTCCGTATCTTCGGAGTCCGTTACCCTAATTTGAGCCATCCACTCACCAGCGAAAGGAAGATAGGGTCCTTTCACACGATAAGTCGATTTCGTATAGTCTGGGAATCCATCCTGATCCTCGTCCTGATAGGCTTCCAATGGGACATCTATGAAGCCCATTCCTTCTTTATCGAGCGGCAGCATTCGCAATTGTACGATTTTCGGCTTACCCTCACCCGTTTTTTCCGGCAGCCATATTTTCAAGTTAAACTGGTTATCTCCTGGGGTGTTAGGTGTCACTCTTAATGTTACGTGCATTTCTGTCCCCATTTTATGAAAATTCAACGGGTTGTTCGCGGGTAGAGGGCTTTGGTAAGTTAGGACTCCAACACTTATCACAATGGCAAGGAGCAAGCCGACATCGACCTTCAGAAGACTTCCACGAGGGAGATCGCCCTTCCTGAGACGAAGCCGGATCAAGAACGCAGTGACCCCGACGAGTAGAGATAGAGTCGCTTTGGCAATTAGCCATTTGCCCCAGTTTGTGTAGAACAAATACTCTAAGGAAGGTAAGAAGTTCAGCGTCGATAATATTCCTGTTACCCACAATGCGATGAATGAAATGAGCGCCCACTTCGAGAACACGAGCGCGAATCTTCCCGCTTCAGGTCTATCCTTATACCAAATGGCGAGTAGAAGTACTAGCCCTCCACTCCATAGGGCAGCAGCTAACAGATGCAGGAAGTCTAAGCTTATCGTATAGGATATCGGATCGAATGCTGCCGCATGACCGGACCATGCTTCTAAGAATAGGGCGACAACGACCCAGAACAGGCGGGCGATCGAACCAAGTGAAGCCAGCATGGGTGCGACAATGGCTAGCAATAGTCCAGCTGCATATAGCTTACCAATTGTTGTCTCCATCAGGATGCGCCCCCACTCGGAGAGCGGCTCCCCTTGACCCAGATCCCGTAAACTAAAAAATACATAAGCCATCGTAGCGAGCAATGCAAATTTACCTGCTAGCGCTAAGGAACGCTTGTGCACCTCACTGAAAATCGGTGAAGCTTGACGCAATAACCCCCACAACGCAAGTCCCGCAACCGAAAGAAGTCCCGCATAATATAAAATCCTTGCCGCGTAGAGGAGGAAAGCTTGCTGATCCAAGCCTGCTCCCCCATGGTTATGAGAATGTCCGATCTGCTGATGGGGATCCAACTGACTGGCATCAGGTAATGGATCCGGATTCCCAACAGTAAATACGTAGGCTCCGGATATCGGGTGACCATCCGCGGATATGACCGAATAGGAGACGGTATAATGACCCTCCCCTAGCTTTGGCAACTCCATTCTTATTCCTTTATTTTCGTTAAACATTTCGAGTTTTCCCTTGGCAACATTACGCGAAGACTCGTTTAATACGAGGAGCTTCGAACCCCCAGTATCTAGTCTCTCGTTGAACAAGACTTCAATCATTGGCGGGCTAGTATCCAATTGGCTGTTCGCGGGCGGCGTCGTTTGCTCCAATACCGCATGGGCTTCAGCCTGTCCAACAACGCCTACTATAGAAAATAAGCCTAAAATAAGCAATAGTGTCAAACGCGCCATTTTCCTACCCCATTGCGCTCTGGAAAAGGGGTGAATCTTACTTGAATATGTCATTAAAGCGACCTCCTGCTATATCTATTAAACGATTGCCTCGTGATCTGGACTGCTACACTATCGTACCTGATCACGACTACCTCTTCAACTCTACCGAAGCTGAGTCGTCTTCGTACGGTTGCCCACGCGTGATTTGGCCCTCTGAGATAGTATGCTGGACCCTGTTACTGCATTCGATCTTATATGCTACCTGCGAGATGACCATCTATAACAATAAAGAGGAGCTAACTCCCAGATCTGTATAGATCTTCAGAGTTAGCCCCTCTTCATTGCTTAATCGGTTGCCGCTGCATCCTTCTTCGTCTTATCTATTTCGAACAATTCAAGAAACTTAACCGGTGAAACGGGCTTGGAGTAAAAGTAACCTTGTGCCTCCTGACATTTCAATCCCTTCAGGAAGGCCACTTGGCCAGCACTTTCTACCCCTTCTGCCGTTACAGGCAAATTCAAATTACTTGCCATCGCTAGAATGCCGGATACAATCGCTGCATCATTGCGATCTGTTAACACATCGTTCACGAATGAGCGATCAATCTTCAGCTTGTCGATGGGGAACCGCTTCAAGTAATAAAGCGAGCTGTATCCCGTACCGAAGTCATCAATGCTGATCCGAACGCCGAGCTTCTTAAGTCTCTCAAGCATTTCCGTCGCGAACTTTACGTCTGCCATAATGCTTTCCGTTATTTCGAGCTCTAGCCATTGCGGTTCCAAGCGAGTTTCCTCTAGCACCTTAGCGATACGTTCACACAGATCATGCTGGCGGAATTGGCGAATGGATAAGTTAACCGACAATATGATAGGAGAATAACCTTTATCCTGCCAAGCTTTCATTTGAAGGCATGCGTTACGAAGCACCCATTCACCAAGCGGTAAAATAAATCCGTTTTCTTCACTCAGTGGTATAAATTCAGATGGTGGAATTTCCCCTCTATGGGGATGGCTCCACCTTAATAAGGCTTCAGCTCCGATAAGCTGCTCATGCTCTAAATCTATAAGTGGCTGATAAGCCAGATGGAATTGCCCCAGCTCAAGTGCGATACGTAAATCGTTTTCTAGCAGTAGCTTCTCCTTCGCCTTCAAGTTCATTTCAAGCTCGTATCTCTGCCAGCTATTACGAGTCTCTTTGGCACTATACATAGCTGTATCCGCATTTTGTAGCAAAATATCTAGAGAATTTCCGTCATCTGGGAAAAGGGCCATCCCAACACTCGTTGAAATGTGGAAGGAGGAAGCTCCGACCTTAATAGGCTCTTCAAAGAGATCTACTAACCGCTGAGCAGTTTCCTCTGCTTCCTTTTCCCCTCTGATGTCACTAATAATAACTGTAAACTCATCTCCACCTAGCCTGAAGACATTTTCCGGCTTGTCCGCAAATTTTAATAAACGTTCAGCAACCGCAACAAGCATTCGATCACCAAAGGAATGCCCCAGTGAGTCGTTAATCGTTTTGAAACGGTCCAAGTCCAGCCACAACAAAGCAAACCTGCTATTTCTAAGCTGAGCACGCCCCATCTCCGCTCTCACTCGATCAGAAAATAAGCGACGATTCGGCAAAGCTGTAAGCTCGTCATGATAGGCTAAATAATTCATGCGAGCTTCTGTTTTCTTATGTCGTCTATAGGGTGCTTCAATAAGTACAAAATAAATTCCTTTAAGTAAATAATAGTACCCAACGATCTTAAAACCATCAGCGAATAGATTTTCTACTGAGCCTTGCCCCGGTCCTAATATCTCTTCAATTTTAGCCAATAACAGCCAAATGATTCCCTGCACGATTGTAAGCATCGACTCAGGTCGTTCAATCCGATTACGATACAGGATAATACTTATTGTAGCTATGTATAGAAGCAGTGTTGTTATCTGTTGAATAGGCTCAATCATCTCAATGACGGAATGATTCCATTGCTCTGCATGAAATACAAACCATGAAACGACTGAAACTAAAAAAATAACGGGTACAATCGCATAGACTCGGATACGAGGCTTGACGATCTGATTTTTTAAGGAGAAGACGACGAGGAGACCAAGTGCTCCCAAGCACTGGGCTGCGCAATGTAACAGAACGCTTGGCGTATCACCAACTGAAGAGTCATATAAGGGCATACCTGGGGAACTTAGCATATGTAATAAATCTAGTAGTCCTACCACAGCGAACAAAGCCGCAGTCATAAGCCGTTGTCTGCATAGCGTAGGAACGAAAACCATCCAGCCAAGAATGACTAGAGCAAAGCAGATCGCAAATCCGAATACCTCCAAAACGGTTTGTAAGACAACAAGATTAATAGGAACAAAAGCTTGTTCAAACCACTCATATCCTATGTGTAGGCTACTAAATACGATAGCAGCAGCAATAATTACCCCTATTGTTTTCATTTCGGCACGATTGGTCAACATGAAATTGCCTCCGACAAAATACCTATTCTAGGTAGAAAGACTCTTCTTATTATTCCACATGAATAGTTGGTTTCCTGCTTCCGAAACGCTGATTACGACAATATTTCGACAAAATTCGTCCGTAATAAACCCAATTTCTGGGTATCTGTCGTCATTTTCTGCTACTATTAGCACGGTTTCGCAACTTAGTTTGCAAACTTTTTCACTATAACGGTACAATTACTACAGAAGTAAGGGAGGAATAGATCAACATGGAAACATACGACTTGGCTGAGCTCGTCATTGCACAAGCCCCTCAATCTTGGAGCCTCGCATTCTCAAGTGCCAAACTCATGATCATTAAAGATCACGGTACACTGCAATGGTTTATTGATATCGATGGAGTTGTTGATGTGGAGCTTCTACATAACTTTGCGTTGTCAGATCACATTGGAATTGAAATGAGAGCGATAGCAATCGGCGGGCTTCAGTTGGAGGGTAAAGGACATTTTCATCCCAATCCCCAGCATAACGCTGCCGCTATTCGTGGAGATGGGCCATTAGAAGGGTATGCGCTTTAGCGGAGGTGGTCATGTTTCGTGGAAAAATGGATAGGTTGGATAGTTAAGCTACGCTGGATTATTATTTTGGGCTGGCTCACGATGGCTTCTCTCTCCTTCTTTGTTTTACCGGATCTACAGTCTATTGTAAGGAAAACGGAACAGAGATTTTTGCCACCAGAAGCCGAATCTGTGCAAGCGACACAGCTGCTACAGCAAATCAACCCATCCGCTCATTCTCTTACAAGCGCTGTAATCGTGCTCTTCCGAAAGGAAATGCTGCTGGATAGGGATAAAGAATGGCTAGAGCATCTTCTTAGGGACATCGATAACCGCAAACAAGAGCTTAATATCACTAGCGTGCAGTCCGCTCAAACACAACCAGAGCTTGCCGACAGATTGTTAAGCAAAGATGGCTCGACGTTAATTGCCATCGTTAATCTGCCTCATGCTGACTTTGACGATGCGACAAAAACAACTTTAAATAAACTCAAGCTTTTACTCCATGACGCTCCAGAAGGATCCACAGCCGTATTAACTGGGAACGCCCCGCTATCTCAGGATTTTCAAATATCCTCCGAAAGTGGTTTGCGACGCACCGAGGTCATTACGATCGGATTAGTCCTTCTTATCTTACTAATCCTGTTCCGCTCACCTGTCACTCCGATCATTCCCTTATTAACGATTGGGATTAGCTTTATTCTATCGCGAGGTTTAATTGGGTTGTCCGCTAGCTTTGGTGTGCCTGTATCCCATTTTACAGAATCATTCTTGATCGCTGTACTATTCGGAGCTGGCACAGACTATTGCATCCTTATGATCCAACGATATCGCGAGGAGCTCCGAGCCGATAATCAAACACAGGCTGCGATGGCCCGAATGATGAATGGAGTAGGAAAAACAATTATATACTCCGCAAGCACCGTCTTTACTGCCTTCCTACTCATTGGCTTGGCAGAGTTCGGCTTATTTCGGTCTGCGGTCGGTGTATCTATCGGCATGTTAGTCACTGTCGTTGCGGCGTTAACGCTTGTTCCTGCCCTGTTGCTAGTATTTGGCAAAGCGATTTGCTGGCCTAATCGTCTAGGAAGATCAAAGGAGCATGACGACAAACGATTATGGGGGAAGTTCGCTTCGATAACCTCAAAGCGGTCACTCATTATCCTGCTCACCGCTATGATCCTACTCGCTCCATTAACTTTGCTCTTCCAAGGAAAACGCTCGTTCGATGATATCTCTGAAATCAACCCTCAACTAGGGTCTGTCATCGGCTTCCGTCAGGTGGAGAAGGCGTTTAGCTCAGGAGAAGTGTTTCCTGTTACTGTAGCCATCACTTCTACTCAATCCATGCGTACGAAATCGGGACTTGCGGCTCTAGAGCAGGCTAGCTCCGAGCTTACGAGGACGGATCAGGTTAGAGAGGTTCGCAGCGCGACTCGACCACTCGGGCACAAGCCAGAGAAGCTGACGATTCCTGGACAGCTAAAGCAGCCAAATATCGATATTGGGGACATTATCAAATCGATTATTAACGAACAACAGTCACTGATTGAAGGGTTAAAAACAATCGCGCTCGGTGCAGCACCATTAAGTCAAGGTCTCGTCGGAATCGTCCCCTCTATCCGGCTATTGGAAGATGGTTTTAGTAAGATCATAGCTTCACAGCTTAGCAATCTGATTCGAGTCACTAATCCAGATGAGGGAGTCTCGGAAAACGGGACTGCTGCAGAGTCTTCGAACACTAGCTTATCGCAACAAGCTTTGGACTTTTACATTTCACCAGATGGGTTAACGACGAGGTTCGAGCTTATTCTAGAATCCAACCCTTATTCCGATCAAGCCATGGATTCCATTCCGATGATTACGCAGCAACTGAGAAAAAGTTTAAACGCAACATCACTTGCTTATCCGGAAGTTTATAGTACAGGTGTGTCAGCCAAATACAATGAGCTTCGTGGAATATCTTCCCGAGACTTTATCCGCACGGTTATTTTTGTACTCGTAGGGATTGCCATCGTGCTCATGCTGTTGCTTCGCTCTATTATTGCCCCCCTATATGTGTTGATCTCGCTCGGATTCAATTACCTGATTACAATGGGGATTACGGAGTTTATGTTTGTGAGGATAATGGGTTACCCCGGTCTTTCGTGGACGGTTTCTTTCTTTATTTTCCTGATCATCGTTGCTCTGGGCGTTGATTATAGCATCTTCTTGATGGCCCGCTTCAAAGAAGAGCATCGCACCGGAGAAGTTAAATTAGCTATGACCAAAGCAATGAGAACGACCGGAGGCGTGATTAGCTCTGCAGCAGTCATTATGGCAGGCACCTTCGGTGCGCTCAGTTTTTCAGGTGTTGACACCCTTGTGCAAATCGGAGTAGGTGCTGTCATTGGTTTACTTCTATATGCTACGCTGTTCATGGCATTCATCGTTCCGGCATTTGCATTCCTGCTTGGAGAAGCGAACTGGTGGCCTTGGTCTGCTCGTCACAAAGAATAATAGGGACTAACTTCGATTGCCTACAACAATTCTACCCTCGATAAATCGCATGAGCGCCTCAAGCTCCATATGCTGAATGTGCTCAAGCAAGCCACGGGGATGCCCTTCGTCGATATAATTTTCTTGAATGGCAACTGCATTTATAAATAAGTAAGGATTCCAGCTTCCCTGTGAGGACATTTTGTCGAATACATCCCTTAAGGGTCCTTGAGAAATCTTTTGTTCCCTTAAGAACCTTGTCGTTCTTATTTGGAGGCTGTGGAATGCAGGATGATCACCTGCATGATGAAACCAATATTTCGCGTTGTCATAGTCGCCTTCTCGCCGGTGTATGATCCCATGCAATGCTGATCCAGTTGAAGTCATTAAGTGCTCTACGAGAACATGCGCCGCACTCAAGCTGTCATTCCATAGATGGAGCGCAGCTTTCCACGCTCGCGCCGACTGGTAGCCATCAGGGAGCCCATCTCCCAGCTCCGCTTCTGACAATGCTGCAATTTCTACATCCAAGCCGGGATGCCAGATATGCTCTGGAGTTAATGGCGGCAATCGTTTACGGTTTTCCAATTGAGAAATCAACACTTAACCCCCTCCAGATCTACCACCATTTTACAAAACAATAGCCCACAGAGCGAATTTTGTCGAGTAATAGTTTCCAGATGTTGCTATATAAAGTCAATTCGTCAATTTCCACATGCAAAAGGAGCTAGCCCAGTCACAATGACTTTAAGGCTAGCTCCTTACTATTGGTGTAATTATTTCTTATTTATATACTTCCGGAGTCGTCATCTTGTCATAAAATTCAGTGAACAGATCACGTTTATCCGAAGCACGCCAGCCCATAGCCGAACGTGGATGCTCATCTAATGTTCCTGTAATCATATCAGGGATGAGATAACCCCATTCTTCCTTCTCACGTAGCTTGATCATATGCTTCTCGATCATGCCAAGCACTGGACGCAAGCTGTAATCGGGACGAGTAAGCTTAGCAAGCAATAGCTCAGTAGGAGTGTTCCCAGCAGCACGACCCATTCCATAGACAGAAGCATCCAACAATTCAACACCCAACTGAGCAGCAGCTAACGTGTTAGCAAATGCCAATTGCAAGTTGTTATGCGTATGAACGCCTAGTCTTTTGTTCTTAAGGGTACGGCGGAATTTCTCTACCAAGAAGCGCATATCATCAGGATCCAAGCTTCCGAAGGAATCTACGATGTATACGACATCAATTGGACTATCATTGATCATGGCTAACGCTTCATTTAACTCATTGTCCATAACGCTGGACAGAGCCATGATGTTAATCGTCGTCTCGTAGCCACGTTCGTGGAACAAGGTTCCAAGCTCGATTGCCTTAGCCGTATCACGCGCGTAAGTAGCCACACGAATCAAATCCAACATGGAATCGCTACGTAGTAGTACGTCAGCTTCGTCTACACGACCTACATCAACAAGTGCAGAAAGCTTCGTATTTTTCTTTTCTTTAATTACTGTGCGCAGGAAATCATCATCTAGAAATCTCCAAGGGCCTTCTGTACCTTCGCTCTTCAGAAGTCTAGAAGAATTCTTGTAGCCAATCTCCATGTACTCCACACCCGAGGCATTTAATGATTCGTACAAATCCTGTACGAACTCCACGCTGAAATCCCAATTGTTAACGAGTCCTCCGTCGCGGATCGTGCAATCCACGATTTTACAATGGTTCGTCTGGTTATGTACCGTCATTTCCGTTGAATCTCCTTTTCAAAAGTGCTTGTGTCAGTTCGAAACATAATGATTACTAGTTTACATCAAACTGTATCTCTGCGCTACCATCAATAGTGGATCTTTGTGGCAATTATGCAAAATGAAATTCGATATCTTCACCGTCGCTATCAATCTTCAGGCTCTTGCCCTCGAGAAACCAAACATCTTTGTTTTCCATATAAAATGTAACAAAGTCAGTGACTGTAATAACCGCAGCATCATGTGGGGTGTCTCTCGTAATCCCGAAGGCAAAGGGTGCTTCTCCGCCACTCACATACCGAACGAATACACGAATCATTTCACCTTCAGTAAATCCCCATTTCCCTTTGAAGCATGACAGCGCGGAAGGCGTTACAATCAGTTCCATATCCAACACCTCATCTTTCAATTTTGGGTACTATTCTATTTTACACCAAATTAAGGCATTTCGCTTCCGCGTGATGTTATGTATAGATGATACCATTCTTCACGAGTCAAGGTAACCTTGCCGACTTCGCCGCAGGCAATAATCCGTTCCGGATTAACCGTTCCAATCACTGGTTGAATATTGGACGGATGACGCATCAGGAACGCAAGCACAATGGCTTCTCTTGTCGTATCTTTTTCCTCAGCCAAGCGAGCGACTAACGCAGCTGTTTCCTTAATCTGAGTGCTTTCCTGAGACAAGTCCTTGCCACTAAATAGTCCTTTTGCAAGCGGGCTCCAGGCTTGAAGCTGCACCTTATTCAAGCGGCAATATTCAATCGTCCCCTCGGGAAACGAGGATTTCTTGCCCGCTTCTTGGTTCACATGAACGACAGAATCCAACCAATCCAGCTTAAGCAAGCTAAGCTCCAATTGATTCGCGACAAGCGGCTCGTCCAAGTAAGCTTGCAGCAGCTTCATTTGTCCCTCGCTCATATTGGATACGCCTAAACTTCCAACCTTACCTGACGCTTTAAGCTGATGGAAAGCTTCTGCCACCTCCTCCGGCTCCGCCAAAGGGTCTGGTCTGTGCAATAACAAGATGTCTAGCTTCTCGATTCCCAATCGGGCGAGGATATCGTCTACGCTAGAGAGGATATGCTCCTTCGAGAAATCGAAGCGCGTACGAGGGTAATCATCCGTTCCTTGTCTAATCCCACATTTAGATTGTATAACAATCGTATCTCTGAGCTCCGGGCGCTCCTTCAGCACTTGTCCGAAAATTTTCTCCGCTTTACCCACTTTATATATATTGGCATGATCAAACATATTAATTCCGATTGATAGCGCTGCATCTACGGCTTCATGCGCTTGCTTCAGATGCTCTGCAGTGAGTGGATCCTTGTTCCAGGCTCCGCCTAGACCCATGCAGCCCAATACGAGCTGACTTGCCGTAAATCCATGTTGACTTAAAGGCAGTATTTTACTCATCTTATCGTACCTCCCGGAATGTTCACTTATGATGACTCCTCATCATTATATCGAATCGAATGCATAAGCAAAAGAAGAATACCTAGGCATTTATATGGCCGAGACGATTTGAAATGTTGAAATCCACCTCCAGAACGTAAATTCGAAGCCAACAGGCTATCCCGTCAAGAAAGCAGCAATTGACCAAGGCTAAAAAAAGTTGGCATAGGAATGGACCCTCCTGCACCAACTTTTTTCATTTTTGGACAACCCCTAATGGTATTCATCATTAAATTAAAGCCGCTAATCCTATATTAATTCGAGGCTTCTACTTAGTCTCATCTATCTCCTACCGGATAGCCTAACCGATGAGTGAAAGATGATGATGTGACGGATGACTTGACTCTATCCTTATTCCCGGATGCCGTTACCTTCGACAAGGTTTGGGATAGCTCCGTAAACCACTGCTCATCCCTTGTGGCTAAAGCAAGGTCAATCAAGCTTTGAATTGCCTCGGCATCGTCCAGCGAATACGTAGGAAGCTTCCTCAACCAACGGTCTCGCACAACGACAGATTTTCCCACCGACTCGACGTTATCTGACTTCACAACAAACACCGTCGCCACTCCTTGTTGATCATCAATGGCATCTACAAAGCCTTGTATTAATTCCCCATTTTTTGTTTTGGCCATTACCCACTCGCTCATTTCAACTTTCATCTTCTACACCACCTGTCCGGAAATTTGGTTTCAATATAACTGTAATAAAAAACTTTACAGTTTGGTTAAAAAAATGGACGATATGCATGATTACCTGCTGTCGTCCAATTCCAAACCCTTACTGTAATAATATGCGTTACAGTTAGTTTTGTCAACTTGCTGTAATAACTAAGCTTGAGATTTATAATAAATCGACTGGAAATCCCGTGAGGATTTCCAGCCACTTTGGGATGGAGTAGACCATTGTAGGTTTTGATTCTTATGAAGTTACTTTACCTCTAGCAGCCGCAAAATAATCACGATCGCTTCTGCCCGCGAAGCTTCCGCCTCAGGCGCGAACTTGCCATCGCTACGTCCTTGCAACGCACCCGACTGTCTGAGCGCTTCCACCGCGCCTCTCGCCCAAGTCGGAATACTCGCATCGTCAGCAAAACCGGATGCCGTTGTAATCGGCTTGATCCCGAATGCTCTTGCGACCATAACCGCCAGCTCCGCGCGAGTAATGTGCTCATTCGGCCGGAAGCTGCCGTCTGAATACCCGTTGACGATACCCGCATCCGCAGCTCGCGAGATGGCTAGCTTCGCCCAAGCACCGAAGCCGTCAGCATCGGTGAAGCTATTTTGTCCTTCGCCTCTCCCTTCCGTTCCGATCGCCTTCATGAGCAGCACGACGAACTCCGCCCGCGTCACCGGAGCATCAGGTCGGAATGTACCGTCCGCATAGCCATTAACGATGTTGATCTTCGCCGCTTGCTGGATCAGCTTCTGTGCCCAATGTCCGGCAATGTCACTGAACAAGTCAGACACGGGTTTCGGTTCAGAGGGTGCAGCTTCACGTGTAACGACGATGTGGTACGTTTTGATCGTGCCATCCTCTGCTTTGACAGCAATCTCAATGTCATTCTCTCCGACTTTAAGCCCGATAGATTCACTAGCTTTGTCATTAGACAGAGGCTTTCCATTCACCCCTATAGCAGAACGGGAATCCTGTCCTTTCGTCGTAAAGGTGATTTGGTCGACGTCATGACCTACCTGAACGGAATATAGCGTCACCGCGGGCGAGAACGCGGGCGATAGCTCTCCTACCGATAAGACTAAGCCGCTTAGAGAATTGTTGCCTGACTTAGAATATCCACTGGAACCGCCGCCAGGTCTCTCAGCCGCAGCACGCGTTATCGTCACCGCATACATACTCGTTGTACCGTCTTGCGCGGTGACCGTTACTTCGATCCGATTATTCCCCACGCTAATCGGTAGCACTTGCGACTCCACTCCACTCCTCAGTGGAATCGGACCTAGTACAAGCTCGCCTCTGACACCATATACACTCGCCGCCACACTGGCGTTACTTTCCGCTACCGTCGGCGTGACCGTCAATGATACTACACCATTTCCTAGGCTTGTCCCATAGCCGAATGTATCAGGTTCGAAGAGCAAAGTTCCCTCAGATAGCAACAACCCGCTTAATCTCGCGTTGCCACTGCCTGCACGATTCACCGTCACTGCATAGGTGCTCGTCGTCATTCCGTCTTGCGCGGTGACCGTTACTTCGATCCGGTTATTCCCCACACTAATGGGTATCAATGGTGACTCTATTCCACTCGCTAGTGGAATAGGACCTAGTACAAGCTCGCCGCCGCCATATACACTCGCCGCCACACTGGCGTTACTTTCCGCTACAGTCGGTGTAACCGTCAACGACGCTACCCCATTTCCCACGCTTGTCGTGTAGCCGAGTGTACCAGGTACGAAGGCAAGCGTTCCCTCCGATAGCACCAACCCGCTTAACTCCACATTACCACTTCCTGCACGCGTTACCGTCACCGCATACATTCTCGTCGTACCATCCTGCGCAGTGACCGTTACTTCGATCCGATTATTCCCCACGCTAATCGGTAGCAACTGTGACTCTATTCCACTCGCTAGTGGAATAGGACCTAGTACGAGATTGCCGCCGCCTCCATATACACTCGCCGCTACACTCGCGTTACTTTCCGCCACCGTCGGTGTAACCGTTAGCGATGTTACACCATTGCCCATGCTTGTCGTATAGCCGAATGTACCAGGTACGAAGGCAAGCGCTCCCTCCGATAGCACCAAGCCACTTAATCCCGCGTTGCTACTTTCCGCCCTAGTTACCGTCACCGTATAGGTCTGTTTCGGTGTTCCACCTTGATCGGCGATCATCACCTCAATCGGGTTATCTCCTACATTGAGCGAAAGTGGGCTGCTCATCTGGCCGCTAGTTACAGACTCCGCCGCACCGCCATTAACCCTCACGGTCACGATGGCAGTCGGATCAAACACCGTTGGTGTAACCTTTATGTTCTCCACACTGTTTGCGACACTCGCCGTATAGGTGGTTGTGTTTGATGTGAATAGAGGGTTCAAGCCACTTGTCGAGAGGTTGAGATCCCATAAATTATAGTTATTTAACGAGCTCTGTATCGGTGTTGAAATCTGATCGCCTGAAGTACCGTTCCCGAGTTGACCAAATCTATTAAATCCCCAAGCCCAAAACGTTCCATCACTTTTTACCGCTACATTGTATTCGTTTCCTGCGGCTATCGCGTTGATTCCACTCAACCCTGTTACTTGTACAGGGGTACTCCGATCACTTGTTGTACCGTTCCCGAGTTGACCATAATAATTATATCCCCAAGCCCAAACCGTTCCGTCGCTTTTTAACGCTACACTGTGAAGTTCTCCTGCAGCAATCGCAGTGACTTCACTCAACCCTGTTACTTGTACAGGGGTTACCTGAGCATATGCTGTGCCGCCGTTCCCGAGTTGACCAAATCTATTAAATCCCCAAGCCCAAACCGTTCCGTCACTTTTTAACGCTACACTATGAGAAGTTGCCTCAATAGCTTGGACTCCATTCAGTCCTATTACTTGTACAGGGGTCCTCCGATTAATTTCAGTGCCGTCCCCGAGTTGACCATATTCATTATATCCCCAAGCCCAAACCGTTCCGTCACTTTTTAACGCCATACTTTGAGAACGTCCTCCCTCAATAGCTTGGACTCCATTCAGTCCTATTACTTGTACAGGGGTACTCCGATCAATTTCAGTGTCGTCCCCGAGTTGACCAACTTCATTAGATCCCCAAGCCCAAACCGTTCCATCGCTTTTTAACGCCATACTATGAGAAAATCCTGCGGCAATCGCGGTGACTCCACTCAACCCTGTTACTTGTACAGGGGTACTCCGATTAATTCCAGTGTCGTCCCCTAGTTGACCATAATTATTATTTCCCCAAGCCCAAACCGTTCCATCGCTTTTTAACGCTAGACTGTGAGTATTTCCTGCGGCAATCTTGGTGACTCCACTCAGCCCTGTTACTTGTATAGGGGTACTCCGATCAATTTCAGTGTCGTCCCCGAGCTGACCAAAAGCATTACCTCCCCAGGCCAAAACCGTTCCGTCGCTTTTTAACGCTAGACTGTGATAACCTCCTGCAACAACTTGAGTACTAGGAACGAGTGCAGTCGCGCCCGCCTGTTTCAAGGGAGTCAGCGTCCACACTATCACCAAACCTAATAGGATCTTTAATGCCCTCTTTAATACCCGATGCATAACATCAACTTCCTCTATATCCCATATTTACGACAATTATTTAACTATAACTTACTTTTCTTGTTTCCGAACCCAACTAAAGTTGGTATTTAAACAGAAAGAAGGCCGAGAACCTTATCCTCCGGGCTCCTAGCCTTCCTACTATAATAGATTCCATTCCTTCGCCCGCGACACGGCCTGTACACGGTTCTTAGCCTGCAGCTTCCCGTAAAGCTGATGGATATACTTCTTGACCGTCCCCGAGGAAATATACAGCTGCCCAGCAATTTCTTCATTGGATAAGCCTTCCGCTATTTTCTGTAGTATTTCCTTCTCCCTACTGGTCAGCATGTCAGTGGAAGGATTCCCTCCCGACCCACGATCACTCAATCCCGATGATCCGCTCGCTTCCATCAACGTCAGCAATTTCTTCGCATAGGTTACTAAGCCGTCATCCTCAATCGAATGATCCGTCAGCCAACGGGAGAGTAGCTCCGCAAGCGGTTGCCCTTCATCAAGAAACAATCGGATGAAGTCCTCCGGTTCCGCCAACCGACAAGCTTGCTCCAGTGTCCGCATCGCCCGGGTCCAATCTGCTTGTCCCTGATAACAAATCGAGAGCAAGAGCAGAATCTCAATTCGACTCGCTAGTCGATCCGTTCTTTCCGCTTCATTCCCCAGTCGGATCAGCCACGAGACAGCTTGCTTTCGCTTTCTCTGCGCCATAAGAATACGAGCCAAAGTAAGATGCTCAAATTCTCTCGCCACGCTTGGTTGGTCCGTAATCCGCACATGACGCTGCCCAGCCCACTCTGCTGCCGAATGAATATCCCCTTGAGCAAGCTGCATTCTGGCTTGTTGGGCTTCCAAGAGCAATTGCCAACGCGGAGATTGGCTTGTCTGCATCTCACCAATCGCCCTTAGGACAATTTCCTTCGCTTGTTCTTCCAGTCCCTCGGCTTGCTTGATCTTGGAAAGTAAAATATACGCGGGCACAAGAACAGATGGATTGTTTGCAAAATGTCCACTATAAAGCACTTTCTCCACAGCTTGCTGCGCTTCAGGTATCCGATTCCACTCATATAATAAATCTGCTAAGAGGATAAACCCGTTACCCCCGAGGCTTGCGTGTAAGATTCGCGATAGCTTCTCATCGGCAGACACCTTAGCAGATAGATAAGCAATCTTACGCAGTCTGCCGCCAAACCCAATAGGTCCTCTGTATAGAAGCGCATCCCCCAAATTTACCACGTTAGCAATTGAACCGTGCTTTTCCAATAGGTGTAGGTTATTGGCCGATTGCATCATAAAGGAGTCGATATCCCCTGTGTAATAAGCGATTGAATTGCGGTATAGACGTATTTTCTCTTGCACGGTCTGAACGATATCCGCTGAAAATAACTCCGGCTGAGATTTCAATAACTGCTCAGCTCGATCCAAGTATTGCTGCGCTTCTGCCGTACGACCACGGGCAACCTTATTCCCTTCCTGGAAGAAGAACAAGTTAGGATGACGGATGACGCTTTGCAAAGGCATGTCCTCCAACCATTGCAGCAAGTTGGTTTGTTCGCCGTTCTGAATGATATTCGGTAAATAGGTTTCCATATATTGTCCCGCAGCGTCAAACTGCTTCGCTTCCATAGCATGCCGAATCGCTTCCATATAAAAGCCTTGTTCACCAAACCAAACATAAGCACGACGATGCAGCTCATCCTGATGCTTCATACCCAACAGCTGACGCGACCGGTTTCGTAGCATCTCGGCGAACAGATGATGATAGCGATACCACGTCCTCGTGTCGTCTTGCGGGATAATAAAGAGATTCGCTCTCTCCACATAAGCAAGCAGTTGCGCCGATTCTTCTGAGGTCGTTACAGCTTCGCACAATGAAGTCGATAGTTGCTCTAGAATACTCGTTTCCAGCAAAAACGTTTGTACTTCCTGCGGCTGGCGAAGCATCACTTCATCGATAAGATAATCCAGAACATGTCGGTGATTACCCGAGAACGCTTGAATATAATGCGCCTGGTCATCCCGTCCTATAAGGGAATGGAAGGCCATAATCAACCCTACAGCCCAGCCTTCCGTTCTCTCCTCCAGCAAGACAGCCTCATCGTGGGATAGCTTGATGTTCGCAGTCTTAAGCTGTAGCTCTTGCGTTTCCTCCAAAGAAAACCGCAAATCTTGATTTCCTAGTTCTGTAATTTGACTTCTGGCTCTTAACCGAGATAACGGTAGCTGAGGAGCCGTTCGGCTGATTAAGATGAGATGTACAAACGTGGGCATATAATTGAGCAAATAAGCAACACTCTCGTGAATGTCGGAGCTCTCGATCAGATGATAATCGTCTAGCACAAGAGTAATCGGCCTCGGAATCCGGTTCAGTTCATTCAGAAAAAAGGATAATGACGATTCTATTGAAAGACTACCGAAGGAATGGAAAATCGGTAATGCCTCTTCGGCAAAGCCAGGGTGTGATTGCCCAATAGCAACTGTCACATAGGTCCAAAAGCGTACGAACGCGTTATCGCCACGCTCCAAGCTCACCCATGCAACATCGCGGGTGCTGTGATGGGTCCAGTCGCTAACTAGCGTCGTTTTACCGAATCCGGCTGAAGCAGACACAAGCGTTAGCTTCTGATGCGTCGATTGATCTAGCATCTGAATTAATCGTAAGCGCTTTACATAATTCGTAGTTAATGGAGGGATGTACAGCTTAGAGCTTAGGATCTGATTTTCCGCGAGAAAGCGATTTTTACGATATTTGGAAATGGAAGATAGTTTATCATTCATTGGATCAACCTTTTCCTCTAGGATACGACAAATTTCTTATTAATTGTAACTTTATTACAGTCGAAGTTCAATCAAAGTCTTCTATTATACTTATTTGGAGCTTCGAGATTTGAACACAAAAGGAGCAAGCACCAGCGATAACAGCAAGAGTACACCGCCAGCTATCGTAGCCACCCCGTAAGTCTGTATCCATAAAGGACCTGTCGATATTTCATCGTACAGCCATCCACCTGCAATCGGACCAATGAAGCCTGCAATCCCTGTAAGTGCAGAGAACACCGCTACATACATCGGTCTTTCCGATTTTGGAGAGTCTCCAATTAGAAAGTTGAACACAAGCAGGTTATAGCCAGCCACGCCGAAGCCTAGCAGAATATGAACAACAATTAGCACAAGCATGACAGGGACAATTGCAATCCCCGCCCACATCACGCAGGAAGCCGCTATCAGCGGGAATGTCCATAATAACAACGTACTCGTTGAATATCTGCTATTCAGCACACCCCAATAATAATAGCTAAGCATCATAATCAAATTTTGCAGCATAATGATTAAGGTTACTCTGCTGGCACTTAGATCAATGATCTCAAGCATAACGTAAGAGAAGAGCGGAATAACCGTATTCTGCACAAGGATAAACAGGGATATGAACAATGTCGCCGATAGGAACCGCCGATCCGCGAACGGTCGAATAAACATCCGCATGGACCTTCCACTCTCCGAAGGCTGGAACGGTGGATTCGGGTAGCGTGATAGTGCCCAACCATTCCAGAAAACGCAAGCAGCGCTTATCGAGAAAAGGATAGTAAACCCATGTACCCCTGGAAACCACTCCATGATCTGGCCGCCCACGAACAACGTGATACAGACGACTGCCCAGTGAATTGTATTACGTATCCCAAAGTATTTTCCTCTAACAGCAGGTGGTACAACATCGGCCATCAAGGAAGTCCAGATTACTCCACCTGCTTGCCCGGAGATCATACAGCTTAACCAGACCGCGATATATACGGGAATCCAAGCATCCTCCGTAAACGTTAGCGGAATGAGTCCTGTGCTTACCCATAGCGTTCGATGGACAATACCAAACAAGGCAACAAAAAACCGACGATTCTGCCACGTTTGCATGGCGAACGCAATAAAAATCTGCACGAGTAGGGCAAAGGGAGGAATAGCCAATACTAACCCGATGTGGAATGCTGTAAAACCCAAGTACGATAAATAGACGGTCTGCAAAGGACCGCCTATCAAATTCGCTAATATATTCGCGGGTATACCCTCTATTAACGAAATTCGTAAGCCTCTCCGATTATCCGACTCCATTTGTCGGGTTGTTAGCGTTTGCTTAACTCCTCGGATCAAGTTGCTCATATGATGTTCCCCCAAGTTGTATTGGTTCCCTTTATATCATTTATTACTTTTTGGTTACTTAACCCAGATTCTACTCTTTCAAGTCCACAAAAGGCAAATAAATCATAAATTCTGTTCCTTCATTTAATTGGCTCTCCACATGAATCGTCCCACCATGATTACAAATAATACGATAGCTTACGGACAGCCCTAAGCCTGTCCCTTCTATCTTCGTCGTAAAAAAGGGATCAAACAACCGATTTAACGTCGTCCGCTGCATCCCTTTGCCATTGTCCTTAATTGAGATTAACGCATATTTGCCCTCTTGTTTTGCAGAAATATCGATTCGACCTTTTCGTTCATCGTTTAATTCAAATATGGCATCCAATGCATTATTAATAATATTAAGTAGCACTTGTTTAATCTGCTTCACATCAACAGCAACGGTCAAAAAAGGATCAAAAATTTCATGCTGAATTTCGCACCCTTTCATATGTGCATCACTTTCCGATAGCAGAATCGTCTCCTTTAGCAAAAGTCCTACGAGAACCTTCTGTTTCATAGGAGCGGAGGGTTTGGAGGAATTCAGAAACTCATAAATAATATCGTTGGCTCGATCAATCTCGGAGAGGATAATCCGACCATATTCTTGCTTCCCAATCTCATTAAGATACGGGGCAATTAATTGAATAAAACCTCTAATTGAAGTGAGCGGATTCCGAATTTCATGTGCAATGGCTGCGGCAATTTTACCAAGCATAGCGAGCTTATCATTCTGGAATGCAGCTTGTTCGATTTGCTTGTACTCGGACACATCTTTAACGCTGATCAAGTAATCCCCATTCAGTTCCTCAATCTGCGATATCGTAACAAGCAGAAATCGACCATTCTCACTTTGAAATTCAGCATTATACCGACGATTTCGTACCATATCCTTGTATATCCGCACAAAGCTTTTTCGATAAGATCGATTGAGATTCCCGTGAAAAAACAACTGATATAGGGTACTCCCAATTAATGATCTACGGGGAGCTTGGAGCATTCTCGACATCTGAACGTTCAGGAATCGAAGGTTGCCCGCGCTATCGAATAAGGCCACGCCACTATCCAGATGCTGGAGAACGGTTTCAAATTTATTCGGATACTCCTCTTCCATCTGTGCCAAGTGAATCGCGCTCGTACTCAGACGTAGGTGATCGACTTCGGATTCTTCCCTTGCTGCAGCACCTTCAGGAAGACGTAATGAAATAAGCAGCTCAGTTATAAACATGAGAGAACGGTGCACTAATGATATCCGTTCTTCGGGTTCAGCACAGGAAAGAAGAAATTTCACACTCTCTTCATGATGCTCAAGAATGTCATCCGTAGGCAACTCCCTGAGTTCAAGCCATAACTCCTTAGCATCTAGACGAACAATATGTCCCTTGCTTCGAACAAATTCAGCAAGAATCGGAAAATATCGTGTTCTCCAGCTGTCCATTCGAGCACTCTCCCATCACTAGAACAGCAACGAAATCAAAGTTCAAATCAATCAAATCATAGCCATTAATTAGCAGCACTGTCAACGGGAGAAGTTGTCGAGCAATGACGAATTGTGGGACACCTCCTAGTCAGCAAAAAAAGGACCCCCTCTTGAGCAGAATTGATCTACTTAAGGGCAGTCCCCGATAGAATTCTATAGGATACCAGAAGGTGTTTACATGGCTCCCCCTGGAGTTCGTTTTAACTTTAACTTATGGCGCCTTTGACTTAAAGTAATGAGTCGTTTCTTCAATTGCTGCTCCCACTCACTATCGCCTATTTCCTTGGCAAACGTAAGCAGATCAAGTGACATGTCGATTTGATTTTGTACAATTTGTATCGGCTCTTCCTCTTCATTGTTTACACAATTCTCATGAAGTGCTTTATCCGATTCATCTACGTAATCGTGGAAGTCGACTTCTGATGCTCCGTCCCCATGGGCATACTCAGCTAATATTTCGTATTCATTTTCCACTAAGTAATGTACTTCAATACGATGACATACTGGACAAAATAAGATCGGCACGTTATGAATCCGAGTCCGAACATGCTTTAATGTTCCCTTTGTTCCAATCATGCTGGCTCCACAGCAAAAGCTCATCGCCTTCCCTCCTTCAAATCAGCATCACCCTTATTCTTCTCACTATATTCTCTATCCATCTACGCAATTCCTGCTGCATTTATTTCCATTTGGGCAAAAAGCTCCTCGGAACCATGTTCCGAGGAGCTTTCATATATAGGGTTAATTGTGATTACACAACTAGGTTTTTGTCGCCAGCTTTCCAGTTCATCGGGCACAATCCGCCGGATTGCAATGCTTGAAGTACGCGAAGTGTTTCTTCAACACTGCGGCCTACATCATTATGGTTAACAACTTGATATTTCAATTCGCCTTCTGGATCGATGATGAACAAACCGCGCAATGCAATTCCTTCTTCTTCGATAAGAACGCCATAGTCACGAGCAACTTGCTTCGTAATATCAGCAGCAAGTGGGAAGTTCAATTGGCCAAGACCGTTGTCGTTCTTAGGTGTATTGATCCAAGCGCGGTGGCTATGCTTGCTATCGATACTAACGCCAAGAACTTCAGTGTTCAAGCCAGAGAACACGCTAGTTGCTTCGGAAAGTGCTGTGATTTCTGTAGGACATACGAAAGTGAAGTCTAGAGGATAGAAGAAAAATACCAACCATTTGCCTCTGTAATCGGAAAGAGATACTGTACCAAAATCTTTACCATCGCCAGTCGCTGTATCCATTGTGAAATCTGGTGCCGGACGACCTACTAAACGCTCTGCCATCTTTAAATTACCTCCTGCAAGCCCAGCCTTATTGCTAGTGCTTTCTGTGTATTGCTCACTTTAAAATCCTAACATTCGAGGACAAGCTAGTCAAGATGATAACAATTCCTTTTTTAGAATTATTATAAACAATTTTCGAATTAGCGAGTCATTGCTGCTACGATTAAGTCACCCATAGCCGTTGTGCCAATTGCTTTGCTCTTATCTACCGCGATATCGCCTGTGCGATGTCCAGCATCTAGTACGTTCTTAACAGCCGTTTCAATCGCAGTAGCCGCTTCCTCGTAACCAAATGTCAGACGGAACATAAGGGCAACTGAAAGGATTGTAGCAATCGGATTCGAGATGCCTTGGCCGGCGATATCAGGTGCGGAACCGTGTACCGGCTCGTATAATCCAAAGCTACCCTCGCCCAAGGAAGCAGAGGACAGCATACCGATTGAACCTGTCAACATAGCTGCTTCATCACTTAGAATATCTCCGAACATATTTTCCGTAACGATTACGTCGAAGCTCGAAGGACGACGTAGCAATTGCATAGCGCAGTTATCCACGAGTACGTGCTCCACTTCAACATCCGCATATTCAGGAGCGATCCGGTTAACGGTTTCTCTCCACAGACGTGAAGTTTCAAGTACGTTCGCTTTATCAACGGACGCAAGACGTTTGCTGCGCTTCTGAGCAACCTCGAAAGCTTGGCGAACGATACGTTCGATTTCGGTTACGTTATATACACAAGTATCAACTGCTTCTTCTCCTTGCGGCCCTTCACGACGGAACTTCTCTCCGAAGTAGATACCGCCAGTAAGCTCACGAACAACAATAAGATCAGTGCCTTCAAGTACTTCAGGCTTCAATGTCGAAGCATCCTTAAGGCAATCAAATACGACTGCAGGACGAATGTTAGAGAATAGACCTAAAGCTTTACGAATTCCGAGCAAGCCAGTTTCCGGGCGAAGCTCCTTCGAATTGTTATCCCATTTCGGTCCACCTACAGCACCAAGAAGAACAGCATCTGCTTTACGACACATTTCAAGCGTATCTTCCGGCAAAGGCGTGCCTCTCTCGTCGATAGCAATACCGCCGAACAAGCCGTGCTCAAGCTCGAATTTATAGCCGAACAATTCCTCCGAACGTTTTAGTACCTTTTCAGCTTCTGCAACAACTTCAGGACCAATTCCGTCACCAGCGATAACGGCGATTTTTTTAACTTCTGACATAGTTATCATTCACTCCAATTTTGGGTATAAGTTTGTCCATTGAGACTATCTCTCAATTGTAGTACATTTGACCCCATTGGCAAAATAGATAAAAACTATCGTTTCTATAGATATCACCTATCGGTATTTACTCGCATAGAAAAAGCGCATACCTCTCGGTACGCGCTCATTCAGCTAAGCTTGTTCCTAACCTTTTACCAAGACGCTTTGCATCGCTTGATTCAACCGCTTCATTCCTTCTACGGTACCAGCAAAATCGTTATGCGTAAAATTAAGGCGCAGCGTATTTTTCTTCGCACTATCATCCGTGAAGAATGAAATTCCTGGGACGAATGCAACACCAAGATCAACAGCTGTCTTGAGTAGCTCCGCAGTATCTATCGACTCCGGAAGCTCCAACCAGAAGAACATACCGCCTTTGGGTTCATTCCATGTCACACCTGGCCACTGCTGCTCATGGAGTAATTCTGCCATCTGGCGCATACGTGCCTCGTATTCCTTGCGGACGAATTCGATATGACCATCAAGATCGAAGTGTTCCATCAATTGGTATAGTGTCTGCTGGTCAAGGGAGCTGGAATGTAAATCAGCCGCTTGCTTAGCGCGTGCCATGTTACGGATAATTTCTGAATCAGCCATGACCCAGCCCGTGCGCAACGCTGGTGCTACGGTCTTGGAGAAGGTGCTCGTGTATACGACACAAGATCCTCCAGGATGCTGATCTAAAGAAAACAGCGACGGATAAGTTACCGAAGCATCTCCAAATTTCAGCTCGCCATACGGATCATCTTCAAGGATAAGACTTTCGCTCTCCCTACAGAGCTTAAGCACTCCCTTACGACGCTCCATACTCCATGCCTTACCCGTTGGATTGGAGAACGTGGGAATCACATACACCATTTTCGGACGATATTTCTTCAGCTTGGCGGCTAAGTCATCCAGATTCATCCCATTCTCATCTGCATCTACAGAAACCAATGTAGCGCCATAGGAACGGAATACTTGTAAAGCCGACAAATATGTCGGTCTCTCTACGAGGATCACGTCACCTGCATCGATATAAATCCGAGTCAGCAGATCAATGGCTTGCTGCGAACCGGTAGTCAATAGCATATCGTCAGGCGTGACCGTTACACCTTTATTCACCATCCACTTACAGATGCTCTCACGTAAAGGTAAGTACCCTTCCGTCAAACCATATTGGAGTGCTTTATTACCCGCAGCCAGTACTCGTTCGAATGCTTCTCCAATTGCTGCAACTGGAAAATGCTCCTCAGCGGGTAGCCCCCCTGCGAACGAAATAATTGATTTTTTCTGAGTTAGCTTTAGAATTTCACGTACGGCTGAGGAGGAGAAAGTGTCCAGTCTCTTCGAAAAATGATAGTTCATCCGATGTTCCTCATTTCTGAGCTATTAGATCAACGTGACGTTGTCGCGACGATTGCGAGTTGGAGCATTGCGCTTGTCGATAAGGCGATTTAATGCGTCTACATAAGCTCGGGCACTAGCTTCTAGAATATCTGTACTGACCCCACGGCCTTGTGCAGATGAATCTCCTTGCTTAAGCACAACATGGACCTCACCTAGTGCATCAGTGCCATCCGTTACGGATTTGATCGTATAATCATCAAGCTCGACGACCTCACCGGTAAGCGCATCAATGGCCTGATAGATCGCATCTACCGATCCATTCCCTTCAGACTCATGCTTCACGATGCCTTTAACTGTTTTGAGCGTAACTACAGCAGTAGGAGTGGCATGGCTATCGAAGGCTACGACTAATTGCTCTAATGCGAATACTTCCGGTGTTTCCACAATTTTCTCTTCGAGGAGCGCCCTAATATCCTCATCACTTACGTTTTTCTTGCGATCTGCCAAGTCCTTGAACTTGCCAAATGCGGCGTTCACTTGCTCTTCTGTCAGCTTCTCGTAACCAAGATCAATTAGCTTCTCACGGAATGCATGACGTCCAGAGTGCTTGCCTAGAACTAGCTTGCTGTCCCGTAGGCCGATCGTATCTGGAGAAATGATCTCGTATGTCGTTTTTTCCTTCAGCATGCCATCTTGATGAATACCGGATTCATGAGCAAACGCATTCGCACCAACAATCGCTTTGTTTCCTGGTACAACCATCCCAGTTAGTTTGCTGACCAATCGACTTGTACGCGCAATTTCCTTCAGGTTCAACGTTGTTGTCGCTTGGAAATATTCAGCACGCGTTGCAAGCGTAAGTGCAACTTCCTCTAGGGAAGTATTACCCGCACGTTCACCGATTCCGTTAATTGTACCTTCAATCTGATCCGCGCCATTAAGGATCGCAGCCAATGCATTAGCTGTCGCCATGCCAAGGTCATCATGACAATGCGCAGACAATTGAATACGTTCAATGCCTGGTACGGTTTCCTTCAACACTTTAAAGATGTTACCGAACTCATGTGGCGTTAAATAGCCCACTGTGTCGGGAATATTAACAACTGTCGCTCCAGCATTAATCGCCATCTCAGTGACTTGGCAAAGAAAATCGATTTCAGTACGTCCAGCATCTTCTGGGGAAAATTCAACTTTATCAAAATATTGCTTAGCATAACGAATCGCTCGATCCGCCGCTTCAAGAACTTGCTCCTTCTCCATACGCAGCTTGTGCTTACGATGGATCGGTGAAGTCGCCAAGAACAGGTGAATACCTGGGTCCTGCGCACCTTTAAGAGCTTCCTTAACCGCATCGATATCTGGCTCGCGCGAGCGCGCCAAACCAATAATCGTAGCGTTCTTAACGGCTTTAGCAACTGCGTTAACCGCTGCCAAATCTCCAGGTGACGCTGCCGGAAAACCTGCCTCAATTCGATCTACGCCCAACTTTTCAAGCTGCAGGGCAATTTCTACCTTTTCCTGAGTGTTCAGGTTAACTCCAGGAGACTGCTCTCCGTCACGGAGTGTTGTATCGAAAATATAAATTTTACGCATAAAGGGACACCCCACCTCCTAAATCATTGTTGAATATTTCATATGATTATATCACAGTGCGCCTTTAACGCTCCAGCTGTTTTAAGTGTAATACGACGAGTCTCTGAGCAATAATGAACAAATTTTACAAAGAAACCTCGGCCCGAGGGTCGAGGTTTCTTCATACTCATGCTTTTGTATTATTTTTTGATCCAGTGCATCATACCACGTAGTTGAGCGCCGACAACTTCGATCGGGTGCTCAGCTTCGTTACGGCGAGTAGCTGTAAGGAATGCGCGTCCGGATTGGTTCTCAAGGATAAAGTCGCGAGCGAATTTACCTTGTTGGATATCTTCAAGCACGCGTTTCATTTCTTTCTTCGTCTCGTCAGTTACAACACGAGGTCCGGTAACATAGTCACCGTACTCAGCTGTATTGGAGATGGAGCTACGCATGGAGGACAAGCCACCTTCGTACATCATATCAACGATCAGCTTCAGCTCGTGCAAGCACTCGAAGTAAGCCATTTCTGGAGCATAGCCTGCTTCAACAAGCGTTTCGAAACCTGCTTTAACAAGTGCAGTAGCACCGCCACAAAGAACAGCTTGCTCACCGAACAAGTCCGTTTCAGTTTCTTCACGGAAGGAAGTTTCGATAACTCCCGCGCGAGTACAACCGATACCTTTAGCATAAGCCATACCGATTTCGAATGCTTTGCCTGTACCATTCTGGTGGATAGCGATAAGTCCCGGTACGCCGAAACCTTCAACATAAGTACGACGAACCATGTGACCTGGGGATTTAGGAGCCACTAGAAGAACGTCAGCATCCTCAGGAGCTACGATTTGACCAAAATGTACGTTAAAGCCGTGGGAGAACATAAGAGCTGCGCCTTTTTTCAGGTTCGGCTCGATTTCGTTCTTGTAAACGCTAGCTTGCGTCTCATCCGGCATAAGGATTTGAACAACGTCTGCTTTACGAGTAGCATCAGCAACGGAAAGTACCTCGAAGCCATCATTACGAGCGCTGTCCGCAGATTTACCATTGCGAAGACCGATAATAACATTCAAACCACTGTCGCGAAGGTTTTGCGCTTGCGCATGACCTTGGCTACCGTAACCGATTACCGCGATTGTTTTGCCTTTAAGAACGCCTAGATCAGCGTCTTTCTCATGAAATAAATTAACTGCCATTAGATTGTTCCTCCTTAAAATAATTAAATATGATATTTTGTCGACCCTCGAAGCGGGCGTTCCAAAGGAGAATGGAGGATGGATATTCTCCCCTCGAACACCCGCTCCGAGCGGGTAAGTGCAATGACTAACTCTTAACTATCTAACGCCTCTGTTCAGCGCTGTTATTCCTGTCCGCGAAAGCTCGCGAATACCATAAGGCTTCAATAGCTCTATCATAGCATCAATCTTCTCTGAATCGCCGACAACCTGAACAATCAAAGTTGAAGGACCAATGTCAACTACCGCAGCGCGGAACGTTTCTACGATACCCAGAATTTCTGGTCTCGAGGAAGGCTCTGCTCCGATTTTGATCAGGCCAAGCTCTCGGCCAACCATCGGATTTCCACTCACATCAATGACCTTTATCACGTCGATGAGCTTGTACAATTGCTTCTGAATTTGCTCCAGCGTATGATCATCGCCAGTCGTGACGATGACCATACGGGACAAACCTGGTTCTTCGGAGGAACCTACTGTAATGCTATCAATGTTGAAGCCACGGCGGCCGAACAGGCCTGAAACCCGTTGCAGCACGCCCGGCTGGTCGTTAACAAGTATCGCTATCGTATGTTTACGGTTCATTCGGAATCCCCCATAATCATCTGATCGATCGTGCTTCCTTGAGTAACCATAGGATACACGTTCTCGTATTTGCGAACAACGAATTCAACGACTGCTGGGCCAGGATGCGCCAACGCTTCATTCCAAACCCGGAGAGCATCCTCCTTGTTTGTCGCGCGATAGCCTTTAACGCCATAGGCTTCTGCAAGCTTCACGAAGTCAGGGCTTCCAGCAAGATCAATGTGGCTGTAGCGATTGTCGTAAATCAGCTCCTGCCATTGACGAACCATTCCGAGCACCTGATTGTTGATGATGACGACTTTAACCGGAATGTTGTTGATCGCGCAAATCGCAAGCTCCTGGGCACACATCTGCATGCCGCCATCCCCATTAATGGAAACAACCGTTCTTCCGGGATTACCCATTTGAGCCCCGATAGCCGATGGAAAACCAAAGCCCATCGTTCCTAGACCACCTGAAGTTACCCATGAACGTGGTTTATTAAACGGATAATATTGAGCAGCCCACATTTGATGTTGGCCTACATCAGTTGTAACGATAGCGTCGCCGTTTGTTGTTTCGTGAATCATCGAGATGACCCATTGCGGCTTTAACTCCGTATCCGAATCAATATATTTGAAAGGCTTCGCTGCCTTCCACTCCTGAATTTGCTTGCGCCATGCATCCGCTTTACTGGAATACTTCGCAATCGCATTCGCTTGCTCAAGAGCCGCTTTCACATCGCCCACAATTGGAATGTCCGTAGGCACGTTCTTCCCAATTTCCGCTGGATCGATATCAATATGGACAATCTTTGCATGCGGTGCAAAGCCAGCCAGCTTACCCGTTACACGATCATCAAACCGTGCACCAATGTTAATAAGCAGATCGGCTTGTTGGATAGACGTATTCGCTGTCCATGTTCCATGCATACCTGGCATACCCATATGCAATTCATGTCCGCTTGGGAAACCACCCAACCCTAGCAATGTAGTTGTTGTCGGAATGCCCGTCTTCGTAATGAATTCGAGTAGCTCCTCGTGAGCCCCTGAGTAAACAACTCCTCCACCAGCAAGAATAACCGGCTTCTCCGCTTGCTCGATCGCACGAATCATTTTTTCCACTTGATTCTTATTCGGATGAACAGTTGGGTTATACCCACGCAAGTTCACCTCATTAACCGGCTGGAATAATGTCTTCTCAGCAGATACATCTTTCGGTATATCGATAAGAACTGGACCCTTACGCCCACTATTAGCAATATGGAAAGCTTCGTGGATGATGCGAGGCAGATCCTCTGCCTTGCGCACGAGATAGCTATGTTTAGTAATTGGAAGCGTAATGCCTACGATATCTGCTTCTTGGAAAGCATCCGTACCGATCAAAGTTGTAGCTACGTTACCCGTAATGACAACTAGTGGCACCGAATCCATATAAGCAGTTGCGATTCCCGTGACAAGGTTCGTTGCCCCCGGTCCCGATGTCGCTATACAAACGCCTACCTTACCGGTAGAACGTGCATAACCGTCTGCTGCATGAATAGCTCCTTGCTCATGGCGTGTCAGAAGATGCTGGAAGTCTGAAAAGCCGTGCATCGCATCGTAGATAAACAATACTGCGCCACCTGGATAACCAAAGACGCACTCTGCTCCCTCCAGTAACAAACTGCGTAGCAGTATTTCAGATCCTGAGAGTACTTCCGGCTTACTCCACTTCTCAATCAATTCTTGTTTCGATTTCATTGTAACTCCTTGTGCACTCATCCTTTTTCCTCCTTTACACGTAATACGGCTGCGCCGACACTTAGTCGGCGGTACTTACATCATTTAATTGTACAAAAAAAGCCTTCCATCCCAACGCCAATAATGGCTGTCTTGGGACGAAAGGCTGTTGCTTCCGCGGTACCACCCGAGTTTGCCGAACACCTCACGGTGACGGCCTTATAAAGTATGCGCCTTCGATTAGAATGCTTCATACCTTAAGCGCAATAACGTGCGCCATTCCGATTCTCCCTAGTGTGCCTTATTGGCGGTTCAGGGGAATAGCTCCGAGGAGACTTCGCTAACAGGGATTAAGGTATCGGTTGCAGCTAATCCGACACTCTCTGAGCATAAGAGCCCTATTGCTTTTTCCTCATCATAGCAATTTATTGTTCAGTCGATTTAGCATTTATTATATTCTTCGCCAAGCCATTCGTCAATACACATCTTAGCCGTTACCGTTCAAATGACTTGTTCATACGTTGTAATATCAGAATTCTTCCAAGCACTAGGCCGTGCTTAATGACTTGAACCGGGGAGGCGCCCCACTTGATTCGATGGAGACAACCACGGGACGACAACGGTATTGTTGAGCTTATTCGCACACAATTGGTCCCAATTTCACCCTGGCAGCATCCTGGAGATAGTAAGCTACGTAATGAAATCACCCAACGTCTTCGCAGAGGGGCAACTTTGGTCGTCGCTGACTCTCGGAGAAGATCACCAATCGCCTTCTTGCATATGGAGTTTCACAATAAGACAGTACTCATTGATTTATTAGCAGTCCATTCTCGTTATCAGAATAAGCATTGGGGATCCGAGCTCATGCAGCGGGCAGAAAAATATGCTCGCAAGAAGGGCTATACGATGTCTCATGTATTTGTAGACGAGGATAATATCCGCGCACTCAAGTTTTATCTGCGTCTCGGTTATAATATCCTACAATCGATTCCTCCATTAAAAGTAATCGAGTTAACTAAATCTTTAGCGCCTTACTCCCCTTATGAAGGTGAAGCTTGAAAAAAGCGGACCGATCTACACAGATCGGTCCGCTTTTCACTTACCCGCAGATTCAATCGTTCAGATTACCACCAGCCTCCGAACCCACCACCAAAGCCATCAAAGCCGCCAAATCCACCGAAGCCGAATGGTTCGGTATCGACTGCAAGTAAGTCAAATAGGACAAGAGGTATAAATGCTTTTGTTTGTACCTTTTTGCCTTTAGGCTGCTCTACTACCAGTTGATTGCCTTGAATACGAACTAGCTTGCCAGATACAACAGATCCATCTTTACGAACCGCATAAATTTGTTTACCCACGAGTTTTCTCACTTGTGAGCTTGTCACACGCGACATATTTGACACTCCTTCCTCAACCACCATCAGATACGAACGGCGGAATAACAATCCATCACTTGTTCAGATTGTCATCTCCGTTGTCCTGTAGCTTATGTGCCAGGAGCGTGTCGTGCTTGTACCTCTGTCCGTTAGCGAGAAAATGGGACAGCTATTCTGCTTCGAACAACACAAGATCAAATGCCGCCTGTCCTTCCTGTTGAATCGACTGCAATATCTCTTCCAAGCTCTTCTGCCCGTCCAAGGCGGCCGCGACTTCGCGATTAATGATCGGGTTCAGAGTTTGCGAGAGAAAGAATGGCGGGATCAAGGAAGGGGTTTCCAGTGCAGCCATGGAGGGTGGCACAACCTTCGTTTCATAGAACGGCTGCAGGCTACGACCATACCTCTCTGTTCCAACATCCGTGTGGCTTGAGAGCTGAGGCACCGATTTGGACAAAAGCTTTAACGTAGGGGTTTCGTTCATGTAATGCACATATCTCCATGCCGCATCGGTGTTCCGAGCATCGCGATAAATGGCATAAATCGGACTTGGATAATAAGGCCAGCTTTTTCTGTGGTCGAGAGAAACCGTCTGTGATACAACGCCCCATTCGAATGGAGCATTATTCTGATCCAATTTCTCCATAAGCGCAGCTGGAGCAGAGAACATGGCAACCCGCCCTTCCAAGAAGGGTGTTTCCCCATTTGCTTCTGTATCTCCCATACGTACTTCTCCGTCATTCGCCGCAAAAGACATTGATTGGGTAGAGAAAGCTTGAATAAGTCTTTCCAGCAATGGACGCCACTCCGCCTTGTCTAACGTCAGCCGATTTCCCTCGAACAAGGAAAGTCCCTCAATGGAGGAAAAATAATCTAAATAATAGCCAGGGGTTGAAAATTCCCGATGATGATAGCCGTAGATTTGTCGACCATCGTCTGCTTTATTCGGAAACCGCGAAGCCAACTGCAGCATATCTCCCCAGGTCATCCCATCCTTCGGTAGTGGGATCCCATACTTGTCGAACATTGATTTGTTATAATACAACGCTGAAGGATCAAAGAAAGGTGATAAGCCATATAGTTCGTTTGGCTCCCCAGGATACTTCAGCAAGGACAAGACTGACGGTTGAATAGCGTTCAGATCAAGCTTCTCTTTTCGAGTCAATGAATTCATATCTAATAGCAACCCAGAGGACACCAACTTGTAATAATCGAACAGGCTACTTATTGCTATGACATCAGGCTTCTCCGAGTCGAGTAACTTAAGATAACCTTCCCAATCCGCGGGAGCAACAAGCTCGGAAGAATTCACGTAGGTAACTTCATCATCCGCGTGTGACTGCTCGTACAGCCCGCCCCCGTAAAACATGTCGAAGGAAGCTTTATCGAAGCTGCTAAGCAGCTTAAAATTGCCCGACTCAATTGTCTCGTCACCGCCTGAGCATCCGACAAGCAGAGTAGCGAGCAGAAGCATGACCGCAAATATCCTAAGCTTCTTCATTGCTCTGCTCCTCATTTCCAGTAGATATTAGAGGAAGGTATCGAGAGCTATCGACCTTATGTACATAAATAAAATTTTGGGTGACTAAGCGAGTGCGCAAAGCCTTATCACAGCCTGCTGCTAACGGTGGTTTCCGCACATTGGTCAATTCCTCGTAAGCACACATAATTTTCACCACCTTTCTCATGAAAACGTTTTACAACCTTTTTGATTATATCATTTTGTTGAGTATTTTTTTACATTTATTAGATAATTTACCTCTGATGGCTAATTAAAATAAAAGAACATCAACATAAAAAAACCACACCTTCAGCCACTCAATAAAGAGTGGAATGAAGATGTGGCTCTATCATTAACAATTAAGCGTTAATTTTAGCTTTTGCAGCGCCAGCTAGCGAGTTGAACGCATTGATATCGTTAACTGCTAAGTCAGCAAGGATTTTGCGGTTTACTTCAATGCCAGCCAATTTCAGGCCGTGCATCATTTTGCTGTAAGTCAAGCCATTTTGGCGAGCTGCAGCGTTAATACGCACGATCCACAATTTGCGGAAGTTCCGTTTCGTCTGACGACGGTCACGGTATGCGTACATAAGGGATTTCATTACTTGCTCTTTAGCTTTCTTAAACAGGCGATGTTTCGCGCCCCAGTAACCTTTTGCTAACTTCAACATTCTATTGCGACGACGGCGCGTTACGAATCCGCCCTTGACTCTTGCCATGATTCATTACCTCCCGGAAGTGTTCATATGACGATTTATTTCAAGTTTGCAAGCTGTTGCTGCATACGGCGAACATCGCCTTGAGCTACCAGCGGTTGAGTACCTAATACACGTTTTGCACGTCCCGATTTGTGGGAGAGCAAGTGGTTTTTGTAAGCTTTGAAGCGCTTGACTTTACCAGTTCCAGTAATTTTGAAACGATCTTTCAAGCTGCTATGTGTTTTCATTTTAGGCATGAATTGTATCCTCCTGTCAGTGGGCTTTCGGAGCCAAAATCATAATCATGCTGCGGCCTTCCAGCTTAGGCATGCGCTCTACTACACAAATTTCTGCTACTTCATTTGCCACTCGTTCCAAGATCTTCTGTCCGAGCTTGGCATGCGTAATTTCGCGACCGCGGAACCGCACGGAGCATTTCACTTTATCGCCGTCATTCAAAAATTTCACAACATTGCGAAACTTCGTTTGGTAGTCATTCTCTTCAATGTTTGCACGAAACCAAACTTCTTTGAGGTCGACAATTTTTTGATTCTTCCGAGCTTCCTTATCCTTCTTCTGCTGCTCATAACGGAATTTGCCATAGTCCATGATGCGACATACAGGCGGTTTAGCCTGCGGCGCTACGTTAACTAGATCAAGATTCGCGTCAATGGCCATCTGCATAGCTTCACGAAAAGGTTTGATGCCGATTTGTTCGCCTTCAGGGCCGACCAGTCGGACTTCCTTCGCCCGGATTTCCTCGTTGAGTTGATGATCCTTGCTAATAATGTTCCACCTCCGAAATAGAATGCCGAGTGTTTGTTGAAAACAAAAAAATACGAGTCGCATTGACCCGCATCCTAGTCCTAACGTTATCGGTCATATCTGGAAACCGAAGCTTCCTGTATCCCCGTATCGTCGGCTACGCATACCCATCAGCCAAAGCCGATCAGGTGAGAAGCGGGTGCTTCTGCTTGTGCGTGCTGAATAATTTTCATGAATCAGTCACGACGACCAATATATCATGTTCCTTCTATAATGTCAAATTCATTTTACAAAAAGATCTGAAAGATCTCCTAGGCATCGACACTTGTACACAAGCCGGACCGACCTCATGTCCTAAGACTTGAGTCCGGTCCGGCTTGTGAACTGCGAATAGGGACTTACATTTGTTTACCTTGTACTTCTTCTAACCGTATGACTCGTGTATGCTCAGTGTGACTCCAAGTTTTGTTGTTCTGTGTGAAGAAGGCATAGAACGCAATTGGCCACCAGGACAAGAAGAACACAGGGAATAACAGTAGCTTCAAGTACATTTTCCAATGTACTCTCTCCATAAGCATAGCAATTGGACATTGCAGATAACCGTAGAGCACGATCGACAGCGACAAGCCTAACGGCATCTTCGCATAGATCGATGTCAGATGGGGATCTCCCGGTAGCATCACATCAAACCAGAGCGCCATCGTTATCAGGAACCCTAGAAGATAAATAAACGCGTTAAAAATATACAGCGCTGCATCAATCTTCACCAGACTACGTTCCCTAATTCCTTGCCATAATAGAGGAAGCATGTAACGACGCGACACGTCGAAATGTCCCTGCATCCAACGAAGACGTTGACGAGCTGAAGCTCTGAAAGTAATTGGCTTCTCATCATATACTCGTGCATCATAATTAAATTTAGGGTAGATTCCTCTTTGAATACAACGAACTGTAAATTCCAAATCTTCAACTAAGCTCGTTGCACCCCAGCCCATATCCTTTAGCAGCTTTGTTTCGAAGCACATTCCTGTGCCTCCAAGAAAGTTAGATAGCTTCAGGTTATAGCGAGGTAATTGCCATAGACGATTACAGAACCAATAAGTAATCCCGTTCGCCGCACTGATCCAAGAATCGTGTGGATTTTTCGTATCCAGGTACCCCTGAATAACACGATGTCCGTTGCAAAGATCCTCATTCATATATTGAAGGAAGTTCGTTGCCACAAGATTGTCGGCATCGAACATAACGATTGAATCGTATTGTCTCGGATGCTTCCACAATTCCTTAAGCATCCATTCGATCGCAAACCCTTTGCCACGTTCGTTCGGGTTAGTTCTCTCGAAAGCATGTACACCCTCATACTTGCGCGTAATTGCTGCTGTGTTATCCGTGCAGTTATCACAAATAACGAAAATGTCGAACAGCTCGCGAGGATAATCCATTTTCAACAAATTTTCAATGAGCGCCCCAACGACGGCTTCCTCATTGTGAGCGGCCACGAGCAACGCAAATGACTTGGTCGGCTTGTGTGTTAACCGTTCTTTCCTGCGATACCAGCCGAAAAACGACAGAATGATTTGATACACTCCGATTGCGGCAGCAAGCCCTTGAACAACTAGAAGCAGATTGTTAAACATATTCAGTTGTACCCCCTAGATCCCTTTTTCTTTTTCTCTGTTTTTTCTCTCTGTTTTCTCTGTCTGTTTTTTCTCTCTGTTTTCTCTGTCTGTTTTTCTAATTCATTCTTCTTATTTTAGTAAGTCCCCCTCCGAAAATGACCTTCTTGATTCTCTTCTGTTTAAACCTATTTGTCAAAAGGGTATTGTACCCAAATTGGCCGCTTTACAGCCAAGAGGAGCGATCTTAGTAACAAGGCTACATATGTAGCAGGAATTACTACGTCTGAACGCTGATTTCCATCGATTTCCGCTCGTTTTCTATCTAGAGGCCTATACGCTGATCACAACAAGTTCATATTCGACACGGATATTCTTATGCTCGGCTCATATAGCCAATGCAAATATCTCCATAAAAGCTTGCCCAATCCTTGTAGTTTGTAACACAGTAATTCACACACACAATTAATACTGGCGTGACAATACTATTGTATTCTAGATCTAGGAAGAGAAAAATCAGTCCATGAGAGGCTGGTAGCCTACTCAAAAAAAAAGGGGTGGAAGTATGAGCCGAATATTCCGTATGCTACAGGAAGTCGAACGCCCATTATTCCTACATGTCAACATTCGTTGGAACCGCTCCGCCTTGAACTGGCTCTTTCACACCTTATCGCTTATAGCTGGAGCAACATTCAGTCTATGTATTTCTCTTGCTGCGGGTATACTCGCTCCAGAGCCTTGGAGTCACACAGGCTGGCTTGCTTTCACCGCAATCATAGTCAGTCATCTCCCTGTCGCCATCGCGAAAAAGAGTGCACCCCGGCTTCGGCCCTACCAGGTCTTCCCTAAGATCAACACGAATCGTCGCCCCCTTAAGGATCCTTCATTTCCTTCTGGTCATACAACTGCTGCCTTCGCGATGCTGACACCTTGGATGCTCGTTGAACCTATTCTCATCCCGGTTCTTCTGCCCATCGGAATCGGAGTTGCCTTATCGCGTATTTACTTCGGACTTCACTTCCCTAGCGATACCCTTGCAGGGGCTATGTTAGGAACATCTACGGTCCTTCTGCTCTCCATCTGGTTCTAATGCACTAGAAACATAAAAAACGGTCGTACCCGGCTCTCACTCGGGTACGACCGTTTGCTTTATTCGTCGTCAGAATCTAACTCAGAGTCCTCGCCAGATTCATAATCCTTAGTTGTCCCTCTACGGAACTGTTCCTCAAGGTCCTCTGCCACAAGACGTCTATGCTCCTGTTGGACCTTTTCTCCAATAACAGCTTCGAGCCTGTAAATGGGCATTCCCTTGCCAACAAACTTCGTCTCATATTCCGTCAGTACGAGATCCTCACGAATACCATGCCGATGTAAATCTAAGGAGATGTTACGCATTTGGTACTCAATATCGGAAAAGCTGTTCAGAGAAAATTCGAACAAGCTTAGGGAGTCCGTCTTGAAATGAATTTCACCGATATCACTTAACGCCTGCTTGTACTTCATTAAGAATCGAGGGTGCGTGAGTCTCCGTTTGCCATGCTTCGACTTCGGCCACGGGTCACTAAAGTTCAAATAAATGCGCTCCAGCTCACCAGGATCAAACATTTTATCCAGAAACTCTACATTGCCACGAACAAGTGCCAAATTGGGCACTTCATCTACACCTTTTTCACTTTTCCATAAAGTGCGCGCCTTTTCACAGCCTCTTCGCAACAATTCATCGTAAATATCCATCCCGATGTAATTCGTTTCTGGGTTATTGCCACTCATCCGACTAATGAATTGACCTTTGCCCATGCCGCATTCGATGTGGATCGGGTTATTGTTACCAAAAAACTCGTGCCAACGACCTTTCCATTGCTCGGGCTCCAGTACGACCAGGTCTGGCTGCTGCTCCAAGCTTTCTCGAATATTTTTTCTACCACGAAGTCTCATACTCATCCCTATATATCCTCCCGCAACACATCGTTGCCTATCATCAATAAATCCTATTTTGCCCCAATGTGTTGCAAGTTGTAAAGGGAGTCTTCCCGATTTTCACTGTTCCAGATAGATTTATGCAGTTTGGGGAACGATACCAGCCGGATCACTTTTCTTAGGAGCAGGGATCTTCGACGAAGGAATGAAATCACCCGCTTTAATTTCTGTATCCGATAACTGCCTAATTTCAGTTTGATAAAACTGTGGTGCTTTATCCCATTCCGCTTTGTCCATTATCAGAACGAACGAACCATCCTCCTTTGGCATAGAGATGCTATAAGGAACAGATGGATCAACAGATACGCCGATCGCTCGAGACCAATACAAAGCACCTTTAGCTGCACTACTTACCAATGTAGGTGGATGATCAATAATGATATTCCCTGTCGCGGGCAGAATAATATCTGTATTTACACTGGTTTCATCCGGAAAGCGATAAACTCTACCTTCTGGCAGTTGATAGCCGACTTCTCCAATATGAACCTGCAAGTACAAGTCTTCATCATCCTCAGGAGAATAATACAGCATATACTCCCCTTGATCATTCGTTGGCTCGGACTTGGACCAGCCTTCTCCATTGTCCCGAGTGAAGCTGACGATAGCCCCTTTTACTGGAGCCTCACTAGCATCTTTAACTGTTCCTTTGATCATATATTTATCAAGTGTGGTTTGAGGAAAGGAGTCCTCCACTTCCAATAATGCGCGCGCATGCACTTCCACCTGATTAGGATTATCTGCATCCGTTTTTACTTCTGTCACTTGAATCGGATAGAAGATGTCAACACGGCTAACGGAAGATTCCAAAGCATCATTGGATACTTTCCCTAAAGCTTTCCCTTCAATAGTTGCCTTCTCTACATTATTAATTTGAATCGGCAAGCTTTGTGGCAGGCTCCGATCCACCAGAATTTCAAATGCACCATTCTCATCTGTGGTCAATATCCGCTTACCTGTTATTCCGACTTCAGCCCCAACAACCGGCTTACCATCAAACAACACCTTCCCTTTGACAGGTACAACATGGGAATTGTCCATTTTCCATGTCACTACGGACAACGAGGATTGATCCATCTCTATAGCTAGCTTTGAAGCTGTAGCATCCGAAGCCGCGGTTGCGCTTTGCTCTATGTTGTTATTGTTGTTGCTCGAGCACCCAGCCACGATCATACTTGCTCCAAGCACACCTGTTAGCAACATTAGTGTCAGTCGTTTACGCATAACTTGATCCCCTTTTTGTTAAAACAAGACAGACCGCTGGCCTGTCTTGTTTTTGTTTATCATTACGTGCTCTTAGTTCGATCTTCTTGATTCAGCTCTACAGCTCTACACTTAATCGTGAGCTCCTTTTTCTACTTCATCAACCGGTGCTGTTCCTTGTGTTTTGTCTCCACCTAATGCAAAGACCATAACCTTCGGTTTGCTTCCGCCTGTTGTCAAAGCGATATACTCTTTACCATCTTGGGTAAAGATAGATGGAGCAGAACCAATGTTGTCTCCAATGGTTTGGAATTCCCAGATGATTTTACCTGCTTGGATATCGAGCGCACGGAATTTACCATTTAGCTCACCGTAGAAAGCAAGGCCTGTCGCTGTGCTTGTGAAGCCACCACGCATTTGTGCATCTGTATCGTATTGATAAGCAATTTTACCTGTATTCATGTCAATCGCTGTAACTGTACCATATGGTTTAATATCTGCAGGCGCTGCCGCAATTGTTGTACCGAACGGAGAAACCTTTTCTTGACCCTCTTTTTGAGCAACGGCAACGCTAGGAGCTTCAATGCCTGGAATCAAGACATAGTTGGACTGTGGATCATAAGTTTCTGGAGCATAGTTTTGTCCACCATAGATACCAGGGTAAACCAATACGCCTTCAGGAGTTGGATCTGGATGGGAAATCTTCTTAGCAAATTGAACGCCATCATAGATTCTTTCACCAGTAGCGGCATCAAGAGCCCACCATTGACCTGATTTACCGCCATGTACAACGACTTTACGTTCAGTTCCGTTGATTTTGGCTTTGATAAGCATAGGAGTCGATGCTGCATCATAATCCCACAGGTCATGGCTAATTTCTTGTTCAGCCCAAATCAATTTACCAGTTGCACCGTCAAGAGCAACAACGGAATCCGTGTAAGGGTTGGAGCCTGGACGATCTTCTCCATAGAAGTCAGGAGCTGGGTTCCCTGTACCGAAATAGATAATACCTGTCTCTTCATCTACCGTAATTGGACACCAGACAGCGCCACCGCCATTATAAATCGCATTTTTCAGCCAATCTTGACCTTTTGGTGGAACGACCCAGAACGGTTGGTCCCAAGCGGGAGTTAAATCACTTTTGTATGCCATAACGAATCCGCGTACGCCATTATCACCGCCGCTGCTTCCGATGTATAGATTGCCATTGTAATAAACAGGAGCAGTTGTCTCGTAATAGCCATTCTCAACAGTTACACCATCTACAGCATCAGAAATACTGACGATTTTGTTTGTTTTACCCGTTTTGGCATCAATGGAAATTAATCGGTTATCCAAAGTAAGCATGAATACTTGGCCCTCAGCTACTGCAACTCCGCGGTTTGCAACGATAACCAGGTTTTTAGAGTTTTCTTCTAGAATCGCATCTGGAGCCCAGTGCCACAATTCCTTACCACTTACAGCTTCAAAAGCGAATACGTGGTTTTTGGATGTTGATACATAGAGCACTCCATCAAGTACGACTGTAAAAGCTTGGTTACCATTGGCGATTTTCGGATCCAATTTCTTGAAGTCTGCCGACCAAATAACGCCAAGATCGTTAACATTTTCTTTCGTAATTTCCGTAAAAGGAACGTGACGCGTGCTCCCAAGGTCATAATGAACATTCGGAAAGTCTTCTGTATTTTTCACTTGTGGGGCATTGGAAGCGGATGGAGATGCCGAAGACGATGCTTCATTGTTATTGGAGTTGCTACATGCAGACAGAGCTAAGGTTGCCGCCAGCACTGCACTTGCAACTGCTAAAGGTTTTTTCACTAAAAATATTCCTCCCAAATGTAAACACTAGTTGTTGTACGATGAATCATTAAATATCCTTATCCGATTAATTTCCTTCTCTACTTGAGAATGAGAATGATACGAATAAGGGCATATTAGTTATGAAGAATTACCTACGCTGGACACGCATTAACTTACTACTAAGATAATTAACATTAAGGAATATACTCCTCAAATTTGATTAAGTCAATCTATTGTTAGCATTAACAACTTTGACAAAACAAACATTGAGGAGTAACATGTTTCATCGGACAGCTTAGCATCTTACTACTAAGACAAAGAGAAAACAGGAGGGTTTTACTTTTATGAAAAAAACAGGATTATATTTTGGTGTTGTTGCTCTGGCGGCCGTGCTTACTCTAAGCGCATGCGGAAATAACAATAACGGTAACAATAGTGCTTCTCCATCTGCTAGTGCTTCTCCATCTGCTAGCGCTCCAGCAAGCTCCCCATCAGCTAGCGCTCCTGCTGCAGGCGGCGGTGCAGTACAAGATGTAACAATCAATGCAAGCAACTGGAAATTTGATGTAACTGAAATCAAAGCTAAAGTGGGCGACACGATCAAGCTGACTTTGAAAAATACGGATGGCGTTCACGGAATTGCAGTCGAAGATCTAGGTGTTAAAGTTAAAAACGGAGAAACGGTAGAAATCAAATTAGATAAAGCCGGAACTTTCGAATATCACTGCTCCATCCAATGTGGTCAAGGCCATGACAATATGACTGGCTTGATCGTTGTCGAATAGATCAAACACAACACACAAAAAAGGATTGCAGGGTGTCTGTCTGGACACTCCCGCAATCCTTTTTGATGTGTAACCTCTATTCCACAGCTTCAACACCCTGACGAGTGTTAACTAATTTTCCGTAGATCTGATCTAAGTAAGCGATTTCTGCATCTGTAAGACAAGAAAACATAGAATCAAAAGCTTCATAACGGATCACATCCAGCTCAGTAAAAACAGCACGGCCTTCTTCACTGATTTCCAAGTAAACGGATCTACGATCCTTCTGCTCGTCGCGAGTTCTACGAATTAACCCTAGAGAAATTAGTTTATCGGCGATCGCTGTTATTCCACCGGAAGTAATAGAGAAATATTTAACTAAATCCTTAGATTGCTTCGGTCCCTCACGATACAAGCTGCTCAAAATCAAAAATTGTGGATATGATAAACCCGTTGTATTCCTATAATTCCATTCCGTTTCCCACATGCGCCGATGAATCGTGAATTTTTTAGAATAAGACACGAGAAGCTCGGTTCTATTCACTGTTCGGTATCACCTCTCGGAAAATCACTTCTATATGACCCCATTATATCGTGATATCCGGAGCATTCAAGCTATTTATTCGACAAAGTTCGCACTAGCCTCTGATAAATGCCTATGATAAGCCCCAACCATATCCCACTAGCCAAATATCCACCTAACACATCACTAGGATAATGGACGCCTAGGTAAATTCTACTTAATCCAATGCTAACAATGAATAATGATCCGGCTGCGATGAGAATAACACGCCCCCATTTGCTTCCCGTATGTCTCCACAGTAAATAAATGAGAACCACATAGAGTGCAAAAGCGACCATCGAATGTCCACTTGGGAAGCTATATCCCGTTTCCTCCGCTAATCTGTAAATATTTGGCCTATCCCTCTGGAAAATAGATTTAAGCACAGCGTTGAGCAGTGCTGCTCCTCCAATGGCGGTAATGAACAAAATTAATTCTTTACGATGACCTAGAACAAAAGTTAGGAATAAGAGGATCACAACGGCGAGCACGGTAACACCCATTGTTGAACCAAGCCAGCTAAAGGCTTCCATCACACGTGTAAAATTAGGATTCTCCCAGCCCTGAACTATAGAAATGACAGTTGCGTCCAAATCGGTAACACGCTCATACATGACGAGCAAGCTGACAACTAGGAATAAAATTAAAGCTAGTAATGAACAGATGTATGCTCCTCTTAGATGAAACTTCCCACTCACACGTTCAACCCCTTAACTTATTCAGACACATTAAGCTCAATTTTATCATATATAATCTCCAAATATATAGAAAGGCAATCCACAAGTTGAGTTTCAACTAGAGATTGCCATTGCCTTTGATTACACTGTAGCCCTACGAAGCAGCAAATACGATACACCTACATAGATCAGTGTACATATAAACAATCCACTTGAAAGCTCTATAACGGATATATCCCCAAACCAATCGAATATCGCATTCCATTTATGATAACTCGTAATCAAGTAAACACTAATGGTAAAAGCAATAGCCAATACAATAAAGAAGAAAAATAATCCATTACGTCCAAATCTACGATGAATACATGATATCGTAAAGCCTAAGAAGAACAAATGAATCATGAGCACAAACAATATCCACAACCGTTCCAACACGGGCCCATCCGTTAAATACTCGATATTAAAAAAGTGTAATTTCACTCCCCAATAATCCGTCTTCCTTTCGATATACCCTAACAAACATATCACTATAGCTGATAACGCACTGATGACCGTAATTGTCGTGGTTGTTCCGAGAAAATAATCCCTTCTCCTTACGCTGAAGCCGATGATAAAAGGAAACGTTTGAGCTACGCTTAATATTCCAATCACCATCATATAAATATAAATGGAAGCTAATCCCCCCGAGTAAATACTGTCTCCAATCAATTTGACGATAATCAAGTTAGTCACGAAACTAATAGAGAGGATCAACCACGGAAAGATGATCCATGACCACCTGTCAGCTAGATGCGTTCTTACTATGCCTAACACTCTATTCATCGTGTAGATCCTGCCTCTCTGTCGATTTTTCCGTTCGTTAGATGGACGACCATCTGTTGCAAGGATACAGGAGAAAGTTCCAATCCTAGTTTAGATGCTTGATCGCGATCTTTGACAGTAAGTTGACCCATGACAGTCGCAGAAACGAGTCCACCAAATTGTTCACGATGGATAACTTCCTTACCCGCGAGATATCCTTCCACCTTAGAAGACTCACCAGCAACGGTTGTTGCTCTACCACGTAAATCTTCTGCTTCTTCATTCAGAATCAACTTACCTTTATCGACAAGCAGGACATGCTCAAGTAATTGGCTCACTTCATCAATCAAATGCGTAGATAGGATAATCGTTCGCGGATGCTCTGCGTAATCCTCAAGTAATTTGTCATAGAATAAGCTTCTGGCAACAGCATCTAGACCCAAATATGGCTCATCAAAGATCGTTAATGGAGCTCGGCTTGCTATGCCTACAACAATTCCAACGGAAGAAAGCATCCCTCTGGATAGCTTCTTCACCCTGCGTTTCAGCGGGAGCTGGAATTGTGTGATGAGCGAATACGCCAGCTCCTGATCCCAATTCGGAAAGATCAATTGAGATACCTTCAAGACGTCCGAGACCCGAAAGTTATCTGGGTATCTCTGCCCCTCTTTAATGAAGCAAATCTGACTGAGCACCCGATTGTTCTCGTATGGCTCTTCCCCGAACACCTTAAGCTGGCCACTTGTTTTAAATAATTGCGCTGTGATCATATGCATAAGTGTCGTTTTACCCGCACCATTCCTACCTAATAAGCCATAGATCTTGCCTTCTTGTATCTTAAAGCTAACGTTATCCACGGCAGTTACTTTACCGTAAGTTTTTGTAAGTCCATTGATTTCAATGACGTTACTCATTAGGTTTTGTCCCCTCTCCGTATCATTTCAGATAGCTGATCCACTGTAATCCCCAGCTTCTCGGCTTCCCTAACCATTGTTACGATGTATTGCTCGTAAAAATGCTCCTTACGCTTCTCCATAATTTTCTCTCGAACACCAGAAGCTACGAACATGCCGATCCCTCGCTTTTTGTACAAAATTTCTTGATCTACGAGAAGATTCACACCCTTCATCACGGTTGCCGGATTAATCTGATAGAAGGCTGCGAATTGATTCGTTGAAGGGACTTGGGATTCCTCCGGTAAGCTTCCTTCAATAATGTCGTTCTCGATCCGTTCAGCGATTTGCACGAAAATAGGGCGGCTGTCGTCCATTGATATTGTCATGTTCTTACAACCCCCGGTTTTGTCAGTTAGTTGGTTAGTTAGTTGGTTAGTTACTCATGTAACTAACCATATAACCAAAGGTTAAATTTGTCAACACAAAATAGGACGTAATCCCAAAAATAGGGTTACGTCCTTACGTTATGAGTATTTATTACACTACTTAAGTTAGTTAACGGGTCTATTGTCCTCAATGTAATGGTCTGAAATGATGTTGTTAAGCTTCTTCCGAGCGGATACCTCGATGCTATGGTTATTAGGGAACTTTGCCCCTGCAAGTGCCATCGCTTCTTTAACCGTCAACTCCACTTTAACTGTATCGTCCCCTTGAGGAATTCGTACGCTTGTATTCAATGCAACTCACCTCTCCAATCGGATTAATTTAACTGTACTTCTAGACTACCCTAGATATGGATATGGTATGAACGAGGCTGCAGAAAAATGATATGATGTCATATATTTTTATTGATTTGGCGCTATTTTAATATAACACACCATGTTAGGTATAGCAAGGTTCAGCACACTAAAAACAACTCGAAATTCAATGTTAATTTTTCATCTAAAGGTGACTGATTCATCGTAATAATCGATGAGATTTACGATCCTCGCAATTTGCCCCGATTTTCGCTACAATATATAGCGACCTCTATAAAGGACGGATGCATCGATGGCAACAATTGAACCAAACACACACACACCCCTATTATGGGCAGACAAAAGATTTCATACATGGAATTATGAAATGCGTGAAACGTTCGGCACAAAAACCTTCAAGGTCATGCTGGATGCAGGCTTTACCTGTCCGAATCGTGACGGAAGTATCGCCGCGGGCGGCTGCACTTTCTGTAGCACAAGAGGCTCCGGGGATTTTGCCGGTAGCCGACGTAGCGACCTAGTATCGCAATTCAATGAAATCAGAGATCGTCAGCATCTGAAATGGCCAGAAGCCAAATATATTGGATACTTTCAGGCATACACGAACACGTATGCGCCGGTAGAAACTCTTCGTGAATACTACGAGGTCATTGTGGAACAACCAGGAGTTGTTGGATTATCTATTGCTACCCGGCCCGATTGCTTACCTGATGATGTTGTCGATTATTTAGCAGAGCTTAACGAACGAACTTATCTTTGGGTGGAAATGGGCTTACAAACGGTACATGAATCCACATCACAGCTCATTAATCGTGCCCACGACACCGATTGCTTTATCGATGCAGTTAATCGACTAAGAGCTAGAGGCATTCGTGTATGTGCCCATATTATTCACGGCTTACCTGGTGAAACGCGGGAGATGATGCTTGAAACTGTGCAAGCCGTTGCTCGAATGGATGTGCAGGGAATCAAGATTCACCTCCTTCATCTGATGCGCAAAACTCCGATGGTACGCCAATGGAAAGAAGGCTTGCTTCGTTTTCTTGATCAAGAGGAGTATGTTTCTCTTGTTGTCGACTCGCTTGAAATGCTTCCTCCAGATATGATCGTCCATCGATTAACGGGAGATGCACCAAGAGATTTGCTAATCGGACCGATGTGGAGCTTGCGTAAATGGGAAGTGCTCAATGCGATTGACGCTGAGCTGGTAAGGCGCAACAGCTGGCAAGGCAAAGTTTGGAAGGGCATATAAGATGGGCTTTCTCTCTGTATTGAGCCAAGCCCAGCGATGGGTTAAAGAGCGAGTTAAGCCTGGTGATATTGTCATTGACGCAACGGCAGGCAATGGCTCGGATACGCTTTTCCTAGCACGATCCGTTGGTCCAACGGGTTTCGTCTATGCATTCGATATTCAAGCCGAAGCTCTTGACAATACGCGAGGAAGACTACTCGCTGAAGCGGATTCCATTTCCCTCGCTTCCACCCAGTACATCCATGCTGGACACGAGACTATGGAGGATGCTGTCACCCCCGATGCGCACGGTAAGGTCGCAGCCATCATGTTTAATCTAGGCTACTTGCCTGGCGCATCTTCTTCCGTTATTACGCAGCCAACAACAACTTTGGTTGCCCTAGATTCGGCAGTACGATTGCTGCGCAAAGATGGCGTGCTTACCGTCGTTGTTTATCCCGGTCACGAGGGTGGCGAGACAGAAGCCGCAGCGGTAGAAGCCTGGTCAACAGGGCTTTCTCCTCAACTTGCGCAGTCCGTCATCTATAGATTTCCACAAAAGACAGCTTCACCTTATTTAATTGCCTTGAACAAAAGATAAGATCGACCAATCAATAATGAATTTAAAGACTGAATATACTTTAGGAGGATTTTACAAAATGAATTTACAACCCTATCCCTTGCATTTCAAGCCTGAATTTAAAGAAAGAGTATGGGGCGGCCGTGCGTTAGAGAAATTCGGATTTGACGTTCCCGCTGGTGTCATCGGAGAAGGCTGGATGATCGCAGATCATCCAAATGGCGTATCGCATGTAACGAATGGAACATTGGCTGGCAAAGGCCTTGATGAAATCCGTGAGCTAGTTGGAGAAAGCTGGTTCGGAACGAAAGGCTACAACTCAAGTAACGGACGTTTCCCGTTATTGATCAAGCTACTCGATTGCAATGATGACCTATCCATCCAAGTACATCCTAATGATCATTACGCAGGGCTTCCGAAAGGCGAAATCGGCAAAACAGAAATGTGGTACGTTCTCGACGCCAAACCAGATGCTAAAATTATTTACGGCCTAAAGCCGGGTGTAGATCGGACCGAAATGGCCAAAGCCATTGAAGAGGGTCGGATCATGGATAGCCTTCAAGAGGTATCCGTCAAAGCTGGCGATACGTTCTATATACCAGCGGGCACCGTGCATGCATTATGCGCTGGTGTTGTCGTTGCAGAAATCCAACAAAACTCAGATACAACTTACCGACTATACGATTACAATCGCCCAGGATTAGATGGTAAGCCTCGCGAATTGCATATCGAAGATTCCTTAAACGTTACTGCTTATGAGAATTCCGGAGCTGCCCGTATGGATACAGCTGGAGCGAAGCCTGGTGAGTGGCTTACTCTTGCTTCCTCCCCATACTTTAAGACAGACAAAGGTGTCGTTAACGGACAATGGACATTATCCACTTCTGCTGACAGCTTCATCATCGTCATCGTGTGCGATGGTTCTGGTAGCATTAGTTGGGAGAGCGGACTAGTGGATGCCAAAGCGGGTGACTGCTTCCTACTCCCTGCTAACTTAGGCAGCTATACGTTAGACGGCTCAATGACGGTACTTCGTAGCATGATTCCTTAAGAGGAATTCGACTGGAATTGTCGAATTAATGAGCATATAGTCAGATTAAAAGTTGTCGAAAGGACGGATTCATATGCGTAAAGGGCTAATTTTAGCAGGTTTAGGAGTCGGAGTATGGGCTGTGCCTACCCTCTTCTTTATTCTTTTCGGAGATTGGGTCGTACTCGAGGTTGGAGATGCTTATTTCGGTTCCTCTCTGTTTCTGCTTGAAATGCTTTCGTTCCTTCTGTTAATTGGTATTGCACTGGTTGTCAGACTTAGACTGCTGCCGGAGCGCGGATCGGCAACACATTTCGGATTCGTGGCTACTGCTATCGGGCTGTTCATCAATACGTTCTCGATTTGGTATCGGGATTCCGTTTTCCCTTCCTTTAGCGAAGGTCAACATCATGCTTACACGGTCTGGATGACATTGGCCTATGCTTTGACCTTGGTCGTACCCGCAGTCATCGACCGTCTAATTAGAGAACCCGTGAAAACTATTGTAGAAGATTCGGTACACCACACGAACGTGGATGATACCGATTCACCGGCTGTGGAAGAAAAGGGTTCTCCGCAATCTTCCGGACCTATCTCTTCATCTAATGAATAATAAAGATTATTAAACGCCCCATGTGGATCGCAAGCTCCTATGGGGCATTCTTTTATCAAATACAGACCTTCCCCATAGGAGGAAAAGATGGATGTCAGCATCAACCGAGCAGCATCGACGTGAGGCGCCGAAGAGCGTCTCATGCGCCATCATTACCGTGTCCGACACCCGTACTCCTGAGACGGATAAGAGCGGACAGCTCATTCGCCAACTGCTTGAGGAATGCAATCATTCGGTTGCGGAGTACGCGATTGTAGAAGATGATTACGAATGCATCGGCAAGCTGTTACGCGAAGCTGCGGAAAATCCGCGCGTCGAAGTCGTGCTGCTTAATGGTGGGACAGGCATCGCAGGCAGAGATACAACCTTCGAGGCGGTTCGCGATCAGTTGCACAAGGAAATGCCCGGCTTTGGTGAAATTTTCCGCTACTTAAGCTTCACCGAGGATATCGGCTCGGCCGCTATCTTGTCACGCGCAATCGCTGGCACGATTGGTACGACCGCCATCTTCTCTATGCCAGGCTCTACAGGAGCCGTTAAACTTGCAATGACCCGTTTAATCGTACCTGAGATTGGGCATGTGATGCGAGAGCTTTATAAGGATATCCCTCATGAGTGATCAGGAGTCAGTGACTGTATTTCCGCAAAGTCCGAAAATGAGAATACCCTTTCTCCATTTCCTTAGAAATTCGTACATGAACAAGGCTCCCCACATACGCTTTAGACATTCGTCCAAAGCGTATGCAGGGAGCCTTCTAATATTCGGAGTTACTTAAGAAGCTTCGACGTAATGAATTCCATCGCTTTACGGTTCTGATCGCCAGTGACCGCATGACCCGTGAACGGATACGGGACGATCGTCTTCTCCGACCGGACCCGATTATATGCCGCGTAGATCGTCTCCGGCATCGTCACAGGATCTTTAAGCCCCACCGTCACGAAGATCGGGATACGAATGCGGTGTGCCAGGTTCATAATATCGTAATAACTAAGCGTAGTGAGCACCGTTTCTAGATGCTCTGGAAATCTCTCGATGAACGATGCCGCTTCCGTTAACGAGCTGCTGGAGTTCAATATTCCGAAGTCCATGTAGCACATGTTCGGAATATGAGGGACCGCTATCGCCGGTTTATCGGACAAAGCCGCAGCGATCATCGCCAGCCCCCCACCCTGACTCCCACCCGAAGCGCAAATTCGGCTAGAGTCTATCTCAGGTTGCTCGCTGACCCAGTCCAATGCTTTGAGAGCGTCGATTGTAATCGCCTTATAATAACAAGTATCCCTATGTAAAATACCTTGAGTCACCCAGCCCCTCGTCGTTCCGAAATCTTGGTGAAGTAAATTCCCTGTTTCCCCCGCTTGACCCCGAATGTCGATTGCAAATACGGCCATTCCCATCAATAGATAAGAGGCGTAATCCTCTGGATACCCCTTGCTTCCCGTATAACCATGATACAGAACAACACAAGGAAGCTTCTCCTTCTTATCACGTGGGAAACTAGGGAGCAAGAACCACCCGTGTATCGGGGTCGCATCGAAGCCTTCATATACAACCTTATAAACTTCCATGTAAGTAAACGGTGTCTCTACGAAAATTCTCTTTGAATTCAATGGTTTAGTGGCGAATTGCGCTAGTGTACTATCCCAGTATTCGTCGATGTCTGTTTGAGCCGTTAAAGGTGGAGACAACTGCTCAAGCTCTTCAATCCTTCTAGAAATAGCATGGTTCATTTCATTAATCGACTCCTTGAATAATCAAATTTCGCAACCTATGTCTTCCTTTATTAGGATGCAAGCTTCCGGATACTCTCTACAATACCACGAGTCTTATGCATAGAGAGCCCTTAGGAAAAATATCCCTAAGGGCTCTTCTTTTGGCCTAGCTTATTTTAAAATAAGTTCAATACGCGCCAGTTCATCCGCTGAGAAATCCAAACGCTTCAGCATCTCAACGTTATCATCCAATTGGCTAACCTTACTTGCACCGACCAAGACGCTGGTTACACGTTCGCCGCGAAGCACCCAAGCGAGAGCCATTTGAGCAAGAGATTGCCCACGTTCCACTGCAATATCATTTAAGCTGCGTACTTTGTCCAGTCTTTCGGGAGTAATATTACCTTCACTCAAGAACACAGAGGCTCCTGCAGCACGTGAATCTTTCGGAATTCCACCCAAATACTTATTCGTAAGCAGACCTTGCTCCAAAGGTGAGAACACAATAGAACCGACTCCACCTTCTTCTAGTACATCCTGCAAGCCGTCCTCAATCCAACGATCAAACATACTATAACGAGGTTGGTGAATAAGGAGAGGCGTACCCAGCTGCTTCAGGATCTTAATCGCCTCTTTGGCCTCAGGAGCACGATAGTTGGAAATCCCAACATAAAGAGCTTTACCCGAACGAACAATTTGATCCAATGCCATCATTGTTTCTTCAAGAGGGGTTTCCGGATCTGGGCGATGGTGGTAGAAAATATCCACATAATCGAGTCCCATCCGTGTCAAACTCTGATCAAGGCTAGAAATCAAATATTTACGTGAACCAAAGTCACCATATGGACCATCCCACATGCCATAACCCGCTTTGGTTGAGATCACCATTTCATCACGATAAGGCTTCATATCCGTCGCAAGCAGCCTGCCGAACATTTCTTCAGCTGAGCCAGGAGGCGGTCCGTAGTTGTTCGCTAAATCGAAATGAGTAATTCCCAAATCAAAAGCATGACGGACTAGCGCACGGCCATTCTCGAAAGTATCAATACCTCCGAAATTATGCCACAACCCCAATGATACCGCAGGTATTTTTAATCCAGAACGCCCAACACGATTGTATTTCATCGTTGCATAACGATCAGAGCTAGCTTGATATACCATGGCTCGGTCACCTCTTGTCTCTTATTTAACTGCCACTCGCCCGTCAGGCTGCGGCAGTGCCACCAATTGCGGTCCAGCTTCTTCTCCTGAATAGAGGAACACAAGTACTGACGGATTCGAACGATCCACTCGCCCTTCCTCTACCCACACTCCGTAATCGAAAGGAAGGCGATCCAGCGTCCCCTTCTTCTGTAGCTCTCGATCATCCATACCTAGCTTCTCAGCTGCATATTTCAGACCCGCAGTCCAATCCTTCTTCTCCAGTCGATCTTCCCACCAGAGCTTACGCGGTTTGTATTTATGCTGCAAATAATAGTCGATCTTCAATAATCCGAAAGCCACGTCTTTATCCAGCTCCGGTCTGGCATCCTCTTCAAGAAACGCCCATAACCGAGAGAACAAATCTTCAAGCTGATGACCAATTCGGCTCCAGCCTCTCGCTTCCCAGAAGTCTCCAAAGGCTTGGAAAAAATCAAATGGGGACGGGTAAGCTTTCTCGATTAAATACTCCATGGTCCGATCCATCCGATGAGCGTTCCAGAACTTCTCCAGCACATCCTCGACTCTCTTAATGCGCACGATTTCGGCGAAAGGCATCAAATCGTTGCCGAGCATCTCGTATGGAGCACGTTCGGAATACACATATCCATATTTCTCAGCATCAATACGTAAACCCGTTCCCCGCAGCATTTTCAAGAAGCCAAGCTGCAATTCTTCTGGTCTCAGCGCGAACACATCGTTAAATGTTTTGCGGAACGTATCATAGTCTTCATGCGGTAAGCCGGCAATTAAATCGAGATGCTGGTCGATCTTACCGCTTTCCTTCACCTTCACGACCGTACGGCTTAGCTTCGTGAAATTTTGGCGGCGTTGCACAGCGAGATTCGTTGGATCATTCGTCGATTGTACGCCAATCTCAAACCGGAATACCCCTGGCGGCGCATTCTCCGCTAGGAAATCGAGCACCTCAGGTCTCATGATATCCGCAGTAATCTCGAATTGAAACACACAGCCCCGATGATTGTCGATCAAGAACTGGAACACTTCCATTGCGTAATCCCGTTTAATGTTAAAGGTTCGATCTACGAATTTGATCAGCTTAGCCCCGTTGTCAATCAAGTACGTAATTTCAGCTTTGACCCACTCTATATCAAAGTACCGTACTCCAACCTCAATACTAGATAAACAAAATTGACAGCTAAACGGACAGCCACGGCTTGTCTCGAAATAGACAACCCGGTTGCGCATCGAGGGGATGTCCAGATCGAATCGATAGGGTGAAGGAATTACATTCAAATCCAGCTTCGGACGTGGTGGAGTGATGACAACTTCTCCATCCTTGCGGTAGGCCATCCCGAACACAAAATGGTACTTCTGTTCGCCTGCAATTTGCCGTAGCAGATCTCGGAAGGTTTCCTCCCCTTCGCCCATGACGATGAAGTCAACGGATGACAAGCGCTTCATCCAATAATCAGTATCATAAGATACTTCTGGGCCTCCGAGCATAATCTTCACATTCGGTAGCACCTTACGGAGCATATCTACGATGACTATCGTTTCTTCAATGTTCCAAATGTAACAAGAGAAGCCAATGACGTCTGGCTTCTTAGAGAATAGGTCAGCAGCTATTCCCATCGCGGGATCTTTTATCGTATATTCGGCAATATCTACTTCAAACTCGTCCTGAGCGAATGACTTCAAATATCTCAGGGCGAGCGAGGTATGAATGAACTTGGCATTCAACGTCGCAAGAACGACTTTCATGGCGTATTCCTCTTTCGGTGTAAGGCATCTCCTTTATTGTAACGGAAAATGTCCTCGGAGGAAACCTCTAGTAAACACGCGTTTATTGAAGACAATGAAAAAACCGGAATACGAGTGCACTCCGGTCATTTCTCTTTATTTTACACTTCAAATCCGTCATTCTTGATCACGTCTTGTATGAAATAATAGCTGTCCTTCGGATGGCGTTCTAGCGTCTCATAATTCGTATAAACGATACCGAAGCGCTTGCGGTAGCCTTCTGCCCACTCGAAATTATCAAGCAACGACCACGCGAAGTAACCTTTAAGCGGCACTCCTGACTCAATAAGACGGTGACATTGGATAAAATGCTTCCGGAAATACTCTGTACGAAGAACATCCTGTACTCGGTTGTCCTCCGTCAATGAATCCTCGTAGCAAGCTCCATTTTCGGTAATGTAAATCGGTGTGTCGCCGTATTCTTCATGTGCCCACTTCAGTACCTTATACAACCCGTCTGCATAGACATTCCAGTCCATATAGGTCTTGTCAAAGCCAATTTGAACCTCTTCGCAGTCGAATAATCCCTCATCCTTCTTGTAACGTCCGAACCCACCGCTGTAGAAGTTAACACCAATGAAATCGATTTTCTGTGAAATTGACTCCATGTCTCCGGGCAGAATCGGAATCGTCGCTCCTTTGCTCTTAAACCAGTCCACCATAAATTGCGGGTAAGTCCCTTTGAAAGTGGGCTCCATAAACCATTCGTTATTGTATGCCCGATTCCGATGAGCTGCGGCTACATCTTCTGGGGAATTAGAATAGGGCTCAAACCAGTACAGATTGTGCGTCGTACCGATCTCTCCTTGGATACCTAGCTCACGGAATTTCTTAACCGCTTCGCCATGGGCAACCATGCAGTTGTGAGCTACGTTAATGGCCAATTGAAGATCTGTGTTTCCTGGTGCATGGGCACCAATGTAGTTGGACAGGAACGAGACACACCACGTTTCGTTGAAGGTGATCCATTGCTTGATTTTACCGTCAAAGGCTTTGAATATCACCTCGGAATACTTCACGAAAGCATCGATCGTATCGCGATCGTCCCAGCCGCCCTTATCCTGTAGCGCTTGCGGTAAATCCCAATGGTATAAAGTGACGCAAGGCTCTATGCCTGCTGCGATGAGCGCATCGACGACTTTACGGTAATAATCTAGGCCCTTCTCGTTGACTTCCCCCGTACCTTGTGGGAAAATGCGTGGCCATGCGATAGAGAAACGGTAAGCCTTTACGCCCAGCTTCTTCAACAGAGCTACATCTTCTTCATAACGATGGTAGCTATCACAAGCGACGTCGCCATTGTCATTATTGAACACTTTACCAGGGGTCTTGGAAAAGGTATCCCATATTGAAGGTCCACGTCCATCCTCTTCATAAGCTCCTTCAATCTGATACGAGGCCGTAGCCGTCCCCCAAACAAAATCCTTAGGAAAATCTATTCTAGCCAATGCTAATCCCTCCAAAAAGTGAAATGACAGAAAACGGTTTCTAAGCTTAAGAATTCGCTAGAAACCGTTTAACTCCTGCTATGCGATTTTGGCATTTCTATATCTATTTCTTACTGGAGGGAAGCTTTGAATGGGCGGATGACTTGAGTTGTTCGCGGAATTGTTTCATAGCTGGTATGTCCGTTTGTGTTCCCTTTACGTCTTTGATGAACACTGCGTCCTTGGAGTCCTTCAGCAGTCCAAGAAATTGCTCCGTCAATTGTCCCGTAATCGTCTTTGTATGGGATTCGACCATTTGCTCGTATTGTTTTTTGACATCTGGCAGAAGGGTGAAGGTTTCATAATCAAAGATTGGCGTATTGTCGAGCCCGATCAAATACATGCTCAAGTAGTTCATGAACTGATTCTCAACCTTAATTCTTTCTGGAGAATCAGGGAATGTGACCACATAGCTTTCTGCCGCGAGCGTTCGAGATGCCAACTCGTCCCATGTAATGACAAGCCCTCCATCGCTAGCCGTTGCTTGGTCTGATTCCGTTGCCATAAGATTAAGATAAGCTCCCATCTCCGTTGTTACTTTATCGCTATAGGATAGCATCTTATCGTAATCTACAATTGGGAAAATAAAGCCTTCCGCAGTAACCAGCTTGTATCCTCCTGCTAATGTTTGTTCGGCAAGCTCACGTATCGTCTCCTCTTTGATCTCTGAGATTTGCGCTGACGTAATCGGCCAATCTAATGCAGCCAGCTTCTCTTGTATATTAGAGGATTCGAACTTCTTCCCCATTTCGGGCAAGTTCTTCTCGTAATAGGATTCTAAAGTACGGACCAACTCATCTGCTTGAGCAGGCTGCACCGCTTCAATGTGCTGTTTAAAAGAAGCCATCAATTCATCCGCAGATGGACTAGCAAGTGCTTGAGCCTGGAATTGCTTCAATATCAATTCATTAGACTCCACGCCAGGTGTCGCTGACGAAGTTTCGGTCGGTTCAGGAGCAATCGTAGCGGATGGAGAAGATGAGGCAGAAGGATTCTCGGAGTCGGTAATTTTGGCACCACAGCCGCTTAAAACAATAGAAAAAACAAGAATAGAACCAATAAGAGTCATACGATAATTCATTACAAGTACCCTCCCAGTAGGCGACCGGCCTGTTTACAGGCTTATATGTAACGGTCGGATAATACATCCTATCTCTAACAACGACTTACAATCGCTTTAGGTTGCATAATAAATACCAAGCTTATCCATTGAAACAGCTCATAAATAGCTGCCTCTCGACAACATAGCAAAGAGACCCGAGAGAGGCCACTTTTGTCAAAGTGAACCTCTATCGAGTCGCATCTCACGTTATGAACAAATCCCATTCTATTGTGATTCTAAAATGTTGTGAAGCTTCAAGAGCACGATAGCCGCTTCTGCCCGGGTCATGACGTCGTTAGGACGAAGATGATTGTGATCTCCCTTCAGCAGTCCCGCTCCGACACTCTGCGATAAACTATCGATATACATGGGGGAAACATCGGATTTATCAACAAAATGATTCAATGAACCCTCACCAACAGGAACCGTTGCCGATAGTCGCTTCAACGCCCGCATGAGGATGACCGCTACTTCTGAGCGGGTAACCGCTGCTTGCGGTGCAAATGTGGTTGTTGTTTTGCCTGCAACGATACCTGCTTGTAGAGCCGATGCAACATCTGCCGAATACCAGCTCTTCTCACTCACATCTGTAAAGCTTTGTTTCGCGTCGGGGTTCTGCAAGCCGAATGCCCTAACGATCAAGGATGTTAATTCAGCGCGTGTCATGGATAAATCCTTACCAAATACCTGATCGGTTACTCCATTAACGATATGTTTGGCCGCCAGCTCGGTAATGGATGCATATGCCCAATGTGAAGCTGGCACATCTTGAAATGTTTTTTCGTATTCCAGTACGCCATATTTGCTGAAATGACTCACGCTTGCTTGTATAAAGCCAGCCTTGACCTTTCCTCCGACATACTCCAACCTTCTTCCGTTATTGTCTATGAAATAGACCCCAGATAAGGAGGAATTGACTTCTGTCCCAATCTTCAAAGAAATCAAGATAGGCGTTGCAAAAGTTTGAATGTCCAAGGAAGGGTGATCAGATTGTACGATTGTTAACTTTAACTCGTAAAGGTTACTTCCCTGTCGCAGCTTCGCCTTGACTTGTGGCGCGAGGTTTTGAATTAGATCTGTCGCAGCCTTTTCCTCTACCTTTATAAACGCAAGGGAGAGCGTCCAATTGTTCAATCCTGCGGTTGTTGCTTGCTCGAATAGTTCGGCCAGAATGTCAGGCGTAAGCGTAATAGAGATTTCTTGACCTACTAATTCGATCGTGTGGGACATCGCATCCTTCAGTATTCCTTGTGCTATCCGAATGGTGTTTATCCCTACGGGTATCGTGATTCGGATGGCTCCAGCTCCATCCGATTGAGATTGAAGAAGCTCCTTCTTCACCTCAAATACTCCTGGTACATCCGGTGCTGTTACACCAACACTGGATCCTCCATAACCTCCAGTTGACCCAGATGTCCCACTATCTGCTTTCGCAACCGTTACACTACTCGTCGCTTCTCCAAACGTTGAGTTTGCCCTCAAACGGTATTGTCCAGGAGTCCATGTGGATGGAATCCCTAGCAATGCGGCAAAGCTTCCTGTAGAGTCGGTCAATGCGACTACCGATCGACCAGCAACCAGAACGGTTACCTTCTCGTTAGGAACTGGTGTGCCATCCAACCCTTTCACAGTTCCATTGGCATTCAAGCTAGAGCCCGCCTTCACAACGTTGTTCGGAATATCCAACGAAATGATATGCCTACTGTCCACTTGCTCCGAAGTTCCGACTGTTAGAGATCCAGTCACACTATCACGGAGCACCTCCACAGATCCGCCATTCAGCAAAGCATATGTTGCGTACGATGTCTGCGGATAAAGAATTAGAGCGTCAATATCTGCCGGTACGAGCAGGTCCGGATTTTCTAGCTTTAAGCTTACAGTTCCTTGCGGCAATTCCACCGTATTAATTCGTTTGATTTGAACATCATCGATAACTGAACCTTTCAAGGAAACCGTCTGCGGTTCAAGATTATCAAATCCGATCTTTACCTTCGCATTCGGATTTGGGACGTAGCTTAGCATCACATCATACTTTCCAGCTTTCGGCACCTCGATGTCGAAGGATTTCTGTTGTCCCGCAGGCATCTGCACATAACTAGATCCGGAAAGATCCGTGTTAGAGTACCGAATTTCCGGTACGCTCATTTTGTAGAGCTTCGCTTCCGTCACCATGGCATACCCTTCTTGTGGGGGTACTTTTGTGGAAACAACATCAAATCCGATTTCCAGCTTCACTGCTCCCTCTGGGATCTTGGCGACTGGCGTCGTTTTCACCGAGCTTGCTCCCGCATACCAGGTTCGAGGGTGATAGTTCATATCATTGGCATCGGCAACCTTTACTTTATCCCCATTAGCTAACACTGCGTAAACCTCGGCTGTCAAGGACGTATCGAATTCAACTCTCGCCGAGAACTCTAGCTTCACCGCATCTCCGACATGGAAGCTCCCGTCTGCCTCGCCCACCGGAAGCTCAGTCTTGATAAATCCACCGTTAAACAGCCGAATATTGTTGTAGCCCGTCGCAGCCACAAATATCGATTTAGCCCCTGTCCAACCCGGATAAAGTTCCTGCACACCAGCTAACGCTAGAGCATCCTCATAAATTTTAGCTTCATCTGCACCTGAGTCAGCATCCTGCTTGACGAGAGCGAGATTTGGATCATTTAGATCACTGTTCGGGAATGACATTCTCTCATCAGGATCGGCAGCACTTTTGTATAGCTCCTCCAATTCCACCGTCTTAGCTTGCAGTGCCCCTGTCTTCCGAGCGTACAAGTAGGACTTGGCGATCGGATTATCCAGTACCCTTACAAGGGCGCGAATCGCTTCATCCAGAGATTCGGCACCGCTGTTGATATTCACCTCTGTATCTGACATTCCATCATAAGCATAACCTTCTGCTTCGTTGAACATCGGAACATTGCGTACATTGTTTCCCGTCCACCAGGATGCAGCAAGTCCAGCAAGCGCCGCATATTTCTCCTTGCCTGTCACCTCATACAGTGCAAGATAATTATCAACATAGCTAGCCGTTCCATAATTGATAAGCGGATACGACTTCTTATTCGGATGCATCGTCTCTGCGCGACCTGAGATCAGCAGGTCTCCTAAGAAGCTGTCCGACGCATGCTCCGCCATTTCGATCCAAGCAGGTTGATTGGCAATCTGTCCAGCGAATGCCATCGCTCGCACCTGGATGCTGTTCCATTCGTCCCAATTGTACATCCCGGGAACGCCTTCATAATGATGCATGAATCCCCCATATGGGAAGTCCCGGAAATCACCGAACTTGGCCAGCGCCAGTCCTTCTCCCAGCTTGCGGACAGATTCCTGAATGACGGCTCTGACTGACTCGTTCTCCGCTACTTTATTGTGTTCTGCCAGTGCATTAATCGCGGTAGAGGTGAGCCAAGTATCTCCGAGTAACAGCCACTTAGCCGTTCGTACACCGTCGACTTCGGTATATTGACCATAGGAAGGGTCCGTCATCTCCTTCAGTCGTTTCAGACAAAGAGCAAGACGCTCCTTCACCCGATGGGTCAAATCAGAGTCTTCCGTCTTCAGCTTCGGAAGTGCTGTCGCGAAAGCTTCATAGGAGCGAACTGCCCACCAGCTGAAGCTCTTCTGCGAGGATGCACTGTCCTTGTGCCTGATCGTACCATCGAGATCCTTCACAACGAAATTATCAAAATCCCCATCGCTGTACTGCATCCACATTAGGAATTCGAGACCACGCTTCACCTTATCGTAACTGAGTTCATCACCGTACTTTTCATAATGCTCTGCATAAGCAATAACCGCTCGCGACACGTCATCTACTGCCGCAAATCCTTCTTGCGGATCTCCCACCCATGCGTAGCCTTTGGACAAGTCATTCCGATCTATCGGTTCTGAATACAGATGGGTAACCATCATCGGAATGCCATCGATCGTAACGTTCTCGTTCATGAAGGTGAAGTGCTTCATATTAAGATAAAACTCATCGTTATGATGAAGAGCAAATTTGTTAAAGTACGACAGATCTTTCGCGGTCAGCTGCTCATCCTTATCGAAATCCGCAGCAGCGTCAAACAGACCGCTTGCAATCCGACCACCTAACCATGTCGCATCCGCTTCATCAACCGCACCGTCACCATTTAAGTCGTATATAGATGCCGCAGCTCTCTCCGCTGTTATCGTTAATCCTTTCAGCCGAACGGGAACATTCGTCTCATTATGCAGTTCGATCCATAGCTCTGTTGCTCCGTTTCTTATGACCCCTTCATTGTTGATTGCATGACCATTTGCAACGAACCATTTGCCACGTGCAGTACCGGCAATATCGTTCATATCCTGTAACGTGTATTGACCATCATTTAAGCGAACGAACACGCCATCCGTTCGGTTAACGGTAGAGGGAACGTAAAGGCCTGCGTTAACGTTAACCTTATCACCGGATTGAGGTGCGGTATGTGTATTGCCAATCGAGATGTTGCGCCAAGCCGCCGCACCTGGTTCGAGGTATGCCCCTGTTCCGAGACTCACCTTCCCGTTACTTTCCCAATCGCTGCCGAATGGTTTCGAGAAATCTCCGTTCGGTACCGAATAGGGCTTCGTATGATTGTCGGCGTCAACGCCCCAAACCTCTACCTTTGTTACCTCTATGATTCCAGCCGTATCATTATGTAGTTCAATCCAAAGCTGCTCCTGATTGGATGGAATCCTTCCATTCAAATTTTTGAACTGGGATGTCAACTCAACCGGCGTCTCACGCGAAATTCCGGTCAGATTGCCGATCTCAGCTAATTGATCACCAGCCACCAAACGAATAAGCACATTGTCATCTGTCGTGACATCACTGCTTAGCGTAGCGTACACTTTGGCATAGACGGCGTCATTCACGCTTGGCCCGCTAGCATCGTTAGTGATGGCAAGCGGCTGCCAGATAGCCGCACCCGGCTTCAATTCAATATAATGCTCCGAGCGAATTTTATCGGTTGTTCCGGTCGTGTTGTTGTTGTCCCAGCTTGCCAATCCTTGACTGAAATCACCATTGTCAATGGCATAAGTAACCTGAATCGTATCCCCCGATGCAGCACTAGCGGGAAGCGTAAACACTGGGATTAACAACAAAATAGATAATAGAAGAGCGACTAACCGTTTCACAATCATCCCCCCTTAATCCAACCATTCAAACCTAATCCATCTCAAAGGCTTTCATATTCCAAGAACGGATCTGCAATCTCAATCCGGTAAGCTTCCGCATCACTCGCCCCAACGTATAGCTCTGCTAGACCGCCAGGCTTGCGCAGAATGCCACCACTGAAGATGACATCCTGCAAATCTGGCCTTTTGGCTGCACCAGCCGGGAAGCTACTGCGTATTGCGATGATTTTCATAGGTGAAGCTTCTGAAGTCTCAGGATTAATAGCAAACGTCATGGCATGATACCTTCGATCGATTCCGTCAAACTCGGCAATATGACCTAGCACACCCACGTAACCATTAGCCAATAAGTGTAACTCGTTCCCCCCACCCCACTCTAGCGGAGAGAACTGGTTATCGAACCTTGGTGCATTCGTAATTATGTCCGCGGTTACCTCTTCGAGCGTTGAAACTTTAGTGAAGCCAATAACGCTACCCGGTCCTCCACCCAGCAAGCCACCTGGTCTGGACAACACGCCGATTTCACCACTCGCAAGCATAACCAGCCTGACATCCTTCATTCTAGCTGGACCCGTTAGGAAGGGCTTCAAGCTTAGAACATCCTGTCCTCGGTAGAAGCTAGTCACCCAAGAAATGATTTTCTCAGGATGGAGAGGATCTTTAATGACGGTTACGCCACCGAAAATAAGCTCTCCCTTAATCCGCGTTAAGAAAGGATCCTGAAGCTCATAAATCGGATAATCAGGATGTGGCGTCCAAACGTCCCCTTGCTGCCGGAAGAAAAGAACGTTCGACAATTCCGTCATCCGTCCTTCCACCCGGCCCGCAATGATCAAGCTCCCCCGGTCCATAAACGCTGCCGTGATATTGTATACGTCTTTACCCGCAACGCCGTCAAAGCATATTTGTTGTCCATCATTCATTATAGCTGAACGATTGAATTCCTCTACCAATTCCGCACAAGTTTGATAACCGATTTGTTGTTGTTGCATACCTAGTCCTCGTTCCTTATTGACCCTCATACGGATTTGTTTTCAGAAACTCGTTAAATTGCTTCTCTAGCTCTTCACGTACTTTCGCATACCCAGCTTTGTCGAAATCCTTCTGCACCTTAGACAACGTACCTTCAATGTCGTCGGATACCCCGTCACCAATCGATCTTAAGAGAGATTTCACGTCGTTCAGCTTCGCAGTTTCATTTTTCACGTTGTCCGTTACAAAGTTGAAGCCGGCCGTGAGCTTCTTGAAGAAGAAATTCGTATCTCCGAGATTGTTTAATGTCGTGACAACATCGTCTGGAGTAGAAGCATCGTAGCGTACCATTGTCGGGTTCCAAGAAAGTGTGAAGCCAGGGAAATTATAGTTACTAGCCGCATCTACACCAGCAGGAATCGAATATTTGGTCTCCCCTTCAGCTGTCCAGTGCTTGCCTTCGATGCCGAATTCGAACAAGTCATGATTTTTCTGATTCGTAAATAACCAGTCAAAGAACTGCATCGTACGTTCAATGTTCTTAGAATTGGATGGAAGAGCAGCAAAATTCCAAGCTTTGAAGTCACTACCTACCGCTTTAGCTGTTCCATTAAGATAGCCTGGGTTAATGATGAAGTAGCCCAATTTAGATCCAGGTATTGCTGTTTCGAGCTGTTGCTTCTCGGAAGCATAGATATCAAGGGTACGAACGACCGAAGCGGCTTTACCCGACATGAATTGACCATCCGGATCCTTCTGAGCCAAAATATCCTTTTCCAAATAACCTTTCTTGTACCAATCCCTAGCCATCTTATAACCTTGCAACGGATCTACCGATTTCAGAGCATCAGGAAGTAGTCCGATAAACTCTGGATCATTCCATGGATTAACCGTCTTAGCAACATAAACCGTACCATCCGGTTTAATGGCGATACTGCTGTTTGTACCCGCTACATTTGTTTCAAAATTATGCTTCTCGGTAAGCGGTTGGACCATGGTGAGTAAGGTATCGGAAATTAAATCCTGATTCCCGTTCCAAGATAGCGGGATCATCCCTTTATCGTTGGCCAATACTCCATCATAAAATTTCGTTAAATCTGCAACAGACTTAATCTCTGGAACTCCGTATTTCTCTGCAAGGTCTTTGCGGTAGTAAATCACTCCGCCACCATCGAATCCGTGTGTGAAGGGTATACCGTAAATATGTGACTCGCCTTTGGCGTCTATAAAGCTATTATTTTTAAGATATTCAGGTGTAAACGCTTTCTTAAGTCCGGGAAATTTATCATTATTAAAGTAAGAGTCCAAGTTAGCCAATTGATCTTTTGCAATCATCTGATTGATATTCGGTGCGGTCCATTGGGCCGTAAATGCACTGTCCACTTGCTCTCCGCCTGCAATTTTCAAGCTCACCTGTTGACCAATGTTATCGAAGGTCGTGAAGTTAAATTTGATTTTCGTGTTCAGGGTGTCTTTGGTTTCCGTATAAAATTGGTCAAGCACGGCTTGCAGATCATTCACGTCCGCTGTTCCCGATGGCATGAAAAATTCTAACGTAACTTCCTCTGGAGGTGCCTTAGCAGACTCACTAGGCTCACTTGATTCGGATGGAGCTGGAGATACCGAAGCTGACTCTGACGCTGGAGGCGACGATGCGCTTGGTGAATTGGAGCTCTCTTTCTCATTTTTAGAGCATGCCGCCAAGATGGATAGCAGCAGAATAAGCGAAATGGCCAACGCAGTGCTTTTGATCGTTTTTTTATACATCCTTAAACCTCCCGAATTTAATTTCAATTCTATGCTAACCGGCTAAGCCGGTAATAGCCTTAATTAGCCTTTCACGGCACCAATCGTTAAGCCTTTAATGAAATACTTCTGAAGAAACGGATATAACAGAATGATAGGACCGATCGATACCATCGCCGTCGCTACGCGGATCCCGATGGTCGGCACCATCTGGCCTCCTAGTGCAGCTCTAGCTGAGGCGCTTAGCGAGGAATTTAGGAATTCTGCCTGTTGCTGTAGCCTCATGATTAGAAACTGCAAAGTAAACAATTTCTGTTCGCTAATGAAGAGAAGCACGCGGAACCATTCATTCCAATACCCAATTGCCGCAAACAAACCAATCGTCGCCAGAATCGGCATCGATAGAGGCAGGATAATTTTAAAGTAAATGTACACCTCACTTGCCCCATCAATCTTTGCGGATTCTGCTAAAGCATCGGGAAGCGTAGCGAAGTAGTTCTTCATAAGGAAAACGTTAAATCCGTTAAGAGCTGCCGGTATGATGAGCACCCAGATGCTGTTCTGCATGTGTAGGAAACGGGTTGTCAATATATAAGTAGGCACCAGCCCACCATTGAACACCATCGTGACGTAACAGAAGAAAGTCAGCTTATTTCGATATTTCAACGATTTAACCGAAAGTGGGTAAGCAAATGAGCTAGTTAGGAATACCGTGAGAATAACGCCTGCTATTGTGGTCAGTACGGTAACCCCATAAGCACGATAGACGCTAGTCGTTCCTGTGAATATCAATTGATAGGCTGTAAGATCGAAGCTTCTAACCCACAGGCTGTATCCATTACGAATGAGCTCAAGCTCGTTCGTGAAGGATGCCATCAAGGCAATCCACATCGGAATTACACACATTGCAGCGAATAGACCAATCGCCAGATAGAACACGAATAGCATCGTTCGATCCCCGAAGGATTTGTAATTCATCTTAGTACCTCCTCTCTTCCTAATTAGAACAGTGCAGAATCCTTCGACATTTTACGAGTAATCGCATTAACGGAGACAACAAGTATGAATCCAACAAAGGCTTGGAACAAACCCACGGCAGAGGACATTCCAATGTCATTGTTCATTCGAAGCGCCCGGTATACATAGGTGTCGATTACATCTGTTGTTGGTCTAAGCAGTGGGTTATCCCCGATCAGAGCAAAGATCATTCCGAAGTCACCGTAAAATATGCCTCCAACCGAGAGGATCAGTAGCATAATCGTTGTTGTCTTGAGCATCGGAAGCGTCAAGTAAATAATAGATTGGAGCCTTGTAGCTCCATCGATTTTGGCGGCTTCGAACATCTCTTGGTCCATGCTTGAAATGGTTGCAAGATAGATAACTGTCCCAAACCCGACTCCTTTCCATAGCTTCAGCATCACTAGAATGAAAGGCCAAGTTGAAGCATCCTGATAGAAGTTAATCGATTCCAGTCCCATAGCGTTCAATATCCCGTTAATAACACCTGTATCCGTAGAAAATATTGCAATGGAGAAGATAGATACAACAGTCCATGACAGGAAGTTAGGTAAAAACATAAACGATTGTGCTAGTTTCTTAAATTTGTTCCCAGCAATCTCGTTTAAGCCAACAGCCATGAAGATTTGAACAGCAAGGCCCGTTATAATGAACAAGCTATTTAAGTAAAGGGTGTTGAATGTAATCCCTAACCAATCTCCGGAGCTGAAGAAGAACTCGAAATTATCCAGTCCCACGAATTCGCTCTTCATCCCATAAAGACCTTTCATCGGATTATAGTCGACGAAAGCCATATACAATCCAACCATCGGTAAATAATTAAACACGATAAGGAACACAATTCCCGGCAAAGTCAGAAGATATAGGTACCGGTTCTTCAGGATTTCTTGTAAAAATGTTTCTTTATTTTTAGGTGGTGCCGATGTTTGCTTCTGAGCTGATGTTTGCATTTGAGCCCTTTGCATTTGAGCCCCTCCTTAGCGCATCGTAGGACGACTTATCGATTGTAGATGCAGATTAGCTTTAATGTGATCAAGCGAAGTTTCTGCATAACCGACACAGGTATCGCTAGCACCATAATAGATTTTCACGATATTGTCCTCGACTAAGACTCCGCATGGAAAAATCACATTCCCGAAAAATCCCTCTACTTCAAAATCATCCTCTGGCTGCATAAACGGAATCTCGCTTCTTGCGATCACTTTCCATGGCTCGTTCTTATCCAATAAAAGCGCCCCTAGACAATAGCGGTTATTCTTATTTGCTCCATGATAAATTTCGAGCCAACCTTCTTCAATCTCGAAGGGGATCGCGCTAGCTCCGATCCGTCCGTCATCCCAGAATCCTTCGCGCACACTTGCAAGGTGCCGATGATTCCCCCACTGTCGCAAATCGCTTGACTCCGCAATCCACATCTCCGGCTTGCCGTAATGAGAACAAGAGGGGCGATGAAGCGCATAGTATTTACCGCCAATTGGCTTCGGAAATATGACGACGTCTTTGTTATCCGGATGGAAGACGTTACCTTCGCGATGGAAGCTTACAAAATCCTTCGTTGTCATCAATCCGGTGCAAATGCCATACTCTGAGATGGCTGAGTAAGTGATGTAATAAGTATCTTCAATTTGCGTTATACGAGGATCCTCGATGCCATAGCTTTCGTAGATTGATCCTGGTAGAACAGTTGGCTTGTCATCGATCTTGAAATGAATACCGTCGTTGCTGCGTGCTACCCGTAGATGCGAGATCGATGTTAAGTAACTTTTGTCCGGCGTCTTGATCACCCTAACGTCTGAGAAATCACAATCGGAGGTTTTGGCAATTGTTTGTATGATCATTCGATCGGATGTGGAATCATATAGCGGAGTCATATAGACAGCTGAGTTATCGTTTATCGGTCTCTCCGCAACACGAAGCATCAATATCACTTCATCCTTGTACTTAGCTACTCCGGCATTAAATACGCCGATGACTTCCCAACCTTTATTGGAAGCGCTAACATCCCGTGGCGCAATGATCGGGTTTTTATTCGATCGGATGACTGTCATGTCGTTTCTCCCCATTCCTGCATATTCCGGACGTCCTGCGTTAATGGCATTAACTTTTTACCTTAATTTACCTTATGTTAGCGATTATAGGTTAAAGTAATTTAGTTTGTCAACGTAAATTAGTAAAGTAATTTTTAATTAACTATTTTATATGATTAAGCATTATTAACTCGCATAATAATCCCAATTTTTTGACTCTGATAAATCAGAATAACCCCTCCCCCTATATAAAATGATGCTTTAACCTACTATCACACCTATTTTCATTCGCCTGTTTTTGTAAAGTTACTTTTATTTATTTCATACTTACAATTGACTTGTAAAGTTACTTTAGTTTATATTCTATGAAGAGAGAACATTTTTATTCTTAGGAGACTGCTACCATGCAATCGGGGAAGGTAACATTAGATACCATTGCAAACAAACTAGGCATAACGAAGGTTAGTGTCTCTAAAGCACTTAACAATCAACCAGGCGTAAGTGAGGGCCTACGGAAAAGGATTGTTCAAACGTCTAATGAGCTCGGATACTTGCACAAAAATGCAGCCAAGCTTGTCAAATCTGCCTCCAAGCTGGGGATTATTGTTCCCAAACGCTTTTTTCTTGATACAGATAACTTTTATACGAAAATTTACTACTACATGAACCAAGAATGCTCGCAAAGAGACATTAGCCTATCCATTTACTTGCTTGATCCCGAGCAAGAACAGAACTGCACTGTTCCGCTTTCCCTTGCTCAGGACCTAGACGATCTTAATGGATTGTTCATTGCCGGAGAAGTAAATGAAGCTTATGTCAGAATGCTAGCCGATTATCCATTTCCAGTCATCGCAATAGACTTCTACAAATCGGACCTTGCGTTGGACTGCATCATTCCCGACAATTTCCAATCCGGTTACTCTGTTACCAAATACCTGATAGACAGGGGACACGTTAATATCGGGTTCGTCGGTAATCCGCGCTACACTTCTAGTGTTATGGATCGCTATTGCGGATATCTGAAAGCGCTCAACTATTATCATCTGGAATTAAACAAAGAGTGGCTGCTCGTCAATAATGATGATAACGGATCTTATATGATTGATTTTGCACTACCGAGCAAGCTTCCCACCGCATTCGTTTGCCATTGCGACATGGCTGCATACAAGCTATTGCTCAAGCTACAAACAGCAGGTATCTCCGTACCCGACGAGGTGTCCCTCATCAGCTTCGACAATACGGATTTAAGCCAGACACTCGTGCCTCCCCTCACTTCTGTGAACATTAGCAAGCACGAATTTGCTACCGAAGCCGTAGCTCGAATGTTATGGAGTATTAAACACCCTGAGGCACAGCCCAAAAATATTTATTTGCCAAGTAAAATCATTGAACGGGACTCTGTTAGGAAGTTGTAAATATTCGGCACGCACGATTGGGCTTGGGCGACACGTAAAAGAGAGATAGTCGATTGTCTCGACTATCTCTCTTTCTAATGGGTACCTCTTATTCATCCTAGAGCAACCCGCTGGCGGCTACGAGCAGACTCCAAGCAAGCATCAATCAATTTCATACTCCCTACCGCATCTTGTGAGGCGTAGAGTGGCGCTTCCTCGCCCCATACCACACGTGCGAATTGATCGGATTGAGCAACGTAAGCATCTACACCATATGGGCCTTCTCGGCGAACCTTATCCCCGACTTGAATCGTAATATCGTCGGATTCTTTGGAGGGCAAGAATGATGGCTTAAGAACAATCGTCCCCTCCGTCCCCACGATCTCAAGCTCATTACGAAATGATGCCCACATCCCACAGTCAAACGTTAAGGCTACGTTGCCAGGAAATTCAACCAATCCAGAAGCCATCATATCTACATCATCATGCTCTGGAGAAAATAAAGCATGTACGGTAACCGCTTCAGGCTCAACACCCATGATGAGACGGGCTGCGCTCAATGGATAAACGCCAACGTCATACAGAGCTCCACCGCCCCATTCCTTGACCTGCCGAATATCCCCTTTGCTTGAAGCCGCATTATAGGTAAACACGCCGCGAATGCCTCTCAGTTCTCCGATTTCACCACTAGCAATAATTTCCTTCACCTTCGCAATTCGCGGATGATGCCGGTACATGAACGCTTCTGCGAGATGAACTCCCGCTTCCTTACAGTAATCGACCATCTCCTGCGCTTCTACCGCATTTAACGCGAGAGGCTTTTCACACAAAATATGCTTACCAGCCTTAGCCGCTGCTATCGTCCATTGTTTATGTAAGTGATTCGGCAACGGAATATAGACTGCGTCAATATCCGGATCAGCTAATAACGCCTCATAGCTTCCATATGATCTTGGAATACCGAACTGCTCTGCCTTATCCCTAGCCTTCTTCTCATCTCTGCTAGCTATTCCCAACAATTCTCCTGTCTCCGACGCTTGAATAGCTGGAATTACGGCACGATCTGCAATCGCCGCACAGCCAAGTATGCCCCAACGTAATCGTTTCATCGTTCGATCAGCTCCTCCCTGGAATTCCCCACTATTATAGCATGAGCTTACGCCTTTTCGACAAAGTCAATTTGGGTTACAATGGAACGACAATCTTTTTATCACTTACATTTTGCTATAGACAGAGAGGGAGAAACCAATGACTTACCGCCTTATCGCAGTAGATCTTGATGATACATTATTACAAGATGACTTAACCGTGTCTGATGCAACCCGTGAAGCCATGACCGAAGCCATCGCGCAAGGCGCACATATTACGATCGCAACAGGTAGAATGTTCGATTCCGCACAGAAAATCGCCCGCCAGGTTGGACTGAATGTACCCATCATTACTTATCAAGGCTCTCTTATTAAAAACCTGTTGGACGAAGAAGTATTATACGAACGTTCAGTTCCTACGGATGTAGCCAAGCAGTTATTCGAGTATTGTCAGGCTCATAACATGCATTTACAAAGCTATATCGCGGATAAGCTCTACGTTTCCGAGGATAATGATAAAATTAAGGGCTACGCTAAACAATCCAACATCCCTTATACCATCGAACCCGATTTCAGCAAAATCGTTAATAACGATAAACAAACGAAGTTGCTAATCATCGACGAACCTGCTGTGTTAGACGCGTTACTTCCTGAACTGCAGGCGTTATTCGGCTCCCAAGCTCATATCACAAAGTCAAAGCCCAACTACCTAGAGTTCATGCATCCTGAAGGTACCAAAGGTCACGCACTTCGTTTCCTCGCTGCTCATTACGGCATTCCGATGGAAGAAACGATTGCCATGGGAGATGCGATGAACGATCATCAGATGGTTGAGGCAGCTGGCCTTGGTGTTGCGATGGAAAATGCCGTTCCAGCATTGAAGGAAATCGCAGACTTCATTACACTTAGCAACAACAACGATGGTGTGAAACACGTCCTAGAAAAGTTTGTGTTAAACGCTCAGTAAAGACAATGCCGCCCATGTTGGCGCACGCAAAAAGAAGCGCTCCTCACTGTTTGGTGAGAAGCGCTTCTTTATCATTTTATTGATCGGTACAAGCATCACAAGATCCGAGTTCACTGTTCGCAACAAAAAACATATCCGTATAATAATAATGCGGCCCTGGCTTAGAGGTCACGTTAGTGGCTACTGGAAGAACATAAACCTGAAGCTTCTCGAACCTTTTATAAGCTGTAATCTCTAAATCATGACGTCCCATCGGCAACACGAATTCGGAGAATTGCCCTTCGTGTGTTCGATGATAAGCCGGCATGAATTCATCTCCGTCTTTGCTATCTATAATAACCTCTCCATTTAAGGCTACCTTGATAGGTACATTAGAGGCAACATTAAATCTTACCTTCCGTTCAGCCGAATTATAGAGATAAGTATGCGCACGATATGTGCCTTCCTTCCCTACACTGGAACCCGTTCCCCATTCAATAAGATTCCCTCGCGAATTCACCACTGTTCCTGACTCGCTGTTCGGCTCCCGAATCATCCACTGGTTCATAGGAACCAAGTATATGGATTCTTTCAACTGTGCCCAGGTGGAGTTGTCATGCATTCGTTCAATAACCGCAATCATCTCGTAGCTCGCTTCTAATTTCTCTGCGGATTGAATCATGAATGTAAAATCAACGGATTGTGACGGTGCAAGCGTAAAGGCTTGTCCCGACGTCCCTTCCCAGCTCACCGGTAATTGCAGCGATAATACCCCATCCCATTGCTCTTGTGAATGGTTATAAAGTGTAAGAGCAATTTTCTTGGTCTGCTTGTGCCCAATCGAAGGACCCTTATCCCCATAATCAATAATCAACTCAAGTGCACTCTGTTCTGTGGTATTCCTCGGAAGTAACCGTCGATCAAGAGTAACATCCTGATCCCATAGTGTGCGTATCGCTCCGTCAGATTGAAGATCCTCATGACTCAGCTGAGTTTCCAACTCAGGATGCACTATAATATTCGTATCCCAAGCAGCTAGCACCTGTTTCCCCATACGAATCGTTCTTCGTGTCAGCTCATCTAGGTTACGAGGAGCAGGGAAGCCTTTAATCGGAGGGCTGACCACCACTGTATCCCCTACTGGCTTCACCCATTTCTCTGGCAAACCCTCGGGTCCGTCAATCATCCCTAGTATGGCGCCTAGCGTCGCTGCTGTGCAGTCCGTATCATAACCACAGTTAACTGCTTTCAACAAAGCATCCTCGAAATCAGTGCCGTATAACCAACCCAGTATCGTAAATGCAATATTCTGAGGAGTATCCGTGAAATTATCGCTACCATGATGCTGCAAGATCAAGCTACGTGCCTCAAGCCAATCTTTGCCCTCCTTATGCCATACCAACAAATCTCTTAATGCCTTTGCGGTTCGACAACCTTCAGGGATATAGGTCATTCCAATTTGTATGAGCTTATCTCTATCCTTCTCCACGAATATAGCACTCTGGATAGCGGCAAAGAACATCTCTCCATAGACTCCTTCGCCTCCCGCATGATCAACGATCGCATCCTCATATGCATACCGGGCTGCAATGTGTGGGGCTCCCGGGGCGACCATCGCCCAAATCTCCGAACGAATCGGTGCTCCCATGCAATCCGTGAACGGATTGTTGAACGCTCCAGCCACAGGTGCGATGAGACCTTTCCTTAAGTTCGTTAAAGCGTACCCGTACTCGTCGAAGGGAAAGAAGATGTGCTCTACCCACTCTTGTCCAAGCTCCCGGCTTGTCAGCTTAGGTCCGTATTGCTCTAGAGCATGCAGCCACACCAATTGCAAATCCAAGTCATCATTTTCCAGCGGACCATCCGGTAATAACGGATAGAACTCTAATTGCAGCCGTTCCTTTCTCCCCTCTACCGGAGCCCCAAGCGTTCCCCCGATATTTTTGCCTAACCATCCTCCATAGATGATTCGATAGTAATCCTGCTCGTTGATAATAGAGATGCTCATGCGATGACTCCTTTTCCATTATGAATTTATGAGTATTAACAAGAAGGAGGCATGACCTTCGCCAGCCTCCCCGATTAACATGATCTACTTATTTGGTTTTAGCCCATTCGTCCAGTTGCTTTTGCTTCTCCGCAATTACCTTATCTAAGCCAGCAGCCTTAAGGGCTTCTCTGTACTTCGGAATGTACACTTCAGGATCAACTGAGCCTGAGATAATCGCATCTTCGAATTGCTTCGATACGTTAATTAACGCTGCCACTTCGTTCTTCACCGGCTCTGAATCCCATGCAAAGCCTAGTGCAATCGACTTTTCAGCTTCTTCGTTGAATTGTTTGAACGCATTCCATTTGTTAGGATCCTCATTCGGGAACAGGTAGGTGTTCATCTGGTTTCCGAACATCCAAGCCTCGTTGCGATATCCGACGGATTTCGCATCGATGCCTTCAGGATAATCAATCATCGTATCGGACTTTTTGACGAAATGCTTATTCTCGATTCCGAAATCCAGCATATTAATTAATGTTTTATCGCTGTACAACAGGTTCAAGAACATCATCGCTCTTTCCGGATTCTGAGATGTCTTGGATAGAGCCAGCATGATTCCCCCAACGGTTACCGTTGTCGTATAAGGAATGTCCAATTGCTTCTGAACGACCGGGAAGCCCCATGCCATCGACATCTCTGCATCCTTGCCCGGCTTAAGCTCCTGCTGCACTGCGAAGGCTTTACCCGCTTGCATCAAGCCCCAATCCTTAACGGATGCCGCATCTTTATTGACGAGGCCATCTTTATACCATTTGTGCGCAATCTTGGCCACTTCCATATATTCCGGTACTTCTGTTTTATCAATAACGGTTAGTGAATCGCTATTCCTATTCAGCACTCCGTATCCGTCTCCCAACCCGTCGTATTGACCATTCAAGACGAGAGAGCCTACAAAACGTAGGTTTCCTTCGAACAGTGGAGTGATTCCAGGTTCCTTTTCCTTGATCATACGTAGAACGGGGTCAAGATCTTCCAATTTGTTGATTTGGTTAAGATCAATGTTGTATTTATCGACCAATGCCTTGTTAAAGAGGAATCCGTTAGCTCCGGCAAATTCCTTGTTCGTAGGCGTTCCGTAGATTTGGCCTTTCACTTTAAGACCGGAAAGAATTTCGTCACCTAACACGCCAGTAATGTCTTTGCCATGCTGGGAAAGTAAGTCATCCAGTGGGAGATAGGCACCTTTGGCGACATTGCTGTAATAACCAAGCGTCGATGCGGTTATTACGACATCGAATTTTTCCTGAGAAGCGAACATTAGATTGGTCTTCTCCATCCAAGATCCCCAATCGATCGGCTTCAGCTCGATTGTAGCATTGATTTTCTCCGTTAAATACTCACTCATCGCAGTCTGTACTTCCAGCAGATCCTTAGGCGCATCCCCCGGATACACAAGTGTGATTTTGTAAGGATCAAGCTTCGAAGGCTCGTCCTTACCGGCGCTCTCCACGGTTGTGGCTGGCTGGCTTGCCTTAGCGCTACTCTCTGCTGTTGATGCCGCGTTGTTATTTCCACACCCTGCAACTACGATGCTAGTACTCAAAGCAAAAGCCATAATACTAACGATTCTCTTTTTTGCTGCTGACATGTTGACCCCTCCAAATAAGTGTTTTGATTTTAGCCCTTCACTGCCCCGACAGTCAATCCTTTAACCAAATATTTCTGAAAAAACGGGTAAGCCATAACGATAGGACCTATGCCTATAATCGCCATTGCCATACGAACCGTTTCTGTCGGCATCTCCGAAAGAAGCTTCCCTGTGTTCGAATTCTGCGTATTGCTCTGCAGAAACTGAATGCTAAGCAACGTCTTGGTCATTAAATATTGCAAGGAAATTAATCGATTGTCATAGATGAACACCAGGCTATTGAACCAATCATTCCAGTAGCCCAAGGTTGTAAAGAGACCGATAGTCGCTAGAACTGGGAGCGATAAAGGCAACACTAGCCGGAAAAATGTTCTCCACTCGCCTGCTCCGTCGATTTGTGCGGATTCGATGATAGAGCCTGGAATCGAGTTCGAGAAGAAGGTTCTCATAATGAGAATGTAAAAGCCGCTCATGAGCAGATTTGGGACTAATAACGCCAATATCGTATCTTTGATATGGAACAGATTCGTATATACCAGATACCAGGGAACCAAGCCTCCATTAAAGAGGATGGTGAAAAAGACGAAGAACGCGAGTAGATTTCGTTGCGGAAAATCTTTACGTGAAAGCGGGTAGGCAAGCAATGAAGTGATCAGGAGGCTCGTCAAGGTACCGACCACGGTTACAAGAATACTGATTCCGTAGGCATGAATTAGCCTCTGAGAATCGCCCAACAAATACCGGTAAGCATCCAAGCTGAACTTATCAGGGAAAAAGGAATAACCATTTGCCAGGATGGATTGTTCATCCGAAAAAGATACGATAGCGACTAGGATTAGCGGGATAAGGCATGCCGCGCAGGCTAGCACGAAGAAGCAATGGATCAGAATTTGCGCAACCAATGAATTTTCTCGGATACGTGTATGACTCGCTGGTGGCAATGGCGTCACCGCATTTAATTTTGCATTCATTGGACTCTCTCCTTACAGAATTTCTAGAATAAGGCGTTCTCTTTATCGAACTTCCGAACCAGCTGGTTTACGGACAATACGAGAATAAAACCTACGACCGATTGGAATAATCCCGCGGCAGACGACATCCCTACATCTCCCGTTTGAATCAATGCTCTATACACGTATGTGTCAATGACATTCGTAGTCGGAAGAAGAATACCCGTGTTCATTGTCACTTGGTAGAACAAACCGAAGTCTGCGTAGAAGATCCGACCGACTAGTAGAAGCGTCATGACGATGATAACCGGTCTGATTAACGGTAATGTAATCTTGGTCATCTGTTTCAAGCGATTGGCACCGTCGATCCGCGCTGCCTCATAGTATTCATTATTAATTCCGGCAATGGCCGCCAAATAGATGATGCTGGAGTACCCAATGTACTTCCACGCGTTCACTAACACGAGAATATACGGCCAGTACTTCGCTTCCATATACCAAGAGATGGGTGGTAGCCCCAACTTTTGTAGAACGACCGTATTAATAAAGCCATATTCCATGCTCAGAAAGCTATAAACCAGATAACCTACAATGCTGAAAGAGATTAAGTAGGGCAGTAAAATAATGCTTTGATAGATGCTTTGCAGGTACCTTTTTCTGATTTCGTTAAGCAATAAAGCGACCATAAGGGCAAGTACAAGGTTAAACACAATGAATACCACATTATAAAGCAGTGTGTTTCTCGTAATGACATAAGCATCCCGAGTCTCAAATAGAAACTCAAAGTTCTTAAAGCCTACCCAAGAGCTTTGCCACAGCCCTTTGGAATAGTTGAAATCTTTGAAAGCAATAATCGTTCCAAACATCGGCAGGTAGTTATTGACTAGTAGATATAACAGTCCCGGTAAAACCATAATCCATAGGGACCTGTGTTTGACGAACGTTCTGGGCATCCAAGGCTCACACTCCCGTTTTCTCTGTGAACCCATCATAATTCAGAGGAGGTAGAACAATTGTCACCTCCGCTACCACTTTTGTTACAACATCAAAAAGAGGCCCCGATAAGGGAGCCTCTCCTAATAAATCGCTATTCGATTTGAAGCGGAAGACGCAATATGACTTTCGCTCCCCCCTCGAGAGCATTTGCGAACCTCAGACTTGCCCGCTCTCCATAATTCAGCCGCAAGCGCTCATAAACATTGCCGATGCCCAAATGCTCATGATCATGAGCTTGACGGGAATGACCGAGTTTGAGCAATAAGCTCAACTGCTCTTCACTGAAGCCTGTCCCGTTATCCGATATTGTAATGAGAATACTGCGCGAAGGATCATCCGGATCTTTCTCCACGGCTATTCGGATAAGAAACGTTTGATTTCGAATAAGGAATCCATGAATGATCGCATTTTCGACGAAAGGCTGAAACAATACTGGCGGTAGCAGCACCGATTTAAGAGCATCCTCCACTTCCACTTGGTATTCCAGAAACTTCGGAAATCTCATCTTCTGGATTTGCAAATAGGTGACGATATGCTCGATCTCTTCCTCCATTCTGACAAGAGGAACCGCCGTTCGGGTCACGAACCGGAAATAATTCATAATGTATCTGACCATTTGCTGAGCTAGCTTAATTTCGCGGGATTCCATAAGGTTAAATACGACATTCAGCGAATTAAGCAGAAAGTGAGGGTGAATTTGTAACTGCAGCTGTTTGATCTCCGATTTGTTCAATCTGAGCTGTTCCTCGTACACGTTAATTTTCAAATCGCTGATCTCGGAAGCCATTTCATTAAAATTGTTCGTAATATGCTCGAATTCCTGAGAAGTGAAGTGTTCAAGGCGATACGTCAAATCCCCATCTTTAATCCGTTTCATCCCTCTAATCAACTGGTGAATCGGCTTCAAAATAATTCCCCTCAGAAAAAACAGGAAAATCAGCAATAAAAGTATCGCAGCGAACGGCGTCATATTGATGATCCGCTGATAGTAAACCAGACGCTGAAGCAACTGCTTCTCCGAGATCATAACAATCAGATTGGTGTCAGACTGCTGTGAAGCATTCGTGACGACGAGCATCTTATTCTGATCAATCGTTAATGTCTCATATTGCTTATCCGTATTGCCCATGAGGCGAATACGTTCTGCAATGGAGTGAGGGAAACTTGCGCCCTGGCTCAACAGTTCTCCCGAATTGGACATTAACAACGCTTGTCCGGCTCCCGCTAAGTTTACGTTCTGAATCGGATCCATTAATGTTTTCACACTGATCAGAGCCCCGGTGTACACATTAAAGTCGTTTTTTTCTAGCCTTAGCAGCCAAGCCTCCCCGTTAATCCGCACTGTGCTCCATTCTTTAAGTACCGCAGCATTAGGCTTGATCGATGTCATCCTTACTGCGAGCTCATCTTTGATTTGTTTAGATAAGGCTCGATTATGCTCGGAAGACATTAAATCCCCATTCCGAGATGAATAAACAAACAGCATACTTACCCATTTATAGTTAACCAGGTCCGCGTTTAGCTGATTCAACACTTGGATCCTCGTCATGGTGTATTCGTCACTCTCGGGATCATTGAGCGTCAACGAAGTAATGCCGGCATGCTGAAAAGCCGAGCTAAGCAAGTAGTTATCTACTTGGGTGAGAATGCCATCCATTTCATTCGTATACATTTTCAGGAGGCTTTGCTGGGATTCGGCGACTTGGGTACGGACGACATTCATTGCATACCAGTTGCTATACACGAGAAATAGGATCAGCGGAACGGTCACGGAGACGAAGCCTATAATCAGCTTAAATCTGAGCGAACGATACTTGCTCATAGCCCAGACCTCTCTGTTTCATTCCCATTTCTGCGGTAATCCTGTGGACTCAACTGATAAATCCTCTTAAACATTTTACCGAAATAAGAAAGGCTGTTATACCCTAACGACCGAGCCACCTTGCTGATCGGCTCATCTGAATAGGCCAACGCACTCTTAGCTAATACCATCCGTTCCCGCAAAATGTAATCCGACAACGACTCCCCTGTTTCTTTCTTGAAAAGCCTTGATAGGTATCCCGGATTTAGAAAAACATGATCGGCAATCTGCTCCCTACTCACATCTTCCCTCAGATGCTCGCTTATATATTGTTTGGCTTTATCTATTAAGGAATAATCTTCTTGCCCGGAATGGAGCGCCTCTGCAAATTGTTCCAAAGCTTGTTCTGCCCATGCTTGTAGCCCTCTAACCGAGCGCGTGGCCATTTCCTTCTCTAACAACATCTCTCCTTGCTGCAGAGGGGCGAACATTCCTTTCTTGTGTAAGAGATAGTGCATCATTTGCAGCATCCCGTGGAAAAAAGCATGCAAGGTAGCCATTCTTAGGCTCTTCTCATCTTCCATACGTGCAAAGGATTCGACCATAACGACACGTAACTGTTCCACTCTTCCTTGCTCAAGTAACTCTGCCCACATAAAGAAATCAGGAAGTAAGTGAGTAGGACCCGATTGATCTGCAGTGTCATCCAGATAACATATAACCTTGGGCGTTCGTCGGACATTATTTTGTTCCGTGAATTGCAATGCTCGGTGCATCGTTTGCAAGTTACGTATCTCGATCTCTTTTCCCAAATAACAAGTGACCGTGCTAAAAAAATATCGCGTGCAAGAATCTACGTACAATTCGCACCTTCTTATTCTCTCTTGAATCGGTAGAATGCTGCCTTCATAGAACACAATCACGATCATTCCGTCCCGATCTTGAAAAACGACCCCAGGATTTTGTCCAAGAATGATTTCTTCGGCAGCGTTTCGCAATGCGTATTCCATAACTTCTTCATCTTTAGTGCTTATCTCTTTAAGCCATTTTTCTATACTAATCAGAATCGGGAATACCCGGGAATCACTTGATAACTCCTTTTCGTATTGCGCAAGCTCGCGATTAATCCAGCTTTCCGTGAAGGAATTTCTTTGATCTAGCAGCTCCTGCCAGAACCGTTCTACCAAGAGAGGCTTCTGAATCTCCCACAGCTGCAGATATTTATGATACTCCTTCTGTGTGTAGTTCACTTCATTTTCCCTTGCAATATTATTAAGCGCTTTCAGGACAATGCCTTCTAACTGTATGAATTCAACAGGCTTGATCAGATAGTTTAAGCTTCCTAACTGTAACGCTCTCTGCACATATGAAAAATTAGAGTGGCAAGTCAGAAAAACCGTTTCAATAGAAAAGCCTTGCTCATTGATCCATTCCAGCAAGTCCAATCCACTGCTGCCAGGCATCTCGATATCGCAAATCATCACATCTATCGGAGTGGAGCTTATGATGTCTTGAGCCATTGCCCTATCATACGCCTCGTATACTGAAGTAAAACCCATGATGGACCAATCTAATCCCGATTTAATTCCGTTAACCGCATAAATCTCATCATCTACGATTAGAAGACTATACAAGTTGCTCACTTCCCCTGCTGATGGTAGCACATCTGTGAATCCATAAAATGTAACCCGATTCTACTATACTCATCCCGAGGAAGTAAACCTCCTGATCTTGCGTCCCCCTCGGATTTCACCGCATCCTAATCAATTATCTTTGATCTCTTTATAATTTACTATTGATTTACCACGTATCGTCAAGGCACAATGGTAGAAGTAGTTATTCTCTTAATTTACCAAAGTGAGGATGAATGTTATGAAAGACAAGGTGAAAGGCTTAGTCGTAGGCATATTGCTAGGTTCCATGATTACTGGCTCAATGGCTTACGCCGCAAACAGTAAAACGATTAACGTATTATTTCAAGATTTGAAGTTCAAGCTCGACGGCACTAATAAACCTAGCGCGAATGCAACCGGCATCGTTTACAAAGACACGGTATACGTGCCCGTTAAATCCGTCGCCGGAGCGATCGGAAAACCTGTGTCATTCGATAGCAAGTCCGGAACTGTGTCCATTGGGACATCTGGGATAGCCGTTTACAAAGGGGGGACGATCACGCTGGACGAGCTAAACGTCTTCGTGGCGGCGAGCTCCTTCTACTTCGGACAAACCGCATCTACGGATAAACAAGCGGTGGTTAAACAATTGATCGCCATCAAGCTGCTTGCAGCGAAGAAAGAAGTAGCCTTAGCGAAGGAAGCAGATAAAGAAGTGGCGAGCGCTCTGCTACAAATGACGTCCTATTTTGGCTCCGCTGATGAGTTAGCAAGCCAGCTGAAGAAAGCCTCTCTTTCCGATAATCAGCTCAAACAGTTCATTAAGCAGCAGTTTCTGGCGAGCAAAGCATTAGAAAGCATGATTGACAGCAAAACGCTGCAAGCGGAGTATGATAATCAGCGTAAAGCGGACTCTGCTGCTTTTGTAACCGCGAGTGTTCGTCATATCTTGATCGCCACGACGGATAATGGGACAGGTAAGTCTATTCGCACGGAGCAAGAAGCTCTAGCAAGAGCTAAAGAGGTTCAAGCCAAGCTTAAGGCAGGTGGGGACTTCGCCGTGCTAGCCAAAGAGTATTCTGATGATCCCGGCTCCAAGGATGCCGGAGGCTTGTATGCGGATGCTCAATTGACACAATTCGTAGAGCCGTTCAAGAAAGCCGGAGTTGAGCTTCCATTAAACCAGATTAGTGACCCAGTCCAAACTAGCTATGGCTACCATGTCATGAAGGTTGAATCGCGAGTTATTCCTACCCTTGAACAAGTCAAGAGTGAGCTTCTTCCCACCCTCATTAACCAGGCTTATCAGAACTATTTGACTAAAGAGCTTCCTTCGTTAATCCAATCGATTAAGCTTCCGGCTAATCCTTAATAAAGCCTTGGTCGTTTACGTTATTTGGCCAAGTGCACAATAGGCTGTATCCAAAGTGATTCATTCCCTTCGGATACAGCCTATTTTAATTAGACAACGCATTACGTGTAGCCAGAATATACTTAGAGGTATCTAGCGGATTCACTCCGCGTCTTGTCCTCTCTGCGTTCACATCTGGTGGGCATAGTTCATAACCGTCGAAGAAGGTGGTTAGTGTGCCTCGCCCTTTCGTCATGGAACCCAGCCGTGCCGGAAATTCAAGAGAGGTGGCAACAGGTAGTCTCCCCTCGATCTCCATCCGTCCAAGGTGTACATGAGGGGTATCAAATTCTCCTCGCATCACCACAAGCTCGCTCATCAGCTTACCGCCAAATTCCTCGGGTGTAGATAAGCGAAACTTGAGCATCGGTTCGAGTAGCTTTGTTCCCATTTTAGCTAATCCGTCCATGATTCCCATTGGCGTTGCGACGACAAAGTCCAATGGATGGGTATGCCAGACATGATGCTCCCCTTCAATTAACGTCACCTTCAAGTCTGTTACTGGCCAACCACGCAGCCCTTGTTCCAGGGCTTCCGGCACTCGTCTTGCTACTTCTTTCTGATAGCGATCGAGCAGGCTTTCAGTCCTAACGATTGATTGGTAAACTAACCCGCTTCCCCGCACTCCCGGCTCAATAAGGAACCTTAATATCGCCCAGCATGGCTTCGGCATCGTATAGGCGACGAATCCTTCCCCACTCTGTTCTGGTGTCTCCTTATAGATGACGGAAGGAGCACCAAAATTAACCGTCAGACCATATCTGCTCATCAACATATAAGCAAGCACTTCTATCTGAATCGGCCCCATCACCCTGAGATGTAGCTCCCTGTCCTCTTGTAGCCATTGCACGTCTAAGTGCGGATCTTCATCCGCCAACTCATGAAATGCCGCAACGACCACTGGATATTCTGCTTCATTGCGCCAATGCACCTGGACCGTCAACAATGGCTCGGCAAGTCGTTTTTCACTTGGAACTCCCTCGCTGTCACCGACAATATCACCAATCCTTACCCGACTCCATCCACATACAACAGCAATATCTCCAGCTTTCAGAATTCCGATGTCTTCGCTCCGTTGCCCATCCACCTTACGGATTTGTGTGACCTTCTCGTCGATATCAAGCTTATGATTATGTACCGTGTCCCGATTGCGCAGCGTTCCTTCATACAGCCGAACGTATGCCAATCGCCCCATGATCGGATCTTTATCCAACTTAAATACAACACCCGACAAAGGTGCGTTCTCATTTCCACTAGGCGATGGCAGTAAGGATACGATGGCATTCATTAACTGATCTATACCTATTCCTCGATTTGATGCTCCGAATAACACTGGAAACAATTTAGAGTCCCGAATACTCGTCGTAAAAATAGGGAGCAATTCCGCATCCGTTAGATGTGGTCCTTGCTCAAAGTAGCGTTCAAGAAGAGCATCATCCTGCTCGGCGATTTTCTCCACAAGGTTCTTCCGAGCGCCCGAAGACGATACCGACAAATCCGCTACCTTTTCAACGTCAATTATGTTTAATAGATCTTCGGTTCCTACAAACTCCCCTTCGATTCCGTCAACGGCTTGAATGGGGATAGCGGCAATAGACAGCAATCTATGAATCTCACCGATAACTCTCGTAGGATCGGCACCGATTCGATCCAGCTTGTTCATATAAATAAGTGTTGGTATACACAACTCTCTTAATGCTTGCCAGATCACCTCTGTCTGGGCTTGTACACCTTCAACAGCAGAAATAATTAACACCGCGCCGTCCATCACCCTAAGCGACCTTTCGACCTCAGAGAGAAAATCGACGTGGCCAGGCGTATCAACTACATTCACTTGAACGCCCTTCCAATGAAATCGCGTAACCGCTGATCGAACAGAAATGCCTCGAGAACGTTCAACCTCCAACCAATCTGTCTGCGCTGTCCCATCGTCCACACTGCCAAGAGAACGTATTCGCCCGCTGCGGAATAAAATCTGTTCCGTTGTCGTTGTTTTACCCGCATCCACATGAGCAAATATGCCAACGTTTCGTAGGTTCATATGAGTTCACTTTTAGTTACTAACGGTTCGACAGATCTATCCTCACCGTATAATTCATTTAAATGCTTAACATGTGACATTCCCCAATCATTCATGGCCTGTAATAAAGGAGTCATACGCATACCGTATTCTGTAATGGAATACTCAACTTTGGGAGGGATTTGTAAATAGATTTCACGATGAACGATATCATTGTACTCCAACTCCCGTAATTGAGCGGTAAGCATTTTTTTGGTGATGACCGGCAGTGCTTTTTGAAGTTCACTGAATCTCATAGTACCCTTCGAGAAAAGCTGGAACAAAATGACGGGCTTCCACTTGCCGACTAAAATTTCTAAAGCTGTCTCAACTTTGCATTCATCGGGCATTTGATCGTTCTCCTTCTTTACTTTTTCTATGGTATCTTTTTGTATACTATGTTTAATTAAAGTTCCTACTTCTAATATGAAACCCTAGAACTTATTATACATCTATGACTTAAACTACCTCAAGGAGGAAATAAAACGTGAATATCGCTCTCTGGATCGTCCAAATTATTTTAGGATTGGCTTTTATGATGTTTGGCGCAATGAAAACATTTCAATATGAGAAAGCCAAAGCAGGAATGCCTTGGGTAAAGGAATATTCGAAAGGTTTGGTTTTATTTATAGGAGCATCGGAGCTTCTCGGAGGAATTGGCCTTATTGTGCCTTACGCTACGGAAATCGTACCCGAACTGACACCGATAGCAGCTGTAGGACTAGCCGTGATCATGTTTTTTGCAGCTGTGTTCCATGCTAGAAGAAAAGAGTATCAAGCGATTGGCATGAATATCCTATTAATCGCTTTAACGGTATTTGTTGCAGTTGGCCGTTTTTAAGTCGGTTTAACTGAAGTCCGAATAATATGATAAATACAAATTAAAAGCCGGCTCACCCGATCATAAGATCAGGTAAGCCGGCTCTAATCATTATATTTTGCTAAACAAAAAGCAATCTATACCCCAAGCTTCTTCTCCATCGTAAGCGTCTTAATCGTTCCCGCAGGACGAACGATGAGCTCCTGGTCAACAACCTCGTAGCCCATATCCTGATACAAGACCAGATTGTTCTGAACGGATTGTCTTACTCTACATACGCTACTGTTAAGGGCTTTGGAAATCCCTTGCTTCTCAATCCATTTCACTAATCGTTTCGCATACCCTCTGCGACGTTTGCTAGGAACAACGGACAAGCGGTAGAAATAAATCGATTCGCCTACGTACTTAAACCGAACCATCGCAACTGCAGTATCATCCTCATACAAAATAGCTGCAGATTCGCTTTGTTCTTGAAGTGCCGTCAATATCGATTCTTCAGATTCCTCTAAGGCACTGGATGGCGGAATCGCTGATCTGTATTCCTCGAAAGCGATCATCATCAAAGTGTAAATCGTATCGGCATCATCAGGTGTCGCTTCACGTATAGTCACTTCAGAGTCCTTCTTCAGCCTCAACGTCGACTTCGCAGGTGCTTCCTCGGAACCATCCTCAACTTTTGCTTGTACTTCTTCGCCTTCAATGTCCACGACTTCCGATTGTCTACCGCTAACTCGAGCTGGCTGAGTATTCTCACCACGGAAATAACTACGCGTTGATTTTAAGAAGAACATTAAGATTAAAACAAACGATAACACGACTTGCAATTGGTTAAATATCAAAGATAAAAACAAAACAAGAAAAGCAATAAGTATGGATAAGACTAGCTTCCTTTTATTAATCAGAATAACCAATAGAATCATCGATAAGAAGGATAGGGCTAAAAATAAGATCATACTCGTTAAGTTATTACTCGAAACATCACTTAGATCCGCATTAAATAAGGATACTGCTCCCATTACAAACATAATAATTTTGAAATAAAGAATAAATTGCATAACTCGAACGCTCGTTGGTTTTAACAATGTCAGTCCTCCCTATTGGCTGTCCTATAAGTATAACAAAAAAAACAGCTCCGCGGTGTATAGCATTCCCGCAACAGCTGTTTTTTACCAATCAAAATCATGACTTTCTATCGATCTGCCAGCACTTGATACCAGATTCCCCGCTTAGAGTATAGCGATTCGCGAACCTCATCCCAACCCCCAAGATAATCGATGGTGAACAGATCGGCTGGTTGCGGAAAACTATCTTGCATCTGAGCTGCAAGTTCATCCTGAACGGGACGGAAGCCATGCTTGGCAAAGAGCTTCTGAGCAGTATCAGAGTATAAGTATTGTACGAAAGCATCCGCTACTTCACGAACGCCATGACGGTCCGCATTCCGATCAACGACCGCAGTAGGATTCTCAATCAATATGGTGCTCGTAGGTACGACAATATCATATTGAACACCCTTCGCAATCCTTGCTAGTAGCTCATTCTCGTAGGTAACGATGACGTCACCAACCCCATATTCAAAGGCTGCCATAGAAGCACGTCCGCTCTTATCCATCGATTCGATATTGTGGTGAACATCCTCCAGAAACCTCTTAGCGGCCGCTGGATCCTTCACTCCTGTTACGAGCTCTGACTTTCTCAAGCCGGCTCCATATATCGCATTGATGTCCCATTGCGCTCCGCCAGAGGTTTTCGGATTCGGATAGAGCACCTTAACGCCTGGCTTCGTTAAATCTTCAAAATCCTTAATGCCGAGAGGATTGCCCGCCCTCGTGCCAAGCACAACAATCGAGCGCGTCACCATGCCCTTATAAGAGCTCTTATTCCAATCCGGAGAAACGAGATTCGCTTTTACAAGCTTCTCAATATCACCTTCTAGTGCGAGTACCGTTACATCCGCTTCAAAGCCTCCAATGATTGACCGCGCTTGTGTACCCGAAGCCTCATAGGATTCCTGGAAAGTAACGTCCTGACCTGATTTTGCTTTCCATTCTGCTTGAAAGGCGGGCAAAATTTCCTGCAGTGCATCTTTTGCAACGGAATACGCGCCTAAGACGAGCGTGATATCTCCTGTTGTCGTTGTATTCGAGCCACTAAGCGGCTGATTCGCACGACTACAGCCCGTCATCAGGATCGTTAGCAATAAGACGATCAATAATCCGGATATTCCGATTTTTCTGAATCCACCTATTAATATACGGTTTCCCGTCTTCATTGCTTTCCTCCCACGGTGCCCACGAAGGCTCCCGACCTGTCATTACGTTAAATATGAACGGGCATCGGATCTTCCTTCAGCTTGTTTTCCATGATCCAGCTATCGTTATTATTAAACAAATAGGCGCGATGGATAAGCACTTGAACCTCGTCACCTGGATGAACAATTTCCTTCTCTAGCGATCGATAAGTCACGAGGCGAGTTGATCCCACTTCGACCTCGACCAGCCACTCGCTTCCGCGAAAATGGACATGACGAACGCGACCAGATTCTGTAGCTGACAGCAGCTTGAAATCAGACGGTTTGCCCACTTCCACGTATTCCGGCCGTATTAGGGCTTTCGTTCCCGGCCAATCAGAAGCATTGCCGAATCCCCGCAAGGATGAAGCATCTTCTACAATTGTAGATTCCCCGATAAACTCCGCAACGAAAGGAGATTGCGGGTTTTTATAAATTTCCCACGGTGTGCCTTTTTGCTCTAGGCGCCCTTTGTTAATGATCATGATTTGATCGGCTACCTCGATCGCTTCGTCCTGATCGTGCGTAACGAAGATAGATGTGATCCCCAAGCGGTCGATCATATCACGCAACCAAGACCGCAGCTCATGGCGAATCTTCGCATCAATCGCAGCGAACGGCTCATCGAGCAACAGCAGCTGTGGCTCTGGAGCTAAGGCACGAGCGAAAGCCACACGTTGACGTTGCCCACCCGATAACTGATGCGGATAACGCTTCTCGAAGCCGGATAAGCCCGTCAATTCGACTAACTCAGCTACACGGTCTTTAATCTTTGCTTTCGACCACTTCTTAACTTCCAGTCCGAACGCAATATTGCCCTCGACTGTCATGTGCTTGAACAAAGCATAGTTCTGGAATACGAAGCCAATGCCTCTCTCCTGTGGAGGAAGATCATTGACACGCTTGCCATGAAATACAATATCTCCCTTGTCAACGGATTCCAGGCCTGCAAGCATGCGAAGAATCGATGTTTTACCACCACCACTTGGACCAAGCAAGCCGATCAATTGGCCTTTCTCAATCTCGAAGTTAACGTCCGTGACTGCTTGAAAATCTCCGAATTTCTTATATAATCCGCTGACCTCGATATGCATCTCAGTGCACTTCCCTTCTCGATTTAGCCCATTCCATGAACAGCAGTAATGTTACCGATCCTGCTGCGAGAACTAAGGCAATAGAATTAGCGGCGGTCAGATTAAAGTTCTCGACATCTTGATAGACGAGAGTCGTCGCCGTCTGTGTTTTGAATAAAATATTACCGGATACAACAAGTACGGCGCCGAATTCACCAAGAGACCGAGCAACCGTAAGTACGACTCCGTAAACGACACTCCATTGGATGGAAGGCCATGTCACTCGCCAGAAAGTCGTCCAAGCACTTGCACCTAGTGTGGATGCCGCTTCTTCCTGCGCATTTCCGATTTCTTGAAGCACGGGCATGACCTCGCGGACAATTAAAGGAAAAGTTACGAATAAAGTCGCGATAATCATACCTGGTATAGCATATACGATATCAACTCCTGCACTGTTGAACAAAGCGCCAAGCGCTGTTTCTGGTCCAAGCAGCAGTACAATCATTAATCCGCCAATAACGGGTGATACCGCGAAGGGCAAATCCACGATGCTGTTGAGTAATTGTTTAATGCGTTTCCCGAGCCAAGTTGCCCTTACTAAATAGAGAGACATCATGACTCCGAATACTGTATTCACAACGGTAACGATCACGACAATCATACTTGTCACGAATAAGGCATGAAGGGTTTCAGGTCTTGACAATCCATCCGAAAATCCACGCCAGCCCTCATTAAAAGCCCCCATAATAATTCGTACTACTGGCACGATGAGCAATAAACCGAATAATACAACGGTTAAACCAATCCATAAGCGTCTCATCCGTTCTTCCTCCTCATCTGCACGTAATTAACCGTCCATAAGATTAGGAAGGAGATCGTCAGCAGCATAACACTGACTGCGGTGGCACCTAAGGTATTGTCACTCTCGATTTCACCGAAAATATAAACAGATGCAATCAAGGTTTTACCCGGGATATTACCCGCTACAAGCACGACTGCTCCAAATTCGGCTAGAGCCCTGGAGAAGGCTAGCATCGCTCCGCTCAATATACCCGGAAGCATATTCGGCAGAATCACTCGCCAGAAGGTTGTCGCTCTAGATGCGCCTAATGTATAGGCTGCTTCCTCATCTGAAGTTTCCATTTCCTCCAATAGAGGTTGAACCGCACGGATAACAAACGGAAACGTCACGAACACCATTGCAATAATAATTGCAGGCTGATGAAACAAAATGGTGAAACCGAGCTTCTCAGCCCATTCCCCCACTAAGCTGTGAGGACCCAAGAGCAACAAAATCATGAGACCGACTACTGCTGTCGGGAGAGCAAACGGCAAATCTACTAAGCTGTTCAACAGACGTCGTCCTGGAAATCGATAACGGATTAACACCCAAGCCGACATCGTTCCAACCAGTGCATTAATAATCGTTGTAATAAGAGCTAACTTGATCGTCAATAGTACAGCTTTCCAGGCTAATGGCTCCGTAATATTATCTGCGAAAGCAGACCAACCCGAGGATAAGGATTGCCCATAAATACCGAAAATAGGAAATATAATTAATACAACAAAATAAAGCATGACGGCGCTGCGAAATCCCCAACTCCACCAGCGACCCTGTAGCATGGAACTCACGTTGACGTGTACCTCCCGAAGCTTGAGAGCTATATAATATAATTCCTATTAACTTAGTTGGTATTATCACTTTAACAGAAAAAGGCATCCCCCGTCAATGAAAAAGCTACGGTACAATCGCCTTTTTATTACAAAATCTAATGTAACCTATTCGAAAAGCTTATGGATGGTGAAGTGTCCCTATTGCAGATTATTAAACTATTCTCCTTCAATAAAATATTGCTCGGAGCCAAGCGAAAGGATTGCCTGTCCTTGCGTAACATCCGTAATCCAAGCTTGGAACCGCTCCGCCTCTCCGGCTTCTGGAAGACATCTCACCAGCACCCGATCCGTGAACGAAACCTCACCGACCCTGAATCCTCTTCCCCGTAGCTCATTTTCTAGTTTGCCGTACCATGTATAGTCTACATCCACGATAACTTCCCGATGCAACACCTTCACAATCGGTTCAGCAGCATCGAGACCAGCCACAGCTCCATCCGTATAGGCACGTACTAACCCGCCTGCACCTAACATAATTCCGCCGAAATAACGGGTCACGACGACAACGACATTTTTCAAACCACGGTTCTTGATCACTTCCAGGATCGGTTTACCCGCAGTACCGCTCGGTTCTCCATCATCCAGTGCTTTCTGGAATTGATCCCGTTCTCCGACCATGTAGGCAGAACAGTTGTGTGTGGCATCCCAATACTTCTTCTTTAATTCCTCTATGAAAGCAACCGCTTCTTCATCGGACTCCACAGGCTTCGCGTGCCCGATAAAGCGTGATTTTTTAATGACAATTTCTTGTGAGCCATATTGTCTTACTGTTGCATAACGTGCAAGCATGCTAATTCCCTGCCTTCATTCCATAATTCGGTATTACAGCCGATGCCATCATCGTAACATATTGTCCCTTACCGATGGAATTTGAAAACAAAGATAAACATCCTCCATCGTCGTAATTTCAACATTAGCAAGAAACGGGACACTTCCACTAGTCTTTCCGGCGTGCAAATAGACCCGAAAGATTACCTCTTCTGGACCATGCTTTAACGACAATATGGAACACACTCGGCTCATTTTCTCCAACTGCTCACGCCAGCGGGTAGTAGGGATCCTGCAGGTGACAATCCGATTGTCCAATGAAGCTTTCAATTGTTCGGAATCATAAGGACCTTTTAACTGTCCTTCGGATATAAAAAGAATTCGGCAAGAGATATCCATTTGCCGGCTTATAGGATGGTCTGAGGCAATGATAATGCGCTCACCTTCCTCGCTAGCAAGCAACCGGCTAAGCATATTGTATTCATGCAAATCCGTATGGGCGAGCGGTTCATCCAGCAGCAGCAAATCTGGATCTGCAAGCAATGCTTGCAGTAATAGTATTCGTTTTTTCTGGCCAATGGATAAGCTGTCTATCTTCTGTCTCGCCATGCTCTTTAACTGAAAAGTATCCAACAGCTCATCGATTCTGGAGGGGATAAGTTGATTGGGAATAAAGCGCATCTTTGCAATATACTTCAAATATGCATACACCGTTAAACTCTCTAATAAAGCATATTCCTGTGGACAATAACCCATATGCCATTTATATTGTGCTACGTCTAAGGCTTGATTTCCTCTGTGCAATTTAACAATGCCTTTCGCTGGAGTAAGTAAGCCTGCCAAACCCTTTAGTAACATAGTCTTTCCGCTTCCATTGGCTCCATATAGATAGTAAAGTCCAGGTGTAAGTGTTAAGTCTGCGATCCGGACAGTGCGAGCCCCTTCATGTGGATACTTATAAGTAACGTCATCTAGCTTGAGATGAATCATATTCGCCAACTCTCTGTCTGGGTCGCCGATACGGCTATTCCTTGATCCCGGCGCAAACGAAAGATCACATACGCGGCCACAACCACACTTACGATTGCCCCCACCACTTTGCTGGATAACCACTGCTCGAAACTAGTGTCTCCTAGGAAATAGAAAGCGCCCATTCCCTCGCCAAAGATAAATTGCATTAGCCAGAAACCAACCATAGTAAAGGTCGCTGTCAGCGTCCCGAATCGAAGCATCAAAGCGAGCGTTAATAAGCTATAGAGGCACAACGGGATAAGCCAACTGATTGTAAACGGAATGATCGCGATGCCCTCATTCCAAGCGAGAACCCCACTAGCCAGCGCAAACAAAATCAAGTAGCAACATAGGATCATCGCTATTTTCCCCGTTAACCATTGTGAAGGAGTGAGTGGAAATGACATCTCCAATTCAAACATCGGCGTTCCATAAGACCTACAGGAATAAGAAATGCCGAGCAATGACAATAACGGAGCCATCAGCACGATGGGATTCGTGGAGCCTGCGAAGCCGAATGGTTGTTGCGGACTCAACATCAGCATAAGGCTAATTCCCACGGCAAGCAGGGAGCCTACCCAGAACCAAGGGGATAGAATTAGTAGTTGGGGCATCATCAATCGAAATAATCGACTAACCGTTGTGCCGGAGTGTCCTCTTCCTTCGCGATCCATGACTTCGGCAAATCGAGGTGTCCGAGCGTTAACTCCCTGCTCCACATCGACATGCTTATTATCCAGCAAAGGGAGGAGCTTATCGATAAGAGCAGTCGTGTGTAGCGAAGTCGGTTCAGGCGCTGTAAAACGAGGCATCAACTCACCCAGGCGGATGAACGATTGTGATGTGGTTGATCCCTCATCGTCGCTCCCTTCGCGATCTTCGTCTGCTAATTCATTTAGGATCTTCCTTAGCTTCTCATCCACTGCGGGCTACCTCCTTCTCTTCAAGTATTCGCGCCATCTTCCTCAACGCTTGATAGAGCTTAGATTTGACTGTACTTAAGGGCATATCAACAATTTCCGAAATTTCTTGTAGCTTCAAATCCTGATAATATCGCAGCACCACAATTTGTCGGCTATCCTCACTTAACTGAGCAAGGGCCGAGATCACTTCCTCCCGTTCCCATTGACGAATCAAGATGGAAGACACCGTATCGCGATCTGGCTTAGTCGATAACTCTTGCTCATCCGTAGGAACTTCATTGCGATGAGAAGCTTTCTTCCACAAATCTTTGCACAAATTCGTGGCAATCCGATAGATCCATGGGCGAATTGAGACGGGCAAACGCCCGTCTCTTACAGCGAGACAAATCCGCGTGAAGCACTCTTGGGTAAGGTCCTCCGCGATATGCGGATTCCGCACTAGCCTCGAGATATAAGCGTATATCGGGGCATGATAGCGATAGATTAACGTCTCCAGCGCTGCCGGATTAACGTCCTTCAATTGAATCAACAATTGTTCATCCGTCAATACGACAGCTCCCCTCTAGAGTAGATTGCTAATCATCCTTCTTTTGCCAACGGTAAACAAGATGATGCTACCTGCCAGCCACCCCATAGATCCAAACAATAAGAACAAACCATTGTTGTCCAAGGTTACCGCCTGCGTGGGCCAAATCCCTTGGAAGAGATGTAAGGCGCGAGTCCATTTCCCCATTGTCATCAACTCCAACAACCAGTAACTGATTCCCGCACCCAGTCCAATCAGAACGTTCCTGCCTATCAGACTTAACAACAGAGATAGACCAGACAAGTACGCATTAACAGGTACAACTCGCTTAGTTATCTCCCACAGATTCTCATAACTCAAGTGCAGCAATGTGAAGTGAGCCGTTAATAGACTCAAACCAAATGCAATCGTAGCGATGATCAAGGCAAACACGATTCTTTCTAACAACAAATAGTGAGCTCTATGTGGATAAGTAAAAACGAGGTCGAGAGCCCGCTCCTCCATATCTTCCGCGAACAGATTCGTAAATAGAAGGATATTAAAGAGCGGCAACCCAATCATGAGTATCGTAATAATAGAAGCTACGTTTGCTTGGGCGATTTCCCATGACTCCATATTCACGAGTATAAAAAGTAATCCAAACAGTAAAATGAATGCACCGTATAAATATCCAGACAACATTAGTTTACCGGAATAAAACATCCTCCGCATGAAGACGTTCACCTTGATTCACCCGCTCTTGCTTTAAGAAACTCCTCCTCTTGTCTAATCAGATCGACATCGTCAGATTCAATCTTACTGATGAAGTTGTAATAGTCTTTAATGAATTGCTTAAATTCTTGCTCGGAGGATTGCTCGTATATTCGATTCAAATGCTCGAAGTCGGAATTGTTTGGACCATTGTAGCGATCTATCATCAAGGGCTGGCCATTCTTTTCAGTTAATGATTGACCGAGATAGGATGAGAGAAGCTCATAAAAACGAAACCTTGCGTAATTTGTATCATCAACATGGCTCTCGAACAACATTGTTACCCACCAATTCTGATCACCTTCATCGTATCGAGGCAGATTAAAATCAAACGGCAAAGTAGCAATTCCATCCGCATTCGTTACTAAATCCCTGAAATTTAGGTTCAGATCTGACTGAAAATACTCTTTCTTCATCATCGTTACGGAATGTGTAAGAGATTGATGATGTGCGGTATTCTCCGGCCATAACTCCTTAAATAACTGTAATGTTCTATCTGTAAGCCTGACAAGGGACGCCTTTGAATTTTGCTCATTATCCACTGTTGCGTACTGGTCCATAGCTATAGTGAATTCATACCCGCCACTCCGGGAAGTAATCAACTTCATCGGACCTGACAGGATCGTAAAGCCAGGTGACTTCTCAGCGTATAGCTCTGTCCGATATAAGCCATCACGACTAGAAGTCTGATTCATCGACCCGACAACGGGTAGCATTTTGAGCGGTTTATCGCTAATGATATTAACGTTATATTCTGCAGGAGGAAGCGCAAAGTTCTCATCTATTAAATGGGAATACCCCTTTCGTCCTCCATTGCTTGAAGCGAAATAGATCTTATCATAACGAGTCAACTGTTGCATTCCGGGAAAAGGAAACCAACCTGCCCGTCCAGGCAAGTACAGTTGCTCATCGTCCACGAACGCCTGCCTCCAATAGACTCCAACATCATAATTCGGCTCATAACGCCATTCATCAACTTTCCCACGATATATTATTTCTATTGACGCCCTCTCACCTGCGGACAACACCGTAGCTGGCGTGACCCAAATATAATCACGATTAAGCTCCCATTCATAACGAGCAGTCTCTCCGTTTACCCGAACTGACTCCACATTGAAGTAATGCTTCAAAGTCATAGGAAATCTCTTGAGGGATTGCTTCGTTCCATTAGATAGCTCGACAAGAGCCTCAACCTTCAAGTGATGACCATTCTCTGGATAGAGGGATAAAGTATAACGGTCAGCGATAAGCCCTGCATACTCCTCTGCGTTATCCAACTCAAGTTGATCCTTCTCTGACACTAATCGTTTTCCCTGATTATCATAAGTGCTTTCCTCGTAAGTGGCGTAATAGAAGCTCTTTTCCGCATTTATAAATGCCATTCGATCCAAAGAAATCTGCATATATAACGTAATCGATACGATAGATATCGTTAACATCAATGCTGCTAAACCATATATTTTTCTTCTGCCCTGGTTTTCCTTGCGACGGCGCATTCCGATTAGCAAATAAGCTAAGTAAGCTACAATTACACTACTCGCATAAATTAGCCTATGGAGCCAAAAGGTAATGTCATGCGTAAAACCCCATTGCACAGAATACAACTCGGAGCGGAAAGTATCCATCTGAGCGAAGTCAAATAGCCGCATCCAGATGTGTGGAAAAGCTTTGAACACGAACAGTTGAAATAGGTAGGCTGATGCCAGAAATCCAACAATGCCGACCACATATATCCAACGTTTGCGAGATAGTGTAGCGATTATAAATCCAATAATGACGGAAAAGCAGACCGGAATAATTGCGGATACTAATACAGCAATGCCCTTAGCAGCAATGTATAAGGGAATACCGTTCTGGAAGACATGTACCGTGAAAATAGCAGCTGGCAAAAGCGTGATGATGGAGAGTGGGATCGCTAACCCAGCTATCTTCGCCGTCTGAAGCTGCCAATAACGGGTGGGTAGAGCATCAAGCAATAGATCGTTCTTCGTCATAAAGTCCCTTCTGGCAATGTGTATAGCAATTAAAGGACCCATTAGAAATATAATCACTAGAAATAAACTCTGCTGCATCGCAAATTTGCCGATATTGGAATGGTAATCATATTCCGATGAGAACAAAAGAAACATTCCACCGCTCAAGGCACATACGATCCAGAACATAGGCCCGCGGAATAACAGCTTCCATTCAATGATGAGATAATGCCAGAGATTACGCATCCACAGCACCACCCATAACCATCATGTAGGCATCCTCTAAGCCAGGTGCGACAGCTATCGCTTCTGAGAAAGGACGTTCGGGGGACAAGAGGCGGACTTCTTGTCCTGCCTGTGTCTTTCTTGCAGATACAACTATGTGGGAATTACGTAGCAACACTAACTCTGCTTCAGGGATGGTTCCTGTCCAAACAGCTTGGCTTGCCTGAGCTAATAGCTCATCCTGCGATCCCTGAAACAAGATATTACCTTTACGCATAATCGCAAGTTGAGAGCAGCTGCTCTCGATATCACCAACAATATGGGTGGAGAGCAGGACGATTTTGCGCTCGCTCAGCTCGCCCAACAGATTGCGGAAACGAATTCTTTCTTCCGGATCCAATCCCGCGGTCGGTTCATCCACGATAATGACTTGTGGATCCCCTAGCAAGGCTTGAGCAATGCCTACGCGCTGCTTCATCCCTCCGGAAAATCCCCCGATCTTCTTATTCCTAACAGATATTAGATTAACACGTTCAAGCATCTCCTCAATCTGAAGCTTTCGACTAACCTTATTGGATATGCCTTTCATAAGTGCAACGTAGTCAAGATATTCATAAGCCGTTAATTTCTTGTACACTCCGAATTCCTGTGGCAAATAACCGAGTAATCTGCGAATTTCGTAGTCGTCACGACCCAATTTCAAGTTCCCTATCCTGACTTCGCCGGATGTTGCTGGCTGCAGCGTCGCTAATATTTGCATTAACGTGGATTTCCCCGCCCCGTTCGGACCAAGCAAGCCAAACATCCCTTGCCCAATCGTAAGAGAGATGGATTGCAGAGCTTTCGTTCCTTTGCCATAGCTTTTGGTAAGAGCATCTATTGTAATTTTCATCGTTATACTCCTTCATATAAGAGATAAGATGGCCGTGCGCACGGACATTGTCAATGAGTATGACGAGCAAGTTGGCTAAAAGTTGAGTTGAAAATAAAAAAAGAGTGCTCGGAAGCACTCTTTTGTATATTTTCTATTATAGACGAGCTTCCAAAGCTTTCTTCTCTTCCTCAAAGCCTGGTTTGCCCAGCAATGCGAACATGTTTTTCTTGTATGCTTCAACGCCGGGTTGATCGAACGGGTTAACGCCGAGCAAGTATCCACTCACGCCACAAGCGATTTCGAAGAAGTAAACCATATAGCCGAATGTGTAGGGGCTCATGTCCGGCAAATTAACGATCAGGTTAGGCACATTACCATCTGTATGGGCAAGTAATGTTCCTAGGAACGCTTTTTTATTCACAAAATCAAGCGTTTCTCCAGCTAGGAAGTTCAAGCCGTCCAAATCATCTTTGTTGCTCTTGATCGTGATTTGCTCGGGTACAGTTCCAACCTGTAGAACCGTTTCGAAAATAATCCGGCTACCTTCTTGTACAAACTGACCCATGGAGTGCAAATCTGTGGAGAAGTCTACAGACGACGGATAAATTCCCTTGTAGTCTTTTCCTTCACTCTCGCCAAACAGCTGTTTCCACCATTCGGATACAAAGTGTAGACCTGGCTCGTAATTAACGAGAATTTCTATGCCTTTACCTTTACGGTACAACGCATTACGAACTGCCGCGTATTGGTAAGCTTGGTTTTCTTTCAAATTAGGATTGTTGTAGGTTGTGGCTGCATCCTGTGCACCCTTCATCATCGCCTCGATATCGATGCCCGCAGCAGCAATCGGCAATAAACCAACAGCTGTCAATACGGAGTAACGACCTCCAACATCATCCGGGATAACGAAGGTTTCATAGCCCTCTTCTGTCGCAAGCACCTTCAACGCTCCACGAGCTTTGTCAGTCGTAGCATAGATGCGTTTGCGAGCTTCTTCCTGGCCGTATTTGCTCTCTAGCGCTTCGCGGAAAATACGGAACGCGATTGCCGGCTCAGTTGTTGTACCTGATTTCGAGATGACGTTGATCGACCAGTTTTTGCCTTCAAGCGCTTGTAGAAGGTGAGTCACATAAGTCGAACTGATATTGTTACCTGCGTAGAAAATTTGTGGTGTTTTACGTTGGTCTTTCGACAACGTGTTATAGAAAGAATGCTGCAGCATCTCGATAGCGGCGCGAGCGCCAAGGTAAGATCCACCGATTCCAATTACGATAAGCGCGTCAGAATCCGACTGGATTTTCTTAGCTGAGCTTTGGATGCGAGCGAATTCTTGCTTGTCGTAATCAAATGGAAGGTTGATCCATCCTAGATAATCAGATCCTGCACCCGTTCCATTATGTAATTGCTCATGCGCCAGCTTCACTGCTGGTGCCAAGTTATCGATCTCATGCTGACCGACGAATTGTAATGCTTTGGAATAATCGAATTGAATATTTTGACTCATTTCCATCTCCCTTTCACGACCCATTACGGTCTTTACACATTAGATATAGAATACTGAATAAACCCGTTGGACACAAGCGAGGTTCCATGAAGGTTTGATGAAGATTAGTTGAGCCCTATTAAATTCAGCATTTACCGTACACATCGAGCGATAAGCGAACAACCATTTTATTGTTATCAAGTGCTATAATAAGGAATGAATAACTCTATTGAATCGGGAGGATTTGAACTATGAAATCAATCGGATTTATCGGGCTCGGCACTATGGGTGAACCTATGGCTGCCAATCTATTGCGTAAAGGATATTCTGTCATTGTGTACAACCGTTCACCGGGTAAAGCTGGGCAATTGATAGAGTTAGGCGCTGACGAAGCTGCTTCTCCTCTAGAAGTAGCTAAGAGGGTGGATGTGGTCATTACGATGATCAGCAATGATCAAGCGATCGAAGAGGTTTATTTCGGAAGTGCGGGTATTCTGAAGGAGCTAAAGCCCGGAACCCTCATTATCGATTGCAGCACAATTTCTCCAACACTCGCCAAACGAATTGGAACAGAAGTATCCGAGCGATTCAGTGATTTCATTGATGCCCCTGTTACGGGTAGTAAACCGGCGGCCATAGACGGTACACTCATGTTCATGGCAGGCGGCAACGAACAGCTCATCAAGGACCATCAAGATATTTTTCTTACCATGGGTAAAGAAGTGATCCACATGGGTGCAAGCGGAAGTGGAGCAAATGCTAAGATCGCTCACAACACAATTGTTGGAATTAATGCAGCTGGCTTGATCGAAGGAATGGCGATAGCCGCCAAAAGTGGTATTGATGCATCAGCCTTCCTCCGTGTCGTCAAATCTGGCGGGGCAGCGAGCAAACAAGCTGATCTTAAGGGCCAGAAGATCATCGAGCACGATTTCAGTGTTCAGTTCTCCCTAGCACTGATGTTGAAGGATCTCAAGCTCTCCTCCGCCTTAACAGATTCGTTGGGTGTGTCAACACCGATGCTCGAAAGTGCGAAGAGTTTATTCCAACTTGGACAAGCAGCTGGTCACGGCGAATCAGATCTTGCTGCGCTTGCACTTATCTATGAGAATTGGATCGGAACGAAAATTGGCGAACCAGTTGTCCCGGAACTAACAGAAAAGCAGAGCGATGATCGTAGGAAAAAAATCCGGTTGCCTCTAAATATTTCGATCATGATGTCCATCTATCAATGGGAAGGCGATGGCGGCTTCAGTGGTCAGTCTGTTCAAGGTTATTTACGTAACCTTTCGGAGGACGGCATACAGATCGAATCCGAATTCCCGCTTGAAAAGGATATGTTCGTCGTCATTCATTTCCTACAGGAATCTCAGCTTCCTCCAATGACAGGTCGTATTATTCGAATTGAACGCAATAACGGCTCGTTCAAATATGGCTGTATGCTCACTGGTTTACCTCTTTATCAACGCATTCAGTTGCAAGAATATATCATAAGCCAATCTTGATGCTATCATAGAAAAGGGGATGTCCCTTAAGGTCGTTGAAGACCTTAGCGGACATCCCCTTTTCGTTTGAAAATAAGTTATTGCATATCGTCGCTAAGCTTTTTGGTCCATGTCTCGCTTCCGTCTTCGTTACGAACGGATTCATGTGAGACCGTCGCTTCCTGTACCTCTCCGAAGCCCCAGTGGCTTGTTGGCATATCTGGGAACAGCTGAGTATATCCTTGTAGCGGTCCGCGGTACAGCATACGATTAATCATCGTTACAGCTTCGACACGGATAATCTTATTGTTTGGTTTGAATGAGCCATCCGTATATCCCGACAAGAACTTGCCGTTATACAAGGCTTCGATAATGTTACCTGCCCAATGCCCCGTTGTATCAGAGAAATGCACAGTCGTAGACTTGCCAACTTCAAGCTTCAAGAAACGAGCCATAACCGCTGCCAGCTCTCCTCTAGTAATCGGTTCATCCGGACGGAATAATCCATCTTTACTAACACTGAAGTAACCATGCTTTGTTGCGATCTTGATGTAATTCGTTGCCCAGTGTCCTGCACGAATATCCTTGTACGGCAATGAATACTCAACATCCACATTTTCTGTTAATCTCGCCACAATTGCTGCAAGCTCTGCACGAGTCATGGAACCATTCGGCTTGAATTGTTTATCCGGGTATCCAAGAATATAACGATAATGCTTAAGGTCTCCGAATCGATCAGAGTACACATTGACTTTCACCGATGACTTTGTAATCACACTGGCACCTGCTGCTTTGAATTCGCCTGGAATGTCGAATACTTTATCCGATGCATCTGTTAGCGGCCACTTGACAGTGATCTTATAGTTGCCAGATTGTCCACCGGATAGATTCGTTACTTTCCATACGATTGTATTTCCCGTAACGATACCACCAGCCGCATCCACAATGACTGCACCTTCTGGAATCGTCACTTTGATCTCCCCAGAGGCTAACGTGCTCGTTGATTCATTCTTGTAATTAACCGTAACTTGTGACTGTTCCCCTTCCTTTACCTTGTTCTTATCCACGGAAAGGTCCAGGGAAATATTCGGTGTGCCCACCGTCCCGAGTCCATAAGAACCGGAATTTGTACTGATTGGATCCAGTTCCAAATCGTGTTTTACGATATCCCACTCTACTGAAAGGATTGGACTTGTGTAGCTCCTATAGCCGGGTTTCGTAACTTCAAGATAATAATCGGTTTCAGGATAGACATTGTACGCGTAGAAACCGCTCGGGTCTGTAAGTTGATCCGGACTTGCGTTGTTATTTGGCGGGAATACCATAATCGGCAATGTGACAGTAGCACCAGGAGTCAAGCCTTTGCCAATATTCCGCGGCGTATTCGCATAGTGTAGAACTACTTTAGCGCCTTCGATCGGCAATTTCGTCACCGCATCGGTAACGTAACCATTTGGATCAACGAGTTCTTCTGTAATATTCATTTCGCCATTAGCCTTTACGGATACATGGCTACTGCTAATGAGGACTGGCTTGAACGGACTATCTTCGTACATAACCTCGAGCGCATAATCGCCTGCATCCAATCCGTTAGCGTTAAACACGCCCTGACTATCCAGCGGGAATGCTTTCGGCGTTCCGTTCTCTAATACGTAGCTGCCATCCGACTTTTTCAAATAAACGGATGTTTTAGCTAAAACGTCAGAGCTTAGCATTGAAGACTGTCCATTCGGTTGCTTGAACAAGACAAGACCGGTCAGCGTCTTCTCGGAATCGAAATTCTCATCCGGACCTCCCGATACAGCATCTACTCTAGCCTTCTGATGATAGGTTACTGGAGTTAAAACTCCCCCAATGTTTACCGATGTCTCTACTTCAAGATCGTATTCGACATTGCCTTTCGGAACGATGAATTGATAGGCTCCGTTTGCATCCGTCGTTATTTCATCATGAAATATCTCAATTCCGCTGCCATCGTATAACGATACCCTCACAGTTGCATTGGGTACCGGAGTATTATGAATACCTGATGTAATAATTCCGTTGATCGTGGCAGGCATGAACGTGATATCGACAGTATCATTCGCTCGCAAGCCTAGAACTGAGTCGTCTACCGTCGCTTTCAGAGAAATCGTCTGCTCGCTAACACCAACAATCTCAGCCGATTTGTATGTCGCAGTTGCCTTGCCGTCCGAATCCGTTACACCATAATTCGGTCCCACGAAGCTCCCCGTTGCCGGAGGTGCGGTAAATACCACTTCGACGCCCGGTATAGGTTTACCATCATCATCCACAAGCAATGCAGTCAACACCGTCGTCGATTTTCCATCACCCAGTATTTTATCTGGATTAGCGATTAGAGTCAGGTTCGCTCCAACGACCCGGAAATCGTTGTCGGCTAGTTTGGATGCTTGCTCGGTCTGCAACACTGCACCCGCCCCATCCAAGGCAGTGAACACTACGGTTGTTAAGCCTGTCGTAACCGTTGTTGGCAGTATATAGGAGGTATTTACCCATTGTTTGTAACCATCGGTTTCCCACGTGAGCGGATTAGCTAGACTCAAGACGACATCGACTCCGTCAACTTTCGCCGTTACACCTTGGGCGTAAGCGGAACTCTCCGCTGATAGCTTAAGAGGTTGTCCAGGAGTCTCTTTCAAAACTCTCGTATCACCTTTCAGTTTATTACCAACCCATCCGTCAAGTGACTTGTGAATGCGGATCGAGACGTTCGCCGGAGCGCTCAACTGACCTTCATCGTTTTTTACGGTATACGTAAAGCCATCTGTCCCGTATTTGAAGTCGACATTGGGAGCATAAGTCCAAGTCAAACCATTAGGATCGGATGGATCTTGTGTTAGCAAGCCTTTCAAAGGATCCGTATGATTTCCATAAGTCACACCCGTTACGGAATCTAAATAAGATCCTTTCAGGATAATAACGGTGGAAGGCTGACCTTCCTCCATGTCGATGAATAAGGAACCCGCTATCGGTATGTCGTCATAAGCAATGACTACGTTAGCCGGAGTGTTAGAGAAATGCTTCCCGTCCGAGCCATACCAAGGAAAAGTTACAACTCTTCCTTTCTCCAAGCTCGGAGACGGCTCGAATTGTAAGCTTTCCAGTTCTGTTACCGATAACACCACCGAACTGCTTGGAGTGATATAAACGGTGCCGGCGACTGATGTGTATGACAGCTTTCCGCTACTCGCGAAACCAGCCGGCAGATCAATCTTCACTTGCGCTAGATTATCCGCATCAACGTCTTGATAGGCCGGAGCCAGCGCGAAGTTTCCAGATGTGAAGTCGATTACTTCATGCATTTTCCCAGTTTTTCTGATATCCGATACGACTGGTGGTGTATTGATATCGATCGTTACGGTAGCATCATTAAGCGCGTACTGCAACCCGTCCGAACCGTTCCAATCGAATGTCACGTCACCCGACACGCCTGGTTCCGGAATAAATTTCAGACGGTTCAGGTCCGCAACGTTAATCACTTGATTTGGCGTAACATCCGCATCTACACCTAAACCATTATCTAACACAAGTTTACCTTTTGTCGGATCTGGCAGAGTGACTATCTTCACGTTAACCAATGCTTCTTCGCCCGGATCGATATAATTGGGAACAAAATCATACGTTCCCGAGAAAGTCAGTGAAGGATCTCCCTTCTTCATGACCAGATGAATATCAAGTACTTCCGGAGAACTGTTTATCGTTACCGTTGCATCTTCCGGCGCATATTTCGTTCCATTGTATCCGTTCCACAGGAAATCGACCGTGCCATCAAATCCACCTTCTACGGGCACGAAAGCCAGCAAATGTAGATTAGCGACCGGAATCGTATCCCCAGCCGTTACATCAACGCCGTTAAGCACGAGCTTACCTTTTGCCGCATTCGGTAGCGTTACGATCTTTACAGTTTGAAGCTGATCCCCATTTGGCGCGTTGCCGTTGATTTTTAAGTACTTGTCCTTAAAATCATCGGCGGTAAAGTTCGTCGGATCAGCTCTTAGCGCGGACTTGGAAATGTCCGTAGCGATCGGATCGAGCGTGGAGATCGTAACGACATGCTCCGCAAAGCCTGGATTCGTGAATTTTTCTTTTTCTTCAAATGCTTTTTTGTCTGTTGGCGTCATCCCAGCCGAATCTGCAGGGCCGTTTCCACGGTCGTCGAACAGGATAATATTGACTACGTATTCTTTTGAAGGATCGATACCACTGTCTTTAATGACAACCGTTTTTCCTTCTTTCTCTTCATCCGCGGTTGGTTTCCCAAAAAATTCTTTGTCCAAACCAAGATTTCTTTCGACAACTTGTCCGTTGACAAGGGTTCTCTCGATCACGTTAATTTCCATCGAGTAGTTCTGATTCGGAACTTTAGGAAGAAAGCTTGAGTCGATCGTAACTTGCCCGTTCTCTACTTTTAAACCGGCCTGAGTAATTTCACCGGTGTTCCGAACGCCTCCGTCGATAACAAGTTGACCCCAGTCTACTATCATCTGCCAGCCGGTGTATCCCGCATACTCATACCCAGATCGAGTGTCCTGATAGTAATGATGGATCGTAACTCCCACGTAATTATCGCCTAAGTTGATACGATTGAATTCCTCGGGCTTAAACGATAAAACCGTAGTATTCCAATTGCTGTCTTGTCCAGATAAAGCCCCCAGGTAAACAGAGTTACTAATCTCCTTCTTATAATCCGATGCAAAGTTCTTATTGTGGAGATTAGTATCCCACTTCCCTCCAGTCGGCCAAGGTGTATAAGACGATCCGAGCTTGATATCAGCAGGATTAGAAGAAAAATAGACGCGATCCCATTCCCCGTTTGCCGGGTCTGTCGTTTTCACGTTATACTCGTCCACATCGTTGGCTCGAATTAGTAATTGCGCACTTGTGGTCGGTAACTGCGTGACACCTACGATCTTAAACTCAACTGGATATTTTGCGTTATCCGCGAGGAGCTTATCATTTTTAATCCCTATGTTCATATCGCCATCCGCCGTGGTTGACGCGCTTCCTCCTCCCCAGTTATCGTCATCTTGGAAATATGTAGCCCCAGTTGGTGCCCCTGCCGCTTGAGCTTCAGACGGACTTACCATCCACTGACCGAATGCGAGCAAGAAAGCCAACAGCATCATTGTCACTTTTCTGCTCCAGCCCATGTTTCTTTTGCCTAATACACCAATCGTACTCTGAGTTTCCATCCATTATTCTCCCTTTTTTATTATTTACACTTCCACAACATATAATCTATCAGCATAAACTGATCTATTTCTGAACAATCCGACAAGAATTTAGCAATAATGCAACATTTTTATAAAATAAAATAAAAAATCAGTCCGAGAACACAAATGTCAAAAAATAGACAAAAAAAAGATGATTCCTGATAAATACAGGAACCATCTTTTTAACAGCATAATCTAGACTCTTTGTCCGATTAATCGATATACGAGCAAATATAATCGGTAACGGTGTTAACTTTCAACTTAAAGCTGGAGTTAGCAGGCACTTCGAATTTCGTTGGCTCAGTAATTTCTAACCATTCATCATTGCCGGGAAGCAATACGGAAAGCTCGCCCGCTTGAATGTCCATGATTTCCTTCTGGGCTGTTCCGAATTCATATTCCCCTGGAAGCATGATGCCTAGCGTCACTTTAGTTCCGTCTGCAAAAATGACCGCACGGCTTGTTACTTTGCCTTCGAAATATACATTTGCTTTCTTCACTATGGATACATTGTTATATTGCGACATCGTCTCTCTCCAGCTCCCCTGTATGAGTTACACTAATTTTTTGTATTGTGCGACAACATTGTCTACTGTGAAGCCATATTCTTGAATGACGCGGTCGCCCGGCGCGGAAGCTCCAAAAGTAGAAATTCCGATAATAGCTCCGCTGTCTCCAACATAACGCTCCCAACCGAATGGACTAGCCATTTCGATAGCAAGACGAGCTTTAATCGCTTTAGGCAGAACACTTTCCTTGTAGCTTGCATCCTGTTTCTCGAACAGATCGAAGCTTGGCAAGCTAACAACACGAACGTGTATGCCTTGCTCTGCCAACGCTTTCTGAGAAGCAACAGCAAGCTGCACTTCAGAGCCTGTTGCAATGAGGATACCTTGCGGATTTCCATTAGCCGCTTCAGAAACAACATAACCGCCTTTGGAAATGGAATCGCGTGCGTTCGCAGTTCCTTCGAGGATCGGCAAGTTTTGGCGAGTCAGCACCAATGCAACCGGGTTGTCTTTGTTTTGTAGCGCATATGCCCAAGCCGCAGAAGTTTCATTGCCATCAGCAGGACGGATAACCGTCAGGTTCGGAATGATACGGATGGAAGCCAATTGCTCGATCGGCTCATGCGTAGGGCCATCTTCACCAACTGCGATGCTATCATGTGTCAATACGTAAACGACAGGCAGACCCATAAGTGCTGCCAAACGTACCGCTGGACGAAGGTAATCGGTGAATACAAAGAACGTACCGCCGTATACTTTCAAGCCACCATGCAGCATAATTCCATTCATTGCGGCAGCCATACCGAATTCGCGGATACCGAAGTAGATGTTACGCCCGTCATAGTTACCTGGTTTAAATACAGGAAGACCCTTCAAGTGAGTCATCGTGGAGCTTTCCAAGTCAGCGGATCCGCCCACAAGCTGAGGCACGTTTTTCGCTAACCCGTTCAAAGCGTTACCTGAAGCAACACGAGTGGAAAGGGGCTTGTCTTCCGTCGTGTACACAGGAAGATCAGCATCCCAGCCGCTTGGCAAATTGCCAGCAAACGCGTCTTCGAATTGAGCAGCAAGCTCAGGGTATTCAGCTTTATATTTAGCGAATTGCGCGTCCCAAGCCGCATTCGCTTGTTCGCCCGATTTTTTAACTTCTGCAAAATGTGCACGAACCTCTTCAGGAACATGGAACTCTTCATGCGGCCATTCATAGAAGCCCTTCGTCAATTTCGCTTCGTCCGCTCCAAGTGGGGAACCGTGCGGACCTGCATGTCCACCTTTTCCACCTTTGTTCGGGGAACCGTAGCCGATCACTGTTTTAACCTCGATGAGGGTCGGTTTGGAAGGTTCTGCTTGTGCTTCCTCGATTGCTTTAGCTAGCGCGTCAAGATCGTTGCCGTCCTCTACGCGAAGGTACTGCCAGCCGTATGCCTCGAATCGTTGTCCCACGTTCTCGGAGAACGAAAGGCTCAACTCACCATCAAGGGAAATATCGTTGGAATCGTATAGAAGGACCAACTTACCGAGCTTCATATGACCAGCCATCGAAGCAGCTTCGGAGGAGATTCCTTCCGACAAATCTCCATCTCCACAGATCGAGTATGTAAAGTGGTTAATGACGTCATAACCGTCACGATTGTAAGTGGCTGACAATTGAGCTTCAGCTAAAGCCATACCCACAGCCATAGCAAGTCCTTGACCTAGTGGCCCCGTTGTTGCATCTACACCTGCAGTATGTCCGAATTCCGGATGTCCTGGCGTTAAAGAACCCCATTGACGGAAGTTTTTCAGCTCTTCAAGCGGCAGATCATAGCCACTTAGATGAAGTAAAGAGTATAGCAGCATGGAACCATGTCCAGCCGATAGAACGAAACGGTCGCGATCGATCCATTGTGGCTTGGATGGATTATGCTTCATTGTTTTAGCGAAAAGTTGGTAGCCCATTGGTGCAGCACCCATTGGCATTCCCGGGTGACCGGATTTTGCCTTTTCGATAGCATCAATAGAAAGCGTACGAACTGTGGTAACAGATAATTGGTCAATTACGTTAGTACTAACAGTCATTGGATTAATTCCTCCTAATTAAAAGCCTGCTAAAAGTGTCATTCGCACGTCAAATAAAACGTTTTTCACATACATACTGTGAAATATTGTACCATTATGCTTCGCCTATTTCCATCTTTTATGCCTAACCTTAAGACTCAAAAATATCGATGATCTTGTTACTCTCACTCCATCGTTCCAAACGTTTCAAGTAACTATCTGTAAAAATAATAAAAGGAACCCGATCTCCCAGGTTCCTTTTATTCGTTTACCACTTGGTATTCGTTTACACAAACGCAACGGTTTTATTTTGATAGACGAGCAATCTATCTTCCACATGCCATTTAACAGCACGAGCAAGAACAATTCTCTCGATATGACGCCCCATACGCTTCAGCTCGTTCACATTATCGCGATGGCTAACCCGCTGTACGTCTTGTTCAATGATTGGTCCACCATCCAGCTCTTCCGTTACATAATGCGCCGTTGCTCCGATGAGCTTAACACCGCGGTTATAAGCTTGCTGATAAGGCTTGCCTCCGACGAATGCCGGTAAAAAGGAATGATGGATGTTAATAATCCGATTATGGTACTGCTCAATAAATTTGGGAGTAACGATCTGCATGTATCTAGCTAGTACGATTAAATCGATTTTGCCTGCAGTGAGCTCCCTTTGCTTCTGTTCGGCTTCCACTTTCGTATCCGCCGTGACCGGAACATGGTGGTAAGGAATTCCGAAGGATTCGACGAGCCCTCTCATATCATCATGGTTACTAATAACCATGCTAATCTCGGCATCGAGATCCCCAGCTTGCCACTGCCACAAAAGCTCTACTAAGCAATGATCTTCCTTCGAGACGAAGATCGCGATTCTCTTCTGCCGAGCTGCGCGAAAAATGCTCCATCTCATTGTAAAGCGATCCGCTACTCGATTGAAATCCTCTTGTAGGGAAGGTAGACGTTGTTCTAATTCAAGCAGATCGAATTCGATCCGCATGAAGAACATCCCACCCTCTGGATCCATTGTATATTGATCGGATTGTACGATATTTGCACCTTGTTCGTACAGAAATTGTGATACCGCAGCAACAATTCCCGCTTTATCCGGACAAGAAATTAACATCCGTGCTCTAATGCTCTTATCCTCAAGCCGCTTGTTCACCTGAGGTTGATTAATGTGACTCATCGTTCTTTCTCTTCCCCTCTGAATCTATTGATTAGATAGCCATTCCTGACCAGCAAGAAAACCGAGCAAACGCTGATTGACTGCCTCTTCACTGTATTCGTCTGACAGAACACGATGCTCCATCAGCATATCGTAAAGCCTTTCCATCGGTTCCCGAGGATCAGCCTTTCTGGCCTTAGCGTCGGATTTGATCAACTCCCACGTATTCAGAACGTATAAACGGGAATCAATACCTACTTTATCGTAGAAGTGATGTAGACGCTCCACGTCTTCAAGGAACTCCCCACCGAAACGATCCTCCGTTGTTCCTCGCAGCATTGCAATTTCCGCTTCGTACATCGGACGTTCCGTTTTTTCATTTTTACCAATCCACGGAGTTTCCAGAACGAAAGGCTTGTCCTTTAAAAGCTCGTGACCTACCACGCCAGCTATTCCATCGTAGCCGATCCAACCTGAACCAATCGGAGCATGTCGGTCTTTCGAAGCCCCTACAGGATTTTTACTATCATTCACGTGGACGACTGCAATCCGATCAAGTCCAACAATTTGATCAAACTTACGAAGAACCCCATCGATATCTCCAACGATATCATAACCCGCATCGTGGATATGGCAGGTGTCCATACATACCGTTAGGCGATTATTAAGCTGTACCCGTTCTATAATTTGCGCAAGCTCCTCGAAGCTACGACCGATTTCAGTTCCTTTGCCAGCCATCGTCTCGAGTGCAATATTAACGTCTGTTTCCTTCGTGGCTTCTAGCACTTCATTTAAACCCTCTGCGATACGCGCAATACCGTATTCTGCATCCTTGTCCGTATAAGCGCCTGGATGAAGGACAATATTTTTCACACCGATCTTATGTGTACGGCGAATTTCCTCTTGAAGAAAATCAACGGCAAGTCGGAATGTATCTTCCTTATAGGAGCCAAGATTAATAATGTAGGGAGCATGAACGACAATCTCTTCGATACCGTTAACTGCCATTAACTCTTTACCTTCGGGGATATATAAATCCTCGATTGGCTTTCTGCGTGTATTTTGAGGTGCTCCGGTGTAAATCATGAAAGTACCCGAGCCGTAAGATGCCGCCTCCTTGGTAGCACTCAACAATCCCTTGTCGGAAAACGACACATGAGATCCAATCTTCAACATGATATTGCTCCTCTCGCCTTCCGATCCTTATCCAGCACGCTTAGTCGGGACCTGCGTCGGGACCTGATCTCTTAATTATTCCCTATTGTATCGCGAACATCGAAATAAATCTAGAAATGAGCTATAATTTCAAAATGAGGTGATCAATATGAAATCAACGCCCGACTGGTTTATTTATTTTATTGGTTTTTGGACAATCCTTCTTGTCGCGTTTATGTGTATTGGCGGGTTCTTTATGTTCCGCAAATTCTTGAAAGTATTACCCCAGAAGGATGGAAAGTCAAAGTTAGATTGGCAAAATTATTGGGTTGAGCGAAGCCGTGAGCTATGGACGGATGAATCAAAGGACATGCTACATAAGCTTGTATCTCCTGTTCCAGGTCCATTCAGGGACATAGCTAGTCATTCCATCGCAGCGAAGATTGGCCAACTCGCAGTGGAGAGTGGCTCTTCCGAAGTTACAACAGAGCACTGTATTGAAGGCTACATTCGGGCAACTCCGCCTCGCGATCACCGTAGTCTTAAAGATTTTCTAGAGAAAAATAAGATCGACTATTCCGCCTATAACCATCTCCTAGAATAGATGAGGCTACTGTGCTCCAAACCGAAAAACGAAACCTTTGTTCTTTTTTTTCGTTTAACCTCTATAGGAGGTGTAAGTCATTCATGAAAAAACACAACAAACCGGCTATGGCCATGAGCGTTGCCGTACTTACCTTAGTTTTGATGGGAACGGCATGCAGCAGCAACAATAATAACTCGGTGCCATCTTCCAGTCCTTCACTTTCAGCTAGTCCAAGCCCTAGTTCAAGTGCTAGCGTGGCTCCTGAAACAGAAAGCGCCAGCCCTTCGGCTTCAGCAGAAACGCATTCTGGTTCTGGTAAATACGTTGGTTTACAAGATAGTCATGCGATTGAGATCACAACCGACAAAGGTCCAGCGGGATTCCAGGTTAGCCCTGAAATCGCTGAGAAGGTGGATTCTTGGGAAGAGGGAACTCCTGTCAAATTCCAATACACTTCAGAAAAACTAGAAGTAAACGGCGAGAAAATCAACCAAAATACAATTGTTTCAATCGATAAGCAGTAATGGATAAGAGGAGGGGTGAAATGCGGATATTGCTGTGTGGTGGTTCAGGTTTCATAGGAAAAGCCCTGACGCATGCACTATTGTCCCGAGGGGATGAGGTGTGGATTATTACAAGGAACAAACCTTTGAAATCCCCATTCGACACAGCCCTTCCTCATCCCAAATATGTAACTTGGTCAGAGTGGAGTGCTGATCCTGATCGTCTAAGCGGATTTGATGGAATTGTGAACTTAGCCGGAGAATCCATTAATCAAAGGTGGACGAAGAAGGCTAAAGACACAATTGTGTCTTCAAGAATAGATGCTGCCGCCCAAATTGCACATCATATCAAGCGAATGAGCTATCCACCTAGTGTTGTCATCAATGCATCTGGAATTTCACTTTACGGGCATTCTGGTGAGATGGTTTTCGATGAGAGTTCTCCCGTTGTACCTGCTGACTTCCTAGGTAATACCGTAGTCAAATGGGAAGAGGCTGCTGATCAGATTTCTGTTAAGCGTTTGGTGAAGCTCCGAATTGGTCTCGTTTGTGCTCGTGAAGGTGGTGCATTCCCGCTCATTCGTCTCCCTTATCGTTTGTTCGGTGGGGGGCGCATTGGCAATGGGCAGCAAGGCTTGCCTTGGATTCATCTTCAAGACATGGTTTCTCTCATTCTTTTCTGCTTGGATGACACTACATTATCAGGACCAGTTAATGCCGTTGCACCTGATCCCGTTTCTAATGATGAATTTGGTCGCTTGCTTGGTCGGGTAACGAAACGCCCCCATTGGTTTCCTGTCCCAGGGATTTTGCTGAAATCTGTTCTAGGAGAAATGAGCACATTAGTACTGACAGGACAAAAGGCAATGCCCCGTAAGCTGTTAGACCATGGATTTGAGTTTACTTTTCCAAAGCTAGAAGGTGCCCTGCGGGATATAACCCGCTAGGGCTTTTTTGTTCCTTCGATCAAGCTCCAACTCTACTCACTCCACTTGCTGGAAGCAGTATTGTGAATTAGCAATGGTTAGACAATCCCCAGTATTCAGAGTATATAGTTCATATGGTGCCATCGGTTTATCATTAAGCCTGCTTCCGTTTCTTGAACCAAGATCTTTAATCTTCCATTGTTCGGATACCCGTACGAATTCTACATGCGCTCTTGATATCCCCATCGTCTCATCCACGTGTTGTGCTGCCTCAGCTGATCTCCCGATGACCAGTGAATTCCCTCGTAAAGGGATTCGGTAGCCTGCATCCTTCGTCTTCCATACCAAACAATAAGCTTCAGCTTTAGGGGCTTGCTTATGATCTAGATATGCTGTTTGATCATTCGAGGTTGAAATCCATGTCGTTTCCGTCGCGACTTGGGGGCTTCCAAGTTCTCCAGGCATACCATAGCTTATTAATTTGTCTTCCATTGCATATTGACTCGGAGTACTAGGAGGCGATTCTGTTGGAAGGGAAGGAAATCTTGGGACAGCCCACTGTCCAGGCGCCGTTCCATTATCATTTCTATCCATTTGAAAGGATTTATCGATTTCACTGCTTGTCGGTTGGATAGATGGCAATCGTCTTCTCTTCATCCAATTAGGCATGCCATTCCATAAAATCAATACCCCCGAGCCTAATATCAGAGTTACACATAAGCACAATAATAGCTTTTGTTTGCTAAGTTCAGCTAAATAGAGCACTTTCCATACAACTGCCACGAGGAATACAGTCACACAAAGTATGATGATGCGCCACCGGTTAACGTCAAAAGAAGCTCCCACTTCATTAGCTTGCTCTTCATGGATCCCCTTAGCATAACTCTTGTCCCCGCGTAGCTCTGGCAGGTCACCCCACATTTCAGAAACGGGGTGTAGATCACCGGATACAGGATGGAGAAAATCCCATGATCGGGATGACTTCGCGACTGTGGGTTTAACTTCATCTGCTATCCTTATGGGGATTGAAGGTGCCACGATATTGCGTGATGCCACTCTTACATCATTGTATGTACCTGCTAAGTATTGCCTTGCATATCGACTTAAACTAATAGGCATAAAATCAGCAGCTGAAACAAGCTTCAAGACATTTTGCAAAATTTGTCCTTCTGGCTCCTTCACCTTCATCATCCACCTAATAATAAGTCTCTCCAAATCATCTGCTCTATGAAGTGTAGGCATATCGATAGGGAGATAGATAAATTTAAGATCATGCCACTCATCGCCAACAAAGATAAATTCATCCTGCAGGCGTATGCGATCCGCATCTAACAAATATAGTCTGCATTCTTCTAGCACCTCAGCAAGCCTGCATAAAGCCCCCATCATATCGGTCATCGACCAAGTAGACGTTCGCATAACTTCAGATAACATACGAGTACCTGATAAGGCATACCGAAGGGAAACCTGACCATCGTATTCCTCAGTTTCGAGTGCTAGCAAACCCGGAATTTCACATTGCTTTATCATGTGGAACTGAGTCTCATTTAACTCTTCATGGGAGAGCGGAGGGTTTCGTTCCAATATCAAATAGTGGCCCCTTTTCTGCTCAAACCGAACGACCAAAGACTCCATATCATCTCTATCCTTTCCCCAATAAGATCATAAAGCCGGGGGCAACCGCCAGCATAAAAGGAAACTGCACTCCTTTACCACCTGTGATCGGATGTTTCCCCCACGGCCACTTCATTCTTCTTCCTAATGTCCGTAGTCCCGGAAGACGAAGCATGAGCAGGACACTTGCAATTCCTCCAGCGAAGAGTATGGAAAATAGGAGCAACTGGAATGTTAATGCGGGTCCTACCCAAGCCCCGAACGCCCCGAACCACTTCACATCCCCCCCGCCAATTCCTCCAAAGCGATGCATGATATAAAGAGGAATGAACCCGGATAATACACCAACCAAGGCCCACCCAAACCCATTAATTCCATGAAACAATAAGTGATACATCACTCCACTTCCTGCAAACAGTAGCGTCAATGTATTGGGAATCTGCATGTGTCGTAAATCCGTCCAACATGCACATACAAGCAGAACACTTACGATAACCATAATCCATATGCTCACTCTCCACCCTCCTTAAATCCATTGGCTCCTTTACCAGCAACTTCAAACTCCTGCTTCCAAACCCCTCCGGTAGAGTTTGTAACCTGCCAATTCCATAGCCCAGGTGTTGTCCGACCAGAAACGTGCCAGGTCCAGGAAACCAATCCCGTATCGTCCGCAGTTGCGCTACCGAGATGCTTAGCCTGACTTGATCCACTTTTATAAATAATAGACAGATCGACAACAGCTCCCGGTGTCGTTCGTATCGTTAGCGTCGCTTTACGTCCTGGCTTAACTGGGTTCGGCTCCAAGGAAACAAATGTAACGTTAAACCCATTATCCTTTCCATCCTCCACGATCCGTGAAGATGAAGGACTTCCCCCTATCCATACCCGCTCCCTTGCTGATTCCCGAATGACTAACCTTCGACCAATAAAAGGAACTTGAACAGGTAGAGAGTACTCAGCTTCTAAGGTTAAATAGGCTGCACTCCTATCCTCTACGTCCGGCAAGCTAACCGAGGTCATTGTAATTCTGGATCCATCCAGCACATTCTCATCTATGAACTGCTTCATGAGTTGGCTGAAGGCAAGCTTAGCTGCGTTCTGCTCCAATGAGAACGTATGGTTAGTCGCTTGTTCAGCCCACTCCTTCATAGGTGATGGCAACCACTTCCCGTATTGCTTCACGGTGTCTCCAACTTCAAGCCACTTCTCATTCCAATGCTCGATTTGTTCATTTAGCTCAGAGCTTCTTGCTTGATCTGTAGCTAGAGAAATGGGGTACCAAGTGGATGCGGCCTGTCTTGTTGTTTGCGATAGTGCACCATGCAGTGCCATAGAAATAACCGCTGTTTGGACCATGAACACCAGAAATAAAACGAACATCAGGAACAGGGGCATAACTAAAGCAGATTCCAAGGATACTCCGCCACTTGAAGTGTCTAGGATGGCCTTCCTCTTATTGATAAGAGCTATCGGCGATAGATGTCGCTTCATAACGGTTCCCCTTTACCGTTCCTCCGAGATTTCCGAAACGATTCATCACCTTAAGTAAGCCTGGGAAAAACCATAACCTAATTGATGCACTTCCTTCACCGCTCGCGTAAGTGTATGCCCCACGAAAGTCTAGCCCAGAAGCATGCTCTATTACAGCAATCGTTCTTGCAGAATGACTTCTTGATCCCCCATGTAAGAGCATGAATAATCTTAGATAGTCTGTATAGACAGTATCCACTTTAATATATTTGGAAAGCTGGATCTTACCCATCTCCACTAAGCTATTCATATCAAGAAGAGCATTCCGTATTCCGTACACAAGTGCTGCTACTAGAACAAGTAACGGATGCCCCATCGCACGACATTCGATTAATCCTTCCATTGTCCGGATAGCTAATCGAAATGCGAATACTTCCCCGTATGCTGCGGCTATATTTCCTGCCGGATTGTTCAGACCGTACAAAATATACTCCGCTTCCTGCAAGTGAATATCTAACGGAGTGTCTCCTCCGCGCAGCATCTCTTTAACTAGTGAGGGGTCATAATGGGATAATCTTGTTATCGTATATTCGGAGTAATAAAGCTGGTCTCTCGCACCAAGCAGTGAGCCTTCCAGCACATCCATTAAATCGTTAGACGAAGACATCGCCTCATCTCTACCCTCGGAAGGATCCTCGTTTCTCTCTGCTTTAGCTTTAGCTTGATCTTCCTCTGCCTGATTAAATTCCTTATTTGTAGCGTAGAGCCCATTCGTTTGTTCAAAGCCCGCCTTGTCCTTCTCCGACCCAGATGCTCCAGTTAATGCTCCTAGAAAATTAGCAGCACCCGACCATGCGGACTTCGCTTTCTTCTCTTCCTGTTTGCGCTCGTTATCATAGGAACGATGGGCTTCCAGCTTAGCGATTCGTGCGGAAATCACAGAGCCACTTGAACCATATTCGCTAGCGTATTTAGTAAAAGCGCTTTGGAATCTTGCTTCTCCACTTTGCAATGAAGATCCCATCCCTGTTGATCCTGGAACTGAACCTATAAGTGATCCCATCGATGATGCCTCACTCGCAAGAGCTAAACTTTGTGAATACTGCTGGTTAATCTCTGTTTCGTATTCCTCGAAAAAAGCTTGCTCCAGCACCAAATCTTCCGTTGACTTACGGAGCTGCTCCATCGTCTGCATGTTCTCTGCATGGCTAGCTGCTTCCTCTTCCCCTGTCCCTACTCCAGATGAAACAGGTGGAGTAGACTTTGACTGCTCAACGATTCCCCTCATCTCATCATTAGCTTCCTTAGCTTTCAGAACGGCTTCATTAGCTTTTAGTAGGAAGCTATCTGCTTCTGATTTCACGGATGCAGCTTGTTTGATTAAAGCTGTCGATAACGATTTAGCGGATGACTCAAATGCAGCAACCTCTGCCTCATAGCGCGGCCCTTCCGGTTTATGCTCTTGATCCTCATCTATATCCTCACCATTTCTCTCTCGTTCCTCTCTTCGTTCCTCCCATTTTCGGACTAATACTCGCCTGTCTTCATCTTCTAGTCGCTTGATTACATAATCTTCATATTTGCCAGTGATACTCCCCACTGAACCGATTTGCGATTCCAACGATTGTTTAACATTTTCCCCCAGCTTGATTTGTTCATCTAGAGCATCATCAAATGCCTCTTCACGGCGGTCATAGGCTTTCCGCATTTTCTCCAAAATGTTCACAGTAGCCGTCGCTTCCTTCATTACCCCCGAGACACCTCGGAAACGATTAGCAACTTCAAGTGATAAATCGATGGGAGCCTTGTATTTCATCTCCTCGAGAACTTGTCTACGAAATACATCATGGTTAGCTAGGGGTCTACTCTCCGTAATATCCGTCTCTTCCCACTGGGTATCCAAGAACGGAAATATGCCATCACCTTGAGAAGCTGCATTTCCTTCCAGCGTCTCATGAAATAGCTCACTAGCCGACTCTCCCCCTCTAATAAACAATCCATATCGCGCATAGATCGTCGGATCAAAGGAGGATAACGTAGAACGTACACCCGATTTAACGGCCAGCTCGGCTTGTTTACGAAAGGCTGCTACCCTAGCAAAGTCGATAAGCAATGCTGTCAGTAGCAAAAACGCAGCGGTCGCAGCGATAAAATAAATAGATACGGAGCCCGATGTGCCATTCGTATCACCTTTTCGGTCATGGGAAGGGAGCTCCCCATCATCTTTAGAAAACTCCATTCCCATTGTCTCCTTCTATTAACATTCATCGAATTAAAAATTATTTCATCCTAGATTCATTGTTTACGCTTCTGCAAAACACCACCCGCTTTGTCGCGATAGGCTGTGGCGCCTTCCGGAGAGTTCTTCATTTTTGCTGCATAATAACGAATGAGGTCAAAGGTACGAAGGAATTCTTGCGGCTCAACAACCAACGCGGATACATCAGCTTCTGCAGCGCCTCCTCCTCGTAGCCAAAGCAATGGCTCTGCAAGCCAGATGCTAGTTAAATGCACACCAATCTCACGCTTAATTCCAATATTAAGATAGTTGATATCACCAGTTCCGATAGGTTGAGAAGAAGAGAGCTCGAAGCTGCTTCTCTTTAGCTTGTCCACAGCTGATGAACCTTCGATCCTTGTCATTGACGAGTTGATCTCAACGCTAATCCCTGTTCCTGAATCACTAGATGCCAGACCAAACAAACCCTGCACTAGGCTATCATCAATTAACCGCCAATATAACCCATCATATTGCCCCTGCGGATAGGCACCTGTATGTGCATCTTTAGCTGAATTAGACCAGCTGAATGCAGTTCTTTCAGCCAAAACAGACGTACTGTAATAAAGAAGCGCCCCCTGCGAGATAAATAAAGAGAAGAAGAGTAGAAGGAAAGTCATCATGACTACCCAAGGAAACACCATGGAAGCTTCTAATGTAATCGACCCCGAATCATTACTTGAAGACTTCATCCGCTTTACCTTCGACTGAATCCATTAAATTGCCCATAAACTCCAAAATCCAATCTTTGAATAGAATGGCTACGATAATGAGGACAGCTGCAATGAGTACTAGCTCAAGCGTACCCAAACCCTCCTCATCCTCCCATATTGAGCCGATTGCTTTAATTCCAAATTGAAACAAATTCTCTATCATATTTAACATCCTTCCGTATTGTAATAGGTATTACATCATTAACATCGTCGGTGCTCCAACAAGTACCATAATCAACAAAAAAACAAGTGTAAGCGGAAATGCCAATCGAGAAGAAGCTTGTTCACCGAGCGTTCGAGCGATAGCCTTTCTCTTGTCCCACATCTGTCTAGTGATTTCACGCAAAGCTGGAACGAAGGCATCCCCTCCTCTTCGAGCGTTGATGAGTAATGTAGTTGCGAACAATTTCACCTCTGGCACCGCGCACCTTCTCCCCATTTCCTCCAGTGCAACAGACAAGCTTTCCCCACGCTTCATCCCCGCGATTGCAGCCTTTAATTCAACATATAAGGGATGCTCTGTGTCTTGCTTTTGTTCCACTACTCTGTCTAGTGCCCTCATCACGTTCTCACCCGCATTCACCATCAGCAACAATTTACTAAGCAATTCAGGAAGCTCCATAACAATAGACTGACGACGCTTATTCACTTTATTAAACAGCTCTTTCGTTCGTAAGACTGGAAGGCAGCCTGCGATCATAATGCCTACGTATAGGAGAGTTGGGTTTTCTGACAGTACGGCTAACATTGCCGTGACCAACAGTGACACATAAGCAATTCCTACGCTCTCACCTGCCCAGCCCATTAACAGCTCGCTCGAGCATGTCCCCCCATTTAACAAAGACAAGGATAGCTTTGGCCTGTTCAGTAATGGGTGTACCCGCTTATATATTGGACGGAAACGTAAGAGTACGATGAAAGGGTCCACATGGACTTGAAAACGCGCGCTTCTCCGGACTCTTAAAGACTGAATGAGCAATACTGAATACAAGCCAAGTAAACTTACACAGCAAATTCCCATCAGCCAACCGCTCATAGCTTAATATCCATAATCCGATTCATCCACCAGCTGCAAGCTAATAATAAGAGCAAGCATACCGTCAACAGTACGATCCCCATCCCTTCATGAAGCGGTTGCATATAATCTGCGGCCATAAACCCCAGAATTCCTACAAAAGCGAATGGCATGCCCATCATAATTCGAGATTCGAACCTTTTCTGAGCAATGAGTACAGACACCTCAAGCTCAACCTCAAGCTTCTCACCTATAAGCTGTGAGGTTCTTCTCACAACCTCGACCAGATCTCCTCCCGCTCTCTTGCAGATCGTAATCACATCAGCGAAGTTCCCCACCTCCTCCAAATCTGAGCGTCTCGCGAAATCCTGTAAGCTAACCTCTAATTGTTCCCCACTGTTCAATCGGTTGACTATCACTCTAAGCTCCCTAATCAAATCAGACTGGGTATCGCCAATAAGCAGAATCAAATCATTTTCCAAAGATATAAAAGCATTCTCAACCGACCTACCGGCAGATAGTAATGAAGATAGTGCCTGCAATGCATCCTTAAATTGTTGTCTCAGCTTGTCCCGACGTTTCCTGCACATCGCCCTTGCATAGTAACGCGGATATAATAAACCAAGGGGTGTAACAACGATTGCCATAATCGTTAGCCGGTATGTCACCCAAATGGCCATAAAACAGAATATACAACCTATGCTTAGCGCCCATAGCCTCTCCAAGGTGCTCAGACGATAAGTTCGATATTCGGTCATCCCCCCGCCTCCCCTATGAACCCGGCATGTCGCAGCTTTCGTATATTTCTTAGTGGCTCCATACGCAGCAGCCGTCCTACAACTCTTCCATCGCGTTCCCCTTCCTCATCGAAGCGGAATAATGTACTAAGCTCAACCTCACCATCTCGTATTCCTATGACCTCACATATTTCCGTCACACGCCGTGAAGAATCGCGAAAGCGACTCAAATGAATAATAATATCCAGTGCAGACGCCATTTGTTGACGAACTACCATAACTGGCAAATCAGCGCCGCTTAGTACCATCGTCTCTAAACGGGAAATCATATCCTTAGCTCCATTGGAATGTCCCGTGGATAAGCTTCCTTCATGTCCCGTATTCATCGCCTGTAGCATATCTAAGGCCTCTGCTCCCCGAACCTCGCCAACAATAATTCGATTAGGTCGCATACGCAATGATGCACGGATAAGCTCACGAATACCGATTTGCCCTTTGCCTTCACTGTTCGAGTTACGAGTCTCAAGTGAGACTAGATTGGGAACTCCACGAATTTGTAGCTCTGCCGCATCCTCAATCGTAATTACACGTTCATTCGTTGGTATCCATTGAGATAACGCATTGAGGAACGTTGTTTTACCAGAGCCTGTTCCACCACTTATGAACAAATTGTATTTGGCTTCAACCATCTGACGAAGAAAATCAGCTGCCTCTTGAGATAGTGCCTCTTTTTGAATTAAGTCCTGCATCCGAAGCGGATTCTGCGGGAACCTTCGAATCGTAACGGTCGGTCCCTTCAAGGCAATCGGAGGTAGAACGACATGTACCCGTGACCCATCCGCCAGCCTCGCATCAACAATGGGGGAAGCCTCGTTTACAATCCGATTCACCCGTCCAACCAAGCTTTGAATCAGATCCTCTAATCTTTCAGCGCTCTCAAAGCCTAAATTGACCGACTGCAGTTCTCCTCGCCTCTCAATATAGATCTCATCATGGGAGTTGATCATGATTTCTGTTATTTCTTGATCTTCCAATAAAGGCTGCAAAGCATCCAACCCACGAAAAGAATGAAATAACCTTGTCACCGCTGCTTTCCGCTCACCCGCAGTCATACGACGGGTTCGCTCTCTCTGGAAGAGCTCATTCTCGATTAACTGCCGGAGCTCATCATCCGATACGGAGCTATCCCACGATAATCGAGATCGCACAGCATCCCTTAACTCAGCCAGCTCCCCTAATGTGAGACCGCTGAATTCCATGCGCTTCCTCCTTTCGGTGTCTTGAACTAGGCGATCTTTCAGCGATCTCCATCCTATTAAGCAATAGGTCTACCGCTCCGGAGTAAATGGGGGACGAAATCAGTCTCCCTGGTTGGTCAATCGTTTTCCATTGTGGAATGTAAGGTAAGACGGCTAACGGAGCAACACCAGTCAAATTCCAATGATTGACTAACCCTCCACCATTCCCTTTGTTTAGCACAAATGAAATCTTGCCCCTCTCTACGCCTATGTGCTCTTGCCAATGACGTAGCAAGATCTCAGTCTTCAGTAAAGTCTGCGCATCATCAAGCGCCAGCCATACGATCCGATCACTCATTTGCAGCAGCTTACGGTGCCAATCACCCGCTCCCGAATCTGGATCAATAATGATCAGATCGTATTTACCCGAGCTACGGAATTTCTCTACCAAACTCATCATGAGCTCAGAGGTCATAGCCACTCTTTCCCCAGGATGCTCAGGAGCATCGAGGTAATCGGTACGCAGCTGGGATTGATGCCGACATAACTGTTGCACCAAGGAGTCCCATTGCTCTGGATGAGCCTGAAGGGCATACAATAATCTTGATAAGCTATCTGGCTCACCTTTACCAAACAATAGCGAAGTCGCATTTAAGACTTCCATATTCAAATAAAAGGTACGTAATCCCCGCTCACCAGCTTGCCGAATAAAGTTTAAGGCAACCGTCGTTTTCCCTGCTCCTCCCGATGCGGAGAACACGGTTATGACCTGACAGCCTTGCGCCGAAGAGACATCAGCCACACCCAGCCCTCCCCGAATGCCTGACAAAATCACCGGCAATGACTGATACTGTACAATTTCCTGCCAATCAGTCTCTGCTCTTCCTTTTTCCCTTACTAGCGCAATGATCTTTCCAACCTTATGAATTAATCCTGTCACCTCACGAAGTAAATCTGGTTGTCCAATTAATAAGTCAATTGGGCGACTTTCTTGAAGCTCTCGCCGCAATGCACTATCATGCGTATATGCAGCAATTTCCCAGCTCGGCTCCTCTTCCCTCAAGTATTCTGCAAGCTTAGCCACATATTCACGCTGCGATATTGCCAATACAACTCTCTTAACCATCCCAGTTCCCTCCGATCCAGAAAATACAAAAAACCGCAAACCCTGACGATTATTCGTCAGAATTTGCGGTGCTTCCGCTTAACTAATATTAATGTAAAGTTAAGATACCATGTGTTTCCAATTTCGTCAACTCATTAATTCCTGTTCCTCCTCAGAAATGACATAGTCAATCATAGATGTCACTTCAAGCTGACCAGGAGTAGCTAGAGTAAACGCCGCTCCATCACCATTTCTCTTCAAGAATTGGACAGTCTTCGGGATTCCCGGTACTAGATCGAAGAAGTTATCTGAGAATATCCCTTCAACTTCAGACTGCAACCACACTTGTTTTGCTAGGCTAAGTGAGGTCACGATGAAAGTTGAACCCTTAGTCCCTTCTACTTCGGTAACCTTAATAGATGGCTTAGCGGATAGCTTAAGATGCTTCGAGTAACTAAAATAATGCTCCTTGCTATCCAGTACATTCCCCTCTTGAACGAGCCGCCCAATCAACACTGTCTCGTGAGGATCATATGGACTTAACCGATCACTAATGGACAATTCGAGTAACTTCACCGCTGAATTGGCTGGAACTTCAAAGGGATCAGATCCCTCCGCCAGCAGCGAACCTTGGAAATCGTACAAGCCCCATTCCAATACTCCCATTATAGGTTTAACAATATCTGATACGACATGAAACTCTACCTTATCCTCATTCTGATCGATCGACAGCATCACATCACGGAAGCTTCTCCGTGCATAATACTGAATCGCTTTCCATCTCCCCAAGTAATCCATACTTGACCAAGAAGCGACCGGCCAACAATCATTCATTTGCCAATATAGTGTGCCCATACAGTAATCTTTATTTCTTCGATGGGCTTCGATCGCCATCTTCATGCCTTCCGCCTGTAGCACTTGACTCATGTAGAGGAAGGAAACAAAATCCCTAGGATCTTTAAGATACTTATCGGAATATTCCCTAATTAAGAAGTTCCCACGACCGTTTTTCTGATGATGTAACATGACCTCCGAATCTAAAGCCATCTGCTCATCATTCGCATAAGTACGAACTGTCTTATATTCCGGGAACGACTGGAAGCCATACTCACTCATAAACCGCCCCACATTAAGCTTATAATTCTCAAAGGGTTCGGATGCATGCCATACCGCCCAGAAGTGAATATCCCCGTGGGAAGAATTGTTCGTCGCATGCTGATCCTCATTATTCTTAATCTCCTGCATCGGTGAGGAGGGCCAATAATCAATTCCTGGAGCAAGATCAGCTACAACCTTAGGAAGCATCTTATGGAAAATCGCCTCATAATCCGCCCACATCTTCTCCCGAAGCTCCGCGGAATAGAGTTGCTTCCAGCCCCAGCCTGCATTTTCTTTATAATGCGACCATGCCCCGTCTATCTCATTATTTCCGCACCATAATGCGATGCTCGGATGATTTCGCAATCTGCGTATGTTGTCCTCTGCTTCAGCACGAACATTGTCTAGAAAAGCTTGATCACCTGGGTACATACTGCAAGCAAACATAAAATCCTGCCATACTAGAATTCCGTATTCATCGCACAGCTCATAGAAAATATTGTGCTCATAAATACCACCGCCCCATACACGGAGCATATTAAAATTAGATTCCACAGCACTAGCAATTTCATGCCGATACCGTTCGAACGTTACATCGGTAAAGAAGCTATCGTTAGGAATATGATTAGCCCCCTTGGCAAAGATAGGAACTCCATTTAGCTCAAAATAAAAAGATGTCCCCTTCGCATCTGGCTTGCGGATAAGCTTCACAGATCGTAATCCCGTTCGCACAGTCTGTTGAGAAGGTTCAAACCCTTCAACTGCAACTGTTGCTTCGAAAATATACAGATTAGCCTCACCCAACCCTCTGATCCACCAAAGCTTAGGATCATTGATTTCTATGGTCATCTCCACCGTCTGATTCCCGCCAGTGAGTTGCACCTGCTGGTCCCAACGATGTCCATCATCCGTATTTACTGTAAGATTTCCAGTACCCTCTATGTCTGATTGTATTTCCACAACTGCTATTACGCGTGCTGAACTGGCGGTTACTTCCTCTTGCTGAATAAAGAGATCCTTTATTCTGAAGCCTGACCAGCCTTGAATGGAAATATTGCTGCATATTCCACTCGTCACAAACCGTGGTCCCCAATCCCAACCGAAATGATAAGGTGCTTTTCTAGTAAATACGCTTAGCTTCTTATCTTCCAGACCACCGGTAATGGAATCATCATTCGACGCAGGATAGCCAAATCCATTCGCTCCCAGCTTCACAAGCCCTTCGATAATCGGTGAACGGAATACGATTCGTAATCTATTCCCCTTCTCATGAAGTAGGGATTTCACATCTATCCTCCAAGTACGGAACATATTATCGGCGGACAAGATGTGAGTATCGTTCAGATACACTTCTGCATAAGTATCCAATCCCTCAAACACCATCTCCGAATGGGAATGTGCAATTAGCTCCTGAGGGAGATCAAATTCAGTAGCATACTCCCAATCTTTACGATCAATCCATTGTAGCTGCTTCTCGTTGGTTCCTTCGAATGGATTTGGAATCAAACCGTTTTTCAACAAATCCGTATGAACACATCCTGGCACTTGGGCAGGCAACCACTCGCTATCATCAATCGCTTTAAATTTCCAATCTAATACTGGCCATGTGAATTCAGACATGCTCAACCTCCGTTAGTTATATTTTAATTTTTGTTATCATAAAACCATGTTATAAGACTAACAAAATTAATTTGAATACACAACAAAAAAACCGCATTCCCACACAGTTAGATGAGGGTCAACGGTTTTCACTATAAATCACACCTTGATTAGTATCTAAAAATTAGTCTTTGTCTACTAAATCCCGCTGTAAATAAGTTTCAAGTGTATTTGTAATTTCATAGGTGGTTTGCGCCAAGTCGTAATTTTCAAAAGCATGCTCGCAGGAACTCCGGTAACCCATCTCGCTATCGTAATGGCTCAGATGCTTTACGACAACTTCCTCTGGTAGGCCAAGCTTCGTTTGCCGTTCCTCTACCGTTCTACGATCCGCGAAGATGAATAGCCGAATGACCTTGTCACCATATATCTTCTTCAAAATGTTTGCGCCTTCATGATTTAGGATGAGATAAGCCGAGTCATGTAAGTTAAGTTTGTTCTCGATATCAATACTGCGAATTCCATAGCCATTGCCATCAATCTCGACACTTTCGAGAAATTCACCATGCTTATCCATTTCCCTGTAAGCTTCATGAGTAATGAAATGATAATCTTGTCCATTCACTTCCCCAGGCCTTGGTGAGCGGGTAACAAAGGATACGATCTTCTCCATACCGAAGGTTTGGCCAACTGCTTCCGCTACCGATTTTCTCCCTGATCCATCAGGTCCTGTAAAGACAACAATCTTATTGCGTTCTCCCAGTTCGTACATCCGCACCATCTCCCTCTGAATGAAAAAAGATGAATTTTCTACAATATGCAGAATAATCCGATAATTATTAATTATAGAGGATATATGATCATACCGTCAATTAAGAGCCGCGATTATTACGTTTATCGGTAAATAGCTCCCGAATTCGACTGTTTTCAATTTATTTAAATAGACTCAAAAAATAATGTGCATATATTCCCATAATTAAGATGCCCTCAATTTTTAAAATTCGGGACAAGCCACATGCTATACTTCCACTTGTCACCTAGAACACCCAGAGGAGGATTCATATGACTAACAAAATACAAATAAAGAAATTTATAATCGGCGCAGCTTGCTTTATGATAATGGCAACAGGAATTGGTGCTGCTGGTCAGCAATCGGCTAGCGCAGCCACTCCTGCTTCAAATACAATCGCACAACCGAGCGTAGTTGCTGTCAGCTCAAATTCTGCACAAAAGAAAGACAAAATTATCGCGTTCTCCAAAACCCTTATTGGTAAAGTAAAATACAAATTTGGAGTGAACAATCCAAGCAAGCTCTGGTTCGACTGTTCCTCCTTCACGAAATATGTATTCGCTAAGCAAGGAATTAGCCTGAAGTGGGGATCCAAAGCCCAAAGCCAGCAAGGCGTATATGTCGCTAAGAAAAACTTGATCAAGGGTGATTTAGTATTTTTCAGTGTTGGAACACCTGGAAAAGTAAATCATGTCGGTATCTATATCGGTAACGGTAAATTTATTCAAAATACAATCGGCGGTTCTGTAAACGGCGTTATTATAAGCGACTTGAGCAAATATTCTAGTCGTTACATCACAGCTCGTAGAGTTGGATAGTTAACTAAGATGAACCCCGCCATATTAGTCGGCGGGGCTTTTCACATTATGATGCTATTCCGCTTTCTTAGCCTTGAATACTTCTCCTATCGCTCCAATGCTGCCCAAAGTATCTACAGCACTTACAGGCAAGAATACCTTATTTGCTGGTCCCTTCGCTATCTCACTTAACGCCTCGAACGAACGATACGCAAGAACGTTCTCATCCAAACCAGCTGCCCGCAGCAACTCGATTCTTATTTTCTCAGCTTCAGCAATAGCTTGAATTGCCTTTGCTTCTCCAATAGCCTCTAGCTCTTTGGCTTGCCGCAAGCCTTCGGCCTGACGAATACGAGCTTCCTTCTCACCCTCCGCCTTAAGGATCTTGCTCTGCTTGTCACCCTCAGACCGTAATATTAAATCTTGTTTAGCCGCTTCCGCTTCCAACACGATAGCCCTTTTGCTTCGCTCCGCCTTCATCTGCTTATCCATCGCCTCTTGAATGTCCGTCGGAGGTTTGATATCGAGCACTTCAACACGCTCAATACGCACGCCCCACTTTTCCGTAGCTTCATCTAGAGCAAGACGAATATTGGATGATATTTTTTCTCTTCCAGACAATGTCTCATCTAACTCCATATTCCCGATGATCTGGCGTAGCGTTGCTGTGGTAATATTGCGAACCCCATATACATAATCAGAAATTCCGTATGTAGCCTGATCTGGGGCGACAATTTGGTAAAAAATGATCGTATCGATCTGCACCTGAACATTGTCCTTCGTGATCACTGTCTGTGGAGGTACATTTGCTTGCTGTATACGTAAATCGTGGTATACCCTTACATTGTCGATGAACGGAACGAGAATGTTAACTCCCGGCGTTAAGAGTCGATTAAATTTTCCTAGTCGCTCCACTACGCCTACTCTTTGTTGTGGGACAATCTTGATCGATAAGACCACAAATAACACGATGACAACCAAAATGAGAAAAACGACATAAATCATTCCAATGAGCCTCCCCATTTTTGAACTTCTAAAACCGTAGTACCCCTGCTGATCACTCTTACACAATCATCCTTATGCAAGGTCTCCAGTGATGTCGCACTCCATGACTCATTGCCGACCTTCACAATGCCTGGGCAGCCGGGAGAGATAGCCACTACAACGGCCCCTTGCTTGCCCACCAGCTCGTTAATAGCATCGCGATAACCTCGAGATTCACGGAATCTGCGCATCAGCGGTTTAGTGAATACAGTCAGCACTAATGCAGATACTCCTCCCGATAAAGCCTGGACGGTAACCCACTCCGGAAAAATCAGGGCGACAACCGCCGCAATTGCGGCTCCAACACCTAACCAGAGCAAATAGAATGTTAGAGTCAACATCTCTGCTATGAGCAATACTCCTGCCACGATTAGCCATATCGCCCACCACTCCATTGCTATTCCTCCTTCGCTGTCCCTTCTTACATATGTACGATCCGATCTCTTCATTATGACAACAGAAAAAAAGCTCTCCCCGGATGTCCTTCCGGCAAAGAGCTTCTCAGTCCATAACGAGCTTACTTTTTTTCCGCTTTCATCTTCAGAAGCTCTTCTTGACCTTTCTTTTGCATGTCTTGGATCGCCTCATCCAACGTTTTCTTGTCCTCTATTACGGCATCTAGTTCCTTTCCCACAACATCCATCATCATCCAATATTCATTTGAATCTGTATTCGGTTTTCCCTTCGGCTCGAGTTTGTAGAACGCATCAATGTTCCGTCCATCCTGTGCCCGAATGAATTCAGTGCGACTAAAGAGAGGATCACGGTTCGTTTTGGATTTCAACTGTGCATGTTTATCGGAATTTAAATACTTAATGAATTCCCAAGCGGCTCGGGGCTGACTTGACTTCATACTAATAGCAAACTTGGCACCTAAGGAATATGAATTGCTTTGGGTTCGATTGTTCGGATCAACAGGAGCAGTAACAACCCCCCAATTAACAGGAGTAATATCATTTAATTGCGTTTTGGCATTGAGAATGTCCGATATTTCTGCTTCGGACTTAATAGTCATCGCAGATTTCCCTGTGATAAAATGATTGTCCTTCAACGTCCTCATAGACTTCGTTTGTTCCTCTAGTGTAGGATGATAGTAGGCACCCGACTTGATCGCACTTATTAAGGACTCAAATACCTTTCTCCAAGAATCGCTGTTGATTTGAACCTCTGTTTCATCTGCATTTAGCACACTCAGATCCTGAACCGATCCGATTTTCAAATAATGATAAGCTGGAGGCATGAACCCATCGATGGATAGTCCATATATTCGACTTTCCTTATCACCATCCGTCGGAAACTGCTTGGCTAGCTCGAACACTTCATCCCAGCTCATCGCATCTCGTGGAAGCTCTACATTGTATTTCTTGAAGAGGTCAATATTATAAAATAACGCCTCACTTGAAAATTGATGACTTAAGCCATAGAGCTTGCCATCCCCCTCGTTACGTAGCATAGATAAAACCGCCGGATGATAACCATCCAATTCGAACGAATCCTGCTTGATAACGGTATCAAGCTCTCTGAGCTTACCTTCACGTACATATCTATCATAGTTGCTGTCTAAGAAAAACAATACGTCTGGTTGATTTTGCTCGATGAACTGATCGAAAGCTTGCTCTCTAGGGATCGATGGATCATTATATATCCCTTGATTACTGATCACCTCGACGTTGATGTTCGGAAACTCAGTTGCGAACAAGCTTCCGTAATCCGCTTGAAATTGTTGATCGCTCCAGTACAAAACCTTAATCGTAACTTCCTCATCTTTATTTAGTGGGGCCCATTCTCCACCTTCATTTTTCGTTGCTCTACAACCGCCTACGGCAAGGAGTAACGTAATCATTGTTATTAGAATTAGTATTGTTGTTTTCTTCATTGAAATCAGCTTCCCCCTATTCGTCGCGAACCTTATCCAACTCCTCATTCAATCCTCTGAAGAACTATCTTTTCATACATAAAGCCTATTCTCTTCGATAAACTTGATCTTCCCCTCTCTTATCTCAACACCTCATAAATACATACTAACTTTTAAAACGTCATACTTTAACACTTTTTCCCAACCCCATTGTTTATTGTCATATTTCATTAATTAATATAATAAGACGTTCTCCAAATAGAGATGAACGGTTTGAAGCGACACTAAAACAGCGTGCACCGATTGAATATCGGCACACGCTGTCCTGATCTGGATCTTATTGAACTTATTGTGGTGAAGGAGAAATTGAAGGACTAGCTGAAGCTGCTGCTTCAGCTTTCTTAGAATTGACTAATTCCTCCTGCCCCTTTTCTTGGATCGTTTGTAATGCCTCGTCTACTGACTTCTTATCCGCCATTACTGCTTCTACCCTGTTTTAATTACGTTAGCTAACAAGCCAAAAAAGTTAGCTGGAGCTTTAGTGTACTCGTCGTTGGTGTTTGCCTTCGGCTCAAGCTTATAGAATGGCTCCATTTTGCGACCGTCCTGATCTGCATTGTATGCCGTCCAACTCCGGAGATACCCATTGCTGGATTTAGACTTTAGCTTGGCAAACGCCTCACTGTTTATGTATTTAACAAATTCCCATGAAGCACGTAGATTCGGTGAGCTTGCATTCACACTAAAAGTGTTACTCAAGTTAAAATAACTGCTTTGGTTTCGATTATTTGGATCTACCGGTGCCGTTACAATGTCCCAGTTTACAGGTGTAACACTCTTAAGCTGCTCTTTAGCCTGGATGATACTATTAACTTCGTAGTTGTAGGAGAAGGTCATCGCGGATCGTCCCATAATGAAGAGATCCTCTTTATACATATCCTCCATCGTTGTCATTTGCATATTACGATCTTCTTCCTTCGGAACATAATATGCACCTGATTTTGCAGCGTCGATCGTCATCTGGAATACCTTTCTCCAAGAATCGGTGTTGACGTTTAATTGTGTCGAGTCTGCACTCAAAGCTTTAAGATCTTGTCCCGAACCTATCATCTGAATGAAATTTTCCAAAGTCATATAACTGTCCGTGGTGAGACCATAGATTCTTTTGTCCTTTTCTCCATCCGTTGGGAACCTCTTGGCGAGCTCGAATACTTCTTCCCAGCTCATTGAATCCCGCGGCAAATCTACACCAATCTTCTTGAATAGATCCACGTTATAATAGAGAGTAGCGCTAGAGAACTCTGAACTAAGTCCAGTCCATATAGCTTACCATTCCCTTGTTCCCTTAGTAGCTTAATAATTGCTGGATGAATCCCATCCATATTAAACTCGTCTTGCTCGATAACGGAATCCAAAGCGAATAGTTTACCCTCTTGCGCATATTTCTCGTATTGATCGCCTTGTAGCATCAGTACATCCGGCTTGTTCTCCTCAATAAACTTTGCCATCGCTTTATCCGGGGTAGTTGTCGAATCATTATAGATGGATTGCATATTTGCGACTTCTATCTCTACGTTAGAGAACTGAGTTGCGAATAGATTACCATATTCCGAGAAAAAGTAATTACTATCCCAGAACATCACTTTAATTTTCACTGGCTCATCTTTTCCTAATGCGTCCAATTGCCCCTCACGCTTGCTTCCACCACCACAACCGCTTCGAAGTGCAAGAACGACTGCTAACACTAGTATTAATGATATTTTTTCCTCACCACGAATTCCCTCCTATTTTCGTCTCAATCATTCCAAATATAACCAATTTTATCTCCAGATACCTTACAACTCATTTAATTTTTATCTATTTTAATATTAAGAATCTAAATTTTTATTTAAAATAAAATAAGCCTATCCTTAAGGATAGACCTACTTTTGAAATTTGTATTGGATCTAATGGATACTCTTCTTCTCAATATTGCCACCAAGTACGTCTGCAACATTAGAAATAGATATAAATGCCCTAGGATCGATCTCTTGGACGACGGCCTTGAGCTTCGCCACTTCTAACCTTGTGACTACACAGTAGATCATCTGAGTATCCTCCTTGGTATATCCACCCTTCGCATAGATAAACGTCGTATTTCGTCCCAACCTTGCCATGATCGCTTCTGAAATCTCCTCGTATTCTCCAGAGATAATGGTAGCAGACTTCGATTCATCAAGACCTTCCACTACGATGTCCATAACCTTAGCTGCGATATAGAAGGCAAATATGGAGTACATAGCCGAATCCGCACCGAACACAAAACCCGCAACGACGAAAATGAACACGTTAATGAACATAATGATTTGACCAACTGGAAGCCTTAACTTCTTTGATAGTAAGATTGCTACGATCTCTGAACCATCAAGTGCGCCACCGAACCTAATAACTAAGCCTACTCCTAAGCCTAGAATAAGTCCCCCAAACAATACCGCCAATATTTTCTCGTTCGTAAAAGGTTCAACATGATGTAGGAATGCAGTTGTCGTTGACATTACGGCAACCCCATACAGAGTGGATACCGCAAAAGTCTTACCTATTTGTTTGTACCCTATATATAAAAAGGGAAGGTTAATAACAAAAATGAAAATCCCGAGCGCAACTGATGTCACTTCTGATAGAACAATCGATATCCCGGTAATCCCACCGTCAATAATTTGATTGGGTACTAGAAATATTTCAAGGGCAACTGCCATCAATACCGCACCAATAGTAATAAAAATAAACTTCTTTAAGTAATCAACGAATGTAAGTTTCTTTCGGACTTTGTCTTTAGCCATAATAAACTCCTTCTATAAAACATTTTATTATTATATGCTTGCCGGTCTCTTTTTTCATACCGATAGTGTCTGCCAAAGATTCATTGTTATTCATAGCTTCCCCTCTTTTCTTCAGATTCATCTTTGAATAGATCACATCTGCCTTCTCCCGCTATAATGCCGGATGCCAACACAATTAAATCGATATGTACACAATAGAAATTTAACTTATTGAGAACCTCACATATGCAAAGCACATAGCTTCTATTAAATGGTACCATATCATTGTGATTAAAATCACAACAAATACTGGAATAGAAGCTTGAAATTCAACACTTTTGTGAAATTATTAGGTTATACGTTGTGTACTCTATCGCTAAAACAAACATAACAAGCTATCGTGGTGTTTAATGGGCTAAGGCTCGTAACATTCTACTATCCGTAAATCTTCGATTTCATGCTTAGTATATGCTTGAATTTCATTCATTTTCATACTCATTCTCGCTAAGTACACACGCTCAGTGTGAATAGAAACTCGCTTAAGTGGTGTTAGAGTTGGGTGGGACCGAACTGCGTGATTGAAAACGCTCCTCCGTGCCTCTGCAGTTTAGTGTGACCGAAGTGCAAGTACGAAATCTGCCATTACTACCTTTGTAGTTTGATGAGACCGAACTGCTTGTACGAACTCAGCCCTTAGTGCCTGTGTAGTTTGGTGTCATCTAACTGTGTGACTGAAATCGCTGCTTAGTGGCTCTACAGTTAGGCCATACCTATCTGCCTACACGAAAACTCACCCAAGCGTCGTCACAATCATGTATGACTAGAAATCATATACCTTTTGCATACGAAAAAAGCACCCGCAAGGGTGCTTTCTTCATTGTTGGCCTGGCAACGTCCTACTCTCCCAGGACCCTGCGGTCCAAGTACCATTGGCGCTGGAGGGCTTAACGGTCGTGTTCGAGATGGGTACGCGTGGAACCCCTCCGCCATTATTACCAGACCAGACTTACTAAACAAGGCTTGCGCCTTGAAAACTGGATGCGAAGTAAAGCTTTATAGAAGAAGTGGTGTGTCATATGTCTTGCAGTGTCAATTCGCTTAGGATAAGCCCTCGACCTATTAGTACTCGTCAGCTCCACACATTGCTGCGCTTCCACCCCGAGCCTATCAACCTCGTGTTCTTCAAGGGGTCTTACGAATTGGGAAATCTCATC
>NZ_JAMZCY010000006.1 GCF_024519285.1 Cohnella sp. WQ 127256 | reverse complement strand
TCACCCGTCCGCCACTAACCTCATCAGGAGCAAGCTCCATCAGAGATTCGTTCGACTTGCATGTATTAGGCACGCCGCCAGCGTTCGTCCTGAGCCAGGATCAAACTCTCCATAATAGTGAAGCCGAAGCTTCGTATTAAAGAGCCTTGAAGGCTCAATCTTTACAACTGGTTTGTCCTCCGACAGCCGAAGCCATCTTCCGACGTTTTGTTCGTTTTCTTACGCTCGATGTTCAGTTTTCAAAGAACAATTTGTGTTTCGTTTTGCGCTCGTTGGCTTTTAGCGTTTCTTGTCGTTCTCGCTAACGGCGACTTTTATAATATACCACAGCGCTCATATGAATTGCAACAAGTATTTTCTTCCAATTCGTTATGTTCTTCGTAAGCGGTTAGGCTTGTCTAAGAGGCGCGAGATATAATGTATCATATCCGAAAGCATCTCGTCAACCTATACATTCATATTTTTATTGAGTATCAAAAAAGCACCCGCTTCAGCAGGCACTTTCAAGCGAGAAGAGTCCATTGCAAGCCCATGACTAGCCCAATACCCGGCAGTCCCAACAAAGCCACAGTGCCAATCGTAAAGGGATTAAGCGGAACATACCCTCCAGTCACCCATCCCGAGAAGTTTAATGCGTATAATGCCATAGCCGCCACTATAAGATGAACACTGAAACGCATCAACCAACCTTTAGGCACGTTTTGCCTCAATAGAACAACCCCAAGTGATACCCCTGAAACAACAAGTAGGACGAGCCAGAATGTTTTCATACCGAAACCCCATCTTCCTTATAGACGGCCGAGTGCTTCCACTGCAGCTTCGCTTGCTTGAGTAAAATCCCTAGTTTCATTTCCGCTGCCTCCAAGCAATAGATCGCATAATCCACGTGATCATCCCCAAGAGCATGATGGAATCTCCATTCCGCAAGCTTCCATTCCAGTTCCGCTTTGCGTATATCCGCAATAAGCACTTGACGCTCATTAGATTGTATCAAGTCTTGTTCACGCTTCTTCTTCCATTGCATAACTATCCCTCCCGCGTCATTACACGGTACCGCCCCAGAAGGACAACCCACTACTATTTCTATACACAGATTGGTTCTATTAGAACAAATGAGTACACAACGCAAAAAAAAAGACGCCCGAAGGCGCCTTACGTAATCGAATATGATCCTAATAGAGCTCCCTACGACCTTCCAAAGCTTTGGAGATCGTAACCTCGTCCGCATATTCCAAATCTCCACCAACTGGCAGCCCGTGCGCGATACGAGTAACCTTAATTCCGAACGGCTTCACCAACCGCGATAAATACATCGCCGTTGCCTCACCTTCTATATTAGGGTTCGTAGCCAAGATGAGCTCTTGGACTGTATCATCTCCGAGTCTTCTTACGAGTTCGGCAACCCGAATATCATCAGGCCCCAAGCCGTCCATTGGCGAAATCGCTCCGTTCAACACATGGTAATGACCCTTGAACTCGCGGGTTCTCTCCATGGCTACGAGGTCCTTAGGCTCCTGAACCACACAGATCACGGAAACGTCCCTCGATTTGTCTGAACAAATCCGGCAAGGGTCCGTATCCGTAATATTACAGCAGACGGTGCAATAGGTTAAATTCCGTTTAACATTTACAAGTGCCTTTGCGAAATCAATGACTTCTTCTTCCTTCATTCGCAAGACGTAGAAAGCCAGTCTAGCAGCCGTCTTTGGCCCAATGCCCGGAAGGCGGGAGAAAGAGTCAATTAGCTTCGCAATCGGTTCTGGATAAAACAAGGCTCTAGTCTCCTCTAATTAGAACAATCCTGGGATCTTCATGCCCCCAGTATATTTACCCATATCCTGGTTCGCGATCTCGTCAGCTTTGGATAACGCATCGTTTACTGCGGTTAACACAAGATCCTGTAGCATTTCAACATCTTCCGGATCAACAGCTTCTGGTTTAATCTTAATGTCGAGCAGTTTTTTATGACCGTTAATAGATACGGTTACGACACCGCCACCCGCAGTTCCTTCAATTGTTTTAGTGCCCAATTCCTCTTGTGCCTTCATCATTTGCTCCTGCATCTTCTTCACTTGCTTCATCATTTGATTCATGTTGTTCATTGTTATTAGCCTCCTAAAAAGTGTGTAATAGATGTAATGGTCATACCAGCAACCGAGAAAACTCAATTTAGCAGCATTCGCTAGTCATCTTTAATCGTGACTAATTGTTCTCCAAACAGGCGAACAGCCTCATCAATCCAAGGCTCACTCTTCCCCTCATGCTCATCATCCGGCACGAGAAGTAACTCCTCACCCACCGCTTGCTCAGTGGACTTTCCAGTACTCTCCGCCAACGCTTCCTGCCATTCTTTTTGCATGAAGGTGATGAGTTGAGTCGGATTCCCGAAAATAGAGCTTAGAACCCCTTCGATAACCCCTTTGTTAGCAGGCCTCTCCGTCGTTTCGCGATGAATGGTATTCCGGAACGCTACTGCCATTGTGTTCTCTGCGAAGGAGACGGGTTCTCCATCCACTAACCAAGCGTGAACGGTTACCCTTTCCTCCTTCACTCGCTGGAGAATTTGCGGCCACTTCGCCAACGATTGTCCCGCAGCTCCGTGCGCCTCAACAAAGGCATTCAGCTTCGTGCGAGATACGACCGATGGTCGTGGAGAGCTAGTCGCCCCTCCGCTTCCGCTCCCACGAGCATTAGAGTTTCCACCACCACTTGAAGTCGGGAATGCCCCTCCAGAAGTGGGTGCCCCCCCTCCACTCTTCAATGCCCCTAGCTTACTCTCTAAAGCAGCGATTTGCTGCTTTAACTGCGTAAGCTCACCACGGCTCACACCCGATTCCGCAGAGCTCATAGCTGCACTGGAGGCAGCTTGAGCAGCTGACGATGCAGTTGGATTGTCCGAGCATAGCTTTAACAAAGCAATCTCGAACATCGTTTGTGGGTGTGCCGCGTATTTCATTTCACTCTGATAACGGTTTAACAAGTCTATGATAGCAAATAACCGCTCTCGGGAAAATCCACCAGACATTTCTTTAAGCTCAGCCGGATTTGCGATACGCCCCGATGAATCCCCAGCGTCTGGCGCTAATTGCGCTAACAACAAATCTCGGAAGTAGTGCATAAGCTGCTCTAAGCATTTGTCCGCACTTTTACCCGCTTTCATCATCTCATCAATCTCAAGTAGCACCTTAGAAGCATCGTTCTCGCGAATTGCGATGGCTAGCCTAGCAAATTGCTCCGATGGTAACCCACCGGTCGCTTCGGTCGCCTGCTCTAAGGTAACTTGACCACCCGTGAAGGACGAAATCTGATCCAACAAGCTTAAAGCGTCACGCATTCCACCGTCGGATAATCGAGCAATGTATCGAAGTGCTTCTTCTTCTGCTGTGATTTGCTCTTCTGTACATATTTCCCGAAGACGACCTACTTGTTCTTCTAATGAAACACGACGAAAGTCAAAGCGTTGGCAACGAGAGATAATTGTCGGCGGCAGCTTGTGAGGCTCTGTTGTTGCCAAAATGAACATAACGTGACTAGGGGGCTCTTCCAATGTCTTTAATAGCGCATTAAAGGCTTCTGTCGTCAGCATGTGCACTTCATCAATAATATACACCTTGCGCCGCACTTCTGTCGGCGAGTATTTCACTTTATCGCGAATATCACGAATCTCTTCTACCCCACGGTTGGATGCAGCATCGATCTCGACGACATCCATCACTGAGCCACTCGTGATCCGCTCACACTGAGAGCATTGATTACATGGCTCAGGCGTTGGACCATGCTCACAGTTAACCGCTTTGGCTAGTATTTTCGCTGCGCTTGTTTTCCCCGTTCCTCTTGGTCCACTAAATAAATAGGCGTGGGAAAGACGGTTTTCGCGAATTGCGTTTTGTAGGGTCTGTACAATATGTTGCTGCCCGACCATGTCCTTGAACGTCTGGGGACGCCAGGCCCGGTACAAAGCAAGATGTGCCATTTGCTTGTCGCTCCCGTCAGCTTACCGTTTCAACCATTATACATCATCAGAAGACCGCGCTCCACCGCCCTCATACAATTCTCGCTCCACTTTCTCGGCATAGGGCAACCACACTGTGAATTTAGTTCCACTCTTACTAGAAGATACTTCAATACTTCCATTTAGGTCATGAATAATTTTCATACAGACGGACAGGCCCAGTCCAGTCCCTTGCGGCTTCGTTGTAAAAAAAGGATTAAATACTTGCTTTAAGTCATCCGCCGAAATTCCCGTTCCCGTGTCGCATATTTCAACCACAATCCCATTTGCCTTGTTGGGATCATAACACTCCCGAATTATTAATGTCCCTCCCTCGGTCATGGCTTCAATCGCATTTTTTGCCAAGTTTAGAAATATCTGCTTCAGCATCCCCCGATCCGCCAAAACCGGATACAGCATCGGTTCGGGATAGTATTGGAGAGATACATTATGAAGCAGCGACTCACTTTGTATCATTGGCAAAATTTCCTGCAGCACACGCCCAATTCCAATCGACACCTTATCGATCCCCTTGGGCTTACTGAGCAAGAGAAATTCACTCACTAAATCATTTACTCTTTCAAGCTCTAACAGCATAATACTTATAAATTCCTGTTCCTTACTCATACTTCGTTCCATCAATTTTTTATTCAGTAGCTGCATGAAGCCTTTGATCGCCGTTAATGGATTACGTATTTCATGTGCGGTACCCGCCGCAATCTCCCCAATCGTTTTCAACCGGTCCGAATTTCTCATTTGTTCATCCATGACCATTAAATGTGATACATCTCTGAACAAGACAAAAGCTCCAACCACTTCACCGTTACCCCTAAGCACTTCACCATCCATCATAAGTTTATAGCTTGCCTTATCCACCTTCCAATTCAAGACCCGATTGCGGAATGTCCCTCCCTCTAACAAACTGCGGTCAAACGGCTCAGGATGCAATGAAATCGATTCAAACCAGTTCTCTATAGGCTTATCTATGATGTCGATTCGGCTGCAGCCGAACATTGAACAAATCATTTCGCTAATTTCTACGATGTTAAAATCCGAATCCACCAGAAGAACTCCTACACCCTCTAACGACAGAAAGTGATTTGCAAACTGCCGTATGAAAAGCTCTCGTTTCTTCAGATTCGATCCTACGGAATTATCTTCCGCAAGCAAAACCAGTTCATCCATGTTTTGTATTCACCTCCGGTCAACAGGCCAATCCAATTGTAAATATTCGGTATTTCAATTTAATTCCCTCCTCAAGACCTATGACAGTAGTCGTATTTTCTGTATAGAACATAAAAAAAGAAGCATCTTGGCCATTTGAGCCAAGATGCTTCCTATCACACTATTTAAGAATTATTCATTTACTTAGTAGGACCGTGCACCTGATTTCGATAATTGTGATCCAGCCGTATAGGAATGCGTCGCTCAAGCCGAGCTACCCTCCAACACAAGAACTAAACCACTTATGGCTGCTTCCTTCCGGACCTGACCGGGTTCATGGCCGTCCCTCGCGAAGGACCCTGCCGTCAACACGGCACGAAACCTACCGGAACCTGCATCACAAAACCTAAAACAGGAATTCAACCTCGCTGGAGCGGATTGCGAGTTACAGGGCACCGCTACCTCCCCGTCTAGCACGGCAAAACTAAGTATAGCGAATTGTGAAGCGAAGTGCAACCGAAGGAAGCAATTCCCTTGCCACAAATCTTAATTATTTCATTGATTTGACATGAATTGTGTACTGAGGATAATTAAATCGCAGTACAGTTGCAGCCTGCTGCTCCACTGTCGGAATTTCATTCGCCTTCAAGCCAGAATTGAGCTTGATCGTCACATAAGCGTTTGCACCATTAAAGGTAACGTTAGAATCAGCGACTCCAGGAACATTCTTGATCGACTGCTTCATTGAAGAAATATCCGATTTGTAATTCGTCACCATGTGATGTCCAGGAAGACTTGGGTTGCTGTTCGACATTCCTAGATAACCGTCATTCCCATAACTATTTGTCTTAAATCCGTTCGAATTTGTCTTAACCTTATTCCCGCAACCGGAAATGACCATCAGCATGCATATTGCCACAACCGTAATCAATCCTATTTTCCAATTCTTCTGCACGAAAAAAACCTCCCTTTTATCCAGTAGGATTTCAAGGAAGGTCTATCTCTATACGGCAAACTTTTTGATGACAACCAAAGACGTCGAACGACGCTGTTTATCAGCTGCATAATTTATGACAACCGAGCGAGTCGATCGACGCTGGCTATCGATTGCATAATTAGATACCGTATTTTTTCTTAAACTTGTCAACACGACCGCCTGCATCGATAAACTTCTGTTTACCTGTGTAGAACGGGTGGCAAGCTGAACAAATTTCTACTTTAAGATTCGATTTGATCGAACCTGTTTCGAAAGTGTTTCCGCAAGCGCAAGATGCCGTAATCACATTGTATTGTGGATGAATGGATGGTTTCAAATGGTTCACCTTCTTTCTGCCCTGAATCAACATGTGGATCCAGAGTAATAAACACATGATGGGATTATAGCACGCATCAATAACCAATGACAAGTTTATTTAAATGGGATCTTAATGATCTCACTACACTGTCGGAGGAACATGCGTATAAGAACCGATAACCACATCCGGAAGCTCCTGCTTGTAGATTTCAAGCAGTGTCTTCATCCCGTATATTTCACCTTTAGCAGGCGGAATAAGGGATAAATAAGCATCAGGGTCGATATTCAAGTTGCGCATTTGAATGAGCTTCAAGCCGGTTCTGCGAGCAAAACCGATCATCGCCTCAATCTCTTCCTCACGATCCGTCACGCCAGGGAAAATCAAGTAATTAATCGAAGTATATACACCTTTGTCAGTTGCATACTTCAATGATTTCTCTACGTTCTGGAGCGTGTAGCCTCGCGGCTTGTAGTAAGCATTGTAGTGCTCGTCGATCGCACTAATGGTGCTTACCCGCATCAAGTCCAGTCCAGCGTCGGTAATGGCCCGCATATGATCAGACAAGCCCGCGTTCGTATTGATGTTAATGTAGCCTAAAGAAGTTTTCTCGCGCACCCGCTTGATTGCTTCTATGATTGTTTTCGCTTGTGTGGATGGTTCACCTTCACAGCCCTGCCCGAAACTAATAATTGAAGTAGGCTCCGTTAAGTGCTCAAGCATGATATCCACGACATCGTCGACATTAGGCTTAAACTTCAGACGAGTTTGCGGAGCAACAAATCCGCTATCATCAGGCTGCTCCGAAATGCAGCCATAACAGCCAGCATTACAAGAGAAGGAAACCGGAACCGCCCCCTCCATACGCTGCAGGAATGTATTAGAAGCTGTTAGACATTCATATTCCAAGGCGCAATGAGAAAGATGCTTATATAGATTATTGTCCGGATAAGTCTTAAGAAGTCGATCGACTTGAATTTCCAAGTCGGCACGATCACAATTCTCAGGATTCCACGGTTCTGGGTCGTCACTCTGTCCGGCTGCTACATAGAAGCCACCGTCTTTCCATACGACTGCCGTATATCCAAACAACGGGAACTTCTGGGACTTATCTGTTTTCGAGTAACCCGGTACGTAATAACGTGTGAAGCCTTGTGGCAACAGAGCTCCTACAGCCTGATAAGCGCCAGGAAGAACCTGCATCTTACCACTAGCGGGATCCATCCCGACCGGTCGGGTGTAGGGTAGCCCAACTAATGTTGCCCCTGCGGGCAATGGAATAAGCTCATCCTCAAGCAATTCTACGAGGTCATTGCCACTACGGGCAATTCCAAATAGCGTTGGATGATCAAATACATTACCTTGTTCGTCTGCGTATACTAGATGCATAAGCTTGGCCCTCCTCCATTAAGTGGAGCTGCTTCGCGGCGAGCGGCGTCCTCCGCTGGAGCTTGACGATGGGCTAGGCGAACTCGGAGCCCCGCTAGTATCCAGCATATCCAAAAATTCTTGGTTTGTTTTCGTATTCGAAAGCTTCTTCAGGAAGCCTTCCACGAATTCCATAGAGTCGTTCATACTCTTCCGAATCGCCCACAGCTTGTCGAGCGCTTCCTTATCAAGCAGCAATTCTTCTCGTCTAGTACCCGATCGTCTTATGTCCAAAGCAGGGAAAATACGGCGTTCCGAAAGCTTGCGATCAAGATGCAGCTCCATATTACCCGTTCCCTTAAACTCTTCATAAATAATGTCATCCATACGTGATCCTGTTTCCACTAGAGCGGTCGCTAGAATGGTCAGGCTTCCACCCTCTTCGATGTTCCGTGCCGAACCAAAAAAACGCTTCGGACGATGGAAGGCAGCAGGATCAATCCCCCCGGATAACGTACGCCCTGAAGGTGGAACGACCAAATTATAGGCGCGCGCTAATCTCGTGATACTATCCAACAAAATCACGACATCACGTTTGTGCTCGACAAGCCGCAATGCACGCTCCAATACCAACTCAGCAACCTTGATATGGTTTTCTGGAACCTCATCAAAAGTAGACGCAATAACCTCGCCCTTAACCGAACGTTGCATATCCGTAACTTCCTCTGGACGTTCGTCAATAAGAAGCACGAATAAGTCAATTTCCGGATGATTGATCGCTATGCTGTTGGCAATCTCTTTAAGCAGTAACGTTTTCCCTGCTTTAGGTTGAGCAACGATCAATCCGCGTTGGCCTAATCCGACGGGTGCAATAAGATCCATAATGCGAGTGGATAAATGAGTAGGAGACGTTTCAAGCTTGATCTTCTTCTGTGGATACAGAGGGGTTAGCGCGGGAAAATGGAGACGTTCTGCAGCAGTTTCTGGAGTAACACCATTAACAGCATTTACCTGAAGGAGTCCGAAATAACGTTCGCTCTCTTTCGGAGCTCGACATTTACCGGAAACAAGATCACCTGTCCGCAAATCAAACTTACGAATCTGCGAAGCCGAGATATAAATATCTTCAGCACTTGGTAAGTAGTTAATCGGTCGTAGAAATCCGAACCCTTCCGGTAAAACCTCTAGAACGCCTTCCATGAACATTAATCCACTGCGCTCCGCTTGTGCGCGCAGGATCGCGATGATGAGTTCCTTCTTCTTCATCTGCGCGTAATTATTGATTTGGTGCTGCTTGGCCAGCTTATACAGCTCGGTCAACTTCAGCCCTTCCAAATCGGCCATCATTAAATCGGTCAATTGAATCCCCACTTTTATTCAGAAATCAACAACGAACTTCTAGCCTTGCCGCCACACTTCTGCGCCCAGGTTACTGAGCTGTGTCACTAGACGATCATAACCTCGATCAATGTACTCCACACCGCTAATTTCTGTTGTGCCGTCTTCAACAGTAAGTGCAGCAACAACAAGAGCAGCACCTGCCCGAAGATCAGCAGCTCGTACTTTAGCAGCATTAAGAGGTCCACCTTCAACAATCGCGGAACGACCTTCCACCCGAATTTGTGCGCCCATGCGAGCTAACTCAGGAACGTGCTTAAATCGGTTGTTGTACACGTAGTCCGACAACACACTTACACCGCGAGCTTGAGTAAGCAAGCTGGTCATTGGCGATTGCAGATCCGTGGCAAATCCCGGATAGACTAACGCTTTAACATCTACCGCTTCATAAAGAGATTGGCCAACGACTCTAATTGCTTCATCCATCTCATACACGTGGACACCCATTTCCTGCAGCTTCGCAGTCATGGCTTCTAAATGCTTAGGAATTATATTATCAATAAGGACGTCACCGCGAGTTGCCGCAGCGGCTATCATGTATGTTCCAGCTTGTATGCGATCGGGAATAATAGAATGACGGCAGCCATGCATTTCCTGAACGCCTTCGATCCGAATCGTCTCCGTACCGGCACCTTTGATTTTAGCTCCCATTGCATTCAGCAATGTGGCCACATCGATAATTTCCGGCTCTTTCGCCGCATTCTCAATCAAGGTTATTCCTTTAGCTCTTGATGCTGCCAACATAATATTAATTGTGGCCCCAACACTTACGACATCTAAATAAATTTTGGCGCCTCTTAATTCTTTGGCTCTAATCCGTATGGATCCATGATCATTGGTCACTTCCGCTCCCAATGCTTCGAAACCTTTAATATGCTGATCTATCGGGCGCGGTTCGAAGTTACAACCACCTGGCAAACCAATTGTCGCCTCACCGAATCTCCCTAACAAAGCTCCCATTAAGTAATAGGATGCTCTAAGCAACTTAACTCTTCCATTAGGCATAGGGACCGATCTCATGGCAGACGGATCGATAGTCATCGTGTCCTCATGCCAAGATACTTTGCCCCCAAGCTCCTCTAATAATTCCGCATAAACCGCCACATCGCTAAGCTGAGGAAGGTTGTCCAGCCTCACTTCCGATTCTGCCAGTATTGCTGCGGGAATAAGAGCGACAGCGCTATTCTTCGCGCCGCTAATTCCGACCGTACCTCTTAGCGGTCGGCCTCCCCGGACCATCAATTTTTCCATGAATGCTGTCTTCCTCCTCGTGTTGTTGTCGACAAAATTGATCGACACATGAAGGAACGGGAAAACGCCTAAAGACGTTTTCCCGCGTAAAATTCGATCATAGTTTCTAAGTTGAATTAAGCTTTGTTGCTGCTTCCGAACAGGCGGATTTTCTCCTGAACGACTGCTTTCATTGCGTTACGAGCAGGTGTCAAGTACTTACGCGGATCAATTACGTTAGCATCTTTTGCAAGAACTTCACGAATCGCATTTGTACAAGCAACTTGGTTCTCTGTGTTCACGTTGATTTTACCAGCACCGGATAGAATCGCTTCGCGAATCATATCGTCAGGAACACCGGATCCACCATGAAGAACGATTGGAACTGGGATTTTGGAAACAACTTCTTTAATAATATCAAAGTGAATTTTCACTTCGCCTTTGTACATACCGTGAGCAGTACCAACAGCAATCGCTAAGCAGTCAACGCCAGTTTCTTCATAGAAACGGATCGCTTCTTGTGGGTTAGCAAGGGATGCATCTGCTTCATCAACACTAAGATCGTCTTCGACGCCGCCGATAGTTCCCAGCTCGCCTTCAACAGATACGCCCATTGCATGAGCAGCTTTAACAACTTCTTTAGTCAGACGAATGTTGTCTTCGAAAGAATGGTGCGAGCCATCGAACATAACGGACGAGAAGCCTGCACGGATACATTTCATTGCGATATCAAAATTGCTACCATGGTCCAAGTGCAATGCGATAGGAAGACCGGATTTCTCAGCAGCCGCTTTAGCGATTGCAACCGTATATTCCATACCCATATACTTCAGAGCGCCTTCGCTAACACCAAAGATGAACGGTGAATTTTCTTCAATCGCTGCATCTGTGATTGCTTGTGCGAACTCCAGGTTGTTCATGTTGAATTGGCCAACGGCATATTTACCAGCTTTGGCTTGTGGCAATAATTCGGACATCGATACTAATGGCATAATGTACAATTCCTCCTGCGTTTTCATTCGATTTCTCACGTATCATTCATACTGCGTTATTATAACACAAAATGACTTCACGAAGTAAACCGAACGGATGTTTCCGATCTAAAGGGGATGTTAGAGGTCGTCAGGGATTATGTCCCCGCAGCGAATCGGGATGAGGTTCCGCCCTCTCCCATCTGCATATTTACCGCTAGTCTCATTTCATCAATATCAAACGGCTTAGTAAAATGCATCAACGCGCCTAAATCAGTCGCTTCCTTAATCATGTCCAACTCGCCGTATGCCGTCATCATAATCACTTTAATATCACGATCATATTCCTTAATTTGCTTGAGTATTTCCAACCCATCCATTCCAGGTATCTTCATATCAAGCAATACCAAATCTGGACGATGATTCCTCACGATGTCCAAGGCCGTTCTTCCATTGGCAGCTTGAAAGGTGTCATAGCCCTCCGTGGAAAAAACCTCCAACAGCAATATGCGAATACCGACCTGATCATCAACAATCAGCAATCTTTTCTTGTCCAAATACTCATCTCCCCGAATCACTATGCTAGCTTTATTCGTGACCAGAAGTGTGAATTCCTCCTATTTCCATGTAAAAATTATGTAGGTCATCTTAATTATATACATTTTACACTTTCCGACGATCCGTATACCCTAAATTAAAAACAACCGCCTCGGTATGACTCACCGAGACGGTTGTTATAATTTCATGAATAACACTAAATCAGACGAGACTAGCCCTCAGAACGACGAAGTGCTGCTTTCACAAACTCTCTGAACAATGGTTGTGGACGGTTCGGACGGGAAGTGAATTCCGGATGGAATTGCACAGCCAAGAACCAAGGATGGTCTGGAAGCTCAACCATCTCCACCAAACGCCCATCTGGAGAAGTACCAGAGATAAGCAGACCAGCTGATTCAATTTGCTCACGATACTCATTGTTAAACTCATACCGGTGACGATGACGCTCGTATACGAGCTCATCCCCGTAGCATTGTGCAGCAAGACTTCCTGGAGTGAGCTTACAAGGATATAACCCAAGGCGCATCGTGCCACCAAGATCCTCTATATCCTTCTGCTCGGGCAGAAGATCAATTACAGGATAAGGTGTGGCTGGATAGATTTCAGAGCTGTTTGCCCCATCCATGCCTGCCAGGCTACGCGCATATTCGATAACTGCGACTTGCATACCCAAACAAATACCAAAGAAAGGTGTTCCACTCTCACGAGCGTAACGAATCGCCGTAATTTTACCTTCAATTCCACGATCACCGAAACCACCTGGAACGAGGATACCATGAATGCCGCCGAGTAGCTCGCCTACATTACTTGGAGTGATCTCTTCCGCATTCACCCAACGAATTTTCACTTCCGAGTCCGCATCAATCCCTGCATGTGCAAGAGATTCAACAATACTCAGATAAGCATCGTGCAACGCGACGTATTTGCCGACGATCGCAATTTCCGTTGTTTTCTGCAACGACTTCACGCGTGTCACAAGAGCTTCCCACTCCGTCATGTCCGGTGCACCAACCGATAGGTTCAAGTGCTTAACGACGTAGTCATCCAACCCTTGCTCGCGGAGGTTAAGAGGAACTTCGTACAACGTAGATGCATCTCGGCATTCAACAACCGCATTTGCATCAATGTCGCAGAACAAAGCAATTTTGCGCTTCAAATCCTCAGCAAGTGGATACTCTGTCCGACACACGATCACATTGGGTTGAATCCCGATGCTGCGCAATTCCTTCACGCTATGCTGAGTTGGCTTTGTTTTCACTTCACCAGCAGCTTTAATATAAGGAATTAGCGTAACGTGAATGTACATGACATTGTCACGACCGATGTCACTCTTGATCTGACGAATCGCTTCCAAGAAAGGCAAGCTTTCAATATCACCGACAGTACCGCCGATTTCCGTAATAACTACGTCAGAACCGGCTTCTTTGCCCGCACGAAATACACGCTCTTTAATTTCATTCGTAATATGAGGAATAACTTGGACTGTGCCACCAAGATACTCGCCCCGGCGTTCTTTGCTAATGACCGTTGAGTAAATTTTACCTGAAGTCACGTTGCTGTTCTTGGACAGATTGATATCGATAAAACGCTCATAGTGCCCCAAGTCCAAATCCGTTTCCGCTCCATCATCAGTCACGAACACTTCCCCATGCTGATAAGGACTCATCGTCCCAGGGTCGACATTGATGTATGGATCGAATTTCTGAATGGTTACCTTCAAACCACGATTCTTAAGCAACCGACCTAGTGAAGCAGCTGTAATTCCTTTACCGAGTGATGAAACGACACCACCTGTTACAAAAATATATTTGGTCACCCCGTACGAAACCTCCCACCAAATGCCCTTGCGGCATCCTCATTATCGTTACCATTTTTTTAACTTTACCCTTAGGAAAACAGGGCGAAAATAGAAAAAAGTGTCACCCAATAAATGGGGGCACTTTTAAATTCCTACGCTATGGAAAAACACACTTCTAAAGCCCAAGCATTAGTTTAACGTCTCGAATCAGCGGTGTCAAGCATAAACAGATACCGAATTGTTAGGTAATGTTTAAGTCTGAGACGATTCAGAAAAGGTTCATAAATTGAGACCTTTCTGAATCGTCAAGTAATACGCTTCACTGTGAAGAATTCTAAAAAATGATGCTCGTCTCTTCGTCAAATTAACGAATCAACCCGATCATTTTTCGTCGTCGTCCTCAGCTGCATCGTCATCCTCGTCGTCCTCAAAATCGTCGTCGTCATCTTTCTCGTCGAGTTCTCCTGAGATTTCAGAGTCGTCATCTTCCTCGATAAGAACTTCTTCATCGGCCTCAGCAGCTTCTTCGCCCTCTTCGAACACTTCTTCGCGTTCTTCGTCGAACAGATCAAAGCTCTCATCGTCCGGTGTTGAAGTATCCTCTTCCTCACCATACAGATCGTCATCATCTTCATCGTCATCATCATTGATGATACGAGGACGTTTCGCTCCGCCGTTCATTGGATCATCGGAACGTTCAACTGGGTACCAGCGTTTAAGTCCCCATACGTTACCACCTACACAGGCAAAGCGGCCATCGATGTTGATTTCCGTGTAAAGCTGAGCAATGACATCCGTCACTTGGCTCTCGGATAGACCACGCATCTTGGCAATTTCCATCATCAGATCACGATAGTAAAACGGGGTATTCGCTGATTTCAGCAATTCATATGCCAGATCAACCATTGGCATCTCACGAATTTTCTCGGAGTCGAGTTTCAGCACGTAATCGGCACTCACGTGACTTCCATCCTCTCTGTATGTGAACCATTAAAATCTTCACGTTGATTTGTCAACCTTTAGTAAACCGTATTTCGTATAAAAATGCAAGCTGTTGAAACAGACTTTTCATGAATTTATTTTGACTAAGCACTTACCGATCCCACGTTCCCCTGGAATGGCGGGGTAACGCTTATGTCGGAGACGAATCGGCAACAGATTGCAAATGATCACCTTTCTAATTCAACAGCGAAAAAGCGAAGGCGCGTCCACGTTGGACGGCACCTTCGCTTTTCGACTGTATCCCTTCCCGGCCGCTCCGTGGGCGGAGGAACCGGCATGACCAAGAGTCTCACCGGGAAACTCTCCATTTATCGTATGTCAGAAGCTCAGAATTGCCACGGAACGCCGCCTATTTTCTAGCAAAAAAGGCCACATTCCCAAGCTTTTATTGTACCCCACTCATACAGTAGAGGACACGGCAGAGAGGTACATGGAGAACAACACTCGTTTTACCCCTTTGCCAGCACATTCGTCCGGGAGGGAAGACGTATTGGACGCAAGCGATATCGTGGAGTGGCTCCACAGGTCCCCTTACTCTGCAGAGGAGCTTGGACCAAGGGGGATCATCCGTTTCTTGAATCCCGACGACTACGTTCAATTCCTGCATACCTTACAGGTTAAACGCTCCCGCGGCATTAAGCTCCAAGAAATCCGCCATTTACCCAGCATTCAATCCATATCCTGCCCTTTAGAGCTCCAAGATGTACCCGCCTCATTAAATGGAAAGATGGTATGGGAAGAGGATTGTCTCGTTCAAGTTCACGCTTTATCCGGCGGAGCCATCGTTACCGAGAAGGGGATTCCCTGGGGCGTCAAACATATTCAAGCCCCGCAAGCCTGGAGTCGCACAACAGGTTACCGTGTTAAGGTAGGCGTCATTGATACCGGCGTGGATTTCGGCCACCCTGATTTACGCCACTCTCTGGAGAGAGGCATTAATTTACTCCACAGAATGGCTCTGCCCCAAGACGATAACGGACATGGTACACACATTTCCGGTACAATTGCATCTGCCAATGAGCTTCAAGGCATGATTGGCGTCGCTCCTCGTTCGATGATCTATCCGATCAAAGCGTTCGACCATAACGGATCAGCCTTTGTCTCCGACATTATTCTAGGCATTGAATGGTGCATTCGCAATCAGATGGATGTCGTCAATATGAGCTTCGGGATGAAGACAAAAAGCAAATCACTGCTAAACGCCGTCAACAATGCGTATCGCTCAGGCGTGTTAATCGTTGCTTCTTCTGGAAATGACGGTCGAGTTGGAGACATCGATTATCCCGCACGATATAGCCAAACGATTGCCGTGGGCGCAACCAACCAGCTTAGCCGGATTGCTAAGTTCACCAACCGCAGCGACATGATTGATATTTATGCGCCAGGAGATCGTATTATTTCCGCATGGCTAAGAGGCAAGCATCGCGAGATGAGCGGCACCTCAATGGCCACCTCGCATGTGACGGGTGCAATCGCCTTACTACTCGCCATGAAGCCAGGACTAACACCCGCGCAGATTAAGGACATCATTAAAAGCTCCGCTAAGCCCTTACGAAATAGTAAAGCTCCCCGGACTGCCGGAGAGCTGAATGTAATGCGTATGATTAGAGCCGCAGATCTTCTTTAATATTTACATTTTGTCTGGAGCAGACACACCTACGATAGCTAGTGTATTAGCGATAGTAATCTTGATTGCCAACAGAAGTTGAAGACGAGCTTGGCTTTGCTCCACATCTTCAGTAATGACCCGCTCCGCCTTATAATAACTGTGGAACTGTGATGCCAATTCATACACATAGCGGATCATCGTGTGCGGTGCATAGATCCGAGCTGCTTCTGCAATCGTCTCAGGAAGCTCGCCTATTTTCCTTAGCAAATCGAACTCTTGCTCCGTATTGAGCTTTGAGATCGTAGCCTCCTGCCATGGAAGAACAGTAATCCCTTGCTCTTCTGCTTGGCGGAAAATACTACAAATACGCGCATGAGCATATTGAACATAAAACACAGGATTCTCGTTAGATTTCGACACAGCCAAATCCATGTCGAAATCCAGATGGGAATCCATGCTGCGCATCGTGAAGAAATAGCGAATCGCGTCAACGCCAACCTCATCCATGAGATCTTCCATCGTGACGGCTTTGCCTGTCCGTTTGGACATCTTCACCTTCTCGCCGTTCTGGAACAAGCTGACCATCTGGGCAATGAGCACCGTAAGCTTATCGGGATCGTTACCTAACGCGGCCATAGCCGCTTTCATACGGGGAATATAACCGTGGTGATCCGCACCCCAAATGTTAATCATCTGATCATAGCCGCGCTTGTACTTATCCATGTGATACGCCGCATCAGGAGTTAAGTACGTATAACTGCCGTCATTCTTGACCAGAACCCGGTCCTTGTCATCGCCGAAGGTAGTTGAAGAAAGCCACACTGCGCCTCCCTCCTCATACACATGACCTTGGGCTCTAAGGGCTTCGAGCACTTGAGTCACTTTGTCATTCTCATAAAGGGATGTCTCGCTGTACCATTCATCGAACTGAACACGGAAGCGAGCCAAATCACGCTTGATCTTAGCCAACTCTTTATCAAGTCCATATACACGGAAATAGTCGAAACGCTCTGCGTCACTCAAGGATAGCAAGCGATCTCCTTCTTGCTCCGCCAATTCCTTCGCGAATCCGACAATGTCTTCACCGTGATAACCGTCTTCCGGCATCTCAGCTGCTTGTCCAAGAGCTTGACGATAACGCGCTTCAATCGATCTTGCGAGATTGTTCACCTGATTGCCGGCATCGTTGATATAGTATTCTCTCGTCACTTCGTATCCTGAAGCGGATAATACGTTGCACAATGCATCGCCTACAGCCGCGCCTCTAGCGTGGCCTAAGTGAAGGCTTCCGGTTGGGTTCGCGCTAACGAATTCGATTTGAACTCTTTTCCCTTGTCCGGCATTTACTTCACCGTATTTCTCCCCTTGGGTAAGTACTTCTCCGATGATCGGAAGTAAGTAGCTTTTATCTAAGCGGAAATTAATAAACCCGGGACCCGCAATCTCGGCGGATTCAATAGAAGCACGACCAGTGCCGAGCTTCTCAATAATGGCTTCCGCGATTTGCCTAGGATTCTTCTTAGCTATCTTAGTCAGTTGCATCGCCAAATTCGTTGCTAGATCTCCATGCGTCTTATCCTTAGGCACTTCCAATGTGATCGTTGGCAGCTCATCCTTCGTCGCAACGAGTCCTGCTGATAAAGCCGCTTCAGCAAGCGCCTCCTTAACAGCTACCTGTAATTGCTCTAATACGCTCATCCCACTTGTTCCTCCCGAATATCGAGTCGAATATGAAAGCTTCCGACTTCTTGTTCTTGCATAAGCAAGTCATATTTCCATTCCACAACGCCACCAGACTCAGACAGATCAATGTCTAGATGAGTTGTAAGAGCTTGTACGTCATGGGGGCCGTATGGCGTTTCCATTTTCCCCGGCAATGTCGCACCCAGGCGAAAGCTTGTCTCGAAAAAAACCGTCCCCCGTCGCCTAAGCATTAATTCTTGGGGATGGATAAATAGGGTATTTACCGTTTCAACCCCATTCTCATCGGCCAAATCCCTGTACACAAGCGTCCAAGCCGATTGGAGCCGATATAATTCCCCTTGCAGTTTGAACTGTTGGGAGCCTTCTTCCTGCCAGCTTTGAAAGTTGACAATTACGCTCCGTTTATCCGGCATGTGAACCTCTCCCAATTCCATTTACTCATCCTATTACTATATACAGATCGATCCCCCAATTCAAATGATGATTTTGGGGTTGTATATGGACAGGGCGGATGGCTATAATGGGTAAAATAATAAATAACGACGATGAACGAGAGAGTACCTCATCTTATTCCTGTTATTAGCGAGCCGGGTTAGTGTAAGCCGGCACAGGCCATGAGGGAACCGCACTCGGGAGTTGATTTCCTGAATGAACAGTAGGGAAATCCGGCGCATGCCGTTAACCTTATGAGTGGGTTCCCTATGGGGAATGCCAAAAGAGTGGTACCGCGGATCATCCTCCGTCTCTTATGAGACGGGGGATTTTTGTATTTAAATACCTACGCGCGAGCGTGAAGCTAGTCTAATTGTCTAGGAGGGATTTTCATTATGTTAATGAAGGTTGCGTCATCGTTAGTGGCCCCTTATCTTTCTATATCACCAACCGAATTGCTTGCTAAGCTAGAAGTTCCACCCCAGAAGGATATGGGAGACGTTTCTTTACCCTGTTTTACATTCGCGAAGGCCTATAAGCAAGCCCCGCAGATCATTGCCGCTCAGCTAGCTGAGCGAATCAATGCCGATCAGACCGACATCCGAGCAATTGCCCTTGGAGGATTTTTGAACCTTTTCTTTCAAGCTGACCATTGGAAAAGCGATATCGTCGTTAAAGCGCTCGAAGAAAACTACGGACACTCGAACGTCGGTCTTGGTAAGCACGTCATCATAGATATGTCATCACCCAATATCGCCAAGCCCTTCGGTATTGGACATCTTCGTTCAACCATGATCGGCAACGCTCTCGTCAATCTGTACCGCGCTACGGGTCACGAAGTCGTTAATGTTAATCATTTGGGAGATTGGGGAACACAATTCGGCAAGCTTATTGTCGCCTTCAGAAGATGGGGGAGCCGTCAAGCTCTCGAGCAGGAGCCAATCAAAGAAAGCTTGCGGCTCTATGTAAAGTTCCATGAAGAGACCGATAATGACCCCATCTTAGAGGATGAGGCTCGGCAAGCTTTCACGATGCTTGAACAGGGTGACCCCGATCTTCGTGAACAATGGCAGTATTTCGTCGATGAGAGTATGAAGGAATTCCATCGGGTGTATGAGCGCTTGGGTGTGAGCTTCGACCATTTCACCGGAGAAAGCTTCTACAATGACAAAACAGACGCTGTCGTTCACAAGTTGAAGGAGTTATCTTTGCTTGAAGAGAGCGATGGCGCACAAATTGTGCGTCTCGAGGAGCAAGAGCTCCCTCCATGCCTCATCCTCAAGAAGGATGGCTCGACGATATACGCCGTTCGGGATCTCGCCACAGCTCTATATAGAAGAGAAGCTCTTCACGCAGATTCTATTCTGTACGTTGTTGGTGCTGAGCAAAGCTTGCACTTTCAGCAGGTTTTTTCCGTTCTGGGCAAGATGGGGCAGGGTTGGTCCAAGGCATGTCGGCATATCCCTTTCGGTTTAATGACCGTAAACGGGAAGAAGATGTCCACTCGCAAAGGCAAGGTTGTTTTCCTCGAAGAGGTGCTCGACGAAGCCGTTCAAAGAGCATTGCAGATCATTAACGAGAAAAACCCCGAGCTATTGGATAAAGAAAAAACCGCAGAAGCGGTCGGCGTTGGTGCGATTATATTCGGCGATCTGAAGCACCACCGCCAGCTATCAGTGGATTTTAATCTAGAGGACGCAGTCAGCTTCGATGGAGAAACTGGGCCTTACCTCCAATACACCCATGCACGGATATGCACTTTGCTCAAAAGAGGCAAATATGCCGAATTGTACGACAGCCACCCCCAAGACGGAGTACATCTTTCGTCTGATTCAGCATGGGAATGCCTCAAGACGCTGTCCCAATACGAATCCACACTACAAGAAGCTGTCCGTGACAATGAGCCCTTCGTTATCGCAAGATTTCTGCTGAACTTGGCGAAGGACTTCAACCGCTTCTACAACTCCGGAAAAATCGTCGTCGATGAAGCGGATGAATCTGAGATGTTATCCAAGCTCAGCCTTGCTGCAGCCGTTGCCAATGTATTGAAACACGGGCTCGGCCTACTTGGAATCGAAGCTCCAACACAGATGTAGGTAAGACAGCAAGCTCACCCTATCTCTTGCCCGTCTCGCTTAGCCGAAATTGGCCGACGAGCTGCTGCATGAACGCCGTTATCGCCCCAACATTATTCGAAGTGTGTCTAACACCCATAATATCCGTAAGCAGCTCTTGAACCCTACCCTCCACCTCCGTGGAGATGGTACGGTTCTCGATGCTGACTTTAGCAACCTTCTCCATCAAGAGAACTACCTCATCGATGACTTGTGTCTTAAGGGTATCATCCGCTTGCGCATCTCCTAACGTTACCGTTGCTGTTGCGACCAGCTCATTCCCTTCTAACACAACCTTCGTCCCTTCGGTAATCGAAGAATATGCTTCTTGTGCATGCATTGAGATTTTCTCAACAAAGCCATTAACCTCTTCCGTGGATTGACGAGTCATATTTGCCAGCTTACGAATCTCGTTCGCGACAACCGCAAAGCCTCTGCCATGCTCACCGACTCTCGCCGCTTCAATAGCTGCATTTAGCGCAAGCAGGTTTGTCTGTGATGATATTTCCTTAATGACGTCCAAAACATCACGAATTTCGTTTGCCGTGTCCATGAAGACGCTTATCGTCTTGTTCGTATCGGCTACTCGGACGGATATCTCCGTCATTTTATCCCCGATCCGTCCAACTTCACCCTGTGCGATTGAAATTTGCCGCGAAGCCTTCTCCTCAAGCATATGCAACGTCTGGCGCATCTCATCCGCAACATCCTTAGCGATATCAATATCCTTAAGCTGTCTTCGGATGCTTCGCAGCATGTCGTTGATCTTAACACTGACACGCTCCGTTGAAGAGGCTGTCGTGACCGTCGACTCACTAAGCAGCTGTTGACTCGAGGATACATCCCCCGCAGCCACGCTAACCTTGAGCATGATTCCTTCTAGGGAGTCGATCATGTTGTTGATCCATTTAGCCAGCTCACGCGATTCATCGTTATCGAACTGTTCCGTATCCAGACGTTGGGTGAGATCGCCCTTCCCTTCTGCGTTAATACGAATGAATCGGCTAATTTTCCGAATCGGATTGACGATGGTTCGATTCGTCCGTCGATGAACCATACTCACCACGAAGAAGCCGCACATGATATTTAAAGCCAATGCGGATAAGGCGATAGAGAGCACAGAGGCACTATTGGCAATTAAGTAAAGCACTATCGCACTTACGATCCCGAAGCTACCCATAAGCGTGGCATGAGGCAGGAGCTGACGAATGGCAATACCTCTAATTCGGTAAACCTCCTCCAAATCCCCTTCGCACATCATCCCCCAGACGTCTGGACAATGAGGCAATTGAAACGTAACCCCTTTACCAATAACCGAAATGTGCCGGTAATCCGAATATCCTGGAAAATTCACGAACAGGTTGCTCCCATTTCGGATCGTATTCGCCACTCCCGGATGAAGCTCGCCCGTTGCTGGATCGGTGAACACGAGCTCCAATTCCGTATGCTCCTTCACCGTTACGACTCCCCAGTCCGTCTTTACACCATCCTTGAGATTTTCCCCATGCGTGAAGGTCCGATCCTCGAACCGACTACGCGACAGAGCTGTTCCTAGCGCAATTTGTTTATTCAGAGCAGGCTTTGCCATGAAAATATAGTTGTCTCCGGAATCCGGGTATACGTGGCCTGATTCTCTCTGGATCAAGTCTCCAATAACGTCATTAGGGATGCGAGCGCACAACGCACCAGACCAAACTCCCTCCTTAATGACGGGTTGAATGAACAATAGCGTCATCTTGTCATGAAAAGGGGAGGAACGCGGGCCAATCTCGAGTGTCATCTCGTCACGATAAGGACCAAAGAGGCATTTACGAACTTCTCCCTCGCCCCGTGAGTAATCTAAGCCTTCAGAAATAAGTGATCCCACGCCGTATTCGTGCCCAAGGTGGTCTGAATGTGTCGATGAGATAACCGTGCCATTAGCATCTATCAAGAAAATTTCCGTCAAGTCAGAAGCCCGCGAATAAGCAGCCATGAACAACCGATCCCACGCTTCTGGACAGCCGTTATCCCCCTCCGCACTCCCGGTTTTTCCGGCTTGCACTGCTAGAGTGTTTGTTGAAGCCATCTGATCGACCAGCCGCTCCAAATGCCTCCAATATTCTCCCGTCCAATCTTTAAGCACCTGAACCCGAGTTTCTGCAATCCCTTCGAAGATGTCCTCTACATCTTCTGTCAATTGCGAGTTCAAACGAGAAGACCACCACAACGGTAGCCCTTGCTTCCACCCTAGCCATCCAAACATCCCGCCACCCCATATCCCATGATTAAACATCTCTATGTGTCAGATATTGTAACACATGCTCACAGAGTATGAAGACATAATCTTCCAATTGAGTGTTGGTGTCAGATAAATATACAAAAAAACCTCCGAGCGTCTGCATTTCTGCAACACCCGGAGGCCAATAACGATATTTGTGTTAGATCACTTCACAAATCCAAGCAGCATTTCCCGAATGATCTTCGAAGCGACGATAGGCGTCATTTCCGTCGGATCGTAAATAGGAGCCACCTCAACGAGGTCAAATCCAACGACGTTCACACCGGAACGAGCGATTGCATGCACAGCTTCAAGCAGTTCCTTCGACGTAATGCCACCGGCTTCAGTCGTTCCTGTACCCGGAGCCGCAGAAGGATCGAGGACATCAATATCAATCGTCACATAAACGGGACGACCTTCGAGGGATGGAAGCTCCCGCTTCAATGGCTCGGCTACCTCGAACGGATGGAAATGGATGCCTGATTGCTGAGCGTACGTCCAATCTTCCTTGGAGCCCGAACGAATACCGAATTGATAAATGTTGGTCGGCCCCATCAGCTCTGCCGCTTTACGCAATGGCGTGGAGTGAGAAAGTGGCTCCCCTTCATAATCTTCCCGCAAATCCGTATGAGCGTCAAAGTGGATAATGGCGAGATCCGGATACTTCTTGTACACCTCTTGAATAACTGGCCAGCTGACGAGATGCTCGCCGCCGAGACCTACAGGGATTTTGTCGTCCGCCAGAACACCACGAACGAAATCTCCGATTATGTCTAGACTTTTCGCTGCGTTGCCGAAAGGGAGCATGAGATCACCGGCATCGAAGTACTCTAGGTCTACGATACTGCGATCCAAGTAGGGGCTATATTCTTCCAATCCAACGGAAGCTTCACGGATTCTGCCTGGGCCAAATCGGGATCCAGGGCGGAAGGATACGGTATAGTCCATCGGCATTCCGTAGATGACGGCTTTAGAAGCGGCATAGTCATCGGAGCTGCAGATGAACACATTGCCGGAATAAGCTTGATTTAAGCGCATGATAAATCTCCTTTGATGGTAAATGATCTCTTAACGATCAAGCACAAACTTATTTCGTCAAATCTTCAACGAACTTAGGAAGCACGAACGCTGCTTTGTGCAGGCGTGGCGTGTAATATTTAGTGTCGAGCTCTGGAATCTTAGTCTCATCAACAGCGAGTGGATCATGCTTTTTGCTGCCCATTGTGAATGTCCACAAGCCGCTTGGGTAAGTCGGAATGTTAGCAATGTATACGCGAACGATCGGGAAAACTTCCTTAACATCGCGATTGACGCTTTGGATCAGGTCCGCTTTGAACCAAGGGTTGTCCGTTTGCGCCACGAAAATGCCGTCTTCCTTTAACGCGTCATAGATACCTGTGTAGAAGCCCTTAGTAAACAGGTTTACAGCAGGACCCACAGGTTCAGTGGAATCAACCATGATGACATCATATGTATTTTTATGATCATGGATGTGCATATATCCGTCGTTAACGATCACTTCGACACGAGGGTCTTCCAATTTACCCGCAATAGAAGGCAAATATTGCTTCGAGTATTCAATTACTTTTCCATCGATATCGACAAGAACCGCTTTCTTCACTTGCGGATGCTTAAGCACTTCTCGAATTACGCCACCGTCTCCGCCGCCTACCACGAGAACATTCTCAGGGTTTGGATGCGTGAACAGTGCCGGATGTGCGACCATTTCATGATAGACAAACTCGTCCTTCTCCGTTGTCATGACCATTCCGTCCAGCACGAGCATGTTACCGTACTCCTCGGTTTCGATCATCGCCAGCTCTTGAAAATCCGTTTGTTCGTGAACCATTGTTTGTTTAATTTTCATTGTTATACCGAAATTCTCGGTTTGCTTCTCCGTATACCACAGTTCCATAGAAGACATGCGATCCCTACTCTCTATGAGCTAACATGCTATCGTAATATTGTACCAAACTAGATGTATTATATAAAATCAACGCCAAATTGCAACCGTTTGAACAGTAATTTAATTTTGCCAATACAATGTCTTTACCCAATTGAAGGAATAGTGACCTTGTTCCTTTTCCATACTAGAGAGGTAACGCTTCCCTCTAAATCAATAATTTTCTGCGTTATCGCAGACAAAATGAGGAGACAGGCACATACATTTAGGGGCTGACTTCATGGAGGAAAAGGAAAGTATTGAACAGCGTCCACTCTCTCAGTGGGGTAAGATGAGGCGCAGAGTTGGCTGGCTAACTTTACTCGTCTTACTGGCATTGGCCGGAACCGGATTACTACTCCTTCGATACGCTCCCCTTCCAGCAGGAGCAACTATGCAATCCACACAAATTGTCGATACGAACGGTCAGGTACTCGCATCCTTGCAGGATGGAGTGCACCGTCAAATCGTTAAGCTCTCTGACATTTCCCCGTGGCTCATCAAAGCAACTATTGCTGTCGAAGACCGACGATTCTATGAACACGCAGGTGTCGATCTTCACGGCCTTGCAAGAGCAGCATGGGTGGATATGCGGAACATGTCCAAGCAGCAAGGAGCGAGCACCTTAACACAGCAACTCGCACGCAACCTCTATTTGTCCCATGAACGGACTTGGACACGTAAGCTCAAGGAGGCTTGGTATGCCGCTAGACTTGAGCAGACCTATTCCAAGGACGAAATCCTAGAGCTGTACTTGAACCAAATTTACTATGGTCATGGGGCTTATGGTGCTGAAGCAGCATCCAAGCTATATTTCAATAAACCAGCCAAGCAGCTTACCCTTGCAGAAAGCGCGTTATTAGCTGGCATCCCGAAAGGCCCTCGCTACTATTCGCCGCATCTGCATCTTGCCGACTCTCAAACTAGACAACGAAAAGTGCTTCAAGCCATGCTGGAGATTGGACAGCTCACGAAGTCGCAAGCCTCTCGCGCCGCTAAAGAAGCTCTAAACATTCGGCCCCTGCCAGATGAAGAAGAGCGTTCGGCCCCGTACTTCGCAGATTATGTGAAAAAAATCGCCATTGAGAAAATTGGCATAGATGAGCGGCTAATGAACGAAGGCGGCCTTACCATCCATACAACGCTTGACGCCCGGATACAGGAAGCAGCCGAAGCCAATGTAAAGAAGGGTCTCAAAGGCGGCAGCACTGAGCTCCAAGCTGCATTGATCGCTATTGACCCACGTAATGGCTATATCAAAGCGATGGTTGGAGGACGGAATTACCGCAATAATCAGTTCAATCGTGTATTTGCGCACACTCGGCAGCCCGGCTCTTCCTTTAAGCCGATCCTATACGCAACCGCCTTGGAGCAGCACTCGATCACTCCAGCGACCCGATATCGCAGTGAGCCGACTTTTTTCTACTTTGACCATAATCGCCAGATTTACCGTCCTAGCAACTACAATAATCATTATTTCAACGGGGAAATCAGCTTACGCCAAGCCATTGCCGCGTCTGATAACATCTACGCCGTTAACACGATCATGCAAGTAGGACCAGAGGCAGTCATCACGATGGCGCACAAGCTCGGTATCACGTCCTCCCTGAAGGCTGTGCCGTCTCTCGCCCTCGGAACATTCCCTGTCAGTCCGTTCGAAATGACCTCCGCCTTCTCCGTATTCGCGAATGAAGGACGTAGAGCAGAACCTATCGCAATAACTAGCATTCGTGACTCTAACGGGAAAATCTTATATGAAGCTCATCCACAAGAGGAGCAGATCATTTCACCCGCATTAGCTTACGTGACAACCGGTCTCATGGAAAGTGTATTTGATCGGGGTGGGACCGGTCATCGAGTGGCGAATTTGCTAAAGCGTCCAATGGCTGGAAAAACAGGAACAACCGATTCCGATGCATGGATTGTCGGCTATACAACAGAACTAACAACAACGGTATGGGTCGGCTACGATCGCGGTCGGTCGATTACTTCAAGCGAAGCCCATCGAGCTGCACCTATTTTCGCACAATTTATGGAGAGTGCTCTCATTGACACGCCCTCGCATGTATTTCCTGTACCAGAGGGAGTTGTCAGTGTCTATATGGACCCCACAACTACTCTACTCTCCGCCCCAGGATGCACAGGTCAAACGGTGTTGGAAACTTTCCTCTCTGGAACAGAGCCCACACAATCCTGCGCCTCTTCCGAGCCAACACCAGAGAAACTTGGGGAGCAAGCATCCGATCACCACACCCTATGGCGCAAGCTTCGTAACTGGTGGCGGAAGTAATTCTAATCTCCATACAGGCTGATCCATGCAGGCAATCACTGCACGGGTCAGCCTGTTTTTGTGTAATCCTCTATCTTCCCCACCTGATCATAATGAGCTAAGATAAATATGGCAACATTTTCCTGGTGGGGAGGGTTTAACCTGTTGAAGATAAAGGTACTCATCGCGGATGATAATTCCTTCATACGAGAAGGTATGAAAATCATATTAACCACTTTCGAGCAATTCGAAGTCGTCGGCACGGTTGGAGACGGCACGGAAGCTGTGGAGTTCTGTCGGAACAACAAGGTTGATGTCGTGCTCATGGATGTAAGGATGCCGAATATGAACGGCGTTGAAGCTACCCGCATTCTGACGGAGGAAACCCAGGTCAAATCGCTTATCCTCACAACCTTCGATGACGATGAATTTATATTGGAAGCAGTCAAAGCCGGAGCTCGCGGTTATTTACTTAAGAATAATGACCCCGACAAAATCCGCGACGCTATCAAGAGTGTTCACAATGATCACCATGTGCTTCAAGATGTCGTACTGAATAAGATTAAGTCTAATTGGCTGTCCGGTGCAGCGAGTGAGACTCCTCCCACTCCCACCGGGCTCCCAATAGTTCCTCGCAACACTTCAGGAGGTCATCGCGCAATAGATCGGAGCCTGTTCACGGAACGCGAGCTCGGTGTCATGGCACAAATCGCCAACGGCCTAACCAATAAGGAGATTTCAAAGAGGCTCTTTATTTCCGAAGGGACAATCGCCAATTACATTACTTCCATCCTGAACAAAACAGGCCTTGAGCACCGTACGCAAATCGCCATTTACTATTTAACAGGCGAAGCGCGAACGTCGGATCGATAGGAGATTCTGATAACATGGATATTTGGATTATCGGCAATAAAGCAGGCTTACTTTGCTACATCATCGCAGTTTCCTGTTTCATGGCACCTACTGTCGACTCGTGGTATTTGCTTACTTCTCTGATCTACCTCTGTTTAAATATCGCTGTACCCATCCTCAAACAATCTACTCCTAACCGACTGCTCGTGGTCGCATCTGCCACCTTCACTATCGCATGCGCCTATCAATTGGATCCGCTATTCCTTTTACTGCTACCCGTTAGCTTGTACGAGCTCGCATGGCTTTTGGGCGGCAACAAAAACTGGTTCGCGCTCGCATTTGTCCTACCGGTCCCCCTTATTCCTTCCCCTTTAGTTGCCATATACCTGTTAGTAGCTTTCCTTAGCTTACTCCTGCACGTTGGAGGGCACGCAGCAACGGAGAAACTCGCTCGCGTTTACCGTGTGCAGGAGAAAATGCGTGAAGACATCCAGAAGCTTACCCGATCTTTGAACGAAAATAACGAGTACATGCGCCAGTCTGAGTACACGATCAAGCTGGAGGAACGTAATCGGCTTTCACAGCAAATCCATGATGATATCGGACATTCGATGTCCGGAGCACTCATACAGATGGAAGCCTCCAGGAGACTGCTCGCGACCGATCAGATGAAAGCCTCAGAGCTTCTTCATAACGCCATCTCTATCTCCAAGGAAGGGCTTGAGAGAATCCGTCTGACGCTGAAGGACCAGAAACCGAAGTCGGAAGAGCTTGGCATCAACAGGCTGCGGTTAATGGTGGACGAGCTCTCTGCCAAACAGGCCGTGACAGCTACGTTAGCCCACGAAGGTGACATCGATATCATTACGCCCATTCAGTGGAAAATCATTCAACAGAATATGATCGAGGCCATTACAAACTCGCTTAAGCACGGTAATGCGTCCGGTATCCATATAGAGGTCCATGTCCTTAATAAATTCATTAAAGCAGTCGTGACAGACAATGGAATCGGCTCGGGCAAAGTGGTCAAAGGGCTCGGTATTACGGGGATGGAGGAAAGGGCAGCTTCCGCTGGGGGCACCGTCATCGTTGACGGGACGAAGGGATTTCGCGTGACAACTCTTCTGCCCTTCTAAAGAAACAGATGACTTATGTCACATCGCAAATATGAAGTTTCTCATGTGAAGAGGATGACCTTATGCACTGACGTAGGGCCATCCTTTTTCAATACAATACGATCATAAGGATCATAATCCCTCAAACAAATGGAGTGAATCGAATGAACGTACTGGAGATTCATAACTTAACCAAAAAATTCGGTGATTTTATCGCTGTTGATAATATAACCCTCAACGTTCGTGAGGGAGAAATATTCGGTTTCCTCGGTGCCAACGGCGCTGGCAAGAGCACAACGATCAACATGATCTGCTCCTTACTAAGGAGTACAAAGGGTGAGATCAGCCTGCTTGGTCGTACGATTGCGACCAACGTCAAGTTCGCCAAGATGAATACCGGCATCGTTCCGCAGGATATTTCTATTTACGAGAATATGACTGCTTACGAGAACGTTAGCTTTTTTGCAGGGCTTTATGGACTCCGGGGGACGTTGCTGAAGGAACGCACAGAGGAAGCACTCGAATTCGTAGGTCTTGCCGATAAGCACAAGAGCTTTCCCAAAAATTTCTCAGGCGGCATGAAACGAAGGTTGAATATCGCTTGTGCAATTGCCCATCGGCCTAAGCTTATTATTATGGATGAGCCTACGGTCGGCATTGATCCACAATCTCGCAATTACATCTTGAATTCGGTAAAGAAGCTGAACCAAATGGGTTGCACGATCATATATACGAGTCACTATATGGAGGAAGTCGAAGAAATTTGCACTCAAATCGCAATCATTGACCATGGCAAAATCATTGCGGAGGGCACGAAGGAGCAACTAAAGGCAATCATTACGGACACGAAGGACATCTGGATCGGAATCAAAGCAGCCGACACCTTGCCGATCGACCAACTCAAGCAAATTCAAGGTGTGATGACCGTCCGACATGAGGAAAACACGATCAAAATTAACTCGAAGGGCGAGGTCAACAATCTTAATCTGATCATTCAGCAGTTGATTAAAGACGACGTGGAAATTCGCTCCGTCGAAGAGCAAGCGCCGAATTTGGAAACGGTATTCCTGACCTTAACGGGCCGGAATCTCCGCGATTAAGGAGGAGATCCGCCGTGAACATACTGAATATAGCGATGAAAGAAATGAAATCCTCCCTGCGGGAGCCTAGAACATTTTTGTTCATGATGGCATTTCCAATCGTACTGATGCTGATTCTAGGCACGGCGTTGTCGAACGCCTTCTCAAGCAGCACACTTGTAGGTGATTTGAAGCTGCTCTATAACAATCAAGCCGACAATAAGCAACTCATACAAGCTTGGCAAATCTTTTCCACTGAGATCGAGCAGCAAGGCATTATTATTACGCCTCTATCTTCAACAGAAGCCAATGGCGTTGAAGATATAAGCAACAATAAATATGCTGCCTATGTAGAGCTCAGCAATGAGGGCTTAAAATATTACGGAAGCAGCAAGCGGATGATCGAAAGCAATATTATCCAAGGCATGCTTACCGCGTTCGCGGATCGTTACAACTTGGCTACTTCAACACTTACGGTGGACCCTTCGAAAGCAGAGGCGATTCTGGGTAACACAGATTGGAAAGACGACTTGATCCACGAAACGTCACTCGATCCGAATAAGACACCTGGTTCCATCGATTATTATGCCATTGCCATGACAACGATGATCGCCCTTTATGCCTCCCTATCCGGCATCTATCTATTCCGCGGGGAAAGAACCCGAAATACAGCCATTCGCTTAATGGCCTCACCAGCAAGCAAGGGCGAGCTATTCACAGGTAAAGTGCTCGCCTGCACAATTACCAACCTTCTATTCGTTCTTATCGTTGTCCTATTTAGCAAATTTGCATTCAAAGCCTATTGGGGCGACCACTATGGAATGGTATTTCTTGTTCTGGCTTCAGAGGTCATTCTCTCCGTCAGCTTGGGACTTGGTTTAAGCTATCTATTCAAAGGAGAAACCGCCCGCTCGATCGTCATGATTTTCACACAAATCGCTTCATTCGTGGGAGGAGCCTACTCCCCTATACAGGATACAGAATCTTTCATGGGCTTCATCACTAATCTATCTCCTATCGGTTGGGCCAATAAGGCTTTGATGAATATTATTTATGCAGATGATTTGATCGCAGCCCTTCCAGTTATCGGTGTAAACTTGGCATTCGCAACCACTTTCCTGGTCATCTCAAATGTCATTATGCGTAAAAGGGAGGCGATCTAATGTTGAGGGATATGAGTTGGCTCATTCGCAAAACATTGAAAAATACGTTTCGTAGCAAATTAAGCTGGTTCGTCTATTTAGGACTCCCTCTCGTTGGAGTGTTGATTTCTACGCTGCTCTATAGCAATTCTAACAGCGGCATTCTACGTATCGGCATTGTGAATAACGATGGACATCAGGTTATCACACAAGATGCAATCCGGTTCATCCAAGGCTTAAATCAGGTTGAAATTACGATGACCGATGAACAAACGCTTCGCAGCGACATCGTCGCAAACAAGCTGGATAGTGGACTCATCTTCGATCCAGGGTTTGCCGTTAGTGTACAGGATGGTAATCCTAAGCGTATTAATCTGGTTTCAGTGAAAGGCGCTCAAGTTACCATTTACGTCAAATCGCTACTTCAGAGCTATATTAGTAACGTTGCCGCGATCGGAAAAGGAACGAATGGGGATCACACTGCGTTTGACCGTATCTACTCCGAATACAGCAAACAGAGCTTCAAGTTGACATCTGAATCCGTATCAGACTCTTCGAACGTAAGAGATATGACCTATCAATCCATCGGCTTCCTCATTACATTCATGATGTTCTCTGCCGTCAATCTATCAGAGCTTATTCTAAAGGATAAGGAGAACCGCACGTTTCTACGTCTCTTATCCTCGCCTGTATCCGCTAGAACTTACGTCCTCTCCAACGTGGTCGTAAACGCGCTTATTATTCTGCTACAAATCTTGGTGACTGTATTCTTGATGAAATCCGTCTTTCATATCGATTCGGGCATTCCATATGGGCAGTTGGTTCCGATTCTCCTACTGTTCGGCCTAGCCTCTATCGGACTGTCGTTGCTTATCGTTGCATTCGCCAAAAGCAGCCAGGCAGCCGGAGCGATGCAGAACTTGATTATTACACCCACCTGTCTGCTCTCAGGTTGCTTCTTCCCCATTGGGATTATGCCTAATGCGGTACAGAAAATATCTAACTTCCTTCCGCAGCACTGGCTACTGGACTCGATTGATAAGCTCCAGCACGGCGAAGGGTTCGGAAGTCTCGGTCTCAATCTCGCCATCCTGATCGCCTTTACGGCAGCATTTGCTCTCATAGCGATCTATCGCTTCGGCCGCAATAACGATACCCGATTGTTCGTGTAACCTAGACAAATAAGGGGTTGTTCCGCAGAAGTCCGCATGGACCTCTTGGGAACAACCCCTTTATTTTACTAATTATACGAGTAAATCCTTCAAAGCTTGGGGAGAATTATTCCACCACTCTGTATTGTGCTCCACAAGAAGCTTACGAAGAGCTTCCTTCTCTACCGGGCCGATATTATCTAAAATATACTTACGCTTAAGCGATGAGTCCAGACGATTCACGTGCTCAGGAAGCAGCTTCCAGCCTCTTCTAGCTTCCGTATCAATAAGCATCTCACAGGATGTCACACCGGCATAATAAGACCCCGTCTCATTGCGGTCAACAGCTACCCATACGATCCATGCGGGACGGCCATTCGGTACGTTAGCCTTATCCGGGGAAAACTTAATCCCTTTCTCAATCTTACTCTTCGCATGCATCGCACCAACATCGATATAAGCTTCACCTGCATCTATGATCACACAAGCAACCTGACTTAAGTCGATCGATCCCGCTCCGAAACCTTTATGCTCTTTATTACTCACAACGTTAAGAGATAGCTTCTTCTTCTCAACCGGTTTATCTTGGTTTTCCATGGTCAGCCTCCATTATTTGCCACTAGATATGAAAAAAACCGGCTCAAGATCCCCCTAAAATCGAGATCTTACCCGCTTCCACTTCCTTACTTATGGACGAGAACGTATGTTCTAGACATTTTAGGTAATTCTGTACTCAACATCATAACAAAACGAAAAACATAAGTCTATTGTTTTTTTCGAAAATGCGCCACAATAAGAAAAGTTATTATTAGTCGCAAGGAGGCAACAAGGATATGGATTCGCAACACCCTCTATACAAAGAAGAGCACCAGAGGCTTCAGGACACTTTTCAAGAAATTGATCAGCAGCGCACGGATATCGGCCCCGTCTATCGGGGAAATGATTATGTGGAGCAGGTGCTTGAAGCAAATCGAGAGGAAACCCGTCAGAGGCTGCAACTTCTCAACAATGACCCCTATTTCGGGCGTCTAGACTTCCAAGAGGAAGGTAAGGCCGAGCCGCTTCCGCTTTATATCGGCAAACGCGGTATGGATCGCAAGGAGACTGGGGAGCCTTACGTCATTGATTGGAGAGCACCAGTAGCTAGTCTGTTCTATTCGTTCACTGGTGGTGACGATACCGTAACCTATGAAGCTCCAGAAGGAACGATCCAAGGCGATATTCATCGCAAACGCAATCTATCTATCCGGGACAAGAAGCTAGGACGAATCGTAGATAGCTACGAACGCGGGGGAGACAACATCGGCTTGAACGATGACTTCCTCCTCTATAAGCTCGGTGACAAGAAGGACAATCGACTGCGTGATATCGTGTCTACCATTCAAGCAGAGCAGGATCTCATTATTAGAGCCCCTCGATATAAAGCACTCATTATCCAAGGGGCTGCCGGATCGGGTAAAACAACCGTCGCATTGCATCGACTAGCGTTCCTTCTCTATCAATATCAGCAGCAGATTCGCGCCGAACGAATGATTATTTTCGCACCGAACACGATGTTCCTCGATTATATTTCCGGCGTACTGCCTGAGCTCGGGGTCGGCAACGTTAAGCAGACTACATTCATAGAATGGGCTTTGGACCGATTAAACGATAACGTTCGCTTAGCAACAGACAATGCGGAAGGACATCTCTGGTTCTCACTGGCAGGAACAAGACCCTCCATCGATGATGAAACACCTGGCCGATTTAAAGGCACGCTCGCCTTCAAAGCATGGTTGGATGGCAAATTAGCAAGCTTCGAGAAGCACTTCCTTGTGGATTCACCCTTCGAAGCTTGGGAGGGTCGCGTCTTGAAAGGGGATATGATTCGCGAATGGTTTGAGGTGGAGTATCGCCATTACCCGCTAGCAGCGCGCCGAGACCGTTTAACAGCTAGAATCAACCGTTGGTTGGAAATGCAATTGAACACAATCGGAGATCCAAAAATCCGTAAAGAGAAGGCCAAGACCAGCAAGCAGCGACTTCGCGCCTATACGAATAAGCTACCGAAAACCGATGCACTCTCGTTTTATCAGGGGATATTCGCTTCGGGGACTGAGGAAATCCCTAAGAAGGTACTTGAGGGTACTCAGAAATACTTGAAAAAGGGATTTGCCCAACCCGAGGATTTGGCCGCACTCGTATGGATTCATTATGTATTTAATGGTGCTGAGAATCTTGCCTTCGATCACGTAGTCGTGGATGAGGCGCAGGATGTATCTCCCTTCCAGATCGCGTTACTGAACACGTTTATGAATGAGCCCTCTTTCACGATTCTTGGTGACTTGGCGCAGGGCATCCATGCTTACCGTGGCGTGCAGCGTTGGGAGGAGCTTACGGCCATCTTCCCTGATGAATACAACTCTTACCATATCTTGAAGCAAAGCTACCGATCGACGCTGGAAATCATCGAATTCGCCAATCGTATCCTGCCTCATACAGAAACAGGACTCCCTTCCGCTATGCCGGTATTTCGTAGTGGAGATCCCGTTGATGTTGTCAGGTTAGAGAATGCAGATGAAAAGATCCCGTTCATCGATACCTTTATTCGCCAGAATCAAGCTAGGGGCATGCAAACAATCGCGATTATTGGCCGTACAGACGAGGAATGCTCTCGTCTTCACGAAGAGCTGGCGCAAGCCGGTATCGATGCTAATCTGATCAACGCAGGTCAAACCCAGTACCGCGGTGGCATTACGATCGTTCCCGTCTATTTGGCCAAAGGCCTCGAATTCGATGCTGTGCTTGTTGCCGATACGAATGACCACCAATATGCACTAACTCCACAAGATGCTAAGCTGCTGTATGTTGGCTGTACCCGTGCACTTCACCGCTTGACACTCTATTACTATGGGCAAGAAACTGCTTTGCTTGCCTGAAGCTAAAACAAATAAACAGTTTAAGAATAAACAGTAACCCGAAAGATAGACACTTCAGAAAAAAAGTGCCCATTTTTCGGGTTACTGTTTAATTATGGCTAAGGGACAACTCCTTAATGCATATAACCGTTAATTGACGCCTAATTCAGCAGATCAGACGATAGGGTAAGAAGGAAGGACTGATACCACTCTTCCCAGTTATTTTGATCCGGGTAATGGACATTCGGAATCTGTAAGATCGTGTTGTCCATTGTGTACGCTGATCCTCCGAGTATGAACTTTAAGGCGGGGTAGTCCTTGAGTGTAGCTTCGATCCATTTATCCAATGGACGAACGTGCTTAGGATCGGTAACCGAAATCGTGATGATCGAGATTTTTTTCATCTCAATAATACGCGATAAACCACTTACGGGCGTGTTCGGACCGAGATAAATGACCTCGAACCCCTTTTTCTTCAAGAACAAGCTGAAGTGCATTAAGCCGATCTGGTGATGCTCTTCTTCGGGACAGAAGGCAAGCACCTTCGGAAAACGCTGGTCCGTGGGGAGAATTCTAAAGAGCTGAGTAAATCTATGTAAAATTAACTGTGAAGCAAAGTGCTCTTGAGCAACACTCAAGAGGCCAGATTCCCAGTCTGTTCCGATTCGGTACAATACGGGAACAAGGATATGTTGAAACACATTCTCAAAATCGTACAAAGAAAAAGCGAGATCGATGATCTCATTAGCCTGCAAGGTATTAAATCGAATTAAATCTTCATATAGCTTTCCGATCATAGTATCGTATGTATTACCGGATTCGGATATCGTACTCAGATTGACATACTCCTGAGAAGTCGCTTGTTGTAGTAAACGAACAGCTTCGCTGATCTTAACCCCGTTTTCTTCCATCTGTTCTTTTAAAAACCTGAGCTTACCAATATCCTCTTCACTATATAACCGATGCCCGCCTTGGGTTCGGTGTGGGTTGATCATTCCGTATCGATTTTCCCAGGCACGAATTGTGACGACAGGAATGCCCAGAAGCTCAGAAGCTTTCTTAATGCTATACATCCTATTCCCCCCTCCTCTAAAACAATTATACATAAACTATACAAAATAACTATGGTTCGAGGTTTAAAAGTGGGATTCCGCCAGTCGAATAGATAAAGCTTGCAATACTTGTATAGGTTTTGTATAATCCAAATCAAATACTATACAAAATCTATACAAATCAGGAACTCAGAGAGGAGATCCTCTACATGATTAAAGAGAAGATTGAGCTCTATACGGATGCCCAAGTACTTGATCAGACTGAGGTTCTCACGGCGATAAAGCATTCGCTAGCCATGATTGAATTCGATATACACGGTAAAGTGTTATGGGCAAACGATAATTTAGCGAGAGCGATGGGTTATCGCTCCGATGAGATGTCAGGTATGCTGCATAGGCAGTTCTGCATGCAGGAATTTGTGAACAGCTCTGAATATAGCAAATTCTGGGATAATTTGAGAAATGGTGATTCCTTTCAGGATAAAATATTGAGGGTCACCAAGGATGGTCGTTCGATCTGGCTTGAGGCGACTTACATGCCCGTTCTAGATGCAGATGGTCGTGTAAGGGCTATTCTAAAAATCGCGACGGACATTAACGCAAGAGAGCAAGCTACGGCAGTAGTAACTGGAAAATTGTTGCAAATGTCGGAGGAGTTATTAGGTCGTGCTAAGGAAGGCATTACACGAAGTCGCGAAGTTGAATCCGCTATCGGAAGAGTTGTCGATGGGGCTAACGAGAATATGGCTGTTCTCCAACAGCTTGAGCAACAGACTGACTTCATTCGCGGTATGGTTCGAACGATTCGCGATATCGCTTCACAGACGAACCTGTTAGCCTTGAATGCGGCAATTGAAGCCGCCCATGCAGGTGAGCATGGGCGTGGCTTTAATGTGGTAGCGAGTGAAGTTCGTAAGTTAGCGGGTCAAGTGCAGGAAGCTACGAAGGAAGTAAATGTATACGTGGAGGGCTTCGTCACTCAAGTGCAACAAATCACCAAGGGGACCAAGCATTCGCAAGTTGTCGTAAGTGAAAGCCAGATCCGCATTCAGCAGGCTGTCAATGAATTCTTGGGTATCGATGAAGCCGCACGGCGGTTGGATACACAAGCTAAGGAGCTGGGTATTATTCTATAAGTATTTCTAGGATGCTGAATCCTCATTCAGGCAATGGGAGCGGGTCTCCCGAACAAATACCCCTGGAACAGCTTGAACCCATTATCACGAAGCCAAGCAAAGTCCACTTCATCCTCTACCCCTTCGGCTAAGGGGACTGAATTGATCTGAACTGCAGCTTCGAGCATTTTTATAGCAACTATTTGTTTTTCCGAGCTTATTGCGACCCCCTGTACAAATCCTTTGTCGAGCTTCATATAATGAGGCTTTAATTGTTGTAGCAGTTCGATTGTACTGAATCCTTCGCCAACATCATCCAGTGCGTACTGGAATCCATGGTGCTTGTAATAACCCAAGATGCTTTTCAAATGATCCAAATCATCGACCTGCTCCGTTTCCACGACTTCAAATACTAATTTCGAGGGGTCAATATTCAACTGTTGCGCCAGCTGAATGGTGGATTGCAAGCAGTGCTGCGGAGAATAAATGGAGGTCGGGATGAAGTTAATAAACACTTTGCCTGACAAGCCCTTAGAAGAACGAACAGCCGCCATTCTGCACAACCGATCGAGAGAGTATAACCGGTTGCGAAGCTTAGCTGCCTCGAAGACAGCTAACGGGGAAAGAAGACTACCGTCCTCCTGAACAAATCGTGCAAGCATCTCATGGGCGTAGACTGAGCCCTGTGCATCGACAATGGGTTGAGCATAACAAATGACGCGCTGCTGTAGGATGATGTCATCCACCCATTGAGACGAGAGCGTTACTTTTATCTCGCCAAACGGCTGCCATGACGCATCCTCTAACCGGAAGGTCAATTGCTCAATATTCATATGATCCTGGCAAAAGTCGTCTAAATCCGCGATCCCGGCTTCACTCACGAGCATTGTATTTTCAGTAGCCTTTACTAGGAAGCCCCTAGCACTTAGGAAGGGGATAATCTGGGGGAGAACGAGTAGGTTTCGTTCGCCAGCGGCCTTAATTTCATAAATTAGATTGGTCGGATAACAATTAGAGCATTGCGTCACAGAAGTCACGTCCTATGGATGAGAATGAAATGTCTATAGCTCACCTTTTCGACACTTCCCTAGCTGATCCTGCACTTTTTTAATAATAAATATAGTAAGGGGGTCATATTTTGGAGCTGCTCAATCGCAGAACCTTTCACGATTTGATTATATGTGGGGCCTATGAAGTCATCCGCCATAAGGAAGAGTTAAATGCCATTAATGTGTTCCCCGTGAATGATGGAGATACGGGGAGTAACCTGACACACCTCATGGAAACGATTATTAGGGATTCAAAATGGAAGGAACCATCCAGCGACACCTTGATGCTGATGAAATCAGCCTGTCTTCGCGGTTCGCGTGGGAATTCGGGGATGATCTTCTCGCAATTCATTATCTCGATGTGTAACTTTCTTCTAAATAATGAGGAGTTGAAAGAAAAACACTTTCTCGATATGTGTGAGCAGTCGGTGACGCAGGCCTATCAAGCTGTAGCTACTCCACAGGAAGGCACGATATTGACGGTGATGAAAACTTGGGTTCGTGTAATGAAGAGAAATGTTGATCGAACTAAAGGTATTCAAGAAATGCTCATTGAATCGTATGGAGAAGTTTGTGTTTCTTTGGACAACACGATGAATCAAATGGAGCTTCTAAGAAGGCATAATGTGGTGGATGCGGGTGCCAAAGGATTTGTTCTCTTTCTGTCTGGATTGATTACAGCAATCAAGAAACCCTACTTGGAACGAACAGAGGCGAGGGTAGCCCCCGCTTTCCAGACAGAAGCTCAGCAACATGAGCATGCCATAGAGATTAACCACTTGATATCAGAATATGATGACAACGGGTATCGGTATTGCACGGAATTCCTGCTTAATTGGGAAAGCGATACCTCTACAATGAAGGAGCAGCTTGCACACCTTGGAGATTCCTTAGTATTAGTAGGCGATGAGCAGCAGGGGAAAATACATGTTCATACGAATAATCCCGATCAGATCGCGGATCTACTTACGAAGAAGGGTACGATTGTGTATCAGAAGGTAGATGATATGAAACGCCAATTTGAAATACTTAGTGGCCCTAAAGCGACTATTGCTTTAGTCGTAGATTCTGCTTGTGATCTCCCGCAACACCTAATGGATGAACATCAGATACACTTGCTGCCTCTTCAAATTCAAATAGGGACTTCCTCCTACTTGGACAAAGTCACGCTGCAACCGGAATCGTTTTATGACAAACTATCAAACGCGGCTAACCAACCTAAGAGTTCACAACCATCTCCTGAGAGTATTACACGTAAGTATCAAGAGCTGCTGAACCATTATGATCATGTCGTGTCCATTCATGTGTCTAACGAATTAAGCGGAACCTATAATGCTTGTAATACTGTAGCTAAACAAGTCCATTCATCAAGAATTCATGTAATCAACTCTCGGACGCTTTCTGGAGCGCTAGGATTACTCGTATTACAAGCTGCAGAAGCGATTGCATCAGGGGCATCAATCGAAGAGATTAAGATGCTGCTCAGCAATCAAATACCGAAGTCGGAAATATTAGTTAGCGTCCCGACGCTTAAATATATGGTGCGTGGGGGTAGAGTCAGTCCGCTTAAAGGTAAAGTAGCAGCATGGTTGAATTTGAAACCAATCGTTTCGCTAGATCGCGAAGGAAAATCAATTCTTTATGGGAAGACGTTGTTCCGGAAGTCGAATCTGGGCAAGATGAAGCGAAAGATTGAGCGGATTCATCAGAAATACGGTGTAGCACAGTATGTGCTACTTCATGCCGGAGCTGGAGATGCGATTATGGGGTTTCAGAAACATATGGAATCGATCATGGGAGCTAAGCCCGTTTATATTTCAGATGTATCACCTGTCATTGGGGCTAGCGCCGGAAAAGGAGCAATTAGCGTTGCTATGTTGCTTGCAAACGATAATCGGAGGGGGGATTAGGAAATGGGTGAGCTTTATTTAATCAATGCATTGGCGATTTTCACTTTTATGGTCATTCTATTTATCATAGCGCAGATATTGAAAGACAATTCTATTATTGACATCGGATGGGGATTTGGTTTTGTCATCATAGCTATAGTTAGCTTCTTGAATCATGACGGTTATGGGGCTAGACAACTCGTCATCCTCCTATTGGTTGCGACATGGGGGATGAGATTAGCCATACATTTATGGATTCGCTCTATCGGACGAGGAGAAGACTTCCGCTATGCCAACTTCCGCAAAGCTTGGGGTAAGAATGCCATGCGTATTGCATTTTTCCGGGTATTTATGATGCAGGGATTGTTTATGCTCCTTCTTGCTTATCCAATTATTGCTACGAATGCAGATCAGAGCAATGGTAGATTGGATGGATGGGCTTGGGCGGGTATAGTTATCTGGATCATCGGCTTCTTGTTCCAAGTCATTGGTGATTATCAGTTGGAGCGGTTTAAGAAAACGAGACCCAATAAAGAAGCTGTGCTCAAAAGCGGTTTGTGGCGGTATACCAGACATCCAAATTACTTTGGTGAAGCGACGATGTGGTGGGGGATATTCCTCATCGTGCTTCCGGTACATTTGGGCTGGATAAGCTTGTTCAGTGCTTTGTTCATGAACCTTCTATTATTGAAAGTGTCCGGAGTTCCTTTCCTAGATAAGCGTTATTCCGGGAATGCCGATTATGCCCAGTACAAGCAGGAAACGAATCGATTTATCCCTTGGCCCCCGAAAAAGTCCTAAAATCAAAGAAGATGGCCCATGATGAATAAGGAGCCATCTTCTTTGTCTTCAGCCTCATCTTAATCTTGTAGCTTACTTCGCCAGCAGATTGTAGATCACTTGTGCGCTTTCCGCTCTAGTCATTACACTTTGCGGTACGAATTGTCCCTTAGCTCTGCCCTTCACAAGTTCGAGCTGCGCCGCTTCATCGACGTATTGAACCGCCCATGTGCTAACTTGTGCTCTATCAGAGAATTCGGATGGTTGAGCCGTATTCGTTGCTATGCCTTTGTCACCCTTCTTCACTTCCAACGTCCGAATGATCATGACCGCCATTTCCTCACGAGTAATCGTATCGTTCGGTCGGAATGAGTTATCTTGGCCACCTTTAACGATACCCTTCTTGCTAGCTGTCGCCACATAAGGAGCATACCAATCGCTTTTCCCGACATCATTAAATGTAGCTTCACCCTCGGCTTTAATACCTAGCGCACGAACTAACAATGCCGCGAATTCCGCACGGGTAATGCTCTTCTCTGGCATAAACTTAGTATCCGTAATGCCGGTTACGATTTGTTTAGCCGTTAAAGCCTTAATTACCGCATTAGCCCAATAGCTCGCTTTAACATCTTCGAATGACTTATCAAACTCTAGTACGGCATATTTACTAAAATGGGTAATTTCCGCCGTCATGAATTCACCTGCGAGAGTGCCTCCGATATACTCGAGCTTGCCATCATCACCGATAAAATAGATTCCGATCAAATCCTTGTTCAGGTTACCCGACACAAGCAACTTGATGATAAGCGGCTTATCAAATTTGGTCACCGGTATCGATTTGCCGTCTTTCGTGATAATACTTAACTTTAATTCATAAACCTGCGAGGCAGCTTTCAAATCAACTTTTCCTGCACCTGCGGTTTCAAGCAATGAATTTCCGTCTTCAGCCGAAATCGGCTTGAATTCGAAAGAGATTTGAGCTCCAGACGCATCTGTTCCGGAAACGAGCTTGCTAATCGAATCCAGCACAGAGCTTGGGAAGGTTACTGTTAGGTTAGCAGAATTCAGCACCAAACTATTGCCTCCAAGTAAATCCGCTGCCTGAATCGGTAGCAGGATGACTTGTTTGCCTGCCACCATTTGAACCTCTACCACGCCGTTCTTGCCATTCTTCAGGCTATCATCGTTAACGATCTGTACCTCCGGTTTTACCGGTACCGTCGGAGAGCCACCACCGCTAGATGAGGTTGATCCCGATTTCCACTTCACCGTTACCGTCAAGCTCGCTGTTACATCACCTGCATCTTGACTAGAAGCAGTAATCGTTGCCGTTCCTGCCGCAATTGCTGTCACTTTTCCGTTGCTATCTACGGTTGCGACACCTTCATCACTCGACGTCCAATCGATTCCCTTGTTCGTCGCGTTGCTTGGCTCAGTAGCCGCTGTCACTTCCGCCGTTTGTCCAGCGGTTAGCGCCAACGTTGTTTGTGACAACGTAATTTGACTTACTAGCACAATTACCGCTGGCGGATTAGCCACCGTTACCGTCAAGCTCGCTGTTACATCACCTGCATCTTGACTAGAAGCAGTAATCGTTGCCGTTCCTGCCGCAATTGCTGTCACTTTTCCGTTGCTATCTACGGTTGCGACACCTTCATCACTCGACGTCCAATCGATTCCCTTGTTCGTCGCGTTGCTTGGCTCAGTAGCCGCTGTCACTTCCGCCGTTTGTCCAGCGGTTAGCGCCAACGTTGTTTGTGACAACGTAATTTGACTGATTAGAACATCTAGATCAGATATACCGCTCAGAATGACCGTTCCTCCATCATCTCTACCTGGTAGCATAAATGTAATCTGTTGACTATCAGAAACCTGATAAGTCGATCCGCTGTATTCATCTTTAACTACAGTTCCAGCATTAAAAGGTACGTTAAGCGTTAATTCCTTGTCTTCAACAGCTGTATTAATGACAGTCACAACATCGACGCTGTTGTAACGTTTATTGAAGGCTAAGTAACCCTCCGCATCGGAGCCTCCCAGCTTCGTCCGAGTCCCCTTGGAATACACTTTAGAGAACTTCGCTCGAATGTTAAGAAGTGTCATGTAATGATCATGGAGCAGCACCTCGTCAGAAAGCTCATCCCACGGCATGTCACCGCGATTTTCGCTGAACTCCCCCTTGCTCATGTCTCCAGCATTTTTACCGGAACGGCCTAGCTCCTCACCATAATAAATGACGGGCTGACCTTTAGCCGTTATTTGCAAAGCGGCAGCAATCTTCAATTTACCTTTATCGCCGCCAACGTAATTAGACAAGAATCCGTCTTCATCATGGCTGCTCAGGAACTGACCCATTGTCGTTGCGTTATCAAGCTTAGTTTCGCGATCTGCCAAGTAAGCGTCAACCGTGTTGATGCTTCCATTTGCGAAATTTTGAGCTTGATTCTTGAAACCGAAATCGAGCAAGCTATCCATTTGACCATTACGAAGCGTTCCAGCATCGGTATCTACCGTTGCTCCGAATTGTTCACCGATGAGCTTAAACTCTGGATCAATGGCCGTAAGCGCATTTTTGAAAGCCTTCCAAGTCGTGCTTTCTACGTGTTTAACCGTATCTACCCGGAAATAATCGATGGAATCCCCACGATCCGTTCTTGCACGATTTAACCAACCTGCCTGCCAATCGATGATCTGCTGACGCACAGCTGGATCCTCCGTCTTGAAATCCGGTAAGAAGGCCACTTCCCCCTGAATTGGATTCGTATTCGCGGATACTCCATCTGTTCTCAGCATACCGGCAAACCGATCTTTGTCCTCTTGAGTAATGCTCGGTATGCTATCTCCCGGCTTCAGCCCGTAACCCGTATGATTGAGCACAACGTCGACCATGATTTTGATGCCCTTATCATGCGCCTTATCGATGAGCTCCTTGAAGGTGTCTAAATCCCCAAGGTGCTCGTCAATCACCGTGAAGTCCTTCGCCCAATAGCCGTGATAGCCGTATTGCTTACTGTTAAAATCAAGACCTTTGTTGAAATCAATGTTATCGACGATCGGTGTGATCCAGATCGTATTAATTCCAAGCTCTTGAATGTAATCCAGCTTGTCGATCATCCCTCTGAAATCTCCGCCATGGTAAGCCTCGAGATGGGTTTTGTCTACATTCTCATTGTTGGAAGGATCGCCATCAGCGAAACGGTCCGTAAGTGCAAAGTAGATGCGAGCTTCATCCCAATCAAAATCTAGCTTATCGTCTGTATATATTCTCGGGGCGACATTAACCGTAGCCGTGTGTTTATGTTTGTTACCATATACATCGACCAAAGTAACAGGAACGGTCTTCACACCTGCCGTAATCGTATCCTTCACCGAGAGCGATTGAGCCATTATCTCTGTGTCAAACTTCGCTTTAGACGAGCCACCTAATGACGTCATATCGAGATAGGCTTCCCGGTATGCGATAGGTTCAGATGGTATCACCGTGAGAGATAGAATGCCGCTTTCATTAGAAGCAATTGCACTCCGATTTACAGCAGATTGAATCGTAAGCGTAGGATTGCGATAGCTCACAATGGATTTGCCGTTAACGATGTTACTCGGATCGTTGACTTCAACTGTAGAGGCACCTTTACTCACAAGGAAGCTGTATTCATGATCTCCAACCGCTACATTCTCCAATGTGTAAGTGAACCATTCTTGAGCAGGGTCATACACCATCGTATAAGCCGTATCTCCAACTTTGACCTGTACGCCTGTAATGGTATCCATTTGGCCGTTCTTGAACAAGACATCGTCTCGATATAAAAAGGTCACATTACCATCATCTAGAATAGGTCCATTAATACTAGCTAACCTATCAACCTCGCCAACCATACTAGTGACATTGACTTTGGTAAAAGTTACACCAGGTTGGATCGGAATCAGACGGTCATATGAAATATCCTGCTTCGCCGTGTTCCAGTCTGTTCCTTTACGCAACATGAAACCTAAGCTTGTCGCCCCATCGGCAACTTCGATATTTACGGTTGCGATGCCCTTTTCTATTTTCGCGAAATCGATTTGATCATCCTTCACGCCAGAACCCCAAATCCAAAGGTTCCAATCTGTATAAACGCCATCCGGACGGATGTAATTTATCTGAACATAGCGTTTAGCTGCTGCCTTCGTTACGGTTACAGTAGCGTTTGCGGTTATCCCTTTATACGTAACCGTAATCGTGGCCGCTCCCAAGCTTGCTGCCGTCACTCGGCCAGCAGTCGTTACACTAGCGACACCTGGCTTATTAGAAGCAAAGGTCGCCTGAGCTGTTACGTTTCTTTTACTGCCATCGTCATATCTAGCAAAGACCGTTGTTTGGTGCGTATTTCCTGAAGGCAGTGAATATGCAGCACTATCCAGTTCTAATGACGTTAGAACCGCAGCCGCAGCATCCTTTTTAATAATGACTGCCGTTAGGGGATCTAGCGTAATGGAGCTAGCTGTTAAATTGAAACCGGACTTATCAGATACCTCAACGATACCTGCTTCATCACTGTCCACCAACACTGTCCCATCTGTTAAATCCTCAGACAACCCAATTGTTCTTGATGCGTTATCTGCATTAATAAATACGTAATATTGACCCGTGCCATCTGTTGCTTTGTTCTTGTAGCCGATGACAAGATCATTGGCAGCAATATCATCCGATGCAATCAGTGTAACGTTGGAATTTACCAAGTCCTTATCACCTAGTCTAAATGCATCAGTCGATTTTCTCAGCGCCATCAAGCCTGTTGTATAATCCCTTGTGATTTCATTCTCAGGGTGTAGACCATCAGCATTCGTCGCCTTATTCCAGTCGAACATATTGATTGCATCCGAGGAATCATAGGAATCATGAATGAAATAACCAAAACTTGTATCAGTGGCATCCTTGAATTCCGTATATTTCTGTTCCGGAATTCCGTCAGCCAGCCATTGCTTCGTCCGTCCGTATTCTTGCCCGGATTGCAGGAAGGCCGTCCCTTGAGACGTTAACATCATGAGATTGCCAAGTCTAACCCGCTTCAGAATTTCCAAATCATTAGCAGGGATAGATGGATCCTTCTTGATCGATTGTGCGATTACATCATACAGTGGAAGGTTATCATGCGCCTCGATATAAGGCACAACATCACCCGGATCATCCGCCGGAATGTTAGAAGGCTGCGCTTTAATGTTATTGAAAATCGTGCTGATGCTTCTTGCCCCACCCGTAATAAATCTCGGTTGGCCCTCAGAGCCGAAACCAGATTTCAATTCATTACGAATCTCATCGGAGAATACACCAACGTCATCCGTTTTATCCATCCAATCCTGGGTTGCCCCTTGACCGGCAAGGGACGGATCAGCTTTATCACCTGCGAAGTCCCTCCAGCCTTCACCAATGAACAACGCATTCGGATTGATAGCACTTGCTGCATTATAGGCATTTTGCACAGAATCATAGGTCGCGTAGCCCATCATATCCCAACGCATACCATCGATTTTGTACTCATTAAACCAATATTTGACGGAATCGACCATCAGCTTCTCTGCCATCTTATGATTGGTTGCAAGCATATTGCCGAAAGTGCCAAGGAAATTACCATTAGGATCCTGCCAAGCATAATAGCCTGGTACAATGTCGTTCAACGAATCTGTTTTTGCCATATGGGTATAAACAACGTCCAGAAGAACGCCCATTCCGGCATCATGTATCGCATCGATCATTCCCTTTAATTCTTTGATTCTTAGCTCAGGGTCAGTGGCGTCTTCGGAATAAGCGCCATCCGGCGAAAAATAGTTGTGAGGATCATAGCCCCAATTGTATTCATTGTCCTTAGCCGAGTAATCCAGCTCTCTATCACCCATCTTGGATTCATCCCCATAATACCAAGCCATGACAGGCATAAGTTGAATATGGGTAACACCTTGCGCCTTAATATAGTCTAGCTTCTTGGCAAATGCAGAGTAGGAGCCCCATCTCGCGTCGCCTAAATCGCCTTCAATCGAAGGATCGGACGTAAAATCCCTGACATGCATTTCGAGAATAATTGCATCTTCTCTCTTCTCATATCCTGCAATTTGTGCAAAATCATAACCTTCTGGATCCGTTCCTTTCAAATCCACGATTGCAGCTTTACCTACGAGATCACCATCAGGGCCAGCTTCTCCCTTAGAATTAACCGTGAACTGCGCCATGGATTTCGCATAAGGATCAAGTACCGGCTTTGTTACGCCGTTATTCGTTACTTCGTATTGATAGAAGTAGCCCTTCGTATCCATAGGGTTTTCATCTTCGTCTAATATCGTAATGTTTTCGGACCAAATTCCTCGCTCCCCCTTGATTAAAGGGAGATTGCCGATATTTACAGACGAGTCCGCTTTGTCATAAAGGTTTACCGTAACTGAGGTAGCTGTCGGCGCCCAGATCTTCAGTGTCGTGGTTCCATCCTCGTTATAAGTCGCCCCAAGGTCATCGTCACTGTAGCTGTCCAACTCGTCGAGCATTCTCCAACCGGAAGAGGCTGAGACGGTTTTTCCAGAATAAGTGATGCTGAGCGGGAGCTTATCTAGGTCAATGCTGGCAGTAAGCTCAACTGTATTCGCGTCTTTAATAACTGCATTACCTACGCTAACAGTACCTCCGTCTTTATCTTTAATTGTAATTTCATTCTTCAGTGCCGTAACGTCCAAGCCTTCAGTCATGGTGAATGAAAGAAGGATTTTGCTTAGGGATACGACCTCCGCAGTGACAAGACCGATAGGCAAATCTCCATAAGGGGAAATGTATACGTTATTGTCACCTTGTTTGATCCAAACATGATTGTATCGATCAAGAAGGCTAAAGGTTTTTGTATCCCCATCTTTAACGCCATTAGTTTTATCTAAAGCGATAAAGCTAATTTTTTTGGCATTTAGTTGGACAGGAACATCAATATAAGCACCATATCGATCCGTTTTATCCGCCGTAAAGGAAGTCGCGGCTGTCGGCCAGATTCCCAACGCCTCCGACTTCACAAGAACATCATCAAACAACCAAAGACCATATGAGCCGTAGTTCTGATCTGCTCTTGTATAGTGAATTCGAATCGTATTTGCTGCCAGATCTGCAGGTTCATAAGGGGAAACCACATCAGACCCCTGCTTGAGCCACACTTCGTTCATTGCAGACGATGTGAGTGCAAACACCTTATCTCCACCGTCTTTGGATTGATTAATCCGGTTAACGACGACTAAGCCAATTTTTTGTGCATTTTCTTTCATTGGAATATCAAGATATGCACCGTAGTTATCCTGTTGTTCCGCAATAAAAGGAGTGGCATCACTTGACCACGTTACAGACGGAGTTAAGACATCATTAAACAACCACAATCCCATATCCGTAGTGGGACCATTATAATGAACTCGCAAATGACCCGTGGGCACACTACTCGAAGCTCCCCCTCCTCCAGAAGTCGGAGGCAGAATAAAATCGGCAGCTACGTCGTGAGTAATGGCGTTGTACTTAAATGTGACAGGGAGTTCCTGTGGAAGGGCAAACGTTTTATCCACGCTTGGATATTCTTCACCCCATGCCGATCCCAATACGATCTTATAGTTAAACGTTCCTTGGTACACAGACTTTGTCACTGAGTACACATTATCGAAATCCGGATCGGTAAGAAGTGTACTCGCAACTCCAGGATTCCAATTATCCGAATCCCCTAATGCAAGCTGGACAGTGCCCACCACACGAGGAAGCTTGCTCTCTTCGATCGGATTGTAATAGGTTGAATCCGCAATTTTGTGAGTAACGTGGTTGTAATAGAAAGTTACAGCTGTCTCTGTAGGTAAAGTAAGAATGATATTGTCCGTTCCTGTTTTAGCAGGATTGGTGTAGCTATAGTAGCCATAACTTTCGGCCCAAGCACCATTAATGGCAACCTTATACTCATAACTACCGGCAGGAAGCGTCCCAGTAAACTTATAGTTGCCATTGCCCACATCTTCCATTTTCGTTGCTGTAGCTGTAGGATCCCAATTTCCGGTATGGCCCAATGCCATTTGTAAGCTACCAACTATTGTAGCCGTAGTTGGAGCACCCGCACTTGCCCGTGACGGAGCAACACCAAAAGACGATACAACAAGAGCAAGCGCCATCAAGATGGCAAACATCTTCTTCCTTCTCATTCCAACCTTCATTACCCTTTACCTCCCCTTTTTATAGCTAACTCCACTTCGTTTTCCACCAATTAATCGCGCAAACGTTTGCGCAAAATGGCATAACAACCCGAAAACCACTCTTGCTACACTTTCCATTCCATCTATGCCGAGTAAAACAAGTTGTGAAAGCGGTTTCCAATGCTCGTTTAATATATTACATCTCCAAATAAAGCGCTGTCAATCCAAAATATTCGTATAATTCTGATCCTTTTCCTCTCTTTTCAACACCTGGATTCACTTAAACGCCAGTTTGGTAACGTTTGCACAAAAGTTGCACAAGCATTTGTCATAAAAATAGTTATTTCGAACCCCTTTGCCCCTCTCGTACGCTAAATAATAATCTCAGCATCAATCTCACATTCCTCACGACGTACAGATATAATCTGCGGACAACCCACATATATATCTCGTAGATGCTTGTCAACGGGAGGGTTATCCGTATGCCTAAGCGCAGATCACTTCGAATGTTACTTTTCGTCGCTGCCGCTGCTGTACTTGTATTTTCTGTTCGATTCGGGTTTGCCGACGCATGGGTAGACCAATATGCTTTACCAGCTTCCGCAATATCCGAGTTACCGGCTATCGCCAATCCTCCTACGAATGTACCTAAAGCCGATCCGGTACCTGATATTCCCCAGAAGCTTCAAGCTGCCGTACTCAGCAACCGCGTAACGGAATACCATATTTCCGTTACCTTGGATGAACAGAGTGGGAGCTTAATCGGAGAGCAAAGCGTAACCTGGACCAATCCAGGCCGCAATGCCGTGTCCGAGCTTTATTTCCACCTGTACCCCAATGCCTTTGCGCCTGGAAGCACATTCATTAAAGAATCCAAAGGCCAGCTCCGCGGTGACAAAATGAAAGATGGAAGCTATGGGAACATGGCACTTACTTCCTTAACGACCGAGGAAGGAGAAACGCTGATGCCCCGTCTCCATTATGTTCAGCCAGATGATGGGAACAAGAGTGACCGGACTTTGGTGACTTTTCGACTTCCTGAGCCGGTCAAGCCTGGCTCGTCCATTTCCCTTCGCATGAAATACACGGTAAAGCTGCCTGATGTATTCGCTAGAATGGGTAAAGCTGGAGATTTCGTAATGGCAGGACAGTGGTTCCCGAAAATAGCCGTGTACGAAACTGCGGGAATGCGGGGACGGGCGACCGAAGGATGGAATTTGCATCAATATCATGGCAACTCAGAGTTCTATTCTGATTTCGGAATTTATAGCGTCCGCATTAATGTTCCTGACACCTATCAGGTTGCCGCTACTGGCTTCCAGACGAAAGCACCCGCCGTCTCAGGTGGTCGCAAAACGTTCCAATTTTACGCAGATGATGTCCATGACTTCGCTTGGTCTGCTTCTCCTGTATTCGAATACATCGAGGATTCCTTCTCCTCGCCTGGAATTCCAGGCGTACGCATTAAGCTTTATCTGGACCCCCTGCACAAGGACTTAAAGGATCGTTACATGCATGCAGCCAAATCTGCACTTGCTAAGCTTGGACAATGGTACGGCGAGTATCCTTACTCCACATTGTCAGTCGTCGTCCCTCCAGCAGAAGGCAATGGCGCAGGCGGAATGGAATACCCGTCATTAGTTACAGCCGCATCGGCACAGGATAGCAATCCCGGCTACGAGCTAGAGCGAACACTTGTCCACGAAATTGCTCATCAATATTGGTATGGCTTAGTTGCCTCCAATGAGTTCGAGGAAGCATGGCTGGACGAGGGCTTCACCTCCTACACCGAAGATAAGCTAATGTCCACGATCTATGGCGTGGTTCCTAACCTTCCGGTCGAGGCTAGCTATATGACCCACCCTGAACCGCTTAATCAAGCTTCCTGGCGTTACAGCTCATCTGGCGGCTATGCCGAAAATGTCTATTTGCGGGGTAAGCTCGTGCTTTCCTCCTTAGAACGGCAAGTCGGAGATAAGACGATGAGTAAGATCATGCGCACCTATTTTCAAAAGTATAAATTCAAGCATCCTTCCTCCTCCGACTTCCAGAGGGTCGTTGAGAGCGTAACGAAGACGAAGTGGACCGACTTCTTCCAAGCTTATGTCCAGCAAGGGCAGATGGCCGATTTCTCTGTCCAAACCATTACTACGAATAAAACTGCTAATGGATATGAGAGCATTGTACTACTCCGACGCGATGGTGGGAGCCCTCAACCGGTATCGATCTGGCTGCAATTCCAGGACGGACAATCGGTCCGCAAGAAATGGGACGGTGTGCAAAGTCACGTACAGTTGAAGCTTCAATCAGATACTCCGTTAATCTATGCAGCAATTGATCCTAACACTAATGTTGTGCTCGACAATCGCAGATATAACAACTATCTCAAGGGCGACATTCCCCAAGAGAAACGTACACGAACGGTCACTGGCATAACACAAATCATTGAAGGACTGCTCGGAACAATGGCATGGTGAGGTGAATGAGATGCGTCAACGATTAAAAATGGGATGGGACATGACCGTTCGGCATAAGTATGTATTGGTTCTGCTTTTTCTGTATCGCTTGTTATGGGGATTTTTTCTATACCGGTTCATTGATTCGGTTGTAACGCCCATCTTAGCGCGTTATCCGGATCAGCACCCAAACTCTGACGCAGCTCATCTGTTCCTCATTGAAGCCCAATTCCGTCTACTCAAGACAGACCTTATCAACGAGGTTCTTTGGATGCTAGGCGGATTACTTCTCCTACGGATGGTGCTAACTCCTCTGTTCAATGCTGGTGTTTACTTCTCCTTCTATCATGCTGTGGAAGGAGAAGGAACTCGAGTGTTGTCCGGGATGAAACAGGTTTGGAAGCCGGTAACCCTACTCTACTGGATAGAGAATGGTCTAGTGCTGCTTCCCGCAATATGGCTGCTGCCACTTGCCAAAGACCTATTTTTCTCAGAGTCTTCTCTGACTGCTTGGCTTCAGGGATTACTCCCCTATGCCGCCGCATGGATGGTATTCGGATTTATCATTCATCTCCTCTTTCAATTTATGCAGTTCGGGGCGGCCTCGCAAGAAGGGATCTTCAAGGGTCTAGGATTGGCACTTCGTCGGGTGCTCCCTCTGCTAGGAATTTCATTCATCTTGCTCGGCGTCGGATTGGCAGTGTTCGCTACAGCCTGGGCTATCTCCTTTTTCTGGTCGGGATTTCTCGCCGTAGCGCTGCATCAAGCTTTCCACTTCGTACGCTCCCTTCTTAAGCTGTGGACTTCCGCTTCACAGTATCAGGTATGGAGTACAACGGAGTCGTAAGCTCCTTGTCCCAATCGATAATATTAGACACGGGACACACCCCGGTTGCGCCTTTTGTTGGCTGCTGCCGGGGTTTGGCGTTATTATCTATGGGATAAATATAGGCGACAGGAGGGCATTCATCGCGAGTTTATAAGTCCAGATTAAGGAATTCTCATTTAGAAGATGCAGGAAATTTGTCAGAATAACAGAATATATAAAGTTATGAAATCAAAAAACTGCCGAGTTCCCGCGTGTCGGGAAACGGGGGAACCATTAGTACGGGTGAATTGGCTTTGCTTCACAGGAGCCATAGGGGAACCTTCTACCGAACCCTCCAGCTAACCTCGTAGGCATTGGAAGGAGTCACCTGTTTTGCGTAAAGTATCAATGTTTTTGTTTTCCCTAGCAGTCCTTCTTGCTTTTCAAGTAGGCAGCGCATTCGCAGACTCCAAGCTAGACAAAGCAGTTGCACCACTGATCGGAATCGATTACGACTACGGCGGAACGACGACTAAGGGATTTGATTGCTCCGGCTTTACCGGGTATGTATTCAATGAACTTGGCATCGACTTGCCTCGTACTTCGAAAGATATGTTCAGTTGGGAGAAAAGTAAGAAAATAGCGACTGATGAGCTTCGTCCTGGTGATCTCGTGTTCTTCAATACGAGTGGCAGTGGTGTCTCTCATGTCGGAATCTATGTGGGTAACAACAATTTCGCCCATGCAGCATCCAAAGGCGTTACGATTACTTCTCTTGACGAAGGTTATTATGCTAAGCGTTACCTCGGTGCGCGTCGCGTAATGAGCGATGATACGTACAACAAAGTAGCTACTGAGCCTGAAGTAAAGGAAGTAGCTTCGAAGTAATTATCCCAGCATAAACGTAGGGGCGATCTCAAAAGTGATTAACTTTTGAGACCGCCCCTACGTCTTTATATGCTAGCTTTGTCATGGATAGCTACCCTCATGTTGGTGTTGCGCCTGCTTTATATATCTTCAACGTCATAATCGTACCGAAAAAGATCTGTATTGCCTTGTTTTCTGTACGGTTGATGAACCATGTAGCAAAAGACGGGGGCTCCGTTAAGGGAAGCTGGCGGACGTTCTCCACAAAGTAGAGCAACTCTGTCACTTCGTCACTGGATAAATACTTAGACGATATTCTTCTTAAATCCTTCATGCTTTCTGCAGAGCGATCTTTCAGCTCGAACTCAACCTCTACATCCCCTGAACCATCTTTAACCGTGACGTACTGACTATCCATCACCGGTGTTTCTGCATCGGATTTCTCCAGAGATTTCGATTCACCTTCATCTGGTTTTATCGCGCTAACACCAACGTTTTCCTTGCCAGTCGTTACATTGAGCTCGGCAGTTCCAGTAAGATTCATAAGGAATAGGTTGTCTCTAGATTCATAATAAACCCAACCATCCTGAAAAGTGTGCACACTCATCACATTCTCAAAGCTTAGCGTTTTCTTTTGCTTCGTATCCAAATTAAGCTTGAACAAACCATTCAATCTGCCCTCATTATAGTAAATGAAGCCCTTATTATATTTCGTTTCACTCACGTATTCTGACATAAACAGCTTGGTTGTCGGAGATTGGATTGAGGTGACATAATATTGGCGCCCATAATGGAAGAAAACGCGATCTCCATGTATGATACTTGGGCCAACAGGATACCGATCAGAAAGCTTCTGAGCCTTCGTCCCATCGTAGCTTGCACGGTAAAACTCTTCTTTACCGCTTTTCTTGTTAATCTGCGTATAGTAGACCCACCCGTTCGTAAAGTTGAACGAGTCAATACTTCTCATAATACGATTTGTTTTTATAACAGCGGATTTTGTACCCTTGTCATTAACTCGCATTAAAGCGGGCTCCTCCGACTTACTGTTCCACGAATTGTTCGTGGAATAATAAATCCAATTGTTCTCAATATGCTCTAATCTGATATTAGACTCCGTAATTTCCGCTACCCGAGTCGACTTGAAGGTGTTCAAGGAAACCTTATAGATTTCAGTATTGTCTGTACCGTGTTCCGTCGAGTAATACAAATACCCATTGGCAATGATCCAATCGTCGATATACAATTCCTTCAGATCCAGGACATGTTTATCATTGGAGCCATCCAAGCCCACTGAACGTAACTGATCCTTACCATTAAAGCTGCTGAGGATATAATAAACCGAATCCTTCTGTACGCTGATATCGACATACGCCCCAATATTTTTCAACAAAACTTTACGTTTCGCTCCATCTTCCCCTATTCTGACCAGATCAGAGATTCCACTCCGGTAAAACAACTGATTAAAGGCGAGATTCATATCATAAGCTCGTCTTTCAGATAATAAAGGAATCTCCTCATTCGCCGATCCATCTAAGTTCATTTTAAAAACATGCTCTTCGTCGGAATAGTAAATGGCGTCTGCACCGACGTTCATCAACATGGAATATTGGATTGCCTTAGTCGATAGCTTCAATATAGGAGCTTCATCCGTCCCGTCAGTCTTCATTCTCCTAATTGAATTGTCCAGCGTCGTAAAATATATCCAATCCTTATAGACTGCGAGATCAGGGATATACCCCAGCTTACTCTCGTAAAGTTTCTTTTTGTTTTTGCCTTCCAGGTCAAAGCTCATGACTGTTTTGTCAGCCGTATAATAGATCCGATTCCCAGCAACAACGACATCATACAAGCTGGATAAGCCAAAATCCTTATAGCCCGTCCCGTCCGTCTTTATTTTGAAAAACTTAAAATCCTTAATGTAAATCCAACCGCCGACAACGTACATGTAGGCTCTATCGTCCAGGGATTCTTTGGTCGGTATTTTCTTCCTACCCGTGCCGTCCGTTCTGATCTTATATAACTCATAGCTCTCGGATGCGCTATGATAGCCCACCGACTTGAAATAATAGATCCAGTCGCCGACGATATTAAGTTGCTTGCTCCGATCCTGATTGACTCTAGTTATTGTTGTCTGATCTTTATGTCTCTTATAGATCGCATCGTTCTGATCCGGATTGATAAAATAAATCCAGTCTCCGGAAACGGCAACCAATCCATCATTGTGTAAATTTCCTTGTGTTTCCTCTTGCGCTCCTGATTTCACTGGCGATTCAGCATAAGCTTGAGGAATAGATGATAATAGCATTGCGATAGTAATGACTGCAGCTAGGAATCTCTTCAACATTCGCACCTCTTGGATTCATGTTAGAATTCGTCGGATTATCGTACATTTTTTACAATATACGGAAGTCCAGAGATGAGTATATCATTACATTCGCATATAAATCTATACGATCATAGAAAAAAAGGCCAACCCGAATAATTGGATTGACCTCATCCTACGAACAGACTCTCTTAGAAATTGAAACAACCATCATTGATCGTTTGCGCTGTTATACACTTCAAATCTACTTAATGTTGGACACCATCTGGATTCAGCAATGAGAAGACGAAGGCGTCTTGCCTTTACTTCGTTGAACCGGCAAATATGCTTGTAGCCAACGATAGTTCCTTCATATAATGGCTGCCATGCTTCTCCATCTTGCCATTCCACACTGAAGCGTTCGATACGTTGTCCTTCTCGAATGTATTCAGCTAGTACAATCCGATCGAAGGCTTGCTCGCTGCCCAAGTCGATATTCAGCTCTACTTGCTCAACGCCTTCAATTGCACTCCAGTATGTCGATGAGCTTCCGTCTGTAATCCGCTGAGCAGCGTTGTCAGATCCCTTCTCGCTGGAAGCTTGGACCACTGCGTCCTTAGCCAGATTGATACGATATACCTCTTGGATTCGTTGACCTAGCTCCTTCAACCTGCGGGCATCATTCTCATGAATAAGTCCACGCTTATCTGGGGGGAGGTTAAGCAGGAAGGTCGCGTTTCCACCCACTGTTCGCTCGTACAGGTCCATCAATTCATCCAATGACTTCACAAGGTCATCCTCTGCTGCATGATAGAACCATCCAGGACGGATGGATGTATTGACCTCGGATGGATACCAAACCACTTCTTCCGCTTCAGCGAGAACAGTCCGGCTCCCTAAATCTTCTTCCTCAGAGCTAACGCGCTTGGCAAATTCGCCGTCATCAGCCTGCTGTGAATTCCCTTGAATCTTCTCATTATCCTGCATGCTAGCTGGTACGACACTCCATTCCGAAGTCCTCGTATGCCCGGCTTCGTTCCCACACCAGCGTACGTCCGGTCCACAGACAGAGATGACAGCGTTCGGTTGAAGCTCCCGGATGATCCCATAATAAGCATCCCAGTCATAAACTTGGCGCTTGCCGTTCGTTCCTTCTCCGCAGGCTCCATCGAACCATACACAGAATAACTCTCCGTAACCACTAAGCAGCTCCCGCAGCTGGTTCACAAAAAACGTGTTGTACTCAGGAGAATTGCCGTAGCTTGATTCGTGTCGATCCCAAGGAGACAAGTAAATACCAAACTTTAATCCCGCCTCACGACATGCGTCCGCTACCTCGCGAACCAAGTCCCCTTCGCCACTGTTCCATGGGCTATTTTTAACCGAATGCTCGGTATAAGCGCTTGGCCACAAACAAAACCCGTCATGATGCTTACAAGTTAGAATAAGTCCCTTCATCCCAGCGGACCGACACGCCTCTACCCATTGCGAAGCACTAAGCTCTGAAGGATGAAATAGAGATGGACTCTCGTCGCCCAAACCCCATTCCCGATCCGTAAACGTGTTAACTGTAAAATGAATAAATCCGTAAAACTCCAGTTCCTGCCATGACAGCTGACGCTGTGAAGGGGTAATCTGGGCTGCATCGCGAATCGAAACTCCCATCCTGAAGCTCCCCTTTCTAAACTTTATTAAGTTAACCCAAGATAGCCTTGTCGGTCAGTTTAACGACTGGATTCGCTGTACCATGAATTTCAAATACGACCAACTCATTCTCCCCTTCCCGCAACAGCGGGGCAGGTACATATAGAGTACGAGTAGGACCGGCTTCCCAGTAGCGACCTAGATTAAAGCCATTCAAGAACACGCTACCCTTCGTCCAACCGTCCATAAGAACAAAAGTATCCGCCAGTTGGTCTACATTAAACGTCCCTCGGTAAAAAGTCGGAAGCGGATTCTGCCCCGCTTGACGCGTTTCACTGTTCGCTTCATAAGTAAGTCCCTCAAGGGACTTGGCGTCCAATGGAAGCGGATAGATCGTCCAATCATAGAGGAACTGATTGTCCAGTCTAACTCCTTCTGTAATGCCTTTACTATCACGCATTAAAGGTCCGTAATTTACACGACCCATATTTTCCACTAGGATGTCGAGTCTAACCCCTTCTGCTGGAACTTCAAGCGGAAGGGCAACAGGATTCCAACGCTCTACTGTTCCAACATAAACTCCGTTCGCAAACACAAGCGCACGGTCGCGCACTTCCTGCAGCGTCAGCTTCATCCCACTTCTCGGACCTGTAATCCGCGTAGAATAAACAATAAAGCCGTAGTCTTGTCCTACCTTCTCCATCGGATCCGGGCAAGTCCGTGCAACTGGCGCGGACAGAACATTTAACTGTTCGAATAAGTCCGCAGATTGCTCCATTCGAACCTCTCCATACGCTCGCTTCGGAATAGGTGCAGGCAATTGTAGCTCCGGCAAATCGACGTAACGCTCCAATACTTTACGTACAGCATAGAACTTCTCTGTCGGCTCACCGGATTCATTCAATAACGTATCATAATCATAGCTGTTTACAGTTGGCTCATATTGTTTAATATGGTTAGCACCATTATAGAATCCGAAGTTCGTGCCGCCATGGAACATGTAGAAGTTTACCGAAGCGTCTTCCTGCAGCATCTCCTCCAGAACTTCTGCGATTTCTGCTGCTGGGCGAGACTGATGCTCCTCCATCCAATGATCGAACCAGCCATTCCAGAATTCCATACACATCAGTGGACCTTCCGGCTGATATTCACGCAACTTGCGGAATGCCTCTGCGGCACGCGATCCAAAATTGACCGTCTCTAGCACTCCCTCGACCATGCCTCCTTGAAGCATATGGTCCTCCGGCCCATCTGAGGTAAATAACAATACATCCATATCGCGGTTAATCATTGCATCTCGAATGTAACCTAAATATTGCTTGTCGTTGCCGTAGCTACCGTATTCATTCTCAATTTGCATCGCGATAATCGGCCCACCATTCGTGCATAGCAATGGCTTAAGACGCGGTAGGAGCTCATCAAAATAAGCATCTACTTTGTCTAAGTAAGCTTTATCATAACAACGAAGCCTCATATTAGCGTCCGCCAACAGCCATGATGGTAAACCACCAAACTCCCACTCCGCACATATATACGGGCTTGGTCGAACGATCACGTGTAGACCTAGCTCACCAGCGAGCTCGACGAATCTCTCGAGATCTGCGATACCCTCAAACTGAAATTGTCCCTCAACAGGTTCGTGTATGTTCCATGCAACATAAGTTTCAACCGTATTAAATCCACAAGCCTTAAGCTTAAGCAGACGATCTTCCCAATATTCGGGCACCACACGAAAGTAATGAATGGCCCCCGACAAAATCCGGATGGGTTTGCCTTCATATATAAACTGATTTCCTTCTGTAGCGAATGTAGTCAATTTGGAACATCCTTCCTATTGGCTGATACTAACACTTTAACATTAACCCTTCACGCCACCAAGCATCATTCCTTGGGTTAGCTTCTTCTGAAGAAGCGCGTACACAAGAATGGTCGGTACGAGTACGATGACTAGACCCGCGAACAAAGAACCCCAGTCCGTCGCGAAGGTTTGAATCTGCATCAGATTCGCTAAGCCGATCGGGATTGTTTTCTTAGCATCATCCGTAATGAGAGTCATCGCTAGTACATATTCATTCCAGAAATCGAAGAAGCTGAACACTATTAGCGTAATGATCCCCGGGCGCGCCATCGGAACAATGACCTTGAAGAGCGTACCGAAATAGCCACTCCCATCGATCATAGCTGCTTCCTCATAATCATGTGGGATGGATTTCATGAATCCCGTTAGCAAGAATACGGAAAAGGGTAAGCTTCCGGTCGCATACACGGCGCTGAGCCAGAACCTGTTATCAAGCATACTGAGATCATTCATCATAATGAACAGAGGTACGATAATGTACACACCACCGATGAACAAACCCGCCATATAGAAGTTAGTTAAGAACGAACGACCGCGAAATTTCATCCGTCCAAGTACATAAGCAGTCGGAACCGCAGCTAACAAAAGTACCCCCATCGACATGACTACGACAAGGACGGAGTTAATCATGTAGTCGCCGATTTTGGCAGTGGTGAAAGCCCGAACATAGTTATCCCAATTGAAGGAGGTAGGAAGGGCCCATGGGCTCTCCATGACTTCCTGATTGGTCTTGAGTGAAGCAAATACGTTCCATATTAAAGGGTATACGACGATGAAAGTCTGCACGAGCAGGAATACCCGCAGCGCAAGCTTTCCGAGAGACGCGGAAGTTTTCTTTTTCGCCTTGATGGATGCTTGATTAGCAGACATATCAGTTCGATCCCCTTTCCGTTAATTTATTGCTGATCAACGCCAGCGAGACAGAGACGATGAAGATAAACACGCCGATTGCCATAGCGTAGCCGAAGTTAGAGTTCGTGAATGCTTGGCTGTAGAGGTACGTCATTACGACCTCCGAGTGACGATCCGGTCCGCCTGCCGTCATGATCGAAACAATGACGAAGCTTATCGTCATCACTCCATTAATGCTGAAGATGATGGTCACACGAATAATTTCCCATAGCATTGGGATCGTAATATGGAAGAACTGTTGGACACGGGTTGCTCCATCTAATCCTGAAGCCTCATACAAATCAGGTGAAATGCTGTCTATACCCGCCATGTACATGACCATGTAGTAACCAGCTGCTTGCCAGATTAACGTAACCGCCAATGCCCAGAGCACCGTACGTTGATCGCCAAGCCAAGACATCGCCCAATCTCCTAGACCAATCATTTCAAGCCCAGCGTTAACGAATCCCATCGTCGGATGGTAGATAAACGACCATAGAATCGCGACGACAACGAAGGATAGAATACTCGGGAAGAAAAATACGGTTCGGTAGAAGCCCTTTTCCTTCAGCTTCGTTTGTGTTAGTAGTGATGCATTAATTAACGCAATCAATAACGTTAATACAGGAACGACGAGCATAAGGAAACCCGTGTTGCGCAGAGCGAGAAGAAACGTATCGTCATGGAACATATCCACGAAATTTTGGAGACCGATAAATTTCGGCTTATCGCCAACACCGGTCCATAAGTAAAGGGATTTATGGAAAATCTGTATGGTCGGATATACTTTGAACAGGAAAAACAGTATAAGACCTGGAATTAAGCAGGCCGCTATGAAGAATCCCCGTCTTGTTTTCATAGTCATTTTCATGGCATTCACCAATCCTTTCGCCCCTCAAGATGCAGGAAAACCTGCCGGTTTTGTCCAAACACGCGGCAGGTTTCCGGGAAGCAGGAGTCTACTTACTCAGCTCCGTTTTCTTTCAGCTCTTTTTGAATGTTCGTGTAAATTTTGAAAAGCTTGTCACCATACTCGGCAACGGTAAGCTGTTTGTTCATGATGGAAGAGATAGGTTTATAGATCTCATCGCTTGGATTGTACTTGCTACCTTTGGCTACGGACTTGAATGCACCGTTAACCGTAACAATTCCTTCATCAACTGCTTTATACACGTTGTACGTGGATTCAGAAATGAATTCCTTCGCGATGTCTGGAGCACCTTTAACTGCTAGTACCGCTTTGGACTTCTCAGCGTTCAGCTTAACGCTTTTGTCGCTATACAAGTATTTCAGGAATTCCTTAGCCAATTCCGGATTTTTCGCTTTCGCTGGAATGACCATTTGCTCGACGTTCGTCATAGCCATTGCTGGCTTGTCCGCTGTGAATGCCGGAGCGCCCAAGAATCCGAATTGGAAGCCTTCTTCACGAGGCGCGTCCTTCATTTCGTCCTCGAACCAAGTTCCGTTCGGGATGAACATGGCTTTACCTTGCATGAATGCCGTTTGAGCTTGAGTATGATTTAGAGCGATCGTGCCCTTCATAAGTGCGTTATCCTCAGTCGCAACCTTCTCTAGTACGCCCCATACTTGCTTGAATGTATCGCTTTTCCAGAACTCAGGATCGAAATTAAAATACTGATCAAGCGCTTCTTGGCCGCCGACGCTATAGATCGAAGGAACAACCATTTCCTCTAGGTAGCCCGGATATAGCCCTTGGTAGGTGAAAAGCTCGCGTCCGTTATCTTTAGCAGTCGCTGTCAGAGCTAAAAACTCATCCCAAGTTTTTGGAACGCTAATCCCCTTGGTGTCGAACAATGTTTTGTTATACCACAAGCCCATAACGCCATAGTTATAAGGTGCGAGGAATACTTTTCCATCTCCATAAGGGGAGCTAGAACGGGACTCTAGAACACCTGGGAGAATTCTATCCTTCAGTGGCGCACCGCCCTCTTCTGAGGGAGAGTTAAATACGTCGCTCAAATCAGTTAATGCTTTATCTTTAATTAGTCCATCGATGATTGGCAGGTTATCGCTACCCGCAATGTACATAAAATCAGGTGGGTTGCCCGCTACGATCTTCGGTCGAACGAGTTCTGCAATTTTCGGACTTGCTGTAATGTTGATTTTCGTCCCAGGGTAATCCTTCATGAAATCTTCCGCAATTGTGTCCCAATACTCCCGGCCATAACCACCTTGGAATACCGCAACGTTCAATTCAGTATTCTCGAACTGCTTACCTCCCGCAGACGCGCTTGCCGAGGCAGACGGTGAAGCAGATGGAGACGCATTGTTCGAATTGTTGTTATTGGAACCACATCCAGCTAACAAGGACACTGCTACTACGGAACTGGCTACTGTTGTTAACCATTTCTTATGTTTCATTTAATTACCCCCTTATTCTTTGTTGGTCTCATTATAAGCGCTAAGGGATTATCGCTAAATTAACAAAAGGCATGAAGTTCATGGACAATTTTCATCTGAGGCAAACAGGAGCAACACAATCATGGACATTTCGAGGAAATCATCATAAGATCGTACAGGTTTATTCCCGGATACAATTGATTAACTATCTAGCTAGGGCATCTTCACATTTTTCGGTGCAACTCCAAAACGTTTCTTGAATAGCCGATTGAAGTAGAACGGATCGGGAATACCTACCTCGATGGCCGCTTGCTTTACTAAATAGTTTCCCGTTGAGAGCATTTCATAAGCTTTAGTCATACGAATTTCATTCAAATAGGTCAGAATGCTCTGACCTGTATCCGCCTTGAACACTTGACATAGATACGGCTCAGAAAGCCCCACATAGACAGCAACATCTGCAATAGTAACCCGCTCCGAATAACGCTCCTGCAAGTATTGTGTTGCTCGGCGAACTTCCTCACGTGAGGAAGTCACTGGAGTGAAATGTCCTGCAAAATCAGTAACCTCATCAGCAAGCTCGCGGATGGATTCCTTCAAATGCGAATCTGAATTTGCTGCTTCCACGACCTCAAGCCATGGCTTAGCATCCCATGCATATCGAATCCCCAGCTCTTCCGTATTAGCTATACTCCATATACCACCGCTGATCGCCTGCTTCAGCACTCGGGGATGGACATTCCGTTCTGCCGCTTTATCCACCAGATTTAAGGCGCTTTCAACCCACAGATCCATTGCGCTGGCATTCGGTTTACGCAAGCTATTCCTAAGCTTGATTTCTGCGCTCTGAAACTCTTCATCCCCATCGCTCGTCTTTTCACGATTGGACAAGCATCCCAGCTTGGGCTGCGAATAGAATAGCAGACCTTCCGCCTGTCGGTTGCGCCTCATTTCTGACGCAAGTGATTGTTCATCTACCGCCTCAGAAGCATAGACCACACTAATTTTCACATTGTAATACATAGAAGCAAGATTGATTATTCTGCGCGCAAGCTCCTCGGGGATGACAGAGGATACATTGGAAGAATATGCAGTGACTAGCAGAAAGCGCCATTGGTCAGAACGAATGGCATATGTCCAACGACTCCCTGTGAACAATCCGTCAGCGAGCTTGTCTAACGTTTCTTGGAACTCTCCCACCTGCCTTAACCCCTGTTCATCATTGTTAAGTAAAATGACAAATGAGTATACTCGTAGTCCTCCCTCTAAGAAGCCTTCCGCTTTCCATGCTGAACTACCTGATGTAGCAGCATCCATCTCCCGAAGGATTGCAGGAGTCCGATTCTTCGTTTCAGTAATGCTAGAGGAAACCCCCTCAGGAGCTGTATGGTTGTGAGAACTTACATTCGATCGCTTACTATCTAGCTTAACAGCCATCTCCTCTAGCGCTTGCATGAAGCTTTCCGTTTTTAACGTCAACTTGAGCATGTAGTCATGAGCTCCGCATTTCAGCGCTTCCCTAACCAAATCAAAATCATTGTAGTTACTCAAGACAAGTATTTCCCCGTTAAATCCGTTTGCCATTAGCTGTTTAATGAGCTCCAAGCCGTCCATTTCAGGCATTTTAATATCTGTAATGATGATATCAACACCAGATTTACTCACCATATCAAGAGCGGACATCCCATTAGCCGCTGAACCTGCGTATTCAAATCTACTTTCTTCCCATTTGACTAGTGTTTTGACAGCATGGCGGACGATCATTTCATCATCAACAATTAATACTTTATACATCATCCAGGCCTTCTTTCGTCAGAATTGGTAGTGTAATGACCGTTTCCGTCCCTTCATTCACAACACTACGGGTTACTAAGCCACAAGCTGATCCGAAGTGCATACGTATCCGTTCATCCACATTAGCAATTCCAATCCCGGAAAGCTTCGCATGAGAGGCTGACTTGCGGGCATGAACATCATTCATATCGAAGCCCTTGCCATCGTCTGAGATTTTGATTTTTAGAAACGCACCCACCTTGATGCCCTCTACTCGGATACCTACCCTACGCCCATCCTCACTTCCCGCATGCAGAATGGAATTTTCCACGATTGGCTGTAAAATGAATTTTGGCACTAAGAAACTAAATAAATCGTCATCACTCATCGCACATGAAAGCTTGAACGAGTCCCCATAACGAATCCGTTGTATCGTCGCGTAATGAAGCAGGTTCTCAATTTCCATTTCGAGAGAAATGAACTCCTCCTTGACGAGAATCGTATTGCGAAGGAGCTCAGACAACGACTCAATCCCTTGCTTAACGGCATCGTTGCCGCTCATCATCGCGCTCCATTTCAACGAGTTTAGAGTGTTGAACAGAAAATGTGGGTTTATTTGCGCTTGCAGCATTTTCAACTCCGCATCTCGCTTCGCCTGCTGCTCGGATTTCACCTGATAAATAAGAGCCTTGAGTTGCTCCACCATCTTATCGATTGTGTCTGTCAGCTTACCCATCTCATCTTGATGCGATATTCTACCGATTTTCGTTTCCAACTGTCCCACCCGGATCTGGTTCGCATATTGCAGCAACGATCTCATTGGACCATGAATGCTAAAGTAGATCCACATGGCCAACATGCCCGCTAGGAGCAGGATAAGCAAGCAAATGAACACAAGGCTACCCCGCATTTCAGACAGCTCAGACACAAGGAAGGAATGAGGAACAAGACCAATGAGATACCAATCTGCAGAACGGATGTAAGAACTGACCACGAGCGTCTTTCGCCCGTCGACCTGGGTATAGAAGGCTTTGCTATTATGCAGCCTCATCACCTTGTCGAATAAAGCTGTTTTCTCAAACTGTGTTCCATGCTGGATTTTCGGAGATATAGAAGACACGACCATCCCTTCGGAATTCGCAATATAAATACTGCTCCCGGTCCCTAAGTCAACCTGTGCGTACGTATTTCTTGAGAACACTTTCTCATCAATAAGAATAATGACGTATCCAAGCTGCTTATTCGTATCGTCTTCGTCATAGATCGTGCGACTTAGCGCAATTCTATTTGCCCCTCGATTGGAACGAAGATAAGTCCAAGCGGCGTTGCTCGGTGAAGCCTTAACCGCGGCTGTTATGTTGTTCAAATGGATATCTGGATACCATTCGAAGCCCAAATCGAATATGGATTGTCCATCATTCGTTAGAATAACCACATTCGATATATTGCTCAGTCGAAAAATCTGCTGGCCCAGCTCATTGTTGATCTGAGTACGCAGCTCATTCTTCTCGTAATCTGTCATCGTACCGAATTTAGGCAAATTACTTTGAATCGATTTGTTGATTATTATCGTCTCACTCAGTGTCTCGTATTGCCCCAGCTCCCGCGTCGCATTCTGGGTTAGCTCAGTCAGAATTTGCATGGAGGATGCGCTTATCTTATTCGTGATAGACGCCTCATATTTGACGTTGGAGTAGATGGCGACGAATACGACCGGCAATAGTGAGGTAATTAGAAAAGCAGCCAACAGCCGGTGTTTGATCGTCATCCGTCTAAGAATCGACGATCCGTTCCTTAAGCCATTGAACGAGAACCCTTTGGACAATGCGAGCACCTTCTCAAATGAAATATGGATTAACAATTCATTATTAAGGTTATCAGTTGGTGTGTGGATTGACAAACGCTACAAGAAGCAGGGACAGAAGGGAAAAAGCCATGAATCCCAGCTTGCGCGGAGATTCATGGCTTTTTGGCTAGCTCTGTATCAAATTAAATTAGGGCTACGCTCAATTTGCATCATGAACGGTCGGCGTCCACCAGTTTCCCGATACAACGATCATACTGAGCAAGCGAAGATTATTACCGAAGTACAAATCATCTTTCGTAGAAATCGCCGCATTATAATCCCATAATTTGTTGAGCCATTGTTGATTGGATGAATCGATCATTGCACTAACCATCAGTGGAGCTGAGAAAGTAAGATCCTCGTAATCCTCGAGTGCTTTCGATCCGTCCAGCTTGTATCCCGCTCTAATCTTACTTGGATTACCCTTCGTTAGATTGCGAATCCAACGGTTTAATGTACTCAACTGATCCTTAGCCCTAATATCCCCAGTCAGGAGATAATCCGTACCGATACGCCAAGGTGTGCGGGAAGAGTTATAACTGTAGTCCCCATCGAAATCGGATTCCAGGAACCCCTTTCCTGCTGGGATAAACTTGCCATTGCTCTTGATTACGAAATCCGGAAGCAAGCCTGATTTCGGGCTATTATTGCGATAGATCCCGTTCACGATGCCATAGGTCTGATCAATGACCTTATCCCAATTCGCATCCCCCGTCACGTTGCGGAAGTCCTTCATATGCTGCAGCATAAAATCAGACGGTCGTGTTGCGATACCGTACTTCGGATCGTTATCGTCAGCCCAATCTGCCAACTTCAACGTCCATAGGGTATGGTTGACATCGCTTTGCATAATGGCGTTAATAACTTTTTTGGCTTCTGCCAAATAATTAATTTCTCCACCACTGCCCCATTGACTGTCAGCGAGCAACAAGGAGTAGGCGATATCCAAATCTCCGTCAGTCGCCGAATCAACGCCTTCGACGTCAATGATTGCCTTGCCCGTGTCACCTTGCTTCCAAGCCATAAGCTGCGCATTTATTTCACTCGGATGTGCTTTGAAATAACGATACATGCCATCAAATATCTTCTTCGCATCGCGATCGTGTCCGGCCATTAGAGCCGTAATCAGCATTCCGTAGCCATGCGCTTCAGAAACTGTGGTTGCCATGTAATCGACCTTCAGCTTCTCGTCATGCTCTTTCTCGAACCAATCTCCATCCGCATACCAGATATAGTATTGGGCAGGATCCGAGGCTTTCAGATACGGATGCTTCTTCACGTATTTCTTCTTCCACTCATCGTACAGCCTTGCTACCGTCGCATCTAGCTTCGCTTGGGTAATATGATTCGGCTTGATCGTGCCTTCTGTATAGGCAATATGCTGCGGGAACGCTTTAAGAGCTACCTTCCCTGCAACAGACCGGTTGGTCTTCACACTAACCTCATTACTCGCTAGCGATTCGATTCCTCCCGCATTCATCGCCTTCACCGTATAGCGATACTCTGTGCTCGGTTCCAATCCGGTATCCTGGTAAGTGGCTTCCACACTTGTTCCAACCTTATTTCCGTTGCGATATATGTTGTAACCTGACGGAGCTGCTTTACCGGACGAAGCCGTCCATGACAAGCCTGCTTGCACGCGTGATAACTGCGCACCTTGCAGATGAGTCGGCGCTGATAGAGGCTCATTCACCTTCGCTTCGGCTCTCGTGCTCACTTCAACCGGAGCAGAATTATCTCTCCTGCCAACGGCTTTGACGATCAAATCATATTTAATATCCGGATTGATATTCTCGATTGTAATGCTGTATTCCGTCGTTCCTGTCTTCACAGGAACATATTGGCTCCAATGCTTGCCTACTTTATCGTTCTTCTCGTAAATCCGGAAGCCCCGAACCGGTTCTTTACTATTGAGAGGAGCCCTCCACGTAAGTGTCGCCTTGTTGCCATCCAGCTCGACCTTAACCTGTTCAACTTTCTCCGGATTAGTATCTGTCCTCTTAATCCCATAATGGTCGTATACCTTTAGCCCATCTTCACCGAAGCCCGCTTTGCCCTCGTCTTCAACAGCTGCCGTATACGCATCGAATTTCAATACTTGATCGGAGACAGACACATCGGTAAACATCTTCTTCTCCGGTTGCTCGTTAATAGCAGCAAAGTAGTCATCATAAGGAATCGGTTTACCGTCCTTGTCGAGCACTTCCTGTGGTTCAAAGTTCTCATCCAGTACAAATTGGTTGTTCTTATAGTAAAATTTATTCCCAAATGCGTTGGACATAAGATAGATCGTGCCCTTAGGGTCAATCACGTTATCTTGGTCGTCCTTCTTCAAGTCTTTAGGATCGATGACTTGATCTCCATGCATCTGGAAAGACCGCATGTACATATGGTCATGTGCCTCGAATACCATATCGATGCCTAACTCATCAAACACAGGAATCAAATTATTTTTGTAGAAATCAATCCGATCGCCTTCCCATTGCGCCGAGTTGTCGCCCGCTGCATAGGGGGACTTGTGGAAGGCGACAAATTTCCATTTCTTATCCGACTTGGCTACTGTGTTCTTCATCCATGCCACTTGGTTCCAGAATTGCTCATGCTGATCGTCATCCCAGTTGATTGTTCCATCCTTATTGAGCTTACCGTCGAACTGCGAGTTATATACCATATAGAGCGCGTCACCATACTCGAAGGAATAGACCGAGCCGTCATACGTAGCGTCCACAACTTTCCTCGGTAGATTGAAATGGTTGTAGAAGTTATTGTTCGACGTCGTTTCGTCTCCATCCCAGTCGAGAATTTCGTGGCCTCCTAACACAGGAACGAAGGGTACATTCAGCAGCTGCTCCTGCGCCAATCCCAGCATCCATTGCCATTGCTCCTCTAGGTCCCCGTGATCGACCAAGTCACCCGCATTAATCAGAAATTTGGGCTCTCCGATTTGCTCGACCGCTTTCCTGAATGTATCCTCCCAAGGCTTGAATTCCTCCTTGCTCGAAGCTTGTGAGTCCGAACCTGCAATGAAATGATAAGGTTGATTATCCACAGTATCGGTCGTAAATGAGCCTACCTGTCCCCATTCCTTACCATTACCTACGCGGAAGTTATACTTCGTGCCAGGTGACAATCGTTCGGCAATGACTTTGTGGCTAATAAATTTCGATTTATTCCCTGTCTCTCTGTCGTTAGGCGTCATGAAGGTTGAGATTTCTTCCCCAGTGCCCGTAAACTTAACAGCCTCCTGCTCAGGGAATACGCCACCTTGCACCTTCGATGCTTCGACGACTTGTAGCTGGGTAGCCGTTGCAACATCTGTGTACCATGCGAAAGCTAAGCTCGTCTTCGGATCACCGTTGAAGGTCATATTCATCATCTTCGGCTCGGTCGGAGAATCTTGTACCGTAAAGCTCCAGGAAATATTCCGCGTGAGCTTCACCTTGTCCTCTCCGCTGATTAGCCCCTTCGGGATTGAAACCTTGTAGGATTTCCCGTAAGTGAATACGGGATGATTAATTCGAAGCGTATCTTTCACGATCTCGGATGACACACCGGTTAACGCTTTGTTCTTGTCATCCATGATCGTAACTGCAAATTTAGAATCCAGCTTCACCTTTTTATTAAACTTAACCGTAAGGGGTGCGGAAGCCGCAGCCTTCTCCGCGCCATTCTTAGGAAGATGAACGAGATCAATCGTAGGAACAACAAGAGCCGTACCTGCGATTCGATCTCCTGACACGCGAACGTCCCTTATTCTACTAGAGCCACCATCGCCAATGCCGGAAGGATTGTCCTCCATATTCGTTGCTTTATCGGAGCTAACTATCCAGCGAATATAGAGCAAATCCTTATTGTCCGCTTTCGGAAGTGGCAACTGATTAAGCTTACATTTGTTCTCTGGGCAATCATAACTGGATGATGTGTTCATTCGAACACTACCGTTCGGAACATCAGACCAAGTCACCTGATTGTCTGCGCTAATCTGTACCTTGAAGTCATTAGGCCCTGAACCGGATGAATTATGTTGAGATGACAGGACGATATTCTTGAAACCTTTCGTTGAAACCGCCGCAAGCCAATACTTGAGGCCTTTACCGCCGTCCCAGCCCTGGTAGCTGATTTCCTTATTGCCGCTATCATAATTCTCGAAGGTCCCGCCTACATTTTCTAATAGGGACGCTGTTTGATAACTCCCACCCGTAGCCGTGAATACTCCATTTTCACCTTTGTTCTTAAAGTTCCATTCTGCTATAATTTCTTTATTAGACGCCTTTGGGGCTTTGCCAGCGAATGCGTAGTCTACAAGATTGAACGGCAACAATAAAATAAGAGCCAATAAGAGAGCTACTGTCTTGCGGGATTTCCTTAACCATTGCTTTGTCATATGTACTCCCACACCTCTTCCTGTTCATAAAGTTAAAGCGCTTTAACTTTTAGGATGTAAAATGACTTTCATTTCCCTTTCGCTTCCGCCTCCAGTCTTTCTTAATCGTTTCATTGATGTAAATATAGCACGGTCGATCCCGTCCATTCTCTACTTATTTCTCCATTCGAGCAGACTTTTCTACGTATTTTGTTGTGATTACCTGCCAGTGCTAGCTCATATCGATCATAGGGGGTGCTGTCTTTGGATATCAGTTATTACAATTCCATTCCTTTTGACATCAGCCGCGAGAAAAAGACGCACTCCAGCATCCCCTCACTCCATTATCACGATGCCTTTGAGATTCTCTATATCGTTTCGGGCGACCTTTATTATTCTATCGAGGATAAGAACTATCAGGTCGTCGGTGGGGTACTGTTGCTCATTAATATGCGGGATAAGCACCGATTGATGAACACAAACGGTGCAATGTATGAACGAGTTACCCTACTGTTTCAGGAGCAATTTCTACAAAGCTTCCAGTCTACAAATGTGGAATTTGATCCGTTGTCATGCTTTCGCTCGGGCTCTAATGCGATTAAGCTTGCCGGACGTGAGCAGGAGTTCATCGAGGGGCTATTTCACAAAATGATCAGCGAGGATTCTAAAAGGCTGTCGGGGTATGACTACTACCGAAAGGCTCTACTCATCGAACTGTTAATCTTTATTCAACGTAAATTGGATGACGGCCAGCGTTATGATTTGATTGAGTCCAATCGCGCCCATAAGCCCATCTCTCAAGTCGTCAATTTCATTAATCAAAATTATAACCAGCGGCTGACTTTAGATGACCTATCCAAGAAGTTTTTCTTAAGCTCCTCTTATCTTAGCAGAACATTCAAATCCGCAACCGGATATACGTTTATCGAGTATATAAACAACATAAGGGTAAAAGAAGCCCGTACCTTACTGGAAAGCTCTCAATTGTCTATTTCGGACATTGCAGAGAGCGTTGGGTACGGGAACCTCACCCATTTTGGACGAACATTTAAGAGCGTGACAGGCTTCTCCCCATTGAAGTATCGTCAGAAAAAAGTGGGCCGGAGTTCATCCTAGTAACTTAGGAGCAGCTACTGAATCTGAATCACTCCGTCCCACCATTCTTGGACACTTTGTCTATCCCTTACCGATTGCCTTTACGATCCGTATCGATCTCCTTCAACATTCCGACATCCTGCGAAGTGATTTCGTGGGGGCTATACTTAGCTTTCTCATATAAGTGAAGTAATGATAGATGAACTTGTAAGAGCCAGCTCCAATAAGTTGCTTTCTTCTCATTGTTATGAGCTTTCCCACCGGTTTGCCATTGCTCCAATGCGTCCAATGTTTCGGACGGTGTATCACTCGCTTTGAACGTATAGCCCTGTTCTATTCCCGTCAGTACCGCCTCTTCGTATAGTCGCCGCACCTTCTCTGGGTTACTTAGCCGCTCCCATTCCAGCTCGCGATTGTGCTTGCGAAACAAAGATTCGAAGCGTCCCTTCTTCTTCTCCTTACGTAAGCTTCGGCTTTCTTCCAAGTAGGGTAGCTTCTCCGGTCTGTTCTCCCGTAGAAACCATTTTCTAATCGAATTCAACAATCCTTGCCAAGTCCACACCCGATTAATCCAGAGAAATCTTATAAACCAGAGGGTTCCGCAGATGACCACTACCAACAGAACCCAGAATAAGATATCCCAGAAGAGCCAGCGCTTCCCTGGCTGCTCGATCCCCTCCATCCATTCCGGTTTGTCCATCGATTGAGGAGGCTGAATGAATCGGTCTGGATCTATCCAGCTATTGTTCGGATTAACAACTTGCTTCGGGGTAAGCAATTGCTGTCCATAACTAGCGGTCATAGCAATAATGAGCATCCCTGCGGCTAGGAAAACAAGGATATATTTACGGTTCGCCTGCCTCACCGGTCTCGTAACGATTCCGTTGTGAAGACCTGCATCATCGACTAGGCCTCTATTCAAAGCCATGAACCAGATGATTATCCATAATAACGCTAAGAGAATAAACATTAGCCGATAATCGGCCCAAGCCTCACTTTGTGAAGTCACGATGAGCACTGCACAACAGATGCCAAACCCGAGGCAATAATGGAGGTGAGTAAGCTTCTGATATCGACCTCTCCATAGCAGAATGCCCATCCAGGTGACGGCAAGCAGATCGTTCGAGAACCAAATAACTCCAGCTCCGATGAGCATGCCACCTATCGCAATCATCGTTAATCTTCGCCATAACACGGTCATTCGGTGTAACCCTAATCCAAGAGCAAAGAAAAATGCGACAGCGACAGCCATTCCAAACTTACCGTACACGCCCATGTTAGCCGTCAGCAGGAGCCATATCGGGAGCCAAAGGAGCCACTCTATTCCTACACGCCTTACGGCTCTTATCATGGTGGAGGACCTAGCTATTGCATCATCCATCAGGCGCCTCCCCCCTTAGCAAGCAGCATCAGCTGCACGGTATTTCCCTGGCTGCGAAGCTGACGAATGAGCTGTTCCTGCTTCTGATCAACGAATGCAGAGATCAACAGATAGTTCAGTCCACGGGTCCGTTCCGTGATCAGCTGTTCCAGCAAATAGGAAAGGCCAAGGGTCGTAACAGGCTGGAAGCCGGCCATCGCTTCTAGTAGCCTATCCATATGCGCTGCACCCGAGCTTACGGGGACGCGGAAGATCATTCCCGCGTTGCCTTCGGTAGCTCCATTGTAGATAAAGCCGATCTTACCTCCACCAGAAATAATATATTGCGCAGCGGAGGCCGCATAGCTCAGCGCCTCTTCGAAATCTTCAGCCATCATGCGCATATTATGGGTCGCATTTTGTAATTCTGCGTTTAGGATGATCGTTAGATCGTTATCCTGCATGCTCTCCCTTTTATGTACGAGTAGCTCCCCTGATTTGGCTGTTGCATTCCAATTGACCATTCGGAAGGAATCTCCTTGCCTGTATGGCCTTATGCCCGCCACATGATAATGGTCCTCCATCAACGGGCTGTTCATACTTCTCACGCTCTGCAAATACTTCCTTGCATCCAAGGGAAACTCGCTCATTCCCTTCACCCTCGGGTACACGATAATCTCACAATTTGCCGGATGCGTAACCGACTTTCCTGTTATCCCTACTAGGTTCCCTAGAGTTAACGTATGACTCGTAATTCGATACTTCCCCCTATGTGGACATACGATTTCATGCTTCCTCACGATTTCCGTATACGCTGGGATGCTGAATAAGCTCGCGTGGTTCTGTAACTGATCTCCCCGGTTGATGGATAAACCCACCTCCCGATGTGTAAAGACCAATTGCGCAGGAAGTAGGGACTCTACCCTTAGCCACGGTAACGGAAGCCTTTTGCGATTCGCGATCTTCTCATGCATCCATACCGTCTGACCGGCGAAGAGCCGAGGAGTGCTGAACGTTCGGCTATAGGTAACGGATTTAAGTCCGAACCTCGAATACACAAACCCTTGCATGAGATAAAGTACTGTCATAATGAGAACGACCCAGACGATGACCGCCATTGTTATCTCGACTCCAATATAGCTTCAGTTGGTACGGATATCCCGGCAACCAAGCGATCCAGAAGCTCATCCGAGCGATTCGTTTCACCCCGGAAGGAATCCTTGAGAATAATTCGATGCGCGAGTACCGGTTTGATTAAGGCCTTCACATCATCAGGAACTACATAATCTCTCCCACGCAGCAATGCGCGAGCTTGCGCTGCTTTCAGAAGCTGTAGGCTTCCCCGCGGACTCACCCCAAAGGATATTTCCGGATGACTACGTGTAGCCGTTACAATGGCGATTAAATAACTGTACACCTCGTTACTGACGAACACTGTCGGCACAAGAGCTTGAAGCTCCTTAATTTCTTGCTGGGTTATGACAAACGCTAACGATTCCAATGGATTACGAACGGTGAAACGTCGCAATATCGCCAGTTCTTCCTCTTCTGTTGGATAGCCCATGGAAATACACATCATAAATCGATCTAGCTGCGCCTCCGGCAAAGGAAATGTCCCATGGTTATCAATTGGATTCTGAGTTGCGATGACCATGAACGGAGTTTCCAACGGATAGGTTACACCGTCAATCGTGACCTGACGCTCCTCCATGCATTCTAGCAAACTGGATTGCGTGCGAGGCGTGGCGCGATTAAGCTCATCTGCAAGTAAAATATTCGTAAAAACAGGGCCCTGCCGTAGCTCAAACTGCCCTGCTTGTTGGTTATAGAAATTAATGCCTGTAACGTCTGAAGGAAGTAAATCAGCGGTAAATTGAATACGCCGCATCTGGCAAGCTAATGATTTGGCCAAAGACTTGGCAAGCAATGTCTTACCCGTGCCTGGTACATCCTCAAGAATGAGATGTCCAGAGGACAGAAGCCCTACAAGTAAGTATTCAAGCACTTGTTCTTTCCCTACAACTACAGCGTTTACATTATTAATGACGGCTGAGAGCTTCTGCTCCAGTATTTGTTTATCCACAAAAAAACACCCTCCTCCATTTTCTACATTTTAACAATGATAGAGGGGGGTGTGAACTGTTTTATCACAATTGTTATAGCAATACTACTCTAACTAGATCCGGGACCTGCTTGCTCTGTACATTAAGAAAGCTAGATAAGGAGCTCCGATCAACGCAGTCACGATGCCTGAAGGGAGATCTCTTGGCATAATAACGATTCTACCGATCCAATCCGCAGCCGCAAGTAGTATACCTCCGATTAGGGCGGAGATGATCATAGAGCGCCGATGATTTGCTCCAACTAGCATTCTTGCTGCATGCGGAGCGAGAAGACCGATAAACCCAACTGCCCCTACGCTCGCAGCAGACATCGAAGCTAAAAGGACAGCTACGATTGCGACGTATAATCTCACCCGCCTCACTCTTAATCCAAGTCCTGCTGAGCTATCATCGCTGAAGGAAAGTAAATCGACCTTGCGTCCAAGCCACCAGCCGATCGGCAACAGGATACAGACGGTTGGTACCATCTGCCACACCTCGGTCCAACTACGGCCATAAGTACTTCCTGCCATCCACGCCAGAGCCGGAGCCACCTTCATCTCTGCTTGGACGACAAAAATATTAATAAGAGCAGCACCCGCCGCAGATACTGCGATTCCCACCAATGTGAGTATGGTTGGATTTAGTCCCCTCGTCCATGAAACGGAATAAACGATTGTCGCTGCAGCAACTCCACCAATGACCGCTGCAACGGGTAACCACCCCATCGAAACCTGTGGGACGACGATCATTAGCATTAATACACCTACGCCGGCTCCGCCCGTTACCCCGATCACTTGAGGATCGCCAAGCGGATTGCGAACTGCACTTTGGAGCAAGCTTCCACTCGCTGCAAGAGCCATCCCAGCTAAGCCAGCCACGAGTAGTCTCGGCAGACGGAAATCCATAAGGATTTGTCGATACAATTCATCGCCTTGCCCGGTTAACACAGACAAAACTTCTGAAAGGGGAATGTGTAACGTACCACTCGTTAAGCTAACTATCCAGACTGCAATTAATAAAATGCTAAACACAATAACGAGTGTAGAGTATGGAATTCTCCGCTGTAAACTCCCGACATTCATGGAGGAGCCACCGGAGCTTGTGCTAGCTTGAGCCTTGCGCGAAATCCTAAGGGCTAGCCAGATCAACCATGGTCCACCAATCATTGCGGTAATTGCTCCGGCAGGCAGTTCTCCATAGATATCTACGAATACGCGAGCAAGGGTATCGGAACCAACGAGAATAGTGGCTCCCCATAATGCGCTTACAGGAACTAACCATGCATGCTTAGTCATCCCTGACATACGTACAACATGCGGGGCAATCAATCCGATAAAGCCGATAGGTCCGACAACACTAACGCTCACACAAGCAATGAGAATAGCGATTGCCATTGCGAATATTCTAGTGCTAGCTACCTTCTGCCCTAACGACCGAGCCGTCTCTTCGCTTAAAGTAAGCACATCGAGATGACGGACAGCCAAGCATACCGCTACTATCCCACCTATGACCCATGGCCAAGTAAAGCTGACGCCATCCCAATTGTTCTGGATAAGCGACCCCGAGCCCCATAAGAAAATACCTCTGACCGCTTCTTGGTTCAGCAAAATTAATGCACTCGTGAATGAGGAAAGCACTAGCGTGATGATCATCCCAGACAAAGCGATGCGGATAGGTGTTCCTCTCCGTCCACCACCTAGAGCATATACAGCTACAGCGGCTAACACACCACCAGCTACCGCCATCGGTAGCGAATACTGATGAAGCAGCTTAGGCATGAAGATCGAGCCCGTGACAACGGCTAGATACGCACCCGCATTAACACCCAACGTCGTTTCCGAAGCGAGTGGATTACGTGTGACCGTCTGCATAAGTGCACCCGCAACCGCTAATGCAGCTCCCGCTAATAGCCCCATGACTGTTCTTGGAAGCCTTACACCTCGTATCATATTGTGATCGATAATATCTTGAGGATTAATAATCGCTTGAATGACTGTACGTACTGAGATATCTGCCAAGCCTTGCGTTAAGCTAAGAAAAGTAAGTACGAGTAAAGCACCTAGCCCTACGAGAAACACCCATAACGGCTTCCAACCCACCCCTGAATTAGCGGATTGAGCTGGATGGATATTAGACAAGGATGTTGAAGCTTCACCTGGTGCGGCGATATGCCTCTTGGATAGACTCACTGACTAAGAAGTTCAGCCGTTTTCTCAGCCATAATCTGAGCAGACAACGGACCGCCGTATGGCCACATGTCTCCTCCAAGAGCATATATACGGTTTTCTTTAACAAAATTGAGGGATTTCCATACTGAATTGTTTTTCAGTTGATTCTCGATAACGTTGTCGCTGTCTTGAATGATATGAAATAGGTTTGCGTCCTGCAATGCTGGAAGGGCTTCAACATCTGCTGTCGTGAATCCATAGCTTTCGAACTTTTCGCTTTTGTGTGCATTGGATAGTCCAATATGCTCTAGAATTTTGACAGCCATAGAGTTGTCCGTTGATAACCGGAAAGTAACCGCATTCTGATTGCTATACGCCATCGTCAGGACGAATGGAACTTTATCTTTGCCAGATGCGGCAACTTTAGCCTTAGCAGCTTCATAGGATTTGTCTAGGTTCTGAAGCACGGCTTCAGCTTCTGGCTTCTTGCCCAAGACATCAGCAATTTGGTTAAAGGTATTAACCATCTCTTCGTATTGATCTCCCTGGCCTTCGAGAGGGTATGCGTCATATACAAGCGTTGGAGCGATTTTACTCATCTCATCATAAACATTTTCCAGGTTAAAACGAGTGCCAACAATCAAATCCGGCTTTAACGAAGCAAGTAACTCCATGTTGGGTGCACCACGATCTCCGAGATCTGTGACCGATTCATCGATTTTGACAGGTAATCTTACGTATATGTTCATATTCTTAATATCCGCGATCCCTACGGGCTGAACACCAAGCGCCAATACATCTTCCGCATGCGTCCATTCCAACGCCACTACGCGTTTAGGCGTTCCTTTAATCGTCGTTTCTCCTAATACATGTTTGAAAGTACGCGTTTCATCAGATGGGCTTGCAGCAGATTCCGTAGCGGAAGCGGAAGCCGATTCGGTAGCCGCTGGAGATTTACTTGCGTTACTGTTGTTACCCTTAGAAGATTCCTTGCTGCCACACGCTGTAAGTAAAAGAGTCAAAGAAAGGATGATCATTACGGTTGAATGCTTAAAAATACGCACAACAAATAGCCCCCTAGTTTAAGTGGTTTTTCAAAAAATAAAGTGGATTAATTCTTTAACCTATGCCAATGCCTTCACTCTATCGTCGCGGTATTCCTGGTCCTTATCGGATTCCGCTATCGATGAATCCACCGCCAGTCCGTAAGGTAAACATAGTGGCGTACCCGTACGTGGATCCGGAATGATATCAGCGTCAATATTAAACACGTCTCGTAGCATCTGAGAAGTCATAACCTCATCAGGTTGTCCCTCATATAGAACGGTTCCGTCCTTCAGTGCCACAAGGTGCTGAGCATATCTGGCAGCATGATTCAAATCATGCACAACCATAATGATCGTACGCTTCTGTTCCTTGTTAAGCTTCTCTAACAAAGTCATAACTTCCATCTGATGCGCCATATCCAAGAACGTCGTAGGCTCATCGAGCAGCAATACTTCCGTTCCTTGCGCTAAAGCCATAGCTATCCAAGCCCGCTGGCGCTGTCCTCCAGACAAATGATCGACCGGCCTACTACTAAACAACGACATTCCAGTCGCATCCAAAGCCCATTCAATCATACGATTGTCTTCTGAGGATATGTTCCCGAACCCCTTCTGATGGGGAAATCGTCCGAAGGAAACGAGCTCACGAACGGTCAACCCCTCTGGAGAGGATGGATTCTGAGGTAGAATGGCTAGCTGCTTAGCTACATCCTTCGTCGGTTGACGGTGGATAAGCTTACCGTCCAAATATACACCACCCTGCGCGGGTGTGAGAATACGAGCCATCGCCTTCAGGATAGTTGATTTTCCTGATCCATTAGCGCCCACGAGCGCTGTAATTAAGCCATCTGGCACATGCAAGTTCAGCTCCTGTACAATTTGCCGACTTCCATATGCAAGGGACAACTGACTTGTATTTAATCGTGTATTCATCGCAATAGCCTCCAAATGAAAATGATTCTCATTAAACCTCTCGAATTGAATGATAATAGTTATCATTATCATTGTCAACGATTATAAATAAAACTGCCCCACAATTTGCGAGGCAGTTCGATTAATCTTTATTATTAGTCAAACAAGTCGCCAAAGACGTCCATGACGCTTTTCTTCTTTTTCTTATAGGGTGGATATTGTGAATGACCATGCTGAGGGTGTGAATGCTGATGCTGAGAAGATTGATAATTGGGTTGTGGAGGTTGTGTAGGTCTTGGAGCTTGCTGACGTCTTGATGAATCTCCGTCGTCGTCATCCCCATAATACCATTCATTATAATCCTGGCGAACTTCTCTGACGTCTAGCATCAGCTTGTCCAGCTCTCCTCGATCCAGCCATACCCCTTTGCAGGATGGGCATACGTCGATAAGGATTCCGTTCTTCTCTACTTCTCTCATACGAGAGCCTTCACAAATCGGACAGTTCATGAATCGTACCTCCCTCATTCATATGTTTGCCCTATTTAGTACGGACAAAACTTCATGAGGTTTCTAAGTGTTTATTAAATTCGACCCTTTCTTGCTTTATTGCATGTTAAATTGTAGCTACGTCCGTACCCTCGACCATATTTGACGATCGTACGCAGCATGGAGGAGTCTGCTAATTTGGTAAAAGGACATGGATCAGGCCTCGTATTCACCTCAAGAATCCAACATTGATGCTTACGATCCACCGCTATGTCTAGTCCTAGCTCATTTATTCTTGGATAGGATTGCCCGAAGCAATGAGCCGTTGAATAGGCAAGACGGTTGAACTTCTTTAATATTCTCGTAGCCCGTTTCTGACCCGCAATTCGTTGCAATAAGGCTTTCGAAGCGTATATACTTCCCCCTTGGCTCCCGTTCGTTACAGCCTTAAGAGGATGTGCGACCCGTGCAACTGTTCCTGTTACCTTCCATCCGACTTTGCGCCCCTTCTGAATCATTACTCGAAAATCGACTGGCTTCCCTGCATGCCTAAGAACATGTATCCCTTTCTGTACCAAGTACGATTTCCCATTTATCCGCGAACGCAGCCATTTGAACATGACCCCGAAGGTCGTAAAGGTGTGTTGCTTCATCCCATCCCTTACGCTCCACTTCCCCTTCGCCCCATCCAATCGCATGACGCCGACCCCACGGGAGCCTGACTCTGGCTTCACATACACCATCCCGTGCTGATGTAATAATTTTATCAACGAATGGGGTGTAAGTCGTAACGTTGTCGGAATGTGGCTGGATAAAAATGCGGAACGAGCTATGATCCTGGTTTTGACCCACTTGCTCGAAACTCCTGTTTGTTTATTCATCCTTGGTGCCAGCTCCCTTTCATCCCAATGGGCAATCTCCCTCAGAATAATGTATGGGAATCCCTTCAAGAAGGAAGGGCTCTTGTCTATCTGTAAATGAAGAACCTGCTATGATCCCGAACATATAATTGAATATCAACTATGGTGGCGAAGGTTGGAGGGAATAGCTTGAATGAGTTTCAGCTACGCGCAAAAATAGAGCAGGTTCGCGAAAACTTCCCTTGGTTCGGGCAAATTCTTGTGGACAACAGCTTGAATATTGATGAAATTCATTCCCTAAACCAGCTCCCCCTCCTCACATCGGAGTTATTGGAGCAGCATTATTATGGTAAGGAGCAGCCCTTCGCAACGCGAACTCCTTCTGACACAATCACCTGCTATAGAACTTCTGGAACGAGCTCACTTCGCCGTAAAGCGATCTACTACTCCGCGGATGATGAACAGCAATATATCCGGATTAAAGCCGACCTTTTTCAACAAATTCTCATACGCTCCGTTGACCTTACAGCCTTGTCAGATATGGGTACAGGTCATGCAGCCAGTACAGCTATAAGCATTTTCGAACGAATCGGGGTCACCGCGGACTCCATCGCATTTCAGCAACCTATCGAACAGCATTTAGAACGATTGAAGACTCTCCGCCCCCATGTTCTCTACACGATGCCTTCCCTATTAGATCGCTTATTGTCCGCGTCCATCGCTGATCCTGCCTCCTATGGGATTCGCCAAGTCATCCTTGTCGGTGAGATTGCATCCCCCGCATGGCTTCGCAGTATTGCCGATCAGCTGCAGCTTGCTCCCGAAAATATTACCGACACATATGGGTCCATTGAAATCGGTACGATCGCTTATTATTCGCATGAGCTTGGTAGATATCTATTTACAGAAGGAATTGAAGCTGAAGGGGTTCCCGCACAAGCATTGTTTAGCCGAGATATTGATGAACCCTTACATGAGAACGAATCCGTATTGGTGCTCACCTCATTGCATCGCGATCTATTCCCAGCTCTTAGATATGTGACGTACGATATTGTTCGAGATTTACGACCTATTCTTGTGGATGGGCAATGGAAGATGAGCTTTCAAGCTGTCGTAAGGCGCATTGGTCCCGAGCTTAAGCATGGAGAAAAAATTAGCATCTACGACATCGAGGGCGTCGTCTATCGTCATCTGAAGGAAGCCAAAGTACGGGTTCACGTCCAAGCCAACAGGCTTACCGTGCATATCGATAGCAAGGAGAAGAGTCCAGTCGTTTATAAACGGATCGAGCAGGAGCTGCGAGATCATATTCCTGAAATCGGCATTATGATTCGAGGTGGATTGCTAGATGAGCTTCGGGTCATCCCTTCGGACATCACATTCGATCATACGGTGCTTAAGCACAAAAGAATTTTCCATGACTGAGAGGGGGCATCCCGCATATGGCCTTGAACAGCTTAAACATCATGGATGGGCTGTGCCAGACGATCGGCCGCACACCACTCATTCCTCTCAAGCAACTATTCTCTGATGCACCCTATCAGGTGTATGCCAAGCTAGAGATGATGAACCCCGGAGGCAGCGCTAAGGATCGTCCTGCTCTGAATATTGTACGTGAAGCCATTCGAACAGGTGAAATTGACCATGATACGACTGTGATCGAATCGAGCTCCGGCAATATGGCTGTAAGTCTCGCACAGATTTGTCGATACCTTGGGTTACGTTTCGTGTGTGTCGTAGATCCTCGTACGACGGATACACACTTGAAGCTCATTCGCTCCCTTCACGGGGAAATTGAGATGGTGACTGAGCCTGATCCCGGTAGTGGCGATTATCTACCAGCAAGAATCGCGCGGGTCAAGAAGCTTCAGCAAGAAATCAAAAGCTGCTATTGGACGAACCAATACAGCAACCCTAACAACTATTTGGCACATTATCATTCGACAATGCCAGAGATTCTAGAGGTACTGCCCCATATCGATTATTTGTTCTGTGGAGTCAGCTCCTGTGGGACGGTACGAGGCTGCGCGGAAAGGTTAAAGCTCAATAATCTACCTACGCAGATCATAGCCGTAGATGCTGTAGGGAGCGTGATTTTCGGTGGTGTAAAAGGGGTGCGACAATTCCCTGGATTAGGTGCAGCTCTGCCGCCTCCGATTAATCGCACAGAGTTGGTTGATCGGGTCATAGAAGTGTCCGAACGCCAATGTATCGAAGGATGCCTTGAGCTTGTCCAGTCCGAAGCTATCATGGCTGGCGCCTCTTCGGGTGGCGTAATTGCTGCGATTCGGGCCATGCAGGATGAAATCCCCGCAGGAGCGATATGTGTAGCCATTCTTCCCGATCGGGGGGAGCGGTATTTGGACACCGTTTACAACGAAGAGTGGGTTCGGCAGCATGTCGGTAGTGAGTGAGCGGTGAGTAGGCTCGCTATAATAGGGGCATGTCAATGATGTGTGATGAAGGAGTGGGTTCGGCAGCATGATTTACTTAAACGATGGTCATATTCGCGAAATAGGTATCGATTGGTCCCTACTCACTTCTATCATCGAGTCTACATTGCAGCTTACAGGTACACCGGAAATCGTCCAGCCTATTAAGCCGTATTTGCGATTCAAGCATCCGAGTAACCGCATTATTGCCATGCCCTCCTTCGTCGGTGGGGAGACGAACATCAGCGGTATTAAGTGGATTGCCAGCTTTCCGGGCAACGTAACGCACGGAATTCCTCGAGCTCACAGCACGGTCATTCTGAATGACCCGGATAATGGCGTTCCCGTTGCAGTCATCAATAGCGGACAGCTTAGTGAAATACGCACTGCTGCGGTTAGCGCGGCTATGCTACGACATTATATGGCTCTGGAACGCCATCCGATATACCATGTCGGGATGATCGGATGGGGTCCGATTGGGCAAAGGCATATGGAGATGGTCATGGCATTGTATGGCGATAGGCTGGACAGCGTGCGGCTGTTCGATCTCAAGGGCATTGACCCTGCCTTGCTCGAACCTCAATTACGCACCAAAGCGATTATCGCTGCCCATTGGCAGGAGGTTTATCGACAAAGTGACATTGTCTTCACCTGTACCTCCTCCACTGCTCGTTATATCGATGAGCCTCCACCTTTGGGCTCTTTGCTCATGAACGTTTCGTTACGGGAGTACATGCCAAATAGCGTTCAGGCCATCAAAGCCATAGTCGTCGATCATTGGCGCGAGGTGTGTCGTGAAAATACGGACATCGAACTGCTTCATGTACAAAAGGGACTTATGGAGAGCGATACCGTGACTCTGAGAGATGTTGTATTTGCACAGGCATTGCAGTTTTTTGCCCCAACCGAGCCCATTTTCTTTAATCCGATGGGTATGGCCGCTTTCGATATAGCGATTGCGGCTTACTACTGGCGGGAAGCCGAGAGGCGTGGTATCGGGGTCAGATTGGTAGATTGAGTGATTCTACGGTAATCCCTACCCTTCATTTCTGATTGCGCCTGAGGTTTGTTACAATAGAAGGTGCGAGCTCAATTGAAGGGGGAAATCACAATGATAGTTGCGATCAATACAATAAAAATCAAATCAGGCCACGTCGGTGAAGTCGTCGAACGGTTCAAAAATCCTAAAGGCGTGCAGCATGCACCCGGTTTTATCCGCATGGAGCTACTGACCGAAGCAGGCGAGGAGCACGATGAGCTTAAAGTGTGTACAACTTGGGAGAGCAAGGACGCATTCGACGGATGGGTGAACAGCGATGCGTTCAAGCAAGCACATTCCCATTCCCGTCCGAAACCCGAAGCCGCTGCTGCTGAAGGTCAGCCAAGCCATGGCGAACAGCCGAAGTCAGGCTCCGGCATTATGCTCGGTGCGAAGCTAAGCATTCATGAAGTTGCATTCACCTTTCCAGGGGAATAAGGAGGATCGAATAAAACAGGCGAGAATCCACCAACTCGGATGGGTTCTCGCCTGTTTTGCTTACGCTTAAGTTTTATTTCCCGTTCTTATTCGCCGCAATTTGCTCTGCTAGCTCATTAAGCTCCGTCCAACGCTCAAGCAGCCCTTCCAACTTCGTCTCAAGACGCTGTTGTTCCGCCCCTAGCTCTTGAAGCCGAGCTGAGTCGCTACTTGCTGCTTCCATCTTAGCTGCAACCGAATGGATTTCTTGCTCCGTCTCGGAAATCCAATCATCAATTGACTCAAAATCCTTCTGATCCTTATACGACATCTTGACGACCAGACGTTCCTTGCTTTCAGGCTTAGGAGGCTCTGCTACGGCTTTGGCAGGCTCATCATTTGCTTGCTTCAAGGTTTCTTTCCGCTCAGTATACTCCTGATAGTCGGTATAGTTACCTGTATGATGCGTCACTACCCCGTCCCCTTCAAAGGCCAGAATACGACTGACGGTACGATCGAGAAAATACCGATCATGAGAAACGACAATGACGACGCCCGGAAAATCATCTAAATAATCTTCCAGCACTGTCAGCGTGGAAATATCCAAGTCATTCGTGGGCTCATCTAGGAGTAGCACATTCGGTGCATTCAGCAGCACTCGCATCAATTGTAGACGACGCTTCTCCCCACCCGACAGCTTGGAGATGACCGTCCACTGCATGGAAGGTGAGAATAGAAAGCGCTCAAGCATTTGCCCCGCGGATATCGTAGAGCCATCTGAAGTCTTAACTTGATCCGCACCTTCACGGATATATTCCATAACCCGAAGCGACTCATCCATCTCTTCATGCTCTTGACTGAACCAACCTAGCTTAACGGTCGTTCCAAGCTCCACGCTACCTGTATCGGGCATAAGCTTCCCTGCAATTAGCTTAAGCAACGTAGACTTCCCGCTGCCATTCTTTCCGACGATCCCGACACGGTCCTCCGGAACGGCGATATAACTCAAGTCCTTAATAAGTGTACGATCGCCTAGCTGCTTCGTAAGCTTCTCTATTTCAATGATCTTCTTGCCCAGCCTTGAAGAAGCGATCGACACATCCATCTTGCCAGCGGAAGCCTTCGGCCCTTGCTCCTTCAGAATCTCGAACCGATCAATCCGCGCCTTCTGCTTCGTCGAACGCGCTTGTGCGCCTCGACGTATCCACGCCAGCTCATTTCGAAGCAAGTTTTTGCGTTTCGCTTCCGAAGACGCCTCCCGCTCTTCCCTCTCCAGCTTAAGCTCAAGGAAGTGACTGTAATTCGCTTCATAGAAAAATGCCCGACCCTGATCCAGCTCAATGACGCGGTTACTGACCCGATCGAGGAAATACCGATCATGCGTAATCATTAGCAAAGCGCCTCTACGCTTCTGCAGCATACCCTCGAGCCATGCGACCGAATCATTATCGATGTGGTTCGTGGGCTCATCTAAGATCAATATGTCTGACGGTTGAAGAAGCGCAGCAGCCATTGCAACCCGCTTCCGTTGCCCACCTGAGAACGTCGATACTTTATCCTCATAGTTATGAATGCCAAGCTTCGTTAGCGCAGTCTTGGCTTCGCTCTCTAGCTGCCAAGCCTCTAGCTCATCCATCTGTTGGTTGGCGGCAATCAATCGTTCATGCAGCTTAGCATCGTCTGGATTGAGCGCCAAAGCTTCCATAATCTCGGCATATTCACGAACTGCCTTTAGCTGTGGAGAATGTCCACCGAGCACATGCTCAAGAGCCGTCTCGTCCTGCGCGAACACCGGATCCTGTGCCAGCATTCGCAGCACAACGGATCGACCGATCGATATTTTTCCTGAATCTGCGGTCTCCAGTCCGGCAATGACCTTCAGCAGCGTCGACTTTCCCGTACCGTTAACCCCTATGATTCCGAACTTATCTCCGGTTTCGATGCCGAAAGTAACGTCTTCGAACAGAATTTTGTCGCTATAGCTTTTCGATATATTTTCAACGGATAGTAAATGCATGAAATCATCAACCTACTTTATCACTAGTATACGGAACAACTCTCCGTATCATATCACAAAATCCTCGTCCCGCTTATTTCCTTCTAATCGCACGATTCAAATAAATCGCTATCGATCCAAATAGGACGACGAGAGTAGTAGGTAAAAACCAGGCGCCCATCCCATCGCTACCCTGGTCTTGGGCTGACTGAACACTACTCCAAACGATATAGCTAAACAAGCTCACAAGCTCAAGATTGATCCAGTAGATCAGCTTTCTAGCCATCACATATTGAATCGCAGCATTCTGCTCCGTAATTGGAACAGGGTAATTATAAACATAGGGATGCCGCGAAAGGGTTGTTAACCCGATATACAAGGCTAAGGAGATTGCCGGTAGAAGAAACAACATTCCCTTACTCCCCCATCCATCGGCTTCCCCTTTGCCGTTGAAATGTGTGGCTACTGTAGATGGAAGATCAGACCATTGAAAACAAAGATAAAGGATTGTTCCAATAAGGACGAATAGAGTGAGATAGTTAAGGAACCGTTCGAATCCTGTGATAGGAAGGTTTAGCTTAGGTTGTACGCGATCTAATGCAGACATAGGAGGACCTCCAGACAAGAGAATTAATAGTTTCGATGTAATTACGAGTAAAGCCCCGTTTAAAGTGGCAAACTGCACGTTATAGGTTTATATTCTATGTAAGCACTAAGATTCTTACTAACTACATTGGGAGGGTTCACTATGATCTTCAATCACATTCTAGTCCCCTATGACGGCTCCAAACCAGCTGCCAAAGCGTTAGAAAAAGCCATTCAATTAGCGAAAACAGACTCTACAACCCAACTTACAGTTGCGCACGTCATCAACCTGCAGCCCGTTATCATTGCGGATATGACTTTTGCTCAGCCTAGTTCCTATCAGGAGCAAGTAAAGGAGCAAGGCGATGCCATTATAGAGAAGGTTAAGGAAATGACAACTGAGATTCCACATACGAATGTTGTTGTGCTTGCCGGCTCCCCCGCAGAAGCGATTGTCGATTATGCGGAAAATAATGCATGTGACGTAATTATCATGGGTAGCAGAGGCTTAAGCTCCCTTAAAGAATTTATGGTCGGAAGCGTGAGCCACAATGTCATTCTTCATGCCCACATTCCTGTTATGATTATGAAGTAATTTACCATCGCATACAACTGAATGTTTCAAAACAAACAAGACAAGCCTGGCCGATTGATGGTCAGGCTTTCGTTCTATCACAGGAAGCTGCAGCTTCTCTAATCCTAACAATAAACAGGTGCTCCTATGAGAAATGATAAAGAGGTTATCGCTCAGATATTAGAATTTGCTTTGTGTGACCCTTTGGTTAAGGTTGTTCTTCTGAATGGCTCACGCGTAAACCCGAACGTCACACAGGATTTGCTATGCGATTACGATGTTATTTTCGGTGTGACGGATATCGCCCCTTTTGTGAGCAATCAAGAGTGGATTGCCCGCTTCGGCGAGCTCATCATCATGCAGCATAATCAAATTGAAGAGAATAATGAGCAGTGGGAAATTTTCCTCATGCAGTTTACCGATGGCGTTCGAATCGACCTCTCTATACGCAAGGTTGAGCACATTGTTGAGCCCACGGATAGCTTAACTATGGTGCTTCTAGACAAGGATAACCTTATGGGCACAGTTGAATCCCCTAGCGATCGATCCTATGTTACGACCAAGCCTTCACGGCAACAGTTTGACGAAACCCTTAACGAAATCTGGTGGTGCTCAACGAATGTCGCCAAGGGACTCTGGAGAAAAGAGTTACCCTATGCCAAATACATGCTCGACGTTGTTGTGAGGGATGCCTTGGTCACACTGTTAACGTGGTACGTCGGGATGAACAGCGATTGGACAATCAACTCTGGGAAAGCTGGGAGATGGCTTCAGCGTGATTTGCCTGAGGACATTTGGACTAGCTTTGCCCATACCTATGTCGGAAATGATTCCGAGCACAATTGGGATGCACTGTTTGAAACCGGAACACTTACTAGAACAATTGGAATCGCGGTAGCAGATAAGCTTGGCTATGAATACCCTTATGAGGACGACCAGAGAGTGACCCTATACCTCAAGCAGCTAAGGTCAGTTCGATAGGTTACTTGCTCATATTATTTCGATACTCACTAGGCGTAATACCCTCTTTGCCCTTGAAAGCTCGAATAAATGTGTTGCGGTTGTTGAAGCCGACAGCCTCCAAGATATCGCTGATTTTCTGGTCCGACTGGGCAAGCAGCTCCTTCGCTTTGCGGATTCTAAGATCAAGCAAATAATCCTGAAAGCCCACTCCTAACTCTCGCTTCAGCATACGCGACATATATTGCGCAGAAGTATTATACTTCTGCGCCAGCAGCTCCAGATGAATATCCTCCTGATAATGCTCATCAATGAACGTTCTGAAAGAACTAACATCGAACTTAACATTCGTTTCATTACATATAATGATGATATTTTCGAAGTAGGAAAAAATAGATTCCGTTATTTCGTCGACGGATATCGATTGGTCCGAGAGGATAAAGCCCGTGTACAAATTACCGACTCCCTCATCCAGCTCTTTATCCCTTTGCTTCAGAACCTGCAGACCGATCATATAGAACCGCATGTATAGCTCTCGCAGCAGTGAGGCGGTTATGCCTGCTTGGAGATTGTAATTGATGATCTGCTTCAGCAGATTATGCAGCTCCTCTTTTTTACCGGTCAATAAAAGGTTGAATAATCGGTTCTCGTCCTCTTTGCCTAGCAAATATCTTGTGACATCACCTTCATGATCCGATTCATTAAATGTATAAACTCGTTTACCATCGAAAGGGGATATACGCCAAAGCGCCTTCATCGCTTCAATGTAAGATTGACGCATGCCTTTGTAGCTCTCATGAATGCTTCCGATGCCCGCATGAACCCTCAAAAAGTCCTCATCCTTACGGAACAATTCCACGATTTCCTCGCTGTACCGTTCATATAAATACTGATCCGTCCCCTCTGGAACGTTGGCGAGCAGGCAGAACAAATGCGAATCCATTTCCAGCACATAACAGGGGTAATCCAAAGGCAGCAAAGACTTCAGTAATTTCATCAACATTCGTGATGAATCGTTTTGAAATTTCTCGTTGAAGGAATCGTAGAACGGCTTCCGGAAGTTGAACTGGAACATGGCGATGATGAAATGGTCGTTCTCGAACGAGAAGCTACTATTCTTCTGGTAGGCTTCAACACTAAGGTCATCATATAAGTAGTTGTATTTCAGCATTTTCACCAAGAATTGCTCGTTCGCAAGCGGAAGCGCATAAGAAAGCTGTTGATTCAGAGATTGTACGTTATTCATGATTCGCCCGATTTCATCATTCAGATACTCGAACTCGTTCACGGCTCGTTTGCCCTTAAGCTGAGGTCCGCTCATCCGATCGACTAACGACTTGATGGGCGCGTACAAGTTTTTACTGAAGGCGACGGACAGGATTAAGGAGAGCAGCAGCGTGAAGATTGCCGAAATCCATCTTAATTTCTCCATATTGCTCAAGCTGCTGCGAATATCGTTTTCCGGCACGCCGGCTATCATGACTACATCGTTATAGAAAAAATTCGTATTGAGGGTCACGATCCTCATTTTTTGGTTTTTATAGACAGCTTCCGACATGACATTAGGTGCTTCATGAAGCTGGTTCATGAAGGCCTGCAGCTCGAGATTGCGTACATAATCCGCCTCTGAGGAAGCAAGCATCGTCCCATTCTTGTCGGCGATGAACAGTACGCTACCCGGCGTAAGCTTGTAGTCCTGTAATAGGCGCACGATGGATTGAGCGTTCAGATTAATGACATACAGATTGTTGGACCAATACTCGGCGATCTTCGACTGAACAATCGGGATAATGACCTTTCCTTCATTCAGTTCCGACCCGCTAATCTGCGAAGGCGGCAGAATGGAGAACAGTTTGTAGCTAGAATTGTGAGCTTTCCAGAAATCAGCTGGATATTCTTTGAATCTGTACACCTTGTCATAGAAAAAGGATGCTGAATACGTCCCCTCATTGCTGATGATCAGATCGTCTTTGCGTTTGAATATGTATGCGCTGTCGATCGATGAGTCGATGTATTTGATTCGGGCCAAGGAGCGAACGGTTTGGCTGATATCTGCATACTGAGAAATCCCACCCTTGGTATCACTTTCACCGGTGAACACACTTAGAACACTCTGATCAAGCGAAAGCAGGAAGTTAGATTGATAGATGCCCTCGAACATATGGTTGAGCGAATCGGCAACGTTAGAAAGCGAACTATCGTAATTTCTTTCGATCCGATCCTGCACGTATTGTAAATATATATTATAGGTTACGAAATTGATAATCTGGATCAACACGGAGATGGAGATAAACAAAATAATAAATCGGAAGAAAATGCTCCTGAAGCTAACCCTCCATATATTCGCCAATCGCCCCATGTACATCTCCCCCTCTTATTACGCCTAGAGACGTAAACCTAAGGGTATTATGTACCACGCATGCCGTCAATAACTGTATCCTCTACTCTCACAATTAGGTAGAAAAGTGTTACATGGTCCTTTTTCGTGACTTCGTATTCGTATAACCGTGTGACAGAGGTCCGAAGTTGGCTGTAGGAACCTCATGCCGGATGTGTTTGGATAGGGGGAGAACAAACGAAGGAGGTTAGGCTGCAGGTGAGCCCTTACTTGAAACGCAACTATCATTACTATTTAATGCTCGTGTTACCGATCGCGTATTTCCTAATTTTCAAATATGGACCGATCGTTGGCAACGTCCTCGCCTTTCGTAAATACGTGCCTGGTGGCTCTATGTACGGAGAGGAATGGGTTGGACTCCGGTATTTCAAAATGTTTTGGAATGATCCGTCCTTCTGGTCGGCTTTCCAGAACTCGCTCGTGCTCAGCATTTTGAATTTGGTCATTTCGTTCACTTTCCCTATTATTTTTGCACTTCTATTGAACGAGATACTGGGCAAAAAAATAAAGACGCTCATTCAAACGATCTCTTATTTTCCTAATTTCGTCGCGGTCATCGTCGTCGTAGGAATACTGAAAGAGCTTCTCTCTCCTACGAACGGAATCGCGAACGACTTTCTCGGATATTTCGGCGTTGATCCGATTTTCTTCATGAATGAGGCAGATTGGTTCCGCACGATCTACATTACATCTGATATATGGCAGTTCATGGGATGGAATGCGATCATCTATACGGCGGCGCTCTCCTCGGTTGATACACAGCTATACGAAGCGGCGGAAATGGATGGCGCAGGCCGATGGCGCCAAACGATTAGCGTAACGATTCCGCAAATATTGCCAACCATTTCTGTCGTGCTAATCATCTCGTTAGGCTCCATGCTGGCGCTCGGCTTTGAGAAAGTATTGTTGCTCTATACGCCTAGCAATTCCACGACAAGTGACATCATCGACACGTTCGTATTCCGCATGGGCTTGCAAAATAACAATTACAGCTATGCTACAGCCGTTGGTCTGTTCGGCGGTCTGATCGGGCTCATGCTCGTGTCAGCAGGCAATTACCTCTCGAAGAAAATATCTGGCTTCTCTTTGTACTAGCCAAGAAGGAGAAATGATATGCTCTACCGCCGCTCGACCGGTTTCAAATGGTTCATGGCTTTTAATTCGTTTGTGATGCTGTGCATTACAGCTTCGATCTTATTTCCTTTCCTACACCTTCTCTCTGTGTCGCTAAGCGATTCCGGCGCAGTCGTAGGGGGCAGGGTTGGTTTATTGCCCAAAGGCTTCAACCTGGAAGCTTATGCTCGTGTTTTCCAACATCCTAGCATCATCGCAGGCTTTAAGAATTCAATTATTCAGACGATGATCGGAACGGCGATAGGCCTGTTCTTGCTCACCATCTGCGCCTATCCGTTATCCAAGAGGGCATTGAAGGGACGCAAGCCTCTTGTACTATTCATCATGTTCACGATGTTCTTCAGTGGGGGTCTTATTCCCACATACATGTTAGTCAAAAGTCTAGGCCTCATTGACAGCATCTGGGCGATCGTCCTACCCTTCAGTATTACGCCTTACTACTTATTACTCATGATGACTTACTTTCAAGGCATCCCGGAGGAAATCGAAGAATCCGCGATGCTGGACGGCTTGAATCCGTTCCGCATTCTCATGCAAATCGTTCTTCCGTTATCTAAGCCGATTCTGGCGGCCATCACTTTGTTCCTAACGGTTTATTACTGGAATAACTGGTTCAACTCCATGATTTACTTAAACAGCACGGAGAGACATCCGGTTATGATGATCATTCGCAACATTATCGTCGGATCAGATCTAGCCGGCAACGTCGGACAAGTCGGCGACACCGGAGACAGAGTCTCGACGGCATCGTTGAAAGCCGCAGCCATCATGTCTACCACGCTGCCCATTATGGTTCTGTTTCCGTTTACCCAGAAGTACTTCGCTAAAGGTGTCATGATCGGCTCTGTTAAGGGTTGATTACCGTTACTTTTGCAGGCCCAGCCTGAACAGCTTTTATGATAGATTAATTAAATCAAGGGAGGTAGTTTTAAAATGAAAGAATCACAAGACAGAAAGAAGAGCAAATGGCTAACCGGAGGTCTCGCATTTACGTTGGCGATGTCCACTATCTTATCCGCTTGCTCAAGCTCAAACACGGGTTCGAATACGGGCTCATCCGGGCAAGAAACCGGCGGAGAAGCATCCAAAGGGAGCGCCGGGGAAGGACCAGTCACCATCTCCATGATGTATAACGACAACCCCTCGTATCCTTTTAATGCTTCATGGCCCGTTCTGGAGCAATTCCAGAAGCTGGCTAACGTTAAGTTGAACATACAACCGACTCCGGACGCCGACTATGAAAACAAACTCAAAATCGTGCTCAGTTCGGGCTCCGCTCCCGACCTGGTAAGTTTCGTCCCACTGAAAGTCTATACGGAATTCGCCCAGACCGGAGTGTTGCTACCGATCAGCGACTACATGGATAAGCTACCGAACCTGAAGCAAAAGCTTGACCAATACGCCATTTCCGACGAACTAGACAACTGGACGCTTAAGGACGGTAAAGTATACGGAGTTCCGTTCATGTTCGAATCGAATATGTATACCACCGCTCCAGTCATCCGTGTCGATCTACTAAAAAAGCACAATCTGAAAACTCCGACAACGATGGACGAGCTATACGAAGTGCTGAAAAAATTTAAGGAAGCTGATCCGAAAAGCTTTCCAATGGCCAACTTGAACGGCGCCGTCGGCTTAATTAATCTGTCGGGTTCGGCATGGGGAATCGGACCTACACATAACGGATTTATGTTCAACTCCGACAAAAATGAATTCGAATACTCCTATACAAGCGACAACTATAAGCAATACGTCTCCTATTTTAGTCGCCTGATGAAAGAAGGCTTGGCCGATCCGGAGATTTTCACCTCCAGCACGGACCAATGGAAGCAGAAGATGGCGACAGGTCAGAGCGTATTCACTTATACATGGATTAGTGAGCTCGGTCAGATCAATGCCGATGGCAAGAAAAACGTATCACCCGACTTCGAACTGGCTCCGCTCCCTCCAATCGCGGGTCCAGGAGGCGTGAAAGGTCCTTCAGCCCAGCGCATTATCTCTGCTTATGTCATTCCAGCGAGCGCGGCTAAAAAACCGAACTTCGATAAATTACTGGAATATGTGAACTGGATGTATAGCGACGAAGCGATTAATCTCGGCACATGGGGCATTCAAGATGAAACGTTCGTGGAAATTGACGGTAAACGTGATTTCACGGACGCTGTTAAGAACGGTGGAAGCGTGCAGAAAGCGTTATGGAACATCGGCGCTTCCAACAACAATTTGACAACTGTGTTCACCTACGACTGGTTCTCCAAAGTTCTGAACAGTCCTCTCGTGGATAAGTTAACTGTGGAGGCTAATGAAAAAGGCTGGTTCCCTGCCGTCCAGAAGGTGCCTAAGCTGACACCTGCAGACAAAGAAGAAGAAACGATGAGAACGACAACCGTAAACGACCTCTTCATGCGGACCCAAGAACAATTCATCTATGGCAAAAATTCCGTCGATGCCGGCTGGGACAGCTACGTGAAGGAAATCAACGAAAAAGGCGTGTCCAAGCTGCTCGAAATCTATAACGGCACATTAAAGTAATCGACCGTTTCGGTTAAACAAACGCTGGGAAAGCCCCTTCTTCTCTGCAAGGGACTCCCCAGCGTTTGCTCTACTAAGAAGGCAGAAATGATAACAGGAGGTAACAAAAATGAAAGTGGGCATCGAACTGCATCATGGATATTTGAAGGACGAGCATCTATCCATCAGTCAGGTACTAGAAAAAGCGAAAGCTGACGGATATGAAGGCGTTTATTATAAATCTCCTATCTTCGTATCAAAAACTCTGGATATTGGTGAGTTAAGAGAAGCCTCAGCACACGCCAAGCAACTCGGCATGTACGTTGATTTTGGAATCGGGCTGGTCAACCCGTACAACACGATGGACTCGCCGGAAATATGGCAGATCGGCGGTGGAGATTACAAACTAGCTGTGGAGAAACAGATTTACGCCGCCGTCGAGATGGGCTCGAAAGAGTTGATCGGAGTAACCGCAGGCTGGCGTGGCGGGCATACCGGATACTTCGTAAACGACCGCTTCCGTACAGACGTAACTTGGGAGGAACAGCTTCAAGCCACGACCCGATTCTTAAAGCTGCTAGCGCCTGCACTAAGAGATTCCGGCGCACGCATTAATCTAGAAACACATGAGGAAATTACCTCTTACGAAATTCTGAGAATGATCAAGGAAGTCGGAGATGACGTTATCGGTGTCGCGTTCGATACAGCTAATGTGTTGTCCCGCGCTGAAGATCCGGTTGCGGTAGCCAAGCGCGCTGCTCCTTATATTCACCAAATGCATGCCAAAGATGGCATTCTCTATTTTTCCGAAACTGGACTTGTGCGCCAATTGAAAGCCTCCGGGCAAGGAATCGTCGACTACCCGGCAATACTCGCAGAGATCGGCAAGGTAAACCCGGATTTGCACTTGCAAGTTGAGGATCACAAAGGACTTATGCATATGGACATCTACGTAGACCAGTGGCGAGACGTTCACCCCGACCTCAGCATGGCGGAAGTGGCCGAGCTCGTTCGATTGGCCGCCCTATGCGAGAAGCGTATTGCTTCCGGAGAATGGATAAGTCCTGAAATCTATGAGGCGATCAGCTATTGGGATGAAATAGATGAACGCTTGGACTCCTCTCGAAAGTATCTTCAACAAGTGTTGAAGGAACTAGACCTGAACGATTAATTTATACGAATGAATGGAGGATATTGATATGAATAAGGAATTAAGGGTTATCGTCATTGGTGCTCATCCCGATGAACCGGACATCTACGCCGGAGGAACTGCTGCGTTGTTCGCAGAGATGGGACATCGAGTTAAATTTCTGTCTTTAACGAATGGCTGCTGTGGTCATTATGCCATTAGTGGCATGGAATTGGTCGAGCGGAGAAGAAACGAAGCAGTGAAGGCAGCCCAACAGCTCGGAATTGACGAATATGAGGTGCTTGATACGCCAGACGGAGAGCTACTTCCAACAATACCCGTACGTAATGAAGTTATTCGGCAAATCCGTGCTTGGAAAGCGGATGTGGTCATTACTTTCCATCCTGAAGGGGGCAAACATGCGGATAATCGGTATGCGGGTAAAGTCGTAAGCGATGCAGCCTCTTTCATCGTTAAGACACCAAATGCGATTCCGGAAGTCCCCATGTTGAACCAATCACCTGTTGTGCTTCTGATGCCTGATTATTCGATGAAAGACCGTTACAAGGCTGATATCGTCATAGATATTACAGCAGTCATGGAGAAGAAGCTCCTTGCGTGCGATGCCCATGCTTCACAATTCTATGAATTCGCTCCTTGGCAGTCTGGGTTACTGAATCAGGTTCCCGAGAGCTGGGAAGACAAGAAATTGTACCTTCTAAAATATTGGGCCGAATTCATGGTCGTTTCCGATGAGATGAAGCCTGCTCTGAGCAGATGGTACGGCAAAGAACGCGCCGACAGCATTCAGTACGCGGAACCATTCGAAATCGCCCATTACGGACGTCGCCCTAACGACGATGAGATGAGATCTCTCTTCCCGATGTTCCCATCGATAGAGTCATGATTCAGGAGGAAATGTGCTACTAGCCGCTATCGCTGCCCTGATGTTCGTCATTCAAACGCTATGCCTTAAAAAGCTACCTGAACTACGGTCGAATCAGGCGTTGTTCGGACTTATAACCACCTACAGCGCATTGATTGCCGTCGGCTTGCTTCTATGGCAAATATTCGTCGGATCAATCACGATCAGTACGGGTACTTGGACGATAGGCTCCCTTTACGGCGTCACCTTTACCCTGACGATGTTTTTCTACACTCGAGCGATGAATACCGGTCCATTATCTTATTCTTCGTTTTATTTCTCTGTAAGTTTGATGGTACCCGTCGTTGCTAGTATGACACTATGGCGTGAAGCTGCGGGGCCACTTAAGATCATAGGTCTGGTCTTATTTCTACTATCTTTCTATTTCATTCAAATCTTCGGGGGGAGACAGGAGCAGCATGTACAGCAGCAGAAACGCTGGATGACTTACTGTCTTCTCGCATTCTTGTTTAATGGACTCATTCCGGTACTCGCCAAAACTCATCAATCTATGCTGGACGGAAGTGAAGCAACTGAATTGATGATCGTTGGCTTCTCTGCAGCATTTATCTGTTCGTTCCTCTGCTGGATCGGAACCGGTGGGATTCGTAATCGTATCCGACTTACTCCGAGCACTAGGGTTGCTTGGAGCACCTTCATTCTTATCGGCGGTATAGGCTTATCGACAGGAGTCGGAAATGCTCTGATGGTCTACCTTGCCAACCGATTGCCGGGAGCCTACCTATATCCATTCGTTAACGGCAGCATGATCGTGCTATTGACACTCGTCTCCACTTTCGTCTTTAAAGAGAAGCTGACTAAAGGCGGCGCACTAGGCATTCTAGTCGGAATTCTGGCGATCATCGCGGTGAATCTATAGCTTACGAAAGTCTGTGAATCGGAGGAATTATTATGCCTAATATAGCCATGCTCAGCTGTTGGAACCATTATCATGCCAAGAGCTTTGTCAGGGATTTAGCTCTTCATCCTGAAGCGAAGATCATTGCCATCTGGGACGATGACTTAGAGAGGGGTAAAACTTTTGCTAAAGAGTTTGGTGTCCGCTTCGAGCCCGACTTGACTGCGCTTCTAGCAATGTCTAGCTTAGATGGCGTTATTATCAATAGCTCTCCCGAACAAGCCTCTTCGCTGATTGAGATGGCAGCCAAAGCTTACAAGCACGTGCTAGTAGATCAAGTATTAGCCCTCACCCTTCACGAAGCGAACCGGGTAGCGGGTTGGATTCGACATTCAAACATCCATTTCACGATAGACATGTCGTTAAGACATTGGCCTGTCAATCTAGCTGCCAAGAAAGTGGCGATCACAGGCGCAATTGGAGACATCACGAGCATTAGAATTCGGAACGCTCACGACGGCGCAACCGGGGAGGTTCCTCTAGCGTCTAGATATCTTGACACACCCTATGGTGTATTCACCGACCTCGGCGCGCATTGTCTATACCTCATGCGATGGATTCTAGGAAAACCGGTTGCTGTTACCGCCATTACTACCAGGTATACAGGTCATAACGCAGAAGACAACGCAGCGTGCCTATTCGAGTTCGCTAATTGTGCAATTGCGATATGCGATACGAGTTATTCCGCCAGCCAATCTCCCTATTCAATAGAGCTCTACGGAACGTCGGGAAGTTTCTTAGGTGGAGGCGCAACGGGAGTTCATCGCAAGCTGCTTCAACCATCGGACAGCTTTGTCCGATATTTCACTCCAGATAAAGAAGATTCGAATGACGTTCAGAAGGCGCCTACATTGTCTGAAGCTGGAGAGTCCACCCTTTCATTGTGGCTAAAGGCAATTCAAGGACAGTCTGAGTTACCGACAGGCGTTGATGATGGAATAGCGCTTGCCGAAACCCTTGAAGCGCTGTATCTCTCCGCACATACAGGTAGAAAAGTTTACTTACAGGACTTAAATCATTAATAAATTAGGTATAAACGAACAACCCTGACAGTCTAATGTCAGGGTTGTTCGTTTATAATCAAGCTAAGAGCTAGTGAGCCATAAGTTTAGGAGGCAACTACATAGCATGAGTGTTAAAGAAACGGCCAACCTTAATAAACCTATTCTTGGAAACCGCGCTCTTAACCGTGCCTTGCTTGAACGGCAGATGCTGATTAAACGTAGCAGCATTTCCGTCGAGGAAGCTTTGGAGCACCTAGTAGGCATGCAAGCTCAAGCCCCTAATCCACCCTATTTCGGGTTATGGACGCGGCTTCTTGGATTCACCCACACTGATCTAGCTAAACTCATCCAATCTCGACAAGCTGTACGCATCGCGCTCATGCGCTCGACGATTCATCTCGTTACAGCTCGCGATTGCTTGATCCTTCGCCCTCTCGTTCAGCCCGTTCTCGAACGTGGCTTAAAGGGAAATCACGGCAAAAACCTCACGGGAATTGATGAGAATTCTCTAGCAGCCGCTGGACGGGTGCTTGTGGAGGAACAGCCCCGTACTTTCAGCGAAATTAGCACTCTGCTGATGGCGGAGAAGGAGTGGCAGGGGCACCGCTCAGAGTCCATTGCCGGTGCCGTCCGAACGTATGTCCCGCTTGTTCAGGTGCCGCCGCGAGGACTCTGGGGAGAGAGTGGACAGGCTACCCATACTTCAGCAGAAGCCTGGCTTGGGAGCGAGCTTTCCACAGAAGGGTCATTGGAAATGATGATTGAGCGATACTTAGCGGCTTTCGGACCAGCAACAGTGAAGGATATGCAGGTATGGTCCGGTCTAACGCGACTAAATGAGGTCGTGGGACGGATGCGTCCCCATCTGCAGATTTTCCACGACGAGCAAGGGAATGAATTGTTCGACGTGCCCGGAGCCCCATTACCTGATCCCGATACCCCAGTCCCCGTGCGTTTCATGCCCGAATTCGACAACGCTCTCTTATCCCATGCGGATCGAACCCGCATCATCTCTGAAGAGGACCGTTTGCGCGTGTTCACGATAAATGGCATCATCCGGGCGACTTTCCTGGTCGATGGATATGTTAAAGGAATCTGGAAGATTGCGCGCCAGCGTAACGCCGCGACTCTTATCCTTGAACCTTTCAGGCCCATAGATAAGAAGGACAAGGCAGCCTTAGTCGAGGAAGGCCACGAGCTACTTAAGTTCGCCGCGGTTGACTGTGCCATCCATGATATTCAATTTGCAGATACATTCCTTTAATCCTGTCGACGCGTTATCCTCATCCTTTTCTTGCCTTCTCGATTGTACTCATATATTCATCAGGCGTCTTGCCCAGCACCGCCTTGAAATCTTTAATAAAGTGGGCTTGATCGAAATAGCCCATATCCAAGCTCAGCTTTAACCAGTCGATGATGTCACCCTTCTCGATCTGTTCGGCTACCTCATGAAGTCGGTAACGTTGGATGACCCCTTTCGGGCTTATTCCGACGTACCGATCGAAAAGCCTCTGCAACGTCCTTACACTTACATCGAAGCGAACAGCCAGCTGTTCCACCTTGAGAATGTCCGGTTCAGCGACGAGAACAGCTACCATCCGATTGACTAACACGACGTTCTTATCTGGATGTTCCTGCAAGCGAGTGACAAAAAAACGATTGCTCCGTTCGACCTGAGCAGCCACATTCTCCGCAGCTACAATGTCATTTTCCAACAAAATGCTCTCGTCGCCGAATATATCTACCAAATCAATAGATTGACGAGTTAACGTCGAGAGCGGCCTTTGTAAGAAGGGATAAAATCCCCCAGGCATGAATTTGATAGCAAATACGCTTCCTTGCCCCTCCAATAGCTGTGTTGAGGTTTTGTCCCAAATCCCATGAATCCGAGTATGCTCAGCTTCAAACACGATATTAACATTGGGATGGGAAAGAACGGCTTGTCGGTAAGGCTCCTGTCCTCTTAAATCCCACTCTACGACCCAATAATGCTCAATATATGCTCGCAATTGCTCAGCAGGCTCATAACGAGTCAGCTTAAACTTCATCTTACCGATATCAGGCAACAAAATACCCTTCGTTGTATTATCCGCTTTAGGATGCATGAAAAGGATCACACCTCGGCTTTTCAATCTGTCGTATTTTTACAATACTTTCCTACGTGAATATTCTAACATAAGAGCCAGTTACCTGGATGCATATATCCGCTAACGACAACCATTAACCGGTATCCAAATGAAAGGGGTTTACGAATATGGAATTAAAATTTGTATCGTATGTCGGAGTACCAGCGGAGAAACTATGGCAGGTGTTCGTCTCGCCGGAAGGGACTAGAGCTACATTCTTCGGCTGCGTCATCCAATCGACTTTCGAGGAAGGCAGCTCGTACGAATATGTTGGACCTGGCTCTGAAGGGGAGGAGACGGTTCATGTATATGGCACCATACTCGTTTTCGAACCGAATAAAGTGTTTAGCTGCATCGAGCATCCTGGGCCGTCCTACAACCCTAATCACGCACAACTGGAAAGCCGCATCACGATTACGCTTGAGCCTTATGGCGAAACCACGAAGCTGACACTGGTCAACGATCAGTGGTCGGACAACCACCCTTCGTTCGACAAAACAGCCGAAAGCTGGCCAATGATCTTAAGCAACGTTAAAACTTATGCGGAGACAGGCAAGACACTTAACTTTGGCTGGTAGGATTAGCGCTATGGCATCACCTTATCGACTTTAGATTGGGTTGTCTGCATCTAAGTAACGCTACGCCATAGCGCTAATCGTTCCGGATTCTTGTTTGGGCGGCAAATCAAAAGGGGTGTCTCAGAAAGTCTATATAGACCTTTCTGAGACACCCCTTTTCGCTTATATCCTCATTATCCGGATAGCTTCCGTAAATCCCTCGCCTTTCTAAAGGGCTGCACCTTCAGCTTCAATTGTTGAGATAGATCAGCTAGAAGCACCGCGGATGCCGCCACTTGCTGCATGGAGGCGTTCTGCTGCTCGGCCGCAGCTGCTATATTACTTGAATCGTTCGCATTCTTGGATGCAAGCAGTAGCATATCCTTCACGGAGGACGTCATATTTCCCGTACTCTCTTCGATCTGCCGAATAGAATCTTTGACACCGGACGCTTGCTGCGTGACCTTCTCGATGCTGCTCCCGATTTCACTGAATGATTTCTCCGCATCCCGTGCCCGCTCAATTCCTACTTCAACAGCACCCGAGCCCTCTTCCATACTGCTTACTGCCTGTGTAATTGAGCCTTGAATTTCTGCCAGCAGATTACTAATTTCTTCGGCAGACTTGGCAGATTGATCCGCCAGTTTGCGTATTTCAGCTGATACGGCAGAAAAGCCTTTACCCGATTCTCCCGCTCTAGCCGCTTCAATCGCCGCATTCAATGAGAGAAGGCTCGTCTGCGTTGCGATAGAGGTAATGAAGGTAACAATCTCATCGATGGCGTTCGAATGCTGCTTCAGCTTCAGGACATCCTTCGACGAGGCTTGCACGGATTGATGAATGGAAACCATTTGCTTCATGACGAGCGATAACGATTGATTGCCACCTGCCGAAGCCTTCCGAGCTTTTGACGCTAAATCAGTCATTCGTGCCGTACTCACATGGATTTCTTTGACCTGAACGAGTACCTCCTGAGCCACTTCCTTGAAACCCAATATGATTCGGGCTTCTTGCTCAGCGCCTGTTGACACGCTCTGTATCGAGCTCGCAATTTCCTCCGCTGCCCGAGTCGTCTCCTCTGTACCCGTCTTCATCTGGTTCGCGTGAGAGGACATCTCGATCGAAGATTGTGAGATGCTATCCATCGTTTCGCATAGCCCATCCAGAGTCTGGTTAAAGCTATCCCCGAGACTCTGGAGCTCATTGCCCGATCGTATGAGCGTGCGTTTCGTGAAATCACCCTCCGACATCGCGAGAGCTAGACGGTTAATGTCTCTTACGTTCTTAAGAATGTATCTGCTATACAAATGCGCAAACCATCCAACTATCAAGCAGGCGCCGATAATAATGAAGCTCATAGGTTCGAATATTTTAAACAAAGATCCATATAACTCGCTCTCGGGAACAGAAAGTGCAAGCATCCACCCCGTGCTTGGAATCGTAGCATAATAGACGCGCATCGTTCGTCCGGACTTCTTGTAAGCATCCAATCCTTCAACCTCCACGATCTCCGGAATCGCATTTTCTTGAGGGGCGGCGATGTTACTGACAATATCCGTCGAAGGGCTGCTTTCTATGGTTTCTAGGGCATCCGCATCCTCAGCTTCAGCTTCGGAACCAGAAATATCATCGGAGCCTAGATCGATTTCTAAACCTAGATCACCTAAATCGCTTTCCACATCATCTGCCGCATCAGCAGGAGCTTCTTCATTCGAATCTGATATCTCTTCGCTTGCTATACTTTCACTCGGTTCGCTTTCATTAGTCGCAGTAGCACCCGAATTCACCTCGGTAACCGCAGTCACAGCACCTAGCATTCTCCCCGCTAATTCCGCCAACGATTCGTTAGAATCCTCCGGCAGCCTCACCTTCATGACTTTAACATAGTCCTTACTTGCCAAGACCATGCCTTGCTTATCCATGATAAAAGCTGATCTGTTCGTACCGACCGTAATGCTTGTGGCCAATTGTTGTATGCTATCTAAGCTAATATCCTGCTTCGCATAACCAATGAACGATGCACCTTCATCGTAATAAGGGATAGAAGCCTGAACCATCGCTGTCCCAGTCGCTTGATCCATATAGGGCTCGCCATAAGAGATCGTTCCGCCTAGCCAACCCTCTGCTTCAACAACAGGTGCCAAGGATTGAGGAGTAAGGACCGCCGATATGAGCTTACTCTCGATCTCATTCACGTATTGATGCGTCTGGCTCTTCATTTTCTCCTCAATCCCTTTAGCGATCAAATCTCTAGAGAAAGAATAGCTCACCCCTGTCATCGTTATCGTGATCACTAGAATCACAGACATAAACACAAGCAAGAATCGATTTTGAATCGAACGAAACCCCGAAATCCACATTTTCCAATTCTGCATCCACCTATGGTTACCGATCACAAGTATTCCTCCTAGAGAGTCAGCACTTACTCTAACTCTAATAGGAAATATTTAACTAAAGATCATCCATAAGCACATGGTTTGTAAAATTTGTCGAATTCTATTCGTTTGCATCGGGCAACGGGCACGATGTTATTCTCTTTCGTTATAAGCGTTGTAGCTTCTTCGATAATTTGGATAGAACCTTTACCTTTCCGTTGGGCTCAACGTAGATATCATCCTCGATTCTGACACCGCCCAGACCAGGAACGTAGATGCCTGGTTCTATGGTGAACAAGTGTCCCGGGCTGATAAGCGTCGTGCAATCACCATGGATGGAAGGTTCCTCGTGCAACTCGAGCCCGAGACCATGACCCGTACGGTGGTTAAAATAACTGCCGTAATTGTGCCCGTCGATCAGTTCCCTAGCCGCGCGATCTACGACACCATAAGGTTGCCCCACGCATACGGAACGGATCGCCCGGGTATTCGCCTCCAGCACCATTTCATATATCCAAGCTTGCTCCTCCGTACCTTCGCCTAACACGAAGGTGCGAGTCAAATCGGATCCGTATCCGTTGGAATAAGCCCCGAAGTCGATCATGACGAAGTCGTTTGGCTGCAAGCGGTAATGTCCCGTGTGGCCGTGGGGGAGAGCGCTGTTCGATCCGAAAAGCACCATGGGAGAAGACACTTTCTCGGAGCCGGCCTCCCGTAACCGATAAGAAATCTCTGCTGCCAGCTCCAACTCCGAGACACCCGCCCGCACATAAGGTAATGAAGCGACAAGCGCCGATTCCGCCATGTCTACCGCACGTTCGAGCTCATCAGCCTCCTCGGGAGATTTGACCATCCTCAACCCCGTTAACAACGGACCGATATCCCCAAAAATCGCACCTGAATGAACGCCGGCGAGACTCTCGTATTTGGACACGCTGACATGTCCTTTTTCCAAGCCGACAATATCACCACGCGGTATCACACCAATAGCTGAAGTGATTACCTCATAAGGGTTTTCCTGATCCGAGATTGGAATGATACGGCATATCCTAGACACAGATTTGGCAGTCTCGTAATCTAACGCAGGCACGAATAAGATGGCTTCCTCGCTCTCCGCGGTCAAATACAATCCCAAGAAACGCTCATGCGGATGACATAGAAAACCAGTGATATAAAATAAATTAGCCGGCGAAGTTATCCATGCGGAACTCCAGCTTCTAATTTTCATTTCCTGATAAATCACTTGGAGTCGCTTAACGAAGTGGGAACCAGATACGCCGCCGCTTATCAACCCGCTCATGCCCCCACAATCCGCTCGATACGCTCCAACTCATCGACCGAGAATGCCGATTGTTGGGCGGCATTGATATTTTCTTCGATCTGCTTAACTTTGCTGGCTCCGATAATAGCGGACGTAACCCGCGAATCCCGCAGCACCCAGCTCAAAGCAAGCTGAGCCAGTGACTGCCCCCGATCGTTCGCCACTTCGTTCAGGGCGTGTATCTGCTTAAGCTTCTCTTCGGTAATATCCCCACTTCTCAAGAAGGGGCTATTCGTGCTAGCTGCACGCGAATCAGCAGGAACCCCCTGCAAATAACGGCCGGTCAACATTCCTTGGGCTAAGGGACTATATGCGATGAAGCCGGCCCCGCCCTCCTCTAACACATCCAGCAATCCGTTCTCGGCATCGCGATTGAACAACGAATACGGCGTCTGATGAATACGCATCGGCGTTCCAAGAGATCGTAAGATCGCTATCGCTTGACGGGTTTCCTCCACGCCATAGTTCGAGATGCCGACATACAGAGCCTTACCTTGGCGTACAGCATGATCGAGCGCCATCATTGTTTCTTCCAATGGAGTGTCCGGATCGAAACGGTGGGAATAGAAAATGTCGACGTACTCCAGTCCCATCCTTTGCAAGCTCTGATCCAAGCTCGACAGCAAGCTCTTGCGAGATCCCCATTCCCCGTATGGACCTGGCCACATATAGTATCCGGCCTTGGTAGAGATGATCATCTCGTCCCGATAAGCCCCGATATCCTTCTTCAGCAGTTGACCGAAAGTCTCTTCCGCGGAGCCCGCCGACGGACCATAGTTGTTCGCCAGATCGAAGTGAGTAATGCCTAGATCGAACGCCTTGCGCACCATATCCCTTGCGTTCTCCAAGCTGTCTACGTCCCCGAAATTATGCCACAGTCCGAGTGAAAGAGTCGGCAGCTTTAATCCCGTTGCCCCGCTTCTTCGATATTCCATCGTTTCATACCGTTGCTCGTTCGCTATATATTTACTCATATCAATCTCTCCTTTTTAGTTTCCTAGCCCTTCATGCCCGTGGTGCTTATGCCCTCGACGATATACTTCTGCAGCGCAATGAAGATAAGAAACACTGGCGCCAGCGACACAATTGACATCGCAAATACCATTCCCCAGCTCGTGCCGAACGTATTATCCGACATGTTCTTCAGCGCGAGCGCCACCGTCGCCATCTCTGGCTTCGTCAAGTAAAGTAGCGGGCTGAAGAAATCGTCCCATGTCCAATAGAACTTGAAGATCGACACCGTGATAAGCACCGGCACGAGCAACGGCAGAAGGATACGGAATAGGATGCCACCATGACCGCAACCGTCCACCCTCGCCGATTCGTCCAGCTCCGCGGGCAAGCCCCGAAGGAACTGCACGACCAAGAAAATGAAAAACGCCGTTCCAAAGAACGAAGGTATAATGAGCGGAGCGAACGTGTTCACCCAGCCTATCTTATGGAAGAAAATATATTGCGGGATCGTGAGCACTTCCGCAGGCAGCATCATCGTCATCATCATGCAACCGAAGAAAAACGCCGCACCCTTAAAACTGATCCGAGCAAACCCGTAGGCAACGACCGTACAAGACAGCACGGTTCCCAGGACGGAGGAGATCGTGACGATGAACGAGTTTTTGAGAAATACCATGAAAGACTGCCCCGAATACCCTTTGAAGCCTTCCGCATAATTAGAGAACGTCCATACGGACGGGATCAGCTTATGCGCGTTCACGAATATTTCATTGCCTTCCTTAAGAGAGCTCGACAGCATCCACAACACCGGATAGATCATTAAACAAGAGAATGCTAATACGAACACATGCAGCACGAAGCTGCGAACCGTCTTTAAACTCACCTTACCTGCAAGCATCATCTATTTCCTCCCCGATTCGTAGAATACCCAACTACGGGAAGTGGTGAAGATGATCAAAGTGAATACGGCCGTCGTCAGAAGTAGTACCCACGCCATGGCTGAGCCGTAACCCATCTCGTAATACCGGAACGATTTCTCGTAGACGTAGAGGACATAGAACAACGTCTTGTCGAACGGACCGCCGTTCGTGACGATCAAGCCCTCCGTGAACACTTTAAACCCGTTAATAATGCCCATGATTAGGTTGAAAAAGAGGACAGGACTGAGCAGCGGAAGTGTAATCTTGTGGAACTTGCGCCACCAGCCCGCTCCATCGATATCTGCGGCCTCGTAAAGTGAGGTCGGAACTTGCTTCAGCCCCGCTAGGAAGATCAGCATCGCCGAACCGAACTGCCATACGGCCAATAGAATCAGCGACCACATCGCTGTCGACGGATGGGTAATCCACGACACCTTCTCCGACACTCCGAATAGGGAGGACAGCACCGAATTGAACGCACCATTCGAACCGAATAGCTGTCGCCACATGATCGCGACGGCGACACTGCCTCCGATCAACGTCGGCATGTAGAACGTCGCCCGGAACAGACTGAGCATCCTCAACTTTGTATTCAAAAGCATCGCCACGCCAAGTGCGAACAGCAATCGAATCGGCACCGCCACGAATACGAATGTTAACGTCGCCTTCCATGCCGACCAATAGCGTACGTCTCTGGTGAACATCTCTTTGAAATTGCCAAACCCGATCCATTGAGGTGAAGAAAGGATGTCATAACGCGTAAAGGCCATGTATAGGGAGGCGAACATCGGAGCCATTGTGAACAACAGGAAGCCGATCAGCCACGGTGCGATAAATAAGTAACCTTGTAGCGTCTCATATTTGCGCAATTTCGCTTTGTTCGTCCCTTGCAATCTATCTCACCTCATTTTCTGCGGTATACCTTTCATCCAACAAACAGAACTACGACACAAACGTTGTGGCTAGTTTGGTCTATTCCGTCGGTGCATACGACAAGTCGTCTATGGCAAGCAGCCCGAGCACGTAAATCAGAATTGCTTTCTCCAACAATTCAATTAGAGTACATTCGTCGGGACCATGAGCATGGCCATGACCATCTCTCAACAAGTGACGGTAAGGCTGAAGGTAACGTTCGGTATTCTTGCCGAACCCCATTCCGAACGAAATTGCATTCTTGAACTTACGACAGTACGTGCCACCCGGCAAGACGTAAGCTTCCTTGGATTCCCCCATAACATCGTTGTAGACGTTCATGAGCCGCTCCACCACCGGGTGGTTTTCCGGGAAGTAGTGGGCAGGATTATCCTTAACCGATTCGATCGTAAAACCATAGGATCGCGCCGTCCGCTCTATGTCTTCCACGATCGGCTGTGCCAGCAACGTAATCGGATACCGAACGTTCAGGGTCACTTCCAACCGACCATCTCTTATACCCGCGATCGAACCGACGCAAGTCAAAGGACCCGAATGGTTATCCTCGCGGGCAATGCCGAGCCCGATTCCAAAGCAATCTTCATTGACCCGATTCAGTAAAGAGAACAAGCGGCTGTCCGGCTCGTTAAGAGCTCCCGATTCGGTCAGAGCCCGTGTCAATACGTAGATGGCATTGACGCTGTTCTCGGGGAATGCCGTATGACCTGCTTTCCCTGACGCTGTAAGATGAACAACCTCATCTTCTTCCTCTACCTGCAAAATTGTCTTCAGATAAGGCATCGCCTTCCGAACTCTCTCGCTCTGTCGGATCGTAGCGAAGCTCTTTCCAGGCACGACGTTACTCGCCGTTCCTCCACTAAACGCCACGATATCGTCGCTTAGGGGAGCATCGGCACGCACCGTCAGCGTGACTCCACCCTTTTCCCCATAACACACCGGGAAATTGCTGTCAGGAATGATGTTGAAGTCAGGCTCCGGATACCTTGACAAGTAGTAATCGAGATCCGTCATCCCTTGCTCTTCATCCGTCCCCACGTACAGCTCCAAGTTATGGTCAAGCGGGATACCCAAATCCCGGATGCAGCGCATGACGAATAAGGTAGCTACAACTTGCCCCTTATTGTCCTGCGAGCCCCGACCGATGATCAATCCTTCCTTAACAACACCCTCATAGGGGGGGTAATCCCAATCCTCGCCTTCGGGAACGACATCCAGATGTCCCCATAGACTGATCGTCGGTCCGTCTCCGTTACCCAAGCCAATCCGACCGAAATAGTCTTCGAAGTTATGCACCTGGAACCCATACCCTTGTGCCATCTCCAGCATGGTGTCCAGTGCGTCCTTGCAGCCTTGTCCGTAAGGCTTCACATCGGTGGTCTTATCCGACACGCTCTTGATTCGCACGAGCCGAACGATGTCTTCCACCATCTCCGCTCGATGCTCCTCGATCCATGCCTTGATTTTATCCGTCCATAATGACTTGTTCATGTCAGATTCGCCTCCGCCTGTCCCCATGATGTTCCAATCTCTTCTGCATAGGCTTGCGCAGCATCCCGTACCCAATTGAATCGCCGCAGATCGAAGTCGGGAAGCAGGGAGCAGTCAGCCCCTAGGATAAGTCCGGACAGGCTGCCCGTCTGCTCGCGGTAATCGCTAAGCAACCGCACTGTCTCCTGCCTGACTTCTTCCTCACTTCCGGCGTACAGCAGCTTACCCCGTCGATTGTCGAAGCCGCCTAGTACCGGTCGGTCGCCGAATAACCGCTTTCCATCTGGTAAGGAAGGCCCGTCGACGTAAATCGCCCAGTTCACCGCGCAGGAAGGATAGTCCCTCCATCGCTCCAAGTCGTTGAGTTTGCCATCCCAAGCGCAGAAATGGGCAATTGTATAGTCGGACCAACGGTTCGCGTGCGTTAACACTTGGAGATCGCTCGGTCGAACGATCTCCTCGAACATCGACGCCGAGAACCTCCCATGTTCTGCACCCTGAAAGCACAGGAACACGCCTAAGCAGCCGCAAGCTGTTAGCAACTCCTCTTCAATTCGACACAAGCCTTCGCCGATAGCCGACAGCGCGTCCTTCACCGCCTCGGAATCTTGGAGAATGAATTCCGCCAGCTTCTCGTCCCCGATTCTGCGAAGCAGACTGAAGGGTGAGAATAAATTGAAATACGTATACACTTCGTCTCTCAGCCGTTCATTCACGCCCTGAGCCCGCTCGATGATCTGTCTAGCGTATTCGCTCCCCAAGCCGGCGGGGCGAATGCCTCTCAGATCCGACAAGTCGCATATCGAATCTGAGAAGGGCAAAGGAATACCGTCGTACATGATCTTGATGAAATCCAACTGCGTCTCCGCGAAGAAGCTTTCGTGCAGCTCCATATTTTCCAAGCCGACCGCTGGACCCGGACCGTTTCCCGAGGCACGATCATAGTGGCGCCAGAAGCTGACGGGAACCCGATCCGCGGGTCTGCCTTCAAGCGCAGCAAGTACTCGTTCTTTTCTATTCATTATTTGCCAAGCATCCGATCATAAGCGGCTTGCGACACCTCGATGTATTTTTCTAAGCCGATTTTGTTCAGCCCATTCAAATAAGAATCCCAATCCTTGTCGAGATTCAGGTCACCGGTAACGAACCGCGCCAACGACTCTTTCACGTAAGTCGTTAAAGCGATCTTAATATCCGCGATGGCATCGGATTGCTCCTTGTCATACAAGATCAACGTAGCCACCTCTTTCGGCTCTTTGCCCAATAAGCCCGGAATGGCCATCGCGATCATATATTCGGCATCGGTAGCATCGCCGTTCCATGCCTGCCCGTCGGTATACTTCTGGAGCAGGATATGCGGAGCGACGTTATTCCAATGGGAAGAATGACTTGATCCGCCCCAGATTAGAATCGGCTTGATCTCAGGAGTTGCTCCCCACTCCTCGCCGAGCGCCACGCTGCCTTGCGGCGGCTTGATCCAATCCACTTCCGGTTGGCCGAAGCGGCTGAACACGGAGCTTTCTTCACTCATCATGAAGTCCGCAAGACGAAACATTTCTTCGGGATGCTTACTATCCTTCGTAATAACTAGCGCTGGTGCAGGATTAATCGGATAACGTGCCGCGAAGCTAGCGCCGTTAGGCCCCTTCAACGGATTGAGCGGCACGTACTCGCCTTTACGATCCGACATCGTCGGAGCGAATAATTGCCCCATCCCCGCCGTCACGAGTACGCCAATGGAATTCGTATCTCCAGCGGTCGCGATCGACTTGAAAGAGTTGCCATCCTGGGTGAAGGACAGAGGATCGAATAATCCTTCCTGCTTCAGTTGATTTAAATATTTCAAGCCGTCACGCCATTCTTCTTTGTTGTACGGCACGTCCAGCTTCCCGTTGGTAATGTTCCAGCGGTTTTCTCCGTCCGTGTAGATAAAGGAATTCAGCAGGTAATCGGCTGCGTATTGATGCCAGTTACCTCCGCCCATTACACCGATCTCGTCTGCTTTCTTATTTCCGTTCGGATCTCCCGTCTTGAACGCCTTCAGAACGTTCTCCAATTCCTGGGTCGTCGTAGGCATATCTAGCTTCAAGGCATCCAGCCACTTCTTATTGATGTAAGCGCGTAAGCTGTACTCATTACTCGTTTGCTCGTCATAAGACGGAAGGGCGTACGTCTTGCCATCCGGAGATTTCATCATGTTCAGAAGGTCTTTGTTATTGGCCTTTGCGGCCATTCCTTTTAGATTGGTACCATACTTCTCTATGAGTTCATCGAGAGGGATGAAGTAACCATTCTCGGCATGTCGATACACCGCCGCTTCTTTGTTCTGCTGGCCGAAGAAGTCGTTTCCGATGAAGGCGTCGGGTAATTTCGTGCCAGACGCAATTAAGAGCTCCAGCTTCTGATTCGCTTCTTCCTTAGCATAAGTTTCAATTTCCAGCTTGTAGCCTGTTTTTTCCTCCAAGTACTTCGTGTAGCTGTTTAAATTATAATCCTCGACCTGACCGGTCTTGAGAATGGCAAGCTTGAGTGTGATCTGTTCGTTAGAAGGCGCCGTCGATCCTTGAGACGATTGGCCTGGCTCGACGTTCTTCTCCTTCGAGCATGCCGACAATAGGACGGCGGATGCGAGAATGACGGATAGTGCGCGGAATTTGTTCATTAGTGGATTTCCCCTCTAAGTGCAAAATGGGTGCTACGAGCCATATTCAACCTTTAATTGCGCCGATCATGGCTCCCTTCGCGAAGAAACGCTTCACGAAAGGACTGAGAATCAAGAGTGGTGCGCTAGATAAGATAATAAGTGAGTATTTAAGCAAGTCGGCTAAACTCTGCTGAGCTTCCGCTAAAGACGGATCGGAGACCATGTTCGTTTCCATCGTGTTAGCGATCAGAATTTCGCGCAATATCAGTTGCAATGGGAACTTCTCGGGTGTGTACATGTATAATAGTGCATGAAAATAATTGTTCCAGTGCCCGACTGCGTAGTATAGCGTCACCACTGCAATGACGGGACCCGAGAGAGGAAGTAGAATTCTGAAAAAATACTTCGTATCCGAACACCCATCGATTTGAGAAGCCTCCAGCAGTTCGGAGGGTACGCTGTGCATCATGAACGTTCGCATGATGATCAAGTAGACAACATTGATCGAACCAGGAAGAGCCAGCGCCCATATCGTATCGATCATGCTCAAGTCCTTAAGCAGAATATAATCCGGAATCATGCCGCCGCTGAAGATCATGGTGAACGTGAACAGGAACATAATTAAGCCTTTGAACGGCATGTCTCTCCGTGACAAGGGATACGCCGCTATAATCGTCATGCTCAAATTAAGCAATGTCCCGATCAAGGTGTAGACGAATGAATTCTCAAAGCTTCGAAAAAACAGCGAGTGCTTAAACACCGCTCGATATCCATCTAGCCCTGGATCTACCGGCCACAGGAGTACTTTGCCCGAGGTTACGGCATTCGCCGATGAGAACGAGGCGGATACGATATAGATGATCGGATAGATAAGGACAATCAGTAACAAGGTAAGCAGCAGACCCACGACCATGTAATAGAAGCGATCGCCTTTTGTTACTTGGATATTATTTCGGCGCTTATCGATCGCCACCGCTTGTTCCATCGCGGTTCCCTCCTTACCATAAGCTGCTGCCACCCATTCTTCGGGTGACCCCGTTGACGATCAACAGGAGAACCATATTGATCAGTGAATTGAATAATCCGATTGCGCTCGCGAACGAGAAGTTGCTTCCTTGAACGAAGCTCACCTTGTACACGTAGGTGCTAATAATTTCCGAGCTTCGCAAGTTTAGATCGGTTTGCATAAGAAACACTTTTTCAAACCCGACCGACATCATATTGCCCGCATTTATTATTAATAAGATCGTAATAGTCGGCATTATAGCAGGCAAATCTACATATAAGATCCGTTTGAATCGGCTAGCCCCGTCAATCTGCGCTGCTTCATGCTGAGCAGGGTCCACACCGGCTAAAGCAGCCGCGTAGATGATAGTTCCCCAACCAGCGTTCTGCCAGATTCCCGACCATACGTACAGATGAGAGAACGAGCCGGGACTCCCGAACAAGTCGGGCAAGGGTTGGCCGAACACCGATTGGCTGACGACACCAGCCAATCCAATGTGCGGATTAAATAGTTGCATGATCATACCCACTATCACGACTGTTGAAATAAAATGCGGCATATAAGAGACCGTTTCCACCAAACTCTTAAACCGTTTGCCGCGCATGGAATGCAGCAGGAGCGCCAGAATGATCGGAATCGGAAACCCAGCGATCAAGCTATACAGCGAAATAACAAACGTATTTCGCAGCACCCGTTCGAATTGATAGGATTGAAAGAATGCGTCAAAGTGCTTCATTCCGACCCATTCGCTGCCCCAAATCCCCAGCTGGGGCTTGAAATCCTTGAAGGCGATCTGCGCGCCCAGCATGGGGTAATATTTGAAGATCAGCAAGTAGATGAGAGGGATGAGGATAAACAGCATCAGTTGCCAATGCTTTAAGTTCTTCCTCAGATTGCCACGACTTAAGGGCTTGCCGATTCGAATAACGTCTTTGACCGTCTCCATGTATGAGCCACCTCTTTGCTACTTTCGATATTCAGCGACTCTTAACTTCTCTTAGCTAGATTTAGCCAAAACTGTATTCGCAAGATCACGGAACTTCTTCGCGCCATCCGCAGGCGAGATCTTCTCGAAGAATATTTCGTCACTAACGTTCTTAAACAACTTCTTGATCTCGGTATGGCCGGTTGGCTCCGGATTGTCGATCTTGCTGGAATGCTGACGTACCGTATCCATATAAGCGATGATGCTCTTCTGTGTATCCGTGAGAATATCTTGCATACCCGCAATCACTTCTTGTTTGTATGGCATACCGAAATACCCGTTTAATTCTCTCGCCGCTTCTAAGCTATTCGTGTAAAATTCGATAAACTGAGCCGCTTCCTTCGGATGCTTGGAGTTTTTAGCTATCGAGTGGAAAAATGACGGTTTGATGTACATGCCTTTACCATCGCCCGATCCCGGATACATCGCATAGCCGATCGGTCCGCCCAGTGATTTTACGAATACATCCGCTTGGTTGCTCCAGAAACCGAGACCTGCACCGAACCCGGATTGTCCTTTCGCGTATGGACCGTCTTCGAGCCCCTTGATCTCCAGCTCCGTTCCGAGCGGCGAAATAATGCCCTTCTCCTGCCATCTAAGTTGCATATCAAAGTAATCAGAGAACAGCTTGTCATCTTCATACCCGAGCTTGACTCCATCTTCGCTATATAGCTTGGAGCCTTGCTGTCTGAGCCATACAGTGAAGATTTCCATCCCCATATGCGTATCTCCGATCAAGCCTTTTCCCTTCAATGTCTCCATATCCTTCTCGTATTGCTCCCACGAATAGTCCGGAGTCGGAGCCGCGATGCCCGATTGCTCCAGCAACTTGGGATTGTAGAACATCACCGGTGCGTTGTTTCCGATGTTCAAGCCGTAGAGCACGCCGTTGATCTTCCCGCTGTCCGTATTGGCCGGATCGATGCCGTCCAGGTTGATCGTCTTATCCGCTACGAAGGGTTCGAGCGGGAGCAGCAAATCCTTGGTCGCGTAGTTCTGGATTGCGCTGTAGTCAATCCGAATAATATCGGGCAAGTTGCTAGAAGCCGCCATAACGCCGAGCTTGTCGTTATAGACATCGCTCGAATAGTTTTCCGATTCAATGTTGATGTTGGGGTGAAGCTCTTCAAATTTCTTGATTACGGCATCATTCTTGCCGATCGTCATCGGCGAGGATCCCCAGATTGTCAAGCGTAACGTGATCTTCTCGCCGGAATCGCTTGCAGTGGCTGAGTTGGATGAAGTTGCCGCAGCAGATGGCGCAGCCGTATTTTCCTTGTTCGTTGAATTGCCGCATCCCGCGATCAACACGGACGTGGCTAGCAATACGCTTCCAATTGCGCTTATTCTCCTACGCATACGAACACTCCCCTATTCTTGTAATATCATCGATCGGACGAGCTTGCGAACCTGCCCTAGGTGCGATCCTTCGTCTTCATAATTTCATTCTAAAAGGTCGAGCCCGTGATTTTAATGGAAAAAACCGCACCGAAGATGTGAAAAACCGTAAACATGCTCATGACGGAGGACGACGATTCTTCTTGAACTCCATCGGGGACATACCCGTATGCCGCTTGAACACATTGCTGAAATATTGGGAATCGTCACCAAAACCCGTCAGCTCCGCGACTTCGTAGATTTTACATTCCGGATCGGCGGTAATGATGTCCATCGCGCGCTCCACACGCAGTCGCGTCAAATACCTGGAAAACTTCTCATTCGTCTCTCTGCGAAACAGTTTACCTAAATAGTCCACGCTCATAAAAAAGTTTTCCCGCGCCATCCCTTGCAGCGAGAGCTCCTTGTTTGCCAGCTGTTCCTCGATCAACACCTTCATCCGCAGAACGAGCAGACGATTCTTGTCCGCGTTTAACCGCTCCGATTCCTTGCCGCTCTCCAAGGCGAAATGAAGAATATAACGCTGAATTTCTTCTAGCGTCTTCATCCCCAGAATCGGTGTGATCTGCGTATTCTTCACTTCCGACGGCTGTGCGGCCTTCCTCACGAGCGTCGTCATCAGTTCAATGCAAAAACCGATCGTTGTATGAATTTCTCCCCGCAAGCTCCGAAGCTTATCGAAGAACGCTGCTATACCTGCATCGATTTCTTCCGGCTCACCCCATCTGACAGCCGAGACAATTGCGTCCACAACCGTGCTTAAGCGCTCGGTCGCGTCGGACAAATCGTCATCCACTGCGAGTCCCGTGATCATGCTGCTCGAGCCGAAATAATCCTGATACTTCAGCTTCTTAATCGCACTCTGGTACATCTCCCCGATCTCCTCAAGCCGGCATGCCTCCAAGATGACGAGATTAAGCGGCTCGTTCACGCCGGAGTTGATCTGTCTCTTTATCCAGTCTGACAGCCGTTCCAAGTCGACCCACGGCTCGTCCTGCACGAGTAAGACGAACTTATCCTCGATTGCGGTGCCTAGCAGTAACCGACAGCCTTCAGCGAATTCCCGAAACATGACTTCGAGTCGGTCTGATTGACTCTCCACGTGGCCTTCCTGCATCTGCACGACGATCGTGTGGATCGGCAAGTTCCCGATCTGCAGCACTCGCTTGTACAAGTCCATCTTCTCCTTGCTCTGCGACTGGTTCAGTAAGCATTCGAGCAAGAACTTCTCCATCCGGATTGGCAATGTTTCCGCAAGCCGATCCTCTATCTCTTTCATATAACTCGTCTCATTCCGTTTCTGATCCAGCTCCTCGACAACCTTACGCAGAACATCGTTAATCTCCGCCTCGTTGCAAGGCTTCAGAAGGTAATGCTGAACACCATACTGCATCGCTTGCGAGGCGAATTCGAATTCTCCGTAGCCCGATAGCACGATGAACTTCATATCGGGATATCTTTCCTTCGTCAGCTTGATCAACTCGAGACCGTTCATCTCCGGCATCTTAATGTCGGTTATGACGATATCGGGTGGATACTCTGCTTTTATAATATGATGATGAGCGACTAGACCGTTTATCGCGGAACCATCAAACTTCAGTCTAAGCTCTTTCCAAGGAATCAAAGCAGCGATCCCTTCGCGGATGATACGTTCGTCATCAGCCAAGTAAACGGTATATTCGTTCACGGGTTCCCCCCCTTAGTCTCTTCCCGAATAATCGGATTTTTCATCAACGGTATGGTGAAGATAACCGTTGTTCCTTTTCCCCATTCGCTGCGAATCCGAACACCGTACGATTCCCCGTACAGAAGTTGAAGCCGTTCGTCAATACTGAACAGTCCAATTCCCGTTCCCTTGGCCTCTATTTCCTTGGCTCTTAGCTTATCTAAGTAATTCTCGTCCATGCCCAGCCCCGTATCCTTAACCGAGATGTAGAGACGCTGATTAGAGCTGACTGCCGACACCACAATCTGGCATATCTCCTGTACGCTTTCGACTCCGTATTTAATCGCGTTCTCTACGATCGGCTGCAAAATAAAATTCGGCATGTACAGCTCCTTCAGCTTATCGTCGATATGAACGTGAAAATCGAGCCGCTCCTCGAACCTGAACTTCTGGATAAGAATATAATTATGTAGGTTATCTAATTCCTCACGGATCGTCACAACCTCTTTCTCACTTACCGCGTCGCGAAGCAAGTCCCCCAATGCCTTGACCATGTCCGATATTTGCGGTTGCCCTTTCATCTTCGCGAGCCAGTTGATCGATTCCAGTGTGTTATATAGAAAATGCGGGTTCAGCTTCGCTTTCAACGTCTCATATTCGGCTTCTTTGAGCATAATCTGCTTCATGTAATCCTCTTGGATCAACTTGTTAAGTCGTTCCACCATCCGGTCGAAGTTGCGACTTAGCTTGCCGATCTCGTCGCGCTCGGATATTTCCAGTCGGTCGATGACAAGTTGCCCCTTCTCAACCGCCGACATTTTCGTCGTCAGTCGCTCGAGCGGCCGTGTAATGCCGCGCGATATTTTTAAGCCGAACCATAGAACGAGCAAGACAATGACCGCGTACAAGCCGATCAGCGTCATCTTCATCAATCGCACATGTTCGAAGATCGACCCGTATGGAACGAGATGAATAAACGTCCAACCCGTATAATCCAGAGTAAAATGCGCGACCAAATAACGTTTGCCGTCTATCATCGAAAAGCTATAGTCCTTCCCTTTTTCCGTTTGGAAATCGGAAGGCTGATATTTGACGTTCGGCGGATATATAAACTTCTCTCCCGCTTGTATGAGCAGGCTCGAATCGTAATGGAACCTTTCATTTGCTGACGAATACACCGTCTTGTCTGGCCGGGTGTGAATGATAAGCGTTCCGAGCGGCTGCAGTCTCAATATAGACGTTTCCTTAATCTGGCGGATCGAATAGAACAAATCGGGTTGGATCAGCCCTCCGATCCAGAAGCTCGCTCCATCGCGAACAGCAGCCAATTCTTGAATCTTCCTGCGTTCGGACGAAGTCGTCATTGTCGCATTCTGCCCGACGGAATAGGAAACGTCGAACCAATCAATGATCTCTATGGAAGAAATCGCTGTATCGAAGGAATGGTAGGACCCCAGCTTTTGCTTCAAAATCGTCGCGGCTGTATATGCCTCGTATGTATTGATTTTACTTTTGATTGTAATAAGTGCTTGTTGGACCTCTGGATCCGACATAATCGAGAGCGATAACTGATCGATCCCCTTCAATTGTTCCTCGATCCGCTTAGAGAACAGATAAAATTTGTCAGACGTCTCGCGGTAAATAATTTCGTTGTACAAGGACTGAGATAACTGGACGAACAGTACGCCTAGGAAACTCGTTAGGAACGCCCCGATGAAAATAAAAATGAACAGCTTATGCTTAATCTTGAAATGTTTCATGAGCGGCTCCTCCCTCTTGTATCATTTTATCATCGGCGGCGCCGAATGGAGAGACGAGTATGAATTCGGAAATACGGCAAAATCGGCCTGGGTTATCCCGACCGATTTTGCCGTATTTATTCGCTTTTTCAATCGTATTGTTCGAGGCTCCCCAAATCGCGAATGAGGTCTTGAGGATCCTCTAGTCCGACGTTCAGCCGGATCAAACAAACCGGTTTCTCCGGTGTCGAACTCGGCGTCTCGCCGACAACGAGCACCAAGCTTTCGTAACCTCCGAAACTAAGACCGATTCGGAAGTAGCGAAGATGGTCTACCCATGCCTTAGCTTGCTCAACCGTGACTTTCACTTCTATAGAGAACAAGCTACCATAACCGCTCATCTGCACTTGGGCGAGCTCGTGTTGCGGATGGTTAGCTAATCCGGGGAAGTTTACCTTACTCACGCACGAGAGTGTCTCCATATATTCTGTGACCTGCTGAACCGATTCACTTAAGCGCTGCATACGGAGAGGCAGTGTGCGCATTCCCCTTAGCATGAGCGACGCGGTATGAGGCGTCATCACTCCCCCTAGCAGTTGATGATCGATTCTGCTCAACTGGTTGACCCGAACCGAGGAGCCGATTACCGCCCCTCCGAGCACGTCGCTGTGCCCGCCGACATATTTCGTGAGCGAATGCACGACCAAGTCAACGCCTAATGCCAGTGGATGCTGGTAGCAGGGCGACGCCCACGTGTTGTCAACGATCGTCGTGATTCCTCGAGCGCCAGCCAGCTTCGCCGCTTCCTTCAGATCCTGCAGTTGGAAGTAGTAGCTCGTCGGGCTTTCCAGGTACAACAACGTCGTATTCGGCCGAATCGCAGAAGACAGCGCTTCGATGGAAGTGCCATCTACGTAGCTGACTTCGACTCCATATCGAGACAAGAAGTATTCGAAAAACTCACGTGTCCCAAAATAAACTTGATCGATACACACGACGTGGTCTCCGGCCTTCACGACGGACAAAATCGCCGCCGAGATTGCCGCCATGCCCGAGGCGAAGCTTATCGCCTGCTCCCCTCCCTCCAGCACAGCAATCCGTTTCTCGAGTTCCTGCACCGTCGGATTTCCCATCCGACTGTATTTGAACGAATGACCCGGTTCATCGCAACTCGCAAAGGAGAACAACGTATTCTGATAAATCGGAATGGAAACAGCCCCTTGATGCCTGCTATCGTGCTCGTCATGAGCTACGAACGTATAAGGCAATGGCGCCCGCTCTTGTTCTAGCTTCATTCGGGTTGCTCCTTCATGTTAGTTGGGCCCCGCCTAGGATTAATAGGTCGCCTCTATAGCAGCGCGGATGTTAGCATAAGGAGTCGTCGTCGGCAATGTGCAGTCCGCTCCCAAGAGGAGCCCCTTGCGGCCGAATTGCTCGATCGTGCTTTTCACTTCCGCAACGATCTCATCCTTTGTGCCGTTAATGATCGGCCCGCGGTTGTTAATGCCTCCAAGCACGGCGCGTTTGAATTTCTCTCCGCCTTCTTTCAGCGAGACGCTGTTGTTCTTCACGTCCCAATTAATCGCATGGCTTGGATAGTCTGCGTAGTGATCAAGCCGCATGTTCGCGCCGCACAGATGCAGAGTATTGAACTCTCCACGATCCTTGAACGAATTCAATACGAGCAAGTCCGTCTTCTTGACCGTATCGACGTACAATTCCTCAGAGAAGCGTTCGTGTTCTCCGCCTTGAATGGAATAATAGATACCGCTCACACCAGCGTCCAAGCATGCTTGGATATAAGCGTTATCGGTTTCCGCCATCGCTTCCATCGCTTGGGTTACTGCTTGGGGATCGGTCCGCAGATGCTCATCGAACAGTGCCTCCGACGTCGAGTGCGTACCATGGTGGTAAGGATTGAACACCGTAGTCAAGATCATGCACTCACCTTTTAATTCGTCGACGATCCGTTTGATCAAATCAAGCTGCCGTTGATAGAAGTTCGCTTTTATACTCGTCGGTCGCACTCTGCGCCAGTCGCTCGCCACATCGATGGACACGTCCAACTGGTAGTGCGTACCGTTCATGATTTTGAAAAAATCCACACCGGTCTCGCGATAATAATCCAAATGCGGCTTCACTGCTTGATCCCCGCCGTTCGGGTAATGCAACCAGAAGCCCGCCGGAACACGATCCACCTCTTGCCCATTTAATGCCGCGCGCACACGTTCGAACCTATTCATCGTTCAACTCTCCCTTAACCTGATAGTGTCTGCTTCTGCAACCTTACAACCCCATTGTAAGGGACACCCCTTCGGGAAAAGAATGAAAAAAACCGTCCCGATCTTGTAAAAAACCGTTATCTCGTCTATACGGTTAGAAATTAATAACGAGGGTCAGCCTATTCCTAAAGACAAAATCAGGGGGACTCTATGAACATATTAATCGCCGATGATGAGCCCTTTATGATCAAAATTGTAAAAGCTTATTTCGAAAAGGAAGGCTTCAACATCCTTCAAGCGCAAGATGGCGAAGAAGCACTTCGCATTTTCTATGCTCATCCCATTGATCTAGCCATAGTAGATTGGATGATGCCTAAGGTAAATGGGATACAGGTGTGCAAAGAGATCAAGAAACAAAGCACGACTAAAGTGTTATTGCTTACGGCCAAAGGGGAAGACGAGGATGAGTTGATCGCCCTGCAGTCCGGCGCTGATGAGTATGTGAGGAAGCCATTTGATCCTCGCATATTAATCGTAAGAGCAAAAAAGTTATTACAAATGGATCGTCTAATTTACTTAGGAGATCTAAAAATAGATATGGATGGACAAAAGATTTACCGCAACGAACAGGACATACAAGCAACTCACACTGAGTTTCATTTAATGAAATATTTTATTGAAAATAGAGGGATCATCATCTCAAGGAAAGCTTTGTTAGACCATGTCTGGGGATTTGATTATTATGGCGAAGAAAGAACAGTGGATACGCATATCCGGAGGCTACGAGCGAAAATTGGCGATCATACGATAAAGACGCACAGGGGCATGGGGTATAGTTTGGAAGAAAACAATGAATAGGCTTAATCAGAAGCTCATTTTGCGAATTTTACTGGTGTTTGGTATTGTCGTTATTTTCTCCATCCTCATGAACACGTTGTTCTTGCCCAAATATCTGCTGTATCAAAATAAACATGAGTTAGCCAACCTCACTGATCAGCTTGAAACGATGGAAGCGAGCCAGCTGCACCGGGATGTTGGAGTGCTGGAAAACGAACATAATGTAACCATCGTACACACTGACATAACGGATAATAATGATGTTTTAAACAGTAGGATTAAGGAACAATTGAATAGCAAAGGGATTACACTGAGCAAATTCTGGATCACGGACACTAGTATTGAGAAAGTGAAAGAGAATATCGTTGTTAGAAAAATCTACAGTCAGGAAAAATTGAAATCGAGCTTTCTTGTTTCCTTTATAAAAAAAGACACGCAGGTCTATGTCGTCGGTAAATCGATCTCGCATTCCACAGACACACTTAAAATCGTCAATCGATTTCAACTTTATATTTATGCTGGAGAGCTGCTGCTGCTCATTGTATTGTCCGGGCTTTTTACGATGCATATCGTCCGACCACTCGCAAAAATACAAAAGGCAGCAGAGGGAATTTCTAATTTATCGTTTACGAAGGTGCATATTCAAACCGGCGATGAAATCCAAGCCTTAGCTGAGAGCATGAATCAGATGAGCGATAAGTTAGAGCATGCCCATCAAGCGTTGGAAGACAAAAATCATAATTTACGCGAGTTTATCGCCAACATCTCACATGAGTTGAAAACGCCACTATCGTTAATAAAAGCATACTCCTTAGGCATAAAGGATGGCCTAGACGATGGAACCTATATCGATGTGATCCAACAGCAAACGGATGATATTTCGAGATTAGTTAGCAGACTGCTTGAGCTTTCTAGATTGCAAATTGATGAATATCAGTTTGGTGCCTTTGATTTCAAGCTTTTGCTCCATCGAACGTTACAGAAGTATCTCGTTTCCATTCAGCAAATGAACTTGATTCTGTCCGTGGAGCAAAGCTCGCTTACTGAATCTTGGGTATTCGCAGATGAACAGAAAATAGAGATGGTGCTTAACAATTTCATCTCCAATGCGATGAAGTATTCCACAAATAAACATATCCAAATCGCCGTTGAAAATCAGGGGAACGACTTATTATTCTCGATCACTAACGGTGTTGAGGACGGGGAGCAGCTGCAATGGGATCACATATGGGAGCCGTTCTTCGTGTTGGAAAATTCGCGTAGCAAATTGCTTAGCGGAACAGGGTTAGGTTTGTCGATTGCAAGAACCATTTTGCAGAAGCATGACTCCTTATTTGGCTTCCAGGTTCAGAACGGAGAAATTGGTTTTCATTTCTCATTACCCCTCATTCCGAAACAGGATTAAGGATTCGAAGAAGGTATTGCGACAAGCCCTGTCGCAGTGCCTTTTTTTATTTTGCCATATTGCTGTAACATAAAAGCTCTATGATTGTCTAATCGTAGAGCGGAGGTATTATGCCAACAACTTCAAAGCCGATTAGTCGACGACAATTTCTCAAGAGGAGTACGCAGTTTACGTTAGGCCTACTTGGCGTAGCAAGTCTATCCGGCGCGTATGCACGCTGGATTGAACCCTATTGGATCGAGGTCAACCGTATCTCTATTAAACTAGCGAATCTCCCTTCATCCTTTCACAACTTTCAAATTGTTCATTTTAGCGACTTACACCTTGGGTTCAACTCAAAGCCGGAGCAGCTGTCAGAGCTCGTTGAGCAAATTCAGCAAATAAAGCCGGATCTCATTTGCTTTACTGGAGATCTGTTGGATCATTCAACAGCCTACATTTCGGAAGCTGTAGACTTGTTTGCCCAGTTGAAAGCACCCTATGGGCAATATGCGGTATTAGGTAACCACGATGCTTTCGGAAATCGACGAGCAGTTACACAAGGGCTATCACAAGCAGGCTTTCACGTCCTTCATAACGAGCATATCGTATTAAAGAAGAGTTCTCATAAAATATATGTTGCTGGAGTAGATGATCCTTGGGTAGGAAAGCCAGATATTGATCGGGCGTTACTTCACATCCCAGAAGATGCTTGTACACTTCTCCTTGCTCATGAGCCTGATTATGCAGATCAATATGGGCGCTTGCCTGTAGATCTTCAATTGTCAGGCCATAGCCATGGAGGACAAGTACAAATTCCGTTTATTGGACCTTTGTACACACCACCTCACGGAAGTAAATATACGAATGGATTATATCAAATCCCAAACAGTCGGTTACAAGTGTACACCACTCGTGGTATCGGAATGACTCGTCTTCCTATCCGTTTCAACTGTCGCCCCGAACTCACAGTCATAACGTTGAAACCACAATGATAGCTGTAATCAACAGTAACAAATCCCTGTTCTCGCTTTCGCGAAAAGGAATTCGTCGATATCCGTCGAATTCCTGATATTGGAAAACTATTCATAAAGAATGGACGAGGTACACTTGAATGTAATAACTACCAAAAGAAGACGAATTCGCCCCGATATTATTATCGTGAGTTTGCTTCTGCTCATCCCCCTCGGCGTTGCGACTTTTTGTTTTCTCCCGCGCTATTATGTATTCACCGCTCCAGGTGAGCTCGTTTCTATTCAGGATGTTGGTGTCAACGGTAGTGTTCATTTCGTCTATGTATACGAAGGATATACTCGTAACCTCTACGAACGTTGGTCTACCCAGCGATCCGTCCCTGATGCGGAATTCGTGCCGGCTGACGCTTCAGTTGTAGCGGAATTTGGAGGCATGGAAGAGATCGGATCAGAAGCTCGCGATGATACAATCGTTAATGCGATCATTTCCGCTGAAGAAGAAGTGGACCTAGATACCCCCGTGTCCGAAGACGAGTTCACTCAGAAAATGGATGCTTTAATTGAAGACACCGCTGAATATTACGGGGATTCGTTAGGGCTGATGCTTGCAATCGGTTTAGTTGAAGAAGCCCAGGACGTGGACTTCTCGGCCAACGGCAAGTACACCATTGCAGGAACCGGAACGATAGAGGAAGATCATACGGTTGGCTCGGTTGGCGCCATTCGAGATAAGCTGCGAACAGCTGAACAATACAACGCTGATTATTTTTTCGTGCCTAGGGATAAAGAGCATTTCTATTATGAGGGTTTAAGCAATGAAGAGGAGGCTACCTTGGTCGCGAAGGAGCTGAACTTGCAGCTTGAAGTCGTTCCTGTGGAGACGATGGAGGAAGCATTGGATTTCCTAAGGGACTTGAACAAGGAATAGAAGGGGATGATTGCAAATGAAGCTGTATTCGGAAATCTTGTCGAATGTTCTTAAGATTTTACTGTGGGCAATGGTTGGTCTCTCGGCTGTTAGCCTCGTAACTACAATTATCTATGCCATTGATATCGACTTTTATTTGGATTACGCCTACTCTTATGATGGATTTATTGATGTGTCCTCTTCAGTGCTTTACTACATTATTATTGTTGTCTTTTTGATCTGGATTTTTCGAGTACATATGGACTTAAAGGAATTGTTCCCATTCTTTACACGTTCACCTGGCATGTCCCTTGCCTGCATGATGATACCGGGATTTAACATCTACGGTATTCCATCAACTTATCTTAGAATAGGCGATCAATTACAAACCGTTACTGCTACTAACAAACATGGGAAATACATATCTACACTAGCCGTACCTCTCATTATCATATTCTATGTTAATAATATTTTTACTAGAGTCCTATTAAAAGATAGCTATCCAAGCGATACGCAATTACTCACTCAAAACTCCTTACTAATCCTCACCTATGTCATATATCTCGTCTTAGTTATCCAGATATCAAGCGGCTTGAAGATAGTAAGTATGAAGAAAACTACAATAGATACAGAAATAAACAACCTTCCAGAAGACGACTGGGTATCTAATAATCTAATCAAGGATACTACTGACAGTACACAGAAAGCATAGAGTACAGTCATCTAACAAGCTGGATTCCCTCTAGGAGGGCTAGCTTGTTAGGTTTACTTAGCTTTGCTGTTTCGCATCGCTGCTAGCACCTTCAAATCCTCAACATCACCATTCAAGAAGCTGTCGTATTCAGCCGACTCTCGGGCAACTAGAGCGACTTTCCCTTCTGAGTCAAAGTGGAGGCCCCAGCCATACTTCTTCGGTAACATCGATGCTCGCAAGCATGCCATCGGTTTCTTAAAAAATTCAGCACGAATGTCGGACCCCCGAGACAACAGCTCTTCCTCGGGAATTCCCTTGTGTTGTACGTAGGTTTCAAAGAGAAGATCTTCTTGGGTGTACGTATATGGATGATTGAACACTAGATCGTATTCGATCGACGGCTTTGATCTGCCATTCTTCTTCTCTGGAGGGATCATGCCCCTTTCAACAGGGCAATCCTTCGAAACTGTGATGAATGTATCGTAATAATTCCATTCCACCAGCAACGCCTCCTCGTACTCCAACAGATACGATTAAATTTCACTCTTTTGCTTGATGATGAGATTCGGCCGCGAGAAGGTCCAGTAGCTCGCTCCAGTTCACTATTCGAGGAATATCCAGATGCTGATTGTACGGATTATCCTTGGCATATACGTTCAATTCTAACTCCGTTAGTGTATCGAGAACCGCTGGCTTATCATCGAAATAATAATCCAAGCCTAGCTCGCGGAGAATATGAACCTTTTCAGTATCCCCCATGCCGCAATAGAATCGACCTTCTTCTACAGGAAAGCCCACCCGTACAAGTGCTTCCTTCGTGCTTTCACAATATTCGGCCGCTCTTGCTGTCACGTAGTACACCTCATGCCCCTGTCGCACAAGATCCTGTAGAACCTCGACAGCCTCGCTAAAAGGAGGAGCCGAATAGTAAATTTCTTCGCGATGAAGATTCCATAATTCCTTTCCCTCTTCTCCCGACAATCCGAAAGCCTCATGAATCGGAATGGTTTTCAAGGCATGGAATGCATCTATGCTCACTTGTCTGTTCAATTTGATGTTATACAACCGAAAGGCATGCTCTCGTAAATTAAGCAATGTATCGTCAATATCGAAACCAAATTTCATATGCGTTCTCCCTTGAAGTGGTTCATCTCTTCCTTACCTATTGTAGTCTACTTTCGACGAATCTACCCCATCTATCCTTACATAATCTATTCGACATCAGCCACCAATAACCTGTACGTAGATGGATAAACCGATCATCAAACCTCGCCCCAATAGATCTCCGTCTCATAGTCAAAGTCGACCGTACCCATCTGTTCGTTCCGATCGAACAGCTCGCGAAGTGCTGTCATCATGGGCTCATAGTTGGGATGACCGACTTGAGGACTGTAGGAGGAGGACAACAGACGCCCACTTAAACCTTCGAAATCAAACACCTGCCGAATGGAAAAGCGTTCTTCCATTAACCCCTCGGGTTTGTAGAAGGAAACCAGCATCTCCCGCGAAACATTCCTATGATTTACTTTGCCATAATCCGTCCCTAAGGAATGCAGCATCTGCTCATAACCCTCAAGGAAAGGAGTCCCGCTCGTTAATCGAGTATTCCATATTAATATAACTTTACCGCCTGGTTTAAGAATGCGCTTGAATTCGACTTTAGCCGCAGCCTGATCAAACCAATGAAAGGCTTGCGCACATACAATGTAATCATACGACTGGGCTGGCAGTCCGGTTTCTTCCGCGGACCCGGGGATAGCTAGAAAATTAGGATTCCCATTGGAGGCCAATAAAGCAGCTTCTCGCATCGCTTCGTTCGGCTCAACTGCAGTCACATGTGCCCCTCTCTCCAGCAACAGCCGCGAGAAGATTCCTGTTCCTGCCCCAACGTCCAACACCTTGGATTTCGCGCTTAAGCCAACAACCTCGAACAGATAGTCAATCGCTTCCTGAGGATAGCTTGGGCGATACTTCTTATACGTATCTACTCTGCTTGAAAAACGTTCTTTGCTATTCATCTCTCACAACTCCCCATTCCAGAAATTCTAACCGATTACCGAAAGGATCATTAACGTAAAATCGTTGCACGCCCTCGTCCGCTCTAGCATGATCATTAATAACCTCAATATTCCGCTCTTCTAAATGTTTTAGCAACAGGTTAATATTCCGAACTTCAAATGCAGGATGGGCTTTGGTTGCTGGCGTAAAATCCTTCTGAACTCCAATGTGCACTTGATGAATGCCACATTGAAACCATACTCCACCACGCTGTCTCAAGCTCTCTGGCTTCGGAACTTCCGCCCATCCAAGTAATTCACCATAAAACCTGCGGGCTTCCGGTTCGCATCCTTCATAAGCCGCTAATTGAACGTGGTCAACTCCTAGGAAAGAAAATGACATCCAAAACACCTCCTCATTAGATTGTTTCACCAGATGCAACAAAGTTTCATTTTATTGATACTATTATAAATCTTATATACAAATTAATCTACACAAGTAAAAGAGCCGTCTCTGAAAGCTCGCATAGACTTTCAGAAACACTCCGTTATTGGAGGATTATTATGACGACTGGTATGAAAATATTTGCTTACCCTTAGTGTCAATATAAGCGTAAGTGGACATCTGCGTCTTAGGGTCAAACTTTATTTTAATATTAGCAATTCCGTTTTTAAATTCGTAAGCAACAGGAGTATTCTTTTTCAACAACAGATTTCCTTTAATATCGATAAAGTTATACGCCGTATTGTCAAAGGCTATACGTGCATAGCCGTCTTTGAAATCTGCAATCGAAGCATTTGAGAACTTTTTCGACACATCGAGGATGACCTTGCCCTTCTTGTCGATGACATAGTGCTTGAACGGCCAAGACGCTGAATCGTCGAGTTTCGATACAACCGCAGTGCCTTGATGGAAATCACCAAAGTTATCCCAATTATCGTCATACACCGCTTTAATAATAACCTTACCCGTCTTGTCTATATAGCCCATTTTATTTTTTATCTTTACCCTCGCCAGGCCTTCACTGAAATCATAGGCGCTACGGTATGTTGCGGGAATAACAACTTTTCCCTTTTTATCCATATAACCATAAAGTCCACCACCGGTCATGAACCAGGCCAGACCTTCATGAAAATTGCCCATACGACGGAATTGGGAATTAAATGAAATTACGACCTTACCTTCCTTATCGATCGCTCCGTATTCATATTTACCGCCACCCTTATATTGTGCAACAACCGCTAGCCCCTCATAAAAATGATTAACGATATCGTACGGAGCTTCAAATTGGATATTACCACTATGATCGATGAATACTTTTTCTTCGGGCAGCACCTTGACTTCCTGATCCCTATGGTAGTCTAGGGAGACTAGCGCCAACCCCTCACGAAAGCCCATTGGGTCATTATTAAGGTTGATATTATATTTTTTCTCAATAACTACATTTCCTTGCTCGTCAATAAATTCACAGACCCGCCTAACATCGCCACAAACAGCCGCGACTCCTTCATAGAAATCGAATGCATTGGCGTATTGAGGCTCGATAACTACTTTGCCATTCAGATCGAAATACCCCTGTTCCCTAGAGTAAAAGTCGGCAAATGAATGCAACTTACTCGTCTGACTTTCCGCCGCAGTGGCGGTATTCCATACGATTCCCAAGCAAATACAAGCTAATAATGTTGTGCGCATACCTATTTTCCATTTTCTCATGAAGACCTTTCCTTCCACTATAAGGAAGTATAATAGTATGGGAAATATTAGGCAACTGATATTTGCATTATGAGGTGGCAAGCACGATGTCCTGCTTTTTGATAGAATGGAGAGCATGAGTCGTAGAGCGGAGGACAAGAAGTTGGACTATATTATTCTTGATATTGAATTTAACGGACGTAAATTTGCTAGTGACTTACCGATGGAGGTTATCGAAATTGGTGCTGTGAGACTTAATTCATCACTACAGCAAACGGATGAATTCTCATCTCTTATTAAGCCGGTGTATTATGCCAAGCTGAATTCTTTTATTAGGAAGAAAACCGGAATCCCGCAAGATGATATTGATGTTGCTTCCGGATTTACGAAGGTGATCACAGACTTCATCCAGTGGCTGAACAAGAGCGAGTCCTTCATGCTATTCACTTGGGGTGGCGAAGACCTCAAGCGTATCGTGCTTGACACGCGGATGCACAAGCTTGACGATGCTTATTGGATGGCGGCCGATTATTTCGATTTATTGAAAGGTTATATCCGCTACAAAAAGGTCACGAACGACGTCAGTGTCGAAGCCGCACTTCTCGATCTTAATATTGAAGCGGAAGGCTCCGCCCACAGGGCATTGGACGACGCTAGAATGACATCAGAGGTATTCCGTAAAGTATTCCATGAGCTAGACTTGAGTCAGAAGCAGCAGTACAAGGACCAATTTTCCAATGCAAAGGAACGCAGATTTATTAAAACTGCGATCCGTTCAATGATTGCTCAGAAGAAGCTACAAGAATGGGATAAGTTTTTGGAAAATTATTTAGCTGCTAAAATTACCCTAACCGATGAGAAAAAGTTAGCAGAGTTGAAAGAGTATTATGCCGCAGAAATAGTTAGAGCACAGCAGCCCAAGACGGGAAACTAATCATTTTGTATGGTCTGCCTGCTCAGCTCCTGTACGAATGCCTTCGGTTCATCTAGTGCTAGATAGATCTTCGTGACGTTACGGGGTAAAAATAATATACCGTTGACCTGAATAGGCTCCTTCAACTCAATCTTAACGTTGGGAATGCCTAGTAACGGCATAGCAGCATCCCGCTGCTCTTGCCGATCTGGGTTGTATTCGTGTGCGCTTGTGACACTAGATATACTAGCTATCGGAATATCTGTCTGAATCCTCAAACCATACCTTAACCGAAGAGTGCCATCCACTAGCCTGATCGGTTGCAGAGCAGATGCACGGCAATCTCCCCAGATTAAAGCCAGTAGCCACACATCCGCTGCCGTTAGAATCCAAGCCATCCAATGCGACCATTGCTGGAGCAAAAGATGAACTCCAATACCTTCTATAATAATAATCTTTGTAAGGATAGCAGAGTACAGCACCTGATTCGTCTTCTTGTGGTAGGCAAATAAAGTCGTATCGTTGGACACCGCTTGCGGCTTTCTTCTCCATGAGAATAATAAGTAATATACAAGACTCACATCGTGCAACAGCAGCGATGCAAGCTTTCCTCTACCCATTCCATCATAGATCGTCTTTCGTAGCGCCTCTGCCGTATCCGGCTCTTGGCGCGAAGCAATCCGAAATCCCTTGATAACACGATAGGCAATTCGAACCTCATAGACAATAAAAGCTAGCTCCGCCGCAATTATCAGCATTTCAACCGGCCACGCCGCACTCCACACCATGCCTCGTTGTGCCGATGGAACGATAAGCCATACTGCTAGCGCGCCTAGTATAGGAAACGCCATAATTCGGGAGATGGGCTTTCCTTTTTTCCGTAATAAGAGCAGCCAGTAGAGAAATGGAAGTACGAGCATAAAATCGAACATGAGCCCATAAACCAAGAACGGCTCATCTTCAGCAAGTGAGAGCGCACGAACTGCGATCATATCCGTCAGCACAATGAGCATCGCAATACCGATAAACCATAAAGTAGATCGTTGGAGTTTATGAATCTCCATACCCTACCTCCTTAAACTTTAATCTCAACTCCATTATAAGGTAGAAATATCCAAGAAAATACTGCCACTTCATTCGCACTACTATTCCGGTTGCTCAGGAGGTGTCCACCCCCGCTGCAATTCACCGATGGAATAACCAAAATCCATCTGCAGGTGAGGATAATCCTTAAAGCTAGCCCAATCACCGCCCCAGGAAAAGCCCAGTCCCTTCGCAATCGCTACGACTTCCATCCAATCCGACTTTCCATTGGCATTCCCGTCAACCTCCAAATCCCAAATAACTTTGCCTCCGGCTAGACCCAGCGCAAAATCAATGGCAAGACCGTAGTTGTGGTAGGATTGACCGCCCTTTACTTGGGTTACAATGGCACCCTCGTCACTCCGGCCCTTCCGATACAGGGCATTCTGCTCTTGCGAGCTACGGAAATCATCTGTAACGACCACACGAATGCCAATTTTCTCACTTTGGGCAACAAGCTTATCTCGATTCGCCGCAACGATCGGATGCAATTCCGTAATAATAGGAGCTTCGTGAAACCAGCCCACAGGCAGCAAATGCTTCAGTGCGCTAGTATTCGCCAATAAATAGACAGCTAATATCGCCAAAGCAGTCAGCCATAACCCTCTACCACGCTTACGACGGATTGAGCTTGGCCTTGATTGAGCAACCGTAGCTTCTTGATTAACCCTATTCATATGTTTATTTAGCCCTTGCCTTTCTTCATATATAGGAACCTATCATCTATCGTTTCTCTTAACAGAATATCCAATCTCGTAGTTTCATATCCGTCCGCACTCTTAGTTGTGGGGAGACAGTGTGATCGTAACATGCAGTACACGGTTCGACAATACCGCATCATGATCTACATCTTTGGTGGTCAGAGTTTCCGTTTTGGCGAAAAATCGTTATTATAGACTTAATGTCTGCAAATAAACGAAATAAGCATAAACGGCTTTGAGATCAGAAGGGAATCTAAACAAAATGATTATTAAACCTAGAACACGCGGCTTTATCTGTACGACTGCACACCCACAAGGCTGCGCTCAACAGGTACAAGAGCAAATAAACTATGTCAAGGAACACCCTGCCATTAAAGGACCCCGTAATGTACTGGTTATCGGCGCATCAGCGGGATACGGTCTTGCTTCTCGAATCGTTGCAGCCTTCGGTGCAGGTGCCAATACTGTCGGGATTTATCGCCAAGGAGAGCGCTCTGGAGGCCGCACAGCATCTGCAGGCTGGTACAATTCAGCAGCCTTTGAAATAGCCGCACAGCAGGCTGATCTTAAATCCTATAGCGTGACCGGAGACGCCTTCTCTGATGAGACGAAAGAGAAAGCGATAGACCTCATCCGTAATGAGCTTGGACAGGTTGATCTGGTCGTATATAGTGTAGCTTCGGCACGTCGTACGCATCCCCGCACTGGCGAGACAACTAATTCAGTGCTTAAGCCGATCGGACAAACCTATACGAATAAAACCGTTAACTTCCATACTGGGGAAGTAAGCACGGTTACGATTGAACCTGCAACGGAAGATGAAATCCGCGAAACCATCGATGTCATGGGCGGCGAGGATTGGCAAATGTGGATCGATGCGATGCAGAAAGCCGGAGTGTTAACCGATGATGCAACGACGATCGCTTATTCCTATATTGGTTCGGAAATTACCCAGGATATTTACCGCGAAGGCACGATTGGACAAGCCAAGAACCACCTTGAGTCTACTGCCAAGAAATTAAACGAACAGCTCGGCGCAAGTGGCGGACGAGCATATGTAACGGTCAGCAAAGGACTTGTCACACAATCTAGCTCCGCAATTCCAGTCGTACCGTTATACATTTCCGCCCTGTATAAAGTGATGAAGGAGCAAGGCATTCACGAAGGCTGTATCGAGCAAGCTTACCGCCTATTCGCTGATCGCCTCTATTCCTCAGAAGGTGTGCCTGTAGATGAGGAAGGTCGTATTCGTATTGACGATTGGGAGATGCGGGCAGATGTACAGGAAGCAGTCGCGAAAATTTGGGCTGAGCTATCCACAGATAACATCGAACAAATGACCGATCTTGCAGGCTATCGACGCGAGTTTTTCCAGCTATTCGGATTTGAAACTGACGGTATCGATTACGAAGCAGATGTGGACCCAAATGTAAGTATTCCAAATTTGAGCTAGCGTTCTAGGCATAGGGACATACATCTGTGACTAATGTCACAGATAAATCAATCATTACACAGTATAGATAGTATATCTGCTCCATTCAGGGGAGGTCCGTGTATGTGCTTGGAAATCAGCAAGAGCGACCAATGCGTTGACGTCTTCGTTCTTACCGGTAAAATCGGAGTACAGGAAGCGACTTCGATTCGTCAGCAATTGTTCCCTCGTATACAAAATTGTGTTGTCCCTATCACCTTACACCTTAGTGCAGTCACAGAAATGGACAGTGCAGGACTTGGGCTATTAATGGCTGTTCAAAGATTAGCTGCTGATTTCAATATCGACGTACGATTCACGGGCATTCACGAAAACCTTAAAGAGCATATCGTTGCGGTAGGCATAACACTCTGACAAAGGACGAAACGTTCAAGTAACTGAGAGGGGTTCTTACATGAATCGACAACCAGATTCCCTTAAGCATATGCAAACATCGGAAGATCTGGCTTTACCTTATGCCAGAATACTCCACGATTCGCAAGAAGCCATTATGATTACGGATTGTTACTCCAAGATCGTGAGCGTAAACCCAGCTTTTACGGATATAACTGGATTCGAAGAATCCGAGGTCATTGGGTTTACACCGAGCATTCTGAAATCAAATATGCAGGATCCTGGATTTTACGTAAGCATGTGGGCATCCATCCACAAGGATGGTCGATGGCAAGGGGAGATTTGGAACCGTAGAAAGGATGGAGAGATTTTTCCCGAATGGCTCTCCATCAGCTCGGTCAAGGATGAGAACGGAGACGTGACCCATTTTGTGGCCATGTTCTCTGACTCGACCAAGCGTAAGCTCACCCTCTCTAAGCTTAGGCTTCACGCACAGGTGTTTAGCAATGCCAGCGAAGGAATCATGATTACAGATAAGCAGCTCCAGATCCTTTCCGTTAACCGTGCCTTTACAACGATGACGGGATATACAGAGGAAGAAGCGATCGGACATACGCCTCGTTTGTTGCATTCCGGCATTCAGAGCAAACATTTCTATATTAAGATGTGGGAAAGAATACATACCATCGGCTTCTGGCAAGGGGAAATCTGGAACAAAAGGAAAAACGGAGAGCTTTACGCCGAATGGCTATCCATATCGACCTTGCGAGATGATGAAGGTCATATCACGAACTACTTAGGTATGTTCACCGATATTACAGAGCGTAAGCAGTCCGAAGAGCATCTAAAGCATTTAGCCCACTATGACACCTTGACGGGTTTGCCTAACCGTACTTTGTTAAAAGAGCTAGTGGATGAGGCAACAACGAGAGCTGCCCGACAAAATCACAAGCTCGCTGTTTTCTTTATCGATCTGGATCGATTTAAGAATGTTAACGATTCCTTAGGACATAACATTGGGGACAAGCTTCTTCAACAGGTTGCAGGGCGTTTAAGCTCTGTCTTGTCCGAGAACGATATCGTCTCTCGATTAGGCGGAGACGAATTTATTGTCATCCTGCAAGATCGGCATGAACCCGAGGTAGCGATGTCCATCGCGGATCAACTCATTTCCCACATTAAGAAACCTTTTTTAGTTGGGGAAAATGAGCTATACCTCAACGCCAGCATCGGAATATCCATATATCCCACGCATGGCAGCGATTTCGAAACTTTAGTTAAGCATGCTGATCTCGCCATGTACGAAGCAAAAATCCAAAACGGTGGATACCAATTGTTCAACTCTGGTATTATTAATACCTTTATGCGCAAGCTAGATTTGGAGAACGAGTTAAGATGGGCTATCCCCAAGGATCAGTTCCAGCTTTACTATCAACCTCAGGTGAATGCAAAGACGGGTTTCATGGAGGGAATGGAGGCGCTCATCCGTTGGAATCATCCAACGTTAGGTCAGGTGTCGCCAGGAGAATTCATTCCTATTGCGGAAGATACAGGGATCATTATGGATATTGGCAAATGGGTATTGAAAGAGGTTTGCACCCAGATCAATACTTGGTTGTCCAATGGCTATACCGTGCCGCCAATCGCAGTTAATTTATCCGCTAGGCAGTTTATGACACCGGACCTCGCTTCATCCATTAGTGAAATTGTAAACAGCACTTCATGTAAACCTCAGCAAATTATGTTCGAGATCACGGAAAGCAGCAGCATGAATGATATTGAATCCGTGTTGCCTGTCCTACATAAATTAAAATCGATTGGCTTCCAAATCGCGATAGACGATTTCGGCAAAGGTTACTCTGCCCTTGGCTATATCAAGCAGTTCCCCATTGATATCCTCAAGATAGACAAAAGCTTTGTTCAAGAGCTGACAACCGATACGAAGAGCGCCGTCATTACAAAAGCGATCATCGAAATGGCCCATGGCATGGATATTAAGGTTATTGCGGAGGGTGTTGAGACACCTGAGCAGTTAGATTATCTTCGTCATATGAATTGCGATATCATTCAAGGCTACTTAACTGCTCGCCCCATGCCCTCGGACCAGCTAGAATCCCGTTACTTGGCTGGCGTACATACCGCCTAACGATCCAAAATGTGAGCTGCGATAAGAACACCGAAAGGCCGTGAAAACTCCAGAGAAGGAGATTCGCGGCCTTTCAAATTAGGAATTACTCTCGTAAAGAAAGTCCAATGCCTTACGCATCTTATCAATATAGGCAGGATCACCACTAGAGCACATGAATTTCACCTTGCCACTCCCTCTGCCCCCTGCAACACCATAACGACTAAGCAAAGCAGACAGCCTACGAATCGTTCCGGCATTGCCGTTAACGATCTGAATGTGCGAAGGCAATATTTGGCGTAGAATGTTCGTGTAAAATGGATAATGCGTGCAACCCAACACGACGATACCATATTCATTGAGATTATAGCCTGACAGCTTATCACGGAAGTAATCACTCATAATGCGTTCATCAAACTGCAAGTCTTCACAATAATGGACAAGCTCCGGCAGAGGCAGCGAATCCACGATCCCTCCATCATCCACACGAGAGACGAGTGCATAATACTTCGGCATTTGCAGGGTTAGAGGCGTAGCGAACACAAGCACCCTTTTCCCGGTTGCACGGTTCATCTCTACAGCCGGCTTAACGGCTGGCTCCATCCCAACGATCGGAAGCGCATAGCGTTCCCGAAGCTCAGACACCGCAATACTAGTCGCTGTATTACACGCCACGACCAATGCTTCGAGGCCTTCTGCCATCATCATTTCGACGGTTTCTAGAATATAGGATTTCACATCTTCTTGCGGTTTAGTTCCATAGGGGACGTGAAGCGTATCCGCCATATAGAGGTAATCCTGTGCAGGAAGCCGCCGCAGCGATTCTTCTAGCACAGTAAGACCACCAATTCCCGAGTCAAAAAAACCAATTGTCATATGTCATCTATTCCTATTAAATGTAGTAAAAGATATTCCTAGCATATCGCTTCCCGGGCACTTACCGCAATGTAAGTCTATCCCATAAATGGAATATTAAACTGATCACAATTTTGCACTCAGAACCCTCTTTAAGGATAGCAGTTTTTTGCCAAAAAACAATAAGGCTATCTGCCTGTAGAATGACTGGTGGTATGTGTTACATTGTGAGTAGTGAAATATAAATGAATGCGTAAGGAGATAGATCAAGATGAGACTGGTATCCTGGAATGTGAATGGCCTGCGGGCCTGTGTGAATAAGGGATTTAACGATTATTTCAAGCAGATCAACGCTGATATTTTCTGTGTTCAGGAGACTAAGCTTCAAGAGGGGCAAATTTGCCTCGAGTACGGTGAAGAGTATGCGCAATACTGGAATTATGCCGTGAAGAAAGGCTATTCTGGCACAGCGGTCATCACGAGAATGAAGCCCCTATCAGTGAGGTATGGTATGGAGGAAAATGAAGAGCCCGAGGGGAGAATCCTTACGCTTGAATTCGAAAGCTTCTATTTGGTGACTGTATATACCCCTAATGCGAAAAGAGACCTGTCTAGGCTAGAGTATCGGTTGGAGTGGGAGGATCGGTTCCGCGGATATCTTCAGGAGCTGGACAAGCTTAAGCCCGTGATCGTATGCGGCGACCTTAACGTGGCCCATCAAGAGATCGACATCAAGAATGCGAAAGCGAATCGCGGAAACTCCGGCTTTACTGAAGAAGAGAGAGAGAAAATGACTCGATTACTGGACGCTGGATTCATTGACACTTTCCGGCACCTTTACCCCGAGCGGACGGACGTCTTTTCCTGGTGGTCTAACATGCCCGGTGTGAGAGAGCGTAATGTCGGATGGAGAATTGACTATTTTCTTGCCTCCGAGAAATTAGCACCCGCAATCGTCGATGCGATGATTGACTGCGACATTAGGGGGAGCGATCATTGTCCTGTCATTCTGGATATTGAGGTTTAGGGATAAAAAATAGGAGACGATATATACAAGATAAAACCGTGACTAAGCCGGATCCCTTATAGGGATTTCCGGCTATTGCGTTGATCTACCATTTCCTCGATGTAGCGCTTCGTCGATAGACCCGGTTCATCGTTAAGATCATCACGCAGCAAGCTCACGAATTGTTCATAGTAGGCGAAGAGCGCATCGAAATCCTCCATCTGTTCATGAATCCTCAATATTAGAAGGCAGATCTCGTCAGAGTACGGCTCTTGCTGCTGAAGAGCAATTAACCGATTGATAGCATCCGCTTCTCGACCCGTCCCCGCTTCATATTTTGCGACTTGTCGCGTTAGTCTTGTATACCTCCGTCTGAGCTCATCTCTTCGAGGCTGGGCCCATTCATAATCATGCTCCTCCAAATAGTCCCCCGTGTATACGCCTAGCGTTCGCAATGCCACCTCTCTCTGCACTTCCGACTCAACCGTTATGACAACCGTTTCGCGCTCGAACAGCTCTCTGTCCACGATTAGGTTGCCCCCCGTTAACCGATAGCTGTCTAATGCGAACTCAATGGCGACCTTTACGTTCCACTCCTTAAGCAGCTTGCGGATCTGATAAATAGAAGTGTGCAGGAGCGCCATGATCTTCTCATAAACTCCACCTGGCCACAGCGTCTCTAACAGTTGATCCTTAGGGATCCACTTGTCTTTGTTATGGATAAGATAGGCGAACAGCTCCTGTGCTTTAAGCGTACGTAATGCCCGCAACTGCTTCAGGGAAGTATTCGACGTTACTTCATCGTGAATCGCTAAGCGCTTGAAGGTGGTTAGACGAGGCTGTCGCATAGGAGCTTCCGTCTCTACACGAATCCTGCTCGTATGATCTAGAATTCGCGTTATCGTCTTCTTAAATCGTTCAGGATGAACAGGCTTGAGTAAGTAATCTAGCGCATTCAGGTCGAACGCTTCAATCGCATACTCGGAGTACGCGGTAATATAAACAATGCAGATTTCCGGATCAATCTGTTGAATATACTCTGCCGCTTCTAGGCCATTCACTCCGGGCATCTCGATGTCCAGAAATACGATATCTACCTTCTGCGTCTCCAGATACTTGATCCCTTCCCTCGCGGATGTGAACTTCGCCGCTATCCCCAACCGACCATCTCGTTCGACCAGCCATTCGATTTGCGCTAATGCCGGCTTCTCATCATCAATAAGTATCGCTCTCATCTGAATCACTCTCCATTGTATAGGCGTCTGCCACTGGCTTAGAAGAGTCTACAGGCACCTTGAAGCTAACCGTGGCTCCTTGCTCTAACCTATTGCCTATAACCAATCCGCTGCCGTAGAGGTTTAATAACCGTCGATGAATATTGCTCAACCCCACTCTTCCCGTTCCTTTGTCCGATAACACCTCGATCAGTCTCTGATCCGAGAACCCAACACCATCATCTTCAACCCTCACTACGATACGACCATCTTCTTCTGCAATGCTTAGCTTTACCGTACCCCCGTCTTCCTTCTTCATCACCCCATGATTAACTGCATTCTCGATAATCGGTTGAATTGTCAAAGGAGGGATACGCACCCACAGATCGCAGTTGACTTCGAATTCTATGTGCAGACGTTCTTCGAATCTGGCTTTCTCCAACGTTAAGTAGGATTTAACCAGCTCCAGCTCTCTTCCGATCGTCGTCAGCTTGTCCCGGTTATGGAAGTCGAAGCTGCTTCGCAAAAACTGACTTAGCTCAATGAGCAAATCCATAGCTTTATAAGGATCTACCGGACAGACCGCAATAATGGTATTCAAGGCATTGTATAGAAAATGGGGTTTAATCTGCGCTTGCAAAAATGCCATTTCTGACTGCACCGCCAGCTTAACGGATCGCCTTAATTCCAGTAAAGTCCTGACTCGTGCTCGCAGTTCACCTGCATCGACAGGCTTGCTAATATAGTCGTTAGCTCCCGCTTCAAACCCAATTTGAATATCTTCAGGCTTGCTCTTTGCTGTTAACAGTAGAACCGGAAGCTCAGAGAGCATAAACCTCTCCCTAATCCTTCTACACAGCTCAATTCCCGACATGTTCGGCATCATCCAATCCGTGATGACTAGATCGTAGCTCAACCCTTGGGCCATAACTTCCGTCAGAGCTTCGACTGCACTGCTAACTGCAACGACCTCGCATCTTTCCATAGACAACAAATGAAGAAGCACCTGAAGATTCACTGGGTCATCATCCACGATTAGCACCCGGAATTCCAACTCGACATGCCCTTCTGGTGGTCTTGATTTCTTAAGGGGAATTGACCCTTCTGGTAAGTATGCTGCTGCTATTTCCTGTATACCTAATGGAATAGATGCTTCAGCCCCTTCAGCACACGGTACCGTGAAGAAGAACGATGTCCCTCGACCTTCGACCGATTCGGCCCAGATCGCCCCACCGCCTAGTTCAACCAATTGTTTCGTGATGCGCAGCCCAAGCCCAGAACTATTGAAGACGCGACCTGATGTCTTCCCATTACGAGATTGGAATATTGCAGACAGACGTTCAGCAGACATTCCAATACCTGTATCTGCTACTTCTACCGTCACAAAGCCATCCTGCTCCTTCGCCGAGATTACGATTTCTCCATGAAATGTCGCCTTAATCGCGTTCCCGAGCAAATTATAGAGGATCTGCCGTAAACGATCCTCATCCGCGTTCAGCAAAGGGAGGGTCGCAGGTAGCCGCTGTACAAGGCGGACCTTCTTATCGATCAGCAGGTGCTCCATGACCTCGGCGACTGCATGGACAACCGGTTGAATATAAACAGCCCGCTTTTCTAGCTTTGGTATGCCATTACGTAGCTCGGCAAATTCAAGAATATCGTTAATGATCACCGTCAATTGCTTACCCGTGGTGATGATCATCGAGAGATGCTGAGCTTGTTTATCATTATTGAGCGGGCCAACTGCGCCTTCAAGCATGGATTCAGCGATGTTAATCATACCGTGTAGTGGCGTCCGTAGCTCGTGAGAGGTATTGGCCATGAACTCGTTCTTTAGCCCATCCAGCGTCAAGAGCTTTTCGGATAGCTTCTCTACATCCTTCGCCGACGAGGTGAACCGATTAGCGAATAATGCAGATTGAGTGATGAAGAAAATAATCATCTCATAAGTGATGAGGTGAAGCCCTGACCAAATTCCGAATACATACAACAAATAAATGATGATCATCATAAAAATACTTTGTGCACTCAATAACCAATAGAGATCCGTAATAGAATCAAAACGCTTCCCTTTAAGCATCAAATAAATGGAATAGCCAACTACCACCAATCCATTGATGAGAATCAATACTTCCCATTTTGAAATAAATAATGAAGGCATGACTATAGCAAGGAAAATAAATCCCCCTGTACACCACGTCAACAATCGTACAATATACTTATGAACAACTCCCGGATTTGTTTCTGCCACCGAGCGCACCAGAAAATAGTAGACTAGCGTCGAAGAAACAGGCTGAATCTTAAGCATTAGCCAATAGGGAATTCCGGGTATTATTAGTGTGATTAGCTTCTCCCCTTGCACCAGCATAAACATCAAGCACGCAAAGCAGAATAATCCCAGGAAGAGCAAGCCCTTCTCTTGCTTCCGCAATGTATAGAGCAGTAAACCGAATATTCCCGGAATTAATAAACCCGCCACCGACAGCGAGTCCGTAAATAATGCTAGCTCCCGACTGTTTAATACCGACTTCTGGTCCCCGAACGCTATCGAATAAATAATACCTCCCGTAGAATAGCTGTAATTAGCGACTTGCACGATCAATTCAACCGAATTGCCCTTCACGGGAGTAAACCCAACGAAAGGCACGTTATCCTGCACACTTTCAGATTGAAGAGCAGCAGGTACACCACTAGAACCAATCTCCAGACCGTTCATATAAATTCGATTGGACATCCGAATATTCGAAGTTTTCACTCCATAAATCCCATCGGATTGCGTCGGTAGCTCTATATTCAATCGATATGTCCCATAACCAATCCCTTTATCGGGATTCCCGCTAAACAAATATCCGTTCCAGCTCCCGGGAACCTGAACGATATCCTTGGCGATTTCCTTACCGGCCTCCGAAGGAGCATCCGCGGAAAGCCCTACACTCGCAGTTGCGAAATCATCGGGAGTAAGTAGCTGATTCCGATAAAACTCCCATTCCCCATCCAAGCGCACGGTGCCTTCGCTTCCAAAATCCCAATCCCTAAGGTCAATGACGCCATGATTTGCACGTACCCTATCTTTAGAAGCGGATTCCGACAGAATAAACATGAGGACAGTCAACAGCAAAACAGCCATCATGATTAAACTTACTCTTCTCCTTCGCTTATCCATCATCAGGCTCCTCGACATCCCCTATATCCTTCCATTCATTATTCGAATTATAGCAGAACTAATCAATGTTACACGATAGAAAAGCCTGCTGAGAGTCGAGTCTCAACAGGCATTTTTCTCGCTCGTACTTTAGCTCCCTCTAGTATAAGGAAGATTCTAAACCCATTCTGAATGTTGCAGACCAAGCGTCACATCCGCTGATCACTATATTTACGATTCAATAGATCTAACCCTAGCGAAGCCGCAATCCCAACTAAATACCTGATTAGATCGACCATCACAAAACCCTTCCCTAGCACTAATCCGCCTAGAAAAGTATTTCTAATCCCATTGATCCAATCTGCCTGGTACAGCTGGCTGAATTCAATCCCATAGCAAAATATCAAACTGACCCCAGCAGCCCAGAAAAAACTCCGATTAACAAACAACAAGCGAACGCCAATATAAATCATACTAGCCCATAATGCATCACCAAAATGATTGGCAACAAGGTCGGGTAGATGATCAGCATAAACTCTTGAACTCATTCCCAAAATGACTGAGATAATCACTGCTATCAAATAGGGTACTCTGGCTCGCACTGGAATCCTCTCCCCTTACCTTTACCTACTTCTCATTAAAGCCTACCACAAAAAGCCCCGCTCTAGATTTGAGCAGGGCTTTAACGTACACGATTTATTTTTTATTTTTAGGATCCAGCGCATCACGCAGCGCATCACCGATAAAATTGATGGATAAGACACATAGGATAATCATAACGCCTGGTGGAACCCATAGCCATGGCTGCGAGGTAAGTACAGTGAGAGACTGAGCGCTTGCCAACATATTGCCCCAGCTTGGGGTAGGTGGCTGCACGCCTAGACCGAGAAAGCTTAGTGCAGCTTCATCCAGAATCGCTCCTGCAACCCCCGAGGTCGCATAGATCAAGATCGGCGCTATTGTGTTCGGCAGAATGTGCATGAACAGTATTCTCGGCGTCCTAAAGCCCAGAACAACGCTAGCCTTCACATAATCCGTTTCCTTAATGGACAGAACGTTCCCCCGCACCAGCCGAGCTACGCTTGGCCAGCCCAGAAAGCCTAATATCAGAATAATGTTCGTTAATCCGGGACCGACAATACTAGCGACGACAAGGATAAGCATAATGTACGGAAACGACATGAATACATCGGTGACACGCATGATAATGCTATCTATCCAGCCTCCATAATAACCGGACACGAGCCCCAGAATGGTCCCGATAACCGCTGAAATGAGTATCGCTCCAATCCCAACAGACAAGGAAATCCTTGCCGCATAGATCAAGCGAGATAGCTGATCCCTGCCGATCTGATCCGTACCTAATAGATGCTGCGAGGATGGAGCAGAACTAAAGCTATCCGTAATTGTATTCGGGTTGTACGGTACAAGCCAAGGCGCGAATAGTGCACATAGCGCAAGAATACTTATAACGAAAATCCCTATAACAGCCAGCTTATGCTTCTTAAATCGACGTATGAATAGTTTGCTAGAGCTTGTTTCCCCTTCCAAGCTTGACCCAGCATCCCATTCGATTAGCGGCTCATCTTGACCTGCATTGCTGTTCTTATCCAGATTCATTTGGCCGCCGCTCCCTGGTAACTATTTTTAATTCTCGGATCAACCAGGGCATAAGCGATATCCGTAATCAAATTGGCCGCAATAACGATGCACGCCGCTACTAGATTGAGCCCCATGATCATGGAATAATCACGACTTAGGATAGCCGACATCGTCATTTGCCCGATTCCTGGCCATGAGAAGATCTGCTCTATGACGACGGCACCGCCGAACAGGATTGGAATTTCCATCCCCAGAACCGTAACGATTGGAATTAATGCATTCCTCATCGCATGCTTGTTCACAACGAGAAACTCCCGCAATCCTTTGGCACGAGCCGTCCGTAAATAATCTTGCCCCATAATTTCCAGCATGCTAGATCGGACATACCGGATATTGCGCCCCGCTACGTTAGCGGTAAGTACGATGACCGGCAAAATGAGATGCACGAGCACGTCCATGAAGCCGCCACTTCCACCCAATTCAGTCATTCCTCCAGAAGGCAGAATCTTATAATGGAGCGAGAATACGTATATAAGCCCTAGAGCTAGAAAGAAATTCGGAATCGATATCCCTAAAAATGATCCTGTCACTGCAAAATAATCCAATTTGGAATATTGCTTAGTCGCACTAAGTACACCTAGAGGAATCGCAATCAAAATACCTAATATTAACGAAATACCCATAAGCAGCAACGTTGGCCCCATATGCTCCCCTATCATTTTCCCAACAGACTGATAGGTGATCATCGAGTACCCCAAATTACCCTGAAAAACATTCGTAAGCCAATTCCAATATTGCTCGTAAGCCGGCGCATTAAGCCCTAGCTCGATTTTCTTGGCCTCCAGCGCAGCAGCCGGAAGCTTCGGGTTAACAAGCATGTCCACAGGGTTGCCCGGCGCCATCCTCATAATAATGAAATTAATAATCGTTACACCGAACAATACCGGGAGGGCAATCAATATCCGGCGCATCACATAATTAAACATTAATTACACCTCGGTTCTTATTCGTTGGGAAAATAACAAGCAACCGAGTGAAGGCCGTCTCCTACTAACTCCGGCTCCCGCTCCTGGCATTCCGCTCGCGCCTGCGGGCACCGCGTATGAAACCGGCAGCCCATCGGAGGATTGACCGGGCTTGGAACATCTCCCTGTAATACGGTTTTCTTGCGATTCCTCAAGCGAGGATTCGTAACCGGGAAAGCGTCCAGCAACGCCCTCGTATAGGGATGTTGAGGATTCTCGAATATTTCCTTGGTCGTCCCGATCTCTACGATTTTCCCGAGATACATGACCGCGATCCTGTCGCTTATATATCTCACCGCCCCAAGACCATGAGCGATGAATAGATAGGTTAGATTAAATTCCTTCTGCAGATCCTTCAATAGATTAAGCACCTGCGCTTGGATAGACACATCCAAAGCCGATACGGGCTCGTCGCAGACAATGAGTCTCGGCTTTAAGGACAGAGCTCTAGCTATTCCTATTCTCTGCCTCTGTCCGCCAGAAAATTCGTGAGGGAATCGATTCCTACTGTTCTTAGGCAGCCCTACGATATCCAGCAGCCTATCCACTTCCTTGGATACGTCCTTATCCGGAACGATCCGATGAACTTTAAGAGGCTCGGCAAGGAGCTCCGACACTCGCTTCCGAGGATTCAAGGACGAATAAGGATCCTGAAAAACAATCTGCAGCTGGGATCTCAAGCTGATCATTTCTCCCGTGGACAATCCTGCGATATCTTTCCCATCGAATAAGATACGCCCTTCCGTCGGTTTCTCCAAGCCTACGATGGACCTACCGATAGTAGACTTACCGCAGCCCGACTCACCGACAAGGCCGAGGGTTTCTCCAGGGAATATGCTTAAATTCACACCATCCACGGCTTTCACGTTATCCACGATTCGATTGAGAATACCTTTGCGGATGGGGTAATATTTCTTCAAGTGATCCAGAGTCAGCAATGGGGGCGAGGATTCAACGTTATTATGGCTATTCATGTGCTTCCTCCCCAACTCTTTCCCCTGTTCTTCCAACTTCCCAGCAACGTGCAAGTTGACCCGCCTCTTTATCCTCCAGAGGAGGAAGATGATCTCTACAATGCTCGGTTGCTAAGTAGCAGCGATTATAGAATCTGCAGCCCTTCATCGACTGGTATCTCGTCGGCACTGCACCCGGAATGGACTCCAGCTGCTCCCCTTCGGCTGCGTCCAAGCGCGGAATCGACTTTAATAAACCACGCGTATAGGGATGCTTCGGATAATCGAAAAGCGTGTATACATCTGCTTCTTCGACAACCTGGCCCGCGTACATAACAAGCACACGATCCGCCATTTCTGCAACAACGCCTAGATCGTGAGTTATTAATAAGATCGCTGTGCCCGCTTCCTCACACAGCTCCTTCATAAGTCGCATGATCTGAGCTTGAACGGTTACATCGAGCGCCGTTGTTGGCTCATCGGCGATGAGCACCTTTGGCTTGCAAGAAAGGGCCATCGCAATCATGACCCTTTGTCTCATCCCCCCAGATAAAGCGAAGGGGTATTCATCCATCATCTCTTCAGGCCTTGGTAAGCCTACTTTTCTTAACATTGTAATCGCACTTGCACGGGCTTCTTTGTTGCCTTGATTCAAATGTAGCTTAATCGCCTCGCACATCTGGTACCCTATCGTGAAGACAGGATTGAGGGATGTCATCGGCTCTTGGAATACCATAGAAATTTGATTCCCACGAACGTCCCTCATCTGCTTCTCTTCCAGCTTAAGAATATCGGTACCCTCTAGCAGAATTTGACCCTTGTCCGTGTGACTCCCTCTTCCGAGCAGTCGCATAATCGACAACGCCGTAACACTCTTCCCGCTTCCCGATTCCCCAACAATGGCTAAGGTTTCCCCAGGCTTCAAGCTAAAGCTAACATCATCAACGCTAATGACTTTCCCTTGATCTGTGTCAAAAGCCGTTTGCAAGTGGCTGACGGCGAGCAATGACTCCATCCCTATCACCACCTTATTGATCGGATACCTTAATGCTGCTTAACTGACTATTTTACATCCCATTCAGAGACGTTAATGAACATACCAAAGTCCTTCGGCTTAGCGCCTATAACCTTATTGTTAATAGCTCCCAATGCTTTAGTTGCATAAATAGAAGGCATCGGTACATCTTGCGCGACGATTTGCTGAAGCTTACTATAGTTCTCTTTAATCTTAGTTTCGTCTGTTTCAGATTGCAAAGCCGCTAACAGCGTCTCGATCTCCGCATTCTTATACCCGTTAGGATTACCTTCGTTCAAGAAGTAAGCAATATCCGGCAACGGATTAACTGGGGACAGAGATACTGTTAGAATGCCAAGGTCATATTCCATTTTAACAAGCTTATCAATGAGCGTTCCTAAATCAAACATTTGGATTTGCGCTTTAACGCCAACAGCTTTAAGATTCTCAGCCATAATATTAGCCGCTTGCTCTAATGTGCTATCGCCCGATAACACGGACAAATTAATCGTTTTGCCAGCATCCCATCCCGATTCCTGCAGGAGGCTCTTCGCTTTCTCCGGATCATAACCTACTGGCTTCACGTTGGCATCCTGATAAGGACTGTAGCTAGAGAGGAAACCATCAACGATTTCACCAGAGCCCTTAAGAAGCTTATCTACAATCATCTCCCGGTTAATCGCATAAGAGATCGCTTGTCTTTGCTTAGCATCTGGCACTGTTTTCTCATTGATATACATAAATTGAGTTGCAATTGGAGGGCCGTCATTCGTAGTTAAGCTATCAAGCCCTTTAATCTTCTCATAATCTGAAATTGGAATGACGCCAAATGAAGGAATATTCATATCGATTTCACCGCTTTGAAGCTGTGCGGAGATTGTCGTTCCTTGCAGAACCTTGAAATTCAATTGCTCAAGCTTAGGAGCGCCTTTGAAGAAATCCTTATTCGCTTCCATCTGAACGTAATGATCTCTATCGTAGCTAACAAGCTTGAATGGACCATTCGTTAGAGTTGGCTTTTGCATAAAATCGCTTTTGTTAATGTCCTCTGGAGCAATATCCTTAAGCGCAGCCTGTGGAACCGTGAGCAAATATCTACCCACTGTATCTTGGAAAATATTTAACGTCGTCGGCGCTTTTGTCTTCATCTCTACCGTATGCTCATCGATCTTCTTAACTCCGGATATATCCGCTGTACCCTCAGGCAAATAGCCAGAATCATCTAAGCCTTCTAGAATGCCGAACAAATATGCAAATCCAGAGGCAACCTTGACGTTACTCATCAGCTTTAACGTATAAATAACATCATCCGCAGTTACTGGAGTACCATCTGTCCATTTGGCATTAGAATTCAGCTTAATTGTAAAAGTGGAGTTGTCAGCCGTTTCTATGGAATCAGCCAGCATCGGCTTAAACTTCAAATCTTCATCAAGCTCTACGAGAGGCAAGAACATTAAGCCCGATACGTAAGAGGATACCTGCCCTACCGGAGACAGAGGATTCAATGCATTAGGGGAATAAGTGACCCCAACATTGATGACTTTCTTGGAGCTAACGGAAGGGCTAGCTGAGCCTGTCGAATTAGCAGTGTCGTTAGACCCACTGCAAGCAGTTAAAGTTAGTAGTGCAGCAGCAAGTACGAATGTGTAGGTTTTCTTCCATGTGATTCTAGCTTTCATAGTGTACACTCCTCTAATAATATTAGCACTTGTATCAATTCCTATTATTCTTATATGATTTAATCGATAACATTCAATATGAAGTCTTTTGTTTTCTTTGTCAACCTTATGGGATATGGAAAAACGACCCAATAGCGGTACATAAAGCACCGCTTTTAATCATACATGATCGCCTCATTGGATGCATTAAAAAAAATGACGAAATTTGTCGAAATAGAAAACGAAAGACCGGTAGCATCATCAGGCTTCCGGTCTTGATATATTCCCCAAATTGGGGATGGTGCATGCACTTATTCCCGAAGTATAACCTGTTTCTCTCCAGCAGCAACCTCGAACGGCAGCCGATTGTGGGCAGGGGGTAGCGGGCAATTAAAATGATAGGAAAAAGCGCACGGAGGCAAGAAGGATTGATTGAAGTCGACGAAGACTTTACCGTCAATCTCAGGGGATACCAATACCATTCTTCCCATCCCGTAGGTTTCCTTACCATTCGTCTTATCTCCAAAGACAATAATAAGCGAGTCATCAGAAGCAAATGGACTGAGCTCATACGCACGGCCCTCTCGAACAAAACGAATATCACCTGGTGATTGATGCTGTCGCACTACCCCATCGCGATCGGAATTGTGTGTGAAGTCCACGGTCCGGTGCTGATCATTCGCATTCCTCACAAATTCTGCTTCGATGACCCATTCCGGGTTATAAGAATATGCCGTGATTGACTCATATCGACCAATCGCTTCTGAGCTGGCATCATATAGCGCTAGTAGATGCTCCGATCCAGGCTGCGCGGTAGCTACCGCTGTCAGCGTATCTGAGAATCGAACAAGGGTGCGATCGATCTCAAGCTTGGCTGTGCCATCGAGCAGTTGTCCATCCACAAGGATACCGTCTGCTGGAGATGCTGTTAGTACTAACCCCGGATAACCTGCATTCAGAGGTGTCCACAGACCCGGGATACCTTTTACTCTTGTTGGCTCGTTGATCGTATGTAGCCCTACGAGAGCGAGATCTCCTTGAAATTGAGCAACCGACTGCTGGCGCTGACTTCTCCAATTGTTCCAATCCGCTATCGTTGCCATTTTACAATGCCTCTTTCGCCAGGAAGCCTAGAATAACCTTAATGAAATCAGCGTGCTCTTCGATAAATGGCATATGACCACTTTTCTCGAATAAGGCCAACTCTGAATGAGGCAATAAGCGGTGAATTTCCTCTGCTTGTGAAACAGGAGTAATCCAATCATATCGCGCCCCGACGATTAATGTCTGGGCTTGTACCGCCGACAGCTTCTGACGAACGTCATACAATGGAATGAAGTGCTTGAATGTGTAATTGGCGACCTCAAGAGACCCAATCGGCCGATTACCCGTTTCCCTCATGACCTCTTCATCTTGCACATGGAAGTAGAGTGGATAACAAACATCCCACCAACGGAATAAGTGGTCATCATCCTGGATACGCCCCTCGAACAACTCAGGAATAACGCTAAGCTGCTGCTCTGTGGCAACACGACTAGCGAAATCCAGTGCAGCAGGGTAGAACTCGAAGCTTGGAGCTGTACAGATAAGCAGAAGCTTCTCCAATGAATCCGGGTATCTCGTTGCGTATACCTGAGCGACCATCCCACCGAACGAGTGTCCGAGCAAATGGATCTTATTGAAACCAAGATATACCCGAAGTGCTTCAATATCGTCCGCAAGCTGTTCTAGCGTACAAGTTGCAGGATCTACCCTGTCCGATTGGCCATTGCTTCGTTGATCCAAATATACGATCTGCATCTGTTCCGTCAAAGGAGTGAGCCATGGCTTGAAATCGGAATGATCGCTACCCGGACCCCCATGAATTGCGAACAATACTGGGCGCTTAACCATCTTATCTCCAACAGGAACGTATCCGGAGCCTTCTATATCGAAATAAATACGGGTGTCGTTTATTGCTGCGAACATAATTACACACTACTCTCTCTGGGTTGTTGGATGCTTCTATTTTACTACAAGAGCGATATTTTTACCCCCAACACATGACTAAGGGGGATAAACCCAATAACTCTACTGTCCTCACTATGATTGCGATTATCTCCCATGACAAAGATGTGATTGTCTGGTACAACCCACTTTGCAGTAAAGAAATCTTCCATCGTCTCATTAATATAAGGCTCATCAAGTCGCTCACCATTGCGATAAATCTGATGATCCTTAAGCTCTAACACATCGCCTGGTTTCCCGATTACTCTCTTCACATAGAAAGCTTTATTCGATTTATTCATTACGAGCTGCAGGATAGGATTCTCCAAAATATCGTCTTTGATCGTACGCTTACGGTCCACCCGGCTATCAATAATTACGATGTCCTCGTAATCCGGAAGATAGGAGAAGGTATGGGATAGCTTAGATACATATATTCTTTCTTTATCGTGCAAGGTTGGATCCATAGAGTGACCAGACACTCGATAAGGCTGAATGACGAATATCCCAATAATTAACGATAGAATAATAGCTCCTACTAGGGAATAGAGCCAGCTTAGAATTTTTTTCTTACTTGGCATATAGTCACTTCCTTTACACATATCCCACATTTTATCACGTTCGTTTTGCAAAGGCGAAATATGACGTTAGTAAAAGCAGGAGCTGTCTGCATAGGGGTGTGATCCCTATGGAGACAGCTCCATTTTTAATCCAAATCCGTCAGAAATCTTCACAACCTCTTTTTCCGTTTATAAACCCCCGCACTCCACGTTATCTTCATTAACATATTTTTTTATGAAAAATGTCATTGTCCTCCCCCACCGTCATCCTATACAATCAAATCAGATTATTAATGTTATAATTTATGACATCATCGTTATTCAAAGGGGAACGTCATGAGCAATCCAGCAGATACCAACACCATTCATCCCTCTTCTCCGACAGGGAAGCTGCTTGCCTATTATCAACCGATAATCGCGCTAGAGACCGGTAATATTGTAGGTTACGAGGCGTTGGGCAGGCAGCTAATAGGCGAGACCATCGCAAGCTTAGGCCCCTTCTTCTCGGACCCAACCGTCCCCGTCGATGAGCATGTGCGCATTGATCGCCTATTACGCGAGCAAGCCATAACTAAGCTGAGCACATTATCAGATCCCCCTATGATCTATCTCAACTTAAAGCCCTCATGGATTTACCAGCACTATAAGCGCACTGGCGAGCTTCATACGATGCAGTTGCTGGAGAAATACGGAATTAGCCCTTGCAAGGTATGTATTGAGATTACGGAGGAAGAGTTCAGCGGCTCTATGTCCGAGCTCAACGAAATTATTAACCTTTATAGAACTCTTGGCTGCCAAATCGCCATTGACGATATCGGAACAGGCTTTAGCAATTTTGATCGTATCGCTCAAATCCAACCCAACCTACTGAAAATCGATATTCATCTGATGAAAAAAAGCGCCTACCACAGCGGGTATCTCGGGGTTCTGCGCTCCTTCTCCACCTTGGCGGAGCAAATCGGAGCTTCTCTGCTTGTTGAGGGCGTAGAAACAAGTCAGGACCTAAAGCGCGCCATTCAGATCGGGGCAAGATATGTTCAAGGCTTTCTGTTTGCTCAGGCGGAACCCGAATTCCGGCCTAAGGATGCTTTCGCCATCCTCATCGAAGCGGAGCTTAGTGAGCACAGACGACACTTGAAAGCCACAACTCTACTCTGGCAGGAGCTGGGCAATCATCTCGTCAATACAGTACAAGCTTCCGGAATCCATGGTCATCTTGAGAAAGCTGAGACATTACCCGCCAATGGATTAGGGGGCGTTGTGAGCTCTGAATTAGCTGACGAATTGATCACCTATTTGTTACCGCATTTAGACAAAGCCTGCATTCGAGTATATTTGTGCCGGAGCAACGGCATTCAAGTATCAGCCAACCATTATCGCGATCACGCGGAAATGTGGAGCGTGGACTTGGAGTACCGAAGAGCGGATTGGAGCTGGAGACCTTATTTCCTCCCTCATATCTCTCATGAGGATTCACGCATCGAAGCCAAGGTGTCTTCCAAATATGCGGATCTGGATACGCACGTATGGATCCGTACAATATCTATCCCTATCAGCAAGGATTTGATTCTACTTATGGATGTTGCGGATAACAATGAATAATCCCGCTCCAGCTAGCTCATGGAAATCGATGTTATCCTAGTGTTAACGTAGACTTCCCTACCGTAACCGATATCTCTCCCTTGCATTGTGAAGCAATGATCGCCACGATGCCACCCTCTGAATCGATAGAAGGTCGCAGCTCTACCTGATAAGAATCCGCACCGGAAACCACAACATCCTCCTTGGAGAGCGTTGCCGCGCGGGGGTGGTAGATGAGGGTCTCATCACCAGACGGGATGTAGTCTACTTTTAGCACGTCCGTATCATAGTCATAATGATATCCGGCCAGCACACCCCCGGTCACCTGTGGATATGCACGGTTCAGCACCTTAGCGTAAGGAGTTTCCTTGAAACCGTCACACCAGCACCAATACGTATTACTCCAAAGGTACTTTTCAAAGATGGAAATAACCCCTTTGGATAGCTCAAAGGTTGCAGGATGATTTGTAAATGCCCCCCACTCTCCTATTAAGACAGGGACGTTCAACCGCTCCTGTACCTTACGATGGTTAGCAAAGATCAAGTCAACGCGATCCTGATTATAAATCTCGTAATGCTCAGTATCGACGACCAAATCATAGCCATGGGGGGTGAAAACCTGATTGTGTACAACTCCCCCCTCGCTATTCCGAACAAGCTCCAAGCCGGACTCTACTCCCATATTCGCAAAATAGCTTGTTTCTAGCATGAGAAAGCCGTCCGGGGCAACCGAGCGAATCGCTGCCGCTGTTTTGTTGAAGAAGGGGGCAAGAACTTCACGCTCGAATACTTGTGAAGCCTCCCTCGCACTTTCCACTAGTACTCGATAAATGCTCATATCCGCCATTCCCACGAGTATTTCTTGCTTTTTCTCTTCATCAAACCAGAGTGCAGAGAGCTGCTCCATGTCAATCTCAGTTGCTCCCATAACAGTTTGAGCGTAGGCTGCGATAATGGTGCCAAATACCTCCTGCCCCCTTGATCCTGGGTAGGGCTCGTTCATCATGTCGTAACCGATGATATTGGGACAGTCTGCAAAAAACTGAGCCGCATGCTTCCACATCGCTGCATAATGATCCTGCAAACCTATGCCATCAATAGCAGGTGCGTTATCCCAGAAATGATCCAGTGCACGATTCAGTGCCGGACTTTCCAAATAGGCATCACTCCATATACTTCCGACCACATGAGGGAGTCCATCGGAGAAGGTTGCCCACTCTGGAGCTCCATCACTATATAGCGAGCTATACAAATCCTGATGCATATCAAGAAAGACGTACATCCCATTTTGCTCCGCCCAGATGATTTGCTGTTTGATTTTCCTTAGATAGTCGTTATCATAAACACCCGGCTCCGGCTCTACACCATCCCAAATCAAACCCAAACGAACAACATTAAAGCCCTGCTCATGAAACCAAGTAAATAGACTCTCCTCACATGGATCCACATAGCCTTTCAGCTTATCCTTGCAGACTACATTTACGCCATTCAGAATAACCTGAGCCCCATCCTCATTTACAATGCGCTGTCCATCGACTGTTAATTTTTGCATCCTCTTCATCCTCCTTCAATGTCTTCTACAGGAATGTAGATTTCGATGTAATGATTGTTGTACTGATTATATAGATTGATTTCGAGGGAATTCCCTGCGATCTTGAGGCCACGCTTATGGATGAATGCTTTCATTTGCTCGTAATGATCGTCTAAATCCGTATAGCTATCCCGGCCTATAATGACGCATTTTCTTGCACAAAAGCAGGGCTCTACCTTCTGAAATATGCCAGTATCCTCCTCCATCGGGAAGGTGGATAGAATGCCATTATTCAAATAGGTATGATAATTGCCAGCATTAAGATTTTCCTGTGACACAATCGATATGATGTGGCAGAAAGCGAGCCACTCTTGATGAGCTCCGATTTTACGCAGCTGCAGCTGCACTTTACTCCCAAATCCCTTGTCAACGCTCTCCATGACGGAGTCGGTAAGAAAAATCCAACTCGGATTGCTCTTCACAAGCTCAATGACAGCGGTGTCTTCAAAGCGCTGAAACTGATCCTTCAGGAAATCCAGCTTCTGAGACAGACGCTTCAAATAGGTTAATTGCTTGTCTATCTCTTTCTGCTTACTTGAGAGCAGCTCGCGCATATCACTCAAGCTATCGTCTGTGAGAAGCGCATGGATGTGTTCGATAGGAACATCCATCGCCCTAAGCATTCGAATCGTGATCAAGGAATCGAACTGCTCAAGGAAATAATAGCGGTACTTGTTCACATCCCGATCGTGTGGGGAAAGCAGCCCGATTTTGTCATAGTAACGAAGTGTGTCTATCGGGATATTCAGAATGTTGGATACCTCACCGATCGTAAATTTTAGTTTTAACATCGACCATTCACCTAGATTGGGCCTCCCCTTCTGGCATAGTTACTGAAAGCAGAGATTTCTTCCTCTTTCTTCTTGTCGAATGGATAAAAGGCTATCGGGATGAGACCGATCAATACTGCGGCAAGCGGGATCAGCCCCGTGGCCAATCGAATACCGAATATTGCGGATTCTGACTGAGCAGCCGCAAGGCCATCGTAGCCAAAAGCTCCGATGACATTGATGAAGACCACTGTCTGCAAGCTAGAGAAGGCAACGATAAATAATGAGAATAAGCCATTGAACAGCCCCGTTTTCCTAACGCCGGTTATACGTTCATTCTCATCAATGATGAGCGCGCCCATTGGTGATGCCGCAGTTTTAATGTAATTGACCGTGAAGACGATCAAGATATAGGAAGCCGCCGCAGTCCAGATAGTGTTGGCGAAGAAGATTCCAACGTAGCCAACAACTGCAGGGATTACCCCCCAATAAACACTTGTTTTTGTGCCGTACTTTTTAACGATATATCCCATAACCGGCAAAAAAGCGAGAGCCGTTACATGAGTGCTTACATCGACAATTGTAGCTGTGAGACCACTTGTATTTAACACATCATCCATATAGTAAAGATAGGGCGTGAAGTAAAATCCAATAGGACCAAGCGTGATAACTGAAAAGAGTACATAGGTAAGGAATGGGCGGGATTTAATGATCTGCCAGGATTCGCGCCAAATATCCTTCGTATCCAGATGCTGGTTGTTAAGTGTTTCGTACATTTTCGCATCATCCCGTAGCCCCCGCAGAGCCAGCGTGAAGAATATCGTTTCCAACAAAATTACGGCACTGAATACTGGAATAATTACCTCTCGCTTCCCATCACCAACCAACAGTAGAGTCGGAATCATCGTTACGAGAAAGGACATCCCTTGGGAGACATAGTTTTGAATAATCCCGACATCCACACGTTCTTCTTTGGTTGGCGCCGCAATCAAGGTATACGATTGATAGGCTACACTGTAGGCAGTTGCCGCCGTATCGTAGATAAATAACTCTATCGTATACAGCAGGAATATCTGCCACTGATCCCAAGAAGGACTAGATAGCATCATGAGAAAAGAAGAAATGATCATAAAGGGTACCGTCACACGCATGATGTAGACGTATTTCCCACGTGCCGGACGGTGCCTCATCTTATCAATCCATACACCTATCATCGGATCGTTAATCGCATTCCAAATATTATAAATAATGTACACCCAACCAACATACTTCGGACTAAGACCGATCATATCCGTGTAGTATTTAATGAACACATTATGAATGAGAACGCTTCCAACAGAAAGGACAGGCCCGGGAAGAGCGAGCCGCCATTTCTGTCCTAACGTTAACCCCGAGCTAGTAAAGCGGAAGGCTCCTCGAATGGAGGCGAATACTTTTCTTAAGGAAATTGTCCCCAGCCCCTCTGTCAGCACTCTATTGGATTCGCGGCTCATCAAGCATATATGTCAATTTCCCCTCATTATAAACTATGGAGTAACTCCAGGTTAAAGAGGTTTTTAATAAAAAATGGAAACAATTTAACAAAATAAATGGAATTAGCGTCTACTCCAGCATTCTTCTTCCATTGTTCAGAAATTGGTCATTTGTCCTATATATCATTTTCTTTGAATAAACTAGAATTATTCACTAAAATTTTCTTAGAAAATGGAGGATGTGTATGAGTGCTTCTTGGAAAAAAGGAATTGCGGAGTTTATCGGAACCTTCGTGCTCGTATTGTTCGGGTGCGGTAGTGCTGCGACTGCTGGAGGGAATCTAGGGAACCTGGGGATTGCTTTAGCTTTCGGCTTGTCTATTGTGGCTATGGCTTATTTTATCGGCCCAATATCCGGATGTCATATCAACCCGGCTGTTTCTTTCGCTATGTGGATCAGACGTAAAATCTCCAGCAGTGATTTCATCCTCTATGTGGCTGCTCAGGTGGCTGGCGGATTAGCAGGCGCAGCTATCCTGTATGCCATTATTGACTCAACGGGAGCGGCTGTCATTAATCTCGGTGCCAACGGGTACGGAGATGGTTACGGCATTGGCATCTCGCTCCTCATGGCACTCATTGTGGAAGTTATCCTAACCTTCGTCTTCGTTTCTACCATTCTTGGTGTTACCTCCGATGGGGGCAACAGTAGAGTGGCGGGTCTGGTCATTGGACTTACCCTAGCATTCGTACATATTCTAGGCATTGCATTAACCGGAACCTCGGTCAATCCGGCAAGAAGTCTGGCTCCGGCAATCTTACTTGGGGATACCCCTCTCTCGCAGGTCTGGGTATTCATTGTGGCCCCTCTTGCGGGCGCTGGATTAGCAGCTATTACTCACAAGCTGTTACACAACAAATAAAGTGCAAGCAAAAAGTGGTGGTGCAAAATTCTGCACCACCACTTTTACATTCACGTTACTATCGGCTACAGCTCAATTCCATCACGAGCGCCGGAAGAAACTGCTAGGCAATGTCCCCTCTAGTTGCCGAGAAGAGATGAACTGGTTATTCGTTCCGCCCAGCAATGTTGTTGCACCTGACACCCCAACAATCGCTGGTGCTGACGTCGGCACAACAATATTCGAAAGAGAAGAAAGCGCATTGGTCAGACCGGGATTGCCAACCGAAAGCACGAATACGAAATAGTTAACTCCATTCTTAATGAGTTCTCCGCGCGAGTCTCGCATGTTAAACCCAATCACCGTATCAATATTATTCGATCCGGATTTAGGCACATCCACGTAATAGCTATTGCTCAGTGCCGTGACTGGATCATAACTTGACGCGTACACATCTTGAACCACAGAAACACGATAGTACTGAATATTCGACTCATCTGCGGCTTTGTTAAATGTGACCTTCAAACCCTGTCCATTATCACTAACTGCGACATTGGTGACTGCAGCAACATTAGTAGTGGATAAAGTGATAAGAGGGGAAACGGTAGATAATGCATTCGTACCGAATCCACTCCCTCCTCCAACGGATAGGACAAAGACGCGATAACTAACGCCATTCTTAACGAGCTCGCCATTAGTATCACGCGATCCGGCTGTCAATGGCGTATTAATATCCCCTCCGGTTTTCGTTATAACCGTGTAGTAATCTGGGTTAGTAATCGCACTCGCTGCTGTCAAGTTAAATGCACCTGCAATGGCATCTTTGACTACAAATACTCGATACTGAGTAATGTTGATCTCGTTAGCGGGCTTCGTAAAGCTCACTCGTAGATCTGATCCGTTATTATTATCAGCTGTATCGCTAACATTAAGATTTGTCACTGCCGTTACAACTCCTGAATTGACGAGCGTAATGGCTGGGGAGGCAACAGACAATACGTTAGTCCCATTAGAGCTTCCGATTCCGACTGACATAATGAATATCCGATAGCTAACTCCGCTCTGAATCTGCACACCATCTATATCTCGCGAATCTGCTGCTAGCGGTTTAGAATGGTTTGCTCCGTTCTTGTTCCATACGGTGTAGTTGCTCGCGATTGAGTTGGCAACAGCCAAGGTGAAGTTATTCGCGTAGGCATCCTTCACGACATAGATACGATATGAGCCAATATTGCTCTCATTTGCAGCTTTCGTGAACGATACGTTTAAGTCTAAGCCATTGTTGTTGTCCGCAACGTCGGTACCCACTACACTCGTTGCTGCGGTTACCCCACTATTGGTGAGAGTGATCGGTAAAGATGGGGAAGACAATGCATTATTGGCCGCAGTGTTTCCAGTCCCAACAGAGAGGACAAAGACGCGATAACTTACCCCATTCTGGATAGCTGCCCCATTCACGTCCAGTGTATTGGAGGACAGTTCACGGATGATATTTCCCCCGGTTTTAGCTATTACATAATAATAGCTGCTATTCGTGATAGCGCTAGCAGTTGCCAAGCTAAAGCTACTTGCATTCGCTTCCTTCACGACGAAGACGCGATACTGACTAATATTGTTCTCATTCGTAGCTTTGGTGAACGCGACTCTCAAGTCTAGAGCACTGTTGTAATCTGTTACGTCGCTCACGACAAGATTCGTTACGGCGTTAACCCCTGTATTCGTTAATGAAACACTAGAAGAAGCAACCGATAACACACTTGCGTAAGCTGCGCTGTTATTAGTAACCCCCATAACGAATACTCGGTAAGCAACCCCAGTTGTGATGTAATTGCCCTTGGTGTCTTTCGAGCTTGATGTCAGGATCGGACTATAGGTGCTGGCTCCCGTTTTGGAAATATCGAAATATTTATCCGAAGTTAGCTTGTTAGCCTCTGTTACGTTGAAGCTGCTATAATCCGCCTCTCTCACAACAAAGACTCGATAGTAGCCAATACGAGACTCATCAGCCGATTTATTGAAGGTAACCTGTAGATCGCGGCCATCGCCATAATTATTAATATCAGATACGTTCGTGATAAAAGGAACCTGAGCAGATGTCGCCAGTAACAACGATGCGGAAGCCGCCGACAAACCGTTCGACAAGGCCCCCGTGTTATTGCTTAACGACAGTACAAAAGCAGTATAGGCCACTCCGTTCTTAATGAGCGCACCAGAAGTATCTTTAGAATTCGCATTAAACACAAAGCTCAGCGTACTAGCACTCGTTTTGGATACCGTATTATAGAAAGAGCTCGATACCCCGTTCGCTGCTGCCAAATCAAACTTGGATGCATCCGTTGTTTTCACAATCATTACCCGATAACCCGTAATGTTGCTGTCGTTGGACGCTTTTGTAAAGCTAACCGTAAGATCACGGCCATCCCCAAAATCATTATTATCGTTAATAGTAACATTCGTTGCTGCATTCACAGACGGGCTACCATTTAAAGTAACCGATGCGGAAGAGCCTGACAGAGCATAAAGATCATTCCCTACCGTTAATACGAATACTCTATACGCCTGCTTCGCACGGATTAGCGCGCCGTCTACATCCTTAGTCAGAGTAGAAAGGGTTGTAGTACTCATATTATTGGCAAGTGTAGTGTAGTTTGCAGCCCCTACAATCTGAGCCTTGGCTAGATTAAACGAGGAGGCGTTCTCCTCTTTCACAACAAGTATGCGGTAACTGTTCACGTTAGTTTGATTTGACGGTGGAGTAAAGCTAACTCTCAAATCTCGACCATCGCCGTTCTGACCAATAGATGTCGCAATGACTGAAGCAGCTGCTCCAACCCCTTGGCCTGCCAGCGTTGTGATATTTACCGTTTGGGTTTTGGAGTTCCAGTTGACATCGTCCCCTAGCGCTTCACTAACGAAACGAACGGGTACCATTGTCCTATATTTAATAGTACGTGCAGGAACATCCAGTGTAATCGTCTTATTGTTAACCGTTGCCGTCTTAGACCCCAGTTTAAGTACAATCGTGGTATCCCCTCTGGTTGCGGTAATGGTTTGTAACTTCTCATTCCATACTACCTTAGCTTTCAATGCTTCGAAGATCCCCCGCAGAGGCACCAAAGTACGGCCTGAAATCTCAACGGGTGGTTGATCAGTCGGAAGTACTTGCCCATCAATAATTATTTGGATTACCGAAGCAGCCTTCACATTTGGTTGTTGGATGACTGAAAATAGCAATACGAATGCAGCTAAAACGGTGATTAACTTTCTCATAAGATTCTCCCCTTCAATTTTGCTATTGCCCCGTCAATATGAAAATTATGGATTACCATAATAAGACGCAAGATTAGGGGCAAAGGTTTCTCCTATAAAATCAGAATAAGAGATTTATATTTTATTAACTGATCATACTACGGGAATGACAGTATTGACAGCAATAATTCCCAAGTTTTATAATAAAAAATGAGCAAAGTGAGTAATCACTCATTATTTATCGAGGGAGTGAACGACCTCCATGTCCGGACCAGAAGCCTGTATCCAGATTCATGATGTTTACCGCACATTCAAGAGCAATGAGGTTATCCATGGCGTTAGTCTTAATGTCTACAACAATGAGATTTTCGGATTGCTTGGACCCTCAGGCTCCGGTAAGACGACGCTAGTCAAAATGATAGCAGGCATTGATGAAGCGACCAGCGGGAGAATCGAAGTCATGGGCACCCAGATGCCGAAGCTTGAGATGATGAAGCACATCGGCTACATGGCTCAATCGGATGCCTTATATATGGAGTTATCCGCTAAAGAAAACCTGGAGTTTTTCGGCTCCCTCTTCGGCCTTCGTCGGGAAAAGCTGAAAAAAAGAATACATGAGGTTATGGAGCTCGTCAACTTAACAAGTCACCTTAAGCGCACCGTCGGCCATTTCTCAGGTGGGATGAAGCGACGCTTATCTCTCGCTATTGCACTCCTTCACGAACCGGAAGTGCTTATTCTTGATGAACCCACCGTTGGTATGGATCCCGTACTTCGTAAATCAATTTGGGATGAATTTGATCATCTGAGTGCCAACGGAACGACGATCGTCATCACGACTCACGTCATGGATGAAGCTGACAAATGCCACCGTCTCGGCATGGTGCGCGAGGGAAGCCTAATTGCCGTCGGAACTCCGGATGCACTGAAAGAGGATACCGGTAGCGCTACGATCGAAGGAGCATTCCTGTACTACGGAGGTGTCCGCGCATGAGAATTCAAGCCCTGATCATCCGGATTATTCGTCAATTCATTCGCGACAAGAGATCCATTGCATTATTAATCGTAGCGCCGATTATCGTCTTGTCCCTTATGTACCTAGTATTTAATGGCGACACTTATCAACCGAAGCTCGGCACGCTGCAGCTTCCGAGTGCCATTTCACAAAGTCTAAGCACGAATGGCGCCATCGTATCCACCTACGACACAGTTGATGAAGCAGAAGCCGCTCTCGCTAATCAAGAAATAGATGCGATAATTCAGCTTGATGGGACGACTCCCCATGTAAAGCTTGAAGGCAGTGACCCTGCCAGGAATCGCTCTGTCATGATGTTGGTCCAGAAGATTATGCAAGAGCAAGCTCCTGCGCTAAGTCAGGCTGCTCAACCTCCCGCTCCCGTTTTTGACTATTTATATGGTGCAGCTGATATGTCTTCCTTCGACAACTTCGGCCCTGTATTCATCGGTTTATTTGCCTTCTTCTTCGTATTCCTAATTGCTGGCGTTTCCTTCTTAAAGGAGCGTACAAGTGGAACGCTGGAGCGTCTTTTAGCCACTCCGTTACGTCGCTGGGAAATTGTTGTTGGATACATGGTGGGCTTCGGTATTTTCACTGGCTTGCAGGCGGTTCTGATCGCGGGGTATACAATCGGGGTATTGGGAAGCTTGATGGTAGGCTCCTTCTGGTATGTACTCCTGATCATGCTCTTATTGTCCCTTACCGCACTCAGCTTCGGAACCTTCCTATCCACCTTCGCCAACTCAGAATTCCAGATGATTCAGTTCATTCCGATTGTTATTGTGCCGCAGGTGTTCTTCTCTGGCTTGTTCAACATCGAGAGTATTTCTCCTTGGCTTCGCTGGCTTGTCCATATCACACCACTGAAATATGGCGCTGACGCTCTTCGCAACGTGATGATCCGAGGGGAAGGCTGGGGCTCCATCGCGATTGATGTTTACGTTTTACTAGGCTTGTCCCTCATCTTCATGGCAGCCAACGTACTCGCGTTGCGTAAGCATCGAAAAATATAGTCATCTTGCTTTTGTCCAAATGTCTACAGAAGGGAACATGCTCAAATGTCGGAGTTGGATCAGAAGGAACAATGGTTAGAGGATCTTATACGCCTAAGCGGAGAGGACGACCAGAAGAAAACCGATAAGCAAGCTAAAATTTTGGAGGCTGCGATCGAAATCTTCTCTGAGAAGGGCTTTGCAGCCACATCTACAAGTGAAATCGCTCAAAAAGCAGGCGTCGCGGAAGGCACCATTTTCCGCCACTATAAGACGAAGAAGGATTTATTGCTATCCATAGCCGGACCAATCGCGATCAAGATGGTCGCCCCGTTCCTTTTACGCGATTTTGCCAAAGTGCTAGATCTTCCCTATAACAAGGTCGAGGATTTCTACCGAGCGGTTGCCCGGGATAGAATGGAGTTCGTTCGCCAAAACCTTAAGCTTATCAAAATCCTGTTCCACGAAGTATCCTTTCAACCGGAGCTCATGGAACAGGTAAAAAGCTTGTTAACAAACGTTGTCGTCCAACGTTTCGAACGGGTCATCAAGCATTTTCAGGAGCAAGGGCAAATTATTGAAGCCCCACCTTGGCGCATTAACCGTTCTGCCGCTAGCATGCTCCTGGGTATGATCACGTTCCATATGTTCTTAAACCCGGATTCCTCCTTCAATGAAGAAGAGGAAATAGATCGCACCATAGACATTCTCATGCATGGAATTGCAGGGAGGAAGGACTAAGGTTACTTCTTATCTTGTCGTTTAGTCGGAGTGACGCGTTGGACCCAATTATCTCTATTCATCCGTTTCACCGTATTTGCCGGGGTTGGGGCACTGTTAAGCGTTGAGTCTATGACTACCGGCTGCTCGCTCACTGTACTCTGTAAGACAGGATTTAATTCTTTATCTTTACGCGGGGGTAAGCCCCGTCCATTGTGTTTTCCTCTGTTCCAAACCTTATTTTTGCTCATGTCACAGCTCCGTATATTTATTTCCGGGTTGTCGCTAATCTGCTAATCACCCTTGAATCCTTATAGTTTAACACAAAACGATAATTTGCTAATGTTTAACGTGGATTTTACATAAATCATACATCCGGATAAACCTACTTCTATATCCTTAGGAATACAAGGAGGTGTAGGTTACCGTGTATTATGAAGAAGATCGAGTACCGTTCGATGAGTCCGATGAGAACAAATAAGCCTGCCCTATGGATTTGCGCATAGCAAGAAACGACGAAGCTATTGTCTCCCTGACAGTGCTTTTTTTATTTTCTCCGACAGATTATAGCTTAATTCATCTAAATCCCCCCACTTTACATAACTAGTCTTGTTTGTTTACACCCTATTAATATTCATATCGGATACTAAGATTATTATTCTATTCCTGGAGGAATGAACATTCATGAGAAAACAACTCGTCACGGCTCTATCTGTCTCGCTTATTGCTTCAACCGTATTCGCAACAGGTAGCTTTGCAGCCACCAAGACCAAACAAGTTGGCTCGTTCCGCCCTCTTACCACCTTCGTCGTTCCTGGTGGAGGAATTGCTGAGATTGTTTCTGCAACCCCAGATGGTAACCGATTATTCTATACTAGCGCAGGGCTTGGTAGCATTGGAGTCGTGGATCTGACCAACCCCGCTAAGCCTAAACATCTTAGCGCGATTGAAGTTGGAGGCGAACCCACTAGCGTTACGGTCACACCGGATGGAAAGACCGCTTTAGCAGTCGTCATCGCATCAAAGCGTGAGGTTGGAGAAGTCCCTGAGATTAAACCAGGCAAGCTGATTGCCATAGATACGAAGACATTGAAAATCAAAGGCGAGCTAGCCATCGGTAATCACCCCGATTCCATAGCGATCACAACACTTAAAGGTCAATATACGGCTGTTATCGCGATTGAGAACGAGCCTTTGTACGTGGATGATAAAGGGGTAAGAACAGATGAAGAGAAGCCCGGCTTGGACGGGGACCTCAGCGGACCAGGATATGTTCAAATCGTGAGCATTAATACATCCGATATTAGTAAATCAAAGATCACTGACGTTAAATTCAATGCTACTCAAATGAAAGCCAAAGGTCTTCTCTATCCGGAAGATCCACAGCCGGAATTCGTAGACATTCGTAATGGTAAAGCGGCGGTTACGCTTCAAGAGAACAACGGTGTAGCAGTTATTGACCTTCAAACCTCTAAAATCACAAGCCTATTCTCCTCCGGCAAGCCCGTTAAGCAAAAGGCCGATCTGACTGAGGATGGAAAAATTGCTTTCACTGGCTCTTATCCTGAAGATGTGAGCAAGGAAGAGCATGCTGGAGCAAGAATGTCTGATGCCATCGCATGGAATGCCGCTGGAACAACGCTGTATACGGCGGATGAAGGTGAGTTAGATTACACAGGTGGTCGTGGCTGGAGCGTATGGAGTCCGGCTGGCAAGCTGCTCTGGACAGACAAAGGTGCGCTTGAGCAGAAAGCAGCTGAATATGGCTACTATGCGGATTCCCGTTCGGAAGCAAAGGGAATTGAAGTAGAAGGTGTGGAAACGGCTATTTTCGGTAAAAAAGAGTTTGCCTTCGTAGGCTCGGAGCGCGGCTCGTTCGTAGCCGTGTATGATATCACGAAGTCAGCGGCACCCGCTCTCGTACAGCTTCTGCCTACTGGCATTCGACCTGAGGGACTGCTCGCTCTTCCACAGAAGAACGTATTCCTCACCTCAGATGAAACATCAGGTACAATTACGATTTTCGAAGGGATTGCCGGCCAATATCAAGCTCCAGCGAACCATCCAACAATCGTTGCTAAACCAGGTGTATCCTGGTCAGCAATATCCGGTTTAGCTGCAGATGCTAACAATAGCAACATTCTCTATGCCGTTCCGGATGTAGCGATGGAGCCTTATATCTATAAGCTTGATCTGAAGGGTGGCGAAGCAAAGCTAACCCATCATGTTGCAATTAAAGAAAATGGCAAGCTCGCTAACATCGACATGGAAGGCATCGTCGTGGACACCTCGATCGCCAAAGGCAAGCAACCCGGCTTCTGGTTAGCTAGTGAGGGCAATGCATTATTCAAGGATAAAGATTACATGGCTAACCAACTCATTCAGGTTGATAGCAAAGGTAACGTTCTCCGCAAAGTTTCCCTGCCAGCAGATATTGATTCTGCAGAGGGTGGAGTTATTCGTAATAATGGCTTTGAAGGTGTAACAATTTCTTCTGATGGACGTTATCTCGTAGCTCCGATTCAACGCGAATACGCGAAGGATGCCAAAGTTGACGGAGTAAACTATACCCGCATCGCTCGCTATGACTTGCAAACAAGCGCTTGGGATTTCTTCCTGTATCCTCTAGAGAAGACAGACACGAAGAGCGATTGGATCGGATTATCCGAAATCGTCAACCTCGGCAAAGATAAGTACGCCGTCATCGAGCGAGACAAATTGATCGGCGGAGCCGCGAAGCTTAAAGCGGTATATACGTTTACCTTAAAGGATGTTAAGCCTTTCAGCGGTCAAACGACGGAAGCCTCTACGATTGCGGGTTCAGTCGTTAAAAAAACAAAAGTGTTGGATCTTAAATCAACGATCGCACCGTTCGAGAAGCTTGAAGGCCTCACGGTTACTCCTAACGGTAAAGTGTGGGCTGCTGTCGATAATGATGGCGGAGTTCACTTCTCAGGCCTCTACGCTGTAGCTAGCTTGAAAGATATCAACAAGTAAAAAATTAAAACAACTGCATTTCATTGATGCAAACAAAGCCCGGCTGCAAGAGATGACCTCTTGTCTGCCGGGCTTTACGCTATCTGCTGCTTCCGATGTGTCCCTGCTGCTATTATTTCGCTTTAGTAATGAGAACGATTCTAGAAACCTTCTCATCCGTCAGCTTAGTTGTCGTTTTCCCATCTACAGTCATACGGTACAGACGTCCATTATCACCCGCATTCACGTAGAAGATTCCATCAATATCGTCTTCATACTGACAAAGGTCCCACTCTACTCCAACCATTTTCTTCAGAGACAGGTTGGCATTCAGTACAAATGCGCCACTCTCTGCGAACAGAACAGTCGATTGTACTTTACCGTTCTTCATCATATTGCGAACATAGCCTACATTAGATAAGGAAAGCGCCTTGGTGCTAGTTACTTTATTATTAGCTATCGTAATAACCGAAGCCTTGTCCTTGGCATCTACGTATGCAAATTTATTAGCATCCAGACTTGCAATTTCGTAAATTCCCGTCTTACTTAGTTCAAAGGTTTTACCGTCTTTCTTAAGTAGGTAGCCTTTTCCCTTGCTATAGTTGAAGTTGTCATCCGAGCCTAGCGTGATGCCTTTATTATATAGATAGGAATCGTTGCCTGCCCATGAACCGGATAAGACTGCATTCGCATCCAACGGAGCCTTCAAGTTAGCTGCTGTCGCTTTATTGCCTTTCTTAGCAATCGTGTAGAGCACCATGCAATCGACTGAATAGTTCTTCTCCGTAGGCTTGATGTTTACCATCATATAAATATTTGCGCTGTCCGAACGTACATAATAGGAGCTTTCAACTGCACCGGCAGCAACCCATTGTACCGTTCCAGATCCATCTACAGCCTTCGAGGCTACCCAAGTGGTCCGACCGTTACGTAGCGCATTATAATAGATGCGTCCATCCACTACGGTGAAAGCAGGATAGTCAGGGTCTGCCATGTCCGCGATTTGCGTCACTTCGGATGACTTAGCAACTGCAGATGCAGCACGATAAATTTTCCCCGTGTCATCCATGAAATAAATAAAGTCTCCATAGGTTTCAAAGCTAACGACTCTCTTATCTCCGCCAAAGGCAGATGCCTTCGCTTTGTTATCCGTCAAAGATAACCGTAGCAGCGTTGTTGAAGTTTCATCGTACATATAATACATAAAATCCCCAGCAGGCTTAAGCTCAACCCCATCGAAGTTTTCACGAAGCTTTTGCGCTGGGCTGCCATCTGTTTTCACTCTGTACAAGTCTCCATCGGAAACATAGTAGACAAGAGCAGCATCCTCCGCCTGGGCCGCTGCTTCTTCCGCATGGACACCTCCCACGCCTACTCCGGTTAAAAGGAGTGTAAAGAGCAGTAATGATACGATTGATCGTTTCAAAGACATAGAAGCATAATTCACGAATAATCCCCTTTTCCAGTTCAATAATTGATATGATTCCAATATTTTGAAACCAAGCAGGGTTATTTTACCATTATGATATCTAATCAAAAAACGACCTTCGAACTATTTTCAGGAGTATTTCCCAACCCTTTCGTCATATAAATGACATATTTTTTGATTCTGAAGACTCAAAATAAGTGACTATTTCCAGCCGATTTTAAAGGTCGGAGATTCCCAACAATTGTTTAAGCACATTCCTAATCCTTCGAACGCCTTCCTCAATGTCCTTCTCCGCAATTGACGCATAGGTAAGCCTGATATATCCACTACCCTCTCCATAAATGCTTCCTGGATAGAAGATTACCCCTTCTCTGATCGCATGTTCTATTAGTACTTTATCCGGAACTTGCCGCTTGAGCTTAAGCCATACATAGAAGCCGCCAGCCGGCGCTTGTCGAGCAAACAGATCAGCATAGGGCTCTAGCTCCCTCTTAATTGCTACTAATATGCACTCTCTTCTCAACCGCAAGGTATGGCGAACACCCGACAGATGATCTCTAAGTTTAGGGCTGCATAGCAATTGATTCGCTAAACGCTCCCCAAGATGACTCGTACTATAACCCATAAGGTATTTCGCTTCGACTAATCGACTAATCACCGAGCTTGGGGCGACAATCCACCCTGTCCGCATTCCTGGGCTCGCTATTTTCGATAATGTCCCCAAATAAATGACGAACCTTTCTCCTCCACTCATAGACCTTAGCGATGGCAATATTTCCTTTGAATCATCAAGCTGGAGCAAACCATAAGGATCGTCTTCGACAAGAGGGATTGCTAACTGCTCACAAATCTCAATTAACTTTTTTCTGCGGGACAGGGTCAGACTCGTTCCAGTTGGATTCTGAAAGCTTGGATTCGTCACGACCATGCGAACACGATATTTATGATACAGATCGGGCAGCTTCTCTGGAATAAGGCCATTCTCATCTACAGGAAGCTTGATCATCCTAAGGCCTGCTTCGGTAAACACCTGCATCGCGTATAGATATGATGGCCCTTCTACAGCGATTGCTTCTCCTGGCCTTAGAAGAGTTCGAGCAATTAGCGATAAGGAATGCTTAACTCCCGAAGTGATTAATACATTTGCTGGTTCTGTTCTAATCTGTTGAGTTGATAGCAGAAATTCCGATAAGGCTTTGCGTAAATCCCAATCTCCTCTGAGGTCAGTGTGATAGCTAAATGGCTTGAAGTCCATATCCTTCGATAAGCCACGAAGCAGCTCCATCGGCATGAGGTCCGGTGACAGCTCGCCTTTCGTCATATTGATCATTCCTGGATTTGAAAATGAGTTCAATATTGTTGCCATTAGGCTTGCACCAGGATCATATGTTCTTCGCGTATATCGCTCCCAATTCGGCACTTTCGGACTCGTTTCCCACATATGCTCACTCACCCGTGTACCGCTACCTTGCAAGGAATTGATTAACCCCGTCGCACGCAACTCTTCATAGGCAGTGGATACGGTACTCCGATTCACAGACAACCGTTGGGCAAGCTGACGCTCTGTGGGCAATTGTGCACCTGGGACTAACGCTCCGTTCCGAATTTGATCCTCGTAATAATAATAGATCTGCTTATAGATAGAGACATTACTGCCAGACTGCGGTTTCCAATCCACGCTCACCCCTCCTTCGCTCCATTATATTATGCTTATCAATTGGCTGGTCAAACTTTCCGCCAATTGGCTGAGGAAGATTGTAGATAATGGGTATACAATTTCTCTAGCATCATTCTGAATGAAGCAAGGGGGACGATCTGCAATGCTACTCAAAGAGCAAAAATACGCTTGGTTTTTACTGCTTTTTTTATGGTTTTTTGGTTTTGTAGGCTCATTAGGTAGATTCGTCACAGCTTTTTATCAGACGGATATTACAGCAAGCCTAGGGGTGGGTAGAGACTTTATTGGATTCACGTGGTCAACAGCCACGATTGTGGGAGCTATCTGCGCACCGATTGGAGGCTATCTTGTAGATCGTATTGGATATAAAAAGGTGATGCTACTCGTCAGTCTATGCAATGTACTCTCATTAGTCATTGTTGTTTCCATCCAAAATCAGCTCGGTTACTTTGTTGGAAATGGACTTCTGGCTGGTATTGCAGGACTTGGAGCGTCTACAAGCTATGTGTTGATTGCGAATTGGTTTCGAAATCATAGAGCTAAAGCACTTGCCATTCTCGGAAGCGCAGGATCACTTGGGTTGGCATTCTTGACTCCTATTTTGAACTCAATAAGTGAACTCAATTGGATTCAAGTTTATAAGATTCTATTGCTACCCAGTATTTTATTTATTCCATTTGTGTTCGTGTTCATTAAGAGGAATCATGATGAAACTGAGGACAAAGTAACCTCTAGCCCCTCATCCCTGATGAAAGGAAGCTTATTAGATTATTTCCGCCATCCCACCTTGTTTGTAGTGGTTATGGCCATCCTAACTTGTGGAATTAGCATGGGCACAGTGGAGATGAATCTAGTCGCCATTCATCAGCACAATGAGGTTTCAACAACGATGATCTCATCCGCACTCAGCTTGCTTGGGCTACTTGAGGTGTTTGGGGGGATCACCTTCTCCTTCATGCTGGACCGCACCTCACGAACAAAGGCACTAGCCCTACTATATCTACTACGCACGGTTGCTTTCACTTTTCTCATTACCCAATTTCCTGTGAGCCCCATCATGTTTTCGCTTCTCTTCGGCGCATCCTATGTAGGTGCAGTCCAAGGGGGAATATTAGTGGCCGGTGAAACGTTAGGCACAGGGAAAAGGAAGATCGGCCTGCAGACGGGATTCTTATTACTGATTCACCAATTGGGTGGTGCCATTGCTGCTATTTGCGCAGGATTAAACTTTGACTACGCACATAATTATCAAGCAATCATTATCTTAAACCTTGTTCTCAGTTTGATCGTGACTATGGGTTACTTCATTGTTAGTCGCAAGCAAGTCGTTAATTATTCATCGGAAGCGGCTTAATCGAATACTACCGATCTAACGTTGCAGAAAAACCTTACGCTTCCTGGCTGGGATTCGGAGCTGCACCACTGTCCCGACTCCAAATCTGCTAAATATCTCAACTCCATACTGCGTACCATATTGCAGCTTGATTCGTTGATCGATATTCCGAATCCCATAACCCGTTTCACTATCGCTCGTCGGCTTCAGTATTTCCTGGACCCTTGTCTGCTTCATCCCCATTCCATCATCAATAATGCGATACAAAATGTCTTCCCCTACCTTACGCGCAACGATTCGAATATGAATACGGTCGCCACTCCAAGCGTGCTTAAGGACATTCTCAATAAATGGCTGCAAAATAAGCTTAATCGTTTCGTAGGGCCAAATATTCACATCAATATCAAACGTCACTTCCAAGCGATGGCCATACTTAACCTTCTGGATTCCCAGATATGCATTGGATTGATCGATTTCCGATGATATCGGAATCAAAGTGCGCCCGGAATTCAACGTTAGTCGATAAAACTTGGCGAGCTGGACCACCATTTTCTGTAGCTTCTCATTTTCTCCGAACTTAGCTAATCGATTAATCGAAGATAACGTATTATACAGAAAGTGTGGATTTATTTGCAGCTGCAGCATTTCAAGCTCTGCTTCTTTCTTCTGTAGCTGTGTTAAATATACTTTATTGATCAGTGCCTCGACGTCCTCTCCCATCCCATTAAGAGCAGTCGCAATTTGTGAAAATTCATCCTTACCTCTATAAGCGATTCTTTTGTGCAAATCCCCCTCACGAAATGCATTCAGCACAGACACAAACTTCATAATCCGAATAGCAAAATAACGGGATATGAAGATGCCCGCAAACGTAAACAAAACGAAACACAGCACGCACATAATCACAATAAATGTCCGGACCTTCTTCGCTTCATGTTCCATAATGGTCATGGGGACCTGTGCCACAATTGTCCATTCTTGTTTATCCATCGTCTCGGATATTGTGATGTAGTTGTCTTCCGAATGAGATTTGTCACTTACATCGTTGAAGAGCTTACCGGAGGTATAAATGATTTCCCCCGCTTTGTCCTTCACCATAAGCCTTGTGCCGTCACCTAGTTTCGTGTAATCTACGCTTTCAAACAATTCAGTAAAACGGACACTAAATCTCATAACGCCAAGCTCTTTGAGCTTAAACGGATTATTCGTATCTACGATGCGCCTAATTAATGAAATACTACGGGTCTCAGCATCCTGCTCGACCTGCTTCCATTGCATCGTTTCACCATATTCTTCTTTAGGAATTTGATTGTACCAGGCTCTATCTTTAATTCGGCTCAAATAATAAATATCATAGGGCAGCACATCTGTTCCACTATTACTTAATTCGTCGCCCGACTGATAAATCTCATTCACCGATTCATTATGAAGATATACGGTCAGATGTTGACTGAAGCCTATCGATCGTGAAGCACCTTCTAGTTTCGGAACAATAACCTGGGTCATGCGGTTAAAGTTATCCATCCCTTTCATTTGAACCCGCAAGCTCTGAACAAGACTATAGTCATCATATAACAAGGAGGAAATGCGAGTAATATCATTCGTCTTATAGGACACATTATCTCTGATTTGCAGCATAGTGCCTTGAATATTCTGCTTTGTCTGCTTACGTATTGAAGTATTATACATGGAATTAGATACATAACCGTTAACCGAAACAAGAATCACAATAAAGATCATGTAGCTCAGCATTAATTTATATCCAATCGGAATATATCCGGGTCTTTTTATATATTTCTGAATCCCTGTCATAACTAGCTGCCCTCCGCTACTGCACCTTCTTACGATAATCTAGGGGTGTTAACCCGATTTTTTCCTTAAACTGCTTACTGAAATAAGGCAAATAGCGATATCCGACTTGGTCTGCAACCTCATAAATTTTCATTCCCGGCTCTTTCAGCAGCTCACAGGCTCGTTCCATGCGAAATTGTACAAGCAATTCATTGAAGGTATGGCCAGACTTTTCCTTAATAAGAAACCCCATATAACTAGGTGAAAATGAAAAATGCTCAGAGATATCCTTCAATGTAATGTTCTCGCTCATTCTTTCCTTAATAGTCTTCATCACACTTCGAATAAATTTGTTATTTAAAGTATTGGACTTCTCATGTAGTCGCTCCGATATCTCGAACACACGATGCACAAGCCAAGAACGAATATCGTTAATCGTATCGAACTGAAGTAAAATATCGAAATTTTGAAGCTCCATATCCAGTAATTCAAAAAAATCCTCATTAATCGAGCTTAAGTATTGCTCAAGCTTCCAAATGATATAGTTGGATAAATTATGAACCGTAAATTTGGAACGTAAGCTCGTTACCGACTGGAATAGATTTTCTAATTCATCATATATCCCGACAAGGTCATACTCAGTCATTGCTTTATGTAAAGCATCCATTCTAGTGACAAGCGTACGCGCATCAAGCATTTCGGGTTCCATCCGGACCTTCTCGTACTTGATCACAGTCCCTTTGCCTAGAAACATTTTGCCTTCAACCGCTTCAATCGCCTGCTGATAGGAGGAATGCAGCTCCGTAAGAGAAAATACCGGTTCCCCTAAACCCGTTGTAACCGATGCCTTTAATTGAAGCTGCATAGAATCGTATAGCTTCTCCATGCATGGATCAACGTCCTTCTCTTCTAGAAGAAGAGCAATCCGCTCAGCATTTATCTTGCAATAAGGAATATTACCATAGGCTTTAATGGATTCATTCATGTGCTGTAGGAAAATACGAGACATTTCTTGTTGTGCTTCAGGACTCTTTACTTTTCTTAAATCAACTTTGTCTATTTCTATAACGGCTACACGTATAGGCCAATCCAGCTTATCAAGATCGTGGGGCGCTAGAATTCTCGACCATGACTCCTCGTTATTCATTTCGCCCTCGAATAAACGAGTGAGCAGGTTTCCCTTCGCTATCGGGATCATTTGCCGATAAGCTTCCTCTACTTCTCGCTGCTTCCTCATCCCATCCAGGTCCTGCTTTACCTTCAGCAAGGTAGTAACAAGCTCACTATCATCCATAGGCTTCAACACATAGTTATACGCTTGTAATGACAATGCTTGCTGCACGTAGCTAAACTCTTGATATCCACTGACGAAAATAATGCGAATATGGGAACCTTGTTCTAACGCTATTCGAGCAAGCTCCAGCCCGGACATATAAGGCATATTGACATCGCTTACTAAGATATCAATCGGATACTGCTCCATGACCTCACGAGCGGATAGTGCATTATTAACTGCTCCCACAACCTCCATACCTAGCTCTGACCAAGGTATAAACTGTCGCATTCCTTCCAAATCCAGCTCTTCATCATCTACTAGTAAGACCTTATACATCTCGCCATCTCCCCCTAGAAGTCAAAGATATATTATTCTGATCTAAGCAGATCTAGATTGGAAAGCCATTTCTCTGTGATGAAATCTAGATAACGTTGAAATCCAATGGCCATGGATTGGTCATGGGCAAGATCTAATATTTTCAAAACCTCTTCATTCGTCCTGCCAAACATGGCATCTGCTCTTGCCTTTAGCCAAATATCCTTAACTTGCCGATAGATAGCCCCCTGTTCCGAATCCGGCATCGGGTGAAGGTTAATAAACGGTGTCGCATCGCCCTGCGACTTCCAAGTCACCTTATTCTGCCAGTAGGTTGCCCAGTTCTGTTTCGATTCTGGTAACAAGGCCTCGTATTTACTTTTCGTTTGATCTAAGAACACGGTGTTACCGACCCATACCATATCTCCTGAAATGGATTGAATATGAGCTAGACCTTCTGAATCTTCACTATATTTACTCGTAAACGAGGGGGTGACTCCATCTTCCTTGAGGCCGTTCCAATAACCATCCGGACCTGGAGGCCCCCACATTTGGACAGATGAGCCCTCCGGACCTGTCATCCAATCCAACATAGCGAATATCGCCTCCGGATTCTCAGCACTTGTCGTTATGGTAGCTACATTCCAGCCCAATATATTATATGTACCCGGGTAAATTCGACTTCTATCCAACCCTTCCTTATAGATCGGATCTATGAAGAAATAACCATCCTCGGGGTTGTTCTTCGATAGCTCGGCATTTGCCAACATCGCCATCTTCATCGGATCGGCGCTAGCAAATACGGCAACTCGACCGCTCATGAGCTTCTCACTTACCTGTTCCTCTGTCTGGGTCAACGCGTCTTGAGTCATCAACTCTTCACGCATCAGCTTTGCCACATATATCGCTGACTCTCGGAAGCCTTCATCTTTATAAATGGACGTCATTTGATCTCCGTTTGTAACCGCATAGTCCCTAGTAAAGCTGAAGTTATCCTCCTTGAACGCAGAGAACAGCTGATCAATGCCATGCCCTTCCTTAGCAATACCCGTTTCGAATGGGACAACCCCTGGGTAGGTCCTTTTTACCTGCTTTAAATAGTCATATAGATCATCCGTCGTCTCCAGCCTCGGGGAACCTAGCTCTCTATAGATCCTCTTGTTCACTACATAACCCGCATTGCCATTTGGTCGGTTCGTATAGTAGTTGGGAAAATAATAGATTTTCCCGTCTTCCGCACGGAGCAGATTTAATATCTTTGACCCTGCCCAATGTTTAAGATTAGGATACTTATTAATATAATCGTCTAGAGGTACAAGCTGACCCGCTCCTCTTAATCGCTCCAAATCGGAATCTCGCTGGCCCCAAATAATATCCGGTAGCTTTTTGCTGGCAATCAGCTTTTGAAGCTTTTGCTTACCGTTCCCTTCTGCGCCAATGGCCTTTACATTAATTTTCATATGCTCTTGAATCCACTTCGAAGAGGGGTCAGCGCCCCATTGCGGCATATTGTAAGAGCTGTAGTGTGCATAAAATGTAATATTTAGCGGTTCAACACCAAACCTATACAATCCATCTTCTTGCCTATTCCTATCACCATTTACTTCTTCAGGTATTACCGTTGAATCGGGGACAGTAGATCTATCCGCACCATTGCAGGCAGCTAAAATAGACATAATAACTACTAATGATAATAGATGCAGGAACCCATTTTTCATTTCGTTCACTACGCCATGCCCCCTTGTTCGCCTAATAAAAGCCATATCTAATATAACAATTTTTTGAGTTTAAAAATGCAAATAATACATATATATCCCAAGTGATCCAAAAGGATCCCTTGGGATGATTACAACCTTATTTGCCGAGAATCTTTCTATTCTCTTGCCATTTCTCTGTACGCCAGTCGAGAAGGGCTTGGTATCCAAGCTTCATTGCGGCGGTATCCGCATTGTTCAGTATTTTGTCGACCTCCTCATCGCTCTTAGCGGTCGCGGATTCCGATAGGATTTGTTCGAGTAGATCAGAAACGGATTGTAAAGTATCTCCAAGCGCTCCATCCGCTGGTGGATTTAGATTCGTTCTGAATTCTGTAATGTCGTTACCCGACGGCCAAGTAATCTCCTTCTGCCAACGAGCTTGCCAGTTTTGTTGATCAGCAGGCTTGGAATCTTCAAGCTTATTCTTAGCTGGGTCAATATAAATACTGTTTCCGGCGATGTTGACAAAATCATTTTTCGTTTGAATATCCGCTACTTCTTTAACATTATAAGTGTCTGTGAAATTTGGATATCCATTTTCGTCAAATCCATTCCAGTTGCCACCCTCTGGACCGAAGAATTGAATCGCCATACCCTCAGGGCTTGTATTATAATCCAAGAACGCGAAGATTTTCTCCGGATCTTCAGCTGAAGTTGTAATCACCGTTACGTTCCAGCCAAGCGCATCATAACCACCTGTAAATACTTTGCTGCTGTCAAGACCCGCCTTAACTAGCGGCTTGATCATGAAGTAACCGGCATTCGGATCGGATTTAATTAATTCATAATGACCTTGAGAAGCGTAAGTCGTAACACCAGAGCCTGCATAGACCGCTACGCGTCCAGCTATTAACTTCTCCAGCACCTTTCCTCTATCTTGCGTGAACATATCTTGAGAGATTAATTTCTCACGGTACAGCTTGGAAACAAATTTTTGAGACTCATGGAAAGCTGGATCAGCAAAGATAGAAGTGAGCTTATCACCCGTTACTGTGCCCATTATCTGGGATCCAAGGGATTGGTACAGTGCCCCCTCCTTAAATCCTGTGTACAATAAGCCAATACCTTGTGCATCTACCGTGCGATCTGGTTCGAATGGAATAACTTCTTTACCGTACTTTTCTTTGACTTGAACGAGATAGGCGTACAAATCGTCCATCGTTTCAAGTTTAGGAGAGCCTAGTTCTTCGTAGATTTTTTTGTTAACTACATAACCTGCTGTGTTCGTCGAGTGGTCCGTGTACCAGTTCGGGAACTGGTATAGCTTGCCATCTGGCATACGCAGCATATCAATAAATTTGTTGTCTAAAAATTTCTTTAAGTTTGGATATTTATCCAGGTAGTCGTCTAACGCAACGAGCTTACCCGCTTCATATAATCTACTAACGTCAGGTGAGAAGCGGTTACCATAGATGAGATCAGGAAGATCGCCAGAAGCCATCATTGTCGTCATAAGCTGAGCAGCATTACCTTTTCCTAGAATCGGTGTGATTTTGACTTTTTTATTTTCCTTCAAATACTTCCAGAATGGATTATCTTCCATCTTTGCCGGGAAGTCTTGCCAATCATAGTTGGTGAAGGCAGAGAATTCGAGAGGCTCGGAACCAAACACCCAGCCTTGCGGTGCAGGTGTCTCGCTGCTAGCACTAGGACTGCTAGCACTAGGACTGCTCTCAGCCGTTGAAGCCGCATTACTGCTCGGAGATGCCGATGAATCATTTTTGCCTCCATTACTACAACCAGCAAGTACAGTTGCAAGAATTAATACTACCGATACAGCAAGCAATAACGGCTTTTTAAAGTTCTTCATACCCATTTTTACCCCTCTCTAAACTGTTAATATGTTCAAAGCGATATACGCCCGAAACCAATAGGAAACGAACTATTCTTTCAAAGAGCCAACCAATACACCTTTAACGAAATACTTCTGCACGAAAGGATAAACGAGCATGATTGGCAGAGTGACGACCATAATCGTCGCATTGATGAGTGCCTTGGAGGTTAGACTCTTCTTGGCTAACCGCTCCGCTATCTCAGGGCTTAACGTATTGTTCATTTCTTGTATGAGATTCGCGTTAAGTATCCGTCTCAATACGGTTTGGACCGGCATCAGCTTTTCATTGAAAATGTAGATGGTTGGCATAAACCAGTCATTCCAATGCGCCACTGCCGTGAATAGCCCTAATGTAGCGATAATCGGTCCAGAAAGCGGAAGCACGATTCTGAAAAAGGTGCCCCAGTTGCCGCTGCCGTCGATTTGCGCCGATTCTTCAAGTCCTGCAGGCAAGCTCTTAAAGAAAGTACGGAAGACGATCATATTCCAAACGCTAATTAAAGCGGGAATAATGAATACCAAGAAGTTGTCCATCAAACCCAATGACCTGACTAGTAGGAACGTTGGCACCAGTCCGCCGCCGAAATACATTGTGAAGATGAAATATATGGTGTAGTACTTTTTCCCCATCAAATGATTTTTGGTTAATCCATAAGCGAGTAACGCCGTCATGAATATGGCAGTAACGGTACCGATCACCGTTCGGCTGATGGAAATAAAGAACGCGTTCATGAGATTATTATCACCGAAGACGACTTCATAATTGTCCAACGTGAAGGCTCGCGGCCAGAACGTTATGCCGCCCTTCGAGGTATCGAGACCTTCATTGAATGAAATAACTAAACCATTCCAGAAGGGGTATAGCGCAGAAAAGGATAACAGGATAAGGAATACGTATATACTTACTACCATAATTCGATCGCTATAGCTCAACCGCTTGAAACTCAACGTACTTCAACCCCCAGTATGATTTAAGTTTTACCACAGGCTGTTTCCAGATCTTCGAGCCAAGTAGTTTGCCGTCGTCAGAAGCCCAATACTCACGACTGCCTTGAACAATCCAACGGCAACGGCATATGAATATTTCGCGTTCTGCAAGCCAACCCGGTATACATACGTATCGATAACATCGGAAACCGGTCTAAGTGCGGGATTCTGAGCAAGAATCAAAATATCCTCGAATCCGGCATTCAGGAAGTTACCCATCGCAAGAATCATGAAGATCGTGATGACCGGCATAATTGTCGGTATCGTAATTAAGTAGATCTGCTTGAATTTGCTAGCCCCGTCAATGTCCGCCGCTTCGTACATGTGCGGATCTACGGAAGCGATTGCCGCCAGATATACGATGGAGGCAAACCCGATTTCCTTCCATACGTTCGTTGAAACTAGAATCGCCCAGAAATATTCATTAATAGAAAGAAAGTTGATCGGCTCATTAATTGCCCCCACACTCTCCAGCAAAATATTAACGCTTCCATTTTCCGTCGAGAGCAATGACATGACTAAGCCGCCCACGATAACCCAAGACATAAAGTGAGGCAAATAAGTAATCGTTTGCACAAAACGTTTGAAAGCCATATGACGAACTTCATTCAGCATAAGAGCCAAGATGATCGGTGCCGGAAAGCCTATAAGGAATTTCAGTAGGCTAACAATAATCGTATTTCTCATAATCGTATTGAAAGCCGGCGCATTAAAGAAAGCTTCGAAATGCTTGAAACCTACCCATGGGTTTTCGAAGATATGCGCCCCAGAAAACACGTTATAATCCATGAACGCAGTAAGAACGCCGTACATTGGAATGTAGGAAAATACAAAGACCAACAAAATCCCAGGCCAAACCATCAGCTGAATATCCCATTGCTTAGACAGTTTACTGAAGAAGCCTTTCTCCCTAAACTCGCCCTGCTGCGGCGGAATCGCTGCATACTGCCGTTTTGTCGTTGCTTGCGACATGCTCATCCCCCATAATGAAATGTTCTTATATTTCGTTTTAGACTTTTCTTGAAAGTCCCCTAGCTTCGTTACTTTTATATTCTACCCCCCTAAAATTTACGAAACTATATAACAAAAACCCGATTGTTTACACTTCCCCATGAACAATCTGATCTTAGAGCAGAAACAAAAAAAAAGAGGCTTCATTAGCCTCCACGTTGTGTTTTTAACACCCAAACTTTTTACGATCTACTGTCATAACCTATTTATGTGCATTATTGCATACCTCTTCTACTGAACGACCTTCTATTTAGAAGGTCGTCTTTTTTATATCGGAGTAAATAACGTTTTGATATGCTGTATATTCCAGTACACTTTATCCCCAGTGGCATTCAAGAGTTCAACAACAGGGTTATCCACCTTCTGAAGCAAGCCAATTTTATCAGGTTGATCATCCAGATCGATCATAACCATTTTCCCCTCAAGCCTTTTACATTGTGCTTCAAAGGTTTGACCTACTGTACCTGGGTGTACGGGTGGGAACATACTGCCAGGAAAGGGAGGTGTGGAGTCGATACGATACGGGCTCAACCATTTCACATGGCTCATAGAAATATACAACGATTTATAGATGGGGGAATAGAATACAAAGTAATCATTAATTACACTCGTGATATAGCCATGAATGGGTTTATTACCAGCTACATAGATTTCCACAAATCGTCCTGTTGCATTTTCTAGTGCCTTTCGGAATGTCAGACTTACGGGTCGATAGTCCATGTCAATCTCTTCATCTGAGGGGCTATTCGATTGCAGACTTACTTTGACGTTCTTTACATGCAGTAAAGAGACATACAAATACTTTTGTTGAAAAAATAAAACCAGCATGTCGTGTCCCACATCGATTAGTGTTCCTGAAAAAATACAGCTTCTTGCGATTTCTACATCTACTTGCTGACCTACTAATCGTTGAAGATGACTCATATTAGAACCCTCCCTTTCATGACTGACTTAGAAGATCCAATGCACCCAATACGCTAGGAGAACTAATGTAAAGCACAAGCTGATCGGAATGACACGAAAGGTCACCTTCATATAGTCGCCCCAGGTTATTTTCACCTTACCCTTCTTGACAATATGCATCCACATCAAGGTTGCAAGGGTACCGATGGGTAACAGAAGTGAACCTAAGTCGCTACCGATTACACTTGCCAAGTAGGAGATTTTTAAGGTAAGGGGATCAAGCCCCATATTGGTTAAAGTAAGTGTTCCGACCATTAAAGCGGGATGGTTATTGAAAATGTTAGACAAGATGGACAACAAGACTCCCATCGCAACACTAGCTTGAAGCAAGCCGCCCGTGACAATCGGTTGTATTTGATGGATGAGCCACTGCGTTAATCCGATATTGTTCAAGCCGTAAATAATGACATACATCGAGAATGCAAAGATGAGAATATACCATGGTGTTTTCTTGATCATGTCCCTAGGAGAAACCTTCAAGTAATACCAACGCCATGCTAATAAGAGAGTTGAGCCAATAACCGCCATTAAAGGAACCGGAAAGTGTACGAAGGAAGCTGCGAAAAGACTTAATCGGACTGCAAATACGAAAATAAGAATATTTCTCATGAATTTCGTCGTAATCTTCTTAGGAATAAGCTCGGCGTCACCCTTCAACGGGTGATCTCCCTTCTCCGTCATGAGATGCCAATGTCCTTGCTTGAGAGCGGGTAGTTTATGAGGTAGCACTTTGTAGAAATTAGCAAACAACAAGAGAGAAAGTAGCACTAGCCCTAGAGTCGCTGGAACAAACATCATTGCCGTGTGCATATAGAGGTCCATATGAACAATCTTAAGTGCAATGAGATTGACGATATTACTAACTCCAATTGGAGCGCTGGAGGCAGTTGCTATTAAGGCGCCAGACAATAAATAGGGTATTTTCTGATGGTTTTTAAGCCCTAAACGATGAAGTAGCATTAATAGAATAGGTGTTGTAATTAATATACTGCCGTCATTGTTGACAAAGAGGGTCATTAGGAAGCAGAGAAGGTTCGTGTACCAGAATAGTCGGATTCCGGATCCTTTGGCTTTCGCAGCCAGTTTCTCCGCCGCCCAATGAAAGAATCCAAAGCTTTCTAATACAATGGCCATTACGATGGTTGCCATAATGGTCACGGCTGCTCCGCCTATCGTTTCCGTAATATTCCCTAGATCCGTTAATGAAACACTTCCGCTAAAGAGAACAATAATCGCACCAATCGTTGCTGGGATCGCCTCATTCACATGAGGACGCCAGAATATAAAGGCGACGGTGCACAAAAAGGCAGCAATCGTTGTAATAATCATGATGTCATGCATTTGCCCTACCTCTTCTCAAATTACTTTTTCTCTGATCTACCCCTTCATTTGCTAGCCTTACTGAATCAAATTAGCTATACCGTCATTCCTCCCTCCCTCTTATTTGTTTTGTATTTACATTTGCATTGTATGAATTTGAAGCATAGCTAGTACTACGCAATATCCTCATTTCTCATTATTCCAACGAATTGCTCTCCTTTACACTTAGCTATGAATGACGTTTGCCTGTAGAAGATAGCTACCTATTCGTACAATTCTCTATCAATGGCATATTGCTATGAATGACGTTTGCCTAGCTTTTTTACATCAAAAAAAGAAGAGACTGCCTCGGAAGGTACGTGCAGATTTGAGAGAGGAGATTCGACCGCTCGGATCGGCTTAGCGCAGCATTTCGAGTTTCGGCGAAAACTCCCCTTTCTATTTCCCTAATTTTTCACATTTAATGTATTGACAAATAATTATTTTTATGTTATAATATAATATTTTTCTATTTACATTTTTTAAATATTTCTTACAATAAAGAGTAGAGACCCCGGCCGGGAACCCTCCATCATTCCAAGGAGCGTGAACCTAAGTGCTTATTGATCAAGGTATTGCTATGCTTTCTATAACCGCCCCTGTTCTGGGCCGCATGGACACCATCCATCCCGTTCTACTATGGAACGATCAGGACTTGGTACTCATAGATACGGGGTTTCCCCGTCAGACCAAACAACTTCAGGCTGAAGCCGCCTCCTATGGAGTAGACCTCGGACAACTGAATCGAATCATCATCACGCACCAGGACATCGATCATATTGGCAATTTGCAGGATTTAGTGGAGGGCTCACATTCACGGATTGAAGTTTCGGCACATGCCATTGAAAAGCCCTACATTCAAGGGGACAAAAGACTTCTTCGCTTCACGGACGAAGCAATCGCAAGTCTGGATCATCTCCCTGACACTGTGCCAGAATCCTTTCGAGTAGGACTCCGCACTCTTATGCTTAACCCTCCGCGGGCCACAGTCGATCTCGTTATTGCTGACGGTGATCGTCTACCTTGGTGTGGTGGCATCATCATTATTGATACTCCGGGCCATACTCCAGGGCACATCAGTCTCTATCATGAAGCCTCTCGCACATTAATTGCGGGTGATGCCCTTACCGTAAGGGATGGACAGCTATGGGGAACAGACCTCAGCACAACATTAGATCAACCTACTGCTCAAGCTTCTATTGCGAAGCTAACTGCCTTCGATATCAAATCGGTGGTTTGTTACCATGGCGGATTATTTAACGATAATGTGGGGAAAAGACTTGCAGAGCTTGCATGTGAAAAGGAATAACGACTGAACCGATCAAATCGAAAATCGAACAGAAAAACAAACAGGTAATGCAAAAAGAGCTGCAGCAGGTCACAATACCTGTTACAGCTCTCCAATAATTGATCGCAAGCTCGGGTTTAGTCTAATTCTCGATAATGACATTAGCTAGTTTGAGATTAACCGGGTTGGCAATTGTGTCTCCAACAGGGCATTTGCTCTCTAAAAAGTGAACAAATTCTTCAACCTTCTCTTTTGGTGAATCTGTTTTGACATAAAATGTATAACGGATATCGGAGTAGCCTGGACGGACATCCGATTTGTTGAAGAATCCATCGAGATCAAGATCCCCTTCTACCTCCACACGGAAATCATCAAGTTTAACGCCAAACTTAGGTGCATAAACCCTCGCTACGATAGATTGGCAAGCTCCAAGTGAGGCAAGTAGAGCTTCCACTGGATTCATCCCAGTATCCGTTCCACCCAAGCTCTTTGGTTCATCGATGGTTAGCTCGAAGTGTCTACTCGTCGTTTTAACTTTAACTCCATCTAGCAGTTGCGCTGTTGCTTTAAAGGTTTGGACATTAGCCATATTATAATCTCCTTTAATAAGTCCCGATCCCAGCGTATAATACCAACCTGTTTACTGGGTATTAGGTTTATTATAGGTAGATTTAGAGTCACAGTCAATAACCGTTCATCACAAATGCTCTACAGAATGAATCTCGCTCATACATCGACGATACTCCGAGGGTGTGTTGCCGTTCTTCTTACGGAAAATTTGCGAGAAGTGGCGCATGTCTGGGTAGCCCACACGTTCAGAGATGTCGGTGATTTTCAGATCGGATGTCCGAAGTAGCTCCATAGCACGCTCAAGTCGAAGGTGAGTGATATACTCCTTGAACCCACTGCCAGTCTTCTGTTTAAACAATTGACTGAAGTAAACTGGGTTCAAATAAACGATGGCAGCGACCTTCTCCAAGCTCAGCTCTGTATGAAAATGCGTCTTAATATATTGAAACGCGACTTCAATCGACTGACCTCCACCACTTGCATAATGGTCGTATACTGTACTAGCGGAAGCTTTGCGCATGCTTTGCACTTCAGCAGGAACCTTAGCGAAATCTGAAATACGATCCGTATGAAGCACCTGGAACGGTGCTTTCACATATCTCTTCAAGTGGCTGCGCAATTGCTCTACTAACTGGTGCATGCTACTTTCTTCACTCAATGTGACCAAGCCTAGCAAACTCTTCCCATCGATGCTAGCTACGAACCCTCGGCCCATGGATTCAATCAATTCCGTAAGAACATTTTCTACTATAAAATGCTCCACACGCACATCAAGGTCACTTTCCATCTTGATCATGAGGAGTTGAAAATACGGATGATTTTCAATAAAAGGCTTAAGGTCGATTCCCCCCAGATCAAGTCCGGACGCCCAACGGGCAAACACAGCCTCCCGAAGGAACCGTAAATTTCCCTTTAAGAGGTATACATCCTTAGACAATTCATTCTCCCTGGCGATTTCATCCCCTAATTTACTAATCATACTAATCAGAATGTCCTTGCCAATCGGCTTGAGCAAGTATTCCTTAGCCCCCAGATGAACTGCCTCTTTCGCGTAGGCGAACTCAGAGTATGCGGATATCACAACCCATTTGACATGGGCATGGCTTCTACGGGAAATTTCCATTAACTGAAGTCCTGTCATCCCAGGCATGCGCACATCCGTAAGGACAAGATCAATTGCTTCGCTGTTGAGCTGCTGAATGGCCTCTGCCGGATTCGTAGCAAGAAGGATGCGGTGCTCCGGGAAGCTTCGCTTAATCGTCCTTTCAATCCCACTTCTGATGACATCTTCATCGTCGACGACAAGAATATTCATCCTAATACCCTCTTTCGATCGAAATAGGAATCGTCACAATGACAGTCGTTCCAAGCTCCTTCTGGCTTTCGATCTCAATCCCATAGCATTCGCCGAACATTAAGCCAATGCGCCGATGCACGTTCTGCAAGCCGATTCCACGTCTACCAGACGGCTGCGCACCACTCGCATTGCTACTTACATCACGAAGAGAATGAGTAAGCCGCTGGAGTGCTTCCTCCTCCATCCCCACGCCATTGTCCTCCACGATGATTTGCAAATATCCGTCCATTTCCATCGACGAAATACGCAACAAACCTGGACGGTTCAGTGGCTCCAGTCCATATTTCACAGAGTTCTCGATGATAGGCTGCAAAATCATTTTGGGAACCTCAATATCCATCCAACGCTCATCCACCTCGAATGTGGTTTGAACGCGTCCGCCGAGCCGGGTTTCCGCAATAATCAAATAATGGCGCAGCTGGTCGAGCTCACGACGAAGGGTAGCGCGAGAAGCATCCTCCCAATCACTACTGTAACGAAAGATCTGTGACAGGGCTAAAATCACCTTGCCTAGCCGGTCATTCTCTCGTTCGTCAAGCATCCAATAAATCATGTCCAGCGTATTAAATAGAAAATGAGGGTTCACCTGGGATTGTAGCGCCTGAAGCTGTGCGTTCTTCTCACTTAAAGAGGCTATCTTTATACGATCAATCAAATCATCCATTTGATATACCATTCGATTAAAGGAACCCACCAACACGTTAAGCTCCTGGTAGGATTGCACATGAACTTGACCATTAAAGTTACCAAGCTCCACTTGTTTCATCTGGTGGATCAGTCGTTTGAACGGCGATGAGAAGGAACGAGATACAAGTGTCGCTAGTACGGTTGCCGCAATGACTAGCACAATAATGACAGTCAATAGAAACCGTTGCGTCTCCTTGAGTTCAAGCTTGAGATCTCGTTTCGGCGTAATACTGATGACCGTCCAATCCGCCATACCAATCCGAGCCGCGGTGATCAAAGAGTTCTCACGCTCATTAATCATCACTTCGCCGATTCCCAGAGAGCCAGGCCAACCAGACGGAACGATTTCCATTCCATCCTCCACCGGTTTCGTGCGGATGATCTCCTCTCCCTCCGAGCCTTGGATGATTACGCTGCTTCCTGGTCCCAAGCTGGCGTTCGAGAGCGCTGATACGATAGAGTCCACTTCAGTCTCGATCAACACAATACCGACCCTCTTTAATGCAGTAAGCTCGAACAATTGGCGGCCGAATGCGAACACAGGCCGCTCGATCCCTCCGCTCAGGAGTGATTCGGGATACACACCCAGCCACATCATTTTACCGGATGATTGCTTAAGAGCTTCGAACCATTTCGTCTCCGAGTACTCCCGTACAGCAGCGCCTACGGAACGGTCGAAGCTAAACACTTTACCCTGATAGGTTACGATATGGATACCGACAATATCGTTACGCGAATAGAAAATAGCCCCTAGAATGTCGGTAATACGCCGCTCAAGATCAACTCCCTCGGCAGATTGATCCGATGATGGATTCCGTAGCAGCCTCATCAGCTCATTGTTGCTATTCAAAGCTTTGGTTACGCTGTCATATCCTTTGAGCATAAGCTCGAATAAGCCTACCGTCTGCGAAATGTTCTTCTCGGCGACGACGCTCACTTTGTCCCGGATTTGATCCGTCGCCCGCTGATAATAGACCAAGCTGACGATAAGAAGCAACCCAAGCATGGAGAATAGGAATATTAAGAAAAGACGGCCGTGTATCGATCGGAAGTTTATCATAATTCCAATATTACCCTTTTACAGCGCCTGCGACCATGCCCTTTGTGATTTTTTCCGAGAGTAGGAAGTAAATCAGAATAACCGGTAAAGCACCGAGTACGAGAAAGGCACCAATCGCTCCGTAATTGACCGAATATTGGCTGACAAAGCTATACACTCCGAAAGGAAGGGTTTTGAGCTTCTCAGATGAGATGAACGTAGCCGCCAAAATATACTCGTTCCAGACACTAATAAAAGCTAGGATGCACACCGTCATAATCGGCGGAATTGAGACTGGGAGCATAATGTTACCGAAGATTCGGAACACTCCAGCTCCATCCATGACCGCTGATTCTTCGATTTCTTGAGGAAACGTCTTCATAAATCCGCTCATTATAAAAACAGCAATCGGTGTTTGAAAAGCAATATAAGGTAATATCAGGGACAGATGCGTGTTCAAGATATCCATGCCCTTGAATATTTTCATGAGCGGGAGCAATGTTGCTTGAATCGGGATCATCATTCCGAGTAGGAAAACAAGCAGGACGAGCTGACCGTATTTCCAGCGAAATCGAGTTATCGCGAACGCTGTCAGCGAAGCCAATAGGATAACACACGTTAAGGTGACAACCGTTACTAGTAAGCTATTAGATAGATATTTCCAGTAGTTCCCTCCCTCGATAGCTGAGGAATAATTACTCCATTGCCATACTGATGGTAGGGAAAAGAAGCTACCCGATAGGATTTCTTCATTGGTCTTGAGCGAATAGATGAGCAGCCAGATGAGCGGATATAGCTGTGTGATAATGAGTATGCCCAAGAAGATAAATACAAGAGCTTTCGTGATGGAGAAGCGGCTGCGTTGAACATGGACAACAGGCTGCTTAGTAACCGTTACACTTGCAGATTGGCTCATGCGGAGCGCCTCCCTTTTTACGAGAATCGTTTGTCTAATCTGTTAAACAGCAGGTTAACCAGCATTGTAGCCGCGAGGCAAACGACAACTAGAAATGAGGCAATGGCACTACCGTATCCATACTTCATGGATAGGAATGACATGTTGTACATATGGCTGGATATCACGTCAGTTGTGTGTGCGGGCCCCCCACCCGTCATGACCATAATGAGATCAAACGACTGGAGAGAGCCGATAAATGAAAGCACGACGGAAATTTTGAAAATAGGGACGATCATAGGTAACGTAATGTATCGATCAGCTTGGAAGCCTTCTGCACCATCAATCTTGGCGGCTTCGTAAATATCGGCTGGAATGTTCTGAATACCCGTAAATTGAATGAGAATGTGGTAGCCCAAATACTGCCAAAGAGCAACGATTATAATGGAGTAAATGGCCACCTTCGGTTCAGTCAACCAAGAATGAGTCCAGGAATCTAAGCCAAGCTTGATTAAGAGTTGATTAATCATCCCCCCCATGGATGCGGGGTTATAGATGGTCTTCCATAATTGACCGATGACGACTACGGATAGGATGACGGGAAGGAAATAACTCGAAACAAGAAAGCTCGGTCTGCGAACGTACCGGCTGATCAATATCGCTACGAACAACGCAATTGGCAATTGAACTAGCATGGAGAACCCAGCCAGCAGTAGCGTTCGACCAACCGTAGGCCAGAATATGGCATCGTTCGTAAACATTTTATTGTAATTGGCGAAACCGATGAATTTGGAAACACCGATTCCATTCCAATCTAACATTCCGCTGTAAATGGAGACGGTAATCGGAACGAACACTAGACAGACATATAGGAGCAAGCATGGCAGCACGAATGCCGCAATCGTCCAGCGGGATACTTTCAATATGTTCATGGCCTTCGCCTCCTTCACACCTCTCGTCGATGACGAAAAGGGGGCGCCGAGCGTCCCCCTTCGTATCGATTCGACGGATATTATTCCTTGTTCTCTTCGTAACCTTTTTGGTGCTCTTTAGCTACTTCGGCTGCATCCTTCTTCGCCACGAACAAGTTTTGAATGCTGGACAGATGGACCTGTGCTGTACCTGGATTCATCGTGTTATCGAAGGCGAGATCCCCACCTTTAACTCCCTTGAACATTCCCAGAACTTCCATTGCCATATCGGAGTATCCAGCTGCTTTGAAATCGCCATCTACTTTCTGAGCGACGCCAACCGCACCTTTCACTGCGAATGCTTCTTTCGGGTAGTTCAACATGAAGTAGTTCAAGAAGTCTAACGTTTCATCCAGATGCTTGCTATCCTTGGATACCGCGAACGCACTACCTGGTGCAAGCATGAATTCGTCTGGGTTACCTTTGCCACCTACAGTCGGGAACTTGAAGACACCAACCTCGCCTTTCTCACCCACTGACGAAGTCTCGATGCCCCCCGTCGCCCAGCTACCCATGAAATACATGGCCGCTTTGCCTGTCTTGAATAGGTTCTCGCCCGCGTTGTAATCGAAGGAAGTCGCACCTTCCTGGAAGGCTCCCGCTTGAACGAGGGATTGGAACGCGTCAACCGCTTCAGTGAATGCTGGATCCTCGAACGTTTTCTTGCCATCAACCACATCTTTCAGGAAGCCAGGGCCGCCGTTCGTGCGAAGCAGCACGTTCATGAATAAAAATGAACCCGTCCATGAATCCTTCTCACCGATAGCCATCGGTTGGATTCCTTTCGCCTTGAGCTGTTTCACGACTTCGACCATTTCCTCGAATGTCGTCGGCACTTTGACGCCCGCTTGAGCGAACATTGCTTTATTGTAGTAAATAAGAGCGATATTATTGCCATCCGGCAATGCATATACATTATCGTTAAAAGTATAATAGTCGAGAATTCCTTCTTGGAATGTATCCTTAAGTCCGTTCTTGCCGAGCATCTCGTTCAGCGGAGCGAATAGATCAGCGTCTATGAAGGGTTGCATCTGAGCAGCTGGGTTGACGATTGTGATATCTGGAACTTCCTTCGAAGCTGCTTGCGTTTTTAGCTTCAGCTTCTGCTGATCCGTATTCAGAGAATCCAGTTCAATTTTCACATTAGAATGTTCAGCTTCGTATTGGGCAACGATCTTGCGGATCATACCGTATTTCGGGTCCGTCTGATCTGGATAAATGTTCTGGAAAGTGATCGTGATGTTTTCTTTGCTCGCGGCTTTACTAGCAGCTGGAGTTGAAGCCTTTGGTGAAGAAGCCCCTTCCTTACTATTATTGCCGTTATTGCCGGAAGATCCACATGCGGACAAGCTGACTGCGAGTATGCCTGCCATGACGGTACACATTACTTTTCTGCTCATCTTTTTCATTGTTTTATCCCCCTTGAGAATGTGATAACCACATTATGCGTCCAATTGTAAGCGCACACAATAAAGTAACTTAGGAGGAGATGTTTGTTTTTTCAAGATGTTGTCTAACTTTTATCGCCCTGGTTGTTTCATTACTAATAAAAATGGAAAAGCTATCAGCATTCGATAAACGCCGAGGTTTTTTGCTCGATCTACAATTGAAGAAAATGGATCCACAAACCACCATTCACCCTTTTTCGACAACTTTTTTATTAATCCTAGTAATTTTGTCGGAAAAGTGTTGACTCCGCTCCTTTGAGAGTGTACTATTCATTTTACTGGCACATGTCAGAAAATATAAAGTGGATAGAGAGAGGGGTACTCTGTATGAAAAGAACTAGCTTATTCTCATTACTACTCGCATTAACCGTGGTATTCCTAGCAGCTTGCGGTAACAACTCGAACTCTGCATCACCATCCGCATCTGCATCACCTTCAGAGTCAGCAGCAAGTACAGCATCATCTAGCCCTGCTGCTAAAAGCTCGCTTGATGATATTAAAGCTAGTGGCAAATTCAAAATAGGTACAGAAGGAACTTACGCTCCTTTTACTTATCATGATAAAGATGGCAAATTGACTGGGTTTGACGTAGAAATTGCAGAAGAGATTAGCAAACGTCTTGGTGTAGAGCCAGAATTTCTAGAGACACCTTGGGATGGTTTGATTGCTGGACTTGATGCTAAAAGATTTGACGTCGTATTTAATCAAGTATCGATTACAGACGATCGCAAACAAAAATATGATTTCTCCGAGCCTTACATCGTTTCCAAAGCGGTATTACTTGTCCATGAGGACAATACCGAAATCACAAAGCTTGCCGATCTTAAAGGCAAATCCGCTGCTCAGTCGTTAACAAGCAATCTGACTGTTATCGCAAAAGAGAATGGTGCAGAAATCGTAAATACGGATGGCTTTAACCAAGCGATCGATTTGTTACTTACAAAACGTGTAGATGCTACTATTAATGACGGCTTGTCCTACTTGGATCTGAAAAAACAGAAGCCAGATGTAAAAATTAAAGTGGTAGACGAAACGAAAGAAGCTTCCTACAGCGCAGCACTTTTCCGTAAAGAAAACGAAGAATTAATCACAGCCGTCAACGAAGCTCTTGCCGCTATGAAGAGCGATGGCACTTATCTTAAAATTTCCGAGAAATATTTCGGTACTGATGTTTCCAAATAATTAGAACAAAGGATGTCAGAGCGATGAACGATCGTCAAATAGAAATTTTACTCGACTCCTTCTGGCCCCTGCTTAAAGCAGGGGTTCTTTATACAATCCCCCTTACCTTAATTACATTTGCATTGGGCTTAACGCTAGCTATCATTACAGCGCTTGTCCGATTGTCCTCCTGGAAGATCCCCAAGCTGATTGCTAGCTTCTACGTATGGGTCATTCGGGGAACTCCGCTGTTGGTGCAGCTATTTATTATTTTCTACGGACTGCCTAGTGTAGGGATTACGCTTGATGTGTACACGACAGCCGTTATCGGGCTTTCGCTTAGCGTAGGTGCCTATTGCTCTGAAATCGTACGAGCAGCCATTTTGTCCATTCATAAGGGCCAATGGGAAGCGGCTCAATCGCTTGGGATGACCCGTTTGCAGACATTAAGACGTGTTATTTTGCCCCAAGCTGCGCGAGTATCCGTTCCTCCGCTCGGTAATGCCTTCATCAGTCTCGTTAAAGATACATCTCTAGTCGCTATCGTAACCTTTACTGACATGTTCAAGGTAGCACAACAAATTTCTGCCGTTACTTATGAGCCTATGGTTATCTTTTGCGAAGCTGCCGTCATCTACTTGGCGTTCAGCACCATCTTATCCACTTTACAAAATTACTTGGAGAAACGTCTCGAACGTTCCTCAGCCAGCTAAAGGAGACCGTGTAGATGATCGAAGTTCGCGGATTGCATAAATCATACGGTTCTCTGGAAGTGTTGAAGGGTGTCGATCTCACTCTCCAGAAGGGCCAGGTTCTTGTTATTATCGGTCCATCCGGATCAGGAAAAACGACACTCCTCCGATGCCTCAACCTTCTGGAAATGCCCGACAAGGGGTCGCTTAAGCTGGGGGAGAACACCTTCGAGTTCCAACAGCCCACTAAGATATCCCAGAAAGATATTGTCGCTCTTCGCCAAAATACGGGAATGGTGTTTCAATCCTTTAATCTATTCCCGCATATGACGGCTATCGAGAATATTATGGAAGCACAAGTAACCGTACAGAAGAAGCCCAAAGCTGAAGCACACAAACGCGCCGAAGCTCTGCTAGCCAAGGTCGGTCTTGCTGATAAAGCTAACTCCTATCCCCATAAGCTGTCGGGAGGACAACAGCAGCGGGTAGCCATTGCCCGAGCAATGGCTATTGATCCGGAAGTGCTGCTATTCGATGAGCCTACATCTGCACTTGATCCCGAGCTGGTCGGTGAAGTACTGAAGGTCATGAAGCAGCTAGCCGCAGAAGGGATGACAATGGCTATCGTAACTCACGAGATGAAATTCGCTGCAGACGTTGCTGACCAAGTCATCCTGATGGATAATGGTTTCATTATCGAACAAGGCTCACCGAATGAAGTATTTAATCATCCAAAGACCCCACGAGCCATACAATTTCTTAACCGCCTCAGTGGGCAGGTTGACGAATAACATATTAAAACAAAAGGCCGAGATATACTCCAATCGTTGGAGGATCTCGGTCTTTTGTTTAGCCATTGCTGGTCGCGCAAGACTACGATCGACTACAACCCGACCTCCGACGGAGAACCCACCCCATCGGAAGCCGCTGTAAGGATGAAGAGCCGCGATATACATTGTAATTAGCAAAAAATTACAATTGATTGTGGGGTTTGGTTGATGAAATCACGAGGAAGTACTAAGCGTACGTGGGCATTCGGCATTTTGGCTTTTCTGGCTTTAGCGATTGGAGCTTATGCCTTAATTCTCTATGGATCGCCAGACAGCTTACGGGAGCAAGAGTTTGTAACGGAAAAAGGGGAATTACCTGATCTGTGGTACATCGTCCTATGGGTGCATGCGGTCACCGCTGGGATAGCTATCGCTGTCGGCTGGCTTCAGTTTGCTAAGCGGCTTCGCAAAAGGGCTCCGGGCACACATCTCAAGATTGGCTATATTTATACCGCTATGATCATTGTTGGAGGTTTAACGGGTCTGTACTTAGCCTTCTATGCGAGTGGGGGTTGGATCGCCCAAGTCGGCTTCGGAACTCTTTCTGTTGCATCGCTATATACCCTCTTCCGCGGTTTGAGAAGCATCATCGTTATTCGTGATCCGATTGAGCATGGCCGATGGATGATAAGAAACTATGCACTCACTTGTGCGGGCATCACCCTCCGTATCTACACTCCGCTGGCGGGAGCCCTCTTAGGGCTGACAGATACGAACGATACTTTTATGGTTATCGCATGGTTGGCTTGGGTGCCGAATCTATTGCTAGCAGAGCTTATAATTAGAAGAAGATTACGTACAAGGGGCCGCTAATTGAAAAAACGGATATGTTTAACTTGTGTTTTAATACGGTCAACTCTTTTCTTCAGCCATCCTCTATGATCAGGTAATAAACTGATATTTAATATGGATGCTATTGTTTCAGCGACAGCTTCAATCGACATGTTCTCCGTAGCAATACGTTGCTGAAAAACATCATTGGATAATCCACTCAAACATCTATCTATTTGTTGTGCAGCCCACGAGTTTTTTCCTTCGCCCCTGCTTCGCAACCTTTTTTCTAAGACATCCCTTGATGCCCATAATGTAAAATGGTTGACCGTCACTCCACTTTTCCTTAACTCGCCTACAATTTCATCGAAAATGATCGGATCAACTACCGTCATGGGAACAATAATTATTCCGTCATACTTGCTATCTATATATTTCAATAGTGAATAATTAATCTCCCGCCACATAGGAAAGTTTTGAAAATCTCCCTTTGAAAGCTCCTTAGGCATGTTTCTACGAATAAAGTAGCCCGCATTCTCGGGATCATAGACAAAGGAATTTGGGATTCTTCTCTGTAATTCGAATGAAGTCTGTGTTTTTCCAGAACCGAATGCCCCATTGACCCAAATCATCATAGCTCTCTACATCCTTCTCCTAAAAAATCATTTGAAATACAAAAATTCACGTCCTTATCAGTGATGTTCCACTAAACAAGGACGTGAGCAATGATAGCTGCTTATCGGAAAGTATAGTTTGCTAATTTGCTAATTTTAACCGGAAATCGATTGATTTTTCTTATTCCGGCTATTCCAAGGTGTTCCGAGAAACGGAAGTGCCCAGCGGTCTAAACCGTACCATCCAGCTACTTTCCAGCCTAGCACGATCCAAGTTGCAAGGATGAACAGCAACGGATTAGTGCTCAAAGTACCTGCAAACAAGAAGCTCGCATTCATGAATGCACCGAAGAAAGCTGCAACGCCAGTCAATAGACCCAGAATAAGACCCAGACCTACAAGCACCTCACCGAATGCAACGAAATAGGAGAAAACCTTCGCATTAGGAAGCACCATATTTTCTAGGAATGATGCATACCAGCCCGTTACGTCCTTGCCGTCAGCGGCTTTACCTACTGCCCCTTTAACAAACCCTGTAAGCCCAGCCCCTGCATCGCTTCCAACCCATTTGTCACTCGTAACCTTATGTATACCTGCGTTCAGCCAAGCATACCCTAAGTACAGTCGAACAACCAACCATAATAGCCCCGATCTCGTGTTATTAAACAAGAAATTTGACACCGGGTTTTCGGGAATAATGATATTTTTCCCCTTCAATTCTTCTTTGATTGTCATTGATATCATCTCCATCTGATATGATTACGTACTACTCCATCATACAGATATATTAAGAACTGTAAATAGAATTGGGGATATTCGCCAAATAATTGGGTTATTTCGTCATTGTCTTGAGGTTAGGAAGAATTTAGATATAACAAGAAGGGCTTCTGTCGAAGGATGTCGAATATTGTATATTCACTTCGAAATAGACAGGGGAACTCTCATGTTTGGTTTTACGACTCATCCGATGATTTATCGCCCCCGTATTCCCTCCACCATTCTCGTGATTTGTTTTCTCGTTATCGCACTATTTCCAGTATCGTTCAGAGCGGTATGGGCTAAATCCCCCAACGATATCGTAAAGCCTAAGCAAATTTATACTTATGACATTATGACACGGGATATCCAAGCACTCGCGAATAAGTATCCCGATCTCATCCAATATCGTTCAGTCGGTAAAAGTGAATATAATCGCAACCTATGGGTAATCGAGGTCGGTCACGGACCGATAAATGTACTACTGAACGGCTCCCATCATGCACGTGAGTGGATTTCCACCATCCTTCTGATGGAAATGACGGAGCAAATTGCGATCAACGAATATAACGACGCGAAATGGGGGAATTACCAGATTCGTGATCTTCTTGAGCACATCACATTTCAGATCGTCCCCATGGTCAATCCCGATGGTGTGACGTTGCAGCAGAAAGGGCTAGCTGCTTTTCCGAAGCAAGACCATGCTGCGCTACTTAAGATGAACGGGAACAGCAGTAACTTCAAGCGCTGGAAGGCAAATGCCAAAGGGATAGACTTGAATCGACAGTACCCGGCTGACTGGGAAAACATTAAAAATCAAGCTCCTGCTCCCCATTACATGAATTACAAAGGGAAGACGCCGCTCCAGGCCAAGGAAGCAAAAGCCATGTTTGATCTGGCTTTAAGCGTAAAGCCTGCGATAGCCGTTTCCTATCATTCTTCTGGCGAAATTGTCTATTGGAATTACAAGACTCCCGCGGACCATTTGCAACGTGACCTCTCGCTTGCAACCACCTACTCGAACATGACGGGATATCGATTGATCAAGCCCGTGTCTCAACCATCCGGTGGAGGATTTACCGATTGGTTCATCCAAGAGTTTGGGCAGCCTGGCCTGACACCTGAGCTTAGCCCAGCTATTGGGGAACGAGACGTGCCTTATTCGAATTGGGACCGAATCTGGAAGCAGAATGAGGATGCCGCTTGGCTGTTCGGTACAACAGCAGTTATAAACGAAATGGATAAGCTACAGCCCCAAGAAGCAATCGGCTGGATCGAGCTACGGAAGGAAGCAACAGCCTATGAATATCCGGTGCTTAGCGTCAGAACGTTCGGAAAGCTGCCTATTGGAAACTATGAAATCACTCGTTCCAAAGGTGACTGGCTGGAGATCAAATCTGATGAAGGCCATCTCCGTTGGATATCGGATAGAAATAGCCGCAGGTTGTCCGCCGAAGAGATTGTAGTGCTTCTCGAGCTTTCTGTGAAAGAGCCTCAAGAAACAGAGGAACCCGAGCAATCTGCTGATCCGGTTCCTCCATCCGAAGTCGAAGTACGCTAATGACTTCAAGATCTATCCTATTATCTCGGTGTATAGAAGTTTTGAGTATATTGCCCATCGTAAATTCCTACTCCAAGCCGCTGTAAGTTATTGTTCAGCATATTTTTACGGTGTCCTGAGGAATTCAACCAACCGTTATAAACATCGAAAGCATTATCGTAGCCGGACGCAATATTTTCCGCAGCCGAGGAGTAAGATATCCCATTTGCTTTCATTCTGTCGAACGGGGATTGACCCTCAGGATTGGTATGATCGAAATAGTCCCTCTTGCTCATATCCTGACTATGTTTCCTTGCCGTGTCTGCTATTAGATCGTCCCACTCTAGTAAACCAATTCCATTCTTTTGACGAAATACATTGGTTAAATCAAATACTTGACGCTCATACGTGCTCGCTAATTGATTTCCCTTGGAATTATCATTATTATCGTTTGCACCTATGATGCCGGTCTTACTTCTGAGAAGGATCGCATCGACTTTATTATCATTGTAATTATCGAGGAAGTATTCGATCACCTCATTTGAACTGCTGTACCCATATCTCTTGACTTGTCCTATAGTTTCCCCAACTATTGCTGACAATTCGCTAGCTTTGATCCCATCTCTTATTCCAGCAGGAGAGTTCCAAGCTCCCTTCGCATTGGAAAATAGGGCAACTACCTTTCCATTGTGCATACCGATTTGAGCGTATTTTGCATAATTTCCATTGTAGATATACCAAGTGAATCCGTACCCGCTAGCCTCTTTACGTCCGGGTTCACCCATTCTCTCAATGATAGATTTTTCCGTATCTCCCAGGGCTACATCGAAGAGCTTTAATCCACTTTCTGAAAGAGCCCCCAGAGAGGGTAGCTTATCCTTAACGTTCTTAATAAATGTCACAGCTTCTGCACGTGTTAAAGAATCCTTTGCCCCGAAGCCTGTAACCGTATTTGAAGTTTTTCCTTTGGCCAAGCCTCTATCGAGTAAATACTGAATGGCCTCGTCTGCACTGACTTCTTTACCTGCTAAATACGCGATCAGAGTTGCAACCTCACCTCGGCTATACTTGTCTCCTTGTGAGCGATAAACCGGCCAATTTAATTTGTATGCCACCGTATAATAGGGATCGTACCACTTCTCCGATGCATTGAGATCAGGAAGAGTGATATCATCCGAGTAAGCCCGCAGTAGCATGACCAGAAACTCAGTTGAGGTCACTTGATCGTTCGGATGAAAGCTCCCTTTACCATCACCTTGGATGATTCCATTCGTTATAGCCCATTTAATATTATTGTAGCCCCAGTGTTGCGGCGACACATCCACAAATTCATCCTTTTGCATTACCCCTTCTGCTTGTATAACGTTAGTATTCATAGCTGATAGCAATACTGTGAATAGGAGTGCTGTTAGTACCTTATGCAAGTGCTTCATCTGATCATCTACTTTCACTTCTATTTTTACATTCTCTTCGTTTGCTCCCCTATTTATCGGATATCCCCTTTGTGAAGCTTAGTAAATTACGTCTTTTCACACTTAATTAAAATGAACTAAAGAGTTTATATCCGAATCAGGAGGGGATCGATATTCATGGGGAGAGACAGACTTACTTCCTGTTTGGGAGAATACGATACTGGAAGGCGTCAAAATCAGCGGGGAAGCTAATCAAATTCATAAACAGATGATGGAGCACCCTTTGGGTGCCCCATCATCTGTTTATCGTATATAAATCTCCAAAGACTGCTTGTTTCAATCCTTCTTACTCTCTTGAGCTACCATCTTCAGAAGAATCGTTACTGCCTCTGCCCTAGTTGCCTTATCATCGGGAGCAAATTTATTCGTACCTTTACCTGTGATTAGGCTAAGATTCTTCAATGCCGCTACCTGACCCTTCGCCCAGCTTGGAATGTCAGCGTCGTCCACGAAGTCGGTTACAATATTGTCTTCCACCTTCAGTACTAGCGCATTGGCGATCATCACGGCCATCTCTGTTCTTGTAATTTCGGCATTCGGACGGAAGCTACCATCCGAGTAACCTTTAACGACGCTCGATTGAACAGCTTGCTCTATCGCTTTCTGTGCCCATGTTCCAATCGTCGCCGAATCGGTGAACGTAATAAGCTTCGCAGCTTCCTCTTGCGGCTTCAACGCATTCATCAGCATAACCGCGAACTCTGCGCGAGTTACGGTAGCGTTCGGTTTAAACGTTCCGTCCGTATATCCTTTGACTATACCGCTGATTACCGCTTGCTTGATGCTGGCTTCAGCCCAGTGTTTCGCGATATCGCTAAATGTCGTGCTTGAGAATGGCTCTAGTACTGGCAATCCTGTTTGCTCATCTACGACAAGTAAGGCAAACTTCGTAAAGTGCTCAACCTCTGCGCTGATGCGGTTTTTACTAATCTTACCGCCATCCACCTTCACCCACGCTTTCTTCACTTCATCATAGTAGAAGATCGCCACGGTTTGGCCGCTCTTCAATTTCGACGGATCGAACATCATTGTGATCGTGACCATTTTATCGAAGTTTTCCGTGAAGTTTTTCAATACCTCGAATACCGAGCTCGCTAGAATCTCTCTATTGCTCAGTAAACCATGCGTGTTCAATACGTTCTCGATCGTGAGCTCCAGTTGCTTCTTCGAAGCATTGGCCGGAATGGAGATCTCGATTTCATTATTGAGGCTGACTTCACCTGCTCTACCTGCCGGAAGCGTGAGCTTGCCGTCCTTCGATGTAATGATACTCCAACCACCACCGCCACCAACTGAAGGAGTGGGTGCTGCTGCACGAGTGACGGTTGCCGTATAAGTCGTTTCGCTACCGTCCTGCGCGATGACGACAATCTTAATATTATTCATACCTACGTTTAGTGGAATTGGGCTACTGACTTGTCCACTTACCAGGTCGATCGGACCAAACACAAGCGTATTCCCACCATTATAGACGTTCGCGGTCACACTGCGATAGACAGCTTCTTGTACGGTGGCCGTCACAGTGGTGCTCGATACCATGTTAGGCACGCTCGCCCTATACGAATATACGCTTCCGCTCATCGATGGATCTAGCGTAATTCCGCTTAAGCTTAACGCACTCAAGCTCGCAAGTGGTGGTGCAACTGGCGTGACACTTGCCGAAGGCGCTGATGCCGCCGAGTCTCCTACAATATTCGCCGCCACGACAGTGAACGTATACGCCGTGCCATACGTTAAGCCTGTAACTGTGACTGGACTCGCAGTTGCGGAAATTCCCGTGAATCCTCCCGGACTGGATGTGATCTTATACTCCGTGATCGGATACTCGCCATCACTAGCTGGTGCGTCAAAGCCAACCGTCACCGTTCCATTAACTGCGGTCGCTGTTACATTCGTTGGCGCACCCGGCATAACAGACAATATATTGGTGAATTGATACCCCTCATCAGAAGCATGGGTTTTCGCTGGAGAAGGATCATAAGCTATTATTGTCATTGCACCACTACGGTTGAGAAATGCCATATCTCCCACTGTTGTTGAAACCCCTTTAACAATCACTCTCGTTAATGAGTTTTCAAAAAATGCACCTTGATAAAATGCTAAAATCCCAATGTTCATTACACTCTTAGGGATCGTCACACCCGCTAATCGGTTAAGAAAAAATGCACGGTTGCCTATACTTGTTACACCTTCCGATAACGTCACACTTGTTATTGGGTTATATTCGAATGCTCCATCGCCTATGGCACCGTTTGGGATCGTCACATTTGTTAATTGGTTACCACTAAATGAATAATCTCCTATACTCGTTACACTGTTCGGGATTGTCACATTTGTTAATAGGTTACTACGAAATGCATAATCTTCTATTCTTGTTACACTGTCCGGGATCGTCACATTTGTTAATTGGTTACCATAAAATGCATAGTCGTCTATTCTCGTTACGCTGTTCGGGATCTCCACACTTGTTAAATCGTTATCACTAAATGCACCACTGTATATACGCTTTACACCGTTCGGAATCGTCACACTCGTTAATCCCATACCTTTAAATGCATTTGCCCCTATTGAGACTACAGGATATCCATCTAATTCAGCGGGAATATTAACCACACTACTTCCGGTATAACCTGTAATGATCGCCCAACTCACACCATCTAATTTGTACTCAAAATCTCCAAACTTTTGTGCTTGCGCTTCCCGAACACTGCCTCCTGACCATGTACCAAGCGTAATTAAAGCCAGGGTGAGTAGACAAATCATTAACTTCCTATTACCTGGCAAGCTTCTTTGCAGCATATCCCTTCAACCTCCACATTATTTTTAACTTAAGAACCGTAGTTGTTCAGCGAGATGAGCAGAATACCTGAGATCACCACAATGAAGCCCCCGATTTTCGGAAACAGTCCAACAGTCCAGCAGACAGCTAGCTTCATGGATTGTCTCAGTTGTTCTAACCACTTAATTGCCCAGTTTCCTCCATTTTAAAATACTTTAATTTATTAAGCATACCCACTTACTTTTGTGTATTCTATTATCCGAAAGTAGAGAAATAGTCGAATTCAGGTATACTTTCGTTCTCCTCATGGATAAAAAAAGAAGACAAGCTCTCTCCTACGAGAAAACTTGTCTCCTTACGATCATTATGTTTATTTCAAGTGGCTGTTAATCAGCTGCGTTCGATAATAAAAGGGATTAAACCCCACACCTTTTCCTGATGGCATTGCTCCCGGCACACCGTCGGCTTCCAGTAAGGGACGGATAATTAATTTCACTGGCCAAACGTTATTTTCGAATAAAGCATGACGCAATACGTCCCTATCCGCTTCAGGAATATCAATATTTTGCAATGCTTCTCTTAATTTCGTTTGTGTAATGTCCCATAATAGGTTCTCCTCAATTGAATAAGCCTCCGACAAGGCTTCCATAATCGAAGCTAGATTGACTTGCGTGCCGAGGGATTGGATGTAGAAAACGAGTTTTTCCAACGTTTCGTTATATAAGCTATTGGAATATCCCGGTCTGATATGATAACCAGGGTCCTGAATCTGATGCTTATCTAAATACGGCTGGTGTAAGCGCACAGAATCATGATCCCTAAACAATAAACCAACAACCTTGTTGTTCTTCAAAACTAGGCAGCAATTTTGACCATGAATTTCAGGTACAATGCCGACTTTAAGCAATCTCATCGTAATCTCATAGAACATTGCAGTCATTTCGGCATAGAAGTGGACCACGGCCTCTTTTGATAGATTTTCTCCTAAGATTTCTGTTAGAAAATGATTGCCATTCAGCACTCCTCCTAGAGAAGCCATCGGAATAATTTTATAGCCCTCTTCCATAATCTCTTTCGGGTAAATCCGAACCTGCGCGGCCAAATGACGTGGATGATCGTCGAACAGCCCCATGGATGGAGGCATATATCCCCACCAATGCTTCTCTTCACATAAGAAGACTTTGCCGGCAAGCGAGCTATCGCATGCGACTGCCTGACGAAACATTTTCTCTCCTACAATCCCGTTCATTAATTTCACAACTGGCAAATATCTGGCCGCTCCTAATGATTTCACGCTAATTGGCAGCTTTAGCATGAATGTCGAAGCATCGGGCTGTGCTAATGATCGCATCGAAGACGTCGCAAGAAAGTCACCTACCTGAGAATCCAGAATGATAATGGTTTTGTCTGCAATTTCCTTCTTGAAATCTGGCTCTATTTTATTCTTGAGTTGCCACGGATGAACAGGAATTATCGTGTATTTGCGTTTGGAGATTCTCTTATAAGCGAGTTCTATCTCTAGGATCGTCCTTTGCTGATCGTTCAGCACGTCTAGAGCGTCTATCTCCTCTTCTGAGCACCCTTTCATAACCGAATCGTTACGGATGGCCACCCAATGTAAAGCAGTCTTCATCCCAAATTCGGCCATATAATTCTCATAATCCTGCGGTGTAAAACCGATTTTCGCCTTGGACATCGGATGAAATGGTCGGTCGCGCAAAGAGGCAATCCTCTCACCCTTCACGTACCAATCGTAAGCCGTTTTCGGTGTTAAAGTAAGATGGGCTGGCGCCCGTTCCAGACTAAGCTCCATCTGCTGAATCGCTACATCCAGCCCTTCCAGAAAGTCCACCACGCCCGGATGCGCATAGGCCTCATCAGATAAGGCATCACGCAACACAACTTGACTGAGTTCGATGGGTGAACGAACTTCAACCCAGTTATCCTCTACTTTCCTATAGATGGACGAATTGGACACCCATTGATGACCTTGTCTATAGCTTGCTTCAATGAGAAAGCATATCTCACCCACATAAATACTTAAGTCACGATCCTCGCATTCGGGATAAAGATGTTGTGCAAGCCTTGGCTCTGCCGAAAGCTTCCTTGTCGTATGAGCATCGATATTTAGAAGCTGCTCTGCCAGCAATGCATCCATTAAATCCTTCATAATTCGCCATTCGGCGGATCTACTCTGGGGTTTCGTTATTAATCTGTTCATCCTGATCTCCTTACGTTATGTAATAAAATTCCGGATGCGGATGTCCCAAAAAATCATGATGGGAAATGGTCCAGCAATAGGCGCCTGATTTCTCGAAGACAAGAACATCTCCCACACGTAAGCTCTCTAATTCGGCGTCCGTATGAAGTCGGTCTTTGGGTGTGCATAACTCCCCTACAATCGTTACTTTAGCCTTGTCTACTTCCGGTCTTGGAAAAGGATACGGCCATCTAACCGTCGGCACGACACAGAAAGGATGATTATGCCCCCAGGATGCCGGTAATCGATTATGATGCGTACCTCCCCTTAATACGGCGAAGAACTGGTCTTGCGACTGCTTAATATCAACAACTTCGGCCACATAATAACCGTAATCGGCGACGATGAATCTTCCCGGTTCGAAGAAAAGCTGCGTATCCTTTAAAGCCTGCAATGCTTCGCTCTCCGCTAGCATTGAGGTGAAAAGTTGCCAATCGAATTCAGGGGTATCCTCATAGGACACTCCAAACCCGCCGCCTGCATTAATTACCTGAACGTCCAATCCATACGAACGCTTCCATTGTTCCACCTTTTGCAGGTAGAGGTGAACCATGTCCACATGTAGTTCAGCTCGCAGATTGTTGGATAAGGAGTGGAAGTGAAATCCGCTGAAATGAACGTGTTCATTCTCTTCGTCTCTTAGAATGGCTAACGCTTCTTCAATGAAAGGTTCGTCGAGTCCGAATGGGCTAGGACGACCACCCATCGTAATCTTTGTTTGAGGTAACGTGTTCGTCCTTAGATTAATACGTAGCAGCACTTGCGTATGCCGATTCCATTCCTTCGCCAACATCACTAATTTTCTAAGCTCAAGAAGACTTTCTACATGGAGATAAGCAACGCCCTCCTTCATGGCCGCCTCCAGCTCCATGTCCTTCTTCCCTGGCCCTCCAAATAAGATCGGTACGCTCTTAGAAACCTCTCTCACGAGTAACAGTTCCCCTATAGATGCCACTTCAAAGCCTTTCACCAAAGGTAATAAGGCCTCGATAATCCTTTTGTCGGGATTAGCTTTGATCGCATAGAACAAGCTCGTTTGTTCAGGCATCGTTTCTAGCATCTTGTGGACATGGTTTCGAATACCTGCTAAGTCATAAACATAAGCACATATCGGCTCGCTGTTCTGTTCATGCCACTCGTGAATCCATCTCTCAATTTGACGGTTCATTTTCCCCCACCTATCACCTTTCGATAGTCCTCCCGCTTCTGCCGATACGCTCGGAATGCCGTATTCCGATCATCTCCTAGCACGAAAATATGCACGCCTCTTTCCGCCCACTTGGCATGACCATCCAGACTTCTCGATACGACGGCGTAAGGCACTTTGCATCGCTTGGACGCTTCATGCAAAATCTCTAAATTCCTTTGTACTTCTGGATGGTCGGTATCCCAAGGCACGGAGAGCGACTGCGACAGATCTGCTGCCCCCTCTAAGACAAAACCAACTTGTGGCACGGATAAGATCAATTCGCGTTGGTTCACACCCTCTAAGCTTTCGATCATCGGAACAATCATCAGTTGTTCATTGGCTTCAGCAATATAATCCGTTAGTGAAAATTTGGCATAAGCACCCGCTCGGCCACTGTTCAGGCTCCTCATCCCTACCGGATGATAATAAGCATAATGAACGGCCTCTTCGACTTGCTCTCGCCGCTCCACATGTGGGATGACAATTCCTTGGGCCCCGCAATCTAGCACTTTCAATATTTCGATCCGATCCACCTTGGATATTCTCACCAACGGGGTAATGTCTAGCAGCTCCGCGGCGCGAACCATCTCTTCAATCGTCTCCATATTCGTCGATGCATGTTCATAATCGATAATGACAAAGTCGTATTCCGCATAGCCAATCAACTCAATCACAATCGGGTGCGGTATGGACACGAATAGTCCAAAGACAGGCTTGCCGCTCCTTATCTTTTCCTTCAGCTTATTTTTTCTCATGCCAAGGTATCCCTCGCCAGCAAGAGAGGATTGCTTGCTTTGCGGAAGTATAATTCGCTATCCCCATAGATGCGTCGCTTTGTCATCTCTTCGATCAAGGCGTCTTCCGCAAACAGGTCAAACATCTTAAACCTCTCTTTATACTCCGGGTATTCATTCTGATAGCTCATAATCGTTTGTGCACATTTGCGCCAGAAATCCTTCTCGCTTAGTCCGAATCTTTCAAGCGTAAAGCAAATGTCCGTCATGCATATGAAGAAGAACGCGTCATACGTATAATCTCTAACCTCCGACACTGCGTCCGTCTGAATAAACGAGTATCTATTAAATTTTCGATGCGTCTCCGGCTCTGGGTTCAGCTTCGGCGCCCAATCCGGTCGTAATAGCTGGTCAGGCACGTAGCGAACGCCGTCGTGCAAATCTTTGATAATTATTCTTGTCGGCAACCCATTTTCCACAACTAGAATGATGTTCTGCGCGTGGGATTCAAGCGCAATCCCATGCGTGTACATCAGATGGATGATCGGAAGAATCAACGTTCTAATTAACGCATCGCTCCAGTGCTCTACCCCATATTGGTCAATCGCCGCTTGAATGAACGACTCGCCGTTCCTCTGTGTGAGCAACAAAGCGTTTAAAGGCCACGCTTCTTCGTGTTCGCCAAGGTATGTCGACACATTCTCTCGATAGATGGCCCCCAGCATGCCATAGGCTGAACGATATTGAATCGACGGCAGCTTATCGTATCGGAAGGAAACACCCATCACTTCTCTTAAAATATGAAACCGTTCCCGCTTCAACAGGCTATCCTCCTGAATAATGTGGTTGATCCAGTCACTTATTCGCGGTGCATTCTGAGTCGTATGATGCGCCAGAATACGACTCGTCGAAGTATTCGTTATACTTAGCGCTAATTTAATATAGGTTGCCTCCGTGCTATCTCGATGAGCCAATGTCCGAATCGACTGCTGTGCCCTATACGGACGATTCGATGTTCCCAAATACACAATATCTTTATTTATCCTTTGTTGAACGAAGACGGATGGAAGGGAATGCTCCCACTGCCAAGGATGTACGGGTAAGAACACATATTTCTTATCCCCACAGCCATTTTCTCGTAGGGTTTGGTTGAATTTGCTCCGATCTTCCTCTGTGAGATGAAGTTTGTAAATATCATCTAGTGAATTCTCGCTAGAAACAGCCATGTCTGTCAGCTGCTCATTTACCGCAACCCAGTGTAAGGCAACCTCTTGGTTAAATTCAGGTCCGTATGCATAGTTATCCGCTAAGGAAAAACCGATTCTCGACTTATAACTAGGATGATACGGATGCCCATCCGTCATATGACTTTCCAATGCTTCATAATGCCGATCTTCCTCTGGAATCCGGTCCAATTGGAGCTCCTTGAATTGGTTATCCTTCGCCAAGGTTTCCAACAACTCATGGATGAATGAAGCCGTATGCGCTCCTATCAATTGATTCTGAATCACTTCTTCGAGAAAAATATAGAAGTTAGCGCATGGCTCCTCTTCTCTTCTGATCGAGTTTTTTGCAATTTTCACTCTCCCGAATGACCATTTCACATCGGCTTCGCATGAGTAGTGGACGATGTTCTCCTCCGTGGTTTTCCCAATGAAAGACCACCTGCTATCGTTAGGGGTAATGTCGATGATTCCCTCGAAAATAAGGGCTTCCATCGTCTGACGCATCATTCTCTCCGTAACTTCCTCAAAGGCAGTCAGCTTTTCTTTAACCAAGTAGTCTGTTCGTTCCATTGGTTTCACTCCCTACATTGTTCATCCTATTGTTTACCGGAACGTAAGACGGTGTCTCGCTGTTCCCCGCAAGACAGCTCATCATATTTTTCTTCGCATAGAAAACGTTAGCCGTTAGTAAATGAAGCACGTATTCATTTCCGCTCTCTTCATATTCTTGCTTGAGAGCTTCCCGCACCATTCCCCAGAAATACTCTTCACCTACTTGCACGCCTTTAGCTATGGCATGGATCAGAGATCCGAGATGATTCACGATAAAGTAATAGGTCGTGCGCGCCCATGCCTCTTCTTTGGAATAAAAAAGTAGGCCGGTCGTATCCGCATCCTCTACAGCCTTTTCCCTATTCACGCTTACCCCTTCCAAATCTCGAATAATAAAAGCCTGGGGCATACCGTTCTTAAGGGTTAATAAACAATTCTGCAAGTGGGCTTCGAAATGAATGCCCTTCTCTTCCGCTATACGAACGATCGGCAACAGGGAGATATCCAGATATTGCTGAAACCATCGTTCGATATGCCGACGATCCATCAACGCAAATAGGCGAGGCGTCTCATCCTTCATAGGAGCTTCAACTAGACTCGACAACACGAAAGTTGAGGTTTCGTCGAACTCAATTGGACGATAGGCGACTGCTAATAATTTTGTGATGTCATCCTCCTCAAAATGGCACTCACAGACACCCACCTCATACGCGATTTGGGTACTTAACTCTTTGTCAAAACAGCTTCTCTTCACCAAATAGTTGGCAGCATCCAACGTCCTTCGCATTTGTTCTTTGTTGTTGTTTCTCCTCATATTCGTGATTTGGATGTTTAACGGCAGCTTGATATTGCATCTCATCGCTGGAATATACACCGTACGTACCGAAGATGTGGGATAAGCTAGCGGGCCGCAGCTTCCTAGGAGAATGATTTTCTCTTCTTCGATGTAGTCCTTAACGGCTTTAATGGCTTGGACATGCTCATACTGCCAAGGATGAAGAGGTAGAACCCCGTAGTCACCGCTCTTCTCTTGAAGCATGCGTTGGACATACAATTGAACACTTTCATGCAACGCAATGCGGCTTTTCCCCGTAACCCATTCTTCTCGATAAACATCTTTCCTCACAGCCATATAGCACAATTGAAAAGAGGCCTGGAGCTCCGGGCAAAACTTCCTAACGTCATCCTCGGCAAAGCCTAGCGTATTTTTAGGAAAAGGATGTAACGGGTGCCCATAGAGTAACGATTGTTCAGATGACAAATAGTCCAGCATCCGAGCATGAGTCGAATGGATGGAATGCTCTACGAATATGTTGAGATTCCGATAGCTGTTGGCTACCTTGTTAGAAAAATCAATTGCCTTCTCGTTCGTAATAAACGAATGGTGTTGTTGTAGCTCCCTCACAATCCATTGCACCAAGTCGGCATAATCTAGTTCCTGTCCATTATTCACGCGATAATGTTCGTATTCATGCTCGCCAATGGCTGAATAATAGGAAAGCTCACCGGAAAGGATGACGTCACTCGCCGGGAAGTCAAACTCATATGTATTTTCTTGGTGATTGATGGAAAATAGGGAGGAATGTTCATAACAGAACTCCCTAACATAACAATTTAGCAACGTCTTGCACGTATGATAGTTGGCTTGTTCCTGACGGTTAAGCCACTGTTTTTTCCCCGTTCCCAGCAACGACTTCCACCTTCCTCCCGTTTATAAATAGCACAAGGGGTAAAGTGACCAGCATTAACGCACCCAAAGCGATGCACTCTTCCTTTAATGCCGTCCACTTCGCATGCCCAGCAAGCTCTCCCGATTGCACGATCATCTGCCAACGCACCTCATAGTACACACCCAACAGCATCACAGCGAAGGAAGAAGCTAGCCTTTGTATCGTGTTCGACAACGCAGAACCCTCATGCAAGTCTTCTTCTGGTAATGCGTTAAGTCCGATTGCAGTCACCGTCATGTCAGATAACCCATTACCGATGCCTCTCAATGACATGAGGAAAAGCAGAACGAATAAGGAGACTCCCTTCGGAACAAATGCAAATGACAATACCGATACCGCAACGAATCCGATGCCATAAGCGATAAATCTCAAGGACTTGCCAGAATCGATCAAGCTGCCGCCCACCCACACGAACAAGCTCGTAAATATAGCCGTTGGAATAAACATGGCACCTGTCACAGAAGGCGACAGCTGGAGCACCTCTTGGAGGATCAACGGCACAACGAAGATCACACCGAACATCACGGAATCCTGAATCATCGAAATGAGAAGCGACGTCGTATAAATGGGATTGCGACGCAGCAGACTGTAACGAATTAAGGGTTCTTCCTTCCCATTTTCAGTCTGAATAAAGCGAATTAGCGCAACTATACCTAATAGCAGCAATAAGCAAGGGATCCATTTGGGAACAGTAGGATTTGAAACCATTTGAATACCCAGAATTAGCGACGTGAGACTAAAAATGATCAAGGTAATACCCTGAAGATGAATAATCTTCCTATTGGCAGGGGAATAGGGCCTAATTTGTGTGCAGCACAGCACGAACGAAAGCAGTGCAAACGGAACATTGATCCAGAACAAGTACTTCAGCTGCCCGAATTGAATAATTGCCCCGCCCAAGGTTGGTCCGATAGCCGGCGCGATCATTAACAATATCCCCCATGCCCCTACTACTCTTCCTCTTACTTCTTTGCCGTAATAATCAAACAGCAGCACAAGCGACAAAGGAATCATCAAGCCCGCCGCGACGCCATGCATCAGACGCACTAATAAGACAATCTGCACATACTGACTGAATAAGCCGCCCAATATCGAAAACAGACCATAGATTGCGATACCTAGAATATAAGTATTCTTCCTACCGAGACGATCGACGACCAGCGAAGTCAAAGGCATTGTAATCGTCATCGCCAACATATAAAGGATAATAATCCATCCGCCAAATGCAGTGGATATTCCGTACATTTGAACGAAGCTCGGTAGCAAAATATTAAAAGCACTATTCGTCAAAACCAAAGAAAAGGCTCCGATCAAGATGGATAATAGAACTGAATGCTTCTTTACGTTGGCTATGCTTATCATTGGTCTCGCATCTCTTCAATGGCTTGATTGACGGATTTCTCGAAAATGGATAATACCTCTACCGTTTCAAGCACAGTAATCGTAAGTGGCGGCAAAAAACGCAGTACAGCCGAGCGGCGGCCTCCTACTTCGATAATCAGACCGTTCTTAAAGCATCTCTCTTGAATCCTCGAAGCCAAGTCTCCATGAAGAGGATAGTGTCCTAAACGGTCTTTACGACCTTTTGGATTTACAATCTCAACTCCGATCATCAAGCCTCTTCCGCGAACATCACCAATCTCTTCATGTTTATCCCGCAGACGATAGAGTGTCTCAAAAAATTGCGAGCTGCGCTCATTTACTTGATCAAGAACCTTGTTTTCTTTCATATATTTCAACGTTGCGAGCCCCGTAGCCATACCTAATTGATTGCCACGGAATGTACCCGTATGCGCGCCCGGCTGCCATTGATCCAGTTCTTCTTTATAGATGACAACAGACATCGGCAAGCTTCCGCCAATCGCCTTAGAGCAAATAATGACATCTGGAATAATACCAGCATGCTCGAAGGAAAACATTTTACCGGTTCTACCGATGCCGGTTTGCACCTCGTCTATGATAAGAGGAATCCCTCTTTCGGCCGTGATGCGCCGTAATTGTCTCAACCATTCGAGATCCGCTGGAATAGCTCCTCCCTCTCCCTGAACAGTTTCGATAATCAGACCACAGGGTGCGGCGATTCCACTCTCGCAATCATCCAGCAAATTCTCGATATACTGCGCACTAATCTGGGCGGTCATGCCTCCCCCGATGCCGAATGGGCAGCGATATTCATAGGGGAAAGGAAGGAAGTGGACATCCGGTAACAAGCTTTGCAAATGTTGCTTCTTGCTCAGGTTGCCGCTCATGGACATCGTCGCTTGCGTCGAACCATGGTAGCCTCCTTGGAAAGCCAAAATAGATTTACCATTGGTTGCGTTCTTCACTAGCTTGATTGCTGCTTCCACTGCATCCGCGCCCGTCGGTCCACAAAACTGAATTTTGGCAGTGTCTCTTAACTCTTCAGGCAAAATAGAGAAAATTTCCTGCATAAACTCCATCTTTAAGGGCGTTGCCAGGTCTAAGGTATGTAGAGGGATTTGCTTCTCAAGAAAGTCCCTTATCGCTGCGATAACGACGTCATGATTGTGGCCTAGTGCTAAGGTGCCTGCTCCCGAAAGGCAATCGTAATAGGTCTTCCCTTCTGTATCGGTAATGATTAAACCCTTCGCCTTGTCGATGACGAGCGGGAACCGACAAGGATAAGATTTGGCATTGGACTCCTTATCATTCTGCAGCTGTAAATAGGCATCCCCGGCACTTACGGATATCATTATTGAACGCTCCTTTTATTCTTCAAATAAATACTGCAAGTAAGCTTTGAATACATCTATAGATTCCCCTTGAAAAAATAGATGCGGATCGATCATATCCGGTAAGGCGTTTACCTCAAGAATCCCCCCATTGTCATCGTCTAGCGGAACACTTATATCTTTACAACGAATATCAACACCTGCGACGTCAACGTTTAGAGCCTTTGCAGCCTCAATAGCGACGCTCACGTTAAACGGACAAGTCCGTTCGGTTCGATCGGTTACGATTTCGCTTATTCTGTCCGCCAGGATATTCCCGTTCGCAAACAGCTCTAGCCGTTCCCCGATATCCAATAGGTCTTGAACGGTTCTACCTTGTTCCTGCAAATGCATGAGCAATGGCTTCGACTCGACGCTAATGGTTTGGAAAGATCCAGCTTCTCCTATGTTGTTGCGTCTAAGCTGGTCTTCATTCAACTGATAAATCAGTTGCTCAATCGTTGAGCGGCCATCCCCTACGATAAATGCAGGTTGATACTCCAAGACACCTATGGCTTTTCCTGATATGACCAATACGCGATAGTCCGTACCTTCCACATACTTTTGAATCATTACCGTGTCGCTATGAAGACGTGCCGTCTGAATCGCTTGATTCAAATCATCCTCACTTCGAATGCCTATTGTGACTCCCGCACTGCGACTGGCGTCCAAGGGCTTAACGGTCACCAAACGATAGGTATTCAGAAATCGAACAGCCTCTTCACTTGTCTGGGATACCACGATATAGTCAGGCACCGGTAATCCACATCTTCTTAACAAAAGATTGGTAGCTTCTTTGTTTTTGGCTAATAACCCTGCCATTAATGTCATCTTATGAGATCTTGTCTTGTTGATGATGATGTTCTTACCCCTATACGAAAGCTCTAAAAAATCTTCACACCCAACAACTAACGGTTCGCAAGCAATCCCCATTTCCCTCGCTTTATTAACAATGAGCTTGTTATGCGCGTTCTGTACGCAATGTTGGTTCACAGCAACCCCTCCCAATGACCGCACTCAAGTGTGCATTGCCCATTCCCTAATTGATAATGATTTTCAATATCAATAACATCCATCATATGGATTAAAAATTAAACTGTCAATACCAATCATTTTTGTATTTTTGTGTAATAAAAAAGAGCGCCTGTTTCCTAAGGAAACAAAGAGCTCTTCATAATGTTCTTCCCTAACCAGATAGAATTGTCCTTACTCTCTACCCATTAGACACGACTTCATGCTTAATCTTGGGGCAGGTTGGACAATAATCCTCGGGCTCGTCCGAAGCCAAATAATAATAACAGCAAGTTTGTCGAATGCGAATAGGCACATCTGAAGCAAGGGTGGCCTTCTTAGGACTATTGAATCTCGCAAACGGATTTTTGTTCTCTCCAAAAAGATGCGCCGGTGCTTCATTAAGCAGATATTCGAAATCCTCTTGTACACGGGAGTTTTGATCCGCGGAGACTCCCTCACCAAATTTATTTTCATAAAGCCAATAGACATAGATGGCCGTATTTTCCCATAAAACAGCCTTCGAAATAGGGGCCATCTTGGACAGAGAAAGCCACGCTTTGGCAATATTCTCGGCGAAGATGTTGTGAATGATCTGATCGCGCCATTCCTTCCGGTTACCCTCTGTTGGTTGAGAGACCGGCCAGTCTGCCAATCGCACTCTTGGAAGCCATGCCTGACCCTGATAGTAGGACTCAATATGACAGTTGGCAATGGAATAATCTATGCCCTTGTTAAATACGCTCATTGCATAGAGACTTGAGGCAATGATCAAGTAACTATATCTCTTGGCAAATAGCGATACGGTAGCGACATGGGACGAGGATTCAAATATACTCGATACCCCCGCCAAATATTCCAGACTCTTTTCTTTGTTCAGTAAATCAATCGCCGGCATGGAAAACCTTCTGTCGGACGACGGCTCTAGCATTAATCGATAATCTTGAACTAAAACGTCAACTTCTTCCGGTTTAAACATAACTACCATCGCTTTGTCCTCATTTTCTTTATCCGCTTTCCCCTGCGGAATAACGTGTTTAGGATAGGGTCCTCTCCTTGCCGTAAGGCACCCACATCGGCGTTCACGACTCATCACCTTTAATTACCATAAATTTTATCAAACATTGTCAATCTGTCAATAAGAATGATTATTATTATCAATTATATTGAAAAAATTTACCTTTTCCACTAAAATGACTTAGAACTGTCCCAGATTAATTGATTCGCAACCTAGGGGGAAATCCAATTGAAACAAGCATTCGTTATCGTCATTGCGGCGGTACTGTGGCTGACGACGGGCTGTAGCTCATCTACGTCATCCAACCGATACATAGCGGCAGAAGCTCCAGCCATCGAACCGACTCCATCGGTAATCGAACAATCCACCCAGACGGATAATCCGCAATCGAGTGAACTATCCAGCCCAGAGAAAGCTGAACCAACGCTGCAGAACGAGAAGAACGAGGAACCAACACCAGAGAAAACACCAGAGCCCACCAAAAACAGCAAAAAGTTAACGAAATCTCAACAGCTGCAGGAAGCCAAGAAGAACAACGAATCCATAAGCAAAGCCGTCACAGATTCCATTATGGACAAAAATTCGGATCAGGAGGCTAAGAGCGACCAAGAAGTCTCCTCGTTGAAAGAGCCCATCGAACACATTCGATCGCTAGTCAAAGACCTGAAGCAGCATGCCGACAACAACGAAGCAGACAAAATGAAGGACACAAGCACTCAGATCGCCCAAGATTGGGAAGCCATGAAAGGGGATGTACAATCCTCCTATCCAGACATGGTCGACTTCCTCCAAGAGAAAATGACTAAATTAGATGAACTGCAAAGCGCTGATCCGATTGACTCTGCGGCGATATTACAGATCGATTACGAGCTATATCAAGCCTTACGCCAGCTAGCCGAGAAAGCCGGTGTATGATTTCCATATAAGCAGAACTGGAAAATTATTCTTGACACAAACATAAGACTCGCCTTATTGTAGGTGATAATGATAATCGTTATCATAATAATCGATCTTTGAAAGGTGGATTTCTTTTTCCCATGATAAAGTCTACACTCCGCTCCATAGCCTTATGTCTTTCCCTGTTGCTGGCGATCGTTTCCGTTCCGTTCGCTGCGACGGCAGCCGAAGCACCGATCAAAGTCGTGCTCGACGGCCAGACACTCAGCCTGAGTGTTCAGCCGCAAGTGATCAACAGTGTACCAATGATTCCTTACAACTCGATCGCGTCCAAAATCGGCGCCACTGTGAGCTTTGATCAGAAAACGAAAAAAATTAAAACCACAAGAGGCAAAACGACTGCTGAACTTACTCAAGACAGCAACCAGGCTACCGTGAACGGAAAAGCTGTTACTCTCAACGCCAAAGTAATCACGAAAAGTGGAACTTCACTTGTTCCCCTCCAATTCCTTGGCGATGCATTTGGCTTATGGGTGAACTGGAGCGCCGCCACCAAAACGGTAAGCATTGAAACAAAGCGTACAATCACTCACGCTATGGGTACAACAACGCTGACCTCTGTTCCGAAACGCGTCGTCGTCCTATTTAACGGTATGGTAGACATCTCATTAACTTTGGGTGTCAAGCCTGTAGGTGCAGTCGAATCATGGGTTCAAGCTCCTTGGTACCACTACCTGCGCTCCGACATGAGTGGGGTCAAGAACCTCGGCAGCGAGCTCCAGCCGAATATCGAAGCGATCGTTGCGTTAAAGCCCGATTTGATTATCGGGGCAAAGCCACGTCACGAGAAAATTTATAGTCAATTGTCCAAAATTGCTCCCACGCTATTAGCAGACCAATTGTTCGAGTGGAAAGTAAATATGGATATGGCCGCACAAGCCTTGAATAAAGAAGACAAAGCCTCTTCCTTCATGAAGGATTGGAACAAACGGGTAGCAGACTTCAAGTCCAAAGTCAGCAGCCTTGCTAATAACGAAATATCCATCGTCCGCTTCTACGGCGACAATTCTGCACGTATCTACGTAACTGGATTCGCGGGCTCCATCCTGCAAGAGCTCGGCTTGAAACGACCGAAATCGCAGCAATCGCCAGACAAGGTATTCATAGATCTTGCTTCCCAAGAGCAGATTCCGCTCATAGACGGAGACATCATCTTCAATATCACATCCAGTAACGGCGGCGGAGATGAGTTCAAAACCCAGGAGGAGTGGAAGAAGAATCCACTTTGGGAAAATCTCAAAGGCGTTAAGAACGGAAAGTACTATCAAGTCAACGATATTACCTGGAACATGTCAGGCGGGGCGACAGCTGCCAAAATGATGCTTGATGACCTGTTTTTCTACTTCGATCTGTAAAATCTTATAACTAAAGCGATGCATAGAAGAATGGGCTGTCCGGCTCATTCTTTTGTGCGTCATGGAACTGGAGCGGCGATCATGGAAAGGTTGTTTGCTGGAAGTCTATCTAAAGCCTCCGGCCTTGCGTTCGGATTCATCCTATTGCTCGCGTTCATATACGCCAGCATGGCTTACGGAGCGACACCGATCAGCTGGTCTGACGTGTATCATTCATTCACGCAATATGATGCCACTTCGAATGCACACATTATCGTGCAAACCTCGCGCGTGCCAAGGGCGCTCACTGCGGCAGCTATCGGGGCTAGTCTAGCTGTTGCTGGATCACTCATCCAAGGACTAACGAGAAATCCGCTCGCTGATCCGAACATACTCGGGATCAACTTTGGTGCATCGTTCATGATCGTGTTTACCGTAACTGTATTTTCCGTCACCTCGCTGCCGGTTCTAACAGGTGTATCTTTCGTGGGCGCAGCAGTTGCAGCCATCGCGGTTTACTTGTTGGGCTCTCTCGGAAGAGATGGTCTGACGCCCCTTAAGATTATATTGGCGGGAGCCGCGCTGAGCGCCCTCTTCTCCTCCTTCACGCAAGGGATGCTCGTGCTCAACGAGCAGGGTTTGAACGAGGTCATGTTCTGGCTAACCGGATCGGTTGCAGGTCGATCAATCGACATGCTGACGGCTGTGTTGCCGGTTATGGCGGTCGGCTGGATCGCCGCGTTCATCGTCGCGAGACATATGAACGTGCTGACGATGGGCGAGGATACAGCACAAGGACTTGGTCAGCGGACGATTGTCGTGAAGCTGGTCGTCGGCCTCATTGTCATTGCGCTCGCTGGCAGCTCGGTCGCAGTAGCCGGTCCAGTCGGCTTTATCGGATTGATCGTGCCTACGATTGCCCGTCTATTTTCTGGCAACGATTACCGGTGGATCATCCCGTACAGCGCCGTTATCGGTGCAATTCTCGTACTTGCGGCTGATATTGCAGCACGTTTCGTCATCCGACCTGAGGAGCTGCCGGTCGGTATCATGACGGCAATCATCGGCATTCCCGCATTCATAGCGATCGCCAGAAAGGGGATCGTCAAAAAATGAAAGGTTATATGCATGTCCGATTCAAGAAAGTCCCTGTCTCCTTTTTTCTACATAAAAAAACAGTAAAGTTAACGATCGGGCTTGCCTTAGCTAGCGTTGTTGCATTTCTATTGAGCACCTCACTCGGCGATATGCGTATTCATCCGCTAGACGTTGTCAGGGCGATGTTCGGAAGCGGTACCGAAGAGCATCGGCTCGTGGTTCAGACGCTACGCCTACCCAGAATCATTGCCGCGTTCCTCGTCGGTGCTGCTCTGGCAGTAGCTGGCTCGATCCTGCAAGGAATCATTCGTAACCCGCTTGCTTCCCCCGACATTATCGGCATTACGAGCGGCGCTTCTCTTGCTGCGGTTGCGTTTATCAGCTATTTGGCAGGATCGGTTAGCATCGTATGGCTTCCAGTAGCGGCGATGGTCGGGGCTGGTGTCACATCTATTCTCATTTATTGGCTTGCGTGGAAGAAAGGCGTGACACCCATCCGCCTCGTACTAGTCGGGATCGGCATGAACTTCCTACTCGGCTCAATAACCAAGGTGATGCTGGTTAAGAATCCGATCTTTACGTCGTCGCAAGCTTATGTCTGGCTAACAGGCACGGTGTATGGAACGGATTGGAGCATCGTATGGATGATCGTCCCATGGGTCGCCGTCTTTATTCCGCTCGCTTTCGTGCTTGCTAGGAACGTGAATGTGCTTCAACTCGGAGATGATATCGCGGCAGGTGCGGGAAGCTCCGTCCAACGGCAACGATTCACACTGCTTATGATTAGCGTGGCCCTTGCGGGTGCCGCCGTAGCGGTCGGTGGGGCTATTTCATTCATTGGTCTTATCGCGCCCCATATGACTCGTAAGCTGGTCGGTCCTTCGTTTGGTGGTGTACTCCCCGTGTCAGCCTTGATCGGCGGATTAATCGTTGTGCTCTCGGACACGGTAGCTCGTACGGCCTTCTTACCTTACGATGTCCCGGTTGGGGTATTTACCGCCGGCGTTGGCGCCCCTTTCTTCATCTATTTGCTGTATCGTAATCGAAATTCATAAGGAATTCATAAATTCGAACATAGTGATAGTGTGGCGTCTACACTCTCACTAGTGACGAATGGGGTTGCTCCTAAGATCATTTCTGATCCTAAAGGCAACCCCATGCTTCGTTTTAAATACGATTACGATTTACCGACACTACACTGATCTTTTATCGCTTGATTGATCTCCTGCCTCTTCTTCAACAGCCAGAGATCACTTCGCGGGAAATTGCTGAACGTTATTGGCTCGGCTAGATCACTTTCTAGTAAACTCAATACTTGCTCTCTACCGATTAAGCTTTCAAGCAGCTCAAGCGCGCGCAGATCCTGAAGTGCTTCGTATAGAATCTCCAACCGAATCGATTCCATTGGGCCTTGTTCCCCCGGATAGACCAGGTAAGCGTCCCCTGATGCAAAGGCGGCTCCTGCATCTGTAATCTGGAAGGGATTAAGTCTCTTAATCGAATATTGCGAATACCAGAAATTATAGCCCCAATGCAGGAAGCCTGCGATTTGAAACTTATACAGCTGCATGCCTATGATTCGATTCCGGTATGAGGGAAACGTAAAGAACCGATTGGACACTTCCTTGTATTGCACGCAGCAGTAGTAGGTCCAGAGATTGCTTACGTCGTGATCCAAGAAGGGCTCAATGTGATTGTTTGCGCATACGGGATGCCCGATTAACCCCTGCTCATAGAACGAATAGTCCGAAATACAATCCAAGACAGGCAAATCACCGAGTAAAGACCGCACAAGCTCACTCGACTTCCGATACGTTTCAAGATGAGCTAAGCTAGGTTCGTCCGAAACATGGAAGAAGCAGCGCTTGGACAAATCGTTATCTTGAATAAACGAGACAAGCTTCGTAAGCAGCTGGGTTATGAAATACTGGTAGGCTTCTCCGACCGCATCGGTCTCCCAACCAAATAGCTGCCGATACTCTCCATTTACCCTCGCCATAATCTTTGGTGCGTGACTCGCTCCCCATTGCGTATACAGGTGGGAAAACTCGTAATAATGTATTCCCCGGCTACTGCACAGATCAATCCAACGTTGTAGCTTCTTCAGATCGAAGCGGTAATTTTCGCCCTCCTTAAAGACATCTACAAGCTGTACGGTCGGCCTCTCTCCACCTACCTTCGTATCGAGGGGAGGTGTGAATAGAGGGGTCAATATCATATTGATCCCATGCTTCGCCGCCGTCTGTACATAGCTGTCGATAAGCTGCCAATGCTCCTCACTCCATATTTCGACTCCATACTGCGTGGCGAGACAATCGGTATGGAACCATTCTGTATGGATAAGCTTCTGCTCCGGTAGCAGGGCAGGTAGCACTTCCAATTCAAAGGTTTCTTCCCCTAGCTTCTCTCCGTCCACCGATTCAACAACAATCCCGATCGGATATAACTGGGCTGGTATCCGCTCATTAAGGTCTACGGAAACCCATAACGAGCGCCACTGCTCGGAATACGCAACGATTCCATCGTCTTCCTCTATTGGATATAGCGGATCAGGATATAAGCCTGGAGTTGAACGAAGAATATCGTCGTCATGGCCTTCGTATATGGGTAATTCGGAAGGAACAAGCCCAATCTGCCGAATCGTGATCACATGAGATAGCTCGGACTCTACTCGAGTGCGAATTCCCTTCATTCCTCTATCGGATCGGTAAGCAATCTGGAAAGCATAGGTTTCATTCCCTAATGCTGCAGCTTTGGTGAATGGCAGATCGTTAAGCTCCGTATCTGCGAATACTTTAATGAGAGAGCTAAGGCATCTCGTCTCGAACTGTATTTTGTCCTGATTCATCTTTTCACCCCCAACTCTGACCTCAGACCATAAACGCCTTCATCTCGATGACCCGCTTCTCTACTCTGGACTGTTCCGCGGCAAATGCCATAAGATGGCTCTGTACGGAGTGCTCTGCGGAAGAAAGTGCGGCTCCGCTGCCACCCACCTTCAATAAGTTTACAAAGTCTCTCATCAATCCTGCATCTCCACCACCGTGGCCAGCATGTCCTCCTAGATCATCTAGAACAATGAATTCCGATTCCGCTTTATCGAAGCGGATGAGCTCGATTTCATTTTTCTCCATTGCGCCACGAATTTCACCCTTCGTCCCCATTAATTTAAGGGTGCGCGAGCACTCTTTCGTAAAGGCTGACATCGTGAAAGCCGCGGTCACTCCACCTTCAAACTCAATGTTCACGACCTGATGGTCAACGACATCATTGTCGCAATGATAGACGCAGCGACCATACGGTCCCTCCTTGAGAGCCTTCAATCGTGCTTCCTCGCTTTGGTCATCACTTATCGCCAGGGCCATCCAGCCCGCATCCTCGGCCAAGTACACTTTAGGAGCGTAATAGAGACATTCATCAGCTATTGGGCAGCCGTCCATACACCTTTTGGGCGCACCTACTGGCGCATTCACCGCATTGAAATAGGATAAGTCCCCGAATGAAGATATTCTTACGCAATTCGTCCCGGCAAGCCACAGTAGCGCATCCATATCATGGCATGATTTGGCCAGAATCATCGGACTCGACTTTACGCTATTCCCCCAATTGCCTCGTACGAAGCTATGCGCTTGATGCCAGTAGCCAACGTTCTCATTGTGTTGGATCGACATGAGCTGACCGATTGCACCTTCATCTAGCAGTCGTTTAAGCATTCCGAAGAAATTCGTATAACGCAGCACATGACAGATCGTTAAAGTTAAACCCGAGCTTCGTGCCTTCTGTTCCATCTCAATGCATTGAAGCGGATCTGGAGACATCGGCTTCTCCAGTAATACATGATATCCCACATCCAACGCCTTCATCGTCGGCTCGTAGTGCAGCTTGTCTTGGGTGCAAATAAGGATCGCATCCGCCAGCTTCGGCAAGGCAAGCAGATCTTCCCCCGTCTCAAAGCACATTGCGTCCTCAATGCCATGTAGCTCTTTGAACTTTTCCCTGCGCTCACGGTTTGGATCGGCTACAGCGACTAATTGCATTTCATCTGGATGGCTAAGCGCATATTCGGTATAAATATGTCCTCTCAGCCCTGCACCGATTAGAGCTACTTTAACTTTGCTCATGGTGTAGACCTCTCCCCTTGTCTAATTACTAGCATTTTCTATTCTTTAACGCTACCTACAGTCATTCCTTTTACGAAGTATTTTTGCAGGAAAGGATACACGAGCATAATCGGAAGAGCGCCAAGAAAGATTTGGGCAGTCCTCAGTGTTTTCTCACTTAAATTTTGCAGCGTTGAAATATCGTCCGAAGTAATCATTTTTAAATTTATAGACGTTACTAACGTGAACAGATAAGATTGCAGTGGATATTTATCCGGTGAATTCATATAGATAATCCCATCAAACCAAGAGTTCCAGTGCCACACGATTGTAAAAAGGCCAATTGTCGCGATTGAAGGCAACGAGACGGGTAAATAGATTTTCCATAACACAGTCCAATGCCCCGCACCGTCTATTAAGGCAGCTTCTTCCATTTCCTTCGGTATGCCTCTGAAGAAGTTAAGCATCATAATCATGTTCCAGACGTTAAGTGCTCCCGGGATAATCAAAGCCCAGATTGTATTCATCAACATCGTTTCTTTGACCACGATATACGTAGGAATAAGGCCGCCTCCGAAAAACATGGTAATGGCAAAAAACCAAACGTACCACGTCCTAAATCGGAATTGCGAGTTCGCCTTGGAAAGCGGATAGGCTGTAATAAATATAAAAAACATGCTAATGATTGTACCCAGCACTACCCTCTGTAGGGAAACACCTAGCGATCTAATAAACTCTACCTTCTGACCGAGAAAATGATAGGCTTCAAACGTAAAGCCGATCGGCAATAGCTTTACCTCCCCAGCGGAAGCAGCTACATTGGAGCTTAATGACACCGCAAGTAGATGAATGAAGGGTACGATACAAAGAAAAGTAATAAACGTTAAGAAGAACACATTGCCAATCGTAAAAATCCTCCTACTCAACGGAACACGATAGAACATACGAATCCACCTGCCTTCTAGAATATTCGATATTTGCTGAATCTATAGGCAAGATAATAGGAGATCGATACCATTGCGACGGAGATGACTGATTTGAATAGTCCTACTGCTGCTGCAGGCGCATATTGCTGATCGAACAATCCAAGCCTGTAAACAAAGGTGTCTATAATATCGCTACTTTCATATACAACCGGATTGTATAGAACAAGGATTTGATCAAATCCGGCATTGAGTACGCTCCCCAAGCTTAATGTGCACAGCAGGATAATGATGGGGGCCATACCCGGTAGCGTAATGTTCAGCATCTGCTTCCATCTTCCAGCTCCGTCTACCTCAGCAGCCTCGTAAAGACTAGCGTTAATCCCTACAATCGCCGCTAGGAAAATAATCATGTTATAGCCCATCCCCTTCCACACATCGGAACCGATGATAATGGAGACGAACCAGTTGTTCTTGGCCATAAACATAATCGGCTCTAACCCTAATCCGGAAATGATGGAGTTAACAGGACCATTCAGGGAGAACACTTCGATCATTACACCGCCCAATACTGCCCAGGATAGAAAGAAAGGCATGAATATACTCGTCTGTACGATTCGCTGGAACCAGCCTCTTACGATCTCATTCAGTAATAAAGCCAACAATAGGGGAATGGCTAACCCTAGACTGATTTTCATGACTGCGATGAAAAAGGTATTCCAGATCACTTGAGTAAAATCTGGTAGGTTGAAAATATATTCGAAATTCCTCCATCCCACAAACTTTGAATGGAAAAACCCCGAAGCTGGTTGAAACTTCTGAAAGGCCATCACGATACCGAATATCGGACCGTAGGCGTAAATTAATGTAACTATGACCCCAGGAATGAGCATCAGATGCAGCGGCAGTTCAACTTTTGCCTTTTTCGAACCTAGATATGAGTGCTTAATCATGGTGCAAGCCTCCCGATGTGAAATAAACGAGCAATCTGATTGTTTAAGAAAGGAGGGGGAGCGCTCTCCCCCTCCTTTCCTTTAACCTTGGTTTTTCGCATACCACTCGTTGACTTCTTCCGTAATATCGTCACCGCCAAGCTTCTTCCAGCTCGAAACAAAGCTATCATAATCGTCGAGAGGTGCACCCATGATGATCTTCGTAAAGGTTTCCGCGATCAGCTTATTCAGAGAAGCTCCCCGCTCAACCTGTGTTGGTGTTTGTACTCCGAAAAATTCATTTTCGACAAAAGTATTACTGTCCAGCACCTTCTTGGAAAGTCCGAACCCGCCATCCTTAGCTACCCGGCTGAAATAAATTCCCCATGCCACATTATCCCTCGGATTGGCCAAATATTTCTTGGATTCCGTGAAAAATAGAGCTGCATCCCCTGCTGCAAGGAAATCATCCGGTATATCTAGCTTCTCTTGTTTAGCATCTAGTGCAGTGTTAACCGCATTGAATGCATCGTTAAGGAAGTTCCGATAAATGAGCCGTGGCATAAACCAAAGGTATACATATCCTTTGTTTGGACCTCTGTAATCTGGAGAGCTCTTGTCAATATACTTTGGCTTCTGCATTTCCAGATAAAAGTTGGCTAGTTTGATAGCCGCTTCTGGATTTTTGTACTTTTTGTTGACGACCATGATTTCATTCAACGTTTGACTGATTAATGTTTTAGTAGGTTCTCCATTCACCGTAGGTAACGGTATTGCGATCCAATCTGCTTTCGGATCTTTGTCTTTATTTAGATTGAGCGGCCAGTTCGGTACCCACCACTCCCCTAGCGTAATGCCTACTTTACCGGCTACAATGTCTTCGCTTGCTTTATTTTCGTCTTTCAGCGCGAATTCCTTATCCAAGATGCCCTTCGAGTACCAAGATTGTAATTTTGCCAGCGCATCTTTGGTGCCCGGCTGTATGTCGCCGGCTAAGAGTTTTCCATCGTCTCCCTTGAGCCATCCGCCGGGATAAGAATCATAAGCGTAGAAAATCCCTCTAGCATCGAACCCCCATGCATTGATCAGGAAGTTCTTATTCATGGAGATTCCGTAAGTATCGTTTTTGCCGTTCTTATCCGGATCGTTCTTCACGAAGGCTTCGGCGACTTGCTCGAACTCTTCCATCGTTGTTGGAACTTGAAGATTCAAGTTTTTTAACCAGTCTGCACGAATATACCCCATTTGAACGGGACTTTGGTAACTCGTCGTTACCCCCATGAGTTTGCCATCGGAAGTCGTCGCTTGTAACGCCAGCCCTCCATCCGACTCCACGACCTTTTTCATTGTAGGTGAAGCATACTTCTCATAGACGTCGGTAAGATCAGCAATGAGATCCTGTTCTTTGAACTTCTCGAACGTCTGTTGATCCACCATCATGACATCCGGCAAGTCACCCGAAGCAATCGCTAAGCTAAACTTCTGTTGGAATTGGTCTTGTGGTACTGACCACAAGTATTTAACGTCAATGTTCGTCATTTCCTTCAAATCTTTCAAATATCCGTTTGTTTCCGGCGTTACGCCCTTCAGCGTATCCGGATCCTCCGGCGGACGATAAGAAAGCACCTGGGTTATCGTTAAAGGCTCTTCATACTTGCCAAGAGGATCATAATTCGTGGAATCAACCGGCTCCGCCGATGGCTGAGAGGAGGCTGGAGCTGAAGCCGGGGCCGATGCACTCGGAGATTCTGACCCTTGCTTGTTGTCATTGCCGTTCGAACATGCTGCTAACACCATTGAGAGTGTTAAGACTGTCCCTACTACTAAGTTAACCGATTTTCTAGCCATATTCCGCCCCCGTATGTCAATTTATATTACGTATGAGGTTATAAAATATAACTAACTCCTCACAAATTAAGTATAGGGCTTCAAGGATGACGTCAACAATATAAAGATCTTTACAACGTGTTCTTTTGTTTACCCTCTAGAAAGCGATTACATTTAGAACCTTAAAGGAAGCTATCTCGTGGATAGCTTCCTTTATCATAGAACCATGTAAGACACTCCTACAATATAAAGATCTTTACAAGCTAACGTTCCGTTTACTTTCTCATGCTTTTGCTTCCCTAAATTCCTGAGGCGTCGTTCCGATCATTTTCCGAAAGAAAGAGGTAAAGTAGGATGGCGATTCAAAGCCCAGCTTCAGAGCGATTTCATTTACCTTCATCTGTGTTCCCGTAAGTAAAGCAACTGCTTCACCAGCTTTGGCTTCGTTAATGAAATCGGACAAATTACGACCGGTCATCTGCTTGTAGAAACGCGAGAGATACGAGGGGTTAAAATAAACAACCTCCGCAATCCGCGCTAGGGAAAGATCGCCCCCCAGATTTTCCTCAACAAAACGATGGATTCGCTCCACGAGCAGATGCTCGCCCCGCTCCACCTGATCTCGTTTCCACTGACAAACCGATTCCCCCAGCTTCGTTAGTCTTTGTTCGACAATTCCCCACTCTTGCGGGGCTTCCAGCATCGGAAGACTCGCTATTCGAATTTCGTTCACCTGCTTGTCATTCGAATGTATGCCATTCAAATAAGTTAAATAGGTGATATGAAGCCTATAATAGCGCTCTAGCCCCAGCGAATAATTCGAAGCCATGTCATTACGCAGTCCCGACAGCAGCTCTAGCGTAATCTCACTTGTCCCTTCAGAGTCGCCCGTTTCCAAACACTTCTCCAGCTTCATTAGCTTTTTGTTGAACTCGGTAGACTGAGGAAAGGTCGAGGATGGTTTCCCCGTATCTTCCTGAAACCACACATCAGGCATCCGCAGGTCAATGATAGCCATGGATTGTCCGATTGCAGCGCGTTTCTTGAATGCCACTCTCATCATCTCGAATTGGGTTCCGATTTCATCGCCTTTGATAGCCCCCGCACTGAGCACGAAGGAAACGGGTATACCAAGCTCATTCCGACAGCCAGTCTGAATCGGCTCCAGCATGCCCTTCAAATAATCAAGTAACGAATCCCAGTTTGTCTCATCATTGACCCCCGCAAAGAGTCCTGCCTCCTGCGACGGCTGAATGAACCAGACAAGCTCAGAACGATCGTGGACGATGGATTCCGCTTTGATGGATAAGGGAAGGTGATCTACAAACAGACTTTGTATCGAAGAATAAGCCTCCATCTTCCCCGTATGTGTGACCCTTTCTTCCCAGAAGTCCACTTTACCCGTGATCATGAGATAGGGTTTCTTCCCATTTATCTGCAAGGAAAGACCTTCATATCTACTTTCCCGCCAGACGTCTGCTGCATTTTCTCCAACGAGCAAAGCCTCGAACAATTCCCTCTTTAATAGAGGCTCTGCAGCGGTGAGCCGAAATTCCGCGTGCTCCAAACGATGGAGATTACGCTTCTCTTCCTCTATTTTTCCCAAAATAGCTGATACGGCCTTCTGAATCGCTTCGATGCCTTCTGTCTTTAGAATATAATTGTCCACCTGTTTACGTATCGCCTTATGGGCATATTCAAATTCGCTATGCCCTGTAAGTAAAATGATGCGGCAAGAAGGCCAATAGGATAATACATCATCAACAAGCTGCATCCCACTTCTTCCAGGCATACGAATATCACTTATGAGAAGGTCTAGCTTCGTTTTTTTAACAGTTTCAAGAGCTTCATTCGCAGAATAAGCTTTACACAAATCAAATTCGAACTCATCGCTCTCACGGAAATACTGTTCAAGTCCGTCCACGATTGCCGGTTCATCATCCACGATCATTAATCGATACATGTTAGCCTCACCTCAGTCATTATAGTAAATGATGATTTCTGCTTTAAGTCCACCTAATGAGCTTCTAGAGACGACAACCCCACTTTGTTCTCCGAACTTAAGCCGAACTCGCCGACTAACGTTAACTAAACCCGTCTTTTCGGAATGAGGAGAATCCATGGTCAGCTTCGTTTGAAGTTCAAGAATTAGCTCTTCCGTTACGTCCTGCCCATCGTCCTCCACAACAATCGACAACCGCTTGTCTAGAAGGGTAGTGTACACTCGAACGACTCCTGCACGCCTAACACTTGTAAAAGCATATTCGAAAGCATTTTCCACGAGCGGTTGAATAATAATCCTTGGGACCTCCCATGCCTCGCAGGCTTCAGAGATATCCGATGCCTCCACCGTAATCCGGTTCGAGAACCTGATGCTTTGAATTTCACAATAATCCAGAGCATGCTGGTATTCCGCTTTGAGCGGAACTTCATCCTTACCGCTTCTTGTTATGAATTGATAGTAGCTACCCAGCTTCTGAGCCAATGTTGTAGCGGCCTCCAAATCACCACTGCGGCAAATCATATATAAATTAAAGAAGCTATTATACAAAAAATGAGGATTAATCTGAGATTGTAGCTGTTTCAGCTCTGAATGCTGTAGGGCTATCTTCTGCTCATAGTTTTCTTCAATAGATTGGCCAAGCTTCTCCACCATTCGGTCGAAGTTTCGATACAAATACCCAAATTCATTATCACTTTGATTGCGCAGGGATGTAATCAGGTTATCCGTTTCTAGCCTTTTAAAGGCTTGTATTAATTTTTTCAAAGGTTTATGTATCATCAGATTAACAGAAAAGGAAAACAGAATGACCACGGTTAGGGAGATAACCGATAGAATCACGTACCAAGTATTGAATTTTTTTAGCGGGCCCGTAACCTCATCCTGATTCATGTAGGCAAACAGCGTCAATCCTAACGAGCTAACTGGTGTATGAGTGATTAAATAGCTTTGTTTATCCGTCTTTAAGAGATAGCTTTCTACTGCTTGATCGGAATAACCCTGATCATCATGTACATTCAAATGATCCAGCACTTGCTGCCGAGCATTGACCGAAACGACGTTACCGTACTTCTCATTGACGAGCAGGACACCGGAATCCTTGTACAAGCCAACAAGACGATTTAATGTCGCACTCAGATTGGGAATAGACAACTCCAAAAAGGCGATGATATTTCCATTGTTGGAGGTTTCAATGAAGAACAACCTTCCATCATCATAATATAAGGGCTGTCCGGGGTTATTATCGCTATATCGGGCAATGAGCTCGGACTCCGGATTCGGCATTGAAGTGATGCGGTTCTGGGTTGAGATCGTCTTCCCTATCGATTTAATCGATATGCCCACGTTGAGTAAATAGTCACTTGAATTACGTATGGTAGCCACACGTTCAGCCACTCTATTTACCAACAAAATATCTTCCGACTCACTCAGCTGCTCTCCAAGAAAACCCAGCCTTTGTACATCAGGATCGTTCAATAATTGCAATTGCTGCATGCGCACAAAAGCGATCTGATCATTCAGTTGAGAGGAATAAAAATTAACATTGGACAAGATCGAATTTGCATAGCCTTCCTTCATGAAGGACATACCCGATTTATTCATCCATAGATTCGTTAAGAAGACAGGGGCCATCAACACTACAAAAACAATAATGACCTTCTGATAGACATGCAATTCGGCTAGCTTCCGATATTTCCTCATCTTTACTCTCCTTGTTGTCTATCATAACGGCAGGTTGACTTGGAGGAACTTAAGCGGGATTTGGGATGATATGTTATTCGACTTCAATTATTGGAGTCCTCTATTAGAGGCGATAAACTTCAACGATGATGTGGACTCCAGTTGAAGTTCAACACAAAAAAACAGAGCAAGGGAGATCACCTCTCACCCTGCACTGCTTTCCAAATCCATTCACCGCTTTGGCTACTATCAGACATTTCAAACCTTGATCGCGGCATTCCTCAACCTTATCGTACGGAGCGCAAGCCCAACCCCCACATACAGCAAAGTCGTCAGTATGCCTGCAATGGGAGATACTAGCCATTCCTTTCCTGAAGCAATGTCGATATATCCGTCAATCACCAAAGGATTGATCAGCGCATCCTCCACCGAGTGCATCAGAATACATGGCCAGATGGAGCCTGTCGCTCTGAACAGTTCAACAAACATAATGGACCAGCCAACCATGTTCACAATCGCAACGGCGGTAAAAGCTAGCTTATCGACGGGCAGGACACTGTACATATCTGCAGTCGGCAGAAAAACCAAATAATAAGGGATATGCCAAGCGCCCCAAATGATACCGGCAATCCCGTAAACATACCAATCCTTCAGCTTTAGCTGCAGAAGCTTTGAAGTTAGATACCCCCGCCACACAGCTTCCTCGAATATGTTCTTGATGAATTGGCCTAACAGCAAGCCCAGAAATACACCTCCGAAAGAGGGCATTGCTTGAAAGTTGGACATATCTATCCAGCCCAACAAAGTACCCACTAAGAGCACGATCCCTGTAATAAGCGGAAAGACAAGCAGGGCAATAAAATACCACATGAGGTTGCCTTTAAACCGAGGACGAAATCCGGTGTCCTTCCAGCCATCCCCAGCAAAGGAGCGCAGCAACAGGACCGTCACCAACGGCATCACAAGCCATAAGCCCATGCCAAGCGTATTCCCTTCTGGCTGATCCTTTAGCACACGATCCACAAGTACACCGATCCACCCACTAGCTATTACGAAGAAACCGAATAGGACCAGATTTCGTTTTGTTACCTGATTCATGGTTCTCCTCCTCTATGTTTATTTTTTGATAATGTCGATGATCCAAGCTGGATTGGGCAGCGGCACACCTGGATGCAAAGCCACTTCTTGTGCAATACCCTGGATAGCGCAATAAAAAGCCATTGATAGCGCCTGGGGATTGCCTTGCTTGATTTGCCCCATCTCCTGCCCTTTCACAATCAGCGCCACGCTCTGTTCAATAATGTGATGCTGCGCTAGTAACACATTGGCTTTCTCCGATATATCCAAATGAAAATAAGCGTTATTCATCAATACAAACATTCTGGCTGAGAACGGGTTCTGCTCTATCATCTGAAAAATCTCACTAGCAAAGCCGGACAAGAAACCAAGCGGATTTGCGAGTGCGAGCTCAAAATCGACATTCATTTTTTCACAGCCGATGGCGATTAGCTCTTCATATACATGCTCCTTGGAGTCGAAATAGTGAAACATCAAGCCCGAGCTTATACCTGCTGCTTTCGAGATTTCGCGGGTAGACGTGCCATAGAATCCTCGCCTAACAAACAGTTCAAGGGAAACCATTAATATTTGCTGGCGTCGATACTCCTGTTGCTCCTTTTTCGTTGGCATAACTACTCTCCTTCATAATATTAAGCATATGCTTAATATTATGATTAAGACACCCCTTCGTCAACCAGTATTTAACAAAGCCGTGAATTGGCGAGCGTTTTCCAAAGCATGACTCCTTGTGGACTTTGATGCAGCAAAAAAAACATCGCTATGGGCATAACCCAAATTGCGATGTTTTCCAAATCCACCTATGTCTTCGGCCTAAAGCAATTTCAAGATATCGACCGGCTCATTAAATTTGTAGCGTGCCTCGATCTCGTCCGGTGAATGCGCTCCCCATGCTGCCAAAGCGAAGTCCACACCAGCAGCCGCTGCACAATCCCTATCGTAAACCGTGTCTCCGATATAGATGGCCTCGGATTTATTCGCGCCGGATAGTTCAAGAAATTTCAGTATTGGCTCCGGATTTGGCTTATGCTTCAGCGTATCATCAGCGGTAACCCGAAATGGCAAAAGATCCATTAGACCAAAAGGAACGAAATCCTCCTCTAGCTCCTGATTCGTTTTGGAGGTGACAATACCCGTCATCATCTTCGCCTCGTTTAACGTCTTCAGAACGGAGTCGATTCCCTCATAAATGTGAATATCCCCATAATATTCTTTCATATAACCATTCCATTTGTCATTTATCTCGTCCACATTATGAATGCCCAGCATAGGGAGCGCGGTCGATCCGGGTACACCTAACACGAAGGTGAGCTCGTCATGTCCATATTCCCGGCCAGTCACTTCTTTCAGTGTTTTTTGCAGAGAGCCTATGACTGCTTTTTCCGTGTTAATAATTGTTCCGTCTACGTCGAATATGATGCATGTATACAAAAGAAAGAATCCCTCCCTTTTCGAACTCGGACTCAGCCACTAAATTGTACCAGTAGCTGGTTAAGCTTGTCACGCTCTTCCCAGAAAGGACCATGACCACTATATTGAAAGGGAACTAGCTGTGAATTTGGGATTAGCTTATGGGTTTCCTGAGCTTTGGCAAACGGAACAATCTGATCATGAATTCCGTGAATGATGAGTGTAGGCACGTGTATTTTGCCAAGATCGTTGTAAACATTCTCATCCCTTAGTGAAACCATAATGGCCGCAGTAGACCAGCTAGCAGCTTGTAAGCCTAGCTGAAAGAACCAGTCCGAGAAGGGCTCCGTAATATGCTGGAAGAAGAAGAGATCCGTTACTCCCTGCAACATTTTTGGACGATCATTAAGTGTCCCTGTGATGAACATATTTGCAGTTTCTGCTGGAACACTAGACGGAGAAGCGGCATCAATAAGGACAAGTCTGGATACACCTAGCCCCTGATGTCGGCCCATATATCGAATCGAGATCGCTCCTCCTGTCGAGTGTCCTGCTAGTGTGAAGTTTTTCAACTGTAAAGCCTCTACTACTGCACGGATATCATCCGCCAATCTGTCAAAGCTGTAGCCACTAAAGGGTTTATCTGAATTACCATAGCCCCTCCAGTCAATGCCTATACATCTGTATCCCATCGCCGGTAGAACATTAAATTGATATTCAAACTGCTTATGGTTTAATGGCCAGCCATGTATAAATAAGATTGTTTTAGTTCCCTCCGGATTTATATCCTCTACATATATTTTCACACCTTGTTCCACTGTTACAAAGTATCCCACGCCGATTCCTCCGTTTAAATAGAATGCTACTCACAATAAGATACTCACCGAGGGGAACATAGGTGATTGCCTATTCATTGTTTGTACAATCGGATTCCGTTGCATTTCATGTTAGTATAATTAGTAGAGAAAGGAGTGTTCTAATACGCTCATGAAAACATTAATCTTGGCAGAAAAGCCATCAGTAGCACGGGAAATTGCACGCGTGATGGGGAGCCACAATAAGAATAAAAGCTTCATCGAAGGGCCTAAGTATGTCGTCACCTGGGCTCTGGGTCATCTCGTAGGGTTGGCCGAGCCTGAAGATTACGATGCGAAGCTTGGGTCGTGGTCGCTTGAGGATTTACCGATTCTACCCGGACAGATGAAACTCAAAGTATTACGGGAAAGCAGCCACCAGTTTAAAGCCGTACAAGCCCTTATGCAGCGGCAGGATATCGGCGAATTAATTGTGGCGACTGACGCTGCCCGTGAAGGCGAACTACTAGCCAGATGGATTATCGACAAAGTGAAATGGAAGAAATCGTTTCAGCGGCTGTGGATTTCCTCCCAGACCGACAAAGCGATTAAGGAAGGCTTCGCTTCACTGAAGCCGGGTAGCCAATTCGACCGCCTGTACCAATCGGCTCGCTGTCGCGCTGAAGCAGACTGGATGATCGGACTCAATGTAACGCGTGCCCTAACCTGCAAATTCGGATCTCCGTTATCCGCCGGACGCGTCCAGACACCAAGCCTTGGCATGATCATGACGCGAGAAAATGAAATTATCTCGTTCCGCTCCGAGGAATACAGCGTCCTACGTATCGATATGGGTAAATTCGAAGCGATATGGAGAGGTACGAATGGGGATTCGAGGATATTCGATGCGACGAAGGCGAAGGAGCTGCAAGAGAAGCTTACTGGACGTACCGGTAATATTACTAAACTCAAGAAAAGCGAGAAAACTGTACCGCATCCTCTCGCTTACGATCTAACCGAGCTCCAACGGGATGCTAACCGCCAGCTCGGATTTTCGGCAAAACAGACCTCCAATGTACTACAGAAGCTCTATGAACAGCATAAGCTGGTCACTTATCCGCGGACGGATTCCCGCTATTTGACTTCGGATATGACAGACACATTGAAGGAACGGCTATCAAGTATAGCGGTTGGCCCCTATGCTCCGCTCGCAAGACCTCTACTGCGAGGAGCATTGCCACTAAGTAAGCGAATTGTCGACGATAGCAAAGTAACCGACCACCATGCGATTATCCCAACAGAGCAAGCCGTGCATCTGAACCTACTCAGCACGGAAGAACGCAAGTTATATGACTTAATTGTAAGACGGTTCATAAGCTTGTTCTATGCTCCAGCTCGGTTTGATCAGGTTGACGTTACCGTAAGCATGGCTGGTGAATCCTTATTCGCCAAAGGCACGACGATCAAAGATAGCGGCTGGCGTGTTGTCTATGATGCACAATCTATGGAGGATGACGAGAACGAGGACGATGCAGAGGGGAGCTCAGCAGTATTGCCCGAGCTACGCGAAGGTGAATCCCTCACTGTGAAGCATTGCCGAATTCAAGGAGGACGAACACTACCTCCAAAAAGATACACCGAAGCCGCTCTTCTAACACAAATGGAGAAGCACGGACTCGGGACACCGGCGACTCGCGCAGACATCATCGAGAAGCTCGTTAATTCGGATACAATTGAGCGGCAGGGAAATCTGCTTCACCCAACAGGCAAAGGTAAACAGCTGATCGAGCTTGCTCCCGCAGACTTACGATCACCAGAGCTAACGGCTCGTTGGGAAGCGGAATTGGAACGAATCGCACGCGGTCAAGGCAAGCCAGAGCCCTTCCTAAATGGGATTCGCGAGATGACTCAGGGACTTGTTTCCGGCGTCAAGAAGAGCGATGCTTCCTATGTTCCTCATAACGTATCCAGCAGTCATTGCCCAGACTGCGGCACACGATTACTGGAGAAAAAGTCTAAGCGTGGACTCATGCTTATCTGTCCAAGTGAGGATTGTGGCTACCGTCGTTCCGACGAGAAGCAGCTTTCCAATCGTCGTTGTGCCCAGTGTCATAAGAAAATGGAGATGAAAGAAGGCAAGGCTGGAAAGTACGTGCAATGTTTACCCTGCGGCATCACGGAGATGGTGAATAAGGATAACAAACACATTAATAAGCGCGAACAACAGAAGCTTGTCCAACAATACGGCAAGACGCAAGAATCCGTTGGCTCCAATCTTGGAGATTTACTCAAGGCCGCTATGGAGAAGAAAAAATAGTTAAGGTAAAGCTTAGGCTACCTCCTCCTATTCTGCGGAGTTCATCCACAAACATAAAAGTGCTAGTACAGAGGATTTTCCTGTACTAGCACTTTTCTTGTTTTTCGCATCTCATCCCAGGTGTAGTAATCAAGATGATCTGGGAAAACTTATAAATTTTAAAGAAATATAGTGAATATATTTTTATACCCTGATAACATTCCAGATGAATACAATTCTATTAGAGAAAGGAATAAAACTATGGATATTAAAGTTGAAGCTATACCAGATTATCGCATTGCATACGTGCGACAAGTCGGTCCGTATGGTCCTAACAACTCTCGCGCAATGGAGATGTTAAAGAAATGGGCTGCGGGGGAAAATCTACTTACTGAATCGGCGATTCTACTCGGAGTTCCACAAGACAACCCTGAAACAACTCTGCCAGAGAACTGTAGATATGATGCATGTATCGTCATTCCAAAGGATTATTTAGTTAATGATTCCATGTGCCAAAGTGAGCTTCTTGGTGGATTGTATGTGGTTTGCAAGATCAAACATACTGCCGAAGAAATTCAAAAAACATGGAGCGAGATTTTTCCATACTTACAGTCCAGCGGATACCAAATTGACCGCAAACCGATTTTAGAACGATACATTGGTGAAATGATTAACAATGATTTGTGTGAAATATGTGTTCCTATTAAACCGTTATAATTTTACCAGGATCTTTGGCGTGCAAACGACCCGCTGAATTGGCCTCCAAGCGCCTGAAATTTCCGGGGGAGACCCGATAACGGGCTTTAAATGCCCTCTCGAAATAGGCTAATGTGTTAAACCCTGACGCGTAGCAGATTTCCGTGACCGGAAGATCGGTTGCGCTAACCAGCGATTTGGCGAACTGCAGCCTCATGTCACGCACGTAGGCTTGGAATGTGAGCCCGGTCTGTTTACCGAAGCTCTCGCTAAAATAATTAGCGGATAATCCGGCTAGACGAGCAACGTCTTCTAATAAGAGAGGGTTGCGGAAATGATGCTGCAAATAAACGAGTGCCTTACGGATAGACGGATGAACAGGGAGTACCGCTACTTCCTTCTCCGTTGGCGGACAACTGCGGGACAGATCGACCAGCAATCGCTCGATGCAGCCTTGAACGATAATGTCGCCGTTCTCCCGCCAGTCCGCGGACTCGCTTAGAATACGTTCGAATTCCCGCTCGGCCTCCGCGTATTCCCTCTGTTCATACTGGTAGAGATACGCGTTGCCTCGTTCGAACAGATGTCCGGCAAGCTTATCGGAGATCATTCTTTCCGTGAAGATTAGATTATATAGCCGCAATGTCTGTCCCGGATCGGGAGCGATCTGATGAAAGTCGGCAGGGGTTAACAGAAAAACGTGCCCACGCTCCATCCGGAGCGGAGCTCCGTTTATCCTATGAATTCCCGTTCCGGAAACGACGAGCGCCAACTCGTAAAATTGATGCCAGTGCGTACCGATCGGCCGGTCCAAGGAATGCTGATACATCCGAAAGGAGGACAATGGATCCATATACTGGTCATTAAACAGCCTTTCGGGTATGTCTTGGTTTTTCAAGCACGTATTCCCCTTCCCACTATACCAATCTATCGCTTTGGCGTTCTCGACAAGAAATCTATGCGTTCACGAAAGTATTGCCCGCCAAGTCCTTACCTCTTGCCAACCAAATCTTAAAGCCTTGATTGTTCTCCGGGATTACCTTGGCCTCCGTGGAGAAATACCGCATCGTATAACCGCATCGGCGATGAGGGCTCTCGTTCGGCGGCGCGCCGTGGATAATCCGCGAGTCGTGCAGCGAGCATTCGCCGGGTTCAAGCTCGAAGTAGACCGCCTTCGATTCATCGATCTTGCTTCTTTTGATTTCCGTCGGAAAAATATTTCGACCCTCGTCCACACTCTCGTATTCCGAGAAGCCGTTCAGGTGGGTGCCGGGAATGACCCGCATGCAGCCGTTCTCCTTGTTGCTTCTATCGATCGCCAGCCACACCGTTACAATTTTGTCGTAGCGAGACAGTCGCCCCTCCCAATAGGCGGAATCCTCGTGCCAAGGCGTCTGCTTTCCCGTCAGGGGCTCCTTGCTGATGAAATGGCTGGACCACAGCCCAATATTCGGGCCGATGATTGGCTCTACCAGATCGAGCACTTCGTCAGCTAGCAGGAACTCCAGTAGCCTTTCGTCGCGAAAATGCGGCGTATCTAGCTCGCTGTTCAGCTTGCGGCCGACCATTGCCCATTGTTCCTCGAAAATATCCGTTAATTTTTGCATTTTGTCCGAGCTGAATAACGGATTCCGATAGAGCGCATACCCATTCTCTTTGTATCCTTGAATCTGCTCGCTTGTCAATGTCTCATTTCCGGCCATACCCGCATCTCTCTCCTTTTTCATAAACCATCATGTTTTAATTATAGAGAACACGCAACAATCAAAGCTCATCTTCGTTTCGGAAAAAGTTGACTTTATTTCGGATTTGCGAAGTTGTGCGGCCGTTACATATTGAGCAATCGCGCCCGTGATTCCTCGGAGGATAGAGAAGGTGTATATTGCAACGTATATAAGGAATCCCACTCCTCCCTGCCCCGTATCCGAAGTTTCAAAGTCATATACTCGGCCGTTCTATGCGGAAGCACGTACCTAACGATGGGTCCGCAACGGTTCGCGTTAGGCTCCAACGCCGCGAAGTTCCATTCCAGCAGTGGTACTTCGTCTTCTCCCGGTCCGAAATTCAGAACCGCCTCTACCGTCCCGCCAAGCAGATCCTCGTAACAATCGTTAAGAACCCACAGTTCGGGAGCGAACATCTCTCCCTCCGTCCATGCGAACTTCTCGATTCTCGCGCTGGCCAGCACCGGTCGGCAGGAAGCTTTCACCGCTTCATAGGCGGGCTTCGGTTCCGCAGGCCAATTGACGAGGCTGTTATTTGCCGCAGTAGGCCATGGCTCGTTAAAGCACCAATTCAACGCCATGGAGCATTTCGGCTTCTGTCTTCGGGCTTCCTCGTAGATCGCTTTGTAGCCCTCAGCCTGCAGCCATTGCCCCCGCTCCACAAGTTGCTCCAACGATTCGCAAGGTCCGAAATAATGCTCGATCGTCCCCAGGTTCAACCAATCGTCGGATAGCCAAGCCCCGAAAGCATGATGGGTCTCCCACGCCGTGCCGGGCCGCGGCGGGAAAAGTTCGGATTCGGGAATAAACTGCCGAATATACTCGGCAGACGAAGGTCCCGGCACTCCAAACTCCGTATACGCCGTGTTGTTCGCACGGGCCATCCATTGATAAACCTCTTCTCCTGAATCGTCCCGGAATTTGTAGTGTCCATGAGCCATCCCCATTAACGGAGAGGTCATTAAAAACGGTCGCTGCGGATCCAATTCGTAACAATTTTTGTTTAACAGTCGCAAGGCCAACGATTGATCCGTCATCCCCGACCAGCTATTGAACAACTCGTTTCCCCCGCACCACATCACAACAGAGCAATGGGAACGCAATCTGTGAATAATGGATTTGGATTCCTGATCCAACACCTGCAAATACGCATCCGTACCGACGTAATTGTTGCAGGCCAGCGGGAACTCCTGCCAGACCATCAAACCCATCTCGTCGCAAAGCTGGAAGAAGACGTCCTTATTAATAATCCCACCTCCCCAGGAGCGCAGGAGATTCATATTCGCGTCTTTGGTCAACTTCAGCAAACTTCCGTAAGTTTGCTCCCGAATCGTCCCCGGGAAAATCTCGGGATTGACCCAGTTAGAGCCTTTGCAGAAAATCTCCCTTCCGTTTACTTCGAGCATAATGGGAGGATTGCTGCGACTCTTAGGAAATTGGGACGGCTCTTGCCAAGCCCCAGGATGCATGACTAGCCTTACGGTTCGGAAACCGACAGCCTGCCGCTTCCGGTCGTTCCGACGCCCGCCCTCAGTCCACTCTACGGCCGATTCGTACAAGACCGGATCGCCGTGTTCGGCCGGCCACCATAATTCCGGCTTTACAAGTTCCGTGCGAATCCGTAACGTTCGCTCCCCCGGTGCGATCTCTTTGGAAGCCACGACCGCTCCGTGTCGATCCGTTAAAGTCCACCGAAGAACGCCTTCCTCATACGGCAATTCGGACAGTTGCACGGCCATGTCGATCTCCGCCAATTGTAAATCCGACGACAACCGATAGAATGTCTCGAAAGATTCAATATGGGACGCGGCTCTCGTCTCCAAATAAGTGTCGTCCCAGATGCCGAGCGGCACGAGCCGCGGGTGCCAATCCCAGCCGTAGCTTACGGCCGGCTTACAGGATTGATCAGCTTGCTCGCGCCCGGGCGACGCTCCCTCTCGCTTGGGCGCCGGGAAAACGACGATCCGAAGCTCGTCGCCTTCCACCGCTAAACCCGTCAAATCGATCTCAAACGGTGTGAACATCCCTTCCTGCTCGTGCAGAATGTCCCCGTTCAGCAGGACCTTAAAGCGATAGTCGACCCCCTTGCATACGAAATAGAGACGCTCCCGGGCTTCTAATTCCGGCAAAGACAGAATCGCGGAATACGTCCAGAAGCAATCCTCCATCCACGCATACTGCTCCAAATGATCGACATACCCGTGATCGCCCCAGCCTTCCGCCCGCGCCCAGTCCAATTGCACGGCCCCGGGTACGATCGCCGGCACCATTTTGTCTGGATGCATATCGCTCGACCGGCTCCAGCCGACTGTCCATTCTAGCTCTTTCTTTCTTAGCGACTGAGACATTAATATGACCTCGCCTTTCTATTCTTTAATCCCTAGATACGTTCAAGCGAACCGTTTCAATTCGGCGAGGTCCCACCTCAATTGTTAAGGAATCCCGATCCGAAACGATAGGCTGGCAGGGCTCCTCCAATAAGTTCGTCAGAGAAGCTCTCCTGATCGGCACCGGCAAACGGAGCTTTGCTGAATCCGTTACATCGCTTGCATTGAATAAGCGCAGCACGAAGCCATCACGATCCTCTGCCTCCTTCACCGCCGAGAGCATCACTTCCCCATCTATCGATAACAGGGTTTGACCGAGAGGGAGCTTGTCCTTATGTTCATTTGGATCTGCTTCCTTGAATACGCCGGTATGCATGGAAGCTTGCACCCATGCTCTCCCTTCATTCCATCTCCGCTCGTCCATGGCAAACAGCTTTGTCTGCAAGCCTTGATGGAACAATTCGGCCTCTTGATAGAGCAGCGTTGCCTGATGCGAATAATCTCCCTCAGTGGATGCGAAAGGACGTATAGCTAGAGAATAGGAATGATTACCCAGACATTGGCCCTTGGGCTGTAAATCCTGTTCTAAATGTATCGCTTCTCTGATATTGATATTTTCAACTCCGCGCAGCAGCGTAACTTCCGCCTGTCGTCCTTCTTTAGTCATTTCGTATTCATGAATCCCTTTGGCGAAAACTGCGACGCCGCAACCTTTGCTAACGGGCGCAAACCATTTCCAGAAAGGTTGAGCATTCGCATCTGGCTGCCATTCCATCCCCTGATCCCATGAACGTTTGACGATATCGAACTGACCTCCAGCCCACACTTCATCCGCAGCGGTTTCGCAAGGGAACAGCACCCTAATCCGGTGATCCTTCGCTAGATTGTTCATCTCGACATGCATATTCACCTGCCGCGCGCCCTTCTCCAGCCTTAACCGAACTTCAAACGTGCAAGGCACGACAGAATCGCTTCTCGTCATGCGATCTTCGTTCAAGTGTTCCGGCAATTCCCAAGTGAAGCGATAAGAGCATTCCTCGTAGAGCTCATTGGATATAGCCGTTTCCATGACGACTTCGCCGCTCCACACTTCGCTTTGCCGCTTTCCTTCCGTCCGCTTGAACACGTAGAGATAGCCGCGGTCGCCGTCGTCCTGAAAGCGTCCTTGATTGCGATGAGTCACGCCGCTCGCTTTATCAGAGAGATGGAACGAACCGTCCGACTGCACTTCGACACGAATATGCTCATTCTCCAGTACGACGGCATGTTTATCCATCACCTGATCCATAATCCCCCCGATAACAGATTCAGACGGGCAAACCCGAAAAGTAGCGTAGCCAAGCTTCGGCACCTCCGGCTGCCATTCGATGTCGTACCGTCTAAGCTTCAGATCCCCCGGCAAGTTAATCGGGCTAGTGACGTAATAACGCGTAGGCTGAGAGGACAATACGCGATAGGGAATTTCGCGTCCTTCTCCGTCCAAGATCACGAAAGCTTTCACCTGATCGCTCTCCATAAAATAAATAGCCGTTTGAATTACGGGTGACGCGGCGAGCTGTGATGTGTTCGCAACAAACAGCTTTTGATCCTGATTGTCGAACAACGATGCTCCCACCTGACGGGCAAGCACGGTCATCTTACGGTCGATGACCTCCTCCGCCAATTCGCGTACGCGTACATAACGGTCCATCATATGATCATGAACGGCATCTTGGCTGCAGCCACATATCGAATCGTGAGGATGATTCTCCATATAGAGCTTCCAAACATAGCGCATCGTATCCGACTCATAAGCATCCAATCCAAGCATAGCGCACCATACTGACAAGGGCTCCATCCACTTCTCGATCAAATCGTGGCATGCCATGTTCTCCTGCTTAATATAGATCCGACTCGACAGAGTTCCGGCGAGTATTTCATGCTCGAGTCCTTCCCTCAGTTCGCCAACTACGGTTTCGAATGAACCGGATGGTTGCTCAATCATATGCTGACGGACAGCTTCGGCATATTGGGGCAAAGTATCATGCACAATATGGATTTCATCGCCATAACGCTTTCTCAGCTTCCCCAGCACTTCGGTAAGATCGTACTGAGCCTCCAGGTGATCGACTCCGTTCATCATGGCATAATGCGGAGAGTCAATCGCCTTCTCCTCCCGTTCCCGGATCACATCGAACAATTCGAATAACCGGGTTTCTTCATTCGGTAGACGCTGTGCATTATTGTACCAGTGAGCCATCAGAATTCCGGTCACATTAGAGCCGTCTGGAGACTGCCAATGGAAATAAGGGCTGGCATGTCTCTTGAGATCATACCCCCTCCCGAATATCACCCGATCCAACCCAACTCCGTAGAAAATTTGCGGCATTTGCCCAATAAGGCCGAAATGATCCGGCAAATATCCAATTTTCATCTCGCCTCCGAGCTGTCGTGAACGTCCGATCCCCTCTATTAAATTGCGTACCGTTGATTCCCCGCTCGTTAAGTAAAGATCGTTTTGTTGAAACCAGGGACCGATTAAAATTCTACCCTCCCGAATGTAACGCTCTAGCCGTTCAGTGTTGTTCGGGCGCAATGCGGCATAATCCTCCAGCACGATCGTCTGGCCGTCCAAGTGAAAATATTTGAACTCTGGATCCCGGTCGAGCAAATCCAGTAACCGATCAATCAGATTAACCAACCGATATCGAAACTTCTCGAACGTGAGATACCATTCCCTGTCCCAATGCGTATGCGAAATAAAATGATAGGTTTTGTTCAACCGATTGTCCTCCTATAAAAACAGGATCGACTGGTTAATGCATTGTCGATCCTGCTTATAATTTGAATAGGGATGCGAGTCTTACTTAGCTGCCAAATACGCATTAATCTGCTTGGTTGCCTCTTCACGAATCTTATCTAACCCAAGCTTGCGCGCTTTCTGGTTTAAATCGTGGGCTTTCTTGAATGTATCTTGGAAAGCACCCGAAGCATAGATTTGACCGATTTGATCCATAACTGGAGCTACTTTAGCTATTTCCGATTTAACAGGCTCGGTATCGAAGGTAAAGCCCGCGAGCGGCGTTTGATAGTAGCTATCCACATTCATGGAATAATCGAGAAGCTGGTATACCTGTTCATCCATTCCTGCCAAATTACGGATCGAATTCGGATTCCAAGTCATTTGATAGCCTGGGAACACATATCTTGGACCGCTTTCTGGATATTTGAACAGAGCATCCCCTTCCGCAATCCAATCGACGCCCTCTATCCCGCGTTCGAACAAATCATGATTGGCCTTATCTGAGAACAACCAATCAAAGAACTTCATAACCGAATCCGCTTTCTTGGAGGTTACCGGAATGCTAATAAAGTTGAACGCTTTGAAGTCTGTTTTCATTGCACGAGGCTGTAAAGCGCGCTGTGAATCACCGGAGGAGAAAAACTCTAATTGCGCACCGGGCACTGCTTTAGCAAGCTGATCTTTAAGGGTCGCAAATTGAGAGATGCCATGCGCCAGGGCTCCGGACTTCCCAGCAGAGAACATAGAGGCTGCATTTTGCTGTGTCAACAGATCCTTCTCGAAGTAGCCTGTACCCTTCCAACGTGTCGAAATCTCTACAGTATCATATGGAATTCCCTCTAATTGCTCTTGTCTATCTCCGGGCAGCTCCATAGTAACGCATTCCTTCAAGTCTCCACTCATTTCACATTGTGCCTGTATGCTGCCTGTCAGTCCGATCATGAACTTATTGGACTTTGCAAGGAAATAGTCGTTCTCGTCATTCAGGCCGTAATTCCATCTTAAAGCGTTCCCATCATCGGCTAACGGAATCATTCCTGACTCATTCTTTAGGACATGATCAAAGTATTGCTCCAGCTCGCTTAGACTCGATATCTGACCCATTCCGTACTTTTCTCTTAAGTCTTTGCGAATAAAGAAGCCATTAATTTCTTTATAACCTTGCGTGAAAGGAATCCCATAAAGCTTTTCATTAAACTTGTTGTTATTGACATACTCTTGTCCGAAAGCCTGCTTTAATCCCGGATATTCGTCATTCAAGAAATATTTGTCTAATTCCAGATATAGATCTTGATTGATATTGTTAATCATTGTAGCCCAAGGGGCATCAAAGACAGCATCCACTTCTTCGCCAGCCGTCAGCTTCAACTTCACTTTATTGAAGAAGTCAGCCATTGGCGTCCATGAAATATTGATCTTCATATTCAGCGTGTCTTTGGTTCTCTTCTCGAATTCTGCCAGCACATCATCCATTCCCGCCGGTTTATCCCCCCATAGCATGAAATTCAACTCAACGGGGTCTGGTGCAGGCTTGCTTGCTTCAGGAGCTTCTGATTGTGCGCTTTCTGTTGGAGCATTTGCATGGGTCGCGTTGCTCTTATCGTTTTTTTGCGCACACGCTGCCAACATACTCATCAACATAACCATGAATAACACTAGCGCTGTACTTCTCATCACTTTGATCTTCAAAATTGAACCCTCCATTTTTTTTATAATAACATCTATACTAAACCGATGGATATCGGACTTAGCCCTTCACAGCACCCATAACCAGCCCTCGAATGAAATACCTCTGGAGAAAAGGGTATAGAAAAATGATAGGCCCAATTGCAACGACAGTAGTCGCCATCCTTGCCGAGAGCGCAGGTACGACCGTGGCGATTTGCTGATTGCTATTAATCATGCTGCTCGCAAAATCGAGATTACGAATAATAGCCATAATGATATATTGCAAAGGATAAAGATCTGGTTTCTCAATAAACAACAGTGCTCTGAACCATTCATTCCAGAAACCGATTGCATAAAACAACCCAATCGTTGACATCGCAGGCAACGAAACCGGTATAATAATTCGCAACAAAACCGTAAAATCGTTGGCCCCATCAATACGTGCAGATTCAGACAAGGCTTCCGGTACTGTACGGAAAAAGTTACGGAGCATATACACGTAATATGGACTTAAAATACCTGGAAGAACTAGCGCCCATAACGTATCCTTCATATGCAAATACTTCACAATTAACAGGTAATACGCGACTAAACCGCCATTAAACAAGATAGTTAGATATAAGAAAAAAGAGATGACGCCTGCATACTTCAGTCTTCTTTCTGAAATCGCGTAAGCAATCCCGCTAGTTACGATCATACTGAGCACCGTTCCAACTAAGGTCATGATGGCGGTGACAAGATAAGAATTGTAGATGACATCTGTCTTAAGAATGAGCTTATAAGCTTCAAAGGAAAATTTCTGAGGCATCAGGTTGTATCCATTCTGAATAAGTGACAATTCATCCGTCATTGAGCTGGAAACCAGCAACAGGAAGGGTAGAATACAAACGAGAGCAAATAAACTAATGGCAATATAGAAAATCCCCAGTAACAACTTGTCGCTCCATGTTCGTGTTTTCATGTTGGTCCCCCAGCAAATTAATAAATTGAAGCATCTCTGTCGTATAATTTCACGATCTTATTCGTGATCAAGATAAGGATAAGCCCCATAATGGACTGATACAGTCCAACTGCTGAAGCCATGCCGAAATCCCCTAACGTACGAAGTGACCTGTACACAAACGTATCGATGACGTCCGTCGTTGGGTACAAGAATTGGTTATCTCCGACCAGCGCATAAATCATGCCGAAATCTCCATAGAAAATTTTCCCTAGAGCAAGCAGGACAAGAAGGATTGTGATGCTCTTCATTAGAGGGAGTGTGATATAACGAATCATTTGCAAGCGGTTTGCTCCATCAATCTTGGCCGACTCGTATAAATCATTGTTAATTCCGGCCATTGCAGCCAAATAAATAATGGTTCCATATCCGGCGCTCTTCCAAATACGGATTGCGATCAGAATCCCTGGCCACGCTTCGGGAGACGAATAAAAACTGATGGATTGTAAGCCCATAGCCTCTAAAGTGTTGTTGATCAAGCCCGTATCTGAGGAGAGGAGTGCAATCATGAATATCGAGACCACTGCCCAAGAAATAAAGAAAGGAAGAATAATGACTGACTGCGTTACTCTCTTAAACCATTTACCGCCTATTTCATTAATGACGACAGCCAACACGATTGCGGATACAATCTCTCCCAGGATAAATAGAAGATTAAGATAAATCGTATTAAACGTCACTCGCGGCCAATCGAGTCCGCTGAAAAAGAAGTCGAAGTTTCGCAAGCCTACAAACTCACTGCCAGTCAAACCCTTGATCGGATTAAAATCCAAGAAGGCTACATAGACACCGAGCATCGGAATGTAATTGAAGATCAGAATAAAAAGTAAGCCTGGCACTGTCAGCAAATAAAGATATTTATTTCTTGCCAATTCTCGAAAAACCGATTGAAACACGTTTCTTCTAAATTTTGTCTGCTCCATCCACTCTGCACACTCCTGATCCATAAAATCACCAATAAGTATTTCTAACTCTTGACCTCGTCGATTGCTTATCAGCTTATCCTTTAACGCACATTGTTGAGTAGCTTGTTTTTTAATGATTGCCTTGATCATTCATGAATGGGCACCTAATATCCTCATTACGTAACCGATTATTCATGAATAACGAAATGAAAGAACGCCATCTGACCCTTATGAGGTCAAATGGCGTTCTTTGGAATCTTCCCGATACTGCGCAGCGCTTACTCCCGTATATTTTTTGAAGCTCGTATAGAAGTAGCTTGAGTTAGCAAAGCCCACTTCTTCCGCAATATCTTTGATCGAATCATTTGTTTCTCGCAGCAGCTGCATAGCATGCATGAATCGAACATCCGTAATATATTCGGATATCGACTTTCCTACCTGCTTCTTGAAGATTAATCGCAAATGATTAGGCGATAGGTAAACCAACTCAGCCAGACTTTCAACGCTCAAGTTCGTATCGTGATAATGTGTAAGGATGTATTCCTCAACTTTCTTAATCACTTCTTCTTGCTTGGAATCTTTTCTTTCGTTCACAACGGTGATAATTGCAATATAAAGCTTCTTGTACCAATCCTTAATTTCATTAAGGGTGTCTAACTCAGAAATTTGTTTCATAATATTCTGTCTCTGTGATCCCAGTCGCTCAGGATCAACCTGCATGATGCCTGTAGCTGTCTTAATGATTGCAAGTGCCGATTGGGTTAAGGAGAGAATAATCTCGTCATAAGTAAATTGACTTACCGATTGCATGAGCTTGTCTAATGTTCGCATATATTTTTCTTCATCTTCAAGCTTCAGACTATCCACTAGCTTTTTTTCCAAATCAAGCGGGTATAAATATTCTTCTCCCCCATTACCTGGAACTGAATCCTGATCAATAATAGCTCCCCTGCCAAGTCTGAGTCTGCTATTCGAAGCGTTTATAGCACTATAATAGGACTTTCCAATATCTGAAATATGACTGAATACAGTACCGATTCCCACAGTTATGGACAGCTTCACATTGATTTCAACTGCTTCTTGAATGTTTTTGAAATTTTCTTTTACATTCAGTAAGGGTTTGCCTTTCATTGAGCTAATAAGAAAGCTAATTGTATCCTCTCTGCTCTCAATTTCTTCAACATAATAATTCCCTTCAATTAGCTCACTCGAAATATTAGAAATGGCAAACCGGTATAACGCGATATCCCGCAGAGAGTAGCGCTCTGATAATGCTTTATATTCATCTATTCTAAGGATAACAATAAGATTGTGCTCAGAATTGGGTGGGATGCCGACAGATTGAAGTTCATCCTCCATATTCTTGTTCAGGTAGACTTCGTTACGTATGAGCCGCTCCAGAAGCTCCTTTTTCTTGGCCGGCCTATAGGCGTTCAATGTATGATTCAATCCGGATATATCGGTTGTCATGTGATCGAAGGCATCGCGAAGAAACTCGAATTCGCTGACCGATGAAGAATTCGCCGAAAGCTTGCCCTGTGATTTAACCCGCTGGATTAAGCGATGTATCGGTTTATACAAGCTTCTTATAAACAATAGAGAAATAATGGCGGATATGAGGATAAAAATGCCTGTAATCAGAAAAACGGTGTCTCCCAGTTGAGATATTCGGGATACCAATTGTTCATATTCAATGATACTGATGAAGTACCATCCTAGAATATTACTGGATTTTAAATACGTAATGAAGTGCTTCTTGCCCTGTTTATCCGAGGTGAAGTATCCGCTATTCTCTTCTTTGGCATTTGATTGAATCGTGCGAAAAAACGCTTCATCCGACAATTCACGATTGGAGGCAAAATTGTCCGTTTGTATAATGACGGTACCCTTGTGGTTAACGATCAACTTCTGATTCTTATTGCCCATCGACTCCAGCGCCAACATTTCCTTTATTTTTTCGAGGCTGATATTGATAATTAACGCTGCATCGGTCGTCGCTGTATTCGATGATTCTGAGAAAATAATAGAGATAAACTTGTGTTCTTCCCATTTATCATAAATACGAAAGTTTGCATCCCTAGGAATAAAGATCGGATTGTTGACCACATTAGTCTCGTTCAAATAATCCACAATGTCCTTGTCGTAGAATTCCCCGGTCTCCCTAACTGTTGTTCCACTTGAGAATACGGCGTCAGCATTCCGATTTAGGATATAAACAGACGAGACTAAGGGACTGAACTGCATAGAGTCGATAAGCGTTTTACTAATCTCGTACATCTCTTCCGTTCCGAATTGATCGGCATAGAGAGCATTAAATACATTGCTGTTGTTTCTAAAAAATCTGGAGTAATAATTATACACAGCCATCAACTGTGCATCTATCATTCGATAAGTCTGCTCTAGTTGATCCACTGAGATGCTGTACGTATCCTGTATGCTTCTTTCCGAATATTTGCTGAATAGAAATGCAGACAACGATGAAAGAAGAATAGCACAGGACATGATTAGGATGAGGAGCATTCGAATTAATGATTTGTTATGCTTCAAGAAATAGATAAATGGACTCCATGCTGATGTCTTCCCCATAGGCTACCCCACCGTTGATATTTAAGAATAAATGGAAATTTCAAGAGCCGCCATACAACGATAAAAGTAATACCTCTGCAATTGATATGCAGAAGTATTACTTTCACTTTTCCAGAATCGCTTAGCGAGCGATATTAATTTGCAAATGTGTACTCCACTCTTGCTAATTGCGGGTTCCAATAATTTGTGGAATTGTGCTTGTACACAATCTTAAGGTACTTTGTTCCGGCAGGCAATGTATCTCCGCTATACGTTACTTTATTCCAGACTATGCCTGTTCCGTTTACGGCTGTCTTCGACGGAGCTAATTGCGTAAAGATTATGTTATCCGGCGAAGTGTAGAACGCATAATCTGTAATGGCTTCATCGGGCCAAAACCATCCATCCGCCGAGAAGCTTGTCATAGATTGAGCTGTTGCAGGCGTCTTATAGACAACATATTCCTCTGTATTCGAAGTCCTGGCAAGCCTTGATGCGTCTCCATTAAAATTCGCTTGACCGCTTGCGTCGATAAAGAGGCTCGCACTATGACTGAATACTTTCGACCAATCATTCATGTCATCGGTCACTGTCTCGGATATAGGCTCAGTGAGGATTTCAAAGCTGCCCAACTGTGGATTCCAATAATTCGACGAATTATGTTTATACACAATCTTTATAAATTTTGTCCCAGCAGGCAGATTGCTTCCATTATATATTACTTTGTTCCAGACCGATCCCGTTCCGCTTACTGTCGTTGTCGACGAGGTAAATGACGTATAGGTTATGTTATCCGGCGAAGTGTAGAACGCATAATCTGTAATGGCTTCATCGGGCCAGAACCATCCTTCTGCTGAAAAACCAGTTAAATCCCTTGTCATCGAAGGAGTCTTATAGACCGCGTATTCCTCTGTATTCGAATTCCTAGTCAGCCTTGAAGCATCTCCATTAAAATTCGTTGGACCGCTTGTGTCGAAATACAAATTCGGGCTATGACTATGCATCTTCGAGAAATCATTCAAGTCATCGTGCATACTCGTTATTAATCGATCAGCATACAACCTTTGTGCAGACACCATTTCATCTAATCTGGCAAATTTATATTGACCAGGAAATAAAGCATTTAGCGTATCTTGGACTTCCTTTAGAATTGTCGGATTTACAGCCATCACCTGCCCTGCTCCGGGCTCATGACCATACTGGTTTTTTTCAGCCTCTCCTGTAAACATATAGCCATAGTAACCTGAGAGAAAAGAGGGTTTTGCTTTTGCGATATCGACGGTTTGACTCTTAATATAATTGATAATCTGTTGTGCTTGTGTAGTAGATACAGCCTTTATCTCATCAAAGTGAGTATGGGATGATCCGGTTGCCAATCCTAGTGATCCAGATGTGAAAGTTGCATCTGTTATATCAATTACGAGCTTATTGTTAACGTAACCTTTGAGAGATGTACCTGATGCAACAATTCTAAGATCATAGAACGTATCCGCTTGATGTGTGAAGTCCACTTCTGTCCCGAGAATCGTCTGGGTTCCATTAACCACCTTCATAAGGCCTGCCTTGTTGCCATCCTTCAAATAGAACCAGTAATAATTGTCACCCGTTCCCTTCCTGAAGACAATTCCGGCCGAGCCTGATACGGAGGCTTGCTTGCTAAGCCTGACATCCGCATTCACATAAGTGTGCACGCCGCTAGTCGCATAAGCCAGGCGTTGGGTAAGGGCGGTGCTGCTCTGACTGAATTCCCCTCCTTCAATTGCCCAAGTCCCACTTGCTGATGTCCATTTGCCGGTACCACTTGAGAAGTCATCACTGAAGTCAGTTTGTCTTAGCGGATACATGTTTGATCTGCCCGACACGAAAGTATTACCCCATACTTGATAATCGCCCGACGGAATTTCCGACACGAAGGCGTCTAGCCCTAACGCTCCGCCCAAATCTTCATAGATGGCAGGATCGAATGGACCGATCGCCCCATAACCGCTGTATAAATCAAGAAATCTTTGATCTACCTTATTCATTAGAATCGCACCACGATTTTTAATGTCATTTCTTGCATCCACGGGCATTTCATCATAATCGGCAAATCCTAGCGGTGTAGCCCCACCGCTAAAGAAATAGTCATTATCTGTCGCAGCTGCGTAATAATATTCTGCTAGTGCAGGTGTTTCTTCCGCCATACTTGCCTCGAATCCCCAGTTGATCGGAACTTCTCCTCTATTGTCGTCAAGCCACGATCCGAACTGGAATGTCGTGACAGCTTTAGGCGTATCATTCTCGGAGGCAGTAAATGTGATGTAATACTTATCTTCATCTAACGTTGTATTATCCATAGTGTAGTTCACATTATGTTTGAAAGAATTTTCTGCAGTCGGTATTTTATTATGAAATGATAAGTTGGTACTGCCCGCCATCTTGATATACCCACCATAGGGTGCCATGGCATCGAGATCTATATCTTCCTGTTGAACCCAACCCCATACAGGGAATGAAGCATTCCTAGCATCATAATAGCCGTAAATACTTTTTAAGAGGTTAAATTGATTCGAATCCCCTGATAGAAGGTATGCATAGAACATTTTTCTTTCTGCCGCCAGGTCAAAGGATTCTTCAGCCATATGATGAAACTCATGAGGGTTACAATATTTCAGCAAATGATTATAACCCCATTCATAAGCTTGCAACGGCGTAGTCCATCCATAGGTTTCGAGCCTCCCGCTTATTATACTGGGGGCATCTGGATAATCCATAAAGCTATCCGTAAGAGTCAAAGTTGTAGCAGGGTATAGACCATATTCGGTTTGAAAATGGCTAACCTGTGAGGATAAGATCGGTATTCTGTCGGTAAGAGATCCCACCACAGCAGCCATATCAAGCTCCGGCCAATGGTACAGGTCCGTGGTAAGCGTGTGATTGAAGGTGACTACACCATTGAAATAGCTTTTGAAGGTGTCATACACCTCACCGATTGAATTTAACGTGACGAAGGTGTATCCTTTGTTCTCATAATAGGCTTTCCAGTGTATATCGCTGTCAGTGTAATAATTTAGGCTTTGATCTACAAAGAGATTAGGTTCCGTCCTGTTTACAACCCCTTGCACGATTTTTAATGCGACATAGTCTGACATCCCAAGCAGAGTACTAGGTAATCCAGTTTCTGGGTCATTGTAACCGGCCAGATCATACGCTTTGAAATAATAGACGGTTTTTCCTGTTGCAGTGGAAACTTGGTAACCACTAAAGGTTGAAGCAATACAAATTAAAATGGTGATCATTATCTTCGTAGCTTTTCCCATCAATACCACCCCATTTGTTTGAATTGACTTTGCATTAAAACTACCACATCCTTCTCTCTAACAAGCATTCGAATATTCATTCATTGCATGATTTATCATGAATTCTGTCTTTTCATCTGATGTTTAGCCCCTCCATATATAAATCCTGCTGTTCCAGCGATCCTTGAGCACATCGAACAGCTTGCTGCTCTCCAGGCATTAAGATCAAATCATTGCGATCCAATTGCAGCATGCGACCGGCATCCCGTTCAATCAACATCAAACCGACGGCACAGATATGCGAATCGTTAACTAGCACGATTCCTTCGTCCTTTTTCAGCAACCTGATTTTGGCCTGTGGAAGTGACCGCAATGGCGCCAACGGCGCGATTGCGTCTATGGTGAACAAATAGCGATTGTCGGCCACTACTCCACCGCGGCTTGTTGTTGTCAATGATACGATAAATAAGGAATGCTCCAATGGCTTAACATCCCATTCGATCGAGCCGATCTTGTTCACGACTGTAAGCAAATCGGACTCAAATACTCTCTCCAGCAGCAACATGCCGTCAGCGGAATAGATCCTGCATGTAACCGTACACTCCTGGAGACCTTCTTCATCATGTACATAAACCGATGCCGAGAATCGCTCACCAGTCTTATAAGTCAACCGCTCGTATGATGCTGAAACATGAAACTTGGCGAAAGCCTTTTTAAGAGCATAGTAAGCAGGCTTCGGCACCCCATCGAATTCAATGAGCGAAGTGTTGGCATTGTTGGCAAACGGCTCGTTACCCATCCATACGATGAAACCGGAGGATTGCGGTTCTCGACGACGCACAGACTCCGCCATATATCGCAGCGATTCCATTTGCAAATATCTGCTTGCTTGGCAGTAGGCGTCTAACTCTTCATTTTCCTTGTCCCAACTGCCAAACAATTCGGTCAATTGATCCCACTGGAGCCACCATGAGCCGCGATGATTCCAATAGGGATTGTCCTTGGTTGGCGGCCAACAGGATTGCTTGCCTGCCCATTTTCTGATCATTTCCACCCTCGAAGTACCTGGCGTTCCGCTCTCCGAGCGAAATAAAGCATCGTCTCCATTGAAGTAACGATAGTGTGACTCCTCCCCCGAATAAACCCAAGGGCCATGCACGTCATGATGCACACCTAGACCAAATTCATCTTCAGAAGCGGTGAAGCGTGGACCGGATGCACTTGCCGGCAAAAAATACTTGTGGGGATCCAGCTCGTCAACAATACGTTTAAGCAGCGCAATATTGGAGTGGTTTTCATTTACTGGTCGAAAATTATCCCACATGAGTTCATTGCCGCCGCACCAAATGATCAAGCTTGGATGTGCTCGTTTCTCGATGATAGCGATTCGGGACACTTCCTCCAATTGCTTCAAAAATACGGCACTGTCCGGAGGACAATTATTAATGCCGCTGGAGGATTGCAGAAATTCCTGCCATACCATCAGTCCATTCTGGTTGCAATAGTCATAGAACGGCTCTTTCTCTGTTATGCCGCCACCCCAAACCCGCAATACATTCACATTCATCGCTTTGAACCGGCTTAAGTAACGCTCATAGTCCGATTGGGATACGCCTCCATAATAAGGATTAATCGGCACCCAATTGACACCCTTCATAAAGATGCGCTTTCCATTAAGAAGCAGCGTATAGGGAAGAGATCCTGCCGGCGCTTGCTCATTCTGGATAAACTTGATGTTCCGGAATCCGATGCTTCTGGTCCGAACATCGCATGTTCGTCCCTCCGCATCCCAAACTGTCAGAATAGTGGAATAGACCGGATGCTCTCCATAACCATTAGGCCACCAGGGCTTCACATCGGCGAGGGATATATGCTGCTCCAACATTGTTCTGCCCGCTCGAAGCGCCGCTGATGATTGGTTGATATAGATTGTCTGCCCATCGCTATTCATTACCTTATATTCAAAGGTAAAGCACCCTGGCGACAATACCTCTATCTCCGTTTTAAAGTGTACATGCCCTATTGTCAGATCATTCTCTAAGGAAGCATCGGGGTAGAAATCCGTAATTTTAAGCCCGCGGTATGTTAACAATCGCACACTTTGCCATATTCCAACCGGAACGATTCGCGGACACCAGTCCCAGCCATAGTTAAATCGCGACTTCAATACCTCTATCCTGTTGGAATATCCATATTGCCCGTAGACCTCCCGACTTGGAAAAAAAGCGACCAGCAGCCGGTTTACACCCTCATCGCGATTACGAATAAGTCCGGTAACATCAAGCCGGATTGGCTTAAACATCCCTTCGAAATCAGCCAGCTTAACTCCATTGAGATAGATTTCTCCTACATCGTCTAGTCCATCGAATATCAATTCGCACCGATCCTGAAGCCATTCCTCTGATACTTCGAAGGACTTCTCGAATACCCAATCCCGATGATTGACCCATTCGTGATTCAAGCTGTTTAAACCTTCATTAGGATTGGATAGCCATCCTGCTGCCATTAAATCTTGCTGTACCGCACCGGGTACCACCGCTTTAATACAGGGAACTGGTGCGTGGAATGAACTGCCCAGCTCCATAGATGAATGCACGTGCCACTGAAGATGATGCCAGCCTGTTAGCGTCCAGTCATCACCGCTTAAGCTTATTTCCACTTCACCGTCATCTCCTATCAACGTTAAATATGTTCTAGCTCGCGGAACCCTTCAATTTCATTTCTCTCTAGCTAACCTCCCGCTCATCATCTCTGCCGGATGTCTCTTAATGTACATCGCAGGATTATGAATATGTAGCTTGTTTTTTAATGATTAGCTTGATCGTTCATGATCTTTTAACATATATTGAAATGCAAACAAGTACCCATCGATTGGATGGGTACTTGTTTGCATTTCTAATGATAAGGATTTTCCTATACGTGAGATAAGTTGCGCGAGATAAGTTCAATTAATCAATTTGGAATTTTGTGGCAGTCGCTTGATAATGACAGTTACTTCGGCTTTCGTTATAGACGCTTGAGGTGCAAGCATTGTACTCGTTTTATCAGAAAAGATATCCGCTAGCAAGCTATCGGTTACGCCACTCTTTGCCCACTTGGAAACTTTTCCTGCATCTACAAATGATCCAAGCAATTCGTTTGGCGTTTTCGCAGGAAGTGTTTTTTTCAACTCCGTCATTTTCATAGCCACAGACATAATGGTCATTGCTTGCTCTCTCGTAATCTTATCATTTGGACGGAATGTTCCGTCAGCAAAGCCGTTGGTAATTATTTGATTGAGAAAGTGGTCACTGAAATCGCTGAATGAGCTGCTGAATTTTCGTCGAAGGCTGCATGCCAAGCTCTAGTAGTAGCAATTGTGTATAGCGTTCATAATAGTTATGGAGCGACTGCCGATCTCCCATCGTAGCGAATATATTCAACATCAGTAGGCTTGATTCTTCATCAAACTCATTACGGGATAAGATTTTCTTAGCCATTTGTGCTGCTTCACTGAACCGTTTACGTGCCAGCAACCAGCTTGCAAGACGCTTCAAGAATGAAACAAACAACATCGTTAGTCGTTCTTTTTCCGCATTTGCCCAATCATAGCACTTGCCCTCGAACAGCTCGCCTATGTATTCTTTCTCTACCTCTATAGCCGCAGCTTCATTATCTTCGTTGATCTCTATCATTTCCTCCATAACCAGTTCAAATCGAATAAAATCAACGACGATCTGATCCATATCCACACGATACTGTTCTTGTGCTGAAATAACGACATCCTTGAACCCTTGTAGCGATAAAACCTTCCTAAGCTGGTAGACCGCTGTATTGAGGTAAGTTTCCGCATTCTTAACAGGCATCTCTGGGAAAATATCCTCCAAAATCCGGATTTTCGCTACACTCCGACCTCTACTAGTGAGCAAATAGGCGAACAATTCCATACTTTTTTTGGAAATCCATTTCACTGAACCTTCTTGCTTGCTGCTGACCTCGAAGCACCCCATTCCCCGAACCATCAGCTGGTTAGGTACGAGATCACCAGTATCATAGGTTGCAGCGCTATACATGTTAGCCGCTCTTGCGATCGTCTGGGTCAGGCGTATTCTGGAAATCGGCTTAACTATATAGTCCAATGGATAAACATCGTAAGCGTCCATCGCAAATTCTGCATGCGAGGTTGTAAACACAATGGCAAGCTCAGCACGAATCGAACGCAAGCGACGGGCCAGCTCTAAACCGTCATCCTCAGCAATCATGATGTCCAGGATTGCAAGATCCACGTCACAGTCCCGAACGAAGTTGAGCGCCTCTGCCGCACTGCAGAAGCTTCCAACAAGCTCCACGTCTTCCATCGTCGATAACATTCGCTTCATCACCAGGAGCATCGCAGGCTCATCATCAACAATGAGAACTTTCATCAGGGTGTACCTCCTCTCACGGTGAAATGAAATACGCTCCCTTGCCCCGCTTTGCTTTCCACCCACAAACGCCCACCGCTTCGTTGTACGAACTGCCGACTTACGAGCAGTCCAAGTCCCGTTCCCCTCTCTCCCAGCGTGCCGTTCAATGAGTTGAGCTGCTTCTCACCAAATAGCTGACGAACCTGCTCTTCTTCCATACCAACCCCATTATCGCGGACGGAAATAATCACCATGCCCTCCGATAACTGTGCATTCACATCGACTGAACCACCTGTTCCAGTAAATTTGATGGCGTTGGATAACAAATTGCGGATAATTAGCCCGACAGCTTCCCGATCAGCATACACTTGAGTACCTGAAGCAATGTTGTTATTCACTGTAATTTGTTTGGACTCGCTTGTAATATGCAGTATATGACAGCAATCCTCCACAACCTCAGACAGCTCCAGTAACTGTGGATGAAGAACCATGTCTTCTCTCTGGCTGCGGAACCACTCTAACAAATTATTAGCCATTCCGAGTGTGGTGCGAGTCTGATTAGCCAGCCTCTCGATGATTTCCCGATGATCCGTTTCGAAGCTGTCACTATCTTCCTCTAACAATTCAACAAGTTGAAACTGCAGCGCCAACGGACTTCGAATATCGTGTGACACAATTGTAAACAGTTGGTCCTTCAACTGGTTAAGCTGTGCAATCTGCTCCAGATGCCGTTGCTTCTCCGTAATATCAAAGATAAGAGAAATACTGCCCTGCCTCCGTCGACGCTGTGTACGCAATTGATATACATTCACACTGTAAATTTTTCTTTCTCCATCTAGCCAAATGTCAATTTCCACATTACCCTGCTGCATAGACTCACAAAGCATATGCCAATTGGGCCACTGCTCTAGCAGCTCTGCGATATTTCGGCCGGATATAGCTGAATAACCCATCTTCTCAAACCACTGAGAGGCTTGCTTATTGCTGTCAATGATCTGCCCTGAAGCATTCGCGATCAGAATACTTTCCTGAAGGGTATCAAGCACCATGTTCCTAGCAAAAGGAACGATAGAGAAAAATTTATAACGCAGTATAATAACGAGCATTAACATACCTATAAATCCACAATAAACCGTCAACGGAAGTAGCCATGGCGACCATTCGGGATTCAAGTATTTTACAATCTCAAGTATAAAAGAAAATGAAGCAAGAAACAGAACCCACATCACCGGCTTACGCAAATCATGACGAATATTCCTTATATACTGAAATAGAAAGTACATACATACAACCACAATACTGTAGCACATCATAGCAAACGTAATGGAATATACAGTTTTCATAGTGACTAAATGGCCGTCATAGAGCTCAATCGAGCGATAGATCATATGAAGATCTGAATCGAACCACATCAGAAGCGACCATAGCGCGAACACCACGAAAAGCATAACCTTCCATCGCGTCCTTAATAACCTGTCGCGAGCGATTAATTCAAGTGTAAACAATAAAAAGAACGGCACCATTAAATTGAGCGCCGTTTGATGGATATTGCGAAAAAACAGCTTATCCAATAATAAATCGCTGCTTTTCTCTAGGATGACACCGCTCGCGTAAATAATCCGACACACGATTACACCGACAAGATAACTTACACCACGAACTTTTCTGAACCTATAAATAGAAAGCAAAATGAAACCCATCATCATCATTGACGCAATCATAAAGACAAGCTCTAACGTGGCATTCATGAGGTAGGCTTCCTTCATTCTGACATGTAAAGGGTATTAATTTCTTTGAATTAAAATAAACCTATATAATAGGAATATCTTACCATTATATAGGTCGCTCTATTGCAAGGCAAGGAGAAGCTTCACAGAGAAGATCCTCTTCATTTAAATAACATTGCCAGTGCGATTATACTTGTTACCATTATTCTTAACTGAAACTTATTTCCCTACCTTAAAGCTTTCTTCCGCAAATTCAAATTGCCATGGTCCCCTCATGATAACTCCCGGTCTAATTAACTTTAAGTTAACTTGCTTACTACCTGGTTCAACTTCAAATTCGATGTAATCAATTGCACCGGTACGCTCATTTAGTTTGGCGACGTTGCTAAATCCCTCTATGTCGAGGTTATATAGAGATGCAGGCGCTTCCTCGTTATAATGAAAATCCATATACACCCTAAGCCCGTTTTCTTTTAGCTTTTCGATCCGTGTGATCGTTACCGGAAATCCGGCGATTTCGAAGGTTTGATTCCATAGCTGTTTCGCTTCTGTCGATACCTTAATCGAGACCTCATCCTTATAAGTCACACTAATTTCGGGTAGAGATAACGTATAGTGCCCTCCTGCTTTTCCCGACAATCCGAAGTAAAACTCGCTTGCAGGACTACTAACGCCTCGAATATGCTCGATTTCTACCTTTTTGCCGGTGTCATTTAATACATATAACTTTTGACTCTCATCATGCATATGCACGCCATATATCCCGTAATCGCTAATGTCAAAGTCCTCGGAATGACGAGCAACGAATGAGATCCTCGCCTGCTCTCCTACCCGGTCGGCAATTGCGGTAATGGATACGCCGTTTGCAGTAGCTGTTTCTCCCATATCCTGATAACTGGAAACCGTTTCGGCTTTCGCGAGAGTAATAGGCACTTCGATTGTAGGTTCCAAAGGGAAGATCAGCTTGATGTTTTCCCCACCAATATTTAGCTTACCTTTATGCCAGAATCCAGACGTCCACTCCGTCGAACTCCAAGAGGCCGTGGAGCTTCTTAAGTTATACTCGGCTCCTTGTTCACTTACTAAAGTAATACTTTCGAACCTTTGCGTATTCTTTCCCACCATCGTGATATAAGTCATATCTTCATCTGACAGAATACCGGTAATCATAATGGACCCTTCCCCAACATTCAAAGAAATCGGTTGCTTCAGAACGTACCGTTCCGATGATGAATCTTCCTCTTTGACAATGCCAATGCCAGGCACGAACTGAAGCGCCTTTTGTATTGAGGCCCAGACATAATTATGATTCATGAGATCTGTTGACAGAAATATTAGGGCAAGAGCTGCGACAATTGCACCCACTCTCCGCCTGACCCTCTTGTTCTTTCGACGGCTGTCTTCTTGTTGCTCCAACATGGCTTGTTCAATGCCCAGCTGACTCTTTTGACGAATCCCGGAAGGAATGGGGATAGCGCTGAGCTGCTGTTTAAGTTTATTTGGACTCATAAATGTTATCCCCCTCTACCCGCTTCCGCAATTTTCTCAATGCTCGATACAACAATGTCTTTCCTGTTCCAAGTGGAATGTCCATGATCTTTGTTACTTTACGGATTGTAAAATCATAATAAAACCTCAAAATAATCACATGCTTTTCCTCAATATCAAGCGTCCCGATTAACTCTTGTAACGATAAGGAGAGCGGAGTATCGCCATCATTGCTCGCTATTATCGAATCGTAGTATTCAGGTTTTCAATGAACCTCTTTTTTACGTTTACGGAGCAGGTCAATGGCACAGCTAATGGTTATTTTGATAAGCCAGGTTTTAAAGTGCTGTGGCTCCTTCAGCTTGCCAATGAATTTATACGATCGATATGCAGTTTCTTGAACAACGTCGAGCGCATCCTCCTGATTGCCTAAATAAACGTAAGCCGTACGGTATATATCATCCTCATACTGCTGATACAGTTCTAAATACGCGATTCCATCGCCTCGCTGTGCTCTTTTAACCAGATCTATAATCTCCATCACCCACTCCACTTTTAAGCTTCTATAGATTAGACGCAGTTAATTGGACATTTAGCTTTAATACGGCGAATTTCTTTTGACGAAATAACGATCGAATTGGACTAATCCATGAAGGTAATGGTTTAATAGTAAGCGAGTAAGGACAAAACAAGGAGGAATGGTCGATGCCGACGGTTCAAATAGAAGGAAGAGACGCCATTCAGGCTGTCGAAGGTACGAAGCTAGTACTAGCGTTAGAGGATAGCGGGGTCGACATTCTGCACCGATGTGGTGGCAACGCCAAGTGCACGACATGTGCCGTAGAGGTTCTTTCTGGGAATGTGAGCGAGAAGGAAGAAGCAGAAGCGACAGTGCTCCGCAACAAAGGAATCGAGGACGACACCGTCCGACTATCCTGCCAAATTCGGCTACATAGTGACATAACGGTCCGTCTTATTAAGACAGCCACATCTACAGGCCTGGAACCAGGAACACGTCCCCAGGATTGATTGAACTTTCTTTGAGAACAAGACTTCCATATCCATATCAGATGAAGCCACTTCTAACGGGAGTGGTTTCATTATTATTTTCAAAAACTTGAAGTGAAATATCCTCAGTAAAATCAGGTGCCAGTTGTCATGTACTAATTACTTATTCATATAAATAGGAAGATGACGCTCGTACGAATGACAGTCTGCCTTGGGGGATGAGCATGAAAATAACGTCCGGAGGATTCGAAGTTGTTTATCACGGAAGAGTATTCGCTTACGGAATGAGCCCGATTGAAATCATGTTGTCCGAAGAGAATGATCCTTTAACGTTTGTTTTTTGCATTGAACATGAAGCGGAACGGGATGACTTCATGACCGACATACGGCTTACCCATTACAACGAGGTGCGCATCGCATGCGTCAACTTCCCTAGAGGCAAGCCGATCGGTAACCAGGATATGATCCATCTCGGCGTTCTAAACAATCGTAAGTTGTCTCTTCGTTACGAGGTAACCATAAACTTCGACATGACGGCTTGGCTGCTGACATTTACTTTTTACGCGGGGGAAGGGGTCTTGGATTCATGAATAAAATTGAAATCCAAGATCCTAAAGTCACCAGCAAGATCATTGCAGCGAATGCAGAGAACGAGAAACGTAAAGCAGAGCTGGGGTTCCTCGGAAGGTTCTTCGGCTCGGGGGACAACGTCCGTTTGTACATCGTTGGTACAATCGCACTCGGAATACTCCTCATCGCGCTTGTCTATACTTTGACACCTGAGAAGTATCGTTCAACCGATTTCGGATTAAAAGAAATGTGGTCGCTGGTACTCCCCGTCGAAACAACAATTATCGGATATTTAATCGGATCACAATCTAAGAACACCTGAGGTTAATAGCTTATTTGTAACCTTCCAGCTTGTCATATGTTTCATCATAAACCCATGTCAGGCCACCATCTTTGCTGATAAGATTAATGGTTCCAATGTCATTGAGCTCCTGATCTCTTACTGCAATCGGAAACAGGCCTTCTTTCCCGTTAAATATAGGCGAGAGAGGATTCATCCTGTATTCGTCAAACTTATCCGGCAGCGTGACGGTGAGTCTTTCCCATGACTTTCCTTGATCTTTGGTCCAATAAATGACTGGCCCGTAGTCCATATAATATCGGAAGCCTAAAAAGCCAATATCTTGGTTATAAAAACCCGCAGCCGTCAGATGTTCCGAATAAACCTCATTTGCGTTCCCAATTTCTACCCATGTCTTTCCACCGTCCGAGGTTTGGTATACGTAATTCAATGCACTTCCGAGCCCGTTGGAAGCGCCGCTAACAATCCAACCTTCCTTATCCGTTGCGAACCCGATAAATTTTGTCTCAAATCCTTTTGCACCTTTGATTTCATAGTCGTTCCATGTGTCACCTTTGTCATCCGTGATTAATACATGGAGTGGCTCTGATGCTCCGTTCGCGAAACCGTACACGATAGCCGTTTTGTCCTCCGATATATAAAGTCCTGTTTCTTCCTTACCCATCCCCATAACTTTCCCGGTCACATCTAACTGCACAGGAGCTTTCGCAGTAACGGCTCCGTTCTTGTAAGAAATCGATATATTGCCTTCTTGGTCAATCGAATACGAATTACCGGCATCATAGGAAATGAATTGATTGCCGTTGAAGCCGACGGAATATACGGTGCCCGGTTTAAACGCCGAGCTCTGTCCATTCACGCTCGTACAAGCGGAGAGCAGGACGACCGCCCCAATCCACAGCAAGACGGAAGGGACAACCCCATTTCGTTGTTTCTTCCTATTTAAGATATCCACAAATCGCTGCCTCATAGTATGTTTCCCTCCTGAACTCATCGATAATGCCTTTTTATCAGTACGGAATTACATAATAGACGATTTTAAGGAAGAAAAAGTTAATTGCAAACGCAGAAAAAAAGAGAATCAGATTCGTCTGATTCCCTTCCCCCTACTCTGCTCAAGCTACTGGAATATAGATATCCATTTCCGAGCGCTCGTCCTCCGGCCCGATAAACCGTTCGTCGTATCGCTCAAAGTCGATGCCTTTGATTGGCTCGAGGCCATGGAACGGTAACCACTTGCTGTAGATCAGCTCGTAAGTTACGCCTAATTGCTCGATATTCCCTTTGTGAGTGAAGACGGCATAGCGCTGCGCCGGAGCGGTTACTTTCGTCATCCCTTCAGGAATACTCTCACCATTCGTCTCAAAACCCGCTACATAAGTAAAGCCATCGTTGTCCCCTGACTGGCAAATCCCATAGGTGACAGTGGGATTTAGCTTACCTGTAATTTCATGCTCTCGCGGCATGAACCTCTGCCACATACCAGGAATATCCCCTTCGCTAGTTTTGCTGTTCCACTCCATGCCGACAACTGTGAACGAGTCGTTTTCCACCATTCTTGGTTCCATCGGTATGCCTCCATTAAACGTCATATACTCGACCATGCGATGGATGGCAGCAAGCTGCTTTTGCTGAGCTGCAATTTCGCTTTGAATACCGTCTGCTCTCTGCTGGAGAAGCAGTCTGATCTTATCAGCGTCACCCAAGGTACCGTTGCGCTTAAGTACCTGGATCGCTTCAATTCCGAGACCCATGGAACGAAGGAATACAATTCTTCGCAGCTCGGGTAATTGATCGGGAGAATATAAGCGGTACAGATTATCTTCTCCGATTCGGACTGGCTTGAACAATCCGATGGCATCATAATGCCTGAGCGTCTTGGGTGTTATATCGAATAAGCGCGCGATAAGTCCAACGGTAAGCAAATCGAGTCCTCCTTTCGCAGTGGTCTGTATTTCCATCCTACAACGTTTACCTTGGGGCAAGGTCAATCCTTATTTTTATTCGAGCCAAGATCCTAATTGAGGGATATTGGGGTTAGTTGATCTTCAGGGGCTGATGCAGGAAATTATGTTGCACCAGCAAACGACACAGTAAGTACGGGAGTCATAACTGTTGCACCCTAATAATCATTTACAAAGATCATTTCCTCAATAAAAGACCTTTCTAGCGGAAGTGCAGAAGCAACCCAAGCCGCCACAGTCGAATAAGACTGTGGCGGCTTTTTTACCTTATACCAGAACTCCGTGTAGCCGATTTAATAGGAGTAGCTTTGCTTTCAGCACCCTTATTATTCACTGCTGTGATCTTATAGTAGTTTGTTGTACCAATTGCGGCCGTTGAATCCGTGAAAGTCGTACCGCTAACCTTGGAACCTATTGCTTCATAGGTACCGTTCGCAGCGCCTGAGCGCATCACGTTATAGCCTGTTGCACCTTCAACCGCGTTCCAACTGAGGATAACTTTCCCGCTGTTTATGTCTGTACTTGCATTGAAATTCCCGGGAGTAGGCACAAACAATGGGTTTACGGTTATTACTGGATCTATTGGTATTACAATAATGTCTTTAAGATCAATAGGCGACACCGGCTTAGCCTCTTTAATAAGGGAGTCCTTGCTTTCATTGCCGATATTATTCAACGCTGTGACCTTGTAGTAGTACGTTTTGCCGTTTTCAACTGTCGTATCCGTGAAGGTCGTATCGCTAACCTTGGAACCAATTGTTACATAGGTACCGTCGGTAGCATTCGAGCGCTTCACGTTGTAGCCTGATGCTGTGTTTACTGCATTCCAACTGAGGACAACCTTCCCACTGTGTGGCTCTGCGATAAAATTGTCGGGAGCAGGCATTAACAATACTTCTATAGGAACTTGTGGTGTGACGGGTGTTATATCTATTACAACACCCTTAGTAACATATGCCTTATTGCTAATTTCACTTTCTCCACCACGATCTAATGCTGTGACGATGTAGCTGTATCCTTTAAGAATAGAAGCCGCTGTATCCGTAAACGTAGACTCGTTAATGTTAGAAGCTATCGTCTCATAGGTATTGCTGGAGCCTTCAGCTCGCTTCACATTATACGTTATGAAGCCACCAATTTTATCCCAGTTGAGAATGGCTGTTCCGCCACTCCTTACCGCGGTTAAATTCACAGGTGGTTGAGGTGGCATATCCACTACGGTGACAGGTAGAATTCGAGAGGGCGCGCCTTCACCATTTTCATTCCCTGCTGTGACTTGATAATAGTACGTATTCCCTTTGGAAGCTGTCGTATCCGTATACGTAGTCCCTTTAAGGTTGGAGCGTTTGGCCTTAAACGGACCACCAGGAGCATCCGAGCGCTTTACGTTATAGCTCGTTGCACCGCTCACTGTGTCCCATCTCAGTTCAACATCAGTTCGGTCCAATATGCCCTCACCAAACTTACCGAATTGAACATTTACACCAATTAATTTGGCATTCAAGTTATTAGGTGGCTGTGGTGGTGCACAATTGATTTCATCCTTAAATAACAGATAATCCAAGTTCACCAAAGTTTTTGATATTTTACCATCCGCTACCCACACGTCATAGCCTGCAATCACATCTAATTTGAGAAAAGCGCTAACACTGATCGCATCACATGGCTCTTGTTCTATAAAGTCCGCTCGAATACCAGGATAAAGTTCAATTCCAGCATAGGCAATATCTAATAAAGTCAGCGTTAATTGGAAATCCGGACCGGCAGCGAGACTGGCGTTAACCTTCGAGTTCACATCTAACGTTGCTGTGTTCGTTGTTTTATTAATAGCTTGGAAGCCTTTATTGGACGAATAGGTGAAGCCTTGTTCCAGATGAAATTTATCCTCAAACTTGATTTCTAATGAAGCTCCAAATTTAGGGTCGATTCTCAAATATAGCTGTCCTTTTACGAATACACCAGTAAAAACAGGCACATAAAATGGAGCTGTCAACGGAATAAATTTGGGCTTGTTTATGTCACCTTTTCCTGTATCGGCTTTCAATGTCACATTAGTCGTTATATCTCCGGTTAGCACCAGTTTTGAATAAAAATCCAAATCCACATCAAACCAATCCACATCAATATCAAGACCAATATCCGCAATTACCCCTAAGTTACAGAAATTCATGCGAGCATTGAGAACAAGACCTTCGTAATTTGCATTATTCATGGCAATATTGAAGCAGGGCAGGGTCAAGGACGTATCCAATTTGGATACTTCGTTCATCTTAATCTGGATCGAAGGATCTGCTGGGACGAGCATCTTTGGATTAATGGCCTCTATCGCATGCACGTCGAGCTTGGAGAAAACCTCCCTAAGCCTGGGAACTGATGTTTTAACGACAAGAGCACCCTTCTCCCGACTAATGGATACCACTTTTTTCGCAATACCGCCAAAATATTTGTCATTCGGAGGCATGACAAACACATCGCCAACCTCTAACTTCAAATTTGGATCGTTAATGACCCATGTAACTTCATCTCGTTTCGAATAATTCGTACTATTGCTTTGCTTCACTTCAGGCTTGTATTCTACAATTTTGCGAGGAGCATCTGATGACGAAGTCGGTGTTGTCGGCGTTTGACCCGGTGAATAATGAAGAGCGCGCACCAACATAACCGCTGCTTCCGCTCGAGTAGAATTATTCCCACCTTTGAACGTACCATCTGGATTCCCTCGAATAATTCCCGTTCCTAACGCTGCTTCGATCAAGTCACGATTCCACTTAATATCCGCTTGATCCTTCACATTTCCAAGTAATTTCTCTTCCTTTTGCGGCGGAAGCTGCAACGCTCTTACAATCCAAACCGCCATTTCATTCCGCGTAATGGGCTGGCTCGGTTTAAAACCGTCTGGAAAATCAGCGAGAAGCAAAATGCCGTTCGTTAATCCTGCAGCGATATAAGGTACAGACCAGCGCTCCGGCTTAACGTCATTGAACAGAACAGCGCTGGATTCCTTCGGAAGCTTCCTTAGCTCTACGAGCATCTTCAGAAACTCTTCCCGAGTGACATTGCCAGTAGGCTTAAATGTTCCGTCTTTGAAACCATTCACAATGTTCGCAGCGGAAAGCTCCATAATTTCTTTGTACGCCCAATGAGACTGGATATCGCTGAATGTAGCCGGTTGCTCCCCACCCTTGGCACCGCTTTCAGCAGCAGAAGCAAGATACGGAGCGATTACGCTAAACAGCATCAGAAAAATGGATGTCCAGATCAGAGATTTAAATCTTCGCCTAAAAATAATAACACCTCCCCATTTCATTTTTACTTAGTTCATGATATCACGCCCTTAAATAGTCCGATATTCTCCTAAAGGTGTAGAAAAGTATGATTTTTACCATAAGCCTGCTCATTCTTCGTGCATGAACAGGCTACTTCACCCGAATTCCCGAACGGTATTCTTATTCAGCCATGCATGCTTAACGGTATTCCCCCTATCCACACCCTACGCAATTCGAGAGCTGGGCTGAGTTGTATGAGGTCCGCCCGAAGACCCTGTTTCAGGCTGCCCGTAACGTCCGCAAGCCCGATCTGCTTGGCTGGATTAACACTCGCCATCTTACTGGCTTCCTCGATGGATAGGCCAGTTTCCCGAATCATGTTGCGGAAAGCGTCGATCATAGTAAGTGTGCTGCCTGCCAAGTTACCTGACGATTTCAATCTTGCGATTCCGCATGACATCACTACGGGCAAGCCTCCAAGCACGTATTCTCCGTCTTCGTGACCTGCCGCCAAAATGGCATCCGTCACGAGTATGATCCTATCCGTGCCTTTCACCTTTTGGAGCAGTCGAAGACCTGCTGGATGGACATGATGGCCATCCGCGATGACCTCTGCCATGATGCGGTCATCCGTCAACACTGCGCCAACCGTTCCCGGCTCTCGGTGATGGAAAGGACGCATTGCGTTAAAAGCATGGACGGCATGCCGCAGCCCTCTATCTGCGGCCTCCTTAATCTGATCAAATGTCGCGTCAGTGTGTCCACAGGAGGGAACGATTCCGTGGGCTACCAGACGATCGATGTAGACTAAAGCTCCATCCAGCTCGGGAGCAAGCGTCTGAATTCTGATGATGCCTGGGAAATCCGAAACCCACTCCTCGAGCCATGCGAGCTGGGGGACGATCGCGTATTGCCCGTTCTGTCCCCCTTTCCATTCTTCATTAATGAATGGACCTTCCAGATGCGCACCCCACACCTGCGCATAGGGCATCGGTTCCGACATGTATTCGCTGACCCCGCGGAGCATACTGCTTATATCCGCTTTAGGCGCAGTAAGCGACGTAGCGAGCAATCCCGTCGTTCCATGCTGTGCATGGAATCGGCTAATCTCTCCTATGCCTTGCGTATCAACATCCATGAAGTCATAGCCAGCTCCGCCATGGACATGAACGTCGATGAATCCAGGGAGTAGCCAACCATTTTCCGCGTCTAACCACTCTAAATCCTTCTGCCTATTCAGATCTAAAGTCGTCTTATCACCAATTTCAGCCACACGACCTTCTTCTACCCGTAGCCAGCCTCCTTCAACTATTCCGTCTGGCATAACGATCTTAGCGTTCATGATGATCCTATCCTGTTTGTTCATGTGATTAACCCCCCTCTTGGTTGCGAGATGTGAAGCCCGTTGCCCGAACTAGGCGAAACAGCTGCATAGTCGTCTCTTCCACCCATTCTGAAGTCCGAGAGAATGCCTCTTGCAAGGAGCAAGGATTCTGCACGACAGAGAATGCCGCTGTAAGACCCAGCTCATCAAGCTCTTTTCCCGTTAATTCCTTGCCTCCGCAAATTCCCAATACAGGTACCCCATGCTTACGAGCGAAACGGCAGACACCGGATATCGTCTTACCCGATAAGGTCTGCTCATCCAGTCTGCCTTCTCCGGTAACCACAAAGTCAGCCCTTTTCAAGGTAGCCTCAAAGCCGGTTGCTTGCAGAACAAGCTCAATTCCTGGTTGGATATCGGAGTGCAGGAATACAGCTAATGAAGCGCCCATCCCACCCGCTGCTCCCCCACCTGCCATCCCCCTTACTTCCAACCCTTTCTGCGCAAGTATACAGTCTGCAAGTTTATTTAAACCTTCGTCTAAGCGGACAACCGCCACTTCATCAGCACCCTTCTGTGGCCCGAAGATCACAGAAGCACCATCGGGACCAACCATCGGATTCGCGACATCTCCCGCCGTACTGAAGGTACATTCCCTAAGACGTGCATCCAGTCCCGACTCATCAAAACGAACCAATTCAAGAAGCGAGCCTCCGCCCTCCGCTAATTCCCTTCCATTCGCCCCATAGAATTCCAACCCGAGTGCGCGCAGAAGTCCCATGCCTCCATCATTTGTGGCACTTCCGCCAAGACAGATAATAAATCTTCGGAATCCCCTGTCTAACGCATCCCGTATCAGTTCACCCGTCCCTCGACTCGATGTGACTAGCGGATTTCGCTCCTCGTCCTTCAGGAGAGGAAGTCCGCTCGCTCTCGCCATCTCGATGACAGCCGTCTTGCCATCTCCGAGCACACCGTAGGCGGCTTGAATCTTCCGCCCTAGCGGATCGGAAACTGTAACTTCCCTCCATGTTCCACGTGTCGATCGAACCAGTAGCTCAGCCGTTCCTTCTCCACCGTCTGCGAGGGGGTGCATGTCGATGATAGCATCGGGGTACACCCGCTTCACTCCCCGTGAGATGCTTGCACATAGCTCATCCGCTGATGCTGAGCCTTTAAAGGAATCAGGTGCTGCAATAACCCGCATAACTGCGCCTCCTTTTATTTACCAATTTCAGCTTACGCAAATCGCCCGCCATCGCCGGGAGAACCGACTATTGCGGGCGATTTCATGTGCATAACTCTTAACTCTTACTCTGACCGCCAGACACTTCACGAACCAGACCGAAGAACTCCGCGTTTAAACCTGCCACAGCCTCGTCTTTCTTCACAGCACTGATGAAGCTCGCGAAATGACTTACATGCAAATCGACAAGCGGTTTTGAGAGTTCAGCCGACGCTTTACGCGCGTCGCCAGCATAATGATCCGGATATTCTGCATACCAATGAATTCCTGTTCCTGCGTTGGGAATATGGCTAAGCCTGCCAAGTGGGAGCGCGGGCTCCTTCGGAACTTTGTCCCATTGGGTAAGATTAGGGCTTATTCCATGAGATAACGTTGTCTCCCATTCGTCCGCATGTCCTTGGTCCATACCGGTTAGAGCTTTGATTTCCTCGCTCAATCGCTCTACATACAAGTACACTTGATAGCTTTTCTCTTCCCATAGGCTGCACTGGTTTAGGAATTGGAGAAAATGCCAGTTTCCACCGTGCGTGTTATAGAGAATAATTTTCTTGAAGCCATTACGACCGATCTCATCAAATACACTCTGAAATAGCTCAAGCAGCAATGTCGGTTTGATCGTGAACGTTCCAGGGAAACAGCGGGCTTCATAAATCTGTCCGAAGTAAAAAGGGGGAAACACGACAGCCGGCTCCTTCTCCGCTGCCAAGACGGATATCCCATGTGCATTCAGAAAATCCGTGCCGAGTGGCAAATGCTCGCTATGCTTCTCAAGAACGCCGAGCGGAAGAATGCATACTCCCGTCTCCTTAACCGCTTCCGCAAACCCTGTGGACGTTAGCTGTTCCCATTGCATAAGCCATCTCTCCTTTAAGTTAACTTACCAGTGATTTCAATTGTCTTCCCAAATCCGCTTTCTCGTCAACCGTCAGTTTTGCCCCGGCCAGTTCGAGTGCCCATAGAATCGCGCCCATAACCGGAGGCTCCTGAAGCAGCATATATCGAACCGTCCGTCCGTCCGCATGTCCATCAACGTAAGTCGTGAACGCATTCAGCATTTCCGAATGCCGACCCTTGATATAGAGGGAGCCCGCTAAGATGATATCGACTGGCTCGTCCACCGGAAACCGCAAATTACGTAGCGCTCCTGCGACAGAACGCGCTGCTGAATTGCCGTTAGCCCTTAGGAGAGAGAGGGCAGTCTCGTCTCCCGCTTCCGCGGCAATGAAAGCAAGACGGGACAAGCTATCCATTCGAATGGGACCTTTGTTCACTTGAGCATACACAGCAGACACAAGCGCTGAGGGCTTATCGATACCCAGCTTTTCAAACAATAAACCGGTAAGTGCCGTTTCATTCCCCATCCGATAGTGCTGCTCGTAAACCGCGCGAATAACGTCAGCCCCCAGCTGGGCGCCGCCTGCTACATCCCCGAACACGCTTCCTACGCCACCAACCTGAAGCTCGTTACCCTCGGGATCCATTGCGGCACAGATTGTGCCCGCGCCGTTAATGCTACAAATCCCGAAGCCGTTGACGCTTCCCGCTTTTATTCCCAAAAATCCATCATTACAAGCCTTGAAGCGCTGAATTCCAATATCAGAAATGATCCTCTCGATGCTCGTCTTCTGCTCCTCAATATCAATACCCGCCATACCGAATATGGCAAAGGCAATGTCGTCGAACGTAAGCCCTGCTTGCGATAACAGGGACTGGATTTGAAGTGTTAATTCTCGACGTGTTCCCTCATACCCATCCGGGAAACACTCGTGACTAGACGTACCGCCTTGGATAAATTGTAACGGACGTCCGTGCAAATCGGATAATACATAGTGGGTTTTGCTGTTTCCACAATCCACTCCGATGACGTAGTTCCCCACTTTCCAACCTTCTCTCAATCATTTATTTAAAAAATTGTGGCAAATAGATTTTGTTCACTTCCAGCATCTCATCAAGAGCCCCTTTGGCTTTCGTGAAATCTCCAACAAGCGGATTCATCATCAGTGCATTAATTGCAGCTTCGTAATCACCATATAGGCCTGCTTTGACTGCATATTTTTCATATGATTTCACGGTTCTCATCAAGCTCTTGATGTGCTCGTTCGCAAAGTTAGGAACCGCGATCGCTTTAGCACCATGCGCCCCCACAAGGCAATTAATCTCGATGACATCATCATCCGCCATGAAATCAAGAGCACCCTCGTTCCGAACATTGACAATATGGCGCTCATTCTTATCATTGACGATGGCACTGACGACCGAGAGGGCCACTTCTGAATAGTTGCCGCCACCGCGTTGACTGAGTAGCTCTGGAATATCTACTCGGTTCGGATCTGCATACATATCCATAAGCTCGTTCTCGATATCACGGCATACCTCTCCGCGTGTTTTCTCTTCAAGCTTTTCTTTCTGCAAATGTCGCTCCGGGTAATAATAATAAGTCAGGTAATTGTTCGGGACACCACACGCACTACGAATAAGGACATCGTCATAATCGATAATTGGAATGTTCTTCATCCGGGTAAAATCGTATTGGCCAGACAACTGCTTCTGAAGAATCTCTACACCATCTGCATAGATCGAAGTTATCCACGCAAGATGGTTTAACCCGACGTATTCAATGAAGACATCCTTGGTACCCTCCGGCACGCGACTCAACGAGTCCTTCGACATTGAGAACGGACAGTTGCATAAGCCGATTGCATTCGTGGATGTGTAATTTAGCAAAGCCTCGGTCACCAATCCCGCCGGATTCGTAAAGTTAACAATCCAAGCACCTGGCTTCGCATATGCCTTTACGACATCGGAGATGTTCTTCATAACAGGAATCGTACGCATCGCTTTCATGAACCCACCGATACCGACCGTTTCTTGGCCAATGAGATCATATTTTAGAGGGATTTTCTCATCGTTGATACGGGCTTCAAGCTGCCCTACCCGAATTTGGGTTAGAACGAAGGAGACATCGCGTACAGCAGCGACGATATCCGTTGTGAGGACGACCTCGCATTTGATTCCGCCCTTCTCAAGCAGCTTCTTAGCGAAGTTACCTACCGTTTCGAGCTTGGAAAGATTAATGTCCATTAGATAGAGCTTCTCAACTTGAAGCTCGTCTTTTCTTTTGATGAAGCCGCCAATTAACTCCGGCGTGTATGAGCTACCAGCGCCGATTACGGCTATTTTGAGACCAGCCATAGGGATCACTCCTATCCATGTTGTTTGATATCGCCAAATGCTTATCCTTTGGTCGCTCCGGCTGTTAGACCCGCAATGAGCTTGTTCTGAAATATAAAGTAAATGATTAGTACAGGAAGCATGGCAATAACTAAACCGGCGAACAACGCGCCCCAGTCCGTCGCGAAACGTTGAATGGTCGACAAGTCTACGATGTTAACGGCGACCGTCTTCTTCTCAGGGGAGCTTAATATTGCCATGGCGAGTGGATACTCGTTCCATACGCTTATAATATTCAATATCCCAATTACCACTATGCCAGGCATCGCGATCGGAAAGATGATTTTCCAATATGTGTTTGTCGCACTGCTTCCGTCCAATAATGCTGACTCTTCAAAGCTAGTGTCCAGATGCTTGAAGAATCCAGCTAAGATGAAGATCGACATCGGGAGACCACCCGCAGCATAGACGAGCACGAGACCGCTAAGCTTATTCAATAGATTCAATTCCATCATGAGCAGGAACGTCGGAATAAGCGCGAAAACCGATGGCAAGAAGAGCGACAGCATCATTATTTTATGAATGAAGGAAGCTCCGAAAAATTTGTATCTCGTTAAAATAAATGCAGTCGTAGAAGATAAAATAATAATCAGCGCTACGGACAATACCGATACATAAATACTATTAAAGAAGCTCTCAAAAAACTTAGACTTGATAAGCGCGTTGTAATAGTTCGAAAACTCAATTCGTGACGGCAGTAGCCAAGGATTACGGTAAAAATCAGTTCTCGTCTTAAACGAACTATAAATCGTCCACAGCAACGGATAAACAACAGCTACAGCCTGTACCGCAAGAATCAGCCTAACTATCCATCTTCCCAAAAAATGGTTTGCGCTCCCCACTTCTACCCCTCCTTCCTTTCGTCGTGGCTAGTCTAGTTTGCTTTTGCGGGTAAGAATCTGGCTAAGCAAGGAAAGTCCCGTCGCAATGATGAAGATAAAAACCCCTATTGCTGTAGCGTATCCGTATTCGTGGTCGTTCTGAGCTACGCGGTACATATAGGTTGCGATAAATTCCGTCGAGCGGGCCGGTCCACCGTCTGTCATAATCCAAGGAAGTGCGAATGAGTAGTTGAATGCCCCTAGAATGAACAGTACCAAGGTAACTCGGATTGTCTCCCAGATAAGCGGAATCGTTATATATCTAACCTTATCCCATTGACTAGCTCCATCAATTGAAGCAGCTTCCATGAGAGATTCATCGATATTGTTAATCGCAGTCAAGTAGAGAACCATATAGAAGCCGACGACTGACCAGATCATAGGAACGCACAGTGCCCATAAAGCGGTATCGGGATTACCTAGAAGTGGATAATCTAAATGAATACCAAACCATCCGAGAATGGAGGTCACAAGTCCATAATCTCCGCCGAGCATGTTCTGCCAAAGAATCGCAGTAATCGTTACCGGCAATACATACGGTACGAAGAGCAGCGCGCGATACCATTTCGATTCCTTGAGCTTGAATTGCGAGATTGCAACCGCATTAAATAATGCGAAAATAAAAGAAAAGATCGGAACAGCCAGCATAATATACAAATTGTGCTTCAGCGTCATCGGAATAATATCGTCGTCAAGCATTCTCTTGAAATTATCCAATCCAACGAACGTGGTAACATCACTGAAGCCCGACCATTCATAGAAACTCATCTTCAGCCCATTGAAGTAAGGATAGAGCGTAAATATTCCGAATAGGGCCAGCGTCGGCGTTAGGAAGCTGAGGATGAAGACGAGTTCGTGTTTTTTAAGCATTAGGTCATCCCCTTACCAACTGAATAACGACTCAAGACGGTTGTAAGGGAACTACTTCAAGCTTAGCTCCCTTACAGCCCTTCTATAATCTGTTATTTGGTCGAATTAAATTTCTTGGCAATCGCTGCTTGAACTTCCTCGGATGTCTTCTTCTTGAGCATAATTTCCGTAAATCCTGTCCATGCTTCGCCGAGAGCACCGTTCATCTTGGCATCGAGACGATCGCTTATGAGCGTTGCACCAGTTTGCTCGATGACATCGATTGTGTTCTGAACCGATTGCGGAATTAACGAGCCTACAAGTTCAACCGCACCTTTGACCGGTTTAATCGCGGTTGTCTTCTCAGAGTAAAACTTGATGTTTTCTTGCGTTAAGCAGAATCTTAGAAATTCTTTAGCTAATTCAGGATTTTTGGCTTTTGCCGGCATGTACATAAGCTCATAGTCACCAATTACGTATCTCGGTCCGCCCGCTTCGGCAGCCGGCATCGGCATGAAGCCGAATTCAAATTTATTAGGTAATGTCGGAAGTACGTCTTTCATTTCGCTCTCCGCCCAAGTTCCCCATGGAATGAATAGGGATTTTCCTAGAAGGAAATCGGTCTGTGCTTGAACCTCAGTTTTGTCGAGAATGTTCTTCATAACGAGGTCATTTTTTGCCAGGTTCTCTATCGTTTGTAGCGCTTGGACTACGCAAGGCTTCTCGATGGCACCGTCTTGAGCAGTTTTGATTGCTTCATAACCATCCGCTCCGCAGTATGCGGCAAGTGCTCCGTAGAAGTTAATGTGCATGTAATCGGGATACATTCCTTGATAGGTCCAGAATGCTTTCGAATCAGCGTATTTTGCTTTGAAGGTTTCGCCAAGCTTGAAGAACTCATCCCACGTCGTAGGTACGCTCCAACCATTTTCCTTCATAATCGTCGCATTATAATAAATTCCTTGGTAGGTAACGTTAAGTGGCAACGCGGCAATTTTACCGTCAACATTGATCGTAGGATAATTGAGAACCTCTGGATTCAGAATGTCCTTCAGTGTGCCTTGTCCGTCCAACGTGTCGGAGTTCACAACATCGGATAGATCAGCTAGTTGGCCTTCACGCATGAGAATTCGAACATCCATTTTGCCGTTATTCGTATTCGCAACGATGTCTGGATAGTCACCCGCTACGAAACGCGGTTGAAGAATGTCGCTCAGTTTAGGACTAGTCAACAGATTTACTTTAGTACCAGGATACGTTGCTTCAAATTTTTTAACGATTTCTTCCCAATAAGCCGTCCCGAATCCGCCAGCAAATGCTGCAACCTCAATCTCGCCTTCCAGCTTTTTGCCGGTATCCTCAGGAGTGACCGATGAGCTTGAGCTTGGGCTTGCACTAGTCGATGGTGAAGCTTCGTTATTTCCTTTGTTCGATCCACATGCCGATAAAATACTTACGAATACTGCCACTACTGCCAACATGGTAAACGCCCTTACGACCTTTGTCTTCATAAGCAGTTTGTATTCCTCCCTTTTCGTATGTGTCCTCTTGTTTACTGCTTCATTATACGGATATAAAATAACCAATTTCTTTGTTTAATTTGACCGTTTTTATGTTTTTCTTGATATTGCAAAAATTGTCGAAAAACAATTGACGGATACTCATTGATCCCGTAGGCTTATATCCAAATCGGCGTGAAAGGACATCCTCTATGGCTAACATGAAGAACACGACCCCCAATGTAGAGATCTTCTATGACCGGACGAGCATCCACCAGAATCCAACTTGGGAATTTCATCTGCACGATTATTTCGAGATTTACCTGTTGCTTAAAGGAGAGACCAGTTACTTCATTGGTAAACAGGTTTACAAGCTTACCTCAGGTGATCTAGTCGTTATTAATCACAAAGAAATCCATAAACGAGTAGCGACCGCGAATACCGAGGAGTACGAACGGATACTCGTTTTTTTTGACCCGAACATACCGACTCGCTTTAGTCCAAGCAATTATAATCTTCTCAGATGCTTCCTGAACCGCGCGAACGGCGAGCATAACCATTTGAGACTCACACCTCAGCAGCTAGAAATTATCATGGGACTATTCGACCGTTGGGAGAAGTACGCGATCGAGGAATCCTCGTCTGCCAAAGTCCTTTCCCAATCCTATTTGATCGAGTTACTCGTGTTTATCAACGAGTACTTTGAGATGAGCAGCCCCAATCCCTCACCCCCATCCGTTACGATCTCAGTCAAGCTTGTCCCTGTAATTGGGTATATTGAAACGCACCTGGACGCCGAGCTTACCCTAGAGGCACTCGAGCGGATTTTCTTTATCAACCGCTATTATTTAAGTCGGCTTTTCAAGTCTGAAACCGGTCTAGGCATACACAAATTCATTATGATGAAACGCATTATTAAAGCGAAGGAATTACTTTCGCAAGGCCACCAAACGACGGAGGTTTGTTACCTTACTGGGTTTAACGATTACTCTAATTTCATTAAGCTCTTCAAGAAAATTGTCGGTCTCTCTCCGTCCAAATATTTGCGCAACTCCACCCAAGTTCAGCGGAAGTTATAACATAAGTTTGGGATGTAACTCTTATAAACCAGAAAATAAAAAGAGGATGAAGTCCTGCTTCACCCTCAAATGTTAACAATTCTAGAAAGCCAAAAGAGAGCCCGCCTACTGCCGGACTCTCTTTCCGTTTATGCTATTCTTTCAGGGAGCAAAGACAAGATTTGAATCTGTCAGCGTGATATATTCCCATGCAGATGCTGCTACGGCTGGCCATACGTGGTATTCGTAAGGGTAGGGGATATACGCTTGATTAGAATAGACAAGACCACCCTTGGGGTCCGCATCATGCATCGCCTTCATGGAATTGACGAGTCCCGTCGTGCTGGTACCTGATCGCATGAAATACGTGATAACTCCCCACGTTCCTTCCGTCCATACGATACTTGGTGCTCCAACAGCATCGTATGGCTTATAACCAGACAATGCCGCTGTCGTTTGATAGCTCATGTTATAATCCGTGGAACCGCTGCTTAACACCATCGAAGATCCGCTCACCGCGAAGTTCGACAGATAAGAGGCAGTATAGGCATCCAGATCACTCCGTCCAATCGCCTGTAGGAATAGCGCCCCCCAAGAGCCAGCATCCAGCGCTTTCTCCGTATCGCCGATCCCTTGGTTAAATCGGTTCTCCGATGTATTCCAATGGTAATTCAATAACGCATCCTTAACATCGGTAGCGGCATTCGAATACGTCGTACTGCCTGTAAGAATAGCGAGATCTCTAAAGAAGAAGTAGCTGTCAATGTTATGCTCCGTTGAGTACCACGATACGTCCGGACCGCCTTTGATACTACCAGTAGTCGTGTTCTTCATCGTCAACAAATAATTCGCGGCATTGACTGCTAAATCCCGGTACGTATTATCCGAGAACGCATTCTCATATACAGTCTCCGCATAGCCAACCCATGCGAGTGACCCGCTTCTGACCGTCGTATCTGATTGAAAACCCGCGTATACATCATAGGACAAGTAGAGAGATCCATCTGTATTCTGCAGGCTCTTAAGCGTATCGAGTATAGCGGAGGCACGAGTCTGATCCCCAGCTGCAGTGAACGCAATAATCGCTAATGCATCATCGTAAATCCAACTACGTCGGTCGATCTCTAAATTATAGAAGGGGTCATCCAATGGAACATAATAGGACCTAATTAAGTCTAGCCGATGTTCTTCGGTCGTTCCCATCATCTTCTCGTTGGAGGTATGAACAACACGAGCAAACTTGTCCCCTGCCAGAACAGCCGGCCACCATCCTAGAAAATTAGTACCATCAAATGAAGGAAAAGCGTGAGTCTCGAATGTACCATTCGTCTTCACAGGGACTCTTGTCTGAAGCGCAGGAGTTCCGTTAACGGAATACACCCAGACTTCATATCCGTCGACAACCTGTGTAACCGGTTGATTGGCCTCTGTCACGAATATCGTACCATTCTTGATGAGTGCGACCATGGGAGTGCCCAAGAAGGTAACCGAACCTGCCGACCACGTTCCGTCCGGATTAAGGTTCACCGATTTCTTGAAATATCCGATGTCCGTGTAATCGAAGACAAATGCCTTATAATCGGAGAGAGTACCCAAGCCACCTCCCCAGGTTCCCGATACCGTTCCTGAATATCCTAGTGGATAAGTTGCTAGTGTTTCGATATGCGGAAGAGTGCGCGTCGTATAGCCGCTGGGTAGGGAGCTAACAGATACAGTTCCCGATACATTACCTACGTAAGAGCTTCCGTAAGATGAGTCAAAGGCAATAGAGACGGGGTATGGAACGGGGGCGAGTTGCTTCTCAAGCCAATCGAGAGCAGCATTCGCGTGAGGATCCGTTGCCATCGCTTGCGGAGTATTGCCGGCTAACAGTACCATGACTATTACGATCATTCCCACAGACCATTTCATCAGTAACCTGTTCATGCTTATTGCCATCATTCTTCCACACCCTATTCCATATAAGTTGGCTTCCTTTCTCAGCATAAGCGATAGGTGCAACTCAATCTGTGTTTTATGTGACCTTTTATGTGCTTTTGTTGACCATTTCGATACAAATTCAATCTAGCGAGGGCTAAATACTAACTGGACCACTCCGCCATTTCGGCATTATCCGAGCATATTAGACCCTCTTCAAAAATTTTTCTTGCTCAATAATCCCTATCCTGCTACTATGAAGGAGTATGATTTTTGGAAAGCTAATATTTGAAATATCTAGGATCTTTCCAAGCAGATAATCTTTGACCACTTCCATTAGGAAGTTAAGGCCATACGGACAGCCGGGTCAAATGCCGATTGGCAACTTTCGTTGCTTTATTGATTGAGTTAAAAGCTCAAATTTTATAAGTTGGTTACTTTACAACCAGTGCATATGCACACAACTTGTGAAACGGTCAATAAGAGTGGTAAAAGTAATTATTTGCTATATAGACTCTGATCCTAACATGATATATTTGAATATTAAGGTCCTTTCCATGAAACTATGCGTTTTATGGCTGACTGACGAACACGCAAGAGGTTTGTCCAGTCATACTTATTGGGACTATCTAATTATTTGACTATATCAGAGCAAGTGTGATGCGCATGCAGCGTGTTTCACTTGCTTTTTTGTTGCCGTTTTTACATTTCGGAAAAAAATCTAAATGAGTTAGGAGATTGAAAAATGGGAAAAGCACTTGTCATTGGCGCCGGTGGCGTAGCATCAGTAGCAATTCATAAATGCGTTCAAAACAGCGAGGTTTTCGAAGAAATCTGTATCGCTAGCCGTACGAAATCCAAATGTGATGCACTGAAAGCGAAATTGGATGGCGGAAAAACCAAAATCACGACCGCGCAGGTCGATGCAGACAACGTAGATGAGCTGATCGCTCTAATTAATGAAGTCAAACCAGATATCGTCATGAACTTGGCTCTGCCTTACCAGGATCTAACGATCATGGATGCTTGCCTGGCCACCAAAACGAACTATATGGATACGGCAAACTATGAGCCGGAAGATACGGCGAAATTCGAATACAAATGGCAATGGGATTACCGCGAACGCTTTGAAAAAGCCGGGATCACAGCTCTCTTGGGCAGCGGTTTCGACCCAGGTGTAACTGGCGTATTTTCCGCCTATGCGCTGAAACACTATTTTGACGAAATCGAATATATCGACATTCTGGATTGCAACGGCGGGGATCACGGCTATCCTTTCGCAACTAACTTCAACCCAGAAATCAACATCCGTGAAGTATCCGCTAACGGACGCTACTGGGAAAACGGGGAATGGATCGAAACGAAACCGATGGAAATCAAACGCGGTTATAACTTCGCTGAAGTCGGTGACAAGGACATGTATCTGCTTTACCATGAAGAGCTCGAATCCCTTGTACAGAACATGCCTGGACTGAAACGCATCCGTTTCTTCATGACTTTCGGTCCAAGCTATCTCATGCACTTAAAGGCGCTTGAAAACGTAGGAATGACTTCCATCGAACCGATCGAATACGAAGGAAAACAAATCATTCCGCTTCAATTCCTGAAGGCCATTCTCCCAGACCCGGCGTCCCTCGGACCACGTACAGTGGGCAAGACGAACATCGGCTGCATTTTCAAAGGGAAGAAAGATGGCCAAGACAAGACTTACTATGTCTACAATATTTGTGACCACCAAGAGTGCTATAAGGAAGTGGGCTCTCAGGCCATCTCCTACACAACTGGCGTACCTGCCATGATCGGCGCGGCGATGGTCATGACTGGCAAATGGAATAAGCCTGGCGTATTTAATATCGAAGAGTTTGATCCAGATCCATTCATGGAAGAGTTGAACAAATGGGGACTTCCGTGGGTAGAAGACTTTAATCCGGTGCTTGTTGACGCACTACCTGAAGAAGCTAAAAAACCGGAGCTCGTGCGCTAATATGAGGTTCGAGGAATTGCCTACCCCCTGTTTCGTAGTCGATGAAGCACTCATTGAAAAAAACCTCAACATTTTGAATGGAGTCATGCAGCGTACAGGAGCTAAGATTATTCTAGCGCAAAAAGCTTTTTCCATGACCACCATGTATCCCCTCATCGGAAAATACTTAAACGGCACCACTGCGAGCGGTTTATATGAGGCGCGGCTTGGTCACGAGGAAATGGGCAAAGAAAATCACGTCTTTGCCCCTGCCTATCGTGAAGATGAAATCGACGAAATTATATCTATTTGCGACCATATGATATTCAATTCCTTCTCCCAGCTGGAAAAGTATAAAACGAAGGCTCTTGCAGCTGACAGAAAAGTAGGCCTTCGCATTAATCCCGAATGCTCAACGCAAGAGGGACATGAGATCTATGATCCGTGTTCGCCTGGATCAAGATTTGGCGTAAAACAGGAGGAAGTCCGTCAGGAGCTACTTGAAGGCGTCTCGGGATTGCACTTCCATACCCTTTGCCAGCAGAACTCGAACGATTTGGAGACAACGTTGAATGCGGTTGAAGAAAAATTCGGGCCTTGGTTGACGCAAATGGAATGGATCAATTTCGGTGGTGGTCACCATATCACAAGAGATGACTATGATATCCCGAGGCTCGAAGCTTGCATTCAGCGAATGCAGGATAAATACGGCTTGGAAGTTTACCTTGAACCGGGAGAAGCCATTGCGCTAAATGCGGGCTATATGGTCACCTCCGTACTGGATATCCATAGGAACGGCATGGAGATTGCTATCGTGGACACGTCGGCTACCTGTCATATGCCGGATGTTCTGGAAATGCCGTATCGTCCGCCGCTTATAGGTTCGGGCGAAGCCGGTGAGAAGCCATACACCTATCGGCTTGGCGGTCCAACCTGCCTTACGGGCGATGTAATCGGAGACTATTCCTTCGACCAGCCCTTAAAGAATGGCGACAGATTAGTGTTTGAAGATATGGCGATCTACTCCATGGTGAAAACCAACACCTTCAACGGCATGCCGCTGCCGGCCATCGCCGTGCAGGAGAAGGACGGTAATTGCCGTATCGTTCGCGAGTTCGGCTATCAGGATTTTAAGACGAGACTAGCTTAATAAATAACCAAAGCCTTAACCCTGCTCATAAGAAGGGTTAAGGCTTTTTGGTTAGCCGTCTATTTCTGCTCTAATACTAGCTTTCCTTATTTAACAAAATGTCTACGATCTAATGTATTCAAAAGAGGATAGCAATTCGGCATTCAATATGTTGTAAAAGTTCTGAAAATCCATATTCGAATAAAATCTCACAACAGTATCACGAGATTATTAGTGGTGATTTTGCAAGCTATTGAACGAGAATGCCAAAGAGGGCTGCAACCTATCGCAGCCCTCTAGCGCGCATCCATCGCAACCTCTTCGCCTTTACTCTTCTCCCGTCACGACCAGATTCCCCTCAATGATCAAAGATGTGTCTACGATATTCGTAACACTAGGCTTGAGGAGATCATCTGTGCGGACTTGCCGTTTACGACAATAATAATCAAATTAAATGCCAGGGTTGTTCGGACCGGGGTTGTTCGGACCAGGGTTGTTCGGACCAGGGTCCTGGGTCGGACTCGGTTCTGGGCTTGGGCTTGGGCTTGGGCTCGGACTCGGACTCGGGCTCGGGCTCGGGCTCGGGCTCGGGCTCGGGCTTGGGCTCGGGCTCGGGCTCGGGCTCGGGCTCGGGCTTGGGCTTGGGCTCGGGCTCGGACTTGGTGTTGGTGCCGTTGATTTCCCGTTGACAGCCTTCACTTTAGAAAGGTCATCGTCATTTTCGAAAATCGATGCAGGATTTACTCCCGATGGAACGGTCAAATTAGTGATAGAAGTGGAGTCTCCCAGAATAATCTGTTGATTATTTCCAGTTATCTGAAGACTTCCGATCGTTCCCTGTACATTCAAATTAACTTGTCCGGCATTGCCGCCAAATACGGCCGCCTGCCCTATGTTCACTGAACCTGTGAAGGAGGTAATGCCGACTGGCGTATGGTCAGCCATATCCGAACTACCGATGACTAGGGAACCGATTGGCGTTGGACTTAAATATTGCATACTAACGCCAGGCTGAAGGGTGAGGGTATTAATCGTAGAGGGCGTATCGGCGCTGAGTTCGGTATTCGCCGCCGCCGTAACCGTGGCGTGTATGTTTTCAACAGCAAGTCGCAAGCCGCTCGCAACACCATTAGCCGAATTGCCAAAGACTCCAGAGTTTGTACCGTTGTTTGTACCAGTGCCTTCGCCAAAAACTCCAGTAAAAAACGCAATACCTCCCGAAGCATCTGGCTGTCTCCCAAATATATTCGAGAATGTTTGGCTGCCAAATACTCCTCCATCTTGTCCCCCAAATATAGCCGAGAATGTATCGCTGCCAAATACTCCTCCATCTGCTTGCGAAGAAAAGCCCAAGAAACCGCCGGATCCCGTAGCAATTTTAGTTTTATCATTAATGGCGCCTTGCCAAAATTGAAGGCCAACGGAGTCTTCGGGGCGGTTAAAGTATCCGACATAAAGGTTTTGGATTATGCTTAAGTCACTTACTCCCAAGGTGCGGACTTCTCCCTCTGACTTGGAGCTTGACTTAGACGTCTTGTCCACACTGACATCAACCTTTTTCAATAAAGCACTGTTAAACAAATAGATTTCGCCGAGATCGCTATGCTTGAACCATATATTTGTGATCTGTGATTTCGGACGACCGTTATCTTTCAGGAATACCGTTTTGCCTTGAACGAGCACATTGAAGGCAAAGAAATCCGACTCAACTGCCGGGGTCAAATTTAAATCCCCTTTAACTTCCAAGTGAGCCACCGCGACCTGATTGGAGCTCACCATTACGGTTCCGTTGACGGTGTTGCCTTTGGCATCAAATATGATAGGTGCAGCCATTCCTTTTAAGGCGTCTTTGTATCCAATAATCAGCCCTTCAACAGACTTTATCGTATCCCCTGCAGAGGTGAACTGAATCGCCGCTTTGTGCAAAGCCGCTTTGTTCGACGGTTGAAAAATGCCTTGTACCGATGCGCCCGCGCGATAGGTCTGACCATCGATCTTAATTGTGCCGTCACTGCCAATGTCTTGAATGATAGACGGAGTGAAGAAGGAGCGATAAAGTAGAGATATCCCTTCAGCCAGCACAATGTTTGCGTTTGGAGCGAAGCTAGTCTTCGTTTTCCCGTTCGCAATACCCGCTTTCGTCAAGGCGCCTACTGCGCCAGCATACCAGCTTTTCTGCGGAACATCACGGAATCCGCTACCGACTTGCGGTTCTGGCTTCAGCTTCTTGGCCGTGACGATCAAGCTCGCCACTTCAGCCCTTGTAATCTTTAAGTTCGGACGGAACGTGCCGTCTGTGTAACCTTTCGCCAGCCCCGCATCATGGAGGGCAACAACATAACCTGTTAATTCGCCGCCAACAGGCATATCCTTAAACTTTGAGGCGCTTTTGGAAGGCGACAGCTCTAGTGAGATCGCAAGAAACTTAGCAAAATCGCCGCGTGTCATAACAACTTGGGGGCTTAGTTTATCTCCTTGCTTCGGTTTAAGAATTCCTAGCATAATCCAAGTGTTAACCGCCTCTGCGTACCATGCTGTATCTGGTACATCCGAGTAGCGTTGCTGGTTAATCGGTTGGACAGAAGTAGCAGATCCCGCCTGGCTTACTTGCGGCTGCGGGGATTCGGTCGCCACACTAAAAGGCGAGCAGATAGTTAGAAACAGTAACGAAACGAGCGCAACAGTCAACCATTTTGTACGATTAATAGTAAATAACATTGGGAGTCTCCTTTTTTTGTCGTCCAAATTAATTAAAGTCCAACTCTCATCCTAACATCATTATTAATCGAGAAATCTTAATGAAAACTTAATGGATTTTGTCCGTAGAGAGGCAAAACCTTCGTAACGGCATCTTATAAAAAAGGAGACCCTATGACTAAAGGTCTCCTGTATCACATTCTGATATTTGATATTCTTCGCATGAAGCAAGTTCATAATCATCGTCATAACCAGACTCTCCCTATGAGTCCACAACAAAAAGAAAACCCGCATTAGCTCTTAACCACGCTAATCGAGTCTCATTTATTCCATCCTAGACCCTATCCTACCCCGTTACAATCCCATGCCACGTCTCTATTGCCGGTCCCGAGAGTCTTTCTATTAAAAAAACAAAGGAAATATAAAGGTAACGAAAGCAGCCCACAGTCCGTAGATCGGCAAAAACTTCGTAACGGCATCTTGAATGGCTAACGGTCCGGTTTTGTTTCCTAGAAAACGCACATAGGAAAGGTTAATCCAAAGGAGATTGGCAAAGATCAGTAGGTTCACACCTAAGACAGCAAGTCTGTTGGGCGTAATCCCATAAGAAGAAAGCCTGAACACGATGGCCGATAAAGCTATACCGTCAATGATAAGAGCAAGGGCGATGAGGGCAAAATTGATATAATCGGAAACGTTCATTTTCTCGTCTGTACCTCGTTCGGTAATGGAGAAGATGGTGACGGCCAATACACTAAGGAGCACTCCGTTGAAAACCAATAGGAAATCGCGATCCAAGAATGGATTTTTGCCGATCCAAATTACGGCTATAAAGTAGACCAACAAGGTTGCCAGAACAAGCGGACTGAAAATTCTCGCGATATATGGGGCTATATTTTTAGCGAGCTTAATGTCCCTTGTCACCAGATATGCAGCTACGATTGACAGAGCGGCAGCACCGAATAATACGACGTTTCTAAAATAGAATTCCGTTATGTCCGTACCGATGAATCTGAATAACTGCATGGTTATTAAGGTTAGCACCATTCCGCTTATGGCCATGCAGGCGTAAAGGATGATAAATTCCCCGTTAAACTTAAGATAGGCTAATCTTGCGCCACTTCTGCTGTATTGATTCCCAGTAAATGCTAGACCCATGACTACCCATAAGAAAATGGGAAGGTGAAGATAGGCCATGATCATACTGTCTTTATTCTCTAGCGGAAGCACATTCAGATAAACTCCGGAGATCAGGAATAACGATGAGAGGGTGTAAATCACGTTTCTATTGGAGGGGTTATTGTATACAAAATAAATAGCCATAAAGGGAAGAATGCCAAAAACAAGGTTAATAGGAGCGATTACTTCCTGTTCGGTAAAATGAAAAAGGAGCCTCGTGCTAATCCCGGCCAGGATTGCTAAAATGCCCATGAATAAGAAGTTTCTCCAGAGCGAAGAACTCTTTTCCGTATTTTCCGTCTGCTTGAAATGCAGTCTTTCCTGCCAAACAGCAAGAATCTGCGAATCGGGGTTTTGTTCCCATGCGTAGGAGAATGATTTTTTGAACACTTCGGGTTCATTTCTAAACATTCTCTCCAGCTCATGGGGATTATCCATGTTCTCTGTAATGAGATTGTTATTGTCCATCGTTATGCCTCCCCTAGGCTTGGGTTTCGTCGCTTTTATATTCCAAAATATCTCCCGGCTGACATTCCAAATGCTTGCATATCGCCTCTAAAGTAGATAATCGAACCGCTTTTGCCTTTCCGTTTTTCAATATGGAAAGGTTGGCCATCGTAATTCCGACCCGCTCCGAAAGTTCCGTTACGCTCATCTTCCGTTTAGCCAACATCACATCAATATTGATTATGATCGCCATACTATTCACCTCAGACCGTTAAGTCATTTTCTGATTTGATATCAATAGCCTCTTTTAGAAGCATCTGAAGAACGGCGGCAAACACGGCAATGACCAAGGAGGCAAATATGATAACCATTCCGATTACAATGATCCCCGGGGCATCGTCTTTGTCCGCCACGAAATAGAAGAGCGGCATGCCTAACGCATACAAAACGCTGATTGCGATCGCGCAGTTTTTGATATTCTTTAAAGCCCACACGGATAATTCCGAGAACGCTTTGTTCTTGTCGATGTAGCTTAAAAGTTGAAGCGCTTGATACAGAGCGACGTAAAAAGGAACCGCCGATGCATACAAATCGATGTACAGGAGAGATTTCAAATACGTTCTATCCGGATACAATTCCGCTGCGTAATTCGCGATCTCAGGCACCAAAAAGATGCACACAGCAAGAACTGCAATTCCAATCAGCATGATAACTGCTTTCAAAAAGAATGTTGTTCCTCGTTTCATAAGAAAGCCCCTCACTTGTAATGAATTAGCTTCATCTTAACATATATATATATCGTTTTACAATAAATTTATGATGTTAATAGATATATTTTTGTCGTTATTAATGCTGATACTAAAATTAGGTTTTCTGGCTAAGACATAAATCAGACTTGGGGGGGCGAGAAATGAATTAGTCATACGCAAAATTGGCCGGTAGCACCTCGAAAGAGGGGCATACCGGCTCTTAGTGTGCACAGGCATACGAGCACATGCTCGATTCAATGCTTCGCGTAAGTATTTTCAGGAGCGGAGTGTTGACCCCGTGTTGACTCAGAACCTATGCTGACGGTAATATTTCGGGGACGGTTTTAAGCAGGGTCTTGTGTTCCTTTATCATTTGCCAAGAAACAAGCACAACGCAAAGAAGTACATCGCCATATGAGCGTTGTACTTCGGATTACATACTGCTACGTTGTTTACTCCTTCTCTTCGTGACCCGTAGCGATCGGATTCTCTTTGACTATCTATCGAATTGGATTTACTTGTAGTGAGAAGTAGTCAGCGGAACGAATACGGATGTGTCCTTCTTTGCGTCACCGTAAATATAAAGCTCTTTAACGCCGCCGATTCCGACTTCAACCGTGACTAAGCCATCTTCGGGCTTTATCGACTCAACGGTTTTCAAAATCGAGTTGTTATCGCTGTCTTTAACGGTTAGATTGGTAATATCTCCGCCTACAGCAGCGATTTGCAAGTATAACGTTTGATGCTCTTTTTTCGGGTACAGCATGAAGCTGGCTTCGCGATTACCTGAACCGGTATTGAAATATGCTTCTTTATAGTCTTTACCTTTGTAGGTTGTTTGCGCAGGATCCTTGGTATGATACATATCGTCGAAACCTTTCGCAATGGACACCCCGTCCACTTTCTCGCCTAGTATGATCGTTTGAGTAGGCCCATCAAAATCAACAGCAACATCAAGCGCATCGGAAATTGCACGTATTGAAAAGTAGTTAGCGCCTTCATAAACAATAGGTGCGATTGCGTTGCCTTTAACATCACGCAAATCAACATATGTACCGTCAACCTGAACTTTTATTTCCGGATTGAGATACGCTTTAATCTCTTTCAGCTTAGTTGCCGCAAACGCTCCGGTTCCCATGCTCGCTAGCATTGACAAGCTTATTACGGCTGCAAATGTTTTTTTCTTCAATTTTCCTCATGCCCCAATCTATGGTGATAGTCATTTACAAAAAGTATAACTTCTGAGTATTCCGACTACAATAGTCCTTTAGTAACAACTTCCATTTATTGTATATACTTAAGAATCCCGTAGACGACGGGGCTTGGCTGATCATTATCATTTAAGCCAAGTCGCGTCTTCCACGGGTTTATTAGGAATGGAATTACAATGTGCCATGGCCGTATTCACCGTCAATCTTAAGCGAATATTGAAACTTATGTAGGCAGAAAACGATCCGAAAAAGCAATTCAATCGTAGAAAAGACGACTCTTGCTCCACCAAATGGAATTCGGAGTCGTCTTTTCGTTCTTTCATTGTCATTACTCAGAAAATCTCTAGTTCTTCAGTGCCCTCGATATTACGCGGTTCTTCGCTTTTTAGTATGACGCGCCCGGTACGACTCTAATCCAATCGCTCCAGCTACCGTTTATGTTCTGGGGAGCTTTCAATTAGGGCGCTTCTTGTTTATCTTTATCATAAGCCAAGCATTGGAAGATGTTTTCGAGAATGGTAAGTGAGAGATAATGAAATACATTGTTTTAATTCATCTACTGATATTTCCTCGTTATCACCGAACACGATTGCCCGATTGCCTTCAAAGTTGAATATATCACTAAAAGCTTCCTTGAATGTGCCAATAAGCGTTGTGTTACAGTTAAAATACATGGCATACTGTTGTGGGCTTGACTCTTTCCAGGCTATTCTAATCGTACTTCCACGTTTCGTGACGTAACTAGGTTCTCCCCATTTCAGTGTTTCTTCAAGGTGATCCATACCTTCTAACTCTGATGCAGTATCCAGAATCAATTGGCGAAGAAACAACAACTTCTTCTGAATGTGGTTCGGATAATGTTCGAACACAGCTGCTACCTTAGTGTTCTCAATCGCACCCATGTCGATCATTCCTTTACTTATTTTTCATATAAAGTTTCGACTACTGGCGAATGGCAATATATATTTCAGCTTGCCCGTCATTCGGATCGATATTCGGACCGTAATACTCAAAATCGCCTGTGAACGCCCGCTTATTACCGGGCTGTTGCGACCATTGCCAAATATCGCCCCAAGCCCGCTGTACCACCTCAATAATCGGTCCCCGCTCTGTGACGAATACGGCGTATTTCGCAGAGGGAACTTTGAACGTCGAAATGGACTCGAGATGTTGATCCTGCAATGCTTCCCGTACGTGTGCAGCTATCAACACTTCATATTGACCGGCATCACCCTGCTCATAGTTAAAGTAACAGCTATAATGACCAGGCTGTAGTAGATGGACGGCCAGTTGCCCCCCAATATTGGGTGAGTGGAATTTTTCAAACAGCTTACCAATTTTACCTTTGCCACTTAATTCGGCTGCATTTTCGCTCCAAATTAAGCATTCGTCATAAAACTTGACTTCGCCACTCTCCATTGCGACACGCTATGAAATGTTCTGAGAGCATTACCCTTTTTCAATGGCGAGGCTTTTCATGCCCTCGGCCGCTTACTCAGTACTCTAACCCAGACCAACCCAGCAAATTCCAGTAGTTTAAATATAAAAGAAAGATAATTTGTACCAGCATAAGAAGCACTCGCCCCGAACCCGCCAGGATCACCCTTACGCTCCGATTCGCAGGCAATTTCCGATTCCGCCATCGATATAACCATCGCGCTAGTTCGAACATCAAGAGTATTGCTGAGATGACGGGAAGACTTAGAAGTATCATCATGCTTACGTGCGCTTGCTCGCCTATGGTAACGCTTATTCGGTAGAAGCCGGCGATGAATACACCAAATACTCCACATACTACACCCGGAATCGAGTGCCAATTGAATCGATTTCGAAGGCTTGCAACGATCCATACCAACGTCCCCAGCGCGAAGAACAGCGTAAATCCGCCAATTACAACCCAATGGAGTAGCTGGTCCTCATACCATGAGATACGCCGAAAGTCATGTGCCTGCAAACCTGAGAACTGCAAATATAGACCGTCCCGGTTTTGATACGAAGCAAAAAGGTTGTCACCCCGCGAATTTCGCCACAGCCCGTTCCTATCATAAGTATAAGTTTCATTGCCGATTCCGCTGAAGGTAATAGAGCCATCCACATTTGCTGTAGCGGTAATCCAAATATTTTCTATCAGTATGGAAATCTTATTCACGGACTCAGAAGGATACCGGTTCATGATATATCGTCCTGCTAGATCTACCGCAGATGGAGTATCGGATGAGAGACGATCGCTCTCCGAAGCCATCGCAGGTGCCGTCCATGGTATAAAGCGATTGAGAAAAGTATACATTAGCTCATTAGTCACACCAGGATCGCCATCCCCATTAACAGCGACGAAAACGCCAATATTTTGACCAGGGATTATCCACATATTACTTTGCCAACCTAGAATGTACCCGCCATGCCAAATGACATCCATATCGGCCCACTTATTGATAAGGAAACCGTATCCCACTCCACCTAGCATTGGATGGAATGAGCTCTGAATGGACATCATTCTCGCTTTCGTGTCGGGCTGTAAGATTTGCTGTCCTGCCTCATTGCTTACTTGCAACAACGCCATCATAAATTTCCCCATATCGGACGCTGTTGCAAACAAACTGCCTGTAGGTATGTATTCCGGCCAATCGTTCATTTCCCCGATCTGCTGTCCATCTGCACCATATGGAACCGCCAAGTGAGATAAGATCTCCGGTGTCGGACTGAAGCTGCTACTATCCATCTCCAGGGGACGAAGAATGCGATCGTCGATATATTGCGCGAAGGGGACACCGGATTGCGTTTGCACGATGTATCCTGCAAGCGCCATTCCATAATTGCTATAACTTTTGACCGTTCCCGGATCTCTTATGATAGGAGGCTTATATATGCTCTGGAAATCCCCCAAATCCGCATTCTTAGGGGGCCAATTCCAATTGTATGTTCGATAGGTTTCATCAAAACCTGCCGTATGCGTAAGCAGATTGGCAAGTGTAATCGGGTGATTCTTGCGATTAGGAATCCGAAATGGAAGATAATGATTAATGTCTTCGTCCAGCTTGACTTTGCCTTGCTCCTCCAATTGCATAATCGCCGTTGCCGTGAACAACTTGGAAATCGAGGCAACTCGATATCTGGTCGAATCGGGATCCGCTTTGAGCTTGTTCCCTTTGTCTGCATATCCATAGCCTTTTGAGAACAACACTCCATCGCCATTCACCGCAATGATTGTGGCCCCCGGAATCTTATTTAACTTTTCTGCGAAAAAGCCATTAAAAAAAGTAGATAGTTCATCCTCTTTCCATTCGTTAGGAGCGGCGCGTACTGTTGAAATGAAACTTATGGAAATGCTGACGATTAGTAAAACCATTAAAGACACACGTAACCAAAGCACCTTGCCTGTTCCGAGAATCATCATTCATAGACTCCCTCCTAGATTATTATTTCATAAATTTACTAGAAAAAATAAAAGTTTCCACCCTCTTTATTTACACCTTATTGGTAGTAGAATGCAAGCTAAGGATCTGTTGACTCGATGTTGATTGACTCTTTTATAAATTAGAATGTTGACTTCGCTACGAAGAGCTGAATGGGTCGATAGAGTTGAGCCAGATAATTGTCCCGAAAAAGTAGCAAAGACCAGAATCCTCAGGCGAGGGGTTCTGGCCTTCTTTATGTCTATATGGAGGATGCGAGCGAACACCCAGCCCATCAATGTGTTGTAAGTATTTTCAGAAACTGAGGGTTGACTCCGTGTTGACTTCGAATATAGAAAAATACATCGCCGGGGCTAAAGGATTGACTCGGGAATCGATTGAAATGTAAGTATTAAATTATCATTACCCTTTAACAGGTCGACGTGCCGTTTCTTTGACCGGGCCTCCCCGCATTCGGATCATAAAATCCGCCAGCGCATGGGAAATCCATTTTTTTGGATGCTTCACGAGTTGAAGCTCTAGCCTAATCTCGGGGTGAGCGAACGGCAGAACCGCCAGCTCCCCTCTACGGATCTCATCTTCCACCGCCATGCGTGGTAAGAGCGCGATGCCGTCGCCAGCCATGACGCAGCGCTTGATCGCTTCCGGGTTCCCGAGTTCCAAGCCGACACGATACACGATGTCGTTCGCCCTTAGTACCTTCTCCAACATGATGCGGTAGTTGCAGCTGTCTTCGCTCATGAACCATTCCATGCCCGTAAAATGCGGCAGTTCCACCCTATCCAACGCCGTAAGCGGATGGTCTGAACTAGCGATGAGCACCAACGGCTCTTCCCGAATCGCTATCCATTCGAGCGCCGGATCAGACGGGGTGTTCGCCAGAATAAGCCCTATATCATATTCGCCGTCTTTGATTTTGTTTAGGATGGCTTCTTCGTTGTCCGGTTGCAACCGGATCACCAGCTCGGGATAATCCCGGCGTAGCTGTTGAATGTAGGCCGGGAGATAGTAAGACGCGACGGAATCGATAGTTCCGATAATCAATGTGCCCCCGCCTTGACGAGTCAGCTTTTCCTTGGATTCCTGGAACAGATCTAGCATTTTTACCGCTGTCTTCAGTAGTTCCTCGCCAGCCGATGTAAGCCTCAGTCCACGTCCGAACCGCTCGAATAGCTCAACGCCGTACATCTTCTCCAGCTTTTGAATTTGCGTCGTCACGCTGGACTGCGCATAGCCTAGCTCTTGCGCCGCTCGGGTAAAGCTCTGACGCATCGCCACTTCACGAAAGGTTTGCAAGTAGATCAGATCCAGCATTCGCAGCACCCTCATCAATAATATTGATATCGCATATCACTTATTATAGATAACTATGATGATGCTTACTATGCTACATTTACCTTATCATCACAACTTCGGAGGTGCAGTTATGTTGAGGGAAGAGCATGTACGAGGAATATTCGTTCCTGTTGTAACGCCGTTTTCACAGGACGAGACACTGGATGAAGCGTCTTACCGCCGCTATTTAGAGGGCCTGCTGGATCATAACATTCAGGGGCTAGTCATTAACGGAACGACGGGAGAAGCACCGACAGTATCGTGGGGGGAAGTCCAGGAGCTTGTCCGGTGGACGAAACAGATCATGACGAGAAAAAGTAAATCCGTTCCGATCATCGTCGGTACCGGAACCAACGATACGCGTTCAACCGTTGCCCGGACCGAACAGGTCGGAGAGCTTGGCGCGGACGCCGCGCTTGTCGTCGTGCCATATTACAGCAGACCGTCTCAAGAGGGCATCATCGAACATTTTCGCCGCGCCGCGCAGACGGGAGTGCCAGTAATCGCGTATGAGGTTCCGATCCGCACAGGCGTACGCCTAAGCGCGGACACGGCAGAGGCGATCTTAGCGCTAAGCGGTGTCGTTGGAATGAAGGACAGCTCCGGCGGTACCGAGCTTGTCTCCATGTTGATGCAGCGCGGCGTCAGGAAGCCTATCTTATGCGGAGAAGATGCTACTTTTCTCTCGATGCTTCATCACGGCGCGTCAGGAGGCATACTGGCATCGGCCAACCTCAAGACGGAGGCGTTCATCGAGACCTATCGGCTGTTCGAGGAAGGCCGAACCGCCGAGGCGGCAACCACCTTCGATTCGTTGTCTCCCCTTATTGATCTGCTGTTCAGGGAGTCCAACCCCACCCCACTCAAATGGCTGCTCTCTCGTCTCGGCATTCTAGCGTCGAGTACCCTTCGTCTACCGCTGCTGCCCATTTCTGAGGAGTTGCGGAAGGAGCTTGTGACGGTGCTGGATGTTAGTTAGACCTACTTTTAAGCTCTTTGTTGATTTTAAGTTGATTGACTCGCTTAGTCATTTGAATTGTTGACTTGCTTAGAAGCCGGGGAACGCAGCACCTCTATGGTGGGGCGTCCCGGCCCTTCTTTGTATATATGGGCATACGAGCGAGTGCCCGGACCGATGTTCTGTAAGTATTTTCAGCAGTCGGACGTTGACTCCGTGTTGACTTCGGGGCATAAAAAATACATCGCCGGAGCGTGAGAGCCACAGGGCGATGTATTCATTGAGCAATTACTGCTATCCTTGGTGCTGTTCCTCTTCATCCCCGGTTGCTATCGGGTTATCTTGCCAAGTAATCCAATCGCTCCAATTCGATTCATAGCACGCTGCGCCGTCTATACGGTTGTCCTCTTGGGCAAGATGCTGAAATGCGGAAGACAGACTGTCTACGAATTTTAATTGTATGGCCCCCTGCCGCTGAACTTCCCTACTTGTTACAGTTTCTTTGATGGCTTCAGGCAGCACGACGACAATCCATCGCAAGTGCGGATGTTCGAGTATCGGCAGGGCTTTGAACATCGTATCAAGAGAGGCGACAGTCTGTTCGGCAATGATCCGATTATCAATCAGAATGTGAAAGGGACCCGTTGCCTCTTGCAGAGCAATGTGCGTATTTACGGCGATATCCCTGAAATCCTCAACGGTTACAAACGATTCAAAATGCGTCAATGCTAGAATATGATCTTGTATCAGCCAACCTGTTTTATAGCGCATATTTGGACTCCTTTCGTTATTCGGTCAGATGTTGATTTCTGCACTAACCTTGTGACTAAAGCAAAACAGCTTGCCGACTATATGCCCAAAGCGCCTTAACTTCTTGACCTCCAGGCAAGGGGGTAGGGAACCGCATGGGGCGATTCTGCTTCCAATGTACCCCCGAATGCTTCTCTAAGATCAGCCGACCTAGGTATGCGCTACCTTTGGCTATTGGCTTGCCTAATACCCGTGACAACAATCGGATCGGTAACGTTGCCTCCCTGAACAGGTTTGTTCGAACCATTCCCGGATAGCAGGTATGCACGCGCAGTTGCGGATGTTGCTTGGCGAGTTCGGAAGCATAGAGATCGACTGCAAGCGCCGCCTTGAACGCGGCTTGTAGACCAGCATGGGATTCAGCCCAAGCGGTCGAAGCATTCTTGTGGCCGCCATTGCCTCCTACCATGACGATGCATCCGCCGGGAACGATTTTGTTCTGCTGAAGGAGCAACTGCGATAAAGCGAATTTACTTAAAAAATTCGTTGCGAATGTCGTCTCCAACCCTTCATCGGTCAAACGGGTCTCTTTGCTGGTAGATATTCCTCCTGCACACAGCGCTAACGCATCAATCGGTTCTTCGAGTTGTTCCGCTAATTTACGTACATCCGACATCTTGGATAAATCCGCATAGAGATAGTCCGCGCCCAGCTCGGCGGCAAGCTTCACGCCTTGCGTTCGATTACGACCGACGATCGTTACCTTGCATCCGCGTTCCGCTGCTAAACGCGCCGTCCCGTAACCGATTCCGCTTGTTCCTCCCGTAACTACAATTCGCATAATATCCCCCCCATTAACTAGGATCCTAGCTATAAAACAATCCTCTTTCATCCTTGTCCTTAACTGCATCCCATTGCACTCACCTCCTTTCAGAACGTTAGGATGCTAGCTATATAGGCAGCTAAACGACCCTTTATTAATAAAATTCCTTATCGCCTAGATTCTTGGCGACGCGTTGCAGCCATTGCCCCAGCAAATCTCTCTCGGCTTGCGTGAACCCTTTAAGCATTTCATTCTCGAATTCATGAATGAGATCAACCAGCTTAACGAACACTTCGTTGCCCTGCTTCGTGAGCGTGACAACGTTAGCCCTTCCATCCGTATGACTAGGTTTACGCGAAATGTATGACCGATCCTCCAGCTTATCTAAAATTCCGGTTAATGTAGCGGACGTAATCCCGCTATGGTGCTGGAGCTTCTGCTGCTCTAATCCTCCGGATTGAGACAGATAGCCTAGGATCTCGAATTGCGAGGTCGTCAGATTAAACTTGCTTAACCGCACGTCAAGCTCTTTACGCATAATAATATAGGTTCTTTTCAAATATAGGATCGATTGAGACATGCAGTATGGCTCCATTCTTAGGTCATTTCGATATCGTTAGCATCCTAATTATATTCTAAGTATTTCCAGGATGTCAATCTCAGTTGTGTCTGACATGATGGCCTTAATCAGTGCTTCGCATTTTGCAATACCTCCTCAAATGATTTCAGCGAAATACACTTAATCCAACTGTTGACCTTACGTTGACCACCCTCATTAACAGCTAAAATTGTTGACTTCAAGTTAGTGGATCCGGGATCCGTACCGCTTAGGTGGGGCATTGCCGGCCCATTATTTGTCTGTACAGCGCATTGTGAAGCATACGAGCACGTGTTTGGCCCGAATCACTCTGTAAATATTTTCATGAATGGATTGTTTACTCCGTGTTGATTTCGGGGCTTAAAAATACATCACCTGGGCATACGACCCATCTGGCGATGTATTCTACGATTCAATACTGCTATGCGTCCTTCAACTCTTACTCTTCCCCCACAACAACCGCATTCCCCTCATAACTAATCCAATCACTCCAGCTGTCTATTTGTGTTCATTACCGAGACTCACAATATTACTCCAATCCTGACCACCCTAACAAGTTCCAATAATTCAAATAAAGAAGAAATGCGAGTTGTAACATGATAAGGAACATTCGGCCCGAACTACGTAGGATACCCAAAACTCTCCGCTCTGATTGAGGTTTCCATTTGCGCCATTCATTCACCCATCGCATAAGTTCGATAGCCAAGAGCAGCGCCGCAATTATGGGGAGACTGAGAACAACCTTCATGCTCTGCCCAATAATAACTCCTAAATTGTTTGCATTATTGAATATAACAATGATTCCTGCACAGAAAACCATATAGATTCCGCATACGATACCTGGAATTGAGCGCCACATGGATCGATATCGAAAGCTTCCAATCATCCAGACCAATATCCCCAGAACGAATAACAATGCAAATCCAATGATTATGATCCCATGAAGCTGTTCATCTTCGTACCATGCAATTCGCCGAAAATCAGCAGCCGGACTACCTGAAAATTGCAAAAATTCTCCGTCTCTATCCTTGTAGGAAGAAAATGAGTTGTCTCCGAGCACATTTCGCCACAGGCCGTTCCTATCGTAAGTATAGGTTTCGGGATTTCCCATTCCGCTGGCGGTAATAGAGCCATCTTCGTTCGCTGTAACGGTTATTCTAATATTTTGCGATAGCGTTGCAATCTTATAGACCGATTGGGAAATATGTCGATTAATAATATACCGTCCCGCCAAATCTACCGCAGGCTGAGCTTCGAATGATGAAGTTTGCCCGCTATCGGGGGCGGTTGCAGCTACTGTCCATGGCATAAAGCGGTTCAAAAATAATCTCATTAGCTCGGTAGGCAAACCGGGGTCACCATCCCCGTTGACGGCAACGAAGACACCTGTTTTCATCTCGGGGATCAGCCACAAGATACTATGCCATCCGGGAAGGTCTCCGCCATGCCATATGATCTGCGCCCCGTCGCTCCCTTCTTTGATAAAGAAGCCGTATCCCATACCGCCGAGCAAAGGATTGAATGAGCTTTGAAGAGACATCATCTCAGCCTTGGTATCGGCATTCAAAATCCGATCCCCCACGGTCTTGCCTTCTTGCAGAAACGACATCATGAACTTTCCCATGTCGGAAGCCGTCGCGAACAACCCACCGGCAGGTATATACGCCGGTTTGAGATTCCATTCCTGTATCGGCTGACCAGCTGCACCGTATGGGACCGCCAAATGAGAGATGATTTCTGGCTTCGGTTGGAAGCTGCTGTTGTCCATCTGCAAAGGATGCAGTATATGTTCATCGATATATTGTGTGAACGGAACGCCGGATTGTCTTTGAACGATATACCCTGCGAGGCTCATCCCGAAATTGCTGTAGCTTTTGACAGAACCCGGATCTCTTAGAATAGGAGGGATGTAGATGTTCTTGAAGTCCCCCAAATCCGCATCGGGAGAGGGAGGCCAATTCTCGTTGCCAATTTGCACCGTTTCATCAAATCCTGCAGTATGCGTAAGCAGATGAGCCAACTCGATCGGGTGATCTTTGCGATTAGGTATGCGAAAAGGAAGATACTTGTTAATATCTTCGTCCAATCGAATTTCCCCTTGTTCCACTAATTGCATAATAGCCGATGAGGTAAACAGTTTGGAGATCGAACCGACTCGGTACTCGGTCGAATCGGGATTTGCTTTGAGCTTATGCTCTTTGTCAGCATACCCATAGCCTTGTGAAAACAACACACCTTCGCTGTTTACCGCAATGATCACAGCCCCCGGAGCCTTGTCTAATTTCCCATCCATATATCCATCGAAAAAGGCAGACAACTCTTTCGTATTCCATTCCGTAGGATTTGCGCTTGTTCTTGGGGTATAACCTAAGAAGAGGCTCATGATGAACAACAATATGACAGCCATTCGAATCCGACCCGCGTTATCCTTTCCAACCAACTTTTATCCCTCCCGTCGACTTCGTTTGTATTTTACCATTTTATGTATCTATTGTATTGCGCATATCGCATATATTGATGCCTTTTGATAACTTCGAACGGAAATTGCTTGCTTCTATGCACATTCTTACGGAATCGTATATATCGCAATAATGGTGGACATCCTTCGGGACCTACATTTTGTCCGCTTGCATTGCTCAATGCTAAACTCATAATAAACATGCCGATCACAGCGGCCGGAACTTTGGCGGCTTTATACATTCGGTTAAAGGTGTTGATTTAATGTTGATCGGTTCATCTAATTCATTTGTATTGTTGACCTGCAAAAGACGTCGATTTGCGGCACCTCTATGTGGGGGAAAACTGGCTTCTTTGTATACATGGACATAGGAACGTGTATTCGTTTCGACCCGTTAAGAAAGTATTTTCAGGAACCGCTTGTTGACTCCGTGTTGACTTCTCGGCATAAAAAATACATCGCCAGGGTCTATGGCCCGTATGACGATGTATTCATCGAGAAAGTACTGTTATACGTCTTCCGTCTTCTCTTCATCCCCGACGGCTATCGGGTTATCGTGCCAAGTAATCCAATCGCTCCAGCTACCCGCATATAGCTTCACATTAGTGAAGCCAGCTTCCTGAAGAGCCAGAACGTTCGGTGTAGCCGAGATGCCTGAGCCACAATAGACGATGATTTCGTCTGAGGCCCCCACAGAAGCGAATTGCTCGCGCAGCTGCTCGGGTGACTTCCATAAACCATCCTCCGTCAACCCATCCTTCCAGAAGATGTTCACGGCACCTGGAATGTGACCCGCAATCGGATCGAATGGCGCTTCTAAGCCAAGGTACTGATTGGCATCACGGGAATCGATAAGCGCCGGCCCACCGTCACTACGACTCGACGCGAGACGCACTTCATCCACGCCCACGAGCAACTCCGGATGAGGAGCCGCATCAAACGTACGTCGCTCGTACTCCGGCAATGCTTGAGAAATGGGCAGACCAGCAGCCGTCCAAGCACGATATCCACCATCTAGGACATAAACGTTATCGTTGCCCAAATACTTCAACACCCACCATAACCGAGAAGCGGCCGGCCCGTTGATATCTTCATAGACAACAACGTCGGTCGAGCGGTCGATGCCGAGCCCACCGAATATATCAGCTAGCCTTTCGGGTGTTGGGAGCGGACTCCGTCCACCGTGCTCTCCCGCGGGATCTGTCAGATCTGCCTTGAAGTTTACGAAAACTGCGCCAGGCAGATGACCTTGCTCATAAGCACTACGACCATAATCCGCATCCTTCGGGGAGAAACGTACATCAGCGATGACAATCCGCTGACCCGATTGCTGTCGGGATCTCAACCATTCCACACTAACGATATTAGATGATGACATGGTTCACATGCTCCTCACGTTAAATAATAAATTCTAGATTTTCCTGCGTCTTCACTTCGTGAATAGCAGCATAGATGTCGTTCTGGATCTTTAGCAGCTCGATGTCATCTCGCTTGCGCGGATGCTTGTTCGGCACCCGGAATATTTTGTTAATCCGGCCCGGTCTTGGCGACAACAACACGACCCGATCGCCCAAGAACACCGCCTCAGATACATCATGGGTCACGAAGACGACCGTCTTCTTCTCTGCTTCCCAAATTCTCAACAGATCATCCTGCAGCTGCAGCCGAGTCAGATGGTCGACCGCCCCGAAGGGCTCGTCCATGAGTAGCACTTCCGGACTGTTGGCCAGAGCGCGGGCAAGGCCCGCCCGCTGCTTCATGCCACCAGACAAGTGATGGGGATACTTATTCTCGAAGCCTTGCAGCCCGACCATGTCCAAATATTTTTGAGCAGCTAATTTCCTCTCGACCTTGTTCTTATGCCGAAGCTCCAAACCGAGCTCAACATTCTGCATCACCGTCCGCCAAGGGTAGAGTGAAGGATCCTGAAAAACAACTCCCCGCTCAATGCCCGGTCCTTGTAGCTTCTTCCCCTCAAACCAGATTTCCCCTGACGTAGGCAGCTGCAAGCCAGCCAATATTTCGAGCAAGGTGCTCTTGCCACAACCGCTAGGGCCCAGAATACTTAGAAATTCTCCATCTTCTATCGTTAGATCGATGTCCACCAGAGTTTCGGTAGGAGTCGTCCCCCCGTACACTTTAGAAACTCCGTTAATTAAGAAGCCCGCCATAGGAACACCTCGCTGTTCAACTTACTTTTTCGGAATAAAACGTAGATCAAGTACTTGCTCAGTATCATAAATTTGGTCTTGGAATCCAAGATCCACTTGGATTTGCTGTGTCTCTTTCAACGAATCCAGATTCACATCCGGATTGTTCTCCCACAGTACGCTTTCACGCTCGAATGCCAGGTCGACCGCTTTTTCATCCACTTTGACGTTCTTTAAGAAATAGGCTCTATACTCGTCGTGGTGACTTTTCGCATATTCCTGGGACTTGAAGTAGGCACGTAGAAGCTTCTCTATGAGCTCCGGCTTCTCCTCGATGAAATCCTTCCGAGACGCCAGTACACCTGTGTGGAAGTTCGGTAGATAGTCCCAGCCTTTAGCCAGAATCTTACCTTTTCCTTCTAATTCAACCAAAGAAGCAAATGGCTCGTGAATAATCGTCGCATCCACTTGGCCTGAGGTAAAGCTTGCATACGCTGCTTCTTGTGCGCCGTTAGCTACATAAGATACATCGTCCTTGCTAAGTCCGTGCTTCTTCAGAATCACTTGGGTATACGCGTCTAACCCACTGCCGAATGAGCCTGCACCAACGGTTTTGCCTTTCAGATCTTCAACGCTATTAATACTAGGAGCAGCAATGAGATAAAATGGACCTTTCGTACGGAATAAGGAAGAGACGATTTTAATTGGAGCCCCTTTACCCGCGGCAACTATCGCAGTAGTCGTAGGCATGTCAGCAATATCCACGTCCTTGCTCACTAATCCTTCGACTGCATTTTTAGTTGAAATAAACTCTACATCGAGCCCTTCTTCTTCAAAGAAGCCTTGCTCCGCGCCGAATCGAACGGCTAACCCACTGATTCCACTTAAAGGTGCATATCTGATTTTCTGTAGCTCTTTGCCACTTACAGCCGAAGCGGATGGCGAAGCTCCCTTCGCCTCACTATTTCCTTTGCTATTGGAATTGCCAGAGCATCCTGACAACAAAATTACAGCAGCAAGACTTACGATTCCTATACCTGTCCAACTTTTCTTTCTCATCGGTTGTTCCCCCTTGGGTTTCTTAATGATAAATTAGGATGATTTCCACTTCAGGACGATCTTTTTCTCAAATAAGTCAATTAACGCAATGATAAGTACAGAGACGATCGTAACAATCGTAATAATCGCGAAAGCTTTGGTCGTATCGTACAGAGAAGTTGCCTGAACGAGTAGATTGCCAAGACCATCCTTGGAAGCAATCATTTCCCCGAATAACGCACCGACCAAGCCTGTAGCTGCTGATAAACGCAATGCCACGAAGATGGTGGGCGCCGCAGACGGCAAAATCACTTTAATAATCGTCTGAAGCTTGGTTGCCTCGAATACACGTGCTACCTTGAGGTGATTATCCGCTGTCTGCTTAATCCCAGTAATCGTATTGAATGCAATAGTAAAGAAGCAAAACAGGAATACAATCGCAATTTTGTTGGATAACCCTATTCCGAGCCATAACATAAGCATTGGGATAATGGTCACTTTAGGAACTGCAAGCAGCGCGGAGAGAAAGGGCTTGAAGAAGGTTTCCGCCCGCGGAATAAGGACGAGAAACATGCCTGTTCCAATTCCAGCCGCCGCGGAGAGCACGTATCCGACAAGGAATTCCCAAAGCGTGACAGACAGATGGTGAAAAATCTCACCCTCCGCAAATAATCGAATGATCTCCTTAATAACTAAGGTTGGCCGCGACAAATATAAGCTGCCCACGATTTCTGCACTGACGATATATTCGATAGCTCCAAGGATAAGCAGCAATAACGCAATTTGACCGGAAATCATGCGCCAATTATAGTGAGCCGTTGTCTTGTTGCCCATACATTTCCCCTCGTTTCCCACGTTGCCTCAAGCGGCTGCCTTAATGAACAGCGCCTTGCAATGTGGCGCTCTTAGCGAACTGATTATCCGGACGAGATAAGCCGAAGTGCTCGCGGAACGTGCTACCCTCATACTCCGTGCGGAACAATCCACGGCGTTGAAGCACCGGCACAACCAAATCTACGAATAGATCCAGTCCATCGTGCATGTAAGGAGGGCAAATATTGAATCCGTCAGCAGCCTCTTGCACGAACCATTCCTCCATCTGATCGGCAACTTGTTCAGGATCACCGATGATGAGGAGATGGCCTCTCGCCGTTGCAGCGAAGTAGTAGAACAGCTCACGGACCGAGATGTCTTTATATCCAGAAGCCTGCTCAGCAAGCCCAACCAGCGCTTTGACTTTTTCGCTCGGTAGAGTGGATAGCGATAAGTCCGGAAGTGGACCATCCAGCGGATAACTGCTCAAGTCAATGCCAATCCGATTGGACAGAGCCGTGATATTGAAATCTGTAACGAGCAGCTGGCTGAGCTCGAAATATTTGGCGCGAGCTTCTTCTTCTGTTCGTCCAACAAGCGGAACAAGCCCCGGCATAATAAACAGTTCATTCGGTTCACGCCCATGTTTGTTCAGCTTTCCTTTGATCCCTGCATAGAATTTCTTAGCTTCTTCGATCAGAATCTCGCCTGTGAAGATTGCACTGGAGAATTGAGCACCTAGCTCTTGGCTCCGTTCGGAGGTGCCTGCGGATAGCAATGGAATTTGCCCTTGCGGGGGTCTAGCTACATTAAGCGGTCCAGCAACAGAGAATTGATCGCCTACATGGTTAATGGCATGTACCTTGCTCTTATCCACGTACTCCCCGGTTTCTTTGTCACGTATGAACGCATCATCTTCCCAGGTATCCCAAAGCTTCTTAACAACGCCCACGAATTCATCTGCGTAATCATAGCGTTTCGCATTGTCCCAATGCTTCTCACGGCTAAAGTTCAACGCCGCACGCTGGTCTGCTCCTGTTACGACATTCCACGCTAACCGCCCTTTGCTCAAATAATCGAGCGATGCCGTCATGCGAGCGACATGATACGGCTCTGCATATGTTGTATTCACCGTCACGATTAAGCCGATTTTCTTCGTGATCGCCGCTAAGTAAGAGAGCATGGTGAATGGCTCCAATCGAACCATTTGAGATGGGAATGAATACTGCTCGTCCGCACCGGACGCCAATCTATCTCCTAAGAAGAAGAAATCGAACTTCGCTTCCTCTAGCTTGGTAACGACTCTTTCCAGAAACTGTGGATCAAACGCCCCGTCTGTGACTGCCTCTGGCAGCCTCCATCCGGCTGGGTGGTACCCTGTTGAAAATAAAAATAAACCGAGATGTAGCTGACGTTTTTGGCTCATTGTGTTTTCCCCCTATTGAATATGAATGCTCTACTGTGTGTATGGTTGTTAAATCGTAAGACCGATGCTCCGCGATACCTCATCAATGTGTGAAAGCTCTTCCTGTGTCAGGCGTTGGTCTACATACCGTAGGGAATCCTGAATCTGTTCTACTTTAGACACTCCAAGAATGGCTGAGGAGATGTACGAATGACTGAGCACCCAGGATAAGGCGAACTGCGCGAGTGTCCAACCGCGTGCTTCGGCAAGCGGGCGAATCGCATCAACGAGAGAGAAAGCTGGGTTTGAATGAAGCAGCTGCTCCAGCTTCTTTTCTCCAGCAGCGAGTCTAGACTCGGCCGGCGGCGCTTCACCTGCGCTATATTTGCCTGTCAGAATCCCTCTACCTAGCGGGCTATAAGTAATGATCCCGATATTGTCCGCTTCTGCCAGCGGAACAACCTCTCGCTCAATGCCCCTGGTAATTAAGCTGTACTCCGGCTGGATGCTCTCAAAGCGATGAAGACCATGAACAGCGCTCACTCCATGTGCTTTAGCTAACTGCCAAGCTGCGTAGTTGGAGCAGCCCAGATAGCGGATCTTTCCTTCCTTAACCAGATCATCCAGAGCCCGAAGGGTCTCTTCGATCGGGGTCGTTGGATCAAAGCCATGAATCTGATAAAGATCAATATGGTCCGTCTGCAGCCGTCTAAGGCTATTCTCTAATGCCCGATAAATATGGTAGCGACTTTGCCCCGCATCATTAATGCCTTTGCCTACCTTGGCATTGAACTTCGTCGCGAGCACAATATCGTTTCTTCGCGTCTTAAGCGTGCGGCCAAGGATAGCTTCGGATTCTCCAAAAAGGGAGAAGTCTCCGTTGTCCATTCCTCTGCCGTAAACATCGGCGGTATCGATGACGTTAATTCCGGCTTCCAATGCAGCATTTAACACTTCCTCTGAAGCCTTCTCATCAATCCACCGCCCGAAAGCCATCGTACCCAAGCTAACCTCGGACACCTTCAATCCTGTTCTCCCTAATTTGCGATATTGCATGTTCTCGCACACCCCTTCTAGTTGATAAAAATGGATTAAAATAAAACAGCCGGAAAGACGCCTAACTTGCAAGCGCCTCTCCGGCTGTCCGGTAGAGTCTCGTATTTTATTAATATTACTTTTCCGATAGATTAACTAGGATAATATCATCTCTTATCCGATTTGGCAATAGGAAAAAACCGGACACTCTCCTTCTGGAGAATGCCCGGCCCGCCTGTCTTCTCCTTCAACGCATCATCCACGTGGAGGCAAAGGTCCAAAATATTGATAATACGTGCACTCAATCTGGCCGTTAAAGAGCTTGCGCTTCTTGTCTGCCTTACGACCAAATGTCGTTTCGAACGTTTTGTCCGGCGTAATGATGAAATGGGACCAGTTGTGCAACTGCTTAGCTGCTTTCCCTAATTGCTTTGTGAGTAAATCTACCTCTGACAATGTCCCGATACGCTCTCCGTAAGGTGGATTCGTGATGATGCATCCGTAATCGCCTTCTGGGCGGATGTCTGCTACAGGGATCATATTCAACTTAATTTCCTTCATCAATCCCGCATTTCTTACGTTCGATAGAGCAGCCTTGATGGCTTCACCGTCAATATCACTACCAACAATGTTCATAGGCGTATCTTCCTTCATCAGGTCGAAGGCTTCCTCTCTCGCCTCCTCCCATATTTCCGGTGTCATGTTCGCCCAGTCTTCGGAGTTAAATTTACGGTGAAGTCCTGGCGCGATATTCAGACCGATTAGAGCAGCTTCGATGAGTATCGTTCCAGATCCGCAGAACGGATCGTACAGCGGACGCTCTGGACGCCATCTACTTAGCAGGATCATCGCGGCAGCAAGCGATTCGCGTAAAGGAGCTTGAATCGTATCAATACGATACCCCCGCTTATGCAATCCCGCTCCAGTCGTATCAAGCGTTAACGTTGCAACGTCATTAAGCAGCGTGACTTCCGCGACATAACGTGCCCCAGTCTCCTGAAACCACTCGGTGTTGTATTTTTGCTTCATTTTCTCCACGATAGCCTTCTTAACGATGCCTTGGCAGGCGGGCACGCTACTCAGCTGTGACTTATGTGAGCGCCCGTCCACCGGGAATTCCCCGTCCTCTGGAATCCAGTCAGGCCATGCTAATGCTTTTGTTCCCTCGAATAGCTCATCAAATGTGCGCGCTTCGAATTCACCCATCTTAATGAGGATACGACCAGCGGTTCTCAGCCACATGTTGGTTATACATATATCTTTCTCAGTACCATAGAACGTTACACGCCCGTTTTCCACAAGTTGATCCTCGTAGCCTAGATTTTTGAGCTCTCTGGAGAGCACAGCTTCAAGGCCCATTGGAGTTGTTGCGATTAATTCATATTTAGACATCAGCAGGATCACTCATTTCTTGTACTTATTTCGTGGGTATCTAAACCCAGTCATTCACTTTCCCTATAGTATACAAGTTAACCCTCAACTACGCGAAAACAATTAAAGTTCCAGATCTATTTTCATTGCTATTTTAACATAATGAAAGACAAGGCAAAATTAATAGGAATGAGCCCGGCATAGCACCGAGCTCATTCCTATTAAATAACCGATAAATTGGATATACCATACGAGTTGTGTGTACTATAGATTCTGTTCCGTTATTCCCGATACAGGGTCGAACGTAAGCATTTTGGTCGCTATTTTATCGATGAAAAATCGATCATGGCTTACCGTAACCACGGCACCAGGGAAGTGAATGAGCGCCTGCTCCATGACCTGAATGCTTGTCAGATCAAGGTGATTGGTAGGCTCGTCTAATATAATTACAGTTGCTCCGGAGAGAAGACACTTGGCTAGCGCCACCCTGGCTTGCTGTCCACCAGATAAATTGCCAATCGTTTTACTCAGATCCGCTTCCGAGAATTGCAGCATCGATAGAAATTTGTTCACTTTTTTCCGTGGCGCATGGAGTCCAAGCCCTGAAATATTGACCGCGTGGCTAACGGTATCCTTCAGATCTAGCTCATCCCACATCCGGTTGAAATACGCGTAGCTGACACCCTTCTCCCAAGTCACTTCACCGGATTCTGGCTTTTCTTGTCCCGTAATCACCTTAATGAGTGTAGATTTCCCGCTTCCATTCGGGCCCACGATAGCGATTCGATCTTCTTTCTGAATATCGAAGCTGACGTTCTGGAAGATCGTCCGTTCGCCGTACATCTGTCCGATCTTCTTCACTTCACATAGCTTATCTGGAAAACGTAAATTTTCATAAATGTCAGTAATCAACACGTTCACAGGATGAGGCTCAACCCGCTTCTTCATATCCGTCAGCTTGCGTGCGATTCGGTCCTTCGAGGACTTCTTGCTCGCGCGGCTATCAATAGCTTCGGATTCCATAATGAGAAGCTCTTCCTCCCATTCGAACTGGCGGTCCAATTCTTTCTTCCGCAGCTTCTTCTTCCGTATGTAATCGGTATAGTTACCTTCATATTCTTGAAAATGATAGTTCTCAATTTCAATGACTTGGGTAACGACCCTATCTATAAACTGCCGATCATGCGACACCAGAAGCATTGCCCCATTGAAACGGTGGAGCCACTGCTCTAACCACACCAGACCTTCCATATCCAGAAAGTTAGTCGGCTCATCGAGCAAGACGACATCCGGTAGCTCAATTAGCATCTTGGCGAGTGCGGCACGGTTCCTCCAGCCTCCAGATAATTCATCAACAGGCTGATTACGAGACCGTTCATCGAACCCCAGCTTGGATAGCACCGTGTCGATCTCGACGGATACATTCCAGCCATCCAAATGCTCCATCTGTTCGAACAGCTCCGCTTGCCGCGTTAACAGCTGATCCATCTCATCATTATCGGTAACTTGGCCTAGCTTCTCCCCAACTTCATTTAGCTCTTGCTCGATAAGCTTAACCTGCTCAAAGCACAATTCTAACTCCTGCTGAACAGACAAGCCTCCGCGCATTTCAGAGAATTGTGAGAAATAACCTATTTTAACGGTAGGGTCTACTTCCACTTTGCCCGACGTTGGTTCTTCTTTACCCATGATCAGCTTGAAAACCGTCGATTTACCGGCACCATTCCGCCCAATAAGACCGATCCGCTCCCCCTTGCTCACGCGAAAATAAATATCACGAAATATCAGAGTATCCTCGTATTTCTTCGTTACATTTTCCAATCGTATTACGCTCATACCATCACCCTTCTCGTTTTAAAACTCAACCCCACGAACTTTAGAAAACATGAGGGTGTCTCTTAATAAGCCTTCTAGTTCTATATCAAGAAAATGTCATCGTGATTTCTCCCTTGCCGTCCGAACAGACCACCTCGGCGAAAGCACCATTAATCAATGTCATTTGCGGAGGAACATGACCAATATCTACATTATAAAGGACTGGGATGTTCAGGGGGACAAATATCTTCTGCAACGCATCCGTTAATTCAAAGTTCTTGCAGGGGGAGTACCCTGCTGCTCTACCAATGAGGACACCGTTCGTATTGTTAAACCAACCGCATTGCCTCATTTGCCACAAATGTCTGTAGATATCGGCGGCGTTCATCTCACAGCTTTCCAAATACCAGATCATACCGCTATCTTGGCAGTAGTCTTCGGAAAATTGCTCTACCGGAGCGAATTCCGTTCCTATCAGTATAGATATCGTATCCATACAGCCCCCAATTAGCCTACCGCTAAATTGTTCACTGATCCTATCTCCAAGAATCTCCCATCTAGTTGGAGTGTCTTGCCCATTTCCCCATGACGAACGATATTGCGAAGATGAGGTTTGAGTGACTCGTTGTCCCTGCTGGGTCCTGAGTACCTCTAACCATTTGACTGTCGTATCGTCCACTTTATCGGGACCGATATCAACATAACCGGGGCCATGAGCGGTCGCATATCCCGTTAACAACGTATAAGCGAATAATAATGTGCTTATATCCGAATATCCAACAATCCAGTTGGGTTGTTGATTTTTCAACCCCTCCCAATTAATCAAGGGAAGTAGCTCCATTAGAAATTCCCCTCCCCACGGAGGAATAATCGCTTTTACACGATCATCCAACAAATAGGATTCCAACTCGCGGACTCTAGCCTCTTTACTGGTGCTGACACATTTGTCGTTGGTCCAAATCGTTTCGCCTTCGACGATGGTGAAGCCGAGCTTCTCAAGATTCGCCTTGGATCTCGTTAATAAATGATGCAAGTCAGACTCAAGTCCACTGGACGGTGCAGTTATCGCAATCGTATCGCCTTGTTGCAGGGGTTCGGGATAAATGATTTTCCGCATTCGGCTCACCCTTTTCGCTCGAGAATTTTTAGCTTGAACTTTTGACGCGATCCACCCTCAGGTCCATTAGCAACTCTTTCATCCGGTTTAAATCCATTTTTGATATACAACTCTCTTGCCGGCAACCCATCCGCTATATCGGTACCGAATGTTGTAACGGTAACCTCTGCCGGGCTGGGAACAAGAGTTAAGACGTATGTCATTAAAGCAGTGGCAACACCACTTTTTCTTGCCCTTGATGCAACAGCAAGCCATCCAATGTTATATAAAGGAGCTGCAGACGAAGAGAATAACAGCCCACCCAATAGAGATGAGCCTGGCGGCCCGTCATTTTCACGTATACAAAAAGCACTTCCCCTGCTTATATTCTTTTGAAGCGCCTGTAAGAAAATGGGATCCTCCGCCATTAGGCCGAAGAGGTATTCAACCTCCGAAGCGAGTCGTAACCAAGAAGCAATATCTTCTTCTATAGCATTCCATACGATCAAAGCAGCCCACCCACCCCTTATATAGCGATTGGTTAAAAAACAAATAAAACTTGATAAACCTGGAAATATAACTGAGAATATTTAATGAGGGAAAGCTTCATAACACATACAGTCATTATACCCCTACAACGACCTTAAGGAGTGATGGTGTTTGATTACAAACAAAACCGCAAGTAAACCAATGAGAGGTCGTTATTCTTAAACAAATAAGCACCTCTCATTAGGTAATGGGAGGCTAACAGCCAATGATGTCGTTAAGAAACATGATTCAGGTTACAGTAAATGATTTTCCCGCCAAAAAGCTTATCCAGTATTGGGAGCATGATGCGGAGACGCTAAGGTTCTGGAGAGCGAGTAGTAACTTTGTTTATGATTTTGAAAATGGCGGTATTCGTCACTTTCTGAGATTCATTCACGAAGAGGATAACACCATAGAGAATATCCAGGCTGAATTAGACTTTATGCTGTATTTGTTAGCCCAAGGATATCCGACTGTTGCTCCTGTTCGTTCCATAAGCGGACAATGGATTGAGACCCTTACAACGGATAACGGACTTTATTACGGAGTCGTTTTTGAGCAGGCCGCAGGAAAACATGTCCCAATGGATCAGATGTCGGATTTCCACTTTGAAAAATGGGGTAAATCTCTCGCTTCTCTACACCGTTTATCAGAAATGTATACCCCAGCGACAACTTCACAAAGAAGCTGGGAAGATGCACTCGCGTATATCTCATCGGTCTTGCAGCGTTACCCCAAGGAGATAGGTGCTCGACAAGAACTTGAGCGATTACGAGGTCAGCTCTCGGAGCTTCCAATTGGCGCGGGACATACAGGGATGATCCATTATGATTTTGAGACTGATAATATTTTCTACGACGATGAGGAAGCGCGATATTGTGCGATCGATTTCGACGATGCCATGGTTCATTGGTTCATGATGGATGTTACATCCGCCATATCTGATCTTCTCGAACAGGATGAAGAAGCCAAGCAGAACATTCAGCAGTTCCTTGTCGGGTATAGATCAGTGAAGGTTTTAGACGAGACATATTTAAGCTTACTTCCCGTGTTCCAGAGGTTTAGTGAACTCTATACTTTCGCACGATTGCTTCGCAGCGTTGAGAATATGGATGACTCTCCATCTCCGGAGTGGGCTATTAAGCTGAAAAATAAGCTAATTGGGATATGCGACCGAATACGCGGAGGTTATCGACCGGTAGTGGAACTCAGACCGATCAATACACACAATTGGTACGAATGCACTGAGCTTCAAGTATCGGATGAGCAGAAAAGCGTCTTCCCTGTTCAAGCGGTCTATTGGTTGGCTGAGTCCGCCTATTGCGGATTCACTCCTCTTGCTATGTACACCGGTGAACAATTAGTGGGGTTTACGGTTTATGCAGTCGATCCCGATGAAGGAAGCTATTGGATCATGGCCTTCATGATCGATCATAAGTTCCAACAGAGTGGTTTGGGACGATCAGGTATGGAGGAGCTTGTGCGCTATATCAAGGAAAAGCACGCCTGCGACAAAATCGTGCTAGGCCATCGACCGAATAATGAGAGAGCGGCTCAGCTATACGCTTCTCTAGGTTTCCAAGCAGTGAATCGAGATGACTCTGAAGTCATTCGTGAATTGAAATTCTAAAACCATGAAGAGGCTGCATCAGAAGGTCGCTATAACCCTTCTGATGCAGCCTTTTACATACGACTCCAATTGTCCTACGCTACTATTTCCGATTAGCAGACTTAATCAAATCTTTTCTCCAGAAATCGATCACCGTATGGTCTGCAAACTCCATGGAAGACCACGAGTTCTTATATTTCAAACCTAGACCATCCATCATCTCTATTGTGTTTTTAACTTCCGATTTCTCCACTCTCAGCTCCATGGATACCACGTTTTTAATAATATTTTTTAACATGTCCAATTCTGAAGTTGTCATTGATTTGTTATCCCCTTCAAGCTTTCCTATTTGGTTATCATTAAAATGAGCAGATTAGGTGTCCGCCATTCGTCTTGACCTTAAATATTCGATATTCGATATTCCATAACAACGCCCTTTTCACAGTAAAAACCCACCTCAGGATTCACAGCCAAAGGTGGGTTAAACCTGTTCAGTTTGAATGGTCACGCATCCAAGCTTTCGTTATCCGCCGAGTGTTTGCGCACCCAGACTATCTATTGCCATTCTAGCATGTGCCCTGCAATGAAAACAAATCGCGCCTCTTATGCTCCAATGTCACAAAACGATTCGTTCGTCTGTCTTACATGGCTTTAAATTCGGTGCGGAACCCCTCAATCTCAATTCCTCATCTATTTTACGTCAGTTTATATTACATATTTAGAGTTTTAAGTGTCATAAAAGGCTCTAATCTTCATTGTGTGTCATATTAATTAACACAAAGTTGTTGATGAACAGTCTAGTCTCTGTTATGGTAATACAAAGAACTACGAAGCCGGCTGACGCCAGTACAACTAAGAACGAAAACAGGAGGCGTTTGATATGCAAATCGCATTAATCGCTCATGACTCGAAAAAAGAAGAAATGGTCAACTTCGTCATTGCCTATAAGCATATTTTCGAAGCCCATAACATTCTGGCCACCGGTACGACAGGCACACGAGTCATGCTGGAATGCTTTGTTAAGGTTAATCGATTAAAATCCGGCCCTCTCGGTGGCGATCAACAAATCGGATCTCTAGTTGCGAGCAACGAAATTGATCTGGTTATCTTCTTGAGGGATCCTCTTGTCGCACAGCCACACGAGCCCGACATTACCGCCCTGCTTCGTCTCTGCGATGTGCAATGCATCCCTCTCGCAACGAATATTGCGACCGCGGAATTGTTAATTAAATCGATGGAAAGAGCAGATTTTGCCTGGAGAGACGTCGTTAAAGCAAAATATAAGCAATTACCTAAGACAGGAACCGATGACTAACCCACCTGGTTCGTATATTAACCATCGATCATTTAACGGTATAACGAAAGAAATAGACCTGATCCGCCTCTTACCAGGCGCGACAGGTCTATTGTCTTAACGAACAAACTTCTCTTGCTGACCAGGTCCATCTGAAGGCGAAGCATCGTTGGCCCTCACCCGATAATGCGTCCCGAGCTGTAAGGCGAAACGTTCAAGGCATCGCTCGATACTCTCGACCATCCGAACGTCGTCCGAGTCCACACCTTCCTCCCACCACCAATTGTGAATCGCTAACGGTGAATTCTTCCGATGCTTAACCGGGTCAAACCGAGCAACGATCCGGTCGCCAAAGACGACAGGTAGCACATAGTATCCGTATTTCCTCTCTGCCGCTGGCTTGTACACTTCCCAACGGTATTCGAAATCAAATAACTCCCGAATTAACTGCCTATCCCAAATCAGGTTGTCCAGCGGAGCAAGCACACTCGCCCGCTCATTCGGCCGATCGTCCGACAAGACCTTCTCCATAATCCCCATATCCGAGCTGCGCATGTAGAGGGGATGCTGTAGCCCTTCAACCTTGACACTCAAGATTCGCCCCTCTCCCACAAGTCTTGCGAACGCTTCGTTCCTTTCGAGGCTCTTCAAGCCGCGAATACCCAACCACGCATCGCTCGGCCTATTCCACAGCAAACCCACACTTCCGATACGTCGTAGCACAAACCAAGCATAATAGTGTTCTTCCGTTGCGAAAGGATCCTGTTCGGAAAGTATTTCTTCTGGAATCAGCCGTTCCGTCAGGTCGTAATACTTGCGGGTATGCGCCTTATGATGAACACCGAGTCGCCCGGAATGATACATGCCCTCTAACGCGGCGCGGGATAATCTCGTTGGCCCCCACGCCCAATCGACTTTCTCATTGTCTTCCAAATCTCCGGAACAGAGAGCTCCTCTGCTTTCGATTTCCGAACGAACCCGTTCCACAACCACCTCATTAGAGCGACACCAAGCCCCGTAGTGGTCACGAAGCCGCGAGAAATGCGGCCAATCCTCAACCGAGAAGATCGACATGCACTTGTCCCAGTAATCGATAAGCTTCCGGTCGGTATATAGTAACTCTGAGAGCATGCCGCGATCGAAATCCTCGACCTTCGACCGCAGCACGAGTTCTGGATTTGTACCGACGACATTAAGCGGATCATATTGGATACAACCAACTCTCTGAATGTAAGCCAAAACCCCCTCTTTGCCGCGGAATTCAAACTCGCCGTATAAGCCGTGATACATTAGAAGGAATTTTCTCGCCTGACTCTTCGTAATCGCGATCGAGACCGTTTCCATACGCTAGACTCTCCCATTACAATAGGATATTCTTTCGATAACTCACAAGATTCGAACCCTTCAAATCTTATTTTAACTCATCCCATCGCCATCTACCAAAAAAATACAGAGCCCCGAGGATAACCTCAAGCGCTCTGCTTATCTCATTCATATCATTCTTCCCACAGTCGCTACACAGGCAACTCTAGCCACTCTCCCGGGGAGATAGAGGCCTTGCGCGCATATTCGATCAAGGTAATGACCGCGATCGTCTCTGTAGGCTTGACCGGAGGTTGACCCGTTCGGAAAAATTCAACAAGACTACGGACGAACGGTGCGAAGAAATCGGTCTGCGCCACCACTTGCACGGATGCCCCCGCCTCATACTGGTAAGTCAGCCGGAATGGAGCATCCTCTAAGTGATGCATTGTCGCCCTGCGGCCATCCGGATACTCGATGACCAACGCAGGCGTCCTCTCCGTGCCGATAAATTGGATCCGCCGTGCATCCGCCCCCATGATCGACACGATGGGTTCGATCTGATGGATCGCATAGTTGCTGAATTTACCCGGCCCTTGGCTGCACAACGTATCGATGCGCCGACCCCCAGAACGGTGAAGCTCATCAGTATACTCCGATGCGAATCTTAACGCCGAGGATGAGAAAATCGGCGTACCGGAACGACTCGCCACTTCGAATAACCTCATTGCCGCAGCACGATCCGGCGCGAACGTCTTATCAATAAACGTCGGCTTGCCCGATCTAAGCGGCAACTCCGCCAACTGTTCATGGAATTCCGGGTGGTCTGGTGATAGTACGATGAGATAGTCGCTTTGTTCCACAACTGCCTCTATCGAGTCTAGCAACGTGATCCCGTGCTTGCGGCACCACTCCGCATTACTGAGTCCATTCGGAGAATCAATCAGGCCGTATGCGCAATTGACCTGCATGCCACCTTTCGTCGCTTCCGCGATCCAGCTAGGTAGATTATCTGCATGCCATTCGTCCAAGTAATAATCAATAAAGCCGATTGTTTTCATAACACCCTCCGATTAGTCCAACGTCATTTCTTTATGTTGATCCGACGAGTCGTAGATAGCTTGAATAATACGAGAGGATAGAATAACCGTGTCGATATGGGACGGCAACTTCTCGCCCGTGCGAATACAACTAAGGAAACCGTCGATCTCATTTTGAAACATATCGCTTGTGCGATATTGCGGAGTCGATTCCATCAAAGAGCCGTTTCGAGCACTGAATAACTGAAACTCCTTGCCATACTGAAGACGGATACCCGACTTGTCACCCAAGAAATCGATATACATCTCATCGATCCCGATATTCTGAGCCCAAGCTCCATTCAACGTAACGGTCGGCCCCTCCGTCCGGATGAGAGCCGTAACGAAATCATCTACATCGTAAGTCCCATCAAGCTTCGGAGGACCCGCCCACATATTAAGGTACGTGTAATCGCTCATATCCTTGCCCAACTTGCTATAAGCTTGCCCGGTTACCGTCTTCGGCAACGGATCACCAAGGCAATACATCACGATATCTAGAAAATGTACTCCCCAATCGATCAGCGCCCCTCCGCCAGCAATCGCCTTCGTCGTGAACGCTCCACCCAGCCCCGGAATCGACCGATGCGCACGGAAACTAACATAGACATGATAGACCTCGCCCAGCTCTCCCGCTTCGATCATATCCTTAATGACATTGACTCCAGAGTTGAACCGATTTACAACGCCGATATTGAGCACCTTACCACTTTCCCGCTGCGCCTTCTGCATCTCAAGCGCTTCGGCATACGTCCTCGCAGCTGGCTTCTCGCACAACACATTCTTGCCAGCCTGCAAGCATGCGATAGAAAGCGATGCATGCAGATGATTCGGCGTACAAATGGACACCGCTTCGACCTCAGGATCCTCTAGAATGATCCGGTAATCAGTTATGGCTTGCCCACTTCCGACGTCCGCAACCGCCGCCTCGGCACGAGATAAATCAATATCGCACAGGTATTTGATTTCTGCATCCGGATTGTCTTTATAAGCCTTAATATGCTGACTGCTCGCGATTGCACCACAGCCAATCACAGCTACCTTGATTTTACCCATTGATTTTCACCGCCATCGAGTATGTGTTTATCCTTTAATTCCGGTTAGCTTAATTCCTTCGATCAGCTGCTTCTGCGCAAAGAAGAACAGAACGATGATCGGCACAGTGAACATCGCAGCGGCCGCCATCAGCTTCTCCCACATAATATAGTGCGTCTGCATGAACGAGTACAGCCCCAAGGACAGAGTGTAATCTTTCTCATTGTTCAGATAGAGCAAAGGCCCGAGGAAATCAGACCACGTGGCTAGGAATAGCAAGACCCCAACCGTCGCGATAATTGGCTTGCAAAGCGGCAACAGAATTTGTAAGTAGATCCGCATCTCCGACGCACCGTCGATCTTAGCTGCTTGAACAAGCGATACCGGTAGCGTCATGAAAAATTGCCGGAGCATGAAGATATAATAGCCAGCGCCAGCGCTCAAGAACGCAGGTAGAACGAGCGGCACGTACGTACCAATAAGCCCAAGCTTACCCCAAATAATATAAGTAGGAATCATTGTAACTTGGTAAGGAAGCAAGAGCGTACCAATAACGATTGCAAATACGATATTTTTCCCTCTCCACTCAATGTGCGAACAGGCGTAGGCAACAAGAGGCGCAGAGATAAGCACGCCGATAACAGACAGGGCCGACACGAGAAAGGTGTTCCATGTCATCCCCGGAAAGTCGATCACCTTAAATACATCAGCATAATTTTCCCAACGCGGATGCTTCGGGAAGAACACCGGCGGAATGGCGTATAAATCCTTGTCCGACTTAATAGATGTTACTAACAGCCACAAAATCGGTGTCACGAACACAAAGCTGAATGCCGTCAATAACACATGCGATAAAAAGCGTCGATATTGGCCCCCCGTACGGAAACGACGGGAGAAGGCGCTTGTTGCTGAACTCATGTCAATCCCCCCCGTAAGTAACCCATCTGTTCGAAGTTCGGAATATTACATACGTGACGACGGACGTTATGACGAACAGCACCCACGCCATCGCGCTCGCGTGTCCCATTCGGAAGTCCACGAATGCTTCCCGGTAAAGTAGAATCGCATAGAATAGCAACGATTTCTCCGGTCCAGCCATCGTCTGGACCGAGCCCGAATTGGACATGGACGCGACCATGAACGCCTGTGCGAAGTATTGAAAGTAAGTAATCAAACCAATAATTAGTTGGAATAAAATAATCGGCGATATCGTCGGCAAGGTGATATTCATGAACTTTCTGACTTTACCCGCGCCATCGATCTCCGCGGATTCGTAAAGACTCCTCGGCACATCCTGAAGCGCAGCCAGGAAGATGATCATCGTCCCCCCAGCACCCCAAGCTCCCATCATAATAAGTGCCGGTTTCGTCCACACAGGATCGAGCAACCAGTTAGGTCCGCGAATACCTATATAATCGAGAGCCGTATTAATGAGCCCACTCTTCGGATTAAGCACCCACATCCATACGAGCGAGGTGGCGATTGCAGGAACGATGGACGGAATATAGAACAAGGTACGATAAATCGATTGTCCCCGCACCTTAATATTCAGCATTTGAGCGAGCAACAGCCCCACGATCAGGCTGATCGGAGTTGCGAACGCAACCATGTACAACGTATTCCGAATGCTTTTCCAGACTTCATCTTCCTGGAACACCCAACGATAGTTATCGAAACCGACCCAGGTAGGCGACTTAAACATATTGAAATCGGTAAAACTGTACACGAGCGAGGCTCCGATCGGGTACAAAGTAAACAGCGCGAAGCCGATAAGGAACGGGCTCGAGAACAGCAGCCCCGTAATCGTCGCTTTTTTGATCATGCGGTCACCCCCGGTTCATGGAGTAGAGAGCCCCTCCGTCCGAGAACGAAGGGGACTTCTAAGCTGTTCTTTCCGATATTCGGAATATTGGGTTATTTTAATGTTGCAGAGAGAACCCCTTCAAGCTTGCTCATCGTCTCTTCAGGCGTCTTCTTCAAGTTGTACATAAGCTCCAGTTGCTCTGCAAGCGCCTTGTCGAAATCGCTACGTTTCGCGAAATGCGGAATAGATTTCAAGTTCGGGCTCATAGTCAACGGAATGACTTGATCCGAATCAACCATATCCTTCATCGCCGGGCTAGACATTGCACTCTTGGTAGCTGGAACGTTACCCATAAGGGATAAGAACTTCGCCAAAGGCTCTGCGGAGTAGAGGTATTTCATGAATTCCCAAGCGCCATCTACGTTCTTGGACGTCTTAGCGATGTAGAAGATCGAGCTTCCAGTAATCCCGCTACCCGCCGTTTCTGGCTTGCCTTCCAGATACGGAAGGGCCGCAATGCCATAGTCGACATCAATTTGCTTGCTCTTGATCGTGGCAGAAAGCCAAGGACCGTCGAAGCGGATCGCCTGCTTACCAATCAGGAACGGATCAGTAGGATCCAACCATTTGCCAGACGCTTGAATCTGACGGATGTTGTCTACGCCGAACTTCGTATTGTAATCACGGATCATATTCATCGCCGCTAGGGTACCTTCGTTGTTAAAGGTAAGGGCAGAAGCATCTTCATTCACGTAAGTAGATCCAAAACCGTATGCGAGTGCATTGAATAAATAAGCCTCTGAAGGATAGGACGGAGAGCCCAGCACATCTATCGTTCCGTTGCTGTTCACCTTCGTCGTCTTGACCATGACATCGTATAGCTCCGCACTAGTCTTCGGCGGTTCCGTAAATCCCGCATCGGCTAGCAGCTTCTTATTGTAGTACATAACAGAGAAGTTAACGTTAAGCGGTAGCGCGTATTGCTTGCCATCAAAGTTACCAGAAGCGAGAGCGGCCGGCACGAAGTCCGACACGTCGTATCCATCCCTAGCAATCAGATCGTCAAGCGGCAACGCTATCCCTTGTTGTGCATACTGGGGAACAACGAAATCGAATGAGTCCGTAAGATCGGGGCCTTTGCCACCGGCAATCGCAACCTTAATTTTCTGCTCGTCTGGCACGGACAGCCCTTCCACCAAGTATTTATCTTGGCTTGCGTTGAAGTCCTTAATGATTTGCTCAAGCGCTTCGCCTTCGGCTCCACCCCACAAGTACCATACGGATACTTTAGACTTCTCGCCTACCGGCTTCGAGGATTCGTTCGCGGATGCAGCCGGTGAACTGCTGGCGCCACCTTCCTTGTTGCCATTGTTGCCGCCACACGCCGCTAACACCGTAGACAATAACATCACCGTAACTAACATACTCGCCGCTTTTTTACTGTTCTTTGCTCGCATACTTTCTTCACCCTCGCCTCTTTATGTTATTTTATCTAACACAAACCCTTGCGAACCTCCCCTTCAACACCCCCCTAAACTAATCCACATTCATTAATGTCAATATAACTCACATATTAATAAAAATGATATATCTTTTTTGAAAAATAATTAAAAAAATTATTCCACCATAAAATGTCATGATAACCCTTACATTTTATCGTTTGCTGCAATGGCAGATAACTCTACGTTAGCAGTCGTCTGCCAAGTCACTTAAGAAGTTTGTTCTTGACGGGCCGCTTCCCGAATCGCACTCGCGAATCTGCGCGTGATATCCTGAGGTCGCGTAATCGCCGTTCCGACGACGACGGCATACGCCCCCACCTTCAAACACTCCGCGGCTTCAGAAGGAGTCCATATTCGTCCTTCCGCTAATACGGGAACGTCACCTAATGCGGATAAGCGACGAACAAGTTCAATGTCTGGTCCATCATTAGACAGACTGTGCGGTGTATAACCGGACATAGTCGTCGACACAAGATCGACGCCAAGCTTCATCGCAGTTACGCCCTCGTCGTAAGTTGACACGTCCGCAACAATAAGTACTCCCGGACATTGTTCTCTAATAGACTGTACGAAGTGCTCAAGCTCTTCTCCACCCGGCCTTGTCAACGAAGTCGCGTCAATAGCAACGAATTCCGCTCCGGCCTCTGCAATCTCCCGGACTTCACGAATCGTCGGAGTGATATACACAGCCGAATCCGGATAGTCCTTCTTGTAGAGTCCGATAATCGGAAGCTTGCATCTCCGCTTGATCGCTCGAACATCCTGCGGGGTATTCGCCCGAATCGCGATAGCCCCTCCCTCTTGTGCGGCTACGGCCATGGCAGCCATATACTCAGGTCCGTAGAGCGGTTCATCCTCCAGCGCCTGACAAGAGACAATAATGTTTTGCGCCAACTGTGCAATTAAATTCTGAGTCATTCCATCACCTGTTATCCTGAGTTTGCTCACGATTTGTTGAATCGCTATTGATCTGTGATGGGCTCATTATATCAACAGTTTTCGAATAAATAAAGATATTTTTTATTTTAAAAAATAAAGCAGATTTATTCTCCAAAACCTATGTTATAATTGGCTCATTATTTATATAACCACACAGGAGGCTTTTACATGTCCGCTATTGTTTACGTTCCATTAGATGAACGACCTTGCAACGCCGGTTATCCGGTTCAGATAGCGGCCGCTACCGATCTCCACATGATCTCTCCGCCTTCGGAGCTACTCGGCAACAAGAAACAGCCTGCCGATACGACTAAGCTATGCTCTTGGCTGATCGAGCATGCTTCAACGGCCGATAGGTTGATTCTGTCTATCGACATGATCGTCTATGGCGGTATCGTACCGTCCCGGCTCCATTCCTGGAGTTTCGAGCAATGCGCCGAACGCCTTCGGACGATTGCCGAATGCAAGCGAATCAATCCCCAGCTTCGTGTATACGCATTCAATCTTATTATGCGGGCGCCCGCGTATAGCAGCAGCGAAGAGGAGCCCGACTACTACGCGGAGTACGGTGCAGAGCTTGCGCGTAATGGCTGGTTGCAAGACAAGCTGCAACGAGATGGATGGACGGAGGAGGAACGGGCGGAGAGCGAAAGCATCGCGCAACGGCTCCCCCAAGAAGTCCGTGATGAGTTCATAGGGCGTAGACAGACGAACGCCTCCGTTAATCGCTTGTCCATCGATCTCGTGCGCGATGGTGTTATCGACTTCCTGATCATCCCATTGGATGATAACGCCAAGTACGGATACACCTCGCAAGAGCAGCGCAAGCTGCTTCAGATTATTGAACGGGAACGATTGATGAACCGCGTTCATATGTACCCCGGTGCTGACGAAATTGGATGCACGCTATTCTCTCGCGTTTTCTGCGAATTAAAAGAATATCGTCCCGAAGTATTCATCCGACACGCATCGACGAACGGTCCGTTCATCCTTCCCAAATACGAGGATCGCTCCCTCGGCGAGAGCCTCAAGTCGCATTTAACCGCAGCTGGCGCCTTCATCTGCGACGGCTCGGCCGAAGCCGATGTCGTGCTGATGGTCAATTCCCCGCCCATCGGCGCCCATGAGATGGCGGAGACGGATTCCGAGTATGAGAAACGACATTCCTCCTACTTCTCCGAGGTCGGATTGCGTGAATTCGTAGGGGCCATCCGCGCTTATTCCGACAAAGGTAAGCTGATAGCCCTAGCCGATGTCGCTACCTGCAACGGAGGCGATGAATCGCTCATGAATCTCGTGTCCGATTCGGGACTTCTGCCTCACTTGTCCGCTTATGCTGGCTGGAATACATCAGGTAATACGCTTGGCACAGTCATAGCCCACGCCATTGTAGAGTCTTACTACCGGCGTTCCGATCTTCAGCCCATTGAAGGCAGGGAACACCAAAGCAAGCTATTCTATTGGTCTCGGTTAATCGAAGATTGGGGCTACCAAGCGGTCGTCCGTACCGATATCGTCAAGAACAATCTAGAAGCCTTAGGTGGTAGCTACTTCCATATCTCTCACATACAAGATGCGGTAATCGATTTGATTAACGATAAGTTGAAGCTATTCTTAGCACGGAATGCAGCAGATTTACACCCCGAACGAATGCGGATTCGAGATATTCAGCTCCCATGGAACCGGATGTTCGAGGTCAGCTTCACACTGGAAGCAGATTCCATTACTCAAAAATAAAGAGCCAGGCCCCTTGCGCATGAAGCTATCGCTTCTCGTAAGGGGCCTGACTATTGCCGTTACATTAACCGTTCCCGTAGAGCCATACCTGAGCGGCAGCTCCGATTACACCCGCGTCATTCCCGACATATGCCGGAAGAAGGCGATATGCAGATCTGACAGCCGTGGACGTGCGACTCTTAATTTCTTGATCTAACGCGTTCAAGAACGGAGCACCCGCCTCCGCTACTCCGCCGCCCAAGATAACCGCTTGAGGATTACACATATGAATATAGCCTGCAATCGCCGCCGCTAACGCGCGAATCGCGATATCCATTACTTGAGAGGCATATCGCTCGCCCTGAAGCCACGCCTGCGTGATCGCCCTGGAATCCGGCTGCCACGGAACAATCCCGCCTGCTCCAGCCAACACTTCCCGACCCAGTCTCGCTATTCCCGATCCGGAGGCATAGAGCTCAACGCAACCATTGTTTCCGCAGTTTTCGCAAATCGGGCCGTTAAAATCAACGGACACATGCCCCAGTTCTCCCGCACAGCCTTTCGCGCCTCGAACGACACGCCCCGCTTCGACGATCGCGCCGCCGATTCCCGTGCCCAAGGCAACGACGATAAAGCTGTCCAAGCCGCGCCCCGCACCATACATTTGCTCCGCAACAGCAATCGCGTTCACATCGTTATCGGCATACGCAGGAAGAAGATAACGTTCCTTCAAGATCCTCGTGATCGGAGTTCCAGTCCACCCCGGAAGCTGAGAACCCGCATACTCTACCGTTCCAGTTACGAAATTAATCTGACCGGCACTTCCTACGCCGATCCCAGACGCTTTCGATCCACTCGGCATTCGTTGAATCATTGTGTCAACACCTTGGAGCACCAAGCTCATCACGTGGTCCGCACCTAGCTGCGCTTCACTCGGCACCCGATGACTGTCAACGATGCGTCCCTCTCGATCCACAACTGCGAAATGAATCTTCGTTCCGCCGATGTCCACCCCGATTGCGTATTCCATTCTTGTCACCTTCCATTGTTGGCAGATGTACTCTAAGTTGCTCAAATCCAATATACACGCGGAATCTTTTTCGATTAATAGAGCTTGTCCACGACCGAGCGAGCAGTTTTCTCCAAAGCCTGTCCCGCCCCTTCCATCTTCAACGACAAGATCGTCGTCAGAATGCTTAGCAGATGAATCTGCATGAACTTCGTCGACAGCGCACCACCCTCAGTGGGCATCTCTCTGGAGGGAACGAGCAACACCACATCGGCATAAGCGACAATCGGTGAACGATAATGGCTTGTCATACAGATGACAGAAGCTCCGTTTGCCTTAGCTTGCTTCACTGGATCAACCACGTCTCTAGTGCTACCGGACGTTGAGATGACGAAGACGAGATCCCCCGTCTTCACGAGCGAAGCCGACATAGCAATGATATGCGAGTCCCGGTGAGCTTCAACATTAAACCCCGTCCGCATGAGCCGATAGTGTAGATCAAGTGCCGTAATCCCGGATGACCCTACTCCGTATACGTAAATTTTATTGGCCGTCAACATCAAGTCGACCGCAAGCCCCAAGCTTTCCTCGCCGAGAAGTTCAACCGTGTTCTTCAGCATCGTTTCATGGTACATCGACACCTTGCGAGCAACCGTTATCATGTCATCCGCTTGATCGATGACCGCATCCGACAACGAAGACGGGCGATCCACCAAATTTTGCGCAACAGACAATTTGAACTCGTGATACCCTCGGAATCCAAGCGTACGACAGAACCGAATGACAGAAGTTTCTCCGACTCCCGCCTGTTCAGCCAAATCCGTTACCGTAGCTAGAACCGCTTCCTCCGGATTGCCCAGAACCGCGTCCGCTACTTTCTTCTCCGCTTTCGATAAAGAAGAATACACACTTGAAATCATCAGTAATGTATTCGATTGATTAAGCTTAGGACCTACTCTAGCCAACCTTTCCCCACCCGCTTCTAGTATTGATATATAGATTAAGCATAGTAGATTCCAGACTCTATGACAAGCATAAAGGTAATTAAATTCTTTTTTTGTTTAGTATTCGGAGAAATTTTCCTTTCACATTAGAACATGCCCCGTTTGATGCTGGCGTCCTCCAACTCTTCGTCGCGGTAACCGGATATACAATTGAAACCATGTCACTAAAGCTACGTATTTATTCCCTGAGATGCTTTTCCACAAACCGCATAGAAACCCTAACTCCAAAGGGAGTAGCTGCAATGTAACATAAAGTCACGAGAGCCTGCTAAGGGTTCGGCTTTATTATCCGTATGACCAATACGGCGTTATCAGCGAGACCTTTGTCCAAATTCGGTGAAGGTCTCTTGTGTATTTTGGGAAAGACTAGATATTAAAGTAAATATTTTACTCCAGGGGGATGTCAAATGGATTTCGGTTTATTGTTGGAGTATGGTTGGGTACTGCTCGTACTTATTGCGCTTGAAGGATTGCTCGCTGCCGACAACGCTCTTGTGCTTGCCATTATGGTGAAACACTTGCCTGAGCAGGAACGGAAGAAGGCATTATTCTACGGTTTAGCAGGTGCGTTCGTATTCCGCTTCGCTTCGTTATTCGTGATCTCGTTCTTGGTGGACGTATGGCAGGTACAAGCTATAGGAGCTTTATACCTTCTGTTTATTGCATTGAACCACATTTTCCGTAAGCTCATCGTGAAGAAGGGCGAACAATCCGCGGACAAGAGCTCGGAAAAGAAAAAAAGCGGATTCTGGATGACGGTTTTCAAGGTCGAGGTTGCGGATATCGCTTTTGCCATCGACTCCATTCTAGCCGCAGTCGCTCTAGCCGTCGCGTTGCCAACTACAACCTTGCCTAAGATCGGCGGAATGGACGGCGGACACTTCATCGTAATTTTCCTAGGCGGATTTATCGGTCTTATCATTATGCGATTCGCCGCGAATATGTTCGTGAAGCTGCTGGAGAGCAGACCTTCTTTGGAAGTTGCTGCTTTCGTTATCGTCGGCTGGGTCGGTGTCAAGCTGGCGGTCCATACGCTGGCGCATCCGTCTCTAAACGTCATCCCCCACGATTTTGCGGAATCAACAGGCTGGAAGCTGACCTTCTATGTGGTGCTTCTGGGCATCGCCTTAACCGGGTGGTTGTTGTCTGGAAAGAGTAAAGATAAAGAGCCGTCCAAAGCGGCATAATTAAGCATACCACCTTTCCGAACACATCAAATAAAGCAACGGCGCACCATCCGCCGTTGCTTTTTCTTTTTCGCCACCAAACAAGCTTCAGCAAACAAGCTATCTTAATTGAAGCTACGCAATTCTAGATTGCGTGGATCAACTTGGCTGTCTCAAAAGTTTTCACCTTTGGGACAGCCTCTGCTGCACCCTTCGCAATTCGCTCCCACTGCACGACCTTAAAATTCTGGTTGAGCTCTTTGTCACCTTCCATGATATTTATCAACAGAATGTAAATGATAAGGGGAGGAAATAATTGGATCGGTTTTGTATACCTCCAACTATTCACTTCACTTAACAATCGGCTTATACTTGGAAGTCGATAAATATGTCACAGTCCATACGCACAAGAAAGAGGAAATTATGAATAGAAACAGACTACAACGCTTGTACATTCCGCTCATTGTCTTCACGCTTCTGCTGTTATCGATCATATCCATAACTTCATTAGCTAAGACCGATTTGGCTCATGCGGCAAAAGAGCCTACGTCAGCAGTCAAGAAACTCGTGATGGGGACTTCCCCCGACTACCCTCCTTATGAAAGTGTAGATGCGAAAAATAACGGTGAAATTGTCGGTTTGGATATCGACATCGCCAAATACATTACGAGTCAGCTCGGCTATGAGCTGGAGATTACCAGTATGGACTTTAGCGGACTGATCGCCGCCCTTCAAACGGAGCGAGTCGATTTCGTCATGTCCGGGATGTCGGTTACCGATGAGCGCAAGAAAAGCGTAGCTTTCTCCGATAGCTACTACACCGCGCGGAATACGATCGTCTCCCAGAAAAAAAATGGATTCGAAACCGTCGAACAGCTCTCGGGCAAGCTCGTCGGGACCCAGCTTGGCTCCACTCAAGATCAGTTCGCAGAAACGATACCGGGCGCTAAGCACAAAAAGCTCAATAAAATTGCCGACCTTATTCAAGAATTGAACTCTGGGCGAATCGATGCCGCAATTGTTGAAGATGCCGTCGCGATTGAAATGGTCCTTGCAAACTCGGATCTTGCCATGAACTTCATTCCAGTCGTGGAGGAAGCTAACGGATATGCCATCGCATTTCCTAAGCAGACCGCGCTAGTCGCCGACTTCAATCGTATGCTCGATCAGATGAAGGAAAATGGTGAGCTGCAAAACATTATCGATAAATGGTTCGAAGAAAAGCAAGCAGACACATCGGGGCAGACAGGCTTCCTCAATATTGATTTTCGCGTGCTGGATGGGTACGTACCTTATATTCTTAAGGGCGTATATGTCACCTTGCTGTTCACGCTCGTCTCTGCCTTACTCGGATTATTCTGGGGAACGATTCTCTCTCTCTTCAAAATCTCGGGTATTCGACCGTTGCAATGGTTTGCTACCGCTTATACCTCGGTATTCCGCGGAACGCCTTTGCTCGTACAGCTTACGCTTATCTATTATGCGGTTCCGCAGCTATTCAACTTCGACATCCCTGCACTACTTGCAGCAGGACTTGCGTTCGGACTGAATTCAGCAGCGTACTTATCGGAAACGATTCGCGGCGGGATTATGGCGGTTGACAAGGGTCAACGAGAAGCCTCGATTGCCCTTGGGATTCCTTATCGGAAAATGATGGTGCGCATCATATTCCCACAGGCTCTTCGTCACATTTTGCCCGCGCTGGTGAATGAATTCGTCGCTCTGCTTAAGGAATCTTCGCTCGTCTCCGTCATCGGAGTCACCGAATTGATGCGTCGTGCCGACGTTGTTAGAGCTAGCACCTTCCGTTCTTTCGAGGCGCTGCTGCTTGTTGCCGCGATCTATTACGTGCTTGTGCTCGTACTCACATCTCTTGCTCGTATGCTGGAAAGGAGACTACGCCGAAGTGATTAACATAACGAATTTAACGAAAGCCTTTGGCAAAGCTCAGGTGCTTAAAGGCATCTCGACCCAAGTAGATCAGGGCGAGGTTGTCGCGTTGATCGGACCGTCCGGCTCTGGCAAATCGACTTTTCTACGCTGTCTGAACCTACTCGAAACCCCAACCTCCGGCACCATAACGATTGATGGGGTGGAGTTGACGAATCCAAAAGTCGATGCTGCTCAAGTTCGTCTGCGAATTGGCATGGTGTTTCAGCACTTTCATCTGTTTCCCCACATGACCGTGCTCGACAATATTACCTTTGCACCTATCGAGGTTAAGGGATTATCCGTGGAAGCTGCTCGGGCTAAAGCCCATGAACTACTCGCCAGAGTCGGTCTTTCGGATAAAGCCGATAGTTATCCTTCACGGCTCTCCGGTGGACAGAAACAACGTGTCGCCATTGCACGCAGCTTGGCGATGGAGCCTGATATTATGCTCTTCGACGAACCAACCTCGGCGCTCGATCCTGAGATGGTCAAAGAGGTTCTGAACGTTATTCGCACACTCGCAGACAGTGGGATGACAATGCTTATCGTCACCCACGAGATGAAATTTGCACGCGAAGCTGCAGATACGATCTACTTCCTCGATGATGGGAAGCTCGTTGAACGGGCGACTCCGGAGCAATTTTTCAGCAATCCGCAGAGTGAACGCGCCGCTCGTTTTTTGGAGCAGGTATTATAAATGTGCATACAACAAACCCCACCCGAAGCCACTTTAATGTAGGCTTGAGGTGGGGTTTTCTTGTTCAATCCTTAGACAGCGCCCATGTGAGGGTACTCCACTATCTCTTCTCTTGGATTTCCTTCACCATATGCGCGGCTATCTCAGACACCGACATGGAGCCGATATCCCCTTCTCCTCGATGTCTAACCGCCACAGTTCCAGAGATTCTCTCCTTCTCTCCGATTACGAACATGTAAGGAACCTTCTCCAACTGTGCTTCGCGGATTTTGTAGCCTAGCTTCTCCGCTCTAATATCGACGTCCACGCGAATTCCCGCTTCCGCGAGTTCTTGCTTAACTTGGAGCGCATAATCAATAAAGTTGTCCGAGACCGGTAGCAACTTCGCTTGCACGGGAGCTAACCAGAGTGGAAACGCCCCGCTGTAGTGCTCAGTCAGCATACCTATAAACCGATCAATCGAGCCGTAAACCGCGCGGTGAATAACGACCGGACAATGCTTGTTATTATCCTCACCGATGTACGTAAGATCGAATTTCCCCGGCATCTGAAAATCTAGCTGAATCGTTCCACATTGCCAGCTACGTTTAAGTGCATCAAGAATATGAAAGTCGATTTTCGGTCCGTAAAAGGCTCCATCGCCCTCATTGAGATGATAATCGATCCCCCGCTTCTCCAACACATTCTGCAACGATTGTTCCGCCTTATCCCATATCTCTTCCGAACCCATGAAATCCTCAGGCCGAGTCGACAGCTCGATCTTATATTCAAAGCCGAACACCTGATAAATGTGGTCGATTAGAGCAATCACCTTACTGATTTCATCTTCAATCTGATCTGGCCGCAGGAAAATGTGAGCATCATCCTGACAAAATGTGCGAACCCGCATCATTCCGTTAAGTGCCCCCGAATACTCATGACGATGAACCTGACCAAATTCAGATATGCGTATAGGTAGCTCTCGATATGAATGCAGACTGTTTTTGAAAATAAGCATGTGTCCCGGACAGTTCATCGGCTTAAGCGCAAACTTCGTTTCATCTACCTGAGTAAAGTACATATTGTCTTTGTAATGATCCCAATGCCCCGAATTCTCCCATACCCGACTATTCATCATAAACGGGGTACGCACTTCATCATATTCCCCTTTGTTCTGAACTTCGCGCGAGAAGTTCTCAAGCTCTGTCCGGAGCGTCATTCCCTTCGGAAGATAGAACGGCATACCTGGCGCTTCTTCGGAGAACATGAACAACTCAAGCTCTTTGCCCAGCTTACGGTGATCCCGTTTCTTAGCTTCCTCCAACAGGCTCAGATGCTCAGATAATTGGTCACCCTTCGGAAAAGAAGTGCCATAGATTCGCTGAAGCACCTTATTGTTAGAGTCGCCACGCCAGTATGCGCCCGCCACATTAAGCAGCTTAAACGCCTTGATTCGACCCGTGGATGGGAGATGAGGTCCCCGGCAAAGATCCACGAATTCCCCTTGTTCATACAGGGTAATAACGGCATCCTCCGGCAGATCCCGGATGAGCTCTAGCTTGAGCGGATCCTCAAGCTTCTCGAATAGGTTCTTCGCCTCCCGTCGACTTACAACACGTCGAACGATAGGAAGGTTCTCTTGCACAATCTTCCCCATCTCACGTTCAATGGCGACAAGATCATCGATAGATAACGGCTTCTCAATATCGATATCATAATAAAATCCGTCCTGAATCACCGGTCCGATTCCCAGCTTTACGGCTTGATCCCCGTAGATTCTCTTGATCGCTTGGGCCATCAGATGGGCTGTGCTATGACGATAAACCTCTAAGCCTTCTTTGCTGTCGAGTGTAATAATCTCGATGTGGCTATCCTCCTCGATCGACCTATTCAGATCAACGGGAATGCCATTTATTTTGCCTGCTACCGCGCTTTTCTTCAGGCTTAGGCTGATGAGCTCCGCTACCTGTTCAATCGTCGTCCCCTGTTCTACCTCTCGTATCTTTCCATCCGGCAATGTAACTTTGATGACCATGATTAAGCCTCCTAGGGTTTATTTGAACGCAAAAAAACGCACATCTCCACAAAGGGACGAGTGCGTTCAGCTCGTGGTTCCACCCTAATTCGATCCGCCGCAATCATGAATTGGCAATAGGCCAGAACATGTTGAGCAAGATCCTTAATCGGTATCCATTAACGGGGATAAGACGGTATCGCATACTACTGTGGTGACCCAAGGGTTACGCTCACAGGTTCAACGTTACAGCTACAAAGGGGTAATTTCGCTTCCGCTTGCTTGAGAGGCTTTCAGCCTGAACCTCTCTCTCTGTGAAGCTCGTAAAGGAAATCATGTCTTTGATCATCGCTTGATGGGTATTTCTTGTGATCATTATAGGTGCAATGATCATCGAGGTCAACAGGCGAGTGTTGTACTACCCTAGCTCAAATGGTAAATATTATAACTTAAAACGTTCACAATCTGTTCACTTATGAGGAGGCTATCTCTCTCTCTATAATTACAAGAGTAAACAGAAGGGATGATGGAAATTGCCTACAACAAAGAAAGAAGAATTTTATTTTGGATTGATGATGTGTGCTGGGATGGTCGTATTCATGATGTTTTATAATTTTTTTACACACGACCTACTTGGCACGATAACCCTAAAGGAAATACTTATTCAACTTGTTACCATCTTTATTATTGCTTCCTTATTGGAAATATTCGTTGTCGGTCCAGTGGCAAAGAAGATTGCTTTTTCCTTACCCTTTGACAAATCTAAGAAGGGTTTAGTGATCCTATCTCTAGCACTTTGTATGGTAAGCGGAATGGTTCTCTGTATGTCTCTTTACGGATTGGTGACCGCTTATTTATCTAACAGCCTCATTGGAGAATCATTAGTTGAAAGTTACTTTTCACTCGTTTTTAAAAATTTTATATTTGCATTGCCTCTGCAGCTCATCATTGTAGGACCGACTGTTCGATATTTATTTGTTAAATTCGTTAAGGTTAACAGAATGACTGAAGCTGTGTGATCTTTCTGCAGAATCAACGGTATGTTTAAGCAGCATTGCGATCGTTACTGGCCCAACACCTGCTGGGACTGGGGTGATCGCACTTGCTTTTTCCAAACATGCCTCATAATACACGTCACCCATATTACCAGCATTGTATCCTGCGTCGAGCACGATCGCTCCCTCTTTAATCCAATCCCCTTGGATAAACCGCGGCTTACCTACAGCAGCCACAACAATATCACCCAAGCCGACTATTTTATCGAGATTGTTTGTTTTGGAATGGCAAATCGTTACCGTAGCATTCCTGTTTAGAAGCATAAGAGACACTGGCTTACCCAATATTGGGCTTCTACCAACGACAATAGCATGCTTACCCTCGATCGGTATCTGGTAGTAATCAAGTATCGCAATAATGGCTGCGGGCGTACAGGATGGGTAGGCTGCTAACCCAAAGGCATTTTGCGCAAATCCCATAGTTGTGACTCCATCCACGTCCTTATCTATGCTTATCGATTCGAAAGCCGCTCTCTCATCAATCTGAGTAGGAACAGGATGCTGCAGTAAAATTCCGTGTACACCGCTATCCTCGTTAAGCTGTTGGATAACGTGGATGAGTTGCTCGGTTGTTGTGTCCTTGTCCAAGCTAATCCTTCTTGATTCGATTCCGAGACGGTTGCATGCATTTCCTTTCATTCGTACGTAAGTGGCAGATGCAGGATCATCGCCAACAAGAATCGTTGCCAGACAGGGAATTACTCCTTTTGCTAAAAGTAAATTTACCCTCTCAGACAACTCATTCTTAATTTCTTGTGCGACACAGGAACCATCCAATATGCGTTTTTGTTCCAGCATTTCATACACACCCCTTTTTCGGCTATAAAAGCATAAAGAGGTAAGGGGGTATCCCCCTTACCTCTGCCCAGGCGTACGGCTAAATATGCTATGTGCTCCCTCATGGTTAGTCCATGCTCCGCCAGTCACACACAGTCGTAATATACTTAGATCATACGGCTTCGTTCCCGCGAAGACAATGATTTTTTCTGAGAAAATGTGCTCTATTAAATTAGACAGCTAGACCTACAAACAAAGACACACCATCGCCGTTCGGTGAGCTTTCTGTTCTAAGAGGAGGACTCATCAATCCTTGAATCTGTACAAAAATCCGTTTTTATTTGTCCATTGTGAGCATGAAGATGGCGAGATACAATAGGGAAAGCGTTAATGAGAACACTTCTCATTAGTGAGTATAATGAATTGCATACTGGAGTGATCTATTGTGGCGAACCCATTGGAATTATATGACGTGACGATTATCGGCGGAGGCCCTGCGGGGATGTACTCTGCCTTCTATAGTGGGATGCGTGATCTAAAGACGAAGCTGATTGAAGCGAAGGAAGAGTTAGGCGGACGCATGCTCATCTATCCGGAAAAAATGATATGGGACGTAGGCGGCTTCGCTCCGGTCGTGTGCGAGCAGCTCATAACCCAGCTTGCCCATCAAGCAACAATCTTCGATCCGACTGTCGTCTTCGGACAGCAAATTACGGGGTTAGAGCGACAAGAGGACGGGACATATGTGCTGTTGGCTGAATCAGGGGAAAGACATTGGACGCGTACCCTTATACTCGCACTAGGACGGGGTATTCTAAAGATGGCGAAGCTAGAGATTGAAGGGGCAGAGCGCTATGAAATCACCAACCTGCATTATACCGTTCAGGAGCTGGAGCCCTTCCGTGGCAAGAGAGTGCTTATCTCTGGCGGCGGCAACTCGGCCGTAGACTGGGCTAATGAACTAGAGCCGATCGCGAGCAGCGTAACGGTCGTGCATCGCCGCGATCAATTCGGTGGGCACGAGAAGAACATTGAACGTATGAGATCGTCCTCCGTAGATGTGCGTACACCTTACGCCCTTACTCAACTGTCTAGTGGTAATGGAGAGACAATCGACGAAGTCACGGTCAGCCATATAGATACCGGTGATACCGCGCAACTGGAAGTCGACGCCATTGTCGTCAACCACGGGTTGCAGTCCGATTTTACCGGAATCAAAGAGTGGGGCCTGGATATGGATGATTGGAACGTGTTCGCGAGCAGCAAGCTGGAGACCAACCTGCCGGGCATATTCGCTGCAGGCGACTTCGCTGAATATCCAAGTAAAGTAAACTTGATCGCAGGGGCATTCTCGGATGCTGTACTGGCAGTTAACAGCGCAAAATTGTATATGGACCCAGAAGCACCCCGGGTAGCCTATGTTTCCTCACATAACGACCGATTTAAGCAAAAGAACCGGGAGCTTGGCGTGATCGAAGAATAGGAGGCAGCGCATCGAGCAGCCTCTCTCGGGTCATGGCATCGCTATAGTTCCATTTTTCAGCCTCCACGACGTGAATTCGTCCGTTTCGGACAGCGGGAAGGCTTTGCCAAAGAGCGCTGTTCATCATCTCCTCCATCGCTTTTCTGGATTCATCTTTCTCGGGAATCAGCATGAATATTCGGTCTCCCGCATACGAAGGTAAACCTGCTGCGGAGATTTCCTCAAATCCTTTACCCTCATCCAACACCTCCTGTATCTTATCAACTGGCTGAAAACCGTTCGGGTGGTAGAGCATAGAAGAAAGACCTGATGCCCCCATGACGAATAGCCGTCTGCCGTGATCATAGATAAATACGGAGGCTGTTTCACCCGGCTCAATAATGTTCCGAAGCTGTTTCCATGCAAGGTGAGCTTTGTCGTTATAAGTATCCAGCCATTGCTCAGCTTCCCGCTTCTTGCCCAGCCAATTACCGAGCGTCTTCAGACGCTTGTCGAGCGGTGCAAAGGAATTAAACGTCACGGTAGGCGCAACTTTAGAAATTTTGTTGTACTTCCTTTCGTCAGAGCTTGCCAGAATAATCAAATCTGGCTTCAGCTCCTCTAGTTGATCCGGATGAATAGAGTCTCCGACGGCTTCAATGCCAAGAGCTAATAAATCCCCGAATGTTTCCCCATAATAGATAATCCGTTGAGGCTGAGTTGGGATTTCCACTTCATGACCTGTCCAATCCCTTACTTTTGTCGTATCGCATATGTAACGAGCATATTGTTTGGGTGTCATTCCCGTTGTATGGCGAAAGCGGCGGTTGAAATAGTATTCATCTGCAAAGCCAACCCGACGGGCAATCTCCCTTAAGGGGGCTTTCGAATTTATAAGCAGCTCTTTTGAACGACTAATGCGAAGCTCTGTTAAGTAGTCCAACGGTTTCTTTCCCGTCAATTCCTGAAAGATCGACGTATACTGCCAGCTTGGTACATTGGCTAACTGAGCAAGCTTCTTGACGGTAATGTTATGAGTGTAATTGTTCTTCACGTAATGAATGGTACTCTCAACAGACTGCGTAGAGTTAAATTGGTGATCAGACTGAAGATTTTGTTCGACCAGGAAACTGAGCAGCTCTTGGAACCGAATACGCTGTTTAAAGGATTCGATGTCGCAGCTATTATCAATTCCTACATATAGCTCTTCCGCAAGACGGATTAATCGGGAGAAGGGATATGCCATTAATTCATGCCGGTCAGTCAGGATATTCCCCGTATATGTATCATGTAGCGGACTGCCGAGTGTAATGGCGGTAAACGTAATCCGGTAAAAGCGGACTGCACTGTCATACTCGTTGTCAATCTGAAGCGAAGTGCCTGGGGACATCAAATAGCATTTGTCAGCTGTGAATCGAACAGACTTATCATCCAGAAGCAAGCTGCCTGATCCGGCTGTAAATAGGAGAAGAGTGTGGGCATCAGTCGTTTGTTGGCCGGAGCTCCATCCGACGGGGTGAACGACCAGCTCAATCTCCAGCATATGAAAAAGCAGGGAGTGGAGTGGAGCCAAAGCCCATGTCTGGTTAATCATCTGAAAGTATCCCTCCCTAATTGAGAACGATTATCAATTAATTTCATTATATATAATAGAAAGAAGCTTTTCAACGATTGCTTGAAAAGCTTCTTATAAGTGTGTTAGCTATTGAAGAAAATGATTATTTTGCGAACATTTTTGGCAGTTCCTGTAGCATCCATTCCCTGGTGATGGCATCGCTACCCGATTTAATAATATCAATGGTATAGACATGATTATTCTTAACCGCAGGCAAGCTACTCCAGATCTTGCTCTTGAGCATTTCATCTGTCGATTTCTGTGCCTCTTCCGCTGCAGGAGTAAGGATAAAGATTCGATCTCCAGCATACTCCGGCAGTGCTTCCAAAGAAATTTGCTCGAAGCCTGAATTGGCATCCAGTACCTTCTGAATCGGAGGCGTAGCCTTAAACCCGTTCTTCTCGTACAATACTTGCGATAGTCCCGCCCGCGCCATGATGAACAATCGATCGCCAGGATAATAAGTGAAGACGGAGGCCGTCTCTCCTGGTTTCATTCCAGCAGCCTCAAGTTCCTTCCACATCGCATCCGCTTTGGCATTATACTCCGCAAGCCACTTCTCCGCCTCTTCTTTCTTTCCGACTAGATCGCCCAATAGAGGCAGCCGCTCGTTTAATGGAGCGAACGTATCGAAAGTCACCGTAGGTGCAATCTTGGATAATTGCTCATAGAGCTTCTCATCCGTATTCGCTACGAGGATTAAGTCTGGTTGGAGATTCAGCGTCTTCTCAAGATTGATCGGAAAGCCGACATCTTCTACGTTCGCCAGTCGATCCCCGTATACGGTGCCCAAGTTCCATTCTTTGTCCGTACCTACCGCCTCTACACCTAAGGCTAGTAAATCACTGAAAGTTTCCCCTGTGAAAATGATGCGCTTAGGTGAAACCGGGATTTCTGACTCGCGGCCCATATAATCTGTATACTTACGCGTAGCCGGTTCTGCTTCTTCGGCATCTTCAGTCGCAGGCGCCGAAGGGGCTGGAGTACCAGTCTGCTCGGCATTTGCGCTACTTGGTTGTGATTCGACTGCTTGTTCCTTGGAATTATTGCCGCACGCCAGTAACAAGAGCGCCATTAATGTAATAACGCTTAAAGCTAAAGTGAATTTTTTTGCCTGTCTCATCATTTTCTTCCTCCAAAATAATAGCTCAATATTTAGATAATGATTATCATTATCAATAGAATTCATCATATCGGGTTTTACCGTATGGCTCAATGGAGAAACAAAATGTTCGTATTTGATTTTGTACAAAAAAAACAATCACGTTTATCCATTGTCACCTCTCTGCTCCGTAACCTACAATTTACGGGTGTAATTGAGAATGAATCTCATATGAAGCAATGAAATTCATCATGGTATACAAGGATGGTACAAATGAGTCAAATACGATACGAAGAAACGACTGCTTCGAAGGTCGGGAAGCTCCACTCTCGTCCGTGGGCAGCGACATTAATCTTAATTGGCGGACTGATCGCATTGCTGTTCGGTATCGCATTGTCCATTTCGTTCGGAGCAAAGGATACTAAGCTGTATATCGTATGGGAGGCAGTCTTTAGCTTCAATCCAGATATTACGGAACATCAAATCATTCAAGAGCTTCGATTACCACGCGTGCTTGGCGGGGCGATGGTCGGGGCGTGTTTCGCCGTATCAGGCGCAATTATGCAGGGGATGACGCGAAATCCGCTTGCCGATTCTGGACTGCTCGGAATTAATGCCGGGGCAGGATTCGCACTCGCTCTCTGTTTTGCCTTTTTTCCCGGTCTCCCCTACATGATCCTCATCCTGTATTCCTTCTTGGGTGCCGGATTTGGGGCGGGTCTAGTCTATGGCATCGGTTCTTTGGCCAAAGGAGGCTTAACACCGGTTCGATTGGTGTTGGCGGGGGCGGCTCTAAGCGCATTGCTGGCCGCTCTAAGCGAAGGAATTGCACTGTACTTCAAGATCGGACAAGACTTGGCTTTCTGGTACGCGGGAGGCGTTGCGGGTACAAAATGGGCACAACTCAAAATCATGTTTCCTTGGATCGCCGCAGCGATCCTTGGGGCTATTGCGTTATCCCGTTCCATTACATTGCTTAGTCTTGGAGATGATGTTGCAAGAGGACTCGGTCAACGTACGACAATCGTGAAGCTGGCGGGAACCCTCATTACGTTAGTTCTCGCTGGAGCGGCTGTATCCATTGTCGGAGCGGTCGGGTTTGTCGGACTCATTGTCCCCCACTTGACCCGATACTTCGTCGGCGTCGATTATCGCTGGATTATTCCCTGTTCGGCTGTGCTAGGATCCTTGTTGGTCGTGCTGGCCGACTTGGCGGCCAGAATGATCATTCCACCTTACGAGACGCCGGTTGGGGCACTCATTGCACTCATCGGAGTGCCGTTGTTCCTATATCTGGCACGTAAGGAAAGGAGGGAGCTGTAATATGGACACTCTATCACTTGCCGTCGAACGACGCAGAAGAAAGCGCAATATCATGGTGTTGGCCATTTTCAGCATATCGATCCTTATTGCTTTTACCCTTAGCACGAACACCGGATTCATCAAGCTCAGTCCGATGGAGCTCATTCATACATTATTCGGAATGGGAACAAAAAAACAATCTCTCATCCTGTTCGATTTCCGGCTACCGCGTATTGTGATCTCTGTTCTGATTGGCGCAGGGCTAGCCGTATCGGGGTGCATTTTGCAGGGAATCTCACGTAATTCGCTTGCCGATCCTGGTATTCTCGGCATTAACGCCGGAGCTGGACTGACGGTAATGCTGTTTATTTCGTTCTACCCGACTACCAACGCTGCGCCGGTATTTCTTCTACCTATACTAGCCCTCATCGGTGCAGGATTAACTGCTGCCCTTATCTATGTTCTGGCGTATAAGAAGCATCAAGGACTGCTGCCCCTCCGAATGATCCTGACTGGAGTAGCTGTGGCGGCAGGAATTAGTGCGGCGACGATTGTGTTGACGCTCCGATTAAGTCCGGACAAATATCAAGTCGTCGCCACTTGGATGGCGGGTAGCATATGGGGAACCAACTGGAAGTTCGTACTAGCGCTGCTTCCATGGATCCTAGTCCTACTGCCCTTTGCTTTCTATAAGTCAAGGGTATTGAATACCCTGAACCTGGGTGACCAGATCGCCACCGGACTAGGAGCTCCCGTAGAGAAAGAAAGGCTAGTATTGCTTGCTGTGGCGGTCGGTCTAGCCGGATCTTGCGTCGCTGTAAGCGGAGGAATCGGATTCGTAGGGCTCGTTGCCCCCCATCTCGCACGCTCCCTTGTTGGTTCACGGCATCAGATTCTCCTTCCCACCGCTGCATTAGCCGGATCGCTGCTCGTCATTACAGCAGATACAATTGGACGATGGATTTTGCAGCCGTCCGAGGTGCCGACAGGTATCGTCGTTGCAGTAGTCGGTGCCCCATACTTCCTGTATTTACTTGCCAGAACAAAATCATAGAAAAAGGTGACAGTCCATGATTCGCCGTTTTTTTTCCTACTACATACCCTACAAGAAGCTGTTCCTGCTCGACTTCGGCTGTGCCGTGTTGGCGGGCTTAATGGAACTCGCTTTTCCATTGGTCGTTAACCGATTTGTTGATGACCTGCTGCCCGGCGGAAAGTGGACGATGATCCTATGGGCGTCTATTGGATTGTTAGCTTTATATGTTCTGAATACCTTCTTATACTATATTGTCAACTATTGGGGTCACATGCTGGGCATTAATATCGAGACGGACATGCGCAAGAAGCTGTTCAATCACATTCAAAAGCTATCTTTTCGTTTTTTCGACAATACCAAAACCGGGCATCTCATGTCGAGGCTCACCAACGATATGATGCAGATTGGCGAGATGGCCCATCACGGCCCAGAGGATTTATTCATAGCCGTCATGACGCTTGCCGGGTCGTTTGCACTAATGATGGCTATCAACTGGAAGCTGGCTGTTCTCACCTTTATCGTCGTGCCGGCAATTATATGGCTAGTCGTCTACTTTAACGGCAAAATGACGAAAGCAGTGGAGCAACTATTTACTGATATTGGGGATTTCAATGCCCGGGTGGAAGATAACGTCGGGGGGATTCGCGTCGTACAGGCCTTCTCCAACGAAGAGCATGAGAAAGCGCAGTTTCACGTTAACAATAGTCGTTTCCGCTCGACGAAGCTGCTTTCCTACAAGCTGATTGCCAAGAACGGCTCCATCAGCTACATGATGATGCGTTTTGTCACTCTGTTCGTCATGGTATGCGGAACCTGGTTCGTCATTCAAGGACAACTATCCTACGGCGAATTTATCGGTTTTCTGCTACTGACCAACGTATTTTTCCGTCCTATTGAGAAAATTAATGCAATTATCGAGAGTTACCCGCAAGGCATTGCCGGCTTTAAGCGATATAACGAGCTACTGGATACCGAACCAGACGTCGCAGATGCTCCGAATGCAGTGAATCTAGCGGAATTGAAACGGGAAATCCGGTTCGAAGGGGTCACCTTCGGTTACGAGAACGACAGGCGTGTGCTTCGCAATATCGACCTGACTGTCCACAAAGGGGAGACAATTGCTTTCGTAGGACCTTCTGGAGCAGGAAAAACGACGTTATGCAGTCTGTTACCTCGGTTCTATGAAGTGGAATCTGGGGCTATTAAGGTCGATGGTGTCGACATTCGCGATGTCAAGCTTAGCTCGTTGCGGCAACAGATCGGCATCGTTCAGCAGGACGTATTTCTGTTCTCTGGAACGATCCGCGAAAACATTTTGTATGGCAAGCTGAATGCAACGGAAGAAGAAATCTGGGAAGCAGCCCGACGTGCACGGCTGGACGAGTTAATCCGTTCACAGCAGGAAGGGATGAACACGGTGATCGGTGAGAGGGGAGTGAAGCTATCGGGCGGACAGAAACAAAGGCTGTCCATAGCCCGGATGTTCCTCAAGAACCCACCGATTCTCATTCTGGACGAAGCGACGTCGGCGCTAGATACGGAAACAGAAGCCCTTATCCAACAATCGCTTGCCGAGCTATCGCACGGACGCACTACGCTCGTGATTGCCCATCGATTGGCCACGATTAAGAATGCGGATCGCATTGTTGTTGTTAACGAAAAAGGCATCGTCGAGCAAGGACAGCATCAGGAGTTAGTCACTTCCGGGGGCGTATATAGCCGTTTACACAGAGCTCAATTCGGCACCTAACCAATGATGTGATGCGGACATTCCACAAAGGGCTGGGACACTCCTAACGGAGGAGATCCCAGCCCTTTGTTTGTCTAAAGCTTATACACAGTGCGCAATGCTCGGGTTGATCGCAAATAGAGAATGAATATTACCATCAGGGTCTGCAAAAAATCCCGTAGTATGTCCCCAAGACATGGACACCGGCTCTGTTATCGAAGTGGCTCCCTTCAAGACATAGTCCTGATAAGTAGCGCGAACAGCTTCGGGCGATTCACATTGGAAGTTAAGTTCAAAGGCTTGTCCCTTACGTTCTTCTATAAATGAATAATGCCCATTCGTATTATCCTCCATTAATGGCTTGGAACAAATCGCAAGACGAACTCCGTCATTTTCAAATTCGACATAATGACCTTCCTCTATAACGGTTTTAAATCCAAGCACTTCACGATAAAAGCTGGCCAAACGGGAAACATCATTCGACAATATTGTAATGCCCTCTAATTTCACTTTCATCCTCTTAGCTCCCCTTTATCCAATTGTCTTGTCACTTACCTTCGAAATGAGGTCCTCCTAATCCTATCCATACATCCCACTCCACATAGGATTAAACAGTCATCAAATGCCCATATCTAGCTAAGAACTCTTCCTTCTCTTTATAATCCGGCATTATACTCCCTACACGCCTCCAGAACGATCTATCGTGATTCATATGAATTAGGTGACAGAGCTCATGGATGATCACATAATCTATAACTTCAATAGGCGCCATGGCTAGCCGATAATTAAAAGTTAAGTTCTTGCTCGAACTACAGCTTCCCCACTTGGCTATGGACTCTACTACCTCGACGGTTTTGGGCTTTACCCTTAGTTGCATTTGATACTTCTTAATTCTTTCCCCTACAATCTTCTTACAGCTTGAGATGTAGAACTTTTTGAGATTTCTCTTCAATTCCTCTTCATTTAGCTCGCGAGTCTCTATTAAATCATGAATATTGTGGAACTTTCCGAGATAAAGCACCTTTTCAACAACGTTATCCGAGTTTTCCAATGTTCTTGCCCACCATCGTCTTTATAGAATGAACTGCCTTAATTTTTAAAATATCCGATCTCTCGCTAGATTAACCACTTCGGCACGATGTCGGACTCCCAATTTCGCATATAAAATAGATACATAATTTTTAACGGTACCTTCGCTTAAATGAAGATCTGCGGCAATCTCCTTGTTCGTCGCCCCTGAACAAAGCTTTCTCCATATATCTATATCTCTTGATGTTAAATTTTCTTGATTATCTTTCGTTTGATTGGTGCCGAGGTGCGCGCGAAATTGGATCTCAGGCGCATACCTTCTCCAATCCTTTGTCCAAAGGTCGGGGTCCCAATTATTATGATAAATTGCTCGTATCGCAGTTATTAATAAATCGGGAGGAATCTCCTTCATAAAACAAGCTACGGCTCCCGCATCAATAGCGTCCATAAGCCATTCTTCGTGGTGGAAGGTTGTTAACACAATCATCTGCGATTTCAGCTTCATTCTACGGATTCTGCGAATAGCAGTGGCTCCATCCATCTCAGGCATTCTTAGGTCCATTAGAATAATATCTGGTGCCACTTGTTCCGTTAGAACCATAGCTTCAACCCCTGTTTCGGCAGTCCAAGAAATTTCGAAATCCGACTCAAGCGCTAAGACGATAGCCAAGCTTTCTCTTATTAGTGCCTGATCCTCTGCAATACCGATTTGGATCATTCGGATACCACCCCCATTTCCCTGTGGTACGGAAGGGTCACAGAAACGATGGCTCCCTGCTCACGCGCATTTGTTATTTCCCAATTTCCGCCCACGGCTTGTGCAAGCTCTCTCATCGTCTTTATGCCAATCCCATAGCTCTTTGTAGAGAAGGCACCAAACCCTTTTCCATTATCCTTAATGGATATACGAACCTCATTATCTAATGCCTCAACTACCACTTCAATGATTTGTGCTTCCCCATGACGAACCGCGTTCGTCATCGACTCGATGACCGTTCGAGCAATCGTTTCAGCTATCGCTGTAGGATGTTCAAATCGATGCCAATCCATTGTAGGAGGCAATTCCAGAAGGACTTGAATCCCGGTTAATTGGCTGAAACGCGTGACGGAATTCTCCATATCGTTCAGCCATTCAGACGGCGTTTGCCTTCCTTCATTCCACTCCGTTACCGCGGTTCTCATTTCTTGGAGTCCATCCATAGCCGCTGCCCTTGCTTTTGTAATAAATTCTTCTCTTCGGTCCCCATCCAACCGCAATGCCACATCTAGTGCCCTTATAATGGCTGACCAGTATTGACCTGTACGATCATGCAGTTGTCCGGTAATACGCATACGTTCCTCTTCTTTAGCCCGCAATTCTCTTTCAAATACGGACACCTCGAGTAGACGCTTCGTCATTTCTCTCTCTTTTAGCAGCGCCCCTAGAACAAACGCGTATGCACCTACAATTAGCAGTAGAATCATTTGAATGTACAGGTAGGGATGGGAGTGAAAGGACTGGTGAAACCACCCTATACTACACACTTCAATAAGGAAAAGTAGGGAGGAGTCCTGCCACTTAAGATGAACACACGATCGAACAAGAGGTGAAAGCAATACGAACAGAACGACAGTATCTTGAATAACAAACGCCCATACAAAAACAAGAGCCGTCTCTATTCCGATTCCAAGACGCATGGTGGGGACAGGAGCACTCGGCTTTTTCCAAAGGTCCCACACACAGAAGGCGAAAATACCCATGCTAGTTACCCATTCCCACCACGACCAGCTTCCAGCTTGCGTAAAAGCATATATCAAAACGATGCCGTATCCTACCAGCCGTAATAATATGAATGTTGCTCGCAACCCAATTCCTCCTGAATATGACGAATAGATGACTACAGTCAGTATTCATGTGACTTAAGTGAAGTCTAAAATTAACGATATCACATGGAAGCCATTGTCTTCATCCATAATTTTCAAATTAGGAGGGTTTTACGATGTTAGCAGGACATTATTCCATTAGCTATTTCATTAAAAAGACGGATCCTACAATTAAGCTATGGCAATTGTTTTTAGCCGTGCAATTATTGGATGTCATTTGGAGTGTATTTATTCTCTTGGGAATCGAGAAGGCGGACACTGTCGATACCCTTCCCGCAAGCCCCATTCACCTCACGTATATGCCTTATACGCATGGCTTAGCCTCAGCAATATTCTGGTCAGCAGTTGTCTATCTATTGTACAGAGTAATCCCGACGTTTAAAAGAGATCACAAGTCAGCTTTACTGCTAGCCGTAGCTGCTTTCTCCCACTGGCCGCTGGACTTGCTCGTTCATGATAGAGATCTACCCTTACTCGGAAATGCATTTAAAGTGGGCTTCGGTGTTTATCATAGTATTTTCTGGAGTCTTCTTATTGAGGTTCTTCTTTTGTTATCTGGTCTGTTGTTCTATTTGAGATCTACCGAGGATCGGGGATGCTTCGGCAGCAAGTACGGGATGATCCTAGTCTTTGTATCGCTAGTGCTGTTCAATGCCAATTCAATATGGGGGCCTCATCCTCCTAATGAGAAGGTCGTAGCTGTATTTAATTTCTGTTATTATATCGGCTTTGCTTGGATCATCTCTAGGGTGGAGCTCAGAAGAGCCCCCCATAACCAACAATATGAGTAGTTGCCCAATTATTCCAAATATTATAGAATTTTATTATTCTTATTTCCATACAGGGAGTGTCGGAGATGATAGATCCGTCTAATCAACCGCTTTGGGTGAAAAAGGTAATGATTTGGGTGGGTGCAATCCTTTGTGGTCTTCTTACCATGGCAGGCACCATAGGAGGTGATTGGGAGATGGCACTTATTGGCGGGGGTTCGACAGTCCTTTGTATTGCTGGACTAGTGTTCTTACATCGCCAACATACTGCCCCTTCGACGTATCGACCCGGTAAAGGCTTCTGGTTTCATCGTCTTACCCCCAGACGAAAAAACCGCGTTCTGACTATAGGCCAAGTCGCTATCCTTCTTCTGATTATTGGTAACATCTGGTCTGGAGATGTTAATTTGTACATGATTGGGTATTCTCTCGGCGGTATCGCTCTTTTACAATTCATGGTCAAACCCCGAATTAAACTCCATGCACCAGTTGACGATGCGGCACTGTTTGAGTTGGAGGATCTCGGAATTATCCGGCCGGATGAACTTGTTGTCGGTATGTACAAAGATTTTCAGAGCTGGAACACCGTTAACGCTGGCGCAAAATTACTTCTATTAACACCCGCCCGTTTGATTGCCATCCGCATGTTAACACCTGAAGAAGGTGAACGAAAGGATATTCAATTGATGGACATCGACCGCCTGGGTCTTATAGGTCATGGAAAAAAGGGGCTAGGATTGATCTTGTCGGTTGGGCTGACTGACGATTCAATCATCCGATTCATGTTGCTTGGACAATCCTACAAGTATTCCCCCGAACAGTTCATTCAGCAACTATTAGAGCTGCTAGATAAACGACCTTCCAGACAAGGGGAGGTACAGGATTCGATTCCTTCTTTACGCGTGCGCCCAGATGGTCATTCACCCGTATCACATCAATACAATCTGGTGTTCCGTCCCCTAGATTTACATAAAGAGTCGACAGCTCCTGCCTCCAATTCACCCCAACAACTGTCGGTTAGCCAGCAGAAGGCTCTCGACTTTTAATGTGTGCTTTAGTCATTTTTGTTAGGAGTTGCATGCCTTGCATATTGGAGTAGATATTGATAACACCATTCTTGATGCCACTTCAGCCCATTTGAAATATTACAACAAAGTGTCTGGATTATCGTTTACACCCGACGACGTTAACGATTTTTATATTTACCGACTATACGGGTGGGATAAAGCTGAACGGGATGCCATTTGCTCGACCTTTACTATTCCGTGAGGTTACCCTCCAATGGCTTAAATTACACAAGATTAACTTTCACAGCATTTCACTTGTTGAGAACAAGCTTCAAGAATGTATCCATTCAAAAGTAGATGTATTAATCGATGATGGTCCACACTATGCTGAGGAGTTTGCTCTTCTAAAAAAGCCCGTTATTTTATATGAACAGCCATATAATCTTTCCATTAATAATGATTTTGTTTATCGTGCCTCGAACTGGATGGAGGTAAAACAGCATATTGATTACTTGGATTCAAAATAAAATTTGATTAAGTGACCCAAACTCTCCGAAGAGGACGTTTGGGTCTTTGCTATGTATCTGAATCTACCACAATTTTAAACCCAAGATGTCTGCGCTTTAACCAACTTAGATGGTCTTTCGGTATGCCGTAACGCCGAACTAGGCTCTCGCATAGGATAATCCAAGATCGAAATGGAGGTCATGACCATGAGCTCAATCAATACGGTGCAGCAAGAGCTGACGCCAATCTATCAGTGCAACCCCGAGGTTCATCAGATGCTAAAGTCCATTAAAGTCCATCTTCATCAGCTGTGCGCTGACCACTCTCATCGACTGGTAAAGGTTGAAACGATGGACGGAGATGTCTTCGAAGGTTACATCGTGCATTGCGACAGGGGAATTCTTCACCTCCGCCTATCGAATGAAGGTTATGCGCGGGCATTCTTCCCTGGTCCCCCACCACCCCCTTTCAACAATAACAGCAACTTCGTGCTCCCTCTCGTCCTGTTTAACCTTCTTGCCATCTCTCTTATCTGAGTAAGTAATGACAATCCAATGATCAAAGGAGTGATTAACTTGGCCTTTACGCCTCCCTTGGGACCGCAAGGTGGGATGCAGCCACCCTCTTCGCCGCCTCCTCAAGCGATTCCCCCTAAGCCTCTTACCTCAACTTTAGCCATCGATCCGGGCGCAATTTCCAGATGTATGTTCCGTTATACTTATATTTGGCCGCGAAACGGGTCTGGCTTCTGGTTCTACCCTGTATTCATTGGTAGGACGTCCATCTCAGGGTTTCGCTGGAACGGATTCTTCTGGATGTTCTCCGGGTTTGATCTTCAGAGGATAGAGTCGTTCTCATGCTTCTAATAGGGGTTATACGACAAAATAAACCGGAGCTCCCTCCTAAAGTAACAGGGGGCTTACCGGTTTATTGATGTCTGACTTGAAAGGGGCTTCTGCTTTTAGTTAATCATGACTTAACCAAGGCCCGTCAATTTTTTATGATATTCTCTTCTTCTCATCCAATCCTCTCCCTGTGTCTGTGCCATAATCATGACTTCCGTTTCACTAACCTTTGTTGATTTTCCTTGGCGCACAAGGATTTCACCTTGGACCATAACTGTATCCACATTTTCGCCTTTGGCAGAGAATACTAGATTCCATAACAGATTGGTTTCCTCTTCATTCCAGAACACAGGCTGAAGATTGGGTCTAAAGAAGTCGACTAAGATCATGTCCGCGCTTTTTCCAACTTCGATGGAGCCTATTTCATTTTCCATGTTTAAGGATTTAGCTCCGTTAATGGTTGCCATACGCAGCATTTCCTTTGCACTCATGACTGAAGCATCGTAATTTGTTGCTTTTTGAATTAAGGAAGCGAATTTCATTTCTTGAAAAAGGTCCATGCTATTATTATCAATAACTCCGTCAGAGCCGATGGATACGTTAACTCCCTCTTTCAGCATTAAAGGAATTCTCGCCACCCCACAACCCAGCTTAGCTGCCGAAATCGCACAATGGGCTAAGTTCGTACCTGTCGCAGCCATTTTTTTAATATCATCATCGTTCACCCACACACAGTGCGCAAGCAACGTTTTTTCGCCCAATATCCCTCTTTGCTCTAACATATCAATAGAGGATTTGCCGAATGTTCGGATGATATTCTGCTCTTCCTCCTCTTGTTCGCAGCCATGCGTATGAATGCCAACCCCGTATTCCTGCTGAGCTCTAATCGCGCCCTTATACATGTCCTCACTGCAATAAAACAAATTCTCTAAGCCCATCCAAACCCGAATTTTCCCGTTCTGACTCATATGATGCGTCTTAATTAATTTCTCGTTGGCCTTAGCGGTTTCGAAGAAATCGTAGGGCTGAACATCTGCTGCATAAGGTGCTAAGTGTAGTCGAATTCCTAATTCTCCTGCCGCCTCAGCACTTCGATGCATAAAACGGTACATATCCATAATGGTTGTTGTCCCATTCTTGAGACATTCCAAATAACTAAGCCTCGCAGCGTGATAAGCATCCTCTTCCGTACATGCACGATGCTCTAGATCATAAACGGGCAGCCAATCCACTAACCTTAGACCTTCTGCCACACCGCGCATTAGACTGGAATGGTTATGTGAGTCAATCAGTCCCGGAAGCAGAGCCATCTGCCCTCTTCCATCTATAATTTCATCTGCATCAATGGGAATTGATATGTCTTCCTTCTTGCCTACGGCTGCAATCAGACCGTCCCTTACGATTACTGTACCCTTTCTAATCAGGGTATCTGTCCGATCTACTGTAAAAATGACTACGTTTGTTATGACTGTACACTTCAAATTAAACACCTCTAGTATTGTTAAGTTGTGGTGTGCCTTTACTACCGATTCGACCTGCCAGCTTTGCTTTCATCGGGAAATAATAGAGCAACGAAGCGGATACGATCCCTACAAGCCATGCCAGATCAATTCCATCGAGCATGTTTGCAATCGGCCCTACATACAAGGTCGTGTTGATGAACGGTACTTCTATGACAATCGATGCTAAGAAGGCAAAAATCGTGATCCAATTGAACTTCCCATAACGCCCAGAGACATCGAATATATCATGGATGCTATACTGCCCTTTGCGCAGTATGAAGTAATCGACTAAATTGATCGCTGTCCATGGGATAAGGAAATAACTCATGAAGAATATAAAGTTGATGAAGAAGGTAATAAAGTTGCCCTCTCCCCCTAATAAGCTCAGTCCGATATTGATTAACATAATGATTCCTAAAATAACAATCCTCACAAGTGGAGTAACTTTGAGCTTATTGAAGGGCTGGATCGTCGTCACAATGGACATAAACGCTCCGTAAAAGTTAAAGACATTGATGCCGAGCAAACCATAGATGATCAATACATACATGATGGTGTCATATCCATTAAATAATCCGGCTAACCCCCCACCTGAATTATCCGAAAAGCTTGGTAAAGCTACCGCGAGTATTGCACCTATTGCCATCATCCAGCTTGTTGAGGTCGAAAGCCCAAGATACGTATACCAAAAGACTTTGGACGATGAGGAGTTCGATGGCAAATACCGAGAGTAGTCGGCGACATACGGCGCCAAAGCGAGCATATACGTCGTAACCATACCAACGCCTAGCACGAATAGCGCGACATCAAAATGGTTTATGCTCCATGCCTCTTGGGGAAACGGTAGACGTAACGCGAGTACTGTTGCGATACCCAATACAATGAATGCACTAATGGAAAGCCATTTTTGAGTGATATGAATCAATTTATAACCGTAGATGGCTATGACGATTGAAATCAAACTGAATAAAAAGATAATCCAATTTGAAGAAATCGGTGTAACATCACTCAAGGTTTGAGTAACAAGTAAGGTGTTCGCCACTCCAAAACCTAAATACACGAACATCACGAAAATCATAGGCACGATCGCTCCCAAAACACCAAACTGAGCTCTGCTTTGAATCATTTGTGGAATTCCCAGCTTAGGACCTTGAACAGAGTGGGAAGCAACGAAGATAGCGCCGATCAGGGAACCTAAGATAATCGCAATAATACTCCAGAATAAGTTCAATCCCAGCATGATCAATACTGCACCCGTCACAATCGTTGTTAAATTTAGATTGGCACCAAACCATACTGCGAACAAACCTCTAGGTTTTCCATACCGCTCGGACTCAGGAATATAATCAATGCTATGTTGTTCCATATTCATAAAATCACCCTCCATTATGTATGTTTTGTTATCTTGTCATCATGAGTGACGAAATTTCCTTCATCATCGGTTTACGTGTTCTCACATGCTTTCCACTCTTGTTCAGCGTTCAATTATCTAACATATAATCACACCATTCGGTCTAATTTGGATTCACCAATTCAATTAATGTTAGATTTAATAACTTATCATGTTATAAATGGTTACTACCGAGATAGTAACCCATATAGAACATTTCGTCAATAGTGGTTTCAGCCCTAATATGATATATACTGATAGCAGTATCATGATTTAGGGAGGATGAACTCTTGCTTCAGAAATTTGGTTTCTCACAATACGAAAGTCAAGTTTATGAAATGATGGTGAATGCAGGCCAGGCGGTAGAAGCATCTGCAATCTCTAAACAATCCGGCGTCCCAAAGGCAAAAGTGTACGAAGTCATATCCAGACTGCTCGACAAAGGCATTCTACTTGATTCAATGCTTGAGAAGAAAAAAATGTACAGAGCTATCCCAGTCGATCAGGTGATACAAAAGCTGACATCACAATTCCAATCAGATATTGAACAATTAAGTCTTATTGAGCAAAAGCAGTTTACGCCAGATGATCGGGTGTGGAATTTGGTTACGGAAGAATCCATTTATGCGTATAGCATTTCGTTAATCGAAAATGCAAAAAAAACCATATACATTTCTACATGGAAAGAGATTATACTTGCTTATTTGCCGTTATTGGAGGAGAAAGAAAAGCAAGGCGTGCATGTAGAAGTACACGTTGTAGGGGAAATGGATTCGAAGCTACAAAATCTGAAGTATTTTGTACCGACCGAAAGTCAAAAGGAGCTTAAGAAGTTTCAAAACATTGTCGTAGATGATACCGAAGTCGTCTTTGCAATCGCTAAGCATCCCGCATGGCATTCCATCGTCACTAAATCTGAGCAGCTAGTCGATGTATTTAGAGATTTCTTTTATCGGGACGTCATCCTTACCAGATTAAGTGATAAGTATAGTGACATCCTGCAGAACGATGCTGAATATGTTGATCTGTTGTCCAAGTTGAGATATTAACACTTGTTCGCCGATATCTTCCTATTACAGAACGAGGAGGAACCTTTGTGCTTAACTCGTTGTCCAAAACCGATCGTCGGGTACACAAGTCAAGATCTGCCTTGAAGCAGGCATTGCTCGAATGGATGTCTCATAAACCGTTCAGTAACATTTCCATATCCGATATCGTAAAAACGGCCGATTTGAATCGAGGCACCTTCTATAAGCATTATATTTACAAGGAAGATCTGCTCAACGATATATTGGACGATGTCATTACCGATCTCATTCGCTCGTATCGAGCTCCATACTTACAACGTCGGGACTTCGATGTGCAAAGTTTGAACGCGTCGGCCATCAAAATTTTTGATCATGTATATGCCTACGCGAACGTATATACCTTAATGGTGAGAACGAATATCCTGTCAGATTTCCGGGACACGATTAATCAGACTCTCAAAAGCCTGTATCTAAACGATGTAACGGATATGTCTCCAAACCCGAAGATCAACAAGGAGCTACTCGCGTGCTATCAAGCGCATGCCGTACTTGGCCTCATTACCGAATGGGTACAGTGCGACTTCAAATACAGCTCTTCCTATATGGCAGAGCAGCTATTGGAATTCACGCGTATGAACCGCGCTAACGAAGAATATCGATCGAATCTTAGCTTGGCTTAAGTTACGATAACAAAAAAGAGCCTGGCTTTCGCCAGGAACTCTTTGGATATTGTTTATTTAGTTGCTCTTTGGATATTGTTCATTTAGTTGCTAATCCAACCGCCATCGACAGTCAGCTCAATACCCGTCACGAACTTGGATTCGTCCGAAGCAAGGTACAGGTAAGCGTTGGCAATATCCATCGATTCGCCGGCATGTGGACTTAACGGCGCCAAATTTTTATAATGCGTGCCCATTTCCACCTGTGATTTAATGCCTGCTTTTTCTACCATCCCCGTAAATATAGCTCCTGGGTGAACCGAGTTAACACGGATTTGATCTTTGGCAAACCACTGTGCTGCATGTTTAGTAAGCGCACGCACGGCACCTTTGGATGCGCTGTAGGCTGCGCCATGCCCATCGGAAATACCGCCAATAATTGCAGCAATGGATGCCGTATTCACAATGGAACCTTGTCCGTTCTTCTGCATATGCGGGATAACGGACTTCATTCCTAACCATACACCGGTGCTGTTGATGGACATGACCTTCTCCCAATCGTCCAGCTCCGCTTCAAGTATTCCTTTTGCAATATGAATTCCTGCATTGTTAACAAGAATATCAATTTTTCCATATTTCGAAATGGTTGCATCCACAACAGCCTTCCATGATTCCGGGCTGGAAACATCAAGCTTTAGCGCGATTGCTTCTCCACCATTTGCCACAATCTCATTCACTCGCTCTTGCAAAGCACCCTCGACTACATCCGTCGCGACGACTTTTGCGCCTTCTTTAGCAAATAATTGTGCCCCGGCCAAGCCCATACCACTTGCTGCTCCCGTAATAATCGCTACTTTCCCTGTCAGTCTACCCATTTCCGTCATCCCTTCTTTTGGCGCGCTTTGTAATATGCCTACCCTCCCTAAGTATAGAGAGTGATTAAAGCGCTCTTCAATCAGCAAACCGCAAGGATTCTGTTTGTTAAGCAACAGTCTGAAGCGAATCTGTTCGTTTACCACAGAATGTACGCTTAAAAGTAACTTGAAGCAATATAACTGTTGACCTGGAAAATAAAAAAAATACATCACCACAGGGCATGACCCAGTGAGCAATGTATCTAACCCTTATTAGGAATCTGACGACTACCGAACGATAGAATCCGCTACTCCGAGGTCATACTCTTCTCTTGCCTTCCTCACAACGGAGTAGTGTTCGGATGCCCACTCTTTTAACATTTTCATACACGGAATCAACGTTTCCCCAAGCGGGGTTAATGTATACTCGACGACAGGCGGTACCGCCGGTGTGACTTTCCGATTGACTAATCCATCCCGTTCCAGTTGCCTCAAGGTTTGAGTTAGCATTTTCTGTGATATGCCTTCAATGCGCCTCTTTATCTCCCCATATCGGATGGTCCCTTCCTCTAAGGCGTAGATGACCAGAGCTGACCACTTATTAGATACGATTTCCAACACATGACTATAGCTGCAAACCGTCAGGGATATGTCCGATGGCTTCTTCATACGTATCCGTCCTCTCTTTACGCACCTTTGGGTTCGTAACCGACCTTAAAGTGCCGTCTAGCTACATCTTATTATATGGATTATTGTGTGTCTATTCCCAAATAAGGAGAGATGCATAATGAAAGCTTACGTTATTCAAGGCGGCTTTGGACTCGATCACCTCGTAGAAATTGATCGTCCGATTCCAAACCCCGCACGAGGCGAAGTGCTTATTCGAATGAAGGCTGTATCGCTGAACTCACGTGATATAGGAGTCATAAACGGATTTTATAACCCCGAGTTAAACGTGCCGCTTGTTCCAGTATCGGATGGGGTAGGTGAAATTATCGCCTTAGGTGAACAAGCCAGTAAGTTCCGAATAGGAGAACGCGTGAGCGCGATCTTTACTCAAAGCTGGAAGTTGGGTGAAGCGACGCAAGAGAACTGGATTTCCTCGTTGGGGAGTCCGCTCGATGGGATGCTCGCGGAGTATGTTGTGCTGCCTGAGGAAGGATTGGTTCGTGTACCCCAATATTTGACTGATGTCGAAGCAGCGACTCTGCCATGCGCTGGTGTTACCGCCTGGCATGCAGTCGTAGAGGAGGGCAAAGTAAAAGCGGGGGATACGGTTGTCGTCCAAGGTACCGGCGGTGTCTCCTTATTCGCCCTGCAATTCGCTAAACTTCAAGGTGCCAAAGTCATCGTAACCTCAAGCAATGATGACAAGCTAGCAAGAGCGAAAGCGTTAGGCGCCGACCACGGAATCAATTACATGCAAATGGTGGAGTGGGACAAAGCTGTATTAGAGTACACCCAAGGGCGGGGAGCTGATCATATCATCGACCTTGGAGGTGGGAATACGCTTAATCGTTCCATCTCCGCATTAAAGGTCGGTGGACAAGTGAGTATCATCGGCATTCTATCGGGCGACCGCGTCGAAAGCTTGGCCATCGTTCCAGCCATTCTCAGAAGAGCAAAGCTTCAGGCAATTAACGTAGGCAGCCGTGCAATGTTTGAGAATATGAATGCCGCGATCGAGCACCATAGCCTGCGCCCGATTGTCGATAAAGAGTTTCCATTCTCTCAAGCGGTAGAAGCCCTCCGCCATCTGGCGGAAGGTTCCTATTTCGGTAAGATTGGCATCGTATTCTAATCTAACATTCATTTACCTTCTGCATTCGGAGATAGAGCTCAAGCTTTATGCTCCGATCGGATAATCAGCATCAAGCTTCTCGGTTCCGCTACGCAAGAGTTATCTGAGGACGTCCGCTCTCTTTCCAGAGCAATTCCATCTTCAAGAATTACCCAGTTATCCGCTAAAGTTTCGCTCAGTAGACGAAGCTGTTCGTTACTCAGAGTCACTTGGTCCACGCGACCTGTGAATGCTTTGAAATCAACTTCCACCTCAAGCTCGAATCGTTCCCGCAGCCATTGCTGTACGCCACCTGGCGTATTGAACTTCATCTGATATCCGAATCTAACCGCGTCCTCTAGTCTTTCTTTATGGATATGTGCGTATGAGATAAATTCGTCATAGCTGTAATATTGTGCAACAGCCACCTGTAATGGAGCAGTTTCGCCAGTAGCGATGCAGGCAAGCAATGCCTCATCTGATATACCAAAGCGGCGTGCCCTCTCCAGCAGAATTCCAGTATGCTGCGATAACTTTGCACGATTGCTCATTCTTTCCCCTCCTATCATCCAATTATTACTTACACGCCGGGGCCATCGTGCAAGTGGCAGGCTGAATAATGTCCAGATGCTACAAGCTGAAGCTCCGGCTCTTCTTCTGCACAGCGCTGTGAAGCAAATGGACACCGCGATCGAAACCTGCAGCCTCCATCCGATTCAAGCAGACTCGGAAGCTCTCCCTGCAGCAGCCGATAGGCCGCAAAGATAGATTTCGGATCGGGAACCGGAATCGCCGCTAGTAGTGCCTGAGTATAAGGATGTGCAGGGTGAGCATACAGCTCCTCACTGGAAGCAATCTCCACAAGCCTGCCCAGATACATAACCCCGATGCGGTCGGAAATATGCCGCACCATCGAAAGATCATGGGAAATAAATAAATAAGTCAGGCCCAATTCATCCTGCAAATCCTCTAGCATATTGACGACTTGAGCTTGTACGGACACATCGAGGGCAGAGATCGGCTCGTCGCATAGCACGAATTCGGGATTCGAGGCAATCGATCTCGCAATACTGATACGCTGCCTCTGGCCCCCACTAAATTCATGAGGGTAGCGATTTGCATGGTCCCGCTTCAACCCCACTTTTTCCAGCAATTCCATTACTCTATCGCGTCGATCCGCCCGACTATAATCTCTAGCGATTTCCATCGGTTCGCTGATGAGCTGCAGCACATTCATTCCTGGATTTAACGAAGAGTATGGATCCTGGAAAATCGCTTGCATTTTTTGACGGTATGGCCTCATCTGTTTCTCGTTCAAGGCAGTCAGATCAACGCCGTTATATCGAATTTCACCAGAGGTAATATCGTATAAACGAACAACGCTTCGTCCGGTCGTCGACTTCCCACAGCCAGACTCTCCGACAAGTCCGAACGTTTCTCCACGATCGATATGGAAGCTTACATCGTCGACCGCTTTCAACGCTCTAGTCGTTTTCCCCAGCAAGGACTTCTCTATTGGAAAATACTTTTTTAACCCGCGGACTTCAATTAAGGAAGGATTACTCCGCGTCGTTTGCTCGTCCCCAGTCCAAATAGGGTTATCCATTATAGTACCCGCTCCAATCGTGATCCCGGATTGTCAGCCCTTAGCCAGCATAGCGAACGGTGGCCAAGCTTCGACTCTACGTATGGCGGCATGAGAGAGCACTTATCCATAGCATGCGGACAGCGTTCCATGAACGGGCATCCTGGAGGCGGGTTTAGTAAGTTCGGCGGTGAACCTTCAATAGGAACGAGTCGCTCCGGTTTGCCGTCGAGCATCCTCGGAATCGAGCGAAGCAAGCCTTGCGTGTAAGGGTGCTGCGGAGATTCGAAAATATCCTCAACAGCTCCCTCTTCCATAACCAGCCCGCCATACATAACAATTACGCGCGTACATACTTGCGCCACGACTCCGAGATCGTGCGTGATTAGAAGTACCGAGGTTCCCGTACTCTGGCATAGCCTCTTCATCAGTGCCTGAATCTGCGCTTGGATCGTCACGTCAAGCGCGGTGGTCGGCTCGTCGGCAATAAGCAACTCCGGCTTGCAGGACAAGGCCATGGCGATCATAACCCGTTGTCGCATACCGCCGCTGAATTCATGTGGATACTGATCGATTTTGGTTTCCGGTGAATGAATACCTACTTCCCCGAACCATTCGATCGCTTTGCGGCGAGCTTCCGCTTTGCTCAATTTCTGGTGGCGACGAAGCACCTCGATCAATTGGGCACCGACCGTGAGTACAGGATTGAGAGAGGTCATAGGGTCTTGGAAGATCATCGCAACCCGATTTCCCCGTATCGCCCGCAGCTTCTCTTCCGACAAGCCGGCGATATCAACTCCCCGTAGCTTCACCTCTCCACCGACGATTTGACCGGAAGGAGGCATTAAACGAATAATCGACTTGGCCGTGACGCTCTTGCCGCTCCCCGATTCTCCGACGATGCCAACCATCTCCCCCTCGCCGACCGAGAAGCTAATCCCCCGGATAGCCTGCACCTCGCCTTCCCGCGTTGAAAACGAGGTCCGCAATTGATGAACGGACAATAATTCAGCCATGCTCCCACCCCGTTAATTCAAATTTAGCGCCGGTTCGTTTTCGGCTCGAATGCGGCACGAAATACGTCGCCCAAATAGTTAAAGCTTAGTACTGTCGTTAATATAAGCAGCCCTGGAAACAGTGCCAGAGTAGGATTCTCTCCGATATACCCTTTAGCGTTATTCAGCATGCTGCCCCAAGAGGCATTCGGAGGCAGAATTCCCAGCCCAATGAAACTAAGCGCCGTTTCCATCATGATGACGCCAGCGACATTAAGGGTTGCGGCGACAATAATCGTCGGAACGATGCTCGGAATAATATGACGCGTAATTATTCGTAACGAGCTATGACCCGATAGCCGCGCATATAGCACATACTCCCGCTCCTTGACTGATATCGTCTCGGCTCTCACGATTCGAGAAATCGACATCCAACTGAGCAGACCGATAATAAGAATAATTGTAAGGATGCTTGGTTTTAGGTAAGCATTCAAAATAAGCATTAAGAAGAAGGAAGGAATAGACATCCCGATATCAATGGCTCTCATCAGCAGGCTATCGATCTTACCGCCGAAATAACCACTGATCGCTCCGACCATTGTCCCAATGGCGACCGATACAATCATCGCTAGAACTCCAACACTAAGCGAGACCCTTGCTCCGTACACCGCTCGCGCAAAGTAATCACGGCCATTATCATCCGTACCGAACCAATGCTGCGAGCTTGGTGGCAGCAATCGCTCATCCAGATGGATTGTATTCGGATCTTGTGTAAACAGCGGCGCGGCAATTGCCGCAATCACATAGACTCCGAGCACGATCAAAGCGATCAAGGCGGATTTCTGTTCCAGAAGCTGCCTCGTGAGAAGCTTCCATCTCATCTGGTTCATTTTGTTCACCTCATCGCTTTAATTCGGGGATCGACCACGCCGTATAGCACATCCGCCAGCAGATTGCCGAAGATCAGCAAGAACGACGACATCATCGTAATGCCCATAATCATAGGATAATCAAGGCTGAAGACGGCGTTGATGCCGAGCGAACCCATCCCAGGCCAAGAGAAAATGCTCTCGACGATAAACGCTCCCGTAATGATCTCCGGAACGGACAAGCCAAGTATCGTAATAACTGGAAGTAGCACATTGCGCAATACGTGCCGCAACAAAACCGTCGTTCTGGTAGAGCCGAAAGCATATTGGATTTGCACGTAATCTTCTTCCAGTTGGCTAATCGTGCTTGATCGAATGTATCGCATAAACACTGCGATGTTGCTTATGCTCAGTACTAGACAGGGCATAATCCCATGCAGGATAACGTCCCCTATCGAGCTCACGCCGATCGTTCGCATCCCCATGCTCGGCAGCCAATGAAGCTTAAGCGAGAAGATATAAATGAGAATCATACCAAACCATAAACCTGGTAACGAAATCCCGATATAAGAAAGGAGGCTGAGCACCCGATCGATCAGCCTATTCTTATTCAAAGCCGAGATCAGCCCCAGTGCGATACCGATGACAAGAGAAATGACCAGCGACGCTCCCATCAGACCAAGTGTCGCTGGAATGCGTTCCGCTATTTGATCCAGCACAGGTCTATGATTGAGCAAAGAATAGCCAAAATTCCCCGTCATCACGTTCTTCAGCCAATACGTATACTGTTGGACTAACGATTGATCAAGACCCATGCTGGCTCGAATCCGCTCAACATCCTCCGGACTCATGTTCGGCGTGACGAACGACAGCACGGGATCCCCCGGAGCAAGCCGGATGAGCGCGAACGAGACCACGGATATAAACAGCAGCATCGGAATAAGCTGAAGCAATCGACGCGATAGATACTTTTTCACCGTTACTCCTTCTGGACAGCGCTGTTTGCCCATCCGCTTTAATCATAATTACTTTTTATAAATTTTGGAGATATCATCGAACAAAACAACTGGTTTCTCTACAGCTTCTTCCAGTCCACCGAACTGCTTATCCACAGCAATGATCGTTTTCCCGTAAGCAATCGGGTAGGTTGTTACTTCCTCAGCGGACAGCTCTTGAATTTGCTCGTACAGCTTAGCACGCTTAGTTTCATCCGTCTCAACCGCCGCTTGCAGCCACCATTGATCGAACTCTGAATTTTTGTAATGAGAATAATTATAAGCAGCGTCGCTCAAATACAGCACCTTGTAAGCATCTGGCTCGTAGCCCATGCTGTAACCACCGAAGGACATGTCATAGTCCGTGTTATCCTTGTTTAGTGCCTTCTTACCAAGAGCTGCTCCATCAAGTGGAATCAGTTCGATCTCGACACCGATCTCCTTAAGCTTCTGCTGAACGAATAGCGCCATGTTCGTTTCAGGTGTGCTGGCGTTAAAGTAGGCGAACCGGATCTTAAGCCCTTCCGCTCCAGCTGATTTAAGCAATTCCCTAGCTTTGTCCTGATCGTATTCATATGACTTCAGATCAGTCTTCAGATAAGTCGTGTCCGGGGAGAATATCGACGTAGCCGGCTCGGCAAAATCCGTAGAATTAAAGCCTGCTTTAATCAGCTCCTCCTTATCGATCGCATGGACGATCGCCTGCCGTACCTCTTTCTTCTTCATGCTTTCGATATTCATATTGAACACCATCGTCGTTACACCACCGGATGGGAACATGATCACTTCCGACTTGCCGGATTCCTTCACTGAGTTGTAGTTCTGCGGCTCGATGCGTAACAAATTAAGCTCGCCGTTCTGTAAGGCTAGAACCGAAGAATTACTATCTTTAGCGACACGGTAAGTAATGGTGTCGAGCTTTGCTTTGTCTGCAAAATAAGTATCCGAGCGTTCCAAGCTCACATATTCACCCGAACGATATTCCTTGAATTTGAACGGACCGGAACCTACTGGATTATTGTTTTTCTCGCTCTTCTCTAAATCAACTTCTCCCTCGAAAATATGCTTCGGAATGGGGTAGATCTGGACTAGAGCACTCTCGAACGCAGCCGATGCCTCTGGCAGAACGAATTGAACCGTGCGATCGTCTATCTTGCTCACTTGAATCGGCGTTCCCTCGAAAACAAACGAACTACGGAAATAGCTATGTTGCTTCTCATCCAACAAGCTATTGAACGTAAATACGACATCATCCGCTGTCAGCGGTTGTCCGTCATGCCATACTAGACCCTCGCGTAGCTTCAGTGTGAACGTCTTCAAATCGTCCGAAGGGGTCAGGCTTTCAGCTAGCACGAATCGCTTTTCCCCATTGTTAACGCTAATCAGTGGAGCGAACAATGCATTCCCAATCGTAAGCGAAATACTGTCACCTGCGTAAATAGGGTTAAAAGTCAGGGGATCTGCCTTAATCGCTATGATTATATTGCCACCCTCTTTGGATACCGAACTCCCTGTGGCATCATCTACCGCAGGCTTGTTGTTGCTGCAGGCACTAGCAAGTAGCGAAATAACCAGAAGCATTGCCGTGATCCACGAACCTCTTTTTCTTAACATATCAATTCCTCCTATTAATTTGGGATGTCCCAATCGTCTAAATCAAATAATTCACAGGTGAATACTTGGTTAATTAGTTAAAAAAACGTGCACAGCTTTCGTGCCTTAACCTTATTCCGTTTTTTCCCTCAACACGTTGTCCAGAAGATTCTCAAGCTTCTTTAACCCGTTCAAAATATCCTCTAAATCCTGTGGTGACGCATTCTTAACAAACAATTGTTGAAAATCGCCGACATTGGAACGAATATCCTGCATCCGTTCGTTCGCTGTTTCTGTCAACTGGATTTGAACGACACGCTGATCATCCTTCACCCTAACACGGCTAACTAAATCCATTTTCTCCAGGCGAGAACAGATGGCCGATACATTACTGTCAACCATATTCAGCTCGGCGCCGATATCCCCCACTCTTAAAGGACCTTCATTCTCTAGCAGCAGCAAAATGTTGATCGAGGGACCGGTAAGGTTTTGCGGCGAATAGAACTGATTGATAATCTTCGAATGCTTTGTATCTATTACTCGCAATAATCCGCCAATCTCAATACTGTAGTTAACGAGATCCATGACTCCACCTCTGTTCACATTTATTTATCGCGATAAATATTATTGTGATAAGTAAATAGTATACGGATACCTTTACATCGTCAATCTTTTTTTCAAAAAATAATCACTTGGAATAGTCGGGATTATAAAATTAATAAAAAAAACCCGCCCCAAATAATCGCAATGGGCAAGGCATTCTTTGAATTTTGTCCTTTAACTTTAGCGATATCTTTGTCTTCTCACCCACTGAGTCGCTACCCACTTTTCACCAACAGTAACAGGATTTCCCGCATGCAATGTGAGTTCATTAATGACGTTATCGTTATAAAAATATTCAAAATAGACGGCATTTCCCTTTTTAGGCGTGACCGTAAAACGAAGCGAAGGGAAATACGTTTCACCGCCTTCTTCCACATCATTCAAATAGATTACCATTGTACTTATGCGATTGTTGGCAATACTTGCGGATGTAAAATAGTCAAAATGCGGCTGATACTGTTCCCCCGCTTTATAATGTAAAATTTGCAGCGGTTCAGCATGCGAAACGGGTATACTCATCAGTTCAGCAACTCTAGTTTCGATTTTTTGAATCAAGTCATTTTCGCTTTCCTCAAAAAACATGCTGCTGCTAGTTCTAATATCGCTTACCTCATGGGATTTCCCAATTTTCGCTCGCTGCATTTTGTCTTGAGCTAATTCAATCAACGCATCACACTCTTCGTAGCTTAATACGTCTTCCAATATTAATATAAGAGGTTCATCCATTTTACCGACAATATTAATCTCTTTGTCCGCCGTGACGATTTTGTTTCCAATAGAATTTACTATCGTCTGCTCTTTAGTTGTCATAGATACATCCTCCATGATTAAATACTAAGGACATATTCAATCTATTTTTTGTCAGTTGTTCTATTTAATTCTTCATCGGACATTTAATTCCCTCTATTTATATTTATCGGATCCTATTAGTCATGTTCGGTGTGATTCAACAAATTTCTGCAAAAAAGAAAACGACGAGATATTAGCACATGCCTGAATATGGCGGTGTGTGTATATAACAATAGGCCGGTAGCTTCTCGAAAGAGAGAGCCAACCGGCCTTTATTTATGACAAAATGGTCCTGTCTTAGAAGCTTACTTTTGAGAATCAAGAATAAACATAGATGCATCCTGTCCCATGAATATTTTACTTCCGGAATAAAAAGTTTTGGATTGAATATCCTTATACCCTATTTTAGTCATCATGTCAGTCAGCTCATCTTGATTAAATCCATTATGAACGATATCTGAAACTATTTTTTCATTTTTATCAAAATCTACGATCAGTAAATGCCCTCCTTCATTCAGAACATCAAATAACCTTGATAAAACGAATTCAACATCATCAATATGCAGGAGAACCTGAGCCATAAAAATATAGTCAGCATGAAAATCCGCTAGATCTTCCTTTTCAAAATCAAAGCATAATGTATCTACATTCTGAATATCAAATTCAGAAATTTTTTGCTTGATTTGATTAATCATGTTTTGGGATGCATCCAGAAAAAGCAAAGAATTAAACTCGTTTAACAAGTGCATTCCGACAAGACCAGTTCCACAGCCAAAATCAACAGCATTCTTATTTTTCGCGTCAACTACATATTTACGAATGGCATCTGAGGATACCTTTGCAATTTGGATTCTTTCAGGAGTGTCGTACATTTGAGCTATCATTTCAAACTTATCTGTATTTCCCATTCGTATTCCTCCTATCTGCCACCCAAAAGTCTATCCATCTCCTCTAGCTCTGCATAGACCAGGCTTCTACATCCCACGTTTTTGTTACCCAATCCTCATAAAAATCAGGCTCGTGAGAGACGAGAACGACTGTACCCTTGTAGGCTTGCAACGCTCGCTTCAACTCAGCTTTGGCGACGATGTCCAAATGGTTCGTAGGCTCATCAAGCAGAATCCAATTGCTTTCTTGCATCATCAGCTTGCAAAGACGAACCTTCGCCTGCTCTCCACCGCTGAGCTGATTAAGAGGGCGTGTAATATGCTCGTTCTTTAGTCCGCAGCGGGCAAGCGCCGCCCGTACCTCATGCTGGTTCATAAAGGAAAACTCATCCCATACGTCCTCTAGCGGAGTCATCGTCGGAGCCTTAGCCTCCTGCTCGAAATAAGCAGGAGATAAATAATCGCCCTGATACGTCTTGCCTTCCAGCGGAGGAATAACGCCAAGAATCGTCTTCAGAAGCGTTGATTTGCCCACGCCGTTGCAGCCTGCGATGGCAATCTTATCGCCTCGCTCAACGACCATGTCCATCTTAGGCAGAAGAGGCTTATTGTAGCCGATCACCATTCCCGCTGTTTCAAATACGGTCTTGCCGCTCGGTCTGGATTCTTTAAAGTTAAAGGTCGGCTTTGCCGCTTCCTCCGGCTTATCGATGCGATCGATACGGTCGAGTTGCTTCTCGCGGCTCTTCGCGCGTCCGGAAGTAGAAGCACGTGCCTTGTTTTTTTGAATGAATTCCTCTTGCTTCTTAATATACTCTTTCTGTTTCTCGTAGGCGTCGATATGCTGCGTTTTGTTCAGATCAGCCATCTCCAGAAATTTCTCGTAATTGGCCGAGTAACGTGTCATCTTCGTAAATTCAAGGTGATAGATAACGTCGACGATCTGGTTCATGAAGCCCGTTTCATGAGAAATAAGAACGAATGCATAGGGATAGTTTTTCAAATAATTCGTCAGCCAATTAATATGCTCTTCATCCAAATAGTTCGTCGGCTCATCCAGCAATAAGACACCCGGCTTTTCAAGCAGCAGCTTCGCGAGCAGCACCTTCGTCCGCTGTCCACCACTAAGCGCCGTGACGTCGCGGTCAAGCCCGATCGCATTAAGGCCTAAACCATTTGCCATTTCATCAACCTTCACGTCGATTAAATAGAAGTCGCCGATATCAAGCTCCTCTTGAATCTCTCCCATACGCACCAATAACTGATCCAACCTATCCGGATCGGCATCGCCCATCTGCACAGCAACATCGTTAAGCTCCTCTTCTAATACGAGTAAAGGCAAAAACGCATCCTTCAAAACATCTCGAATGGTTTTACCCGCTTCAAGCTTAGTATGCTGGTCCAAATAACCGTAACGAACATTGGGCGTCCATTCCACTTTACCTTCGTCCTTCAACAACTTTCCTGTCAAAATATTCATAAGCGTGGATTTTCCTGTACCGTTCGCACCAACTAACCCAACATGCTCCCCCTCAAGCAAACGGAAAGACACATTCTTAAACAATACTCGATCGCCAAACGAGTGCGATAAGTGCTCAACTGTCAACAAACTCATTTTTCTATATCCCCATTCATATATGCACCATAATTAAAACTTGCAAACCTTTCGATATATCCAAATCATTGTATCACGAAAATAATAGGTAACGCAGATACGCAGATGGCAAATTGACTATAACAATCGTCTGGAGCTTAGTCGCTTCGAACTCCGATTAAAGGGAGGATGAATTGTTGGTTCTCTTCGTAGGGTCGGCGGAATAGTGTATTGAGGCTGAACATTCATTGGGAGGGATTATTATTTCGTATTCAATCGCAGGCACTTTCAAAAAAACCGTCGCACTGTTGCTAATCTGTGCGGCCGCGTTGGTGGTGGCCACATTTGGAGGATCGTTCGCGAAGGCCGATTCTGAGGTTCCCGTCTACGACGTCTATCTGAAGCTTGACGGATTTACCGGCGAATCCGTCACCAAAGGCTATGAGAAGTGGATCGTGGTGAACGATAACGTCCAATTCGGGATGAAGAACCTTATCTCCGTTGGCACCGTAACAAGTGGGTCCGGCGCCGGTAAAGTCTCATTCGACAGTCTCCAATTCACCAAGGCGCCGGATTCCGCCTCCGTCCCGCTTATGCTAACGTTAGCGAGGGGATCGTCCATTAAGACCGCTTCTCTCGTATTCGTCAAAGGAGGGGCTACGGCGAAGCCGCTTGCGTTCCTGACGGTCGACTTGGGCGACGTCTTCATTAATTCGTACGAATTCGACGGCGGCGTCGAAAAGATCGGTCTTAGCTTTATTTCTATTACCATGAGCTACACTTCGATGAATTCCAGCGGTGCGCTTAATCCGGCGATTAAGGGTGGCTGGGACCTCAAAGCCAACAAGCAAATATCTTGATCATTTGATGTCGGGCACCGGTACAACCAATCCGAGGAGTCTCTATTATCTATCCAATCGCCGGAAAACGAATCGTAACCGTTGTGCCACACCCTACCTCACTGCTAATGTGAACAGAACCTTGATGTTGATCGACGATCCAGGGTGTAAACAGATAAATCTACTTGTGCCCCGGCATGGCTTCCTGCTGAACTCGCATCGGCCAGTCGCAATGCTCGAACAATCACAACGATCGCTTCTTGTCGCGATACTTCCTGATTAGGTCCAAATGTTCCGTCCTTATAACCATCCATAATTCCGTAAGCATTAACTGCCTCTACGGCACCGCTGTACCAACTCGACTCGCTCACGTCCCGAAAATCTGCAAGCTCTCCGCTTTCAGGCAAGCCCAACGCTCTTGCAAGCAAAGCAGCGAGTTCAGCCCGCGTAATCGTAGCTCCAGGATTGAAGCGGCTTCCATTCACTCCATGTACGATCATTCTGCTATTCATGTCAGCAATCTCCGCAGCGGCCCAATGTCCTTGAATATCAGTCAATAGCGACTTGATGTCCATCAACTTCAGTAAATTCAGTTGGGACCGGACGTATGCCTAGCTTCTGATCCCAAACCACTACCGTTGAAGCTGTTCCCTCAACGCCAGTAGGTAAATAAATGACCCTTTCTACATAACGACCAAAGCTGGAAACCTCTCTTCTCTCGCCATTGCGCAGCATATTATTTATCATTTGCCTTTAATCCGGCTGTAGAGACTCGAAGTCCCTTCTTATCAAGATGCGCAGTCTGGCCTAAGCCAATACAACGCGGAACGGCCCAATGCTCGCTTCTCTCTTCGAATAGAATCGTGGTGATCGAGCTTGGCGGAAGCCAGAACCCGGACCACACGATCGGAAACGGTAGCTCCAGCAAATGCGAAAGCCAAGTAAGCCCGAAGCCCATGTGGCAAAATACGGCGATCGTCTCTTCGTGCGGCATCTCGATTCGATATCGTCCGTCTTCCCTAACATAACCAAGCCGCCGTAAAAATTCGTCGGAGTCTCTTTTTAACGTTTCGAATGGATCGGCATACTCCATGTAAGGAGCCCCCAGCCAGATGCCGTGATCGGACTGCCGACCGGCGCGTACCCGTTCGCCCGGGATGTCCCATCCCGCGATCGGATTGCCCTGTTCGTCCGTCGTCATCCAGTTCAGTTCGCGAGTCCAAGGCTGAATCACGGGTACGATACCAAGACTGTCGGCTGTATATTTCATCGTATGGATGGCCCGATTGATCGGCGAAGAAAATATACGATCCACTCCCGTCTGCCGTAAATATCCCGCAAGCGCCTGAGCTTCCAAATGCCCCGCGGCCGTTATCGTATCGTTGGGATAATCCGGCTCCGCATGTCGAATCAATAGTATTCTCATGGTTGTTTACCCAAAGAAAGAACATAATTTCCAAGCTCGTACGAATATCTCAATCCCGCGTCGCGGATTTCGTCTGGCAAGTTGCGGACGCTGTTATGCGTTTCGTAAGTGAAATCACCCTCATAACCGATCGCAACAAGCGCCTGTACGACTTCTTTCCAATCGATTGAACCTTGGTATGGCAGCAAATGCTGATCTTTTTTTCCGTTATTATCTTGGATATGAGTTGCTTTAAGACGTTTGCCTAGCGCAACAATAGCTTCTTTTTGATTGACAGATTCGATGATTCCGTGGCCGGTGTCCCAGCAAGCGCCGATGAGTGGATGATTCAGCGTATCGATCAGTTCGATTAAATCTTCCGGCAACGCGAAATAGGACGGGAAAAAAAGGCGATTAAGACAGTTGTTTTCCAATGCAATTCCAACGCCCGTTTCTTCTAGTATAGGTACGAATTTTTTATAAAAGCGCGCATTGAATTCGATTATCTCATCGCGGCTTCCGGAACCGATTTTCGATATATTCGCCGGATGAAACACAACCCATGGAACCCCCAATATATGCGCCGTTCTTAACGATCTTTCGAGCATTCGTTCAAATGACTCTAGTGAATCGTCCCAATCTAGGTCGGTGAAGGTCGTACCGTGGACAGGACCATGCATTTGCGTGAACCGAACCCCGCAGCTGTCCGCGGTGTCCCGAATTTCACGCGCCCAAGCTTCTTCTTCATTAACGCTCGTTTGCATCAATTGCTTTTGATAATCCCAGTAGTTCATATCAAGCGAAACAAAACCCGCAGCGGCGCATCGTCGAACGGCTTCCGTCCGTGCAATCCCTGAATCAAAAACATTAAGCGACGTCGAAATTCTCATAAGACATCCTCCTGTAGTTAGTATTCAATTTAACTTATCGTCTTCAAGATCAAGTCCATTACTATCTTTCATTAACTATGCAGAATGAGCGAAAGCAGATAAAATATTCTTAATTAGATAATAGAATACAAATAAATCTTACCGTTCTTCCCTTGTATAGAAAATATCACCAAGTAGTTTATTTTTATCATTTTGTAGTCTTTGTAGATTTTATTGGGGGCTCGGAGATGCAGGAAACGCTCGTGGAATATGTCGATATGTGGTACTTTAAGCCGGATGGTTTCGCTGAGCTAGGAGGCGTATGGCCGATCCGCATGGGAACTAATATAGCAAAGCCGACTTATCGAATCCGTCCGCGGCAAATTCCGTATTGCAACATCCATTTTATTCATGATGGACAAGTTGAGCTGATTTATGGCGATAGAAAGGTCGTTTTGGGTAAAGGAGATATGTTTTGCAAATTCCCGAACAAAATATACTCCTATCAAATTGCGAATCCGCAACGTCACCTGCGAATGACATGGTTCACCTTCGATGGGCACCAGGCCCAACAACTATTGACTTTGATTGGTTTTGCTCAGGATAAGCCCTTTCAAAGAGGAGCAGTTGATAAGGATATTGAGTTGGTATTACATCAGATTTTTCAAAGATGCAAAGGTAACGGCCGCAAACATCTGATAACGATGATCAGCTTGATGTATCGGATTTTTAGTAAACTGCTGCCGGACACCGATAGTAAATTACCTCCTTCACAGAGCGATGGGGTAAATAAGTGTCTTGACTTTATCCATGCTTATTACAGCGAAAAGATAACAGTGGCAGATTTATCGAAGTATGTAGGGCTGCACCGAACGTATTTGTCTAAAATATTCACCAAAGAAGTCGGGATGCCGCCTTCCGATTATTTAATTAAGACGCGACTGGATCAAGGCAAGCAATTGCTTCAGGATAGCTCATTATCCGTAACTGAAATTGCTTCATCCGTGGGTTATCCTGATATTTATTCGTTCACTCGAGCGTTTACAAGACGCTTCGGCTGTTCTCCGAATACTTTTCGTAAACAGGCGTTTACTTTAAAGTACCAACAATACGACCAAAATTCGGCCTGCACCTGAACACTAAAAACTGGCCCTTATTTTTGGTACGGCTCACCTCGATTAATCTTCAACTCTGGATGTTGACTTTTTGTTGATTTTCCCCGAACACTCTTCGAGTGTTGATTCAAAGCATATCTTTGGGCAAGATACATTGGTATTTTAATACTACAAAAATGCCCAACACAATCAGTGAGGACACTTTCTGAAGACAATTGTTGACTCCATGTTGACTTCAGGGCATAAAAAATACATCGCCGGGGCTCTTGAGCCACATGGCGATGTATTCAACGTTAAAGTACTGTTATGCCTTCTTCGGTTCTTCCTCATCTCCAACGGCAATCGGGTTATCTTGCCAAGTAATCCAATCACTCCAGCTACCCGCATACAGCTTCACTCTAGTAAAGCCCGCTTCCTGTAAAGCCAGAACATTCGGAGTCGCTGTGACGCCCGAGCCACAATAGACGATGATCTCATCATCGGAAGATAGACCGGAGAACCGCTCACGCTGCTCATCCCCGTTCTTCCATGTGCCATCGGCATGACGACCTTCCGCCCAGAACAAATTCCTTGCACCTGGAATATGTCCCGCCACCGGATCGATCGGCTCAACCTCACCGCGATAACGCGGAGCTTCACGTGAGTCGATCAGGACAACGCCCTCTTTGCCAAGCGATTCACGAACTTCGTCCACCTCAATGAGCATATTATGCTGTACAGATGCGATGAAGGAAGCTGGAATAAGAACCTTTTGCTCAGCCGAAACCGGACAGCCGACCTTCTGCCATGCTGAGAATCCTCCATCGAGAACAAATACGTTCTTATGGCCTAAATACTGAAGGAGCCACCACAGACGTGAAGCCATTGCCCCACCTTGATCGTCGTAAGCAACAACCCGTGACTCATTGCTAATACCCACTTTGCCAAACCTTGCAGCTAACTCGGCTGCATCCGGCAACGGATGACGACCTCCATGCACGTCGATTGGCGCGGAGAGATCCTTCTCTAAGTCCAGATACAAAGCACCAGGAATATGACTTTCTTCATACGCCTTACGCCCAGCATCCGGTTGCCCTAACTGAAACCTGCAGTCCACGATGACCAAATCTGACTCATATAGACGGGCTAACGCCCACTTAACGGGAACAATATTCTGCACGATCGACTAACCACCTTTTAATAAGAATAATAGAATTCTAACTCCTTTATTAAGCAGGAGCTACTTCAGAGAGAGTACGTGCCCTCTTCAACGACTTCGCCGATAGCAACGCCCATACAATAACTGCAAGCATCAAGACTGCAAAGCCCGCAAATAACCAACGAGTTGCATCCGCACCATAGTCGTCCAGAAACCAGCCCGTTAATCTAGGCATCAACGCCCCGCCAATACCTCCGAAAGCCATTAGCAAGCTCGTCGTACGTTCCGTCATTCCAGGTACCGCTCGATTGGCGAATACAAGCGCAATGGCGAACATCCCAGACATCGCAAGCCCTCCTAGGAAGGTGAGCAAGAAGGTTGCCCACACACTGTCAAGTCCACCCATGAGGATAAACACCACCGCCGCGGAAATACAGGTAACGAGCATATAAACCCCGCCGCCCCAGCGATCTGCAGCATGTCCGGAAACGATTCGTCCAATAACCATTGCACCCCAGAAAATACTTAACGACAACGATGCCGCCGAATCGGATAGGCCGTTGTTTTGTACTAGCAACGAGGGTAGGTAATGAATAAAACTCATCTCGAACCCGACGTATACCGCAAAAAATATAGAACACGCAGCCAAAACGACGATTGCACGAGCTCGATTCGGCATCCTCGTTGATTGAGCTTCTACAGCCGTTTTGCTCTCAATCGGCTGATCCAATATTTTTGGCCAGTAAAGAAACCATAGCACCAGCGTAATTACCGCTATCACTCCAACAACAACGAATGCTAGAATCCAGTGTCCATTTGAGATTAACGCCGCACCCGCGAAGGGCATAATCAGCGCACCCACTCCAAAAAACACCTCAACCCGACTCATAGCCACATTCGCATTTCCCATGGCTGAGCCAATGATGAACGAGCCCACCACCGCCTCTGTCGTACCGAAGCCAAATCCAGCAAAAGGCGCAATCGTAAGCATAGTCCCCCATTCCGGCTGAAAAGAATAGGCGATTTGCGCAACAGCCATAATGCCGAGCGCTGTAAGTAATAATGCTTTTTTTCCAATTCGTCCGATTAACCACGGCGCCAGCGTAATACCGACCATCCCGCCAAGAAATTGGTTCATAACCAGTTGACCACCGTCACCGTATTGTATGCCGTATGCGGCTACCATGGGTTCCATGATCGTACCCACAACCAATTGCCCAAGCCCGACAGCTAAATACGCGATACATCCTAAGAAGACTAGCCGAGCCATTGTTTTATTCTCCCTTATAACACTTTTAACCATCATTTCTATAATACCATGCAAGAAGAAATGAGGCTTCCTTTAAACGCTAATCCATAACAAAAAGTCAAACTCCGAAGAGTCCGACTTTGGATGTGATAAAAGTTCCTTTACAATCAAGCATTTATGCCTGTATAAGGATTTGGTGGTAGAGGTAACGATGCGAAACGATTGCTCAGATCCGTATGGAAGTGACCAAGAGCAGTGTAGAAATACGGGACAATCCACAAAAATCCAATCCCAAGAGTGATTATTCCTAATAAGTACCAACCGAAGAACGTAAGCACCAATACGAATAGTCTTCCTTTGTGGCCAGCCATCATTGCCTTGCTTCTATTCAGTGCTTCAAGTCCACCGATCTGTGGATTATCCCGCAATATATAATAAGCTTGGGAATAGCGGAGCATTGCGATAATACCAGGAATAATTAATAGCAGTGACCATAAAAAAGTGAAGATAGCGATAAGGATATAGAGGACAAACGTTGGAACGAACCTCTGAAATCCACTAAACAATTCCTCAGTTTCAGGAATTCTATTTCGGGAGAACGATAAGTAGAAGTTATACAGCCCATAGCTCAATGCGCCTGTCACCAGAATGATTAATAACCATCCCACCACTGGAATCAAGCTGAATAATCCTAATACGAAAATAATGACATAGTACAGTAGAAAATGAAGAACTGCGGTCGTCCAATTGCCACTAAGGCTTGCCCATGCCCGGGCACGAATCTCGGAACTAGTCGGCACGAAATAATTCCCCCTCCAGAATGATATTATTAAGTAGATGTTCTCCCGTTGTTGACCAACCTTAATAATAGAATCACTAAATTTTTATGCAGGGGTAGGAGTGATTATATCCATATGGAAATTTTCTTAAAGCTAGAGCCTATGAGCGAAGAAGATGGACAAGCGATCTGCGAATGGCGCTATCCAGCACCTTATGAACTTTTCCGCTGGCCAGCTTGGGAGACTATGTTGAAGTATGGGCGGGAGTTCGCTGATGCTGAGATTCGGCATGAGCAATATTTAGCCGTGCGGACAACAAAGGACAAAGAGCTGGTTGGTTATGTGCAATTATTTCCGATGGATCGTACGTTGCGAATTGGAATGGGCTTGCGACCAGACTGCTGTGATCGAGGTTGGGGGGCAATGCTGACTAGGTTAGTCGTTCAAGAGTGCTGTCGTCGACAGCCGGACGCGGAGATTGACCTTGAGGTGGAGCAGTGGAATAAGCGCGCTATTCGCGTTTACGAGAAATCGGGCTTTATTATTACAGATGAATACGAGCGCTTAGCATCTCATGGAACCGTCAGTGTGTTCTGCATGGTATGGAATAAGGAGCAAAGCCCTCTCATACAACTATAGGGAACAACCAAGAATCAGTATACTTCTTTAGTCAGTTTCACCAAAAAGGGGCGAATCCCCATTAAGGAGGCTGTAACTGAATGAAGGTACTAAATGTCATCAGTCTGATTCTTATTATCCTCGGTGGTTTGAACTGGCTTTCTGTTGGCGTCTTCGAGTATGACGTCGTCGGTGAAATCTTCGGGGCAGCGGATGAGGTCGGCACACGAATTGTGTATTCCGTAGTCGGTCTCGCAGCACTCTACGCTCTCGTTCTTCTCCCCAAAGTTGCCAGAGACGACTAATGTAAGTCCGCTTATGGCTGCGTGACGCCAGCTTGGCAGGGATGCCGGGTGTGGCTACTCTCGCAGTCTTTTTCTTTCCTTTTTGCCACTATCCCCTTCGCTCAGGCTCGGGCTTGGGCGCAAGTGCGGGCGAAGGTTCGAGTGCTGGCTACGCACGCCCATATGGGTGCCTTGGTGGACTTCGCCATACTGTGTTAAAGGGCTAGATAGTTGGGAGCGTTGCAGTTCGGTGACGCAAAACTGCGCTAAGGGTTGGGCTCATTGGGCGCGCTAATGTTCGGTGGCAACGAACTGCGCGGTCGGTTAAGCTACTCCAGCACACCACAGTTAGGCGGCACCTAACTCCATCCCCACCACCACGCGGAACATTCGCTCCTAAACAAAAAAGACCCGAGAGAAGACACTTCTTAAGTGTCCAACTCTCGGGTCCCCCTATTCACAAACTTACACAACCGCAAGTAGCCTACCCCACTCTGTTACACTGTCTAAACTGAAGCTGCTGGAACCGCAGATGAAGTCACGCCACCACCGAATTGAGCCGCGTTCAGACGCGAATAGGTGCCGCCCGCAGCGATGAGCTCCTCATGGCTGCCTTGCTCGGAGATGCCTTCTTCAGTGACGACTACGATTCGGTCGGCATGCCTCACGGTTGCGAGGCGATGAGCGATGATCAGCGTTGTGCGATTATGTGCTAATTGCTCCAACGCCTGCTGAATCATCGTCTCGGTTTCCGTATCCAGCGCAGAAGTTGCTTCGTCCAGAATGAGTATCGACGGATTTTTGAGGAAAATCCGTGCAATGGACAAGCGCTGCCGCTGCCCGCCCGACAGCTTCAAGCCCCGCTCCCCGATGAACGTATCGAGCCCATCCGGTAGTGCCTTCAGCATCGCTTCAAGGTGCGCCATCCGTGCCGCCTCCCAGATCTCTCCCTCTGTAGCATCTAACCGTCCATAGGCAATATTTTCACGAATCGTTCCATTAAACAGGAACACATCCTGCTGCACGATCCCAATCTGATTCCGTAACGAATGCTGTGTCATATGCCGAATATCGATACCATCAATCGTTACCGCACCGTCATCGATCTCATAGAACCGCGGAATCAAGCTGCACAAAGTTGATTTTCCCGCTCCGGATGGTCCGACTAATGCAACCGTCTCACCCGCCCGAATGTGCAGATTAATCTCCTTAAGCACATGTGCATGGTTCTCATATCCGAAGGTCACATTGCGAAACTCGATATTCCCTTGTAACTTAGGAGCCACAATGGCATCATCCGCATCCTTCACATCCGGCTCGGTATCCATCAGCTCGCAATACCTCTTGAAGCCTGCCATCCCTTTCGGGTAGAGATCAAGCAGTGCATTAATTTTCTCAATCGGCTTGAGAAAAATATTCACGTACAACAGGAACCCTACCAGCTCCCCATAAGTCAGCTTACCTTGATACGCATACCAAGCACCGAATACGAGAACCACAATCGTGATGAACCTTGTTAGCATATAGATGCTCGATCCACTGAACGATATCGTCAGATAGGACCGCAGCTTTGCAAGTCGGAAGCCTTGATTATTTTTCGTAAAACGCTCCATCTCGAACTGTTCGTTACCGAACGATTTGACGACACGAATTCCAGAGATGCTATCTTCCACCCGAGCGTTAACATCCGCAATCCTCTCAAACATCACAGTGGCCGCATTGTTTAACCGCCGATTGAAATAAATAATGATCCACGCCAAGAACGGAACGACGACAAACGTAATGAGCGCCAGTTCCCAGTTCACCATAAACATGATACCGAACACGCCCACAAGTGTCATTAATGCGATGAACAAATCCTCAGGGCCATGATGCGCCATCTCTCCGAGATCGAAAAGGTCGTTCGTCATCCGGCTCATAATTTGCCCCGTTTTCGTATTGTCGAAAAATCGGAAGCTTAGCTTCTGGACATGCTGGAATAGCTGCTTGCGCATATCCGTTTCAATATTGATGCCCAGCTTATGCCCCCAGTAGCTTACGACGAATTGCAAACCCATACTGATGAGATACAAGGAGAATAAACCAACGCATACCCATGTGATAAGTCCCCAATCCCCAGTGGGCAGCAGCTTATCGATCATCCATTGCACACCAACCGGAAAACCAAGCTCAAGCAAAGCCACCAACACCGCGCAGCTGAAATCTAACGTAAATAGTTTTGTATAAGGCCGATAATAAGAAATAAAACGCCGAATCAACGGTCACACCTCCAAGATGCCAAAAAACTTAACTCATTATACCCGATCGTAGGCCCTAGCGGAATTTAAATCCAGAATTGTTAATCCTCTCGAATTCCAGGTCGTAAGCCGTATCGTCACCCGTCTGTAATCGATACCGATAAAAGGATGATGATTCATATCCTCCGCAATAGACGCCACTTGATTCACGAACGCGATCGCCTCTAGGAAGGTGGGGAACAGTCGCTTACACACGATCCATTTTCCATCGTCCTCAAGCTTCCAATCCGTAAGTTCATTCAGACCATCTGCTAGCTCCTTATCCGTTAACAGCGGGTATTTGTTCACTACTTTTGTCTCCCTTCGTGGCTTCTATTCGTTCGAGCGCTCCATACTTCCTTCGATACCTTTCCAGCAGCGCAATCCAAGAAGGACCAAACGTCAGAACAAAGAACACATTAGCCGTGGCATGAATGAGATCAAAGGGGAAACTCAACACATATTTACCGAGAACTGCTTCCCAGGAATGAGTCTGCACCCATTGGTCGATAGCTAGCGTCAAGTTCATAATCCATCCGAACAGGAACCCCCAGGCTGCGCCAAAAAGGACGAGTGGCAGACGGCGGCGACGCCATACACTGCGATGGGCGAACAAGCCCGCTGTATATCCTGCCATCCCCCAGGCGAACATCTGCCACGGCGTCCACGGACCTTGCCCAAGAAATAAGTTAGATACCAATGCGGTCACCGCACCGACCATCCAGCCTGCTTCTGCTCCGAAAACAATACCAGAGATCATAACGACGAAGGTAACGGGAGTAAATCCGGGCAGTAGCGTCGCAAAAGGAATTCGACTAATCGTAGCGACCGCGGCCATGACAGCAATGAGCATAAGCTCCCTAGCTTTACGTTCACGACGTTCGAATCGGAGTAAAAATGGAATCATCGACAGTAGCACTAGCACCAAGCCGATAAGTAATGAGTTTCCCCGTTGCAGTGACAAATATGCCAGTCCGAGATAAGCAATTGCGACAGGGAATATAATCCACTTCGCGGACAGAAGTCCCTTACCATTGCCCTCACCTAAACGATTCACCTAGGTGTCGCCTCCCCTAACGCAATTAAACGATGTAATGGGGTCGCATAAAATAGGTTCCCTTGGAAGAAGGACTCCGGCTCGCCATCCGCCACAATCTCACCATGAAATAGCAAGGAACAGCGATTCGCGTAGGCTGCCGCAAACTCAACATCATGTGTTGCCATTAATAAAGTAGTCCCCTGTTTATGGATATGCTGCAGATGCTTGCCCAAGATTAACTTCGTCATAGGATCTAAGCCCTTGGTTGGTTCGTCCAGCAAAAGTAGCTCCGGCTTACTAAGTAACGTTAAAGCCAGCGCCCCAAGCTGCTGCTCCCCGCCACTCATGTCATGCGGATGCCGGGACAGCAGGTGTGCAATTCCGAATCGCTCAGCCATATTTCTTGCTTCCTGCTCCGGATCGTGGGCTCCCGCCCGAGTTGCTGCTTGCCTTAAATCCTCTAATAGGCTGTCGTGTGCATAATGAAGCACAGGATTTTGTGCCAAATAGCCGATCACGGAATACCGCTGCTTGGAGCTCATCTTCGCGAAGGGTGTTCCCTCCCATTGGACGGACCCCCGCTGCGGAAGACGTAGTCCGGCCAATAGCTGAAGCAAAGTGGATTTCCCGCTCCCATTGCCTCCGAATAGAACCGTCCAGTCCCCGCGTCGAATTTGCCACTCTAATCCCTTCAGCACGATCGGTGAATACTTGTCATACGCATAAAATAACCCGTTAGCCGCTAGTAACGGCTTGATCGACTTAGCGTTCACGGTACTTGCAACACGCGATGCCGCAGAGGGCGCTAGGTGAGAGGCCTTTTGCTCAGCGGAATCCTCACTCGAGGCGGAGGTATTTCGCACGTCCGTTAATGACTCGGATGCCCGATCTAGCCATCTCCTCGTCTCCTTCACCGTGAGCGGCGGCTCATCCTCTGCAAAGTGCGATGGGGGCGGCGCTTGTTCCAACGCCCAACGGGTAATAGATGGTAGAGCACAAGCCTCATCCGATCGACCCCAAGCTTCCAAGACAAAGTTGCGGGAATCGCCATTATAAGCGATCTTCCCCTGCTCCATCCGTACGACTCGATCCGCAAGTGGAAGCAGATCATCCGTGCGGTGCTCACTCATGATTACCGTGATACCCCATTCGTCGTTCAACCGTTTAATCATCCCGAGTAGCTCACGGGCGGCCAACGGATCAAGCTGAGCTAGCGGTTCATCAAGTAATAGAACCCGTGGCTGCAGCATAAGCACAGCTGCTAAGTTTACAGTTTGCTTCTGTCCCCCAGACAGCTCATCTGTCTTGCGATCGAGGAATGGCTCCAATCCGAAGAACCCTGCCATCTCCGCCATGCGTCGTCGCATAGCACCCCGCTCAAGTCCGAAATTCTCCATCCCGAAAGCCAGCTCATGCTCAACCGTATCCACGACAAGTTGATTATCTGGATTTTGCATAACAAGGCCAACATGTGCAGCCAGTTCCTTAGCTGGCCACTCTTGAAGGGGTACCTGACCGAGTAAAATCTCTCCGCTTATCGTACCTCCAGGTGAAACTTCACGTTTCAGCAGCCGAAGTAGCGTTGATTTCCCACTCCCCGAAGGGCCGCATAAGACAACGAATTCTCCATGCTTGATGGCGAGGGATAGATCACGAAGGGCGGGCATGGACTCTTCTGGATAAGTAAAGGTTACCTTCTGTAATTCGTAATGAGCCATGCTCTACGATCCCTCCATTCCCAGCCTAATGGAATTGCTAAATATACAACATAAGCAGCTAGCGCTAGACCATCTCCGAGCGATAGCGAGAACGATCCAAGCCGCGGGTAGATCGTCATAAATCCATGCCCATTTCCCCATGCTGAGAGCAATAAGATCGCACAGCTTACAAAACCAACTAGCGTCCAACCGTCACGCATGCGAAACCGAAAGCCTAAATACGAGCTACGCGTTCCCGTTCCGTATCCCCGTGCTTGCATGGAATCCGCCGTTTGCAGCGCATCCTCCAAAGTCCAAGACAGAAGTGTACCAACGAGTCTCGCCCCGTTTCTCGCCCTCTGTGGCAACGACCCTTCTGAGATCGTTACCCCACGGGTGCGCTGAATGAGTATGAGCTCTTGCATCCGACGGCGTAATCTCGGAACGAGCCCCATGGCCATCATTGCGACAAGCGCAGCTTTAGGTGAAATTCGGGTAAATAGGAAGAGAAATTTCTGCTCTGTCATAACCAAGCGATATGTCACGAAGAACGTCAGCAAGTTCAGCATCGATATCGCCAATGTTGCACCATATATAACCGATTCTAACGTGATTGGGATATCTCCTAAATAATACAATACCGTCCGGCCCCTGTGGGACAAAATAGGGTTGACCACGGCAATCAGCACGACCCCGGATAGCATTGGAATGCACCACTTTCGCCATTCCCGGCCACCGTCCAAATGGACATTGACGATAACAGCCATCACCCATCCCACTAACAGAATAAGGGGATGAAACAACAACATGCCGAAGGTAATCCCTCCGGCATAATACATGAATATGATAATCGGATGAAGCGAACGAAACCCAAAGCCTTCTTTCATGATGCGGACTCCTTATCTTCTTTAGCCGCTTCGTCCTCTGAAGTATAGAACCACTCCAGTTGGTCTCCGGGCTCAAGCTTATAAGCACCTGCACCGATATCGGCCACAATACCGTTGACTTGATATTTCCATCCACTCAGCGGACCATCGTCGAATTCGAATAGTCCATCGATTCCTTCTATATAAGTCATCGTACCGCTTCCTTGAATTTCATAAGAAAGTCGATGTGCTTTCGCTGCACGTTTAAGCACACTCGCCGCTGTGTCCCCTTTGGCCAACAAGACGTTTTCCTCAGCGATGATCGTTCCCCACTCCGCATTTCCCACTACAGAAATCGTAATCATATCTACGGCTGGCGTAACGACATCTGGTTCTGACTGCGTCTTCGGAGTTGGGGTTACCGATGGAGCAGGCGTTAGGGACTGTGTTGGGGCAATCTCTCGAGCACCATCCACTGCCTTAGTAGGTTCAGAAGAAGGAGACTCGACAGGGGGTAAAGAGGGTGAGGGCTCATCCACACTATTATTCGATCCATTAGTAATCGACGGGGATTCCTTGATAGCATCCATCGTCGGAACGGAGGACTGGACTGGTATCTCCGAAGATACTCTGTCATTGTTCCTTGAGCACCCTACGACTACAAATAATACCGCGAGCATGACCAGTAACACTCTTATTTTTCCCATTGTAATCTCCTCCTTCCTTTAGGTCGTTGATCTGCTACGACTTCACTTCACCTATTGCTTCGCTTTCATCACTCTCACGGCAATAACGGCCGCTTGTTCACGGGAAAGCGTCGCTTTGGGTGCAAACTTACCCTCATACGGAGTCATCCAGCCTTGCTGAATAACGGCCTGAACGGAGCTCACAGCACTTGCTGCAATCTGCTTGGCATCCACTAAGGAAGTTGAAGTTGTTGCTTTAAGCTTAAGCGCACGCGTGAGCAGAATCGCTGCTTGCTCTCTCGTTAACGTTACATCTGGCGCGAATTGAGTAGCCGAAACGCCGTTCACAAGTCCCGCAGATACGGCCGCTGCAACATCCTTCGCATACCATGCTTGGCTTGGAATATCCTTGAATGCCAAGCTAGCGCTACCTTTCAAGCCTAGCGCACGTGCAAGCGACGCTACAAACTCTGCGCGAGTTACAGCTTGTTGAGGTTTGAACTCTGCGGTTCCGTCATTAACTCCACGTAAAAGCGGTGCTGCTCTGGAAATTTTCACAGCATCCAACGCCCATGCCGCTATTTTACTTTGATCCTGATAGCTACCTACGATAGGTAAGGCTAGAACCGAACGTACTGCAGTTGGAGCTACATCCTTCGCATATCCCGTTACTTGTAGCGAGTATAATCCTTCAGCTAACCCTTTTAACGTAGCTTCACCTTTGTCGTTCGTAACCGCTGAGACCGTTCCAACGCTTACCTTGACTCCCGATATAGGCTTAGCTGCTTCAAATTTACTCGCTTCCCAGTCCCATGCACGATTCGTTACCGTAATAGTAAAGTCCTCGCCCGGTATCGGATTAGCCGGTACTACTGAGATTGGGTCTATCAATAGAGTCGTGTCACCGCTATAGTACACAACAACCTCATCACCCTCCTCCAATTGGAAGGCTCCCACTCCTACTGCCGGAATGATCCAATTCCCACCACGAACAACTGCGAACCTCCAGCCATCATAACCGCCGAATTTACCGCTTTTAAGTCCAGCAATAGAGTCGATATATTTACCATACGTAGAATCTTGAATCTCATGCTTAATGCTGCCGGATTTAAGTAGCTTCTCTACCGCTTCCAAAGCCGTACCGCCTTGAGAAGGTCCAGACGCAACGACGCCGGCATCCCCTTCAATACGGACGGAAACTTGTTTCGTATATGTCGCTATATTAATTGAAGTTGTCCACGCTACATAGGCAAGAGGAGCATTGCTGCGATAACCATCTACGATAAGTTGATTAGCCCCGGCTTCCAGAGCCTTGATCTCAGCTTTTCCATCCTTATCCGTCTTGACTATCTGACCACCTATCTTAACATCTGCATTCTCAGCAGGGCTAACGACAACCTTACCAGACTCCCAATCGAAAGCTTCCTTCTCAACAGTCAATGTAAGGGACTGTCCCTCACGCGGAGCCGCTGGTTCGACTTTCACGCCATGAATAAGCGTTGTGTCTGCGCCACCATAGTACACGGACAGCTCATCACCCGCTTGGAGTGCGAACGAGCCCATACCTTCACCGATCGTAACCCAAGCTCCGTTACGTTTAACAGCATACTGCCAGCCATCATAGCCACCGAATTTACCGTTCTCCACACCTGCAATCTCTTGCAGCATTGCTCCAAACTGTGGATGGCGGTCTACTTTGTAAGGAATATCCGCACTACCAAGAACATTGATCAGAGCTTCTAGTGCTGTCTTTCCGTTCGCTGAGCTCGTCGTTAGCTTCTCTGTTAACTCGTACACAGTCACGCTTGTTTTTGTCTCTATTGGAACACCGGAATATAAACCCGGAAGTCCATCCATCCAACGTTCAACCGCCGTCAATCCAAGTAGTGCATTAAATGTAGCCATACCATCGGCTTTACCTGAGGCCAGATGCGAGAATTGACCATCCGGCTGACGGTATTCCAACAATGCCGCAACAGTGGATTTCTCGTTCTTAATGAATCGCGAATCATTGATCGGATCAATGCCCAACGAAGTGAGTGCGATCAATACTTGTGCAGAGCTTTCGCTCGATTCCACTGGACTGCCGAAGCCTGCTGTAGCACGCTGAACACCAGACAGCCAAACTAAAGCTTCATCTATACTAGCTGAAACCTCTTTGCGATCTTTGTAACCCGCAAGCGCGGTCAAGACGATAGCCGTAACATCCACATCGCTCTTGCCCTTAGCTAGCGACCAACCTCCATCTGTATTGCGCTGATCGACAAGCCACTTGATCAGATCATCTCTTGTCCAACGATCATTCGTACCCGGAACATAACCACCCGCATCGAGCGCAAGTAGTGCATAGGCAGGCGCGTTCACGCCTTGTGCCGTTATTTTCTCGAAATTAACGATTTTGCTAAGTAAATCGACTTTACCTGCTCCAACCTTACGGACATCTCCACCATTAGCATTAACAGCTAAAGCTACACGGGCATAGTCCGTCACTTTACTTAAGCTTCCGTTTTCTACACTCTTCACAGCCAATGGCAAATACTTAATGCCCACCGATTGTCCTGAACGCGCGAGTCCAAAAGCGACCCAATCGCTCATCGGTTCTGATTTGCTAAGCGCAGCCTGCAACGAAGATACAGCATCACTAACTTGTTTCTTTGACGTTGTCGCTGCATTTGGCTTGCTACCGCTGTCGACAGCTGTTGCCTCGGCAGCTTGTACGTTACCCGTCCAAGTTCCTAATCCCAATTGCAGCACCAAAGCTAGTGCTAATCCAACGCGTAACCAACCTTTTAATCTTCCGCCGCTGATCGATAATGATTCCAATTTCATCCATGAACACTCCTCTTCGCATCTCTCTGTCTCGCAACAGGGCATATCTCACATCCACCTGCTGAATAAAGAAAAAAAACATCCCCCTATATCGGAAGATGTTCGCGTGAGGGCCTGAGCTACCCGCGCCAATGCGCGATGACAACCCGTCTATGGCTAGATCGGGTTTCTTGTGCTCTACCGCATTTCATCAAGTCGCACTTAAGCTTGTCTTGAGTATCCGCGGAATATGCCGCCACACCTCCCCTATTCCTCGTAGGTACATTGGGTGTTTGTCGAAAACAGGTAGGTTTCCTGGCTCCTGGATCATTGTCCTCCGGGCCTTCCCACAGGCATCTCATGACGCTTGCAGTGGCATTTCCGAATAACTCCCCATGGTCAGTGGCGGGACCGCGCCGGATTTACACCGGACTTCCCTATTAAGCTCTTACGAGCACCTGTTTTCCTCCGTATTCATTTCATGCATATCGTAACATGCGGGTATAGGGCTGTCCATCCACCATTCCTACCAAGATCATCTACGTGTTCACCCTTCCGACGACATAATCTTAATGAATTTATGAAAAACGGGGTTAACCTCTAAATCTTTGACAAGGATCTGTCGATAAACCTATTATCGTGTCGGTTGTGAGAGTACCTTAGTAACTCCTTCGCGTACATATTATTCTTCTATAGGCCGAGGTGTACGATGAAAAATTCAACGATTATTGGATTGGTTTTAGGTTTTGTTGCGCTCATATTTGGAATGTACCTGAAGGGTGCACCACTTATTAGTTTGGTTAATAACCCAGCTGCGTATATCATCATTCTTGTCGGAACTTGTGCATCCGTACTCGTGGCATTTCCCATGTCAGAGATTGCTAAAGTACCTAAGCTATTTAAAATTGTGTTTGTTGAACCAACGTTGCTTCCACGCCAGCAATTGATTGGCATGTTCATGGAATGGGCAACCATCACTCGTCGTGAAGGCTTGCTCGCTCTTGAAGCCCGTGTCGACGAAATTGAGGATCCCTTCCTTAAGACCGGCATGCGCATGATTATCGATGGTAATGATCAAGACTTCGTACGGGATGTCCTTCTTGAGGATATTTCAGCAACGGAAGAACGTCACCGCGGAGGAGCGCTAATCTTCTCTCAAGCAGGGATGTATGCACCTACGCTTGGGGTTCTCGGTGCTGTAATCGGTCTTATTTCCGCGCTAGGAAATCTGGCTGATATGAATAAGCTTGCTCATGCCGTTGCTGCTGCGTTTATCGCGACACTTCTTGGTATTTTCACAGGTTACGTACTCTGGCATCCGATTGCCACCAAATTAAAACGTCTTTCCAAGCGTGAAATTGATCTTAAGCTCATGATGGTAGAAGGCTTGCTTTCGATTCAATCTGGTGTATCGACAATTGCGATTCAGCAGAAACTGCTTGTTTTCCTAACCCCTACGGAGCGAGTAGCATTCGCTAATAAGGAGGATTCGCAGCGTGAGCAGAAAACGGCATGAACCGCATGAGGAGCATATAGATGAGTCTTGGCTCCTTCCCTATTCCGATCTCATGACGCTGTTGCTGGCCCTGTTTATCGTTCTATATTCAGCAAGCGCTGTGAATACGTCCAAGTTCGAAGAGATGAGCAAAGCTTTCAAGACTGCCTTCAGCTCAGGTATTGGCATACTAGATAATGGTACCAATACTCAGGATAACAACTTGAAGAGGAATACCCCCCAGGACGAAACTCGTAGTAACAATGGAAAAAAAGATAAGTCTCGGGAAGAGCTTAAGCAGCAGGAACAGCAAAACCTCGAGCAGCTCCAAAAGGAGCTCAACAAGTATATTGATAAGAACGGACTTTCTTCTCAGCTGGATACGCAACTGAATCACTCCCAGCTGTTAATTACGATTAGAGATAATGCCTTGTTCCCATCCGGCAGTGCAAGTATTAAGAACGATTCGCAGAAACTAGCAGCAGCGATTGGTCAAATGCTTCAACAGTATCCAGATTATGAGATTATGGTTACCGGCCACACGGATAATCAGCCGATTAATACAACAGAATTCCCGTCCAACTATGAGCTTAGTTTCAAACGAGCACTCAACTTCATGAAGATTTTACTTGATAATACCGAATTTGATCCGAAGCATTTCAGTGCGATTGGGTATGGCGAGTTCAGACCTCTGGGCAGCAATGTTACTGATGCAGGCCGTGCAATTAACCGCAGGGTTGAAGTGTCTATCCTTCGTAATTACTTTGATCCTGCAGATAAAAGCAGTGAACTCACGCTATCCGCGATTGCGAACGAGAGCAAGAAAGAAGAATAGTTCGTCTCCACTCACAAAAGGAACGTCTAGAGAGCTTGAATCTCTAGACGTTCCTTTTGGCTAATCAGCCACCTTGTCCTTTGACTATCTTAACCTCCCCGCCCCTCGCCACTCCTGCATATTGCGCCAAATCGCAACAATATCTTGTCCATAGCTTAGATTCCCAGAGTGTGACCACTTCCCATTCAGATCCTCCCAGCAACCACCTCGCCCTCTCCAGCCCGAGCGCTCTATCCATGCAATTGGCCGTTTAGCCATATCTGCTTCCTGCCGCAGAATTTCCTTGGAGGCAAACGTGTATAGAAGCTGCATGTGCACATCTATTGCAGTTTCCTCCGCACCTTCAATGAGCAGGATTTGGCACCACGAGGGACCCATAATATCTAAAGCCCAACATCTTGTGTCATACACCATCTGACAATAAGCCACATCGCCCCGAATCCCATAACGCTTCCCCAACCTCAAATACGACTCCGCTATCTCTGGAGCTTGTGGATTTCGCCTCCTCACATAAGCATCCATTCTTTCAGCCGTGCAGCACGCCTCTCCCATAAGGGAGAGCTTGCCAGTCGGCTCCAACTCAAGATGCTTTCGGAACGCTGAGCTGACGGTTTCCATTTAAATTTCCCCTTCCCACTCTACACTTGCCAGATCTGTCCAACCTAGTCTCTATAATCTATTCACAATATCATTCTGTTTGACCTTAACTACCAACCTGTTACAATTAAATGGAGTTGTACCCACCGATAAATAAAAATTGTGCATAACTCTGTGGATAACCACGTAGTTATCCACAAAATTACGCACAGCATGTTCACAACGAATATACGTTCTATGGTAAGGGATGGAAAAAATGACAATTACGCAAGATGAACACTGGATGAAAGAAGCTATTCAACAAGCCCGCCTAGCTGAAGCGCTGGGGGAAGTCCCTATTGGTGCGGTCATCGTCCGCGATGGGGTGATTGTCGGCACCGGCTATAATCTCCGGGAAAGAGATCATGATCCGACGGCTCATGCCGAATTAATTGCCATTCGACGAGCAAGTGAACATCTACAAGCATGGCGACTTTTAGGCTGTACCTTATATGTAACGTTGGAGCCTTGCCCGATGTGCGCAGGTGCTATTCTTCAATCTCGTGTGGAACGCGTTGTCTATGGTGCGTCAGACCCGAAAGCAGGTTGTGTAGGCACACTGATGGATTTACTACAAGATTCAAGATTTAACCACGTTTCACCGTGGACATCAGGAGTTCTTCGGGAGGAATGCTCATCTCTATTGAGTGACTTTTTCCGTAGACTTCGAAGACGATAATAAAGATACGTTACAACTGCCGGCTAGTTTGCGATACTCTGATTCTTCCATACGTAAGCGTTGAAGCTGAATGATGAGACGATCCGCTTCCTCACTGACCGCTACAATCTCGGGATCGGTCAGATTGCCCAGGTCGTTAGCCATTTCACATAAGCGACTTTGTAGCAACTGGAGGCTTCTTATGAGTTGTGAGGTCTCCATGTGAGTCATCTGACCGCTCCTTTCTTAATTAAAATTTTCGTCACACTTTGTCATACAATGATAGGATGTTCGAATCATTCTCATTATAGGACAAATTTATCCATTTTTTTGTTGAAATGTGTCGACCACTACCCCCCATTTGCAAAATATTTTTCGACAAATGTAGGAGAAATGTACTAGATATAGTCATTTTATTAACTCAGAACCCTATGGAGGGACGAACTTGAGTATTCGTATACTATTAGTTGAAGATGATGAATCACTTCATCGAGGGCTCCAGTTTACGTTACAACAGGAAGGGTATGTAGTTCTTGGCACCCATAGTATTGCAGGAGCAAGAGCGATACTCAAGGATCATGAGGTTCATCTTCTTTTGCTTGATGTTCAGCTTCCCGATGGGAACGGATTCGATTTCTGTACCGAAATTCGCAAGCACCAGGATACCCCCATTATCTTCTTAACAGCTAGTGATCAAGAATTCGACATTGTCCGTGGTTTGGATCTTGGAGGAGACGACTATATCACTAAACCGTTCAGACTTCGGGAGTTTACATCTCGAGTTCAAGCGGTGCTACGACGTCGCTCACCCATTTCTCGTGAAGAGGATAAAGCTGTTCTTGTCTGTGGAGGCCTGACCCTGAATGTTGGTGAGATGCGCTTAGAGAAGAATGAGCATGAGATCCCCCTAAGCATTACGGAGTTTAGGTTGCTCAGCTTGTTCATGACACATCCCCGATCCGTATTATCCAAAAATCAGATCATCCAACAGGTATGGCCTGACGGAGCTGAGGTACTGGATGACAATACGGTTGCGGTTAATATTCGTAGGTTACGGGAGAAGATCGAAGAGGATCCGCAAAATCCACAATTCATTGGCACAGTGCGAGGAGCCGGTTACCGATGGAACGGTTAGAGGAAAAGAGATTAGGGATTTATCGACTTTGGCGCAATCCTTCCATAAGAAATCTTTCCCTCGTCCTGACTGCTCTATTGATCATGGCCGTTGTCCTTATTGCTCTGTATAGTCACTACTCCACTGAAAGACTGAAGAAAAGCTGGATGGACAAAGAGGCCGCCATGATCGGGAGCCTTGTTGCTGAGCAACCGGAGTGGGCTGCGAAATGGATCACTCATTTAGTTGAAACAGACAAGCCTTCCCCAGAGTCAGTTGCCGAGGGCTACAAAGTTTTGGATCAATATGGACTCACTACCGCACTAGAATCGGATTGGTTCCCAGTGCTCGGAGGGCACCAGTCCCGCACGTTCTGGAGTTTAATCGGTGGTGCTATTGTGTTCATGATTCTTATCGCGCTATTCGTATTTCGCGAAATCAGCAAGCAGCTGCAGAGAATTCGGACTTTAGCGAACTCCTTAGAGGACACTGTCAAGCATAACCAGCCTATGAGTTATCTCGTGTACGACGAAGGGGAATTGGGATTACTGGCGAACGGAGCTCAGGAGCTCACTATCCGTCTTAGAGAAACCATTGAACAACTTCACCGTGATAAAGCATTCCTTAAGGACACGGTATCGGATATTTCCCATCAGCTCAAAACCCCACTTGCCTCCTTAATGATCTACATCGATCTGTTACGAGAGGGAAATGTCGATGCTGGACATGCTGCTGAGTTTCTTGCGACATGCCGGCGTGAGCTAGACCGAATGGAATGGTTAACCTTAGCTCTACTCAAGCTTGCCCGTTTAGAAGCAGATGCATTAGAAATGAGCATGGAAGAAATCCCGCTTGCGGATACCCTTACCCGCGCAAAGGATTCTGTTCGAAGATTAGCCGACGATAAGACGATTGACATTAAGATTGAGAAATCCGCATCTGATACGAGTGTAGTCCTCCCCCACGACTCCCATTGGCTGGCGGAGGCTTTCATGAATTTACTCAAGAATGCCATCGAGCATAGTCCTAGTGGCAGTACTGTTGCCGTTTCCTTGGAGAATACCCCTGTATTCATACGTTTGCAGATCAAGGATCAAGGACCTGGCATCGCAGCACAGCACCTTCCCCATATTTTCAAGAAATTTTATCGCAGCTCTTCGGAAGGCAGTGGGGTCGGTCTCGGTTTACCGCTGGCCAAATCCATTGTAGAGAAGCATGGAGGAGTGCTGTCTGTATTACCCAATCCATCCGGAGGAACAATATTCAATATTGCGTTACCCCACCATCCATTCTCAGCGAATTCGACGAAGCTTACAAAACTGTAAGCGGAGAACCCACTATCCTGTAAGATTGCCACGATATACTGGGTTCAGTGCAATAGAGAGCGGGGATCGTTTCACTCCGTCTCTCACGAATTCAATTACCGGAGGATGAGACCTACATGGATGTTATTAACGTAGATGGATTAAATAAGTTTTACGGCAAAGGAACAACACAGGTGAGCGCGCTCCGCGATGTTTCCTTTGCTATTAAGCAAGGAGAATTCGTTGCGGTTGTCGGAGCGAGCGGCTCTGGTAAAAGCACATTGCTTCATATGCTTGGTGGACTCGATAAGCCGAGTGACGGTTATGTTCATATCGATGGAGAGAATCTATATGCGCTTAAGGAGAAGGATCGTGCGGTATTCCGTCGCCGGAAGATCGGTTTTATTTTCCAATCCTATAATCTTATTCCCGTTCTGAATGTGGAAGAGAACATCCAATTGCCCATGTTACTCGATCATCGTCAACCTGATAAAGCTTACATCAGTGACCTTATTCATACTCTTGGCCTACATGATCGTCGGAAGCACTTACCCTCAGAGCTATCTGGAGGACAGCAGCAGCGGGTTGCGATAGGCCGGGCATTAGCTTACCGTCCAGCCATTGTTCTAGCTGATGAACCAACAGGTAACCTCGACAGCGCGAACGGTCGGGAAGTGATCGAGCTATTAAAGCTTGCTGTAAATCAGTATCATCAAACCGTTATTGTTATAACCCATGATATGAATGTAGCCGCTGAAGCGGATCGCGTCCTGAAGCTACAAGATGGCAAGCTTATTAGTGATACGAGCAGCCACGGGAGGGGCGTATGAGAAGCTATGGCGCAATGGCAGGGCGATATCTGAAACAGCAACGCAAGCGGTCCATACTCACCATAGTGGGCATCATTTTGTCCGTAGCCTTAATTAGTGCACTTGGCACAATGGGGCAAGCGTTGAAGGATAACTTGCTTATGAATACCAAGTATGAGGATGGCTCTTTTTATTTTGGTTATGAGAAGCCGACACCCGAATTATACGAGACACTCAAGAAGCATGTGCTAGTAGACCAATTAGGCGTGCTTCGTGTGGGTGAGAAGACCACTCCACTGAAGAACAATATTACCGTTCAGGTAAGCTCAGCAGACGAAGATGGCTATAAGCTCCTTCCTGTACACCTTTATGAAGGTCGACTGCCGTCATCGGCTGATGAACTTGTCGTTGAACAATGGCTCCTTGAACAGCTACCTGGATCACCGAAGCTAAACGGATCCGTACAATTGAACAATCCAGATGGACAACCTCATAATTATCAAATTGTTGGCGTGTTGAATAATCAAAAAGGAAGTCAGATCAAATACTTCTCCCAAGCATTCACATTCACAGATGCTCCAAATGTAACGATCACTTCTAAGGCTCAATTGTTCCTCACCTTGAAGCCTGGCGTTGATATTAATAAACAGATTGAAGCTTTTACTAAACTTAGTGAAAATAAAATGTTTACCAACCATCAATTATTAGCACTCATGGGGGAGTCCGCCGATAACGGACTTAATCAAGTATTGGCAATCATCTTCGGTACATTAGTTGGTCTAGTCGTACTATCCACTGTTGCCGTAATCTACAACGCATTCCATATTGCTGTATTGGAGAGGATCCGACAATTCGGACTGCTGCGTACGTTAGGTGCATCTCCTGCACAAATTCGCAATCTGGTATTCCGCGAAGCAACGGTACTATCCGCTATTGGCGTGCCTCTAGGCTTGCTAGTTGGATGGTTCGGTCTATGGTTTTCTCTGTGGCTCATGGCCAAGAGCGGACTGAAAATCATGATGATGGAAACGTTCGAATTAACGTTCCATTGGTGGATCATAGGCGGAAGCTTCGTCATTGGATTCATCGCTGTATATTTAGCCGCTTGGCTCCCCGCACGCAAAGCATCGCGTGTGTCCCCGGTGGAGGCTGCGAAGGGTGCCGGTAGTATCGTCCGAGAATCGTATCGACGCATACGTATCCCATCGCTTCTTAACCTGATTGGAATCGAAGGTCAGATGGCTTCAAAAAATATTCGCCGTAATCGGACTAAATTCCGAATTACAACGTTCTCTATCGTCATTAGTATTATGCTTTTTATCGTGTTCCATTATTTTACCCAGCAAGCATTAAACATGACGACAACAACCAATGAGGATGACCGTATTGCTTTCATGCTCCGATCCAGCTACTCAGAAGATATCGCTAAGCCACAACAAGGCATTGACTTCATCTCCGACGACGTGATGGATCAAATTGCGGAGCTACCTGGTGTCTATGGCGTTTATGGCAATTATTATGGGCTGGGAGCTATGGTTCAGGTTCCTGAAGAGGTGGTCAACGGTCATTTCGAGAAGAAGACAGGGATCCTCTTCGAACCCATGCAATCGGATGGAAATAACAATAAAATCATCTACTCTGACATCCGTTTATACGATGATGCGAAATTACACGAGGCATCGAAATATTTAAAATCAGGTAATATAAATTCCGAGGAATTGGCCGACAATGGCGTGCTCCTTATACAGACGGTAAAACCTATGACCGTTGATGGAAAAAAAGAGATTATGCCATTAACCCGCTACAGTGTTGGGGATAAACTGACGTTGGACATGGGAGATGGGGAGAATGTGGAGCAGATTCAGGAAGTTACCGTCACGGGAATTTTGACGCAGTCTCCCTTTGACTCTCCTTATCAAGAAAATACCTTGATCATCATCACATCAAAGCCAACGTACGCGAAATTATTTGAGGCACTCCCTCAGAACGAGTCCACGAACACCTATGGAACGGCGCGTATCGGACTTGAGGTCGCACTTAAGGATGGCGCCGATCCGGAGCCGATTCGACTAAAGCTCCAGGAAGTCGCACGTAATCATCCCGATAGCCAGTTCATCGATTACGCCGCGTCCCAGAAGGAAAATCGTAATTTCAACATCCAGATGCAAATATTCGTCTACAGCTTCCTCGTTATTATTGGGGTGATCGGGAGCTTGAATATTATTAACACCGTGCAAACCAACCTGTTACTACGGCGCAGGGAGATTGGATTACTGCAGGCTGTGGGGATGACAATGGGGCAAATCCGCCGAATGGCTTCCGCAGAAGGGGTATGGTTCGGTGTCATCGGTAGCTTCTGGGGCATTCTGCTTGGCGTTGGTTTTAGTTATGTGCTCTATCAACAGCTGTCCAATGTTCAGGGATTCCCATTTGAATTCCCTTGGGGGGCTTCTCTGATCGCATGTGGTGCCGCGCTGTTTATTGGATTGTTCTCTGTACAGGGTCCGCTCAGACGGATGGAAAAAGCGAATCTACTTGAGGAATTACGCGAAGAAGCCTAATCTAATCAGACATAAGAAAGGGTGATTCCACGAGCCGCGAATGGCTTCTGGGATCACCCTTTTATTTATCCTTTTGCAGGTCCAGTGGATTTCCGAATAATGAGCTCTGTTGGAATAATCACTTCCGGAGGCGGAAGCTCCTTATCCTTAATGAGCTCGTCTAGTAACTCTATCGATCGTCTTCCAATCGTTATCATATCCTGACGGGTCGTGGTGAGAGCAGGTCTGATGTTACTTGCAATCTCGATATCATCGAAGCCGATCAACGAAATATCCTCTGGCACCGATAATCCAGCATCTTGAATGGCCTCCATCGCTCCAACCGCGCTCATATCTGAGCAGCAGACTACCGCTGTTGGCGGCTCAGCAAGCGCTAGAAGCTTGTTCATGGCTTGGTATCCCATCTCACGAGTGAAATCCCCTTCTGATACATAATCTTCACGATAAGGAATTTCCGCCTCTGCCAACCCGGATCGATAGCCTTCTAGACGTTGTCTATTCGCATAGGAATCCTTGTTACCTGACAAGAATGAGATTCTATGATGATTCAAATCTATCAAATAACGAATAGCGCGCTCCACAGCCTCGTGGTTATCCGAGCTTATATAACCTGCGCGTCCTTTTTTAATATCCAAATCAATAAATAAAGTTGGAATACCCGACTCAATGAGTTCGTCGAAGCTCATTTCCTCCTGTTGAAAGCCAAATACAACGACCCCTTCAACATTGCGACTGTGGCAATGGTGGACGAAGCTATATTCCTTAGCACGAGACATTTGGGCCAAGTAAATGAGATCATAGCCAAGGGACTTTAGCGCTTGCTCCATACCGGATAGAATCTGGGTGAAGAACGGATGTGCCAGTCCTGTCGTCAAAAATATCCCGATCGTCATCGAACGTCGTCCGACCAAGGAACGGGCCGCAGAATTCGGATAGAACTGCAACTCTTTCACAATTTGCAGCACTCTTTCTTTCGTATTCGCATTAACCGTCGTATATCCATTCAACACCTTTGATACGGTTGCAACAGATACACCCGCGGCCTTAGCCACATCATGAATATTGGTAGCCATCTTCACACCACCCCGCTAATTTCCGGAAACACAACTGATGTTAGCATATCACAAATGAGATGGACAGTCAGGAGGGTTATCTGAACGATTAACTATACCCAATGTTCTTCTAATATGGCGTAATAATGGCTCCTTATTTCAGACTAGGCTCGACCAGATTATTTGTTTCGTTCCGAGTACGGACAAAGGCACCCAGGAATAGATGGAGGGCACGAAGAAAACGACGACTAGCTTTTCCTTTGGATCAACGAAAAATGCCGATCTTCCCGCCCCCTCTAACTGGAATGTCCCCTGCGTTTCAAAAGATAGATGATCTATAGCGAGATCGAGTCCTAGTGCATGGCCCTTGTCTTTGATCTTGCCACCCCAATGGTAAGCAGGAACATGGAATAGATGACGACTTGTCAGTAGTTCAACTGACCTTCTTCCAAGAATGCGTTGATCTCGGAAAGCTCCACCGTCTAGCAGCATTTGTCCGAATTTCCACATGTCATTTAGGGTAGAATAGAGCCCACTGTCCGATCGTGGAGGCCTTCTTGAGTCATCTTCCTGCCCTCTCATCTTCTCCCTATCATATTCGTCAACTGTACATACTTCTGATAGGAGATGTTCCGGTATATCGAAGAAGGTGCGTTCCATTCCAAGAGGTTGTAAAATATTTTCGATGACATACTCTTCATACTTCTTACGAGATGTTCGGGCAATAATTTCACCCAGCAGTGCGAAACCTACCGTGGAATAATTATAGGCTTCCCCCGGTTGGCATACTAACGGTCCCTGTAACACTTTACGGATCCAATTGTCCGTACCTCCGGCTCCCCACCACTCCCGTGGATAGGGTTCATTATAATAGCCCGTAACAGGTAGGATTCCCGAAGTATGAGTCAACAAGTGAAACAGATTAATCTCTTGATGCATTGGATTATTGAACTCTTCCAATATTGACGCCACCGGCTGATCAATATAGAGCTTACCATCCTCGATCAGCTTAACGATAGAGACGCTTGTGAACGCCTTCGTGATGGAAGAGAGCTTACGTAAGGAGTCCGGCTGCAATTGCCCCTCGTTCGTACTTCCATGAAGCGGTCCCATCGATTTCCACGCTACTACTTTACCGTTGCGAGCGACCAGGTAACTTGCTCCTTGAAGTTTATTATGGGACATTAATTCTTGAAAATGATGATCTAACTTACTCAACTGGCGCGAGTCCAGTCCTACCTCCTCGGGTACAACCTCTATGTTGCCTTCTAATACTGGCCAGCCGCTCTCTAATGCATTCATTGGATGCCCTACCTTCTGTATAAAGGAACTTTGGACATATTCTAATGAAATCCACAAGTGTCGTCTATATAAATCAGAATACTCCATTTCATATTGTCAGAAATCATTTATTAGTATCAGATTAGTTCCATGTGTAAATACTGCCCCACTTACTCATCATATGATGATCTATAGCGTTTCCGCTCCGATAATATCCGCAATATTAAAACGTTCCCCATCCACGCTAAACGTGCGTGTATATCCGTCAACGCGATCGACGATGCCAATGACCGCGCAGTCTTCATAAGGGTGATAGAGGAAAAATTGCGCCATTGTCCGCTTACCGAACGATTCCATCAACACGCGCATAATCGCTTCCCACTCCTGTACATTGATTTCTGGGCATTCAATACTACTCGTCTTATTCGTCATAGTACCATCTCCACTGCAAGTATCCGATCAACAATTAGAGTACGGAAACCGCGTTTTTGAACATCGAACACGCGAGCTTTACCGTCACGGACTGCGAATAGGTTTACGCGGCGTTGCGAAAATTTACCGCTAGTATCTACATAAATGAGATCGACCTTGCGACCGATACACTTCTCGATGGATGTGTTTGCTCCGTTACTCATCATAAAACCCCTCCATAATAGGAACGTTTGTTCTTATTATAACGGGAACATAAGTTCTTATGCAAGGGATTATAAATAAACAAAAAGAACCGCAATAACAGCACGGTTCTTCTACTCTTTGCGTATGGTGGCCCTAAGAGGACTCGAACCTCCGACCTCGGCTGAGCCTTTATGAAATCAGCCATTTTCAATTCTAGTTAACGACTTCTATAAATTTATGATTCGTATACGCATAGGCATGATCCACACCGGAAGAACCGATTGGAACCTGAACTTGGTTATCCTCGAGAATAAAGGCGATTTGTCCGTCCGCTACGAGTATCTCTTCAAATGGAACGTCGGCTTTCAGACTTCCTTCTTTATAGGCATATACCATGATGGTAGCTTCGGTCATTAAATTGCCGCTAGCAATCCACAACTCATCCACGCCGTCGCGGTCGAAGTCGAAGGTTCCCGCTTGTACGCGATAATCGTCCATGAGTGTGCCGTACTCATCGAAGCCATTTCCCGGTAAATTAAAATCTAACGGCCTTTTCGTACCATCTTGGGGATTTCGGATGAGCTTTTTCATCCCGTTGGGGTGATCCATCCCGATGACCAGTTCCAACTGTGTATCGCCGAAAGTGAGCGGCAGTACGACGTCAGGGTCGTCGAATCGCTTCCAATCTACCACAGCCAACGATCCAGCCTTGCCGCGTACAAGCGAATCCCCCAAGGGGATGCTAGTTTCACTCGTCGCACTTACTTCATTAGTAATGATAGTGCTAGTGTCGTTCTTTTCCGGGGTCTTATTCATTTCTATTTCTATATCCGATTGCATAGCTTCTTGGGTATTGGGGTTGTCCTTTAAGTTGACCGATCCCGGCCAGCCGTTAAGTTGTTTCATTATCATAATCTCAAAGTCTTGCGGAGGATCACTGGACTCCGTCACGGAAGTGAGCGGATTATATGTATATTGGTTGCCCGAACCCATCGTTACGGATACGAGCATGCTCGTCCGAACCGACACGCCGAAGCTGTTGTTCGCATCGACAACAAGGTGAACCATAAAGTAAGGTTCGTTCTGATCGACAATATCGCTGGATACCCACTTCGCCGATGAGGGACTCGCCAGATTTTGTTCCATGATCTTTTTGGCGGCGCGGATCGCTTTGTGGGAATCATCTTGATTAACTATGACTTTACTAAATGCACCCTTGATATCGGGATAATATTTGTAGCTTAATGTGATGACGATAAAGAGAATGGCTAAAGCCGAGAAGATCCGCTTTATTTTCGCTCCCGAACCATTTATTTTCCCATTTTTGTAGGGGCCCTCGAACACTAAACTTCCGCTTCGATCATAGGATTTACCTGTTCCGTTCATCATGCCGTTACTAAACATACCCTCGTAGCATATGACTCCCGTATCGTAATAAATTGTTCCGTATCCGTTTAAGATGCCGAGCTGGATCGCTCCTTCGTACAGTCGTTCCCCGGTTTCGCGATATTCAATAATATGCCCATGAGGGAGATTATCTAGAAACTGGCCTTCATATTGCAGTTTTCCGTTCGACCGATACCATTGACCCGTCCCCTGCATACGCCCGTTTAGCCATTGCCCCTCGTAATTCAAGTTTCCGTTATCATAGTAGAGTCGGCCAATACCGTTCTCTTGGTTATTCTTCCAACCCCCCTCGTATTTTGTCCTTCCATCTGGGTATAAGAGGCGGTGAGTTGTTAGTTCCGAATCCATGAAAGATAAACTCCTTATATATGCTCAATTTACAAATAATTTACAAAAAAACCCACATTATATGGATAATATTTGAGACCAGTATAGCATGTCATATTGCAAAATGCACTGTACATTCTACTACATCCGACATTTGGCTGTCTTTGCTGTTCTTCTGTTGTCCTATGGGCAACAGATGGACAACCTCGCCCACAAGGAACTTCCCCAAGACCCTCATACCATGCAAAAAGAACTCGATCTCCATTAAGCTAACTGGCAGAATAGTTAAAGAAGAAATGTTATTATGAAATGGAAAGGGTAGTTAATGAAGTAATGATAATATTTTTTAGGAGTGTCGCTAAATGAGTGGTCCAGATATAAAAAGTGTTTTCCCAATGAAAAATATCCGAAGCCTATGTTTTTTGAAAAATGTAGTGGTTAATCCAAATATTGAAATTGGGGATTATACTTATTATGACGATAATAATAATCCTTTAGATTTTGAGAAAAACGTTCTTTATCATTTTGACTTTATAGGGGATAAACTAAAAATCGGTAAGTTTTGTGCTATTGCATCCAACGCCAAATTTATTATGAATGGTGCAAATCATAATACAAACTCTTTTACAACTTTTCCTTTTGGGGCGTTTGGTGAAGGTTGGGAAGTGGGTTTAAAGAATTTAAGTGGTGGATTCAAAGGTGATACAGTTATAGGAAATGATGTTTGGATAGGCTATAATGCTACAATTATGCCTGGGGTTAATGTGGGTGATGGTGCTATAATCGCAACAAATGCTGTTGTAACCAAAGATGTTCCACCTTTCTCAATAGTAGGGGGGAATCCAGCTAAATTAATTCGTTATAGATTTGACGAGGAAACGATTGATCTTCTCAATACTATTAAGTGGTGGGACTGGGATATCGAAAAAATAACTGAATTAATTCCCGTTTTGACAAGTAATAATACAAATGCTTTAAAGGAACTGATAAAGGCATAATTAAATACCGTTTTCCGGCACCTGATCCGGCGCAAGGAAATTAAATATCGTTCGCAACGTTCGAAGCCGCAACGCGATTGTATAAGGCGCCAGCGTTACACCTGCGACTGTTCGCTCCGGTACCTCGCTAAACTTCGTCTTGTGCGACATGTAATTAACGTAATCCCGTAGAACAGTCGCGGAAACCTCGTCAATATTCGTTATACTGCCATACTCCGCGAGCCACTCCGTAAAATACCGCCAATGTGAAACTTATCCTTTGGCGTCCTCTCGCGATTACCTTTAACTGCTGATTTCCCTTTACGCGGGTCCATACGAAAAACCTCCCCGAAATAATCGTAGGAGGTTCGCATAATAATGACCGGCGTTCATACGTTTAGCACGCTACAAACCGTATGCCTTACGGATATGGTTAGCGTTACATTCAACGCTGATAACCGTTGATATAACGGAAAAGTAACAACGTGGCGGCCCCGAGAGGACTTGAACCTCCGACCTGCGGTTTAGGAAACCGTCGCTCTATCCGCTGAGCTACGGAGCCATAGTAAAGAATATTATAACACAAACCTCACCCCGAGCAAAAAGAAATAATCGATAAATTCCCCCTCAACTCGAAGTTTAACACGATCATCCCCACGCCCTCTCTACCAAGAGAGGGTTTCTTTTTTTACATTCCGTTAATAGTAGCCGAACAAATCGTCTTTATACTGTTGAAATTAACAATAAGTAACCCCTAGGGTAGCCGCATAGACCACCCTATTCACCTGAGGAGGACATGAAATGCAAGCTCCAATACAGTCATGCTGCGAATGTTCGATTCCGTGAAGGATAAGATCCTCATGTTCATTATGCATGAGAGAATGTACTCCCGATCTAATCGTCCTTACACGGGTATTCAGCTGTTCGAAGTCTTGTATGAAGCTTTAGCGGATAATAAAGGTGCAGAAGCGATTAGAATCTTAAGACAAGTCGAATGGAATACGGATAACGGCTTAGTCCGGTTCTAATAAAAACTCCATACAAATAGCCGATCAGACTCCCATCACTGGGGAACTCTGATCGGCTATTTCAACTTAGCTAATTAACCTATTATTGCTGCTTCAGATGGCGTTGAAGGAATTTCTCCATAGCCCTGTAGAAATCGAGCTGATTTTCCATATTCGCAAATCCATGCCCTTCATTCTGCTTCAGCATATATGGAACATCAATGCCTCGTGTTCGGAGCGCCTCTACAATCTGATCGGACTCCGCTTGGTTAACACGTGGATCATTGGCTCCCTGAACGACGAACAGAGGGTCCTGTATTTGATCTGCGTGGAAGATCGGGGAGGTAGCTGTGAGCATCTCCTTGTCTTTCACTGGATCCCCTACGCGTTCGTAAAACATAGCTCTCATCGACTCCCAATAAGGCGGAATCGTATCCATAAACGTGAGCAGGTTCGATACTCCAACATAGTCGACTCCAGCCGCGTACAGCTCCGGTGTGAAGGTCAGACCCGCCAGTGTTGCATAACCACCATAGGAACCACCATAGATTCCTACACGCTTAGGATCAGCAATTCCTTCCTTAATGAGCCATTCTACACCGTCCGATAAGTCGTTCTGCATCGCCTTGCCCCACTCTTTGTTGCCTGCTTCTAGGAACGCCTTACCGTACCCTGTGGACCCACGGAAGTTAACTTGGAGAACCGCATATCCACGGTTTGCCAAGAATTGTACCTCTGGATTAAAGCCCCACGAATCTCGTGCCCATGGCCCTCCGTGTGGGTTTATTATCACCGGGAGATTCTTCGGATCAGCGCCCTTAGGCAACGTTAAGTAACCATGAAGGGTCAAGCCATCTCGGCTCTTATAGGAAACCGGCTTCATTTCTGCCAGTTGATCCTCCTTAAGCCACGGGGCGATTTCTGCTAACACTTGTAGCTCCCCGCTTTTACTGTTGTAGTTGTAATACGTTCCATAGCTCCGGTCGTTATTCGCGAAGAGCATGACCTGACCTGTCTTTTCATCTTCACCTAATACGGAAATATTATAGCCAGGCAATTTGCTCTCAAGCAGCCGATACTCCTTCTCCATGTCCTTATCGAGGAAATAGAGACCTTGCTTGTCCGTTTCATAGACAGCCGCAGCTACTGTTTTCTTCTCCGAATTCGGTAGGAAGCCCAGTACATCTGAATCTTCACGCTCGTATATCGTTTCAACGACCTTTTTCGATGCCAGATCGAAACGCACGAGTGCTGCCTTATCACGGCCAATATTCGATATCGCGTACAATTGCTTGTTGTCGGATGTAAACATGAGCGGAGAGAATGTCTCATCCATCTTCGTCGTTAGCAACGCCTCGAACGGCTTGTCATCCGCGGAACGATAGAGCAAACTCGATACGGTGCCATCACCCGCAATCGCAATTCGAATTTTCCCATCGTTGTCTGTCATCCAACCAGATATGTTCCCTGGATTTTCTGCAGCGAGGTCTAGCTTCCCGCTGTTCAGATTAAGCCGATACACATCGAACACCTGTGGATCTCTCTTATTGAGCCCCACTAGAATTTCATCTGAAACGTCTTCAAGAAGATCAATCGGCATTGCCCTTACCTTCGGATAAGGAGTAATATCCTTATTGTCCGTTCCATCTACATTTACGCTGTAGAGATGATAATTTTCGTCTCCACCACTATCGAGTAGATAAACGAGCTTGGAGTCGTTCGCCCAGCCAAAATTATAAATATCCCGATCCGTAGCATTCGTTACTTGTACCGCTTCCTTCTCCCCTACCTTCTTCACGAAAATATTCAGGCGATTGTTCGATGGTTTAACCGAAGCCAAATATTTCCCATCGGGGGAGGGCTGAAATCCGAATTCGGAAGGCTGGCGGAAAAAGTTTTCTAGTGGAATCGTCCCTTCACCCGCTACATCAAGGTTTAACGCTCGGTACAGCGCTTGAGCGAATTCCGCATGACTAACCGCCTTCTTCGGGTTGAACTGCATTCCTTCTACGATAAAATGCTGTCTCAACCGTTCAGCGTCGGTGCGATGAACCTTCGCAATCTTATCCGCATCCGAATAGGTATCTTGAATACCGTTGTCCTGGAATTGGAACACTCTCACGATAAGCGAAGCCATTTGCTCATGTGTCAGCGAAATGTTTGGGGCAAACTTTCCTCCACTGCCACTGACTACCCCTTTCTCCTTCAAAGCATTAACCGCTAACGTCTCGGGTAAGCCCTGCTTCAAATCAGTAAAGCTTAGTGCCCCTTCTACCGCTGGCAGCTCAAGCATCCTCTGGAGAATAATTGCGGCTTGTCCCCGGGTAATTGACGATGCTGGTTCATTCATTCCATCCACCGTACCGTCGACATACCCTAATTCCTTCAGCTTATCGATGTGTACGTTCTGGACAATCTGTGTCCCTGTCGCTACCACCGGCGCTGCTTGTGCAGCAGGTAGAAGCAATGTAAGTCCGAGCAGCGCCACTAACACCAACATAAGCGGTTTCTTCAATAGATTACTTGCCATACGATCTCTCCACCTAACCCTTCCTAATATGAACTATACAAAGCTTTACCTTACGATTACGGATAAGAATGAGTATAGGTTCCAATATTTAGGTAAACTTTAGGGTGAGTCCCTATCATTATTACAACAAATACCCCCCTGCCAAAGGCAGGGGGGTATTCACAAACGATTACTTACAGGCTATCTGCACCCATGTCGCCATACAAGCCACCCAGCTGCTCTTGCAGTTGGTCCATTGTAATCACGTCATCGCCTTTAGGTTCGCTGTTCTCAAACTTCACATCGCCGTTAATTCCTGTCATCTGAGTAACCACTTTAATACCCAGGCTTCCAGTCAATTCTTCGGATTCAATAGCAGCGCTAATCTTCGCATCTGTATAAACCGGATATTCCTTCTTATCTATACCGATATTGGAGGTAATATCGAGCGATTTAAGCTCTTTTTTCATTTCCGCTAATGCTTCCGTAATTTCCGTATCCTTCAATTCGGAAAGTGATTTCTTAGCTTCTTCCAAGTCTTCCTTCTTCAATTGAAGGAGGTCTTGATATTCTTGACTGTTCAACAGAAGATCAATAAGTTCAGGAGCAATCTTATCCACAATCGTGTTAACCAATGGCTCGATTTGAGTTTGGTCCATGTGGAACTGTACAACTTTCTTCACATCAACATCAGCTGGTAGACCCGCATCTTTAACTTTAATCTCTTTCAAATAGGACTCTTCCTCAACGTGCTTAAACAAAATTCCCATTACATCATTAGAAAACTTCTGAGACTTGCCTGGGTCTATGCTTGGAATCGTTTGACCGGATTCCTTAGCAAGCTCTTCAAGATCTAGCTCAATGAATTTACCAACCATATCTTCTGGAATAGGCAGCATTGGAATGTTAGGGATTTTAACCCAAACCTTCTTCTCCGTCATAAGCACTGGAATGTTGAAATTAATCGCAAGATCGCCCTTTAGAGCCAACTGTAGGTTAACTTCCATCATCATTGGGTCTGCACGATATCCACCTGTCCAGCTCAGCTCAGCACTTTTCAGAAGATTAACGACTGCTGCCGCTTCGCTAGCACTCATTTCATCATCGGGAAAGTTAAAATCTTCAAACTTCATGCTCCCGGAAAAGTTATACGATTTAATATCCGCTGATTTCGACATGGACGATTGTAGCGCATCTTTAGGTGACTTTTCTTTGGTACAACCGCTAAGCACGACCGAAACCGTCAACAAGATCGCCAAAATAACAAAACTCAATTTCCCCTTAAACAAAATGCAAAAACCCCTTCCGAATAATGTTACAATTGAAAATCAAACAAAGTCCATTGTATATCAATTTCGCACTCGCGAAAAGACTTTCCTTGTTAAATTTATGCTAAAAACCGTAAACGCTCGTCATTAATGTTAATGAATGTCTTTCTTCTTAAATCTTCCACCTTTTACATCGTGGATATTGCCTACTGCCAAGAAAGCCCCCGAATCGATTTCATTCACAATCGTCTTTAACTTCGCTTCTTCCAAACGAGTAATGACGCAGAAAATGACTTTCTTCTGATCACCTGAGTATCCGCCCTCTCCATGAAGCAGAGTAACACCACGGCCCAGACGTGCATTGATAGCTTCCCCGATATCCTTGTGAAAGTCGCTAATGATCCAGCAGGACTTCGATTCATCAAAACCTTCGATCGTCAGATCAATAACCTTAAATGCAATATAATAAGCAATCAAAGAGAACATCGCACGATCCCAGCTATACACAAAGCCCGCACTTCCGAGGATGAAGAGGTTAATAAACATGACCGTCTGTCCTACGGAAAAGGGTGATTTCCGGTTAATCAGAATCGCTACTATTTCTGTACCATCCAAGGAACCACCAGCACGGATAACGATACCTGTACCCGCTCCGAGAAAAATACCTCCGAATACTGCCGCTAGAAATATATCATCTGTAAAAGGTTCAACATGGTGAAGTAGGGTTGTTGTAATGGATAATACGATAATGCCGAGGAGAGTAGATAAAGCAAATGTCTTACCTATCGTTTTGTAGCCTAGGATGAGGAAAGGAAGGTTGAGGAAAAATAGGAATATACCGATGGGCACACCTGATAAATAATAAGACATAATGGAGATACCCGTAACTCCTCCATCAATAATGGAGTTATTCACTAGGAAGATTTCCAAGGATACAGCAACGAGAATGGCTCCTATAATAATAAAAATAACTCTTCTTGCAATTTCGAAGGGGGTTTGCTTGTGATGGCGGATCACGTTCGCGGTGCCTGGCGGTGCTAGTGTTTTCTTATCGGTCATAGACAAGTCCTCCTGTATTAAGTTTCTATCATTATACCAATGTATATACTGGGAGTAAACCGAGAGAAGCTTGTCCTGACAGTGTTTCAGCTGTAATTATCGATCAATTTTAGTAAAAATAAAAAAGCCCCGGCTCATCGCCAGGACTTAATTCACGTTAACCTTCTCCGTTATTGTGCCTCGTATGATTTCGATTCTTAACCTTTTTAGAGCCCGAAAGTGGCTCTACGGGTTGTTGATCCACCGTCGAATGCCGAGCGCTATGCTCCCCAGGCTGAGGTACAGACTGCGATTTAGGCTTACTCATTTCGTGTGTGAGCCCCCTTAAGATTTGAAATGCTTAAGATCTGTAGATTTATCGTGATTCAATGCATCCTGATGACGCCGATCATTTTTATCTTGCTGAATTTGCTGAGCTTGGTGTGAATTTACTGGAGTCTGAGCTAAATCCTCCACCACATTACTCAGATTTTTATCTGTAAAGCCATTAGAATCAGACAATTTCATACCCTCCTTCTATGAATGGGTATAATGATGTAAGGCTTGCGCGGTTTCATGCAGATGACGACGATAGTCCACAATCAATTCCTGAATCACATCGCTTCGTTCATCTACCGTTTGTCCATCTCTTTCCACGTCTGTGAGCTGAATATCGATTTCTCGACTATCCACATACTGAACTGCAAAATCAAATTCCATCATCTGCCGACCTGCAGCTTTAATATGGACATGAAGCTTGCGGGGATCAACCGCATCTGCCATTACCTCGGCTTTGTCACTGTCATTTAAGCGCTCCGGCAGTGTTTGCTGCCAGGCTTCTGCTAAGTCACCCTGCGGAACGTTTAGCTCATCATTGCTTGACATCATGGTCACCTCCACCCTCATTAGGTTGACCCATTGTCATTATCTTATGCGGGATTGATTCTATATCCCAAGCAAACAAAAAAACCGATTCCAGTTACAGAATCGGTTCGTAATGATAAAGTTATGGCGGAGAGGGTGGGATTCGCTCCGTCGCACTTAGCCGTATAAGCACGGCTACAGTAATGCGACTATCACGCCGGGGCCTAAGACCATGCCTTAGGGCATGTTCGCTTAACGGCCCGTTCTCATCCCATTCGCCATACGCAAAAAACCGATTCCTTTTCAGGAATCGGGCTCGTTTTTCGTGTATGGCGGAGAGGGTGGGATTCGAACCCACGTGAGCTTGCACTCTAACGGTTTTCAAGACCGCCCCGTTATGACCGCTTCGGTACCTCTCCACGACTGGCAGACGACTTACCCGTGAAGGCTCGACCGATACTGCCAAATTAGTATATCACAGTCGTTGGTGGAATATCAACCCCTGCGCGGAACAATAAATTCAAGACCGCCCATGTAAGGCTTCAACACTTCTGGCACTTTGACCGTTCCGTCCACTTGCTGGTAATTTTCGATAATAGCTGCAACCGTACGGCCGAGCGCTAAACCGGAACCATTAAGCGTATGCACGAACTCAGGCTTCGCTCCGTTCTCTGGACGGTAACGAATTCCTGCTCTACGAGCTTGGAAATCCTCAAAGTTAGTACAAGAAGAAATCTCACGATACGTTCCTGCGCTTGGAAGCCATACTTCTAGATCGTAGGTTTTCGCCGAAGCAAAGCCCATGTCACCTGTGCACAGTGCCAACACTCTGTAAGGTAATTCAAGCAACTGAAGCACTTTCTCAGCATGACCTGTTAATTCCTCTAATACCTCGTAGGATTTGTCAGGGGCGACTAACTGAACCAGCTCTACCTTATTGAACTGATGCTGACGAATTAATCCACGGGTATCACGTCCGGATGCGCCTGCCTCAGAACGGAAACATGCACTGAACGCGACGAAAGCTTTAGGAAGCGCGTCTACTGACAATATTTCATCACGATGGAAGTTTGTCACTGGGACTTCAGCAGTCGGAATGAGGAAATAATCCGTTCCTTCAATCTTGAACAAATCCTCTTCAAATTTCGGAAGCTGAGATGTGCCAATAAGGCTATCCCGATTAACGATATAAGGAGGGAGAATCTCTTCATAGCCATGCTGATCCGAGTGAAGATCCATCATGAAATTGATTAGAGCCCGTTCTAGACGTGCGCCTAAACCTTTGTAGAAAACAAACCGCGACCCCGTAACTTTAGCAGCTGCTTCGAAATCCAGGATGCTGAGATCATTCCCTAGCTCCCAGTGAGGCTTCGGATCGTATTCGAATGTCGTGGGTACACCCACGGTACGTACAACGACATTGTCCTCCTCCGAGGCTCCTACAGGCACACTCTCATGCGGCACATTAGGAATCGCTAACTGCAGCGCATCCATCTCTGCTTCAATCTCGCGCACTTCTTCGTCCAATAGCTTGATTCGGTCATTAACGTTACGCATTTCAGCTATGAGATCATCGGCATTCTCACCGTTTTTTTTCAGCTTCGCTACGTCTTGAGATACAACATTACGACGATTCTTCAGCTGTTCGCTTTCGGTAAGCTTCTCACGACGACTAATGTCTAGCTGAGGAAAAGCTGCGATCAAATCTAATGAAGCATTTCGATTAGTTAACGCCTGCGCAACGGTATCAAACTCATTGCGAAGTAGTTTAACGTCTAACATGATTTATCCCCTTTCCTGGGCCATACGAATAAATAACTCATGCAATCTATAGTCATCCGTCAACTCGGGGTGGTAGGAACAGGCTAACAAGTTTCCTTGGCGAGCTGTGACAATTTCCCCTTGATATACCGATAGAACCTCTACCTGCTCACCCACTTCTTTAATAAGGGGTGCACGAATGAATACAGCTTTGAGTGGCGTATCGATACCCTGAACGTCCAAGTCCGTCTCGAAGCTCTCCCGCTGACGTCCAAAAGCATTACGTGCCACTGTCATATCCATTAAGCGTAGATGGGGCTCTTCTGAGCCTTCTAGGCGCTCTGCTAATACGATTAAACCGGCACATGTTCCGAATACAGGCTTTCCTTGTTCTGCATATTCCCGGATCGCATCAATAAAACCATATTTACGCATCAGCTTGCCTATGGTCGTACTTTCGCCACCCGGAATGATTAAGCCGTCAACTTCAGCTAATTGCTCGATCCGTTTAACAGCTACCCCATGTCCGCCGGCAAGCTCGATGCTACGGATATGCTCAGCAACTGCTCCTTGCAATGCCAATACTCCGATGTTCATATGTGTTCCTTCTTCCCCACACTAGTTATAAATATCTCAAGCGGCCCCCTGCGGCATAAGAGTATGCCGAATGGAAGCCGCTCGATGGAAGTGATTTTTAGATTCCGCGATCTTGCATCCGTTCAGAAGCAGGCATCTTGGAAATATCGATCCCTTTCATCGCCTCACCCAGATCTTTAGATACACGAGCAATCAAAGCATAATCCTCATAATGAGTCGTTGCTTCAACGATAGCGCGAGCGAACTTCTCAGGGTTATCGGATTTGAAAATACCGGATCCAACGAATACACCATCAGCGCCCAAGTGCATCATTAATGCAGCATCCGAAGGAGTCGCAACTCCACCAGCTGCGAAGTTAACGACTGGCAAACGACCGGTATTATGAATGTTCAGAAGCAAGTCATAATTTACACCAAGAACCTTAGCTTCATGGAACAGTTCGTCCTTGGAAAGGTTTTGAATTCTACGAACTTGGCCCGTAATGATCCGCATGTGACGAACCGCTTCAACGATGTTTCCTGTCCCTGGCTCACCTTTCGTACGAAGCATGGAAGCTCCTTCTTGAATACGGCGCAGCGCTTCTCCAAGATCTTTAGCTCCACATACAAACGGAATCGTAAACAAGGATTTGTCGATATGGTACACTTCATCCGCTGGAGTAAGGACTTCACTTTCATCGATATAATCGACGCCAAGCGATTCCAATACTTTCGCTTCCACGTAATGTCCGATCCGTGCTTTGGCCATTACAGGTATGCTTACAACCTTCATAACATCTTCAACGAGCTGAGGAGTCGCCATACGTGCTACTCCACCTGCTGCACGAATATCAGAAGGGACTCTCTCCAATGCCATAACTGCTGTAGCGCCCGCAGCTTCTGCTATTTTAGCTTGCTCGGCACTCATGACGTCCATGATGACGCCACCTTTTTGCATTTCAGCCATACCGCGTTTAACTCTCGAAGTTCCAGTTTCCATTAGTCAAGCCTCCCGAATATTCTAAACATAAATTTTACATGAAGATTCTGTAATAGACAACTATTTAAGTCGGAATTTAGAAAAGATCTACGATCCCATTAAACAGTCCGGAGAAAAAGTTCCCAATCGCACGGAACATGAGTCTCCACCAGCTAGCTTTGTTCACTTCCTCAGAAGCAATCAGATCAATTATGACCGTCTTATCTTCTTGGGTGGATGGATCTTTGTATTTATAAGTGACCGTTCCCACTTTAGCACCTAGTTCAATCGGTGCGACTAGCGGGTCAGGAGTGCTTATGACTTCTTGGACAGTCGCTTCTACAGTTTGCCCTTTCGGCATCAATACAGTAAGATCCGAAGCCGTTACGACTGGTAGCTTAGTGGATTTACCTTTCTTAACCTTCAAGGTTTCATGCTCAGGAACAACCGATTTTGCATCAACAATCGTCTTTTTCTCAAAATTATTGAATCCATAATCGAATAACTTCGCTGTTTCCAAGAATCGTTTACCGTCGTTTACTCCACCAGGAACCCCCATGACCACTGCAATTAGCCGCGTGCCATTTCGTAATGCTGTCCCAGTAAAGCAATTACCTGCTTTGCTCGTGTGTCCTGTTTTCAATCCATCTACGCCCGTATAGGCAAACTTACGGAAACTAGGAACATCTTTATTGCTTTCCAGCATCCAGTTCACGTTAATAATAGGCGCTTTATCTTTCTCGCGGAACTTGTAAGAAGGAATCTTAGCTATTTCTAGAAATTCCGGTTCTTCTTTCAAAATATGATAAGCGAGAATAGCCGAATCTTTAGCAGACATAACCGTTTCCCCCTCGATAGAGGTAGGACGGTATTTTTCTGGCATATCCGCGCGATCAAGCCCAGTTGAGTTAATAAAATGTGCAGTTGTCATGCCAAGCTCAACTGCGGTTTCATTCATCAGATTTGCAAATGCTTCCTCTGATCCAGCAACCGTAATTGCCAATTGAGCTGTCGCGTCGTTAGCCGAACCTACAGCCATCGCCTTATACAATTCTCTGATCGTATGTTCATCGCCCTCAGCAAGAAAAATCCGACTGCCGATTTGTTTGGCGGCGTTCTCCGTTACTTTAACTTTATCATCCCATGACAGCTTACCTTGCTTAACTGCTCTTGATACTAAATATTCAGTCATCATTTTCGACATACTCGCTGGTGGTGCAGGTGTATCTGCATTCAATTGATACAGAATTTGTCCACTCTCGGCATCCATCAAGATGGCAGATTGCGCATTCAATTGGGGAGCTCCTGGAACGGCTTCCTCTGCTGAAGCAAAGGAGGATAGTACAAACATACATAAGAAATTAATGAGAACGATAACGGCGACTAAACGCTTCGCCAGGGATAATTTAGGCAATAACAATAGATGATGGCGATTCAACACATTCTCCCCTTTTCCGATAAAATACTTCCGTCCTATTGTAACATACGACTATGCAAAGGAAAAAGCCGAGGTCAGATATTTCCTGTCCCTCGGCTCCTCTATACGATCTATCCAAGCAGGATATTTACATCGAGTAATTCGGTGCTTCTTTCGTGATTTGCACATCATGAGGATGGCTCTCACGTAAGCCAGCTCCCGTAATACGAATGAATTGCGTATCGTTCTTCAATTGCTCGATAGATTCCGTTCCGCAATACCCCATACCCGAGCGCAGTCCACCAAGTAATTGATGAATGGTGTCCTTAAGAGGACCTTTGTAAGCAACCCGACCTTCGATACCTTCCGGAACGAGCTTGCTCTCGTCCTCCTGGAAATAGCGGTCCTTGCTGCCTTCCTTCATTGCCCCAATCGAGCCCATACCCCGATAGGACTTGTAGCGACGACCTTGATAAATTTCCGATTCGCCCGGACTTTCTTCTGTTCCTGCGAATAGGCTACCTAACATCACGCAGCTTGCACCAGCCGCTATGGCCTTTGCAACTTCACCAGAATACTTGATTCCGCCATCTGCGATGATTGGAATATTGTATTCACGTGCAACAGTAGCACAATCATAGATTGCTGTGATTTGAGGTACCCCAATACCAGCAATAATACGAGTTGTACATATCGATCCTGGTCCGATACCCACCTTAACAACAGATGCGCCAGCTTCGATCAGATCGCGCGTCGCTTCCCCTGTTGCCACGTTACCTGCAACAATTGTTAGCTCAGGGTATTTGTCCCGTAGCTTGCGAACCATCGTTACGATGTCAATATGGTGTCCGTGTGCTGAATCTACGACTAAAACATCAATGCTTGAATTCACCAATGCTTCCGCCCGCTCAAAAGTATCTTTGGAAACACCTACAGCTGCACCGACTAGGAGACGGCCGTGGCTGTCCTTAGCTGCATTAGGGAACTGAATGGCTTTCTCGATATCCTTAATCGTAATAAGTCCCTTAAGTGTATTCGTATCATCTACAAGAGGGAGTTTCTCGATCTTATGTTTCTGCAGAATACCTTCTGCTTGCTGTAATGTCGTTCCTACAGGAGCTGTAACTAGATCTTCATGTGTCATTACATCAGAAATTTTTATGGAATAATCATGCACGAAGCGGAGATCACGATTCGTCAAAATACCGACCAGCTTACCTTCCGGATTTACGATAGGTACACCTGAAATTCGATATTTTCCCATGAGCTCTTCAGCATCATATACGTGATGATCCGGCGTTAAGGAGAACGGATTCGTAATGACTCCACTTTCAGAACGCTTAACACGATCCACTTCCTCAGCTTGCTGAGCAATAGACATGTTCTTGTGAATAATGCCAATGCCGCCCTCACGAGCAATTGCGATCGCCAATGCTGATTCCGTGACCGTATCCATTCCCGCACTGATTAACGGTATATTGAGCTTCACCGAAGGACTAAGCACTGTTGAAATATCTACGTCCCGTGGAAGAATGGAAGATTTACGGGGAACAAGTAGTACGTCGTCAAAAGTTAATCCTTCTTTGGCGAATTTATTTTGCCACACAGCTAATACCCCCTCTGCCGGTTACTTCACCAGCTATTGTCTCCGATTGATTATCGTCAATCTTAGCAGAGGCATCATAGGCTGTCAAGCACATTCCAAACCGCTGGAAACCGCATGAAATAAGCGTTTTCATAATCCACATGTATCCAAATCAGGGTGCTATATTCGGATATCGATTCGCTGAGTTCCAGATCATATAAGAATTAAAACCAGCTTTTCGTGCAGCTCTTATTTGTTCATTAATTTGTGCTTGTCCGTATTTCTGATGAGGATGTATCCAGCCCGCAGTAAATCCCTGTATCCAAGGTCTCACTTTCGCTGTGGCAATCCCTTGCTCATTCAGCTTCCGATTATGCTTTACTGTATCCTCTAAAGCACGTTTAATAATCGGACCCGGACTTAAATCTGGGTTATCCACTCCCCACATTCCTTTAGAATAGTGCGAAGGATAGATCATTGGTGAGATGACATCTACCTCTTTGACTATAGCATCCCACTTCTGCCCAATTCCCATATCATCATTAGAGGAACCCGTCATACCGAATACGTCCGCAGACACCTTTGTGCCATATTTGTGTAATTTTATATTTGCCCGATGTAGAAATCTTCGAATGGCTTCCGACTTCGTCCAGCCTTCGCTGTTAGCGAATTTCACTTCTCGGTTTACCTTTGAAGCATTTTCTGGAAAACGAACATAATCGAACTGGACTTCATCAAAACCGATTAATGCTGCATTCTCAGCTAGCGCGAGTGGATGCGCCCAAGCTTCTTGGCGATAAGGATCTATCCAAGCGGTTCCACTTCGATCTTTCCATATTTTTCCGTCCTTGCGTTTGATAGCCCAAGCTGGCATTGCATTCGTCGCTGCTGGATTTTTGAACGTGACAATTCGTCCAATTAAATAAATATCCTGTTGCTTCAGTTTATTGATCACTTCTAGGAAATGTTGAGCAGATCGTTTGTTCGATAACGTAAGCTGCGAATAATCGGCCATGTTTCCCGTTTGCACCGGTTCAAATAGGGTTATTCCGCTGTTAACATCCAATACCATTGCATTCAGCTCTGTTTCCTTCACTAGATCAATCAGTCCCGTCATTCGTCCGCTATTCGCGACATGAGAGGTTACATATATAGCGCGCACAGGTCTTGTAGAGGTCACAAGTGAGACTGGACGTTCATCTAAGGAAGTATTTTGTACGTCAGATTTAGTGTTTACCAGCTTATCTTGGCTATTTTGATGGCTAATCTCTTGTACTGAATTCTCATTTTTTCTTTGCGGCTGGGATTGCGGACCAGATTGTCGTGAAGCGCATCCAAGCAACAAATACTCCAAAACAAGGAATAGTACAATGAATCTCGCCAGCTTATTTCTCACCCACAGCACCACCTGATTTTGCATAGTAACGGTAGTGTATGCATCGAGTGTAATTGTCTAGCGCTTAAGATTGTGGAATTTCAGAGCAATTTTACTTGAAGAGGATATTATTAGGTAGCTGTGAAAACAAAAAAACGAAGCCATTCTCAAAAGAGAACACTCCGTTTATGTACAAATAGGGCTTGCGCCTTGAAAACTGGATGCGAAGTAAAGCTATATAAAAGAAGTGGTGTGTCAAATGTCTTGCAGTGTCAATTCGCTTAGGATAAGCCCTCGACCTATTAGTACTCGTCAGCTCCACACATTGCTGCGCTTCCACCCCGAGCCTATCAACCTCGTGTTCTTCAAGGGGTCTTACGAATTGGGAAATCTCATC
>NZ_JAMZCY010000005.1 GCF_024519285.1 Cohnella sp. WQ 127256 | reverse complement strand
ATCTCAAATCCCAGCTCAAGCAAGGCACGGACACCTTCATCATTATTAAATGCAAGAGCCCTGTCGACGGCAGCAGATTTCACATGAGTCATAGCGTTAATATCCGCGCCGAGCGCGATTAATTTTTAAAATAACGCCTTATTGCCGTAACGAGCCGCTGCCGTGATTATAGGATAGTTTTTATCGTTTAAATTATCAAAACTGTATCTATCTAGAATGTCGGAAGCCAAATCCATGAGGTTATTCTCTAGAACATCGTCCAGCACCAAAAACGACAGCATAGAGCCAGCGGGGGCTGTAGGCACAAATCTCGTGTAATCATTTTCCTTCAAAATATATTCCCCCATTTTCATCAAGTAAGTTGTTTTCATTATATCAACGATCCTGTTAGGCGCACATCCCTCCGCTTTGAAGGACCTAATATCATGAGTCTACCTGATTTGAAAATAAGCCAGGACATCTACTACTTTATTTATCGAAAGTTCTTCAAAACCGTCACGTTAAACTGCCCGTTAGCTTAATGAATGCAAAGAGTAGCCCCTTAGAACGTATACATCGTTCTGAGGGGCTATTCTTTGTGTCACATCATATCCAATATAGTGTTTTGTGTACCTTTAAGTCGTTAAAATTGTCAATTAATAAAACCTATAGAGGTGTCTTTTGAACCTTTTCATCCGTTCGTCGTATAACAATGCATCTCTTATCCGTTGCCGAAGCCGAATTTGCGCTATCCTGATTCCCCCGCCGGCTCCCCAGCTAGGACGGGGTTTTTCATTTTAGTTTTCATGCATACAGATTGTTGAATCGGATAGGCTAAGTTGGTGGATGTAGATCACAGAAGGAGAATTAACCTATGGCAGAAAAATCGATTATTGCTTATTTCAATAGCCCAGAGCAAGCCAGTAAAGCTTTAGAAAAAATGATGAGCGAGTTTGAAGTAATTGATTCTGCAATAGACAGGTTCGATGGATATCCTGGTGGCGGTGCTAGTCCATTAAACTCAATTACTGGAGATATTCCGAGTCTGAGTTCTCTTACACTTGGCGGTAATTTTAATAATGATTCAGGAATTTTAGCTGCGACTAGCGTTAGTGCCAGTGGTTATAGTTCCAGCGGACAAGGAATGGTGTCTGGAGTCGACATCATATTAACTGCAATCGTAAATGAAGAACATGGTGAGCAAGCCACCAAAATCGCACAAGAGTGTGGCGCTCTATAATTATAAGCCGGGAATCTAATTGGTTTCCGGTTTTATCCCCTCCCTTCTCCCTTTTTCACCGTGTATTGCAGATTCGTAACGATCCTCTAGTAGTGAACCGTGCTTTACTCCCAATTCTTGAATACATCCTCCGTCCGCATCGCCGCCTTGGAGCGCTATGTCGATAATTTCCTTGCCGAAGGACAATACCTTATCCTTTGCTACTAGTTCGGTACGAAGTAATTCATTATCCACCGTTGCGCTTAATGTGACTTTCTTGTGGTGTTCTAGTTCTTCCCTTGTACGTTCGAACTCCCTCGCCATATTCTGTTCGATCAGGTCTTTGTCGGATTGTGTGCCTTTAATAAAAGTGCAGTCCATAAGCCATTCTAATTTATTGCCAAACAGATGATAAATACTATCTGCTTCTTCTTCCTTGGCGTTAAAAATTCCCGGACATTCGATATCGAAGCAATAAAGACCGTTATCATCTTCGAACCATTGAGGTGTCATCATTTCGACCAAAACGATTGCATCATTTCATTCCGAATCTAACACTGTCTCAACTTTCGATAGTCATAGGTTGTTGGGATACTAATTGGTTCATAGGCTATGACTCCTTTCAATGATCGTCGTGCTGTTCAGTACTTCTCCAACATCTTTAATACCTTTTCATAAGCTAACGCTTCTCCGTGAAGCAATTCGACTTGCTTTGTTTCATCGAAGAAGGTCACTCTGCTTCTACGTTCGATGCGTTTATCAATTACTGCAACTTTGGATTATAATTCATTTCTAATTTCCTCTACCTCACTAGACATCGATTTCACTCCTTCGCTTAATTGTCGAACTACGCAGTAACTTCTATCTCGACTATTCTAGGAAAATATTGTCTAACATTGTTTATCAGTGTAAAATACAAGGAAAATCTCGTGGAGGTATGTTTGTTGGAGACGTCAACAAAATTAAGTTTAAAAGACTGGATAATTGGGCTTTCTTGTTTTCTCTTATTGGGTGCGATCCTTATGTCGATATTCTCAACAATCGACTACTTTAGATACGTCAAGTATTTGGACGGGAAACCAATATACCATGAAGAACAGACTTCCAAATTGTTTGTTGGTATGAGCAAGGATGAAGTCAAAAGTGTTATGGGAAGCATTGGATATGATATAAGGGTTGACTCCCCTTCTGGAATTGAAAAGAAAGAGTATGTGAGCAAATTAACCTTTGAAGGAGTTATGTTTGGAGTACCGCGACTTATTTTGGTTTATGAAAATAATAGTCTTGTGCAAGCTCAATACACTGAAAAGAAAATAAATACGATTCCATCCAGACGAAATAGACATAGGAAGGAATCTATTGAATGCGTACCTGGCCCGTGCATCTAACATCCAAGTTGCTTCAGAGGTAATGCAGTATTCTTCGTGCTGACATGCGTGTATCCCTCCCATCTGTTGCGCAATATGTGTCTACTGACTAACTTCGCTTAAACCTTTTCACCAATACTCGTCACTCGGAAATATGCGATGCTATCTTTCTAGCCTGGATTTCTAATTGTTTAATGTCATCTACTTCACGGCGTATTCGGACGTATTAACGCCCTGAATATCCTGAATAAAAAGTAATCCTAAAGCGAATAATTACTTGGTAATGAACCCCACTTAGGAGGCTTACCAATGACCGAAAGAAACATCGATGATCTTGAAAATCATACCTATGAAGAACAAATTGCAGAGCTTGCTGCTGACATGGCCGATGCCCCCGAACAGTCAGACAATCTTCAAGAAATAATGGAGAATGAATTCCGAACTCCTCCCCATGATGAGCAACTAGAGGAGATATGACTTAGAATAGCGTTATACCTCGAGACATTTTTTCTCAAATATGTGCTACCGATTATTTCCGAACCTTATTCTGGAACTCCACTTCAATGACATGAAGACCATCATACGTTGTGCGATAGGAGCTGAGGATCTTGCCCTCAAGCTCCATTACTGCGTTACTAATGTCACGAATTTAAAATAGTGCTCTTCGTCCTGGTTCAAATGATCACTGCTAAAATAATGGTGGTTGAATCATGACCATTCTCGATTCAAACCTTTTCAGTTGTTCTGGCACCTCAGAATCGGTCTATGACAACCCCCCCGCATGATGCTGCCGCTAGAACGCAAGTTCTGGGGACGTCATCTGGGAAAGATTAAAAAGCGAGGATTTATAACCTCGCTTCAGAATCATTATTTTTCAAAAGGGAATAAAGTTAAAATGAACCCTACAAGTTAAGAGTTTAAAAATTCCATCTATCGCCAAATCAGGACTTTTGATGTAAAATAATGTCGACAGAAATTACATAGCCATTACCTCAACCGACGAGGAAAAATCAGGAGGAACTAACTGTGTGGTATTGGATCTTATGGGTTATTCTCGCGGCATGGACATTCTTCGACGCAAAAAAACGTAGCAACAATGTAATTGGATGGCCAATTGGTACTCTTTTAATCGGTCCTATCGTATTGCCTGTCTACTTCGCAAAAAGATACTTAAAAGTGAATGAAGTACGAGAAGGCGGAACCGCATGGAATGTACTTAAAAACTTCGCGCTATATTGGACTCTTACCATGCTTGTCGTTGGAGTTGCTGGCGCTATCGGAGCAGGTGGAGTTATCTCTGATGCTGCGAATGATGCTGAACAAGCTGGAGCCGTCATTGGTGCAGGTATCGGATTGACAATGATTTTTATAATGTGGTTAGTGGTCGTTATTGTTGCTTTAATCCTCGGGTTCTTCCTTAAAAAATCAAGTATCGTAGAAAAGGGACCAACAGGCAAACTAGCAGAATCACAACCTATTACGGCTTAATTAGTTGTAAACCCCGCCTGACCACACTTGGTCAAGCGGGGTTTTTCCTCGTATTTAACAGACATATGTTAACTATTCATTTACTACAATCGTTTTAATAACGTTATCCCTATCGATCGTTATTACGTTATCAACTGTAGTCACAATTGCCTGTGGGTTTAGAATCATAATTAACATGGCTAATAGCGCAACTTTACCCATTTCTATCACCTCGATTTCTAATTGGTTATGTATAACTCTAACCATTATATAAACCCCTTGTGAGAATTCTAATCAACCTCTCATTCCGAGTTCCCGCTTCTCATTGAACCCTCCTACCGCCAACACTCTCTTTTCATTTTTGCTTGTCTTAGCGATAAGCTGCTGCTCCTTAAAAAATCAGGCATTATGCCATATTCATAGCGCTTTCTACTATATGATTTAGAGCTATACATCCTCATAATTGTATTGACTAAACAATACTTTTTTTGCAGGAGGATATAATAATGTCTTATTGGGCAAATGAAAGCAGATATAACGATATGCAATATAATCGCTGTGGAAATAGTGGTATTAAGCTACCTGCTCTATCATTGGGACTTTGGCACAACTTTGGTGGACAGGATGTCTTCGAGAACGGCCGTGCCATTGTACGCAAAGCTTTTGACCTTGGCATCACTCATTTCGATCTCGCTAACAATTATGGACCACCCTACGGGTCAGCCGAGGAATCATTCGGTCAGTTATTAAGGAAAGATTTCGCCCCCTATCGGGATGAATTGCTTATCTCCACTAAAGCTGGCTTTGATATGTGGCCAGGCCCTTACGGTGATTTTGGCTCTAAAAAGTATCTAGTCGCAAGCTTAGATCAAAGCTTACAGCGCATGGGACTGGACTATGTCGATATTTATTACCATCACCGTCCAGATCCAGAAACACCAATCGAAGAAACAATGGCTGCGCTAGATTTAATTGTCCGTCAAGGAAAAGCCTTATACGTTGGTATTTCAAACTATAAAGCGGTTGAGGCGGAGAAAGCGATCAAAGAGCTTAAGCGTCTAGGCACGCCTTGTCTGATCCATCAGGCGAGTTATTCCATGCTAGAGCGATGGATTGAGGAAGGCTTGCAGGATGTACTTGAGAACGAAGGGGTTGGAACAATTGGGTTCGTTCCGTTGGCTCAGGGTGTACTTACGAATAAATATTTGAATGGAATTCCTTCAGACTCCCGCGTTGCAGGTCATAGTGGATTTCTTAATTCAGACAGCATCCCCGATGCCAAGCTCGCTATCGTTAAGAAATTGAATGATCTTGCAGCAACTAGGGGCCAAAGCTTAGCTCAAATGGCACTTGCTTGGGTGCTGCGTGGCGGAAAAGTAGCCTCTGCTCTTATTGGCGCAAGCAAGGTAAGTCAGATTGAAGAAAATGTGGCGGCTCTGAACAATCTAGCCTTTAGCGACGAAGAACTACTGAGCATTGATCGTATTCTGGGTGGTCAGCAATAACAAATGTTGAAGCTTATGAATTACTGTTATTTTCGTCAGATTACTATTCGTCAAATAAGCATGTTAATGATCTGTTTTTACTGTAAAATGTATGAAAAACGATTGAGTCTAAGCGATTAGGAGCGGCCTATGATTGAATTTCTTCCACAAAACCTGCATCAGCTTGATCTTCATTTGATTCAGTATGGTATGGAGCAATGTTCGGGGGGTCATTCTTTCGGACCTGCGGTAAGGGAATATTATAAAATTCATTATATCTTAGACGGGGAAGGGATCTTCGAGATCGCTGGAAAAACCTATCGTCTGGGAAAGGGCCAAGGATTCCTCATCTGTCCTGGAACCGTTACTTATTACAAAGCAGATGAAGAGAATCCATGGCGCTATTGTTGGATCGGATTTAATGGGATCAAAGCCGCAACATTGCTGAAGCAAGCAAATCTCTGGGATGAACAACCCCTCTTTAACAGCGGTCCAGATGACGACTTCTACAAACATTGTATCGATATGATGATTGAATCGAGCGCCATGAAAAATGGTCGTGAAATTAAGCTAACCGGGCTCCTCTACATTTGGTTATCTACGCTCGTTCAATATTGTCCTGCCTTGCAGACTGAGACCGCCAACGGAAACAGCAGAGAGAAATACATCGCTCAGGTTGTTCATTTTATCGAGCTTAATTATGCTAATAAGATTACAGTTACCTCTATAGCCCATTTTATAGGATTGCAACGGAGCTATTTAAGCTCTTTATTTAGAGAAGTCATGAATACGAGTATTCAGGATTATTTAATTTCATATCGTATGAGGAAAGCCTGCGAGCTTCTGCAGAACTCCAATCTATCTATTGGTGATATCGCACGTTCTGTTGGCTACGACGACCCCTTGTTATTTTCTAAAATGTTCAAGAAAACAATCAACACTACACCGACTCAGTATCGCAGCAGCTCTGTTGTGCATTAAATTGTTCAACGCATTTACGACATAAACAAACCTTTCCTCGTAGCTCTTTAGGAATTCGATCCCTTAGCTCAAGCGGCACCTTCTTATGAAAGCACCAGCAATCGCCGCTCTCAACGCTACATTGATTATGTGAGCCGCATAAGGGACAATGCTTCCCATCTACATGTTTGTTTTCATCAACCATAAGCTTCCCCCCCTCCTACCACTAACACTTTAGTATCATTATATCTAAAATAAGAAACTATCAACTTTTTCACGAGAAAGCAAGCTTGGCATATTCTCTCCTACCTCCTCCCCACCCTCACTCCCTGTGCTAAAATGATGAAAAGGAGGTTTTTACCATGATGCCTGATTTCTTACCTGAAAGCTTCGGACTAATTCTTATTTTTTTTGTGATCATCGCAATTGTACTATTCGTCGTTCACATCGCTATATGCGTATGGGCTTATCGAGATGCTTCACGTAAAGGGTATAGCACAGAATTTGCACTTCTTATTCTTGTAGCTCTCCTCTTCTTCCCCGTTATAGGTTTAATTATTTACCTTATCATTCGAAACGAAGGCGGTTCTACATCAGGCCGTTACAGATGAGACACGGTTAGCTGCTTCTCTCCTGAACAATCTCCCTAACTAAATTCCTATTAAGGAGGGTACATTCATGAAATATATTGCTGGTGGTGCCTCAATCGTCTGCCCTTGTTGCCAAAATGACACATTTGATAAGGATTACAGACAGCTCAATACAACGGGGTTGTCCTTTTTCGGCTTGGATTGGGCGAACAAAAATGCAACGATCTTAGTTTGTAAACGATGCACTCATATCTCCTGGTTTATGAAAGAGCCAAACGTGGACAAAAGCTAGTCCGTCACATCCAAAAACTAAAAACCCGTAACATTTATTTCCTTGGAGTTTTCTACTAATCCATGTAAACTTAAATGATTACTTCACAGAGGAGAAGCACTCCCATGCGCAAAATAGGACTTACTCTTATTACATTTTCAATGATTTTAATGAGTACAAACGTATCCATGGCCCATCCAGGACGAACTGATGCTAATGGCGGTCATACTTGTCGCACAAACTGTGCGAAATGGGGACTCAAAGATGGGGAATATCACTATCACAATGGCAGCAGTACAACAACGACAACACCCAAGGCATCACCTGAAGTGGCACCCAAAGATTCTTCTAGCAGCTCAACTTCAAGCAGCGCCAAGGACACCTCTAGTTTAAAAGCTGATAAAATCAAAGCTCCAGCCAAAGGAAAGCTCTCAGTCTACTTCCTTAACGTCGGGCAAGGAGATGCCACTTATATCAAGACGGCAGCTGGAGACGATATTCTAATCGATGCAGGCAAAAATGATGCAGGTGATATCGTTGTGAATTACCTTAAACAATTAGGCGTTGACGATATCGAAATTCTGATCTCGACTCATCCAGATGCCGATCACGTTGGAGGACTTGATACCGTTCTCGAGAAATTTAAAGTTAAAGCCGTATACGCTCCTAAAGTATCCCACACTACCGACACGTTCAAGGATTTTCTGCTAGCTGTGAAAAAAGAAGGGTTAACGATCAAAGAAGCTAAAGCCGGAGTTACACTTCCCTTGAAGGGAGTGACCGCTAAATTCGTTGGACCAACCAAAAGCTATGGAGACGACTTAAATGACTGGAGCGCCGTACTTCATCTTGCCTATGGATCTAACTCCTTCCTCTTCACAGGTGATGCCGAGAAGAAGGCGGAGAACGACATGATCGCAGCGAAGGAGACATTGAAGGCAGATGTCTTAAAGGCGGGGCACCACGGTTCGGTTTCATCAACAAGTGCCGCATTCCTTAAAGCCGTAGCACCCAAATATGCTATTATCAGCGTAGGCAAAAATAACAGCTATGGTCATCCGGCTGCAACGATACTCAATCGGTTAAAAACAGCTAAAGTAACGACCTATAGAACGGATCTGAACGGAACCGTTACTGCTGTTAGCGACGGCACAAAAATCTCATTTCTAAAGGTGAAATAATGAAAAACGGTGTGATTGATCGGTTTGAAGATGATATAGTCGTTATCGAAATTGATGGAGAGACAAGAGATTTCCCTAGGGAGTCAATACCTCACGATGCTAAAGTCGGAGATTCAATCCTATTTGATAATGGAGAGATTCGACTGGATCCTTCAGAAACGACAATAAGGAAAAGAGAAATCAAAAAGCTGATGGATGATTTGTTTGAATAAACGATTTCATACTGTTCTAAGCCCCTTTTAGAGTGTACCCTATACTTGTCCATTTCGATCCTCTTCGATATCTCATACACTAAGCCATCCTTACAAATAGGAGGTGGAATTAATAATGAGTATCGAATTAAATGCTCTCGGCGGTCCAGGTGGACGCTCTGGCGGTCGATCTGGTGGTCGCTCTGGCGGTCGTACTGGCGGTCGTACTGGCGGTCGTTCTGGTGGTCGTTCTGGTGGTCGCACTGGCGGTCGTACTGGCGGTCGTACTGGTGGTCGCTCTGGCGGTCGTACTGGCGGTCGCTCTGGCGGTCAATCTGGTGGTCGTACTGGCGGTCGCACTGGCGGTCGTACTGGCGGTCGCTCTGGCGGTCGTACTGGTGGTCGTACTGGCGGTCAATCAGGTGGTCGGTCCGGTGGACGTTAATTAGATTTTGAACAAGCATGCTAGTGCTAATTTTTTTAAGTTCGAACAGAGATAATTACCCCTTCCCTACTAAGCACTAGTGAGCTTGGTGGGGATTTTGTTTTGAATACATATACTAATCTTCGCAACATTATCTTAATCCTTAACGTCTAAGGGGTACCAATTGGGAAAAGATGAAAATTAATGGAGGAATTATAATGAGGAATTTATTCAAAAAGCCACTTATGCTTCTGTTATTTATTACGATATTCAGTATGGCAATCAGCGGTTCTGTGTACGCTCATAAAGCTAAAAATGATAGCAAGCACGATGATTACAAAAGCAGTATAGATGTTGCTACAGCTGTAACCATGATCGTAAAGGGCTTGAATTTGAACATTGATAACATTCGCTTCTTTAAAGCCCCTAAGGCCAGTGACTATTATACAAAGGTTAACGATAATGCTTCGTACGCTAATGATTTTATCATTGCTCAATTTAACGGGCTAGAGCTCTCGAAAGACATCAACCCTTCTTCCAAAGTTACACGAGAGCAATTCGCCAAATGGTTATTCGGAGCATTAAGCCATACGGGTGATTATGCTTGGATCGAAATATTTCAAGTTGTTTCCGATGCCAACAAAGTTTCTGACGGATACATGGATAGCATTCAGAAGCTTCTAATCGCCAAGATTATTACGACAGATAGCCAGCAAAGGATTAACCCTAAGAGCAAGGTTACCCAAAAAGAAGCAACAACAATGATTAACAGAACCGTTAAGTTCATTGCGAGCAAGAAATCTTCTCCGATCCCGGAATCTCAACTTCTGAAAGATGTGGATCTTATCTTAGATAAAGAATCGGACGCCGTTACTAAAGTGACAGTTTCCGCGACAGTTCCCCATCCTGGCTATGGTATTGAAATCACTGGCATTCAGTTCACTAAAGGTGAAGCTCATATCCAATACAAGGTTTTGCTTCCGGATCCAAATCTAAATTACATTCAAGTGATCAGCCAAGTAAAAGCAGTCACCTATATTCCCTCTACCTACAAAGCCGTATTAGAAGGTAAGAGCTCTTCATCATTCGATCGCTAATTCCGGGATACGCCAATCGATTTCTTCTTGGTGATTTTCCCTTAGGAATGTATTGCATTGTGAGAATGGTTTACTTCCCCAGAAACCTCCATACGCGGACAAAGGGCTAGGATGAACCGAGTTGAGCACAAAATGCTTAGACTGGTCGATATATTTCCCTTTGTCCTGCGCATGCTTACCCCATAGCACGAAAGCGACTGGCGTCTCTCTCTCGTTAAGGAGACTTATAACCTTATCCGTAAACCTCTCCCACCCTATCTTACGATGCGAGTTTGGCTTGCTCTCTACGACCGTTAGAACGCTATTCAGTAGTAGCACCCCTTGCTTTGACCAATGCTCAAGGAAACCGTGACCTGGTATTGGACAACCTAGATCATCCTGCAGCTCCTTGTAAATATTCCGAAGCGACGGAGGCACTTTAACACCAGGCCGCACAGAGAAGCTCAGCCCATGGGCTTGGGTAGGTCCGTGATAAGGATCCTGTCCAATAATCACAACCTTAACCTTTTCATACGGTGTCAACTCCAGCGCGCGGTAGACATCTATTGGAGGAGGGTATACGGTTAGCTCCTTATACTGCTCTTCTACACGAGCAAGGAGCTCTCCAAAATACGGTTTCTCGTGCTCCCCCTTCAACAGTGAGCCCCAATCATTTTTTATCTCTGCGAACAAGCTTGTCCTCATTCGAAGACCACCTCTATTCTTTATCATACAAAGAGAAACCACCCTTTCACGGCTTGTTTAACCAAGCATTGAAAGGGTGGTGATTAATTTCTTATGTGGTGCCGAGGACCGGGGTCGAACCGGTACGGTAGTCACCTACCGCAGGATTTTAAGTCCTGTGCGTCTGCCAATTCCGCCACCCCGGCATGAGGAACGATGTTACTATGAACACGTTCAATAGGGTATGTATTGCATGAATCTTTCCTTAAAAAATCTTGGTGGGCCTTGAGGGACTCGAACCCCCGACCAATCGGTTATGAGCCGACCGCTCTAACCAACTGAGCTAAAGGCCCCCGTCTCGGTCCAGAGAAAAGGTTGGTTGCGGGGGCAGGATTTGAACCTGCGGCCTTCGGGTTATGAGCCCGACGAGCTACCGGGCTGCTCCACCCCGCGTCACTTTTTGCAATGCCGCTCTTATTGGCGACAAGTAATAATATACTACATTGAACTATCCCGTGTCAACAACTTATTCACTTTTCTTTTCTTCTGTTTCCAAGTTCTTCTCTTGTTCCGTCGTTTGGGTCTTCGCCATCTCCCCTAACTTCTGTAGCAAGATGTGCTGTGGCATATGCATCAAATGCTCAAGTGGCACTTTCATATATTCCGCTAGCTTAACAGCAGTGTCTGCTGATAGTGGCATTCTACGCAAGTTCTTTCCCCCATCCTGTATGTGCTAACACCAAGCTTAGCACAGGATTAGGCTTGTTGCCAATACTGTTGTCAAGGTAAAAAACGTACGCCATACTTCCCCTTTCTTGAGCGGAACACCTCGATTTCCTGTGGTACATCGACTCCGAACACCCAGCTATCATGCTCCATGCGTTGGAGCAGGCATCCTGCTTGGAACTTGCTGTCATATAGCCTTGACCAATATATCCATTTCATAATGTTCCCTCCAATTTTATTTAGATGCTCATAGCATGCGCGGCTAAGACCATTTCGAATCTCATTCCCCCATAATTATGAAAAAAATAACGACCTACCCTAAACTACTGGGCAAGCCGTTACTTTCGCTTCGATATTTGAAGTGTTAGTCGATGATTGTTACAGATTCACCAGCCGCTTCCATGACTCTTCTCTTTTCTTCAGACATCCCAACATCGTCGAAGATGCCCTCGATATTGCCCTTCGGATTCGTCTTAATTTTCTGTAATAGATCGTTACCCTTCGTCTCCCACTGCGCAAGAGCTTCCTTAACCGACTTTTTCCCTTGAATGACTTCGGAATAAGCTCTCGATCCAAGCTCATTAACCATGTTCAGGTTCGGTTTTTCTTGATATAAGGCTTGATCTTTAAGCGAAGAATTTAATGCTGGCGATGGTTTCATCTTCGTAAAAGCATCAATATTGTAGGACATTCCTTCTTTTACTTTAACAAACTCTGTGCGTGCAGATAATTCGTAGGTGCTGCGAGACTTCAGCTTTGCCCACTCTTTGCCGTTCATGAATTTAACAAACTCCCATGCATCGTCGGCATTTGCAGCAGTTGCGTTGATCGCAGATAGCTGACTCAAATACATATTCCCGCCGACTCCTTCATTGCCAACATGATAAGGCGTGGATACGACGTCCCAATCCAGTTTTTCAATTTTTAGCTTCTCACTGTTATCGTTCATTTGTTGGATTTGGTTGATCAGACTATAATCTCCAATGGTCATCGCGACTCTTCCATTCAAGAACAATTGCCCTTGGAAAGGGTTATACTTGCCATCTGCTGGTTGCTCATACTGCATATCCTCTTGATGTGGAGTGACATGATCTTTGTATAATCCCGTTGTCGTTTCCCAAATGGATTGCCATTTCGGCGTGTTCACCGTCATGGTCTCGCCTTTCTCGTCAAACATTCTTAACTGGAGTGGAGCAGCAAAGTTTTGCACGTCCCAGAAATTGTCTCCAGCTCCCCATTGGTTGAAAGAAAACCCGAACACAGCATCCTTACCGCTACCCGATTTCATTCGTTTTGCTAAAGTAAACACTTGATCCCAGCTCATACCGTCGGTTGGAATCTCTACCCCAGCTTTCGAGAATAGCTTCTTGTTGTAGTAAAGAGCTGATGAACGAAACATCGGAGTTAAACCATAAATAAATCCATTCCCTTGTTCCTTAATCCCTTCAATTACCGTAGGTACGAATTCATTAACATCAATTTTATCTTCCTTAATCAAAGGATCCAACTGTTTCAATAAGCTCTCGTTGACCAATTGACTGAATACAGTCGTATCATCAATGATCATGACATCCACAGGATTGGATCCAGACATAATTTCTTTTACTTTCTTAATCGGGTCAACTCGCTCCTGTTCTTTCGATTGATCTTCAAAATTCATCTCATTGTAATCAATCGCAGGGACGACTTCGATATCGATGTTCGAATGGGTAAATTCAAACATGTCGGTAAATTGTTGGCGGAACCAAGTTTCATCCGCTTTGCTTCCATACATCGTCCCGATGCGGAGCGTACGGCGATTATCGGCATCCTTACCCTCGTTTGAACTACAAGCTGCTAACGTAGGAACTAATAGTGATAAAGTAAGGCCAGTCATAACCCACTTGTGGGCTTTGTTTCTTCTTTGTTTCATGCGGATTGATCCCCCTCTAATGATTTCGGTTTCGTTATAACGATCTTGTCGCCATCAAATTCCATCGTTGCTTTGTCGCCAATCGTTAATGCCTGCAAATATTCCTTCGGAATTTGTAAACGTCCAACCCGATCTACAACGACAAACGCTTCATGAATCTCTTCGGCAGACTGTCCCTCGGACAAAGGCAAAGATAAATCCAGATTCGGATTTCGTTTAATAAATTCTGTACTCGTCAGACCATCACGGATCGCGACAACCCGGTCCACTTTACCAGCGAGGGACAAATCGTGCGTAACAATAACAATCGTAAGTCCGAGCTCACGATTGAATCTACGGAAAATATCCATAATGACATCAGAAGTACGAGAATCAACGGAGCCCGTCGGCTCATCGGCTAACAGAAGCTGTGGTCGATTAGAAAGGGAGATTGCAATCGCCACACGCTGCTGTTCACCGCCTGATAGCTGCTGAAGCTTGTTGTGCATGCGATCCTTTAACCCCACCCACTCAAGCAGCTGTTTAGCATACTCGCGATCCAGCTTGCCTGAGAACATCATCGGCATTTCGACATTTTCAAGAGCAGATAAGAAAGGAAGCAGGTTTCTCGCATTGTTCTGCCAGATAAATCCTACCGTATCCCGCTTGTATTTCACCAAGTCCTCGTCGTTCACCTTAAGTAAATTCCAAGGTCCAACTTCAACTTGGCCCGCGGACGGGCGATCAAGCCCTCCTAAAATATTTAGGAGAGTCGATTTCCCGCTTCCGCTATTGCCGATAATAGCCATCATTTCCCCGGACTTGACGGACAAATTAAGCCCCTGAAGAGCAACAACCTCCAAATCATCGGCTTTGTATATCTTGACGAGACCTTCACAATTGATCATGGATTTAGCGCTCCTCTCCGAGTTTTACAGCTTGATGAACCTTCAACCGCCTAATGTGTGTAATGAGAAGTGCGACACCGATTGTCATCATGACCGCAACAACAATATATAACTTGATCGTATCCGCAGCCTCGAAAACGACTCGGAATGGCGGTACCTGGTTTGTTGAATTATCCGTCGTTTGTAAGAATGGAAGGAACAGAATACTCGTAAGCTTTCCAATTCCGATACCTAAACCAATAGATAATCCAGCCGTGAATACCTGCTCTAGCATGAGCATGCCAGTCAATTGCTTACGTGATAAGCCCATCGCCCGCAATATCCCGATCTGCACGACCCTACGGGATAGATTGAAGAACCAGAATAATACATAACCCGACAAGGAAACTATGATCGTAACAATGAAGCCGAGACTTAGAATACCAAAAACTCCGCCCCTAGCGGGATGCTTACTTTGCGAAGCGAGTTCACTCCTCATACTATCAATCGAAGCAATTTCAATTCCCTTGCCTTGTAGCACGGGAATAATATCTGGAGTTTTCGCTCCTGGTTCCATCTTCAACCACACGTCGTAAGGAACAAGCGGTACCTGATCATAGATATAATCTAGATTCGCGATTAGGAATGGCGTCTGATCCGGATACTGACTCGGCCAATAAGGTACGATATCGAGAATGATAAACTCTACCGATTGCTCCTGAATGACCGTCTGTACTTTATCTCCGCGTTTCAAATCAAATTTCTTAGCAACATTAGAAGAGATGAGTGCACCTTCAGTCACTTGGCCTAACCATGCCAAATCCTTATACGGATTGACTTGATACATATCCTTACGCAACCAACCCACACGTGCAAAATCGACGTTATCAATCCCCATAATCGTCGCCTGACCAGCTGTTTTACCTGATATCGTTAAGCTACTTTTCGTTTGTAAAACACGAGCAGCATGCTCAACGCCTGGCAACGTACGGAAGATCTCAAATGGCGGTTCATTGTAATTGTACTTAGTAGGTGTCGGATTTGAACCTTGACCCCCGCCACCGCCTTGACCGCCACCACTTCCTCCACCACCCCCGCCTTGTGATTGAGTAGGCTGTTTAAATTCCGCCTGTGCATCCCATACGGTTTTCACAATGACGTCCGATCCGTATTTGTACATAATTCGCTCATCTGAGTTCAGACCGATTGTCCGAGCAGCAGACGAATTATATACCCCTAGACCAAGCGTCAGAATAAGTAAAATCATAAGCGGATAATAAGACCTGGAAGATCGCGACAGCTGTATAAGCGTCAAATATAACGGAACTGGCAAAATCTTTTTCCATATCACATTAACCAGCTTAAGCAGAAGCGGAAATAGTCTTAAGAATACAAGCCCCGCTGCGAAGATGCTTATTGCTGGAACGAAGAACAAGAACGGCTGTACATTAAGCTGATCCGTTGTCATACCCGTCTTGAACGTCACCATTTGACGTTCATTAAACATGTACCAGCCATAACCTGCAACTCCAAGGAGAATGACGTCCAAAAACCATTTTTGCCAAAACGGTCTCCGATCTCCTCTTGCCATCTGCCTCTTGTAATCGACGATCGAAGTCCGGGTAAAAACTAAGGCCGGGATGACCGTTGCGGCAATGGCCACGACGACCGCTGCCACTCCAGCTAATACGCCGTCCATTGAGAATCCTACTGGAATCGCCTTACGATCAACGAATTCTAGGAAACCGGTAGCCGAGCCGATACTTTTGGCCATAAACCATCCAAACAATGGACCGATTAACAAGGCGATTATTCCGAGGAATGATCCTTCTAGCAGGAAAAGCATGAATATCTGCTTAGTACTCGCTCCTCTACTTCGCAATACGGCAATATCGGAACGTTGCTTCTCCAGCGCTTGTTGCGTGTTCATTGTAATAAAATAGAACACCATTGCAATCATCGGTGCGGCTAAAGTAAACAGCATCGTTTGAAGTTGGATGCTGTCGCGACGGAAATCGCTAAGCATATCAGCGAAGGAAAGCTCTAAATGCGTATCCTTCAGCTTTTTGTAGACTTCAATGTCAATCCGATTGAGCTTACTCGTGAGCGGAGAAAGCTGACTCGTCTTGATCTCCCGTAGATCATAAGCGGTATACCAGCTCGCCATTTGCAAGGGAATTTTCAATTTCCCTGCTACATCCTCCTGAAGGGCAGGCTCCGCGATATACAAATTGTTCATCAATCCTTCTAATCCTTGGTACCAATACGGGCTGCTCTCGTCTGTTGCTTTGAAAGAGCCTACAATCTGGACTCTAAGCGTCAAATTCAATCCACCAGATATCGGATAGAGCAACACATCCCCGACATGTAGGTCATTACGGAACATGGCTTCTTCCATCATGACAGCCTGAAGTGTTCCGTCCGCTTCCGCACGATCAGCAAACCATTTGCCGCCTGCTATTTCGGATTGCTCCTTTAACCCACCAAAAGCAGCTAACGTTAGCTTACGCGTACGGCTAGCATCCACTTTAGTCGGATCTTCTGGAGATACTTCACCACTTCGAATGGATACGCTGCGTTGAGTAACTTCAATCGGGAATCCAATATGAGAGGTTACATCCTCTTGAATATACTTATTAACGTTATTGAAGCTATCCATATCCGTCTTGCCGTCTGTTGATTGATAACGAATCAACATCGACCCTGCCGGTAGGCCTTCACTGTTATCCTGTAGCGACTGAGAGACAACACGCTTGAGAGCTCCATCCGCGTACATGGGAATACTCGTCGTGAATGCAACCGCGACGAACAATCCCGCTAGCGTACTGAGAGTCATCCAGCGTGTATTCCACATTTTGCGATAGAGAAACCGAATGAGTGCGTTCATCGATTACCGTCCTACGACTTTCTGTCCTGTTGTCAATCCGTTCAAAATTTCTGCAACCGTTGGTGTTTGTTGACCCACTTCCACGTCCACTTCGCGTTTGCTGCCATCTGCTTCAATGACTTGCACGTAAGTTCGCGCTCCGATCGTACGAAGAGCCGCCAACGGAATGACTACTGCATTCTCCTTACGATTCACGATAACATCAATCGATAAGGGTGTTCCTCTAACTACGGTTTTTGGCAAACTAGCCACATCGACTAACAAATATTTCGTAATACTATCTGTTCCATTACTGCCTTGACTGTTACCACCATTCCCACCGTTCTCATTTTCTGTTGACGGTAATGGCAACTGCTTGACTTTGCCTTTAAGCTGACCTGCATTATTGATGTCCACCCGTACTTCCATTCCAACTGCAACTCTCTCAAGATCATCCTTACTGAGAGTCGCTGCCACAACTAAGCTTGCTGGGTTCGCTACAACAGCAATGGTGTCATAAGCTTTGATCTGAGCACCTTCTTGAACGGATACAGAAACAACCGTTCCAGAGAACGGAGCGGTCAGAACCGCCTTATCGATATCTTCTTGCGTGTCCGCAAGTGCTTGCCGTGACGCCTCGAAATCGAGCATCTGTTGCTCGAATTCAATCGCATCCATGGAGTCTTTATCGCGGAGTGTTTGCTTCATCTTTACTTCTTGTTGCTTAAATGCGAGGGAATCCCTCCGCAATGATTTCTTCATATCATCGACGTCCAATTCAGCAATCGCCTGTCCTGCTTCGACGGTCTGTCCGGACTGTATGTATAGCTTTTTGAGTCTTTTACCTTCTAATGTAAAATATAATTGCTTTTCTTGCGTAGATAGAATTTTGCCTGAGCCCGACGCAGTCGTTTCCAGCGTCTTGGTCTCGACATCATAATTAGGCTTCGCGGAAATTTTCGGCAGCTCAATAGCTGACAAATCTTCCTCCTCCGGTTCACTTGGCAGTAAGTTACAGCCTGTTAGAGCGACAGATAACGCTAAAACAGCCAATACCCCTGCACTTTTACGGCTCCTGCGTTTGAACGCTGTCCGATCACTTGACGAATACGCCATCCACCATTTCATAGACATGATCTGCTACCTCCATAATTGTCGGATCGTGTGTCGTCATACAAATCGACACATTCTCTCTCGCAACGATCTCTTTGAATACTTGCATAACTTGTGCAGCCATTTGGCTATCCAATTCAGCCGTAGGTTCATCCGCCAGCAGCAAACTAGGTTTATGTGCAATCGCTTTCGCTATCGCCACCCTTTGCTGCTCTCCACCTGACATTTCAAATGGGCGATGATGCATCCTTTTCGATAAGCCCACTAAATCGAGACAAGAAAGGATTCTTGCCTTCCACTCTGATCGAGGGGTTTTCGCCATGCGTAGTGATAACTCGACATTCTCGTAAGCTGACAACAAAGGCATCAAGGCATAGGCTTGAAAAATAAACCCGATATCCTTACGGCGCACCTCAGTGCGCTTATCATCATTCCATGTGTGGAACGGGCGCCCCTTGAAGAAAATTTCACCTTCGGTGGGTGTATCCAAACCACCCATTAAGTTCATCAATGTTGTTTTACCTGATCCAGATCGTCCCCTAAGCATAATTAGCTGCTGCGGATATAAGCTCAGGTTAATCCCTTTTAATACACGGATTTTCTGGCTGCCGACGTCGAAAGATCGTTCCACATTGCGTACGGTTAACAAGGGTTCAGCCAAAGAAACTTTATTCGAGGTATCCTTTACTGCTGCAGAATCTGTAGTCTCAACCTTATCCGTAGCTGCAGTCGTTTCCTGTACCGGGGCATCCTCTTGTTCGCCGGTTTTTTCCACTGTGGAACCTCGGCCCAACCATGACAGCATACCATTTCCTCCCTTACCAATCTCTTCATAGATTATAACGAGACTTTCTTAAGAAAAGTTACGGAAAAATTAAACCTTTATCATTTTTTTAGGAATATTTTCATAAAACGGTCGACAAAGCCCCTCGACTTCTTCCGACATTTCAGCAAATTTTCATTCAACCCTTTATAAGCACCGTCATTTTTGTGTATTATGAAAGGATACAAAATAAAAATTTTAAAAAACAACTGTTCAAATAGAAAGGTTGATTCACTTGGAAACAAAGACGCCGTCATCGAACTTCATTAAAACTATCGTCGCTGAGGATCTCGCATCCGGAAAAGTTAAAGAAGTCGTTACTCGCTTCCCACCTGAACCTAACGGTTACTTGCATATTGGGCATGCGAAATCGATTTGCTTAAACTTCGAGCTTGCCGATGAATTCAAAGGAAGAACTAATTTACGTTTCGACGACACGAATCCCGTTAAAGAAGACGTGGAATACGTTGAGTCCATTAAACAAGACGTCCAATGGCTCGGTTTTGATTGGGATGGTTTATTCTTCGCATCTGACTATTTTGGCGAAATGTATGAGCGTGCTATCGTTCTCATTCGCAAAGGTCTCGCATTCGTCGACGATCAAACTGCAGATCAAATTCGCGAAACAAGAGGGACATTGAATTCCCCTGGTATAGAGAGCCCGTACCGTACTCGTTCGGTTGAGGAAAATCTTGAATTATTCTCTCGTATGAAAGCAGGAGAATTTGCTGATGGTCAGAAGGTTCTTCGTGCCAAGATCGACATGGCTTCTCCAAACGTTAATTTACGGGATCCAATCCTGTATCGTGTTCTTCACGCGCATCATCATAATACGGGCGATCAATGGTGCATCTATCCGATGTACGCGTTCGCTCACCCACTCGAGGATGCAATCGAAGGCGTCACCCATTCGATCTGTACATTAGAGTTTGAGGATCAAAGACCTTTCTACGACTGGGTCATTCGCGAATGCGAGATGAAGTGGGTCCCTCATCAATACGAATTTGCAAGACTTAACATCACGAACACCGTCATGAGTAAAAGAAAGCTAAAACAGCTCGTAGATGAGAAAGCGGTAGACGGCTGGGACGACCCTCGCATGCCGACAATTTCGGGATTACGCCGCAAAGGCTATACGCCTGAAGCTATTCGCGCCTTCTGTCGTGAGATTGGCGTGGCTAGGAGCTATGGAATTGTTGACGAGCGGATGCTTGAGCATTTTATCCGCGAGGATCTCAAGCTGAAAGCACTTCGGACAATGGCCGTGCTGCAACCTTTAAAAGTGGTCATCACGAACTATCCTGAAGGTGAGATTGAATGGCTTGATGCCGAGAACAACTCGGAGAACCCCGAAATGGGCCATCGCCAAATTCCATTTTCCAGAGAAATCTATATTGAACGCGATGATTTCATGGACAATCCACCACCGAAGTATTTCCGCTTGTTCCCTGGTAACGAAGTACGTCTTAAGCACGCTTACTTCATTAAGTGTGAGGAAGTCATCCATGATGCGGAAGGCAACGTTGTTGAGCTTCGCTGTACGTATGACCCTGAGACGAAGAGCGGCTCTGGCTTCACCGGTCGTAAAGTCAAAGGTACCATTCATTGGGTAGAAGCTACTCACGCTGTACCGGCACAGTTCCGCTTATACGAGCCACTCATCACGGACGAAGCGGAAGATGACGGACAGTCATTCCTTGAACATCTCAATCCGAATTCCCTAGAAGTACTCGAAGGGTTCGTCGAACAAGAGATGAAGGATTCCGCTGGCGGAGACAAGTTCCAATTTTTCCGTCATGGATACTTTAATGTAGACCCTAAAGAATCAACCGTGGGGCATCCTATCTTTAACCGTATTGTTTCTTTAAAAAGCTCATTCGAGGTAAAATAATAAAGAGCTCCCGCCATCCTGTTGCTGGATGAACGGGAGCCTTCTACTATCTAAGGGGAGCAGAACAACAATGAAAATAACCGTTTCACGTCAAATGGGATTTGTATGCATTTGCTTGCTTCTACTGCTCATTGTTAGTTGCGCTTCTGGGAGTAGTGGGAGTGCTACTCCGTCACATTCACAGTCCAATCCAACTCACTCTTCAACTCAGGCAGCATCTACCCCACCCTCTACCCCAACACCAACAGTACCAACACCTTCTAGTGCATCTCCATCCGATGCCGTTCCGAAGAATGAGGATGAGATCGGGAAAATGATGAGCACGATGACATTGGAGCAGAAAATTGGTCAAATGATACTTGCAGGTATTGAGGGTACGAAAATCGATAAGTCCATGAAAAAAATGATTTCTGAGCAATTTGTCGGAGGAATTATTTTTTACAAAAATAATTTTTCTAATCTCGATGGCTCAGTGCGTCTCGTTAATGATCTGAAGAAAGCGAATGTTGATAATCCAGTTCCACTCTTCATCAGTATTGATCAAGAAGGTGGGAAGGTAAGTCGACTTCCGAAGGATTTCATTTCCATGCCTGATGCAGCTAAGGTTGGACGAACTGGTAACCCGGAACTCGCGAAAGAGATGGGGGCTTTGCTGTCAAAAGAGTTGAACCTCATGGGCTTCAACTTGGACTTCGCGCCAGTGCTCGATATTAACAGCAATCCGAACAATCCTGTCATCGGAAGCAGATCCTTTGGCAATAATGCTAAGCTAGTCACAAAGATGGGTTTAGCTGCGATGAAGGGTATGCAAGATGGGGGTACGATTACCGTAGTTAAGCATTTTCCCGGTCACGGAGATACCTCCGTCGACTCCCACTTAGACTTACCGATCGTAAACAAGACGACCAAGCAGCTTGAGAAGATGGAGTGGGTGCCGTTCAAGGCAGCAATTGAGGACAATGCGGACGCTGTCATGGTAGCACACATTCTGTTCCCTTCCATTGATCCAGACGCGCCAGCTTCCTTCTCCAAGGTCATTATTGGTGAGCAATTGCGTGGTACACTTGGTTTTAATGGTGTAGTCATTACAGATGACATGACTATGGGGGCCATAGCCGACCACTACGGCATCGCGGATGCTTCTGTGAAATCGGTTGAGGCTGGAAGCGACATTCTTCTCATTGCACATGGATATGATACGGAGAAAAAAGTGTTCAACAAGCTTCTTCAAGCTGTTAAATCCGGACAAATCACTCAATCGCGAATCGATGAGAGCGTGCGACGCATACTCGCTCTAAAGCTCAAATATCAGCTATCCGATGAGCCCATTCCTGTGCCAACAAAAAAAGATCTCCCCAATGCCGAGATTCAGAATTGGTTGGACAAATTAAAATAAACCAAGAGAGGAGGAGCAGCCTGCTGCTTCTCATCTCTTGGTTTCAAACCCCTACTGCCACTATCCCCTTCACTCAGTATTCATATATCCAGATCGCCTTCTTTCCACTATCCCCTTCTCTCAGTATTCATATATCCAGATCGCCTTCTTTCCACTATCCCCTTTACTCAGTATTCAAATATCCAGATCACCTTCTTTCCACTATCCCCTTCACTCAGGTTTTCGGCATAGCAGTTATACTGAGCGAGAGGGATAATGGGCATACCTCGTTGCGCATCAAGTGTGCTACAACACGGTGTTCACTGAGCAAGAGGGATAATGGACCTATATCTTTGCGTATCATGTGCTTTACAGCGATGCTCACTGAGCGAGAGGGATAATGGACCTACATCTTTGCGTATCATGTGCTTTACAGCGATGCTCACTGAGCGAGGGGGATAGTGGGCATAAGTGTTAACCCTACTATCTAACCTCCACTTTACTTTTCCGAAAAATGAGCACCCCTAGAGCAAAAGCAATGATGCCCCATATTCCCAATATACCGATACCCGTCCAGAATTCGCTTGTTGCGATCCCACTGCCGTAAACCATGCCGTCTCGGATTCCGTTCACGAAGTAAGTGAGCGGCAACACCTCTGATACAGGTACCAACCATTCCGGAAACCCTGATGTCGGGAAAAAGATGCCACTTAAGAACATCATCAAGAAGCTGGCGATATTAGCCATCCCCATGTAAGCTTCAATTGATTTGCTAAAAGAGGAGAAAAAATAACCTAAAGCATTAAACGCTAGAGCACCCACGAAAAAGCCAACGATTAGTGTTGGGAAGTCCAAATGCAGATTTGCTCCAAAACCAAATACCCCTATTACAGCTAGAATCACGATCTGTACGATACCTAAAACGAAGCGAACCAGCATGCCTCCGACTCCAAACAACCCCATTTTAACAGGAGTCATTCTTAAGCGCTTAAGCAATCCCTTACGTCGCATTTCAACCATATCTACCATTCCGAATAGCCCACCCTGAGCAACAGCTAGAGCTATCATACCTGTCAGTAGAAAATCCACATAGTTCAAATCTTCGCTGCCATTCGATACAGCACTCATCTCTAACTTGAAGGTCGGCTGTACATTCGCTACTGCGTAATTCGATTGCTGAATAAATTGATCTAAAATACCTCTAATTGCTTGTGTATTTGCACTCTTCTCATTTTCCTTGTTGACAATGAGCTCTAATGCAGTAGCCTCCTCCGTCTCTGGTAGGACAACAACCGCATCCACATCCTTATCTTTGATCCAAGTATCTGCCTGCTCCTTGCTAACCACTTGTTCAGATTTCCATTCAAAGACAGGCACCTTATGTAAGTAGTCCTCTAGCATATTAGAAGTCGAGTTAGCGTTAGACTTTACAACTGCGATCTTCGCCTTAAACTCGCTGCCTCCGTCTCCCCCGAAGATAACCATGAATATAACCATTAATATGATGGGAAAGAAGAGATTCCAAAACCAAACTTGTTTTTCGCGGAACATCATCTTAATCTGGGCGCCGAACAATTTACTTAATTGTTTTCCGTTGCTCACCTTAGTCCCTCCACTCTTTACCTGTAAAGGCGATAAATACATCCTCTAGGCTCATTTCGCGTATAGACACCTGTTCTACCCGATATCCTTTTTCCTTCGTAAAACCAAACACAAAGTACAACGTCTCCTCCGGCTGCACGGACCATAGCTTTAACGAAGCACCTTCACGAGATGTGCGAACGACCGTTGGCTGCTCTTGGGCAACTAGCTCTGTAGCAATCGCCGCTTCCTCTCCATCAAGGAATGATAGGCGGACTTCCCGTTCTTTCGTCAGTTGATCTATAAGCTTAGCTGGCGTATCAACTGTAATGATACGTCCTTGGTCAACAATACATACTCTATCGCTTAGCTTTTCAGCCTCTTCCATGTAATGTGTTGTTAGGATTGTGGTTTTGCCCAAGCTCTTAAGCTTAAGGACAATATCCCAAATGTTGCGCCGCGCTTGGGGATCTAATCCCGTCGTTGGCTCATCCAGAAATATAATCTGAGGGTCACTAATCATGGCAAGACCAATCGCAAGCCGCTGCCTCTGCCCCCCCGAAAGTGATTTCAATCTTTTGTCTCGATGTTCAGTTAGATTAATCATTTCCAGTACTTCTGCAGCCTGCTTTGAATGAGGGTAGAAAGCTGCAAATAGATCTAGATTTTCTTCAACCGATAACAAGTCGAACATCGCACCTGATTGCGGCTGAACACCAATTATGTATTTAATTTGCTCCGCGTTTTTGCTCCAATCCATCCCGTTAATTGAAATCGTACCCGCATCTGGCGCTTGTAAGCCTTCAATCATTTCTAAAGTCGTTGTTTTGCCCGCCCCATTCGGCCCGATAATCGTAAATACCTCGCCTGCTTCCACCGTGAAGCTGATTCCTTCAACGGCCTTAACGGTCCCAAAGGATTTACGCAAGCCCTTTACTTCTAATATAGGCATGAATTCCTCTCCTTCATTTTCCAAATCATTCACAACCAATGCTATTATAACTTAATTTTTCCATAGTGTCCGACGGTCTGGAGTACGCTTTTGTTCTCGGTCTTAAGACGGAGGTAGCTCAACCAGCGCAAGTATTCGACAGAAAACCATATTTTCTCCTTGAAATTTACAAATATGATAGTTATACTCATTAAATTGATTCTAGTACTTTTATATTGAATAGGAGAGAAATCACTTGGCTAAATTTTTTCGAATGAAGTGTGGTCTAACTATAATTGCAATCGTATTAGCGCTAGCACTACCAGTATCTGTGTACGCCGAAGGAGAAGAGGAAGCGGACGATCCCTACAATACCGTACTAGGTACTGGTCAAACGGTATCCATTGGGGACATAGCCGATCTAGTACTAGATCCCTCGATGGCTTATATGGATGCCGAGAATACTAGAAAGTTCTTGGATGATAACGGAAGCATATCTTCAGAGAATGACATTGGTGCAGTATATCCAATTGATGATTCCAACTGGATCGTCTACTTTGAATACTTCAATGAAGGACATATTGATGATGAAGAGAAAAACGACATCGACGCCAAGGCTTTACTAGAAAGCTACATAAACGGAACGAAAGAACAGAACAAAAAGCTTGAGGACCCTGCTGATCACCTCTTCGTGGAGGGTTGGGAAAAAGCCCCATATTATGATGAGAACGAACGGGCATTATCTTGGACTTTAAGAATGCATACCAATGACAACGAGCCACTTCTCAACCAAAATATGAGGGTATTGACTCGAACAGGAAATATGTCTGTCGTGTTAGTGACCGACCCAGACCATTTGCAAGCAGACGCTGCTTCTATGAAAAGGTTAGTTTCCAGCCATTTGACTATTAAGGCCGGACAACGCTATGAAGATTTCGACGAATCGACAGACAAAAAAGCAAATTATGGACTAACCGGACTCATTCTTGGGGGAGCTGGTCTTGTCGTCGCAAAAAAAGCGGGTTTGATCGCTGTAATCGTATTACTTGTTAAGAAATTCGGTATCGTCTTGGTTGCTGCCATCGTCGGTTTTGGCGGATTCTTGCGGAACAAATTGAAAAGGCGTTCTAATTCAGAGAATACATCCCCAGATCAGCCTTCGGATTCATCGGCAACTGCAAATTCGGACCGCTTATGATCAAATGCAAACTTAAATCTAGATTCGAAAAAACAAGGTTGTCCCAGCTGGCCATACGCCAGAGGACAACCTTGTTTTATTATTTAAGCTATATTCTTATTCGTTCGTTATTTACCGAAAGCTTGCGGGTTCTCCCGCCAAGATTGCAGCAAGCTGACATCCGATTCACTAATCGTTCCGCGACGAAGCGCTTCTTCTACCAGAGCCGAATAATTTGACAAAGTATTTAATTCAATACCCTCTTCACGGAATGCTTCTTCTGCTAACGCAAACTGATAAGTGAAGATAGCTAGAACGCTCTGTACGTCTCCGCCTGCTTCAATAACCGCTAGAGCAGCTTTCAGAGAGCTGCCCCCTGTTGAGATCAAGTCTTCGATGACGACAACTTTCTGACCTTCTTTAATGATCCCTTCGATCTGGTTCTGCTTACCGTGACCCTTTGCCTTGTCACGAATGTAAGCCATAGGAAGATTAAGCTTCTGCGCTACCCAAGCAGCATGAGGAATACCAGCGGTCGCTGTTCCGGCAATCACTTCAGTATCTGGGTAATGGGTTCTGATCAAAGTTGCAAAGCCTTCGGCAATCGAATCGCGAATGGCTGGGAAGCTCATCGTTAAGCGATTGTCGCAATAAATCGGTGAAATAATTCCGGAGGTCCATGTAAAAGGATCATTCGGTCTAAGGTTTACAGCTCCGATTTCCAGTAAATTTCCCGCGATAGCCGCCGGTAATTGTTCCAAAGATACGTTGCTCATTATAGGGTCATCTCCTTCAAAATGTTGTCCAGCGCCTCTGCTGGGTTGTGTGCAGCCGTTATCGGACGTCCAATGACAAGATAGTCTGTGCCGCCAGCAACAGCGTCATACGGAGTCATGATGCGTGATTGATCTCCAACATCATTTCCTCGCGGACGAATACCTGGTGTGACTGTAATAAATCCAACACCACATGCTGACTTAATCGCGGCAACCTCAAGCGGGGAGGCAACGACACCCTGTAGTCCTGCTTCACGAGCAAGCTTAGCATACCGTACAACGGCATCCTCTACTTGCCCCATTATTCCTATTTCTTCATTAAGCACGGTTTGACTCGTGCTTGTCAATTGTGTGACCGCTATAACAAGTGGAGCTTGCTCCGCATCTCCTGCCGCTACTGCTTCTCTTACCCCTTCAGCAGCAGCGCTCATCATTGCCATACCTCCAGCTCCGTGAACGTTAAACAGGTCGACTCCGAGACGCGTAATACTTCTAGCGCCTCCGCGAACCGTATTCGGAATGTCGTGCATTTTCAAATCGAGGAAGACGCGGAACCCTCGTGATTTCAACTCGCGAACAACAGAAGGCCCGGCAGCATAGAAAAGCTCCATTCCCACCTTCATCCAACAGCCCGTCCCTTGCAGCTGTTCGGCTAACGCCAAGGCTGCAGCCGCATCTGGTTTATCGAGTGCTACCATAATCTTGCTTGCGGCCTCATCTCGAGTGAGTACTGGCATTGATACGCCCCCTTTTCGAATAAAATAAAATGTCATACAGAAGCCCGATCCCCTTGAAGCATGAGGACCGGGCGGCAAACAAGATTAACTTAAGAAAGCAGGCATCGGCTCGCTAGAGAACCGCAGCGCTTGTAGCATGACAAGCAATGCGCGTACCGTATCTAATGAGGTTAGACAGACAACCCCGTTTTCGACCGCTTCGCGACGAATACGGAAGCCATCACGTTCCGGTGTCTTACCTTTCGTCAGCGTGTTCACAACGAACTGTGCTTGACCCGTACGAATCAGATCAAGAATGTTCGGCGAGCCATCAGAAAGCTTGTTCACGCGGCGAACCTTAAGTCCTGCAGCTTCCAAAGCGTCAGCAGTTCCACCTGTAGCCATAAGCTTATAACCGAGGTTGTAGAAGCCTTTCAGAATCTCAATCGCTTCGTCTTTATCCTTATCGGCAACAGTAGCAATAATGGAACCGGAATTCGGAATTTTCATACCTGATCCGACTAAACCTTTATACAAGGCTTTCGCATAATAACGATCACGTCCCATGACTTCGCCAGTTGACTTCATCTCTGGAGTCAGAGTCGGGTCAACGCGACGCAGCTTAGCGAAGGAGAATACAGGAACCTTAACTGAGACGAATTCGTCTTCCGGCCACAGACCTTCTTTATAACCAAGCTCAGTAAGCTTCTTACCTAGAATCGCTTGAGTAGCCAGATTAGCCATTGGAATTTTCGTTACTTTGCTAAGGAATGGAACTGTACGGGATGAACGAGGGTTTACCTCAATCACATAGACTTTGTCGTTCCAAACAACGAATTGGATGTTAACAAGACCAATTGTTTTAAGCTCTTTAGCAATTTTAATGGTGATATCCACTGCTTGTTGCTTGATATCATCTGATAGAGATTGTGGAGGATACACCGCAATGGAGTCTCCGGAGTGAACGCCAGCGCGTTCTACGTGCTCCATGATTCCCGGAATAAGCACGGTTTCACCATCACAGATTGCGTCAACCTCTATCTCTTTGCCTAACATGTAGCGGTCGATCAATACCGGATGCTCCGGGTTAATGGTGACGGCCACTTCCATATAGGAAAGCAATTCTTCATCGGAATACACGATTTCCATAGCACGTCCACCAAGCACGTAAGACGGACGAACAAGTACCGGATATCCAAGCTCTGCTGCCGCACCCACTGCTTCTCCAACCGATATAACCGTTTTACCTTTTGGTTGAGGAATACTCAGCTTGCTAAGCAATGCTTCGAATTTCTTGCGGTTCTCAGCTTCATCGATACTTTCCAATGATGTTCCAAGAATGCGCACTCCAGCTTTGGATAGCGGTGCTGCTAGATTAATTGCCGTTTGTCCACCGAATTGCACGATGACACCGATCGGCTTCTCTTGTTCGATGACGTTCATAACATCCTCGAAGAAAAGGGGCTCGAAGTACAAGCGGTCAGAAGTACTAAAGTCGGTAGATACCGTCTCTGGGTTATTATTGATAATTACCGCTTCATATCCCGCATTGCGAATGGCCCATACGGCATGAACAGTAGAGTAGTCGAATTCAATACCTTGACCAATACGAATCGGACCTGAACCAAGCACAATGATTTTTTCTTTGTCGCTCGGGATAACTTCATTCTCCGTCTCGTAAGTCGAGTAGTAATAAGGAGTCGTCGCTTCGAATTCCGCTGCGCAAGTATCAACCATTTTGTAGACTGGCTTAATACCTTGGCTGAGGCGGTGAGCGCGGATATCCGTTTCATTAGTCAAAGCACTATTCGGATGTCCTTCGCTACGTAGCTCTGCAATCGCGCGATCCGTGAAGCCGTTTCTCTTCGCTGCCAGTAACGTTTCAGGTGTTAATACCGGCTCGCGTCGAATAATGTCCTCGAATTGAACAATCCGTTCAACCTTATCCAAGAACCACCAGTCGATATTCGTCAGGTCTTGAATATGTTGAAGCTCCCAGCCACGGCGGAATGCTTCACCTACTAAGAAGAGACGCTCGTCATCGGGTTTAACTAGGCGAGTGGTTAGAACTTCATCAGAAAGCTCGTTTGCACCCTTGAGGTATATCCGGTGAACACCAATTTCAAGGGAGCGAACTGCTTTTTGAATCGACTCCTCGAAAGTCCGGCCAATCGCCATAACTTCCCCAGTCGCTTTCATCTGTGTACCTAACTTGCGGTTTGCGTCAGTGAACTTGTCAAACGGCCAACGCGGAATTTTAGTCACGATGTAATCTAGTGTCGGCTCGAAGCAAGCGTAGGTTTGTCCTGTTACCGGGTTCAATATTTCATCTAGAGTATAACCAATTGCAATTTTACCAGCCATCTTAGCAATTGGGTAACCCGTTGCTTTAGAAGCAAGAGCCGATGAACGGCTAACACGCGGATTAACTTCGATGACATAATATTGATAGCTTTGTGGGTCAAGCGCGAACTGAACATTACAGCCACCCTCGATGTTGAGCGCACGAATAATTTTTAGTGAGGCAGAACGAAGCATTTGATATTCACGGTCAGAAAGGGTCTGGCTCGGCGCAACAACGATGCTATCGCCAGTATGAACACCAACTGGATCGAAGTTCTCCATGTTACAAACGACAATACAATTGTCATTCGCGTCACGCATAACTTCATATTCAACTTCCTTCATGCCTGCGATCGATTTCTCGACCAGACATTGTCCAATTGGACTATAACGAATTCCGTTAGTTACCGTCTCGATAAGCTCTTCTTCGTTCGCGCAAATACCGCCGCCTGTTCCACCTAGCGTATAAGCAGGACGTACGATAACTGGATAACCCAGTCCGTTGGAAAATTCGACCGCAGCTTCTACCGTTGTAACGATAACGCTCTCCGGTACAGGTTGCTCTAATTCCCGCATCAAGTCACGGAACAAGTCACGATCCTCAGCGCGTTCGATTGCATCAAGCTGCGTACCTAATAGCTTCACATTCTCTTGCTCAAGTACGCCAGCGCGAGCGAGTTCAACAGCCATGTTAAGGCCTGTTTGACCGCCGAGCGTTGGCAATAAGCCATCTGGACGCTCTTGACGAATGATCTGAGAAACGAACTCCAGATTGATCGGTTCGATATACACTTTATCAGCAATGTTCGTATCGGTCATGATCGTTGCTGGGTTGCTGTTAATTAATATGACTTCGATGCCTTCTTCTTTCAAAGCTTGACAGGCTTGAGTTCCAGCATAGTCGAATTCCGCCGCTTGTCCGATAACGATTGGGCCGGAGCCGATAACGAGAATTTTCTTGAGGTTTTTATTTATGGGCATACAGCAACTCTCCTTTCAGCGTTTCCGACAATTGCGCTTGGCGCGGCCGTTCAGGGTTTGCGATCTTATGGTCGCGAATCATTTCTAAGAAACGATCAAATAAGTAACTATTATCATAAGGTCCCGGTGCAGCTTCTGGATGGTATTGAACCGTAAAAGCTGGGAATTTCTTATGCTTCAATCCTTCGATTGTTTTATCGTTATTGTTAATGTGTGTGACTTCAAGATCAGTACCCACGATGGACTCTTCATTAACTGTGTAGCCATGGTTCTGAGAAGTGATGAAACAACGACCCGATTCAAGTTCTTTCACGGGGTGGTTTCCACCACGGTGACCGAATTTAAGTCTTTCAGAATCTGCTCCGCAAGCAAGTGCGAACAATTGGTGACCGAGACAGATACCGAAGATAGGATATTGACCGAGCAATTCGCGAATCGTATCCACGGCATGGGGAACATCCTTCGGATCCCCAGGACCATTAGATAGCTGGATTCCATCCGGATGTAGACGACGAATATCTTCCGCTGAAGCATCTTGAGGGACAACGATAACGTCGCAACCCCGTTTAGTCAGCTCGCGAAGAATACCACTTTTCGCGCCATAATCGATAAGCACGATACGCTCTTTTTCTCCAGGGCTCGAGAATACACTCTTCGTCGATGTACGAGCAACTTGGTCACGTAGTAAGGAAGATGCGCTAAGACGCTCTTGCAACTCTTCGATACGTTCGTTACCTGTCGTAAGAAGACCTTTCATCGTACCATGCTGACGAAGAATCCGCGTAAGCATACGAGTATCGATGTCGCTAATCCCAACAATGCCATATTCCTTTAATAGCTGATCGATTGTATATTGCGCCCTCCAGTTACTAGGCACGGTTTCGTGGCGACGAACCACAAACCCATGAACGTAAGGACGAATGCTTTCGAAGTCATCACGGTTAATGCCATAGTTCCCGATTAGAGGGAACGTCATTGTTACGATTTGTCCACAATAGGACGGATCGGACAATACTTCTTGGTATCCAGTAATCCCTGTGTTGAACACGACTTCTCCGACTGATCCGCCCTCAGCGCCAAACCCTTGCCCTGTGAACAACGTGCCATCTTCTAACAATAATCTAGCTTGCATCCCAATCACTCCTTAGCGGTTAATGCCGTTCTCTTCAGTCCATACAACCTTGCCATTAACCATCGTTAATGTTGGCCAGCCAAATAACTTCCAGCCCGTAAACGGTGTGTTGCGACCCTTCGTAAGGAAGGTTGCGGGATCAACTTCCCGTTCGTTATCCAAATCAATAAGTATCAAATCGGCAGGTGCACCGACATCCATCGTTCCATATGGCAAGCTAAAAACTCGAGCCGGATCACTTGTCATTCTGCGCAGTAGAAAATCTAAACTCCAGCGTCCCGTGCGAACAAATTTCGTATAAAGCAGCGGGAATGCAGTTTCAAACCCAACGATACCGAATGGTGCTCGTTCCATTCCACGCGCCTTTTCCTCTTCGCTATGTGGAGCATGGTCGGTAACAATAATATCAATTGTTCCGTCCTCTAAGGCTTGAATACAGGCTTCCACGTCCTTAGGTGTGCGTAGAGGCGGATTCATTTTCCAGTTAGCATCCATGCTGTCCGGAATATGTTCGTCCGAGAGAATAAGGTGATGCGGACACACTTCCGCTGTCACTTTTACGCCTACAGATTTACCTAGTCGAATGAGTCGAACCGATTGCTCCGTGCTGACATGACAGATATGATAGTGCACACCTGTCGCCTCGGACAGAAGAATGTCTCTACCCACATGAATCGCCTCGGATTCATTCGGAATCCCTTTAAGACCATGCTTACGAGCGAATGCACCTTCGGACACGGATGCCCCTTCGACTAACGAATCATCTTCGCAATGAGCGATAATCGGCATGTCGAGTGACTTTGCGAGCGCCATTGCATTTTTCATCATTTGCGCATTCTGTACACCTACACCGTCATCCGTAAAGCCGATTGCACCGGCATCCTTCAAAGCAGCGAAATCCGTCAAATCGCGTCCAAGCTCGTTCTTCGTAATTGCAGCATAAGGAAGTACACGCACAACGCCCTCTGTAGCCGCTTTGTCTAGTACGAGCCGAATGGTCTCAGGCGTATCCATAACTGGACGCGTATTCGGCATCGGTGCAATGACTGTAAATCCACCTTTGGCCGCTGATTCTGTGCCACTCGCGATTGTTTCTTTGTACTCAAATCCCGGCTCACGTAAATGAACATGCATATCAATAAGTCCTGGCGAGATTAGCTTCCCCTGTGCATCAATAACTTCTGCACCTTCTGTGTTAGGCAATGTCGTACCCTCTTGCCATTCGGCGATCAGACCCTTGTCGATACGCACATGCTTAATCTCAACATCGCCAGATTGTGGGTTAATTGTCTTAGCGTTAATAATCCAAGTTGCCATGTTCTCTTGTGCCTCCTCTGCTGTAGTTAGTTTGCTGACATTATCGTCCGATTTCAGCTTCCTGCGGATGCAGGATCATGACGCAATCATTCTCATCAATTTCGCTTAACGAAACATCAATCTGCTCGTGCCGAGAGGTCGGCACATTTTTACCGACATAGTCGGGACGAATCGGTAATTCCCGATGTCCACGATCAACCAGAACAGCCAGTTGGATGGACTGTGGTCTACCGCAATCCATCAAGGCGTCCAGAGCTGCACGAATGGTTCGTCCCGTATAAAGCACATCGTCGACTAGGATGATTCGTTTATCTTTCACCAAAAGCTTCAGTTCCTCGTCCGGAATCGTGCTACGAGCTTCTGCGGTGTAGGGGCGGTCATCGCGATAACGGGTTATATCTAGCTCTCCGACAGCAATTGGATGCCCTTCGATATCCAAAATTCGCTCCGCTACGCGTTTGGCAAGGTAAATCCCTCTAGTACGTATTCCAATGAGCACGCAGCCTTGAATACCCTTATTTTTCTCTACCATCTCATGAGCAATACGGGTAAGCGCCCGTCGTATAGCGGATTCATCCATGATGACGCGAGAGTCTGACATATCTATCCCTCCTTCACGCGATAACTACACAATAAAAAAACTCCTTGCGTAAGACGCAAGGAGGAATCAGTCAGATGAGAATATCATTGGGCTTGCACCAAGCGACATGTCAAAATCACAGTTTCACTGCAAGACACGCCTATGTAGGCAACAACCTTAGATATGTGTCAACTCTGCGCCACCTTGCCAGTCTCTCAGGACTGAGTTAAAGGTACCCGTTCATTAACAACAATTATCCCATGTTCGACATGAAGTGTCAAGGAATCAGAAACATTAAAATTCAAATTGTACATCTGTTAGACGTCGTTTAATTTCATCAATGACAAGAGCCTCTGCAGCCTCACCCTGAGCTATGAAGGTAACGGAGAAACGAACAAACTTTCCTGCGTCATCCCAAGGAACTGTAGAGATAAGCTTCTCGCGGATCAAGTACTGGGAGAAATCCTCTGCCGACTCAAAACGTTGTCCACCAACGATTCCCTTAGGCGCTTCAACATATAAGAAGAAAGAGCCTTGTGGTTTCTCAGCTTGGAAGCCAATTTCGTTCAATGCTGCAACGAGCATATTGTGACGACGAGAATATTTGGCCGATATCGCTTCCGTAATATGCGGATTGCTAAGACCATATGCCGCCGCTTTCTGAATCGCAATAAATTGACCGGAATCATTATTGTCCTTCACGTCTCCAAATGCTTTTACAATTAAGGGGTTCCCAGCAATAAAGCCGATCCGCCAGCCTGTCATGTTGTAGGACTTGGACAAGGAATGTAATTCCACGCCCACATCCTTCGCACCTGGTACTGACAAGAAGCTGAACGGTTTAACACCATCATAAGTTAAAGCAGCATAAGGTGCATCGTGTACAACGACGACATTATATATTTTTGCCCAAACGATGACCTTCTTGAAGAACTCAACTGTAGCTACAGCTCCAGTAGGATTGTTCGGATAATTTAAGTAGAGAAGCTTTGCACGGTTCGCAATATCCTCCGGGATAGCATCAATATCAGGCAGGAAGTTATTTTCTTTCGTCAGCTTGATATTGTAAACCTCACCACCGAGGTATTTCGTATGTGTCCCCATGACCGGATATCCAGGCACCGTCATGATCGTAATGTCGCCCGGATTAATGAATACGGTCGGCAGCATAGCCAAAGCTGGCTTAGCGCCAATCGTATGCAATACCTCCGTTTCTGCGTCTATACCGTCAACGGAAAATACATCCTTGAGATACTTGGCAGCTGCTGTTTTAAATTCCGCAATTCCATTGTCCGCATAACCACGGTTTTCAGGTTTAGCTGCTTCTTCAGCTAACTTAGCCACGATACCCGCATCAGCCATCTCGTCTGGCTCGCCAACACCCATATCAATTAATTCTATATTGGGGTGAGCTAACTTTGCAGCAGCTTTTGCCCGTTTGATTTTCTCGAATTTATAAATATTAGTGTCTTTACCATAGTTAGCTCCACCTATGCGGCTGGCGAATTGCTCTTGTATAAAGGTTGTTTGGTATTTTTCTATGCTCAAGTTCCGACACTCCTTATCCATCCATTAGTTTCTATTCTTATGAATAAAACTATGATGGATAAGGCTATAATTCACCATGGATTTTTACGCAGATCATTTGCAGAAATTGGTCTGGCTAATCCTTTTCTTAAATTAACGTGTTCTAAGAATGTTAAGCACCTGTTCCATATCCTCTGGCATAGGTACCGAGAATTCTAAATATTCACCAGTACGAGGATGTTTAAATCCAAGCACAGCCGCATGGAGCGCCTGTCCAACCATTCCAAGTGTTCGACCGCTCTTACCTCCGTATACGGGATCTCCAACTAATGGGAAGCCAATATACTTCATATGCACCCGAATTTGGTGTGTACGACCGGTTTCAAGCTTAAGCTCAAGCAGGGTATATTCTTCAAATCGCTCAGACACGACAAAGTGAGTAATTGCATGCTTGCTATTTTTATCCGTTACCACATATAGCTTACGATCATGGGTAGCTCGACCAAGAGGTGCATCTACTGTACCTTTATCATGCTGCATCACGCCATACACGAGAGCTACGTACTTGCGTGTGACACTATGCTCTTTAAGCTGATCTGCAAGGGAGGCATGTGCTAAATCATTTTTGGCGACCATTAAAAGCCCAGAAGTATCCTTGTCGATCCGGTGAACGATACCCGGTCTCATGACTCCGTTAATACCAGAAAGGTCTTTGCAATGGTAAAGCAATGCATTAACGACTGTTCCACTTGGATGCCCAACGGCCGGGTGAACAACCATCCCACGAGGCTTGTTGATCACGATGACATCGCTATCCTCATAGACCACATCAAGTGGAATATTTTCAGGAATCGCCTCAAGCGGTTCTGGTTCCGGTATTGTCACTTGGACTTGATCACCGATCGACAGCTTTGCATTTGCTTTTACAGCCTGTCCATTAACCGTGATGGCTCCATTACGGATCCATTCCTGAGCTTGTGAACGCGAGACTGACTTCCCTGCAAGCACTTCCGCAATATGCTTATCAATACGTTCTCCGGAATGCTGTGCCTCTATCTGCCAAGCCAATTGATTTTCCAAGCCTTGTTCCTGTTCCAATGACTCAAGTTCTTCAGACAGATTGCTGTCCGTTTGATTGTTCGTTATTGCCATCCGTTTTATTCTCCTGTTTCATAGTCAGCAACGAGTCCAGAATAACTAATCCTACGCCAACGCAAATTGCCGTATCAGCGAGATTAAATATTGGAAATGTATACGAACCAAAGTTAAATTGCAGAAAATCTACGACTTCCCCAAATAGCGCACGATCTAGAAAATTACCAACTGCTCCACCTAAAATGATTGCTAACGCAAGCATTAACAATACGCTTCCCGTTCGGTAGGAGTGGTGAAGGTACCAAAGAATTCCGATCACAACGACAGTTGTAATGATGAGAAAAAACCAACGTCCTCCCTCAAGCATACCAAATGCAGCTCCACTATTACGAATGTGAGTAATGATGAAAAAATCTCCAAGCACCGGTATTCTTTCGGTATTGAGCTCTACAGTGCGGTTAATTATTTTTTTGCTCACATTATCAATCAAAAATACGACAATTGCGATTAAATAATATGCCCAAATCGGCCAAATACGACGTTGCATCTACTTTTCCCGCCCCTTCATCTGTTTCGCCTGCGTGTTGATTTTATCACATACTAATGAGGAGCGTCCATGAAGTGCAAGTAAATATCGACAAAACCTCCATACTTGCCCGCTAAATTTCGCACGTAAAACCAGTCCTTCTCGAGAAAACTATAGTTATTCAGAAGTTGAAAGGAGTTGTCATCGTGACTAATTCGTTAGATCAAGGGAGAATCCACAAGCTTAAACAACGATTAATCCAGGAACAGACTGAATTGGAAAGCCGCGTACATGGGAACGATCATTTCGGCTTGTCCTCATCCTTTCGTGATTCCACTGGAGAGCTTTCCACTAATGACAACCACCCAGCGGATGCTGCTACAGAGATGTTCGAACGTGGGAAGGACATCGCGTTGTTAGAAAAGGAAGCCTTCCGATTAGAACGTGTTGAAGCAGCATTAGAACGAATGGAGTCGGGTGAATATGGTCATTGTATCACGTGTGGTAAATTTATCCCCATCGAGAGGCTTGAAGCCCTTCCCACAACTACTTATTGTGTGGAGCATGAGCCTCGCCAACAAACATCAAATAACAGACCTGTCGAGGAGGAATTTCTTTCTCCACCATTTGGACGCACTAGTCTTGACGAACGAGACCAGACGGGATTTGATGGCGAGGATGCTTGGCAAATCGTAGAATCATGGGGCAGTTCTAACAGTCCCGCAATGGCCGAGGGAAATAACATCAGTGATTACGATCAGATGAGTATCGAAGCCGACGAGAACGACGGGTTCGTTGAACCCTTTGAAAGCTTCATCGCCACCGATATTACGGGTCACAACGTTACGATTGTCCGCAATCGTGCCTATCGCCAATATATCGCCGACAACGAAGGGGATCACTTTCTAGAGACTAATGAGTTTTCTGATGAATTATAAAAAAAATTGAGAATAACACTTTTTTAGTGAGAATTAGGAGTAAAGTTGCCGGAACAAATATATTCCTCGTAAGAGTTTACGTCCGCCTCTTGGAGCCCATTGCCACCTTTCAATCTCATCAGGGCAATGGGCGGAGAGGAAGCGGCTGGAGAGGAATATATTTGTGCAGGTACGACTCGAATCGAATCTAATAAGGATTGATCTCAAGCTGCCGCTGGACGATACGAACAATATCGGCAATGTAATCCCCCACCACAGGCAAATTAAGCGCCCCGAGAAATTGCAAAATATAAACGATCGTCGCAGCGAAAAAAGTAAATCCGAGCGCGATCCCTACACCACGCGATAACCCTGCAATAAAGTTTTTCCAAATCAACTGCCACGGTCGATGCATCAGATTAACATATTCCCTCAATTGCGCCTTCTCCATATCCACAGAAAGCCGTTCAAGCTTGTCAGACAGGAAGCCCAAAGTGCCCCTTAATTCATGCGCCTCATCCGATAATCGTTCCGTCGATTCCAATGTCGCTTGCGGAGTTAGCTTTACCTTCACTTGATTAGGTTTATTGTTCTTGGAATTTCCGCCCATTGCAGCACATCCTTTCAGGCGTCCTTTTCCTTCAATATCGATTACCCTATGTTCATGAAAGCAAAACGAGCCCTCCCGCTAGTTAGCGGAAGAATCCAGCCAACCTTTGGAGAGAGGAGCTCGTTTTATCAATTCCCTTATTATGTTTAGCTAATTGCCATATTAATTATGCTTCCGTAACGATTGCGATCCCGATAGATTTCTCACCGGCCTGCACCGTTTCCATTCCAGCAGCTTGCCCGAACGAAACCTCATTCACAAGCACATTATCTTTCAGAACGCTTTCGAATGCACGAAGTGCAGCTTCAAGCTCCGCATCTACATCCAGGATGAGGTCTACCCGTTTCTCGATTGCAAGATCTAATTTCTTCCGAGTATCCTGTACGGCACGAACGACTTCGCGCACCCAGCCCTCTTGCACAAGCTCTGGTGTAATATCAGTGTTCAAGGCTACAGTTAGACCGCCACCTGACGCTGAGGCAAATCCCGTCTTCGCTTCCTTCTCGACTAGAATTTCCTCCAGATCCACGACCAACGCTTCCCCATCCGGTGTAACAAAATTGAATTTACCCGTCTGAACAATTTCTCTAGTTTCATCACTTGATAATCCCTTGAATGCGTTTTGGATCGGCCCAACGTTTTTACCATACTTTTTGCCAGCGACCTTCAAATTGAGCTTGAAGTTAAAGTTCACGAATCCACTATCATCTTTAACAATCGTAATCGTTTTAACGTTGATCTCATCCTTGATGATATCTTCGTAGCCTGAGAGATCGAAGTCTTCGCTTAAAGACACTAGGAGCTCAGATAAAGGCTGGCGGGTTTTCAAGTTTGACTCGTTACGGATGTTACGAGCCAGTTCCACGATGTTCCTCACCGCAGCCATTTCACGTTCAAGCTGTGAATCGATAGCTGTTGAATCCGCTTGTGGGTAGTCTGCAAGATGCACGCTACCCTTGCCGCCAAGATTTCCGTAGATATCCTCGGAAACGAATGGCACATAAGGCGCGATCAGCTTAGATAAGGTCAACAATACCTCTCCGAGCGTTTGGTAAGCTGCGAGCTTGTTATCTGTCAGCCCGCTTCCCCAGAAACGATCACGGGAGCGACGAACGTACCAGTTAGACAACTCATCGATGAATGTTTCAATGCCTTTAGCCGGATTGAGGAAATCATTAACCTCTAGGCCTTTTGTTACATCGATAATCAAGGAATTCAGACGCGAGATGATCCATCTGTCTAGCTTATTATCGGATTTCAGCTTTTTATGATCTGCAGCCACATAGCCATCGATCGATGCATACAGCGCGTAGAATGCATGTGTATTAACTAGCGTATCTACGACTTTGGATTTGGCTTCTCCTACAATCCCTTTGGAGAATCGTTTACTATTCCACGGAGCACTATCCGCTAGTAGCGACCAACGGAATGCATCCGTTCCGAATTCATCAATAATTTCCCAAGGGTCAATAACATTCCCTTTGGATTTACTCATCTTCTGACCACTCTCATCAAGAACATGTCCCGTGGAGATGACCGATTTATAAGGCGCTTTGCCATTATATAGCGTAGAGACAGCTAGCAAGCTGAAAAACCATCCACGAGTTTGGTCGATTCCTTCACAGATGAAATCCGCAGGATACTGCTCATTGAATTTCGTCTCATCACCAAAGGGGTGGAAATATTGAGCGAACGGCATGGATCCACTATCGAACCATACATCGATCACCTCGGAAGCACGATTCATTACTCCGCCACATTCACAACGCAGATGAATCTCGTCCACGTAAGGCTTGTGTAGCTCGATATTTTCAGGTACATCCTCAATTGCTAGCTCGCGAAGCTCAGCGATGCTATGAGGAGATTTCTCTTTCCCACACGTTTCACAAGTCCATACGTTAAGTGGAGTTCCCCAATAGCGGTTACGGCTAATATTCCAATCGACCAAATCCTCCAGGAACTTACCGAATCGACCGTCCCTCAAATGCTCTGGGTACCATTGAATCGACTTGTTATTCTCGATCAACTGGTCTTTGACTGCAGTCGTCTTGATAAACCAGCTCTCCGTTGCATAGTAAAGTAACGGTGTTTTACAGCGCCAGCAGAACGGATAACTATGCTCCATTCTTTCTTTGTGATGCAGTAAGCCACGCTCTGATAACATTTTGACGATATCGATATCGCAATCCTTAACGAAGCGCCCCGCCAAATCTGTCACTTCGCTAATATATTTGCCTTCGTTGTTAACGACCATCAGCATAGGAATATCATGTTGACGAGCTACACGGTAATCATCTTCACCGTGCGCAGGGGAAATATGAACGATCCCTGTACCGCTTGAGTCGGTGACATAGTCAGCGTCAATGACACGATAGGCGTTATCTACTGCCACGTAAGGGAAGAGGGGCTCATAAGTCAATCCTACAAGCTCACGCCCCTTGACGGTGCTTAGAGTCTCGTACTCACCCTTCATAACCTTATCCACTAATGCAGCAGCTACGATGAACACTTCACCTTCTTGACGAACACGTACATAATCCAACTCTGGATTAACAGCAAGAGCTACGTTAGCTGGTAACGTCCAAGGTGTTGTCGTCCAAGCAAGAATGAATTCACCGTTCTCCTTGACCTTAAATTTTGCTGTTGCAGTCAAATCTTTAACATCTTCATAGCCTTGGGCTACCTCGTGCGAGCTGAGTGTCGTCTGGCAGCATGGGCAATAAGGGCTTACCCTGTGACCACGATACAGCAATCCCTTGTCATGAATCGTTGCTAGGACGTGCCATACACTTTGGATATAGTTGTTGTCCAGTGTAATATACGGATCGTCAAGATCGGTCCAATAAGCAATCGCTTCTGTTAACTCGCGCCATTGGCGCTCATATTCAAATACGCTTTCCTTACATTTGGTAATGAACGACTCCACGCCGTATTTCTCGATCTCTTGCTTGCCAGAGATCCCTAACTGCTTCTCGACGCCAAGCTCTACGGGTAGGCCATGTGTATCCCAGCCGGCTTTACGAATGACGCGATAGCCTGCCATCGTCTTATATCGGCTTACGAAATCCTTAATAACCCGACCTAGCACATGACCAATATGTGGCTTACCGTTCGCCGTTGGAGGACCCTCATAAAATACGAAGTTCGGCTTCCCTTCGCGGTTGTCGATTGATTTACGAAATGTATCCTCTTGTTTCCATTGCTCTAGAACGCGCTGTTCGCGGGATCTAGCCTTTTCTTTAACGTCTACACGTTGCATCGTTCCTCATCCTTTCGTAAACAAAATAAAAACCCCATCCCTGGAAAGGGACGAGGTTAGCTCGCGTTACCACCCTTGTTCCGCCCTTGCTCCCTTAATCGGAAAGCCTGACGGCAACTCGCAACGCACAGAAGCATCCAAGCAGTCATGAGACTGGCTCTTACATTGTGCGTGTTCCCTGTAACGGTGGACATCCGGCTCATCTTAATATCCTCGGAGCAAGCTTCCTCGGAGTTCTGTTGAGCGTCTCGGGGATGATATTCGGCACGTTCCTCATGTTGGCTTGCAGCAACCGCCAACTCTCTGGATTTCAGACACCGTGCTTACTTTTTCCCGTCTGCGACATTGGTATAGAATAATCTTATATTCCTGTTATACGTTTTGCCACGACTTTTGTCAAACCCACATGTGATCAAATTCAAAAAAAGACCCCCAAGGATCTTTTTTTGTTAAACATTCATTAAGCTTCAATTCCACGTGGCTCACGGCTATCTAATGATTCCCAACCGTCCTGCGTAAGCAGTTCCATCTGAGTTTCAATCAATGCACGGAAACGCGCACGATAAATTGTCGCTTGCTTTTTCAATTCCTCAACTTCCAAAGCAACCTTGCGGGACTTTGATAACGCATCATTGATAATGCGGTCTGCGTTCTTCTCCGCTTCTTTAACGATAAGCTGAGCTTCCTTCTTCGCGTTGCTTCTTAGTTCATCCGCAGCTTCTTGCGCTACGATGATTGTTTTGCTGAGAGTTTCCTCTATGTTAGAGAAGTGACCCAGCTTGTCTTGTGATGCTGCTACTGAATTTTGTAGTTCCTTGTTCTCGCGAATCATCGCCTCGTAATCCTTGATGATCTGATCGAGAAACTCATTCACTTGATCCTCATCGTATCCGCGTAGCCGGCGGCCGAATTCTTTGTTATGGATATCCAATGGAGTAAGTGGCATTGGCGCACCTCCTAAGTCTATATTCCATGTTGCGTGTTCAATGACTGAATTCGACGAAAGCTGTGAAAATCCTTCTAAGCTTCTATACAAATTTACCGATTCTCACACGAATTCGACCGCTTTTCGACACGCCTTCCACATCAAGCACCTTAAATCTGCCAAAGCCTTTCATCGAAACCATATCTCCAGCCCGTAATTGATGGGAGGGATCTTCTACCGGTTTCCAACTGACTCTGCAACGTCCTGCTTTAATCGGAGCAAGAATTTTCGTTCTGCTTAGGCGGAACACATCGCTAGCAACTCCGTCAAGTCGCATAGAGGCGACAGAGAGCACCTGCTCTTCTAAAGTGGACTTGACCTCCCTAAGAGCAGCTAACGGAAGCACAGAGACCCTAACCTCTATCCGATGAGCTTGTTTCATATGTCCGATGAGGAAATTTCCAATATCCTCGGCAATTAGAGCGTGGCAGCCTTCATCGCTTACATGTAAATCTCCGATCTTATCACGTTTTATCCCAAGGCCAAGCAAAGCCCCCAAGTAGTCGCCATGATCTAATTCGGAAATACGGCGATCCTCAGATGAGATATCTAAGACGACGATACCCATATCTTCATCATCTAGCACTCTGTAGTCTGGTGCTACAAGAGCTCTCTGCCGTTCAGCTTGAGCACTGCCGCCAGCTAATCTAACCTGAGCATCAGGATGGCGATTAGCCAACGTAAATAAAATATGCGCCTGGCGTGGGTCGAGAAAATCCGTCCGCTTCGTCTCATGACGTTCAGCGGCTCGTTCGACCCATTCCCAGGCGCGATCCACAAATGCTTTTTCATCCGGATGAAAATGCTCGTAAATTTCTTTATGTGACATTAGATTCCTCGTATCTTAAATAAATATATCTAACACTGCAATTAGCCCTTGAGCTAGGAAGCCCAAAGCAAAAAATGCAACGATAGGCGAAATGTCAATCATTCCACCGATAGGAGGGATTAAGCGACGAAATGGTTTTAAATAAGGCTCAACAACCTTGCCTAATAATTCTCCTACGAAGCTTTCGCGCACTGAAGGCAACCAGGACATAAGTACATAAATAATAATCATATAGCGGTAAATGTTATACAGTATCCATATATATTTTTCTATTTGATCCAACCTGATGTCACCTCATTTTGGGGTAGTCAGCAGCAGCTTCTTCAGACAACATCTCTGTAATCGTTCCCGATACTTCCACCGAATCCGGTGTGCAGAGGAAAATATCTGGTCCAACCTTAGAGATATGACCTCCAAGCGCATAAACGGTGCCACTTAAGAAATCAACGATACGAATCGCTTGATCTCTTCTTACACGCTGTAAATTAACGACGACAGATTTGCGAGTCTTCAATTGGTCCGCGATTTCCTGTGCCTCGTCATAAGAGCGAGGTTCCGTAAGTACGACTCGAGCGTTTTTCTGAGAATGAATGCTTACGACATTGTTCTTACTTGATTGTTTACGTGGTTCAAAGGATGGGGTTTCAATTTCTTGCTCATCGGCCTCTAGCATACGATCACGTTCTACCTCTTGCTCATGCTCCTCTTGCAAGCCCAAATAATTCAGAAATTTATTCATAACACCCATTATTATCCCTCCTCCATCTCTTCTTTCCCTACCAACACCGTTCCCAAACGCACACGTGTAGCGCCTTCTTCAACAGCTACCTCGAAATCATTCGACATTCCCATTGAAAGCTCCATTAGTGGTTCATTCAAAATAGACAACTGATTTAGCTCATCCCTGAGTTGTCGAAGCGCACGGAAGATGGGCCTTGTCTCCTCGGGCTCACTCTCGTAAGGGGCCATCGTCATCAAACCAATCGGTCTTATCCTGTCGTATCTAAGGAGTTCGACGAGGAAGGGTGCGACTTCCTCAGGAGCTAGACCGTGCTTCGATTGTTCACCGGACACATTTACTTGTAAAAAACAAGGAACCTTGATATCCAGTACCTGTGCGCGATTGTGAATGGCTTCTGCCAAGGATAGGCGGTCTAAAGAGTGGATATAATCGAATTTCCCGATAACATCCTTTACTTTGTTTGTTTGAAGAGAGCCTATGTAGTGAAAAGTAGCTTGTCCCTTCAAAGCGTCCCATTTAGCTTTGGCATTCGGCCAGCGATTTTCCCCGATATGCGTTACGCCTTCTTGTACGACTGCTTCTGCGGTACCTACTGACACGTACTTGGTGACAGCAATAATCTGTACGTCTTCACGAAGTCTGCCACTTCTTAAGCACGCTTGCTCTAGCTGATTTTCCACGTCTCGTATACGGCTTTGCAATGTCACGAAACGATCACCTCGATTTCCTTCCCAGCCAACTCATCATCCGTCCCGTTATCCCATTTTCTTTCCGATGGGAAAACAACAGGTCCGAACGACAGCTTGTACACCATGAAGACATTTCGATGCGGCTCGGCAAAATTCCTGCTTTTATCATAAGTTGTCGGTTTAAATGTTTCAAGTCAAGATATGCATGACTTTCCTTTGATGTTGGTTTAATGACACTTGTCTCATCTATTAAATCATTACCATCTCTTAACGAATCTAATAACGGGTGAACGTGCCGAAGTACATTTTGATCTACTTCATAACAGCAGCTCCCGATAGAAGGCCCTATGGCTGCAAGTAAATTTTCTGATTTGACTCCGAATGTTGCACACATTTTCTCAACTGTTTTAACAGCAATTTCGAAGACAGTACCCTTCCATCCCGCATGTGCAAGCCCCATACTTCCAGTCACAGGATCATAAAAATATAATGGCACGCAATCAGCAAAATACATCGCAAGTAACACGTCGGATTCATTTGTAATGAGTGCATCCGTATTCTGAATTGCACTTTCGCGATCCGATCGACCACTGCCCACATCTTCTGAAGTGACCACGTGTACTTGATTTCCGTGCACCTGCTCTGCACAAGTAAAAGCTTCAACTTTCCAATCTAACTGATTCATAACCCTTGAGCGGCGATCTACAACTTTAATCGGGTCATCTCCCACGTGGAGTGCAGTGTTCATGGCATGTCTAGTCGTAAAGCCGGCTGTTACTCCGTCTAAGTCGCACCATGACTGCAACATCAACAACGATGACTCCTCGTTTTCCTCGCGTAATTGAAACGGTTCCAACAAATTACACCTCCAACAACAGTTTACCATAGCTCCCCTGCAATCGGAAGAAACGCGCCTTTGGCGCGCTACCTTCCAGAATGCTGCTCTCCATCTTCAAGCCTGTATATCTTTGCATCGTCCAATCGCACGAGCACGACATCCGTACCAATTTTCACAATATTTTTCCATGGGATGATGACATCGTTACCCCCGCCAAACATGCCAAACAAGCGTGTAGACGTTGGTACAACAATCGAATCTATTCGTCCTTGACGTAAATCCAGTTCCAGATCGCTAACCTGCCCAAGTTTTTTTCCATCCACTATATTGATTACGTCCTTCGTTTGAAAATCGGAAATTTTCAAATTCCTCGCCCCCAGTCAGTCGACAGGACATTTGTACCCTAATATTAAATATATGAGCCAGTCTGGAAAAATGTACGGCATAAGATGCATAAGGAACAATATATTCGTGGACTCCTATTTCCACTATCCCCCTCGCTCAGTTTCCTTTTTACAATTCTCTCCCCCCAATTTGCTTATATCCATTATCCCCCTCGCTCAGTTTCGGAATTGATTCATATTTCTTTATGCCTTTTATCCCCTTCACTCAGTTTGAAATATGAATCCTCTTTCTGCCTACCCTTAGGTCCATTATCCCCACACTCAGTAGTCCAAAGTGAATTTCGATCTACTCATACTTCCCACCACCCACCTATTGAAAAAAAACAAATATTTCTTCAAAACTTCTTGTGAAATTATAATATTTCCAGTAATATAAAAGAGAACAAACGTTCCTATTTAGGTGGTGAATTGAAGTGGACGAAACCTTAACCTACGATCTTTTCTGCCAAAAGTTTAACAATGAAGAAACCTGCATTAACGCTTTGTTCTCCGCTCGATGGCCAAATGGATTTAGTTGTCCTTGCTGCAATCACCCCTATTTTTATTTGATACGCTCTCGCAAATTACCCTTATTTGAGTGTACATCTTGTCATGTCCAAACTTCACTTATTTCGGGTACAGTTATGGAAGGCAGTCGAACACCTTTAAAACTTTGGTTTCAAGCATTTTTTCTTCACTCTACACCACAGGGCATTAGCGCTACTCGATTGGCCTCCATTATAGGCACGACCTACAAAACCGCCTGGCTCATCTGTCATAAAATTCGTCATGCCATGTCTTACACAGACTCTAAAGAAATGCTCTCTGGTCTAGTACGGGTTAACTGGGGGGTCTACGGACGACCTTATAATCCGACGATTTACCGTCATCCTCAAGAACAGCCCTTACTCGCTGGTGGCTCCTTTGATAACAGCAATCAAATTACACATCTCAAAATCAAACAAGTCCCAGATGAACACCTCGTTTATGATCGTATTACCCCTTCCGGAGGTCTCTCCTTTGTTTCACAACACGTCGATCCTGCCGTCAGTGACATTTCAGTTGTAATTCAGAAATTTAGTCGTAATCGAGAATGGTCTCTTATTCGAAGCTGTGCCATTGCTTCTGAATGGATCAACACTATTTTTAACGGTATTGGTTCAAAGCATTTGCAATCTTATCTTGATCAGTATTGCTTCACTTTCAATGCGGTAAAACGTAACTCTAACACCTATGAAACACTTGTACTTCTATGTGCAACATCCCCAACTATTAAATATCCCACACTAATTAGTCGTGTAGATAATTCCGCTATACATAAGCGAAACTATATCGGACTTTTGAACACAGCTGGCTGACCTAACTATTCCTTTAATTTACAAACCATATTCAAAACTCATGCACTCAGACTTCGTAAAAAGAAAAAATTTGATCACGATTCAATTTGTGGTTCTGCTTGTGGGTTCTACTCTTGTGGGTTCTACTCTTGTGGGTTCTGCTCTTGTGGGTTCTGCTCTTGTGGGTTCTGCTCTTGTGGGTTCTGCTCTTGTGGGTTCTGCTCTTGTGGGTTCTGCTCTTGTGGGTTCTGCTCCTGTGGGTTCTGATTTTGTGGGTTCTGATTGTGGGTTCTGATTGTGGGTTCTGCTTGGTTCTGACTACAGGTTCAGCTCGTGGTTCACTTAGTTCTACTTGCGGGTCCTGATGCACTTAAGTGAAACTTCGGGCTCTACTTCATGAGCTGCTTTTGTTTGAGCTCATGGGTATGCTACTTGATACTATTTTGCTTGCGAGTACTGCTTACTGGTCTTTAGCTTTGAGTTGCCCTGGGTACTCCTTGTTTTTCTTCTCGGGGCTCTCGGGGCTCTCGGGGCTCTCGGGGCTCTCGGGGCTCTCGGGGCTCTCGGGGCTCTCGGGGCTCTCGGGGCTCTCGGGGCTCTCGGGGCTCTCGGGGCTCTCGGGGTTCTCGCTTATAACTGAGAGAAGGGGATAATGGCTATAGAGGTTACTGAGGGGACATCACCAAAAAGCTCCGGTACCAGGTAATTGGTAAATAATTGTAAATTTATTTTTTCAAATAGAATGAAACAAATTAGTGGAATAAGCTTCTCGGTGCAGTAAAAAAGTAAAAAGAAGAAGAGGATGGAGTCACCTCCATCCTCTTCACATACTTGTAGCTTAAGTTTTAACATGCTTTTGCATTTGTTGAATAGCTGATTTCTCCAAACGAGAAACCTGGGCTTGTGAAATACCGATCTCATCGGCGACTTCCATTTGGGTTTTCCCTTCGAAGAACCGCATGGAAAGGATCATTTTTTCACGATCATTTAGCTTCCTCATCGCTTCGCGAAGAGCGATCTCTTCAATCCACTGAGCGTCTTTGTTACGCTCGTCGCTAATCTGATCCATGACGAAGATAGGATCACCACCATCATGATAGATCGGCTCAAAGAGGGAAACTGGATCCTGAATCGCATCTAATGCAAACACAATATCTTCCTTCGGTACGTTCAGAACCTGAGAAATTTCCAATATCGTTGGTTCTCTGGAATGTTGATTCGTTAATTGGTCTCTTACTTGTAACGCTTTATAAGCGATATCACGCAAGCTCCGGGATACACGAATCGGATTGTTGTCCCTCAGGTAACGACGAATTTCTCCGATGATCATCGGTACTGCATAGGTTGAAAATCGAACATTCTGGCTTAAATCAAAGTTATCGATTGCTTTCATCAATCCAATACAACCGACCTGAAAGAGATCATCGACAAATTCTCCGCGGTTATTAAACCGCTGGATCACACTTAACACGAGACGTAAATTACCATTTACCAATTTCTCTCGGGCAGCGATCTCTCCTCGGGTTTGCAGAGCGAGAAAAAGTTCCCTCATTTCGGCATTGTTTAGAACGGGCAGCTTTGAGGTGTCCACTCCACAAATCTCCACTTTATTACGGGTCAAGGTGATTCCTCCCGGGGAGCAGCATTAATGTAAAGTATCTCCGCGAGGGGGTTTTTTATTCCGTTGTTTGAGACATATGCCAATTAAGAAAAATGTAAGAGTTGCTCGAATTTTCTCACAATTATTAAACCATTTTGTTAAATTCCTTACGTAATCGCTTAATAATCCTTTTTTCGAGCCTAGATATATACGATTGGGAAATTCCAAGCAAATCGGCGACATCCTTCTGAGTTTTTTCTTCTCCGTCTGCAAGCCCAAATCGCAGCTCCATTATAGTCCTTTCTCTTTCGCTTAGCTTGTCTAAGGCTTTATGCAACAATTTACGATCAACCTGTTCTTCAATGTTCCGGTATATCGTATCGTTCTCCGTACCCAGAACATCAGAGAGCAGAAGTTCATTTCCATCCCAATCGATATTTAGTGGCTCATCAAATGAAACTTCTGTACGTGTCTTACTATTTCGACGCAGGTACATAAGAATCTCGTTCTCAATACAGCGAGAAGCGTAAGTGGCTAGCTTTATTTTTTTTTCGGGATCAAACGTATTTACCGCTTTAATGAGACCAATCGCTCCGATAGACACAAGATCTTCAATATGAATACCTGTATTCTCGAATTTACGAGCGATATAAACGACTAACCGTAAGTTTCTCTCGATGAGCATGGCCCTAATTGCAGCGTCTCCCGTCGATAGCCGTCCAAGTAAGTATTCTTCTTCCTCGCGGCTAAGTGGCGGTGGTAGGGCCTCGCTTCCTCCTATGTAGTATACTTCTTCGTTCTTCCATCCGAACCAGAATAACAGGCGATAAAACGATAATTGCGACCTTAATTTCATTTTCACGAACATTTTTGCTAACCTCCTGTCACGCTGGTTGAGATGGAGCCGACGCTACGGGGTCGGCTTGAGCCATGTCCGGATGGACAATGGCACGGTAAGTTCCTTCGGATGACATAGTGCCTCCATCTAAACCAATAAGAACCCTGTTTACTTGAAGAGGGGGATGTCCTTCTTGAGACAACAAAACGACATCTGGTTTGACAGCTAACATTAGGCGAGTAGTTCCATTCACGGCACGGTAGGGAACGAGACGGAAACGATTCCCCCATGTGTATTCCTCTAAACATTGAACATCCATTTCGGAGATAAGCTGGTCCGCTGACTCACCCTTTAAACGATCACACCAGCCGAAGGGCAGCTCCTCTTTCCAAACGCTTGCCTCCATAATCATGACCGGGATCCGTGTCAACGGTTCGTACAACCGATTCCCGGTATCAAGAAGAGCACGTATAGCCCAACTACCGTCCCCAACTTTAATCTCAATGTCCCAAAACAACTGTTCTAGATCTTGCCGCTTTCGACGAGTTCCTTCAGTACTTCGGAATAACCAAATGGAAAGCAGGAACGTTGTAACAAATAATCCCAATTGCATGTGCCACTCTAAGAGCAGGCCACCGTCCGCAGTATATTTCATCCCACCCAAGGGTGAATCCACGGATTGTAGCAAATAGGATATTCCGATTACTCCGCCAAGCGTTGCAAAATTCACCACATAAAAGGCACCAAAGTTGCGTAAAAGCTGCAGCGGCCCTCCGTACCCGAATGACAGAAGCACCATAGCCAGAGAGATTAACACCTTAGCTCCAAAGGAATACAAGTAAGGAATATGAGCCAAGAACATTAAAGCGGCATATAGGGCCCCTAGAAAAGCAGCAGAAAATACTCTACTTCGGGATGGTCGGAGATGGCGTACTTTGGCTGTAGTGAGAAGCACCGCACCATCTACGGCAAGATTCGTAAAGAAGACTAGATCTACATATACAGTCATAGGCAGCCCCCATCCATCGTCGCCCGACAAGACCATCGGTGTGTAAGCCGGGATGGATGAACCCAGTATAATCGCTTTCATATTCGGTGTCTGTCTAATCTTGCCGACCCACTAAACCTTTTTTTGTCGACAAATAAAGTTACCTTCGACGTCTATCGGACGTCGCGGTAACTTTGCGGAGGTTATATAGAAATAGATAAACATGAAGCTTGTACATTATGTATAAATAAAAAAAAGCCCCGACCCCACAGATGTGGAATCGAAGCTCGGAACTACACGGATTAAACTTTGTATACTATCTGTCGCCACGAGGACGATTGCGCAAAAACGCAGGAATGTCTAATTGATCACCAGACAAGTTCTGATTGCCAAAGGGACGCAGGTTGCCCGCTGAGCTTTGACCAGGATTTTGACGTGACTCGCTAGTGTATGACGTTTCGGTTTGAGCTTGAACCACAGGTGGTGACACTGGACGGCGTGTGGGGCCTTTGTGTTCAAAACCAGTAGCAATAACCGTAACTTTAATCTCATCCTTCAAGTTTTCATCAATGCTCGCTCCGAAAATCATGTTCACTTCCGGATCGGACGCTGAGATAACGATCTCAGCTGCCTCGTTGACTTCGTAAAGAGACAAGTTCGAGCCGCCGGTAATGTTCATGATAACACCGCGAGCACCTTCAATAGAAGTTTCCAATAGCGGGCTCAATATCGCTTTTCGTGCGGCTTCCATTGCACGATTCTCGCCTGCTGCTTGTCCGATACCCATCAAAGCAGATCCGCGTTCCGACATAATTGTCTTCACATCCGCGAAATCTAGATTGATCAGTCCCGGAACCGCGATCAAATCGGTAATCCCTTGAACGGCTTGGCGTAATACGTTATCAGCCTCTCGGAATGCTTCCATCATAGGTGTTTTCTTATCTACGATCTCAAGCAACCTGTCATTAGGAATAACGATTAGCGTGTCTACTTTTTCCTTAAGGGCCTCAATGCCTAACTCTGCTTGTGCGGAGCGTTTACGACCTTCGAAGGTGAATGGTCGTGTAACAACCCCAACAGTCAAAGCACCGCATTCCTTAGCTAGCTCAGCGATAACGGGAGCAGCACCGGTACCAGTACCTCCGCCCATTCCCGCCGTTACGAACACCATATCCGCAGAACGAAGTGTATTCGTAATGAATTCACGAGATTCTTCAGCTGCCTTTTTGCCCACATCAGGGTTGGCACCTGCTCCGAGCCCACGGGTAAGCTTGTCCCCGATTTGTAGCTTTTGCTCAGATTTCGTTAAGTGCAAAGCTTGCGCATCTGTGTTAACAGTAATAAATTCGACACCTTTAACACCATTTTCAATCATACGGTTAACAGCGTTACTGCCGCCGCCACCGACACCAATGACTTTGATTTTCGCAAGTGGTTCCATTTCAAAATCAAACTCTAACATATTTTATTAACTCCTCCTTGCTTCGCTTGAATGGTTCTTTAATAAGCGGCGGCTTAAATAAATTCCTTAAACATGTTCTTGAACCATTCAACAATGCCAGGCTTAGGTGCCGTACTCGTGCTTCCGGCCGCTTTCGCTTTAGGGGCACGCTTGGTTCCAACTGCGCCGCGTGTTCGAACATATTTCGTTACATACTGAATCATGCCGACACCACTGCTGAAGGACGGATCTCTCACGCCGATATAATCCGGCACTGCGATTCTCACATTGGATTCTAATTCAATCTGTGCCAATGGAAGCACGCTTGGTAAAGAGACTGAACCGCCTGTTAGCACGTAGCCGTTTATTTTCTCATGATAGCCAAGTCGTTTAATTTCTTGGCGAATCATTTGGAAAATCTCCTGCATGCGGGGCTCAATAATGTTTGCTAGATCCAATTGAGAGAATTCCTTCTCCAAATTACTTCCGACTCGCATCACTTTAAACTTCTGATCCTCAGCAGCATCATCCGTACGGGCACAACCGTACTTCAGTTTGATTTTTTCCGCATGTTCCGTTTGGGTTTTGAGTCCGTAACAAATATCACTTGTCACATAATCTCCGCCGATAGGTAGAGTTGAAACAGCAGCGAGGCTTCCTCCCTCGAAAATAGCAAGAGTCGTTGAACCAGCACCAATATCTGCCAGAACGGTACCCATTTGCTTCTCATCTTTGGTTAAAGCCATCATACCTGATGCCAAAGACATCAAGATAAGACCAGAAATACGCAGACCTGCTTTCTCTACACATCTCATTAGGTTATGTACAGCTGCTTTAGTTCCTGTAATAATCGTGCATTCGACTTCGAGTCGAACACCTATCATGCCGCGTGGATCTTGAATATCCGCAAGTCCGTCAACTAAAAACTGCTTGGGAACAAGTCCAATGATTTCACGTTCAGGTGGTAAGGCAACCACTTTGGCCGCTTGCAAAACACGTTCAATATCTTCTTCGCCAATTTCCCGATCTTCATTGGAAACGGCGACAACTCCGTGATTACTTTGCAAAGCGATATGATTACCCGAAATCCCGACGTAAACCTCGCTAATTCCAATGCCTACCATGCGTTCTGCATGATCAACAGCATTGCGGATGGATTGCACGGTTTGGTCAATATCTACAATGGCGCCTTTGCGGATTCCATCGGAATCTGCAGATCCAACGCCAATGATGTTAATGGCCCCGTTGCTGATCTCCCCGATAATCACCCGGATTTTCGACGTTCCTATGTCCAGGCTGACGATGAGGTCATTATTACTCAACCGGTGGCACCTCCCGTAGATCGATGAAAGTGGCTGTGTACAAGGGATGCTTCCTCTACTTATTCCACATCCACGAGGTTTTCCCTCTTTTTTCTACAATTTTTTTAGTTGTTCAGTAATTGTTCAGTGAGGATTACATAGGCATACATAATTGTTAACCTAATTCACCCATAATTGAGATTCTAGCATTCTTTTTGCCTATTGAGTAGAGTCCTTTTCCTTAACTTTAACGGTATCTTCTTTTTCACCCTCAACAATTTCCGCTGAATAGGGCAAATATGTGTCTGCTTCTAACATAATAATCTTTCCCGGCTCCCGATTTTGCACGATATCACTAAGATAAGGAATTTTATCAGTCAGCTTCTCTATCGTTGTTACGACTTCAAACTTAGATCGGGTGAATATCTTAATCCGGTTAGGATAAGAGATGGAAGGATCAGGTTGAATTTCTGACAAGTCTGCTAAAAGATAACTAGGTAGACTATTCAACACAGTACAAAGAGCAATCAAATTCGTATCATCTGACTTCCATCCGGACAGAATTGGCTTATCTAATAAGTTACCCTCAACAATTGGCAAGGTCAAGCCATTAGATAGAACAGCAAATACTTTACCATCTGATGCGAGTTGCACAGCGACTTGCGGATATTCCTTCACTTCAACTTGCAGAACACCAGGAAAATTTTTAATCATCTTAACACTCTGAATCGGCTTTAAAGAATTCATCCTTTTTTGGAGTTTACTAATGCTCGGTACAAAGAAAGAATCCCCAGGAGAAACCCCCAGCGCTTGTATAACTTCCTCTTTGCTTAAAAATTCCGTGCCAGTCACTCGTATTTCCGAAATTTCAGACAAGGGGGACCGGAAAAATAAAACGATAAGAATGATAATTAAAAGAGCGATCACGAGTCTTAAAAGTTTTTTCCCGCGTCGAGTTCTTGGAACTCCTTCCTCGCGCTTTAATGCGGGAATTCGTTCGCTCATTATCCACCCTCCTTGTCCACCATTTAATATAAAAAACCCCGCAGCGGAAGAAGGCTTCTGCGGCGGGGGACCATCACCGTTAGCTGTAAACCTTGCTCTTGTGTACTTCACGGGTGATGTTTCCGCCAATCTGACGGAACATCTCTTCGATTCGATCATACCCACGATCGATATGGTGCACCTGCTCTACAACGGTACGGCCTTGCGCCGCCAAGCCCGCGATAACTAACGCGGCACCTGCTCGTAGATCGGTTGCCTCCACTGTCGTGCCATATAGCTGAGGTACTCCACGAATAAAAGCATTGTTCAGATCGACTCGAATATCGGCCCCCATGCGACAAAGTTCATCCACATGCTTGAATCTGCCTTCGAAAATCGTTTCCTTCATTACGCTTACACCGTCCGCTAACGCTAGTAACGTCATAACTTGAGCCTGCAAATCGGTAGGAAAGGCAGGATAAGGTGACGTAACAATTCGATCAACGGCAGTAGGTCGTTTGAAGGCGCCAACTCTCATTATATCATCGCCAACCTCAATTTGAACACCTGCCCGACGTAAGACATGAATGAGAGAGGTAAGATGCCCCGGTTTCGTATGCTCGAGTGTCACTTCACCCCGTGTAGCAGCAGCTGCAACCATAACTGTACCGGTAACAATCCGATCTGGGATGACCTCAAAATCGCATCCATATAGGGAGTCTACTCCGTCTATTGTTAGCGTATCTGTGCCTGCCCCTTTAACCTGAGCGCCCATTTGATTCAAAAATTGCTGTAAATCCTGTATTTCTGGTTCACGCGCTGCCCCAATAATCGTCGTTCGACCTTGGGCTAACACAGCGGCCATCATAATGTTTTCCGTAGCGCCGACACTCGGAAAATCCAAGCTAATTTCGGCTCCTTTGAGACGATGGGCAGAGCAGATAATTCTACTGCCCTTCTCTTCTATATTCGCACCAAGAGCCGCTAAACCACGCAAATGCAAGTCAATCTTTCTTTCACCGATGGCACATCCTCCAGGCTGATAGAGTTGCACTTCTCCGAAGCGTGCAAGAAGAGGCCCCATTAAAAATACCGAAGAACGCATTTTCCGCATTAACGTTTCTGGAATGTGAGAGGAAGTCGCAACTGCCGTATCGACCGTCACTACGTTATCATGGTGTTGGGCTTTACACCCAAGATCCTGCAAAATATCAAGCATGACTTCGATATCAAGCAGCCGTGGAACGTTGCGAATCGTCACTTTTCCATCTGCGAGTAAACTAGCGGCCAAAATCGGCAAAGCAGCATTTTTGGCTCCGTGGATACGAATGGTGCCCGAAAGCGGGTAGCCGCCTTCAATCACCAAATTGTCCAAGGGTTTCACCTCCGGGTTACCGCTCACCCAACAAGAGAACCTCCGGCACTAGTAAGATTCCATTGGTTTGTTCAATTGTGCGTTGAACTCGTTGTATGAGGGTGAGAACGTCCTCAGCCTTGGCACCACCGTGGTTAACGATAAAGTTAGCATGTAACATGGAAACTTCGGCAGCACCTTCACGTAGCCCCTTTAATCCAGCCGCCTCGATCAGCCTAGCCGCATGATCGTTAGGTGGATTGCGGAAAACACTACCCGCGCAAGCCATTTGAAGAGGTTGGGTACGACGCCGACGATCTTTGTAAGTGGCCATCGCCGCTGCAATCTCTTTACGGTCCCCGTTCGCCAAACGGAAAACCGCTCGAGTTACGATCCCCTGTCGTTCATGCAATATTGAATGACGATAGGAAAACTCCATCTCTTCTTTTCCAAGTACCGACTGACTACCGTCTGTCCAGATGATGTCCGCTGACTGTAAGATGCGTGAAATGTCCGAACCGTGAGCACCAGCGTTCATGTATACGGCACCGCCTACTGTTCCTGGAATTCCTCCCGCGAACTCCAAGCCGGTAAGCCCTTCTCTGCCCGACATGACCGACAGCTTGACGAACGAAAACGCTGCACCTACCGACACCGTCTCGCCATCAAATCGTGCATCGTCAAAACCGTCGCCTAGCTTGATGACAGCTCCACGAACCCCTTTGTCGGATACCAGGGTATTAGATCCCCGACCGAGAAGGCACCACGGTATACCATGGCTTAACAACAACTGCAAAGCTGCTGCGAGCTCGTCATCCGTTCCCGGGATTATCAATAGATCCGCAGGTCCGCCGATTTTCCAAGTCGTATGTTTGGTGAGTGGCTCATTAACCCGCACATCGCCAATTCCCGCTTGCTTGAGCTCTGCGACCAACTGCTGCATAGCGTTATCCTCCTAACAAGTCTTACAGGGCTGCACGTTGCCGTCGTTACCGTTGCCTCAGGTTCAGCAGTCACGATCACGCTGTATCTTATGACGACTGGGCGGGGGTGGTGACAAACGCCCATTAGCAAGCCTACTGAAAGACGAGAAATTTATGTTTTTCGTTGTAATCGAATGATCTGATCATATATGGTTGCAGCTGCCTTGGGCATGCCCAACTCGCGCGAGGATTGAACCATCAAGCTTCTTCTCGCGGGATCCCCCATAATCGAATGAATATGGCTGAATAGCAAATCCCCTGTCAAATCCCGTTCCAAAATCATCTCAGCAGCATTGACGTTCGCAAGACTTCTCGCGTTCGCCTCTTGATGATTATTCGTTACATTGGGCGATGGGATCAATATCGAGGGGATCCCCAGAGAAGTAACTTCCGCAAGAAAGGATGCCCCTGCACGTCCGATGAAGAGTGTCGCTGCAGCAAGTACTTCAGGCATATTATGAATGTATGGATACACATGCACGCGACTTGAAACGTCCGCATGATTGCGTTGTATGGTCTCTTTAGTATCTTTAAAAAATCTTTCACCCGTAACAAACACGAAATGAACGTTCGGCATTTTGTGCAGCTGAGGCACCATTTGGATAATGGCCTCATTAATCGCCCGAGCCCCCCCGCTTCCGCCCACAACGAGCACGAACGGAGTTTCAGGCTTCATGCCTAATGATGCAAAACCCTTGTTTCTATCTGCGAGAAGTACCCTTGTAGCACATGGATTTCCCGCAAATACAACATCTGAGCATTTATTAAAATGAGCCGCAGATTCTGCAAAGCTTACCGCTACCCCATCCACATACCTGCTTAAAAATTTATTGGTTAGCCCAGGTAGTACATTTTGCTCATGGATAAGCGTAGGAATGCCAAGTCGTGAAGCCGCGTAAACGACTGGACCGCATACATAACCGCCAGTGCCTACGACAACATCTGGTTTAAATTTTCTAAGTAACTGCTTGGAACGACGCACTCCTTGCACGAAACGAACAACTGTCTTCACGTTTTCCAATGACAGGGAACGACGGAATCCGGTAATCGTAACATCTTCGAACGCAATTCCTTGCTCCGGTACGATCCGACTTTCCATTCCACGGCTCGTTCCGATGTATAGTATAGACGATCCTGGTTGTCTTTCCGATACTTCGCGACCAATGGCCAATGCGGGGTAGATGTGTCCCCCCGTACCGCCTCCGGTTAATACGACTCGCATGAACGTCACCTCGAATATCGGGATAAATTAAGTAAAATGCCAAGCGCCGTCAGTAATAAGGTCAATGAGGAGCCCCCGTAGCTAACGAGTGGCAGCGTAACACCTGTAATAGGCAGTAAGCCGATAACAACCCCAATATTGATCAATACTTGAACAGCGAAAATACCGACAATCCCTGTAGCGAGCAAGCTGCCAAAGGGATCCGATAACGTTATAGCCGTTCTCATTCCACGCCATATGAGAAGTAAAAATAATAGAATCAACAAGGAGCCACCAATAAATCCGAGTTCCTCGGCAATAATCGAAAAAATAAAATCCGTTTGTGGCTCCGGCAAATAATTATATTTTTGACGGCTCATCCCTAGTCCTAGACCAACAAGACCACCTGGGCCAATCGCATAAAGAGACTGAATCGATTGGTAGCCCGCTCCTTGCGGATCTTGCCATGGATCAAGAAAGGCTGTTATTCGCTGTAGTCGATAGGGTGCTGCTGCTATGAGCCCTATTAATCCTACCACGCCTATCATCGCTAAGCCACCTAGATGAGTAAGCCTAGCTCCGGCAACGTAGATAGCGAGCAATGAGGCTCCAATCATAACCGTCCCTGTCCCCAGATCCGGCTGCAGCATAATAAGTGCAAATGCCGCTCCCATAATTCCGAGCGGCGGAAGTAATCCCTTGGTCAATTGAGTAATCTGATTTTGCCGCTCTGATAGCATCTTAGCCAAAAATAAAATCATGGCCAGCTTCATGAATTCTGAAGGCTGAACACCAAATGAGCCGATCCCTAACCAGCTTCGAGCCCCGCCACGCACGACCCCAAGCCCCGGAACTAGCACAATGATTAGCATTCCAAAGCAGATAAGTAGCGCCGGTACAGCCCACTTGCGCCAAAACGTATATTCCACATTCATCGTTACGAACATGGAGGCTATTCCGAGTACAGCAAACAGCAATTGTCTTTTTACATAGTAATACGAATCCCCATAATCATGAAAAGCAGCGACAGCGCTAGCGCTATACACCATCACTACACCTATGGCCAGAATGCCAAGAGTAGCAGCGATCATCCACACATCAGGAACGGAACGAGTTTTGGCCATGAACCGGACACCTCGCGGTTTGCAAAAGTGGGGACATGCCCCCTTCTACAACGTATGCGCCGATTGTTTAAAAATGCGACCCCTGACCTCATAGGATGGGAACATGTCCCAGCTTGCACATGCGGGCGACAGAAGAACGATGTCTCCTGGCTCAGCCATGGCGGCTGCTTCCTCTACGGCTCGGCGAAGCGTTAACTCGGCGTCCTCTTCAGGTTCGACGATTTTCACGCTTGTTAAACCAGATAGAGCCGCTACGCGTCCAATCTTCTCCCTTGTTTCACCGATTGCCGTCAAGCCCTTGAGTCTATCGCGAAAAACAGGCAGCAGCTCCATGTAATCAGAACCTCGATCCAATCCTCCAGCGATGAGAATAAGCGGGGACGGCAAAGATAAAATCGACATCGTTGTCGCCATCGCATTCGTAGCCTTAGAATCGTTGTAAAATTTCACTCCGTTGAACGTTCCGACAAATTCCAAACGATGCTCAACGCCGCGGAAATCCCGCAACGGCTCCACAAGCGACTCCGGCTCTGCACCGGCAACTAGGGCAATCGCTATTGCTGCTAGAGCGTTCGCGGTATTATGACGACCAGGAATGCCTAGCTCATCGACGCGAATAATACGTTGCTCCAAGCCATCCTGGCCCCGGTGTACAATCCATCTCTCCAGCTCAACCTCGTTATCACCGGGTTTAACGGTAGGATATGGAGGATCTACCATGACACCTTCTGATAATTTTCGCGTAACGGAGAAAGGAAATAACCGTCCCTTAAACTGCTCGGCCAATCGACAGCATGTTTCGTCATCCTTATTGTAAATAGCTACATCATCTAAGGTTTGATTAGCAAATAATTTCGCCTTTGAATTGACATAATCCTCCATGGAGCCATGATAATCCAAATGCGTCTCCGCCACGTTAAGTAAGCACGCGATACGTGGACGGAATTCGGACGTCCCTTTCAACTGGAAGCTGCTAAGTTCTGCAACAAGCCAGCCATCTGCAGCGACTTCAAGAGCCGCTTCGCTGAGAGGCCGGCCAATGTTGCCCGCAATAAGCGGTTTAAGCCCTGCTGCTTCAAGCAGCACACCTGTCAACGTCGTCGTAGTCGTCTTTCCATTAGAGCCCGTAATACCCACCAGAGGAGCCGGAGAAAGGTGTCCCGCAACTTCCACCTCACTTACGACCTCAACGCCAAGTAACTGCGCTGCGACGATTGGAGGAGCTGTATACGGGATCCCTGGGTTTTTAACTAACAACGCCGTATTTTTCGTTACGAGCTCGTCTGGATGATGTCCACACACAACAGAAATGCCCAAAGCCGTTAATTCATCGGCTTCAGGGCACTGATCTCGCTCTTTTTTGTCGTTGACGATTACGTCCGCTCCGACACTGTGAAACAGTTTAGCAGCGGCAACGCCGCTTCTTGCCAAACCAAGAACGACGACATGTCGTCCCCGGTAGGATGTAAGTTGCATCATCTCGTAATAGCCCCTTTAACTCGCTTTAGCCTACCTTATACAACAATAAACCCGCTCCGGCAAGGAGCAAACCAACGAACCAGAAAGTCGTAACCACTCTCCACTCCGACCAGCCTGAAAGTTCAAAGTGATGATGAATCGGACTCATCTTGAATACCCGCTTGCCTCGTAGCTTAAACGAAGCTACCTGGATGATTACGGATAACATTTCAAGTACGAATACACCGCCGATAACGACAAGAAGCAGCTCTGTTTTCGTAAGAATCGCAACAGCAGCTATCCCACCACCGAGACCGAGCGAGCCCGTGTCTCCCATAAATATTTTTGCTGGATGAGCATTGTAGACAAGAAAACCGAGTACTGCACCAACAACAGCTGCGCTAAATACGGCCGACTGTGGCTGCGTTGCTTCCAATGCAATGATGGCAAACGCACCAAATGCCAAAGCGCTTGTCCCTGATAACAGCCCATCGAGCCCATCGGTAAAATTAACAGCATTCGTCGAGCCAAGGAACATAATCACGACGAGTAAGTAGTAAGCCCATCCTAAATCGACAGACCAATCCGTACCTGGCACGCCTACAATTGTACTATGGTCCATTTGGTATAAAATAAAACAAAAAATAGCGGAAAACAAGAGCTGCCCAAACAATTTCTGCTTTGCAGTTAGCCCAAGCGAACGTTTGAAAACAATTTTAATATAATCATCCAAAAACCCAACAAGTCCAAAACCAAGACAAGCAGTAAGTAGAGCCCAATATTCCAATCCTTGATCGGCAAATTTCATAAAAGAGAGCAGCAACGCGGCCAAAATAATAATTCCGCCCATCGTTGGCGTGCCAGTTTTCTTAAGATGAGACTCAGGTCCATCCGTCCGTACCTGCTGACCGAATTTAAGCCTACGCAGAAGGGGAATGAACAACGGGCCGAAAAGAACTGAAAGTACAAAGGATACGCCTAGCGTCCAGAAAATTGATGTATAGTCCATTCCGTCACCCCCTGACTCCTTTCTGCAATATCGTTACAAGCTCTTCTAATCGCATCCCTCTAGATGCTTTAACAAGAACTAAATCTTCCGAAGCCAATTGAGCAAGCAAATAATGTGCTAATGCTGCTTTATCATCGAAGTGCTGAACACAACCATCTGGAAAATTCATCTTTGCTTCTTGATAAGTTTCATTCGATAAGGAACCGTATATAAGGACGTTATCCACCTTGGTGTCATCTAGGTATCGACCAATTTCCCCATGTAGTGCAATCTCATCCTCGCCGAGCTCAAGCATATCTCCAAGAACGATCCATTTACGACGATAACCTGACAGCTCAGCAACAAGATTGATAGCCGCCTTAACAGATGATGGGCTAGCATTGTAAGCATCATTGAAAATGATAGCTCCATTGTTCGCTTTACTTTGCTCAATACGCATACCTGTCAGCTTCGTGAATTTCAACCCTTCGCAGATCACCTCGAAGCTTAAATTAAACTGGTGTCCGACCGCCACAGCTGCAAGGGCATTAATGGCATTATGCCTACCCGCTATCGGCAGTTCAACTTGGATTTCGGTGTTGCCTGTGCCCATTACGGTAAATTGTGTTCGATCTGCGTTTACCCTAATGTAGCGAGCGATCCAGTCACAATCCGGTTGTTCACCAAAAGTAACGATTTCGAACTGTTTGTCTAACCCTGTCGCAGCCAACTGCTCAGCGATTAGGGGTTCATCGCCATAATAAACAAGCGCCCCACCCGACTTCAACCCATCCGTAATTTCGAGCTTTGCTCTGGCGATATTCCTACGCGTCCCAAGCTGAAGCAAATGTGCCTCACCGATATTCGTAATAACGGCAATGTCGGGCTTCGCTAATGTGGTCAAAAGAGCAATCTCACCTTTTCCGCTCATCCCCATCTCAAGAACGAGCACTTCCGTATCCTTAGGAGCACTTAATATCGTTAGCGGCAGCCCGATATGATTATTGTAATTCCCTTCTGTTTTATGTACACGATACGTCGTGGACAGCACAGAGAAAATCATATCCTTAGTCGTCGTCTTTCCGTTACTCCCGGTGATCGCGACGACTTTCGCAGTTAGCTTGTTCTTTAAATAGCCTGCCGAGAGAGCCTGCAAGGCGACTTCCGTATTTGTAACAAGAATGAATGGAAGATCGATGTCCGGTAACGGAACGCTGCTGTCCCATAATGTCGCAGCAGCGCCCGCATCCTTCGCAGTTTGAATATAATCATGTCCGTCGAACCGTTCACCCCGTAGAGGTACGAACAGCTGACCAGACGTTATGTTTCGCGTATCGGTCGATACTCCGGACAATAAAAGCCCATCTTCGTCGGCGAGCCCGTGCGTTCCTTCCGCACCGCTCCATTCGACCACTTCACGAACATTTGCTTGCATCACTTGATTCGACTCCTTATCGCTTCTTTAGCTACGAGGCGGTCATCAAAATCATGCGTAACCCCACCGATAATTTGATAGGTTTCATGACCTTTCCCCGCAATCAATACTACATCGCCGGGGCTTGCCATTTCAACCGCTTTTTCAATTGCAGCGCGCCTATTCGGCTCCAGCTCATAGCGATCCTCAGTTACCCCTGCATCCTTCAGACCGACTTCGATATCTCGCAATATCAAGAGAGGATCTTCCGAGCGCGGATTGTCACTGGTCACGATAATTTTATTTGCCCGCTCTGCTGCAATTCGCCCCATGATCGGACGCTTCTTCGTATCGCGATCTCCACCGCAACCGAATACGCAAATGACATTACCCGTCGCCAGCTCATTGACCGTGTTCAGAACATTTTCCAGGCCATCAGGGGTGTGGGCATAGTCTACGATAACCGCGTAAGGCTGACCCTCGTTGACAGGCTCTACGCGTCCCGGTACACCAACGATCGTTTCTAGGCTACGTATGGCATCATCCAAGTCAATCCCATCGCACAATGCCGCCCCCAGAGCCGCTAGCGCATTATAAACATTGAATTTACCAACAAGCTTTAAGTTAATCTTCCGATTCCCACGAAAGGAATCTAGCGTAAAGGAGGTACCTCCAGCAGTAATCGTCACATCCGAGGCTTTCAGGTGCGCATCCTTCTCGATCCCATAGGTCAGCACTTCAGAAGCGGTCAGCTTAGCGAACCTAGCAGAAGCTTCATCATCGCTATTCAGCACCACGAAGGTACGCTCCTCAGCATTGTCAGAGTAAGAGTTACCCAGCCTTGAGAAAAATAAACCCTTGGCCGCTTCATAAGCTTCCATAGTACCATGATAGTCGAGGTGATCCTGCGTCAAATTTGTGAATACAGCCGTACGGAAGCTACACCCCTTAACCCGTCCCTGCTCCAAAGCATGGGAGGACACCTCCATCACACAGCGCTCAGTCCCCGCGTCCACCATAGCATGCATAATTTGTTCAAGCTCAAGAACATCTGGAGTCGTTCCCGACATCGGAAGGCTTTGGCCTCCGAAACGAGTCTCAATCGTGCCTATGACTCCCGCCGACACTCCGGCATCCGACCAAATTTGCTCAATTAAATAGGCCGTCGTTGTTTTACCATTCGTGCCCGTTATTCCGATCGGGCGCAGCGCGTGGGACGGTCTTCCATAGAAGAAATCCGCTAGCATCGCAAGCGCTAGCCTTGTATCCGGCACCACGAGCTGCGTCGCGGATATCGGTAGCTCACGAGATGTAACGAGCGCGACTGCACCGCTCTCAATGGCTTGGGCTGCATAGTCATGCCCATCTACCGTATGCCCGGGCAAACAAAAGAATAAACAACCCTTCTTCACTTTACGTGAATCAATTTCCATGCTTTGCACGGTTACAGATGAATCGCCGATGATGCGTGCAAGGAGAAGCTGTTGTGACAATACATTTAATTTCATAAAAACTCGGCCTCCTGATGACCAGATGTACAATGTACACTCATTATGTTCCAATGACTCCTAATCATTCAAGGGGAAAATCCATTTTTAGTCCGCTGCTCCTAGATAGATACGAATAACAGAACCCTGATCAACCCTTGCCCCTGCTGCGGGAGCCTGCCGAATGACCGTATTCCCACTTCCAGATGTTGCTAGTTGGAAATTCGAATTCATGTCCTCATACAGATCAGAAACCGTCTTGCCTACGATATTCGGTACAGTAACGATTTTAGGCTCACCGCTGCTTATTTTATATTTTTTCTCCACTTGATCCGTTCGTGGCTTAACTCCTAAATAGGGCAGCGCATCCGCCATAATATTGTGTACGATCGGCGCAGCTACGACCCCACCAAATTGAATGCCCTGTGGGTTATCAACTGCTACGTACACGATTAATTGGGGATCGTCCGCTGGAGCGAAGCCGATGAAGGATACAATATGCTCATCCTTGGAGTACCGGCCATTGATGACCTTCTGCGCTGTACCCGTTTTACCCCCTACCCGATACCCATCCAGAAAAGCTTTTGCCCCCGTCCCTTGCGCGACGACCTTCTCCAACGCCTCTCGCACCTTCTTCGACGTCTCTGGCGAGATCACTTGTCTAACAAGCTCGGGCTGCGTTTCCTCTAGTATCATTCCGGTTTCTGGCTGTATCCAAGACTTCGAAACAAAGGGCTTATATAGCTTCCCGCCGTTTATAGCTGCTGAGACTGCCGTAATTTGCTGGATCGGCGTAACCGATACACCTTGACCGAATGCGGTTGTCGCAAGCTCAACAGGCCCAACCTGCTTAGGCTTAAACATAATTCCGTTCTCTTCACCCTTCAGATCAATGCCTGTTTTCTTACCAAATCCGAAATCATAAATATAAGAAAATAGCTTTTCCTTCCCCAATCGTTGTCCTAATGTTACGAACCCTGGGTTACAAGAATTTTCGACGACTTCAAGAAAGGTCTGGCTGCCATGCCCGCTCTTCTTCCAGCACCGCAGCTTTGCTCCTGCGACATCTATGTATCCTGGGTCGTAAAAACGCTCATGCTCCAGATCGACCTTACCTTCCTGTAAAGCTGCAGCCAGCGTAATGATCTTAAAGGTAGAACCTGGCTCATAGGTCATCCATATCGGTAAATTGCGATTATACACCTCGACAGGCACTTCCTGATACTTGTCTGGTTCAAAGGTTGGCCTGCTGCCCATGGCATAAATTTCTCCGGTGTTTGGATTCATAGCGATGGCAAGTGCGCTATTGGCTTGGTGCTGCAGCATGGCTTGATCAAGCTCACGCTCCAGGATCGATTGAATCTTCTGATCAATCGTCAGCTTCAAGGACAAGCCGTCCTGAGGCGGCACAAACAGATCAGAAGACTGTGGCATCTTGCGACCAGCGGCATCCGTTAGAGAGGATACGTTGCCCTTCAAGCCCGTTAATCTCTCATCGTATTTCAGCTCCAAGCCTGTCAATCCTTGATTGTAGCTACCCGTAAAGCCTAGTACATGCGAAGCTAGACTCCCGAACGGATAATACCTCTTGTTGTCTTCCGACACCACTATGCCGGGCAAATTCAAGCTGCGGATGTCCTGAGCTTTCTCAAGCGTCAATTTCCTTCCGCCAGGCTTAAGCTCTACATTGGATACAACCTTGGAGATGAGCTTAAACAAGCTTTCCTCAGACATGCCTAGCAGTCCAGACAGCTTCTGGGCTGTCCCACGCTTGTCTTTGATCTGCACCGGAATCGCATAGATTGTCGGAGAGCTGATGTTATAAGCAAGTCGCACCCCGTTCCGATCCAGAACCTCGCCCCGCTTAGCTTGGAATGGAATATCGCGTCTCCATGAATCCTCGGCTCTCTTCGTAATGTCTTCGCCGATCAAGAGCTGCACATATCCTAACCTAATTACTAAACATGCGAAGGCGATAACTGCCACTACCAGTACGACATAAAGCCTCTTTCGAACAGTAACCTGTGAAATCTTCTTCATGAAAAAACCCCCTTTACCGGGAACGTCTGAACATGCTTTCGCCTAGTTCCAGACTATTCTTCGGACAAGTGGGTTAGAACAAGCCCTTACTCCTTAGGTGGTGCTTCAGTCGACTGTGCCGTCGACTGATTAGCTTGTCCCTGGGGGGAGAGCTTTATTTGGAGGATCCATTTACCATCAATTTTAACAGCCTTCTGACTGGTGACATAACCCTGCCCTTCAACCGTGCACACGACTTTTAACAGCGAGCACATTTCTAGAGCATCCCTCAATGACATTCCCTTCAGATCGGGTACGTTGCCTTGCGTTTCATCTGTAAGCAAATAAATTTTCTGGGAGGCTGGAAGGACACCCCCCCCCTTCGGAAGCTGCTGTAGTACTTTACTGCCTTTGCCAAGCACATCAACCTTAAAGGAATGCTCTTTCAGCTGCTGACGCGCCTGAGCCACGGTCATTCCCGTCACGTCTGGTAAAGTCATCGTCACTTCACCCTTCTTAGTCGTAGTTGTCGACGCAGATTGGGATTCAGATTGAGATTCTTTCTCCTCATCCGTTAAGTTCGGCTTGATACCAAGATGCAATAGAGATTTACCCATAATTTCCTTAAAGATCGGACCTGCTACTGCACCGCCTCCAGCATTATCGATCTGAGGCTCATCCACGACGACGTAAAGAACGACCTTCGGCTTCTCTACAGGTGCATAGCCGATAAATGAAACGACGTATCTATCTTTGGAATAGCCTTCTTCCTTAACATTCTTCGTTACCTTCTGTGCCGTTCCCGTTTTTCCAGCAATGCGATAACCAGGAATAAAAGCAACTCTGCCCGTACCGATTTCTTGATCGCTGACTACGGTTTCCAAATACTCTCCAACCTTGCGTGAGCTGTCAGCAGAAATAACCTGGCGAATAACCTTCGGCTCGGTGACTTTCTTCTCACCAGTATTCGGATCACTAATCATTTTCACAATCTGCGGCTGCATAAGCTTGCCACCATTTGCCACTGCGGCTACTGCCGCCACTTGCTGGATTGGGGTAACCAGAACCTTACCCTGACCGAAAGTTGCTGTTGCGACCTCAGAAGGATAGTCTAGGCTGTAAGGCCTAGAAACTTCGTTCGGCAGCTCGATACCTGTTTTCTGGCCAAAGCCGAAGTCATTAATGTATTTGATGAGCTTTTCCTTACCTAGCATCTCATAACCAAGCTTAACGAACGCCACGTTACTGGAATGCTTCAACCCTTCCAGATAGGTGATCATCCCATTCTCTCCCCAGCCTCTTCCGCCATTATGATCCTTGACAGGCTTGTCCTTCTGGGTATATTTAATCGATCCCGATTTGTAGTAAGCATTAGGATCAAACAATCCTTCCTCGACAGCCGCCGCCAAGGTTACGATCTTAAACGTTGAACCTGGCTCATAAACAGATTGAATAGCATTATTCCGAAAAGAGTTCTGATCCTTAAAATTCCAGTAAGTGTTAGGATTATAGTCTGGCATACTCGCCATCCCAAGGATTTCCATTGTATCTGGATCTGCGGCAATTGCCGTTATACTGATCGGTTTATATTTTTCAAAAGCAGTTCTCATCGCTTCCTCGATGTAGAATTGAATGTCCTTATCGATCGTCAACGTTACGTCCTTACCATCAAGCTCTTGCTTATATTCTACTTCACCATTAGGAAGCTGAACCCGAGCGCCATCCTTCTGATACTTTATAAATCCAGGAGCACCGCTGAGCTCTTCGTTCAGCTTTTTCTCTAATCCAGTGATAGCAATTCCATCTTTATCTTCATAGCCAAGAATATGGGAAGCGAGTGTACCATTCGGATAATAACGCTTCTGCTCCTCGTTAAAATAGAGGCCCACATCGCCCTTCACACCTGTCAGCTTACGTATTTCTTCCCGAAACACTTCCAGCCGGTCCTTGATCGCTTTATCAACCTTCCAACCGTCTGGACGCACCTCCCTCTGGGAAAGGTAAGTTCCATCTTCCTTCTTGGCCGCGACAATTTCCCTTAGCTTACTTTCACTTGTCCCTAATACATTATGGAGCTTCGATACCATTCGATCTGTTAACTTCCACTCGGGATGCTTCGCTTCCAACTCTGCAATACGTTTAGGATTGACGGCAATCGTGTAGGCAACCTCATCCCCTGCCAACACCTTCCCATCGCGATCCAGTAGTCGTCCACGCTCTTGCCGAATCGTATTACTCGTGTTCCAGGTTTTCATCGCTTCTTCGGTCCAAAAATCGGCCTTGACGACTTGAACCCAATAAATGCGAACAATCAAACCAAAAAAAAGGAGGGTAAATATCCCTCCCGCTAGTAATGTACGTAGTTTAATTCTTTTAGTCATAGCCATATTAATGTCCTCTTCTTTTCCCGATTGTGCTTAAGGCTTCATCGCCACAGCATTCTGATCGTCTTTGGAAGCGGTGATACTCTCAGGATTTTGCACCATGCCCATCGCTGTCGCTCTTTTTATAATCTCGGTAGAATCACTTGATATTTCCTTTTGGCGTTGAAGATCTTTATTCTGCTCTATGGTTTGATTATACGATTTCTTTAATGACTGGATTTGTCCGTTCATCTGATAGATTTGCGCATAGCGTAAAATAATAAAGCCCGCAATGAAGACGACAATTGCGATCGTTAACAAATATAACAACTTCTCGCCGATCGGTATCGATCGGCGAAGCGTAACTGTAGTGGTCTGCGTTGCTCTGGCTCGTTGAACTTTTTGTTTTTGTTCCTGTTCGGGCTCCGGACGAAGCGCCAAGTTGCCGTAGTATGCCATATCTTCCTTGTGCTCCTCTCAGTTAATCTATTGTGAACTCGTATTATCCGAGCTTCTCTGCAATTCTTAGTTTGGAAGAACGAGCACGAGGATTTGCCTCAAGCTCCTCCTCTGTCGGTAAAATCGGCTTGCGTGGCGTGAGCTTCAAACGTCCTTCGCCGCCTCCGCAAACACAAATCGGGAAATCCGTAGGGCAACTACAGCTTGCAACTTCTTTAGTGAACGCCGTCTTGCAAATACGATCCTCCAAGGAATGGAACGTAATAACAGCTACACGCCCCCCTGGGCTTAAGCAATCTATGGACTGCTCCATAGCCTCTTGCATGGCTCCTAACTCATCATTCACGGCAATACGTAGCGCTTGAAATGAACGTTTCGCAGGATGTGGACCTGTCCGACGTGTCGCTGCAGGAATCGAAACCTTAATAATCTCTGCCAATTGCCCTGTTGTCTCGATCGGAGCCTTTTCTCTAGCCTTTACGATATTTGCTGCGATTTTGCGAGCAAATTTCTCTTCTCCATAATCCCGAAGGATGTTGGAAATTTCCCGCGCGTCCCACTCGTTCACGATTTCCTTCGCTGTTAGAGATTCGTCGCGGTCCATTCGCATATCTAGCTCGGCGTCCAGATTGTAGCTGAAGCCACGATCGGCTTCATCCAACTGTGGGCTCGATACCCCAAGGTCGAACAAAATCCCATCGACCTGGGGTACGCCGTCCTTTTCTGGAACTCCAGCTTCCTTCAGGGCCATCTTCAGGTACCGAAAGTTGCTTTTCACCAACGTTATGATATCGCCATAAGGCGCTAATCGCACGCGCGCATTGGCGAGGGCGGCTTCGTCCTGATCCAGCGCAATCAATCGTCCCTGTGGCCCAAGCTGCGAGGCAATTAGCTCGCTATGCCCAGCTCCACCTAGTGTACAATCTACATAAATACCGTCAGGACGTATGTTTAAGCCTTTCACGGATTCCTCTTTCAATACGGTAACATGGTGAAACATAGTTGCAGCCTCTCGGTACCCCATTCGGGGTCCGTCTTTCTTGTTTATGTATGTGTTTGTAAGTTGTTAGCGGATTAAAAGTTAAAATCAAAATCGACCAGCTTCTCGGCAATTTCATTAAAGGAATCTGCAGACTGCCTTGAGTATTCCTCCCACGTCGCTTTGTCCCAAATCTCCACTCTGCTGGAAACGCCAATAACCGTGCACTCTTTATCCAGCTTGGCATATTCGCGCAAATGATTAGGTACGTTTACTCTTCCCTGTTTATCCCATTCGCATTCGGATGCGCCTGAGAATAGTAATCTTGAAAATGCCCTGGTATTAGCCGCCATAGACGGCAGGTTTTTGATCTTCTGTTCGAGCTGGTTCCATTCTTCGTGGGGGTAGACGAACAAGCAATTGTCCAGTCCACGGGTAACGATAAAGTCTGTGCCGAGAGCTTCACGGAATTTCGCTGGGATAATAATCCGTCCCTTATCATCAATACTGTGCTGAAATTCCCCTAAAAACATAAGCTCTCTTCACCTCCCCCATCTTTCACCACTTTCCACCACTCTGAACCACTTATGAAGATTATTCGCCCCATAAAATAAAAATCCTGCTTCTTGAGCAGGATTTTAATAAATATATTTTACGGGATTAACAACTTTAGTCTTTAGGCTGTTTAGGTTCGGGGTCTATTTCAGACTCTGAGGATTGATTCTCCACTTCATTTGCATCCACTCTAGCTATCGCAGCATTGGATTTGTTATATGCTTTTCTCTTCTCTTCAGCAAGCGCTGCTAGGGCTGCCTTGTTCGCATTACGTCTGCGCACGAAGGTATAGGTTGGAACTCCAACAATAGCAACGATGACTAACACAGGGAGCATCGCAGCTATCACAACTAGTAAGCCTTCCCCGAATTGCCTAATCACTTTGGTGCTCCCTGACAAAGCATCAGAGATCCGTTCGCCAACTCCCTTGTCCTCTTCCTTCTTCTCCTCTTTAATTTCTTCAATTCCAGAGGGTTGATACAAGCGCAAATTGATCGTAGAGAAGGCGACGTTCTGATCGAGGAAACGAATGCGTCCTTTGATCTGCTCAATCTCCTCCTGCACTCGTGCGAGCTGATCGGAGAAACGAATAAGATCATCCGATTTCGTTGCTTTGTCCATAAAGGCAAGCAATCGGGTTTCTACGGTTTGCTTTGCTTTAAGACGAGCAGCTAAATCTACGAATTCTTCTGTAACGTCGTTACCTGCAACCTCTCGCTCAAATTTCAGACTTTTAATTTTTTGTATTTTCTCCAAGAAGGGCGAGAACCCCTCTGATGGCACTTTAATAACATAGGTGGCACCGATCTCATTCGTGTTGCGACTATCCGAAAATTGTAGTACATAGGCGCTGCCAAGATGGATAAGATCTAGAAGCTGAGCTTCGGCTACCTTGAATTCCTCAACCTTCATCACTAAATTCGCCTGGTAAATGACTTTGCGACCAAAGCCTGCGTTCGCGTCCGCGATCGGACCAATTCCTCCGCCGATAGCACGTGTATCGTTACTAGATTGTTCTTCACCTGATAGTGCTTCTTGAGGTGCAGATGAGCCTTCGGCGACTTCCAAAGCCATTTCAGAGTTAGCTAAAGAGCTCGAAGAGGTCGTAGTGGTCTGGTCTGTGACTTTCATATTGCTCGAACTATCCGCCATAGGTGCCTCTATATTAGCTTGGGCAGACGAATCTTTATCGTTATTACTCCCACCACATGCCGATATCCCCAACAGCAGCACAATCGTCAGCAATAACACAATTCCACCTCGAAAGCTCCTTACCCATTTCCCTCTCATCTCGATCTCCCCTTTTAGGTTTCTGCAACCATAGACGGAGGTTAACAGGAAAATGTTACTAATTTTATAAAGAAAATCCCGCAACGCAATTAAGCGAGCGGGAACTTCTTTAACTTTCTATTGGAAGTGCTGGATGATGAGTGACAATCACTTCGTGAAGCGTTATTTTATTTCCAATTACCATGTCACGGTTACCGTTTTCCCCACGAGTGACGTGCGCTTGTTTGAAGGAATCGCTTTGCACCCACGCATCGAAGGCCTCTTTGTTTTCCCAAGTTGTACACACTTGATATTCTTCGTATTCTTCTAGCCCTTCCGTTCGCAATAACTCCATTCTCACAAACCCAGGAAAGGTATGAACACTTTTCGGAGTTTTGAATCTATCTCGCATTACATTCCCATAGCCAGGCTTTACTTGGATCGTATTCTTTACGACAATCATTTAATCTCTTCCCCTCCAATGGCTTGCTCCAGAAATTGAAATACCACCTGTGCTCTAAGTCCACCCATGGCTGCATGCCTGATTAAAGGTATCCCGTGTGGACCCTCCGCATGGACCATATCCGGATATTGTTCGATGATAGATTTCACAAGCTCTAAGTGCCCAAGCATCGCTGCCGCAAAAATATCTAGCCTCGCACCCCGAGCAACTAAATACTCTGCAATGTCCCGTCTGCCCACGTGAGCTGCAGCCCCTAATCCGGTTTCCCAATCTCCTCCGCCCCAATTCATAGAGGCATGCAGCAGTCCAGGCTCCTTATCCAATAGCTCCTTAACCTTATCCAGATCAGCATGAGCTGCGCTAACGAATGCTCTTACGAGCTCAAGCTCAATTGCCGCTAACGGCTTTCGCGATTCCAACGCCATTATTCGTTTCTCCCCCTATTTTCGCTTTCGCGAGCCCTCTTGGTGTGTATACTGGCTTCCCCTCATCCTCGTAAACCTTCGCCTCAATACCAAACACCTGCGAGAAAAAGGAGGGGATGTATACTTCCTGAGGCGTACCTTGACTAACGATCGTACCGTCTTTCATCGCGATGATACGATCGCTATAACGGGCGGCTTGGTTCAAGTCATGCAGCACCATTATGATTGTAATTCCCTGCTGGCGATTAAGATGCTGTAGTAATTCCATCACCTCAAGCTGATGCGCGACGTCCAAATACGTCGTCGGCTCATCAAGAAGCAATGTATGCGGGGTTTGTGCAACAGCCATCGCAATCCAAGCTCTTTGACGTTCACCACCGGACAATGTGTATATAGAGCGATATTGTAACTCGGTCAAGTTCGTCATCGTAAGTGCCCAATCTACGATATCTTCATGCTCATTGCGACATTCCTCATACCATTTCAAATGCGGATGCCGACCTTGCCTTACTAAATCCCGAACTGTCAAATCTAGATTATGGTCTTGTATTTGTGGTAGCATCGTCAGCTTACGTGCGACCTTCTTCGTATTCATTCTAGCGAGTGCTTCCCCTTCCAAGAAAACAACCCCGCTTCGCGGTTGAGCCAATCTCGTTAGAAGCCGAAGTACTGTCGATTTACCGGAACCGTTAGGACCTACGATACTAGCCATTTCTCCTTGCTGAATGTTAAGATCGAAATTTTCTACGATATTCCGATTGTCATAACCGAATTGGATGCTCTCCGCCTTTAAGACGCTCTTCACCCTCTTAACCTCCCTCTCAATAAGTAGAGGAAAAATGGTGCACCTAGCAATGCTAACAATACGCCGACAGGAAACTCGATCGGGTCAAACCATGCCCTTGCCGAAGTATCCGCCGCAACCACAAGTGCTCCACCTCCAAGTGCTGATAGCGGGAGGAAAAACTTGTAATCATTGCCTACGATCATTCGCACAATGTGGGGCACAACCAATCCGACGAAGCCGATCAGTCCCGAGACGCTTATCGCTATGCCTGCCAAGAAGGTGGACATAAGGATAATTAGCATTCTACTTCTCTCTACGCGATTTCCGAGGAGCTTCGCCACTTCGTCACCAAGGATCAAAGCGTTAGCATGCTTCACTAGGAATACGGACAGGATTATGCCAATACATGCATAAGGAAAAATCGTATCGAAATGCGGCCAGCTTTTTCCATTCAAGCTACCTGCAAGCCAGGGTAGTACCGATTGTACCTTCTCGCTATTCAGTAGCATAATTGTCGTCATTCCCGCTCCTAGCAAGGAGTTAACCGCCACCCCAGCAAGGATCATCCTCCCTGTAGGTGCGCCTTTATTCCAAGCTAATACGTAGATGATCGCTGCGGCAACCAAAGCACCTAAGAACGCTGCCAACGGGACAAGCGACATATGCTCTGGGAATAAAATCATCATCGCTACCGCTGCCAATCCCGCCCCCGCAGAAACCCCGATAATACCTGGATCCGCAAGAGGATTGCGGAATACCCCTTGAAGGAAAGCACCTGATATCGCCAAGCAAATGCCGACGAGTAATCCAGTAAGTACTCTTGGAAGCCTTAAGTTCCATACGATCTGATGGAATTCTGAATCCGAACTTCCGAAGAGCGCGGCCCACACCTCTTTAACGGGGATCGAGACAGCACCAACCATTAGCCCATATAGAATAGAGAGAATGACTAGAGCTATAAACAATGCGAATAACAAAATTCTGACCCTCGCACGAGGATCTTGACGCTGGATGATTTCTTCACTCATTGTCTTATTTCACCTGTAGAAGTAGCTCATTCAAGCTATTAATTGCTTCTGGTGCACGCAATCCGGGATTGGCTGCGAACAATTCATTAGGTAGTACCTCGAACTGACCCGATTTTACTGCACCCAAGTTTTTCCATGCAGGATTGTTTTCTAGCTCTTTCTTGAAGCTAGCTTTCACTTCTACGGGATCACCATGTGTAATGAGATAAATCACATCTGGGTCGGCCGCTACAATTCTCTCCATGCTCAATTCGGCATATTGCGGCATTGTATCCATCTTCGGAAATTTAGCAGCTACATTTTCCCCGCCAGCCATTTCAAGGAAGTTGCCAGGATAACTAGAAGGTAGTGCGACAACAAAGCTCCCCGGAGCACCATATAGAATTAATGTCTTAGGTTTAGTCTTAGGTTGATTGAGTTGAACCTTTTTCAATTTGTCGTCCATTCCTTTTATTAGTTTGACTGCTTCCTCGCTCTTGCCAAGCACTTCACCATAAAGGCGAATGGAGTTTTGAATGTCATTGTAGGCGTTATGGGAGTTAAGCAGCACCTTCGCTCCTAACTTCTCGATCGTTGCTACCTGGGCTTGTAAGGAGGGGCTACCGATAACAAGATCCGCCTTTAACGTTGCTAACGTCTCGAAGTTAATGCCGTGCGCGCTTCCCACCTCGGGAATGGATGCTGCTTCAGGAGGATAAATTTTACCGAGCACCGTAGATCTCCCGACGATGTTACCACCAAGCGCAGCTATAATCTCGGTATCTGACGAGGCAAGCGTTACGATTCGTTGCGGCACCTTATTAAGTGTTAGGGCTCCACTTTTCGTTTGCACCGTTAACTGACTTGAAATCGTCACTTGCTTGCTCACGCTGTCCCATTTCACCCACATCCCAAAGGATTGGGCTAGTGCACGAAGAGGAACGAATGCTGTGTTATTGATACTAATCGGTGCCGATTCAAGCGTCTTTTTCTCATTGTTTATGTATGCCGTTGTTGAACCAATCGTATAAGTTACCGTAACCTTCCCTTTTACTGCTTTGATCTCTTTCGTCTTTTCGTTCCAGCTTACTGTGCCACCCATTGCTGTAACAACACTGTTATAAGGCACTAACAGTCTACCTCTAATTTCCTGAGGATCAGCTGCTAGAGAGATTGCTTTCCCATCCACTACCACCTTGATTGATTTAGTGGCTACAGTAGCATTTGCAGGCTGTGCAGCGCCTGTAGCCCCAACAAACAAAATTACCGCGGATAATATTCCAGTCCATAAAGATTTACGAAACATTCTTTTTTCCTCCTAGTTAATAATGATAATCATTTTCATTTAGAACATTACATGATAATGATTATCATTGTCAATAATTATTTAACAAATTAAAAAAGAGTTTGTTCCCTCGAGGTTTTCGAAGAAACAAACTCTTTTTATCTTAATTTCATACAGAAAATATTGTATTAGTGGGAAGCCCAGCTATCCAAATATGCCTTCTGGTCTTCGGATAGGGTATCAATTTTAATTCCAAGGGATTCCAGCTTCGTACGCGCAACAAGCTCATCGAGCTCGTATGGAACGTTAACAACTTTACTACCCATGCTTTCGTAATTTTCATTAACATGACGGAGCGCAATAGCCTGTAAGGCAAATGTCATGTCCATAATTTCTGCTGGATGTCCGTCCCCTGCTGCAAGGTTAACTAGGCGTCCTTCAGCCAGCACATAAATTTTACGTCCATCTTTCAATACGTATTCCTCAATATTACGACGCACAACACGCTTGGATACGGACATTTCCGCAAGCTCCACAAGGTTCACTTCGATATCGAAATGTCCAGCATTAGATAGGATTGCTCCATCCTTCATGTTGGCAATGTGCTCTCCGCGAATGACATCTTTATTACCTGTAACGGTTACGAAGAATTCGCCTACTTTAGCTGCTTCTTCCATCGACATCACAGCAAATCCGTCCATGTAAGCCTCAACCCCACGGATAGCATCTATTTCTGTAACGATGACGTTTGCGCCAAGACCTTTAGCACGCATCGCCACACCTTTACCGCACCAGCCATAGCCATTTACAACGACTGTTTTACCAGCGACAACAAGGTTTGTCGTACGGTTGATCCCATCCCATACGGATTGACCAGTACCATAGCGGTTATCGAACAAGTATTTACAATATGCGTCATTTACAGCTACCATAGGGAATTTAAGAGAACCATCCTTCTCCATCGCTTTCAAGCGCAAAATGCCCGTTGTCGTTTCCTCTGCTCCACCACGAACTTGAGAAAGCAAATCTTGACGCTCGGAGTGAAGAATGGATACGAGATCCCCGCCATCATCAATGATAAGATCCGGCTTAGTTTCCAACGTTTTGACCATTAGGTCTTTATATTCTTGTGGGTCTGGATTGTATTTGGCATAAACTGCAATTCCGTCTTCTACTAGTGCCGCGCACACATCGTCTTGGGTTGACAATGGGTTACTACCTGTAATAACAACTTCAGCTCCACCCGCTTGCACGACTTTAGCTAGATAAGCTGTTTTGGCTTCTAAGTGAAGGGAGATCGCAACACGTAGCCCTTTGAAAGGCTGATCCCGCTCGAACTCCTTACGAATTTGGTTAAGGACTGGCATATGGGCTTGTACCCAGTCAATTTTAAGTTTTCCTTCTGGTGCTAGAGATGGGTCTCGTACGATACTTTCCAAAGCTGTTTTCATGAGATGTATCCTCCAAATTTTATAATATAAGTAAGAGTTCCAGCTGTATGGTATATCAGCTATCTACTCGTCAAACCTTCAACTAAGCGTTGTCCGCCAGTTACGACATAAGGAACGTCAGCCCATAGAGCGAGCCACTCCCGACCATATCGATTCAGGAAATGTATCGTTCCATAAACTCTCTCTTGCGGCTTGGCCATAGGAGATAGCGATAACTGTATACGATCCCACTGACGCAGCGAAGCCTCGTGCTGCTTAGAAATCGCATCCATAGAGCGCGATTCCAGAAATGTCATTTGTTCTAATATTTTTTCTAAATTACGCTGCGCCATTGTGGCGAGACCGGGTTTAAGCGACGATACTGTATTCATTACTGGCTCATACAGTTCCGTAAATTGTTTCCGTACGAGTTCAAATTGCTCATCCAAATGCCATTCATCTTGTTTACCGAGCCATTCCGCTCGCTGACTCTCCCAATCCGTAAGAACTTGTTCAACGGTTAAGGAGTATTTATCAAGAAGCTTAGTAATGTTAGACTCCAAGTAAACGAACGATTGACGTGGAATCAATAAAGGCATGGACATACCAAACTCTTTGAACGCAGGACTAAGAATGCCCCAATAAGCGAGTTCTGAAGGTCCCAACACAGCCGCAAGAACAGGAAGAATATAGTCTTGCATGAGAGGACGCGTCAACGCATTCGTGCTCAAGCAATCAGGAGACTTCGCCATGAGATCCAGCATCTGCTGATGGGACATGGAAACATGACCTCTCCGGTCCACGAAGTTATCCTTATCTTTGTGAAGCAATAGTCTTCCTTGCTCATGATGAAGGAATAAATTCGCGCTACCTGGTGTAACCTCTGCTTGTAGCTTGAAACCTCTGCTTAAAACCTGATCCTCGCCGATCTTCAATGCCGCTTCGAGATCATCGTTGCGAACTGTTAGCTCGCGGAACATTGGCGCTTCCAATTCTCGCAGGTCAGGATCGTCCGCGTCAAGTAATACTAAACCTTGATTACCGAACCAATCCGCTAGCAGTCGGGCAAAAGCCAAACTCAATGTAGGCGCGTCTGTGACGTGGCTTTGAAGACGTTCGAGTAGTGCAGGCTTGAATTCTGTATCGGGTAATTGAGCTGCAAGCTCTTGTAAAGCCAGGTCCCATTGCTGTGAAGTGAGCGGCGTTCTGCTGACAGCTAGCCGCGGTCCTTCGGGACGTTCGATACGAATACGTCGAATGCCGCCCTCTGCTGCTTGGATGTTCACATGGTTAGCTTCGTCATAGTCGTGGTCCTCGCCGGCGATCCAGAAGAGGGGGACAACAGGTCTGCCTAATCTTTTCTCCGCGTCACGTGCAGTCTGAATGACCGATAACGCTTTATAGAAAATAAGTAATGCTCCGCCGAACAATCCTGCTTGTTGTCCACCTACGACGACAAGACAATTAGATTGCTCTAGCTTATGCAAGGATTTCTGAGCTTCTTCATAATTGGGCAGCTTAGCTTGGTATTTTCTCAATACTGCTGCTACCTGTTTCATGTCTGCTCTATCTTCCACCGTCTTATCTAAATGAACTGCTCTATCCAACCATGACGCATCATGAGAAGGATGCTTGCCAAATAACTCATTAACTTCCGAATCTCCAAATCGATATCGTTCAGCTAATGAGGAAGGATTCGAATCCTTAAGTGATGAAATATTCAAAGGGAATGTTCCCCCCGTTCTGTCGTTGTGTTATCAATTTGATTGTACACAAGAGCAGAATGATCGTCAAAAGGTTCCCATCACATTGGAAAGATAAGATGTAATAACATTAGAAAAATATAAAGGAAAGTCAAACCAAAGAAGGATAATCTCCAAACCGCTCGTACTAGTTTTCTAGGATCTAGCTTTCCTTTCACACGATTCTGAGCATTACCAATTAGCCCACCGCCGATGAGCATGACGAGAATAATAAAGAATGGACCAAAGCTCGTATGTAAGCGCAGATTAAGTGAACCAGCAACAAAGCCGAACAAGAAAACAGTCGTCGTATCCATCGCCAATCTTATAGCCCTCTTACGGTCTACTCCCCGCAGAGAAGAAACAAGGTAGACGAGGAAAAAAGGGATAAAAGGTACAACCGCTAAAGCAGAATATGATGTGATCAGTGCATTCCAGATGGAGCTCATGGGCCAACCTCTCCCCCCATTTATTGAATGGCTCTGACAAGCGCCGTAACAGCTTTGTTCCAAGGCGCATCTTTGCCTTGCTTAGCCGCCATTCGACAAATTGCTCCGTTAATGAATTCCACCTCAGTTTGTTTATGCGCCGATACATCTTGCAGCATAGAGGATTCATTACGACTAGTTGCAGAGCAGACTTGAAGCACGGTATTCCATAACTCGGATTCCTCACCTAAGCCATATTCTTTTAATATATCGAACGTCTCATGAAATAAAGCATTCATTAATTCCATTCGATCAACGGATTGTGTAAGCTCACCATTACGAATACGCAATATTGCGGTAAGTGGGTTAATAACAGCATTAATAAGTAACTTACGTAAAATGGCTGTTCTCAACTGTTTCGACAATAAAACGGAAAATCCTGCCTGTTCCAACATTCGTTTAACAGACTGCAGCTGATCCCGATCTATTTGATCATCTTCAGCAATCTGGGTTTCTCCGCTCCCGGTGTGCCGTACGGCTGTTTCATCGATTCTTAGCGCCCCTTCAGTGGTAACCGCTACAATTAGCGTTCTACCCGGCAACGCTTGCTGTAGGAGCTCCTGGTGGCCTATCCCGTTCTGAAAGAGTACAAGGGTTCCTTGTACAGGGATAATTCTAGAAAGATGATCTATGAATGCTTGAGTTAATGCGGTTTGTTTGACAGCTAGCAGGACAATCCTATCCTCGCAAGAATGTACATCTTCAAATGCAAGAGCAGTCATAGTCACTCTACTAACCCTTTCTCCCGCTTGATTTTCTAGCGTAAGTCCATTGTTATTCAGCAGAGAGGCTTGGCTTCGAGTTCTCGTCCATAGCACACAGTCATTTCCTGAAGCCTTCAATTTACTCGCTAGTAATAATCCAAGAGAGCCTCCGCCCAACACTGCCACCTTATTCATAATCTAGCTGTGCCTCATCTCATTTTTTATTCAACACAAGCATAAATGGCAATCGCTTTCCTTTCAAGATGTTCAACGTTTATTTCGAGGACGATGCAGATCAAGTATAGAGAATGTAATCTTTACTGAATCGTGGTCAAAGCAAAACCCGCGAGGAAAGTCCTCGCGGGTTTTGTCTGCTCTCTGAATACGTTTACTCAATTCTTTCTAGATTACCATTCGCATCCATCTTAAACCTTGCCCGATCCTCGTCTACTTCTTCTGTTAAAAAAGCGAGACGACGAGCACGGTCCATAATACGAATGAGCGCTTTATAGTCGTCATTAACGACCCGGTAATCCGTCTGAACCTCGTTGACCTCTTTAGAAAGCCGTTCGTTGATTTCGCGGAATTCGCTCAAACGATCGTCCTTCTCTTTCAATTCCTTCTCCAGATGACGAATCTGCCGACTCATCTCCTGAACAGTACCTTTCCATTGGCGCAAATAGCGAATAATTGCTTCCAATGACATAGATTCAGCGGATAATAGCTCCGCCTTCACATTGTCGCCTTCTTCGACGACTAGTCGCTCCGAACCAGATATCGCGGATATCCCTTGCTTCTTGAGATAATTCCGCTTCTGACGCTGTTGCTTAGCCATTCCGATGGCTTCATCGTATCTCTTGCGGACACAACTATTCCAACGAAAACCGCATGCTGCAGAGGTTCGGGCGATTCGCTGCCCCACTTCCTCAAAAGCGGATAATTGGGTGCTGCCTTCACGGATGTGGCGTAAGGTTACCTCCGCCAAAATCAAATCATCATCCGGACTCCATGCGTCTTGTCTCACAGCCGTCATGGGTGCCCTTCCCTCCTTATAGATCGCATATATTTTGCTGCTTTCTTCATTTCTATGCCCGTTGTAGAATTCATAGAATCTATCGGATACTTCTATTTATATCCATTTTTTGATTCACTATACCTTTGACTGGTAAATCGAGTTTTAAGAAATCAGATTGCATATACGTTCGACAAGCGGGAACATTATATTTATATTCAAAAAGTTTGCCGATTCGTCACTACTTTGTTGGTTTACACCCTTTTGTTCAAACGTTATAATATGCATTAGAAATCGTCTTGTGTTATGAGAGGGGAATTAACGATGGCACGTATGTTTAGAGTGCTCGGCTTCTGGACACTGGTAATTGCCCTTATGGCGTTTGCTGGCGACATGTATGAATTCGCATTGTTGTTTTTCATGCAAACCGCTGTTTTCTTCTTGCTCGGGTACTTGAATTTCACAGAACGGACATACATGATGATGTTCTGGGGATACATGATACTCGCATTCCTCGGATTCACCTACTGGTCCGTATTCGAGATGGGTATGCCGGTATAGAAACAGGTTACATATGTCCACTAACCACAAATGAGCAAGCAAAGAGGCTGTTTCCAAAGTCGATTACGACTTGGTAACAGCCTCTTTTTCTTATTTATATTTTAAGCAAAACCTGCACTTTAAATAACTCGCTCATTCCGTCAGACAGCAGTAGCTGACGAATGGCTCGATTACGTCGAACAACAGGATGAAACGGATCTGTATGGGTATGGGAGACAAGCTTCTCTAGCAATCCTGACTCCACGAGAAACCTTTTTTGTGAACCGTACCATTGCTCTTGTAAGCCTTGGCTCTCGGCACTCTTGCGAATATGACTAAAGTTAACGTGCGACGTCAAATCCTGCTCCCCAGGCATCCGAAATGGATCATTATGCGCTCGATGCTGATAATAACACATCAAGGTCCCATCCATTCGATGGGCTGAAATTAATTCCTCTGTCTCGTCTCCATAATCAATGAAAATGACAATCGCCTGTTCCAGTCGGCCAGCGAGGTCAGCTACCCAATCCCCCGCATCCAAATTGATTTCAATGGACTGGTTATCCATTAAGCTAATATGATTATCGCTTATCCAATTTTTAAGTCGAGGGTTATCCAGCTCCAGCAAGCAGGAGATCAGACCGACACCTTCCTGCCACGCGACTCCCCACTCCCACAGCTTTCCCTCTCGTTGCACTATCCGATAAGTAGGAAAAGCATCCAGAAGCTCGTTCGCCACAACCATCACCGGGTGCTCACCAAAGTTTAAGCCTTCCCCCTCTTCGCGACTGATAACACGTGCTTTGCCTGCTTGTATGTAAGAGTCCAATTCTAAACTCGCTAAGCGACGATGCTCTGGATTTCCTTCAACGACGGTTAGGAAAAATGGATTGTCTCGTCCATCCGTGACCTCTTCAATATTCCAAGCATCCAGCATTTGGCGACTGAGACGACCCGTACCACCGCCCCAATCGATGATCTCTACAGTGTCATCCTCTGCAAACCATCTCTTAGCATGACGTGACAGCTCTGAAGCTAGCTGTTCCCCCATTAATTCCCCAACGTAGGCGCTAGTATAGAAGTCCCCTTCTCGCCCCACTCTAGAAGTTCCCGCACGATAATAACCAAAATCGGGATGATAGAGACATAACGTCATATACTGATGGAAGGGGATTGCGGACAACTTCATACCGGCATCTAAAATACCGATAAGTTGACTATCAAGTATCGTCTCTTTAATAATGGCGGTGAGCGATGTTTCTGAAAAATCGGCTTCCATCGTTTCAACACCTTCCCCAGACTAGATTGTCATATTATAATAACATAGGATTAGACGACTCGACGTTCGTCCGAAGGAGGAATCCCGATGCGTCGTTTGCTTATTGCTGTACTGATCGCTTCTGCATTAATAGCCACATCCCGTACTGGTGCGCTACTCCCTGTATATGCGGAGCCTCTCCCTGAACAAACAAGGAAGCTGTTAGAGAAAAGCTTATCCGTTGTTGAGATTGATCGCGAGATCGCACGAATATCTGGACTTAAAGGAAAAACCCAAGTTGAGATTGATAGAAGCGAGCGACAGCTCGCAGAGCAAGAAATTGCAATAGCCGTACAACGGGAAAAAGCAGGACGTGTGCTTCGCTCCTACTATATGGGCTACAAGGATTTCTGGTTATCCGCATTATTGAATGCAAACTCATTGCCCGAGATCATTCGTGTATGGGATACGATGGATATGATTGTTCAATCCGATAATAAGGCGATGAACAGCTATAGTGATCATTATCAATTGCTAAGGAAGGGCTACAGTAAGCTGAATACGGACAAAGCGGAGCTCTCCGCAGTCGAAAAGCAGCTTGTCACCCAACGGGAACGGATTATCGCTTTGCAGAACGATCTAGATCAAGCTCTAGCCACAAGCGGAGATGAACAAATGCTGCTTCACTTAATGGAGGAGCTACAAGCTTATTGGAAAAATGTTGGTCTTTACGAGGTTAAACAGCATTTCAAAGCACTTGCGAATGCCATGCATAATTTACCGGATTTCGTCAAAAAAACACCGGGCATCATTCAATCTACGGGGTTAAAAACAAAGCTAACCCTATCAGACGCCCAGCTAAACGAATTTCTACGTGGAGAAGATCCTCGATTCAAAGATTTTTCTTTTAAGTTCGACAACGATCTTCTAACGATGGAAGGAGACAATGGCAACATTCAGGTTACGATACAAGGTCGATATACCGTGGAGAATGAACCAGAAAATTCGATTCGCTTCCATGTTGATAAATTGGTCTTTAACGGATTAGAGCTCCCCGATACGACGAGGGCAGATCTCGAAAGAGAATTCGATTTAGGGTTCTATCCGCAGAAGCTCATTAAATATGTTAAAGCCCAAAGCGTTTCCATGGAAGATGGGAATTTAATCGTTCAGCTCTCGATCGGCGGATAAGTGACTGATTCCGGACCACATGCTTTTCCATTCGTCAATCGTCAGATTACCCGAGCTTAACCTCGCCCAGAGAATACCTATCTGCTTGAGACGTTCCGCTAAATCTGGTCCCATTTGAAGCGGAGCCTGATTGGGGAATGCTTGACTGCTTCTACCTGACAGTAAATTAGATAACGTTCTGTCGCTATCATAAAGTGCGCGGTAGACAGGAAGCTTTCCGGTTTCGTCCATATTTTGCAATTGGATTAAGTCTTCAGTCATCTCCGAAATCCACACATTGGCTGCTTCTTCCACTTTCGTATTCGCAGAGATGACGAAGCTATTGCCTCGTGGCCAAACAAACGGCAGCTTCCAAAATTGATGATCAATCTCTAACTTAGGCTCTGAGTCAAGACGAGGTACAGCATTCCATTTAGCCGCTATAGAATAAGGGACAATCGCCATAATCGTCGCTCTATCTTTCAGTAACTGGGCGGAAATTTCCTCAGTCCCTACGAAATTAATATTTGCCTTGTACTGGTCGAGTAATAGTAAGGCTTGTTCGAATATTGTCCCATTCCATACGTCCGTCCCTGTATCCAACAATCCGTCGCTACGCTCATTTGCGACATTTTCCAGCCAAGCTAATAGGGAGAAAGGATCGTTACCATCCAAAGAAAGCCAAGAGATCGTTCCTTGTGATTGTACACTCATATCCGCTAACGTGGTCCATTGTTCAATGCTAAGTGGAAAGATGACATTCTCTCCAAGCCATTCCTGCAGCATATCCTTATTCCATACGACAACGTAGGGGTCCATATCCCGTGGTACACCCCACATATAGCCGTTCCATTTCAGGGGGGCTGCTAATGCATCAAACTGTTCAGCTAGTGCCTTACCTACAAAAGCTGCGTCCGCAGGAAGCAAAAAACCTGAAGAAGCGAACTCCTTCACCCACTCATTGGGTAACAACATAATATCTGCGGATTGTTCCATTTTGGAGGATAATTTATACACCGAATAAGCTTGAGAGGGTTCAATCCTGCGCATCTGGACAAGGATATCCGGATGCCTCTTCTTGAACTCTTCATTCTGAATAAACAGAGCATTAAATTCCTTCTCCACGAGAGCAACCTCAACGGTTAAGTAAGAGATTTCTTGAGTTTCTTGAGTCATAATAGACTCTGTCGGCTCCGGAACTTCTCTCTCGGGAACGACTGCAACCGATGAAACAGGGGATGGAGCATCCGCCCACGGAGATAAGATGACAACCATTATACAGAGCAACAGAAACACTAAGGCCGATTTACGTCTGGCCACAGCAATTCACCTTTTTCATCGCTTCGTTATTATCACTTTATTCATGATAACAGGACTGGGCTCACCTGTCTCTCTATTTTAGTAAGCGCTTTAATCGTTAGGTAGTTTCATAATTCACGCTAGGAGAGTGGCTGTCAGAATGAACATACAACGATTAATCGGCTTGGAGATGCAGGTTCCTCACAACCTTCATCCCGAAATAGCTGCAAAAATGTTAAAACAAATTGAACAACGCGTACCTTTATTTGATCGGTACATGGATTTGCTCATTATCGAATCAGAGCATCATATTGCTGCAATTAAAGAAGTACTTGAACATTATCGAGTGGATGCTGATACTTGCGAATTAGTATTATTACCCTCTGCCGGAATTGAGAAAGGTGAGCTCTACGAAGATTATGCCATTCTAACTCCCAATGACCATATTTTCTTCGACTTATCATTAACCGCTTTATTCTCTCTGCACGCAGAAAAGCTGGATGCGGAACCCGCCCCAGCTTTACTACAGTTAGAGGAAAATCTGATTGGTCATATCAAGAACGACAATAGGAACATATATTTGATCGACCGACAACTTGTTGATCTTGCAGTGAAGGTGGCTCAAGTCTACAGTTGTACATTGAAATGGCATGATTAGAATGAGACAAGAGCTATAGTCGCTCTGTCGCTAGCTGTGCTAGACGGGAACGCTCCCCTTTTTCTAATGTAACATGACCGCTGATTCCTTCTTCTTTGAAGCGTTCCACCAAGTAAGTGAGACCATTGCTTTGCGAATCCAGATAAGGGTGATCTATTTGCTCCGGATCACCGAGCAGGACAATTTTACTATTTTCCCCGACACGAGAAACGATTGTCTTCACCTCGTGTTTACTTAGATTTTGCGCCTCATCAATAATAATGAATTGACCGGGTATTGAACGTCCGCGAATGTATGTGAGAGCCTCCACCTGGATACTTCCCATTCCCATTAATATTTTATCGAGATCGCCGGCTTTCTTCGTATCAAACAAAAATTCCAAATTATCATAGATGGGCTGCATCCACGGACGCAGCTTTTCTTCCTTTTCTCCTGGTAGATAACCGATATCCTTACCCATGGGTACGACAGGACGTGCGATGAGAAGCTTCTTGAAACGGTGCTCATCTTCCACCTTCATGAGACCTGCTGCGAGCGTTATTAAGGTCTTCCCTGTCCCTGCACGACCCGTAAGTGTAACCAAAGGGATATCATCGTTAAGCAATAGCTCCAACGCCATTCGTTGCTGCGCGTTACGTGCTGTAATTCCCCATATCGGATCGTTACTCATATGAAGAGGTTCTAACCGATGTCCATCAGAGGATACCTTGAGAAGTGCTGATTTAGACGTTCCAAGCTCATCCCGCAAAATAACAAATTCATTGGGGTGCAATGTCACTTTAATGCCGATCTGGTTCACAGCGAGAACTCTTGTGGAGTAAAAGGCATCAATGACGGATGGGTGGACATGGAGTGTAAGATGTCCTGTATATTGATCTGACACGGACACGGTCTGATCTGATAAATAATCCTGAGCGATAATCCCAAGCACATCTGCTTTTACTCTAACTAGAACATCTTTACTCACAATAATAACAGGACGAGGATCATTACTTTCCTGCTCTTCAATATGGTAATTCAACGCCACCGCGAGTATCCGATTATCATTCGTCATTTCACCAAACAATTCCTGAACCCTCACAAAGCGGCGGTGATTCATTTCCACCTTTAATAAACCGCCATTAGGAAGCACAACCCCATTATGCAATTGTCCAACGGCTCTCATACTGTCTAATTCCCGTGAGATATTGCGAGCATTACGCCCGATCTCATCGGCAAGACGTTTCTTCGAATCGATTTCTTCAAGCACAACAGATGGGATAATGACTTCATTATCTTCGAATGAGAACAAGGATAGCGGATCGTGCAATAGTACATTTGTGTCCAGCACATAAATTTTACGCATGGGTGTTCCCTCCCGATCCGCGATTTTGGCTAATATTCACATACGTGGTTAATGATTTCTCCCAAGGAGTCTTACATACTGAGCGATTGACAGGGAACAATATGACCATCGAACGTTTTCTCCTGTAACTACCGACACGATCTTGAACAGTATCGGCTAGTACGGGCATCCCTCCAAACCAGGTTGGTGACGAACATTGAAGCAATATAAAATGATCGCTTTCGGAACCACATTGCTGATGCTACTTGCTTTGGCAATGGGCTCCGTAGGCTGTAGTAACAAGCAATCAGCGCCAGTGCCTTCGAATAATCGTCTAAAGGCCCAAGCCAATCATGTAGAGTCTAAGATGAATTCTTCAAACCCGAAGCAGGTTGCTGCTCATTTGGAATCACTTGCTCGTGGAATTGAGGGCGTCAAAGGTGCAAACTGTGTTGTCTTCGGCAAATATGCAATTGTCGGAATCGATGTTGATGAGACGATGGAGCGAACTAAGGTCGGAACAATCAAATATTCGGTAGCTGAAGCGTTCCGCAAAGATCCTTACGGAATCGATGCCATTGTAACGGCAGATATCGACCTTACCCAGAGAGTTCGTGAGATTAGAGCCGATGTGAAAAACGGACATCCCATTTCCGGATTTACAGATGAACTTGCAGACATAATCGGAAGAATCATTCCACAAATTCCAAGGAACATCATGCCTGAGAAAAAACCGGAGAACATCGGGACAAGCTCATTAGATAAGCTCAGAAAATGACAAAAAGCCCAGTGAAAAATCACTGGGCTTTCTTATGGCAGCATTTGAATGGTCGTGTACTGATCAGAGAGATATTGGTTATTTCCACCCGTAGCCCTCCTAATGGAGTTTCTTGCTTAATTATACCACATGGATAACCAGTTTCCAACGGACAATCGTTACTCCGCAGCGGATGGTGAGCCTGTAGGCACAACAGCTATGGGGCGACCTTTCGGATTCAGATCTTCAGCTAAAGCCTGTTTAGCTTCCTGTAGCTTATCTTCATCCAAATACACATAAGGACTTCTCCATGTTCCCGTTAACGGTATGAAACGAATATCCGATCGGTTAATTCCGAAATACGTTGCGATCATGTTCTCAATCTGTTTTTTCGGAATATCCGTCCTCATATTGTCACCTACTGCATTAAGAAGGCTATCCACCTTCGTTACGCTACTGAATGACTTCATACGATCTACAATTGCACCGAGAACTTGGCTTTGTCGCTCGTTACGTTCAAAATCGCTGGACGCTGCCGTCGGTTTAAATCCGCGGTTAGAATTAGACTTCCGATAACGAACGAATCCGAGTGCCTGCTCCCCGTCGAGCTTTTGTTCACCCTTCTTCAGATCAATGTTCGTATCGTCGACAGAATCAACGTAACGCATATCTTTGTCTACTGTGACAGTCACACCATCAAGAGCATCCACAACATCAACAAAACCTTTGAAATCGATAACAGCCGTATAGTCAATTGGAATTCCGAAAAATTTAGATAACATATCGCGGGTTTCAACTCGTGCATACGCCGGAATTGCATCGCCTTCCAGCTTCTCTTTGTTACGTCCGCTCATGTAGAAAGCCGCATAATACCCATTCGCTTTATGCTTCTTATAGCCTTCCAACTCCAAATCACTGTCCCTTGGGATAGAGACTACCGTTGCTGTTTTGGTGATCGGATTAAAGGCCGCTACCATCATCACATCGGTGTTCATACTTCCCGTCTCGCTACGTGTATCCAAACCGAGTAGGGTTAGCGCAATGGGTTTAACTTGAGCTCGCTGTTCCTTGGCAATTGTAGTACTGCCTTTGCCATCATCAGGTTTAGCTATCTTTGTCAGGTTCTTATCCCCAACAACTAATAAATATGCCACATAGCAAACCAAAATTAGAATGATTGCTCCAAGCAATAAGAAAACAAGTCTACCCCATCGAAATTTCTTGCCAGGTGGCTTAGTTTTTTTGGAGGGTGACGTACGAGTCTTAGATCGCGTCGGCAAGGATGTATCTTGAATCAAACTAATTCCTCCTCATCCTCCGTGTCAGAATCTTCATCCGCGCCAACCGAAAGTCCAAACATATCTCGGTTTAATTGCTCCACGGCTTCCCGATCAAACCACACGGCACGAGACGTTCCATCATTTTTAGAATATGTAATATGTATTTTTCCTGAATCCACCGAGCTAACATCATACGACACAAGTTCGTGATCTTCCGACAAAATTTGCGCAAAAAAGAAGAGTGTTTCCTTTGCCGCTTCATCCTCAGGATGGGCGTCGGAAACCCACTTCATCTGTAGCCAGTAGAACAACGTATCCATCAAAGACACAACCGTTTCCCCTCTCCAAGTAAAACGGCTCAACCGTCCAGAGAGGACGGTTGTAGACGTTTCTATCATGCAGTCAGAAATTCAGTGAAGCTATTGCGGATCGACGGAATCCATCCGAGGTGAACCGCCATTCTTCTTGCTACGGTATGCTTTACGCTTGTCGTAGAATTGTCGCATCCTAAGAAGCGCCATCATTCCAACAGCAACGGCCATGCACTGAATGATCGGCAATTTATCAAGCTGTAATACAAGTAGTATTAAACAGCCGAGCGCCAATACAATGTGTACAGCAATTTCTTTAAGAATAGGAAGTTTACCCATTCTAAATACGGTATTAAAAATATACATCGTACAGGCAACAATGAGCAGATAGGAAATCAACTGGTGATCATGAAACCACTGCTGCATAGAAAACCCTCCTTAGACGATTATCCAATTATGCGTTGGAATCCGCCGTGCGACGCTGCTTCTCAGTTCTTTCGCGCTCGCTCTTATTGAGTACTTTCTTACGAAGACGAATACTCTTAGGCGTAATCTCACACAATTCATCGTCATTCAAATACTCAAGTGCTTCTTCGAGTGACATCAGACGCGGTGATTTCAACCTTACAGTTTCTTCTTTGTTCGCAGTACGAATGTTATTCAAAGCTTTTTCCTTACAAATGTTAACGATAATATCGCTATCACGAGTATGCTCACCGACCATCATACCTTCGTAAACATCTTCACCTGGCTCTAGGAACAAAATACCACGATCTTCTACAGACATCATACCATACATAGTTGTTTTGCCTGTTTCGCTCGCAATAAGAACACCTTGGTGACGTCCGCCAACTTGACCGCCGATCAAAGGACCATAGCTGTCGAAAGCATGGTTCATAACGCCATAACCACGAGTCAACGTCAAGAAAGTCGTACGATATCCGATCAAGCCACGTGCTGGAATAAGGAATTCCAAACGTACTTGTCCTGTTCCATTATTGATCATGTTAACCATCTCCGCTTTACGCGTTCCAATGCTTTCCATGACAGAGCCCATGCTTTCTTCCGGCACGTCAATCAGTAAACGCTCGATCGGCTCACATTTCACGCCGTCAACCTCTTTAATGATTACTTCCGGTTTCGACACTTGGATCTCGAATCCTTCACGACGCATGTTCTCGATTAGAATACTAAGATGCAGCTCTCCACGTCCGCTAACAACGAAAGCGTCAGGGCTATCAGTCTCTTCTACGCGCAAGCTTACATCTGTTTCGATTTCTTTAAATAGACGCTCACGTAATTTACGGGAAGTCACCCATTTACCTTCGCGACCTACAAAAGGACTATTATTAACCAAGAAAGTCATTTGCAAAGTTGGCTCATCAATCGCAAGAACAGGCAACGCTTCAGGATTAGCTGGGTCAGCAATTGTTTCACCAATATTAATTTCTTTCAGACCAGCAATTGCAACAATATCACCAGCAGCAGCTTCTGCGATTTCAATACGCTTCAAGCCCTGGAAGCCGAACAATTTCTCGATCCGAGCTTGTTTAATTGCACCATCGCGGTCGATTACAGCGACAACTTGACCCTGTTGAATACGTCCACGATTCACACGACCAATCGCGATACGACCCATGTATTCATTGTAATCAAGCAAAGTAACAAGGAATTGCAACGGCTCATCTGGATTTTCCTTCGGAGAAGGGATATGGTCTAGAATCATCTCGTATAGAGGTTCCATTGTCTCTTGTAAGTCATCCGGAGTATTACCAGCGATACCGTTTAGACCGGACGCGTAAACAACCGGGAACTCTAATTGCTCATCGTTTGCTTCAAGCTCGATAAACAATTCAAGCACTTCATCAATAACTTCGGCAGGACGAGCTGCTGGGCGATCGATTTTGTTTAAGACGACAACCGGTGTAAGACCTGATTGTAGTGCTTTACGAAGTACGAATTTCGTTTGTGGCATACAGCCTTCGAATGCATCAACTACTAGCAATACACCATCAACCATTTTCATAATCCGTTCAACTTCGCCACCAAAATCGGCATGTCCTGGAGTATCAACAATGTTAATTAATGTATCCTTGTACTCAATAGCAGTGTTCTTCGCTAGGATAGTAATACCGCGCTCCCGCTCGATATCATTAGAATCCATTGCGCGTTCTTGAAGCTGTTCGTTATCACGGAACGTTCCTGATTGACGCAATAATTGGTCAACTAAAGTTGTTTTACCGTGGTCAACGTGGGCAATAATTGCGATGTTACGAATGCGATCTCTTGAATGCATAGTTCCACTCCTCGATTTTTCTCTGTCCCGTATCGGGCTATATACATAAAACCACAAAACAAAACGTCGACTAGAGGCCGACGTTAATTCGCATCACCGGTACGACTGACACAGCGACAAGTAAGACTTCGCTGGTCCTCATCCCTTATATTATACGCTACTTTTCTTGAAAAGCCAACAATTTTATACGATGTTATTACAACTTACCAAGTTCGCGGCCTGCGAATGACGAGCCAAGCACCTAAACCAATCAAACCTGCTGCCAATACATATACTCCCCAAGTCCAGAGTATCGTTAATACAAAGAGAACAATAGATATTAGAGCTAACGACACAGTAATCGTCCAGATTTGCTTAGAGCGACTATATCCGAAGACATAATACTCATAGAGCCCGACAGCAACTGCGAAAGGAAACAAGGGCCACAAATACTTCATCAAGCCCCAGCCGAACCAGTTGCCAATCATAAGGATGACCGATACCACCGTTAAGATTCCAGCCGGTATTAATGCAACCGAAGGAACCATTCGCCCAAAATAGAGAACATGAAGCAGTACGCCGGGAATCAAAATAAAGAGAGGCCAGAACACAGCACCGATAAATGCAAAAACACCTAGTTTTCCCAAAAGAATTATCAATCCAACAGTCACGACTCCGATTCCGACTGCGGCGGATTGTCTGTTCACGATGGCTCCCCCACTTCATACCAATCTCATCACGATTCTAGTTACGGATCGCGATATCTTTTTCTTTAGTTTAATGTAAGTTGGGGGAAAAAACTAGTTCACGGGACTTAAAATTTTCCCTAAAACGATCCAAAAACCCGAACTAGGGTCAAAAAATGATCTCCTTAGATGATTTTCAAGGAAAAGCCCTCCATTAAGAGGCTTTGCTTCTCTGACGAATCATTAAAGCGATTATTAATAATAATGCTACGATAGCGAACGGAAACAGCTTTTCATATTCTGGCCGCAGCAAATGCTTGAAGGACAATAAGCCTGGATCCTTCAGAATCATTTCCGCCGCGGTATAGCCTAGCAACGCTCCTCCTACATAAAGTAAACCTGGCAAACGATCAAGTAATCGTATAATAAATGAGCTTCCCCAAATAATGATTGGGATGCTCATGACGATCCCGATAATGAGCATTGCAGTATCCCCGTCTGCTACAGCAGCAACGGCTAGAACATTATCTAAGCTCATGACAAAATCTGCAACTACAATAGTCCACACGGCTCCCGCGAGCGTAGACGCCGCTGTCGTATGCTCAGATTTCTCCTTATTGTCGAGGAGCAGCTGTAGCGAAATCACGAGGAGTAATAAGGCTCCAGCGGTTTGAAGATATGGAATATGTAATAAGGAAATCGCCCCTAACGTTAGCAAGCATCGTAATACAATGGCAGCCGCTGCCCCCCACCACACCGCCTTTCTTCTCTGAGCTGCAGGCAGCCTTCGTCCTGCCATAGCAATGACGATTGCGTTATCACCACTTAGAAGTAAATTAATCATTACAATTTCAAGAAACACTAGTAAATTTTCCATTGTGAACATGCAGAAACCCCCTCTACCATTTTTATGTTTATGTACAAGCTGATCCGGATATGTAGATGTATTTTTTTGAATCCATTTCCAAATGCTGACGTATTACTGCTTGAATGTATGAGGAGGGACTAATCATGGAACTATTCGGTTGGGATTTATTGAGTGTAGACTTCTGGTCTATCTTAATGACGATCGTATTCATCGATCTATTACTAGCAGGAGATAACGCAATCGTCATTGGTCTCGCAGCAAGGAATTTACCTAAGAACTTGCAAGGCAAAGCCGTATTTTGGGGTACCGCTGGCGCAGTAATCATCCGCGTCATAGCGACCATGTTAGTTGTCTCCCTACTCAAGATTCCGTTCTTACTCGCCATTGGAGGCGTTTTACTTATATGGATTGCTTACAAACTGCTTGTGCAAGAAAATAATCACGGTGACATTAAGGCGGGCACAACGCTATGGGGAGCCATTCGCACGATTGTCATTGCAGATGCCGCCATGGGACTCGATAATGTTATCGCTGTAGCTGGTGCAGCACATGGGGATTATTTTCTTGTTGTACTAGGACTTCTGATCAGCATTCCAATTGTCGTCTGGGGGAGCACCCTATTCATTAAAATCATTGAAAGATACCCTTGGATTATTTACTTGGGTTCCGGCGTCCTCGCTTATACAGCCGCTAAAATGATTACCCATGAAGGTGAATTCAAATCCTATTTCAGCAGCAATCCGGTGTTCAGTTGGATCTTCATCGCAACGATGATCGTACTAGTTGTCGTTGCCGGTGTATGGACCAACGCCATCAAAGCACGCCATGCACATCTCAAGAAAACGCAGACCAGCCCACCACTGGCAACTAAATAAGCAAAAAATACAAATAGGGGCTATCTCAGTAAGGTCATTTGACCTGAGATAGCCCCTATTTGTATGTGCAATTGCGTTCCATTATCATCATTCCCGATTAGAACCAATCATCTTCCTTTTGACCAGCCACTTCTACTTCCCCGTCATCCCTTAATACGACCACTTCGGTTCCTTGAACGGCTTCTTCAATCAATCGATCGAGCTCCTCACCAAAGTGAGCTTCCACACGTTCAACCATTTTCAAGTTCGGATTAGTCGCTGGCGACTTAGGTACGAACAACGTACAGCAATCCTCGAACGGCAGGATAGAGGTGTTGAATGTGCCGATCCGTTCGGCATAAGTAATAATATCCTGCTTGTCCATCATAACTAGAGGACGCAATAGCGGCAGCGATGATGAACGTCCAATTACGTTCATGCTTCCAAGCGTCTGGCTAGCCACTTGTCCCAAGCTATCCCCTGTCACAATTGCCAATGCGCCACTCTCTTCCGCTAAGCGCTCCGTAATTTTTAACATGCTGCGTCTCATCAGTGTAATGATTAAGCTTTCATGTCCGGATTGAGCAAGCTTCGTTTGCAGCTCTGTAAACGGCACGAGATGCAGTTTTATTTTCCCGCTATAATACGCAAGTCGCTTCGCTAGAGTAATGACCTTCTCTTTCGCTTGCTCACTTGTGAACGGATAGCTGTGGAAATGAACCGCCTCTATCTTTAACCCTTTCCTCATTGCCATCCAGCCAGCAACAGGGCTATCTATGCCACCGGATAGAAGCAGCATCCCTTTGCCATTCATGCCGAGTGGGAATCCACCTGCGCCTCTCTCCACTTCACAATAAATATAGGTGCGCTCAAACTGGATATCCACCTTTAGCTCTACCTCTGGCTGACGTACGTCCACCTTTAGTTCAGGTGTATTACGCAACACATGAGCCCCGATCAAGTGATTCATTTCCACAGAATCGTGAGGATATTGCTTCCATCCCCGCTTTACGGATACCTTAAACGTTTTGGGAGCAGGCGTTAAGGTTCTGAATAAGTCAAGGGAGCATGCCCGAATCGCTTCTAAGTCATGCTCAGAGCTAACGACGGGACTAAAAGTCGCGATGCCGAAAATATCCTTTAGTCTGGCTGCTACTTGCTCGTAACTCTCCCCATGCAAATGAATGTATACGCGTGCATAGCCTCGAACGTACTCTAACGCAGGCTTGGTCTTTAAAGCGATCTTAATCTGATCAACCAACATACTCTCGAAACGATTACGGTTTCTTCCCTTAATCGTGATTTCCCCGAACCTTACAATGATAAGATCGTAATTCATTTCAGATTCCTCTCCAACGGCCTCAGCTCAGCTACAACAGCCTTAAGCTTATCGCTCAATATTTCGATGTCATTCCATGTATGCTCGTCTCCAAAGCTGATCCGAATACTTCCTGAAGCCCGTTCGGCATCATGTCCCATAGCCAGAAGCACCCGACTTGGCAGCAAGCTCTTCGAGGAACATGCCGACTGGGACGATACAAGTACACCTTGCTTTTCAAGCATATGGATGATGACTTCTGGCCGCATCCCAGGATAAGACAAATTAATAATATGAGGTGCAGTGTCTTCGTTATCCGCATCCGCACCGTTCAATAACAACTCAGGTATATCTTCAATTCGTTTAAGCAATTGTCTTCTCATTTCAAACATTCGCTCTCTTCGTGCATCCCTGCCCTCCAGTGTGAGCCTTAAGGCTTGCGACATGGCCACGATCCCTGGAACATTGTGCGTACCCGATCGAACGCCTTGTTCTTGACCCCCACCAGTTAATAAAGAGGCTAGCTCAATCCCATTCTTAACGAGGAGAAATCCCATTCCCTTGGGGCCTCCAAACTTATGAGCGGACCCCGTGTACAGATGAACTCCCCATTCCTTCCAGAGGAAGGGAACCTTCCCAATCGCTTGTACACCATCCACATGAAATCTAACCTGGGGGTGGGTTGAAATAACATCTCCGATCTCGCGAATTCGCTGAATCGCTCCCGTTTCATTATTCACTTGCATAATGCTAACGAGCACGGTATCTTTTCTTATCGCCTTGGCCACATCCTCCGGATTAACTCTTCCTAGAGAATCGACTGGCACTATAGTTGATTGAACCCCTAAGGATTCTAACTGTCGTACACATTCATACACAGAAGCATGTTCTATTGCTGAAAGGATAATATGCTTAGTCGTTCGTGCGACCTTATTAACGGTGCCTTTGATAGCAAGGTTATTGCTTTCCGTTCCTCCTGAGGTAAAGACCACCTCTGACGGCTCAGCACCCATTCTCTCTGCAATACTGGCACGTGCCCTATCTACCAGCTTCATCGCATCAGCACCGGAACGATGTAAGGCTGCAGCATTGGCGTAATGTAGCTTCATCAGCTCACTCATCGTTTCAATGACGACAGGCAACATCGGAGTAGATGCACTGTGATCGTAGTAATAAGTTTTCATCGGTTGGTTTCCCCATTCTTAGCTCTCACAGGATAAATCATAATAAAAGGACCAAAAACGGGAGCATGGCTTAAAGCCTCCCGTCTTGATCCCCTGTTATAGCTGTAGTCAATATCACTGCATCGCCGAATTTATATGCTCCACTGACTGGACGCATTCAGAACTTTACGAATGTAGTTCTGCGTCTCTGAAGGCAGCTTCTGCAGGTTCATCGCGATATCCTGATCATTCTTAATGCCTAATCGATCAACACGGCCAGGACCCGCATTATAAGCAGCAAGCGCGGTTGATACATTCCCGTCATACTTTCGAAGTAAGTAGGACAAGAACCTTGTACCTCCGTCAATGTTCTGAGCCGGATCAAAGGAATTCGTCACTCCTAGACCACTAGCTGTACCATCCATCAATTGCATGAGCCCTTTGGCACCCGCTGAGGAGATGGCATTCGGATTAAATGAGGATTCCGATTGAACCACGCCCTTAATCAATGCTGGATCAACACCATATTTCGCTCCTGCAGCGGAAATGAGAATGTCGTAGGTCGAGGACGAACCACTATCGTCGGTCAATGCTCCTCTCCAAGAAGCAGTTGAAGCAGCTAAAGCAGAAAGATTACTTAATTGTGAAGATGTATCGGTATCGGTTTCTTGAGTTAAACCTGTAGCCGTATATTGATTTAGTAACATATCGAAGAGACCGGAGTTATCGCTCGCCATACTTTGAGTTGAATTGCTGCTTAATGGATTCAATTCAGTCATCCATTGTGTGAGAAGCATTTGCTTCAATATGCGTGGATCCGTCGTTACATTCACGTCGGTTATCTCCCAGTAGTCAAATTTACTCTTATTGTACAACAACTACCGGAGTCCGACTAGTCCCGACAAAATAAGTGTTCTCGTTCTTTGGACCTATTTTTGATCCTTTGGTTGAAAAGTCAGGCAGCAGGTTACAGAAGAAGCCTGTGCAGTGTCCTTGTGAGAAAAAAAATCCTCGGCGAATTCCTCATTCCAATGGTTGTTAGCATGTGAATCCACTTCAATCGTAATTTCTTGAGCCCCGCATTGATTTCCCTTATTCCAGAAAGAACAATTGCTCACACTACATGCGACTCCTTTTGGCATCAAAATCACCCCCCTGTCCTATTGTGTACCCTTAACAAACGGGTATACGGACAGAGGGGTGGAGGTTGTTGCATGTTTTGTTAATTAGATTGGCTCAGCATGCGACGCTGTGTTAAATAATCGCTTTCATAATAGGACAGATCATCGCGTAATTCCTCATATACACGGGAAATACTGAGGATGACATCACGAGCAGGGCGTACTGGCTTCATACGGAAACGGATCGCATCTTGACCCGTATAGGCATAACGACCATCCTCGGAATAACATTCGTTTTTCGGATAGAAGAAGGAATTTACGCCTTTATGATACACCTCATATAATGCGCGTTCAGCAAGTTCATTATCGAAATTCGGACGTCTGAGCACTGCACCCAGCTTCTCATATGCAACTTCTGTAAAAACAAGCAAATGGCGTAAATCGGATAGTAAACCGCTGTAGAAATTCGTATTATCTGGATTTTCCTCTTGTACGAGTTGCTCAAGTGCATTGTGATTTAGAAAATGTTCAATCGGATCAATAGCCGCCTTTAATTTCTCTCGGCTGGATTCGGCAAGCGATTTAATATTGATAGCTGGCATGGATTGCTCCCCTTTCCATTTGTGCAAAAGCATTACTTATCGAAGTTGTTGGATGTTAAGCGATAAAGTCTCGCGATTAGAGCATGCGAAAACCTTTAAAACCTCCATTATCGTAACATAAAATAGGATGAAATTGTACTGGCAAGGTCAAAAAGCTAACGTATATTTTTGTCACTCCACTTTCATCCTAATGACATGAACTCCCTTGTCCTTAGGGAAGTTGAAGGAGGGGTGCAATTTGCGCCGTAATATACTGATCGGGTTTTTATTCACTGCTGCCGTCGTTATGTTTGCAATCCCTATTATCCCGCCCGCATTCCGTTCCGCTGAACGAACGCCTGCAACGCCTATGCCTTCCACATCACCAAAGATATCTACACTTACTGGTATGCACGCAGCCGCTAAGCAGGAGGCTTCATTTAAGCAGCAAATTGTAAAGCAGGATATGGCTGCAACCGAGCAATTATCCCGCTCACAAATCACTCGCGATGTCCAGAATTTATTAAAGAAGGAATCAGGAAAAGTGACGAATAAGCAACTGCAAGCCTTTCTAGATACTCATCCTGAGATTTTATATGTGGAATGGACAAACAAAGGTCAAATGCAAACGGAAGGAAAGGTTAAACCTGAGCTCTTAAAATTAGCAAAAGCCCATTTAACTCAAGCGCAATCGACTTCAGCTCACAATAATTATTCCTCTCCCATCTTTACCTACAGTGGGAAAAGCTATTTCGTCACATCTCAAAAGACACCTTCAAACAAGCAAAAAATCGTAGCCTTAATTTCGACGGATATTATTCAAGCGGTTGAACGACATCAGCTCCGTAATCTGCGACTAGTCCCTTATCCTCCGGAGGGACGTTATCGTATTGAATCTGTTACTCCAGGATCAAATGCGGAAACAACCGTGCGCACAGGTGAGGATAACGGAAATGCCAGTCATTACTCCATGGACGAGATCGTCGTCAAATTCCGTAAACCTTTGACAGATCAACAATTACTTCAGCTTCGTAAGGAGCTTAATCTATCTGTCGTCCGACATACGGGGAAAACATACGTGTTTCGCTCGAAAAAACACGAAACAATGGATTTGAAAAAATATTTTATTGATAAATGGAATCCAGAATTCGTCGAGCCTCATTACCTTTATTTAACAAACGGTGCATGGGGAGCTCCCTTAGAAAATAATACTCAAGATAAATCTCCCGTTAACTCGACAATTATTCCAAACGACACACTATATTCCGAATTTCAATGGAATTTACCGGAGATTGCAACTGAAACGGGTTGGAATGTTACTAAAGGTAGCGCTGACGTCGTCGTTGCCGTATTGGATACGGGTGTTCAAATGGATCACCCCGATCTTAAGGGAAGACTAGTCCCAGGGATAAATATTGTCGATCCCTCTAATCCACCGGATGATGACGTTGGACATGGAACACATGTTGCGGGCATTATTGCTGCCGAGGTCAATAATAACGAAGGGATTGCGGGGATGACTTGGTATACCAAGATCATGCCTGTTAAGGTACTCGATAGCACTGGGGCAGGGTCTACCTACTCCGTTGCCGAAGGCATTATCTGGGCAACCGATCATGGGGCAAAAATTATTAATATGAGCCTTGGCAATTATGCGGAGGCGGAATTTCTGCATGACGCTCTCAAATATGCTCATGAACGTGGAGTCGTCATTGTTGCGGCCAGTGGTAACGATAATACCGATCGTCCTGGCTATCCTGCCGCTTATCCTGAAGTTATTGCCGTATCTGCTACCGATCCTGATGAATCGCGGGCTGAATATTCTAATTACGGCGATTACATCGATGTCGCTGCCCCTGGCACTTCTATTCCAAGCACTTACCCAGGAAGCCGATATGCCGCCTTATCGGGAACATCAATGGCATGTCCGCACGTCTCCGCCTTAGCTTCTTTAATTAGAGCGACGAATTCGCATTTAACGAACACCGAGGTCACAGATATACTTCGACGTACCGCCAAGGATTTAGGGAAAAGCGGCAAAGACAACGATTTTGGATATGGGCAAATCGATGTGAAGGCTGCCTTGCTAGCTTCTAATGGGACTAGCACATCGTTACAATTCTACCCACAGCAAGTTCGCCGAGAACTTGAACAGTTGATTAAGTGAGAGAATTTAAATGACAAAGTTATAAATTAAAAAAAAAGCCATTCCCTATTTGCTGGGGATGGCCTTTTTATTGGATTAGTAACAGCCGGAAAGCTTGCCGTAAGCCGGGTTCTGTACTTCACGTGGTCATAACGGACTGCGCGAGGCAATCCTCCCACTTCCTGAAGCGACAATCATCTTTCTAGGCCGCACATTGCTATACGGCTCAAGCGACCAACCCGAACGCACCCCGGGCTAGGGCCGACATAAATGTCTGCGTTCTCCTCGGTCTTGCTCCAAATGGGGTTTACCAGGAGCAAAGTCACCAGTGCTCCTCGTGGTCTCTTACACCACGGTTCCATCCTTGCCTGATCTGCGTTAGCAGCCATCGGCGGTCCATTTCTGTGGCCCTGATCCTTCAGCTCGCGCTGACTGGACGTTATCCAGCATCCTGCCCTGTGGAGCCCGGACTTTCCTCTCGTGGCGCGAAGCCACCAGCGATTGTCTGTCAAACTTTCCGGTTTGCAACGACTAGTATAACGCGAATAACGCTCGCTGACAACGGAAATGAATGGAGATAGTTCCTTTGTCCCTTATTATATGTCCATTATCGTAACTGAAATGGCTCTGTATCTACCTGAGAAGCGAACACTTCTGTCGCATAGCCTTTGCTCTGCAACTGTTCGGTAAGCCAGCGTGCTACGTTTGGCTTCATAATTTTCTCCGCATGATGACCAGGATCGATAATCGACATTCCCGCAGCCAAAGCATCTTGTGCGGAATGAAAATCAATATCTCCAGTTACAAGCACATCCGCTCCCGCAAAAATCGCATGTCGAATATATCTTGAACCTGCCCCGCCCAGTACAGCAACCTTACGAATGGGCTTAGAACCCTCTCCAACCATCCTTACAAATGGCACCTCAAACGCCCCTTTAACACGTTCAGCGAACTGATCAAGGCTTTCTACCGCAGGAAGCACTCCTACTCTGCCTAAGCCGAATGAGCGGCCCTTCAGGTCCATGCTGTACAGATCGTAGGCAACCTCTTCATAAGGATGTGCCTTAAGCATAGCAGAAATGACTTTTTTCCTAGCACTTAGCGGAACAATCGTTTCCAATCTAATTTCACGCGTCTCTGTCAGCTTCCCCTGCTTCCCAATAAAGGGATCGCTTCCTTCACGCGGTAGAAAGGTACCCGTCCCTTCTATATTGAAGCTACAATGGCTATAGTTACCGATCCAACCTGCACCTGCGGAGAACATGGCATTTCGCACTATTTCGTGATGAGTTTCAGGGATGAATACGACTAGCTTAAACAGCTTATCCGTATGTACCTCCTCCAGCACCCCACGTCCGTTCAGTTCAAGGGCTTCAGCCATCCAATCATTGATGCCCCCTTCGGTCGTATCAAGATTGGTATGCGAAATATATACCGCGATATCTTTACGTAGCAAGCTAGCCGCCAATGCGCCTGCCGGAGTGTCAGTTCGCAAGTGCGCCAATGGCCGATATATGACCGCATGGTGTGCGATAATAAGCTCCGCTCCTAGGTTTGCGGCTTCTTCCACTACCGCAGGAGTGACGTCAAGCGTAACGAGTACACGCTTCACTTCCTTCGCTACGGATCCTACCTGTAACCCGATCTTATCGTCCGGAACGGCATAATGCTTAGGAGCAAGCCTCTCCATTAATTGGACGATTGTTTCTCCACGAGCAAACATGATAGCACCTCCCGGATTTCGCGAACGTCCTCTTCCCATTCTCTTGCTTTCTCTGCTGCTTCCGGTGCGGATGCATGACTTAACTGAAGAATCACTCTTTCGCGTTTAGCGAGTTCCTGTTGCCATTTCTGATGAAAGATTTCCGTTGGATTTCTCATCAGAATCGGGCCCATTTCATACATTAACGCGGAAGATACTTTCGAAATAACTGGAGCTAAGATCGCCTCATCATACAATTGTGAATGCCGCGCTTGTGCTTCCGCTGAATCCGGCATAAGCTTAGCACGCATTAATGTATAGATAACTCCATCTTCTTCAAGCAACATTTCCTGATCGAGAGCATAATCATGCTGATCTAACCAACGTCTAACCAAATCTTCCGCTACATGCGGCGAAAGAACGAGCGTAGTAACTCCATTTAAGCTTTCACCAGCTTGATCAAGTATTCTGGCCATTAGGCTTCCGCCCATTCCAGCAATTGTGACGGTATCTACTTCATCCGGAGATAATACTGCCATTCCGTCTCCTAATCTGACGTGTACGACCTGTTCCAATCCCGCATATGATACTTGACTTTTGGCAGCCTCAACTGGCCCCTCATGTACATCTCCGGCAACTGCAAAGCTAATCTTGCCCTGTTGCGCTAGAAAAACGGGAAGCAGTGCATGGTCCGTCCCGATATCGGCGAACCGAGCTCCTTGCGGAACCCAATCAGCTAATGCCGATAAACGAAGTGACAGCTTCAACCCTGCTCCATTATCCTTCATATTCTTCATATCCATCATCCTTATACAACCCATTCCATCCATTGTTTTCTTAATCGAAACATTCCAAAGCCTGCGATCAAGATTTTAATAATAATTTCCACCTGAATCCATTGTGTATGAATAGCAAACAAAGCAGAATACACTTCCGGCATAAACCAGATGGGAAGTGCCGTCGCAAAAAATACAGCGCCAGCAGATTTGTATCGAACATGGAGAAACCAACTCAACCAAGCAAATAGCAATGCTGCAGGAATCCAGAACACTTGAACTTCGAGCAAGGATGGAGAAGGAGCATGCTGTGATAACAATAGTGCATATAGGATTACGGCAATCATCCAGCCCATCCAATGGAGCACAGCAAAGCGTAGAAGAACTCCAGTGCCGATCCATACTGTCGAACATAAGCCTAATAACCACAGAGGTCCTGAGCCATCTAGCCAGCCGTTTAGCTGTAAAATGATGAACCCTACCCCTAATAGGAACACCATAGCCGCTCCGATCGATAACGATCCCCGTACTGGTTTATCGACCCTCTGCTTAATGCCAAGCGCGACGAATGCTGCCGCAACAACACTCGTTAAAGCTATTTGCAAAGACAAGTGAAACGCGCTAAAATGAAGTACAACAAGACAGATCAAGGCAAAAATTCCAAAAACAAGCATCCATTGTTTGCCTGAAGCTTGCCCAATTTTCTTCATTGTATTACCCATAAAGCCTTGAGAACGTTCATTTAGATCTTCCAAATAAATATTAAGTAAGAAGTCACAATATTGCTCCGGCAATAGCTTGTTGCGTCGCCAAGATTCAATTTCTTTAACGACTACATTACGATTTGCTTCATTCAACGCAGCCATGCCGACGTCCTCCTTATCCACTTGAAAAAAAAAGACCTTCAACCATAACGGCAAAGGTCTCGATCGTATCCCTATAATCTTTTATTCTAAAAAGTCTTTCAGACGTTTACTACGGCTTGGGTGACGAAGCTTGCGAAGTGCCTTCGCTTCGATCTGACGAATCCGTTCGCGTGTTACACCGAACACCTTGCCAACCTCTTCAAGCGTACGAGTACGTCCATCATCCAATCCGAAACGCAAGCGAAGTACGTTCTCTTCCCGTTCAGTCAAAGTATCCAGAACATCTTCAAGCTGTTCCTTGAGAAGCTCATATGCAGCAGCGTCCGCAGGAGCCAACGCCTCCTGGTCTTCGATAAAATCTCCTAAATGGGAATCGTCCTCTTCACCGATAGGTGTCTCCAGGGATACCGGCTCTTGTGCAATCTTCATGATTTCACGAACTTTATCCACACTTAGTTCCATTTGCTCTGCAATCTCTTCGGGCGTAGGCTCTCTTCCCAATTCTTGCAGTAATTGCCGTGAAACTCTAATGAGCTTATTAATCGTTTCGACCATATGAACAGGAATCCGAATCGTTCTTGCCTGATCCGCAATTGCCCGTGTAATCGCTTGTCTAATCCACCATGTCGCGTAAGTACTGAATTTGAAGCCTTTGTCATGATCGAATTTCTCGACCGCTTTCAACAGTCCCATATTACCTTCTTGTATAAGATCAAGGAATAACATGCCCCGCCCGACATAGCGCTTCGCAATACTAACGACTAGACGAAGGTTGGCTTCTGCCAGCCTTTTTTTCGCTTCTTCGCCGTCAGGTCCGCCGATTTCTATCTTCTTCGCTAGCTCAACCTCGTCATCCGCATGAAGAAGGGGAACACGACCAATTTCCTTAAGGTACATCCGAACAGGGTCATTGATCTTAATACCTGGCGGAAGAGACAGATCATCGTCAAAGTTAAATTCATCCCGTTCGCGTTCTTCCTCTTCCCCAGTTCCGTGACCATGCCGCTCGCGTCCTAATTCATCATGATCATTAGAAACCTCAATACCAATATCCGCTAACTGTTCAAAAAATTCATCAATTTGCTCGGGATCCTGATCAAATGGAGACAGCTTCTCCATGATGTCTTTATAGGTCAAGGAAGATTTCTTCTTACCTTGTTCTATTAGTTGAGCTTTGACTTGTTCAAGTGTTAATTCCGTTTCCAGTCCGGTGTGTTGATCGTTTGCCATTGCCGACTCCCTCCTCCCTGAGAAGCCCGCGTAATCAAAATTGCTTACGCTGCTTTTCCAGGGCGATAATCTCTATACCCATTTGTGTTGCACGTGAATAGTCGCCCGCTCGCTGAGCTCGATTCAGTTCTTCAGTCAAACGTTCTACTTCTCGTGAAAGAGAAGCGCGACCGATCGTACGAATGCAGTCTTCTAGCTCCCGTTCGCCAAACGGAATGTCTATTAATGCGATGGCACTGGCAGCACGTTCCAAGCGGTCATCCTGCAATACCGCTACAAATCTGCCGACATCAGGATCATTGTTTTGTGCGTAATAAGCATATAAATAAGCAGCTAAAGCCGCATGATCCTCAACATGAAAACGATCACCAAGTCTTTGCTGAACAAGGAGCGCCGTCTCTTTGTCCTGCATCATCCATGAAAGCAGCTGGCGTTCCGCATTGACATGTGCGGCTCCCAATGGAGGGTTCTTCGAGGTTGATGTCTTTTCATTCCATACATTATTCCACGATCCGGCTGGAATATCCCCTGCGTTTCCCAATTTCTCTTGTTTCCTGAACTCGAAGCTTTCCTGCTTCAACGTATCCAGAGATACGCCGAACTCTTGGGCAAGCTCCTTCAAGAGCAACTCCCGTTCCGTTGGAGAATCTCGTCTTGCGACGACACGAATGGCATCGCGCAAATACCTGATCCTTCCGTCTTCTTCTAGGAGTATATGGGATTTCCTTAAATATATAAGCTGAAATTTGACTGCGGAAACCGCTCCTTCAATGAATTCCCGTACAAATGGCTCTTGTCCATAGGACGAAATGTATTCGTCCGGATCCATTCGATTCGGAAGGACACTCACCCGTACGCGAAATCCTGCATCTTCCAGCAAGGGTATGCTTTTGTGTGCAGCCGCTTGTCCTGCATCATCTCCATCGTAGCATAAAATAATCTCATCGGCGTAACGTTTAAGCAATGCTGCGTGTTCATTAGTAAGTGCTGTCCCCATTGTGGCCACACCATTATGAACACCTGCAGACCAAGCTTTAATCACATCGACGTAGCCTTCAAAAAGAACGACTTGTCTAGAGCGCCGGATAGCCGGACGAGCTTCATGCAACCGATACAGCGTCCTACTTTTGTTAAAGAGTGCGGTTTCGGGAGAATTCAAATATTTCGGTTGCCCATCTGATAAAAGCCGTCCTGCAAAAGCAATAATTTGTCCACTCACATCATGTATCGGAAAAATAATTCGATCTCGAAAGCGGTCGACGTAACCGTCTGCTTCCTGCCTTCGAGATAGCAATCCTCCTGCTTCCATCTCTGCAAGAGAGTAGCCTTTACGTTCCAGTGCCTGTGTAAGTGTGTCCCACCTTGCGGGTGCATAACCAACATTAAATTGTTCGATTAAAGCATCGCTAAATCCTCTTGTTGTCAGATAGTCTTTAGCTGGTTTTGCAACTTCCGTATTAAGTAACAAGTAATGATACAATTTCGAGCTGTAGTCATGGGCCTCATGAAGGAGTTTCTTTTCCTTCTGAAAGGCGGAGGGCTCCTCAGTAATCACGGTCGTCCACGTAACGGGAATGCCAGCATCTTGAGCTAGCGCTTTGACCGCCTCAGGAAACGATTCACCTTCCATCTCCATGATGAACTTAATTACATTGCCACCTTTACCACAGCCATAGCAATGAAAGATTTGCTTCTCTGGTGTGACCGTAAAGGATGGCGATTTCTCGGAATGAAAGGGGCAGAGACCCTTCAGGTATTTACCATTCTTGCTTAGATGAACATATTTGCCTACCGTCTCCGAAATTTCATGACGACTCAACACTTCATCGATAACAGATTGGGGTATCATTCCGTAATTCATGAATTCCACCTTATTTCCCAAGTAGCACGACTGCAATGGGCAGTAGTCTGTCCAATCCGTCGCTTACTTGCAACTAATACAATTCGCTACAGGTCGGGATTCTCCTGCAATCCTCGCAATAGTGTTGTCAGTTTTTGTTGAAACTTCTCGCGATCCCCGTCCGTAAACGGTGGGGGCCCTTTCGTACGCATCCCTCCACGGCGCTGACGCGCTGAGAAGTGACGTTGCTCCAATAATCCTTCTATGTCGGATTCACGAATTTCTTTACCTCTTGGAGTTAACACGGCGGAACCTCGTGCAAGTCCTAACGCAGCCAATCCATAATCACCCGTAACGAGTATATCGTTCTTTGTCAGAACGTTAGCGATATACAAATCAGCGGATTGATCACTAGCATCGACGGTAACGACCTCAACGGAAGGCTCAGGCACTAATACATGCGCATGACTCGATACAAGTAACGCAGTCGCTCCGCAACCCCTTACCGTTCTGGCAATTTCCGACTTTACCGGACAAGCATCGCCATCAACCACAACACGATTACGTAAGACAGTCATCGACATCACCACACGATTCACCGAAAGTTTGCCGTAGTATTATATACGCTAAAGGGATTCAAAATCCTGCATTACCTTCATCAAATTTTATCATCCAACTTTACCCTTAATGGGGTTATACCAAATTCGAGATAGAAGATTTTCTTTTTTAGCCGTCCTTATGTTATACGGTTTCTAACGGTATAGGTTACATCATCAGCTATTTTCCGACAATCATGCCTCTTTCGTTAAACGATTTAATAGCTTAATCTCACAAATACCTAATCTATATTCCATATGAATTGTTCATAAAATGCTCACAAAATAATATCCTGATGAAGATCCCAAATGAGCTTCCTTCATTATCATTAGCGATTTCTTCCAGAATTAAACTTCAAAGCTACTTTTGAACCTCACACATAACCGAAAGAGAACCTCTCGGTTCTCTTTTCTCCCACTTATCTAATAGAACGAGAACGAATTCACCTACACCTCGTCACTCTTGGAAGTGCTCCAGGATGAGACTAGCCGTTTCCTCTACCGCTTTATTAGATACATCGATAATGATGCAGCCGATTTTCTCCATCACAAGCCTCGCATGCTCTAATTCTTTGAATATGCGCTCTGAGGTTGCATAAGGCGCGGAGTTCGGAAGCCCGAGCGCTTTTAGACGCTCCTTACGAATAGCGTTTAGAGAATCAGGATTGATTGTTAATCCAATTACCTTCCGTGGAGGCACAAGAAAAAGCTCCTTCGGGGGTACAAGCTCTGGAATCAAGGGGACGTTCGCTACCTTGAAGGCTTTGTGCGCTAGCACCATAGAGAGCGGGGTTTTGGACGTTCGCGATACCCCTACAAGAATGATATCGGCTTTGAGGATGCCCGAAACGTCACGCGCATCATCGTAATGAACTGCGAATTCCACAGCTTCCATTTTCAGAAAATAATCGGCGTTGAGCACATGGTTTAAGCCTGGCTCATGACGGGACTTATGACCTAATGACCGCTCTAGATTATCGATCAGCGGGCCAAGCAAATCAATGGCCCGCAATTTAACTTTTTTAGCTTGCTCTACCATATAGTCGCGTAGGAAAGGAATGACCAACGTGTAGAGTACAATGCTATTCTCCGCTTGTGCTGCAGCGAGAATTAAATCTATCCCATCGCGCGTTTGGATGAATGCCGCACGACGAATATGAACGGACAACGGATGAAACTGAGCCGCAGCCGCGCGGACTGCCAACTCTCCCGTATCTCCTGCGGAGTCGGATACAACATATACAGTCACGCTTACTTCTGACATAGGTCAGCTCCTTCCAAAGGAATGATCAACCTGACAGCTTCGAGAAATCAGCGAATTGCTTCACATCGTCTGCTACTAACGCTAATAGGGCAAGGCGGTTACGCCTTAAAGCCTCATCCTCCGCCATGACCATAACAGCTTCAAAGAAAGCAACAATCGGTCCGCTTAAAGAGGATAACACCGATAATGCTTCAACCATATTGGCTTGTGTGCTTGCACTCAGAAACTTGCCATGCACCTGCTGCCAAGCTTCATAGAGACTACCTTCCGCTGCATCCGCAAACAAGTTCGCATCCACTTGTTTAGAGTCTGCTTTTGCCGCTAGGTTGCATACGCGGTTAAAGGCTTCAACTGCCGGTCGGAATTCCAATTTGCCACTTTCCGTATTAACGGCTTGCAAAGCATGCGCTTTAAGCACTGTACGGCGAATATCCTGAACCCCTGCTCCCAATATCGCGTCCACGACATCGTAGCGAATCGCTTGCTCGGATAACACGTTTTTAATTCTGAGGGCAAAGAACTCATGCATGTCTTTATTAATATCATAGACTTCACGCTTCAAGCCTCTATCTGCTTGAACGTCCAAAGCAATCTGGAACAACTCGGTTAAAGTAATTTCCAGTTCATGAGCTAACAACGTACTTACAATGCCAGCTGCTTGACGGCGAAGGGCATAAGGATCTTGTGATCCCGTTGGAATAATACCAATGGAGAAGCAACCCGCAATCGTATCCAGCTTATCGGCGATGCCAACAATCGCTCCAACTAACGAAGCGGCAGGACGATCACCCGCATTCCGAGGAGAATAGTGTTCATTAATTGCTTTAGCTACACTCTCTCTTTCTCCGGCTTTACGCGCATAATCTTCTCCCATAATTCCTTGTAGCTCAGGGAACTCGTACACCATCTGAGAAACAAGGTCGAACTTGCAAATATTTGCTGTGCGGCTTATATCTTCAAGCTCTGATTGATCTAGACGCAAATGTTGGGCAATGCGGTCTGCGACCTTGCGTACACGACGGACCTTATCCGCTACTGTACCAAGCTCTTCGTGATACACGATATTATTCAGCTTTGCCAGCGCATCTTCAATAACTAGCTTTTTGTCTTCTTCATAGAAAAACTTCGCATCGGACAAGCGTGCGCGAAGCACCTTCTCATTCCCTCTGGAAACAACATCAAGCGATGCAGCATCGCCGTTACGTACGGTTACGAAATAGGGCAACAAAGTTCCTTCGCTATCAAAAACAGGGAAGTAACGTTGATGCTCACGCATAGACGTGATGAGTACTTCTTGCGGAATTTGCAAAAATAACGGGTCGAAGGAACCTGTAAGCACGGTTGGCGTTTCGACTAGGAACAATACCTCTTCTAGTAAATCGTCCTTAACAGCAATATTCCAGCCCCGCTCAGCGGACAAGCTTTGAATGCCAGCAACAATCGCTTTCTGACGCTCTTCCACATTGACAATGACCTGCTCCGCAAGTAATCGCTCAACATACACGCTCGGTTGCTCCACGACAGTATCATTTCCGAGAAAACGATGACCGCGCGTAACGTTGCTTGTTGTAACTCCAGTAATTTCGAAAGGTACAACCTCACTGCCATGAAGGGCAATGAGCCACCGAATCGGACGAATATATTTAAGCTCGTAACTACCCCATCTCATATTTTTAGGGAACGAAAGCGAAGTAATTAACGTTGGAAGCGCCTCTGACAGCAAGGATGAAGTTTCCACACCAATACTGCTCTTCGTAGCAAATACATACTCAACATTCCCTACCTCACGGATGAACAAGCTATCCGGCTCAACCCCTTGGCTGCGGGCAAAACCTTGTGCAGGCTTGCTCCATGCCCCGTTCTCGTCATAAGCAATTTTACGAGAAGGACCTTTGACCTCTTCCGTCACGTCCTCTTGTTTGTCTGCTAGCTCAGTTACGAGTACAGCAAGTCTACGTGGAGTCGCATAGGCTTTCACTTCGCCATAGGCCAATCGGCTATCGGTAAGCCATTTTTCCATCTTTTCTTTGAGTTGATCCATTGCACCACGCACGAAACGAGCAGGCACCTCTTCCAAACCAATCTCTAACAGTAGGTCTTTAGCCATTGTGCATCGCTCCCTTCTTGAGCAACGGGAATTCAAGCCGCTCACGTTCCTGCAAATAAGTGGCTGCCACTTGGCGAGCCAGGTTGCGCACCCTTGTTATATACCCCGTACGCTCGGTTACACTTATTGCCCCTCTAGCGTCTAACAAGTTAAACGTATGGGAGCACTTCAGCACGTAATCATAAGCCGGGAATACAAGATTAACATCCATCGCACGCTTAGCTTCACTTTCATAAGTGGAGAACAATTGGAACAGCATCGCCGTATCCGATACTTCAAATGTATATTTGGAATGCTCATATTCAGGCTGTTTGAATACATCACCATAAGAAACACCGTTTACCCATTCCAGATCAAACACATTTTCTTTGTCCTGAATGTAGGAGGCCAATCTTTCCATTCCATACGTAATTTCCACTGCAACCGGATGACAATCAATTCCACCCACCTGCTGGAAGTATGTGAATTGTGTAATTTCCATACCATCCAGCCATACTTCCCAACCAAGACCCCATGCTCCTAGTGTTGGAGATTCCCAGTTATCCTCTACAAAACGAATATCGTGATCTAGCGGATTTAAGCCCAGTCTCTTCAAGCTTTCCAGATATAGCTCTTGAATGTTATCTGGAGATGGCTTCATAATGACCTGGAATTGGTGATGCTGATAAAGTCTATTCGGATTTTCTCCGTAGCGGCCATCAGCAGGTCTCCTTGAAGGCTCCACATAAGCCACGTTCCATGGCTCCGGTCCTATCGCCCGCAAGAAGGTCATCGGATTCATCGTTCCTGCGCCCTTCTCCGTGTCGTATGGCTGTACGACAATACAATTCTGCTCCGCCCAGAACTGTTGTAGCGTCAACATCATTTGTTGAAAATTCATCATCGACTGTTCGCTCCTTTTTATGTCCCTGATCATACTAAAAAGCCCCCGTCCCACGTCTGCCCTCGCAGACATAGGGACGGAAGCTGAATACTCCCGCGGTTCCACCCTACTTGGCTCCCTTACAGCAACGGTTACTCACCCCGTTATGCGCGATAAGGTTACCCTCCTCATTCGTACAAGTTCTCTCCAGAGTGCCCTTCACTGACCCGTATCTCCAGGCTTACACTGTCCCTGGCTCGCTGCAGTTACTAACGGTATTCAGCTACTTTCTCCTTCACTGAGACAAAACTGATTATGATGACATTCTAAACTACAGTGCCGATGACTGTCAAACCGATCCGTCGCCAAGCTTGGTGTCTTCTGATTCCGAAGTTTCCGCTACCGATTCTGGGCGTTTCATCCGCTCTCCGAGCAGATCACCATACTTCTCCCACTGATCTAGGAAACTTCGCGACTTCAGATTCAAGCTCATATGGGTATCCATCCATCGCCGTAACACAAATTGCAATTGACGCTTGGTGCTATCCTTGACTGTGATATTGCCCAATCTGCGTAAATCTAACGTTAAGAAAACACGCAGCAGCTTCCACACCGAATCCTCCAACTCAAGCGCTGAAGGGTCTCTATGTCTGCACGAAGAACAAAGTGCGCCTCCAGCGTTTGAGCTGAACCGGAATATCCCATCCTGCCTACCGCAATTTACACATTCGTCTAGCATTGGGGCATATCCTGCAGCGCTAATGACCTTCATCTCGTACACGCGCAATACTATCTGCGGGTCCTTACCTTCAGCTAGCGCAATTTGGCATGCTTTCAGCTGATGAAATAAGTAAGCTGCAGCTTCATCATCTTGAATCCCGCGATCCGTCAGTTCTGCAGCGTACGCAGCATACGCGGGACCTTCAAGACCTTCCCGCAGCTCACGAAAGGACTCCAGAATTTCTCCACTGTTTAATGTCCCGAGCGCTCCTGTTTTATAATAGGAGTAGTCACCGTATGTAAAAAGCTGAGCGAGTGATCCATATCTACTCTTCAGCTTCTTCGCTCCACGAACGATAATTCCCTGCTTCCCATGGGTGGGTGTAAGCAGGGTAATGATTTTATTACCTTCCCCATAATCGATGCTACGTACGACTAACCCTTCAACCCGATATAACACCGGCTCTCATTCCTCGTCTACGACATTACCCTCATCATCTTCAAACCCATCTGCAATACCGAGTTCGGAAGTCCCGAGATTATGCATTTCTTTATAAAGCAAGTAAGCTTCGATATCGCCGGTTTGCGTAAACACGTGCCACGTGAAATCCCGCACAGCGCCTCATCCTCTCCGGGCGAAAATGAATTGCATCTTTCACCAATTAGGATGTCACGGGAACTTCTTAGATATTCCTAGCAGTTTTTACGTTTAACCGGATAATCGTTTTGTTAATCGTTTCGGTAACCTAATGTCTTTAACATCGAGTCGCGATTACGCCAATCTTTATTTACTTTCACCCATAGCTCAAGGAATATTTTGGAGCCTAGCAGCCGCTCCATATCTTGCCTAGCCAGCTTGCCTACTTCTTTCAGGAGAGCACCATTTTTGCCAATAATGATCCCCTTCTGAGAATCCCGTTCAACAAATATGACCGCTCCGATATTAACAAGCCCATTGTCGGCAACACTCATGCTTTCAATTTCCACCGCGATGGAATGTGGAATTTCTTCCCGTGTAAGCTGTAGCAGCTTCTCCCGAATTAATTCCGCGCATACAAATTGCTCCGGATGATCCGTAATTTGATCAGCCGGGTAATACATTGGACCTTCTTCCAAATAGAGGGACACTTGCCCCAACAATGCATTCACATTATTACCGTTAAGTGCTGATACTGGAACAACTTCCGCGAAATTCATCAGCTTACGGTATTTATCAATAACAGGTAGCATCTCGTCTGGATGTATTTTATCGATTTTGTTAAGGACAAGAAATACCGGTGTATCCGTAACCTTCTTCAGCTGTTCGATAATATAGCGATCACCGCCACCGATCGGCTCCGTCACGTCCGTCAGGAACAAAATAGCCTCGACTTCTTTAAAGGCACTTTCTGCTGCTTTCAGCATATAGTTGCCAAGCTTAGAATTAGGCTTCGTTATTCCAGGTGTGTCAAGAAATACAATTTGCATATCGTCTGTTGTATAGACACCGTGAATTTTGTTCCGAGTCGTTTGGGGTTTGTCTGACATGATGGCAATTTTCTGACCAATCACTTGATTCATTAACGTGGATTTTCCTGCATTAGGACGACCCACAATAGCTACAAATCCTGATTTAAAGCCCTTCTTCTGCATAACCTAATCTCCTTCAATCTACTTCGTTCAAATGTTCAAATCTTTAGACGTAAAAGCGCCTGGAAGCAGCTCTGACACTGTCGTCACTCGATAGTCACCTTGCATGTTACCCAGAATAACAGGCATATCAGGCTTGCATAGCTCGGCCAGCACCTGACGACATACTCCACATGGAGTAATCGGTTGATCCGTCTCACCAATAACTGCAACAGCCCTAAATTCTCCAGCTTGGCAGCCATCCGCTATGGCACGGAATAAAGCTGTGCGCTCTGCACAATTCGTCGGACCGTAAGCCGCATTTTCTACGTTGCAGCCGTGGTGAAGTTGGCCTTGAGCATCAAGCACCACAGCACCAACTGCAAAGCCTGAATAAGGGACATAGGCACGTGTACGCGCCTTCGTAGCCGCTTCCATAAATTGTTCTATCGTAAGAGAAAGACCTTCAATGCTCATTATAATTTCCTCCAAATAAACGGCTACTGGTCATCCAAGTCTATGGCTAAGTCCAGCACATGTCTATGGTCTATTGAAAACAAGCTTCCCACAATAGGGGGCCGAGTACTATGACTCCGACTGCTGCTGCAAACAACGACGCGACTAGCACCGCCCCTGCGGCAGCATCCTTTGCAGTCTTAGCTAAGGGATGAATGCCTGGTGAAACTAAGTCTACCGTACGTTCGATGGCTGTATTCATCAGCTCCGACACCCATACCCCTGTAATCGCAGCAAGCAACCAAAGCCACTCTAAGCGCGTCACCTTTAACCAAATCGCTAGGGCAATAACAATGAGAGTAGCTACCAAATGAAACTGCATATGACGTTCGCTTCGCAGCGTACTCGTAATTCCCGCTATCGCATGACGAAACGATCGGGTCTCGCGCGAACGCCAGCTGCTCATCGAATGAGCCCTGCCTCTTTCAACACAGCTTCCTGTTTACTAAACATCTCTTTCTCCTGCTCCTCATCCCCATGATCGTATCCAAGGAGATGAAGAAACCCATGTACAAACAGAAATCCCAGCTCGCGCTCAAAGCTATGGCCATATTCCTCTGCTTGAGCTTCGGCCCTAGGAACAGAGATAACGATATCTCCTAGCAAATCAGAGAAAGGGTTACCCAGCTTCTCTTCGTCCTTCCAGCCCTCGTCGCCTTCTTCCGAAGCCTCGTATTCATCGTTATAATGAATGTCCGGCTCTTCACCCTCGATTAAAGAAAAGCTCAGGACGTCCGTAGGCTTGTCCAAACCGCGATATTGCCGATTAAGCTCCTGTATGCCCGCATCATCTGTTAATGTCAGCGTGACGATACCATCTGGCACTTCTTCCTTTTCACCTGCTATGTGCAGAAGCTTTTCTAATACATCCATCCATTTTTCTTCGCGAGCACCCGCGCCGCCATCACGCTCGTCAATCCACTCCAAGCTAAGTGTCATTCTTTGATCTCCTTTACTTCCTTCATTTTTTTAAGCTCATTATCGTCGGGATACTCAATCCGAGAATGGAACATCCCTATGACCGTTTCTTTAAGAGTTTGAGCAATCTTATCTAATTCCCTCAATGTCAAATCGCATTCATTAAATTGTTGGTCATCCATGCGATCTTTAATAATTTTCCGGATCATATCTTCGATTTGTTCTACCTTCGGATGATCTAGCGAACGAACCGCTGCTTCCACACAGTCAGCGATTCCAACGATGGCCGCTTCCTTCGACTGTGCTTTAGGCCCTGGATAACGGAAATCATCCTCTGTCCATTCGTTCTCTTCCCCTTGCTCTTGCGATTGCTTAACAGCTTTGTAATAAAAATACTTAAGGAACGTCTTACCGTGATGCTGCTCAGCAATGTCCCGAATCGGCTTTGGCAGCTTGTGCAGCTTCAGCATATCTGCACCATCCTTAGCATGCGCGATAATGATGGACGCGCTCACCTTCGGATCAAGCTTGTCGTGTGGGTTGCCGGCAGCACCCTGGTTCTCGATAAAGTAAAGGGGTCTTTTCGTCTTGCCCACATCATGATAGAAAGAACCGACGCGACATAATAGCCCATTTGCTCCTACTGACTCTGCCGCTGCCTCCGATAAATTACCGACCATCAAGCTATGATGATACGTACCTGGAGTTTCGGTTAAAAGCTTCCGAAGTAAAGGATGGTTCGGGTTAGACAGTTCTACGAGCTTAAGCGCAGACAATATGCCGAAGGTTACCTCGAAGAACGGCATTAGACCGATAACTAGTACTGCAGTGAGTAATCCGCTTGAGAACATGAAGATTACGGATTGGATCAGCTGAGTTCTGCTAGGCTCAGGATCAACGAGCATTAATGCGATTACAGCCACAGAGCCGAATAGGCTAACCATGATCCCCGCCTTCAATATGGAAGATCGATGACTCGCTTGATGGATGGCCAGCACAGCTGTAAAGGATACGACTGCTGCCACGAACCCGTAATGAAAGTCGAATACATGCTCCTGCTCCACATTAAGGATGATGCTCCCTAGCAGTGTAAATAGAAATGAGCTAACGAGTCCGAGATGGATATCTAGAAGCAACGTCACAAGCATACTTCCCATAGCTATCGGAGCCAAATATCCAACGAATGGCCAATCGGAACTATAGGTTAAGGCAACAAGATGCATGAACATAATGTTCAATGCAAATATAAGCAGCATCATAAGCCAATGAACATTGTTCCGTTTCTGCTCACCAGAGGTGGCAGAGGTCAGTTCACCATAACCGTACAAAGCCAGTGTGAAAATGACTGCGAATAGCAGAACGCCTAATTGCGGCAAATAGTTTTTACGCTCCTGCAGGAGTCCTAAGGAATCCAGCTTTTCATAGATATCTTGCGTAATAGGTTGTCCAGCTTTTACAATGATATCTCCCTGCTTAATGAGAACGGGAGACGTATTCTGCTTTGCTTCAACCTTAGCGTCTTCCGTGCCCTTCTTGTCGTAAAACTTATTCGGTAGAATAGCCAAACGAGCCAATTCCTGCACGATTTCTCGTTCCGTCTTCAAGGAGAGTGCGCTTGCATTCACGAGTTCAGCAACTTTCGTTCTTGCTGTCTCTGCCTTTGTTAATGATTCGCTTGTTAGCTTACGTACAACATCCCATCCGACCAACCGCATTTCGGACAATTGATCCGAAGTTAAACGCGGCATCTTGTAGAAGGTTTCCTCCGGAATGGAATAGATTTGTGATAATACAACCTCTTCCATCTCTGCAAGCAGTCCGGCTGAATAGGTTTCCGAGCCTCTATTCGTCGCTACGAAATTCAATACATATTGCTTGACGCGTTCAGGAATGACCCGACGGAAAATATCAACCTTATCCGCTTCTGTAATCTGGTCATCCAGATTCAGTTCTTCAATCCTCGCAAATATTTCGTTGATGAGCACTTCATTCTTAAGTGCCACGATGGAGTAAATCGGGCCGACCTCGTCCGCCGCTGCCTCCTGCGCCTTCAAGGTTGCCTTTTCGTCTAGCTCCTGACGGGGAGCTTTAATATCCTTGTCGCTTTTACCATTCAACGTAATGTCGTAGGTTTCTGGAACAAGCCTAGGTGCAATGCTGAAGTAAAACAAAAATACAAAAAGCAGAAGCAGGAGCCAGCGCATCGCTGCGCTGTGCTTCCACCCTGCCGCTGCCCCAGTTAAGGTAAGCGGATTGCTTGGCTGGCCGCTATTGTTCCGACTCATCCGGCACTCCCCTCCCGTATGGTTATTGTTCGCTATTCATGCTGTAAGCGATAATTATTTTTTGTACAAGAGCATGTCTGACGACATCCTGATCTGTGAAATAGACCATTCCGATATCCTCAATCTCACGTAAAATACGTTCAGCTTCGATTAATCCGGACTTTTTGCCTTTTGGAAGATCAATCTGGGTTACATCACCCGTAATGACCATCCGCGATCCAAAGCCTAATCGCGTCAGGAACATTTTCATCTGCTCAGGAGTCGTATTCTGTGCTTCATCCAAGATAACAAAGGAATCGTCAAGCGTTCTTCCCCGCATATAAGCAAGTGGCGCGATTTCAATTTGTCCGCGCTCCATGGCTTTCGCTACACCTTCCAAGCCGAGAGCATCATTTAATGCATCATACAAAGGGCGTAAGTAGGGATCTACCTTCTCCTGCAAGTCACCTGGTAGGAATCCAAGGCTTTCTCCCGCTTCGACCGCAGGACGCGTTAAGAGAATCCGTTTGACACTACCTGCCTTTAGGGCTGCAACTGCACACATGACTGCCAAATACGTCTTACCTGTACCCGCAGGTCCAATTCCAAAAACGATATCTTTTTTCCTTATCGTAGTTACGTAATGCCGCTGTCCGAGAGTTTTTGGAATGACTCCTTTTCCTCGAAAGGTCGAAGTAATTTCGCCCTTGAACAAAGTAAGAAGCTCATCCGCCTTCATCTCACGCGACAATTCCAGCGCATAACGGACATCGCGTTCGTTCAGCTGCAGCCCACCCTGAATGAGTTGAATAAGGGTATCGAACAACTGCTGCAAGGAACGTACTTCCTCCGCTGGTCCTTCAATATGAATCTCCGCTTCTCTTGAATGAATGACTGACACACATTCCTTCTCGATTAGACGCAGGAACTTGTCCTGTGGACCGAACAGTGCTAATCCTTCAGCTGCATTGCGTAACGGGATCGTCGTATATTGTTTCAGTTCAGTCAAAAAGACTCATTCCCCCTAATCGATAAGCTTTTATAATATAGGACGCTCAACCTCGATAGATTGTTCCACTTCAAATAGAACAGTTAACAATACTTTACCATTCTCAGTATGTTCATGCAAAATGTTTTCCGCTCTAATGGTTGCATCCTTCCCAGATTTGGCTAGCAATTCAGCACGAGCCTGTTCTAGGCCCGTTATCTTAGCTTCCTCTGGAGTAAGCCGTTTCTCAATTTCGATGACCTCGAGCTCATGCTCCTTCATCGTTCCAAACGGTAACAGCCTCTTCCAAAATTGCGCCTTATGTATTGTGGTCCGAATTTGCGAGCTTTCGAAGGTTAACCCGCGATAACCAGATAATTGAAGTGCGCGATTACCCAATAATAAATACGAACGTTCTTGAGATACTCCCGTTATATTTTTTGTTTTTGTCACTAAAGGAGAAGCAATACGATATTCATGCCATACAAGGCCCATAACCTTCCCTTTCGATACGACAGCCTTGCTATGCTGTTCATTCCCTAGTATACCGGAGATTAGAATATCTCCTTTGCGTACACGGTCATTGCGTTCCACCTTCGGACGTCCATTCTCGGCAATGACACGAGTAATAACCGCATCCGCTTTGGCGACCAAATTTCGCGGACCTTCTAACACCTTTTTTTCTGGCTTAGTAGAATCAATCACTGTAATTGTAATGGATGTACCCTGTTTATCTACCCCCACCCACGCAGCATCAGGCAGCTGTAACGCTAAGCGCTGAGATAAGGATGCCGCGTTGCCCATCCGGAATGACCATTGGAAATCAAATATGCCTTCTGCTCTTGCCGCTTGGCGTATTTTCTCTTCCGGAATAGCTGAGTTGCCTTCGATACGGACGTCCCACACTAGCGTTGAGAGAATAAATAGCGCTACCACAAACGCAATCATTCCTCCGGCAAAAGTTTTCCTTCGTGATAGCCTCGCCATACGAAATGGCAGACCATGACGAGAAATAATCCGTGTCTTGCTTCCGCTCTCCCGCAGCAAAGGACGAAGACGAAAGAAATCTGGAATGGATATTCCGAAGATCAGCTCACTCGCCGGTGTGAATGATATATTCCATAGCTCGATTCGCTCTCTAGTTGCAGCATTAAGAAATTGCTCCGATTTTCCTCCAATGAGCTTGACCCAAACATAACCGCGCAGATTTGCTACCCAAGTTCCTTTCATTCTAACTCTCCCCCTAGCTTAGCGCTTGTCCTTTCAGAAAACGAAAGTCCGTTTTTCTTATCAAAAAACGGACTAGAACATCAGTCATTCCCTATTTTTGCTTGGCGTCAGTTGTTGGATGGCTTCCCTTTCAAATGCAGCTGGACACCCGTTATTTTCCCTTCTACGAATACTTCCTCTGCACCGATATTCCGGATAATCAAATCTTGGCCCGTCACTTCCATTTCACCGTTATCCATTGCCAGTCGCAGGTTTTGCGGTGTGAAATGGAGAATTCCACGATGATTTTCCACCGTTAATTGAAGGCCCCCGATCATCGTGATGCGCGGCAAGTCCAGCACCACATCCTGCGGCAGGTCAAGAATTGTGGCAGTCCATTTGCGCAGCTTCCGACTTACACGCATCATTGGGCGGTCCTCCCTCCTATACGGTAAACATATGCGCAATAGACGCTCTTTATGAAGCGAAGCAGGGTCAAGCTCTTTGGAAAGCTTGAACGATTGAACATATTGGGATAAAACGAAAAAAGCGAGCCCCGAAGGACTCGCTTTCAATATTGTGATGCTGTTACTTAGCGTCGATAGGGTCGACGCGCCCGCGGAGGACCAAGAATTTCCGCCCATACGACCGCACGAGTTAAATCATTCTTAGTAAACACAGGAGAAGAGTGCTCCTCCGGCTTTGATTCCTGCTGAAGAGATTCCACCAATCGAGCAGGTCTCTGCTTCACTACTGGCAGCTCATCGTGCTGATGGGCCGCATACGGGTCCTCGTTAAGCTCTAAAGGCTCAGAACGAGAAACTGGAGTACTTAGAGGTTCAACCTCCGCAGAAGGCCTAGAACGCTGCTGATTGCCACCTCCGAAGTCAGGCGTCCGATTTGGACGTTGCTCCAGAGGGGATTTGCGGAAAAACAGTGAATATATAATTCCAACGATTACGAATACGATATAAAAGTTACCCGTAATGAATGAAATCAACTTTTCCACATTTCATCCTCCTTGCTTAAACGTCTTCTTTGGCAGATCAAGACTTTTTAGGTCCGTCGCCATCTTTGCCAATGGAACCCCTCATTTGGGTATCCGCTTCAATATTTTTCAAGTTCATATAATCCATGACCCCAAGCTTGCCTGATCTTAATGCCTCCGCCATAGCAAGCGGTACAGTAGACTCTGCTTCTACAACTTTAGCTTGCATCTCAACGACGCGTGCTTTCATCTCTTGCTCATGGGCAACAGCCATCGCACGACGTTCTTCCGCTTTCGCTTGTGCAATCCGCTTGTCAGCTTCCGCTTGCTCAGTTTGGAGATGGGCGCCAATATTTTTCCCTACATCAACGTCCGCAATATCAATGGACAAAATTTCAAACGCAGTACCTGCGTCCAAGCCTTTGCTAAGAACAGTTTTGGAGATGCGGTCTGGATGTTCCAGAACGTCCTTATGAGATTCTGAAGCACCGTTCGTACTAACAATCCCTTCGGCAACACGCGCGAGAATAGTCTCCTCACCAGCACCCCCGACGAGTCGATCAATATTAGCACGCACCGTTACCCGTGCTTTAACTTTAACTTCAATCCCGTTCTTAGCAACTGCAGATACGACTGGTGTCTCGATAACTTTAGGATTTACGCTCATTTGCACAGCCTGTAATACATCACGTCCAGCGAGATCGATGGCAGCAGCCCGCTCAAATACGAGGGGAATATCTGCACGTTGCGCAGCAATAAGGGCATTAACAACGCGGTCAACATTACCACCGGCAAGGAAGTGACTTTCCAACTGATTAATATTTAGACCAAGCCCTGCTTTGGATGCCTTAATGAGCGGATTCACGATCCGACCTGGCACAACTCGACGTAACCTCATTGCAACTAGAGTAATGATACTGATTCGAACGCCTGCAGCCCACGCTGAAACCCACAGCATAAACGGGAAGAAGCTCAAAAACACCGATAACACTACGATCACAACCGCGATAATGACAAGAAGCTGAATGTCTACTGTATCCATTTTGTACCTCCGATAGGTTATTGTTTTATTATTGATTGCGTTATCGTTTTCTAAACTTCCTTCACTAGGATGCGAGTTCCATCTACGGATACTACTTTTACGCGCGTTCCTTGCTCAATAAATTCCCCAGACGTAATAATATCAAGTCGTTGCCCATTGAATTCCCCCATGCCAGATGGACGAAGCAGAGAGGTCGTTATTCCTTCTTGACCGATCCATTTCTCACGGGATTCCTGTGGCACATAACCCTTGTCCGTTGTCAGCTGCTCACTTAGAATAAATCGATTCCAAATGCCCCGCTTGCGGAAAATATAGACGAATACACTGACGATAACTGCCGCTACGAGTACCGCGATACCAAGCGATTGCAGCGCGTTGCCCGTATCGTAAGCTCCCATCGTGATTCCAGTGATTAAGGACGCAACTCCAAGAATTCCTAGAATTCCGAAGCTTGGAATGAATACTTCTAATATGAGAAGTGCGATTCCGATCAGGAAGATGACCAGCGCTTCCATTCCAGCAAAGCCAGCAATCGATTGACCGAAGAAATATAGACCAAATGCGATAAGTCCAATAACTCCTGGTATACCGAAGCCGGGTACAAGCAATTCAATTGCAATGCCCGCAATCCCAATAATCAGAAGCAAAATACCTATTCCAGAGCTGGTTACTGCTGCGGATATTCGTTCGGCAATTGAAGGCTGGAAATCTACAACCGTCCGATCGGACAACCCTTTCCATGCAATAACCTCATCTACCGATTTCACATTCTTATCGGAGTAACCAACCTTCAGCGCCTTTTCCGCACTTAAGGAAATAATCTGACCGATTGCTTTCGTCTCACCAATCGCTTTAAGCTCGATGAGTCGACTTGGATCGACCATCCCGATTGCGATATACGGATCGCGCCCATTCATCTCCGCAACCGATTTCATCTCCTCACTCCAGAAAGAGACGAGCTTCGGATTTTCGATGGCATTCCCTTGTGCGTCCACGATCATGGCCGCTCCTATTGTAGATCCCGGAGCCATCGCGATATCTCCTGCGTTCAGGGCAATGTATGCACCTGCAGAAGCTGCTTTACCGCTGACGAAAGCAACTGTCGGTACTTTAGCCTCACGTATCCGCTTTCCAATGTCTTCAGCGGTTTTCAGCTTGCCTCCCGGCGTGTCAATATCAAGGACCACCAGAGACGCTTTCGCCTCTTCCGCTTCCGTTAAAGCGCGATCTAGAAAGGAATAAAGCCCACTTTCTACAGTCTGTTGTACGGGAACGACATACACTGAGCCTGCAGACGAGCTCTCCGCCGCACGGGCACTATCGATTGCCATACTAAACAAGGGGATACAGATTAACATTAGTAATGGAAAAAGCCTTAATGCAGTCCTCCAACCCTGATAACGTTGGCGGTTTGGAATCATTGAATTCAAGCCCCTTCCTCCCATCGCAGTTTTCAAGCCTAAGAATAATACGGTATTTTCCAACTATAGTTTCATGTTTGTGGTAAATTCACAACAAAAAACGCGCATATTAAGCAAAAAGCACTTCCGTAAAGGAAGTGCTAGTCGTTCACATCAGAATTATTGCAGAGATTGTTGGACGATTGCATTGACGAGCTTACCGTCAGCAATTCCCTTCACCTTGGGCATTAAAGCGCCCATCAATTTCCCCAGGTCGGCTTTAGAAGAAGCACCGGTTTCTTGCATGGTCTGTACAACAATGGCTTTGACTTCTTCTTCCGTAAGCTGTCGTGGAAGATATTCAGAGATGATCTCAATTTCTGCTTTGACATTGCTTACGAGATCTTCCCGTCCACCTCTTTCGAAGTCTTGGAGGGAATCGCGGCGCTGCTTGAGTTCACGGCTCATTATATTAAGCAATTCGTTATCTTCAAGCGGTCGACGCAGCTCGATTTCTTGGTTTTTGATCGATGCACGAACCATGCGAATTGTCTGAAGACGGAATTTCTCCCCACTCTTCATCGCTAGCTTCATGTCTTCGTTCAAACGTTCCGCAAGATTCATAAATGCGGATTCCTCCCTAGAACTTCCGTTTACGCGCGGCTTCGGATTTCAACTTCCGTTTAACGCTCGGTTTCTCGTAATGTTTACGTTTCTTCACTTCCGCGAGAACGCCATCTTTGGCAATGGAACGCTTAAAGCGGCGGAGTGCAGCGTCGATTGTTTCATTCTTTCGTACTTTTGTTTCGGCCACCTGTTTTCCCTCCCTCCGCAACAGACCCAACACGGTTATCAAACTTTATTATATGTGAAGAGGAAAGGGAGTGTCAACTTACCGCAAGCGAAAATTTACGATGAAATGCGCGTTAACATTTTCCTCTACTTCTCAAAATGCTCATTTATACATAATGTGGAAGTTATGACGGGTTAAGTGCAGCTAACTTTTCACCACCAAGAATATGCCAATGAATATGAAATACGACCTGTCCGCCATCATGACCACAATTGTTTACAAGTCGATATCCCGTTTCTTCCAGATTAGCCTCTTTAGCGATTTGTTTTGCGGATAATAATAAATGTCCTAATAAAGCGGCATCCTCTGCCTCGCAATCATTCATTGTAGCAATATGCTTCTTGGGTATAACTAGCAGATGGACAGGCGCTTGAGGCTGGATATCATGGAAAGCAACAACTTGATCATCCTCATATACTTTGCGCGCAGGAATTGTTCCTTCGACAATTTTACAAAATAAGCAGTCCGACAACGTACGCACCCCTTAGAGTCATTTGACTCCATCATAACTTATTCCCTCTAGCTTCGTCCAACTGTCCCCCTATAGCAAGGGCCTGCAGCGTCGCTGCAGGCCCTTGCTATAGATAAAGTGCTCACCAATAATAGGGGAGCAAGGAAATTGCCGCAAGACCGGCAAGAGGCAATACAAGACGATTAAACCGCCTTGGACGATAAGGATAAAAAGGACCAACTGGGGGATATAATGGCGGTTGCGGAAAAAAGCCACGCATCGGGTCTACAGAGCCTGGAACCGCGAGACATACCCATTCATCATCCACATGCTCTACGATTCCATCATAACAATACCCATCGGCAGCCTGTACTTCCACATATCGATACATATGAGATTCGCATAATGTTTTAGTCACTTTGTGGGCTGTTGGCTTGTGTGCCGGTTTATGCATAGGGTGAGCTACGGCTACTGGCTGAGTGACGGGTGGGGTGACCGGCTGAGTTTCATGTTTCGGCACATGCTGTACAACCGGTTGAGTTTTACTTTTTTCCATGAGCATTCCCTCCTTGGGCGCCTGCCTTCTCCTTCATCATATGCCGCCTTGGGCGAATGGCTACTTTGAGAAAAAAATAAATGGGCGCCTCCAGCCTAGAGTTTAGCTGCTAACTGCTCAAGAGATAGGCTCGCTCCCTTTGCAAACTCTACCCAGTTCCCTAGCCTTACCATTTGACGAAAGCCATCTTCACTAGAGGGTGGGCGAAAGCCATTCAGAGCTTGCTGCATTTGCGCAGCACCATCACGCACAAGAGTTAGTTGAGCTATCTCCTCTTGTGTGAGTGAGCCTTCATGCTCACCTATTGTAGACATTTGATTATCTGGACCAACGATCGCACTCATAGCTATACGAAGTCGTGCGCTCGCATCTTCTTTCGTTTGACCGGACTTTAATTGTGTCGCCTCAATGAATAGGCTTGTCGTCTCGCTAGATGCGAGATTGGCTTCCCCTAACATTTTCGCAGCACGAATCGTTTCTGCCTGTGATTTGGAGGTGAGAAGGAGATCTGCACCATCATGAAGCTTACCTGCGAAAACCAAGGCATAGTTGTATTGTTCGGCTAGTCGTTGTCCTTGATCCGTTGTATGCTCCTGCTGTGACAACAGGTATTTGGAACAATAAATAATAATAAGCGTCGTCATAATGACCATAATGATGAACAAAACGGGAATCGTGTAAGACCTTTTCTTCACAATGCTATCTGACATGACCTAATCTCATCCTCCTACATTTCCACTATTAAATTTACCGCAGATTTCTTGATCCTTAGCTTAGAGTAAACGTACCGCTTGTCCGCCATCAAAGAAATAGACGTATGCTTCCTTTACCACCGTGCCCAAGATGCTCTGAACAGCCTCACTGTATTTCTCCACCTGAAATCGGTGTCTTTCCGCTGCTTCATGAGCATCGATTCCTTTAAGCTCATCCGTCTTGTAGTCAACAAGCACGAGCCCGTCATCCTCCGCGAACAAGCAGTCGATGACGCCTTGAATAATGACGGTTTCCTCTGAAGAAGATTGGACAAAACCCGGATATACGGTCGCCGCTTCAAGCCCGTAAGTAAAGGGAATTTCCCTCCACAGTCGGCTAGCTTGACGAAGCCGTGAATACAAAGGGGTTTGGCAAAAAGCCGCTACAATTGATGCGTCTACCCCAAGACGCTGGTCGTGCGATAAAATGTGCTTCTCCACAAGTCGATCAAGTAAACCTACTATGTGCTCTACAGCGATTCCTTCTTGAAGAGGCAAATGTTGCATGACCAGATGGAATGCCGTCCCTCGTTCCGCAGGCGTTAGCTGCCGTGCCGACATAAACCGCGGACGCCTTAGTTTAAACGTTGCCGGAGAAGCTGTAGTTGAAGCTGGAGCAACCGTTGAAGCTTCTTCATCCGACCATCCTTCCTCCACAGACCGTTCCATCCACTCATTGGATGCAAGCGGAATTTGTGGGGATATCGAGTGAATATCCTCGGCAGCCGCTAATCGATTTTTTAAAGAAGTAATGGAGGTTTTGGCCGCCACCTGCGTCGCAGCCGTATCCCTATATTCCCAAGACAAAATACGAGCGACTCGTTCAGAGGCTTCGAGATTCGTCATGCCCTCTACCTTATCACCGCTAAGAACAGCATGCCAGCGTTGGCCTTCATCAGGCTTCTCCTCCTGTATTTCAGCCGCTTGGCGGGTGTAGGTGATCGCCGGAACGATTCGGGACAACCATCGTTTGGTCGGATCTGATATTTCGCTAGCTAATACGGCAGCTGGTCCTAACCAATCTAGATACTTCCTTGCTGCAGATACAGAAAATGCAGGTAGAGATCCTTCCCCCATTGCCGCAGTCTCACTCCACTGCTCCCATTGCTTAGTCGCATCTTTACTTACACCTATCAGATATAGCTTCTCCTTAGGGCGAGTAAGAGCAACATAAAGCACGCGCATTTCCTCTGCAAGCATCTCTGCTCCGAGCTTCCGACGAATAGCAAGTTGGGGAAGCGTCGGGTAAGTCACCCTTGACTCACTCTCTAATACTCTTGGTCCGAATCCGAGCTTCTTATGCTTAAGAAATGCTCCGTTTAAGTCTCTACGATTGAAATTCCGCCCAAGCCCGGCAGCGAAAACAACGGGGAATTCGAGCCCTTTGCTACGGTGAATAGATACAATTCGTACGACATTCTCGCTTTCTCCAAGTGCGCGTGCAGCTCCCAAATCTGCGCCCGTATCGCGCATCCGGCCGAGGAAACGGAGAAAACGAAACAGCCCCCGGAACCGGGACGACCGTTCATATTGGACCGCACGATTAATGAGCGCTCGTAGATTGGCTTGCCGCTGTCCTCCGCCAGGTAGGCCACCTACATAATCGTAGTATCCTGTTTCGCGGTATAACATCCATAGCAAATCTCCTAGCGGTTCCTTCCTAGCAAAGTCGCGCCACTGTTCAAGCTTGTGTACGAATGCCAGGAGAGAATGTCTGAAGTCATCCTTAACGCCTCCACCTTCTAGCGTGGAGAACGATTGGTCATCTCCCACTGTTGCGTTAACAGCATCCCAGAACGAGCCATTACGAAGCGCTAGGCGGATTTGTGCCAGCTGCTCCGCGGTAAAGCCTCCGATCGGTGAGCGTAATACTCCAGCCAACGGAATGTCCTGATGCGGGTTGTCGATAATCGATAACAGCGACAGCATAATGTCCACTTCTGTCGCGGCAAAATAACCCGTTGCTAGATCTGCATAAGCAGGAATCCCAGCGGCCTTCAGTTCGTCTAGAAATGCAGGTGCGAGCGCGGTTACCGCCCTGAGCAATATCACAATATCTCGGTAGCCAACCGGTCTATGTAGCTTAGCTTTGCTATCATATACCGCGAATGGAACTTGTGCTTCTCCATCGGTTCCCATTAGCTTGCGAATTTCGGCAGCGATGCACCTCGCTTCTAACTGGGCGCTCTCGATATCCTCTACTTCCTCGGTCAGTCCCTCTGATTGAGAGTTGCCGCTGTCATGACCTTCCGTGGCCTCAAAACCTACCTTACCCGTCACATCTGGGGATTCCTCACCCGCAGTCGTATTAGTGACAGCTGCAGAATCCAGTAAAATCAACTCCACAGAATACGGGTTCGGAACACTAGTATCGTCGGGATACCCGTCGCCATAGATCAGCTCCGCACGATCATCGTAATCCATTTCTCCAACCGGTTCGTGCATGATGAGATGAAATACGTGATTGACCGCATTTACGATTTCTCGACGGCTCCGGAAGTTTCTCGCCAAATCAATACGCAATCCATCCGTGTCTATCGCGTCTGGCATATCTGTCGTAGTTGCCATATCCATGGATGTAGTGAATGCTTCATAGGTTTTATATTTACTTAAGAACAAGCCTGGCTCAGCCAATCGAAATCGATAAATACTTTGCTTCACGTCACCGACCATAAACACATTTCCTGGATCTTTTCTCGAAATGAGTGCTACGATCGCTTCTTGAACCTCATTCGTATCCTGATACTCATCTAGGTATATTTCTGCAAAGCGCTCGCTGAAGTTGATCGCCGCCATTGAAGGTGAGCTGTGTTCAGGTGTTGAAGAAGGATCTCGCAATATCCGTAAGGCATAATGCTCCAGATCTCCGAAATCAAGTAAGCCTTTCGCCCTCTTCGCCTGCTCGTAGCGCTCTCCGAATTGCACAGCCAGCTCAGCTAACTGCTCCATAGCCGGAGCCAAATCACGAAGCTCAGCCGCATATTGCTCGGGAGACCGCACAAGCCATTCCTCCGATAAACGACCTGCCGCTTTCTTAGCCGCATCTCTCAGCTCTTTGACACGTTCGATTAAAGCGGGGTCATAATCATCCCCCTTGCAGGCTTTAAGTCTTCCGAAGGAAATGTCCGCTACTGCTGCTTGCCAATCCCCCCAAGTCCCAGCTTCAAATGCGTATGCAACTCTTTCAAGGCCATCGATATCCGCAAATAGCGTATCGATATAAGGCTCTGGACCACCTGGTTCATGGGCAATGCGAAGCGCTCCTCGCAACAGGTGCAGGGTGCCCTTGAGTAGGAGCTCAGCATCCTCACGCAAGCTCTTAACCCACAGCGAGTGAGGAAGTGTTTCTGCTTGAGCGAGCTGAAACTCTCCAGCCATCTGCTTAAGCCAAAATTCTGGCCAAGGATGGCTGCCTGCATAATCGAATAATTCAAGCACAAGTCGATGTAGGGGCTCGTCACTTCTTTCCCCACCGAAGCGGTCAGCTAGGGAAGATAACATACCCGCTTCTCCTTCACTCTCATACCGCTCTTCGAACAGCTCATCAAGCGTATCCATTCGTAGCAATTCAGCTTCTGTCTCATTAGCCATTCGAAAGCCAGGATCTAGCTCTATCAGAGGGGCGTATCGCTCTACAATTTCCAGACAGAAGGAATGTAGAGTTGTTACTGACGCTCTAGGTAGCAGCGCTAGCTGCCGACTAAGATGTCTTGAATCCGGATTTTTCTCCAAGGCTTCATCCAGCGCATGACGAATTCTTTCCTTCATCTCCGCAGCAGCCGCTTTCGTAAATGTAGCCACAAGCATGGCATCAACATCCAATGGACGTTGTTCATCCGCAATTCTCGATATAATTCTTTCGACGAGTACAGCTGTTTTACCAGAGCCTGCAGCTGCAGCGACAAGCAGATTGGAACCATCAGCTGTTATCGCTGCCCATTGTTCATCCGTCCAGCGACTGTTTTCCGGCTTGGCCGGCCACACTCTATTCGGCCTCAATTCAGTTCCTCCCCACACTTCGCTCCGTCTGCAAGCCGTTGCCATAATTCCTCACGACTGCTGGATTTACTTAAAGCATGAAACGTATTTCCCTCCACTTGACTATCGAAATGGCATACCGGGCGAAAATCACAAAAGGTACATGGACTACGCTTGTCCAATCGATAAGGACTGATCGCGACGTCCCCGTCCACAATCCGCTTGCCAATTCGGCGAATTTGCGAACGCACGGAGCCCCGCAACACTTCCCACTCACTCTGATTAGCAACTTGAGAACGCGCTGAGAACGTCCCATCCTTCTTGAATTCAACCGGAATGACCGCTGATTTACTTGCTTGGTTCAAAGATTCGTCCATTAGCTTAACGGATTCTCCGTCGGATAACAGTAGCCCTTGCATGCGATACTCGCGGAACAAAGCGTTACGTGCTTCTTCCTTCGGCATTCCGTTAGGCGTATTCAGTAATGGGTTCTGCACATGAAAATAGAGCACTCCTGCCGGTTTGGCCGCTTGACCAAGCCAATGTGGGGCATGGGACACAACAACGTCCAAATAGGTAAGCATTTGCAGAGATAAGCCGTGAGCCACTTCGTCGAGCTTGAGCTTCATTGCACTAGATTTATAATCCATAATGCGCAAGAGTAGTCCCGAGGAGGACTGTGCTGCGTCCACTCGGTCAATTTTACCAGCGATGTCCATCCAACGTTGATCATCTAGTTGGAGAGACAAGGCGGGTAGCAAGCCTTTGGGCCCGAAGCTCAACTCAAGTCCTACAGGCTTGAATGCCGATAAAGCAGCATGCTCACCTAGAATAGTCGATGCTTGCGTAACAATATCTCGTAGCTTGCGAGCCATAACTTGATGGCGGTGCGAGGACAACAAAATCTGCGATTGGACACGGGGCAATAGCTTGTCCACCGCAGCGGCCGCTTCCATCTGCCACCTCATTGCGTCCATACCTGCCACACCCTCAGCGAACAGCTTCTCTGTCGTTTGACGCAAGGCAGCATGAAATAACTGCCCTATGTCAGGCGAGTCCACTCGGAACAACCTACGCTCCTGTAGCCGCAAGCCATGAACAGCGAAATGCTGGAATGGACAAGCAATGAAGCGTTCCATCCGTGATACGCTAGCTAATAGTCTTTCCCCATACAACAGTCGGCTTGTTTCGGGAGCTAACGGTTTCTCTATGTTCGTATATTTCAAGGAGGATACAAGAGAAGTTAACCGGTTATTCCAGATCGGCTGCTCTCTTAACCAATTGTAGATGGACCACCAACCCGAAGTTAAGGTTTCCCCTTGCCGCCAGCTACGAAGCTTTGTTAGCAAATGGGTCATCGCTCTACCTGGATGGACAGCGAAATCTAACTGTTCCTCCTCTGATTGCGTCTCCAATGGTTCTGCGGCCAAGGATTGAATCGTAATCCCAGGAAATCGCTTCTTAAGCTTGCCTATCCATTCCGAGGGGAGAAGCCCATGCCCTTCATCATCGGCAACTGGGTAGCTGACCCACAGATGGTGGGACGCTGTCGTCAAGGTCAAATAAGTCAAAAACTCTTCGTCCAACAGACGTCGGCGCGAACCGGGGGCCATTGACATTCCCGTCGCTACCAAGCGGTCACGCTCCTCTTCAGCTAGCAATCCGTTCTCAGATATGCGCATCGGCATTACACCGTCATTTGCCCCGAGCAAATACACGATCTGAATACGATCGGAGCGAGTTCTCTCCGGACTTCCTATCAGCACTCCATCAAGCGATGGTGGAACTGCTCCAAGCTTTAGCTCTTCAAGGCCAGAATCGACCATCCCAGCAAACAATTGAATATCTGGGGACTGCTCCCCCATCAGCTCAACAAGTTGATCTAATAGATTGATAATTCCATCCCACAATGGCCGATGAACCGCCATTCTTCCTGGCTTTCCAACGACACGATCTTCTTCGCTCCAGCTTTCCAGGGTGTCAGCAGCACCTGTTTGCTCCAGAAACAGAAAGAGACTCTCACAGAGCTCCCTGACTGTATGTGCCGACTTCATCCGTTCTTCCAACGTCAATAGTGGAAGCAGTAATGCATCGCGTACTTCAATTAAGCTCTGCATAGCTGCATCAGCAGCGTTCACTGAACCTTCATCCTCGAGGTCTCCCCGATAAAGCGGAAACCATGCTTGCGGGGCATGCCAGCGCCAACCGTCAATTCCAGCGGCTAAGGTGTAATTTTCCAAACGGTCGATTTCATCTCGGGTAACTCGTCTCTCAGGTGTTCCGAGCAAATCTGTCTTCGCACAGCGAAATACAGCCTCCGCCTTCCACCCGCCTGTCACGCATTCTAGTGCAGAGCGAACAAACTCCACTAGGGGATGATGGGAGACACCCGATTTGCCGTCCAAGTAATAAGGAATCCCATAGTCGCCGAATACGGTCGCTAACAAATCCGCATAATCATCCATACGCCGGACGAATAAAGCCATATCACGCCAACGCTTCCCTTGCTCCCTCACCCGGTGAAGCATATTCCGGGCAACTGCCTCCACCTCAGCTCTGCGATTAACCGCAGCATGCAAAGATAGTCCGCACAGAGGATCATCCGGCTGCAGAATCGCAGCATCGCCCTCCCAGCGCTTGCGCTTGTTTCTCCAATTGCGCTCCAAGAAGGCAAGCATCGGGCTTTCTACGAAACGTGGCGCGACCTCAGGATTAACAATCGCTGGTGGATCCAGCTTTACCCCGATGGATTGTGCCAATTCACATAATTGAGCCGATGTCTCCGCCGTTGGATGGAATACATCTAGCTCATCAGGCCGTTCACCCGCTCCATAAGGCTGATCTACACAGAGGGTAACACTCACTCTATCCGCCTTTTTGAGTAGAGCTTCAATAACGGCATATTCGCTTGGTGTATACCCATGAAAGCCATCCAGCCATATTTCTGCACCTTCAAGAATGGAGGAAGTCGCCGCGCCTTTTGCCAGCCAGCTCAGCATATCCTCCCCATCCAGCCAATGCCCAATCAGCTGCTGCTCCATTTCGGAGTATATCAATGACAAGTCGTGCAGCTTATCCGCCAGCAGATTAGCTCCCTTATTCGATACGGCACGAATAGCCGCTGCCTCTGCCTGCTGCGATAGTTTACTGCTGTCGATCCCATACCTTTTCATTTCTGTAAACAAATCATTAATTCGGGTAATCAGTCCAGACTCCGTCTTCCCACCGCGAAATAATCGCAAGCTTTCTCTGCGGGCTTCCAGCACTTTGTGCAAAAGCATTGCTTTGCCATTATCATGTATCGGTACGACAGCTGAGCCACCCGATTCCTGCATCACTCGAAAGGCGAGCCTACGGAAGCTCAGCACTTGGGCCCGCATAAAGCCAGATAGCCCTGGCGTTGTAACCATCGCATATTCCATTTGAAAGGTTGCCTGTTCCGGAACAAGCAACATAAGTGGAGCGCCGAGCGGCTCTTGTTGCAGCTTATCTCGTATTTCATCCAAACAGAGACGCGTCTTCCCGCTACCGGAACGCCCTGTTATGAGCCGAAGTGACATGCGGCAGCCCCCTTGCTTTAATATTTTCACCGTAAAACGCTATTCAAATAATTATAACACACACCCATTATAAGTGCGTATGTTCGTATTCTTGTCATACCGTTTAACATGAGCTCTTAGCTATCGTCCGTCCCCATACTACTAAACTGATCCTCTTCATTATCCCGGATTGTCTTCTGCAGAACGAGGCAGGAAACGATAAGGAATACAGCAGCAATAGCATAATATCCGACGACATAAAGGGGCTCTTCAAGTGTCGATAATCCAACAAATTGGAACAATACAGCCAATAGAAAACCTGCCCAAGACAGAAAGGTAAAGGCTGAGGTATTCCTTCTACGGTGAGTTGGATTTTGCTCCCTAAGGAAGTTATCTTCATCATTGTCTCGGACAACCTTCTGCAAGACAAATGAGGTTATGATAATGAGAATTCCGACCGCTGCATAGAAGCCTTGTACGGATAAGGGTTGCTTTAGCGTATAGATGCCTCCGAATTCGAAGCCACATGCCAACACGAATGCTCCCCACGCCATAAAGGTATAAGTCGGAGTATTTCTTCTGCGATAAAAATGGTTTGCACGCTTTATTTTCGGGGTAACCAATTGGTCTTCCATTGTAATTCCTCCTGCTTGAATTGGGATATTATGCTTCTGAAGTCATCATAACCCCCGGTAGCAGTAACAGATAGACTCATCTTTTTATGGTACCACCCGCAGTAAATCTAAGAAAACGACATAAGAAAAACGCCAGGTTACCCTGACGCTTCACTTTTTTACATTGAATTTCCCGACATTCGTCGAGATTATGAAATATTCATGTACCATTTGCTACCGTCATCATATTTAAAGATCGCTGCATCCGACCAGAGCTCGATATAGCTGACGTGTTTCCAACGGCGGCGAAACTCTAAATCACCCGCCATTGCTTGCATTCGATTATTAAGACGGCTTCGGCTACTCAGGGCTTTAGCCCGGTTTTCCAAAGGAACCGCTCGTTTACCGAACAAAATCACTTCGTGCACCATGTCTATACCTCCCGTTTCCATGCCTCATACATTAGAATAATCTAGAGGCGTTAGAAATGTTCCCGAAACGAGAGGAATTCATCCAACGATTTGCTAACATTCTCTTAACAATATATTAAACCACAACGATTACAGCTCTTTGCGGCTCCTTACCTCGAAAATCCCGAACTTCAAATAATGTCCTTCTTCAACGCCGGCAAGCTGCGGATGATCCTTACCAGCACCTCGCCAGTCGATACGTCGAATGATTTTACCTGCATCTTTCGCTGCTTCTTGGATCGTTTCTAGGAAGAGCTCTGGTCTCACATGATAGGAGCAGCTCGCTGTTACCAAGTAGCCACCCTCATTCAATAGCTTCATCGCCTGAAGGTTAATGTCTTTATACCCACGGCAAGCTCCCTCAACTGCACGCTTCGTCTTGGCGAACGCCGGAGGGTCCAAAATAATGATATCCCATGTTCGTCCCTCAATAGCAAGAGGCTTAGAGGTATCCACCTTCGTGCCTGAAGCTTTCGCATTCGCTCGCACTTGACGTTCGTCACGACCAGCTACCTGCTGACGCAAGTACTCGAATGCATCGGCTGCCACGAATTCCACGCGTTCCGTAAACCCGTTAATCTCCACATTATGACGAGCTGTCTGCAAGGCATGCTCGGAAATATCAAGACAAGTTACTTTCTTTGCGCCGTAATCGCAGGCATGCAATGTAAAACTCCCTGTATGCGCGAAGCATTCCAGTACGGTCGCACCGTCCCAATAGGGAAAGCTGACCTCACTGCCATTTGCATTAACCGGAACTAACCGAGTGCCGCCTTCATCAGACTCTCTCTCCTGAAGCTTAATTCCACTGCGAGCTCCCCAGCCTTTGACAAGCGGTTTAATTGCAGCTCTATTTTCACGTTGATCGAAGAAATATCCGGTTTTTTGACCGCCTTCGATATCCACTTGTACCTTTAATCCATTTTCAACGATCTCGATCAGTCTCGGACACTCTCCGTACAAGATCCCCGTTCTTTCCTCTAAGCCTTCCAATGTGCGTACGCCTACATCGCTTCTCTCATAGATGCCCATGGGTTTGAACACTTCGATCAATGCTTGAAGCCAAGCATCCTTCGCGACTTCCATTCCTAGTGTCAGCACTTGGACAACTAGCACATCATTGAACCGGTCTACGACCAAGCCCGGAAGAAAATCGGCTTCCCCATATACAAGGCGACATGACGTTTCTTCGCCTAGAAAGCGAGTACGATGGGATGCAGCACGCTCAAAACGATTGCGGAAAAAAGCTACATCCATGCTTTCGAGTGGTCCATAAGCGACTATGCGAACTGTCATCTGTGAAGCTGGATTCCAATAGCCTGTACCTAGCATTAAACCACGATGATCACAAACCTCCACCAGCTGTCCCGGTGTTGCTTCGCCCTCGGTCTTGGCGATTTCATTCGCATAAATCCACGGGTGGCCTTCCTCCAACCGAGGACGTCTGCCTTTATTTAACCATACCTTTGCCTGACTGCACATTTTATCATCCGCTCCTAATCCAATCATAAACTTGTCCTGTTTTTGCATAGTGTTAAACGGGGGTGCAAAAAATGATAGCGAATTTCATCGTCCCGTCAATACTTGGTTTTGCGTTATTGCTGTCTGGAATGAAGGTCATGGAAGCCTCATTACAACGTTGGGCCGGTCATAAGCTTTCTAGCTGGGTTTCTCGCTCAACCGCCACGCCACTTCGTGGTTTTGCCGTCGGTACTGCCGCCTCTGCGCTATTACAAAGCAGCACGGCCGTGACCGTCTTAACGATCGGCTTCGTGAACGCCGGATGGCTCTCCCTTTCTCGCAGCTTCGGGATCATTCTTGGAACCAATGTAGGAACTTGTTTAACAACCGAGCTGATGAGCCTTCAGCTTCACCGATATGGATTCCCACTCCTGCTGCTAAGCGCAATAGGATGGATCATAACCTATATGTTTAACGAAATGAGAGACTCTTCCCTGGATCCGCGTTGGGGATTGTCTTTACGTTACATATCCGTTGCGTTAGGAGGCTTCGGGCTGCTGCTCATCGGCTTCAAGCTGCTCCAAGGAATGGGGCCTGCCCTACGTGAAAATGATTATTTCGAAGCTTTGATGCGACATACGAACGAGAACCTCCTGTGGGGAGTGCTCGGAGGCGCTGCGCTTACCGCGCTAGTCCATTCTAGCTCTGCAGTCATCGCCATGTGTATGGGGCTCGCAGCTAGTGGAGCCATCTCACCAGAAGCAGGCATTGCCATCGTGCTTGGTGCAAATATTGGTACATGCTTTACAGGAATGATCGCTTCCCTAAGTGGAGGTCCTGGAGGACGCTTCGTTGCCTTGTCACAGCTTGTACTCAATACGAGCGGCGCCTTACTCTTTTACCCCTTAATTGGAGTGTTACATGCCGCAGCCGTCTATATGGATCCCGCGGATCCATCCGCTCAAATCGCTCACGCACAAACGATCTTTAACGTAGCCTGCTCCCTGCTCGCCTTACCGCTTGCCTATTTACCCCTATGGCGTTCCGCAAAGTAATGGATAGCATCGACGATCAACCCTCAACCTCGATACCAAGGTTGTAGAAAGCTAGCCGGAACACTTCATCGTTGTTGTCGTAGCCAGAGTCTCTTTGTAGTCTCCATGCTTCCTGAGGTGCATACCAAGCAACTCCAGTGATTTCCTCGATCTGCGCCTGAAGTTGTTCATCTCCGGCTTCAACGAGATAGTAATGGACTTCTTTCTGAACTGTGCCCAAATGAGCATGCTCATATAAGTATGAAATGATATTTAACGGTGCCGTGAGAGTTCCCGTAATGCCCGTTTCCTCTTGAATTTCGCGTAGCGCGGTTTGTTCCACTGTTTCCCCCGGCTCCATCTTCCCTTTAGCAAGAGTCATCTTACCAAAACGATCTTCAATAAGCTGGATTTCTAGCTGCCCGTCAACCTTTCGGTAGACGACGCCCCCTGCGGAAATTTCAGTCTTCATAGCTCATAACCCCTTCTCTTAGTCCTATGTATGAGAAAAAGATTTCACCGCTGGGAGGAAAGCTTGCGCATGCCTGCCTTGCGATGAAATCTTCGCTTTAGATTCTTAAGCTTGCATAGCTACTGATGGTGTAACGACATCCAACACTTCAAAAAGCTCGCCCTGGCATTCGTTCACACCAGAGTCCGTAATACGAACTCGGCAAAGCTTACCAATCAGTGACGGATCTCCGTTGAATACAACTTGAATATAGTTGTCCGTATATCCGGCAATAACCCCTGGAGCTCTTAAAGCTTTGCCATCCCGTTCAGGAATAACATCCAGAATACTGCCTACCCATCCTCGAGCATAAGAGGCTTGCATCCGCTCAGACAAATCGATGAGCTGATGCACGCGCTCGTTCTTCACTTCATCATCCACTTGCTCTTCCATACGCGCTGCAGGAGTCCCTGTACGCTTCGAATAAGGGAAAACGTGCATTTCTGCAAAATTCATCGATTCCATGAAGCGGAAGCCGTTCTCGAACTGCTCCTGCGTCTCGCCAGGGAAGCCGACGATTACATCTGTTGTAATCGCAACCCCCGGCATTGCTTCCTGAATCAAACGAATTTTTTCCGCAAATTCAGATGTGGTGTACTTGCGACGCATTCTCTTCAGAATTTCGTCGTCACCTGCTTGAAGTGGAATGTGTAGATGACGGCACATCTTAGGTGAGCTATTCAGAATGGCGATAACCTTCTCGTCAATCTGGCTCGCTTCGATTGAACTGATGCGAATTCGCTCAAGTCCTTCAACCTTATCAAGATCGGACAGCAGATTCGCTAACCGATAGTTTTCCAAGTCATCACCGTAGCCTCCGGTATGAATCCCCGTCAACACAATTTCCTTGTACCCAGACGCCACGAGTTGATGGGCTTGCTCCAAAACACTTTCCGGTTTCCGGCTGCGTGAGAGTCCACGAGACCAAGGAATAATACAGAAAGTGCAGAAGTTGTTGCAGCCCTCCTGAATCTTAAGGAAAGCGCGTGTATGACCTACGAAATTCGGAACGTCCAGCTCTTCAAACTCTCTTGTCTTCATGATGTTACGGACAGCATTAACCGGCTTACGGTCGTCCTGAATATCCGTAATGAAAGACATTAGCTTCTCGCGGTCCTGCGTGCCGATAACGAGATCAACACCAGGGATCGCCATAATTTCTGCGGGTGAGGTTTGGGCATAACAGCCCGTTACAGCGATTACAGCATCCGGATTACGACGAACAGCGCGGCGGATAATTTGCCGACTCTTCTTGTCTCCCGTATTCGTAACTGTACATGTGTTAATTAAGTATACATCCGCCGTCTGCTCGAAATCGACCTGCTCATAGCCTTCGTTCTTGAACAGCTGCCAGATCGCCTCGGTATCATAAAAATTGACTTTACAGCCAAGTGTATAAAATGCCACGTTCGGCATCTCAGTTTCCTCCCAACTCTCCGGACTCATAAGCAAGACAAGCAAGTGCGTATAATGCAGCTGTCTCCGTCCGTAATATTCTTTTCCCTAATCCAATTAACTTTGCACCGGATGCAACGGCTGCATCCGCTTCCTGCGAGGTAAAGCCACCTTCTGGTCCTATAATAACCATGATACGAGGAGCCGTTTCCCACTGCTTAGACTTGAAATCCTGGAGCAGTTCACGTAACTCAACTGCTCCAGAACGACCTTCTTCTTCGTAGCAGAATAAGATGAGATCATAATCCACGAACTGTTTAAGTAAGGATTTCCAAGAACTAACCGCATTAATGTGCGGAATGATGCTGCGGTGGCTTTGTTCGGCAGCTTCTTTGGCGATCTTGCGCCAACGCTCGATCCGTTTAGCTTCCTTCCGCTCGTCATATTGAACAATGGTCCGTTGAGACAGGAAAGGCTGGAAAATGCATGCTCCCGCCTCCGTGCCTTTCTGGATCACAATCTCAAGCTTATCCCCTTTGGGTAGGCTCTGTGCTATCGTGACCTTCCACACCATCTCTGCATTCGAGGATAGTTGTTCAATAATATCTGCTTGCACATTATTTTTATCAACCGATACAATCTTAGCAAGCACATCGCGTCCATTGCCATCGCATGCGATCAAACAATCTCCAGGCTTAGATCTCATGACGGCGCCTATATGCCGCGCGTCTTCTCCTTCGAGCGTAACGGAATGCTGTCCCATCTGCCCTTCAGGCACAAAATAACGCTGCATCTTAACCTAGCCTCCTGAGTATATTCCATCCTTCATCATACCTCGTCCAAGCTATTATTACTACCATCTAAGGATTTGAAAGATTAATTTTGCTATGTTATTTTCACCAAAGATAGGATCAAGAATTTCTACCATTCCGCTCATAATCGGAGATCTTAAGCTCATCAATTGACCAATCGTTGCGTCTCGAAGCGGAGGGATAAAGATGATTAGAAGGAAGGCAAACGTTATCCATTGGCCCATCTCTTGTATTTTCATTCGAGTTCTGACGGAAAGGAATTCCTCTAAGATCCGGTAGCCATCTAAAGGTGGAATAGGAATGAGATTAAAAAGGAATAGAGCAATGTTAATCGCCATCCAATAATGTGTAAAATAAGCCAAGTTAATAATAAAATCACTAGAAGCATGATTGAAAACGCCAAATACATTTAATAAGTCTAGAAATAATAGAAATACAAACCCAAGTATGAGGTTACTTATTGGACCTGCTGCCGTAACGAAAATACTCATCAGTCGCGGATTCTTGAACCTACTACGACGAACAGGAACAGGCTTTGCCCAACCGAATCCGGCTAATAAGAGGAACAACATCCCCATCCAATCCAAATGTGCTAAAGGATTAAGAGTTACTCTTCCTTCTTTGTAGGCCGTATCATCACCAAACTTATAGGCGGTCCATGCATGAGCAAATTCATGCACACTAAAAGAGAGCAGCATGATGATGATAATGATGGGCAAATGCTCTATCGGAAACCAAAAAAAGCTCACTCGCCATCCCCCTTCGGTTTTCCAGCAACGAACGCAACCCACTCTTCTTGCCTCAACACCTCAATGATCTCAAAGCCTGCTGCAAGTAAGCCAGCTTCTACAATCATTTCTTTGTTCTTGTAAATACCCGAAGTAATATATATTCCACCCGGCTTAAGTACTTCCATAACATCGCTAATGAAAAGCAAAATAATTTCAGCTAAAATGTTGGCGACGACAAGATCTACCGGTGTTGTAACGCCAACTGCTACCTTTTCAGACACGGTGTTGGAATCGGTGGCTGATTTCTCGCTCTCATTCAGTACACCTAACAAATCGCTAAGCCTAACTTCAACATCATTCTCATATCCGTTCAGAGTGATGTTTTCTTGTGCACATTTCACAGCAACAGGATCAAGATCTAATGCCAACACCTTCGAGGCACCGAGCTTCATCGCCCCAATAGCAAGCACACCAGAACCTGTGCCAACGTCAATAATCTGCTCTCCGCCTTGTATAGCGTTATCAAGCGCCTTGAGACAGAGTGCTGTTGTGGCGTGCGTTCCTGTTCCGAATGCCATGCCAGGATCAAGCTCGATAATTAACTCATTCGCCTTAGGTGTGTATTCCTCCCAAGTAGGCTTTATTGTCAAACGTTCTGTGATTGCAATCGGTTTAAAATATTTTTTCCAGGCATGTGCCCAATCGTCCTCATGTACATCGCCAATAGCTATTGTAAATTCTCCAGCATCATAGTTGAATTCCGGAAGCCCCTCCAATAATGCTTTCAACTCAATAGCGATAGGCTCCATTTTAGTATCTTCGGAAAAATAAGCCTTAAAAACAGCATAGCCAGGTCTGATATCATTTAACGGAGTGTCGTACACCTCTCCATATTTCGTATCTCTTGGTGTATCTGCCGACCACGCTTCTTCAACGGAAACGCCACCTGCTCCAAGCTCTGTTAAGTAATGTGTAACCATTTCTTGAGATGATTCCGTCGCTAGGACGGTTAATTCATGCCAGCGCAAATCTTTTCCTCCCCTGATGACTCTTCAATGAATCCCATTATACACGTACTGTTTTGCCGGATGCAAAAAACAACGCCTATTTCATCGACTTTGTGCGACTTTTGTGCAGTTCTCCATTAGCGCCCCCTGTAACCCCTATGTCCACTATCCCCCTCGCTCAGGTTGCTGCTCTTTCCTCCTGGCCCCTTTTGTCCACTATCCCCTTCGCTCAGGTTGCGGTTCTATCGGTTTATCTTCATATTTCAAGAACTGACGTTATAGCGATAACAGGTCGAATTCACTAAGTCCGTATTCTCCAGAGTTAAGTCGGATTAATAACTGCATATTTATTAACGGAGCGATGGAGATAGTGGACAGGTTCATACTCTTACAACACGCGCGGCTTTCTGCGAACTTCTGAGCGAAGGGGATAGTGGAGATAGGCCATGCGCAACTTACCGCAAACTTCTGAGCGAAGGGGATAGTGGGCAGGTCACGCTCATACTACATGCGCGCCTTACCGCGAACTTCTGAGCGAAGGGGATAGTGGACAGGTCATGTTCATACAACATGCGCGCCTTACCGCGAACTTCTGAGCGAAGGGGATAGTGGAGATAGGCCATGCTTATACAACATACTCACCATACCGCGAACTTCTGAGCGAAGGGGATAGTGCACAGGTTCATACCCATACAACATACGCGCCTTACCGCGAACTTCTGAGCGAAGGGGATAGTGGAGATAGGCCATGCTTATACAACATACTCACCATACCGCGAACTTCTGAGCGAAGGGGATAGTAGGGAGAAGGGAGAAGGATGACGCAAGACACATCACACTTCTGATGATGTATCTTACGTCAGTGGAATATTAGAGGAATTCGCCACCGGCTTGGAGGATAACTGTTCGGGCTTGTTCCGTAGCCTCTGTCGGTACATTTGCAGACAAAGTAAACACAGAGGAAGCTCCCACACTATCCGTAGAGTTCGCTTGAAAGCCAGCGGCATCTAAGGAAGCCTCAACCTCCAATGAGGACTGAAAGCCAGCACCCGCTAAACCAGGTGTTGATAAACCTTCACCATGTGTATCACTTCCGACCCTCTCTAGTCGAAAACAATCGCTTCTTAACGAAGCAAGCTTTCGCATAACGGATTCAGCTTGATCTTGTGTTGCGAACTTTGCTTGCAGAGACTGCATAACCAATGGGGTCACTCTCCTTCATCCGCTGTAGCTCGCCGATCAGCTGCTTCCGCACGTTTTTGCGCTTCTTTATCATCACTATCTGCCACTTCATCAGCGAACTCAACATCCTCAACACTTGCCGTAGGTAATTGCTTACTTTTCTTTGCCATGGATCATTCCTCCTAATTTGACGCGGATTAAGCCCACATCACAACGATTCAAATAGAGTTCTCTTCCTGTGCATTGCTTATACAAAAAAACGCACCTAAGTGACGGTGCGTGCAATCATGCAATCTTAAACTCGGTTCAGCCTTTGGCGAACTGCGAACGAGTGAATGCAATCCATTCTCGGGTCGCTAACGAAAGATAACCTTCACGCCTCCACGCCATAGCCAAATGCCATGGAATTGGAGTTTCGAGCTCGACGCTATAAATCTTATCAGGTTGTAACAATCTGCATATCGTATCGGGTAGCATCGCGATACCTAAATTTTCTGCAACCATCTCGCCGATAAAATCCCACTGCGAGCTTTCATATACGATGGTAGGTGAAAACCCTACTAAATTACATTCGTTAATAATGCAATCGTGCAAGGCGAAATCACTCCCGAATAAAATGAACCTTTCAGAAGCCAATTCACGTAAATCAATCCGTTTCCGCGTTGCAAGCCGATGGGATGGATGCATGATCACCTTCATTTTATCTTTGACAAGAGAAAAAGAATCGAATGCCCTCTCATCAATTGGACATAACACAACGCCCGCATCTAACACCCCGTCAGCGATACCCTGTACAATTTTCGCAGCCCCATCCTCCTCCAACTTAATCGATATCCCCGGATAACGCTCTTGGAATTGCTTAATCACACCAGGAAAAAAATTCGATCCTGCCATTGGTGGAAGTCCGATTCGGATGTGACCTTGCTTCAAATAAGTTAAATCGTTCAGCTCGATGACCATATTATCGAAAGAATGTAATATCGGTCCTGCATGACGAACGATTGCTTCACCTGCATCTGTCAGCTTAACCGTCTTTTTGTCTCTGACAAATAACTCTATATCGAGCTCTCGCTCCAAATTCCGAATCGCCTTACTAATCGTAGGTTGAGTAATATGCAACGCCTCGGCTGCCTTCGTGAAGCTGTTGTGACGAACGATTGCAGTAATGTATAGCAGATGTCGAATGTCCAAATCTCTCGCCCCTCAGATCATAACTAAATGGAATGAAAATCATTCTATATATTCATTTTACGTATATTGCCCATGCTCGTATACTGAATAACTGAAGGAGTTGGACAAAAGAATGAGAACATTGTTAAAAACGATCGCACAAGTATCGTTTTTTATTTTGCTAGCTAAGGCGGCAGACATTTCCGTTCAATCCCTTCAGCTTCCGATACCTGGTAGTTTGATTGGCATTGCAATCCTGTTTGTATTGCTGCAACTCAAAGTGATTCGGTTCGACTGGATTGATCTCGGGTCCAAATGGCTACTTGCGAATATGCTCCTATTTTTCGTCCCTGCGACGGTTCATATTATCGAATATAAAAATCTCGTTATGAGTAGCGGTCTTCGGATCGTATTGACGATTATTTGCAGCATCGTTATTGTCATGGTGTGCGCAGGCTTAGTCAGTCAAAAGCTCGCTACACGAAAAGTGAAAGGAGCCAAGTAACCTCATGTTATCTGCACTTATCTGGCTAATTTTCACTATTGCTGTCTACTTTATTTCTAAATTTCTATATTCACGATATCCCAGGATCATTTTGAACCCCCTACTCGTATGTCCATTTGTGCTAATTGTGACCCTCAATGTTGGCGGAGTTTCCTTCACCAACTACGACCAAGGTGCACACTGGCTCACCGACATGGTGGAACCTGCGACAATCGCCTTAGCCGTCACCCTTTATAAGCACTTAGATGTGCTTAAAAAGAATGCCACAATAATCCTCGTCGGTGTAGGTGGTGGGGCGCTGTCCGCCATCGTAACCTCTGCAGGGATGTCACGATTACTTCAATTGACTCCTGAGATCATGGATAGTCTAGCACCACGTTCTGCAACAACACCAATTGCCGTAACGGTTTCTGGGATGATAGGTGGTCTACCACCAATTACCGCTGTAGCAACTATGATCACTGGACTACTCGGAATGATTGTTGGTCCCTTAGTTGTCAAATGGTGTCGCATTCGCAATCCCGTTGCACGAGGGATTGTATTCGGCACAAGCGCGCATTCTGCTGGAATTAGTAAGGCGCTGGAATATGGCTCCGTTACCGGATCCGTAGCGGGCATCTCAATGCTATTCACAGCACTCCTTACCTTGTGCCTTACGCCTTGGATTATGATTCTGTTCCGCTAGACTTAGACGCAGTGAACTAGGAGCAAACATGAAGAACCCGCCCAGTTGCCTGGACGGGTTTTGTTCTATTCTTATGAATTAATCGCCTAATATTGCGCGTTTCATTCTTTCGAAGATGGACTTACTATGCTCGTGTGTAGATGCACCACTCTTAGCGGCAAAATCGCGAAGCAGCTCACGCTGATCTTCACTCAGTTGGGTTGGAGTAACGATGGTCACCTTCACCTGCTGATCACCTTGCCCGTATCCACGAAGCTTCGGAACACCTTTCCCCTTCAAGCGGAAGTAAGTTCCCGTCTGCGTGCCTGCTGGCACCTTCAGCTTAACCTTCTCCGTTAAAGTAGGAATCTCAATTTCATCACCTAACGCTGCTTGCGTAAAGGTTAATGGAATTTCACAGAAGACGTCATCGCCCTCACGCTCGAAAAACTCATGAGATTTAACCCGTAGTACAATATACAAATCTCCTGCTGGACCACCACGTGTACCGCCTTCACCTTCGCCACTTACGCGAAGCTGTGCTCCCTCATCGACTCCTGCAGGGATTTTAACGTGAATCTTACGTTGCTTCTTAACTTGACCATTACCAGAGCAAGTACCGCAACGCTCCTTAATAATCGTACCCCGTCCAGAACAAGACGTACATGCACGACGATTAACGATTCTGCCAAAAGGTGTATTCTGAGCAACTTCCTGCTGACCAGATCCACGGCATGTCGAACAGGTTTCCGGCTTCGTGCCCGGCTTCGCACCGTTACCATGACATGTATCGCACGATTCCGTACGCGGAATTGTAATATCCGTTTCTTTACCGAATATCGCTTCCTTAAACTCGATCGTCATTGTATATTGCAAATCGTTACCACGTTGTGGGGCATTCGGATCTCTCCTGCCTCCGCCACCACCGCCGAAGAACATATCAAAAATGTCGCCGAAGCCACCACCGAAATCCGCTCCGCCGCCACCGCCACCAAAGCCAGCATTCGGGTCCTGATGGCCAAACTGGTCGTAACGTGTCCGTTGCTGATCATCGCTAAGCACATCATAAGCTTCTTTAACTTCTTTAAATTTAGCCTCGGCATCCGACGCTTTATTGACGTCAGGATGATATTGGCGGGCAAGCTTCCGATAAGCTTTCTTAACGTCGTCTGTAGAGGCATTTTTCTGTAGCTCCAGAACCTCATAATAATCCCGTTTGTTCGCCAATTCCCCACCTCCTCATGAAGGAAAGTCAAAGTGATCCCGTGAATGACGGAAATCACTTTGACTTTCGGTTTTAACTACAACCAAATCTTATTTTTTGTTGTCTTCATCGACAACTTCATAATCCGCATCCACGACATTGTCGTTTGCTGGACCATTTCCGTTACCAGCATCAGCGCCGTCTTGGCCACCTTGAGCTTGCGCTTGTTGAGCCGCTTGCTCATATAGCTTAACCGACAATTGCTGTACGATTTCGCTCAACTCGTCTGTTGCTGTTTTGATCTCTTCAAGGTTATCGGAAGCTAATGCTACCGTCAACTTCTCTTTTCCAACGTTCGCTTTATCAATCTCGCTTGCGTCGACTTTATCACCTAGGTCTTTGATTGTTTTGTCTACGCTATAGATGAGTTGGTCAGCGCTGTTCTTAGCTTCGATAAGCTCACGACGAGCTTTATCTTCTTCCGCATGCAACTCAGCTTCTTGCTGCATACGATCGATTTCTTCCTTGCTCAAACCGCTGGAAGATGTAATTGTGATTTTTTGGCTCTTGCCTGTGCCTTTATCGAGTGCCGAAACATTAACGATACCGTTCGCATCGATGTCAAAAGTAACTTCGATTTGTGGTACGCCACGAGGTGCAGCAGGAATGTCGCTAAGAATAAATCGACCCAACGTTTTGTTGTCTTTAGCCATCGCACGTTCCCCTTGCAGGACGTGGATTTCTACTTGGGTTTGCATATCTGCATATGTGGAATACACTTGAGATTTGCTTGTTGGAATCGTTGTGTTACGATCGATCATTTTCGTCAATACGCCACCTGCAGTTTCAATACCGAGGGACAATGGAGTCACGTCGAGCAAGACAACATCTTTAACTTCGCCTGTCAATACACCGGCTTGAACAGCTGCACCTAGTGCAACAACTTCATCGGGGTTAACGCCTTTATGTGGATCTTGGCCTGTAAGCTTTTTAATCGCTTCTTGAACGGCTGGGATACGAGTAGATCCCCCAACCAATACAACTTTATGAATGTCGGAAGCTGTCATTCCAGCATCGGACAAAGCTTGACGAGTAGGTCCCATCGTACGCTCAACCAAGCTTGAAGTCAGCTCGTCGAATTTGGAACGGCTAAGGTTAAGCTCTAAATGCTGAGGAACTCCGTCTACAACCGTGATGAACGGCAAGGAGATTGTTGTGGATACGACGCCAGAAAGTTCTTTTTTCGCTTTCTCAGCAGCATCTTTAAGACGTTGGATCGCAGATTTATCTTTCAACAAGTCGATTCCATGCTCTTTCTTGAACTCGCCAGACATCCATTCCATGATGATTTGGTCGAAATCATCGCCACCCAAATGGTTGTCTCCGCTTGTTGCTTTAACTTCGAAGAAGCCTTCGCCCAATTCAAGAATACTTACATCGAACGTACCGCCACCTAAGTCGAATACAAGAATCGTTTGATCTTCTTGTTTCTCAAAGCCATAAGCAAGTGCAGCAGCAGTCGGTTCGTTAACGATACGAAGAACTTCAAGACCCGCAATGTTACCAGCATCTTTAGTCGCTTGACGTTGGCTATCATTAAAGTATGCAGGAACAGTAATAACGGCTTGCGTTACGGTTTGGCCTAAGTATGCTTCCGCATCAGCTTTTAGCTTTTGCAAGATGATTGCTGAAATTTCAGGAGCAGAATAGGCTTTACCTTCGATCGATTCTTTGTGACTAGTACCCATGTGGCGTTTGATGGAGCTTATTGTACGATCAGGGTTTGTAATGGCTTGACGTTTCGCTGTCTCGCCGACTACGCGTTCTCCATCTTTCTTAAAGCCTACAACCGAAGGGGTTGTACGATTTCCTTCTGCGTTAGCGATAACGACAGCTTCGCCGCCTTCCATTACTGCTACGCATGAGTTTGTGGTTCCAAGGTCAATCCCGATTACTTTACTCATAACTATAGTCCTCCTTCATATAAGTGCACTTTTCTTGGAATGGTCGATCTAATATTTATTACCCACTTACTTTAACCATAGCTGGGCGAATAACTTTATCCTTCAGCCAGTAGCCGTTTTGAATCGCTTCAACTACAATTCCTTCTTCGTACTCATCGGTTTCCACCGTCATAATCGCTTGGTGCATTTCCGGATCAAAGGGTTGACCAACAGCTTCCATTGGTTTTAAACCTTCGGATTCCAATACTTGAGAAAGCTGGCGATAGATCATATCAACGCCCTTAACGAAAGCTTCGCTTTCCGTGCTCTCTCCTTCGGTCTGCAACGCACGCTGGAAATTATCCATTACTGGCAACAATTCCGTAATCAGCTTCAATGAAGCATACTTCGTAATTTCTTCTTTTTCCTTTAATGTACGCCGACGAAAATTATCGAAATCGGCTTGCGCGCGTAAGTAACGGCTATGATTATCATCCACTTGGCGCTGAAGCTCGACAACGATGGCGTTTTCTTCGGTGTTCTCGTTTGTCGTTGGTTGTTCGCCTGCTGAATGGGAAGCTTCATTGATATCAGAACCCATTTCATTTACTAAAGAGTCCTCTTGATGCTCATCCATGTTTACTGGCTCCTTCGTTTCTTTCGTATTCATGTAGAGTTCACCTCCTTACCGTGCCACCCTTACCTTGGGGATATGCAACGTTTTACTTATACCAACGGGACATCATCAATGCGATATCCTTAGATAAAAAATTGAGTAAACTAATGACTTTCCCATACTCCATTCGAGTAGGTCCCAATATGCCTATCGTACCTAATGATTGCCCCTCATAGGAGTACGTTGCCGTAATCAAGCTACATTGATTGATCGCTTCCAACGTATTTTCAGTGCCGATTTTCACCTGAATGCCTGTCGGATTGGACTGAAACAATTGCATCAGCAATTGTGTTTCCTCGAGCATTCCTAGAATGTTCTTCGCTTTGTCGACATCCTTGAATTCCGGCTGAGTGAGCATATTAGATGCCCCACTAAAAAACACCTTAGGCTCCTGCTCTTCCGTAATCGTCTGCTCCAGAAGCGTCAGTATGTCCTCACATTGCTCAACATAACGACTTAATTCTTTGGCAATTTCACTGTGCAAAACGGATTTAACTTTGTAAAATGGGACGCCTGTGAGCTTTTCATTCAACAGGTTCACAATTTTACCCATGTCATCCATCGATATTCCATCCGGAATGGATATCGTTCGGTGTTCAACATGTCCAGTATTGGCCACAATAATGGCTACCGCTGAAACATCATTGATCGGAATCAATTGAAAATGCTTCAACGTCGTACTGAACATCTCTGGTCCGAGAACGATTGAAGTGTAATTGGTCAGTTGGGACAAAATGGTCGCCGCATGTCCGATTACCCCTTCCCAGTGGTTCATCTTCTCCGCGAAAAAAGTACGGAGCTTCCGAGCATCCTGGTCTCCCACTCCATCCAAAGTAACGAGGTGGTCAACATAATAGCGGTAACCTTTAATAGAAGGAATACGGCCTGCTGATGTATGAGGTTGCTCAAGCAATCCCATCTCCTCTAAGTCCGCCATCTCGTTACGGATGGTGGCAGGACTAAAGATCACATCTCCACGCTTGGATATGCTGCGAGATCCGACAGGTTCGGCGGAACGAATATAATCGTCTATTATCGCGTTAAGTATCATACGTTGACGTTCACTCAGCATCCGAATTCCCCCTTCTAGCTATCCGCTTATCCATTTCGTTAGCACTCCTTTTCGTCGAGTGCTAATTACTAATACAAAAATACCAAACCGAGGGCGGTCATGTCAAGGACGTTCCGGCTCGATTTGGCAGGTTCTATCATATTTGGGCAAAGCTTAATTGTTCATTAACAGCTAATGGTTCAGTTAACCTGACTACGGCGATTTCGTCACAGCAATGCTGTTTAGGGCAATGTACGCAATCCGTCCATACTTTTTCCGGAAAAATCTCTTTGTCCACTATTTTGAAGCCATTTTTCTGAAAGAAGGCTGCTTCATAAGTTAACGCCATCACTTTAGGAATGCCTTGAACCCCTGCTTCTTCCATTAAGGCATCCACTAAGAGACTACCTATTCCTTGTCCTTTATAACCATCTACGATGCCTAGCGAACGAATTTCTACCAAATCGCTACCTAGACGACACAATGAGCCGCAGCCAATAAGCCGATCACCGTCTTGCACGACTAAGAAGGTATCGATTATTCGGATTAATACCTCACGAGAACGAGGTAACATAATTCCTTTGGCTGCATAACCCTGTATAAGTTCAAAAAGCGCATCAACATCCTCTAACTGCGCCTTGCGGCAGACGACTGACATGTGAATTCCTTCTCTCCAAGCATCAGATATTTATGAATAAATATACATCAAAGAGAATGAACATTCAAGAGTCATTTCAATCGGTTTGAAAGAAGATGTTTATTGCTCTAATACAAAAGATATTCAGCAGATCACACTAATACAACGTAAAATAGGACTGCAATCATTCGAATCCAAGGAGTGGTGTCCATGCTCAGAAATAACGAACATCTATTGACAGATCGTTTATGTTGCTAAAGCGCACAAATCCGCCGATTGGCAGACGCTTAGCATCACCAAAGGCGGATCAGGTAGATTTAATGAGGAAATGAACAAGAAGTGAAACTCTGGCGAGGCACTAGCGTTACACGAATGCGCCGAATACCTCGTTGCCGAACAAAATACCTTTCGAAGTAAGACGATAACCCGCCGGCTGCTCCACTTTTTCCAGTAGCCCTTGCTTCTGCAGCTTCTGCAATGCCTCGCCGAATAGCTCTTCCAGATTAGCTCCGTTGAATTGACGCTCGAAGCTTAACTGATCTACACCTTCCTGCAAACGCAAGCCTACCATCATGAAGTCACCCATCGCTTCTTCAACGCTGACGTTATTTTGCTCCAAGCGCGGCAGCGCCTTATTAGCTGATTCGATATAAGGCTGCACACCTTTAATATTGACATGCCGTTGCCCAAGCAAGTAACCATGAGCACCCGCTCCTAGGCCATAGTAGGGCTCATTGTGCCAGTATGTCGTGTTATGCTGGCTTTCAAATCCTGGTCGCGCAAAGTTACTGATTTCATAATGACGGTAGCCCGCATTACCTAATCGTTCCATAAGGTGCTCATACATAGCAAGCTCATCATCCTCCTCAGGAAGAGGCAGCTCATCACGTTGATACAAACGATGGAACAATGTATTCTCCTCTACCTTCAAGCCATAGAGGGAATAATGGGGCAAATCCAGCTCCAAAGCTTTAGTCACGCTATCCTTAAGCTGTTGTAAGGTTTGGTTCGGCAATCCGAACATGAGGTCGATAGACAGGTTCGTAAATCCCGCTGCCTTGGCATTCGCGATGCTCTCGATAACATCTTGGGCAGCATGAATTCTACCTATCGTAGCTAGCAAGCCATCATCGAATGTCTGCGCTCCGAAGCTGATTCTGTTTACGCCACCTTCACGCATCGCTTTAAGCTTCTCCATGTCAGTCGTTCCCGGGTTCGCTTCCATCGTGAACTCAACATCGTCAGCTAGCGGAAAATATTTCTTTACCGATGACAAAAACCGGGTCATCTGAGGAGGTGTAAGCACCGTTGGCGTACCCCCACCAACGAAAACCGTATTAATGATCGTCGGAGGATGTTCGGCAACCGTCAGCTTCATCTCATTTTCCAAGGCGTCCAAATAGGCATCAATTGGCTGTCCTGCAGCCACGTATGAATTAAAATCACAGTAAAAGCACTTGTTCGTACAGAAAGGGATATGAATATATAGCGCCCGCGGTGTCCATTCATGAACCGCTGGTACGTGATTTGTCGTATTTAATGGGTGTTCCATAATCTTAACCTCACTTCAATGCCTTTTTTTGCTCTGATATAGCGAAAAGCGGGCCAGAAGCCCGCCAATCTCGTCCAACTTATCTTAATCCTCATCCAGCCTGAGTACAGCCATGAACGCTTCTTGAGGCACTTCGACGTTACCCACTTGCTTCATGCGTTTTTTACCTTCTTTTTGCTTATCGAGAAGCTTACGTTTACGGGAAATATCTCCGCCGTAACATTTCGCAAGAACGTTTTTGCGCATCGCTCTGATCGACTCACGAGCAACGATTTTTTGTCCAATCGCGGCTTGGATCGGAACCTCGAACATTTGGCGTGGAATCAGTTCCTTCAATTTTTCACAAATGACACGACCGCGACTAGTTGCTCTATCCTTATGCACGATAAAGGACAATGCATCTACTTTCTCCGCATTGAGCAAAATATCGATCTTAACAAGGCTAGACTGACGGTAGCCAATAAGCTCGTAATCAAAAGAAGCGTAACCCTTCGTGCTTGATTTCAACTGATCGAAGAAATCATAGACGATTTCCGCGAGCGGTACATTATATTTCAACGTTACACGGTTCGTGTCCAAGTATTGCATATCAATGAACTCTCCGCGTTTATTTTGGCACAATTCCATAATCGCGCCAACGAAATCATTTGGTACGATAATCGAAGCCTTAACATACGGTTCTTCAACGAAATCGATTTTACCCGCTTCTGGATAATCAGCAGGGTTGGAAATATTCAGTACTTGACCGTTCGTTAACGTTACTTTGAAAATAACGCTCGGTGCAGTCGTGATCAGTGGAATGTTAAACTCGCGCTCGATACGTTCTTGGATAATTTCCATATGCAGCATTCCTAAGAAACCGCAACGGAAACCAAAACCAAGTGCTTGAGACGATTCAGCCTCATAACGTAGTGCAGCATCGTTAAGCTCAAGCTTCTCCAATGCGTCACGCAAATCATTATAATCTGTAGATTCAATCGGATACAGTCCGCAGAATACCATCGGGTTAATGCTTCGGTAGCCCGGAAGTGCTTCCGGTGTCGGATTTTTCATGTCCGTAATTGTATCTCCGACATGAATATCTTTAACGTTCTTAATCGATGCGCTAACAAAACCTACGTCACCAGGTCCAAGCTCGCGCACAGCAACCGGACCAGGCGCGAACGTTCCGACTTCGACAACCTCGTAGTTCGCACCCGTAGCCATGAACTTCATACGGGTTCCAGCACGAATCGTTCCGTCAATGACCCGAATATAACTGACAACGCCCTTATAAGCATCATAATGGGAGTCGAACACGAGTGCTTTAAGCGGTTTGTCCCGATCACCTTGAGGTGCTGGCACCTTCTGTACGATCTGCTCCAATATTTCTTTGATTCCGATCCCGTTCTTCGCAGATGCAAGCACCGCATCGCTCGTATCCAGTCCGATAACATCCTCAACTTCTTGCTTTACCCGATCGGGGTCAGCACTTGGCAAGTCGATTTTGTTAATTAGGGGAACGATCTCTAGGTTGTTGTCTAGAGCAAGGTACACGTTAGCCAAAGTCTGAGCTTCAATCCCTTGTGCAGCATCAATAACTAATATCGCGCCTTCACAAGCCGCTAAGCTTCGGGATACCTCGTAAGTGAAATCCACGTGTCCCGGAGTATCGATCAAATGTAGCATATACGTCTCGCCGTCGTCTGCTTTATAAAGTAAACGAACGGCAGTAAGCTTAATCGTAATGCCGCGCTCGCGTTCAAGATCCATAGAATCCAATACTTGGGCTTGCATTTCGCGAGAAGTCAACGTTCCCGTATATTCCAAAATGCGGTCGGCCAAAGTCGATTTACCATGATCGATATGTGCAATAATGCAAAAATTACGTATGTGGCTTTGTTTAAAAGTGAGTTCTGCCATGACAATAAATACCCTCCAGCCGATTCCATGCGTCAAATGACGATCACTTCATTATAACAGCGTATTCCCATGTCATCAATGAGCCTTATTTTCATAGGCTCGATTAATCTTCGGAAGGCTTCTCAATGGATAATCCGTCTACATGGCGCTTGCCCATCAGATGGCGTTTCTTGCGAACCTCGACAGATTCAAAAACAATATCCATATTATAATCCCCTTCTGGATAGAGATGCTTTTTGTCGATAAATTTGCGAATACGCTTATGGTTAATTGTAAGCTTTTCCTTTTGCACCTGGATGATCATATTGCCTCTCTCATCAGGCAAGCGATAGATGACCCCTGGCTTGCGCAGCTGCGGAATAAATACAACATCCCCTACAGCCCACTTCATCGATAACTCGTCATTCTCAGCAGCCGCTGGCTTCGCTTTCTGCTTTCCTATGTGATTGTTTCGACCACTCCATTGAGTCGGTTTCCCCTCACGAGTAGCTTGCTGAGGAACCGTTCCGTTCCCTTTACCTTGACTTAAGCTCTTTGCAATCGTGCTAGCCCTATCAATGATAGCAGAGGATATCCCAAGCTTAGCCGCAATGACAAATGCATAGCTGTTGCCCGCTTCTCCCATCTCCAGCCGATATAGCGGACTAAGTGTCTCTTCATCGAACGCCATCCGTGCATTTTGAAAGCCATCTGTATCACGAGCATATTGTTTGATTTCATTAAAATGCGTCGTAGCCATAATGACTGAGCCTCTACGGTACAGCTCCTCTAATACAGCAATAGAGAGACCAACCCCCTCGCCGGGGTCTGTTCCCGTTGCTAGCTCATCGAGCAGAACTAAAGTCGATGATCCTGCATGAGCCAAAATATCGATCACATTGCGAAGATGTGAGGAGAACGTGCTAAGTGACGAATCCAAGCTTTGATCGTCTCCGATATCTACCTCCACAGAGCGAAATACGCACATTCGGCTACCCTCTGCCGCAGGAATGAGCAAGCCTGACTGAGCCATTAGCGTCAATAGCCCAACCGTTTTGAGCGCTACTGTTTTACCTCCTGTATTCGGCCCGGTTATTAGCAAAGCTTGATAGCCCGCTCCTAAACAAATATCCAGTGGCTTTGGTTTAACTGCTAGCAGCGGATGTCGGGCTTCTCTTAGATCAATAATCCGTTTCTCATTCAATTCCGGTGCTATCCCGCCAATCGTTAGCCCCCATTTCGCTTTAGCAAATAGGAAATCATAATGACCAACCGTGTCCACATTAACGGATAACTCATAAGCGTACGTTTCTACCTCGCCTGTAAGCTGCGCCAGGATCTGTGTTTCCACACGACCTTCCTCACTCCTTAGCATGCTTAAATCCATTTGCAATCCCGCTAGCTCAGAGGGCTCGATGAATACCGTTTGTCCGCTGGACGATTCATCTAGTACCGTACCGGGAATTCGTTTACGGTACTCCTTCTTCACTGGAAGCACATATCTCCCCCCACGTTGGCTAATCAATCGCTCCTGCAAAATATCAGAAAATCTGGACAGCATCCCTTCTAAACGTTTTTGTAATTTTTCTTCGGCAGCACGTATTTTCTTACGAATTTTTTGCAGCTCCGAGCTTGCCGTGTCCACAATACTGCCTCTGTCGATACAGGCCTCGATCTCTAGACGTAAGGGTTTGAGATCAAACATGGATGTCCCATAAGCAGCAACGGTTGGAGACTCTGCCTTCTTCCCAGACATATACTGCCGTAGTTGCTCACAGCTTCTTGCAAATTGAGCCATATACCCGAAGTCCTGCTCGGTCATTACATATCCCGTTCCAAGTAAGTTCATCAGCGTCTCCATCCCTTCTAGGGAAGGAAGGGGTGGATGTCCTCCACGAGCAAGTAATCGACTAGCATCCTGCGTCTCCGACAATCTACGTTTAATGACTTCTATATCCCTAAGAGGCTCAAGCTTCTCAATGTGTCGTTGACCTAAATAAGTTACTGTATAGCTTCGCAAAATTTCTATGACCCGGTTGTACTCTAATTTTTGAAGTGAATGTTGTCTCATTGTTAATTCCTCCTGAATGTTGAGTTGAAAATAAAAAAACAGGCTGCAAGAACAAGCGCCATCGGCGCAAGCTCGCAGCCTGTCAGAAGTCAATCCGAAGAGAAATCATGCAAACAACGGCTCATATCCGTTTTTTTACACAAAAAAAGCCGTACCCTGATGAGCACGGCTGATCTCCCCGAAAACAATCTTCGTAAGGGGCGGTCTCGACCGGTTCTTCACTGGTTATCAGTGTCGCGATCAAGCACAAGGAAACAAACCCTCTATTCAGACGGTTTTTACCCTTTGGCTTATCTACGACGTATCAGATAATTCAGTTCAGAACCCATACCAACATTAAAATTTTCCCTTAGAACATAATTAACCTAATCTTATGACAACTGAGCGGCTAACGTCAAGCCCACCTCAGCGACCCGACCCACTTTTTAGCCCATAACTTTATCAAATATAGACACAACCATCCGAATCCCGTTACGTGACAAATCATGCAGCACCTCCGCGGTTTTACCAGAGACGCGGTCAACGATAGGCTCGCGATCGTATCGAGGGATGCTGAGTTCTTCATTATTATTCCAATTATCGGCATCAGAAGGTATTTTGTCCGGGTTCTCGTAATGTCCTGCTGGTAACGTCCAATCCCCTTCTTCCGCAGTGGATTGCTCCACTGCTGTCGGATTTGTCGTTTCCCAAGGCCCATTTATGTTTTCTATCCCTTTCGAGGATAGCTCCATTCCATACATAACAGCAAACCCTACAATTCCCGCAAAAATAAGTAATTTTAACGTATCCCGACGCATAAGCCGCCCACCTCCTTATTCCTTTTTGGCAATCACTTTAACCGCTTTTTCATTATTCCAATACAGCTCCGAAATGACCTTAGCAAGTGCGTCCGCCGTACGATAGCATTCCTCCAGCGTATTATCAACGCCGCCTATTTCCAATAACACGCTGTCTGGGGCAACCGATTGGTTATATTCCCCATTGCCGTTAGCAGCCGTCTTCCCCCATACCCCTCTAGATAGGCCTGGGTAATTCTTCTCCAATTGCTCGTGAATTTCGTTTGCGAAAGCTTCGTTTTCTCGCCAATTCGGATTTTTGTGCCCGATAATGAAATAAACCTGGGCATAATCTTTCCCTTTGATCGTTGCCGTCGTTTTCTTGCGGCGCTGAGAGTCTCTATGGATGTCAAAGAAAAATTTCAATTGGTTGTTGGAAGCAAGTGCTTGGCGAACGGTTTGCAGTGAATATTTATACGAATAATTCCAATTATATCCCTGAACCTTCGTTGGATAATCCTTCGAGGATTGAGATGCACCCACTCCAAGGGATTCCAGCTGCTTAGCTAACCGTTTTCCTACCAAAGTTACATTAACCGTGTCAGAATTCGGATCCTTCTTATCTGTTTTCAACTCTGGGTAAAAGGATTCGCGATTATGGGAGTGGTAGATGAATACAACCTTACGACCTTCCGTAGATAGCTTGTTCGGGGTAGGATTAGTACTCTTATCTGGAGCGCTTGGCTCGGGCTCGGCCGTTTGCTCCGTTCCACCCGCGGGCTGTAGGATTTGATCGGGGTCAGGTAAACCAGTAATTCCTGATATCCCAGAAATCCCTTCTACAGGGTACTCCCCTTTCTGATCAAGGGGCCCATGATCCTCCGGCGCTTCTGGCTCATCTGATCCCGGACGCAACAATACAGAATTATCTCTGTCCATTCCAGGCATTTCCAGAGCGAGCAAGCTCTTAGGATCATTAGGATTCATGTCCGTCATAAACCGCAATAGGAACGCTGCCATTCGGCCTGTCTGCAATGGCGATCCTTCACTAGCCTCCATCTGTGGAAGCTCCATACTGAGCAAGGATTGAAAAAACTGTCCAGACAAGGAAGCGGCAAAGCCCTTCATAGATTGTACAGGGGAAGCAGCTAACGATCTCTGAACCATCCCGCCTAATCCTAGTAAAACGAACAACACCATAGAGCATACACTTAAGATGAAATACGCTCGGCCGGTAATCAGAATACGTCGCCATCTTGCGCGTATGAGCGGCCAGTTAAACGATCCGGCGTTTCGTTTCATCCCCTCAACCTCCCCGGGGCCTCGTACCTACTGAGACCCAATCTCTTATTTTCCAAAGGTATTCCATCATATGAGAAAAGAAAGAATGATAGAACCAACCTCTCAGAGGTTACTAGAATTGGAGGAAATAGAGCTAAGTGACTGACAACGCTATAACGACTTGATGAACATATTCTTTTATGGAGATAAACATAGAATTATTGTATATTGGACTTAAAATGATAAGGAAGTATAGAGAGATGCATCTACTGGACGCCGTTGTTTATCTAGGTATTATAGCTGCAGGAATATCAGGCGCCTTAATGGGTATCAAAAAGCAGCTCGATTTATTTGGTGTCATATGCTTATGTGTTGCTACTTCTTTAGGCGGCGGAATTATTCGCGACTTATTAGTTGGCAATGTACCACCGATCGCTTTTATCAAGCCTAGCTATTTCTTTGTGAGCTCGATTGCCGGCTTATTAACTTGGCTCTTTTATCGCAATATCGTCCGCCTTGGACAGTTCATTCTTATTTCTGATGCCATTGGTTTGGGTGCTTTTACTGCGATAGGCTCGAGCACTGCGATTACACTTTTCCCTAACGAGCCTTTTCTTGTTGTATTCATGGGACTCATTACAGGGATTGGAGGCGGCGTGTTGAGAGATTTATTCGCTCAAGAAATCCCTTATGTATTCCGGAAAGAAATTTATGCAGTAGCATCGATTGTAGGATCTATTAGCTATGTTCTAACTTACAACATTCTTCCACACATCATTTCATTATATATTTGCCTTGGAATAACTTTTTTTCTAAGAATCATTTCGCTCATCTTAAAGCTTAACGCGCCTGTGTTATCCCAGGAAACCAGCTCTCCCAAATTGTGAAGAAGATGATAGAATGCAATAAAACAGGAGCTGTTCCGGAAGGTCTGTATAAAACAGACCTACTGGAACAGCTCCATTCTTGTTTCTACCGATCGACACCATTGTCCCGTTGACATTCAATAAATCAAAAGCTGTTAATGTGTGTAAGCAGCAACATTATCTGTATTCACAGCTTCATGGAGGGCAGCATTAAGGCCACTCGCAATTACATTGGCGATATCCTCCATAAACTTATCAATTTCCTTTGGTGTTACAAGAAGATCATGTCCTAGAGGGTTTAACACCTCTTTAACAAGCTGCAACCTCTCTGTTTCATCCATTTTTCCGAATACTCCAAACAGGGGATCCGTGTTTGATGTATGCTGCTTCATATGCTCGAATACGAGATCCATCGTATTATTCACAATGGTCGAGGCGTATACGACTGTCGGAACACCGATACCGATACAAGGCACACCCAAAATATCTTTCGTTAACCCCTTACGTTTATTGCCGATACCCGACCCTGGGTGAATGCCAGTATCCGCGATCTGGATCGTCGTGTTTACTCTCTCAAGTGACCTGGCTGCTAAAGCATCAATCGCAATGATCAAGTCTGGCTTGGACTTCTCAACGATACCTTGCACGATATCACTAGACTCAATTCCTGTCGTACCCAGTACACCAGGCGCAATTGCGCTAACCGGCCTGTACCCAGGGTTAACCTGGTCAGGCATAAGCTCAAAGAAATGCCTAGTCACCATAATATTGTCCACGACGATGGGACCAAGGGCATCCGGGGTTACGCTCATATTCCCTAGCCCAACGATGAGTACGCTGCTAGTTGCCGTAATTCCGATACGTGTCAGGAATGCTTCGAACTCCTTCGCGAACGAAGTCGCGACTTTATCCTGCAAAGTTGTGTCGCCTTGCCGTAATTCCGGCACATCGATGGTGACATAGTGCCCAATCATCTTACCGATCTGCTGAGCGGCTTGTTCGGTCTGAATCTCCATGCGGCTAATTGTAATTCCATCCGCAGTATCATTCTCTGACCAGACCCCTGGTATGGCTTCTGACTGCTGCTCTTGCGTCGCAATCTCATGGGCTTCTAGAGCCAAATCCGTGCGAATGTTATACTTTGACAAATCATGATCCATGAGGTGAAATCAAGCCCCTTTCATATCCGGATTGTGATGGGAGATCAGCTTGCTTTTTACCCCCTTGCATGATAGAATGTATCAAGTTGTGTAGAGAAATACTTCTGTTTTATCTGGAGGTGAAAAGAATGCCAAACATCAAATCCGCCATTAAACGTACTAAAACAAATGAAGCACGTCGCTTGCGTAATGCTTCAGCTAAATCAGCTCTTCGTACAGTAGTTAAACAAGCTGATCTAGCAGTTGTAGGAACGGACGTAAACACTGCTAAAGCAGCTTACGGCGCGGCTCAGAAGAAGTTGGACAAAGCGGCAACAAAAGGGCTCATTCACAAAAATGCAGCTGCTCGCAAAAAGTCCCGTCTGGCCAAAAAACTAAACGCATTGTCCGCGCAAGCATAAGCTTGTGCCTGACGTATATGCGGCTGCTTTGCCTTTAGACGCAGCAGCCAGGAAAAAGCCATTCTAAAGCAGTCTTACCTGCTTATAGAATGGCTTTTTTTGTTGTGTTTCATTAATCATGTTGTAAACAGCATTTAATGTTGCTGTTATTCGTGCTAACCCGCACCTCTGGAGCCTGTTTTGAGTAGGAAGAGCTCAAGACCTAACGTTTTCTCCACTTGCCCTGTTTTCATTGCAAAATCGAGATCAGCTAGATCAGATAATAAAGTCGCCAGTCGCTCTTGACTGAATTTACGTGCTTGCTCACCTGTTATTTTCACAGCATAGGGATGTAGTCCCAGCTGAGACGCCATTTGCTGCGGAGAGTAGCCCTGACTTCCAAGCTCTTTGACGTACAGCATATTGCGAAACTGTCGGACAAGTAGCGCCATCAATTTAATCGGCTCCTCGCGTTGCTTCAGAAGGTCATAATAGAGCGTGATCGCTTCCGCAGTGCGCAAAGCTGCTAGCTCCTCCGTTAACTTAAATACATTCTGCTCCGTCGCCATAGGCACAAGAGATTGAACCGATTCCAGCGTCACGGAGCCGCCCTTGCCTGCGTGTAAGCAAAGCTTGTCCGTCTCGGCTGCTAACGCCTGCATATCCGTCCCAACACGACGGAGCACCTCCTCCGCTGCTGGGATGCCCATCTTACGATCTTGATTAGAAGCGCGCTTCAGTAGCCACTGTAGTAATTCCTCTGATTGTAGCGGGCTGAAGGAAATAACTGAGTCGTTTGACTTCGCAGTTTTCACTAATTTCTTGCGTTCATCCAGCTTCTCATTGGACACCATAAATACAAGCACCGTCGTTTCTGATGGATGCCCCATATAAGCGAGCAAGCTCTCCGGACGATGCTCAACCTTCGCGGAATCTTTACCCGCAGCGAACAGCACGTTATCCCTGACGAGAATGATTTTACTAGGCACAAGAAACGGAAGAGTTTCCGCCTCTTCAATAATATTGTCAATCGGTGTTTCTCCCGTATCAAAACGAACTATGGCCATTTCCCGATGCTCTGGTTGCACGAGCTGCTCCAGCAAACGCTCAATAAATTCATTCATGATATAAGACTCAGTGCCGTAGCAAACGTATATTGGAGATATTACCCCTTGTTTAATTGAACGAAATGCTTGTTTAGAATCCATTGCGCCGATCTCCCAACCTTATGTACTCCTACAATTGTACAACAAAAAACAAAGAGATCACACCTTTTGCTAGGCGCGATCTCTTTGCTCTTGGACATCTATATCAACGTCCGCCGGCCGGCCCATGGTGCCGTGCGCGAACGACCGTGACGATGGTCCAGTGACGATCGTCAACTTCATCTGTACACTATACGCTCATTAGCGAAAAAGGTGACAAAAACGGTTAACGTTGTGATTCTGTTGCCGTAGCCAAATCTAATTGCCATTGCGTTTGAACGCCTTCAGCATCGGTTAATGTAAAGTATAACAAAGTGTTATCCGAATTCCATTCGAATAAGCTTACTGTTCCAACTCTAGGCTGAGAAGCATAGTACTCGCTGTTATCGGCAGTATTGTATACCTGGAACGTCCCAGTCCCTTCCACGGCGATTGCTCTCCACTTCCCATCCGCCGATTCGGATGTTGTAGCCGGAATCGAGCTAATCGACATAGGGGATTTTTCAGGATTAACAGAGTTCGAACTGTCTCCACCTAATGCATTCAATTGTTTTTGATCACCCATTTCAGAATCATTTTTTGGTTCTGAATCGGAAGATCCGGATTGATCTTGTACAACCATCTTCCTCGTTAAAGAATTTTCGAGGCTTTGGCTTTCATCCGCCATCAGTGGCGATTCGGCTACTGCTGCTGCAGGACTTGGCATCGCTGCGTCATTGTTGCTTTGGCTTCCAGATAAAAACCACTGGTCAGGCTGACCGAATAACAACAGCCCTGCGACAACTCCAGCAGCGACGACACCCGTTATATTGCGCAATAAACTTCGCGACGGACGATGCGACCTAGCTATGATCGGTTTCGAATGAGATACAGACTCTTCTACAGTAGTATTGGAATCGGTAATCGATTCGGCTGCGTGAAGACGTTCTAACTCTGGCATAATGGCGTCAACAAGACTAAACTTGGGAACGACGCGCGGTAACTGCTCCAGCTCGTTAGATAGCTTCTGTAACCTAGCTAATATGGCGGCACAGTCAGGACATTGACCAACATGATCCATCATGAGCGAAGTTTCTTGTTGATCCAAATCACTGTCAATGTAACGCTGCATGAGTTCCATCACCTCTTGGCAAATCATCCCCGGACACCACCTTTCTGATAATCATGAAGAAGAATCTGCAATTGTTGCCGGGCTCTAAATAAGTAAGACTTAACCGTATTAAGGGGTAAATTCAAAGAGTCAGCAATTTCATTGTAAGAAAAATCTTGCAAATAACGGAGGACAACAACCGTTCGATGATGCTCTGGAAGCTTGCCGATTGCTTCGCGTATTTCCTCCGCGGCGTATGCTGAAAGAACCTCGGTTTCAACATTATCTCCCGATTGAAAAATCATATCGTGTTCGTCGATAGACACGGAAGGTTTTTTACGCCGAAATTTATCAATACATATGTTTGTAACTATCCGTTGCACCCAAGTGCGAAATTGAGCCTTTTCTTCATACGAATTAATTTTTGTATATATCCGGATTAACGCATCCTGAGATGCATCCAAAGCATCTTGCTCATTATTTAACAAATAATAAGCAGTCCGATATACTTGATTCTCAATTTCGCGGAGTAGTGCGACGAGAGCATCCTGGTCGCCCGCTTGTGCGGCTTTGATCAGAGCCGGCTCCACCACAGAAGATCATCCTCCCTCTGCACCTTCTCAGACGATAGTGTCTGAAAAAAGGTTGCAATCCCCTCAAGGGAATTTTCGGTATTTTTATTAATCTTACTTCAAGTCTAGCAAAAATGTTCAAAAAGGCATAATGTTTTATGTTTTTACTAAATAAACGGAACCGATTATCATTATACACTGTCTAATAGGTTGGAGGTGAACATATGGGATCTGATTATCTGAAGCATATTGATTCCGTTGATGGATCTGTACTCCTGCAGCTCATGGATCAATATGGGGACGATGTCTTGAAATATGCTTATGTTCTAACCAAGGACAGGGAGCAAGCCAAGGATATCGCACAAGAGGTTTTTATTAAAGCCCACTATAATATCCATACGTTCAGAGGTCAATCCACCATTAAGACATGGCTTCTTACGATTACAAGAAATCTATCGCTCAACTACTTAACCTCCAGCTATTTTCGGAGAATACGACTATTTGGGACCGTCAAACCACGTCAATCAGCGCCTTCCGCCGAAACTGCTTATATAGGCAATCAATCAGCTTCGGACATTTGGAATATCATTATGAATCTATCAAACAAATTACGAGAGGTACTTGTCCTTGATCTGGAGCATGGCTTAGCCGTACAAGAAATAGCTCAATTACTGAGCCTTCCAGAAGGCACGGTTAAATCTAGACTCCATCGTGCTCGAAAGGAAGTAGAAACTCAGTTAAAGGGGTGGAAGCATTGAAGGAGACAAAGCCGGATTGGTACGGGATAGCCAAGGGCGGATTGGATGATGCGTCGTTTAACGAACAAATGAAACAAGAAGTAACCCGACGAACACAAGAAAGTCAGCCGATACAAAGAAAATTCAAGAAGTGGGCTGGATGGGCAACTGCCATCGTCCTATGTGTTGTCTTGCTATTTCTAGTCATGCCTACCCCTTCGAACGATCAACCAGTAATTCCAGCGGGAACGCTAACGCCGATTCCTAATGATATTCCAACGCCATTACCAACTCCAACAGAGACGATCCAGCCACCGGAGACGACAATGCCTATAGCCGAGGAGCAAATTAAACTCTCTTACGAGGATCCTGAGGGTTCATTGGCAACATTAGGAGTATATCCAGCAGAAGTGAATCGGATCGAAGCGACACAGATAGACAAATCGTCGATTATCGTGAAACGAGTCGTCGAAGTGGATGAGCTTGGTAAGTATGTGATTTACATTAAAAAGGAAGACGAAACGCAATTATACGCGGGGCTGGAAATACCCACGGATGGACCGAATTCCGGCTCCACAAATAAAATATATGAAATTGGCACTGCAGGTGAGCTCACGTATTTGAATGAGATCGCAATCACAAAGAGTTATTTATTCGGAGAATTTCACCTTCGGATATATGGCGTTTGCGGTGCCAATTGCGTAACGAATAACTGGATTCACTTTGAGGAGGCATTACCTGGTGTTCCGATAAGCGATTTCCGACTTGAAACGCACGCGCAGGAGGTCGATATCGACGAGGATGGAACTCCGGAAGTAATCGCTACAGTAGCTTCAACGATCGGCCGAGTTCTTATTTACAAAAAGGTTGACTCTGAAATCAAATTCGTGGATCTGAATATCGTCTTAAAAGCAGAGCTTCCGAACACCGTCCTTTACGACAACAACTCACGTATATTCAAGGCCATCTACGAAGATAATCGGATTTTTAGCTATCAATACAAAAAAGGCGAGGACACCTTGATCCTTGTAAATGATTCTCAGGTTGAGATAGACCAAGATCAACTATTTATCGGTATGGATTACGACGGTACTTCCTCAATTAAACTACAAGTGGAAGGAACTTTAGTTCCTGCCGAATGGTTTAAAGACCCGTTCCGGGATTTCGGCCTGTATTTACCGGACTCTATTAAGACCGTCAAGTTCGAAGACGGATATGAATATGAATCCAAAAAAGGCTCAGGAATTATTCAGCTAATGGAAGCGGATGAATCGTCCTTGCCTTACTTGCGCAAGGAGAAAGACCTAATCTCCTATTCTGAATATCTAGGTACGGAGTTCTGGGGAGATAATCAAAATATCCGTTACGATTATTTCCAATACGAGACCGAGCAAAATAATCGTACTTATATCTCAATTCGCTACAATACCGCGGATATGGAACACCTACGTCCACTTCTCCTCGCCGTAATTGCTAACGTTCGATACGCCAAAGATAATTAATTGCCAAACCGCCGATCCCTGAGATTGGCGGTTGTTCTTATTTTCGATATTCTTGTTGCTCCAATCGCATTACTCTGCGTTCCATAGTACCTCTCTGATCGACCCGATATTGAATCTCTCCGTGCAAATCTGTCCGCCACACATGGCTATCAGCCTCCGCGAGTCGATCCAACACATCTCTGTTAGGGTGACCATAAAAGTTGTTCAACCCGACAGAAATGACCGTTTCCTGCGGCAACCAATAGTTAACCCACACCTGAGTCGTAGAGGTCTTACTCCCATGATGTCCTGCTTTAAGCACATCAATATGCCTCGAGCCATCAATTCCTTGCCGTCCGTTCGACCGCTCAGCCTCAACGACCTCCCTTTCCCCATTCACCTCCAAATCACCAGGTAACAAGAAGCTACGACCATATATCGTTACTAACAATACAATACTCAATTCGTTTTGTTCATTTTGCACCTCAATCGTATTATCGACATTCATCTGCTGAGCTGTGGGATATAACACCTGGATCGTAGTTGAATCATCTACCTCCCACTCCATAGGAGAATGGACTTCGTAAGCCGTTGTGCTCTTATCCGTTACCTGTCGGAGCAGGCTTAGAACTCCTGGAGAATCCTTAATTGTTCCGTTAAAAAATAAGCTCCGCACGGGAATGTTGCCTAGAATGGCTTGAGCACCTCCGATATGGTCGTTATCTAAGTGGGAGAGCACAAGAACATCTATTTCCCCGATTCCTCGCTTCAATAACAAGGGAACGAGTAGCTTTCGACCCACCTCATACGGATCACTGCGGGCTCTCCATTCCTCACCCGGCTTACTGAAGCTGACTGTACCACCCGCATCGATCAAGATATGCTTTCCTTGGCCTGTACGGATCAAGATGCAATCTCCTTGGCCTACATTAATAAATGAAATTGTCGCACTGCGGTCCATCCACATAGGCTGATATCCCCATAGGAGCCAACCGAAGAAAAGAATCAAGTATAGGAGACGTCGACTGATGGACATGATCAGCAGTCGATCTCGTCCACTAGCATTCGGATAATCACCTTGTATGGATAAGGGCATAGTCGTATTCTCGAATGGGCTGTCTCCTCTTCCTGCCGAAGCTTGTTTCGTCCACCATTCCCGTTCTATTTTACGAGTCAATCGTCTTTTCAACCCTACAATTCCTATTCCCATAAGTAAGTAAGCACACACAACCCACAGCAAAGAAGGTTGAGGCCATACCATTCTAAGCTCGACAAACCCATTCAACCCATTCACCACACTAAACGTCAATTGATTTCCCCATGTAGCCAGCTTCGCTGGAATGATCCCGAGAGGTATCCATATCGCGCCCAAAGCAATAGATGCCATCCCTAACGGCATGACGACAAAACTGATGAATGGCACGAGCACAAAGTTAGCCGGCAAGGAGAGCAGATGAACCGCATGGAAGTAATAGATTGACACTGGAAACGAAACGAGCTGTGCGGTCAAAGCAACAGCAAGTGGCCCCTTAAGCCATTTCCAAGGAATCGGTAACGACTCCGTGATCGTAGGCACAAATAGAATTAAACCCGCCGTTACGATAAAAGAGAGCTGAAAGCTCACATCTTCGATAAGGGAAGGATTCCACAGAAGCATGAGCATAGCCGCCGCAAGCAGGAGGTGAAGTCCATCCTTTAAGGCATTACGACGTGCCAACCACAATGCGAGCATAGCCATTAAACATGCTCGAACAGCTGAAGGCGAAGCGCCTGTAATCATCATGTAAACAGGCATCATTGCGATGGTCATATCCAGCGTCCGTTCACGAGTTAATCTTAATACAGCTCCGATTTGTAAAAGTAAATAAACAACCACTCCCACATGAAGTCCGGAAATCGCAAGCACATGGGTTAAGCCAATCCTAGCAAAATTATCGAATTGTTCAGGATCTAGATCCGAACGAATTCCAACAACCAATCCCTTCATATAGCCCGAATCCTCGTCAGTATACAAACGGTCCATTATTCCGCCTATCGCATCTCGTAAATCATCCAATACTCGAAGTGGCTTCATAAGAGTAGGTATAGAATGGTTTGTATGAGTAACAGAGTCCAATCCTTTAGTGGATAGCTGCCAATGGATTCCTTGTTTCTTTAAGTAATTCCGATAATCAAAAGCCCCGAAGTTACTCGCCTCCCCAGGTAGCTCTATTACCCCTTTAACAATTACGTGGTCTCCTCTTCTCCAACTAGCAGCAATTACTTGTTCCTCTTGCTTATTGAGCTTGATTCTAATGATGACAGTGTCGCTTATCTTCTTCTCCACAGCAGCATTCCCAATCTGTATCGCAGTTGCCTTAAGCCTGAATGATACCAGGTCCCCGTCTACTTCTGCGACTGTAGTCAAGCGTCCTTGTAATTCTACCTCTGAGTTTACCGTAGCCCCTGATACGGTAAGGTCCGAAATATTGCGCTGCTCAACCCACTGTCTTTCACTATGCAAAAGGAATAGGGCGATTCCGCATAAGATTGCTAATTTAGGACCTACTTTCCCTAAGAGACTAAGCCCAAGCAGCACAAAAATCAATGCAATCAACGCCATAATAGCTGCTCTATCCTGGAATAGCGATCCAAATGAAGCCCCGATAATGCAGCAGCAAGCAATTGCAACTAACGGCCTTCTATTCATTACTCAACTCCTTCCTGTAACGCCAAAAAGCACCCCTCCACCGATTTGTTCGGTGAAGGGGTGCTTCCCCTTTTACAATGATCAATCTGGGTTACTTCCAATAGGATAGGCTATGATCCGTCTTGTACTTCAGTATCCGCTGGCGGAACGTAGTTCATGATTTTTCGGAATATCAAGCCCTTTTGCTCCATTAAGACGGCCACTTTCTCATGGTCTTTAGGATAAGACCGATGATATACGATTTCTACGATGCCGCTATTTGCCAGCATATTCGCACAAGTCCAGCATGGTTGATCCGTCACATATACGACAGAGCCTTCGCGATCCACACGATCTGTGAAGAGCAGAAGGTTCTGCTCCGCATGAATCGTTCGGATACATCGTTGCTTCTTGATCATTTCGGACGATGAATCACCTTCTGGAGCAGGCACGAATTCCTCGACGATCATGCAGCCCGCTTCGGAGCAGTCCTGAACTCCCATGGGAGCCCCGTTATAGGCCGTTCCAAGCAGCTTCTTCCCTTGTACAAGTACGGTACCTACATGTCTTCTAGGACAGCGAGATCGAGTAGAAACCATAAATGCAATATCCATAAAGTAAGTATCCCAATCCTTGCGCAGGGTTGTCGTCATTGTCTATCTCCGCCTAATCTCATTACTGCTTATTGCTGGCTTGCTGCCAATGCTTGGTCCAAATCATGAATAATATCTTTGATCCCTTCCGTACCAACCGATAGACGAATCATACCCGGTTGAACGCCAGCAGCGACCAGTCCCTCTTCACTTAACTGTTGATGCGTCGTGCTCGCAGGATGAATGATTAGCGACTTGGAATCTCCAACGTTCGCCAGGTGCGAGAACAATTTGACCGCGTTAATGACCTTCTTACCCGCTTCCACTCCGCCTTTAATACCGAAAGTCATAATCGCACCTTGACCATTCGGCAAATAACGTTGTCCTAGCTCGTAAGAAGGATGGCTTTCCAAGCCAGCATAGTTGACCCACTCTACCGCAGGGTGAGACTCCAAGAATTTAGCAACTGCAATCGTATTACTGCAATGACGCTCCATGCGAAGATGTAAAGTTTCCAGACCTTGCAGGAACATAAATGAGTTAAACGGAGCAAGCGCAGCACCCATATCGCGAAGAAGCTGTACACGCATCTTAATAATATAAGCTACAGGACCTACTGCTTCGGTATATACAACACCGTGATAGCTTGGATCTGGTTCTGTTAAACCAGGGAATTTGCCGCTAGCTTTCCAGTCGAACTTTCCACCGTCGACAACAATTCCACCGATAGATGTACCATGTCCTCCAATGAACTTCGTAGCCGAGTGAAGAACGATATCCGCGCCATGCTCCAGAGGACGGCAGAGGAATGGCGTTGCGAATGTACTATCGATGATAAGTGGGATTCCGTTGTCATGTGCGATAGCCGCGACAGCGGCGATATCCAGAACGTCACCTCTAGGATTACCAATAGTTTCTGCAAATACTGCTTTCGTCTTAGATGTTATTGCAGCACGGAAGTTTTCCGGATTGGATGGGTCTACGAATTTCACCGTAATTCCCAGCTTAGGTAAGGTGATTGAGAACAAATTATAAGTCCCACCATAAATGCTTGCCGCAGATACGATTTCGTCTCCAGCTCCGGCAATATTGAGAATGGAGTATGTAATAGCTGATTGGCCTGATGCAACCGCTAGAGCGGCAGCGCCACCTTCCAATGCAGCAACACGTTGTTCGAAGACATCAGAAGTCGGATTCATAATGCGCGTATAAATATTGCCAAACTCTTTCAAAGCAAATAGGTTGGCCGCATGTTCCGTATCACGAAATCCGTAGGAAGACGTCTGGTAAATCGGAACTGCACGGGACATCGTTGTAGGGTCGATCTGTTGCCCAGCGTGCACGGCAAGCGTTTCCAGTGAATACGATGAATCATTGCTCATTTAATGAACCTCCCAAAATAAATAATAATATTGAAATCTTTATCATTTTCTCATATTTGTTATCAATGTTAAAGGTCACTTGGGTTTTATTTCTTTGTTGGGATTTGAACGAGCGGAGAAATACGATCATAAACCTTTGCTCCGATCCCTTTTACCTCCAGTAACTGATTGATGTTTTGAAAGCCATTTTGCTTTTCACGATACGCGATAATTGCTTTTGCCTTCGATGGGCCGATGCCAGGCAATGTTTCTAGCTGGGATTGAGTTGCATGATTAAGATCAAGCAGGGTGGAGCTAGCTGTTGTTGCTGCTTCTGTTGATAATGCTGAAGCTGGTTCTGGTGGTTGTTTAGAGTTAGACGAAGGAGAGGAGTTGTTGCCTTGATTTGCGGTGGGCACAGCACTCTGAGACGGTACCGAGTCAGGGAGCAGAGTTGGAGGTTGCTGTACAGAAGGTATCGGTGATAGAGCTGCGGATTGCCGTTCAGTAGGTATCGTAGACTGAGGAGTTGACAAGTTTTCTATTGCTGTTGTTAAAGGTTCATTAACCGCTGTCCAGCCTGGAATCGTTGATTGCGCGGAGCCCTGAAACAAGGAATAAACAAACAGAGCTCCTCCTGTTAAGAGCATGCTCAAGATTACGAGCTTTTTTACATTTCGGTTTTTTACATTTGCCATAGTGTAAAAGACTCCTTCCGATTAGGTAATATGCATATAAAAGTCGGCATGACGGCCAAGCATACGTTCATACAATGAAAAATATATAGAGCGCATAGGGAGGGACAATGGATGAAGATCGGCTTCATAGGTGCGGGTAGTATGGGGAGCTTATTAGTGGGAGCGTTCGTACGTGCTGGCGTTATGCAGCCAGACGACATTGTCATCAGTTCCCGAACATCCTCCAAATTAACAACTCTGGCGGATCAATATCCTGGACTGCAAATTGCCAGGTCAAACAGAGATGCGGCTAATGGGGCCGAGTATTTGTTTTTGTGCGTTAAGCCCATGGACTTCCGTTGTGTTTTAGACGAAATATCGTCTGTTCTAACTCCTAATCAAATCGTGATCTCCATAACTAGTCCTGTTAAAATCTCTTCATTAGAGGAACTGCTTCCTTGTAAAATTGTGAAGATTATACCCAGCGTTGTAAATGCAGTTGGCAGTGGTGCATCTCTATTCATGTGGGGCTCGCGATTGACGGAAGAAGATCAAACCACCCTATGGAATTTATTTTCTGCGATCAGTCAACCGATTACGATCCTTGAAGATGAGGTGCGAGTCGCATCAGATTTGTCCAGCTGCGGTCCTGCTTTCCTCGCCTGTTTGCTAGAACAATTTATAGATGCAGCAGTAATGTCTACCGGTATGGAGCGAGAAACAGCAACCTCACTAGCATGTGAGATGATGCTCGGAACTGCGAGGCTCATGCTAGAAGAGCCTTGTTCCCCAAGCGAACTACAGGCTAAAGTTTCCGTCCCTGGCGGAATTACAGCTGCAGCACTAGACGTATTGCGCAAATCCACTCGCGGTGCGTTTCTGCAAGTTCTATACACGACCCACCAGAAATTTGCCGATGATCTAGATCGCGTAGACTCCTCCTTGTCCCCAAGGGAACGTACTTAAGAGGTCACCACCAAATTCGTTATATACCAGCAATTACTTCAAATACATGCTTGCTTCCTCACGCGTTTAAGGCGGTTCGAGCCGCCTTATTTGCATCTCTCTCATTTCTCACCAATCTCTAGCCCCGCTTTGCCTCGTTTTCCTCCGCGCAGTTCGGTCTCATCTAACTCCAGCCCCACTTTGCCTCGTTTTCCTCCACGCAGTTCGGTCTCATCTAACTCCAGCCCCACTTTGCCACGTTTTCCTCCACGCAGTTCGGTCCCATCAAACTCTAGCCTCACTTTGACACGTTATCCTCCACGCAGTTCGGTTCCATCTAACTCTAGCCCCACTTTGCCACGTTTTCCTCCACGCAGTTCGGTCCCATCTAACTCTAGCCTCACTTTGCTTCGATTTGCTTCGCGCAGTTCGGTCCCATCTAACTCTAGCCCCGCTTTGCCACGTTTTCCTCCGCGCAGTTCGGTCCCATCTAACTCTAGCCTCACTTTGCCTCGTTTTCCTCCGCGCAGTTCGGTCCCATCTAACTCTAGCCCCACTTTGCTTCGATTTGCTTCGCGCAGTTCGGTCCCATCTAACTCTAGCCTCACTTTGACACGTTATCCTCCACGCAGTTCGGTCCCATCTAACTCTAGCCCCACTTTGCCACGTTTTCCTCAACGCAGTTCGGTCTCACGAAACTCTAACTCTTGCCAACTATTTCACTTCAGTATGCTTGCATGATCAATTCTCTTGATAATGGTAAAAGCTCGTATTCATGATAGCGTTTAGTTCCACTTCCAATTGGCTTGATCAGTTTCTTGTCCAGTAAGCTGTTTATTATTTTTCTGCTAAATCCATAACGACACTGCAAGCAATATTTCACATCCGCTATGCGAATTGGTCGCATAAGTCGTAAGCCATAACGAATCACCTCCCGCTCGTAGACAGATAATTGTTCCATGAGCCTACACCCAGCCAGACTCGTGTTCTGGCCTAATATCTCGTAAAAGCTTCGCCTGCAAGCATCTGCCTGCTTATCTAATTGGTCTTTGGATCCCCTCAAACGACTTCAGCGCGGCCCATCTACAACTTCCAACAGCTTCTTCGTCCCGGTTAAATCCCTCTTTAACATCTCCAGTCTTTGTCCACTTGCATCCTTAAGCTGCTTCTCTAAAAAAACCTCAAATTCTTCTTCAAACATGCACTTCACTCCCTCCACCTATTCAGCAATAAATGACCTTGAAAAAAACAAAACGCCGCCTGCTCCATTTCACAATGGAGACAAGCGGCGTGTGCTTCACGCAGCGATATTTATTTTGTTACAATGTGCAGCTATTATTAGTTCGCTACAATGTTAACGAGCTTACCTTTGACCGCGATAACTTTACGAATCGTTTTACCTGCGATTAGTTCTTTGACCTTTTCGGATTCGAGCGCTAACGCCTGCATACCCGCTTCATCAAGATCTGCTGGAACCTTCAAGCGGTCCGCAATCTTGCCGCTAACCTGTACAACGATTTCAACTTCAGCATCGACCGTGAGTGAAACATCATACTCAGGCCAAGCGACGTAGGATACCGAGCCCGTAAACCCAAGCTTCTCCCAAAGCTCTTCCGCGATATGCGGTGCAATCGGAGACAGCATTTGAACGAAATGAGCCATCGCTTCCTTCGGCAATATTTCTGTCTTGTAAGCCTCATTAACGAAAATCATCATCTGGCTAATCGCAGTGTTGAAACGCAACGCCTCGTAGTCCTCGCCAACCTTCTTAAGACTCTTATGCCATGTTTTGCGGAATGCATCATCCCCTGCAGCATCTTGAATTTTGCTATTCAAGTTACCGTTATCGTCAATGAACAGTCTCCATACGCGTGCTAGGAAACGATACACGCCTTCTACTCCGTTCGTATTCCAAGGCTTCGTCGCTTCCAATGGACCCATGAACATTTCGTATACGCGTAACGTATCCGCTCCGAACTCCCCAACGATTTCATCCGGATTAATAACGTTTCCGCGGGATTTGGACATCTTCTCATTGTTCATCCCAAGGATCATACCTTGGTTAACAAGCTTGTGGAATGGCTCTTTCGTATTCACGACGCCGATATCGTACAGCACCTTGTGCCAGAAACGCGCATAGAGCAAGTGAAGAACCGCGTGCTCCGCACCACCAATGTATAGATCAACAGGCAACCACTCGCGTTGCTTTTCCGGTGAACAAATCTCGTTCTCATTATGCGGATCAATAAAGCGCAAGTAGTACCAGCAGCTGCCAGCCCATTGTGGCATGGTGTTCGTCTCACGGCGAGCTTTGCGACCGTTCCGTGGATCCACAACATTGACCCAATCCGTTACATTAGCAAGTGGAGATTCACCCGTGCCGGACGGTTGAATCTTATCAACATCAGGAAGCAGCAATGGAAGATCCTCTTCCGGGATCGTATCCATCGTGCCATCTTCATAATGCAATACCGGAATCGGCTCGCCCCAATATCGTTGGCGACTGAATAACCAATCGCGCAGACGATACGTGACTTTTCCTTTTCCTTTGCCATCTTGCTCCAGCCGTGAGATCATTGCAGCTATTGCTTCCGTTGTTCCCAAGCCGTTCAAGAAGTCGGAATTGACTAGCTTCCCATCCCCCGTATAGGCTGCTTCCGCGACATCTCCACCTGAGACGACTTCCACAATCGGTAACTCGAACTTCTTCGCGAATTCCCAATCCCGCTCATCATGTCCCGGTACTGCCATAATCGCTCCCGTACCGTAACCACCAAGCACATAGTCCGCGATCCAGATTGGTACTTTACCGCCGTTAACCGGATTTATCGCATATGCCCCTGTGAACACACCGCTCTTATCCTTCGCTAGGTCCGTACGCTCCAAATCGCTCTTCCGAGCAGCCTGTTCGACGTATGCCTTCACTGCCGCTTTCTGCTCGACAGAAGAAATCGCCTCAACTAGCTCGTGCTCAGGTGCCAATACGCAATAAGTTGCACCGAACAAGGTGTCAGGACGAGTTGTAAACACTGTCAATTCCGCATCATGACCATCAATCGCAAACACAACCTCAGCACCAGTTGATTTTCCGATCCAGTTGCGCTGCATATCCTTAATGCTTTCCGACCAATCCAGCTCTTCCAAGTCCTCAAGCAATCTTTCCGCATAATCAGTAATTTTCAACATCCATTGACGCATCGGCTTACGAATAACCGGATGGTTTCCACGCTCACTCAACCCATCGATGATTTCTTCGTTCGCAAGCACTGTACCCAGGGCTGGACACCAGTTAACCGGAACTTCCGCAACATAAGCAAGGCCCTTCTTATACAACTGGATAAAAATCCATTGCGTCCATTTGTAATAATCCGGATCTGTCGTACTGAATTCGCGTTCCCAATCGTATGAGAAACCAAGGGATTTGATCTGACGGCGGAAATTATTAATATTCTCTATCGTGAAATCACGCGGATGATTTCCTGTCTGTATCGCATACTGCTCAGCAGGTAACCCAAATGCATCCCATCCCATCGGGTGTAGAACGTTATAGCCTTTCATGCGTTTAAAACGGCTTACGATATCCGTAGCTGTATAGCCCTCTGGATGACCCACATGAAGTCCAGATCCAGATGGATATGGAAACATATCTAAAGCATAAAACTTCGGTTTTCCCGGTTCCTCAGTCGTACGGAAAGTCTTACTTTCATCCCAAAACTTTTGCCATTTCGGCTCGATCTTTAATGGCTGATAGCCTTGTCCTTGACCATTTTCTTGCGACATGTGAATAAACTCCCTTATGTTCATATATTACAGCCAGCTATTAGATGGCAGCCATCAATCCTGCTTAATTTCTAATAGTCAAACAAAAAAACTCCCGCCCCTAGCGTTGTCGCTAGGGACGAGAGTATTAATTCCCGTGGTACCACCCTAGTTGACGGACATCCTGCTTGGATAGCCGCCCACTTGTGCCTCGTAACGAGAGGTAAACGCCTAACTTATCGAAGTCACTCAACCAGAGTAAACTCGCTCAGTTCGGAGGCTCCAAGGTAAGTTCGTCGTCTACGTTAACCGGCTTGCACCAACCGCCGGCTCTCTGTGTAACGTCTCGCGAGTACTGATCCTTATCACAGCCAAAGTATGCCATGATTATAGCTAATTTACGCGATTCATGTCAAGTAACCAGTCACCCCTCATCGAGGTGCGATCCCCTGCCAGAACAAGTCCACGATAATTACGGACAATTCGTTGGCGGTATAGGAGGTATCTCCGACAAGCTCACGATTACCAATCATCATTAAAGATGCGAATGCATGGGACAAGAGCATCGGATCACCCTTCGCGATAAATCCTTGCTCCATCGCTTGGTCAAAGGTCTGCGCCATTAACACGTGAATTTGATGCTCCGCCTTGCGGATATCCTCTCTCTGCTCCTGCGTTAGAAAAGGTATCGCTTCCCTCATGAGACTTTCGAATTCCACGTGTGATTTGGACATTTTGGCAACCGCGATTTGTTCCAACCTTGTTCGGATATCTGAATGGGCTTGGATAATGCGTTCCGTATAAAAGCAAATCCTTGTCATCATCTCCGTTACCGAAGTTGTGAACAGAACGGCTTTATTCGTAAAATAATAATAGACCGACGCTTTGGTCACCCCTGCACGTTCAGCGATCATGTTAATAGAAACAGGCTCATAACCTAATTCCATAAATAAAACAGAAGCTGTATTTAATACTTTATCACGCATGGAAGGCTGGTCAGAGTTACTCTTTGGCCTGCCTGGAGATCGCTTCGATTGGGGTTTCGTCATCACAGTCCCCTCCTTTGTTCAAAAATTCGTCATTGCATAATTAACCTTTCGGTATATATAATTAATCTAGTCACTATTTAGATTATATCCCAAATGTCTTTAATGATCATCGGAAAATAATAAGGAGGGTAATTAAACAATGAACGATAGTCGAGGATTAGGTAGATGGGTCGCTGGAAAACGAAGCAAATGGATCACCCTGCTCGTGTGGATTGTCGCTGCTGGATTACTTAGCGTCTTACTTCCATCCGTTAAAAGCGAAGAAAACAACAATGCTCCCAACTTAAATAGCTCTAAGCCTTCCGTCCAAGCGGATGCCATTGCTGAACGTGAATTTCCCAGTGGTGCCGATATTCCGGCCCTTATCGTCTGGCATAGGGAGGGTGGCTTAACTGATTCCGACCTACAAAATGTGCAAAAACTGTCTGAGAAGCTTACAACTTCCCCAGTTGCACACCAGACTTCAGTGCCACCTCTCCACCAACTGCCGCTTCCCGCTATTAAAGGGGAGTTATCCAAGGATGGGAGTACGCTAGTCTCACCTGTTTTATTCAGTAAGCAAGCCGATACGGATCAGCTTAAAGAAGGCATAACGAAGTTAAAGGATTATACTCTTGATCTGTTCGGTGAGGATCCTTTTGCGGTAGCTAACAATTCCTCCGATCAGCTAAGCGCACGAGTAACAGGTCCAGTCGGTATTCAAATCGATGCAACAGGATTATTCAAGAACGCTGACGTATCCTTGTTGATTGGTACCGTATTACTCGTACTCGTTCTACTTCTACTCATTTATCGTTCGCCAGTGTTAGCGTTAATCCCGTTAGTAGCTGTCGGCTTTGCCTATGGGGTCATTAATCCGATACTGGGCTGGATGGCGCATGAGGGTTGGATTGTGGTCGATTCTCAAGCCATCTCCATTATGACCGTTTTATTATTCGGTGCCGGAACTGATTACTGCCTATTCCTTATATCCCGTTTCCGTCAATTACTATGGGTGGAGAAAAATAAAGGCAAAGCATTGCTTAGCGCCATTACTGGTTCTTCTGGCGCCATTGCAATGAGTGGCCTAACTGTCGTTCTTTCTCTACTCGCTTTATTAGTGGCGGAATACGGTGCTTATCATCGGTTTGCCGCTCCATTCAGTATAGCGATACTCATTATGGGGATCGCAAGCTTAACGCTTGTGCCCGCTATGCTTGCGATCTTCGGCCGTGCTTCCTTCTTCCCGTTCATTCCGAGAACACTGGATATGCAGCAGGAACGAGCGGTACGTAAAGGAAAACCAGCTCCAACCGTCGCTCACAAAGCACCACGTAACTGGATCGGCAATATCGTCGTTCGTAAGCCTTGGTGGATTGTAGCGATATGTATCCTGCTATTAGGGGGTCTTGCAACCTTTTCGACGCAAATCAAGTTTACCTACGATATCATGTCCTCCTTTCCGAAGGATATGGAATCACGTGAAGGGTATGCCACTATCGGAGAACAGTTCTCGCCAGGAGAACTTGCTCCTGCTAAAGTCATTATTGACACACAGGGGAAGTCGATCCCACTTGCGCAGCAGCTTAGTTCACTCCCTTATGTAGACAAAGTAGCTGAACCACAAACCGGTAAGCAAAACGAACAAATCATCGCTTATGAAGTGGAGTTCAATCTAAATCCCTATTCCTTAGAAGCGATGGCTCATATTCCCGACTTGAGAGCCGCTGCGGAACAGGCATTAGCTAATGCGGGCGTATCTGATCCTGAAAATCGTGTATGGATAGGAGGGCAAACTGCGGAACAACACGATACCAAAGTGACTGGAGAACGCGATACAAGGATCATTATCCCGATCGTTATCGGGTTGATTACGCTACTTCTGCTCCTGTACTTACGTTCAATTGTAGCCACAGTGTATCTCGTTCTAACGGTTATTCTTTCCTACTTCTCGGCGCTCGGTCTCGGCTGGTTAATCGTCCATAATGTTATGGGGGCGGATGCGATTCAGGGTTCTATTCCTTTATACTCATTTGTCTTTCTAGTCGCGCTTGGGGAAGATTATAACATCTTTATGATCTCAAGCATCTGGCAAAAGAGAAAGCATATGCCGCTGAAGCAAGCGATTAAAGAAGGGGTAGGTGAGACTGGCTCTGTCATCACTTCTGCGGGTCTCATCCTAGCCGGAACGTTCGCTGTGCTCGCAACTCTCCCGATTCAGGTACTCGTTCAATTCGGAATGATCACCGCCATCGGTGTCCTGTTGGATACGTTCGTTGTCCGACCATTTCTTGTTCCTGCAATTACGCTCTTACTAGGCCGCTGGGCATTCTGGCCAAGCAAATATGAGCCTGTAGAAGAGCAGGTTCGTGCAGTAAAATAACAAAAACAAACGGAGCTACGCTTGAAGTCGATCTGACTTTTGGCGTAGCTCCGTTTATATTTGCCTATTTCTTAGATCATGTCCGCTTTTTGAAGTAGCCTTTGAATGATCGTGGCCGTTTCTGCCCTCGGATATTTCTCAATAAATTCAAAAACAAAAAAGGGGTTTTCCCAAAAGATCTGATAATAACAGACCTTCTGAGAAAACCTCTTCGCTGCAATCAGGAAGGATTAGAACGAAATAGGCTAGCTAGTAAACTAGCATCATCCCAATCCTATGATTCCAATAACACTTGCTTACGACAAACAAAGAACAATCTCTCCGATTCCTCATTTGGTTGATCCCAAGTAAAATCGGCAACAAGATGAAGCAATTCAAATCCAGCCGCCTTCAGTTGCTCCGTAATCCAATCAGGATCATAGGCTCTCTGAACATGTGACTCCTCAAACCGACTGTACAACGCACCGCCGCCTTGAGATGCCGACTCCTCCTGGATGAAGAAAGTTAAAGAGTGCTCGATTTCCAAGCGATCTGGGTCATACTCACTTGTCCACAAGTAAGCAACGTCCTTCTCGTCGTAGACGAATGGCTGCTCCTCAGCGTATCTCTCTAATTGCCTAGGAGAATGGACGTCAAATAGGAACAGACCACCGGGTGCCAATCCCTCGAAGGTTTGGCGAATCGTAGCCGTTACATCTTGCGGCTCCGTCAAGTAATTCAAGCAATCGCAGAAGCTGATCACCGAGTCCGCTGGATGCGGAAGCTCCCAGTCCCTCATATCCTGCTGCAGCCAACGGATCGTTCCCGGCTCATCCCGATGCCCGATGCGAGAAGGAGGTTCGTCCCACTTGTTGCGAGCCACGGATAGCATCTCCGAGGAAATATCGATTCCGAATACACTAAAGCCTGAACGGGCGAGCGGAATCGTTAGATTACCGGTTCCACAGCCGAGATCCACGACCGTCTTAGGTATGCCGTACTTATCCCAGCATCGACGAGCAAAGCTCATCCAATCCGAATACGGCATTTCTTCCATCAAGCGGTCATATACGGCAGCGAACTGCCGGTAAGTACGCATGGTAGTCTCCCCACTCTGTATCAGTTATTGCTCTCGGAGTTTTCCTCAGATCCCTCTTCAGCCGAAGCCAAATGCGTCCAATTGCCCTTCTGAACGATAAGCCCATCCTTCATCAGCTTACCAAGCGCTCTCTTAAACGCAGCTTTACTTAATTGAAAACGTCGCTGGATATCGTCCGCGCTCGTCTTATCCGAATAAGGCATCGAGCCGCCTGGACGTTCCTTGAGAAAATCAAGAATGCGATCCGCGTCCTCTACCCGGCCGACCTCTTTGCTCGCCCGAATACTTAACGATACTCGGCCGTCATCACGAACCTGCGTGACACGACCACTAAACTTCTGACCGATTCGCAAGGGATGAGTCATCGAGCCATCATGAATATATCCTAAAGCGCCTAAACCGATCACTCCACCATCAACTAACGTAAATACGCCGTCACGATAGACATCCGTTACCCAGCCTTCTTTTGTTTCATTCAGCCAAGAAGTTGGCGCACGGAAAATTTGTGGTTCGAAATCATCGATCTTGGCAAGACGAGCAAGCATACGGCCCTCTTTGTCTTGTTTCATCACGACGAACAGCTCATCGCCTTTTTGCGGCCAAACTTGTCTGCGATCCGGTGGAAACTGCTTCAACGGCAACAAAAGCTGGCGTCCAATGCCCATCTCCAAAAAGAAACCGAAATTCGGATGGAAATCCGCCACCTTAAGCTTGGCCATCTCGCCTAACACTAGTAATGGCTTGCGTAAGGTAGCCGTGATCCGCTCCTTATCATCATGGAACAGGAACACTTCGATTTCTGTATTGATCTCAGGCTTGTTTCCGACGACTTCTCCATATGGGAGATGTACTTCTGGTTCGCCTTCCGCCCCGAAACCGAGGAACCAGCCATAAGGTGATACCTCTCTGCGAACCCACAAATGCTGTAAGGTTCCAGCCGTTAAATTCATACTGTTTCAACTGCCTTTGCATCGGACCATAGACGTTCCAGATGATAATACTCTCTCTCGTCGCGATGGAATACATGAGCAACTACATCGCCCATATCTACAAGCACCCAACGAGCTGTATCCATGCCTTCTAACCGAACCTTTTTACCCATTAACTCCGCACTTTTGCGGATTTCAGTAGCGATCGACAATACTTGAGTATCCGAATTCCCGTGACAAATCACGAAATAATCTGCGATAAGTGATATTCCTTGCAAATTCAAAGCGACGACATCATGCGCTTTCTTCTCTTCAGCAGCACCGAGTACCGCTTTCAACAATTGTTCTGAACTTCCTGCCATGTCTCAGCCTCCGTTATCTATTTATTTCGATTGTTTAAGTTGAACAATGAGATCATTCCGAGCCAGTACGGTTAATGGAAAAATGCGTTTACCTCTCGCCATTAGCAATTCGATGGTCGAATCAAAGGCGGCGATCAATGCTTCTTCCACATTATGTTTAGCGAGTTCGCGGATTTTACTCACACCAGGGAAATCTCTGCCCGGCTCTATATAATCCGCTAAACAAACGATTTTGTCCAGCTTCGTCATATTTTCACGTCCAGAGGTATGATAGCGAATCGCATCTAGAACCTCTTCATCCGTTATCCCATGCTCCGACTGTACAGCCCATGCGCCAACATGCGCATGCCATAGTTCCTTATCATATACCAGTAGCTCTTGCGGCAATTGTTGCTCCCGAATGATAACGTCCATCCGATCGATCGCCCATGCTTTGGAGTAATCGTGCAATAATGCCGCAAGCTCAGCCTTATTCGCATCTCCGTCGAAGTGCTTTGCCAGTTTAATGGCTGTTTCCACAACCCCTAAGGTGTGCTTCCATCTCTTCTCCGGCATTTGTTGGCGAGTTGCTTCCCTTAAATTTTCAAGATTCATATAAATCATTCCTTTGAATGAAATCAATAACCGAATCCGGAAGCATATATCGGATTGAGCGTCCCTCTTTCAACCTTCGCCTAATATCAGAAGATGAGATACCCATTGCAGGCATCATAGCCCCTAGTAGCTTACGTCTAATAAAAGAAGGCAGCAAGGAATTGTCAGCGGGTTGACCGGGTCTCTCTAAGCCGATAAAAGACACACGCTCCGCAAGCTCATCGATTTTCCGCCAATTTGACAGATCCTTTACCATATCAGAACCTACTATCCAGTAGAACATCACATCCGGGTATTGTTCCTGCAAGGTAGTTACCGTCTCAATCGTATAAGAGGTTCCCACGCGCTGTAGCTCGATATCCTCGACCCGGAATGCAGGATTCCCATGAATGGCCAATTCAAGCATTTGGACTCGCAAGCTGCTGTCCGCACTAGGCTGGGCCTTGTGTGGAGGCGATTGGGTCGGGATAAACCAGACCTCCTCTAACTTCGCAGCCTCAAGTGCTGCTTGAGCGGCCATCAAGTGACCATTATGGACGGGATCGAAGGTTCCTCCGAGCAATCCGATTCTACGCATAAGCTTCCGCCTTCCGTTCGTCATTTGCGGGGAAGCACAATTTCCTTGTGGTCTTTGGATTCCTTGTAAAGGACAATCGTTTTACCAATAACTTGTACGAGCTCGCAACCGGACTTCTCAGCAATCTCAGCGCCGATTTCACGCGGATCATCTGAGCAGTTCGTCAGTACTGATATTTTAATGAGCTCGCGTACTTCGATGGCTTCTTCGATATGACGAACCAGGTGGTCGTTAGTACCGCCTTTGCCGACTTGGAAAATCGGGTTTAAGTGGTGCGCTAGTGCTCTGAGATGACGTTTTTGTTTTCCTGTTAACATTTATTTTCCTGCTTTCTATTGTGAAAATAGCATTGATCCTCAGGTTCTCTAAACCGGGGTTGCAGAAAAGGGTTGGCACTCCGCCGCTGTTAAAATCGAGTTGTTTTTGAATTTATTATGTGGTAACAACTCGATTTTAAAGGCGGTCGTAAACTCTCCGTGCCAATCCCTTTTCCTTCACCCCTTTCAGAATCTCAATGAGTTCAACATCTAAGTTTCTGTCTCTTTATATAGTGCTAAACGACGCCAAGACAACCTCACGCATAGCGGATACTGGGGCGGGTTTGCCGGTCCAATATTCAAAGGCGTAAGCGCCTTGGTAGATGAACATACCTAGTCCGCCATGGATACGACAGCCGAGTTGCTCGGCTTGCTGAAGGAAGGCGGTCTTAAGCGGGTTATAGATCAAGTCGCTTGCTACCGATCCAGGCTTGAGCCAAGAAGGATCAAGTGGTAGATCAGCTACATTCGGAGACATGCCCACGGACGTTGTATTAATGACGACATCCGCGGTTGAACATGCCTCTTGAAGATTACTCCAAGGAATGGCTGAGATTCGATAATCAGGTGAGAATGATGCAGCGAGCTCTGAGGCTTTAGATTCTGTCCGATTAGCAACCAGAATCGCTGCCGGACTTTCTTGTGCCAAAGCCCATAAGATGCCCCTCGCTGCGCCGCCAGCGCCAAGTACGACGATGGTTTTGCCATTCAGATTCGGCTCAGCCTCTTCCTTTAAGGAGCGGACGTATCCGATGCCGTCTGTATTATATCCGATGAGACGCCCATTATCGTTGACAATCGTATTGACTGCTCCGGCAGCTTTCGCTCCATCGCTGATTTCATCAAGAAACGCCATCACTTCAATCTTGTGCGGAATCGTTACGTTTAATCCTCTGAACCCCAAGCCACGCACTCCCGCAATGGCTTGCTGCAATTGATCTGGAGTAACATGAAATGCTGCATAGGCTCCGTTTATACCCGATTCCCGAAATGCCCGATTTAACATAACCGGGGATTTGGAATGACGAATGGGGTCGCCTATGACCCCGAACATTAAGGTATGACTATCCATTAAGAGCTTTCCTCCTTCCCCGACAAGGTTGCTGATTACAGGATGCTTTCCCTTAGCATCACTTTAATCCCACGTGGTGCGTGTACATCTACAGTTGCACCCGTCTTGCCATTCGTCTGAATCCATCCGAGTCCCGAGATGAATATATCTTGCTTCGAATTTGGAGGAATTCTTAGGCGATGCTTCGTCCAAGCCGGGAATGTTTCCAGATCCTCCTGGCTAGGAGGACTTAACATGACCCCACGATGCTGCTCGTAAAGCTCGTCCGCTCGCTCCAGCTTCGTCCGATGAACGGTCAAACCACTGGAGACATTCACTGTAAAGGACTGGCGCTCTCCTTCTAAGAAATCCAAGCGAGCTAAGGCTCCGATAAACAGCGTTTGCTTTTCATTCAATTGATAAGTTAAAGGCTTAAGAGGTTTGTCCGGAAGCAGCGCAGTTAAGTCCTTACGCGGAATAATTTCCGACATTCTCCATGCGTATACGATTCCTGGTGTATCGATAATGCTCTTGCCATCATCTAGAGGAATATGCACAGCATCCAAAGTCGTTCCAGGGTAACGAGATACCGTGAGCTCACGCTTCAAATCGCTATAATCCGAAATCAACCGATTGATCAATGTGCTCTTGCCTACATTTGTTGCTCCAACTACGTATACATCCTTATTCTGACGGTACGTATTTATAGCTTCAACAACACGATCAAACCCAATGTTACGTCGTGCGCTACACAGGACGACGTCAACTACTTTAAGTCCATCTTCACGTGCCTGCTTCTGCACCCAGTTCCGCAGTCGATTCCAATTGGTTACCGGCGGGAGCAGGTCGATCTTATTTACGACTAGAAGCACCGGATTATTCCCGACAAAACGCTGTAAGCCAGAAATTAAGCTGCCTTGAAAATCAAATAAATCGACGATATGAACGACAAGACTATCTGTCGATGCAATTCCACCAAGCAATTTCAAAAATTCATCCTGGTCTACGGTAACAGAGGAAGCTTCACTGTAATTTTTGATCCGGAAGCAACGCTGACAAACCGCATGGTCCTTTTCTAATGAAGCAGCGGGCACGAAACCCGGTGTATTCTGATCTTCGTTCTGCAGCGGAATCCCGCATCCTGCACAACGAAGAGGCTTAATTTGCTCTTGTGTCATGTTAGCGTTCTCCCTTATCCGGCCAAAGCCCTTTTTTACGAAGCCGAGCTAAGGCTATTTTCTCAATTCTCCTGTTGATTTGCGTCGCCCAACCTTCCTCATGTGGAGCAATAGGCGTCACCAAAATCGTATGCAATCCAGCACGACGTCCTCCTAATACATCCGTTAGCATCTGATCGCCCACAACGACAGCTTGCTCTGGCGTAAGCTCCATAAGCTTTAGCGCACGGTGAAAGGCAGCCCCTGCTGGTTTGCGTGCGGCAGGTATAAACGTTAAGCCAAGTGGCTCAGCAAAATGACCCACGCGTGTCTTATTGTTATTGGAAAGAATGACAACCTTAAATCCCCGTTCTTCTACTAAATCCAGCCACGCAATGAGCTGCGGGGTGGCAAGCGGGGTATGCGCACTCACTAAAGTATTGTCAAGATCCGTTATGATACCTCGGACTCCTCGGGCCTTCAACTCGTCCAAATCAATATCAAATACGGTATTCACAAGTTGATCAGGAAGCAAACGCTTGAACATCTTAATAAAAAACTCCTGTCTATTAGCGGCTAATCTTCCTCAAAATATACCATACCCCAGCGTCCCAAGTAAAACATATGCCTCCGCCCTTTGGACGGAGGCACATGCAACCTGCTGACAGAACGCCTAAATTCAACTATAATGCTTTGCGAATTTTAGCCGCTGCTTCGTTAAAATCATGCAGAAGCTGACTGTTCCCACTATCGTGACCGTAACGGGCTTGCTCGAAAGTCGTCAATGCGCCATCAAATTCGGTTCTCAATGAGGAAAACTTGGCGCTCCAGCGAGTAAAGGTTTCTCTCATCGTCTCATTCGCTTCTCTACGCAACCCTTGACGACGGAGGAAAGATAATAAACTTTCCATCTCACGTACAACCCTCTGATTAGGTGTATTGCCACGGTTTCGAAACCGACTCCATAGCTGATGAACACCTCTACTCCGATAGGCGATAAATAATAAGACTGCAAGAATAAGAACAATACCGATAGTGACGACTGGGACAGTCCAATTGTTACTAGTTGGTGTTGTAATCTCCTCATCAGGAGTGCCATTAGCAGCAATATCTACATCAGGCTGTATAACTTCGCCTTCCGGCGTAGGCTGCGGTACAGAAAAGCCAGAGGTCGGTTCGAAAGGCATCCAACCATAGCCTTCGAAATACACCTCAGCCCAGGAATGAGCATCTGCATTACGTACAGTATACGTACCCGCTCCAGTTGGATCTGGTTCATCTGGACGGCCGTTAAAGCGAGCCCTCTCAATTGAAGCAGGATCAAATCCTGTCGAATAGCCCTTAACCCATCTTGTTGGCAACCCTAACGAACGCGCCATCACAACAAACGATGTAGAGAAATAATCGCAGTAGCCTTCTTGTATTTCAAACAGGAAAGCATCCACAAAATCTCCTTTTGTTGCATTCGTCTGCTTGGATAGATCCGGAGTATTCGTGTAAGGGAACGTAGATTTAAGATATTGCTCAAGCTTCTTTGCACGATCGTAATCATTCGTTATTCCAATCGTTTGTTCCTTAGCCAGCTCGCGAACACGTTCAGGCAAGCTGTCAGGCAATTGTAAATAAGGAGTGAGATCGATACTACTCTTATTTGGCGAAGGCAACTCACGTAGTGCTTGCTCATCAAGTAAAGCAACCTTTGACACAACTGAATACGATTCTACTCGAGCGGGTTTGTTTAAGCGCAGCTCCCACTCTTTTTTGTTCCATTTCAAACCGCTGTCATTGACGCTTTTGAGCTCGGACACAGATGTCGGGGGGCCCGCAGCGAAGAGCACGGATAGCTTATCTTTTCTTACGACGGTTACGGTTTGTACGACTTCGACTGTTTTTACCCCTTCGGCGAGAGGGGGATCAATTTCAAGATCAGCGGCTTTATTGCCAAGTGCCACAGAGACCAATTCGGGACCTTTAGTATCTCCCCAGCCTTTGCCTGTGTAGATAGATTTTGTCTCTCCCCGCCAATAACTACGCATGGAGGTGGTAATGGTCATCACCGGAGAATAATCGAATTGAAAGCCACCGCCAATTTTTCGATCATCCCTGCTATAACCGGACAGCGATGAGCCCTTGCTGCTAGAAACACTAACCTTCTGCACGCCACCTTCTCCCGAGAATACAGGCACCTCACGTCCCTGCGCTTCCGTCCAGATCGTATAAGGATCCTCCAGGATAACAGGTGCTCTTGGCATGAAAATACCAGCTAGAAGTACGACTGTAATGATGAGGATAGCAGGAAATACAATATCTAGTGGGCGTTCCGCTAATGCCTCCCAGCTATCCGGGTGACGTATCTGCAGCTGCCTTAAATGAAGGACAACAAGCCAAGCTAATCCAACAGTAACCACCCAAGCGATGTTGTGCCACAGCTCAAGCGGGAAGAAGGAATCGACCGTAGCCATCGTTGCAATTGAAAGCACAATTACAACTATCGCTCCTACGCGCTTCGAGCCAAACCAAGCCAGCACATGAACAGTTAGTAACACACCTAACACCAATGCAACGAAAGGATGAAATTGCTCAGCGTGAAAGGATAGGAAGCTACGTACATTGTCCCAGCTCCGCCAGCTTTCCGGCCAACCTGTCCATTCCATAGGAATATTCCAACGAATCATTGCAATCATGGAAAGGAGCTGTAGCCCGATCCGTAGCCAGAGCTTCCGTGAGATAAACAATTCAGTGATCGCAGTAACCGTTAATACCCCGTATACAATGCTATAGGTTTCATCCCACCAATAATCGGAAAAGCATTGAATTAACTGAAGGACGATAAAGATCACCAGAAGCTTATGAATACGCTCCAGAATTAGGCTACGCCAAAAGTGTCCCGGTATGTTCATCTTCATCCTGTTACCACCCCCAAGGCCTGTGGTAATTTATCCAATTGAGATACCGAGCAAAACTCCCATTGCTTGGACTGACACATGATTTGCCAATTCCGTAGCTTTAGCGTCTCCTCTGCGGAAAGATGTTTGTCCGCAATATGAATAACACTAGGGACCATGCGCTTACTTTCGAGATTATTCATAGCCACAACCAGTTGATTATCTGTAGAAGAACCGATCATGACGATGTGAATACCTTGTTCATACCGTTCCGCTACTTGACAGAGTATCTCGCTCATAGGCTCAGTACCATCCGCTTCGACATCAACTAGATGCTGAAGAACTTCATCTCTGGAAACATGTGATCTTCCTTCTCCGTACCAGTAAGAGGCTTGACCTGAAGACACAAACCCAATAGGCATTCCCTTAGCAATCGTTAATTCAAGTAGGGATGCTGCCACTGATATGGCCAGCTCAAACTGCTCTGTCGTTGCATAGGAAGAGGCATTACGGTCTAGGACGAATACGACACGCGGTAGAGCTTCTCTTTCGAATTCCTTCGATTTCCAATGTCCAGTCTTTGCTGTTGCGTTCCAATGAATCCGGGAAAGTCGATCCCCATGAATATATTCCCTAACCCCATCAATTTGCGTTGTTTCTCTTGCCCAAAGTGAAGTAAAGGTATGCTGGAAAACTCCCCGCTGTGAACGTCTGAACAACCGCCAATCTCGAAGTGCCACAGTACGAGGCAACACCTGAATGTGGAGCGGTTCCGCAAAAGAGCCCCGATGCTCGAACAATCCAAAAATATCTCTTGTCGAGCAATCGGTTTTCTGAAAATGATATCTGCCTCTCCGCAGAGGCGCGGTCTCGAAATGAACCTCGCCTCTGCGTCGATAATCCGGTACGAAGGACATTTCATAGAGCTGAGCTTCTCCTCCGGTTGAACGAACAAGCTTTTCTCTAACAATAATATAAGGTAGTGGCCAGAACCCAGGAATTTGCATCCGCAGCTTAACCTGCAATCTCATTCCTGCGGTCAGAAAAGTCGATTTCCCTTCTCCTGTTTCAGCTAATCGAATGCCCTGAACGCCTCCGATCCCACTCCATCGGCCTAGCATTAAATAGATTCCCAGCACATTAAGAATCGCGAAGAGCATGAGTGAAGTTTTTCCGCCTTGAAACAACAAGTAACAAAAAGCTGTAATGTACAATATTGCGCTTAACCACCAGGCACGTGGGAAATGCAGTCGCGACATGATTATCGCTCCATCCCTACGGGCACCGGAAGAAGACGCAATACGTCCTGCAGGATTTGCACAGTCGTGACTCCCTGCATCCGAGCTTCGGAACGTAAATGAAGCCTATGACCAAGAACAAGTGGAGCCATCGCTTTCACATCATCCGGTAATACAAAGGCGCGGTGGTTAAGGAAAGCAAAAGCTTTCGCTGCAGAAGCGAGTGCAACAGCCGCACGCGGACTCGCTCCAAGTAAGATAGAAGAATGCTGACGTGTACCGCGTATCAAACCGATTAAGTAGTCTGCTACAGTCGTTTCCAGATGAATGTTTTCAGCTAATCGTTGCATTTGGGCGACATCCTCCACAGTTGCAACCGCCTTTAACGATTCAGCAGATCGACTTGCTCCAGGCTCCAAAATGAGTCGCTTCTCGGATATTTCATCCGGATAACCCAATTTAATTTTCATCAAAAAACGATCCAATTGTGCTTCAGGCAAGCTATATGTTCCTTCAAATTCTATCGGGTTTTGCGTGGCGAACAACATAAATGGGTGAGGGAGAATGTGAGTTTCTCCGTCTACGGAAACTCTTCTCTCTTCCATAGCCTCTAATAGAGCGGATTGTGTCTTCGTTGTCGCACGATTAATCTCATCAGCGAGTAATAGATTGGCCATAACTGGACCTGGTCTAAATACGAACTGTTCCAGCTTAGGATGGTAAATCGATACTCCTGTAATATCTGTAGGTAATAAATCCGGATTACATTGAATGCGATGGAACACGCCGCCAATCGATAGGGCCAGTGCCTTTACCATTTGTGTTTTACCCGTACCAGGTACATCTTCAATGAGTACATGTCCACCTGCAAGCATTGCTGTAAGCATTAATGCGATTTCTTCCTTTTTCCCGTAAATACACGATTCCATATTGTGTCTTATTTGATCTAGTAGTTGCATCGCGGCATGATGATCCATTCCCGTTCCTCCTATGGAATCTACTTTGATGTTTATGTTTTTATATAGTCCTCCTATCATTATACCGGAATTTGGATGCGATCGTAAATTTTAGTTTTTTCCAAAAAACAATAGAGAAACAGCCAAACCCGATCGGGTCTGGCTGTTCGCAGTTCTAGAATATTACCCATCAGGTAATTAACCCTTAGGGCGAACAACTAAGGCAGCTAGAAAGGAGAATACGATCGCCGCTGAAATTCCTGCGCTCGTTACGCTAAATATGCCTGTAATAACTCCTATCCATCCGTCTGTTTGTAGCTCTGTCAAAGCACCATGCACGAGAGCATTGCCAAAGCTAGTTATAGGAACCGTAGCCCCCGCCCCCGCGAAATCTACAAGCGGATCATACCAGCCAACAGCATCCAACACTGCCCCGATAACGACTAACAATGACATCGTATGTGCTGGAGTAAGCTTCACTACATCGAATAAGAGTTGCCCTACCACACAGATCGCACCTCCAACAACAAATGCCCATACATAAGCCATCATGCTGACCCCCCCTTTATTTCCCTGAATTTTGTGCTTCTATGGCAACTGCATGGGCCACACACGGGATACTTTCACCCTGTTGGTATGATAATGGACTGAGCAATGCTCCTGTTGCCACAACGAGAATTCGTCGTAATTGTCCGCTTTGTATCTTTTTGAGTAAATGACCATAAGTTACGACTGCTGAGCATGCACATCCGCTTCCCCCGGCTTGTACTTTCTGCTTACTCACGTCATAGATCATGAGCCCACAGTCAGCAAACTGTGTCTGCTCGATCGGTACGCCATTTCTTCGCAACATCTCTGTCGCGATCGGATGCCCAACGCCCGCCAAGTCCCCAGTAACAATAAGATCATAATAGCCAGGCTCTCTTCCTGTATCCTCAAGATGGCCTTGGATCGTATCAACCGCCGCTGGCGCCATAGCTGCTCCCATATTAAATGGGTCTTTAATACCAAGATCCATAATCTTGCCCATCGTGGATGCGGTCACAATAGGTCCCTTTCCCTCTCGACTAACAACGGAGGCTCCCGCACCCGTAACCGTATATTGGGCAGTTGGAGGCTTCTGCGAACCGTATTCCGTCGGATAGCGAAATTGCTTCTCCGCCGTACAATTATGACTGCACGTGCCCGCCATCACATACTCTCCAGCACCAGAGCCTACAATTAGTGAAGCGATAGCGAGTGATTCCATCGAAGTGGAGCAAGCTCCGAACACCCCGATGTAAGGAGCACCTAATGTGCGGGCGGCAAATGAATTACTCACAATTTGGTTCATCAAATCTCCGCCGACGTAGAAGTTAAGCTGATCCTTCGTAAGCTTCGCATGCTGCAATGCGATATCAGAAGCTTGCTCAAGCAGCACCTTTTCGGATTTTTCCCAGGTCGATTGACCGACTTCCAAGTCTGGATGAACCAAATCAAACTCGGAAGCAAGCGGGCCTTGACCTTCATCCGGACCTACGACTGTTCCTGTTCCGATGATAACCGGAGGATTGTCATAAACCCACGTTCGCTTACCCTGTAATATCATGCCATGCCCCGATCCCGAATACCCAGTAGATAATCCCCACAACGAATGCAGCTACAACACCAAATACGATAACTGAGCCGGCTAGCTTGAACATATTTCCTCCGACCCCCAGCACCAAGCCTTCACTGCGATGCTCGATCGCTGCGGAACACATGGAATTGGCGAATCCAGTTACCGGAACGGCGCTTCCAGCCCCCGCCCACTGAGCGATCTTGTCATACACACCTAAGCTAGTCAGAATGACAGCAAGTAAAATCATAATCGCAACGGTCGGATTTCCGGCTTCTTTGGAGGTCATATGAAACACGGCCACGAAAAATTGCGTAACCCCCTGACCAATAGCGCAAATGATACCTCCTACTAAGAAGGCCTTGAGACAATTGGTCCATACGGAACGCGAAGGCTCTCGCGATTTGGCAAATGCTTGATACTCTTTAGACGACATAGATACAGGCTTGTATGCTCGCGATCCGCGGCCGGTACTTTTCACTGCCACAGAAAACACCTCCAGGGGAAATAACTTCTAAGCTTGTTCGTTCATTATTTCCCACTGCTGGGCATTATCATTCGACAAATCATTCCGCCCTGTGTATTTTTTGAAAATAGGAAGCTTGTAGTAAAATTCTAATAGGCACAGTTAGGCATTCTCCCTATGGAGGTAGCCTTCCCGTGCCTATTATCATTCTAATGTTGTTTTATCCTTTTATCCGATGTGTGTCATGTCATTAACAAATTCGCGGAAGCAGTATTCCTGACAACCGATGAAGTCTGCGTGTTGATCCGAATACCGTTTTAATGAGCAGTTGCCCTTTACCCGTTCCGGACACACGGCCGATAACGGCAGCGTTCGCTCCTTCGGGATGACGTCGAAGCACATCCAGCAGCTTAGCTTCCTCCTCGCGTCCGACGATGATAACAGCCTTACCTTCATTCGCCAAATAGATGGGCTCGAAGCCAAGTAGCTCACAAGCACCCTGTACGTCCGGTCGAACAGGAATCTCCTCTTCATCCAGCTCCAGAGTGATGTCAAAATCCTCGCATATCTCAACTAGTGAAGTTGCCAAGCCACCACGTGTCGGATCTCGCATAATGCGGATTGTCGTTGCGCTGGATAGCGCATCCTCAAGCATAACTGACAAGGAAGCACAGTCCGATTGAACGTCCGCCTGCAAGCCTAACTCGTTCCTTGCAGAAATAATTGCTATACCATGATCACCAATCGTTCCAGTGACAATGACGCTATCTCCTTCGGTTATTCCGGAGATCTTTGGTTGACTTTTCTCGATAAGAGAGCCTATCCCAGTAGTATTAATATAGATTCCGTCGCAAGCGCCTCTCTCGACTACCTTCGTATCTCCAGCGACGATATTTACGTTTGATTTAGCCGCTTCCTCTGCCATCGATTGTACGATGATATTCAAATCCTTCAAAGGAAAGCCCTCTTCAATAATGAATCCACAAGTCAAAAATAATGGCTTAGCACCACTAACGATAAGATCATTCACGGTTCCGGCAACAGATAGCTTCCCAATATTTCCACCTGGGAAAAAGATCGGCTTCACGACGAAACTGTCCGTAGATACGGCAAGCTTGTATACTGGCACGAGTTGAACTGATGCGTCCATCATCGGGGCGGAAGGATCACCGAAAGCAGCAACAAACACTTCTTGAATTAACCGGTGTGACAGCTCTCCACCGTCACCATGAGCGAGCGTAATTCTGCCGTTCATAATTGCTAATCCTCCCTCGTATAGGCATAATGAGCAGCACATGTTCCTTCTGTCGACACCATGCAAGGCCCAACAGGTTGTACAGGCGTGCAAGCTGCACCGAACAAGCGGCACTCGGGTGGTGAAATCAGACCACGTATCACTTCCCCGCAACGACATTTGGTTTTGCGCACCTCGATAGCTGGTATTTCGAATTTGAGCTTGGCGTCCAAATGATTGTATTGTTCGCGAATATCTAACCCACTGTTCGGAATGCTGCCAATCCCGCGCCATTCCTCATCACATGGGTTGAAATACGTCTGCATTAAACGCTGAGCAACGGGATTTCCATTCGCTCCGACGATGCTGCTAAGATCGTTGACAATCTCGGCTTCCCCGTTGAGCGCGAGCTTGAGCAAGTGATAGATGCTGCTAGCCATTTGCACAGGTTCAAAACCGCTGATCACGCCAGCTACCCCGTACTCCTGAGCTAAATATTCATAATGCTCCGTACCTAAGATCATAGAAACGTGACCTGGAAGTAAGAAGCCGTCTATCTTCACTTCACCGCTATCTAACAAGTAACGAAGAATAGGCTCAATGAGCTTAGTCGTCACCCACATGGAGAAGTTGGTTAGCTTCCGCTCGTTAGCCTCCTTCAAAACTACCGCTAAGATAGGTATCGTTGTCTCGAAGCCAATTCCTAGAAAAATGACCTCTTTATCTGGATGCTTCTCCGCGATGCCAATTGCGTCCGTCGGCGCATAGACGACCCTAACGTCTTTACCTTCCGTCTTCGCGTCCATAAGGGTTTTCCGGCTTCCCGGCACCCTCATCATATCGCCGAATGTGCAAATAATTCGGTTGTCCCCTTCTGCAAGTGCGATCATACTGTCAATAGACTTCTGATCCGTCACGCAAACGGGACAGCCGGGACCGGATACGAGAGTCAGGTGCCCTTTCAATCTTGTCTTTAACCCGGTACGGGCAAGCGCCATCGTATGTGATCCGCAAACTTCCATAAACACCGGCTTACGGTTAAATTTATGAGTGAAAGCATCAGCGAGCGTAATGACTTCTCCCAATAAGGCTTGGCTTAACTTAGGGCTATGAAGCTCCTTCAGCAGCTCTAGCATCGATCAACCGCCTCCATTCTTCCAAACTTTCATGAGCAAAGTCCTCATCTATAATAGATAAGGCTTGCCCAGCGTGAACGATTACGAACTGCCCGATTTGAACTTCTGGAACAAAGATAATGCCAATGTTCATCTGCGATCCCATGACATCTACAACAGCGGAATATTTGTCGATCTCAATCACTTGCGCAGGTACACCTACACACATGGACCTTCTCTCCCTTCATTTCTTTTTTCTCGCAGAAGCCTTCGAGGCTACAATGAGCTGTCCTAGTGCCAGACCTCCATCATCACAGGGAACCCGCTCATGGAAAAACGCCTTAAAGCCCGCATCTTCCAGCTTGGATCTAATCCGATCGGATAATCGTCGATTATGAAAGCTTCCACCAGAGAGCACAACTTCTTTACGCCGTTCGGGGTTCTCTCTATGTGCATAGATAAGTAATCTGACTGCCGCATCCGCCACTGTTTCATGAAACCGCAGCGCGATAGCTTCAACAGAAATGCCCCTCTCGATATTGCTCAGCATTTCCTTGAACATTCGAGAAAAGTTGATCTCCTGGAGAGAACCTGCATTCCGTATCGAGTACGGGTAAGGTCGAGGCGCTTTGCCCTCGTAGAAGGAAACGAGCTCCGATAATAAGATCGCCGCTTCCCCTTCATAAGTCGAAACGTCGCATATTCCAAGCAATGAGCTAACCGCATCAAATAATCTTCCACACGTTCCTGCCATAGGTGCATTTACTTTCTTCTTCATCATCGCGCGGATTAAGCCGATCTCATAACGATAGTTCGGATAACGATTAAACACCTTGCTTACTCCGCTTCTCGGAAGTAAAGCCATAACCATTGCCGCAGCATTACGCCAAGGCTGCTTCACACTTGCTTCTCCGCCTGGTAATGGCGTATATCGTAAATGTCCAAGCCTCTCGAAGCCACTGCCGTCTCCATAGAGCAGCTCGAAGCCCCAGATGCAGCCGTCCAACCCATAGCCGGTTCCATCTAAGATCAGCCCATAGCAGCTTTCATTCAATCCGTTGTCAGTCATGCATGAGACATGATGCGCATGATGATGCTGCACGCTCACGTATTCTGCAGTACGATAGGAATCGGACACTAAGGCTCGTGATGAATACCTCGGATGCATATCGGCAGCTATTGTATCAGCGGTAACACTAAGCAGCCCTGACAGTTGCCGGTATTGCTCCTGTCCGTGTGTTTCCATCTCTAGAGAGCCTAGATCACCGTTAGGAGGGCCAACAATTATTCCCTTCCCCCGTCCCATAGCCATAACACTCTTCTGTTGGCCGCCGAGAGCGACGATTCCCTCCAACTCTGCCATGGCTTCAATAGGATCCGGTACAAAGCCACGACCTCGACGCAGGAAGTCGAGTTTATTTCCCTTCCACTGGACAACGGTATCCTCGATCGGATGAACGATTTCTCTATCATGTGTGAGGACATAGTCCGCAACCGTCGATAGAAATGTTAAAGCTTCCTCATCCTTATATAAGATGGGGAAACCAGATGAATTCGCGCTAGTCATAATTAAAAAGGGTAGGTCCTCGTCTTCTAACAACATGTAATGTAAGGGTGTATAGGGTAGCATCAAACCGATGCTCCTCATATTCGGTGCAATTTCTTCAGGTAGGAGCAGTTGATTAGAAAATCGGGTAACGACGATAGGCCGTTGCGACGAAGTCAGCAACTCTTTCTCTTTGTCTGAGAGGTCGCCGATCAATTCACAGATCGTAACCGAGCTCGCCATCACCGCAAGTGGGCGGTTCAGCCGTCTTTTCCGCAGCCGGATGCGACCAACTGCAGAACTGCTTAGAGCATCACAAGCCAAGTGGTAACCTCCTATGCCTTTAACAGCAACAATGGCACCTTCCTTGAGTCGCTTCTTAGCCAGGGCAATCGCATCATTTTGACAAGCTAGTTCGTTCCCGCTCCCATCAATGAGCTTCAGCTTTGGTCCACATTTCGCACAAGCGATCGGCTGGGCGTGAAACCGTCTATTCCGAACATCACCATAATCGATTCGACAGTCGTCACACCATTCGAACGTACTCATTGAAGTCGATGAGCGATCATAAGGGAGATCGCGAATAATGCTGTATCGAGGTCCACATTGCGTACAATTGATAAACGGATAGCGATAAAAGCGGCTGCTTGGATTTCTCATTTCTCGCAAGCAATGCTCACATACCGCTATGTCCGGTGAAATAGACAGCGATGTTGCGCGAATCGAATCAGAGCTTAGGATCATGAATGTCTCATATCCGACCGAGGGAACCTCAGTCACCTTGAGTTCATCCACTCTCGCTAAGCCCGGAGAACGGTTCTGAATGGCTTCGATGAACTGGTCCAAATTCGAAGCGGAGCCTTCCGCCATGACTTCGACACCATCCTGGCTGTTCCGCACTCCACCTCGAATCTGGTACTCTTCCGCTAATAAATAGAGGAACGGCCTGAACCCGACACCTTGCACTCTTCCTTTTACGACGATTATTACGCTTCCTTCATGGCCCGATAGGCGTTGTCGATCCATGCATACCATTGCTCCATTCCTTCATTCGTTCTGGCTGATATTGGCATTAGAGCTGATTTCGGCTGAATGGCTTCCAAATCCTTGAGCGCTTGTTCAACACTGAAATCCAAATAAGGTAGCAGATCTATCTTGTTCAGCAGCACCAGCTCGGTACGCATAAACATGGTGGGATACTTAGGAATTTTGTCGTTGCCTTCCGGGATGCTGAGCACCGCGATTTTATGATGCTGCCCTAAGTCATAGCCCGACGGACATACAAGGTTGCCAACATTCTCGATGAACAGCAAATCCAACTCATCCATTTGAAACTCGGGCAGCGTCTTGGCGACCATTCGTGCATCGAGATGACATCCGCCATGTGTGTTGATCTGAACCGCCTGCGCTCCAACTGCACGTATGCGGTCCGCGTCCATTTCCGTTGCTAGATCGCCTTCAATTACCCCAATCCGATAACGATTCGAAAGTTCTCTCACTGTAGCCTCTAGTAGCGTTGTTTTGCCCGCTCCGGGAGAGCTCATTACATTGATGACGAGTGTCCCGCTATTGCGAAAATGGTCACGGTTATACGCTGCTGCCGTGTTGTTGTCTTTCAAAACTTCCTCGTTCAGCGTAATATTCATTTCATTTAGCTCCCCTCGTATGACTTCACTTGAAACGATTGACCAGTCGTTAACTGCCCCCCTGGTAGCGAACAATCTGGACATATCGCGATCCGATGTGTTGGCGTATAAGTGGTCTGGCAATGCGGACAGGATGCTCTCGCTTCCTCGATCAACATTTCCAACGCGGCATCCTCTGTCAGCATCGTCATTCGCTGCGCCTTGTACATGTCAAAAGCCATTCCCAGAGCGTCAGGCATCGCGTTGCTTAGAATGCCAACCAATAATGTAATGCCGGTTACAGAATCAAACCCTCTTTGCTTCGCGTCTTTCTCAACCAAGTTCAAAATATCACCCATCAGCGCCAGTTCATGCATAAGGGACCTCTTTGGACGGGATGCCGACATGCAGATGACCGTCTTCAATTTTCGTCGGAAACGATTCGAAAGATTCTGGCGAGGACAGTGTAGCTTCACGATCGCACGAAAAACACTTAAAGCTACGCTGGTAAGCCAAATAATTCAGCAGCTGCCCACAGCCCGGACACTTTTTACTTAATGCATAATAACGGTTGTCGCCATGCATCACGATCAACGGCTCCATTTGAACCGTAACCTCATCGAACAAGGTACCTGCTTTGGGATAGGAGATACGGTAATAACGTGTGCCGCTGAACGTTTCCGCGACTTGATCTAGCTTCTCAATATCCCTTTCAATAAGGGGAGAAATGATTTCTTTAAACGTATTAGCGAAAGCACTTTTCAAAAAGTCCCGTCTATTCATCACTAACCGTCCATTTCCGTACTTGATCTTCGATCCGATCGACCAAGGCATCTAGCGTAGACGAGACTGTCTCAGACAACCCAATACCAAATTCTAGGCTAGCTGGCTGAACGCCGAACATCGCCATATGCGCAGGGACTCTCTCCCTTATCCGCGAAGCGAAGAGCACTTCCTGAAATCCAACTTGATGAACAGACATCTTAATTCCGTAAAAGGCGGGAATGGCTTCATCGTATACACTGTAGATCGTACCAGGAGCCTCGCCCCCGTTTATCGCATCAAGGATGATCAGATGATCGGTGTCTTCGACAGGACCAAGCAGCCGCATACCGTCCGTCGCCCCTTCGATAATTTCCACATTCTTATAGTGTTGCATCCGTTCTTCCAGCAGTGGGAGCACGTGAATGCCTACACCTTCATCGCTGTACAGTGTGTTTCCGATGCCAATGACAGTGATCTGCACGGGAATCCTATTCTTTTGTAGACTCATCATCATGTTGTTTACCCTTCAACTTCTTCTCAGATTTATATCCCGTAAAGATTGAGCTCATCGTTCCATTTCGCTCCATCCAATCCTCCCGAAATGCCATATAAATGTGGACGACTATAAACACGATAAATCCCCATGCAACCAAATGATGCCAGGAGCGAATCATAAAGCTATCCCCGAAAATCATCGGAACCCAGGAGAACATTCGTCCAAATAACGATTCAGGCTGAGGTTCGAAAAATAAATAATATCCGGTGAGCATGGCAAGAATCGATCCGACCCCAATAAAGATCCAATAGCTTAATTGAGCGAGTGGATTATGCCCCGTATAATGCGGTTTCTTATTTCGAAGGAACAAATAGAACTTGGCTGTTTGCCAGGTCTCCACCCAGAATGCCTTTTGAGCGGGGTTAGATGTTGCATATTTGTTCCCTTTGAATACCCAGTACCAGCGAGCTAAGAGATTTGCCGTAAATACGAATGCCGCGAAAAAGTGAATATACCGCACCCACCCCATCAGGAAGGCAGTGGCGTCCTCATGAACGAGTGGACCGAGAAAGGGCTTACCGATGTAGATGCCTGTCACGATCATCACTAGGATGGTCGCCGCGTTGATCCAATGAAAGATACGCACGGGTAGCTCCCATACGTACACTTTGATATACGCTTTGCCATCTTCCCTAGTACGGACGGGGCGTCTTTCCTTTGCCGCTATGCGGGTTTCGGGATGTTCGTGCTTACTCTTCTCAACAGGGATAGACATTACCGCATCTCCTATCCAATCCGAATTTCAGTCATTTGATCATTGTGCAAGTCAGTGAGATGAACCGCGCAAGCTAGGCAAGGATCGAACGAGTGCACGATTCTTAATATTTCTAATGGGTTCTCGGGATCAGCAATCGGTGTCCCCTTCAAGGCCGCTTCATACGCGCCAATCTGGTTTTTGTGATCACGAGGCGAAGCATTCCATGTGGTCGGTACGACAGCCTGATAGTTCTTTGTCTTCCCATCCTCGATGCGAATCCAATGACCAAGTGCTCCACGAGGTGCCTCGATCCAGCCGACACCCTTCGATTGGGCTGGCCATGTGGAAGGGTCCCACTTTGAGTTATTAAAGGTCACTTGATCGCCATTACGGATGTTCTGAATGAGCGAATCCATATCATCACGCATCCATTTACTGACTAGACCCGCTTCCAAAGCGCGTGCAAGTGTACGTCCCAAGGCGGATTGTAAAGCCGCGAACGGCAGTCCTAACTTACTTAAGGCACTATCGACTGATTCAATATACTCTGGTTTCTTCGCAGCATACCCGATAATCATCCTAGCTAGCGGCCCTGTCTCCATGGACTGTTCCTTCCACCTAGGGGATTTAATCCAGCTGTATTTGTCTGCTGTATTTAGCGTTGAGTACGAGCCCTTAGGTCCGGTATAGTTTAGGTTCGTTTCACCTTCCCATGGATGCTTACCACCGGAAGCTTGTCCGTCGTACGTGTACCAGGAATGGTCGATAAATTCCTTCACCTGATCAGGATCCTTCGGATTAACATCCATTACATTGCTTAAATCGCCATTCAGAATGACACCTCTAGGCATACGGTACAGGTTCACATCTCTAATATCACCCGTTGAGAAATCACCATAGCTTAAGTAGTTGTTTAATCCCCCTCCATAGGTCCAATCCTTGTAGAAGGAGCCAATCGCCATCACGTCAGGAATATACACCTCGTTAACGAAAACCATCGCTTCGTCAATCAGCTGTGACACATGAGACAACCGCTCAGCGTGAATTCCATTGTCACTGTTAATGTCCAGAGGCGTCGCCATTCCGCCCACCACGTAATGTGGATGCGGATTTTTACCTCCGAAAATCGTTTGTACTTTCACGATTTCCTTCTGCCAATCCAGCGCTTCCAAATAATGAGCAACCGCTAACAGATTCACTTCTGGCGGCAGCTTATATTCCTTATGTCCCCAATAGCCGTTCGCAAAAATACCCAGCTGTCCGCTATCCACAATGTTTTTAACCTTTTGCTGTACTTCCTTGAAATAACCCGGTGAAGATTTAGGCCAATTCGAGATCGACTGTGCAATCGTACTCGTTTGTTTAGGGTCAGCTTGCAGAGCATTCAGCACATCAACCCAATCAAAGGCATGCAGATGATAGAAATGAACAACATGATCATGCAGCATAACTGCGGCATTCATTAGATCGCGAATCAAATGTGCGTTTCTCGGAACTTTGATATCTAATGCATCCTCAACAGACCGAATGGCTGCAAGCGCATGTGTTGAAGTACAAACTCCGCATATTCTTTGCACATATGCCCATACATCGCGCGGATCACGATTTTGCACGATCAGCTCCAAGCCCCGTATAGCGGTTCCTGAGCTGAATGCATCTTGGATGACGCCGTTGTGCATTTCCGCTTCAATGCGTAGATGTCCTTCAATTCTAGTTACGGGATCAATTACGATACGTTCAGCCATTTATTTGTCCTCTTCTCTGCTCTCGCCTTTATCGCTTGTGTCGACTTTATCTTTTTTATTGCTTTTATCGCTTTTTTTGTTCATAACCGCAGTCACGGCAGCATGCACGGCAATACCGGCAACCGTAGCCCCTATGACACCTGCTCCCACCACTTCAGGATTAATCGTCGTCTGCGTTCCCGGAATTTTGGCCATTCGTGTATAGAAGGGACCGTTGTCCCAGAAATTACTTTCCGAACATCCGATACATGGATTACCGGATTGGATAGGGTAGCTAACACCGCCGTTCCAGCGCATCTCTGCACAGGAATTGTATGTCGTTGGCCCTTTGCAGCCTACCTTATATAGACAATAGCCTTGCTTCGCTCCTTCATCGTCGAACGACTCAACAAAGAGCCCCGAATCGAAAAACGCGCGGCGGTTACATTTATCATGAATACGGTGTCTGTAGAACGCTTTTGGTCGACCGTGATGATCGAGCTCAGGAACTGTGCCAAATGTTATTAAATGTGCAATAACCCCCGTCATGACTTCCGCAATCGGTGGGCAGCCAGGTACTCGAACGATCGGTTTATCCTTAATAATATCCGTAATCGGCTTGGCACCGGTTGGATTAGGATAAGCAGCAGGAATGCCTCCCCAAGAGGAGCAGCTTCCATAAGCTAAGATCGCTTTCGCATGCTTCGCGGTTTCGAGCAAGGTTTGCTTTGCTGATACTCCGCCAATCATTAAGTACTCATCATGCATAGGGATACTGCCCTCAACAGCCAGAATATATTCTCCTGGATAATTCTCGATTACGTGCTTCCTAGCTTCCTCGATCTGATGACCCGATGCAGCAGATAAGGCTTCTGTATACTCTAGTGAAATCATATTAAATAAAACGCTTTCAATCTTAGGGTGCGAGGACCGTATAAAAGATTCCGAGCAACCCGTGCAATCCTGCAATTGAAGCCAAATTACGGGTACTCTCTTGCTAACTTCCATAGCCTTAACGACTTCGCTGTTCTGGGAATAGTCCAATCCGATTGAAGCAGTGAGCACTGCGCACATTTTAAGAAAATCACGACGGCTGAATCCACGGCTTAACACGGATTGGTAAATGGTTTGCATGTCTTTTTCCATGTTTTAACCCTTTCTCCTTCGCTGCAGTTTGGATGTCAAGTTGATCTTAATAGCTTCATCTTACTCTCATTTTTGTGAGTGAAATGTGAAGATTGTCACATCTTTCCATCCCTCAAAAAATAACATGATCACAGGAATAACATTGTAAAAAATGTCACATTGTGTCGGATATTATTCCATTTTCTTTACCCTAAACCGCAATTTAAATTTAGTCGCATGCCGGATTATGCCAGCTTCATGAAATGCTTCACTTTAAAGTGCAGTACATGCACGGATAGGCAAATACCCACATACAATGGTAATGCTTCTCTTCCCGCAAGCCGAATCCACTAACGGAGGTGGCCTTCCCGTGCCTGGTTTAATCACATCGATAGCCCTGTTCTTGAAGCAATTGTCCCTACTTGTCTCCTATGTTAAAAACAATGCGTTCCCCCAGCCATTAGCCGATGAAGAAGAGGCGCTGCATCTGCAACGGCTAGCGGAGGGTAACCCCGTTTCCCGCAACCTGCTCATAGAGCACAATCTGCGATTGGTTGCCCATATTGTCAAGAAATTCGATAACACTGGAGAGGATTTGGAAGACCTCATCTCAATCGGAACGATCGGGCTCATTAAAGCGATCGAAAGCTTCCAAACTGGTAAAGGCACCAAGCTAGCCACATTCGCAGCTAGATGTATTGAGAATGAGATCCTCATGCATTTACGTTCACTGAAGAAAACACGGAAAGACGTTTCTTTGCATGACCCTATAGGTACGGATAAGGAAGGTAACGAAATTACATTGCAGGATATACTTGGCTCGGAGCCCGACGATGTCGTGGAGCAAGTCCAGTTGAAGATCGAGAAAAGTAAAATTTATCGCAATCTCGATATTCTTGATGAGCGTGAGCAAGAGGTCATTCGGGGGCGGTTCGGCTTGGATGGTGGCGGAGATGAACGGACACAACGTGAGATTGCTAGAGAGCTGGGGATTAGTCGGAGCTATGTGTCTCGTATCGAAAAGAGGGCGTTGATGAAGCTTTACCATGAGTTTTATAAGGCGAAGCGGTGAACGGACAATGATAAGAATAAAGCCGATGAACGCTGTTCAAGCGAAGTCTCATCGGCTTTCGTATTTGGAGCTCCTGTTGGAATGCGAGCTTACTCAATCACAATAGTTGAAGTCACTGAGCCATCCAACATTTAAAGGGATGACCTTACTGTAAAGGATTAAAGTATTTTAATGCCGTAGCCGTTACCCAACTTATTGCCCGCCATCAGATAGGCTTTCGCGTTCCGTTGTAAAGAAGTGTGTTCTGCGTATTGTTGCGGCTCGGCTAATGTCTTGTTAAAGATGAATCGCTCGGCGTCTCTTACGTCGTGATCGACTTTATCCACGTGGAAAATGTGTTGAAACCGTAGAATGTTAGAGCTTGAAGATAAAATATCGGATAATTTAGGGTAGAGCAGCCAAGAGTAGCATATAAAAACCGGGTTGATCCCTCTGAAAAATCTGCTGGCTTGATCAAAGGATTCCTCTACCTTCTGAAGATCGAGCGGTTCTCCGGCTGGAATATGAACATTAAGGACAACTTGATTTTTAGATATCTTTTTACTATTCAGTTCGACATCCCGATCAATCGCATAAGGTTGAAACTGTAATCTTCCCAATTTGAACAATCGAAGCTGAACGTGCTCCTGCAGCCAGTGACATTCCTCAATGCCATATTCACCGAAATCTCGCAAGCAATTCATGCACCACAGCTGAATGTCTGAAAAAGTATCAAAGTAGATGTGATCCTCTATGCCCCGTAATTGATATTCTTCGTAGGCGTCGACAGAAAGTTTTACGAATAAATATAAAAATAATTGCCTAAATCCCTCAACTTGCTTTACACGTTCAAAAAAGGCTTGTCTGTCATTGTAAAAATGCTGTTTGTAACTTAAGTATAAGCTGTCATCCATTTGATACTGATCGATAATCTGCCGGGCATGTGTATCCAACTGTATGCCTTCATAGAATTGTTGTAAGTTCATCTTAATTCCCCTCCACTCCCCACCTCTTATTCTATCAATTCATTAACAATAACAGTATCGATCTCGTCCGGCAAAGGATAAGTGAAATGGGGGATGTACCCAAACACGCGAACAGGATGTTCTCGTAGGCTTTCGTACTCCAGCTATCACCGCGCAACACTCATGGAATCAAAACCGTTCGATGCGGTGTATGAAAACTTCTATATTTTCAGTCGACAATGAAACCCTGACGGAACCCGTCAGGGTTTCTGCATTCCTTGATGAACCTAGATGAATATGACTGACTACCTCATCCTCTAGATTGCATACAGACGTCAAGCGCAATCGATGCGTAGGATTGCGCACAACGCATCAATTCGACTAAAGATGGCGTCTGCCTTGAGGGTCCATAGGTTACGGATGGAACTCCATATTCGTTAAACACGCTGTGGTCGCGCCACATACTGGAGAACACTGGAGCGGACATCTTCAGTTCATTGGCGAATACTCCCTGATGACTTTCTTTAATGATATCAACAAAGGGTGTAACTTGCCGGAAGTCGGCTTCATACCCTTGACGGAAAAGGAATAGCTCCACTTCCGCTTCTACGCCAGAATCGACCACTACGGAACGAAGCTGCTCCGCCACCTCTGCCGGAACCATTCCAGGAAGGATTCTGCAATCCAGGTACAACGTACAAGTATCGCTACCCCCAATGATAAAATGGGGATGGCCGCCTTTAATCGCACCAATCTGAACCTTTGGAATAATTGTACCTCCCCGATAAACTCGGGTATATTTCTCTTCGTATTCCATAGCCCACTTCGTTAAATTAGGAATTAGGGCTGCCGCTTTGACAATCGGATTTAGATGTTCATTTAATTGAGTCGTATGACGAATGACCGGTGTATAGATGCCCTTGCCTTGAATGGTTATCTTGAAAAATGCTTTGCCTGCCTCAACCCAGGAGATGCCAAAATCCGTTCCTTCCGCTGCCACTCCATAGTCTGCCATAATTCCACCATGAACCATCATATATTCGGCTCCGGTCTCCTTGCTGACATAGGATAACCCGCTAAATTCATCAACAGGCTCTTGCCCCATCTCTCCCGGACACGCTGTTAAATAGAGATCGCCTAGCAGGGGGACTCCAGCTTCTTTGATCGCTTTGGCCGCCAGAAGAAAACAAGCCATCGGACCTTTGTCGTTCTCGACACCCTGCCCATAGAAAATTCCATTCTCCAACCACGCACTATGCCAGAAGGGATTTTCTAAATCCCGATACATCCAGGAATCTAGTGAAGAGCCGCTCGGCCCAGCTGTGTCAAGATGACTGGAATACAGTAAGCTCTTTCCTCCGCCAGCTCCTTTAAGCTTGCCGACAACATTAAAGCGCTCTTCCGACAAGCCCACCCTGCGTGGGGCAAAGCCTTCATGCTTCATCCAGTTATAGACGTAGTCTCCAGCTTCCTTCTCGAAGCCGTAAGGACTCGGAATATTGCAAAGCTCCAATATGAGCTTCGTTAGTTCTTCCTCCGTAATTCGTTTGAACACCTCATCGCGCCAATAAGTACGATCATACGTCATAGCGAATACCTCCCTAAGTACCTTTGAGCGAAGTTAAATATTACGACTCGTTATCCTCAGCAACATATTTTTTGCAAAAAATCGACGCAGCTATAATGCCTACCACAGCCATACATATGCTCAATAATACAATTCCTGGCGTAGCTCCCAGCATCGAGACGGCTAAGCCAGAGCAGACCGGAGCAAGAAGCATAGCAGCTCGATTAGCTGTCAATCGACCCGCTAAAGCCAGACTCCTTCTCAGCGGTTTCGCATGTTGGAGAATCGTAAAGATGAGCACAGGCTCACCGATGCCAACACCCACGGCCAGCAGTAGACTAATCGGTGCTAATGTGGCTACACCGCCCCATTGCATGACAGGCAGCAGAGCTACACCCGCAACGGACATCCCCAGAGCGAGACATATCGTTACGCGAGGATCAAAGCGCAGTACATTTAGACTGATCAGTAGACGAGCAACGCCTACCCCTATGGCTCCAATGGTGAGGACAATTCCAATAGATTGAGTATCCAACCCACTCTGTGACAAATAGGCCGGCATATACGAAGCCCTGAATTCGGAGCCAAAGAAGAGCACGAGTGAGGCCAGAATGACGAAGAGGTACAAGGGACCACCTAAATCCGTTAAGCCCCTCCCCCTTCTACCACTCGGTATCGGTGTACCTTCTGCAAGAGGAGATTTGGATCTCTCAGCCTTCCCATTAGCCATCCGAGAAATCTGATAGGATAGACACAAATGAACACCGACCGTGATCAAAAAGACGATCCAGATCATTCTGCCTCCGCCAATGGGATACAGAAAGCCAGAAGTGACTGGACCGCCCAATGCACCAATACTTGAGGTCAAGGCTAACAGATTAACACGCTTGCTCGTCTCGTTGCCTTTCTCCAGCTTAGTTACTGACATCGATACAAGCGATTGCGTGGAGATCCAAACGAGAAGCCAGGCTACGCCACTAGCTAATTGTCCAGCTAGAATGAGAAGCAAATACCCGCTGTCTACAACCTGCATCTGATCCGCCGCCAGATAGAACAAACCACTAACCAGGAGAAGTAACGATCCCACTGGCAGGAGCTTTTGGGGACCCAAGCGATCTCCAGCCAAACCAATCGGAATAGCGAGCAGTAGCGGAAGCACAGATTGAAAGGCAAGCAGCATACCTAACTGAGTAGGTGATTCCACTCGTTCCGCCAGACTGAACGACAGAGTGGGTCTGGACAATTCCAGCACGAACCAAAAAATCAGATTATTAATTTGCAGGAAAATGTTCATACGTCTATTTATTCATGAATAGCAACGGACATCGATTCTTCAATTAGACCCACAATTTCATCCGTTTTCATACAAGCCCCGAAGTATTTAGCGGCTATACGCATGCTCCATTCATGTGCCTCGACCGAATCCGTAGCAATCGCATCTTCCGCAATAATTACATCATAGTCACGTTGATAGGCATCTCTGATCGTAGTCTCTACACATAGAGAGGTTGATACCCCGGAAATAATGAGCGTCTTAATCCCCTTCATCCTGAGAAGAGTGTCTAGTCTCGTATCGAAAAAGGCGCTAAAACGGTGCTTGCGAATTTCTTCAGCAGGGTGAATGTACAAGGGCTTTAATTCGTCAACGACTTCGGAATCCCAAGTGTGTGCTAGCGCTGCCGGGCCCGAACCAAACCTCAGAGTGTGAGGAATAATGCGGTGATTCTTGCGTGTAACATCATCCGGATAATGCTCTTGGATCGTCCATGCATCGAGAATGCCCGCTTTCCGGCTGGATTTAATGAGCTTCTTGACTGGCTCAATCGTCGCCTTCATATGGGATACGTCCACTCCATTCAGCCCAAGCGAGCCTTGTAAGGAGCAGAATCCATTCTGCATATCTATAACGAGCAAAGCTGTCTCTGAAGAGTTTAATACATAATTGTCTGGAAGCTGCGGATGAGTTGCCATTACACGTTCCTCTTCTCTATTTATTATTGTCTAGCGTGGAATTAAGATTAGGGCTGCCAAATCATCTGTTCCGGTATACTTTCGAAGCCTAGCTCATCTTTTCCTGTTTCGGCTTTTAGAACCTCGAAAATCTTCTGAATATTCCCTTCCATATTCGGAGTTAGCTCCAAAAAGATGTTCTTTTTCGCTCCATCCTTTATTAACTCGATTGTTTTAGCATCCGTTATGTCCATTTTCTTAGCAATTTCATTCCAGATTTCACTATCGGAATTCAAATATTCGATCGCTTCTTTGTATGCTGCAGCAAAGGCCTTAACCGTATCAGGGTGCTCCTCAATAAAGGAATCACTGAACGCATAGAAGAGGAATGGTGCTTCGGGAGATAGACCCAAATCCACTAAAACATCTGAGACATAGAAGGGAATTCGATAACCTCCTGGACCCGCCAGCCTGTTATTCAAATCTCCGTAGTTGAGGGCGACATCCAGCTTTTTCTCTTGCATCAATCCCAATAGTAGACCCGGCGCCGCTTCACTCACCTTGTTTGTTTTTTCAACATCGAGGTCATACAATTTCTTAGCTGCTGCGCGAATTAATACCCAGTCAGGTGAAATACGACTGTAAACACCGATATTGAGATCCTTCAAATCCTTTACAGATTGAACAGCGGAATCATCAGGTACGAGAATGCCATTACCCCATCCAAGGAAGGGAACAACCGCTTTTACTTTTTCCCCTTGTTCGATATTACGAGCAAGACTGAGCCAATCCGTGATCATGCCATCTACCTGTCCCGTCTTGAAGGCGGTCCAGTTCGCATTAACGGCGCCTGAATCCTCAACTGCCTTCAATACAAAGCCATGCTTCTTATCCAACTCAAGCTTCTGGATTAGGAAGGATGGAATGGATTGTGTTCCTGTCGATACGACATTCATTCGCAATTCGACGGGTTCGCTACTAACCGCTGAAGAGCTAGCGGGTGCTGAGCTCTCAGCTCCCACCTTCGTTTCGTTTTCCTTCCCACCGCACCCTGCAAGTAAACCCGTCATGAGAACAAAACTAAGGACAATTAGACCCTTTTGACCTTTCCTTACCGTTTGAGATTGTGACTTCATCCTATTTCCACTCCTCCTATGAATCTCTTTTTATTTGAATACCATCAAGCTAATTGCCCGGAGATTTGCACAAATCGACTCATCGCCTGCTTGTTCGTCTGAAACAGCTCATCACTCTCATACTCCCTTGGTCGACTTAAGCTGACAGGAACGATTTCATCAATTTCTCCAGGGTTCGAAGACATCATAAATATTCGATCTGCTAGATAGGTCGCCTCAAGCGTATTATGCGTAACAAAAACGACAGTTTTGCGATCCTTCTGCCAAAGCTGAAGCAGGCTTTTCCGAATATCACGAGCTGTTAATTCATCTAGCGCACCGAATGGCTCATCCATAAGCAAAATTTCCGGATTGACTGAGAATGCCCGCGCGATGGATACCCGATGCTGCATCCCCCCAGAAAGCTGATGGATATAGTGCTTCTCGGTACCGGATAAATTCACGAGATCCAAGTAATGCTCCGTACGATCCTTCCACTCTGTCTTGGGCACTTTAGCCGCTTCTAATGCGAAATGAATATTTTTCTCCACCGTCAACCAAGGGAGGAGCCTAGGCTCCTGGAACAGATAGCTTAAGTGCGCCTGACTTTTCGCTTGCGGGATGCCGTCGATGCTGATCTCTCCCGAATATTCCTTATCCAATCCGCTGATCAAATTGAGAATGGTCGATTTACCGCAGCCTGAAGATCCGAGTAAGCATATAAACTCTCCCGTTTCGACTTCAAAATTGATATTTCGTAGGATTTGTTTCTTACTTCCGTTTACCGTGAAGGATTTGTTCAAATTTTTGAACGATATTTTATACGGAGTCGTAGTCATTGATCCATCTCCTCCTTAGTGAGAAGTCTTGGGCCGCCATGCGAACAGGCGCGGCTCCAACCAGCGGCTAATAAACAACTCAATCATAAGCATGACGATAATAAAGGTAATGGCATTGCTTAAGACGTGCGACATATTGTACAAGGAGTACCAATAGTTGATCATAAAGCCGATTCCATCTGGTCGACCCATCAACTCCACGAAAATAACCATTTTCCAAGTGAGTCCGAGACCAAATCTCGCAGAAGCCATAATGTAAGGCATTAATTGGGGGAAAATGACCTTCCGATAAGTCAGTTTTTTGTCTGCACCGAAAATAAAGCTCATTTCCATCAGCTTTTTATCCATAGACTTGACCCCCTCCCAAATATTGAAGGAGATTGTAAATACCGTTGTACAGGTCACCGCTAAGATGGCAGAAAATTCTGATAATCCTAACCAGAGAAAGATCACAACAATATAAACAAGAGCAGGAATCGTCATACCGACAACCATCCACAGATTAAAAAATCCAGCTACCTTTCGTGATAAGCCCATGATGCATCCGATCACCAGTCCTAGAGTCATCGTCAGCACAAAAGCGAATATGACGCGAAACATCGTAATGCCGAGATGGGAAAGAATTGCACCATCACCGATGTCATCCACCATCGCCTTTAAAGTTTGGATGGGGTTGGGGAGCACCTTGGATGTCAAGTAAAGAGACATGATCCACCAGAGTGCAACGAGTGACAGAAGCGATAACATCCACTTCCCCTTTCCTAGTAAAGCTACTAGCTTACTACCGATACTTTGAAGCTTGTCATCCCGAAGGTAGTCACCCTCACTCGTTAGAATTACACCTTCATTGTTGGACATACTCATTCCCCGCCCTTCGAGTTCGTTAAGACAAGATTCTGTCTCTCGTCAAGCAACACATCGTAATCAGGCGCCACATAAATGGTGGTATGATTTGAGATAATAATGGCCGGTCCTTGGGTAGAAAACCCTCGTGGCAATTCACTGAACTTGTAGAACGGTGTCTCCGACCAGCCTGCTGTTTCACGGTAATATACGGGATAAAACTTAGGAATTGCCGCATCAGTATGAAGATCCTCTACTAGGCTTAAGGCAGGTAAATTCTGATCCCCAACAACCCGTACGCGCAGTCCTGAGATCTTCAGACCCGCTTTCCGATATGCCGTACCTTTTCCATACTGCTGTTCATAAGCTTTATCGTAATCATCCATCAATTGCCGCACATCTTCTGCAGTACGTAATGGAAGATTAGCTTCAACGGGTAAACCTTGTTTCTGACCTTCGTAGCGGATTAACACTTCGCGTTTCACATCGATAGACTCGAATCGATTACCGATGGAATCCAATTCCTCGATCGCACGCTTCTCCAATTTTTTCAAAGCTGTCTCTAGCCTTTCAGCGTCGCACGGCAACTCCAGCAGGAGAGTTTCCTCCGCCACAGCAGCAGGGTCGGATTGTGCGATTCCATAGGCAGAAAACACGGAGGACATCGGTGGAATGACAACGGTAGTGATCCCCGTCCCTCTCGTATAACCACAAGCATGCAGGGGACCCGCTCCACCGAAGGAATATAGAGCGAAGCTCCTAGGGTCATAGCCCTTTTCAACCGACATCTTGCGAACCAGATCCCCCATATGAGAATCGGCAATTTCTACGATACCGAGCGCTACATCCTCAAGGCTAATACCGAGACGATCCGCTAAGCTACTCATGGACTGACGCGCGCCTTCAACATCCAGCTTGTGCTTGCCACCGAGAAAATAATCTGGATTCATACGTCCAAGTACTAGATTCGCATCCGTTACCGTCGGAAGCTTTCCGCCCCTGCCATAACAGACTGGACCAGGCAAAGCCCCCGCGCTCCTCGGTCCTACTTTAAGAAGTCCTGTACCTTCCTCAATCCAAGCAATACTTCCTCCACCCGCTCCTATTGAATCAACCTCGATCATAGGATAAGTAATTTGATATTTAGAAAATACCGAAGCAGCAGCGAATACAGGCTCACAATTGACAATCATACCTACGTCGAAGCTAGTCCCTCCAACATCAGTTGTCAGAATGTTGCTATGCTTTAGTTGCTTGCCCAACGCTGCCGCACCCATAACACCTCCCGCAGGACCGGATGTTAGAAGCGCTACTGGCGTTTCCATGGCGTGCTCTATTGAGGTAATCCCACCGGAAGATTTCATGACGAGCGGACGATTGCGATACCCCTCATTGGACAAAGCGTTTTTCAGCTTATTCATATAGCTCTTGGTTTCAACACTTAGATAGGCGTTGATAGCTGTCGTTGCCGTCCGCTCGTATTCTCCGATAACAGGGGATAATTCGGAGGACAACGTCACCGTCCAAGCTGGATTACGGTCAAGTAAATACTTACGTATGGCCTGCTCGTGAACCGGATTTGCGAACGACCATAGTAGACTTACCGCAATCGCCTCAATACCAGCCTCTACCAATTCGTCAGCAATTTCTGTGAGAGATTCGAAGGACAAGGGAACAACGATCTGTCCTGCATAATCTATTCGTTCGATCACTCCGCGAATATAATTCGGATCGTATACGGGGAGTGCTTTGTCATGACGGCTATAATCCATGACTTCATCTGAGCTTAGTCCTGCAACCTTCTGGTAGGTACGTCCGATGACAATGGCATCTTCATGTCCTCTAGTCGTAATAATCGCAGTCTTGCACCCTTGTCTAGTTAGCAAAGCGTTGGTCGCAACTGTTGTCCCATGTGAGAAAAGTGTCGTCTGATTTAACAGCTCTCTTAATTCTATCCCCATAACTGATGCCGCATCACGTACAGATTCGATAACTCCTTGTTCAAAATTGGGAGGAGTTGACGGCGATTTCCCTGTCCACATTTTCCCGTTATCGCCAATGACCACACAATCGCTGAACGTGCCACCAGAATCAACAGCTACAATATAGCTCATTACTCCTCACATCCTTCTTCCAGATTCGTTTTATTCCATGATTAGCAGATGGTCGGAGGGCAATCTCTCATCCCCAACTCGAACCATCGAGCTATCGAATTGTACAAAGCAGCTAGGACAATAATGAGTCTGCCAACGGAAATCTAATTCACCTGTTTTGTGCGGATCAACATACCTACCTGCCTCACTAGCAGATTTATTCCAACTTGCCATGTACTGATAGGCTTCTGCTCCGTTCGGTGCAATCGTACATCCGCAGTCGCAATAGAAGTAATGATGGCCATCCTCACCCTTGCCAATGAACAGATCGTGGAACAACCGCGCAACCTGTTTTTCCATTTTAACGGGAGCTTGAGTGAGCGATGGAGCAGTTGTCTCATCCTTGCGCTTCTGAAGCAGCTTAGCTCGCAGCTTTACAGTCTCTGTAAGATCCACTTTCCCTTCTGACACGATTACCCCGTATTGACCAGCAGCAGTCTCATCCGTCACTCTACCGAGACGGAGATCCTCCAACACCAATGCAGGTTCTCTTTGAAAAGGATCTCCGAAGCCTCCACCCCCATTGGAGATGGAACGATAGACGTCACCGCTCTCCAAGTAGCTATGGGACATATTCTGGTGAATCTCCACTTCTCCTAGAATGTCTTCAAAGGCTGCTGGCATCTCCCCGTCGGAAAGCTGTTGGTCAGTTAGAGCACCCCTCTTAATATAAAATTGATTCGTCGCTGAAGGATGACCACCGGCAATGCCGACCGTAGCGGGAACCTTAGAGCCCATGCTGTGCATAATAACATCCGGAATGATCGAAGCTCCGTGAACGACATACATCCGATCGATTCCATTTCCTCCTCTGAACATTCCCGCTCCACCGGAATCCGGCAATTGCTTGCGATACAGATACAAGAGCGGGTATTCCTGCTCATAGTGCTCAACGTTTGAAATACTGCTCTTCGCTGCCCCTACAAGCCCTCCTGTGTCAATGCCATCCTTAAACGTTCGTGCTCCTCCGCCACCAGCCATACCATCGAGAATATCTGCGCCGAATGGTAATCCAAACTGATTCGTCCCGTTCAATTCCTCCTGCGCTTTCGATCCCGGCCAACCTCCCATAGCTCGGTCTGTATAGTGGCCTGAGGCCAGCAGCATTTTCGAAACGATATTACCGACCAGCGCCATAATGAGTAATCCGATGCTTGTTGTTGATTTGGACACACCCGCAGGGAAGGTAGGATTAACTAAAGTGCCACTCTCGGCATATACCTTGATCGTCCGCTCGACTCCAGAAGTTGTCCACGGGATGTCCCAGCATAAGGTTGACACGAGAGTTCCGCTGAGCATGGCAACGAGAGAAGGGTAAGTAAGATTGATTGTTGCAGGAGCTTGTTTGGCGGTTCCGGTAAAATCAAATTGGAGCTCATCGTCCATTTTGCTGAGCTTAAGCACGATCGGATAGACCTTCTCATCAAATTCCATATAGGCTCGAGAGAACCAACTGCCGTCCGGAATTTTGCGTAGCTTGGTCCGTAGAAGTAATTCTGCATCGTTAAGAATATCTTCGAGGAAGTCCACCAAGCCGTTCTTTCCTAGTTGCCCCACTAGCAGGCTCATATTCTGTATAAGCGTATTGCACGCGGCCAGCTTAGCTCTCAAATCTAACGCAAGCAGGTCAGGAACTCGACTTTTCCGCAAATAATTACGTTCAACATCTGCAAGCAGCTGCCCGTTCTGCAGTACCTTGATCGATGGCATAAGCGGAGCCTCTCCATAAATATCCTTGGCTCCCAACTGTACTTGACCCGGTGTAGGTCCTCCAACATCGATTTGATGGATTTCTGCACCTACCCATGCGATCAATTCTCCTTCATGGAAGTAAGGCATGACGAGCGCGATATCATTCTGATGCATGATTCCGATATAGGGGTCGTTACATAAGAAGCCGTCCCCTTCCCTAATTCCCGGATTTTCCTTGTAATGCTCGAGAACATCCTTGACCACACAGGATAGTGTGGAGCCCTTAGTCACGATATATTGACCGATCAGTACACAGTCACCTTCGCGATTCATGATCGCGACATTCAAATCCCCTATTTCTGTCGCCACGGGAGAACCGGATACACGCTTCATCGCAGCAGCCGCTTCTTCCGTGATCGATTGCAGGCGATGCCGTAAGATTTCATATTGAATGGGGGAAGTTTTCCGTGCCGGAATTGTGGTTCTGCTTCTGTTTTCACTGATCAATGAACTCACTCCTCATTTGTTCTGTTCGTCACAGGGTTGAAGTCTCTTCATATATTGAGCGAATCGTTTCCCGAATTGCCCGGAGCTCTGATCAATGAGCCGTTGAAGGGGATACATTCCCATCCGACCCAATTGCTGCTCCAACAGACTCTGCAGATTCTGCGCTTCACGATCACCTCGAATGACCCACAGTCCGACAGGAAGCCCTGACAATTCCCCCCTCTCAGCCACTGCTTCGAGTTCCTTTAATCTTTGCTGAGCAGAAGCCGATATTTCTCCGTATTCAGAGTTGAGAACAAGGATGAGACCTTCACAATTCAACGCGATGGGTTCCAGTTGTTCGCCGACAGACACAATCATGGTCTTCACATCTGCTGCCGATGACAGACTTAGGATTAACTCTTCGACCTCGGTATGCTCAAGCGATTGTTCATCGAGTGGGACAATACGAATCTGATATTCCTTAGGCTGATGACCAGGAACCCCAATCTCTCTTCGAGGAAGCATCCCATAGAACGCCATTCCCATAATCTCCTTAGAGCACACCTTACGCATTTCATCCAGAGTGAACCCTGCTTCCCGCATACCTAGAAATAACCTAAGCTCCTCTTCCTTCGAGAACAGTAATCGATCCATCATCCCCCATAGAAGTGCAAGGACAACATTCTCATTTAAATAAGGATTTAACAGACCCTGACGCTTCCACCGCTTCAAAACACCAAGCTTCTCTTGAAAATCCTTTTCCCAATATTGACGGACATATTCCCGATAGATTCCTGCATCCGACAAGCTCTCCCACTGAAAGATTCGGAACATATTCATATTGCTCCATTTGAATTCGAAGTGCTTGTGAATATATTCGCTGAGCACCTTCTCAGGGTCATCGTCATCCCAAGACATATCATGCACATGTGCTTCCCAATTGTGGAAAAGCCGGTCTAGAACGCCATGATACAGCTTTTCCTTGGACTCGAAATAATAGCTGATTAGAGCAACGTTTACTTCAGCTCTCTCCGCAATATCACTGACACGGGTACCGGCATATCCCTTCTGTGCATATACCTGCTCTGCTGTCAGCAAAATCCGTTCTTGCGTGTTCACCTTCTCTTCCAACGTTTCCCTTGATGTCAAGAAACCTCCCCCTCATGCTGCGAATTAATTAAATGTATTTTTAATCCATGTCATCATTATATTAAATAATCATTTAATGTCAATATATATAACATTAAATTACGGATTATTTTTCCAATAGCTTGTATTTCGCAAATTAATGTCGTGTTTGTGTTAGTTTTAAGATATATAATGTTACTTATAGTTACACATTGTGTGGGAAAAAGATATATCGATGATTTCATGACCCTATAGATGCTGAGCGTGAGGAAGAGGTTGTTCGGAGGTTAAGTGATTAATTGACGTAAAAAAAAAGCGCCGACAGCGAGGTGTCAGCGCTTCTTAGTTATCGTTATCCCTTTCGTTCAGGACACTCGATATGCGAAATGATTCGGGAATTAAGAGTTGCTCCTGCAGTTCGTTGCAGGCTTTGATGTTCAAATCGTAATAATCATCTTTGGATATTCGGTCCGATAGAGACATTTCATAAGTATGGTCAATCTTGCACTCCGATGGCCTATTCGTGTAGATCGAGCATAAACGCGTTTGGTCATCGTAATATCGACAGGTTCCATCCCCCCTATCGAGTTTGCGGTAAACATCTGAACCGCTCAAGCTTCTGCAACAAGCACCACAAGAGGTGCAGGGGAATGTCGTTAACATCTTCAATCCTCGGCAACGAGTCGGACACCCTCCGATTGGAGATTGCTCATGCTTATCACCCAGTTTTTATAGGACTCGTACTTCTCCAGCGAGAAGCCGAACGCCTCCCGGATGACATGGACCGCTTGTTTCTCTTCCTCATTGTAGTGACCATCCGCGAAGATCAACGCTAGAATTTCAATGAAGAAAATGTTCTTAGTATGAGCGTCCTCGACAACAGCGAGAATTTGATCTAAGGTACGATCACTTGGAGTTAACTCTTCCAAACCCATCTCATACATGTATTGTTCGATATATTCTTGCTCACTCTCGTGGACATGCCCATCCACTCCGGCAACGTAGTGTGCAAGATCAATAAACGATTGCTTAAGCTCGTCGGAAGTGATTTGACTCAAGAACATCGGGTTGTCTCCTTTGAACGGACTTAAAGCCCGCTTAGTTTTTGCTGCAGTTGAACTCTTTCCTTTTTTATCTCTTCGATTTTTTTGTTGGTATCCTGGATTTCCGTGCTCATTTTGTTGCGACGCTTGTCTAGCTCAACGACCTTGTTCTCATGAAGCCTCAGCTCAGATCCGGCATATTCATGTTCATTAGCTTTGGCAAGTCGCTCAAGTTCAAGTTGACCCGCTTCATGACGGAGCTTCCCCGAACGGAAAAGCAACTTATTAACGAAACGTTGGGACTCCGTTTCTAGCAAGCGGATACGGGCAGTGAACAGTTCTTTCTCATTCTCAAGCTTTCGGACACGGAGCATCAACACTTCCAGCTTCGAAGCGATTTCCTCTCGTTCTTCCATTAGCTTCTCAAGCTTATCTTTAAGGGATTTTTCTCTAACCATGCTCGCAGTAAGCGACTCTTCCAGAATCGCGATTTGTTTTTTTAGCGTTGCGATCTGCTCTTCTTTGCGAGAAAGCTGAGAACGCTGTGAATCGATATGATCCTGCTGATCATCGATGTAGTTATCCCTATGACTGATTTCTTTTTTGTGCTTTCGATTTTTCACAACGGCGCCTACAACGGCACCGACACCTGCAGCAATTAACCATGGAATCGGCATGATTTCCTCCTATTTATGAAAGCTTATTGTTGTTCAGATATTCATCCGCTTGCCCTAAGATGCGACCCATTCGGTCGTCGCTTGCCGAAATTCGCTTTTCCAACGCCTTATGATCGACAGCAAGCCGTTCTGCTTCCTGATGCAGAATTTCAACTTCTGCTTGCATCGTGGAGATGGCCTCGGAATCCTGAAGGATTATCATTTCTTGCTTCCGAGAATAGATCTCATTGTCCTCGTGTAAGCTCCCAATGATCTCCTTATAGGAGACATTAGTCTTATATCGTCTGATCCTGTGAAAAAGTCGATGCTGATTCATCTCCGGCACTCCGGCCCTGCACCACATCACGAAATGCTCGCAGTTGTTATACAGCAGATCATAATTCGTTTTTCCTAGCATGGATCTCGCCCGCCGCACTGTTTCTGAGCCCTCGAAGATTCGGTACTGTTTTCCTTCGACAAGTAACAAATAAGAGAAAATCTGCTTCTCATCGATCAACTTCTCGACGTCGAGGATGAAAAGCTTGGTCTGACCACGCATAAAGACGCTCATTCCGGTCTCTACAATCATGTTGTTGGAGGATGAAACGTCCGATTGGAGAGACGTAAAATGGACGACGCGATTGTTGCCGCAATAAATCCCATAATGTTCATACCCCCACCGCGTAATCCCGATAATATCGCCAGGCATGACCGGGGAGCGGGACTGCTTGTTCAAAAAACCACCCCGATTGGTAATATCTTCATTCGTATCTGAATAGGGTTCGACAAAACATGAGGATTTCCTCCCCCCTTCAATTTTTGAGATTACAATCCATTGAGGAAAATTTCAAAACACCCCACCAATAGAGGTATAATGTTGGGAGTGCACTGCAGTTCATTATAAATAATGAGGGAAAACAATGTGGCCTTTATCCATATGGAAAAATTATGTGAAGTCCAAAGAACAAAGGCGTGTTCTTCAAGCAAAGCTTGAGTGGCTGCAAGTCGAAGAAATGAGGCTTTCGTTGGAATGGAATGGGATGTTAGTCGGACTCGATCATTCGATCGTCTTCACTTCTAAGTCAGAAGCTGGCTTATCCCAAGAATATAAGAACTTTCTCAAGCTGAGTGAAGGACGTTGTCGGCTTGGGAATGTATACGCGATTAAAAATAAAGGACGTTCTACATTGAGTGGCACACACAATCTTTTTATCTCTTATAGCCAGCTGGAGTTAATAACGGGAGTCTCCCCCTATCAATATGAAGAGGTTATTCGCAAATATGAGGACACCTCTGTGCAGATCGACCTGATACAAGAACAGTTGAAACCGAAGCGGTTTTTCAACTTTTTTCAGAACTAAAAAAGACCATCATAATGAATTGTCTCCATAGTAAAGAGACCCCAAGGTTAATCCCAGGGGTCCCTTCTTATGTCGTAACCTTATAGTCCGAAATCACCAGCAGGAAGCTTAAGCTCTCGGCACATTTCTCTAACGACATTTTTCTCTTTCTCGTCGAAATCTCCATCTGCCGCGCCAATTGCACAACAAACGCTAATGATAACACGCGCAACTTCAGGCTTGTCCTTAAATTTGGTAACAGACTTCATCGCTTCCGCTTTACCAATCATAGCGTCAAAGTCGAAATTGCTCGTGAAGTGGTTGAAGCGTTCGATTACCTTAGACATATCAAAAACCTTAAGCTCTTCATTGTGATTAATGTAACCAGCCATTTTTTGCTTTTCAACACCGTCGATTTTTCCATCGGCTGCAGCAACAATCGCGCACCCTGCCACGACAGCATCCATGAAATCTTTATTCTTAAACTTAGTCACCTGATCTTTAAGACCTTGGCGCATCGAAGACAGCTTTTGTGAAAATGTGCTCATAAAATAGTTCCTCCTCATTAAAATATATACGTTCTATTGTATCAGTATCTTACATAAAGTGTATCTCAAGACGCTCTTTCGAGCAAATTCAGAAGTAATAATTTGAGTATTATTGTCGAATTTGTGTCCATATATTAGCACCCTCTAGAATTAAATGCAATTAATGTAAATGAAATTAAATTTGTCCATTACAGGCTATGTTGTTCTTGAAGTAAACAACATACATTACATTGCTGCTTCCCTTGGAATCCTCCTCTTCCTGCTTATGTTCTTCAAACCGACGCTGTAGGATACATAGTATCCAAGAGCCTGCTGATCTTTGTCAGCAGGTTCTCTTTGTTTATTATTGCGACCCGAATTATTTTCCACACTGACAAATGTCTCTTTGGAGACTATAATAACAAAAAGGTACGAAACCTATTCTCGAAATGTGTTAGAGGTGTTTGAATTGACCATTATCGTATATGATCTGGAAATGACGGTTCGGCGCAAAAAGGGCCAGATCGCTGAAATTATTGAAATCGGTGCAGCAAAGGTTGGCTTAGTCAACGGTGCTCCACAAATTATCGAAACGTTCCAATCGTTCGTTAAACCTGTCATTGTCCCTCAATTAACTGCAGATACAACAACCTTTACCGGTATAACCCAAGATGACGTGAATGGAGCAGGCCCTCTCACTCAAGTCACTCGGGATTTTTCCGAATGGATCGGTACAGAAGAGTATTACTTATGTGCATGGGGCCCGGACGATTTACGTCAGCTTGTCCAGGAATGCCGCCAACATCAAATTTCTACAGATTGGATCGTCAATCACAATAACCTTCAGAAAATGCTATCCAAGGTATACAAGCTTGAGAAGCACCAGCAGATGGGATTGAAGCCTGCTCTCGAGATGCTGGAAATCCCGTTCTCAGGGTCGCACCATCGTGCTATGGACGATGCGATTAATACCGCGCAAATTCTCGTTAAGCTTTATGACCAATTTCAGTTCCGGACCAATATGCTTAGCGATGACACTCATATCGATAGCGAAATCGTTTATAAAACGGATCACTACGAAAATTTGCCTTTCGCAGGCTTGTCTAATCTATTTCCCGAGCAACACAAATAACAGATGTAGCCGTACATTAATAGTACAATCCTCGTCTGGTCAAGGCGTCTGCTTCTATGATAAAATCAAGGATATGACATTTCGATTTATCCGAAAGCGAGGGTACTATTATGGCTAAGCAAAAAATGCGTTCAGACATGATCACTAAAGGCTTCGACCGCGCTCCTCATCGTAGCTTACTACGTGCTGCTGGTGTTAAAGAAGAAGATTTCGGCAAACCGTTTATAGCAGTCTGCAATTCTTACATTGATATCGTACCTGGTCACATTCATTTACAAGAATTCGGTAAAATCGTTAAAGATGCCATTCGCGAAGCAGGCGGCGTGCCCTTTGAATTTAATACAATCGGTGTAGATGATGGAATTGCAATGGGGCACATTGGTATGCGTTACTCTCTTGCAAGCCGTGAGATCATTGCCGACTCTGTCGAGACGATGGTCAACGCTCACTGGTTTGATGGCATGGTATGTATTCCTAACTGCGATAAAATTACCCCCGGCATGATGATGGCTGCGTTGCGCGTAAACATCCCTACTCTTTTTGTGAGTGGTGGACCAATGAAAGCCGGTCGTACGAGCGACGGTAAAGCGATCTCCCTTACCTCCGTTTTTGAAGGTGTGGGTGCCTTTATGAGTGGGCAAATCGATGAGAAGAGCCTAACTGAGCTTGAGCAATTTGGTTGTCCTACCTGTGGTTCATGTTCGGGTATGTTCACTGCGAACTCCATGAACTGTCTTGCTGAAGTACTTGGTCTTGCGTTACCGGGCAACGGAACAATTCTCGCTGTCGCACCAGAACGCCGCGATTTCGTAAAAAAATCGGCAACACAGCTTATGGAACTGATCAAGCTGAATATCAAGCCACGCGATATTGTGACCATAGATTCAATCGACAATGCATTTGCACTCGATATGGCTATGGGTGGATCTACAAACACTGTTCTGCATACCCTAGCGCTCGCGCATGAAGCAGATATCGATTACCCTATCGAACGTATCAACGAAGTTGCTAAACGCGTTCCTTATCTGTCCAAGCTAGCTCCTGCCTCCGACCACCATATCGAAGATCTGCATAATGCAGGTGGAGTAAGCGCAATTATTAACGAATTGTTCAAAAAAGAAGGCGCGCTACAAGGCAACGTGATGACTGTAACTGCCAAGACTCTCCGTGAGAACGTTGAGGGTGCTGAGATTACAGATCATTCCGTTATCCGCCCTATCGATGATCCGCATTCTAAAGAAGGCGGTCTGTCCGTCCTATTCGGGAATCTTGCTCCAGGCGGCTCTATCATTAAAGTCGGCGCTGTAGATAAATCTGTTGGCGGCTACCACCGTGGACCAGCGATCTGCTTCGACTCCCAAGAAGATGTTCTTCGTGGACTTGCAGAAGGTAAGGTCAAAGAAGGTCATGTCGTCGTTATTCGTTATGAAGGACCTAAAGGTGGTCCAGGCATGCCAGAAATGCTCGCTCCAACTTCCCAAATCGTCGGTATGGGCCTTGGAACGAAGGTTGGTTTGATTACTGATGGTCGTTTCTCTGGCGCTTCACGCGGTATCGCCATTGGTCATATTTCCCCTGAAGCTGCTGAAGGCGGTCCGATTGCATTCGTTAACGATGGTGACATGATCGAGCTAGATATGAATAATCGTTCGATTACGCTTGAAGTTAGCGATGAAGAACTAGATCGTCGTCGTTCCGAATGGAAAGGCTTCGAGCCGAAGATCAAACGCGGCTATCTTGCACGTTACTCCGCGATGGTTACCAATGCCAGCAAGGGCGGCGTCATGAAAATGTAGTTTGAGCTCTTATTACAGGAGGCTGTACCTAAGGTGTTCCACCTTGGGTACAGCCTCCTTCTCTATGTAGATGCAGCAATAAGTAATAAATAAAAAAGCGGGTACTAGGTTATATCCTAGTACCCGCCGTTATGTGCTATATAAGCTTACCGACTGCGCCATCCTCGAAATTGACTTCGATCTCTTCCGCTTCAGTAGATACCTTCTTACTTGTGTCCAATTTAGCTGAAGCTGTCCGATCGCGATTCGGTCGCCGTTTCGTTCTTGACTCGTCAGCCCATCCCAGTAGTACATCCCTTGGCATAATGAGCATACGAGGATTCATCGTTTCCCCTCTATCCCGAACTCTTTGATTTCCAGAGGGATGAATAACCCGAATAAGAATCCGTAAGTAAATATTCGTCGTCCAAGCGAAAAAGCCGCGAGGTAATTCGAATGTTCTGTACCCAAGTGATTCTGCACCTCGATGAATCATTGATACGCCATACAATGCTTTTACTTCATTTCCTTTTGGTGCCTTAGCAAGCTCCCTTGCCATTTCAGGAAGAGCGTGCTCCATCTCACGAATGATCCTGATCCCAATTTGCAAAGTCGACTTGGAATTCATACCGAGGTCAAATAGCATCTGATTCTCGAAGTGAATTTCCATAATCTTATCTCCAGAACGAAGAGTTTGCTTGTCACTCAGATCCAACGGGGGTCCCGAATACTTACGAATTCGATAATTGAAAAAGTGCCCTTGACCGACGGGACGAAGCCTAAATAGGATATGGAAACCTTTCTCATAGATCATCCATAGCTTAACGATTACTTTCTTGAGTGGTCCGATGGTATGACTTTTCTCCGCTGTGGACTCATTATTGTTCATATTCGTTCTCCTCACAGCTTGATGCTTATCCATCTTCTTACCCTTTGCTCGCTCCGTACTCGCTATCAATTTGTCGATGCCTACAAAATCATATCCAGCTCGACGCCCATCCTCCAGTATCCTTTCCAATGCTGAGATCGTATTCGCAGGTGCATCAGGATCTGCTCCAAAAGTAATTCCACAATCGTGCAATAGGAAAACCTCACCTGGTTTGAGCTTCTGCTTCATTCTCCGATACAGCTTGTCGGCACTCACTCGCTTGCGCCAATCTCCGAACAAGGAAGTCCATAACACGATTTGCAGGTAGCCTAGATTAGCATAATCGAATACGTTGACAATCCCCCAAGGAGGACGATAATACATAGGTCTAGTTCCTGTGACTTGCTTAATAACATCCGAAGTACGATGAATTTGTCGTTTAACCGTTCGCGGTCGCATAAGCCAATTCGTATGATGAACATAATTATGAATGCCAATAATATGGCCTTCCTCATGTATGCGCGCGATAATATCCGGATTCCGTTCTGCATTCTCACCGACTACAAAGAAGGTTGCTTGTACATTATAGCGTTTAAGCAAATCCAACAGCTTAGGTGTGTACACCGGATCTGGACCATCATCGAATGTTAATGCAATCTCCGTCTCCGACTTACCTTTCATGAATACCCTAAAACCAAAAATTCGACTGACCAAAGCCGGTAAAAATGCATAAAAAGTCAAAAAATAAAAACCGATCCATAGGATGATTTCCATGCCTTCCCCACCATCTTGATTGCCATAGTATACTGCCTGAGGTTATTGCCTGTCCTCTATTTTATCATATAAGCGGCTAAAATAGGCATCCTTATAGGCATCTTTTTTGATATCGTGTACAATGAACAATAAATGGAATTGCAAGCTTGTAAAAGTACATAGAAAAGGGTGGCTATAGAGATGTTGTCGTTGTATCAGAAATATTGGAGGACTGCATTCGATATCGGTATGATCGTCCTCACGGTTTGGCTTACGATGTACATATTCAGTTATTTATACAATCTCGCAACTCCCGTTTTTCTATCCTTCTTGGTATTTTGGATTATTGAACCGTTGGCTAGACGTCTTAATCGCTGGGGGATGCCAAAATCAATCGCTTCCGGAATAAGCGTTCTCCTCTTCACCTTAATCATTTTGGCGATTTTTATCGGACTGGGCTTTATCTTCACCATGCAAATCACACAGCTAGCCAAGGATTTACCGGAATATCAGAAGCTTCTACAAGAACAAATTGGCAATATATCTGATGACTTGAAAATGCAAATCGAAGCTCTCCCCCCTGACATTACTGAGAAAATAACACAAGCTATTGACTCAATAACAGCAATAGGAGCGAAATGGGCTGGTGGCTTCCTCAATAGTCTTGTCGGCTTTCTAAGCTCCTTCTCTTCTTTCGTGTTAAACTTCTCGATCGCGATCATCCTTGCCTATTTCTTAAGCATCGAGATTGACACATGGAAAAGACTCGGCAAGGAACGGTCACCTAAAACCATCAAAGTAGCTTTCGAGTTTTTACGACTTAATGTATTTAAGGGAATTGGTGCCTACCTCAAAGCTCAAGGAAAGCTCATTAGTATAACCTTCATTGTTATCTTTATCGCACTCTTAGCGTTAGGCGTTAATAACGCCTTCTCGATCGCATTACTTGCAGGCTTTTTCGATGTTCTCCCCTTGCTTGGAGTTAGTACGTTGTTTATTCCGTGGATTGTCTACTTATTCGTTACTGGAGAAACCAATTTAGCCATATGGCTAACAGGACTCCTACTGGTTGTAACTCTGACAAGACAATTTCTTGAACCTCGTATTACAGGCCAGACCGTTGGTGTTTCCGCCTTCACCATGCTTGCCTTTATGATGGTTTCTTTATCTGTATTTGGTGTCGCAGGGCTGATCTTAGCCCCGATTCTTATGATCTTACTTAAAGCTTTATATGATCAAGGCTACTTCCATAGATGGATACGGTTCCCTAAGGACGAATTTAACGTTTCTCCATTCGCGCCGCAAGTGTCCGATCCTGTTGCTCCTGAAGGCGAAGCCCGTCCATAATTGCTCCGAATAGCGTCGCTCCACGATTCCTCAGACCTGCTGGTTGATTTTCTATCAGCACCGCTACAACGTATCGTGGCTTGCTTGCCACAGGGCCGTAACCGACAAACCATTGGTCGTTACGGCCTTTTTGCTTGCCTGCCAGTTCCGCTGTCCCCGACTTTCCTGCTAATGACCACACAGCTCCCTTCAGGGCGTTCTCAGCAGTACCTTCTAGTACAACAGACCTCATTCCCTGTCTCAATAATGCGGCTGTCTCTGGCTTAATTTGGCCATATTTAGACTTGCTATATTGAACCTTCAGTGAAGCCATCAATCCCCCATCCGCGTATCGTACCTCCTTCACAAGTCGAGGAGAAAAAACTTTACCATCGTGTAAAATCGTAACAGCCATATTCGCCACCTGCAGCGGAGTGACACGTACGTCTCGTTGACCAATACCAGTACCCGTTCTTACTCCACCATCCTGTGCAGTTTTCTTGCTTAAGAAGATCGATCCCGCCTCTTCCTCTCCTAACAAGCGCAATGGCTCACCATCTACAAAATGGGCTGTACTCCAACCAATTTGCCTTCCTAATCCCATTCGTTCAGCCGTGATCTGCAGCCATGCCGGATCCAAGCGTTCAGCTAAAGTAGCAAACACGACATTACAAGATTGTGCGAAAGCCTGCTCTAATGTTAAATCCCCATGCCCATCTTCTTTCCAGCATTGCAATCCATACTTACCGTAATGACCATCACAATGGAACTTCTCCTCCCAAGTCGTAGCACCGGACTCAATTGCCGCGGCTAAAGTAACTGTTTTGAAAACTGATCCAGGAGGGGAAGCAACAAGTGCATGGTTACGCTCATCCGTATTTTTTGCACCGATATGATAAGGATCCAAACGAGGGAGCGACATCATAGCCAAAATATCCGCATTTGTCGTATCTAACACAACAGCCGCACCTTTATTAATGTTGTATATGCTCAAGACCTTTTCTACAATACGCTGGATGTCCAAGTCTATTGTCGTAGTTACCTGTAATGGAAAATGAGGGTTATTGGGAGCCGTTATCCGAAGACCAAGCCCCTCTAATGGGTGCCTAGTCGCATCTGTAACCTGCCTAACCGTGGTTAAAGCTCGTCCCTGAAGCAATCGATCCATCGATTTCTCTAGACCAGACCCTCCGATCGGAACCTTTAGCTTCATCTTCTGATTAACTAATTGCTCACCGTACACCTGACGAACTCTTTCTGGATGCTGAGAAATAAATCCAATCGCATGAAGTGGAGTAAAGCTTAAGGGGTATCGATTTATGAATGGAAGAACCGCTACACCAAGTAGCTTGGACTGTTCAGCCGTCTTAATCTGCTGCTTCGTGAGATTCAGAACTCTCAACGTGTTCTTATCCTTCAATACCTCGGGTTCGCGCAACTTCATAAGCCAGTTGTCCAGTTGCTCATAATCAAGTCCTAAAGCAGTTGCTAATTGCTGCATTTCATTGTTCGTTCCCCGAGGCATACCATTGTCGGGAAAAGCCGCTAGACTATGTACCGTCTCACCAGTCAGTAACCTACCGTTACGATCACGGAACTGCCCACGCCCGCTGTCGACAAGAAGCTCATCCGTGCGCTGATGGTTAGCACTTACGCTAAGTGACCCACTAGCCGTCTGCGAGCCTCCTAATCCGAGTTGCAGCCACGCCAATCTAGCTCCTTCTATACCCATAATTAAGGCGATCAACAATAATAATCGGAAACCTCTCGTCGCAATACCGCGGTTCATGAAACCAGCTCCTTCCTTATAGCGCTAGTCTCTATTATTTCCAAATCACAACAAAAAGAAGCAGGCAAGGATTTCCCCCTGCCTGCTTCTTCCTATTAAGGATTAGGATACGGTAAAACGGCTCAAAGACTCTCTTAACTGACCGGATACGGCCTCCAAGCGATTGGACAGCTGAACTAAGCCATCACTAATACCTAATTGCTCGTTGCTGAGTGATGCAACCTCCTCTGAGGTAGCTGAGGATTGCTGCGCAACCGCACTAACATTACTCATTGCCAAAGATAGAGTGGATTGTGCATTTTCCAATTGACGTACCGAACCCGTTGCCATCTCTAAACGGCTAACGAAACCACTCATATTGTCTTGAACGGTAACGAATATTTGATTCGCTTCGCGAACGGAATGAATCTGCTCTTGGAAGATCGGATATGCCTTGGATAAGACACCAACCGTCTCGTCGATCTCTCGTTGAATTTTTTCTACGATACCACCCACGACACCAATAGAGTCACGGGTTTGGTCAGCTAGCTTGCGGATCTCATCCGCAACAACCATGAAGCCTTTACCTGCTGCCCCTGCTCTTGCCGCTTCAATCGTTGCGTTCAAGGATAATATATTCGTTTGCTTCGTCATATTGCCTAGAACATCTAATATTTTACTAATCGAACGAGTGCTATCTTTCAAATTATCGACTTTCTCAACCATCGAACGAGTCATATCTTCCGTTTGACCCGTCTTCTCAATGAGTGATCCCATATAAAGCGACCCTTGTCGACCGGCTTCTTCAACCTCATTCGCAGATTGTCCCATTTCAACGTTGGAATCAATCACCAATTGAACTTGAGTTCCGATCTCGTAAGTAAGGTCAGAGCCTTTCTCCGATTCCATCGCAAGGTTTGTCGCCCCATTTGCGATTTCCTCTGTAGCTACGGCTATTTCCTTAGCAGCACCAGCGGTTTTACGAGAAGACTCTGTCAGTGCAGTCGCAGTGTCCAACACCTCTTGTGCCGATAAGTTTGTCTGACGAACGAGTTTAGTAATTTCCTCCATCATCCGGTTAAAGCTATCGGATACTTGACCAATCTCGTCTTTCTTACGAATAGTTGAACGGACAGTTAAATTTCCTCGTTCCCCTTCGTTCATTAGCGTACGAAGCTGAGAAAGCGGTCGTCCAACCGAGATCATCACGATCATACCGATAGCGCCAGCGATCAAGGCAGCTATGAATGTCATAATCCAAGTCAGGTTGCTAATTGCTTTAGCATCCTTAACAAGAGAAGAAACAGGGATATTACCGATAAGCTTCCAGTCATTCCCCATTAATCCTGCGGATGATAATGTCTTAGTCCCCTTAACGTTTATTGTTGAGGAGCCTTCTTCACTTGGTAAATCGTACTCATACTTCAATCCCATTTTAGTTATATCTGGGTCGTATACGGCTGTGCCATCTGGTGCAACGATATAAGCGGAGCTTTCTTCTCCGAAATTAACGGTTTTCATCTGGTCTTCCAATACTTTAGCTTTAATCTCTAGAATCAAATAATAGGAGGAACCTTGATTCAATAACCGACCTACAGCAAAAGTTGGTGTATTCCGACTTCCATCCAATCCTTTGGCCAAAGTTGGACTCCATTTCGCTTTGCCACTACCCTCGGAAATTTCTTTCAAGAAAGGTAACTTCACAACTTCTTCTTGATTAAGTGAACTACCCGTTGTGATAAACTGGCCTGCACGATCCGCTGGAACCAAAGAGATAGACTCATAGCTGGAATCAGCCATCGTTACGGTGTTCAGCTTCTCAGTGAGTTTCCTTGCCGTATCAAAGGCTTCAAAGTCATCCGTTGTAATTGTAAGAGAGCTTAATAGGTTAAGAAAAGTTGAGTCTGTAATAAATTGAAGAGATTGACGCTCATAACCATCTAACAATAGCGAAATCTTGCCTGCAGTCTGTATAGCAGTCTGGTTACTTGAATCAGCTACTTTATTTTGTATGATCGTACTGGACTTAGAATAGGAAAACCATCCTAAAGATAGAACACACACAATAATACTACAAAAAATAAGCAAAAACAGCTTCATACCCACGGAACGGATGGGGTTCTCAAACTTCGTCCCTTTGATCTGACCACCCATCTGCTTTGATAAATCGCTTACATTTTTAACAGTTTTTTTCAAACCTTCCGTTTTCAACTTCTCACGCCACGATTTACTCATGCAATAGGAGACCTCCAACTATGTAGTGACGAATGACAAGTGACAGATAAAAGAACTTGCCAAGATGTCTATAAAGCTTATATCGGCCACAATGGCATCAACGTTTAACTTTATATGTGACAATTTCGACAAGTTCTTTCGTAATCCTTGTTTTTTTTATTATTTTTGTACTATTTATTTTAGAATAGTCTTTTCCTCATTAAATCCAATGGACCTACAGGATACATCGTTTTTAAACGGACCATCTGTAGAGGATGACGCGCAACAGAAAGGGGATTCCCCTCCTCATCCATAATCTCCGTTATTTGCTGAGTAAATTGTCTGCCTCCAGGTCCAAAAAACTCCACTTCCATACCCGGCTTGAATGGGCTACGCTGCTGCACAGTCGCTATACCTGTTGCCTCATCATAATCTGTCACAATAGCCGCAAAGTCATAAGGAGCCGGCTTCTCTTCCGCCTCATAGATATGTTCCTTCACACCTGGAGTCGTATAGAAGAACCCCGAGTTTAGCGGTCTATTCGCCGCTTTACCAATATCCTCTACCCATTCAGGCCTTAGCTCATACCCCTCAGGATCAGCCATATAAGCATCGATTGCTTGTCGATAAACATTAACAACGGAAGCTACATAATGTATGCTCTTCATTCTACCCTCGATCTTAAAGCTATCTATTCCAGCTTCAATAAGATCTGGGATATGTTGAATCATGCTTAAGTCTTTAGAGCTCATTGTAAACGGGTTTTGCCCCTCATCCATGACAGATTCTTCATCCGCATGCAAATCGTATTTCCATCGGCAGGATTGACAGCATCCCCCACGGTTAGAATCTCGGTCTGTAAAATGGTTGGACAATACACAACGCCCGGAAACAGAAGAACACATAGCACCATGGATGAACGCTTCAATCTCGACATCTACGCGAGCTTTTATTTCTTGAATTTCCTCCATCGTCGTTTCACGAGCGAGTACAACGCGAGGCAAACCCTCATCTTTCCAAAATTGCACTGCTTGCCAATTCATCGTCGATTGCTGAGTGCTCAAATGAACCTCTAGCTTAGGGGCGACTCTCAGCGCCGTTTCCACGATTGCCGGATCAGCTGCTATGATAGCCGCAATCCCTACCTCCTCTAGTTGCTTGAGGTATTCCGCAATCCCTTCTAAGTCCTCTTGATGCGCATAGATATTCGTCGCTACGAACACTTTCGCACCATATTTTGCAGCGAATTGTACACCTTCTCGCATTTCTTCGAAGCTAAAGTTATCCGCATTGGAACGCAGTCCGTACTTTTGCCCTCCAATATAAACCGCATCAGCACCATAATGAACCGCAAACTTCAATTTCTCCAAGCTTCCTGCTGGAGCTAATAGCTCCGGCTTGGCTAAGCGCTGCCTCTTCCCCTTAGTAAGGGGCTTATCCTGCGTAAGAGCTTGGCTCATCCTTAACCCTCCCTGCAATTGTCTTAGTAAACCTGTTCCTTGTACAAAAACCCGAATCCTAGCTCTCTATCGGGATTTTGAAGCTTTTGAATATTAGCCAACCACTTGGGGTCAAATTTGTATGCCTTAGAGTTTTCACTCCACAAATCTAGAGCTTGTCGGTACCCCTTTAGTACAGCTTCGTTATACTCGTCCGATTTCAGTAGAGGCTCCACAAATAAGCTATCAACCCCAGCGTTAATAAGCTCCGGCAATGCTTCTAGTAAACAAATATCATCAGGACTCATGACATGAGTACCGTTATCATCCTCATAGACAGGAAACTTCTCATCCGGACGCTCAGCTTCAACCAAAAATAACCCTTTATCCGGACCTTTACGTATAAGAGTAGCTTCACGACCAAGATGCTCTAAATAGCTTTGTACGAGATTGCGATGGGAATGATAAATATTAGTCATTCCGTGAATTTGAATCTGGACCTCCATTGCAGATTTCTGCTTGAGATCAATGATTTCTTCCTCATTCAATTCCCGAGCAACAACTGCGCGAATTGCCCCCCGTTGCCCCCAATATGATGCGGATGAGGAATTCGTTCCCGTCATCTCTGCATTCCAGAACCAGTTCATTTCGGGAGTATATTGCCTAATATTCATCAATACTGCGGGATCACCGAAAACGATGGCATCCGCTTTTGCTTCTTGAACCGCCTTTAGATATTCAGGCAGCAAGCTAAGCTCGTCATTACGAAATAGCTTATTCATATTAACATAAACCTTGGCACCCAAGCGGTGAGCTGTGGAGACGGCTTCCTTCAGGTCTGTCGACTTAATTTCACCAGGCTGACGCATGCCGAATCGCGACTCACCAACTAACACAGCTGTCGCACCAGCTTGGATAAAACGTTCAATTTGTGCAATAGAGCCTACGGATATAAGCAATTCGGGAATAACTGTTGGAATGGAAATACACCTCCGAGAAGTCTTCGACCCGGCGCGCCTATCCAAGGTGCCATATAGGCACTTCGATTAGGCTCGTCGGGTCGGGCACGTCCGATGGAACGTGTCTTTATTATTTTTTAACGTTTTTCTCACTGAGTTTAATATTTTTCTGATGCTGCTTGTAGGTTAGAGCGAATAGGTGAGAATTCGTTCCGTCTTTCTTTGTTACATAATACAAGTAATCCGTCTGCTCGGGATACAGCGCAGCCTCAATGGATTTGAGACTTGGACTGGCGATTGGTCCTGGGGGTAATCCCTGATTCAGATAGGTATTATAAGGACTATCCACTTTAAGATCAACCTCGAGCAAGCGCTCCTTCTGTTTATCGAGCAAATATTGAATCGTAGCATCGATTTGAAGAGGCATTTTCTTCTTGAGGCGATTCTGAATGACACTCGCTACTATAGGGCGTTCTTCATCAACAACGACTTCACGTTCCACCAAGGAAGCGATTGTCAACAATTGATGTACCGTTAGGCCACGCTCCTCTAACTGACTCTGCCAATCCTCAGGCAATTGATCTAACTTATTATCAAGCTCAGAGAGCATCCGGTTTATGAGATCAACCTCTGTACTGCCATGCTTCATCTCGTACGTATCTGGGAATAGATACCCCTCTAGAGGTTGTCTTAAGCTATTATCAACTGGCAAAGCTTTCGTCCAGAGAGATCCCGTCCATAACGCCGAATTCCCTGCGGCTTCCATAAACTTGGCTTTGTCTACACCCGCAGTTTCCGACAATCTGGCTGCGATTTGTTGAACCGTGAACCCTTCCGGAATCGTAAAACGTATGGTAGCCGCGGCTACAATATCCCCAGTATTCAGCTTTGCAACAATTTGCTCACGCGTCATCCCTGGTTCTAGCTCATACACACCCGCTTGAAATCTTGAGCCCTCGCCCTCCAATTTCAACCAGCCGCTGAATAAGAATGCATTACGAATAAGTCCGTTTTCTTCAAGCACTTCAGCGACTTTCTGGGCACGCATTCCCGAACTGATCGTAACTTGTACGGGGGTTGCCGATGCCGATGTAGGCCGCAGGCCATTCCATAAAAAAAACACCACTCCAGCAGCCACAGACAATACCAGTCCAGACGCAATTAGAAAAGACCAGAGCAAGACACGTGGCTTGCGACGGCGAATGGGTGGAATCGTTGTCGTACGTGCAACAGCTTCAGGTTGCTTAGAAGAACTAGCAGGCGCCTCGGACCGCGGAAGTTCTGTATTCAATGTTGTGGGTCTCGACATCCGATTGAATCTGCTCAACTCCGTTGCCGCAGCTGTCTCTTTATTTCCTGTTGTTTTTTCCTCGTCGCCATTCACCTTATTGCCATATATGGATTTCCAACCCGTATTCGGCTCATCATCTCTATCCACGCCTTTTCCCCTCCAACAAGCCCTGATTTCGTGAAAAAGAGCGGTTGCCCGCTCCCTTTCCCCTAATTACTCAGGGCTGATCATCACTGCCAAATTGTAAATCATCGAAAGCTTCGGCAACAAGCTCCCATTCCTCTTCATTTGTAACATTTTCGAGCTGCGCCTCACCATTAGCTAATACCACAACTCTGAATACTTCGAATTCATCCTCTTGCTGCATCGTCTTCGATTGAAGAATCGCATAATCGCTTCCTTCAACGTCTAACTCAGCTAGTATGGTGTAGGTTTCTGCCGTTCCATCTTCACCATGTAGCTCTACATGATCGCCATAGGCTTGCCGCAAGGTGGAAACATTATTCTGCTGCATTGAATTCGCCCATCAAGGTGTTGAAAGTTTCTTCAACCATATCCCATTCAGCCTGATCCTCAATTGGATAAAGCTTTATTTCATCATTTTCTTCATCATAACGGAACGCGAATACTTCCTGCTCTTCATCGCCGTCCTCGTCAGCTGGAACAACCATCAAATATTTACGATCTGTTCCATCATCTAATTCAAAGCGCATAATAACCTCAAACGCTTCATCGTTCCCCTCATCATCAGGGATATAAATAATTTCTGCTTCTTCTTCTTCATTGATGTTGTTGTTTAAGTCTGTCATGACTATTCCCTCATTTCGATATCGAATCAAGATAGCTTTGCAGCATAATTGCTGCTGCCATCTTGTCGATGACTAGTTTACGTTTACGTCTACTTACGTCAGCTTCAAGTAATGTGCGTTCTGCAGATACGGTAGTCAGTCTCTCATCCCAGAGCTTTACAGGTAAGGATAGTGTCTGCTTAATACTTTCCGCGAATGCGATGCAATATTCCCCACTTGGGCCGACTGTACCATTCATATTCTTAGGCAGTCCGACAACAATAGATTCCACTTCATATTGTTTGATCAATTCTGCAATACGAGCCATCGGATCGGTGATGACCTTCTGGTCGATCACTTCCAAGCCTTGAGCGGTCCATCCAAAAAGATCGCTCATCGCTACACCGATCCGTCTTTCCCCATAATCCAGTCCCATTATGCGCATAATTATCGATTCTGCTGAAGATAGAAACGAACGAGTTCTTCGATCAATTCATCGCGTTCCTTCTTGCGGATCAGACTACGGGCATTGTTATGACGTGGAATAAAGGCAGGATCGCCCGAAAGCAAATAACCGACAATTTGATTGATCGGATGGTACTCTTTTTCTACTAAAGCATCATGTACCGTGAAAAAAATGTCGCGGGAAGATACCTCATGAGGATCCGCTACGACGTCAAACTTAACGGTCTGATCTAGGTGATTCTTGTCCGGTGAGCTCATCTCCAGCACCTCGCTTTCACTGACAAACTCTTAAGCACTTACTCCTATAATAACATAATCTCTGATGGACAGGAAATTAGTGGTTAGCTAATCTGTGCAATGACCAACTGTTCTGCAGCCGCAAGTGCTTCGGACAGCTTAGACGGATCCTTACCGCCCGCTTGAGCTAGCTCAGGCTTGCCTCCGCCACCACCACCGCAAATAGCAGCAATGTCTTTGATCAGTTTACCTGCGTGCAATCCTTGCTTCACGAGATCAGGGGTTACAGCAACAACGAAGTTCACTTTATCTTCAGCAGCTGCACCGAGCACAAGTACAGCGGATCCGAGCTTAAGCTTAAGCTCGTCTGCGACACCACGTAATGCATCCATATTTCCAGCATTTACTTCAGTAGCGAGCAATGTGACACCACTAACTGTTCGCGCCGCTGAGACGAGATCCGCTGCTTCCAAGCGACTAAGCTTGCCTTGCAACGATTCATTGTCACGTTGTAATTGGCGTACTTCACCTTGTACGGCTTCGATCCGTTTCGTGACATCATTAACTCCGCATTTTAATTGAGCCGCAGCGCCTTTAAGAATATTTAACTGGTCGTCAAGATAGTTGTATGCGTTACGTCCCGTTACCGCTTCAATACGGCGAACGCCAGAGCCGATACCGCCTTCGCTCACAAGCTTAAAGAGTCCGATTTGCGAAGTGTTCCGAACATGACAGCCACCACATAGCTCTAGGCTATAATCTCCAACCCGAACTACACGGACAATATCGCCATATTTTTCTCCGAATAACGCCATGGCTCCCATTGCTTTCGCTTCAGCAATCGGCTTGAATCCGATATCGAGCTCCGTGCCAATCCAGATCTGTTCATTCACTCGACGCTCAACTTCCGCCAGCTCTTCGGCTGTGATTGCACCAAAATGGGAGAAGTCGAAACGAAGACGCTCTGGCTCTACGAGTGAGCCAGCTTGATTAACATGCTCACCAAGCACATCTTTCAAAGCTCTGTGCAATAAGTGGGTAGCCGTATGGTTACGAACGATTTCGCTACGCTCGGTGGCGTTGACGGATGCCGTCAACGTGTCGCCTACCTTCAGATGCCCACCCGTTACAACAACCTGATGAACGGATTGACCATGCGGCGCTTTGCTTAAACCGTTTACTTCCGCATTGACACCTTTACCGAATAGAACACCACGGTCACTTACTTGTCCACCGCTCTCCGCGTAGAACGGTGTGCGATCAAGAACAACGAGTACTTTTTCGTCAACACCGGCAACGTCTACAAACTGATTGTCAGCAACGATAGCCAATACACGCGCCTCAGCGGTTAAGCCCTCATAGCCAATAAATTCGCTCTTTTCTGTGTAATCCGCTAAAGGTCCGCCCTGAACCTTCATGCTATCTGTTTCATGGCGTGCTGCACGGGCACGGTCGCGTTGCTCCTGCATCGAAGCATCGAAGCCTTCCCGATCAACAGTCATTCCCTGCTCAGTTGCATAATCTTCCGTCAAGTCGAACGGGAAGCCATAGGTGTCGTATAGCTTAAAGGCATCTGATCCAGAAATTTTGGTTTGACCTTCTGAGCTTGCCTTCTGACAAAGCTGAGCTAATATCGCCAAGCCGTCTGTCAATGTTTCATGGAAGCGTTCTTCCTCGGTACGAATGACCTTTTCGATAAATTCACGCTTTTCTAACACTTCAGGATAGTAGACGCCCATAATCTCGCCCACGGTAGGTGTAAGCTCCCATAGGAACGGACGATCAATGCCTAGCACCTTGCCGTAGCGAACCGCACGACGAAGCAGGCGGCGAATGACGTAGCCACGACCTTCGTTCGATGGAAGAACCCCGTCTCCTACCGAGAAAGCAACCGTCCGAATATGATCGGCAATGACTTTCAGGGCCACATCATGCTCTTCGTTCACCTTATACTTTACATTAGCGATTCCGCATGTACGCTCGATCATTGGCATAAACAAATCGGTGTCGAAGTTAGAATCAACATCTTGGAGGATGGAAGCAAAACGTTCGAGACCCGCACCTGTATCTATGTTCTTGTTAGGAAGTGGCGTGAAGCTGCCATCCTTATTGTGGTTGAATTGGGAGAACACGATGTTCCACACTTCCAGGAAGCGCTCGTTCTCCCCACCTGTCGTGCAGTCAGGATCGGAAAGATCACCATACTTGTCTCCACGATCATAGAAGATTTCCGTGCAGGGTCCGCATGGTCCTTCTCCGATATCCCAAAAGTTTTCTTGGAGCTTAACAATACGCTCAGGAGGAAGGCCAATTTTCTCATTCCAAAGGCGATAAGCTTCTTCATCCTCTGGATATACGGTTACAGACAATCTCTCAGAATCAAATCCGATCCATTCTGGGCCCGTAAGAAACTCCCACGCCCAAGTAATCGCGTCTTCTTTGAAATAGTCCCCTATCGAGAAGTTACCCAGCATTTCGAAAAAAGTGTGATGACGACGTGTTTTCCCTACATTCTCGATATCATTTGTACGGATACACTTTTGCGAATTCGCAATACGGGGATTTTCCGGCTTTACGCGTCCGTCAAAATAAGCTTTGAGCGGCGCCATCCCAGCGTTGATCCACAATAAGGAAGGATCATTATGGGGAACAAGTGGTGAGCTTGGCTCTATTTTATGGCCTTTGCTTTCGAAGAACGTTAACCATTTGCTGCGGATTTCTGCTGCCTTCATCGGTTTCATTCAGGATAATCCTCCTCTAATTTCACAAAAAAAATAAAAAAACGCCCCTTAAATCAGGGACGAAATCATCGCGGTACCACCCTGGTTATTGCATAAAACAACATGCAATCTCCTCTTACAGGGATAACGGCCCTCACCGGCGGACTTAGCCCGCACTCCGAAACGAGCTTCCTTCGTCCTTCGCATTGAAGATTTTCCCAGCCAAGCCATCAATCACGCCCGATAGAGCTATGATCCTACAACTTGAAATCTTCTCTCTGGTCATGCGGACTACAAAGTACTTATGTTTCGTCAACGTGTTTCAATATATATAATCTAAATTATAGACAACGTCTTTCGAAGCTGTCAAACGGTTTTTCTGTGGATGTAGTAGGCAGCAACATGCTGCACAACGACTTTCATAGCTGCGTAGAAAGGAACCGCCAAAATCATGCCAACAATGCCTGCCAATTCCCCTCCAATAAGCAGCACCAATATGATTGTTAAAGGGTGCATTTTCATTGATTTCCCGACAACTTGAGGGCTAATGACATTACTTTCGAGGTTCTGGCAAATCATGTTCACAACGATGACCATGAGTACCATTTTCCAAGAAATTGTAGAAGCCATGATCATCGCTGGCAGTGCCCCGAAGAACGGCCCAAGGTATGGAATAATATCGAACAGGGATACAAAACCCGCCATTAATAACGGGTAAGGCATGCCTATGATCAAATACCCTATATATGCAAGCACTCCGATGCACAAGGAAACGATCAGTTGTCCCCGTATGTAGCTGCCTAGCGCGGCGTCAATATCCTTCATAAGCCTAATTGCATGCTTTCGCCGCGCTCGAGGGATATACTGCAATGCTGCGCGTTCGAATACATCCAAATCCTTCATCATGTAAAAAGCGAGAAAAGGTACGATCATCGCAATAAACAAAACATTAACGACAGCGCCAATATTATTCAGGAAATCGGAGATTCTTTTCTCAATCTGCTTCTCCATGCTACTAATTGAGCTGTTAATCCCATCTCGGACAGTCTCCGGAAAAACGTTGTTATTATTGAAATGATCAACAACACTTTGCGCTTTCATCGTTAATTCCGGCATGTGCTCGTTCAGTTCTTCCACCTGATTCATAAACATTGGAATGACATTCATCAGAATGACAATAGAAACTGAAATGAACACCGTATAAATAAGAAGAACGGCAGCAGTTCGTGGAACCTTGCGATCATGCAGCATATTAACGATCGGATTCAACATATACGAAATGACCATGGCGATGAGAAAGGGGGCTAATACTGCCTTCAGAAAATCATAGACAGAACTCAACATGGGACGCACTAACACCACGAGAAACAAAACCACCAAACAAAGAATCGTATAGATTAGCACGCTAAAAAAACGGCTCTGAGTAAACCGATCCATCTCTCCACCCCTTGCCCGACCTGCCAGAGCTGTTAACCTGACTGTTTCTCTTCGCTTTAGTATTAGTATATGTACTTGTCCCGACTCATAAACCATTACAAATAAAAAAGGAGGTGTCTCATAAGTAACTCTATGGGACACCCCCTTTGCATTTCCTATCGATTATGTTTTTTGAGGGTAAGTCGTGGGTTACAGCCTTCAGCAACGCACGACGGATAAGCGTTTGTTTAAAACTTGACCCAAATAAGAAATGGGTGGCACAGGAATGACTCCCTGTACCACCCATTTCTTAGTTTAATTGCTGAATTACAATCAGTTTGCATGAATCTCAGCTGGCATAGGCTCATCGAAGAACAAGTCGTCAAGCGAGCTTAACGTCCCATCTTCTTCCACTTGGTATACGGACATTTTCTCCCCGTTTACCGTCAACTCGATAAAACAACTCCAGCAGTAAAACTGATGGGAACCGATTTTCCCAATATCTTTGGAGCTGCAATTAGGGCATCTCATCATCCGTCTTCACCTGTCACTTTCCATGAATGGTCTCTCGTAAGTATCCGCTCGTACGAAGCCGGTACCAGAATGGCATCCTCGCCCAAAGTAATATTCTCAGGTGATTCCGGCAGAAATAGTTTCCGCCTTCCCTCGAACACATCCGTGAGAAAACCGTCCGTTAGTTCATATCCTACTATTTGTGTACCCTCAGACTGCTTTAAGTAAACGTCTGATACTTTGCCTAAATATTGTCCCTCAATCGTATAAACCGGCATATCTTTCAACTTTACTACACCGGTATGGAATGTTCGCAGTAGTTGTTTGTTGTCTTTAGTCGCAATAATCGAACTATTGCGAATCAACAGGGCATCTTCACCACAGTGAACGATATTATCCCAATAAACGATCTTAGGTAATTTACGAATTAATCCTGAACGAGCGTGCTTGTCTAAGACAACACCAACTAGCTTCCAAAACTCGTCAAACCACACGTCTTTGACTTTCCCCAAGCATTTACCGTTTTCGAAGAGCACCGGTAAGCCGAGAATCCTTTGTACTTGGATCATAACCGGGCTCCTAACAATTCTCGCGCCCTGTTAATTAATACGCAAACGCGCGGAAATGGTTGCAGTTATTTTCGCCAATTTATCGGCTTCTTCTCTAGTATTGCCCAATCCGAAGCTAAAACGTACAGCAGATGACACTCTTTCCGAAGAAAATTTCATAGCCGACAGGACATGCGATGGTTTTAAGGAGCCTGAATTGCAAGCTGAACCGCCAGAAGCGGACACTCCAGCCAAATCGAGATTCATCAACATACTCTCCGCGGAAATACCGGTAAAGCTAATATTAAGTATGTGTGGAAGCCGGTCTTCCAGATGTCCATTGATGACGAATTGCTCGGGTCCGAACAGCTCGGATAATCTTTCTAGCACTGTAATACGAATATCCTCTGCATGATCCCACCGGGATTGAAGCTGTCCACATGCGATCATCGCAGCTTTCGCAAAAGCTACAATTCCTGCAACGTTCTCTGTCCCTGCTCTGCGATTACGCTCCTGCGAGCCGCCATGAAGTATGGGTTGAAACGGGGTTCCTTTACGGACATAGAGTAGCCCAACGCCTTGAGGTCCGTTAATTTTGTGTGCGGATAGACTGAGGAAATCAATAGGCAGTTCCTTGAGATTAAAAGGGAGATAACCAAACGCTTGTACGGCATCAACGTGCATTAATGCTTTATGCTTGCGAGCCAATTCGCCGATTTCGGCAAACGGCTGTAATGTACCCGTTTCATTGTTGCCTGCCATAATGCTAACGATTGCCGTCGTATCATTGATGGCCAATTTCGCGTCCTCAAGAGACACACGTCCAAATTCGTCAACAGGTAATACCGTCAGCGAGAATCCTTGAGACTCTAGCTGGCGGCATGCATGCAGGACGGCGTGATGTTCAATTGCGGTCGTTACGATTCCGTTACGTCCGCGTTTTTTTTGCGCGAGAGCTGCTCCGAACAATGCCGAATTATCACTCTCTGTTCCGCTGCCGGTAAATATTAGCTCGGAAGCTTCACAATGAAGTAAGCTTGCCAAGGAATCCCTGGCTTGGGATATTCGTTCCCTCGCCGCACGCCCATGAGCATGTAAGCTTGAAGGATTACCAGGTCCACTCCTTACAGCTTCTACATATACGTTCAGAACATCTGGATGCATCGCCGTAGTTGCAGCGTGATCAAAATAAATAGAGTTCATGCCTTGCACCTTCTTCTAAATATAAAACATATAGTTGCTAAGCTTGTCCTCACCTTTAAAGGTAATGAGGTCACTAAGAGTCGTGGAATCAAGAACTTCTGCAATACTGTCTCTAATTCTCAGCCACAAGTCTCGTTTCGCCGGATCATCTTCTTCAGTAAAATCGACCGGACTGATCGGTCCTTCTAATATTCGAATGACATCGCCAGCAGAAATCGTTGCTGGATCCTTTGACAAAATATATCCGCCGTAAGCTCCTCTTACGCTTTTAACTAGACCAGCATTTCGCAAAGGGGCAATAAGCTGCTCTAAATAATGCTCGGAAAGACTATTCTTCTCCGCAATACTCTTCAAGGAAATTGGACCTTCACCGAATTTAGCCGAAAGTTCCATCATGATCGTTAAGCCGTAACGACCTTTTGTTGAAATCTTCATTCCAAACACCCGCTTTCGCAAAAAATGTATATATTTTAGTTACTTTTCTCTAGTTGGATCTGCTAAATGATAAGTATCCCCATCTTAAATCTATGTTATCACATCTATTTACTTTTTGCTCATAAAATACGTAGCCTATTCCTGACAAACTCCCCCTATGTGAGAATCCGCAGCTTATATGTTAATATAAAATGATGGTTTTGTAACTGCTAGTCGTAAGGAGAGATGAATTGTGAGTAATAATGAGGTTTTATTGCCTTTGTCCGAAGATCGATTCTCTGATCCATCCAAAGTTCGAGTCGTCGTTGGCATGTCTGGTGGCGTGGATTCTTCGGTGACGGCACTTTTGTTAAAAAGACAAGGCTTTGACGTAATCGGAGTATTCATGAAAAATTGGGACGATACGGATGAATTCGGCGTATGTACCGCAGAAGAAGATGCGGAAGACGTTCGCAGAGTTTGTAATCAGATCGGAATCCCTTATTATACCGTTAATTTTGAAGAAGAGTATCAGGACAAGGTATTTAAATATTTCCTTGAGGAATATCGCCGGGGTAGAACACCAAATCCCGATGTCATGTGCAATCGCGAGATCAAATTCGGTGAATTCCTGCAAAAGGCTTTAGATCTAGGTGCCGAGGTGATCGCTACAGGACACTACGCACGAGTCGAACTTCGTGAAGGTAAATACGAATTGTTACGTGGTATTGATACGAATAAGGATCAATCTTACTTCCTTCATGCCCTTAATCAGTCCCAGCTTGCGCGTGCCATGTTCCCGATCGGGCATCTCAACAAACCGGATGTACGTAAAATTGCTGACGAAGCAGGTTTAGCGACGGCCAAGAAAAAAGACAGCACAGGCGTTTGCTTCATTGGTGAACGTAATTTCAAAGAGTTTCTGAGCCAATACCTCCCTGCTAAGCCAGGTAATATGGTAGATCTCGTCTCTGGAGAAATTAAAGGCCGTCATGATGGACTCATGTATTATACGCTTGGCCAACGTCAAGGTCTTGGTATCGGGGGATCTGGTAACGGTGAGCCATGGTTCGTGGCGAATAAGGACTTAGAAAGCAATACATTATACGTCGTACAAGGAGATACACATTCCAGCCTCTATTCGTCCGCATTAACAGCAACAGAGGTAAATTGGATTAGTCCTGTATTACCTACGACCTCGATCCGTTGCACAGCTAAGTTCCGATATCGCCAGCCCGATCAAGGGGTAACGCTAATTCCTCAGGATAACGGAACTTATCTCGTTGAATTCGATATTCCTCAGAAAGCGATCACCCCTGGCCAGGCAGTCGTTTTCTTCGATGGAGAAGTATGTCTCGGTGGAGGCACTATCGATAAAGTCCATATGCTACAGCCCTCCGATTCAACCGCAGGTTGATGAGATAGATAAATGGAAAGCCGCTCATCCTTTTTGGGGATAGCGGCTTTCTATTTTACCGATTGAAATTGAAAAAGAGGCCTTGCGGCCCCTCTGTGGTGGATTAACCTAATCGACTCATTTCATCGTCGCTAATCTCGAAGTTGTGGTATACATCTTGGACGTCATCATTATCGTCAAAGGCTTCCATCATCTTCAATAGCTTCTCGGCATTTTCTCCTTCGACAGCTACCGTGTTTTGGGGTAACCAACGAACTCCTGCCGTTTCGAAAGTGTATCCCGCTGACTCCAAGTTGTTTTTCACTTTTTCAAACTCCTCAGGTGCAGTCAGAACCTCAAAGCTGTCGGCACCACTGACGACATCTTCCGCCCCAGCCTCTAGCGCCTCCATCATGAAGCTATCTTCATCTACTGAAACATCTTCGTCACGAGCAATAACTAGAAGCCCCTTCTGGTCGAACATATAAGCTACGCAGCCGGATTCACCCAAATTACCGCCACGTTTACCGAAAGTGGAGCGAACATCCGCAGCTGTACGATTACGATTATCCGTTAGACACTTCACCATAACGGCTACTCCGCCCGGTCCATATCCTTCATACAGCACATCTTCATAATCAACGCTGTCAGCTCCACCAGCTGCTTTCTTGATCGCTCTTTCGATATTATCAGCCGGCATCTGAATCGCACGAGCACTAGCAATCGCGGATTTTAGACCATAGTTAGCCTCAGGGTTTGTCCCTCCCCTACGCGCTTGCACATAGATCTCACGTCCTAGCTTTACGAATTGATTGTTTTTGGCTTGATCTGCTTTACCTTTACGGCCTGCAAAAAGCTTAAATTTTGGCATAACCATTTACCCCCGAGAGACATCAGTATCAATAAATTCTATAATAAGTGTACCATTTTGCCGCCGAATAGGTCAAAGGGACATAAAGAAAAACCCCTAGCAGAAGCTAGGAGTTTAATTGCAAATCCGTGATATATAATAAATCGACGCGCTCGCGTGACTTACAGTTTAATCACGTTAGATGCTTGAGGGCCACGATTTCCTTCAGTAATTTCAAATTCTACAGCTTGACCTTCGTCCAAGGTTTTGAAGCCGTCGCCTTGGATGGCTGAGAAATGAACGAATACATCGTTGCCGTCTTCGATGGAGATAAAACCGTAGCCCTTCTCCGCGTTAAACCACTTTACTGTTCCTCTCAAATGAAAAACCTCCTAAAATCTCGCCGTCAGTCGGCGAATACCCTAATTATAACCGAAATTACCCATTTCAGCAATATATTCAAGCTCACCTTTATACCGATTTAACCAAGCGTAGCAAGGGACTCGCAACCGGCATGAAGGGTAAACCCGTTGGCAAAAACTCTATTAGATCTACTCCCTTAAGCTCTCCCAATAGCTCAGAAATGAAAGGACATTCCTCCCATTTCAAAGTGATTAATGGGTATATTCGCAGCTCGCCACCAGGGCGTAACAAACGAATAAGCTCCGTAAGCGCCTCTTCATGAAATTGCTTTCCGAAAGTATCCGCATATAAGAATAGAAAATGACTACATACGATCAAACCAAACGTACCACTCTCAAAAGGGAGATTAGGAAGTGCTGCAGAGTAATACTTTGTTCTCGCGCTATCCTGTCGAAAATCCTCTGCGAATAATGTTAATGAATGCTCTCTAAGCTTGCGGTGTTGCTCTGGGGAGCCGTAAAAGCTCCAATCGTACATCGCCGCTCCAGCTGCGATTTTGGCAGAGGACACCTCAATTTCTTTGTGTCCTGCGGCAATAACATCCTCGTTCAACCCTTCATAGAAAGGATCTGCAGCATAGGCCTCGAATCCCCTAGCATTTAATTGTGCTGTGAAAGAGGATGCACCTCCTGCCACATCTAACACTGGGCCTTCATTCCAATCCGTCCCTACTAAATTAAACATCGCGGTATATTCCTCATACGAACGACAGGTTGAGGCAACACCCGTTTGCGGATAGGCCTGCAATATTGACTTGTTTTCCATTTCAACTACTCCTCTCAGCTCATCAATCTCAACTCAGCTAAACTCGACTATTTCTTACTTCCACAAATGTGGATTTCAACTAGATTCACATAACTTCCACATACTGTCAACCTGTTTTTTCCAAGCTCACATTGATTTCTCCGCCCATCTCTTCTATGATGAGAAAAACGGCAACGACTGCCAAGATCAGGAGACTAACATGTTCACTAAACATACCGTCTATAAGCACGACAATTACAATATGCTGACTGTAGAGGTTCAAGGTAAAACGCTTGTCGTTCGAGAAATCTCGGACCAATGGGGTGAGGTTTGCCACAAATTCTTAAGCCGCCCTCAATTAATGGATTGGGCTGAGAAGAGATTTATTCCCGATGACTTCCCTGATGGTGAAGAAGGTCTCCGTCTTACGATGGAAAAGCTAAAGGAAATTTAATTCCATTGGAAAGGAGGTTTCCGCAAGTTGGCTACTGAAGCGAATATTATTTTTATTGTTGCATCCTTTGGTTTGGCGGTTGTTCTCATCCTGTCACGAGAGAAGATTCCTCAGACCATGCGCCGACCCATGGCCATCCTCTCCATTTTATTCGTACTTTTTGCATTTTTCCTTATTGTCTATACCTTCTTCAAAGTAGGATCCTAGAGGACGCTCGTCTTAAGCTAATAAACAATGCTGGTAAGGACATACTATTCCGGTAACTCATTCCGTTTCCGGAGGCGTCCTATGAAAATGTATGCCTTACCACTGACCGCCTCTCTGGTGGTCATGTCTTTATTTGGCACCAGTATTACCCACGATACTTTATTCAGGAGGTTGAGCTTACCCATGAAACAAGTAGCCAATAGAAATGAAACCCCACAGGAGCATCGTTGGAAGCTGGAGGATTTATATCCGAACCAAGCCGCTTGGGATGCAGAACTCAACCGCGTCAAAGGTATGATCTCTGATATCACTAGCTATCAAGGCAAGCTTAAAGATGCAGCCTCCATTGCTCGCATTTTCGACCTAGATGATGATATCTCCCTCTTAACAGAACGACTTTATGTGTATGCCAACATGCGTCATCATGAAGATACAGCTGAGCCTAGCTACCAAGCTCTATCCGAAAAATCCAAAAAAATTAGCGTTGAAGTTAGCGAAGCAACTTCCTTCATCACTCCTGAAATTCTAAGCTTGTCTGAACAACAGCTAACTGGACTTATCTCTGACCCCTCTCTAGCGAAGTACAAGCGCACCTTAGAAGAGATGCTCCGTCAGAAGCCTCATATTTTATCAAAAAATGAGGAATCGCTTCTTGCACAAGTAGGCAATGTTTCTCAAGCACCTGGGACGATTTTTGGGATGCTGAACAATGCAGACTTGAAATTCCCGAAGGTGAAAAATGAGAAAGGTGAGGAAGTCGAACTCACACACGGCCGATACATACAATTTCTTGAAAGCAAGGACCAAAACGTACGTAGTGCTGCTTTCAAAGCGATGTACGACACCTATGGCAAATGGCGCAATACGCTTGCTTCAACTTTAAGCGCTAATGTGACCAAGAACCTGTTCTATGCCAAAGCTCGTCATTATCCGTCTGCTTTGGAAATGTCGTTGTTTGGAGATAATATCCCACAGTCTGTATACGACAATTTGATCTCAACCATCCATGAATATTTGCCGCTCATGCATAGATATATGGATTTACGCAAAAAGCTGCTCAAGCTTGACGAGCTTCATATGTATGACTTGTTCGCCCCTCTAGTCGAAGAGTTCGATATGGAAATTACGTATGAGCAAGCGAAGAAAAAAGTATACGAAAGTCTTGCTCCACTTGGCGATGACTACCGCAAGGTGCTTCAAGAAGGCTTCGACAACGGTTGGATTGACATCTACGAGAACGAAGGTAAACGTAGCGGTGCTTACAGCTGGGGCGCGTTCGGCACGCATCCCTACGTACTTCTCAACCATAACGACAACCTAAACAGCATGTTCACGTTAACTCATGAGATGGGTCATGCGTTGCATTCTTATTACTCTGATCAAAATAACGATTATCGCGATGCACAGTACACGATATTCCTAGCGGAAGTTGCTTCTACGCTGAATGAAGCGTTGCTCATGAATAACTTACTTGAGAAGTCGACCGATCCGAAGGAAAAAATGTACCTGCTTACTTATTACGCCGACCAGTTCCGCACGACGGTGTTCCGTCAAACGATGTTCGCAGAATTCGAGAAGATCATCCATGATCGAGCAGAACAAGGCGAAGCACTAACTCCGCAAGAACTGAGCTCCATCTATTACGACCTCAATGTCAATTATTATGGCAAAGGAATGGTTGTGGATAAAGATATCGAGATGGAATGGGCGCGTATTCCTCATTTCTACAACAGCTTCTATGTTTATAAGTATGCGACGGGGTTTTCTGCAGCAACGAGCTTTGCAAAACAAATTCTCGATGAAGGCAAGCCGGCAGTCGATCGTTATCTTGGCTTCTTGAAAAGTGGTGGCAAAGACTACTCCATCAATATTCTCAAGGAAGCTGGCGTCGATATGTCCACCCCAGAGCCGATTAGACAAGCGATGAGTGTGTTTGAAGGGCTTATTGAGCAAATGGAGCAATTGACCAAATAAACAGCTCCTAGACACTCCTGAGGCTATGTAGCATTAGAAGCAGCATATAGACTTAAAATGGTCAGATGAGGGGCTCCCTCATCTGACCTTTTTTACATTTCCAATAGGAGTTTCCAAGTCGCAAGACGGTCTTCCAGTCCACGATAATTTTTCGTCGGGATCGGACTCGTCGAAGGCATGCATACGACCTTCCGCTTCATGATCTCCGGATGCGAGCCATAGTGTTTATTCAACTCTTTATACGACTTTGTACCGTTGCAAGCAATGATAGCTACTCCTGGATACCGCTGTAGCAGCCCTGGGATATCATTGGGAACCGCCTGCTTAATATCACTGTCCAAGCTCCCCTTCCGCTCACAGGTCGCTATAGCGTCCCATAAAGCTATCCCATGACTCAAAGCGAATGCAAGCCTATTTTCATACTCTGATTCTGGTTCCCTTCCCTCACCGAAGAGCGCATATATAATCGACCACAAATAGTTTCGGGCATTGCCATAATACTGGTGCGCTTGCAAGGATGCTACTCCAGGCATACTGCCAAGAATCAGAATACGCGAGTTGGAATCAACGATCGGCGGAAAAGAAGATATGTTCAGTTGGTGTACCTCCCCCGTTAAGCTTCTCTCGTTATTTTCTCACAAACCCCTGAAATAGCAAAAAACGCTTGCTCCTCGTCTTCTTGAGGATACAAACGTTATTGCTAGCTAGTCCAACCTATGAGAACAAGCATACCTTAACCTTTAACGCCACCAGCGGTTAGACCTTCAATGATTGTTCTTTGTAAGAATCCATAGAGGACCAGAATTGGCAATACGCTTATGACGACTCCGGTAAATACCAAAGGATAGTTCATCTTGAACGAATCCCTGAAACCAACCATACCGGTCGGAAGCGTTCTGAGATAATCCTTACTGATGAAGAAGTTGGAGAGTAGATACTCGTTCCAGTTCCCCATTAGGTTAATGATAAATACCGTTACAAGTGCAGGAACGGATAGCGGGAGAATGATTCGGAGAAAAGAACCTATGACCCCTAATCCGTCTACGATTGCAGCTTCTTCCATTTCAGAAGGAATAGCCTTCATAAAAGCAACGATCAATAACACGCTGAAGGGTAAAGCACCCGCTACATAAGGGAAGAACAACGACCAGTGTGTGCCTAATATTCCTAGATCTTTAACTAAAATATACTGAGAAATGAACAGAACGTTAGAAGGTATAAGCATGCCGATTAGGATAAATTGGTACACCGCATTACTTATCCTTTTCAATCTCATCCGAGCAATCGCATATGCCGTTGCCGCAGCGAGGAAGATGGCTACAACAGCAGCGGATAAGGACAAGTAGGCGCTGTTAAAGAAATACGTACTAATTTTAGCTTTCTTCCAAGCTTCGGCGTAATTTTCGAATGAAATACGATCCGGCAATCCGAAAGGAGCATTCACGATCGCGTCGTTCGAATATTTGAAAGAAGAAAACAAGATGAATACGAACGGGAACAAAATGATAATAACATAGATCATCAACAACAGATGGGGTACGCCCTTTTTAAAGATTTTCGGCATTAGTACTCAACCCTTTCTGACTTTCTAGCAAACACGAGTTGGTAAATAGCCGTCAGGATCAATGCGATTGCGAAAATAATAATGGAAAGGGCTGTACCGTAACCATATTGACCAAACCTAATCGCTTTGTTGACCATATAGGACGCCATAACCTCTGTTGCACCAGCAGGACCACCGTTCGTCATGACGAGTACGATATCAACGACACGCATAGCTCCTGCAATGGAAAGCATGACGACTACAGATATAATTGGCATAATAAGTGGCGTAGTAATCTTGATGGCCCGCTGTATGCCGGTTGCACCGTCGATTTCAGCCGCTTCGTTGATTTCCTTCGGAATAGCCAAGATGGCTGCAAGAACGAGTACAATGTAGAAACCCATCCACTGCCATGCGTTCGTTACTAGAACGGATAGCATCGCCCATTTCGGATCGGACAACCAATAAATCGGTTCAATACCAAACCAACCGAGGAATTTGTTGAAAAACCCAATACTTGGATGGTACATAAATTGCCACAAAATCCCAATAATTGACGTTGATAAAATAGAAGGCATAAATACTGTTGTCTTATAAAAACCTTGAAATCGTTTCACACCGCTAATTAGTAGCGAGAATGTGATGATAAGTGGAACCTGGATGAAGATGGAAAAGAGAATGAAATACATGTTGTTTCTGATTGAAGCTGTGAAATCAGCATCCTTAAAAGCATTAATGAAGTTTTCTAACCCAACGAATTTCGCAGGATTCAATCCATCCCAATCGGTTACTCCATATACGACCGATTGAAAGACTGGATATACGAAAAATAAGAAATACAGACCGATCGTCGGCACTACAAAGAGCAGGTATACGTATGGATTTCGCAGTGTTTTGTTCATGGTTCCCCCACCCTATGACGATTGAGGTACCACCCACACGGGGCGGCGGCACCTCAACGCCTTTATCACTTGTATTAGTCTATTTAAGAGCAGCTAATTCTTTATCTTGAACTTGTTGAATGGCTTCAGTAGCTTTTTGTGCAGTTGCTTTACCCGCAATTAGGTTCTGGATTTGTTTCTCGAACTCTCCGTTTACTGTAGCAGCGACTAGAGAATCAAAGTGAGGGAATACAGATCCAGCTGCTGCGTTAATTGCAATCGCTTCTTTAGTAAGTGGGTTTTCAGTAGGAAGCTTAGAAGGATCAACCTTCATGGAAGGAAGAACTCCATCCTCTTTGAAACCACGGATTTGGTATTCTTCTGAGTACAGGTTTTTGATGAACGCTTTGATAGCCGCTTTTTCATTGTCATTTACGTCAGCGGAGAAACCATAACCGTTATTTTGGTTGTAGTTAACAGCTGTTTGATCGCCTTTACCGCCTGTAGCAGAAGGCATTGCGAAGTAACCAACTTTACCAGCTAGAGCTTTACCGTCGCCTTCAGCTGTGAACGCCGATGCTCTCCAAGTTCCATCGAACAAGAATGCAGCTTTTCCACCGATGAATTCATTGATTTGACCTGTGTAATCAATACCAAGCTCACCTTTAGTGAAGTAGCCTTTTTTGATCCACTCTTCGTATTTAGCAAATGCATTAACGACTTCAGGCTCAGTCAATTTACGTGAACCGTCACCAACACCAGCTTGAATTTCAGGACCCGCATAACGAGCGACTAGTGTGTTTACAAGCATGAAAGGTACCCATGCAGCGGATGAACCCATTGCCATCGGTGTAATTCCTTTTGCTTTAAGAGCGGCAAATGCTGCATCTAGCTCATCCATTGTTTTTGGAACAGCGATGTTGTTCGCTGCTAAGATTTCTGTGTTATAGAAGAAACCTTCGGAACTAGCACCAATTGGCAAGCCGTATACTTTACCATCTACAACAAATGTTGAGAAGTCAGTGAATTGATCTTTAATTCCCAATTCATCAAGGATTGGAGTCAAATCTAGCAATTTACCAGCGCGAGCATACTTTTGACCGTCACCAGGACCGCCGAACAAGTCAAAGATTTTCGGTGGGTTTCCAGCAGCCATCTCTGCAGGAAGCTTTGTAAAACGTTGAACGCTATCTTCTACAGGGTCCATTTCGAATTTAGCTCCTGGAACGTCTGCTTCGGATTTTGCAACAACTTCTTCAAGAATGGCTTTACGGAATTTTTGAAGATCACTAATTTGGATGTGACGCAGTGAAATATCAAAGTTCTCAACTGCCGCAGGTGATGATGCTGCTGCTGATTCACTTGGGCTGCTGCTCTCACTTGCACTTGAACTAGCAGATGGTGATGCATTGTTGTTTTCTTTACTACCGCACGCTGACAAGACCGAAGATAGCATTAGTACGGAAGCTGCAATCGTAATTGTTTTCTTTTTCATTCGTAAGACCCTCCCAATGGGTTTTTTATTTGGCTACATCCTTATTGTAGAATTAAACTCCCTTAAAGTAAGGGAGTCAAACACATAACATAGGGATAAGATTATCTTGCTTCAGCTACAGGATCCGTCATTATTTTACATTTTTCGCTACTCATTATACAGAACTAAGCAATTCCCTCTTGCTTAAACTAATTAGATTAGTTATTATAATAACATGATTAGTATATGGAGGCGATGATAATGAAAAAATCGCAATGGGGCCCTGTCACGCAACTGACTTTCATGCCAAGGTTGTTCCCTTTAAACTGCTTTCTGGTAGAAGATGACCATAGCATAACCCTCATTGATGCTTGTATGCCGTTTGTTGCCAAAGGAATATACGCAGCTATTCAAGCAACGGGGAAACCACTCACTCGCATTTTGCTGACGCACGCGCATGAGGATCATCTTGGCGCCATCCCTTTCTTGAAAGAGAAATATCCTGATGTCAAGATTGGGATGTCTAGTCGGGAAGCTTCTATTCTGGAAGGCGACCATTCCCTTCTTCCGCATGAGCCGCAAACCCCACTGAAAGGCGGAATACCGAAGAAAGCTCTCTTCACTCCTGACTTTCTCATACAAGACAATGACTACATCGGTTCTTTATTAGCCGTATCGTCACCTGGACATTCACCTGGTCATCTTGCTTATCTGGAAACATTAAGTCAAACACTTATAGCGGGTGACGCTTTCCAAAGCAAGGGAGGCTTTGCGGTTTCAGGGCATATGAAATGGGCATTCCCCTTCCCTGCAATGGCGACATGGCACGCTCCTACGGCTATCGCGAGTGCAAAGCGAATGTTAGAGCTAAATCCAACCGTCCTTGTCGTGGGTCATGGCTCCGCACTCCTACAACCTGCTCCTTCCATTCAACACGCGATTAATGAAGCCCAACTACGCTTAGATAGGAGGAATAGTAGATGAGAGCAGGCATTAAACCCGAAATTGTCATTGCAGCTGCTTCTGACATAGCTGACCGCATGGGTTGGGAACAAGTTACTTTAGCGTACGTGGCAGATAAGCTAGGCATTAAAACCCCTTCCCTATATAACCATGTCGAGGGATTACCCGATTTACGCCAGAAGCTCGCCACACATGCTTCTATTTTGTTAAGAGATCAATTGAATGATGCAGCCATTGGTCGATCCGGCAAGCAAGCTTTTATTGAAGTGGGCCACGCTTACATTCAATTCGTTCGTCAGCATCCAGGTCTCTATGAAGCCATCAACCGCGTAGCGGAACCAAAGCCAGAGCCATTCAAACAAGCTGAAGAAGGCATCTTAAACTTGTTCATTCGTCTTATGCAGCCTCTTGGGGTACCTCAAGAGGAAGCCGTACATGCCATTCGTGGTTTGCGAAGCATGGTGCATGGGTTTGCTTCGTTAGAAGCGATCGGAGGTTTTCAAATGTCTGAAGACATCATGGAGAGCATATCCAAATCCATCACCTACTATATTGACGGCATGAGTGCTCATTTCAATTGAACAGGACAACAATAGCTAAAAACAACATCTCTATCAAGAAGATGTTGTTTTTTATTGTCATATGGCAGGAATCGACAAAATTCTCACGAATATTTGGAAAGGGAATGGCTTAAGGAGTGAACCGGAGTGTACAAAAAAGAACTGTCACCAGAAGATTTACTAAAAATAATATTTGACTATACTGCTAAGATTGCAAGTGAACGAAAATTAAATGGCGTACTTGTCCATATGGCTGATATGGGTCGCGAAATGATTCTCTCCGATAGATGCACGGTATGGCTAATTGACGAAGTAAACAAACAACAATATACAACTGTCGCTCATGGTATCGATGAAATCCGCATCCCGTATGGGACAGGTTTAGTCGGAAGCGCAATCGTCTCCGGGGAGCCGATCATTGTCAAGGATGCCTATAATGATCCGCGACATAATGCCGAGAACGATCGTAAAACAGGCTATCTTACAAAATCGATCATCTCCGTTCCTTTCCGCAATAATAACGGGGAAATTATCGGTGCATTTCAGGCGATAAACAAATTAACTGAAGTTGGTTATTTTACTTCACGAGATTTGGAATTGCTTTCGTTGGCCGCCTCTTACGCTGGCAAATCATTAGAATCCGTCATGCTAACTCAGGAAATTGTTGATACTCAGCGCGAGATCATATTTGCAATGGGTGAGATCGGTGAGGTTCGATCCAAGGAAACCGGAAATCATGTTAAACGCGTAGCTGAGTACTCCTATGTGCTGGCCCTGGGCCTTGGGTTAAGTATGGATCAAGCCGAATTGCTTCGGACCGTGTCTCCCATGCATGATATCGGTAAGGTTGCCATCTCGGATGCGATATTGAATAAACCCGGGAAATTAACCGCGGAAGAATTCAATATTATTAAGTCGCATGCGAAGATAGGACATCAATTGCTTCGGGGATCTAAGCGGGAGCTGTTGCGTGCAGCCTCTATCGTCGCTGAGCAGCATCATGAGAAATGGGACGGAACGGGATACCCCTTAGGAAGAAAGGGCGAGGAAATCCATATCTACGGTCGAATAACAGCCGTTGCGGATGTCTTTGATGCATTGAGCGCGGAACGGGTTTATAAAGCTGCCTGGACACTCGAGGAGATCGAGAAGCTCTTCCACGCAGAACGCGGGCGTCATTTTGATCCTGAGCTCGTCGATGTCTTCTTCGCACAATTGCCGAAGCTGCTCGAAATTCGCCAAAGATTTATGGATACAGAAAATAAGCAAGATCAAGCATAAACATTAATAAAAGGAGCTGATCCAGTAAATAATTTACTGGATCAGCTCCTTTTTTCTTGTTTAACTGTCCAGCTTGACCGTTAATCGGCCCAGGCTCTGATCGGCCCACCAAACCTCAAGCTTATCCCCTTCGCTTAGTGCTCCAACCCCAGCTGGGGTTCCGGTATAGATAACGTCTCCAGCAGCAAGTCCATAGTTAATCCCAACAAAGTTAACAATCTGCTGCAGATCGAACACCATATCCTTAACATTTCCTCTTTGAACCTCTTTATCGTTGATACGTAGTCCAAAATCATTCTCTACCATCGCCATAGTGCTAGAAAAGCTTTCCCATCGTCCAATCGTTGCAGAATTCCGAAAGCCTTTGGCCGCAAGCCATGGGTGTCCCTTTGCTTTTAAGCGATCTTGAACATCACGGAGTGTAAGATCCAGTCCCACGGTGTAGGCAGAAAATAGCTCGTCACAGCTCATACCCGCTTCATAGGTTCGCCCAACCGCGAATACAAGCTCCGCTTCATAATGAACGCTTCCTCGGGAACCGGGAAAAACAACAACATCATCATTCATTTCAACAAGGGCATGCGTGGGTTTCGTAAAAATCATTGGAGAGGTGGGTACATCGTTACCCAGCTCAGCGGCATGCAGCCGATAATTCCGTCCTACACAATAGATATTGCGTACATCCAATAGTGATAGCTTACTTTTATCATTCATGGAATTATTCACCTTCTTTAATTGCGGTCAGCCAACGGTCTGGATAGTTTGTACAAAGCTGAAAAGCTTCCGGTCGGCTAGCAAGCCTGCGTAAATCTCCATCCGAATTAACCGTCCAAGCCATCACATCGATAGAGGCTTCTGAAGTCTGCTTAAGAAGCTGCTCATTAATATGCCGAAATCCGATAGAAAGATACGACGCATTAAGCGCGATAAGCGACTCTACAAGATCCTTAGGGTTATCGTCAATTATAAGTCCAGTCTTCAAGGCTGGAGCACAGCGATGTACAGCACGAAGAATATTCGGATGAAATGAAGTAATGACAATATCGTGCTCTAATTGATGGGAACGAATGATATCGACTGCCCGTTGTGCGAGTTGCTCTGGATCTGAGTCATCCCCCTTGAGCTCTACGTTTAATGCGCATTTCCCTTTTGTTAAAGCTAATACCTCATCCAAAGTAGGGATCCCTTCCTTGGAGAAAGAGGGATTAAACCAGCTGCCCACATCCAATCGACCAAGCTCAGTAGCAGTAAAGTCGATCACGCGCCCTTCGATATTCGCCGTCCGCTTTAAAGTGCCATCATGAATAACGACAGGTACACCATCTCGTGAAAGATGAACGTCTAGCTCGATCCATTTTACATCAGGCTGGCTCATTGCTAGTCGAAATGCAGCCATCGTATTCTCAGGAGCCATCCCCGAGAAGCCACGATGAGCAACACAGGGATGTAGCTTAGCACGAGTATTCTTATCCATCATACTTCCCCCTCTTGTATAAAATCGAAAAGGCAAATTTCTGAGTCCCTTCATAAAGCTTTTAATCCCGTGCAACAATCTTCCCATCCTCCTCTACAGATGCTCCGTAGTCATAGGATAATTCTGATAATCGCGCCAGCAACGCTTTACCTTCAAGTTCACCCATCGGAGCAGGCTGAGAGTTTTTGGCGAATAGCGGGTTAAACGATAGTGTACATGCTCCATCCTTACCACATTCAGCATTCAACACACCGGTTTCCGAGGATTTGGTTCCCGTCGTCGAGAATACGAAGTTACCCAAGCTATATGCGATCCATTTCCCCTTATATGCTTCGAAGCCTTGCAGCACATGCGGATGGCCACCAACAACCAAATCAGCACCCGCATCCACGAAGCGATGAGCTAGATCTTTCTGATGTTCAACTGGGCGATCCGCACGTTCTACCCCCCAATGCACCATCACAACAACAACGTCCGCGTTTTCCTTTGCTTCCTTGATCGCTGCAACTGCTCGCTCAGGCGAGTAAGCCTCAGCAACACCTGGATGGTTACGATCGGCTTTCCAAGAGACTTCCGGTACGACCCGCGTCACACTTACAAACCCGACGGTAATCCCTTTACTTTCTATGTATGCCGGCGAGAAAGCCTCACGATCGTCATTACCTGAGCCCGCATGCTTGAGATCAGCATCGTCCAGTGCATCCATCGTATCACTTAGTCCTTCCCAGCCATAATCCAAAGTATGATTGTTCGCAAGTGATAAGAAGTCGAAACCCGCTGCCTTCAGCTCGGGAATGGCCTCTTCACTCCCACGAAATACATACTGCTTGTCCTGCGCCGGAGTCCCCCGCTTCGTAATCGGCGCTTCTAGATTTCCGGCTGTAATATCCGCTGCTTCCAAAATAGCTTTGGCTTGGCGGAAAGGATAATCGAAGCCATTGATTTTCATCAACTCCAATACCCTTGCAGCGGGTAATATATCTCCAACAAGTGCTAAGGTTATGGTGTCGGCCGTACCCTCTGGCTCTAAATACTCCGTTGTAGGTGTTGAAATGACTTCATCAACTTCATCGCTTGGCTCCGGCGGGATCGTCGAAGGTTGTTCACCTGAAGGTGAGGCAATGCTATGTGTTTGCGATGGTTTACCCTGATTAGCTTGCCCATCATTGTCGTCCTTAGCTTTCCATACCAGAGCAGCGACCACTACAATACAGGTTATTAAAACTCCATTAACAATGAGCAAAAATCGAGTTTTACTGCGCTTCTTGGCTTTCTGCTGATGTTGCGTTCGCGATCGCGAATAAGTCATCGTTTCATCCGTCCTCCTATCTCCCTTGCCAGTTATTATACATCAACACAATGAAAAAGACGATTTCCCTCTCGTACAAAATGAGAGGGAAATCGTCATTATTTGCTATTTTTTACGCTATACGTTGCCTAGCAGCATATTCTGCACTTCCATAAATTCCTGAGTCTTCTCCAAGTAATGTTGGGACAATGAGGAGACGCTCCCGATATAGAGGATGTAGGTTTTCCGAAACATAGGCCCTTAAGGGTTCAAAGAATACATCCCCAGCCGCAGCAACTCCACCACCCACAATAATAACATCTGGGCTAAGCAAGGCAACGGAGGGTATGATGACTCTTGATAACCAACTCGCCGTTCGCTGGAACACTTGGCCGGCAAATGCATCGCCATCCATATAGGCTTGCCACACGTCTTTAGATGTTAGCTCATCACGCAGTTCGGAAGGAAATCGGTCCGCGAGCAAGCCTACCCAGCCAGCAGCTAATCCGTCCCGTGCTTGTCTAGCAACGCCGGATGCGGAAACGACCGTTTCTAAGCAACCAGTCATGCCGCATCCACAGACGTAAGGAATATCAGCAAAAGCAATATGACCAATTTCTCCTGCTAAGCCCCCAGCTCCTCCATGCAAGCTACCATTAGTCACCCAAGCCGATGACATCCCCGTACCTAACGTAATGCCCAAAACATGTGAATAGGCTTTTCCGGCTCCCTTTAAGGATTCACCGTATACGATCATCTTCACATCATTTTCTACTGTTACGGGTACTCCGATCAAGACATTAAGACGCTCGGCAACTGGAATATCGTTAAAGGGTAAGTTCGCAGCAGTTACCAAGCCTGTTTCCTTATTGATAAACCCTGGAAGTCCAATTCCAACAGAGATTAGAAGCTCCTCCGAAATCTGCTCTACAGTTAGCAATTCCTTGCACAAGCTAGCCAATTGCTCCAATAGCTCATTCGAGCTTGATTTAACTGTACGTGTTTTACTTCGCCGAAGCAGCTTTCCGTCAGCATCAAAGATCCCTGCCACGATGTTCGTTCCGCCAACATCCATCCCAATTCGGTAGCCCATAATTACTCCCCTGCGGATACCCGCTTATAGTCACCAATCGTAACTGGTAATTTCGCTTGAACAGGAATTTCACCAGACAATACACCTGCTAATGCTGTCATCATAGCCGGCTTATTCTCATAGGTGCATAAATAAATTGGAGCTTCTGGGGCAACTAATAAATCATATGGCGTTCTCGTCGACACCCATACGAACTTATAGCTTCCATTCCCCGACAACTCACGGATCAGTTCCGTCTGTCCAGAGGAGAATCCAGCATCGTAGGAGGCAAATACGACGGACTTGCATCCTTCCGCCGCTGAACGAACCGCTGCCGCATCTTCAGCTGTCGGATCAATGCCAATTCTAACCTCTTGTATTTCATAGCCCAATTCGGCAAGAGCAGCGCCTATCGTCCACTCTTGAGAGATGACCTCAATGACTTCTGTACCCACACGCGCCTCGGTCCATACGACAACTGTTTTGCCATCCTTGGACAACGGAATTTCGTTATGGCCCTTCACTACCGTAACCGCGGCTTCACATAGCTGTCGTTTCACTTCCTCAGCCCGAGCTAGATTTGTTTCCGTAACTGTATTCTGGAACAATCCTCGTGCTTGCTTAAGCTCCCAAATTCGCTTAGCAGCCTCATTTATTCGCGACTCAGGAATTTCACCGGTCATTACAGCTTCCATTACAGCTTCAAGAGCAGCCTTCTGACGGACTACACGGTGGCTCACTAAGATGAGATCCGCTCCCGCTTTAATGGCTTCTACCGCACCTCTAGCTACTCCTAGTGTCTCTGCAATAGCGTTCATCTCCAGGCAGTCTGTTACGATAACACCTTGGAATCCTAATTGATTGCGCAAGAGGCCCGTCAATATGCGTTCCGAGAGAGTTGCTGGGATGCTGTCGGATTCGAAGGCAGGGAACACAACGTGAGCCGTCATAATCGCATCAACATGTTGTTCAATCGCCCGTCGGAATGGCAGGAGCTCAACTTCATTTAGTCGGTCAATACCATGAGGGACTAAAGGAACTTCATGATGGGAATCAACCGCCGTATCCCCATGGCCTGGAAAATGCTTAGCGACTGCAACGATACCCCCTTCACGATAGCCATCAATAGCAGCTGTTCCTAATTTAGCAACATGACTCGGGTCCTCTCCATAGGAACGGACTCCGATAACTGGATTCTGAGGATTGTTGTTAACATCAAGACAAGGAGCAAAGTTCATGTTTATGCCAATCTCGCGCATTTCCGCTCCCGACCACTTAGCTGCCTCGAAAGATAATTCCACATTATCCGCTGCGCCTTGTGCCATTGCTCCCGGCATAACGGTTACGCCTTCCTCTAAGCGAACAACCATGCCACCTTCTTGATCGATCGCAATAAACAAAGGATGAGTAGCAGCCTCTTGAAGCTTGCTTGACAGTTCGTCTACTTGAGCTGCGTCACTTAAGTTTCTACGGAAGTAAATAATACCGCCAAGTCCGTAATCTTTAATTAAATGAATAATGTCACTCGTTGGCTCCAAGCCATCGAATCCGCAAATAAATAGTTGCCCAATTTTACCTTTTAAATCTAATTGATCGAAGCTTATATTTGTCGTCATTTTACACTCTCCTCATGATTCGTCCATGCTGGCGGTTCTGATCCTACTTGATTCTGTTGCCGTTCACGAAACTCCGACGGAAGCATCCCTGTGTATTTACTGAATACTCTGGTGAAATAACGTCTTTCTACATAACCAACCATCTGACCCACTTGCGTGACGCTCTTATCACTCAGAGAGAGCATCGATTTGGCCATTTCCATCCTCTGCTTCGTTACATATTCAACAAAGGTTTCACCTATATGCTGCTTGAACAGGAGGCTGAAATAACTTCCGCTTATTCCTAAATACTCGGCAAGCAGATCGATGCTGAGCTCTGCTGACAAGTTCCGTTCGATATAATCTCTAGCCGATAACATAAGAACATCACTGGTCTTCTTCTTCATCACGACCTCCAGCGAGTGATCCATAAGTCGGTTAATAACGAGTAGCGTTTCACGAATGCCTTGATGCTGATCGATCTGGCTCCATACCGCAACTTCTTCATCACGATTTATAACTTCCATCTCCTTCATCTCACGTAGGAGATGAAGACACAAATAATGTAAGATCGGGACAACACGCTCGAATGATGTCTCGGGCAGCAAACGAAAGCTATCGTTTAATTCCTTCAAAGCGGTTTCAGTTCGATGGCGATCGCACCTTTTCAACCCTGTAACCATCTCTTCTATCCGATCCCATAGATGCTGGGAAGTATCTGCATTTCCTCTAACCTTCTCTGACACAATGACACTCGTATTGGCTGATGGAGATAAATTTAATGAACGTTGCAAGCTTTTATACGTCTTAGCTAGCTGCTTTAGACATACCTCCGAAGGATGAAGAGCAACCCTAATACTAAGCTTAAGATAACTTTCCACGGCTTGGCGAAGCTTCTCTGCCCAGGTCAAGCATAGTTGGAGGTCGTAGAAATCCGGCGGATTTCGCTCTATTAGTATACACCATTCCCCGCTACGTACTTGTAGCACGGCATAAGACACACCGAAGGCTGTAAGATTCTCCTGCAAAATATTCTGAATGGCAAAGTTCCAGAGCTTGCGTTCTTTGTCATCCCAGGATCTCTCCCGCTTAGAATAATCAGCTACATCAATAAGCATCATGGCAAATGCTAAGTTATCGCTTTCTAGTTCATTTAGCTTCACGAAGGGACGACCTGAGGAGCCCCCGAGATCAACAATCTGATCATATAGTACCTTCTCGTATGCCAGATGAAATACTTGCTTCCATTCCTGCTGCATAGAGTGTTGCTCAAGACTTCTTTCCCGAACTCCCTCTGCAAGACGTTTGATCGTCTCCACAAGCTCCTCATAATCGATCGGTTTTAGAATATAATCCTTCACTTCATATCGAATAACAGAGCGAACATAACTGAAATCCTGATATCCTGTCATCATGATGACTTCAGCTTCAGTATCGAATTCGCGTAGGGCACCCAAAAATTCGATACCATCCATCACTGGCATGCGAATATCGCACAATATAAGCTGCGGTCTCATCGCCTTTGCCAGTTCGAGAGCTTGCTCCCCATTTCGAGCTGTTCCGATTAATTCAATGTCGAGGGCATCCCATGGAATAACAGCTTGCAGATTTTTCAATATATTCACTTCATCATCTACTAAAAGCGCCTTAAGTCTCATTAATCGTCACTCCCCACTGCTTTGTGGTATCAGACATTTAATGACTGTACCTTGTCCCGGTGCGCTGCACAAAATAATTCCGTAACCGTTCCCGTAATGGATCCGCAAGCGATCCGCGACATTGCCAACTCCGAGTCCCCGACGTTCACCGGTTTCCGGTGATTCTTCATACATTTCGAGCAAAGTTGTTATTCCGCTTGTTGCGAATTTCGCCATCTGTTGCTCAGGGATACCGATGCCATTATCCTCAATATAAAAAGCGATATTGTTGCCTTCCTCGCGGGCTTTAACATGGATCTGACCCATGTAATCAATCCCTTCGAACCCATGCTGGATGCTGTTCTCTACAAGAGGCTGCAGCGTTAGCTTCAATATGGTGCTGCTCCTAAGTTCTCTTGGAATATCCAATGTATATTCGAATAATTCCTCGAAACGGTACTTCTGAATTTCTAAGTAGCTTGTTAAATGCTCTAGCTCCTGCTCGATCGTAATTTCTTCTTTCTGCTGAATGCTAATACGGAAAATATTCGCCAGCCTCTGCACCATCTTACTTACCTTGCGCCCTTCGTTCTGGACAGCCAAAATATTAATGGACTCGAGCGCATTAAACAGAAAATGAGGCTTAATCTGGGCCTGAAGCACCAACATCTCAGCTTTCCGCTTGCGTGACTGCTCCTGTTTAACATCTTCGAGAAGCTCGGCAACCCGCGTGACCAGGCTATTGAAACCTTTGGATAGAGCGGTCGTTTCATCATTCCCGACAACTGTAACTCGGGTTGAAAGATCCCCTCTCTCCACTTGGCGCATCGCCCTTACAACGCGAACAATGAAAGTGACCGTCCGGCGAATGAACATGAGGTTAAATGCTAAAGCCAGGATAAGCGAAATCGATGTCACGGCAACCATCCAACGGAGCACGACGGCCATGTCCCCTGATAAATACTGCCAAGAGGTAACCATGACCAGCTTCCAATCTCCGACCCCAAGACGTTGCAGCTGCAAATCCTGAACTGAAACTAGGCTTTTGTGACCATCGAAAGATATTGTCTTGCTTTGCGTTTTGTCGCTGTTCATTTTAATGCCTTTGACAGTATCGACAAACTTCGAAATTTGTTGGCCTTCACCGACCTTTTCATTATCAAACACGATATTACCATTGCCTGAAACGATCATAAAACGACGATCAATTTTACCTTGGGTATTATAGAAGCTAAATATCCGATTCAGCTCGTTCATTTGGAAACGAGTGACGAGTATCCCTTTGCTTTTAAGCGAATCAATGTCAAGCATGACACGGATTTGTGTGAAATAATCATGTTCTCCGGTTAGCTTCACGTCTTCATTAGGCCCGACCCAAACAGGAGCACCGTTCTTCCTCAACACCTCACTATAGATTGGGTTGCTCTCCAAATCCTTACGAGAAATCGGGGTGTCGTTCGTAAAATTAACGGATACTTGCTGATTGTCGTTCCGGTATAACGTAACGGATTTAATACCCGGATAGGTTAGGAGAACTCGCTTACGAAGCATCTCCTTCTCAAGCATCTGATCGTAATCTGGACTTTTGGGAGCCTCTGTACCTACGGGCGTGCTACCGTCTATGGACTTTTCTACGTACTCTATACTGTCCTTCGTCGTTACCCAAAAGTCGGAAAAATAGTTTGCTTCCTTGATCATGTTATTTATGTTTCGACCGATCGCCTTCAGCGTCAATTCTGTTTGTTCCGCATACTTTTCTTGCGTCACGTTCTGGAACATCAAGTAAGAAACGCTGCCTAATACAAACAATGGAACGATAATAAACGCGACAAAAGCGGCGAAAATTCGTTTGCTCAAGCTCATCTGTTGACGCCCGTCCTCTCGGGGAATGTGATCTCATTATAGCAGGAGGAAGAGCTGTAAGAACTGCTAGATTGAAAGTAACTACTATCCTTCTATTATAAAGAGGGAAGATTTCAGCGATAAGTTATCATTTCTACTATGTGGGGATAAAAATGGATAGTGGTTTTGAATAGGAAAGATTAAACAGGAGCTTAAAGCGGCAGTACGCGGGACATAGGTATCTCCAGCCGCTTCCTGCCTCAAGCTCCTGCCATTTTCCGTTTAAAAACCCTTAGGTGGGAGATGCAGAGAAAAGCAATGTCCAAATCCATATTGACAACGTTTGCAGATAGGTGTTAATATCTTCTTCCTTTCGTTTTTATTCCAATCAGGAGGATAAACCATTGATAACCGTAAGTGGAATTAGCAAGAGCTTCAAGGTTGCGAAGAGAACCTCAGGAGTTCGAAGTGCAGTTAAGGCGTTATTTCGTAGGGAGTATACAGAGGTTGAGGCATTAAACGATATTTCCTTCTCGATTGCACCTGGTGAAATCGTAGGATATATCGGACCGAATGGGGCTGGAAAATCTACGACGATTAAAGTAATGAGCGGTATACTCGTACCGGATCAGGGTACTTGCAGCATCATGGGCTACACACCGTGGCTTGACCGCGTTGCTTACGTGAAGAACATTGGTGTCGTATTCGGACAAAGATCCCAGCTGTGGTGGGATGTGCCCGTCATCGATTCCTTTGAGCTACTACGCGATATCTACGATGTGCCGGAAGAAGAGTATCGAAGTAATCTTAAGTTACTTACAGAAACACTAGATCTTGAGGATATTATTCGTACTCCCGTTCGACAGTTAAGCCTTGGTCAACGAATGCGCTGCGAGATCGCAGCCTCGCTCCTGCATAGCCCCAGCATTCTGTTCCTCGATGAGCCAACGATTGGGCTTGACGCCGTCTCCAAAATCGCAGTCAGAAAATTCATTACACGGATTAACAAGGAGAAGGGTGTAACTGTCATCCTTACTACCCATGACATGAACGATATCGAAGCGCTTGCCCATCGAATTCTACTCATTGGTAAAGGAAAATTACTCTTCGATGGAAATTTAAACACATTGAGAGACCAGTATGTGGAAGACTCCGCAGCCTCTATTCCTACAATTGAGGAAATCATCGTCCGTATGTACAAGGAGTACCAGATCACATGAAAGCCTATGTCTCCGTATTCCGATTGCGTCTCGTCAATGGTCTCCAGTATCGTTCCGCCGCACTTGCAGGACTTGCCACGCAATTTTTCTGGGGCTTCATCCTCATTATGGTATTCGAAGCTTTCTACAGCCAAGCGCTTGTCACCCAACCCATCTCTCTACCGCAGCTTATTACGTATGTATGGCTTCAGCAAGCTTTCCTCTCGCTAATCATGCTTTGGTTCAGGGACAATGAGCTGTTTCAGCTTATCACGAGCGGTAATATCGCCTACGAATTATGTCGCCCAACTGGTATTTATGGCTTCTGGTACGCTAAGCTGCTTGCACAACGCCTAGCGAGTGCTATGCTAAGATGCTTTCCTGTTATCCTCATCGCCGCTTTCTTACCGCAACCCTATCGACTTTCAATGCCTGTCGATGCTGTCACAGCTTTATTATTCGTTATCACCCTTATTCTTGGACTATTCATCATCATCTCCATCTCCATGCTCATCTACATTTCTACCTTTGTAACGATGTCCGCTGCTGGCTCACTGCTTATGTTCTCGGTCATCGGAGAATTCCTAGCAGGAATGATCATTCCCGTTCCATTGATGCCCGATTGGCTTCAAGCTATCGTAAACGTTCTCCCTTTTCGATTAACCGCAGATTTTCCTTTCCGCGTGTATTCAGGACATATTTCTACAAGTGAAGCATTGAAGATCATCCCGCTTCAGCTATTGTGGCTCACCGTGTTAGTCGCATTAGGAAAATATACGATGGGTAAAGCCCTTCGAAGAGTCGTTGTACAAGGAGGGTAAGGAAAATGAGACTGTTCGGCAAATACCTGCTCATTTTGTTCAAATCACAGATGCAGTATCGCACATCTTTCTGGCTACTATCATTTGGCCAGTTTTTTATCCCCTTCTCCGTGTTCGCTGGGCTTTACTTCATGTTCGAGAGATTTGGACAAATCAGAGGCTGGGATTTCTATGAGGTTGCCCTTGTGTTTAGCGTTATTCATATGGCCTTTGCCCTTAGTGAATGCTTTGCTCGTGGCTTCGATATGTTCTCCAGCTTAGTTATTAATGGAGAGTTCGACCGACTGCTCGTACGTCCAAGGAATACCGTCCTTCAGGTACTCGGATCCAAGTTCGAATTCACTCGAATAGGACGACTGCTACAAAGTGTACTCGTGCTAGCATGGGCGGTTAGTCAAATCCACATGGATTGGACATTCGCGAAAATAGTTACCCTGATTCTCATGATTATGAGCGGCGTCTTTATTTTTACAGGTATATTTATCTTAATGGCAACAATGTGCTTCTGGACGATCCAAGGACTAGAAATCTCAAGCATTTTCACCGATGGCGGCAGAGAAATGGCGCAGTACCCGCTAAATATATATCAGAAGTGGGTTACCCGTTTCTTCACGTATGTCATCCCTTTTGGTTGCGTCAATTATTTGCCACTGATGTATATACTGGACCGAACAGAAGGCAGTCCAGTCCTGTACATGCTGTCACCTCTTGCAGGATGTGTCTTCATCATACCTTGTCTGCTTCTGTGGAGATTCGGAGTCCGACACTATCGTTCTACCGGATCATGACGAATGGGGCTCCAATAACCCCATCTCTATACAGATGTTAACGGATAACCTTTTGGTCTCTGCCTGAAATTCAATCTCTACGCTATCTCCATCGACCAGAACGATATCACCGCTACCGAAAACACGATGCTGAACTTTGCTACCGGCTACGAATTGTTCGATATCCTTTAACGCATTCGGATTGTAGGGAACCGAAGCCTTGGGCTTGAGCTGGCGAACCTTCGTTCCAACAGCTTGCTGACTTGGGATATCCTTCGGGGGATTCTGAATGTGCTGCACGTTCGTCACGAATTGAGAAGTTTGGACTTGCTCCCCATCTCTCATTTTGTACGACAGCAGCTCTAACTGCTGTTTGGCCCGGGTCATTCCCACATAGAAAAGCCGAACAGCCTCCTCCATTTCCTCAAGCTGACCTTTTTCAAACTTTTTGTGATCATCGCTTGAAGGAATAACACCCTCTACCAAGTCGATCATATAGACGTATTCGAACTCCAGCCCCTTTGAACTATGAAGAGTAGATAACGTTACGGCGCTTCCGTTATTATTGAACTTGGAATTTTTCATGCTTTGCTCTAAATATTTCAACCGCTTAGCGAATTCCTCCATCGTGTTCAATGGCTCCGCAATTTCCTCTAACGTATTCAATATCCCGATGAGATACTCCTTACGAAAACCTAACCGTTCGCACATTTTCTCGATCGCTTTATCGTACCCTAGCTTATCTCGTATTGTCTGGATCACATGCTGAGGCTTTGCACCTTGCAGCTGTTGGATGGTTTCTTTTCCTGCTTCTATTTGTTTAATCTGATATTCTTGTAAGGGAATATGCTTAAGCAATCGATCAAAAACAGAGTCGTCCGTATCCTCATTTAGCTCAATAAGCATGTTCATTTGTTGCTTTGTAATGTAAGCATTAAATTTCGTATGAATCTTCTCTAAAATATCGGGACGTCTATCGTTAAAGGTCATTCGCATGAAATTCAAAATATCCTCCACAACCCAATGGGAGAAAAAACGATTGTCCCCATCCTTCATATAGAAAGGAATGCTCGCTCGATCTAATGCATTCATTAACATAATTGAAGAAGAGTTGTTACGGTAAAGCACAGCTACCTCATTCAAGTCATTCTTATGTGCGATTTTCTCCACCACATATTTCGCTTGATATTTATAGTCCGGCAGCCCCGTAATCGTAATGGGCGTATGTTGCGGATTCAGCGTGAACATGTTTTTGTCGTAGCGGTTTTTGTTGCGCTTGATGAAGCGGTTCGCCACGTCTACGATATTCGGAGAGGAACGATAATTTTGCTCCATTTTCAGAATGGCAGCATCCTTGTACACCTGTTTGAAATCAAGCAAATATTGAGGCTCCGCCGCACGCCATGTGTAAATGGACTGGTCATCGTCCGCCACGACACACAAATTGCCATGCGCTTGAACAAGCTGCTCAATAATCGCATGCTGAACAAGCGATGTATCTTGGCTTTCATCTGTTAACACATAATCATAACGACGTTGAAACTTCCGAAGCAGCGAAGTATCCTTCGAGAATGCCTTGTGTGCGATGGTTAGCATATCGTCGAAATCGACGAGCAGTTGGGCCGTACCCGATTGTTTGAAATGCTCATATTCCTTGAAAATCTGTTCTGCTTTTGGAACGTCACACTTAGCTTGAGACAGCTGATCCAAGGGGATTAGCTTATTTTTGATAAAGCTAATATAGCTGGTCAAATCCTCCATCTGATCATCCGTAATATTATCGTTGTTAATTCTTTTATATAAATCCCTGAGGATTCTTGTCTTGTTTAATGGAACAGCTTGACCATTGCCCTCATAGTTCCCTTGCCCACTCGCGAGCTCAGTATTATTTTCGATCATTCGATAGGAGGTTCTCTTATTGTGAAAATGCTCCCTTACCACCTCGAATGCAAGGCTATGAATTGTGGAGAAATCAGGTGTTTGATGACCTAACTTCGGGAAAAAGCGTCTAAACCGTTCTTTCATATCCTGTGCCGAAGCCCTACTGAATGTAACAGCCTTAATCCGTGAGAAGGATACACCTTTCACTTCGATCAAATAGCCGATTCGCATAATGATTGTTGTCGTCTTTCCTGAACCGGGAGAGGCAAGAAGCAGTAAGGCGCCTTCCGTATGAGTCACAGCTTGCTGTTGGACTTCATTCAGAGCGACGCCGATTTCACTTTCCTTAAGTGAGAAAAAATCCATTTGAAGTCGTTATCCTATTCTACGATATCTGATTTATTATGATTATGAATTGAAGACTACCTTAAGTATACCAGCAAATGATAGAGTATCCGATTGAATAATGAGAGGAAGTTTCTGTGCGACAACCGCAGCTTCTATAACCTCGTTCGGCTCGCGAATACATACCGCTTGAATGTTTGATAACTTTAAGAGGTCCAAGTCCTCTTCCTTACGAATAAGGACAAGCTTGGGGTATGGCGCAGATTTAAAGCCTTCGATAATTAAATAATCGAGAGTACGTGCTTCCATCTCAGACACTAGCTGCTCTATGGGTGTCGACCGCTCCTGCACCCAAGCTGTACGAGCTGGCGATGTAATAGCCGTTACATATGCACCGGCTTGCCTATGCTGCCAAGTGTCTTTGCTCGGGATGTCAGGTTCGAAATGATGGACATCATGCTTTAAGCTTCCGACTTGATTGCCTTTTGAGGTTAACAACCGAATGATTTCGCACGTTAGTGTTGTTTTGCCCGCATTTTTGTAACCAACAACTTGTAGGATTTGCACGTTTCTCCCCCCTCACATCACAATTTCCACGCCGTAACTAGATGTCCTTTATTCAGACCTTCCTTCAATGGAGGAATCTCGATCAGACAATCTGCATTCACAATCGTGGTCATGAGGCTTGATTTGTCGTCGCCAGTTGGTATAGCCCATATCGTTCCGTCTCGTAGCTCTATTCGAGCTCGGATGTATCTACGGTAAGCATTAACTTTAAGAAAATCCGTTCCTAAATAAGCCTTAAAGCGTTGCAAGCAAGGCTGAGCCACTTGTTGCATCGCTTTAAGAGCGAGTGAGGCAAATAAATGAAAACCAACGAAGCAAGCACCAGGATTTCCGGAAAGCGCGATGATTAGCTTGTTATGAAGTCGGGCAACCGTCGTCGGACTGCCTGGGCGCATCGCGATTTTGTTAAACAGCAGCTCTACTTCTGATGCAGCGAGAACATCAACCATGACATCATAATCCCCGACGGACACGCCACCAGAGGTCAACAGCAAATCACAAGCTTGTAGACCTTGCCTAATTATTGCTTGGGCAGAGGTCGCCTCATCTGGAACCTTACCAAGCATCACGGGCTCGCCGCCACATTCCCTGATTAATGCAGCCAGCATCGGAGCGTTGCTATTCCGAATTTTTGCCGGAAGCAAAGGCTCGTCCACCTCCAGTAATTCGCTACCAGTTGAGAGTATCCCGATGCGCGGTCGCCTCATCACGGCTACTTCTGCAAACCCACAAGAGGCTAGCAGGGCGGACTCACCGGACCCGATTACTTGGCCCACTGGTAATAAAACTTCATCCTGCTTAATCTCACAGCCGATCTCCGCAATATTTAAGCCGACAGGAACACTCTTCGATATCGAGACGAAGGATTGCCCTTCTCTCTCCTCTACTGTTGTCATTTCCAGCATCACAACGGCATCCGCACCTTCCGGCACCATCCCGCCTGTCATGATCCTTGTCGCCTCTCCGGAGTGAAGTGCATACAAAGGAACAACACCTGCGGGTAATGACTCCAAGACGGTCAAAGAAACGGGTGCTGTTGAAGTTGCTTGTGCCAGATCCCCCACACGAACCGCATAACCATCCATTCCGGATCGACGAAACGGCGGAAAAGGATGAGGAGCGACAAGACGCTCCCCCAACCTCCTCCCCCATGCTTCAGCTAATGGGACACATTCAGATGAAAGTGGGCTAACCCGATCTAGAATGAGCTTCTGTGCTTCTTCTGGGAGCAGCGCTGTTCGCCGAAACCGGTCTAGTTGATCTATCGTTTCCATTAAGATGTAGCTCCCTGCTAATTGGTTAACGATTCGCTAGCAAAGCTTCTGCTGCTTGCTTCCCTTGAGCAATGCAATCCGGTAAGCCAACACCTTCGAAAGCTGCTCCAGTAGTTAGAACGCCGGGAAGCTCATCTTTCATGTTTTCTCGGAATGATGCTATCGCATCTATATGTCCTATTGGATATTGCGGCATAGAGTGACGAAGTCTAGTTATTTCAACAAATATTGGAGTCGCTGTCAAGCCCATGAGATCATACAAGTCACGTTGAACGACCCCAGCCAATACTTCATCGCTCAATTCAACACCTCGCTCGTCCCCTGCGCGACCGACATAGCAACGAATTAATCTTTTGCCTTTAGGTGCTGTATGAAGCCATTTGGACGATGTCCACGTACTCGCTGTAATATGCCTGTGCTCACCTTTAGGTACGAGAAATCCAGAACCGTTAAGCTCATGGTTAAATCCGACCTCATCGTAAGCAAGGACAATGTTCGCAACGGAGACATATCGAATGTTCGTTAACGCACTTACATCCATGTGGGGTGCAAGCAATTGTGCTGTTGTATAGGCAGGTAGAGTGATCAGTACGTCATCTACAGCAACTAACGTTCCATCAGCTAGCTCGAGTCGATAGGACTCCTTTGCTTTAGCATCTTCTCCTGAAACTCGTTCGATAGTCTCTACCTGCGCCCCTACTCTTATCGTGCACTCTTCGGCTATTAGACGCGACTCTAATGCTTCAATAAGGGTAGACAAACCGTTCCGAAATGTCATAAAGACAGTGGATGGTAATTGATTCGCATTCAAGGCAGCTGTATTAACATTTGAAATCGGATTTTCCTTCGCTTTAGCTGCGGCTGCTTGCTGAGTCGCTTGAGTCCCAGCAATTAAGCTTCCGTGCTCTCTCACCATCTGCTTGAACTGAGGAAATGTGGCCTGCAAGCCAAGTCGGTACAAATCACCGGCATGAATACCTGCAAGTAACGGTTCAAATATGCGCTCCACCATTTCTTTACCCATTCGACGCTCAAGAAATGCTCCAACAGACTCATCACCCGCATCTTCTTCTGAGGAGATAATTAGATCCTCTAGCGCACGGAGCTTACCTTCCTCAGACACTAATTCCGTCTTACCAAACTTCTCCTGATCGGAGGGGATACCCAACGTGAGCCCTTCCGGCATCGGATGAAGCTTCCCATCCATCGAAATATACGTTTTTTTCGCTTCTGGATTTGTCCCTGTAAGCTCCCCATCGATGCCAAGCTCGCGTGCTAATTCGATCATAGGTAGCTTACGCCCTAAGAAGGAGTCGGGTCCTCGTTCGATGACGAATCCATCTCGGCGCAAAGTATTCACTCTGCCACCTAGTCGATCAGAGCCTTCGAAAACCGTTACTGCAACCTTTTCTCCACTTTCCTTGGCTTGCTTCAATAAATAAAAAGCGGCGCTAAGCCCGGTAATACCGCCGCCTAGCACCGCCACTTGGCGAATTTGCTCTGTCATACATTCGTCCTCCCGTTCCTCACACCCATAACCGAATCTGCCAATGCAGCCATATACTGAGGATCATCGTTCAACATACGAATTCTTGCCAAGTGAATGCCTCGCTCATCGGCAAATTTCTTCGCCTCGATATCTATGTCATAGAGAACCTCTAGATGATCCGAGACAAATCCAACAGGCGTTACTAGAACCGAATTTACACCCTCGGCTTTAAGATTCCCAAGTGTCTCTAGAATGTCAGGTCCAAGCCAAGGCTGTCCCGTCTGACCGGCACTTTGCCACGTGAATTGCCATTTATCTACACCTGCCGCCTTAGCAATCGCAGCTGATGTAGCCAATAATTGATCCGCGTATGGATCGTTCATTTCCAGGATCTTTGCGGGAAGGCTGTGAGCACTGAACAATACTAACGTGTCTGCACGTTGCTCGCCGAAACGATCTAATGCTTCAGTCACTCGCTTGCTCAACGCATCAATTAGCTCAGGATGAAGATGATATTCCTGAACCCCTTTGAATACGATCCCTTGTTTATCGGCTTCCTCTTGAGCGCGTTTCATATAACCTCCGACGCTCATAGCGGAATATTGAGGCGTGAGCACGATTCCGATCGCCTCAGTAATGCCGTCTGATGCCATCGCCGCCACTCCATCTTCAATGAAAGGAGCCGCATGCTTCAAGCCTTGATAACAAACGTATGCTCCCTTGCCTGCCAATTGATCAAGCGTGTGCTGCAACGCCTCGACTTGACCATTTGTATTTTCACGTAACGGAAACACGCCACCCACGATTGTATTGTAACGATCCGTAAGGTCCTTCAGTTGCTCTGCTGTAGGTGGATGACCTCTACGAATATGTGTGTAATACGCTTCTATTCCGTCTAGACTGTCTGGTGTTCCATAGGACATCACAAGAACACCTATTGCTTTGCTTCCTACCTTATTCATAAGGTCACCCCTGCCGCAATCTTCTGCTCACTATAAGCATGAATGAAATCGGTTAACTCCCTTAGTTTTTCCAGTGATGCTTCTGGGTACAAACCGTGTCCTAAGTTAAAAATAAACCCAGGCTCCATCATGCCTTCATCAAGTATTCTACGTGCATGCTCATGAATGACAGATGTCGGTGCGTTCAGGACATAAGGGTCGAGATTTCCTTGGACGGCAAATTTGCCTCCCAAACGACGTCTACCTTCTGATATTGAAACGCGCCAATCCAGTCCAATGACGTTTGTCTGCAAGCTACCTAGATGCGGTAACAATTCCCCTGAGCTCACACCCGGGAAATAAATCTTCGGAGTGTCCAGGTCGGACAAGCTCGCGAAAATATGCTCCACATGAGGAAGTACGAATTCCTTGAAGTCATGAGGCGCAAGAGTACCCACCCAGCTATCAAATAGCTGTACGGCTTTGGCTCCGTTTTTAATGTGCGCTCTTAAGTATGTTGCAACCATATCCGCTAGCTTGCCCATTAAGCTGTGCCAAATCTTTGGCTCGCTATACATGAGCGTCTTCGTCCGAATATAAGATTTGGACGGACGTCCTTCGATCAAGTAGCTGGCAAGCGTAAACGGTGCGCCAGCAAATGTGATAAGCGGAACCTCAAGCTCACGATCCAATATCCTAATCGTTTCTAAAACATGAGACAAATCACTCTCTACATCAATTGGCTTAAGGCGTTCCACGTCACTTGCACTTCTAATTGGATTATGAATAACTGGCCCGACATCCTTCACAATATCGAAATCGATACCTATTGAAGCAACGGGATTCATGATGTCGGAATAGAGAATCGCTGCATCTACTCCAAGCTTATGTATCGGCATTAAGGTTACTTCGGCCGCAAGCTCTGGTTGCTTACAAATTTCAAGTAACGAATACTTCTCTTTTATTTTACGATAATCAGGATCGTACCGTCCGGCTTGGCGCATATACCACACAGGTACTCGTTCTACGGACTCTCCTCGACAAGCACGCAAAAACTGATCATTTTTAATCATTAGGTTTGCCTCATTTATCTAAGTAATTGGCTGTCTTTGCTTCCATTATGCCCCTTTTAGCTCACTTGAACAACCTCACAGTCCCTCTGGAGTATGACAATAGTTTGACAATGATCAAATAATCCATCGATTAAGGCGTTCTTATCGATTGTGATATACTAATTAGACATAAGAATGGCAGACAAAGGAGCAACCGATGCAACGTTGGAAAATTAATCTGATCGTATTAATGAGCGGTAATTTCTTAGTTATGGCGGGCATGACGATGATCATTCCCTTCCTTTCCCTCTATTTGCAACAGGATCTAGGCTTAACGGATAAGCATGAAATTGGGGTGTGGGCGGGATTTATTTTTGCTGCGAATTTTGTTACCTCATTCCTGTTTCAGCCTCTGTGGGCCAAGCTCTCAGATAAATACGGTCGTAAAATGATGCTACTACGATCCGGCTTCGGAATGTCCATCGTTATGGTATTAATGGGCTTTGCCACAACCCCTTGGCATTTGCTCGCTCTAAGGATGTTAAACGGTGTCATATCCGGATATACACCGGCCGCTGTCTCCCTTGTGTCCGTCTCAACGCCAAAGGATCGGATGGGCTTCGCCATGGGGACTTTGCAATCTGGAGGTACAGCTGGGGCTATCCTTGGTCCATTTATCGGTGGATTACTTGCAGACACCTTCGGATTCCGTCCAATTTTCTATATTACAGGTGCGCTGCTTTTCTTGGCTTCGGTCATCTCTTGGTTGTTGGTTCGTGAGAATTTCGATCGTACGGCAGCCGCCCTTAAGAAACAGATGAGTGTGCTCAAAGGCTTTCGTGAGCTAATGGTCATTCGGCAGCTACCGGTGCTACTTACTGTAACCTTCCTCATTCAATTCGCGATGTTGAGCCCGATGCCGCTGATTCCGTTGTATGTTCAGGAATTACATGGTACATCTGAGAATCTGGCCTTCTATGCTGGCTTCGTCGGATCTGTAACGGGGATTTCCAATATGATCTGCGCTCCCCTGCTCGGTCGATTAAGCGATCGCATTGGTTCAATACGCATTCTCTTAGTATCGCTTGCTGGAGCAGCTATCATGCTCATTCCACAGGCTTTTGTCGGGTCGGTAAGTCAATTGCTTATTTTCCGTTTTCTGCTCGGGTGCTTCATGGGAGGCTTAATTCCGACCGTCAACTCACTTGTACGGCGGTATACGCCAGACGGTCTGGAAAGTCGTGCCTTCGGCTTTAATAGCAGTGCTCTGAGCCTCGGCAATATGATGGGACCGATTATGGGTGGGGCGTTATCAGGTCTTATCGGCATTGAGGGATTGTTTATTTTATCAGGAGTGTTAATGTTCATGACCTGTATTTGGGCGACTCGAGCTTTGCGTGCACGGCAACAGGCTAACAATTAATTCAAGATGGTGATGACATGGATGATCAATTGAATTTCGGGTTATACGCAGGAATTATTCATTCGGAATTGGTGTGTTAATCTTCGAAAAAGCCGCAAACAAAAACGCTGTCCAAAGCCCCCATTATTCGGGACTTCGGACAACGTTAATCACTTTGCCAGAGACATAACTATAGGACGAACTCTTGGCAATGCCAGCTTAGCAAGTTTAATTTAATTAATTGTAATCGAGAACGAAGCTACACTGTCCTCAGGCGTACAACGGAGACCGAATTCTGTCTCCTCCACACTAGCACCGTCCACAGATACAAAGGACTTAACACCTCGAAGCACGACGCTCCAGCTGCCTACTTTGTCCGCTTTCACGCTTACAATCGAGCCTTCCCGTTTTACCGTTACAGTCAACGCTGTTTCCCCTGTTAGGGTAGGTACATTTGCCGTTACATCTAAGCCATCCTCCAGCTCGAACGCGTGTAGCTCAACACCTTCCGCATAAGCGTAATCAGGTTTTGTTGCATCGTTGCCCATAGCGAGCAGCGTATTAGGACGGACATAAACAGGTAAGCTCAGATAGTCATGTCGCTCGTCTCTCCACTGTCTTCCCTCCACGACTTCACCCGTGAATAGATGGGTCCAGCGACCTTCCGGCAAGTAGAAGGATACCTCTCCTTGCTCGTTGAAAATGGGCGCTACCAGCAGGGATTCTCCCAGCATATATTGACGATCCAGCAGGACGCTCGTCGGGTCCTGGCCGAATTCGAGGACCATCGCACGCATCGTCGGGACGCCTGTCTGCGCTGTAGACACAGCAGAATGGAAGAGATAAGGCATAAGACGGCATTTCCACTGTGAGAAGAAACGCATAACATCGACGGCTTCCTCATCAAATAACCACGGTACACGATACGAATTATTGCCGTGAAGACGGCTGTGACTGGAAAACAGGCCGAATGCGGTCCACCGCTTGTACACATCGGCTGAGGAGGTGTTCTCAAAGCCTCCAATATCATGGCTCCAGAAGCCGAAGCCCGACAGACTCAGGGACAACCCGCCGCGCAGGCTCTCCGCCATCGAATCATAATGAGCGTAGCAATCACCGCCCCAATGCACGGGAAACTTCTGACCTCCGACCGTGGCCGAGCGAGCGAACACAGCCGCTTCTCCTTTACCACGCTTTTCTTCTAATACGTCAAACACAAGTTTATTATAGAGATGCGTGTAATAATTGTGCATTTTGTGTGGATCGGAGCCATCATGATAGACCACGTCCGTTGGAATGCGCTCGCCAAAATCGGTCTTAAACGAATCCACACCGATATCCGTCAGCTGGCGCAAATAGCCTCTATACCATTCGCACGCTTCTGGGTTGGTGAAATCTACAATTCCCATACCCGGCTGCCATTTATTCGTTTGCCAGACGTCACCATTCGGCTTACGAATCAAGTAACCTTTACTTTTACCTTCATCGAAGAGTCGAGACTGCTGACTAATATACGGATTGATCCATACACAGATACGCAGACCCTTCTGCTTTAACCGCTTGAGCATCTCCTCCGGCTCAGGGAAAACCTCTGGGTCCCATTCGAAGTCCGTCCAGTGGAATGCCTTCATCCAGAAGCAGTCGAAATGAAAGACGTGCAGTGGGATATCCCGCTCCCTCATGCCATCTACGAAAGAATTGACCGTAGCTTCGTCATAATTCGTCGTGAAAGACGTAGTAAGCCATAGGCCGAATGACCACGCTGGAGGCAGTGCCGGCTTACCGGTCAAATCCGTATAGCGTTCCAGTACGTCCTTCATTTCTGGTCCACCAATAACGTAGTACTCCAGCGATTGACCAGGAATGCTGAATTGCACCTTGGACACCCGCTCCGAAGCGATTTCGTAGGAAACCAGGTCAGGCTGATTAACGAAAACGCCATAGCCTTTGTTCGTCACGTAGAATGGAATATTCTTGTATGATTGCTGTGTACCTGTCCCACCATCATTGTTCCAAATGTCGACGGATTGACCATTTTTGATAAAGGGAGTGAACCTTTCACCTAAGCCATATACATATTCTCCGATGCCCAGATCCAATTGCTCACGTACGAAGGTTTCTCCTTTGTTCGATTCAATGTAGCCAATTGATTTAGGGCCACTACCTGTAATCCGTTTGCCGTCAAAATAGAAATCAATACTCCATTCTTGGCCCTTACGAACTGTCACCCTCGCTTTTCCACTCGTCAGTGAAGCTTCATGCTCATTATCCTCTGTGGTGATCTTTGCATTCGGATCTGTTTCCAACTCAAAGTTGGGCCCCGTCTCATAGCCACCTGCGAAATGCTCGATTCTGACCCCAATAATATGATCGCGCGGGGAAAATAAAGTAATCGTAATAAGCGGAACGTCCAGTTGAGATAATCGTTCAGTAACGGACTTCGGTGCTGCATAGACAATTAAAGCATTGTTCTGCTGTTTAACAGAGTGCACCTGGATCGGACTAATAATGTTATAGTCCCCTTGAATCAACCAATTGCCATCGCTAAATTTCATTGTTGTTCACTCCTATATACAGAAAGGACCCCCTCGACTAGATCGAGGCATGGTCCTTTCCCGTTATTATTTACTCAAGTTTTTCCATGATGCGTTAATCTGGTCGTACATTTGAGCGATATCTAGCTTACCACCGATGTGTGCCTGCACTGCGGAAGCAATCTCCTCCGCAACACCATCCGGGAATTTAGGAGCATTAAGCGATTGAACTTTGCCTTCTTGGATATATTTCCAAATTTCCGCCCCCACATCGCCCAAGTCTTCATCAGTAACAGCGATAGTAGATAGGCCCGGGATAAATTTGAATTTCTTAACGATGTACTCTTTACCGATATCGGAAGTGACATACCAATTCAAGAAGATTTTAGCCTCTTCCTTCACGCTTGAGTTCTTGTTGACAACCAAGCTAGCAGGAACACCCACATTGATCTTATCATTCGCCGTTGCATCTTCCCCAAGCGGCATTGGTAGAATGCCAACGTTTAAGTCAGGGTTGATCTCATCAATCTGCAGCTGCGCCCAGTTCCCTTGTTGCATCATAGCCGCCTTGCCATTTGCGAATTCAGCGACTTGCGTATTATAGTCTATAGTCAGCGGGTTTTTCAGGCCATATTTGACCGTCAGATCAATCAAATTCGCCCAATCCGTGAACTTCTGATTGTCCTTCAAGTTTATTCCACCTTCATTAACCTGCTTAATGAAAGCATCCGGATCGTCCTGTTGGGCGAAAGGAGGGTTAATGCCCTGATTACCGATAATCCACCATTCTTGATAACCGTTCGAGAATGCTGTAATACCAGCTGCTTCAAGCTTCTTAGCCGCTTCCTCCAATTGGGAATACGTTTTAGGAAGGTCCGTAATGCCTGCCTTTGCGAACAAATCCTTGTTATAGATGTATCCGAAGCCTTCTAGGTTCATTGGCATACCGTATAGTTTGCCTTCGTAGGTCATTGGCTCTTTAGCCATCGGTACTACATCTTTTACCCAAGACTGATCTGACAAGTCTTCCATCTTATCAATCCAAGTCATCATGTCCGTATAACCGCCGTTTGTGAAAATATCTGGCTCATCGCCGGAAGCAAACTTCGTCTTCAGTGTCGTTCCGTAGTCGCTTCCTACAGTTTGGATTTCCAGCTTAATGTTCGGGTACTCTTTCTCGAATTCAACCTTCAGCTCATTAAGACCTTCCACGATCTCCGTTTTCAATTGCAATACTTTTACTGTCTTAATTTCCGTAGAGCTTCCTGCTTCCTTGGTACTGCCGCTGTTGTTGCTACCGCTGCCCTCATTGTTGTTGCCGCCACATGCAGATAGAACAACTGTTAAGGATAGTAATAGAGATACGAGCTTCATTCTTTTCATTTGTAATCCCCCCCGGTTTTGATTTGAATGTATGTTAACAATGACGTAAAACCAATATGAAATTCAGACTTGTGTTGCTAGCTTAGCCTTTAACAGAACCGGCCGCGATGCCTTCGACGATATATCGTTGCATGAACAGAAAGAACACCACAATCGGAGTAATTCCTAGAACAAGTGTAGGAAGTGCCAAGTCCCATTGCTTCGTATACTGCCCGAAGAAAGCGAACGTCGCGATTGGAATCGTGCGAAGCTCCTGACTTTGCAGGATAAGAGAAGGTAGCAAGTAATCATTCCAGACCCACAAGCTATTGAGAATGATAACGGTGACCAGCATGGGCTTCAGCATAGGCAGCACAATTCTCCAGAAGACACCATAAGGACTGGCCCCATCGACCACCGCGGCCTCTTCAATCTCCAGCGGGATCGACTTAATGAAGCCGTGCAGTAGGAAGATGGATAGAGGAACGCCAAGCCCCAAATAGCAGAGCACAAGTCCCGGGATACTATCGCCGATGCCCAGAAATCTAACCACCTGCATCAAAGGAATCATGATCGACTGAAACGGGATAACCATTGCGGCCACGAACGTCATGAACAAAATTCGATTCAATCTCGTGTTCGCTCGAACCAATCGGTAGGCAGCCATCGCACTGAACAAAGCGATCAACACAATGCTGGTTAACGTAATGATAAATGAATTGAATAACGCTTGCGGGAATCGTGTAATCTTCCAAGCCTTCTCATAGTTACCCCAATGGAATACCTCCGGCCAAGCGGCCGCGTTCGTGAGAATATCACCGAGCGACTTGACCGAGTTTACTAGTAAAAAGTAGAACGGAACAAGGAAGAGTAGACCCATCAGAGCAAGGACGATTAACCGCAGAGCGATAAGCGAGCGAGTCGCTGTTCTTTCCATCACGCTTCCACCTCCTTGCTCTTGGTCAGTTTGACTTGGAGCAGTGTAATAATGGCAACGAAGATGAAGAAGATAAGCGATTTAGCCGTTCCCAACCCATAACGATTGTTCGTGAATGCTTCTACATAAATATTAAGTGCTAACGATTCCGTGGAGCGGAAGGGTCCGCCCTTGGTCAGGGACAGATTCAGGTCGAACATCTTGAACGACCAGGAGATTGTAAGAAATAAACAAACTGTAATAGCCGGCATAATCAGCGGAAGGATTATGCTTCGAAGCACTTGCAACTTACTCGCTCCGTCAATCTCGGCCGCCTCCATAACCTCTTTGGGCACGTTCAAAATGGATGCGATAAAGATAACCATTAGATAGCCAGACGATTGCCAGACGAACACAATTACAATACCCCAGAAGCCCGTCGCTTCGCTGCCGAGCCAAGGCAGTTCGAAGAAGGAAATACCGGTCAGATCCCCTATCGTAGCAAATCCTTTAACGAAAATAAATTGCCAGACAAAGCCGAGTAGCAATCCCCCGATTACATTCGGAAGAAAAAACACTGTGCGTAGAATGTTGCGGCCCTTCATCGGTCTAGTCAAAATGTAGGCGAGTAAAAAACCAACCACATTGGTGAGTATGACACCCACAATCGTAAACTTTGTCGTAAACCAAAATGAGTTCTTAAATGCAGGATCATCGGTTAATATCTGCTTAAAGTTATCCAAACCTACCCATTTCACTGTGCCTGCTACGCCGTTCCAATCCGTAAATGAATAGTACATCCCCATGACGAACGGAACGATGATGATAGCCAGAAAGAACAGAAATACAGGTCCGATGTATACGAGCTGCTGCATGAACGCCGACCCTTTTTTGGTGTTCATCTATGTCCTCCATTTCGTTCTTAAGCTTGTATTTAATTTTATTATGACTATATTTAAGGTCAGGGAACACCCACTGATGTGAACCAAACGGTATAAAATATTGATCGGAAGGTGCAGCAAATTGACCTGGAACAGTATCCGGACGAAGCTGATCGTGCTTACGATTCTAGCCGTTCTCGTGCCGAGCACAGCAACAATGCTAGTCAGCTATTTCTATACAACCAACTCCCTTAAGGAAAGGGCTGTAAGCGAGAACAGTAACCTCCTCTATCAGGGTGGCGAGAATATTAAGAACTATTTAGAGCAGCTGAGTCGTACCTCCCTGTCAGTCTATTCAGATGATTTCTTCTACCGTAGTCTCGCATTTGGTTTCGACAATATTTCGGCGAGCGGTCAACAAACCGCGACTATGCAATCTATTGCCTTATCGATCAGCGAAATCGAGCAGGTCTATCTTTATGTGAACGATAAGCGACAAGCGACCTTGCTCACTCAGAACAGGCCGAAGAGATTAAGTGACACTGACTTTTACAATAACAACAGCTTGAGCAGTGAGCGAAGCTTGTACATTGAGCCACCTCATATCCCTCATTCCTATGGGTTCAGCTCAGTACCCTCAAATGGATCGCAGCAACCGGTGCTCACGTTGCATCGATCGATTCTAAAGGTTCCTTCGTCCAAGGAAATCGGCGTTCTCACATTCGATGTAAATCTTAATGCGATTTCGCGTATCGCCAATCAGCTCTATCAAGCACAGCATGAACGGCTTTATCTGGTCGATGAGGAAGGTTATGTGATCTACTCGGGCGATACCGCGCGGATTGGACAACCGCTCGATGAGCCGTGGTTCGACAACAGCGTCTTAGCGAATGACGACAACAAGAATTACGAAGCCGACAAGAAGATCTATATTTATCAACGTATTGAAACGGCATTTAGCCGCTGGACTCTTGTTAAACAGATCCCATCCGCCTACCTGACCCGTGACACGAACCAAGCCGCCGCTATTAATGTGCTGCTTGTTGCAATATCACTGGTCCTTATTATTAACGCTATTATTTTCATTTCCTTTCGAATCACGAAGCCAATTAAGCAGCTCGCATGGTATATGAACCAGATCAAGACCGGGCATCTCACGATCGATATCAACACGAACCGCACAGATGAGATTGGACTGGTGTATAAGCGATTTAACGGCATGATGGACACGATCAACAATCTGATCCTACGGGAATACAAATTGAAATTGGCCAATAGCACGAATCAGCTTCGTGCTCTACAAGCCCAGATCAATCCTCATTTTATGAACAATACGCTTCAGACAATAGGCACTCTCGCACTAGAACATGGTATGAAACAAATATATTCACTAATCTCGGCCCTTGCCCGAATGATGCGTTACAGTATGTACAACACGGATAAGCCCGTTAAGCTTAGGACGGAGCTAGAGCATGTGAATGATTACATCCAGCTCCAAAAGGAACGGTATGAAAATCAGTTTGATGTTCGTTACAATGTGGATGAATCGACACTCGATGTGCCTATACCGAAGATGATTGTGCAACCGCTGGTCGAGAACTTCTTCAAGCATGGTATAGATCCTCTCAGGAATCCCAAAATCATCGAGCTATCAAGTCGCTGGGTCTCTCCCTCGGTACTTCAGCTAACGATCGAGGATAACGGAAAAGGCATGTCTATAGCAGATTGGGAAAGCCTACAGCAGCTTCTAGCCCAAGCAACTGACAATGAGCAGGAATACGCCCGAGAATGGAATGAAGCCGAGTCCACACAAGGCGGAATTGGCCTTGTCAACGTACAGACGCGATTAAAGCTGTTCTATGGAAAGGATGCGCAATTCAGCGTTGAAAACCTCGTCCCGCATGGTTTTCGGGTTGTGCTGATAATGAATATGGAAGGTGAATCGAAATGAAAGCTTTAATCGTTGATGACGAGAGCCGCGTGCGTAAAGCCATCCGCCTGCTCGTTCATTGGGAAGAGCACGGAATTGAGCAAATCGATGAAGCCACTAACGGCTTGGAGGCTATGGACATTATTCGGAGGGAACGACCACAGATCGTGTTATTGGATATTCTAATGCCACTTAGCACCGGCGTTGATCTGATGGGATGGCTATACGACTATAATCCGAATATCAAATTTATTGTGATCAGCGGACACGATGATTTTGAATATGTAAGAAATACGGTTCTATATCGCGGAATCGATTATATCCTGAAGCCCATTGATGAGAAGATCATTAACGCTGCAATTAGCAAAGCTATGTTCACCTGGCGCAAAGAGGAACAGGAGCGGCTAGCTCAGCTTCAGAAAAACGTACAGGTGAATGAGTACCGCCCTTTTTATACGGAGAAGCACCTAACTAGCTTGATCGAAGACGAGGGCGCTCAGAATCATACTGTCCGCCGGCTTCAGGCTGAAGGATCCCTGCCTCCTGACCTCGACAAGGTGCGACTCGCGCTTCTACAGATCGACCGAACCGATAAGACGCTCCAGCAAAGATTCGGCAACGATATGGATATCATCATTTTCTCAATACTGAACATCTGCAACGAATATTTACAAGAGGTGGATAGGGGTCTCGCTTTCCGGCATTGGGGGACACAGAGCGATATCGTGCTACTCGTCTGGAAAGACTTCGCAAATCTCCCGATACTCCTGAAGCGAATTAATGAGGGGATGTTTCGAACTCTAAATCGCAATATGCATTTCGGACTCAGTCCGACCGGGTCATTCCCTTCAGAAATGCCACAATTGTATGCAGCGGGACTCGCGGCCATCCGCTCACGAAACTTATTTGTGCTTAATGCGTTTATTCACGAGGACAAGTATCAATCGGAAAAGCAGGAATCCGTTCCTTTGGTTCTTCGGTTTGCCGATTACGAATCCCATTGGAAGCTGACGGCGCTTAGCGGACAACAGGAGCTAATAGCAGGAGCCGTGGAGGACTGGATTCTCTCCATGGCGAAGCGCGGATCAGTCACCCCAAATGAGCTGGAGCAATACAATCGAGATATCGAACGGTTTCAAGCCCGTCTCCTGCAGGAAACTGCCGGAAACGCCGTCGGTGATGCCTTGTCTAAGCTTCTTCAAGCGAACGCTACCAAGGAAATGCCGAACCCAGATAAATCCATTCTGTCCCTGAAGGAATGGCAAGAATATTGGAAACATTGTATGCTTAATCTTGCGCGCATCCTGGTGTCATTCAAGATGACCGGTCAGAACCTCATGGGTGAAATCACCGATTATCTTGAAAATAACTATCAGAAGGATCTTTCCTTAAACGATATCGCCAATCATTTTCATGTCAGCCGGGAATATGTCTCGAGAAAGTTCAAGCAAACATTCGGTGTGAATCTATCAGAATATTTGAGTCACATTCGCATCAACAACGCCAAGCTGTTGCTGCTTAACCCGCAGCTCAAAATAGCCCCAATCGCGGAGATGGTCGGGTTCAAGAACGAGAAATATTTCAGCTTAGTGTTCAAAAAGCAGGAAGGGATTTCTCCAAATGAGTACCGTAAGAAAGAAGGCTAAATTCCAGCTAAGCGAGCAGAAGCAGCCCAAACGAGCAGCAGCTATAAAGCTATAAATGAGCAAAAACAGAAACTGAAATATCCAATTGAGATAGGTTCGCAGCGTGGCGTGATCGGGTATGAAAGCGGAATGAGACAAAGCGATTTCTCCTTGGTGTGAAGACGGTTGAGGTGTCAACTTTTTACCACAAGGAGATCGCTTTGTCTCTATTCTTTTTGGCTTTATAGTTTACTGGAAGCGAATTTGCTCATTTATAGTATCCTATTCAAACTTAACTAAGAAGTAATTTTTCTTCCCGCGGCGCAACACGATGTATTTATCGTGAAGACGTTGCTCCTTCGTCAATACGTGTTCAACGTCCTGCTGTCTCTGACCGTTCACGTATACCGCACCACTCTCTATGTCCTGTCTTCCTTGACGCTTCGAAGGCGCGGCTTTCGACTTGATAAGAAGATCCAGCAGGGCAATTTCTTCCTGACCTGTGATCACTGTAGTCGGCATATCCTGTAACGCTTCAACGAGCTCCGATTCGTCTAGTTGCGTGACATCTCCGGAGAATAATGCTTGCGTAATTTTCTCCGCGCTCACAACAGCATCCTCGCCGTGTACGAGGCTTGTTACTTGGCGAGCTAGCTCGCGTTGTGCAGCACGTTTCTCAGGACGTTCAGCAAGCTCGGCTTCTAGCTCGGCAATTTGCGTACGGTCCAGGAAAGTGAAATATTTCAAAAACTTAATGACATCGTTATCGTCTGTGTTGATCCAGAATTGGTAGAAGGCATAAACAGACGTTTTGTTACGATCTAACCACACCGCGCCAGATTCCGATTTGCCAAACTTCTTCCCGTCACTCTTCGTAACAAGAGGAACCGTCATACCGAATGCGTTTCCTCCGCCCATTTTACCGATCAGGTCAAGACCCGCAGTAATATTGCCCCATTGATCGCTACCGCCAACCTGCAAGGTACAGTTCTGATCCGTGAGCAGTCTGTAGAAGTCGTAGGATTGTAAAATCATATAGCTGAATTCCGTAAAGGAAATGCCGTTCGCCAATCTCGAATCCACAGAATCCTTAGCAAGCATGTAATTAACAGTAAAATGTTTGCCGATATCACGAAGGAAGGAAATGATATCAAGTGGAGCGAGCCAGTCGTAGTTGCTCACTAGCTTCGCATGGTTTGCTTCTTCATTAAAGTCGAGAAAGCTAGAAAGCTGTTCCTTCAAGCGATTCGTCCAATGTGCAACGGTATCCGAAGTATTCAAGGAACGCTCTGTCGACCGTCCACTCGGATCACCGATCATTCCAGTACCCCCACCGACTAATGCGATTGGGTTATGTCCTGCCTTCTGAAAATGGCGAAGAATCAGAATCGGGAGCAAATGTCCGATGTGTAGGCTATCTGCAGTTGGATCAAATCCACAATAAAGTGCGACACGCTCTTGTTGTAGCTTCTCCAGAAGACCCTCGCGATTCGTCATTTGGTGAACTAATCCTCTGTACTCCAGTTCCTCAATTAAGTCTACGTTAAGATTAAGTGCATTGCTGTTGGTCATTATTAATCGCTCTCCTTCTATTCTAATGAGAATCAAGCCTGAACGGCTGGGGCTTATACAGTCTGAACCATCAAAAAAGACCCGTCTCTGTCAATAGACAGGGACGAGTCATCGCGGTACCACCCTAATTGAAAATACGCGTTATGCATATTTTCCACTCTTGTCAGTTAACGGCTGACGGCCGTCTTATCCTTCCGCACTAGATCAACCCAGCTCGGTTTCGGATCAAGAAGCTCCAGGACGTAATTCGCGTTTGCTCGTGTACCGGCTTGCATCAACCGCCGGCTTTCTGGAACACGGAATACGAACGCTACTGATTCCCTTCAACGCTACATATCATTTCATTCGTTTGAACTACTGTAAACCAATGCAGTAGGGTCTGTCAATTCCATTATGCCCAAATGACAGGTGGAATAAATATCCGGCTTGATTAAGTGTTGATTATGCGCTATGCTTTGTGAAATTAATAGCAGAAACCATGCCTATGATGAGCATCCAACTCGGAGGCGTTCTCGTTAAGGAAATCAACAGCCTTTATAAGCTTATCGATTTCTCTAAGTTTACCGTAGCCGCACGTTATCGCGGAACTAAAGTGGATCGGACAGCGCGTCTGTTCGGTCAATTTGGGTGGCACCGCGAGTAAAAAACGCTCCTCGTCCCATAAAGACGAGGGCGTTTTTTGCATTTTTATTATAAAGGAGCGCGGTGACATGTTAGACATTAAGTGGATTAAACAACACCAAGACAGAGTTCAGAGGGTAGCCGATCAGAAGCGGATTCAAGTATCTATAGCAGAATTGTTGGAATGGGATGAGCAAAGACGATCGCTGTTGGCCGAAACGGAAGGTCTTAGGGAAACAAGAAATAAGCTCTCACAGCAAATCGGCATGTTAGCTCGTAATGGGAATACCGAGCAGATCGAACGGATTACGCAAATAAAGCAACAAGCCAAGCAAGTGAACGAAAGCCTTCTCGTTAATGAAGGCGAATTGGCTAAAGCGGAAAGTCGCTATGAGGAATTGATGATTCTCGTACCGAATGTTGTATCTGCGGATACACCGATCGGGCAATCCGATATTGATAATGTAGAGCTCAAGCGAGTGGGTGTGCCGAAGGTAGTGGATTATAGCCGTAAAGATCACTTAGAGCTCGGCGAATTGCACGATATGATTGATATTCCGCGTGGAGTCAAAGCTGCTGGAACTCGCAACTATTACCTGAAGGGTGAAGGTGTGTTGCTGCATCGTGCTGTCCAGCAGCTTGCGATTGACCTACTGACTGCTAAAGGATTCACGCTGCTCGAAGTTCCGTTAATGGCACGACCAGAGGCGTTAAACCATACAGGCTTCTTCCCCCTTGGAGAAGATCAAACTTATCGGATTGCAGATGAAAATAAGTGGTTAATCGGCACCTCGGAGGTGCCACTAGTAACGTATTACTCTAACGAAGTCGTCAATGTAGATGAGCCAATCAAGTTAGCCGCTGCCTCCGTCTGCTTCCGAAGCGAGGTCGGCTCAACAGGGAAGGACGTTCACGGACTCTATCGTGTGCATCAATTTTCTAAGGTTGAACAAGTTATCCTATGTGAGGCAGATCCTGATCTATCGGAGAGCATTCTTCAAGAGATTACGAGTAATGCAGAGCACCTTCTACAGCTCTTGGAGCTACCTTACCGAGTGATGGCTGTGTGCACGGGTGATATGTCGCAGAAAACGTATAAGCAATACGACATCGAAACCTGGATGCCAAGCCGGCAAGCTTATGGAGAAACCCACTCTTCGTCGAATTTACACGATTTCCAATCGCGACGCTCGAATATCCGTTACCGTGATGCTAGCAGCAGCTTAAAGTTCTGCCATACTCTCAATAATACCGCCGTAGCTAGCCCGCGTATTCTCATTCCCTTGCTTGAGAATCATCAGCAGGAGGATGGGTCGATCCGCATCCCGGAAGCTCTGCGACCTTACATGAACGGTCGGGAACGACTTTATCCCAAACAAATTTAGCGTTATTAATGAACCGGTTCATCAGGTGTCCACTCCTTGATTGAATCGGTTTTCTTTGTTCCACTTTCTTTGTGCGTTGAATCATTCCCCCGGAAATAATGTGACAACAGAACACTTATTTCGTTCTAGCGTATCAATTAACATTGACGACTCTAACAAGGTGATTTTGTGGAATATCCTCTTCAAGATCCATTGGCAGGGTAAGTTGGTCCATGGTTTTTTGAATAAACAAAGAAACCACTCCTATTTTTAATGGTTGCTAGACACTTCCATTTTACCAAAGGATGGTTTCTTTTTGTGTCTCCTGTAGGAGCGACAGCGTTTGTCTTTGAAATCGTGAAATCTCCTTATTACGAGTTTACCTATTCAGATTTCACGATTTCAACAACAACCGGAAGGAGATACATACCCTCAAAAAACATAATCGATAGAAAAGGTAAGGGGGTGTCCCATAGAGTTACTTATGGGACACCCCCTTCTCGTTAATCAAATAAACATTAGAGCAAATGACAAGCTGCGAAATGACCAGGTTCTACTTCCTTGAACGGAGGCATTGTCGCCGCACATTCCGGCATAGCATGCGGACAGCGAGTACGGAATGGACAGCCGCTCGGTGGATTAAGCGGACTCGGAATTTCGCCTTGCGGAATAATCCGCTTGCGCTGCTTCTGGATATCCGGATCTGGGATCGGAATCGCAGACAATAGCGATTGCGTGTAAGGATGCAGTGGCTTCGCATTAAGCTTATCAGAGGTTGCTACCTCAACAAGCTTACCTAAATACATAACCCCGATACGATCGGAAATATGCTTAACCATTGCCAAGTCATGCGCGATAAACAAGTAGGTTAACCCACGTTCCTTCTGCAGCTTCTTGAACAGGTTAACCACTTGAGCTTGAACGGAAACGTCTAGCGCCGAGATCGGCTCGTCCGCAATAATAAATTGCGGTTCTATCGCTAACGCACGTGCGATACCAATCCGTTGTCGTTGCCCCCCTGAGAATTCATGGGGAAAACGTCCTGCATGCTCTTCACTCAAGCCTACATCCCTGAGAAGCTGGTTAACTCGTTCTTTCTTCTGATTGCCGCTATATAGCCCATGAATTTCAATACCTTCAGCAATAATCTTACCAACCGTCATCCTAGGATTAAGGGAGGCATAGGGATCTTGGAAAACCATCTGCATATCCCGGTAGAACTTTTTCCGGGCATCTCCACTCATCTTCTGAACGTCCTCGCCATTAAACAAAACTTGACCACCCGTTGCTTCATAGAGACGGATAATCGTTCTCCCGGTTGTCGATTTTCCACAGCCCGATTCACCAACCAGACCAAAGGTTTCGCCACGTTTAATCGTGAAGTTCAGACCATCTACAGCTTTTAGTACGCGGTCCCCACTCAGATTAAAATGCTTCTGCAAATTTTTCACTTCTAAGATATTGTCCTCAGCCATGTGATCCCCTCCCCACGCCGACTGGCATATCTACCTTGGGAGCATCTGGATGCAAGAGCCAACAAGCCGAGCTATGATCCGCAGAAACTTCGAAATGCTCTGGGTCAACCTCTTTGCAAATTTGCATTGCGTAAGGGCAACGAGCCGCGAATGCACAGCCAACTGGAGGCGCATATAGATCCGGAGGCGTTCCTGGTATCGAATCTAGATCGTTATTTCTGTCACTATCTAGGCGAGGGACGGAACGAAGCAATCCCCAAGTGTAAGGATGTCTAGGATTGTAGAAAATATCATTCAACGTACCTCTCTCCACTACTTTGCCTGCATACATAACAATAATCTTATGCGCCATCTCAGCGACAACGCCCAAATCATGTGTAATCAAAATGATAGACGTGTCGGTCTTCTGTTGAATGTCACGCAGAAGATCGATAATTTGCGCTTGAATCGTTACATCTAGTGCGGTTGTTGGTTCATCGGCAATAAGCAGCTTCGGATTACAAGCAAGCGATAGAGCAATCATTACCCGTTGACGCATCCCACCGGAAAGCTCATGCGGATATTGATGAATTCGCTCGTCAGCATTAGACATCCCAACAAGCGTCAACAGCTCAGCTGCCCGTTTCAATGCCGCATCTTTGGAGAGCTTCTGATGCTTGCGAATCCCTTCAGAAATTTGTGCGCCGACAGTCATTGTTGGATTCAATGAAGTCATTGGATCCTGGAAAATCATCCCCATCTCTGCCCCGCGCACTTGCTCCATCTGTCTTTCCGACATTTTCGATATTTCGTGCTTACCATCAAACAAAATGGAAGAGCCTTCTTTAATATAACTAGGTGGAGACGGAATCAACCTCATAATCGTCTGGGCGGTTACCGATTTACCACAACCTGATTCCCCAACGATTGCAAGGACCTCTCCTTTATTTATAGTGAAGGAGACGCCGCGGACCGCTTGAACTTCACCGGCATACATTTTGAAGGATACACGTAAATTGTTGACTTCAAGTATAGGTTTACCCATTCGGCACTCCTCCTTATTTTCTCATTTTCGGATCGAGGGCATCTCGCAAACCATCCCCGAGCACATTAAAGCTAAGCAAGATCAAACTAAATACGATCGTCGGAAAAATAATCCGATGTGGTTGGTATCTCATATACTGCGCACCATCATTGATCAGATTTCCTAAGGATGCCATTGGTGGACGAATGCCGACCCCAATGAAGCTCAGGAAGGACTCGAAGAAAATCGCTGAAGGCACGATAAACGTAATTTGTACGATGACAAGTCCAATCACGTTAGGAATCAAATGCTGGAGAATAATTCGAGCAGGCTTCGCGCCTAGTGTCCTAGCAGCGAGAACAAATTCTTGCTCTTTAACGAGCAATAATTGCCCCCTTACGAGACGAGCCATACCTACCCAACCTGTTAAGGCATAAGCGATAATGATCGACTTCATCCCTGGTCCTAAGAAGACGATTAAAATAATCGCGAGCAGAAGCAATGGAATCGAATAAATGATCTCGATAATCCGTTGCATAACACTGTCCACTTTACCGCCAAAGTAAGCAGAAATTCCTCCGTAGAGAACACCAACGATTAAATCGATCAACGCCGCTACTAAACCAATAAACAAGGAAATTCGAGTTCCCCACCACACACGGGTCCACAAATCTCTTCCGAAATCATCGGTTCCGAAGAAATGTGCCCAAGATGGCTTAAGATCGATATCCTTCAAATATTGCGTTTCATAATCAAACTTACTAAACATAGGAGCAAATATGGCTAGTACACTCAAAAGGATTAGAATAACTAAACCAGTCATCGCCATTTTATTAGTTCTCAAACGCCTCCATGCATCCTGCCAATAAGTAAGCGAAGGCCGCACTATTGTTTCCGCGTTTGTTGTTTTCTCAGCCAATTGAAACTTGTCTTTAGATATGGATTCCATCGTCTACCTCCTCCCCGACATGCGAATACGTGGATCGATAAAGCCGTAAGCAATATCGGTTAGGAACATCACAACAATAAGTATTGCTGCATAGAAGATCGTTAATCCCGTAATCATCGTGTAATCGAGCGTAGTGATGGAGCTCACGAATTGGTACCCCAAGCCTGGTATTACAAAAACCTTCTCAATAACTAGTGTTCCTGTTATAACACCGACCGCAATCGGACCTAGGATAGTCACTACCGGTAAAATAGCATTTCTAAACATATGTCCTGTTACGACCTTGCTCGTTGATAAACCCTTTGATTTCGCTGTCTTAATATAATCTAGGCTTGCCACTTCCAGCATAGAAGCACGCATCATTCTAGCTAATATTGCGATCGTTCCGAATGCAAGTGCAACTGCTGGTAATATCCGATGCTCTGGCCCTTCCCATAGACCTGGCGGAAGAATGCCCCATTTATTACCAATATAAAGAGAAAACAGAGGTGCAATAACAAATGACGGAACAGCAATCCCAACCAAAGCGATGAACATCGCCGTATTATCCTGCCATTTTCCATGCTTGAGAGCTGCAATGATACCCAAAGCTAACCCAATAATAATAGCGATAATGAGAGATTCAATCCCAAGCTCTAAGGAAGCAGGGAACGATTGCTTAATTACGCTAACTACCGAGCGAGTCGGAAATTGATACGATACACCTAAATCACCTTGAAGAACATTACCCAAATATTGTAGATACTGCTGCCATTCTGGCTTATCCAAGCCATATTGGGCTTTTAGTAATTTCAAATTCTCGGGAGGAAGCTTTGCGGCAACTTCACCGAATGGATTTCCGGGCAGTAATTTCATGAGAAAAAATGTGGCCGTGATAATGACCCATAACGTAATGAGCATATATACAAAACGACGCAGCACGTATTTCAGCACGTTGAATCCTCCTTCCAGGGATGAATAATTTTCCTATGCCCTACAATCAACATGAGAGAAGCCGTTCTAACAACGGCCTCTCTCATGGATTGCTTCTTGTACTGAATGTACTGCATTTATCGTTTGTAATTCAATGGTACTTCTTGCTATTTGATGGAAGTCCATTTCAATTCGAAATCAGGACCGTAAGGTGGCAAGATGATACCTTGAACATTTTCTCTTACCAAGTACGGTGAAGAACGGAAGAACATAGGGTAAATCGCTGCTTCATCAAGTAAGATTTTTTCAGCTTCATGCATTTTCTCTGCACGCACTTTTGTGTCAAGCTCTTTTTGAGCAGCATGAATCAAATCCGTATATTTCTCATTTTTCCAATCTTGAGTGTTGAAAGGACCATCCGTAACATACATATCGAGCCAAGTCATCGGATCGTTATAATCTGCACCCCATAGAGAGGATACAATCGTGTAGTTTTTGCTTGTTTCTTTTTCAACACGCGTTGCATGTGGCAATGGCTCAGCACCTACTGAGACTCCAAGATTCGTTTTCCATTGGGAAACAAGGAACTCAAGCAATTTTTTACCTGTTTCTGTGTCGTCTCCCATTACAGTCAAAGCAGGCAATGAAGTTATACCCTCTTCAGCCAAACCTTCAGCTAGTAATGTTTTCGCTTTAGCTGCATCGAATGCAACTTCAGTATCACCAACAATTTTACGGAACTCAGCTCCATTACCGTCACTGTTACCGTTAGGAACATAACCTGTAGAAGCTACAGAACCGTTTTTCAATACTGTATTTACAAGGCCTTCGCGGTCAATTGCCATGCTCATCGCTTGACGAATCTTGATGTTAGCAAATGCCGGTACTTTCGTTTGTTGGAAGTTCAAGTAGCCTGTAACGAGCTCATTCTTTCTATAAAGATCAGGCTTACCTTCGTATTCTTTCATTTGATCGCCTTTAATATCGGTGAGATCCGTTTTCTTGGATTCATATAAGTTCAAGCCTGTAGCTGTATCCTTAACGATGTTCAATGTGACTTTTTCCAACTTCACATTGGCAGCATCCCAATATTTCGGGTTTTTCTCAAGTACTAGCTGTTGCTCATGATCCCATTTCGTCAGAACGAATGGACCAGCACCAAGTACTTTGTCAGCATCCGCGCCACTTGCTTTACCTTGCGCAGCTACGAATTCTTCTTTTTGTGGATAGTAGTTCAAGAAAGCAAGCTGGCCTGTGAAGAACGCCATCGGTTGCTCTAATTTAATTTCAAGAGTTGTTTCATCAAGCGCTTTAACACCAAGGTTTTCATTCGCAGCTTTTAATTCTTCAGGTGTTTTCGCATCTTGTACAGCTTGTCCACCCTTGAGCCAAGTAAGTATGAAAGCGTAGTTAGCTTTCGTAGCAGGGTCAAGCGATCTTTGATAGGAATAAACGAAGTCTTTAGCTGTCAACGGTGAGCCGTCAGCCCATACTAGACCATCACGTAACTTAATTGTGTATGTCAAACCATCTTCTGATATGACTGGCATTTCTGCTGCAAGAGCCGGCTGTGGATTGCTGTCTTTGTCCAAACGGTACAATCCTTCGCTAATTGCTCCTAAAATGGTAAACGAAGCCGCGCTATCAGCGAGCGATACATCCAATGCTGGAGGATCTGCACGGTAGTTCATGACCAATTCTTGTTTGCTTCCTGTTCCCGAACCTGTTGATGCAGATGCGGAGCCTGATGGTTCTGCGTTGTTATTGTTGTTACCGCAAGCCGCTAGAAGCGTGCCTGCCAATGTTACTGCCATAGCAGTGGAGAAAATTTTCTTGAATTTCATTTCTAGTTGCCTCCCCATTTTTTTTACTGACTATCATTGCCAACTCGCATTGATCTATGCATTTTTATATCTACATAGCCCTCATGCATTAAACTGAAAATTGTCATTATTTCCAATAATGAAAAAATAACAACCCCATTATCCCGACATTTCTCTTCACATACAATGAATAACCCGCATTTCTGCAAATTCACTCATTTCGTAGGTTCTGATATTTGATGGAATAGTTGTCATACTACAATAAATCGCTTTAATTTTGCAATGAGAGTTTCTGGTAAAGGCATATTCGATGACTATACATGTTATATTTTTTAACACAACCATGTATTATATCCATATCTTTCATGTAAATTTGTTATTGATTTCCATCTATTTTTTGAAATAAAGTTCGAAAAAGTAAAATAGGATTCTTTGATCGTGAAATTCGGTTCACAATAACCCCAATAAATAGTAACACTGTGTTTTTGTTGGTCATTTTTTTTGCACATTACTAACCACTTTTTATAGAAGCATAAAAAAAGAGCCGAAATAAACAATAAACCTCCAAAATAGGCTTAGAAAGCCATTTCTAGAGGTTTGTTGTCACCTGATTATTGATACTAAGTTAGGCATAATGACATGCTGCAAAATGCGAAGAACGCACTTCGCGGAATAAAGGAGCTTCTGCAGAGCATTTCTCCGTCGCTGCAGGGCAGCGCGTACGGAACGCACAGCCACTCGGTGGATTGACCGGACTTGGCAAGTCGCCAGTCAACACAATCCTTTTCTTACTCTCCTCTATATCAGGATCCGGCACAGGGATCGCCGACAATAGCGCTTTCGTATAGGGGTGTTGTGGATTCGCATACAAATCCTCACTTCGAGCAAGCTCTACGATTTTACCTAAATACATAACCGCAACTCGATCACTCACATACTTAACCATCGACAGATCGTGAGCAACGAACAAATAGGTGAGACCCATCTTTTTCTGCAATTCAATGAGTAAATTAACGATTTGCGCTTGAATCGAAACATCCAGCGCGGAGATCGGTTCATCGCATATCATGAACAGCGGCTTTACAGCGAGTGCCCTCGTTATACCAATTCGCTGACGCTGTCCGCCGGAAAATTCATGCGGATATCGGGAAGCATGTTCAGCGTTCAAACCGACCATTTCCAGCAATTCCTCAACTCGGCGTTTTCGTTCCGCTCTGCTTTTCACCATCCCATGGATATCAAGTGCTTCGCCAACGATATCCAGAATGGTCATCCTGGGATTAAGCGAAGCATACGGATCTTGGAAAACCATTTGCATCTTACTGCGATATGCCTTGAACTTCGATATCGACATATTCGTAATATCTGTTCCCTCAATTGATATTCGACCAGCCGTTGGTTCATACAAGCGAATAATCGTACGCCCAGCAGTCGACTTCCCACAGCCAGACTCACCAACGAGCCCCAACGTCTCTCCCTTTTGAATCGAGAAGCTAACATCATTAACCGCTTTCAATATCCGGCGATTACCCATATCGAAATATTTGCGTAATCCTTCTATTTCAATAAAAGCTTCGCTCATACGCTCGCCTCCTTGCCGAAAGACAAGCCCGACCGCTTCGCGTAAGGATGCTGTAGCCAACACCGTACGGATTGCGTCCCACTAATTATCGTTCTCTCCGGAATTATCGTTTCACAAACATGCATCGCTTCATCGCAACGGCTACAAAATCCACAACCTAGAGGAGGCTTGATTAAATCCGGCGGTGTTCCGAAGATCGGAATAAGCGGTTCATTCTTCGCTTGATCTAGACGAGGCAAAGATTTTAGCAAGCCCTTCGTATAGGGATGCTGCGGATTTCGGAATATTTCGTGTTTCGTTCCAGTTTCTACGATCTGCCCCGCGTACATAACGATCACCCGATCGCATAAATCCGCAACAATACCCAAGTCATGAGTAATTAATATAATAGAAGTCTTCGTTTTCTTCTGGAGATCCTTCATCAAACTAAGAATTTGCGCTTGTATCGTCACATCGAGTGCGGTTGTCGGTTCATCTGCAATCAATAGTGCCGGACTGCATGAGAGTGCAATCGCAATCATAACCCGTTGTCGCATGCCGCCAGAAAACTGGTGCGGATATTGGTTTAATCGCGTTTCTGGATTAGGAATACCTACCATAGACAACAATTCAATAACGCGCATCTTAGCTTTCTTGCCACTTAACTGCTGATGCTGGATCAAGCCTTCCATGATTTGCTTACCAATGGACATAGTCGGATTAAGCGAAGTCATTGGATCCTGAAAAATCATCCCGATTTTGTTGCCGCGTACTTTTCGCATCTCTTTTTCAGACAAAGTCAACAATTCCTGTTGCTCCAAATGCACAGTTCCACTCTTGATTTTTCCCGGGGGCATCTGAATTAATCGCATGATCGTTTGAGCGGTTACACTCTTGCCTGAACCGGATTCTCCTACAATCGCGACAGCTTCTCCCTCATTCACCTCGAAGCTGACATCCCGGACCGCTTGAACTTCACCATCATACACATCAAACGAAACGCTAAGGTTTTTAACTTCTAGAATCGTTTTCATGAAGGCCATGACCTCATTTCTGCGTTTTGCGGTTATGATTTCAATTTCGGATCAAATGCGTCCCGCAATCCGTCACCGAATACGTTAAAGGCAAACATAGTTAAGCTTAAGAAAAAGGCCGGGAAAAACACTCTCCACGGGTAGAGCGTCATCGATTTAACCCCATCATTGATCATTGTCCCCCATGAGGCTACAGGGGACTGAACCCCAAGCCCTAAAAAGCTGAGAAAAGCCTCTGTGAAGATTGCACTCGGAACCGTGAGCGTCAGAGTGACCAGAATCGGCCCCATTGCGTTCGGAATTAAGTGTCGGAATATAATGCGCATCGGACCTGCACCCAACGCTTTAGAAGCGAGAGCATACTCTTGATTTTTCAGCTGCATGATCTGACCTCTTACGATCCAAGCCATGTTGATCCACCCCGTAATCGACATCGCTACGATAATGGTGAGCAAGCTCGGCTCCATGACTACAAGCAACAAAATGACAACGAGTAAATACGGAATTGCGTATAAAATTTCGGCAAAACGGTTCATGAACTCGTCCACTTTGCCACCATAATAGCCCATAATTCCCCCGTAAATAATTCCAATGAATAAATCAATCAAGCCGGCTACAACACCTACGAACAAAGACACTTGAGCACCTTTCCATGTTCTCACGTACAAATCTCGACCCAAATCATCTGTTCCGAACCAGTGTTTGACACTAGGTGCCTGATTCGTATTGACTAGATCATTCGTAAAATGATTGTTTGCGGAAAATAAGGGGGCTAAAACTGCAAAAAGTATGACAACTACCATGATCCACAGTCCTGTCATGGCCAGCTTATTACTGAGGAGGCGAAGACGTATATCTTGCCAAGCGGTTAGTCGGTTCCGTTCAATCTTTTCCAAATTTCCCGGAATACGATCGGTCGGTTTAAACATCTCAGGATGAAGTGCACCCGTTTTAGTTTCTGTTTGCAAGATTTATTTCCCCACCTTTCCGCCCGATATTCTAATTCGCGGATCCACCAGCACGTAGGCAATATCGGCCAAAAGACGGCTTATCATCAGAATGACGGCATAGAAAATCGTAATCCCCATAATGAGCGGATAGTCCCGATCTGAGACACTTTGGACAAAGAACTTACCAAGGCCAGGGATCGCGAATATTTTCTCGATAATGACTGAACCAGTGATGACATTGGCCATTAGAAAGCCAAGGAAGGTAACAACGGGGAGCATCGAATTTCGAAGAGCATGCCGCCACACGATAAGATGACCAGCCAAGCCCTTGGACTTCGCTGTCTTTATGAAATCGGCATTTAATACTTCTATCATAGTTGAACGAATCAACCTAGCTATAAATGCGATCGAAGCGGATGATAGTGCTATTGTAGGAAGTACATAATCTAGAGGACCATTCAAGCCAGCCACTTCAAACGCCCTAATTTTCACGGCTAATAGATATTGCAGCATCGGTGCCATAACCAGACTTGGAATAGACAGTCCGATAACCGCTATAATCATCGACAGATTATCCAACATCTTTCGATGATACATCGCTGCAATAATTCCTAGAATACATCCTACAATAACGGAAGTAATGACGGACGCGATCCCTAGCTTGAGAGAATACTTGAAGGAGTCAGAAATGATTTTATCCACAGCCTGAAACTTCTTCTTCATAGATATACCAAGATCAAAATGAACAAGGTTTTTCATATAGATTCCGTATTGAGTGATCAGAGGCTTATCCAAACCATAATAGGCTTCTAGGTTTTTCTGAATTTGTTCACTTGTCGCTTTTTCCTTTTGCAACGGACTTCCTGGCACAGCATTCATGAGAATAAATGTCGCCGTCACCAAACAGAACAGCGAAATGATCATGAAAGCGAATTTTTTTGAAATATAGCGTATCATTTCTGCTCACCTGCCCATTCTGCCGATATTATGCAACTAGAAGGGTATATATAGAGAGACTATATATACCCTTCTGAGCCGTGGATTATAGCTTTCTAGTTAATTAATTCTTTTTACCGAATGCCCAATCCAAGTTACCTGCATAATCGGAGACGACATCTTCGAAGCCATCCTTCTTCATCGTTACCGTTGTATAATAGTAGATCGGCAATACAGCCATGTCATCGGAAAGCGCAATTTTCTCAGCTTTGGCGATCAGATCTAAACGGGATTTTTCATCTTTAGCTAAGAGAGAGTCATCCAACGCCTTACCGACTTCCTGATTATCATATTTACCATCATTGTTAGCAGATTTCGGATGGATCAAGTCATAAGAGAAGTTGATTGCATGGTTGAAGTCAGCCCCCCACCCCGCACGAGCAATACCGAACTGACCGGCTTTTCTTGTTTCGAGGAATGTGCCCCACTCTTGGTTCGACAGTTTCAACTCAACACCAAGATTTTTGCGCCACATATCAATGAGTGCTTCCGCAATCGCTTTATGACCTTCACTCGTGTTATAAAGCACAGTTGTTTCCGGGAATTTCTTGAGGCCGCTCTCAGCAAGACCTTCAGCCAACAGTTTCTTCGCCTCATCCACGTTCTCCGTGGAGTAACCGGAATCTGGATAAAGCTCACGGAATGATTTGCCATCCATACCGTTGATACTAGGCGGAATGAGACCAAATGCCGGTGTTTGATTCGCTTTCGTGACGTTATCGATGACGGATTGACGATCAATCGACATTGAGAAAGCTTTACGTATTTTCACATTATCGAAAGGCTTTTGCTTCGTATTGAACAGGTAGTAATACGTGGATGCAATCGTCTTGATCTCTGCTTTGCCCTCTTTAACAAGACCTGGAACACGATCATTTGGAACTGACCCCGCTTGCGCCCCAATCCAATCGATTTTGTCCGTTTCAAATAGACTATACACAGTAGACTCTTCTTCGACCAAGGAAATCGTCGCTTTGTCAAAGCTCACTTTCGCTGCATCATAATAGTTAGGGTTTTTTGTCAAGACCAGCTTGTCACCGTGCGCCCATTCCGTCAGTGTGAACGGTCCATTGGTGACCATCGTGGATGCATCAGCAGCCCATTCAGGCTTGCCATCGACGCTCGCCTTGTGCACTGGCAAATAAGTAAAGTGAGCGACTAAGCTGTTAAAGTACGGAGCTGGCGTGTACAGCTTCACCTCGAGCGTATAGTCGTCTAGCGCCTTAACGCCCACTTGACTTGCATCCACTTCGCCCGCGTTGTACTTCTCCCCATTCTCTAGATAAAACAGCATATATGCATAATCAGAAGCCGTTTCTGCTGCCAATACGCGCTTCCATGAATATTCAAAATCATGGGCAGTGACAGGATCTCCATTGCTCCATTTCACGTCATCGCGCAACTTAAAAGTATATGTTTTGCCGTCATCTGACATTGTCCACTCTTTGGCAATAGCAGGCTCAGGCGAACCAGCGGAATTGAGACGTGTAAGGCCGACATATAAACCAGAAGCTACGATTGCAGATTGAGCGTCAATCATTAAAGCGGGATCCAAGCTAGGCGGGTCACTTGCCAACGTGAAACGAAACTCTTGAGGGGTTTTTGTTTCTGGAGACGCGGATGAACTCTCCGCAGCCGGTTTACTTGCCTCCGGCGCACTACTAGATGGTGAAGCACCTTTATCGTTATTATTATTGCTGCAAGCCGCGAGAAGCGAGCCTACTAGAGTAATTACCAAAGCAGTTGAGAAAATCTTCTTGAAGATCATATTTATACCTCCCCGATTATTTAACTTTCTTCTCTAACATGCATCTCTCTAACAATAATTCAGAATATTGCGAATCTTTAACATGCAATATTACAACAAAGTCTTTCCGTCAATTCCACCTCCAAATGAAAGGGCTTAAACAAGAAAATATTGGAACAAATGAATCGTACTACTAATGTTCGGATTCTGCAATAAAAGATTAGCTAATTGTTAAGCGAACTGCCTGAATATGTTATATATACTCACGCATATCTTACAGAAAACGCTTGCAAAACTGATTAAAAATAAGATTCGTCGCATAAACATTCATAAAACATGATAATATTGTAAAGTTTAATCGCTTTAACTTGAACGATTGTTCATAATATTTGGAAAATTTGAATTTCAGCATTGGTTTCGTTCATTTTTTTGCATAATACTAATCAAATTATCAGAAAATCTTATAAATGTTATATACATTGATTATACATGGATTAAAAAAGCCCCTCAGCAGTTAAATTAAACCGCTAAGGAGCTCATTTTTTGCATTCGCGTTATTTGACCCGCGCCAGAGCCAACCCATCATACGCTGGAAGATGTACACCCATTAATCTCGGATCCTGTGCGATCATACGATTAAATTGCCTCACTGCAAGCACTGAAGGCCCTTGCTTATTGTCATCGATCGTTCTCCCCCGTAGAAGGGTATTATCAGCTGCGATAATGGCTCCCTTATTCGCTAGACCAATACAAGCTTCTAAGTATTGAGGGTAATTCTCCTTGTCTGCATCAATGAAGAAGAAGTCAAAGCGAGCCGCCTCTTTCATGAGCTTCTCTAAGCTAACCGATGCATCTCCAACCCGATAATCCACATAGCTCTCTAACTTGGAAGCAACCATATTGGACCTTGCGATGTCAGCATATTCTTGTCTTAACTCTAAGGAAACAAGTTTACCATCCTGAGGCAATCCTCTGGCCAGACATATGCCACTATAGCCTCCTAGTGCACCAATCTCAAGAACGGAGCGTGCTTGAGTAAGCGTTATGAGTAAAGTAAGTAATCGTCCATAACCGGGAGCAACTGATATATCCGGCATTCCTGCCTCTCGGATACTCTCTTTTACTCGCTCCAGCTCGGAATCATTACCATATAAGTCATCAAAATATTGATCAGGCTGTACGCCCATGTTAAATGCACCTCCATGTCATCATCCCATCATTTTACCATAATATTTGTAATCCCCCCTTCATAAGAGATATACTATTTTTTGTTTACTATTTACATTGCATTTACATTACATTTACATTGCAACATTTGATTGAGCGATTTCTAACCTATCGCCAGGAATGAAAGGAAGTTGAGTCATGCTTACACGGTTAAGAAATACAACCCAAATCGGACTTCATTGGATCCTAAGGGGACTTCAGCTGTGGCCCTTATGGGGAATTACTCTACTAGCGGCTTCATTATTATACAAATTGAATGAATTGGATCATCAATTCAACGTTGGTGGAATGAATTATTGGAAGTGGGCAGTAAATCTTGGGGCTGTTCTCCTCCTCTCATTCTGGACCGTCTTTCTTGGTCCCCGATCTAAAGCTCTCTCTCTAGCCTTATTGGATTTACTACTTTCCTTCCTTTTATTCGCGGATCTTATCTACTTTCGTTACTTCAAAGACTTTATATCCGTTCCTGTGCTTCTTCAAGCTGGTCAAGTTGGCGAATTACAAGCCAGTATCTGGAGCCTCATTCAGCCCGGGGATTGGATCTACTTCGCAGATATTCCTGTTGCCTTCGCCTTAGCGGGTTGGGTGTTCTGGAAACATGCGGCTAAGCGGCGCGCTTCTTTGAAGATATCCTCAAACCCTATTCGGAAAGTACTGTGGCGTAAATTAATCCCGGCAGTTTTCGTCTTCGCAATCGGCTGGGCACTTATATACTACCCGGTCGAGGAACAGAAGAACGGCTGGGCACGTGGCTTATTCGTAGGAAACTGGTGGAATGTTCCGATTTACAATGTTACCGGTTTACTTGGCTTCCATGGCTATGATACGTATCGCTATGCGAAAGAGCATTTGTTCGGTGATGACCTGTCCGAAGATCAAATACAGGAAACGAAAGCTTGGTTCACAGATCGGCAAAGTCTGCAGAAGCAAATGGAGACAGAGCCCCTATTCGGACAATATAAGGGGAAAAATGTTCTTGTTGTTCAAGCTGAAGCCTTCCAAGAGTTCGTCATTGGACAGTCTATTCAAGGGGAGGAAATTACACCTAACTTAAATAAACTAATCGGGCAAAGTATTTATTTCCCTAACTTCTACCATCAGACTGCTCAAGGCCGAACATCAGATGCCGATTTCCTTACGAGCTGCTCCATGCATCCCTTACCTACCGGATCTGCCTTTATTCGCTTCGCAGGTAATGAATTTGATTGCGCACCTTCTATTGTTAAGAACGAAGGCTATGATGCCACCGTCCATCATTCCTATGATGGGAGCTTCTGGAATCGCAATAACATGTATCACAATATGGATTATGACCAATTTTATAGTATTAAGGATTACACGATTGATGAGCCAATTGGCTGGTCTCTCGGGGATGTATCCTTTTTCCGCCAGACCATTGACCAGTTAAAGGAGAGAAACAAATCTCCGTTTTATGCTTTAACAATCACGCTGTCCGGCCATCATCCGTTTAAGCTGCCCTACTCCAATCAGGAGTTGGATGTAGGTAAAATGAAAGGCACGATATTAGGCGATTATGTTCAAGCTATGCATTATGTGGATTCAGCTGTTGGTTCATTGATTCAGGATCTTAAGGATGAAGGCTTGTGGGAAGATACAATTCTGCTGTTCTATGGCGATCACGATAATTCTGTATACAATTGGAAAATGTACGAGCAACTATTCGATAAGCCCATTGCTGAAATCGATAAAGACCGCATCGTTCGCAAGGTTCCGTTCTTTATCCATCTCCCTAATGATGAGAATGCAGGTGTTATTGACAAGGCCGTAGGTCAGATCGATACGACTCCAACGATTATGCATCTCCTTGGGATTCCGATGGATAAGCGTTATTTAATGGGGATAAGCATGCTGTCAGAGGCACCGAAGTCCGTCGTCTTCCGTACAGGGGGATTTACCGATGGAAAAGTGTATTTTGTTCCTAGCGGTGACGGGATTATAGATAACGGAAAGTGTTACGACATAAGCGGCGACGAAGCCACATTAGTGGATTCAGCAGCCTGTGCTGCCGGTGCGGAATCAGCCAAAGTCGACTTGGGAGTATCCGACAATGTTATCGAGCATGATCTAATCGCGACCTTCCATAAGGAAGACGAGGAATAAATGAAAGGCTCCCCCATCCATGAGGATGGGGGAGCCTTTCACAATTAAATTGAACTCTTCACGTAAGGCCGAGCCTTCTCGATCGCTTCGTCTTCCGTCGGAGCAGTGACGTAACGTCCATTAATGTAAATAAAGACGCGACGATCACAATGACCACAATAAGATTTGCAGGCAACTTTGATTTCAGCCCCAGGTGCCATCTTCTGTAGCTTGGGAAGCATCGTCTTCACTCGCATATGCCTGCACTGGTCGCAAATCCGAATATCATTAAGAGGAGCGACTTGTTCTTGTTCGTTATTAGTGGTCTCCATGATTACCCTTGCTTGGATTCGTAATGACAAACCCCTCTTTTGGAAAATAAAGATAGTCGATTTTGACACCATCTAGTAATTCTTCACCCTTGGTCAAAATAACATCGATATCTTTATCCGTCGATACGACTTCATCTTTATCCGTAGGTTCGCCCAGATCCATGCCATAATGCGCGTGATCTCCATGGCTATGCGTAATGACGACTTTCAATTTCTTGTCCGCATTCTCAGGCTTGTCTAATTCAAGGCGCAACACTTTGGCTGCATTTCGTGTTATTTTGCAATTCATATCACGTTTCACTCCTGTCAGGTTCTCGTTCTATTGTAATAAAACGTTATGTTTCATGCAAGATCACATTTTCATTCTAGGCTACGGTTTTGCAACCACGACCTCTATCATTATTTAATTAGCAGACCCATACTTACGTTCCATCCTGCCTGCATACCAGCTTGCCATAATGGCAGTAAATGCAGCATCATCGATAGGTAGGAAGGGCATAAAGTCCGGCAGAACCCAATAGAGAGCTACTGGAACGATAAAGAGCAGCTTGTCCCTCAGCGTCACATGCTCCGAGCGTAAGATATGCCATACCCGGCTTGGAAGGTGTCTCCATAACGTTGTCCATGATCTGCGAGCCATGAGTAGGGTCTCCTTTCGTAAAGAAAGAGCTTTTATTTAGTTTACCCTACTCAACCAAACTGTACCAATCGTCAAAGAGCGCAATCGAGTGCTTCTGCAAGAAGTCTTGCAATGTCATCGTACATTTCTTCGAAGCCGTCCATCGGGAGCGGATTATGCCCCCATCCCGCTTCCACTGTAAAGCCCGGCCTACGAAACCTAGAAATGAACCAATCCTTGAACCCAGCATCGCTTCCTTCCAAATAAACCGCCCGATATCCAGCTGAAACAGCCATACGATTGGCCCAAGCTTGCGACTCTGGAGGTTCATCCTTACGGTAATTCCAATAGATCTCTTCCCCTTGTGTATGTAGGGCAATAACCGCATGAAAATCATTTTGCTCTGTAAACGCTACAAGCGCTGCGGCTTCCGGCTCTGATAATGGCTGCTCCCCACTATAGTCGCGAGGGCTTGGCGTCAGAATTCCGCGACGAACGCGCTCTTCCTCCCAATGAGCAGGGAATTGATCATTAAGATCAACACCTCTCACATTCGCTTTCCAACGATGAAAGCGATTAGAGCCTCGATTCCACTGTAATATCTCCCTATAGAAGGGATGTTTTGCTGTAACTCCACACTGCACAAGCTCAACCCCATCCGGATTGACCATCGGAACAATCCATAAGGTGCAGCGAGCAAACAAATCCTCAGCCGACTTTCCCCAGAATGGTAGCTTTCTCGTATATGAACATGCATAATCCTCCACAAATCTCATCAACAATAAAGAGGTAATCCACTCATTCGCATGACATGAACCATTAAAATGCCAATGAAATGGACCTGTCCCTACTTTCAAATAAGGAATAGACTTGCCCATGACGCTACTCCCTATCGAGCCTGTCAAGACAAAGGGATACTTCTTGGATAAATTTCTTAATTGTTTAGAAAGCTGCTCGGGTCCATAAACCATGTTTGTCGACATTAAGCACACCTCAATTCCTCAGCGGTTCTAATGGTTTATGAGCGCGTTCTTCAACATATGACCCTTAATAAAGAGCAGAGCATGTAAACCAAGCAAGTCAGGCGCCCATAAGACGTTCAACTTGTTTGGTTTACAATGATGTCGTTATACTCCAATATGAGGAACCTGCCATATGACTGGAGTTAGCCTGATTTGATCTCCTAGCCATGTCTTGGCAATCTGTTGAAACTTCCTTGCATCTCCGCTGCAAAAAAAATGATGAACAGGGAATTCATCTTTGCCTGCTAATTCATTATTTTCATGCAGAATCGTACTAATTTCTCTCGCCGTCTCCTCGGCTGAGTTAATTAATACAACCGTCGGACCCATAACCTCCGATATACTCTCTGCGAGAAAAGGGTAGTGGGTGCAGCCTAGAATGAGACAATCCATCGTAGAGTTGCGAAGCAGCGAGAGAGATTCAAGTACGGTTTGATTCGTTTCTGCCGACCGAAAATTCCCATCCTCTACAAGTGGCACGAAGCTCGGGCAAGCTTGACTAACGATCTCTATATGTGGAGAAAGCCTTTTAAGCGCCAGATCATATGCACCACTCTTAATTGTACCTTCGGTCCCAATGACACCTATGATGCCCGATTTTGTTCGACCGACTGCTGCACGAGCTCCTGGATTGATCACTCCAACGATTGGCAGATTATGCCGATGCCGAATATCTTCTAATGCAACAGCTGTTGCCGTATTGCAAGCAATAACGATCATCTTAGGACGATATTGCACGAGGTAATTCACAATCTCACGAGTAAAGGCTATGACCTCATCTGCTGGTCTTGGTCCGTAAGGCGTTCTAGCCGTGTCTCCAAAATACAAAATTTTCTCATAAGGTAGCTGACGCATCACTTCTTTAACAACGGTCAGTCCCCCCACACCAGAATCCAGGACTGCGATCGCTTGCTGCACGGAAACACCGCTTTCCTCATCTATCATTAGGTTGTGTCGTCATACATTATGAAGACAACGCGCAAAAGGTACCTAAATCTTAGGATAAGCGGACAAGTTTTTGTACCCTAACGAAAAGCATCGCCTACGGGAGAGGCGATGCTTCGGACTGTATCCTTCAAGCTTCATCAAGTATGAATTACAACGCGGACGATTTGTCTTCCAAGTTGACTTCGTCAGCTTCATTATTTGCGTTACCCTCATTAGCCTCGCTATTTTTACGAGAACGAATGTCCGTGACTAACCGTCCTGTAGCTTGTTTCGCGTCAACAACCAAGCTTGTCGTCCGTTTAGCCAATGACTGCACCGCTGATCCTGCTTGACGGCTTAAATCCACGGTTTTCTCTCCGACTTTCTGAGCAGTTTCTGCAATATCTCCACGAAGCTCACGTCCTGGTTTAGGGGCGAATAATAATGCAGTTACAGCTCCAGCAATTGCACCTGTAAGTGTTCCCCACAAAAACGATTTTACAGCTTTCTTATTAGCCATACTCTCACTCTCCTTCAGATGGATCCGCACCCGATCCCGGGCTCTGACAGCTATCAGACGAATGTTCTTTACCAGAATGCGACTTCAGCATCGACCATAGCTTTCGGCCAATAACGATGAGATCAGGCATCTCGCCAGCCTTCTGGTCAGGAGTGTCGCTTAAGGAATGGAAGGGCGCAGTCAGGTATTCCCTATAGAGCCCCGTTACATGGACGGCTGTTTGTGCTGCTGTCTGGGCAGCCTCACCAAGCGCACGTGCTCCCTCAGCAATCGTTACGAAGCCCCTTAGGCTCTGTCTAGAATCTACAATCGCCTCTTTAGCTTCCTCGGCAAGCTGTTTACACTGTTGTAAAGATGCTTCCGCTTCTTTAGCAATATTAGCTACAGCATCGTCCAAGCACCTGAGTGATCTGATCATTCTCATGATGCCAATCACAATAGCTACCGCAACTACTAATACCGCAACAGCAATCCCATAACCCGCCATTTCCCACGCCATTCATACTCCCTCCCGTCTGTATAACCCGGGCGAATGCCCATGCGGTTAAGACAGTATAAGAAGCAAGAGCCCGTCTTGACACAGGTGACAAGCAAAAAAAATAGTCCCATTGCAAATTACGCAATGGAACCGTTGTAACGATACCTATAAAGGTTAAATTAACTCTCTCTCTAAATAGGCTTCTACTTGATCTGAGAAGCCCATTAGCACCCTTGGAAGCTCCGCTGTTAATGGGTGCAGCTCATTCCGCGGCCACTTGTCGTAATCCTGCACAAGGGTTTTACGAAGTAATACTAATTGTTTCAAGGGCTCCGCCAACTGCTCGGTAATTACTCTTTCGCCGGTGATGATCTCGATGATATCCTCATAGCTACTCGCATCTCGCATAATAAAACCATCAATAAGTGTGTGTCCAACATCTGTTGCAATTTCTGCTGCCAAATGTAATGCACGTTCTTGTGCTAGGCCTTCAATTAATCCGCCTTTCCAAGACACTGTTGAAGCAGAAAGTGCTTGAGCGAGCTCCGGAAGGCAAGCGAGACGGGAACGGATACTGTCAACATTCACATCATACATGAGAAGACGGCCTCCTTGTCATTTCTTCTTTCGTCTACCTCTTACCTTTAACCAGACGACCATAATTACTGCACTGATCAAGATGAGGACGGTATAGGTCATCATCTGATACACATCACCCATATTAGTTGGATCCTTTTCCACAAGCCTCATCATCCTAGCACTCGTAATCGACGCTAACCGATGCTTCACGGACGGACATCATATGCTCGATAACTTTCTTGTGAACGGGATGAACATTGTAAGCTTGCAGCGCGTCCAAGGATTCAAATTTCGTAACTAACGCAATATCATATGAACGCTCAGAGTGAACCACGTCAACTCCTACCTCAAGATGAAGGAGCTCGTCGATCTTCCCTTCCATATTACGAAGCACTTGAGCAGTCGTTGCCACGCTCTCCGGACTGCGGTCTTTCAATTTAAAAAAGACGATATGAGTAAGCATACTTTCTCATTCCTTTCTTATTAGCAGAGCTTTTGGATTATGGGAAAAAAGGAGCCCAAGAGGCTCCTTTTCCTTTTTTACGTTACGATTAATTTCGATACCATGTCTCCATGGCCTTGTCCGCACATAATGGAGCAATGTAGCTCATACGTACCGGGCTTGTCAAAAGTCACTTCAAGCTCTGGAGTATTTTTATCTAGTTGAATATCAAGTCCTACAAATTCAACGCCATGGTTTCCAAGTGAGTTGGAGAATTTCACAACATAGCTTGTTCCCGCTGTAACATGATACTCTTTTTCATCGAAGTTAAAGTTTGTAGCCTTAATTTTAAGCAATTCTTGACCTTCTTTTAATCCGGATGCTTCATCTTTCGGCTTCTCCGGCAGTCCAGTTGCCAATAAGTATACACCCATTGCACACGCAATCGTAACCAAAGTGGACATAATCCATTTCTGCATCGTCTGCTCCCCTGCTTCCTACAAAATGTTTACCTCTTATTTTACCTAATACATGCATTTGAACTCAAGCATTTGTCTAAAGAGATTTCTTATCTTTTTGACAAATTCATGAACATCCAACCTATTTGCCGATATTCTTTGCCACAATGTCACTTTTCTAGTCTAAATTGCGAAAATCACTTGGTACTTTACGAGCAACACCACTAAGGATCGCTTCTTGAATAACGGCTTTGCGGACAGCAGGTACGACCTTATCATTAAATACGCTTGGAATAATATATTCCTCGTTTAATTCCTCATCTGTAACGATAGAAGCGATCGCTTTCGCTGCCGCCAGCTTCATCGACTCGCTTATCGTACTGGCACGAGCATCCAAGGCACCACGGAAAATTCCCGGGAACACTAACACGTTGTTAAGCTGATTAGGGTAGTCAGACCGACCGGTTGCATAAACCCGCACGTAGGTACCAGCTTCTTCTGGTGATATTTCCGGATCAGGATTAGCCATCGCAAATACGATCGGGTCAGGCTTCATTTTCCGTACATCCTCATTACTCAACAGTTTCGGCCTTGATAACCCGATGAATACATCCGCTCCAGCAATTACGTCGGACAAGGATCCTTGTTCATTGTATGTATTCGTTATTGCTGCGTATTCGTTCAGTACCGCACTCTCATACACCGTATCTCTGTGTATAGCCCCCTCCTTATCCACACCAACAAGATGGGTCACACCTGCAGCGAGTAGCATACGGGAACAAGCAATCCCCGCAGCACCGACTCCGCATACAACGACTTTAATTTCATCTAAAGACTTACCAACAATTTTCAACGCATTAATAAGACCCGCTAGCAGAACGACAGCAGTTCCATGCTGATCGTCATGAAATACTGGGATGTCCAGCTGTTCCTTAAGTCTGCGTTCGATCTCGAAGCATCTTGGGGACGAAATATCCTCCAGATTAATACCACCAAATGTCGGCGCAATCGCTTTGACAATCGCGATGATCTCTTCTGTATCTTTAGTATCCAAGCAAATCGGAAAAGCATCCACATCAGCCAATTCCTTGAATAGCATTGCTTTTCCTTCCATGACGGGCATCGCCGCATGCGGCCCTATGTCTCCAAGGCCGAGTACCGCCGTCCCGTCTGACACAACTGCAACCGTATTCCGTCGAATCGTCAAGGAATGAGCCTTGCTTTGATCCTCATGAATAGCCAAGCAAACCTTCGCCACTCCCGGCGTATATACTCGAGACAGATCGTCGCGGTTTTTAATCGGCACCTTCGATTGGATTTGAATTTTACCACCCAAATGGAGTAAGAAGGTTCTATCGGAAACATTCACGAGATGAATACCTTTGATTTCACGCACAGCACCTGTCAAAGCTTCGATAATCGCTGGCTCCGCGACACTTACGGTTAAATCCCGTACCTCCAATTTTCTACCTGGCTGAATGACGTCAATCGCAACGATGTCCCCACCCTGTTGACCGATAATAGATACAAGCTCACCGAATGTGATTACCTGCTTGTCCATTTCAACTCGAAGTATGACGCTCGTACCACCTTCTAGTCTCATGACGACTCATCCTTCCCGAATGGAATATCCTTACTAATTAGATTATAGCCTGAGTTGACTGAAAACAAAAAGCCTTGTCGCATCGCCTCCAACGGATGCGTGAGATTAGGCTTTTTGGACTTACGTTTCTGGTTTGTTAGGATTTTTGGGGTTATCTATCGCGTCAGGTTTGTCCTCTCCCTCTCCTGCACGATCTCTAAGCACTAAAATTATTTGTTTAAGTCGATCAGGTAAAGGAAGTCCCAGTCGACCGTAATTCTCAGTGATGGACAGGAGTTCGTTGGCAATATAAAAAAAAACAGCACTTCCCATGACAACATCGATTTCAAGGAGTAGGTCCAGCCGATGAGCGATCATCATAACGAGCAAGATAAGTCCTTTTTTGAACAAGCCCCAGAAACCGATGTTGCTATTTAACCCACTACCTTCTTTAACTGCGGCTGCAACACCCGTAAAATAATCTATCGCCATCAAGATCAACAGAAAAGTTAACGATTCATTCCACAACCCAAAGGAAAAAGAAACCACCGCCCCCAATAACGCACATCCAATCCCGGCGTACATATGCATCCACCGTCCCTCCTCTGACAAACCTTTATTCAGGTTATCTTATGTCGAGGTGGACAAGACGGGAACGGTATGTATCCTTTAGTCAGCAGCACAAGTAAGCCCCCGTTTCCAAGGGCTCCTTGTGTTTATTTCTGCTAATTAATTGAGTATTAGGATTGAAGCACTGTAGGAGGGTAGCACTCCTGTGACTTTACCATCGACCCATCTCACGCTGTTATCTCCAAAGAGAACGTGCACACTTTGAACATCGATACCCTCAGGCGAGTCTACATGGAGCTCTTGCACATTCGGACTGTTATTCAGAATAATGCCTATCCTCTGCGCAGAATTAAATCGTATAAAACCGAACATATTGTGGGCTTCTTGTACAAACCATAGCTTGAACTCACCGCTGCGAAGGGCTGAATTCTCTTTTCTTATCGTTATTAATTGTTTGTAGTGTGTGAATAACGATATGTCCTGCTTTTCCTCGTCCCACACCATCGGTTTGCGGCAATGTGGATCCTCGCCTCCCGTCATCCCAACTTCATCACCATAATAGATCATCGGCATTCCGGTATACGTCAATTGAAACACCGACGCTAGCTTTAGGCGTTCGGTCTCCTGCTTCTCATTCCAGCCCCATACACTATGAGAACAAGCAGTCAGGAACCTCTCTGTATCGTGACTTCCGATCAAGTTGAACATGGCGGCATTCGCACTATCCGTATATTGCATACGGATAGATTCGAGTTGACCAACAAAAAATCGGGCAGTAATTGTTTGTTTCGCAAAGAAATCGATCATCGTATCGCGTAGCAAATAATTCATAACCCCGTCGAATTGATCCCCTCTAAGCCATGGCCCGGATTGATGCATGATTTCACCTACGAGAAGCAGCTCGCGATCTATGGCTTTGATCTCATGTCGGAGAAGCCGCCAAAAGCTATGGTCGATCTCATTGGCTACATCAAGTCTCCAGCCATCAATACCAACTTCGTGAATCCAGTATTTCGCAACCTCAAGCAAGTATTGCACTACCTCAGGATTTCTCGTATTTAGTTTAGGCATCGTTGGTGAATGAATACCGAAGGATTCATAGCTAGGACTTGGAGCTTGAACAATCGGAAATTCATTTACAAAAAACCAATCCTTATACTCCGAGCTTTCACCGTGCTCCATTACGTCTTGGAAAGCGAAGAATTTGTCCCCCGCATGATTGAAAACTGCATCAAACACAACCTTCATATTCAACGAATGGGCTTTCTCAACAAGCAGCTTCAATTCCACGAGAGTACCGAAATGAGGATCAACAGAATAATAATCCGTCGTATTGTATTTGTGATTAGATGTTGATTCGAATACGGGTGTCAAATAGATGACGTTAATACCCAAGTTGTGGAGATAAGGAAGCTTCTCAATAATACCTAGAATATCCCCTCCGTAGAAGCTGTCACGCTCAACAGCTTCTTCCGATGTCCAGCTTCTAACACCTTGCGGATTGTTAGCTGGATTGCCATTAGCGAATCGTTCCGGGAATATTTGATACACAACTGCGTCCTGCACCCAGGAGGGGGGAATCCCTTCGTCCGCTGCGGAGATAGAGGCGCAATGAAAGTACCCGGCAGCTTGCCTGCTTTCCGACACACCATACTCCCCACACCACACTTGAGAACCATCATAGCCGGATAATAGAAAAAGATAGCGGAGCCGATTGTTGGCAGAGTAGACGACACCTTCAAAGTAATCATGCAGCTCAGTCGATCCTGCTAACTCAAGCTGTATTGAGCTTCCACTTCCCGGCGGTTTATACCGATCCGAATAAAACAATACGCAGTTAAATACCTCACCACGCTTAGCACGAATACGAATCTTTACTCTATGCTCCCCAACCGTAAACAAATAAGGAATATCATTCGTATGAAATACAGCTTCCTTAAGCATGTTTGTAAAATCTCCTTAGCTCGATTTGTATTAACCTTTAGAAGCTCCTGCCGTCAATCCATCGACTAAGAAACGTTGTAGCCATACGAATAAGAGGAGGACTGGAACGGATAACAGCACCGCGCCGGCAGCAAAGAAGGTGAAATCGGTAGATGTCTGTTGATTGACGATATCGTACAGCCCGACAGCTAATGTTTCTTGGTCTGCCGTCCTCAGAATCAATCTAGCGAATATAAAATCAACCCAAGCTCCATTAAAAATAACGAGACTGATATAAGTTAGCATAGGCTTAGACAGCGGAATCATCACACTAGTAAACACCTTCCAGTGAGAGGCTCCATCTATTCTAGCAGCTTCATCGAGACTTCTTGGAATCGTATCGTAAAACCCTTTGGCTACAAAAACGTTACTAATGAATGCTCCTGAGCTATACACGAGAATGAGCGCCCAGTGCGAATTCAGCAATTCGAATTGGAGCAGCAAAATATAGATGGCCACAAGCGACATGAAGCTAGGAAACATATTCAGGACAAGCATTCCCATCAATCCGAACTTACGACCAACGAAACGAAACCTAGCCATGGCATAGGAGCCTAACATGGTCATGATCGTGCCCAGAATTGCGGACAGAACGGCTACCTTGATCGTGTTCATATACCAAAGGGAATATTGATACCGAGTATTCGTGAACAGATCTTTATAATGATCGAACGTAAATGCTCTTGGAATTAACGTCTCACTATATAGACTATTTCCTTCCTTCAAGGAAGACATGACGATCCATAGTGCCGGGTAGACAACAGACAAGGTCAATAGAATGAGTATCACGTAAGTAATGAAATGTTGGAGCTTCATTGGATCATATCCTCCTCTTTGAAGGATCGAGTATTCCGATAGTTCAAGATAGATAGAGAAGCAATAATGATAAAAATCAAAATGCTCAGCACCGAGGCGAAATTATATTGATTATTCGTCAAAGTTAATTTGTACAGCCAAGTGACTAGCAAGTCGGTCCCACCCGCATATAGATAGTCAGGAACAACTGGATTTCCGTTTGTCAGGAGGAAAATAACGTTAAAATTGTTGAAATTACTGGCGAATTGCATAATTAAAATCGGAGCTGTTGAATAGAGCACTAATGGAAGTGTAATGGCTCGAAATACATAAAATCGGGGTGCCCCATCTACATCTGCCGCTTCATATAAATCTTTAGGGATCGTCGTCAGTATCCCTGAGACTAGGATCATGATCAGCGGAAACCCTAACCATAGATTGACGAAGATTACCGTTAATCTTGCCCAAGTTGGATCATTAAGCCATGGGAGTCCACTTAAACCGATCAGCTCTAAATATTGATTAATAGGACCGAACTCTTCATTTAATAAATTACGGAATACAAGTAGTGATACCAAATTCGGTACAGCAAAAGGGATGATCAGCATCGTCCGCCAGAAGGTTTTCAGTCGGATGCCCTTTTGTTGAATTAATACAGCGACGATTGTACCCAATAAATAGGTAGATAAAGTAGCTATAATCGCCCAAACGACGGTCCAGGCAGCAACACCGTATAAGGTATGACTCCATGAGCCTAAGTTTATAAGCTTATTGAATACATCGAAGCCTACCCAGCTCACCAACTTAGCTGGAGGGAGAATAGGAGCAGCAAAATCTGTAAACGCAACCAACACTGAAAAGATGATTGGCATGACCGTTAGCAATATTGCAGCTGTTATCGGAATGACTAGGATAAGATAGGGAAAGTTCTTATTCGCTATATTACTTAGTGTGACACTGAAGGAATGAGGCTCTATCCCCTGCTCTCGATTGTTCGCTGTTATTCTTGCATCTCGAATGCACAAGGCATATACAAACACGAACAAGAGCACGAAAATTAAGGAAATAAGTCCTTCTACCATCAAGAAGATAGAATGATCCCCGTCCACAGGCTGATAAACCTTCCCAACCTTGATCATACCTCTAGGTGTATCCCCTAAAGTTACTAATCCTCTTACCGAATCAGCTAGACGAGTGACGATCCAATAAATACCTATAATTTCAATAAGCGCAAAAAGAATGCCTTTAATAAATTGACGATTGTACCATTGCCCTAAGCCCATGAACAGGGTGGATAGCATCGTTGCTTGAGGGGTGTGCTTAGTCATGAATTTATACTCCTCTCTCCGAAGACATCCGGTCCCAGCCGGATGTCCACGGACTTAAGCAATGTTTATTTTGCCGCTGTCGAGCTGTTGATATCTTTAATTGATTGTACAGCTTTATCCATCGTTGCTTTAATATCTTCGTTATTGTTCCATATCGATGCGAATGCAGCATCTGTTGGTCCCCACACGTTGTTCATTTCCGGAATGGAAGGAGTAGGGGTGGAATTTTTGAATTGCTCCACAATTCCACTTAGAACCGGATCATTTTTGATTCGTGGGTCTTCGTTCGCTTCTTTATTGGCAGGGATAATGTTAGCAAGCTCGAAATCCTTCAGCGCGGATTCCTTAGAAATTAAGAAGTGTGCTAGCAGCTTGGCTGCATTTGGATACGCTGTATAGGAGTTCACATAGAATGACCGTACTCCAGCTAGGGATAACGTCTTTTTACCTCCAGGCAAATCAGGAAGAGGTGCGATTCCAAAGTTCACTTTTCCTTTGTAGGCACCAATCGACCACGGACCATCGATCGTCATCGCTAGCTTGCCAGTTGTGAATAACTCCGATTGAATATCGTAAGTCATGTCTGTCGTCTTGATAGGAAAGATCTTATTAATGCTCTTATAATAGTTAAGCCCTTCAATAGCACCGTCATTATTTAGACCAATATCCGAGCCATCTGTTCCGTCTTTACCGAAAATATATCCACCATATGGTCGGATGAACATACTATTGAAGTACAGATTGTGCAGCCAAGCAATTGTATATTTCTTATTCCCCGGATTATTGAACGTTTCCGCGAAGGTAAATACTTCTTCCCATGTCTTAGGAACTTCCTTCACAATGTCCTTATTATAAAATAATGCGAACGTTTCAATCGTTTCTGGATAGCCATACAAGATCCCATCATATGAGCTAGCTGTAATAGCCGTTTCAAGAGACGACTCCTTTGTGGCCTCTTCGAAAATGTCATTCGGCAGCAGTAGGTTTGCCATCACAAGCTTCGACAGCTTGTCATGCGGAAGCATGAGAATGTCAGCAGCTAACTTCGCCGGACCGTCGGTTTCTAGCTTCTCAGCCTGATTCGGAATGTTCACTTCTTCAATCGTAACATCCACACCGTATTGTGATTTGAAATCGGGAAGGACGCTCTCGATGAATGTTCTTTCTGTTTTGTCTACCCATATTTTTAAAGCGGCGCCATCCTCTGCTTTTACTTCAGCGTCTTCTGTAGCGCTTACATTTGAAGCCGTTGGACTAGCCTCTACTGAGGAACTCTCTGGTGAAGCGCTTGGAGAAGCTACCGTGTTGTTGTTCCCGCCACCACATGCCGCTAATACGACTACCATCGTCGCGATAATTGCAACTAACCCGATTCTCTTTTTCATAAAAATGTTGAACCCACCCTTCAAATCGTTTATGATGTAGGAAACCGGTTTCCTGATTTCAAATTAACATACCTTTTTTAGGAAATCAACAACTTTTTATTTTCTAATAATTGGCTTGTTGTGAGAGCCACGCTATAATAATTAACAGGTAGTACTTGCGAGCCAAAAGGGGAATTTATTCGTGAAAACCACTATTAACGACATTGCTAAAGCCGCAAATGTCGCCAAATCTACAGTATCCAAAGTATTAAACGATGCCCCATCGATCTCTGAAGCTACGAAGCAGAAGGTCCGTGCAATTATAAAAGAGCTGCAATATACACCCAGTAGCATAGCTACACAATTGGCACGACAAAGCAGCATGAATATCGGTTTTATTATGAGCTTCGACCGCAAGGACGACTTCCTGAATCCTTTCTTCTACAGCTTGCTGGGTGGAGCAGAGAGCGTGACCTTTGAGCATCAATATGAGTTAACGATTGCGAACATTTATGATCGTAACGACGATTTTATGAATCGATATGTTTATAGCAGAAAGCTGGACGGAATGCTCATTAACCCTTCTGTAATGAATAAAACAATCGTTGAAGAGCTTGAACGGTTAGCTTTTCCCTATGTGATTGTGGGACAGCCTGCTGAGAATTATGGGGTAACTTGGGTCGATATCGATAACAATGCGGGAGGTAGCATGGCTGCCAATCATTTGCTTCAGCAAGGTTATTCGCGAATTGCCTTTCTCGGAAGTAATCCGCAAGACGCAATTTCACATAATCGGCTGACAGGCTACCAGAATGTCGTATCCCCTCAAGGATCCGATCAATATAATCCGTATATTCGATTGGGAGAGGCCAACGAAGATAACGGCTATCGAATGATGATTGATTTACTAGATATGTCATCTCCCCCCGATTCTGTTATCTGTGTGAACAACTTTGTTGCCTTCGGCGCTCTAAAAGCTGCGTTAAACCGTGGAGTAAAGGTGCCACAGCAACTTGGAATCGTCACTTTCGATAATTATCCACTTGCACCTTATACAACTCCAGCGATTACTGCGCTTGATATTGATACGTTCAACCTTGGTGTGCTTGCGACGAATGTGTTATTTGACAAGATTGATCAGTGTGCATCAGATCAGCTCTCTTATACGCTTAACCCAGAGTTAATCGTACGTGAGTCGACGTGTAAAAATGGTTAATCAAAGCGACTTATTAAAAAGGGATTGAATGGGTTCATTACCCACTCAATCCCTTTATTAATTACATGACTCTCCTTGGAGAGCGTGGCTTACCCTAACTTAAATCAATTGCATTACCTGTAGTAATCTTCTCAGAATAACTGCGGCTTCCGCTCTTGTCGCAAGATCACTCGGTGCAAAGGTCTCGGAAGTTTTACCTTTCATGATCCCTTGGCTTAGTATCGTTTGGATCGACTCTACAGCCCACGGGTGAATAGCTTGAAGATCTTTTAATTCGGCTAGACTAGCGTTCGAAGGCTTACTGATTCCGTCCGACTTAAGACTAAGAGCCCTGCTTGCCATGACCGCCATTTGTTCCCGAGTGATCGTCAAGCCCGGGCGGAACGTCTCATCCGAATAACCTTGAACAATTCCATATTGCGCGGTGATCTTAACGGATTCCGCAAACCAATCTCCTAAACGAACATCTGCGAAAGCTATATTAGATCCGTTGTTTCGAAGCCCAAGCGCTCGCACGATCATTGCTGCGAACTCCGCTCTCGTAACCGTATTGCCCGGTGCGAACTCATCGGACGAGATCCCATTCAGGATTTGCTTGGATGCCAGGAGTGAGATTTCTGAATCCGCCCAATGTCCTTTCGTGTCCTTGAACGACTTCGGATAGCTAGCGATTACGTAAATGCTGTTGCTTGTGCTCTTAATAGTAACTATAGTTTGACCATTTGCCGTTCTGAACAGCGCCGGTACATAAGTAAACTGTCCCTTATCCGGGTCATAAACATATGCCGCTGTCCTCGTTCCATCGTTTGCTTCCTCTAAACCGATCGTTCTCTCTACGAATGTCGTTCCAAAATGATGGAATTGTGTCGCAGCAGCATCGCCTTGGTAGAGGGTTACACTAAAATCAATCGGGCTGCCTATAACATGTAAGCCCTTCTTCCTTGCTTCTTCGATGATTTTTTTCACTGCATCCGAACTCGGCATGCTAATGGCAAACTCCCAGGTTGCATTAGCAGGGTCGCCTATGGATGCTTGTTTTAGTAATTCACCGATTAGCTTCACAGGGAACTTGTAGGTGATATCCCCATGCTTGATCATAATGAAAGAATCGGGATTGTTCTCTGCGTATTTCCGAAGCGCGGTAACACTGAATCGCACCTTACTATTTGGCTGACTTCCATCACTCTCGAAAACAATTACATCCAGCTTCGAATTTTGTGCATCCTCGAGTTTTTTGTCATTATCAGCAACGGAACCTTGTGTAACTCCACCTCCGCCGCCGACTCCACCAGTAGAACCTCCGCTGGATTTGGCGACTACATCTAACGTATACACTCGGCTATTAGGTCCAACCTGTACGTGTACAATCGTACGTCCAACGGCATTAGCACTGATCCTGTTATTTGCATCGATAGATGCGATACCGGAAGAAAGAATTTGAATGGTAGCCTCTTCGGTTACCTCATGATCAGCCATATCCCATATCCGAAGTCCACCTGATTCCCCGACCAGCAGCTTTAACTGACCTGCGGTTCCGTTATTTAACCTTGCAATGAAAGGCTTTATTCCAGAAGCGAGCCCTTCATTCTGTTCGATCAAAGTAAATGCTTCGGGTAGGGTAGCCACCATTGCCATTCGCTCATTCCGTACGATGACATTATCTATCATCAGCTTGCCTTTGAGTCCACTAGACACTTCGATACCATTCGTGCCTGCACCGTCTACTACGATATTTTGTAGCAGGACATTGTCCATGTTAAACGTTCCGTGCGCGAAAATACCACTATTCGTGCTATCGAGAGCTACATTGTCGCGAACGATGATATTCCCGTTCAAATCTTTATCGCTCGCGAACAGCCATATCGCTCCAAGGTTTAGTCCGTACCCTGAGTCGTAACTACCTGTGCGGATCAAAGTATTCCGCTCCACAATCGTCGTCCCCGAAAATGGAACTGGATTGAACCGCGTTGAGACTGCAATCCCCGCACCGTTAATGATCGTGTCCTTAGCGATATTGTCCTGAATTTTATTATCCCGTCCGCCGAACACGACGATGTTATCAGCAAGCCATGGCAACGAAACCGTATTGAATCTCGCCGTGTTATTCGTACTGGCCATTCCTCCGGTAGACCACATCGCGATACCGTCGTCCCCTGGATAGCGGATATCACTCTGCTCCATCATGCTGTCGCTCGTTCCGACGCAGAAGTTAATCCCGTCCGCCATTAGATTCCGTAGACGCAGCCCCATCATATAGAGGCCTTCCGTCAACTCTTCACCGACCTTAGGTTTGGTTAGCCATAGCCCCGTTTTGGAATGCTCGACCCATACGTTCTGAATGACGGAGCCTAAGCCGAACGCGCCTTCAAATGCGTGGGTGCTTGCTTCGTCGTCCCGAATGTTAAGATCACCATCGATCAACAGGTCGTACACTTGAATATTATCGCCTTTGCCGAAGAACTTGGCACCCTTGAGCGTTGTGTACCACATGCCCGCTCCGCGGATCGTGATCTCATCCAGATAGATCAATTCACCACCCACGTCAAACTCGCCACGCGGAATCCACAATCCCTTATTCTGTTCCTTGGCTTCTGCCATCGCGGCCAAGAATGCAGCTGTATCATCGATCCCGTCGTCAGGAACTGCACCGAAATCGGTTATCGATACAAATGAATCCGGCTTCGAGTAAGGATTAGCGACTTGTTCCATATCCGCCAAGTCAATGACGTAATAATCTGCCGTGCTTGAAGCGTCTTTCTGCAGTCTAATCTTAGCCCCAGCTGGAACATCACCAATCAGAGCATGGATTTCATCAAAGAAGCGGTGACCACTCCCTTGGTTCGGATCGTTCGACCAAGGATAGCCGCCGTATTCCCATGCATGCTTAGAGGTCAAGCTTAGATTTTGCTTAAACTCCCCGTTCACATAGAGAGCAAGATCAGCTTGTAGCCCTGTCCCATCCGCGCTATCCGGTATGGAATACCTAAGCACTATGGAGTTAGCTGCTTTTGCGAGAGTAAACTCCACGAAATCGCCTATATTATTAAGCCTAACCGCTTGCCTGCCGGAAGCTTCGGAAGCGACTTCCAAATACGTTCTCGATGGATCGATCACTTCCGCATTCGTCGTAGCGTGCTCTGCCTCATAAGTCGTGTAGGGCACAGTAGCTCCACGATATTGTTTATTGACGCTTGCTTTAACGACAATATAGTCGATCCCGACTTCGTTTACATCTCCGCTCGAAGCCTGTAAGGTTAACGAATTCATGCCCATCCGTAAGCTCGTGTCCACAATAATATCCGTCCAACCGTTCGTCGTAGACAGCAATATGGGCGATACCTTATAACCATTAACGAGAACATCCAACGATTGTGGTCCTCCCGCATTGCGATAGCGAATAACCGTTTCGTAGCTGTTATCGGCTTGAGCATGGACCGCGAAGCTAACTTTACTCTTATTCGTAGTGAATCCTTCGACGTATCCACTACCCGTAAAACCCGAGCCAGCGATTCCCGTCTGAACTCCACCGCTTACGAACGCCTCCTCGGCTTCGTACTTCACGTTCGACACAACCGGTTCTAACGTCCACAGCGAATCCGCTGCATTGGCGGATATCCCATGCGCAGCGCCAGATGCTCGCGCTAACAGATTGCCTCCATTCTGCGAGGCATTACTCAACACCTTGTAGCCCAAGCGGTCATCGATCGTCCATTGACCGTTCAAGGCTCCATCGCCTTCATCACCGATCGTGGCATATCCGCCCGTCCCAACGTTCTTGATTAGCTTACGACCGTTGAAATCCTGCACGATCCATTGCACTGCAGCATCTTGTCTATCTGCAGAGCCTAGTAATAGCTTACCGCCACTCTCGTACAATGCCTTAATACCTGCACCGGAGCCAGAGCTTGAGAGAATACGGACAACATTCGTATCGTTCTGGATCGGCGTAGCCGTATTCTTATTCCTGCCTTCTTCCCAAGATGGTGCATCGAATTCAACCGAGGCTGATTCAAAGACCCATTGGACAGAGCCATAGTTGATCGGATACAAGCCTCTTTCCGCATAGCCCGATCCGCCTTGAACATTAATCAACTCATCGTCTATTCCCGCATTCTGACTTCGAATGACATAATTCAATCCATCAGGAGAATGCTCGATGGACCACTGGCTGGCACGATCCGTGCCATCCACCATTTGTGAACTCTCGATCACTCGGCTTGCCGAGCTCGCCTTGATCGCATGACCGGTCACCCGGTTTACAATCCGCTGTGTATTCCCTTCTTTCTCGATCCGCCAATGGGAGTAGCCGTTATTTGCGGCAGGGTTGCCGTACATGACGATTCCTCCGGCATTCTCATACAAATACAACCCGCTAGAAACGCTTTTAATGCGAACTTCCTCGGTCGGCATCGGAGCATCGGGTACGGTTGCAAGTTCAGCAATAAACTGAGCTTTATCTTGTGATTCGATACTTTTGCTTAGTTTAAGACCTCCTCCTGAACCATCTGCATACATATAGTGCTCACCGGTCCAACCACTGCGAATAACGGTGAACCCCTCTACGGGAGACGCGCTTACATACCATTTCACGCTACCCCATGCCTGATTAATCTCTTTGATCGTTTGAAGCGGGACAGCCGGATCTGATTCCAACTCATGTCCTCCAGCCGCAAAATGCTCCATTGAAATGTAATTTCCGCTCTTCAGATTTTTCAATCTATACGTGCCTACCCCGTTACCCGTATCTTCCTTAACCCAGATTGAGGATAGATCATTAGCTGACACTTCCCCGAACTTAAGCTCTCCGGATTCCCCGCTGGAATAGATTTCGTACAAGTATTGACCGGTCAGCTTGTTCTTGAACCGGAAATTGGTCGGCTCGGGATCCTTCACAATGACGAATCGCCAACGTGGACTCCCCCAACCGGGATTAATCACGCTGTACTCCGCGTATTTGTTCAAATTTTGCAAATTAATATACTTCTTCTGTCCCTCCACATCGTTTTTGTCCTGCACACTATGAATGAGCTTAACGCCACCCAAATCCTCGATGACCCATATCGCGCCATTCGAGTTTTCATTTGCCTCAATCGGGCTAACGTTTATACGACCTCCCGAATTCGCTTCTAATTTCACATAATGACCTGTTGCGCGATTCTTGATTCGTTTGCGCCCTTCAAATCGCTCCACTTCCCACTGCGCTCGTTGATCCTCCAACGCCGCGTTCCCATACTTCAGCTTGCCGTCTGCATCCTCATAGAGCACGAACGGTTGCCACTCGTTCTGAATCCGAACATAGACCGGATTTCCGTCCGAGACGAACGTCGGATTCTCAAACAACCATTGCGCCGAGTTAGAATTAGGATCGACGATGCTTGTCTGTGCAGCGCCCGTGGAATCCGTAACATTCAAGTAACGATCTGTGTATACCGCATTTTGAACGGACACATAATCGTCGTACTCGGTGGATGCCTTAATGAACCATCGGTCCGTGCCTGTTCCATCCGGGTTCGCTAATGCTGTTAGCGGGTCTGTATCGTTGACGATATTTTCTTTCGTAACGAAATGCCCTGTCGCGAGATTACGAATCCTCTTTGCTCCGTCGAAATCCTCCGTGAACCATAAATAGGAGGAAGCCGAACCCTTATTATTTGTATCTAACGGGCTGTAGTTCACAATGCCATTCTGCTCAAATAGATACTTGTCCCCGACATTACTGAGCGTGAAGTTGACAATTCGTCGGGGTGCCGAATCCGGAGCTGCCTCAACTCGCCATAATGAGCTTCCCCACTCTGGCTGTGCCCAGTTATTTGATCTTGCGTTCGTATCATTCTCAAATTGCGAATTCAATACAAAGGTCAGTGAAGGCGTAGCTTGCATAGCCTCAACGTTCTTGAAGTAAAAGAAAGAAGGATCGGCATTATTCCCCATAATCCATTCACTCTTAGCCAGGTTTCCGCTATCTAAGGGCAGGGCTTTAATTTTATCCCAATCAACCCCTTGCGTAATGACATGCCCGCTAGCGCGATTTCGGATTCTAACCGTCTTCGGACCCCCTTCAGGATTGGACTGAACATCCAGATACCAATGGGAATTCCGATCCGTTGCCTCAGGTTCTCCGTATTTCACGAAGCCTTCCTTGTCCTCTAACAAATATTGTCCCGCCTTGAACTGGTTCGCTAACCTGACCGGAACCCCATCCTCGACTGGCTCGATAGCCCATTGGGGGCTCTCGAATGTGACATTGATATCATTGCTTACCTGTGCGTGTCCAAGCTGATTTTCCTCGTGAATGACGTAATTAGCCAAGGCATCGCGAGCATTCTTAATAATAAAATAACCTGGTCGGTTGGACGATTCTTCTATGATCCACTGGTCATCCAACGTGCTCTGTGCTATAGAAATGCTTCTAAGCGGATCGGTACGTTGCATACCCGGCAACACCGATATGTAGTGACCCGTCGCACGGTTTTTTAGTCTCTGGTACCCACCTAGGGCTTCGATTTGCCAGTGCGAGCTCTGGTCATTAACACCTGTGATACCATATCTAACGATCCCATCGGTGCCTTCATACAGATAGTTGCTTTGCCACCTATTTTTTAACCTCACATAAGAATCCGAATTCCCCCCTTGAGAGCCCCCACCTCCAGACGGCTCGTCCGCATACACTGGGAACGCTGATCCCATCAGCAGAAACACACAAGCATCACAATCGACCACACTCTAACCCGCGCCATAAATAACCTCCCAATCAAATGTTAACGCATGCTCCTTCATCATAAAGTGGAAACGCTTTCCAAACGATGTGTATTCTTAAAAGAAATAGGCGTTATATTACGACTTCTATAAGTGTAAAAAGACTGCCGCGACAACTCGCGACAGTCTTCCTTCTCAATCGTCAATAGGCTTCAAATTCTGCAATTTGCGCTGCTGGCCATGCTGTATTGCCAGTTAACGTCAGCCGCAAGAATTTCGTTGTCACGCCAGTCAGTGGAATCTCTACCGCGTTGGCGTTCTTCGGATCGAATGTATACGGCTTAGACGCTAGTACTGAAGTAAATGTCTTTCCATCGGAGCTAACGAGTACTTCGATTTCCTGATCCCGTGCTTCCCAAGCATCTTGTGGCGGCAATCTCAATAAGAGCTTACGAATTGCCTTTTCTTCCCGAAGCTCCAACGTTAGCGATTGCGGGAATTTCTTTGCGGTGCTTTCCCAATACGTATAAGGGTCCCCATCAACCGCTAGCTCCGGTGGGAAAGCTTCTGCTGTATTGGAAGTCGAGAACACTTTTTGTTGCAGTGCTAAGTTAATCTGTACCTCTACCTTCTCGAACTTCTCCGTTGCTTTGCTGGCTTCTTTGGACGTTGCGAGCTCTACGTAACCGACCTTCTGCTCCTTAATTAAAGCGACGTAGTCGAATATCGCATACTGTTCCTCATCCTTAACTGGAAGATCCGCGATTTTCGTTCCATTCGCTTGGTATGCGATCGCCACAGTATGTGGCCAATTCTCGCCTTTCTGGATCTTAAGCGTCGTGTCGGAGCCAATAGGCTGATAAATGCGCACCGTATCCTTTTCTCTCACTTCGACGAGGTTATGATCACCTTCGTCAAGATCCAATCCGTTTAATCGCCTGTAGTTGCCCGCTCGGCGGTTGCCATCGTCGGCCGTTACGTCATAACCACCTGGAGCGAGCGATACATCCCCGTTTAATTCATACGCTTCTTCCTTATTCCAGTTCGCAGTAACTGCATACTTACCGAAGTCTGTCCGCGTTACGTTGGGAATCACTTGCTCAAAACCCTCAACAAGGGAGTCCGCATACTGTGACAGTATAAACTTCTGGAATACACCAACTGTGTCCACCCAAGGATTCGCAACGCCATTAAAGAAATCGGTACTGAGATGATATCCCATTGCCAGATTCCATCTAAGCATATCTTGGTCATCGGTCATCGTCTCCGCAGCAAGATCATGATGGTATTGCATCACCTTATCGCGCAATAGCATGCCGGATAGCGGGTAATAGTCGGTATAGGAAGACGTATTCTTACGATAGCCCAGCTGATCCCACAAATACGTCGAGCCCATAAAGCCGATAGCGTCATCCGCCAGAACGTCCGTTCCATCCTCCATGTACATCTTATGATTCAACGAATCAAAGTAATTCCTTACACCTTGAAAATATGCGTTCGAGGGATCTGTCCCTTGCGGAATACTCTTGTTGAATACATACGGAGAATTACGAATGCCCCATTGATCTTCGAATATGCCATCAAAGCCAGCTTGCTCCAACAGCTTCTTATGCTCTTCCGCCGTCCGCTCTAGGAAGTATGGATGACCTGTGTTCACCACATAACCACTGTGTTTCCCGTAATCCTCCTTCATAATCGCGTTATTTTCCTTCACGACAATCAAGTCCTCCATCGTTGTCCCCGAAGGTAATTTCGCAAGAGTCGGAGAATGATTGCCCCACCAACTCATATTCGTATAGGGAACGACGCGGTTACCTTTTTCCTTTGCCGCCTTCATGAAGTTAAGAAAAGCAGGCTCTCCACCAAATGCAGAATCAGGAGGAATGAAATCTGGATAATTCTCGTCGTGACCGCCTTTCTGGAAGCCAACCAAATGAATGACACCGTTATAATTCATCTTATCCAGGAAGTTCTTCGTCAGATTGCTCCAACTGCCATCCTTAATCGCGGAGATGTCGGTCTTGTAGAAAGGCAACTCGAAATAGGCCTGTTTTTCTTTGCCAAATTTGTCCTCTAAGGAACGATACTTGTCAATCTTGTTAAGCTCTCGGTAACTTGCGGCCGTCACCTCGTAATCCCCGACCTCAAGCACGATAGACGGACTGTTCCATTTCTTCTTCGGGTCAATCCATGTTTTGTAGTTATGCACGATACCCGTCTTGCCTGCGTCATCCACTTGGCTCTTAAAGCCGAGATCGGTCGTCGCTAATACATCTCCGTTCAAATCGTATACAGCCAAGTTTCCTCCGGTCGTTCGCAATCCGAGATAAGACGCAAACATGACACCCGGATACTGATCTTGGAAAGAATTACTCTCCTTGAAGAAGGTATCCCTAAGCTTGGCGCCAGGGAGCATCGGCAGCAAGCCGTCCGTTACGCTGCTGGAACTCACCTTCAGCTCATACGGAAACCGGAAAGACTTAATCGTCTGATCAGATTGATTGTCGACCTCCGCGTTCAGGTAAATTCGGTTGCTGTCATCGAAACGGGCGGTCACATCAACCTTAACTTGCCCGCCGTAATGAAAGGTAAGCACTCCCTTACGCGCGTTCCAGTCATAAGTGAAATCTTCGGCTTTCTTTCCATTCGTCGAAGAATCGTCTTGAAGGAACGCCCACCAGAGCGCATTTTCCCTATTACCCAAAGTAATATTGTCGACGGCTCCCTTGCTCTTAAGGTAAGCGATTGCTCCATTGTCAGAGCGGAACGCAATCTCGTACTCGCCGCCCTCGACGATCAATAACCCATCCTTGTCCTTCAAGCTAGCTTTAGCACTGAATGGAGAATTCATGATCAAGTTCGCAGCCACCAGCAGGACGAGGATGACTCCGATCACAACCCATGATGCTTTCGATTGCCAAAAACGCATTGCCGCACCCCTCTCCCCTATAGCTGGATTCGTATTTCGAATGAATGGATTGTCTTCACCGTAACCTCCAGTTGTCGCTTGTCACCGTCATAGATCCAAGCTTCCACATCGACACCTCCGGTAGAGCTCAGCTCAATAGGCTGGGATGACAGCGGTCCAAGGGTCAGGATGATATCTTCAGGGCTACCTAGCTCGTCGTGCACGTATTCACAAGTGATCTGCAAAGCATCGTCAGACGATTCCCGCACTTTCCACTGCCGGAGTCTATACTTACCAGACTCAAAAGCATAGGTGCGCCCATCGTCCTCGTAATGGGCGAATGAGGTTTCTTCCTCTCCCCCATTTCCAATATAAAATCGGACCCGATCAGGTCCATCTGACCGTTCCCCAGTGGATTGCCGCAAGGATTGCTCGGGGATAATAGCTCCCGCTTTGACATAGAGGGGCATTGTTTCCAACGGCGCGAGGGCTAGCACGGATTTTCCACCCTCAAGCTTCTCCCCAGTCCAATAGTCGTACCATATGCCTTCAGGCAAATAGACAGCTCTGGACTGTACGCCTGGACGGTAGATCGGAGCAACCAATAGGCTAGAACCGAATAAGAACTGATCGCAAGTGTTGTAAACACTGCGGTCGTCCGGATATTCCATAATTAAGGAACGCAAGATCGGCATGCCCGTCTTATGTGCCTCGTAGAAGAGAGAATATAAGTAGGGCATTAGCCTGTATCTGAGTTCGATATATTCCCGGCATATCGCTTCAACCTGTTCGCCGAACATCCACGGCTCCTGGCGACGGGACTCGATAACACTATGATTACGGAAAAAGGGGAAAAAGGCGCCCATCTGCGTCCATCTGGCGACTAGCTCTCCCGATGCATGATGCGAGAATCCGCCTACATCAGGTCCCGCGAAGGCGATACCCGACATTCCTAAGTTAAGAACCATCGGAATGCTCATCGCCATATGCTCCCAGAAGCTGCGGTTATCGCCCGTCCATACCGTTGCGTAACGTTGAATTCCTGTATACCCTGCGCGGGTTAGCACGAAAGGACGTTCTCCGGACAATCCCCGTTTCATGCCTTCGAAGGTTGCCTTCGACATTAGGAGCCCGTAGAGATTATGCCATTCCTCATGAGTTTTTGGATTTCCGTTGTTACTATGAACGACATCCAGGTCCATCGTTTTCGAATCATTGAACACGGACGGCTCATTCATATCGTTCCAGATCCCGTTTATACCCTGCTGGATATAAAATTGGTGATGGTCACCCCACCACTTCGCAACTGAATCTTCTGTGAAGTCCGGAAAAGCGCTAAGCCCCGGCCATACTTTCCCAATAAAAATATCTCCCTCCAGCTTGCGACAGAAATATCCGTTCCTAACGCCTTCCTGGTAGATCTGATATTTCGCATCCTTCTTCACACCCGGGTCAACAATCGGTACGAGCTCGAAGCCCAGCTCCTTCAGCTCAACCATCATCTCCATCGGTTTCGGAAATCGCTTAACGTCCCATGTAAACACCCTATATTCGTCCATATAATGAATATCGAGATAGAGAACATCGCACGGAATTCCTTTTTTCCGAAACGTACGGGCAATGTCCAATACTTCCTCTTGGTTCATATAGCTGTATCTGGACTGCTGATACCCTATTGCCCACTTTGGAGGCATGTATGTTCTTCCAGTTACCTCAGTAAGGCGCATGACGACGTCCTTAATGCTTGGTCCATTAAAAAGATACAGATCAAGCTCGCCGCTACTCATACTGACGATATAACTATCCTCCTGCGTTCTCATATCGAATGATGACCTGCCGGGATTATCCAGCAGCAATCCATAAGCAGGCTTCCCGTACTCATGGTGTATGAGGAAAGGAATGGATTGGTAAAGGGCATCCGTATCCTGCACGTGAGGCTCGTAGATGTCGCTATTCCACATCTCATAACACTCGCCATTCTTATCAAGGAAACCTGTTTTCTCTCCCAGTCCGTAGAAATGCGATTCACTAGTTTTAGCGGCCTTGATCGCGATTTTTCTCTTCTCATCCCACTCCGTCGCCAGCTCTTCGAATAATAACTCGCCACTTGCATTGAATAAGCGCATTGAAAAGATTACCGGATCGATTACAGCGTGAAGCGCTTTCGTCGAGATAACGAGATAGCCGTCCTTCTCCTCGACTTCTAGCTTTGTCGGCTGTGCCGCATCTTCCACGATCGCTGGAGTCGTGCGCAGGTCTGGATGATCTCCGAAAAACAGCTTGACTCTTAGCACGTGCTCGTTCATGAAACTTATGGCCACATTAGCGCGTTCGCCACGCAAAATAACCATTCCTTCGTCGATGTCGGTCTTATTAATCCGCCCAATCGAAAAGGATAATGTCGAATCCCGTTTATCATTCGGTTTATCAGGCATAATAGCTTCGCTTGTTAGCATGTCGTTCACCTCGGATAGTATAGAGGGTTGCCCCTTGCAAACTTTCGTTTGCCCTAGGCAACCCTCATTCAAACTATTCTACTTTGATTTGGTCGAAGAATTTCTCTTGTACCGTTTTTGCTGCCGCATCAAGCTGTGCTTTAAGATCTACGCCTTTTTTGGAGAATACTTCTTGAATGACGTTAGTCATCGCTGCGTAGTATTCTTGCGTATTGAATTGTGCTTCCGGTTTGCCGTCCAGTAAACCCATCAATTCATTGCTGTATTGATATACATTATCGTATTTGTCATATACAGCTTTTACTTTCGCGCCATATTCGGAATCTTGTTTGAAGTATTGGATCACTGGAGGTACGAAATATTTATTTTCTGCTTTACGAGCTTGAATGTTCGCTTCCGTTGATTCTAAACCTTTGTCAGAGAAATAATCGAATACTGCATATTGGAATGCAATTTGTTGTTCCTCTGGTGTTGCATTCGGGTTGATGACGAGGAAGTCTCCACCAAGAACGCCTGTGTGTTTGCCGCCTGCAGTAGCTGCTGGCATTGGGTACACAATTAGATCTTCCGGTTTCAAGCCGCCTTGGTTCAAGCCTTGATCAAGCGGACCGTCCGGACCTGCAATAACCATAGCCGTTCTTCCTTGTGCGAATGCACCAACCGCATCGCCCCATCCAAGTGCCCAATCCGCAGGAATAACACTTGCTTCCTTCAGCTTACTGTAGAACTCAATGGCCTTAAGTCCAGCATCGGAGTTGAAGGTTGCGATGACTTTACCACCCTCAACTTTCTGAATTTCCCCACCTGCTTCGAACAGGAAGTTCGTCCAGTTCCAGCCAGCTTCGTTTCCTTTACCCATTGGAGCAATACCCGAAATTCCTTTGGCAGGATCCGCTATCGCTTTAGCTGTATTCAGAACGTCGTCCCATGTCCAATCTAATGCGGGAACAGCTACGCCTTTGTCGTCTAACATTTTCTTGTTTACGACGGTTCCAACAACATAACCCTGCTGAGGAATACCGAAGATTTTACCGCCTAAGTTGAATTGATCGAGTAGGATCGGATTCAATTGATCTTTTTTGTCGTAGTTGTTATAAAGCTCCGTAATATCTGCAGCCCAGCCTTTTTCCGCCAGGAACTTCCCTTCAGTAGCGTAAGTGTTGAAGAGTGTAGGAGCTTCGTTAGCTCCCATCTTGATTCCAATCTCATTCGGGTTGTACTGCCAGTCGCTCTTCACCACTTCAACGTTAGGGTAAACCTCGTTAAAGCGCTTGATTTTATCATCTTCTAAAGCGCGTTTCTCCACTTGGTCTGGAGTCGGGTAGTAGACGCTGATCGTTGCTTTAACTTGAGTAAGATCTACTGCAGGAGGAGCTTCGCTGCTCTCAGGAGCCGTGGAAGACTCAGCCGCTGTACTTGACTTTGGCGATGCAGAAGGTGATGCATTGTTGTTGTTTTTGCTCCCACAAGCAGCTAGTACTAAGCTGAATACAAGAAGACAAGCAATAACCGTTGATATCTTACGCATTGTGGATAATCCCCTTTTCGTATAATAGTTTTGCTTACACGCTCATCATAATGTAGGTGTATTCTCCTAGGAAATGTGTATTCCTATTTCGATCATGTGCAGATTTACGCATGCTGTTTTTTTGCTATCATCCTTTGACCCCACCTAAATGAAGACCACGAACGATATATTTCTGGAAAATCAAGAACACAATAACTGGCGGGAACGTGATCATCGATAAGATCGCAAACCGAAGATTTAGATCCAACCTTCGCACATTGATAACATATTTGTATATCGCCGTAGCAAGTGGATAACGCTCGTCACTAGACAGGATTAGTTGTGGCCAGTACCAATCATTCCAGGCTGTCGAGAAGACGAATATCGCAAGTGTAGCGAAGATGGGAATGGACAATGGAAATGCCAATTGAAAGAACAATCTAGGCTCAGAAGCTCCATCAATCCGCCCCGACTCAAACAGCTCTATATTGATTCCGTCGAAGAATGACTTTATGAGTAGGAGGAAGAAGGCATTCGCGCCTGCTGGCAGCCATAGCGCCCAGAACGTATTCATGAGTCCAAGATCGCGCAAGTTGACGAAGTTAGGAATAATGTATGTCGTCGGTGGGATAAACAGCGTCAATAAGAAAAAATACTGAATCCCTTTCTTGTACGGAACGTTCATTCGGGATAAGCTAAACGCCGCGAACCCAATGACGAGAACCGTAACGGCCATATTACCTGCGAAAATGAACAATGTATTCCTGACGAATAACGGCAGATTAATATATCCCCATGCCTTTGAATAATTTTCAAAATGCCATTCTGCAGGCAAAAATGTCGGGGGAAACGAGTTGACTTCCGTATTGAGCTTTAATCCGTTAAAGAAAATGATAAGCATCGGGTAAAGCATGGTACAGACCATAACAAGAACAATTAACGTCATCATGTAATAGACAACTTTATTCCCGGGCTTCCTCAAATCATAATTCGATACGATTCCTCTTTCGATTGGTTTCAAAGCTTATGCCTCCCTCTTGTTGGACATCCGATACTGAATAACCGCAAGCAAGCCAAGCACTAGGAACATTAATACGCCAAGTGCCGAAGCCGTCCCGTAATCCTGTCGCGTAAATGCATATCTTACGACAAGCAAAGCGTAGGTCAGCGTTGCGTTATTAGGTCCGCCATCTAGTAAGGCGTACTGGGTTTGGAAGCCTTGAGAGGTCGCGATGAGCTGTAAGAGAAACAATAATATGATTTGATTCTTGATTGCTGGTAGCGTAATATGTCTGATTCTTTTCCATACACCGGCTCCATCGATCTCGGCAGCTTCATACCAATCCCGAGGGATGCTGAGTATGGCAGCTAAATAGATAAGCAGGGCTGAGCCAAAGCTCTGCCATGTTTCCATGATGACAATTGAAATCATGGACCATGCCTTGTCCGTTAAGAACAGAACAGAATCAAATCCAATTCTCGTAAGAACGGCATTAATCGGTCCTACCGGATCATATAGCCATCTCCATAAACCGTATAGAACGACGAATGGAACAACGTAAGGCAAGTAGGCCGCAATTCTAGCGAATCCCTGAAACCTTCTCATTTCAGATATCGAAATCGCAAACACGATTGGAATCCAGAAGCCTATCAATATCCCGAGTAAAATATAATAAAGCGTATTTTTTACCGAAATCATGACCTCGGGGTCTTTGAACACTCTCTCGTAATTATCCCAGCCTACAAAAGTATCTCCCTTAACAAAGTCGATGTGGTAGAAGCTGAAGATGATTCCTTTCCCGATTGGCATCCATAAGAATGTGAAGAAAATCACCACTGCGGGCAGCAGGAACAAATATCCCCATATGTGTTTTTTCCACTTTGCAGGTGGTCGCTTGGGTGGGGAATCCAAGGGACTTATTGGATATGCTGTTGTTTGATTCATCGGTCTCCCTCATTCCTTATGTTCTATCCATAAGTCTTATTGTAGAAAAAGGGAGGCCAAGTGAACATGTGCATATCTATGGGGATCATAGGCGATCTTACTTCTTCATTTCACTCGGACTAATCCCGAAGTATTTCTTGAATATTTTGCTAAAATGCTCCGGTGATTCGTATCCGACCCTCTCCGATATTTCGTAGCGACGCAAATCGGAATGTTGAATCAATCTCTTGCTCTCTTCCATACGTAATTTAATGACATATTCCCATAGATTAATACCCATATTTTTCTTAAATAAGTAGCTGAGGTAATTCGGGCTGACATGATTTTTTTGCGCAATCTCGTTCAATGTGAGACCCTTCTGAACATAATTGGCTTGAATGTATTCATTCGCCCGCTCTACGATCATGTTGTTCTGTGCCGCGAGCTCTTCCTCGGAAGGATCCTCGGTAAATAATGCCCATTTGAAGTCACCGAAATAGAACACATGATGGTCTTGGTGCTCGCGATTCCATACGATGGCCTTATTCACCTGATCGTTCAACTCTTGAAGGAACTCTCGCCCCTTAAGAATCTGGCTTATCCCTACCACGCATTGAAACCGTAAAAACTTATGAATATTGAAATGAAGGCTGCGACCAATCATCTCGAGCTGATTGGTTTTATCAACGCTTGAATCGCCATACCGTTCTTCGTCCCATTGCACGATAATACTAACTTCCTTGTCGTGGGAATAAAACGAATAATGGTCCCATTCCTTATCCAACAGTTCGTTAACAATGTTCAAAACTGCGTATCTTAGCAACGTAACATCTTTCTCTTCATACACAATTGCTTTCATATCGGAATGAATATCTAAACGAATTTTGATCATTGCAAAATAAGGTCCGTGTAAATGAACTTGATTTTGCTTCTCTAGCATAATCATTTCAGAAGGAAGATTCGACGGGCCTTCTCCAAGAAGCCTGTTCAGTAATTCCGTCCGTTGCGGATTGGGCTGCTCCATGCGGAAATGCTCCCGTAAATCTGAGATGATTTCCGCTTGATCTTGAAGCGGCTTGTCCATATGTAACAGCACATGACGAACCGAATTGAGCAATTGCTCACTGTTGATCGGTTTGATCAAATAATCTCTTGCGCCTAAGCGCATAGCAAGCTGTGCATATTGAAAGGTTTCATGGGCTGAGATGACGATAACTTGCACCCAAGGCTTAATAATTTTCGCCTGCTGCATAAGCTCAATACCGCTCATCGCCCCCATCTGAATGTCCGTGATGAGCATATCGATATTTTCCATCTTCAAATAATCCAAAGCCTCGTACCCATTATGTGCGATGTGTATATTTTGAATATTAAGGCCTGAAGTTTCGAGAAGACTAGCGAGCCCTCGGCATATGAGTGGTTCGTCATCTACGATAAGTATGTTGTACATCTAAGCTGCCCCCTTTATTCTAAAGTTCGCTTGTTGATTCTGAATTCACCTGTTTAGGAATAACTACGATAACGACAGTACCTTCCACATCCCGTGCCTCGTAACGCATGCCATAAAGATCTCCGAAATGTAGTTGAATACGTTTATTCACGTTGTTAATTCCGTAACCGGATGAAGCCTCTGCAGGCTCGTTAACAAGCAAATTGTTAATCGCTCCATGATCAACATCCTTGTACCCGTTGTCTTCTACGGTAATCAAAATATTGTTGTCCTCTGGCCGAACGGAAACGATAATCTCCCCATCCTCGCCCATATTCATAACCCCATGAATTATTGCATTTTCAATGAGAGGCTGAAGCGTAATCTTTGGAATTAGATAATGAGAAATTCCTTCACTTACATTCCATAGAAGGGTGAAACCATACTCGTATCTTTTTTGTTGAAGACTCGTGTAGGCTTTAGCGTGCTCTAGCTCCTCTTCAATCGTGATGAGCTCTCTTCCTCGACTTAAGCTTATTCGCATAAGCTTAGAAAGATCCTTAATCATCTCAGCTGATACGGTATTCCCCTCCAGAGTACTCTTCCAATAAATGCTTTCAAGCGTATTGTATAAAAGATGTGGGTTAATTTGTTGATACAGAAGCTGAAGCTGTGATTCCTTCTGTTTGATTTCCATAAAATACTGTTCATGAATCATGTTATTAATTCGGTTCGCCATGTTATGGACGGAGTAAATGAGAACACCCACCTCATCATTGCGTTCTCTTATTGGAGTATTAGCCAATGGCTTGCCCGGCTCATGAGATCGAGCGAACATCGCCAGCTTACGAAGCGGATTCATGAGTGATCTCCAGAAATACATCATCACGACAATGGCGAACAAGGAATATCCAATCGATATCGTCTTGATAACCTGCTTTAATTCACTTTGTTGCTGGAGTAACGATTTAATTGGAATCGTATACACTAGCTTCTGCTTCAAGGAAAATTTCGTATGAATGACATAGATATAATTATCCGATACCGTGCTAAAGGTTTCTTCCATTGACTCCGCTGTATTGAGATGATTAGGTAGCTTTAGGACCTTTCCCATCTCATCTGTAGTAGAAGCTAATATCCTGTCCGACCAATCCGTCAAATAGATTTCTCCCCCTTCTGGGAGGGAGACCGTACTAAATGAATCTTCTATTTTTTTATCCATTTTCGTAGCGACAAGAACACCGACAACACTTTTACCATTCGTAATGCTATTAACCGCGCGTAGATAAGCAAGAGTTTTTTGGTCAGCGTTCGGACCGAAATTATCTATTAAGGTAAGAACGCCTTTGCCTTTCGCCTTCAGCGCTTGCTCAAGCCAAGGCTCATTCGTTCCATCGGCATAAAAGAACACGGATGAACCATTATTCTGACGATTAATGTCCGGAATGGAAGGGGCAAAATCATAACGATTGTTCGGATCATGTACGAAGAGGAAATAATAGATGGCTTCTCCACCGAATAAGCCAACCGAATTATTGCCTAGTAAGGTGTTCATCTCTCCATATTTTACAACTCGTTCGAACGGGTTATCATTCTCATCGCTGATCAGGCTTTGAGTTTTCGAGTTCTGGATGATCGTGGTCATGATTCGACTAACCGTATCGATATCTCGGTTGATCAGAAAATGGTTTTGTTTGTTCAGTTCCTCATAGGCGCTCGTCACATGCTCCTTCAGAATTTGCTCCGCTTTCGTATTTGCATAGGCGTTGAGCAAAAAAACGGGACTGACCAATATTAAAAATAACAGCACTAGCTGCTGTCTAACGTTCATTCTCGTCAAGGGGTTTTTCAACCTTGTGTTCATCCTTTGAATCCCTCCAACGAATAGTCGAAACCCTATTATGCGTGTTAACCGAAACCTATTGTTGAGCGACTCCTGAATTCAGTATAAATACGCCTATTCTGCATCGAATTACACATCATAAGCACCATTCACGGTTACGGTTTAGTGTTCTTTCTTTATGCTAACTGTTTTTTTCGACATGTATTTGCGTTCTCCTTGTCACTCTGGGGTTTTATTGAAATAAAAAAAGAAGAACGGGGTCAAGCTCATCCGTTCTTCTTGTTAATGATGTGCGTTCTCATCCACTGTAATGAATGTTTAATATTTTACTGGGAATACATGCGGCTTACCGCCGACCACTGCTCACCTGGCTCCAGACGGATTAGTCCGGTTTGCTCGGTCGGCAGATTAACATTAGGAGCGTTGACCATCCCAGTTTGCGGCTCAGGACAGAAGAAGCTGCCATTGGCAACAGCGTTATACACCATCCAATGCTTGTAAGCTTCACCGACCTCATAGACAAAATGAGTATCTAACCGTCGATCATATATTGTCATTGCATTAAAACCGCCAATATCCTCAGCAGTATAGTGATTATCTAGAGATGTGAAGTAGGGATCACCATCTCCCCTTTTCAATAGCAATTCCCCATCACTAAGAGGTTGCTTTTGACCAGTCGGAAGCATACGTTCATCAAGCTCCCACCGTTCTCCAATCGTGATTCCTACTTCTACATCTTCCTTACTGCTCCCTGAAGCGAACGGAGCGTTCACACTAGTATGGAATCCGAGCATGAAAGGAATTGCTTTATCGCTGTCGTTAGTGGCAACGAATTCCTGTTTAAGTCCTTCACTCGATATCGAGAAGGTTTGAGACAAAGTCACCTTGTGCGGATAAAATTCGAATCCCGGATGCCGCTCATCGAAAATTAATCTAACCGTCACCGAGCTTTCCTGATCCGTGCTTCCGTAGCTAACTACTTCCCATTCCGATTTGTATACAAAACCATGAATGTGATTACCGGTATGTTCTTCGTTTATGGGAAACTTATAGGTCCGACCCTCAAATTCAAATGTTCCGGCATCGTATCGGTTCGGTGGGAAGAGCACAGGAATACCGTGTAGCATAGCCTCCTCAACAAAAGAGGACCATTCTGTACCTTCAGGCTCTCGTATAAACCGAAAATCACGATCATCATCCCGGAATGAAATCAGGTTCCCTCCGATTCCAGGTAACAAAATAGCTGAATAAGCGCCATGCTTTAAGTAGATTGCTGGTACGGTCTCATAAGTTCCTTGTTTCGCATAATGTATAGTCATCTTTATTCCTCCGCGAATCTATTGTCTTTTCGAGTATATAAGCCCGCGAGAGGACTCGTCAACACATGTTCAACTTACCAAGTCATTTAGACCGCCAACGACACGATTTGCCTCGCTCAGGATGGCAGGGTTACCGATACCGATGACATACACGCCTGCTGCGATAGCGGCCTTGATTCCAGCTTCTGCATCCTCGAATACGACACACTCACTAGGCTTAAGTCCAAGCTCTCTGCAGCCAGCCTCGAACACTTCTGGATCCGGCTTCGCCTTCGATACCTTCGTACCATCGATGATCGCATCGAACAGATCGGCAATACCCACTTTCTCCAGAATGAACACCGCATTCTTGCTCGCCGATCCCAAAGCGATCCTTACACCCTTTGCCTTCAATTGCAACAAATACTCCTTCGCTCCTGGAAGGAGCTCGGAATGATCCATCTGGTGAATATATTGTAAATACCATTCATTTTTTTCCTCCGCCTTCCTCAGCTTCTCCTCCTCAGAAAGCGTGAGACCACCAATTTCGATAATGATCTCAAGTGATCTCATCCGACTTACACCTTTCAATCTCTCGTTATCCGCTTCCGTAAACTCGAAGCCCCATTGCTCCGCCAGCCTCTTCCAAGCCAAATAATGATATTTGGCTGTATCCACAAGAACCCCGTCTAGATCGAATAATGCTCCTTTGATGTTATCCAACAAGCCCATCACCTCTTTCCTTCCCGATATATCGTGAAGAAAGTCCGTTTCCTGGCTCTAACGTCCGCTCCTCTGTACCGATGACGAACGCTTGGGCGGAATGATTACCGATCTCAGAGTGAATGCTTGCTTCAATGTCGTTAATGGACAAGCGGAATCGTTGTCCCTTGATCTGAATCGCAAATGTAATGGAATCCCAGCCTCCAGGCAATGAAGGATTGAGACAAACCCTCCCTTGATCCATATGGATACCGGCAAAGCCAAGGATGACCGCCATCCAAGCTCCCCCGTTGGCCGCAGGATGGGTCCCGCCAATATATAACGTTCCGACGTATTGCTTAGACTCCCCTGTCAAATCAATCGTTGCAGTTCTCATGAAATAGCGATACGCCCAATCCGCGTAGCCAATGTCAGAGGCAACCAGAGCGTAAATGCACGAACTAAGGCTGGAGCCATGCTCGGTTCTGGGCTCGTAATATTCCCAGTTTGCCTTCTTTACCTCTTGGGAATATAAATTCTTAAACAAATGGAGCATAAGCACAACATCCGCTTGCTTCAGAATTTGAGTTGTCGTAGCAAGTCCATTGCCACCACCCAAATATTCGTTTTTATTCAAAATTCTTGACTTCAGCGTCTTCTGATCCACGTCCTCAAGTCTCATATACCCGTCGAACTGTTCGATAACCGATGTTAGCGGATCAGGTTGAGGCATGTAGAGACCCTGAAGCATTCTGCTCAGATTGTGCTGATCCTCTGCGAAATCCAACCTTTCGATGAGCGCATCGTACGCTTTGCGATGGTTCATTTTAAGGATGTCCAAGCATTTGAGCGCCATTTCTAAGGTCATTTTAACTAATGCGTTCGTAAAAGCGTTATTGTTAACTCGTTCGTGATACTCGTCAGGGCCTGTGACGTCGAGAACTTCGTATCTCCGTTTCTCTTCCTTATAATAGGAGTAGGAATAGTAAAAGCGGGCGCATTCCAAAATTACCTCCGCTCCACCGTCCAGGAGGACAGTTTCATCCCCAGTAAACTCATAATATTGCCATATCCCATATGCTGCGTCTGCACTAATATGAACTTGCTTATCACGGAAATAAGTACGCATTGGCCGATTCGTGAACACATCCGTAATATTGAACAACGTGCATGCATCGTCACCCGAATCCTGACTCTCCCATGCGTAATAAGCTCCTCGATAACCGTATTCCGCTGCTTTTCTACGAGCGCCTTCTAATGTATGGACCCGATACATAACTAAATTTCTGGCAATATCCGGCTGGGTATAGAGGAAGAAGGGCAGCATGAACATCTCCGTATCCCAGAACACAGCACCCTTGTATACTTGACCGGATAATCCGCGAGCTGGAATAGATACTCTCTCTGAATGCGTTGGAGCGATAATCTGTAATTGATAGATACTATAACGTAAAGCAAATTGCGCTTCCTTGTCCCCCTCGATAACGACATCCGTTAGTTCCCATCTTCGCTTCCATAACAGCTCGTGCCGGTCTAATTGATACTCATAGCTAGTGTTCATCGCAGCCTTTACGCTGGACAGGGCCGATTCCATCGGACTATCGCCTTGTTCCCCGGAGATGACAGCAACATATTTCACGAAAGAATACGTTGTTCCGGCTTTACAAGAAATCGGGATGCTTCTATAAATCGTATCTGCACCTCTTACATCGTTCTCCGGGAACTGATTCTCTTCCCATACGATGCCTTCAGCAACACAAACCGTCTTATGAAGTTCATGTGTCACCGCAGATAATCCGATCACACCATCACGCTTCAACGACTCGTAATTTTCTAGATGAGGACCATTAATATCCCATACGTCACCGTCGATACCGGTTTGAACCGTTACCTCGCAATCCTCCGAGCTATGAAATTGTACTCTCATCAAGATAAGGTCGAGATGCTTCATACTAACGAAACGCTGGGACTTCACTGTAATTCGGTTATCCCCAGAAGCAACATAAACGGTTGAGCGCTGGAAAGTCGCATTCTCAATGTTAAGCGACTGATGATGAGATTCGTACTCTGAAGAAAATAAGCTTAGTTGCTCGCCGTCGACAATGAATCGAGTCGATAGCCCGTTTGGCGCATTGATGGGTTCTCTCCATTGGTCGCCGACTTTATCATATAAGCCGGCAAAAGTGCATGCCGTAAGCTGATCCTTCGTAAATTCCTCCAATGTTCCCCGATAACCTATTGCCCCATTCCCGAGCATAAACTTATTCCCATTCGTTGTGACCCGTTCCGGATCAAACCCTGCTTCTTCAACAATCCAGCCCATACGGACACCCTCACCTTCAGCTTCGAAATATACCATCAATTATGAAGATATCCCGAATATGCTGAAATGAGCGATATTACCGAAATGATGCTTAATTCCATTGAATTAACCAGGTAAGGATTGCTTCCAAGGTAAGATCAAGATTTGACCTTCCCTCCTGATTGACAAAGGGTACCCTTTCGCGAAAATAATCCGCGTGCCCACCGATAATAGGCACGCTTATCCGAGTAGCTGGAGCATGTTTGTCTCTTAACCAGGATGGAAGCCTTCTGTTCACGACATCTTCCTTGTTACCGACAGCCCACCCGCCAAACGTACCAAGACGAGAGACGATATCTGGAGAACGAGATGGGGTTGTGGAGGTCCCCTTGGTCCGACCTGCGGCACTGATCGAAAGCACGGATGGACGTAAGCTCTCCGGGATTCGGCATTTGGGAGAGCCGATCATAACTACGAGGCATGCCGAATAGCGTTCACTATCCAGCAGAAGCTGCGCGGCATGGACTGCGGCAATGCCTCCCCCACTGTGTCCAATTAATAGCAACATTCTAGGTCGATCGCAGGATAAGGGCCTTGCAGATCGAATAGAGTTTAAAGCACGGTTTCCTCCGATAGAACGTGCGATCCTACTCACACCAAGCCGCATATCTGACCTGATTTCCCACAGCTGTGGGATGACTCTTCTCCCCCAGTCGCCATAAGGAAATAATTGCTCCGAATATACTGGCTGTCCCAATGATTCATTCGAGAACCCTCGTTGCAGCTTATCTATCAAGACATGCCTTAAGTTTTCCATAAAATGAGGCGCTGTTGCTAATCCGGCTAGAAAAAAAACATCGAGTTCATTTACCTCTTTCCCGATCAAATTGCTCTGCATCGATTATCCTTTCCATGTCTGAGGGATGACTGTCTCGGAACCACTTTACGAGAAGTGGGGGATTCACATCGCTGAGCACGACAACAGACATTTTCTGATTCATGGTTATTGAGCCTTCCGCACTCCCAATCAACTCCATCGCATAGTGATCCGCAGAAGCTTCTGCTTGCCGAGAAATGTAATTTGATACTGGGAGCGATACGAACGATAGAATCGAAAGGATAAGGAGAATGAGGGGCAAAGCCGTCATGTCTGACAAGGAACGAATCCCCCACTGCTCCCCTCGTTTTCTAACTATAAATTGGAATAGCCAACCGCCGATGACCATGAGAACTAAGGAAGACCCGACTGCACCGACTGCACTCCACTCGAGATGATTCATCACATAGTGACCCATTTCATGGGCCATAATGAGCAGAATTTCCTGCTCGGTTAACTTCTTTAACGTCGTATCCCACAACACGATACGCAATGAGGAGCCAATACCATTGACGTATGCGTTCATCGCATTTGTCTTATCGGACATAGCAACTTCATATACGCGATGAGCAGGGATATCCGCTTTGTCGGCAAGATCAAGTATTTGCTGTTCCAATCTCTGATCCGACAAGGTAGAAAATTTATTATACAGCGGGTCTATTATGACAGGCTGAACATACATCATGAATAAGGTAAACGGGACAGAGATGAGCCAAAGCTTTAGCCACCATCTCCCTCCCCGAGAGATCATCCAGAAGGCAAACGCGGATACGATCAACATCGTCACATAACCAACACTAAACTCAACGAGCTTATCCCTAAGCCAACTCAGGACGGGTTGTGTCGAAATACCATAAGCCTTCGATAGCTTAAAGCTAACAACCCGTAATGGAAAATAGAGCAAGAAGGCCGCAGCGTTCACAAACAGAACATAGAGGGGAAAACGTATGTAAATGGGCCAGCGATAGCTCTCAAGTAACTGTCTCCACTGTCTCGCCAAACCGCTTGTCAGAAGGATGAAGTAGATTAACCATTCCCAAGGCCCACTCATGAAGAAAATCCAATTCCGCGCCGCGTTCAGTTGCTCACTATCGTGTAATTGGTTTGCAGTGTAGAAAGTCGCAGGATCTGCTGCCGTACCCTGATACGCTTCTGGAACTCGATTAGGTGATGTATACCAAACATATAGGGCCATGATGATCCCATAGCAGACGAATAGAATGATATTTCGCAACAAGGCAGATCCCTTTCGTGGCTGCATGAAGACATTCTCCTTATGTTTCGGATGGTTTGATCATAACATTTCCCAACCTAACTACAAAAGATTGAGGGTGAAAATATGCCGTTGTATCGAATCATAGTCGATTTATCAGACCGTAACCTGTATTTACTGGACGGGGATATCGTTGTGAGATCCTATCCTGTGGGCATAGGTAAAGTATTAACAAAAACGCCCACCGGAAATTATATGATTGTAAATAAACAAGCTAATCCTGGGGGGCCCTACGGAGCATTCTGGATGGGTTTATCAAGACCTCACTATGGGATACACGGTACTAATGACCCTTCTTCGATTGGTAGGCTTGTTAGCCACGGTTGCATCCGGATGTACAATGAAGATGTGTTACAGCTTGCCGCAATCGTTCCGATCCGAACTAGAGTTACGATTCGAGATTAAGTAAGCTTCCTTTACCCCTTTCCCCAAGGTGAAGGCTACGGTAAAATATTCTTCATAACCTATTTCACATCAGAAAGGATGATCATACGATGAACTACCGCCGACTAGGCCGGAGTGGCCTTAAAGTGAGTGAAATCAGTCTTGGGAGTTGGCTGACTTACGGAGGATATGTCGAACAAGAGCGTGCCACTTCCGCCATCCACAAAGCCTATGAGCTTGGAGTTAACTTCTTTGATACAGCTAATGTATACGAGCGTGGAGCAGCGGAGAAGGTTATCGGGAAGATTCTTCGTGACTATCCAAGAGAAAGTTATGTATTGGCTACGAAGGCATTCTTCCAGATGGGAGATGGACCTAATGATAAAGGACTTTCCCGTAAGCATGTCACCGAACAAATCAACGCTAGCCTCAAACGATTAGAGGTTGATTACGTCGATCTCTTTTACTGTCATCGATACGATACGGAAACTCCGATAGATGAGACCTTGCGCACGATAGACGATTTTGTCAGACAAGGTAAAGTCCTTTATGTTGGGGTAAGCGAATGGACCGCTGCACAGATGGAGGATGCACTCGGTACGGCAGATCGATATTTGCTTGACCGGATCGTCGTCAACCAACCGGTATATAACCTACTCAACCGATACATAGAGAAGGAAATTATACCCCTCGGCGAAGCGAAAGGTATCTCTCAGGTTGTTTTCTCCCCTCTTGCACAAGGTCTACTGACAGGAAAATATGATTCGCTAGCTTCCATCCCTGCAGATAGCCGTGCTGCTAAGCTAGAATGGGTAAAGGGTGAATTCACAAACGAGAAAATCGCTGCCGTGAAGAAGCTCTCCGCTATCGCTCGAGAGTTGGATCTTTCGACTGGACAGCTTGCACTTGCTTGGATTCTCCGCCAGCCTAATGTTGCTAGTGCGCTAGTCGGAGCAAGTCGACCAGAGCAGGTTGAAGAAAATGTTAAGGCAGTTGGCGTTAAGCTATCGGAAGAAACACTTGCCTCTATTGAAGAAGTTCTAACTTCAGTCCAATAATTTAAACAAGCCCTGTTCCTCCGCTGCTATGAAAACTGCGGAGGAGCAGGGTTTGTTTTCTCTACTGTTGATGAGCAAGGCACCTAGTAATCCAACGCTCCACCAAACCAGGCTCAGATGCAAAATGAATATGCGTGTACCCTGCAATCAGATGGCCATCTTTGCTTTGATAGCCTTCCTGCTTCTTCCCTCTGAGACCGGAGGTTTCGTAAGCAGGAATAATATCGCAGTCGGAATCTGGGATAAAGATGGAATAGTGATACTCATGACCCTTCGCCGTATCAGAGGATCCTAGTAGGAAGTTGCCTTCTGTGCCGATAATATCCCGATACCCTAGCGCCGCAAGCTTAGTCTGCATACGCACGATTCCTGGAATCAAGCCAAGCATCGCATATTGGCGACCTGTCGTATCCTCAATAGCCCTAGTTAAATACATGTATCCTCCACACTCCGCCAGCGTCGGAAGCCCCGATTGAATCGCCTGCTTGATCGACTGCTTAACGGTTTCATTCGCAGCAAGCTCTTCAGCAAATTCCTCCGGAAATCCTCCACCAAGGTATAAGCCCTGCACATTCTCTGGTAATCGTTCCCCCGCGAGTGGTGAAAAATAAACAATTTCTGCTCCCTGTGCTTCAAGCATCTCGATATTCTCTTGATAGTAAAAGTTGAATGCTGCATCTTTCGCAATCGCGATCCTAACTTGATTCGTCCGCTGACCATTCCGTGCGCGGAATATTTCAGATTCTGGAGCTTCCACCTTCGGCGACTCCGACAGATCCCATATCCGTTCCAAGTCCACTGTGGAGGAGATCAACTCGCCCAATTGATCGAAGAAGGGTTGAAGCTGTCCTCTCTCTATAGACGGAACAAGGCCAAGATGTCTTTCCGGAATGGCAATCTGATCTTCCCGCTTCAAGTAACCCACAACCGGTATGCCACACTCTAGCTCTATAGCCTCACGTACAATCCGATAGTGACCTTCACTCCCTACCTTGTTCGCAATGACCCCAACAATACGTACCCGAGGATCCATGTATTGGAACCCTTTAACTACAGCCGCTGCACTCCGCGCCATGCTCTGGCAATTAACGACGAGCAATACAGGAGCTTCCAGAAGCATACTGATCTCGGCAGTGCTTCCTTCATTGCTAATCGGGCTTTTGCCATCGTAAAATCCCATGACCCCTTCAATAACGGATATATCCGCATCCCGGCTGGCCTTAACATAGATTTCTTTGACCGTATCGTGTGGAAGCATATAGCTATCGAGATTACGAGAAATACGACCAGTAACTGCAGTATGATAGGTTGGATCAATATAGTCAGGTCCACACTTGAAGCCTTGAACCAGGTGCCCAGCACGCTTGAGAGCCGCCATGAGCCCGATTGTCAGCGTAGTCTTGCCCACTCCACTTCCGGTTCCAGCGATCACAATTTTACGTTCATTCATCTCACGGTCCTCCTCTATGACTTAAACGATTTCACAAGCATAAACGACTAACTCCGTCCTTGGGGATGGCAGGATAACGTTTATGTCGGAGACGATTCAGATAAGATTAGCGAATATTATACTTTCTGAATCCTCAAAAAAAAAAGCAAATCCAACACTAGAAGAGTGTTAGAAATGCTTCTTAGCTCCGAACACTGCCCCGATTAAACAACTTCATTTTTCCTTCGAAGATACAGGAGTAATCCTATACAGCACACTGAGCATAATAAGGCCATGATCGCGATAAAGCCGTAGCCTGCCTGCAAACCAAGCAACAGACTTCCCTCGGCTCCTCTACTAGCACCAAACAGCTTTTGAACTCCGTCTATGATGACTCCGATGAGTAAATTTCCAATCACGCTAGCAATACCCATGAGTGTGACAGTGAAGGTAATGGCGGTATCTGTTCCTCTTGGGTAACGTTTCGCGAGAAGCGCCATAACCGTAGGATAGATCGGAGCAATCCCGATTCCCGCAATCGCGAATAAGATTGCACCTTGTTCTCCAACAATTATCGCAGCTAAGCTGCACAAACCAGAGAACGCAGAGAAAATAAAAATGGAGAGCGTATAGCCGATCTTATCCGTAATCGGGCCAAGAAACAATCTCGCGAGCATGAAAAACAAGAAGAACAAGGATAACATACTGGAGGCAGCATCCGTAGACCAGCCATATGCCTTTTCTAGAAAGTTGACTAGCCATCCTCCGACCGCAAGCTCCGATACGACCCCAAAGGAGAGTACGGCTACGATCATCCACGCGGCAGGATCTCTAATGAAGCTTTTTAACGTTATCCGTTCTCCATGATCATGATCATCCCCAGGAAACTTAGCCATCAAAGATGGAATAATAGGCAGCAGGGATAAAGAAAGCATAACAAGATACATGCCACGCCATCCGAGTTGACCTCCGAATACATCCCACCCCATCATAGCAGATGCGATAATTGGAGCAACCGCAGAGCTAAGCCCGTAGAAGAAATGGGATAAATTCATCATCGTACCCGTATTCTTAGTGAAAATTCGTGCCGCCATTATCGCTAATCCGATTTCTAGCATGCCGTTTCCTATGTACATTAGAAAATAAGACGCGGAAAGAAAGGCGTAGCTTGCCGACATATACATCAATACACCGGCAACCGCCATCGAGGAGAACGCTAGGATTCCTGTCCATTTGATCCCGATGCGGTTCGACAGCACCCCCGTAAACGAGCAAGCGACCAGATAGCCTAAGGAATTAAAAGCAAGCAGCATTCCCAATTGCGTCTCATTCAAACGAAATTCAGACTGCATTCTGGGGATCGCTGGACCTTTAATGTTTTCGGAAAATCCGAATATGAGAAACCCACCGAACACGATAAACATTAATATAATATAGTTCCTTTTTAATCGATCTGCCTGCAAGCGACATCCTCCTTACTTCACATTGGCCACTTGAACGGTGCGGCGAGCCTCACGAACTGAAGCAATCGTATAGACAACTAGAGCAGCCCAGATCAAGGAGAAGCTGATCAACAGCACTGGGGAGACAGTTTCTTTAAAGACGAGCACACTTAAAACTAGCGTAATCGAAGGGCCAATATATTGTACAAAGCCTAGCATAGACAGCGGTAGCTGTCTTGCTGCTTTAGCGAAGAGCAACAAGGGTAGCGCCGTCGCTGCGCCTGATAACAATAATAAAATCAAGGAAGATGTTGGTAATGACCACGCCGTATCTAGATTAGACGCCCCGAGATAACTCCAGTAAATGAGAGCGATAGGCAGGACGACCGCAGTTTCCGTAATCAGCCCAAATGAAGCTTCGAGTTTTACCTTCTTCTTGATCAGTCCATATAAACCAAAGCTCACCGCCAATGAAACCGATACCCATGGGAAACGTCCATAATCGATAGCTACAAACATTACACCGAGCCCTGCTAATGCAATAGCTACCCACTGACCGCCATTGGGTCTCTCACGCAAAAATAGTATCGCAAGCACAACATTAAACAATGGCATCAAGTAATAGCCTAGACTTGTCTCGATGACATGCCCATTGTTCACCGCCCAGATGAAGATCAGCCAATTAACGGTGATGAGTATGCCGCTAGCAATTAACGGGAGAATCGTGTTCCAACCTCTTAAAACGCCCTTGAGCTCTTTCCACCGTTTCTGTATCGTAATTAGCCCTATAACGAACACGAATGACCATATTATCCGATGGGACAATATTTCTCCCGCAGGCATCGTGTCGAACCATTTCCAATATAAAGGAAGAAGCCCCCAGATCGTATACGCAATTACTGCGTTAATTAAACCATTCCTCATGCTGTCCGCACACTCCGTTCCATCCATTAAGCAGTATGAACGGAATTATACCACCTTTGGCCCAAGCTGAATATGGGAATTAGTAGGCACTGTCGTTTTGCCTTAATAAACAAATAGAGCCCCCATAAAACCATTTACTTATCGGATGATTGTGCAACACTGCACTGCACTCCTCCTCTTCGTGTTTTTCGGATGCGAAGATAAATTCTGTTAATGCAAGACCCTTAAATGACTAAAATACATAGCTAAAGGGCTGCCCTAGAAAGTCTGAAATGACCTTCTAAAACAGCCCTTATCGAGAATAAAGTTATAAAAATGATACCGCTGTACGATTCTGGTACTTAGCAAACTTAATGATCGACTCGTATTGTGACTTCGCGATCCGTCGTTGCGACATGGGTAGCTGAGGATTTTTCATGACTTCAGCTAACTTCTTCAGCTCCAGCATTTCCTCTGAGGTAACCTTGACAGTTTTCCTTATGATGGAACACACTCCCTTCATGCTTACCTAAGTTTATATCTCTGACGAAAAAGATGAGCTCCCTCACACATTGGTTTACTGCGGAGTACTATCATCGCTTCCGATAACCTCTTCGGGAACTGTTTTTGATAATTCTTCATTCGCCTTGCCCTTTAAATAGGATAGCCCCGCGAACCCTGCCAACAAGGAGCTACTGATAACCGCAAAGTCATTATCTGTTTCGGCAAGTCCTAAAGCCGTTTTAGCGACTATCCCAGTCCCTATTGCGATGAGTAAGTCCCCTAAAAACCCCAAATCGAAAAACACTCTCTTGGTCTCATTGCTTTTTTGTCTGTAGCCTAAAATAAAGATGATAAAATGATAAATTCGTTGAAGCCACGAAAGCAAACGATTTCGTGACAATACAATGTGCTCTTCATCATATTCAATAACGATCTTCGGCAGCTCTACGATTCCATTTTTAACAAAATGACCAATCAGTCCGCCAATGAGACTCATAATGATGGGCAGACGAAACACTTCAAAAAAACCTGTAAGGGTATTAATGTCTGCCATTTCGATTCCCCCATAGGATATGTGTAAATTACAAAAAAAGACCCGACTATCGGGTCAGAATATATGAAGCTTGATCTACTCGGACAAACATAAAAGAGTTCCTTACAAATTTATGTCGGACGATTCCATGATATTCCCATGTCTTACACTTTCATTGTCAACCTTAAAGACAAAAGGAATATTTTACATAAAAGAATGCAAACCTATACATTGACCAAGTAAATTTACCTGAGGAGGAAAAATATGAACCATGTAAATGATCCATCCGAGGATAGTAATGTCCTTACCAATCGACAAGGCCACCCTGTTACTAACAATCAGAACATCAGAACGGTTGGGAATCGTGGACCTGCCACTTTAGAAAACTACGATTTCATCGAGAAGATTAGCCACTTTGATCGTGAACGTATACCAGAGCGTGTCGTTCATGCACGCGGTGCTGGGGCTCATGGCTATTTCGAAGCCTATGGATCCGTAGGGAGCGAACCCGTATCCAAATATACGCGAGCTAAGTTGTTTCAGGAAAAAGGAAAGCAAACCCCTGTGTTCGTCCGCTTCTCCTCCGTTATCCATGGTGGTCATTCTCCGGAAACGTTACGAGATCCCCGTGGTTTTGCTGTAAAATTTTATACAGAAGACGGGAATTGGGATTTAGTCGGAAACAATTTGAAAATATTTTTTATCCGTGATGCGATCAAATTCCCTGATATGATTCACGCTTTTAAGCCAGATCCTGTTACAAATATTCAAGATGCTGAACGATTTTTTGACTTTTGCGCAAGCTCGCCGGAGTCCTTTCATATGGTCACATTCGTTTATTCCCCATGGGGTATTCCAGCCAACTATCGTATGATGCAGGGGTCTGGCGTTAATACATATAAGTGGGTAAATAACGAAGGTGAAGCGGTGCTCGTGAAATATCATTGGGAGCCGAAGCAAGGCATTAGAAATTTAACACAAAAGGAAGCTAGCGAAATCCAAGCCTCAAATTTTAACCATGGAACACAGGATTTATATCAAGCCATTGAACGAAATGATTATCCGGAATGGGAGCTACTCGTACAAATTATGAGTGATGATGCACATCCTGAGTTGGATTTCGACCCGCTAGATGATACGAAGCTATGGCCCGAAGAACAGTTCCCATGGTTGCCCGTCGGTAAAATGATCCTGAACAAAAATCCGGTCAATTATTTTGCAGAGGTGGAACAAGCCGCATTCGGTACAGGTGTATTGGTTGACGGACTTGATTTCTCAGATGATAAAATGCTTCAAGGTCGGACATTCTCTTATTCCGATACACAGCGTCATCGCGTAGGGGCAAACTATTTACAATTACCGATCAACGCTCCGAAAAAGCGGGTCGCGACTAATCAAAGCGCCGGTCAAATGGAGTATTATGTAGATCGATCACCTAGCCATAATCCTCACATTAACTATGAGCCATCACTTCTAGGCGGGTTAGTTGAAGCGGAACAGGCTGGTAAGGAATATACACCTCTTATCGAAGGTAGACTCGTGCGTGAGTCCATTGATCGGTCTAACAATACGAAGCAAGCCGGCGAAACGTATCGTCAGTTCAAGGATTGGGAACGTGATGAATTGATCTTAAACCTTGTGGGGGATCTCTCGCGCTGCGATGGGCGTATCCAAGAGAGAATGATCGCTCTTGCTTCAGAAGCAGATGAACAATATGGTCGTCGGTTAAGAGAGGGCTTAGAGGCTGCACCTCAAGGAGGATCAAGTCAAATTCCACTTGGTAACAAAGACGGGGATCAAGCACCTGATAAAGCTGTAAAGATTAGTCACGAAGCTGATCCCTATTAATAAAAGAAAGTGAAAAATCCTGACTTCGGATACTATACCGAGGTCAGGATTTTAAGAATTAAGGAATCACTTGGCTTTGAGTGTTTTCTGAATAAGAGAAATTTGTCCCGAATGAATGCCCGTATGATACATAAGTCTACCTAAGGCTTCCAGTGGTGTTGATGTTCCGATAGACGACTCCATACGTTGATGCCATGCATCCTCCGGAAGCTCTTTCATTGCTTCGATCAAATTTGCATTTGAAGCCGTCAGCAATTGAACCAACTGCTCTAAGTTAGTATCAGAAGTTTCGATAGCCTCTGACTTACTTTTGCCGAAGAACCACTCAGCAAACATAAATTCTACTTCCGCATTATGCTTAATCAAGGACCCTATCGTTGAGGAACCCATCTGTAAGCTCAGATCCTGTTCTGGCAATGCTTTAACGGTTTTATGAAACCGTTCTTGAATAGCCTGCCATATCGGTAGCACTGTTTCAAATGTCATATCGATTCAGCTCCTCTATCCCGTTTAGCTCTTCTTATCTATAACAACATGACTAAATAAATTCGCGTCCACGTCAATGTCGAATGCCAAGCCGAAGCCAACTACGTAGCGTCCACTCACAGGAGTCAGCTCGAACAAGGAAAAGTCCAATCCACGCAATAAATCCATCATAGGAGCACCGTGCGCAGCATTGAACAATTCAAAGATATCATCATGTCCATCATTGCCGATATTGATTGAAGTACAGTTCAAACGTGCCCGCTCTGTTGCGAAATTATTTTTCGTTGCTGATTCGTCAGCAATAAGAAGCACGTCCACAAATTCGTTACTTTCCATATAACGATAATGATCAGCGATCTTGCTAATGTAGATAAAGAGCTTGCCTTCCTTCTTAACGAAAGGAGCATAACTAATAAAAGGTTTACCCTCGTCATCAATCAAGCTCAAAATTACAGTTTTGCGATTTGCAATAAACTGCAAGTAATTTTCTTTATTTTGTTCCACATCTACTGGCTTTTTCATTATAAAATCCCCCAAAGAGTATGTTTATTTTGATGATTAGACTATCATACAGCTGCAGTACTCAGCAAATGTATGCGTGGCTTCTTCTCCGTAGGAACGTACTGAATTTCTGCATCCATCCGGTACACGTTCCGAATCATATCCGCCGTCATGACCTCGTTAGGAGTTCCATCCATCGCTTTGACTCCGCCTTGCACGACAACGATGTTATCGCTATAACGAGAAGCTTGGTTAAGATCATGTAGCACCATGACAACGGTCATCCCCATATCCCGATTCAGCTCACGAACGAGCTCTAGCACCTCATGCTGATGGGAAATGTCTAGATAAGTTGTCGGCTCATCAAGCAACAAAATCTTAGGCCGCTGGGCAAGCGCCATAGCAATCCACGCACGCTGCGATTCACCACCGGATAAGGACGCGACAGCTCGATCCTTATATTCTGTTAGATGTGTCTTCTCAAGTGCCCAATGGACGATATCCATATCTTCATTGTTTAATTTCTCAAACCACCGTTTGTGTGGATACCTGCCATAAGAAACAAGATCCACGACCGTCATATCATTCGGAGCTTGGTTTTTCTGACTAAGCATGCACATATTACGGGCAATCTGCTTAGAGTTCATTGATTTCAAATTGACGCCTTCTAGCATGACGTTCCCTTCATAAGGGATCAGACGTGATACCGCTTTGAGAAGCGTCGACTTACCAGACCCGTTTGGCCCAATAATGGATACCACTTCCCCTTGCTTGACGGAAAAAGAGAAATTGTTAATTACGCTCTTCTGTTCATACCGAATGGATATGGAATCGACAGTAAACATATTAGAACATCCTCCTTCTCATCAAGTACAGAAAGTATGGTGCACCGACAACAGCCATTAAAATACCAGCGGGAATATCTATTGGAGAAAATAAGGTTCTTCCACCCGTATCCGCAATTAATAGGACGAGTGCTCCAAGCGCCATGCTCATTGGCATCATATATTTGTAATCCGAACCCACTAGCAATCTTGCCATATGAGGGACGATAAGACCAACGAATCCGATCATTCCAATGGCGGCCACAGAGATCGCTGACAAGAATACCGCTAACAACGATAGTAAGATGCGAATTCGATTCACATTCTCACCTAGGTTAGATGCAACCTGATCACCAAGTCTAATAATATTCGCCTTGCGGATGGCGAAGAACGCCAAAATCCAACCCACGATCGCATACGGATACACCATCGTTAATGCGTTCATTCCTTTGGACGCCAGACTCCCATTTAGCCATTGGACTGCTGCTGGGAGTCTATCACTGTACATGATCGTTAGGAATCCGATAACCCCTCCGCACAACGCATTCACAGCGACGCCAGATAGAATGATGGTGATTGGTGATATTCCTGAACGTCTCCAGGCTAACGCGTAAACAATGAAAGCAGCGATTAATCCCCCGATAAAAGCAGCAGCCGGTATGAACTGAGTATACTCTGGCATTGCCAGCATAATGAGAAGTACGCAAGCAGCCGCCCCACTCGTTACCCCTGTCAAACCCGGATCTGCCAACGGATTACCCATTACAGCTTGCAGTAGCGCACCTGAAATCGCAATATTTGCCCCGATAATTAGTGCCAGTAGCACCCGTGGTAATCGAATATCGAAAATAATCGTGGAATGCACGGCTTTCGTCGACGACCCGAAAATGGTTTGGAAGATTTCAGGAATCGAGATGAACACACTGCCTAATCCAATTGCGATCAACGCGGCAACAGTTACAAGTATAAACGTGATGATGACAATGGATCGGCTTCGATGTGTACTCATATCCTGTTACCGCCTTTAATTATTCGTAGAAATATTCTGCAATTTGTGTTAATGCTTTGTCTACATTGCTAATTGAAGTTACACCAAAGATACTATAGTCTAAAATTTGAATTTTATTGTTTTTATATGCGGATAGATTTTTCCATGCAGCATCCTTTGCTACTTCTTTCTCAAACTTGTCTTGGGATGCGCCATGATCGCCTGAAGCAAGTACAAGAATGATATCTGGGTCTGCAGCTACAACGTTCTCCATGTTAATCGGAGAATACGTGTCTTTGACCTTTAGCACGGATGTAGCGATATTATCCGCATTTAGCTTCTTAACCAGACTTCCTAGGTAAGAGGTCTCACTCATAACCATGAAAGAATCCGATGTTCCGATCATCAACATAACAGTCGGCAATTTCTTACCTTCAGCTTGTTTCGCCAGTGCATTTTCTTTATCCAGGATAGTGCTCAATACCTTATTCATCTCATCTGTCTTCTTAAAATAAGTGCCTAGCACTTTAAAGCTAAGCTTCAGATCCTCAAATGAGTCTGTACGTAAGTACGCTTTTTCCACCTTGATGCCTTCTAGGTTTTTGTCCAGTGTACTACGAAGTGCTTCTGAACCTAGAAGCAAATCTGGCTCAAGATTCGTTACAACTTCCAAATCCGGTGCCATCGGTGATCCGATCTTAGGAATGGAATCAAAGTCTGCTGGAATCGGGTTAGTTGAAGTAGGAACGCCAACCGGTGTGATTCCTAGTAAGTGGAGCATTTCAGTCAAAGGTACAGATGTTGTAACGATTTTCTCCGGCACCTCTGCTGGGAATTGGCTTAATGCTTCAGTGAAGGCTGCTTGATCGACTCCGTCATTTTCTAAGCTATACTCGGTTGATGCATTGTCTGCATCGCTGCTAGTAGGTGTAGGTGACTCAGTGCTATTCGAGTTACTAGCGACTGGTGAAGAACTAGAGTTGTTTTTCTCTGAATTGGATGAACATGCTGTCATAACTAGAAGTGCCCCAATAATTAGTAGTGCTGAAAACTTTTTCAAGCTAAATCCCCCCGAGGTTATGTATGTCCGATAACGATTATCATTATATTGAAGTTGATAATCATTATCATTCGCTTTGAAGATATTATCACACCTATATCCTAACTACAACCCTTAATTTCTTCTTGTAAGGATACTATGCGCTTCTAAACAGCTTATAACGTGCCGCTTTGGGACTCTCTCAAGTACTTTTTATCGTGCTTACCTAGAGAAGTATAAGGCATATTCTCAACAAAGATGATTTCTCTAGGCATCTGAAATCTCGCAACTCTATTGCGCAACCAATCCAATAGCTCCTCTTGTGTTGCGCTTGCATGGTTAGCTAGAAGAACGAATGCCTTCAACCGTTGCCCGAAATGTTCGTCCCTGACTCCTATCACCGCTACATCTTCAACCTCTGGGTGCTTGATGAGCGCCTGTTCAACTTCAATCGGATAAACATTGACTCCGGCCGAAACAACCATGTCATCTACTCTTCCACACAAATAATAATAGCCTTGATGATCTCGGTAACCCAAATCCCCTACCTCGATCCATGCATGGTGACTATTTTTACGGAGCCCTTTATTTTTGATGCAAAATTGACCGACTTTACCGAGCTCAACCTCATTTTTGTGATCATCGACAATTTTTAATCGGACTCCTGTTATTTTCTTACCGATTGTATTCTCTGCCATTTTCAAGTCTTGGGGTGTTGCGATCATATTCAACCCGGCTTCCGAGGTGCCATATAGATTGTAAATAATATCCCCTAACTTACTTCTCGTCTTCTCCACTAATTTCGGATTTAGTTCTGCGCTACCTGAGGCGATGCAGGTCAGAGAGGTTAAACACTCCGCATCATGCTCCAGCATTTTATGAATCATTAACGGTACTACGGTTACGACCTCAACTTGGTGCTTATGAATGAAATCACATGCTTTTGCTGCATCGAACCCTTCGCGTACGACTATTTTTTTTCCCATGGCGATAAATAACAAGCATACAGCCACACCGTAACCATGATAAATAGGTGTCGCAATATAGGCCGTACGATAGTGTAAAAGATTCAACCGAGTGATCATAGCGATAAACGGGTTTACATATCTGAACATCGATGGTTTATGTGCAGCTGCTTTAGACTTGCCAGTCGTCCCCCCTGTTAATAGGATCAACTTGCTTGATGAGGTCCGCTGTAACTTCAAATTGACCTCCACTTTGGAGGCCACTAAGCTACTGATAGAAGGCAAATGATCATGATAACTAAGGAGCTTAAGCTTCGAATAGGAGGATTGCTCGATCAGCGAAGATAATTGTCCATCATAAACAATGAAATGAAAATCGTAGCGACCTAATAGACTGTCCAATTGACTGTTGCTCATTTCAGCATTAAGCAAATAGATATCGGCTCCGAGCAAAGAGGCTGCAAATATGGATTTCACCAAATTCGCATGATTTTTACACATAAAGCCTACTTTGTAACCGCTTCGAACACCATATTGCTGCTGTAACAGAAATGCCAGCTTTTCCGATTGCGACTGCAATTGGGAATAACTTAATGTCTCATGCTCATCTACTATAGCGACCTCATTGCGATAGGTTTTGGCTGCAAAGCTTAGCAAGGCCATTACATTGATACCATATTTCCATACTGCGTGCAGGAATCGAACTAAGCCGACGGGAGACAGCAATTTGATTTTGTATAAGACAGCCAACGTGCTCATGATATTCAATGTTATTTCCTCCTTTTTCGCAACCGTACCGGAGTCCATAACTCCCATATCCCTCTGAACATTATAGATGTCCATTGTCCAAAAATGATCCACCACGGCTTATGGATTCGCTTTTGTGTGTACATGGATTTACAGATGATTTGGGCAACATGACTAGAACTCATGGCTGGTAGATCTTGATAAGCTGGTGTCGGTAGGATCATTGGTGTTTTGACTAAAGGAAGGTAGATCGAAGTGGTCGTTATCCCCATTTCATTGAGCTCAGGCGCAGTAGAACGAAACCAGGTGTCGAATGCGGACTTAGATGCCTGATACGCTGCCCAGTGGGGAATCGGTAATAATAAGACATTTACCGTAGAGATGTTGATCACATGTCCTTGATTTTTTTGCAGTAGGGGAATAGCGGAGAGTAACAATTGAACCGGAGCAAAATAATTAATCGCCATCGTCCTAGTAAAATCGTGATAACGGTCTAAGGAATCGTGAATCGAGCGACTAATCGAAAGACCCGCATTACTTACGATAATATCCAACCCAGTTGGCAACTGCTGTATAAAGGCAATTACCCTCTCCATATCTTCGATAATCCTAAGGTCCGCTCGAACAATACTGACTTGGGCAGCTTTTTGTTCTATTTCCTGCTTCAGCGATTTCAGCTTATCCTCTGTTCGAGCCACTAGAATGAGATGCACATTGAAATCTGCCAGTAGATAAGCTGCTTGTTCCCCAATCCCTGAGCTTGCTCCGGTTATGAGTATTACCTTTCCTTCTATTTGTCTTCTAAGCTTCTTCACATTAATAGACGTAGGGGGAAATAATATCTTTTCCAACAAGCCATAGGTATGCATATTCATGTATAACTCCTTCCTATCCAAAGACATGAAGCCTGAAGCCGATTATGACCATAGGATGTAGCTATACTATTTCTTCTTTTTCAATTTGCCTTTTGCTTTTTCTAAATCCTCAGCCACTCTGAATTTAACGATACTGCTTATTAATTCAAACGGCAGCGGCTTATCAATTGGAAATTGTACGGACCCTTTTGCCCCTTTGTATGCACTTAACTCCTGTTGAAATGCAGCAATTCCACTCGCACCCGGATAAAATCCAATATGCTTGTTGTATGCCGCAAAATGTACTAGATTTCTTTTCATCGCAAAAGTTGGCATTTGATAACTAATCTTTTCCTTGGCGTCAGGGGCTGACTCTTTGATTACTTTTCTTAACATTTGAAGCGTTTCCTGAATCTTTAGGGGAAAGCCTGAGATATAATCATCGATGGATTCATAAGTGACTTTGTTTTCTTCCATGAGAGATCTCCTTTAATGACCTAAATTGTTATCTTTAATCATCATATTACTTTCCTGACAAACAACAAACAATAAAAAATAACTCCGTTAACTTATGCACAAAATACTATTGACTAGCAAAATTGGCACAGAACATTCTCTAAGTGAAAAGGCCTCGTTAGAAGCTGGTACTAGGAGTCATGCTATACTTATCTTAACGATATATCCATCAAACGGTATTTAGGAGATGTTCATCTTGGTCAGTCAGCAATGGATCGCACCAGAATACTACAATATCACCTCGGAAATGGAACCGCATCCTTCCGATAAGGTTGCACTTAAATGGTTAAATGAACAAGGAAGCTGTACGGAGATTACATACGGAGAGTTACGCAAACAGGCTAATCAGCTCGCTGGAGGCTTATCGGGACTTGGTCTTCGTCAGGGGGACCGTGTACTCGTTATGGTTCCACGGAGCATAACCACTTATGTCATCTATCTAGCTTGTCTGAAGCTGGGACTTGCCGTTATCCCCTCTTCAGAAATGCTCAGAGCTAAGGATTTGTCCTACCGTCTCCGACATGCCGAGGCAAGAGCAGTTATTGCTTGGTCCGGAGGCACGCATGAAGTAGATAACATTACGGAAGAAATGCCTGCTTTGGACTTCCGTCTTTCCGTTACTGGAAGTGTAGACAATCCCCATTCGGAGTGGCTTAATCTTGAGAAATTAATGTTAGATCAGCCCGCTACCTTCACTGCAGTAAACAGCCGGAGTGACGATATCGCAATTTTAGCCTATACCTCTGGGACAACCGGCAACCCTAAGGCTGTCGCTCATACTCATGGCTGGGCGTTTGCTCACTTACGCATCGTTACTTCCCTCTGGCTAGATATTCGCGAATCGGACACGATCTGGGCCACTGCAGCACCAGGCTGGCAAAAATGGATCTGGAGCCCGTTCTTAACCGTGCTTGGGAATGGAGCAACAGGCTTCGTGTACAATGGATCGTTCCAGCCGGATAGATATTTGCAACTGCTACAGGATCATCGTATCCAAGTGTTGTGCTGCACCCCAACGGAATATCGATTAATGGCGAAGAGCGAACAATTGCATCAGTATGACTTGTCTCGAATACGCTGTGCAGTATCTGCAGGGGAGCCCTTAAATCAAGAAGTTATCAACACCTTCCAGCGCAACTTTAATATCACTATCCGTGACGGCTATGGACAAACAGAGAGCACACTGATTATCGGAACACTCAAGGATACTCCGTTTCGGGCTGGCTCCATGGGTAAGCCCATTGCTTCGGGCGTTGTAGAGGTCATAGATGATGAAGGTAGCCCGCTACCTGCAGGTGTCGTTGGTGATATTGCTGTTCATTTGAGCATGCCTGCATTGTTCCAGACCTATTACAAGGATCCCGGTCGTAAAGAACAAAGCACACACGGGAATTACTTCATAACTGGTGACCGGGCTCGGAAGGATGAGGATGGCTATTTCTGGTTCGAGGGCCGCGGAGACGATATCATTATCAGCTCAGGCTATACGATAGGTCCCTTTGAAGTAGAAGATGCGCTTATGAAGCATCCCTCCGTCAAAGAATGTGCTGTCGTTGCAAGCCCTGATGAAATTCGCGGTCATATCGTTAAAGCTTTTATCGTACTTAAGGATGAATCAACGGGTTCTCCAGAGCTTGTTAAGGAGCTCCAATCTCATGTGAAGCAATGGACTGCCCCGTATAAATATCCACGAAAAATTGAATTTATCACGGATCTCCCGAAAACATCCTCCGGTAAAATACGGAGAATAGAGCTACGGGAGCAGGAGGATCGTACGGCACAAAAATAAGCATATCGTCATAAAAAAGCGCCCATACACTTTCCAGCATGAATTGTGACCCGAGAGAGATCACTTTTTTCAAAGTGACCCTCTTTCGTGATCCAGTTCAGCGGAGAGAATGCGTTTCCTTCGCGCATTATTTCATTCCGTATGATCTTCAACATTAATATGAATTTTTACGCTTAAAACCAATCCGATCGCAACCATATTGATAAGAAGTGAGCTGCCTCCATAACTGATGAACGGTAAAGAAATTCCGGTCAATGGAAGCAAGCCGATATGCATTCCGATATTTACGAAGATTTGAAACACAAGCATGCTAATAACTCCAACAACAACATAACACCCCGCATGCCTCTTACACTCCATGATCGTTATAACCATTCGATAAATCAATAGAAAATAAAGCAATAAAAGCACTGCGGATCCCAAAAATCCATATCTTTCGCCAATGATTACGTAAATGGAATCGGAATAGACGTAAGGAATAAATCCATGCTCTGAAAAATAGCCAGAGCCTCCGCTCAACCCGCCTGCACCGACCGCGTTAATTGCATTAATGACATGCCATGATTTATCGGGATCGCTAGCTGGATCCAGAAAGGTCTGTATTCTCGCTAATTGATGAGGCTTCACGAATCGGGTAAGCAGATCATAATCCGCATGATAGAAATAAATGATTAAACCAACCAGTACACCGACAATGCCCACGAGCAAAATCATATACATAGCGCGGATATTTCCCATCCACAACATCCCAAGCAAAATGCCCACAAACACTAGCGCAGTTCCTAAATCAGGCTGCTTAAGGATTAGAAAAAATGGAACAAGAACAGTAACCGTAACGGGTAAAACATCCTTGATCAAGCGAAGCTTCTTTCCCGCTCGCTTATGAAGCATATGGGCAACTAACAAGATCGTGAACAACTTGGCTAATTCGGAGGGTTGAAATTGAAAAGAACCAATGCTTAACCAACGAGTCGAGCCATTTAGATTCTCTCCCTTAAAGTTAACGTAAACGAGTGAAACGATCCCGATTCCATACAACAGATAAGATAATTTGTTCACTAGAAAGCGATAATCGAAAAACGCTAAAAGCAGCAGCGGAACGCTAAAAGCAGCGAATAGCAAAAGATTGCTTTTGTGCAAACCCTCTAGCTTTGTTCCGTAAGTTGCTTCATAAATCGCAACCGTGCCAATGGTGATCAGACATGCCAAGAAAAATAGCGTTAATTTATCCAGCTTATTGAATTTTCGAATTAAGGTCATGCTGTTCCCTCTAAAATCATTCTTTAAATTGTAGGCAATTCCTAATTAGGATTGCCGCGATATTCCTCTTTCGATTGCAGCATTAAAGTACCCTCACGCCAAGCGTAGACATCCATTCCCGTCCCCGCATTGCCTAATGACCAACCAAGAACAACCTCTGGCAAGCCATCCTGGTTGATATCGGTAATTTTTGAATAATCCAGACCGTAACCGAAGCCCTTGGCATCCCAAACGATTTGCCACTGAGCACTCTTCTGCTTGAGTAGAGCAGCCTTATGCATTTTTCCGTGGAGGGGATTCTCTTTATAGACAATCAATGCTTCATCTATACCGTCACCATCTAGGTCACCGAATGCAATGCCGTTTCCTTGTCCGATCGTTTGAGGAACCAACTGAGCTCCTTCCGGCAGCAAATTCTGAATTGCGTCCCAATTTTTCTCGGACAAACCTATTTCAGAGGAAGGCGGATTAATTAAATCATTTGGAGTGACAGGAACTCTACACCCGCTAAGGCACAATAACGCAGCTACAAGTAATCCAGCTCTTGCGTGCTTACTTATCGTTCTCATGATCTGCTCCTCGTCTCTTCGACTCATCCTTATATTCTATCGATAAATGAATCCTAAAGGGTTATGAAAAGGTTAAAATAATGGCTTGGTCACGTAGGGAGATGGATCACCACTTTCGTCCCTACCCCTATGCGGCTTTCTATCGATAAAGACCCGCCATGCCGTTTAATGATTTGCTCCGAAATGGATAACCCCAAGCCGCTCCCATGGGCGCCGACATTACCCTTGTATGACTTTTGAAAGACATGATCGATGTCATGCGCAGCAATCCCAGACCCCGTATCTTCGACGATAATCATGACCCCATCTTCAACCGATCGGGCAATGATTTTTACGGTTCCATTATCGCTGGTAAACTTAAGCGCATTGTCAATGAGGTTTATTAACACTTGTCTCATTCGGTTTTCGTCGGCATGAATGGATGGCAGCTTATCCCCGATGTTTACTTCTAACGAAATATTTAACCGGGCAGCTCTAGGCGCCAATTGCTTGCCTATGTTCAGAAGAAAATCCGGCAAATAGAGTGAAACCCGGTATAACTCGATTTGTCCGTTATCCCATTTCGAGAAATCGAGCAATTCATCAACCAGTCGGGTTAACCTATCAGTTTCCATCTCGATAATCCGTAATCCGTCTTCGAGCATGGTTTGATCTTCTCCGTGATTCGAATGTAACGTTACGGCCCATCCTTTGATCGAGGTTAATGGAGTTCGAAGTTCATGCGACACCGATGATATAAAATCGTTTTTAAGCGCTTCATCTCGCTGGATTTTGGTCGCCATCGCGTTTAATGTATCCGCTAACGTACCAAGCTCATCCTGATATCGTTTTTTGGCTCGCGCAGAGAAGTCTCCCTCCGCCATTTTCCGAGCCGCATATTTAAGATCCGATACTGGACCCGTAATGGTTCTTGATAGGAGGACGCCAACAACAGTTACAATGACAACGACGAGAATACCAACAGCAATCAAGAGCTCTGAAATATGGTCGACGGTTTTCTTCGTTTCCGTCAGAGAAGTTACGTACCTCACTACGCCCACGTTGCTATCTATGCTTTGCAAAGGATAAGATACAGCTAAAACGGACTCTTCGGTGGAAGGCTCATGCCCCTGCCAGATTCCGACTTCTCCATTGCTGGCTTCTTGCACGTCCGGATAATCCGTCATAACATAACCGACCCGCATACCTGTAGAATCTTGAAGAAGTTGACCAGTTGCACTAATGATCTGGACTTGTGCCGCGGAATGTTGAGAAAACCCCCTTAATAACCGTTCGGATTGCTTCTCTAAGTCTTCCGCGTCAAAATATTGATGGAAAAAGGACGCGGATAACTCCGCTTGGCTTATCAACGCTCGTTCAACGTTGCTATAGTAATAGGACCTCACCGAAAAAATAAGAAATATCTCCAATATCGCAACGGTAATAGCAATGACCGCCAGATAGCTTCCTACTAATCTTTTCTGGATTCCCAATCCGTCAACCGTCCTTCCTCCAACGATATCCCAGCCCCCACACGGTTTCGATCAGTTGTGGCTTAGAGCTATTGTCTTCGAACTTTTCCCTCAATCTGCGAACGTGGACGTCCACCGTTTTCGTATCACCGACGAAATCCTCGCCCCATACAAGGTTCAAGAGATCGTTTCTTGATAATGCTTTATCGGGGTTTTCCAGAAACACTTTGATCATTTGATATTCTTTAGGCGTCAACTCAATGCAGTTGCCCGCCTTAAATACTTTATTAGAATCAAGATCGATCCGGATTGTCCCAGAAAGGAGTTCATTTCTCTGCATTTTTTCTAGGTTCTCTGGCTTCGCTGCATTATTCGTGCGCCGTAAAACGGTCTTTATTCTTGCTACGAGTTCCAGCGGATTAAAGGGTTTGACAATATAGTCGTCGGCGCCAAGCTCGAGCCCTCTAATTTTTTCCACATCCTGGCCTCGCGCGGTTAGAAATATAATGACGATGTTAGTATCGACGTCTCTAAGTTTCTTGCATATTTCGAATCCGTCCATATCGGGGAGCATGATATCCAGTACGACAACATCTGGACGGTTGTTTATAAAGCTCTTCAAAGCCGCTTCCCCTAAAGCAGCTTCGGTAACTTGAAATCCGTTTGTACGCAAATTAATCGCCACAAAACGCCTTATATGATCGTCGTCTTCGACGATGAGGACATGATTACGTTGCGCAGGATTCATTCGATGCCTCCTTAAAGCTTTAGTTCATCTTCTAAGTGCATCTATTATAACCCGTTTGTCTGAACGGGTTGAAATACCGTTCCCAATACATTTAGACTCACCCCATAATAGAAACAGCGGTAGCTATGGACCAGAAAATGAAGTCCTAGACTACCGCTGTTTTATTAAGCAATCGTATCCGTTAGCGCAATGCGCTATTTAAAAAACGGCATCTCTGCCGTTCATGAAATTAAAATAGGGTGGATTCTAAGGGATTCAAACCCTCGACCAGCTAATTTTTTATTCCGGTCATCGTGATTCCCTCTACGAAATACTTTTGACCGATCAGGTAAAATAGGACGCCCGGAGCAAAGGACAGGCATGTGGCTGCCATCGTCAGCGACCAATCCGACTTTAATTGACCTCTGAAATTGGTAAGCCCTAACGCGATGGTGTATTTGTCGCTCGAATTAATGTAAATCATCTGTTGGAGCAAATCGTTCCATAAGCCGATGAAGATGAACAAAGCGACGACGATCATGGCAGGCTTGATCGCCGGCATAATAATGCTGAACAAGATGCGGAAATATCCGGCGCCGTCGATTGTTGCCGCCTGGTCAAGTTCTCTCGGTATGGAGAGGATGAATTGTCGGATTAAAAAGATATTAAAAGCGCCGCCGCCGCAGAAATAAGGCAGTATCAATGGCAGATAGCTGTCATGGAGCCCCAGACCCCGCGTCCATCCGATGTACAGCGGAATGAGAGTAACCATGACAGGCAAGAGCATAGAACCGACGCAAAGGGTCCAGATCAGCTGTTTGCCCCGAAACCGCAACCTTGCGAAGGCATATCCGCACAAGGTGGCCGTGAAGGTTCCCGCCAAACAGGAAGGAACGATAATTACCATCGTATTCCATAGATATTTCCAAAACTTGAATATCTTTAAAGTTTTTTCATAATTGGAAAACAACCAATTTTCCGGTATTAGAGAAGGCGGATATTTGTAGATCTCGGGATTCGTCATCAATGACGTTCGGAATATCCACCAAATCGGAAAGAGCACGATAAAAGCAAATAAAAGGACGACCAGAAGCGTAATCACGTTCATCGTTCGTTCGCTGCGTTTCTTGCTCTTTAGCCTGACGTAAGTTAGTTCGCTCATTTGTCGTCGCCCCCTTCGGAAAAGATCCACCGATTCGACGTCTTGAACAAAACGACGGTGAAGACGGCAAGAATGGCGAAAATAATAAAGGTCGTCGCACAGGCATAGCCCAGCTTGTAATTGACGAAAGCTTGATCATACATCAGATAAGTCATGAATCGGGAAGAGTTACCCGGGCCGCCATTGGTCAGAGCAAGGGCCGGCGTTACGACTTGGAGGTTGGCGATCAGGCTCAGCAACAGGTTGTAAAAGATGATCGGCGTCATACTTGGCAGGGTGATATGCCAGAAGCGATTCCATCCGCTTGCGCCATCCATCTCGGCCGCTTCATGATAGATGCTCGGAACGTTCTGAAGCCCGGCCAAAAAAATAACGATCAAGTTCCCCGAAAGCCAGACCGCAATCAAGGAAAGGGAAGGAACTACGTAACTGGAATCCGCGATAAAGAGAATTTTGTTCAATCCCACTTTGGAGAGTAGATAGTTGAAGAAACCGAAATTCGCCTCGTATAGCCAGGACCATCCTACATATATGGCGACAGCCGGCAAAACGAACGGCACATAAAATACGGCTCTGAAAAACCCTCTTGCCGGAATTTTACGGTTCAACAGCATCGCGATGAAAAGCGAATAAATCATGCTTCCGGCTACGGATAAAAAGGCGAAATAGATTGTCGCTATAATAGAATCTTTAATATAAGGATCGGTAGTGAATAGCTTGATATAATTACTGAAGCCGACGAACTCGGGGTTTTTTAAGCCTGTCCAATTCGTCATGCTGATTCCCAGCACTCCCGCAAGAGGCAGATAGGTCAGGAAGATCAGTCCGAAGAAGGCCGGAATCAAGCATATATAAGCAACGCTTGCCTCGCTTGAAAGAAATCGGGAACGGCGTTGCGGCGGTTTATTATAGGTTTCCATATCTCGCTCCCCACCTCATTGTTTGAAGGATGACCGCCGCTTGCGCTTTTCTTAGCGGTCATCCTTCTCATCCGTTACTTGTCGCCTTTATTAGCTGCTTTCAGAGCTTCGAGATTTTTGGCAATGGCGTCCTTGGCGGTCGTCTTTCCGGTCCACACATCCCCCAGACTCGATCCGAGTAGGGTGTTAAAGTCCGTCGTATTATTCGTAAAGAACCAGGAAGCGGGTCTCGCCGCGGAGGATTGCGCATAATCGACTACCGCAGACTTGTATTCGTCATACGGAGGGAAGTTCGGATTGTCGACCCATTTATGGGTGAGAGTTTCATCCGTATACCACTTCTCCAGAATTGGCATCCAAATGCCCGATGAAATGAGTCCCCAGTTGTTTTCTTCGGCCGTGTACCATTTGAGCCATTCCATCGCTTCTTGCGGATGCTTGGTTTGGGAGAACACGACATTGGCACCGCCCGTATTGAGGGTTACCTTTTCCTTCATGTAAGGCAATACGGCTACGCCGTATTTCAGGCCTGCTTCCTTCGCCGCATTCAAGCTCGTTCCTACGTTCCACTGGCCGTTGGTGGCCATGGCAACCGTTCCCGCAATGATGGTGCGCTGAATGCCGTCATCGGTCTGTCCGACGGACAACGGGGCAACATGATCTTTCAAGTACAGATCAGCGACTTTCTGAATCGCTTCCGTACTGGCATCTTCCCCAATTCTTACCTCTGTACCGTCATTATTATAAAAACCGCCGCCATTACTGAGCGCCCAAGTTTCCAATTGCCATGCCAGATTCTCAACGGATGCGCCATACTGAACGATACCCTGCGAATCAAAGCCATCTTCGCCAGGATGTTTGCCGTTCTTGTCATTCGTCAGCTTCTTAGCTGCTGCTACGAATTCGTCCCACGTCCAAGCTTTTTCAAGCACGGATGGAGGATAGGGAACGTTCGCTTTGTCGAACATGTCTTTGTTGTAGTATAAGAGGAGAATTTCATTGGCCGCAGCATAAGCTACGGTTTTGCCTTGATATTTGTAGGCCAGGCTATCCAGCGGCTTGCTGTCGCTTCCCTCATACATGGAACTTACATCGTTCAGCATGCCGTCGGAAGACCACTGAATGACGCCGTCTTCCTTTAATATCCCTGTATCCGGCAATTGTCCTGCCGTTGCCTGCGTATTCAACTTGGTCATGTAGTTCTCCCAAGGAATCGCTTGTACTTCGACTTCGATTCTGTCTTGGGTGGCATTAAACTTGTCTGCCGCCTCCTGGGTTTTACTTCCTTCTTCCGCACTTCCCCACATCGAATAAGTAATCTTAACCTTCTCCGTTTTTGAAGTCTTTTCTGGTTCAGTCGTCGTCTCCGGTGCTGTTGAAGCTTTTCCTTCCGATGGCGACGCGTTCGTATTCTTGTTATTATTGGAACCGCATCCAACGATCATGGCTAAGATCAAGATCATAACCACGCTAAGCATCATTCCCTTTTTCATTGCTTTCACATTAACCCCTCCATCATATATAATTCGTCGTCTTTCCTTAATTCCTCCCTCGCTGACGGGGAATATTTCATCTGTCTATGAGACGGTAAAACTGAGGAACGCTTGCTCCATTCCCTTCCCTCCCTGACCAGAGTCAGCAATGATAATCTATACTTGCACCTCATGAGGGTAAAACCGTATTTTCCCTAATCCACACTCTCATCTCACCGATTCCCCGGTTCGCCCAAGCAAAGTAAGGGATGAATCGGGCGGTCGTCGGTTCCAAACGATCCTCGACATTCACGCGATACAGTCGATTTGTCCAGCCCTCGTCTTGGATCCGATAAGCGGACACGTCGATGGTAAGCAGTCCGCCTAACAAGCTTGAATCGAAGCTAGCTTGATCTTCGAAGCCAGGACGGATGAGTAGCTTATGCAGCCCTTTACCATTGTCGGCTTCCTCCAGACAGTACACCATCGGCCCTCGCTGAATGGCGACCATGCCTACGGTCTCTCGAATATCTGGATTGCCTTTCATCAAATTAACGTTCATCGGCAGAACCAGATGGACGATATCGCTGGCGTTCCATTCCCGTTCGAGATGAAGATAACCGTTAATCAGGTGCATAGCGGATTCCGCTACCGGATGTCCGTTAACCCTGACCTCCCAGGACCCGCACCAGCTAGGTATTCGCAGAGCTAAGGCGAAGATTTTGGGTTGATCCATCTTCAGCTCGAATCTGATGTTACCGTTCCAAGGCAGCTCGGATTGCTGGATGAGTTGAACGGAGCTGCCATCCACCTCCAACGTGACTTGACTCCCGATATATAAGTGAGCATAAAGGATATACCCTTGGATCGAGTAAATATAGCTGCCGAGAGAGGCGAGCAGCCTAGCGATATTAGGCGGGCAGCAAGCGCAACCGAACCATCGCTGTCGTTCCATCTTCACGTGATCGAAATTCCGATTCTTACCGCTCGCTTCAGGCCAAACTTCCAACGGATTCACGTAGAAGAAGTGCTGTCCGTCGCGAGACATTCCGCCGATAACGGTGTTATAGAGCGCTCTCTCCATGACGTCCGCGTATTCACTTCTCGGCTCGATCTGAAGCATGCGTTGGGCGAAGAAGATGAGACCGATCGATGCGCACGTCTCGGAGTAAGCCGTATCGTTCGGCAAATCGTAATCGAGCGTGAACGACTCACCGTAAGCCATCGAGCCGATCGATCCTGTAATGTACATCCGCTTGTTCACGATGTTATTCCAGAGCGCCCGACAAGCCTTCAGCAGCTCCTCGTCTTCGGTCGCGGCAGCGACGTCGGCCATACCCGTGCACATATATACGACCCGCACCGCGTGACCTTCGGCCGTCTGCTGCATTCGAATCGGGACGTGCGCTTGGCTGTAAGCTTTGTCCTTGGCCATCTTCAGCGCTTCGAAATGAATCTCGCCATTCCGGCGATCGAACTCTAAGTCGTAGAAGTGGGGACTCTGCCCTCTCTCGTCCAAGAAGAATTTCGCCAGATTCATATATCGATCGTTCAAGGTGGCTCTGTAGAGCTTCATTAGCGCCAGCTCGACCTCTTGGTGCCCATCGTAACCTTTGATCTTCCCATCCTCCGGCCCGAACGCCGCATCAATGCAGTCGGCCAGCTTGCATGCCACTTCCAGAATCTTGCCCTTCCCCGTTGCCTTCTCATAGGCGACCGCCGCTTCAATTAGATGACCCGCGCAGTAGAGCTCGTGGCACTCCGCGAGGTTCGTCCATCTGCCTGCTGGCTCTTTGAGCGTAAAATAAGTATTCAAGTATCCGTCCGCATGTTGCGCCTGAGCGATCAGATCGACGACTTCGTCCGCTACCTTTTCCAGATCGGGATCAGGCATTCGCTCCAAAAGATAACCGACGGCTTCCAGCCACTTGGCCACGTCGCTGTCTTGGAACACCATGCCGTAGAATTCGCCCTGCTCCAATCCGGCCGCGATTTTGAAATTCCGGATGGCGTGACTCGGCTCAGTGCCTTCGATTCGGTCATTAAGCGCCTTCCACTGGTAAGGTACGACGACATCGCGAACCAATGAAATATAAGGGGACCAGAACTCATCCTGGATTATCACGTTCTTCAACTGAACGGGTGTTGAGATGGATATATTACTCATCATGTATGCCCCTTTATTTTATAAATCCAACCTTCGATGAAAGCGCTATATTAATCATAATACATGTGATATCATGGCATTAATATAATGATTTACAACCACTTTTTTAGAAATTACAACCAATAGGAGGTAGCCCAAATGAGCTCTCCCATCTTGCATTTTATCTCTCCACCTATTCCCTATTTCATCGATTGCGGCCGTGCTTTCTTCGGTGAAGGAGAGAGGCATATTAATCGGAATAACATCGGAGCATTCGATTTGGTCGTCGTTACGAAGGGGGCGCTGCATCTCGGAGAGGGGGCTGGAGAGTGGACGATCGAGACCGGAGAATCGTTCGTTCTTAGGCCGGACGCCAGCCATTACGGTACCGAACCCTGCAAGACCGATACGGAGATCATCTGGATTCATTTCAACACTTTCGGGGCATGGGAAGAATGCGGTAGCATGGGCAAATGCTTGGATAATCAAGCCGCGCTGATCGCGACGCATAAGCAGAACGCCTATCTGAATCATAGCGAGGTATGCTCCGTCTTCATTCCGAAGCATGCGAAGCTCACTGCTAAGGCGATGGATATACTGGGACAATTCTTCCAATTGGAAGACGAGGCGAGGTCGCTGCGCAACTGGAAACGGCAGAGCTTGTTCCAGCTGTTCATCCAGCATCTCGATCGCGAGTTGGCCCAGGCGTCCGACGGCACCGCATTCCAACTGGCGGAGAAGGTCGAGCTGTGCATCAGGCAGAATTATACGGGCAAGGTGACGAACGCTTTTCTCCAGAAGGAATTGAACTACCATCCCAATTACTTGGCCAAATGCATGTTGAAGGTGTATGGAATGACTCCGATGGATTACTTGCTTCAATATCGACTTGAGCAAGCGAAAAAGCTGTTAGCTCACACGCAGTGGTCGATTACGCGCATCGCAGAGGAGGTAGGGTTTCAGCATGGCTCTTACTTCACATTCTGCTTCTCCGGCAAGGAAGGAATATCGCCGCTGAACTTCCGCAAGAAGATTATGGGGCACGTCTAAAGAACCAATCTTAGCCGATTCGAAATGATTCTGAATTCTTCCTCCAACATGCTCGCATCCCACGACCGGACTTTCACTGGCTAGAAGATGCGTGCTCCTGGGCACGCATAACAAAAAACGGCATCTCTGCCGTTCTGAAGGTTAAGTATGGTGGACCCTAGCGGGTCAGCAAATGAGGAGTGTTGGAACTTATTCTCAATCTGTTCTAGATTCAACAATCTACCTATTGAATATATTTCCTCATAACCTTAGAATCTCTCCTCCAGTTACCCGTCAGCTACGAGGCGACTTGGCTCTTACCTCGATTGATCTTTCATCAACTGTCTAGGCGCGCTAAAAACAAAAAAAACGGCATCTCTGCCGTTCCATGAAATTAAAATATGGTGGGTTCTGAGGGATTCGAACCCTCGACCAGATGATTAAGAGTCAACTGCTCTGCCAGCTGAGCTAAGAACCCGAATGAAGACAATATTGGTGGACCTTAGCGGGATCGAACCGCTGACCTCTTCGCTGCCAGCGAAGCGCTCTCCCAGCTGAGCTAAAGGCCCAAGAAGACGACAATAATGAGTTTATCACAGTTACACCAATGATGTCAACGCATTCCACGAAATAGCGTATTGAAATCACCTTATGACCCTATAACTTTCCCCTTGTCTATACGTCATAGGGAGAACAACGTACGGCTCGTCAGCCTGATCGTCTAGACGGAAAATAACTTCCCTCGCCTCCCCAAGCCGCCTCTCACTAAATCCCATGCTTGCTCATAAGCGTATTAAGCTCTTTCAGAAACATATTAATGTCCTTGAATTGCCGATAAACCGACGCAAAACGAACATAGGCGACCTCATCAACGGTATAGATGTGCTCCATAAGCACCTCACCGATAATTCGGCTCTCCACCTCTGCTTGTGCTGTGTTACGGATTTCTCTTTCTACATCAGAGACAATCACTTCAAGCTGTGCAACTGATACTGGACGCTTCTCGCATGAACGAAGCAAACCGCGAAGAACTTTATCCCGGCTGAATTCCTCACGACTTCCATCCTTCTTAATGACCATCAGTGGGGTTTCCTCAACGGTCTCGAAGGTTGTGAATCTACGACTACACTTCTCGCATTCTCTACGCCGACGGATCGATTTATTGTCATTGGCCGGTCGTGAATCCAATACCTTGGTTCCGCTATAGTCGCAATATGGGCATTTCATGGCGTTAGATCAGCTCCTTTGAAATTTTTTTATATTTCCAAACCTTACCTTACATGAACTGCAGAATTAAGCACATAATACATTTACCAACCGCAAGGAGGTGAACAACAAATGGCACAAGGACAAGGTAGCAGAAGCAATCAATTGCTCGTCCCCCAAGCAACTAACGCACTTGATCAACTGAAGTATGAAGCAGCACAAGAGCTTGGTATCGCCATCCCACAAGATGGATATCAGGGAAACATGACTACAAAGGATAACGGTTCAATCGGTGGTAACATCACTCGTCGTTTAGTACAATTGGCTGAACAACAATTAGCCGGTAAATAACTAAACATAACGAAGGCACTCCATTTCGGGAAGCTTTGAAGCGTTAAGCTTCAAGGCTTCCCCTTATCGCGTTACAGAGTTTCATAAATACTTTGATACTTCTTATAATAATACATCACACGTTGGACGTAATGTCTAGTCTCTCCATAAGGAATATCGCGTAAAGTTTGTTCCTCTCCGTTCCAAACCCCTTTATCCAACCACTGACGCACCTTTCCAGGACCTGCATTATAAGCCGCTAGAGACTTAATCATATCGCCATCGAATTGACGATTAAGCTCCTTAATATACCATGATCCTAGCGCTATTCCTGCATGTGCCTTCTGACCTGCATCACTAACCGTTATGCTGCCGAAATCGCCCTGCTTCAATATCCAAGCTGCAGTGTCCGGCATGATTTGCATAATCCCTACAGCACCTTTGGGTGATACCGCATTCAATCTATAATTCGACTCGACTCTGATAACAGCTGCGATTAGAAGAGGGTCCAACTCGTAATTCAAGGCATTCTGCTTGATCTCATCTGTGAACGAAATGGGATAAATCCATCGCCCGAGCCATTCCGATTGTACGAATAGAGCACCAAGAATGATGACTACCAGAGGAAGAATTATTCTTTTGCGTTTCAGCCGCTTTCTCATTCAAGTCCCTTTCCCCGCCAATAGCGATCGATTTGCTCTTCTGTTTGCACGAGGCTGCCGCTATTATCAATACATATGTCCGCCCTTGTCTTCTTATCCTCGATGTTCATTTGCGCTTCTAGACGCTTAAGAGCTTCTTCAACCGTAAGCTTGTCCCGCTCCAGCAAGCGTTGCAGCTGAACCTCACGAGGAACATAGACGACCATAACCTGCTCAAAATAGGACTCCAGCTTTGACTCATACAAGAGAGGAACATCAACAACGACGAGTTTGTGTGGTGTGTTACTTTCGTGATAGGCCATTCGTTCTTTCATCACTGCTCTGATTGCTGGATGCGTAATGGCTTCCAACGCCTTACGCTCCATGGGATCCGTAAAGACGATTGATCCTAGCTTCTTGCGGTCTAGCGTACCATCGCTTTGAAGAATGGCTTGTCCGAATCGCTCAGCAATGGCGAGCAAAGACGGCTGCCCAGGTTCAACAACTTCCCGGGCAATCGCGTCCAAATCAATCAATATCGCGCCGCGCTCCGCTAGCAGCTTGGCGATCGTGCTCTTGCCTGTGGCGATACCGCCTGTTAAGCCCATATTCATGAAACATCTTCCTTATAGAAACAATTTGAAAATACCCATTGCGATTAAAATAATACCAGGTAGCATAGATAACTGCCTAACCCAGCGCCAACCCGATGCCAAGAATCCAACCCGAGTTCCTGACCAGAGAAACAATCCGCTGGAAGCTGCAATAAGGAGTGCTGTTAGCAAAGGTGGAAAGCCTACTAATGCTGCGCCGATTCCTGCACCAAATGCATCAAGAGATAAAGCCGCACCTAGGAAAAATGCCTCTCCCGCGCTAATTGTTCCCGATCGATCCCTATCGGCTGCCGAAGGGGTACGAAGGATTTGGATAATAAACCCGAACACCTTAAGTTCCATTTTAACAACAGGAACTGCAGAATGCGACTCTTCCTCTTCCATCGTCTGTATTGTCCCGCTTTCACCATCAGGTGAGAGGCGGTCTCGACCTTCTTGTTCACCGCTACGCATAAATTGGATAAGAGCAACCGTGCCTATTCCGATAAGTATGATGGAGCCTACAGCCGATGCACCCTGAGGGGGGATCCAGCCTGATAAAGCAACACCTACCATCATAGATAGTAGAATAATTAATCCTGAGCATAATGAAATAATGAAGATTGAGGACACCGGAATTTTAATTTTTCTAACACCATAAGTAATGCCAACGCCAAAACCGTCGAGGCTCACCGCAAAAGATAATAAGAGGAGCGAAGCGACAGGTGCCATCATAAGCAAATTTCCCCCTGCATGGATGCTTTCCCTACCCCGTTTCCGGAAGTCGGGTTCTGTTCATCCTATGCAAGGAGTGGCTTGAATGCCCCGCTCACTCGATTTTTTATGTGCGAATGCCTATTTATTAGCTCCATCTAGCCGCTGCTTGACGGTATGATTTCGCGATTTGGTCGTGTTGCCCGTACTAGAAGCTCCCCCATTGCGAGGTTGCTTCTGGCACTTCGGACAAACATGCGTACCTCGTCCACCTACAACTGATTTCTCAATTAGAGTTCCGCATTTCAAGCAAGGCTCACCGGTTCTACCATATGCCTTCAAGCTATGCTGGAACAGCCCCATCTCTCCTTGGCCGTTCACATACGACTTAATGGAGGAACCTCCAGCTTCCACGGCAGCAGACAAAGTGGCAACGATCGCCTGGTGAAGAAGCTCTTGATCCTTCTTCTTTAGATCATTCGCCGCTGTCTCTGGATGTATGCCCGCTGTATGTAGCGCTTCATCCACATAGATGTTACCTAATCCGACGACGACTTCCTGATTGAGCAGCAGAGGTTTAATCTTCGTCGACCGTTTACCGAGCGCATGTCGGAAGGTTTCTAGCGTGAATCCTTCCTCCAGAGGCTCCAATCCTAGTTTATTCAGCGGTGCAACCTGAAATTCTTCACCAGGGGAAAATAGGTGCATCGTCCCAAACTGACGGACATCCTTGTAGCGCAATTCCGTTCCATCTGTGAAATGGAAAATAACATGCGTATGAATCTCTACCGGCTCATCCTTATCAAATAACCCATAACGACCTTCCATCCGCAAATGTGACACGAGAATAAGCCCATCCATCACAAGCCTTAAAAACTTGCCTCGGCGTTCAACCGTTTGAAAAGTTCTACCCTCGAGCTCCGCAGCAAATGCAAGCGGATCATCTGGCTTCTGCAAAATACGCGGCAAATTCACCGTAACATGTTTTATTATCTTCCCCGTAATGAGCTGTTTTAGCGTCCGACGGACGGTTTCAACCTCTGGTAATTCTGGCATGACAATCCCTCTTCCTACTTGGCTTCGTACCAGTTGCTGCCGATACTCACTTCCGCGAGCAATGGGACATCAAGCTCAAGCGCAGTTTTCATCACTTCCGGTACCAAGCTCTTCATGAGCTCCAGTTCCTCATTCGGCACCTCGAATACCAATTCATCGTGTACCTGTAGCAGCATTCTGCTTCGCAGTCCGCGCTCTAGTAGTGCTTCGTTCATCCGCATCATAGCGAGCTTAATAATATCAGCTGCCGTTCCCTGAATCGGTGTATTCATTGCTGTACGTTCGGCGAAGGAACGAAGATTAAAGTTGGAATGGGTGATTTCAGGTAAGTAACGACGGCGTTCAAGAAGCGTTGTCACGTACCCATCCTTCTTCGCTTGTTCAACAATCGTAACCATGTAACGACGTACACCCGGAAACGCATGAAAATATTGCTCGATAAACTCGGCTGCTTCCTTACGTGTAATGTTCAAATTTTGTGATAGGCCATAGTCGCTAATCCCGTACACGATTCCGAAATTAACCGCTTTGGCTTGACGACGCATATTGCTATCCACTTGATCAGCCTGTACGCCGAAGACGTCCATCGCTGTTTTCGTATGAATGTCCATATTGTTTAGGAAAGCTTCCTTTAACCCTTCATCCCCGGAAATATGCGCGAGCACTCGTAATTCGATCTGCGAGTAATCGGCAGCAAGAATACTCCAACCCGGCTCAGAAGGAACGAAGGCTTTACGAATTTGGCGACCTTCTTCCATGCGGATCGGGATATTCTGAAGGTTCGGGAATTGACTCGAAAGCCTCCCCGTTGCTGCAATGGTTTGCCTGTAATACGTATGGATCTTTCCGTTCTCTGACCGAATTTCCTTCAGTAAGCCTTCAATGTATGTCGATTGCAATTTCGTCAATTGACGATAATGCAGGATCAAGCGAACAATTTCGTGATACGGTTCTAGCTTCTCTAATACCTCCGCATCGGTTGAATAACCGGTTTTCGTTTTCTTAATAACCGGGAGATCCAGTCTGTCGAATAAAACCTCTCCTAATTGCTTGGGAGAGCCAATATTGAACTCGAAGCCCGCTGAATCATAAACGGCTTTCGTTATCTCTTCGATCCGGCGCTGGAACTCTGTTCCAAGCTCCTTGAGCGTATCCGCGTTAACTGAGATCCCTTGCTTCTCCATACCCGCTAGCACACCTGAGAGAGGCTGTTCCAGCTCATAATATAGGCGATGCATTCCGAGATTCTCAAGCTGCTCCGCAAGATAGGGCTTTAGTCTGCGAATAGCGTCGGCTTTAGCCGCTAGATGCTTCGCCAGCACTTCATCTTCTGGGACATTGAATTTGGCACCTCTGCCATATACGGCCTCATCCGATAATATCGGAGCCAAATGATAGCGCTGAAGTAGCCCATGAAGAGAGGGATCCGCTTCTGTTGGATCAAGTAAATAGGCTGCGAGCTGCACATCAAAGGATGGCCCATTCAGCGAATAGCCAGCTCGAGCTAACACAAGCTCTACGCGATGTAAGTCATAGCTAATCTTTGGAGCTTCCCCATTTTCGAGCCATGCTCTGAGTGGGGCTGCTTCTTGCGAGGACAATAAACGATAGGGGATGACATAACAATCGGTACCTGCAACAATTGCGAGTCCGATGCCTTCCCCATGATGTGGATTTTCGCCGGAGGCTTCTACAAGTACGGCTTCAGCTTGGGCTAACGCTCCGTTTAAGCGATCCCAGCCATCCTTCTCCACTCTAATGACATCATAGTGGGAAGCCGTCTCTGCACTTTCTGCTTCAGCCGCTTCGTCTACCCCGTCCAGATTTAATCTTTCTGCGAGGCTTTTAAATTCCAGCTTGCGCATCGCTGCCGCAAGTGTCGAGGAGTCGTACCCGTTCCACGCGACATCGTTTAGGGAATGCTCAAGTGGAACCTCACGAAAGATCGTTGCTAGCTTCTTGCTCATCCGGGCATCGTCCATGTGGGCTTGAATATTTTCTTGAAGCTTACCTTTAATATCGCCGATATGCTCCAACACATTTTCTACAGTACCGTATTCGTGCAGCAGCTTTAGTGCTGTTTTCTCACCTACACCAGGAACGCCGGGGATATTATCGCTTGCATCTCCCATAAGTCCTTTAAGGTCAATAATCTGTGCAGGAGTGAGTCCATACTTCTCGCCAATCTCACCCGGAGTATAGCGCTCTACCTCGCTAACCCCTTTACGAGTAATCCATACACTTACCTGTTCTGAAGTCAGTTGAAGCATATCCTTGTCTCCAGAGATGACAATAGCAGACTTCCCCTGCTCATCCGCAAGCCTAGCCATCGTTCCGATGATATCATCAGCTTCGTAGCCAGCAAGCTCGAATTGCGAAATGGAGAATGCTTGAAGAAGCTCCTTAAGAAGTGGGAATTGTTCTGAGAGCTCAGATGGTGTTTTCTGGCGCCCTCCCTTATATTCTGCGTAACCTTCATGTCGAAAAGTGATCTTCCCTGCGTCGAATGCGACGAGCACATGGCTTGGTTTCTCTTCCTCTAACACTCTAAGCAGCATCGTTGTAAATCCAAGCACTGCATTCGTATGTAGTCCGTTGCTACTCGTCAATGGGGGTATCGCATAGAAAGCGCGATTAATAATACTATTGCCGTCAATTAAGACCAGCTTGTCCATTTCATTACTCATATACGTGCACTCACCTCACCGACATTATTCATACGATCATCATAACATACTGCTATTTGTGTCGCATCTCATCGTGATCTCCGGTCATATTCAATTAGTATCGAAAATTTTATTGTTTCCTGATAGGTCAGAAAAAAGAGCCTTCCCTAAGCTGTTAAGCTTTAGGAAAAGCTCCCATCAATGCGGCCGCAGGAAACTCGCTTGGTCGACCAATCAAATAGCCTTGTGCGAAATCAAATCCCATAGCGCGAAGGAGGCGAAGCTCCTCAGGTCTCTCGATCCCTTCCGCAACTGTGCGAATATTCATTTTCTTGGCGAATCTGACGAAGGTTCTGAGCATATGTTTCTTCATCTCGTCTTTATCTGCCATCCGCACGAGTGAACGATCCACTTTAATGTAATCAGGACTTAATTCAACGATCGATTGTAGCGATGAATATCCCGCTCCAGCATCGTCAATCGCAATCTCATAGCCTTGACTGCGATAATGCGCTAATATTTTCTTCGCCGCATCAAAGTCGTCGATTGAGCTTCGCTCTGTTAACTCGAATACGACTTGACCCGGATTTATTCCTCGTTCATTCAACCACTGCACTGTCTGACCAGACACGAAGTGAGGATCATTAATAATGCCCATTGTAACGTTAATAAATATTTTCTGAACCATACTTAATGAAGGACAATGACGAATCGCCTTTTCTCTTGCTAGGCGATCCAGAGCATAAGCCATATTGTTTCTTTCAGCAAATTGAAACAAGGATAGTGGGCCGTCGAACAAGCTACCTTCCGGACATCTCGTAAGTGATTCATACCCGAACACTTTTCCGTCCCCGAGCCGCATTATCGGTTGATATACGCTCTTAATGCTGCTTTCAGATAATAATCGATCTAGCTCGAAGCGTAACTCCCAGTCCAAATCCCCCGATAGTGATTCTTTAATTTGGCCTGTTGCTGTAAGTACGCCCTCGTAGATAACGTCTTTAATTGGCCTCGTTTTCAAGCACCCTAACGGAGCATAACCAATTCCTCTTTCCCGATGTCTAGTGGAATGAAGCGACAAATTGCCTGTTACACCAGTCTGTGTAATCATAGCTTCCTTAACTCGCTTAGCTAAGCCACGTAAGTAAGTTTCACTCCCAGCTTCGCCAAGCGCCGTCGGTATTCCCGCATATAGCCACAGATGATCCCCAACGACATCTCCAAACCAAAGATCGTCGCGTCCCATTGACAGGTTAATCCAGTTCGTCCAACTAAAGCCCTCATCTTGGAATTCAGATGAGAACCCACTCCTACACTCGGACAGATCAATCCCAATAATTCCGAAATATTTATGATGTTCGCTTCGCTCGATCATTAGCTCCATCCCAAACCAAGAAGTTCTCATTTGATTGAACACCATCTTCCACAGGATCTTCGATATTGTTTCATTTTTATGTTAGGAAGTAGTTAACCCCACCATAGAGGCGTGTCATGGATTGTTATCGGAGATGGTTTCCCAGACAAGCGAGTTGCCATTCACCTGCTTGGCCTGCTTCTTGAGCAGAGCTGCTCTTTCCGATAAGGTTTCCGGTGTCCACCCCACACTTGAATGACAAAGCAGTACGGATAAGGAAATAGACAGCCCTGCAGCTTCCAGGGGTTGACCGGATCGATCAAGTACAGGCCCCCTATGTTTCCCTCTGTAGGCTGTGATCCCTTCCTCGAACCGCTTAATAATCTCTTGAGCCATCACTATAGGGTCGTCATCAAAGGAAATGACGATAAAATCATCACCGCCAATATGACCTACGAAATTTTCCACATTCGACTGCGCTCCAACGGTTTCTAGCAGGATCTCCCCCGTGAAGCGGATCACATCGTCTCCCCTATGAAATCCAAACTGATCGTTATACCACTTGAAATGGTCCAAATCCGCATAAATCACCGCGAAGGATCTCCCCTCCGTAAGCCTCCGGTTGAGCTCACGGCGGATAGGCTCGTTACCTGGTAATCCGGACAACGGATTGGCCCACTGTGCATCGGTCATGCGGGTTTGCGTTATCCATTCCAGCATCGAACGAATAAACGTAATCCCTGCCACAAGTCCATTCCGGGTAATAATGACCGCATCGTATAGCTTATCTGGCTCACGTGCAATGGCCATATGTGAAGCTTGATCTATCGTAATGGACTCCTCTAGAACCATAGGGTGAGTGTCCATGATTTTGCCTACAGGTCGATTCCAATACAGAGGTAATCCGAATTGGCCGGAAAGCAATTGATGGAGCTTCTCTTTCATCACTAGGCCAATTGGCTTCCCATTGTCCTCGATAACTGTACCTTGTGCTTCCCGATGCAGTTCGAAGTATCGAGATACTTCTGAGACCGGGGTATCTCTGTCAAATTGCTTCACCGAAACAATTAATTCTGCCAATGTTCCGGACGCACCCTTATAACGTTTATTCACTTGGGTTCGAATTACGTTTTGAACATGTGGAGCTAACGGAGCCGAATCCTCATTCGCGTTGCCTATCCACTCGCCTTGCGCATAATTTATTCCGCATGCTACTAGCGCTGGAAGAGCCTCTTCACTGTTCAAGCTGTTTGCGATCAATACGATTTGCTCTTTACGAGTGAGGTTGATTAAAGCTTGTAGCAGGCTCTCTTCAACGGGATCGATTCCTTCCTTGCTCACCCAATCCACATTCATTTGGGCATAATCTGGATGCATGTCTACCATTCGACGTAACGATGGAAGATTTGGAGTAATACCCGAAAGCGCAATATGGAAGCCTTGATTACGATAATGGCCAAGTGCTGCTTTAATTGTTGTTCTCTCTTCTTCCTCGCCGCCTACCATCACAAGTACAACATGCTCCGGTCTCAGGTTTGCCGCTTCTATTCTCCGTAACGTGCTACCCGGATACAATCTAGGGTCGAAAATGATTTTGGCGGGAACAGGTAAAAACAGCTTCACGTCCCCATTACGCGATGGAAAACCACGAATAGCTGCTTCACGGAAGCGCCGATCGGACTCAAATAGTTTCCCTGCTTGATCTGCATTATCATAAAAAGTTTTTAGATTAATACGTTTTCCATTATGGGAATCTACGGGAATAGCTTCATAACCGTACAGTGAGCCGTCCTGCAAGGAGACAATCGGTAAATACCGTACATTGAAATCATTTTCCACGGGAATCGTTGGAAAATCTGATAATGGCAATCGAATAGTCGGATTACTAACCATGAACATATGCTGCCAAGCCTTTTCGTAAGCACTAAGGAGCGCATTTTCCATAGGTATAGTAGCTGGCGATTGCATGCTCCCTTGCATCGGACGATTATCGGAATGATCCGTAATCCATCCAAACCCAGTACGAATGCTGCTCCCAAACTCTAAGCTTGTCGAGTGCCGCATATCGGTTAACACCCTTGTCGACAAATCCCGTAGCATAAACAACATTCTTCCCGCTAATATCTCGTCCTCATCATAGCCGTCTCTTGCATCTTGTTTGGCAAAAGACACAAGAATAACAAGGCTCGAACCAGACAATGTCCAACCTCGAACACTATTTGACAGCTTGGCAAATCGTAAAGCAATAGCTTGTAAGGAACGACGGATTCGATGAGGAGCATTAACAACTGCGGGTGTTACCTCCGCGGCTTGATCACCCTCCCACCGAACTATGAATAAACCGCACCGTCGTGGAAAGTCCTCATAGCTCATCCATTTGGCTACAAGATCAGGATTTAGCCACCCGTTGGTCCTCTTCATTATCATTTGCCCATTTGCCCCCAACCGATGAATTCCGGAAGTGTTTGCTTGGAAAAAGATATTCCATTTCTATCACAGTAACACGGTTACATATTCTCTAATGGTTACTTTTGTTAGTGGAATGTAAAATAGCGTTGGGTGTTAAAATGGGACATCCCGTTTACGTATCCGACCTCATCCCCGCGAGAATTAAGCCATCCTCCCACTAGTCAAAAGTAAATAAGATGATGTCATAACGCTATTCCTCCAGTTTCCTCCCCAAAACACGATTCGTGAACCGATAGCGTTATGGCGTAGCGCTATTCGGGTGCAAACGTGTCACTATCCACCCAATAGAGTGATGCCACAACACTATTTTATATCCAGGTAGGAACTTTCGGTCCAAGAGAGAATTTTCGAATACGAATGCTTCCAGATTCAGCAGCAAGGAACTGCATCCCGACTAATTCATGCAGTAATTTACGGGCATGCTGCCCTTGTATCCCCAACTGAACACATACGTCCAATGGAGTGAATGGTCTCTGTAGTCGAATTGCTAATCGCATGATCTCCCTCTGCTTCAGAGTTAAGGGCTGTGTGTCCTGAAGTATGCCGCCATACAACTTCCCTAAGATCTGTAGTATGAATTGCCTACATTGAAGAGGTCGTTCCTTAATGGCATCCAGCGTGAAACGGTATACCCTCCATTCGTCATGAACAAGTTGATTTTGCCGATCCCTATCATAATCGAAGCCACGACGAGTGATATTCTTAGCATGTGAGCTGAAATCATCTACTTCCCAATTAATAAGGTACGGTGCCCTGATGTAGGCGAAGTCAAGGTAATAAGAGCTATTACGAGTGTTAGGAATTTCATACTCAGCTTGAAGACAATCTAAATTCCCTACTGCCGGCCACCCTATTTCTTGAATGAATAGCTTCCCATTGTGCCCGTGGTCTTCGTTTAATTTTCGGAGCGACTCACCTTGCCGTAACTTTCTTTGCTTGTGCATCCACATCTCATATTTATCCTCGAACATATCCTCATCCTCTCTCCTCCACTGCGACTGAAAACAAAAAAAACCGCGATCTCCCCTTTCAGGGAAAACGCGGTGTGCTTCACTCGCCAATTACATATTTACTTACGTATAAAATACAGCAGGCAGGATGATTTGTCACGAAAATTCAATTCCCCACGCTATCGTACACTATTCCAATCTCACTTTTAACACTCGTTATATCCTCCGAGAGCTCTACCACACAATACTCTCTTCTGACACTGCCATTAAGATTTACTTACTGATTCAAATCCGGACGCTTGCCCGTCATCAAGTAAACAACGCTTTCTGCGATGTTAGTTGCGTGATCCGCAATCCGTTCAATATAACGACCTACGAAGCTAAGGAGCATGGCTTGGCCGACCGTCTTCGGATTCTCCACCATAATTGAAAATAGCTCACGAAGAATTTGAGAATAAAGGGCATCCACCTGATCATCGTCTTTGGCACTCTTATAAGCGAGATCAACATTTTCGTCCACATAAGATTGCAACGACTCTTGAATCATGAGCGCAACAAGCTCAGCCATCCTCGGCAAATCGAGCAGAGGCTTGATCAATGGCTGTCCATCCAAACGGATCACGACTTTGGCAATATCCACGGACAAGTCGCCCATGCGTTCCAAGTCGGAAGAGATTTTGAAAGCAATAAGAATGCGACGCAAATCTTTCGCAACGGGCTGCTGCGTGGCGATCAGCTTAGCACCGATTTCACTTATTTTGTATTCCATCTCGTTCAGCTCAGTATCCGACTTTACAATCTTCTTACTCGTTTCTACATCGCCGTTCTTCAATGCATTCATAGACTCCACAAGTGCTTTTTCTACCCTATTACCCATTTCTACAAGCAGATCTGTCATCTCTTCTAAGCCATGATCGAACTCTAGCCGTTTAACCATCATTCTATTCATCCTCCCCCGGAATCAACCGAACCGTCCACTAATGTAATCTTCTGTACGCTGGTCAGTCGGATTGGAGAACAACTGCTCCGTCTCCGAATATTCTACGACTTCTCCGTTAAGGAAGAAGACGGTTTGTTGAGATACCCGAGCGGCTTGATGCATATTGTGCGTGACCATAACAATCGTGTAACGATCTTTAAGCTCTTGTGCCAGCTCTTCAATTTTCAATGTAGAAATCGGATCAAGTGCAGATGTCGCCTCGTCCATAAGTAAAATATCAGGCTCAACGGCTAAGGCGCGAGCAATACACAAGCGTTGCTGCTGTCCACCCGAAATACTGAATGCGGAACGCTTCAGGTGATCCTTCACTTCATTCCACAAGGCCGCAGAGCGGAGACTTGTTTCTACGATTTCATCCAGCTTCTTGCGATCGGAAATTCCATGTAAGCGAGGGCCATAAGCAATGTTATCATAGATCGATTTGGGAAACGGGTTGGGCTGCTGGAAAACCATTCCTACACGTTTACGCAAGGTTTCAACATCAACTTCGTTAGAATAAATATCCGTTCCGGCTATCGCTACAGTTCCTTCAATACGTGTGCCAGGGATCATATCATTCATCCGGTTAAACGTTCTTAACAATGTAGACTTTCCGCATCCTGAAGGACCAATGAACGCCGTTATCGCCTTCTGTGGAATTTCCATACTCACATGCTTTAACGCGTGAAATTCTCCATAAAATAAGTCCAAATCATTGATCTCGATAATGGAGTTCATGGCCATATCTCCCTCTTCTAATGAATGTCTTGTTATTATCCGAACCGCCCTGTGATGTAATCGTTCGTCGCCGGTTTTTGCGGGTTGGTAAAAATGTTATGGGTTAAGTCATGCTCAACAACTTCTCCGTTAAGGAAAAATGCTGTCTTATCGGAGACGCGAGCGGCTTGATGCATGTTATGAGTTACGATGACGATACAATAATCTTGCTTCAGCTCTGCGATCAGTTCCTCAATCTTAGAGGTGGAGACGGGATCTAATGCCGAAGCGGGCTCATCCATAAGGATAAGTTCTGGCTTAACAGCAATCGACCTGGCAATGCATAAGCGTTGCTGCTGTCCGCCGGAGAGCGCTAGTGCCGAGTTATGGAGTCGATCTTTGGTCTCTTCCCATAGCGCAGCCTTCTTTAAGGACTCCTCGACGATCTCATCTAGCTTCTTCTTATTTTTTACTCCATGATAACGCGGGCCAAACGCAATATTCTCATATATCGATTTATGAAAAGGATTCGGGCGTTGCCAGACCATACCGATTTTCTGACGCAGTGATACAACGTCTGTCGACGGACTGTTCACATCCTGATCCCGGATCCAGATTTCTCCCGTAACTACACAGTTAGGTATGAGATCGTTCATTCGATTCAGACTCCGTAGGAAAGTAGATTTCCCACAACCAGAAGGACCAATTAAGGCTGTTACCTGCTTAGCAGCAAAATCGAGTGAAACCTTCCTAACGGCTGGGCTATCGCCGTACGAAACACTCAGGTCTTTAGCAGACATTGCGATAGGTTGCACGTGATATTCCCCCTATTTGATTGCAGTAAATTTACGATGCATATAACGACCAAGCCATCTCGCCGCAAAATTAAATAGCAACACGGTAATGACGAGAACTGCTGATGCTCCTGCAGCAATTTGTGCTGCGTCCGGCGCCAACCCTTCCGAGTTGATTTTCCAAATATGAACGGCTAACGTTTCCGCTGGGCGGAACGGATTTAATGGTGAGAAGGGGCTGAATGGATTCCAATCCGTAAAATCAAGCCGCGGAGAGCTCATCCCAGCTGTGAATAAGAGCGCAGCTGCTTCGCCGAAAACCCGTCCTGCAGCAAGAATCGTACCTGTAAGTATGACCGGTAGAGCGATCGGCAGCATGACTGATGTAATTGTTTTCCACTTGGAAAGTCCTAATGCAAGGCTTGCTTCCTTCTGTTCCCGAGGAACACCCTTGAGGGCTTGCTCCGTAATTCGAACCATCAAAGGAAGGTTAAATACAGTAAGCGCTAGAGCACCTGAGAATAACGAGAAGCCAAGTCCAAACATATTAACGAGGATAAGAAGTCCGAATAAACCCACAATAATGGAAGGAACGGATGATAACACCTCAACGATTAATCGAATGGAATTCGTTATCCGATTCGGTGGAGCATACTCGCTCATGTAAATCCCAGCGCCTAAGCCAATCGGGATCGTAATGATCATGGTCAAGACAAGTAGGAAGATCGAGTTAAATAACTGCGGCCCGATTCCCCCACCCTTGCGGATAGTCTCCGGAGCAGAAGTAAGAAAATCGAAGCTGATATGTCCTAATCCCCTGAAGAGAATGTAACCAAGCAAACCTGCTAATATTAAGACAATAAAGGCTGCGACAGCGACGATGATCGAGGTTGCCAATTTATCCGCCGTTTTTGCTTTCATATTTTCGATCTCCCTTCCAGCCAACGTACAATGAAGACAAAGACGAACGTCATCAGCATGAGAATAAGAGCTAGAGACCATAGTGCATTATTGGCCACCGTTCCCGTAGCCGTGTTCCCCATGTTCAACGTAATCGCACTTGTCAAGGTTGAAGCCGATTCGAACAGGGACCGTGGAATATGAGGTGCATTACCGATAACCATTTGCACGGCTAATGCTTCACCGAATGCACGTGCAATACCGAGTACAATACCTGTCATTAGTGCAGGCAGTGTAGTAGGTAGGACAATTCGATATATGGTCTGCCAACGAGTTGCACCTAACGCATAAGATCCTTCTTTCAGACCTTTAGGTAGTGCGGCTAACGCGTCGGTAGCTATTGTCGTAATCGTAGGGAGAATCATAATCGATAGAACGAGGGCTCCGGCTGCGATACCGACTCCTTGACCGGGAAATACATCTCGGAAAAAGGGAACAATAACACTTAAGCCCACAAACCCATACACAACAGAAGGAATACCTGCCAGCAATTCAATGACTGGCTGTAAAAATTTGCGTCCGAATTTGGGAGCAATTTCGATCATAAATACTGCTGCACAAAAACTAAGCGGAGCTGCAATCAGCGCAGCTAGTAAAGAAGTACTAAATGAACCAAATATGAAAGGCAACGCCCCATAAAGTGCTGGCTCTCCGTCAGGAGACCATTTCAACCCTGTTAATAGATCGGCCACGTTAACGTGATTTACGAAAAAGGTACTGAGCCCTTTAGAAGCAACAAAATAGACAAGGGAAACGATAGTAATAATGAGGAACAAAATACAGATAAGGGTATATATCTTACCTACCCATTCCTCGACCAGATGCGGCTTTGCTTTTTGGCGTTCTAGCGACTGTGCCATAACTCTCTCCCTTTACACAGTCAATCAAGAGGCAAGGTTTCTGCCTCTCGATTGGCGTAGGATATGGAACCTAATTATTTTGTAATATTGCCGTTAACGTCACGCTTAACTTCCATTTTACTAGCTGGGATGTATCCAAGCTCAACAACGTCTCCATTTTGAACTTCATCGCTCAACATGAACTCAAGGAATGCTTTAGATACTTCGTTAGGCTCACCTTTTGTATACATGTGCTCATATGCCCATACTGGATAGGTTCCGTTAGCAACATTATCTACGCTTGCATCTACACCTTCGTATTTCACAGTTTTGACGGAATCGTCTAGGTAAGACAGTGCCAAGTAGCCAATCGCTCCTGGTGTTTCGCCAACAAGCTTCCTAACCGTACCGGATGAATCCTCTTGAATCGCACCTGGCAAATCTACCGATTTTTCACCTAGTGCATATTTTTCGAAAGTTGCACGAGTACCGGAGCTGGATGGACGGTTAATGATTTGAATTTTTTGATCGCCGCCACCAAAGTCTTTCCAGTTCGTAACTTTGCCTGTGAAAATATCAACTAATTGTTGTTTTGTAAGATTATCAATTGTGACATCTGGGTTAACAACTGCTGCCATTCCAACAACCGCTACCTGGTGATCAACAAGTGCAGCTGCTTTATCTGCATCCAGCTTCTCTTCCGCGAATACATCGGAGTTGCCGATATCTGATTGTCCTTCAGATACTTGAGTTAAGCCTGTTCCGCTTCCGCCAGCTTGTACTTGAATGGAAACACCTTTGTTACTATCCATGAATTTCTTAGAAGCCTGTTCAACAAGTGGTAGCAATGCGGATGAGCCAGATGCCAGAATTGAACCTTTCAATTCAGCTGCTGCGCCTCCACTTGGTGCACCGCTTGAAGCATTATTCCCATCATTATTTTTTTGACCGCACGCGGCCAGAGCAAACGCGAGTACCAACACCATCGTAGTTAATAACATCTTCTTCATTTTTGTAGATCCCCTTCCAAGCCTCGTTTTTTTTTGCTTACAGTTCATATTGTAGAAGGTTGATGTTAAACCAATGTTCTACTTTTGTTAACGCAGTGTAAAATATCAAGCTATCTGTTAATTTTCATAACAGAAAACAGAAAAATACCACAACGAGGATAGCTCGCTGCAGCATTCTTTCTTCATTTTGTTTCACAAGAGGATGTGATTAACGACTTTTACGTTCCTTGATCCACAGAGGAATGCGGAACAGAATATTAAACATCAGAATAATAAATACGAGAACAGCGGCCGACTTATCCGATATCGATACCGCATCCGGCACTATAGCTTCTGATTGTACGTACCACAGATGTACGGCTAGGGTTTCACCTGGCGATAGCAGATTGAAATCCCACATTTCACCGGAGGTTGTAACACCGGCGGTAAGAATAATAACAGCACTTTCCCCGAATGCACGTCCCGCTACCAAACAAATTCCTGTTACAATTCCACTTACAGCAGTAGGAATTAACGCACGGCGAATCGTCTGCAGATGAGTCGCTCCTAACGCGAATGAAGCCTGCTTCATATCTTGAGGAACAGCCCGGATGGCTTCTTCCGTCACACGAGTCATAACGGGCAGATTAAGGAAGGCTAAGCTTACAGCTCCCCCAATAATCGTAAGACCGACCTGGAACATTTCGACGAACAAGGCGATTCCGAACAAACCGAAAATAATCGATGGCACGGATGCTAAGCCTTCTACACAAATTCTTACGAAGCTGATCACTTTATTTTCCGGTGCAAATTCAGCCAAATAGATCCCTGCCATCATCCCTAAAGGTACCGCGATCAGAAGAGAGATCAGTAACATATAGAAGGAGTTGAATAATGCGGGTCCGATTCCCCCTCCTTCTTCCATCTCGCTCGGCAATCCCATAATGAAATCCCAGGTGAGGCTAGGCAATCCTTTTTGCAGGATTAAATAAAGCAACGCACAAATAAATAAAATAATACAAGCCGATATGCCCCATACGAAGAAGGTAAACATCCTATTGTTGAAGTTATTCATTCCTCTATCCGAGGTGAACATTCCTCGGGTTCCAGTAGTAGCCGATTTCATCGATGTGCTCCTTTCTGTTGTAGCAAGCGTACGAGCACGATCATAAGGAGTGAAATCACAAGTAATAGGAAGCCCATCATATAAAGCGCGTTATTCCAAGTTGAATCGAATGGAACGTTCGATATTTGCATAACGATGTTACTCGTTAATACCGATGTCGGTTTGAATAGGGCATCTGCTAATTGCGGTGTATTCCCAATAACCATAACAACGGCCATCGTCTCACCTATCGCACGAGCCATGCCTAGGATAACTCCATACATAATTCCACTACGGGCTGCTGGTATCGTTACCTTGAATATGGTCTGGAATCTGGTCGCCCCAAGCGCATAGGAAGCATCCCTATATTTTCTCGGGACTACGCTAATCGCATCATCACTGATTCGGCTTATCGTCGGGAGTACCATTATCGTCAGAACGATAGCTGCTGCTAATATTCCGTCTCCCATATTCGTACCCGTAATATTCCTAAGTAATGGAATCAAGATCGTTAATCCAAGGAATCCGTATACGACCGAAGGAATTCCGACAAGCAGGTCAAGTACAGGACGTAGTAGGTTTCTCATCCACTTCGGAGCGACTTCAGCCATAAACACTGCGATAATAATGGATAGCGGTACAGAGATTAATAGAGTCAGAAGGGTAAGAGCAAACGTGCCAAAGATAAACACGAAAGCGCCGTAGCTCTCATTCTCAGGTGACCAATCCGTGGAAAAGAAGAAGGTCGCCATCGGAACATCCCTGAATGTTAATACCCCCGTACGGAACATAAAGAAGAGGATGCTAAACAATACAAGGCAGACAAATGAAGCACTGGCGATACATGCGATTTTGAAAGAACGGTTGTAAAACAAAAGTCTGTTTTTACGATCAAGCATTCTTCCCGAGCCGGCTTTGATACTGCCTCCGAGCTCACTTTCCTCTGTACCCATTTTCAGACTTTGAACTGAAGTTTCCAGTTGCATAAGGGTATTATTCCTCCCATGAAGAAACCAGCTTCGCGTGGTATTCGCTATGCTGGTTTCTTCCCCATGTTTTGTTATTGGAGTCCGTTTGCTTACTTAATTGCAGAAATCGGGATGAATTTCAGCTTTTTCAATGAACCATTTTGAAACTTACTGCTTTGGATATACTCGATGAACGCTTTAACCGCACCATCCGGCTCGCCTTTAGTCATGTAGTATCCATAGCCCCATACTTTATAAGTTCCGTTAATCACATTCGCTTCTGTTGGTGCGATGTTGTTGATTTTTACAGCTTTCATCTTGCTCGTTACATAGACCAGATCCATATATCCGATCGCATTCGGTGTTGTTTCAACAGCTGTTTTCATGTCACCGCTTGATTTTACTTCTTTGTAATTGTCGCCTTTGCTAATGAAGTCCGTGCCTTGTAAAGCCTTCATTTGAAAGTTAACACGAGTACCCGAGCCAAATGCACGGTTGACAACGATAATATCCGCATCCTCGCCGCCAACATCTTTCCAGTTCTTCACTTTACCGGAGAAAATGTCTTGCAGTTGCTTTGTAGTTAAGTTGTCGGCAGTTACATTCTTGTTTACGACAGCCGCGAAAGGAATAACCGCTACTTTGTGTGCCACTTGACCATCGAATTTTTTGAAGCCTGGTACATCCTGGGAAGCGTCCCAATCTACTGCGCCGATGTCCGCAATCCCTTTACGTACAGATTGAGGACCCGTAATGGAACCAGCAGCTGAGGCTGAAATTTTTACCTTCGGGTTCAGCTTCTTAAATTCATTGGCTGCTTGTAGCGTTAATGGAAGAAGTGCGGATGATCCGTTTACGACAATTTTACCCTTTAGAGAGCTTGCAGCACTTGCCGTGGATCCTGTAATGGAAGTTGCAACTAGTGCGATCGCCATAGCTGCCACTGATAATGTTTTGAATAATTTCATACTTATTTCTCCTCTCAAATCTCTTATAGGGATGTTGGCTTCCAATGACCGTTAATATCTAGGAATACGCGACCGTTGTTAATAACAGCGAAAGGTGCGCCTTCTTTAACCACAATTTCAGTTACACTATCGGATAATGTGTACAGTTGTACAGCAGCTCCTGTTGCTGGATCAAGGGAGTAGACGAAGTTATTCGTCCCGCTACCTTCCGTTAACAAATACCATTTTCCGCCGGAAAGAGTAGCTTGATAAACGTCCTTCTCTTTGAACAACGTTTTGACAACAGCGTCTTTACCCACAGTGTTAAGAATGGATTTAGCGTCATCATCATTGCTAATGCTCACGTATGAAACACTCGATGTATCCGGGGAAGCATGAATGAACACTTTATCATCCGCAGTTGACGTCAGCTTAACAGCCTTATTGTCCTTAACGGAAGGATCAACTGTGAATAGGTAGATTTGTGGCTCCGTACCCTTCATGTCTATTGCAACATCGTCGCTTTCTACCGGCTTCGAGCTATCTGCAACAACTGCTCCTGGCTTCGTAACCGTATAAGTGAACGACTTCCCGTCCGTAGATACTTCAAGATTTGCTTTGTAATCCACTTTATCGTCAACGATTTTTGTAATCCCTTTAGTTCTCGGATCCAGCTTAGCGATTACGCTACCTTTATCTCCTTGTAGGAAATAAATGCTAGAGCTATCTGCCGACCAGACTAATTCTGTTTTGATGCTGTTATCTTCGCTTACTTGAGCTGCATTATAAGCACCGAAGCTAATGACATAGATTTCTCCGCTAGCGCTAGTGTAAGCTGCTTTTTCTCCATTTGGAGCAACAACCAACTCTGATGCGCCTTCCGAAATCCGAAGCTGCTTATATTTACCCGTTTGAGCATCGACTAGAAAGTCTGCACGGCCTGATTCATTTTCTTGAGACGCTATGAATCTAGTCGCATCTACCCATTGGATTTGATCTACATTAGCAAGTAAGTTCGCATCAATCCAAGTTGTGCCAGACGCATCCTTAGCAAAATGTGCACCTAATGCCTCGACGCTTGCTTTTAATTCCACATATGTAGTGCCTGCAACACTCTTAACTGGAACCGTCAATTGTTGCTCAGCTCCGTCAACGTTGATCACATTACTGTTTAGCTTAAGTTCAACCGTGTGACTGTTCAACTTCAATTGAATCGTATCCTTAGTCACTTGAAAACTTGCACCCAGGCTAACTCCTAAGTCCCGAACAGATACAATCGTTTTGTTTTTTTCAAAAAATGTTTTGAGGTTAACCGATATTCCATTGACGATGTAAGTCGAATCTGAAACCTGTACAGCGCTCGCTTTCGTTACGGTTGCTGCGGATGCCGCACCCACGGCAGAAACTCCAACTGCTAACGCTAACACAGAAACAATAGACGCTTTTTTTAGCAACATCGATTATGATCACCCTTCTAATTGTGGTAAATTCTTCTTCCTAAACTGAGTATATTATTCTTTTGTAAAGCAGCTGTTCTAGATTTATTATCAAAATGTTAAATATTAGCCCATTTGATTGACGAGCTTATGAAACTCCTTCCGGACCTCATCCGATATATCCTTGGCTTCGCGGGAAGCGTCCATGAGTCTCGACGTTGCATCATGATTAAGTTCAGATGAACTCCATAGCTGTGCAAAAGTATCCTCTGTCTTCTTCACTTGGGAGAATCCCTTGTCCGCTCCCTTCTTGCCTTCTCCTACAAGGTTAACTGCGCCATTCACCGCTTCTGCCATCGATTTGATCAAGCTGGAGATTTGAGTCGTTGATCGCTTCGTTTGATCCGCAAGGATACGAATTTCATTGGCAACGACACCGAAGCCTTTCCCTTGCTCTCCTGCTCTAGCGGCTTCAATCGTCGCGTTCACGGCTAACAGATTACATTGTTCCGCCAGATCAGAAATTAACCGACTAATTCCATCTACTGCTGTAGTACGTTCCTTTAACTGAAGAACGGCTTCCTCTTGCTTAGATGCATTAGAAGACCAAAGCGTAAATAGACGCAGCATATCTCCCAGTTCATCTCTGCCTTGATCCGTAATTTCAGCAATTCGTTCGCTGCAAGATTGCGTTTCTTTCGTTGCATCCGTCACATTCGCAATCGATTCATGCATATTCGTAATCATGTTCTCCGTATCTCGAATGGTGCGTATTTGACGGTTCACAGCTTCACGTTGCAGTAACCGGGACACATTTAATAGGTCATTCATAGTGAGAACACCCACGAACTTTCCGTTATCCGTTAGAAGAACAGCATCGTAGAAAGTTTCTTCTGCACGAGATAAAGCACGGTCAATGAGCTCCTGCGGGTCAATCGTGATTTCCGCGCATAAGGGCTGCGAATCCATCAAATTTGAAGCAGGCTTGTGTCCGAATAAGGATGCCCCATACAAGGAGCCCACTAATCTAAAAAACCGACTTTTCATAATTAACCCTAATGGACGATGTTGTTCATCGCATACGACAATACATTCGAGCTCGTTTTTTTCGCGAAATCGTTTTAATAGCTCATCACTTTGCTGATTCGGAGTAATGACCGGACAGCTCTTCATCCAATCTTTGACGACTATAGGTTGGAAGATATCCGTTATTAAATGACCTACATGACGTGAAAACGGGGATTCCGTCTTCTTGACTTCCTGAGGAAGATCAATGCCGGGCCTACTTAGAACAGGAACGCTTACCATAGGAGCACCTCGTTCTATATAAAATAGGAAATATATTACTCTATTGAAAATACCAAATTTATGTTATCTATTTGTTCGACATTTATTAATGCAATGTAAACTTTGAAGATGTTTACCGCGACAACAACAAACCTCTTTCCAAAAATCAGAAAGAGGTTCGATATTCCGCATTTGTTGCTCTAGTCACATACAATTTTCTTTTACGGTGACTTTACTATTATGTATGGTTACTTTAGAATTTCCCGACAAATATTCTGTGTAGCCGCATACTGTTTTCTGTGTGGTGCTTCCTCTTGAATCCGTATATTCCATATAAATTGCACCCTCACCACTTAAACTTAAATTCGGCTTGATTTTCTTCTTATTACCGCTCTTTATTTTCTCTAGGCGAGTATCTTTGGAGGTCCCATTAATAATCCCCGTCTCCACTGAAACAATATCATAATCGGATTCATTAGAAATCGTTACAGTAAAGCTTTGAAATTGACTGAGGTTAAATATACTTATTGTATTCTTTACTACATTTACACCTACAAGCACGATTATGCTTAGGGCTATTGCGGCGACTAGCACGATAATTGCTGGACGTCTTTTTATTTTCACAATTATGCCTTCTCTCTAATGGATGATCAGCTAGCAAATAATTGGGTTAGATCCACATAAGAAAACCCACCGCTCATCAGCCAGTTATCCCCTATTAACTTCGGTGATTTAAAGCTATACGGTAAAATACGACTCTCCCAACTGCTATACCATAACTATCGTTATACGATAATTTGAATCCATATTCATACCGATTTGTCTTTCGTCGCAATGAATACAATAACAACAATGAGCATGAGTGCTCCACCTATGATAAGTACTCTTTGCTTCGCCACATCCTGTCCTCATTTCTGAAATATGGATTACAATTAAGACGAAAATGCTGCAAACAAAGTTGCTTAAGGCTCCGAATCGAAAAAAGGGTGTTGTATCAGAAAGTCTACGTAGACCTTCAAATACAGCACCCTTGAGATATTACTTTTTTGTTACTAAGCTAAACTTCGTCAACATTTACCCAAGCGCCCCGTTCGATTGACAAGTCAACCGCTTCAAGCACCTCTTGGCATTTCACACCGTCGAGGAACGTTGGCGTGAAGGGAGAGTCAGTCGTCATATGCTGAATAAATTCATAAATAATGTGAACGAAAGCATGCTCGTAGCCGATAATATGACCCGTTGGCCACCAGTTTCCGGCATACTTGTGTGTCGGCTCCGTAGCAAGGATACGACGGAAGCCCGCCAAATTAGGCTCGTCCTCGCGGAAGTATACTTCTAGCTCGTTAAGCTTCTCTAGATCCCAGCGAATCGAGCCTTTACTGCCGTGGATTTCGAAAGTGTTATGGTTTTTGCGACCAGCAGCGAATCGGGAAGCGATGAACATCCCCATTGCCCCATTCTTGAAATCCGCAAGGAAGCCCGTTGCATCATCAACTGAAACCTCCCCCTTCTCCGTCGCTGATCCGGAGCCTGACAGTCCCGACGAATGTGTGGCCAATGGACGCTCCTTAACGAACGTGCGGTTATGTCCAACTACACGATCAAATTCCCCGATTAAGAACCGTGCAAGGTCAATACTGTGTGCATTGATATCACCATGTGCGCCCGAGCCTGCAACTTCTTTCTTCAGTCGCCAAGCAAGCGGCGTATTCGGATCAACTAACCAATCCTGTAAGTAAGTGGCACGATAATGATGAATTTCACCTAATCGGCCTTCATCAATAATTTGTTTGGCTAATTGTACTGCGGGTAAGAAGCGGTAGTTAAAACAGACCGCATGCTTAACTCCTGCTTTCTCGGCAGCAGCCAGCATTTCTCGACCGTCAGCCAAACTCAGTGCTAACGGCTTTTCACAGAAAACATGTTTTCCTGCAGCGATAGCGGCGAGAGCAATCTCTTTATGAGCATCACTTGGGGCATTGATATCTACGAAATCGATATCTTCGCGTGCGATCATTTTCCGCCAGTCGGTTTCATATGATTCCCAACCAAACTTATCCGCCGCTTCCTTGACGCCATTCTCGTCACGACCACATATTGCCTTCATAACGACATCCGCATCCAGATCGAAAAACATGCCTACATCTTTATATGCATGGCTGTGAGCTTTACCCATAAACTTGTACCCAACCATACCAACATTTACCTTTTTATTACTTAAGCCCACCACATTTCACCCGCGCTCTCCTTCAATATGAGGGAGTTGAGGAAGTTAGCAGCTTTAGTAAAACCTTCATTAACGCTCATTAAGCCATCCTCATGCTCTATGCTGATCGTTCCATCATAGCCTACAAGACGAAGCGTACTTACAAGATCTTTCCAGAACTCGTCATCATGGCCATAGCCAACCGTACGGAATACCCATGAACGATTTAGAATATCGCCATAATTCTTATTATCGAGAACACCGTTAATAGCCGTATTACGTTTGTCGATCTTCGTATCCTTCGCATGAACATGATAAATGGTCTTACCAAGTGCTTTAACGCACTCGATCGGATCCATACCTTGCCAGAACAAGTGGGACGGATCGAAGTTCACTCCGATATTGTCTCCAGCTTCTTCGCGAAGGCGCAATGCTGTTTCCGTATTGTAGACGAGGAAGCCAGGATGCGCTTCAATCGCAACTCTAACGTTATGCTTTCGAAGGAATGCAGATTGTTCCTTCCAATAAGGAATCGCGATTTCATTCCATTGCCATTCTAGCACGGTAATGAAATCAGGTGGCCATGGGCAGGTTACCCAGGATGGGTACTTGGAGTTTGGAGACTCTCCAGGGCAGCCTGAGAAAGTGATAACAGTATCTACACCAAGCTTCTCCGCCAATTGTACAGTAGCCACGAAGTCATCATGATCTGACTTAGCTACTGCAGCATCTGGGTGAAGCGGATTACCGTGACAGCTTAGTGCACTAATGGATAAACCACGAGAATCAACTGCATCGCGAATACGACGGATTGCAGCATCGTCGTTCACTATTTCCTTCGCATTGACATGCGCTGTTCCAGGAAAAGCACCTGTTCCTATTTCTACGGACTGCAGCCCTGCCGCTTTTGCGGTATCCAATGCCTCTTCGAATGATTGCTGGCTAAACAATACGATAAATACTCCTGATTTCACTTGTTATCCACCAAACCTTTCCATGGGATCATATGATTACTGGACACACGTGACATGTACACGCGTTCATTAAAGTTCCTTATCTATTTTACATGAAAACGTATCCATTTACTAACTCCAAATATACGAACAATTTACTACAATTATACGAAGCTTATGGCTTGCCCTTTGTTTGCAGATTCGTATATCGCTTCTAGGATTTCTTGAACAACTAAAGCTTGCTTGGCTGTAACGACAGGCTCCCGATCATGCAAGATCGCTTCAATCCAAGCGCGAGCTTCCTGCTCTGCTGCATCATCCGTAGGTGGACTTCCGCCAAAATCACCAGACATTTGGATTTCCTGTGTATATAGGCGACCATGCTCTTCGCCATTCATACGCAAGCCCCTCTTCATATCTGCGCCTGCTTTCGTCCCGCATAAAGATACTTTAGCCTCATCTACATCCAGCGTGTTAAGTGCCCAGCTGGACTCTAACCACACCGTTGCCCCACTCTTCATTGTAATCATGGCAAATGCAGAGTCCTCGACGGTGAAATTGGATGGATCCCATGGTCCCCACAAATTCGCTTGGCTTCCTTGCTCCGCAAGTTTGCGGTATGACGTTCCAAGAACCGTTCTCGGCTCGTAGTTATCCATCATCCAAAGAGCTAAATCCAACGCATGAGTACCGATGTCGATCAGTGGACCTCCGCCTTGCTTCTCCAAATCAAGAAACACACCCCATGTCGGAACTGCACGACGACGAACCGCATGAGCTTTGGCGATATAGATTTCACCCAAATCACCTGCACGACAAGCTTGATGAAGCCAGCGACTATCCGCACGGAATCGGTTCTGATAAGCAATACTCAGCTTTTTCCCCGTTCTTTCGGATGCTTCAAGCATACGTCGGGCATCGTCTGCCGTCTTGGCCATTGGTTTTTCACAGAGTACATGTTTACCTGCTTCGAGCGCAGCAATAGAGATTTCGGCATGAGTATCATTAGGCGTACAAACATGAACGACATGAACATCCTGGTCACGCAATAGATCATATACATCGTGGTAAACCCTAGCATCATGAGTGCCGAATTTATTTTTGGCGTCATGTGCTCGGTCTGGTGCTACATCGAAGAAAGCTACCACTTGCGCTTCTTGGATTTTGGCGAGTGCTGGTAAATGTTTACCCATTGCAATCCCGCCACATCCGATCATTCCTACATTAACATTTGCCAAAATGCTTGTCCTCCTTGCAGGTTTTCAGTATTCATTCTACAATTAAGTTTATCATACTTTGTCAGAATTCCCATTCGCTCAGGTGCAAGGATAGTATGCGATTTTGTCATTCATTTGAGAAATTATTAACATAGGTTCTTAGCTAAGGGGGGTCCACCCATGCAAGCAGTCAGAGAAATGATTGAGTACGAGAATCCGCTGCTGTCTCTGAAAATCTGGCAGACGACGCGAGGTGGCTCAGGTAGTAATATTGGTTGGCACTATCACCCCGAGTGCGAATTGCTACTTGTTCAGAGCGGACAGCTAAATGTAGATCTTAGCGATGAGACTTACTCGATGCAAGCTGGAGATATCGTTATTCTTGGCAACTCGCAGCTACATCGTGATCATAACCCAGGCGGCCTATTAAACTATATCGTTCTACAATTTGATCTCAAAACTTACTTCGATCAAAGCACTATTCCTTATCTGCAATATTTTAATGAAACTAAAGTACCTCTCAGCGCTATGAACTATATTTTTCGTGAGAACATGGAAGCCCGTGATGCGGCTTCAGAATGCATTCGTGAAATTCATCAAGAAGCTATTAATAAGGAAAGCGGTTACGAGCTAGCAGTTAATATGCTGATTAAGAAGCTGCTGCTCATTCTTATTCGTAACGACAACCGCGGTTTGTTAGCCGACCAAGATCGAGTAGAACGAATTCGACTTAAGCCAGTATTAGACTTTGTCGAGTCTCATATTGAAGATCGGATTACGGTAGAGGATGCATGCGGGCTTGCCAACATGAGCTACTACTACTTCGTAAAATTTTTCAAAAAAATTATGGGTCTTTCCTTTACAGAATATGTTAATTTTCGCAAAATCAAACGAGCGGAGCAGCTCCTACTCACCCGTGACATGAGCGTCACCGAAATCGGCGACCAGATCGGTATGGCGAACATGGCCCACTTCTACAAAATGTTCAAACGCTTCAATGGCTGCTCGCCAAAAGAATTCCAACGCAAGATGCTTGCCTGGGGACGCAATTAAGGAGAGGGAAGCCAACTCCCCCTCTCTCTGACGCGGTAGCAGCTACGCGCGAAGGCGGAGGCACTTTTTTAGCCTCCGCTCCCAACAAACTCAACTTCCTCTCCGCCAAGGCACTTTTTTGGCCTTCGCTCCCAACAAACTCAACTTCCCGCTCCTCCAAGGCACTTTTTTGGCCTTCGCTCCCAACAAACTTAACTTCCCGCTCCGCCAAGGCACTTTTTTGGCCTTCGCTCCCAACAAACTCAACTTCCCGCTCCGCCAAGGCACTTTTTTGGCCTTCGCTTCCGCACAAACCAACTTCCCGCTCCGCCAAGGCACTTTTTTGGCCTTCGCTCCCGCCAAACCCAACTTCCCGCTCCGCCAAGGCACTTTTTTGGCCTTCGCTCCCGCCAAACCCAACTTCCCGCTCCGACAAGGCACTTTTTTGGCCTTCGCTCCCAACAAACTCAACTTCCCGCTCCGCCAAGGCACTTTTTTGGCCTTCGCTCCCGCCAAACTCAACTTCCCGCTCCGCCAAGGCACTTTTTTGGCCTTCGCTCCCAACAAACTCAACTTCTCGCTCCGCCAAGGCACTTTTTTGGCCTTCACCAAGCACAATAAATCTGTAATACTGGTTTTTTTTCAATTTTTTTCTTGTAATTCTCGAAAAACTATGCTAATTTCTCCATATAAACAAATTAATCATCGGTCGTGAAGCACACGCCGCTCTCTCTGGAAGCAATTCCGGATTGGGCGGCTTTTGTATTTTATCCTATTGATAAGGTGGAACAGTTAATGAATGCATATGAATCAGTTAGAGGTAATGAGGGTTTCGAAACGTCATATACAGCATGGATGGACAATCAGAGGAAATCGAGTAAAGGTGAACGTAAGAGAAGATTAACGGAAGTATCCAATCATGCTGAGAAAATGTTTATTTCAAATGTGTGGTGGCCATCCTTTGGTCATTTCACAAGTTTGCATGCTGAATTTGAAGTCAAAGATTTCAAAGATGGATGGAGATACCTCGATTTTGCCTTTATTACCGAGGGCTATAGAATCTGTATTGAAATCGATAGCTATGGAACACATTGGCGTGATGTAAACCGCTCACAGTTCGCAGATCACCTCATGCGTCAAAATCATCTTGTCATTGATGGTTGGATCGTTCTACGGTTTTCATTTGATGATATTATGGAAAAGCCGCGTCGCTGCCAACAAATCATACAACAACTTCTCGGGAAATTAAGCGGGTCTCAACCTATACAGAGCATCCAAACATCTTCAATCGAGAAAACAATCTATAGATTGGGCTGCATGATAGAACAACCTTTAACCCCTTCACTCACTTCTACTACTTTAGGAATACATAGGAAAACCGCTGCAAAGCACCTCCGTTCCCTAGTACTCAAAGGATTAATGACGCCTCTTCAAACTGGCACATCAAGAATTGTAAGATATCAAGTAAACCAATCGGACTTCTTCATCGAATAGGTTCCGTCAGTTCGCTGAGCACGCTGGATTCGACAGTTCACCGGGTTCGTCCGCCAGTACGCTGGGTCTGCTGGGTCTGCTGGGCCTGCTGGGTCTGCTGGATCTGCTGGGTCTGCTGGGTCTGCTGGGTCTGCTGGGTCTGCTGGGTCTGCTGGGTCTGCTGGGTACGCTGGGTACGCTGGGTACGCTGGGTACGCTGGGTACGCTGGGTACGCTGGGTTTGCCGAGCTCGCCGGGGTCACTGGGTTCGCCAGTTCACTGCCCTCGCAATATATCACTACACAAACAACAGCTCACCCAACAATTTGCTGGGTGAGCTGTTATAAGTCCTATCGGCTAGGTGAGCTTGTCTTACGGTTAATGAATAACTTGTAGCCGACTCCGCGAATCGAGTCGATTTGTACCGTTTGTTGGTTAAGCTCAAGCTTCTTACGAAGTGAGCTAACATGTACATCTACCGTACGTTGGCCCCCAATATAATCGAAGCCCCATACGACGTTCATCAGATCATCCCGAGTGATCACAATCCCCGGTCTTTCCGCTAAATAGAGTAGCACCTCAAACTCCTTAGGGCGTAACGTGATCCATTGCCCGTTGGAAAACACCTCATATTTGTCAGGGAAAATCTGAAGATCACCGATTGTAATGACTTTATCTCCAGCTGAAGCTTTAGAAGGCATACTCTCTTCATTGCGCGACCGCCTGAGAACAGCAGATGTTCGGGCAAGCAATTCTGCCACCCCGAAAGGCTTTGTAATATAATCGTCTGCACCGAGCTTAAGCCCCTGCACCACTTCTTCCTCTGCATTTCTCGCAGTCAGAATTATGACAGGCGTTTTGACTCCATTTTGACGCAGCTTTTGCAGTACTTCAAATCCATTCATACCAGGCAGCATCAAATCCAGAAAAATAATGGCGTAATGATCATGGATCGCCTTATGAAGTCCTTCCGCACCGTTCCCCACAACTTCCGTCTCATACCCCTCTTGTGAGAGATTATATGTTACGAGACGAGCAAGTGTCGGTTCATCTTCGATAATCAGTACTTTGTCCGACATGACATGAGTTCCTCCGGTCTAGCAGACAGTCCTGCCTATTTGGCTCTTCTTGTTAGTTTTATCATACCACTGTAAACGCAACATCATGTAATTGTTAACGCAGCGTAAAATCGTCAATTCACACCTTACGGCTGCAGCAGCGGTAACTCCAAAATAAACTGCGAACCTACGCCTACCGTGCTTTCTACTCTGATTGTCCCATGATGCAGCTCGGTCAAATGTTTAACAATAGACAATCCTAAACCTGTACCGCCTGAACTACGTGAACGAGCCTTATCCACTCGATAGAACCGCTCGAACACCCGTGGAATATCTTTCTTCGGAATACCAATCCCCGTATCGGATACGATAATCCTCACAAGTTCTTCCTCATCATCATCCGCCTCAATGATTTCCGCTCGAACTTTGACCTTACCACCTTCAGGGGTATAATTAATCCCGTTTTGAATGAGATTCATCAATATTTGACCAAGACGATCCTCATCCGCTTCAAGGAATAAACCTTCATCCACCTGAACGTCCAATAAAATTTCTTTTTTGGCTGCTTCAGCAGATAGCAATTCCGTCATCCGCCCCAAGAACATCGGCAAATCAATAGGCGTGAATTGTAGGGGCGAGCGTCTTGATTCAATTTTGGATAACTCTAGAATATCTCCAATCAAACGATTTAACCGATCACTCTCGTCTTGGATAATCGTAAGGAAGGATTTCGCCGTTTCAGGATCATTCATGGCTCCTGCCAACAATGTTTCTGCAAAGCCTTTGACAGCAGCAACCGGCGTCTTGAGCTCATGCGACACGTTGGCGACGAACTCACTCCGCATTCGCTCTAATCGGCGAATAGCAGACACGTCCTGAAGAACAAGCAGTATTCCGAGCTCATCTTCCCCACTCATTGTCATTGGAACAATGTTGATTTCGAGTAGACGCTCTTCTGGATAATAAACCGTTAGCTCTTCATGAACGGATACTGGATTATTTATAGCTTCCCGTATAAGCGCGACGAGCTCGAAATGCTGACGAATTTCCGTATAGCTCCGCCCAACTCGCTCTCGAACAGTACTTCCGAGCAACTGCTCTGCCTCGCGATTGTACAAAGTAATAATTCCATCGTGGGAAATCATAACAACTCCACTTAAGATATTATCCACGACACTTTGTAGCCTTGTCCCATTTTGACGAATTTCATCCAGCTGCTCTTGAAGGCTCCCAGCCATTGCATTAAGTGCGCGTGCAAGCTCGCCCATTTCGTCCCTGCCGCCTTCAGGAACACGAATGGCATAATCCATGTTGGCCATCCTTTTAGCAGCAGACGTCATTCGCTCCAACGGACGAGTAACACTAAGCGCAACGCGATAACTCACAACTCCAGCAACTGCGAACAACAGGAATAACCCGAATATTAAGGCGAGCCACATATTGTTCAAGCTACTCTCAATATCACCTAAACTCATGGCTAATCGAATGATGCCTTGCTTCGCATCATTCGTCTCCGAGTTTACCTTAATCGCCACATACATCATATTTTGCATCAAAGTATCACTATGACGAATACTACTTCCCGTACCTTCAAGAAGTGCTTGCTGTATTTCCTTGCGATCATGATGATTGTCCATCGTCGCTGGATCATGATCGGAGTCTCCCATGACCCGGCCATCTAAATTAATATAGGTCACTCGCATGCCTGCGATTTCATTAAATCGTTTCGCTTGCCTTTGTAAATATGAGCTTTGCTCAGCTTCATCATCCATATGTGGCCAAGGTGCCGCAGCGTTCAAGACATGCAATTCCCGAATCATATGATCACGTAAAGCTTCTTGATGATTTTTCTGATAGGAATTGCCCATCAATAATCCGGCAGCAAGCACGGAAATACCAATCATTATCATGAACAGGCCAGTTAATTTTAAGCGGAATTTAGACATGGATGGATAATGGCTCCTTTAGTTCTATACAAATACAGGATCTTTGAACTGCGCAAGCTTTTCTTTGGAATCCTTATCTACGTCGGCATGCAAGCTGTTACCATGCGAATCCATCGTTACAATCGCCGCAAAGCCTTCAACCTGCAAATGCCACATCGCTTCCGGAATTCCGAACTCCGAGAAGTCCACTCCATTAACGTTCTTGATGCACTCCGCATAGTATTGGGCTGCTCCACCTACTGCATTCAAATAGACGCCGCCATGTTCTTGCAGAGCAGCAAGTGTTTTCGGACCCATGCCACCTTTACCGATAACTGCACGAAGACCGAACTTTTTCATAATGTCACCTTGGTAAGGCTCTTCACGGATGCTTGTTGTTGGTCCTGCTCCTTTAACATGCCAGCCCGCATCATCTTTAAGCATAACTGGTCCGCAATGGTAGATAACCCCGCCATTCAAATCAATCGGAGCATCGTGGTCCATCAAATGCTTATGAAGAGCATCACGTCCGGTATGCATTTCACCATTAAGGATAACGACGTCTCCAACCTTCAATGCACGAACGTCTTCCTCTGACAATGGCATTTGAAGAACAATTTCTTTAGGCTTGGCAACTTCAGCAGCTTCTTCAGATGAATCTACTGCGGCTTCCGCCATTGAAACTGCTGAGCCACCCTCATAAATCCAGCTTTCAATCTCGTGCGTGGAACCATCTAATAACACACCTTGACGACGGTATGCCCAGCAATTGTAAGCAACAGAAACAAAGAAGCTAGCTGGCAAGCGATTATTAACGCCCACTTTACAACCGAGAAGCGTCACATTACCACCGAATCCCATTGTGCCAATGCCAAGCTGATTCGCCTTATCCAAAATATATTCCTCAAGCTGCTGAAGCTCCGGAATGGGATTAACATCTTCAACCTGGCGGAACAGCTGCTGTTTAGCCAGCTCATAACCTGTCGTTCTGTCTCCGCCGATTCCAACACCAATGAAGCCTGCACTACAGCCTTGTCCTTGGGCTTGATATACCGAATGAAGAACGCATTTGCGGATTCCATCGAGATCTCGACCCGCTTTACCTAAGCCTTCAATCTCACATGGCAAGCTATATTGAATGTTTTTATTTTCACATCCACCGCCCTTGAGAATTAAACGAACATCGATTTCATCACGTTCCCACTGCTCAAAGTGAATGACCGGTGTTCCAGGCCCAAGATTGTCGCCCGTGTTGGACCCTGTCAAAGAATCTACTGAATTCGTCCGGAGCTTGCCATCTTTGGTCGCTCTAGCAATTGCATTCTTAATCTCTTGTTTCATAATGATTTGATTAGCACCTACAGGAGTATGTACGACGAAAGTCGGCATACCGGTATCTTGGCAAATGGGGGAAACGTTACTCTCCGCCATCTCGATATTCAAGGCTATAGTGGATAGGGATAGTCCAGCGCGTGTAGCGCGATCTTCCGCCTCACGTGCAGCGGCTATTGTACGGCGTACATCCGCGGGAAGATTAGTAGAGGTTTCTACTATAAGTTTGTACATGCTCTGTTCAAATGCTGATATCATGAATGCTAAATCCCCTCTCTGTTCGTTGTTCCTTATCCATTATATAATATCATATAGGCAAGCGGTGAGAGAAAAGGAGTCCTATTCATGGCAAATCATTATTTAGCATACTTGTATCGGTTACAATATATCGAACGATGGAGTCTTATGCGGAGCACCACTCCGGAAAATGTTGCAGAGCACTCGTATCATGTCGCACTCATCGCCCATGCTCTAGGTAGTATTGCACGGGAAATATTCAAGCGCGATATCAATCCGGATGAAGTAGTTACCTATGCTTTATTCCATGATGCCACAGAAGTGTTTACGGGAGATATTCCGACACCCGTCAAACATCATAATCCACATATTTTAGCTAATTTCCGCGAAATTGAGGCTCTTGCTGCCGAACGACTACTGGCGACCGTACCTTTAGAGCTTAGAGAAAGCTATCGCCCATTACTGAATCGCAAACCTGTAAATCCTGAGTTGGATAAAATATTGAAAGCTGCCGATCTACTCGATGCTTATTTGAAATGCATAAGTGAAATGTCAGCAGGAAATCGTGAATTCGCAACCGCACGTCGCCAAAGCGAAGAAAAGCTAAGAAAGCTGGACATGCCTGAGGTCGAATGGTTCCTCACTCATCTGGCTCCTGGTTTCGAGAGAACGATTGACGAGCTAGCCGAAATCGAGCAAGAAGACTTGCCACTTTGAAGCTGTAAGCAAAATAAAGCTAAGGGAATTGAAACATACAAATACTCTGTCCATCGCATGTAGTTGTGTTAAGGAAATGTGGCCTTATTAGTCAGTCCGAACAAGGCCACATTTCCGGGGAAATCAAATTTCGACTACTGGAATTGATTAACCAAGGTCCGTATCTCGTCACTTAGTCTTTTATTTACAGGATAAACGTCTTCCAAGTAGTTCAAAATACAAAGCGCAGATTCGGGAACATGATCGTATCCCTGAAGCATATCTCCAATTCTCTCTGCAAACTGTGGATGCCTCTTCTCTAATCGCCTCTCATTCCCGAATTGATCTGGAAAGTATTCCACCTCTTGCTCCAGAAGGTGGAGCACAGATAGGATACTGTCCACTGCATACCCTTGCACAAAACGCATCCCAGATAACTTTTCTCCCCTAGCATAACGACCAAGTCCCACATATAGATTTGTTAAAGCTTCATTCAGAGGATGTTCCAAGGAAGCCTTTCTTAAGCTAGGTTCCTGTTTCGATGATTTCGAAATACCCACATTCGTGTATGAGGGTTCCTTCCATACGATTCTACCTTCTGAATACGAGCTACTCGCCATCTCACTTTCCTCGAATATCGCATATTCCCCGTAAATGCCATCCTCGAATAAAATTTTATAACCTACACTCGCATTTCTAAAAGAATAAGCTAAAGGATGCACCTCCTCAAGCCAATCCAACTGATCCAAATATCGTGATTTCTGACCCGGCATCACAATGACATAGAAATCCAAATCTGAGTACTCATCAATCCTATCCATCTCTACGCCAACAGAACCTAGCCCTAACAATAAATGAGCTCCACCATTTCGTTCGAGCGACAAGCCAATTTCATCGAGCCTCTGAAGCAACAAATCTTTCCTCGACATAAGAATCCTCCTCTGATTTTAGGAAATGCAAAAAAGGGCCCAACCTCACTTCTCAGCGAGGTTGAACCCGAAGGTTACATTGCCTTTATGTTCTTACCACGAGATTATCAGGATTTACATTTACTGTCAATGTAAAAACATAACCTTTTCGAGAATTGTTATGACTTCCTTCTTCTGAAGGTAAATAACATGAACACAAAAGCTATAATAATAACAAGGCCCACTAGCGGAATGATGTATGAACTTTCAGAACTCACGATTGAATTGCTGTTATCCCCAGCGACTGGAGTGCCGCTTGAACCGTCTGTTTCACTTGGTTCCGAGCTTCCTTGACTCCCTGTCGTCTTGTTAGGTGCATATCCTTTACCGAGTGCTGTTAGATCTTCACTAGCATCGTCTAATAGCTTTGTTCTTTCACACATACCCGTTTCTAGCTTATCTGGCTCCCCATAAGCATACACAATGTATTCCGAGCTCTCAGCAAATCCATCATAACCACAACTTGCTGAGCTTTCAGCCGTTTGCACGATTGTGTTCTCCTCTAATTGACCCTTCCACACGGTATCCACTTCAAATGTGATCGTAACGGGATCTGCGCTAGACATAATTTCCTTTTGTTCAGGATTAACCACACTCAAGACTTTCCCAGAAAATATTGCCGTTTTCCGGTCCATCTCGTCACTCACAGAAGCAGGCATCGCACAAGAACAGGCATAAGCTTTCTCAGGTTTTACAATCATCCACGTACCCAAAATAAACATACAGCTCATAAGAATCATCGTAAAACGTTTTAACACAAAAATCCCCCCCACCTTGAAACGTACTCCAGTCCTAAAATGTTCCACTTCTTATCTTTCTGTTTTTCATTTTAATCAATTAATGCCTTAGCTGAATAACTCCTTACGACACGATACTGGGCAAACCCAGCAATAGCCATTAACACCGCTAAAACCGTAAACAATACTTCCCCATTACTCCAATTGAGCAGCAATCCTCCTAAGATAGGACCAAGACCGCGAGATAGTAACTGGCTAGTCCCATACACAGAAAAATAAAAACCCCGTTGCTCCTTTGGTGCCATGACGGAAACGGCCTTCTGCATATGTGGACCAAAGATCATCTCTCCGATCGTAAAAATAAATTCAGCAACAAACAGCCACAAAATAATACTCGAATAACCATAGCCCATGGAAACGATAGCAAACAATATATACGAACCACCTATGATCCTATACGACGGCATCATTTCCGTACGCTTGGCGATCCAGATTTGCAAAGCGATCACCATGATTCCATTAAAGGTAAGAAGCGCAGCAAGTACCGTGCGATACTGTTCAAAATTCGTTTGGAGATGCAGCGGAAAGGTTGATTCCACTTGTGCGTATAACAGCCCCACTGGCAGGCTTAATAGAGTCATTAATACTAGCGTTTTATGCTTTGCCCACGAAAACTTAGGTTTTGGATGAGCTGAAGATAATGCGGATTGCTTATCCCCCTTAATCAACGGTGCGGTTTCTGGAAGTTTAAACCAGACTAGTAGACCATAGAGTATAAAGGATATAGCGGAAATAAGAAATACAGCGGACGGATTCCAGCTAAACATAAGTAAGCCAAGAACGGGTCCCACAGCAGCCCCGACATTAAACGCTGTATGCATCAATGCAAACACTTCAGCTCGTTTCTCTTCGGTTACCATATCCGTAATTTGGGCATTGGCTGCCGGCATATACAATGCAAATCCAATTCCGTTAATAATCGAGATCAAGGCATACTGCCACACCTGATCGGCGAAAATATAACCAACCATACACAACATTTGGAGAAATAACGCGATTAAAATTAACGGTTTCCTTCCATAGCGATCACTCCAGCCCCCACCGAACCAGCTTACGAACAAGCCACAAAGGGGCTGCAAACCTACGATAATCATCGGCAGGATAATTGACCCTTCCAGTTGATCGTAAAGATAAAGTACAAGAAAAGGACGGATCATGAAGCTGGTAATGGTCGTTAGTGCTGAACCGAGTACACGAATCCAAATTCCACTATCATATCGGTTTAGTAAATCTAGAGCTTTATTTTTCATATTATTCCTCTAAGCGCACAATTTGAAATGTAATTTATGAATTATAGCACATGTCTGTCGTAAAATATTAAGCAAAAGCCCTTGCCACATTATTGTGGGCAAGGGCTTTTGCTTAATATTTTTCAATGAATCGAATTATTTATACCAAGGTGCTGCCATTAACCAGATGATGACAAGAAACAAGATGAAGATGATCGCGCTCATCGTCTGTACCTTGGAAATCGAAGCGCTAGCGTTCTCTCCCTTAGCAGATGCAGCAGCAATCCGTTTAAGCGGAGCTTGAATGATTCCTGACAAAGCTCCAAGAGCCAAGAAAATAATAATAATTGTTATCATCCAAGCAACCGAATAGTCTCCCATATTGGAAATCAAATATCCACCAGAAAGAAGCTGTAGAACTAAAGCATATTGACCAATTCTTCCTCCTGCAATGAGACCACTTGCCAATCCTTCTTGCGCACTACCTGATAATTGTTTGAATTTACCGACAACAAACGGCAAGATCGCATATATCCCCATGCCAACCGCACCGACTATGTGCAAAAACAACATCACTTTTAACATTTAACGTTCCCTCCAATAATATTCGAACTATGACAACCCTCATCAGTATACACAAAATAAGGGACGAACAAAACATTAAAGAACCAATTAACACCGATCCTTCATGATTTTGCTGTGTGAAATGTCACATTTCAGCTAGCGCAAAAAAAAGAGAGCCCTCAGGCTCTCCTGTAAGTTGAAAACTAAAACTATGCGTTCTCAACGATTTGAATCACATTGCGTACGGATTGAGCAGATTTCTCAAGTGCAGCTTTCTCATCGGCCGTCAGGTCGATTTCGAGAACCTTCTCAATTCCATCGCCACCCAATACAGCAAGAACGCCCATAAACAAGTTGTTATAGCCATATTCGCCTTCAAGAAGCGCAATAACAGGAAGAATACGTTTCTTATCTTTAAGAATCGCTTCTGTCATTTGAACGAGGGATGCAGCAGGTGCATAGTAAGCACTACCGTTTCCTAGCAAGTTAACGATCTCGCCACCACCAACACGTGCGCGTTGTACGATTGCATCGATACGCTCTTTAGGAAGAAGCTTCTCAACGGGAATACCCCCGATCGAAGTGTAACGAACTAGTGGAACCATATCGTCACCATGACCACCCATAACAACACCTCGTACATCTTCAACAGATACGTTAAGCTCTTGCGCGAGGAACGTATTGTAACGAGCAGTATCTAGAACCCCAGATTGACCGATGACACGGTTTTTCGGGAATCCAAGTACTTTATTCGCTACATAAGTCATCGCATCAACTGGATTGGAGAGGATGATAACATAGCAATTCGGGCTAGTTGCCTTGATGTTCTCACATACGGATTTTACAATTCCAGCATTCGTGTTCACAAGATCATCACGGCTCATACCAGGCTTACGCGCGATACCTGCAGTAATGATAACAACATCCGAATGAGCAGAATCCGCATAATCAGAAGTGCCTACAATGTTAGAATCAATTCCTTGTACAGGCGTAGATTCCATCATATCAAGCGCTTTACCCTTAGTAGGGTTCTCCAATTGAGGAATGTCCAGTAGAACGACATCTCCCAATTCCTTCTGAGCTAACATCAGCGCTGTAGTCGCACCAGTAAATCCTGCACCGACAACCGTAATTTTCGCACGTTTAATCGCCATTATATACATCCTCCTTGTACTAAACCCAGCGCTATTCGCCGCTGGGTTTAACATCAATTATGACCTATTCAAGCGTTCCAGCTTTCAAACAGAGCGCGAAGCAGCTCGGCCCTCGACCTTAGAGCGCGGAGCAGCTCGGCCCTTGACCTTAAAGAGCGCGGAGCAGCTCGGCTCTTGATCTTCCTCACTATCGCCTAAGAGCGCGGAGCAAGCTCGCCAGCCAAACCCTCGCAGCAAGCAGTCGAATTTCCGGGGATGGAATCGCCTAACGAAGTGGCGGCTCCATCAATCGGAAATTCGTGCGCCCACCACGCACAAGCCCCTCTCCTACCGCTCGTCGGCCCCTCCCTCCACGAAGGCGGGTGTCCAGAGGGCAGCAGGCCCTTGGGATCCCCCTTTAGCAAAGGGGGACTTAGGGGGATTGAGCCCTCCCCGCGACGGGGACAAAGAGGTTAAATATTAAGCCTCCCCGGCGAGGGGAAGTAAGAATTTCTAGAAGTTCTTAATGAGTTCGTCAGCAAACGCAGAACACTTAACTTCAGTAGCGCCTTCCATCAAACGAGCAAAGTCGTAAGTTACAACTTTTTTGTTGATGGATTTTTCCAAACCGCTGTAGATAAGATTTGCAGCTTCCAACCAGCCAAGGTGCTCAAGCATCATAACACCAGACAAGATTACGGAACCTGGGTTTACAACGTCTTTGTCAGCGTATTTAGGAGCAGTACCATGAGTAGCTTCGAAGATAGCATGTCCAGTCAAGTAGTTGATGTTAGCGCCTGGAGCGATACCGATACCACCAACTTGTGCAGCTAGTGCATCAGACAGGTAGTCACCGTTCAGGTTCAATGTTGCGATTACATCGAAGTCAGTTGGGCGAGTAAGAACTTGTTGCAATGCGATATCAGCGATAGCGTCTTTAACAAGGATTTTACCGGAATCAAGAGCTGCTTTTTGAGCTGCATTAGCTGCTTCTTCGCCTTTTTCTGCTTTAATGATGTCGTATTCGGACCATGTGAATACTTTATCTCCGAATTCTTGTTCAGCCACTTCATAACCCCAGTTTTTGAACGCGCCTTCTGTATATTTCATGATGTTACCTTTATGAACGAGTGTAACGGACTTACGGCCGTGTTTGATTGCATATTCGATAGCCGCGCGAACGAGACGTTTGGAACCCTCTTCGGAAACGGGTTTAATACCGATACCAGAAGTTTCAGGGAAACGGATTTTGTTAACGCCCATTTCCTTCTGAAGGAACTCAAGTACTTTTTTAACTTCAGCTGAACCGGATTGATACTCGATACCTGCATAGATATCTTCTGTATTTTCACGGAAAATAACCATATCTACAAGCTCAGGGCGTTTAACCGGGGATGGCACGCCATCGAAGTAACGTACAGGACGCAAGCAAACATATAGATCAAGCTCTTGACGAAGCGCTACATTCAATGAACGGATACCGCCGCCGATAGGCGTTGTCAAAGGTCCTTTAATTGCAATAATCATTTCACGGATAGCAGTCAAAGTATCAGCAGGCAACCACTCGCCGTATTCGTTGAATGCTTTTTCGCCAGCAAATACTTCGTACCATTCGATTTTCTTTTCGCCTTTATAAGCTTTCTCAACAGCTGCGTCAAGAACGCGCTTGGAAGCTTTCCAGATATCACGGCCAGTACCGTCACCTTCGATAAAAGGGATGATCGGGTTGTTAGGAACGTTAAGAATACCGTTTTCTACTGTAATTTTTTCACCGGAAGTAGGTGCTGCGAATTTTTCGAGTTTCATTTTTGTTGACTCCTTTAGATTTATATTTGTTTTTTTCTCGCAAAGAACCGGCGAATCGCCCCTGCAACATGGCAATGGAGTCAATCCGCCGGCAACAACTTTTCATTTAGCCGCGCTTGCCGATTGGTACGTAATGCTGGTCTAATGGTCCAACGTACTCAGCACGTGGACGGATTAAACGATTATCTTGATATTGCTCCAATATATGTGCAGTCCAGCCGGATACGCGGCTAATCGCGAAGATTGGCGTGAACAGATCGCGCGGAATTCCGAGCATGGTATAGCAAGAAGCAGAGTAGAAATCTACGTTCGGCTTCAAACCCTTTTGACTAGTAATGAGATCGTCGATCTTGATGGACATCTCATACAATGTCATGTCACCCTTCAACTCACCAAGCTGACGGGACATTTGCATCAAATGCTTCGCACGAGGATCACCATTTTTATATACGCGGTGACCAAAGCCCATTACTTTTTCTTTATTGTTTAGCTTGTTTTGAATGTACGGCTCTACATTTGCTAACGAACCGATTTCATCAAGCATAACCATTACCGCTTCATTTGCACCACCGTGCAATGGGCCTTTCAAAGCACCGATCGCCGATGTTACACCGGAATAAATATCAGAAAGAGTTGCAATCGTTACACGAGCCGCGAACGTTGAAGCGTTAAGCTCATGGTCAGCATGTAGTACGAGTGCCTTGTCCATCGCTTCGATAGCGACTTGTGCTGGCTCTTCACCAGTTAACATGTATAGGAAGTTTTGAGCGATGCCTACACCCTTTTTCGGTGCAATCGGCTCTTTACCTTCACGAATACGTGCAAAAGCAGCGACTACTGTTGGCAATTGTGCCTGCAGTCGAACGGCTTTACGGTAATTCGCTTCGTTGCTCATATCATTAGCTTCACTATCATACAACGCAAGACTGGATACTGCTGTACGCAGCGCAGCCATTGAATTGCTTCCTTTCGGATATAAACGCAAGCCTGCGATAACTTCCTCAGGTATAGAAGCATATTGTCCAAATTCAGCAATAAGCCCGTCCAACTCCGCCTGAGTAGGAAGCTTACCATGCCATAGTAAGTATGCGACTTCTTCGAATGATGCTTGCTCCGCTAGCTCATCGATGTTGATGCCTTGGTATGTCAAGATTCCGTCAATAATGGAGCTAATCGACGATTTCGCCGCTACGATACCTTCAAGACCTTTAGTTGCTGTCATATTTTCTCTCTCCTTTGTCCGAAAAATTCAGATCAATCGGCTTGTCTGACGAGCTACCGAATGATGTCAAGATAAGTCTGCGCAAGAGCATTAAGCTCTCTCGGCTCAGAAATGATCGCAAACCACGAATAACTTAACTATTTTTGACCTTTTCTAATGATAATCGATTTTTAAGGGGAATGGAACCGATTGGGGTATTAAATTGTTTTATCGACACCATAACATTTCGTTCTTGATAACTTTGGTAACATTATACATTTGCTTGAACGTCTTAATTATTCGAAGAAGTATTTTGTGATACAATGATACGAAACGTTCGCACTGCTGGAGGTTAACTTCATGCCCACAAGATTAAATCAAATGACAGGAATTATCGATATTGGATCCAACACCGTGAGACTTTCTGTGTACCAGATGTCGGATAACGGAGCTTATCGTGTTGTCGATCAAGGTCGCTGGCCGGCTCGACTAAGTCAACGAATGAATGCAGAAGGTGCATTGCCGGCAGAAGCCGTCGATGAGCTCGTTGAAGTGCTTAATCACTTTAAGCACATCTGCCAAAAGCATGGAGCTGGGAGCATTCGCGCAGTTGCAACTGCAGCGATTCGGCAAGCTATAAACCGAGACAGCATTATTGATCGACTATTTACCTCTACCGGAATAACTGTAGAAATATTGTCTGGCGAAGATGAGGCTCGCATTGGCAGTTTAGCCATGCTCAATAGCCTTACTCTTGCGGACTGTTATATCGTCGATATCGGTGGAGGAAGCACTGAAATCACCTTAATCCAAAATAGGAAGATCGTATCCGCCGTCTCCTTCCCTATCGGTTGCGTCAATATTTCCACGAAATATGCGCTCGGTGATGGACCTGTATTACCGTCTGTTCAATTGGATATTCAATCAGAGGTTTGCCGTCTACTAAGTAAAGAAAAGTGGATTTCCGATTTTCCAGGATTGCCTCTGATTGGCTTAGGCGGTACGGTTCGCGCATTAGCCAAGCTGCGGCAACGTGAATCGAATTACCCCTTCCCTCATCTGCACGGATATGAGCTAGAAATTCCTGAGCTCTCTTCAACGCTCAGTAGCTTGGCTGACATTCCCGTTGACCAAAGACGAAAGCTCCCTGGGTTATCTAAAGACCGTGGTGACGTTATCGTCCCAGGACTAGCCGTACTCCTCGGAGTGATGCAACAAAGTCAGACCTCCAGGTTAGTTGTATGTGGTACAGGCTTACGTGACGGACTGTTCTACGAAACCTGTCTTCCTAATCTCCAATCGAGCTCTGAAGATGGAGTACTGGAAGAAAGCATACGCAATCTAACCGCTTTATATCCAGTTGCGCCTGATGAGCACCTTCTGCAAGTACGCCGATTAGCCTTAACCTTATACGACCAGCTTTCTTCCAACACCAAGATGGTAGGGAATTCTCGCCGCTTATTGGAAGCTGCTGCACGATTGTTTAGAATTGGGTCTGTCATAGACTTCAATGACAGCGCAGATCACACCTTTTACATGCTGTTACATACGAATTGGAACGGATTATCCCACCGAGATATGGTTTTGACCGCAGCTATTGCCTCCTATCGTGGAGTGAATCCTTTAAGACGAAAAATTGCTCCTTATCGGTCCATGCTCCTTGAAGGCGACTTCGAGATTATTACCAAGCTCGGCTCTTTATTACAGCTTGCAGCCGCATTGGATAGAAGTGAATCCCAAGCGATAACCTCACTAGAGCTATCCATGATCGGGAATAAGCTACAATTGATTGCTGACGTCGGACATCCGCTTCCCGTTGAGCAGATGGAAGTAGAGAATATAGCCAAAGAAATCAAAAAGAATTGGGGCGTTACCCCCGAACTTTCTGTCCGAATAAGATAAGTCCCAATTCTTTTTCACCTTACTTTATCGCTGTTGCAATCGATTTCCAGAGCGGAATATCCGCTGCTTCAAATTGACTGCGCAGCGGAAGGTTCTGGTTTGTGACCCGCTGATAGGTGCCGGTCGATTGCAGCTCATGCGCTTTAACATTATCTTGTAAGTTCATGTGCAGCACATTCATTAGCATGAGGCGAAGTCCCTGATCATACACGGGACACATTAATTCTACACGCCGACTTAAATTACGTGTCATCCAATCTGCGCTTGAAAGATAAACCTCAGCCTCTCCACCTCCAGCTACAGAAAGTATTCTCGCATGCTCAAGATAACGGTCCACGATACTAATGACCCTAATATTATCACTCAATCCTGGCACTCCTGGCCGTAAGCAGCATACTCCTCGTACGATCAGCTCGATCGTTACTCCCGCTTGTGAAGCTTCGTAAAGCTTATCGATCATCGATTGATTCGATAGCGAATTCATCTTCGCTACTATTCTAGCCTGACGTCCTGCTAATGCATGCCCAATTTCTCTATCTATCAACTCGAATAGCTTCGGCTTTAAGCCAATGGGTGCAACAGCAAACGAGGACCATTGATGGGGAGTCGAATAACCTGTCATCTCATTGAATAAAGCGGTAGCGTCCGCTCCAATATCCGGATGGCTAGTAAACAACCCTACATCCGTATATAAGCGAGCTGTATTTTCATTATAATTCCCCGTTCCAACATGAACGTACCTTCGTAATGTGTCTGCTTCTCTGCGCACGACTAATGTGATCTTAGCATGCGTCTTTAGGCCAACTAAGCCGTATACGACGTGACAGCCCGCTTTCTCAAGCTGACGTGCCCACGCAATGTTACGAGCTTCATCGAACCGAGCCTTGATCTCTACAACTACGGTAACTTGCTTACCCGACTCAGCGGCACTCGCCAACGCTTGAATGAGCACCGAGTTAACGCTCACTCGATATAACGTCATTTTGATTGCCATGACGTTCGGATCCGCCGCAGCCTCCAAGATAAAATCATTAACGACCTCGAATGATTCATAAGGATGATAGACTAGAACATCCTTCTCTCGAAGAACAGATAGCATATCCTCCGCTTCGTCGAATTCAGCAGGATAGACAGGCTCGTACTTAGCGTATCTGAGATGATCATAATTCGGCAGCATTCCCACGAATTTCGAAAGAAACCCAAGATCCAAGGGTCCATCAATTTCATCGAACATATCATCCTCAAGCTCCAGCTCTTCACTCAAGAGCTCTAACGCGTCCGGATGGATCCCTTTCTCCACTTCAAGTCTGACTGGCAGACCACGCCGACGTCGGCGCAGCTCCTTCTCAATTTCCTGAAGTAAATCCTCCACGCCTTCTTCGTTTAATGCCAAATCTGAATTACGTGTAACACGGAAAGCATGAACGGCCTCATTCCGATATCCGCTAAACAACAGGCCAATGTGCTCCTTAATTAGGTCTTCCAACAGTAAGTAAGACAGCTTTCTGCTGTTTCTGCGTCCTGGAACAACAACTGTACGGGCAAGAATGGAGGGCACTTGAACAATGGCGCAGAAGGTTTTCTTCTCATCCTCTTCCAAGCTCATCTCCTCTTGCTTCAGTATTACAGCTAAATAAAGCTCTTTACTATGCAATAAAGGAAAAGGACGGCTCTGATCAACCGCCATCGGAGTAAGTACAGGATATATAATTCGCTTAAAATAATCCGTCATCGACGCTTGCTGCTCCTCGTTTAAATCACGAAAGGTCGTAAGTGTAACACCTTCCTTCGTAAGTAAACGCAAGAGCTCACGGTACGTCCGATACTGATCCCGAACCATTCGTGTTGTCCGTTTCATCAGACGTTTAATTAAGCCTTGAGGGGTATAGCCCGTAAAATCTGTTTTTAAATAACCAGTTTTACTCTGAGCTTGTAATCCTGCGACCCTAACGCTCATAAACTCATCTAGGTTGCTTTGCACAATGGACAGAAACTGGAATCGCTCTAGCAGAGGTGTTCCCGCATCCTCGGCTTCCTCAAGCACACGTCTATTGAACTCTAACCAACTTAAATCCCGATTAATGTACTTTTTGGCGCTAGACACTTTGCTTCCCCCTATTCCTCATGCAAGCGACTGGAACTTACAATAATCGACTTGTAGAACTTGTCTCTTCCATTATGTTGGTCAATTGTAAACTAGACGTTAACGAAACGTTAAATTGATGTTAAATGAAAGCCGCACTGAAAAGAGGTTGATTGTTGTGGATCGGAAAATCGGCGGTCAAATCATGCGTCTTCTTCTCATCTCAGCATTTTTATTCGGTGTCGTTATATTGTTGTGGTTATCTTTCCCACTTATTTATCCATTCCTACTAGGTTGGCTGCTTGCTTATGCCCTAAATCCACTTGTGAACTTGTTACACCGTCGTGCGCGCTTTCCACGATGGCTAGCGGTCAGCTTTACCCTATTGCTGTTCACTTCCATCATGATCACAATCCTATCGGCACTGGTGATGCGATTAGTTGAAGAAATAATGAATCTTTCTGGCTCGTTGCAGAACATAGTGATATGGGTGGAACAGTCATTTAACAATCTATTGTCCAGACCGGATATTCAAAATTTGATTGATCGGATCAATGAATTCTATATCCAAAATCCCAACTATAAAGAGACCATTAACAACAGCCTCTCAGACACAGCGCAAGCGATTACGCATGCAGGTACCGGTCTAATTAGTCTCTTCTTTAACGGAATCGTGAGCATTCTCTATTCATTGCCCTTCGTCGCTACGATTACAATCGTTGTTTTACTTGCATCCTTCTTCATTAGCAAGGATTGGAACCGCTATATGCTCCGTTTGCAGGCATGGTTTCCAAACACGATGGTACGAAGAGCAGGGTCGGTGTGGAAAGGTTTGCAATACGCCCTATTTGGTTACTTGAGGGCACAATTCATCATGATCTCTATTACGACAGTTGTAGTCATCCTTGGATTATTAATACTCCGAGTGGAAAATGCCTTATCGATCGGTCTTTTCATAGGCTTCATAGACTTATTACCTTACTTAGGTGTAGGTGCGGCCATGGTCCCTTGGATCGCATATACCTTTCTTAGCGGGGATTGGCAGCTTGGGACCGGACTTGCGATCTTATACGGGATCATATTGATTGCTAGGCAATTCATCGAGCCTAAGGTGCTTGCCTCGAGTGTAGGATTGGATCCGCTGCCTACCCTAATTGCGATGTTCGTTGGGCTTAAACTATTCGGAATTTTTGGTCTTATCCTTGGCCCCATTACTCTTGTCGTTATTACCGCCTGCCAGCGTGCTAATGTATTTCGCGATATTGGAAAATACATTAAATACGGCAGGCGATAACTTCGTCCTAATGTCCGTTTGGTCCTCGGCGAATCGTGAATTTGCCACTGCGAACTTTACGTTCGAGCCAACGATACATATAAATGCGATATAAGGGTCGAGTGATGGGGAGAAGCAACGTGATTCCTAAGATATCCGAAATAAATCCCGGTACAATAAGCAATATCCCACCGATGAGTACGCATAAGCCCTCCAGCAAGGTGTGCCCTGGGACTTGTCCAGCTTGCATCTGCTGTTGTGCTTGCTGCCATACTCTTCGGCCTTCCGTCTTAATAAACCAAGTACCCAGCACGCCTGTTGCGATCAGTATGCCGAATGTTAATAAGCCACCAATCCACTTCCCCACCATATAGATGCCCCATATCTCGATAAGCATCACAATGATCAGCATAGGAAACAACTTTCTTTGCATAGTTATCCCTCCTACTCAAATCAGTTCGTTGAAGATGGACCTGCGAGTTGTACCATCTTATCATACCAGTCTGGAGCTTCTCGCGCGAAACGAACCGGCTTCCATTCCTTATTCACCCATACATGCCTAGTCCCGCCTTGCACAAGTAAAATCCCCGGCGGGATATCCCCTTCGTAGCTGTATCCCAAACTCTCCGTCAAATTACCGCTAATCACTCTTGAATCGAAACGAACGCGAACACTCGTCATCTCCGCCACTTGCGTGCATATCGTAATCCAATCATCATAAAGTGCTGGCTGTTTGAATGAAGCTTCCACGTCCGTGACCGGCAGCATCAAACCCCTAGCCTCCATCTCTTTGTACGTAATTCCCGCTTGCCGTACCCATTCCGTCCTTCCAATCTCAAACCAATTCAAATAATTCGCGTGGTAGACGACTCCCATCTGGTCTGTCTCCTGGTACCTTACCCGTAAGGGATGCATAAACCATTTTCCCATCCTATTCCCTCCATTCTCCTAATGAACAGATACAAAAATTCCCCACAGCAAAGCTGCAGGGAATTCCTTCTTATCCATCAGATGGTCTTATCATTACATTACTTTAGCTTGTCCTGAGTAGATAACGCCATGCTCGGCATAAAGCGTTACTTCCATGTCGTCTTCGATCAATTTAAGAGCATCGTTAACACCGATAATAACCGGAATACCTAGGTTAAGACCAACAACAGCAGTATGGCATGTAATGCCGCCACATTCAGTAATGACTGCCGCTGCTTTCTCGATAGCAGGCATATAATCTTTATCTGTCGATGGTGCAACCAAGATTGCTCCTGGAGTCATCTTACGAATGGCTTCTTCTGGGCTAGTCGCGATAACAACTTTACCCGTCGCGCTTTGTGAACCGATTCCTTGTCCTTGAGCGATCAACTCACCGACATTGTGAATCTTGATTAGGTTTGTCGTACCCGAACGACCAACCGGAACACCTGCAGTAATAATGATCGTATCGCCAAGACGAACAAGACCGGAGTCCATTGCGCCTTTAACAGCAATTTCGAACATTTCGTCTGTTGTTGTAGCAGTCACACCTTTAACAGGGTGGACACCCCATACAAGCTGCAAACGACGCAACACTTGATCGACTGGTGTTACCGCGATAATTTGGGATTTCGGTTTATATTTAGAGATCATACGCGCAGTATAACCGCTCTCGGTGGAAGTAACGATAGCTTTCGCTTCCAAATCCAATGCGGAATTAGCAACTGCTTGGCTGATTGCTTCTGTAACGGATGTTTGTTGAGCGTTCGCTTGTTTCGTGAAAATCTCGCGATAGTGAAGTGCTGATTCTGCACGTTCTGCGATACGAGCCATCGTTAGTACAGATTCCGTAGGGTATTTACCAGCAGCTGTCTCACCCGATAGCATGATCGCATCCGTACCGTCGAAAATCGCGTTCGCTACGTCTGAAGCTTCAGCGCGAGTTGGACGCGGATTACGTTGCATCGAATCAAGCATTTGCGTAGCGGTAATGACAGGCTTACCCGCACGATTACATTTTTCGATCATAAGCTTTTGTACAAGTGGGACTTCTTCAGCTGGAATTTCTACGCCGAGGTCACCACGTGCAACCATAAGTCCGTCAGAAACCTCAAGGATTTCATCCAGGTTATCAACACCTTGTTGATTCTCGATTTTAGAGATGATTTGGATGTGACGTGCATCGTAGCGTTCAAGAAGCTCACGAATCTCAAGCACATCGCTAGCGCGACGAACGAAAGAAGCGGCAATGAAATCTACGCCGACTTCGATACCGAATTTGATGTCGCCGATATCTTTTTCTGTAAGTCCAGGCATGGAGATCGCAACGCCAGGAACGTTAACGCCTTTTTTCGTTTTGATCTGACCATTGTTAACGATAAGACATTTGATTTCGGTACCTTGAATGTCAACAACCGTCAGACCGATCAAACCATCATCGATTAGAATTGTCGAACCGATTTCAACATCATCAGGCAATTCTTTATAAGTGATTGGAACGCGATTAATATCACCTAGAATTTCTTCCGTAGTCAAGGTGACATATTCCCCTTGAATAAGCTCCAAAGGCTCTTCTGCCAATTTACCTAGGCGGATTTCCGGACCTTTAGTATCGAGGAGAATCGCTACTGTTTTGTTCAATTCTTGGCAAGCTTGGCGAATTGTTTTGATACGATTGCCATGCTCTTCGAAATCTCCATGAGAGAAGTTCAGACGAGCAACGTTCATTCCTGCCTCAATTAATTTTTTCGTGTTTTCTAGTGATTCACTTGCCGGACCGATCGTACAAACAATTTTTGTTTTACGCATAATTTCATTTCCTCCGTTTATCCATCCATGATCTTATTTATAAAGAGCTATTCAAGCTCTGCGGTACCGAAACGTCCGACTTTACGGAACTTTTGGTACCGATCTTCCCGCAGTTGGTCTGGAGTCATCTCTAGCAATTGCTGTAAATGGCGCCATAATGCTTCTTTGATCCCATCCGCTTGCATCGCCTTATCACGATGAGCACCACCTTGCGGCTCAGAGATAATATCCTCGATAATGCCGAACTCTAGCAAGTCCTTCGCGGTGATCTTCATCGCTTCCGCTGCTTCGTCCGCCTTAGAGGCGTCCTTCCACAGAATAGAAGCGGCTCCGTTGGGTGAAATCGCCGAATAGATCGCATTTTCCAGCATCAGCACGCGGTTTCCAACGCCAAGCGCCAACGCGCCGCCGCTGCCGCCCTCTCCGATGACGACGCAGATGATCGGAACGCCGAAGTTTGCCATCTCCATTAGATTGCGGGCGATTGCTTCCGATTGGTTTCGTTCTTCGGCCGTATTGCCGGGATAAGCACCCTTTGTGTCGATGAACGTAATGATCGGGCGTCCGAACTTATTCGCTTGCTTCATGAAACGCAACGCCTTGCGGAAGCCCTCCGGATGGGGGCTTCCGAAAAACCGTTGAATGTTGTCCTTCGTATCCTTGCCGCGCTGATGACCGACTACCGTAACCGGTATGCCGTTCAGCTTGGCCAATCCTCCGACGATCGCCAAGTCATCGGCGAATACCCGGTCTCCGTGCAGCTCGATAAAATCTGAAAAGATCAAATTTATGTATTCAAGAGAAGTCGGACGTTGATGATGACGGGCCATGTTCATAATCTGCGGCGCGCTCATATTGTCATAAATCTCTACTTCAAGCTGCTTAAAACGTTCTTCAAGCCGACCGATTTCGTCCGTAAAATCAATTTCCTTCTCTTCTCCGAAATGTTTGAGCTCATCTATCTTCTTACGTAGTTCGGTGAGCGGCTTCTCAAAGGGTAGTTCACTGGACATCGACCGGCTCTCCTTTCCCAGCATGCATGTCAAGCAGCTTAGTTAGCAACGTTTTCATGTCCTTACGATGCACAACTTTATCCAATTGGCCATGCTTCATGTTAAATTCAGCCGTTTGGAAATTGTCGGGAAGCTTCTGACGAATCGTCTGCTCGATTACGATACGCCCTGCGAAACCAACAATCGCTCCTGGTTCAGCTAAAATAAAATCTCCGAGGCTGGCAAAACTCGCGGATACGCCACCTAGTGTAGGATCAGTAAATATGGAGATATATAACCCTCCCTGTTCATTGAACCTGGCAAGCGCTGCACTAGTTTTGGCCATCTGCATTAAGCTAAGAATACTCTCTTGCATTCTAGCTCCACCCGATGTCGAGAAAAGGATCAATGGCAATTGTTTCTCTGTTGCCAGCTCGATTGCCCGTGTGACCTTCTCACCGACAACAGAACCCATGCTTCCACTGAAAAAGTCAAAGCTCATCACTCCGATAACGACAGGAAATCCACCGATTTCGCCTTCTCCGGTAATGACAGCATCCTTTAATCCGGAATTAGCCTTCTGCTGCTCCAGCTTTGATTCGTATCCTGGAAACTTTAGTGGATCTTCGGCAATCATATTTTCATCAATCTCAAAAAGACGCCCCTCATCGAGCGTCATTGCGATGCGCTCCCAGGCGTTTAGACGGAAATGGTGCCCACAGCTAGAACAAACTTTCAAGTTCTTCTCCAGTTCTTTGCTGAACTGAATTTGTCCGCATTTCGGGCAACGATTCATTAGACCTTCTGGAATTTCCCTTTTGGTACGCTCCGAAGGAACGACGGCATATTTTTTCTTCTGAAATAAATCCTTAAACACAGCGACACCTCACAAGCAATAAATGACGACCGACAAGCTATGGGTATCGTTCTGAATTACGGGTGCAATATGCTACCTAGTACCTCTTGCACTTCCCGCACTTCGCCGGATGGGACCAATATTTCGTACTGCGGTTTGGTAAGGTTAATGGGGCGTACCTGTACGAGAAATCCTTCATCAGTTAGACGCTTCTGAATTCGTTCGGCGATCTTAGCGGTCGGTGCGATGTAGATGACCGTCCACATGAAGCGGTACCCCCAATTTCGTAGTCATACGATGGAATTGATAATTAAAGCAATAAAGAAATCATAGCACAGATGTCGCAAGACTAGCAACAAAACAACATCAGTTTCCCTATCAACCTATGCTCCTATTTACGTTTTACCTGCTGATTTAACATCACTACTCACGCTTGTTTCTTACCAAAAGATCGAAATACATCTACGAGTAAATAGAGCAACGGTATGGCACCAGCCGCCAAAATGAGGGTTATTTCTCCGTTCACAAATATTCGATTAAGCTCAGGAGTCGATTCAACTATGATCACAGACCAGATTGTGACTGCAGCAGTCATAGAAAAAGCGAAAGGCTTATGATCCTTCAATGCAAAGGATTGTGTTAAAGCGCTAATCGCTACAAATATAAACAAACTGATTTTAATAAATATACTCGTGATCCAAACCGCGATGAGTGCAGGATCAAAATGTGCAAGGAAAGAACGCGGGTTGGCATATCGCAGTAGTTCAAGCTCTGGATACGTTAAGTTGGCTGTCAAATCGGATCCGAAGATTAGAATTGTCGGAATCAGGTTCGCCAAAATGATAATGATAGAGGTGAGAGTTGCCCCTCCAATCGATTTCATTGTCTTCTTCTTGCTTGCAAAATAAGGGAAGAGAAAAGCAATGAAGGTTAACTCTCCAAATAGGGATGCCATAATATAGCCTCCACTCATGACTTGCCGGAGATCGAAATGAGTGATTAAAGCAATGGCCATGTCCTTATCGATTTGCTTATGAATAAAAAGAGGGACTAATAGGATAGACACGATGCTTAAAAAGAACATCCCTTGTGCAGCACGAAAAATGGTTTCAATCCCGGAGTGAACCGCATACACCAAACAAATCCCGAATAGCGTGGCAGCAGCCCAAATCGGGGTATTCGGTAAATACACTTGAATAATGAGATCCAATAATTGCCGCAAAATATAAGCTGCAAGGAACAAAAATACGAAGATCATAAAGAGGATCAGAGGGAAATGTAGCCACCTCCCCACGATGCCCTTTCCATATTCTCCTAAAAATCGATCGGGTCTTCTCATCGCTAACCGGAATGAACCGTATGTCATGGCAAGCCCTACAGCCGCGCCTAATAATATCGAGACCCAGGCATTATATTGTGACATTTGAATTAGGGGCGACATATGAAAGCCAATCGTGGTCGTAAACAAATATTGAGTAAATAACATATATACCTGTGATTGCGACACCTTCCCCTTCATACATCCCCCCTCCTTTCACTTCTCAACTCGCATGATCATCCGATCGATAGGACCAAACAATCGTTCAATCGCAATGGTGATTGTCCATTGCTCTCTCATATAAAATAAGAGCTCCAAGCCAAAAAACAGGATAACTGCCGTGCTGACTACAATGACATAAGTGCGCCGCTTGCGGTGCTTCTGTCGTAAGTATCGGACTTCGAGGTAAACGATACAGCCGAATAGAATGCCGATAACACTCATTTGTTACCCTCCCTATTCGGAAGGATTATTCGAGCAGGCTGTTGAGTCGTGCCCAAACGTTTAACCATAACGTCCGATTGGACCTCAATCTTTACACTGCTATAGAGATCACGCCATTGAGGCTTCATTTGCTTCCATTCCCGAGGATATTGCCAGTCCATGTATTTCCCAAACCCAAAAGCATCCGATTTGAATTGTTTCGTCTTCTCAATAGCCTGTGAGATCCTTTCCTCCACCTTAGCATTTAGGATTTGTTGTACGGTTTTCAGCTTTTCCAAATCAATAAGATCAATATCTGACTCCGACGATATCACTTCAGCTTCTGCTTTCACTCGAACAGTGAAGGTAAAGGCTTCACCTGACCTCCTTGGATTGATTCGGGTATGTAAATGATGAATAATTAAACTAATACTCTTTCCATCCGTTGGTGAATCAACCGAGATTTCAGAATCTGTTAGCTGACCAAGAATCCATAATCCTCCACGCATTTCTTTGGTGCTTAGTTGTCCTACCATCTTCCCCTGCTTAAAAATAGCTGCTCCACCTGTTCCCATCCAGATGGGTACTTTCTCCTTCTGCATCTCCGCTTGAGGCTTCTTAAATACCAGCATAGGGACGACAATATCGCCCCCAACGTAATTGGACTTTAAGAAGTCCGCAGCTGTCGTTGTAATGACTATGTTTTTTTCAACGAATGATGCCAAGATGTCGGTCGTAAATCTCTCAGACATAGGGACAACAGCAGTAATCTCTTTTGCCTTTCCTTGTGTGACAAACAGATCTACATTAATATGAATCGTTGGATCGCGAGCCAGAAAATCCAGGACTGAACTCATCCCCTCAGCAGCCAGCTCATGCCCAACCACGATGACGCGTACTTGCCCGAAGCTGATTTTCCGAGAGATGTCAGATTGAATCTTTCGATAAGCTTCACCAATATTCCTGGCTTTCTTGGCAATAAACATGTGTGCCTCCTTATTTCCTGTGCCCGAGCCTGCTCCCCCCACCATACCTGGAATTAATCGGTTCGTCAGCGGAATCGCTAGCGTCAATTCAATACCCTGCTCTGCTTTATCCAGAATTATCATATTTACAAAGAAGCGCTTATTGATTTCAACTGACGACCAACATCCTGATATCGCGAAAAAAGAAGCTAGAGCGAGCGTTAGGAGCAGACATCTACGTACAATGTAACCGAACTTCAATCCTGCTCCCCCTCTTTAGCTTGAGCCCATTTACGATTATCCGTTCCTTGCCTCTTCAGATTGTTACTTGCTACGCCCGGTCGTTTGTTCATTTTCCACCAAGGAGCTCTCCAGAAAACGTCCTTCAGGTCGCTTTTATTTAGGGGAGCAATCGGACTTAAATACGGTGTTCCGAAGGAACGCAAGTTGATCAAGTGTAAGTAAACCAATATCAAGCCACACGCAATTCCAAACAATCCAAATACGCCAGCTAATACCATGATCGGAAACCTGAGTAGCCTTAAAGCCAATCCAAGGTCGTAGTGGGGGACAATGAAAGAGGCAATCCCTGTTAACGACACAATAATAACCATAAACGCGGATACGATTCCCGCTTCAACCGCTGCAGTCCCAATAATAAGTGCTCCAATAATCGAGACCGCTTGACCAATCGCTTTTGGAATTCTCACCGCTGCCTCCCTTAGGGCTTCGAAGGCAATCTCCATCATAAAAGCTTCGATAAGTGCCGGAAGAGGCACCACTTCCCGTGAGGAAGCAATACTAATGAGTAAGCTAGGCGGAATCATCTCGGGATGAAATGTCGTGACAGCAATATAAGTCGAAGGCAGTAATAAGGAAATAAAGAGAAAAACATAGCGGATCCAACGAATCCAGGTTGCAGCGACATACCGTTGATAATAATCTTCCGCTGCTTGCAGTAGCATAAATAACGTAACTGGTGCCAGCAACGAAATCGGTGTTCCATCCACAAGGATAACTATCCTACCTTCTAATAACGAAGCTGCAACCACATCAGGCCGTTCCGTATATTGAAGCTGAGGAAAAGGAGAGTAAGGGGAATCCTCAATAAACTCCTCCAAATAACTACTCCCCAAAATGCTGTCGATCTGGATACTTGATAATCGCAATTTCACTTCGTCAATTAGCTCTTGCTTGCAAATTCCTTCAATGTAACCAATCACGACCTTTGTTTGCGTGACCTTCCCGATTCTCATCGCTTCAGTCTTGAAGGATTTGGTTTTGAGCAATCTGCGGACCATGGTCATATTAATCTCAATATTCTCTATGAAAGACTCGCGCGGTCCTCGTAAAACCGCCTCATTCGGCGCTTCCTCGATCGGTCTGTTCTCATAGGAGGTGATCGGAAAATCAATCATTCTCTTATCCCCATCTACTAAGAGCAGAACATGTCCATCCAGTATCGCGGTCAAGCCTATATGGATATCATGAATGACTTTCAACTCGACAACGGATAGCTGTTTCAGATCAAAGATTTGCGTACGAAAATGTAAAGCATCCGAAGCATCTAAGGATAAAATGCCACCAAGGATCTCTTCCTGAACGGTTTTCTGATCAATCATGCCTCGGAAATAAATAATCGCACATTGTTGATCAGGAGCTGCGGCGAATGGCTGAACCACTAAATCGGAGCTAGTAGCCAGTTGTTGATTTAACCAGTCAAGACGTTCATTGAGCTGCTCGGTTGCGTTTATTGTAGACATTTCGTTTTCCTTCCAATGAATGTTTTAGCACGATCATTACCACTCATTTTTTACAATTTGGAATTATTTAATCAAGATAGGCTTTAATATGAAAATACCCCACACTCCAGAGCGTCCATCGCTGGAACGAACTCTTTAGTGTGGGGTTATAGGAATTGGATTTCACTTAAGTCGGACGCTTCCCGTGCCTAGTAGCTTCTCTAGCTCGGTGATTAGTTCCGGTGCAGGGTTAACCTTGTATTCGTCGCTCAGTGCGACAGTTCGGCGTTCTCGCTCATAATGAAGAACGGTGACAAGCTCGCCAGGGTATGTCTTGAGAAGAAGCTTTAGTCGGATAAGGGTAGCTGGCTTCTCATGAGGAGCATCGATGCGAATATAGACTCGCTGTATGCTACTACTTTGCGGCGTTGGTGGCAATGTAGGAGGCGACGGTTCCTTTAACGTTGAGGCTCCAGCCCCTGTCCGACTAGCATAGCCTCCACTAGAACGAGTCGTTTGGCCCAAGCGACGAAGTCGCTCCACTTGTAGCTTTAAGTCAGTCGCATCGAGCGGCAAAATATCGTCCGCAAGCAGCTTGTAATCCTCGTCCCCTTGCTGAACCTTAGCCCGAACGAAAACTAATGAGCCTTTCTTAGCGATAGCTGCTGCCTTTGCCCACACTGTCGGGAATGCGACTAGCTCCGTCCCCATAATTCGATCCTCAATCTCCAGAAAAGCCATTGATTGTCCTTTACGCGTGACGAAAGGCTTAAGGGATACGACCATCCCTGCTGTGAATACGGTCGCTCCTTCTACTGCATCAGCAATATCGACTAGTCTATCCAGCCTCAATTCGTCCATCAGCTCATCGAAAGCATCGAGTGGATGACCGGACAAGTAGAGCCCCATTAGCTCCCTTTCAAGCTCTAGCATCTGGGTCTGCGTGTACGGAGGCACGGTCGGCAAGTCCACATTCCAATTCGGTGATTCCGCGAAGTCGAATAGCTCGATCTGTAGCTCTTCTCTCTCCTTGCGCCATATCGCTGCAGCCGCAAGCGTTGGCTCCAATGCAGCAAGCTGCTGAGAACGGTGTCCTGGCATCGATTCCAGCGCCCCCGCCTGCACAAGGGATTCAATGACCCGCTTGTTACATACTCGTGGATCAACTCGTCTACAGAAATCACTCAAGCTCTCGAAGGGACTCCCTTGCCGTTCCCGTAACACGCTATCGATCGCTTGCGTACCTACGTTCTTTACGCCAGCAAGACCGAAACGTATAGCACCCGGGATCCCCTCGCTAGCAACCTGAATGGGAGTAAATAATACCCCGCTCTCGTTAACATCCGGCTTCATTACCGCTATTCCCATCCGTCGGCACTCGTCCACGTATTCCGCTGTTTTACGTTGGTTACCGACAACTGCCGTAAGCATCGAAGCCATGAAAGCTACCGGATAATGCGCTTTGAGATATGCCGTTTGGAAGGCCAATACCGCATAAGCTGCAGCATGCGCCCGACAAAAGCCATAATCAGCGAACCGCACGATCAGGTCATACACGCTATTCGCTTCTTCTTCTGAATAACCTTGCATCAAGCTCCCCGCAACGAAAAACTTCCGTTGCTCATCAAGCACTTCCCGTTTCTTCTTACTCACTGCTCGCCGTAATAGATCAGCTTGTCCTAACGTAAAACCTGCCATTGTGGATGCGATCTGCATGATCTGCTCCTGATAGACGATAATCCCGTACGTATCGGATAAAATCGGCTCGAGGTTACTGTGCGGATATTCCACTTCAACCAAGCCGTGCTTTGCCCGAATGAATTGCGGGATAAACTCCATCGGTCCTGGCCGATATAACGCAACAGCTGAGACGATATCTTCGAACGAGGACGGCTTCAGCTCCTTGAGCACCCGCCGCATACCCGAAGACTCTAGCTGGAATATCCCAGTCGTATCTCCTCGTCCCATCAGCTCATAGGTCGCGCTGTCTTCGTAAGACACTTCCTCCCAACGAAGACCACTTCCAGTCTGTTCCTTAATCGTGGCTAACGAACGTTCAATAATAGACAATGTGCGTAATCCAAGAAAGTCCATCTTGAGTAGCCCTACGGCTTCTAGATTTTCCATGGAATATTGAGTTAAAGGTACACCATCCGTCCCTTCCTGCAAGGGGACGTAATCTGTAAGCGGGTCGGATGAAATGACAACACCAGCAGCATGTGTAGACGCATGCCGAGGCATGCCCTCAACCCTTCTAGCCATGGCAATAAGCTCAGCTGCTCCAGATGTGCCTTCCGCTAACGCTTTGAACTCTGAGCTTTCCCTCATCGCCCGTTCGATCGACATTCCTGGCATTCCTGGAATAAGCTTAGCAGTCTTGTCCACTTCCCCGTAAGGTAGGTTCATCACTCTACCCACGTCACGAATCGCTGCGCGTGCCGCGAGTGTTCCGAACGTAATGATCTGCGCGACATGCTCTGAGCCATACTTCTCTACAACATAACGGATGACCTCATCTCGACGCTCATCGCTGAAATCGATATCGATATCGGGCATGCTCACCCGCTCCGGATTCAGAAACCGTTCGAACAAAAGCTTATGCTTAAGGGGATCAACATCAGTTATTTTCAACACATAGGCGACTAAGCTCCCCGCAGCTGACCCCCGTCCAGGTCCGGTAACGATACTGTTCTCATGAGCAAAGCGAATAAAGTCCCAGACGATGAGAAAATAATCGTTGAACCCCATCTGTCCGATAACCTGAAGCTCATATTGAAGCCGATCCTCTGCGGCTTGACGGAAACGATCATCTTGCCACTCCAGAAGCCCTGCAAATCGTTCCTGTAAACCCTTATCGCATAGCTCACTCAAATATTGCGCGGCTGAGCTTTTCTCGGGTAAGGGTGAGAATGACGGCAAGATATGCTTTCCAAATTCAAGCTCTAGTTTGCAGCTGTCGGCGATTTTCACCGTATTCGCAATCGCCTCAGGCACATGGCGGAACAAGGCGGCCATCTCTTCTCCGCTCTTCAGGAACAACTGGTTCGTAGAAATCTTAAACCGATCTGGATCGTCAACCGTCTTGCCGGTTCCAATACATAGAAGCACATCTTGTAAGGAATGATCATCCTCGCAAATGTAATGCGAATCATTCGTTGCTGCTAGTGGGATTCCTAGCTCTTCCGACAGTTGAATAACGCTTGCTGTAATCTTCTTCTGTTCCAGAATGCCGTGATCCTGAATTTCCAAATAATAGTCCGCACCGAACAAATCACGATACCGTGTAGCCGTCGCCTTCGCCTCGACATAATTGTCATCCATAAGCTGACGGGATAATTCACTACTCATACATCCACTTAAGCAGATGAGCCCCTCTGAATGAGCCGTTAAAGACTCAAAATCAATTCGGGGACGATAATAGAACCCTTCCAAATGTCCAATTGAGGTTAGCTTCATTAAGTTTCGATAGCCTGTCTCATTTTTGGCAAGCAACGTCAAATGGTAGGTAGGTTGCTCCTTGCGAGATTGCTTATCGTGACGGGACCCTGCAGTAATATAAGCTTCCATTCCAATAATCGGTTTAATCCCGTGCTCCAGGCACGCTTTATAGAAAGGAATAGCACCATACATGACACCGTGATCCGTAAGGGCAAGCGATGTCATGCCAAGCTCCGCCGCTTTAGCTGCCATCTCCTTAATGCGAGCTGCGCCGTCTAGCAGGCTGTATTCACTATGAACATGAAGATGAACGAAGTCGCACATGGTTATCCCTTCTTTTCCGCTAAAACTCTCTTTTATTAATTGTATCATAAGGGGATATGCCAGTCCCATAGATATGATAGTGAAGCGAACAAATCGCACAGTGGGGGAATGAAGATGGACGAATTTTATACGAAGGCGGCTTTTTGCTTCTTCATCGCATTTGGTGTCGTGCTCGGCGGTGCACTGCTGGCAGGTATGGGTTCGGTATTCCTCATGACCCCACCTAAAGTGAAAATGCTTCAGGTCGCAGGCAACCTGAAGATATGGGCGCTAGTCGCTGCGGTTGGCGGAACCATCGACCCGATTCGGGTCATTGAGTCGCATATCTTAGAAGGCGTTCTATCCCCTGCCATTCAACAAATTGGTTACATTCTATTTGCTTTCTTAGGCGCTCATATGGGTACGGAGCTGATCCAATGGATGTGTCGAAACGGAGGTTGAGTTACGATGCGATTGCCTTCATTCCAACGATTTCAGAAGTTTATGCAGCTGACTGCTTTTTTTGTATGCGGAATGATCGTAGGTAGCGCTGTCTATCACGCTTTAGAAAATAACATCGTGAATCAGGTCATTCTTGAGAACTATAAGCTCCAAGATCAAATCGAGACTGTGAAAAAGGACTTAGAGCTTGCCCAGCAAGTACGCAAAGAGAACGTCATTAGTAGTATCGTAACAATCTTCTATTATAAACAAGGAGAATCCGAGAATATCGACATTTTGACGGAAAAGGAACTGAAGAAGAGGCTTAAGAAGGATTTAAACACGTTCTTAGGACAAAGCATTTATTTGATCAACACGGATGCCGAGTTTGCGAGAAAGCTTCTGGAAACGAAAATCTATGACCGTATCGAGGGCAAAGATTATACAGTCACATTAAGAACAATGCTTGTCGTCGACGGCGTGCTTCAGGTTTGGGTGGAAGCCAAAAATCATCTGCGAAAGTAAGAGAAACGCAAGCTCCTCCGAGCGAGCGCGTCCCCCTTCATTTATGGTACAATAAGTGGCATTATGAACTTTACAGAAGGAGCTGCTTATTGGCATGATTAATACACTGCTATGGATATTCGGCGCCCTAGTTATCGTAACCTGCTGTCTATCGGCCCTGAATAGCTTTCGCTCCCGCCGCTCAAGTGACGGTAAGTTACGCGGATTGTACGCCTCGCGAATGAACATTAGTATGGGGCTGATGCTGATTTTCGCTGCAGGTATCCTGTTGATCGTATTCACGGGTTCAACCGTAAAGATTATTGTTGGCGCCTTATTTTTCTTACTCGGTTTGTTTAACCTGTTCGCTGGTATTCGCAATCACTCGCATTTCACTCGTCTACTACGTTAAATTCTCATTTCTCATCACTCAAGACCGAATTCACATTCGAGTAGAACGTAGCCGCTGGAACGCCTTGCTTGAGCTTCATAACGACCATCGTCCAACAACTCACATGCGGAAGGGTAAATTGCGCATACATGCCGCACCCTTCCTCCTTCGGAACCACCTCGTAGTTAAGCCTCGTCGGCTTAATGGTATCCTCGTCCGGGGTTGCCCAGAAGACGCTCTCGATTTCTTCCCAATATTCCACTTTAATTTCTACATCTGACACCAAAGACGGTAACTGCGTTTGTGCTTGATGCCAGCAGTTATGACTAAGCTCAACTAAGTTAATGAGATGAACAATGAGATAACCTGGCTTCTCCTTAATGATTGTCCAGATTGTCCCTTGCTCTCCATGCGGAGAGCAAGTAACCCCCTCCTTAGCAAACACCACTTCTGTATTAATGCCACAGGAATAAGCCATAGAAACATCATCTAGCGCAAGATCATAGAGCAGATTACGGTACATCACGATAAAATTATAGTATTTCGTCATTGTGACCTTAAACCGATCCGACATTGTTCCATACTTCGGGAAATACGAATCTGCCAGTAGCTTGTTATGTTCACCCAATAAGATCTGATAGCCTCCGCTCGCAAAAATAGTTGCAAGAGTGAATATCGCACCTATTTCTGCATGCTCGGACTCACTTGGATGATCGGGATGAAATGCAGGCAAATAAGCAGCCAGAACGACCTGCTTGCCAGACCATTTTCTTGCTTCATCAATTATTCTCTTAAGATCACAAAACCGATATGCGGGGTCCCATACCTCGATATACATGACATCTTGACTGGACGTAGCCGTTGTATGCGTCGGATAATGGCTCACATTATTGAAAACAACCCCAACCTGATCCTCACCGAATTGTTTCGTCACAGCTTCTCGTACAAGATCGATGAACCGTGGGTATAGCTCCTTTAGCGCGACAACATCCGTATGCTCCCCTTTTCGACGAATCGCCTTTTTCGGGAAACCGTACTGATCAAGTTGAAGCCCGTCGAAGCCCATCCCTTCAACCGCTTTCACAAACTGGTCAATAATATGCTTCGTCCAATCCGAACGCTCGGAAATATCCATGATGTAGAAATATTTACCCAAAGAATACGGCTCGCCGTCATTTTGATAGAGTAGCTGATCTGGGTGATTCTCCGCATAGTCAGGTAAACTTCCATACACTGCTGCATAAGCCATTGAAGCAATTCCATGCTCACGCAGAGCCAATATTTTCTCCTTTACTACGGCAAAAGAAATAGACCTACCAAGCGGATCGACGAATATGTCCTCATCTGCCAGTAAACGGTCATGCCGATACATCCAATCATAAAATTGAACAAGGTTAATATGATGCCGATTCATGAAGGTCACATCTTCCAGTTGTCCGGCTTCCTCCGGTTCAAAGTCAGTTAGAAAGCCATAACGCGGTGCTTCGCGCCAATGCTCCGCAACGTCGAATGCCGTTTCCGCTCTGACGACCGACCCATTATCCATCGTTAACATGACGAATAAACCATAAGCCCCAGAGCCCTCGGATATTGGCGACAATTCGATCAAGGCTTCCGATTCAAGATCATTCCTCCGCTGTAACCTACCTGCCCCCTCGCGAATAAGCCGATGTTCTTCATAGACAACCCAGCGATAGCATACCTCTTCATGCACCGGTTCACCGCAGAGCCGTACTTGTACCGCTATCGATTCACCTGGTCTAAATTGGGCTTTGGTGGGGATGGCTTCTAGCGTATGATTTCTCACCCTTTCACTCCTCCTTCCGACAGATCAGGCTGCACAAACTGTTTTTGAAAAACAAAGAAGATGATGAGGATCGGGACGATCGCAATAATGGATGCAGCGAAAAATTTGCCGTAATGCGTAGCATACTGCCCTCTGAATAATTGCAGGGCAATAGGCAATGTCCGGTGTGCTTCTGTCTTGATGAGGGTCAATGCCACAACAAACTCATCCCATGTCCCCGAGAAGGAGAATATGGCTAATGTCCCCAATGCAGGTAACGAAAGCGGCAAATAAATCGCTCGGAAAATTGTCCACCTACCACCACCATCGATAACTATGGACTCCTCCAGCTCCTGCGGAATCCTCTCAAAGAAGCCTCGCAGGAAGAAGGCTCCTCCAACGACACCAGAACCGATATATAACAGGATTAGACCGCTATACGTATCGACCAATGCGAGCCCTTTAATGACGAGAAACTGCGGAATAATGTTGAGAATGCCAGGAACAAACATCGAGAAGATGAAAATTTTGAAAATGAGTTCCTTTCCTGGGAAAAGAAAGCGAGCAAAGGCGTACGCCGTAATTGCTGTCAGAGAAATAGATAATACTGTCGTCACTGAGGCGATAAAGAAGCTATTGAGAAAATATTGTTGAAAATGGTTCAGGTTCCATACCATTTCGTAGTTAGCGAAGCTCTTGGTAGCTGTCAGCAATTTCTCAGGCTTAGGTAACTCATATATTTCTAGAAACAATGAGGTCAAAACCATATACACAAATGGGGTTATGACGATGACGATTCCAGACAGCAGCAGCAAATAAGCAATTGATCTAGTCAGCAGCTTCATCTTGTATTCTCCTTTAGTACTCTACTTTTTCCTGTCCGAGATTGCGCTGGAACCCCCAAGTGAAGGCCAAGATCAGCAGACCAAGAATCAATCCTAAAGCCGAAGCATATCCGAAATCCAGAAACTTAAAGGCATGCTTGAACAGATAGCTAGTGAATACTTCCGTCGAACCAAGAGGTCCCCCGTCAGTAATTAAATACACCTGAATAAAAACGTTAAATGATCCGATAATGAGGTTTACAAGTACGAAGAGTGTCATCGGCTTCATTAGAGGCAGCGTAATATGGATAAAGTTCTGAACGCTCTTAGCCCCATCAATCTCTGCAGCTTCGTATAAGGATTTGGGAATGGATTGAAGTGCGGCCAAATATAACACCATCACATAGCCAACACCCTTCCAGATGCTGAGCAACCAGATCACTGCGCTTGCCGTCCACGTATGAGAGAGCCAATTAATCGGACTCGACACCAGATGCAATTTCTCCACTAATAAATAATTGATTAAACCGCCCGCTCCATCCGCGAACAAGTATTTGAACAAATACGCAACAACAACCCAAGATGTAATAACGGGAATGTAGTACACAAGACGGAAAACGACCTTAAACCGAAGAAATCGTAAATTGATTAACATTGCCGCCACGATCCCGAACAACCATTGTCCTGGTACCGTCACTAAGGAGAAAATCAACGTATTACGCAATGCCAAATAAAATTTCGGATCGTGGAATGCCTTCACATAGTTATCTAGCCCAATAAAACGACTATCAGCGGGATGCAAGAGTGCATAATCAAAGAAGCTCATGTACACCCCGCGCAGGATCGGATAAAAGACGAACACGATCGTAAGCACGAATCCAGCTAATAAATAGGGCGACACTTCCACATATTGCTTCAATGCCTTCTTCACGCGAACACTCCTTTGAAACTTTCTGATCCTCAGAACTAAGACCAGCCGCCGCGTATGCGACGGCTGTCACACCATAGATCATCTGGTGCTAGAGGTTTTTCTGCTTCAGCAGGACATCAATTTCCTTGGCCGCTTGATCTAGCGCCTCTTTGACAGGACTGGCCTTACGAATGATTTTCTCGAAAGCATCTCCGATCAACACTTCGATTTGTCCCCACTGAGCAGAAGGTGTCCTAGCAAACGCGGTTTCCAATTCCGCCACGTATGCCGGCAAATAATAAACGCCTTGTAATTGCTCGGACTTAGCGGATTTCATATTCGTTGGCATGACCCCCGCTTTAACCGCCATTAGCGTTTGAATTTCTTCAGACAGCATGAATTGGGTGAACGTCCACGCCTCATCCGGATTTTTGGCCCCCGCGAACATGACCATATCCTGCCCACCGACAATGGAGTGACTTTCGCCATCCGGTCCATAAGGCATCTTGGCAGGTATCATTACGTCCTTGACCGCCTCACCTTTTATTCCAAAAAACCACGGTCCGTCATTAATGCTCACGTATTTACCCTGCTCAAGCCCTTCCCACGTTCCTGGCTCTCCTCCTAATATCGGCGGAGAAATTAAGCCTTCATCGTACCAAGATAGAACGGTTTCCATTGCCTTCACACTTGCCTCGCTGTTAAAGAAGCCTTCTGCATTCTGGAACGTATCATCTGTAATCCGTCCACCTAGAGTCCAGAACCACGGTAGCATATCCCAGTTGTTCGTACCCCCTATCGTGATTAGGGTTTTTTCTGCTGCTTTAGCTTTTCTTGCCAGCTCCACGAATTCATCGATCGTCCGTGGAGGCTCCGTAGTGCCAAGTGCATTCATTTCAGCCTTGTTATAGATATTGACCTTCGTATTTGTATCTAAAGGAACACCATAATACTGACCATCGTAATAATTGGTTTGCATCGGCCCAGGGAACAGCTCAGCTTTGATCGTATCGAACTCAAACATCTTATCGAGCGGGAGCAAAGCCTTCTGATCCGCAAATTCAGCAACCCAGATTAAGTCCATACGCATAACGTCTGGTGCCACTCCGCCAACAACCGCCGTGATTACCTGTTGCTTCAGGTTTTCAGTAGGCATTCTCGTCGGATTAATTTTGATATTGGGGTATTTCTCCGTAAATGAAGGAATGACTTCGTCCAGTAGTACTTTCTCTTCACCTTCACCGTACGCGTGCCAGAATTCAATTGTCACCTGCTTGGCTGGCTCCGGCTCCGGCTCGGTGCTGGACTTTGAAGGAGAAGCGGAAGGCTTCGTCGTTGTCGTCTCGGCCGCATTGCCATTGGAGTTGGAGTTGCTACAGGCCGTGAAGAAAACGGTTACAATTAACAAGAAAATAAATAATCTTGGTGCCCATGAGTTTTTCAATCGGCTTTCCCCCTTAAGGTTTGCGCTGCAAGCGGTAGTTGTGCATGCGCGATAGATGATTTATCAACGCTGATTTTACAGGAGGAATAGTCATTTCCCGATAACCCGATTTACGGGTTTGGTATCTCTTTTACCCGAAACAACAATGGGTTGTTCGGTTAGCTGCACAGAGGTCGCATTTGTTCCGGTATTCGCCGAAAAAAAACGACCCTCCAGAGGAGAGTCATTGATTCATAAGCAATTTGTCAATTTCTACAACTGCCTCACGCACAGCGTCTTCTAAAGGTAATTCCTCGGTTAAGATTTGCTCAATCATCCGAGCATAGCTGTTATCAATATCTGTCCAGGTCGATACCGGAGGACGGGGCTGGGCACGATCTAATTGCTGCAGATAAGAAGTAAACAATGGATTTTGATTCGCATCCTGCATGTGCTTAATCGTAGGAATCAATCCGGTTTCAGCCATGAGCTGCTGAGGCTCCTCCGACACCATCCATTTCATAAATTCCCAAGATTCCTGCACGTGCTTCGAATTCTTAAATAATACCAGGTTCTCCCCCCCAATGATGGATGTTCCGGTATGGACATCATCAGGAAACAATCCAATGACCATATCGTTTAGTAAATCCTTATTCGCACCAATGGAATTTACAGTATAGAACCAATGTGCCTCCTCAATCATGAGGATTTTTCCCTGCAATACGCCGTCCCAGCTTCCTGGCTCCCCTCCCGTAATGGAAGGACTAATCACCCCATCGCGATACAACCTCTGGATCTTGGCGATTGCAGCCAGACTATCCGGATGATCCAGATATCCGCTAGCGCGCGTATAGTTATCATCCATAAGCTTGCCGCCGAAGGTCCAGAAATAAGGGAGCGTCCCCCATCCGCTGGAGCAGCAAATTCCAATGCCCTTGATGTCTTTATTTTTCTCATGCAGACGATCTAAAGCGCGTATAAGCTCATCAAATGTGTTCGGTGGATGGGTCAAACCAGCTTCCTTAAGCAGCCGTTTATTATAGATCGCTACTTTCGTGTTGGCATTCACGGGAAGACCATAATACTTGTTACGGTATAGATTTGTTTTGATCAATGCGCCTATGAAGCTATCACGGATATCGGAAAATCCATTCATTTCTGATAGATCCGCGAGCGATCCATTTCTAGCGAACTCGGGAACCCATATGATGTCCATACGCATCATATCGGGCTGCTTATTATCCGCCACCGATGCAAAGATATGATCCTTCAGCTGCGGTGTGTAATCCTTGCGGACGGCTTGAATCTTAATTCTAGGATGAGTCGATTCAAACAAGGGGATCACCTTGTTCTCGAACACCTCCGTTTCCATATCGCTATAGGTGTGCCAAATTTGTAATGTGATCTTCGAGTCAGCCTTTGTGTCAGACTTTGCAGCCTCATCGCCGTTAGTCAACAGGGTCGTTTTTGTACAGGAGCTCGCAAGTAGAATAACTAGTAGAAGCACGATTAATTTCTTCATCGTTGCATCGGCTCCTTCATCACTAATTTCATCCTCACTTTCGTACCTGCACCCCATTCGCTCTCTAATGTTACCCCGCTTTGCAGACCATAATAGAGCTGGATCATTTCATGTACGTGGTTTAAGCCAATACCGAACATCCCTGACTTCGGATCCGGAGAGGATTGCAATAAGCTGTTTATCTTATCCGGTGGAATACCTAATCCATCGTCTTCAATCGAGATTTCCAATGTATGCAGCGGATATTCCTTCAGTTGGATACGCAAATGAATTTCACCCCCATTTTCCTTTGGAGAAATGCCGTGAAAGATTGCATTTTCCACGATAGGCTGCATGAGCATTCGCGGAATTTTCATCTCAAGCAGGCCTTCGTCACAATGCACAAATAGTCTAATGTGGGAACCGTAACGAAACTGCTGGATGGTGATGTATTTATCAAGAAGAGATAATTCGTCTCCAATTGTGCTGAAGACCCCTTTCTTCTCCATACTCGCCTCCATTAGCTTGACGAGAGAAGAAATACCTTCGTAGGCTTCCTCACTCTTACCGAACTTCACCATCCAGCGAATGCTAGACAGCGTGTTATATAGAAAATGGGGGTTGATCTGGTGGCGAAGCGCTCTTATCTCTGCTTCTCTTTTCTGTGACTCTTCGATATTTACTCGTTCGATAAGCGTTTCAATTTCCCCAGCCATCTTGTTGAAACGGTGACTCAGCTGCCCAATCTCATCCTGTGAACGGACATGAGTACGAGCCTTGAAGTTACTTTTCTCGATCTGACTCATCTGTCTCATGAGATGCTTCAAGGGAGAGGTGATGCGACTGGAAAAGAGCCAACCAATCAGAATTGCGACGATGAGGAACAAAGTGGAGTAAAGCCATATTTTATTTTGAATTTGCTGGATATCACTCACGACCTCTTGCAAGGGGACGGTACCGACGATTATCCACTCATTGTCTATTTTCCTTGCGATGACATAGCTTCGTACCCCCGCAATATCTGTTTCAAATTCCTGCTCCTCGGAACCCGAGGCAGATAATAAGCGATTACGCATCGAATCAGCAATAGGCCGATCCCAATTGTCCGACTCGGAATCCATCATGATGTTACCTTCGGGATTGATGACGAAAAATGTCCCGGTTTTCCCGAGCTTTATTCTTTGAATGGCCTCTAGCAATAGATTCCCGTTCATATTAATCATAATTACACCTAACGTTTCCCGTGTCTCAAGATTTCGCAGAGGCTTGACTAGAGTAAGCACGAGCTCCGTATTTTCCCCGCCCCCACTGAAGGGGTCGTAATGCAAGGCTTGCCAGTAATTTCCTACTCGATCATTTACAACGTCCATATACCACTTATGTTCATTTAATGTATATCGTTTAACTTTGGAGAAATTCAGTAATCCACTCCCCCAGCTACTTCCCTCTTCCTTCAATAGATAGATGCTACGTATGAATGAGCTCGTATACATAATGTTGTTCAGAATTTGATTCACCGTTTCGTTCATCGCGAACTTCTGCTTAACACCTAGATTACCCCTTAACTCTGCTTGGATCGCTTCCTGTATTTTCGCATCCAGGAAAATTTGCTGTCCGATATCGTTGCCTACCCTCAGAATCAATGACAAATAATCGGCTGATTGTTTGGCCGATTGTTTCGTAGATATTCGTACGTTTTTGGCAATAATCGCGGATGAAGACCAGTAGTAGAACGAGCTTGTTAATGATATGGAAAAAACGAGCAACAGTAATATCGTCATAATTAATTTCACGGACAAATGACGGAAAAATAACGTTCGGATATTCCTCATGTTATTCGCTCACCGCACAATCCAAATAATATGCAATATCGTAGAATTGGATTTAGTATAACACAGTCCTAGCAAACATTTTCATAGGTTGCAAATAAAAGGAAAATGTTGCACCAAATCTGAATAAAAGACATCTACGTAAATGATTAATCGCAGTAGAATGAAAGTGCTTACATTAATAATTGAGAGAGAAGGCGATAGGATCTCACGCCGCACTGGGTCATATCTTCGACTGCAGTTAAAATCCGAAAAGGAAGGTGTAATGATGACAAACAACCGAATACTCTATCGTACTAGCTTGCTGTTTTTATCCGTAATGATGATTAGTATATTACCGATTAATGGGTTAATCAGTCATGTTCATGCGGCTTCAAGCGGAATCGTAGCACGAGTTTATACGGACAAATCCATCTATAACACCGGCAATACGGTAACCATTACAGCAGCGATGAACAATGTAACGGGATCCTCTTGGAGTGGCAATGTGGTTCTAACCATCTTCTCTCTTGAAACCCAGGTCCATACAGCCTCGCAATCTATCACACTGATTAATGGCCAATCTAGCAACGTGAACTTTACTTGGACGGCTCCTTCTACCGATTTCCGCGGATATTTCGTCCGAGTCGACGCTGGAGCCGCTGGATCGGGTGCCACTGCGATCGATGTATCTAGCGATTTCACCAAATATCCGAGATATGGATTTATTAGCGAGATGACCTCCTCTGAATCCTCAGGGGCAAGCACGGCTAAGGTCAATGAACTCGCCCAAGATTACCATATTAATTCCTGGCAATTTTATGACTGGATGTGGAGACACGACAAGCTGTTTAAGCGTACGGGTGGAACAGTGGATGCCTCATGGCAGGATTTGTTTAACAGACAAATCTCCTGGTCAACGATTCAGAATCAGATTTCCGCTGTTCATAATCAGAACGCTAAAGCGATGGCTTATGCCATGATCTATGCTTCAAGAGAGAACTATTCAACTTACGGCATAAACCCCAACTGGGGAATCTATGAGGATAACCTTCATAGCAACCAATATGATGTCGATTTCGGCAACGGTAGCACGTATCTTTATTTATTTGATCCTCAGAATGCCAACTGGCAAAGCTATATTTTCAACGAATATATGGATGCAATCAATACTGCCTCATTTGACGGTATTCATGTGGATCAGATGGGCCAACGCAATAATGTTTACGATTACAACGGTAATGCAATCAGTCTGGATAGTCGCTTCACGCCATTCATCGATTCTGCTAAGAGCACCTTAACAGCTAACAACGCGAACCGCGATTACTTGACCTACAACATCGTAGATGGAACCGTTAACGGCTGGGGAGTCAATGATGTTAGTACAAATGCTGATGTAGATTTTGTTTACAGCGAGCTCTGGTATTTGTCGAATAGTTATATGCAATTAAAGGATTACATTGATAGCCTTCGCACTAATAGCGGTGGCAAAGCAGTAGTGCTTGCAGCCTACATGAATTATGGGGAAAATATTGGGCCCCGTTACGAGGCGGAAGGTGGCACCTTAACGAGCGTGTCTACGAACACGAACCATACTGGTTATACCGGTTCTGGCTTCGTCGATCAGTTCACGGCTTCGGGCGACGCGGTTACCTTCAGTATCAACGCCCCGGAGGATGGTTACTATTCCCTCGCCTTCCGATATTCCAACGCGACGGGTAGCGCCGCCAAACGAAATCTCTATGTAGATAGCGTCTTAAACACAGAACTGAACTTTCCCACTTTAGCTAATTGGGACACCTGGTCGCATGATATTTGGCACCAAGTCTATCTAACCCAAGGTACCCATTCGGTGAAGCTCAGCTACGATAGTGGAAATACAGGGAGTATCAACCTAGATAGCTTAACGCTTGGTACGTTTGACGATCACTCGATTCGAATCGCAGACGCGATGATGGCGGCAAGCGGAGCAACACATCTTGAGCTTGGTGAAGATAGTCAGATGCTTGCTCACGAATACTATCCTAACCGCAGCAAGAGCTTGCGTAGCTCACTCAAAACCGCGATGAAGGATCACTACAACTTTATTACGGCTTACGAGAATCTACTCTTTGATTCCAATGTCATCTCTAACGATGCCGGAAGTCAATTCCTCGACATAACCGGTGTCACGACAAGTGGGGATGGAACCGGAAATAGCGTATGGCAAATTCAGAAACGGACACCCGACTACAATATCGTCCATTTAATTAACTTGCTAAACAATGATAACCAATGGCGTAACAGTGCCTCTCAGCCAACCTTCAAGACCAATCTGGCGACTAAGGTTTATATCGCGAACGAAGAGTCTATCTCCAATGTTTATGTTGCTTCTCCCGATCTAAATCACGGCAGCACACAGGAGCTTACCTTCACATCTGGCACGGACAGTAAAGGGAAATATGTTTCCTTCACGATTCCGGATTTGAAATACTGGGATATGATCTATATGAAGAAGACGTCCACCCTTCCCACCAACGACATCTATGAAGCAGAAACGGCTATCAAATCAAACGTATCCACTAACAACGATCATGCCGGCTATACTGGAACTGGATTTGTTGATCAGTTCTCTAGCACAAACGACGGCGTTTCTTTCATCGTCAAGACGACTAGCAACGACGATCAAGTGTTGCGTTTCCGTTATGCAAATGGCGGCAGCAACGCTACCCGAGACGTCTATGTCGATGGAAAATTTGCGGCAACTGTACAATTTAAGGCCACTGGAGGATGGGCAACCTGGGCTTATGCTGAGTTGACTGTCAATCTGAAGCAAGGCTCCCATAGTGTCGTCCTTTGGCAAAATGCGAGCAATACAGGAGCTATAAATCTGGACCATCTGGATTTGGACAAGGCGTACATCTGGCAATTCGATCGCCAGATCACTTCCGTCCCTGCGGGCTACCGGATCGTATTCCGGGCAGGACAGCAGGGTTGGGTTCACTGGGGAGTGAACGGCTGGACTAGCTTGTCCGATACCATGCTCGTTCATAACGGCTCTAGCAACGCTAATCTAGATTATGAAATTTCCGTTGGTCCGTTTACATCAGGAACCGTTGATTTCACCTTCCTATGGGACGACAACAACAATGGCATAATGGAAACCGGTACTGATCGCTGGGAAGGCACTGATTTTGAGATAACTATAAGTTAACCCAATCCGAGGAGGTTTTTATAATGAGTATTCATTCTAAAACGCAAGCCCGAGTCTCGTTATTCATCACCTTTATCCTGCTGTTTGGCCTCATTGTCGGTGCAGTGCCCGCGTCCGCCACTGCTACCTCGCCTACAAGTCAGTCGGTAACGAGTCTATATATGAACAACTGGATGAACGCCGTTAATATTTGGATGGCAAGCAAGCTGTCTCAGAACGATACGGGCACCTATGGCCCTCGTATCGGAGAAATGCGAATCAGCAACGATTATGCAACGAACCAGATCGTTGATTACTCTAGCTTTTTCCGAAATGAGACCAGTTCAACGAAATACAATCAACCCCATCATTTTAACTCGGAAGCTTATTACGACGATGACGGGATATTGCGGACTAAGTATTTGGATTATAGCGGTACGAGCATGCCTGTCACCGTAACCAAAGACTTCGCCATGGTTCCGAATCAGAATTTCACGATTGCCACATTCACGTTTACGAATCCTTCTGGCTCCCCTATCGAATACAACCTGCTTGAACAAATTCACGTCAACAACAAAACCAAAGGCGGTACCAATCAGACGATTACCGGCTCGTATGATTCCGGACGGAACACGCTGTTCGTCAACATGAGTAATTCTGGACAATACCATATCGCTCTTGGGGCCCTCCAAGCAATGGATGGCTATCAGGTCGCTGACGATACGGAGTCCGTACTCACAGAAACAGACGTAGCTTCATGGTACACGTTCGATAACAATGGTACGGTCAAAAGTAATGGTAGTAAGACCGCTGTCGATTTGAGCGTCGCTTTCCAGGACAAATTCATCATACCCGCCAATAGTTCTGTAACGCGCTCCTTCGTCGCAACCGTTCGCGACACGCTATTGAACGCCCAAAGTGCCATCGATACGGCTCGCGCGCAAACGGCAGCTTATTGGTTCACTGAGACGGCAACTGCATATAGCAATTGGCTGACCGGAACCGGTAAGCAAACCGTAAACTTCGCTGACGACGGGATCGATGCGACTTACAAACGTGGGTTAATCACGATTAAGAATTCCATTCAGCCTACTTCTGGCGCTATGCCTGCAACAACGAACCCGATCGCCTACGGCTATAAAGTATGGGCACGCGATTCTGCAGTAACCGCCATGATTCTCGACCAAGCGGGGTTCGTCGATGAAGGGGAGAAATATTGGTATTGGCTGCAGGACCGTCAGCAATCGGACGGCAGCTTCAAAACAACCTTCGATTTGTGGACCAATAACTATGTTTCTTTCGTGGAGCCGGAGCATGATTCCATTGGCATATTCCTGATCGGCGCCTATTTGCACTACAAGAAGACAGGAAGCACAACCTTCTTAAACAATATATGGGCGAAGTATAAAAAGTCCGCTGACTTCGTTTGGTCTAATCTAGGCTCCGATCCCTATGAATTCGGTGAGGAGGATGCCAGCATCTGGGAGGAGGACATCGAATATAATGCGTTCACACAAGCGTTATATGTTGCAGGCTTGGATGCGGCGCAGCATATGGCTCGGGCAAAAGGGTTAAATAGTCTTGCAGATGACTACAATGGTGCGGCCAGCAAAATAAGGTCCAGCATTCAAAGAGATGACTCTTGGAATCCTAAAGGATTATGGAACGCAACTAATAATTACTACAATCGTGCCGTGACCACTACAGGAGCTGCAAGAACGCTAGTCGATGGCTCATCGGCCGCTCTTATGCTCTACGGGGTTATCGATTCCAAATCTTCCCGTGCAAGCAGTCATATTGCCAAAATTAAAACAGAGTTGGAGCATGACAGCTATGGAATCGCCCGTTATAACGGAGATACGTTTTACTACACTGCACCCTTCAGTCCGGCTGGAAATGAAGCGTTAAGCGATGAGCCCACTTGGCCGCAGATGAGCACTTATGCAGCATTGCATCATCTGTACCGAGGAGAAAACGCGTCGGCGCTCAATTACCTCCAATGGATTGTCTCTCGTACAGCGGTAGGTTATATGGCACAAGGAGAATCCGTGTCGCGAATCAGCTTAAAGCCACTTCCGAGCACCATGGTTGAACCTGTGACAGCGGCTTGGCTCATCCTTGGGGCTTTACAGTACGAAGGGAAGGCCGATGTTCGCATCATACCTCCCTTATTCAATGCCGGTGTTTACAAGACGATCAACGTCACAACAACGGTTTCTAGCGACTTAACCCAATGGAGCAATGTTCCTTACTACCACGACCAGTTGAATGACAGCGTGTCATCTTCCGCTGAGACGGATATTGATAAGGTGTACTTGAGCAACGACGCCACCAACTTATATATCCGAATCAAAAATCGCGGTGGCAGTCTCCCTGCTTACAATACAGCACCACGATTCGGAATGATGGTATATGCTGAGGATTTCAAGAACGGAGCATCGCCAACAAAATCCACTGCAATGTATGGATCAACGCTCGACCGTCCATTCCAATATTTAGTTGGGCGTTGGAGCGATGGCACGAATCTATCAAGATTTGATGTCCAGAGTGGCACTTGGACATGGACGAACAATATTACCGGAGTCACCATTCCCCAATGGGATACGGCTACAGGTGATATGGAGATGGTCATTCCATTAAGTGCTTTGGCAAGCAGCAGCATCGCAACTGGAGACTGGGCGAACTTAGAAATCGCCCTTACTCGTCAGAATCCTACCACGCTCGCTTGGACGGAAGACGACTCCATTAAAGTGAATTATCGGGTGATGACTTCCGGTGACGCCTGGTATTATGGCAACGTAGAATAGAAGTCGAATCAAGAAAAAGGGATTGTTCAGGAGCATGCGCTCTGTTCAATCCCTTTTTTCTTGGCGATAATCCGCTGGTGTACAGCCAACTTCCCGTTTAAACTGCTTTAAGAAATGCTTCGAGCTGTTAAATCCGGCTTGTGCCCCAATATCGTATACCCGTAAGCTCGTGGTCTTCAATAATTGTTTCGCGTAATGAATGCGAAGCTGAATAACGAAATCGATAAAATTTAACCCGGTGAGTCGCTTAAACTGTTCGCTGAAATAATTTTTGCTCATGTGAACGTGATCTGCCACGTCCTGAAGAGAGATTTCTACCCTATAATGTTGCTGAATATACGAGATGGCCAATTGAATCGCATGTGTACTCCCCGAATCTGAAACGACAATAGGCAGTTTATTGGCTTCCTCAAGGTATCCGAATTCTTTCACAATAAACCTGCCTAACTCCATTAATGTCGATATTCGCCTGACTTCCTGAAGTTTATCAAGCATGACACTAATCATTTCTTCTTTATTTTGTTTGAAATTCCAAGACCACATCATCATTAATATGCCCTCTGCCTGTAACATAATCTCCTGCTTGGACACCGTTCTGGTACCCCATATTGAAATGATTTTCTCCAAGGCCTCTCTGCTCTCCCCATGGTTAGCAACTGCTAAGCATTGAGAGAATCGCTCACGTAGATCCATCCAGCTCTGCTGTTCAATAAGGTCGTGTAATCCTGAAGTTTTAATTTCCTTCACCGGAATTTTCCCAATATAACAGTTCCCTTTGCCATCGAAAAATGATTTTTCCAACGCTAGGATCGCCCATTGATATGCGTTCGTAAGCTCCTGGATTTGATGAAATGGTGGACTTAAACCAACCGTGAATGATGCTCCTTCTAACAACAATCGACGTTGATAGGTTACCATAGCCGTTGATCCGCTTCCCTTGTTATCTGCGACTATAAGAACAAATTCGTCATCCTGCGTGTTAAAGTTAATCGCTATCGAACACCACTGCTTTAGACTCTCTCTTGCCGAGTCGATCTGAATAGATGAGTTATCGCGTTTCCATATGGCCACAACAAGAGGCTGCTTGAGCCAATCAGGAACCCATGGCATTACAACCTTGTCGCCATTCATAAGCTTTCTAAGACTGATCTCCAAGTCGATCTGTTTCGTCTTCTCTATTTCTTGCTGGTACATAAGAGCTTCATTCTCACGAACAAGCGATTGATCGAGACGCCTCTGACACTCTTTAAGAATACGCTGCAGCTGCTCCGGCTCCATCGTCGGCTTTAGTAAATAATCAACGACGACTCCAAGCTTCACCGCTTCTCTTGCAAATTCAAAGTCACTGTAGCTACTAATCAGAATGACTTTAATATCTGGGTATCGCTGACTCACTTGTCGTGTTAATTCTAATCCATCCATCAATGGCATTTTGATATCAGTAATGAGAATATGAATCTCTTGCTGCTTCACCATCAACATGGCAGCTTCCCCATTAGATGCTTCCCCAACTAGCTCAAGCCCCTCTTCCTCCCAACGGATGCAGGAGGATATACCAAGCCGTATCATAGGCTCATCGTCAACGATTAATACTTTGTACCTCATTGGATTCTTCCCCTTTCCTCTTAGGATGGGTCAATCGTCTGAGCTGTCAGCATCGCCTTCGCGACAACGTCTCCTTCTTGTATCGCTTGAACTTCAACCTTTACGTACCTTCTACTTGCTTCTATAACATGAGGAACAATGGAAATGCTAGCGTCCACGGGAACCGTACGTAAAAAATACGTGGTCATATTATCTAGCACATGCTCTCTCCTCCGTAGATCCTCTACCGCTCTGCTCGCCGCTTGCTGCATTAATGATGTAAGTACGCCTTCGGAAATCGTCCCTAATGGCCCCGACATCTGTGGTGTTGCTAAGCCTGAAAAAAATAATCGCCCTTCGGAGTCACGCTGCTCTGTAAACCCTCCCCACATGAGAGCGTCGAAGGTTTCTCCTAAATGTGCAGGCCGATTGGCAAATTGCATCGCCCGAAGAACTTCCCCTCTACTAATCGCACCTACAAGCTTACGTTGACGATCAACTACCGGTAGCAACTCGATCCCTTCCGATACCATGCGATGGGCCGCAGAGGCGACAGGAGTATTCAACGTTACCGTCATCGGCCGTCGAGTCATTAGCTTATCCAATGTTTGGCTCGGAGACGACCCCATCACATCCTTAGAGGTAATCATCCCCACAACACGATTCCACTCGTCAGTAACTGGAAATCGACTATTCCCTGTCACTTCACTTAATTTAATAAAATCGGCAACCTCTGAAGATTGCTTCAATAACCCTTCACGTGTAGAAGGTTCAAGAAGATCTGCAATAATCATTATCTTCCGTTTGATCAGTCGATCATAGATCGCACGGTTAATCATAGAGGCAACCGTAAAGGTATCGTGACGGCAGGTTAGGATCGGAAGTGCTCTCACATTGGCCAATTCACGAACTTCCTCGCTTGTTCCGAATCCCCCAGTAATGAGAACCCCTGCGCCTTGCTCTATTGCAATGCGATGAGCATTTTCTCGGTTACCTACAATTAGCAAGCTTCCTGGATCGATGTATGCGCTCATCTCCCCAAGCTCCATCGCTCCGATTACTAATTTATGCAGCGTCTTATCTAAGCCTTCTTCTCCACCCAGTAAGCTCCCTTGCACGATCTCAAGCAATTCCGCGAAAGTTAATTGCTCCGGGTGGCTTCGCCGCTTTTTATCGACTCGGACGGTTCCGATCCGCTCCTTCGTGCTAACCAAGCCTAACTGCTCGGCATCCTTAAGTGCTCGATAAGCGGTTCCGTCGGACACTCCGCGGTCTTTGGCCATTTGACGTACTGGCACTTTCGTCCCAATAGGCAACTCGCGAATGTATTGGAGAAGCTGTTCATGTTTCGTCAATTCGTTCGCGTTAATATCCTTACCCGGCATGTCCCTACCCACCCTCTCTGTGTTCTTCTCTATTCCATAGCATACCAAAAATCAGTACACTAGACTCTCCATTTCCATAAAAAATAGAGGCCAGCTCCGTTCACTTGAAACGGAGCTGCCTCTATTTGTTGTCTCTTTACGTAATGATGGAATAAACAAGGAAGAGGAGGAACGAGTAAGCCGCGACAGAGTACACAATAAACAAAAATCTGCGCTCCCTGCTAACTTCATGAAGATCTTCAGCCTGTGTGACGACGACTAACAGACAAATCAGCAGTAGGATCACTCCAATCAGCATGGAGAGCTGTAAGGAGAGGAAAGCGACAACCCCACAGACGATCCAACCCACTCCAAACTGTAGCTGTGTGCTCCCCTGATACGTAACAGCTTCCATCCAGTTACGTTTCCTTGCCCCTAGCCGATTACCGATTAAGGTCAGGGAGCCCACTAGTAAGGCGATAGAAAATATCCCGATAACTAAGGATTTGCCCGGTAATGCAAAGCTGATTACACTCAGAAATATGAGATTTCCAATATTACCAAATAAATCATTCGCAAGCTGCTCCTGAGCGGCCCAAATCCAGAAGAAGAACCCTAGCACCCCAACCGCAGCGCCGATAGCACCGTAAATCCATTCCGTTAAGGGTTGCAGCTGTAAAGCTGATGATGGATTCTTGATGAGTCCTAGCAGCTTCTGCACATCAATACCGCTTAACGGTGACGAAGACGCTGCCGGTGCTGCATTCGATTGTGTTAACGATGTTGAGAACGGTGGAGCTTGTGTACCTTCTGTAGCCGTTGCTGCCGTCTGATGTTCAACTTGCTCATGAACTTCATCCTTATGTAGATCCTGCTGATTCGAATCCTGTTCGGACATTTTCAATTTCCTCCTCGAAACAACTTAGGATATTTTACTCCACCCCAATTGTTCGACGAATAATGTTAATTTCCTCTAATTTTGTAACATTTTTAATTGATAAAATTCACCCTTCATCGCCATCAGCTCTTCATAAGTACCAATTTCCACACATTGCCCCATCTTCATAACGACAATTCGATCCGCATCACGGATTGTGGAAAGTCTATGCGCAACAATGAAGGTCGTCCGACCTTCAATCAGCTTCTTCATCGCTTGTTGAACATGATGCTCAGATTCATTATCTAGTGCAGAAGTGGCTTCATCCAATAGAATGACTTTGGGATTCCGAATAAGCGCACGTGCGATAGCAATCCGTTGCCGTTGACCCCCAGATAGTCTCCCCCCATGCTCACCGATCTTCGTATCCAGTCCTTCGGGCAATTGGGCTATTACATCTTCCAGGTAAGTCATCCGTACAACTTCATCCAGCTGCCGGTCGCTGACCGTCGGTAAACCATACGTAATATTTTCCCGAATCGTACCGGAGAACAATACCGTGCTCTGGTGGACAACCGCAATGTGCTTGCGATAAGATGCCATATCCATCTCATCCATAGAAATTCCGTCAATGATTACTTGTCCCTTAATCGGCTTATTGAAGCCTATGACTAGGTTAAGCACCGTCGATTTCCCAGCTCCTGAAGCCCCGACGAGCGCGATACTCTCACCTGCCTTAACCTCAAGGTTAAAGTTCGAAAGCACATGCCGGTCTGAATTCGCATAACCGAATCGAACGTTATCGAACTTGAAGCTACCCTTCACGGATTCTATCTTTCTCTTCCCTTGGTAAGCCTCCATATCCTTTGACAGCAATATTTCCGTTACGGAATAGATCGACTCGAATCCTTTGGCGATATTCGGATAAACGTTGATCAGCTGCGAGATCGAATTCAAGATCATCGCGAAGAACGATTGATACAGAACGATATCTCCAACCGGTATTTTCCCTTTTAGCGCTAGCCAGACTGTGAAACCCAGACATAACACTTGGAACAATTGGAAGGTGACCCACGCAGATGAACCGAAATACGCCTCGACAATGTCCAGCTTATATCCCTTGCTTCGCAGATGGCTTAGCGTATTATCCATCTTCTTGATTTCCGTTTGCTCAAGCCCGTGAGCTCTCGTGACGGGCATCATTCCGACCATCTCAGATACTTGACCAGACATCGTCTCGATTTGCTTACGGAATTCCATATTTGTGTGACGGATCTTTTTACGGAAAAAATAAATAATACAGAGCGCTGTGGGAATCGTTAGAACGAAGAAGCCCATTACGGTCAAGTTGCGAGAGGAAGTAATCGCGATAGCAACTATCACACTTATAATGGCAGGAAACACCGATAACATGAATTGTTTAGACAGGAATTCAATTGCCTCGACGTCGCGGAGCACTTTGGCCTGAAGCTTGCCAGCGGCAAGCTCACCGTGTGCAGACATAGACAATCGCTGTAGCTTGCGCACAAGAGTACTTCGCAGCCCAGCTTCTACGAAACGGACAGCTTTGCTCATATAACTAATATGTAGCACTTGAGTTGGAATGTTCTGAACAATTACGATCACTAGAAGGATAAGGTTCCACCATAGCGTTTCCATCCCATACTTGCTGGGACTTGATGCCATGTTAATCAAGTTCGCAGTAACAATCGGAAGAATATAAGTTGGCGAGTGCTTGATTAAGAAAAATAACATGGAAAGGAATAGCTTCGTCCAATGCTGCTTATAAAGTAAAAATAATAAGCGAAGGGGCTTCCGCTCGGTCAAAGAGTCATCATTTAATAAATGCTCAAATCCGTAAGAATGGGGCTCGCTTCGGTTCACTGTTGCAGATTGCAAGTTGCTCTCTCCCTCTGAACGCGCGTTTATGAACTTCATTTTCGTTCATTTCCGATTTGTTGTAAACCCCTTTATTTATGTTTTTGGCTACAATGGCCCTATCATTTGAGAAAAGCCTGCATTTGACATAACCTTTTCCGGTCAGGTCAAATACAGGCTTTCGTTAAGATGTGCTTAGATGAGTCTATAACCGTTCGGCAGCTGTCCACTATTGCGAATACTGCGTATTTGCGCCAGGGTAAGACGTACATTTGTGGAGATCAGCGATTCTGCATCATTGCCTCCGATAATATCATCCAAATCGCGGAGATTAGTATTGCCACGAAAAACCCGGAAGTTCCCTCTAAAGTTAGGACGAGTAAACAATATTAAGGTTGCATTACTGCTTGTTGAGAAAAATCTCAGGCTTTCAATCTCCCCTATCCTCGTATCCAAGTTAGCAATTCCTAGATTACCTCTAACAATCGCACTGCGACCCTGAAAGTTCTCATCCGTAAAAACCGTAAGCCTCGGAAATGTGACTAATGCATTGATTTTGTTTGTCATCATTAACACCTCCTTCCATCCACAATATATGGAGGGGTGGTGTTCACTGCTTGTACGAAAAGGACGCGAGTATCCGTGGAATTTTACGAGATAAATACAAAAAAACGGCCCTCTCGTTAGAGAGGACCGGTACGTCTAAACCAACGACACAGCAATTACCAGGTCACATACCCTGGTGATCCAGGTGTTGAATTGTTAAGCATGTCAAGAATCGGAATAGTATATGCGACCAAGATTAGAATGACTGTTATTGTAATCCACAGCTTCCAATTTTCCATATAACGTGGTGTAGGTGCCGCTTCTTCTGCGACCTCACCAATCGGATATTCCGTATTTCCTTTTGGTGCACGCATCATCGAGATCAGGTTATAGATAATGAGCAACACTCCGATGAATAAGATGATTCCTCCAACAGCCATAGCGACATGATACGGCATCCATAGGATTGCATCTGGATGATCGTCATATGTGTTATACGCTGTGCGTCTAGGAGAACCTAGCAAACCTACGGTATGCATCGAGCCCGACATGATGAACATTCCGATACACCAGATTAGAGTCTGAATAATACCGAGACGGTTCATACGTGGAGTAAGCACACGTCCTGTAATCACTGGAATGAGCCAGTAGATGATCCCAAAGAACGTAAGTGCGACGCTTGTTGCTACCGTCAAATGGAAGTGTCCGGTAACCCATAATGTATTATGGACAACAGCATTCATCTGATTACTTGCATTAATTAATCCGCCTGCACCGGCTGGAATGAAGATTAGCATCCCCATGAACGGTGCGAAGAAGCGTACATCGCCCCATGGCAAAACCTTAACCCATCCGAATAATCCTTTTGCTCCTTTGGACCTCCCGTTAAGCTCAAAGGTAGCGAATAGGGAAAATGCGGTCATGAGTGACGGAATAACAACCATGAATGTCAGAGTAACCTGTAAATATTTCCAGAAGTGGTTTACTCCCGGCTCCATCAATTGATGATGTAACCCAACTGGAATGGAAAAGAACAGGAATAAGATGAAGGACATCCTTGCTAATGAGTCACTGAAAATTTTGCCACCGATAATTTTAGGAATAATAACATACCAGCACATATAGGCTGGGAGAAGCCAGAAGTAAACAAGTGGATGACCGAAAAACCAGAATAAAGTACGGCTCAGTACAACATTAATCGTATCTACCCATCCGAAGGACCATGGAATGAGTTGTACGACTACCTCCAACGCTACCCCTATCGTAGCAATCTGCCACAATAGCATTGTAATTACGGACATAAAGCCGAACAATGGCGACAATTTGCCCTTATTACTTTTTCTCCATTTGGCATAGTGATAGAAAATACCAAACCCGCTCAACCAGCTTCCGATAACAACAAGCGCCAACGCGATGTAGAAGTAAGGCGATGCCTTCATCGGTGCATAGAACGTGTAGAGCACACTCGCTTTACCTAGAAGAATAACAACAACCCCGATGAGCGTACCGATCGACATCAGGATGTAACCGATCCAGCCTAGCCTTTTCGTTAAGGGAAGTAAGCTACCTCCCATCGATTGAGAGACGCCAGAATAAAGAAATCCGATTATGAAATAGGTTGTGAAAATGAGTGCCATAAGTACACCATGAGCTGTAAGCAGTTCATAGTAACCGATATTAGCCGGCAAAGTGATTGTGCCGCCTTTAACCATCCCCTGGAGCATACCTGCAATGCCTCCAATAAGAAGCGCTCCAAAGGCGAAAAAGATATGTGCGAGAACTAATCGGCCGTCTTTACGGTCGAATGTTGTATTCATGAAATACGGCCTCCTATTTGACCACCAGGGTAGTTTTCATCATTTCATGGGAAATTCCACAATATTCATTACAAATAATTAGATATTCTCCAGGCTTATCGAATGTATGGGAAACTTCACTAATTTCACCAGGCGTTACCATAACATTGACGTTCGTTTTAGGGATTTGAAATCCGTGTACTACGTCAGACGAAGTCACCTTGAAATTCACTTTGGAGCCCACTGGAACCTCCATCGGAGTTGGATCGTAGCCAAAAGCGTAAGCGACCATAACCGCCTCGTACTCGTTGTCACCGATCTGCTTGATCTGAGGTTGATCGAAAGGCGCTGTTTCACTTACTTTCGTGGGATCAATGTGGTTGACGTGTTTATTAGGTGGTGCCATTCCTTGTCCGAATGTCATAACACCTAAAATAAGTAAAAATACGGCCAGCATGCTCACACCGATACTGAGCCATACTTTTTCCAGACGATGCATGTGCATGAACTTTGTTCCTCCTTCTAATCCCGTGAGATAAATAGAATGAATATACCTAGCCAAGTAAGCAACAGAAAGGCTCCCAGCAACAGAACAGATACGAAAGTTCCCTTGAGTGATTCTTCTTTCGGTGCAGAGACACTGCTTGAGTCATGTGAATTCTCTGCCGTGCGATCATCACGCATTTTCGGATTCCTCCTGTTATCAATTTGATCTCATTGTAATTAATTCCAGCTTTAGGCACTGTGATTATTGTCACGCATAGTCGAAAAATGTTGTGGACGATTTGTTACATCTGTGTCATCTATCACACGATAAATTAGTACCTGCTGATAACTAGCTTCGATATGAATCGTGAGTTATCGCATAAAAAAAAGAACGGTGCAGTTCTTGATGACTGCTCGTTCCTTTTTTCGCCCCTATAAGCAGGTAAGATTATTCAACGATTAGCTTACCAATCATTTCTTCATGACCTTTACCACAGAAGATCGAGCATATGAATTTAAATTCACCTGTTTTATCCGCAACGAAGGTAACTGTTTTGTTAGCTTTAATCTCTTTATCGTAACCTTCGATATTGATTGCGTGGTTACCTTGAGTGTTCTTCAGAGTGATACTAACTTCTTCGCCCTTCTTCACCTTAATTTCCTGTTGGTCGAATTTAAAGTTAGTTGCTTCAATCGTAATTGCTTTCGCTCCACCAGCCGCAGCTGATGATGCTTCTGGTGATGCGCTAGCTTCCTCTTTTTTATTGCCCCCACAACCCGTTGAGATTACCATAGCTGCCAATAGTACCGCACCTAAAATCGTCCATTTTTTCATCTTGTCTTGCTCCCTTCATCGTTATCTGCATGCCTATCATAATCCCAAAATAAGTTCCCAGAATGTGACAAGTTTCACATCGTAACAAAATGGACACTTAAATTTTTGGGCTCGCAGAAATAGCTCTCCATCATGCTGATGAAGGTAGGAATTGCTCAAATCACAAAAAGGGTGGCACAGGAATAACACCCTGTACCACCCTCTTCTCACTATTATCTTAGTTTTTTGGTTAAGTGAGCTGTTTCACAAGTGAGCAATCTTTCACAGCGCCAATCGGCTTTCCTGCACGACTTTCAGCCATTCTCTGGCGATCAATCCGTGCCCAGCAGTTGTTGGATGGACACCGTCCCATAGCCAATATGCTGGACCGGTCTCTTTCGCGGCTTCATCGAAAGCATCTTGGAGCGGTACATATAAGGCACCATAGCGATTGGCTAATCCTATCGCGATACGCCGATAATCCCTTAATTTCTCTTGCCAATCGACCCACTTATCAGCCATAGCGCCGACGTTCAGAATAAATGGTTCCATCAGCACCAAGCCAATGTCTGGGAATATTTCGCGGGTCTCGTCCAGCAAGTGCACATAAGCCTTCTCGAACCGATCCGTGACGCCGCTCGGTTCGCCGGCCATGATACGCCAAGCGTCGTTCACGCCGATCAGGATGCTCAACAGATCAGGAGACAAGCTAATGGCGTCTTCATTCCATCTGGCGTACAAATCCGAAACTCGGTTGCCGCTTATGCCCCGGTTGATAAAGACATGCTCTTTTTCTGGGCTCTCAGAGCCAATCTTCGCCGCAATGAGATATGGATAACCGTGACCCAAAATATGGTTCGGGTCGCCATCGCGTCCTCGGTTTCCATCCGTAATTGAATCCCCTTGAAACAATATTGTTGCCATCTCTTATCTTCCTCCCCAGATGCTAAGTATCGTGATTATTGTACACGCTTACCATGAAGGGGGTAAAGAGAATTTTTGTCATAGGAGCACACCAATAGGACCATCCATTCAATATGAATGTACATCAAAAAACCTTCTCCCTCGCACCTGTTTAGGAAGCGAAAAAGAAGGCTTGCGCCATAGGATACAGCGACAAAGAAGGTGCTAATTGCTTTGTTAAATCTTTAGCTCCCCGAGCTTAATAAGCTCGACAACCGCTTGCGAACGACCCTTGACATTCAGCTTTTGCATTACATTCGAGATATGGTTGCGGACCGTCTTCTCGCTGATAAACAACTGCTGCGCAATGTCGCGGGTCGTCTTATCCTGCACTAGCAGTTCGAAGACTTCGCGTTCCCGATTGGTGAGTAGGAATTTACTTTTATGGTCGCTGCCATTCAACGTTTGTCACCCCTCCTTGCCCGGGAATGTGTGATTACAAGGTATAGGGATACAGTCAACTTTATCATATGAAAGGGGTTTTACTGTGGTGCGGAGGTACACAAAAATGGGCGAAGGAATTTCAACACAGTCGTTCTAAGGAAGCTGAATGGCGCGAGAATCGTGGATTTAAAAGAAAAAAAGTGATGATGCAGGGACCGGGAAGCCGCTGCCTCACCACTTTTCAATGACCTCTTTAAGAGGATTTCTGAGGAATTACCGATTAATGATATGTGAGGTACCGTGCGAAGTGCCTGATGAAGCTGGGAATACCCTCTCGGCCATAGCGTTAAATTCAGCTAAGAATCCTTGAATTGGATGCCCTGCTTTCACATCATTGGCATACCCTTCCATTCGACCCATGAAGTCAGGATTTTGAGACACATACACATTTTCACACGATGGCGATAATGACTTGACCTGATCCGCTATCTTATCCTTCATTTCACTCGTAATCGCTGAATGTCCCGTATTTGCCTTATCATCTTCGTTAATTGCGACGTAGGCATTATTGTTGGTCATCATGACATATGCGGATTTAATGCCTGGCATTTCGGCTATTTTATCAGCGACCTTATTGTTCAACTCTAACCGCGAATTACTATGCATCCTGACAATATCATTGTCCTTTACTACACCATACATTCGATTATGCGCATTCCCATGATCGGCAGTGGAGCGCATATTATTGATTCCGTTATCGTTGGAATTATAACGAGTAACGGAATTCGGACGAATATTCTTATTTCCTAAGTCCCCAGTTTTTTGCATACATCCGGATAAAGCAACTGCTGAGGATAACAATACAGTTGTGAGAATGATTCCCCTTCTGCTTCCTTTTCGCATGAAAAAAATAACCCCCTTTTGTCGAAGCTCAGCGTTGTCCGCCAAGGTATAGGGTGCGCGGCGTGATTAAATTTTATTCGATTGAGGCTATGACGTTCCCCCCTTGACATGACTGCTGATTAGCTGTACGATTTCATTATTAACACCTGGTACTAATACTTAGTTCTAAATATAAAATTAAATTTATTTGAGGAGGGATCTCAGTTGACTACTCATCCCACATTGATATCCAAAGCGCGTATAACAGCTATTGGAAGTTATGTACCCGAACAGCTCATTTCAAACTCAGATTTGGAACAAATGGTGGATACCGATCACGAATGGATCATTCGACGTACGGGTATCGAGCAACGTCATCAGGTCTCAGGCACACAGTTCACAAGCCATTTGGCTATCGCTGCCGTTCAGGACTTACTAAATAGATTTCCTTCCATTAACGCAAATGGGATCGATGCGATTATCGTCGCTACGAGCACACCAGATTCCCCATTCCCTTCCGTTTCATCACAAGTCCAGCAAGCAATCGGTGCAACGAGATGCTTCGCCGTAGATATCAGCGCAGCTTGTGCTGGTTTCGTCTCAGCCCTTCAATTAGCCAATGGGTTAATATTGACCGGCTCCTATCACAACATTATCGTGATCGGGGCGGAAGCCCTAACACGAATAACCGACTATACCGACCGCTCAACGTGCATCCTATTCGGTGATGGAGCTGCTGCAGTCCTTGTAGAAGCAAATGAACAAGGCGCATTTCTTTCCTCTAATGCCGATACTGACGGCTCTGGTGGTATGCATGTATACTGCAGCACAGACAACAAAATCGTTCAGAACGGCAGAGAAGTATACAAATGGGCTTTATCGACCGTACCAGATGGGGTTCGTGATCTCCTTCTAAAAGCCGATCTAACGCTCAATGATCTAGATTGGTTTATTCCTCACAGCGCTAACTTGCGGATGATTGAAGCCATTTGCGAACGGTTAGAGTTTCCAATTGAGAAAGCTTTACAGAGCGTAGTTCTTAATGGAAATACTTCCGCCGCTTCGATTCCTTTGGCCTTAGATTCGGCCTATAAGGAAGGTCGTTTGCTCTCTGGACAATTGTTGGCTTTATACGGTTTCGGCTCAGGACTAACACAATCGGGAATGCTACTTCGTTGGACTTTAGATACCCCAAGCTAAATACGCTTTCTCAAGGGATTGAGTCAGATGTATAACAAGTCGCAAGTCTCCTATAAAACTAAAGAAGCCTTAAACACCACGATTAATCAGTGGGTTTAGGCTTCTTTTTAGAAATTTAATCCACTGCCCTTATCTCAATGCCTATGTTTGCCTTAATCTCTTCTAACCGATTCATTGTTTCTTCCATGCTTCTGCCTTTCACAATGACCTGCCCAATCCGGTCTGTACCGACCCTGAATTTATTGATGATGTCCCCTTGATTATAATCAAACGAAATCTGAATAATATCTTCATGATTTCCGTTCCCATTCTCTAGTTTCAGGATCTCGCCAGCCTCATTGGAAATGAGCAGTTCACAAGCGCAAGGCTGTGAAGAATGGCTATGGAATTCAGGGTTTGTTCTAAGAGCAGCCCTAACAATCTGTTCATAATAATCAAATCCATAATAAGTGGAAACAAGCTCAGGCAAACAAGTCGCCCCCGCCCTTCCGCCGATTTCAAGAACATATACTTTATGATCTCTCATTATAAAATCCGCATTAATTGCGCAGTTATTTACTCCTAACGATCGAATGCTCTCTTCTACTTGCAAATGAATATCTTTAACCACTTCATCCGGCAAATCGTACGGCACATAATGACCGATGGGTACCCCCGTATCTCCATAAAACATGAGATCGCCATGCGGCATAATAAATTGAATTTGATTGTCATAGACGAATGCCTGTGCACCAAACTCGGTTCCTTCGATAAATTCCTCGATAATAAAAAAGTCCAATTTTGTAGCTTTCATCACCACTTCAAAGGCATAATCCACTTGAGAAGCATCTGACACCTTCACAATTCCCTTGCTAGCCCCATTATCTACCGCTTTAAAGATAAGAGGTGGCGTCAATGCTTTGAAAGCATGATAGGCCTCCTCTTTCTTGTTTACTTTAATAAAATTCGCCGTTCTTACACCATGCTCCATAAAGGCCTGTTTCATTTCCCACTTATTCGAAGACAGCTTAGCGGAATCGTAACTCACACCACTAAGCCCAAGAGTATCTACCACTTTACCGATCGACTTGACTGCTACATCTGTACCTGTTGTACATATTCCATCAATCTGTTCCCACTCTGCGATCTCCACAATTTTATCCGTATTAGTCGTATCCTCATAATAAACCTTATCAGCCAAAGCGAAACCCGGATAGTTTCCATTGCGACTTACAACAATGACGAACAATCCCATCTCTTTGGCCACTTTGATTAACGGCACTTGAGAGATTCCCGCACCCAGAATCATTAGCTTTCTCATGGCTGAAACTCTCTAATCCGACTAATGATCCGATCAAGATCTTCATCCGTGACATTCGGGTGTATAGGTAGGGTAAGAATTCTTTTCCAAATTTCCGAAGAAACTGGAACAACAGCTTTTAAATGAATGTAACTAGGGTGAAGATGACAAGGATAATAGTGGACTCCCGAAGCGATATTATGTTCTTGCAAGTGGTTAATCATACGATCCCGTAGGCTATCCTCATTAAACTTAACCTGATATAAGTGCCATGAGCTACTGGTCAGCGATGCTTCCTGTGGAAGCCGCAACCATTCCAAGTCGCTTAGTTCCGCGGTGTAGCGGTTGGCGATCTCTCTGCGTCGCCCATTTAATTGATCCAGTTTTTTTAGCTGAACGAGGCCGATCGCCGCCTGCAAATCGTTCATATGATACTTGTATCCGACTTGATCGACAAAATACTGCCAAGCATATACTTTTTCATGAGACGACCGTAACCATGTATCTCGAGAAATACCTACCCATCTTTTCTCGCGAAGCCTTCGATTCATCCACTCCGCGTTGCAGGTAATCGCGCCGCCCTCCCCGCTGGTCAGGTTTTTGACCGCGTGAAAACTGAAGCAGGTGATATCGCTGATCGATCCGATACGCTTGCCCTTATATTCTGCACCGCAGGCGTGTGCGGCGTCTTCCACAACCTTGATTCCTTTCGATAGTGCCAACTCATGAATAGCGTCCATATCACAGGGATGACCGCCCATATGAACGACAATGATCGCCTTCGTTTTATCCGTAATTTTACGTGCGATATCCGCAACGGATATATTCATCGTATCCGCATCAATATCAGCAAATACTGGCGTTGCTCCCACATAACTAACCGCATGTACAGTAGAGATGAAGGTGATTGAAGGTACGATCACCTCATCACCAGGTCCAACCCCCAGAATGTCCATCGCCAAATGCAGCGCGGCTGTCCCTGAGTTGAGAGCAACTGCGAAACGGCTGCCTACAAAACTAGCAAACTCTTGCTCGAACTGCTCTGTCTTCGGTCCAAGACCAAGCCATCCAGAACGTAATACTTCCGTCACCGCATCGATTTCCTCTTGACCAATACTCGGCTGCAATACAGGAATCAGTTTATACTCCAAAAGAATATCTCCTTCCTCAAGCCCAATCTATCATCCTATTCAGACATTAGAATCTGTGTACGCCAACGATCAGCACAAGTCTCTACCGAGAAGTTTTCCTTTGCTGTTCTTTCTGCATTATCCATGATTTTGTTCCGTAGTTCTGGTTGTTCAATCAGTTCCACCATGGCCTCATACCAATCCTCCCTCGACTCAGAGGCAAGTATCCCGTTTTCATGACTCTTGATCCACTCCTTGTATGCCGGTGATGTAGAATAGATACCCGGAATCCGGCAGGCGGCATACTCACGAAACTTATTATTCGTTTTGCAATCATGCAATAGTGTGTGCTCCAGAGGGGCCAAGCCGATATCCCACTTTGACCGATAAAGTCGTTTCATAAAGCTTCTATAATCTGCATCATGTTGATTAAACGACACTTGCGGTTTCCCCTCGAGCCCTTCCGGGATATAACCGTAAAACTCGATTCTGATTTTGTCTCCATAGGTTCGAATAATTCCCCTAAGTGCCTTAATCACCGGCTCAAAGGCAGCTTGCTTCTTCCCGCCTTCATAGCCGATGACGATTTTATCTTCATTCCTTTTATCTTTTTCCAACTTGGAAAACATGGAAAAGTCGACGCTCCCAGGGAAATATACCACTTTGTTCGGATTAAAATGTGTCTCTAGATGATTAGCAAAATGACTAGAAGCGACCTTTACGATATGAACATTTCTTAGAAATTTGACATACGTTTTTCTTTTGACCGATTCATGGTAGTACCTGCCCATATCCGTAGCAGGTGACATGGCCATAAAATGATCATCGATCACATATACCGTCCTCTTGCCCATCTCACGTGCTAGTTCAAACCATCTATAAGCTTCGGGATTAACTGTGCGAAAAAAGATAACGACATCCGCAGCAGCAAGCCTCGCTATTTCCACTTCTTCTTCAGATCTGATGCTAAACCGACACACTCCGGCTTCTTCCAGATGACGAAGAGGCTGCTCTATACCGATTTTATACGATGCGATTTTTTCTGAACCGATGATGAGTACGTTTATATCCCCTCTTTTACCCATTGCCCGCTCTCACCCCCAGCCTATGCTTCCAATATATATTTCTTCCAGTTTTCCATGCAGGTGTTCAACGAGAAGTGGTGTCTTGCCGCTATTTCCGCATTTCCCCTAATACCAAGCCGCATCGACGGATTCTCAATCATTTCCTTGATTCCTTCAAACCAGCCTTCCTCCGTATGGGGAACGAGATATCCGGTTTCACCATGAGTCACCCATGGAGTATATACAGGCGAGTTGGAATAGATCCCAGGAATCCGGCAAGCTCCGTATTCACGCATTTTGTTATTCGTCTTGCCCTTATTGAATAGATTATCGCCTAGCGGTGCTAGCCCGATATCCCAGTTACAAACATTAAGTTTTTGGATGAAGCTTTTGTATTCCATGCCTCCCTCTTCATAACTAACGCTAGGGTGGCTAATCAGAGAGTCGGGAATATAACCATAGAACTCTAACCTTACAAACCCACCATAGTAATCGAGAATCTTCTTCAGTGCCGGAATAACAGGAGCAAAATCCTCCTCTTTAGCGCCGCCTTCATAGCCGATTACGATTTGCTCCGCTTCCCTGTCACGCCTCTCTTGTTCGTCAAGCCATTGAAAATCGACGCTGGCCGGGAAATAAACAACGTTGCTGTTGAATTTTTCATGAATATAGGCGCCGAGATCCTGAGCGTCCACTTTCACGATGTGGGCATTTTTCAAAAACTTTATAAACGTTTCTCTGAGTACAGGATCAGCGTAGTATAGACCAACCGGCGTTGTAGGCTGAATCTCCAAGAAATTGTCATCGATCACATAAACGGTGCGCTTTCCTAGCTCCTGCGCCCACTCCAGTAGGGTATAAGCTGCAGGCTCGACATTACGTACAAACACGATCGTCTTAGCCGCTGCAATCATTTCTTTGTTAACCTCATGTTCCAATTTCACATCGTACTGGATATTCTCGTGATGATTAAGAGCACTTAAAGGTTGAATAACTCCAATCTCAAGCGAGGGAATGATGCCTGCAGTAATGACAAGAACATCCATCGTAGAATGTTCGGATTTAGCAACTCTATTGGCTGAGACGCCTTCCAGCATTTTTATAGCGATGGATCGGCCATGTACAAAGCCGTCTTCTTTTCCCCGCTGAAAGCCTTCGATATGCCCCTGTTTGTAAGCTTCCGTACTCACGAGAACAGGACGCACTTTCCTGCCTTTCCTTGATCTTTGTTTTTTCTTCAGAGCCATCTTGTATCATTCTCCCTTGGATGCTTCTTGATGGCCAGCCTCCATACCCTCGTGATAACCGACGTCAAACCCTTCGTTGTAAGCTGAATCGAAACCCTCATCGTATGCTTTGTTGTAAGAGGCGGAATGTTGAACTGGATCCGTTATTCCAACAACACTTCTCGACCGTTTCCTGCCTCTTCTAGGCCATGTTTTTATTGTTCTTTTCAACCCTCTTTTTCTTAACGGTTTTCTCCCTTTTATCGCCTTGCCTCTAGTCAACACGGATTTTCTTTTTTTACGTATGATCATAAATCACACCTCCGATAAGCTGATTTTGGATTAGCCGGATAAGGTGGCTTCCCCGTTCACAAATGAATCTGCCAAATGCCCGAAGTCGATCGCAACCTTGCCAAGCTCGGAAGCAATACGCTGTACGATGATCACTGCAGGGACACCCGCTCCCACAAGAGCAATATCGAAATCGTGCGCCGATATTTCACCCATCACTCTCTGGATATCAGGTATACCATTCACAGGGGAAACCGTGCCCGCCACATGAATACCACTGTTGGACAGCACCGGTGCAAGTTCGGGTGACGAGTTACCGACTAATAAGACACGGCGGTTTGCCAGAATACTTCGAAAAAGACCTTCTGAGTATATGGCGTAGTTGATCGTTGATAAGGTCAATCGCAGTTGTCTAAAATCAATGCCATGAGCCCTAAATGTGGTAAAGGCCAGTGGTTGAAAGTTTGGCAATCTTAATTTGGGTATGCCCACAATATCCGCTTTTCTTATCGCTTGAACGAGCTGATCTCTGGCAAATAGATCGGGCAAATGAACTCCAGCATAATCCAAGAAGTGCCCTTCTTTACGTAAAGTGTCCCCATTCATGACGACTTCCTGTGCCAACGTCAGTAATTCTCCATCACCCAAGCGAACTATCGACAGCGGAGTTCTCGTATTCATAGCATGTATTAATTGTTCGCTTATTTCCGTAGCGCTCAGGAGCTTATGCATCTGAGGGCGCATTTGCTCCAATCCAGCGAGAATAATCTGCTGTACAGAAATATCAGGAAGAATATCTAGCTCGGGCAGGATCGTGTCTACGATCCCGTCACCTCCGTCATAGACCCCATTCAAATAACCTTTATCGTTACTTTTTTTAGGTACTTCACCCGTTGCGGATTGCATCGACTTCAGCCATGCATCATCATAGCCAGCATCAAAGCCTTGATTGAATGAAATTGCTGCTTGCTCTAACAATTTTTGCGTGCATGTGGTTTGGCCTTGAAACTTTTTGAGTGTAATCCTTCCTCTTTTGGATTCTCGCCTTCGAGTACGATTTGTTGCTGATCTCTTTTTTATTTTCCCTAAACGCTGTCGAATGGTTATCACCCCATCTTGCTCACAAATATAATATTCCTAACAACTTTTACGGAAACGGAACAGTCGTCCATTTTAGACTGAATTGCTAAGGAAAAATGATACTCAACATTTGGCTAAGCCTATTATGATAGGTATGTTCCTTTCTCGTTCTCATAAATCCGCTCAATGCAACCTTTCGTCTCTCTTCCTCATTTCGCAAATAGTAATCGATCTTATCCTTCAGTTCCTCATGTGATCCATATGTGCCGATTTCCTTTTCAGGTGAATAATAATTTCCCATATCCTGTCGGACATCAGACAACTGAAGCGTCGCGCAGCCGGAAATTTCGAACGTTCGCGGATTGACGGAATGGGCTGCAATTTTTTTACTATTTACATTTATGGTTTCATCATCGAAAGAACGGTGGAGATTAATAACAATTTTTGCGCCATTATAGTAGCAGGCTGTATCCTCTGGGGTCATCCAGTCTCCAAGCTTGATTTTGTCTGATAGCTGAGAATAGTTTTGTAGCCGATCCCACCACCATCCTGCGATAACCACTCTCTTATCCTTCAGAATAGGAGTTAGGCGGTCAATCAACTCGACTCGATTCCAGAATGCTGTGCCAATAAAACAGATGTCCGATTGATAGGAGGTAGGTACATGTTTGGGGTGGAATGCTTTGGGATTGACACCGAATGGAAGATAATAAACTTGCCGACAGCCTAACTCCCGATAGAAAGGCAGACAATTCAGTTCAAGAGTAAATACGTAATCATATCGGGGCGCAATCGAAGTGGTCCAATCCGTATAATAAGGGTCGTCGGTAAACCAGATTGCCGTTATAAATCCGTTATGTCTCAATTGTTCAACTATCTCAGCTGGAAGCACCACTCCATTAAGAGCGAGTATGAGATCCGGTTGAACCCTTCTAGCAATGGCAACCACATCTTCTGAAGGCATTGCTACCGATATCTCTCGAACTAGATCTCCTAATGCATCGATCACAGCCTGATCCAGCGCTGGATACGGAACACCGATGCCCGCAGTCACATACAGAATGTGGATATCCTTAATGGGTCTCTCCGTATGAGGCAACCCACGTTGAAAAGAATCACAAAAACCAATCCGATATCCATCACTATGTCCTTGTTGATAACCCGCGATCTGTCCTTCTGTTATTATCATTGGTTTGCCCCTAAACATAGATGGTCGGATCAAAACCCCATTTGTCTATAAACTTATTCCGATTGTTCTCGATCAGTTGTTTAACCGTATTACCGTCTTGTTGATTGAAGCTAGCATTGCCATGATGAAAAACAAAAACGTCTCCCGCAATTCTTAATTGATAACCTGCGATTCTAGCCCGAAAACAGTAATCATCATCTTCAAAATGACCGGGAGAGAACCGTTCGTCGAGCAATCCGATTCTATCCATGAGCTCGCGTTTAAATAGAAAACACAGTCCAACAATCCGATCAATCGCCATCCATTTTCCAGAATCAGGATCGTTTAATTTTTGGGACATATCTTCTAAATTCGTATAGGGGATATCGATCAGCTGTCTTCCGCTTGCATAATTAGTAAGTGGTCCTACAATGCCAATGTTCTCTGCACTGTAAAGGCATGACAGCATATTTTTCAGCCAGTTTTTAGTCACTATAACATCGTTATTTAACAATAAAAGCGTATCACCGGAAGCAATTTTCAGTCCCTGATTGCAAGCAGCCGGAAATCCGATATTGCCTGCCAGAGAAATAAAGGTGATCCGTTCCTGCCTACAAATATCGAGGGTGCCATCATTCGAGCCATTATCGACCACAATGATTTCATAGGGCTCTTCGGTATGCATTCTTATCGAATAAATGCAATCCTTAAGTAGCTCTCTCCCATTATAAGTTGGGATAATAATACTTGTTTTCTTCATCTCGTCCACCTTCCGCAAGCTAAGTGAGTTGCCTGCGTCTATTGTGGTCTGGGAACGACAACCGAGGTCCTTTCAAGTCCAATGCCGTTCTTAAAGCTTCGATATGATCGCCGAGGATCATATTAGATACGGCATTGTTCTGACCGACATTGCGTGCCCGGACCCGGTTTCTAGTAATAACATCCACACTGCTCGGCGATCCTACCTTCAACCCCTTCTCTAGTGCGATAACTTGTGCTTTTGGGGGAACTGCCAAATTGGGATACCCGATGAGTTCTGCGGCCTGCTTGCTCATCGCATGTGGAATCGCTGTGAGCGAATTAGCGCCGAGCTCAGCTCTGGCCATGGAGCGGTTTACGAACTCCTTGATGGTTGTCACGTAATCTCTACTAGAGAAAGGGCCGACGTAAGGAGTGATGTTATTTAAGGCAATATCCATTCCTTGCTGTATGGCATTAATGAAAGGCACGAGCTGCTCGGCAAACACGACAAAATCACCGTCAAGAAAAAGCAAAATTTCAGATTCTGCCAGCTTAGCCCCAACCGCTCTGCCGACATCGTGGCCAAGAGCATGGTGATAATGGACAATCGTTGCTTGGGATTGATTCCTGATCACTTCAAAGCTTTCATCCGTAGAACCGTTCACAATAAAGATGATTTCATGGAGAGGCAACCGATGAAGCTGTTCAAGCACGCTTGAAATGGTGTCTCTTTCATTCATCACCGTTACGATTGCCGCAACCCTTCGGACTGTTGGAACGAGCAACCATTTCCCGTAATACTCTCCGCTTTTCAGGAAATATCCTTCCATAAACTTGGAAGCGGTCTGGTGATAAGCATGCCAAGGCAAACCTTTAACGGAATGGTACCAATGACTCCAGTGCGCATTTACCTTGTGATGCGGCACCACTTCATCTGATCTTGCCCTCTCTTCTCCGAATGGTGCAGCACCCTCAGATGCAGCAAGACAACCCGCAGCAAAAGCCTTATTACTCCAATTGCTTGAGTTACCTGCTAAGGGCGTAATCGACCTTCTAAGCCGTAACTTTCTAAGCATTCGATTTTTATACATCGGCTTTTTTCTTACTGGCAACGATTTTCTACTTTTTCCCCTATTTCTGGAGGCTACATGACTTCGTTTCAGTATGTTCCTCACCTGCCTAGTAAGTATTAAGAAGACTACTACGCTCATACTATGTATGGGTTGATTAACTGTAACGGCATTCGTACCTGAGGGTGGAAATAAACGGGAAACTACTCATTTCTGATAGTAAAAACAAACACCTATCTCATAAGAAAGGTGTTTTTCTTAAGCTATTCAGCTATTCCAAATCGGATCAGTCTTTGAAAAAGTTACTCCAACCTCATATCCCTGTACCTAAACGTATAATTCGAGCTTTCCCACTTAATCCATGGGTTATATTCCGCGTGTCATACACCAGCTTTGAATGGTCCAGGATAAGCTGAATCGGCAGTTCAGAGTGGTCCGTAACGATGACGACACAGTCAGCTTCCGATAAGTTCTGCTCATTTAACTCTAAGCTCATCAATGTTTCTCCGTTAACTGTAACTTCGGGTACAAGCGGGTCAGAATAGGACAGATGGGCGCCTTCCTGTATAACTATCTTCATAAGACTCAAAGCACTTGATTCGCGTGTGTCGTTTATATTTCTCTTATAGGATACTCCTATCACGAGAATTGTCATTCCTACAAGAGCACTGACCCCCATGCTAGCTTTAATACGACCAACGATATAGTTAGGCATCGATATATTTATGGAATGGGCGTAGTCTATAAACTTACTATTTGATCCAAGAAGATTCGCGCTCCATTGCAAATACAACGGATCGACGGGAATGCAGTGCCCTCCGATCCCTGGCCCAGGATAAAATGCTTTGAACCCATAAGGCTTTGTTTTGGCAGCATCGATCACTTCCCAGACATCAATCTTCATCTTATCGCAGAGCATGGCAAACTCGTTGATAAAGGAAATGTTTACGAAACGATAGGAGTTCTCGAGTAATTTCGCCATTTCGGCAGCTTCTGGAGAAGAAACGAGAACCACTTCTGCAAATACCGTAGAATACAATCCGAATACTTTATCCGCGCAACGATTCGTTATTCCGCTAATGATTTTGGGTATTGTCTCGAGGGTGTAATCCGACCTACCAGGATCAATACGCTCAGGTGAATAAGCCAAATAATAGTCTATGCCGATTTTCAACCCACTTTTCTCTAGTAGCGGCTGCAATACTTCTCTTGTTGTACCCGGATAGGTCGAGCTCTCCAACACAATAAGCTGATCTTGCTTAAGGTGTTTACTTAAGGCAGAGCCCACTTGCACCAAATAGGATAAATCAGGGGTATGCAAGGGGGTTAACGGAGTAGGAACACATATAATAACGGCTTCCACTTCGGATAAACTCGCGTAATCTGCTGTGACGATAAGCTGTTTCTGAACTACGTAGCTAAATAGGGTTTCATCAGAAATATCCGGAAGATAGCTTTGCCCGTTGCTTAGTGCTCGTATTTTACTCTCGTCAAGATCTACCCCGATAACGCTGTAGCCTCTTTGAAGAAATGTAAATGCTAACGGTAAACCTACATAGCCTAAGCCTATAATGCCTACCTTATGCCCCATAATCCACTTTCACCTCATCGTTTCATACTTACATGTAAAGTATGCCGTTACATAATAAGGCGATATGGACAAGAGTGTTATTTTAACTAAATGTGTATATTATCCTTACATTTCCATTAAGTTCTGTAAGCCTATTTTCTGGACGAAACCTGTTTGCTGAACTTGTTTTGTTATTAATGAATTCATACCTTGTCCGAGGTCAAATGCAACTTTCCCGTAATGCTTCGCAATGTATGGGGCAAGAATGACCGCATTAACGCCTGCTGAGATTAAGGCCAAATCAAATGGAATGGCATCAAGACTCTTCTTGACCTCTTCCATTTCGTCATAGGAGCGCATAGGAATGCTCGCAACAATCTTAAATGGAAACCTCTTTCCCCATCTACGTTCTAAAGCCTGCTTAACATCAGGTGCATTACTCCCGATCAGGACGGTTCTCCGATTTCTTAGCATTTGTTTGAATTTCACTTTTTGATTAAAAGGAATCACTCTACGTACTAAGGATTCGAAAATAAATTGGGGCTGTATATCGTACGTCCGAAACACTTTAGGCACCATTTTTCCAGCATATATATCAAGAAGACTTATATTATATCCGATAATATCCGCCTTCTTTGTGGCCTCTACCATCTCATCTCGAAGCTTTACGTTCGGAAACTTAAATCCCCTTTTCATTACCCCGCTATTCGTTACGATCGCTTCCTTATGCTGCATGAATTGTTTCTCCGACATCACGGTGTACTGAGACATGACATAACTCTCCGTAGATCCTATGGAAATAACAGATAAGGGAGTTTTCTCATCCAGTGCCTGAATGATGCGGTCCATTAACTCTCCACTAGTTAGTTTTTTGACTTCCATCTCTATCCTCCCTTGATGTTAAATAAAATATTTAACCATTCACTCATCGCCTTGTCTACCGACCAATTGTCGCAAGCGTTGCCCCTACAACCCTTTTTGATCTCTAAGTAAGCATCTCTATTGTTTACCAGATCATCGATCTTTTTAATAAATTTCTTAGGCTTATCCGTGTCCAGAATGAGAGATCTTGCCTGCTCATGAACAATTGTCTTCACATATCCGACATTTGTGGATAGCACGGGCACTCCACAGGAGTACGCCTCTAATGCAGGATTCGGTGCTCCCTCGTTGGCTGAAGTAACTAGGAGCAGATCTAGCTTATTATAAAAATCAGGCATTTCCTTTAAATCTCTTTGCCCTTTAGTCGATTCGATAAATAAGAGATTTGGGTTATTCTTATACGCTTCAACAATCGGGACATATAGCGTATTGTAGTTTTTCACCCTTCTTTCCTGATTACCGACCCAGCCAATTGTAAATGGCTCATTCCGTTCAAGGTGTTGCTTCTTAGTAGGCTTGAAGATTTCTGTTTCTACGAAGGGGCGTATATATCGAATGTCTTGGTTGGGACTTATTTTTCTTAAAACTTCGACCAACTTGAGATTAAAAGCCCCCAATCTACCAATGCGCCCGATTACATTTTTTACATAGTCTTTATTAATAGCCGGTTGATCGCACCATTCTCGATAGGTATCTTTATTGTCCGAGAAAAAATTGTAACCTCCAACTTGGGAGGAATCGACCCTGATATCCCTCTTTAGCAGTTCGGATGCCATTTCCAGGCCCATAGATGAGATGATCCTGTATGTCCGATTGATCCTGGAAGCCCCGTCTTTCTCAATGAGCTGTTTCATATCTTTTATCGAAATGATTTGTAAATCCGAGTGGTATCTCTGGATGATTCGAGCCCGATAACCGAGAACCCAGCTTTCATAGTCATATACCAAAAGGTGTTTTTTCATCTCATTTCATTCTCTTTATAACAGAGGGAATCATTCATTATATAGTCTCATCCATTTCGGCTGATCTGAATGCTGATCAAGCTTGCTTTTCCATCCTAAGTACCTTCTAATGCAATCTACGAATTGTTGAACTCGAATTGGCGTCGTGTGATTGTCCCGTACCATCTGATAACCGCAACTTCCAATTTGTTTCCTTCTTCTCTCGCGATTCAAATAATACATCGCTCTTTCTTTGAAATTACTATTATCAACCTCTACATATGTCTTTCGATGTATGAACCCCAAATCATTCAATTCACGCGATCCGGAGCCTACAACAAGCGTGTTACATGCGGCCGCTTCGTAATACTTCGCTACCGGATAGTGGAATATACAATCGTCCGTGAAAAAAATTTTCGACTGGTTGATCTCTCTGGCAAAATTTTTGCCGATGAATGCTTTTTTCCTTTCTTCCTCGCTAAAATACTTATAACCAGGATGCTCATGATAGACAAACCCCTTGGTTCGTTTCATAGTGCGCAATATTTTGTATCGCAATGGATATAATCTGCTATTGATCGCGCCCATCAACAAGTAGTCGTTTTTTTTAGGTAACTTGTAATCTTTAAATACAGGAGTATAGATGTGATGCGGAAGCCAAACGAATTTTTGTACGAACTCAGGAAAAAAGCGAAAAAATGCATCTCGATATACGCTGAAAATCAAATCGATTTTATTTTCATTCACGAATGTCCTGAAAAAATCCACACCGTTTTGCAGATCAACAGTTAAGACACCTTTGGGAATTGAAACTTGATCCAACCCGGTTACTTCAATCGTCTTCGTCTTTTTAATATCGTTAAAATAGATGAAATCCGGAATAAACCCAATTCGATCAAAAATATCCTCTATCGCTCCTCCTTCTCGGACAAACTTAACTCGTACATGGGGTGTTCTCCTTAATTCGTATTTGAAATATTCCCAGTTTTCTTTGACCCAATTGGTTTGATCAGTCGTAAAATAGAGTATTTTCAGCTCTTTCTCGCTCAATAAATCCACCTTCTGTCTTCACCATTTATTTTATGCTCATATCCATTGGTTCGACTGGATACAACCCTACCTTCAGTTCGAGTTCTATCATGATATATCGTAGTAATCTTTATACCATTCAATAAACTTGCCTATTCCTGTATCGATCGGCGTATCCGGTTTAAATCCCGTATCGTTCATCAGATCCCTCACATCCGCGTAAGTTTCCGGAACATCACCGGGTTGAAGAGGCCAGAACTGTTTATTCCCAGCCTTTCCGATCTTCTTCTCGATCGTTTCTACGAATGTCATCAAATCTACAGGGGAATGGTTGCCGATGTTATATATTTTATAAGGTGTCGAGTTCCGGTTAGGTTTGAGCGGGATCAACCTGATGATTCCCTCGACAATGTCATCGATATACGTAAAGTCCCGCTTCATCCTGCCGTCATTGTAAATTCGAATAGGCGTTCCCTCAATTATCGCTTTCGTAAACAAGAATAAAGCCATATCCGGCCTTCCCCAAGGACCATATACGGTGAAAAATCTAAGCCCCGTAGTAGGCAAACCAAATAAGTGGCTATAAGTATGAGCCATTAGCTCATTCGCTTTCTTCGTTGCAGCATACAGACTAATAGGATGATCAACGGTATCACTCGTCGAATAGGGTAATTTTTTATTCATTCCATAAACTGAGCTTGAAGAGGCATAAATCAAATGTTTAATTTGATTGTGGCGACACGCTTCCAAAATGTGCGTAAAGCCAACAATATTCGAATCGATGTAAGCATGAGGATTTTCTATACTGTAACGAACGCCTGCTTGCGCAGCCAGATGAATAACAACCGTCGGCTGCCATTGTTCGAAAATATGATCTATACACTTTCGGTCTTCTAAATCCCCCTTCACGAATTGAAAATGAGGATGATCAAGTAATTTCAATCGACTCTCCTTTAGAGAGACATCATAGTAATCGTTCAAATTGTCTAAGCCGACGACAAACTGACCTTGATCTAGCAGTCTTCTAGTTACATGTGAGCCTATAAATCCAGCACAGCCTGTAAGGAGAATACTCAGAGAAATCACCCTCATAGTTTAAGTAAATTTTTTAATCCTACATACTCCACCATTCCAGTAACGACCACTTCTCCGGTAATGAGCGAAGTCATTCCTTGCCCGATATCAAAAGCCACTTTACCGTGCTCGGTTGCAATATATGGAGCTAGAATGACCGAATTTACTCCGGCGGAAAGCAAGCATAGATCGTAATGCGTTGTATCCAGCTTTTTTTTGATTTCACTCATTTGCTCATAGGAAGTCATCACTAAACTTTCCACGATATCAAATCCAAGCTTCCGTCCCCATTTTTCCCGCAAAGCATCGCGTGCTTCTTTCGCATTTTTTCCGATCAAGACGATTCTTCGATTTTGCAACATGGTCTTAAATTTACGCTCTTGCGAGAACATGATCACTCTTCTGATCAAAGAATCGAATGTATAAGGAGGACAAATACCATATTCTTTGAAGACGATCAAGGTCATCTTTCCAGATTTTATTTTATCTCGGAGGGCCAAATTAAAGCCTACAATATCTGACTTTTTTATCGCATCGACCATTTCGTCGCGCAGCTGAATATTGGGGAACGTAAAGCCTCTTACTACGGTTCCGCTGTTGGTTCGTATTGCCTCATTATGATTCATAAATTGCTCTTCAGTAAGAATTCTATATTGTGCTAAAACATAGCTATGAGTGGCTCCAACGGATATAACGGATAGTGGCTTTTTTTTATCTAGTGACGTAATAATTTTATCCATTAATCGTCCGCTGCTTAATACCTTAGAATCCATTACGTTGCCCCCCTCCTTGGATAAGCTACACTTGTCATACTATGCAGTTCATTTTTCAAGTGTTCATGTTTCTTCCTACACCCCAATACCGTAATCCTTCCTGTTGGAGCATCCTCCAGTCTAGGACATTACGACCGTCAAATATGAAATTCCCTTTCATTAAACCTTTAATTTTACGCCAATCCAGATTTATAATTTCATCCCATTCCGTACAAATTACGACTGCATCTGCTTCCTTTGCCGCTTGATAGGCATCTTCAATAACAGTTACACTTGGGAACATTTCCGTAATTTTTTTATTCACAGCCGGATCAAATCCACTAATAATGGCGCCTTCATTGAGCAATCCAACGATTATTTTTAAGGAAGGAGCCTCCCTTATATCATCCGTATCCGGCTTAAAAGCAAAACCGAACAAGGTAATGCGTTTTCCATAAAGATCACCCATTTGTTGTTTTACTTTATCAAGAAACCAATCCGTCTGCAGTTGATTTACCTCTTGTACGCCTTCTAAAATGGACATTTCAATTTGAGCCTCGCGCCCCATCATGACAAGCGCGGAAATATCTTTCGGGAAACAAGATCCCCCATAACCAATACCGGCTTGTAAGAAATGAGGGCCAATTCTTTTGTCCATTCCCAACCCTTTAGCTACTTCTGAAACATCTACCGCTAATCGATCGCATAATCTTGCTATTTCATTCATGAGTGTGATTTTTGTGGCCAGAAAGGCATTAGAGGCATACTTAATCATTTCCGCATTTCGGGGACTAGTTATCTGTTTGGGGGCATCGACTTTTTCATACAGTTGAAGCATGATTTCCGCTGCTGCAGGGGACGAGCATCCTATTATTATTCGATCTGGTTTCCGGGCATTTTGAAGTGCTCTCCCTTCCTGCAAAAACTCAGGATTGGATACAACATCAAAAGGTACGTTTACTTCCCTAAGCTTTAATTGATCTGCAATAATAGACTGCACATCATCCGTAGTCCCCACAGGAACAGTGCTTTTGTTGACGATAATGCTATACTCCCTAATATGTCTGCCAATTTCTGTAGCGACATCTCCGATATGTTTCATATTTGGGCGGCCATCAGCAAGCGGTGGAGTTCCGACAGTAATAAATACGATCTCTGCTCTTTCAACAGCTTCCTTAATACTCGTTGTAAAATGAAGGGATTCCTCTCTTAACAATTTGCGGATAACGGTCTCCACATGAGGCTCATAGATGGGCAATATTCCACTTTTTAATTGCTTTATCTTGGTATCATCCATATCAGCACCAACAACCTGATGACCAAGCTCTCCTAAAGAGACTGCCGTAGTAATTCCTACGTATCCGATGCCTATCACGGCAATCTTCAATTTTCTCACCATTCCTTTTTTCAATGAACCATTCAAAACTCCCTGTCAAAGTGCAAATTATCTTATTGTTTTCTTAATGATCGGAATGTAATTTTTTGTATGAGTGATCCATTTACATTTATCCATGTATTCTTTTGTTTCTATTTTTTGCGTATGTGTGCTAGTATCCTCTCTTCTGACGCACACATAATTAAACTTTGAAACTGAAAACACTCTGTAGCCTCTGTTCTTACATTCCCTCAGGAAATTCACATCACTTCCGCTTGCCACTTCCTCATTAAATCTGATTCTTTTCCATACTGACCTCTTAAAAACTAAGGTTCCTCCTTTGACCTTTCTACAATACTGGTTCTCGACGCCCTCCCTATATAGCATAAGGGCTTTGTGTTTCTCAAAATAAAGGTATGAAGTATGTTTCCCAACAATAGAAGCCTTTTTATTTTTCAGAGCATGAAGTGATTCTCTTAGGTAATAAGGGGCGTAATAATCATCATCGTCAAATTTAGCGATAATGTCATATTTCGCTTTCTTAATTCCGAAGTTTAAGCATTTACCCAGTTTATATTTCTCGGAAACTTGATAAACCGTTACGTCTCTATATTCCTTTGCCCTAGCTTTCCATTTTTCAATATCCATATCATCCCGATTAAGGACGATAATCATTTCTTTGTTTCTACCCCTCTGCTGATCGTAATTCTGAAAAATGTTATCCATAAAGGAAGATCTCATCGTGCAGCAAATGATTGAAACCAAGGCAATCCTCCTCTTCTATGCTAACATCGCCCTGAGCAGATGATATTTCTCCGCATATTCTAAACCGACTTCCATTCCCCGTTTTTCCGCCCATTTTCTTACTGATTCCGGTGAAATCAAATGCTGAGCTTCTCGCAACTGCGATGTATGCAATCGTAAAGCTTCAATTTTCTTATCTATCGTTTCACTAATATCCAGATACATTTCACCTACGTCTTTCATACTTGGATACTGCCATACAATAAGAGGGTATTCATACATTGCGATTAATGAATAGTATCGATTTGGAACTGGCCTCAACCCTGCTATACAAGCTTCGAATAAGGTCTGATGATCATGATTAAAGCTAGGGTATGGAATGAACACCATTGTGGGTTTAAATGCTTCCAAAATGATATCTATTTTCGTTACGATATCCTTCCGAGGAATCGTATCCAACATATTCTCTTTATCGTCATACATGATTTCCTGGTCTGTACATCCAAGGTAACTTAACGCATCGAAAAATTCCTGCTTACGCGAATTTGCGGTTACGGGTTGCTCCCTATGCCAGAAAAACGAATTGCCCACCGATGCGAGTACGACCTTGACTGTGTTATTAAACCGGCATGCTTTTTCAATTAATCCGCCACATCCTAATACTTCATCATCAGCGTGCGGTACAAAAACCAGGACTCTTTCTTTTCCCGATTCAAGCATTATTTCACCTACTTCCAATCGATTTTTCCAGTACTTTATCTACAATATGAATCACTCATTATTGATGCGTGGACTTACGGTTAACGTTATGATTAGGCTCAATGATACTCGAAGACCTCCTGAGTCTTCTATCAGGAGGTCTTCGAGTACAGAGATGCTCTCTGCATTCATTCGTACACTTTCCATCCCATCGTATCCCCGGAAACAAGTATTTCTCTAGCTCTGTCCAGTCCTACATTCGCAATCAGGTCTAATATAGACAAATTGTGCAGGAAACTACCTTTGCTCTGCGGATACTCAGGACATTTCCATAATTGAACGATAATAGCAAGCTTTCTATTTTGGAAATGCGTTAGGTCTACATATTGCTGGAACCCTTCATTTCCACACACATAATGGGTTCCTTCCAATTGATACGCGATCTCTGCCATCCGTTCAGAAGCCTTCAGATCTTCAGCTAAACCCTTAGAGCTAACCACTTCACCTTGCCATCCTAACTTTCGTAACATATCTATCGTGAAATGTTCGCAAAACAGCTTGAAATTTGTGTTTAGACGTTGATGATGCTCAACATAATCGATGGCGGAGGATCGGGCTGTTTCGAAGAATGGACAATTTCCGTAAGCATAATCGAGCGTCTTATGGAGCTTATCAATCCAGTGATGATACGGAATGACAGCTTCATTGATCTTCACCCGGTTTCCACCCAATATCGGTATGGCAATCTTGTGCTCTTGCCCATTAACTTTCAAAGAAAAGCGAGTTTGTCCCACTTTCTTATTGAGTTGAACGTCATCAAGCATAACCCATACATCACTGTTCATAATGCGGTTAAAGTAATGAAGAGGTGGGAACACATTCGGTTGATAGATACATAATTTCTTAAACATTTTATTCCGTTTCCTTAACAATATAAATTAACACATAACGAATACCATACTCGTCCACAAAACAGTTATCGTAAATTTGGACACCCGTCCTCCCCATCTCTTGGAATGCCTGGGTCATGAATGGCTTGTCAGCTATTTGAGCGCCTATTCGTTTCGCTAAGGGCAACGATAGTCTATGATCCGCGCGAATAATAGCTGTTATCATGTGATACTGAGGCATGTTCTTCCATTCCAGAAAAGCCCTAAGCATGAGCTTTGTACCTATATCATCACCGGAATGTTTCGGATGTAAAGCAACTCTATGCACGTGGCTCACACCCGGTATAGATTCAGAACAGATCAGAAAAGCAATAAGCTTATCTCCTTTAACAACTCCGAAGCTTAAATCGAATTTCCCCGGCAAATCGACTAGAAACTGACTTTCCCCCCATACTTCAGTGGAATAGCGATGACCTCTCTTTTGATACACGAGCTGTTCCACTTCTAGTAAGTCTGATATATAGCGTTGCATATTGTCTTTGTCCAATTTGATAATGGGTAACGCCATATCTAGCATGTCAATCCGTACCCTTATTCACTGTGTTTGTGTTTGACTCCAAAGCGTTGTTATAGATATCTATCACTTGCTTTGTCATCGTATCTAGCGAGAACTGTTGACTTCCCCAAGCCTTCGCTTCATTCCCTAGCCTTTTTTGCAAGTCCGGATCTTTGAACAGTCTTTTTACCTCTTCATATAGCTTCTTGCTGTTGCCCGCTGGAAACAGAAGTCCGTTCACATCGTGTTTCACCATTTCCGTGATACCACCTGTCTGAGAAGCAACAATCGCTTTACCAGCAATCTGAGCTTCTACCAATGAGTAAGGGTAATTTTCCTCAAGACTTGGGATGACGAATATATGGGCTTGTTTCAAGAGAGCAGGAACATCATAACGTCTTCCTAGAAATTTAACAGAGTCGTCGATCCCAAGACGTTTGGATTTCTTCTGCAACTCTCTTTTTGCTTCCCCTCTTCCAACAATCCAGCAAACCCAATCCTTTCGAATTTTTTTCAACCGAGCCAATGCGTCTAGTAAAGTATGCTGTCCTTTGACTTTCTCCAGACGTCCCGTGCATATGATGATGGTTTTGTTTGATGGACTTTTCAGCCCTGTCTGTGCATTCATTTGAGCATCAAATCTCGGAATATTGATTCCATTGGATATGATCTTCATGTTTTGAGTGGAGATTTCGCACTTTTCATACACTCCCAAAAGCCATTTCGAAGGAACGATCGTCTGTTCACATTGTTGAATAACCCCTGATTCAAAGGAAGATAAAATTTTCATTTCAGGAGAGTGGGGCCGAATATACCCATAGTAATAATACTCAGCAGTTACACAACCGTGCACGGTCAGAACTAGTGGAATTACACTTGGCTTGTACACTCGGAGCACGCTAGCGGATACAATATCCTGTGCATGGATGATTTGATATTGGCTCAAATCGATTGCTTGAACCGCTTGTAAAAATTTCGTGGACTCGTCCCTTATTTTCTTAAAATAAAGTTGTACCTGATTGCCCATCCCCCACCTTGACGATAAGAAAGAAGCATTTCTTCTGTCTAATTTTTTCATTTTTAATGGGTACTGGCGATTCCCTCGAATGATGTGGTATTCATCGCCATTTCTAGCTAGAATGTGTACTGTATGACCTTCCTGTTCCAGCCCCGACTTCAATTCTTTGATATACTTCCCCAACCCGCCTTTTGGGGGGTAGGCAAATATTGTTGTAATGAGTACTTTCACAGCCTTTTCCTCCTTCTATATTAAGATCGATATAGAGTATGTAATTGTTCTGTTATTTGTAAGGTATACTTGTACATCATTTCTGTGATCAAGCAGAAACGGCTGTCGCCGTCCTTGGGATGGCGGCGGAACGTGAAAAAACCGAAAGTCATAATGACCTCGGCCGTTAGTAATTTCCACATTTCGTTATCAGTGAGAACGCCGAGGCTGATCACCGTTCCTCTTCATATACTGTCTTATCGTATGAGGAGGTGATAGCCATGTTGTCTGAACGTGATTTAGAATCCATCCAACATTGGATTTCACAAATGAAACGCTCTACATCTAAAATGGAAAAGCATCATGATGTAAGTAAGGCTATAAACGCTTTACGTTTAAATTATAAAATTCTGGGTTATGGAAATACCAGAATTGTATACGACCTTGAGAATGGATACGTTGTTAAAGTAGCGATTTCCAGACAGGGACTAACAAGCAATCAGACCGAATTCAATCTTTATAATCGTTGTTCCACCAGATTACGAAAATATCTCTGTCCAGTCATTGATCATGGTGATGGATGGATAATTATGAAAAAAATTCAGCGAATGGTTTCACTGACGGAAGAGTACGAGAAGAAGCTTCCAAGGTTGAGAAGAAGGTTTAGGAAAGAAGGAATTGAAGCTCGTAGTCTCCGAAGCAAAAATTTAGCAATATCTGACGACAACAATCGAATTGTCGTCATAGATTACGGCAGCTTCAAGTATTGCGATAACTGATGAGAGTATTCATCATGTTATCGCCCTTCATCCTGTAGCAGACGTGCGGCTAATTCAGCTGGCCTTTCCAGTTTTTGTTGGATAACAGGCCAGTTCAACTTCGTTGCTGTATGAATGATCAGATCGTAAGCTACTCCCTTAATGTTGAGACCAGCTTGCTCCACTCCGGTACGTTCAAATCCACAGTTATCATGAAAAGAGACAACACTAGCATTATCAATGACCGTATTGGAATAAACCTTGGACAAGCCCAATAGATCAAATGCGACATGAAAAATAAGCCACACACTGGCAGGAGCGGCAGGAACCGAGGGGGAAATAATCCATCTCCCCCAATTTCCAGCATTGTTCTCAATATCATAAATTGCAATTGTCCCAACCGGTTTACCAGAGAGCTCCTCGATACAAAAGTAATAATCACCGTCACGCTGGAAGTACTCCTCTAGCCATGACAGGTGAACCGGAAATTGAGAATCAATTTCCCCAATATACTGAGAAAGCTCCGGGTGTCTTCTGATTTGGTAGATGAATTCGGCGTCATTCATCGTAATTGGCCTTAATCGAATCCCGAAGCGCTCCACGACGATATTGTGGTTCATGATTTCACTCCTATGATATGGACTAGATCATCTAAGCTTTGGATTGCTGCAACTTCCCCCATTGTAAAACGGACTTGAAACTTTTCCTCCAGCCGTAAAATAAGCTCCATATGATTCAAGGAATCCCAATTCGCTATTTCAATTCGTCTGGGATTTTCACCTGGTGAAATTGTGATGTTCAGTACCTCGGATAAGATCAAGGCTGTTTCATTCTTCAGTTCGTCATTCATTAGATCACCTCCACAATTGCCGGATGCTTCATACAGGCCGACCTGACATCGATTAATAACTCGGGGAGAGGTAGATTTTCAGGTATACCTGTTACAAAGCGCCTCAACCAGTCAATCGCGGGATTATTCCGGGGTCCCTCTGTACAATCCACACTTAGACGTTCCACGCCTAGAACAGTTAATTTTTCCAGTAAGCTAGCAAACGACACGGTCTCGACTTCACGTCCTAGCGCTCTGCAACTGAAGAGCATTTCGATCAACCGGGCATTTGGTCCCTCCACTTGGCAGACAAAAGCTCCGATAATCCCACTATCGGATAATAGATCCGTGAGTCGAACTGTAAGTGTTACATAATGGTCGGGATCCATAACCTCTTGTGCTTCCATTTCTGTCATACGTCGCAAAGCTAAATTAAATTGATTTGTTTTATGGCTTAAATCGTAGAGGCGTCCAGAGTGTGAAGACTCATTTTCATAAATACTCACGACCATCCTCAAACTCTCCAAATACGTACTGTAGTCAGAGATATCCTTTCTAATCTTTTCCCGTTGTTGATTAGCTTGTATATCGTGCGTCCTTGAAGCTGCTTCACCGTCCGGATGAATCTGATACAGTCCAGGGAAGTCACAGATTTTATTCATCGTCTGCCTTCCATCAAGATTCGCGCGAAGCAAGTGAACTTCCGGCAGCGTGGAAGCCACTTTAAGCAACTCAGCTGTGTTATCATCAACAAACAAAAAAGCCGAGGAATCGATATTAATCAACTGTGCCAACGTATTCAAATTATCTGCTTTCGGCTCCCAGTTCGCGCAAACAGCCGCGAAATCGGACCACTTTAACGGAAAATCTTCTCTGCTTTCGAACAACGCCTTGACGTCGTTCTCTTCATTGCGACTGCAAATTGTTAACAGGATTCCGGAGTTCTTAAGCTTTAATAGTAATTTTTGCAAGTCCTTATGACCGTCTGTTACTTTGACACCTTCGCTACCGTCTTCTCCCAAAACCCCGCTGTAAAGAGTATCGTCAAGATCGAGGGCAATGGCCTTTAGTCGAGGTGTAAAAACAGCGGGAAACAAATGAACCCCAAGATGTTGGGCCATCATAATGGTCGCCTTATTGGAGAAAGGATAGTTACTAGCTACTTCATTCCTGTAATCGAAAAAGGATTCTGCTTCATGCTGCCCATAAGCGAGATTGGATAGATCGACCAATTCACATCCTGGTGTATTTTCGATGTAATCGGCTAGACATGCATTTAGCCTTCGTATCCACCCGCGATCGGTTGATGTTATTCGAAAGCCAAACATTTTATCTCCGTGATCCATCGACTCCGGCCAGTTATTCACCAATACCGTTTTGTCTGTCCCTATACGGAGTTGCTCAATACGCTCCATCAGCCACTGTACTGCCGCTAGCGGCGTCATGGACTCACGATAAATTCGCCAATCTAACCATAGCAAATAAGCGTCTGCCTGAAGATCGCCGCCAAGCTGGGATAAAGCCGCATCATAGTCGGAAAAATCAAACTGGACATCCGCCCCCCATAATCCGCAAAATGGTAGCATCAGATTTCTGATGAATTCAAAGGGCATCGTTCTATCTACTCTGACCAAATAGGTTCGGTGGACAGGTAGCTTCTGGCTTCTTGCTATTCGCTCTCGGGTAGGAAGGACACCGAGCAGCTGATCAGCCAATTCAAGATGGGTCAGAACGTTACTCATTAGGCTTCCTTCCTTTCAAAAGCGATTAATATAAACGGAGTTCCTTACCCCAGACTTTGATTTTCTCCAGATAGCCTTCTAATAAAAATGCCTGTTTTTGCCCATCGGTTGCCCATTGAAGCTGCAAATACAAGCTCCTTTCCAGTACTCGTTGTAAGTAGGCCATTTTGTACAATCGGACGGGGTCTACCTTAAACTCGATTCCGTATTTCCGCATCTCCTCGGTATATAGATGGGTACAACGGTGAATCACCGCATCCTCACTACTTCTCCAGTCTTTGCGGTAAGCAAAAAACACACCGATCAAATTAAACATATCGAACCAACAAGGTGCGAACCGAGCGCCTTCCCAATCAATAAATTTTATGTTCCAGTCCGCTTCTCCCACATTGTTACAGCCGATATTCGGAGTCTGAAGATCGTTATGGATAATACTTTTCCCAGCCTGCACTAGCTCCTGGAAATATTCTGGCCCTTTGCTCAAGATGACCTTCAGTCTGCTGTAACTAGGATCCAATATCTGTTTCAAATCAGGTCGACTCATCGCTTTATCCAAATATTCGAGAGTTTCCTTGTTCGCCTTCTGTCGCTCAAGTATCTTAGATTCCGATTGATAAAGAGGTAGCCAATCGACAAATGTTTCCCAACGATCATAAAACCTTTCATTATAGGTTTGGGCATGCAACTTCGCTAGGGCAGGAATAATCTTGTCAAAATGATCCGGTGTAAAAATGACCTGACCCTTTAATTGAGGAACAAACTCCATAAAAACCCAGATATTTTGACCGTCTGCCTCCTCTTCTATCGCATAGATAGTAGGCATCACGTCCGTTAGAATCCCACTTGCTTTGCGGTACATATTTAACTCAATCAAATCCTGATTCGCTACAGGGGCTTTAAATATTTTAAGAATGACTGGATAGATGACCCCATTCGCTGTTATTTCAAGTTTCCAGATTGTGCTTTTGACGGTTTCCTTCAAGCACTCCATGTTATGATCATTTAACGTAACGGCATGACCGAAATGTCCGGCTAATTTGTCCGCACATTGAGCTTCACGCCATTTCAAGCTAATCTCGTTAAGTGGAGGATTACGCTTAATGTGAAGTGCATCCTCACGTCCTTTTATGAAACCATCCTGTTTACCTTTTTGGAATCCCTCTAGTCTCCCATTTTCAAACCCGGCTGAATCATTAGTATTATGCATATTTATTAATCCTCCACTTCAAATTCCCTCTCCATCTTATGTGGAAACCCGTATTCGTGACATTAATAACAAGTAACTCATATCACGAATACGGGAAAGCAGCTCATTCATACAAACCATATTTTTTTCCCCACATACTCAATTTCTCCAAGTGAACGGATAGAAGCTTCGCTTCTTTTTTTCCTGTCACAGCCCAGCTCAATTGTAAGTACAAGCTTCTTTCCAATATTCGTTTCAGATAGGCCATTTCATATAGCTTCATAGGGTCTATTTCAAAATCAACGCCATTCTTTCTCATTTCCTCTGCATACTGATGAACGGAACGACGGGTTATCGCTTCTTCCTCATCCTTCCACTCTCTCCGATACGCTAGAAATACTCCGATCAGATTGACGAGATCAAACCAACAAGGGGCAAACTTCGCGCCTTCCCAATCGATAAATTTGAGCTTCCAGTCTTTATCCTTAATATTGTTGCTAGCTATATTTGCCGTATGCAAATCCCCATGAACGATACTCATCCCTGCTTTCGTAACCTCTGGGAAGTATCCTGGCCCTCTTTTCAACAATTTCCGCAGAGGCGTGTAGTGTGGGTTCAATTTGGCTTTGAGCTTAGGGATATCCATCGCCTTTTCGAGATAATAAATCGTTTGTTGATTGATTTGAACTCTTTCATCGATCAACTCTTGTGAATCGTATCGAGGTAACCACCCGGCGAAAACACGTTCATGTTGCTCTATTCGATTACCCATAGTAGAGGCATGAAGCTTCGCCAAAGTCGGAATTATTTTGGAAAAGTGGTCAGGGTTATATTTCACCCGTCCTTTGATCGGTTCGATATATTCCATAAGTACCCATAAGTCATGACCATTAACGTTTCTCTTCGTCATGTAAATTTGCGGCATGAACGGTTGAAGCACTTTTTTCGCTTTTCGATATATATTTTTTTCAACCGTGCTTTCTGGTCGTGCTTTTCTTAAATGCTTAGAAATTTTAAGAATAATGGGGTAACTTTTTTGGTTCACTTTGATTTCAAGCTTCCAAACACTGCTTTTGTATGAGTCCTTTAAACATCTCATTTTCCGATGATTTAACGTTACTTCATCGTCATAAAAAGGCTCGAATTCGTGCGCAAAATTCATTTCTTTCCATTTCCTTCTAATCAATCTTCTGTCTATTTCTTTAGCTCGGCTCATAAGTTCTCATCCTCTTCGCGGCTATTAACCATTCATCGTCAAATCCAATAGCTGATTAAGTCTAGAAACGTAAGTGTGATCCCTGAGCGTTCGATATAATCCTCTTAGCGCAATCTCTTGCCGTTCTTCTTCATGCTCCAAGTAATAATCCACTTTAGCCACTAAATCCTCTGGCGAGTCGTATGTCACAATCTCTTGACCCGGAATATAAAATTGAGAAATATCTTCGCGCCAATCTGACAATTGCAAAGTAGCCGAGGCTGAGATTTCAAATGTTCTGGGGTTAGGAGAAACAGCGGTTATCAGAGCTTCATTCTGATTAAAAGTATCGTCGTCACTCGCACGATGTGAATTAATCACGATTTTGTTGGCCATGTATCTCTCAGAAGTTTTATCAGGTCCCATCCACATGTCCAAGTCAATTAATCCTTTCCAGCGCTCATATTCAGCTAATCGATCCCACCAAATTCCGGAAATATGCAATCGTCTATGCGCTAACATAGGGATCAGTTGGTTAAATAAGTTCACTCGGTTCCAATAGGCTGAGCCTATAAAACAAATATCGCTCCGCAACGATCGTGGTGTATTCCTTGGATAGTAGGAGCCCGGATATACCCCGAGCGGTAAATAGGAAACTTGGCCGCAGCCTTTCTCTATATAGAAGGGTACGCAATTCCGCTCAAGCGTGAATACGTGTTGATAGTTGAGTGCAATGGACGCCGTAATATCCGAATAATAAGGGTCATCCGTAAACCAGATAGCCGTTCTAATGCCAAGAACATTTACAGCTTGAACCTTCTCAACCCCCAAATGCATTCCATCTAACGCAAGCATCATATCGGGTCTGACTTGGGCTGCAACCGAGGCGATAGGATCTTCCGGAACGACGATGGTTACCTTTTCAGTGATCATCTTCAGGGATTCGATAATTCCGTTATCGAGTGGCGAGTAAGGATATTCTTTGCCAGAAGTGACATATAACACATGAATGGGGCGTTTAGCCGGGATTGGTGTTGCCTTGCGAACAACAGCCTCACAACGCCCTAGCCAATGTCCGTCCATCCAACCGAAAGAATAACCATCCACACGGCCTTTACGATGATCGGCTTCATACCGACTACCCGCGTTATGCTTTTGCGTTCTCCCCAACTTGTATCCCTCCAGTACTTGTAGATGTCAAAAAAATTCCGAATCCCCACTCTCGCAATCAATATATGCGATTACGCAAGGTTGGACTTGGATACTTACCCTTCCACAAGACCAATTTAAGCAGGCAAAAAGCGCCCTTTCTCTCGTATGAACACGGGAGTAAGGGCGCTTGACTAGTTAGAAATGAAGTTTATTGGATTCTATGAACCTGGACAAACTCATCTACCGTATTTCTGATTTCAATAATCACGGTGGATGTTTTCGTTACCCCGTTACTATAATTAACCGTAAAGACGAAGGAATATATACCGTCTGGCAAATCTTCGAAGGTAATGTGTGTATCCCCTTCGCGCAGAATCCCTGTCCAAGTGACAGAACCCGGAGAAGCTTCTGTTAAGCTTTTTTGTAGCTCGGTAGCCGCAACGGCGTTCACAGAGATCGCATGTGTTTCGGATACTCCGGTATCTGTTACGTTCGCTTCCAGTACGAATGCTTCACCCGCCCAAAATACGTTGTCCGCACGAAGCTTTTTAGGGTATTTAGAGTTCCAGTGTAATCTGTTCTGCTCCCACTCTGGTGTGTGCTTAACCCAAGCTGCTAAAGTGAGCTCCCCAACAACGATCTGTTTCGTAATCGTATCCCTTCCATCGTTTGGATCCTTAACCGTTAACGTCACATTGTAAATGCCTGGTCGATCCGCCGTATCTGAGATTTTTGGGTTCATCTCATTACTACTTCTTGAATAACCTTTGGGACCCGTCATTTCCCAATGGTAGGTTAAAGAGTCTTCGTCTGGATCCGTGGATTGATTGATTAATGTAATCTGATCTCCTTCCCAAGCCGGCTTGGGAGTCCAATCAAAATCCGCCTTTGGCGGTGAATTGATCATAAACCAAGTTGACGTGGACCATTTGGACCATTCTGTCCCATCGTTCACTCGCACCCTTACCTGCATCTTTTTCCCGGAAGGGAGGTCTTTATTGACTATCCAGCTCGCGGTCGTTGAGCTCGTATTTTGATTCAGCTCTCCCGTATCCAGAATGAAATTGTTGTTCGTTTCATTAATAATCTGAAGCTGATATTTCTTAAACACCGTGCCTGGATCAACGTCGGTTTGTTTCCAAGAAAGATTGGGTCGCTTCGAGTTAAATATCGTAGGACTATCCTTTGTCCCATTGGGAACCACCATCTCAGCCTCTGGAGGCACGTTAAGGATTTGAATAACCTGCTTATAGATGTTACTCCACATGGAGATACCGACAGGTGGTGCGTCGCGAACTTGAAGAGAGATCGTATACGTACCGATTACAGGCTTACCTTGTGACGTTGCTCCACTCTTTAGTTGAGCGGCAGTTGGCGCTGTAGCTCCTGCGTAAACTTGCACACCATCCTTCATCGCTTCCCATTTACGCTCCACAATCGGATCGTTGTTCGGGTCGTAGGAGAGATCTGTAATTATTAAGTTGTCTGCAGCTGAGAGCCGTGCTGGTTCTGCCGTAAATAACGCGACAGGGGGGAGATTCCCTGTTGATCCGATGATCTGTACATTCTCATCTGACCATGCGCCTTCAATATCCTTAACCTTAAGCGAAACGACATATTGCTCGTTGTCTGCAAGAACGCTTGGCGGTAAGCCTGGAGTCCAGCCTGTATCCTTTGCATTTTTCCAACGCCAAACCTTCTGCACAATCCCTTTACCTGTAGCTGTTTGATGATCTAGATCGTAGGAATACTCATTAATATTTACATGGTATTGATTACTGACCAGATTTGCACTCGCCGTGTACAAAGCAAACGGTGCACGATGGACATAGAACGTCAGTGTGTCACCCGGTCCCTCGCTCCACTTTCTATAGGAGAAGTAATTGGAGTTCGTCGTCGGATCATCCTGTGCCTGATACTGGACTTCGTACTTCCCGACTTTCGGAGGCGTAATAATCGCGCCTGGTATAAACCCTCCGTTATTATCGATCGACCCTTGGTTGTTCTCAAAGACGCTCGGATCATGATCAAAACGCCACCTTGAGGAGATTTCCTCGTCATACTCCGGATCCAGATAACTCGTCATGTAATCAAGTGACTCACCCAATAGTAGGTAGTGATCTAAAACCACATCCTGATTCACTCTCGTAATCAGATCATCTCTGAATGTCGTTAATGCAGTGTCCGGATCGCTGTTGTCGTAATACTTGCCGTTGCCATCATTTAAAGCAATAAGGGCATTCGATTGCGCCTCATTGACTGCAGCTCCGAGCACATTGTATGAAATGTTATCTTCCAGTAATTCTTTTAGCATACTGCTTTGTATTTGGCCTGTACTCAGATCCGCGCGGTATTTGTTTGAGATATCCACATAGTATTTATTTGTTGGATCTCTCCACGTAGCACCTTTAAGCGCTATGTCTGACGCCGGAGCGAATGCAACATCTGTTGTGGGTACTAATAAATTAACACCAGCAGATATCTTTTCCGTGGCTCCATTGCCAGGATACTGAGCAAAAGTAAAGGCGAGTTCTTTGCTGTTTTTAGCAGGGTCATAGACATAAATGTTAAGCGGATTAGAATAATCAGCAGGGTTATAATAGTATAACTTTTCGTCGTAAGTCATACCCACGATAATTACAAGATTAGGATCTATCTGTTCTTCTAATCTAGTAATGGTATTGAATTTCATCAAACCGGATTCAGATGCCAAAGTTCTTTTTGCCGTATAATATAAGTAGGTTTGCGATCTACTGCTAACCGGATTACTTACAGCGCCTCTAATTCCGCTGAGACTATTGTCCCTCCAATCCAGATCCCAACTAGCACCATCTGGTGTGTGGACATATCCCATATTACTTCTAATATCCGTGTAACCCGCAGAATTACCTTGAGGAGAAAATATGTTCCATCTCGAAGATCCGGCACCTGGTGCAATTGCTGCGTAAACATTACCCATAAAGTCAGTCGTGAATTGTCCGTAACCATTGCCATTTTGTGAGTTTTCAGCAATATTGCTTAGAGTTCTCGTGACTGGGTCATACATCATTACACCCGAATAATTGCTTCCACCAGTAGGCTTCCAGTGTGTGCTAACGAAAATATTTCCCTGTCGGTTGATCGCTAATCCACCTAAATTTTTGAAGCCACGATATCCGTATATCCCTCCATCAAAGTACGGAGGACTGAAAACTACCGTTGACTTCTTATCGACAGGATCATATTTCATAACCGAGTAGTTTGATTCTGGATAATTGTAAGCATACTTCACGTAATATATTGTATCGTCAGGCATTACGATTGGAGATTGCACCTCTGAATAGTACGAGGTCAGTACAGTGATTTCTCTTAATTGTTGTTTGTCTGGATCGAAGGCATATCTTCGAACACCCTCAAATACGTCCTCTTTATCTTCGTTATCCCAACGGTTTCGTCGCGTTTCAAAATAGAGCAATTTGGAAGCAGCAGGTCTTGAATCGCTATATGTTACTTTCGCGTCTATTCCATTCGCTGCAAGTTCAGGTAGGACAAGCGTATTAACTTTTGTCTTGAGTACATCCATTGAGGCATACGTACTCTCGCCTAAGTTAAAGTTGATATCCACAAACTTTTTCTTGAGAATTCCAAAGGATGTACTAGGTGCGTAATTGTCCACATTTACTTTTACTTCGGATACTCCTGAGCGATAATCCGCTGCAGTAATGAATTGAGGAATCGTCGGCTCTCCAAACGTCTCCGTAGCCATTACTTTGAAGCAATAGTTACCTACTTCTGGCGCAAAATAGGAATATCGCTTTCCTGCAACGCTTGTTAATGTTGTATACCCATCGTTAGCGCAGCCATCGTTTTTGGTGTCAAAAGCGACTGCGACTGTTCTCGAAACGATGATATCTCCATCCGAAGAGTAAGAATAATCTTCCAGTTCGATAAGAGCTTTATTTTCATTATAGCTTTGACGGTAGACTGGCGTGATGCTACTGGTTTCCATGATCGGGGGCTTATCGGGCTTGACCGTGATGAACCGCTCTCTAGTGTCACAACCATAGCTATTACATACCGTCAGTTTTACGTTGTATGTACCTTCTTTTTTGAAAAGGGAATCTAACTTGGCCTGGCTAAGTGATCCAACATACTTAACAGTAGCCGAACTTCCCCCTGTCGACGGTGTGATCTCCCATTCATATTTATTAATCGGAAAGCTTGGGGAGCTTACACTTTCGCTACCATCCAACACTACCTTGCGATTTTCCTTCAAGGTTCCATCAACGATAATGATAGCTGCTGGCAAAGGAGGTCTGACGATGACTGATCTATAGACAGGTTGGGATACAGCCCCATCGTCATCCACTACCTTTAAGCCAAACGTATAAGTTCCAATGCTATTACATTGATAGATTTGGCTGTTGTTGTCAGAATATTCAGACAAGTTAAAGCAAGGTCCATCCCACGAAAATAAAACAACCTGTCCATCGGTATCATAAGAGTTTGATCCATTTACCGTGAATGGACTTCCTACATCAACCGAATAAGGTGCTCCTATGACAGCAATCGGGGGTTTGTTAGGATCATCTGGCCTCGTCACTGGTGGCGGTGTATCGTCCTTGTACACGTAGGTCGAGGCTTCAGCTGGAGCGGATAAGCTTGTCTTACCGGCTACAGCCTTCTTAAATACAGCCGTTGCAGTTACCGCATATATTTCTGTGTAAGACTGGCCAGTTACTTTGGATTTGGGAATGGTAAACGTGAAATTCGTCTTTTGATTAAGTGCATTTCCCGCGACTGTTTTAGTCTGTAGCGTTGCGTTCGTTGTGTCGCTTTTTTCTCTGGCATAAAACACCCATTCCTTAACGTTACTCGCATCCGTGTATTTCAGAAGTTCGCCAGTTGCGTCTAGCTTCACCTTTATATCTGCTTTGTTGAACTTAACAGCGTTGGGGGTTGTCGCTGCTGTTGCTCGGATGCCTGGTTCTTCTCCTTCGGGTTCTACGATTACAGTAACTTGTTTTTTTACTGGCTTTTTATCTTTTTCCGTAAATACATTCTCTAAGGATACTTCGCCTTCTAACAAAACTGGGTAGCTCTTAGTTTCGTTACTAACTGGAAACTCAGATCTTGTTTTAGTTAGTTTTAGATTATTCAGAGTAACAGTTGTTACACGCGACTTTGTTGCTTCTTTTTTGTCCTGTTTAGCTGTTAAGGCGAGTACATCGTTAGCAGTTACGTAACCCGAAAGTTTAGCTGAAGCTGTAATTGAGTGGGGTATATCTACTTGATCAGCCCCCCTCGGAATGGTATAGGTTAATCCATTGGGTGTATTGATCTCGCCATCTACCATTGCACCACCATCATTACCACTGAGAGAAGGAGTTGTAAAAGATGCATACCAAATCTTACCGGATGCACCTACGTGTTCAACGTATACGCTACCTTTTGCCCTCCAAGTTGCAGGACTTTGGATTTTAGTATACTGATCATAGGCTCCCCCCATTTTTCCAGCAATGTAGTTTACATTGTAAAAGGAGCTTGCACCGTTTCCGATCAATTGAGCTGTTCTCATAAAGCTAACTTGTGAAGGAGTTAGTCTAGCACCTGTTCTCCAAGACTCAGGTGCCCCTTCAACTTTTACATACTTTGGCCAATCATCTGGTTTATTTACATCTGCATCCTTCGCGTAGCATTCATTTGTAAAAGGTTTTCCCTTTACGTCAAATCCCAAGTAACGATCCATCATGCCCGGAATAGTAGAACAAATACTCTCTTTAAGTTTTTCACCATAGGGTTTACCATAAACGATGAGGTTAAATCTTTTGTACGTACTATATTCAGCGAGATGATTATCTTTATCCTCAGTTTCAATTCCTCTATCAATTAGCCACTGCTTGAATTCAACATCGTTATTTGGATACGCAAATGTGGAGGGTAGTGGAATCAACCCTATTAATATTGAAACTAGCAACAACGAATTTAATAGTTTCTTCAAACTCCTCATCACCTACCTATAGTGAAATAGAAATTAGGAGAATCATTATCGGGCGTTCCTCTATAATCTAACTTAATATCCCCGAATTTTTTTGTATCACGAATAATCTTAGCATCATAGCCAATGTCTGTATGATCCTTTAAATATTCAGATACTACATAGTCCGTAATTCCTTCACCATTTTTCTCGCCGAATATGGCCATAAGCGATGCTCTTAATTTTTGTTCGTAAAATGGTACAACCCAACCATCTTTAGCATCTTGCCATAATCTGTTTACTTCCAACACAATCGATACTTCCTTTGAAAACCCCGAATAGTTCCAAGAATCTGCAAGATTAAAGACTTTATCTTCCGAGAAACTATAACTGAAATAGCTTTGACCATTACGAGCAAATAGTTCATTCCTATAAAACGATACTACCGCGATACTACCTGTCGATCCTTCCGGATCGCCTTCGTAGAAAGCGGTATGAACAAAATGATTCTCGTCCAATAGAACTTTAGTCGCATTATAAATTTGCTCGTTAATCTTAGGATTAATCTCCGTTTTCAACGAATAGTTAACAGCATCCTCAGCTTGAGAAAACTCGTCTGCGCGGAATAAGAATTTACCACCAACTGGCTTAGCCCAGAAGAAGCTAATCATTCTATCAATCTTAGGATTGTCAAAAACCTCATCCCCAGGAAGCACGTACTTAAACGCAGGAATTGGCTCTACTTCTTCTTTGCTATTTATCGTGATAACCTTCCGATCTCCATCCCACTCAAAGTAAACACCAAGCGCGATAGCAGCAAACCGAACGGGAATGAACAAGCGGCCGTTCTTCATCTCCGCTTTTGTATCCATCGTGATGCTTGTCCCATTAACCTTCATGATCGGGTTACCAACAGTAATCGTAGCTTCATTGCCATCCCGTAGAAGCGTCGCTGTCTGAGTCTTATTGCTCCATTTCACATCCTTACCAGCCATACCAATTGCATTAGCGAAGAACCGAATAGAAACCATTGTCCTTTGATCATTATTCACATACGGATCTGGCTCACCTGCTGGAGTCTTAAATGTTTGTCCATCAATAACAAAGGTAACGTCTGGTTTAGAGGAAGTCGCTCCCACGCCCCCCACTAAAAACAATCCCACTCCCATAGCCATTATCAACATTAATGCCATCACTTTTTTCATCATAATTCCCCCTCAATTTGATAGAAGCTCGGGCTTGTCTTACTCCAACTCCTTATAAAAGACATAAAAAAAGAGAAAGATCAGCGGACAACGATAAAAAAGATGTCTGCGGGTGCTTCCTCGCGTTTAATATCCTATTTTTAGTTAACTCATTATATTAATAACATCTTCCATTCGTCAACAATTTTTCTCACATTCTGACAGAAATTGCTTAACCCAATATTCACTATGAACAATCCAGCATTTTTTGATATCCTATAATTACCATAACTATCCCACTCCACACGACGGACGAAGGAGCATTCCTATGAATAAAACAATCCTGTTATTCTGCTTAATCATTTTGATATCAACAAACTATAGTTCTCTATTAGCTTAATAATTAAATACGTTCCCCTGCCTCGTTATAATGAATATTTTTAGGAATCGATTCCCCATTAAAACGGTAATCGGGATGATTCTCAATCAACTCTTTTATCAAAACGCTATTTATTTTTAAACCATCAATTACACAATTATCTATCGTTAGATTTACAAGATGCGAGTTGGCGACCGTAGCCCCCTCCAAAGTTCCAGCATCAAAATTCAATCCATACACATCACACCGATTCATGCGCATGTCCCACCATGCATTACCTTCCATATTCATTTCAGATAAATTACTGGCTCGAACCGTAGTACCCGTTAAGTCGACATGAATGATTTGGGCATTTTTCATGTTTGCATATCTAATTGTTGTCTCATTTAAGTTAGCATTTTCAATCGTCGAGTTGGTCAAATCACCCGAATAAAATTTACCACTTTATTCATTCATTTTGGACACATCCATAATATGGTATTTCACCAACAATGAATTCGCTGCTTTTATTCAATTCTCCTGCCCAATAGCTTAATAGGCTGTCTATCTGCTGGCAGCCTGTTGTCGTTACTCTAAAGTTCCCCGTTAGTTGAGTAAATCCAAATTTTTTTGCTAATTTACACCTCTTTGAGACCCCGTAAAAAAACGTTCACATTACCTAAGCAACAAGCCCCTTGGGGATTATTTACTTCACACCCACATCGCCCCGCCTGAACATGAGATTTGATTTGTTCAGCAGGTTTTGGGTCGCTTCCAACGCTTTGAAGAAGCCGCTCTCTCGTCCAATCAAAACAGTAACACACAGGCACATCTGTACTCTGATTTTTTTGGTATACTTGCACCTTTATGTCGTTCTCAACAAACGTTTGCGAATAGTTCCCGCTGAAGTAAACGATAGAGCAAGCAGGGTTAGAACAAAAAACGTAAGAGTTCTCGGGTTCAATGATTTCTATTGCTGATGATTTAAGCAAAGACTTGAGCGTTATGAGTTGCACATTCTTGCCTTTTTCACCGCATGATGGACACTCCGTTTTTATAGCTTCTGTATTATTTGATGGTGCACAACAATCCATCTAAAATCGCGCCCTTTGTCAATGAATTAATTATTCGTACTCCCTTAGATAATTATCGCACTTATTGTTAGAAAATTATAATCTACACTTACTGCCCTTTAGTTGAGTAAAGGTAGTATAGCTCATTTGCAACTACCTTTACCGAGGTGATTAGAAGAAACGGCGATACAACTCTCGTCTTCGCTCTCCTCGGTTCCTCAAAAGCAGCCGTTCAGTTTCTAATAGATTTTTCAAAATGCATCACCCCTCTATCACAAAATTCTATGTACTAAGATGAAATCCCTTCGCACTCGTAACTTTCCTCCATCGATCGGGAACCAGACAATGTTCTTGACAATGACAAATGACAAGAACTTGATCCGATAATAAATAAAGCCCGCAATTTAAGCAGACTTCATTCGGTCAATGTTCTTGTCAGCCGACAAATGGCAGTGACCAGTCAGGTCAAGAGATACTGAGCTCTATTCGTTTATAAAATTATAACGTATTATATACACTTTCACATTCTTCCGCGGTCGGTTCATAAAAACAGTGCTTCTTCCATCGTCCTGCTTGCGGCTGATTATACCAAGTTGGCGGACATGGTCCGGGATTTTCGAACGTTCCTGGACGGAAATACCATAGGGAGAATTTGGCTGGCCAATTCCGCTCCCCATTCACAGCCCGTTGCGCCAGACGGCGTTCCCTCTCTCTTGCGTTTTGATAGTACATACCATGCTGCAACGCTTCGAATGCATGAGGCTGGTTGATCATTTGGGGAATTGTGCGGAGTCCTTTAAAATCGGAGCAATTCGCCCTTATTCGGTTAATGCCAACATTTCCAACAAGGAGCATGCCCATTTCGCCTTCGGTCTCAGCTTCAGCACGAAGCAACCTTGCCAACATATCAATATCCTGTTTTCTGGCTTTTACGACTGCCATTGGCTCACCTCTTTAGATTTCTAGACTCATCATATTGTAGGTGAAGCGGATGTGTTACTCTGGCAAAACACTACTATATTAGTTAAACAGGCTACCGATTATTTCGGTAGCCTGTTCTGGTGAAGCTAAAGTGTTCTGTTCGCTTAATCTTCTGTTCTTATAAGCTTTTCTACAACGCCTATGTCTTCCTCAGCATCTTTGGCTATGACTCTCAACGTAATGCCTAATAATAAACTGAATATAGCAATCAGTAATGAAACGAGCGTTAAAAGCTTTTCTAGCGGTTTGTCGTTAATATCATAGTAGATAAGCTCTTTAAAGTTGCTTGTGTTATAGAAAATAATCATTAAGAGAAAAAATAATACACTTATCAAAATGAGCCAAACTGATAATTTCTTTACTCTTTCAAAGTAGCGCATAAATTCAGCCTCCTATTGTTATATAACAGTAGCTGGACCAATGACCACTAAACATCATTAGCAGTCAACAATCAGTCGGAAATCGGCTTGGTACATCCGCTAATGCTAAGCGCAAAAAACCGTCAAAATGTTGGCTTCACCCCTTAATCAGCGAGAGCACGTTTTATGTTCGTTCTTGCTTCATCAACCAACCTTTCATCTTTATCATCAATTGCCTGCATCATTATCAAAATGGGAATATATATGGCAATCAATCGAGCTAATATCTTCGTTTCTTCATCTACCTCCCCATATTCTTTGAAAAAGTCAGAACGCGCATCCGGAGGTAAAAAGCTATATACAACATTCAAGTCACAAGCAGGATGTCCTATATTGATATCTCCCCAGTCAATAATCCCTGTAACTCTTCCATCCTCATCTACCAGAATATTTTTAAAATGAAGGTCACCATGAAGGAATACGTACTTTTGTTTCACTCTTTCAGTTCTGAGCTGTTCCAAATAATTCGATATTGCACGATATTCGTCTTCACTAAAATGAAGGGCAAGGTCGGAAATGAATTTATGCATCTTTTCCTTACGCATCGCAATATCAGTCAAATTTCTATGGTCTTGTTGAACTCCATTTTCTTGGGCGATTTCCACAGGGAATGCATGTAGACTTTTTAAAAATTGTGCGAGCGTTGTTACTGATAACGAACGTTGCTTGTCAGTTAATCCGATTGGAAACCCTCCGGATAAATAGGGGTAGCCTAGGAAGGGTGCAGGATAATCATAATCCCCTTCCCCAAAAAACATCGGTAAAGAATATGCAATGGAAAAATAATCTTTAAGCTTTGGTAGTATTTTTCCTTCCATCCTTATAGAATTAATTGCAACTTCTCTTCTTGGAAAGCGAAATACATATTCGGCCCCGACAAGAAAGACAGTGTTATCCCAACCATATCCTAGTTTTTGCACGCTTTTTGAAGCTAACTGTGGAAACTGACTGCTTATTAATTTATAAGCCAATTCTTCTGATACTTCCCATTCTGCATCCCATTGATTCGAACTACTCATATCCCTTTATCGTCTCCCCATTGCACCTGATTAACTAGGTCTATTAAGTAGGATTCATCTAATTTATACTTACCTAACTGATCAAGGTTTCCGTTGATATAATAAACAAATCGACCCAAAAATCCATTTTCAATTGCCCTGCTCAGATATTTTCTCTGGTTCATCAATAACCTTACTCAAGATTTTCTTGCGTGGTCCACTTTCTCACCCCTTACTATATTAACTAAAAAGGAAGCTTATTGTTTCGCATAACTACACTTACTTAATTAAAACGAGCAAGCTGCCGCTGTGCCTGCTAGTTTGTGTACTCGATTCAACTATAGTTCTCCATTAGTTGAATAACCGAATTGGCAGTAGCATTCCAACCTGCATACAGCAGTAATATACGAATACAGCGCATCAATTTCCTTCCAGTACTTTATAGATATCAGCGTCCGGCCAATACTTGCAAATTTCCCTATAACGTTCATCTTCAGGGACGCCACCGCGCCGGACGCGGACTTTCCGCTATCGTTGGAAATAAAAAAGATGACCCCGAACAAACAGGAATCATCTTAAACGGTCGTTTCGTTTTTTATTAATGAATGAGTATCTCGATGAGTTTTGGACTGATTTCTTTGCTTAATTTCTTGTCTTAATCGATAAAATGCACGTATTGCAGGAACCTCTTCAGCATAACCGCAGCCTGCGCCCTTGTCGCATACTCCGTCGGCGCGAAGCGTCCGTCTTCCATCCCTTTAATAATACCGGCTTCCGATGCTCGGACTACCGCTGCTTGCGCCCATGAAGAAATGGAGTCACTATCCGTGAGAGCGGCCAGACGGCCGCCCTCTTGCCCATCGCCACCGGTTCTATGGCCGGTGAAGGTTAAGGCGCCGCCGATCACCACGGCCATTTGCTCGCGGGTAATCGGGTCGTTGGGCGCAAAACGTCCGGCACCGATGCCTCTCACCAGCCCGCTCGCCACCGCCGCATCGACCGCAGACGCATACCATGCGGATGCAGGAACATCCGCAAACCGGGCACCGCCCTCGCTCTCCTTCACGGATAGCCCCAACCCGCGAACGAGCAAGGCCGAGAATTCCGCTCGAGTAATGGTTCCCTCTGGCCCGAAACGGTCGGCCGCCACACCGTTCACCAGTAGCTTGGACGCCAGATGCTCCACATCCACCTTCGCCCAGTATCCGTTTAAGTCGGCGAACGGTCGGGCCTGCACATCTACGACTGTGTACAAGCTGTTATGCGGCACGTTCAGAATCGCTTCCTTTGTGCCTTCTGGACCGGTTTCCAGCTGTGCCGGAACAAAAACGACGGTTCTGTTTGCCGGGATATACTGAACGGCAACCAGGTTACGGTTCGTTTTCTTTCCGTCCAATTTAATGGTCCGGATCAAGTACGATCCGCCGAAGTCGCGCACCTCCAACGATTGCCCGTTTGCTTCCGCCGTCACCTTGTAGTCGATGACGTTGGCGAATACAGTAAAACCTTGGGAAACGCCAATCCGTTCGATCTCCTGTCGAACATCCTCGCCGGCCTGCTCCTGAATGATGCTCACGGTCAAATCCGATACTTCCGCGTCGAGACGCTCCGCCAAGCCGGTCAGATCGATCACGCTTATCCGCAATTGGAAGCTGGAGTCGTTCAGCCTCACCTCGATAATCGCATTCGGATAAGCTTTGGCCATATTCGAGATCCAGTCAGCCGGAAAATGTGTCTGTACCGCTTGTTCCTGATCGCCGATTTCAATGCTGACAAACGGTTCCTTCGCATCTTTCAGGAGTTCCAGCACTCGCTCCCTCGTCCGTTCGGAGAGGTTGACCTGTTCGATCACCGTGCCGTCCGAACGCTTAACCTGTTTGATGTCGGATGGATCGACAAGAGCCGTAATCCCTCCATCCGGATTTAACTTTACGGTCGTCTCCGAAGTGACCGGTCGAACGACGTTACCAGACGAAGACGATGTTGAGATGCCGGTGACGATAATGGCTTTCATTGCTTCATTGCCTGCTTCGTCTCGGGCATATACGGTATAATCGCCGTTGGCAGTAATGGTGAATTGCTGCGCGGCCAAAATATCGGTTCCTTTCGTTCCGCCGGCAAAATCAGCCTCGCTAAGGCTTCCAGCCAGCCAACGGAGCTCCGTCAGCGCATTACCCGCAGCGACTCCATACACGTTTGCCGTCACGCTGATCGCTTTACGTGCCAATCCGTTCGGTGCAACCGTCAGGGTAACATCGGGCGGTATCGCCACGATACGTATTCCGCTCGTGTCCGGTGCTTCGTACGTCAGCGAAGCGGCGGCTCCGCCGGAGGCGCGAACGATGTTTGCGCCATTCGGGAGCTCCAACGCGGCGGCAACTTCAATACCGTCCACATCTGCGAGCCCGGCCGGTACTTCGTATTCGAAAGTAAGCTCCGTCAATGCCGTGCCGCGTGCTCCCGTATACGGCGCATATACCGTCTGAGTGACAGAATCGTCTCCGATCATGATCGGAACGGTCGGTGTCCCGGTCACGGTTACTTCGTATCCGTAAAACACCTTAAAGCGAAGCGTGTCGCTCGTACCGTACAAATCATTGGCCGAGGTGGTTAGCACCAACCCCACCCAAGCGGCTTCAAATTCCGCCAGAGCCTCGCTCAAACTGACAGAGGCCTCATCCAATCGAATCTGAGATTGGTTTTCCGCATCGTCGGCAATAGCCTGCGCCGCATCTATCGCGGTCTGCAGGGCAGCTCGGTCGTCTGCCGATGCCTGCCCTACATCCGTACCTTCCGGATGATCCGTCAGTGCCTGCTGCGCCGCCGTAATCGCTGCGCTCAGCGCTGTCTGAATGCCCGGTTGAATAACAGCGGTATTAAAGACTTGAACCGCTGAATTTAACTGGCCGACGGCAGTATCCAATTGATCCTGCGTGTAATTGTTTGCGTTATCGACAATCAGCTGCGCAGTACCGATGGCAGTTTCCAGCGCGGTTCGAGTTCCGGCCGACGTCTGCCCCACGTTTACGCCTTCCGGATGATCCATCAGCGCCTGCTGCGCCGCCGTAATCGCTGCGCTCAGCGCTGTCTGAATGCCCGGTTGAAGAACAGCCGCATTAAAGACTTGAACCGCTGAATTTAACTGGACAACGGCAGTATCCAATTGATCCTGCGTGTAATTGCTTGCATTATCGACAATCAGCTGCGCAGTACCGATGGCAGTTTCCAGCGCGGTGCGCGTTCCCGCCGACGTCTGCCCCACGTTTACGCCTTCCGGATGATCCGTCAGCGCCTGCTGCGCCGCCGTAATCGCCCCGCCCATCGCTGTCGGAATGCCCGGTTGAAGAACAGCGGTATTAAAGACTTGCACCGCTGAATTTAACTGGCCGATGGCAGTATCCAATTGATCCTGCGTGTAATTGCTTGCATTATCGACAATCAGCTGCGCAGTACCGATGGCAGTTTCCAGTGCGGTTCGAGTTCCGGCCGACGTCTGCCCCACGTTTACGCCTTCCGGGTGATCCGTCAGTGCCTGCTGCGCCGCCGTGATCGCCCCGCCCAGCGCTGTAGGAATGCCCGGTTGAAGAACAGCAGCATTAAAAACTTGAACCGCTAAATTTAACTGGACAACGGCAGTATCCAGTTGATCCTGCGTGTAATTGCTTGCATTATCGACAATCAGCTGCGCAGTACCGATGGCAGTTTCCAGCACGGTGCGAGTTCCGGCCGAAGTCTGCCCCACGTTCACACCTTCCGGATGATCCATCAGTGCTTGCTTCGCCGCCGTAATCGCTGCGCCCATCGCTGTCGGAATGCCCGGTTGAAGAACAGCGGCATTAAAGACTTGCACCGCTGAATTTAACTGGCTGACGGCAGTATCCAATTGATCCTGCGTGTAATTGCTTGCGTCATCGACAATCTGCTGCGCTGTATCAATTGCAGTTTCCAGCGCGATTCGAGTTCCAGCCGACGCCTGCCCCACGTTTACGCCTTCCGGATGATCCGTCAGCGCCTGCTGCGCCGCTGCAATCGCTGCGCCCAGCGCCGTCGGAATGCCCGGTTGAAGAACAGCGGCATTAAAGACTTGCACCGCTGAATTTAACTGACCGACGGCAATATCCAATTGATCCTGCGTGTAATTGCTTGCGTTATCGAGAATATGCTGCGAAGCATTGGATGCGGTCTGCAGTGCGGTGCGCGTACCCGCTGACGCCTGCCCCACGTTTACACCTTGCGGATGATCCGTCAGCGCTTGTTGCGCCGCCGTAATCGCTGCGCCCAGCGCCGTCGGATCGCCGGCTGTGATAATCACGTCTTCGAATGTATCTATCGCCGTTTCCAAATTTGCGACAGCCTCTTCCAATTCGCCCTGCAGATATTTGTCGGCCTGATTGAAAATTTGCTGGGCTGCAGCTATCGCGTTCTGCAAAGCGCTGCGGTCTCCCGCCGACGTCTGCCCCGCGTTTACGCCTTGCGGATGATCCGTCAACGCTTGCTGCGCCGCCACGATCGCCGCCCCCAATGCCGCGGGATTGCCGGCCTGGACAATTTGCGAATTGAATGCCGCGATTGAAGAGGTCAGTGGGGTTGCGGCGTCAGCCAGGTCGGAGGCGACGGTTGCATTCCCGATTCCTTCGATAAAAAGCATGGCTGCGTCATAAGCTGCAGACAAGTCGTTGTAAGCATTGGCCGGCACTTGTCCTACGCCGGTGCCCGGCAGATGACTTTTCAACAACGACTTGGCGCTAGCGACCGCTTGAAACAACTCCGTTCCGTCCACAAACGTATGTCCGTTGTTCGGCGCATAAGCGGCTGCAGGTGAATTCGCATTTCCAAATATTTTCAGATTGCTCGGATTACCCGCAAATACGCCTGTCCCAAAAGTTGTTGCTTTGCCTAACACCGTTACGCTTGTCAGGCTGTTATTATAGAATGAGCTACTGCCGACATTCGTTACACCGGCCGGGATGACCAGTTTCGTAATGTGATTGGTGTCGAAAGCCCCGCCATTAATCGTCTTTAAATTTTCCGATAATCTAATCGATGTCAAACTATTCATATAAAAAGAATAGTTGCCGATAGTCGTCACACTGTCCGGAAAAACGACGGTTGTAAGCGGATTGTTTTCGAATGCGCTGGCGCCGATCGTTAACAAGCTATCAGGAAGGTCTATGGAAGTGAGGCTAGTATAACGGAATCCATACGTTTGAATGACTTTCACGCTGTTCGGAATCACGACGCTCGTAATTTTAGGTTTACCCGTACCGTACGTATCAAATGCTGATCTCCCAATCTCGGTTACCGCCATCCCCTCGTACGTACCGGGTATAACCACGTTCAGATCCGTGCCCCCGTAGTCCGTAACAGTTGCGCCGTTGGAACCGACTGTATAAGTAAAGTCGTTCTCGGCTGCATATACAGGTCGAATCTGCGAGAATGAAGTCCCGAACGCAAATAATGCAATTAATAGACATAAGAATGAATTTTTCATGATTTTTCTCCTTTACTATAATGGTTGAAACGAGATGAAGATGAGAGCAGAAGCTTGTCGAATGAACGGGATACAGATAGGTTTCTGCGGTTTCTACAACTGGACGACTACTACATTTCATTATAAAGACGGCCAATAAAAGAATAATGAAAGAATCAGCCAAAATCGCGCAGTATCAAGCCTTGCGAAATTTTGACGTTTTTGTGAAATCGGCTTTCGAATACTGCCGTTTTATCTGTAAGTGATATTCGAGGGTTCATAGGATATACTTTTTGTACATGTCATTCATCCGCTCATCTCGAATAGGCTTAGGAAGTCCAACTTTCGTAAAGTAAAGACGGATGCTTCCGATGCTTATCTTCTAGCTAGCTATTAGCTGGTATAACTGAACAAGCTGCCGATATTGTCGGCAGCTTGTTGTCATTGTGCTATCGTGTCCCTTTTACTTAACTTAATGGTTCGAACTCGTCTAACGGTGTGATCCACACTTTGTATATAATCTCTCCGTCCACTACCTCGTTTGAAGTATTAACCCTAATTTTCGACTTGTTGTTGCTTGCCCATTTCGGAAGGTGCTCAACTAAGCTGGAGTGAACTTTATAATCTGGTGTCGCATATCCGAGATTAACAATTAAACATCCATAGAAGTCAGGATAAAGCGAATCAACCCATTGGGATACTTCCCAATCAGAGTCCATCTTTCTATTAGCCTCTTTGTATCTAACGTTAATCCATTCAATGTCCATTTGCACTCCCCCCCCCCTTAAAAGGTGATTACTGCTACACGCTTATGTTCAACCCATTCATCATCCGGCAATGCCCTTCAAATCTTTCTTTGTGTAGTTTATACCATCGTATCCAAACATGATCTGATTGCTCATGGATTCCAAATGTGCAATGACCAACTTACCGGTTCTTGATGGCTCGTGCGAGCACTAAAAAAACCGGCGATATAGTTTCGTCTACGTTCCACAAGCATATAAAGAAGAAGCCACTCCGACAATGGAGTGGTTTTCTCTTGGATAGAACTTCTATCTATTTATTAGCCAAAATTGTAAATTCCCATGGAATGTTTTCATTTTTCCAACCACGATGCTCATCAAATTTCATTAACTTAAAACCAGATGTAATAACGGAATTTATTATTTCGCTAAGAGTATAAAGCCTAATCGAAACATCTGGAAAGTCTTGTTGCTCCTGTTCCTCGAAATAATGTTTATATGCTACATCCCCACTATGTAATTCTTCGTCAAAGTAACTTTGTTGGATTTGATATTGGATTCACCCTCTAAATATAACATGTCAAAATGACCACTATACATTTCTAAGTTTATATCATAAATATCAGTAACAACATATTGTATAGGTACATTCGCCGTATCCGCCAGTTCTAGGGCATACTTTTTATTTTCTTCCGATATATCAAATACGGTTACATCTGCGCCTAACAGTGCTAATGGGACTGCTTTTCTTCCATTTGAACCACAAAGATTAGCAATCTTTTTTCCTGCAATCTGTTCAAAATATTGCTTATGTTTTTTTAGCTGTGCTTTGGGATTATCCAATATTTGTTTTGCCTTATCCTTAGGTGAACCATCTCGTTTGTTCCAAAATTCATATGCTCGATGTTCCCAAGCTATCTTATTTTTAGCACTTTGTTCATTCATACTAGTCAAATCTCCCTTCATATTAATTTATTCTGATTAGCGTTGAATATATATGCATTTATATTTATAATTATACATAAATTGATTGATGAGGGGCGAAAAAATGGAATATAAAATATTTGTGGATGGTCAAGAAGGTACAACAGGACTAAAGATACATGAGTACCTGTCTAAGATTTCTAGCGTTGAAGTAGTCAAAATTGAGTCAGAGTTGCGCAAGGATAACGATGCTCGTAGAGCAGTACTAAATGAAGTAGACCTAGTCTTCCTTTGTCTCCCAGATTCAGCTTCAAGAGAATCGGTAACGATGGTAAGTAATAAAAAGACAAAAATAATCGATGCAAGTACTGCTTTTAGGACGAACTCGGCGTGGACATACGGCTTACCAGAATTACATAAAAATCAAAGAAATAGAATCCAAAATTCATCTAGGGTATCTGTCCCAGGATGCCACGCTACAGGCTTTATTTTAACTACGCACCCTTTGGTAGCTGAAGGAATTATACCGAGGGATTACCCTGCGTCCTGTTATTCGCTTACAGGATACAGTGGTGGAGGTAAGAAACTTATATCTGAATATCAGAGTTCAAATAGAGAACAGCTTTTCGCCCCAAGACATTATGCACTTAATCTTAACCACAAGCATCTTCCAGAAATGCAGCTATATTCCGGGTTAAACGCTGCACCAATATTCACCCCAATAGTCGGAAACTATTATCAGGGTGATGCAGTTACTATCCCTCTCTTTCCAAGAATGTTTACAAAGAACGTAACGGCAAGAGATATTCAAGAAGTGCTTGCCTCGTATTATCAGGATGAACGATTTATTCGAGTTATGCCTTATGAATCTGAGGCATATCTCGAAGACGGTTTCTTTAATCTCATGCAATGTAATAATACAAATTATTTAGATATATTTGTTTTTGGTCATAAAGATGAAATATTACTTATTTCTAGATTTGATAACCTGGGGAAGGGTGCATCAGGGGCAGCTATTCAAAATATGAACATTATGCTCGGATTTGAAGAAGGGTTAGGGCTAGAGTAAGAAAAGTCGAACTGTACTTTGTGTTTAGATATATTACGGTGAATAGTAACACATTATATTGAAGCACGATTGTCTCAGTAAAAGCTCTAAAATTTCTAGACCAGGCATAGCCTTTGCCGGATCATAGTAGCAAGTTTGGCTACTTGTTCATCCAGTAGGGCGCCAGATGCGATTGAACGTGCGGCGGCCGGAACGTACCATGACCTTATCTCATCCTCTGTTACTCCAGACAACCGACAATACTCATCAATAATAATGTCGTATGCCACTTTACGTGAAGCTTGAAAGAACTGATCTACGGCAGCAGGAGTTTCTGGGGGCAAAACGGCATACTCGATCATCACGCAAACCTCTGCCACATCCGCTGCCGGGTTGCCAATTGCAGCATGCATCCAATCGATCATAACTGGTTTGCCATCTCTCAGTATCAGATTACCGGGATTCGTGTCACCATGGCAAAGCATACTTTTACCAGGTAAAAGGTCAATATAATGATGAATTGCTGATATCTCATCTATGGTAAACATTGCAGGATGGCCAATAATCGCTTTTAAGTTCTCTTTTTGATCGGTAACGATATCGAAGGTGGTTGTTTTATGAATATCATTCAGTGCTCTCGCATATATTCGCAGGTCACTGTCCGCTTCGTCAAAATCAATACTTTGAAACGTATTCAACCCTTCAAAAATTCGATTTATGATCGTTTCTCCGACTACTTTTTCGAAAATAATTCCGTGACGGCCTTCCCATATCACTTGTTCGAACGGTTGAGGTACTTGTAATCCGCTCTTCCAAGCTACAGAACTGTTTCGATACTCTAGCTGAACTGCTTCTGAGGTCGTGTTCGTATGAAACAGCTTGACCACCTTGTCGTTACCCTCCCATTCATAAACTTCGCAACTTGAGCCCATCGCTATACGATTTCCAAGCATCGCTAGTTCCCCCTCAATTCATTCTCTTTTGTTTTCTTTCAATAAATAGCCAAGTGGAATAAATTAACCAAAAAACAATTGGAACCACTAACACATAAGGTCTCTGATTTGTTGGAAGAAAATAAAACATAAATAGCCCAATTAGTAACATAGGTGGCATTAGAATGAAATATTTCTTTTTATGTATGTTCATCCCCTCCTTTATCATACAACGATTTATTTTAAAGATAGCAAAAGGCCCAGCCCACAAACAACCATGCCCCCGACTGCACCTGCTTTAGTCATGAAAAAATAGAAATCGGAAGGTTCGGGATCAACAACCCAAAGTCGATACGATAATTTAAATAGAAATCTTTGAAATGCTTCTTTTCGGAACACGCACCAACAGTAAGCAAAAAATAAAATTGACAATATAAATAAAAATACATTTCCTTGTCGCTCATGATATTTGTCATAAGCAGCTGTTACCAGACTGCTCGGATGATAATACTCTTCGCCGGGAGAAAGTATCCTTTCATTGTTTGAATAAGCTTGAAAACCAAGCACAACTTCGCCATTCTTATCGTACGCCAGAAGAAATCCGGAATGGTTAACATCCTCTACTGTATAAACGTTACCGCTAGGATAGGTAACAAGGTACGTTTCCTTATCCCCCGTTGAGCCAAGCTCTTTCAGCAAGTATGTATCCTCGTCTATTTGTAATTCCTTAACATCCCGACTATTGTTGATCCGAATTGGCTTGCCGAACCAGGCTGTATATTTAGTAATCAGGGTAGATTGAGCAGATTTTTCCGAATACTTCTTGTCATCTAGGTAAAACACCTTTGTACTAAAATAATTGTAAGCCCACATTGATGTGACAGTTACCACTACAAGTAGCACTATCATTTTTAAGATGAAATTCCTGTTTGAGAGCTTGAGTTTCACTTCTTTCACACCCCTCATGGAAATCATTTCGAATGGTGCCCCATCCTGATACTTCTTCAATTATTGTGGAAATTACTTTTTATATCTTTTTCTAACGAGAAAAAGACCCAAAATAGCGAATAGAGAAATAACAATCCAATTTTTCACTGCACCGGAGTTATCTTTATTCTCTCCTTCGAATTTCCCATTTCGGATTGCTTTTTTATAAGTACCCTCTTTATGTTGGACTGCTATCGCTGCGTCTGTACTAATCCCTTTAATAGAATAATAATTAGTCCCTTTCTTATAAGCGTTCGAGAAATTACCAGTATAGGTTGCCATATCAGAATACTTAGTCACATGCCCAATCTTACTACCTATTTCTGTTACATACTCATCACTTACTACATAAGCATAACCATGCCAAACGACAAATTGATTAGCCCATGAAGTTGCTGATAGCTTACTCGGAAATATTAAAGATGATATTAAAATCAAGAAAAGCAAATGCTTAATCTTCATCCAATCCTCCCCTTATCTTAAAATAGACGTCTAATATTTGACTAAGTTTCACTATGCTCCTTAATTAAAGCAAACTGCCTATAGCGTAACGAAGGACTGCCAAATGGCAGTCCTTCGTTACGCTATAGTTCGCCGTTAGTATAAGGTATTTTTATTGTTGAAACCCGGACGATCCCTCATCGACCAACAGAAGTCCATTGTTGTGTTCTTTCACTTTTATGAACCGCGGTTTCTCCTTGTATCGATCGTTAGGATAATGTAAGGTATACATCCATTCCTTTTCCTTGGTTTGAAAGAGCATCCCGTGACCGCCATTTTCACCAAACAAGGGCGCTTTCTCATGATGCCATGCTCCGTCAAGCTCGCCATTATCGGAATACGCCACCCCAACCGCGTAACCTTTGGCTCCCCAACTAGACCAGAGCATGATCAACTTTCCAGATTCGGTTCGATATAAACATGGCCCATCAACAAAATAAACATCGCCATCCAATCCAAACTCCTTTTTTGCAAACGGGATCGGAACAGACCAGGGAGCTTCTGCTGCTTTGAAAAGTAACTTTGGTTCACCAACGCTTGTACGCAAATCCTTCGAAAGCTCTATGACACACATCTCTCCCTTCGGTGTATCCTGGAAAGAATGTCCGAAGATCATATAGGGGGTTCCGTCCTTATGAAAATATAGACTTCCATCCAAACAAGCCCATTCATTCGGAGTAACCGGTCCATCGCTATGAGGCATAAACGGTCCTGTTGGTGAGTCGGATACAAGTATTTGAGTCCCCATGTTTCGATGCTCTGAATTAAAAGTAGCTACCAGATAAAAAGCTCCCTCGTAGGAATAACATTCAGGAGCCCAATAATTTCGATCTGCCCAAAAATCTCCATTGTTCCGGAAAACTTCTATAGGACCCTCCCAGTTTTCGAGGTCTTCACTCACATAGCAATCAAATCCGTCTGCAAGCCCCCATGCTGTCGCACTTCTTGTTCCATAGAGGTAGTACTTCTCCTCATGGACCAAAATATACGGGTCCCTTACATTAATATCAGCTGTGTTCATCCATGTCACTCCTTATTATCAAAATAGAAGCGGTTAATCCCATAATCGTGGTCTGTCCGTCATTTCTCATTCTTGTGCGATTATCTTAATGTACTATGATCAATGAGCAGTCTGCCTCCCACGATCACGACTTTCGCTTTCGTTTTTCCTACTTTATCTGGATAATGGCAATAGAATATTGGAAATGACGGATGTCGAGGAATTCCACGAATCAGAAGGACTTGCTATAACGGAGTGGATGAAGAAGACTTACATCTAAATGACTATCTAACAAATAGAATATAATCCGTGCTAACGGGTTCAATACCGTCTGCTCGAAGTCGCGAATTGATCTGTCCTCGATGATACTGACCATGAAGTGCTACATGAGTTAAAATATCTCTTATAGATGTCTTAAACTCTTCCCCTTTACTATTTCTGTATGTTATCAAGTTATCTAGGTCACTATTTGCTAACTCAGTGAGAAGTGTTTTGAAGCTTTCTGCATTTTGTTTAATAAGTTTTGCACAGACCGCAATATCACCCTCCGACCAAATGGGCATTTGTGAACTATCCATCCCCTTTAATCTAGTTACCCATACTTGTTCAGCATTAAGAATATGAAGAAATAATCGTACCGGTTGGTCCTCAACTTCAACATTTTGCAAGGTTTCTAGAATGCGTTGATTAGCCCAATTCAAATGTTCAAACATGTTTTGGATTGTTTTCAAGCAATACCGCCTCCTAATTTATTAGATTCCACCGGTTCTATGTGAATGTGCACATGCGATATGTTATAAAGCTCATAAATTCTATTTTCAATATGTTCGGTAATGTCATGGCTTTCGCTTACGTTTAGCTCACGGTCTACGCCAATGGTCACATCGACCAACTTTTTGTTTCCATGGATACGAGCTTTGATATCAATAATCTTTTCCACTCCTGGTATATCGCGGATGGTTTGCCGTATGATTTGAAGCTCTTCATCGTCAAAGCCATCCGTAAGAGCATGAGATGAATCCCGAAAAATATCCCAAGCTGTTTTACAAATTATAACACCCACAAGTAGAGCCGTTAAAGGGTCAAGCCAGGGTAGGCCAAATTGAGAACCCACAATACCGATAAAGGCACCGATGCTTACAAATGCATCCGAACGGTTATCCTGTGCCGCTGCCATCAAAGCGTTACTATTTATTTTCCTTGCCAAGCGAACATTGTATAGATAGACAAAGTACATAACAATGGCACAAAGAACAGCTGTCCACGCGGCAATCATGTCGGGAGACTCCATACTCGGAACCCGAAACTTCATAACTGCTTGATACAGAACTTGAAGTCCTACTGCGAACATTATAAAAGATGCGATTAACGCAGCTACCGTTTCAGCTCGATAATGACCGTACCGATGGTTTCTATCCGGTGGCTTTCTTGATATTTTGAGCCCGACTAATACAGCTATTGAAGCGATAATGTCTGTGGCGTTATTTAAACCATCAGCCGATAAAGCTTCGGAGTTTGTGGAATACCCGATTGCTAACTTTAATGCTGATAAGCAGATATATGCAATAATACTTAACCATGCACCTTTTTCACCTTGCTTTATGTCATCATACGTATTTTCCATCTGTACCCCAACCCCACTCTCTATCCATGTCGATGACAATCATACTCGACCAGATATGTTTGGGTCTAGAGAAACAGTTTTGCTAATATCTATAAAAATAACTGTTAACAAACAATGTTGAGTATGTCCAAAAAATGCGACTAAAAGAACTTTTTTGAAATCTGTCGATTTTGATTCCGTATTTGAACCGATCATTCGCGGGAACGCCATAAATCTGTGTCTCGGACCGACTGCCTAACATAGAGCAAAGCCCCCCCGAAAGTAATTTCGGGGGGGCTTTTTAGCGAATATATCAAACTGCACCTGTTACCACATGTGGAACATACGGCTCTTCCAGAGATGCAATTTCTTCAGGTGTTAACGTAATCTGAAGAGCAGCTACCGCATCTTCGAGATTAGATATTTTCGTAGCACCAATAATGGGAGCTGCTACCGGTTGCTTCTGCAACAACCAGGCAAGCGCGATTTGAACACGGGAAACGTTACGTTTTTCAGCTAATGCTGCAACGCGCTCCACAATCAATTGATCCGTATTTGCAGTCGCATCGTATTTAGATTTCTGAACCTGATCGGTTTCGGAACGATGAGTTGTTTCCGACCAATCACGCGTCAATCTTCCTGATGCAAGTGGGCTATAGGGAATCACACCGATCTTCTCTTCCTTACAGAGAGGCAGCATTTCTCTCTCCTCTTCACGGTATATGAGGTTCAAATGATTTTGCATCGATACAAACCGGGTCCATCCATGTTTCTCAGCGATATGTAGCGCCTTCTGAAACTGCCATGCGTACATGGCAGACGCACCAATATATCTGGCTTTCCCAGCCTTTACAACATCATGTAAGGCCTCCATTGTCTCTTCGATGGGAGTATTGTAATCCCAACGGTGAATTTGGTACAGATCCACATAATCGGTTCCCAATCTCTTAAGGCTCTTATCCACTTCACTCATGATTGCTTTTCGGGAAAGTCCAGCCCCATTTGGACCTTCATGCATGCGGAAATGTACCTTTGTCGCGAGGACAACTTCATCACGATTGGCATAATCCTTAAGAGCCCGTCCAACAATTTCCTCGCTCGTTCCGTCTGAATATACATTCGCCGTATCGAAAAAATTGATACCAAGCTCCAAGGCTTTTTTAATAATCGGACGACTTTTCTCTTCATCAAGCACCCATGGATGAATCCAACGCTCTGCAACACCAAAGCCCATACAACCAAGGCAAATGCGGGAAACATCCAAACCGGTATGACCAAGCTTCACATATTCCATTTGATTAATCTCTCACTTTTCAATAGATTTTGTTTCCAAGCAATCTTTTAACACTTCATATTCAATGTGAATTTACACCTGATTACATAGACCTATTCGTAGATGGAGTGGTAGAATTTTCTTGTAACAAACAAACCAAACAATCAACGTGGAGGATTCAACAAATGAAAAGAGTAATGGGTCTAGTTGTTTTTTTATGTTTATTGCTTAATTCAAACGTGACAGTACATGCAGCACAGCAAACGGCAGGTTGGAAACAGGCTTATAAAACCAAAATACTTAACTATATCCATTCAGACAATTGGGGCCAAGATAGCGAAATAGCCTTGTTTGATATCGACCGGGACGGTGTGCCAGAGTTATTCACTGGATCATCGTACCGGTTGAGTAATCACATCGCGACAGCTTACTCCTTCAAAAAAGAAAAGATCCAGACGCTAACTTTAAAGGGACCAGGTCAGAGCGAAGCAGGAAAGCTTGGATTTGCCGATTTTCAATTATTTAAAGAAAAGAAAACAGGTAAGTACAGAGTCATTGCCCGTGACTGTATAAGTGGTGCATCAAACGGGACTTGCGGTGAGTATATCGTCCAATTAGCGGGCGCGACCCTTACAACAACAGAGATTAGCACACATACACAGAGTGATGAGAGCGGAGACAGCTATACCTTTTTGGGCAAAAAGATAACTAAAGCACAATACGATGCCAAGCAAAAGAATTATTACGCGCAATTGACGAATATGCAAATGAAAACAACTAAGCTATCGGGTAACCCTGATATGCTAGATGCTACACAAGCTTATTATGATCTAGCCGTTAATAAGTATCTGCAAATCGACAGCACAGACAAGAAAAAAATATACAGTAGTGCATCGGCATTCATAAAAGAGTACAACAAGCCCAAAGAAGTGTTTGATCAAATGACGATAGATCAATATACAATCAAAAAAGTCGATGGGTCCGATACGCTAGTCGCGAATCTCTATAACGGTACGCTCACCGGGGCAATCAATGCCGATAAAAGCCTTAGGAGTATTACGGTGCGACAAAAGATGGCGTTCCCTACACAACAGGAAATTAAAGAGGCAGATGAAGCCGGTATGAGTGCAACCTTAGATGCAAGAATGGGACACATTCTTATAAGTACCGGTATCCTATACACACTTGATCCTAAAGGTATTGACGCCGATACTAGTAAAATACAGGACTGGATTCGGGACCTCCCTAATAATAAATCAAGTAAAGCCCTTTCGCAAAAGTTCATCATTAATGGTTTCGTATATAACATGATAGTGAAGGATGGATTTTTTAACCTAACCGTCACCAGAGCTTAAGTGTATTGTTAACGAGGCTGCCGATCCATGTCGGCAGCCTCGTTCTGTTTGCATATTGAACGATCAAATCTGTTGCTCATACGCGATTTGATGACCATCCTCAAACCCTTGCGAGAAGCCTGCGTCGTACCCTACGTTATATGTCTGATTAAAGCCCTCATTGTAAGCTGAACCGCTTCCTCCAGCCTGCCTTCTTCTTTTCCCTCTTTGTTGACGGCGGGTCAGAACCTTCCGGGAGCGAAGCTTCCCTTTATAAGATCGCGATTTCCCACGGCTGATATTCTTCCCTGTTTTCTTGGTGCTTCGGCTTGAACCCGTCTTTTTTCTTCCCCGTTTAACCGCACGTGATGTTCGCAATTTACTCTTCAATCCGAGACACCTCCAGTGTTCCGATGACTTGGCTTTATCCTATCAGATAGCCAAGGAGAAGCTGGCCTCCCTTGAATCGGTGGACGCCAGCTTGTTCCAGATACCGTTCGTAGCAAAGCTCCCTGCATACCAGTCAACACACGAACATGCTCATGAAGAGTTGCCGGAGATACACCAGCAGCATCCGTTACATCAGCTACATTTTCCAATATTTTCGCCAAAGCTTCTTGGCTTCTAGATATAGCACCCATAAGCTGAAGCTTTATCTCCCATTCCCGCTGCAGCCGGTTCATCAGTCTTGATCTCCAGAGCCCATTCCTCCGAACATGGAAGCCATACTATCCGAATCATTATTGTCCGGATTAATTATGACTTTCATATTGCGGCTTAGGCCGTTGCAAAGCTTGGTTAACCCTTCTATGACCTCGATATTCTGTTCATTAAACTGCAAACTAGTAGACAATTGATCACTATGGTCTGGGTAGGTACCATTCGCAATATGGGTACAAAGCCAATTACGAACCTTCTCGGCCTCAATCGCTTTTGCTTCCAAAATCAAAGCTACATTCCATTGCATCTTTGCAATGGCTTCTAGTGTAACTTGATAGGCTTCCTCTCGGCTCAACCCTCTTCCCCCCTTTCCATAAAAACCTTTATTCTTCGTCTTCGGGAGTTCCCATCGCTTTCACGACATTAGTCAAGCTGTCCGCGACGGCTTCCTGAAAATCTGCAAGACTGTTTAAATATGAAACCACATTTTTCGTTACGTTAGATGAACTATTCAATATCCCGTCAAGATCGGTAAATTGAGGATTTTCATCCGGCAACATCTGAACCAAATGTGCCATGCGCACGGCCACATGCCTCTTTGCATCCAAAATCCTGGCCATATGCTGATGTGATTTGGACAAATGAACAACGATCTCAGTTAACAACTCCTGCATGATTGACGCATCCTCCATCCCTCAACGAAATATGATTCACATCATTCATGTATGCAAACATCTATTCACATACAGCATATGCCGCCATTCTGCGCTTGCCACTGAATCAACATCCCCCTCGTAGTAGTCGCTTCTTAATCTGATCCAATTCCCGATTACAGCAAATCAACACAGAGTTTGGAGGTCATAATAAATGCTGCCTCATCTGCAGCTCTCGAAGAGAGCTCCAGTTAAGACAGCATTATTTAATCATAGAACCTGATGTAGTATTGGTGGTGAAATCACTGGAAGTCCTTGAACCCATTGGTCTAGCATTTCCGATGCTAGCGCCTTAATCGGCTTTAGATGAAGATTCCATGCCTGCATAACTGCCGAACCGATTACGCATCTTGCTTTACCGTCTTCCATGTGATAGATTCTCCCATCTGAAAGTATAAAAATCCCAGACTCCCTACCGTTTTCATCCGCTACACCTCTCCAACGTCGTTCAACCTCCTCGGCGTTGATAGGCTCTGCTAGTGGCCAGCGACGAAGGTCAATCTGTGACACCCGAACACTGGGCACTGTTAATACTCCTTCCACCAACCTCCGCTTTCCTTGTTCTATCCAATAATAATTCGCTCCAATTGCATGAACGATCACATGCTCTGGATAGAAATGTGCCGAATGGGCTAGCGGACCCTGTTGTAGATCAACATGCTTACGTACGTGATGAATCCAGTCATAAGGATTACGCCACTTCTCCAAAAAATAAAACTCGTTCCGAGAGTTTACTTCTTGGAAACGATCTCCTAATGCCTTCATACTTACACTACCGAAGTGATGAATAAAAGTATCCTGTGCCATCACTAGACTTTTGCCGAGAAAACGTACGCGGATATTATAATCATCATCCTCGAAATTTCCGATCTCAAAGCCTTCGTCGAAATACCCAATTCCCTCGAACAGTTCCCTGCGGAACAATAAACAAAATCCGGTTAGCCGATCAATCCGACGCCAACGCGAAGGGTCTGACTGGTTGTTCTCGCGAGCAAATTTCGGCATATCTGCTATATCCTCATAGGGAACGTTAATCTGCTGTTCTCCGCTTATATAATTGGTAATGGGTCCGACCATTCCAATTCCTTCATCGCTATTCAAGCAAATGAGCAGATTATTTAGCCAGTTTTCGGTAACCAACGTGTCATTATTAAGTAACAAAATGGTGCGACCTTTGGCCATCATCATTCCCTTATTGATCGCGCCAGCAAATCCGTGGTTTTTTTCCAGGATATGAAACCGTACTTGCCCTCGCAACTCCTTCAAATAGGCAGCAGTACCATCCATTGACGCATTATCCACAATGATGATCTCGTAGGGGATATCCGTATTTGCAATAATGCTATCGATACATTGCTTAAGCATATTTAACTGATTATAGGTTGGGATGACGATGCTCGTTCCCTCGAATATTGTCGGGAACTTCTGAATCCCAGAATGTACCCCTTCACAATACCCTTCTTCGTACCCTTCACGATAACGGATTTGACGAATATCTGCTCTCTGAGGAGGAACAGGCTGTCTGCGTCGGAGCTTGATCCTAGATCTCTTCGGATCAGACCGAGAAGACTTTCGACGTTTCATACGTACTACTTTTATCCTTGTCGCTGCCATCCACCCACCTCCTTAGGGTACTAATGATTACGAGCGTGTTGCTGCGCAACATAATAGATCAAGCGATTGTCCCGTTCAATTTCCTGCCAGCAGCTTCCAAAGATTCGAATGTGCCCGCATCCGTCCACCATCCTGTCATCTCCAGATAGGCAAGGCGTCCACTCTGTGCATATGCATTGTTAACATCCGTAATCTCTAGCTCCCCTCTCCGAGAAGGTTTGATTCCACCGATCAAATCGAATACTTCGGTATCGTAAAAATAAATGCCTGTTACGCAATAGTCGGATAACGGTCGCTCAGGCTTCTCCTCGATGAGTATAATCCGCCCGCTTGTTGCATCCAACTTAGGAACGCCATAACGGCGAGGGTCTTCGACTTTTTTAAGTAGTACCATCGCACCTTCAGGCTGATTCATAAATTGTTCGTAGCTTGGTCGTAGGCTTTCCTCGAACAAATTATCGCCAAGGAGCACAACAAACTTTTCCTTCGGAGATAGGATGGGACGTGCCAACTCCAAAGCCTGAGCAATACCTCCAGCTTCCTCTTGTACTCGGTACATGATAGACACACCCCAATCCCGGCCGCTACCGAGAACTTCCGCAAAGCTCCCCAGCGCCGCCCGGTTGGTTACGATAATGATATCTCGAATACCGGCATCTCGTAATTTCGTTACTCCATAACAGATCATGGGATACGATCCGACCGGTAACAAATGCTTATTCGTCCAGTAGGTTAGCGGTTTAAGGCGCGTTCCCGTTCCACCTGCCAGTATGACAGCCTTCACTGCAATTCCTCCTTGTAGTTAGGAGCCTAGGTATCTCACAACCCATCTTTGACGTACTCCGTCATCATAACCGCCCCTGAAATCCGTTTTACTTAGCCACCATTGAATCGCTTCCAGATGGTCACCCACGATAAGCGGCTCCAAAGAATTTTTACGCTCTCTCTTCGTGCGTACTGGATTTAACAAGCCAACGTTAATCGGAATTACCCGCTCGACCTTTAGCCCTTCTCGAATAGCCATTGTATGCGCCATTGGAGGCACAGCCAGTGCTTGGGAACCTACGACTGAGAGTGCTTTCCGGCTAATAGCATGGGGGATGGCCGTCATCGAAGAGCCTTTCAGATCGGGGCGCCCGAGCAGCGTATTTAATGTATGCTTGGCAAGGACAACACCGTGGACAATCCTTTTGTTAACTGGACCTGAATAATCGTTGAGCGCTATATCAGTCCCCTGAGCGATAGCATGGACGAAAGCTTTAAGCTTAGTGGCGGAAATGACCATGTCGGCATCAATGAACAGCATTACATTACCCTTTGCTTCCCTTGCACCGATTGACCTGCCAACATCGTGACCCAGTGGGCGATCATAGACAAGCACTTTGGCACCGCTTTTCCTTGCAATGTTCAGCGAGCCATCTGTCGATCCATTCACAACCACGATAACCTCAACTTGAGGATGAACCCTGAAGGCTTCCCGAATAACCCTTCCTAGCGTTCTTCGCTCATTCATGACTGGGATAATAACGGATACGTATGGAATAGAGCTTGATTCGACGGAGGACCGAAAAAAATCTTGTTCGTTTATGGAAACTGGTCTCCTATACGGTATTTTACGCCCGCTTCTCGCAAACAACGACTTATGGGAGCGAAACCCGCTTCTACCGATTTTGTTCGCCAATCTATTCACCCCCTCAGGCTCGGCAACGGTATACATGACATTGTATGTGTAACGTGTCCTTTCGCAACGGCTTACGTACAGTCATGATCGAGAGTCTTCGCAAGACGAGATTCTGGAAAGAATAAACTAGCATTCTCTAATCACATAACAAAAAACAGCCTACATCCTTACGGATGTGGGCTGCAATCGTTCATGACGAGAAATGGTGACTTAAATGAACTTCAATCGAACCTTCTCTACTAACGATTTCTCGTACTATTCCTCACCCTGGCGCAACATTACCAAGAGCAATCCATTGTATTTGCCCTCTGGGCTCTGGCCCTACGCGAGTTCGTAAGATGATGAGCTCGGCTCCTTGCGGACTCTTACTTCCGAGGATACAACTACAGGAAGGGTGATCCGACATTGCGATCAACGTATAAGAATCATCCACGAATGGCGAAGAGAATTGTACGCTTAAATGCATGGACTCCATCCCACCGTGGAAAGCGTACTCCTGATTTCCGAATAACAATCCAACACCTGGTAGCTGTGCCACTACGGGAAGAAATGAAAGCTTAGCTCCACCCACACTTCCATCCACTAGATGTTCGCCTGTTATGCTGCTAGCTTCTAGCTTAGCTCCACCCACACTTCCATCTACAAGATGCTTGCCTGTTACGCTCCCAGCTTCTAGCTTAGCTCCACCCACACTTCCATCCACTAGATGTTCGCCTGTTATGCTGCTAGCTTCTAGCTTAGCTCCACCCACACTTCCATCCACTAGATGTTCGCCTGTTATGCTGCTAGCTTCTAGCTTAGCTCCACCCACACTTCCATCCACCAGATGTTCGCCTGTTATGCTGCTAGCTTCTAGCTTAGCTCCGCCCACGCTTCCATCCACCAGATGTTCGCCTGTTATGCTGCCCGCTTCTAGCTTAGCTCCACCCACGCTTCCATCCACCAGATGTTCGCTTGTTACGCTGCCAGCTTCAAGTCCCTTATGTGATTCAGTTGGATCAGTAACAACCATTTGTGGCTGTTGCAATCGCTCAAGCTTTTGTTGCAGTTCAACGGAAAGTTTGGAGCTACTTACGCTACCATCCACGAGCAATAATTCCGTAACGGATTGTGGCTTAAGATGGCTGGTAGTTATCGTTTGTTCCCCAAGATGATAGCCAAGAATCGAGCGCGGAATGATATGAGTGGAACTAATGCTTCTTGCGGAAATTTTCTCCGCGTTAATCGCTCCTACCGCTAGTTGGCTCGCTCCGACACTTCCATCACTCAGCTTGTCGCTCGTGATTGACCCGTCAGCTAGTTGTTCCGTTCCAACCGATCCCAAAGCCAATTTCTCTGCGCTGACAGCACCATTCATGATTCGTTCCTCGGAAATTTGCTCTCCAACGAAAGATATATACTGGGCTAAGGGGTCAGAGAGATTTTCTACCGTCACGGCACCAAATGCTAACTTCGTATTCGTCACTGAACCATCAGCAAGATGCTTCGTTATGACACTGCTTTCCGCAAGCTTCTCTGACGACACTACGCCATCTAACAATTTTGCACCTGTAATGCTTGCATCAGCCAGTATCGACTCGGTCACCGACCCCTCGGCGAGTTGAGTCGTGCCTATGGTGCCGACCGCAACCTTATCCGAAGTTACAGCTCCATCAAGCAGCTTTACTGTCGTCACGCTTCCGTCAGCCATTAGGTCTGTTGTTACCGAACTTATCGAGATTTGACTGGTCCCAACACTGCCACCTGCTAGCTTATCGGTCGTAATGACACCATCCATGAGCTTCGCCGATGTCACGCTTCCGTCTCCAAGAATTTCCTCGGTTACAGAACCCACGGATAATTGATCCGTTCCGATGCTACGAATAGCTAACTTATCAGATGTTATTGCTCTATCCGCCAGCTTCGCTCCGACTACGCTACCCTCGGCTAGTATATTCGAGGTCACCGAACTGTCGATGAGATGGATCGTTCCAATACTGCTTTGTGCCAGCTTTTCCGACGTGACCGATCCATCTTGCAGCTTCGAGGCAGTTACACTTCCGTCCTCCAGTATTACCGATGTCACAGAGCTTAGTGCTAATTGCAACGGCCCGACACTTCCAGCAGCAATCTTATCCGCGGTTACAACGCCATCCCTTAGTTTCTCACCCGTTACACTTCCATCAGCCAAAATGTCCGATGTCACGGATTCCAACACCAATTGGCTTGTTCCGACGCTACTACCCGCAAGCTTGTCGGTCGTTATCACTCCATCAATGAGCTTATCGGTTGTTATGGCTCCATCCGCTAGCTTCGCTCCACTTACGCTTCCCTCGGCTAATATATCCGCTGTCACGGATCCATCGATGAGTTGAATCGTTCCGATGCTGCTTTGTGCCAGCTTCTCTGAGGTAACTGATCCATCTTGCAGCTTCGAAGTCGTCACACTTCCGTCCCCAAGTATATCCGACGTCACGGAACTGAGGACTAACTGCACTAGTCCGACGCTTCCCGCAGCTATCTTATCCGCGGTCACAACGCCATCCTTCAGTTTCTCACTCGTTACACTGCGATCAGCCAATATTTCTGTCGTCACCGAGTCCAATACCAGTTGACTCGTTCCAACACTACTTGCGGCTAGCTTATCCGTCGTTATGACTCCGTTAAGGAGCTTATCGGTTGTAATACTCCCGTTCGCCAGCTTCTCGTTGGTAATCGCACCGTCAAGTACTTTGGCTGCTATTACACTTCCGTCTCCCAGAATATCCGTAGTCACTGAGCCAAGTGCCATCTGCTTCGTTCCTACGTTTCCATCCGCGAGCTTCTCCGATGTTACCGCACCGTTAAGCAGCTTTTGTGCAGTAACACTATCATCCGCGAGAATACTCACGGTCACTGAGCCTTCTGCCAATTGTTCCGTACCCACACTTCGCTTAGCCAGCTTCTCGGTCGTTACAGCACCTTCATGCAGCTTAGCATCCGTTATACATTGGTCCGCGAGTCTATCTTCCGTTACCGAGCTTAACCCCAATTGGCTTGTTCCTACACTGCCAAATGCGAGCTTCTCTGAAGTAATCGCGAGGTCATTTACCTTATTCGTCGTTACTGAGCCATCTTTGAGTTTAACCGTCGATATACTATTATCTAACAGCTTTTCCGAGGTTACACTCCCATCCGATAGCTTTGAATTAGTGATTAATCCGTCAACGAGCTTATCCTCAGTGATCGATTTATCCTTCAGGTGAACCGCGCTGACCGCATTCGGCTCTAATCTTTCGGAATCGATACGACGTTCCCCGTTCTTCGCTAAATCAAGTAAATCGGGTGCAAGGTGGGAAACGGACACCGTGCCTTTACGTAAATGAAAGCCATGTACGGCTTCTGATTTCAAGTGTTTGCCGCTGATGCTTTCGATTTGCAGATGCTCGGTGCCTACGCTAAGAGAAGCCAATTTCTTGGATGTCACGCTTTCCTCAGCCAACTTAGCCGAAGTAATTGCCCCCTTCGCAATAGAAGCTTCTTGGACGCTTCCTTTTGCCAAATGTGCAGCCCCAACGACGCCTTCTCGGATATGGATCGCATCAATTAAATCGGATTGCAGATGAACGGACGAAATGGCTTTGTCACTAATATGAGACTCCTTTACGGAACCTCCTTGCAGCTTGCTGCTATCGACACTATTAGCCGATAGTTTTCTAAACGTTACGATGTCATCATTAAGATGATTCTCATGGATACTTTTCTCCGCTAAATGTACTCCTAGGACCGCTTGTTCCGCTAAGTGTCGGCTTGCAACCGTGTTAGAGGCCAAATGATTCGCTTGGACCGAACCCTCACCGATCTTATCTGTAGTAACAGAGCCATTCTCCAATATCGAAGTAGTTACTGCCCCATCTGTAAGATGGGTTTGCTTAATGATTTTAGGCTTCAGATGCTTAGAAGCAACGACGCCCTCCGCTAACGACCTAGTGGTTACTGCTCCGTCCTGTATGGCCTTTTCGTAAACCGCGTTATCAGACAGCTTCGCAGAAGTAACACTGTCATCCGCAAGCTTCGCGGAAGTAATCGCCAAATCCGCTAATTTATCCGTCGAGACAGACTCAGGGGATAGTTTTAAGGATGTAATTAAATGATCGGTAAGATGATGCGAAAAAACCGCCCGTATGCCAAGCTGGCGTTCCCCAACAGCTCCTGGAGAGATATTTTTTTCGGTTACGGCTTCGATTTGCAGTGCAGCCGTACTGACCGATCCGTTCCCTAGATGAATCGACTCTACTGCCCCTTGCCTAATATGGCGACTATCAACGGAGTCCATTGACAATGAGCCACCCATGACTGATTCTGGTCCGAAGTGGTGCGGTTTCAGCAGACCTGCAGCTAGCTGCTCAGATGTTATGCTTTCCGCAGACAAATGTTCGGTTTTTACAGATGCCAGTTCCAAATGTCGGCTTCCAACCGACAATTCTCCGAGCTTGGAGGAGTTAACCGCTCCATCCGATAGCTTAGAGCTCCCGATCGCTCCATCAGATAAATGCTGAGATTGCACCGCATCTTTCGCGAGCTGCCCAGCGCCGATCAATCCTTCCTTCAAATGCTCTCTTCTGATCGCTTGTGCAGACACATGCTTGGTTTCTATAGAATTATCCGCTAAATGTCGCGATTCAACGATTCTGTCTGCTAACTTATCGGAAACAACACTACCTTTGGCCACATGTCTTGTCTGTACTGCCTCATCAGCTATTTTGCCTGAGACGATACTTTGATCCGCAATTTTTGTAGAGGTGACTGCTTGATCCACAAGCTTAAGCGTAGTAACGGATTGATCAGCTAACTTAGACGCCGTTATCGCCTCATCCGTCAGATGCCTAGTCTTTACGGCCTCGTTTTCGAGATGATCTTCTTTTACCGCTGCTGCTTGCAGATGCTCGGATTGTACCGTGCCGACCATTAGCTTGCTTCCCGATACGGATCGATCGGCTAATTCGCGTGTACCGACGGTTCCGTCCACGAGATGCTCCGCCGCCACGGCGCGCGGAGCCAAATGCTTTCCCTGCAACACGCCCAAGGCTACATGATCTGCAAGAACAAGGCCCTCTGTTAGATGCTGTGTTTCGATCGCACCCCGTGCTACTTTGTCCTTAGATACTGCGCCATCACGCAGCTTGGAAGTAGTTACGGAGCCATCCGCCAATTTGGATGTATCGATGCTTTCATTTGCCAAATTCTCACTGCGGATAGAGCCGCTGCGGATTTTTTCTGAGGTGATGATCTGGTCTTGCAGCAATTCCGAAGTTATGATCGATAGGTTTAAATGCTTGGACTGTATGGATCCTTCAGCAATTTTGTCTGAACTGATCGTTCTGTCGGCGAGTTTTGCCGAAGAGACACTACCATCCCGTAACTTCTCGCCTGTGATCGATCGATCGCGAATCTTCTGTCCAGAAATCGAATTTTTGGTTAAATGATCCCCAACTATGGATTCTGGAGCAATCTTCGATGAGGTTACAGAGCCGTCAGCCAGTTTGATAGCCGTAACGGAAAAATCCGCAAGTGAATTCGTTGCTACGGAATCTGCCGCCAAATGCATAGCATTAATCGCAAACGGAGCCAGCTTCTCTCCAGTGATCGCTTCATCCGCGATATCATCCGTATATACGATTGGAGCAGGACGCGAAGGCATCCGTTTCTCTTCCAGCCTGGAGTGGCGAGCTTCTTTATCCGATGGCTCTTCCACAACATTCACCACAAGAGACTCAGATTCAGATACTTCATCATTCAACATCGCAACCAAAGTATCCGTTAATTGCAGGTTTTCAGATTGCATCGATTCAACAACGGCCACAATATCCGGAATTGCATCCACCACAGGTAATTCAATAGCTTGAGGAAGGGCTGTTGCGATCGCTATAATTTCCTCCGCTTCATCTGTCGTTGAGACAAATTCTGAGGACAACGATATTGTGGTTACCGGAGCCACGCTTTCTTTAGTCACAGTATTCGGTACCGATTGCGAGAGACTTCCACCACCCGATTTGGCGTTTCCGTTTACGCGCCCTTGTTTGCTTTCAGCTTGGTCTGCAGTTTGTTTTGCAGGTTGCTGTGCTAGAGCAGCCGATCCGTGAACGGAAATCTGATTGGCCTTCGACTTTTGCATATCATCTAGCCATTTCAGCTCGAGATTATTTGGATTGTCGACGTAATAAAGCGGCCGGCGCGATTTGGGTGTCTTACTTGCCCGTTTCTTTTTCATGTCCCTCTCCTTCCTGATCATCGAAATCTTAAGTATCATATGCATTCACCCATAGGCACGTCACGAGGTTGGGCGACTTTCCCTATCACAATTACATCTCTGGCTATATTTCCGTAGTTAACCAGTTGCGTTATAATAGTGGGACAGTTGTAACATGTGATAAGGGAGCTTAATCATGGATAAGCAAATGCTCGAGCATTCTGATATAGGTTGTACCCATTCTAATATCCCATTGCCGGAAATCAAGTCACGTATGATTAATGATCCATCAGCAGAACGGCTTGCCGAGTTGTTCAAAGCGTTGGGTGATCCTACAAGAATTAAGCTGATCGGTGCCCTCCTACATCAGGAGCTCTGCGTTCATGATTTATCCGTATTGTTAGAAATGGGGCAATCGGCGGTCTCGCATCAGCTTCGGTATTTAAGGAATATGAGAATGGTTAAGCGCAGAAAAAGTGGTAAAACCGTCTTTTACTCCCTGGATGATTCCCATATCGAACAAATCTTCTTGCAAACCTTGCAGCATTTAGAACATAGCTGACACCCATCCAAGACAACTCATACGAAAAAACGTAACGCCCGAAAATCCAATTCCGGGCGTTACGTTTTTTTAGTTTTTCAAGAATGAACACCTCGTCTGTCATTTCCCCCTGATTTGGGCTTCTCATCATAAATGGGTGCATGTAGCCGTGACGCGCCTATCATCACCTATATATACTGATAAAAATTGTCGCCACCTGATCCAGAAAAAGTCGAGGAGTGAATGGGATGAAATGGAATGACTGTGCGGGTGCGTACGAGGCATTTGTTAGCTTGGGGGCAACCTGTCAAACCGCTTATCAGTTAAGAAGGCTCAATTTGAGGAAATTTGCCGGACCATTGGATTGGTTTATCTCACGTTCCGTTCCGAATGTGACCCGTCTAATCCGTAATCAATTTAATGGACTTATGGAATTTAATCAACTCCAGGTTATTGGAAGGGAGCCCGAACACTACATAGTTAGAGATAATGGCTATGACATCATTTCTTATCACGATTTCCCATTGATATACCGCTGGAGCGATGCTTACCCCGATTTCAAACAAACCATAGATCGTCGTGTCAAAGCCTTATTTTCAGCCGCGAAAAGAGGTCCCATTTGCTTGGTCAGAATCGACACAACCAAGATGGAGGCGCACCAGCTGTATACCGCATTAAATAAGATCATACCCGGTAAATTCCGTCTCCTCATTGTTAACAACATGATTCTCAATCAAGAAGTGAGGCACGAGGATTGGGGGCTTCCTAATATTTGCTCAGTCTCTGTGTCACGGGGGGCAGATTGGAAAGGATCCGACCGCGCATGGGATGAGATCATGAGTGATTTCAAGCTGAAATCCGATAAAATATTAACATAATCATATATAGACGATGGTGCCATTTACACGGTGCCTTCGTCTTTTATAATGTGAACCCTTTCACATCGTATCATGAAAATACCCGTTTACTTTTCCCAACTTCGGGCGTATATTAATTACAAATAAAATGTTGCCATAGGGAAAATTAATGTCGTTAACGCCAAAATTATTGCCATACTCAACACAAGCAAATTGAGGTGATCAACCATGAACAAAGATCTTGCGATAGCCGACTCAGAAACCACGACCCAAACAGCTGAAACCATTCCTACTAGCGGCTGGAGGCGCGAACGAACTCAAACCACGTTACCTGAAGCTTTCCGCTCTGTCAAAATCCCTAAAAATGGATCAACCTTCCGTAAGTTTCTAGCTTTTGCTGGCCCAGGATATATGGTTGCCGTTGGTTATATGGATCCGGGTAACTGGGCGACTGATCTGGCTGGAGGCTCGCAATTCGGATATACTTTACTATCCGTCATCATGATATCGAACCTGATGGCCATTGTCCTGCAAGCTTTATCAGGTAAGTTAGGAATTGTAACCGGAAGGGATTTAGCACAAGCCTGCAGTGATCATTATAGCAAGCCGGTTAATTTCGGATTATGGATCTTATGCGAGCTTGCTATTGCAGCCTGTGATCTAGCAGAAGTAATCGGTGCTGCCATCGCTTTAAACCTGTTATTTGGCATTCCGATACTTTACGGCGTTATTTTGACCGCTTTAGACGTTCTAATCATCCTCTTATTACAGAACAAAGGATTCCGATATCTCGAAGCAATGATTATCGCTTTAATCGCTACAATTGGCTTATGCTTCGCCTTTGAGCTTATCTGGTCTACTCCGAACATGGGAGACGTATTCCAAGGGTTTGTTCCTACAACAGAAATTATTAAAAATCCGGAAATGCTATATATTGCGATTGGAATCATTGGCGCGACCGTGATGCCACACAATCTGTACTTACATTCTTCAATCGTGCAGACACGCCAATTTGAGCAAACCGCACTCGGGAAAAAGCAAGCAATCCGATTTTCTACTTGGGATTCGACGATCGCCTTATTCTTCGCTTTGTTCATCAATGCAGCTATACTCATTATTGCTGCAGCTGTATTCCATACCGCCGGACGGACAGATGTAGCTGAGATTGGGGAAGCTTATCACCTGCTTGCACCAATGCTTGGGACTTCCTTGGCAGCAATTCTGTTTGGAGTTGCCTTGCTAGCCTCTGGTCAAAATTCTACTTTAACGGGAACATTAGCTGGACAGATCGTCATGGAAGGATTTCTAAACATTCGGCTAGCCCCTTGGCTTCGTAGATTGATTACGAGAATGATTGCCATTATTCCAGCAGTTATCGTAACAGCCCTCTATGGCGACAAAGGAACGATGGATCTGCTCATTCTTAGTCAGGTCATCCTCTCCTTCCAGCTGTCCTTCGCCGTCGTGCCTCTTGTGCAATTTACAAGCAGTAAGAAGAAGATGGGACAATTCGTCAATCCGATGTGGCTAAACATCTTGGCATGGTTCATTGCCGTCATCATCATGGGCTTAAATATATACTTGCTGTACCGCACTTTCTCGGGTTAATTGTATCCTCCATCGATTGCCAGAAAAATCAAAGCTTGTTCCTTGGCCAAATCGGCTTCGGGAACAAGCTTTTCTATTGCAAATATAGGTTACTCCTGATGAAACCTGACCCATCTCTCCGCTGTATGCTGCCATAGAAAGTGATTCAAAACCCTAGCTCTCCCGTTACGTCCCATCTCCATACGCACAACCTCATTGTCTAGCAGAAAACCAATACGAGCTGCAAGCTCTGAAACAATAATTGGGGATTCTGAGGAAATTAGGAAGCCGGTTGAACCATCCACAACGATCTCCCTCAATCCTCCAGCTTTCGTTGCGATAACGGGAAGCTCTGCTGCCATTGCTTCAAGATTAACCAACCCGAATGCCTCTCGCCCAACAGAAGGTACGACAGCCATATCCGCCATTGCAAACCAATTTGGAATTTCAAAGTGGGGAACATAGGGTTCGAAATGAACATGCTCCCGCCAACGCTTAGCTTGTTTGTGAAGTCGCCTAACGTATCCCGTCTTACGATGTGAGCCGTACAATGCACTTCCGACGATAACAACTAATACATCAGGAGCTTTGGCAATAAGAGCAGGTAGTGTAGCCAGAAGGTGATGCACACCTTTCTGTGGGACTAGTCGACCTACATATAGCACAATAGGTCGAGTCCCCCAACCTCGCTTGACCCGCAGTTCTTCGCGCATTCTGGCTCCATCGGGTGTAGATCTTCCCGCAAATCTGACAACATCTACCCCTAAATGGTTGACCTTGATTTTTCCAGCTACTTCTGGAACCTGCTTCTGAACATAAGCACGGAGATATTCGCTGTTCACTTGAATATAATCAGCAGCCAGTAAGCACCTTTTCCTGTGTAGTCTACTCATATAAGGAGCGTTAATGAATGTAGTGGAATGTAAATTCAGCCCTATACGGCTATGAGGGAAAGATCGCTTCAATCGAGGAACCCACAGGGGACGGTTCTCAACTTGAATAACATCTGGTCGAAATTTCGCCAGCCTGCCACATACAAGCTTGAAGTACCTTGCTTTATTTGTTCCCGAAAATCTCTCTATCGGTATTCCGTTTAAGCTTCCTCTTGCGGCTAACCGTTTTCCAACTCTTCCGTATATTCTCGCATTGACATGCGGTTGAAGTTCGGGCACAACCTTCTCCACAACACGTTCAACCGATCCCCCCATCGAGGATGGAATCGGGTATGCTCCTGGAGTAACGAAAGCCGCTGTTAGCATCGTCCTATCCTCCTTGCAAATCTATCCTCACATCATATACGGATTGAGCATAAACCGACACGGCATCATCATGAATTTCAGCATGAACATCTACTCTATAATTTACTACTATTGCACTTTGTCCACCGATGTGTCACAATTCACGGGAATGTATTTTATGACAAAAGGAGTGCTCGGCTGCATGAAACGCTCGCTGCTGCGCATGATGACGGAGCTGTCCTCACGCAAATTCGTGTCCCGAATTACGGGACGATTCGCTAAATCCTCCCTCAGCCGCCGGTGGATTCCCCGCTTCGCTGCGATGTACAAGATTCCAGTAGAAGACGCGGAGAAAAGGCTGGAGGACTATCGTTCTCTCAATGATTTTTTCACACGCAGACTTAAACCAGGTAAACGACCTATTGATACTTCTGCAGGCTCCTTAGTCAGTCCTGTAGATGCAAGAATTACTGGCTGCGGTGTCATCAAAGATGGATTGATGCTCGAGGTCAAAGGCCAGGATTACACGATCGAGGAGCTACTCAATAGCTCACCTCGGCTAACCCAATATTTAAACGGATATTTCTGGGTGCTCTACTTGAGTCCGACGGATTATCATCGTATTCACTCTCCATGTGAAGGCGATATCGTAGAATCAGAACATATTCCCGGGCGTGTGTATCCTGTTAATGAATTTGGTCTTACCTCTATGCGACGTGTGCTTTCTCGCAACGAAAGGTTAGTCACTTATATTCGTAACGATATTGGAGAAGCAGCCGTCGTTAAGGTTGGTGCACTAAACGTAAGCAGCATTAAATACGTGGAGCCTATGCCCAAGAAATTAGCACGTGGGGACGAGCTTGCGTACTTCGAATTCGGCTCAACCATTGTCCTTCTCACAGAAGATGGCACATTTCAGCCTCGCTCTGACCTGAAGACAGGTGATAAGGTTCTCATGGGTGAGAAGCTCGGAACACTTATTGTACGGAATCAAGCATAAAAAAAACTCGTCCTGCTGGCAGCAAACCTGTGCCTTAGGACGAGTTTTTTTGTTTATCCCTCAACGAATTTCTGAGGGGCTTTTTCCTGTATACTGCTTGAACTGTCGGCTGAAGAAGAAAATATCCCGATATCCTAGCGCATCTGCGACCTCCGTCACATTCATCCCCGCATGCATGAGCAAATGTTGAGCACGCTCGATTCGTGTGCGGATCATATAAGTTTGTACGGATATACCGATAAGCTCTTTAAACTTGATGGAAAAATATCTGGAAGACAGTCCTGCCCGTTTGCCCAAATCATCCACACGATGAACAATACCGGGATGCTGCTGGATGTAGTTGGCCACCTCGTGAATGCTTTCCGTAAGCTGATTGCTCACTTTACGTTCAACAGGCTCATCTCGATCTTGACGAAGAAGATGGATAAGCAGTTGCTTCAGAATCAGTTGGGCTTCTTCCTCTGCGGCATAGGTACGAACGAGAAACAAACGTACATATCTAGCGAGCAATTGCTCAAAATCGAATGTATCCTCTAATTGTCTATATGGTTCAGGAACCAGGGATACTCGCTCTGACGTATCGAAATGAATGTAGGTGAGGACAAGTGGTTTTTGAGGATTATGAGTAGCGCTTGTATGATCACCGGGCCGGAAAAGAAAACAGCTCCCTTTGCCCAGAGTATATGGTTTCCCGTTGAGGAACAGCTCTCCTTCCCCGCTCCATACATAGAAAATATCGTAGTTAGCTAACGGTTTCTCTCGTTTCTGCCACTTCCATCCCGGCTCGCAAGAAATTTTGGCAAAAAATGATAGCAGTACGAGCGATGACGGTGCTAGATTAAGCATGAACTGTTCCTCCTTGCCCTTCGTTAAATTTAATCCATCCTAATGATTGTGCACACTGGGATATCAGATATATTCCATACTCGATCTGTTCTACATCTAAATGTGCAAAGCCGAATACGGCTGAAGGTTGGACCGGACTAGTCGTATTCCTATGACGAGTATCATACATTGCTCCGTCTCTCCATGTCACGCCTCTTCTAGCACATTCCTGAGCTAAGTGTCCATATTCCTCTGTTGTTTTCATCCATTTGGCGTATACATGCAATCCTGCATCCGCTGGAATGACTTCGAATAATCCACCTAGCTCCTGTTGCAGGCCTAGTCTTAGTTTGTTTTCCAGCTTCCCATAAATTCTGCGCATTCGACGCATATATCGGTCATACCCGCCTCCCGACATCCAGCTGGCTAAGGCTTGCTGCTCCGCAATTCCAGTCGGATAGGGATCATACAGCTTCTTCGCGAATTGGAACGGTTCAATAAGCGGCTTCGGAACGACCGCATACCCAATTCGAACGCCAACACTCATCGAACGAGAGAACGATCCGATATAGATGACTCTGCCTTCTCGATCCAATGCTTTCAACGGCTCAATCGGACGCCCGCCCCAGCGAAAATCACTATCGTAATCATCTTCAATTATCCATGCATTGCGCCTCGAAGCCCAAGACAATAACGCACGACGTCGCTCGTAACTAAGCACGACACCGGTCGGGAATTGCCGGGCTGGTGTGACGAACAGAAGCTGCGCATCCCAATCCTGTGGTACGATACCGTTACCATCGATAGACTGAGCGATCACACTTGCTCCTGATACGTTAACTGCATGCTGAATTCCAGGATAACAAGGGTTCTCAATCACAACCTTCTTCCCTTCCTCTATAAGCAACTGGGTCAGAAGCGTGATGGCTTGCATAGAGCCTGCTGTAATGATGACTTCCTCAGCATCGCAAGTAATCCCTCTTTCCCTGCGTAAGCGATTAGCGATCGCCTGACGAAGCAACAAGCTACCTTCCGTAGATTGATTGCTATTGTTCCGCGATCTCCCGAAGCTTTTCCACTGCTGGGCAACCTCTGCCTTCCATTCCATCCAAGGGAACCATCCCCTACCTACCCCTTCTGGGACAAAAGAAAGCATTTCTGCTTGATTACCCCTCTCGGGGTTATGGACTAAGGGCTTGGCCAGCTGTTGCGCCATTAAGCGACTTCCCCAGTTCGTTAATACCGGAGCCACCTGAGATGTGTTTAGTTGTTCCGCTCGGTTTCCAACCTCATCATCTCCACATCCCGCGACAAAAGTACCTTGACCCACACCAGCCTGAACGAAGCCTTCAGCAGTCAGCATCTCATAGGCAACGCTAACGCTCCCACGGGATATTTGGTACAAATCAGCAAGCTTTCGAGTTGAAGGTAATCTCTCCCCCGGAGAAAGCTTCCCCTCCGTTATTGCTTCTCGAATAGCCAAGTATAGTGCCATATGGATACTGCCGCATTCATTCAGCTTAGCGGTATAAGCAAAAGGCGAACTCATTGTTCTCACCGCTCTCGAAATGGACTAGTCATTTAAGTCTAAATTGGATCTTTTTACTTGTCAACGTCAGCTCAATACTCGTCCCCGATGAAGTTCTAACTAGGATTTACTGGAATTTTCAGTGTTTTCTAATGAATCGCATCGATATCAATGACGCTTAAGTTTCAATGGTGTATAATAACAGCTAATGAAAATTGGAAGGATGAAAGTCATGAACCCACTTGCACAGCAATTGAACGAAACGCTTACTAAAGACAATCCGCATGTTGCACAGATGCTCTCCGGTCTAGGAAAAGCCATTTATATGCCTAAGCTTGGTATTTTGAGCCAATCCGCTGAGGCTAAACAAAAGGCAAAGCTCTATAACGCCACAATCGGCATTGCGACCGAGAATGGCAAGCCGATGCATTTGGATGTTATTCAAGAGACTTTATCCGCTTACGATCCTAAGGACATTTACGAATATGCACCTCCAGCAGGAAAAGCAGAGCTCCGCACCGTTTGGCGCGACAAAATGCTCGTTGAAAATCCATCTATTGCTGGTAAAAATATAAGCTTACCCGTTGTCACGAACGCACTCACTCATGGCCTCAGCATCGTATCCGATTTATTTGCTGATGTTGGTGATGCGGTTATTGTACCTGATAAGAATTGGGAAAACTATGAGCTCACCTTTGGCATTCGTCGTGGTGCGGAGATGGTTTACTACCCTCTATACAATTCCGATAATCGTTTTAACTCAGCTGGCCTACGTGATTCCCTTTTAGCTCAGAAGGAACGCGGTAAAGCCATAGTGCTGCTTAACTTCCCAATTAATCCAACCGGCTACACCCCTAGCCTAGAAGAAGGCCTTGAAATTGTTGCTGCCATCCGCGATGCGGCTGAAGCAGGCATTAATGTTGTCGTGGTGACAGACGATGCATACTTCGGACTATTTTTTGAGGATTCCTTGCAGGAATCGCTGTTCGGTCATCTGAGTGGAATGCATGAACGAGTGCTAGCTGTTAAAGTTGACGGCGCTACGAAGGAAGAATACGTATGGGGCTTCCGCGTTGGCTTTATTACTTACGGTGGTCTTACCGAAGCAAGTCTATCCGCCCTGGAACAGAAGACAGTCGGGATTATCCGCGCCACGATTTCTAGCGGACCTCACCCTTCTCAAACTTTTATCCTTCACGCTTTGAAATCAGATAAATTTGAAGCTCAGAAGGAAGAAAAGTTCCATATCATGAAGGGTCGCGCTAACAAAGTGAAGCAATTACTGGACAGCGGTAAATACGGCGAAGAATGGACGTACTATCCGTTCAATTCCGGCTACTTCATGTGCCTGAAGCTGCTTTATGTGGAAGCAGAAGCCGTTCGTCAGCGTTTGCTGAATACGTACGAGGTTGGAACCATAGCACTTGGCACATCAGATCTACGGGTTGCCTTCTCTTGTATCGAGGAAGTAAACCTTGAGGATCTCTTCGACAGAATCCATCAGGCTGTGCTTGATGTTAAAGAAGGCAAAGTTTAAGACGAGTTGACAGGATTGAGTAAAAAGGGCAAGCAGAGAAGTTTCTCTGCTTGCCCTTTTTCTATCTTCCGTTAGGTTGGTTTAACTGCACTGCGTTGCACATTGTGCTACGGGGCTACAGTTAGGTTTCGTCGAACTGCAGCGCACACTCTGCTACTTTCCGGTGCTGCAGTTAGGTTTCGCAGAACTTCAGCGCACATTCAGCTACTTTCGGCTGCTGCAGTTCGGTTTCGTCGAACTACAGCGCACTTTGAGTTACTTTTCGGTGCTGCAGTTAGGTTTCGTCGAACTGCAGCACACTTTGAGTTACTTTTCGGTGCTGCAGTTAGGTTTCGTCAAACTGCAGCGTACTTTGTGCTACTTTACGGTGCTGCAGTTAGGTTTCGTCGAACTACAGCGCACTTGAGCTACTTTTCAGTGCTGCAGTTAGGTTTCGCAGAACTGCAGCGCACATTGTGCTACTTTTCGGTGCTGCAGTTCGGTTTCGTCGAACTACAGCGCACTTTGAGTTACTTTTCGGTGCTGCAGTTAGGTTTCGTCGAACTGCAGCGCACATTGTGCTACTTTTCGGTGCTGCAGTTCGGTTTCGTCGAACTGCAGCGCACTTTGAGTGGTTTCCGGTGCTACAGTTAGGTTTCGTCGAACTGCTGCGCACACTCAACTACTTTCCGGGGCTACAGTTCATCCTCATCGGTATATTTAGCTATTTTTCTTGGCATCCACCAGCCACTCCATAACAAACCAAATGCGATTAATGGCAGCCATATTTCCAGATGTAACGCTTCAATGAAGCTTGTCCCCTCCGCTCCTATACCGGCTGTTAATACTCCGATAATACCAAGCAGTAATGCAGCTCCAACACCAGCGAATCGTGCAAGAGCTGCTGCTGCTTTGAGACGTCCTTCGGGTGCGATTGGGAGCGTATCAGCAGTTTCAACAAACCGAATCCTTCTCAATTCACTCAGCTGTAATCCACAGATCATAATCGATATTCCATAGATTACGGCACTTGCTAGGACATTCCCCGAAACAACTATAATGACGCCTGATACGACGATCCAACGCCATAGGGAGCCAAACGTTTCCCCACGAAGAAACACTTTTGTATATAGAAAATGCCATGAATAACGATGCTGCCACAAAAAGTAATTTCCAGTCCAAGCAATCCATCGACGACGTGCCGGTTTGGAGGCTTCCGTTGGGATATCAACGAACCAACCGAGAAATGCCATCCACCGACGACGAACTGCAGCTTCCTCATCAATTAACTTCTCCCAAGGAAGTGAATGCTGTTTAGGGATACGCCACAAGAGCACGACAACAACCATGTATAGCAGCATGAGTGGAACCGCGAGTACTAAGGGCTTCAATAATAGAGCTGCAATTATTACAATTGTGAGCAGCCAACGAGCAAGCTTTAACCCTACACGCCACGATCGCGCCGCTGACTTCCGTTCTCTCCATCCTGCATACACATTACATGCTGCAACAATCGCGAATAACACTCCTAAGATAGCCACAGGATGGGTTTCCGCAATATTAGCTGTTACAGGTGACCGCAAATAGATTGGCGCAAACAACGAAAATATCGCCAAGGTACGAAATACAGCTGTCCACATCGCATTTTGCAAAGCAGGTTTTATGTAAGCTTGCAACAGCCGTGTTTCCATAGCCATTAGGAATACAGGATCAGCTGGACGGAAATAAGTACGAAGCGGTGCTCGCAGCACAGCCAAAGAAATTAATGCTACTCCTACTAAATCTGCCGGCCATTTTTCTGGGACAGCCTTAATAAAATCCACGTACCATAGCAATACCGTGAAAAATATCGCAGATGCAAATAGCCCAAATCCACTTTGAAAAACATATCGGAAATGCGGAACAATTTCCTTCCGGAAGGCGGCTATGCGACTTTGGCGAAGAGTGCGAATAAAGCCGAGCTGCTCCGCTGGCCCTTGGTCACGCACGCGTATGTCCTCCTTCCGCAGCCATAACCAACGCCTCGAAAGCATCATCCAGCGTAGATTCGGGACCGATACAGCCTGCTTGAGCCTTCACTTCACGTGGCGAGCCTTCTGCTATCGTATGTCCTCGGTGTAGGACAACTAGTCGATTCGCATGGCGTTCCAGCGCAGGTAGAATATGCGAGCTTAACAGAATCGCGCTTCCACTCTCACGTATTTCCTCCAGAGCTGCAAGAAGTCCACGGATTGCGAGGGGATCCAGCCCAAGGAATGGCTCATCAATAATAAGTAAAGGAGGAGTGACGAGTAGGGCATTCATCAGCATGACCTTCTGCTTCATTCCTTTGGAGAGTGTATCAGGTAATGAGTTCATTGCTTCCGTCATCCGGAATGTCACTGCTAGCTCTTCCATCCGTGCCACAGCAAGGCTTTGCTCCAAGTTATAAGCCATAGCTGTCCATTGCAAGTGCTCTTTAACCGTCAGATTAGGGAACAAGGATGGTTGCTCTGGTACATAAGCTGTGGAGGAGCGATATTTATCGCGGTTCTCCTCTAAAGTTACGCCAGCAACCCGAACTTCTCCGCTCTGTGGAACCATAAGCCCTAATATATGTTTAATAGCCGTACTTTTTCCGGCACCATTCAATCCAATTAGACCGACCATCTCGCCAGGGTTAACCGTAATAGATACCCCATGTAGCACCGGTCTCCTCTGACTATAACCGCCAGTCAGCTCCTTCATCTTTAGCGCAGGTACAACCGCTTTGTCATGACGTAAAGACACCATTATTCCTCCTCCATCGCGCCTATTGCTTTCTTCCTATTATACAGAGTGAACGAGTTTCGCACAAAAAGGAGCACTAATCGGCACTAATTAGAGCCTACATCTGATAATCTCCGTATAACAGAAAAAGATGTATTCCCTCTAGATAGCTGAGGAGAATACACCTTTTCTCTGTATAATTAGAGGATCAACGCGATAGCAGATTACGATGATTCAACAACAACGTAAGGTAACGTCGCATCTGTAAACTAAGTCCGTTGGGCTAATGGAAACGTTATTTATTTGTTTTATAATCGATTGAAATCAACCCAGATTCACCTTCTCTTCTCTGAAAAAAAACATCAATCTTCGAACCCGATGGTAGTTCTACTACATACCCCTTATTTTCAGTCCAAAAATCATCTTTTCTTTCAACGTATCTATATTTTTGAATTTTTCCTTTATCTTTCATCGTGTTTAACTCTTTCTGATAAAAAGATTTAAAGCCATTAACATTCACATAGGTTAAATAATTTGGAGAACAACTATCTTTTTTTCCTGTAAAAACAGTTCTTTCAGGAAGGGGAATAGATATATCACCAAATTCCTCTAGGTATTCACATTCAAACGTCTTATTTGGGAATAAATAACTTTTTACATAATGATTAAATTCTATATTCCAAAAGTAAAATTGAAATAAAATAAGGATGGGAATCGAAATAATCAAAATTTTTTTAGTGGCTTTATTCCCTTTTATTAACTTGATAGCTACAACGAGAATAATCAGACCAATAATCATAAAAAAAGTATAAGGTATATAGAATAAATTCACAGGCAAAAAAATCTTCCTCTCTATATAGCGCTTTTACTAGGTTAGTTCAGCAAATGAAGCCAAATACGGATAATCGTTATTTTTAATATAGATGGAATACAGAACATTAAGCTCTGCATCCCATCCTCATTCAAAGATATTAAGTTAATCTCTAATTAACATTAATAAACGTATAGTACCAAGTTGATTGTCCCCACCCTGCGAGGCTCAGATATGCCGTTGTTGGTGTATTTGCTGTCCAATGATCATTAATCATTGCAAAAGACTCAAGATAAGAATAATATGCTCCCTGAGCAGTCCACCAATAAACAGAATAATCTTGAACACCTTTAATGGTTACAGTATGGTTAGTATACGGAACTTGATTTAGACTTATATACCCAGGTCCATAAGTTTGTAGCTTATTATAGAGTAAATTATATGGATCTTGCACTACCGTTGCTTCATCATCATCGGAACTATTTTGTACATTCCACGGACTTCCAACTGCATCAACTGCAACTTTAAATAAGTTGTTGTTATCCCAAGGCAATACACCACTACCACTAGAATATAACGATGAATTCTTCATTGCAGTATATGCAGTATTCCGTTGAGTCTGAGTAATTGCTGGGTACTGATAATAGCCCATAATTTCCAACGTTGCAACCAGAGCACAATTATTTGCACCCGAATATGAATTCTGGTCAATCTCCGGCACGTTTAAGGAATATTGCTGATTTAATACAACACCTTTACCTGATCCATAATAATTAGTGAGCCATACAACTGGATCTGTTATATAATTATTTCTTGAAGTCCCTTCATTAGATCCATAACCTTGAAGTACTGAATCTCGCAACTCCATATCTAGTTCCCATTTCTTGTTCGGTATGCTCTCCCTCTTTATTTCCCCTAATTTCTTAGCCTCAGTTTTTACTTCTTCAATTTTCTTACCTTCTTTACTTCCGTCTTTAACTACTCCATTATTTGAAGAGAAATGTTCAATTCCATCTACATATACCGCATCACTTTCCGCAAAATACTCATCATCAAGCAAACCATAAGAAAATTGAATTAAATTTCCGTTATCGGCATCTACAATGAGATATCCTGTTTCATAACCTAACATTACTTGAGACAAATTATCATCAGTATCTAATATTGGAACAATCTTTTTAATATCAAGCTTTCCATTTTTAAATAAGTCAGCCCATTCACTATCCTTATCTGCCATTACTCGTAATACTGTTTCGAGAACCCCATAGGCAACGGCTGTTTTCAATTTTTCGTCTTCAATTGTAGATTTCGCTAGTTTTTGTGGGATGAACTTTGAGATATCAAATTGCTCTTCGGCTTCATGGCTTGCTTTAGTTGCTGCAACTGCGTTAAAAGAGAAAGACAAGAGGAGTGATGTAAAAATTGCAGCTACCATTAAGTTTTTACCAATTCTTGAATAACCTTTTCCTAAAAATCTAATTCCCATAATATCGCTCCTTTTATATTGTATCCTTAATCTACCAGACTAGAAATAGCACTTCCTTAATTTACTAAGTTATTAACAGAAAACTGGCCAGCCTTCTATTTACTATGACAATCCAACAATGTAAAAAGTTTCATATTAGCGAATTAAAGTAAAACTAAAAGGCATGAGTCCGGTACAGTACCGGACTCATGCCCAACAAGTTACTTAATACTATAACCTGTCTAACTTTATGGGGTCACTTCAAACCTCGCTACTGTAAAGTGGATTCCCATTTTTATCATATCCACAAAATCCACCTGCACTAGCTTTTTCAATCGTCAACATTGATTTGTGTGATTTATGAATATACTCGCTCAAACCACAGCGTCTCCTTCTACGATTTTCTTTTGTGCTCATTATAATTCAAAATCTAAGTTACTGACGCAGCAAGCTGCGGGGAATTGAACCCGTAGCGATTAAACAGAAAGAGGACATCGACTTTACTTCTCAAGTTGGAGTTTTCTAAACCCCAACTGAATCACTTGTTTACACTTGTGGCATTATTCTTTGTGCCGGACTTAAACATATAACACAGATTCGTAATGCTGCTAGGCAAGATTGTCACCTGAACAGTATGTTATCTTTCTTAACCATTCACCTTGATGCGCCAACCGTATGCAACGTCGCAACATGCAATTCATAATAGAGAAGATTCGCATTAAATGAGCAAAGAGCAATGACTCTCGGCAACTAATCTTCTTCATCATGGATGACACTTGCTGTAAGAAGGAAACTTCGACGAAGAAGATGGAAGATCTCAGTTTTCAATAATCACACGAAATTTCCTATGTGTGGAATTTCTGTCCTTATTAACGTGAGGAATCCCTCTTTGCTAGAAAAAAAGACTCATTTCCCAAGAAGCAGAAAATGAGTCCTTAACTTGATCCTATTTATTATCATTTGGAGATTCACGCTTTTCCTTCAGCCACTTCGGTGCACCTTTGTTTTTCTGATCACGTGCTCTATTCGCTTTGGCCTTCACTGGTTTAATCGGCGTTTTAGCTGATTTGGCTGAATTCACAGCACCCGCAACTGGCGAATTAGCTACCTTATCCGCTTTTGCTGTACTCGCATACGTCGAGTTGGCTGTCTTGTCCGTTTTTGCAGTACCAGCATACGATGATCTGCCTGCCTTATCGGTCTTTGAAGCACCCTCATATGACGATTTAGTACCTTTATCTGTTCTTGCACTGCCCGATGCAGACGGATAGGCTCGCTTAGCTGTATTAGCAGCATCACTAACCGAACTTGTCCTCATGTCCGATGACTTACTAGCAGAAGGCTGCTTACTAGCAGATGTTGAACTTGCTTTATCTGGATACGGCTTAGATTGTGGCTGTATTTTATCACCTTTAATAGGTTGCTTTTCACCTTGCGGCTTAAGTGTCGCCATGTATTCCGCCTTTGACTTCCATACTAGGCGTCCATCCTTCGCTCCTCCAGCATTGGCTGGTGCTTTCCAGTCCGATACTAAGCTTTTCCGCTCAATGCCTTCTTCCAGCGAAACAACTTTGCCTTCATACAGCATCTTAGGCAATATTTCGATGTTCAGCTGCTTCTCCAGCTTATCAAGGATGAAGCGCTCCTCATGGGTAATCAAAGAGATCGACGTCCCCGCGCGTCCCATTCTTGCTGTTCTTCCAGAACGATGAACATAATGATCTTTATCTAGCGCTGGCTCAAAGTGGATAACGAGAGGAAGCCCTGGGAGATCCAAGCCTCTAGCCGCTACATCCGTTGCAATCAACAGCCTTGTGCGTCCACTACGGAAGCGCTGCATCACTTCGCCACGCTCTTGTCCTCGTGTATCCCCGTAGAGAGCATCCACGGATACACCTTCATAACGTAGCTTCGCCTGAAGCTCACCAATTTTCTCCGTATCGTTGACGAACAAGAGCGCTGATGTCGGCTTCATATGTCTGACGATCTTACGAATCAGATCAATTTTCTCGCGGCGGTCACTTAGGAAATACCAATGCTCCAACGTCGAAGAAAGTCCATTCTCATTTTCCTTCTCTGTAACATCGGATACCCATGCATCATTTTGCCATTGCGCCTCCGCTTCCCTCATCGCTGCCGATCGAGTCGCTGAGACGAATACAGTTTGCCGCTCACGATTACATTGCTTCATCAATACTTCCACGTCGCTCTTACCACCCAGTGAGAACACCCGGTCCGTCTCATCGACAACAACGAACGATACGGCATGAAGAGACAGCTTGCGCGAATTCGATACCTCGCGTACACGTCCAGGAGTACCAACAATAAGTGCAGGCTTGCTCTTCATCCGCTCAAGCTGGCGAGCCAGTGAAGCACCGCCGATCAGTGCCGTCGCTTTAATTCCTAGCGGCTGCCCGTAAGCTTCCGCCTCCCGCATAATTTGCATCGCTAGCTCTTGAGTCGGCGCAAGTACAAGAGCTTGCACCTCACGACGTGAGCCATCAATTTTCTGTAGCAAAGGTAACAAATAAGCAAGTGTTTTCCCTGTTCCCGTCGGGGATACAATGACTCCATCCTTGCCATTAAGCAGCTCAGGTAAGGCTTGCTTCTGTACATCCGTAGGCTCCGCAATTCCAGAAGCCGTAAGCTTCTCCACGAGTAGCTCGTTTAATCCTAATTCGATAAAACCCATCACTTCAACCCCTTACTTCATTTCTTATTCATAAACCGTCCGAAAATAGCCTCGCTTAAACGAGGAAACAGCTGCATAACTTTGACTCCGAACGAAGCCGTCCAAGGTAAATCAAGCTCCGGCTTACGCCGTTCAATAACAGATACGATTGCACGAGCAACTTTATCTGGAGACATCATAAACCAACGAATATTACGAATGTAGTTACCATTTGGGTCAGCTCGATCGAAGAACGGAGTGTCGATAGGTCCCGGATTCACAGCGGATACCCTCACTCCAGAACCACGTAATTCTTGTCGCAATGCATTCGTCAGGCCAAGCACGGCATGCTTTGATGCAGAGTACCCCGTCGATTTGGCTGTTGCCATCTTCCCCGCAATGGAGGCGACATTGACGATATGCCCTTGCCCCAACTGAAGCATAAAAGGAAGCACCGCATGTGTACAGCGTACCGTACCCATATAGTTAACGTCCATCATCCCTTGAAAATGGTCAAGTGAAGCTTCCTTGAATGAAATAAATTCACCGTACCCAGCGTTATTCAGTAATACATCTATTTTACCGTATCGCGCCTGCACTTGCGAGATAACCTCTTGAACCTGCTGTTCCGAAGTGACATCCATCTCGTAAACAGCATGCTCACCTCGTATGGACGCGGACAGTTCTAACATTTTGTCACGAGATCGCGCCGTTAAGACCGGTATGGCTCCCTTTTCAGATAGAAGCTTAGCAACCAACGCCCCGATCCCGCTGGATGCACCGGTAATGAGCACGACCTTGTTCTTTAGCTCTACTCTCATCATTACCCTCCTAAGCGAATATAAGCGTGTTAGCTATACAACTTTTACCATGAAAAAAGCCCCTACCGGGGCGGTTAAGCAAACTTATCGCATCTGATCATTATTTAGGCAATCAAAACTTGAATTTCCATTTCACCGATACCTTCCATAATAAGTGGAACTGCTAACGCGCGACTTGCACCCGTAGCTGAAGCAAAATGAGATCCCATAATCTTAGGCGGAGTAATATCCACGTGAACACCTTGGTTATAGAGCATCGTACTTGCGTTTCCACTAATCATATTTCCTAGCTCGGAAATGGCGCTCTTGCCCATATCATCGATTTCAGTAATGGCATAACCGCCCATCATCGCTGATATGATCCGTAAAGCAACAGATTCGCTTAATCCAAAGACGATATCACCGGTCATATGACCTGTTAGTCCAATTTGAATCCACACATGGTTTTCGGCGAATTTGATGTCCCTAATCGCTAACTGTCCAGTGCTGGGACGAATCTGTACCATCTGTTCGATAACCATACGCGCGGATTCCAAAAATGGGTTGATGTACTCAGCCTTCATGTCTGAACGCGCCCCTTCGTCATCTCGAATTGAAACCGCTAGCCGTAACCGCTTTCTATCATTATACTGAAATCATAGGTACAAGTACACAGCTTTTTGTCAAAGGGAGTAGAACAATGCCGAATATATGGACCCATATTCAGTTTGGTAAAGAAGTCCTATCCACAATCCGTCTGGATAAACATATGAACAATGAACAATGGAAAACCGCTTTTCAACTCGGCTGTCAGGGACCCGATTTTCTTTTTTATGATCATTTTTTACCTTGGCAAGCTTCTACATTGCTTAATAAGCTCGGCTCTCAGATGCACAATGTTCATTGTGGTCCCTTTCTACTTTCCTTATTCAGTGCAGTACAGAATCGTTCTCTGAAAGAGCCTAAAGCCGCGTATGCGCTCGGTTTTCTACTTCATCATGTGTTAGACCGAAATCTTCACCCCTTCATCTTCAGCCGTTCCGGATTTAAAAAGTGGCACCATCAGCGATTTGAAACCGCAATGGACTCCGTTGTCCTTATGCAGCGTGCAAACATTCATACCGGGAAGACGCCAGTTGCACCAGAGATAGATACAGCAGGTCAGTTACCCGATGGTTTCGCTCCAGAATTCCTACAGATTGTGTCTATTCACTATCCTATTCTTGCAAATCAAATTTCAGTGGAGCAACTCGATCAAGCCGTTGCTCAGTTTATACAAGCACAGCGACTATTCTTCGATCCGAAGGGTTGGAAAGGGAAATTTACCTTTGGTCAGCTAGCACCGTTCTCTCCTCCCCGTACAATACCTGACTGGGATGTACTTAACGAAACCCGTCAAGCTTGGATAGATCCGGTTGATCGCACTGTCCTTCATCATGAAAGTGCTATGGATTTATGGGAAATTGCTTTACAAGATGCATATGCAACAGTATCGGCAGCAATGGCCTGGCTTGAAGCTCAGACAAACGAAGAAGCAGCCCCACTGATGGAACGCTTCAGTGAGCTGCTTCAGGATATTTCATATGAAACGGGTCTTCCTTGTGATCGTGGCAGTATTATTTTCGCGGACTCGGTTGTACCTGTTTAATCCCCCTTTATTCTTGCAATGCTTCCTTTTCCCCTTTAGCCAAATTCACAAAGGTTAGCATGATTATTCCAACGAGGAAGAAAAAGGCGACCGCTAGCAGAGCCGTTCGGCTTGAATCGCTAATCAGCTTAACGATTCCGAATACGAGCGGCCCTCCGAAGGCGAAAAACCTACTAGTGAAGCTAAGGAATCCGAAAAACTCAGTTGCCCGCCCTTGCGGAATCATTTTGCTGAAAATGGTTCTTGATGTCGCCTGAGAACCGCCTTGAACAAGACCAACCAAACAAGCTAGAAGATAGAAGTGTAACGCATTAGTCATGAAATACCCTAAGACAACGATGATTAAATAAGTAACTAACGAGCCGTATAGCATCTTTTTACTACCTAGTCGGTCCGCTAGTTTTCCAAACAACAGCGTCGCCGGAAATCCGATAAATTGAGTGATTAATAGCGCGGTGATGAGATCCTTACTTTCAATATTAATCGTTGTACCGTAGCTTGCTGCCATGATGATAATCGTATTGATCCCATCGAAGAAAAACCAATAAGCGACCATGAATTTCATCAACTCAGGATACCGCTTAATTCGTGTGAACGTATCCCCAAGCCGGTGAGCCCCGGCCTTCAAATTGATCCACACTCCACTCTCTTTAATGGATGGGGTATCTTTAACATTGCGGAATAGTGGCCACGAGAATACTAACCACCATATCCCCACAGTAACGAATGAGATTTGCGAAGCGACTGTTTCATTCGGCAAACCTATGGATTCCCAACCTAGAATTAAACCTAGGTTTATGGCGAGTAGCACCCCACCGCCCAAATAGCCCATAGCATAACCACGCGCGCTCACTTTTTCACGTTGAGCAGGAGATACTAGATCGTTCAGCATAGCATCATAGAACGTATTCCCTGCCCCAAACCCGACCATACCGATCACAACGAGGATGGAAGCAAGCCACATATCTCCTGGTCCAACAAATGCAAGAAATCCACTTGCAACCGCTCCGATAATGCTAAATACCCTTAGAAAAGCAATCTTCCTGCCTGTATGATCTGCTATGGCTCCGAGTAATGGTGACAATAAGGCTACGATGAGCGCTGCAACTGTCTGAGTAAAGCTCCAGCTACCATCCGTCCCACCCGCCACGCTGATGAAGTAGATCGGCATAACCGCTGCCATAATCGTTGTAGCAAAGGCTGAATTCGCCCAATCATACATCACCCAAGAGTTAATCTTCTTCTTATCGTCCATCCGGCTAATGCCCCTCTCGCTATTCACGCTGTTGAGGGAATCATTCGACGAGCGGTGTGCCGTTTCCTTGTTGCATTTAGGGATTTAACATTATTTAATGTTGGCTTTACTTCATCAGTACATAATCACTTACACTATCTCGACTCGGGTAACGACTTATTGCCAGGATCAGAGAGCAGTCCTGATCGTGCATCCTTCAACAAGTCCAATAGCCACTCGCGTTCAGTCTCAATAAACTTCAATATCCCTTGAATTAATCGAACCGCACCGCGAGGTAGTCTATCTCCCTTGTTGTCCAGAACGAGCTTCATTTGATGTTGTCTTAGCTCACAATTGGCAAGCTGTCTCTCGATTAGCTCCTCCATCTGAGCATTGTCCGCGTGCCAAGCAAACGGTAATGCCTTGAACAGAGGATGCTGTGGAAAATATTGCTTTTCCATCTGTTTATATAACTGCTCCAAGAGGGCAGCTTTCCCTTGATCAGTAATGCGATATATGGTTTTGTCGGGACGCTTATCTCCTGCAATGGCAATCACTTCAGAAACTTCAATGAGGCCCTCATCCCTAAGCTGATCAACAGCGTAATAGAGTGATCCATCCTGAAGCTTGAATGCAAGATGCCAGTTTCGCCCTTTTATTGTTTGCCGAATCTCGTAAGGATGTCGGTTTTTTTCCATTAGCAGCCCTAAGATGATCAGCTTCATCGACATGTAAAATTAACCCCCGTGGAAATTCGGCTCTGGCTTTCCTGCTCCGTCCGTTTTCGAGCTCTGGTTGCTTTGCTGACCCGATGATTCATGCGCCCCAGGCTTCTTCATTTCCATCCGAGCGCGGCCCATAAGTAGCACGAACACAACCGCAAGCACTGGCAACAAAACAGACCATTGGAAAATGTAGATGATGGAATCTGCAAGCTTTGCCAATAGTCCATTTACGGCATCTGCAGATAACCCCATCTTAACCTGAATGGTCGGATCAAGTAGCGCCTGTCCCCCTTTGATTTGTGACGCCATCTCTGGACTCATATTAGGAATTTCCTGAACACTTTGCTGAAAGTTATGCTTCTGCAATGTGCCAAATACCGTCACGCCTAATGCAGAACCGATCGTCCGGAAAAAGGTGATCAAAGAGGAGGCTGATCCTTTGTACTGCGGCGGAACCGAATTAAGGGTCGAGATGTTAAGTAGGGAAAAGGAAACTCCCATTCCAAGACCGATAATGACCATATACAAAGTGATAACCCATCGGCTTGTCGACGTATCCATTGCGAATCCGAGCAACAATGAACCGGCCAATAAGGTAAGTACTGATACGAGCATGATATCTCGATATCTAAATTTGGATACAATCCTACCCCCAAGCTGACTGCTTACCACAACACCAAGCATCATGGGAGTGAGAACTGAACTCGTCTCGGTTGCGGTCTTGTGAAATACCCCTTGGATGAAAATCGGAATGTACGACGCTCCTGCGATCATTACACCACCATATAAAAGACTGATGACCATACTACTCGTGAATAATCGCTTTTGGAATAAGCTAAGCTTAATAATTGGATCTTTCGCAGCCTTCTCAGCTAGAAGGAACAGGATAAGTAACACAGCCGAGCCTACGAACAACGAAATTATTTTCGCAGAATCCCATGCCCAACCATCCGATCCTCCAAGCTCCAGACCAAACATGAGGCAGAGGATCGTTCCCGTCAATAGAATAGCGCCAGCCCAATCGATGACTTGCTTTCGGACGACCCTTGATTCGTGATACGCCTTGGAAATAAAAATGATCGCTAATATCCCAATCGGCACATTGATGTAGAAAATCCAACGCCAGCTCAGATAATCGGTAATCGTTCCACCTAAAATGGGTCCAAATACGCTCGAAACCCCGAATACAGCTCCAAATAGCCCCATCATTTTACCGCGTTTGTCTACAGGGAACAGATCGAATATGATCGTGAACACGATCGGCATCAATGCACCGCCACCGATTCCTTGTATCGCGCGATAGATGATCAGCTGGTCCATGTTCTGTGCTGTTCCGCAAAGTATGGATCCTCCCAAAAACAAAGTAAGACCCATTAGGAAAAACCTTTTTCGGCCGTACATATCAGATAGTTTACCGAATATGGGTGTCGATACGACCATAGCGATCATGTAAGCGGAGTAGACCCATATAAAGCTTTCAAAGCCCCCGAGCTTCTTAATAATTGTAGTCATCGCTGTTGATACTATCGTTTGGTCAAGTGCAGCCATAAACAAACCCAGCAGCAAGCCTGCAACGACAAGTTTTGAATGACTCTTCTTCGCATCCATAATCAACAAACTCCTTCCTATTACTCGATTAGACAAGTACTCAAATTTGATTAAAACCACTTCCATATTATACTTAAATTTGATTAATATTCAACCTTTGCGACGATCAATAAAATCTTCTATAATAGGAAAATGACAAAAGCTTTTTATCCATTTAATTAATGTGATAAATTTATTCAATCTAAGGAGGCGATCAATTGAACATCAACCAATTGGAGACGTTAGTCACGATATCCAAGACGCTTAGCTTCCGTAAAGCAGGTGAAGTGCTTAACTTGACGCAGCCCGCTGTTTCAGCGCAGATCAAGAGCCTTGAAGACGAATTCAAGACCATACTCGTCGATCGCAATCATCCCGTGACCTTAACAGATCGCGGACAAGTATTTCTTAAAAATGCTGAGCAAATATTAGCGATCGTAGAGCAGTTAAAGCAGAAGCTATCGGACTTAAATCAGATCCCTCAAGGTCATATTATTTTAGGAACGACAACATCTATTGCCATTCAAATATTGCCGAGGGTGTTATCCTATTTTCAGAACCAATTTCCACTTATTAAGACAAGCATATCTTCTATGTCATCCACCCAAGTGCTTTCCAGCGTTGAAAATGGAACGGTCGACGTCGGTATAGGCTACTTAACAGACAGAAGTCCTCAGGTTGAGACGTCGGTGCTCTATTACGATACTTTTGAGTTTGTTGTTGCCCCTGCACATCCTCTAGCCTCCGCCAGTCGGATTACAATCAATATGCTCAAAGATGTCCCTCTTATTCTACTTTCACCTGATACACTGGGTCGGCGTTTCACAGACCGCATATTCCGAGAACATGGGCTTGAACCGAATATCGTCATGGAGCTCGGAAGCAGTGAAGAGGTTAAGCGAATGGTCGAACTCAACATGGGCGCAGCTGTCGTATCCAAGTTATCCATTGCAGAAGAACTACGTAGGGGAACACTTAAGATGATTCGTGTAACGGAGCTTGAAGTGAGTCACCCCGTTGGGGTCATGACCAAATCCGGTCGATATGTGAATAGCGCTATGCGGCAATTTTTGAATGATTTGAAAGGCATGCCAGAGGATCAGTTTATCGGCAGCGAATAAACGAGAATGAGGAGAGATACCATGAAATTCGACTTACATACTCATCACGATAGATGCGGCCACGCATCGGACAAAATATCGGACTATATTGAAGCAGCAATTAACGCTAACTTCCAGGTCATTGGCATTTCCGATCATTCCCCTTATTTCGCACATGAACACGATCAACCCCAGCCCGGGATTGCAATGGCGCGAAGTGACTTTCCGAACTATATCGCTGAGGTATTGCGTCTGAAGGAGCAATATAAAGATAAAATCGAAGTATTGCTCGGTGTAGAATCCGATTTTTATATCGACCAGATCGATTTGTATCGGACATCATATGAGCCTTATCCGTTCGATTACATCATTGGCTCCGTTCATCAGACTAGAGGAGTTAGCATATTTAATCGTAATCGCTGGAAAGGCATAGAAGCTGCAGATCAGCTCGATGAGAAGAAACACTATTACGAGCTCATCCGCCACTCCGCCAATAGCGGTCTATTTCAGGTACTTGGTCATATTGATGCGATGAAAGGATATTATCCTGAATTCGCAAATATTACTGGTGCCGAAGCCGAGATTGATGAAACGCTTAAGGCAGTTGCTGCTAACGATATTTCCATCGAGATTAACACGAGTGGTTCAACGAAGTATTGCGGTGGCTGGTATCCTTCCGATACGATCCTAGAGCGCGCTCTACACTTCGGCGTTGATGTCACCTTTGGATCAGACGCACATATACCTGGACGTGTAGGCGACGATTGGGAGCTTGTCCAGAAACGACTTCGTGAGATCGGCTTTAAGCGTTGGGTATTTTTCCGGCAAAAGCAGAAGGTTGTCGTAGAACTGTAACATTGAGCGATTGTTCCGAGTTAGCGGCCAACCTAATCGCAATAAATCTACTCTTTATACTCCAGCCAAGTTGCCTGTCAGCTACGAGGCGACTTGGCTCTTACCTCGATTTCCCTACTGCTGATCATTTGGCTTCATAGGCAGGTGTGGCACCAGGTAACCATGAGAGTGCGGGTTAAATGAATAAAGGCGACTTCGCATTCAATTCTGAATGAAAAGTCGCCTTTATTCATTTTCTTCTTCAGCTATTGCATGCTAAAAAGACTTTCACAAAAAAAAGGAAGCCTGCCAACGGTGGCAGGCTTCAATAATATGAAAAAGGGGGTCTTGTTTATTATATTATCCGACCAGTGCGACAGGCACATAACAGAAATGTTTCAATTGTGTAACAAAATTTCTTATATCCCCCTGCGCAAATCCTTCGCTAACACGTTGTAACGATTTACTCCAACACTCTTAGTTTAACCATAAAGCATCAAGAGAATAGTCGCCAGGACCAATCAGTGCAACAGCAACAGCAATCACAATGAGCACGAGATTATATTCATACCCATTTTGTGTAACCCACAGGCCATTTTTTCCGTGCACTTTAATAATTGCCATAAGCATGGTAGCTACGATTAACACAGCAGCTAACGGAGTAAATAATCCGAATGCGAACAATAATCCTCCCCCCAACTCCGCAAGACCAGCAAGCAATGCCATCGTGCGACCTGGCTTTATTCCGATGGATTCGAAAAATCCACCCGTTCCTTTAAGGCCGTGGCCTCCAAACCAGCCCGCTAATTTTTGCATCGCATGTCCTGCGAATAATAACCCAATCACAACTCTCAGTACCAGTAATCCCCATTCCATCATAACCGACACCCTTCATTTTTGTTTAGCAAGATGTTAATTCTGCTCCACACATCCTAAATGCCTTTACTTACTTTTGTCAAGTAACTAATTTATTTTTAGATATAACTTACTTTTCTGAAGTGAGTATGTTAAAATAGATACAAAAGGGGGAATCGATATGGACTATTCCAAAATGTGCCCCAAATACGAATCGGCTGCTGAGATACTCGGCAAAAAATGGACGGGTCTCATCATCCGAGTACTGCTGGGCGGTCCCAAACGGTTTAAGGACATTAAAGAGCAAATTCCTGACATGAGCGATAAAATGCTGACAGATCGCATGAAAGAGCTTGAGGCTTCTGGAATCCTTACTAGAACCGTGTATCCGGAAATGCCGGTGCGTATCGAATATGAATTAACTGAGAAAGGCCATGGTATGGAGGAAGTCATTCATTCCATCCAAAACTGGGGCGAAACTTGGATGTAACCACACCAAACAACAAAAAGCGGGCCAGCAGGCCCGCTTTTTGTTGTTGTTCACTTGGATGCTTATTTATTTTGTTGTGCCAGACGCCCAATGGATCCATGTGGCATAATAACCGCCCAGCTTACGAACAAGGAACGGTATTGCAAATAATAGAAGAATGCCTAAGCCCGTATTGAACCATGCTCGCTGCATTGTTGACCATTCAGAAAACAACCAGTTCATGAACCAATCATCTGCAAAGAGATCAAAGGAAAATACTTTCAGGCTTATAAATTCTGCTAGTGGTGATAAGATCAATGCTCCAGTTACAATGGGGATTATGAGTGCTTGAACAAATACATAAATAGAAATTGGAAATTGGATGATCCCGTAAATCAAGCTCCGATAGCTTTGAATATCCCCGAGTACTTCCTTCCATCCACGCCAATCTTTAAGCCTCTTATCGTTTTTTATGTCGAGTAGGTCCTTTTTCATAGATTCCAGATATGGAATGTTACTCTCACTATCCTGACTCTCCCAATCTGCAATCAGACGGCGGTCTGCCTTCAGTATTCCTTCACATGCAATGAGCGTTCCTGCCAGTATGGGTAACCCAACAATAAATATGGCAAGTGGAAGTCCCACACAAAGTCCGGTAATCGTGATCACAAATGCTGCTATTCCACGTGGAAGAGCTCCAAGCATTATGATCCATGTTTTTAAAATCTTCTTTGTCTTCATACTCCCACCCGTTCTCCTTCAAATGGTTTCTATATTTATTAAGCATAAGGCTTTAGTGGAAAATATACCCTCGGCTTACGAACCGTCCGACACTAGACTAAAGTCTAGTTTGCGCACAGCTTTATTGAAAGTTTACAAGTTTGAAACATCTCGATATATCGTGGATACATCGCTCTATTAATCTTACCTTCAGTCCGCATTCCTGAAGGAGAGAGATAAATGAATAAGAAAGTCGTTTACACAGCCATAATCGGAGTTATAGTGGTCGGTGGTTTATGGTCACAAGTCAAAGCCAACAATCAAACGAAAGATAATAACACTCCAGCAATCTTACAACCTTCAAATAATCCTACAACTGAACCTACAACTGAACCTTCAAAAGGTCAATCCGAAGAGCCTTCAAAAGGTCATTCAGAAGAACCTGTTGAATCTCCATCAAATGGAGAAAAGCCATCTCAACCTCATCCTTCAACCGCGCCAGTCGAAAAAGGGGATCCGTCACTCAGCACATTATTAGCGCGTGATTTGCCTATTCTAACGATCAAAAATAATAAAGATGGGCTTCCCACCGTCACCAATACTTCAAGTCTGTTCATTTTAGTTAATAAAAAACGGAACCTATCTTCTAGCTATGTACCTAAAGATCTCGTCATCCCTGACATTCCTTTCTCTTTCTCGGGTGATAACCCTAAGAAGCAGATGCGTAAGGAAGCAGCCAAAGCCTTGGAATCGTTGTTTGAAGCAGCAGACGAGGATGGCATTGAACTAAAAGCCGTATCCGGTTATCGTTCCTACGCCACTCAGAAGTCCATCTTCGCGAGCAATGTTAAACGTAAGGGCGAAGAAGTTGCTAACCGTACAAGTGCCCGCCCAGGACAGAGTGAACACCAAACCGGACTAGCGATGGATATCTCAAGCGCAAGCGTTGGATACGGACTAGAGGAAAGCTTTGGTGAAACAAAAGAAGGGAAATGGTTGGCTAAGCATGCGGTTGATCATGGGTTTATTATTCGCTTCCTGAAGGGCAAAGAATCGATAACAGGATACTCTTATGAACCTTGGCATGTTCGTTATGTTGGAAAAGAGCTTGCGAAGGACATTACTAATAAAGGAGTGACCTTCGAGGAGTATTACGAAGCGATCGAAGTTGCCGCTAATATCGACAATAAATCATAACCTAGGTGAATGAATGAATAAACGAATACTCATTGCTGACGATGAACCCGGAATCGCGAATCCGATCTCCTATGCCTTCCGCAGGGAAGGCTATGAAGTCGAAACGGTGTACGATGGCCAAGCTGCGTTAGACAAAGCTAACAGCTTTCAACCACATGTCATGATTCTCGATGTCATGATGCCTAAGCTGACAGGTTATGAGGTGTGCCGCAAGCTTGATGACCGTTCCGGTATGGGCATTATTCTGCTTACCGTCAAAAACGATATCGTAGACAAAATCGTTGGTTTAGAAATGGGTGCGGACGATTACATGACCAAGCCCTTTGATATGCGTGAGCTCATCGCTCGTGTAAAGGCGCTCATCCGCCGTCTGGAGAAAAAGGAACCAGATGCCCAAGTCTTAATGGCAGGTCCGTTAGCCGTGCATTTACAGCTTCGTACAGCGCTAATCAGCGATAATCCGATTGAGTTAACACCCAAAGAATTCGATCTGCTTGTATTACTATTATCACATCCCGAACGAGTATATACCCGTGATGAACTTCTCGATCTCGTATGGGGGGTCGAATATGCGGCAGGCACGAGAACTGTCGATATTCATATGCAACGTTTACGTAAAAAGCTAGGGGAAACGGGACAGCTATTATTACAAACGGTTTTCGGAGTCGGTTACAAAGCCGTTGGGATCGAACAATGACCGCCGTAAGTATCAAAATCAAGTTCAGTCTATTCCTCGCTGCATTACTATTAGTCACGATTCTTGTCTTAAGCATTGTCGTTCTCAGAGGAATCAAGGACGAGCAGCAGCTAAGAATGGAGAAGGAGCTATTACAGCAAACAAGAATAGCTAATCTATCCATTAAGCAAGCTTACCTTACCTCTCCTCCTATCGCAGCTCAGCCTTTTCTACGAACACGGGGACAGCAATTTTCCATGGACTTAGCGGTGTATTCTGGGTTACATGTCGTTCTATACGATAACATCGGAAAAAAAGTTGGCGATTCCGTCCCCCTAAGCTCACCATACGAAGTGGAAAATGCCTTATCGTATGCGCTACAGGGGAAGATCGCCTATCAGCAGGAAGGACAATCGTTGCTTTACTTGACCCCCTTACAAGGACCTGAGAGTCAGATGGGGGTCATTCAGTTTCAATACTCCTTGACGAACGACATCCGGTTTTACGATACGATTGCGGGCCTCTTCCTCTTCACTGGCACGGTCGTTCTCGCTGCTAACTTTATTCTTGGTTACCTCTATTTCCAGCGTGCGACCTCTGCAATCATTGTCCTTAACCATGCCGCTGAAAGAATCCGAAGGGGGCAGTTTATTGAATCACCCCCACTTAAACGCAAAGATGAATTGGGCCAGCTCAGCCAAGGAATTTACTACATGAGTTCGGAAATTCAGAATAATATTACCGCCATGAAATCGGAGGAAACAAAGCTGCGTAAAGCCGTAGACAAGCTTCAGAAGCTCGAACAGCAGCAGAAGCAATTCATCGGCAATATTAGTCACGAATTTAAAACTCCACTAACTTCTATCAAGGCTTATTCCGAGCTAATGGAGTTGTATAGCGATGATAGGGATATGCATGATGATGCCATACACCATATCCAGCTTGAAACGGATCGACTTACGGATATGGTTGAGATGATCCTGCGACTTGCGATTTTGGAAAAGTATGATTTTGAATTTCAAGCGGAGAGCGTGAACATTCAAGAATTGTTACTCGATGTAATAGGCAGGATGAGGGCAAATGCAGAAAGATTTGGAGTCAACATCACTCACCGACTAGAAGACGTAACCCTATGGGCCGATCGGGAAAGTGTTGTACATATCCTCATGAATCTGCTCGATAATGCTATCAAATACAATGTACCGGGTGGAAGCATTACGATATCCAACAGGGTTGCCCCTAACAGAGCGATCATCGAAATCTCAGATACCGGTATTGGTATCCCCTTAGAAGCACGCGACAAAATCTTCGAACCCTTCTACACGGTGAACAAGGACCGATCAAGACAGAGCGGTGGAACCGGTCTAGGGCTTGCTCTTGTCAAGCAACTGATTGAGAAGCATAACGGAACAATTGAGTTAATAGATGATGACCTTGGCAACAGAGTTCGTCAGGGAGCAACCTTTCGATTGTCCTTCCCATTACACCATCACTCTTCTAACAAGGAGGATCTCTTATGAGTTTGAATAAATTCACTAGTTGGATTGGGCTTGTATTCCTGCTCTTCCTTGTCGGTTGTCAGCAGCAAGAGGTTACGAATAGAGAAGAGAATCGAGCTTCAGACAAATATATAACCGTTATGGATAATCCAGAAAAAACAACTTATGAAAAATCGGTGGTCGATTCCATTGTCCGATTAGACGACGTTCGGGGAATGGATTGGTTAAGTGAAGAGAAGATCATTATCGACAGGGAAAATCACAATTATTTGCCTGAAAAAGCGGAAGGATCGGAGTGGTACCCCCACAATCTTTACACGTACTCTCTTCTGACGAACGTGCAAACCCCTCTTCATCCCGCCAATGAAAATCAAGGGTATGCTCAAGTCAGCCCTGACCGAACGAAGGTTTTTTATAAAACCTACTCTTTACAAAGTAATACGGGCAAAGGCTTAACTTACGATATTACTACGGGTAAGGCAACAGCTTTCACAGACACTGACGCCATGGATATTCAGAATGGACGTTGGGTTGATAACGATTCTATTGTCTATGCTACCATCGACGGTACGATTTATACGGCCGATGCGGGAAACTCCTCTCCTCGTAAGCTACTGGACTCTGCAAATCCTTTTACGAGTAACATTGCTTATATGAATGACCACTTGTTCTTCACATCGCTTAAAGGCGCATTGATGACAAGCACCCTTGAAGGGGAGCCCGACATATTGCCCATCAGCAATGTTGTTTGGATGGTACCTTCTCCGGATGAGCAACGTTTAGCGATTGTTCGTAAAGTTAAGAGTGGCGCAATGGAGCTTCTTATTACGGATCTCCAAGGGACAATCCTTCAAGCCATTGCTCAAGATTCGCAAATCTATGGTACCTCTTGGTCACCTGATGGAAACAAACTCGCCTACGCTGCAATAACTCCAAATGGCACCGTCCGTGGAATTTATGTTGCCGATGCATCGACAGGGATACCTTCCGCATTATCCGTTGACATTAAATTCATCGCTGACCCTCTTAATTGGAGTCCTACGGGCAACCGTCTAATGGTATCTGCCACTCAGCCAGACGAACAGCAAAGCCGCAACCGGTTTATGACCTACCTTGTTCGGGTGAGTTAGGGTAAGGTTGGCTGAATCGAGACCGTCCTTATTCCGTTATCACGGATGAGGACGTCTTTTTTATCTAAGTGGCGCTCATTGTTGGTTTTTTCCGCTATGGCGAGGGTGCCTGCTCACATTCAGCGACGATGTTAACATTAAAATAAAAAAAGCCGCCAAGCGGGATCATTCCCCACTGGCGGCGATAGTTCTATTACAGACCAAGCCATTGTTTGAACATGTGCTTAGTTGTGTCTTTATTCATTGCTGCGATTGAAGTGGTGAGTGGAATGCCCTTCGGACATGAGCGGACGCAGTTTTGCGAGTTACCGCAACCTTCGATACCGCCTTCCTCCATCAGTGCTTCCAGACGCTCAGCAGCGTTCATTTCACCCGTTGGATGCGCATTGAAGAGACGCACTTGCGAGATAGAAGCAGGACCGATAAAGCTGTTCCGATCGTTAACGTTCGGACATGCTTCAAGGCAGACACCACAGGTCATACACTTGGATAGCTCGTATGCCCACTGACGCTTCGACTCCGCCATCCGAGGACCAGGACCAAGATCATAAGTTCCATCGATTGGAATCCACGCTTTAACCTTCTTAAGCGCGTTGAACATCCGTTCACGGTTGATGACCAAGTCACGCACGACTGGGAACGTGGACATTGGCTCTAACCGAACCGGCTGCTCTAGCTTGTCAATCAAAGTACTACAAGCTTGACGTGGTTTACCGTTAATTACCATCGAACATGCACCGCAAACTTCCTCTAGGCAGTTGGATTCCCAACATACTGGGGATGTTTTCGCGCCATCAGCTTTAACAGGATTACGTTGAATTTCCATCAACGCGCTAATGACATTCATATTCGGCCGGTAAGGAACTTCAAACTCCTCCGTGAATGGGGCGGCTTCCGGACGCTCCCGACGCGTAATAATAAACTTTACCTTACGACCAGTTGCTGTTGCTGTTTCTGCCATGGCTTAGCCCTCCTTCTTCTTGTCAGTGGAGTAGTCGCGTTTCCGAGGCGTAATTAGGGATACATCGACTTCTTCATATGAAATTTGCGGACCTTCAGCAGTCCACTTAGCTTTGGTTGTTTTCAGGAAGTTCTCATCATCGCGCTCTTTGAAATCCGGCTTATAGTGAGCACCGCGGCTTTCATCACGGAGAAGAGCCCCAAGAGTCATCGCCTCAGCCAACTCCATCATGTTCCACAGCTGTCTAGTAAACGCAACTCCAGAGTTGCTCCACCGAGCTGCATCGTTGATGTTGATGTTCTTATAGCGCTGCTTCAGCTCTTTGATCTTGTTGATTGTCTCTTGCAGCTTCTTGTTGTGGCGAACAACGGTCATGTTGTTCGTCATCCACTCGCCAAGCTCCTTGTGCAGAACATAAGCGTTTTCCGTGCCGTCCATTTTCAAGATCGACTCGAATTTATTCGCTTGTTTGTTCCGTTCTTGCTCAAACACGCTCGCTGCAACATCCTCAGCCGATTTCTTCAAGCCGTTAATGTATTCGATCGCCTTCGGTCCAGTAACCATCCCGCCATAAATAGCGGACAAGAGCGAGTTCGCTCCCAGACGGTTCGCACCATGATATTGATATTCACATTCCCCGCAAGCAAACAAGCCAGGAATATTCGTCATTTGATTGTGATCTACCCAAATTCCGCCCATGGAATAGTGAACCGCCGGGAAAATCTTCATCGGAATTTTGCGTGGATCATCGCCCATGAACTTCTCGTAAATCTCAATAATTCCCCCAAGCTTAACGTCCAGCTCTTTAGGATCCTTATGAGATAGATCAAGGTAAACCATGTTCTCGCCATTAATTCCGAGCTTCTGCTCTACGCACACGTCGAAAATTTCGCGAGTAGCGATATCCCGAGGAACAAGGTTTCCGTAAGCAGGATATTTCTCTTCAAGGAAATACCATGGCTTGCCGTCCTTGTAAGTCCAGATCCGGCCGCCTTCGCCCCGTGCGGATTCGCTCATGAGGCGTAGTTTATCGTCGCCTGGAATCGCAGTCGGGTGAATTTGGATGAACTCACCGTTCGCATAATAAACGCCTTGCTGATAAACAGCACTTGCGGCAGTTCCCGTATTAATAACGGAGTTCGTTGTTTTACCGAAAATGATCCCAGGACCACCAGATGCCATAATAACTGCATCTCCACGGAAAGTAACGGATTCCATCGAACGAAGATCTTGTGCAGCAATCCCACGACATACGCCGTCATCGTCCAGCACAACCGAAGTAAACTCCCAGTGCTCATACTTCTGTACGAGACCAGCAGCTTCCCAGCGACGAACTTGCTCGTCCAATGCATACAACAACTGTTGTCCAGTCGTTGCACCGGCAAAAGCGGTACGGTGATATTGGGTTCCGCCGAAACGACGGAAATCAAGCAATCCTTCCGACGTACGGCTGAACATAACGCCCATCCGGTCCATCAAATGGATAATACCAGGCGCTGCTTCGCACATCGCCTTAACTTGCGGTTGGTTGGCTAAGAAATCTCCGCCATATACCGTATCGTCAAAGTGCTCCCATGGGGAGTCGCCTTCACCTTTTGTATTTACAGCTCCGTTGATGCCACCTTGGGCACATACGGAGTGAGACCTTTTAACAGGAACGACCGAGAATAGATCAACGCGTACTCCTGCTTCTGCTGCTTTAATTGTCGCCATCAAGCCGGCAAGACCGCCACCGACGACGATTACTTTTTTTGTAGCCATGTGTATGTTTCTCCTCCCTCTAACCTACCGATACTGAACTTAGCGCCGTTGCTGCAGCCGAAGCGAACTCATCACCGCGGAACGCAAACAGGGACAACAAGAACAGAGCCGCGATGATTACGAAGATAACCATGCAAATATTAGAGGAAACCTTCTGTGCACGTGGTCCAACTGTGATTCCCCAGCTTACGAGGAATGCCCATAGACCATTCGCGAAGTGGAACGTTGCTGCTAGAACCCCGATAATGTAGGCTGTAAAGGCGAGCGGATCGCTGACAATACTATTCATGTGCTGTCCCAGTTCCTCGTGCGATACATTACCCAGTGCCACTTGGAGCCTAGTTTCGTAGAAATGCCATGCAATGAAGATGAAGGTTATTACCCCTGTTATCCGTTGCGCAGTAAATGCCCAGTTACGACCGTAACTGAATCTACCCGTGTTGATATTCGATTGATAGGCAATATACAGACCGTATACTCCGTGAAACAAAATAGGCAACCAAATTAAGAAAATTTCCATCCATAAGACGAGGGGCAAACTATTCAGAAGGTCGATACTATCTGAAAAGCCTTCCTTTCCTCCCTCATAAGCGGAGTAGTTTGTTAGCGCATGCTCGACAATGAACAATCCGAGCGGAATTACGCCTAGCAGCGAGTGGATCTTTCGCGGCAAATAAGAATTACCTTTCATGTGTGTGGTTGCTCTCCTTTCGTGTCCGGGCTTCGACATAGATGACGGCATCTTTCTATTCGTCACCACTTTGTCACCGCTTTTAAGATTACTCTATTTCCGCTTATAATGGAACTGCTTATTTAATATTAATACTTATAACAATTGTGCATAAGAGGAGGCTGCCCATATGCTTGAGGATATGAGGTTATTCGCAACTATTGTTGAACAAACAAGTTTGAACAAAGCTGCTGAAAGATTAAATCTATCGCAACCTGCCTTATCTCGTCGTCTTGCTCGTCTTGAATCGGAGCTTGAAGTCGATCTGTTCCGACGAATCGGCAAGAGGCTTGAATTAACCGCAGCTGGACAAGTCACCTACGAATTCGCGCTTGAGCTCCGCAAATTTCACGGCAGTTTTTTGCAAAAGCTAAACACATTCAAATCTTCAGAGGCTCCTCTTGCCACCATTGGAGCAAGTCTAACGACTCTTCAGACAACATTGCCCGATCTCATTACTGCGATTACAGAGAAGCACCCTAACTTGGAAATTAAAGCGATCACAGGTAAATCCCATGAAATAGCGACTCTCGTTAAAGAACGCAAGGTCGATTTCGGAATCGTTGCTTCTTCCGTTATAGATGATCCTGCTATTACTAGTTTACCCTTATTTGATGATCATCTTATCCTCGTCCTCCCGAAAACACATATTATATTAGAAAGAACTCAATTAGAGATGGCCGATTTACACGGTTTACCTATGATTTTGTTCGCTCCTGGCACGTGGTATCGTAACCTTACAGACGAGCTGTTCCGATTTTATAACTTGAAGCCAGATGTCAGAATGGAGATTGATTCCTTCGAAGCCATCATCCGTCTTCTATCTGCATGTAGAGCGGGCACCTTATTGCCTAAATCCTATTTGCGCCAGCAGGTCCTGGAAGACAATGATCTTCAGCTCGTGCGCATTCGTGAACTCGAAGAAACCAATCGAACAACCTCTCTTATACACGGTGATCCAGCTTGGTTAGCACCCTCTACTCGTTATCTCATTGAAGAAACAACAGCCTATTTTGCCCGTCGCGAAAACCAACAAAAAGGCTAGTCGTACCAAGGGTTTGTTGCTTATTCCCTCCACTTACCAGTGTAAACCGCCCCCTTACTGTGGTAACGTTTTACATGTATTCAAACGGTAATATCACCTATAATTTGGAATCGTTTGAAGCATCGCGATTGTTCTTTTATCGCAACAAATTCTGGCCTAAACCACTAGGTGCGGGGGAACGAAATACAGTACATATCGGATTTCCGTAACGTACTTGGGGTGAATTGCGTTTTCAAGCATAAGGTTGATCTCCCAACCCGAACCCGACAGCTAACCTCGCCGGCCAACATTCTAGGAGGACTTACTTAATGAAGCACAGTTGGAAAATGTTGAGCACGCGATCAGCAGCCCTTGTATTAGGAGCGAGCTTAATGCTCCCTGGATTAACCGCACACGCGGCAACCACTTACACCGCTAAAGATTCCGACACATTCTGGAAGCTGTCTAGTCAATTAGGAATACCCATGCAGCTGCTTATGAATGCGAACCCCAACGTCGATCCACTAAACATTTATGCAGGACTAAAGCTAGCCATCCCCGACGACACTTCGAGCACTAAAGAACCCGTCAAGGAATCTGTCACTAAAAAGCCCGTCAAAAAATCAAGCGCTAAGGAACCCGCAAAAGCGCCTGCCAAAGAAAATGTCCAGGCCGCTAAGCCTGTCCAAGCACTCACGACGGCAAATGGCCAATCCCTTGCTTTCTCCAAGGTTTTGAACATTAAAGCGACTGCATATTCTGCCTCTACAGAGGAAAATGGCCAATGGGGCGCCGTTGACTATTTCGGTAATCCACTTAAGCTAGGAACTATTGCTGTAGATCCCGCAGTTATTCCATTCGGAACAAAGGTCTACATTACCGGCTACGATTTCACAGGTTTACCGACCGGCGGCATGGTTGCAACCGCAACAGATGCTGGTGGCGCAATCAAAGGGAATCGCATTGATATTTTCGTTCCAGGCTCGCGTGATTTCGTTTCCGATTTCGGCTATCAAAACATCAAAGTGTATTTCTTAAAATAGCGTTAATGGTATTACGCACCTATTAGATTTTCAAAAACCATTGGTTCGAAAGCGAACCAATGGTTTTTTTCCATGTTAAGTGGCTTTCTAAAATACCAATTCCGACATTCCTGACAACCCCTTAGCAGCACTCACTCAGCCTTTCATCGTACCTTCCGTTTCTCAGGTATATCAAGCAATTCCGTTAAAGTAACCGGCTCATAATCATGCGCGCGCAACCAATCAATGATTCGCGGAAGCGCCTTTACGGTGCCTGAAAGACTTTGCCCTACTCCTCCACCTGCATGCATAAGGACGACCGATCCTGGGCGTACTGAGCGAGTCACGTTGCGAAAAACCTGGTCCGCACTCAGCTGTCGCCAATCCGAAGAATCCACATTCCAGTTAACAACCGTATAGCCTTGCTTCTTAGCCCACTCCAGCTGCTTAGGCATGATCTCTCCATAAGGCGGGCGGACAAGTCGTGGCTTAAATCCTACAATTCCTTCAATTATTTTCTCCGCTCGTCCGATCTGATCCTGTACCTGTGAAAGGGACATCTTAGAAAAATCGGGATGACTATAAGAATGGTTACCTAAATTATGACCTTCCTTCTTAATACGTCTCACTAAATCAGGATGCTTCATACTACGAGTCCCTACGACGAAGAAGGTAGCTGCAACTCCCTTCTTCTTTAGGACATTGAGGACTTGGGGTGTAAATCGTGGATCTGGAACGTCATCGAAGGTCAAAGCAACTTTACGGGTACCCTGAGAGGAAGCAGATAAAACGAAAGCACCTTCAAATCTGCGTTCCAGCTCGGTCCAGCTTATTTTTTTTGAAGGTTTGGCTATGACGGCCCTAACGGGTAAACAACTTCCCCACATAGACAAAAGGGTGATGGCGCTAAGCAGCACCATCACCACTCTACGGAAGCGTGATTTCGTCATCATAATCATCCTCCCCACAGCCACTCATCTAACCTATATCCTGAGCGAATCGGGAGGTTTTCATTCAAACATTCAATCCTGACATTGAAATAAAACTAATGCTCTATAGATTCCTGAAACTGTTCAATTTGCTGATTGGTTCCAATAACGACCATAACGTCGTTAACAAGTAAAACATCTTTCGCTACAGGGGCAATAATGATTCCATCTGGTTTATTAATAGCAACAATGCTGCATCCAAATCGACCTCTCGGATTAACATCGTCCAGTGATTTACCGGAAAGGCACTGGGGTACCGATAGCTCTGCGATCGTATATTGTTTGGATAATTCAATAAAATCAAGTAGGTTCGGGGATACTAGCTGATGTGCTACACGAATTCCCATGTCTCGCTCAGGGTAAATAATTCGATCTACACCAACTCTTTCGAGAACACGACCATGTAAATCTGACACCGCTTTAGCCACGACTTTCTTAACACCAAGATCCTTCAGCAAAATTGTAGCTAAAATGCTAGCTTGAATATCATCACCAATAGCCACAACACCACAATCAAAGTTTCGTGCCCCGATAGAGCGCAACACCTCTTCTTCAGTAGCATCTGCGACAACAGTGTGCGTTAGCACATTGGAAAGCTCCTGAACTTTCTCTTCATCACGATCGACACCAAGTACCTCGTATCCTAATTTAATAAGTTCGCGACCTAAGTTAGACCCGAATCTGCCCAACCCAATAATGACAAATTGATTCAATTTCATGGTGGTTCCGTCCTCTACCCGATTATGATTTTACCTTCTGCGTTACGATACAATGCACGACCTTGCTTCGGACCAAGTGCATAGGTCAAGGTTAATGGCCCTAGACGACCGATGAACATCATCAGAATAATAATGATTTTCCCTGCAACGGTTAATTGCGTCGTTAAACCCATCGTTAAACCAACAGTACCGAATGCAGATGTTACTTCAAACAAGATCATTAGAAAGTGATGATCCTCCGTCGTTGATAAGATCATCGTGGCGACAACGACCAAACCGAAAGCAAACAATGTAACGGTCAACGCCTTATAAACCCGCTCCTGAGCAAGTCTGAACTTAAATAGCACAACATCCTCTTTGCCCCTGACCATGGCTATTACAGCTCCAACTAGTGCCGTAAACGTCGTTGTCTTGATCCCACCGCCCGTTGAGCCTGGAGATGCTCCGATAAACATAAGGATGATGATCAAAAATTGAGTTGCCTCTCTCAGACCCGCCAGATCAACAGTGTTGACCCCTGCCGTCCGAGGGGACACTGATTGCATGAATGCTGCGAGAATCTTCTCTCCGAAGCCCAGTGAACCCATTGTTCGAGCATTCGTGTATTCGAATAATAAAATGATTGCCGCCCCAATTACAATTAACAAACCAGACATACTCAGTACAACTTTTGAATGAAGCGATAATTTACGTTTGGGATTCCGAATTTCAACTAAGTCAGCTAATACGACAAAGCCAAGACCACCGAGTATGATAAGAAGCATCGTCACGATATTGATGAGCGGATCTCCCACATAATCAACCAGGCTACGATAGTCTCCCATAATATCAAAACCCGCATTGTTGAAAAATGAAACTGCGTGAAAGATGCCTTTGTAAATCGCTTCTCCGACAGGCATATCGAACATAAAACGGCTCGTAAATAAAACCGCTCCTGCCAGCTCAATCGTTAACGCATAGGCAATCACTTTTCGCACCAATCGGATAATGCCTTCGATACTCGTTTGGTTAAACGCCTCTTGTAGAACGAGTCGTTCCTTAAGTGTAACTCGACGTTTAAGCATAATCGCGAACAAGGTTGCCATTGTCATAAAGCCGAGTCCGCCAATTTGAATCATCGCTAATATGATCCATTGACCAGCAGTCGTCCAATAGGTTCCTGTATCGACAACAACAAGCCCTGTCACGCAAGTGGCTGAAGTTGCTGTAAATAAAGTATCAATGAAACGCGGTGTGACTTCCTGTGTATGGGCAAAAGGCAGCATGAGCAACCCCGCACCTAGGAAAACAATAGCAGCGAACCCTAACACAAGAATTCTAGGTGGTGATGCTGCAATCGATCGAAACCAATTTCGGAACATCTGAGACCACTCCATCATCCGATAATGATCTTACCTTCCGCATGGCGGTAGAGTATCCGTCCCGCCTTAGGACCGAGCGCATAGGTAAGTGTCAGAGGTCCTAACCGGCCAACGAACATTAGGAAAATGATCGTCAGCTTCCCTGCAACGGTTAAAGATCCCGTAAGGCCCATAGACAAACCAACCGTACCAAAAGCTGAAGTCGCTTCAAATAGAATCTTCAGAAATGGGGCACTCTCAGTCGTCGCCAGAACCATCGTGCCAAGCATGACGATCCCTATACAGAAAAGAGTAACCGTAACCGCCTTATACACACGCTCTTGCGCCAACCGAAGACGGAACAACACAACATCCTCTTTCCCGCGAATCATCGCCAGAACCGCACCGACCAGTACTGCAAAGGTCGTCGTCTTGATCCCTCCCCCAGTAGAACCGGGAGATGCACCGATAAACATCAAGATGATGATGAAAAACTGTGTCGCCTGTCTGAACTCAGAGACATCGACCGTTGAAACCCCACCTGAACGCGTCGTAACCGATTGAAACAAGGAGGTAAGCATCTTCTCCCCAAATCCGCTACCGCCAATCGAACGAGAATTCGTATATTCAAATATAAGAATGATTATCGCTCCAACGACAATCAGAATAGCACTTACTGAGAGCACAACCTTAGAATGTAGGGAAAACTTGTGCTTTTTCTTGCGCATATCGAACAGATCCGCAAGTACGATAAAACCAAAGCCACCCAGAATAATTAACACCATAGAGACGACGTTCATGTACAAATCCGAGGAGTAGCTTGAGAAGCTGCGGAAATCCCCAGTTAAATCAAATCCGGCATTATTAAAAATAGAGATGGAGTGGAACACTCCATTGTAGATTGCTCGACCTACTGGCATATCGACTGCAAAACGAATAGCGTACAATATCGCTCCTACCGTTTCCAGCGCCAAAGCATAATAAATGACCTTTTTGACGAGTCTGACTAGTCCTTCAATGCTACCTTGATTAAGGGCTTCTTGTAGAATAAGCCTTTCCTTGAGCGAAATTCTTCTTCTCAGAATTAACGCAAATAGCGTTGCCATCGTCATGAAGCCGATCCCACCGATTTGAATAAGCAGAAGAATTACCCAATGTCCGAAAGTCGAAAAATACGTACCGGTATCGAATAATACGAGCCCTGTTACACATGTAGCAGAGGTCGAGGTGAACAAAGCATCGACGAAGGACATAGACTCACCGCTCACGGAAGCGATGGGCAATCTCAGCAGTTGTGCCCCGATAAAGATAATGAGCGAAAATCCCAACAGTAGCGTTCTTGGTGGTGATGCACTGAACCACCGAATGACTTGCTTAAACAAGAAGTTCACCTCTTATGAAAATTCACGTACATACGTTCATTCACGCAACAAAAAAGCACTGGAACCCCAGTGCTCGAAATTCGCACATGATTCCTGTTCGCAAATAGCCTACGGGGTTAGCTGTCGGGTTCGGGCTCGAACAGGCTGCCCTATCCAACGCGCGATATGCGTAGTTGGAATTCACCCCGGTATCTCCGAATACAATATAACTTGTACACGAGATAGGTTGGTTCCCCCGTTTTCTTCGTTAAGAAATTCGGCTAATCATTTCTAATGTTGAAAAGACGTATCACCGAATTATATTCCTTCCGTCAAATGCGGACAACACCAGAAAGGAGTCAAACCAACTCATTTGAACGGGTTATTGCATAACTAATGCCTTGTTATGCCCTCGCTCAGTCATTATCGTTCCTTTTGCTTTCATTTTCATCAAATATGAGCGATACTGGATGAAAAAAATAGGTCCTTTCAAAATAAAAACCCACTGGATGCGTTTACAAAAGCTTCCATTGAATAAGGAGAGCTGCATTTTGAATTCATTAGCCACCCCCTCGTTGGATAAACGCTGGATCTGGACAGCTACGATCGGTTTATTTATTTTCCTGTTCATTCAAGTATTCCCCGTAACGGGACAATTGTTTACAACAAACGCACAGAATGTGCTAACTCGCTCGGAAGCTGAGCATAAGGCACTTGAATGGGCAACAGATCGCTTTGGAATCCAGTCTGAGCAGGTTGTCAAAACAACAGTTACCCATTTGTCGGATAGTAAAACTACCGGCTACTTTTCTAAATATGACCTTGGAGCTGCTTATGAGAAGCAATGGTCCAAATCCTCACCGACAGATGTTTACGCAGTGCAACTACATTTACGAGAGAATGCCGGTATCCTGTTGCTTTCCTTAAACATGGAAACTGGTGAGTTGGTTTCATGGCAACACAGTAACGCGGTCGGATCTTTCAGCGAAAATAAAGCTGAAAATGCACCTACTAAGCTCGCTACTCATGCGATGAACTACGCAAGCTTCTGGGGAATTCATCCAGAGGAGTGGAAGTGGGATGGTCGTTCGGAGGAGAATGGAAAAGTCAGCTTTCTCTCGACAAAAGGGGATATTGGACAATCGCAGCTCTGGCTCAAGATTTCCGTTCCAGAAGGATTTAGCATGACCGCTTCCTCCTTCCCTGTTTGGCAAGGTGGTTCGGTTACCTATGGCGTTAATTTGCCTGAAAGCTTTGTTAACTACATCAATAATCAGGAGCGATGGTCGTCTAATCTTTCTGTATTTGGTTTTCTTCTTCCGCAGGTCATCCTGTTCTTCTTAGCCATTATTTACACAGGTACCCATGGCGGATATAGCACTTATCGAAGAGGAATTTTCTTATCCATCGTATTTTTTGTACTTTACGCTGGCTATACGTTCAATATCATACCTGGTCTTCGAGCAGGCTCATGGGATGCTGGGGTAGGTATTCCGGATAACGTAAATATCACCGTCAGCATAGTCACCTACGCGGTTATGGCCCTTCTCACCTATTTCTCTGCGGTTGGCGGAGATGGCCTTTGGAAGTCCATGGGTCACTCCCTTTGGCCAAGGTGGCAGGAGTCGGGGTATGGAAATGCCGTGCTCAAAAGCATGCGCGAAGGGTACTTTCTAGCGTTTATATTGCTCGGAGCACAATCCTTCATCTTGCTTGTGCTTGAGAAATCATTAGGCTCTTTCGCGGCCTCAGATGCGACTCAGTCGATGTACAACATGAGCATTCCTTTGCTGCTCCCCTTACTCGCGTGGTGCGCAGGAATATCGGAAGAGCTACAAAGCCGCTTGTTCGGCATTGGCGTATTCCGTAAATGGTTTGTCGGGGGTGCGCGCAAATTGTTAGGCCGTGATCCTTCGCATCGAACAACAATAGTTCTTACTGTAGCGGCCATCGTTCCTCCCGGCTTAATATGGGCTCTCGGACATGTCGGATACGCGATTTATCCTGTATATACACGTATTATCGAGCTCGTGTTAATGTCCTTCCTATTCGGCTGGTTCATGCTACGGTTCGGAATCATGACTGTTATATTCGCTCATGTCACCCTAGATGCAATCCTTATGGGAATGCAAATGATGTTCGACGGCCTTCCTGGGGATTTTGCTGGAGGTGTAATCAGTCTGTTCTTGCCCGGTATCGTGGGGGTTATCATTTGGTGGCTTCATGGGGCAATGCGATCTCGAAGCTGAAGTGACCGTTGGAATGCTCTAAATTCACTTGACCTCCATGCAGTTCGATAATGCTACGCGTGATCGACAAGCCCAACCCCGCTCCATCCTGCAGGCTTATGCTCGTTCTAGCGTCGTCCGCTTTATAGAAGCGTTCGAACAATTGTTTTTCCTGCTCCCTCGTGATCGACTCCCCTTCGTTCTCAATTCTGAGAGTTACCTGTTTATCACACTCCTCCATGGAAACCCGGATGACCCCGGGTTTCACGGAGAACTTCAATGCATTCATTAACAAATTATCGATGGCTCTTCTGATTTGCTCTGGATCTACTTGGATGAATACTGCTTTCTCAAGCAGCAACGTTTGTATGGTTATATGACTCTCATGGGCAAGAGGTTGAATTTCAACAAGCATTTGGTTTAATAGCTGACGAAGATCGATCCTCTCTTTCATAAGATTCATCCCACTTTGAGTAAGTCGCGTATATTCAAACAGCTCTTCGATGAGCGATTTCAATTGCTGCGCCTTGTTGTGGGTGTTTCCGACAAAACGATCGTACTCTGCCTCGTCCTTGTAAGCTTTCTCCTTCAACAGCTCCAGATAACCGATAATGCTCGTCAGCGGCGTTCTTAGATCATGGGAGACGCCCGTAATTAATTCCATCTTCGACTTTTCGATCAGGCGTTCTCTCTCGATCAGGTTTTCAAGTTTCTCGGCCATAGCATTGATATGCTCGGCTACCGTGCCCAACTCGTCTTGCCTGAAAACGGGAATTCTGTACTCAAGATTGCCGCCCGAGATCACGGTTAGACCTTCGGATAACTGCTGCATATATTTAATCGTATGGCGGGTATACACGACAAAGGATATTGCGAAAGTACCGATAAAAGCGATCAACGACAAGGGCATACCGAACAACAGACCTATAGGGATCGATACGGAAACCATAGAGCCTGTAAAGAAACTGGCCAAGAACGCCCATATCATTTGAAAACGAATACTCCTTCGGCCGGATATGATCGAAAAAAAGTTATTTTTCAATTTTGTAGCCTACTCCCCACACCGTCTTGATATAACGGGGCTCACGAGGATATTCCTCGATTTTCTCGCGGATATTCCGGATATGAACCATTACCGTATTGTCCGTATAGCCTGCTGTCTCTTTCCATACCCTCTCATAGATTTTGTCTGCGTGAAATACTTGCCCTCTATGGCTCGCTAATAGTTCGAGAATGGCGAACTCCAGCGGGGTTAGAGCAATCTCTCTCCCGCTCAACGTAACTTGATGCTGAACAATATCAATTTTCAACTCATTAACTTGTATAACGGTTTCAGGCTCTTGTCTCGCGATCCGATTTTGCCTACGAAGCTGTGCTTTAACTCTTGCCATTAATTCCAACGGGCTGAATGGTTTGGAAACATAATCGTCCGCCCCCGTTGAAAATCCGGTGATTTTATCGATATCCTCTTGTTTAGCCGATAGCATAATAATCGGTATATCCGAAGTTTCCCTGATTTTAAGACAGGCTTTGATCCCATCCAATTCAGGCATCATGACATCCAAAATAATCAATTGGACCGACTCTGCTTCCATGATTTCCAACGCCCTTGTCCCATTTGCAGCTTCTATGACATGAAATCCTTCGTTTCGCAAATAAACGTGAATGACATCGCGGATTGCGGAATCGTCATCGACGACCAGAATGGTATTCTTGTGCATTTGCATCCTCACACTCACCTTAAGCGGATTATTCCCTAAGAATATCCAATATTCTATTCCGCACCCAATATCCCCTTTTTTTTACTTTTTCCAATAGATTTCGTTTTCTTTTCTACATACATACACAAAGGCAGGGGGGAAATTCATCGGTACAAACTTGATTGACTCTATTTTGAAATGCCGTGACATTTGTTTTTTCATTTGCAAGGAATATTGGAAGGCCACGAATAGGCCACCCGGCTTTAAAGCTCCTATGATTTGTTCCATGAGCTGGTTACGTAACTGCTGAGGAAAGTTATAGAAGGGCAGACCGCTAACGATGCAATCGAGCTGATCTACGCCACTCCCCTTTTCAAGAATACGCTGCATATTAGCGACATTCGCAGCACATATGAATTCGGGATATTCCTGTATGAGCTGTTTCCTCATTCTCGTATCCTTCTCGAATAAATACACCTCAGTACCCGGATATATGCTACGTACGATCGATTGGGTAATGGCCCCCGTTCCGGCTCCTAACTCCGCTACAGCCTTCACGTTATGCCAAGGAATAGCTGCAACCATGCTTTCGGACAAAAATCTCGAGCTCGGAATCGCGCTACCGATCTGCTTGGGCTGACGAAGGAACTTGCGAAAGAAAAGACGCACCTCCTTACTCATAATCCGCATAGTGGACAGCCTCCTTAGCACTTCCAGTCGTCATTCGTTTATTGAATACCGGGAGCAGGTACGCCGCAAACCAAAATACGAATCTTGCTAGCAACATCCCCGCTAAGACATCGGCTATCACATGTTGTTTAATAAACAAGGTGGATACGATTATGCATAGTGCGATTAGGATAATAGGAATCCTTTTCATCCATCCCAATGCTTGAGAACCAAATATCATCAACGTACTCGTCATGACATGGACACTTGGGAAGCAGTTATAGGGTTTATCGTTGGCATAGACAAACGAGACTAAATGATTGAAAAATCCTGAAGAAGAAACTTCAGGCCGAGGAACGATCGTTTGGAACATAAAGAAAATCATATTTGATAGGAGAAGCCCAAGACACATTGCCAACACTGTTCGGTAATACTCCTGTTTGTCTTTACGCAGGATCAGAACAAATACAAGAATAAGAAACGGATACCAAATCATATAGGGAACTGCAAACTCTGGAATAAAGGGCGTGCTTCTATCCACATCCGTGACAAGGGATTGTACTTGATCTCCAGAATGATTCTGTAATGCATACAGAATATTTAACAAGGGTACTGCCAATAGCCATAGTAGCGGCTTATACATCCCTTTTGTAGTCTTCCTTTCTTCCGTGCTCATCGTCTTTCACTCCTCCTAATTCTGATGAACACATCATAGTAAACAAAAATAAGGAACAACTTAGGATCATTCTGAAGTTTCTATGAAGAAATTACTGACGCTACAGGAGCATTTTCAGAATAAGAACGAACCCAACGCAGCTTTGGCTTAACCTGATATTTTTGGATTAATGCGGCTCTTGGATAGACAAGCAAGAGTGGGGTGAGTTTATCCTTGCTTCTCTCGATTCGCTCTAAGCCTTCGGGATGCATGCAACGTAATAACAATCGTAAATAGAGAGTGGACAGTTTTTCGAACCTCTTCGATGGGAGCTGTTGCTGCTCAAATCCCAAACCATGCGTAAGTCCGCGGTGAAGCAATGTGACTCCGATTAATGCCTTTACTTGGGTCATCTCGATGCGTGTTTCTAAGGCTTCACTGATTGCTTTCAATGAAACGCGTAATTGGCGCGCTGTCTGAAGTGCGCCTCGATCCGCCCCTACCTCACGCGTCAGTGCCAGCACCCTCTCATTGTTCAAATGTAGCTCACCAATCCAATCGCCATCCTTAATCCATGTTCCTTCTTCGCACAAAATACCGTCCCCTGAGTACTTTTTGACCAATACTTTACATATGCCAAATTCGAGACTATGTTCACTCCTAAGGCTCATAATCCAACCGATTCCCTTTTCCCATGTAAGCCATAGGTTTTGTCTGATCATTTTACCGTTCAACCGCTTTCGTTTATTTCCCACTTCATCATTCCACCTTTGTAAGAATGAACATCAAGATCTTCCTACTTTTATTGTATCTTTCAACAATGACCTCTCCCATCGCTCCACGTCGGGTTTTAGTACTCTCTTACGTCTAGTCATGATTGGACTAAAGTCTTGGTTGTGATCGTAACGCTCTCCTAATTAAATCTGCATGTGGACAAGAAAAAACCGTCAGGTACTCTGACGGTTTGTACGTGAATGATTTAATTTTTCATGGATTACTCCACATTCAAAGCTTCAAGAATTCGTTGAGCAAGCGCCTCGCCGATGGATACAGCTTTGAAATCCTCCACAGTAGCTTCCTTGATCGCCTTAAGCGAGCCGAAATGGCTTAATAGCTGCTTGCGCCTCTTTTCCCCGATGCCAGCAATCGCATCAAGTCGGGAGGCGACCATCGATTTAGCCCGCTTCTCTCTGTGGAACGTGATTGCAAAGCGGTGAACCTCATCTTGTATACGCTGCAGCAAATAAAATTCCTGGCTGTCCCGTGGCAAAGGAACGACTTCCGGGGGATAACCCACCAGTAGTTGTGCCGTGCGATGCTTTGCATCTTTGGCTAAACCGCATACTGGAACATTCAAACCTAGCTCATTAACCAATACGTCCAGCACGGATGCGATATGCCCCTTGCCTCCATCGACAACGATCAAGTCAGGTAATTGTAGTCCTTCCTTAAGCACCCGCTCATAACGTCTCCTAACGACCTCTCTCATCGTTTCATAGTCATCTGGTCCTTGTACCGTTTTGACGTTATATTTGCGGTATTCCTTCTTATCTGGCTTACCATTCGTGAAGACGATCATCGCCGACACCGGCGAAGCACCTTGTACGTTCGAATTATCGAATGCCTCAATACGGTTGGCGTGAGGAATGCCAATCCACTTTGCTAACCCTTCCACGGCTTTCACCGTTCGCGATTCATCCCGTTCGATGAGACGAAACTTCTCCTCCAGAGCCACACGTGAATTATCACACGCCATAGCAACGAGCTGACGCTTCGAGCCTCTGCGGGGTACTGCCACTTTAATCTTAAGCCAGTGACGCAGTGACTCTCCCACCTCAGCCGCTTCCCCCTCTTCAGAAGCCTCCTCCGTCTCTTCGCCGTAAACTTCCTTAGCCTCGGCAACCATACCCACCTGTGCACCAGCATCGTCTACTACAGAAGCCTGCACCTCTCCTGCTTCCGGTGGAGGCGGGAGCAGCATTTCACGGGGCAGTGCAGGGTTGTCGCTATAATATTGGGTCACATAGCTCAAGAAATCATCATACGCTTCTCCATAGAACGGAAAAACCGACACATGGCGCTGAATCATTTTCCCTTGACGCATATATAGAATCTGAACGCACATCCAGCCTTTATCAACCGAATATCCAAATACGTCACGATCCATCGCATCCGCGAAGTTAATCGACTGCTTCTCCATAAGTGATTCAATCGCCACGATTTGGTCGCGATATTCCCTCGCCCGTTCGAATTCGAGTTGTTCCGCTGAGACCTCCATCTTGTGCTTGAGGTCCTTCTTGATGTCTGTGTGACCCCCATTAAGAAACCGTGAAATTTCACCGATCATTTCGTCGTAGGTAGCTTGCTCAACTGGATACTCACAGGGTGCTACACACTGCCCAAGATGATAATACAAGCACACTTTGTCGGGCATTGTATTACATTTGCGTAAAGGGTACAACCTATCTAGAAGCTTCTTCGTTTCCTGGGCAGCGAATGCGTTAGGATAAGGACCAAAATATTTCCCTTTATCCTTCACAATCCGCCGGGTTACCTCCAGACGAGGATGCGCCTCATGCGTAATTTTCAAATAGGGGAACGACTTATCATCCTTCAATAACACGTTGTACCGAGGAAAATGCTCCTTGATCAAATTGCATTCAAGGATAAGCGATTCCGTATTGCTGGCGGTGACAATATATTCAAAGTCCCGAATTTCCGAAACTAGCTTTTGCGTTTTTCCGTTGTGGCTTCCTGTAAAATAGGAACGGACGCGGTTTTTAAGCACTTTGGCTTTGCCCACGTAGATGATTTTTCCTTCATCGTTTTTCATCAAATAGCAGCCCGGTTGATCCGGGAGCAACGCCAGCTTGTGGCGAATATTTTCCATCGCTTTGCCATGATCAGCGGAAAGATTAAGGATGTCCAAGGTCGGCGCCTCCTCTTTGCAGTAAGAATAGGGTAGAACACCCGTTCCTCCCATTGTAACACAGCTACGGGTTTCTCAACCTAATCGGATTGTGCGATTTCGCAAACTTGTCACTCAAGTCATTCAAGAATGCTTTACAACAAAAAGAGATGTTGGTTATACTGTAAGTATAGAATGTGTCAGGAGGCTTCCCATGGAAAACGTTACAGATCCCCGGCAGCATATCAACGAAGAGCCGCGCGACGATTTGATGGATACTGTTATCGGATTTGGAGCTATGTTCGGCTTCATGTTCGTTGTATTCACCGTAGCGGTTGTCGTTAAGTTTATCATTACTTAATAAGCAAACTACGAAACAGTAAAGCCGTCAGGGCTGCAAGTTGCCCCTGGCGGCTTTTGCTTTCTCTTATGAATGAAAGAGACAGTTTCAGAAGGTCAATTTCCTGACCTTCTGAAACTGTCTCTTTGCAATTGATTTAGCCATGTAAGCTTCTAAGCTTCTTTCTGCTCCTGCAGCTTAACAATCCGTGTCGAGTCATCATAACGCTTGCGTTCTTTGCGTTCAATCTGTACGATTCTGCCGTCATGTACGACGATATTCACTTCCCCATATTCCAAACCATTAACCTGCTCTGCTATTCGTCCCAGCCATTGCTCATCCACTTCTACCGGCTTTGCCATATCGTTTCCCTCCGATTTGTTATCGTTGTTCAAATTTAACCTTCGTGCTCCTCACTCATACGACTCTCCAAGATTGATTTAGCAATAAGCGTAATGATTGCTAATAACATCAATAATGAAGCAACAGCGAATGCTGCACTAAACTGGTATTCGTTGTAGACGATTTCGATGTGCAGTGGCAAGGTGTTCGTTTCCCCCCGAATGTGCCCAGAGACGACGGATACCGCTCCGAACTCTCCCATCGCTCGAGCATTACAGAGGATCATGCCGTACAGCAATCCCCATTTAATATTCGGTAACGTAACCTTGAAGAACACTCGCCAACCACGCGCACCCAGACTAACAGCTGCTTCCTCATCTTGTACCCCTTGCGCTTCCATAAGCGGGATAAGCTCCCTTGCCACGAAGGGAAATGTAACGAACATCGTAGCAAGCACTATGCCGGGTGTTGCAAAAATAATACTAATATCATGCTCCGCCAGCCACGGTCCCAGCAAACCTTGAGCCCCGAACAGCAGCACGTAGATCAGCCCGCTAACGACCGGTGACACTGCGAAAGGAAGATCGATTAACGTAACGAGCAGGTTTTTTCCTCGAAAATTGAACTTCGTAATGGCCCAAGCAGCCGCTACCCCAAAAATCGTATTCAACGGAACAGCAATCGCCGCTGTAATCAGCGTCAGCTTCAGTGCTGACATCGCATCCGGGTCAGCTAGCGCTGATACATACGCATGCCATCCTTTGCGGAACGACTCTGCGATAACAGATACCATTGGAAGAATGACGATAAGTCCTAGAAATAGAAGCGCAATACTGATTAATGTGTAACGGACGACCGCTGATTCCGTTAAGTGAGGTCTTATTGGTTTGCCTTTCTTCGAACGAGGATTTGTAACGATTCCCGCCATATCGCTTAACCCCCCTTAACAATACGCAGGCGGCGATTGCTCCACCTTTGTAAAATGTTGATCAACAGCAACAGCACGAATGAGATCAGGAGCAGCACAACCGCTATCGCAGCTGCTTGCGCATATTGGAACTGCTCAAGCTTCGTAATGATGAGTAACGGTGCGATCTCTGTTTTCATCGGCATGTTCCCGGAGATAAACACAACCGAGCCATATTCTCCGATGCCGCGAGCGAATGCCAATGCAAAGCCCGTCAACAACGGAGGGATTAAATCTGGCAAGATGATTTTGAAAAAGGTTCTGGCACGATAGGCGCCAAGCAGCGCGGCTGCCTCTTCCATATCGGACTCTAAATCCTGTAATATCGGTTGTACTGTTCGTACGACGAAAGGTATTCCAATAAAGATAAGTGCCAGCGTTATTCCAATTGGTGTGTACGCCACTTTAACACCTAGTGGCTCCAATAATGATCCAACCCAACCTTTTGGTGCATAGATCGTTGTTAGGGCGATACCCGCAACAGCAGTCGGTAGAGCGAAAGGCAGATCGATTAGGCCGTCTACGATTCTTTTCCCAGGGAACTTGTAGCGAACAAGCACCCAAGCTAATAACAGTCCGAATACCATATTAACGATTGCTGCGAAAAATGCTGTCAATAAACTTAGCTTGTAAGAGGCAACAACCCTAGGATCGGATACGGTATTCCACCATTCTGAGGGAGAAAGGTCCGCAGATTTAATAGCTAGGGCAGCCAAAGGAATCAGTACGATCAAGCTCAAGTATAAGACCGAAAATCCTAATGTAATTGACAAGCCAGGCAGTACCCGATCTTTCTTACGAAGTAATGTCATGTCCCCGCCTTAGCCCCTCTTCCGGCCCATTGTTAGGATCCCGGTGTGTAGATTTTGTCGAACGTTCCGCCATCTGCGAAATGCTTCGCTTGAGCCTCTTTCCAACCACCGAAGTCATTATCAATCGTTAGCAAATTTAATTGTCCAAATTGGTCCTTGTATTTGTCTGCAATGGATTGAAGACGCGGACGATAGAAGTTCTTCGCTGCTATTTCCTGCCCTTTCTCTGTGTAAAGATATTTCAGATACTCTTCAGCAGCCTCGCGATTACCATTCTTATCTACGTTTTTATCAACAATTGCAACCGGGGGCTCAGCTAAAATACTGATCGAAGGCGTTACGATCTCATAGTCATCGCCGAATTCCTTCAATGCAAGATAAGCTTCATTTTCCCAAGCTAGCAGGACGTCACCAATTCCTTTTTCTACGAACGTAGTTGTCGATCCGCGTGCTCCTGTATCCAATACGGGCACATTCTTAAACAGCTGCTTAAGGAAATCTAAGGTTTGTGCTTCATCATATCCGAGTGTCTTAGTTGCATATCCCCAAGCCGCCAAGTAATTCCAACGTGCTCCACCTGAAGTTTTCGGATTCGGAGTAATGACTTGAGTTCCTTCTTTGATTAAATCGCCCCAGTCCTTGATCCCTTTCGGATTGCCTTTACGGACTAGGAAAACAATTGTTGAGGTATAAGGAGTGCTGTTCTGCTCGAAGGATTTCTGCCAATCCGCTTTTAATGCGCCCGCCTCAGCAATCGCATCAATATCATAGCCAAGCGCTAAAGTTACGACATCGGCTTTCAATCCATCGATGACTGCACGAGCTTGCTTGCCTGAACCGCCATGAGATTGCTTAATCGTAATTTTACCGCCCGTTTTCTCTTTCCAATATTCAACGAAGCTTTTATTGAACTCTTCATACAATTCGCGTGTTGGGTCGTAAGAGACATTGAGTAGCTCGATATCATCCGGAACTTTCGCAGTTTCGCTCGCAACTGCACTTGGACTTGCTACAGATCCGCTAGCCGCTGCCGAAGGTTCATTATTTTTATTGTTAGCTCCGCATGCTGACAGTACCGTAACGAGTAATGCCGCAATCGCGATCGATGTAAGTTTTTTAAATGATTTCATTTTCATGCACCCCTATTATTCATTTGATGGTCTTTACTCTTCCATCAGACGCCGGATGCCCGGTAGTCTAATCCCAATATTCTTATAATTCATACCTGTTTAGTAGGTATTGGAGTTATGATAACAGGTGAACTTGCTAGCTGTCAATAAGTGCTATAAAAAAAATTGATAAATCATTTTAGCGCAAAAAATAGAGCTATCCATCCGGTCGTATTGACCTTCAGAGATAACCCATTCTTATCCTTTATATTAAGAGCCCCTATGATTCCGACCACGAACATGTATGACATCAACGAAAGGACGAATACGGTCCATTAATCGTTGCCCTTTGTGCATCTCTTCGCCTTCTTTATGCGTGAAGCTGAAATGCTTCTCTAAATCGTCCAGATCATGGTTCGACGTGTAAAAGGTGGGCTTGCGATTCATCCGGTGATTCAATATGGCTCCAAGCACATGATCTCTAACCCATGGCGTTAAATTTTCCGCACCGATGTCATCGAATACAAGAAGATCGGCATCTTTCATGAGCGTAATCGTTTCTTTAAGCTTCTGAGGTTCGAACATAATCGCTTTAACATCTTCCACGAACTCCGGCATATACACGATTACACCTGAGTATCCTTCTTTGGCTAGCTTCTGAAGGAGGTATCCAGCTAAGTATGTTTTACCCGTACCGAAGTCACCTTTTAAGATGAGACCTTTCTTTTGGAGTCCATCATTGATCGTTGTGTGGACATAGTTCTGCAATTGATTAACAGCCAGAGCGCGATTGGCATCCAACTGGATCATTTCTGCCTCAACGTAATTTTTCCCGAGAATGGTCTCATCTACATAGAAGCTTGTAATTCTTTTGCGAATTTGTTCCTGTTGTTCATTGGCTGTCCATTTTGAGCAGGCTGTTTTGTAATCATTTAGCTGCCAACGCCCATTCAATTGAACGCAGCTAATACCTGTCGAATGACCCTGCATATCATTCGGACATTTATCTAGACCTGGACACTCTTTACAGGTACGATATTCCGTAGTCATCTGATATAAGCGATTCAAGTTCGCCCGTAACACTGACTCCTCTAGCTCAGGGTAACGGGAACGCAGCTTGAGAACGATCGGATCACTTAGAACTTGCCTAGCAATCTCCTCCGACTTAGCTAACCCTTGTATCGGAGGCATACGGCGTAGCGACTCTCCCAATGATTCCATTTCCCGTTCCTCCTTACGAAAGTAATAAGTAAACTAGCTGAGTATCTCCTCTTAAGCAAGTCTGGCTACATAGGAGAGGTTTAACTATCACCTTGAAGCTTTCTAGCTAGCTCCAGCATTTTCTCCATTTCCTCCGGTGTTACCTCATCTACCGGTCCGTTATCCTTCACGACCGACATCGCCGGCTTACGCCGAGTGTTGCGCCCCTGCGCTTGTGTGCCATAGGCATTCGCACCCGCCCGTACAGGTTCTTCCCCACGACGCTTACGTTCCAATGTAACATTCAGCTTCTCTTGCTCGCGTATGTACATGATCGCTTTATCAAGGGTATCGATACCTTTGGCCAACATATTAGATGCAATGGCTTCCACAAAAGGCTTAGTTAACCGTTGGGCCTGACCTAGGGAAAACACATAATGAATAAGGACGTTAATAACCGGCTCAGGCAATTTATAATTCAAGTCTATCCGTTCGAAAATACTCACAAACGGACCTGGTACAGCCCCTGGAAAATAACATTCAAGCATTCGGGTATAAGGCTCACGCCACAGCATCTCATTGTACCGTGCGACTGTGACATCTTGTTGAAACCGCTCAGGGATGTCTAGCTGCGGTGTAGCGCTTGTTCCCCGATCCGTAAGATCAGTAACCGGTCGCTCCTCCCCGCGTGCTTGGAATCGTTCCCGCTCCTCATCTCGCTTGCGATCTTGGCGATACATAAGATTCGCGCGATGCTGGAGCTCGTCCCATAGCAATGTACCGTCAGGATGGAATACCCCATCCTCATCAAGCAGACGGCAAATTTCCGGTGCTTCCAGATTAAATTTGTAAGCCAAATAATTCACTTGCGCCATCGATTCCGGCGCCCGATTGAGCCGCTCTACATACCCGCGATTAGCGGAGCCACGTGGAAAACGTAACAACATGTCGCTGTGGCGTATTCGTTCCTGTGGCTGAAAGGTTGGCGTCCGTTCCTTCGCAGTGGCGCTTTCCGCCCATCCCATTTCCAGCTCGGAGTCCATTGCTGCCGAACTAATATGGAATATTTCATAGAACGGAATTGTCGCCTCTTCCCGATTAACGAAACGAGCGAGCTCAGGTGGCTGTTTTACCGCAAAGCCTTCACGCAGCTCTAACAGTGCGCTTTTCCCAACTTTGTCCATAAGTAGAAGTGTGAGATGATAATTAGAGAAAAATTCAGCGGAGTTAAGTGGTCGTAGAAGTACGTATTCATATATAGATTCTTCTGTTAAAGGATTATGATTGCGGTAAACCTGGAGTAAACCAACAGCTTCAAGCCTGGACGCAGCCTCTAGGGCCGTTTGACGTCCTGTCGCGTTAAGCTCTAATCCGAGACCGAGAAATAGCTTGCGTTGCGGCTCAGGTGCGGAATACCCTGCGCTGTCGTCCGCAAATTGATGATAGAGCAAATGATAGAGTGCAGCTGAAATCGCGCCTACCATCGGTTGATAGAGGCATATGAAAACTTTGCGATCCAACCCACTGAGGGCAAAGTCACGACTAGTAAAATAACGGTGGTTTTCCGTAAATTCCATCACATTTGATACGCGCATGACGGGACCGACAACTCTCTTCTGCTAGATAATGATTGTTCTATTGTAGCATAAAACCACTATCCCGAAGATATGTAAATTAAGACTTCTTCCGCTCATACAAAATCATCTATTCATAGCCTACTGTTCTGATGCTTGATTTCCTTGCTGATTCATTCCCTTGAAAACCCACAAGCGATATCCCGCATAATTAACAACCAAGGAACAGAAGATGGATACGATTTTCGCGAATGCGGTCTCAACGCCCCACTGTTCCAAACTAAGCAATACTAACGTTGCCGCAGCGAAAGAGAGAACGTTAACAAGGATGAACCGGATCAATTCAGTCATACTCCGCTTGCTCTTGACCTGGAATGTCCAGTAACGGTTCAACAAATAGCTGTTTACCACACCTGCTAGATAGGATATCAATTGCGCCCCAATGGAGCCCATACTCAATCCGTAAACTAACAAACAAAAAATAGCGAAATCCACCCCCGTATTCAAACCGCCTACGAGTGTGTACTTCGCCATCCTTTTACCTTCCGATAACCGGAGCATAAGACTCCCCCTAACCGCACTTTAGAACATTTTGTATCCACCGCGTCGCAATGCCCGGATTGCCCAGCCACTTAAATAAGCACCAACAGCTCCTGCAACAATGAGAATCATGTCCGACACGAGCATAGACTGTATATTTTCTGTTACGCTAATGTCATCTTGCCACAGCTGCCAAATCCCTAACGGTGTTACGATAATTAAGAACAACCAAAATGGAAACCAAGTTGTCTTAATAAGCATGTTCAATATGAAACCGATGCCGAAAAATAGAACGAGACAGAGCATCGAGCCGACAATAGCAAACAAAATTCCACCGAGAACCCCACCGAGCATTATGCTTCCCTCCAAAATAGTTTACAGTACCAGTTTACAAGTTGGTTCCCCGCCCGTCAACGAGCAGGGTGTGAATGAGATGTGAACAAACGAGCAAAGATGACCCTTTTTATTATAAAGTACGATGATAACGGTTTGCTCCCCCCCTCTCAGTTGGGCTACAATGGGAGGGATATGTTGGACAAGAAGGAGAGATGATTCATGAGTGAAGCCGCTCAAACATTGGATGGTTGGTATGTATTACATGACCTGCGCAGTATCGACTGGCAGGCTTGGAATGCAGCATCTCCAGCGGAGAAGGATACTGCTCTAACCGAGCTTATGAAGCTTGTTTCGGAATGGGAAGCTGTAGAAGAGCGTAAAGAAGGAAGCTTGGCCTTGTATTCCATCGTCGGACAAAAGGCTGATCTTATCTTCATGCATTTGCGCGAAACGTTAGAGGAATTAAACGCAATCGAAAATGCGTTCAATCGTTCAAGCTTCGCTCGCTTTACTCGTAAGGAGCATTCTTACGTCAGTGTTGTTGAACTAAGCAATTATTTGTCTGCTCCTGGAGTAGATCCCTATCAAGTCCCAGAAATCGTTGCTCGCTTGAAGCCGATCTTGCCGAAGAGCAAGCATATTTGCTTCTACCCGATGAATAAGAAACGTGATCTGCAAGACAACTGGTACATGCTCCCGATGGAAGATCGCAAAACTCTCATGAGAAGCCATGGAATGATTGGCCGCGGATACGCAGGCAAAGTTAAACAAATCATCTCAGGATCAGTCGGATTTGACGATTGGGAATGGGGCGTTACTTTGTTCGCGGACGATGCGTTACAATTTAAGAAGCTCGTATACGAAATGCGTTTTGACGAAGTTAGCGCTCGTTACGGAGAATTCGGTGCATTCTATGTTGGCAATATTTTAAGTGGAAGCTCGCTTACACAATTGCTACAAGGTTAGTATGCTCCCGCTCCCTATTTAATAAAGTCCGTGCATTGATTCGCAAACGCGATCAGGCACGGACTTTTCTATTTCCTTTTTCAAGGCTGATCCTTTAACAATCTCTCCCCCGCAATTCCTGGAGTAGTCATTTGTACAGGGTCAAGAATTTCATTGATTTCCTCTGGCGTCAACAATCCTCGTTCCAAAATAAGCTCCTTGATCGTCATCCCCGTCGCCGTCGCTTCTTTCACCAGCTGTGCGGCAACATCGTAGCCCAGATGAGGATTCAGAGCCGTTACGATACCGAAGCTCTTATCCACATAAGCTTGGCATCTTATTCGATTCGCTTCCATGCCCTCCAGAGCAAATCGATTAAAGACATCTAGAGCTCTCTGCATCATCTGGAGCGACTGTAACAGATTAAACGCGATAACAGGCCCCATCACATTCAGCTCGAATTGACCTGCTTCTGATGCCATACAGATCGTATGATCGTTTCCAATGACCTGGAAAGCGACCTGATTCACAACCTCTACCATGACCGGATTGACTTTCCCCGGCATAATGGAGGAACCTGGCTGTCTCGGTGGCAGCATGATCTCGTTTAATCCAACATGCGGACCTGAAGCCATCATTCGGATGTCATTACAGATTTTTGACAAATTCACTGCGCATACCTTCAGCGCAGCGGAAAGCTCTGTATACGCATCCGTATTTTGTGTCGCGTCAACCAAATCAGCAGCCGATTGAATGGGTATTCTCAAGTCATCAGCGATATGCTGGACAACAAGATGAATATATTCCACAGTCGCGTTGAGCCCCGTCCCTACAGCAGTTGCCCCCATATTGACGACAAGCAATCCTTCCGATGCACGAGTAATTCGACCGATGTCCCGGTCCAGTACCTTCCCGTACGCTCCAAATTCCTGCCCCATCCGAATTGGAACAGCATCCTGTAAATGCGTTCTCCCCATCTTAATCACATCATCGAAATCTAATGCTTTGCGTGTGAATCCTTGCTGCACCTCACGCATTGTACTTAACAATTGTCCCGTTAAGGTATGTGCAGCAATTCTTAATGCAGTGGGAATCGCGTCATTCGTGGATTGGGACATATTCACATGGTTGTTGGGACTGCAATGGAAGTAATCACCTTTGTCATATCCCATTATTTCTAATGCCCGATTCGCGAGCACCTCGTTCATATTCATATTAATAGAAGTTCCTGCTCCACCTTGAATAGAATCAACAATAAATTGATCCGCCCATTGCCCTTGTGCGACTTCCTCCGCCGCTTGAATGATCGCTTGTCCGATCTTATGAGGGAGATGCTTCAGCTCCATGTTCGCTTGCGCAGCTGCTTTCTTCACATGTGCCAAAGCGATAACAAGCTCGGGATGGACGGGTACGCCTGTTATCGGGAAGTTTTCCACGGCTCTAAGCGTTTGGATACCGTAATAAACGGAATTCGGAACCTCTTTACTTCCAATAGAATCTTTCTCAATTCGTGCGGACATCGTGATCCCTCCCTGAATGATTATGTATTCCTCTCTATTTTACACCGAATAGAGATCAGCAACTCATACGTTTAACAAAAAGCCGGATTCAGAACTCCTTATTCCTAAGGGGATCTGAATCCGACTCTCATCATTAATCTTCATCTTCTACTGCACGCATTTGAGCTTCCCATTCTGCGCGACGCTTTTCCTCTAAATATTCCTGTGTCATACGGTCCCGCTCGCGGCCTTTCTCCTTCAACCGCTCAATACCCGGCTGAATGAGCAAATCCACTTCCGCTTGAACCGTTGCCACAAGATCGTACCTGCTTTGCGATTCCAGATATGAGCCTACTTCCATCAGCGCATTGTAACGATCCAATTCGCTTCTCGTTAACAGGCCCCGCACTTGAACGCTGCAGTGTCTCATTAGAAGAACTTACCTTTGCGCAGAACTAACGGAATACCACCGATGATGAACAAATAACGAATATCGATAGCTTTCTTCAACATTGCAGCGAAACGGCCTTTATACTTCTTACCGAATGCTACGCCAATCGCTTCGCCTTTACCAAGCGATGCAACAGTACCTTTGTTTTGGAAAGTATATGTTTTAAGCGGTTGGTTGCGGATAGAAGCAACCAGGTTGTGTGCACAATTAACGCCTTGTTGCATCGCCATTTGTGCTGTTGGTGGGTACGGACGACCTTCTGGATTAAATACCAGTGAGTTATCACCCAAGATATAAACATTATCGTGACCAGGAGCACGAAGGAATTCGTCAACCTTCACGCGGCCTCTCATCGTTTCGAAACCAGCTTCTTCAATTAGACGGTTACCACGAACACCGCCGGTCCAAATAACGGTTTGCGATTTGATTTCTTCGCCTTCGCCAACAATTACGCCGTCCGGAGTACATTCTTTAATCGCAGTGCCGATGCGGAACGTAACACCTTTCTTTTGTAGAACTTGCATCGCATACTCAACAAGCTCAGGATCAAACCCCGGCAATGCTGTAGGCGCAGCTTCAATATTAATGATTTTCACCAATGCTGGATCCACATCGAACTGTTTGCAAAGCTCTGGAATACGATCCGCAAGCTCACCAATAAATTCGATTCCTGTAAATCCTGCGCCACCGACAATGAAAGTCAAATAATCTGTACGGTGTGGCTCACGTTTGAAGCGTGCGAATTGATATTCAATATGCTCACGAATTAAGCGAACAGAGTTGATACTCCGAATGTTCATTGCATAATCGCCTAGTCCAGGAATTCCGAAAGTTTCCGACTCGCCACCAAGACCAATGATCAAGTAATCATAAGAAAGTGTGCCATCTTCCAGAATAACTTTGCGATCTTGAGGACGAATTTGTACAACTGTCGATTTAACGAAGTCGATTTTAAATTCATCAATCAGCTTGGAGATGTTGACTCGTGCATTTTCCGGGTTATCCGTACCCGCTGCCGGCATATGCAGATGAGTCGTGATGTAATGATAGTCATGTTTATTGACTAGGGTTACATCCGCTTCATTATAGTTTAACTCCTTTTGCAGCCGAAGCGAGGTTAACACACCGCCATAGCCTGCTCCAAGGATAACAATTTTCGGTATACTGCTCATTGATGATCCCATCCAATCCCTATGTGTGTTTAGTTTGTGAAAATTTACACAATGTTCTCCGTTATGTCACATACCGGAGATCTACAGATTTGATCATATAGGCTTTTCCAACAATTTTCAAGGTTCTTTTTCACGAATATATTTGGACATCTTTACAAAGTCCTTTTCATGCTTGTTCGTCAAGTTTATAATGAATACGTTTAGTTCCTTTACAATAAGGCTTATAAACGGAGGTGTCACCCTTTGAATCAGTCTAACGAACCTGCTGTAAATGTGGATGTCGCCATCATTGGCGGAGGCCCCGCTGGAATGTTCGCAGCATTCTATGGCGGTCTTCGACAAATGTCAGTCAGTATAATTGAAAGTATGCCTCAACTTGGAGGTCAGCTAGCAGCGTTGTATCCTGAGAAATATATATATGATGTTGCTGGATTTCCGAAAGTAACTGCTCAAGAGCTAGTCAATAACCTTAAGCAGCAGATGGATCATTTTCAACCTCAGATATACTTAGAAGAAAAAGTAACACAAGTAAGCAAGATCGATGATCACATCTTTGAAATTATTACCGATAAGCGCACTCATCATGCACGATCCGTTATTATTACCGCTGGCGTTGGCGCTTTCGAGCCCCGTCGATTGGAATTACCGCAAGCCGCACAATATGAGAAATCCAATCTTCATTACTTCGTCAGTGATTTGGAGCGTTACCGTGGCCAAAAGGTTCTGATTAGTGGCGGTGGAGATTCCGCGTTGGATTGGGCGCTTATGCTTGAGCCCATCGCTGAGGAAGTTCTATTAATCCATCGGCGTGATAAATTCCGAGCGCATGAGCATAGTGTTGAATTGCTCATGCAATCTAAAGTCAAAGTGATAACGCCAACAGAGATTACTGATCTCCAAGGGGAAGATAAAATCACTCATGTCACGCTTACAGATGTTAAATCTGGTGTAACATCCGTCCATGAAGTCGATTCAGTGATTATCAACTTCGGATTTGTAAGCTCTCTCGGTCCGATCTCGGAGTGGGGTCTTCATATAGAAGGCGGTTCTATTATTGTAGATTCTCGAATGGAAACGAGTATTCCTGGCATTTTCGCTGCCGGAGATATTACAAGCTATGCGGGGAAGCTCAAGCTCATAGCCGTCGGATTCGGGGAAGCTCCAACAGCAATCAATAATGCCAAAGTATATGTGGATCCAGCTGCTAAGCTATCTCCTGGTCACAGTAGCAATATGAAATTGTAATCAAAGGGCATCCTACCTTAGTAACCCGGAATAACTCCGGTGACTAAGGAGGATGCCCTTTTGATTTGTCCGATTTGCAATGCTCTGAGCCCCCTAGAAGTTTCTTGTCCGAATTGTGGCTCCGCTGCCGAAGATGAAGGTCGTTGGAGCGATTGGGATGGCCCTTACTCTCCCTATGAACCCATTCTCTTCGCCAAAGGAGATGCTCTTACAATCACTGATGAGACCCTTTGCCAGCATACCGTTCGCTGCGTCGCCTGTCATACTCCATTTACAATCGAAATTAACACCTGGCATATCTAAAATACCCGCTCTTCCAGTACGAACAGATTTCTTCTTCGAATCTCGGATCGCAGCATCCGTACAAAGTCCTTTTCCAATTGCAAACGAAGCGCACTACGGTAAGCATCCAGCAACATATCATCTGGTAGTTGAGGTAACATGATTCACACACCCTTTCATTCATTTGGTGAGGTTTGTGAAAGCATCATAGCATGTCCTCAACTTTGTGGACAAGCTCACACCTTATCCACAGGTGAGTGTGCACAAGGTGTGAGTAAATTGTTGAAAAATGCCAAAAAGCCACTGTTTACAATGTGTGTTTTGTGGATGAAGTTATACACAGATTGTTATTGAATCCATTTTAAAGCTCCGCATAAATAACTTTCATAACCGCAAAATATTCAATTAGAGGTTTCTATAGAAAACATTGTCGCATCTAGCAAGTTACTGCGGTCGTGTATTGACTTCAAGTATCCAAACATGTCCGTTTCGGTCGATTCCATAGTCATACCCTAGATGCCCAACACCCGGATAACGGCTTTCCAATAGCGTGGTTGCGGCATTCGTCAATTGTCGCATTTCGCGTTTTTTCGCACTCACAAGTTTCGAGGACAAAGAACGACGAATTCCTTGGGCAGCCGTCATCTGAGTGCCACCCCGACAAAGATTCGTCACGAACAGCCCTGGTTTAGCTAATCGACCTACCATTGAACGATAAGTCCACATGCCATTTCCTTTGACATATTTGACTCGGTAATCAATAGGCCTTCCACCAATCCTTGCAAGGTGAATACCTCTTTGAATTAAATAAGCCCGTTTTCGACGGGTTGCGTTCAATGCACGTATTAGTCCGTCAAAGCTAGAGAACGTACGTGTATTCGATTTATGCGTGAGCTTGTATGCTCTGCCTATTTTTTCGACTTTAATGACGCCGATCCCTCCTGCACCACAAACCGGCTTCACGACGACCATCCCGAATCTCGAGATCATTACTCGAAGATTCGTCGGAGTAAACAATCGCGAAGATGGGATATGCCGTGCAATATAAGGATTGGTAAGCAATGCATTCGTTTTCAGCCACTTGCTGGCCAACTGCCGACTTATCGTAACCTCCATCCAATGAGGCTCCTTTCCTGAGGGTATACTTATACATACTCTACAAGGCGGACAGGTTCTTGGATGGATGACGCTGGAAATGTGCCTTTATTTCAAAGTCAGCCTAACTGCTGACTCCAAGTCATCCTCTTTACAAAGCCTTTTCCATGCTTCTGAACTCTCAAGCACTCTTCATAGCAGTTAAGCTGCTTGTCGAGCAACTGAGAAAGATGTAACACTTCAGGATGACTCGTATCTGCACCATTCTGGATAAAGGTCAATATCATCTCCTTGCGCAAATATTCGATCCTTTTCTTAATTATTCTTACATTGCAGTGCATCGCAAATCCCTCCGTTGAGAACATTCATTGGAATAGAATATACGCAATTATCGTATTCTCCCTCTATCATAGCTGGATAGTTTTTGGGAAGTTAACGGAAAACTATTAAGAAAATGTTAGCACATTTGGAAAACCTACCACTTTCACCCACAGATTTCAGTAATTTGATTTCGCCTGCTACATCCTATTTATTGAAGATGTTACTTCGTTTTTCATTCGGTTGTTACTCTTCGCTATTCGTCCCTTTTTCAGGTAATTATTAAAGCACATAATGTAATATTGGAGGATTTAATTGGATCATGTCGAATTATTGGTTTTTATACCCAATTTATGTATGGAGGTTATATTTTGGAGCAGCAAGCAGAGCGTTCACACTTAAATTCCCAATTGCAGGCTTACCGTATTATCTCAATTATTGCTCTCTCTCTGGCGGCACTCTCCTTTTATTTTGTTATATTTCTGTATATTGATAAGGTAAAAATGAAAACACAACTCAAACAAATGAGTAGTTCTATCGAAACAATGAAAGGAGATGCTGTATTTACACCCGACTACAAGAAGGGCATTTCCTTTATGTCCAAAATGTCCGCATTACAGATGGTACAGCATGGAGCGGAGTCTTTAGTATCTACAGACGAATTCATAGTAGACAAACTGCATTTACTATTCGATCCCGATGATGAGACGTTTGAAGTTTTGATAACAATAAGAATGCTTAGGGGAAAAGAATCTTTATACAAAGGGGACGGCGAATTTAACTTAACAGATAATGAACTTCGCACGAAGGGTGAGGAGATTGTTGCAGAAGTAAAAGAATATTACAGGATGGCACGAAAAAGCACCAGCATCTTACCGAAATGGAAAGACAAAAATGTGTTCCTATCAATAGAATACCACGACATCGGAGATACGACGTCTGGAAAATTCAAACTAGTCGGTGAAAAATAATGACACGCTAAACACAAAAAAGGCGCGGCTCGACTCCGGTACCCTAGCGATTATTTCCGCTACTTACCGTAATCAAACCGAGCCGCTTTAATTTCTTATAGCAGGCTTTAGCAAGGATCAGCAGCAGGGTTGCCCGCTTCTGTTGCCGTTCTGAAGCTCGAGCCACAGCCGCAAGTTGCAGTTGCGTTCGGGTTATTGATCGTAAAGCCTCCGCCCATGGCGGATTCTTTCCAGTCAATCTCCAGGCCGTTCAAATATTTCATGCTATCGCCGTCAACGACGACTTTAACTCCGCCAATTTCCAACTCTTTATCGCCATCATGAGTCTCATCATCGAATCCCATGCCATATGAAAAACCACTGCATCCGCCTTCTTGGACTCCAATGCGTAGGAACAAATTCGGGCTTTCTTCTGCAGCCAACATTTCTTGAATTTTACCTGTAGCTGACTCGCTTATGTTTACCATCGATGATTCCCTCCCAAATTGCGAGCAACGTCTTCATACGCAAGTTGTGCGGATGGATCGTTAGCTACTCGCTGCTTGATCTCTCCCTAAGTATACTCCAGAGAGTCTCATGCCTCAAGAGAGGTATCGCCTGCAATTTGCTGAGCAATTGCTTTAAGCTCGATCCGACAACGAAAATGACCCTTCTCATTATGCAAGAAATCAGCTAAGCGTCGGAAAACCATAGCTAGCTCTGGTCCTGTTGAATCGGTATCTAAGGCATAGCGGAATTGATCTGCAGACAAGTCGCGTATCCGACCCCGATCTCCCCGATCCAAATCACGCGCCTCTAACTCTTGCATTCTCTTCCATTCTTTTGATGGCTCGAATTTATCTGCACGTCTCACGATTTGCTCATAAATTCTTTGTTTCTTCAGCCACATATAATATTGAATCGGATTGGATAGTTTCCAAGCATGACTTAAGTCTTTAATGGTATAGGCCGCCCGATACTGCTGAAGCGTTTGAATCTTTTCTGCTTCGTCCAGTTTTTCCAGCTCGCTCAGTGGTAAAATCTCCGGTTTCAGTTGAATACACCGCCTTGTTCGATATTTTCATTAATATAACCATAATTTTCTTATTATTCAAGTTCATTCCCTATTCAGTTATCTTTTATACGTTTACTTTTACAGTTGCCGAGGTTTATGATGAGGTTTATAATGTTTAGAGTTATTCATCTTGTGGTTTGTCTGCAAACCTTCTAAGTTATTTTTTTCACAAACATTATTGCTACACTATTGCACTTTTAAGTACGAGTACCCTATGAAGGGTTACAGGAGGCGGATGTCATGACACTTGTTACGACGCACCCCGATCGCCAAATGGCGGAAATCGCCGAAAAAGTCAGAAATGGTCAAAGGTTATCCCTGGATGATGGCATTTTCCTCTACCGCTCTGATGATTTGCTAACGATCGGACAATTAGCCAACGAGGTTAATTTGAAGAAAAATGGTAAAAAGGTTTATTTTATTGAAAACATGAGCTTATATTTCACTAATGTTTGCGAAGCACATTGCGCATTTTGTAATTTTCGCAAGGATGAAGGGCAAGAAGGCTCTTATACGTTATCCCCACAAGAAATGATCGATTACGTGGAGCAGCATATTCATCCGGGCGTCCGCGAATTCCACATCGTCGGCGGACATAATCCTACTGTTCCTTTTGATTATTATGTGGAGTCCATTCGTGCCCTGAAGGAAAAATATCCAAATGTAACGATGAAAGCTTATACCGCTGCAGAAATCGACTTCTTTTCCCGAATTTCCGGCTTAAGCTACAAGGAAGTGTTAGAACGTCTCATTGAGAATGGATTAGAAACCTTAACGGGTGGAGGCGCTGAAATTTTATCCGATCAATATCGTAAAAAAATGCGGGTTAATAAAGCCAATATCCAGCAGTATCTTGACGTTCATCGTACGGCTCATCAGCTTGGCTTACGCACGCATACAACCATGTTGTATGGTTCGATAGAATCCTTGGAGGAAAGAGTGCAGCACATGCTCCACATCCGGGATCTACAGGATGAAACGAACGGTTTCCAGGTGTTCATCCCGCTATCCATGCAGCCAATTAGTCCTAAAGCGAGCATACGTCGTAGAAACTCGGCTTATGACGATCTGAAGGCGATAGCGATCAGCCGCTTGATGCTCGATAACATCCAACACATTAAAGCCTATTTCATTAACATTGGAACCCAATTAACACAAATCGCGCTTACAATGGGTGCTTCTGATGCTCACGGAACAATTGTCCGTGAGAAGATCAGCCATGCAGCTGGTGCATTAACACCAGACGGCATTACCCGCGAGGACTTGGTTTGGTTAATTAAAGGCGCTGGACGCATCCCTGTTGAACGTGATACTTTCTACAATGAAATGAAAATATACGAGTAAAATCGAGTTCCCCGTCGGGTAGACGGGGGCTCTTCTGTGTCATACTAAACGTATAAAGCTATTCAATGCTAAAGGAGTTCATTACATGAGTAAGGTCGTAATCTTAGGTGGCGGTTATGGCGGCTTAATGGTCGTTCAGGAACTGCTGGAGCACCTGCCGAAGGATGCTCAATTATTTCTCGTGGATCGGATGCCTTACCAAGGACTTAAAACCGAATACTACGCTTTAGCAGCAGGAACAGTATCCGATTTGGAAATCCGTGTAAATTTCCCCGTGCATCCCCAACTACAAATGGTGTACGGTGAAGTGACCGATCTAGATTTAGAACAAAAGCTTGTGCATATTACAGATCAAGAGCCTCTTGCTTACGACTCCTTAGTCATCGCTCTTGGTTGCTCAGACAACTACCATGGCATCCCTGGTGCTTCCGATTATTCCTGCAGTATACAATCGCTTTCGTCAACTCGCCGTACATTCCAGCAAATTAATGATATTCGTCCTTACGGCCAACTAACAATTGTTGGTGGTGGCTTAAGCGGAGTTGAATTGGCTGCGGAATTACGGGAAAGTCGTGCGGATATTAATATTCGCATACTCGATAGAGGCAACAGCGTAATGTCAGCATTCCCTGGTAAACTTCAGCTTTATGTAGCTGACTGGTTCCGTGAGCATCATGTTGAGATGCGTTCACACATCGGAATTACCTCTCTTGAGCAAGGTGTCATCCACAACGGTCAGGAGCCCATTCTCACGGACGTAACCGTATGGACAGCAGGAATTCAGCCCGTGGAGCTCGTCCAGCGTATGGAGCTCCCTAAGGACCCACAGGGCCGTCTAATCGTTAATGAATTGCACGAGCTTCCCGATGCTCCTCAAGTTTATGTCATCGGCGATTGCTCCAGCCAGCCATTCTCCCCTAGTGCACAGCTAGCTGGAGCTCAAGGCAAGCAGGTTGCTGAGATCATTCGTGCCCGTTGGGACAACAAAGAACCGAAGCTATCCCATATTAAGCTTAAGGGCGTGCTTGGTTCTCTTGGTAAAAAAGCTGGATTCGGTTTAATGGGAGCAACTCCACTACTCGGTCGAATTCCTCGAATGCTCAAGAGTGGAGTGCTCTGGAAAAGCAAACGTCACTTCGGTTAAAGATCATCAAGTAACTTATCTAACGCAGCTTGTTCAAGCTCTTGGTTCTTAATGGCTTCCAGCACTAGATCATAAAGCTGATCTGCCGTTTCTGCGACTACACTCTCACCGTTTACAAGCACGTACGGAGATAAGTAGCATTCTCCACAATTGCCCAAGCAGCCGTATTCAATAACTTCTATGTCAGGAACTAGTTCCAATTTTTCAATAATTTGCTCTGTACCGTGATGCGTATTGCTTGTACAGTACTCCACGATATGCATAAGTTCCATATCATCCTTTCTTTAAGCAAAATGCTAACAAGCGTCTGTTTGAAAACCTGACTTTTTGTACTATAATAGAATTTGAAAGGAGTGGATGATTATGAGTACAAATGCTCCAAGCACACAGTATGATGAAGTCATCGACGTTCTCGATAAATTGCGTCCGTTCTTGCAACGCGACGGCGGAGACGTTGAATTGGTCGACATTGAAGACGGTATCGTAAAATTGCGCCTAATGGGTGCATGCGGTAGTTGTCCAAGTTCCACGATCACGCTTAAAGCAGGTATCGAGCGCGCATTGCTGGAAGAAGTCGAAGGCATTCAAGAAGTTGTTCAAGTGTTCTGATTTTCTTCATCTTCAGAATTTGAAAAGGTCCTGCCCTATGGCAGGGCCTTTTTGTTATCTTTTCAAATGCGTCCTAATCGGATCTAGCCCACCTGATACGTCTATCGTATTTCCCGTAATGAAATCTGACTCTGGCATACAGAGAAACGCGATCATGCGGGCGACGTCCTCCCCTGTTCCAGGTCGGCCACGCGGCGATTCATCATCTAGAACACCTGCAACATCTACAATGCTTTTTTCTTTATTCCCCCCACGAATATCTCCTGGACATATCATATTCACAGTGACTCCACTCGCTGCTTCTTCAACAGCAAGTGTCTTCGTGAACGATACAAGACCTACCTTTGCAGCAGCATACACAGCACGATGAGGCCACGAACGCGCTTCAGAAGCATGACCGAATCCAAAATGGATGATCCTTCCCCATTGTCGGCTTCTCATCCCAGGTAATACTCGGTGATCCATCAGCATCGTTCCAACAAGATTACCATTCATTAAATAATGAATATCCTCTGTCTTATAATCCGCGAATAATCGACGTTCACGGATAAATGGTCCTGCATTGTTAATAAGAATATCCACACCACCAAGCCTCTTCTCAACTTCCGAGACGAGTCTTTCGGCATCTTCCGCTTTGGCAATATCTGCTTGCACTGCATACGCCTTGCGTCCCATTAACACAATCTCTTCGACAAGCTGCTCAGCTTCATCACGACTCGTCACATAGTTAATGGCGACATCACAGCCATTCGATGCCAGCTCAAACGCTGTGCGACGCCCTAAACCTTTGGCACTTCCGGTTATTAACGCCGTTCTGCCTAACAGCTTCACACGCTTCCCCCATCCCCGACTCTCGCTTATTCCATCTTACGAAGCCACTTGCAGGCAAATTGAAAAGACTCATTTAAAGATCCCAAACTCATTTTCCAAGCTTGGTCTAAATCTGCCATATTAGCAATCAAATCCTCAAGGGTATGACGGCTTCCTAGGTTTGCGAGCTTTTGAGTAAGATCATCCTTAAGCTCTGCATTCATCTGGTGAATTTCTAAATTTCTACGATCCCGGAGTCGATTCATGGCTCCTTGATGGCGTTCCTTCAGCTCCGTAAGCGGCTTCATTAATTGTGAGTGCAGCTGATTTTCCCGCAAGTTCCGAAGCATCGTAAAATAGGAAAACCGAGATTTATATCGCTCCGTTCGAAGATCAAGTAGTTGATTAAGCAATGTTCCAAGCTTATCTAATAACGCAAATACACGAATATAGGCGTTCTTATCGTAGTACACATGCCTGTAATAATTAAGCTGATCCTTATAGGACAGCTCGTCCACGTAGGTATGCTTAATGAGTCCCGCATAACGATTCGCAGCATAATAGCTTTGTTCGAGCTCATCCATCGATCGGAGTAGCCCCTCCGCCCAAATCGCATAAGTACGATATTTCGAGGATTGCTCCGGGTATCGTTCAGCTAGCTTAGAAGCCTGCGAAGTGAATTGTTCAATCGATTGTACAGTATCGAGAGCCATTCCTGTCCACTCTCTTGGCTCTTCTCCGAACAACATTCTTAGCAAAGCTTCTCCTCCTACTACATTGCAGATTGTCGCAACTACTCCAACATCATAATTGTATTGTAACGTAAAAGAGACGACGCGCTCAACTGACAACCATTGAGCATTCGCCGTCTCTTAAACATACCTAAATTATTCATGTGATAATTGACGTGTTCGAATCGCCAATAATACAAGCATTGTAAAGAGTGCAGAAATGATGATCGTATGAATTAACCCTGTGAAGATATAGACATCCTCATTGCTAAGGGTAAACGAGAGTAGTCCCCCGCTGAATATTTGTAGAACAACTAATATCAGAGCTTTATTGGCAATAGAGGCCAATTCGGAAGTCTTTCCAACTGTTTTACGAATATAAATCACAAGAATAAGGACTAGCACTAACACCAATAAGGCTGCTAATCGATGGGCAAAGGCAATTCCGATCGTTCCAGTTAACTCAGGAATGACTTCACCATTACATAATGGCCAGCCATCGCATGCGCCACCAGACTCCGTATGTCTAATATACGCCCCCAAATAAATGACCCCATAACAATACACGAGCAAAGCTATGATGCTGCGGAACAGCCCCTTCGGCAAGGTAACCGCTGCAGGAGGCCTGACCTTCGCATGGTTAGTGCTTTCCTGAGTCGATAGCGGCTGAGTTTGCCGTTTAACAAGAGCATACAATAGCCATGTACATGTAAAGGCAAACAAGGAAATTCCGAAATGGAGCGCCAATACAAGCGAAGACTGCTCCCACACAACTGCCATTGCTCCAAGTCCAGCTTGCATCACGGTAAAGAGCAACGCACCACCTGCATAAAGAAGATTTTCCTTCTTACGAGCTGGTTTCCAGAAGCGAGTAACTAAATAAGTCGCACCAACAAGAAGACCCACAATCCCACTAATCATCCGATGACTATATTCCACCATGGATTCAACGGTATAAGCAGGTACGAATTTCCCATGACATAATGGCCAGTCCGAACCGCAGCCGCGACCAGAATCCGTATTTGTAACAAGAACGCCTGCAATGAGCACTAAGAACATGCCGATACAAGTCACTAAAGCTAATAAACGATATTTTTGAAAAGTCATGCCCATCCCCGATTTCTTGTGAAAGTAGGCGCTAGGAGCCAATACCCATTATACCCAACCCCAACAACCAATTCCATGATCAAACTGTGAACAGCATATCAAAGCCTTAGATTGTGACAATCTCATGTAATGTTCCTATGCCGCAGCCCCTAACTCAGGCGAAGCAAGCAAAAGACCGAGGCACGGATTTACATCCATCTGCCACCGGTCCTATTTGATGAAGTCTTCGCTTTATTTACTCTCTAGAGCACTTGCTACTTCAACAGCTCGGTCAAGGAATTGCTCGATTTCCTCGCGTGTTTTGCGAAGCTTGCTTACAAACCTCACGAGCTCCTGACCTTGCTTGAAGGCAATGAAGCTTGGGATTCCGAGAATATTAAGCTCGCTGCATAGATTCTCCATATCGTCTCGATCGATTTCCACCATCGTTAAACGATCTGCATAAGCCGCTTCAACCTCAGCAATGAATGGATCAATGAAATGGCAGTCCTTGCACCATGTTGTTTTGAAAATTGCGACCGTTAACCGGTCCTCCCCTACTAGCTCACGAAACTTTACTTCGTCTGTAATGCGTTGCATCTTCTGTCTGCACCTCCGTAGATAACTCAACTTAACGTTATTATAAGTCTCTTGTAACCTCAATCACAAGACCTCCACTTAAGTCCTCAGTGATTGAGTACTGGGCATGAAGAAGACCAAAGAGGTCATCTGCAGACACATAGGTATACAGTCCATCGTTTTCAACCTTGTGTGCAAGAGTAACCGATTTCGAATTCACAGTAGCTTTCGTCGAACCCGTCTGGAAAACAATAGCTTGCTCCGTTGCGCGGTCGTAGAAGCCGATTTCTCCATTCGCGGAAGGAGCGTTTAGTTTCACCCCGAAATTGTCCATCGTCGCCCTTAGTGGTACATAAGTCACATCGTTAGAATCAATGTAGAACGGAATTCCCCATTCGTTACTTAGCTCGAAGCTCTGATCATCCACTTGAAAGTCATTTTTCAGCACCTTGTACACGACTGAATTCTCATCAAACAACCTCAGAGTCTGATACGGTTCGAAATCGGCCAATTCGCCTATAGTCAAAGCATTGAGAGGGATCTTAACGGCAGGAATCTCGACATTTCCATTCACGTTCCACATCTCGCTATTACTGCGAATTTTAATGCTCTTCAAAGGACTATCTCCCTCTGAAAAAATAGCAGGGGCGATATTAATCTCAACCGCAGACTTGCGAAGATGTAAGGAATCGTCAACAAATAGATCTGCTGACATCGTAACTCCTTTATCAAACACTTCCTGCCACTCTTCATCATCCATCCGAGCTTCATCAATTTCTTTTTTAGCATCAGATAAAGCTGAGAGCACTGCATTGTAGCCTTCTTCAACGAACGTATCGCTATCTAGTTCCTCTGCAAAAAGCTCATCATCTCCAAATGCCTGTTTAAGCTCTGGTGGTAGCTCCTCTATCCATTGCAGAATACTATGCAATGTTGAACGTAGCCCATCCTTATCTTGAATGAGGTTGTCGATAAAGACTGGAATCAGCTCACCTAGCTGCTCCCCATTTAATTCCGCATGCACCTTCGTTAAACTCGTTGTTACACCGTGCACTGGCAAAGTAACTCTTTCGAGCTTCAGAACCGGAGGATTCGGAGCACTCTTCACCAAATAAGAAGCGATGTTCTTGAGGAGCGGTCTTACCGTTTCCATAATCGCTTGTTGCATATTAGCTCCCGATACTCCTTCTTCTACATCCGTACCGAGTAAGCTGTTCATATCGGGAATTTCTACGATAAGTGGACGGTGAGCGCCTCCTACGTCGAATCTCAGTGCCTTCGAATCCAAATGGAAGGTAAATGGAATATCTCCTTTGCCAAAGCTGAGAACTCCCGTCATCCATTGGTTGCCCTTATCATCCCGCTTGGAATGAGTAATATTCAAAGTCACTTTACGAAACGCATTAATGATATCCGTAATTTCCGCTCCTTCAGCGGACAATACCTTCTCGTTTAACTCCACTTCTAGCTCAAATTGCTGAGATTGTTCCTGCTGAGTAACATCCAGCTGATTCAAAATCATATTGTTCAAGTTAAATCCAGCAATCGATTGGCAACCCACGATAATAGCGAGCGTTAACGCACATAATAAAACCCCAAGCTTCTTAAAAGACCCTTTTCTCACGAACAATCCCTCTCCCTTATCCTGAATTTATCTATGATTTCATTAATGATTTGTACTGCAACACATTAATTTCGACAAGCAAATTGGAAATCCTGCCCTATCCCCCATTCCATCATAGGCCGTGAAGGAGTATATCCAAGTTGAAGAACACGCTTAATTCAAGGAAAGGGTTGTCCACCCTTCTACAAATGCCTGGGCAATTCATAACGAGCTGGGTAGGAAAGATCAATAGCTTACAGATCAGCTATAGACTGACTCGGTCCTCCACCCCGCTCATTATTCATCCAGAAAGGGTTAAGCACTTCACAAGCCTATTCCACTCAGCAAAGAAACATTCTAACTGTAGCCCTATGACACAAATCGATGAGCAAATATGTTCAAAAATCAACGAGATGACGGTTCAGTTCAATCGTAATAATATTACTCGTACCGCCGCCTACTGGGAGGTTTACAGGTTCTATCCTGAGCTTCAATGGGCGTTCCTCGCCCACATGGTATCTCGCAATGGAGGCTGGAGCATGACGGACCTCCGAGGAGAGTGGCTGCCTCAGTTAATGGACAACGAACTCATCACTTCAACCTTCGAAATGTTAGAGGCGTGTAACTCCCTTATATTTGGCGATGCCTATCCTCAGCTTTGTTTGTATGTAGAGAGCCAACGAACGAAGCGAAATCTCTTCCATCTCCTTCCTCATTTTGGGGTTTCCTCCTTCATGATCCCTTTCTGGAACCAATTCTGGTCCGATGGAAATGCCGTCCCCCTTACTGAAGCTCTCATTATCAACGAACAGCATTTCATCCAATCGAGAGTGGTGGAGGATACCCATTTTCGTCGTAATGTTTTCGACAGCTTGTCTTTTCGAAGCTTACCACTGTTACAACTGAACCAGATTGTGTTTCCGATAGGGGAAGTGAAATCGACAAGAGAAGGAAATTCACAGCGGCTAGTCGGAAGGGTGTTAGAAAATTTCACAGACTTACAGGAGAGAATCGAATTTGGAAAAAGCTTGTACGGGATGCTCTTTGGCTATCCACAGGTGCTGAAGGAAACAACTTTGTTCGCTGAGAGCATTATACATACGGGGTCTCGTGCAGATTATTGGCCCCAACGCTTCCGAAAACTCAGAAAAGAAAAAACCGACGGAAAGCCCGATAAAGGGGACAGTTCCGCCGGTCAGTCATTCTCTTCGATGTGGCTAAGTCCCTCGCTCTCGGAAGCTTGGCCAGATCAGCCCTATAAATCCACCAAGGAAAAGGATTGGTTTCACAACATAGAGGTGATGTCTTATTTGAGATCGATAAGATTACCTCGCGTAATCGATATGACTCACGAGCATCTCTTAAGTCAGAATAAGCTTCAGACAGCAGTGCTTCTTGAACGAAGCTTCATGAAAGGCGCTAGCAGCCGGCGTACAGGGCGAGGGTAAGTTGCGATCTCCTCTGCTGTTACAACCTTCAAGAACACAAGTAGAGCCGGATAGAGCACGATTAGAACCGCTCCCATTACCGCGCAGGAGAGGAAAAATGCCAGCTTGTTCGGAAGCCCATCACAAATGGCTAATACCGCCCATTCTACTAAAGCAAGCACAGCTGCGACAATCCCCGTTGTCATCAGGAAAGGGATCCATTTGTTTCCAAGGAGCTTGAATTTGGACCTCTTGCGCAAGCTAAGAATGTTGAACGAAAGCGCCCAGATAAAACATACGGTTGTTGCAGCTATGATTCCATATACTCCGAAAAAGGGAGCAAGTGAGAAGCTTAATATGACTTTAATAAGTACACCCGTTAATGCGTGTATCGTCGCTTTTTTTGGTTCTCCGATACCCAGCAGGATGGAGTTTGTGATCATCATACCAATCTGGAACAATGTACCGAGGGTTAGCATGGCCACGATCGCGCTTCCGGTTGCTTTCTCAAATAGAAGGCCGTTAACACTATAAGCGCCAATTCCTAGCATCAGCACAACTGGCATTCCGCTATAGAGAGCAATCCGGACCGCTAGCGATGCTTGATGTCCAACCTTCTGATGGTCGCCTGTTGCATGTGCAGAGGAAACAATCGGAATAATGGATTGGCTTAAAGCTACAGCGAGAATAACGGGAATGCCTGCGATGGATTGTGCATTCATTCCATATACGGCTGCCCAGTGATTAATCGTCGCTAAATCGTAATGGCCAACAGTCAGAGACTTGATCATAAAGTTATCCATCGTATACAACAATTGAACGGTAATGGCTGTCATCACAATCGGAATAGATAAGCTAAACAGTTCTTTGTAAATCGAGCGTAAACGTAGCTTCCGCGAGTTATCCATCTGGACTTGCGGCTCAATACGGTCGCTAGACTTTAGTTTGCGAGCATAATAGAGCATGACCGCGAAAGCCCCGATGCTTCCAAATACACTCCCCAACGAAGCCCCTGAAGCGATACCTTGTTGGTCTGTCTTGTCCATAGAAAACATAGCAAAGGCAATAACCACAGCAGCGAATACACGCAATATTTGTTCCATAATTTGCGAGATTGCGCCTGCAGTCATGAACTGACGCCCTTGAAAATACCCTCTCATCATCGCGATTATCGGAAACAATAGCAAAGAAGGAGCTATTGCCCTAATCGCTGACGCTGCCTGAGGTTCTTTAATAATTGATTGTGCGATAAACGGAGCGATGAGCCACAGTCCGATCGTAATAATGACGCCTGCAACGGCTCCGAATAATAGCGCCGCTCGATATACTTGCTGTGCTTCCTCTACGCGACCGACGGCATAACGTCCGGATACCATCTTACTTACAGCACTTGGGATACCCGCTGTCGCCACGATCAGCAACAGCAAATAAATTCCATTCGCGTTGTTGTAATAAATGTTTCCTAGATCATCCATTAGATAATCAAGTGGAACTCGCTGGAATATACCCAGCGCTCTGGCTACAAGTGCGGCGGCCGCAAGAATGAGCGTGCTTTTAAGTAACGTGTCTTTTTTCAAGGGAACCCTCTTTAGGAATAATTAGTGGAATCATTTATTGAATCTGTTCAAGCGGTTGATGATGACCACGCACAGGACGTGCGATACCGGACGGAGCTGCCCACTTCACACCATTAGCGATTACACGACGCACTAATGGATGGTAATAAGTAGGGAAGGTCTCATGCCCAGGGCGGAAGTAGAAAATTTTCCCTTGGCCTCGACGGAAAGTACAGCCACTGCGGAATACTTCCCCGCCTTCAAACCAGCTGACGAATATGAGCTCGTCTGGTGCTGGAATATCAAAGTGCTCACCATACATTTCCTCTGGCTTAAGTTCGAAATATTCTGGAATGCCTTCGGCAATAGGATGAGAAGGATCGACAGTCCAAATCCGTTCTTTCTCGTTCGCTTCGCGCCATTTCAGATCACAGCCCGTACCCATCAGCTTCTTGAAAATTTTTGAAAAATGTCCAGAATGCAAGACGACTAACCCCATACCATTCATGACACGTTCATGTACCCTGTTCACGATGTTGTCGTCTACTTCGTCATGAGCCATATGGCCCCACCAGATCAACACGTCTGTGTTATCCAGAACCTCTTGTGTCAATCCGTGCTCTGGTTCAGGCTGGGTTGCCGTTCGAATAACGAAACCCTGCTCCGCTTCCTCCAAGCCTTCGGCAATTACGGTATGAATCCCCTTCGGGTAAACCTCTCGTACTTCATCATGAATTTGCTCATGCTTATATTCATTCCATACGGTTACGCGAACCATAATCCATCGCTCCTGTCGGTTAATTAGCAACTAGCCAGATAATGAATATAGCGATCATCACACCCTGCAACAGGATCTTAACGATCGTGCTGCTGAATAAACCGACGAGTGAGCCCCAGCCTACCTTCAAGGCACGATCTACGGATGAACCGTGAATGATCTCTCCAATAACGGCTCCCGCGAAAGGTCCGATGATAAGTCCAAATGCGGGGATTACGAATGGACCAATTAATATTCCGATCGTGCTCCCGATAACGGAAGCCTTAGAGCCACCGAATTTCTTGACTCCCCAAGCATTGACCGCATAATCAGCCACGAATAAGATAACGACAATAACCGTCTGAATACTCCAAAACCAAAAACCAAACGGCTCAAACGAGAAAAACCACCCATAAACAAAATAAGCAGCATAAATAGCCAATGCTCCAGGTAAAATCGGAAAAATGGCTCCAGCCATCCCCACTGCGAATAAAACCACAATGAGCAGCCAGCCCAATATGTCCACTAAAAATCACGTCCTTAGCACATAGTTTTGAATGACCTGTGCAACACCGTTCTCTTGATTGCTTCCTGTTGTGACATTTGCAGCAACCTTAACTTCATCTTGTGCATTGCCCATCGCTACACCAAGTCCTGCGGCTCTAATCGCAGCGATATCATTTAAGCTATCCCCAACAGCTACGACTTCGGACATGTCATACCCTAACATCTGACACACTTCCATAAGTGCGGTTGCTTTGGATACCCCTAGCGGATTAACTTCAATATTGTGTGGTGAAGAATTGGTGATCTCAAGACCTTCCCAGGTTTGAATCTCTTTAAGAATTTCGTTAAGGACAGGGATTTCCTCGAAATAATAACCAAACTTCAGCCATTTTCTCGCGAGCGTATCGTCCACCCAACGTTCCTTATTATAGATGTCCTCTATCGTGTATCCCCAGAACCAAACCTCTTTATATTTCTCAGCTAACGCATGTAGCTTCAAAACCTTATCCGCATCGAGTAATATTCGACGATGCAAATCATGTGGTTTCGTCCAAATCTCGCCTCCGTTAACCGTGATCATCGGTGTATCCAAGCCTAATTGTTCAGCAATTGGAAGTGCACTAACAAATCCACGTCCCGTAGACACGCATACCGTAACGCCTGCCTCAACGGCATGCTTTACCCATTTGGCGTTCAATTCGCTAATTTCACTCTGTTCATTTAATAAAGTACCATCCAAATCTAAAGCTAACAGTCGATATTTCCCCATCTCATATGCCACGAGCTCCACTCACTCCCTGCTGCCGTCTACCTTCTGCAATTTAACGTCATTCTATCACATTTTGACACCGGAATTAAAATTTTAAAAAAACGGCTGAACAGTGATGTTACCTGTCCAACCGTTAGGATCATAGGATATTAATAAGCTTCACGAGTAACAGATGCACGATGACGTAGCTTCCGAGTAACAAGTCCTTGCGTAGGTGAGAAAAGAAACGCCAGTAGGAAGAGCACACCCGCAACACACACCATGCATCCCGCAATCGATGCATCCAGTACAGCCGCAGTGTAATATCCGGCCACTGAGCTAATGACACCAATAATGAGGCTCAAACCAATCATTCTTCCTAATCGATCAGTAAGCAAATACGCTGTCGAAGGCGGAACAATAAGTAATCCTACGACCAGAATGGCTCCTACGCTTTCAAAGGAGCTTACTGTGGCCATCGATACTAAGCCCATAAGGATATAATGGAACAACGCAACCGGTATTCCAATCGCTGCCGCTAGCGCAGGATCGAATGCACATAATTTAAATTGTTTAAAAAACAAGCTAATAATCGTCGCAATTATGAACAACGTGATTCCAAGCAGCCACACGGCTTTGGGACCCACTTCCATGCCGCCTACCGATAATTGGTTCCACTGAACGTATGCGATCTCTCCGTAGAGAACACAGTCCAAATCCAGATCAATATGTTGGGCGTTCAAGCTAATGAGTAGAACGCCTGCAGCGAACATGGAGGTAAAGACGACGCCAATCGATGCGTCGCTCTGTACTCCGCTCTGCTGAAACAGCTGGATAAGAAATACGGTAACAAAGCCAATTACTGCAGCTCCGAACAACATGAAGAAGGAATCTCGCGAGCCGCTAATTAGAAATGCAATAACGATACCCGGTAAGACGGAATGACTTATCGCATCCCCTATGAGTGCCATGCGGCGCAGGATTAGGAAACACCCGAGAATCCCACAGCATGCTGCAACTAAGGAGCCCGTCAGCATAATCCAGAATCCACTCATGCCGACACCTCCTTTTTCTTCGATGAAGGGCTGCCGCTTGCTTGTTTGACATTTTCAGCAGCCTCCCAATCCCGCTTGGCGGAATAACGGCGTACGAGCTTTGCCACGAGCCCCCTGCGGGGACCGAACAACACTGATGCCACAAATATTGCCGTTGCGGTTAACACGCTTAAAGGGCCCGTAGGCAGGTTCTCCGTCCCCGCACTAATCCAGGTCCCAAGCGCTCCACTTAATGCGCCAAATAAGCCAGAGAGAATGGTCATCATACCAAGCCGATCCGTCCAATATCGTGCGGCTACGGCAGGAGTAATAAGCAAAGCCGCAACGAGAACAACACCTACAGCCTGAATCCCAACTACGACGGCAATCGTAACAAGCCATAGGAGAAGCTGCTCCAAAGTCGTCACAGAAAAGCCGAGTCCTCGTGCGTAGCCTGAATCAAAGCTGATCAGCTTAAATTCTTTGAATAGCAAAGCACAAGCAATAACGAGCAATACCGCCACACCCATCATCGTGTATACATCATTCGCTGTCATTGAAGCCGCCTGGCCAAAGAGAAATTTATCTAACCCGCTCTGATTCCCATAGGAGCTATGCTGAATTTGTGTGAGCAGTACGATACCCAGTCCGAAGAAGACAGATAGCACAATCCCCATCGCAGCATCGGGTTTAATTCGTGAATGTCGAGTAATCCAACTGATCCCGACTGTCGCGATCATCCCAGATATTATGGCTCCAAGCATGAAGAAGGCTATGGATTTAACACCCGTTAGCATAAAGGCGATACAAATGCCGGGAAGCGCAGCATGTGCGAGAGTATCTCCGATTAAGCTTTGTTTGCGTAAATAAGCAAACGTACCTATGACCCCTGTGCTTAATCCCAGCAGCATGCTCCCGACCAATATCCATTGTAAATTAGGATCGGTAAATAGATTTAGCATCCCACTCACCGTCCTGTTCCCGAGAGAATGGCAGTCTGTTCGGTCTGTTCGGTCTGCTCGGAAAGGCTACTCTTAATAAAAGTAAGTCTTCCACCGTATGCTTCTTGAAGTCGCTGCTCGGTAAAGGTTGTTCTCGTCGGGCCAAACGCCACGAGTTCTCCGTTCAGCAGCATTACTGAATCAAAATATTGCTCAACCGTAGCCAGGTCATGATGAACGACGAGTACTGTTTTTCCTTGTCGCTTCAACTCGTTGAGCAAAGTAATAATCGCTTTCTCCGTCGCTGCGTCAACTCCAGCGAAGGGTTCATCCATGAAATACAAAGTAGCGTCCTGCGCTAATGCACGGGCAAGAAACACCCTCTGCTGCTGTCCACCTGAAAGCTGACTAATCTGCCGTCCAGCATAATCAGCCATCCCAACCTTAGCTAGACATTCCATCGCGATTGCCTTTTCCTTAGCACCAGGGCGTCTTAACAAGCCAAGATGACCGTATCTGCCCATCATGACGACATCCAGTGCATTCGTAGGGAAATCCCAATCTACCGATTCCCGTTGGGGGACATAACCAATTAATTTCCGTTGTGTCTTATAGGGCTTGCCATACACTAGAGTCTGACCTGTAAGAGTTGGCTGCAGACCCAGTATGGCTTTAATGAGCGTTGATTTCCCCGCTCCGTTAGGACCGATAATTCCGATCAATTCACCCTCAGTCACCTCAAAAGTGATGTTCCTTAGAACTGGATTCTTCTGATAAGCAACGGTTAAATTGTCTACGGATAATGGCGATATATGTTCTTTACGAGTTAGCATTTTAGTTCTACCCCTTCCTATTTCAAAGCTTTAACGATTGTATCCACGTTGTGCCTAACCATCCCAATATATGTTCCTTCTATTGTCCCTGCTTTCCCCATTGCATCAGAGAATAGCTCTCCCCCAATGACAATGTCATGCCCCTTCTTCTTGGCACCCTCAATCACTGCCTCGATTGATTTCTTAGGAACGCTAGACTCGACGAAAACGGCTTTAATCCCCCGCTCCACCAACATATCCCGCAAGCCAGTGACATCCTTCGAGCCATATTCAGCCGCTGTGCTAATGCCTTGCAAGCCAACAACCTCAATCTCATATGCATCGCCAAAATAGCCAAAGGCATCATGTGCGGTAACCATTACACGTCCTTGCTTCGGTATTGTCGCAATCTGCTCCTTAGCATAGCGATCCAACTCCTCAAGCTTTCTCAGATAGGTGTCAGCTTGAATTTCATAATCAGCTTTATTTTCAGGATCTTTCTCGATTAACGTATCTCGAATGGTTTCCGTAGCACTCATCCACAGTTGAACATCAAACCATACATGAGGGTCATGATTTCCATCCCCGATCGTTCTCAATTGCTGCTCTGGAATGTTCTTCGTCACTGCAACTACGGTTTTCTTCTTCGCCATTTTCTCGAAAATTTCTGTCATCTTGCCTTCTAGATGTAATCCTCCATACAAAATCACGTCCGCATTCTCAAGCTTACTAATATCTCCTTGCGAAGCTTTGTATAGATGAGGATCGACGCCAGGTCCCATCAGTCCGATGACCTCTACATGATCGCCACCAACTTCCTTCGCAACATCAGTGATCATCCCTATCGTAGCGGTTACGTGCAATTTACCCTCATCCTTGAAAGCACTTGGCGCACAGCCTGTTAGGATGATTGCCATTAAAAAAACAACAGCCCACATGAATCTTTTTATAGATGACGGCCTATTTTTCACCATTGGATAACTCTCCTCCTAAACTATCTATTTCGCTCTCTAAAAATTGCCTACAAACAATTATTTTGCTATAGAGACTAATATTTTACCTAAGGACTATTTATTTATAATACACAAAAATGTTTACCTAATGCAACATTTATCTCAAAAAAAAGCCGCTTAATTTTCTAGGCGGCATTTTCATAACGCTTATTTTATTGTTTTTATTGTTGATCACCAGCAACTGCATCATCGCCTGCAACAGGTTCAACAGGTTCAATTGGAGCTAGAGCCTTATTTGGTGTTCCTGTTAGACCTACCTTAGCATCGTAGGCATCGAAAATTTTCCGAGCAATCGGAGCCGCGCCCCAACCCCCATATCCGCCTTCAGGCACAACAATAGCTACAGCTAGTGTTGGGTTCTCAGCAGGCGCGTAGGCGATAAATACAGCATTCTCAACACGGCCACCCCCAACGTCTTGCTCCGAGGTTCCGGTTTTACGGTAAAAGTTGTACTTGAAGCCATCGAAGCCTTGCACCTTAACCTGAGACATTCCTGTTTCAACTGTTCTCCAGTAAGAATCCGGAAAAGTAATCGTATTAAGAACTTCTGATTGAAACGGTTGAACAAGATTCCCGTCTGTATCCTCAATTTTCTCTACGAACTGCGGTCTCATCCTATTCCCATGGCTCGCCAAAGTTGCAGCATATTGAGCAAGCTGTAAAGCAGAATATCGAGCTTGTTGTCCGAATGAAGCATAGATTAACGCGGACTGAGCACTCCCGTTTTTAATTTCTTTATAATAGTTAATGCTACCGCTTGATTCATTCAGCAGCCCACTTCCGGTCGTCACACCTAGACCGAATTGTTTCATATAATTATCCCACACATCCACGCCAGCCTTACCATCGCGCAAATAAAGCTCATTCCCTACCATCCCAGCCATGAAAGCATTAGACGACTTTGCAAGCGCCTCTGACGCTGTCAGTATTCCGTTAGCTTTACTGCTCGCATTGCGAACTTTTGTTTCATGCCCTTTGCTACCGAAAGCAAAATAGCCAGGATCGGAAAATCTTGATTGCGAAGTAATTAGCTTTTCGTTTAAGCCGAGAAGTATAGTCAATGGTTTTTGCGTTGATCCCAGATTGACAAGCGATGAAGGATGCTTCGACCGCTCTTTATCATCTTTGTAAGGGGGCTGTACATCTTTAATAGCTCCATTGCTCATGAAATATTTGATGTCTTCAAAATCCTCTGAGCTTATTCCACCTTGCCATAGCGAGGGATCATAGTCAGGCATGCTCGCCATAGAAACCACTTTACCAGTTTTCACTTCCATCGCAACCGCATAACCGGTTTTTGCATTCGGTGCACGTTCTTGCTTGTTCTGAGAAGTTCGAATTTTTTGGAGATGCTCAGTTATTGCATTCTGAGTCGCTAATTGAATATCTTTGTCAATGGTAAGGTAGATATTATCTCCCTTCACCGGCTTAGTAAGCTTCATAGGGCCAATAATCTCACTCCGATTATTAACGGGGTATTCCTTAATCCCATTTCGGCCTCTCAGCTCATCCTGGTACAAATACTCCAATCCATCAAACCCGACTTCTTCTTTTTTCAAATATTCCAGTGTCTTATCTGTTTGATCCGTATTGATGTCTTTGTATTTCTCAAGACTGGACGCCCCGCTCATCTTCTTCATGTATCCGATAAGCTGTACGGCTACTTTCTCCTCACTGTATTGACGAATACTCTCCTCAACAACCTCAATGCCAGGGTAATCATCTTTATGCTCTGAGAAATAAGCAATTTCTTCTTTCGTTAAGCCCGATTTAATTCGACGAGGTTGATAGGAATAATACACTTTCCCACCAAAATCCATATCTGCAAACACAGCCTCCGCTGTAAGCGGCTTAGGTGTTTTGAGTCCTAGCTTGTCAAATACTTCAACTAGCCTAGATGCAAGTGCCAATCCATCCTCTTTCGACAGCTTTGTATCCAGCGTATAGTATAGCGATTGTGTCGAGGTAGAGTACGCAAGAGGCTCCCCGTCTGAATCATAGATATTACCGCGGATAGGAGGGATCGCAACGGGTCTCGTTCCGATCGAGTGCTCTTGTGCCCGGAAGTTATCACCCTCAACGAATTGCAAATAGGCGAGCTTCACGATTAATATGGAAAATACGGCAAACGTAATAAAGAAAAAGACGTTGAGACGAAAGCTGAAATGTCTGCGATTTCTTAATTCCCGCTTCTGTTCCTCTTCAGTTCGGTTATTGCTCATTGGCTTAATGCTCCTTGCTGTAAATGCTCATCTGTATAGAATCTGCATGGTTTAATAAGCTTTATTGTTGATTACGCGGAGTTCCAGTCAAACCTATTTTAGCATCATAAGCGTCAAAGATCTTCCGTGCAATTGGCGCGGCTCCCCATCCCCCATAGCCTCCGTCTGGTACAACTACAGCGACTGCAAGCTTAGGAATCTTAGCTGGGGCATAGGCAATAAAGACGGCATTCTCTACCTTGAGGCGATTACCAACATCCTGCTGGGAAGTTCCGGTTTTACGAAGATAAGTATAATTAACACCTTCGAAGCCCTCAACTTTAACTTGCGCCATCCCCGCTTCAATCGCATTCCAATAAGCCTCAGGTATATCAACCGTATTTAATACTTCAGCTTGGAAAGGTTGCGTGACGTTGCCGTCGACGTCTCTGATCTCGTTAACAAACTGAGGCTTCATTCGCTTGCCATGGCTTGCGAGGGTAGCCGCATATTGGGCAAGCTGCAATGTTGTATATTTCGCTTGTTGCCCCCATGATGCCCGAATGAGTGCGGATTGTAGACCCTCACTCTTAGCGGACTTAAAGTAATCGAGAACACCAGCGGATTCATTCGGAAGCCCGCTTCCCGTCGTGACACCAAGACCAAACTGTTTCATATAACTGTCCCAGATATCTAATCCTTTATCATCTTTGAATTGTTTGAATAGCTGGTTACCGACCATTGCGGACATGAACGCATTAGACGATTTGGCGATTGCTCTTGTTGCGTTTAGATTCCCATTTGCTACACCGCTTGCGTTTCGGATTCTGACCTCGTGGCCTTCCCTTCCGAATTCAAAGTAGCCGATGTCTTTATAGATCGTATCTGTTGTGAACAATTTCTCATTCAAACCAAGAAGCACTGTCAATGGCTTCTGAGTCGACCCGAGATAGACCATTGATGAGGGGTGATTTTTCCGCTCATCTGGATTTTTATAAGGAGGATAAACCTGATTGATTGTTCCATTACCGACGAAAAAACCAATTTCATCCAGATCCTTCTGACTAATTCCACCTTGCCACACGCTAGGATCATAATCAGGCATACTCGCCATCGCAACTATTTTACCGGTATCGACTTCCATAGCAACAGCATATCCAGTCGTTGCTGGTGCTCTCTCATGCTTCAACGTTGAATCATGTATCTTCTTAATATGCTCCATGATCGCTTGCTGAGTAATCAATTGAATATCTCTATTGATCGTCAAATATAGATTTTCACCCTTAGTCGGCTTCGTCAGCTTCATTGGACCAATGATCTCGCCTAGGCTATTAATAGGATACTCTTTTACTCCATTAAGGCCCCTCAGCGCATCCTGATACAACAGCTCAAGTCCATCCACGCCTACCTCTTCGGTTGAAATGTACTTCAATTTATCGTCTGTCTTCTTCTGTTCGACGATGTCCTTGTATTTCTCGATCGCCGTTGAACCACTCAGCTTTTTCATATAACCAACTAATTGCACAGCGACCTGGTCTTGGCTATACTGCCGAATGCTCTCTTCGTCGATTTCGATTCCACTGAACTGCGGGCGATGCTCCGAAAAATAAGCGATTTCTTCTTTCGTTAAGCCCGACTTAATCCGGCGAGGTTGGAAAGACTTGTGTACTTTTCCGTCCAAATCCATAAAGTCAAAAACATCCTGAACCGTAAGTGGTTTAGCCGACTTATTCCCAAGCTTGTTGAAAACCTCAACTAGACTTGCGGCTAATTCCATTCCTTGTTCACTTTTCATTTTCATATCTAAATAATAATACAACGATTGCGTAGAAAGCGAATAAGCGATCGGATTTTCTGCCGAATCATAAATATCTCCGCGGATAGGGGGGATGGGGATTTTCCTTGTTCCATTTTTGTGCTCCTCAGCACGAAGAGAATCACCCATTACGAACTGCAAGTAAGATAACCGCACAATCAAGATGGAGAAAATAGCAAACGAAATAAAGAAAAAAACGTTGAGACGAAAGCTAAAATGTCTTCTGTTGCTTATTTCTCGCTTCTGGGTTTCCTCCGTGCGGCTATTGTTCACCCCACTAACCCTCCTTGCCGTATATGAGTATCGGTAAAGCCAGGAGAATCGAACCAATTCCCTGTTTTAGCCCAAGTCGAATCCAATGAAACCCATCGTCCTTGCTCCGATAAATAAACCTCATTCCAAGCATGAGCTCCATAACCACCACGCCCATCATAGCCAAGCCCTGTGATAACACGTACATCTAAATCGACGGCTCGAGCCATCGAGGCATACAGCCTTGAGTAATCGATACAGACTCCTCGACGTGTTGTAAACGTCTGTTCAGGATCCTGCTCCCACCAATCGTTCTCATCCTCATACGCCCGAACTTTATCATCGTCATACGTGATTCTACTTCCAACCCACTCATATAAGGCTCGTGCTTTCTCTTCATCACCTGTCTTATTTGCAGTGACAGAAATTGCAGCTTGTACGATGTCTTTAGGCAATTCAGCGTCAATCACGTCGTAACGCTTCTGCCATAGCTGATCTAGCTCGCTCGACATCGCTTGAGCGAAGACAGGAAGCTGATCTTCAATCAAATTACCCGTTGCTGGCCGGATGACTTCCGTTGCTACCTCACGATATAAACTGGATTGTTGAATATAATCCGTCAGGGGTCCTTGTGGAAACAATGCGCAATAAGCGAACAATACTGCCGTAAACAGCAATGCCCTTCCAGCACCCAGCGCTGTACCGATAACACCGCCTACGGTTCGACTAACCGCACCACCAGAAGGCACGATAGAGAACGGAAAGGAAACGACAGAAGCAAATATACGTGTTACTAGCCCCGTAAGAAGCCGAAACACAATATGGAACACCAAAAACAAAGCTGCAAATCTTAGTAATGGTAAATCACGTAAGCCCGTAAGCACCGTATAGCCAAATTGAGCAAAAAAAGACGCATCCGGGCTCGGTCGCTCTAAGCTTTGATCGATTAACCAGTTCTGCAAATGTGGAGACATCGAGGTAGCAGCCAGGGCGGCTACAACGACAGCAATAATAGCAACAACCGCGCTCACTAGAAAAAATAGAAGTTGCTTAACAGAACCTGAAGCCCCTCGTCTAGCGCCTTGGAGTAAAGAAAATAAGACGACGATCAACAAAATCCAGGTGACTAGGTTAGCATCCACAACTGACCCTTGACCACTCATTGAAGCTATTTAGCCGAAGCTCGTGCTTGCTTAACGAAGTCACGGACAGCGCCTTCCATTTTCCATGTACCGAGGGATTGATCCTTGAACTTAACAGATACTTCCCCTGAATTCGGGACACCCGACAGCTCGAAGTTTTTCGATTTGATTGAGTAGGAGCCATCCGCGTTATCGATATAGGTTGCTTCACTCGCTTCGCCAGCCATCGATTTAATCGCTTGCTCCTTAAGCTCAGTAGAGACCTTATCCCCAATTGCACCAATTTCCTCAGAAACCTTAGTGCCGGCTTCCTTTAGTTCATCTACGCTTATTCCTCCGTAAGTGACGATCCCAAGGATGATAACCAATACTAATACCCATTTCATCACGGTTTTGACCAATTTCATAATGAGAAATATTGCCACAATGGCAATCGCGATAACCATCCAATTATCCTGCGCAAATTGAATCCAAGCATCTGAATCGAAACTCATTTACTCTCCCCCTATTTAACTGTTCACTTTAACCTCACATTATTCCCATTATACCGTAACGCCATACGCTCCGTAAACGACCGTCATATATGCGGCTAAAGGCACGTACAAGTAGGATAAGCCATTTATTCGGACAAGTGGTAATAACATCCCCCCAATATGAGGAGGTAGCGGACATTGAAAACCGCCATCTGGCTTTATTTATTTTTATTTGTCGCATTTTTTGATTTACACGCACAATACCCGATGCTCACACCGTTCGCGGTCTCTCTCGGAGCCGCCCCTTCGTTCATTGGGCTTGTTATGGGAATGTACTCCCTAACCCATCTTCCTGGAAATCTCATCGCCGGGATCGTCGTAGACCGCTTCGGCAGTAAGCTATTCATTTCCTTCAGCTTGGTCGGTGCTGGCATTCTGCTGCTGTTCCAAGCACGCGTAACAGACCCTTGGCAGCTGCTGTATGTTCGCTCCATAAGCGGCTTCGTCTTAGCTTTTCTATCTCCAGCCTGTATGTCATTACTCGCCAGACTTGCGAAGGATCATATTCAGCAAGGTAAGCTAATGGCTGGTAATGGCCTAGTGCATACGATCGCGTCCGTTGTCTCTCCGGCAGCAGGAGCTTATTTAGCCGCAACGATAGGCTTTAGTCAATCCTTTACGATCCTAGGATGGACTCTTCTTTTCACGGGTATCTTATCTCTCTGGTTTGTGAAGGAGCCTATCCGAACTCCGGAGGAAGTCGCTGCAGCTTTGAAGAAATCCACTGCCCCTGTATCTGAGCTTAAGGAAAATCCAATGACGAATACGCAAGAGGGATCGAAGACTAGCTTTCCTTGGTCCATCTTCGCTCTCCCCATTGGATTAGCATGTGCTCAAGGGATATTGTCGTTTGAATTACCCCTACGCGGCATGGACAGTGCAACCATAATGGACACAGGAATTTTATTCTCTGTCGTGAGCCTCGGTGCCCTTGTCACACTCAGCATGCTGTTTCTAAACCGTTATTTACCGTACGCTCGCACAGTCGTAAGCTTGTTGTTAATTGCCTTCTGTTATTATGGCTTAGCTTCCGACTGGCCTGTTTCTATGTTAGTTCTATTGTTCATCCTTGGGATTGGAAAAGGAGTTGTCTTCCCTGCGATGACCTCATTCCTTCTGCAATTAAGCGGCCCTTCTCGATATGGACGAACCTTCTCCATTTTATCCATCTCATTATCCATTGGTTCATTCCTCGGGCCGGTTGCAGCTGGGGCAGTTCGAGATCATTTCTCGCCTTATTTCCTGTCCTTTCTCTCTCTAATGATCGCATTGGTGTTTTTATTCCCACGTCCATCCTTCCATGAAAACTGGAACACGAACGCTTCAATCCCCCCTGCTACAGGGAGCTGATGAGCAAGTTGGGAGAATAACGGGTGTAGCGAGGTATCAAAGAGATCTGCGAGAGATCAATGTGATCAAGGAGCGATCAATTCACTCAATTATCATTCATCTGGGTATTCGCACACTCAAGGGCGATAATCTGGGCATATCATGCACTATGGCCTATGCCTATAGCTGATTCGTGTGAAGTGAGCGGATGTTTAATCAGATGACTCAAGAGGAGTGAAGATCATGTCCCAATCCCTAAATGGGTTCGGAACGACTACTACCATTGTACTCGTCATATTTATTTTACTTGTTATTGTATTGCGCGCATATTAATCCCACGCCACCCAATGAAGGGCTGCTTTGTACTTCTCTGCCGCCCTTCGATTGTTGTCTGCTATAAATTCGGACAAGCCATGTTACAATATTCGAATATAGACTATCACATCATTCCGTCACGATGCGGGGGGATTGCCATGCATGCAGTAATAATCGTCGAAGGTAAAAATGATAAAAGCCGTCTCTCTCGTGTACTCTCCCCTGAAATACCGATTCACTGCACATTCGGGACTCTGAATACGAATCGGATAGAGGCACTGCGTAAGATGGTCGGTGACCGCCACGTCTTCTTGTTTACCGATCCTGATTCATCCGGTCGGCGGATTAGAGGTGTACTTCGCGATGTTTTCCCAGACGCTGATCATATTTACACTCGCCGGGGCTATAGTGGGGTTGAAGGGACACCTGAGGAATACCTCATTCAGCAGTTGGAAAAGGCAGGGCTTGAGTCATACATCATATATCCTGACCCAAATGCTCCTTGGTGAGGTGACACCGAGCTCTAGCCCACCAAAGCAGCCCATTCCCAAAGATCCACATAAAAGCAAAAAAACTACCTCCAATGATCTATACAGACCGTCGGAAGTAGCTCTCCTAAATTAATAAATAATTACAATACACTTTTGATAATTTTGGCCATATCGCTTGGGCTTAAATTATTTTCGCCCTCTAATATATAATCATTGGCAGAAATCCATTCGCGAACCTGTCCATCCTTGTCCAGCAATACGATCAGGTTCATATGCCCGAAGTTGCCGTCTTTATCTTTATTCACAAGAATACCGTATTCCTTCGCTAACTCAGCCGTTTTCTGCTCGTCCCCGCGGAGAAACTTCCAACCCTTCGGATCAGCACCAAACCGATCTGAATATTCCTTCAGAACCTCTGTCGTATCGTGTGTAGGATCAATTGTGACGGACAAAAACTCAACTTTATCCCCGAACACTTCATCTTCAATCAATTCATCCTGTACTTGCGACATCAACGCTGTTGTTGGTGGACATACGTCCGGACAGTTAGCGAAGAAGAAATACAGAAGACGAGCTTTGCCATTCGTGTTACTCAATGTAACCGTATTGCCGTCCGTATCCGGATAAGAAAACTCAACGCCCGCTTGTTTAACACTGAGCTCTTCACCCTTATTACCATTTTGCTGATCTATGATGAAATAGCCTAAAACGATACACAAAGCAAGCATGATTAAAGAGAACCCATAGCGTTTCAACCAAGGTCGTTGCGGGGTTGCCGTCACGTCCGCTGAAATCGAGTTCGTGTTATCGACTGATTGTTCTTGAACCTTCGATTGCTCATCTTTATTTTGATCCATTTCGAATTACACCCCGTTCGTATCCAATATCATAGCTAAAAACATAATCATTAAATAGTTAATCGATATCATAAAATCAGCTTTCGCCCATTTCGTATCATCCTTGGCGCGCAAACCGGATACCGCATGGATAAACCATATCGCAGCTATCCCAACGGATAACGTAAGGAAATAAACACCTACGTAATCATAGTAGAACATCAAGATGGATGTCGGAATAAGCAACAAAATATACGGTAGCATCTGCCATTTCGTACGAGTCACACCTTTAACAACAGGCAATAATGGGAATCCCGCTGCCTTGTACTCTTCCTTACGTCTAATGGCAAGCGACCAGAAGTGAGCAGGCTGCCATAAGAATAGCAAGGCGAATAAAATCCAAGCCCCAGCATCAATTTCATTCGTAACCGCTACATAACCGATGACAGGTGGCATTGCACCAGACACTCCACCAATCGAGGTGCTCCATGTAGAGCTCCGTTTAAGCCACATCGTATAGATCACGTCATAGACGAACATCCCCAACAGACCTAGCCAACCCGCTCTTACGTTCACCAAAGTGAACAAAATGGCTAACCCCGCTACCCCAAGAATGATCGCGTATCCTAATACGAATCGAGAGGACATTCTGTTCTGAGGAAGTACACGATTGCGAGTCCGCTCCATTTTCAAATCGAGCTCACGATCATAGTAATTATTAAAAACACAGGCGGAGGCCATAGTTAGCGTAGATCCAAGAAGCATCCAAAGCAAAGGCCAGCTAAAAATAACCCCCCACTCCCACTTGGATGCGACCCAATAGCCGCCGAATGCTGCAAATAAATTCAACCTAATAATTCCTGGCTTAGTTAAAGCCACAAGATCTTTAAGCACTGGAGCCCTCCTTTCTACAAGCAAAAAACTTATCCTGATGTTTGTTCAATGATACCCCATATGTTCAAGTATTGACAACGTTCGCCCCTCTGAGTTCATCAAATCGCCACTACCTGTGAAGAAGATGCAAACAATTACACAAAAATCATTCCACTCTATAGTCACACATTGCAGACCGCCTAAATACACTGTATTGCGACAATCGCCTAATGCCAAAGGGAAACACATGGGCGACTTGACAAGGAAGGTGGCATGCAAATTGGCCGTCATCAAGACTAACAGCGAGAATACGAGAATGTTAGCCCGCCTCATGCGCGCCGAAGCCGAAGGTGAGGGCGAGTTAGGTATGCTCATGGTCGGTAATGTTGGCGTGAATAGAGTCAAAGGCAATTGTATGGATTTCAAGAATATTCGCTCAATCCCCGACATGGTTTACCAATCTCCAGGCGGATTCGAGGCTGTTCAGAAACCCTACTTTTACCAAAAGGCTCGAGAGAGGGACGTTAGACTTGCCGAACGAGTCATTAATGGCGAACACCAGCATCCCGCATCTAATGCTTTATGGTTTTTCCGTCCTGCCGGAGGCTGCCCTGGTACTTGGTATGACCAAGCAAACACTGGAAGATACAAGGCACACTGTTTCTTTGCCCCGACAGTTGCAGATTGTCCATCCGTTTATTAATTTAGAGGAGGATTTACAATGTTAAACAATAATAAAATGCCTTGGCCAACTTATCCGCAAGCTCAAGCTCAAAATACAATGATGCCGATGAGCATGCCTAGTAACCAAATGGTACCTATGAATGTGGCTGGTACCCAAATGATGCCTAATATGATGATGCAGTCGACCGTACCTCCACAGATTCCTGCTGGTATCCCGATGACTCCAAACGGAATGACATTTCCTGCTCCGGTTCAAGAAGAATCCTATGTAGAAAATATCCTTCGAATGAATCTAGGCAAAGTAGCCACATTGTACATGACTTATGAAAACAACTCCGAATGGAATGCCAAAATATTCAAAGGCGTATTAGAGGCAGCTGGTCGCGACCATATTATTATTAGCGATCCTGTCACTGGCAAACGTTACTTGCTGCTTACATTGAACTTGGATTATATTACCTTCGATGAGCCAATCAATTACACACTTCCATTCGGCTCTATGCCGACTCGTTAATCTCAAGCGGTCTGAAGGTCCAGATTCTGAGGCCTTCTCGTCCCCCTTTGACCCATTGCTCCATCTCACCCCATGAACGTCCCTCGCGGCGTTCTTTTTCTTTTTCAGCTGCCTCTTCCACAGTCGCAGCAGACTGGATTTCTACATATACCCCAGGCTGAGCTGTGTTTTCGCAAATTTTGATGCCCCGCCATTGCTCTGGAAAAGAATGTACCCATGCCGTAAATGCTTCTTGGTGAATTTCAGGTATGACATATTCGCAAAAGAGGATCAAGCTTTATCATCCTTTCCTTCATACTTTTTCGTTAAGGCGTCCATACTGAAACAAAGGGGGCTGAGCTCATGGACTCCGGCACGCATCTCGTGTTCGGCTTGGGATTAGGTGGACTTGCCATGCTGGATCCCACAATCACTTCACACACCTATGGTCCACTTGCCATTCTGATTGGCACAATTGCAGGATCAAACGCACCAGATTTAGATGGTTTACTGAGATTCAAAAGCAATGCCGATTATATCAAAAATCACCGTGGTTTGTCCCACTCCTTCCCAGCTATTATTGGTTGGGCAGCGCTTATTACGACAATCGTGTCCTTGATCTTCCGAAGCATTCCATGGTGGCATATCGGATTCTGGGTTTTACTTGCCGTTGTTGTACATGTGTTGTCGGATTTGTTTAATTCTTATGGTACACAAGCCTTTCGACCCATTAGCAGGAAGTGGATCGCGTGGAATATCATTCATATCTTCGATCCCTTTATTTTTTCCACACATCTGCTCGCCATTTTATTATGGGTGACCGGGATTGCAGCTCCGCAGGCTATCTTCCCGACACTCTATATCCTGTTGGGCGTCTATTACTGTTGGCGGACACTCGTTCATCACCGGTTATTACGGAAAATGCCACAAAAGGATCCCGACTATCAAGCTGGAGACACCTATTCGTTACTTCCTACCGTATCGCTATATCGCTGGAATCTAGTTAGGATTTCCAAGGATTGCACCTATGGGATCGGAGAATGGGATCACGGACGAATGAAATGGCTCGATGTATTAAAATGTGACGAGCACCCCGCGATTGAAGCTTCCAAGCAGCATCCCGATGTGCAGGCATTCTTAAGTGTCACCCCATTCCCATGCGGTCACATTAAGCCACAGACTTGGGGCTATGAGGTCCGTTGGGTCGATGTCCGCTATCGTTATCGTAAGCAATTCCCTTTCGTCGCCGTCGTTTTGATGGATTTAAACCTCGTTCCCCTAACGTCCTATGTCGGATGGTTAAGTGATGAACGGCTGGAAAAAAGACTCCATATGAATACTTACTAAATCGCAGCGGGAAGCCTTCATCATGAGGTTTCCCGCTTGACGTTTGCCCCCTATAAGCGCACAATATGAAAAGCCCGAGGGCTTTCCTCGGGCTTTCGGTGCTGGACTATTCGTCCTTAGCGACCGGAAAGTTGTTGTTCAGCCATTTGCACAAGTTTCTTGGTGATATAACCACCGAGTGAACCAGCATCGCGAGATGTTACGTTACCGTAATATCCATCCGCAGGAATTTGAACTCCTAGAGATTGAGCTGCTTCCATCTTCATACTTTGCAGTGCTGCTTTCGCTTGCGGTACTACTAGTTGGTTACTTGATGCCATGATTAAAATCTCCCTTCGACTAGATGATTGGTTTGCAAGCTTGCCAACTTAGTATGCTAGAAATGAAGGAAAATATGCGAGGTGAAATAATGAGTAAATCTTTGTCGCTTTTGTTTGCTGTTGTTTCTATTGTACTCTTGCTCGCTACCGCTTTCTCCTTAAGTAACAACGGTTGGCTAGCGCTCTTGTTCGCAACCTTAAGTCTCTGTATGACAGGTTTCGGATTCGTAGTTAAAGCAAAGCTGCGAAAAAAAAATTCTAAAAATCCTTAATGCCCACCACGCGGCAAGAAACCCATAGCTTCCTTAACCTCGCGTAGAGTGACTTCCGCTACTGTGTTAGCACGCTCCGCACCTTCGCGTAATATGTGATGAATTTCTCCTGAAGCCCGAATATCCTTGTATTTACTTTGCAAGGGTTCAAGTGCTTGCACGACGACTTCAGCGAGATCCTTCTTAAATGCCCCATAACCTTGACCCTCATAGGTAGCTTGAATTTGCTCAAGCGTTTGACCAGAGCACTGTGCGTAAATCGTCATGAGATTACTAACTTCCGGCTTATTCTGAACATCGAATAGGACATCCCGACCCAAGTCCGTCTTGGCTCGGGATATTTTTTTGCGAATTTCATCTGGCGTATCTAGAAGGGTAATAAAGCTACCAGCGTTAGGGCTACTCTTGCTCATCTTCTTGGAAGCATCGTCCAGGGACATAATCCGTGCACCTACTTTAGGAATGAACGGTTCAGGAACGACCAATGTCTCTCCGTAACGGTGGTTAAATCGCCCTGCCAAATCCCGAGTAAGCTCTAAATGCTGTTTCTGATCATCACCTACTGGAACAAGATGAGATCTATAGAGAAGAATATCTGCAGCCATTAACGATGGATACACGAACAGACCTGCACCGACCGCTTCCTTACCTTCTGATTTATCTTTGAACTGAGTCATACGTTCCAACTCGCCCATATACGTCATAGTCGTTAATAACCAGCCGAGCTCCGCATGTGCCGGGACGTGAGATTGCATAAAGATAGAGGCTTGCGTAGGATCAAGACCGGCAGCTACGAATAGCGCCGCTACTGCTTCACTTTGCTCACGAAGGGCGGCAGGATCCTGTGGCACCGTTATGGCATGCAAATCAACAATCATATAGAAGCAATCATGTTCATGCTGCAAAGCCACGAAGTTTTTCATAGCACCAATATAATTGCCTAATGTAAGCTTGCCACTAGGCTGAATACCTGATAATACGCGTTGGCGTGTAGTCATAGTCATCGAACTCCCTTATTTCTATTTTTGAAAACAAAAAAAGCCCTCCTCCGCAAGGGACGAGAAAGCCGTGGTACCACCCTAATTCGTATCACAACCCATTAACCACCTGTGTCGCAATACCTTCAGTTCCATTAACGGGGAACAATCGGAGAACATAGGACGCGATCACAGCTGGGGTTTAACCCACTCCGCTAGCCCGTCGTTTCGCTCTCAGCTCCAAGACCCATTCCGCAAGGCAAGCGTACCGGCTTCCAGCAATCACCGGCTCTCTGGGAGCGCTCCATCCAAGCGTACTTGTTCTCTTCAACGCCGAATATACTTTAGTTGTTACTCATTATACCCCTCATAAGTGCATTGTCAACCTATTAGGGATAGGAACTTATATATCGATAAGGAAGTGATACAGTGCCTAATGTACTCATGCGAATGGCAACCGTAGCTGCTACTATCTGCTGCGCAGCACTTATAATCTTGATTTTCTTTGGAAGGGACTTGTCACAGTGGAGCTTCGATGCCGGAGAGCTACAAAACTTCAAAATCGTATTTCTCAGCATCATACTCGAAGCGTTACCCTTCCTCCTTGTCGGAGTGTTCATTTCAGCGCTTCTGCAATCTTTCGTATCGGACAAACTTATTCAAAAGCTAACACCTCGCAATCCGATTGCAGGAGTGTTGTTCGGTAGCTTACTTGGCATTATTTTACCCCTCTGTGAATGTGGCATGATCCCCATCGTTCGGAGACTCATCCGTAAAGGGCTGCCAGCTTACATAGGAATCATCTATATCGTTGCGGGACCCATTATTAATCCTGTTGTTTTTGGAGCAACCATGGCCGCTTTTCGGACAAACAGAGACCTGGCTTACTCGCGGTTCTATTTAGCTTTCTTGGTGTCGGTCACTATTGGACTCATCTTGTACTATTTTATGAAACAGAATCCCTTAAAGGCTGAGCGACATGAACACACGCATAATCACAGCGTTGCTCATACCCATGACCATACTCACAGCCACGAGCATCATCACCACGAACATCCACCACAGGGTAAAGGTAGCCTCATCAAGAAGCTTGCCGACACCCCCGCACATGCCGCCGAAGAATTTTTCGATATGGGTAAATATTTAATTCTAGGTTCATTGATCACCGCGCTTATGCAAACTTTAGTTACCCGCGCGTCCTTCGCAGCAGTTGCAGATCAAGAACTCATGTCCCATCTCTTCATGATGGGCTTCGCCTATGCTCTCTCGCTATGCTCTACCTCTGACGCATTTGTAGCCTCATCCTTCAGCAATATGTTTCCCCCAGCAGCACTTCTGTCCTTCCTCGTATTCGGGCCAATGCTCGATTTGAAGAACACATTAATGATGCTAGCTGTTTTCCGCAAAAAGTTCGTTCTGAAGTTTAGTTTATTAATCGCGATACTCGTATTAGCCGGTTCCATTTTGTTCGATCATCTGGGCTTCGTATAAGGGAGGGATATCATTATGCATAAGAGCTCAGCCGCTTTGGCACTCCATTATCTAGTTAGAGCTTTAATCCTTGCCGGTTTTGCGTTCTTCATCGTTCATCTTGTCCGTTCTGGCAATCTTAATCTCTATATTGCAAATCGGATGCAAGTCATCGTCAAGCTTGCCGCCCTAGGATTATATGCAATTGCAGCACAGCAATTCTATGCCGCTATACGAACGTGGCTTGATAAGAATGCTCATGATTTTTCATGCGATTGTAACCATGAGATGCCAGCAACTTGGGGGAAAAGCATTCTCTTGTACAGTTGGTTTGCCTTTCCATTAATTATCGGATTCATATTGCCCAATGGACCGCTTGGAAGTAGCTTAGCAACCGCCAAAGGTGTTCAGTTCGCCCCTCAGCAGCTCGTCAACCCATCCGCTGATCTTTCTGTATCCATTCACTCTTATCCCCTAGAAAGCGAGCAGTTGACCATTACAGAGCAATCCTCAGAAGATACAAGCCCGCTTATTCAATTCGATGATATTGATATTGAACCTAAGGATACTGTCGAACCTTTACATTCTGCTGCGGCACTAGATCGCATGTTTCCTTCAGATGAATTTACAGAAAGCTATGCCCATTTCGGTAAGCAACTCATTAAGCAAAATCTTATTCAAGTAACCGATAAGCAATATATTGAAGCCTTGACGACAATTGATTTGTATCGAAATGCATTCCTCGGGAAAACCATTGAGCTAAGTGGGTTTGTCTATCGTGAAGAGGGGATGGAGCGTAATCGATTCGGAGTGAGCCGTTTTGCAGTTTCATGCTGCTCCGCAGATGCTTCCCCCTTCGGCGTCATGGTGAAATTCAATAAAGCCTATCTCCTCGCAACCGATGAATGGGTAACCGTTACAGGGAAGCTTGGTACGACCTCCTATCATGGCCAAGAGATTATCCAGCTCGATGTCAGTAAAGTCGTTAAGATCGCTCCACCTGACGAGCCCTATGTGACTCCAGACCTTGATTTCGGTTAAGAAAAAACAAAATATCCAAAATTAATAATGGAAACGTTCCCTTGAAATGCATAGTGCTCCCAATAAAGTCCATACTACGTGAAAAGGAGGTGAGCGATAGTGGCTTCACGTCGAAATTCCCTCGTCGTTCCTCAAGCTGCACAAGCATTGGAACAATTGAAATATGAAGTTGCCCAGGAGTTAGGTATTCAGCTTCCGCAAGATGGTTATTACGGCAATATGTTAACTCGTGAAACCGGCTCCATCGGAGGACAAATTACCCGCCGTCTCATTCAAATGGGAGAACAGCAGCTCATTGGCCGCTCCGGTCGATAAACTTTTTAACCTCCATAAATACTTACTCACAGAAAAATCCGACATTCTCCTTAGAGGATGCCGGATTTGATTATGTAAGACCATTATTCGTTAGAAGCTTCTCTGCGATCTCGATTTTTCGGAGAATATCGAAACAATACATTTGCCATATTGTAGTTCGACTCGAATAGCACGCTCACGTACACTTGCCCCTGCTTCAATCCAAAATCGTAAGAGATTTCTCCATGCGTCCATCCACTCTTATGTTTAAGTGCTTCGATAGCCAGCCGTCTTAGATTTAATACCTGTGAGGGTGACATCCCTGAAGTGCCCTGCTCTTGAGTTCCACAATCCACTGGGAGATGGCGAATACCGAATCTGCCGACCGCATCGTCACGAATTTGCAATACAATTGTGCCCGCGCTCAATCCTTTTAATTCTCCACTCAGTTTCTCTAATGCAACATCCACTTGACGAGCTAAAGACATACGCTCCAAAGTCATCATTCTCCTCCTTTGTATTTTTCAATTATTTAATAGGTCTTACCTATCACGACTTAGGACTCATTGTAACTGAATTTTTAGAAAATTTCAATCATTTTGTCTATTTCTGGTTTATTATGCAACAAAAAACAACCTTCACCTTTTGTCTTAGGGTGAAGGTTGTCGAAATGGCTCTGACTATGACTTACACAATTGTTCGAATGATTCTACATCCTTCACAACTCTTGCTACAGCATCTCTCCAGAATTGCTCCTGATCCAATGCAACACCAAGATGACTTGAGGCTAGCTGTTCTACAGACATAACTCCTGTATCACGAAGCAATTGGTCATAACGAGTGCTGAATGAATCGCCTTCTCGCTCCGCTACGGCAACTAGTCCGGTGCTAAATAAGTAACCGAACGTATACGGGAAATTATAGAAAGGTACATCCGTAATATAGAAGTGCAGCTTCGATGCCCAGAAGTGGGGATGCCAGCTTCCTAGTGCATTTCCGAATGCTTCTTTCTGTGCCTCCACCATCAGCTCGATCAATTCGGACGCTTCCAGCATCCCAGAAGCGCGACGCGCATAGAAACGAGTCTCAAAAAGAAACCGTGCACGAATGTTCATACAAAAAGCGACAGCACGTTGTAAGCGATCATCCAGCAACGCTAGTTTTTCTTCCTTGCTTTGTGCTCTTCGCAGCAACGCATCACTCACAAGTGCTTCAGCGAATGTCGAGGCAGTCTCCGCAACATTCATCGCATAATCTTGGGCCAATGGGGGAAGATCCTCAACCAGTTGACCGTGATAAGCATGACCAAGCTCATGCGCTAATGTTGATACATTTCCCGGAGTTCCCGAATAGGTCATGAAGATTCTACTCTGGCGACTTAGCGGAAGGCTTGTACAGAAGCCTCCTGGCCTTTTGCCAGCGCGATCCTCTGCTTCAATCCAATGATCCGCGAATGCGGTCTGAGCAAGCTTGGCCATATTCGGTGAAAACTGTTGAAAAGCATCCGTAATAATTTGAGCAGCTTCATCGTATGGGATTTTCGCTTGATTAGTCGCTAGCGGAGCATCCACATCCTGCCAAGATAATTTCTCTTTTCCTAAGCGACTAGCTTTCAGCTCCAAATAACGCTTCAACGGTTCAATGCTCTCTTCCACTGCAGTCCACATCGCATCTAACGTCTCACGGCTCATACGATTAATCCGAAGAGGTTCTCTTAGTGGATCATCCCAGCCTCTCATCCCGTATAGCTTAAGGCGAAAGCCTGCTAGCCTATTTAATACATCGGCGCTCAAATCAGCTTGACTGGCCCAAGCTTCTTCCCACTTCGTAGCCATTAAATCCCTAACAGCGGGATCGGGATCATCTAGTTTATTAGCCGCTTGGCCCACTGAAAGCTGAACCGAAGCCCCATTTCCCTCCCAAGGGATAGAAATCCGTCCAACAATCGTATTATAATGCTCTCCCCACCCATGATAACCATTTATAGCAAGCTCACTTGCCACAGCTTCTAATGCAGGTGGGAGCTTATCCTTGGCTGAATCCCGTCGTTCATTAAGTGAGAATAGGATCGGTTTCGTGTCTGACTGTTCAAGCCATGCTTGCCAAAGCGGCTCCGGTACTGAAGCTAACTTAGCATCATACAAATCCAGCGCCTGCTTCGAGCGCGCGCTAAGCGTCTGAATCCGCTCTGTCCAAGCAACGGCACGCTTATCGCTCATATCCTGAGAAGTTAAGCAGGACACAAAGGCATCCGCCTCCCTCAGTCGGGATAGCACATTCTGAAGCTGCTCTGTCCATGCGGCTAGTTGTTCATTATCCGGCACAGTGTCATCACTCTGCTGTAGCTCCTGCAACAAAGACCCGCAAAGCGCTTCAGCCTCCTCAACGAACACCGCATATTGTGTGGAGGAAGAGCCACCGGGAAATAGGGACTCTAGGTTCCACTTTAAAGATAACCCCTCGTTCATTTCTTGATTCCTCCGTTCGTTTCCATTGCACTTCGTTCTTCCCCTGTTGTATGTTTATATACGTATAAGGGGGCTTGATCATGATTCCACTACGTAACTGCTTGCCATACGATATCATCATGAATGATGTATTTGTACAAGAGTGTCCATTCTGCAAACGTTCTAACGTTCTTATTCCATTAAAGCCTAATGACATTAAGGATATGTATGGGGGCGCTCGTAAGATTATGCTCGTATTCCCTTGCTGCCATGGTAGCCTTCGGCTTATCGATGCAGATCAGGATTACTTATTAGCAAACCGCCCAATTCGTGGAAAATAAGCGACAGGTCGCTTAACTACTGCTTTCAAGCATTTCCTCAGGCAGTTGTTCCCCGCGGCCTGTCATTTCTTCACGCATATATTGCCATTGCTCACGTGCTGCGCGGATCATCGAGGCATCGACAATTTTTTTGTCATTGATGACCCGGCTAAACCATCTCACCGCTTCATTTTTTTCTCCCAATCGTCTGTTAAGCTCGCCGATCAAATACATCAGCCTTGCGTTACTAACGGAATCCCGCTCCGTTTCATATACCCTGATATAGGCATCTAAAGCAAACTTAATAAATCGGTCCTCTTGCTGTTGCTTACCCTCATACCGATTCAACCATGCGATATGATGTAACAACGCTGCAATAACCCGATCCTTCTCCCCAACAGCTTGAGCGGTAAGTAACGATAACTTATAGCATTCCATCGCCTCGGCCGCCGAACGCTCCATTCCGTAATCGCGATATTGCCAGTGACTCCCGATCTTCTCGTAATAAGCCGCTCTTTGTTTGTCATTAATATGTTCGGCAAAATTTTCCGTCGTCGAAAAACCACACATAGGACAAACTCTAACCACGTAAAAATCGGGATTAATGACTTTATAGTAGGAGCAAAAATCCGTATCGGATTTCATGGCCTTCTTCAAGCTTGGCCGCACTCGTGAGGTGTTAAAGCTTTCCTCGCAACAAATACATTTTATCGTAATTTGAAATAGCGGTTCCACGATATTACCCCCATTATATGGCTTGATCAGTCTGATTCTGTATTGACAAAATGATTAGCCGGACCGGACAATTTCTTGATCGTTACCTCTTGGAGTACTTCCGGGATAGAGGTTTCAGCAAGCGCAGCTGCCATACACGCGAGCCATGCCTCAGCTCTTTCAGGTGTGATCGGAAACGGCATATGGCGCCCCCGCATCATGGGATGCCCATATTCATCAGAATACAAGGAAGGCCCGCCAAAAAATTGAGTTAAAAATAAATATTGCTTTTCCAAGACAGGATTAATGTCCTCAGGAAACAGCGGAGCTAATAGTGGATGCAATTGCACCTTGGAGTAAAATCTTGTAACGATGTCGCGTATCGCGTCAGCGCCCCCTAGCGCTTCGTAATGTGAGGCGTAGCTAGACATTTGTTCCTCCTATTTATGAGACCACAGGTTGTCGACCGTTCCCATGCATCAGTAATGAAATATAGACTTATTGTCCTACCCATCCAAGTCCATAATGCAAGGTCTATTATACCATAAAGGAACAGCCAACCTCTCCTACAAACACAAAAATCGCCCCTAAGGGCGATCAGAAGCGGCAACCCGCCGTAAGGAATTATTAGGGCTCACATTTCTTCTTCTGGCTGTACCAAGGACTCCCGAATGACGTATACGAAAGCGCATACAATTAATCCTGCAACGATTCCTGCCATTCTCATCACTCCAGCTCCGATGAATTTGACTTGCGCAGTTAACTTCCGATTTCCTAGTTCCATTGTACCATAACCTTTCAAAGACTTCACGACTTTTTGTAAACGATTACATAAGAAAAATAGCTTACTTGTCTTAACAACGGAAAGATTGTCCGAGCCCTTACATATATTGGACAAGAAGCATGATTTGATTGGGGGAATAAACAGATGGGCGATCTGGAACACGAACAAGAAAAGTCGTCTCGCCTATTCATGATGGCGAGCATCCTAGCCATCGGCGGAACTTCTATATTAATAGGATGGTTAGCGATAACGAACGCTCCAATTGCCATGACTGCCTCCTTGCGAGGAGTGTCCGTATGGTGGGAGGTATTGTTTCCGGCCTTGTTTCCCTTTTTTGTACTGTCGGAGCTTCTGCTTGGGTTCGGAATTGTACATCTCGCAGGGACGTTGCTTGATCCCTTCATGCGTCCCTTGTTCCGACTTCCGGGTGTCGGCGGCTTTATCGTTGCGATTGGTTTTGCTTCCGGATATCCCATTGGAGCCAAATTAACCTCCCGTTTAATGGAGCAGAAGCTAGTGACCAAAAATCAAGGCGAACGTCTTGTTGCAATGACCACAACATCCGACCCTATTTTCTTGATCGGTGCAGTTTGCATCGGTTTCTTTGGAAGCTTACAAGCTGCTCCTGTCCTTGCAATCGCTCATTATAGCGGTGCTCTGCTTCTTGGACTTGGCTCCCGCTTCCGCTTTGGGAGCAATGGAGCCGCTACCGAGTTAGAAGCTGCAACTCCACATAGTGGAAATAGAATACGCGCTGCATTATCGGCTATGCACCAGGCTCGTCTTGCAGATGGTCGGCCTTTCGGTGTATTGCTACAGCAATCCTTACAATCCTCACTCACCTTGATGATCATCGTAGGCGGCTTGGTCGTCTTCTTCTCCGCAACGTTGGATCTTCTTCTTCATAGCGGGCTGTTGTCCCTATTTCGCGACACAACGGCTGGTTTGCTGCAATTGGCCAACTTATCTCCAAATTTAGCTCCAGCATTCGTAAATGGAGCGTTCGAAGTAACGCTTGGCGCGAAGGCTGCAGCGGCCGATGTCGCTCTTCCTTTAATCGATCGTGTTGCCGCCGCTGCCTTCATCCTTTCCTGGGCTGGCTTGTCCGTCCACGCTCAGGTAGCCGGCTTAATGAGCCGTACAGAATGGCGGTACCTCCCTTTTGCATGGGCACGGTTCATTCACGGATTTATTGCCATGCTGCTCGTCTATTTAATCTGGCCGTTATTTCCAATTCAAGAGACTGCAGCTACAGCTTTAAAGGCTTTACCGAATTTCTCCTCAAACTTCACATCACTCCATCCTAGCTTACTTGGGGGGCTCCCACTCTTCACCTGGCTCCCATTAATGTTCTTGTTGATGATTACCGCTATCGTCATTGCAGGTTCAATCGCAATCGTGACGCGAAAAATGCTGAAGCATTGAATTCCCTGACGTTATTGTTTATGATCGAAGCAAGCGTAATCGTCAAGTTACAGCAACAACAGGGATTAGTTGGAAGGAGCGGCCTGGTTTGAAATATGCATTGCTTGATCGGGGAGACCAATTATCCCGGGCATTATCGGAGGAATTTCATACCCTAGCGAAAGCCAGGGGATTTACGGTGAATGAAAGTTCGCCAGATATTGTGGTTTCAATTGGTGGCGATGGTACTCTTCTGCAGGCATATCAACGATTCAAGGATCAGCTAGCTAATGTATCCTTCGTGGGGATACATACCGGGCACCTTGGATTTTATGCCGATTGGAAAAAGGATGAGCTAACTGAATTATTAGATTTAATGGCTTCCTCCACACCTCAAAAGGTTCAATATCCTTTACTGCAGGTTGAAATTTCGACCTCGTCTGGGAGAACTGTATATCTCGCGTTAAATGAATTTACATTAAAAAGTGTGGATGGCACCTTAGTGGCTGCTCTTCATATTAATGATGAGCCCTTCGAGATGTTCCGAGGGGATGGCATCGTCATATCTACCCCTACGGGTAGTACGGGCTATAACAAAAGCCTCGGTGGCGCTATCCTCCACCCTTCACTGGAAGCTCTGCAAATTGCGGAAATCGCCTCCATCAATAATCGCGTATACCGGACGCTAGGCTCATCTATGATTTTACCAAAGCATCATCATTGTGATATCGTCCCTGACCCAGAGAAAAAGCTGTACATCGGAATCGATCATCTGGTCTTGCAAATGTCTGGCGTTAGCTCCATTACGTGTAGAGTGGCCGAAAGTAAAATTACGTTCGCAAGATATCGCCCATACCCCTTCTGGAACCGTGTACGAGAAGCCTTTATCGGCGGCTCCATGTAAAACAACAAATGGCCATCCCCATAATTACTGGGGATGGCCATTATCATTCACGCGCAGTTATTCACCTGATCTAGGGCTGCCGACATCCGGACGAGGAGCTCCATCCGGGCGACTGTTAGGTTTGCCGCCGAAGCTTTTGCGACGGCGATTTTTCCCAGGCCAACGGTTATCATTACGAGAACCTTCAGCGCGACCGCTAGCTTCATTACCTACATCTGAGCTTCGGTTATCCTCAACAGCTCGATTGGCCTGTTCTCCACCTTGCGGACGAGGTCCTCTCGGAGGATAGGATGGTTTATTTGAGGTTTGTCCTCCGCCACCTTGACCTTGCGGCTGAGGACGGCGTTCTCCATTATTCGGACCGTTATAGGGACGTGCTTGACGAGAGTTATTCGAGTTGTTGTCTTGACCTTGTCTTGGATGATTACCTCTAGAAGGTGCGGAAGATCCCGAAGAAGTGTTTGACTGTGCATTCTGATTCGCATTAGCGCCTGCATTGCGACGCTCAGCATCAGCAGCAGCCCTTGCCACAGCCGAAACCGTTACATTCGGAACTCGAACTGGACCGCCTGCACGTTCTTTAAGCGGCCATCGCATAATAGGACCCCCACTTAGAGCAGCAGCTGTCTCTGCCGCTGTCTCGGAAGCCTGTTCACCGTTCTCATTTATTGGTAAGGCTGCAATGATCGCCTCTTCTACTCCCTCTTGCGAGATCTCAACATCAGGGGGCAACGCATTGCTATCCAGCTTAGTCAAAACAAAGTGAGCACAGCCGAAATTACAATATTCGTTAATGTAATCAACGAAGCTGGAAATTACACTTTCCTTCGTCGCACGAGGATGTCCTTCTTTATAAAAGCCGCGAAGTCGAAGCTGGTTGTAACCCCAGTCTCCTACGATAAAATCAAAACGCTCCAATACTTCGCTAAATCTTTCCCGGAAAGCTTCCGGATTCCATCCACTTTTATGTTCATGCAACAGTGAGTATGCGTTGCCACCTGCCATGAAAATCATGTTAGGCTCTCCTCTCGAAGGCTGGTTGTCCTAGCTTCCGCCGATTTGACTTGCTCGTGAGCATGATATGAGCTGCGAACGAACGGTGCAGATTCTACATGTGAAAATCCGCGATTCAGTCCTTCAACTTTTAAGGCAGCGAATTCATCCGGGTGAACATAACGTACGACGTCCAGATGAGAAGATGATGGCTGTAAATATTGACCTAAAGTAAGGATATTACAATCAACCGCACGAAGATCATCCATGGCTTGTAAAATTTCTTCATAGGTTTCACCTAAGCCAAGCATAATACTGGATTTCGTTGGAATGTTTGGCTTCATTTCTTTGGAACGCTTAATGAGCTCAAGCGACCGTCTATACTTTGCTTTAGCCCGTACACGATTCGATAGCCGTTCAACGGTTTCGATATTGTGGTTCAGGATATCTGGACTAACGTCCATTACGATTTGTAAGGAATCGCGATTGCCCAAGAAATCTGGGATGAGCACTTCTACATTGCAGAAGGGAAGTTTCTTACGAATAGCTTGAACTGTTGCGGCGAATATGGAAGCTCCCCCGTCCTTCAAGTCATCCCTTGCAACAGAAGTGACTACGCAATGCTTTAATCCCATTTGCTCTGCAGCCTCTGCTACCCGCTCTGGCTCTTGTAAGTCAAGCTCTGTAGGTAAGCCAGTTTTTACCGCGCAGAAACGACATGCTCGGGTACAAATATCACCCAATATCATAAACGTTGCTGTTCGATTAGCCCAACACTCATATATATTCGGACAGCGCGCCTCTTCGCAAACAGTATGAAGTGTCTTACTTCGCATCACTTGTTTGAGCTCTTGATACGGCTCTCCTGTGGTCAGTTTTATTTTCAGCCACTCGGGTTTGCGCGGTTTAGCGTTAGTCGTCATTACGATTCCTCTCTTTCTGTCCTTTTTATTATAGCATGATTCGGATAAAAACCAATGATCTGTAAACCCTACTTCTACATGTTTACACGAGGGAGGGGCATCAATGCGATATTGGCGGAATTGCAGCGGGTTAACTAAAATCCATGTATCCATTTTGATTTTGGCCATCCTGATTACTCTTAGCATGGGTGGAATCGGTTCAAAGGTATATGGCTCAGACAAGGGAAATACAGGAAAGGCAGTGGATAGTAAGCAACGGAGGCAGCTTTATGAAGCCATTAGCCTCAAAACCGGTTTAGAATGGTCGTTTATTGCGGCGATCGATCAATATGAACGTACGTTATCACAAGCTCACCCCAAGACAAGGCCGCTCCGCGAGAACGCACTTACTGGGATTTACGTAACAGATACAAATTGGAGTGGTTATCTGAATCCGGAGAAAGGGGATACGAACCCTACCTCCATACAGTTTTTTCACGGGATTGGTAAGGATGGATCAGGAGATGGGATTGCCGACCACAGAACGGACGAGGACCTGCTCTATTCCGTAGCGGCTCAAGCGCTCAAATATGGAAGCGCGGAGGATGATTTCAGCATCGGGCTGTGGGAGTATTATCACAATACGAGAGCCGTCCAGCGAGTCTTGCAATTCGCCAAGCTATACAAGCATTTCGATCGATTAGACTTATCCGAGCACGCCTTTCCACTTCCGTTAAAAAGCATTTACTCCTTCCGCAGTACATGGGGCTACAGTCGGGGTTGGGGTGGAAAACGAGTGCACGAAGGAACGGATATTTTTGCAAACCACGGGGTGCCTGTACGTAGTACGAGTTATGGCGTGATTGAAATCAAAGGCTGGAATGCTTACGGAGGCTGGCGAATTGGGATACGTGATTTGAACAATTTGTATCACTACTATGCGCATTTGTCCGGCTTCGATAAAAAGCTAAAGGCCGGAGACATTGTCCGGCCAGGTCAAACAATTGGATGGGTTGGCAGTTCAGGATACGGACGTCCTGGAACACAGGGGAAATTCCCTCCGCATCTGCACTACGGTGTATACCGAGATAGAGGTCTTGTGGAGTGGGCATTCGATCCTTATCCTTTGCTCCGCCGATGGGAACGCGAAGAACGCAAGACGTTACGCGTGAGCCAATGAGCTTGAATCGCACGTGGAATTACACGCGATTGCTAGCGATTCATCCAACCGCCATCCACGCAAAGTACATGTCCATTCATGTAATTCGATGCATCTGAGGCTAAAAATATAGCTGGACCGATCATATCTTCATCGCTACCCCAGCGGCCCGCAGGAATACGGTCAAGAATTTGCCGGCTGCGGGCCGGGTCGCTCCGTAAGGCTTCTGTATTGTCAGTTGCCATATAACCAGGTGCGATCGCGTTCACTTGCACGCCCTTGGAGGCCCATTCGTTGGCAAGCGCCTTAGTCAAACCAGCTACCGCGTGCTTACTCGCTGTATAGCCAGGAACGTTGATTCCACCCTGGAATGAGAGCATCGAGGCTATATTGATGATTTTGCCATAGCCTTGTTCAAGCATAAGCTCTCCTGCAAGCTGACAAAGGACGAACACAGAGTTTAAGTTAACGTCCAACACTTCCTGCCAGTCGGAATATGCATGCTCCACTGCGGGAGTGCGGCGAATAATTCCAGCATTGTTCACGAGGATGTCTACGCCTCCGAACGTCTCGATAGCTGCATCTATAATGGAAGCAAGCTTGCTACGGTCGGCTACGTCGACTTGAACAATCGTCGCTTTCCTACCGAGAGCTTCGACTTTCTCTTTTGTTGCCTCTGCCGAGGTGCGATTCGTGACGAGCACGAGATTCGCTCCAGCTTCGGCGAGTCCAGTGGCGATGGCTTGGCCTAATCCCCGTCCCGCTCCGGTAACGATCGCTATCTTGCCCTTCAGATCAAATAAATGACGTTGCTGCTCTTTCAATTTTCACCAAGCCTCCCTCTTCGTAGCGACGAAGTATTTCTTCATCGAGCCCGTCGTCTGTAATTAAGACATCCAGATCTTGCAAGGTGGCGAAGGTTTGGAGCGCTGCACGATCGAACTTACTATGATCGGCAACTCCATAGATTTCTTTGGCACCAGACAAATAAGCTTTTTTCAAATCGAGTAATTCTCCAGTAAACACGGATAACCCGAATTTATCGTGAATGCCTGTTGCCGATAAAAATAGCTTTTGTACATTTAATCGGGTAAGCCACTCGAGAGCTTCGTTACCGATCAGCACATTGCGATGCCGATATCCTCCTGGGACAACAAGACGAATGTTTTCCTTCATCATAAGCTCGCGAATGATCAATAGATCATTCGTTAATACAGTGAGCGGCAGATTAGGAAGCAGCTTGGCGATCTCAAGAGTTGTGCTCCCCACATCAAGCGCAATCACGTCATCTTGCTGAATATAGCGAAGAGCGTGAATGGCGATGGCTTCCTTCTCCTGCAAATGCTTCTTATTCGGAATTTGCAAAGGCAGCATCGGCTCGACTTCATCGCTGTGACTTATCGCGCCTCCATGGATCCTTTTGAGCAAACCCTTCTCTTCTAGTCTCTCTAAATCCTCGCGAATCGTCTTAGGCGTAACCGAAAACTGTTCACTTAATTCGGACACCTGAACGGTTCCTTGTACCTGTAACAATTCAAGTATCGATTGGTGGCGTGTAATGGCAAGCATAAATGGGGTATTCCTCCCGAATTCAGTTGCTTCTACTTTAACACATCCATAGGGATGAACTCCTGATCCTTGAACGAATAGTTCTCACCGGCCATCGACCAAATAAACGCATAGCTGCTTGTCCCTGCTCCGGAATGGATGGACCAAGCCGGCGAAATAATCGCTTGCTCATTCGCCACAAGGAGATGACGAGTTTCGTCTACTTCACCCATGAAATGAAATACGCGTGCATCCGCATTCATATCGAAATAAAGATAAGCTTCCATACGACGATCGTGAAGATGGGCTGGCATCGTGTTCCATACACTTCCTGGCTTGAACAGAGTGACTCCCATCATGAGCTGACAAGACTGAATTCCACCCTCATGAACAATTTGATGGATGGTACGTTCATTAGAACTTTCAAGTGATCCAAGGTTCAGTGTGTTCGCTTCCTGCACGGAAACCTTACGAGTTGGGTACGTTGCATGAGCAAGTGCAGAGCAGAAATAAATTTTAGCAGGCTCAGCATTCGCACTTAAGATCTTAACCTCTTTGGTCCCTTTCCCTACATACAAGGTATCCAGCTTGTTCAATGTGTAGCAAACACCGTCCGCCTCAATAGCTGCTTCTCCACCAATATTAATGAAGGCAACTTCACGGCGCTCTAGAAAATAATCCGTTTTCAGAACATCCTTAGCTTCCAGCGTTAACGTTTCGTTGATCGGAAATGCTCCACCAATGACCATGCGATCGTCGTGGCTGTATACCATTTTAATTTGATCTACTTCAAAAAGGTTTTCTATTAAGTACTGCTGACGCAGCCTCGCTGTATCATAATGCTTCGCGTCTGCTGGATTTGAAGAGTGTCTGATTTCCAATTCAATACCCCCATTAGTTTGTTTTTGTTCGTTTATATTTTATCATACATTTACGAACATTTGTGAACATCGAAAAAAAGAAAATCCGACCCTATCCCTATTCAGGACAAGGTCGGACTGTTAATGAGTTTCCTGCGCGGGTAGAGCTAACTCCGGCTTATTTGGTAATGCGATTGCCGGGGCTTGCGCCGCACCATTACCAACCGGATTACCGTTATTATCGTAGTAATAAGTTGGAACATCACCGACAACCATCGCGTAGGAAAGTGGAATTTTGGTTTCGATAATTTCAGGCTCCTTATCGAAGGGGACCACGACAGCGATTTCCGTGCGAATACGTACGTATACTTCCACCAAAAGATTATTAATGCCTGCTTCACTTTGCTCGGTTTCCACGTCGACTTTAACGACACTTGCTGGGTGAAATTTCACGGCTACGCTAGGTCCGAAGGAAGAAATAATCGGACTGTTAAGCGCATGTCCAATAGGAATACGTTCCGGGACATCTTCATGCTCTTTCAACACTTGATTAACGATATCGAGAGTCTTGGCCGTAATCGCCATCTGTTGCTTGTAATCGATCTCAAAGCCGGTAATTTTACCATCGACGCTCGTCTTCCACCGAATCATTTTATCCGAGTCGGCGGTTTGTGCAATCTGTTCTTGGATGGCCGTATTGATGGCTTCCGTTGCCAATTGCTTCACACGGATTTTGGCTAAGAACATGAGGGGGTCACGTAGCTCTCGATCTAGAAAAATCGAAGCTTGAATCGTCAGGAACAGAACAACGAGCATCGTGATTAACCAGAAGTGCTTACGCCTCATCTTCTTGCGAGGTGGCCGGTTAGATGCCCATTTCTTCACAGGTGTATAGGCTGATCCACCACCTAGAGCAGAAAACCTTCGACGTGAACCCCATCTACGTGGAACTGGCTTCGGTGTAGATCCACTACGGAATAAAGAGAACCCTCTTCCCCATCTACGAGGAACTGGCTTTGGAAGTGACCCATTTCGTAAAAATGTAAAGGTAATACCCTTGCCCCATTTTCTGCGCAACACTCGAACACACCTCCCAACGTAGTCCCTTACGGGGTCGTCCACGGGAATCCATGGTTCAAGCTTATGCGAAGATTGCTCAAAAAAGCACAAGGTCTACTCCTCGGACAAAGATTGGTTTCTTACATTAACTCTTCCATTTGTGAAGATATTTAATCAAAGATCCGAAGATATCATATTCTTTCATGTCTCTTTTCTTTTTATACTATTTTCAAGTCTGACACCATCGCGTTTTATAGCGGCCGCGTGGAGTAGCAAACTATGCTAATAAATTAAAATCGAAAGAGAGGAAAATGATCGAAAGAAGTAATCTCATGTTGCTTGTGTTCAATTTCGCGTGGTTCAGCTGTACTTAACTAGACAAAATTTAATAAAAGGAGAACTTAATCATGGTGCTACTGAAAACTTTAATAAATAAAATAGTTATTTTTGTTATTTTGATGACTATCATTGTAACCTCCCTCCCCTTGCAGCCTCGAACTTATGCTTCCGTTAATATTGCTACTAATGGTGATTTCGAATCTAATCCAATCAACGCAAATGGATGGGCAACCCAGAACTGGTTGAATACTCCGACATATACTTGGGCGACGGATCAAGCATTTAATGGAGCTCATTCTGCTAGCATTAGCGTATCTTCCTCGGCAGGGGCTTTTCGAAAGGCTGTTGGCGATAGTGTGACGCTTGTACCCGGAAATTCGTACAAATTTTCCGTTTGGCGCAAGATGAGCAATCTGACAGGTATAGGATCTAAAGTTTGGATGGAACAATTGGATAGCGCCGGAGCCATTATTGCCGGTACCCGCTGGGACAGCAACTATGAGACAGGAACGGCAGCTTGGCGAAATATCACGACAACTTTTACCGCTGCGCCAACCGCAGTATCCGTCAGGCTTTATTTATTCGTTAACGGTACTGGTACCGTTTGGTTCGATGATATGGAAATTACGACTCGCGGAGGTGTAACTCCGAGCCTTACAACCCCTCTATTTGATCGGAATGGCATGCCGCAAGCGACATCTGTGACTCTATTAGATTTGCGCGGTCCCTATTCGGATGGGGATTCGACTGATGCAATTGTCAGTGCTCAAGTCATTCAAGGTCTCATCAATCGTACCAACGCCAATAAAATTTATTTTTATAATGATTCTTGGGATTGGACTCATCCATACCAAACAGACCCTACTAAAAATAATGGTTGGATATGGGCTCAAGAAATACTGAATCAAGCTCCGGATTTAAAGAACCTGCCTAGAACGACGCTCTCCAGGTCCTCCGGCACAAACGGAGGTCTAAGAACGCTAATTACGAATTACCAATCTGCCATCAAGGGATTGATCATATGGGACGATAATCTAACGGGGCAGGTTAGACAAGCATCTGCAGCAGCTGCAGTAACGATTGCAGCCCAAAATAACTGGCTAGCAGTATCCCCAGCTGTCAAGGATGATATTGTGGCTTGGGGTTTCAATATCCCTGTTCAGATGGATTTGAGAACCAATCATTTTTCAACGGACTGGGAGGTACTTAATTGGCAAGTTGACAACTATTTCGCAACATCGAATCAGAATCATAAAGCGGTCTTTTCTATGGGATTGGACGGCTACCGAAGCGTTAACTTAGTTGGTGCTGGCGGTGCCCCTTGGGAGAGTGATACGCGCTTTAATGAGGGAGCAGTTGATTACGCAGTAGCTACAAACGGGTTTATGTTTAATCTAGATGTCGCCGATAGCAATGACGACACCGCTCTTATGAACTTACTTTATAAATATACTGAAGGACAAATGGCTATTCTCGGCTGGGTACCCACTCATCCGAATCGAAATGGGTTTGCTGAGGTGCCGCAAATACTTAATGGAACCTCTTATTCAGTAACAGGTGGTAATCAACTAACTAACTATAGTGTATATGGCTCGTTCCCTGACAGCAGTTATAAGCTTGATGATGCCGTGGCATACCCCGTCGCTCCCAACGATGTCTTTGTCGTCTTTAAAGGCACGGACGGCGACGCGGTTAATCTCGGGTTTCAGTTCATGCTGAAACAGTGGACAGTTGGCAAGTCCGGCGCTTTGGGACAAGTTCCTATGTCCATTTCAATAAATCCCCAGCTTGCAAATGTCGCGCCTGCGGTCTGGAATTATTTTGCACAAAATTTACCTTCAGGCGATGATATCATGTTTAATTGGTCGGATAAGTCTATCCGGGATTCGGATACCTCGTCGGCCATATTAGGCAATACATTCAAGGATTACGCGAAGTTGACGGACACCCCCGTCTATTATCATAGTTATGGTGACGAGACTAAAGCAGATATTGTGAAATGGGCCGGCATTATACTGGGGCGGGAAAATTTAAATGGATTGATTAAGTTGTCATCATCCAACAGGGCAACCACCTACAGCACCCTTATGGTCAGTGGGGATATTGAGACGGGAAGGACAGTTCAGGAGACGGCCGATCTTATCCGCTCAACGGTAAGTAATAGAACCCCTGCGTTTATTGTCGTTCATATGGGATGGGGCGGAGCAGAATTCTACCAACGCGCTAAGAACATAATGGACAACTTGAAGAGCAACTCTAATGGCCGAAATTATCAATTCCTTAAGGCGCGTGACTGGTCTTATACCTATAGTACGTATCAGGGTCAGAACTGGTCTTGGTAAGGAATAAAATAAACAATAATAAAGACAAGTCCGCTTATAGGGCTTGTCTTTATTCGTTATTCCAACTTACTCTCTCTAAATTCGTTAGGAGATAGACCGTAAAACTTCTTATAGGCGGAACTAAAGTAATTGGTATTGCTGTAGCCCACTTTCTCTGCGATTTCAAAGATCCGTAGTGAGGTGCCAAGCAGTTGCTCTCTTGCTCTCTCCATTCGATAACGGGTGAGGTACTGAATAATCGTCTCACCTACTTCTGCTTTAAATAAGGTGCAGAGATAATTCATATTCATATATACACTCTCGGCGATATCCTTTAGCGCAACATCATCTGCATAATGAACAACGATATATGTTTTGACGGCTTCAATTTCCTTGCGATAGGAAACACCCTGTGCTTCTGTGATCAACTGTAGTGAGCGGTTAACAAGCTCGTGAACGGGAGCCGTTTCTAAATTAAGGGAAGAGAGTCTTTCACCAGTAAAGCCATGGCTAGACAACAGCTTGGTTAACGAGATATACACTTGGTGTTCTATGACTCTCACAATTTCCTCATGCTTAGTCTCATCGGTATTTTGCTTCATTTCTTCAATCATCTCATCAAGAATGCTGAGGGCTAGACGGCTACCATTCTTAACCGCGCCAAGAAGCTCCATTTCCTTATCAAGCGGGTAACCTGGCAGCAGTGGAGCTCGAAAGCGAAACGCAAGCAACGCTTCTCGATAGGAATACTGTACCTGCTCTAACCCACTGTAGATATGACCCGTCCCTATAATAACCGATATTCTCAGGTGAGTTTGGATGACATGCTGAATACGCTCTGAAACTAAGTTCAATAATGGATGTAGATCTGTTGTATCCGATGGAAATGAGATGAGAATTTCGACCAATCCTGTGTTACCGATAACGGAATAGGCTGACACTGTCTCATTAATGGCCTCGTCGCATATGTTACGGACAGCGAATAGAGTGAGCTGACGGTCGGCCTCAGGACTATTTAACTTGCCGAGAAATGACATAGGCTCTATGAGCAGTACAGCAAACTTGTCAGAAGGGAAATACAATTCTAAATGTTCCAGTTGATGCAAGATAGAGTTATATGTGGTTCTATGATGCATGATATCGGACACTAGGTTTTCTCGTAGAAGAGGGATCGCTTGTTTCATCTGATGCTTCAATTTATCCAAGAACCGCTCTTGATTTTGTCTATCTAACAACTTATGCTTTGCCTTTTCAAGCGCTTCTACAAGATCGGTAGGCGATATCGGTTTGAGTAAATAGTCGCTCACACCCAAATTAATCGCTTCCTGTGCGTATTCAAAATCGTCATAACCTGAGAGAACGATGAACTGGCTATGGGGCAGGGCTTTCTTAGCTTCCGCAGCGAATTCGAGTCCACTCATAAAAGGCATATTAATATCAAAGAGGACGATTTCGGGAAGCTGTTTCATCACTAACTCTAGCGCATCACGGCCATTCTCAGCTGTTCCAACCAGTGTAAGTCCAATATCTTCCCAGGGTATTCCTTCTGCGATACCGAGTCGAATTTGTTCCTCGTCGTCGGCAACTATTACTTTCAGCATTTACTCTGCCTCCGTTATGTTACTTAATCTAATTCCTCGGGCTGTGTTGGGATAAGTGGAAGCAAGAGTGTGATGCATGTTCCCTGTTCCGGTATACTATCAATAGATAAGCCATAATTGGGTCCAAACGAAAGTTGGATTCGATCATGAATATTTAACAATCCATACCCTCCCTCCTTTTCAGCCGTAATCGGTATTCCTGCGAGCTTACCCTGAATTTGCTTGAGTGTATCAGGAGCAAGACCCGAGCCGTTATCTTTGACAGTTATGGTAAGCATATTATCGAACTTGTCCGCTCTTAGGATGATTCGTCCAGGAGATTCTTTATTGCGAAGTCCGTGAATGAGAGCATTTTCAACAATCGGTTGCAAAATAAGTTTAGGCACATATAGACCCTTCGTTTCGGTATCCACATGAACCTCTGTTTCGAAATTGTTGGAGTATCTAAACTTTTGAATGTTTATATAACTCAGAATATGCTCAATTTCCTTTCCCAATAAAATGAATGGGGAGCCATTACTGAGACTAATGCGGAAGAATTTACCAAGATTTGTTAATACAGTACTAATCTCCGGCTCTTTCTTTCGCACGGCAAGCCAATTGATGGACTCTAAAGTGTTGTACAGAAAATGGGGGTTAATTTGGGCTTGTAGAGCGGTCAATTCGGCTTTACGTTTCAGCTTCTCTTTTCGAATATTATCGTTAAGCAGATTTTTAATATTATATGTCATACGATTAAGCACTTTACCGAGCCGTTCCATCTCATCTCCGCTACGAATATCGATGGTCATATCGAAGTTACCCCGTTCGATCTCTTGAATTGCTCTCATTAGTTTGCCGAGCGGCACTGTCAGCCTTCTCGACAATACGAAAGCGATTACAGACGCTATTAAAGCACACCCCACTCCAGCTGCGATTAAATAATTGCGTATCGGTTCAATGCTTTTCATGAGCTGTTTATAAGGAGCGGCACTGACGATTTTCCAATGCGACGTTGGTGATGTATATCCAATGACCAAATAGTCTGTACCCGCCATGTGAAGTATCTCTGATGTATCCTTCTGTGCTAGGATCCTTGGTTGTGACAAGCCATCATTACTATTTAATCTTTCGTTTTGTGGATTCAGGATAACAGCTTTGTTTTCGTTCATTACGAGTGTGCTCCATTGTTCATCGGATCCGAGCTGCTTAATCGCATTTGTCATGACCCGTAGGTCCAATTCAATGGCAAGTGTATACATATAACGAGTGGGATCTGCAATATCATATATTTTTTTGAAATAGGTGAATGTTTGGATGCCATCGAGACTTGTCCCATGAATGACAGAAGGATGTACCTCTGAGAAGTACGAATCAGAGGCCAATTCGTTGTATATGGCATACCAGCTCTCATTAAAGATTGATTTTTTGTAGTCATAATTTTGCGTATAATAGGTCAGCTCCTGGGCGTTAAAAGCGGAAATATCCGTAATGTAGGATTTCAGGTACTGATACTTCTTCATTGAGCCGTCAAGCGGAAAGGAAGTGGTCGAAGATACTGATGATTGCGATTGCTGTTGCAATTCGCGAACAGAATTAAGAATTTGGTCATCGACTGCTATATTTTTGGACAACTCCATAATGTCGAGCAGGTAATAGTCGATATTCTCAAGAGTTTTGGACACTAGTTGACGGTTAGATAGGGATACCTTATTCTCTATTACTCTATCAATTTGATAATAGGCAATAGTAATTGTAGTAGTAATACACATGCAAATAATAATGAGAAACCAGGTCAAAATTTTTACAAAAATACTGCGTTTACCCAGAATCCCCCGTGCCATAATTTGTTTAGCCTCCATATTGAATTCTCTTATCCGTTAGTATAATCTAGATTACAACTTGTGCAAATAGTCCTATGTCGGAGGTTGTAAGATGAACAGAATACGTGCCGTTGCTATCTTTTTAAGCCTGCTAATACTGCTTCAAGGATGTATAGGAAGCACAGAACAATCTGATCTTACAGACATGCAGGATGACAGAGCGGGGTCGATCTCGATGTGGGCATTCGCTACAGATAACGAAGACATTATAAATGAAGCGTTTAATAACAAGTATCCGAATATACAAATTGATGTTCTCCCGGTTTCTTGGGGAGATTATGATGGAAAATTCCGGATCGCAATGACGTTTGGCAGCGATCTTCCGGATATCGTGACCGTGGAGTCGTATTGGTGGGGCAAGTGGCTTAGCATGAACGATACATTTGAAGATTTGTCGCAATATGGGATTGACTCTAGTTTGTTGTCTCCTTTCGTATCCGACATTATAAGAGGGCCAAATGGAGAATTGAATGTCATTCCCGTGTCTATTGGTATAGGTTGCTTATGGTACCGCAAAGACCTCGCGAAAAAATACTTCGGTACGACAGATTCTGATGAACTTGAACAAAAGTTCAAGACATGGGATGACATTCTGGCTGCTGGAGAACTCATTCGTCAGCAAAGTAAGGGACGAGATTTTCTCTTTCCTAATACGATGGCACTAGAGGAATTCCTTCTGGCGTCCCATAACGATTATGTAAGCGGCAACGTACTGGACTTATCAGGTAAAGTATTGCCTATGTTCAAGCTGATTGATCAAATGATGAACAAGGGTTATATCGCTAAGGTATCCGGAATGGAACTGGACAACTCCTATATTCAGGGAAACATCTTATTTTATCCATTTGCCGATTGGTATGCTCCACAGATTAAGGGACTAGATATTAATGGCGAAGGCAAATGGGGAGTGCTGAAACCACCGGGAGGGGGATTCTACCGAGGTGGTTATGGCTATGCGATTCCTAAGAAGAGTAAGTCAGAGAATAAGGCATTGGCCGCAGAACGTATAAAGTTTATTCTAACGCAAGAAGGTTCTGGTGCGGTATTGAAGACGAATCAGTTCTCCACTTACATTAATGCATTTACACAAGAACGGATTGCTCAGATTGATCCCTATTTCAAGGTGTCTTTGTTAGATAAGTTTTTTCATTATTCCCAAACGATTCAGCAGCCGCTTCGTTACAATAAATTCGATGACATTATCAATAAGGAATTGCGTATTCAATCATTCAATATGATGGTATCAGGGATTTCAGCAGAGAAAGCAGTTAATAACGCGAAGATACAAATTGAACAAAAGCTGGGAAATGAACTGATTATTAAGTAATAGTGCCCGTCGCACATAAAAGGCCACGCTTGCTTCGATTGCTGTGGCCTTTTTTTTGTTTCCGATGTTTTACACAAAATAGTGTAATCCCATCTTCTGAAGATAATGAAGAGCGTTCTTAAGATATTGAATTCTGTCCAAGTAATGTAACTTTTATACTTAGCACATGGCTGCAATCATGAGACGGCCGCTCATGCAGTTCTTATATGTAGATTTCTCAGGTATCGCAAATTTAGGGAGGCTAAATGCGTGAAATTCAATCAAAGAGGGTTCATGGTACTTATGATTTTGGTACTGCTAACCGGAGTTCTAGCTGCTTGTGGAGGCAAAAGTAATAATAACGGAACAAGTCCAGCTGCTGCAAATACTGTTTCTCCTTCATCTAACGAAGGCACTGTTGCTGAAGAGAAGAAACCTGAGGATTATAAAGGTGAAATTACAATATGGTCTTTTAATAATGGGTATTTTGAAGAACGTGTGGCTGACTTTAAAACGGTTTATCCAAACGTTAAAGTCAATCTGGTCAATATCAATTGGGGAGATTACCTTACAAAATTCGAAACAACAAAGGCTTCTGGTGGTGAGCTCCCTGATGTTGCTATCGGCGAATCTTATTGGTGGGGAAAAATGTTGGCCTTCAAGGATACATTCGTAGATCTGAATACACTTGGTTTCAGCAAGGATGACCTCGTGTCCTCCGTTTCCGAGGTTGTCGTCAATCAACAGGGCAAATTCGTGGCCATTCCGGAAGGTCTTGGCATTGGTGCTATCTGGTATCGGAAAGACCTCGCTAAGAAGTACTTCGGGACAGATAATTCATCCGAACTATCTGCGAAATTCCCAACTTGGGATGAGTTCATTAATGCCGGTGAAGATCTCAAGCAGCAAAGTGGCGGCGAGGTATTCCTCCTGTCGAATTCGCAAGATGCAGTTGAGGCGCTACTTGGATCGCTCAAAACAAATGGGAAAAGTTATGTTAACGGCAATAAGCTGACGATTAAAGAAAATAGTGCACCTGCGTTTGCTCTTATCGAAAAAGCGTTGAAAAACGGTGCCATCGGTAAACTAGATGGTCCTGCCGCAGATGCGGCATGGTCCAATGGCAAAGTCGTATTCTTCCCATCCGCTGGATGGCGTGAAAGCTACATTCCAACGGTGGACAAAGAAGGCTCTGGCCAATGGGGAGTTATGCTCCCCCCTGGGGGCAGTTACTTCCGTGGAGGATCAGCGGAGTTTATCGTCGACAAAAAAGATCCGAACAAAGCGGAATTGGCGGCCTTATTTATCAAACAGAGCCTGTATACAGACCAAGGGATGGAACTCAATAACAAGCACGGTAACTTAAGCGCACTCAAGGCCATTCAAGATCGCAAGCAATCAAACGGTGTAAATCCATTTTATGGTGAAGACTTGACTCTCTTATTCTATGACTGGTCAACCAAGATTCCACCTGCTCGATATGGCCCATACGACAGTGTCATTGAGGATGCACTCAAGATGCAAGCCAATGCAATGATGAAAGCGAATATTAGTGCTGACAAAGCCATTGATAATGCCATATCCGAGATTAAACAGAAAACGAGTGATCTACAGTAATAATAGTAGCTATAAGGGACAGTGAAAACTGTCCCTTTCCTATGAGGGGTGATCGATTTGGAACAATCAAACAGGTACAGTAAATACGGATACTTCTTTGTCTTGCCGTTTTTCCTGGTATTGTTTCTATTTGTATTATTGCCAATTTTCTTTACCTTTTACGTAAGCTTTATGAAGTGGGATGGGTTCACGGATATGCATTTCGTGGGTTTTGAAAACTACATTGAGGTCATTAAGGGTGGTCTGTTCTTCAAATCCCTTTATAATACACTGATTATAATGGCGTTGTCGTTACCCCTAAGCATCATTCTATCACTTGGACTCTCATTCATTTTAAATGAGAAACTAACAAAGTTTTCTGGATTTTTTAAAACAGCATTCTTTCTACCCTATATTACAACCCCAGTAGCGGTAGGACTTTTCTTCAGCCTCTTATGTAATTACCAGATCGGGTTTATTAACATTTTACTTGTGAAGCTCGGCTTGCTAGTAGAACCGATCTACTGGCTTGCTAAACCTCTCTATGTCGTGCTCATTGTCTCCATGATCGTCGTATGGAAGAACTTCGGTTACAATATGGTGCTTTACTTGGCTGGACTTCAGACAATCTCGCCAGAGCTTTATGAAGCTGCTCAGATTGACGGGGCAACCGTATGGAGACGTTTTCTACACATAACAGTACCTATGCTTCGTCCGATTACGATATTCGTCGTCATTACCACAACGATTTGGGGACTGCAAATTTTCGAAGAACCAGCATTGCTCATGGTGGGCACAGATTCGGGCGGAAGCATCGGAAGCACATTAGGCGGTCCGGAGAAAGCAGTATATACGTTAGTTTCCTATGTGTATGAAGAAGGCTTTGTTCTTTTCCGTCCAGGCCGTTCTGCTGCCGTGGCCTATCTAATGACTTTCGTCATCATTGTTTTCTCATTCGTGAGTTTCGGGCTACTTAACAGGGGGGATCGTTCATGAGCACAAAACTACCTCTTAAACTGTTAGCCTACTTGTTGCTTATTATTCTAACCTTGTTCACACTCATTCCGTTCTATTCCATGATCGTTATGGGCACTTATGACAGCTTTAAGCTTTATTTGTTTAATGGGCTGCCTTCCGATTATTTTATTCATAATCTGGAATCTGTACTAAAGGTCAAAGAGATGGGTCGATTTTTCTTGAACAGTCTAACCGTATCCGCTATTTCGGTAGCAGGTGCAATATTTACAGCGACCGCTTGCGGATATGGACTATCGAAGTATTCGTTTAAAGGCCGTCGGTTTCTGAATAACTTGGTGTTGTTTACGATGATGGTTCCTTCGCAACTCGGTCTTGTAGCTTATGTCTGGGAAATGAACAAGTTGCATCTCATAGACACACTGATCCCAACCATTCTACCCATGTTTTCACTTGGATTCGGAGTGTTCTGGATGACGCAATACATTCGAGATTCGGTGCCTACAGAGATTATTGAAAGCGGACGAATTGATTCTGCCGGCGAATTTCGAATCTTCTTCAGTCTCGCCTTTCCGATTATTACACCTGCAGTTGTTACACTTGGTTTACTAGCATTCATTTGGTCATGGAACAGTTTTCTCATTCCGCTGCTTACGATCAGCGATGTTCGCCAATATACAATTCCCCTCGGTGTGACGATGTTTAATGGTCTCTATGTATCGGATAATGGAGCAAAAATATTAGCGCTAACCATTGCAACTCTGCCAGTGTTATTATTTTATCTCTTTTTCTCGAAACAGCTTATGAGCGGTTTAACGGCTGGTGCAGTCAAAGGTTAGACAAATTTGAGAGGCGATGACTTATCAATGACATTATCCCGTTATAGGTTAGGATCTTCCTACTACCCAGAGAGATGGCAGGAAGAACGCTGGGCCATCGACGCCAAGCTAATGAAAGATATCGGATTTAATATCATTCGAATGGGTGAATTCGCCTGGAGTAAGCTTGAACCAGCACCGGGGAACTTTGATTTTGCATGGCTAGACAAGGCAATCACAGTCTTCGCTGAACAAGACGTTCAGACAATCCTATGTACACCTACTGCTTCCCCGATGCCATGGATATCGGCGATGTTTCCGGACATGAGCCCCACGACTGAAGATGGCAACTTCTGTGGACCTGGGCAGAGACGCCATTACTGTTACAATCACGAGGGGTTTCTAGCTTTATCCGATCGCATCGTTATGCACATGGCCGAGCATTATGCTGGGCATCCGAATATAATTGGGTGGCAAATCGATAATGAGCTGGGTGGAGAAGAATTCATCTGTTATTGCCACAAGTGCCGTTTGGCTTTCCAGAGTTGGCTTAAAGGTAAGTATGGAACGATTGGTGAACTAAATCACCGCTGGGGCGGGACATTTTTTAGCTTTGAATTTCGCGATTGGAGCGAAATTCCAGTTCCACGGGGTCATCAGACTAGGTATTTCAACCCTTCCTTCCGCCAAGATTATTTGCGGTTTGCATCAGATTCAATGATGCATTACTTATATCATAATAATGCGATTTTGAAGAAGCACTTTCCGCATCTCCCGATAACGACAAATCGGTATACCTTGTTCTGGTCAGATAAATGGACGAACAAGTTTGACCACGCCATGGACCAAGCATTGGATGTCATAGCGTTTGACAACTATGATCTAAATCCAGCTGTATCGGCATTCCATCATGAGTTTTATCGTTCTATTAAAAAAAATCGACCTTATTGGGTGCTGGAACAGAATGCTAGTACAATTGCATTCGGAACACGGCAGAGTGACATAAAGTGGCAAACCGTCGAAGCGTTTGCCCGAGGAGCGGAGCTTGTTTGTTTGTTCAGTTGGCGGCAGATCCATTATGGGGTTGAGCAAGATTTGAACGGTATTGTTGACCATAACGGCAATCCCGGTGAAGCGTATGAATCGTTTCGAGAAGTGTCGAAATGGATGATGGAGAACGAAAAATTTCTTAGCAATTGCAAACCTCGTGTTGAGGTGGCGATTCTATATTCTTATGAATCCTCGCTTGTTTATGAAGTGAATCCACTGTATAACCGGATTGATTATAACCGGGAGTTGCAGGATCAGGTTCACAGGGCATTCTTAGAGCGGGGGATCGGAGTCGATTTTGTCCGTACACGTGATGACTGGAGAGTATATAAAATGATTGTCGTTCCGCTCTGCATCACTGGGGATGAAGTCATCATTGATAAACTGGAGCAGTTTGCACGGCAAGGTGGCCTTGTAGTACTATCTGGGGATTTCCTTCAAAAGACGATCGATCATTGGCGGAGCGAAGGCACTCGTATAGCAAGTATTGAGGAGTTAACGGGATTACGGCATGACAAAATGGAGTTTCTATTACAAGAGGGGCTGGCAGCAGAATTCCTTTCCAGTGTCTCTGGAAGAAACTATCCACTACGGGGTTTTTTCAATAAGTTTTCAATAATTCCAGACAGAGATGTTCGGATCATTGGCACAGTGACAAAACCGGATTCTGAAGCTGAAGTACCTGCTGCGGTTGTCCGCAAGGTTGGGGAAGGTGAAGTATATACACTGGCTTCGATGTTGGACCGTAATTATTTGCAAGAGCTGATTGCAAAGCACGCATCAGAACTTGGCTGGGAACAGGTCATCCTGCCCGAACGGACGGGACTAGTCACCTTAGAAAACAACGAAGGCAAACGGCAAGGTTATCTACTTATCAATCAGAGAGAAGAGAGTATCTCCATCATGCTGCCTGGTTGTGCGGAACTTGTACATATTGAAGCGGGCGGATTTGAGTTAATAAAGGAAATCGTCTGATTCTGAGACATACTCTTTAACTAGAGAGTGGTTTATATAAAATGGCGTGCAAATGGATAATCCACTTGCACGCCATTTTATATAATAAGAATCTAATACTGACTGATATCAAACCTCCAAAACCATCCCATCGAATGCCACAGTAATCGAATGAGGCTCGAAGATATCGACTAAATCCGCGTGCAACAATTGAGCATTATGCGAAAAATGGGTAACGACGATTTCACTGACTGGCTTTAGCATTCCGTATTCTACCATCGTTGATTTCGTTTCAAGCACAGCCTCAATGTTCATATGCGTCTTCTGATAGTCGACATGCCCTACCGTACACTCCAGAATAACTAAGTCGAACTTCTTATCTTTCAGCCACTCCCAAGTTTCATCTGGAAACGTACCCGTATCATGGCCGTATAAAATCGTTTTGTCATCCTTCTCGATGTAGTACAGCAAACATGTCTCGTTTGGATCATGAGCCGCCGGTAACGGAACGACCCTCGAAGTTTGAAGTTGAAGCTTATCATAGGGCCGTACACGGTTTAGCACGAACTTCCCTTGCGCTCCTCCTTCTGCATCGAGCATCTGCTTGCATTTCGCTATCGTAAGATCATTTCCATATATTTGAATGGGATGATCACCAGTCTTTGAATATCCCGGTAGTCTCGCTACCAAATCTTCAGCATACAGATGATCAGAATGGGAATGAGTCAGTATAAGATCTTGGACTTTGTCCAAATCAAGCCGATCCCGGATCATATGGGTGTAGGTATCCGGAGGAAAATCAACCTTCAGGTCATCCCCCAGCATAACGGACGTTCGCGTGCGAATGTTCTCCCCACCAAGCTCCATTGCCTTCTTACACAATTCGCATCCGCAAAATAACGCGGGAATGCCTTCGAAGGCCGCAGTCCCCAAAAATCGAACCTTCATGCTAGTCATCTCCCTTTCCATGCTGCAGCCTCATACTTCCCGATCGAGGTATTTTGAAGCGATGAATGCCCTTATCAAGCTTAACCAAATGTCTTTCTCTCTCTGAACCCTCACAATCTAGAACGACCATTGTGCCCTCAATCCTTTCCCCAAGCTCCACAATTATCGAATCTAGGGAAGTTCCGTTGACAAACCAATAACACTCGGTCGCAGCACGATCAACCTGAACGATATGATAACCGTATACAGCTGCCAGAAACTGCTCTTCGTTATACGCATAGACAACCGGATACAGAAAGTCCGGGGAAACCGGACGTAACCTTTCATCTAGTAGCAATTCCCGATGCTCCCGCCAGAAAGTCAACCAATAAGCGACAACTCGCCTATGTTCATCTGAGATGCGGTCGATCAACACAGACAGCTGAGGCACAGAAAAGAGGGAATGAATGAACTGCAAAGCTACGTTCTCCACCTTGTCATTCCAATTCCACATGATCATATCCGAGTGAACAGCAGTATTTCCACTTAAAAGTCGAATATCTATCGAACCAATCCGGTTCTGGCTATAGTTATTCGGGCAATCCGCCACCCGAAACATATTTCCGTATTTCCTCATTAAGGGACCAACGTAATTTTGCCGGAATTCGATGATGACCTCATCTTTGATCGCTTTCAGTCTTGTCATTACGTCAGACAGCAAGCGGTCTACAGCCTCAGGTACGGAATCGTAATCCCTTCCCCCACCAAGCGAATATCTCATTTCCTCCGCCAAATTAAAAGAGTCTACGAAATCAAGCTTAAAGCCATCAATATCCCAATCCCTCAAAGCTTGTTCGTAGATTCCGATTAAATATTCTCTTACTTCGGGAAACCGAGGATCAAACACTGCTGTATTTGGCCCGCCGTAAGTATTCATGAATTTACCTTCGAAACGGCTCCAAGCCTTGGAATATCTACCTACGAACGGGACGGAATACCACAGTATAAACTTCATCCCAAGGGCATGAACGTTGTCGACGAAGCGTCTCATATCCGGAATTCGGTCCGTAGAAGCTTCCCAATCACCGCAATAAGCATAACCCCGTTCATTGTTGGCAGTCTGCCAGCCATCATCGACAATAACCGCTTCACATCCAAGCTGCTTAGATAATAAGCACTGTTTCTCAATCTCCACCGGATCAAGCTTCTGATGGAAGCTGTACCACGTCGAATACATCGGAAGTCGAGCCGTATCCGGAACAATAGCCGGTGTATAACCAGGCAAGCTTGCCCACCACTCGCCAACCTCTCGCAAGCAATCGGCATAGAACATGTCCCTTGTATCGATGCGAATGATCGCTTCGTAATGGGATATCGGTGGACCCGCTTCCGTAAACAATTCCAGCCATATTTCGAATTGTGCTGATTCTTCTTGAATACCAGCCCGCATTCGCATCGGCCGCATCGCATCGGAGAAAGCGACCGTCAACCGATTGTCCCCAGCCATATTATAGAGAGCGCAGACGGGGGCTAGCGATGTGGCCTTAGACTGAAACGGCGTGCTAAAGTCCATTCGGATGCCCTTCTCCCGATTCGCACCCGGATCCCAGTAGCCTGAAATATCAATCGCTGGATGTCTCCATGACAGACGAATCGCCTCCGGTATTCGAGGCTCGTCCGATTGCAACGTAAAGCGAATATACGCGATCCCCTGATCATCATTCAATGGTTCAAGCGAATACCGAAAGCCTTCTCCGCCCCCGCTTACCGTTATCTCTCTATTTCCCGCTTGAAGAAACATTCTATTTATCCTCCCTAGCAAATACCAATCCAATGCCTATCAGACTCTCAAACTAGGAGTCGCTTAACCTTTGACGGCCGAGCTTACGCTCAGAGCTTTTTCAATCTGTTCAGAGAACAGCAGGTAGACGAGAATCGTAGGAACTGTCGAGATCACCATGACCGCTCCCATTGCCCCCCAATCGGAACCAAACTGCGTCTGGAAATATAATAAGCCTAGCGGTAGTGTCTTTAATGCATTATCGCTAATCATAATCAATGCGATCAGAAATTCATTCCAAGAAAATAGGAATACGAATATACTCACTGAAGCAATCGCGGGCTTCACGAGGGGTACCATTATGCGGAAGAAAATCGTATACACGCTAGCGCCATCAATGGCTGCTGATTCTTCGATTTCATAGGGCAATGATCGGAAAAAGGCATAAAATATAATCGTTGCAAATGATAACTGAAAAGCCACATACGGAACGATAACTGCGAGATAGCTGTTCTGCAGGTGCATCGTGCGCTCCATAATTAACAATGGAATCAAAATGATTTGCATGGGAATGAACATCCCCACGGTCATATAGATTCTGCTTGCGTTAGCGAATCTCCACCGCATCCGTGCCGCGGCATAAGAAAACATAAGTGCAAGAATACACGTAAATACGACCGTGCCAATCGATACGATCAGGCTGTTCTTAAAGTACGCTAAGAGATCAAAAGCACCGAAGGCATTGTTATAGTTTTCAAAGCGCCAATTTTTCGGAATACCGAATACGTTCGTCGAGAAAATCTCTTCGTTGTTCTTAAAGGAGTAGAACAGCAACCAGATAAGTGGATATAAACTAATAAGCACGAAGAACGAGAGCGGACCATAGACCAGCGCTCTAGATGTCAGTCGCTTTAACATAAGATCCCTCCGTTAGTAAGTTATTTTCTCTCGTGCCAAAAATCTGTTAATTAGGATTGTGAACAACAAGCACTCGATAACTAGAATAGCTGCTGCTGCAGAACCATATCCATATTCCCCAGAGCGGAATGCGGCCTTGTACATCATAAAGGTTAATGTAAACGAAATATTGCCGGGACCACCGTTCGTCATGACATACATGTTCTGGAACGCATTCAAACCGCCCGTTATCGCGATAATGAGGCAAAATTTATACGTTTCGCTAAGCAACGGAATCGTAATTTTCCAATGCATTTTCCAGAAGGGTGCACCGTCGATTTTAGCGGCCTCGTACAAATGCTCAGGGATCGACTTGATCGCGGTATAGATGAGCACGAATTGAATTCCTAAGTTGTGCCAAGCCGCAGAGAAGGCAATTGCCCAGATCGAAGTATGCTCTCCACTTAGCCAAGCTTGCTCATAGTTGAAGCCGAGCATCGCGAACACACTGTTAATTAAGCCTCCATCAGCGTTATAAATCGCAATCCACAGCTGGGAAACGACAACGCCGGAGAGCACAACAGGTACGAAATAGCTCGTGCGAAAAAACTTATGAGCCTTCAAGCCCTTCGAGCTTAAAGCGATCGCGAGCAATGTACCAATACCAATCTGGTAGACGACCAGCACGAAAGCGAAAATCAATCCATTCTTAAGTGAAACCCAAAAAGTATCATCGTCCAACAGTCGGGTATAATTGTCTAATCCAATAAAGGTTGCTGGCGATAAGCCATCCCAGTCGAAGAAGCTTTTCTGAAAGGTTTGCAAAATCGGAATAATAACAATGACGGTAAAAAAGAGCAACGTCGGCACCGTGAAAATAAGTAACGCCAAATTATATTTTGCTTTGTGAGTCATGTGCTCCTCCTTTCTGAAAAACAGGTCGTCCCAGATAAGTAGGACAACCTGTCTTCCTTTAGCATTTTTTATTTGCGGGCTGTTTCTAGTGCTTTATTCATATCACTGACGTAGTCATCCACTTTTTGACCTGCAAACAATTTTTGTGTGATGTCTTCAATTTCAGTTTTGAATTTCGCATTCTCATAGCCCCATGCGAAGGTAGTCATTGTTTTGAAATTCGCGGAATCATCCGAGTATTTTTGCTGTACAGGGTTAAGACCGTTCGTAGGGATAACCTTCTCTACTAGGATAGAGTTAGGGTCTGCCAACTGAAGTACACGTTGCTTCGCAAATTCGATGGAGAACAGTGCTGCATATTTAGCCGCAACGTCTGCATTTTTTGAATTTTTGGAAACCGCGAAGCCTTGGTTAAAGCCGCCACCGCTCATATTCCACTTCACTTGGTCTGCGATTTCCGCATCCGCAAGCGGGTTATACATAATGTCCAGCTTATCGCCTAAGTTTTCGTATTGGAAAGCCATAGACCATGCACCATTAAGTAGCATTGCTGCTTTACCAGCAGCAAATTGTGCCGCAGCATCATCAGCCGTTGTGTTGAAAGCATTTTTGGACAGCAGTCCAGCTTTGATAAGCTCGTTGATTTTATTCGCGCCTTTCGTATATACCTCTTCCGAGAAGTTACCTTCACCGTTGTCTAGGCGTTTCAAACCTTCTGGTTGAGCTGATCCCACGATAGCCATGTCTAGCATAAGTACGCCAGGCCATTTTTCTTTGCCGAATAGGGAAAGTGGAATAATGCCTTTCGCTTTGAACGCTTTAACTGCTTCTAGAAACTCTGTATAGTTCGTAGGTACTTTAATGTTGTTTGCTGTAAACAGATCTTTGTTATAGTAGAACACTCCTGCCCATTGACCAACGTTCGGCACCGCATAAGAGTGACCGTCTTTGTTCCAGAGCATTGGCTTGGAGCTTTCATTCAATAGAGCTTCGATGTTAAGTTCTTTAACGACATCGTCCATTACCATGAGGTTGTCCGATTTCTTAAGCGCTTCGATGAGACCGCTAGAAGCAAAGAAGATATCAGGTAAGCTGCCAGCTGCAGCATACGTTTTGATTTTTTGCTCGTCATCCTGAGCTGCAACCTCGAATTCAACGTCCACCTCAGGCATGACTAGCTTCAAGGCTTCTTTCGTTGCATCATACACAGGCATCTCGACCCCGCTATATTGCGCGTAGAACTTCAGCTTAACAGGATCCTTCGCTGGCTCTTTGCTTTCCGCAGGCGTCGAAGCACTAGCACTTGCTTCAGTCGTTGCACTTGGCGTAGAACTTGACGTACTTGAAGCATTGTTGTTCTTGTTGTTGGATCCGCACGCTGATAGTGCTAGCACAATCATTGACAGCACAAGCAGCATAAAGGCTGGTTTTCTCATTTTGTTCTTCAAAGGTGTATCCCCCTTATTGTTTCGATCTGCTTGTATTGTATAAAAACGCTTACACGACTGTAAGGGAGAAATCGGCACTCATTTGTACAATTCAGCATCATATCTCTAATTCTCTAACACGACTAACGCGTGACCTCATACTCACTAGGAGTTAGACCTGTATACTTTTTGAAGCTTTTGCTAAAATGTCCAGGATCACTGTAGCCGACCATTTCCGCAATATTCGTCAAACGCAGATTTTGTCCAGACACCAAGAGCTCCTTCGCCCTTTGCATTCTTGTTTCGAACAGATAGTCACTAACGCTCATTCCAAGCCCTTCCTGAAATATTTTCAGCAAATAACGGGGTTGAATTAAAAATTGCCTAGCGATATCCTCTACCTTGAGTTGGCTATCCCTATAGTGGGTATCAATGTATTCTCGAGCCGATAATAATATTTTGCTAGACTTAGAACGTTTAATGCTCTTCGAATGACCTGTCACGTTCAAATAAAGATCAGTGATCCATTCGAATGCGGCTTCAACGGATGACTTGTTTGTAATTTCTTCAAACGGTGAGAAAGACTTAGGTAGGATATCGTCCACTCGCTTACCTATTTCATAAATATAAGTCAGACAGAGCGAGACTAACCCTGCTAGAATCATATGAATATAATCCCCAGAAAGCTGGTTTTCCCTAATATAGTCGCGAATGGAATCCAATGTATTTTTGATTTTTTCCTCATCGTGGAGCCTTAGATGGATAAGTAGATTCTCATTCATCTCGCTCGGATAGAAACCAATATTCGCCGCCTTGGATGAGATATCCCGATACATGATTACATCCATTAAATTCATAGAAATCTTATTTCGTAGCGCGATAACCGATTCTTTGTAAGACTGACGAATGGAGATAATCCCAGGTCCAGCACACCCCGCTCCCACCGTCACACTAAAGCCGAAGCGCCTTTTAATTAAAGAGCAGAGCTTCGAGAATCCCTCTATCGAGAATCGTTGATCTGCACCCTCTTCCGTAAATTGCAGAAGCGAGATAATCCGATTCTCAGGGCCATTAAATATAAAATGCTGCCCTTCTAGTTGAATCAGATCATTTAAGAGATTCGCAATAATATATTTGCGTAGATGAATTTCTCCTGAATCCGGCCATTGCTCATGTAGACTATCAATCTCGACCGATATGACCTGGAACACCATACGATCTTCTTGTATGTGAAACATACTCATCTGGCTCTTGATTGTCTCGTTATCTTCGGTGTATTCATTACTAATGAGTAGGTTTAAGAAGCTTTCCTTCCAGACCTGCCGTTCCTTCTGTAAGTTGTCCCGTTCGACTCGCAACTTATCCATAGTGCCTTTCACTTTGGCAAGCGCGACGAGTAGCTCATCTTCATCGAATGGCTTCAGAATATAATCGTCCACACCGATCTTGACGGCTTTCCGAGCGTACTCGAATTCGCTATGACCGGTTACGAGCAAAATGAAGGTGGACGGATATTGCTCCTTCACTTTAGCCGCGAGATCCATTCCATTCATATAAGGCATGTTAATATCAATAAATGCGATATCGGGTCGTACTTGTTCAATCAGCTCTAAAGCTTCTAACCCGTTCTTCGCCTCGCCACAAATCTCGAAACCATGCGCGTTCCAGTCGATTACACGTTTGAAATAAGTCCGGAATGTCGCTTCATCATCTGCAAAAATAACTTTATACATCTAGCTGATCTCCGTTCGTTAATGGAATATCCACTATAATCTCCGTGCCTTCACCTATGCTGCTCTGGATTCTTATTCCATACTTGTCGCCGAAATATAGCTTTATCCTTTCATCGACGCTATTCAATCCGAACGTAGCGCTCATCTGCTTGTCTTCCTTCATCTGTTCGAGCCTCTCTGGTGAAATTCCGACGCCATCATCCTTCACGCTTAAGCAAATCTTATCTCCTTCTCTAACGCCAGCAACTGTAATATGACCAAAGCTTCCCTTCTCCTTCAGTCCATGGTAAATCGCATTCTCAACCAAAGGCTGTAAGGTTAGCTTAGGAATCGAGTAGTTCAACAGCTCATTAGGAATTTGAATCTGAAAATCGAACAAATCCGAGTAGCGGGCACTTTGGATATACAGATAACTATGTAAATTTCGTATTTCCTCCCTGACTGTAATAATCTCTTTGCCGTTGCTTAATGCGACCCTGTAGAAGTCAGCTAATGCTTTGGTCGCTTTTCCCGCTTCTTCATTTTCCCCCGTCTTGCAAAGCACATAAATAAGCTCAAGTGTATTGTAGAAGAAGTGTGGCTTGATCTGGTCCTGAATGAGTGCCAACTCATACTCCCTTTTTAATTTCTGTTCTTCCTTCACTTTGACAAGCAGATCGTTTACTCTGACGAGCATCATATTCAAGCCCGAACCAAGAATCCCGATTTCGTCACGGCTTTTAACCTCGACAGGACGATCGATATTCTCATCCCTTATCCGATTCATATGCTTTGCCAACGAGATAATCGGAGTGGCTATCGCCCTGGACAAGATGATCGCTCCCATTAGAGCAAGTAATAAACATACCCCGCCTATGATCAAAATAATATTTGAAACCTGACGAGTTTCATGGGTCAGCTCGTTAAGGGAGATTTCGTTTACCAATTTCCATTTCGACTTACCAAATGGCATTGCTGTCAGCAGAATTTTCTCCCCGTTCGCTCTCTTCGTCTTTTCCGTTACCGTATCTTGTGATAGGATCTCACTTAGCTTGTCCGGCTCAAGAGGCAACATGATATTCGATTCGTCTGCTGAAGAAATCACGATGCCGCGGTTATCCACAATATAATATCCATTCGACTGAACGGGTCCGACTGGGTGATACACGGATGATAGCGTTTTCTCATTGATGTTTACAAATAAATAGCCCAGCGTATCCATTGTCTCTGTATCTAGAATTTTTTTCCCCACAGTGAGTACGGCCTTGTTCTCGTCCATAACCCAGAAGGCTCTGTGTTCCATCGGAAACCACCTCATGATGCCGTTGCTATTCTCGACATCTCTGTACATGGAGCTTTCCAAACCATCCAATGTGCCTTTGACAAGCAAGGGATCGGTAGAATAGACGTTCTGATTGAGATCGATAAATACGGCAGACTCCACCTCACGGAATATTAATTTTGCAAAATCAAGCTTGTTTTCAATCTGGCTACGTAGCACGTGATCGTCGTTCGTCAGCCATTCGCCATCGCCGTCCTGCCTTACCTTTCGCTCCAACGTTTTTAACTGGGTTTCCTTGTTAAGATCCAGCATCGCAATATTGGCAAAGCTTTCCGCATTTGCGATGATCGTATCGATTCTTGTCGTGATGAGTAGCGACTCATCTAGCATGTTTTTTTTCGTTTTTTTAATGACAGCTTCTGTATTGATCGTATAAGAAAACAGACCTAGTAGTAAGAGTGGGACAACGACAAGCGGGAAATAGATGAGGATAATTTTATTGTATATCTTCTGGCTTCTGAACCAGTTAAAGGTCCTGGTTTGCATACTAGTCAGTCTTCCTCTCAGGTTATAGGGCTGGGTTCGTAAGTGGATTGGCAAGGTGTAACAGGGTATGTAAAGAAACGCCAAGGTACACCCTTGGCGTTATGTTATTCTTGTTTGTATTTACCGTCAAGTATGATTTTGCAACCATTTTATATGTACTTCCCGATATTCACCTTAGGAGCGGGATACATTCATAATGATGACCTCATAGCTTCCAGAAGGAGATTCCACCTCGATCCGATTATCTTTACGCGCAAGTAATAGCTTACTTCCGAGTGGAGACAAGAAGGAGATATGCCCTAGATCTACATTTACTTCATGCGGCATTACAATCTTATAGGTTTCATCTAATCGATCTATCTCATCCTGAATGGTGACGCTTGATCCAATCCATACGAGCGAATCCGTATCACCAGCGATGGAGCCAGCTTGAAATAATCGAATATGATCTGTATAGCTATCCAGTAATTTTTGCATTTCATCCCTTTTTGACATATCGGGATACACTTTTCTTAGTAATTCCTTCGTTTCTTTCTCGAAATAGCTAAGCTGCCTGGTTAAATCACCGTGTAGTCGTTCGTTATGACTATGGCTCATATAGAGTCTCTCCCTCTTTTCCTATCGATACAACCTCCGTAATGAGCTTAAACAGCGTTTTCATAAACCATTTCCTCCTCATAGAAAAATAGACCCTGCGGGAGGGTCTAACAATAATCATATCAGATTTACCATTTTTGTCTATTGTCTGGAGAATGCAATTCCTTATTAAATCAAAGCTATTGCAAGAAGAGTAAACAGAGATAAGGTTAAAATATCGTTTGCTCCTCCAAAACCCCATCCCCAACCTGATACCGTCGCTTTACCCGAAGTACGGAGTCCACCAGATGTTCTTAAATAGACATTGTTATTATCTACGTGAACAATTACGCCCTCATGACACTCCCCACAACGCGTATGAATTCGAACTCTACGATTCAAATGACTCGAACATAAATGATACATTTCCTCCATGTTTGATTAACCTCCTATCATAGTATCCTGTATCCTATGATAGGCATCCATCTGCGGATTGGACTACGGATAGAATGTGCTTTTGTACTCTATTTTCGTTATTCAGCTTTACGCTTTAATATAAATAATCCGTTAATCGGTAGCTCAATGCTACCCATTACCCTTTCACCGGTCATAAAATCAATATAATGCCGATTATCTAAACGAATGGTTTGTACTGCTGGACTAAAGTTCTGAACAAATAGGAATTCACTCTCCCCATCTGTTCGAATTTGCGCCGTTACCCCCTGCGGTAGCATGACATCAAGCACACGATTTATACCTAATTCATGAGCAATGGCAGCGTATAACTTCGTATAAAAATCAGAATCCTTGATCCGGGTAGCTAAATAATACGATTTACCTTTCCCTAGCGTATGTCTTGTTAAAGCCGGACGTTCGGCATAGAAATCGCTACTGTATTCCGCTAATGCTTCTGCCCCTTCAAGATGGATCAAATCAGCAATTTCGTGAGCGTCATACTCGCCAGTCCAATTCCATGCAGACTCCGGACGGAGAACGATTGAATTTCGATCTCGTTCATGCAAGCCTTCCGCCTCTTCCGACCAAATCCCTAGTGTACTTCGCAACGGACCAGGAAATCCCCCCAAATGGCAGAGGTCTGTCTCGTTAACGATACCTGACCAATACGTAGTGACGAAGCTGCCGCCCTCTTCGACGAATTGCTGAACTCTCTTTCCATCATTCTCACTAATAAGGTAAAGCATCGGGGCTACGATTAGCTTATATTTGGACAGCTCATCCTCAATACCGATAACGTCCACCGGAATTCCCAGCTCCCAGAAGCCTCCGTAATGCTGTAATACGGTTTCCTCATAGTGAATACCAGAGTTCCGAATCCCCTGGGCATCCTTAACAGCCCATCTATTGTCCCAATCTAACACAATCGCAACTTCCACCGGAGTATCGAGACCAACGACATCCACAAGCTCAGCTAACAGCTCGCCGACTTCCGCGACATCGCGGAATACTCGTGTATGCTCGTGTCCGCTATGATCGATAACCGCGCCATGGAACTTCTCGCTTGATCCTCTACTCTTACGCCACTGGAAATACTGAACAGAATCCGCTCCATGGGCAACGGCTTGAAGGGAAGACAGCTTATGCATGCCAGGTCTCTTCATCTTGCTAACGGATTGCCAGTTGGTTAGGGATGGCGTGCTTTCCATTAAAATGAATGGCTTATTCTTAAGAGAGCGCATCATGTCGTAATGCATAGCAGACCAAGCTGCCAATCGGGAGTCATCGCCATCCTCGGTATAATGCCACTCCGGATAGGCATCCCAGGAGATGAAGTCTAGCTCCTTAGCTAACTTCCTATAATCAATACTATCTATCATATGCATATTCGTCGTGATAGGCATTTGCGGATGATAGGGCCGTAAGATATCGATCTCATGCTTGCAAAACTCGATCGTCATATCGCTAACGAATCGTCTCCAATCTAAGTTTAATCCATGTACTTGGGTTTCTCCGTGAGCCGAAGGAGATTCGATTTGTTCCCAACTGGTGTAAGTATGGCTCCAAAAGGTAGTCCACCAGGCATGATTGATCGCTTCAAGCGTTCCGTACTTGTTTCTTAACCAGTCTCGAAAGTTTTGCTGACAATAATCGCAGTGGCATTCACCCCCGAATTCATTGGATATATGCCATCCGATCAAGGCAGGATGATTCGCATACCGTCTCGCTAACTCGCTGTTAATGATCGCAACCTTTTCTCTGTATACAGGTGAAGAGTAGCAATGGTTATGGCGAAATCCATGTAAATTGCGAACCCGATTCGAGCCTACTCTGAGCACCTCCGGATATTTGGCTGACATCCAAGCCGGACGCGCTCCGCTTGGCGTCGCCAGAAACACAGAGATGCCATTGTCCGCAAATGAATCTAATTGCTTGTCCATCCAATCGAATGTGAATAATCCCTCTTCTGGCTCCAGCTTTACCCACGAGAAGATACCTACCGACATCACATTGCAGCTCGCCAGCTTCATAAGCCTAATATCTTCCTTAATGATTTCTGGATAATGACTCCATTGCTCCGGATTGTAGTCGGCCCCGTGAAGCATTACAGGCAGCTTTGAGCTAATAGGCGGAAATTTAGCCATCACACAACTCCCCTTCAATTCATGTATTTCATTATCGCACTTTATTCTTATCCTCAAATTAATCCCAACGCTATCCATTTCACAATTCGTCCATTACAATGATAAAGATAGCATATATATGATATTGTCCAGTAGCATTCACATCTCAATTTTATAGCACAAAATGAAGAAGAGGAGATTTAACATGCTGCCCTTCCGCTTAGTCGAAATGTCGAATTTCCATCATTCCTTACCTCTGTACGCTTACTCCGTCGGACGACATAACCAATATTATCACTCTCGTCCGGACGGTTTTCCTGCTTATCAGATTTTTATCATCCATAAAGGCCAAGGCTTGTTTCGCGACCTAGAAAACGGCGAGGAATACACCCTGTCCGAAGGTGATGCATTTGCATTCCCGCCCGATCGCCCACATGAATACTACCCCCTATCACATGAGCCTTGGCAGATCGGGTTTATCGGATTTATTGGGACTCTCGCTGCGCCTCTGTTAGAGCAAGTCGGCTTGCTTCCGTCATTTCCACAGCGGCCAGACTCTCTCGAACAAAGCTGGAATGACCTCGGTGAGATTTGGCATGATTCCACAGAGCCAAGTCAGCAACGATTATTCGAGATTTCCGTGAAGTTATATCAATTCGTTCTTCGCCTGCGGGTGGACAATTCTTCACCCGATAGCTCACTACATCTGCGAGCTGACGAAGTCCGTAATCATACGCTCCAACAAGCGCTGCTCTTAATGAATCAACACTATACGGAACCGTTGCTCATCTCAAATCTAGCTAGTGCCGTCGGGTATTCCTCTCAGCATTTTCAACGTCTATTCCTTCAACAATTCTCGATAACCCCCCACCGATATTTGCAAAATTTGCGAATGGAGAGAGCCCTACAGCTTCTAAAGGAAAATGCGAGCTTACAGATTCAAGAAATTGCGCGACAAGTTGGGATGGAGACGAATTATTTCGTCCGCTCGTTTCGCCAAACCTATGGACAGACTCCAGGAGTATGGAGAGAAAAAGGCAAAAAAAAGAGCCTCACGGCTCCTTAATTCCTAACCCTATTGCGAATTTAGATATTCCCTCGTTTGCTTGCTCGCTTCTTCCAACACTTTATTAAAGCCAGCCTGATTGATTTCAGCCTCCGCCTGTAAGAAAGCCTTATCCACATCCTGTACCATTCCACTTAATATCGGATTCAAGTATTGGATCGCCACCTCGTTTATCCGATCCAGCTCCGCCTGCACGGTCAGTGCATTGAAGTTAAAAGCGGAATAAGTAAACGGAATTAGCATTTGCTTGATTTCCTCTTTATGCCGAGCGTATTTATCGTTCCAGCCCTCAGTCGGTAGTAATTTACTTTTATTTGTGAACCAGAACCCTGCTGCATCCGGAGCATAATCATTTTGCTCGGCTGTCATCCCAACTGGAAACGTGACTTTTCCGTTCTCTACAACAAAATTTTTCTCTTCGATCCCGTAATACACTAACTGGTTGTATTCCGGATCCTCCATGATGAGATCAAGCACCTGCATAGCAAGCTCCTTGTGTTTGGAATCCGTGGGTATGGCTACGCCATTATTAATGTAAGAATCCATCATGTAGGTTTTTTTGGGAGATAGATTAGGAATGATATCCACTTCCCACCCTTGTTTCTCTGCCTTCGCAATCGTGGATTGGATATCGTTGCTATTCCCGTATGCTACCGCTGACGTTCCCGCCTCGAAGGAATCCTTACTCCTGATTTTATTCGCGAAGGCATCATGATTAATATAGCCCTTGTCATACCATCTCTTTACTGTTTGGGCCACCTCAATATAATTGGAGCGCAGCGGTTCATCAAATATGCTAAGAATCTTTCCTCTAGGATCATCCCAATCTGTAAAAACCCCTGAGAACCCATTGGTAGTCATAATCAAATCCACGGTCGCAGGTCCCAATTCCCACTGTAAGTTCGCATGGGTCTTGTTGAAATCATACTGCTTGTCCACTCGAATAGGTACCATGTTAGGCTCATTTTGTTTCACGGCAGCCAAGAACGGCTCTAGCTCGGAAACTTTGTGAATTTCAGGCAATCCGTATTTCTTGCGCAAATCTCCGCGTATTAGGGTTACAGGTACTTTAATGTCGGGCGTTGAGGAGGGAATCATATATACTTTTCCACCGACCTCCGCTTCCTTCCAGGCCATTGCGTTCGTTGCCTGATCATGTTTAGGCATATATTTCTTTACCAAATCCTCCGTAATCTCTTGAAAGGATCCTTTAGTCGCTTCCTGCGAGTAATAGGCCCAATTCGCTGCGAAGATGAAGTCGACATTTTCCCCAGAAGACAAGACAAGTGGATAACGTGCTGCCATATCCCCCCACTGTATGTAGCGTAGCTCCACTCTTGCATTAACCTCTTTCTCAAGCTTCTTGTTCAGCTCAGCGAGTACATCAGAGAGTCCACTTGGAGCGCTTCCTATTAAATAACCAACGAGAGTAACCACTTTTGTATTCCCACTCTTAGGTTCCTTAAGTCCCTTCCCCGAACTAAAGCAAGCAGATAACGACAAGCATAACATGAGGTGCACACATGAGGTCAGCATCCACTTGATCTTATTCATTCTGTTCCTCCTTAGATGCATAACTATCCCCTATCGTTTTCGCGAAACAATGTCAATTATCCTTCATCTCATTGAAAAGGGCCGATCCATTGGATCGACCCCCCTCCCCGTAATGTACCTAATCTGAGCTTATTTCTGAGCGGATAGATACGCTTGTGTTTGCGCGATAGCTTCAGCTAATACCGTATCAAGTCCAGTCTTTTTAACTTTTTCCTCTAATGTGGCATAGGCTGCATCCACATCTTTCACGATCCCGCCTTGAATCGGCAATTGGTATTGTGTTCCTACCGTTCCTATCGTAGCTAGCTCCGATTTTACTTTGGAAGTATCCATTGAGAATGAATTATATACATAAGGCACTAAAATATTTTTCAAGGACTGCTTATGAGCAATGTATTGCTCACTCCAAGATGCGAGCGGAAGATGCTGACTCTTATTCGTGAACCAGAAGCCTGCAGCATCCGGTGGATACGTATTGGATTCTGCTGTCACGCCATCCGGCAATGCGATCTTCCCATCTTTAACCACATAGTTAACACCTTCGATTCCGAAGTATACCAAATTGTTATAGGATGGTTCCTCCATCATGAGATCAATGGCCATCATTGCACGCTCTGGATTTTTCGTATTGGCCGCGATCGCTACCCCATTATTAATGTAAGGATCTTGTGGGTATGTGCCTTTCGTAGACAGATTCGGAATAATCTCTACTTCCCAGCCATTCTCAGCCGCTTTGGCTAGCGTACCTTGGATATCATTCGTATTACCGTAAGCTACAGCTGACTTCCCTTGCTCGAAAGCATCTTTACTGCGTACCTTGTTGGAAATCGCATTTTTGTTAATGTATCCTTTTTCGTACCACGATTTGATCACCTTTGCTGTTGCTTTCTGGCTATCCGAGATATAAGGATCAAACTGCGAATACACTTTACCGGTTTGATCATCCCACTCCGTATGAACGCCGGACCATCCATTGGTAATGAGCACCGTATCTAGTGTTGCACGACCGGTTGCCCATTCGTAGTTGTAGAACGATTTGGCGAAATCGTACTGGCTATCTGCATTAATCGGAATCATGCCTTTTTCATTCTTCTTGATTGCTTCCAAATAGGGCTCGATATCTTTGAAATTCGTAATTTCCGAAACACCGTACTTTTTCCTTAAGTCTCCGCGAATTAAGGTAACCGGAACTTTCTGATCTGGAGTTGCTGTCGGAATCATGAAGATTTTCCCACCAATTTGCGCTTCTTTCCAAGCGACATCGCTTGTTGCTGCAACGTGCTTCGGCATATACTTCTGAAGGTCCTCCATCGTAAGCTCTTTGAATGCACCTTTCGCGGCCTCTTGGTTATAGAAAGCCCAGTTCGCCGAATAGATGAAGTCAACATCATCACCAGCAGCAAGGACAAGAGGATATTTCGCTGTCAAATCTCCCCACCCGATATAACGGAATTCAACGGTCGCATTGATATCTGCTTTCAGCTTTTTATTAAGCTCGGCTACAACTGCGTTCATGCCAGCAGGTGCATCTCCAAGTAAATAGCCTACCAACTTAACTTCTTCGGATGTATCGATCGCGTTATCTGGGCTTGCCGATGAGGGTTCAGTCGAAGTAGACGAAGTAGCTGAACTTGAAGCACTTGGAGATGGTTTGGAAGCCGAATTGCTCGCTTGAGCATCCTTGTTATTATTGTTACCGCAACCTGCCAACACCAACGTGAAAGCAATGATTGCCGATAATAGAGTAAACAACACTTTTGTCTTATTCATCGTAACTCCTCCTAATGATAGATAATGATGACAATCCCCCGCGAAACTCTTAACAACTGATTCCGTTCATGCGCCTAAGCCAGTACAACTCACCTCCCTCAATGACCTATTGTCGTTTCATTAGCCTTTGACTGCCCCTACTGTGATCCCAGAAACGAAATATTTTTGCACGAATGGATACAGCATCACGATAGGGCCTGTCGCAACGATCGTTAACGCCAGCTTCAAGGATTCCTTCGGCATATCCAACCGGGGAACACTGTTGACGATTTGGGTGGAGAAATTCGCGCTCGACAGAATCCGATAGAGCGTATATTGCAGCGTATACAGGCTATCCTTCTCGATGAACATGAGCGGCGTCCACCAGTCGTTCCAGTATCCTAGTGCCGTGAACATTCCGATTGCGGCTAGTGCCGGCTTGGATAACGGAAGAACGATTTGCATGAATATCCTGAAATCCCCTGCCCCATCGATTTTCGATGACTCAATTAAGGCATCGGGAATGGATCCGCCAATGAAATTGCGCAGGATGAGAATGTTGAACACACTGAACATCCCGCAAAGCATTAACACAAGAATATGATTTTTCAAGTGCAAATCCTGAACGATCATTAAGTAGAAAGGAACCAATCCACCATTGAACAGAGTCGTGAAGAACAAGAAGAAGGCTAAGCTGTTTCGATATCGCACGTCTTTGCGAAACATCACGTATGCAGCCATCATGGAGACGAACAAGGAAACCATCGTACCTGCCACCGTTACGAATATCGTGACCCCATAGGCACGCAAGATTTTTTGCGGATTCTGAAACACCATCTCGTAAGCATCTAGCGAGAATTCCTTAGGTAATAAGGAATAGCCGTAATAGATGATGGAGTGCTCTGTTGAAAATGAGTTAATGGCAACCACGAAAAAGGGAACAACGGCGATTAATGCGAAAAGCCCAACTATGAGATGTCCGATTATGTTTAATACTGTTACGTCCCGTGAACGAATTCCCATATCTATCCCCTCCATTCAATCGTCTTAGAATAATGCATGCTCTCGATCGTATTTTTTGACCAGCCCGTTCGCGATCATAATAATCACGAAACAGAGAACGGATTGATATAGGCCCCCTGCGGATGCCATTCCGAAGTCAGGACTCAGAACCAAGGATCTGAATACCAACGTATCGATGATGTCCGTTCCATCCATCAAAATGCCATTATTGCCAATGAGCTGATAGAACATATCGAATTCTCCGCGCATGATTCTTCCGATACCGAGTAGAACCAAAATGATTGTCGTTGGTTTCAGTAAGGGTAGCGTGAGATAACGAATTCTTTGGAAAATGTTCGCCCCGTCAATCGTTGCTGCTTCATTAATCGAGTTGTCCATGCCCATAATCGCGGAAAGATATAGAATGCTTCCGAATCCAACCCATTTCCATACATAGAAGAAAGGGAGAATGAAGTACCAGTAGTTAACGTTGGAATAGATGTCCACCGGTTCAAGCCCTAAATTCTTAAGTAGTGTATTGATTACGCCAAACTCGTAATTGAATAGGTTATATACAATTGCCGCAACCGCTACCCAGGAAAGGAAGTAAGGCAGGAACAGCAAGGTCTGAGCCGTTTTCTTGAAAATTCTCCCCGCCATTTCAGCGATGAGAACGGCGACTAGAATCGAGAAAAAGGTATACGCTGCAAGGAATACGAAATTGTAAAGAAACGTGTTACGAGTAACTATCCATGCTTTCCCTGAACTGAAGAAGTAGTCGAAATTTTCCCACCCAATCCAAGGGCTACCGAACATCCCGCCGGTATAGTTAAAGTTTTTGAATGCAACGACAATGCCGGCCATCGGATAATAGTTAAAAATCAAGAAATAAATTGCAACCGGTACAAACATCAAATAGAGAACCTTGTTCTTTGCAAGCTCGTGAAAAAAGCCTGGATGCCCTTTACTTAAGCTAACTTTTCCTGCATTCGCTTGGGACGCCGTCTTAGGGGGCATCGGGGTTATTGCCATGTAGATCCCTTCTTTCCTATCTATTGTCTATCTATGGATGCGCTTTCAAATGTAATTATAAGGAAACGAATTTGCTTTAAGAATGACACAGGATTACGATTTTCTTGGTTAGATTACGAAAATGGGCACTATCAATTATGGTGTTGCGCTTATTTCAATTCCGAGATATATTGTAGGCACACAATTCGGAAACGGAGGTCCAGTTACGATGAAAGTACTGTTGGTCGATGACGAGCCTCTGACGACGGAGAGCTTAGTAAGCTATATCGAATGGGATAAGTTAGGTGTACTCGAGGTGAAGACCGCATCTAACGGCTTAGAGGCATTGGAATTACTAACGCAGTTTACTCCAGACATTATCGTCAGCGATGTTCGGATGCCTCGAATGAACGGTATAGAATTCGCTACCGTTGCTCGTGAGCAATATCCTCATGTTAAAATCATTTTCCTTAGCGGTTATTCCGACAAGGAGTATCTCAAATCTGCCATTCACTTAAAAGCGATCAGCTACGTTGAGAAACCCGTTAAGCTCGAGGAGCTTACTATGGCTCTTCGCGAAAGCGTTTACCAAATTCAAGCCGAAATAGCGAACAGAACCTTGACGCAATCGGTCATTCGTCACCGAATGCTATGCAAGCTCATTATAGAAGCCCTCCCTTATGAAGAGCTCCAACAAGAGTTCGGTGAACACGTACCCGCATTATTCAGCATGACTGCCGTCCGATCAATGGCTATACACTTGTCAGTAAAATCAGAATCTGAACTAAAAATAAAGGAAACACTGCATATAGAAATCTCCGATCGATTAGCCGATTTGATCGACAATGCCAACGATCAAGATTATTTCTTCGGATATACAGATAACGAGACATTATTCTGTCTGGTGAATGCACAACGCGTATCTACTTCCGAATTCAAAGAAACGGCAAGAAATTTGCTATACTCTCTCCTTCTTCTCTATGGAGATAAGCTCGCATTTTCTATCGGAATTGGGAACCCCTCCACCTCGAATGACAGCATTAAAGACTCCTGTCTCTCCGCGTTATCCGCTGTCCAGTCGCAATTTTATTTCGGAACAGGCTTTGTCTTCTCCGAGCCTCCCTCCGATAACCGAATAGATCCTTCCGCAATTGCGGCAAAGTTCTATCCTGATTTTCGTCAGGCACTCCGATCTGATGATGAATCTGCCATAAGCTCCATGATTGATCAAATAACCGCTGACATTAGAACTTGGCGTGATCCAGAAATTAGCCGTGTCAAAAATGCGTACTTTAGATTGCTAATGATCTTGCATGAATTCGCAGTAGAAAAAGGGTTAACAGGAACGGATCCGCAGCAAGAGGAGAAGTTTCTGTGGCAAGAGGTTGGCGAAATTTCAACATTGGATTCTCTTCGTGATTACGTAATTGCCAATGTGCAGGCCGTATTCTCTCAATTTCAGGAGCATACCGCGGTTAATACGAGGGTTAGTACCGTTATTCATTATATTAAGGAGCACTTTGGAGATATGGACCTTACAACTCGGTCCATCGCAGATAATACCTACTTGAGCCAGAACTATATGTGTGCCCTGTTTAAGAAAGAAACCGGCAAAACGATCAACGAATATATTACGGAATTACGCTTAGAAAGAGCTAAGGAGCTTCTTAAAGACCGGCACGTCAAACTATACGAAATCGCTTTATCCATAGGCATAACCGATCCGAATTACTTCTCGTCTATGTTTAAGAAGTCGACGGGGTATACACCCAGTCAATACAGAGAAAGAATGTGACGGCTATGAATCGGCTCTTCCGCCCATTCCGCGATTTAAGCATCAAGAACAAGATGTTCATTTCCTTCTTACTGATCCTAATCGTCTCGTCCGGTCTGTTCATCCTGGTGAATTCTTATATTACGGCAGGTGACACAGAAAAACAGGCGAGATACTCCTTAGAGGTCGTCCTAGAACAATCCCGTTCATTCCTCAACTATAAAACCAGCTCCATCCGCAAAGTTGTTGATATCATGGTCATTCACGACACCATCCAAGCGATTGTTGCCAAAAAAGCCGAAGTCTATCAAGAGAACATAGGGAACTGGCTACTAGATGAGTATGTATTTAACCAGTTGATCTATAACGTTCAGACGAATCCGGATATCCAGAACATTAGCCTATACATGAGAGACGGTATGGCATCCATACAAGCGACGGACCAATTTCTTCGTCTGGAGGATGTTCAAGCTGAGCCTTGGCTTCAACGGTTGATTAGAAATGAGAAGCCCTACCTTTGGATTTCTTCGGAACTCGTCTCACCGAATGATGGTGATACAATTTCCTTTTTCCGAAAGGTACCGAGTCCTTTGGACAATACGGATTTCGCAGGTTTGCTCCGAGCTCAGATGCCCAAGGAAGGGCTTGTGCAAATATTGGATCAAGCGCTTTTTACCAAATCTACATCCGCACTACTCGTCAATAGTCGGAACGAATTAATCGCCAGCTCTAGCCAAGAACGAGTCTCGAATCTAGATAACGTTATTCAAGCGCTCGAAGGAATAAAAAACAACAGTGAGGATTTCGAAACCGTTACGCTCGGCGGCGAGAAAACATTGATCGGAACCGTACCTGTCGAGCATACGGATTGGCGGTTTATCCTCGTCGTGCCTCACAATGATATTGTTGAAATCGCCCAGAAATCGCGTAATCAAATGCTCGTCATTTTTCTGTTCGTCGCGGCCATGACCTTCCCGCTCGCATTCTGGGTATCGGCATCAGGGACAATCCGTATACGAAAGCTAACCAAAAATATGAGAAAAGTGGGCGTTGATAACTTCAAGCCTAATCTTGATCCTAAGAATAACGATGAGATTGGGGAGCTAACCACGACATTTAACCGGATGATCACCCGGATCGATGATCTCGCAGCTGATAAATTTCAGCTTGGCTTGGATGTGAAGAACATGGAGCTTAAAGCTCTCCAAGCACAGATTAACCCCCATTTCCTCTACAACACATTGGATATGGCCAATTGGCTAGCCATGAAATACAATGCGGATGATATTCGGGTGTTAATTACCTCTCTCTCCGATTTCTATAAGCTCAGCTTAAGCAACGGGGAAGATTTCATCTCCATTCGCAATGAGATAGAGCATGTGTCTGCATACGTGCGAATACAGAATATGAGATTCCGCGATAAGATCGAACTGCGGATCGATGTGGCCGAAGAGCTGATGGACTATCGAACACTGAAGCTCCTGCTTCAACCGCTTGTCGAAAATGCGATTCTACACGGGATCATGGAGAAAGAGACACAAATAGGAACGATAGGGATTCGTGCGAAATTAGACGGAGACACCATTGAATTAATTGTGGAGGATGACGGGATCGGAATGGAGGACGGTACCCTGCGAGGCATTCTGGACGGAACGCTCAAGAAAAAAATCGGCGGCTATGGAATGCGTAACATTCATAACCGCCTTGAGCTCATCTTCGGTTACCCTTTCGGTATAACAGTTGAAAGCAGCGTTGGCGCAGGGACGAAGGTGACGGTCAGAATCCCCGTTCAGGATACCGATACTCGGGTTTCGTAGGTGGCTTCCTGACTAATAGATTGCATAATACTGTCCAGATCAAACAACTGTTCAATATGATATACACCATATGGTAACTCAGAGCGATAAACAAAACCGGCTACAGAAGCGGCTACCATGCTCGTAATTCGAGCTTCATTTCTGCCCTGTAAGAAGCTCTCGACCTTTATGTCCTTTTGATCTTTTTTCCCTAGCGCGTCGATTTTAACGGCATAGATGTCTTTTCCGAATCGCATCTTTCCGAAGAGTTGAACGGCAGCCTTGCGAATAGGCTTTAACTTTAATAGTCGGAATATTCCCGTCACTCTTAGCCATGCTAACAAACCAGTAGCTGCAGAGGAATCGAAACAAAGACGCGTGGAAACGGACGGCACACCAAGTGTGTGTGGCAGCACGTGTTGATCCGAAAAATTGAAGCGATAAGCTTTTCTATACCCGAACGGGGCTCCAAAGTCCGTTTTGATGGCATCCGTGAAACTTGCAGCCGTAACTTTTTTGCCTTCCTTCACGACATCAAAATTCATACCGAGGTTGTCGACAGTCCATTCAATTGCCGCCTTCCCATGCTGATCTCCCAATCCAAGCATAATGGAGATGTCTATGTTATTCACTTGATCCATCAAATTTTTGGCGTGAAGAGACATCAAGTTCGTCAGCCCCGGGGCAAGCCCAATACTCAATATTGCCGTTATGCCGTTCGCTCTAGCTTCCGACTGCAAATCTTCCACCTGAGTCAGGAAGGAGCCGTTCGCTGAAACGTCCACATAATGAATCTTATTTGTGAAGCAGAAACTTACAAATGCGGTATCCGTTTGATCCAAACACATGACGACAAGCTTGACTCGTTTCGTAAAATTAAGATCAAACCCATCCTTTAGATGAATTTGTAAAGGTTTAACCTTCCCATCAGTTGTACGGGTAAATTGCTCCGCACGCTCAACACTTCTTCCCGCTGCATAAACCTTGCCTGGATATAATTCACCCAGTTCCCTGCATATTGTTTGCCCCACATGGCCGTATCCGCCAATGACAACGATGTACTCCCTCATATTTGTTCCTCCTTTTGCACACTAGAACGCTTATGACTCCGAATTCAATATAGTATAGTATCTAAACTAAATGACAAAAAAATTATTTTTGTAGAAAATCATTTAATTTCCCAATACACTTCTCGAATATTTCAATTTCCTGTTCACTTAACTGAGAGCGAAGCTGATCGTAAAATTGGATATGCATTTCTTCGTGAGCCTGATAAGCTTCCTTCCCCTTTTCGGTAAGTGAAATCAAGGTCGCTCTCGAATCATGTGGATATGACGAACGTGTTACCAAATGTTTCGACTCCAGACGTACAATGAGCTGCGAAACTGCACCCTTCGTAACACCTAGACGGGTGGCAAGCTCATTCATTAGAATAGCACCTTCGTATCCAATCCCCTCGATCGTATGAATTTCACTTGGCGTTATAGACCCGGCATTTCCAAAGGCTTGAGGCTGGCGTTCGAGGCGTCTTAGTTGCAAAAACAATCTTCCCAGACTACGACTTCCATTACTTCCATTATTCATAGCGCTAGATTCTGATCTATTGTTATTATCCATAGCTATAGTTTAGTATCTAAACTTATTAATTGTCAAGAAACCTCTTTCAAGTATCTTTCCTTTCGACCAATCGATACATTATTCTTGTTTTTTTTTCCTATTAGGATTGATATGATTGGAGAGACAATTATTACTACGGAGAGCGGGCGAAACAATGAGTCAAATTCTAATTGTTGATGACGAACCTGACATTCGTGCGCTAATTCGCATTCACTTGGAGCGAGCGGACTTGGAAATTATAGAAGCCGAATCGGGACGGCAGGCGATTGAGCGGATCCAGGAGCATCCCATTGAGTTAATGATCTTGGACTTAATGATGGATGATGGGAATGGCTTCGAGGTGCTTCACTATTTGCGCAAAACCAGCTCGCAATTGCTCGTTATTGCACTTAGCGCTAGAAGAGAGGTACAGGATAAGGTGGACACACTCGGCTTAGGAGCGGATGATTATATCACAAAGCCATTTAGTCCGATGGAGCTGGTTGCTCGTGTTCAAGCCCAATTAAGGAGGTATAGTTCCCATACGCCGCAACAGTCCGAGCTCATTCGATTAAACAATCTGGTTCTCGATGTAGACAATTTAGTTCTGGACAATGGTGAGGTAAAGCACCTATTAACTGAGATTGAATGCGAGCTTCTGCAATTATTTATGACAAATCCCGATCGCACGCTGACCAGGAAACACATCTACCAACATATTTGGAAACATGACAAAATTGACAACAATAACTTGAATGTTTTTATTAATCGGCTTCGCACGTTGCTCGAAAACACTGCCGATTCTCCCATTCACCTTCATTCTGTACGTGGTATCGGATATCGATTTTCAGGAGATGGACGATGAAAAGCCGCACAAAGCTATGGGTCATCATGCTGGTCAGCGCCGCGAGCAGCTTGGTTCTGTTTATTTTGCTTTCTATTGTTGTAGGTTCAATTTGGGCCAAGGGCTACAATTTAGAAAAGTTGAACGCCATTTCTAATGAGACACTAAATTCAATCGAGAAGCAAGGTGCTTTCGATAAAGATAACCTTCAGCCATTACTCGATTCCGTTCATAGCCGGAATCCGGACTTACGCCTGGAATGGATCGCTCCTGATGGGACGGTAATCTATGATACTTCAGGCGAATCTGAGCGTTACGACTTCAAGCAACTGGTGGATCGTATGGTGAATATGCCCAACAATCTTTGGGGCGCCGACGAACCGGTAACGCTCGTTTATTCCTTTCCCCCATCTGAGCAGTCCTATTATTTGCTCTTAAGTTTGCCAAGCGAAGCGATGCAAGAAGGGCAGTACTTCTTCTATGTACGTACGAATAAGGTCATTTATACGTTAATCCTGCCTTTCCTATTATCCGCCCTAGTGCCGTATCTTCTATCTCTATGGTTTTTCTCCTCTATTAATCGGCGCATAGGCAAGCTGAATAAAGCACTCAATCAAGTCAATTTCCGAAGTGATGTTATCGTGTTGGACGATAAGTCGAAGGATGAGATCGGGCAGCTTACTCGGCATTATAATGAGATGGCGCATCGGATTCAAAGCCAGGCCGGTCAAATCAAGCAATTCGAAAACAGGCGCAAGCTACTGCTGTCCAATCTTTCTCACGATCTGCGAACACCACTAACTATCATTCTGGGCTATGCCGAAACGATTCGCATCGGCGCCTATAAAGACGAGAACAAGCTTCAGGCCGCTGCGAAAATCATTCTGCAGCGATCCCGTTACATGGATAATTTGCTGGATCAACTGCTGGACATCTCGCGGCAGGAAGAGGATGTACTCGAGCTCCATTTCTCACCCCACAACTTGTCTGAAATGATGAGGAAGATTACTGCGGATTACCTGTTGATTTTGGATGGACAGGGCTTCACGATCGAAGTGGACATCCCCGATAAAGACGTGGAAATTGATATGAATGAGGCTCTTATCGAACGAGCCTTCCGCAACTTGCTGGACAATGCCATTCGATATGGGAATGATGGGCATTACCTCGGAATCGGATTAACGGATGATGAGGATGAAGTGTACATTTCCGTCAAAGATCGAGGCAGAGGAATCGCGCCTGAGGATCAAGAGCGCATCTTTGAACGGTTCTATCGTGTTGATGGGGGAAGAAGAGGCGATGGATTCGGATTCGGACTGTCCATCGTCCGAGAGATCGTAGAATCTCATCACGGGAGCGTACACTTAAGTAGCGATCCTCATACAGAAACCTTGTTCCAAGTAAGGCTTCCGAAAAATCAACTGGATGATTAACAAGGTCGGGATATGAAACAAAGCCTAAAGTGTAGCGAGTAATATCATAAATTTCGTCCTATAGATGATGAGGTTCCCCTTATCAATCTATAGGGCGAACAAAAGACATCCGTTCAGGTACCCTTGTGCTACTCCTATGGGCGAAATTAATTCTGATCTGAGAAAGGGATCTATGACCAATTAATTGCTACGATGCCGTTTCTGGATCTCGTGCATACCAAGAACAACGGAAATCCATTCATAGCTATCTACATCATCCGAAAAGGTAGTCAAGCAATAAGCGGATGCTTCGAACCAACCGCTCTCTTTTTGGAAAGTGGCTGCAAGAACCCCCTTCTCATCATGAATCTCATATTCCCGTGAGAATGCCGGGGAGGTAATTTCGTATACGCCCCTTGTAAAGCTATCATACTCGTAACGCTTAGACAAAAAGGACATTCTGTACCTCAATTGACCCCATTCCACCCCGCCTGGCCCAGTCACAATCCATTTGTATGACAGCATTGGAAACTTGCCCCCATACAGGTGACCTCCGTCTACACCATAGACATCAAGGGCTGAACCAAATGAACTGCGCAAATCAACCTCTCCCACATATTCATTGCTCTCGCTCAGGATTTCCGTCCGCCCGCTATTGAAAAAGTTGTCCCGAAAGTAAATTTTCATTTCAACCGTCTCCTCTTCTTAATTTGTTAGCTCAAGCGGATCCCGTATTATCAGACCATTATAGCCAGGAAAGCCCTCTAACTTCTCGGTTTCAAGCGACCCTAAATCATAGATCATCCATTTGCCATCCACCAGCTTTAACCCCACCTCTAAATGCGCTGCGAGTCCAATGGCATACCACAAATTAAGTGTGAACGTAAAGCGAATCGTATCCGGAGAGACAAATTGGGCATCAACGGGCTCCCATGCGAATGCTCTGGAGGAGTTGCCCTTTTGCTTGCTTGTGGCAAAATCCTTCTTCAAATGCTGGAAGCCCGGGTTGTTCCATGCTTGATCGGTGAACAATGCCCTTAATGGCTTTAAGTCCATTTTCCCGTCGGGCAAATTGATTTCCTCAAGTCCTAAAGCTTGCTCTATTCTATTCGAATAACGGCTCGTAATCTTCACCAATTGCTCGTACTCGGCTGATCGATCACCTGCATCGACAACGATCAGTGCCCGTTTCTCTAAGCTTGGCCTCACAATTAGCTTATTGTTACGATGATCCATGAACGTTTGAACAATGAGATTTGCCCCATCACGTTCAATCGGTACATTATCATTAAATTCGAGAACCAATGAGCGCTGCAACCCTTTCGCATCATGAATATATTGAAACTCTAGCGGGAACGACTCTCCCTGCTTCGTAATCGCGTAGGCTAGCATTTCTCGTGTCCCGCCATCATAGCCTTTGCTAAAGCGATAGCTGTCCTTCAGAAATAGAAAAATATCATACCCGTCAAACTCATATTTCCGCATAATTGAAGGAGAATCCTGACGCAAGGTCACATCGATAAGCGGCTGCAATTGCTTCTTGTCGCCTCGCAAATTCGTGTATTCTACTCGGTATGTTCCATAATAATAAGGCCCCGCATCTTCAATATGTCGCAGCTCACCTGGCTGGGATTTCACCTTCAAATTTCCGTAACGTGATATCCCGCTTGCTCGCAAGGTCGTTGCATTCAACACATCGAATTTACGTTCATCCTCCCACCAATCTTGGCGGCCTTTCTGCTTCGCAATTTCTCCAACAAGCACCGGCAGTCCATCGGCGTTTCGTTCTACACGCTCTTTCATGGTTACGTAATCGATATTTTGATCCGAATACCGTTGATAGAGCAACCATTGATTCTGAACTAAAGTAGGCACTGTAAAATGATGAAAGCCATTAATGTTCTCCCCTGGATCAGAGTGAACCCAATCCCATGATCGTTTGGCTGGGTTCCAGCTATGCAAATAGCTACTATCCTCACCCGATAATTGCATGTAGAGCTGCTCATCATCCCACATGGCAGTTGCGTTGCTTGGCGGCAACCAGAGAAGGTGGTTGGTCGTATCTACCATTAAATAAGGTAATGAACGAAAGCTGTACCCTTTATGTCTCTTTACGACAGATATCTTTTGCAGCCTGCTAAAGTCATCCGTAATGCGATAATCCGTCAGTTTCCCAGTACGGATATCATACAACTTATAAGAGACCTCTTTCTTGAGCGGCTCACCCTCTTCAACACTAACCGCCTGGAAGTACTCGATCCACACCTTTCCCTCATCCGCCCAACCATACACATTCATCCGCTTCTGCTTGCTTGACGGCAACTCAAGTGTCCGAAGAACCTGACCGTCTCGGTCATAGAAGCGAATTCCTTGGGCAAACAGAAGCATTCCATTATCCGTATAGCTACCAAGTGCTTGATCACGATTGCCGTATTCCATAAAAAACATCTGACTGTTCGGACTCCAAACGATTCCAGGATCCATCAACGCTACCGTGTCCTCAAAGCGGATTTGATGAATCGGCTTATTTAGCGTTGGATCAATAATGTCAAAGCGATTAGCTCCCCAGTGCTGATAGACGAATCGCGTCAAATCTGACGAAGGGTAAATGAGCTCACGGGGCGGCTTGCTACCCGGATCACCATATGCGGGGAACGTATTCGTCCCATTCGTCTGAACTTCTCCACTAGCCACATCGATTTGCCATAATCGTCCCTTAAAGCTGGTCAACAGGAGCTTCCCATATGAACTATCCGTCTGCTTCGAATAGTGCGCGCCAAGCATAAAATCGTCAGAAGAATCCCCATTATACGTATCAACTTCCCAAATTCGAGGAGCAATAACTGCAATTTTTCCAGTCTCAATATCCAAACGCACCAAATCATAACTCATCATTTTGACATCCAAAGTCGGTCTTATGAACATCACATTACGATCATCAATCAACGTAAACAAGCTGCTGTTGCCGAAGCTGGGTTCAAGCGATTTCAATTCATACATCGGATAAACCTTAATATCACGGGTATCAGGGTTAACGACTACAGCATCATAACGTGTCCAAGTGTCGCTAGTTCCGTCCTCTTTGTAATCGTTTCGCACGTAAGAATGAATGACACGAGTTGGGGTACTTACTGTTCCCACAAGCCTCGCATACTGTTCTTTATCGAACTGTAGCTGGAAGCCTCTGTCTTTAGAGATTGCAGACACCTTTAAGGGCGGAAATAGGGATTTATCCACATCGAGTGCTGGTTTACCTTCAACAGCGATAGGTACAATAGCATCGACAACTCGTTCACCCTGTTTGGCTAGAGCCACTTGCGACGTCAAGGCTATCTGTTTCGTTGTTGGTATCCTCGGAAAAAGGATCAGAATTAAAGCCGATACGATGATCATCGCAGCAACGGCTGACTTATGGGGCATGATCTTGTTCCTCCGAATTGGTTTATTATGTATAGAGACGATTTAAAAACAAATAAGTTACTGTGGCTGGAAATTTCATGACAACTTTATCCATAACCAAAAAGAGACAGCACGAGTGCTGTCTCTTTTGTTTAGGCGACTTGGGGTATACGATATCTTTAATAATTTTTAGCCGTCAGTTGATCCAATCTTTTGAACTCATAGCCCTTCTCACGAGCATCATCAATAATCTTACCCAAAGCATCTGCATTGTCCTTGGACACCGAATGGAGCAGGATGACTGCACCAGGGTGAAGCTGCGACATGACTTGTGAATAAGCATAGTCTCGTCCTCTTTGCGCATGAATATCCCAATCCTTATAAGCAACAGACCAAAAAACATTCATATACCCTAAATCCTTACTAGCAGCAAGCATCCGATCGCTAAAAATCCCTCTCGGCGGTCGCATGAAATACATCTCTTTTTGCCCCGTTAAGCTCGCAACCTGCTCCTTTACTTTATCCAGCTCATTCCTCATTTTCTCAGTTGAAACTTGGGTCATATCGGGATGACTCCACGAATGATTACCAATCAGATGACCTTCATTAACCATTCGATTGACTAAATCGGGCTGATCCCCTACAAAATGTCCCGTAACAAAAAAGACTGCCGGAACCTGCCGCTCCTTGAGCACATCCAATACTTTGGCTGTATACCCATTCTCATAACCGTTGTCGAACGTGAGATAAAGCTCCTTCTTACTTGTATCCCCTAGAAAAATAGCCCCGTTCTTCTGAACGATGTCCTTAAAGCCCTCTTCATTAATAGAAGGAAGGGTCTCGTTTTTACTTTTCTTAAACCCAAAGTGATACGGTTTCCCTATATCCGCTGCCGCCGTGGTCAATGGGAACAACAAAATGAGCATAGCGACAGAAATCATAAGCAAAGTGTAGCGTTTCATTAAAACTTTCACTCCAGTCTCGCGTTCTTCGATACTGGAAGTAATATGTCACAAAGCAGTTGGTTATATTCGGATCTAGCAAATTCGCAGACGAAGCCAATATTTCTTCGCCTGATGCTGAGCAACATATAAATTCACAAAATGTAATCAGGGTTGCAGAATCTAATCTCCATAAATGATATAACAATAATAGAATTAGTTTTAGATCAATGATAAGAGAAAAGGAAATGAAATGAAATGAATGTAAAAAATTTTGTTTTATGCATTATTGAGGATTTCCCTGCCTCGTTTGCACCTAGTTGCCACTCTAGTGCTACAATAGTCATGTGAATTTCCGCTACATATGAAGCTGTTGAGAAATAAATCTGAATTACGAACGAAAGGAAGACGGATGATGTTAGAGTTTGTCTATGATCCTACTGGTTATTTAGTTACCTGTGGCTCGGATGAGCAACAATTACTGGCCAAAGAATTCGCCCTACTTCAATTTTTGTTCGAGAACCGTAACCGAACCTATACAAGAGAACAGCTGCTTGACCGAGTATGGCCGTCTGAGTATCCAGTGGAACGAACAGTTGACGATCATATTTACAGACTGAGGAAAAAACTAAAACGCTGGGACTGTATTGCAATCAATACGGTACGGGGATATGGATATAGCCTTACGGTGAGTGAACCAAAGCAGATGGATAATCCATCGAGGTCTGACATGGACATGAAGACTACCATGAGTAGTTTGTTCAAAAAGTATCATCTGTTCGGGCAGGGAAAATCACTGTTGGCTCTATCCTCCCAACAGGATGTGCTCGGCTTCGAGGTTGATCCTTATTATCAAATCTACATCCATTTCATTCAAGGTGATCTTATTTGGTTTACTTATGACAACGGCATTCCAGTTCGTGAAAAGTTATACTGGCTGTTGTTATTTTACAAAGGGACGGCACCTAACCCGGAGCAGATGTTGGATTTCTGCGAGAGAGCTCTAGCCTCAGGTCATCTATCGCGTGAGCAGCATAGAGAGATGACGATTCTGAATATTCTAGAAGTATATGCGGATGCGGGGAAACCCTTAATGGCGATTGCCAAATTCGAACATACTCGCATAACAGTTAAAGAAGACAAATTAAGCGGCTTTGTCATGCCAGTTGCCATCACGGAAATGTATGTATTTCTTTTGGCAGGTGACCTAGATGAGGTGAAGCGAACTGCCGTCCATCTGGAGGAATTACTTCAAGAAAAGCCGTACTTGCGAGAGATTGGAAGATACATAATTGTGAAGGGATTGTGGCTGCTGACCATCGGGGAGCGAAAAGAAGCAATTGTCATGCTAGATGAGGGATTAGATGTATTGAGCATGTCCTTGAACGTGCCCTTACAGTTGATCTCAACCTGCCAGATCGTTAATTATTTGAAGGAGCATGTGTCTGACGTTGCCCTGCTCAGGAAATATGAAGCCGTTTATGAGTCACTGAATAAAAAATATAAGCTCACAAAACGCAGAGAAGAGATCGAGCGAATCTTCGATAGCATACTCATCCCCCTCTGATATTCCTCTGACATCCATGAGATACAATTATTCCAAACCCACCACTCGGAGGAATAATCCATGGAAGACAAGTCTCGTTCCGCACTGTTCTCGAACCGTAGCTTTAGACGGCTATTTTCTTCCTATACCCTTGCTTCTTTCGGAGATTGGTTTGATATGCTCGCCATTCAAGTGCTCGTCGTCTACCGCTGGGGAGTCGACCCGCTTTTGATCGCACTCATCCCAACAGTAATGGCCTTGCCAGGTGTGTTGCTTGGTTCTTTTGCAGGTACAATAGTGGATCGTGTCCGCAAATCCCGAATCATGATCCTGTGCGATATGTTAACTGCAGTCTTGACACTATGCGTCCTACTCGCAACGAATTTGGCATTGCTGCTGCCGCTGCTTGCTCTTCGTGCGACAGCGAGCCTATTCCATGTTCCCGCTCAGCAAGCACTAACCAAACAAGTCGTCCCTTCCGAATTATTGCTCCGGGCTACTTCACTCAACGGACTGGTGAATCAAAGCTCTAAGGTAGCTGGTCCTCTGTTAGGCGCAATTACACTGATTGTGCTGACTCCTCAAATTTGTATTATCCTGAATGCGGTGGCACGAGTTGTGTCAGCTCTGTTGCTGTGGCCCTTACGCCTTATGAGGGAGGAATTCGTTACTCCCTCTCGTGAACAAATGGAAGGTCTCACTAAGTTTTGGGTTGAGTGGCGGGAAGGCTGGTCTTTCATGCTGAAGACTAGGAGGTTATTGCATACGCTTGTGTTCGGGTTTTTCGGTTTGCTAGCGATATTGCTAATCGATTATCAATTTCCAACCGTACTTCGAGAGATTGATCCCCACAATGAATCGCTGCTAGGTTGGTTTATATCGGCAATTGGTGCTGGAGCAGTGGGAATCATCGTTTTGTTGAATCGGCTTAATCGCATTACCATTGGCTGGGGGCTTGGTGGGGGTTATGTTCTGATTGGTGCAGGCATCCTCCTATTAGGGAGCTCCCAGCCGGGAATAGGAATCAGTATACTGCTGAGCTTCGGTGTTCTGATTGGTATTGGAAACGGGTTGTATATGGTTACTCATAGCTTTACTCTGCAGACTGAAACGCCTCCCCATATGACTGGGCGCATATTTGGTATACAAAATACGATAATGAGCTTTGTCATGCTAACAGCTCCACTCGTTGGTGGAATGCTCATCCATTCCGTTGGTGTGAGTCGCTCATTCGTTCTCATCGGGCTTATGATAGGCACACTCGGTCTATTTGGTGTTTTATTGAGACGTATATTATGGCCGACCATGACTACGGCTCCGACTACTGAGCAAAAAAGTGTAGGACTTACTTGAAATATTCAATATCTACTCTCGATGCATCCCCCTTGTCCGTTGTTACGAGAATAACGCTGAGTTTGAATTTCCAATCCGGCATCTCACCCTTGGCATAAATATTACTCGCTGGTCCATGATCATCTTCCTTATAATCAAAGCCCTTTTTTGTTATATAATCGTTATAAAGCTGGCCTACATCTGCTATTTTTTGCATTGTGCTGAAGCTGATTTGGAAGCTAGTTCCCGCATCATTATTATTGTAGTAAATATCAAAGGCGTCATCTACTAATAAAGGAAGCTCTTGTGGATAGTCCTCTGGAATTTTCGCTTCTTTATCCCTCTTTTCCTGTGCCTCCTTCTCCTTTGCGAAGTAATCATCTAGCTTCTTCGCATCCGATTTACTCAGAGCCATTGTGTCTGTCGCTTCGTTCTTCTTCTCGCTGCAACCCGCTACCATCGCCAATAAAAGAATACATCCCGCCACGAGAAGCGAAATCTTTGCCTTCCTCATGCCCTCACCCCAGTATCATTATCTTTCATCAGGTGGATTATAGCATGTCGATAGGACTGCGAATATTATCCGAAAGTTGTAGTTTCGGCTACTATTTGGGGTGAATTTAATGGGGAAGTAAAACAGTCTATATAGCGGAAACACAAAGGCTCCTCTAGAAGTTCAAAGAACTCCAGAGAAGCCTAGTATGATCATTATGAGTGTCTTCCCCCTAAGAAACAGTACTCTCTAGTCTCTCATTCAGTAGCTTGAAAGCTTCTTTTACCCGTTCCTTGGGCAGATTGGCATACAGATCCCCAATACTCACTTCAAAGTTGCAGCTCGTTTCGTTAGTTTCTCTCAAGTAACGAGTTAATCCTATACCTGTCGTTTCATATATGCTGATCAATATCGATTCAAGTAGCTCTTTAGGCGCCTCAACATGAACATGAAACATATTCGAAACTGGTTCGACAGGAGTTGTTGCAACACCACTGCACTGATTGTAAAAGCTAGCAAGCTCTTTTGCTTGTATATAGTACTGTTCCATCTTATCGATTCTTTGTTTGAAATAATAATCGGAGCTCAGAATATAAGGATACAGACTGATCAAGTCGCCTCCATGTCGTCTTTTCCAAACTTTCGATTCCTTTGTAAATTCCGCATCCCCCGCGAGAATCGCCCCCGCAATACCGCCAATCCCTTTGTAAAAGGAAACATAAACACTATCAAATAGCTGAGAAATTTCCGCCACAGACTTTTGATAATACGGTGTAATCTCGAAAAGCCTCGCCCCGTCCAGATGTAGCTTGATCCCGCGTTCACGGCAATAGGCCGAAATAGCTACAAGCTCTTCATATTTCGGTAGTTGTCCACCAATCTCCCGTTGAGGCAATTCAAGCAACAAACAAGCGATATCCTCCTGCAAGTTCATGACATCATCCAGCCTGATCACTCTTGTTTTGTCCGCGATTAGAATTGGCTCAATATGATGTAACTGTTTAAGAGCGTCTTCCTCATGCAGCTCTAAATGGCTCAAAGGATGATATGCGATTTTCTTAAGCCCCTTTTGATCGCACCAAATTCTCAAGGCTATTTGCTGTGCCATCGTCCCACTCGGGAAAAACACAGCACTTTCTTTCCCCAGAAACTCCGCCATCCGTCCCTGAAAATCCTCAATGGTTGCACCCTTACCATAAATATCACTATCCACATCGCCCTCAATCTCTTTAAAGGCTGCCTGCAATACTTCTATGTTTCTCTTTCCATGCCCATCCACCGGAAAAGAAGCTTCTTTATACGCTTCTAGTAATGACTTTTTGTCACTCATGATGTAGCTCCTTCCATTCAGAACTCTAATTCTAGATCCGTGTATTCATAATACCCTTTTACAGTAAAAGTAACATGATCAAAATTAAGCATTGATTTCCCGGAGTGTTTCTATCGTTATGCGTTCAATGAACTTGCTAAACTTCTCTTTCTTTTTCCCTTGCTCCTGAAAAGTGAAAATTAATCGAGAAACGATCGGAATCACCTGTTCCTCCTTCACCCCGGACATAAAGAGCTTGGCGAGATGAGCTTTCAATCCTTTCGCTTCACCGCCGACGTAAATATCGAATGCATCCTTCATCTTCACGACGGCAATATCTTTCAGCAACGGTTCGCTTGTTCCCAGGGCGCATCCTGCGTAGCCGATTTTCAGCGGGCTCGGTACCTCATGGCCTGAAATCGCCTCATCCAGTGCTTTGGCCAGTTCCAATCTAGCCTCATCTGCTCCTTTGCAGAAATTACAGGCGATCAGGCTTTTGGTGAAAAAACCCGAAGGAAGGATCTGCAGCCCTACCTCCCGAAGTTCCCCCTGAACTTCTTCTAACCGATCCTCTTCCATGGCGACATAGAGCTGCTTAAACGTGGTTAATTCGATTTTCGCATTTTCGCCAATGATACGTCCCAGAATTGCCAGCTGCTCCGGTTTAAATAAGGTACCGCCTACCTCAAAGCCGGGTGTAACGGCAAATTTCTGCATGGCCATTCCACTCACTCTCCCATACTTTCTACTTGACTCAAGGCACTTTTATGACGAAAGGCACGGTAATCACCTGATCGTTATGCTTGAACTGTCCCCATATTTTGTAGATACCGCTCTTCGGAAACGTCGTCATAAATTGAGCATCCGGACCTGACGCTTTCTCTTCCATCGGATGTACATGCAGATACTTCTCTGCATCGGACGTCAAAATCACGACATGCCCCACCGCGCCCAGATACTGTTGAAGGTTCGTTATAGGTTCCTTCGTCTCCGCGTCTTTAATTGTATAGGTAAGCATCAATTCTTTGTTCGCCGCAAGCTGATCGAACTGCAGCGTGACCTGCTTCCCGTCCACAACCGTTGTTAAGTCTGTATTCGGTTGAATCGGTTCCACTTTCGCCGGAGTTCCTTCTACATGAGCCCATTCCATCTTGGTCATCGCGCTGCCGCCGGTCGGAAGGAAATCAGCAATCAGCTTGTAATCCCCGCCCGCTGGAAATTGCGTCGTAATATCAAATACGCCATTGCCTTTATATGCGGGGTGGATATGGGTGAAAAACGACAAATCTTTGCTGACAATGATCAAGTGCTGCTTCTTTTCATGGTTCGTATCAAAATCCTCAATCGGCATGTCATTATTGTTCTGAATTTCCACACGAATGGTCGTATCCTGCTTCGCCTGAGGCTTTTGTCCGCCTGCAAGGGTCCATACGGCCTTTACGGTATTGGCTTGAATGTCATTCCCGCCTTCATTCCCGTGCCCGGCATGCTCCTGGCCTGTCGCTTCCTTCGTTTGGTTATCCGATTGGTGCCCACCATGATCCTTATCCATCGTAGAATGGTCCCCTTCCTTTGTGGATGCGTTCGTTCCGCACGCTGTAAGTACAGCTGTGATCAATACCAAGAGAAATAGCAGTCGCTTCATGTCTTTCATCACTCCTTGTTTAATTTAGTCAAACTTAAAGCCGGTCTTCATGCTGTACAACAGCGCGAACAGGCCCACCGGTACATTGATAAGCATCGTCCAGTTCCAGCTCAACCATTCAGTTATCACTCCCCCAAGAAACACACCCACTGGCCAAATAAATCGGACGATGTGCGTATGATATTTTGGATTAGTTCTCGGCAAAACTTTTCCAAAGTCATTTACAGTATTATAGTATAGCCCCCTACCCTATAAGTCAAGAAGGTTTTTCCATTTAGCTTGTAAAAAACTGTTTTGGTTATCCCCCTCAAGATGCGACGAGGCAGCCCCCATTAGAAGGCTGCCTCGTTTTTCTATGTGTTTGATGATACCCGATACGTGCAGGCAAGGAACTTCAGGTATTTGGGGCAACTGCCTTTGCTGTTTCTTGCATTCACTAACCAGCTACCCTGTCCATTCATTGAACTACCGAGACATCCATAAAGTGGCTCGTTTCGGAAAGAATAAGATAATCTGCTACTACTTTACTACTGTCACCCACAACAGGGTCTTGTGGTCTACCCTTATTGAATAAACCCAAATATTCATTTCCCTTATTATTTGTATAATATCCATTTCCATAAGCTAACCCAAAATTTATTATCCCAACAAACTTGTCGCCATTAGAAAATTCAATTACACCTTCGCCATTAGTAAGTTCAATTACACCCAGTCCATTAGAAATACTATCTGCTATTTCACCTTTATAAACTTTATCCGAATATTTAATCATGCCAAAACCATGCGGGCTTACTTTACCATTTACCTCTTCAAAAGTGCCTGTATAATGTAATTGATCGCTCAAGAGTTCCCCTAAATAGGGGCTTCTATTTTTAAACTCTCCAGTAAACTCATCATTAGTGCTTTTTATTACCCCTACTCCGTCCCAATCGTTTTCAAAGAAACCTCTAATTTCTACAGTCCCGTCGAATGCGTATCCTATGCCATGAATTTTCCCATCAACAAAGTTGCCTATATAGCTATCGAGAATTCCATATCCATCTGCTTTTCCATTTACTACATTCCCGAAATATACACCTGCATAACTATCATCCTTGGTGCTTATGATTGCTCCAAGTCCATTGGGAATACTATTGACTACTTGACCAATATAGATATCTCCATTATTTAAAGTCACCTTAGCATATCCATTTTCCTGGGGAACTGGTCTATTATTTTTAAACTTACCTTTATAAGTGAATCGGTTGGAATCACCAAAACCTTTTGAGAAAATACCCGGTCCTTCAAAAGAATAGTCATATTCGTTAGAAAGTGTAGTATAGCCTCCCTTATAAAAATCGCCATTTTGAAACGTTACTGCATCTGGTTCCTCAGTGTACTCTGCAAAATATTTACCGCTATCAAATTGAATAAACTCGCCAACATACTCTTTTGTATTTTCTTCGTCGAACAATGCTTCTACATATATTCCTTGACCTATTAAATTCCCGTTTTTCACTTCTCCAACATATACCGAATCGTCATTGAAATAGGTTAAGGAAACACCATTAGGTAAACCTTCCGTAAATTGGCCTACGTAAGACGAAACATTTTTACTACTTGTATAAACTCTGAGGCTACCAAAACCATCGGGCTTGTTGTTAACAAGATCTCCAAAATACACATCTTGAAAACCACTACTCTCATCCATTACTAATGACTGCTTAGATTGTAATTCATTTAATATGGGTTCCATCTTTGCTTTTTGCGTAGCCATATTTTCATTTAACGAGATCATTTTATCTTCAATACTTTTCTCTATGATTTCAGTTTTTTCTCTGATCTCTTTCTCTACTTGATTTGTTTCTACTTTGTCAATTAATGAATTAGTGTTACCTTTATTAGACTCATTACTTTTTTCATTACAACCAGAAAGAACAATAAATATACAAATAAAAATCAATATCAGCTGACCGTTCTTCATTTTATGTACTTTCCCTTCGATGAATAATACCTTCCTAATATACCATAGCAATTTTATCCAACCCCAAAAGTGGCATCCAAATTATAACATGAAACGACAAAACATGATTGAGAAATTATCGAGGAAAAGATAGAAAGTAAAAAATAAAGAGGTATGGGAAACTTGGGGAATGCTTAGGAAAAAGAAAAGGGAGAGGGCTATGTTGCTCGCTCTCTTCCCTTGGTAGTACTGGAGTTACGGGCTTTATAGTCCCGCTTCTCTGGCTTTTTTACTCTGCAGGTTTCCTCAGTTTTTTCTGCGTTATGAGTTTATTTTCGTTGGATATTGCCGCTGACGCTGAGCCTCAAAAAGCAACACTGTCGCGGCCATCGCAACATTAAGTGATTCCGCTCGGCCCGTCATTGGAATAATTACATTCGCATCTACTAATGAAGAAACATCTTCGGATAGCCCATTACCTTCATTCCCAAATACTAACCAGACATTACGCCCACGGAAATCGTAATCATAACACGATTGTGCTGCTTGCAAGCTTGTCCCTACAATAGCGACACCTTGGGCAGTAGCCTCAGGCAACAACACTTTTAAATCGGCTTCGCGCACGGGAACGTGAAAAAGTGCTCCCATCGTGGAGCGGATTGTTTTCGGATTATACAAATCCACAGTTCCCTTACCCAGTATGACCGCTGTCGCTCCACTTGCGGCTGCGCATCTAATAATCGTACCTACATTACCCGGATCCTGCACCCCATCAAGCACAGCAACTAAGCCGTTGTCATGACCAAATAGTATCTCCGCACTCGGTGGACGCTTTAACGCGACAGCAAATATCGGCTGCGGCGTTCCCGTCTCACTGCATTTCATGATGACTTCCGGTGAGACCGGAATCCAAACAGGGCCATCCTGTTGTTCACCATTCAAATACTCCTCAAAAGCATCAAGGACACCTGAACCCTCGTCAAAAGCAATAACCTCAATCGGCCAGTGTGCATCCAATGCTTCTTTAACAAGATGAATACCCTCAAGTAGAAACTTGCCTTCTCGTTCGCGGTATTTACGCTCTTGTAGCTTAGCCCACTCTTTCACCCGCGGGTTGGAGGCCGAACTAATATATCCATCAAGGTTCCGCATTTGCTTGCTCCAGTTTCGTTAATTGATCGTTCTTGCCCACAATGACGAGAATATCATCATGGATCAATGGCTCATCCGCACGCGGCGTAATGTTCATCTCCCCATTACGTTTAACAGCTAGCACGTTGCAATTGTATTTAAGCCGAATATCAAGTTGCTTGAGGTTTTTGCCCACCATCGAGGACGGAAGCTTCATCTCCACAATACTGTAATCGGCAGACAGTTCAATGTGCTCAAGGATGTTCGGAGAAATCAGATGATGCGCAACACGAAGTCCCATGTCCCGCTCCGGGAACACGACTTTGTCCGCCCCAATTTTGTTTAGCACTTTACCATGCAGATCGCTTTGTGCTTTCACAATAATATACGGAACTCCAAGATCCTTCAGGATTAAAGTCGTCAATATGCTGGATTGAATATCTTGTCCGATTGCAACAACGACGACATCGAAATTACGAATACCAAGCGCACTCATTGCCTCTTCGTCCGTGGAATCGGCGGTAACAGCGTGTGTCACTGCATGTGCAATATCTTGCACGCGCTGAGAATTGTCATCCACTGCCAACACTTCATAACCCAATTCTGCTAAATATTTCGCCACACTTGAACCGAATCTTCCTAGTCCAATAATGGCAAATTGCTTCTTAGCATTAGGTTTCTTGGCCATTAGTACGTACCTCCTTACGATTGTTTCCAATGCGCTCATTATAACACATCTGATAACTGGCATAACCGTTGCACCCAAAGGGAACTCTACACAGGAAGTTCCCCTTGAAGGAGGCACAACCGTGGAATTAGATCTTAGACAAGCCATTAATCAAAGAGTACAAGGTAAAAATAACGACGAGCTTACGGAAATTATTGAAGGCTCGATCGGCCATGAAGAAATGGCTTTACCTGGTTTAGGTGTATTATTCGAAATGATATGGAACGATAGCACTGCTGCAGCTCGCAAAAAAATGGTCGACACGCTTCATAAGCATTTAGCTCCACAACAAGCTTAAACAATATCCTGTGTTTGATGTACGAGTGTTCCATCGACTATCGTGTACTGGACAAGTGGGTTATTCCGAACCTTCCGCACGACAATAACATCTGCTCGTTTGCCAAGCTCTATTGAACCGATAGCATCATCGCGTCCAACCACTTTCGCAGGATTGAGCGTCGCCATGGCTACAGCTCTAGATAGTGCTATTCCCTCAGCTTCAAGCTTGAAAATAGATTGCAGCAACGAGGCAGGATGATAATCGGAGCATAAAATATCCGCTACTCCCTCACGAATGGCATCAACCGCATTCAGATTGCCATCATGGGAACCCCCTCGAACAATATTGGGTGCACCAACACATACGCCCATTCCTTTGCTATGGGCAACCTTAGCCGTTTCAAGATTAAGCGGAAATTCAGAAACCGTTGCTCCAAAATCAAGTGAACGATTCACAGTCGCAGCGCTATCGTCGTCGTGAGAAGCGACGGCGATGCCGTGCCTGCGAGCTTCTGAAGTCAACGACTTCAGCTTGTTCCAATCCACTTTGCTTCTTCTTTCTTCCAGCTCCTCAACGATTTTCGCAACCTCTTCCAATCCTACGCCTTGGTTTTTCATGACATAGCGCTGGAAAGCGCCAGGTCGATGATATTGCCCTTGCCCTGGTGCATGATCCATTAACGACAAATAATCAAGTAAGCCTTCATCCATTAATCTCTTTGCCAGATCAAATCCCGTAAGATGCGAAACCTCATAACGAAGATGAACGCCATGATGAATCATCGCTCTCTCCGACCGCAGCTCAGCAATCAGTTGTATTAGCTCAGCGACAAGGTGCTCTCCGCGTAAGCTTAGTCCTACACCAAGTGACAAGGAGTGGAGCATTGTCGTAATGCCATGTCCTGCGAGCTTTCGCTCAAACTGTAAAAAAGCCATATCCATCGGAAAAAGGGTGTTGGGGCGGGGTTCGATTTCTTTCTCAATCGCATCACAGTGAATATCGATGAGTCCGGGAAGCACCCATGCCCCTGCCGCATCCACAACTTGATCATCAGATTGGTCTTCTGAAGGATCATTCGTAGCAATAGAAATGATAACTCCATCTTCGATAGTCAAGTCCCCTTGAACGACTCCGTCCGGTCTGACGATAAAGCCACCTTTAATCTTTAACCGTTTGCCCATGAGCACTCCACCTTACTTCCGAACAAGTTTTCTTTTCATTTTACAATTCCTTGACGCCACATACAACAAACTCGCCGCCAATTGGCGACGAGTGACTGTGATCTCATTTATTTACTCCGCGTGGCATTAAGGAGCGACTTCCAAAAATTTCAGTTCAGGCATCCGTTCCATTGCCGTTCTCATAGCGTACTCATTTTCGAATAGCGCAACGTCAACATTGTTCTTGTCTTTGACCAGAATCGAATTGATTCGGAACTTGCTCGGATCAACCTTCTCGCCAACAATCCAACGTGCAAATTGAAACTGTGTCCGGAACAATTGGATATCAACGCCATATTCGTTTTTCATACGATATTCGAAAACCTCGAATTGCAGCTGCCCTACAACGCCTAAGTAGGTATCCTCAAATGCACCAACTGAACGGAACACCTGTACCATACCCTCTTCGGTTAACTGGTCGAGTCCTTTCAAATACTGCTTTTGCTTTAACGCATTTTTGATCGAGACTTTCGAGAAAATCTCCGGTGAGAACGTAGGAAGCTCATCGAATACAATATCCCGACCTTCACTTAGACTATCACCGATCCGAAATACACCAGGATCGAACAAACCGATAATATCGCCTGGGTAGGCCGTCTCAACGATATCCCGATCCTGCGCTAGAAATTGCTGCGGCTGAGACAGCTTAATTTCCTTACCTGCGCGTACATGCCGAACGCTCATTCCCCGTTGGAATTTACCAGAGCATATCCGCAGGAAAGCGATACGGTCGCGATGGGCTGGATTCATGTTCGCTTGAATCTTGAATACGTAACCGGAGAACTTCTCTTCCTCAGGGCTAATCATACCTTCTGTGCTCTTACGCTCAGTAGGTTGTGGTGCCAGCTCTAGGAAGTTCTTCAGGAAAGTCTGAACTCCAAAGTTATTGACCGCACTTCCGAAGAAAACAGGCGTTAATTGACCCTTACGAACCTTCTCGTAATCAAAGGCGTCGCCAGCGACATCGAGAAGCTCTAGATCCTGTGCCAATTGATCGGCTAAATGATCGCCAGCCATTTCACGAATAATCGGATCGTTATAATCCTCTGTCTTGCGAACCTCGATTTTGGAGTGGTCTTTACCTTGAAACAGCTCCACTTGGTTTTTCATCCGATCGTATACGCCGCACAGCTCGCGTCCCATCCCAATCGGCCAGTTCATCGGTACAGATCTAATCCCAAGAACACGCTCGATTTCCTCAAGTAGCTCAAATGGGTTTTGCCCTTCACGGTCAAGCTTATTAATGAACGTAAAGATTGGAATTTCTCGTTTGCTGCACACTTGGAATAGCTTGATCGTTTGTGCCTCTACGCCTTTGGCAACATCGATAAGCATAACCGCACTATCCGCAGCAGTTAACGTACGATACGTGTCTTCACTAAAGTCTTGGTGACCAGGCGTATCCAGAATATTAACCTGCTTGCCTTCATATTGGAACTGCATGACGGAAGACGTTACCGAGATTCCCCGTTGCTTCTCGATTTCCATCCAGTCACTTGTCGCATGCCGTGCTGCTTTACGCGCTTTGACTGAGCCCGCTGTATGAATGGCTCCCCCGAACAGAAGCAGCTTCTCTGTTAAAGTCGTTTTCCCCGCATCGGGGTGAGAAATTATAGCGAAAGTACGGCGTTTCGTAACTTCTTGCCGTAATTCATCGTTCGTTTTCTGACTCATCCTTTGAAATTCCCTTCACGATAAAATATCAGTCTCCATTATAACACAAACACCCTGGCTTTCCGATCAATTCCCTCATCAAAAAACTCCGCGCAACCTCAAGAGGGCGGAGTTTCAAACATTGTGAACTTCAACAATCCTAATCGTCTATCTTATGCACTAGCAACGATCTCGGATTCGACCTCTTCCACCCTCTTGGACAATACTTCTTTTTTCAGAAACCAACAAATTACGAATGCCACGATCACGAATCCTAGTGATATCGCATAAATGCTCTGGAACGCTTCCGAGAATGAGGCTTGCACTTTCAGTAGTATTTCCGGTGCTATCCCCGAAGGTATGCCATCGGTTGCGATATTTTCTGCTGTCCCTGCGGGAAGCTGATCCTTCAGACTTAGAATGCCGTTCCCGATTTTTCTAGATAACAAGCTCCCAAAAACACTCAGACCAATTGTAGCACCAAGCGCCTGAAACAATTGCACCGTGGATAAGGCGATCCCGCTATGTGCTTTATCGACCGACTCCTGTACGATCAGGTTATCTCCCCCGAACAGAGCTCCTAACCCTATACCAAGAATAAAGAAGCTGACTATGATGTAGATCGTCGTCGTTTCTACACTTAGGTGTGATAATAAATAGAACCCAATGATAGGTAGTGTGAATGAGAAAATGAACAGATTTCGATAGGCGACTCTCGTGATCAAGAAACCGTTCAGTATGCTTGAAGGGATGGCTCCCGCCATAAAGGCAAACATTAAGTAACCCGATGCCGTTGGCGTTAATCCCATCACATTCTGTGCGAAGTAAGGGAACAAGGCGAAGCCTCCCATTATTCCGAGCATCAACGTGAATACGAGAATAGATAATACGACTACATTGCGGTTCCTAAACAAATGTAAGGGAATGATCGGTTCCTTCACCTTAGATTCTATGCGGATGAGGAGTGCGAACAAGAGAGCAGATATCGTTAACAAACCGATGATTAAAGGCGATGACCAGCTTAAATCTTGATTGTCTATAAGCACCGGAGCCATGAGTAAGCTCAGCAATGCCAGTACCAGCGTAAAGGCGCCGGCCCAATCAATATATTTCTTCTCTTCACCTCGGCTCTCCCTCATGCCTTTGGCAAGGACGGCAGCAGCAACCAACCCAACCGGAATATTGATGAGGAATACCCAGTGCCAATTGACGTGGCCGACTAGATATCCCCCGACAGTTGGTCCTAGTAGCTGAGGAAGGATCATTAGCGGGCCGAATAAGGCTTGAATTTTCGCCCGTTGCTCCAAAGGATAGGTATCGCCAATAATGACAAGTGCAAGGGGCATTAATCCACTTGCACCTATTCCTTGAATCCCTCGACCAATGAGCAGCCATGTCATAGAAGGAGCAAGCCCGCTTACAATAGATCCAGTGATAAACAACCCCATACAATATAAATAGACTCGTTTACGTCCGTACAGATCAGCCATTTTTCCTATAATCGGCATAAACATGGTGATGGCCAGCATATAGACCCCGGCGACCCAACCGTATAACGAGAGTCCGTGAAGATCACGAATGATCGTTGGCATGGCAGTCGATACCACAGTTTCGTCGAGCTCCGCAAAAATCAGGCCAATGAGTAATCCCGTTAACACGAGCACCTTATTGTTCCCCTGTTTGCTTCCTTTTTCCGCTACAATTCCCATTAAACGAACACCATCCCACTAGCATGTTAACTGACAGTGTAACCATACGATCCATTTGTGAACTGAATATGAACGAAAATCCACTTATAGTTGATGACTTTCCTTCACCAACGCACTCTTATGAATATTCAACGTATCCCGATATTCTACGCGTCCGATCTGACAGCCAGGACCAATCGTTACGTTATTCCCGCGAACAACCGCAGCAATCGTATGCTCGAGTTCCACCAGATCTCCTTCAACCTGATCGGCGGTTAGATGAGCATGCCCTTTCAGGTTAACCAAGTTAAGCAGCTTCGTAGCTTTGCTTCGCTTTATAACAAGCTTAGTTCCACCGATTTCCCGTGCCCTGCAAGGACCATACATCTTTAATTCCAATACATCCGCGCTAAGAAGACCTGCCACGTTGAATGCTCCATCCATCTCAAGCACTCCAACCTCGCAATTCCCACCAGCGTCGATGTTACCTGTGAACTTAATGTTCTCTCCTCGGATGCTAGAAGAAATTTTAAGCTCACCACGTCCTCTAACAATTTGCGCCTCAAGACTCCCTTTAACTTCACATTCGCCAGTCACCTTAAGCTCTCTCGTTCGTAGGCCTCCGTTTACGACCACTTCGCCCGTATTCGCCAGCTTAATGCAATCAACATCTCCAGTTAATACACTTTCACCCGTTATTTTAATATGACGAAACTTTCCTCCCGCGGAGCTGGTTTCACCAATCATCTTCAAATCGCGTCTCACTTCCTCAGCCACCGACCTTCACCTCCCTACCGATTTTGGCACTTGGATGAGCCTTCAACTCCGTACGATATTCAACAAGCTCAATATTGCAGCCCTTGCCAATGATAATGCGGTTTCCCCTTACGACTCTCGCTTCCGTAAACTCCAAGTCGATGTCGTCACCCTCAATCGTCTCGGCTTGAAGCTCAGGGGTGAACTTCGGAAGCATCCATTGCCATAATTTACTCCATACACTTCTCGACGCCCTACGCACCTGCATGGATTCAACACCTATCTCATGCGCCTTACCTCTCCCTTGTAGCTTTACGTTCATTCTCCCTGCATTCAGTAGCCCTTTTATTTCGAAGGCCCCTTCTACTTCAAAGGATTCTATCTCACAATTCCCGCTAATATTCAGAATGCCATTCAAGGTTAAGTGATCTGCTCGATAGTTCCCTTTCACACTCATTTGACCATCCATGAGAGTTTTTCCAGCGGATAGATTACCGAAAATTTTAAGGATGCCATCGCCATCCAATGCTCCTGTTTGGAGATCACCCTTGATCTTAGTTATCCCATTCGCATCTAATGTGGATGAGGTTAAATTCCCTTCAACGGTTCCGATACCATCAATCTTAACCTTCTCATAAACCCCGCCTCCAGCTGTGCTCACCCCATTAATGATTAAGTCCGTTTTTTTAGAAAGCTCCATCCTCTTTCCCCCTACACCAATTTTCCTTTCAACTGTTCAATACACTCTGCCATTGGTAATCGTGCAATTAGCTTAACTCCGCTTTCGTAATACATCTCTGCAGGAACCGATAGCAATGCAAAGGACGATACCCCCATCTTGCGGATAAAAACGAGATCACAAGGCTTACCCTCAAACTTAGGAAAATGCTCCCTCATCAGATGCAGTAACCGCTCTCCTTCCTCCAAGCTCATCTCCCCCGCTTGAAGGAGCTTGTCGACGACATAGAGATATAGCAATCGCTCGAAGGTATAGACCACACTGTCTGCATCCTCGGGTGTGAATCGCTCCAACACAACCTGTGAAACAATGTTTCGTTTGTGGATATCAATTTTACGCATTTCATAATCCGGCAATAACGGAGAAAGCTTATCTGCAAGCTCATCCAGTGATAAATCGTCCTTCATATTCATGATTTTATCGATGCGAGCCAGCATTAAATCTTTAGGAAAAAACGTCTCCTGGCCCGTAAACGTTGATTTTCGGATAAACCATTCCTCGGGAATGAGCTGCTTTCGCTTCCACCGATACAATTGTCCGTAAGAAATGCCCTTTTCATCGAGCAAATCCTTCTTAGATATTAAATCCCGCTCCATAATCATCCCTCCACAGTGAGTGTAACATAACACTGTTACGTTGTAAAATAAAAAATAACCGGAGGTAGGCTCCCCCGGTCTTTTTCTTTCCTTTCATCCACCTTAACACTAAGTCCAGAACCGGCTCATTGGCTCTTTCCCCTTCAATTCATCAATCATATTGAGTACGAGTAAGTTCCAATTCAGGAAACCACCGTTCATAACAGGCTCACCCGACCGTGGAATGTAGTATTCATGCAAAGTTCCCGTTTGTTCGAGGTCTTGTCCGAGTAAGGTTACTGTTTTCTCACAAAGTTCCCTAGCCTGATCTACAAACCCGTAATTCATTAGCCCACGAAATACAACATAATTCGTAACAATCCAGATTGGCCCGAGCCAATTGGAAGGATTATTCGTTGCACGACAATCAAACATTTTCTCATCCTGTGCCAGAGTTGCAATTCCGTAAGGACTATTAAAGGTATTATAATCCGTGGCATGATCATCAACGAGATAAGCAGCCTGTCTAGGCTCTGCAACACGTGACCACAACGGAATAAAACCAGTCCAAGCGCGAATCTTAATCGGCAATGTTTTCCAAAATACACCAAGACCTTGATGGAACCAATCGTAGTGCCTTGTCTTAATATCTACATCAACAGAATAGAAAAACTTATCGCGCTGATCCCAGCATTGTTCCTGAATCGCTGCAGTGAGAGCCACCGCCTTATTCCGATAATGCTCGCTTCTTGATGAAATCCCTAAATTTTCTGCAATAACAGCCATTGCATTCAATTCAGACACCATGAATGCGTTCAAGTAAATGTTCGCGGTCGAAAACCTTGGTCGACCGAAGGTCGCAGGATCATTATCCATTCCGATCATAATATCGTCAGCCCATACATATAGACTGCAATTCTCGTTTAGGTATCCCCGATCATAGCATTCAAAATAAGCTTCAAGCTTTGCGTAATCTTCGGAAATCCAGGAGTAGTCCTCACTGAAACCACTAATCAACGCAATCTGCTGACAGAGAAACGGCTTGTGCATATTCGTAATGAGGCCTTCCTTACGTTTCAAGTTCAAGTAAGGCTCTGGAAGCTCCGAGTTAATATCTAACGTCGCAACCATCATCGGAATGTAACCATCCTCCATCTGATAGTCCAAGAAGTTCCGAATATTCCCCTTCGCATGGCGAATATATCGTTTCTTCTTTTCCGCTCCCGCTTCCGATTCGTCAACTAAATTCAAGAGGGCATACACCGCCCAGAATGAATCCCAATCCCACAGATTACCATCATAGATCGAACCGGGATCCACAAATGGATGCTTTAAGTAATGTACAGGCTCCTTCAGAATCGTATCCACCTGCGAAGTAATGAAATCTCTCAATAGATTCTCATAATGTTCAATCTGATTGCTCACGTCCAGATTCCTCCTGCCATTCAATATGTTTATCCCTTCAAAGCACCTGCAGTCATTCCTTCAACGATGTATTCTTGCAGCATGAAATACAAGACAAGAATAGGCATGATTACGACTAAAATATCAGCAAATATCAAATTCCAATCCGAGCTATATTTTCCAACATAATTGTATACGGATACGGTTACCGTCCACTTGGCACCATCTGTTAGCAGGTAGAACGGCCCCATAAAATCATTCCAAACTGAAATAATAGTCAGAAGCGACGCCGTCACCATGACGGGCTGCATTAAGGGCAGCATAATCTTAAAAAATAAGCGTAACGGTCCACAGCCATCAATAATGCCTGAATCGTCTAGCTCCCTTGGAACGGTCTTCAAATAACCCGTCATTAAGAAAATTGTAAAAGGCAGTAAAACGGATGAATAATACAAAATCATTCCTTGATAGGAGTTGTGAATACCTAAACCCATCATCAGCTTAATCGTTGGAATTAGTGAGACAGGCATCACTAAGCCGACGATAAAAAAGTAGTAAAGAAAATGGGTTAGGCGTGAACCATTTCTCTGAATACTGAAGGAAGCCATAGAGGCAAAAAGATTCGTAATGACTAACGCTCCTACAGAGATCAATGCACTGTTCATGTACCCCCGCCATATTTTCCCGTCGGCAAATACGGCTTGAAAGTTATCCAAATTCAACGTGGTTGGCAATGTTAACTTGAATCGCCCAGCTTCAGTTACATCCTTTAAAGAATTGACTACGATCATTAGGAACGGAATAATGACAACGAGTGCGAGTACGAACAACAGTGCTTCCACTCCGACTCGACTCCATTTCAAATTACGGATGCTCACATCTCTACCTCCCTTTTACGCAATACACGCAGGAAGGTAATCGCAATAATTGAGACAATTACGGTTAACACTAGCCCAGAAGCAGTGGCATAACCCCAATTCCCCCGCGAGAAGTTCCGGAAGATTAGCGTGTTGAAAACCTCGGTGTCATAACCAGGACCTCCATTGGTAAGCACAAGAACTGTTTCGAAAACCTTCAGCGAGTTAATAATCGTAAGTAAGAAATTGACTGTAAAAGATGGCGCAAGCAAAGGGAAGATGACATTCTTGAATTTACTAGATGCACTAGCTCCGTCTACTCCGGCTTGCTCGAGCAAATCATTGGGTATCGTCTTTAGACCAGCAAGATAGATAACCATTGCGAACCCCGCGCCTCTCCACAGCTCAGTCATGATAATAGATAATAAGGCATACCGTGAGTCATTAAGCCAGTCAACTGCAATGAAATCCAAGCCTACTGAACGCAAAATATTATTCAAGATACCGTTCTCCGGACTATAAATAGCCGTGAAAATATAACCAACAATTAGTGGCGCTATTACAACAGGGGTATAAAAGGCGGTCCTGTAAAATTTACTCATTTTGGAGTTGTGATTAAGCATGAGTGCAAGCATAAGACCAATCAAATTGACGAAGATTGTCACGAAAAACGCATAAATCAGCGTATTTTTAATAGCTAGCCCCAGCACACCTTCCGAGAATAAGGAACGATAATTGTCAAAGCCAATAAAGTTCACTTCATCACTATAGGAGCTCCAGTCCGTAAAGCTAAATGCAAATCCGGACAAGGTGGGGAATACAAACAAGACAACATAGATCGCTAATGCTGGTAAGATGAAGTAGAGCGGGTATCTAACATGTCTTTTCATGTTAACAATCCTCTTTTGTTATTTTGCGGTATCCTTACTGCTAATCCTTCTTGATAGGCAGAGGGGATTGCTACTACCCTCGTAATTAGCAATCCCCTCACATCAGAAAACGCAATTCACAAAGCTACAGCAGCTTTACTCGAATCCAGCAATCTTCTTGTTCTTTCCATCTGTTCTGTAGTTTTTGTCCATTTGGTCTACAGCCTTCTGGGCATCCCCTTTACCTACAAGCTCTTGAGTAATTTTGTCGAAGTCTATAATGCCCGCTGGTAAGCGAAGCTGGATTTGTACAATACCTTTACCCGCTTGAATGTACTTGTAGATATCCTCTTGTCCTGGCAGTAATGTTGTCTCCACGCCATTGTATACAGGAATACCTGGATTATATTTATACCAGATCGCAAGTGACTCAGGAGTTGTCATGAAGTTCGCAAGCTCCTTAGCTGCCTCAACTCGTGGGGATGTTTTCGTCACGAAAATCTGTTTCGGAGGGTACAGCGATACAGTTCCTTCATCACTCTCAGACGGGAGTGGAAAAAATCCGATGTTATTTACTTTATCCGGGAACCGTTTGGAAACCTCCGGTAGCATCCAGTCTGCTTGGAAAGCCATTGCCGCTGTTCCGTTTGCCAGTGCCTCTTGTTGATTCTCATAAGTACCTGCTAGCAAATCTTTATTGTAGTAGCCTTTAGTTTTCAAGTTATATTGAAGCTCGTAAACGTGCTTCATCTCTGGAATTTCATTGAAGCGAAGCGAGTTCGCGATCAGCTTCTTAACACCTTCTTCCCCACCAATCGTCGGCATAACCATGGATTGAAATGCAGCCAATGGGAATATTTGCGTTGGCCAGCCTGTTTTAACTGCTTCATAGAACGGTGTAATACCTGCACCTTTCAGCTTCTCAGCATTCGCCATCAAATCACCATAGTTTGTCGGAATGCTTAATCCCTGAGCTTTATAGACATCCTTGTTATATAGAACACCCATAGCGTTAAAGGAGCCCCAAGGAACACCGTATATTTTGCCATCCGCTGTATAGAAATCCTTAACAGCAGACGTCAATGTTCCAACATAGGCCTCATTCGTCATTTCGACTAGATTTTTCTCAGCTTGCATAGTCACGTACTCGTTCGGACCTGAGAAGAAATAGAAGATATCCGGCGCATCCTGCGTTGCAAAGCGAGTTTTAATAATATTCTCGTACTGATTTACGTCAGGTAAAATCTGAAAATCAATACTATTCCCCGTCGCCTTCTCGAAGTTTGCAAATATTTCCTTAAACGCTTGGGACTCGGTGTCGCCATTTGCCACTGTTGCAAAAGTTAGCTTTACAGGCTCCTTGGATGCAGAAGGAGAAGCTTCTTCTGATGCTGCTGAAGTGCCCTTTTGCGTATTATCCTTGGAATTTCCGCATGCTGCCATCACAGCAATCACTAGAGCCGCGACAAGGATTAATGAGATTACCTTCGTATTTCTTACCATTTTGTATACCCCCCATTAATTTGATATCTGCTTACTCTTGTAGTATAGAGAGCGTTCACTTCTTCGTTGTAGGGGAATCGAAAGGAATATATAGGGCATTATCACTCACTCATTTTCTGCTGTTTAAACTCCCTCGGGGTTTGCCCCGTCCACTGCTTAAACAATTTACTGAAATAGAAGGGATCATTGTAGCCGACCATCTCGGCGATATCCTTAAAGAACAATCGTGGCTTTTCCCGGATCAACTGCTTCGCTTTTGCAAGTCGAACTTGAATCAAATAATCGATAGGACTATGACCGAATTTCCTTTTGAAAACCCTTCCTAAATAAGATGCATTTACTCCAAACCTCTCGGCAACGTCTGTTAATGCAATATTGTCCATGTATCTCGTATCAAGATAGTTTTTTAATTCCTCCGTCCAGGACGCCTCAACCTCGGGCTCCTGATCTAATGCATCGAATAAGCTGCTATGAAGCTCCTTTAAGCTCTGGATAATGGCTGTAGTATTGGGGGCTTGCCAGATCAAATCCTCTAATTCGTCTTTCCAATGAATCTCAATTGATTTACGAGCAATTTCTGGGTATTGCAATATCCATGCATTCATTTGATAGGAGAGTGTTTGAAGCCATTGCATGCGCGTACCAGAAGACCACTCATCCATATCAAACAACATTTCGAGCCTTTTAAGAAACTCCGTTTTCCTTTGCTTAACTAATAGCATAGACATCTCCTGCTCAAGTAAGCTTGGAATCGGTAACATTGGCAGATCATACGTATTCTCATTTCCCTGCAATACTAAGCATTTCATTCCTTCTAGTGGAAAACCCGAGTAAACCTTTTTGTGTAGCTTAGAAATCATCGGAAATAGCTCTGTCTGTAATTTATTGATGTCCGCAGCGGCCACGCAGTACATTCCTGCATCCAGAAAGGAGGAAATATGCTCTGCTAATTCGTATAACCTTGTTTCTGATATGCGATGAACTCCGACGACGATAATCTTCTGATGACTGGAGATTGGCGGAATGACATAAGCCTTCTCTCCTTCCAGAAGAAGCAAGTCTAGCTTCCATTTGTCCTCATGGGTAGAAAGGGATACCTGCATCTGCGGCGGATTCCAAGCATATAGAACAACATAATTGGCATGGTAAAAATATTCCTGCTCCAGCTGCTGAATATTCGTCGAATTCACTTTATCTTCTTCCTTGCGGTAGGCCCATTGCTGGAGCATCTCCGATTCCATTAGCGATTGATTTCTCCATAGCTTCGCCTTTACGTCATCTAATAGCTTAGTAATGTTCTCCGTTTGGGGAGGCTTAAGTAAAAATTCTGTTACTCCAAGCTGAAGCGCTCTTCTTGCATATTCGAAATCTCTGTAGCCCGTAAGAATGGCACAGATCGTCGACGGTGATGATTTGTTCACTTGTTCAATTAAGGTTAGTCCATCCATGACTGGCATATAGACATCCGTCAGCAGTACATGAGGTTTAACCAAATCTAATTCGAGCATGGCATATTCACCGTTCTCATATTCACCAACGATTTTGAAATCAAGATCGATACTCCGAATTTTCTCACAAATGCTCTGAAGAATAAGAGGCTCATCCTCTACAACCATAATTCTAAACATCCGGCATTCCCTCCTTAAGTCCTACCTTAATCGTAAGCTCCATGCCTTCTTCAAGATTGTGAATATCAAATGAAACCTTTCCTTGATAGAACAAATATAGTCTCATTAGAGCGTTCTCCAAGCCAATACCACCGATTCCTTTGCTTCCGATAAGATCTGGTTGGCTAGAAAGCCCGTCATTAAGATTTTCAATAAACCTTTTTATACGCTGCAAAGCTTCGATCTGAAATCCACTACCGTTATCTGTTATCCTTATCGCCCATTGTTCATTATTAGACTCTGTCACTTTAATACCGATATGCCATGGAGGATTAACAGACCTAAAGCCATGAGTAAATGAATTTTCTACAATCGGCTGAAGAACCACTTTTGGAAAAATAATACCACTTAAGGTTTCGGTAACCTCTACCTCATAACTGAAGTTATCCTGATATCTAAGCTTCATTAGCTGCAAATAGCTCTCTGTAAAGTTTAACTCCTCCTGCATTTGGACAGGATCGGTGTTTGGTTGGCTGATATATTCCATTAAATGCATCATTTTATAGCTCATAGCCGCGGCTTGATCTGCACCTGAGTTTTCTGCAAGAGCACCAATAGAGGAAAGAGTGTTAAAGACAAAATGTGGCTGAAGTTGATTGTGAAGCGCTCTCATATGGGCTAAATTTTCCCGTTTCTGAGAATCAATAAATTGATCCACCGAATTGTTCAAACGTGTTTTCATAGACACGACCCCATCATATAGCTCTTGTATCTCGTATGTCGCTTTTCGATAGGTTTTCTGATTCTGAACCATCATGTTTAGATTAATCTGCTCTAGGTCCAGTCTCTTTACATCCTTTAGAATCAAGCGAATCGGTCGAGTAATCGAGGAAGCGATCCAATAAGCGATTAGTAGAGCAAATATTTCCGCAGCAATCATAACGGTCAGTACGATCGATCTCAGGCTATTCACGGGACTTAGAAGCTGTTGCTTAGGCTGCGCGGCAACCACGGTCAATCCAGAAAAGGAAGAACGTAACCACCCTATAACCATACTTTCACCGTTCACTTTTTCCGTTACATTATGAAATACACCAGAGGGTAAATGAGGAATATCCGACCATTCAAATGGAGGAATTAGCTTGTCATCCTCAATCGGATAAAACAAGTGTCCTTCGTCGTCGAAAATGTAAAGCTGATTATTCGTTTGTAGTAGCGCATCTCCAGCGATTTCTTTAAGCTTCTCATAGGATTGCTGGACCTCTACAAACTTAGGTGATGAAGCTGAACTATGTGGAAATAGCCTCGATAATGAAAATACAAGCTCCCCGGACTTGAACAATTCATCGCGATGAGGCGGGTTAATTTGCTTATCTCCGTCCTTCTTTAACGTAGGCGTTACCCAATCTAACAGGCTGATCCTCTCTTTAAGATTATCGTAGGGATCGATCTTTAAGCCGTAGCTAATGAAATCTCCATCGAGGTTAAATACATTGATCTGTTGCGCGATAAACGAAGGACCATTGAGCGTTGCCAGTATTTTTACGAAAGCATTTTTCTGATCAAAATCCTCGTAAGTTTCCACTGTCGAGAAGGATTCTTCGAATTTGTGCTGGAAATCTGAATTATAGATAACCTGCGCGGATATACGATCAATATCTTTAATGGCTTGTGAGAGTGAAGCATCGACCCTCTGAAGCATCTGACGTGATGTCTCTAACGATCTCTCCCATACAACACTCGACATTCGGATATAGAAAAACAAACTTAATATTGCAATTACAAATGACACGATAAGCGTATAGGAAATAAACAGCTTACTGCGAATTCCATGCTTGCGCATCCTAGTTTCCCCCAAAATCTCAACTTGATGTCTTCCTCTATAAGTAGCATATCACAGCTTTAGAATCGTGCAGAAAGGTATGCATATTACAAGTCTGATAGTATAGATCATCCATGTACAAATAATTCCTTTCCTTTACAATTACGATTACACACTCCCTTTTTCAAACGAAAGCTTTGAAAGAGGGCATCTATGGAGGGATGCTAGATGACACTATTGCTACAAGGCTCACGGTATTTCAATACGGACTTCCCTATTTATTTGAACCGCGAGACGGAAGCTTTCGTCACCTCTATGCACCGCCATGATTTCATCGAATTATGCTTAGTCGTTGAGGGGAAAGGTTATCACTATATCAATGATCAGCTTCTTGAAGTACAGAAAGGCGATTTATTCCTTATTCCTATTGGAACAAGTCATGTATTCCGGCCCTCAACTACAGATCCGACCTGCCCACTTGTTGTTATCAATTGCATATTTGATATTGCTACTCTTGACCGATTAAAGGGTTGGATTCCCCAGAACTCTAATTTATATCATTACCTCTATTTTCCAAATAACTTGAGTCGTCCATGGTATTCGTACTCAGACAAGAGAGATCAGTTCTTCTCTCTATTCAACCAAGCCTATCTCGAATACTCCGAGCGCCCTTCAGGCTTTCATACAATGGTAACCGCTATTATTTTGCAGATTTTGCAGCTCATCCATCGCGTGGAGATGGAGCCCGAACAGCAAATGCATACAGCCGAGCCTAAGATCGAGAGTATTGACGATGCTCTATACTATATTGAGAAAAGCTATTCGGATAAAATTACGCTTAAAGCGGTGGCGGAACTTTCGTTCATGAGTGTCGGTCATTTTCAGAATCAATTCAAGAAGGTTACCGGAGTAACCTTCAACCATTATGTACAGAACGTGCGAATTCAGAAGTGCTGCCATTTGCTTAAAACAACGGATAAATCCGTGCAACAAACCGCAAATGAAGTAGGTTACTCTGATATGAAATTTTTCCATTCCTTATTTCGCAAGATTACTGGAAATTCCCCTCAGCAATATCGTCGAGCATAACTCATAACTTTTTAATATCGCTGTTTTATTACAACAGCCAGCTATGTTTCAAATGGGGTCCTAGCACTTTGGATGTCTGTTTGATTGAATAAGGGGATCATGCCTCTCGGCATGATCCCCTTTGCATAGTAAATTATTCAATTAATCTCCAAGCAGATCGTTTACTTACTTGTATTCGACACCCAGAGGATATTATCTTCTTCCTGTCCATTCACGGGCCACCAATGGTAGCCTTCATTAGCTAATAGTGCTTCCACTGTCTTCGGTCCCCATGAGCCTGCAGGGTATTGCTGCAAGTCACTAGAATCTTCTCTCCAGGCAGCCGCAATCGGATCAATGAGCTTCCAAGCGACCGCTAGCTCATCCCAACGGGTGAAATAAGTGTGATCTCCACGAGCTGCATCGAAAATAAGACGTTCATATGCTTCAGGCGTGTTAATTCCCACTTGGCAGCTTTGGCAGAATTCCATAGCTACAGGCTGAACCGTCATGTCATTGCCGGGCTTCTTGGCATTAAACTTAATATAAATGCCTTCCATCGGATTCACACGGATAACAAGCAGGTTCGGTGATAGATCCTGGTTTTTTGCAAACAAGACGTTATTCGGCACATTTTTGAACTCGATCACGATTTCTGTAGATTTGACCGGCAAGCGTTTGCCCGTCCGAACATAGAACGGAACTCCAGCCCAACGGAAATTATCTACGAACAGACGAGCAGCGAAGAAGGTTTCGGTTACGGATTCAGGATCAACGGAATCCTCCTGACGGTAGCCTTTAAGCTCCTTGCCTTTGGAAGAGCCTTCACTATACTGACCTCTAACAATGTTCGTATGAATTTCTTCTTGAGTTACCATGTTACGAATGGAACGAAGAACTTTAACCTTCTCATCCCGGATATCCTCCGGATCTAAACGGCTAGGCGGCTCCATAGCAATCATCGTCAGCATTTGCAGCATATGGTTCTGAACCATGTCGCGTAATGCTCCTGATTTGTTGTAATAAGCACCACGTTCTTCTACCCCAACGGTTTCCGATAACGTAATCTGAACGTTAGCGATATGGTTATTGTTCCAGAGCGGCTCGAAGAAAGCATTCGACAAGCGAATAACCTCTATATTTTGAACCATTTCTTTACCGAGGTAATGGTCGATACGGAATACTTCTTCCTCACGAAAAACATGGCGAATTTCTTCGTTCAAGCTCTCCGCAGACGGATAATCGTAGCCGAATGGCTTTTCAATAACTAGACGATGCCATCCACCACTTTCCAGCATGCCACCTTCACGGAGATTACGAGAAACGTTACCAAATAACTCAGGTGCAAGTGCCAAATAAAATAAGCGATTGCCTGGAATTTGATATTGCGCTTCGATTTCCTCTGTATGACTCTTTAATTGTTTAAAGGCTTCTACGTTGCCAGTATCTAAAGACTGATATGTAAAGTGTTCAGCAAAAGCCTCCCATGATGCCTTCTCGCTAGGCTTGTAGCGACAAAATTCCTGAATCGATTCGTAAACGTCATCACGGAATTGGGCATAGGTACGCGGTCTCCGAGCTAAACCAATGATAGCAAAACGTTCACCCAGCTTACCTTCACGATACAAGCTGTAAAGGGCCGGAAAGAGTTTTCGGCGAGCCAAATCGCCCGTAGCCCCGAAAATGAAATAGACCGCTTCATGAGCGGAAATAGCTTCGTTTTTGTTGTGCGCCATGGACCCTCATCTTTCTTGTTTGCAGGATTGGATGAGCTGATCTAGTCAAATCTCATGAATTGTAGTGTAGCACAATAACTGGGACAACGCTACGTTTTTAAGTCGGTCTCCCTGCGCTTGGGCATACGCCCGTACACGATTGTCTCTATTCGAATATAATGCTTAAAAACTCGCGTTCAAGGAGGCTACAATTGTAATGGATTCCCTATTTCCGATTAATGAGGATTCTCTCCGACCCTTAGTTGGTCGGGCGGTTTATGTCATTATGAACGACGATACTCGCCACACCGGAGTTCTTACATCATGCAGTTCATCGTCGATCATTCTTAATGGAGAGCGCACTGCTCGTCCGGTCAATCGCAGCCGCAAGTCCAAAATGAAAGTAGACATTAACTCCCTCGAATTAGATCAAAGAGATCGAGATGCTCAACCAGCAAGCTCGGCTTATTGGGGGGCTCTTAGTTTAGAACCCGCGAAGGACATCAGCACGGTTAAAGCCGTCATCCCACTTGCTCCAATAAGAGCTGTTATTCTCATCTAATCTGCAAGTCCATTACGATGGGCATATATGGCCGCTTGAGTTCTATCCTCGACACTAAGCTTACCGAACAGGTTGGTCAGATGGTATTTGACGGTTTTGATCCCAATAAACAGGTCGTCCGCAATTTCCTGATTAGACTTCCCTAAGGCAATCAACTTTAATACTTCCATCTCACGGTCAGTCAAATCCTCATGAGGCTGAGCGATTGCCTGGGGAGGTCGGCGGAAACGGTTCATCATTTTGGATGCGACTTGGGATTCAAGAACAGATTGGCCTCTCGCAGCTGCACGTATCGCATCTGCAATTTCGGATGCACGTGAGGTTTTGAGTAAGTAGCTAAATGCTCCCGCTTCAATGACAGGATACATTTTCTCATCGTCAAGGAAACTGGTCAGCACAATTACTCGACATTCCGGCATTTCCTCCATCAGACGGCGAGTCGTCTCGATTCCGTCCATTCCATCCATAACCAAATCCATCAGAACAACATCAGGAGAATATTCACGAGCTAGACGTAAACCCTCAAGACCATTGCCAGCCTCACCCACGACCTCGATGTTAGCCTCTGTACCAAGCACTGCAGCCAAACCGATTCTGACCATCTCATGATCATCTACCAGCAACACCCGAATCATAGCCTGTTCCGTCATTCGCTAAACCACCTTCCGCCATTAAGGGCACCCTAATTTCAATTCTAGTTCCTTTGCCAGGAGCACTGGCGACATTCAAGGAGCCGCCAAGCTCGTTCACACGCTCTTCCATATTCGTCATCCCATAAGAAGCTTGCTTCTTGATCTTAGGGTCGAAGCCGATCCCATTATCCTTAATTCCAAGACGAACAGTGTCCCCTCGTCGTTGGAGAACGATGTCCATTTTCGTTGCTTTAGCATGACGAAGCGTATTGGATAGTGCCTCCTGCACGATGCGGAAAAGATGGTTCTCTACGCCTTTATTCAGCGGCAAGTCCTGTTCCATATCTATGGAAATATCGACCGGAACCTTAGCCTTCATTTCCTCAACCAATTCCGGAATTGCTTGGGCTAATCTCTTACCCTCTAGATGTACGGGGCGCAAATGCAGAAGAAGCGCTCTCATTTCCGATTGCGCAGCAGAGGCCATCTCTTCAATCAATTCAACCTGTCGTCGGGCACGCTCGAAATCATTGTCCATTGTACGCCCTACTGCGGTAGCTGTCATGGAGATAGCGAACAGCTGTTGACTAACAGCATCATGAAGCTCGCGGGCAAGCCGTTGGCGCTCCTCTACGACAGCGCTCATCCGAGCTTGTGCGGCTAGCTCCGCATTATTCGTAGATAAGCGTTGTAAAGAAGTAACCTGCTCTTCCCATTTACGACCAAGCTTTCCTAGCTGATCTCCTAGGCGCCCGATTTCATCTTTACCCAAATCCGGTAAAGGTAAATTGGAGCTTCCCTTTTCCAGCATCAGCATCGTATCCCTTAGTAACTCCAGCCTATGACGTATCGGGTAGCTTCTCCAGAACCCATAAGCAGCTCCCGTTATCGTTAATACGCCAACTGCAGATAGGGAATAAGAAATTACAGTTCCCCAAGATTGGAATGACCCAGCGAGCCCATATCTAATTAATAAATAAACAACTAGCGCACCAATGCCTAGGGAGTACAGCACAGCCTCGCCCATGTGACGCCAAACCATATTGGTGACTTTCTGGGACTCCATGCGACTCCCCCCTTCAAAGACGATTTATACCGTGCTTATTTTGATATCACCTACGAGATAGAACAATTGAAGTTTCAATTTCTGCTCACACTCGTCGTAATTTTGCGATTTCCATGTTAAGCGGTGGAACATCCCGCCTTCTTTCACTTGCCTAAACGACACCTGACCTAGAAGTACTGAAGCATCTACTTCTATTCCATAATCATCTGGGATTATCAAATCCAGATCGCCAACCAGTCCTTGGAGCACAATCGTGGTTTCCTTGTCTTCCGGCACCGCTAATGACATATCCATGCGTATTTCCCCAATGGCATGCCAGAAGCTCATCGATTGAAGCACCCAGGATTGCTCATCGTCTCGCATGTTAAGAATTAACTTATGCTTGCTTACATATGCTCCAACCGAAGGCGGCCGTGCCTTTAAATAATAAATTCCGAGTGAGATTAATACGACCACTGCAAACATGGCAAATTGAGTGATCACCAATACTAGAATACTTACCATAATAACGATAATTGATATTCGGGCACGATCTGTTCTATAACGTTCAATACCCAGAAGCAGGAGAACAACTGCATTAACCGTAGTGTAACCCGCCACAGCACCAAGCGCGAGGTATATTCCGGCCGCTATAAAAAGAATCGCGTTACTGGATTTTCTCATGTCGGGTCACACCTCCTGCTGCTCTCTTCGTTATTCGTAGCTAAAGCCATAACGGATCAAGTCCCGTTATGGCTTCGAAGATATACCAACCATTACTATCTGACATCATAGCACATCTTAGGACACTCGAAAATGCTAGTCCGTTACTCTTTACTCTGTTTCGGTTTTACTTAGATTCGGTTGAACACGATTTTTCAGAGCTTCAAGCTCTTGATCTATGCGGTAGGCTTTTTCTGGATCAATACGGGATGGTGCTCCGCCATAAGATGAACCTGGTAGCCGAACGACATCCGCTTCCGCTTCCATCTGCATTATTTTTTCTTCCATACGGTGGAATCCTCGAGAAGCTGATCCACTCTCGATCGTATGCAACGTGCTGATTTGGGCCATTTGCTTGCGTGCCTTCGCCATTTGCGAGCGTGCAGCGAGCTCATTGCGTTTGTTACGAAGCTTGTAATACTCATCCTTCATTTCATGGAGCTGAGAAGTCAGGTCGCTGACTTGAGCGCTAGCTTGCTCGTGCAGTCCAGACAGATCAATGGCTTGTTGATTGAACTGAACCTTCTCTTCAAGTAATTTGCGAGCAAGTGCTTCATTACCGTTACGTAAAGAATGCTCCGCTTGATTTTCGCGTTCGACACTTAATCGTACTAACTCATCTAAGCGTTGCTTCATCCGACGTTCTGACGCCATTTGCTTAGCTACTGTTACTTCCGCATCATGAATTTCAATTTCCATATCACGGAGATATTGATTTAACATCACGATTGGATCCTCTAATTTATCAAGTAAATCATGTACCGACGCCTTTGTCATATCTTTCACTCTTTGGAATACACCCATTGTGTTATTCTCCTTTCGATTGCTTCTCAAATTTTGAAATCCTGGCTTTCAGTTCTTCAATTTCTCTTTGCATTGACTTCTTTTCTATATCTTCCATCATCGCATCAATACCCTGCGAGGAACGGCTAGATGTGGGCGGAGTTGTTACGGAAGGTCCTGGGCGAGTAGCACTAGCGGATGAATACCCTCCACCTGTGCTTGGTCCTGTTCCCGGTCCTTGTCCCGAGTAATTAGCTCCAGGGTTCCAGCCTTGGTTGCCGTAACCATGATTAGATTGCTCTTGTCCTCTCCATCCTTGATCGAATGGATTGGCTCCGAAGTCGCCGCCATAATTCGGCTCTCGTGGGATTACAAATCCGGCAATAATGTAGACGATGACCACTGAGCCCGCAGAGAATACAGCTACGACGATAAGTAGGATACGGAGTAATGTCGCATCTACTCCAAAGTAATCTGCCAGCCCCCCACACACTCCGAACAATTTGCGATCTCGCGTTGAACGATATAATTTGCGCATTTCTCTAACCTCCTTGTTGCAGCTTACGTTTTAACTGCTCTAATTCTCTTTCAATCGTATTTTTAACAACTTCTCCTGCTTGAATCAATGACTCTTGCCCCATTCGGCGAAGATCTCTTAAGCTACGAGTTTCTAGCTCAATATCGCTCAGATGATCATCGATTTTACGGAACATCTGTGAAGTATCCGAATTTCCAGGCGTATAACGAGCATTTAATCTCTGTTGAAGGCGAAGGGACTCCATTCGAGCCACATAAAACTGACGACGGTCGTACACGGCTCGATACTCGTTGCGAAGCTCTTGCAACAGTTGCTCCAGATCGGTCAGCTCACTCTTGCTCTGTTCATACAATTGACGATAGCGTTCCGACCGTTCCTCATGGATTACCTTGTCTTGCAGGGCTAGCTTCGCAACATTCTCTTCCCCTGCCTTCAGCGCCGTTAAAGCTTGTTGCTCCCGCTTCACCATCCATTGCTCGGCATCGACCCATTGCCGGTGCAAGCTGTCCGTATGAGCAGCATATTGACGTTGAAGCCCTTCACTCTGCGTAATCTCTTGATGGGTCGACCATAGGAACTGATCGATAACGCGGACGGGATCCTCTGCTTTCTCAAGACGATCATTCAGTGAAGCTACCGTCATATCGCGAACTCTCTTCATCACGCTCATTCTTGTATCCCTCCTTGTTCCCTACGGCTAAGTATATTTAGGCTACATTCTAGTGCTACGATTATTACGGCCAAGCATCGAAATCCCGAATACGATCAGTGCAATAGCCGCCACCCATACGAACAAGAAGGACAGCTTGCCTAGAAGAATGAATCCACCAACCACCGCTACAACACCGCCGAGTAGTCGATTTCCACTATTCCAAGCCATAACACCGAGTAGAATAATCAGAATCGGAATTAGAAGTCCAAACAACCATCCAAGTCCGAAGCCCAATTTACTGAAAATGATTAAACCTCCGAAACCGATAAGCAGTATTGCCAGCCCATTTCCGCTTCGCATTTGCTTCACCTCTTTTCTGTGACTCGTTTATCTTATGTCCTTATTGTAAACCTCTCCGCTGCATTGCATAACGGACTCGCGTATGTTTTTATTCCTAGACTGTAGTCGAGGATATATACAGTCCTCCGACCTTTCCTACTCAGACCAAGGGTTCTAACCCGATGGCAACAATTGTGGGTTTTCCCCTCACTCCTCCTATGTTAGCGTATAGTTACACATTAAACGGAGGTGTTGCAGCTTGAAAAAACACGTGATGGGATTATTCGCAGCCGTAATGTTAATCAGTGGATTCAGTTCCGTTCCAGCAGTTTCGGCTGCTTCTAAGGTGGCCCCGACCAAAGCTAAATCGTCTACGCAAAGCATAGATCAGAACAAAGTCGGAGACGATAATGTAAACTCTAATGAAGAAACACAACAAACAACCCTTGATGACCAAGCTTCCGACGCGATCGAGAAAGTCATCGCTGACGGCATGAAATATACAGGTATTCCTTATGAGTTCGGTTCTAGTCGCTCGACTTCGACGACTTTCGACTGCTCGGATTTTGTTCGATGGATATTCAAAGAAGCAATCGGCACCGCTCTCCCAGCTGACTCACGTCAGCAAGGAGCTTTTGTTAAAAACAACGGCACTGCCGAAACAGACTGGAAAAACTTGAAGCGTGGAGATCTCATGTTCTTCATGTCGTACAAAGGCTCTAGTGCCGCAAGTTACAAAGACATCGATAAATCAACAGCACGCATTACACATGTAGGTATCTACCTGGGTGACGGCAAAATTCTTCACACCTACTCTAATGCCAGTGGCGGAGTTCATGTCGGAGAGTTCACCAACACGCAGTGGGAGCATCGCTTCCTCTTCGGGGGGAGTGTCCTTTAGAAATAACAATAAACCCGGACAGAGGGAACCCTATCCTCTTCCGGGTTTTCGCTTATTATGTCGTTTTAGACGAGCTGCCAATCTATGAATACAGCAGCTTGACCTCGATACGTTCCCATCTCATCCACTACGTTCCAAAGAAGTACATTTCGAATCTCAAACCTTTTCCCACTTTTCGAGATCCGAACGCCGTAATACCCATCGGAGAACCCTTGGTTTTTGGCATCCGCCAACAACATGTCCCTCTGGGATCGCTCCATCGGCTCTGCTGTTAAACGCGACGGAGTTCGGGTAAATTCATCCCATGTCATTTCCCATAGCTGCAAAGCAGCCTCATTCCCGTAATTCAATACAGGGTCATCCTCAATCCCATGAGACAATAACACGAACGGAGCATGGAACAGGGCATCCGCAGCCTTATCCTTATCGCTTTCGAATTGTAGCAAAGTTCGACCGGTTACTCGATGATAGCTATCGATCAGTAATTGGGCGTGCCCATCTTGCTTCTTTTCATTTAATAATGGATTCATCAAGACTCTAGCTCCTCTGGAAATAAGCTTAGCTTCCCATGTCTCCTATTATCTCAGTTATTGCTCGATCGTCAATTCATTGTCACCGGTTTGCAAATTCATTTCAGTCATGCCATCCACAAGTTTAACCTTCAGACTGGCTTCCACACCTTCAGGAATTCGTGCCCGTACGATCGTTTTTTCTTGCAGCCTTTCCCAGCCCGCATACAACGTCCCATGCGGAGTCCACACTTCGGCTTCTGCGAACGATAAATCCTTCGGCATATAAGGACGGATGACGACCTTCGCGAATCCTGGCGCTTCTGATTGGATTCCAACGACATATTCTTGGAGCATTCTCGCAGGGTAACCGTTCCACGCGTGGGAGTGGCTCTCCATGTCTTCCCAGCCTTCCCACATTGTCTTAGCACCTTGGGCAATCATATATCCCCATCCAGGATATTCCTTACGACTTAGCAGCTCAAAGGCCTGAGCTTCGCATCCATTCTCGAACAGTACACGTAGCAGCGGGAGAGTAAGGACGGTACGACACTCGAATTCCTTCTCTGCTACGAAGGAAATCGCTGCCTCGCGATCCGCTTCCGGAACAAGATTCGCGTATAGAGCAATTACCGTTACCCCTTGATGCGTTTGCTCTGATTCCGAGCTGTCGCGGAATCTCTTTGATTCCCTATCGTAGAGCTGCTCAATAATACTATCACTTAACCGTTCGGAATAGCCCTGATACACTACCCGATCCTCAGTCTTGCCGATCAAGCTTGCAGCCTTACTAACGATCTGTAACGCTTGAACAAGCTTGATCTGCTGAACCGTTAGAAACTGTCCCTTATGCTCCACGGAAGGGTAAGGCCAATCGCTAATATGCCAACCTTTATCAAGAGGAACAAGCCCCGTATCTTTATCTAATATCCCAATGAAATAATCCGTCATTCGGCGCATTGTACCATAATTCGTGTCTAATACCTTCACATCGCCCGAGGCCTCATAGAGCTTCCATAGGAGCGTAGCATAATGGAGGTCCCATTCAGGAATCTGCAAATTAAAATCTGGATGCTCATAATTAATAGGCGCTACGAAAGGAAACGTTCCATCCTCCAGCTGCGCATCCTCGAAATCACTTAGTGTCTTCTCTATGACGCTTAGCGCATCGAAGTTATATAGAAGTGCCTCAGCTTGCAGATCCGTATCTGCTGTATATTGTGCTTGCTCACGGTGGGGGCAATCCACGGTTTGACCTAGTGTATTGTTTTTCTGCGTTCGAATGCAGGCTTCGTACAAAGCATTCAGATGCTCATCCGCACAGTTAAAGCTGCCAGCGTAATGCATCCCAGTGTATGCTAGACATACGGTAAGATCACCGCTAGCCTCGATAGGCAGAGGATATCCAGTGACCTCGACATAGCGGAAGGCCTTATAAGAAAAGTCCGGCTGCCACGTCTCCCTCTCGTCTCCCCGCATCGTATATTGATCGAAGTAATGTTCAGAATGCTCATTAGTGACATTATGCTTAACCCGGCCATTCTCGTCCAAATCCTCCGAATATCGGAGACGTATCGTTACCCCATTGATTCCTTTCAGAGTAAACTTAGGCCAGCCGGATACGATTCTTCCTACGTCGAATATTTGTGGATTGGTTAAATCCCCTTCTTCAGCGCGGTATTCTAATGCTGTTAACAAGATCTCTTCTTCGATGGCACCTTCCGGAATCTTCTGCGCCACCATTGCCCATTCGTCACGTCCGATCTTCGCCTTTTTGGCTTTGATGGTGCTACTCTCATTGTTCCATCCGACATAGCGCCACTTCCCATCCCATTTCCTTGCATCATAATCTTCTATTGCTGATACTCTCCGCCATTGCTGATAAGGAGTTCCCACCTTATGCGGCATATCCTTCAGCGTTTCCCAAGTACGGTCTGTTTTAATGACCTGCTTAGTTCCGTCCTCGTAAACAAGTCGCAGCTCAAGACGGAAGCCCGGCACCCCATTCACATAATTTTGTCCGCTACCCCCAAGGTAATGAGCATCCGCCGTCAAGCAATTTTGACCCGCTTGTAATTGTTCGCGTATATCATAGGTTAAATAATACTTCCGCTTCCATGGGTTCGTTGGCGCAGGCGATCCATAGCCGCCTACCTTTGTTCCATTCACATAGACTTGTGCCGAATGATGCGCGGACATGAGTAATTCCGCTGATATAACCGAAGCTCGAACCGCAAACTCTTTACGGAAGTAAGCAAAATCATTGATCCTAATCCGCTGTGATCGCCATATCCAATCCGCTGTCCAGTTCATACTTGCCAACCCCTTATCCCATTTTCCCAAAGCATAACACAACGATTTTTGTTGATAACAGGGGGGATTATATGTTATTAATAGGGCAATCACATCCTACTTCAAGGGAATGAGCCAAATGCAATCAAGCCCCTTTACTTTAGAAGGAAAAGCGTTCTGGAGCCCCGATTTCCCGATCTGTGTCAGAAGGGAACGCGAGTTTTTCACCTTACCTATTCATATTCACGACTTTCTAGAAATTCAATATGTAGCCGAGGGCAAAGGATTCCACTATATCGGAGATGAACGGATATTCGTCGAGAAAGGTGATCTCTTTATTATTCCGATTGGTACACGACACGTCTATCGTCCAGCTTCCGAGGCGTCCAAGGATGAGCTGATCGTGTACAATTGTCTGTTTGACTCTTCAGTTCCGGACAGGCTTATGCGCGCGTACCCTTTCCCGCACTCGATTTTAAATCTCCTATCCGGTGACAACCGTTCGTACCGCCGATTCAAAGACTCCTTTAATGAAGCAAAAACTTGCATGGAGATGCTCTATCGCGAATATCAAACCGGACAACCCGGATACGAGGCCATCCTCTACGCACGATTAACAGAGCTACTCGTATGCTTATATCGACTAGAATTATCCCAAGAAAAGTCCGCCCCAGCGATCTCACAGCTTGGAAAAGTATTTGAATATATCGAGCAAAATTACGGTCAATCCATCACGCTAGTGGAGATTTCCGCACTTATTCCAGTAAGCGTAAGCTACATGCAGCGAATGTTCAAACAAGCAACGGGTCAATCATACACGGAGTACATACAGAATCTTCGCGTGAAAAAAAGCTGCGAGCTACTACAGCAAACAGCGATGTCCGTTAAGGACATCGCTGCGATGGCGGGTTACCGCGATCTCAAGTTTTTCCATGAGTTATTCCGCAAGAAGACGGGAACGACCCCGCGGGAGTATCGGAACAAGATCAAACAGAGCAACTAATAACTAGATTAAAGTGCAGCATCACGCTACCCTTTATTCCATGTTTTCTGGCTCACTTTTCGCATAGCCCGATGTTTGAGAGAACGCCGTTCTTACCATCCAATCTGAATGTACGAATCTCGAAGCCGCTCAACCGAACCTCCTGGCGAATGCTCATGGAAGGGATGGTGATATAGGTCATCTGCTCTTGACCGGTTGGTTCAAACAATCTGAGAATATAGCCATCGCCGCGCTCTTCCTTCTTAAACGCGCTAAGCTGTACGGTACCTTCCTCTAGACAGATGAAGGATTCCTGTTCCTCCCCATCTCCCGAGGGGAAGAAGGATAACGCGTACGGTCTTTCGTTATACGCATCCGCCTCGCGATCGACGACTGCTCGTCTTTGTTCGAGCGGTCCCGCGTTTAGCCAAAACGTATATTGGCGTTCCCCCTGATCAATTCTTGGGGAAAACCTGTCCTGCATAACCAACGGACGATCGTAAATGGGATGGGCGCAATAACCGGGGCTCCGTAGAAGTGTTAAACGAATCTCTCCATCCCGATAATCGGATCCGTAGAGGCCGTTATTGATGCAGGTAATCGCCTGACCCTTCTCTTCCGATTGCACGGCTACCCATTTCTGCGCGACCGCCTCGTCACCATTACTCGGTAGCTCATGAGTTCCGAATGCCGTTTGCCCCACGTATACGCCGTCCTTTAAATCCGTCGGAATCGATAGCTTCAGCATCTTGTCCTTTTCATTCCAGTATACCCGGACTTGAACCTCCAGCTCTGTCCCTTTCTTCGGGAGCTTGTAGGTCATCACGATCGTGGAGCTACCATATGAGAGTACGGACTCCACCACAGTCCGAACGTCCCCATCCTCGATGACCCGCACGGAAGGGAGCATCCGATCCTTAACCCCGGAGAAGTCACTACCCGCCCCAGGATTCATTAATGCAAATCTTCCGATATCCGGCGAGAAAGCATTCGTATCCATACGCCACGGATCCTCGTTATCTTGAACAACAATCGGACAGAAAGCGTCTGGCCGCAAGTAGGATACACCACCAACCGAATATTCGTCGATCAACCCTGTCTGGGCGTTCACTCGGACGTTCATTTCATCGGTTACAAAACGATAAAACCCGTCTACAAGCTTCAACCCCGGCTCCGGCTTACGTTCCAGCATTTCAATTCGGCAATCGAACCGATTCATCGTGGAAGGAGACAATTCTGCTTCAAATACGATCCGCTTACGCCAGTCCAGCGTCAGATTGCTCAATTCCTTCTCCGGCTGACACGCAATTCTCTTCCCGTCACGATAAACAACTGGCATGGAGAACTCATCCTTCCAGTTCTGATCCTCCAGCATGAACTCGCATTCGAAAATCCCTCTAACCGGATAAGGATGAGGATTGTACACCAGAACCGGATATTCCTTCAACTCAGCTTTGGCCTCTCCAGCAGCATGTGCGAAGAAAGCTCTCGCCTTCAAGCGGGAGACGATCTCTAAGCCATGGTCGATCATCCGTATAGCAGCTTCTTCCGCAGGCTGAATGGACGATCCTGGCAAAATATCATGGAACTGCGCCATCATCAGATCGCATACCGCTTCATGAAGGTCTGCCGATGGGTACTCAAGCTTACCTTGCAACGCAGCCGCCGATAGCATTTTCTCCGTCATATACAGCTCATTCTCCAACTGACGATGCTTCTGCTTGATTCTGATCATCGAAGTGTAGCAGCCGACGAAACGAGGGTTCAAATCTCCATCGTAACTAGGGAGCTTCTTCGTTGCCCGCAATTCTCGGAAATAGTGCTCAGGAGTCGAGTGGACGATCTCACAGTCTGGCGAATCCTCCATCATGTCCCGAATTTGCCTCAGATCCACGCGGGATGGTCCACCGCCGTGGTTGCCCACGCCCCACAAGACCATCGTCATCGTTCCGTCCGGAATGTCCTCCCGTAGCTGCTTGATTTTCAGATGGGCTTCCCCAAGCTGTGTATTATAGCCCCCATTGATGCGGTGAGCGATGATCTCACTACCGTTGAATCCCATCCAAGCGAATTCTTGGGCAGGAGCCTTATCGAACCCGTCCGGACGCATGAATATATAAGAATCGTAGCCCGCTTGCTGCATGATCTGCACGAGCCCCTTCGTGTGGCCGAACGAATCAAAGTTAATCGCCGTCGTCGGCTCGACCCCGAACTTCTCACGGAAATAGGTTTTCCCTAGCAGGATCTGTCGAACGAACGATTCGCCCGAGGGCATGTTGCAATCCGGCTGTAAGTACCAGCCGCCCATAATGTGCCACTTGCCTTCTTGCACCAGCCTCTGAATCCTCTTGAACAAAGTCGGCTCGTATTCCTCCACCCACTTGTAGAGAATGACTTCATTGTGATTAAAAACATACCCCTCGAACTCCTCGCAGAAATCTGCTGCTGCGCGGAACGTGGATACAGCCGCGGCGGCACCCTCCTCCCATTCCCATTGCCAAACTGGATCCAAATGCGCGTTGCTGATCAAATATAGCTTTTTCATCGATAATCCCCCGTATGTCATTAGTCTCTCCTCTCCATTTTCACGTTCAACACGCCTTCCGTAAATTGTCTATTCGCATGACTTTTTGTTCTATTATGATATGATTACAGAATAGAAAATGGAGCACGAGGTGACTAGAGTGGACATTACGCGATGGAAAGCTGATCTACCTGCAATATTCAACAGGTTATGCAATGAAATCAGAATCAACGATACAATCGTCGATTGGATCGATATCATTTTTGAACAAGTGGGCAATGCCAGCAAATGTCCTCCTCATTCCCACACCTGGTTTGAATTCAACTATGTGCTTACGGGACAACTGCAAACTCGCTTTCACGACCGACTGGTCACGATTAATGAGGATGACTTCTTCCTCATCCCACCCGGCATGATCCACTCCCATATTTATAAGAACGATAATCCGCATGAAGGTATTTGCTTGAGGTGGCGGATTCGCCAACCGGATGATCAAGACGGTAACGATCCGTTCTTTGACGAGCTAGAAGGGCTACGGCATTGGAAACCCGGCGGATATGCCGATCAGTACGGAATCAAGGAAATTCTTCTTCATTTATTTCAGGAAGCCTTATCCGGCCGATCCGATCTTTCCCTTCAGCTCATCCTTATCCGATTGCTTGAAGCATTAACCCGAATCGCTCAATCTGAGCAGCTTGTATCCGTTGAGTCTTCTGGTCCGCGTGATCAACTCATCAAGAAAATCGAAGTATATCTGGAAGACTATCAAGGCAAATCATTCAACGTGACTGAGCTGGCAGCTTCCCTCCATATGAGCTACGGACACCTCTGCAGACTTTACAAACAACGCACCGGAATTACTTTGATTGAGAGAATGAACCAAATTCGCTTAGAAAAAGCGGCTATGCTTCTTCAGGATCCCGCTTCTCTGCTCATTAAGGAAGTCGCCGAAAGCTCCGGGTTCCCCGACATTTATTATTTCAGCAAAGCGTTCAAGAAGCATTATGGACTTAGTCCAGTCGCTTATAAAAAAAAGCATGAAAACGAGGGTGTCTCAAAAGTCTGATCGGACATCAGATCCGTTATTTTGCACAAATAAGGGATTGTATGTCCATAAGAAAGTTTATCTCTTAAGTGATAGTAGGCTTGTGTTAGCTCCGTTTTTCTTACGGTTTTATAAAGCTTATTTCACGTCATGCGTTGTAAAAAATAGAAGCTGCTCCAAAGTTTTCACCTTTGGGACAGCCCTTGAGAAGATGAAATTAAGTGCTTTTGAATTCTATTAGCCTTTCCTGGAAAGGGGCGATCAGTTCACATCCGCTTCTAAAGGTCCAGCCAATTCCTCCAAGTAAAATAACTTACCAGGCAATGTCGGCATGTAAGTCGATGGGAGCCACCTGTCCGGTCCGTGACGCAATGTCGTCCATAAGGATAGTCCCTGCCACTGCATACCTCGCCCAAGCGCTCCGTCGCAACCACCAATGATTCGATCGGATTGCAGGAATAATCCTGGCCCAATCGTATTAGCGCGGCAAGGAACGAGTGTCGTCCGGCTCTTGAAGCTCGTGATTGCATTCTGTTCGATTGTGAGCGGATGAAGCTGAGCGCCAATGCGGTGCGTTTGCTTACTCCATTCTTCATCGTTCGCGAATTCCGCGCCGAAATGTGGCTCCCAAAACGCAATATGCATCATCCGACCGATTCCGAACACAGTGATAAGCTCTGCCCCCTCCTCTTTCAATACCGCAATTTTCTCGGCATAAGTAGGCAGCATTGCTTTGGTGGCAAAATGCCGCTGATTCGCTGGTACGGTGAGTTCACCAAGCGGACCGTAGAAGGCTTGCTCCATTGCGTTCTGGAAAGAGCCCGCATTATCCGAAGGTAGCGTACTCCCTTCCCCATCGCTCCATTCGTCCATGTTAAAGCCATACACATGTGCACAATCGATTTTCCATTCCTTAAGGAAGTATACAGCCCACTTATACATACCCATCGGACCTACCGGCAAAATAAAAGCGACCTTACGTCCCGCTTCCTTACTCTGACGAATCTGCCAAGCGATTTCATGCCCCATCTTCACGTCAAGTTCTTGAACTTCATTGCATGCGATAGGGCGAAATTCTCTGTGCCAGAAGGTTTGACGATCATTAATGCGTTCTGGAGAATTCGCACAGCAACGGTCAATCTTCTCCATATCCCAGCCAGCTGGATAGAAACCCTCTAATAATGATCCATGAACAGTTTGTATAAAATTCATATTCAGCTCTCTCCTCTTTACGGATATAGACTCTGGATTATGGAAGCAACCTCACAGTCGTTAGCCTCGGCCATGCTTGGCATTGCTTAAAGCCTTCTGCATAAGCTTTACCACATTGAAGACCTCTGAATTTGGAAACGGTTCTGACAAAATCGAGGAAATCAATGCCGTCGTGCTCGTACAGCCATTTGATCTGGCTCTGATGGCAATCATTCATCTGGATTTTCGTCTCCATATGCTCACTAATATCCACATATTCTGTTGGCAGAAAACCTACGCCCGCCAGCGTATCCATATAGTAAATGGGTACGACTTTGTCATGAGCATCTTCACCGAATGAGTTATGATAATGAGGCACCGTAGCCGCGAAACTGGCATCGAACACTGCCTTCGATACTTCCATATGATCCTTCATATAATCCTCCGGCGGATGCGTGATCATATAATCCGGTTTGACCCTACGAATAACCTCTACCAGTTTAACGACAAGATCATCCTGATCCGATTTCACCGACAAATCAGGTATATCCAGGCTAACTACTTCGGCACCGATTAAGTTACCAGCAGCCTTTGCCTCCAGCCGTCTGATTTGTTTCAGCTGTTCCGGCTCAATGATTTTATGTCCCTTATCACCATTAGCCACATGAACCATTGTCACTTGATGACCTTGTGCAGATAGCTTTGCAAGCGTTCCACCACAGCCTATCTCCAGATCATCAGGATGACAGCCTACCGCCAATATGTTCACCGAGATTCCTCCTAAGCCCGTTTTCCTATACACAACCCTACATAGAGTGTATGACAACCTTCCCACGCAAGCTTTAGCAAAAAGACCGCTTAACGTGGCAATAAGTCCTTAATTTCTTGTTCTACTATTAAAGATAGGGTCAAGACAACATGATATAATAGGCACAACGAATCTAACGCAACGGGGGCTCCAGCAGGTGACGGACATCCAATTCGCTCGCACTAAGCTTAATGAACCACTGGCTGTCAAACAGCTGATTTCATTCCATTATTTTGAGTTTTCCAAAGACTTCGCCTTCGAAGGTGAGAAGCATGACTTCTGGGAATTCGTTTATGTGGACAAAGGGGAATTAGAGGTGTTTGCGGATACGGAAGGTTACCGCCTCAAGCAAGGGGACATGATCTTTCATAAACCGAATGAATTTCACGGGGTTTGGGCAAATAAGAGAATCGCCCCAAATGTTATTATTCTTTCTTTCGTGTGCCGCTCGAAGGAAATGGACTTCTTTGATAATAAAATTTTTACGCTGGACGTTCGGCAAAGAGATATATTGGCGCAAATCATGAAAAATGGCTTCGCTGCCTTCTCCCCTCCCTACGACGATCCGCGCAACCATACCCTTTGTAGACAACCTGATGCGCCTCTAGGCTCCGAGCAATTGATCAAAATTTATTTGGAAATGCTACTTATTCGGTTAAGATCCGCAGGAGATGAGCACGTCAGAAGAGAACATCGCTTGTCACACACGATTAAGCTGCGAAGCGAAAACGATCTTGTCACTCGTATGTGCGACTTTATGGAACAGCATGTTTATGAGGATATCCGATTGGAACATATTTATAAGAACTTTAACTTAAGCAAGAGCCATGCTTTCACTATTTTTAAAGAGAATAAAGGGATCAGTATTATGAAGTACTATCGAAATTTGAAAATCCAACATGCAAAGAGCCTTATTCGAACTCAGCAGCATACTTTAACGGAAATCGCTGAGCTTCTTCGTTATGACAGCATCCACAGCTTTTCACGGTACTTCAAGTCGATCACCGACATGTCTCCATCCGAGTATTTACGTACGGTCATTGCTAAGATATAGCATCTGACAATCATGCTGGGTACCAACGCAAAATAACAGCCTGGCTTTTCCTCTAGGAAAAGCCAGGCTGTTTAATTTGTTAAGGATATTCGCTTAGTTCTTCCTCACTGTAATGGATTTCAACGGTCCCCATTTACCTCGCGAATCCTTCGCATGAACGAATACCGTGTGGTACCCGCTCGACCAGGACGAAACGTTGATCTGAGCCGTCACCTGCTCTGACTTAGCGCTGAATAATCCGTCATGCGCAGTCATTGGCGTCCCGCTCCCCTCGAACCCGACCGAATCCACGAAATATTCCGCTCCAGCGATGTTGCCCCAGCCCGTATCCGTTTCGTCAGCAAGCGCCCGGATCGTCACCCTTGCGCCTCCCTGCGTTTCTCTCGGAGTTGCAGCCGCATTCTGTATGCGAGGTCCTTGAGCGGAAGTTTTGATCATCGTTTCCGTATAGAACGGTCCCCAATTCCCCGCCTCGTCTTGTCCATGAATATATAGCGTATGTTTACTGTTCTCCGCCCATCCAGCGGCAGATACCGTAGCAACAAGAGATTCGCTCATCGAATCGAAGCTTCCGTCTACTGCTCCCATTGGTATGCCCGAACCGTTCGTTCCCGGCGCGTCGACGAAGTATTCCCCAGCAACGATCCGGGAACCGCCATGGTTGTCGATTCCATCATCCACGTTAGCGGTCAATAAGAATGACGATAGTCCGTCCGTAATGCCGCGCGGATTCGTACCTGCCACAACCGTTATCGGTCCTTGCGTATCACCTGCAGACGATTTCGTCACGTTCACTTTTACGGACTGGGTCGGCCCCCAGTTCCCCGCGCTATCCATAGCTCGCACATAGACGATCGGCGTCGTCTGTTCCTGCCAGCGCGTTTCCGCGAATGCGCGAATCAGATCGACGTAAATCCTTTGGGGAGCACCCGAAGCGGGAAGCATACTGTCATCCACGCTGAATTCGATCGACTTCACGCTCTCGAAATTGAAGACTCCGTTCCCTCCGGTAATCGAATCGTAGTTCTCTTTGAAGTTCCAACGTACGTTTTTCCATACATCAATCGGCAAGCTGCTATCACCGTAGAACGTTGGCAATGAGGCTTCGAGCACTGTGCCGTCAACGTCCTGCAGCTTAACCTGCAATTGGCTTAGAGGAGCCGTTACGTCCTTCAACCAGAAGGACAACGTATCCAAACCGGATAAATTCTGCAAGCTTGCACCATAATCCTTGATTGCCGTTAGCTTATCCGAAACACCGTTATTGTTGTTTCCGACATCGAGACGCAGCAATCCCGATTCCGGGTTTCTCGTCGCCGTGCCACTCCAATCGGAAATGTCCACCATATCATCGATCAGAATCGGCTCTGTCGAAGCAATCGTCGGGATGGCAATCGTCACCGAAGCTCCTTCAGTTAAACTATCGAAAGTCCCGTCTGTAGCCGTCATGTCAATGCCTTGTCCCTGCTTCTGTACGGTATCGACGTAATATTGTACCTTCGCCACCGGTTGTCCGCTAGAATTCGCCGTAGCGGAGAGCAAGATCGACGTCAACCCGTTCGTCGGATTGGACGATACGGCCGTACCTGTCACGATGGGTCCTCCCGCGACTGCCTTCACGGATACGGAATAGCTCGTATCCGCGACCGAATAGCGGATTCCATCGAAGGAAGTTGCTCGGACAAAGTATTTTTTCGACGAATCCAGACCGCCCGTGTTCCAATTCACCGTATAAGGACTTGCCATAGCCGTACCGATCGGAATCCACGTATCGTTCGTGCCGTCGTTGTATTCGAACGCGACCGAGACGATCGGCGCTCCGCTAGGAGCAGCAAGCGCACTTACCGGAACGTTACCGTTGTCGACGACGTCAAAACTCCTCGGATAGCTCATCTCCGCGTAAGGTTTGCCTTCCGTGGCGCGGATCTGCTTGGACATATCCGTCACCGCCGCCCAGCGTCGGTCATTCATCGGATTGCCGTCATTATCAACGAAGTTCCATTCGTTCGCCCATTCGTCCCCGTCATAAGTGAAGAAGGAGATCCCGCTTAAGCCTCCTTCGAAGTTCGTCCAGAGCGAATCCTTGAAATCGGCGATTTCATCGAGATTCAACGGAGCTAAGCCGATATGCCTATAGTTCCTTTCGTTCATATTGGGGATCAGCTTACTCGGAGACCACGATTGCGTATTCGTCGCATTCGTCTTCCCCATTCGCCATGCGGTCTGCTTCAGTCGATCCGTCCACTGGAATCCCCCGTAATTGCCGAGCGTTGCCCAATCCATATACCACGGATGATCTTCGCCCGTATCATACCAAAGATAATTGATATGATGAGTATTAACCCGCCTGTTGATTCCTTTTGCGCTATCGTTCATACGCGCTTGATCGGCATAGTAAGCATAGTCGCCTGCGGCATTAGTTTGCAGCTTATTCGGCCAATACACTTCGAGCTCATTAGCATTCAAGTAGCTAATGATTTGGTTCATTGGATCGTAAACAAAAGTTTGGCCGGAATCGCTAGCAGCGAGCGCATTAAGCCCTGCGTGGTCCAGTGAGTTATTATTGGCCACGGGAAATGCCTGCCGAACGATCTTTAAGCCAAGCTTCTGCGCTAATCCGGCATTTTTGGTGATCACGTCATCTCGGTGATTTTCGTGCGAGACAATGAAATCCACCCCGTGCTTCGCCATGTCTTGGAGCGTTTTTTCGGGCTGCACAAGGCTATGGTGATACATCCCGATCTGAAAATCGTCGGCCGCGTAATCGTGCGACGTCGGCGCGAGCATAGGAACGTCTTCTTTACTTCTCGTCCACTCCTTGCTCGTCATGGCCTCCAGATTATCCAATGAATAGTAATTATCCGATATCCCCTTGACCATCGTGTTATCATCGACGATGACCTCGAAGCCGGTTATATTGCCATAATCCATGACCCCGTTGCCGCCGACAATATCGTCCGTCTGCGTTTTGAATGGCCATTCGATATGCCACCAACTACCAGCAACGAGCTGGGAGCCCCACAAAATGGAATCCAAGCGGATATAGTTAACCGTTCCGTCAGCATCCTTAATGCTGAAGATCATCTTGTCCGTGTCCTTGCTGACCAGAATCCAGAAGGATAATACATCCTGAGACGATAGATTGGCGAATAGGCTTTTCGTGGCGGAATAACTATTGGCAATCCCGTCATTGTTGTTCGGAACCTGGAAGGTTACGGACGCCCGGGATGCATCGCGATAGTTATTAGTGTTCACGATGACGCTCGATCCGGGCGTCGCCGTCCATCCGGCCGTTCCATCAAAGGAGTCCAGCATCATTCTGTCTTTGTATTTAATCGCTTGCAGGTCATCGATGTAGAAGTCCGTACTAACCCCGACAGGCAGTTCGGAGTCCCGGGTTACGAAGACGATCTCTTTTAACTGATCGAAATTTATAATGCCATTTCCACCGACGATCGTTCCCGGATCTTCTCGGAAATTGATTGTTCCCTTGTACCATTTGTTAGCCAGCAGCGTTCCTCCCGCCGTCGGAAACATTTTCGCGAGATTGAATTCTTCTGAAGTCTGATCCGTGTCGGTCATACGCACGTTAAAGAAAGTCAGATTCTGAGTCGGTTTGATCCAATAAGTTAGCTGATAATACCCGGTCAAATTATAATTGACGTTCGCCCTATATAATGAAGGATACTCTACGATTCCGTTGTTATTATTCGTCACCGTATATTTGATGCTGGAGGTGCCTTGCTTCACCTGTACTGTCGAGAGAGCAAGACTGGAGCCAGAGGTCGCGTTCCATGCGGTCGCGCTATCCATAGCATCGATCTGCATCGTGTCATAGAGATCCGAATTCGCATAGAAATTCAGCTCGTCGATATAAAAGTTGACTTGCTCCGATTTCATGTTAGCGGGACGGCCATCCGTCGATGAGAACGAGATTTTCTGAATGGCACCGTAATTCATCGCACCGTTTCCTCCGCTCACCACCCCATCGAATTCCTTGAAATGCCACTGTACCTGAATCCATTCATCCGGCATGACCACTGAAGGGAGATGAGCACTGCGTACGACCTGTGACAGTTTCACTTTGCTGATCGTCCCGTCTGAGTCTTGCAGACTGAGCTCCAGGAGCGGATCTAGCGTATCCGTCTGAATCCAGAAGGACATGACGTCATGACTTGCCAAATTCAAATTCGGAGAATAGGTCTTGGATACAGAGGTCGTGTCGGGAATGCCGTCATTGTCGTCTGTAACCTTAAAATTCATGCTGGAAGACCCTTGGAACACTTGGGGAATACCGGAATAAGTACTCATGAAGCCGTTGCTTGGATTCGCCAAAGTCCAATTGCTTATATTTTCCATATCATCCTCTATAAGAGGCGCTGCTTTAACAATATAGCTTGGAGAAACTGGAATCGAACAGAAACCAACAATTGCAATGAATCCCATCAAGAGTAACTTCCGACTTTTCTTCATCTTCATGCCCTCGCTTATCATAGAATATGAGCCATTGGTCGTCATCTAAGTCATCGTTCCAGCACTCGCAATTCGGTGATAGGAAATAAAATAGTCAGTTCCCGCTACACCCCGTCTTTCTCTATCATCAAAATACAGTCTCTGCTCCTCTAACTCCTCTAACCGCGATGCAACTCCGTTCAAGTAATCGGTCACGCGATCCATCGCCGTCCTAAGTCTGGCTGTTACGCCTCCATATCTTAAATCCAACACCTCCCAGCCAAAAGGCTTGTTCGTTGCCATCCACTGATGACGATGCGTGACTCTCAAAGCTTCTACCCGTAGAAGGATTTCAGGTAACTCGATTGCTGCTATATGCTCCAATGACTGACGATCACTAGAATCGTAAGCTCGTTTCATCCGTATGCCTAAGTCCGCCTTCAATGCGAGAACATCGCTTAATCTAGCAGGAAGCTCGAATAGTCGCTGCGAGCTTCGGCTAGACGTAGCAAGATCACGATATTGATTCGCTAGCCGTTCATAATGCCCTGAAACATCAATATCCTGGAAATGCTTGTCGAATAGTCCCAACAATACATCCTGCCATAACAAGTACTTGGATGGATTGGACAAGTCTCCATGATCGGTTAGAAGTCCTGGAATATCATCCAGTTTCTCTAGATTCATATAATGCTCATACGGAATTCCCGTACAGAATTCTGTCCTCTGTCTCAGCTTTTGCTCGTCCAACACTTTGGAATACGCATGCTCCGCGTATAACTGTAGTCCCGGAAGAATAGACCAGAGATGACTTTCTGCACCGTTATCGCCCCACGCCGTCGCGAATACTTCCCTTACGCCTTCTTGCTTGCACGCTTGTAAGCCCGCGTTTGAGCACTTCATCGTACGATCATAATGCGTGCAAAGTCCGAGCCAGGTCCATATGCCGCCGGCGAATACCGGGTTGGATCCTAGTTGACGATGCTTTCGTATCATAGTCTCGTAGAACTCCTGCTCGTAATGGTAATAATCCCAATATACGAGCTGGGTCCCCCGAGAAATTCGGCTGACATGAGATTCGTCGACGACGGCTTCGAGATCATAATAATCGTGTGTCTCAGAACCGATTCTGAAGAACATATCGCTCCAGATCATAGGCTCTAAGCCATAAGACTGTGTTATTTCGTTCACCTTGGACAAATGGTCATTCATCATTTCGAACTTATCACGGTTCCCATAGAGATCAAGCGCACGTCCGCGCCCTAAACCATGAGCCTCGTCCATTCCGATATGGATTCTTCGGCTGCGAAAGATTTGCGACGCGCTCCCCACCATTCGATCGATAAACTCATAGGTACGATCCTGACCGACCAGAAGCACATCGTTGGTATCTCTTAACTCCGTCGAAGCTTCCCACTTCAAGAAGGTCTCCAAATGCGCAAGCGTCTGAATGCATGGAATTAATTCAATCCCCAATTCCTCGGCGTACGCGTCGCACTCCCTTAATTCCTCCGGCGTATATCTTCCCCGCATATATCCGAAATACGGCTCGTCTTCCACTGTATAAGTATCCTCGGTATATAGCATCAGCATATTCATGCCCATCAAAGCCATATAACGCAGTAATTCTTTTACGCTATCCGTTGTCGCAACCGCATTCCGGGAGCAATCGAGCATGAACCCAATCGTATCGAATTGCGGCTCCTCCCTGATCTCGAAGGGCTCGCTCAAGCTTAGAGATTCGGCTAACAGTCCAATCGCACGAAACAAATGATGATTGAGCCCATAGCTTATCTCGGCTCGGACACCATCAAATTTTACGATCAGCTCGGTACTCGTTTTAGTTCGAACTAACGTAACAGGAAGACCTCCGTTAGCTGTCCATTTTAACTCTAGCATGCCGCAAATCGCTTCTAACCCGGTCTCCAGTCCGGTATAATCACCGAAAAACGACCATTCATATGGTTTCGTCGTGCTCATCCTTTCATCGCCCCCATCGTAGCACCCTCCATAATTCTCTTTTGGAAGAGCACGTAGAATATAATAGAAGGAACCATAACGATCATGACTCCAGCGAACATCGTCACCCAATCCGAGGTATATTGCATTTTCATATTTGCCTGGTACATATTAACACCGATCGTATACTTAGAAGGATCGCCTAAATAGATAAACGGTCCCAGGAAGTTGTTGTACAACCCAAGGAATTTAAAGATCGCTACGGTTACGATTCCCGGAGTGGACAGGGGAACCATCACTCGCCAGAACGTCTGGAATATCGTTGCTCCATCCATATGCGCGCTCTCCTCCAAATCTTTTGGAAGAGAAGACATGAATCCACCAAGCAGCATGAGGAAAAAGACGTTTTCTCCGAAGCTGTCCAAAATGATTAGTCCTGATAGACTATTCGTTAGGTTCAGAGATTTCATTAAAATGTATTGGGGCACCAGAGCGTTAATCCCCGGTAAAAATAACGAAAGCATGATGAGTCCCCAGATTAGCTTACGACCTTTAAACTCCATGCGAGTTAATGCGTATGCGTTAAGCGTCGTGAGAAAAGTACCCAGCACTAAAGCTACGCCAACATAGTACAATGTATTTAATAAGGACTGGCCAATATCGTAGCTATTCCATGCCTCCGAATAGTTGCTCCATTTTATATCCGTCGGTAATGCCCATATATCTTGAAAAAACTCTGGATTCGTTCTTACCGATTGGTAGAGAATCCAGATCACCGGAAATAGAATGGATACCGCCCACAGAAACAGCAGTATTCTCCATATTCCGTCCATTAAAGTTCTCCGCTCCGTCATCTGTCGCCTCGCCTCCTTTCCTGTGCTAGAACTCTACGTTTTCCTCTGGATACACCTTGTCGATAATCAGCTTGGCTCCGACCAGAATAACGAACAGGAGCATTCCGATAGCTGATGCGTACCCATAGTTGTGATATTCTTTGCCAAACGCGAGATTGAACATGTACAGACCGATAACGTCCGTCGAGCCTTCCGGTCCCCCATTGGTCAAGATCATGATGATCTCGAAGCCTTTCAACGAACCGAGTATGACGAACACGACACATACACGAATGACTCCACGAATAAGAGGAATTGTAATCCGAAACAGGATTGTCATTGGACGAGCGCCTTCTAAATAAGCGGCCTCATAGATGGATTTCGGAATCGCACTCATCGCATTGATGAAAATGACGACATATAGCCCCACTCCACCCCATACCATAGGCAAAACCAGCGCCCATATCGCCGTTCTTGTATCGCCAAGCCAATAGAAATCGTTCATATTCATACCGAATATTTCAAGAAAACCATTTAACAGTCCGAAGCTTCCGTCGAAAATAAAAGACCAAAGCAAGGCAACAACAACCGTCGAGAGCACATTCGTAAAGAAGAAGATTACCTTATAGAACGCATTCTCCTTATACGATTTATTGCTCAATAAATGAGCTAGTAACAAGGAAATGAAAACGATCAGAGCGGGCACGACAATCATGTACAACAAGTTATGATATAGAGCACGCCAGACGAATTCATCCTTGACCATATTCACATAGTTATCAAAACCGACAAACTCAGCATGACTTAAACCGTCCCAGTTCAATAAGGAATAATAGACCGACATCACATTAGGGTACAGAGTAAACAAAATATAACCAAGCAGCGACGGGGCAATCGCAATGATCAAAAAGACCGTTTTCTGCCTTCTAGACTTAGCCAAACCTGTCCGCTTCCGAGCACTTACTCCACTATCGGCATTCAATGCGTCTCCCCCTTTCTTGAATAAATGAACGGGAGGAATCCGATTCCTCCCGAACAAAGCTGTTATTTTTATGAACGATTGCTGTAAACGATCATTTGAAGCTTACTGTTTAGGACGGTCTTTCTCAATCGCGATTTGCTTAAGCTTCTCCGCCTTCTCTAGCACGGATGCAGGATCTTTCTTCCCTGTTGCAGCAGCTGTAATCTGTTCGCTCAACAGCTTCTCGGCTTGTCCGTGCTCTGGACTTGTAAGTCCGAACGTATGCCGATAAGAAATATACTCCACGTTATGCTTTGTCGCATATTCCATAACAGCAGCCTGTGTCGGCTGAAGCTTCGCAATACGAGCAGGGTCTTCGCCGAAATCCAATCTTCCCGGATACGTTCCAGCTTCCGATGCTAACGATACTTGGATTTCAAAGTCATACAGACTTAAGATAAATTCCTTTGCCCACTTCTTATTAAGATCTGGCTTGCCCTTCCAAATAACGAACGAGGCATCACCAACTCCGGAATTCACGAATACGGTTTGATTCGGATCATTGACCGCCGGTATGGCCATGAAGCCCCATTTGAATCCTTCAGGTGTAGTTTCCTTCATCTCGTTGCCAACCCAATCCCCTGTGGAGACAAGTGCAGCCTTGTGCTGCAATACTTGCATTTGAGATTGCGTATGGTTCAGTGCTGCAACACCAGATGGGAAATAGCCTTTCTTCCCGAACTCATACATCCGATTCCATGCTTCTTTGTTTTCAGGTGTCGTGAGGAGCGGTCCTTCGAAATCGCGGAAATTTTTCACGTAAGTATCGAAGCTTCCGTTAGCCTTAGCCAAGTCGAATTGCAAAATATTAAAAGTGTAGTCCGTTAAGTAACCGGCATATACGCCAGGGAACGTAATTGGAATGACACCGTCGGCTTTGATTTGATCAAGCAGTGCCACGAATTCGTCCCAAGTGGCCGGATTTTTATTCCACCCCTTCTCGTCGAACAGCTTCTGATCGAAGAACAGTCCTGCCGTATAACCATTTACCGGTACTCTAGCCGTAAATCCGACGCTAAGCGATGTCTCATAAGCATCGTCGGAGATGACCGAACGCAGTTTTTTGCCGGGCTCGCCCGGAAGATCGCGATCCCACAAATCATCCTGCGGCTCTAATTTACCGGCATGTGCTAAGCGATCAAGCTGACCGGGAGCCAAAAAATGCGGGATAAAAAGATCGAACATGTCATCATCTTTACCTGCTGCGATCTTAGGCTCAAGAATGGTATTCAAAGTCGGTGTCGAGGTGATGTCGAAGGTAACGTTCGGATATTTCTCGGTAAACTTCTTAACCGCTAAATCCATCCAAGCGCGACCGCCTCCGGCTTCCCAGAAACCCATCTGTAAAGTGACTTTGTCGTCCTTTGACAAGCCATTATCATACACGTTGGATTCGCTTGCTGAACTCGAAGCGCTCGCGCTTGCACTCGGGCTTTCGCTGGATTTTGCGCTCGCTGTGGAACTTGCTTGCTCGTTGTTCTTATTGCCCCCGCATCCCGCTAACAGAACGACAACCATAACAAGTGACAACAATAATGCGTTTACATTTTTCATTGATGTGACCCCCCAATAGTTTTTATTCAGTTGAAGCTATATGAAGCTGGCAATAACTCAGCTCAACTGCCGATCGTTATGGCGTGTTGAGCGTTCAGACCCGAGATAGTCACTGAACTCCCACCCGCAAGTCTGGATTGCTCCGCTGCGAAAGCCATCTGGTGACTTTGCAATGAGGCTTCAGCCGATGTTAACGCTTGGCCGACATTCCTGTTCTCTTTCCGGACTTCCTTCAAGAATTCTCGCATGAGGCCTTCATCACCGCCACCGTGACCCCCTTCTTCTACCGCCACTTGGATGTCAATCGCTTCTTTTCCGTAGGGATATAGAACAAGTTCGCTTTTTTCCATGTAGCCTCTAATTTCGCCCATCGTGCCCATGACTTGAACCGTTCTAGAAATATCGTGTGAGAAGCCGGACATCGTAAAAGAAGCCGTCGAACCGCTCTCGAATTCCACATTCACAACTTGATGATCGACCACGTTATTGTCGCAACGGTACACGCACCGTCCGAACGGTCCTTCCTCAATCGCATGTCTAATTGACGCCCGTGACAAATCATTCGTTATGAAGCGAGAAAACTCGTGAGAATCATCCTCCTCGTAGATTCGAACCGCGGAATACGGACACTCTCTCTCGACAGCGCAACCGTCCGTACATCGAGGCGTCGAACCGATTGGCGCATTCTCTTGACGGAAATGTAGTAATGACCCATACGAGCTGACTCTCTGACAACGCTCATCGATAAGCCAGGAAAGAATATCCATGTCATGACAAGATTTCTGCAAGATCATTGGACTCGTCTCTTCAGCCTTATTCCAGTTTCCTCGCACGAAGCTATGCGCCATATGGAAGTAACCTACATTTTCGCTTAACTGAATTGAAACGATCCTTCCAATGGCACCACTTGCGATAGTTTCCTTAACCTTCGACCAGAAGGGTGTATAACGCAGTACATGACTTACTGTAAGATGACGGTCATATTCGCGGGATGCACGAACCATCTCGACGACCTCTTCCTCGGTGGGAGACATCGGTTTCTCCAGTAAAACATCGTACCCAAGCTCTAAAGCTTTCATTGTCGGTGCAAAATGCATTCTATCTTGCGTGGAAATGACGGCAACATCCGCTATTTTCACATTTGATAGCACCCGTTCCCAGCTCTCGTACACCTGATCGGATTGAAGTCCGTGCTCAGTTGCCGCCAGCTGTCTGCGTTCTTCATTCGGCTCTGCGACTGCGACGATTTTCAATTCTTCCGGATATTTACTCGCATATTTACCATACACGAATCTTCCTCTCGCACCGGCTCCTACGAGTACTGCAGTAATTTGATGCACAATGTTGTATGACCCCACCCTTCGATGCTTCGCAACATACATCGATAAACTTGATTTCACAGCAATCATAACGCACGTTATATTTAGGTGTCAATGCTGTTTTTAAACAAAAATAAACATTTGAAAGCTCTTTTATTTAATGTTTTTTCTATTAAACAAGTATTATCCGCTTTAAATTGACGTTTTCTACCTAATTAAGGTATAATATAACCAGCGTTATATTGTTGCATGTAGAAGGAGAACGACTGATGGTTACGAAAAAGGAAATCGCGGAACATCTAGGCATTTCGCGCACAGCCGTTTCCCTTGTATTGAACAATACGCCTAGCAGTACGATCTCGATCGAAACCCGTAATCGAATTCTACAAGCGGCCAAAGAGCTTGGCTACCGGGATGTTGAAGTGTCCCCTAAGCTATGCTTCGTCCTGTTTGATCGGGATGCGAATGATCCGCGTTATATGGCTGATCTGCAAATCATCGAACAAGCGGCTAGCAGCTTCAATTATGGAATGGTCTTCATGAACATTACGAATACGCCGGATTCACTGAACAAGCTGCAGAAGGCGCTAGATAGCCAGGAAATCGAGGGTTACATCGTATCAGGTGACGTAAATGAGAAATTCATCGATTTATTCCGCCTTTCCGGCTCGTCCTACATCCTCTATGGTCTGCCCTTGCGAAAGGCGGACAATCTTAATTATGCGGCATTCGACGATAAGAAACTGGCTTATGACGCGACTTCTTATCTCATCTCGCTAGGACATACCCGTATCGCAATGTTTATGGGGAGCTTGGACTATACAATTCATCAATTGGCTTTAGAAGGATATTATGAGGCGCATGAAGCAAACGGAGTTTCGATCGATCGATCACTAATTCAAATCAGCAACGATGAGAACGGATATGAGCTATGTAAGCGAGCCGAGATGCTAAGACTGGATTACACGGCAGCCTTTTGTACGAATACCGTCATCCAATTTGGGGTTCTTCAACGTCTTCAGAGTACCGGAATATCCGTTCCTGACGATATCAGCTTGATCGGCTCCGGTTTCACCGAACTCGTGAAAGTAAGCGTTCCCCAACTGACAACCTTTTACGTGTCCGAAGCGGAGAAAGCAAAAACCGTTACCCTGTTGATCGATATCATCAATAATCGGAATTCAACTAATCTGTTCGCTAGCTTTACGGAATTCATTCGCTTCGAGGGCGGGACTACAGCTATGAAGAAAGTGAAAATATAGCGTACAATCAAACTGGGATTAAGAACTTGAGTTAGCAAAAAGAGGCTGTTTCAGAAATTCAATTCTGAGACAAGCCTCTTCTTAGTCTGTTTATGACTCGAGCTGGAATATTCGGTCGTTCATCATGGCGTCGAGCGACTACTATATTCTTCTTTTTATGGCCTCTCTTGCGGTCTCAACTGCATGTGCTTGTATATCCCTTTCCTGCCGCGGTAGCTGCCATCTACGTATGTGTAGCAATTATTAGACCACTACGCGATACGTCTATCGCACGAACGTATCGTACGGCTTCATGAAGCCGGCTCTACCTGCTTACGCTCAGAATCCGCATTGCGATCAAAAAGCCACCGTGTATTCGCCACAACCAGTGTTATCCCGACTAATTTAGGAATAAACGTCACCAGATTATAAAAAAAAAGATCATCTCCTAGATCTTTTAAGATCTAAACGAGATAATCGTCTGTTAAGTAGTGGTGCCGGTGAAGGGACTTGAACCCCCACTCCCTTGCGAGAAACGGATTTTGAGTCCGTCGCGTCTGCCATTCCGCCACACCGGCATATTCAGTTTTCTTACTTGGCGCGCCCTGAGAGATTCGAACTCCCGGCCTTTTGATTCGTAGTCAAACGCTCTATCCAGCTGAGCTAAGGGCGCAAGTAGTAGAGCTTTGGAGGCGCCACCCAGACTCGAACTGGGGGTAGAGCTTTTGCAGAGCTCTGCCTTACCACTTGGCTATGGCGCCAAAGTCTAGATTACTTTGGAGCGGAAAACGGGGCTCGAACCCGCGACCTTCTCGTTGGCAACGAGATGCTCTACCACTGAGCTATTTCCGCATATAATGGCTGGGGATCAAGGATTCGAACCTTGGATGACGGAGTCAAAGTCCGTTGCCTTACCGCTTGGCTAATCCCCAACAGCTATTTGTACTGAGTAAAAATGGGGCGGACGAGGGGAATTGAACCCCCGAATGTCGGATCCACAAACCGATGCGTTAACCACTTCGCCACGACCGCCATGATCGTATTGTATAACTTATTGGCAGGGGCAGCAGGAATTGAACCCACACTAACGGTTTTGGAGACCGCTGTTCTACCCTTAAACTATGCCCCTATGTAGAGTAAAACTGGTGGAGGATGATGGATTTGAACCACCGAACCCGAAGGAAGAGATTTACAGTCTCCCGCGTTTGGCCACTTCGCTAATCCTCCAAGATTAGATAAGAAATGGTGCCGACTAGAGGACTTGAACCCCCAACCTACTGATTACAAGTCAGTTGCTCTACCAGTTGAGCTAAGTCGGCGCGTATTATTCTTTTTTACTTAATGGTGGCTCGAGACGGAATCGAACCGCCGACACGAGGATTTTCAGTCCTCTGCTCTACCAGCTGAGCTATCGAGCCGTAGTAGATCTTACAAGGGCAAATCCGCTGTCAATTCGGATTGTTACGCCATTGTTTCAAGTAAAGAATGGCGGAGCTGACGGGATTCGAACCCGCGGTCTCCTGCGTGACAGGCAGGCATGTTGGGCCACTACACCACAGCTCCATGTTAATTTTCGGTAGTGAACCGAAGGTAGTTCAATTGGTTGCGGGGGCAGGATTTGAACCTGCGGCCTTCGGGTTATGAGCCCGACGAGCTACCGGGCTGCTCCACCCCGCGTCGTTATTCAATGCTTAGTTTCTTAAGCGACATTTCTTATCATAACCTATATCGCTTATGAATTGCAACCCTCAATTTATGGTAATTCTTTTGGTTGAGGATATTAATTGGTGACCCCTAGGGGATTCGAACCCCTGTTACCTCCGTGAAAGGGAGGTGTCTTAACCGCTTGACCAAGGGGCCATGCTTATACGAAAAGGATTGTGGCGGAGAGAGAGGGATTCGAACCCTCGAGACGCTTTAGACGCCTACACGATTTCCAATCGTGCTCCTTCGACCAAACTCGGACACCTCTCCATGTGGCTCCCCGAACAGGACTCGAACCTGTGACAACTCGATTAACAGTCGAGTGCTCTACCAACTGAGCTATCAGGGAATATAAGCAAAGTAAATCTTGTAAATCCGGCCTGGCAACGTCCTACTCTCCCAGGACCCTGCGGTCCAAGTACCATTGGCGCTGGAGGGCTTAACGGTCGTGTTCGAGATGGGTACGCGTGGAACCCCTCCGCCATTATTACCAGACCAGACTTACTATACAAGGCTTGCGCCTTGAAAACTGGATGCGAAGTAAAGCTTTATAGAAGAAGTGGTGTGTCATATGTCTTGCAGTGTCAATTCGCTTAGGATAAGCCCTCGACCTATTAGTACTCGTCAGCTCCACACATTGCTGCGCTTCCACCCCGAGCCTATCAACCTCGTGTTCTTCAAGGGGTCTTACGAATTGGGAAATCTCATC
>NZ_JAMZCY010000004.1 GCF_024519285.1 Cohnella sp. WQ 127256 | reverse complement strand
TCACCCGTCCGCCACTAACCTCATCAGGAGCAAGCTCCATCAGAGATTCGTTCGACTTGCATGTATTAGGCACGCCGCCAGCGTTCGTCCTGAGCCAGGATCAAACTCTCCATAATAGTGAAGCCGAAGCTTCGTATTAAAGAGCCTTGAAGGCTCAATCTTTACAACTGGTTTGTCCTCCGACAGCCGAAGCCATCTTCCGACGTTTTGTTCGTTTTCTTACGCTCGATGTTCAGTTTTCAAAGAACAATTCGTGTTTCGTTCGACTCGCTATTTGTCAGCTTGTCGTGCGCCCTCTTGAAGCGGCTTAAATAATATATCACAGCCACCTAGACGATTGCAACCCTTTTTTATAATTATTTCAATTTCTTTTTCAATTGCTTTTTAGTACCTCTTTCTAACACGCTAAAGCAGTCTTTATATTCGCTTGGAAATAAGAAAAAGACCGTGAAATCAGCGCTTGGCTGACTTTACGGTCTTTCAATAGATAGATGCACTCCTCTAGGGAGTTGCAAACACTTCACAGATGAACATCTGACGATTCTGACCCAGATTCACAATCTGACCATTTACCGATACCATCGGACGAGTCGGGTCGTTACGATCTGTGAACACGATCTCTCCAATGGAACCATTGTTTAGCTTAACGAAAACGCCATTATGGAATTGAGTCGTTCTCTCAATAAAGGTTTGAACGAATAGCGGGTCTAACTTGCCGAAGGATCCGGAATGGAGCTCCTCGAGCACAAGATACGGGGACTCCGCTTTTCGATAGTTGCGATTGGATGTCATGGCATGGTACATATCTGCGATTGCAACGATCTTCGCAAAAGGATGAATCTTTTCCCCTTTTACCTTCATAGGATAACCGCTGCCGTCAATTCTCTCGTGATGCTGAAGCGCTGAAAGCCATACACCCTGATTCATCGAAGTACTACCTTCGAGCAATCTGAAGCCATAAAGAGTATGTTTTCTCATCTCTTCTGTTTCTTCTGAAGAAAGGCGTGAAGGCTTGTTAAGGATCGCCTTGTCCACCTTCACATTACCAATATCGTGTAGCAAGCCCGCCATCGAAATCTGAAGCCAATCTTTCTCAGGGAGTTTGCTCCACTTAGCCAATTGATAAGAGGTCATTGCGCAGAGGACACTGTTACGAACTAATACATCTTCTGTCCCAACTGCTGGGGGACATACAAATGTTAGTACGTTATATTCATCCATACGAGCTAACATTAGAGTTAGCTCATTACGCAAATCCAATATGGGAATCTTCAGTCCGGAGCTAACCATTGACATGATACGCTTAAGAAGACTCTCCATGCTGAGAAAGTGTTGCTGCAAAGAAGTGATCTTGACTTCTGTGGCGGCAAGAGTAACTTCCTCCGCCTTCTCCACTTCCTGCGCTTCTAGACCATTCCGTCTGACATCTACGCTTGATATGAGAAAAGCCTGCAATATTTCCTTATCTCTGTCAGATAAGATTCGGCCTTGCTGAAGCAGCACGCTTCCGAGAGATGTCTGAACATCATTGGCAAGACGATCACCCACTTGTACTTGCATAGTCGGAATAATCGGCATCACTATTTCCCTCTCTTAGATGGCTAACGGTTCTGGAAGACAACTTATGCGTTGTCTTCCGTCTCGCTTTCCGTATCTTCAGAATCCGTATCTGTTTCTTCGTTCTTCGGAGCCCGAGCAACTGTAGCCACGGAATCTTCATCACGAATATTAATCAATTTAACACCTTGGGTTATACGTCCCATTGTATTAATTCCTGCCATACTTGTACGGATCAAGGTTCCAGAGGAAGTCATGATCATTAGATCTTCATCATCGTGAACGACCTTCAATCCAACGATAGCTCCATTCTTCTCCGTAACGTTCAAGGTCTTGATCCCTTTACCGCCACGTGTCTGAATCCGATATTCCGTCATTGGAGTCCGCTTACCATAACCTTTAGCCGTTACGATCAACACTTCTTGCTCCGCTGATACGATATCCATATCGATTACTTTATCGTCATCCGCTAATTGAATTCCTTTAACACCGGTTGCCGAACGACCCATCGCTCTAACGTCTGCCTCAGAGAAACGAATAGACATCCCTTGGCTAGTCCCCATAACGATTTCACGTTCACCGTCTGTCAATTTAACACCAATTAGGTCATCGTCTTCACGCAAGGAAATGGCGATCAGACCAACTTTACGAATGTTCGCGTAATTATCAAGCGGTGTTTTCTTCACGATACCGTTACGAGTAGCGAAGAATAGGAATTGATTAGGCTCGAAAGATTCAACTGGAATAACCGCGTTAATCGTTTCGCCCTGTTCGATCTGAATTAGGTTGATAATCGGCGTGCCTCGAGCTGTCCGACTTAAATCCGGAATCTCATAAGCCTTCATCCGGAATACGCGACCTTTGTTCGTAAAGAACAATAGATAATGGTGAGTATTAGAGACGAATAGATTTTCGATGAAATCATCATCTTTTGTTCCCATACCCACAATCCCTCTACCCCCACGCTTTTGACTGCGATAAGTAGACACTGGGAGCCGCTTAATATAGCCGGTATGCGTCATCGTGACGACAACATCATCTCGAGGAATCAGATCTTCATCCAATATCTCGTCGTCGCTCACTGTAATTTCCGTACGGCGATCGTCACCATATTTGAGCTTCGTCTCTTCAAGTTCATCATAAATGATCTCATTAACGAGGTTCTCATCAGCTAGAATCGCTTTATATTCAGCAATCTTCGTCTGTAATTCGTTATATTCCTGTTCGATCTTATCGCGCTCCAAGCCTGTAAGGCGTTGTAGACGCATATCCAGAATAGCCTGAGCTTGATCGTGGGAAAGACCGAATCGTGAAATCAAGCCTTCTCTAGCTTCTTCCGTAGTTTGAGAAGCACGAATGAGCGCTATGACCTCATCGAGATGATCAAGAGCAATACGCAATCCTTCTAGAATGTGCGCGCGCGCTGCTGCTTTCTTCAGATCGTATTCCGTACGACGGCGAATGACTTCAACCTGATGCTGGATGTAATGATATAGAACTTCCTTCAGGTTAAGTACTCTAGGCTCATTATTAACAAGCGCCAGCATGTTAACTCCGAAGCTTGTTTGCATCTGAGTTTGCTTATACAGATTGTTGAGTACTACCGTCGGTGTTACATCACGGCGTAGCTCGATTACAATCCGCATACCATTACGGTCTGATTCATCGCGAAGATCTGTAATTCCGTCGATCTTCTTCTCGCGTACGAGCTCAGCAATTTTCTCAACGAGTCTTGCTTTATTGACTTGATATGGGATTTCATGAACGAGAATACGGGCTTTGCCGTTGTTCTCCTCAATTGTGGCACGTGCTCGCATCGTAACAGAACCACGTCCTGTTGCATAAGCTTGACGGATGCCTACCCGACCTAGAATTAGACCAGACGTTGGAAAATCCGGACCTTTTACATATTCCATTAGATCATAAGGTGTTAATTCCGGATCACGTAACAGCGCTTGAGTACCCTCAATGACCTCTCTCAGGTTGTGAGGCGGAATGTTCGTTGCCATCCCTACTGCGATACCGGTATTACCGTTAACGAGCAAGTTCGGATATCTTGCTGGTAAAACGACAGGCTCGATCTCTTCACCATCGTAGTTAGGTCTGTAATCAACGGTTTCCTTGTTAATATCGCGAAGCATCTCCATTGCGATCTTGGAGAGACGAGCTTCCGTATAACGCATTGCAGCTGCTCCGTCTCCATCAACGGAACCAAAGTTACCATGGCCATCGACTAACATGTAACGGAGAGAGAAATCCTGTGCCATACGTACCATGGCCTCATAGATTGGAGAGTCACCATGTGGATGGTACTTACCGATAACTTCACCGACGATTCTCGCCGATTTCTTGTAAGGCTTGTCCGGGGACATCCCCAATTCAGACATCGCATAGAGAATACGTCTATGAACTGGCTTCAATCCATCACGAACATCCGGTAAAGCCCGGCTGACGATAATGCTCATTGCGTAATCCATGAACGATTCCTTCATCTCGACCCCGATATCGCGGTCGCGGACTTGGGAGCGTTGTTCTTCAGACATGAGGATCCTCCTTAACAATATACAAGCGGATAAGAACGCTCTTACGAATACTCACCGCAAGGCGATTTCCGTCATAGATTAGAAAATATACAATAATTCCATTATACCATATTGCCGAAGGGAAAGGTTGGATGAACCCCGATGTCGATTCAGCGCGTTCGCAGTAAATGGGCTAAAACCAACGTTCTTATTGCCGATCCCATTTTAAGAGAATATGTCCCTTCCACCCGAAGCTTTCAGAGGTCAACCGTAGAACAAATGCTTGATCATTATGGAATGATTTATGTAAAACCGGTTAATGGCACTTTCGGCAATGGGGTCATACGAGTGGAGAAGAACATCGGAGCCAATCGCCCTTACTTCTTTCAGTCAGGTGAGGCTAAATATTCCTTCGTTACCTTTGGCGACATGTATCGAAAGCTTCTTGTTGTGAAGAAGAACAAAGCGTATTTAGCCCAACAAGGGATTCATTTGTTAAAGTACTCCGGAAGAAGATTCGACCTTCGAATTATGGTTCAGAAAAACCCGCAATCGAAGTGGGAGGCAACTGGGATGATCGGTCGTGTCGCCCATCCTCGTAAAATCGTAACGAACTATCATGCCGGAGGTACGCCCAAACCTGTCATGACCTTGTTGAAGCGTTCCTTATCTGCAGAGAAATGGACTCACTATGAAGCTCGTCTCCGTAAGCTTGGGGTAGATGTCGCTATTGCAATGGAGAAGAGATTCCCTCGGATTAAAGAAATCGGGATAGATGTGGCCGTTGACCACACTTTGAAGCCGTGGATTCTCGAGGTCAATACATTGCCTGACCCGTTTCTGTTTAAGAAACTACCTAATCGCTCCGTGTTCCGAAGAATCTATTCCTATGCCGTAGCCTACGGTCGATTCAAGGTCCGTAAACGCAAAGGGTAATTCGCAGGGGGTACCTCTATCTAGAGATACCCCCTGCGTGTGCTTAACTCATTGTTTGTACTATACGTCCAAATTCTTAACATACTTCGCATATTGTTGAATGAAATCGCGACGTGGTTCCACGTTCTCACCCATCAAAGTATCGAACATAAGATCTGCCTTCATCGCATCATCGATGCGAACCTGTAGCATCGTCCGTACATCCGGATCCATCGTCGTTTCCCAAAGCTGGGTACCATTCATCTCACCCAAACCTTTGTAACGTTGAATATTCAGCTTAACGCCTTCTCCGAACTCAGCGACGATCTGATCTCTTTCCTTCTCACTCATTGCATAACGGACTGTCTTGTTCCGTTCAATCTTGAAGAGCGGCGGTTGAGCGATATAAACGTAGCCTTCTTCAATCAATTTGCGCATGTAGCGATAGAAGAAAGTAAGAATCAATGTACGTATATGTGCACCATCGACGTCGGCATCGGTCATAATGATGATCTTATGATATCTAGCCTTGGCAATATCGAAATCTTCACTAATCCCCGTACCAAGCGCAGTAATCATGGCCCGAATTTCCAAGTTAGACAAAATCTTATCCAGGCGCGCCTTCTCAACGTTGAGAATTTTACCTTTCAACGGCAATATCGCTTGGAAGTGACGATCGCGACCTAGCTTGGCCGAACCGCCAGCAGAGTCTCCTTCGACAATGTATATTTCGCTAATCGAAGCATCCTTAGAGGAGCAATCCGCCAATTTACCTGGAAGTGCGCTTACTTCTAACGCACTCTTCCGACGAGTTAATTCGCGAGCCTTACGCGCAGCTTCCCTTGCTCTCGCTGCTTGAAGACCTTTCTCCATAACCTTCCGAGCAACAGCCGGATTCTCGTCCAAAAATTGAGACAGCTTCTCGCTGAACAAAGATTCCACGATTCCACGAACTTCGCTGTTCCCAAGCTTTGTCTTCGTTTGTCCTTCGAATTGCGGCTCTGGAATTTTCACGGAGATGATTGCCGTCAAACCTTCTCTGACATCATCACCAGATAGATTGTTCTCGCTTTCCTTCACGAAGCCTGACTTACGGGCGTATTCGTTAATGATACGAGTAAGGGCACTCTTAAATCCAGATTCGTGAGTTCCACCCTCATGAGTATTGATATTGTTCGCGAAGGAATACAAATTCTCGGAATAACCGTCGTTGTATTGCATAGCTACTTCGCAATGAATAGCGTCTCTGGCGCCTTCTACATAAATAGGCTGCTCATGCATCGTTTCGCGGTTGCGATTCAAATATTGCACGAACTCCACGATTCCGCCTTCATATCTGAACGTCTCGCTCATTCCCGTACGCTTATCACTAAGATTGAGTTCAATTCCTTTATTGAGGAATGCAAGCTCACGAATACGGCCAACGAGTGTGTCATATTCAAAAATCGTCGTTTCCGTAAAAATCTCAGGATCCGGCTTGAAACGTGTCTGCGTACCCGTCTCTTCTGTTTCACCGATAACCTTCAAGTCATATTGGGGAGCACCCCGACGATATTCTTGCTGATGAATGCGCCCATCACGCTTAACGGTTACGATGACCTGCTCAGATAAAGCATTCACGACGGATACACCAACACCGTGCAATCCACCCGATACTTTATAGCCTTCGCCACCGAATTTACCACCCGCATGCAAGACGGTCATAACGACTTCAAGCGTTGATTTCTTTAACTTAGTGTTCTCTCCGACCGGAATTCCGCGACCGTTATCAATAACAGTGATGCTGTTGTCTTCTTCTATGATGACGTCGATCCGGTTGCAATAACCAGCCAACGCTTCGTCAATACTATTGTCGACAACTTCCCAGACGAGGTGGTGCAAGCCCTTACCACTCGTAGATCCGATATACATACCAGGACGTTTGCGTACCGCCTCTAATCCTTCTAGTACCTGGATCTGACTCTCATCGTATGTGTTATGCTGTGAATTAACGGACAAACCTTCCACCGCCTTCTTTACTAGCCGCTGCTTATTAAAGATTTCAGGAAGTACTTACCCTTCCAAATAGTGCGCCCTCTTCTTGAGAGTGGCCGTGGATATTGGAGAGTAATAAACTTTATGCTCCGTTACAACAATCGATTTAGGATCTTCTTCCCCGATTGTTTCCACTTCTTTGTTCTTCTGCGCATGCACGACAAATTGCCTCGATAGCTTGGAAGACTGCTCAATGGATATATCAAAAATAGCCACGAGCTGCGACGTCCGAATAACCTTTTCCCCGCCCAGATGAATGTACACGGAGCTCCTCCTAACATTAACGCAGCAATTGGCCGTCTCTCACGTGAAAAATAGAAGCATCCTTCAAACGGCTCATATTAACGCTCTCCAAACCCGTCGTCGTGATAAACGTCTGCACTCTGCTCTGAAAGGTTTCAATAAGCTGAGTTTGCCGAGTCTGGTCCAATTCAGATAGAACATCATCCAGCAATAATATCGGGTATTCCCCGATTTCTTCATGCATGAGTTCTAATTCTGCCAGCTTTAATGACAATGCCGCTGTTCGCTGCTGTCCTTGGGATCCGAATGACTGAACATCCTTGCCGTTAATGGCAAAGCTCAGATCATCGCGATGCGGACCGGTCAGCGTCATTCCCCGCCTAAATTCCTGTTCCTTGCCCTGTGATAACTTTAACATAAATTGATCGAATAAAGAAGATTGTTCTTGGTTATCCATTCCAGACGAGGAACCGAATGAGGGTTTATACTCCACGGTAAAATGTTCAGTGCTCCCCGTAATTCCGGAATGTATTTTTTCTGCCCACTTCTGCAGCTGTACAATAAAGTTTTTCCTTTTTTGCATCATTTTAACACCTGACGTTACAAGTTGCTCATTCCATACATCTAGCATTTCTGGAGAAGCCCTGTGGATATCAGTTGATTTCAAATAATTGTTTCTTTGCTGCAAAATTCTCTGATACTGCTGCATGTCGTACAAATAACCGGGATGCACCTGACCGATTTCCATGTCCATGAACCGGCGGCGCACTCCCGGTGCTCCTTTGACGATATCCAGATCCTCCGGCGCGAACAAGACGACATTTAACGTGCCAACGAAGCTACTGAGCTTGCGCTGCTCCAATCCGTTAACTTTAGCCTTTTTTCCTTGTGCCGATAACTGCAATTCCAGACTTACATCGCCAAGCTTTCTATTCATTTGAGCTCTAATGATAGCCGCTGAATGATTCCAGCCAATCAATTCCTTATCCTTCGAGGTCCGGTGGGACTTCGTTAAAGACAACACATGAATGGCTTCAATTAAATTCGTTTTCCCTTGGGCATTCGGCCCAATAAAAATATTGACGCCACCCTCAGTTGATAGCTTTAATGACTCATAGTTACGATATCCATGAAGCTCCAATGAGTTTAACTGCATAGGATATACCTCTCCAACTGACTTCGGAGGCTGCGAGGTCAGGATTAGCGGACACTAATGGTAAACGCTCCGAATCCTTCAACCTTAACATTGTCTCCAACTCTAAGCTTACGTCCTCTACGATTATCTAACTCATCGTTAATTCGAACGCTATTTTCCTGTAAAAAATGCTTCACTTCTCCGCCTGTACCAATACAATCCGCAAGCTTCAAAAATTGGCCCAGCGTAATATATTCTGTGGAAATTCCGATACTTTTCATCTCTGTACGCCTCAATTCGTCGTTCTGTAAGGGAGAATTAGATGCAGGCTGTTCTCATGGTCGTTAGGTCTAATAATAATAGGGCTCATTGCACCGTTAAATCCGATGAACAGCTCCTCACTATCAATAACCTTTAGGACGTCTAACATGTATTTAGAGTTAAAAGCAATTTTCAACGACTCGCCGCGCATTTCAGTAACTTCTAACTGCTCCGTAACTTTACCTAGCTCGGACGAGCTTGAGGAAATTTCGATTCCTCCATTATCCGTCGTGATTAAACGAACAATATTCGTTTTTTCCTCTCTAGAGAGCAAATAAGCACGATCAATCGAATCACTAAGTGACTTTGTATTCAAAACAAGTTCTGTTTTGAAGCTTTGCGGAATAATCTTGGAAGTATCCGGATAGGTCCCGTCCAACATGCGGGAATAGAACAATACGTTACCAAGCTTAAATAGTACCTGGTTCTCCGCAACGACAATATCCACCATTACGTTCTGATCCGGTACAATCTTCGCTAACTCATTTAGAGTTTTCCCAGATATAACAATATTTGAGAATCTTACATCGTACAATTCGACTGTTGCCGTTCGACTTGCCAAGCGATGTCGATCCGTAGCGACAAACTTATACACACCATCGTGAAGGTTCCACAAAACCCCCGTTAAAATGGGTGTCGATTCATTCGTAGTTACCGCGAAAACAGTTTGTCGGATCATGTCTCTAAGCAGATCACCTGGAATCGACACAACCTGATCTTCTTGTATGGATGGAAGCACTGGAAATTCTTCAGGATCTAACCCTACAAGCTGTATCTCTGTTGCTCCGGATGTAATTAACGTTTGAAAGTGGTCTCCAACCTCAATATGAACTTCTTCATGAGGAAGCTTCTTGATGATCTCCACAAAAAACTTAGCTGTAAGAACAACACTTCCGGGTCTGATAACCGTTCCAATTGTTTTATTCGGAGTTTCGAGTGGTATGAAGCTTTGTATGGAAATGTCGGTATCGCTTGCGGTTAAGGTAACCCCAGTTGGACTAGCATCCAATTTAATCCCACTTAATATAGGGATCGTTGTTCTTGAGGCAACGGCTTTGGATACATGTTGAATAGCGTCATTTAACTCATTGCGCAATATCGTCAATTTCATGGTTTCACCTCTTCAATTTTGTATATTGTAGCATGTTTAAATCTTTAAGTCGTAGTAGGGGCAGTGGATATGTGGATAACCGCGAAAAAGCTCGAAAACAACGCCTATCCACATGTGGACGAGTTGTGCATAGGCGCAGCAGCTTTTTTACGTTAAATTTTTGATTTTTTCTGTTAGACTGTTGATAATTTTGTAGAGATCTTGATCGACCTTAAGCAGCTGCGAAATTTTCTCGTGAGCATGAATAACGGTGGTATGATCTCGCCCTCCGAAAGCATCTCCGATCTTAGGCAAAGAGTAGTCCGTGAGTTCACGTGATAAATACATGGCGATCTGCCTAGGGTAAGCAACAGCTCTTGTTCGTTTGCGAGCTTTGAAATCCTCTAGTTTTAAACCGTAGTAATCTCCGACCCGCTGCTGAATATCCTGTATGGTGATAAGCCGGTTGCGCCCTGTAGGCAAGATGTCCTTCAAGGCTTCAGCGGCAAGATGCGCGGAAATATCTTGGTTTGTTAGTGATGAGTAGGCCACAATTCGTATAAGAGCGCCCTCTAATTCTCGAATGTTGGAATCAATCATATTGGCGATATACATCATAGCTTCATTAGGGATGTCGAGATTCTCTGCCTTCGCCTTCTTGCGCAGAATGGCAATTCTCGTCTCTAAATCAGGTGGCTGAATATCGGTAATTAATCCCCATTCGAAACGTGAACGTAGTCGTTCTTCGAGAGTTGGAATTTCTTTGGGAGGACGGTCACTGGAAATGACGATCTGTTTGTGCTCTTCATGCAGCGCATTAAAGGTGTGGAAAAATTCCTCCTGGGTTCCTTCTTTACCGGCGAGAAATTGAATATCATCAATGAGCAGAACGTCAATATTGCGATATTTGTTACGGAAGCTCTCGCCTCTGTTGTCGCGGATCGCATTAATGAATTCATTGGTAAATTTCTCAGAGGAGAGATACAGAACCTTCATATGAGGGTTGTGCTCTAAAATATAATGCCCAATGGCGTGCATAAGATGGGTTTTGCCTAGTCCTACGCCTCCATACATAAAGAAAGGGTTATAGGATTTAGCCGGCAATTCCGCTACCGCCAAAGATGCGGCATGTGCAAAGCGATTGGCAGCTCCGATAACGAACGTATCGAATGTGTATTTTGGATTGAGCATGTGCATCATTGGTTCTTCGAGGGCAGGCTGTTGTTTGACGACGATCTGAGGAGCTGTTTCATGGAATTCAGGAGGTTTAATTTCTTCTATAGAAAATTTAACCTCAACAGTTCTACCAATATAATCAGAAAGCGTTGAAGATACCAGCTTTGTATAACGTGTTTCCAGCCATTCAACGGCAAAAGTTGTTGGTGCGGTCACAATAACGACTTGATCGCTTAAGAAGGAAGCCTTCGTTGCTTTAAACCAAGTATCGAAGCTTGGCTTGCTGAGTTTCGTTTGGATGACCGACAACACTTGTTGCCAGACTTCGCTGTTGCGGTTGTCCACGACAATTTCTCTCCTTTAACCCATCGTAAGGACAAAAAATAAGCGGAGAACGAAAAGTCGAAAGCTGTTCGACTAGTTATCCACAGTTTCCCCTTAATTAAATATAGGGATATCCACCATTACGGGAGTTTGTTCACAAAGTTATACACAGGCTGTTGATAAAATACGGTTATTTTTACGTCATCCACTGCGAAAGTATGGACTAATCATAGCAGACTAACCCTCTAAATTCAACGAAATTCACCATGTTATCCACAATTTCAAGAACTTGTGGATGAAAACTGTGCACAGTACTATATATTGTTGATAAGATGTGTAATTGTTCGACAATGTTCAACTTCAACTTTCAGCAAATTCGATTTTATACACATGTGCATAAGTCTAGCGGAATGTCATTGGGCTTTTTATTGACTTTTTGGCTCGAACATGGTTAAATAGATGGACGTGAGTTTTTAAGTAAGGGGGTTGGAATCATGGGTCCTACATTTAAACCGAATGTAAGCAAGCGTAAGAAGGTTCACGGTTTCCGTAGCCGGATGAGCTCGAAGAACGGTCGTAAAGTTCTTGCTGCTCGTCGTCATAAAGGTCGCAAAGAATTGACAGCATAGTTAATGAAAGACCACCTCACGTGGTCTTTTTTTTCTTTATTATTCCGGAAAGATGGAGCGGTGAGAGATGCATAGGAAACTGCGCCTTCGGAAAAGAGAAGACTTTAATGTGGTCTACCGCTACGGACGCTCGTTTGCGAATTCACAATTTGTTGTGTATTGGCGGAAGCGGTCGACGCGGGGATCTTTTCGCATGGGCGTATCTGCCAGTAGTAAATTAGGTGGCGCTGTCGTACGGAATCGCTTAAGACGAATGGTGAAGGAAATTGTAAGATTAAACGCGTCTAAGCTGCTTGAGGATACGGATTTGATCTTGATTGTTCGTAAGCCTGCATTATCTCTTCCATATAAGCAGATGGAAGGAAGCATTTTGCATGTGCTGCGAAAGGCAGGTTTATTAAAAGGATCAAGTCAAAATGCCGGTGGTTCATCTCAATCAGCTGGAAGAGGGAACCGTCCTAATCATCGCAACGGTAAACAAGGCAAATAAGCTGAGGTATTGTGAACAAGCCTAGCTTTTCTTTGCCTTCTTTCTTATGTTATAGTGGACATGAATAGTTATATCCATGTACTGGATGTATTTGGGTGGAAAATTGAATTGAATATTTCGGCATGCCGGGCATTTAAGAGGGGAGTTTTTAGTTTTGTTGCGAAATCGCAAATGGTGGACGATCATCGGTGCACTGTCACTGATGGTGCTTCTGGCGGGTTGCTCGCCAACGACGACTGCAATAACGACTGTTGAAATGCAGGATAGCGGTTCATGGTGGACGCGCAATGTAGTTTATTGGTTTTCATTCATGCTGGATAAGTTCGCTGAATGGTTCGGTGGATCCTACGGGCTGTCGATTTTACTGCTTACTATTATTGTAAGGACAATTATCCTTCCATTAATGATTAAACAGTATAAGAATACGAAAGCCATGCAAGCCCTTCAACCGGAAATGAAAAAGGTTCGTGAGAAGTACAAGGATGATCCTAAGAAACAGCAAGAAGAAATGATGAAGCTATACCAAACCAATCAAGTAAATCCGTTGGCAGGTTGTCTTCCGTTAATTGTTCAAATGCCAATCTTTATCGCGCTATATAACTCCATCTATAAGAATGTAGAAATTAGAGAGCATACCTTTATTGGATTTGAACTTGGTTTAACGCCTAGTAACTCGGGTCATTGGTATTACTACCTCATTCCAATTGCTGCTGCATGTACGACGCTAATTCAATCCATGATGATGTCGAAGCAGCAAACAATGGTTGGACCGATGAAGGGTCTTATGTACATCTTCCCGGTTATGATCTTCGTCATGGCGATTAATTTCCCAGTTGCATTGCCGCTTTACTGGATTTACAGTAATATCTACACCATTATTCAAAACTACTTTATGTATAGAAATTCTCCTAAACCAGCTGAAGAAGCAACTCAACCAAAACCAAATTTAAGTAAGGGTAAAGGTAAAGGCAAAGGTAAGGGGGCAAACGGAAAATGAAAAAGCTCCTGGCATCGGGAAAAACGATAGAAGATGCAGTTCGTAATGGTCTTGCCCAATTGGGCATTCAAGAAGACCGGGTGAACATTAAGGTATTAGAACAACCAAGCAAAGGGCTGTTCGGGCTCATTGGAGCAAGAGATGCAAAAGTAGAGTTGGAATTGTTACCAGATGGTGTAGAAGAAGCAATTCATTTTCTACAAGAAATAGCTGGAGCGATGGAACTTGCCGTTTCTGTTGAGCGGGTGGATGAGAATGATGCTGTGCGGATTAACATTACAGGCTCCGACTTGGGCATTCTAATCGGTCGACGTGGACAGACATTGGATTCTCTGCAATACCTTGTGAACATCGTGGCTAATCGCCACTCGAATCATCGCCTTCGTATCGTACTCGATGCCGAGCAATTTCGTGAACGCCGTCGCCAGACTTTAGAAGCATTATCCGATCGTATGGCCATGAAGGTCATTCGAACACGTAAAGAAGTTATGCTTGAACCGATGACTTCCCAGGAAAGAAAGATTATTCATGCGAGATTGCAAAACAATCCTCGTGTGAAGACTTTCAGCCAGGGAGATGAACCAAATCGACGCATTGTAATTGGCTTTAAGGATTAAGAGACCACGCAATGGCTTCCGCAACGTTGGGGGTCATTGCGTTTTTGTATATTCATGTGTATTGCCGTCTTAAAGACGGTAGCTGTGTTCACTTGAAAGAGGGATAGCTATGAAAGAGGATACGATTGCTGCGATTGCAACTGCATTAGGTGAAGGCAGTATTGCAGTTGTGAGGGTAAGTGGAGAAAATGCGATTGAAACGGTCGCAAAGTTGTTTAAGTCTAAGCATGATTTACGTGATGTTGCATCACATACAGTTCAATATGGATGGATTGTTGATCCAAATAATGAGCTTGTATTGGATGAGGTATTGGTTACCGTAATGAAAGGTCCTAGAACATTCACTGCAGAGAATGTAGTTGAGATAAGTACACATGGTGGGATAGTCGCTGTAAAGTCTGTGCTGGAGCTGGTTCTACGTCATGGAGCCAGATTAGCTGAACCGGGAGAATTCACGAAGCGTGCGTTCCTCAACGGTAGAATTGATCTAGCTCAAGCGGAAGCAGTTATCGACCTGATCCGTTCGAAGTCGGATCGCGCTTTTCAGGTTGCCCGTAAGCAAGCTGAAGGAGCATTATCTAAGCAAATAATACCGATGCGACAACATCTTATTGAATTGATTGCGCACGTTGAAGTAAATATAGATTATCCGGAGCATGATGTAGAAGATATCACTACGGATTTTATCCGCTCGAATTGTGGTTCTGTACTTAAACAAGTCAACGAGTTGTTAATTAAATCAAACGAAGGCAAAATACTAAGGGAAGGTATTGTGACGGTTATTGTTGGCCGTCCTAATGCCGGTAAATCCTCTTTATTAAATGCTCTTGCTAGGGATAATAAAGCTATTGTTACGGACATTCCAGGAACAACTCGTGATATTGTAGAGGAATCCGTATCTTTATCGGGAATTCCGTTAAGGCTTCTAGATACGGCTGGAATTCGCGAGACGAGTGACAAAGTGGAACAGATCGGTGTAGAGCGGTCCCATGACGCTCTGAATGATGCTGATTTGATCTTGCTTGTATTGAATCATCATGAGGCTTTGCATGAAGACGAACGTAAATTGATTGAGCAGTTAAAGGATCGCCCGACGATCGTTGTTGTGAATAAAATGGATTTACCAGGCCATTTGGAAATAGCAGAAGTCGAGCAGACCTTCACCAAGGATCAGATTGTATTCTTGTCAGCTAAGGAAGGTAACGGTATCGATGAGCTGGAGAAAGCAGTATCAGGTTTATTTTTCAGTGGTGCGGTTGAATCTGGGGACATCACTTATGTGAGTAATGCGCGTCATATTTCGTTACTACATCAGACCAAACAATCGTTAGAAGATGCGATTGGTGCCACTTATGAAGGTGTGCCGATTGATTTAATTCAGATCGATATTACTTCATCGTGGGAGTCATTAGGACAAATACTTGGAGAGGCTGCGGGAGATTCTTTGCTTGATCAGATTTTCTCCCAATTCTGTCTAGGGAAATAATAATAAAAGTGAATGTGAGGAGGGAAACCAAATGTCTTATCGTGCAGGAGAGTATGACGTCATTGTAATAGGGGCAGGACATGCAGGCTGTGAAGCTGCATTAGCCGCTGCTCGGATGGGTTGTGAGACGCTGTTATTGACCATTAACTTGGATATGGTTGCGTTCATGTACTGCAATCCATCTATTGGTGGACCGGCTAAGGGACATGTTGTGCGGGAAATTGATGCATTAGGCGGAGAAATGGGACGTAACACGGATAAAACGTTTATCCAGATGCGGATGTTAAACACGGCGAAGGGCCCTGCTGTCCATGCCCTTAGAGCGCAAGCGGATAAATTCTTATATCAGCATACAATGAAACAAACGATTGAGGGTCAAGAAAGATTGACGTTACGTCAAGGTTTGGTTGAGGACTTAATTATTGAAGACGGAGTCTGCGTGGGGGTTGTGACCAAAACGGGTGCTGAATATGGTGCTAAGTCCGTAGTGCTAACAACGGGAACCTATTTGCGCGGAAAAGTAATCCTTGGTGAGTTGATGTATGAGAGTGGTCCGAACAATCAACAACCGGCGGTTAAGCTATCGGAATCGTTGAAACGCAACGGATTTCAGCTTGCTCGCTTGAAGACGGGTACACCACCACGAGTGCATGAGGATTCCATTGATTTCAGCAAAACTGAAATTCAGCCTGGGGATGATAAGCCGAAGTATTTTTCCTACGAAACGGAATATATGGCTCACTCGGAGGATCAAATCCCTTGTTGGTTAACGTATACTTCTGAAAAGTCACATCAGATTATTAACGATAACTTGTATCGTGCTCCTATGTTCTCTGGTCTAATTGAGGGGACAGGTCCTCGCTATTGCCCATCTATTGAAGATAAAATCGTTCGCTTCGCAGATAAACCAAAGCACCAAATTTTCTTAGAGCCAGAAGGCAGGAATACGAAAGAGTATTATGTGCAAGGACTATCCACAAGCATGCCGGAAGAAGTCCAAGTTGATATTCTAAGATCTATCCCTGGCTTGGAAAAGGTCGAGATGATGCGTCCTGGTTATGCCATTGAATATGATGCTGTTGTTCCGACTCAATTATGGCCTTCGTTAGAAACAAAATTAGTTACGAATTTATTTACTGCGGGTCAGATTAATGGAACCTCAGGATATGAAGAAGCAGCAGGGCAAGGGATAATTGCAGGGATTAATGCAGCACGTAAAGTTCAAGGGGCAGAGCCTGTTATTATCGAACGTTCCAGAGGATATATTGGCGTCATGATTGATGACTTGGTAACGAAAGGGACTAACGAGCCTTATCGCTTGCTCACTTCGCGTGCGGAATATCGCTTGCTGCTTCGTCATGATAATGCAGACTTACGGATGACACCACTTGGACATGAGATCGGATTGATTTCTGAAGCGCGTTACGAAAAGTTTGTGGAGAAGAAAAATCTTGTTGAAGCTGAAATCGAGCGCTTAAAAGAAACAAGATTCCGTCCTGACGAAGCTGTTCAAGCCATGCTTGAAGCAGCAGGATCGTCGCTACTAAATAATTCGGTTGATGGTCTAACCTTACTTCGTCGACCTGAGCTTACTTATGCTCATTTGGAAACCCTTAATCCTTCTCCAATTACGTTATCGGAGGATGTGAAGGAACAGGTCGAAATCCAGGTGAAATACACGGGATATATCGAAAAACAGCAAATTCAAGTTGATCGTATGGAGAGAATGGAGAAAAAGCGTATTCCCGACAACATCGACTATGACATCATTTATGGTTTGGCTACAGAAGCTAAACAACGACTAAGCAAGATTCGACCGCTATCTATTGGTCAAGCGTCAAGAATATCTGGAGTTAACCCAGCGGATCTATCAATTCTCCTCGTCCATTTGGAGCATTATAACCGAGTAACTGCGGCGTCACACAGCTCATGACGGACATCATTCAACAGCAATTTTCGCTACAAGTCGGGAAGTTAGGGATTCAATTATCGAATCAACAGTTGGCTCAGTTTGAGACTTATTATTGTTTACTGGTTGAATGGAATGAAAAAATGAATTTAACGGGCATAACGGACAGAGATGCAGTATATGAGAAACATTTCTTTGACTCTCTAACCCTTGCCGAAGTCGTTCCATTCGATACAACCAAATCTTTAGCGGATATTGGATCGGGAGCAGGCTTTCCCTCAATTCCGCTCGCCATTGTTTTTCCTCATCTGCAGATTACGATTATTGATGCGTTGGCGAAAAGAATACGATTCCTAGAAGAAGTTACCTCGCAACTAGGCATGACCAATATTACTTGTTTGCATGGACGCGCAGAAGATGTGGCAAGAAAGAGGGAGCATAGAGATCAGTATGATGTTGTAACTGCTCGGGCTGTTGCTCGACTTGCAGCACTAAATGAGCTTTGCCTACCCTTTGTACGTCCAGGCGGAGTATTTATCGCAATGAAGGGTACGGATATTTCAACTGAGTTGGATGAAGCTCGATACAGCTTGACGAAGCTTAACGCTAAGATCCTAGATGTAAAACAGTTAATGCTCCCAACGGAGGGCGCAGATCGTCATTTGATCATTTGTTCTAAAAAGGGACCAACTCCATCGACTTACCCACGGAAGTCGGGAATCCCGCTGAAAACACCGCTTTTGAAGCCGGAAAAAGCCAACACCATAAAATAATGAATGATGCCCAAACAAAATGTTCCACGTGAAACATTGCACTCGCTAGACGCAATGTTTCACGTGGAACATTTTGGCGTTTGATAGTCTTAAACAATAGTGATAACCTTGGTATTATCGGAGCATTCAAGCTGTAACCTAACTCTATTTGCTTATTGTTAAAGTTTTATTTTAGGCAGGAGAATAGGGCAGGGATAGCGAATATAATAGATTAACAGATTAGTGTGCCGCATATGCGCCTTCTGGCGAGAATTAGCGGCGCTTTTTCGTCGCTATGGACACATAAATTATCCGCCTATCTTACTTAATGTGGTGATCCGAGAGAAATGAAAGAGCAATTCTCAAGACTGCTCGGCTTATCTGAGCGAAGCAATCAAGAAGAAGTTAAACAGTTACCTATTCATGAAATCGTGCCTAGTCCATATCAGCCTAGGTCCGTATTTGATGATGATCGAATTGATGAATTGTGCCAAACCATTAAAACCCACGGTATTATTCAGCCAATTGTAGTCAGGGTGCGTAATGGTAAGTTTGAAATCATTGCAGGTGAACGTCGTTGGCGTGCGGTTACGAAGCTTGGGATGGATTATATCCCAGGGATCATTAGGGAAATTAATGATTCACAGGCTGCATCCGTGGCTCTTATCGAAAATTTGCAACGCGAAGGGTTAACTGCACTAGAAGAAGCCATCGCGTATCAAAATTTAATCGATTTGCACCAGTTGACGCAAGAAAGCTTGGCACAGAGGTTGGGTAAGAGCCAATCTACAATTGCTAATAAGATTCGTTTATTACAATTGGGTGAAACCGTGCGGCAAGCTTTACTTGAACGAAAGATTACTGAACGGCACGGCAGAGCTTTGCTGTCTCTTCCTAATGAAGACGCTCAGAACAAAATGCTTAGTGAGATCATTGAGAAGGATCTTAATGTTAAGCAAACGGAGATTAGGATCGCGTTTTACTTGGAAGCTACTAAGCCGAAGAAATCAAAGCGGGTCTCTTTTACGAAGGATGTACGCTTAGCCTTAAATACGATTCGTCAATCGGTGGATATGGTTACGGGATCGGGTATACCGATCAAGTCGAGTGAAAAAGATTGCGAAGATCATTACGAGATTATTATTAGAATTCCTAAACGTTAGTATATTGCGGATACCTATGTTTGATGAAGATGCGCTTGCCATTGAGCGGATGAGTGGTGAGCGTTCAACATAGGACCGCTTTTTGTTTCTTCTTTATAGCTTATTATTGGGCTTATAGTGGCTTGCCCATCTAAAAGCTCGATAGTTACATGTGTCGCTGTCCTAAGGGGTGGTGCGAAGCTGGCTTACTTATGCGATGAATATTGAGGTGAATTTGGTTGTCTAAAATTATTGCGATTGCTAATCAAAAGGGCGGAGTAGGCAAGACTACGACGTCAGTTAACTTAGGTGCTTGCCTTGCATCGCTCGGTAAGAGAGTGTTAATCGTCGATATCGATCCGCAGGGTAATACGACAAGTGGAATCGGTATTAATAAAGCCGATGTAAACTATTGCATATATGATGTCCTTATTAATGAGGTGCATCCTAAAGAAGCTGTGTCTGACACGGCTATTCCTAATCTTAAAATCATACCCGCAACGATTCAATTGGCTGGAGCGGAGATTGAATTAGTTCCTACGATGTCCCGTGAAATACGACTGAAGAAGGCACTAGCACTCGTTCGTAATGATTTTGATTACGTATTGATCGATTGCCCTCCTTCTCTAGGTATTCTTACGATCAACTCTTTAACTGCAGCTGATTCTGTGTTGATCCCTATTCAATGCGAATATTATGCGCTAGAGGGTTTGAGCCAACTCCTGAACTCAATTCGACTTGTTCAGAAACATCTGAATACAACATTGCAGATTGAAGGCGTGTTGCTGACGATGTTCGATGCGAGAACAAACCTAGGCATTCAGGTTATTGAAGAGGTTAAGAAATATTTTCAACAAAAGGTATATCAGACGGTTATCCCGCGTAATGTGCGGTTAAGTGAAGCTCCTTCTCATGGACAGTCCATTATAACGTATGATCCGAAGTCCAAAGGTGCAGAAGTGTATCTCGAGTTGGCGAAGGAAGTGATTTCGTATGAGCAAGCGGCTAGGTAAAGGGTTAGATGCATTAATTACCTCTCTTTCGATTAAAGAGGATGACAAAATTGTTGAAATTCCATTAACACAGCTTCGCGCGAATCCGTATCAGCCACGTAAAACCTTTCAAGAAGAAGCAATTAAGGAATTGGCTGAATCGATACGCGAGCACGGAGTTATTCAACCCATTGTTGTCCGTCAAGCTTTAAGAGGATACGAGATTATTGCAGGGGAAAGACGGTTCAGGGCTTCCCAATTGCTAGGAAATGCAACAATCCCGGCAGTCGTAAGGGCTTATAATGATCAACAAGTGATGGAAATTGCGTTAATCGAGAATGTGCAGCGTGAAGATCTGAACTCGATTGAGGTCGCGGTTGCCTATCAAGCGATTATGAATCAGTTCAAACTGACACAAGAAGAGTTATCGCTTAAGGTTGGAAAGTCGCGTTCACATATTGCGAACTTCTTGAGACTACTGTCCTTGTCAGATGAGATAAAAGATTATGTTTCACGTGGAACATTGTCGATGGGACATGCCCGTGCATTAGCAGGAATAAAAGATGATTCGATTAAACGTCAATTGGCAAAACAAGCGGTTACTAGTGAGTGGAGCGTTCGTGAGTTAGAGGAAGCGGTCCAAAAACTAGAAACTAATGTGAGTGTTAATGCGAAAGCAAAAACAAAGGCCAAAAAACGCGATCCGTTCATCGAGGAGATCGAAGAGACTTTACGTGAAAAGTTCCAAACGACAGTTCGGATTAAAGCGAATAAAGATAAAGGTAGAATAGAGTTATCTTATTTCGGGAAGAGCGATCTGGAGCGACTATTAGAACTACTGAAGACAATGGCGTAACACTAGCAACATGGGTTTAAAATCCTGTTTGTTAGTGTCTCGAATAAACCTGAGAACGACACCTAAAATGGTAGCATACCTAAGTTGAAATCTTCCTAAGGAAGGATTAAACTTAGGTATGCTATTGTTGCGTTAAGGCGGTGAAAATGAATGCAGGACAATAAAACAATCATTTATTTGGACAATGCTGCGACAAGCTGGCCGAAGCCTCCAGCGGTTATTGAAGCGATGGAAAGGAACATGAGGGAAAGCGCAGCTAATCCAGGGCGTGGAAGCCATGCGATGGCTGTCAGAGCGAGTAGGGTATTGTTTGAGGCGCGTAAGCGATTAGGGAAATTGTTTAGGGTGAGTAACCCTAATGATATCGCCTTTACGCTAAATACGACGCATGCTTTAAATCTTGCGATCCACGGCTTGCTTAAGCAAGGGGACCATGTTATCTCGACGACTATAGAGCATAATTCGATCAGGCGTCCATTGGAAACTCTAAAGCGTATGCTAGGGATTGAAGTTACTTATGTTTCTGCGGATATTAAAGGAAATCTTAATGTTCAAGAAGTAGAAGCCGCAATTACAGCGCGGACTAAACTAATTGCAGTTACACATAGCTCTAACCTTCTTGGGACCATCATTCCTATTCGAGAAATAGGAGAAATTGCACGTCGGAGGAAAGTATCCCTTCTGGTTGATGCTGCACAGAGCGCTGGAGTGCTTCCTATTGATGTCGGGGGCATGGGGGTTGATCTCTTGGCCTTCCCAGGTCATAAAGGCTTAATGGGGCCGCAAGGGACGGGTGGCTTATATATTAATCCTAACCTCGAATTAGAGCCCCTGATGCAGGGTGGGACAGGGAGTAAATCTGAAGCTCCTGAACAGCCATTGGTGCGTCCGGATCGTTATGAGGCCGGCACACCGAATACAGTTGGGATAGCTGGATTAGCAGAAGGCGTTAGCTTTATTTTGAAAGAGACACCAGAAGCTATACATGCTAAAGAACAACAGATGACCTTCGAATTGATGGAGGGGTTGCAAAGCATAGAGGGGATAACTCTTTTTGGTCCAGATGTCGGGGTGGAGAGATCAGCGATTGTATCCTTTCTACTAGAGGGGGTAGATCCTTCAGAAATGGCATTCCTATTGGATCAACAATATGGAATAGCTGTGAGAGCGGGATTTCATTGTACGCCCTTAGGTCATGAAACAGCGGGGTCTATCGAGACAGGTGCCGTTCGAGCAAGCCCGGGATATTTTACAGAGAAATCGGATATCGTATCAATGGTTGAGGCAGTGAAGGAAATTACTCGGACGCTCCGAGGCGGAAGATAAGTGTTCAACAAGAGACAATGGGGGCAGCAGGAAACATGGATGGTTGGGATGAGCAAATTGTACTCATAATCGCTGGAGGAGTAGGCATACTTCTCTTGGTCATGTTCATATGGTTAATTGTTGTTACAAGTAAGCTACGAAAGCTAAAAGCAGCACATAACAAGATAATGGGTGATACAGGAGTACATAATATAGAGGAAATTCTGAATACCGTTCATGCGAAGCTCTCCTCCGTGGAACATACACAAGTGCATCAGAGTGATAAAATGAATCAACATGAAAAACGCCTATCGACCCTGAAGGGACGAGTAAGCGTTCATCGGTTTAATGCATTTTCCGAGTCGGGCAGCGATCTAAGCTTTTCAATCGCATTCGTAAATGAGGAACAAGATGGAGTCGTCATTACAGGGATACACGGAAGAGAACAGACGTTCCTTTACGCGAAACCCATTGATAAAGGCCAATCCGCCTACATGTTAACACCAGAAGAGAAAATAGCTATCAATCAGGCAATGCAAAAGGAATAGAAGCATTAAATCGTGTTTTATGTACAGCATTTAAGAGGCTTTGAGCAATAATTTCAGACATCTTAACAACTAGGTTTAATCGCGTGTTCTGCAGGACAAAGTATTCCATGAAGCCACCAACGTTCACAATGCCTGTCATATGGATATCACCAACGGGGGGTAATTCCTTGTTGACTCCGGCTCCAGGACGTACTGGACCTGAACAGACCTGGATACATCCTACACTGGATACTTGTCCAAGGCAGGCATCTACTGCGATGACGAAGGGCTGCCGCGAGGTTCTCATGATCTTAAGTAATGTGTCTCCTAAGTTCATGGCATGTACGGGCTCTTCTAACGTCCCATACAAGTCAAATAGCGAGCTGTACTCACGTGCTAAGGCTGTTCCGACTAAAGGTCCCAACGAATCACCAGTGGAGCGGTCCGTGCCTACACAGACGATAACAATCCGGCGATCTTGGGGCAGAGCTTCAAGGTAATACTCAAGCTTCTGAGATAATCGGTTTAAGACGGTTGGTTCGTTAAAAGGAATTTTTAAAGAGAGCGCCGCTGATTCTGGTGCGGAGCCCGAACGTTTCTCCCACGCGCCGTTCATTCGCCCGATTCGCCTCCTACCCTAATATGTTACTAGTATATGGATAGAAGGTCTCTTTTATACTTGGGCAGAAAGAAAGGTTAAGATTTATAGATGATTCAGAATGTTGTATGTTTACACTGTATTAGCAGGAGGAATACAATATGGAAACTCTCTTAATTGCATTCGATTCCACGCAACAGGCTTTACGTGCAGAGATGCTGCTGGAATATGCGGATATTGAGATTGATATATGTCCTACGCCAAAAGAAATAACGGCAGGTTGCGCTTTATCAGTTGCATTTCCAAGCTCCGAATTGGTACAGGTTAAGCAGATCATCCTCTCAGAGAATGTTGAAATCCGTGGACTATTTGAGAAGACGTCCGATGGCTATGAACAGATTCAATGAGATAAAGGAGACTGAAGTTTTATGAGTGCCGTAGTTATGGTAGAAGAGAGCATACCCAAAGGGAACATCTGGAGAAATTTTTGGGACGAGGTCTGGAATCTGATCCAAGATACAGAGATGTGGACTTCGGCAGCCACAGTTCTTATCCGGATTATTCTGATCATAGTTGTAACCCGTTTGGTGCTCATCGTAATAAACAGATTTATCGATCATGTAATGAATGATAAAAGGTCGAGGCAATTGAAGCTACGAACTAAACGCGTAAAAACGATGGGACGCTTGCTGAAAAACACCGCTTCCTATATCCTAAACTTCATCGCCATCTTATTAATTTTAGGAGAGTTCAACATTGAGCTTGCCCCATTACTCGCAGGAGCAGGAGTGATAGGTCTAGCGATTGGATTCGGTGCTCAGAGCTTGGTTAAGGACATTATTACCGGATTCTTTATTGTCCTTGAGGATCAGTTCTCCGTTGGCGATGTCATTCAGACGAGGGATTTCAAAGGAACGGTGGAGCTGATCGGATTACGAGCGACTAGAATTAGAAACTGGACGGGCGAGGTCCACATCATTCCTAACGGATCCATCAATGAAGTGACTAACTTTTCTGTAAATCCACTATTAGCGGTCATTGATATTACGGCTGCTTATGATAATACAATTGAAGAGATGATGGCATTAATTCGGAGTGTACTCAATCAGATTAGTGACCCGAATGTTACGGCTACTCCGGAAGTGCTAGGTATACAGACCTTGGCAGTAAATCAAATGACGATAAGAATAACGGCACGTTGCAAGCCTAACACAACAGGAGAAGTAACGCGTCTTATCAACACGGAAGTGAAGAAAGCTTTCGAAATGACAAGAACAGACACTACGGTATAAGATGAAGCGAGCGGACCATTGCATGTACGAACAGGGGGGATTGTAATGGAACGGAAAACATTTGAGCTCGGGGATGTTGTTCTCATGAAAAAGCAGCATCCTTGTGGGGCTAATGAGATGGAGATCATCCGTATGGGAATGGACATTCGAATCAAGTGTGTGAAATGCAAGCACAGCATACTACTGCCTCGGGCAAAGTTTGAGAAGAGCCTGAAGAAGGTGTTAAGATCGGCGGAGGCAGGAAAATTACCGGATAGTGAGTAGACGATTAAGTATCGATAATGGGGATGTAATTTAGTTGCGCGAGTGACCTAAATGTGGTATTATTTTTATTACTGCGGAGAGGTACCCAAGTGGCCCAAGGGGGTTGACTCGAAATCATCTAGGCGTCGCAAGGCGTGCGTGGGTTCGAATCCCACCCTCTCCGCCATTACTCGCAAAAGTCCGCTGTATCAACTTATCCAGCACGTTATGTGGTGAGAAAGCTACACGGTATCATATCGAATTACATATATTAGAGCGCTAGCTGATTAGTTAACGCCTAACTGATTCCTGAACCTCCTACGTTTAATATTGCGTAGGAGGTTTTTTCATGATTAATGGGGATAAGAGGTGGGTTACTTCTCACCTACTAACATAAATTCACCCGATGTTGTGTCCCCGATCGCGTAGTTTTTCACAGTGAGATATACATTACTATCGTCCCATCGTGGCAAGGAATCGTCTGCTGGATTATAACGATTTTTCACCGCAGCGATAATCTCCTTACTCTTCGCACGTAATTCACGGTCTGCTAAGTCATATCCGCCACTTCCTTTATAATTGACGGCCATTTGCGGTTGGTTTTCTACGTCAATTGTTATGGAGAGTATATTGTTATTTGTAACATTCAAGCGTAGCTTTTCAACGGTGAAATCGTCTGTTACGACTCCGCCCTCAACGTCGTGTTGCACGTAAAGCAAGAACAATGCTGATGCTAAAGACATCGTCTTATTATCGATGCCAGCAATTAGTGCAGCGTTTTTCTCTAAAGCTTTCGTACTTCTAGTCAAGCTTGCAATTTCTTTTCTTTGTTCTTCAATCAATTTTTGTTGATCATTGTAGTCCGCTCTTGTTTCTATCGCATTTTGATTTAGAAGCACCAACCCACATATAGCGAGAAAGGCTAGGGTTAATGAGGCAATTAATGCTATTCGCTGAAGCAAAGATGTCTGCTGTACAACATATTGCTGATGATATGGAAGTTCTTCTCCATGCATTGCTTGCTGCTCCATGTTATGGCCTCCGGTATATTTCTATTCGTTATAATTTATAGTAATTCGACGCTAAAGTACTAAATCCCCTAAAATTATCATATTTTTCCTCTTTAATTATTCTTGTAAGGTATCTATGCGGTGTCACACAGTTAGGTGGGGGGATTCCCAGTGACTAGAGTCGGGTGAGAGGAGGGGGAGGTAAGGTGGCATGGAAACTAGACAAAACCAAACCGCAGTTACCCAAACTAGCAGATCAAGTCACGCTGTTAAGTGTTGCCAGAGCCCATCAGGATTGTGATGTCTCCAAACAGATACATTTTAAACAACGAAGAACCCTTTGCAGGGTTCTTCGGGCGACGTTTAATGAGTTGCAATTTGAGATTCGTAACCATAACGTTGCTGATTTAACTCAGCGCTTCGGTTGACCGGATTCTCTAACACTTCGTGTTACAGATGCAGATGTGTGTCTTTAGCACAACGCCTCGCTTCCGTTTACCTACTCCGATGGAACGCCAACTCTTGCGGTTGTTGCACCCAGTCGTTCAAGGGAACCACACCTCTCTTATTTCGTCGCCAGATATAGAATGGCTCAATTGCTCACGTAATATACCCTCATGAAATAAAAAATCTAATGCTGTCGTTTGACCTTTTTCCACTTGCGATTGTGATTCGTTGTATCAGGGAAAGGTTGTCCTTTCTGAAGCTCTACGTGCTGGGGATTGTTGATCCCCATGTGGAAAGAATCCTCTCCAACCTCCATATACTCACCATCATTTGGTGCACGTTGACCAGGCTCGAACTGTGTTTGTTCACCCATTGTCATCACCCCCTGTCCTTGAAGATAGTGTGACGCGAAATTCCTTGCGATATTCGGGCGATTGTGATAAAGTATTCAGGCATGCAAATAAAAGCATGCTCCTTGCTTCCCAGCCGCATGACAAGCTCTATTGCCCTCTTAGGATGGCGTGGGTAGAAACATCGGTATACCAAGTGGGGGGCCAAAGACCTTAAGGAGGTGAACGGAAGATGCGCAACTATGAGTTGATGTACATCATCCGTCCGGACGTGGAACAAGAAACCGTTCAAGCTGTCGTGGAAAAATTCCAGGGCATCATCGTGAACGGCGGAGAGATCGTGAAGCACGACATTATGGGTAAACGTCGTTTAGCTTACGAAATCAACAAACACCGCGATGGGACGTATGTGTTGGTTCATTTTACAGCGCCGTCAACAATAGTGACGGAGTTGGAACGCGTTCTGAAGATTACGGATGAAGTTATCCGTCATATCATTGTCAGAGAACAAACCGCGTAAGCCACACAGAACCAGGCGGATAACCGCCGTAAGCCTTAATGTCATGTTTAGTGGAGGGAAGCCGCGATGTTGAATCGAGTTATTCTCATAGGGCGCCTAACCAAGGATCCCGAATTGCGTTACACACCAGCAGGTGTTGCTGTTACACAATTTACATTAGCGGTAGACCGTCAGTTCTCTGGAAGTAAAGAAGAGCGCGAAGCGGATTTTATCCCGATTGTAACTTGGAGGCAATTAGCTGAGACGTGTGCCAATTATCTTCGTAAAGGCCGTTTGGCCGCAGTAGAAGGGCGCATTCAAGTGCGCAACTACGAAAACAACGAAGGCCGACGCGTATATGTGACAGAGGTCATTGCCGACAACGTTCGATTCCTCGAATCAGCTAACCGCGAGGGTAGCAGTCAAGGAAGAGACGAAGGTGCAGCTGGCAGCTCGAACTCAAGTGGTGGCGGGTACAGTGGCGGCAACCGCAGCTCTGGCTCACGCAGTAGCGGTAACAGTAGTGATCCCTTCGCAGATGACGGGCGACCGATAGATATATCGGACGATGATTTGCCATTTTAACTGGAAAGGACGGATAACAAATGAGCGAACAACAACAATCAGCACCAGCAGCACGTGAAGAACGCCCAGCGCACAGCCGTACAGGCGGCGGTGGCGGCGGAGATCGTGGTGGAGACCGTGGCGAGCAACGCGAGCCTCGTAAATTCCGCCGTGGCGGTCGTAACAAACGTAAGAAAGTTTGTTACTTCACTGTAAATAAAATTACACACGTCGATTACAAAGAGTTGGACTTGCTTCGTAAGTTCATCAGCGAGCGCGGCAAAATCTTGCCACGTCGTGTAACTGGTACGAAAGCTAAGTATCAACGTATGTTGACGGTAGCGATCAAACGCTCCCGCCAAATGGCATTGCTTCCTTACACAACTGAATAGGTTTGAATAAAGCCTATTAATTAAGAGTCCCTTAAGTCTACAGTTTCTGTAGATTTGAGGGACTTTTTGCGTGCGCTATAAAAGGGCAATTACGGCAAGTCTTTTCGTGTGGAATATATTGACAACATATAACAATAAGGATATCTTCTAACTAACAAAACTAAAAAATAGAAATGAGTTTTATGATTTTAGAAAGGAGTCATTAGTATTAAAACCAAAATATTTACTGCGACATTAGAAGAGTTTGATGAAAATGGAATTCGATTTACGATGGATGATTTGGCGAACAGGATGGGGATCAGTAAACGTACTTTGTATGAGCACATCTCTTCCAAAGAGGAGCTAATAGCTGAAATTATAGATTCGGTTTTTGCAGATATTAAAGATAAGCATAGTGCTATCGCTAATGATCAAGAGCTTGATCTTATCGAGAAGATAAAGAAGATTGTTTGTCTAATGCCTCAGAATAGTATAGGCATCAATTATAAGAAGGTTTATGAAATTAAAAAATATTATCCTAAGCTATTCACAAAGATAGATGGCCATCTTTCCGGTGAGTGGGGAATCGTTTTTGATTTATTACAGATAGCGATCGAGCAAAAAGTAATACGCTCTGTAAATGTAAACTTAATCAGGCAGATTATCTTGGGTATTTATCGAAGTCTCATTGATGATGAGTTTCTCATGGTCAACAATATGACCTATGTTGAAGCACTAGAAGAGGCGATCGATATTATACTAAGCAGCCTTGAGGTAAAGGAAGCGTAATAGATCTTCATATGGGGAGGGATGTTAATGCCTAAGAGAGAGAGTACCCGCTTTGAAGCCTTTAATCTTCCGCATTCATTACTTCTTGGTTCGGCGACAGCATCCGTGCAAATCGAGGGTGGAGACATAACCAACAATTGGTACAGGTTCTGTGAGCAGGGGAAAGTAAAGGATGGTACTCACTGCATCGTTGCGGATGATCACTGGAATCGATATGAAGAAGATATAGAGTTAATGAAGCAATTAAATCATAAGGTATATAGAATGAGCATCGAATGGAGCCGTATAGAGCCGGAGCGGGGTAAATATCTCGAAGAGCCGCTCATTCATTACCGTGCTGAAATTCAAAAGCTACTGGATAATAATATCCAACCGCTCGTTACGCTGCATCACTTCTCACAACCGATTTGGTTTGAGGATATGGGGGGCTGGACGAACCCACAATCGGTGGCCTGTTTTACATGCTTTGCGGAAAAAGTGGTCTCTTATCTAGGGGATCTTGTTGCCGAATGGATTACGATAAATGAGCCCAATGTATATTTGGAAAGTACATATAGCAGTGCTATTTTTCCACCTGAAAAGCCATCTATTATTCACTATTTCAAAGGCTTAAGAAATATGACGGCATCCCATATTGAAGCTTATAAACGTATACACGATATAAGAGAGAAAATGGGATTTGATACAGGTACAAAAGTCGGCGTTGCGCTACACATTCGGGTATTCGACGTGCAGAAGGTGAGCTTTCTCTCAAAGCTGTCACAACAGTTGCTGGAGCACAGCTTTCATATTCTATTTTTGGAAGGTATGATTAACGGCAAATTTATGTTCCCAATCGGATTCGGTGGATATCCGTATGGGAAGGGGATCTATTGCGACTTCTTTGGTGTGAACTATTATTCGAGAGACATTGTCGCTTTTTCTTGGAACCCACTTCGATTATTTGCAGAGCTACAAGTTAATAAGGGCTCCGAGATAAACGATATGGGGTGGGAAATATACCCGGAGGGCTTGTATCGTATTTGCCGTAAATACTGGGACATCTACGCAAAGCCGATCTACATTACCGAGAATGGGATTTGCGATGCCACGGATGAGCAAAGAGCAGCATTCATCTATGATCATCTCAAGGTGATATCCAGGCTTGTCGAAGAAGGAGTACCTGTTGAAAGATATTATCACTGGTCTTTAATGGATAACTTTGAATGGGATGAAGGGCTGCAGAGAAGATTCGGATTAATAGAGGTCAATTACGAGACGCAGGAACGGACGATAAGAAGGAGCGGACAATTCTATGGGGAACTGGCCAGAGAATGTAAAGTCACAGATGCAATGATAGAGAAATTCTTACCCATGAGTTGACTCTGACTTCTGATTAAAGGGGAGTGTGTATGGAGAGAAAACCGAACGTTGTCTTTTTCTTCTCAGATCAGCAACGATGGGATACCTTGGGGTGTTATGGTCAGAAGCTCAACATTACGCCAAATCTAGATCGTCTAGCAGAGCTAGGCGTTCGGTTTGAGAATGCCTTTACCTGCCAACCCGTATGCGCCCCAGCAAGAGCGTGCGTGCAAACGGGCAAATACGGAACGGAGACAGGATGCTACAAAAATGATATAGCGCTACCGCTAGATGAAAAGACGCTTGCTCATTACTTCATAGAAGCGGGATATGAAGTGGCCTATGTAGGGAAATGGCATCTTGCATCGCAAGGTCGCAAACAGAACTACAGCAAAAAGCCGATCCCACTTGAAAGAAGAGGTGGATATAATGGCTACTACAGAGCATCAGAAATTCTTGAATTTACCTCTCACGGATATAACGGATACGTGCATGATGAGCATAATAACAAGATAAAGTTTAAGGGCTATCGAGCGGATTGTATAACGGATTTCGCCCTCGATTTCATTCGAAACCGAAGGGATGATAAACCATTTTTCTTGTTCTTGTCCCATATTGAGCCTCACCATCAAAATGATAGGTTTCGATACGAAGGTCCGCGAGGCTCCAAGCAGATGTTCCGAAACTTTGAAGCGCCTGGAGACTTGGTAGGACAGAGAGGGAATTGGAAGAGGTGCTATCCAGATTATCTCGGTTGCTGTAACCGACTTGACTACAATGTGGGGCGATTGATGGATACCTTGAAGGAGCAAGGAATTGAAGATAATACTGTTGTCATCTACACCAGTGATCACGGCAGTCACTTCAAGACAAGGAATAGCGAGTACAAGCGTTCATGCCACGATGCTTCCATAAGGATTCCGATGATTGCGTATGGACCGGGGTTTTATGGGGGGAAGGTTGTTAAGGAATTAGTAAGCCTAATGGATATTCCGCCCACGCTTTTGTCCTGTGCCAAAATGGAGAGCAATTCCATGAGGGGGGAGTCACTACAGAAGCTCTTACAGGATGAAGCTAGTGAATGGCCTGAAGAGGTTTTTATACAGATAAGTGAAACCCAAGTCGGAAGGGCGATAAGGACAAAGAGGTGGAAATATGCGGTTCGAGCTTTAGATAAAAATGGACGACGGGAGTCCTCGAGCGATGTCTACACAGAAGATTATCTCTATGATTTAGCAAGTGATCCTCATGAGATGACTAACCTTGTGAAAGAGCCATATTATATGAATATGAGAGCAGAATTAGCCGAAAGGTTAAAACGATGTATGAATAACGCAGGTGAAAAGGTGCCAGAAATTTTGCCAATGGGATAGCTGAATTCACTCACGCTTTAGAAAATCTCTGAATATATGAATGATTTGGGGGACCTGTATGAAAACGGGGTATGTGATTCCTACGAGTGAAAAAGTGGCATATGGCGTTGGCGACTTGGCAATTAACATCGCGTTCGGAAGTATTAGTTTTTATATGCTCTGGTTTATTGTAAACATTGGCGGCATATCTCCAGCTTGGGCAGGTATCATTTTTTTGGTGGCAAGGGTATGGGACGCCTTTTTTGATTATGTGGTTGGCCGCTTATCCGATAATACAAAACATCCTCTTGGAAGAAGTAGACCTTATATTATTTATGGAGCGATTCCTCTGGGCTTAAGCTTCATCGCGATTTGGTACGCACCTCCATTTGAAGAGATAGGCCGATTCTTTTATTTCTTGGTTACTTATCTGATTTTTAACACGGTTTTGGCGATTGTGGCGATTCCATATGGGTCACTGATGGCACAAATGACGCAAAACTATGATGAACGTACGGAACTATCGACCTATAGAGTGGGGCTGTCATTCGTAGGGACACTCATAGCCGCAGCCGGCATTGTCCTGATGACTGATGTTATGTTTAAGTCTTACAGCAAAGCGGATGCTTTCGGATATGTGGGAATTATATTTGGGATCATTATTATGCTTCTACTGATCTTAACGGGCATCGTATCCAAAGAAAGAGTAAATGGAGAAAGAACGAATTATGAAGGCTTTTTTACTACGATTCATTCGTTCCTTAAACTAAAGGAATTCCGAAATACGTATGGTCTATTCCTCTTCAACAATGTGGGCGTAGGAATTATTATGGCTCTATTTATCTTCTTTCTTAGTGACGTATTAAAGGTGGAAGGCGATGCGACTCTATTCATGGCGATACCTCTGGTCTCAGCGATCGTGTGTGCACCTTTCTGGAATCAGATGAGCAATCGGTACGGGAAGAGATTGGCTTATATTATTGGCTCTATTTTTTTATCACTTGTGATGCTTCTTGTATTGTTATTACCAGAAAAAAATGTTCTATATACAACGATTGTTTGTATACTGGCGGGAATAGGCATTTCTGCTTGCCAGATCATTCCGATGTCCATTATTCCAGATATCATTGATATCGATGAACACAAAAACGGGATACGAAGAGAAGGAGCACTCAACGGCATTTTACAGCTCATGCAAAAGGTTGCCACGGGGCTATCCATAGCGGGTGTAAGCTTGATTATCGAGTTTTATGGCTATGTCAAAGCAGATGAGACGGCTGGTGCAGCACAAGCTATTGTACAGCCTGAGACAGCACTGACTGCAATAAGAATCTTATTGGCAGTAGCTCCAGCCGTTTGCTTCGTCATCTCGATTCTATGTGCATGGAAGCTCAATGTTTCAAAGGATAGATTTAATAACATTATTAGAGAGCTTGAAAGTAGAAAAAAGAATGGAATCGAGCTATAGAAAGTAAGAACGCCTCCTAATGGAAAATTAGGAGGCGTTTCTGTGTGATTAGGCCGCAACGTCACGGCGAGTAAACAAGATCCATGAAACCAGTTGAAATAAAAGATAATAGGCTGCAAGTATCATGACCGAGAAGCCGAGAGTCATATCAGGTCGAATTGGCGTTGCTCCATCTAGGTATTGAGTAAGGTCAATGTTGGCGAACAACAGGTACTTCACCCACTCATAGGAGCTAAAGATCGCCGTCAGGCTATTACCAACAAGCATGAACAATAGTGAAAAGGCGATTGCCATCGTAGAGCTACGGAATGCTGCTGAGATCATAAAGGCCATAGTTACATACATCAGAAGGGAAACGATACTATATCCGTACTTCTGAAGAGAGGTTATAAATTTAGAGCTTTCATGGATCAAACCGTCTGCACCAATCGATAACTCCGGTACGCTTACCCCGCTAAAGCCTTGAAGTATTGCTCCTGCGATAAAGGCTACAACAAATGAGATTATAAGCAGTAGCAATGCAAAACCCATCGTTGCGATATATTTGCTTAACATAATTTTAGTCCGCGATGCGGGTCCGACAAGCAACAGCTTAATCGTTCCCCATGAGAATTCTGCTGCGATCATATCTGCAGCAACGATAACGGTTAATATCGTGATCAGAAGAATGAGCATTGCCGAGTTGTTGACGTAATCCCATAGCGACTGCTCATGTGGGTTGATGTCATTTGCGAGGTAATATTCGTTTAGCTTGATCTCATCCACCAAATAATTAGTATATTCAGGGTTGGTATCCTTATTATCTACAAGATCCTTCTGCAAACGCTCGGTTTGTTGCGTCATATTTTGCTTCCAATTATCGTCTCCATACCGGATCTCATCCCATTTCATTAAGCCACTCATTAGAGCTAAGGCTAACACAAGGAATCCGATCATAAGCCACGTGCGGGGGCGACGGTATATTTTCATATTTTCATTCTGAATCAAATGTTTAAGGCTAGACAACCATCTCACCCCCGGTCATTTCCAAGAACTGCTCTTCTAATGATTGCTGTGATGCAAATATCCCATAGATATCGAAGTCTGCCTTAACCAACACCCTAGTGATGTCAGGGATTCGGGCTTTATCCGTCTTCAGCTCGAGCTGATTGCCAATAATAGATACTTCAATATCCTTGAAGGAATCAGTAAGAAGCTGATAGGCAGAAGGAAGGTTACTCACGTCGATCACGACTTTTGACTGCATGGAATCATGGCCATCCTGTAAGGAGCGAACATTGATTAGCTTGCCTCCTTGAATAATAGCGACACGATCACACATCAATTCCATCTCTGATAACAAGTGAGAAGAGACAATAACGGCGATTCCATCTTCTTTAGTAAGCTTGCTCAAGTAGTCGCGCAATTCACGAATTCCTGCGGGATCAAGACCATTGGTTGGCTCATCCAGAATAAGAACGGAAGGCTTATGCAAGATTGCCTGAGCGACACCAAGTCGTTGCCTCATCCCGAGAGAGTACCGTTTCACCTTCTCATGAATGCGGTTCTGTAGGCCTAACAGCTTGACCACTTCATCGATACGCTGCTTGGATACACCGCTATGCCGACGGGCAAAATGAACTAAATTCTGATAGCCCGTTAGAAATTTATACATTTCGGGATTTTCAACAATCGCTCCGATATGGGTCATCGCTTGTTCGAATTGCTTGCGAACAGAGATTCCTTTTACAAAAACCTCGCCCTTCGACATCGATATTAATCCAACGATCATACGGATCGTCGTTGTTTTTCCTGCACCATTCGGACCCAGAAAACCAAATACTTCCCCAGCGGGGACATCAAAGGATAGATCGTCGACAATTTTACGCCCACCGATTACCTTTGTTACGTTTCGTAGCTGCAAAACAGCTTCCTGCATGTTGCTTCAACTCCCTGTATGGATTACATTTCTAAATTATACCGCCGCCGTAACGATTATAAAATCGACTCAAGGTGAGTTCAATACTAGACCTTAGTCGAATATTATTATCGCTTAATGCTGTGGTTTATCTTGGAGAGAGTGGAATTGATTTAATGAATTTAATGAAAGTTTAAGGTGAATATGTAACAATCTTTTAATGTGAATCGTTTAATTAGAAGTTAAGAAGGTGCAAGAGAGATTAATAGAGATAGAGAAAATAGACTTATTGGAGAGACAGAAGGAGAGAGAAATCATGCGTAAATATCGTCGTCTTAAAATTGCACTTATATCAACTTGCATGTCGTTACTTGTATTGGCAGGAGTCGGATATGCTAATCGGGATGCATTGACAGCTTGGGGCTATGATCTATTCTTATCAGATAAAGTCGAGGCTAGCTTTGCCGGTTCTTATCAGCCGTTAACAGACCGTCCAACGGCCACGGAGGCGCCTAAAGTCGAAAACCCATTTAGTATTCTGCTGATGGGAGTAGATGCACGAGCCCAAGAAAGAGGTCGCTCGGACACGATGATCTATACCGTTGTTCGTCCTCAAGATGGGAATGTGCTGATGGTTTCAATCCCACGTGATACGTATGCGGATATTGTGGGTAAGGATAAGATGGACAAAATTACTCATGCATATGCATTCGGTGGAGCAGAGATGGCCGTGAATAGTGTAGAGAAGCTACTTGATGCGCAGATTGATCATTATGCTTCTATTAACTTTCAAGGCTTTGTTCAAGTCGTAGATACGCTTGGGGGCATTCATCTGCCGATTGGTAAAGATATTGTCAACAAAGGTGCGGACCATGAGAAGTTTACTGTAAAAGCAAACAAGGATAGCTATACTGGTGTTGAAGCACTAAACTATGTGCGTTATCGTGAAGATGCGGGTGGAGATATGTCCCGTACTGAACGCAACCGCGTATTCCTGGAGGAGCTCGTGCATAGAGCGTCATCCTTGAAACAATGGAATAGAATTCCTGAAGTTCTGGACATTGCAGGAGAAAATTTCAGCACGGATTTACCGCCGGAATCAATGAATGAGCTAGCTAAGAAGTTCCTGCAAACCGGTCATGAAATCCAGAGCTATACGCTGAAGGGTGACGGCAAGCGGATGGGCAAGCAGAATTTGTGGTATTTTGTAACGGATGAAGATGACTTAAACCATGTACGTGCGACAATCTCAACATGGTTAAATCCCGAAACACCTATTGAGCAATTAACGGTTCCACAGGATCCAAATCAAGCAACAGATTCCAGTGCAACGCCAAAAAATGCTGCATAAAATGACAAGATGTGGCACTAACAATGGTGAATCGCAAGTCGCGCATGTTATAATAAAAATACTGCGGCCACGGCTTGGACGGAGGAGGAAACCATGAATATCGCTTTTTTTCTATTACCGAAACAAGAAGTTGTATGTGTAAATGAAGATGCAACATTGCGTCAGACACTGGAACGAATGGAGCGTCATCGTTATACAGCGGTACCCGTCATTAGCGAAACGGGGGAATATAAGTCTACAGTTACAGAGGGCGATCTTCTATGGCACCTGAAAGCTCATCCAGAATTAAGCTTCGATCAACTGCATCGTGTATCCTTATGTGATGTTCCGTTAAGAATGAATAATCTTGCTGTACGTATTGATGCAAATATGGAAGATCTAATCTCACTGGCTAAGACACAGAACTTTGTGCCTGTAGTGGACGACATGAACCGGTTTATCGGGATTGTTCGTCGGAGTGACATTATTGATTATTGCGAGAAGCTGCTTCTTCCCTTTCTTTCGAAAAAAGATGAGTTAATGAGGGAAGCGTAGGAAAATACGGGACTACACTTGGAGGAACGATGACTAACAGCCGGCACAAACCACGCAATCTCAGAAAGTTTCTGTTTCTAATCGTAATCGCTGTGGTAGTTATCGCGGGTGGCACATGGGCAGCAACCTCGTTATTTGGAGAAGAGAATTCGGGGAAGCTGTCCACATCAAGCCCCAGTGCCAATAGCACTTCGACGACTAAAGGTAGCTCTAGTTCAGGACCTGCGAGTAATGACCCATCAGCAACGGTTATCCCAGTTACAGAGGAAGAGGCTGCAATTGATCAGCCGACGGCTTCTGAGCTAGGCAAAACTTATGATGTGGTCATCTCGAATGGTAGGGTGATTAATCCAGAGACCAAGCTTGATCGTGAAGGACTTAATGTAGCCGTTCAAGATGGTCAAATCGTTCTGGTCACAGATCAGAAGCTTAAAGGCAAACGGGAAATTGATGCAACAGGGTTAGTTGTTGCACCTGGATTCATCGACAATCTGTCGTATGACCCAAATCCGGTTGGGGTATGGAACAAGATTGCGGATGGTGTAACAACAAATACGGCCATGCATGGTGGAACGGCTAGTCCGGAGAAGTGGTATCCCTACTACACGCGTAACAAAACGCCTGTACACTTCGGTGCATCGTTCTTCTACACACAAGCTCGCAATCAGTTCAAGCTGAGCCGCTACGATACAGCTAAGCCAGCACAAACGCAAACGTTGGTAGATCAGGCAGAGAAAGCACTCAACAATGGGGTGCTCGGGCTTTCGTTCAGTTTGGAATATGTACCTGGTGTTAATGATAAGGAAATATTACCTATGATGAATCTGGCGTATAAGTATAATGTTCCTGTTTACTTTCACGCCAGGTACTCAGATATGGAAGAGCCGGGGACGAACATTGATGCGATCAAGGAATTGATCGGCTATGCTCGAGCTTCAGGCGCTGCGGTACATATTGATCACATCAATAGTACGGGCGGAACGTTCTCCATGACGCAATCGCTCAAGATGGTTTCGGATGCCATCGCAGAAGGCTTAGACATTACGTCTTGTATTTACCCTTATGATTACTGGGGTACATACTTGAATTCCGCAAGATTCGATGAAGGCTGGCAAGACCGATTCCGCATTACATACAATGACTTGCAGATTGCCGGGACGAAGGAACGGCTAACAGCCGAATCGTTCAGGACATACCAGAAGCAAGGCAAGCTTGCGGTCGCCTATGCGATTCCGAAGCAGGATGTTATTGATTCCCTTAAAGCACCTTATGTCATGATTGGCAGCGATGCGATTCTTGAACCAGGCTTCAATAATCACCCAAGGGCATCGGGAACCTTTGCTAGGACAGTTGGTCTCTATGTTCGTGAGGAGCAGGTCATCTCACTCTCAGATGCCATCGCTAAGATGTCGCTTATGCCGGCGCAACGGCTAGAGAAGCAAGCTCCTGCTTTGCAGAAGAAGGGTCGCATTGCCAAAGGCATGGACGCAGATATTGTCGTGTTCGATTATGACAAGATTAGCGATATGTCCACGGTTGAGAAGCCGGAAATTGTGTCCGCGGGTATCGAGTATGTGCTCGTGAACGGACAAGTGGCTTTAGATGAGCAAGGTATCCATAAGGATATTCGTGCAGGAGAGCCAATTAAAAGTGAATTCCTTAGGGTAACAGCTGGTGGTTCAACTCTCTCTTGGGAGGGGAGCCAAGCAACCCTACTGGAATATCGAAGTGCAAATTATGTTGATCTTGAGGCATTGAAAGCACTTGGATATGAGATTAAGTGGGACAAGGTTACTCACAAGGCTACGATAACGAGCGGGGCAAAGCCAACTAAGCTTAGTGTTCCGAAGCCGCAAGTAGGAGAGCTTATATTGGAGCGGGGCTATGAGTCGGTGTGGGATGATGGTCATGCTACCACGAATAAGCTGTTATCCGTTGGTGATCGGAGTTATGTACCCCTCTCGGCTTTGAAAGCGCACGGATGGAAGCTGACGAAAGAAGGCTCGGACTTTAAGTTGGAAGCTGCTTTATCGTAGATATGTGATTATGGAAAACCCGGTCGCGGCATTTGCTTCCGGGTTTTCGTCTGTTTGCCGTGGGGTGCATTTTTTATGATATAATAAAGTTTGCAGTTTTCTGTTCTTCTGCATCAGAGACAGTGAAATTAGGCCAAACTGTCCGAACATATCCGCATGAGGTGAATGTATTGAATATGAGCTGGAAGTCGCTGGTTTGGAGTGCAGTGACCGTAGTATTACTGCTAACCCTAGCGTCACCGTTTAATTTTATTACGACTTTTCTAGTGATGACTCCGTTCGTTGTCCTGTACACAATGCTTAACCCGAAGCAATTCGTACTACATGTAATCCCCATTGGGATTATCGCTTACTTCTTATCAGGGGGATTTGGTCCGATCGTAGTGACGCTGGCCATCTTTTTCCTAGTCCCATCGCTTGTTATGGGGCATATGTACAAGAAGGGGAAAACGGCTCGAAACGCCATTACGGCTGGCTTCGTTGTTGTTCTAGCGCAGTTATTGCTCGAGCTCGTGTTGTTTAGCGTGCTATTTGATATCAACCTTAAAGCGGAACTTGTGGCTATGCTGACGGATAGCTTTAAGCAGTTTGAATCGGCAAACTTGGTTGATGCAGGTTGGGCTGTGGATTCCGCAAAAGCTTATGGGGATACGATTATGATGATGCTGCCTATGTTACTTCTGACATCGGCGTTCCTCTTTACAATCGTAACACATGGGTTGTCACGGGCTGTTCTTCGGAAAGAAGCCATTGAAGTGCCAGCCTTACCGAAAGCACGAACGTGGAGAGTACCTAGAAGCTTAGTGCTGTATTATTTAATTGCTATGATTGCAAGCTTCGGCCTATCGGAAGGGGCTAGCGGGTATTGGACAATCGTCATCTCGAACCTAGTTCCCATCTTGCAATTTGTCTTTATAATACAAGCGATCGGATTTTTCTTCTTTCTTGCAGATAATAAGAAATGGCCCAAGGTGGTACCTTTGTTAATGTGCATACCATTTTTGGTGTTTCCTATGCTCTACGTATTTATTGGTTTGATTGACGCAGCTTTCCCGCTGCGCAAATACTTCGTGAAATAAAGTGTGGGAACAGAGAGCAGGATGCTTGAAATGCACCCTGCTCCCCCTCACCAATAGACGGGAGCGAAAGTGGTTATGCCCAAGTTTCTTGCGCAGCGTTGGCACGGTATGCATATTGTCTGGGCACTAGTCCTTATTTTCATGTTAACTGTTGCGCTCGCATGGTACCAATGGATATTCGGATTGTTAGGACTGTTGTTTGGTGGAGTTGTCGCCGTATACGCTATACTAGCGGAGAAAGCGTTTCGTAAGGATTTAGACGATTATGTACTCACCTTATCGCATCGGATTAAGAACGTTAGCAATGAAGTCATAAGCCATCTTCCGTTCGGTATTATCATTTATAACGAGGAAAAAGAAATTCAATGGCATAATGCGTTCATTGCTACCGTAATAGGTCGATCCTCCATTGTTGGGGATACGCTTGCCACACATTTTCCAGTACTCCAGCATCCTAGTAAAGATAAGGAAGCACCAATAGAGATTACGATTAGTGGTCGTGTATTTCAGTTGTCGCTCCGAGCGAACGAGCGCGTTATCTATGTCATGGATATCACTGAACGTTGGATGATTAAGAAACGCTATGACGAAGAGAAGCTAGCGCTAGGGATCGTCATGATGGACAATCTCGAAGAGGTCGCTCAAGGAATGGATGAGCAACAGCGCGCATTGATGTTATCCAAGGTTACAGGTGAGATCAATGAATGGGCTCTGAAGTACGGACTGCTCTTACGTCGGCTATCTTCCGATCGGTATATGATCATTACGAATCAAGTTGCACTTAAGGGGCTTGAGCAATCACGCTTCGAGCTATTGGATGATGTACGTGAAATCACGATTGAGCAGAAGCTTCCGATGACGTTAAGTATTGGTTTTGCATCTGATGCAGCTAATGTCATTGAGCTTGGACATTTGGTGCAAGGAAGCTTGGATATTGCGCTTGGACGTGGTGGTGACCAGGCTGTTGTGAAGTTCGGTCAGCGTCAAAGCTTCTATGGCGGTAAGAGTAATGCGGTGGAGAAGCGCACGCGAGTGCGTGCAAGGGTAATCTCCCATGCCCTTCGTGACCTCATGAAGGAAAGCGATAATATTATTATCATGGGTCATAAGATGCCTGACATGGATGCAATCGGAGCGGCAATCGGAGTATTGAAGGCTGCTCAATTGTATGGGAAGGAAGCTTATATCGTTCTGGAAGGTATTAATCCCGCCATTCAGCGGATGATGGATATGCTTAAAGAAGATGAGAAGCTGATGAAAAGGATCATTTCTCCAGAGCAGGCGCTGGGCTTGATTGGCAAAAGGTCGTTAGCGGTTGTGGTAGATACGCACCGTGCAACAATGGTTGCCGAGCCACGCCTGCTACAAGCTACAGAGCGGATCGTGATTGTAGATCACCACCGTAGAAGTGAAGAGTTTATCGATGATGCTGTTCTTGTCTATATGGAGCCGTATGCTTCCTCTACTTGCGAGCTAGTGACGGAGCTACTGCAATATATCCATGAGCGTGTTGTGCTTGACGTAAGAGAAGCGACAGCGTTGTTGGCGGGTATTACTGTCGACACAAAAAGCTTCGCTTTCCGTACAGGCTCAAGAACGTTCGAGGCAGCTTCATTCCTTCGCCGTAATGGCGCCGATTCGGCTCTTATACAGCGGATGCTCAAGGAAGACCTGGAGGAATACATTCGTAAAGCCGAAATCATTCGCAATGCGGAAACCTTTCGGGATTGCATTGCGATAGCAGTGGCCGATTCAAGCAAGCAATTGCCGCAGCTACTTATCGCCCAATCGGCAGACACGCTGCTTAATATGACGGGAATTAAAGCCTCGTTCGTCATCGGATTGCGGCAGGATGGTTTAGTGGGTGTGAGTGCAAGATCGCTCGGTAATATTAACGTCCAGATCGTAATGGAACGGCTTGGTGGCGGTGGGCACTTTACGAATGCAGCCGCTCAGCTTCAAGGACCGGTAACGGAAGTCGCAGCAAAGTTAAAGCAAGTACTAACAGATCTTGAGAAGGAAGAGGGGTTATTCGAATGAAAGTAATATTCTTGCAAGATGTTAAGGGTCAGGGTAAAAAGGGTGAGGTCAAAGAAGTGTCTGAAGGGTACGCACGCAATTTTCTATTGCCTAAAGGGGTCGTTCAACTTGCCACCGAAGGGGCTAAGAAGACTCTAAATCAACAGACGGCTTCTGCTCTGAAGAAGAAGGAAGACGAGAAGAATGAATTCAAAGCACTAGCTGCACGTCTATCTGAGATGACAGTTGTCATTAAAGCGAAGGCAGGAGAAGGCGGACGGTTATTCGGTGCTATCACAAGCAAACAAATCGCTGAAGCTCTGGAGCTACAGAAGATTTCGATTGATAAACGGAAAATCGAGCTTGATGATCCAATTCGAGTATTAGGTGTAACGAAAGTAACCGTGAAAGTGTATCCCGACGTAAAGGGCACGTTAAACGTACAAGTCGTGGAGGAATGACCCAATGAATGGAAGCGGGGATCAGCAGCTACTATACGATCGTGTGCCTCCTCAGAATCTAGAAGCCGAACAGGCCGTGCTCGGTGCTATTTTGCTCGAGTCGGAGGCGCTTATTGCCTCCATGGAACGCCTTAAAGCGGAAGACTTCTATAGCGTCTCCCATCAACGCATATTTGACGTGATGGTTGCTCTTAATGATGATAATCAACCGATCGACCTTGTTACCTTAACCGCTCGCCTACAGGATCTAGGGCAGATGGAAGAGGTCGGAGGGGTCATGTATTTGACCAAGCTTGCGAACTCGGTTCCAACGGCGGCAAATGTGGAATACTATGCTCAGATCGTGGAAGAGAAGTCCATTCTCAGACGGTTGATCCGCACGGCGACACAAATTGTTTCCAACGGCTATGCGACTGAAGATGATGTGGGTGTTCTGCTTAACGATGCTGAAGCACGCATTATGGAAATATCGAGTCGTCGTTCGGCGACCGGGTTTATCAGCATTCGCGATGTACTCATGGAAGTATTCGAGAAGGTTGAGTTTCTGTATAACAATAAAGGCGGGGTAGCGGGTATACCTTCTGGATTTATTGACCTCGATAAGATGACGAATGGTTTTCAACCGAATGATCTCATTATTGTCGCGGCACGACCATCCGTAGGTAAAACAGCTTTTGCCTTGAACGTAGCCCAGAATGTAGCCGTACGCTCTTCGGAGACTGTTGCGATCTTTAGCTTGGAGATGTCAGCGCCGCAGCTTGTCCAGCGGATCATATGTGCGGAATCCAATGTGGATGCAACACGCATGCGTACAGGGCATCTCGAAGGGGATGACTGGGAGAAGCTATCTATGGCTATTGGAGCTTTGTCTGAAGCTCAAATCTACATTGATGATACTGCTGGGATTACGGTTTCCGATATTCGGGCGAAGTGCCGTAGGCTGAAGAAAGAGAAGGGTCTGGGTATGATTCTCATCGATTACCTTCAGCTTATTCAAGGGCGCGGCAAAGCCGGGGAAAATCGGCAGCAGGAAGTATCGGAAATATCACGTACATTGAAGCAAATTGCCCGTGAGCTAGAGGTTCCAGTTATTGCATTGTCTCAGCTCTCACGGGGCGTAGAGCAACGTCAAGATAAACGTCCCATGATGTCAGATCTACGGGAATCCGGATCCATCGAGCAAGATGCCGATATCGTTGCTTTCCTATATCGGGATGATTACTACGATAAGGAATCGGAGAAGAAGAACATCATCGAGATTATTATTGCTAAACAGCGGAACGGTCCAGTAGGCACGGTAGAACTGGTATTTTTGAAAAATTTCAACAAATTCGTAAGTCTTGATCGATCTCATAGCGAAGCCTATGCAGGCAGTGCTTAAATAGCTTAAATCAAGACTAAATTCCGAACATTAAAATAGGCAGTCGCGGGATTGTTCGTTTTTCCGTTGACTTCCAAACGCTCAATTGCTAAACTATTCATGCTGCCTGATCGCAAGTTGCGATTCTGGGTGGCGTTATCATGCCGGTGTGCAGAACACTCCGGATGGAGGGATTGCATTGTCAACAGTCGTTGTTGTAGGTACGCAGTGGGGAGACGAAGGCAAGGGGAAAATCACGGATTTTCTTGCAGATAAAGCAGATGTCGTCGCTCGTTATCAAGGTGGTAATAACGCCGGACATACTATCCTCATAGAGAACAAAAAATACAAGCTGACGATGGTTCCATCGGGAATATTTAATCAGAACAAATTATGCGTCATCGGCAATGGGATGGTTATTAATCCTGGAGCTTTGGTGGAGGAAATTCAATATATTCGCGACAACGGATTTTCAACTGATAATTTGAAAATTAGCGATCGCGCTCACGTTATTATGCCATACCACCTTGTGCTTGATGGCTTGGAGGAAGATCGTAAGGCAGACAACAAAATCGGTACGACTCGTAAAGGGATCGGTCCTTGTTATATGGACAAAGCTGCCCGTAATGGGATTCGTATCGCCGATCTCATGGTTCCAGAAGCGTTCGAAGAGAAGGCTCGCAGTATTATTGCGGATAAGAACCAAGTCATTACGCAGATGTACAATGGAGACCCTTTAGATGCAGACAGCATTATTAAGGATTACTTGGCATTGGCAGAGCTGCTTCGTCCGTTCGTAACTGATACTTCCGTAATCCTGAATGATGCAATCGATGCAGGTAAGAAGGTATTGTTCGAGGGTGCTCAAGGCGTTATGCTCGATATCGACCAAGGAACTTATCCTTACGTAACGAGCTCTAACCCTTCTGCAGGTGGTGTTTGCATCGGATCTGGTGTTGGCCCATCGAAAATTAAAGAGGTTATTGGCGTAGCCAAAGCGTATACGACTCGTGTAGGCGATGGTCCATTCCCTACTGAGCTTAACAATGATCTTGGTCAATGGATTCGCGATAAAGGCCATGAGTACGGTACAGTTACTGGACGCCCACGTCGTGTAGGTTGGTTCGATACGGTTGTTGTACGTCATGCCCGTCGCGTGAGCGGGATTACAGGATTGTCATTGAACTCCCTTGATGTTCTGACAGGACTTGAGACCGTTAAGATTTGTACGGCATACAAGTTCCGTGACGAGCTTATGGAGCATTATCCTGCTAACCTCAAGCTGCTGGAAGAATGTGAAGCGGTGTACGAGGAGCTTCCAGGCTGGAGTGAGGATATTTCCGGAGCTAAGACGTTAAGTGACTTGCCGGAAACAACTCAGAACTTCGTTAAGAGGATTACTGAGCTTACTGGAATTCCAATCGCGATCTTCTCAGTTGGTCGTAATCGTGAGCAGACGAATCAAGTAGCTGCAATTTACGGAGAATAAACGAACATAGATATCTAGCTGTTTAGTGGATGTAATCATCCGCTGAGCGGCTTTTTTATATTGGAAAAGTGGCCTTCGCTTCAACCCAACCCAACCCAACCTCGCTCAGCGAAGGCACTTTTATGGCCTTCGTCCACACCCAACTCGATATCTCGCTCAGCGAAGGCACTTTTATGGCCTTCGTCCTAGTCCAACTCGATACCTCGCTCATCGAAGGCACTTTTATGGCCTTCGTCCACACCCAACCCGATATCTCGCTCAGCGAAGGCACTTTTATGGCCTTCGCAAACCAAGGTTAAATACTATGATTCAATGAAGGTAACTTTTTTTGACAGTGAACGTTGCATACATTTTGGGGACACCTAGGTAGTAACTAACTCTTAAAACTTATCGGATATGTCTCCGACATAAACATTCCGCCGCTATCCCTAAGGACCGCGTAACACGTTAGGACCTGTGCTACTACGAGCCCTTAGACTTAATGGTACTCCGCCGCAGGTCTAGGTTAAAAAACAACCCTAAGACCATGTTGCGATCCGTGGTAACAAATTACAATTGAATCCGTAGACTTCCAAAATGTGGAGTGCATATGCAAGTATTAAAAATAGAGAGTGGAGAGAACACGAATGAAATTTTTTACGAATTTTTCACTGAGGAACCCTGTTGCAATCGTCCTGCTTGTTATTCTGATTGCAGTTGGTGGAGTTTACTCAACGATGCAGTTCAAACAGGAGCAGCAACCAGAAATCGAATTCCCTGGCATTATGGTATCTGCTGTGTACCCTGGAGCCGCTCCGAATGAAGTGATGAATCAAGTGACATTGCCACTCGAGAAAATATTACGGAATGTAGATGGTGTTAAAAATATTACTTCTGAGTCCGCAAATAGTGTCTCCATGTTGCAGATTGAGTTTAACGCGAATGACAACATGAAGAAGAAACAAGAGGAAGTAAAGCAAGCACTAGGCGATGCTCAGCTACCTGAAGAAGTTGAGAAACCAGAGGTCATGTACTTCTCCACGACTAACCAGCCGATTATGTATACGACTGTGGCTGCTAAGGATGGGGTATCGCAAGAGGCGTTTAACACTCTCGTCAAAACATCAATTATTCCTGAGCTACAAGCGATTGAAGGTGTTAACGAAGTAAAGGTAACAGGTCTTAAAGATGACGGTGTGTATATCAGACTGAATGCACCAAAAATGTCCGAGAAAGGCATTACTTATGAGCAAGTCATAGGGGCTCTGCAAGCTAACAATCTAAGTGTGCCACTGGGAGAAGCGACTTTGAATGAGACTAAGCTTCCTGTATTTGTTCAAGGAGATCTCAGATCGATTGAGCAATTGAAGGAATGGAGCTTAACACCGGCAGGTGACGTGAAGCTTACGGACATCGCACAAATCGAGCAAGGGAAAGACCTGAGCACGATTAGCCTGACGAATGGTCATCCAAGTGTGTCGCTCGATATCGTGAAATCTGGGAGCGCGAACACAGTGGAAGTATCTGATAAAGTTCTCAAAGTATATGCTGATGCGGATCAAGCTGGGCAAGTGAAATCGCTTGTTTTGTATAACCGAGCTACGGACGTGAAGGAATCCGTAAATACACTTGCTCGTGAAGGTGCATTAGGTGCTTTGTTCGCATCAATCTTGATTCTGTTCTTCCTGAGGAATTTCCGGGCGACTTTGATCGCTATCGTATCTATCCCGTTGTCTATGCTGATCGCTATGATCTGCTTGAAAACCTTCACGGATGTCACACTCAATATTATGACCCTGGGTGGGTTGGCTGTAGCAACGGGTAGGGTTGTCGATGATAGTATCGTGGTCATTGAAAACATTGTACGCCGAATGAAAGGTGAGAAGGTTAGCAAGGATTTGATCTTATCGGGAACAGCGGAAGTGGGTCGTGCGATTACGTCTTCGACGTTAACGACGGTTGCTGTATTCGCTCCTTTAGGATTATTGCAGGGCATGATCGGCGGTTTCTTCCGCCCATTTGCCTTAACGGTCGGGTTTGCGCTAATATCCTCACTTTTAGTTGCTCTTACCGTCGTTCCTCTAATGGCATGGGCACTAATGAAGAATGCTAAATTAGCAGAAACGAAAGAATCCGCGATGAGCCGTGGCTACAAGCGAGTACTTCATTGGTCTCTAGGCCATAAGACAATTGTTATTACCGTCTCTTTATTGCTTTTCTTAGGAAGTCTTGTGCCGATATTCGCAGGTAAAGTCGGAGTTGTAGTACTCCCACAAACGGATTATAAATATATATTTGCTAGCATGACGATGCCTAAGGGGACTGCTCTTGATGCGGTGAAGAAGGAAGCGGACCGATTGGATGTGATCATTCGCGGAAACCAAGACGTTGAGAATTCAAACCTTACTGTAGGTGGTGGCTTAGTCAGCGACGTCTCCAATGGTGCGGATTGGTTTATCGGACTTCGTTCTGAGGCGGATTTGGATGAATTTGCAGATGAGGTAAGCGCACAAGTCAAAGTTCCTGAAGGATCGGAGTTCAGCTTTATTAAAGATGATATGAGCGGTGGGGGGAACATCGCGATTACCGTGACCGGTTCATCATTAAGTGATATTCGTTTTGCAACAGAGAAAATTACAGAAACCGTTAACGGCTTACAAGGTATCGATAACGTGAGTAATAATCTTCAGGATGGAACAAAAGGAATTGCAATCGAGGTTCGGCAGAAGGATGCGGCTAAATACGGACTGTCGGCAGCACAAGCTTCGATGATCCTACGTCCGTTCTTAACGGAAACAAATGCAGGGCGAATTGGAGACGGTTCGAAAGCTAGCGATCTATATTTATCACTGAATGGTGCTTCGATATCTTCTCTTGAGGATATTAGTAACTTGAAGCTACACACACCGATGGGTACCGATATCCAGGTGAAAGACATTGCAGAAGTGAAAGAGACGCAGTTACCTAGCACGCTGCAATTCAAGAATGGTTCGGAATTTGCAACCGTATCAGCGAAGATCACAGACAAGAATGCAGGTAAAGTGAATTCTGAGTTAGAAAAATTACTTGAAAAGCTAGTCTTGCCAACTGGAGTAGAATACTCTTTAGGAGGCAGCGACGAAGAGGTCGGACAAATGATGAGTGATATGCTTATGGCAATGCTTATCGCCGTAGGTATGGTGTACATCGTGATGGTCGTCGCTTTCCGTGAAGGAAGAGCCCCTCTTGCTGTATTGTTCTCCTTACCTTTCGCACTGATAGGTGGCTTGGCTGGTACAGTTATCGTAGGCGAACCACTATCCCTCTCTAGCATGATCGGATTCCTAATGCTAATTGGTATCGTCGTGACGAATGCGATCGTGTTAATTGAGCGTGTACAGCAACAGATTGAGCATGGTCTCACGATCCGTGAAGCCCTCATCGAAGCGGGAGGAACAAGATTGCGTCCAATCCTTATGACTGCAATAGCCACAATCTGTGCATTGATGCCGCTGGCCATTGGTCTTGGTGGCGGAAGCGTAATCTCAAGCGGGCTTGCAGTCGTCGTCATTGGTGGTCTCACGAGCTCCACGCTTCTTACACTGGTCGTTGTTCCTGTTATGTACGAACTGCTTTACTTTAGACGCTCCCGTAAACAACGGAAGATGAGCACGCAAGTTAGGACGGAAGCTGCTGCGTAACTGATATCAGCATGCTAGCAGAACGTTGGCAGAGTGATAATAGCAAAGAAGCATTCAAAACCACGTGATCGCGGCTTTGAATGCTTCTTTTTTCTAATGGAAGTCTGTTTGAATTAAAGGGCTATTTGAAAGATATAAAAATTCAATAGGAATGATTAGAAGGAGGTTTGCCCATACTAAAACTATGAAAACGGCATAGCAGGAGGTAAAGGAATGTTTAAGTGGGTAAGCTGGGTGATCCGGATGGGAGCGACAGCTTTGCTGCTCAGCTTCTTATGTATTTGGACAACGGGTTATATTGTGAACAGCTATATGGAAACAGTAGTTAAGCAGCTAGGTATACCAATCGATCTACAGCCTATTGCTTTGTCAGGAGTATGGGGAACACTGTGGGGTGCGGAGAAGAGTCCGAAAGTGGAGGCTTCAGTGAGCAAGCCACCAGCTTCAATAGATGATAGTGATGCTATAGAAAGCTCGCCCCCCAAAACGCAAGAGGTGGGTGAAGCTACTCAGGTGCCAACGGGGAATGGGGTTAATGCGACCCAGGAGGAAGCTGCACCCACAGGGGATACAGTAGTAAAACCAAAGGTCGACGAAAGTACGAATACAGATAATGGTGGACAGGTAGATGCGGTCCCTGCGTTTAACGAAGATATCGCAATGGGTCAGCTTACAGATGAGGAAAGACAATCGTTGTATGCTATGGTCGTGTCCAAATTGAACCCAGAGCAGCTTAAGCAGCTATCGGATTCCTTGAAGGATGGCCTGACATCCGAAGAGCTAGTTCAGGTTCAAAGCATGCTCAAATCTTCCTTATCTGACCAAGAGTATATTCAGATGACTGAACTACTCAAAGGTCAAAAACAACCTGCTACAGAAGACTCTTTGGAGTAAAATAACTTCAGAATAACATGAGCCATCGGGGACGTAAACCGGTGGCTCTTTCCATTTTTCATAATTCTAATCCGGCCAAATGGTTGATAGATTAATCAGACCTATGCTAAAGTGAGGTACACAAGCTTTTGCCATATCCGGGGAAAGATCATCGAAAGCAAGGGAAAAGGAGAAGATCATGGCCGTTTTCAGGGGAATGGATCGGATCCGGAAATTCGTCACTGCCACTAGGCAAACTATCCGGAATGTTCGGTTCACGCAATTGAAAGGTAAGTTCAAATCCGATAAACCATCGCAGCTTATTCGTAGCAATATACTCCACAAATATCGTAAGCCTCTCGTAGTGACCGCATGTGGCATCGCCGCACTTATTGCAGTCGGAATCGGTGGGTATAAATATGTGCAAGCCCATAGCGTCGAATACTATAACGTTCTTCTTAATGGTAAGCCAGTAGGAGAAGTTAGCAGCGAGGAGAAGGTCGAGCAATTATTGACGGCTAAAGCCTCCGAATTGGAGAATGGGGACAGCCCTGTACGCCTGGTGCTGAATAAAGATCAGGTCAGCTATACGCTTGAAAGGGCTTACAAGAAGAAAACGGATGATGAAGCCACGCTGACGCAACTTAGTAGTATGCTTCAAACTCATCCTGTCGGTGTGAAGGTAGTTGTGGATGGTGAGGAAGTAGGTATTGTTCGCGATGAGGCAACGGCTAAGAAGCTACTACAGAGAGTGAAGAATAAGTATGCTCCTGCTAGTTTAATTGCTAAGAAGGCTGCTACCGAAGTTCAGACTTTATCTGCTAAATCAGGTGCGACGCCTGCGACTGCATCGGCAGATGCTAAACCAGCAAGGGTTGTGACATCCGTAAGCTTCGTAGAGAAGGTTGAGACGGTCACGGCGGATATTGATGCTTCGAAGCTATCTGATCCAGATGACTTGTTCCTCAAGCTTACTGAGGGAGAGCCTATTCCTAGGAAATACACGGTTAAGAAGGGCGATTGCATAGGCTGCATTGCCTCGAAGCTCGACATTAGCGAAGAGCTTATTTACCAGAACAACAAGTGGATTAAGAACGATAGTATTAAAATTGGAGATGTCTTGGATCTATCGGAAGAAGAGCCTCCAATTTTGAATGTCAATTCTGAAGAAGAAGTGACGGAGATCGAAGTGATTGAGCCGCCGATCGAATATGAGAAGAGCGACTCTATGAAGCTAGGTCAGCAGAAGGTCCTTCGTGAAGGTACAGAAGGCAAGCAGCAAGTGACCTACCGTTTGATCAAACGGAACGGTTCGCTTATCGAAGAAGAGCAGATCGATAAGCAAATACTTAAAGCACCGGTCTCGACCCGCATTCTGAAGGGGACTAAGGTCATTCGCGGTGAAGGCTCTGGTAAGTTCTCTTGGCCAGTGCTAGGCGCTCGGATTTCAAGCTACCAGGGTTCAAGATGGGGCCGGATGCATAAGGGCATCGACATGACGGGTAGTAAAAATATTTTGGCTTCTGACGAAGGTGTTATCGAGTTTGCCGGCTACAAGTCGGGTGGATTAGGGAATGCAATTATTATTAACCATAATAATGGATTCAAAACCGTCTACGGCCACATGAAGAGCGTTAAGGTGAAGAAAGGCCAGATCGTCGAGAAGGGCGATGTTATCGGCATTATGGGTAGCACAGGAAGATCAACGGGTACCCACCTTCATTTCGAAATTTATCTAAATGGCAAGCTTAAGAATCCGACAAGCTATCTATAACATAAAGGCTTTCTCGCAGTTCCTATCGGACTCGGGAAGGCCTTTCTTTATATTGTTCGAGATTGAGCGGTCGACTGCCACGAAACGCCATTGGGCTCTTGCCAGCAATATGGTAAGATAGATAGCAGAGATTAGCTTCCGAGAAGCGGAAGGCGGTGACGTAGATGTTAGGTAAAATACTAGTCGTTGATGATGAACGACCGATTGCGGATATTCTCAAATTTAATCTTGAAAAAGAAGGCTACGAGGTCATCTGCGCATTCGATGGCGAGGCTGCAGTTCGGCTTGCATTCGAAGAGGAGCCAGATTTGATTTTACTCGATCTGATGCTTCCAATTAAGGATGGCATGGATGTATGCCGTGAAGTGCGGACACGTCTTTCTACGCCCATTATTATGCTTACGGCTAAGGACAATGAGATCGACAAGGTGTTGGGGCTTGAGCTGGGTGCCGACGATTATGTGACGAAGCCATTTGGTACACGCGAGCTACTTGCTCGGGTGAAGGCGCATTTGCGCCGACAACGCAAGGTGGAATCCGCTCGAACGGATGAAGAAGCACAACCAGAAGCAGAACGACAAGGCTTAAAGTTATATAATCTTTTTATCGATACGGATATGTATGTTGTCTATAAGAATAATCAACCTCTTGATCTTACTCATCGAGAGTTTGAGCTTGTTCATTATCTCGCTAAGAATAGCGGGAAGGTCATGACTCGTGAGCACTTGCTGCAAGCGGTGTGGGGCTTCGAATATTTCGGAGATGTGCGTACGGTTGACGTAACGATTCGTCGGCTAAGAGAGAAGATTGAAGACGATCCTAGTCGACCAGAGATCATTATGACCAGACGTGGCTTAGGTTATTTGGTACGTAATCCGAAGATGACAGGCGGTCATTATGGATGAGAGGCGTTCGTTTGTTCCGCAGCATTCAGGTTAAGTTAATAATGATGGTGCTGCTGCTCATTCTGATCGCGGTTCAGTTGATCGGTGTGTACTTCATCAGTACGATGAAAACCTCGTTGATTAATTCATTCACAAGTAATTTAAATGATCAGGCGAACCTTCTAACCTCTGTCTTATCCGGGCAAAGTCTATCGTCGGACAGCAATAAGGATGCTAACGCTCAAGCAGGAACCGAAGCGATGCTGAGTACAGTTATGAGAAGCTTTGATACGATCAATGGTGCACAGATTCAAGTGCTAGATGCTGGCGGGAAGGTACTCGCTACTTCTAATCAGCTTCAACAAACGAATATTGGAAGCAAGAATACGTCTCTGCTTGTTAGCCGTGCGCTTCAGGGTGTACGGGATAACGAGGAAGAGTTTATTGATGAGGACAACACACGGAATAAAGTTATAGCTAAGCCTATATTCAGTAACGGCAAGATTGTGGGAGCCATTTACATCGTCGCATCCATGAAAGATCTATACCAGACGATGGAAGGGATCAATCGAATATTTGCATCCGCGACCTTAATTGCGCTTGGACTTACGGCTATACTTGGAATATTGCTTGCAGGTACGATTACATCACCGATCAAAGCGTTGACTCGGCAAGCCACTGCGGTAGCCGAGGGGCGGTTTGATGAACGAGTGCCGGTGTTCGGGCAGGATGAGATTGGGCAGCTTAGCATTGCGTTCAATGATATGACCGATCGTCTGAGTGATGCTCTATCTATTAATGAGGAAGAAAAGGAAAAGCTGTCTTCTATTCTCGCGAATATGAGTGATGGCGTCTTGGCTACGGATGAATTGGGACAGGTTATTGTAACCAATCGAAGGGCTAGAGGAATGCTAGGTATTACTGAGCTAAAGGATGGAGCGACATTATCCGAAGCCTTGGGTATAGAAAAGGATCCAATAGCAAACACGCTTCAAGGACAAGAGTCATCTTTGCTGCTTAATCGGGACTTGGATGATCAGGAAGAGGATTTGGTATTTAGAGTGACACTCACGCCTATTCGTAGTCGGGATAAAGGGGTAGCCGGTGTAATTGCGGTGCTACATGACGTAACGGAGATGGAGAAGCTAGAGCAATCGAGGCGGGAGTTCGTAGCGAATGTTTCCCATGAGCTTAGAACCCCACTTACTACGATTAAGAGTTATGCTGAAGCCTTAGATGATGGAGCGTTGGACGAGCCCCCGCTCGCTGACCGCTTTGTAGGGGTTATCCGTAGTGAAACGGAAAGGATGATTCGCCTCGTTACGGATCTCCTCCACCTATCGAGATTTGATTCTAGCCGTAATCAGCTGCGCCGCCAAAAGATCGATTTGATTGAAATGCTAGAGGAAGTCGTAGATCGGTTTTCTTTCCAACTGCGTCAGAAGGCAATTACTGTTTCGGTTAAGGTTGAGAATAAGCAAGAGACAGCATGGTTAGATCGAGATGGAATTGATCAGGTGCTGGACAATCTCGTTTCCAATGCGATTAAATATACGCTTGACGGTGGCTCAATTGATATTTCAGCAAAGGGTAATGATGTGGGACAATTAGCGATTGCCATTAAGGATACGGGTATTGGTATTCCCAAGAAGGATTTGGCTCGGATATTTGAACGGTTCTACCGAGTGGACAAAGCCCGCTCGCGGAATATGGGCGGCACAGGGCTTGGTTTATCAATTGCCCGGGAAATTGTTCGAGCCCATGGCGGGTCCATTACGCTTGAGTCTGAATCAAACGTGGGTACCGTCGTAACGGTTCTGCTACCGATTGTGCCGGAAGGAAGTGAAACCGCATGATCGAGAAGGGGAAATCGTTTATCCTATTTTTGCTGGTGGCTGTTAGTCTTGTTCAAAGTTACTTCCTAGCCTACAGCAAGCCTTTCATGGAGACGAAGGAAAAGACCGAGTTAAATTATGTAAAGACGGAGCTACTCGGGACGGAGGAAGAGGCTAAAAATCTGATCTTTCCTGAGCAGCTCGTCCTCCATCTGGGTAATGACAAGCATACGGTATTCTATCCTAGCACGGGTCCGTTTTATGATTTGATTCTGACAAAGCTGAAAAGCCGCGTATTCAAAGGTATGCAGCGAGCTCCCGTTAACACTGTAGATTGGAACCAAATTAGGAGGGAGAATCAAGGGATTGAGCTACGCTTTGGCCGACCGATTCCCTTTGAATTACTCCAGCGGGGTGAGATTCAGATTGATAGCGACTTCCTGTTCTTCGGAGATTCCATTGATCGAATCTGGATCTACACGAGTAAAGTCCGCGACGAAGTTCGGACATTCTTCTTCAGCTCGGATGGCCGCTTCGTCTATGAAGCACAACGTGCAGATTTGACGATTGGCGATGTTGAAGGCTACGTAGGCTTCGGTCAGTATTGGGATCCGTATACGACACAAGATGGCAATCTCTATATCCCGGAGAAGTCGTCGTCAAGAATCGTCGAGATGGATGTTGCATTTGATCGATATACGACGGAGCAAATGCAGGACAATCTGTTCTTCGATCCCGGAATTACAAAAACGATACAAAATAGTAAGTCGGCCCAGTTCTATACCGATGGCAAGCGAGGGCTTAAGGTCGAGCAGGATGGCACATGGTTATCCTTCACCGACCTTGTGGCGCGTACAGAAGGCCGCAACGACATGATGGATAACGTTATGGCTGCGATTAGTTTCGTAAATGAGCATGGGGGTTGGAACGGAAGGCACCAGTTCGTTAAGGAAACGACTTCGGAAACCGGCAGTTTAAACGTCCGCTTCCAGCAATATTACAGAGATGTGCCCATTGTCTCAGACAGCTTAATGAACTTTGGGTTTATCCAGCTTACGATGCAGCAAGGGGGCGTATCGTCCTATAATCGGTCTCTCGTCGTGCTTGACAAGGATATCAGTAACAAACGTAGCAGACAGCTGCCTGGTGGCGATATCCTACGGTCTACCCTTAAGGAAATGGCCTCTAGTGGTAAGAACGTTGAAGCCCTGTTCCCAGCACTCAGACCGGTTCTGAAGAAGGATACGATTACATTGAGTCCAGTATGGGCGGCGAGACTAGCTAGCGGTGAGGTCGTTATTGTCGCAGACTCTAGCCCGGTTATTGCAAATTAAAATAACGATTAATGGTGAAGGATCGAGAGGGGGAGCGGGATGGACTGGAGACGAGCCAAAAGCGTGTTGATATTTGCTTTTCTCATGCTTAATATTATTCTGGGCTATCAACTATGGACGGAATGGCGCGAGAGATTAAACACAGTGGTGAATTGGACCTCCCTCCCTCCTGAGACGCTACAGTTCATGCGTGAAAACAACATTATCGTGGATGATAATGCGAAGATTCCGACAGAGACACCGGCGATGCGTGATTTGACTTACAGTATCAAGCATCTTGCAGGGAATCGTATTCTTGATCAAAAGCCGATTAATCCTTCTCCGGAGTCGCGTATTGTTTTCGAAGAGGAGCTCATTAAATCACTTGGTGGAGTTATTCCAGAGCTTAGCAGTTATAAACTAGATCAACTGGGTAGTCGTGAAGGTGTTTTCTTTGCCTTTAATCGGATGGAAGGTGAATGGCCGATATTCGATATCCACTTGAAGTTATTTTATAGTGAGCGAAAAATCAAAACCTATACACAGGATATTATTGAGATCAATTCTTCGACGACAAATAAGGATCAGCAGGTGCTGCCTGCAGCGAAGGCATTAGCCAAGGTCATTGAAACCAACTTACCAGCAGGCTCTGTCGTCAAGGAAATTCGATTAGGGTATCATGGGGAAATATTTGAAGATGCAGAAACACAAGTTTCGAAGCCTTCATGGAGGGTTTTGCTAGAAAATGGCGAAGAAGTGTATTATGTGAATGCATTTAGTGCAGAAGTCACGACAGAAAAAGGCGACGCTCTCGTTAACCAGTAGGCACAGTTGTGTGTTGAAGGGATTGGGAAACTCGCTGGGGAGAGGACTAGAAAGCGATCATGGGACTTCGATTCACAGTACTGTCCAGTGGATCAACCGGCAATGCGACAGTCGTATCTACGGATTCGGCAAACGTACTTGTTGATGTTGGTTTAAGCGGCAAAAAAATAGAAGAGTTAATGAAAGAAAGAGAGATTTACGGCAAAGACCTGGATGCTATATTGGTTACACATGAGCATTCTGATCATATTAAAGGCCTGGGAGCCTTTGCACGTAGGCATAAGCTTCCTATTTACGCGAATGAGAAAACCTGGGGAGCTATGCTGCGAACAATTGGTGAAATTCCCGATGAGCAGCGTAAAATATTGCCGTCCGATAGTGTAATGGAAATTGCCGATCTACGGATCGAATCGTATGCCATCTCACATGATGCTATCGAGCCTGTGGGCTATTGTTTCCTATCCGATGGAGCGAAGTTAAGTCTAGCAACAGATCTTGGTTATGTGAGTGACAAGGTGATGAGCCAGCTGCAAAATTCGGACGTCATGGTGCTAGAGTCCAATCATGATGTCAACATGTTAAGAATGGGCAGATATCCTTGGAACATTAAGCGTCGTATCCTAGGCGACACCGGCCATTTATCTAACGAGGCTGCTGGTGATGCGTTATGTAGCTTGCTGACAGGAAGCTTGCGTAGAGTTTATTTAGCTCATTTAAGCCAAGAGCACAACTTAATGGAGTTAGCCAAACTAACTGTGAATACAGTATTAGAAGACAATGGTTGTTTCTTTCAAAAAGATGAATTTGTCCTGTGCGATACGTATTATGACCGACCTACTATGTGGGATGTTATTAAGTAATCGGTCCGTCAAGAATACAGCTTATAACAGCAGCTGTCTGTCGAGCTCAGCTTCCATCTGTGAGGACTTCTCTCTGATCTCATCTGCAGTCAGAAGACCCTTCTCCACCATGAGTTCTATGAGAGTGCTAATTGCAAGCAGCTGTCTGTAATTGTCATGCTTCATATCTGAGACTTGTGAAGCTAGATTAAGAAATTGCCATCCGTGTTGCGTTGTTGTTTTCATTGGATTTCCTTCCTTTCTTTACATTAGGATTATGAGGAGAAAGTACTTGCTTGTCTTCTCTCATTCTATTACTATTCTAGTCAAAACCTTAATAAACATTCCTATTATTTTAGAAACGTTTAGTATAGAAGTTAAATAACTAGTTATTATGATTAAGAGGAAGATCCGCTGCGGCGAGGGGAACGGGATAGTCCCCTAGAAGGATGGTGCATGACCATGAGTTTGTTCGATGATGATTTCTACTCTACACGGGTGAAGAGGCGCTCACGCAATGTGAGGGGGTCCAATTCCCGACAGTTTAGAGGGTTGCGCCAAGGGTCTATGTTCCGTGTTGCTTTCATTTCGTCTTTTGCCACTTCGATAATTGTTGTGTTCTTATTTGTACTTCTGAACAATGGAGGATCGGCGGAGCCTGAGGCGAAGCCGGCACTGGCGGGAGGGCAAGCGCTGGTAGAAACATCGGAACGGATTATATCCGCTTCTGAGAAGGTGCGACCTGCGGTTGTTAGTATCATCAATGTGACAAAACAGGCTCTGGAGATGCAAGGAGATTTAGAAGAAGGCGAGCTACCGTATAATACGAGCATGGGCTCTGGCGTTATTTTTCAGAAGAAAGACGGTAAAGCTTACATTATCACGAATGCTCATGTCGTCCAGGATGCAGGGGAAGTTCAGGCGGTTCTGGTTAATGGGGAAACGAAAGAAGCGACAATTATCGGCGAAGATATCCTCACGGACCTTGCGGTATTGGTAGTGGACGACGCGGGTATCGATACAGTCGCTGAAATTGGCCATTCCAATAAGCTGCGCGACGGTGAGATGGTCATTGCCATAGGTAATCCGTTAGGCTTCGGGGACTCGTTAACACAAGGCATTGTTTCGAATAAGAAAAGAATAATTCCTATATCGATCAATCAGGACGGTAATTACGATTGGGAGCAGGAAGTCATCCAGATTGATGCGGCGATTAATCAAGGCAATAGCGGTGGAGCATTGGTCGACTTGAATGGCAAGCTTGTTGGCATCAACAGTATGAAGGTCGCCGACACGGGTGTCGAAGGCATTGGTTTTGCTATTCCGATCGATAATGCAATGCCGATTATCAATGCGCTTCTGGATAAAGGCAAAGTGATCCGACCTTATATGGGTGTCTACACGATGGACTTGGGATTATATCTCGATAGCCCACTGGCAGAAGACAACGATGAGGAAGATGCAGAACAATCGACGGATAATAGCGAAGAGTTCGAGGTAGCAGTACCTGTTATTCCAGAGGGTGTCACGGATGGTGTAATCGTGCTAGAGTCTGTTGGACCGTCACTTGATGCAGGCTTGGCATTTAATGATATTATTGTTGAGCTTGATGGCAAGGCGATTGATAGTACGATGGATCTTCGCAAATATTTGTATAATTCGAAAAAAATCGGGGAATCGTTGAAGGTAACCTACTACCGAGATGGAAAGAAAAGTACGCTTGAAGTTAAGCTTGTCGAAAAAGTAGATGAGCAGGAAGAACGATAAGATGAAGTAGCAGAAGCGAGCTAGAAGGGAATAAATCGATGTATTGTGTATGCCGTGAGCATGTCGAGCTTGCAATCGACAAATTCGTAGATGAATATGAGGATGCGCCAGATCTATTCAGTCTAGATGAGACGTCATTTTCGGACTGGACTCCACCCGTAAACTGCATATGGTGCGAGAGCAAGGCAGAAGTATTGGTTGTATAAGTAGCTTGAAATCAGATAGCTTAAATATGAGTTTCTTAGAACCTTGATGGGCTTCGTGCCCTTCAAGGTTTATTTATATTTGGGTGGGCTCAGAGCTCGCTAAACAGGTTTGTAGAAGGAGAGAAACACAGGGGGATAACATAAATAAAAAACACTTTTGTAAAAAACTTATAAATATTTCTGCTTTGCCCGTTGACAACTTTTAGGGGACGATGGTAAAGTGACAAATATACTTTGATGAACGGAAGGGGGGTTACGAACATGAGAAACGGATATCACGGTGGCATTAATAAGCCATTTGGCAGAGCATTTGCTGGACATGGACGTAACCCTCTCGCTAACAATCACTAACGGACTAGAGAATGGTGGATTCTCTAAGCTAACGTTGTGAGGCGTATGGTTACGGTGACGTAATCGTGCGCCTTTTTTATCTCATTCGGTGTAGAAGCGGTCTTCTTGATCGGTTTTGACACCGTATGCGGCAGGGGATCGGGTAACTATCCTCTGAGGGCGTATCGCTTACGGCGGTATGCCTTTTTTGTTCCTCATTTAGAAGGGTGTGAACACATAAATATGTTTATCGTATTGAAAAAATTAAGCTGGTTTTTCCGGATGCATTGGAAGAGGTACACCATAGCGATCGTGCTGCTGTGTATTGTGGGCATTATTGATGTCATTCCTCCGAAGCTCATTGGGGTCGCGATTGACGGAATCCGTCAGGAGACATTGACATCGGGTAAGCTGACCGAGCTGTTAGTCTTCTGGGGAGGGCTAACGGTGGCCAGTTACGTACTGTCTTATATCTGGCTATATCAACTATTCGGCGGTGCATTCGTACTGGAGCGTCTACTTCGTTCCCGTCTAATGAGACATCTGCTGAAAATGAATCCAACGTTCTACGAGCGTAATCGCACAGGCGACTTAATGGCCCGGGCAACGAACGATCTCGGTGCGGTGTCGGTAACGGCGGGCTTTGGTATTTTAACGCTCATCGACTCCACTTTGTTTATGTTGACGATCCTCGTCGTGATGGCGGGAATGATCAGTTGGAAGCTAACGCTTGCCGCATTGTTACCTCTGCCGATCATGGCACTGCTTATGCAGCATTTCGGAAAGAAGATTCATGACCGATTCATGAAATCGCAGGATGCCTTCGGTAATCTGAATGATCAAGTGCTTGAATCCGTATCCGGTGTTAGGGTAATCCGAGCTTTCGTTCAAGAAGAAGCGGATCGGGATCGTTTCAGAAAATCTACGGACGATGTGTTTAACAAAAATATTAGAGTCGCCAAGATCGATGCGCTGTTCGAGCCAACGGTTAAAATCTTGGTCGGAATAAGTTACTTAATCGGTTTGTGTTATGGAGCAGTACTTGTGTTCAAGGGAGAAATTACACTGGGTGAGATGGTGTCGTTTAACATGTTCCTTGGGATGCTCATCTGGCCGATGTTCGCTATCGGAGAGCTGATTAACATCATGCAACGTGGTAATGCCTCCTTAGATCGAATCAATGAGACCTTAGGTGTGAAGGAAGACGTGGTGGAAGTTGATGCACCAATCTCCTTGGAGGTTCCGGAGTCGATCACCTTCGACCGAGTCACGTTCCGATATCCTTCCTCGTCGATCGACAACCTCGTCGATATTTCACTCTCGCTTCGTAGAGGCCAGACTCTTGGGATTGTGGGACGAACGGGAAGCGGGAAGACAACATTACTTAAGCAGTTATTGCGTGAATATCCGATGGGAGACGGCAAACTTACAATAGGCGAAGTCTCCTTGACTGAGCTTGAACTCAATTCGCTTCGGAGCTGGATCGGTTACGTACCTCAGCAGCCTATTCTGTTCAGTAAATCGATCCGTGAGAACATCTGGTATGGAACAACGGATGAAGCCAAAGAGGACGACAGGTTAAACCGGGCGCTTGAGCTGGCATCGTTCCGTAAGGATGTTGCTTTTCTCCCTGAAGGCTTAGAGACGCTCGTTGGTGAGAAAGGTGTGGCATTGTCTGGCGGGCAGAAGCAGCGTGTCAGCATCGCGAGAGCGGTAATTGCCGATCCGGAGATTCTCATGCTCGATGACGCATTGTCGGCAGTTGATGCCAAGACAGAGACAGAGATTCTGGAAGGGATTCGCAGTGAACGCGCAGGCAAGACAACAATCATTACGACCCACAGATTAACTGCGGTGCAGCATGCGGATTGGATCATCGTGCTTGATGAAGGCCGAATTGTGGAGGAAGGCAAGCATGAGCAGCTATTGCAACTTGGTGGCTGGTATAAGGAGCAATATGATCGGCAGCAGTTAGCATCTGTCGTTGAAGCTTAAATAGATGTACCGAACTCATAGATAAAAGGTTGGAAGTACGTATAGAGAGACGAATGCTAATGTAGAGAGTCAAAGAGGAAATGTAGGTGACAATTATTCATGGAAAACAACGGTAAACGGTTATTCAAATACGCTTTAAATTACAAAAAGCCAATTCTATTGGCGCTTGTACTGTTATTGGTTGCTGTAGGCGTTGAGCTAGTTGGTCCTTTCCTAGCGAAACGGATGATTGATACGAATATTATGGGTATCGAAAAGCCGTGGTACGAAACGAAGCAAGACGAGAAGTATGCAGTTTCCTATGACGGCGGCTGGTATAAAAGAGCGGATCACTGGGCGGAGGGAGAAGACAAAGGCCGAGAAGTGCGAGTTCTGCAATCCGGGCGTAGCTACTACTTTGTTGACTCTGTAGGCGTTCCAAATACAGGAAAGCGGACGTTTAGCAACGGTCAGCTGTCCATCGAAAGAGAGGACGAAGGCACGCAGCTATATCCCGCCAATAAGCTTTCCAAGGGCGAGACATATGAATTTTATAAGCCGGAATTCCGTAGCATCTTCATGCTAGCCATTAGCTATGTTGGATTGCTACTCATTGGTGCGGTACTTGCCTATTGGCAGAGATTACTGCTACAGGTATCTGCAAACCGGATTATCCGTAAGATGCGCAATGATGTTTTTCGCCATATTCAGCGTTTGCCTGTGCAGTACTTTGATAATTTGCCGGCAGGTAAAGTTGTGGCGCGGGTTACGAATGATACGGAAGCGATCCGTGAGCTATACGTGTCGGTTCTGGCGAACTTTTTCTCTGGGATCATCTATATTGCAGCTATTATTGGAGCACTATTCTTGCTCGATACGAACCTTGCGTTGATCGCACTTCCGTTCATTCCGATTTTGTACGTGTGGATCGTTGTTTACCGCAAGTTTGCGGCTAAATATAATCATGTCATTCGTTCGCGACTGAGCGATATTAACGGAATAATTAACGAGTCGATCCAAGGGATGCCGATCATTCAGGCGTTCCGTAAAGAGAAGGAAACGATGAACGAGTTCCACGAAATGAACGACGATTATTACAAATATCAGAATAAATTGCTTACTCTGAACTCCGTCACATCCCACAACCTGGTCAATGTTCTCCGGAACGTGCTATTTATTGCTGTTGTCTGGATGTTCGCAGGTGATTTTCTGGGTACGGCTGTTACGGTTGGTGTTCTGTACGCCTTCATAGACTATATGAATCGGATGATGAATCCGATTGTCGGGATCGTCAATCAGCTTTCGAATCTGGAGGTTGCCCGCGTATCTGCGGAGCGCGTATTCACACTGCTGGATGAGCCGGGCATCGAGGTATCAGATCAGCGGATGGAGCGCTACAAAGGAAACGTAAGCTTCGAGGATGTCTCGTTCGGCTACAAGCCGGGTGAGGATGTATTGAAGAACATTACTTTCCGTGCTCGGCAAGGGGAGACCGTTGCTCTAGTAGGGCATACGGGTTCAGGTAAGAGCTCGATTCTAAATCTGCTGTTCAGGTTCTATGATGTGGAACGCGGAGTTATCTCGGTGGATGGCATCGATGTGAGAGAGTTGTCTAAGCAGCAGCTTCGGGATCATATGGGTATCGTGCTGCAGGATCCATTCCTGTTTACGGGAACTATCGCTTCGAACGTGAGTTTGGATGATCCATCTATTTCACGGGAAAAAGTGGAGCAAGCGCTACGCGATGTTGGTGCATATGAAATGTTTATGCAGCTTCCGGGTGGGTTGGATGAGCCGGTGATCGAGAAAGGGAGCACGTTGTCCGCGGGGCAGCGACAGCTGATCTCGTTCGCGCGGGCGCTCGCGTTTGATCCAGCGATCTTGATTCTAGATGAAGCAACGGCGAGTATTGATACGGAAACGGAAGCGATCATCCAGGAAGCGCTCGATGTACTGAAGCGTGGGCGGACGACGTTCGTCATCGCCCATAGGCTGTCGACGATTCGCGCAGCCGATCAGATTCTTGTGCTCGACCACGGAGTGATTACGGAGCGTGGCAATCACGACGAGCTGATGCAGCAAGGCGGCAAGTACTTCGCCATGTACCAGCTGCAGCTGGGTGCTGCAGAGGTTGTGGCGTAGGTTTGCGCAGGAAAAGGGAGAACCCTTGGGTAAACTAGGGGGATCTCCCTTTTTTTATGGAGTGTTGTGCGAGTTTTACGTGGCGCAGTTAGGTGTCACCGAACTGTAGGGAGCTTCGGGCGAGTTTTCGCTCGTGGAGTTAGATGGCAGCAAACTAGAGAGCGTCCCGGACGCTTTTTCACCCGCACAGCAGGCATTTATGAGGAGTTTTGCAACGTCGCCAGAATGAGTTTTCCGGTAAGCAGCATGGGTTATTCCTGAGCGAAAGGGATACCGTCAGCTATAATCATTGTGGGACTGTCGAATTTTTGTATAATGAAGATTATAAGAATAAAGGGTATGTCTACCCAGAGAAGAGGAAACCGAGCTACGATGAATGATACGACGATAATTCGGTTCGAAAATGTGACGAAGACCTATGACGGAGATACAGTCCTTGATAAGGTCAGCTTTGAGATCGAACGAGGGAAGTTCTATACGTTGCTCGGTCCGTCAGGGTGTGGTAAGACAACAATATTGCGCTTGATTGCAGGGTTCATTGAGCCGTCGATGGGTAACATCTATTTCCATGGCAAGGTTATTAATGAAGTTCCGGCAGACAAACGCCAGGTGAACACGGTGTTCCAGGATTATGCGTTGTTTCCGCATCTCAATGTTTTTGAGAACGTTGCATTCGGCTTGCGAATTAAGAAGATGAAGAACGCGGACATTACTGAGAAGGTTAAAGAGGCGCTACGCTTCGTTAACTTGAATGGCTATGAGCAACGGGAGATTTCTGAGATGTCCGGGGGCCAGCGGCAACGGGTAGCGATTGCGCGGGCTATCGTGAATGAGCCGGAAATTCTGCTGCTGGACGAGCCGTTGTCCGCGCTAGATCTGAAGCTTCGCACCGAGATGCAATACGAGTTACGTGAGCTTCAGCGTAGACTTGGGATTACTTTTATTTTCGTCACACATGACCAAGAAGAGGCACTTGCCATGTCCGATGAGATCTTCGTACTGAATAATGGAGAAATCCAGCAAAGCGGAACTCCGATTGATATCTACGATGAGCCGATTAACCGCTTTGTTGCAGATTTTATTGGAGAATCGAATATCGTGCCAGGCCGCATGATCAACGATTTCCTTGCTGAATTCGCAGGCAAATCGTTCGAGTGCGTTGACCGAGGCTTCTCGCCGAACGAGCCAGTGGAGATCATGATACGTCCCGAGGATTTAGAGATAACGTCGCCGGATCAAGGGGACATGCTTATTAAAGTCGATAGTCAGCTATTCCGTGGGGTTCATTATGAAATTAGCGGCTACGACGAAGCCGGCAATGAATGGCTTGTCCACTCTACGAAGAAAGCAGTAGTCGGAGAAAGCGTCGGTCTGCGGTTCGAACCCGAAGCGATCCACGTTATGCGCTTCGGCGAGACGGAGGAGGAGTTCGATAGACGTCTGGAGGCTTATGGCGGCGATGACCAGGAGTCTAACGATCATTCCAAGCAGACAGTGACAGGTGTTCGTAATGACTAAGACGCGCAACCTCTACCTCATTCCTTATGTGGCATGGATGCTGCTCTTCGTCGCGACGCCGATTGTTCTGATCGTATACAAATCCTTCTTCGACGTGGAAGGGAATTTAACGTTAGAGAACTTCGAGAAGTTCCTGACCCCTGTATATCTGAAAATGACGTTTAACTCTTTCTGGTATGCATTCTTAATTACTGCCTTCTCACTGTTAGTTGCCTATCCAACAGCTTACTGGTTAACGCGTACGAAGCATAAGCAGCTATGGCTTCTCCTCATTATCGTACCGAGCTGGATTAACCTATTGCTTAAAACGTATGCTTTTATCGGCTTATTCGGTACATACGGATTCGTAAACTCTATGTTAGAGTGGGTTGGAATTGGTACACAGCAAATTTTGTTTACGGACTTTAGCTTCGTGTTCGTGTCCGTCTATATTTTCATCCCGTTCATGATTCTACCGATCTACAATGCACTAGAGGAATTAAATCCATCGCTCATCTATGCAGCGAGGGATCTGGGAGCATCCCCGTTGAAAACGTTTCGGCGCGTCGTGTTTCCATTGACCTTGGGCGGGGTTAAGGCAGGCTGTCAGGCCGTCTTCATTCCGGCATTGTCCTTGTTTATGATTACGCGACTGATTGCGGGCAATCGTGTAATTACTTTAGGTACGGCAATTGAGCAGCATTTCCTTGTTACACAGGACTGGGGAATGGGTTCAGCAATCGCCGTCCTCTTAATTATTGTCATGGCCATCATTATGATGATGACCGGCAACAGGGGAGCGAGGAATTCGATCCGATGAGAAAAAACAGCAAGTCCGCACAGCTCTATCTAGTCATCGTGTTCGCGATTCTATACGCACCTATCCTGTACTTAATGTACTATTCATTCAATAGCTCGGGTACGATGCACGGCTTTGAAGGGTTCACTTTAGAATGGTACGAGGAAGTGTTCCATGATACGCGTCTGCTTATTATCGTGCTGAATACGGTTGTCATCGCATTGCTATCATCAGCGATATCGACGATTCTCGGCGTCATTGGCGCAATCGCGATACAGCGAGTACGAAGGAGTAGACCCCGGAATACGCTACTTACAATGAATAATGTGCTTATTGTAAGTCCAGATGTGATCATTGGTGCGTCGTTCTTGATCTTTTTTACAATGATCGGCATTAAGCTCGGGTTTACTTCGGTGCTTCTGTCGCACATTGCATTCAGTGTTCCGATTGTCGTACTGATGGTGCTGCCTAAGCTGCAGGAGATGAGTCCTACGTTGATTGATGCGGCGAAGGATCTAGGAGCGAGTGGATGGGGAGTGTTGACGAAGGTCATTATTCCGTTTATTCGTCCAGGTATTTTCGCGGGATTCTTCATGGCACTCACGTATTCACTTGATGACTTCGCGGTTACGTTCTTCGTAACGGGTAACGGCTATTCAACCTTATCCGTCGAAATCTACTCGCGAGCACGCCAAGGAATCTCTCCCTCCATTAATGCTCTCTCGACATTGATCTTCTTGTTCACGATCATTCTTGTCGTAGGCTATTACTTCTTGAGCCAGCGTGGTAAAAGCAAGCCGAAATGGGGGGCCCAGCAATCATGAAGCAGCTCGTTCGGTTGTTCGCAGGAGTATTTATCATCGCGATTGGGTTGATGTACTTCACTTCTTACCTCAACTCGTCTAATGGCTATTCGGGTGGAGACACACTTACGATCTATAACTGGGGAGATTACATCGATCCGGATGTTCTAGCGGAGTTCGAAGAGGAAACAGGACTTAAGGTCATCTATCAGACGTTCGATTCCAACGAGGCGATGATGACGAAGATCGAACAAGGCGGAACTACGTTTGATGTGAGTATTCCTTCGGAGTACGCCATCAGTAAGATGAAGGATGAAGATTTGCTGCTACCAATCGATCATTCGCTCATTCCGAATCTCGGCAACATCGATCCGCGGTTTATGAATCTGAGCTTCGATCCGGATAATAAATATTCGATTCCTTATTTCTGGGGAACGGTAGGGATCATCTACAATTCGGAGCTACTTGGCGGCAAAACCTTCTCTAGCTGGAATGACCTGTGGAGCGATGATCTTCGTAATCAAATCATGCTCGTAGATGGTGCACGCGAGGTGATGGGATTCGGGCTGAATAGTCTGAATTATTCTCTTAACGATACGAACGAAGATCATCTTCAGGAAGCGAAGCGTAAGCTGAGTAACCTGACTCCGAATATTAAAGCAATCGTAGGAGACGAGATCAAGTTGCTACTTGCGGGAGAAGAGGCAGCTGTTGGTATTGTCTGGTCGGGTGATGCTTCCGAGATCATGGGCGAGAACGACAAGCTGGACTACGTCATCCCAGAGGAAGGCTCGAATCTGTGGTTTGATAACATGGTCATCCCTAAGACTGCGCGAAATCTTGAAGGTGCGCACAAATTTATTAATTTCATGCTGGATCCTGAGATTGCTGCACGTAACGCGGAGTATGTGGGCTATTCCACGCCGAATGCCGAAGCACTTAAGCTCCTACCGGAAGAAATCTCGCAGGATGAGCGCTTCTACCCGGATCCTGAGATGACGGATAAGCTGGAAGTGTATCAGAATCTCGGTAAAAGAATGTTATCCCACTATAATGAGTTATTTCTAGAATTTAAGATGCATCGGAAATAGTTCGACAAAATACGCCGAGCCTCGACCACTCATAAGGGTTGAAGCTTGGCGTATTTCTTAAGCGTCTATTCGTTATGCTTACAAGTCATAATGACGAATTAAGTACGTTGGAGTACAGCTCCATGCGTGGCAGTAACTGTTGATGAGATGACTACCATAGGGAGAAAAGTCTTTATTCTGTGGATCATACAGCTCCCAGAAGGTATCGGCGCCATCGCTTAACATCCCGCCCCAGTAGGTCTTTAGATGTTCAATGGCTTCATCTCTACACCCTACGACGAGTAAGGCTTCAACTAAATGATGATACATGTAAGGAGTGGTCGGTCCGACTTCTGGTTTAACAGAAAGTAGACGAAGCATCAAAGCCTTATTATTGTCTTCAGGCAACACTTCAGCTAGTGCCATCCAAATCTGAGTTGCCCAAGACACTTGTCGTTGGTCTCCACTAACGAAAAAGCCTTGGTCTGCATCCCAGAGACACTCTACAGTCGCTTTTTCAATATCGATAAGCCGTTGTTCGAAATCCACACTTTGCTTACATCCCACCGCTTTAGATAGATGGATTGCGCGTCTAAGAGTATAAATGAGCACAGCTTGAGAAGGGGCCTGCTTGTTTAGCTGCTCATGCCAGTCGATGAAAGACCACCAGGTGTCTTCATCCTTCACAATTCCTCTATGATCCAACCGCTCCAGGGCTAACTCTACTTGCCGCATTGCCGTTGGCCATAGCTCTTTCAAAGTCGCTTCATCGTGGGTAGCCAAGTAATAATCATAAAGAGTCACGGTAAAAAATAAAGAGTAATCGAATAAGTAGGTATCGTCCGCGATCAAATGAGGTTCAATGAAAAGATTTGCTGCGATCGCCCCACGCTCATCGGGTACACTAGCGAACAGGTATAAGCATCTTTTGACAAGATCATTACTCTGGAATGTTGGATAGTTGGCCAATGCTTGGAGTCTAAGATCGCCTAGCCACAGTCTGCGGTCACGTTTGGGCCCATCCTCAAATACATCCTGCATGCAGTCTGCCAATGTCTTAATACTGACACGATCAATTTCCTGAAGCAAAGGATCACTATGATTTAATTGAATAGCATTATCTATGTCAGCTGAAGTCACCGTATTACAAGTCATATTCAAGAAGCTTACACGATACTTGGGAGAAGTATCTATAACCTCGATTTTAAGATAGCGGAAGCTATACCGTCTTGGTAATTCAACATGCCTTGGTAACACATCCACAATGAGCGTTTCTTCTTGAAGCCAAGAGCTGCTAATCCACCCGTTGTAGCTTGAGAAGGGCTCTGCCATTTCAACGGGCATTTCACCGAACGTTAATTTCAACTTCAGTGGCGCATCTGGAGGACTGCCAACAGGCTTAATATCGAACGAGACGTATCCAACCTGATGGTCACCGAAATCGATGATGACGGATTCCCCTTTGCCGAATGCCCGGTTGTCGAGTGCTGCTATATCTGCTTCATGTACCGTGCGCCAATTGTGCATTGCAGTGCTATCTGATTGAACATTAATCAATTGCGTGGGGGTAATGGCATTGTTAAACAATGTAGGTTTAAGATTGTCTGCGGTTTGGACAAAGGCGTCATTACGAATAATCGTGACCTTAGTGGATTGAATTTTTGCTTGTTCTGCCATCTTATAAACCTCCTAGGTCATTCAGAGTGTAGAAAATAGGTTTCGTTCTCCTCTTATTACATCAAACAAACCGCTAGTTCAGCGGCTTGCTTGGGACTAATATTCATAACCTCCGACATTAGCCTATATTACCATCAATATGTTAATTCTAGGATCTCTTAAAGCTAAAGTGGTAAGTTCCGGATCCAACCGAGATGCGGACTCCGTCTTCTGTTTCAACATAGGTTAGTATTCCCTCGGAATCTTGCAACGCTTTACCGCTCTCTGTAACGGAGTCCATACGGGCTCCATCCAAGAAGACCTCCGCGCTTACGTTAGCAGGGATCGTGGAAGTTACGTGAACGCTATTGCCTTCGACACGCCAATCGGACGCCATGCGACCGTAGGAGGATTCAAAGCTCGCTTTCGCATAGGTCAGATCCGCTGTCGAGATTCCCGGACATATCCGGACGCGCTGATAAGCGGGTACGCTCTCGTCCATATCCAGACCCGCCACGTACCGGTACATCCAATCGCCGATAGCTCCATAAGCGTAATGGTTGTAGGAGTTCATGTCGTCACTCCAGAACGAACCGTCCGGCTTGATTCCGTCCCAATGTTCCCAGATCGTGGTGGCACCCTTCGTGATGGAATAGAGCCAAGATGGATATTGCTCTTGGAGCAGAAGTTTAACTGCCGTATCGTGGTACCCATTCTCGGATAATGCGAGGCATAGATACGGTGTTCCTACGAATCCGGTATCCAGATGGCAGCCGTTGCGTAGCACCAATTCATTTAAGTCATAAGCAATTTGCTTACGTTCGATGCCGTCCACTAGACCGAATACGAGGGGCAGAATATTGGCAGTTTGAGTTGTAGCGGCCATCTTGCCTTCGGAGGTGAGGAACGATTCGCGGAATTTGCGCAAAATTCCAGTCAGTAATTCGTCATATATCCGATAATCTTCCTCGACGCCTAGCACCGAAGCGCTATCCCGTAAAATACGCGTCGATAACGCATAGTAAGCCGAAGCGACCAATTCTACCGGAGTGGCTCCGAAATAACTACCCTCATGGGCATCCAGAGCAAGCCAATCGCCGAAATGGAAGCCCGTGGTCCATAGATGTTCTTCCTCGCCCTGCGCTCGGATAAATTCTACCCAAGCCTTCATGCTTCCATATTGCTCGCTCAGAAGACGGCGGTCTCCATAAACCTGATACACCGTCCAAGGGCATACGGTAGCGGCGTCCCCCCAAGCTGAAGAGGTATAGGTTTCATCGCCCCACATCGTCGAGGTGTAATCCTCAAGAGCATTCGGGATTACGTAAGGCACGCTACCGCTTGGGCGCTGATCGGCCTTCAGATCTCGCAACCATTTGGTGAAGAACGGACCGACATGGTAATTAAATGCCGCTGTTCGAATGAATACTTGTGCGTCACCGGTCCAGCCGAGCCGCTCGTCGCGCTGAGGGCAGTCCGTCGGCACGTCCAAGAAGTTACCTCGTTGTCCCCATACGATATTGCTCTGTAGGCGGTTTATCATTGGATTCGAGCATTCGAAGCTTCCTGTCGGCTCCATATCGGAGTGGATGACTTCCGCAAGGATTCCGTTCAAGAGTTGTTCATCCGTCATTTCCTGTAGCCCTTCTATGAGCACATAGCGGAATCCCTGAAAAGTAAAATGCGGTGCATAGGCTACTTTGCCTGCTCCATCTGCGATGTACTCGACGATTTGCTTGGCTTTGCGCAAATTCGCGGTATAGAAGTTCCCTTCCTTATCGAGCACCTCCGCATGTTGAATCCGAATGTGCGCACCCGCTGGCAAATCCAGCGTCATCCTTACCCGACCGACAAGGTTTTGACCCATGTCCAGAACCTTTTCCCCGCTTGGTGTTCGTAAAATTTGTTGCGGCAATAAGGTTTCGGTAACGCGGGTCGGGAAGTTCTCTTGCGCCACCAGTTGGTCGAATGCAAGCGGAACTGAAACCGTCCCATGCCAATCGCTGTCCGTATAACCAGCTTTGCTCCATCCTGTCTGATGCAAACGGGCATCATAGATTTCGCCAGCGTATAGCTCGGACAACCGGATGGCACCCGTAGATGCTTTCCAAGAAGGATCGGTAGTTACCCATTCTTCGGTGCCGTCCTCATATTGGATGCAAAGCTGCAACAATGCAGCTCGTCTGTCTCCGTATATATTTCGTTTGCTCAGCCAGGTTAGCTCGCCTTTATACCAACCATCACCGAGCAGGATTCCGATCCCATTCGCGCCACTTTGCAATGCGGCCGTTACGTCGTAGGTTTGATATTGATGACGTTGAACATAGCTAGTCCAGCCTGGCGCAAGCAAATCTTCGCCTACACGTGCTCCGTTCAGATAGAGCTCATATACGCCTGCCGCTGTGGAATAGATTCTCGCGTTACGGATTTCCGACTTCGCATGAAACTGCTTGCGCAGCATGAAGACTTCCTTCGCGTCCGCGTCCAACGCATCTGGAGTGATCCACTCCGCCTTCCATTCCTCGGTCGACAAGATCCCTGTCTCCCACCAAGAGGCACTACTCCAATCCGACTCTAGGCCGTAATTGTCCCAAACCATCACTCGGAAATAATACCGGGCCCGCGAACGGACCTCCGACCCACCGTATTCCACAAGAACTGACTGGTCAGATTCGATTCTACCGGAGTCCCACATGGGTGAATCAAAGTTCGCTGTCGATTCGGCAACTTGAATTCGGTAGGCTTTCTGGCACGTTCCTCTCTTATTCGAAGACAGCTTCCAGCCGAATCGGGGAATTTTCACGTCGGTTCCGAATAAGTTCTCGCGATATTCACAAGTCAACGAATGTATGTTGAAATCTGTCATGTCTGTTCTTCCCCCCCTCTGAGTCTTATGCGTTCGGATAAACCATGACTTTCAAGCTTCCGCTCTTATTATTCATTGCCCGATCCATCGCTTCTTGGGTCTGTTCTAACGGATAACTATCCGTAATTAACGATTTGACGTCCGCGATGCCCGAAGCTAATATTTTGATTCCCGCTGGATAGGTGTCGGCATATCTGAAAACGCCGTAAATATCCACTTCGTGATCGGTCATGAAGTGCACATTCAATGGAATCTCCGCTTGAACAGGAAGGCCTACGATCGCAAGCTTACCTCCGCGTCGTAGTGACAGTAGAGCGGATTGCAGCGCCTTCGGATTACCTGCTGTTTCCCATGCGACGTCAACGCCCGTTCCGCCGTTCAATTCCTTGATCGTTTCCACAGCATCTTGTTCCCGAACGTTGATGGCATGAGTGGCACCCAATTTTAAGGCAGCTTCCAAACGGACAGGCTCCAGATCAGTTACGTAAATCCGGCTGGCGCCATAGGCTTTCGCTGCGACAACGGCCAACAGTCCGACAGGACCCATACCCATGATCGCGACAGTGTCGCCTGGCTTCAGTCCTGTTCGATTCGCTGCGTGAATCCCAACGGAGAATGGCTCTACAAGCGACGCTTCTTCATAGGACAAATGATCGGGGATTGGGAATAGGAAATCTTCGCGGGCTTTTACATATTGGGCAAAAGCACCGTCAATGGGCGGCGTAGCGAAAAAGACGACATCCGGACACAGATTATATTTACCGGATTTACACGCAGGACAACGGCCACATGTCGTTTGAGGCTCAATCGCCACCCGGTCGCCGGGTTGTACGCGGGATACGGATTTACCTACGGATACGACCTCTCCAGCGCATTCGTGACCGAGAATCATCGGATACTCAACGATGGCGTTGCCGATTTTCCCATGCTCATAGTAGTGTACGTCGGAACCACAAACTCCGACCGCCATCACCTTCACAAGCACTTCATGCTCGTTTAATTCCGGAATAGAACGTTCTTGCGTGACAATTCGACGCGGCTCCGTCATGACGGCCGCTTTCATCGTTGTGGGTATATTCATTCTGATCACCTTATTCCTTATGATTGCAATTCAGGTACAACGTAAATGGGTCTGTCCTTCAGTAGTCCACCCACCAGGTTATTCGCGGCCGTCATTGCCATATCGTACCGAGTTTTCGACGTGGCTGAACCGATATGCGGTAACGTAACCACGTTAGGAAGCGAGAGCAGCGGGTTCCCTGCTTCAATTGGTTCTATATCATAGACATCCAAGGCCGCCGCATAAATTTGCTTACTCTTCAACGCTTCGATCAGTGCCAGCTCATCCACCAACTGTCCCCGAGACGCGTTAACGAACACGGCCGTCGGCTTCATCCGTTCAAAATGCTCGCTGCGAATCATGCGAGTGGTTTCACTTGTTATTGGCGCCATAAGAACGATGAAATCGGATTGCTCTAATAACTGATCCAGCGAACGGTATTGCGCCCCGTAAGCTTCCTCTGCATCCGGCTTACGCGTGCGGTTGCTGTACAATACCTTCATGTCAAATCCTAGCGCTGCTCTTCGGGCAACGGCTTCGCCGATTCTGCCCATCCCGACAATCCCAATCGTGGCGTGGTGTACGTCTAAGCCAAAGTGAGCTTCGCCCCCGTTTCCGGGCTCTCCCCATTTTCCTTGCTTAACAAGGGAGTCTAGTTCGGGAACACGCCTTGCCGCGGCGAGAATTAAGGCAAATACGAGGTCGGCCACGGTGTTATCAAGAACAAAAGGCGTATGCGTACCGATAACGCCGCGCGCGCTCATTGCTGCGGTATCGAAATTATTGTAGCCAACGGACTGATTGCTAACGATCTTCAGCTGCTTGGCTTCATCCAATAGCTCAGAATCGATCCGAACATCGTTCGTAAGAATACCGTCGACGTCTGAAATCAATGCAGTCAACCGTTCGCGGCTTATAAGGTTTTCTTGTGGTTCGATCATTTGGCAGTGCTCTCGGATGAGCTGCTTCGCTTCTTCCGGTAACTGCTTTAGCACGAGCACCTTGGGCTTCATTATAAAGTTCCTCCATCTAAAAGGTTATCGATAGTAATGGATCATAGATGACTGTTCCAAGCTATCATAACCTTGAAGAAGGTACATTAACTTTAGCGAATCGGGTGCACTATTTTTAGACGATTTAGGGTTTACCCTGCCAGTTTTTACGGAATTTCAAGGGTGTTGCCTTTTCCCGATTTTTGAACGTTTGGATGAAGTGGGTTGCATTCGTAAAGCCGACCTGGCGAGTAATTTCTTCGATCGTGAGGTCCGTTGTTTTAAGTAGCTCTTTGGCCTTGATCATACGCAAGTTCAACAAATATCCGTAAGGGCTGTAGCCCGTGTACTTTTTGAATTCTCGTGTTAGGTGATACTTGCTAACCGCGAATTCCTTGGACAGATCGTCCAGGCTGACGCTGATATTCAACCGGGCACCCAAGGATTGTTTCATGTTAGAAATATAGAGAGGTACCCGTTTCTCATTACGATGATCCTGTAATGCCAATTGGAGAATGTCCGTTATCAGCCGGACAAGCAATGAGGAGCTGAGCAAATCCGAACTTTCGTCCCGTTGCTGCTGAAGCTCGTAAATCCGGTGAATATCTAAGACGAAATCGTCGCTAACCGTTTCCGCCGCAAGGGGACCTTTCAGCTTCAGAAAATAATCAACATAATCCTGAGCAGGATTGCCGTTAAAATGAATCCAGGCAAACTCCCATAGTTCATCAGAGTCCGTATAGTAGAGATGGTACTCCTTGCAGTCGATGAGGAATGCATCACCCTTCTTAAGCTCATGTTGCGCTCCCCGGTAATGCAAATATCCCTTGCCCCTTATCGTGACCAAGAGTAAAAAAGAGTCCAGATTATCCCGCTCAATGGAATATCCGGGGCGGGTATAGTAATGTCCAATAAACTGAATGTACAGCAAAGACGACTTAACGAACGGAGTCGGAGAGGTCCCCATGCTAGATGAACGATGCCTATCCAAATCCTCGACAATTTTCATTTCATGCACACCCCACAGCAAGATTACTGGATTTTATAGCAAGATCATCGGATGTTTGCAAGACAAAATCAATATATCATACCCATATGACAGCTTATTATTAAAGCAAGAATACTAGATTAATAGAACGGGATGTGATTGGAATGACAAACCTCATGGCAGATAGGTTCCGAGCTCCTTCTTCCGAATACAGATCTGCTCCATTATGGGTGTGGAACGACGAAATATCAGAGCAGGTTATCACAGAGCAGTTAAACGAACTTAAAAACCACGGCTTCGGCGGTGCCTTCGTGCATCCCAGACCAGGTCTCGTTACCGAGTATTTGTCGGAAGACTGGTTTGCCAAGTGGGAATATGCACTGTCCACGGCGAAGAAACTGGACATGAAGCTATACATTTATGACGAGAACTCCTATCCATCCGGATTTGCAGGAGGGCATGTCCCCGCTGAACTGCCGGATTGTCTCGCTACGTCGGCCACCTACAGGATCGAACCGATCTCGAAGATTCAGGAAAACGCTGGTGATGCCCCGAAATGGGTCGTCAATAGCAATTTCTTGAAGGCCTATGCGGTAACTGCAACAGAGGATGGCCAAACCTTATTGAGCATCGACCGCGATATTACCGATGTTCCGCAGGAGCAATGGCAGGAGCAAGGCGAATGGATTATGACTATCGAGATCGTTCCCCCTCAGACGATGTCGTGGCTTGGTGGCTTTGCCTACGTGGATATGATGCGACCCGAGGTCACGCAAGCATTCCTGAAGTGCACATACGAGGTTTATTACGAGCGATTCGGGGCAGACTTTGGCAAACAAATTCCAGCCATATTCACAGACGAACCAGCCGTTACGGGAAGCGGGATATATAACATTAAAAAAACGGAGCTTCCTTTCAGCTATTGGTTCGCTGCCGAATTCCATAAGCGTCGTGGTTATGATCTGTTGAATCATTTGCCGGCATTGTTTAAAAACGTGGAATGCTCCTGGTACGAGAAAGAAGCCGTCAAAGTCCGTTACGACTATTACAGCACCGTACGCGAATTGTGGGTGGAGAATTCCATCCAGCCGATCGCCAAATGGTGCGAAGAGCATGGAGTGGCTTGGACGGGACACTTTCTTGAGAACTTCTGGCCGCTCGCCGGGGGTATGATGGTCTCTCCCTCCATTATGTCCGCTTACGAGTATTTCCAGTGGCCGGCTATCGATCTATTGCTGGGCAGTCCGCTCCGCGACAAGCCCACGGATGACTTGCTCGTTACGTTGCTTGAAGTAAAGAGCGTTGCGAACCAGCTTGGTAAGGAGCGGGTACTTTGCGAAGCCTATGGAGCGGGTGGATGGGATTCCACCTTGGACGATTACAAGCGCATGGGAGACTGGCTGTTCGTTCACGGGATCAATTTTCTAAACCAGCACTATACACTCATGACGACGGCCGGCGCGCGTAAACGCGATCATCCTCAATCCTTCGATTGGCGACAACCGTGGTGGAACGACTACACCGAGATGAATGATTATAACGGCCGCGTCTCGTACCTTCTTTCTCAGGGTACGATGAACCAACGCATACTCGTCCTGCACCCGACCACGAGTGGGTATCTGATTCCCAAGGAAGAAGAAGATTCCGACATTATGTGGAATAAGCCACCTATGAACCCCGATATGCGATCCTATCTGGCTATGCTGCAAGCGATGACGGCAGCCCAATGGGATTTCGATCTAGGGGACGAGTATATTATGGATCGTCACGGAAGCGTGTCTGATAACCGCTTATTGATCGGCAAGCAGTGTTATGACACGGTCGTTATTTCCGGTGATACGACAAATATGAAGTCTTCTACCCTTGATCTTCTCCATCTATTTATGAGCGCTGGAGGAATCGTATTGGCGCAAGGTGAAGCGGGACCTTACGTGGACGGTGAAATCATGCCAGAAGCGTTCGCCACCTTATCGGCGCATCCCAACTACCGGATTATCGGCAGTAAAGAAGCCCTTGTAGCCGAACTCGGCAAGGTTGTAAGCCCCCGACTAGCGAGCAGCGTACCTTGGCCACTTGGAATGGCCCATATGCGCAGGGAGTTGGAAGGAAATCGCACGGCTTACTTCTTCGTCAATCACAGCATGGAAGAGTTCAACTCGTTCGTCGAATTCCAGGGCAAATCAATTGAGAACTGGACCCTCTGGAACGGGGAAACTGAACCGGTTGCGTGCACCCGAACGGAATTCGGTGCCGGGTTTGATTTTAAGCTTCAGCGCAATGAGTCTATTCTTCTAGTCGTAAGCCAAGACGAGCCGATCGTAACGACGGAAGTTGCCACAACGATTCCCACATCGAAGCCAGAAAACCTGCATGCGGTAATGCAGTGCGTCGTGCCGGAGGAGGCGAACGTCATGGTAATCGATTATTGCGATCTTGTAGTCGACGGGAAAACCTACACGGATATGAATACGATCGAAGCTGGACACCTGTTATTCCGTCGACGTGGCTTTAACCAGAACCCGTGGGACAACTCTATTCAATTCAAACGCCGGATTCTTGACCGTAATCATTTCGGAGCCCACAGCGGTTTCACGCTCACTTACCGGTTTGTAACAGCGGGAGAACTACCGAATGATGCTCCCCTGTACCTTGTTGCGGAGAGATCGCAATCGTATGCGCTGAGCGTGAACGGTCAGCCTGTTCCTTGGAAATCAGGGGCAGCTTGGCTAGACCATCACAATGGCCAAGCGGACATTAGGCCCTTCCTGCTGCAAGGCGCCAACACACTGACCTTAACGGCAGACCGATTTGACGTCATTCTAGAGGTTGAACCCGTATATCTCAGGGGTAATTTCTCAGTAAGTGTGTCGAATGGAGACTGGGTGCTGGACAATCCTACCTCCATATCGATCGGTGCTTGGACAAAGCAGGGTTATCCCTTCTACTCCGGAGCATTCCTATATAAGTATCGCGTAGAGGTGCCGGACAACTCCATTTCCGTCCACGCCTTGCTTCCGAAGAATCGGGAGGCTACGGCTTGCTCGATATTCGTTAATGGCGAGCGGGTCGGATTGATCGGACTTGACGATGGCGGGAGAGCCGATCTGACAAGTCGGATTCAAGCTGGAACGAACGAGGTTACACTTCGCGTATGTGGTGGCTTGAAGAACGTCCTAGGTCCTCACCACGATCCGGATCGCAGTCGCCGAACTGCTTGGCCGAATATGTGGAGGAAGGCTCCGAAATACGGAAAGCCTTCCGCGGACGATTACGATCTGATTTCCTACGGTTCCGGTGATCATCTCCGGTTCGAAACAGTAATTCAAGAATAACCAGTGTTGATGACGATGTTGAGAAGAGCGCCTATAGCGCTCTTTTTTTCACATGATTTATCAGAAAGTATAACAAGGAGAATAATGGTATACTATTTTTAGTTATATGGCTAAGCGGAGGATTTCGAATGATCTATCGCAACATTAGAAACAAGCTTTTTTTCATCTTTCTAGCTATTTCCATAGTTCCTATTTTCATTGTGACGCTCATTTCTTATAATGCCTACACGAGCCTTGTCGCCAAGCAGGTGTCCCTCGTGTCGACCGGGACCATAGACAACACCGTCGAACGTATTGATAATATATTTCAGAACATTGATCGGATCACGTTGACGTTCCAGCAATTCTCGACTAGGCCCGGTGCATTCACAGTCTCGCAAGAATTAAATAAGTTAATCAACAATCCGAATGCTGACCAATACGACTATTTTCTCGCCCGAAACAACATGCTTTTCTTTTTCAATAACCTGGTTCTGGGTAATCCCTATTTGAACGGTATTTACATCTTCTTGCCAGATGGCAAATCGATCAGTTATGGAATCAGTACCGATCTGGTTATCGACTATGAGCCTCTTCAGGATGATTGGTACCTCAAAACGCTGGAGAAGAGCGGTGGCTTGTATATTAGTGATGCAGACAGCAAAGATTTCATTATCAACGCCAAACGATCGATAACCTTCTCGCGTGCCTTATACGATCCGGATACCCGTCAGCTTCTCGGCGTGCTGATGCTTGATTCCGGCTTGGACATCTTCAAGGGGATCGATAAGGGTATCGTGCCAGATATTACGAACATGTTCCTCGTCAACGGGAACGGAACCATTTTGTACGATAACAACAAGAATCGAATTGGACAACCCTTGCCCGATCCGTTGAACAGCTTGTTTGCTAATCATCTAGGTGATACGTATGAGGAGACGAGCAATGGAACGATGACCGTAGTAAAGCCATTTCCCGATAACGATTGGAAGATCGTTGCTTCGATCAAACTGTCCGAATTATACAAGCAGTACGGTGTATCAGAGCGGTTGTTAATCTACATTGCGGTAACTTGTGCGGTCATTTTTATTCTCCTTTCTGTCATTTTGTCGAGCATGATCACGAAACCGATCATTGATCTTAGCAAAACGATGCGTAAAAATAAGTTTCTTAATCTCGTGACGACAAAAAAACATTTGGAGCGGACGGACGAAATCGGAGTATTGTATACGGAGTACAACAATATGATTCACGATATCAATCGGTATATTAAAGAGAGCTACCAGAACAGGCTGATTACACTCGATTCTCAGATGAAAGCCTTGGAAGCGCAAATTAATTCCCATTTCTTATACAATACGTTGGAATCGATCAATAGCATCGCCGAGATCGAAGAGGTCGAAAGCATCGCGATCATGACCAAAGCACTCGGAGACATGTTCCGCTACAGCATCAAGACGGACAGCGAAATGGTCACGGTAGAAGACGAGCTCGCGCACGTCAATAACTACTTGACCATCCAGAAGATCCGCTACGAGGAGAAAATCGATTTCCGATTCGACATTCAAGAGGGCTTGTCGCAATTGAAGGTGTTAAAGCTCATTATCCAGCCGGTAATTGAGAACGCGTTGTACCATGGGCTTGAGAGCACGAAGAAAAAAGGAACCGTCACGGTGAAGGTGATCGAACATGAGGAACAAATCCTTTTCGAAATCGTAGACGACGGTGTCGGCATGTCTGCCGATCAGCTGCAAGAGCTGCAATCGTTGTTGAGCGAGCCTCCCGCATTTAGTGAGTTAGGACATCGGGACAAGCGCAGCATCGGACTCAAGAACGTGCATTCCAGAATATCGCTGTACTATGGCTCTCAATACGGCTTAACCTTGGAGAGCGAGCAAGATAAAGGAACGAAGGTCATCATTAACGTTCCAATCATGACTTAAAGGAGGTGTTATGAATGTATAAATATATCGTTGTAGACGATGAAGTGCTGATCCGACGGGGAATGCTCAAGAAGATACGTTCGGCCGATTTCGGGGATCAATTGTTATTCGCAGGCGAGGCAGATAACGGAGAAGATGGTTTGGAGCTGATCCGCAGCGTTAACCCAGACATTATCATTACGGACATGAGAATGCCGGAGATGGATGGGAAATTGCTCCTGCAAACGCTGCAGCAGGATTATCCGGACAAGAAAGTGATCGTTGTCAGCGGTTACTCCGATTATGAATATATGAAAGAAGCGATATCCGCCAAGGTGGTCGGGTACTTGTTGAAGCCGTTTAGCCGAGATGAAATCCGTGAAACCTTGACTAAAGCAATCGCGCTCTTAGATGCCGAAAGATCAGCATTACAACAAATGGCGGATCAAGAGCACGAAAAGCAGGAGATCAGTTACGATGTGGATATACAGTCCCTAAGTAATCTCATCTTGGGTCTCCATCACAAGGAGAAGGTCCCCGTCTTGAGGTCAAGCAAACTGCAAGCGGTTGCGGAAGCTAACCAGTATGCACTCATGACGATTTACTCAGGAGGAATGCATACCCCGCCATCCCCGTCGGCTAAGGATCATTATGTATATATCCCGCATGTGCAGAACGATGATATGGCTTTTGCTCTCTTCTACTTGTCGGGGGACCGCAAGGATATTGCTGAATATGCATCGACCACTGCGGAACGGTTCGCAGAGATTGTCCCCGGGAATCCGAAATTCGGCGTCAGCGGCATGAAGACCTCCTTGAACCAACTATTTGAGGCGTATGAGGAAACAGTCGAGGCACTAAATGGAAGGCAGATTGGAGAGGGCAGTTCGGCATTATCGGTGTTTAACGGCACTAAAGCACTAACCGCTACTCAGACCTGGGAACGGACGGATGAACTATTGTTTTTCGTCGAATCCGGGAATGCGGTCAAAGCTTCTGAATGGACGGGCAAGCTGTTCGACTATTTCTATGGGATACCCGAATTGACTCTGGGTGAGGTTAAGAGTACTTGCAGACTCCTTATGCAAGAGGTTCGTAGCTTATTGCATCGCTACTTTCATATCGACGGAAGCACATCCCCTTCCACGAGCTTCGAGTCCGCCCTTTCTGGCATTTTCGATATCGATGGAATCAAGGATCACTTAATGAAGGTTCTGCCCAGCATCGCGGCAATGATGAATGAACAGAACGTCTATTCGTCCGAGCAAGTCGTGGATAATATTAAATCCTACATCAACAACAACTTCAATAAGGTGCTAACGCTCGAAAAAATTTCGTCGCTCTTCTTCATTAATCCCAGCTATTGCAGTTATTTGTTCAAAGACAAGACAGGAGTCAACTTTATCGACTATGTGAATCAAATTCGAATCGACAATGCCAAAGCTCTTCTCGAAAACTCCGACGATAAAGTTTACAAAATTGCTAAGACGCTAGGGTATGAAAATAGCAAATATTTTTTCCGCGTATTCAAGAAGCTGACCGGCTGCACGCCGGAGGAATACAGGCTTGCAGCCGGGAAACAAAAAGAAGAGGCCTGAACTTCGGGCCTCTTCTTAGATTCAACTTTAATTCGTAGATCAACCTTTGACGGAACCGACAGTAAGTCCGCCAACAAAGTACTTCTGCAAGAATGCGAACATGACGAGCAAAGGAAGCGCACAGAGGAAGCAAGCGGCGAACAAGACGTTCCACGCCGTTGGATTCGTCTGGTCACCCATGAAGCCAAGCATTGCGAGCGGCAACGGGGATTCCGCAGCCTTGGAAATGAAGATCATATTAAAGAAGTAATCGTTCCAAATCCACACGCCTTGCGTAATCACGACGGATACGGTTACAGGCAGTAGGAGTGGGAAAACGATTTGCCAAAATCTGCGGAACAGCCCAGCTCCGTCAATGAGAGCGGATTCTTCTACCTCGATTGGGATACTGCTCTTAATAAACCCGGTGTATAGAAAAGAAGAAAACGGAATACTGCAGGTAATGAACATGAGGATCGGAGTATATTGTGAGCTTGGAATATGGAGTCCCTGAATGGTCTGTACAATTGGAATGATGACCATTTGACTTGGAACCACGAGCCCACAAAGGAAGAACAAATACAAAACTTTGCTTAACCGATTATTGAGACGAGCGATCGGATAGGCGGCCATCGATGTGAAGAGCACGACGACGATGACGGAAATGACCGTTAACATTAAGCTGTTGCCAAGCGCTTGCATGAAGTGCATCTTCGTGAAAGCGACTTTGTAGCTTTCTAGTGAAAATTCACTGAACAGTTGCATCGGATTGGTCATGTTTTTAACGGATCGGAATGAACTAGACAACGCGATGAGAAGCGGCAGAACATTCAATAGGAGCACAAAGGAGATCCCAACATGTATGAGGGTTTTTTTCGTGATGCTTCTCATGCGGATACCTCCCTTTTATTCATCTTCAGAACAAAGTATGACGTTAAGACAATAATGAGAGCAAAGGAGACGACGGCCAATGCCGAAGCTTTGCCGTACTGCTGTTCACGGAACGCCATTCTGAAAATCTCGAACAGCAGCGTGCTTGTTGCCCGCCCCGGTCCACCATTGGTCATGATGAAGGAATAATCGAAAGCCTTCAAACCATTGATCAAGCTAAGCGTTAAGTTAATCGTGATGGATGTTGCCAACAAAGGGAGACGGATAAAACGGGTAATCTTCCAGGCGTTGGCCCCATCGATTTTCCCTGCTTCCTCTAGATCCACGGGTACTGTCTGCAATCCTGCAAGGAAGATAACGGTGCTCGTCCCAATGTGTTTCCAAATATCAACGGACGTGATCGCGTACAATGCGGAATCGTAATTACCTAGCAAGTTAAGGTTCGCTCCGTCATATCCAAACCAGCTTAATATGGTCGCGATTAAGCCGCTATCCGGCATATAAACGTAACTCCAAATAAAACCAACAACAATCGCGCTAAATAAAGTTGGAACATAAGCTGCTGTACGATACAGGCCAGTGGCTCGAATTTTCATATTTAGGAGAAATGCTAAACCCAAAGCAATCAAATTGCTGAAAACGACGAAAACTAACGTGTAAATCAATGTGTTGGATAAGGCAGTGGCGGCTACGCCGTCCTTGAAGATCTGAGAAAAGTTGTCGAACCCAATATAATTAAAATCTTGAATGAAGCCGTTGTAATCGGAAAAGCTGTATTGGAACAGCTTCAGAATGGGATATATCCAAAACACCAGATACATCAACAGAGCAGGCACAACGAACCAGTACATCGTCTTTTTCAAAACCGCTGAATTCATGCTGATAATTCCTTTCTATATCGAATGGATCGAATGGGAAGGGGGGACCTTTGTCAGGTCCCCGTGATTCGAATCTAGTAATGGTGTCTTATTTTTTCCAGAGCTCATCGAACTTGGACTGCATAGCTTTCGCAACATCTTCTGCAGTCGTATTACGACCACCGATGATTTCACCGAATTTCACTTGAAGGTTATCGGCTACGCCGTTTGGCCACATTTGATTCGCGAAGTAGCTAGAGTTGCCACTTGATTGATACAGCTCGTAGGATTCCTTGTAAAGATCGTTATTCAACGGCACGCCATTAAACGCGCTGATCGAAGGATTCAACTTCACCCATTCTTTGAACAAGTCTGAATTGCTATCGAACCAATAGTTCAATACTTGTTTAACCTCTTCTAGGTGATCGGTTTTCGCATTGACTGCCCAGCCAGCTGCTGTGGAGACGGCTTGCCATACTGGCTGGCCTTTCTCGTTACCTGGCAATGGGAAGAATCCACGCTCAAATTCTGCTGCTCCCTTGGCTGTCAAAGTTGGGTAATCCCAAGTACCATCAAAGATCATGGCTGCTTTACCATCGATGAACATTTGTGTGGCTTGAGGGCCGCCTAGTCCGAGGGAATTTTTCGCGATATATCCCTTTTCGTAAAGTTCTTTGTACATCGAGATAGCCTTGACCCACGAAGGATCCGTTAACTTCGTCTCTCCGGTTTGAAGCTTGAGGTCGAAATCCTTGTCAGCCGAGTAAACTGTGTTCGCTGCTAATTGGTACGCGCCGAATTGAATCCACCAAGGATCCTTATCGCCCATGACGATTGGTGTAATGCCAGCGTCCTTCAGCTTCTGACTCGCCGCAAGGAACGATTCCCAGTCCTTCGGAATTTCGGTAACGCCGACTTGCGCGAACAGATCTTTGTTGTAATACGTTCCAAGCATGTCGATGCCTTTAGCAATTCCATATACCTTGCCATCATTCGACATGTCCGTTCTAGCGCCGTCAGTGATGTTGCTCATGAAAGGCAAGTCCGTAAGATCTGCAAGATAGCCTGCTTTCGAAAGATCGATAATGCTCGCTGCGGAGCCCATTCTCGGCCATACGCGGAAGAAATCCGGCGCTTCGCCTGCGGCAAGCTTTGTTTTGATCGATGTGTTGTACTGATCATCCGGAAGCTTCTGTACTTCCAGTTTAATGTTCGGGAACTTCTCGTTAATCATTTTTGGAAGAACGTCAAGCTCGAAATCCTGACCGTCTGCTGCTTTATTTCCGGAAACGACCATCGTAAGCGTTACATTTTTGCTTCCGTCCTTGCCACTTTCCTTGTTGTCGGAGCTACCGCATCCGCTCAAGAGAGCCACACTCGTTGCGAGGACTGTTACGCCCGCGATGACCTTCGTCATCTTCTTTTTCGTTTTAACCATTGTTCTCGTTCCCCCTAATCATTGTAAAACGTGATGTTTTCTTGATTACGTTTTCATCTTACATTCAGCGCCAGTGTATTTACTTTAGCACTTAAAGTGCACTATTTTTAGAATAATGAATAATACATAAAGATTGGAGCCCATTCCTAGCGTCTGACAACTTACGTGTAGCGGCAGTCAGATCTGCTATGGTATAACATCTATGTATAAGTCAGGTTGGCGAGGAGTGACAGATTATGCAAGACAGACAAGCCATAATCGGTATCGACATTGGAACTACGAGTACCAAGAGCGTTGCGTTCGACACGGGAGGGATCGTGCTTGGCAGCTTCGCCGTGGAATATCCTTTGCTGCAAGATCAACCAGGCTGGGCTGAGCAGGATCCGGATGTTATTGTTGCGGCTGTAGTCGAGAGTGTCAGGGGCGCTTTGGAACGCAGCGAGCTGCACGATAAGGATATAGCTGGTGTGGGAATCAGCTCTGCTATGCATTCGTTAATAGCTGTTGATGAGGGAGGTCGCCCATTAACGAGAAGCATCACATGGGCGGATGGTAGAAGTGAGATGGAGACCCGACGCATTCGAGATCAGCTTGGCGGTCTAGAAGTGTATCGCAGAACGGGGACACCCATTCATCCGATGTCTCCATTACCTAAGCTATTGTGGTTAAGGGAACATCGCCCAGAGGTATGGGGAAACGCAGCAAAGTTCGTATCCATTAAGGAGTATTTACTTCATCAGTTGTTCGGAGAATGGGTTGTCGACCATTCAATCGCTTCTGCTACAGGACTCTTGGCGCTGGATACGTTAGATTGGGACGAGCAGGCTTTAGAGATTGCGGGTATTGGAAAAGATAGACTCTCGGCTCTACAGTCGGGTACCTATAGATTGCAAGGAATGTCAGCTAACTATGCAGAGCGGATGGGGCTGCTTCCGAATACGCCATTTTTCTTGGGATCAAGTGATGGGGCATTGGCGAATTTGGGTGTAGGTGCAATCGATGCTGGGGAAATGGCGGTCACGATTGGAACAAGTGCAGCGGTTAGGATGATGACCGAGCAGCCGCTCACGGACGCGCAGCATCGAACATTCTGTTATAACGTTGTAGATTCCACTTACATTATCGGGGGAGCGACGAATAACGGGGGAATTGTGCTGCAGTGGATGAGGGAATCTTTATTCGCGGGGCAAAAAACAGTACAAGAGTTACTTGATGCAGCGGAGCGGGTTTCCCCGGGAGCGGAAGGCTTGCTATTCCTGCCTTTTCTAACGGGTGAACGGGCGCCGATCTACAATTCGGAAGCACGCGGTACTTTTTTCGGAGCTAGCCTGAATCATAGGCAAGAGCATTTTGTTCGAGCGGGACTGGAAGGCGTAATGCTAGCCATCCTGTCTGTGGCAGAGACGCTGAAGGATCTAGCTGGACCAGCGCGTGAGGTGCGGGCTTCGGGTGGATTTGCGAAGTCACCGCTCTGGTTGCAGATGCTCGCAAATATGCTAGGGCAGGAAATACTTGTTCCTCGGGTGACAGAGGCTTCTGCGCTTGGTGCAGCAGTATTAGCGATGCAAGGGCTTGGGACGATTCAAGATTGGCGCGAAGTGAAGCAGTGGACACCTATTGTTAAGAGAATAGAGCCAAATGCACAGAGTGTGGAAATTTATCGTGAATTGTTCAGCATCTATGGGAAATTGAGCAGCCAGTTGCCAGAACATTTTGCCGCGATGGCGAAATTTCAAAGAATGCACTGATAATAATTCTCAATGTTGGATACAATACAAGGGACAAGGGTTAGCGAGCAGGTTACTCCGAATGGGACTTAGGAGAGAGAACAAGGTAGGTTAACTGCTAAACTGGTCTCAGCTATTTGAGGGAAAAGAAAGAGGCCCCCCATAAAGTTACTTATGAGGTAGCCTCTCCAGGTTGTGTTAGTCGCACACCCTAGATTTTCGATTCGAATGTCTTGCAGTCGGTTTCTCCGGATTGAGATGCTTGCTTGTTACGGTTGTTCACGACATAGATGGAAGAAGCGTTGCATGCGTTACCAGGCGCCCAATGCTTACAAGAGTTTACTTCACACAGTACATCCTTAGCCATTGCGTATTCACCTCCTGTAACTAGGATGGTCGAAGGCGGTCGCTTTATACGTGCAGATTCCGGAACCTTCTCGAAATGGGAGAGGTTTCGGTTTTTTTTTGACGATTTAGACAGTATAAAATCCACTTTCCTTATCAGAATTGTCTCGGATATAAACAGCTACCGCCATCCCCTAAGGACGGCGGTAGCTGTTTATGCTTGCGCCCATAAAACACGGCTCATCAAAAAAACTTTTCCTCTATTGTCAAATGATGCAAAGGAAAAAAATAATAAATGTAGAATAGAAGTAGAGTCGAATTATGATGAATGAAGGGATTAAATATCAGATGTAAGTTTATGGACCGCGTTTCAGGTTCATTAATCATAGAGGAGGAAAATGCGCAATGGCAATCGTTGAAGTGGTCAAATTCGATGGTCCTGCGGACATATTCGCATGGAAATATCCTAACCAGGAGTTAGGGACTTGGACGCAGTTGATCGTGAATGAAACGCAGGAAGCGATACTGTTCAAAGGCGGCAAAGCGCTGGATCTGTTCGGAGCAGGCAGGCACACGTTAAGCACGCAAAATATACCTGGGCTACAGACGATCGTAAACCTACCATTCGGAGGACGGTCTCCATTCACAGCGGAAGTATGGTATGTCAATAAAATTAGTGCATTGGATGTCAAATGGGGAACGGCGTCACCGTTACAGCTTCAGGATCCGAAGTATCAGATTATCGTATCTGTGCGTTCCTTCGGGCAGTTCGGATTGCAGATTGAGGATTCACGTAAATTTCTTTTGAAGCTGATCGGTACAGTTCCGGTATTCGATAAGGACGCCATGACGAAGCATTTCCGCGGCTTGCTGATGATGAATATTAAAGAACTCATCTCCTCGTACTTAGTGTTCAAGAAAATTAGTGTTCTGGAGATTAACGCTTATATCTCGGAAATATCCAAGCATATTGAAGAACGAATTGGGCCTGTTTTCCTTGAATATGGCATTCGGATTCTGAATTTCTTCATAGATTCCATTAACATCCCAGATGATGATCCGGCGACTGAAAGATTAAAGGAAGCTCTCGCTAAGAAGGCGGAGATGGATATTCTCGGCTATACTTACCAGCAGGAGCGTACCTTCGATACACTCGAGGGCGCGGCTAGGAACGAAGGCAGTGCTAGCGCGAATGTCATGGGAGCCGGAATGGGCATGGGTATGGGGTTTGGCATAGGTGGGGTCATGGGTAATCAGATGTCAGGGCTAGCGGGACAACTGAATATTGCGACTCCCGTACCTAGCAAAGCCTGTCCGAGGTGCCAGACGATGATTAGCCAAGAGGCTCAATTCTGTATTTCTTGCGGACATAACTATGCGGTGGCTGCAGTACCGCCCCAAGCGACAGAGGTGCAATGCAATAGCTGTAGCAAGATGTTTCCGGCGGGTGCTAAGTTCTGCTTGCATTGTGGTGATCCCTATAACGCCTGTGAGAAATGCGGGGCAGACAACGCACAAGACGCTGCAAGCTGCGCCAAATGCGGTCATTCGTTCGGAGGCAACCCTTGCCGCAATTGTGGAGAGCAGGTTGACCCCGCGGGTAAGTTTTGCATGAATTGTGGGACGAGCATGTCACTGAAATGTGGCCAATGCCAGCATGATGTGAAGCCTGGACAGAAGTTCTGTCTAGAATGCGGCAATAAATTGATTGATTAGGAGGCACGGCATGGAGAAGCAAAAGGATTATTCTCGAATTGTGATGTTCATCTATATCCTCGCTATATTGATCACTTTGTCAGTCGTGTTTCTGATGGGGCTACCATTCTCGCAGCCAAGTCATACTTGGATATCGTTTGGTGCCTTAATGCTAGCGGAGACTGCGATTTACGTATTGATGACTCAATATTTGTCCGGTGGAAAAAAATCACGCGCCTTGATCCCAGGATATCTGGCATTCGTTGCGATCGCAGGATTATATCTAGCTGTTGTTATCGTAATCATTATCGCAATGTCACTGATTTATGGTGCAACGACATTCTCCTACGGCCTTACGCACTTCATCGCTTTAGCTCTTGCAGGGATTATGGCGAGCTTAGTTACGATCTATTTCCGGCATGCAGAGCAGCAGGATAATGATCACTCGGTAACCTCGCTTCAGTGGGTGCCAGATATGCGTGGGACTTTGCTCTCAATTAAGCATGATCTTGAAGGCTGGACTAACGAGTCGAGTGGTGGACTAACGAAGGGGATCTTGGAACTGGATGAAAAGGTTAGATATAGCGATCCATCGTCACATCCAACGCTGACTGTAACAGAGGAAAACCTGCTTCATGAGGTAAGACAGCTATCGAGTGAGATTAGTAAGCTTGTAAGCTCGCCAGACGCTAATGTAGATAATCAGCGACTGCTGAGACAAATTCGTGAGATTTCGAATTTGGTTACGAGCAGAAATCAACAGCTCATTCAATTGAAGGCATAAGAAAGAGGGATCATACTGTGGGTATAGATAAGATTATAGATAAGCCTAAGATCCATAGCGCATTCATTCTAATAGCTGTATTTATTTTTTTTCCGGTCGGGATTGCGCTGTTGATTATTAGGTTTATAAAGCATCGAAACTACAATCACTTTCGGGCAAAGGATTACACGCTGGTGGGACACTCCTTTGTTACCTTCGGTGCGGCTATTTCTGGTTTGGTTTTACTTGTAGAATTGAGTTCACAGGAAGAGGACATGTCTGGCGCGATGGCAGTTCTTATCCTTTCCGCCATAATCTTCGGTATTCCAGCGATATTGTTCTACGTCCTAGGAGCAACGAGAAAGAAGAAGATGGACAACCTGTACCAGATGTATAACCATTTCATTACTGCTCAGGGTGTAGAATCGATTGATCGCATAACGGAGTTAACGGGAGAGAGCATTCGTAATGTGACTCAGGATTTAAGCTATATGATCGCTTCTGAAAAGCTGCAGGATGCTAAGTTAGATACGGTTAGAAGATCGGTTACATTGAATAATCGTACGGCTACGGGCCCGAATTCATCGGAAAATGCTTCAGATGAGCGGAGAGATAACCATAACGAGGATAGACAAGCGGCTGCAGCAGGTTCCAACTCAAGGGGTGGAAATTCCGGAAATGCTGCGCAGTCCGTTCTTTGCTCTGGCTGTGGTTCCAGCTCACGGGTGATTCCAGGGCGTTCACAGGAGTGTGAGTTCTGCGGCAATGTAATATCGATTCCGGTATAAGAAATAGGAATTTAACAGCATGATTGAAAGCCAGAAACCCGCGTAACCCAAGATATTTGGGATTACTGCGGGTTTTTTCTAACGACTCAGAAAGTATAAAATTCGCTAACCTCTTCTAAATCGTCTCCGACATAAACGTTGTTCCTCCACTCCTAAGGACGGCGAAATCCGTTTAGGCTTGCAGAGGAATGTTAAGAACAGTACATGTGGATTGCTTGGATGTGGTAGGATAGAGGGTAATGGCCAAAGAATCGGATCGGATGAGTAAGGTTTGGGTTTGGGAAGCCAATTGAAATAGGGATTAGAGGATGGAGTGGATTAGGTGACGGATTTTGCAGAGTTAGGCGTGTCAGAAGGTCGGGTTGCGATACTGAAAGAGATGGGGATCGTAACTCCGACGCCAGTGCAAGAGGAAACGATTCCGATCGTGACTCAAGGGTATGACGTAATAAGCCAAGCGCAGACGGGTACGGGGAAGACGCTTGCGTTCGTGCTACCGATGCTGGATAAAATTAGAACGAATGTGCCTCAGGTGCAGGGATTGATCGTGACCCCTACGCGGGAGCTTGCGATACAGATTACAGCGGAGATTAAGAAGCTGCTTACGCGCGAAGATGGTATTAAAGTTCTGGCTGTATATGGCGGGCAGGATGTTGAAGCTCAGCTATTTAAGCTGAAGGGTGATATGCACATCATTATTGCGACTCCAGGACGGCTGCTTGACCATTTGCGCCGGGAGACCATTAAGCTAGATGGTGTGAAAATGCTCGTCTTGGATGAAGCGGATCAGATGCTACACATGGGCTTCCTGAAGGAAGTCGAGGAGATCCTGCGCCAAACTCCTTATAAGAAGCAAGCGATGCTATTCTCTGCGACGATGCCTGCATCGATTAGGGAAATGGCTGGCCGGATTTTACGTAGTCCGAAGCATGTTACGGTGAAGGCCGAACGAATTACAGTTAAGGACATCCGCCAATGGGCTGTGGAAACTTCAGATCGGGATAAGCAGGCTACTTTAATTAAGCTGCTGGAAACGACTCAGCCTTACTTGAGTATTATTTTCTGCCGGACGAAAAGACGTGCGAACACGCTTAATGTAGCTTTACAGGAATTGGGATACTCCTCAGATGAGCTGCATGGTGATTTGTCTCAAGCGAAGCGGGAGCAAGTCATGAAAAGGTTCCGTGATGCAAGACTGCAGCTGCTAGTTGCAACGGATATTGCGGCACGGGGATTAGATGTTGAAGGCGTAACTCACGTATTTAACTTTGATGTGCCGATTGATGTGGAGAGCTATATTCATCGGATCGGTCGGACTGGACGTGCTGGCGAGAAGGGGCTTGCCATTACGTTGATTGCACCGAAGGATCGCCGGGAGTTGGCGGACATTGAGGACGGCATTCAGATGATCATGGAGCGCAGAACCGAGGAAGGCTTGTCGCTAGGCGGCGGTGGGCTGGAAGGTCCACGCAACAGTGGTGGTCTTGGTCGAGGCGGCAGTGGCGGCGGACGTACGCGTAGCGGAAGCAGCGCGGGTCAAGCGGGCCGTGGCACTAGCGCGAGCAAGTCTCGTGGCGGCGATAAGTCTTACGGCGCAGGCGCTGGATTTGGGCGCGGCGGGGATAAGCGACGTGGTGCTCCTACGGCGAAGCCGGGTATGGGCAACCGCTCGAGCGCAGGCGAGTGGGTTGATCGTGGTCAGAGCCGTGATGCGGTGAAGGCTGGTCGTAGCGGTAGATCGACAGCGAGTGAAGCGGCTTCGGATGAAGCGATTGGATTCTCCTTCTCCGAGCGTAGCGAACGGACGCCAGCTTCGGGTGGTAGATTCGGAGCGGGTTCAGGACGTAAACCATCTGGCGGAGCAGGCAAGAGCTTCGGCGGCGGTAAACCGGGTGGGCGCAGCGGTGGTGGCTTCACGGCGCGGCCAACGGAGGAACGCGCGGCACGCCCTGGTAAGGGCGGCTCAAGCAGACGCAACTCGAGTGAGCGCAGAGCAGAGAATGCAGCGGCTCAAGCAAGCAGTGAGCGTAAGCCAGAAGGACGCGGCGGTTTTGGGCGCTCATCGGGCGGCGGTTCCGCTAGCTCGGGGCGCAAGCCTGAGCAACGTGGCGGTAGCAGCTTCGGCGGCGGTCGATCGGCTGGACCTAAGAGCGGTGGCTTTGGTGGTGGAGGCTTCAAAGGCTCCAAGGGCTCATCCGGCGGTAGTCGGGGCAGCGGCGGCGGCCGTGGTTCATCGCGGAGTAGATAAATTTAAGATCCCACATTGTCCTTTATCGGACTTTGTGGGATTTTTTGATTTACGGTTGTTTGCCATGCGGCGACCAAACTCGAATAGTCTTTCCACCAAGGCACATTAATGGCCTTCGCATCGTCCAAACTCGAATTCTCGCTCAGCCAAGGCACATTAATGGCCTTCGCATCGTCCAAACTCGAATTCTCGCTCAGCCAAGGCACTTATTTGGCCTTCGCCGCGACCAAACTCGAATTCTCGCTGCACCAGGGCACTTTATTGGCCTTCGCCGCGACCAAACTCGAATTCTCGCTGCACCAGGGCACTTTATTGGCCTTCGCCGCGACCAAACTCGAATTCTCGCTCAGCCAGGGCACTTATTTGGCCTTCGCGCCGTCCCAACTCAATTGCTCGCTCCACCAGGGCACTTATTTGGCCTTGGATACCTAAGTGGTAGGGGATATTCCTCTCTTATACTTCTCAAAACACATATTAGTCACGCTCTAGTTCGCTGTCACCAAACTGCACGGTCCAAAACACATATTAGTCACTCTCTAATTCGCTGTCACCAAACTGCACACCGCAAAACACACATTAGTCACTCTTCAGTTCTGTGTCATCTAACTGCACAGATAAATACTCTCCAGAGCAAGCTAGAGTTCTGTGTCACTGTCTTTTCTAAATCGTATCAGACCTAAAAAGGCTCCCCCCATCCCTAAGGAAGGCGGAAGCCTTCTAAGCATGGTTGTCATCTTGGTTGTTGCTTTGGTTGTTGCTTTGGGTGTTGCTTTGGGTGTTGTCATGCTTGTTCCCTATAGGAACAAAGCAACCTGCTTAGCCAATAAGGGTTCGATAGCCTCCGCTGGCTGAGGCTTGTGGAAGATAAATCCTTGAATTTCGTGGCAGTTGTTGTCCTGCAGGAACGTTAGCTGCTCGGTAGTTTCCACGCCTTCCGCAATTACGGTCAAGTCGAGACGACTTGCGATGAGCAGCATGGCCAGAATGATGGCTTCGTCTTTACGGTCTCTGTTAATTCCGTGTACAAAGGAACGGTCAATTTTAATTTTATTAACGGGCAAGAGCTTCAAATAACCTAGTGAAGAATATTGGGTTCCGAAATCATCGATTGATATCGTGAATCCGAGTGCGCGAAGCTCTTGCAACGTGGCGAGTGAATCTTCCTTTATCGCCATGCTCTCCGTAATCTCAAGCTCCAAATATTTCGGATCTACTTGAGCCTCTTCAACAATCGTTCTGATTCTATCCGCCAGATCTGTCTGACCAAATTGTCTTGGGGAAAGATTAACAGCGATTCTGATGGGTGGATATCCAGCCAACTGCCAGGCCTTACTCTGAGCGCACACGATTTGCAGCAAACGTTCTCCAATAGGAATAATAAGGCCTGTTTCTTCCGCGATTGGGATAAAGCTGTTGGGAGCAATTAAGCCCCTAATCGGATTGTTCCACCTAATTAGCGCCTCTAATCCAATCATTTTCCCGGTACGGGATTCAATCTGAGGCTGATAATGAACGACAAACTCATCGTTGTCCAGAGCCCGACGAAGATTATTCATAATCTCTACAGTATCTTCGGGGTTAGGATTTAAGGTTCTGTCATAGAAGCGGTATTGATTCTTGCCCTCTTCCTTAGCACGATACATCGCGAGATCTGCATTCTTCATTAGGGTCGTATCGTCTTGTCCGTGCTCTGGATAGATGGCCACTCCAATACTTGTCGTAATCAAATACTCTGTATCCTGTATGTTGAAGGGCTGCTGAAATAATCCGCGAACTTGTTTGGCAATTTGTCTGACCTGATCGATGTCCGTTACATTGGGCACGATAATCGTAAATTCATCCCCACCGATGCGGGAGATCGTCTCCCCATTCATAAGGGTATGGGTTAACCTTTGCCCGACTTCATTCAACAGCTGATCACCGTAACTATGGCCTGTTGTGTCGTTTACCATTTTAAAATGATCCAAATCAAGAAATAATACCGCAACCGACTGCTCGGTTTGTTTGCTATTAGCGATTAGCTTCGCAAGACGTTCGTTGAAGTAAGTTCGGTTATACAAACCGGTAACCGCATCATGATACGCCATATGCCTAACGGTTTGCTCCTTATTCTCTAGAAGCCGGAGCTGTTCTCTCAACTCATCCTCAACAGAATTGAGTTCTTTGAAAGTAGCTTCCAACTGTCGGTTAGTCCGGACAAGCTTACGGGTGCGTTCTGTAACTAGGGATCTAAGCTTGGCCTTCTGTGTGAGCTGGACGTACAAGAAATAAATAACGAGGAGCACTGAAAAAGCACATATGATTTGAAAGATTCTGGCCCTCGCTTGTACGGAATCCAGTCTTGTTTGATTGGGTATAGCTGCAATTTCCCAGAAGCCCTCTAATAACCTTACTTTCTCAAGTAATTGGGGAGATTCGAACAACTGAGGATTACCCACAAGGATTTGATTATTCGCTCTGATGGCGAAGTCGATTCCTTTATTCGTATTGAATAAATCCGCTTCCTGCAACACAGGAGTAATGTCCAGCACGACAGAAACAAAGCCCCAGAACTGGCTGCCTACATAAATCGATTTTCTAGCAATAATTCCTAAGCCACCTTGTTCTAATTCCAAAGGACCGAGAATCGTTGTGTGATCTGAGAGCTTGGTTCTTACAGCATTATCTCGAACGGTCGGATCATTATGGGTAAACAAATTCAAGCCCAGCAGAGATTCGTTGTTCGTATGTGGATAGACGAATTCGGCTACGCCGTTCGGATAGATGGAGAGGTTGCGAATACCTTGAAGATTCCCAATGAAGTTAGCAGCAAATGTGTTAAAATGGTCCGGGTTTATTTTCGAGTTAAATGTGAGTTGGTTTTTGGTGAAGGCATCGAGTCCATTGGACAGAATAAGCTTACTATTAATAATAGTAGATAGAGTGTTGACTGTAGAGGATAGCTCGTTAGCAGCGTCGTTATGGATTTCTTGGGTAAGTCGCTTCTCATAGGCATTAGTAAACAAGCCCACCAAGCTTCCCAAAATTAGAGTTGCACTGATCAGAATGATCCATATGCTTACAGGGGTTGAATAGGTCCGGGTTATAGAGGCTGCTGGAATAGACATAGAGGGTCGCTCCCGAGTGTACTGCACAGAACAGTAATCGTTATGATGATCATCTTAGTTTACATTATATTAGCCTATTTGTTAAAAGGGTTTGGGAAAAGTTTTGGAATGGTATAAGTTTCTAATCAATAGATTCAGTTTTACTGCTTGTTTTGTCTCTTAGTCCAGCAGATACAACGGGGCCATAGTAGAGAAGCTGTGCCATTATCCTGCCCATCTCATGAGGCGTCTGCTTCATACCGGATTCAATCCAATGAATGAATATTCCAAAATTGGCAGAAGAAATATAAGCGGTCAGGTAATCCCGAGGGATAAGCATTTTCTCATCTAGAGGCTGCCAGCGGTTCATTTTCTCGAAAATTTGATTAGCAATGAGTTTCTTTAAACGGATCGCATAGGCAAGATCCCCGTTAGGACCGAATAAGACACGTAGAAATTCGGCATGCTTTGCAATCTCCTCGAAGATCCCGACAATAACAGGATAGGACTCATCTTTGCTGGCATATTGCATGGAGTCGGTGATTTCTAGCTTAGAGATTTGCTCTGTAATCTTCTCGAATACTTCTTCCTTATGCTGTTCCAGCATATCGGGTACATCACGGTAGTGGAGATAGAAGGTTCCCCGATTAATATTTGCACGGTTTGCAATATCTGTTACGGTAACCCCCTCTGCTCCCTTTTCCTCGATAAGGGTCATTAGAGCAGTGTACATAAGCTGCTTTGTTCGGACCTGTCTCCGGTCAACTTTGCTCGACATGTCAGAGCCTCATTTCTTATTACATATTTTATATTAAAAGATAATTAACAGAAGCTCGTTAGTCTGCTGAGTAATGAACAGATCAGCTCAGAGCTGGTTATTGTATTGTTTCTAGTTCTCATTATAATGAACATATTGGTCGATAATCAACATCATGTTCATTATATTTAAGAGGGAGAAGTGGAGAAAGTGGCTGTTTTTAAACAGAAAATATTATGGATCGGTATTGTTATCGTGATGGTTGTTTTGATTGTTTTTGGTGTAGCGATGATGGGGTCGGTGCTGGGAACGAAGCCTAAGGACTTGCCTGTCGCGCTAGTTGTTCTCGATCAGCCTGCAGATTTACCTACAGGAGGGGCTCTTGCAGTTGGGGAGATGATTCAAGAGAAGTTGATGGGGAATACGCAGCTTCCGATTGCTTGGAAAACGGTCGGTTCCGAGGAAGAAGCTCGCGCGGGGCTAGATGAACATGAGTATTATGGAGCATTGATCATTCCTGCAAATCTAAGCAGCAGTTTGCTATCCCTCGCGTCGTCTGCTCCTCAACCAGCAACTGTACAAGTCATTGCAAACGAGGGAATGAATATGCAAGCCGCTACGGTTGTAAAGCAGGTTCTAGGGCAAGCGATGAAGGGCGTTGGCTTAGAGCTTTCGAAGCAGTTGCTCGTGCAACTGGGTCAACAAACAGGGGGACAGGTTCAAGTGAGCGTTGCACAAGCGTTGTTGACGCCTTTTGAGGTACAGGAGGAAAGCGTTCATCCGGTGGGTGGGAATAATGCGAGCGGGAGCGCTCCGGGTTTACTTACTCAGATTATGTGGATGGGTAGCCTAGTAACAGCTATGATTCTATTCTTAACCAATCAGAAAACAAAGGTTGCGGTTGCTCGACGCTTGTCCATCAAGGCTATACAGACTGCGACTGGTTTAATAATCGTAGGCGCCGCATCGGGTTTTCTGGTGTGGATGGCTAAGTCGTGGTACGGAATGGAATTATCGCACGTCGTGGATACTTGGCTAATCTTGTGGCTTGGTGGGGCTGTATTCTTCTTAATTCAGTCTACCTTGCTCAATTGGATCGGGTATCCGGCGATGGGAATCCTGGTGCTGCTCATGTTCTTCTCGATGCCGGTACTGAACATGGCACCGGAATTCCTCTCCCAGACGACTCAGGATTGGATCTATTCTTGGACGCCTTTACGATTCGTATCCGGGGGCTTGCGAGAGGTTATGTATTTCGGGGGGCTTGATTCGGTTGGATCTAATGCGACTGTGTTGTGGGCTATCTCGGTAGGATTCGTTGTGGTGCTAATGGCATCTAGCTTGAAAAGAATTAAGGCTAGAGTAGGAGCGACTATAACTGAATCTACTACGGCTTCTTCTAATTAAAGTGAGTTTATACTAAGGCAGTATAGAACCCGGCTAGCCCTCCTCGAGGGGTGGTCGGGTTTTTGGTTGCGTGATCCTTGTGGTACGATAGGGGTAACAAGTTGAAATGAAGCAGGAGCTGAATGATAGCATGGCAGGTAACGGGAAAATTCGCAGCGACGTCAAAGCAGGCCTTGAGGTTGATATCGTATTGAAACAAGACCAACGGACGGGAAAAGTAACGCGCGGCATTGTTAAGGACCTACTCACAAATTCACCTCAGCATCCCCATGGGATCAAGGTTAGGCTGCAGGATGGTCAGGTCGGACGTGTTCAGAACATCATAAGTGGGGGAAGCTAGGAATGCAGGTTCAGATCGTCTGCGTCGGGAAGCTGAAGGAGAAGTATTGGGTTGGGGCGATCGACGAATACTCCAAGCGGCTCGGCGCTTATGCGCGGTTGGATATTCGCGAGCTCCCAGACGAGAAAACGCCAGACTCGATGAGTCCGGCGGAGGAAGAACAAGTGAAGTCTCGCGAGGGCGAGCGAATCCTGGCAGCGTTGAAACCGGATTCGCATGTCGTTGCGCTCGCCATCGATGGCGAGACCTGGACAAGCGAACAGCTCGCTGCTGTGATGGACAAGCAAGCCGTTTACGGTGGCGGCTCCATCTCCTTCGTCATCGGTGGCTCGCTCGGCTTATCGAGCGCCGTGCTGGCTCGCGCCGACAAGAAGCTCAGCTTCGGCCGCATGACTTACCCGCATCAGCTGATGCGGGTTCTTCTGCTGGAGCAGGTTTATCGGGCTTTTAAGATTAACCGGGGGGAACCTTACCACAAGTAGGGCGAAATTTGTGACAGGTGCAATCCCCTGGCACTTTCACCACAATTAAAACTAAAGATCTAATTCATTAATAAATAGCGGCGAAGGGATAACCTCCCTTACGCCGCTATTGTGCTAGTTGAAAACATATTTTCACTTGAGAGCTGCCTTGAACTTAGCAATTAATACAGCCGCTTCCTGACGTGTGACTCTATTGCCCATTCTCATCGTGCCATCGTGAAAGCCGATAATATAACCGGCATGTAAAGCGATTGCGACTTGCTCGTATTCCCATCCTTGCGAATCTATTTAAAGTTTTCTTTAAGTTTCATTAATGGGCTACACTATCATGATAAAATAAGAAACCTAGCAAAAGAGAAAGGCAATCGGTCTTGGTAAAGAGGACTATCTTACAGGTTTAATGATGGATCAAGCGACAACGGAGGTATGAATGTGAAAACAAATAAGCGTCAATTGAAGCGGAAAAGACTGATTTGGATCTGGATGCTGGTCGTCACTATGGTTACTCCATTGTTGCCTGTGCAGCAGGCGACGGTTCAAGCGGCTGGTGTCTATGAATGGCAAGCCGTTGGCAGTGCGGGTTTTTCGGCAGGTGCTGCAGTAAATATATCGATCGCGTTAGACAGCAGCGGCACCCCTTATGTTGTCTATAGGGATTATGGGAACTCCAATAAAGCGAACGTAATGAAATACAACGGAAGCAGTTGGGAACTCGTAGGCAGTGCGGGTTTTTCGGCAGGTACAGCTGGTGATCTATCTTTCGCGTTAGACAGCAACAGTACCCCTTATGTTCTCTATAGGGATTTTGGGAACTCCGGTAAAGCGACCGTAATGAAATACGACGGAAGTAGTTGGGAGCCCTTAGGCAGTGCGGGTTTTTCGGCAGGCGAAGTTTATGATACATCGATCGCGCTAGACAGCAGCGGCACCCCTTATGTTGTCTATAGGGATCTTGCGAATTCACAAAAAACGACCGTAATGAAATACAACGGAAGTAGTTGGGAACTCGTAGGCAGTGCGGGTTTTTCGGCAAATTCTGCAGAAAGTATATCGATCACGTTAGACAGCAGCGGGATCCCTTATGTTGCCTATAGTGATTGGGGGAATTCCGGTAAAGCGACCGTAATGAAATACGACGGAAGTAGTTGGGAGCCCTTAGGCAGTGTGGGTTTTTCGGCAGGTCAAGTTTATCAAACATCGATCGAGCTAGACAGCGGCGGGACCCCTTATGTTGTCTATACGGATTATGGGAACTCCAGTAGAGCGACCGTAATGAAATACGACGGAAGCAGTTGGGTGACTGTGGGCAGTGCGGGTTTTTCGGCAGGTGAAGTTTATTATACATCGATAGCGCTAGATAGCAGCGGGATCCCGTATGTTGTCTATACCGATAATGGAAACTCCAGTAAAGCGACCGTAATGAAATACGACGGAAGCAGTTGGGAGCCCGTAGGCAGTGCGGGTTTATCGGCAGGTGAAGCTTATGATACATCGATAGCGCTAGATAGCAGCGGGATCCCGTATGTTGTCTATAGTGATTGGGGGAATTCCAGTAAAGCGACCGTGATGAAATTTCCGGTATCTCCTAAGTATACTGTGAGTGCAGTTGCCGCATCGGCAACACCCGGAGTTGGAGCGGACGAAGCGGTCACGCTGACGGTACAGGATTCGCTAGGCAACACGGATACAACGTTTAGCGGAGCGCGCAATGTGACGATCTCCGGTTATACAGCAGCGCCCGACGGCTCTTATGGCAGCTTTAACGGGACAGACTTGACGGCAGGGACGACCACAGTCAGCGTTACGTTTGCGAACGGCGTAGCGACAGCGAACCTGAAGCTGAACAAGGCGGCGGCGCAAACGATCGGATTCAGCGTGGCGGGCGTGGCAACGCCGGCAGCGAACGCGGTAAGCATTACACCAGCGGTGGGCACCACGGCTTCGATGGCGCTGACCACAGCCATTACAGCACCCGCCAGCAATGGAGGCACGTTCGCGCAGCAGCCGGTCGTGACGCTTCGCGATGCTTATGGGAATACGAGCACGGGCGACAGCAGCACGGTCGTGACGGTATTGAAGCAGGATACAGGCGCGTGGACGCTGACCGGAACAGCAACGGCAACAGCGAGCGCAGGTGTCGTAACCTTTACCGGCCTTGGCGCAACAAATGCAGCCGAGGTGACAGGGGCACAGCTCGCCTTCGATTCATCAGGCTTGACGCAGATTACGAGCCAGTCTGTGACACTCCCCTGGCCTGGAGTAGCTGCGCCGGGAGTGGATTCTGTTACAACGGGAGACAGCCATGTGCTTTTGTCTTGGAGTGAAGTGTATGGGACAGTCAGCTACGCCGTGTACCAGGGGACAGCTTCCGGCACTTATGGAGATGCGGTCGCTACAGTGACCGGATTAACGTATGATGCCACCGGATTAACCAATGGGACAACATACTATTTTGTCGTGAAAGCCATGAATCCATCCGGAATCAGCGCAGCTTCCATTGAAGTGAGCGCAACGCCGCAGGTTGCAGCGCCTGGAGTACCGATACTGGGGCCTGCTACACCGGGAGATGCTCGAATAAGCCTAACGTGGGATCCGGTGATCGGTTCCACGGGGTACAATATATTCAAAAGTTCAACCTCCGGCGCTTATGGATCAGAGGAAGCTTCGGTAAGCGGTTCGGTATACGGCTATGATGTAACAGGATTAACGAACGGCACAACGTACTATTTTGTCATCCAAGCGACGAACCCGGGAGGGGACAGTACCGCGTCCAATGAAGTGAGCGCAACGCCGCGAACGGTTCCATCGGCTCCGACGGGTGTAACCGCGGTTGCTGGCAATGGACAAGCAACGGTAAGCTTCACCACCCCGGCGAATGGCGGAAGCGACATCGTTTACTACAAGGTTACGGCTATGCCAGGAAATATTACCGTAACAGGGGCTGGGAGCTCGATCACGGTAACAGGGCTATCCAACGGAGTGACATATACGTTTACGGTGCAAGCTGTCAATAGTGCGGGCAGCAGCGTAGCTTCCGACGCCTCTAATGCCGTGACGCCGAGACAACCATCCGGCAGCACGAATACATCGACGCCATCGACACCTACTACGACGCCTGATCCGGAACAGACACCTGTTTCTACACAGCCTACGGCAGATGTATTTAACAGCAGCGTTGTTAATGAAGCCAATTTAGTAAAGACGATTGAATCCAAAGTAGCGGAAGCCAAGGAAGCAAATGCTACAATTGATTTTGCTGACACGCAAGGGCACTGGGCTGAGAAGACCATCGATATCTTCGTCAGACTGAAACTGATTAATGGCTACACAGATGGTACGTTTAGACCGAACAGTCCGATCACACGCGCTGAGTTTGCAGTGATTCTAAATCGTGTGCTCAATATCCAAGGTGGCAGTAATACGAGTGTTGTATTGAGGGACATTGTTGATAGCTGGGCAAAAGAAGATATTGAGAACCTTGTAGCGGCAGGGGTAATCAAAGGCTACAACGACGGTACGTTCAAGCCGGATAACACGATTACACGTGAAGAAATGGTCATTATGCTGTCCCGTATCGTAGACCTAAATAACGTGGCGAAAGATACAACAAAGGGCAACTTCAATGATTTGAATGGTGCTTATGCAGCTGACGAGATCAAAGCAGCAGCGCAAGCAGGTATCGTTAGCGGTAAAGGGAATGGAAGATTCGATCCCAAGAACAATTCCACACGTGCAGAAGCGTTGCAGATCATCTTGAATGTGTTGGAGCTTAACCCACAGTTGAAGACGTTGTTGGATTCGCTTAGCTAGTATCTGTGAAGGACGCCCGATCGGGGCGTCCTTCATTTCTTTGTAAACGAAAACCCCCAGTTCGACTGGGGGTTCAAAAAGCTTATTGCTGTGAGTAGTCGTCCCTTGACCTTCAATGATACGTGCCCAACCCAATGATTCGTAATAGGCAGATGGAAGGCACCTAGTCGGGTGCCTTCGATTTCGCTGTATAGATGATACGGTGAACCGTATCATAAGTAGGTCGAAAATTATGGTCTTAATGGCATGAAATTTACGACAAGTCTTAGTTGGTGCGAAGTGTTCGAAGGATAGCGTGTGCCATTCGATGATTCGGCTTATTGGTCGGTTCGGAAGTATGTAATTCCTAATTTATGCAGGGGACATTATCTGTTGACGAGATGAAGCTTGGGGATTATTATTGCTATAAATTTTCCGTTTATTAGAAAAATTCATACAATTTTGTAACGCAGATTACAGAAACAATCGCATTATTATTGTAAAGTGACATATGCCAGGTAATAATTATGGACAAATGGATGCCATAAAAGAGAACCATAACGAGATATGTATATTTTCAAATGAAAGGGAGATGGTTGGTAGGTGTAGTTGGAGTGTATGGTTCCGTATACGGAACGGTTAGTATTCAAGGAACGTTTACCCCAAATATAGGACTCTATGCGGTTATTGTGGCCTACGATCAAGAGTCAGGCAACGATATCCGCTCGAAATGTGGCGCACGCGCTAAGCAGCAACGCCGATTTGAGCGGCTTGTCGTTGTCAATCGGAGCGCTGAGCCCATCGCCGTTTGCGGCGGCGACGACCGGCTACACGGCAAGCGTGGCAAACAGCGTAAGTAGCTTGACGGTAACCCCAACCGCAGCTGATCCCGCTGCGACGGTGACCGTGAATGGCGTGGCAGCAACAAGCGCCTCAGCTTCAAACGGAATTGGACTTAACGAGGGAGGCAACACGATTACGGTCCTGGTGACGGCGCAAGATGGTATGACGACGAAGACGTATACCATTGAAGTGATGCGCGCCTCAGCACCAACACCAACACCAACACCAACACCAACACCAACACCAACACCAACACCAACACCAACACCAACACCAACACCAACACCAACACCAACACCAACACCAACACCAACACCAACACCAACACCAACATCAACACCAACACCAACACCAAAATCATTTTACATTGATGGGGTTAATATTGATGTAATTAAGGCAATGGTAGCACAATCGAACTCTGTACCTGCAGTATCATTTAAGGATGTATCCGCGAATGCTCCAAATGCTAAAGCCATCGTACTAGCGACTAAGCTTGGGATTATCAAGGGATATGAGGATGGTTCATTTCATGCTAATGCTACGATAACTAGAGCAGAGTTTACATCTATGTTAGTAAGAGCACTTGGATTAACGTCAGAAGGCGGTTCCGACATTGTAGACACCAAAGGTAACTGGGCAGCAGATGCCATTTCTACACTAAAAACATTAGGTATTGTTGATGGCTACTTGGACGGAACGTTCAAACCGAATCAGACGATCACCAGAGCAGAAATCATAGAGATGCTTTCAAAAGTCATGAACACGAATTTCGTGAAAAATGCGAAGTTCAAGGATGTTATAGGTCACTGGGCAGAGGCAGAGATTGATATATTATCCGACATGGGGATCGTAAAGGGTACGTCGGATGGTTTATTCAGTCCGAATGCTAATGCTACTAGATATGAATCGTTACTCATGATCTTACGCATGCTGAATGCTAGTCTTGATCATTCGTTAGAAGTAGAATAGAAGAATAGAGTTGCTTGAATTCGGCAGATACTGGTCAAACGGTATCTGCTATTTTGCATGCGGCTAAGATGGGGACAGAATGTTTCGTCGCTCTGGATTTTTCGCCGATTGACCCGTTAAGCTGAACCGTATCATCGATAGTGGTAAAGCAGCGGATTGAGTTGAAGGTGGATGCGGCGATGCTAAATGCCCAAAGAAGGGCTTAAGCATGCGGCACATGTGGAATCAGTCATATTGATGGAATGGAGGAGTGTGCCTAAATAGGCTGCGCTCCTTGTTATATGAAATGTATAATGGACTTAATATAAGACATTTTAAAATAACAGCTGAGAAAGGATGGAGCAAACTTAGAGGAAAAAGCACCTTGTCCTTCACTCCTGTAACACTAACGGAGTTGATTACTAATAACAAGGAATTCAGGAGTGTATCAACACTACTAGGATCAGAATAAAGGAATACAGTGGATTAGCAAACAAATCACTTAAAGTGCTTGTTAGAAGTTAAGTATAGTGGTAATCAAAGGTGAGGGTTATGTTATGCCAAAAAATGATAATATGCTAACAATTCTATGGATGTTGAATTCGGGAGAGAAATTGACTGCAAAGCAAATATCGGAAAAGTTAGAGATAAATATAAGAACAGTTTATCGGTATATTGATGCACTATGTGCCAGTGGCGTCCCTATCATATCCGACACAGGGCACAATGGCGGGTATAGCTTGCTGCACAATTTTATCAAATCTCCTCTGTTATTTAGTATGGATGAAAAAAAGACACTGCTTCATGCTGCCCTATTTGCAAAAGAAGCCGGATATCCTTTGAGTGAGGCATTAGAGAATGCAACATCCAAGTTGAAAATGTATTCGAATCAGGAGCAGGAAAGTATACTAAGCCATCATTTAGCCGGATTTGAAGTAATAAACCGCAGGGGATACCCCGCTGTTCAGCCGGTATTGCAGGAATTGGAGCACGCTGTAGCAAATGAATGGTCTGTAGAAATTTCTTATCGTAACAGTCATGAAGAGCAGTCCCCAAATAGGGTAATAGACCCCTATGGCGTGGTTAATTGGAACAATAAGTGGTACACAATTGCATTTTGCCACCTGCGGAATGAGATCCGCAGCTTTCGGGTAGAACGAATTCTGAACATCACACGCACGCCATTCTCATTTAGGCGTCCCAATGATTTTTCAGCGCGTACTTTTTTTATGAAAAATCTGTTACCAGATGTAGTAGGTAAATCCGGATTAATTTCTTTAATTATTGGTGGCAGGGCAGAGGCGTTGGATGATTTATGCATACATTGGTTTTTGGAGCATCATTTGCAGGAGCGGACATCAATGCAAGCAATTTTTTTACTTGAGGAAGAATCACTGTATACACATGTTCCGTATATAATTCTTCCCTATGGGAAATCCATTCAAGTTATAGAGCCACAGAATCTAAAGAATAAACTTGTGGCGGTTGCTTCAGAGTTAATGGAATATTATCAAGTTTAACAACTTCACTGACAGCAGTTGTCAGTGAAGTTGTTTTATTATAATGATAACCACTCATTAAAGATGAATGGTTGCTGTTACCTAATAAACTTTATGAGGAGCACTTAGAAATGAATAATACAGTATATCTTTATGTGTTTGATACCATGTCCGATTGGGAAATAGGTTATTTAGCCGCCGAACTGAACTCTGGAAGATACTTCAGACAGGGGCTGGCTCCCGCAAAAATAGTCACCGTTGGGATAGAAAAGACTCCAGTAACTACAATGGGCGGATTGAAAATAATGCCTGACATTAAAGTGGATGAGTGCAGCATTAAAAGCGTAGATGCACTGATATTACCTGGTGGAAATACATGGACAGAAGCTATTCACGTGCCCATATTAAAAATTGCCGAGATGTGTTTAAAGGAAGGGGTAGTAGTTGGAGCAATTTGCGGTGCTACCTTAGGACTTGCTCAAGCAGGATTGTTAGATTCACGTTGGCACACAAGCAATGATTTGGCCTACCTTAAAATGGTTTGCCATTCTTACACGGGCGAAGAATATTACAAAGTAGAATCTGCTGTCACCGATGGGAAATTGATCACCGCATCCGGAGTAGCTCCATTAGAATTTTCTGTTCATGTTTTAAAAGCGCTAGATGTATTTTCTCCAAAAACATTAGACGCTTGGTATAGTCTTAATAAAACTCATGAACCTAAATATTTCTACGAGTTAATGAATTCAATCCAATGACAGTATAGGAATATAAGGCATGTGGAGTCGGTCATATTGATGGTTCGAAAATGAGATGTGGCAGGTTCGCTACTCGAAGTAATTCCATATAAATACGGAGAAATATATTGCAAAGTACCTTTTCCCAAGCTAACATGCAACAAACTTGTTGCTTGGGAGGCTTTTCATATGACGGCTATTGCTCAAAATTGTCGTGCTACACATGAAATCAAACGCAGCTCGCTGATCGGTCTTGAACTGGACGACACTCAAACACAAATGCTTTTATCCATCACGAGACGCCACTGCAAGCTCGGTGTCGAGCATGGCAAATCCGATACGACACCAGACCGGCGTCAGCAAATCCGCGAAGAAATTCAGAGTTTACGTTCGATGCGCGATGATCTTATTATCGAATGGCGAGCGGCGCAAAAACACGAGCTTTAATCGTGAACGAAAGTGGATTCGAACGATGCTTGCCGATGAAGAGATCGTTGATAGCATCATGAACCGTCTTAAGCGTGAAGAGTCTATAGGTGCAGCAGAACTTGAAAAGGATTTGAATATACAGCAAACCAGTCTGAAGAAGTTATTGGACAAGCAGCAAAAGCAGGACACCGATTATTATGCTGGCGAGATTCGCGCGGCACTATATAATCGGTTGTCCGAAGAGGTTGAAGATAAGATCAACGAGGTCAAGCAAGTGATCACGTATCTTGAACGTGAGATTGAAAAGTTACAGTCAAATGTTATTCTGAATAAGGATATCATTGTAGATGCTTTAAAGAATTTTGAGGACATGTTTGAGGAAGCGACTAATGAAGAAAAACGAGCACTACTACGGGCGCTGATTAAGGACATGGAAGCTGACCGCAAGAGCATTAAGAATATCGTCTTCTGGTTTACGGAAGACGATTCTTTTACGGAAATTGCTTTACCAGTCAGTGACGTGCGGAGAACCGTATCACAAGTAACGGCGAATCCGACTTTTCGAAGTGCCTTGGCACCGAATCGTCAGCCTGTCGTGCAGATCATGAAAATAAAAATCCATAAGAACATCAACTAAGGAGCATGCCGTGGCAGCTCCTTAGCATTTTTCGCCGATAGACCCGTTAAGCTGAACCGTATCACAAGTAGGGCGAAATATTCGAAAAATATTTGGTGTTTACTTTGCCCGGATCGGGTTTGGGATAGTTCTTACTTAATGGAATAAAATGGGATCATGGCGTTGGGGCATTACTTGACGCTGTTGACCCATTTTTTGTTATGTCCGCTAGCTTAGTAATCGACTCTTTTCCCGGTCCATGGATACGGCTAGATCCTGTTGGCGAAGGCCAAGTTGCCCTTTCTAGATATGGACTGCTTAATTCCATATGGATTCCTCCATATCATGCTTGTGAAAGGAGTCCGGCGCCTGAACTAGATAGTAGCGGGATACTTGTTGCCGGCCGCATGCGCGATGTGTCTTTAGCTTCAATTTCGATCCCCTTGACGAACAACTTCAAAAAGACCTGATTAAGGAAATAGGCCTTGTCGCATTTGATGTTATTCATGGACATTATATGTCGACTAATTGGGGGTTTTGCGATAATATAGGCAACAAACTGTACTGGCAGAGAAAATGCTTGGTCGAATTAAACGTTCTGTCTGCTAAGTCACGGCTTATTTTACTTGGATGCTTCTCATTTTTGCCAACATAAATCATCGGGAGGAAGCGGCTATGTATCAATATAAGCTTTCCGATAACATCGATCCTCAAGAGAATATCAATATGTTCCGGTATTCGACTTCGAGCAGCGATTACGAGCATATTCACGAGTTCTTCGAGATTGTGTTCATCGCTTCCGGGAGCGGAATACACAACGTAGGCGGGGTGAGCTATTCGGTTGAGAGAGGGGACGTGCTGTTTATCGATTTCGATCAGACGCATGCTTTCTCGTCGGATACGCAGATGACGATCGTCAATTGCCTGCTTGATCCCGTTTTTATCGGCAAGGAATTAATGAACGCGGAGAACGCAATAGATATATTGACGCTGTCGGCTTATGTGGAGTTCAGCACGAAAGTCAGCCAGTTTGTACCGAAGGTCATTTTTCGGGGAAAAGATCTGCTCAAGTTGGACTTGCTGTTCGAGAGTATGTTGGAAGAATTCGATGAGAAGTCGATCGGCTATAAAACGGCGATTCAAGGGTACTTACAGGTGATTCTCACGTATATTTTCAGAAAGATGAGGGAGGAGGACAACGAGCGAGCCCCCCTTCTGCCGCATAAGGTGGCTTCTGATATGCTAAGGGATCTGGAAGCGAGTTTCTTCGGTAAAATCTCGTTGAACGAGCTTGCCGCAAAGTACAGTTACAACGCCTCCTATCTCAGTCGGATCTTTAAAGCATGCTATGGCAAAAGTCCGATGGCGTTCATCCATGAGAAGCGAATGGACGAAGCGATCCGGCTCCTCGGGGAAACCGACCTGACGGTAGAGGAGATCGGACGCCAAGTCGGGTACGGGGAGAAGAAGCAGTTTTATAAAATATTCAAACAGTATACGGGACTGACGCCAAGCAAAATGCGAGACGCCAGGAACAAAATGACCACTATCAAGTAAAAAGGTGCGACTGTTTTACATAGAACGACCTTCTATAATAAAGGAAACATCATTGCAAGGAAGGTCGTAATGTCAATGAAAGTACAAAATCGCTACTATCGGATGGAACTGGACGATACGTCCGGAGCTTTGCTGGCACTGAACAAAGGGAACAAAGAATTCATTCGCGCTGGCGCGAGCAGGCCGCTGTTTACGATTCGTTTTCGCGATCCCGGCGGAGGAATTCATGACATCGCAGCTCATGAATCGAAAGCGGTTTCATTATCCGCGTCAGAAGGTTCCGAGCGAATCGAAGTGAGCTATTCGGAGTTCGACGGGCTTCCGCTCCGCGTGTTGGTGACGATTCGCTGCCCGCTAGACTCGCCATTTACCTACTGGCGTCTAGATGCCGATCATGGGACGGATTGGATCATCGAATGGATCGATTTTCCGAATGTCGTCGTGCCGAATGACCTGATCGCAACGGGAGGGACGGGCAAGCTGGTTTGGCCTTTTAACGAAGGTGCCTTGATCGAAGACGCGACCGTACGCGAAGCGTCCTTTGCGCACTACGTTGAGCCTAACTATCCGAGCCGCGGCATCGACGGCATCTATCCGGCTATTGTGCCATCTCAGTTCATGGCCTACTACGACGATAGCGGCGGCCTCTATTTCGGGGCGCACGATCCGGACGGACATGTGAAATGCGTCGAGTATTATCCTGTGGAAGACGGGATTCGTCTGCAGTTTCGGCTGTATCCGGGAGGCGGCGCCTATGCGATGTCGTACGATATGGTGTTGGGCGTATTCGAAGGGGATTGGCATGACGCGGCGGCGATTTATCGGGATTGGTATGAGGCGAACCCCCGTCGCGACGCGGTGCCGATTGCCGAGAACAATCGGCTTCCCGACTGGTATTCGGATTCCCCGGTAGTCGTGACCTACCCTGTGCGGGGCAGACACGATATGGATGTCATGGATCCGAACAAGCTGTTTCCCTACTTGGAAGCGATGCCGCACATCGAACGGCTGGCGGAAGCGTTCGGCGGCAAAATCATGGTGCTTCTGATGCACTGGGAAGGCAGCGCGCCTTGGGCGCCGCCATATGTGTGGCCGCCGTTTGGCGGAGAGGAAGCGTTTCGGGCTTTTGCAGACCGAGTGCATGCATCCGGACATCTCCTTGGCGTCTACTGCAGCGGCATCGGATGGACGGAGCAGAGCAATCTGATCTCGTCGTACAACCGAAAGGAGCAGTTCGATCGGGAAAATCTGGCGGATGCGATGTGCCTGTCGCCTCAAGGCGATCTGCCTTATTCGAAAATCTGCACAGCCCAACGCCGCGGTTACGATTTGTGCTCGGCTCATCCCTTTACAAACGAGACGATGATATCCGAGACCAAGCAAATGATCGAGGGCGGCGTCGACTATATTCAAGCGTTCGACCAAAACCATGGCGGAACTTCTTATTTCTGCTACAGCCAAACGCATGGCCACCCGCCTGCGCCGGGCAAATGGCAGACTGAGGCGATGAGCGCCTTGTTCCGCGCGCTGCAAGAGACGGCCGAACGCGCCGGCAAGAAGGTGCTGTTCGGATGCGAGTCCGCTTCGGCGGAGCCGTATATCCCGGACCTTCTGTTCAACGACGCTCGGTTTAACCTTAACTATTTTATCGGGACGCCGATTCCCTTATATGCTTTTCTGTACCATCGCTACATCAACAATTTCATGGGAAATCAGGTCATGGCCCACGAAGCCTTCGACCACGGCCGCTCCCCGGACAATCTGCTATACCGGATGGCGTATTCGTTCCATGCAGGCGATATGTCGACCGTGGTGCTGACGGAAAACGGAGAAATGACGTGGAACTGGGGAGTCGGTCAGGATATACCGCTGCCGGAGCAGGAGCCGATTCTCGAGTTCATCCGCAATACGAATCCATGGCGTACAGGAGCAGGCAAAGCCTATCTATATCAAGGGCGCATGTTGAAGCCGTACCCGCTTTCCAACGTTGAGATGAAGCGGTTTAGCATGCATGACGGCCGCGAGCTTGCGGTGCCTGCGGTGCTTACAACCCGCTGGGAGGCAGACGACGGTAGCCAAGCTCAATTGTTCGTCAATTATACCCGCGAAGAGCAGGCGTTCTGCTTGGAAACGGGGTCATGCACCGGGAAGAATGCCGTCTTGCTGTCGCATCCGGACGGCTCGCAACCGCTCACGTTACAGGCCGATGAATCGGAAACATTTTCGTGTGTTGTGAAGCCGCTTAGCGCAATTCTGATCCAATTTTAACCGGAAACGAAATGGAAGCGCTCACCGTGATGAAAGGAGGTGGTAGAATCTTAAGCCTACGTCGTTCATTCCGAGACCATGGGCATGAAAGTGTTAAGCGGTGGGATGTCTTCCGCATCGTGTCTGGTGAATTTACATGAAAACTAACAAAAGGGGAGAGCAACAAGAATGAAAACAAAATTAGCGAAATCACTATGTTTATCAGCAGTTGTCGGTTTGACCTTAATGACGGTAACCGGCTGCGGGGGAAGCAAGTCCGAGCCGAATTCGTCCGGGCAGTCGGGCAATACGGCGGAACAGGCTGGGCAGACGGAGCAGGGCGCGAAAATAAAAATCAAATTATGGGAAAAGCCTCAGCCGGATGCGCCCAAGGGCAAAGTCGAAGCCTACAATGCGGTGATGGCAAAGGTAAAACAGAAATTTCCAAACATCGAAATCCAGGATGAGACGCTGAAGCCGGGCACGGACTACAGACAGGAATATGACAAAGCGCTGATGGCAAATGAAGCGCCGACCGGCTGGCGTGAATTCCCGAATGTGGATATTCCAACCCGGATCAAAAATGGAACGATTGCGGATATCACCGAGTTCTACAATTCTTGGGAACATAAAGACAAGATGATTGACACCTTCAACGAATCGATATCGACAACGGACGGGAAATTTTATGCCGTTCCGGTGTTTAGCGGATTCATTAATACGCTGTATAACGCGAAAACGATCAAAGCCGGCGGCGGAGACCCGGAGAAGCTTCCGGAAACATGGGCGGAATTCGCGGAGTTGGGGCAGAAGATTACCGATGTCGGCGTACCGAGATTCGGATATGAAATCGTAGGCATGGATTGGAATGCTTGGCCATTCACGGCATGGGTATGGTCCGCCGGCGGAGAAATGGTTAGACCGAACGGGGATGGTACCTATAAAATCGCATTTAATGAAGAAGCGGGCGTTGACGCCGCTGTATTCTGGAACGAAATGGTATGGAAGCACAAAATGACGCAAAAGGATACGCTGCAGGACTGGAACAAGCTTCAGGACGATATTATGGCGGGTCGTGCCGGTTTCTCCTGGTTTGACGTTAGCGGCCTGGATCAGACCTCTCTTGATAAGTACGGTCAGAAGCTGGACGACTTCGGCATCATGCCGATGCCCGTGAAAGACAAGTCCATTACTAGGCCTTCTCTTGCGGGAGGCAGAGTCATTACGATTAATCCGAAGGCCAGCAAGGAAGAGCAGAAAGCGGCGTTCGATGTATTAACTTACATCACCTATGATGAAGAGGTTTTGAAGGAACAATGGGAGATTGCGGCGAGAGAGAATATTTCCGACCTGAACGTTCCTGCCAGGAAAGACCTGTACGAGCTCAAGCTAAGCATGTCCACCACCGTACCTGAGAGAATCAAGCAAGAACTGATCGCCGCTGCCGCAGGAGCCAAGTCGGAGCCGTTCTGCCCGAACTGGAACGATCTGAAAAACGCGCTGTCGAAGCCGTTGCAGCAAATTCTGCTCAAGAAGGACATTTCGCGCGACGAGGTCAAGAGTCTATTGGACAAAACCGCGGATGAGCTTTACACCAAATTTCCAGACTCTTTTCGTAAATAGATCGGAGCTACCCCTAGAATCATAGAAATCAAACCTTGAAGATTTGGTGGTTGACGGAAATGAAACTTCTTTCGAGAAAAAAGAGCGGGAATGACCAATTCGCAGCATGGATATTCCTTCTTCCCGCTCTGCTCGCTTTTTTAGTGTTCAAATACTATCCGATTCTGCTCGGCTTTTTTATCTCGTTCTATGAAATCAATATCGTCGAGCTACCCGGCAAATTCGTCGGGTTTAGCAACTATACACGTGCGTTCGCGGACCCAGACTTCTATGCCGCGCTTCGGAACAACGTAGAGTTTTGGGTAATCGGCTTGATCCTGAATTTCTGGCCTCCCATTATTTTGGCGTTGCTCGTCAACGAAGTCAGGAAGGGCAAGACGTTTTTCAGAATGACTTATTTTATTCCTGCCGTAGCGCCTAGCATTGCGATTCTTGTGCTATGGAAATACATTTATTCGCCGGACTATGGATTGGCCAACGCCATTCTTAATTATTTCCATTTGCCGGGTCTGACTTGGCTGAACGACGTGGCGCTGGTGAAATGGGCGATGTACTTGCCGGGTCTTATTATTTCCGGCGGCATGTCCATGGTTATTTACATGGCGTCATTAAACGAGGTTCCGAAGGAAATGTACGAATCGGCGATGATTGACGGAGCCGGCGTTGCCAAACGAATCTGGCATATTACGCTCCCGTTCATAATGCCGATCGTCAAAGTCATGTTTATTATGGATTTGATCAATCGATTTAACGAAGCGGCGGTTCCGCTCGTGTATACGGGAGGCGGTCCGGTCGGGGAGACGACGACGCTGATCCTCTATGCTCTCAAATCCGCCATGAACAATCTTGATTATAGCTACGCCATTACGCTCGCGAATATCGCCTTTGTCATCATCTTTATTATTACGGCGTTACAGATGAAATTGACTTCCCGAGAGAAGTAGGAGGAAAGCACGTGTCAGTCCTGAATGAAGCCGAGATCAAAAAAACGAAAGGCAGAGCACTTCATTGGGGCATCATTGCGCTGTTGCTCATTGGCATACCGTTTCAGCTCTTTCCGTTTTTTTGGATGGTCTCCAATTCCTTTAAGACGAGCCTAGAAATCATCCAGATTCCTCCCACTCTGCTTCCGGAAACCTGGGATTTCTCCGGTATCGTCGATACGTTTACTAAATATCCGCTGTGGGAGAATTTGTGGAACACGATTGTTTTGTGCGGAGGGGTTATCCTGACGCAAATCCCGATCAGCGCTATGGCGGCTTTCTCCTTATCCAAGCTTAAGCCTAAATTCAGTAAGACGCTGCTGCTGTTCTTTCTCGGTACCCTGATGATCAGCAGTCAGGCGCTCATGTTTCCGACTTATATCATGCTATCGGACCTGCCGATCATTCACGTGAATCTGTTGAACAACTACTTGGCGTATATTTTGCCCTCCGCTTCCTGGGGGTACATGATCTTTCTGTTTAAGGGATTTTTCGACGGCTTGCCGAATGAGCTGATGGAAGCGGGGAAAATTGACGGAGCGGGCGCCTTCCGGATGTTCGCGCAGATCATTGTCCCGCTTTCCAAGCCAGTGTTCGCCGTAAATATTTTGCAGACGTTTATGGCGGTGTACAACGACTTCATCATGCCGCTATTTGTATTTCCCAGCGATAGGCTGTGGACGATTATGGTTAGAATCTATACCGCGCAGAACGGTTCGTTCGCGACATGGAACAACATCATGGTGATGCTGACCGTGGCCACCATACCGATTCTATTGCTCTATTTTGCCGTGCAGAAGCAACTAGTGCAGGGCATTTCCATGACAGGCCTGAAATAATCATCTTTATGAAAAGTGGGGATCATCGTGAAGAAGCATTTGATAGTGGCGTTGGCAGTTCTAATGCTATTTTCAAGCGGAGCAATGTCCGTTCATGCGGACAGTCCACCTGCACCTGCGGCAGTATCGTCGTTCTGGGTGCCGACCAATACGGAGAAGGTGCTGCGCAATGCGCCGTTCCCGAATAACCCGATGCAGACTCTGAACATGGAAGCGGCCAAAAACGAGTACGAAAGCGGACAGGTCATCTTGAAGGCCACCGACACGGCTTTGACGGGCGTGAACGCCAGCATCACTAATCTTACCGTGACCGGCGGCGGAACGGCTGTCATTCCTGCAAGCAGCATTCAATTGTATCGAGAGCATTATATCCAGGTGACGACGCCTACGACAGGGGCTTATCCGACAGGCTGGTACCCGGATGCCCTCATTCCGCTGAAGCCGAACAGCGTCTTCGACGTGCCGCTCGGGCAGAACCAAGGTGTCTGGCTTACGGTCAAGGTGCCGAAGGGACAGCAGCCGGGCGATTATCAAGGGCAGCTTACCCTTCAGGCCAACGAGACCTCATTCCAGGTGCCGATCACCTTTCGCGTCTGGGATTTCGAGTTAGGCGACACCCCCCATACGCAGACCGCGTTTGCCATTACGAGCAAACAATTGGCCGATTACCACGGCGTAACGCCCAATATGCCCGAGTATTGGACTTTAATGGAAAATTATTACTGGGCTCAACTGGAATATAGAGTCGCTTCCGGAGACTTGCCGATTCCGACGGACGACGTCGACGAATATATTCTGAAGGCGGAGCCGTTCCTGACGGATCCGCGGGTGAATAGCTTCCGAATTCCTTATTACGAGGGCAATCCGACCAAGACGAAAGACCTTGTCGACAAGCTCCGAAACAAAGGCTGGCTAAGCAAAGGCTACTTCTATGTATGGAGCACGGATGAGCCGGAAGACGACGACGACTATTCGCTCGTGCAGCAAATCTCGAACGAGCTAAAGACGATCGCGCCGGACGCCAAATTTCTTGTGACCAAAGAGCCGGTTCCCGAACTGACGGGCTACGTAAACACGTGGGCGCCGCTCCTGCACAACTACGACCGTAACGCGGCTCAGGCTCGCCTGGCGGCCGGCGATCACTTATGGTGGTATACTTGCGTCGTACCGCAGCATCCTTATCCGTCCTATCATATCGATGACGACCTGTTGGGTGCGCGACTGCTATCATGGATGCAGCGAGAGAACAAGATAGAGGGCAATCTATTCTGGTCTACCACGTTCTTCCTGAAATATGACGGGAATCAAGACGTCGAGCGCGACGTATGGAACGATCCGATGGCCTTCCCGGGAGCGAATGGCGATGGTTTCTTATTGTATCCGGGCAGGGATCACGGAATCAACGGACCGATACCGTCCATTCGGCTTGACGCGATTCGCGAAGGTTTGGAGGATTATGAATATTTGTGGTTGCTGGAAGATCGCATGAAGGCTGCGGCCCAGCAGCTCGGCATCGCTTCGTTCGACGTCGACGCGGAGATGAAGTCATATTACGACCGGCTGTATAAGTCGGTTAGCCGTTATGACGAGGAGCCTGAACGATTGCTGCAAGCGCGCCGGGAGATTGCCGAACGAATTGTCGCCTTGCAACAAAGTCCGCTCGCTCTCGTCACTTCGGAGACGGTCGAGGACTTGAAGCAGCAGGTGACCATCTATGTCGGGATGGGCACGTCGGTCGCCTTGGAGGGCCAGACGCTGTCTCCGACGGAGCAGCACGGGCAGTATGCCGTCTACACGAAGACGGTAGATGTGCAGCCCGGAATTAACGAGCTGCAATTGACGGTTTCCGGCAACGGTGTCTCGAGAGAGCAAACCATCGTTCTGTTCGGTCAAGATCCGACGCCTCCTGTGTATAAAACACCGCTCAATTACGCGGAGACGAGCCAGGATCTGTCCCATTGGCAAGGAAACAGCGTCAACTTGAGTTTGTCGACCGAGCACGTTACGCAAGGCAATCATTCGTTGAAGGCGGATTATACGACAAACGTAGAATTCCCAAATGTGAGATTGTTCGGGGCGGGAACCGCATTCCCGTCTGCGGATTGGTCGAAGTATATTTCCGTGAACTTCGACGTCTACAATCCGAACAATACGCAGGTCATGGTAGCCGCGAAGTTTTTCGACGAGAACAACACGGCGAATGATACGCATCCGATCGTCATCGGCCCCAATTCGTCCAAGTCGGTCAGCATTTCGCTGAATGAGCTGGGCAATCTCGATTTGACCCGGATGAAGGGAATCGAGCTTTGGATGAAGCCGGATAGCCCGACTACCGTCTACTTTGATAACTTTCATTTTCTCGGTTATGAACAGCTTCCGGTAATTCCGCTTAATTATGCGGAAACAAACGAGGACCTGGCTCGTTGGCAAGGGAACAACGTCAACTTGAGCTTGTCGACCGAGCATGTGACGCAAGGTAGTCATTCGTTGAAAGCGGATTATACGACAAACGTAGAATTTCCGAGTGTGAGACTATTTGGCGCGGGAACCGCATTCCCATCGGCGGATTGGTCGAAGTATATTACCGTGAACTTTGACGTCTACAATCCGAACAATACGCAGGTGATGGTGGCCGCGAAGTTTTTCGACGAGGACAACACACCTAACGATACGCATCCAATTGTAATTGGTCCGAATTCATCGCAATCGGTCAGCATTCCGCTTAATGAGCTGGGCAATCTTGATCTTTCCCGGATGAAAGGAATCGAGCTATGGATGCACCCGAATACCCCGACTACCGTCTACTTTGATAATTTTCATTTTCTCGGTTACGAGCCTCTTACGGTAACTCCGCTCAATTACGCGGAAACGAGCCAGGATCTGGACCGTTGGCAAGGGAACAATGTCAATTTGAGTTTATCGAGTCAGCATGTGACGCAGGGCAATTATTCAATGAAGGCGGATTATACGACAAACGTAGAATTTCCGAGCGTGAGATTATTCGGGGCGGGAACCGCATTCCCGTCGGCGGACTGGTCGAAATATCTTTCCGTGAATTTTGACGTCTATAATCCGAACAATACACAGGTCATGGTGGCCGCGAAGTTTTTCGACGAGAATAACACGCCGAACGATACGCATCCTATCGTCATTGGGCCGAATTCATCGCAATCCGTAAGCATTCCGCTGAATGAGCTGAGCAATCTCGATCTGACTCATATGAAGGGAATCGAGCTGTGGATGAAGCCGAATAACCCGACTACCGTCTACTTTGATAATTTCCGTTTTCTAGGGCATTAACCGCTTCCAACTGCGGCAGTACCGACATTAGCGGCAACGACGCAAGAAAAGTTTGTACAATCAACCGACGGATTTAAGTGTAGCTATTATTCCTGAAGGGGTGATGGAATTATGCCCCTTCTTTAGTATGTTCCCGTATCACCGACCTCGGGGATATGAAAAGCGGAATCGAATATATAGGAGGAGAAGATCATGGCCGTTTATCAATCTGAATTGTTAATTGAAGGAGCAGAGCTGAATGGGGAAAACCCGCTCCCGATCTTTAGAAGCAGAACGAAAGACCAGATCGTCAAAGAAAATGGAACCCTTTCGTCTGAACAGAAAATAAAGCTGGGCTACGAGACCGGCGTGAGAGTTTTGCCATATCGTATTCAGGATAGGTATACAAGAGAAAAGAAAATGATGACGCTTAAGACGATTATCCTTGAGAACAACATCCTGCAAGCAGTATTTCTTCCTGACTATGGCGGCAGATTGTATTCGTTGGTCGATAAGCGGACGAATCGGGAGCTGCTGTTCCGCAACCCCGTCATGCAGCCGGCGAATCTGGCCATCCGGAATGCATGGTTCTCGGGCGGAATCGAGTGGAATATCGGGCATTTTGGGCATACGTTCACGACGTGCTCTCCTCTTCATGCAGCGAAGCTGACGGACGATGAGGGGAACGAGTTTCTTCGGATTTATGAATATGAGCGCTGCAAAAACGTATTTTGGCAAATTGACTTCCATCTTCCGCCCGATTCGGAGAACCTGTGCATCTACGTTCGGGTCAATAACGACAATGCCGCTTCTGTTCCCATGTATTGGTGGACGAATGCAGCTGTTGCTGAGACGAAACAGGTGCGCGTATTCTCCTCCACCGATGAGGTAATCTTCTTAGATAGTCGTGTTAGAGAATTAGGCGCGGCTAAGCTTCCGCATTTGCCAATGATGCCGGATGTTGATCTCTCTTATCCCAATCGATTCCCATTCTCCTGCGATTATTTCTTCCAGAACCCGGAGGAAGTCAAAGCGCCTTGGGAAGCCGTCGCGTACGAGGATGGCCGATTGGTATACAATCGTTCGACTGCTAGACTTCGTTACAATAAAATGTTCTGCTGGGGAAGCCATGCCGGAGGTCGGCGCTGGTGCGATTTCTTAGCGAAGCCGGGCGAGGGCGATTATATCGAAATTCAAGCCGGATTTTCTCCAACGCAGTTGCATGGTCTGGATCAACCTGCCACGACGGCTTGGGATTTCACCCAGTTGTATGGAGTTGCTAACGTGGATGCGAATCAAGCTCATGAAGAAAACTGGAAAACAGCTCGGAAATACATCGATGACGAGATCGAACAGCTGCTTCCGGAAGATGAGGTTTATCGTATCCACGACAAGCTGCAGAGCTACGCCGACCGGGAACCGAAGGAGCTGCTCCATACGGGATCGGGCTGGGGCGCTCTTGAGCGTCTTCGCAGGGAGAAGAAGGAGGGGCGCTCGACGCCGGCAGGACTTCGATTTGAGGTTGCAAGTCTATCCGCCGCTCAGCATGTATGGCTGGAGCTTCTAGAGACAGGGCGATTGCCGGACAGTTCGATTGACGATATTCCAGCTTCGTGGATGGTGCAGGACGAGTGGCGCGACATGCTGCAGGACAGTCTGTCGGAACGGAACAATGAGTCGTGGGCGGCGTATATGCATCTTGGCGTAATGTTGTATGAACAAGGGGCCGAGGAGGAAGCGATCGAAGCGTGGGAGCGCTCCCTGCAGCTTCGTCCGTCTGCCTGGGTATACCGCAATCTGGCAGAGACGGCTTTGCGCAAGGAGGACACAGATGCAGCGCTCTCCTATATGAAACAAATCATCGACATTTCGAATGGTTTCCCGGACGTGGCGTTTGCGGAGGAATACATAAGTCTGCTTATCCAGTCCGGCCAGCGATCCGAAGCCTGGAGTGTCTACAAGGCAATGCCGGATTCGACCCAAGCAAACCAGCGCTTGCAAATTATCGTCGCTCCAACGGCGTTGGAGAAGGACGAGTTTGAATTCCTCGAGCGATTGTTTGCTACAGAAGTGGCTACGCTTCGCGAGGGCGATAAGTCGATCGTTGAGCTCTGGTATCAGTATCATGCCCGCAAAATGGCCTTGAAGGACAATCTGGAGATAACGGATGAGCTTGTTGCCCGAGCTTCTGCCCTGTTCCCGCTGCCGCCTCATATCGATTTTAGAATGAATTAAGCCTCCGCCCGAAAGCCGCATCACCCGCAAAATGATCACCTACGAGAACAACTTAGACATCTTCGTTAGTATTATTTGCAAGGGAGATATCGCTTCATACCGTTATTCATCACAAAGCAGGCACCCAAGCGGGTGCCTTTTGATTTCGCCCTATTGTTTGTATATTATGGTTGAAAGGAAGGCAGGGCGGAAAATAGCTACTCAGACGGTAGTGAATACCGTCTGTTTTTATTTGAAAACTTGTGGACTACTAGGGTTGAAAGGACGGTCTTTGGTAAATAAAGCTGCATCAGGATAAAGATCTATCCTTGTAAAAATAGAAACACCCGTTTATCGATTCTTAAACCACACGAAAAATTCGCGTGGTGGCAATTCCTTTTATCGCTGAGCGCTGCGACGGTTCAGAAAGTGGAGAAATTGACTTCCGATAACTGCGTGACCGCATTCATCTTTGACGATTCGATGTTTGATCGTAACCAAAGTAAAGCGGTGGAGTTACTCGAACCTTTGCACTAACGAGAAACGATAGTTGAATCACTTACAATCAGGCCGCCGATTACTTCGACGGCCTTCTGAGTATGTTATGAAGGCCTATTAACATAGCTCTTGGAACGAGTAAATTATGCGCCACGGCAGGATTCTTTCGCATTTTTCGCCGATAGACCCGTTAAGCTGAACCTTATCACAAATAGAGCGAAATTTTTGCCGTAGCCCCCTAGCTGAAACTGGGTGATAGCTAGGACTTATATATTTACTTCTTTTATATTATAAAGATCTTTATATATATTCCTCAATTCATGCTTTTGAATCTTTCCACTTGCTGTCATTGGGAATTCGTTCATAAAGACAACTTTCTTAGGCACTTTAAAACCGGCTAATCGTTCTTTACAATAATCAATCAGCTCATTTTCCTGAACGGATTCTCCTTCTTTTATTCTAGCGAATACAGTAACGGCTTCGCTCCAACGTTCATGAGGCAAACCAACAGCTGCACATTCGGCTACTTTCGCATGGCTTCTAACAACTAATTCGACTTCAACCGAAGCTACATTTTCACCTCCGGTTTTAATCATGTCTTTCTTGCGATCAACAAACCATACTACATTCTCTTCATCAATAAAACCATTATCACCAGAATGGAACCATCCATACTTGAATGCGTTTTCAGTTGCTTCAGGATTTTTGAAATAACGTGTCATCGATTGAGGACCGCGGTATACTAACTCTCCAAGCTCTCCAGGAGACAATATATTACCATGATCATCCATTGCTTTGGCGGTTTGGGCTACGACAGGCTCCCCCCACGCACTGCTTTTTGAAATTGCATGTTCGGGACGTTGAGCTGTATTCGGCGGTGTAAATTCTGTTTGCCCTGATATCAATATAATAGTAGCATCATTAAATATATTTTTAACCTGTTGATGTCTTGCGAGCGGTAAAGTCGCAATAGCGCATACACAAAGTCTCATGGAAGAAAAATCTCTTCCCGAAAGACTGGGTTGGTCTGAAATTTCAAGCCACATCGGGGCAGAAAGCATCGTCCAAGTCGTCCTGTATTCTTCCATCGCATTCAAGATATTCGATGCATTATATCGTCTTATTAGCACATTTGTCCCGCCTACCAAAATGTTCGGCAGAAGGATACAGCTTAATCCCCCTACATGGAATAAGGGCAACATAACAATGGAGGAATCATTATGATCCAATTTATATTGCAAAGCTGTGCTCATTGCAGAAAAATAAATGGCAAGATGGCTTGTCTCTACTCCCTTTGGAGTTGAAGTGGTTCCAGAGGTATACATTAATTGGAAAGTATCTCGATCCTCAATAATAACTTCAATTTCCGAAGCGTCCCCGGACTCCAGTTGTGAAAAAGGGAAAATGTTCTTTCCCCTTAACATAGACTCTACATCGACTTCTGTCATGAAGAGATCTTGTAAGGTAGGAACTTCATCGATTAAATTCTCCACCTTATCCTTCGAGCTTTGTGTGAAAACGAGAACTTTGGTTTCAGATTGGTTTAACTGATAAGCAAGGTCGACACACGCCAGCTTTACATTCAGAGGCATGACGACTAAACCGGACTTCGCACATGCAAAATAAGTGATGACGAATTCATTCGTATTTTCACACAGGGTTGCTACAACATCGCCCTTTTGGTAACCCCTTTGAAGAATGGTACGAGCAACCTGATTTACTTTTTCATTAAATTCCTTATATGTTAATGCAACATCCCCATCAACTAAAGCAATTTTATTGGGAAAACGTTGGGTAGTTCTTATGAGCATATCGCCAATGCAGACTCTTTGAATCAGGTTTCTTTCCAAATGACTATTTTCCATCAAAACAATCTCCATCCTCGGCATTTTAAGACCAATTAATCCACTAAATTACAATTTGTCATATGACAACATTCATGACACCGAGCACTATCCATTAAGGAAGAGCTATTATATAATAACTAATAATTACTTTATATTACAACAATAATAGATTTCAATTTTATAAAAATATAGCTTCGATATGAGATGGATATTGAGAAGGAATGCTATTTAACAGGGTGGAAGTGTAGATATGAAAAAGATTCCGGATTGGACATACATATGCGGGTTGTCATTTATCTTAATAGGCATCACTTTTATTATACAGGCAAATATTGGAATTAACATGTCGGATGAAGGCTATCTCTGGTACGGAGCCATTCAAACATCTATTGGAGAAATTCCATTAATGGATTTTCAGTCTTATGATCCTGGCAGATATTATTGGGTAGCCTTCTGGTTTAAGATATTCGGCAACACCAATATACTTACACTTAGACTTGCCGTACTTTTATTTCTACTGATAGGACTGACGTGTGCTCTGCTTTCAGTAAGACGTGTGACTAAATCATGGGGCTCCTTATTGATCATAGGTACTATCTTGATGTTATGGGTATACCCTAGGCACAAGATGTTCGATATCAGCATCAGCATGATTGCAATATATATGGTTATTCTCCTGTTGGAGAAACCAAAACCTGTTCGATATATACTTAGTGGAATCTTTATTGGTCTTGCCGCTTTCTTTGGTAGTAATCATGGGCTGTATTTACTTATCTCATTTGCTATTACCTCTTTATACATCTTCTTCAAAATAGACAGAGCGAACTTCATGAAGAAAATTGGCTGTATAGGAATCGGCATCTTCATCGGGTATTCTCCGAGGCTTCTTATGTTTATTTTTATCCCTGGATCTTTCAAGAACTTTATTGATACAATCATCTGGCTGTTCCGATTAGGGAATACCAATCTTCCTCTTCCTCTTCCTTGGCCTTGGAGAGTAGACTTTACCAACCTTCCTGTTATGGACATCGTCAGCGGACTCATTGTGGGCTGTTTGTTTCTTCTAGTACTTCTATTCCCTGCTGGATGGGCGATACGTAGCATAATTTTTAAGAAAACAAACTTATATCTTGTCGCCTCAGTATCTGTAGGCATCCCCTATATACATGTTGCTTTCTCGCGTGCAGATTTGGGACATTTAGCTCAAGGGATTTTCCCGCTACTGCTGGGATCCTGTTTTTGGGCTCTAGAATATTTAAAACGAAGCAAGGTTAAATCCATCGTTTTTTTGACCACCATGTTAATCGTCTCATTTTTGTCTGTAGGCAGGGTTCAACCCTTGAATCAACAAATACAGGCGCCTCCGGATAATCCGTTTGTGAAGTTGGATCTAGCCGGTAATGAGATAAGTGTAGATGCATTTACCGCTAACTTTATTCGAACTGTACAGGACATCAAGAATCTATACCTCAAATCGGGGGAAAATCTTTTTATTGCTCCCCATACGCCTACGTTGTACCCCCTCTTGAATTTGAAGGCACCCTTGTGGGATATTTATTTGCTGTTCCCTGAGACTGAAGATAGGCAACGCGAACAGATTCAAGAATTAAAGCAGAACAACGTAAGTTTGGTTATTCTCGGAGATATTGCCTTGGATGGAAGGGATGATCTGCGATTTCGCAATACGCACCCGATTCTGTGGGAGTATCTGAATATCAATTACGAGGCAATTACTGTAGAAGCGATGCCGACGAATTATACCGTATTGCGTCATGTAGATACGACAACGAGATGAACGGAGCTACAGTGAAATGATTCCTTTTAATAAGCCGCTAATTACAGGAAAAGAAGAACTCTATATTCGCAAAGTGATGGAAACCGGGAAAATGGCGGGTGATGGCCCTCTGACCCAACAATGCAGTAGTTGGTTTGAAGATACGTTAGCTTGTGACAGAGCGCTTTTAACTCCATCTTGCACACATGCGCTCGAGTTGGCTGCCATCTTGCTCGATATTGCCGAAGGGGATGAGATTATTATTCCCTCCTTTACGTTTGTCTCCACGGCGAATGCCTTTATCCTTCGTGGCGCTAAACTCGTATTCGTAGATATTCGACTAGATACGATGAATATAAATGAGATGCTAATAGAAAGAGCAATTACGGATAAAACGAAGGCGATTGTTGCCGTACACTATGCGGGTGTCTCCTGTGAGATGGACAAAATTATGAGGCTTGCTCATCGATATAATTTGGTTGTTATTGAAGATGCGGCGCATGCATTAATGAGCAAGTATCAGGGCAAGTATTTGGGTACGATCGGTCATTTAGGGTGTTTCAGTTTTCATGAATCGAAAAATTATCATTGTGGCGAAGGCGGAGCATTGATTATCAATGACAAAAGATTTATTGAAAGAGCAGAGATCATTAGGGAAAAAGGAACCAATCGTACAAAGTATTTGCAAGGGGCAATCCATAGATATACTTGGATCGACATCGGATCTTCTTATTTATTAAGCGAATTGAATGCTGCATACTTATATCCTCAATTGTTATTGGCCGAACCTATTAACGCAGATAGATTAAGAAGTTGGCAAACCTACTATGTTGCATTAGAAGAATTAATGCTTGACGACAAGCTGATGCTGCCAGTCATCCCCAAGGACGTCAATCATAACGGACATATCTTTTATATTAAAGTCAAAAATCAAACCGTCCGAACCGGATTAATGTCTTACTTAGAACAAAATGGGGTAACGACTACTGTGCACTACGCTCCCTTGCATAGTTCCGACATGGGGAAAAGGTACGGACTCTTTCATGAAGCGGATATCCATACAACAAGCGAAAGTGAAAAAATTATGAGACTTCCTATGTATTTCGGTTTGCAACAAGAAGATATTCATTATACGGCAAGTTTGATTAAACGATATTTTGCAGATGAAGAAGAAGCAAAAAAGGTTAAGGAGTCATACAATGAATAAGAGAGATGCATATTGGGAAAAGCGGAATTTTGATAAAAAAGTGCTGGAAATCGAAATAGACGCAAATGATTCAGCGGATTGTTTGGTTGCTCTTGAAGATGATTATACAACCTATGACTATATCGTAGCTAAAGTACCTAAGCTTAGAATAGATCTCGTACATGGTCTTGAGGAAGCTGGCTTTAGATTTATGGAGATGCAAATGGAAATGACTGTGAATCTAACGAACCTCACAGAACAATCCCGATTCACAAAAGCAAATTCGGAGCGCATTCAATTCCAAACAATAGATAGCATGGAACGGTTGGAAGATATGCTGTCCAATATTGATGAGAATCTTTTTGTTACCGATAGAGTGTCGCTTGATCCTGTATTAGGGAGTAGCTTAGCGCACAAACGTTATATGAATTGGATCAGGGATGGGTTTCTTAGCGGGAATGCTATAATCGTAGAGGCGACATTAAAGTCAAATAAGATCGGTTTCTATTTTTTTCTTAAAGGAAAAGATAAAACCATCCATGCGATACTAGCCAGCCTTTATAAAAATTATAGAAGAATGGCTATTGGAGTACGCTACATGAAGGAGGTCCTCACTTGGACGGCAGAGGCAGGATTTACCAAAATGAATTTATTGGTCTCATCTAACAACTTCGAAGCATTAAGAGCGTATTCATTTGTCGGTTTCGAGATGAAGGAGATCTACTACATATTAAGAAGAGTGACACGATGACATGTGGAAAGAGAATAAAAAAGTGGAGCATATTGAATTATCTATAGTGATTCCCGTGTATAACTCACAGGACAGCATTGGGATTGTGGTAACATCACTACTACACTTATACAATGATTTATTTTCATTAGAGATCATTCTAATCAACGATGGCAGCAAGGATGATAGTCGTCAAGTATGCGAGAACCTGAGGGACCAGTATACGAATGTTATTGTTATTCATAACGAGACGAATAGCGGCCAACAGCTTGCATTAATGACAGGGCTTAGACATTGCAGGGGTGAGCTTGTTGTTCTAATGGATGATGATATGCAAAATCCGCCCAGTGAGGTTATAAAGCTAATTAATAAGATTAACGAGGGTTACGATGTTGTCATGGGTCAAAGGATAATCTATAACCAATCTTGGATTAGACAGCTTGCATCTCGCTTGAATCATTTTCTTGTGTTCATGAGCACGAACCAGAGGGTTTCGTTTAGTAACTTCGTAATCATGAGAAGAGCTATCGTGACGATGATTATTCAGGATCAATCACCAAAACCTGTTATTCAGGGGATCCTGCTGAAAAGTAAAGCTAATATGGCAAACACCTTAACAGAGCATCACCAGAGGAAGAACGGAAAATCCAACTATAATCTAGTTAAACTATTGAATCACTGGCTAGAGGCAGTACCTTATTACATGTCCCCGACGGTGAAATACTCACTATTGCTGGTGAGTATTATCGTGATAATGGGGCTAGCTGTTGGTGTATATTTTATTGTAAAGTATTTTCTAAGTCATTAAATTCGCTCTATTTGTGATACGGGGAACCCTACCATAAGTGACGGCGAAAAAAAGTGGAAAACAAGAGATACGAGATGAACGATAAGGCCTATGAGCAAATAGGAGGTGCGGATTGCAAATGATTAAACAAACAACATCATGGCAAAAAAGAAAAAAACCGGAATAAGGTTTTTTAATGGCGATACCCCTCAGTGATAATACATACGGAATTGCTCAAAAGCCTGAACTCGTATCATAGAGACCTCCGTTCCCATGTGCCTCATGGGAACGGAGGTCTCTTCTATCATATGGCCGGTGAGGGGGGAGCTACGAGAGTGGCTCCCCTACTTTATCTTTGTGACGGATTGTATATGAAGTGCGACAGTTCATCCCGGGATGGAAGGTGCCATCTGCAGAAGAAGTAGACTCTTAGCGAGGCCCGACCAAAGCCACAACTCCGGCTATTTACTAGAGTTGTGGCTTTGGAATGACTCCCAAACCTTTCCCATGATTTATGCCCTGCCTACTTCCACTCCTTCAAACAATATGCTATCATTAACTTCATAAGTGACAGACAGACAGTCGGTCGGTCGATCTGTTCATGCATAACCTGGCAGATAACAAGGAGATGCAACGATGAGAGTTGTAAAAGAAGCAGAAGAACGCAGAAACGAAATACTTGACGCGGCGGATGAGCTTTTTGGGCAGAAGGGATTTGACGGTACAAGTACGAACGATATTTTGGTCAAGGTGGGAATCGCACGGGGAACGCTATATCATCACTTCAAGTCGAAGGAGGATATTATGGACGCTCTGATTGAGCGGTACAGCATCAATCTTTTAGGTGCAGCGCAGGAAGTTGCCCTGGATAAGAGCGTACCCGTCATCGAGCGCATTCTCCGCGTGGTCATGGCACTGAACATAAGCAGCGAAAACGGGAGCGGAAGCGGCAAGGAAATTATGGAGCATATTCACAGGCCCCAGAACGCGCTGATGCATCAGAAGATACAAAAGGTCATTATAAGCGGCGTTCCGCCGATCCTGACACCAATCATCCGCGAGGGTATTGAGCAGGGAAAGTTCAACACGCCGTATCCGTATGAATGTATGGAGATGGTTATCGTATATGCGAATGCCATCTTTGATGATGATAGGGTTGATTTGACGAACGAGGAGCGTACTTCACGTATGCTGTCGTTTATTTTTAACGTAGAAAGGCTGCTTGGTGCCGAAAGCGGAAGTCTGATGAACGTTATGCAGATATTGGGTAAGGGTAGAGACGGCAATGAATAATCCGGGAGGAGCTTTCGGCAAATTTATTCTGCTGTGGTCGGGACAGCTTGTCTCAACGATTGGAAGCGGGCTTACAGCATTTGGGCTTGGGGTTTATATTTATCAGCAGACAGGGCAGGCATCGGCCATGGCACTGGTCACTCTGCTTGCATTTATGCCATCACTGCTGTTAAGTCCCGTGACGGGAGTGCTTGCGGACCGCTATGACCGGAGAATTCTAATGATACTGGGCGACAGCCTTTCTGCAATAGGACTTGTATTTATTCTGATTTGTCTGCTTAACGGAGAAGCACAGCTGTGGCAGATTTGCGTGGGAGTGACCTTAAGCTCGGTATTCTCATCGCTGCTTGATCCTGCGTATAAAGCTACGGTTACGGATCTGCTTACCGAGGAGCAGTATACGAAGGCAAGCGGTTTTGTTCAGGTGGCAGGCTCAGCCAAATATCTGATTTCCCCGGCACTTGCGGGATATCTGCTGATTGTCTCTGATGTGAAGCTGCTGCTTATTATCGACATCTGCACCTTTTTTGTAACCGTTGCTTCGACGCTTGCGGTACGCAGGGGCCTTGCTTCCAAGAAGTCTGAACAGACCGGGTCGTTCATGCGTGAATTTAAGGAAGGGTGGAGAGCCGTTTCTAGTAACAGAGGTGTGCTTGTACTTGTAATTATGACCTCCGTAATGACCTTTTTTCTTGGTTTCATCGAAACGCTTACTATGCCCATGATCCTTGCTTTTTCGGACAGCGCTGTATTAGGAACGCTTGAGACCATTATCGCTCTGGGGATGCTTGTATCGAGTGTGCTGATTGGAATGGTTCGGATCAAAAGGAGTTTTGTCAAAATCCTTTCACTTTCGCTATTTTGGGAAGGCATATTCATGGCGGTATTTGGACTTCGGGAAAATATTATCCTTCTGGGTATTTCGGGGTTTCTCTTTTTTGCCATGCTGCCATTTGTCAACACAACCTTGGATTATCTTGTCCGCACCAACATTGACAATTCTGTTCAGGGCAGGGCTTGGTCACTGATCGGGTTATTATCACAGCTTGGGTTCATTGTTGCCTATATGCTGTCGGGTGTGCTTGCGGATTATGTGTTCACTCCATTGCTGATTGAAGGCGGAGAACTTGCGGGCAGTGTGGGCAGGATCATCGGTACAGGCAGCGGCCGGGGAACGGGACTTCTGATTATCATCGCCGGAATACTGTTAAGTGCTGCTTCTGTAATTTTGTATAACCTGAAATCTATTAAAAGGCTTGAAGACAGAGGTGACGTATGTACTACCGGATAATCCGCAATGATATGTTAAAAAGCAAACTAATTACGCTGACCACCATGATCTTCGTCGCTGCCGCGGCTATGCTTGTCTCTCTGTCGTCCATACTTGTCGTCAATCTTACGGGTGCAATTGATACACTCATGACGCAGGCAAAAACCCCGCATTTTCTGCAGATGCATTCAGGGGAACTGGATAGGGCACGGTTTACGGCTTTTGCGGACCAGAACAATAAGGTTGACGAGTTTCAAGTGCTTGAGTTTCTCAATGTTGATGGTTCGCGGATTGTCATTAACGGCAACTCGCTTGTGGACAATGTTCAGGACAACGGCTTTAGCACGCAGAGCGGGAAATTTGATTACCTGCTTGACCTTGACGGGAATAGGATCACGGTATCCGACGGGGAGCTCTATGTTCCAATCGGCTATAGGAAGGACGGCACCGCGAAGACCGGGGATACGGCTGTAATCGGCGGAAAGACATTTACCGTTGCTGGATTTCTCCGTGATTCTCAGATGAATTCGCTGCTCGCCTCGTCCAAAAGATTTCTTGTAAGCGAACATGACTACGCCGAAATACAGAGCTCCGGAAGCACCGAATACCTGATTGAGTTCAGACTCAAAGACTTATCCATGCTCGGGGCATTCAAAGATGATTACGCCTCTGCGGAGCTTGAAGGCAATGGCCCCACGCTCACCTACCCCCTGTTCAAAATGCTGAATGCCATGTCCGACGGACTTATGATTGCAGTCATCCTTCTAGTAAGCGTGCTTGTCGTTGCCATCGCATTTATGTGTATACGCTTTACGCTCCTTGCCACCGTCGAGAGTGATTACCGCGAAATCGGTGTTATGAAAGCAATAGGATTACGTGTATCTGATATTAAAAAGATTTATCTTGCGAAGTACGCGGGAATTGCGGCCTTTGGCTGCATGGTTGGATTTGCCCTTTCATTTGTGTTCAAAGGCTTGCTGCTTGAAAATATAAGGTTATACATGGGAGGGAGCGAGAACTCTTCCTTAGCCTTGTTGTTCGGAGTAATCAGCGTAGTGCTAGTGTTCCTAGCCATCATTGGCTATGTGAGCAGCGTGCTGAGACGCTTCCGGAAAATCTCCGCTGCAGAAGCTGTTCGGTTCGGAATTTCACAGGACAAATCCGCGGGAGCAAGGCGTTTTACGCTGAGTGCAAACAGGCTGCTGAACACGAATATTTTTCTCGGCGTCAAGGATGTGCTCGCAAGGACAAGTCTATACGCGACAATGCTTGCTGTGCTTGTGATTGCTTCATTTATTATGATTGTTCCCCAGAACCTGTACAACACGATTTCCGCCAAAAGCTTTATTTCCTATATGGGGATAGGCAATAGCGATATGCGCCTGGACATTCAACAGACGGACCATATCGCTGCAAAAGAAGCGGAAGTTGCAAGGGTCATGGAGAGCGACACCTCCATATCCCGATATGTCGTGCTTACAACGGAAACCTTTACAACAAGGAGGCAGGATGGATCGGAGGAGAGGCTCAAAATCGAGCTCGGCGACCATTCGATTTTCCCGGTGAAGTATTCCCAAGGCAGAGGACCAGCCGCAGACAACGAAATTGCTCTGTCCGTGATGAACGCCGATGAACTGGGTAAGAAGGTTGGCGATGTCATTACGCTGTTGATTGACGGGAAGGCCAGAGATCTCACGGTATGCGGAATGTATTCAGACATTACCAATGGCGGGAAGACCGCCAAGGCTGCTATTACAGAGCGTTCGGAGGATAGGCTGTGGTCCGTTATTTATGCGGAGCTTGCAGATGAAGCTGTTGTTGACGGAAAAGTTAGGGAATATGCGGAAAGATTTCGTTTTGCCAAGGTATCAGACATTGATGAATATGTTACGCAGACCTTCGGCTCGACCATTAGCTCTGTCGGTAAGGCCTCACAGATTGCAATTGTGATGATGCTGGTTATAAGTGTTCTGGTTACGGTGTTGTTCATGCGAATGCTTGTTACAAAGGACCGATATTCGATTGCCGTCATGAAGTCATTAGGTTTTACCAGCTCTGATTTGAGAACACAGTATTTTTCGCGTTCGGTAGTTGTGCTCATTATCGGAATTGTTCTCGGGACGCTTCTGGCTAACACGCTCGGAGAGATATTGTCAGGCGCAATTATTTCTTCGTTTGGCGCATCGTCGTTTACGTTTGTGGTCAATCCGCTATCGGCGTATCTGCTGTGCCCGCTGATGCTGATTGGTTCAGTACTTATCGCAACGATGATCGGCACATCGGGAGCGGGACAAATCACAATATCCGGCAATATTAAGGAGTAGGTCATGAATATGAAGAAGATTATAACCGGTGAGAATATAGAAAAGGTTTACGGCCAGGGTGATGACTGGCGCAAGGTTCTTGACGGAGTGTCCGCCCACATTAACGACGGGGAGTTCGTGTCGGTGATGGGACCATCGGGCTCGGGAAAGTCGACCCTGATGTTCGCGATGAGCGGGATGGACCGTATTGACGGCGGGAAGGTTACTTTTGACGGCAGGGATTTATCAGCACTCCGCGAAAATGAGCTGGCTAACCTGCGCAGAACCCAAATGGGCTTTGTGTTTCAGCAGCCTACGTTGATGAAGAATATGAACATTCTGGATAACATCATTCTTCCGTCCATGCGTGACAACAGAAGGAACGTCAAGGCAATCACGGAACAGGCGAGAACGCTTATGAAAAAGGTGGGCATAGCAGAGCTGGAAAAGCGGGACATTACCCAGGCGTCGGGAGGACAGCTTCAGCGTGCGGGTATCTGCCGCGCCCTTATGAGCAATCCGCAGATTATTTTTGGTGACGAGCCTACCGGTGCGCTTAATCAGGAAGCTGCACAGGACATTATGAATCTATTTTCCGAAATCAACGCGGCTGGTACTGCTATTATGCTTGTAACCCATGACGCCAAGATTGCGGCGAAGACGGAGCGTATTATGTTTATGTGCGACGGAAAAATCGTGAGCGAAATGCGGCTTCCGAAGTATAGTGGTGTAGATATTGAGGATAGGATGGAGAAGGTCATGGCGAAAATGCGGGAGATCGGGATATAAATAGTTGTGTAATATGGGATTGTAATAATTTCAAGGAGGAACCGCATTATGACAAGCAGTAGGACAGCGCAATTAACAGGGATTCAAATCGAGGGTCGTGATATTTTTTTGAGATTTGCTCAGGAGTCCGATCTGGATGATTACTTTACTTTTTTACAAGATCCTGAGAGTAATCGGCTGACGGGCTCACAAAGAGAATTCACCCGTGATGAAATTGCCGCTTGGATTAGGAAAATCAGCGTCATAAACAGCGATCGTGTTGATTTTGTGATCTTATTGAAAAGAACTAACGAACTGCTGGGCGAGGTCGTGTTAAATGAAATCGATTCTATCAACCGAAGCGCGAGTATCCGTATTGCAATTCAAGGGAATCATCATCGAGGTAAAGGTTACGGTACGGAAGCTATGATCCAAATGCTTCGATGCAGCTTTAACGTGTTAAAGCTACATCGAGTTCATTTAGAGGTTTATACTTTTAACCCACGAGCGATCCATGTTTACGAGAAAATCGGTTTTAAACGAGAAGGGTTACAGCGAGATGCTCTATATATGAATGGGGAATTTCATGATATTATCACGATGGCTATTCTCGAAGATGAGTTCCGATCATTACATGAGACGCTAGGCTAACGGGACACGATAGTTCAAAAAGGACAAAGGGCAGCCTTTAAAACGGGCTGCCTTTTGTTAGACAGAAACGACGAAGTTATCGGATGTCATGAATATGTCCTAATTTGACCCGATACTGAGTATTACGCATTTGCAACCATAAGTGGCGCAAACGCAACCTCAAGCATATAGCTTCGAGTCCGTTGTTTTTCTATAATTCAGGTACAAACAGCAAAGGAGAGCAAGCCGATGTCATTTAACGAAAAATTATTGCGACTAAGAAAAGAAAAGGGTTACTCCCAGGAAGCACTGGCCGAAAAACTGTGCACAACTAGACAGGCAATCAGCAAGTGGGAAAACGGACAAGGGTTTCCCGAAACTGAAAAGCTGCTTATGCTCGGCAACCTGTTCGAGGTGTCCATTGATTACTTGCTGAAGGAGACCGAGGAGAAGGACAGTGGGGAAGAGCGTGGGTATTATGTCAGCCAAGAGATGGCGGAAGGGTATTTGAGTCATCAGCAGAAGTCGTCCAACCGCATTGCGACGGGCTTGTGCCTGCTCATTCTGGCCTGCTTGCCGTATTTGATGTTTCGCCAAGACCCGGTTGTTTATTCCTTCCTTATCATTTTGTTGGGGGCGTCGGGTGCCGTTGTCCTCTTGTCCGCCATACTGAAGGACGAGGAGCGCTACCATGTGTTGGAGAAAGATGCCCTTATGCTGGATCAGGGTTATGTAAAGCAATTAACAGAACGTTTTAATCGATTGAAGAGGAGGTATTCAGCCGTGATCATCGCCGGAGCTGGCATGGTTGCGATAGGCGGAATGGCTTTTTTCTTGGAGAAAAAGGGGATCTCCGAAGGCGCATTGGTCCCATATTATCCGGTTTGCGTCGTTTTGATCGCCATGGGCGCATATGCAATCATTCGAGCATCTACAATGTGGTCCTCCTATGATCTGCTGATTTACAACGAGAAACATTTGAATCGGAAGAACACGGGCTTCTGGAATGAAATCAGGAAAAAGCTGGCCGGATAAATGATCATGTTCGGTTTTCATTACTTGGGTTGAAGCTTCGGCAGTCGGCTAGAAGATCGGTTGCCGTTTCTCATCTATACCAGCTAATAGCATGTCAACATTTCCAGTAATATCACGCTAATTCATATGCTATATTGAAAGCAAGCACGCCAAATAACCTTCACTAACCTCTTACGAATTTATTTCAATTGAAGATGAAGCTCTTTGCAAAACGAATATCACCGTAAGGCTCCAAATTAAGGAGTTTGAAAATCAACTAGAAAAGTCCCATGACTTTGTAATGATTTGTGAAGATAACCAAGGTAATCCTGCTGGCTCTAATAAGGTAGGATCCAAATGGGTAAGTTACACGTGGCGTCTTTAATGAGCAGATTATCGCACTTTTCTAAATTTTGATTCGCCAGTTTGATATACTAAGAATTTCGTATAGCTGAATCGGAAGGGGTGGTCTGGCTCAGCTCCTTTATTGATTTCAGTAAGTTTGGGATTGATGGAAAAGATTTTTGCATTGATATTTGTTATGCCAAAGTCAGCTAATCTGCTAGTGTCCATAACGCTATATTTTTCAGCCGTTTCTTTTATTGCGAAGCTTCTAAAATCGTCTCCGTTTTATTTAATTTTGATAACTCTACACTGACTTTCCATAACTGTTTTCTATTCTCATTGTTATACGAGAGTTCGGAGGATTGTATTTCTTTGGTACCTTCAAAATATTTCCCGGTCGTTCGATTATGCTTGCTATCGGTTACTAGAGCAGCCAGAGCTTTTCCGGACTGCCGCACAGTATTCACATTAGGGACAAATAGCGTTAAAGCAGGTAGAACATACTTCCAAACAAATTTCATAAATGGAGTATAGCTTTGAGCAAGTCCCGTACCTGGCATCATTCCTGGATCGAACGCATTTACTGTTATATTTGTTTCTGTTTGTTGATTAATTCGACTAGCTAACTCGTAGGTGAAATATAGATTACATAACTTTGAAGTTGTATAGCGACGTCTGCCAATTAAAAATATAGCTTCGTTTGAGCTCGTGTGGTCAGGATAGGCCAATAGTTTGGGGGCCACAAAGACAGGTGCTGGCATTCCAGTCTTTTTCAATGGATCATGAGTTCCGCTGCTGACGAACACGATTCTGCCTGAATGCGTTATTTGCTCAAGTAACATATTTGCCAAGAGAAAATGTCCAAGATGATTGACTCCAAAGGTGGCCTCAAACCCATCCTTTGTAAAGTGTGTTTTATCGATAAACTGTACACCTGCGTTGCATACAAGTGCATATAAAGGCGGATAATCCTTTTGTGAAAACTCGTGTACAAAACCTCTAATGGATTCCAGAGACGAAAGATCAAGCTCCAAGGAAGTTATGTTTGAATTATCAGTTTCCTGAATTAACGAGTCTACTGCTTTCTTGGCTTTAACTGCATTGCGGCAAGCGATCACCACATGATTATTTTTGTCAAACTCAGCTACTTTTTTAGCGCATTCATATCCTAATCCTGAGTTGCCGCCTGTTATGATAACCGTTTGTTTCCGTGGACTCATTCTGTAAACACTCTCCTTAAGGGTATGGCCTCCATAATCTGAAGGTGAGATCGCTTCAAGTGTTGACACTGTCAACACAGGGCGATTATAAACCCTTTATGTTGACGTTGTCAACATGCTGGTGTAAAATTTGAACATGAATATTTAATCCATGGATACGAGGTTATTATGAACGATACTAAACAAAAGCTGATTCATATCACCAGACAAATGATTGATAAACAAGGCATTGACGGCATCAGTATGCGTGAACTTGGAAAAGAAATGAACTTGTCCCGAAGTGCGATGTACAGACATTTCAAAAATAAGGAGGATTTGCTGGCAGCTATTGTGGCTGAGAATTTTGATATGCTAACCAGCAATATTCACGAAATAACTGAAAACATAAACGATTCGCGAAAACGTATATATGCTATTTTGTATGCTTATTTTGATTTTGGCATCAAAAATCAGGAGCATTACCATTTGATGTTTCGAAAGCAATGGGATAAGGAACTATACCCTGACCTTTATTATTCTGCTTTTGGTATATTTAAGCTTGTAGAAAAGTGTTTAGAAAAGGCAGGAAACCTCCGGAAAACTCCAACTCAATCTACCGCAATTATGTATGCATTTATTCATGGTCTAGTTGATCTGAATTTATCTCAGCATTCTGAAACTGAAAAAGGACTGGATAATCCAGTCTATTTAATCGAGTCTTTTCTGGATCTGATTTTTATTTAGGGGACAAGCAAGAATTCAACCTTGAAATACTTAGGATTTGCTGAAATTATAATGGAACTATTATAACTACAGGAGCTTGTATAGTATAAAAAAGCTTGCAACTTTATTTAAGGTCGCAAGCTTTTTTCGCTTTATAGATGTTACGGTGAAACGTACCATAAGTAACGGCGAAAATGTTACTTATTGTCTGTTGACTTATTGTCTACACGTCAGCTCTTTTTCAGAATTATTGCGGGAAATCGGAAGACTCAAGTTAGTTAATTGTGCCATCGCAGAAAAAAGCATCGCCTATAGGCTATAGCCGCATAGGCGATGCTTTTTGGTTTACTAGTACGATTCAGACCATCTCCAGCTCCATGCCGAGAACGTTCGCCAATCGCTTGATCTGCGAGCCCTTATGTCCGACGCCCAGAGCAAAATGATGCGTAGGTCCGGCGGCGCACCATCTCTCGATAAAGTCCGCGACGCTGCAATCGAAGCTGCAGCGCGTGTTCGTATTTCCGGTTTGTGGAATTTCGCCTTTGATCGATTCTCCTTCGGCGGCAATCATTTTGAAGCGGCCGTCCGCGGTCTGAGAGATGCCGAGTAGCGTAACCGGTCCGGCTTGGATGCTGAACTCCACGCCAATGCCGGAGCCGCTTTTGCCGTGGAACAAGTCCAAACCGCGAATGACCGGACGGCTGTCGCTGATCTTGACGTTATGCGGACCGTCATGCCCGACGAGCACGATCTCGTCCACGAAATCGCAAGGGTGCAACTCGGCGAAGGAACCGCCCGCGTCCAACCGGTCCATGATCAGCATCGCCGCGCACGTCTTGAGATCCGCTTCTCCCGCGAGCGGGATTCCCTTGCCGGTGAGAAGCGAATTGCCGAGGACCATGTTCGAGCTGATCCGTTCGTATTCGTTGTTGTCCAGTCCTCGATAGTAATAAGCCAAGCCGGTCAATCCGTTTTCCATGACCAGCTTGTCGAGCCCGACGGCCACTTTGGCCGACCATTCCAGATCCGCTTGCTTGATCGGCCTCGTGATCGGATCGATGAATGGATCGGCGATCGTGAAGACGGCCTTGATTTCTTCGAGTTTATCCGCGATTTCGCTCGCCTTCGCGCCGTTAACCAGCTTTGCGAGGTCGCACATCTCCAGCATCTGGACGTGGGATCCGAAGGCCGCCGTAAACGCGGTAGGGTCGGAATTCATATCGTACATGCCTTCGTAAGTATGGCCCAAGTAGCCGATCCGCGCGTACTTGAACGCTCGCCGCGCATTCGCGACCTGACACCACGATTTCAATTCGCGGGCGACCCTTGGATCGTCGCGAAGCGTCCCCACGATCATGCCCGCAGCCGGTTTGCCCGCGCGCACGAGCACGCCGCCGATCTCGGGCAGCGAGCAAATGTTATCGTTCGCCAGCTGCATATAGGTCGTCGTATTCCGGTAGTCCAACCTTTTAAGCGGCTGCAGGGCAACCAGCACGGTCGGCACTCCGAGGTTCATAATGGCCGTCGCAGCCGACGACGATGTCACGTACGTGCCGAGATTGCAGAAAAGGAAGTCGACATCGCTGACCCTCAATCGAGCGGCCGCAGCGAACGATTTGTCCACGTTGTCGACGAATCCGGCCGACACGATCTCCACGTCGTAACCGCTTAGCATTTTCTCGAACTCGCGTCCGTAACCTTCAAGCTCTTCCTTCAACCCTGGGAATTGTCCCCAATACGGTTCGTGACCGACCGTGATGACGCCTATGCGGGCTTTCGCCTTCGTAAACGCAGCTATACTCATTTCCTCTTCCACCTTTTTGCGAATTGCAAGATTGATTGAATGATTGATAAATGATTAATTCCAACTGATCAGCTCGATTTCCCAATTCCCCTCGTCTCTGACACCGCTAGCTTCCGTAATCGAACTCCGATAATCGATCGTTCTTCGCTCGCCGGGCAACAGATCGAAATAATTGTCCGAGAAAACAAACTCGCCGTGCAACAGGACGGCTTTGGCATACCTGTCCGCGGTAACGACCAGGCTCCCGCCTGCGAATTCGTCCTCCCTGGACTCGATTCGCACTCCGGAAGGCTGAAGCTTCATGTCAGCCGGAATGCCGGTGAAATACATGCATCTGTCTTCGCCGAATGGACCGGCGATATCCATGACCAGAACGTGACGGTCGTCGAGCTTCGATTCCAGATCCTCCAATAACACCGTTTCGACAGCAGACGAGTTTCCGGCTCCGACCTCGAAATCAAACTCCCGCGTCCAAACGGCGGAGTCGTCGGCCGTGCTGGCCAGCTTCAGCACGCGCAGCGTTCCCGTTCCCCGGATCGCCTCCGGCTTATCGTTGCAGACCCAAAACTCGTATCGACCGTCTTCTTCCTTCCTTTCGATAGAAGCGGCAATCGGTCGGGCGGCTTTCTTGAATCCGTAGTAGCCGCCCTTCGGGTACCCGTAATAATCGACGAGACTCCATCCGCTCGCAGGCCAGCAATCGTTGAACATCCAGAATAGAATGCCGCCCGTATAAGGCCGACTGCGTCTGTAGGCCTCGACGACAAGGCGGGTAATCTCATGCTGAACGTAGGACATGCGCCGAATCTTCTCGACCGTCGCGACGGCCGGGGTCATCAGCTTATCGGCAAGCATCTCAAGAGCGCGGAAGAGCGTAAAGTCGACCAGCCCGGGATGGTTCTTCGTATGATACTCCAGCATGTCGAACGAAGGATCGTTCAGGTCCTCCTCGCTCATGAACCGCCTTAGAGAATGGATCTCCGGCGTGCCGAACATCGGGAACTCCGGACAGAACCGGCTAAGCAATCCCGCGAAGTAAGATCGATAGCCCCGCATTTCCGTATGGCGCAAGAAGTCGAACATATCGAACAACGCACCGGTGTAATGGGCGGTACCGATCGTGAACGAGTTGTTCTTGTTGCCGCCGAACGGGCTCGTCGGCAGGAACGAACGGGATGGGTCGAGCTCCGCGCACAGCCTGCCCGTAATTCGCTCGGCGATCGCCCGTCCGGGATAGTCCGGATCTTCTTCGTCATCGAACATGCCGTTCTCATTGTCGCCGTTCCACCAGACGAGGCTCGGGCGGTTGCGAAGCGAACGGATGACACCTTCGGCCTCGACGGTTAGCGAAGAAGTCCATTCCCCGTCTTCTTCGGGATACGTACCGCATGCCATCATAAAATCTTGGACGACGAGAATTCCCAGCTTGTCACACCAGTCCCAGAAGAGCTCCGGTTCGTAGATGCCCCCGCCCCAGCAGCGAAGCATCGTCATCCCTGCATCCCGGGCGAGACGAAGCAGATTCTCGTAATGCGAATTCGGGATGCGCGATGGAAAGGGATCGCTCGGCACCCAATTGGCTCCTTTGCAATAGATCGGAACGCCATTCACCAGCAGCGTGAACCCGCTTCCGGGCCGCTCCCCGTTAATGTCCCATTCCGCGCTTCGAGCGCGCAACTTTTCGGTTGTCCGCGCTTCGGCGCTCCCTGGCTTATCCTGAAGCTGCTCGATTCGCGCCGTGCGAACGCCGAACGCGCACTTCCACTCGTCGACGATTCCCGCTTCTCCGTAGAGCTTCGCGACCGCCTTGTACAACGGTTGACTGCCGTATCCCGCAGGCCACCAGAGCTCGGGCTCCGCCAAGTCCGCCGTCAGATCCAGCTTGTTCCCAAGCAACTTCCGCGAGACCTGCCATACGATGCGGCCGGTAGGATCGAGGATGACAGCCTCTACTCTGAGTGGTTGCCCGTCATGCCGGGTCGTCTCCAAAGCGAAGCCGATGGCCGCTCCCCTTCCGTCGATCGCCTTTGTATGGACATAGAGATCGTCGATCGCCGCGACGTCCTCGAAGACGAGACGGACCGGACGCCAGATGCCGTAGCTGACGAGACGTCCCACCCAATCCCATCCGAACGTGCACTGCATGCGCCGCACGTAGAGACGTTCGCTCGTGAACGCCGCTCCACGACCGCTATAGGGCTTATTCTCAATTCCCTCCGCGACGGTGAGGAACCTGACCTCGAGCTCGTTCGTTCCCGTCCGAAGAAATCCCGATACGTCGAAGCGGTATCGGACGAACATATTGTCCGTCCGCGCTACTCGCGTCCCGTTCAGATACACATCCGCGAAAGTATCCAGCCCCTCGAATTCCAGCACCGTACGCCCCGCGTCCAAGCGATCGACCTCGAATTCGCGTGAGTACGTCCATCGCCAATGCTCGACCCATGCGCAATCTTCCGCCTGCTTACGGTAACCCGGATCGGCGATAAATCCCGCCGCGAGCAAATCCTGATGCACGTGTCCGGGAACGCGGGCATCGATATCGATGCTCGCCGGACCGCCTTCCGGTCGTTCGCCTTCGCCTTTTAACTTCCAATCTCCCGTCAATAGGATCGTTCGTTTCATCGTCGTTGTCCCTTCCTTGGTTGTTCCGCTAACCGGCATCGGAATGATTAACGTTTGAAGAGAACGGCGGCCCTACTACCATGTAGCAGAGCCGCCGTCGTCGGTTCGATCGGGTTCAAATCGATTTAGCTATTTGCCGATTTCCAAGCGTCGAACTGTTTCTGGGCTTCGACCAGAATTTTGTCCATGCCGGCATCGTCCAATCGTTTCTGCAGGTTCGTGTAATATTTCTCGAAGTCCGGCATGGAGCCCGTCGTAAGGATCGGATTCGCTTCCTTCTGGATGGCGCTCACTTGCGCGATCTCCGTCTTCACCGACTCGGGATTAAAGATGAAACCGAGAATGCCCGAGGCTTTGCCGTTGTCGTTATTCTTCCTCATCGCTTCCAGCGCGGCAGTGGAGTTCCAGTTGGAATCCCATTGGTCCCATAGAGGTCCAAGCCAGTTGTGCCAGATCGCCCACGTTTGTTCCGAGCCGCTCGTGGCTTCGATCGTCGGATTGCCGTCTTTTACCGTTCCGGATTTGACCGTGTAGTTCTTGCCTTCGACGCCATAGGCAAGCGTGTTCAACAAGTACTTATCGCCCCAGATCAGGTCAAGCAGCATCATCGCTCTTTCCGGATTTTTGGATGTGGCGCTGATGGCCGATGCGGCCGATGTCATTGAATTTGTCGAGATGGTCGGATAGCCGGACAGCGTCTCCACCGTCGGGAAGCCATAAGTAGCCGTCGACTTCGAACCGTCCTCTGTATACCCGCCGGAATCGCGCATGACGGCGTATTTTCCAGATTTGGCTTCGGCTAGGTAATCCGTCTTAATGGCCGCATCCTTGGCGATGTAACCCTTCTTATAGAAATCGTTGATCGTCTGGTAGTTGGCCTTGTTCTGTGCGACGTCCAGAATCTTGACGACTTTGCCGTCCTGTTCGCTATAAGAGATACCCGGAGAAATCGTCGTGTAATCGTACAAGGTAACCCCCGAAGCCGTCCCGTTGGCCGTAGCCAGGAGCGGAATCATATCGGGTTCGTTCTTCTTGATCTCTGCCAGGAACGGCTCCAAATCTTGAATGCTCTTGACGTTCTTATAATCGAACTTATACTTCTCTACCATATCCTTCTTGAACACATGGGCGCCTGCCGGAGAGTACGGAGTCTGCGCCGGAATTGCCATGATCTTGCCGTTATAGGTCACCGCTTTCCAAGCGCGGGAATCTACCTTGGCTAGAATGTTCTGACCGTACTTCTGAAGCAGATCGTCCAGCGGCAGAAGAGCGCCCTTCTGCACGTTATCGCTGATCCGGTTGGATGAGAAGGTCGTGAATACGATATCGTACGGCTCGCCCGCTGCCGAGATCAGCTTCATTTTGTCTTCCCAGCCGGCGTTGTCGATCAAATTGAGGTGCAGCTCGGCATTCAATTTCTCTGAGATAATCTTGTTCGCTTCCGCTTCGACCGTATCCTGATCCTTCATGCTGTCGATCGGCTTTGGCATGTACCAGCTGAGCTTGACGAAATCCTTCGTTTCGCTGCCGGAATCCTCCGGAGAGGCGGCCTGTGAGGCCTCGGATGCGGGTTGCGACGCTTCGGAGCTACCGCTCGGACTCGATGCTGCATTATCCTTCGAATTACAACCACTTATGATAAACATTGCTGCTAGTATTGCTCCCGTTCCTGATAAGAGCAACTTCTTCGATACTTTCGCCTTTGTACGACTCACTTAGATTGCCTCCCTTTTTTTGCGTTTCATCTATAATTAGCATCCATAAGCCAGTAAGTCTTATGGAGTAATTATCAACCTTTAACAGAGCCAACCGTCAAGCCCTGTACGAAATATTTCTGGAACAGCGGGAATACGAGCAGCATCGGTCCTGCGGCCAGAATACACATCGCCATTCTTGCGCTTAGGGAGGGCACGAGCATTCCCGGCTTGACCAGTCCGTATTGAATGGCTTCCGCCGAGTTCAAATACTCCATGTTCTTCAAGACGCGGATGAGCAAGTATTGAAGCTTCATCAGATGGTCATGCTCGATGTAGAGCAAGGTCAGCCACCAGTCGTTCCAGTATTGAAGAGCGAAGAAGAGCCCCAACGTGGCAAGCGCTGGTTTGGATATCGGAATGACGATCTGCGCGAAAATTCTCAGTTCGCCCGCTCCGTCGATTTTGGCGGACTCGATGACCGCTTCCGGAATCGTCTGCAGGAATCCTTTCATGAGCATGACGAACCATCCGCTAATCAGATAAGGTAGAATGAGAGCAAGCATGGTGTTCTTCAATCCCAGCCACTTGACCATCAGAATGTAAGAGGGAACCATCCCCCCGTGAAAAAGCATCGTGAAGAAAATGAAGAAGGCTAGGAACGACCGGAAGCGGTAATCCTTTCGCGAAATGGCATACGCATAGGTGGTCGTCACCCACATCCCGACGATCGATCCGACGACGGTCGTCGTTATCGTCACAAAATACGATTGAAACAACGTCTGCGGACTGTGCAAGATAACCCGATAGGCATCCCAGGTAAAGTTCTTCGGTATGATGGAATACCCGAATTTCACGATATCGTTCTCGCTCTGGACGGAAGTCCCGATGATGACCAAGAACGGAAAGATGCAGGCTGCGCATAGAGCTATGAATAGGAGATGGATGATCAGCTTTCCGACGGGCAGCGGTCTTCTTGCGAGCGTCGTTGCGTATTCTTTCATGGTTTAGCCCCTTAGAAGAGAGAGTTTTCCGGATTTATTTTTTTGACGATGGTATTCGTAATGAGAACTAGGCAGAAGCCGACGATCGACTGGAAGAACCCTGCCGCTGATGCCATCCCGATATCACCCAAATCGATTAACGAGCGGTAGACGAACGTATCGATAACATCCGTGGTGCTATAGAGCAACGACGAGTTCAACGTAACGTTGTAGAACAGTCCGAAATCGCTGTAGCAGATACTGCCGATCTGCAGAATGACCAGCATGATAATGATCGGTTTGATCATCGGCACCGAGATAGAGAACGCTTGCCGGAGCTTGCTTGCTCCGTCGATCTTGGCTGCATCGTAATATTCGGAATCGATGCCCATCAGCGCTGCGTAATAGATGACGGAGCTGTAACCGAGACCTTTCCATACCGCCGCGATCACAATAATGTAAGGCCAGTATTTCGGATCGCTGTACCACATGATAGGCTCTTCGCCAAGAGAAACTAAGAAACGGTTGATAACGCCATATTCCATATCGAACAACGAGCGGAACGCGAACCCGGCCACGACCCATGAAATGAAATAAGGAATGAACAGAATCGTTTGATACGCTCTCACGAATCGACGGCTCAACTCATACAGAAGCAATGCGACCACCACCGAGAGAGTCGTTCCGAGCACGATGAAGGTCATGTTGTAGAGAATCGTATTCCGTAGTACCCGATACAGCGCATCGCCGTGAAAGAGGTAACCGAAGTTGTCAAATCCGACCCAAGGGCTGTTCCATATCCCCAAGTTGTAACGGTAGGACTTGAAGGGCAACAACAACCCGTAGAGCGGCACGTAATTGAAAATAATTATGAGCAGAAATCCCGGCAGCGCCAGCATCGACAGCCCCGCGTTCTTTTTGATAATCCTGATCATGCGTCCTGCACTTCCTTTTCGTGTTGCGTTTTGTCCTACCCCAACTTTAGGTGCGGAAGGCGCAGCTGTATATTTTAAAAACGGTATTTTCCTTCAAAAAGCCACAGCCACTACCTTAAAACGGAGTTTAAACGGAAAAACAGAGCCCCGGCGGCTATCACCGAAGCTCTGGCTCTCGAATCTATTCTCTTGCAGTCACATTAATTAATCTTGTTCACATTCCTTTGTAGGGCATATTCCTTAGGCGTAACCTTGTATTTTTTCTTGAACAAGCTGAAGAAGTAGGTTTCGTTTGTAAACCCTACCCTCTGAACGACTTCATAGACACTTAGATCCTCTTGAATGAGGAGCTCTGCAGCTTTGGACAGCCGCACGCCGTTGATCAGATCAGGGATCGACAAATTCGTCGCTTCCTTGTAAATCTTGCTCAGGTTACGTGAGGAGATCTTCATCATGGATGCGATTGAGGGTAGGCTTAAGGACAAGTCCTGATAATTTTTATGAATATATTCCGTAACCGCATCCACGACGAAAGAGTTCAGCGTATCCGTATTCTCGGTCAGTTCCTTGTTAATAGAGTCCTGAAGTCCGCCCCTTATGATCCGATGGATTTCGGCCATCGTCTCCTTCTCCAGAATGTGGCGGCCGATTGAAGCGATCTGAAGTGAGGGCGCGGCGGATATGTTCGCTTCCTCCAACGCTTCAATCGCCGTATCGACCAGCCTAATGATCGAGACCAAAGCATTGTGGTAATTCAGCGTCTCCATTTCCCCGAACAGATTCGCCAGCACATCCTTCATCGCAGCGACATTGCCCGACTTGATCGTTTCCACGAGCCATTCTTCCAATTCCTTCGAATAGCTGGATTTTTTGCTTTCGGTGTTTTTGCGAATACGTGCATGTGTTATGACCGAACCATGTCCGAGCTGCAGTCGGTACATCGCTAGATCCAATGTCTGATTGTACAGGGAGTGCAAACCGCTAAGCGTATCCGTCTTGTCGCTGATCGAAGCTGTGAAAGTGACTTTGAAAAATCGGGAGAAATGGTCTTGCGCCTCGGTCAGCAGCGTAACCAACTCCGCGGAATAAACGTTATCCTGCTCCGGAACACTTACGATAAGCAGCACATGATCCTCCTTCATATCGATTCCTTCATTCGGATACGATCTAGCTACGATCTCGGAGGCGATGTTGAGCAGCGCGAATCGGAACATTTCCTTATCCTTTGCGCCAAAAGACGTCTGGAACTCTTTGTAATTATCGATTTTCAACAAACATACCGCATGCGAGCCCTCTACGGGCAGAGAAATCCTCATTTCCTTGAACAACGCCGCAAGCTCATGCCGAGAAACCGCAAAGCGCTCGTCGAGCAATCGGCTGAGCCAATAATGCCTCATTACATCCATGTTGTCGTGCTTCTCCTTATAAAACAGTTCGAGCTCTTCCAAGGATTCCTGGTAAACAGTGTTCAGATAGGAGATTTCGTCGACAACTTCGTCCTCCCCTGATCCGCGGTGTCTATCTCGCCTGATTGCATTCACGAGGTTGCCGAACGGCTGATAAATTCTGCGAGAGATCAGAATCGAGATGACGAATGCCAGAACGAGGGCAATTAGCGTGATGATAATAATGCTGGTACGGAGACTTGCGATCGAACGGTAGACTTCGAGAACCGGCTGTGTCTTCAGTAGTGTTAGCCCGGCGCTTTCGATGCTCGAATACGTCACGAGGTAAGGGGTGCCGCCGTGCTTGCTCTGGAAAAATCCATCAGAACCGACATCTGGATGGGCGGCCTTATAGTCCGCCAGATCGGATTTCACCCATCGCATAATCTCGCTGTCGCCCGTGCCGTCTGCCAAAAACTCGCCGGATTGATCCAAGAGAAAAATATTGTCTCCCTTGCGCTTGTCGATCATATTAATCTGCCGGATGTTGTCGAGCAGCCACTCCGACCGGACGTTGATGATAATAACACCGTCGGGCTTGAGATCATCTGCTGAAGTTTCATACATGATATAGGAGAAAACATACTCAGGCTTCGTCTCCCTGTTCACCAGCTTCTTGATATCGCGGAAAATCGGCTTCATTTTCGGCGGCAGCTGCTCCGAATGGTATAGCGCTCCCAGCAGCTGGTCCTCGAAGAACGAGGGACTTCCCGCGCTGTAGGTCTGGTCCAGATTCCGGTTGTAGATCGTTACGGAATGGATATACGGATTGGTCGATGTGATGGAACTGGTTACTTTGTTCAGGCGATTGGCCACGTCGACCATATTTTCCTGCATAGCATACATGACCGCGCCCACGTCGCTATTCAGAAAGAGAGATTTGCACAAGCTGCTGATCGTATCGTCCATGAACGACATATTAAATTTCACTTGGAAAAGGATTTTCTGGTTGGAGGCATACTCGTTCTTCATTAGCAACTTCTGGGTGTTGACGTAGACGACCGCCGACAACGCGATGATGATGAGCAAGATCGCTATGCTGATCCAGAGAACCATTTTGGCATAATAAGCTTTGACCCCAAATCGCTTCATGCGGTTATCCTCCTCAGGTTCGTCGCGACGTTAGCGGGGAGCTTCCGCCGCCTTGCATAGACAATGCCGAAAAGACTGGCATCCGCCAGTCCCTCGTGCGATCTTATTCCGAAATTGCCTTCAGCTGGTCGGCGAGAGCGTGCAGGTTGCCCAGGCTGATCCTTATGCTGTCGAGCGCTTCGCACTCGCAAATATCCTGTTCTACAACATACCATTCCACGCCGTTCCTCTCTCCCCATGTAAGCAGGGACTCGAAGTCGATAATTCCCGTACCGATCTCGGCATAGGTCCTGCGCTCATCGCCTGTCATATCCTTCAAGTGCATCGTGGGCATTCGGCCGCTGTAAGGCTTTATGAATGACGCTGGTTCATGGCCTGCTTTTTTTACCCAGTATACATCAATTTCTGCCAGCACGGCATTATCCGACACTGGTTCGATTAGATAACTCAGCGCATCCATGCCGTGGACGCTTGTATCGAACTCGAAGGCATGGTTGTGGAAACCGACCGTGAAGCCTTCTGACCGCAGCTTGGCAGCCGCCTCGTTCAGTTCCTCCCGCAACCTTAAGTAGCCTTGTTCGTTGCGCCACTCATGGGGTACGGACGGACAGATCAGATGCTTCGTATCCAACAGTGTCGCCTCTGTCATGACGCTCTCCGTATCTGATCGCAATCGTTCTGCAGAGACATGCATGCCTGCCGTCCTCAATCCGGTCTCCCTCAGCACTTCAGCAATCTCCTTCGCAGAATGGCCGTGAAGGCCGGCCGTTTCCACCCCGGCCCATCCCATGCGGCCAAGTGTTCTCAACGTGGCGGGAAAATCCTCCTCGCATTCCTTGCGCAGCGTATATAGTTGAACGGCAAATTTGTGCTTCAATTCGATTCCCCCTCGATTTACCAAGTGATTTCCATCTCGCCGCTTATATTCGGGATAACTACCCTATCGCCGCAAACGCGGCCTTCCAGATTCACATAAGCATTGTCAGCTCTTACCTCGACCGTCCCCGCTTCCAGACTGGCTAATGGCGGGTAGATCGTGACCGTTGCCTCGCGCAGGCCAGTGACGTGGATAAACCGGACCGATACTTTCCTTGGCGTAGGATTAGGCATGTACTCCCGGCAGAAAACGGTCGTCGTCTCAAGCTGATCGACGAAAACGCGGCATTCGTCGTGAAACGTTCGATCCAAAGAATAAGTGGCTGCGTTTTTCCCGGCTCTGACCGTCTGACCGGGAATGACCGGAACCCCGTCGGGGAAGCGCATGCGCAAGGCAACGGAAGTATCCTGCCGGCATCCCGTGAAGTAAAAGCCGTTGTCATGACGGGAGACGAACAGAAGAGCCGGCTTACTCGTTTCTTCGGGCTTCGTCTGCCGCAGCTCGTATCCGAATTCAGCGAGCAGCTGCCGAACGAGAATCGAGAGATCCGCGTAGTCATCGGCTTGCCGAACGGGAAGCTGCGTAACGGTTCCTCCTTCGAACGGCAGAGAACCCCGTACCCAGCCAACCTTACCGCCGTTCCACTCCGGCAGCTCCCTTGTCAACGCGAGAATCCGGGCTTGATCGTCTTGACTCGCCTTCGCACATACTTTAGTAGCCCGATCGACCTCGTCGGCAAGGATTTCGCACAGCGCTCCCCCGCCGATCAGCGGATCGTGCTTGAAGATCCGGAAAGCCTCCGTATCATCAAGTATCGTGTCGGGCTGTAGCGTACACGTAAGCACGAATTCTCCCTCCAGACCGCGATCCTGCCGGATGTTCAGCAAAGTTTGCCACTGCGGATCGGTAACTGTCCCATAGACGATCGCCTTCCCGCCTTCGCGAACAAAGGAAGCCAGCAGCCTGCCATTCGCGCCCGTTAACCCAGAAGCCGGAACGAAAACGATCGTCTCCCGCAGCTTCCCTTTTGCTTCGTCCGTCATAGCCGCGAACTCATCCGTGCTCAGTACGGTATTGAGAGGCAAGCCCTGATTAACCGCATTGCGCACGAACCACTCTTCGAAGAAAATCGTCTTCGACTCATCCTCCGATGCCGCGACGGCCTCGTGGTATTCCCCGAACGGATACAACCAAGTTAAGATGCCCGCTTGATCGGGGAAGTCCTGGATCGCTCTTCGCAAATGGGGAATGACCTCCGCCGGACAATCCGCGTTTAATTCGCCCTTCTCCGTATCGATCGTCAGCAGTTCGATGATGCCGGGATTCTCAAGCTCAGCATCGCCGTTCATCCGGGCGACGGTCAGCGGACAATAGATGTCGTGCGGCTCTCGGTCGTACAGGTCCCACCAAGGATTCTGCCAGAACCAAGGGTCGTTCGGATAGAAGCGATACGGATACGCGTCTCCGGGCAGCACCGCGATTCTCGACATGTGCGAGGTGATTTCCAGCCCGAAGTCGAAGTTGAGCGCTCCCCATGGCGAGTTCGGAGGCGGATACTCGATGTATTTTCTCTTGTACAGCTCCGCAAGAGGAACGAAGTCCTTGGCGAGATCCATCCCCGTCCCGAAGTTGGTGCCGCGTACCTCCGTGCGGTACTCTGGGCATTCCCGTTTGAAGTGCTCCCAGAACGACAGCGTTTTGCCCGCCAGCTCTTCGCGATCGGCCAGCGGCATCGAAGCTCCATCGTAGTTCGCCCCCAAATAAGTCCAAGGGAAATAAGAGAATCCGAAGCCGTTCGAGAACCAAATATAGTTGAACCCGAGCTCCGGCAGGAAGCTGTTGCATTGTCGTCCCAGAAACTCCCCGAAAGGCGTGTCCTCGGGTATGCCATCCGGATAAGCCGCATACGCGGTCCGATCCTCCCGAAGCTTCGACCAAGTGCAGACTACGGTGTAGTCCGCCTTCAGCGCGACCTCCTTGCCGCCGAGCTCGGCATGGTTAATCTCCGGATGCAGCTTGTATTTGAAATCGGAATACGCGAATTCGGGACCCGCGTCGAATGTGGCGCCGACTTCCATCCGGACGCCGAACTTCTCTCGGGCGATCCGCTTAAAGGCGGCGACGATATCGCGAAGATCTGCGTAGGTAATCGCGCAAGCGTCCGGCCGGTAAACCTTAGCTACGCGGGGATCGTTCTTATCCGTATGTCCGAATTTATCCTCGTTCGCGAAGCCGATATAGCGCCCCCATTCAATCTCGCGCTCCCAATTGCCGTCCCAGACGAGAATCTCGCTGCCGTCCGCCACCCAGAGGAGCATCGAGCAGCTATCCGCCATGCCGATCAGAGGCAGCCATTGCCGAATCGCCTCCTCGCATACCGCTTCGATCGTAGACGGTTCCATGCTCGTAAAAGGCTTCAAGCTCATTTCCAGCGTGACTCGTTTCAATCGATTACTCGGCTTTGCTCGTTTCATTCCCCGTCTTCCCTTCTCGTTTGTCGTTCGATGACCGCATGCAGCAGTTCGGCGATGATCGGCTGAAGCGCCTTCGCGATGCGGTCGTATCCCAGATCGGAAGGGTGTATGCCGTCCGTCGTGCAATCCTGGGGATCCTCGCCGAGCAGCAACGCGCCGTCGAAGAAATGAACGTTGCGATCTCCCGAGGAGCGCTGCCGCTCGACCTCTTCCCGCTGCATCCGCTTGCGTTCCTCCCTCCGGGAAGCCTGTTCTCCGTCGAACGCCTCTCTCGCCAGCCGAATCTGCGACAGCACGAGAATCGGAACGACGGGATGACAGGCGCGGTAGATCCGGATAAACTCGGGCAGCGACTCGCGAAGCCGCTCCGCGCTCGGCGTATTGGCCTCGTAATCCAGAATCAGCAAACCCGGGGCTTCGATTTCTCCGATCAGATGGGCGAGCTCCGGCTCCCCCTGAGCGTTGCCGGAAAATCCGAGATTGACGAATTCCAGCGGAAACATTCGGCTTAGAATATTCGGGTAAGCCATGCCCGGCCGGGTCGCGCACGCACCGTGCGTAATCGACGTTCCGTAGAGGAGCACCTTCTTGTCGACGGGGAAACCCGGAAACGCTGCGATCTTCGACGACGGATCGACGCCGAGCAGAAACTCCGTTACTCCCTGATACAAGGGGAGATTCAACGTAATGTCGCGCATCTCCCGAGACAACGAGTCGAACAGCACGGATTCGTACTCCGTCCGGGCAAAGTCGAAGCGCGATGTGTTGATATACCTCTGCTCACCGATCGCCCCGATATAACAATCAACGCCGCATTGGCCCGTAGCGGCCATCTGATACATGTTATAGGGGGCAGCCAGCTTCACCCGCACGTACAGATTCGTGGAATCCGTCCGGAAACGGACCTGTGCGCCGGTCGTGTAATTCGCCAGCCGATCGACTTCCGGCCGGATCGCATGGCTGGTATGTACCGGCAACCTCCGGTAGACGCCATCCCGCTCCAGCCACGGCAAGCCCGTGACGCGGAACGGCGCTTCTAGCGCCGACGACCATTTTAAGTCCTTCCCGGATGGCCCGCCGATCCTCAGATTGCGGTCCACTTGTTTCTCTTCTTCGCGTCCTGTCCCGCTCATCTTTGTCACTTCCCTATTTGATGGTATCCATCATCATCCCGAATATCTCGAGATCCTTCAGATAGTCTTCCGGCGTCGTCTTCGGAGGTATCCCAGTTGCGGCTACTTGATGAAAATATTCGAGCTCGCACGTATAAGCGTCCTTGTACGTCGGGCGGATGACCGTCTCTTCCAGCGCGTCTCCGATCGTCTCCCTAATTCGCAGCGTCGTCGGCAATTGCCTCAAGTACGGCGTATCGTATTGGACGAGAACCGATTTTTTCTCGCCGTACACTTCGATATGGGCGTCGAACCGCCCTTGCTGATCTACGCCCGTTTCGAAAACGGCGTTATAGCCGTCGAATTCCAGAATCGCGGTTTTGAACCTTCCGCCGTGCGAGGACCCGACCGCCTTCACGCTTCTGGGCATACCGAGCATCTCGCGCATCGCGGAGACGTCATGACTGTTCAAACCGAGCAATAGGCCGTATGCGGCGTAAGTCTCGGGGGATTGCTCGCCGATGGCTTCTTTCATGAGCCTGGCATTCCTCATCTTGCGGTCTTGGACGGCTTCGGCCGGGATATCGTCGTACCGGTATACGCGGGTGCCGGATTGGCTCGTGAAGTACGCATTCGGTCCGATGATATCGCGCACCCTCGCATAATTGATCGGCCCGAGCGTTCGGACTTCTTCCAATGCCCTTAGATAGGCCGGCGCGAACCTCCTCATATAGCCGACCATCACTTGGGCGTCCGAGGCGTCCCGTGCCCGAATAATCGCATGAGCCTCCGCTTCGGTCACGCACATCGGCTTCTCGACGAATACGTGAATGTTTCTTTGCAGAGCCGCCACGGTGCAGTCGGTATGGTATTCCATATTATTGAGCACGAATACGGCATCCAGCTCCGTCCGTTCGAGCATCTCTGTCGCGTTGGCGTATAGATTCGAAACCCGGTACTTCTCTCCCATCTTCGCAAGCAGCTTCGGTGAAATATCGCAGAACGCCGCCATCTCGTAAAGCTCCGGCAGCGATTCCAGTATAGGCAAATGAATGATCTGGGCTACTTCTCCTACGCCGATCATTCCGACCTTCAATTTCGTCATCCTGCACTCCCCTTTAATCGGTCCTTCGAGTACAGCAGGCCGGTCGGAACTTGACTGGATACTCGACCTCGCGCCGTCTCGGCAACTTAAATCTAACCGCCGCATCCGGCAGCCGTACACTTCAAATTGTGTATTTTTCTACGATTAGCGGCAGCTGGGTAGGGAATGCGGCAGAATTAAAGAAAAAGACATCTCCTATAAGCTGTTACCTGCCAGGAGATGCCCTTTAGGATAGGAGCGATGATTTTGCACAAAAATAAATTTCAGTTAAAAAGAGAAGCTACCTATACATAACTGATTGAAGCAGGGATGAAATGTTTTTCCGGAAAAAGGCTACGCAGCCACAACGCTGGGGGGTATCGTAGAACTGACCGGACAGACGAAGGGAGCTTTCTACGATCACTTCGATAGTAAAGAAGAGCTGTTTCAACATATTCTTGAGCATCAAATGGAAATTACCGGCGACTGGACGGACATTCCCAAACAATTCAACCCGTCTGAAGCATCGCTGGAAGAAGTGCTGACAGCAACTCTACAGGGACTTGCGCAAATGCTTAAGGATTGTCCCAACTGGATTATGGTACTCGTCGATTCCTACCAGCATACGAAGCATAACAAGGCGATGCAAATTATTGCGTTCAACGAGGGATTTACGATGAGTTCCAATCTTTTTGGAAGTTATGATCCTCAAGTTCTGGTCCAGGGACTGGTCAAACTGGTGCAATAAAGTGTGGGAAATACTGTCGAAGATGACTTCTGTGTTAATCAGGAGCCATCTTTTTTTAGCAGCAGCACCTTGATCCTCGTTTTTGAGTCGGGTACACTAGTATCGCCAAGGGCAACGAGTGGTGCAACAATCTATTACACAACAGATGGCAGCACGCCGACGAGAACGAATGGTCTCGTGTATAGCGCTCCGATCATCGTAAATAGCGCAAAAACGATCAAAGCACTTGCGGTACAAAATGGCATGCGCGATAGTACTATCATGTCAACGTCATACACAATTATCGTGAAAAAATCGGCCATGGATTTGATTAATGAAGCATCGGAATCCGGTGATTGGACTGGAATTAATGAGACGACCTTTGCCAATGCAGATATAACAAGTGTCACGGCGTCAAACTTAGCTGCCATCATATCCGCAATGGACGCAAACGGAACGGCTCCATGGACTGTATCCACAATTCAAGCCATTGTCAATACAGTATTGAACGATAACGTTAAACAAGAGGAACTTGCTTCCATCAATATTGCATCGGAATCCGGTAATTGGACCGGGATTGATGAGACGACTTTTGCCAATGCAGAAATAGCGGGAGTCACAGCAGTTAACCTAATCTCCGTCCAATACTATTTGGAAAACGATTCGACACCTTTGCCAAGAACATTACCTCAAGTTCAAACCATTGTTGGCGAGGTCATTCAAGTGCTGTGGGTACAATCAATCTATAGTTACTTGAATCCTTCCGAAGGCGGACCTAGCCCTACCTTAGATGTATTCGAGGGTGCTGGTATTACTGGAGTAAATTCCTCAAATTTAGATGCCATCTTAGAGGAGCTTAGATTGGCTTATTGGGAATCCAGAAACAATCAACTTGCAACACCCATGTCTACTAAAAAGGATATTCAAGACGTTGTGGATCTCTTCTTACTTTAAAGATTACGAAAAGTTATAATAGCGGCGTAAGGGAAGCAATTCCCTTAGCCGCTATTTTTTAAATGACTCTGAGGAGTGTGCCTGCCACTCATTTTTGGCAACCATCTTCACTTGTTGTGTACATCGAGTATAGTGACGGCACAACAGAAGTCAAACGAGGACGTAACATGGGGCTTGAAGCAGGTGTGCAGGGATTGCAGTTTGAAGCCAACCCTTTGGCCACCTTTAGCCTCGTCTATGCTTTGGAAGTCCCGAAAGAGAAGCTGTTGGCAGCGTACATTCAAGGCTATCCAGAGGGTACATTCAGGCCTAATGCCCCCGTCACTCGGGGTCAACTGACGAGTATGTTAGCGCGATTCTTAACGGAGGGTGATATTCCGGTAGCGACGACCGTTTCATTTGCAGATATCCGAGATGATGCGATCGAAGTGGTGAAGGAAAAGGGATTGTTAACCGGGACAAGCGCAACCACATTTAATCCCTCTGCGCCGATGACACGAGCGCAGATGGCTACGCTGGTGGTGCGCTGGATGGACCGTTTCTAATTACTGTTTCATTAATTACGAAGGGCACTCGTTCGGGTGTCCTTCGTTTCGCTGCGTTTTTCCATCCTCGTCATATGTTGTGGCAATCGACTCTTATCCCAGTCCATGGATACGGCTAGATCCTGTTGGAGAAGGCTATCTTATTTCCAGAAGATCAAACCATTATATTAGAGCGCTGTCCAAGAGATCCTGTGGAATGCGGACTTCAGCGCTATTTCCCATTTACTAGCACGAACTTAAAGTTTTCTTTAGGCTTTATATAAGGGTTAATCTAAAATGATAGAATAGAATAAGGAAATAAAAGGGCGGTACAAGCTAACATTATTAAAGGCTATAATGACGGCAGCTTCCGTCCTGATGCAGAGGTGACGCGTGCCGAGATGGCCGTGATGATTGCCGTCGCTCTGGGTCAACCCGTCAATCAGAACACCGCAACAGGTTTCGCCGACGACAGGGACATTCCGGCATGGGCGAAGGGCAGTATTGCGCTCGTGCAACAAGCAAATATTGTACAAGGTAAAAGCGGAAACAAATTCTACCCGCAGCAATCTGCGACAAGAGCAGAAGCAGTAACAGTAATACTGAAATTGCTGGGACATTTGGATAAGTAAATGGGCCAAGAGGCTGTTTCAAAAGAGAAATCTTCGGAGCAGACTCTTTTCTGTTCTTGCCGTTATCCGGACAATTAGTGACATCGAACATCTCACAAAGCACTAAAAAAAGGTCTATAAATTTCGCTCTAAAGATGTTACGGAGAACCTTACCATAAATAGGGCGAAAGGTCTGATGACCAAAGAACATTCCAGTTTCAGGCGGCTGTACATAGGAACCAAACCACAAGTTCATTTCTTTCATTATTCTTTCATAACACTCTGTTATAATTCCAAAAGTAATAAAAATGGAATGCCGGAGCGATTAAAAATATAGCGCAAATAGAATCCCGTCAGCGATTGGGCATTATCTTTTGGCGGAAACAGTAAAGATTTATAAAGTTATAGTCGGTAGTGAACTTAATATGTATGAGTAACTTCAGAGTCCTTCGGCCAAATTCAATTCGGACTTTACGGTCTACGACTTGTCCCCATATGAATATATGAAAGCGGTAAGCAAGACTCCGAATGAATGCAAACGTATGTATCGAAAAGCGAGCTGATTCTCTCGATTAACTGTGTCTACTCTATTGACAGAGGTACATTAAAGCCACCAAAGAGGAATGGATGAAAAGAATAGATATGAATAATGAGATAGAGAAAGAGTTGCAGAAACGGCTACTTGTTCCGTTCGAGCAAAGGTTGCTGTCACTCCTGTTTAAGGAACATGTGACTATAGAAGAAATAGAGGTTCAGCTTCAAGGTCTGAATATAGATTCGGCTAATCATAATTATCTGCTGATGTTAGCTCATTTTGGGTATCATGTCGATTGGATGGGATTTCCGGAGCATGTCATCCCGCAATTAAAAGGCATCTATCGCTATTATCAGGTGCAGAACGCACTAATGCTGCAGAAGCTTTTTATGAGTATACAAAAGTTGAATGAAAAGAATATATACCCGTTGCTTTTAAAGGGAGCCGCGACGCGTCTGCATTTTGCCCCGGGAGTATCTAGAATGATGGATGATTTAGACTTTGCGCTTGAGGGTGAACAATATGAAAAAGTGGTGTCGATTTTTCAAGATATGGGTGCGGAGTATGTAGTAGAAGCTAAGCATTCAATTACCTATAAGTTGGGAAAGACGGAGTTTGATATTCATCATGTTATCTTTAAGAACAATCTTGAAAAGGGCAGTGATATTTGGAAGAGAGTTGAGCAGATAGAGGTTAATGGCTGTCATTTCAAAGTATTGTCACCGATAGACATGTTTGTACATGTATTAGATTCGCAGTCCCGATGCATATTTACGGATGAAATGCCAGAACGTCGAATGAAATGGTTATATGATGCGAGAATGGTGCTTAAAATGATGCCTGATACGGATTGGGTAGCAATTGCAAAGCGGGCGAACGAACTGCATTGTAGCTATCGGGTCCACTTGATGATGAAATTATTTGCAGCTTGTTTTCCAGAGACCATTTCGTTAGAGGATGTAAAGATTTTATTTGCAGTGGATAGTGGGTATGCCATATGGCTAAAAAACGCAATGGATTATCATGAGATGCTAGTGTCATATGCGAAAGAACGCAGTGCGAACAAAGACACATCAATCACGCTGTGGGTATTAAAGTTAAGAATAAAATACCAACCCTTATGGAAGGAGTACAGGTATTATTCTCACGAATTAAAGAAATTAAGATCTGGAATGTGTTTTGCAAGATATGTTGCAGTACATTATCATTTTAATCGACCAGTGCTGTTGTATCAGAAATATCTTTCACGGTTACGACTTCGTTAATTGGAACAGATACTATGCGAGAAAAGAGAGAATAATGGATGGGTAATGAAAAAGCTACAATTTCCACTTTCTTTGAAAACGTTAACAAACGAATTTTGAAGAAAAACGGGATTCTCTATAAGAGCTTGCAAATCGGATTAGCAGGTAAGATTCTTGAAATTCGATATTGGGATGACATAGAGGTTTCATTAATTCGATCATCTCTTCTGGGAAGAGTACTTTCAAAAGAGCAGTGCGTAGTGCCGGATGCAGTGATCTGGTGCTATACGGATGATGTTAATAACTATATTCCCGATTCGTTTCGCGATAAGCCGCTGCCAGAAGGAGCAATAACCGATGTATATCAGGGAAAGGATACAACGGGATGCATCAAGGTAACTAGAAGTACGGAGATGGAGGGTGCCGACTACATCAGCAAGACCTATTATTTCTGCAGACAAGCAGGCACTGATTATGATGATTGCATGCTGGGACATCCACTTATAAGATGTTTTTATTTTTGGGCGGAGCAGGAGAACTTATTGATTCTGCATTCTGCTGCAGTAGGATTTAATCATAAAGGGGTATTGATAAGTGCTCGGGGCGGTGCTGGGAAGTCAACTTTATCGGTGAGTTGCTTGCTTGAGGGGTTAGATTTTGTGGCAGATGATTATGTTATGATGCGTGAAGTGGGAGAACGAAATGCACTGCCACTCTATACAATGGTTGGATTGAATTCGGATATGGTTCAGATTTTAAAACCGGACATGCCTGTTATCAAGACAGAGGAAAAGCGAAACGGGAAGAAGTTCTTTGATGCATCCGCCTATCCTTTTCAAGAAGAATTACCGATTAAAGCTATTTTGTGTCCAAATGTTACAGAGGGAAGCGAGCCAATGATTGTGCCGACAGACCGAGGTTCGGTATTGGTAAAATTGGTTCATTCCAGCGTAAGCCAGATTGGCGGACGGAGAGATACAGAAATGGTTAAGAGAATGATAGACAGACTGAAGGATTTGCCAGTTTATGAGTTCAGTTTAAGTAAAGACCTTAAGAAGAATGTAACCGTATTGCAAAATTTTATGGAGGGACTTTAACATGTATAAATTAAACGAAGAGAAGATGTTTTATGATATTGCTGACGGGCAGGCCATTGTAATCAATTTTGTTACTGGAATGTATTATGGAGCAAGTGCTCTTGGATCGATGGTTTTAGATACGTTGATGCAGGGAAAGGCACCGAAGCAGATTGTCGATACAATCAAAAATAATGAAGACTGTGTAGTGGACATTGATCAGCGTGTAGAGCAGTTTATTGCTGCGCTTACGGAAAAGGAAATTTTAATTTCAGATGATCAACCTTACAGCCAGGAATCACTGGGCGATTTTGTCGTAGTTGATGGAGATTACAGCCTTGAATTGAATGAATTCGCAGAGGTTCAAGATCTTCTGTTGGCAGACCCCGTACATGATGTGGAAGCAGATATGGGATGGCCTAAGCTAAAAGAAGAGGATTAATACAGTGAAGCTATCCATTATTATGCCTGTATACAATGCGGGACATTATTTAGAAGAAGCAGTGGAATCGATATCGAACCAGACCTGGAATGGAGAGAAGGAAATTATTATTGTGGATGATCATTCAGAAGATAATTCCTTCGCCAAAGCCCAGAGTTTGGGTGATCGTGTGATCTCGGTGGAACATGGTGGTGCAGCAAAGGCAAGGAATGTCGGACTCAAGATGGCCTGTGGGGATTATGTATTGTTTCTGGATGCAGATGATGTTTTGTCGCAGGATGCATTGGACAATCTTTTTACTGCCATGGAAGAGGTTTCGAACTGTGATGTTATATATGGAAAGGCAAAAGATTTTGTTTCGCCAGAGTTATCGAATGAACAAAGGATCAGACTGAAGGTAAGAGAACACGGTTATGGCGGTGTATTGCCGGGCTGTGCGCTTATCAAAAAATCGGTCTTTGATCGGAGCGGATACTTCGATGAAAATCTTTCAAGCGGAGAAACTGTAGAGTGGATGATGAATTTGAAGGAAACAGGAGCCGTGGTTCGGGAAATCAATCAAGTAACGTTAAGACGACGCCTTCATATGACCAATACAGGACGTTTAAACCGTGAAGAAGAAATGAAAAATTATGCAGCTATTTTAAGAAAAAGGATGTCAAAGGGATGGAACCGTTAGTATCCATAATAGTGCCAGTCTATAATGCTATGCCTTATTTAAACACCTTCTTAGATTCCGTAGAAAACCAGACCTATGCGCCCTTGGAACTTATCTTGGTAGATGATGGGTCTAACGATGATTCATTCTCGGTCCTTATAGAGAGAGCAGTTATAATGGAAGCAAAAGGTATATCGGTGCAAGTTCTATCCCAGAACCATGCAGGACAGGTGGCTGCTGTAAACCTGGCACTTCCGAGGGTCCATGGCGAACTGTTAACCTGGTGCGATGCGGATGACTACTGGACAGAGGATAGTATTGATAAGATGGTGGAGTGTCTTCTTGCTCATCTTGATGTCAATATGGTGCGAAGCAATGGCTTGATCAAAGATGAGACAGAGAATCCGATTATGTTTAGAGAAAAAGAAAATCAGCCGTTCTTGGCCGATATATTTGATGACTTGTTCCATGAGCGTATCTTGGAGCTTGCGGGTCGATTTATGGTGCGAACGGAAGCCTTGTTTGCCTGTTATCCGAATCGTCAGATTCCGGCATCCACTGTGGATCAGAATCCGCAGTTGCTACTTCCAATCGCGAGCAGAAGCAAGTGTGCTTATCTCAACGAGGAGCTGCATGTATATTGCAGGAGAAGTAGCGGCCATTCCAGTACGAAGCGTAGTTTCACGGAGACTATGAAACGGATAGAAGATATCAAGCAAATGTATTTAAGTATTTTGCCCTATTGTGAATGTGATCAAGAGTACTATCGCAAAGAAGTGGACAATATTACTGCTACATTTAAGAAGACCTTAATGCAAACTACGGTCATGATGGCAAGAAAGAAAGCGGCGACTTGCCTTGAATAAATCACTCGGAGTGAATTTACATACATTATGGAACCTGTTTGGTCGAAAGCGACAGGTTCAATTTTGCGTGCTTGTCTTTTTCTATGTGATAGGTGCAGTGTTAGAGACCGCAAGCATTTCACTTATTTTTCCCTTTGTTGCTGCAATTCTAGATGGGGATTATGAGAGTATAAGCAAAGTTGCTTTTTTTGCGGGAATTGTTTTTATATGTTTTCTAGTAAAAAACGTGTTTGTATATGGGTTAGGAATTGTAAAGCGCAAATATATCGTTAACAATTATAAGAATACAAGCAAGTCATTGTTGCGCATGTACCTGGATCAAGATTATCAATCCTTCACTGATGAAGATTCGTCGGTTCTTATTAATAATATTAACAAATATACGGGTTCTATCTTTCTGAGTATACAGAATATGCTGGAATTTATTGCAGAAGCTGTAGTCATTCTCATGCTTTTGGCTTACATGTGCGTCCTAAATGTCAATATATCGGCGGCTTTGATTCTGGTGTATGTTCTTATCATGATCCTGTTTCATCGGTTTATTTATACTAAAGTGCGAGATACCGGAAAACGTTCCAATCACAGCTTTGACCGAATGAGTGCAGTTACAAGAGAGGCCATAAATGGGATCAAGGAAGTAAAATTGTATAACGCAAAAGACGCAGTGGAGCATCTCTATGAAGGGTATATTGAGGAGAATGTAACCTTAGAAGTAAAGCAGACTGTCTATTCCACGTTGCCTAGACATCTGATTGAATTGATTACAGTGGCTTGTATGTTGATGGCGTTTCTTGCTGTTTATGTAACGAATGGCTCATCCGAGGGCGTCATGTCGAAAATGGCCATTCTAGCCTTGATTTTAATTAGAGTTATGCCAGGAGTGACCAGAATAAATGGTTATTTATCTTCTTTGTATGCCAATTCCTCGGTTTTGGATCGAATGGATGGAGGTTTCTATGAGAAGATTCAAGGGATACTAAAGGAAGACAAACAAAGCAAGTCGCATGCCGTAAATGATCAAGACAAAGATACACGTACTACAGGCAGATTTAATCAGGGCAGCAAAATTGTATGTCGTGATCTGTCTTTTTCCTATGAGAATGGAAAAGAAATTTTGAAGAAAATAAACGTTGAGATTCCTTGCGGAGCTATCGTCGGTTTAAAGGGCCCTTCCGGAATAGGCAAAAGTACACTGTTAAATCTGTTGACGGGTCTTCTTGTGCCCAGCGACGGAAGACTCGATGTGGAGCATGGAGATGGAACGACGGAACAACTTAGCGAGGTAAAGCTTCGTTTCGGATATCTTCCGCAAAAAGTATTTTTGTTGAATGCAACCCTGAAGGAAAATATTGCTTTCTTTCGAGACTATAATCAAGAGAAAATGAAGCATGCTATATCGGTAGCTCAAATAGCAGATATGATTGCAGGGTTAAGTCATGGCGAAGACACCAATCTTGGTGAAAACGGAATTTTTCTTTCTGGGGGACAGTGCCAACGCGTGGGTCTAGCGAGGGCAGTGTATGATTCTCCGGATATCTTGGTGTTGGACGAGGGAACATCTGCATTAGACGAATGCCTTGAAGAGGAAGTTATGAGAGCAGTGTCTAGATTAAATAATCAGACTGTTATCATTGCATCCCATCGAGAATCAACTCTAAAGTATTGTGATTTCGTTTATGAATTGAAGTGATTTGATACAGTAGATAACGAGCAGCTTGAATTGGTAACTATTTACCCAAGCAAACCACTAGCGTTGCAACTCAGCCCACTAGTATTTCTGAAGGCAAAGTCTGATGGTCGTAGAATAAATGATCCGAAAGTCTTTTCGAAGCGAAGAGGGGGCCGAGTTCCGACATATCTGGAGCACAAGATCCATAAACACTCGTCCTAGCAGTTTGAATCGACCTATGTTTTCGACTAAGCTGAGATGCCGATGTGATCTTTTTTTAAATTTAACGATTCCTCGAATAATAATTATTGATAAAATGAGTACGGAGAGAAAAGAAGTAGTGTTTTGATGATCACTTGGATTAGGAGCTTGTCGCGCCGCGACAGCTCCTTTCGCATTTTTCGCCGATGCTCCATGAGCCGGCAAAAACAAAGCTATAGCGAATAATAGAGTCAAAGATAGCGTCCAACGTATCCATAAAGTGAACAGTATATCCTATACAGGTTAAGTTGTAGTGTAAATCTGCTTAGAAATAGGCTAATATTATTGGGTGATAGATGCAGAAACGTGTATGATTTCTGAACGATTTGTCGGAAGTTGGTGGCTCCTTGGTATTCAGCTCTCCCCTCTTTTTATTCGTATTCTTGCCTCTCGTGTTAACCGGTTATTTCTTCATTCGTCGAGATATGAGGAATTTTCTTCTTCTTGCAGCAAGCTTGTTCTTTTATGCTTGGGGAGAGCCGCGGTTCGTATGGCTAATGATCGGTTCGACCCTTATGAATTACGTTTTTGGTCTGATTATCGGAGCGTATTCGAACAAGAGAGCCGTTGCCAAGGGAGTTGTCATTACTGCCGTTCTAGTTAACGTAGGAATCCTAGTCTTCTACAAGTATTTGAGTTTTATCGTCGATAACCTCAATAGATTATTGGAATCCTTGGGGATGAATCCATTCGACGTCACACCTATCGACTTGCCGATCGGCATTTCCTTTTTTAGCTTCCATGTCATTTCTTACATCGTCGATATTTACCGGAATGACAGCGCCCCTCAGAAGAATCCTTTAAATTTAGCTTTATATATTTCCTTCTTTCCACAACTGATTGCTGGACCAATTATTCGTTATAAAAGCATTGCTGAGCAGATTCAAGCCAGAACCGTCCGAATGGAGGACTTCCACCAGGGCATCAAGCGGTTCGTAATCGGATTAAGCAAGAAGGTTCTGATTGCCAACCCTCTGGGACAGACGGCGGACAATATCTTCTCATTAAGCGGCGGAGACTTGTCCAGCGGGCTGGCTTGGCTGGGCATCGTATGCTATTCGTTTCAGCTATACTATGACTTCTCCGGCTATTCCGACATGGCGATCGGGCTCGCCCGAATGTTCGGAATCCATTTCCCCGAGAACTTCAATTACCCTTACATATCCCATTCTATCCAGGAGTTCTGGCGTCGATGGCATATCTCCTTATCGGCGTGGTTCCGCGATTATGTCTATATTCCGCTTGGCGGAAGCCGAACGACGCGGTTAAAGACCTATCGCAATCTGGGGATTGTCTTCCTGATTACCGGCATCTGGCATGGTGCTAGCTGGAACTTCGTCATCTGGGGAGCTTGGCATGGCTGTTTCCTTATTGCAGAAAGAACGGTTATTGGGGATATTCTACGCAAGGTTTGGACACCTGTTCGATTCCTATATGCCGCGCTGGTCGTGCTTGTCGGTTGGGTATTTTTTCGTTCGGACACGCTTTCTCAAGCCCTTCACTATTTAGGTTCGATGTGGATTCCTTGGCGACAAGGCCCCGGCTTGTACGGCGTCGCTTACTTTGCGAATCCTCAGATTGTAATTCTACTGGGAATCGCTGTTATAGGTGCCACGCCGTTGCCGAAGAGAATAGCGGAGCGGATGGCTGGTTACTTGGAAGCAAAGCCTCTTCAAATGGGATATGAGTGGGTCACACTTTTGTATATTCTCACCATTCTTCTCTTTTCGATTATGTCCCTGGCGTCGTCCACCTACAATCCGTTCATATATTTTAGATTTTAAGGAGTCCAAGCGATGCGAGCTCGCAGTAACCGGATAGTGAATCTAATAGCAGCCATCGTCTTCCTTCTGGGCTCGATTCTCATCTATTCCTTCATTGACAAGGGAAGACCGACAATCGATTTATATCTTAAGGTGACAGTACCGGCGGATGATATTTATCAAGTGTTTTACGACATCGGCATCGGCTTTAATGAAGCCGATTCAGCTCGATTGGAGGTCAAGAAGAGCGAAGGGTACCAGAACCTGAAGTTTGCCATTCCGGGTAATGCCCAGAAGGTGCGGATCGATCTGGGTATGGCTCCTGGAACTTTGGAATTGAAGGGCATTGCCTTCAAGGCCAATCTCCACAGGATTACCTGGGACGCTTCCCGAATTAACGCATCCAATCCTGCCCTTAATCAGATTGAGCCAATGACGCTCGTGAATGACGGGCTCCAGATCACGATGACCGGCAATGACCCTCAACTGGTGTTAAATCAACTAGGACCGGAGTTCGGCAAGCTGAAGGACCATTCGCTCATGGATACATTATTCTATGCCGCCTTCGTCTTGTCGAGCGTTGCTCTATTCTTCATATTGCAATTAACCAATGCAACCCTTCGCTTTAAGTCAATTGCGGTGAATCGCGCAGTGCTTAGTTCGGCTTTCGTATTCTTGCTGGTGGTACCGGTATTCGGCGGTCTCATCCTTAATCAGAAGCAAGCGGATGTCGAGAACCGAACCTTGGCGACCAACCCGTTCCTTCATTTAAGCGACCTGTCCTTCCGCGAGTTCACAGGCCAGTTTGAGAGCTTCATTAACGATCATTTCGCCTTCAGGGATCGGTTGATCCGTTGGAACAACGAGATCAAGGTGAAGTGGTTAGGAATGTCATCCGTCGATCAAGTCATTATAGGTAAGGATGGATGGCTATTCTATAACGGGGATGGATCGATCGAAGATTATCAAGGGTTGGAGACCTTTAGCGACAAACAATTGCAGACGATCCGAGACAATCTCGAGGAGAGAAAACGATGGTTGGCCGCGCAGGGAATCGAGTTCTACGTAACGGTTGCCCCCGACAAGAATACAATCTACCCGGAGTACTTGCCCGGATACATTCGAAAGGGACAGAACGGTACCAGGCTGGATCAACTACTTGCCTATCTGCGGAGTAACTCGGATATCGAGGTTATCGATCTCCGGACGACTCTTCTAGAGCATAAGTCTGACGGTCAGCTATATCACAAGAACGATACGCATTGGAATGAATTAGGCGCCTTCTATGGTTATGAGAAAATAATAGCGGAGGTTAGACAAGATTTGCCCGGTATTGAACCGCTGTCTATTCATGACTTTAAGGTGAATTCGACTAGCAGTTCCGGTGATCTCTCTAAGATGCTGATGATCGATGGGGAGATTTCGGATGATTATTTGACGCTTGAGCCTGTATCCGGCAGCAAAGTCGAGAATTATACCATGCAGGCGGAGCCTTATCCGGATTCACCCGATACGATCATTACGACGGCACCCGGTTTGCCGGCCGACTCGTATACGCTCCTTATGTTCCGTGATTCCTTTACGGTTAATATGATCCCGTACTTATCCCGTAACTTCAAGAGAAGCGTGCATGTCTGGAATCACAACTTCGATACCAATATCATCAAGGAAGAGCATCCAGACGTGGTTATTCATGAATTGGTTGAACGCTTCTTGGATCAACTGCTGTTTCCGAATCCGGATGAAATGAGAGGAAATGAGAGGAAATGAGGATAAGAAGCTATGAAAAAGAAGATTGTCGTCGTTCTGGGCATGCATCGTTCGGGAACCAGCGCTCTGGCGAATAGTCTCGTTCGACTTGGCGCATATCCAGGTGGGAATCTGATGCCGGGAGATTCGGCAAACCCGAGAGGCTATTGGGAGGACTTAAATCTCGTCGCTCTAAATGAAACAATCCTTAAGCGGCTCAATCAGAGATGGCAATCGATCGATAATCCTCTGCTGAATCGATGCGAGCATTTTCTCCCCCTTCTTGAAGAAGAATTTCTGGCGCGGGCGATACAGCTTCTGAACGAACATTTGCAGGCTGCCGATACGGTGCTGATAAAGGACCCGAGAATTTGCGTATTGTTGCCTTTCTGGAAGCTGGCCTTCGAACGCCTAGGTGTGGAGGTTAAGTATGTTTTGGCTCTAAGAAATCCGTTAAATTCGGCCCAATCCCTTTTAAAGCGGGATTTGATTGAGCTTGAGCACGGAGTTAAGCTGTGGGCTTATTATACATTGATGGCGATTGCCCAACTGAATGCTCCACTGCTGATCTCATCGTATGACTCGTTGCTGGGGCATACAACCGAGGAACTACACCGCTTGGCTTTATTTGTCGGAAGTAATGCCTCGGTATCGGAGTGGAATCCGGATGAGCTTACCTATCTTGATGCTACGTTAAGGCACCATCACCAAGATGGGCAAAGGCTGGAGGGACTTCTGGGCAAGGAGCATATCGTCGTACGAATGTACCAGACTCTGCTCGATGCCGCAAATACCGATACGTGGATGCCCGGCGACGAGGTAAGGAAGCTCTCTCTCCGGTTTGCCAGACCGTTAGCCTATGACTTGGGCTATCGGGGATCTGAAAATGCGGAAAATTACGCTCAGGTGTTCATCGATACCGGGGAGGGGTTCTCGGAGCGCCAATCCCAGAGATCGAATTTTCAAGGAAGATACCGCTTGGAGATATCTCTTGTGAAGCAAGGACCGGTGGACCATTTTCGACTGGACCCGGGTCTGTCTTGCTGTTTGGCTATCGTACATCAAGCGGAGTTCGAGCACGAAGGCTCACCGCTCCCTAATGAAATAATAGGAGGCAATTATCAAGTGCGCCTAGCCGATCGGGTGTTTCTGTTCGAGAACGACGATCCGCAGATCGTTTATCGACTGAATGGCCAACCGATTTCGAGGGCCGTCTTCCAAATATCGGTTTTCCCATTGGATGAGTTCGCGCATTCCTTATTGAACAGCCTGAAGATGAAGCAGATCGAAGAGCTGAATAATGCCTTGAGCGGGCTTGGTCGCGAGAATGTGGAGTTGAAGGAACGAATCCGACTTCATGAGGCGACGATAGAAGAGTGGCGCCTTGCATCGGAAGAGAAACAGCTCGCATTAGAGGAGAATCGGCTTGCACTAGAGAAATGGCAGCGACTTGCATGGGAGAACAAGCAGCTCGCGGAGGAACAGAAGCTTGAAACGGAGACCTTCACAAAAGCATTAGATGAAAGAAAGACGACCCATGCGGGAGCAAAGCAAGCGCTGTCCCGTTCCTTCAGGAGGATCGCTAGAATCGTCGGACACCCTCGTCGGAGTTGGCGAATCGCATCGGACAAACGTAGATTAAAGCCGATTTTCGACGAGTATTATTATTTATACCATAACAAGGAGCTTAGAAGAGGCCCCTTCGATCTTCTGGAGCACTTTACCGTTGCTGGATGGAAAGAGGGCAGATCCCCCAATCCGCGAATTCATATGGAGAGCCTGCTAAGGGATAATCCGAACCACTTGCTGAATCCGCTTCTGACCGCGAAAAACAAAACGATCAAAGAGGTTATTTTTCACGTTGGGTTGCATAAAACGGGGACATCCAGCATCCAAGAGTCGTTGTACTTAGAGAAGAATAATCAACTGCTGGAATCTAAAGGAATTCTCTACCCAAGATCTATTGCAGCTAATCATTCCGTCACATTTTATAGCTTATTCAGTGAGTATCCTGAGCGCTATCACATGAATATCAAGAGGGGCTTAAGCGAGGCGGAGATCGGCTCCGCTAATCGGGAGTATGTTCGGGACCTGTTGGATGAGCTTCGGAAGCGAAAAGGGGACAAGCTTGTAATCTCCGGTGAGGATATATCGAAGCTTAGCACCAACGGTTTAATAAAGCTGCGCGAGTTTATCCATTCCGTTTCGTCCCGCAAGTTGAACATAAGGGTCGTTGTCTACGTACGCCATCCGGTGAAATGGGCTATTAGCGCCTACCAGGAGAGAATTAAGAATGGCGAGACAGGGAAAACCGCTTGGGGCGTGATCGATAAAGAACTGAACGGGTTGTTCCAGAAGCGAATTCAGAAATTCGTCGACGTGTTTGGGCCAGAGTGTACTTCTGTCTATTCGTTCGAACAGGCTCTCGATCATCCGCAAGGAATTGTTGGTCACTTTCTATCGAACCTTGGCATCAAGGGCGATACGCTTGAGAGATTGAGACTCATAAGGTCCAACGAGAGCTTGTCGTTAATCGCGGCCGACCTGATCTCTTATCTCAATGATCAGGTTCCGCTGACGGTAGATGGTCGACTCAACCCAGAGCATAGGGAACAGGACTTCGAGCTTCTGCATAAGGTGCGAGGCCCGGCATTCGATGTTCCAACCGAATATAAAGAAAGAATATGCGCCCAAGCGTCGTGCGACATTCGGTGGTTAAGTGAAAGGTTTGCTATTAATTACTCTAAAATGGAGATTTCATCCCTTCCTCGTGTAATTGTCCTATCGGATGAGGCGGTAGAAGATATACGTGCAGCTTCCAGTAACGTGTCCGAACCGTTAAAGTCCATACTGGTCGAGTATGTGAACCAGAGGCTGCCTGGGGCGAGAGCACATTCATAAACATAGAGAAGGGCGGGGGGGGGAATCATGTTGTACTACAATATAGACAAAATGCTGCCGAAAAAAGCAAGCCCCGGCAACCCTATGGTCTATGCAGTCAAAGGTTGGGTATTCAGTGATTCGAGAGCAGCCCGTATTCAGGTCGTGGTGGGCGATAGCGTCTTCGATGCCACCGATAAGACGATCTACCGACCGGATGTGCTGGCTGACTACCTTCATATCGACCGTAAGCTGAATTCTTTGTTCTCCGGCTTTCGCGTGCCCGTTGTCATTGAACCCGTATCGACCATTGAGGAGCGCGAAGTCTATCTGGAAGTGACATTCCGAAACGGGACGACTTGCCGAATCGAGCTCGGAACGATGACTTTGTCCCCTTACACACCGAGAGAGCTTGATATTCAGACGTCTGACGACACGGGGCTGGTCACGATTTGCATGACAACCTATAACCCGGATCTGGAACAGTTCAGAAGACAAGTAGAGAGCATCCGAAGTCAGGAATACCGGAACTGGATCTGCATCGTTAGCGACGATTGCTCGAAGATCAGTTGTAGAAAGCAAATGTTAGAGATGCTGGGAAGCGACAAGAGGTTCATCTTTATCGATAATGAAGACAATGTCGGGTTCTATCATAACTTCGAACGCTGCTTGGAGCAGGTTCCCAAGGAGGCGCAGTTCATTGCGCTCGCCGACCAAGATGATTACTGGTATCCGAATAAGCTGAGCTTAAGCGTAAAGACGCTGCTGAAGCATGAACGCAGTAAACTTGTTTATTGCGATATGAGAATCGTAAAGCGGGATGGAGGCCTTATCTATGACAGCTATTGGGTGAAAAGAAAAAATTATTACCGAACTGAAGACTTGGATCTGTTGGCTATCGCCAACACGGTTACAGGTGCCGCATCGGTATTCCGGGCGGATCTGCTTTGGGACATCTTACCTCTTCCACCTCGCAACGGAGACATTTACCACGACCAATGGATTGCCATAATCGCTAATATGCGCGGAGGCATCGAGTACATCGATGAACCGCTGTATGATTATGTTCAGAGCGACAACAATGTTATCGGACATATCAACTTCGGGAGCAAACCGTTTATCGAAGCGATTATGGAACTGGGACCCATGCAAGAAGTACGAAAGCTAGTCAAGGACAAGAACCGTCCATTGAAAGTGAAGTCGAAGCTAATCTTGCGAGAGCTGTTCGCGAATACGGTGTCTCTCTATAACTTTAATCATCTTAACGCCGAGCATATCGTCACGTTGGCGGAAAATGCCGAGCAGCGAGGAGCGGCTCCTGAGCTGCTGGAGCTCATTCGTCGCTCCCGAAGTGTAAGGGGGCTATGGAAAGTCCATCGCAAGGTTCGCCGAGGTAAAGAGACGTTAAACAATCTTGAGTTGTGGATGTTGGTCTCCCTGCTCGTTAACAGGCTGACCGATGCGCTTGTCATTCCGATGAGGAGATGGGTTCGCAGGCTGACACAAAACACCTATGCGACAAGCGCAGCATCGCGAGGAGCTGCCTATCGGATGTCATTGACTGCGGCGGAGAACCCAACATATGGGGTTGATCATTATGTCTTGGAATACAAGCGCAAGTTCAAGGGAAGACAATTCGTCGTTTCGACTGAGGCACCACGGAGAGTCAATCTGCTCATCTCGCAGATCGACCCGCAGAACTTCTTTGGCGGATACATAGGGATGTTTAATATAGCGAAGAAGTTTTATGAATCAGGCTATTCGATTCGAATTCTGATGACCGATCAATCGGAATTCACGAAGGAGAATCTGGATCGAATCAAGAATCATGACGGCAGGCTAAAGGCTTTTCTGACCGACGCAGAGTTTCAGACTTGTTATTCTTTCGAGCAGGAAGTGAAGATCTCGGAGAGCGACCTCTTCATTGCGACCTCCTGGTGGACCGCCCATCTGGCGAGCGAGGCGACCAAGGAGACCATCTACTCCAAATTTATCTATCTTGCCCAAGATTACGAGCCCATCTTTTATGAGAATGGGACTTATAAGGTGTTGGCCGAGAACAGCTATCGACTGGATTATTACCCGATATTCTCGACAGATATCCTGCAACAGTATTTCGTTCAGTCGGGAATCGTATCTTCTCTGAATGCCGGCTCTTATTTCAACAATCCAATCCTTAGATTCGAGCTGTCCGAACAGCAATGGGTTCGATTGTCGAAGAGACGCAAGAAGAAGCTGCTCTTCTACGCCAGACCTCAACCGCATAACTCGCGAAATCTGTATGCGCTAGGCTGTTTGGCCATCGATCGAGTTAGAGAGCTCGGCGGATTCTCCGAGGAGGAGTGGGAAGTTATCGGAATCGGAGGGGACAAGTCCACTCAAGTGCTGCCAAGCGGCATTCGGATCAAGCATATCGGCAAGTTCAATATGGACGATTATGAGGAGCTGCTGCCGCAGCACGATCTGGGGCTTGCCTTGATGGATTCTCCGCATCCGAGTCTGCTGCCGATCGAGATGGCTTCCGCAGGCTTGCTGGTGGTCACCAACACCTATGGGATTAAGACAGCCGAGTATTTCCGCCAAATCTCGTCCAACATCAGCGCGGTGCCGTCCGATATTGAAAGTCTGGCCCATGCTTTGCTGAAGCAGTCCGCAGGAGCAGAGCATTATGAGCAGAGACTCGCAGGGAGCGACGTCAATTGGCCTCACGAATGGAGCGGGGCTCTTCCCGATAACGAACTTTACAAGGCAATCCGGGAAGTGGAGGACAGCATGCAACACGCTGCGGCAACTGCCGAGGAATGAAGAGCATCAGGAGGGACATTTTTGTATTTATTTAAGCAGTTGTCGGAACAACGAATGCCGGATTTCGTTATCATCGGCGCGCAGAAAGCTGGCACGACATCGCTGTACCACTATCTGAACCAGCATCCCGTAATTGCCGGGGCCGTCGTTAAAGAAGTGCACTATTTCGATCTAAATTACGACAAGCCTAGAGAGTGGTACCTTCAATTCTTTCCTTCCTTACTGGAGAAGAAGCGCCGGTTGACGGGTGAGGCGTCTCCGTATTACCTGTTTCATCCTCTTGCCGCTCGGAGATTGCGGGAGACGCTGCCCGATGCCAAGATTATAGTAATTCTGCGGAATCCGATCGATCGCGCCTACTCGCATTACCATCACTCGGTGCGCAATCTAGGCGAGACGTTGACGTTCGAACAGGCAATTGCTTGTGAGGAAGTTCGGTTAATGGGGATGCTGGAGAAATTCCGGGAGGATCCCTACTACTTCAACGAGAGCCATCAGCATCACTCCTACCTAAGTCGCGGAATTTATGTCGATCAGTTGGAGGAGTGGCACCGCTATTGTCCTTCGGAAAAGATCTTGATCTTGAGCTTTGAGGATTTCTTCGGTGGACTGCCGGACTCCATGAGGAAAGTGACCGATTTTCTTGGAGTGCAGCCCTACGAGTTTCAATATAAGCCACTCAATGTCGGCCGTTACGAAGAGATCTCTACCGTTACAAGGAAACATTTGCAGGCTTATTTCGCTCCTCATAATGAACGACTGTACCGCATGCTGGAGAGAGGGTTTGATTGGGATTAAAAGGAATATAGGGTTTAGCCGCGTACAATAAGTATCCAAATTAGACCCTGAGCCTTAAGCGACCTACCTGCTGGCGGATGTTAAAGTTGTTGCCAGTAACAAACTGGTGGGTATAAATTGTACGAAGCTGGAGGGAATATTCCACCGTATCTTTGCAACGGCTCAGCTTGACCTCACTATCCATGACCGTTTCGGCCATCCAGTTCGATCACGGAATGGTATCTTGTGCCTTTGCATGTGATAGACGAAGCGGTGAGCCGAATTCGGGATGATTCGATTACCAATGTGGTATATGATCCTAAGACGGGGTCTGGAATCGTTGTCATTCCCGGAAGCGCTGAAAGCTGAGCGTTCAAGGATCGAAGAAGAGTATGATCGTATGAGCAGGGACCCCTCGATATGCCGATATGGGATCCAGGCGAACATGCTTCGTTAAATAAAAGAGGATACGATCAACCGATCCCGCAAGATACGATGGAATGGCTGCGAAATTATTATGCGGAACCGAATCGGCAGTTGTTTGAATTGATTGGTCAGACTTACGACTGGAATTGTTAAGCATTCAGCGAGATATTGAGGCCAGAGACAAAGGAGGATCAATATGGTAGGCAAGAGTGAGTGGGAGAGTATGAATGGTCACAAAGGAAAAGTATTGTGGTTTACCGGCTTGTCGGGATCAGGTAAATCGACTTTGGCAACCGCCACGGAGAAAGAGTTGTTTCAGCGAGGCATTCGATGCGTGGTGCTGGATGGAGACCAGCTGCGATCAGGCATCAACCGAGATCTTGGATTTACGGATGAGGATCGCCGAGAGAACCTTAGACGTGCGGCGGAGATCGCTTCACTTTTTTTAAGCGTCGGATTCATCGTTTTGGTGCCTATGATTTCCCCTTCGTCTGAAGCCAGAAGCGCTATTCGGCAACGATTCGAACCTGAAACATATATGGAGATTTATATAAAATGCTCGATTGAGGAATGCGAGCGGCGCGATCCCAAGGGATTGTATCGCAAAGCGAGATCCGGTCTTATTAAACAGTTTACCGGAATTGATTCGCTGTATGAGCCTCCCTTGGAAGCGGAGCTGACGGTGGACACGGATAGCGAGCCTATCAAACAGTGTGTCCAGGCTCTCGTGGATCTTATCCTTAGAGATTGACGGCCTCCAAGTGAGCGATCCCCGCCACTCTGATTCGAAAGGGAGGGACAGCTTTGTTTTTCAAGAGCAATAGGAGAAAGAGTAACATTAACGAAATAAATATACACGCTGAAAGGCTTGATCAAATAATCGTCTGCGCCAATTTCCAAACCGACGGTTTTATCCGATTCATCCGATCTGGCCGTGACCACAATGATGCCGCAATGCGATGTTTGTCTTAATTCGCGGCATACATCGATACCGCTTTTCTCGGGGAGCATCCAATCCAGCACGACAAGATCAGGTTGCTCCGATCACGCAACTAAAAGCGCTTCCTTACCAGTTCAGGCTACCGATACTCCGAATCCTTCACGCTGCAAGAATGTCCACATCTCATCGAGCGTGTCTATGTGATCGCTATATCTTCAATGTGCTTTACAGTCGGTAGCTAGGGTCAATTACTTGTTCTCAACACATCTAGTCTCCCCTGAAATCCCTCCACAACTTCCTTCGGAATTTCCCTGACCTTGATATCTCCACCTAAGAAAAGCAGCCAATTTGTAATTTCGGTCAATTCATCCGGATGATGAACATTGATAAACGTCTTTAAAATAGCCGTAGTTTGATAAGGATTCGTATAAGAAATTGTAATTTTTAATGGATGGTACTTTTTGAACTGGGCAATCGCCTTGGGACCAACTTCAAGGACAAAGTTGATTGCTTCTTCCTGTTTGCTTAGTTGTTCTACAATCTTCTTCTTGCTTATTCTTTTTTTCTCCGAGTATAGTTTGACATCGGTGAGATTGTCGACAGGGATAATCCGCCTTTTCCCCTCCTGTAGGCCGAAGCCTTCAATTTGCCAAGAGCTTTTTTCACGATATAGGCGCATGAGATAGATGGGATAAGACTTTATTTCTCTTCCTTCTTTGACGGAAACCACTAAGTAGCAGTCTTCAAGAAGGATTTGGATGAGTTGTTCTAACATCGGATGGGGCAGATCCGATAGATCAAGCAGGTCAGGATTGTGGGGATTGGTACCTTCAAAGAGCAAGATTTGATTTAAGAGAACAAGATCATCTTGCTGGTTTTGAGAGATGAGGCCGAGCAACTTTTCCGCTAAAGAGTGGCGGCTCTTGAGGTAAGGGAGTTGCAGATTGCGTGTGGCCATGAAGGCAATAAAAAGAGCTTTAATCTCATTATCGGTAAAGCGGATCGTGGGCAGGATGGAGTTGTTCATCACAAAGTAGCCCCCGTCCCTCCCGACTTCGGCGACCAAAGGCATTCCCATCGCTTCAATTTCCCTGATGTCTCGAATCGCCGTCGAACGGGAGATGTTAAACTCATGCATGATTTCCGAAATGGTAAAATGGGCACGGTTGTTGATGTACCGCATGATGATGTTAATCCGTTCTATTTTTTTCATCGGGCCCTCTAAACAGTATCATATTTTGACATGATTTATCGTTATTATAAACCTATCAAGTGAAAAAACAAATGATTTGATCAAATGAAAAAAGGAGCTGGGATGATGTCAGCACATACCCTTGAGGAGAAAGACAGTTTTATCGTTGTAGGTGTTGGAACGGAACTGAAGAGCGCGTAATGGGGAAATGTGGATTCCAGTTGTGCGGAAATAAACGAGATCAAAGGAGGAATTGGAATGAGTACGATTACCGGTATTGAAAAGATCGCGAAGGTTGATTCCCGTCCTATCGGAAGGACGGCAGCTTATTGGATAGTCACCGTCATTCTCGCATTCTCTATTGCATTAAGCGGGATCGGGCAATTGATGCGATATGGGGGCAATGTCGATTTAGTGACCGATATTGGATTCCCTTTATATATCACGAACATTCTCGGGACTTGGAAATTGCTTGGAGTCATTACGTTAGTAATACCAGGTTTCCCTCGGCTTAAGGAATGGGCTTATAGCGGTATCTTTTTTCTAATGACAGGTGCGGCCTTATCTCATGGGTTCGCTCATGATTATGGGGATGGTGGATTCCATGTTATTCTTCCGCTTTTCTATGCTGCGCTTGGCATCGCCTCCTGGGCGCTGCGCCCGAAAAGCCGCAGACTCTAATAGAAGTGAAATCAACGCCAGCCCATTCCTGAATCTGATAGACTTTTCCTACCAAAGACACTAATATTTAGGCAGGGAGCTGTGGGAGAGAGCCATTGGCTGAACTCTAAACAGTATCATATTTTGACATGATTGAGGCTTATGATAAACCTATCAAGTGAATAAACAAATCAATGGATTCATTCAAAAAAGGAGATGGAATCATGGCAACGTATACCTTTGAGGAAAAAGACAGCTTTATTGTTCTGGGTATTGGAACGGAGCTGAAGAGCGATTACACGGATTATGCCGGCATGAATAAGGAGAAAGAGAGCTTTTGGCGGTCAGTAGAGCAGGATGGAAGGCTTGACGTGTTAAAGGCGATTGCTGCGAACGATTATATTTTTGCCGTAAACGAAGCGGTAAATCACAAGATGATGTATTATGCTGGCGTGATGACAGATTCATCGGTACCGGAAGAACACAGAGTGATCCAATTTCCTAAGGGACAATACCTCGTTGTTAAAGGCGAGGGGAAGTCGGCTGATGAGTTGAGTAGCATGCTTACTGGCATTGCCTTCGGTCAAGTCTTGCCAGCAGCCGATAATTACGCCTATGTTGGCGGGCCCAATGCAACGGTTGAGATGGGGCAGCGAGATAGCCTCGTATATGGGGAAATGTGGATTCCAGTTGTGGAGAAGTAAACGAAATTAGCAGGAGGAATGAGGAAATGTCCACTATTGTTGACTTTAAAAATGTGTCTGTGGTTGGTCTGGAATCTTCGCCGGTAGCAGAAGTGCTAGCTGGTCTGCGCGCGAATGAAGCCCGTTACTTCATGAACAAATACAAGCACGAATTTACGACCGTACCAGCCGGCGAAAGCCAGGAGACGCTTGATTATGTGAAACGAGTTTTGAAAGAAGAACGTGGTATTGAGTTTGCGGCTCAACCGCTGGAAACATCACGTTTTCAAGTAGAAAATATCAAATGGGCCTTCGTCTTTTATGAGGACGGTCTAGCGGTCAACGTCCTGTATACGGTGGATGATCCTAAGAAGCGGGCCGTAGGGTTTAAGCTAACTGAGGGCATGGAGGTACCTAAGGAGCTAGAAGAGAAGAAATTTAAGTTTGCAAGACAAAAGTCCAAACTGGCAGGGACCATCCGAGGTTCGTTCTTCGTGATTAAAGGAGAATATTGAAGCAATCAAGCCATCGAGACAAAGAATTACCTTGTAGCAAGCAGAATTTAATAATAACGCTTGGCGGCCATAGGGCCGCCATTTTTTTCGCTGATAGACCTGATAAGGTGAACCTTATCATAAACCCATGTTTTTCGATATAACGATTTTTCCCCGTTTCGGCAGCTCTTTGCATTTGCGGTACGCCTGGAGCAGGCCTTGAGCGGTAAAGGGATAGGCCTCATCGATATGGGTATTCAATTTATTCTCTTTCATATGGCGAACTATGGAATCAAAATTGGTACGGTTAGGTAAGTAGCCGGTAATGTATTGGCCATCGGACTCTAAAGAATCGAGCCATTGCGATATAGAATATCTGCGGGAACCGATACTTACAGTTTATCAGGCTGAATAGATATCAATTCATGAAACATCTTATCTAATAACAATATTTCCGCTTTTTGGCTGATAGCATGGTTCCCAAGCTTTACATCAATGATAAAGTCATTGCTCAGCAACTGACGATAATGGGAAATAATATCGTTCTCAGGCAATTCTCCCATTGCCTTCGTTTCTGGTGGGATTACCGGAATTCCGGCTTGCTCTATCAGGTGAATGTTCTGTTTAATATCTGCGGCAATCTTGCTTAGAATCTTTATACTTCTTGCTGTCTCAATATCCACCATTCCGTCATTCGTGTAGAAATGCTTGTTGACGATAGCCAACGCAATATGCGATATATGGAATGCCAGAATGTCTTTTTGGATTTCATAATGCAAATTGACCGATTCGAATAGTTGGGCAAGCTCTTTCACTCTTTCAGTCGTCCGTCCATTTATTTCACCGAAAATGGTCCCTTGATGTTTTTCGGAACCAAATTGGGCGTATAGAACATCCACTTTGATGTCTCCACCCGCACCCGGGAATCCTGGGAGTAGCCGGTCTCCTACGATTTCAAGCCAACTGTCATATCCTATGGTGTTGGTCAAGGTGACAATGGTTTTACTCTTATTGTTCTTGATCGCAGTCAGGGAAGATTCGGCCTGATCATATCGTACGGGAACAAAGATAAAATCATAAATGTCGTCGTTCTCAAGCTTGTCAATCGTCTTGATCGATATTTGCTTGATCGTTCCATTGTCGTTGTATGACAGTCCGTTCCTTTGAAGTGCCTCCAGCCTCTTTCCTCGTGCCAGTAAGGTTACGTCCAGTCCGTATTGTGCAAATCGGAGTGCGTATACACTGCCAACCACGCCGGCGCCAAATATCAGAAGTCGATAGGGCTTGGTGTTCAATAGAATCCTTCCTTTCAAATAAATAGTCACAAATTGCTTAAGCAACACCTGTTAGATAAGATAATAATGCTGCTTGCTTGTGATCTCAACTGGCAGAGTTAGTTAAAAATTGCTTAAGCAACACATTGTCATAATTGATGTTTATCAAGGAGATATTGAAATGGTAAATCAGGAAGATCCGAGGGTGTTGCGCACACGACAGTTAATTAAAGCAGCGTTCAGAGATTTGTTACGGAGAAAAGGATTCGATGCCATCACCATCAAGGATATCGCGCAGAAGGCAACCATTAACCGAGCCACTTTTTATGCTCATTTTGAAGATAAATTTGCTTTGCTTGACGAAATCACCGAACAGGCTTTCCATGAGATGATTCCGGAGCAAGTGGCGAATGCACGGGAGTTTACGGAAGAAATATGTGACCAGCTGATCTTGCAGACGCACCGATACATCGTGGATTTTTATCAGAACTGCAGAATGGATTCCAAGTCGATGGCTACGCTTGTCGATGAGAAGATAAAGAAAATGCTGCTGCAAACCATAGAAAGCATTTTTCTAAAAGGAGCTACGCATCTTGGTGTGGGTAGGCATCCTATCAAAGTCATGGCGGCCATGACAGGTTCGGCGATCTATGACGCTGCGCATTATTGGCTAAATGTCGAGGAAAAAGATCGAACCGATGGGCTTGTAGACATTGTTCGTCCTTATGTCATGAACGGTCTGGGGTTGTATCGCGATGGCGATAAACAGAAATGAAACCTTCATGATTTCGGACATATGAGGCCGAATTCTAATTTCGCAGTATAGATAATACGGAGAGCCTTATCATAAGTGAGGGCGAAATTTTCGAGCTTAACCGATGAATTGAGTGTGATGGCGGTTTTGAAAGCATACACGGATGCGACTTCAATTCCGGGCAAGACGATCAAATATACCCAAAATGGTCCTGTAGGTCTGTTGTCCGGCAAGTAAGCCTTGCACATTCAAGCTAGCGGTTCCGTTTATTCGGAAGGTCCGCTTACCTCGCTTGAAATGGGATACCCCCAAAAGTAAAGTAATGTTTCAACAGGCTAAGGGTGCTCATAAGAGCGCCCTTAGCCACTGGATTCGAATATTATTTTGGATCTTGACGGAAAGAGATGAGATGCCCTTTGCGGCGAGCAAAAATCAGCATAGGGATGGCGATCAACAGACTGATGATTACGGGAATTATCGAAGCTTCAAGGCCAAATTTGCCTCCAGTGAGAAGGGCCGGGCCCGTAACTTCGACCGTGAAAAGACCTGGGGAGGGATGGCCTGAGACGGGAATACCTAAGAGTCCCTCTGTTGTATTCCAAAAGAAATGGAGGCCAATGATAAACCAAACATTGCGCCGCCAAAGGAAAGCTGCACCTAGCAATACACCAGCTTCAATGGCAATAGAGAGGCCTCCCCAAATTGTAGCTTCGGGGTTGCCTAGGTGAGCGACTCCAAAGAAGAGGGATGTTAGGGTCAATGCAATCCAACTTCCACCCATTTTTTCAATGGCTTGAAAGGCAAGCCCCCGAAAGATTAATTCTTCGATGAAGGCAGCGCCGAGTGACGTGGTGATGATAGGCCAAACGACAGAGCTGGTGTTTTCGTTGGCCCACTTGAATGAATACCCATCAAATAAGACGATGAGGGCTGTTGAAACGATGATAAAGATAAGACCGACGACAGCGCCGAAAATAACTTCCGATACCGCACGCCGTTGGAGCAGAAGTTCGGGAACCGGACGCCGCGCCAGAAACTTCATCGCAAGCCAATAGATAACGATTGCAACGGCGCTTCCGACAAGTGTCAGTATGACGGACCCTCGTGCATTTAAATCTTTGGATAACAAGCTGAATGTCATATTGACGAGGATGATCCCAAGCACTCCCACGAGCATCCAGATGAGTGGGGATTGAAAGAACGCAACTAACGTAGACATTCTCTTGCCGTTAAATGCCTCATTGTCCGGTGTCTTCTTCTTTCTCATTATAAATGATCACTTCTCTTCCTCTGACAGGATATCTTCTTTTTATGTTCCAATATTATAGGTTGCAAAGCATACTATACTTTAAAAAAGTCATGCGTCAGTAGTGCCGTTTAGTCATATCGCGGTCATATGACTTTAGCAAAATAAAAGCCGACATCCGTTACGGTGTCGGCTTTGAGCAGATCTATTGTGTGATCTCATTCTTCTTTAAGATGTGTTCTTTAAGGATCTAAAATCCCTGTTTCCCTAGCCTTATAAGCAGCTTCTCTTCTCCCTTTTACATTCAATTTCGAATAAATATTCGAGATGTAATTTTTAACCGTACCCTCACTAAGATATAATACCTTAGCGATATCCTGATTGCGCAGACCTAACGCCAGCTTGTGAAGAACTTCGACTTCGCGGGTGCTAAGTCCGAATTCATTGTTTTTCTCAAGCAATTCGGGTTCAATGGCCCTTGTATCCATAGTTGATGAAATACCACTTTTCATCATGCTTTTAATCATTTTGTCTGCCATTTCAGGCGAAATGAGTGTGCCTCCTGTGTGAACCACCCGTATGCCGGCTATAAGGTTTTTGGGATGGATGGCTTTGAGCAGGTAGCCTTCAGCTCCATGGCTTAACGCTGCCAGAACATACTCAACTTCTTTGTACGAAGTTAGAATAATTATTTTCGTTAACGGGAATCGAAGTTTGATCTTCTCTGTAGCAACAACGCCATCCATAATAGGCATATTGATATCCATGAGGATGATATCCGGTTGGGATCTCTCACAATAGTTGATAGCTTCTTCACCATTCTTAGCCAATCCTACAACCTCGATATCGTCTTCCATCTCTAGCACGATATTTAGACTTTCAAGGATCAATTCCTGATCATCTACTATGAGCACTTTAATTTTCGGCATACAGCTTCTCTCCCTTCAGTGGTATTTCGCATCTGACTTCAGCGCCAGTGACCGCTAAGGCGGAGATTGAAAAGGTACCTCCAAGCATCTCAATCCGATTCTTCATTGTTGTCAGGCCGAACCCATACTCTATCTTATCCAAGGGTATTCCGTTATTCTGAATGGAAACTCGTAAAGTTGATGGTGAAAAGTGGAGACTGAGCTCAATTTCCGTTGCTTTTCCATGCTTTAGTGCATTCGTAAAAGACTCTTGTATCACCCGAATGATCGATTGCCGCACATCGAAAGGAATGGTCCGTTCTGTTCCCTTCAGCGTGAGTTGAATGGCCGTTCCAGTATATTCCCGAAAGTCGTTGATGAGTCTCTCGGCGTGGCTCACTAAGCTTATATTCACTTCCTCCCCCATCTTGTGCACGATGTCCCTCATTTCATCCAAGTTCTGTTCCGTCAGTCCTCTTATACGAATCAATTTCTCCTTGGCTAGATTTGGACTTTTGTCTAGAAGCGCAATAGCGGCGTCGAGACTCATAATAAGGGCAATAAAAGAGTGCCCTAACGTGTCATGCATCTCCTTGGACATACGACTTCGTTCCTCCAGCAGAGTCATCCTTTCGATCTCGGCGGCATATTGGGTTAACAATTTATTTTGTTCATCAATTTCTTTAGCTAATTTATTTTTCTCATGATAGGCTTTGGCAATGAAGTTGACCCAAATCCCTATAAAAGAGAAAAGAAGGTTATCGGAGCTTGAACCGAGCGCCAGGTCCCATGTCACTTCTCCGAATAACATGCTGGCGAAGGGTAGTAATACTAGTGCCGGCATCGTCCAGGCCGACTTTCTAGTTAATAAGTAACCGATTGTAAGACTCGGAATGAGATAATCGACACTCCCCAACTGATCCGCCTGCATGAACGATTGAAAATAATAAGATCCTCCTAGCAATAGTTCAAGTAAGATGAACCATTCCTTCTTCGTCCTTAGCTGCGGAAACCAGAATAACATGGGAATCATAAAGGCCGCTAAGAGCCAAACGATGTTCACGAGCAATCGAGGAGAATATTCATTCTCCATTAAAAGATGAGATAACAGCAAAATATAATAATAGGATCGGAGCCCGAATATCCCCCAATCCATGAGATAAAAAACTTTTTTCATAGGGATCCTTCCTTACTCACGCACAACGAATGGTTTTCCTTAATTATACATTAAATACGGAACCTCAACGGGCTCGAAATAATGCGTGCATTTTGCACATAAACCGTGATATGATTAATTATGTGCAATATGCACATAATTCAAGCGGAAGAAGGTATACTATTTATGAGGGCAGCAATCGTAAAGGAAAAGGGAGTCATTCCCGTAATGGGTCAGTTTGATTCCCCCGTTGCGATAGAGGGTGAAGTTATTGTTAACGTTACGGCAACAGCCTTGAGTCGAGTGAGCAAATTCCGTTCAATGGGGCTGCACTACTCATCGACAGCTCATTTTCCAATTGTAGCCGGTCTTGACGGCGTTGGAACTTTGAAGGATGGAACTCGTGTTTACTTTGCAATGCCGACTGCACCGCATGGCAGTTTGGCTGAGCAAACGATTGTGAGCGAGAAGCTGACTGTCCGCTTACCGGATGGTATTGATGATCTCACTGCTGCCGCTATTGCCAATCCGGCGATGTCGTCATGGGCTGCATTGGTATTTCGAGCGGGCTTCAAACCCGGCCAAACGGTATTGATCAATGGGGCTACCGGTGCATCCGGCAGTATAGCCGTTCAGATTGCTAAGGGGCTGGGGGCCAAGAAGATCATTGTCACGGGACGCAATGAATCGAAACTGCAAACGCTTGAAGCCGATAAGGCCATTGCATTTGACATGCTCGTCGACAACGGACAAAATAAGTTTGAAAACGCCCTAATGCCGGTTATTGCCGAAGGTGTCGATGTCGTATTGGATTACCTTTGGGGCGATAGCGCGCTTGCCATCATGTCAGCTCTTGCGAAGACAAATGCGAATCGTGCTACCCGCTTTGTAAGCATTGGAACTTCGTCTGGACAAGAGAGCATGAACTTACCTTCATCTATTTTACGCTCATCAACAATTGAACTGGTAGGCAGCGGAGATAAAAGTGTTTCCAAAGCTGATTTGCTATCCGCCGTTAAAGGTGTTTTTGAAATGGCCGCCGAGGGGAAGTTAAAAATCGCCATAAAAGAGTATGCTCTAGAAGAGATCGAGGAGGCTTGGAATGCCCCGCTGACGCCTCGGCCAGTGGTAAGGGTGCATAAAGGACATGGAAAATGAAATTTTTAAAGCGCTGATTGATTTGGTCTCTATTATCAATCGGCCGGACCGGGATAAGAAAATGATTGCGAATGCCGGCATAAATATGGAGGCAGCAACCTTTCGCGTCTTCGTAGGCATCGGGCATCTCCAACCGACTAGCGTCGGTGATTTGGCCGACATGATGGGAAAAAACTATTCGAGCGTTAGCCGGCAAATCGATAAGCTAGAGACCGCCGGGTTGGTTCGCACGTATCCATCAAGTTCAGATTCCCGGATTCGTGTGTCTGAATTGACGGCGCACGGGGAGGAAGTGAGAACCATGATTAGCCTCACCCGCGAGCGCACTATGCGCGAAGGTTTGGCTGATTGGACTCCGGAGGAAAAAAGCGACTTATTGGATCATTTAAGGCGCTTATTCAAATCGCTGCAAAGGTTCGAATAGTATAACGGCGAGCGCTGACGTGAGAATAGTGAAAAGCAGGCCCTAAGGTTGATTCCGGGGCTTTTTTTTTGCACTACGCGCTGCGGATTTTTGTAGTACGGCGAATGGGAAAGGGGCATGCGACAGATGGCTACATCAGATGCGATGGATTTTATCGATTTTACCAATCCCGAGGAATGGGAGTCATGGTTGGCGGAACACAGCGATCGGCAAGGCGAGGCTTGGCTTCGGGTATTTGATTGACCTCCAATGGAGGGGATACAAATGGATTGAAAGTGTGTTACGCTAACAACGGTAAACTTATAATCTATGCTCTTCAATGCATCCCAAAATAGTCACCATTTTAGTTATAAGAAAGGTAACACTATGATAAAAGTTGAAAATTTATCCTTCTCATTTCCTCAAAAAGAACTATATACAAACATTTCATTTACGTTAGAAGAAGCACAACATTGCGCTTTTATAGGAACAAGTGGCAGTGGGAAAAGTACATTGATAGATATACTGATGGATCCAGAAAGACATTTGTTCGATGGCAAGTTAGAGATGGACCCAACTTGCACAATTGGGTATGTGAGTCAGTTCTCACAACCAGACAAAACTAAAGAAACAACAGTTTTTGAATATATAGGAGAACAATTTATAAAGATTCAAAATGAAATTCAATCTATTTGTACTGAAATGGAAACATCATCGGATATTGATTCGCTCCTGGAAAAGTATCAATTAGCTTTAGACGCATTTGATTTAATCGGTGGGGAAGATTATGAAAGCAACATAAATAAGAAACTAAATCTAGCAAACCTCATGAGGCTAAAAGATCAAAGGGTATCCGACCTGAGTGGTGGGGAATTCAAACTTATTCAAGTGATGAAGGAAATGCTTAATAGCCCGGACTTCATGATTATGGACGAACCCGATGTGTTTTTAGATTTTGAAAACCTAAATGCGCTTAAAAATCTTATTAATGCTCACAAAGGAATACTGCTCGTTGTTACGCACAACCGATATCTATTGAATCATTGTTTCAACAAGATTATTCACCTTGAAAATACGGAAATCCAAGAGTTCGATGGGCGATATATGGAGTATAACTTCTCATTACTTCAGACTAAAGTCGAGTTGCAAGAACTCGCAGTCGCCGAGAAAGAAGAAATCGAGAGAAACGAGAAAGTCATAGATCATCTAAGAGCGATTGCAACTTTTAATGCAGATGCCGCTAGAGGTAGAGCGCTAAAAGCTAGAGTTAGTTTTCAAGCGAGATTGGAAGCACGTAGAATAAAAGCGCCGTTTGTTGATATTAAGCAGCCGACTATCAGTTTCGGTATGGATAATGAAATTGAAGATACCACTGTTATACATGTCAGTAATTATAGTGTTGCCTTTGATGAGCTGCTTTTAGACAATGTTAGCTTTGAGATAAAATCTACGGATAAAGTGGCCATTATCGGTCCAAACGGTACCGGGAAAACGACGTTACTCCGAGAAATCTTTAACAATAATCATGATTCCATTGAAATAAATGCGGATGCTAAAGTGGCTTATTTATCTCAGCTTCAAGGTGAAATGCTAAATGATTCTAATACAATATTAGAAGAATTCATCGATGCTGGGTTTAACACTTATGATGAGGTTAGATCGTATATTTCAAACTATGGCTTTGAAGGAGAAATCGTTAATCAAAAGATAGAATCTTTATCTGGTGGAGAAAAAAATATGCTTCAATTGGCTAAAGTTTCTGCCAGTAAAGCAAACGTATTGCTTCTTGATGAACCGACAAGTCATTTAGACACCTATACACAAATCGCGCTGGAAAAAGCCATTGTAGACTATAAAGGTGCGATTCTCATGATATCTCATGATTTCTATTCCGTTGTAAATGGTATGGACTATGTATTAATCATTGACGACAAGACGATTAGAAAAATGAGTATCCGAAAATTTAGACAGATGATTTATGCAAGTCATTTTGATAAAGACTATTTAGAAACGGAACAAAGTAAAAAATCAGTTGAAATGAAAATAGAATTGGCTTTAAAAGATACTGATTTTGAACTTGCAAAAGGATTAGTTGATGAGCTAGAAGTGCTGATTAAGTTGCTATAAATTACTAGTATCTTGATCATAAACTGCCAAGTTTCCCCCGCGATGAAAGTTTTGTATGCCTGATGGTATGCCGTGGCTTGCATCAAACGCTTCTAATTCTTTCAAAAATCCCGCGAAGTCTTCGGCAAATTTTTATGGATAAATATGTTGATGTTAAATCAAGTTCTAATGCAAAGAAGCGCTCGCGCGAATTGCATCGGCGGCCACGTGGTCGCCTTTTTTTCGCTGATAGACCCGTTAAGCTGAACCTTACCATAAGTGACGACGAAATTTTGGTGAGAGGGAGGGGCAGAGACCCATAGAAGTGAGTAAGGTACATAGAGATTGTGTTTATCCCCCTGAAGACAGGCTTTAGGAGGGTTTTGCATGACCCCAATCTACAATGTTTTCCAGATTGGTGATATAGTTAAGGTACGTATAAGTTCGAAAACACTATGGATATGGACTATTTGCGAACTTCGTAATCTGTAATGCCCTAAACATGAGTAATCGGAGATGCAAAAATGGAAAATAACATAAAACTCAAGGTTGATAAAGCAATTTCAAAGCTACTTGAACTTGATCAATATTTGCTAAGTCATGATTTAAATGAAAGAACAGTTGCCCATAAGTTGGCAGTTTATCTTCAAGAAGAATTTAATGAATATAATGTCGATTGTGAATATAACAAAAATGTTGATGAGGATAATGGTTCAAAAAATATTTATATTCTAAAAGTTGAATGCGAAGAGTTACGGAAACAAATAAAAAATGAAGTATTAATAAATGAAGTCGAGTACTCAGTGTATTCAATTTATCCAGATATTGTTGTACATCGAAGAGGAGAGAATGAAAGCAATTTATTAATAATAGAGATTAAGAAATCAACTAATATGACAGATCGGAAGTTTGATTATAAAAAATTACAGTGTTATACAGATATGTCCTCACATAATAAACTTCAGTATTCATTGGGCTTATTTATAGAATTTAATACAGGCGCACAAGAAGCTAGAGTTCCCGAATTAATATGGTTTAAAGATGGTGACAGATTAGACTGAATCCTTCCGGCCTGATTACCGCCATGAGAATAGATCTTCTTATGGACATACAATCCCTTATTTGTTTAAATCTCCTCTATTTTCGATAGATACGGACATACGTCCCGTTATTTGCAATAAATCATAGAATTATGGGCCAATCCACCCTATATAGCGGCTCTCATGTCCACTTCACTCCTCAAACCCTATTGAAATTTCAAATAACGGATCTGATGTCCGATCAAGCTCTGGGACAGCCTCTTTCAGTGCGTATGTATGAAGGTTTAATCATAGCTCTTGGATCAGATATAAAAGTTTGGCAAATATGCGCCGTGTCAGTTGCGTTCCCATTTTTCGCCGATAGACCCGTTAAGCTGAACCGTACCACAAGTACGGCGAAATGATAACGTATTCGCTACTCAGACAGTTGTTTCCAAACTAGCACAGGAATTTACGACTTGGCGTCGAAGTTACTCCTAATTGCTCATTTTCTGTCTAAATTTTGGAGGGCTATCGATGATTGCCGCAACAAAGATGCACATCCCTTATGCACGTCATGCCTTGGTTGCTCGCTCGAATCTGCTTCGCCTGCTTGATGAGGGCATGGACGCGAAGCTGACACACTTATTCGCTCCATCCGGCTATGGGAAAACTACGGCGTTAAGCGAATGGGCCAAACAAAGCGGCAAGCTTGTTGCATGGGTATCACTCAGCAAGCAGGACGACGATTGGATTACCTTCTGGAACATAATCATTGCTTCAATTCAGAATCGTGTCGACGGCTTTGGCCTGACCGTTTGGCCGCTGCTGGCGGAGGGGCCCTCTGCATCATTTGAATCAATGGAGCCGGCAATGACTGCGCTGGTGAACGAGTTAAATCGTCTGCCGGGCGAGCTAATCATCATGTTGGACGATTATCATCTGGTGGCAATGCCGACAATCCAGAAGTCGATGAGCTACTTGCTGGAATACCTTCCAGATCATATTCACTTCTATATCGCAACCCGCAACGACCTCCCCTTTCCGTTAGCAAGATTATTTGCAAAAGGCCAGATGCGGCGGATTACGATTGAGCAGTTGCGGTTCCAGCCAGAGGAAGTCTACGATTTCTTTCGAGAGACAACTGATTTGAGTCTGTCAGTGGAGCAGTTCAATATTCTATACAACCAAACCGAAGGCTGGATTAGCGGCTTACGGCTTGCGGCCCTCTCACTGAAACAAAGCCGCAATGTGGCTGAATCGATCCGTCAATTCAGCGGCCATCAGCAGCACATTTCCGATTACTTGTTGGAGGAAGTCATCCGCGATCTTCCGGAGGCGATGTACGATTTTTTGCTGCAAACCTCTGTGTTAAGCCAGATGAATTATGCATTGTGCGAGGCGGTGACCGGCCAACCGAGAGGTCAGCAACAGTTGGAACAACTGGAACAGCTTCAGCTATTCATCATTCCCCTGGACGATCAGCGTAACTGGTATCGCTATCACCATCTGCTGTCTGACTTCCTCCAGTCCATGCTCGCTCGAACAGCGCCTGAGCTGCGTGTACAGGCGAATGTGCGTGCCGCGCAATGGCTCGAGGAAAACGGGTTTATCGTAGAAGCGGTGGAGCATTATTTGGTGGGACGGCAGTATGAAGATGTCGTTCGCCTGATTGAAACGCATCTGTACGAACTTCTTGGAGGCAAGAACATCGTCGTTGCTCGTTGGGTGATGCAAGTGCCTGAGCAATATGTAGCAAGCCGACCACTTGTTGAGCTTTTTTGTTTGCTCGTGATGGTCGGCGTGCGGCAGTTTGATAAAATCTCGGATCGAGCGGAACGGCTTCGTATCCGTGTCGAAGCGATGAAGGGTCAAATCGAGGCTGACGTATGGCGCGCGATAATGGGAGATATCTATTATTTCTGCGGTGTTGCTGCCTTTGTTAGAAGAGATCTCTCAGGCACGGCTGACTACTTTATCCTTGGAGATAGGTTTGCATCCGAGCGAAGCTTTTTTATTCAAGGCGGCAACAACAAGCATAATGCGATCGATGAGTTTGACGATCATCTATGCTTCATTAACGATTATCATGATGCAGTACTATTTTTTATTAAGATGTTAGCGTATTGGCAGGATCGCGTGAACCATCCGTATGCGACGCCAATGTATGCTTCCTATGCAAAGGTATTGTACGAGTGGAATCGGCTGGAGGAAGCGGAGGACTGGCTAAACCGGATTGTGCACGCAGACGGATTCGAGCCGGTTCCTCGCAATCGGTATCAGCTCTTTGTGGCTGCTTCGAGAATTCAGCAAGCCAAGGGGAATTCGCGAGAGGCCATGGCGCTTCTAGAACAAATTAAACTGAAGATCGATTCGCCCGACTATGAAATCTTCATACGTAGAATCGAAGCGGAACAAGCGAGCTTGGCGGTGCTTCAAGGCGACATGGAGTCGGCTCGTCGGTGGTTGTCGCAGTGCGGACAGTCGCATTTGGACGAAGTAACGCTAGACCAAGTTTCTGAACAATTGTCGTTCATTCGCGTGCTTGCTGCATGCGAACAATTCAATTCGGCGCTATCTCTTGCAGAACGGCTGTATGATCTGTTGACAAAGGAAAACCGTCTGCGGGATCGCATTCGCATTCTGATTCTGCAAAGCACGATGCTTTATCGCCACAAAAAGATTGAACTAGCGTTTGCGAAGCTGGATAACGCTTTGCGTCTCGCTGAACCTCAAGGGTTCATTCGCAGCTTTGTGGACGAAGGCTCGGTGATGGCGGAGCTGTTGTCTATTTATGCGCAGTCGTATGGAGACAAAGGCGTGGGATCGATGGATATATCAAGTTATGCGCGTCTCGTGCTGCAAGCGTTCCAAGTTCATCAATTACCTCCACGAATTAAAATTCGATGTTTTGGGAGGTTGCGTGTAGAGACAGAGAACGGTGCTGTTATCAAGTGGCGGACATCCAAAACCGAGGAGTTAATGGCATTTCTCGTTCACCATCGCGGCGAGGCATTGAGTAGAGATCGAATACTCGATCATCTGTGGGGAGAGGTGGATGTTGACCGGGCAGGAGCGCAGTTTAATACAACAACTTACTATTTGAGGAAAACGTTAAGCAAAATCGGACTTAATGGTATCGTTCAACATGTGGAAGGTAGTTACCGCATCGATATGAACCAACTGGACTGTGATCTCAATGAGTGGGATCGCTTGCTGGCCATCGGCGATCAACTCGATGACATCATGTTGCGGGAATATGCTGCTGAGCTTGTTCAATTATTCGGAGAGGGCTATATGGCAGGCACTTCGTATGAATGGGCAGAGCCGACGCGAATACGCCTAGAAAGCGAGTACGTCGCGATGTTGCTTCGCCTCCATGAACGTGAGGTGAAGAAGGGGCAATACGATGCCGCTGCGGAACTACTGCGGAAGGCGCTTGTACATGATCCGCTGAATGAGCACATACATGAACGGCTCATCCGCGTGCTGGTTTTGGCGGATGACCGCATTTCGGCATTCAAGCAATATGAGGCTTTGAGGATGCTGCTTCTGACTGAGTTCGGGATTGAGCCGAAGGAAACGGTCAGGAGATTGCTGGATATGAAATGATAAGTTTCCCTCCATGAATGTTTAGGATTTGTTTAGACTGGCTGTGATATGTTGAAGCGAAAATTCGACATTATTTTGCAGAAAGTTTAAGAGAATCATAGGAGGGGAAAATCTCATGTTAAAACGTATGATAAGTTTATCGCTTCTGTTTTGTATGCTCGTGTCCATAGTACCGTCTGAGCTCTGGGCTGCTGAAGCAGCATCCGGGCAAGTATCTCCGAACTCAGCGAGTGCCGCGAACGGTTCTGCTGAGCAACAGCCACTTCAAAATACGTTTAAAGATGTTAAACTAACGGACTGGTTCTATAATGCTGTCACGTATGTACAACAGAATGGAATATTCGGCGGTACAGGTAATGATAGCTTCTCGCCAGATGGCACAATGACTCGTGCCATGTATGTAACTGTACTTGGGCGTATGGCAGGAGTTGATGTAAGCAAATATACAATGTCCAAATTTGCAGATGTACAGGCAGACGCTTGGTATGCGCCTTATGTGCAATGGGCCGTTGAAAAAGGCATTACAAGCGGTATGGGTAACCATAAATTTGCACCGGACACTGCGATAACAAGAGAACAGATGGCAACGCTGACTTTGAGGTTTTTTGAAGTATATAACATCCCCTATCAGACGAACGCCAGCCTAACCTCTAAACCAAACGACCTATCCAACATTTCTCCCTGGGCGGTTGATGCGATCGTCAAGCTTTGGCAGGCAGGTTTGCTTGCTGGAGATGCCAACGGTAATTTCAATCCACGAACCATTGCAACTCGTGCTGAGGCTGCTACTTTTGCCATGCGCAGCAACGAGGTTGTGAAGGCGGGAGTAAACTCAGATCAAGTAGGGCCAACAACCCAACCATCGACGCCAGCGGCAACAGGCCAGAACCCTGGTAGCGGTGGTAGTGGACCCGGCACAACCACACCTGTTACCTATAAGATTACGTTTGAATCGAATGGCGGCTCTGTTCTTGATAGCCTTTCTATAAATCAAGGAGAAAAGCTGAATATACTTCCAACTCCATTCAAGAAAGGTTTTATTTTCGTCGATTGGTATAAAGATAGTGCTTTGTCCACACCAGTAGATCGCGAGGCAACAGTTAATAGTAATCTGACATTGTATGCCAAATATGAACCTATCTCTAATGAAACTCAAATCATTCCTAGTGTAAGCATGTTGGATCAGAACAAAAATTTCACGATCAGAGTAACCGATGCTACGGGCAGCATGACAGCAGACCAAGTTAAAGCTGGATTAATCTTTGAATCGTTAACGAATACTGAATTTGCAACTCGCGTCGGTATTCAGGTAACGGGCTCCAATGGCCAATTTACAGTAGGGGCTAATGGTGGTGCATTTGATGAAGGTGACACCTACCAACTCAAGTTGAATAACACCAATCTTACTTTTACAGGCCAAGATAAATCCACTACAACCTACGTATTTACGATTGCCAAACAAGCCGTTCAAAATGTCCAACTGAATCCCGATTTGATATATATTCCGGTTTCACCGAATATGAAAATGGGTTCGGTTCCTGTTGTGAACCTGGATGCCGGCGCTGGCGGAGCTGTTCAACCGGCAGCTAGCACCACAGAAGGAACATTCCAGTATGATGGAACTTTACGCATCGGTAGTACCGTTGCTATATATGATGGGATTGCGCCGAATCTGCGTAATCTGGGTACGAACGCCGACGATGACGGCGAAGTATCTTATGTAACGATTCGGGCGATTGATGGAAACACATACACTTACGGACCCGCAGACGCCCGCAATGTTCTCTTTACCCCGGACATTCTTCCTGTTAGCTCTACGGCCGATACGGATGGGGATCCAAGTAATCACTCCATCACGGTAAGCGTGAATGTGATGGACTATAGCGACAGTAAGTATGCACGATTGGGTCTTAGTGCCAACACGGTTGTACAAGCGAATGACTTCATCACTTTCTATACAGGGGTATTGGGTGATGCATCGTCGACTCTTGCAGGCTATGCCCAAATTACTGGAATTACCTCTTCGGGAGGTAACTATGTTATCACCTATATAGATACAACGCTTGCGGAAATCACGACTTCGATGGATTACTATAATAAGCAAAATATTGGCGGGGATCAGCTGCTCGCAAACACGAATGTAGATGCTTTGGAAACTCAAATTGAGGAACAAGCTTTGGCAAGTGGATTTGTAAACAAAGCGACTGAATATTTGGCAGCTTTGGCTTTGGATACGGACAGCTTCAAAGAGCTAGACAGCGACTTTGATCTTCAAAGCTATCATTTAACGTATGCCGACGGCTCACCTGTATCCGATGATGATGTTAAGCTTATGAGCGGCAATAGAGTAGAAGTAGAAAACTTGAGTGTTGTAGCCGAAATTGATACAGAACTGAAACATTTTGAAGGTATGAGTGGTCTACGCGCTGCTCTCCAAGTGGGATGCGAAATTGTTATTGACGCAGGCGAAGAGAGCAACATTGTAATCAAATTGACGGGCACATTCGAGCAAGAAGTGCGAATTGACTTTTCTGCCGATGCCAACGATGTATGGGATTGGTGGGGGATATTCCCTTATCTCAGCGAGTATGAGGTTTCTCCTACCATTGATACCTATACTTATACTGCGATTCAATTCGATGCCAAAATTGGCACATTTGAAAAGGAAGAGGAACCGGATTGGGCAGATAAGAGTAAGGTTCAGAACATTGCTACGGAATTAAAAGCTCTAATGGATGCCGCAGAAGACTTAGAAGACAATCTCGATGGCATAGATTCCATAGACAGCTCCTTGCCAGCACTTTATCAGAATATGCTGGAAACCGAGTCGGACTGGGTTGATATCTTTGATAAAGAACTTTATAAGGTCGATCAGCGCTTTTTGATGGGTATCGTTCAAGTCACATTCGAAGCAAAATTTGTGGTAAGTGCAAATGTGAATCTCTCTGTCGGTAGTATTTTCAGTTATGAAAATGCAAAAAGGTATATTTTCAATGTGAAAGTATTCGCTAAAGAAGTTACGACCCAGACCGTAAATCTGGTAGAAGAAAAGTATGAGTTTACGTTCTATATCATGGGTACACTGGGGTTAAGGGCCGGTCTGCGGTTAGAGATAGCGGTAGGCATTCTATCTACGGATCTGAATAGTATTGGGTTCGTAGCGGATGTTGGTGCTTACGTAAAGTTATGGGGATATTTCTATTACCAGCTGAAGTATACAGCTTCCCAAGGTAAAACCTCTAAATACGCCGGAGCCATGCTAGTTGAAATAGGTGTATTCGTGGAAGTGAAATTCAAAGCACAGCTGTTAAAGGGTACCTTCTCGTACGAGCCAACTTTGTTTGAGAAGGAATGGCCACTCTTTACTGCGGGCTCACAGAAAAATGTCCTTGATTTTGCTTACTCACAAGCTGATGCACCTCAACTAAATATGAGAGGTAGTCTAAAAGAGGACTATGTACCGTGGAGTATGTTTAAAGTGAGAGTTATGGATCTGAAAACAGGCGAGGTTACTGAAGAAGTCCTTAACAGAACCAAGGATTATATAGTGAGCTTATCTAACAATGAATTTATGTACGATCTTACAACTAACAAAGCAGTCGTAAAGGGTACAGATTCTTATGGCGCGGCTGCTATCCTGACTATCTCATGGAAGAACGCAGATTTAACGATCGGTTCTGCTCCGATTTCACGTACGATTTCATTGCGCTGGGATGTGTTCCCAGGCAATAAAAATATGTATTTGTATGATAATGACGGCTGGGGTAAAACGCTATACAAGACAATTACCGGCAAGTACAACGATCCGATTCAGGCACCTGTGATGAAGAGAGATGGATATCAATTTCTGGGTTGGGCACGAGGGGGAGACTATAACAGTATAGGAACACTGCCGGATAAAATGCCAGCCTACGACTCCTGGTATGTTGCAGCCTGGAAACAAAGGTTGGACATACCTTATAAGGTAGAAATTTATCTGGAGAATAGCACCGATAACGGCTATACACGTGGAGACGTCTTTACGTATACGGACAATCGGAATCCCCCTAATTATGTAGGTTTTAATACACCTGCTACACAATACCCTGTGTATAAAGAGGACGGTAGTACAGTAATTAAGTATTATTACACTCGCAAAGTGTATCTATTGAGGTTTATTTTCGCCTACGGTAAAGAAATGCAATATTCACTTAAGTATGGTGCACCCATTACTGCACCTACCTACTACGTTCCGGGATTTATATGGGATCATTGGGTAGAACCCTCTACTTATGAACCGACCGTAACTCTTGCGACTACTATGCCGGCAAAAGAAATGGCTTATAAAGCAAAATATACATTAGATCCACATTGGCCTGTTACAGTAGAGTATTATAAGGGCGATAGATCAGGTTCGAATTTCCAATTGGTGGATACAAAAACCGAGTATGGTACAGCATTTTCTCCTTTCAGCTTAGGGACATTGGATGCGCAGTGGTCGTCCCCTTACTTGCGACTCACAACTCCTTCATCATTAATGATTGATCCAACCAAGGATAATCGGTTAAAGTTGATCTTTGTCCCTTATTTATTTAACTTAACCTTTGATGCAAATGGAGGTACAGGCGGTACCGAATCGCAGCTTTCTTATGGTGACCCCATTATTGCACCTACTGTGACAAGACCAGGCTTTACATTCCAAGGGTGGTCACAGCTGGTTCCAAGTACAATGCCGGGTCAAGATCAGACGTTCCAAGCTGTGTGGCAGGCTACTTCTTATAAGGTGCTGTATTATCAGCAGAATTTGAACGATGACGGATTCACACAAGTGGAGTCCGTTACCGGAAGCGGTGGCATTGGATCCATAGCTACTGCAGCTCCTAAAGACTATACGGGCTTTACCTATGACAGTAGCAATCCCGATAACGTTACATCGGGTACGGTAACAGCGGATGGAACGCTCACCCTTAAGCTATATTACACGCGCAACAGCTACACGTTATCCTTCGTGGATTCCATGGAAGGCATTAATTATTCGACCATGCAGGTTAAGTATGGGGCACCGATCGTGCCGCCTGCAGATGCAGCGCCTTCGGACTTTTATCCTCCAGGCTTCGTACTTATCACTTGGGATCCGGTGGAGAGTGATACTCCATCGTTAGAGTTGCCAGATGGCGCAACCATGCCGGCACACGACGCGAGCTATAGCGCAAGGTTTGGATTTCCGGGCGGCGGGCTCGGACTATAGTTTCATACACGGTTTACGGTTACAAGCATGGAGCACCAGACCCAATATTAGGGCTGGTGCTTTCTCTTAATTTATGCCAAACGCAACACTCGTGCTGCTCGTATGTATCACTGTATACGCTGATACTTTTCTTGATGTAAGTAATACTGCGTATTATGCAAAATAGGTTGTGTGGGCACAAGAAAATAGAGCTATTTTTAGAACAGAGCGGGTCGGAAATAAACAAGCTAAGTGCTTATGGAACATTTTTGAAATTCATGGGGAGCTCGATTGAAGTGCTTGTAGGTAACAACTCTTAAAGTTACAGTATGTGCTTAGTTGGAGAATGGACCATTCCCCAGCTCATATCATGCTAAATGGTTATGAATCACGAGTATCAATCTGGAATGTAATGGATTTGCGACCCAAGCTGATAATCTCCGCAGCAGTTTCCAAAGATAATCATAGAGTGGCAGTACTGCCAGTTTCGCCGTTAGCCTGATATGCTGAACCGTATCATAAGTAGGACAAAATTTCTAACAGCCGTCAGACTTCCGCTCGTATCATGCTGATTAGCGCACTAAAGTCCTCTTCCACTGAGAACTCTCGAACGATGGCTGCAGGCAGCCCGTCCTTAGTGCGGGCTTTCCTTCCTTTTCCCAGTGGGGAACAACAGATCCGTGATTGTTCGCTTCCAGCCTATCCAGGTTAAATGCGCCACCTGCTTGAAAATCTTCAAAATGGATGTTCCCGGCGCTCGAATCTCATCTTTATTATGCTAGTTTGGAGGAGAGAAAATGAAACAACGACTGTTATCTCTATTACTAATGCTGGTGTTGGCGGTGAACCTGATTCCGGCGACGGCGCATCAGTTCAAAGTTCTTATAAGCTTCCCCAAATAAAGTTATGAACTTGACCTTTGCTGTAACAAGTAGACAGGGTACTTGTCGGGATTGATGTCGTATATTGAAAGTCAAGAGCGCGCACCTATTAGGTAGCGCTCTTATTCTGCTTTTGGTTATTTGCACAGGTGACTTACCCATAGCAACAAAAATTTTATTTTTATGTAGGATTAAAAATGTAATAGGGATTACAATTTGAACCAGTACTTATGTTATATAATTGGGATTAGAACTCAAGTATAGTCCCGCTAAGAAATTACCTATTCCACTGATAGACGAGCTATTGTAATGAAAATATGAGGTAGAGGTGAATGAATTGTACAACCAGATTAAACAAAGGATCGCCAATAAGTTAGCTGTAATTCTTAGCATTGCTATTGTATTCAGCTCATTTAGCTTTCCATTAGCTCCAACAGCATCGGCAGCTACGTTGCCTGCTCCGCAGAATGTAAAGGTTACTAGTGTTACACATAAATCAGTAACCTTGGCATGGGATCCTGTAGACGGTGTCGATGGAAATTCTGGTTACCAGGTATGGTATTCCAACGGAGGTTGGGCTGCTTGGACGGGTACTCCTACAGTAACCGTTGGAGGTCTGAATCCGAACACGTCCTACTCTTTCTATGTTACGGCTATTGTTGCATCGAACGATAGAAGTACTGTAGTAACGGCAACAACGGCTCCGGTGGATCCCAATGCGTATCCGGAACCCCCATTATCTCCTCCGCATAATCTTGTAATTAGTGACATAACAGCATCAGAAGTGAAATTAAGCTGGACAGGCAGTCCTGGAGCTGCTGGTTATGATATGTATGTGAACAATAGATGGACTGGAGGCATTTGGGATGGATCGAATAAATTTACGTATCCAGTTCCAAAGTCGGTCTCAGGTACTGTCTATTTTGAGGTTGCAGGACAGATTACGCCTTCGAATGTATCGGCTAGAAGTAATAGAGTCACGATTAAATGGGGAGAGTTATCCAAGCCCGCTGATCTGAAGATCGTGAGTGCAACAAAATCATCCGTGGCATTAGGATGGGCGCCTACACCTGGTGCAATCGAATATGATATTTATAAGGGTCCAAGTGTAATCGCTTCAACGTATTCTAATCGGTATGTTGCGACAGCACTTACGGAAGGCGAGTCCTATGACTTCAAGGTAGTCGCTAAGAACAAGCTATGGCAATCTCCCGCAAGTGATGTGGTCACAGCTGTACCAGGAAGTAATTACAATAGCGTTACTTACTATACCTCATGGGCTAGACATCCGAATGAAAGAAATTATTCGTTAAAGGATGTTGACAGAGATATTGGAGCAGACAAGCTTACACACATCAATTATGCTTTCGCAGACCTGTGCTGGAAGGAAGAGGGATCTAGAGGTAGAGACTGCCAGGACAGTACTATTCCTCTGCAAGATAGATACGTATTTGATGGGGAAATGATACTCGGTGACCCAGCAGCAGATGCAATCAATATTCCTGATCTTCAGGCGCTTAAAAAAGCTAATCCACATCTGAATCAAATGGTTTCTGTTGGGGGATGGAGCTGGTCGAAGAACTTCTCCAATATGGCGAATACGGAAGTAAATAGACGTTTATTTGCTAATTCAGCAGTTAAATTTCTGCGTGAGTATGGATTCGATGGTCTTGATATTGACTGGGAGTATCCCGTAGAGGGTGGGGATATCGATAATTCGAGAAGGCCAGAAGACAAACAGAATTTTACATTGTTAATGAAGACTGTGCGTGAGGCGCTTGATGCAGCAGGTTCAATAGATGGCAAGTATTATCTGCTGACGATTGCTTCTTATCAAGGTCAATCTTTTGTAGACAATGCAGACTTGGCTAATTCTTCGAAGTACCTCGATTTCATAAATATTATGACTTATGATTATAGCGGTAACTGGAATACATCTGGTTATCATAATGCACCGTTGTTTTATGATCCGGCTAGCCCTTCAGCGGGCGCGAAGCGTAACAACGTCTATAGCGGAGCTACAGGACATTTGAATGGTGGAGTACCCAATTATAAATTAGTCCTAGGAGTACCTTTCTTCGGAAACGGATGGACAGGCTGTGAGGCGAAAGGCGAATACGTCCCGTGTGCAGAGTTTGCTCAATTCGGTACTTGGGAGAATGGGAAATTTGATATTTATGATATAGAAGATGTTTATCTTAAAGACAAGGATTTTGTTCGATATTGGAACGAATCAGCCAAAGTGCCTTATTTGTATAACGAGGCAGACGGTACTTTTATTTCCTATGACGATACCGAGTCCATGATGTATAAAGCATCCTTAGTGAAGACGCTTGATCTTGCAGGCGTGATGAGCTGGGATATTACTGGGGATCGAAACGGAACATTATCCACACAGCTTGTGAATGATCTTCCTATTCATGGAGTTGTGAATACGAATGCACTTGCCGCTCCACAGAATGTCGTTTCTATTAGCAAAACTGACACTACGATAAATGTAGGATGGGATACAGTTGCAGGGGCTACTGGTTATGATGTGTTTGCCAATAAGGTATGGCACGGCTATAGCGAATCAACAAGATTTGATGTAACGAAGCTTACCCCTAACAGCGAGAACATGATTGAAATTATTGCTGTTGAGAAAGATGGCGCTCGTATTGAGAGAGTATCTGCAATGAGTAAGCCGCTGAAAGAAATGACGAATCTGGAGGGGGATACAGGTACAGAACCAGAACCAAGCCCAAGCCCAGAACCAAGCCCAAGCCCGGAACCAAGTACTGGCTCTGGAACAGGATCTATTACTCCAGCACCAGTGGATACGATCAAGTTGCAAATAACGAAATCAGGCAACAAAACGACTGCTAAGTTGGACGCAGAGCAAGCGATTGCAGCGATTAGACAATCGACCACCAACCATATACAGCTTGTCGTGGAAGAGACGGATAACAATGTTGAAGTAGTCATAGCAGCTTCGGTCATCAAGGCGATTGCTGAGAAAGGAACTTCAGCTACCTTATCTATTGTACTCAATAATATAGAATACCTTGTTCCAATTGGAGCACTTAATCTGGGATCGGATGTTGTAGATTTTAGATTCACGATCCAGACACCTGCACAGTCTGTACTAGATCAGATTAAGGCTAAAGGGATCAAAACGTTGGTTGATCCTACAGAGTTTAAGATTGAGGTCAAAGGCTCAGATAATATCTGGAAAGAGCTAACAGAATTCAATGGAATCTATATTAGCCGTATCTTCAAGCTAGGCAAAGTAGATTTTAATCAAAGCAAGGCAACAGGTGTAGTGTTCGACCCAGCAACAGGCGAATATCATCCTGTGCCAACGGTATTTACGAATCATACAGATGGTACCGTAGCCGTAACGTTGAAAAGAGCAGGTAATAGCATCTACACGGTTATGGAGTCCGGTGCATCCTTTAATGATGTGACGGCTGCCTGGGCAAAAGCGGATGTGGAGGCAGCAGCTAGCAAACTAATCGTATCTGGCGTGAACGCTAACTTGTTCGGAGCAGAGGACAAAATTACTCGTGGTGAATTCGTATCGATTATAGTCAAAGCTCTAGGTGTAGCACCTTCATTGACGAACTCACCGTTCAATGATGTGAATAGCCAAACGAAGTTTGCACGAGACATTATTGCCGCAGAAGAGATTGGGATTATTAAAGGGAAGACAGCAACTATTTTTGATCCGAATGCATTCATTACTCGTCAAGATATGGCGGTTGTTATTGCTAATGCTATGCAATATGAAGGCAATACGAAACAAGCGAGTAACGTAGTATTGAATCCGTTCGTAGATCGGAGCAGTGTTGCAACTTATGCTCAGTCTGCCGTAGCTCTGATACTCGATGCTAAAATCCTTACAGGGGTTTCTGCAACCAAGCTTGATCCGAAGTCCAATACGACCAAAGCACAAGCGACTGTTGTTGCAATGAGAATGTTGCGTACCCTAGCATTATCGAACTAACTCGGACGAATAAATCGAAAAAACTCTAAATCGAAAAGGCTCGAACGGTGCATTTAAGTGACCGTTACGAGCCTTTTCGATGTTTAAATACTTGGCAATAAGAGACTAGTTTATCGAGTGCTCGCCACATAATTAAAAATGGTATCTCTCAATTGAAACTCGTACGTTAAACCATTCACAATTCCTACAACGCGGTCGCTGTCATACAGGTCAAGCATGAATCCAGCCATTTCCTTCGCGGTATGGAACTTCGGCACAGTACCAAGATATTCGAATTCCGAGATATCGAAAGAACGCTTCGCGAATTCTGTTTCCGTTGCGGCAGGTGCCAACACTTTAACCTGCATAAGTGCACCCTGACTGTTCAACTCATGGGTGAGTCCTTCAGTAAAGGCACTCACATAAAACTTAGTTGCGCAGTACGTAATGGCATTTCCCACAATCGTATAGCCCCCACCGGATGAAACGTTGATTAATTGTGTTCCTTCAACATTGGAGTAGTCACGAACGAATAGAGAGGAAAGTATCGTCAACGATTCAATGTTCAGATGCAACATTGCCGATATTTTATCTAAATCTTGCTGGCCGACTGAAGCAAAGTTGCCGAATCCCGCATTGTTGATCCAAGTTTCGATTTGGTACCCTTGTAGACCTTCATAGAGCTTATAAGCATTCTCGGAAACGGATAAGTCAGTCGCTCGAATGACGACATCTACATCGGGGTAAATACGAGTAATTTCAGACTTTAATTCCTCCAGCTGTTCCTTTCTGCGGGCTGCAACAATTAAGTTTTTGCCGCGAGCTGCAAAAGCTATAGCGGTTTCATAACCTATACCTGAACTGGCGCCTGTAATTACAGTATATTTCATGTGATTTCCTCCCGTTTTCTAAGAGAATGTATGGTGAACCAGCAACGATTAGATTATATAGGTTAGAGTTTACTCTAAGTCAATTGTTTTTTATAATGATGGGAGACTCATAAAATGAAGATAGATTCGGGGGCTTGTATGTATACGATCAGCGATGTAGCCAAATTATTGGGGATAACCGCACATACACTGAGATATTATGAGAAGGAAGAGATTATTGCTCCGATACGTAATGCGAATGGAGAAAGAGTATATGATGACTCCAACCTTGCTTGGCTGCGATTTGTGATGAGGTTGAAACAAACCCAAATGCCTATCTCACAAATCAGAGAATATGCGCAGTTATATTTAGAAGGAGTGCATACGACCCAAGCCCGCTTGAACCTTCTCGAAGATCATAGAAACTCTGTTCAGGATCAAATCAGAAACTTAACAGCCACTGAGAAGGTGTTAAATGACAAAATTGCAGCCTACAAAAATTTCATTAATAAAGGGACAGGCATTCGTTAAGCAGACTTGAAAAATGATATTTTGAACAGGAGGGAAGTCAATCATGCTGTTTCGAAAAGCGATTACAACCGATATACCGCAGTTAATTAAATTTCGTAAGATCTTATTATGTCATGAGGACAACAATAGTATGGATGAAACATTTAGAAACTACTTTGATTCCTCATTATCAGACAAGTCACTCGTTGTATGGGTCGCTGATGATGAAGGAGTAGTTGTATCCTCAGTATGTTTTTGCTTATGTCGATTTGCACCACGATTTGACAATCCTTCTGGATTGGTTGCATACATGGCTAATGTTTTCACAATCCCAAACTACCGTCGTCAAGGTATCGTATCCCAACTTGTTAGTGAAGCAATGGACGATTTGAAGACACAAGGAATTAGAAAAATCCTGCTCCATTCGTCTGATATGGCTAAACCGATGTATGAAGGATTTGGTTTTGTTGAAGGAAAGAACTATATGTCATTAAATATTTGATACTAGAGCTACCTCTAACCTACTATGCGACCAAAGAAGCTCTTGATAAGCTCCGAAACATGTCGACTTTGTTCCTCCAACACAAAATGCCCCCCACATAGAAAACAAGTTTGGATATGGATTAAATCTCTACTAAACGCATAGGCCCCTTCCAATGTAAAGATAAAATCGTTTTTACCCCACGCTACTAGTGTAGGTGGCTGATAGGTTCGTAAGTATTGCTGCCAGACGACGTATTCCTCTACATTTTTTCTATAATCGTAGCCTAGCTCCAGCTGGATTTGGCTATTTCCAGGGCGGTCCAGAAAAAATTGATCCATCGAATATCCATCTGGGCTAATCAGGTAAGGATGACATACCCCAACTAAATATTGACTTTTCGTAAAATCAAACGTTATAAGCTTGGCAAATGCCGCTTCAGTTGCTTGATTTCGGTCCGCCCAAAGCGCTTTAAAGAGATCGAACGGTTTCCCCAGACCTTTCTCATCTGCCACTGCATTCTGAATAACAAAGCCAACAATACGTTGCGGATTGCGAATAGCCAACCTAAATCCGACAGGTCCCCCATAATCATGGACATACAATATATAGTGAGAAATACAGAGTCTAGCGATTAGCTTCTCAATCACAATAGATAAATTCTCGAAGGTGTACTGATATTCTTCCGTTGTAGGCATGCTGCTATTTCCGAATCCGGGGTAATCAGGAGCGATGACATGAAATCGGTCTGCAAGAAGAGGAATCAAGTCCCGGAACATGTGTGAAGAGCTTGGAAATCCATGAAGAAGGATAATGGTTGGATGATTCGGAGACCCGGCTTCACGAAAAAAAATATTCAATCCTTCTATATTCGTTTTTTTATATAGCACCATGATTTTGCCCTCCTTACCAAAGTGCTCATATCCCGCCATAACAAAAATATGTGAATAAGAATCCTTATATGTTTTTTACTGTACTAAATGCTCCAAATCCGGCTGCAATTTGGTCCGCAGAACATACAGCATGAGGGCACCCACAAGGAACGCGACGGCATCCGCAATGACGAGGGACCAGATCACTCCGTGAAAGCCGTTCATTCGATTGGCGATATACAACACGGGAATCAGAGTAATCCCTTGAATAACTGACATAATAAACGCAGCGGTTCCTTGCGCTGTTGCTTGGAAGATCCCCGTAAACAACGTGGTCGTTCCTGAAATGAACAGGGATAAGAACGTCACATGCAGAATGTAGCTACCCATTTCAATTAATTGCGGGTCATTCGTAAATAAACCAATTAAGTGATCGGAGATCAGAAAGACGATGACGCCGAACAAGACTGCTAACGCCACTATCGCTTTGATCGTGAATCCAATCGTTTGCTTCATGCGTATTTTATTCGCTGTATAAGAGAAGGCAATCAACGGTACGACTCCCTCGCATAAGCCCATCAGAATAAACTCGGGAAATTGTAATAATCGAGATGAAACTCCGTAAGCCGCTACGGCCTGATCCCCGTATTCGACAAGAAAATGGTTCATAACGAGCGACATTGCACCCAAGAAGATACTCATTACAAAGACGGGAACTCCGATTTTGAATACATTGCTCAGAATGTCCTTGGTCGCCTTGAACCATTTTATAGAGATGGTTAAGAATTGGCTTTTATATCCCATATGGAAGGCATAGAATACACTCGCAACCAAGTTAGCAATGACCGTAGCGGACGCAACGCCGATCACGCCCCAATGGAAGACGAAGATGACAAGCGCATCGAGAATAATATTCACGACAACGCTGAGAATCATACCGACCATCGACGTCATTGCCGCACCCTCAGAGCGCACGATATTCTCCAGTGTGAAGAATAATACGACGAATGGCGAGCCTATAAGCATAACCGTGACATAATCCTTCGTGAATCCGAAGGAGTCGGGCGTTGCCCCCAGGCCATGAACGATTGGATCAATCAACGGGAGGCCGACGGCCATTACGATAAGACCGAGAGCTAAACTGCTGTATACGGCGAATGAAGACACATGCTTTACAACATCGTATTTTTTCTCTCCAAGCAAACGGGAGATAAATGTCCCGCTACCCATACCAATCAAGTTACCTAGCGCCATAATGATCGCAAATAACGGCAAGGTTAGTGAGAGTGCGGTTAACATGGCAGTATTGTTGAGCGTACCAAGAAAATAGGCATTCAAGATGGAATAGATGACGCTCATTGACATGCCTAGCATCATCGGTACAGCGAAGTGAGCTACGGCTTTTGCGATCGGTGCCTTTTCAAAGTAATGAAGGTTTTCTGCTTCCATGCGGATCACTTCTTTCTTCGTTATGTTTGTCTAACGGTGTTAGATTGAACCTTACAGTGTTAGATGATATCATGAACCTATGAACCTGTAAAGAATAAACTTACACTGTTAGATAAAAGGGCGGATAACGATGAAGAAGCAGCAGCCTCAAATTTCGGAGGATAAGATTTTGGAAACCTCGTGGGAGCTTTTGGGGGAGGAAGGGATCGAGAAATTCAGCATGAGACGATTGGCTGACCGGTTGGGAATTCAGGCTCCCTCTCTGTACTGGTACTTCAAGAGCAAGCAAGATCTCTACCAGCGTCTGGCCAACCAAGTATCGAAAGTAATTCTGGAGGAGTTCCACTCCAATGGGGACTGGAAGGAGCAACTGACGGGGCTAGCGGTAACGGTACGGAGTGTGCTCAGCCGGTATCCCTGCTCCACGCAGCTCATGATGATGACGCTGCCCCACGAACCGGACATTATCCGGTTCACCAACCGTATGCTACTCTGTGTGGAATCGACGCCGCTTGAGCAAGAGCAAAAAATGCAAGTGGTTACTACGCTTGTGAACTATGTCTTCTACTTCGTTCTAGACGATTATCAACATGAGCGCAATGTCTCCGCTATTCTTAAGGATCAGGAAGAGCTTCCGGGTGAGGAGATGATTCGCCTTCTGGACTCCATGAGCGAGTCGGAAGCGGGATTGTTCCGGAGGATGTTCACGAACGGGCTGTTCGAGCTGATGGGGACCGACCGGGCGTTTGAGTTCGGCTTGAAGCTGATCCTGCTGGGAATTGAGCAGGTGATAAAGGAGCAGGAGAAGTAGAATTTCTCGGACTGAATTAATTTGATCCTCTTACGAAGGCGCTGTCGCACCGCGACAGCGCCTTTCGCATTTTTCGCCGATAGTCCCGTTACGCTGAACCTTATCATAAGTAGGGCGAAATTTTTCGGATCTCCCGCAACATGCTTGAAAAACCGCTTGCCGGTAATGGTTTTGGGAAAAGACAGTGGGCGAGGACCGGTGGTTATATGCCACCAATCCTCGCCGCCCTTTTATCATTATCTGGTTGCCCGTTTTAGCAGTTTAATGAAAAAAGAATGAGCTCTCTTTAAAGTTAATTTCGATACTTATGAGACAGCCCCTTCTTTTTTGTCTGTGAGGTGAATGAAAGTATACCTGAATTCGACTATTTTGCTACGTTCGGATAATAGTATGCGCGAAGACAAGAGGGTAATGTTTAAAAGCAGTGAGAACTTTATATATGGATGACAGGGTGTGCACACGGAATACATTATGAATAATCATATCCATATGAAGGGAGAGTTGTTTAGTGTTCGATATCTTATTAATCCTGCATATCCTTGCGGTTTGTTGTTGGTTGGGCGGAGCAATGTATGAGCGGTTCTTCATTGTTGGTGGTGTTAAGAGGACGAAGGGTACGGAATTAGAGATACCAATGATCAAGCTTATGTTAAGTACGGCAGCGTTCTTCCTAACGTCAGTAGCGATTATATTTGTAACCGGACTCATCATGACGATTATGAACGATTACGGCATCCTTGATTGGTCATGGGTGGGGGTTAAGCAATACATCTTCTTACTTATCCTGCTTACCTTCTTCCTAATCATCGGACCGCGAATGGGACGTATTGGCATGCAGGTCAAGGCTGCTCAGGACAAAGGTACAGGTGTTGAAGACGCAACCCGTGTGCTCATCCGTCGTATTGTGATCATTTTTGATATTATACATGTAGGTGTACTTATCAACATTATATTAGCGGTGACGAAGCAATTCTGATTGTATTTAAGAACTGACCTCTGTTTTTGAGACAAGACCAAACACCTTCTATGCAGCCAGTTGCTGAAATTTAATCGGAGACTGGCTGTTTAGTTTCGCTTGAATGCGAAAATTTTTATAATATGCGGTCGAAGTATAGGTTAAACAGTCGAGATAGAATGTTTCGCACTTTAGAGCGGGCATACCTTTACCCGAATGATGCCAGAACCTTGGATGCTTTACTTCATACTGCAGATTGTAAAATGTATGAAATGAAGTCACGGAAAAACAGCCCTTAATTAATAAGGGCTGTCATAATCTCACACTTTATTGGGCCGAGTATCCACCGTCAATGACTATTTCTGAGCCTGTAATGTACGAAGATTCATCTGAAGCCAGGAACAGCGCCGCTTGGGCAATATCGATGGGTAGGCCTAAACGCTGCAGTGGTGTTGCCTGGACTAACCTGTCCAGCAGGTCCTTTGATGTGCTTAATGCTTGAGTCATTGGCGTTTCAATAATTCCAGGGAATAGAGCATTTACCCGTACGCCTTGACGGCCAAAGGTTGTAGCAGCCGCTTTAGATAAAGCGCGTACCGCGCCTTTAGATGCCGAGTAGTGATTTAAGCCTTGACCGATCAAAGCGGTGTACGAAGAAATATTGATGATAGAGCCTTTCTTTTGGGCGGCCATATAGGGAGCGACATGCTTCATTCCGGCGAATGGGCCGAAGCCATTAATCGAGAGCATTTTCTGCCAATCCTCAATATTGATTTGATCATAGGGTTTTTCAGAAGAGATGCCTGCGTTATTGACTAGAATATCTATTTTACCAAAACGTTCATTTACTTCCTTGGCCAGTGCCGCCCAATCCTCATCAGAGGCAACATTTAATTTCATTCCGTTAATATTCTGTTTCTGACTTACTTTTTCAAGCGCTGCCTCATTAATGTCTGCGGCAATAACGATAGCGCCCTCTTGTGCAAATAGATCAGCCATGCTTTCACCGATACCCGAAGCCCCACCTGTAATGATAGCGACTTTATTATCTAATCTTCCCATTTTATATGCTCCTCACGTAATTTTATATTAATTGAGCCGCTGGCCCATCCTATTTTCGTTATAAATTTCAATCTAGCTTCAACCGTTATTAACGCTGTGCCATTTTCATAAATTGTTCGAAATCAGGGACGGTTGGGTTAGCAATATAATGTCCGCCCTCTACTTGTAGGGTCTGTCCGGTAATAAACTTGGATTCATCTGAAGCTAAGAACACAACGGTATGTCCGATATCGTCCGGTTCACCGTGATAAGGTAGCGCGTTATATTTCGCGAAGATATCCAATACCTCCGAGGGCATATTATTCTTGGCGGCTGGCGTCAAAATCAATCCAGGCGCGACTGCATTACTACGAATGTTATGCTTACCATATTGGGCAGCAATATACTTAGTCAGATTTACGACAGCAGCCTTCGAGGCCCCGTATGCAACTCGCACAGCATCTCCAGTAAAGCCTGCCATGGAAGCTGTATTGATGATCGAGCCTCCACCCGCTTTAATCATATGGGGAATAGCAAATCTGGATCCCAATAATACACTCTTTAGATTGATATTCATGAGCCGGTCCCACTCATCAAGATCAACGGTTAACAACATCCAGATCCTTTTTCAGATTTGTCGAGCCAACATTATTGAACAGGGTCGTTAATTTACCATGCTGTTGTACAGTAAATTCAACTGCTTCCTTAATCGAAGTTTCATTTCCAGCATCGAGAAATATGCTAACTGCTTCGCCACCTTGGTTTGAAATATTTTCAGCGGCTTCTCTTGCCCCATCAGCATTAAAGTCGGCAATGACGACTTTAGCTCCTTCTCTTGCCATTAAGTTAGCAGTGGATAAGCCTATGCCTGACGCGCCTCCAGTAATAAGCGCTACCTTGTTTTCCATTCTCATCATGATTTGCAGCCTCCTAAGTTATGAATGCTTAAAGTTTATTATTAAGATACTTAATATTAAGACATCTGACATAATCAATTCCATTGTCCTGCTTTTTCAAGCTTCTTTTTACCGTTGAAAGCAATGACTAGCAATACAATATTTACGAGTAGCATAATTCCAACTGCGTACAATATGGAAGAATAACTGCCTGTTAATTCAGCAATGAAACCATATGCTGGTAGTGCGACAATACCTGCGACAGCTAGTCCGATAACTGCTGAAGAATAGATTTGAGCGTATTCTTTATTACCAAACAATGCTGTTGTGAGTAGCGGCCCTAAAGTTCCGATTGAAGCGACTACGAATCCATAAATTGCAATAGCTATATTAAAGATAACTGGATTTTCAGGAACAGTTGTCAGTAAGACAATTGGAACTAAACCTAGTGTCATTGCAAAGATCGCAGTATTTCTAGCACCTATTTTGTCTGTTAAGGCACCGAAGGCTAGTGCTCCAATCATTATACCAATTGACCAGCCGCCCATCGCACTACCAGCAAATGTAACATCATAGCCGAGTCCCATTGCAAATGGGGCCACGTACTGACCAAAGCTTCCGATTGAAGTAATAAAGAAGAAGAAGAGAAGCAGTGCATAGAATGCCGTTGATTTTCTCGCTACAGCTGCTGTAACACCTTTAGCTATAGTTGTTTGTGTTGGATTCTCATCTTTTACTTCATCTGCGCCTAGTGCTTGTAAGCCTTTTTGTTGTGGAGCCATTCTGATGGCTAAGATTACAGTTGGAATAACAACGGCCATTACTAATACGCCTAAGAAGATGTACGTATATCTCCAGCCTTCGCTAGCGATTAAGTTACCTGCCATAGGTTGAAGGATAGCTCCAAAGATACCACCAGAAGCCACCGTAATCCCCACTGCTAAGCCATTATGCTTCTTAAACCAGTTGTTGATGAGAACGGGAGCTGCCATTTGAGTAACGAAAATGGATCCAATCGCCATAGGAATCGAGAATAAATACCAACCCCATACCGAGTTCATTAATCCAAACATTGCGAATGATCCGGCTTGTAGAATAACGCCTCCGATTAAAAGCAACCTAATATCGAACTTACCCATCACCTTACCTGCAATTGGAAGGAATATCATGGTTACGATAGATGAAATACTAAAGTATAAGGATAGGCTTCCCATACCTATACCTAAATCTTCTGTTACAGGAGTGAGGAATAGTCCGCCTGCTGTCATAACGCCACCTTTTGCAACCCCAACCATCAGAGCAAGTCCTGCTAATACCCACCATGCAAAATGAATTTTTTTCTTGTTGTGATTCATGATGTTCGCCTCATTTTCTCGTTTTATGAAAATCATTTAGAATTAACGTAATTTGATAGACCCGCCATCAACCCTAATAGTTTCTTTTAGATAAGGTAGTGCTGCTTGCATGAAGTAGAACGTTGGGTAGAATCCAGTGTCAAAAGAGAGACGTAAGCTGTTGCTATACCTTTACCAATCCCACCTGCTGCACCTGTAATGATTGCGATTTTCCTTCTAGTCTGTTCATAGTTGTCGTCTCCTTGTTGTAGTTCATATTGTTTTAGTACTCTTAATCATTAGTACCCTCATAGCCACAAACACTTGAATAATTGTAGTAACTTTATTTTTGTAAGTGTTTGATGTCACAATAATAACCCGGTGATTACTTTGTGTCAATATTGTGAAAAAAGGAACTTAGTAAAACCTGCACAGCTTGATACATAAGGAAGCTTGTGAAATTATGAACGGTTACAAACATCTCCCAAAAAACTATTTACTTCCATTATATGAGGTTGATTTTAACTTTTTAGTAAATTTATTCGTGTAAATAACGGGTGTATATACTAGTTAATATTAATAAAGTGATATTTCTCTACCTTTACTTCGGAACAAATTGGAAACTAAAAGCCCGCATCCAATTGGATGCGGGCTTTTCTGTGTTCTAATGCAGGGAGAACCTTCAAAAGAGTACTCCTACTTTCGATTCAGCAATCTTGTTAGGATGACGACGGCTTCGGCTCGCGTTGCTGTACCGTTCGGCTCGAACCGGTTATTGTTCCGCCCGTTGACGAGGCCGCTTTTGGCAGCTTCAGCAATATAGGGCAGCGACCATGGGGGAATGCTGGAATTGTCGGCGAATGAGGTGGACGGATCCGCTTCAACGGGCAAGCCAAGCGTTCTGATGATCAGCACTGTCATTTCCACACGCGTTAGTGGTCGGGCCGGACGGAAGGTGCCATCCTCGTAGCCGTTAATAATGCCCTGCTGAACAGCCATAGAAATTGCCGTCCGTGCCCACAACCCGATGTCGTCGATGTCGGCATAATCAGGCATACGCGTTGCTTCTGGTTCCTTCCAGCCGAGGGACTTGGCCAACAGCTGCACGAACTCGGCTCTTGTCACTTCACGTTCAGGATGGAACGAGCCGTCCGGATAGCCGGCAACCCATCCTTTTGCTACGGCATTGCGTATTTCTGCTTCCGCCCAATTTCCGGAAATATCGTTCAGGGCGACCGTCGGCGTTGCAGTCCCGTTATCATCTGTAGGCTGTTCAGGCTGCGGCCCCGCAGTCGTCCGGTGAATCGTAAAGGTATAAGTCCGAGACGGTCCGCTTGGATATGTCACCTGCAGCTCAATGATATTGTCTCCAGGAAGCAATTCAAGAGTAACCCCGTCTTGAAGCTTGTCTCCTAGCAGGCTAATACGGGCATCCTTGTAGAGTGTCTTTGCGGTAAGATGTATCTTTTTAGCAGTTGTTTCTGCTGTATAAAAGAGTATATCGCTTTTGAATGCCGGGCTTAAGGCGAGTGTCTTCTCATCGACCAGCAAGCTCAGTACGCTTAGATCTGTCGCATTAACCGGAGGTCCGGACGAGCTGGTGCTAGCCGTTCCCGTTCGAAAAATGTCAAGACGGTAAGAACTTTGCGTGACGCCATCCTGTGCGGTGACGGTGACCGTAATGGTGTTTGAACCCGTGTTGAGCGTTATTGGACCAAAGGCGCTTCCGTTTGCCGTAGGGATGCCATTGATTGTGAGAGTCGCATGGCTCTCGGCGTTGACCGGCGTCACGTTGATTGAAGAGACATTATTCGCCACTCTAGCCGTATAGGTAAGCGTTTCGGGAGCGAACGGTTCATTCAGCGCTCCGGGGCTAATCGTCAGTGCGCTTAGCATCGCGGCGGAAGATGGAGTCCGCGTGACGACAATGCTGTACGGGGTAGTCGTGGTGCCGTCTTGTGCGGTAACGTCAATAGTAATCGTATTCGCACCTATAGTAAGCGGGATCGGACCGTACACTGCGCCGCTGACCGATGAATGGCCGTTAACCGTCAAATTAGCGGTGCTGTCCGAGACAGTTGGTGTCAAGCTGATCGTAGTGACATTGTTCGCCACACTAGCCGTATAGGAGGTCGTGCCGGAAGCGAACGGTTCGTTGAACGCTCCCGGACTAATCGTCAGTGCGCTTAGCATCGCGGCGGAAGATGGAGTCCGCGTGACGACAATGCTGTACGGGGTAGTCGTGGTGCCGTCTTGTGCGGTAACGTCAATAGTAATCGTATTCGCACCTATAGTAAGCGGGATCGGACCGTACACTGCGCCGCTGACCGATGAATGGCCGTTAACCGTCAAAGTAGCGGTACTGTCCGAGACGGTTGGCGTTATGCTAATCGAACCGACGCTGTTCGCGACATTAGCCGTATAGGATAGTGTACCGGAAGCGAACGTTTCGTTGAGTGTACCCGGGCTAACCATGAGCGAGCCAAGTGTAGCGACTGTCGAAGGAGCCCGCGTGACGATAATGGTGTAATCGTTCGATGTGGTGCCGTCCTCGGCCGTGACGGTGACTGTAATCGTGTTCGGTCCGACGGCAAGCGCAGAAACGGTGGACGAGCTGCCGCTCGTTGCCGTCGCGTTGTTCACTTTCAGACTTGCCCGACTGTTATTGACAGTCGGCGTGACGTCAATCGATGTGACGCCATTCGCTACATTAGTCGTATACGCAAGCGTGCCGGAAGCGAACGTCTCGTTGAGTGACCCGGGGCTAACCGTAAGCCCACTCAACGTCGCATCTGTATAGGGTGCTCGGGTTACCTTGATCGTGTAGGTCCGCGATGCACCATTGATGGCCGTCACGACGACTGGAATTGTATTATCGCCTTTACTTAATGCGATGGGAGAAGAGGCATTGCCGCTGGTTACACTCACACCTTTGACGGTAACACTGGCCGTACTGTCGCTCAGCACCGGCGTAACCGTCGTTGAGATGATGCTACTCGCCACGTTTGCCGTGTAGTCTTGCGAATTCGGTGAGAATGCAGACGGGCTGAGTGTAATTCCGTCTGCCGTCAGTCCGGACAGCCGGTTGTCGGGCGACCCTAGCGAATACTTCCAAATGGTATCGTATACGGGATTGTATGGCGCTATTTGGGCAAAAGTGCTTAAATACAGCGCACCCGTATGATCAAACCCGATATTTGTAGGGGCAATTGCGAGAGCGTTGCCTGTAAAATATACCGAACCTTCGTTCAAGCTCGAATCGAACCGGGTCACAAGGCTACCGTTGCTGCCGTTGATCGCCACATACAAATAGCCGTCGGAATGTAAGCGGAACCCTCTAGGAGCATTGATCACCTTGACCAACGCACTCCCATCCGTCTTCAGCTTAATAATTTTTCCAGATGGTGTGTTCGCATTGTTGCCGATGTAGACGCCAGAGCTATCTGCGGCTATACCGAAAGGCCGGTTGATTGTCGCGTCTACGGCCGGATCTGGGTCCAGATCGCCCGACCATACTACCGGAATGCTCGCGGGACTGAAGGTGGACGCATCGAATTTAAGCACGCGGTTGGCATTCGTATCTGTGACGTACAGATCGTTGACGTACAAGGCGACTCCCTGAGGGTAACTAAGTCTGCCTACCGAAGGAGCGGTGCTATTGCCGTCCCATTTGATCATATTGCTAAACGTGTATGACCCGCTCGCAAAGGTGACGTCAAATCGGTATAAGTACCACTTATCCGTTACATAGATATGCCCTGCGCCATCGAATTTAACGGTTAGGGGTTCAGTGAAGCTACCAGGGGAGGCAGTTAGCGTCATCCCTGTAGCGTTCCCGTCCAAGTCGAATATTTTCACAGCGTTACTTGCTGAATCCGTTACGAACAAGTAGCCGTTGACGGGATCGACGTCCATCCCGTATGGTTCAAAGCCGAGAGCCGCCGGATGACCAGCCTCGCCGTCGCCCATCCTCCAGTTGGACGCTGCAAATACAGTCTGACTGGAGATGGACATTGCCGTTAATATCACTGATGTAAATAACACGACAGCAAGAAAGACCCTTACAGCTTTCTGCATGCCGGGCGAACTCCGAATGATGTCCATGAATGACTCTCCTCTAATAATAACAATTATCCCTTTTCGTATTATAAAACATATCACTCGTCAAAATTGTAATTTGAATTACATAATTAGTCATTTTTAAAAATAAAAATACAACCATTGTCGACTACCCAAGTCGTCAATGGTTGTGTTTGTTTAAAAACCCGATGGTGCATCTTTGGGTTATTCAATAATTAATCCATCTTTCATCGTAATGACATGGTCAGCATAAGAGAGCATTTCTTCATCATGCGTCACAAGTAAGGTTGTAATGTTTAATTCTTTCGTCAGTTTACGGATGAGCGTCATGACATCCTTGGATCTTGTGGAGTCTAGACTTGCAGTGGGCTCATCGGCGAATAGCATTTTGGGCTTGTGAATGATGGCGCGACCAATCGCGACCCGTTGTTTCTCCCCACCCGACAATGAGGCTGGGTAGGCGTCTTTGCGATGATCCATTCCGACTAATTTGAGAATCTTCATGACTTCTTCTTTTTGCGCGCGTTTACTCATCTTGGTCTCTGACACATTAAGCATCAGCATGAGCTGATCTTCTACGGTAAGGAAGGGAACAAGATGAGAGGATTGAAAAATAAATCCGAACTGACTGGCGCGTATTTTGCGAATCTCTTCCTGCGTCATGTCGGTCATGTTCTTTCCCTCGAAAATGATTTGTCCACCAGATGCGCGCTGAAGACCTGCTGCGATCGTGAGAAGCGTGCTTTTTCCAGAGCCTGAAGCACCCACGAGAGCCGTTATTTCCCCTTGCTGCTGGGAAAGATTGATTCCGTTTAATACTTGTTCTTCTACTTCGCCATTCGTAAATGTTTTTCGGACATCTTGTATAGTGAAGCTTGTCATATTAGACATCTCCTTGCTGTATGGCTTGTAGGGGCTCAACTTTGCGAATTTGAAGACCAGAAAGTGTTGCGCCTATAAATCCAATGATTACGAAAAGGATCGACAATTGAAGGGTAGTCCCCATCGTTAGACTAAAAGGCATGCCTTCTGGTGCAATCGTATTAAAGCCCTGACTGAGTGCAACGGATAAGATAAGTGCGATTGCGGTGATGAAGAACATTTGAGCCCACATCATACGGAATAATGTGCTTGTTTTTACACCGATGGCTTTCAAGATCCCGTATAGTCCGATCTTCTGCACATTCATCATATAGAAGAAAATCGCAAACAACATGCCACTAATAGCGACTAGGAACCAAATAATCATATTAAGTGACAATTGTTCTGCACTATAGCTCGCAATGGTGTTCAGAAACTGTTTAATTGAAAAAGATTGTAATCCGTCAATAGTCTGTGGCTGATCCTGCCCTGGGATGAACAGCAATTGCATCGTATTCACACGGTACATTTCTTTATAATTATCCATGTGGATAAAAGCAACGGGTGAGTGGCTGTATTTCTTCTGATCCGCAAATCCGATGACTTTAAATTCACCGCTGAACTGATTATTCGTTAATACATCTCCGACTTGAATGCCATCTTTCTCTAAAGAACGATCTAAGACAATTTCTCCGGGCTTCACATTCTCGAACAATGGAGATTCGGTTGAAGTCACAAAAGCAACTCCATGCTGCTTGTCCTCCGTATCGTTCACGAATCCCATCTGAATGGAAAGTGCAGCTGAATCCTTATGTTCCTGCAAGATTTTCTCTTGTGCACTTGGATCGATTTTGGACATATTATAAGTTTCATTAGCTTGTTCATTCATATAGAAATGACCAGCAGGTAGATTCTTGATTAAAGCTGCATTGTCTTGTGACAAACCATTGGCGAGTCCCGATATGATAAAGGTTAAAAAACTAACTAAAAAAATGATTGAGCCTAATATAACAAACTTCGCTTTACTCTTCTTGATTTCTTTCCATGCCATATTCATAACGGTTCCTCCCTTTCTCTGTTGCACTTTGAGTATGCAATCGCAATATGAACGGGGGATGAACGGAGCATTACAAAGCCGTTCACGATTCTGTCGGGAAATCGGTGAAGTTTATTAATAATTCATTAATAAAAGTACATCTGTTTAACACTAATATAGTAACTGATGAGGTAAGTATTAAAACATGTGCAAAGGGTGAAGTGATGGTCATGAAAGAGCTGGATATTTTAGAAGGAATAGGCTCGACCCCATTCAATGCCATATATCCTATGTATGATGGAAAGGTGAAGGTAGGCCGTCCCGATAAACGCAGAGCTGTCCAGATTGACCAGCTGGAACGGCATTATTTGGTAGGGCGGGACATCGAAATTCAATATTTCCTGCAGCAATTGATAGACGGCGGACAACAGGGAAGGATCTTGAATCTCTATGGTACCGGCGGCGTAGGAAAAAGCTATTTAATCGATGAGTTCCGTCGGCTGGCGGCGAATGTGAATGCCGCATTTCTGTTGATGGACAGCCGTGGGTTCTCACATACACCGCAGGACTTTTGCACGCAATTGTTACGTATGCTCGGTTATCCGATGGAGAAGCTGCAGCAGATTACCGAGCCGCAGGCGCTTCTAGCGCTATGCCATGAACTCCTGAGGGAAAAGGCGGTGAATCAGAAACTTGTCCTTGCAATAGACACATTCGAGGACATGAGTGATATGGAGCTCTGGCTGAGAGAGGTATTTCTCACCCAATTGTACCCGGAAATCCTCATTCTCATTGCGGGAAGATTCCCCTTGCAAGGCATGTGGCTCAGTTCTCCAGCATGGCGCCACTGGATACACCGGATGCCCATTGGAGATCTGGATTATTTGTCCGTTAAGCAATATCTGGAGCGCTCGGGCATTTCGCAGGAGCCGGTGATCAAGCAGATTTGGATGAAAACGAGAGGACATTCGCTCACGATGTCCTTGATCGTCTCGACGACGATGCTTCAGAATATTCAGAGCTTGAAACTGGTTGATGAAACCGAAGTGTTCGAACATATTCTGAGCATTTGGTTAAAAGAGGCTCCGGACGACAATCTTAGGGAACTCGTAGAGACTGTGGCTGTACTTCGGCATTTTAACCAGGAGTTGCTCTCCTATGTACTGAATCGGCAGGTAAAGACGGATTTATTCCAACGGTTGGTCGGACTTTCCTTCATTCGGAGAGTGGATAGGGGTTGGATCCTTCATGATTTGATGCGGGATGCTATCAGCAATGAACTGCGTTTGCGCCAGCCTGAACATTACGCCGGGTTAAGGAAGCGCTGCATCATGTATTACTACAATAAGATGACTAACCCTTCCAAGCAAAAGAAGAACGCTTGGGAAGGCGTCGAATGGTACTATTATATCGGTGATCATGTTGTCCGCAATTTCTGTTTTCAGAAATTGACTCCGCATCTTATGGAGACGTTGAATCCGTCGAATTGGGTGGAGGCAGAGCGGTATTTGGCAAATCGTCGCAGCAATCCGAAGGAAGTTTGCCTTACTCTCCAGAACCTGAATACGGGCGAGTGGATCGAGTATAAGATTTCCAAAGAAGAAGGTTTATACCCGGTTAAGCATATCCATCTTCAAGAGCTTTACGAGCTCGATCGTAGCATTGTTAAGCTGATGAGAGATCAGCAGGGAGCAATATGCGGTCTGACGGCAATCATTCCGATCCATACAGGAACGCTTGACTACTTGCTAACTCACCCGCTGTCATCCGCTTATTTCCAAAGTCTGAACGTTCATAGACTAAAGGAGCTCCGAGTGCCGAATGAACAAATTGCGGGTTATTTTGTGAAAACGGTTGATGTGCTAGATTTTGAGGACGAGGCGATACGTACAACTGCAGGGCTATCGATCGTCTCACTGCTTATTTCTTCCGATTATGTCGTGGTTGGTCCTCCGGATCTCTCCTTCTTAAATGAATTCCACTTTAGTTTGGGGTTCGAGCAGATGAAGAACGTTGCACATTACGATTATGACAATAACACGCCTACGCCGTATTATGTTCTCGATAAGAGGGGCGGCAGGCAACAGGATTATTTGAACAAAATGATAGAGTCCTTCGGCCTTTCAGATCATTCTAAGAAGAAGGATGATGATATGCCGACGCTATCCGAGCGGGAAAAAGAAGTGGTGGTTCTGCTGGCGAGAGGGTATACGAATCAAGAAATTGCGGTGGAAATGCATATTACGGAAGTAACGGTCAAGAAGCATTTGACAGCGGTATTTCGAAAGCTGAATGTCGTAAATCGGACGCAACTCGTTAACAGCTATTTGAAAAAAACATAATGATCGTAATCAGACAAGTTTTCTCTTAGGAGAGAGCTTGTCTTCTTTTTTTGTCTGCGAGGAGAACAAAAGTATACCCTGAATTCGGTACATTTGCTACGTTCGGATAATAGAAATCGTCAGGGAAAGAGGGTAATCTTAAGAAACCAAAGTAATTAGATTGGAGGAAACTGGGTAATGAAGTGGTTGGTGTTGATCCATGTATTATCGGCGATTATTGGTGTGGGTCCAACATTTTTCGGACACGTGTTGGTTAGGAACAACCAAACGTTGGAGCAGTTGAGACACTCCATGAAGCTGGCTAGTTTGCTAGACTTTTTTCCGAAAATCGGGGGCACCATTGCGGTGATCTCAGGTATTCTGCTCATCTCGTTGAACGACTACGGTTCTTATACGCAGATGTGGTTAGTGGGATCGCTTATCCTCTATGTCCTGATCCAAATCGTCGTGATCGGATATGTAGCTCCAGCGCAAAAACGTGTCAAACAATGGGTATTCGATGCCGCGAACGCAAGCCAAATCGAGCTTCCTCAGGAGCAAAGGGTCAACCTCTCAAAAGCGAATGCGATGCTTTACGCAGCTTCGGTAATGGGTCTGGCATTATTCGTATTTATGATTATTAAACCTTAATTAATCGATTACTCATTCCATTCAAAGGAGATTTGAAATGAAAAAAACAGCTCTTGCAATGGTTCTTACTTTTGCTGCAGTTTGGTTGATGATAAGCTCTGTATTTGCCGCTGATGCAGCGACACCGGAAACTTGGCAGGTATCCGTTGGTAAAGAAACCGCGGCTACGTCCCTTGACTCCATGTTCCCGAAAGTCATATTTGTTCATGAAGGAGACAAAGTCGTATTCACGAACGGGGCTATTGCAACTCCGCATACCGTAACGTTCCTGGCCGGCCAGACGCCTCTTACCTCTCAAGACCCAACTTACGCTATTCCTAGTGCACCAAGTGGTGGAAGCTGGGATGGCAAGTCCCTACTAAATTCAGGTATTGTGGCTCCAAAGCAATCCTATGAAGTCACCTTTACCACTAGCGGAGCTTATTCCTATTATTGCATACTCCATCCCATGATGGTTGGTACGGTAGTCGTATTGCCGAAGGGCCAGCCGATCCCCTCGAAAGTAGAGCAAGCCGCAGCCGCAAAGGCACAGGAAAATGATCTTCTCTTCCAGGAGAGCATGCTGCAAGGCTCTCATGCAGCCCAATATGTAGCGAATAAGGATGGCTCTTTGACCTATAAAGTAGATCTTGGCTCGCAGAATATGACTTTCTCACATAACCGCATGAGTCCTGAGACGCTGATTGTAAGCCAAGGAGATTCGGTTTCCTGGACCAATCTCAGCCCCTATGAACCTCACTGGGTTACCTTTAACAAACCTGCCGACCTGGTTTTCCTAACAGAAAAAGGCGAATTTAATCCTAAGTTTATGCCTCCAGCGGGCGGCAAGGAGTTTAACGGCACGGGTTTCACCAATTCGGGTATACTCATGAGCACGCAATCGTATGATCTGAAATTTACGAAGGCGGGAACCTATACTTATGAATGTTACCTGCATTCGGGTTCATTGATGAAGGGCACCGTAATTGTTCTTCCGAAGGGCGCAGTAAAGCTGATCGTGAATGGTAATGCCGTTGCCAATTCTGCAGGTGCGCAATGGAAGAATGGCGACCTGAACGTCAGTATTGCATCGTTCACCAAAGCGATGGGCGGCAAATTTGTAGTGGATAATAAATCGAAGATGTACACGATCACGGTAAATGGAAAATCGGTTAAAACGGCCGGATACATTCTGAAAGGCACGACGTATGCTTCTGCGGAAAATATCGTACAAGGGCTAGGTGGATCTTATAGCTGGAATGGAGCAACTCAATCCTTAACGGTTACGGTCGGTGCTCCAGCCCCTGCCGCTTCGATGGATCATATGCACTGAGATGTGACAATAATGAAATTCGAATGAGGAAGGAAAGGGAGTCATAGTGACTCCCTTTCCTTGCGATTTCTACTTGCGAGAGGAAGAATGCGATGATGATTAATTCCTTGCGTCTACTCGGAATTAGAAAGCTTTTACTGGCGGCATTGGTCATGACGATTACTTTGGTTACTCCCATTTCCTCCATAGCAGCCGAAACCACAACTACGAAACGATTTCAGCTGTATGCAACCGATGGCTATATGTCGCTGCCCGATGGTAATCAATTGTATATTTGGGGGTATAGTTTAGCTAATGAGCCTGGGAGCGCGGCCTTTCCTGCTCCGGCGATAGAAGTGAACGAAGGAGATCGCGTTGAGATCACGCTTACGAACATCGGCCCCAAGAAAGCGGGAATTAAACGGGTTGCTCATACGATTCATTTCCACGGGTTGGATACCGACCAGAAGAACGATGGAGTTCCACACACTTCTCCAGCCATTCAAGTTGGTGAAAGCTTCAAATACGAGTTTACGGCCAAGCATGCGGGCACTTATTTCTATCATTGTCATGTAGATACGATTGAGCATTTGCAAATGGGAATGTACGGAGCATTCATTGTGAAAGCCAAGAACGGCACCAATCAAGCTTGGACAGGTGGTCCGTCTTATGATAAAGACTATGTGTTCCTGTTAAATGAAATCGATCCGGTGTGGCACCAAGCGGTGGAGGAAGGGAAACCATATGACAAAACGGATTTCCACCCTAAATACTGGACGATCAACGGCAAAGCCTATCCGGATACGGAAAAGGACCCCACGAGCTTTATTGATGGAGTCGTCGGAGAAACCGTTCTCGTTCGGCTGATCAATTCGGGGTACGAGCCGCATAGCTTTCATATGCATGGCTATCACTTTCAGATCATTGCCTCCGATGGCAGGCCGCTGCCTGAGCCAGTGACGAAAGATACCGTACTGATCGGTCCAGGCGAGAGGTATGACCTTCTCGTTACCTTCGATCAATCGGGGATGTTTCCCTTCCACAGCCATAACATCGTGGATAATACGAATAACGGAGTTTACCCAGGCGGATTACACACGATGATCGATGTCAAGGAAGATACGGCTGATCCTTCACCTATGCTAATGACTATCCGTTTGAAAGCCGGGCGTAATTCGGCGACGGTTAACGGTGTGCCCATCCAGCTTCCCAATTCACCGGTTGCGTTAAACGGAACAACCTATGTCCCACTTCGGTTTATCGGTGAGACGTTAGGTATAGAGGTGAAATGGCTTCAGAAGGAGAAGTCCGTTCTCTATACAATGGATCAAACCACGATTCAACTATGGCTGAACAGCATGCAGGCGAAAGTGAACGGTCGACTCGTTTCATTGCCTGCTCCTCTCAAGGAAATCAAAGGATCGGTAATGGTGCCACTGCGTTTTATTGCCGAACAAGTAGGAGCTAAGCTCAATAAGGATAGCAAGACGGAAGAGATCATCGTGACGAGATCAATGAGAGCAGCCGTAGCGCCGTCTCATCAATCTCATGACGAGGGAACCACGGGCGGTGAGACCAACGGGAGCAGCAGCACAGGCAATGTAGATAAGTCAACGAGCACCGATCCGTTGACCGTCGATATCACCACATCTTTCATGCCTGCGAAGCTGAAGATTAAGAAGGGGCAAACTATCAAATGGGTAAATAAGGATACGCAAATCCATACGGTATACGACCTTCAGGACAGATTTAATAGTCCCAACATCCTTCCTAATGCCGAATTTTCTTATACCTTTACGGAGACGGGGACCTACACATATTATTGCTCCACCCATCCGAGCATGGTGGGAGAAATCATAGTGACCGACTAGTATTGGGCCTTGGCAATTCCGACTCATCGATTCGACTGCAATAAGCGGGGTCAGCCTATTAAGTTAATAGGGGCTGACCCCGTTTTGTTTTTACTTGATCATATGCCGGGCTATCCTAGGGTTTCATACTTCAAATTGATATTCCATTTCCCCGGCCATTGAGGCTGGAGTATCTCCCGTCTTCCTGAAATCATGGGCGTGAAGCAATTGAAAATCCCCGTAATCCAATTGTTTATAAAATTCGTAGCAAGGAAACCCGTCATGGCTGCCCTTTATCTGCACGTCACCATTTTTATAGGCGATAATTTGCAGTGAATAGTCAACCGTCGGGGCATCCGGGCGAAGAGGATTGCCTGCACTCGCACGCATGGTCAAGGATACGGCATCCTCCGTCCACGTTTCGTCTTCAACTAGAATGCTTTCTGTAGACGCTTTGCCTTGCTTGTATTCGACGTTACCATCTGGAGCCGTCAATTTAAGGACTGTGACACCCGTATTGGCGAATGAAGTAATTCTCTGCTTGAGGAAGTCGATCACGACTTCCTGCTCCACTCGGCATCTGCCAGTGTTTGACGCGTGAGGCGTGAATTCCCTAGCATCCGCTTGAAATTCATAGATCATACCTGTGGATGGATCTTGCATGGGCGGCAAATAGAGCATTCCGCCGATAAATACACTGCCTCTAATTTTGATTAATTCTGCCATAGTTAAAACTCCTCACCAAATAGATTCAATCGAGTTGGATTGTTTCGTCTTGTATTATAAAACATAAGTACTCGTCCAATATGTAATTCAAATTACATTTTTGATCCTATGTAAAAATAAAAGGGGTGAGCGTCACGATTTCACTTGCACCTTACGTAACGTAATGTTTTACAATAAAGCTACCGGTACATAGCTAGCGCCAAAGAGTGGAGATGGTTCATGAAGAGACATTGGAAGGTCGGTGATCTCGCCAAGCTGACAGGGCTTACCGTACGAACCTTGCGGTTTTATGATCAAATCGGGTTGTTCTCTCCGTCGGGACAAACGGAATCCGGCCACAGGCTGTACAGTGAATCAGACTTGTCGCGATTGCACCAGATTTTATCACTTAAGGAGCTGGGGTTATCCCTCGAGGAGATTAAGTCGACCTTAATTGGCGGGCAGATCAGTCCGCTTGAGATCGTCAATCTGCAGATAAACCAGATCAATGATCAGATCAAACTGCAGCAGAAACGATTGGAGCAGCTCAGATATGTATCCAAGCTTATGCAGGGCAAGACGGATTTAGCGGTTGAAGATTTCACGAGTCTTCTGCAATTGATGAAGATGGGATTTGAGAAACCGGTCATTGATCGGCAAAAGAGTTGGGAGCGACATTTGGACCTATTGGGTGACTTTCTTGCTGAGGAGAGCGGAATTCCGAAAAATGAGGAGGAAAATCAATGAACGAACGATTCGTTAAGCATGGAACCTTCGTCGTCGAGAAGACTTATTCAGCTTCGCCGGAGCGTGTTTATCAAGCATGGGCTGACCCGAATGCCAAGGCCAAGTGGTTTTCGAAGCCGGACATCTTCGATTTCCAAGTTGGTGGGCGCGAGTATAGCCGCGGTGGGCCACCAGATGGGCCGATCTTTACCTTCGACGCCAACTACCAAGAGCTTGTTCCAGAGCAGCGCATTGTCTATACGTACACCTTGGATTCGGACAGCATACGCATCTCCGTCTCGATCACAACGGTCGAGCTTATTAAGGTGGAGGGCGGCACGAAGCTGATTTTCACGGAGCAAGGGGCGTTCTTTGACGGACACGATACACCGGAAATACGGGAACACGGTACAAACGTCATGTTGGATGCACTGGGCAAGGTATTAGTAGGGGAGGCATGAACATGACAATAGGTGAAAATGAACTTATAGCTACGCGCGAGTACGATGTCCCGCGGGAGCTTGTGTTTCGGGCATGGACAACCCCCGATTTGTTAGCCCAATGGTGGGGACCTCAAGGCTTCACGAATACGTTTCACGAGTGTGATATGAGACCGGGAGGCACGTGGAAGTTTACCATGCACGGACCGGATGGTGTCGATTATCCTAACCATAACGACTTTGTTGAGATTGTGCCGCCGGAGCGGATCGTGCTTGATCATATAAACTTTCATGAATTTCGGATAACTGCTACCTTCGAGAGCTTCGAAGGGCGCACTAGGGTCACCTTCCGTCAACTTTTCAAGAAAAAAGAGGAGTTTGAACAAGCTAAGCCGATCTGCACAGAAGCTAATGAACAGCAGCTTGACCGACTTGGCAAGGTGCTGGCGGAGCTGACCTATTAGCATTGCAAAGGTATACCGGTTTTTGCTTGCTGCTTACTTGATGACTCTACAATTGTCGCCGTTCACGATCCCTGTCGGGAATCGGACGGCGATTTTTATTTCAACGGTGAGGCAATCTTTCTTTTGGGACACTGTACAAATTAAATTTAGGGCAGTACCCAATGGACAATTTAAGGCGGTCTAGGATATTAGTCCTGAACCGCCTTTTTTATTCTAAGCGCCTCCGTTGCAATGGGATAAATAATTTGATAATATTTAGCTATCTAATACTTAGACATCTAAGTATTAGAGGGGCATATTAAATCATGGGTGTCCAAAAGAAAGGAGCCTACGAATAATGGCGAGAATGAAAGACAAGGTAGCGCTTATCACGGGAGGCGCTTCAGGCATTGGCTTATCTACTGCTAACTTAATGGCACAAGCAGGAGCCAAAGTAGTCATTGCCGATTTTAATGCGGACGGGGCTCTACAAGCTGCCGAGAATATTAAAGCCCAAGGCGGAGAGGCAGTGGGCATATTTCTCGATGCCGGAAATGAAGCTTCGATTAAGGAAGCTGTTGAGTTTACGGTACAGCAGTTTGGTCAAATAACGACCCTGTTCAACAATGTCGGCTCAACAAATCTAATGAAGGATCAGGATGTTCTTAACGTTGATCTGGATGAGTGGGATCGGCTCATGAACGTTAATCTAAAGAGCGTATTGTTAGGGTGCAGATTCGCTATTCCTCATATGATTGAGGCGGGTGGAGGATCGATCATCAATACAGCTTCCATGGCGGGTTTTACTGGAGATGCTGTTCGGGTTGCATACGGGGCGTCGAAGGCGGCTGTTGTAAATCTTACTAAATATATCGCAACACAATATGGGAAAAGTAACATTCGTTGTAATGCTGTCGCACCTGGATTGATTTTGACGCCAGCTGCCAAGAATAATATGCCTCCAGAGGTATTGGATATTTTCGCGAAATATAATGCGCTGCCTTATCACGGAGAACCGGATGATATTGGACATACTGTTCTGTTCCTAGCTTCAGATGAATCCAAGTTTATTACCGGACAGACGATTCAGGTAGAGGGCGGACATTATATTGCCAACCCAACCGTCCCTGATTTCGAACAATATATGAGCCGGAACAACTAATGGGTGAATTAATGAAATTAAAGTGAGGAGCATGTGATATGGGAAGATTAGATAATAAAGTAGCTATCATTACCGGTGGGGCTTCCGGTATCGGTGAAAGAATGGTTGATTTGTTTGCACAAGAAGGCGCCATCGTCATCGCCGCAGACATTAATGAGGCAGCGCTTGAGAGGGCGAGTCAGAAACAGAATGTCCATGGAATGAAATTGAATGTTGCCTCTGATGAGAATTGGCAGGCGCTGGCAAAGGAAATAAATGATCGCTTTGGTAAAATTGATATTCTTGTCAACAACGCTGGCATCTCTTCTGAAAAACCATATGAGCAAATCAATGCTGAGGATTGGCAGAAAATGCTCTCCATAAATGGTTTTGGCCCATTCGCCGGAATGAAGCATGTCGCTCCTTACATGGCAGCCCACAAGAAAGGCTCCATCATCAATATTTCTTCGTATACGGCTTTGATCGGCCAAGGCTTTAATCACTACTCGGCATCTAAGGGTGCGGTACGCGCTTTATCTAAAGCTGCGGCTACAACCTTTGGCCGTCAAGGGATTCGGGTAAATGCTCTATTCCCTGGGATCATTGAAACACCAATGACTCAAGCTTTAAGCACTTCAAAGGATCTGGTGGACCGGTTAATCCAGGCAACGCCTCTGCAACGTTTAGGTCAAGCTATCGATATTGCCCAAGCGGCGCTGTTCCTGGCTTCAGATGATTCCTCTTACATTACAGGCTCTGAGATCGTTATTGATGGTGGATACTCCGCCCAATAGCGTGTAAAATTATGACAGCCCTTAATCTTCATTGGGGGCTGTCGTTTATTTTTTACCCAGGAGGATTTTATGGAAGAGCAGACCCTTTTTGAACTCATACACAATATGGATAAGTTCACTAACCGAATGATTATCCAGTGGAACAAAACATTCAATGAGGACCTCGGTATTTCTCATATTCTTGTGCTCGGGCATCTAAAGAATTATGGAAAGAGCCGGCCCTCGGATATTGCAAAAATATTAGGGCTTACCCCTCCTACGCTCAGTTATTTATCGGAAAAACTTGTTGCGAAGAAGTTAGCCGTCAGAATAGTGGATGAGTCTGATCGTCGCATTATTTATTTGGGCATGACCGACAAAGGTACCGATGTCCTTAATAGAGCTTCGCTTGAGGGGCAAAAGCTGCGTAAAAACTTATTCGAAATGTTAACCGAGCAGGAGCGGACATTGCTAGCAAACCTGTATAAAAAGCTGAATAGTGAAGATTAGAATAGGTTGTCTGCTTGTGGTTCAGGGGCTTAATGTCTAGCTTGTTATAGCTAATAACTATAACGTGCTATAGTTCATTGGTAGAACAGTATAACCAATTGGTTATGCTATATTAATTTTACAATGAATTTACGAGGAGACTAACCTATGAGCATTCAAACCGAACCTAAAAAAAGAACGGTTACCCCGTTTCGATATGATATCGTTGGTAGCTTTTTACGTCCCAGTGCGTTGAAAGAGGCCAGATTACAGCACCAGCACGGCGGAATTACTTCTGAGCAGCTGAAGGAAGTGGAGAACGCCGAAATCGTTAAGCTCGTACAGAAACAAAAAGAGGTTGGCCTTCAAGCTGTAACCGACGGCGAATTCCGCCGTTCCTGGTGGCATCTGGACTTCTTCTGGGGACTTGACGGTGTAGAGCGGACAATCATTGACCAAGGTTACCAATTCAATGGTGCTCAATCTAGACCGGAAACAGCCCGAGTGACTGGGAAAATCAGTTACAGCGGCCATCCTTTTGTTTCGCACTATGCGTTCTTAAAAGGTGTGGCAGGCGAGGATGTCGTTGCGCGTCAATCGATTCCTGCCGCTGCGCAGTTTCTGTTTGAGCTAGACCGGATAGAGAATCAGGAAAGCACAAAGGCAATTTATCCGAATCGGGAAGAGCTTCTCTCGGATATTGCCCAAGCTTACAAAGCGTCGATCCTGGCCTTCTATGAAGTAGGCTGCCGTAGCATTCAAATTGACGATTGCACATGGGGAGCGCTTTGCGACGAACAGTTCATGGCCTACATGGAGCAGGCCGGCATGAATGTAGCCGAATATGCGAATGAACTCGCAATATTGAACGAGGACGTTGTGTCTGGTCTGCCGGGTGATCTCGTCGTAACGACACATGTCTGCCGTGGAAATTACGTGTCGACTTATGCTGGAGTAGGTGGAGGTTACGAGCCGATCGCGCAAACGCTCCTGAGCATTAATAACTATTCAGGCTACTATCTGGAGTTTGATACCGACCGGGCAGGCGATTTCAAGCCGCTTCGTTTCCTGAAGGATGATCAGCAGGTCGTGCTTGGACTGTTCTCTTCCAAATTCGGTGAGCTTGAACGCAAGGAAGATATCCTGAAACGTATCGAGGAAGCGAAGCAACACGTTGATCTGAACCGAATTTGCCTGAGCCCGCAGTGCGGCTTCGCATCCACGGAGGAAGGTAACCACCTAACAGAGGAACAGCAATGGCGTAAGCTTGCGTTCATCAAAGAAATCGCCGAAGAGATCTGGAAGTAATCCATACATCAGAAGCAGAATAAACCGATAGAAGCCGTACGGATGATCATCCGTACGGCTTCGTGACGCTAAATAGCTTGTGAAGGTGAAGGCTATAAGATCAACTCCGCAAGACGCTTAATCCCCCGCTCAATTGATGCTTCATCTACTTGTGCAAACCCCAATACCCATCCCTTTCGTTTGCTTTCCAAACAATACGGTCCAAGAGGGTATACACGTATTCCCTTTTGAAGGGCTAGCCTTGTCACGGTTTCTTCATCATATGACTCTTCAGCTTCAAGTAACATATGCAATCCCGTTTCTACTCCACTTAGTGTGAAACGCTCTCCTAAACCACTAGCCATAATAGCCTTTGTCATGGCTTCGTGTCTTCGTCGGTACACATTTCTGACTCTTCGCATATGGCGCATAAAATGCCCATTCTTGATGAAATGGGTTAGTGTTAGCTGATCCATAATCGGAAGATGACGGTAAGTCAGTTCCTGCACCCTCGCTAGTTGAGCAATTGCCTCGACTGATCCAACGATAGCCGAAATACGAATACCTGGAGCAATCATTTTAGAAAAACTCATGAGGTACAAGGTATTATTGGGTGCTTGGCTAAACAGCGTTGGAAGCGGCTCCCCACGATATCGAAATTCGCTATCATAATCGTCCTCAATAATCCAGGATTGTTCTTGAGCGGCCTTATGGAGCAATTGTTGCCTACGAGGCTCCGACATAACGACCCCGACCGCGCACTGGTGCGAAGGGGTCACAAAAATCAGTTTGGATTGTGGGGGTATACACTCAACCACAAGACCATACTCATCAACGGGAACGGGCACCACATTCATACGCCGATATTTCATCGCCATCCAGGCAGCTGGAAAACCGGGATCTTCTACAGAGACAGTATCCCCATCAGATAAAAGCGATTGGGCGATTAAGTCAATGCTATGCTGAGCTCCTGAGGTCAACAGAATCTGATTTGTTTGGGTATGGATGCCTCGTTCAAGTGATAAATAACGCTGAATTTGCTCACGTAATGGTGTGAAACCATAGGGATTGCCGTAAGCCCAGTTTGATAAATCCATTGCAGCGGATGCGTGGTGAAGCGATTGTCGCCAGTTCTTCTGAAATTGTTCATCCCAATAAGGTTCGTGGGGACTAAAATCAATATCCACTTTTCGATGATCTTTGCCTCTAAACCAGTCATGTAATTGATCAACTGCTGAGTTCAACAAGGGAAGTGAGGGGGGGATGGGGCCATGTGCTACTATTTCCTCCGTAGACTCAGTGACTTGATTCCATTGACTAACTCGGGTTCCTCCTCGACGGGACGTAACCGTATAACCTCGACTTAGCAATTCCTCATAGACAATCTGTATAGTTGAGCGGGAGACACCGACCAGGTGAGCGAGTTCGCGGGAAGGAATTAGCAATTCTCCTGGAGCCCAGATTCCGTTTGTAATATTATGAATCGCTTGATCAAGCAATTGCTGCCAGATCGGTCTCTTATCATTACGAATAACTTTCAACATCGTGCATACCTCCACATAGAAGCTCCAACCCTATCTAATTAATTATGGATTGTTTAAAACCCTGATGTTTGGATATGTAAACGCACTCCATTCATTGCTATACTACCGTAATAACGCTGGTATTTGCAATCTGGTCGTTGCTGAACTCTAGAAGAGTCTCGGAGTTAAGACCCTTGGAATGGGATGAATATCTTAGGTGTGAAAGGAGAGATTTTGAAATGGATTCTGTTCGTTACAAGATCAGGGAATGCCTGGATCAAGAGAAAATTGAAAGTTTCCTTCACCAAGCAAGAGTGGGGTATCTTGGGTTGGTTGATGGGAACCGCCCCTATGTTGTACCGCTTAATTATGTATGGACTGAGGGGAAACTCTATTTTCACGGAGCTGGAGATGGAAGACGTAATCAGGTCATGAGTGAAAATCCAGAGGTATGTTTTACGGTATGTGAGGACTACGGAACCATTACGGATCCGGTACCTGCCAAAACGGATACGGCATATATGAGCGTAATGATATTTGGACAAGCAGAGCCAATCACAGATTTGGATGAAGCCACCCATGTACTTCAGGAAATGATTAATAAATATGTACCCGGCTATTATAACCGCCCCTTGCCCAAGCAGCATGTTGAAAAGTATAGGTCAGCTGTATTCGGTGGACCAGTTCAAGTTTGTCGGGTCATCCCGCGCCATGTGACGGCAAAAGAGAGTCCTCTTGAAGCGGAAAAGATGTATAAACGGGCATGAATGTCAGATGAGAGATTTGACGAAATATAGGTGGGAAATTGCTGTATAAACGATCAACAAAATCACCCCTATGAGGGTGATTTTGTTTAACCACGGGGAATATTTTCGTAGCGACTCGCAAACCTGGCTGAATGGGTATCCGTCCACTCCGCTCTTGTCATTAACGAAGCGACTTTTCATCGTCCATCTCCTGAAAAACGATATCCGATACCCCGTATAGAATGAAGGTGTATGGGAGAATCGGCAGTGTCTTCGAGCATTGTGCGAAGCCGGTTGATAAAAACATTCAAGTTATTATTATCAATATTTTCATGTTTCCAGATGTGTTGATAGATATGCTTCCTGGTCAGCGTGCGATCGGGATTTGTCATAAATAATTGCAGAAGCTCGCATTCAATCTCAGTTAGTTGGTGCTGTACCCCATCATTGTCCAGAACCAAATTGTCTACATCGAGAACAAGGTTGTTCAATCGAATGAGCTCGGATTGTTGCGAAGTAAGGGAATTATACCTCCTTAATTGGGCTTGAACACGAGCAACCAGCTCCATCGGACTAAATGGCTTTGTGATATAATCGTCCGCTCCTAAGCCGAGTGTGTCCACCTTATCCTGTACCTCTCTTCTGGCGCTAAGTGCAATAACGAGCAATTGCGAACTGGTTTTGCGCAAGTAGTGAAGCACCTCGAAGCCATTCCCATCATCCATCATTAAGTCTAAGATCATTAACTCAATGGGATGCTCCTGGATCCGCTCAATCGCCTGCCGTCCCGACTCGGCTTCTATAATTTCCATGTCCGCTCGCTCCAAGTGAATGCGAATGAGCTCACGAATGGTCGGTTCGTCATCAACAATTAGAATTTGACTCATGTTGCACCCTCTCTCCGTAACAATAATTGTCTCTTTAATTGAATCAAACCTATTAGGAAAAATAATACAAGAATAGGGTCTCGAATGTTCGAAAAGAGCCGTCGTTTTGGAAGTTCATTAATATTTCATTAAGAAAAGTCGCGTATAGACAAAGTGGATACAAAACCTTAAAAATATCTATAGCTCCGTTACGCTGAACCGTATCGCAACAGAAAAACGAAAGAAAAAGCCTGACGCATGAGCCGGTAGCTCGGCACTAGCGTAGGCTTAATCCCACATCGGAGTTTAATCTATAATACCTACCCAAATCTGAATGGCAGTGGCTAGAATAAGGACGGCTAAAATGATTTGCAGGATTTTTGTGTTCATTTTTTTCCCAGCTCTTGCGCCGAGTGGAGATGCAATGATACTGGCTACTATCATGATTAACGCAGGATAGTAATCCACTTGGCCAGTTGTTGCTTTTCCCACTGTTGCCCCGATCGATGAAATAAAGGTTATCGCAAGCGAAGATGCGATGGTTACTCTTGTCGGAATCTTTAGAACGAGTAGCATAATCGGAACTAATAGGAAGCCCCCTGCTGCACCCACGATACCTGAGCCTAAGCCTACGATTAAAGCTAAAATTGCGGCAATCCATTTGTTGAACTTTACTTGATCCAGAGGAATATCATCTATTCCTTTCTTAGGAATAAACATCATGACTGCCGCTATTAAAGCGAGCACCCCATAAACAATGTTAATCCCGTTTTCGGACATGGATTGAGATCCCAAACTTCCGATTACACTTCCGATTAACACACTACCACCCATATAGATGATGAGCGGTTTGTTTAAATAACCGCCCTTACGATAGGCCCAGACACCGGCAATCGAAGCAAATAAGACTTGGACAGCACTTATCCCAGATACCTCATGTGCACTGAATGCGACTAGACCGAATAGTGGGGGGATATATAAAAGCATGGGATACTTAATAATGGAGCCGCCTATACCGAGCATCCCAGAAATATAGGATCCGATAAACCCGATACAAAAGATAGTCAGGATAAATGTAATGTCCACTAGAACTCTCCTTTGTAATCAGCGTTTATTAACATCATGATTACGGAATTATCGAACTGCACAACGGTTAGGTCCGATTTCCATTTCACGTTGTTGTTCATTGTCTGGAGTTATTTTCCCCATATTAGTTTCACGTATCTCTTGATACGCATTGGGCTGTGGAGGCAGGTTGCCTGTAACCATACTTCTAAATTCTTTGTCATCTGCAATGTTTAGTCCATGATTTTCGGCAAATAACGTCCCTAACTTCTTAGCAACACTGCCATCGTTATTCAATTCTTCAATGATCATGAAGTGGGAAGGCAATACAATTAACTCGTCTGATAACTCTCTGTAACGACGATAAAGCGTCTCTCTTAAATCCCCAACCCAGTCCTCAGCCAATCCTGCTAAGTCGGGTCTACCGATAGAATCTATGAATAAAATATCTCCTGAAAGCAAGTATTTATGATCTACAACGAATGATGTGGAACCAATTGTGTGACCTGGAGAATACAGAGCTTGAATGTCTATGGCCGTATTCCCAATGGTTACAACATTCCCGCCCTCTAATGGCTGGTACTCAAATGTAACTTCCGTTGCATCTTTAGGAGGTAGCCAATAGGTTGCATTTGTTTTCTCAGCAATTTGTCTGCCGCCCGAAATGTGATCCGCATGTAAGTGCGTATCTAATACATGAGTTATTTGTGCACCGATATGATCTGCAAAGTCGATATATACATCCGTCATTCTTGTGGAGTCAATAACAGCTGCTTCACCGTTAGTAACGACCATGTAAGATAAACAACCCTTACCAAGACGAACGAATTGATAAATAGAGCCACCCTTATCCAAATCCCCAATTTTGACAGGTTCTAGATGTTCACTCCATGCTTTCATACCGCCCTTTAAATAAGACACTGCCGTAAGCCCTGCTTCATACAGCATTTCGGCAATCAGAACGGATGAGCCTTCTTTGGCACAAACGACTAATACTTCTCTGTCTGTTGGAATATGGACCATAACTTCCTCAACGCCATCGAGTAAATCAAAGTAAGGGGAATTAAAGACTTCAATGTTCTCCCCTTCAATCTTCCAATCCTTAAATTCACTTTGATTCCGCACATCCAAAATAAATAATTCGTTCTTATTAATCACTCTATTTGCCACTTCTGTAGCTGTCATTTGATTGATTGGCACAATTGTTCCCCCTCATGTTGTAGAATCTACAGGGCCATTCCACTCGCTCATCCCAGGCAGAACATTCTTTACTTGTTTGAAGCCTGCCGACGTTAGTTTTTGTGCGGCTAAGTCACTTCGGCTGCCTGTACGACAGATAACAAAAATTTCGTCATCGTGATCCAATTCACCTAAACGTTCATCTAGTTCCCCTAGAGGTATCGACCTGGCACTAGGAATATGATTAAATGCGTACTCAGCTGCTTCGCGTACATCAAGTACAATCGAATTTTTGTTCTGTTCTAAATGAGCTTGAAGCTCATGGTTTGAAATAATAGATTCATATTTCGTTTCTGTTAGTTCTTCTCCACTTGATTTTCTCAAGTAATGCTTGAGAATTTTTCCTTCTTCGATCGTGCCTAGATATTGATGCCCCGTACTTTCTGACCATGCTTTCATATCAGCGGTTGAACCTTTATCCGTTGCTTGGATTTCCAGTACTTGACCTGGTTCCATCCCGTTAATCGTTTTTTTAGTTTTTACAATGGGCATTGGACAAGCTAACCCTGTTGCATCTAAAACGGAATTTGACTTAATCATGTGTGTGCCTCCTAATATTTATATACGTATGGGGGTATTGAAATGGGCAGCAAAAAAATTTCCTCTATTAGATAAATAAATTTACGTTACCATCCTCGGCATCGCCTAGGTAAGCGGCCACACCTGCATATTCAATTTCATCTAATAATTCTGCTTGCTGTAGCCCTAATAAGTCCATTGTCATCGTACAAGCGATTAGCTTCACATCTTGCTCTTGAGCCATCTCAATGAGTTGAGGAAGAGTCATAGCGTTATGCTTCTTAATAACGTGTTTGATCATTTTGGGACCCATACCGGCAAAATTCATGTTGGATAACCCCATCTTATCGGCGCCTCTAGGCATCATTTTTGCAAACATCTTTTCAAGGAAGCCTTTTTTCAGGGTCAATGGCTCATCTTTACGTAAAGCATTTAATCCCCAGAAGGTATGGAAAATGATAACTTCATGATCATAAGCTGCTGCTCCATTTGCGATGATATATGCTGCCATTGCCTTATCATAGTCACCACTAAATAACACAATTGTCGTTTTCTTCTTTGCAGTCATTCAAGCATTCCCCCAGTATGTGTTTTAATAATCCTTTACATGTGCATACCCATATGGGTATATAATTTTTCAAATTTTTTTGCTGCAATAACGGAAGTCTTTGTTTCTATAACCTATAATATACCCATAGGGGTATATGGTCAAGTGAACTGAATTTCCCAAATCGGATCATTGTTCAAGTAACGAATGATTTCTTATGTGCTTATTGCTTAAGCATGTGATTCAGTCGGTAGGGGTATCTTAGTTTAAAGTGAAAATTGATAAAAGGAGAATGGCTATGAATTATAAGCATATAACCGTTGCCGGAAGCGGGGTTCTAGGGAGCCAGATCGCATTCCAAATTGCGTTCAAAGGGTTCAATGTTTCCGTATACGATATTAATGATGAAGTATTAGTGCGCGCGAAAGAAAGAATCGAACAATTGAAACCGCGCTATCAAGAGGATTTGGGGGTTACTGAAGAGGAGGTTAATGCGGTTGATCTTCGCATTTCTTTTCACTCCGATTTATCGGCGGCGGTTGCCAAAGCAGACCTCGTGATCGAAGCGATTCCAGAAGTTGTTCGACTAAAAGTGGATTTCTACAAAGAGTTAGGAAAAGTGGCTCCCGATCAAACAAACTTCGCGACGAACTCTTCAACATTATTGCCAAGCCAATTCGCTGAAGCGACGGGTCGACCGGGACAATTTCTAGCGTTACACTTTGCAAATGAAATATGGAAAAACAATACGGCCGAAATTATGAAGCATCCAGGAACAGATCAGAAAGTGTTCGATGAAGTGATCTACTTCGCAAAAGCCATCGGGATGGTTGCTTTGCCGTTAAATAAAGAACAGCCAGGTTATATTTTGAATTCTTTGTTAGTGCCTTTATTGGAAGCTGCCCAAAAGCTCCTAATTAAAGAAGTCGCAGATGTGGAAACGATCGATAAAACATGGATGGTCGCAACGGGGGCACCTCTTGGTCCTTTCGCTATTCTGGACGTGGTGGGCATTAATACGGCTTACAATATCGGACAAGCTAAGGCGCAGGCTACAGGTAATCAAGAGTTTGAAAAGGTTGCCCAGTTATTGAAATTGGAGTATATCGATAAAGGAAAGCTCGGACGTGCAACGGGCGAAGGGTTTTACAAATACCCAGACCCCAGCTTCATGAAGCCTGGGTTCTTAAACAGTTAAAGCTTTATGTAAACCAAAGGCACCCAGAAGGGTGCCTTCAAATTTAGCGCTTTAGAGAGTAATGAGCTTAGTTGCAACATTGTTGCAAAATTCCCTGTCGTGCTCGACAAAAAGAATCGTTGGTGAGTACTCAAGTAGTAAATCTTCAATTTGCATGCGAGAAATAACATCAATAAAATTAAGCGGCTCATCCCAAATGTGCAAATGAGCTTTTTCGCTTAGACTTTTTGCAATGAGCACCTTCTTCTTTTGTCCTCCACTAAAAGCGGATATATCCTTATCAAATTGATTTCTGGAAAAATCAAGCTTTCTTAGAATGGTCTTAAAAAGGCTCTCATCAATTCCGAAGTTTGCAGCATAGTCAGATAAATTACCTTGAAGATGGGATGTATCCTGTGATACGTAGGATATTTTCAACTGATGATCCTTATGGAAGGTACCTGTATAGTTGATCTCCTCGCCGCAAATTAGTTTAAGGATACTTGATTTTCCAGAGCCGTTACTGCCCGAAAGCGCAATGCGGTCACCCTGCTCAATCGTAAAGCTTACATCGGTACAAACCCTTTTCTCGCCGTAATAGATTGAAATATCAACAAGTTCAGCAAGTTGGTTTTTATGATAAGTAAGCTGCGAAATCTCTAAGCTGTCAGAGCTTTCGATATTTTTAAGGAGTTTAGATTTTTCATCAATAGCAGATTGCTGTCTTTGCTGAATGGCTTTAGAGCGCTTCATCATTTTAGCAGCCTTGTGACCTATATATCCTTTATCAACCTTAGAACCGGAATTTCTTGTTCCGTTTTTGGTCTTTTCCACTTCGTGTGACCAGTTGCTCGTTCGTTTAGAGGAGTCCGACAGACGTTTAATGTCTTTACTAAGCTTGTCGTTCTCTGCAAGCTCAAAGTGATCTTGTCTCTTTTTATTTTCCCACCAGCTTGAAAAATTACCTTTTTGGATTTCTATGTTGGTCTTATTAATTGAAAGGATGTGGTCTACACAGTTATCAAGGAATGATCTGTCGTGAGACACCAGAATAAACCCGCTCTTGGTGTTGAGATAATCACTGACAAGCTTTCTTGCGCTCATGTCAAGGTGATTGGTGGGTTCATCGATTAACAGAAAATGATCTTCCTTAATAAATAAGGTAGCCAGTAACACTTTCGTTTGCTCTCCGTTAGACAATGAATCGAATGGGCGATATAAAACATCCTCAGAAACCCGTAGTAATGAAAATTCCCGCATTAATTCCCAATGAACATAGTCTGGGAAAATATCGCTGATCAAATCAAGAGTATTCATTTCCTTGTTTGCGATAGGGAACGGGAAATAATCAAAACTGACTTTAGCTGAAAGATTTCCGCTGTATTCATATTTACCGCGTAGCAGATTGAGAAATGTGGTCTTACCTCTACCGTTTCTTCCTGTGAATCCTAATTTCCAATCGGTATCGATTTGGAAATTTACATTTTCAAATATGTTCTCGTAGCTTCCCTCATAGGCAAACGTCAGGTTTGTAACATTTATTAATGACATATCATTATCCTCCTGTATGAAAAAAATAAAAGCCACAAGAAAGTTACCTTCTTGTAGCTCAAATAAATACAGTTCATCCACCCCATTACGGAGGTAGATAAGGATATATTGTTTGAGTGAAAGAGTTTGTAACTTTCTTGCATACAAAATAAAACATGCGATCAATATCGCTTTTACTGTTTTATCGTGAGCAAGAAATATTACATTATTCTTTCAACTCCAGTCATGAAATGTTTAACATTTAGAATTATATCATGCCTATTAAGGCATCTTCAACCTCAATCGGACTAATTTGCTCTGTTCTTAGGCAATCTGAGTTGAAACACGGTTTCTACAAATGGAAGGCTCGACATTTCAACGCTACCCTGATGGGCTTCAGCAATTTCCTTCACAATTGAGAGACCAATACCAAGTCCTTGACCTGATCTTCCATCGCTGCGATAAAAGCGTTCGAAAATGAGATCTCGATTCTCAGGAGCAACACCCTTACCTTTGTCGGTAATCGTTATTAGCACATTTTCTCCCTCTTCATTTAAGCGGACACCGAGATAGTGTCCTTCGTTTCCGTAACGAATCGCATTATCCAGTAAATTACGTATGGCTCGCTCAATTAGCGTAGCATCCATTTCGATTATCAGCTCTGTACTGGGGATATGGAAATCAAGGGTGACTGTCTTCTCATCAATCATCAAAAAATAATCGGCTAACAAGATTCTAACGAGCTCAGATAGATCTTCATGGGCATATCTAATGTGTATTCCATCTGTATCCAGCCTGGATACTTCCAGAATTTGTTTGAGCAAGCTCTCCATGTATCGGGAATGCTTCAGAATTGTTTTGGCGCTTGATTTCAATTGTTCCGCGGTATCATAATGTCCTAATCGAATCGTCTCGGCATATCCAAGGATCATCGTTAAGGGGGTACGCAGGTCATGGGACAAATTAGATAGAAGCACCTTACGCCTGATCTCAAACTGTTCGATCTGATTGATCTGGGATCTAATTCTTCGGGTCATCTCATTGTAATGCATATTAAGTCGACTGATTTCATCCTTGGCGTTATCCTGCAATATGATATCCTTGCCTCTTAGATTGACTTGACTAAGCGCATGGTCGAGCTTGCGAAGACGGCGGTTAATCTTCGAAAAAAACCATAAGGACAGTAAGTAAGGGGTTATAAAAGCTAGCAAAAGCGGCAAAGCAAGCCTGAATAAAGCTTCGTAATTGCGGATGAAAATATACAACTGCCCAGGATTCATGGCTTCACCTGGCAGACTGACCAGCAAATAATAGGATTGCCCATCTTTGTCGGCAGAAGCTGCGAATGTAATGGGTTGCCCGTCGGCCCATTGACGGGTGGGCATGGAAATAAAACGTTCTGTCAGTTCTTTGAAGCTGTAAGGAGTCGACTGCCCAGAGGTGTCATAGATGGGTATGCCGTCCGAGGCGAGCCACTCGAATCGCAGCTGTGGATGCTGCTTGTGAATGTTGTCCAGAGTGAGTTGGGCTTGTTCTTTCGTGAATGCTTGCTCAGCCTGGATTTGTTCGAGCGTAGTCTCGATGACCTTGTCTAGAGACTTTAAGTCGTACCCATTGTTGAACTTCTGACCCATCCACAGGGAAAGAGTAATAAAAAGCGTAAGGCTAAGGACGATGCTAACAATGACAATTAACCATAGCTTCGTGCGTAGCCTCATAGTTCATCACCTGAGAATCGGTAGCCGATTCCCCGAATCGCTTGAAAGTGTCTACCAGGTGAAGAGGGACTATCCAGAAGTTTACGCAGTCGATTGATATAAACGCGCAAGTTATTTTCATCGTAATGATCATGCTTCCATATGTGCCGATAAATTTCTTTTTTTGTCAAAACTCGATCGGGATTAAGCATAAATAGATGGAGAAGCTCAAATTCCAAGGATGTTAAACGATGTATCGACCCGTAGCATTCAAGAAGATAAGTGTCCAAGTTTAATACGATATCGTCGAATTTTAGCGTCTTAGTAGGGTATTTTTTCTTAGGATGATATCGCCTGATATTCGCTTGAATCCTAGCAATCAGCTCCAGCGGACTGAAAGGCTTCGTGACGTAATCGTCGGCACCTAAACCTAATGTGATGATTTTATCCTGCACTTGTGTTCTTGCGCTAAGGACGATGACAGGCATGTCCAATTGATTTTCATGCAAATACTTTAGCACTTCAAATCCGTTGTGGTCGTCCATCATCAAATCTAGAATGATTAGGTCAAAGCTGCAACTCTGCAGCAATGCGATAGCTTCCCTCCCAGATTCGGCTTCTACCGCTTGCATGCCTACCCGTTCGATATGTAGACGGATTAATTGGCGGATATCAACTTCATCATCCACAATGAGAATGGGTTGCATATCTTTAATCACACTCCCAAATGATATGTTCTGTTCAACTGAATAGAGAAATCCGGTCATAGTCATGTCCTGGACTATTATTCGACAAGCGAAACAAGTAATCCTTGTATAATCATACAATTGGTGGTATCTGATTAATGATTAGGGGAGATGGACATCCGAACTGCGTAGATGGCAACCGTTGTAAGGCTTCATCAGCGCATATCGTTTCTGAGATGTTGCGCCAAACGAGCTCGGACACAAGTCACAGCGGGAACCGACGATCGACTGCGAGGGAGCTTATGGATTCGATTTCACGTCGAAGGACGATTATTTTCGTTGATCATTATGAATCACTGCGCGATTGGGAGATGCTTTGGCTCCTGATCTTTTCAGTTTTCAAAGCAATCCATCCTCAGACTACCTATAACAGAAATTACTGAAGCCTCCAATCCCGTCGTACGACGGGATTGGAGGTTCTTTCATAATTCTTTCATAGCGGTCTGTTATGATTCAATCCGAGGAACTTCGACAAAATCGGAAATGGGAATTGAGGAGAGAGTACATATGTTATCGTTGATAAAATGGAAGAATGTTCACCTAGCTTTGGTGTTCGTATTGTTGTTCATCTTGATCGCTCCATTAGGTAACCATTCAGCAGATGCGGCGCAAATAGAGGGGGGAAGCCGCGAGTTTGTACAAATCTCAGCTGGAGGACATCATGCGCTCGCATTAAAAGCAGACGGCACCGTCGTCGGTTGGGGTGATAACAGTTGGGGTCAAACGAATATACCGACAGGACTGTCCGATGTGGTGTCAATTGCCGCAGGCTATTTTCATTCGCTTGCGCTGAAAGCGGACGGCACCGTCGTCGGATGGGGGAGAAATGTTGAGGGTCAAATATCCGTGCCGGGTGGACTTGCCGGAGTGAAGTCGATCGTCGCAGGAACCACTCATTCGCTTGCGCTGAAAATGGACGGCACCGTCGTTGCATGGGGAGGCAACGACTTTGGTGAAAGGAATGTTCCGACAGGGCTCACCGATGTGGTGTCGATCGCTTCCGGAGCCCTTCATTCGATGGCGATAAAATCGGACGGTACTGTGGTTGCTTGGGGATACAACATCAACGGTCAAACGAATGTGGGGGGGCTCGAGGATGTGGTATCGATCGCTACAGGACCCATAGCCTATCATTCGCTTGCACTGAAAGCGGATGGCACCGTTGTTGCATGGGGAGCTAATAGTGATAATTCAACCATCATTCCGTCGGGACTCTTGAATGTGGTGGCGGTTGCTACCGGATTATATCATTCACTGGCGCTGAAATCGGACGGTACCGTCGTTGCATGGGGAAAAAACAATGACGGGCAAAGTACCGTTCCGCAAGGATTAAGCGATGTTGTGTCCATCGCCGCGGGAGAACACTTTTCACTCGCATTAAAAGCAGACGGCACCGTCGTTGCATGGGGAAGCAACAATTATGGTAAAACGACCGTTCCGGCGGCTTTTTCTTTACCTGTCAAAGGCGATCGGATTGCCGCGGGATTAGCTCATTCGTTAGCGTTAAAATCGGATGGCACCGTCGTCGAATGGGGAGTAAATTATGGGGGGAGTAACGTTATTCCGGCGGGACTCGCCGGAGTGGCGGCGATTGCCGCGGGAACCTATCATTCGCTCGCGTTAAAGTCGGACGGTACCGTGGTTGCATGGAAAGGATTCAATAGCAGCGGTGAACTGAGCGTACCGGAGGGACTCGCCGATGTGGTGTCGATTGCCGCAGGACTATATCATTCGCTGGCGCTGAAAGCGGATGGTACCGTCGTAGGATGGGGAAGCAACGGTAGTGGTCAAAGAATCCCTCCGGCAGGACTCGCCGATGCGGTCGCGATCGCCGCGGGAGAATATCATTCACTCGCGTTGAAATCGGACGGTACCGTCGTCGGATGGGGAGATACCTCCTATGGTAAAGTGACCCCACCAGTTGGATTGACCGGCGTAGTGTCGATCGCCGCCGCAGCAAACCATTCACTTGCGTTGAAATCGAATGGCACTGTAGTTGGATGGGGGCTCAATACTTATGATCCAATTAGCGTGCCTACGGGACTGACAGGCGTGGTGGCGATTGCCACTGGGACATCTCATTCACTCGCGCTCAAATCGGACGGTACCGTCGTCGCGTGGGGCACCAACGCTTATGGTCAAACCTCCGTGCCAACAGGGCTTAGCGGAGTAGTAGCGATCGCCTGCGGAGATTTCCACTCCCTCGCGCTCAAAGCGGATGGCACCGTAGTAGGATGGGGAAGAGGTTCAGAGGGTCAAACAACTACGCCGGGCAATGACAATTTGAGCGCTTTAACTCTACAAGAGGGAGAGTTCAACGAATCCTTTCAATCCTCCGATACAACCTATACGGCTTACTTTAAGGATACCTTGCCGAATAGCGCAAATCTCACAGCGACGCTTAACAATACGCCCCGAGCGGACTTGTACGTCAATGATGAATGGGTCGCGAGCGGCACCGCCGCGACGATTAACGTACCGGGAGCACCGACCAGCTTTGATATCCCCGTTCGCGTTGAGCCGTATTTGAAGCCTAGTAAAACGTACACGGTTACGCTAGCGATTGACGAGACGGAACCGAGCGTGCAGTTTAGCGCTAATGGTCGGGCTACGGCGGCGCAATCCGCAGCAAGCGCAGTCACGGTGAGCGATACGGAAAGCGGTGTCGATTCCGCTTCCTTGCAATATGCGTGGACGCAGAGTGCGGCTGTGCCGGCTGGCGGATGGACAACCTTCGGCGATGGAGATACGCTAAGTCAAACAAGCGGTGACGGCAACTGGTACTTGCACGTTAGAGCTAGCGACAAGGTCGGCAATGTCGTCGATTCGGTTTCAAATCCTTTTTTACTAGATAATACCGCGCCGACAGCAACGGTTTCCACCTCGGCAGGCGGTACGGTAAACGCTGATTTTCCCGTAACCATCACCTTTAGCGAAGGCATCCATGGTTTTACGGAGGATGACCTGGTGATCGGAAATGGAACAGTGTCGAATCTAGTGTCTGTAACCTCTACGACATATACGGCTACCGTAAGCCCAACGACTAGCGGTCAGGCCGTAACGGTAATGGTGTCGGCAGGAGCGGTAACGGATACAGTGGGAATGTCCAATACAGTATCCAACACGTTGAACTTGCTTTACGACACGACCAAGCCAACCGTGACTTTCGGCAGCTTCACAGACGGTCATCGTTTCATTATGCCACCTGCAGCGGTTACGGTTTCCGTCAGTGAAGCCGTGTATTGGATCGCAGGCGGAACTCTGCTGAATTCAGCCAATGCGCTGCCGCTGATCAGCATGCAAAAGGACGGACAGGCATTCTCAGCCTATACGCCAAGCTATGACGAGCTTTCCCGAACGTTCACTTTAAGCTTTAACGGTACGTTGGAAGACGGGGATTACGAGATGCTTGTTGCCGGGAACGCGGTGAGGAATGTCTTTCAAAATACGCTTGATGCAGCAAACGCAAGCTTTACGGTAGCCGTGCCTATAATTACGGAGATCTTCGCCGCTCCTACAAGCTTGCTAAGCGCCGGGGGCAGTACGATCGCGACGATATCGGGCACCCATCTGATCGGGCAGACGGTAACCGTGTATGTGGACGGAGTCAAAGCCGCCACGGCGGTTGTGAACAGTGCAACGAGAGCGGAAGCAACGATCTCTCTACCGTCAAACGCAACCCAAACCGCACGCAATCACCTTTTAACCGTTTATCTTAACGGTGTAGAGGTTTCGGGCCAAACTTCTACGGTTACAGTAGGTGCTGCGCCGACGCCATCGGTTACGCCAACGCCAACAGCGCCATCGTCAATGCCATCCGGTCAAGCGGATTTAGCTAAATTAACCATAACCATATCCGGCAAAGTACTGGAATTATCGCCTGCATTTTCGCCTGGGACTAATGATTATTCGGCAGTTACCGACGCGGAGCAGGTAGAGTTCCAAGTGTCTTCCGCTCAATCCAAGGCGATTGTCAAACTACTCGGCGAACGCATCGATGGAACGAAGAACATTCCGTTGTCGATAGGGGCCAACGTGCTGGCGATAACGGTTCAGGCAGAGGATGGAACGATCAAAAAGTATACCGTAACGATTAATCGCGTTGCGAAGAATGAGAATACGACTCCGCCAACTTCGGCATGTTCATTTACGGACATTGAGAAGCATTGGGCAAAATCCAGTATTTGCGAAGCGGCGGGATTGGGAATCGTAGAGGGCGTGAGCACTCATTCCTTTGAGCCTAATCGCTACGTCACGCGAACGGAGTTCGCCATTATGCTGCAGCGGGCACTTGAAATCCCTATCCGAACGGAGACGAGCGCTGTGTCTTTCAGCGACAGGGATAACATCCCCGAGTGGGCGCGACAAGCCATCCAGACAGCCGTAGCCGAAAGCATTCTCGCCGGCTATCCGGACGGCACGTTACAGCCGATGCAAACGGTAACTCGGACAGAAATGGCTGCTATGATTTCAAGGGCAATGAAATGGAAGGCTAGGAGTACAACAAGTCCATCGTTCTCTGACGATGCAAGCATTCCAGCCTGGGCAAAGGCTTATGTTGAGGCTGCGCGCGACCGCGGTATTCTAGAAGGACGGGCAGGCAATCAATTCGTGCCGGATGGATTAACGACAAGAGCGGAAGCGGCAGTCGCCCTTCTCCGTTTATGGAAAACATTACAGTAAACGGATGTTTGTTTGATTGATTGATTGACGGATTTTTAGATTACGGAGCTCAAGCTTGAACAGGTAGATTCAAATGAGGATACCCAATAAGTAAAAATAGTAGGGTCCCCCCGACACGTATATCGTACATCTTCGTCCTTTCTTCCATAAGATAAGACATGCTGTTTTCCATTGCGATGGATGATTCTGGCAGTGTACTTATCCATTGGAGGTGACGATTGTGATGCAGAAGAAAATTGTGTTTTTGATAACGTCGGTTGTTCATTTCGTGCCTTCCCCGTTGTCGTACAGTAAGACCCGTTCTCGATTTACACCCGAAGAAAGAATGAACCAAACGATACAAAGTATGAAGTCCATACGTTCTAAATTCCCGAATGCATATATTGTTTTAATAGAGTTAGGTACTAGAGAAGCTCGATCAAAGCCATTCAAATCGATGGCAGACCGCTATATTTATCTAGGTGGCAAGAAAATCGTCAGACAAGCGGTTGATAGCCCTCATAAAGGGCTTGGCGAAGCGATCGGATTATGGCTCGCTCATCGTTATATTCAATCGCTTCGAGCTGATTACTTTTTCAAATTAAGCGGAAGGTATAGGCTGAATGGTCAGTTTCATAAGGAAGCTTGGTTGAAGGATGGATTCTCGGCGAGTAAAGAAAAAGGCTGGATGTCGACCAAACTTTATGGTTTTTCCAAAGGCTACTACACGAAATGGCGAATGGGCTTGAAGAAAAGCATGCCGGAGCTCAAGCGTGGAATAGCCATCGAGAAGGTGCTACCTAGAAAATTGGGTCGCATTCGCCGAATGAACAATCTGGGGGTTTCGGGAACAATCGCTCCATGGAATAAAAAAGTATCGGAATAAGTATATGGAAGTATAGACCAGCCAACCCATTCTAGAATACCAGCCACAATTTCTATGCCACTAGCAATGGAGAGGACAACTAAGACCGGACGAAAGCTCACAGCTTTCATCCGGTCTTTTGCATGTCCCATTTTAGTTCGGAATAATAGGGGCAGTTCCTCCAGCAGTAAGGGCTTACCCGTTAAATCCATTAATAATCCATTAATAATTCAAGCGATAAACATCAAGTAAAATATTGGTTAGTACAATAGATGGTTCATACTTCCGGAGAAGTGGCTTTTTAGATAGAGGGGAGATTCAATAATGGATAAAGGTTGGGGAAGAACGGAAGATGGAAGTAATGCTTCTATGAAGTCTAGCATACGAACAAAGATGAGATTTGCTTGTCTGTTTCTATTAGCAGTTTTGATGTGTGTTCCTATTGTTCCGGGTACAGTGGGCGCGGTAGCTACGGGAGTAACAGACGGTACTTATGATTTCGGCGGTACCTTGGTGGCAAATGACAGTGTATACAATAAGACAGGAGACAAGTTTCTTGTCAGCAAAGATCTTGTAAAAAGCGGAACGAGTTTATGGCCGCAGACGCAATTGAATAAGGATAATCCGGGGGTAATTATACTCAAAGCAGAAGGGACTAACGTGCTCGGAAGCTTTACGTTTCAGGATTTAGGATTCAGCGCTGTGAAGAATGGGCTAAAGCTTAGTTTTGTGCACATTGCATTATTCGACTCGACAGGCGCACAACTGACTACAATCGATAATTATCAATACGCAGGGGGCTCCAGTTTAAGTGTGGGGACAGGCTCGGTTAAACTTTCTACGTTGTTAAACAAAGGTACACTTTTTAAAATGGATAATGTAAGTATGATTAAAATATTATGGACTTTTGAAGATAAATTGGATCCATCTAGATTAAAACTGGACAATATAAGCATCGCCAATGTTCAAAAAGCGAAATTTAACGTTTCTTTCAACAGCAACGGTGGAACGCCGGTGAGTAGTCAGACTGTGATTTATAACAGCAAAGCATCAGCACCGGCCGATCCGACGAGAACGGGTTATACGTTCGGAGGTTGGTATAAGGAAGCGGCTATGACGACGACTTTTAATTTCGCTACGGCGATCACCAGTAATACAGAAGTATTTGCCAAGTGGACACCGATTAATTATACGGTAACGTTTAACAGCAATGGAGGTTCGGCCGTGAGCGGCCAAACGTTAGGCTATGACAGTATTCCGGTGAAACCTCCAGAACCGTACAAAATAGGCAATTCGTTCGGAGGGTGGTATACGGATGCAGCCTTTAATACGCCGTATACATTCAGCATACCGATTACAGGAAGTATGATACTGCATGCGAAGTGGACGTTGAATAATTACACGGTTACGTTCAATAGCAATGGTGGTACAGCCGTGAGTAGCAAACCGGTGAGCTATAACAGCACGATAACGGCGCCTACAGCTCCTACGAGAACGGGCTATACGTTCGGAGGTTGGTATAAGGAAGAGGGTTTGACGACAGCATTCGTATTCACAACGGCCATCACAGGGAACACAACGCTGTATGCGAAGTGGACGTTGAATAATTACACGGTTACGTTCAATAGCAATGGTGGTACAGCCGTGAGTAGCAAACCGGCGAGCTATAACAGCACGATAACGGCGCCTACAGCTCCGACGAGAACGGGCTATACGTTCGGAGGTTGGTATAAGGAAGAGGGTTTGACAACAGCATTCGTATTCACAACGGCGATCACAGGGAATACGACTCTGTACGCGAAGTGGACAATAAATAATTACACGGTTACGTTCAATAGCAATGGCGGTACGACGGTGAGCGGTAAGGCAGTGAGCTATAACGGTACGATAACGGCGCCTATAGCTCCGACGAAGACGGGCAGCACGTTCGGAGGTTGGTATAAGGAAGAGGGTTTGACGACAGCATTCGTATTCTCAACGGCGATCACAGGGGATACGACCCTGTATGCGAAGTGGACGTTGAATAATTACACGGTTACGTTCAATAGCAATGGCGGTACGACGGTGAGTGGTAAGACAGTGAGCTATAACGGTACGATAACGGCGCCTACAGCTCCGACGAGAACGGGCTATACGTTCGGAGGGTGGTATAAGGAAGAAGGTTTGACAACAGCCTTCGTATTCACAACGGCGATCACAGGGAATACGACTCTGTATGCGAAGTGGACGATAAATACTTACACGGTCACGTTCGATAGCAACGACGGATCGACCGTGATCAGTCAGACGGTAAGCTACAACAGCAAGGCAACGACGCCTGCCAATCCAACGAAGACAGGCAGCACGTTCGGAGGATGGTACAAGGATGAGGGTTTGACGACGCCTTTCGTATTCACCACCACGGCGATCACGGAAAATACGAGGCTGTACGCGAAATGGGTGTCGATTTACACGGTCACCTTCAACAGCAATGGCGGTACAACCGTGAGCAGTCAGGCGGTAAGCTACAACAGCGCGGCCACAGAACCTACCGCTCCGACGAAGACAGGCAACATTTTCGGAGGGTGGTACACGGATGTAGAATTAATGACGCCTTATGTATTCACCACACTGATCACAGGAAATACGGTATTGCGTGCGAAGTGGACGCCGATAGAATACACGGTCACGTTCGATAGCAATGGAGGAACGGCCGTGGATAGTCAGACGGTGAGCTACAATAGCAAGGTGACGCCACCTGAAGCTCCGACCAATACAGGCAGCACGTTCGGATGGTGGTACACGGACGCTGGCTTTACAACGCCTTTCCTGTTTACAACACCGATTACTGGTAATACGACGCTGTATGCGAAGTGGACGACGGACAGTTACGTGGTGATGTTTGACAGTAACGAAGGTTCTACGGTAAGCGTTCAAGCGGTAATCTACAATAGCATGGCCACAGAACCAGCAGAAGACCCGATGAAGACAGGCTACACGTTCGGAGGGTGGTTCAAGGAAGAGAGCTTGACGACACCTTTCGAATTCACCACCACGGCGATCACAGGGAATACGACGCTATATGCGAAGTGGACACCGATGAGTTATACGGTGACATTCAACAGTAACGGCGGTGCACTAGTGAGCGTTCTGACGGTAAGCTACAACAGCCTGGTTACTACACCTGATGATCCGACAAAGCCGGGCTATATGTTCGAAGACTGGTACACGGACGCTGGCTTTACAACGCCTTTCCTATTTACAACACCGATCACTGGAAATACGACATTGTATGCGAACTGGACACCGAACAGTTACGCGGTGACGTTTGACAGCAATGAAGGTTCGGCGGTAAGCGTTCAAGAGGTGACCTACAATAGCATGGCCAATAAACCAGCAGAAGACCCGACAAAGACTGGTTACACATTCGGAGGCTGGTATGAGGATGTAGACCTGACTATACCTTACCTATTCACCACGGTGGTTACAGGGGATACAACGCTGTATGCGAAATGGGAACAAAATGATTATAAGGTGACGTTCATCAGTAATGGTGGTATGGCAGTGAGCGAACTAACTGTGAGCTACAACAGCACGGCTACTGCACCGATTGATCCGACGAAACCGGGCCATACGTTTGAAAGCTGGTACACGGATGTAGATTTGACGAATGTCTTCACCTTCACGACGGCGATTACGGACGATATAACGCTGTATGCGAACTGGACACCGAACAGTTACGCGGTGACGTTTGACAGCAAAGAAGGTTCGGCGGTAAGCGTTCAAGAGGTGACCTACAATAGCATGGCCAATAAACCAGCAGAAGACCCGACAAAGACTGGTTACACATTCGGAGGCTGGTATGAGGACGTAGACCTGACGACACTTTACCTATTCACCACGGTGGTTACAGGGGATACAACGCTGTATGCGAAGTGGGAACAAAGTGATTATAAGGTGACGTTCATAAGTAACGGTGGTACGGCAGTGAGCGAACAGACTGTGAGCTACCACAGCACGGCCACTGCACCTACTGATCCGACGAAAACGGGTCATAAGTTTGAAGGCTGGTACACGGACGAAGGCTTTACGTCGCATTTCCAATTTACAACACCGATCACTGGAGTGACGACTCTGTATGCGAACTGGACGGCGAACAGTTACACGGTGACGTTTGACAGCGACGATGGGTCTACAGTGAGCAGTCAAGCGGTGAGCTATAACGGTACGGTCACTTCACCTGCAGAAGACCCGACGAAGTCAGGTTACACGTTTGGAGGCTGGTATGAGGACATAGGGTTCACAACGCCTTTCCTATTCAACAAGAAGATCGTTGGAGATACGATACTGTATGCAAAATGGGCGACGGGCAGTTACGCGGTAACATTCAATAGCACTGGAGGCTCGGCCGTGAACAGCCAGGCGGTAAGCTATAACAGCACGGCCACGGAGCCTGCCGATCCGACGTGGATAGGTTACACGTTCGCTGGTTGGTACACGGACGCAGGGTTGTCGACAGCTTTCAATTTTGCATCGGTAATCATGGGAAATACGAGGCTATATGCTAAGTGGACAACAAGCAGCAGCGCAGAACTGAGCAACTTGATCGTTTCGGATACGCGTCTGAATCCAGTCTTTACAACGGATATGACACATTATACGGCGAATGTATTTAACAGTATCAGGTCAGTCAAGGTGACGGCGTGGGTGCATGATAGACATTCCGTCGTCAAAGTAAATAAGACAGAGGTTACAAGCGGTCAAGAGTCTGAGACGATTAATCTGATCGAGGGGAAAAATACGATCGTTGTGGATGTGACAGCGCAGGACGGTTCGACTAAGGCTTATTCGGTGACAATTACAAGAGCACCAGCAGCCCCTGTTGGACTCGTGGTGCAGGACGACGATGGTATGGCAACCTTAACCTGGGAAAGCGTGGAGGGAGCCGTCTACTATAATGTGTACGGGGGAACCGCTTCTCGCTCTTACGGAGAAACCCCTATTGCAAGCGTAAGCGGCACAACATACAGCTATGTGGTATCTGGTCTAACCAATGGCACAAGCTATTACTTCACTGTCATGGCAAACAGTGTAGGAGGAAAGAGTTTGTACTCCAATGAAGTCATCGCCATGCCCCTTAGTGGAGATACGAGTCTGCGGAGCTTGAAATTAACGGGAATTACACTTAGTCCGACGTTCGAGACAGGCGTTTATTCATACACAGCTAGTGTAACGAACGGTACTAACGCAACATCTGTGACGGCAGCAGTGTATGAGGAGAACGCCTCGGTCAAAATCATAGTGAACGGTAAGGAAATAAGCACCGCTCAGGTAAACTTAAATGTAGGCAGAAACACGATCAGTATCGTGGTCACAGCACAGAATGGGATGACGAAAACCTATTTAGTAACGGTGGATAGAAGATCATCTAGCTCAGGCTCGTCTAGTTCCGGGTCTAATCAAGAGAAACCGCCGCAACTGCAAGATCAAATTCAGTTGATGATCGGTGACCAGTCTTATGATCGGATAGCGAGTGCCAGTATGACAGGGGAGCACGATCTGACAATCACATTAGATGCTACCCGCATGCTGGATCTCCTGGAGAAAAGGGATGGGATATCGGTCGTCAGTATGAATATCTCATCTATGGTGGATAACATATCCGTGTTTTTGCCCGGGGATGTAATCAAAGCGATGGAAAGAAAGCATATCGTATGGGAAATTCGCACGCCTAATGGAAATTACATTCTTCCCGCATCAGAAATAGGCATCGACCGTATTGCTGCACAGTTTGGAACTGACCTATTAAAGAATATTATCGTGCAGGTACGTATCGGGAAGAACGGTGTAAACGGGGAAAAATGGAATGTAAATGGAACAGGAAAACGTCAATTCACCTTTGTGGGGCAGTCGGTTGATTTCCGGATAATTGCCACATATCAAGGAAAGACAAAGGAAGTAAGTAAGTTCATCTCGTATATAAAGCGGGAAATTCCGCTGCCTAACGGGGTCAATCCGAATGAGGTCACTACGGCTGTTGTGAGGCATGAGGATGGAACGCTTCATCATGTACCTACGTACGTGAGATCAAGAGACGGGAAGTACTTCGCGGTCATTCATAGCTTAACGAACAGTGTTTACGCTCTGATTAACAATCAGGTGTCGTTCGCGGATGTGGATAATCATTGGTCCAAAAATGCGGTGAATGATTTGGCTTCGCGGCTCATCGTCAATGGAGCTGACGAAACGCATTATGATCCGAATAAAGCGGTGACACGAGCGGAATTCGCAGCAATAATCGTGAGAGCATTAGGGTTATCTGACATCGGAGGCACTACTGAATTTACGGATGTGAAATCGAGCGACTGGTATGCAGGAGCAGTGTCGCAAGCGCAGGAATACGGAATCATTAATGGGTATAAGGATGGAACATTCCGTCCTGCGAACACGATCACACGCGAGGAAGCAATGGCTTTGATTATGCGGGCTATGAAGCTGACGGGACTGGAAACAGCTGTTAACGCGACTGATATCGAAGCAACATTATCTAGGTTTGCGGGGAACGAAGAAATAAGCGCATGGGCTAAACCATCTGTTGCTTTGGCTGCGAAGATTGGCATCGTCAACGGCAGCGATGCTGGCTTGAGGCCTACGAGTGAAATCACAAGAGCGGAAACGGCTGCCATCGTTCAGCGGATGTTGAGGAAGGCTAAATTAATTGATTAATTGAATAGCAAACACAATTGTGAAAGGACTGTCCGCAGGCGGAGATGCTGCTTGTGGACAGTCCTTTCAGTAGGTGTAGAAATGTGCAACGTTTAGGCGAAAATAGTTATTTTATCAATACTAATTCGATTGTATACTAGACTTATAACTTAGGAATCATAAGAAGTATTCAAAGGAGAATAGTCGCATGCTGTTGCGTAGGCTAGCAGGACCCTTGGCGGGAATTCTTATTCCCTATATCATCTATGAATACTTAAGAAGGCAATCCGCATGGGACGTTAGATTATTTTTACCACATGGTCACTTTTACATTGTCAGCGTAGTTGCTTTATTAGCTGTTACAATCGCATTCGCGGTTGGGGTTGCGGGGAGAAGGACACGGAATATTAAAGTAAGCTTCCTCGCATTAGCCTTTATCTCCTTGGCCGAAATATTTATGGTGCATGGGCTATCTACCCCCAATTTAATTCTTCATCAGACTCATGTTCCAGGTGTTATGGCCCCATTAAGCGTTATTGCAACGACCTTCTGGCTCTGGCTATCCACTTTTCCAGCTGATCATCGTTTGGTTGTTTATTTTGCCAAGCATGAACGTCTGCTGCTCCCCGTATGGACGACAATATTAGCGTTACTCGGTACTCTTGTGATGCTACAACCTCATTTACTTGAATTCATTAAGCTTGACGTATATCCATTGAACGGTGCAATAACCATTGTCATTGCAAGCCTTAATTTACATACCATGTACCGCTATTTTCAATCCTATGCCTATTCCAGGTTTCCGCTGCAGATAGCAATTGTGTACAGTGCGGGGTGGCTTATTGTTTCCCAGGTCATCATGGTGACGGGAGAATCATGGCGGCTTAGCTGGTGGATCTACCACTTCCTGCTCCTTTCTTCTATGATTGTTATGGTAGGTGGACTCATTAAGCAGTATGGGGCAAATCGGTCGTTAACGGGTGCGATGCGTGCTTTGTTCACGCTTGATCCCTACGAGCAAATTACGAACTCTATTTCACCAAGCGTGAAGGCGTTGATGATCGCGACGGAGAGCAAGGATCTCTATACCGCAGGTCATAATTTTAGAGTTACAGTCTATGCGCTCAAGATTGCGGAACAACTGCAAATAAGACCGGATCAACTACGAGCGGTCGCACAGGGAACGATCATTCATGATATCGGTAAGCTTGAAATCGCCGATGAAATATTGAATAAACCGGGTAAATTGACAGTAGAGGAACGTGCGAAGATTGAGATGCATCCCACGCGGGGGTACGAGATGTGCAGAAATCTCGGTTTCATGAAGGAAGAGCTAGATATCATACGTTCACATCATGAAAAATGGAATGGAGAAGGTTATCCGGATCGACTGCGTGGAGAGCAAATTCCGCGTTTGGCGAGGATTGTAGCTGTCGCGGACGTGTATGACGCGTTGACTTCTGATCGGGCATATCGCAAAGCGATGACCCATCAAGAAGCCATGCAATTCTTAAAGGATCACAAGGGCACGCATTTCGAACCCGCCTGTGTGGAGGCTTGGGAGAAGGTAGCGGATCAGGTGCCTGATATTAACAGACAAGTGTCGAGTATGTATGATCAGAAGATCGCGACAGCCTAGTATGGAAACCTATCACCGGAACAAAACCGAATAGGATTTGGTTTTGTTATCAATCGATCGGATTTTGAATGTTATCTTGATAGTAATCAAAAAACAGCTTATCCTGAGTCCCTCTCACCGCATAAAAAACATCAGGGAGGGTCTTGTTGCGTTGTTTCAGTTCTTTCTCCAGCCATTGGTGGGTCAACCCATTTGAGACGAGGTTTTCTTCGATGACTTTCCCATCCATAATCAACTCAACCGGAAATGATTTGAGGGCATCCACATGTAGCTTCAAATCTTTCCGCGTCACCCATTCGTACTCGCTTTTCTTTTTGACGGAAAGCTTCCCATGATCCTCCAATACTGCATATTCGACCTCCTGCAAATTGAAAACATCCTTTTCCCGCAAAGATTGGATTAAGGAATCCATTGTATATCGAATCTTCCTCATGTTGTCCTCGAGAATTTTTCCATTCTCAATAATCACGGTCGGAGTACCTGAAACCCATCTGCTCCACGCCCTGCTTTTCAAAGCAAGTACAGAGATCAGATAAGAGATAGCGAAGAACACCAATAATGCGATGATCGCAAACCAGTGATTTATTTTATCGTTAAATGCTAGATTTGCGGTAATGCCACCAAGTGTAATACCACTAACGAAATCGTGAAAGGTCATGTTGGAAATTGTCTGCTTGCCTAGTATTCTTGCTATGATCAGCATGAGAAAGAAAGCCACAAAGGTTCGGACGATAATTACCCAGTATTCCTGCAGCGTATATTGCTCCTTTTTGAATGTTACTTGGATTTGAAATTAAGATTTTACCTCTATTTATTTACATGTTATGGGCAAAGTATAACTGCGATATAGCCTGAATCTATAAATGCGCTATAATATTAGAATCAATGGGAAATCTAAGGCTACTGCAGCACAGGGACAACCTATTCCCAAAGAGCCGTTAAGGTTGTCCAAGAACATTCGAGGAGGCATTTCCTTTATGCAACAACTACAACAGATTTCTGAAGCTACAGATTTCATATTAAGTAAAACGAAGCTACATCCTACCATCGGTATGATTCTCGGTTCTGGTCTAGGGGGGCTTGCCGATGAGCTTGAAAATGCGACAGTCATTCCTTACAATCAAATTCCTCATTTCGCCAAATCAGAGGCAGAGGGTCACGCAAATGAATTAGTTATTGGTGAGATGGAAGGTAAAGTCGTCGTCGCTATGAAAGGGCGCTTTCACTATTACGAAGGATATACGTTGGACGAGGTTACTTTTCCAGTTCGTGTGATGAAAGCACTTGGGGTTGAAAGTGTATTGATTACGAACGCTTGCGGTGCTATTAATACAAGCTTTAAGCCAGGAGAGCTTATGATCATTACGGATCATATTAATTTGGCAGCCAACAATCCGCTGATCGGTCCTAACAATGATGCTTTGGGAACCCGTTTTCCGGATTTGTCCCAAGCTTATAATGCGGAGCTTCGTCAGATCGCACTAAAAGTGGGGAAAGAGCAAGGAACTGAATTACAGCAAGGGGTATATGCTTGGTGGACTGGTCCTGCCTATGAAACACCTGCTGAAATTCGTATGATTCGTATCATGGGCGCGGATACTGTAGGGATGTCAACAGTTCCCGAGGTTATCGTTGCAGCACATGCTAAGCTTCGCGTGCTTGGCATTTCATGCTTAACGAATATGGCTTGTGGTATATTGGATCAACCGCTCAACCATGAAGAGGTTATTGAGGTAGCAGGTCAAGTAAGAACGAAGTTTACTCGACTTGTGAAAGGCATTTTGAAAGAAATCTAGGATTGGTTAGATAAAAAAGGGCATCCAAGTGGATGCCCTTTTTTACGATGAATCCAGAAACAACCACTAAAGCTCGCGAACCATTTTATAGTTCCCTGGCTCCGCTCGGAATCCGAGCAAATCACGGTTGATACGTAGCATCGGACCGTTCATCGAGTCGTTGTGCGTTTTCATATAGGGGGCCCCGCTCGCAAGTGCGGATCGTATTCCTAGCAGCTTCAAAGCGAGCGCAATCCGACGTCCGCGGTATTCTGGTAAAACCCCAGTGTAATCATGATACATGGCTTGCGTTTGCTCGTTATGCAGTAATGTGACAACACCGACATAACGGTCTCCGTCTTTGGCAATATGAATCCATTCTGGACGGAAGCCTGGCTGATCTAGGCTCCACTTTCTCCATTCCTCGAACCAAGGGAAATCACCGGAGTAGCCCGGAATATCGAAGTGAGTGACTTTATATAGCTCATGGAGCTTTCTTTCGTTCTCTTCACTGGGCTCCTCCGCTAACGTAACGAAACTTATGCCGCTACGCTCCACCTCGTCGATGGATGCGTTTAGTTTGTCGTCGAAGACATACGATCCCAAATCCAGTACGGATTCGAAAGCGAGGCGTTCTTTGACGTAGCCGTGGCGTTCCGCAAAAGCGATCGACCTTTCATCCGACTCCCAGATGTTATCGGTGAGACGCGAGGCTTTGACTTCCAACGCCCATTCCAGAAGCGTGGCATACAATGCCCTGCCTACGCCAATGCCCCGGAGCTCCGGTTTAACGACAAGATTATGGCTCAAGGTCCCAGCCTCCGTCCAAGGCGCTCTCCATGCCATCGCGTAGGCGATCACTTGACCGAGCTCGTCTTCCACGACCCATTTGGGACGATCCCACCCCATCAGCTTGCCCTCTTCGTCATAATGCAACTGCCCCGGAGGAATTTTGTCCTCATCCTCCCGAAGCTGTTCGGCTGTCGTAGGCTCCGACCAAATCAGATTGAGAAGCGGTGCTACGGCTACATAATCATCAGGGTGACGCAACTTGCGAATCGTATAATTCATAGCTCCGACTCCTCTACAACTTTTGATGTTTAGATACGGTGAACGAGACCGAGGTTCCTGAACCCCGGCTACTTTCAATTTTTAGCCCGCTACCGCATAACTGCTTTAATCGACGATCCGTATTCAGCAGTCCGATTCCCGAGCGTCCGTTCGTCTGTCTGTTCAGGATACGCTCAAGAGTTCCTTCGTCGATACCCACGCCGTTATCAGAAACACATACTTCAACGGCTGGTCCGAGATCGGTAATTCGAATTCGGACTTCCCCGCCCGCGTTCCTCTTTAATAGACCATGCGTAACCGCATTATCGACAAGGGGCTGGATGGTCAAGGGAGGAATGTAGACATTCACATCGGCATCGACTTCCCAAACGACCTGAAGCTTTTCCTCGAAGCGCTCTTGTTGGATATACAAGTAGGAACGAATGAGCCTGAGCTCTCGGTCGAGCGGCACTGCCCGGTCTGAATTCTGAAAATCAATGCCGAGTCTATAATATTGGGTCAATTCCTCAACGAGAATATCCATCTTGTCCGTGTCGATCTTGCTAAGAGCGGATACTGCATTAAACGTGTTAATCATGAAATGAGGTTTAATCTGAGCCTGCAGTAGTGCGGCTTCCATCCGTAATCGCTCGTTCACCGATCTCTTCAGATTCGTTAACAATCTGACCCTGATCTTAAGCTCGGTAGCATTCACCGGCTTAGTAACGTAGTCATTGGCCCCCGAGAGAAACCCCGCCTCTATGTCCTTATCCTGATTGCTCGCCGTCAAGAGAAGCACGGGGAGCTCCGCGATGGAATAACGTTCTCGAATTCGCGCAGTCAGTTCATAACCGGACATGATCGGCATGGTTACATCGGAAATGATCAAATCCCAAATGCCGAATTCCAGTAGCTTAAGTGCTTCTTGGCCGTTGAATGCGGAAACGACTTCATAAGGCTCATCTGCAAAAATCGTTCTGAGAACATTCAGATTAACCGGATCGTCATCGACAGCTAGCAATCGAATTCGGTCTGCAGACGGGATATGAATCTGTTCAGCAGAGGGAGTCATCTGGACGTCGGGTGCATTGTCGATGTGGGATTCGATATCGGTGGCCGCTATTAGCCGTTCCGCTGATTCGTCAATGACTCCATCGGCAATAAACCTTAATGTAAACGTGAATACGGAGCCCTCATTCGGCTTGGATTGGACCTCAAGAATTCCTCCATGCATTTCGACGAGCTGCTTGCAAATGCTAAGTCCCAGTCCGAATCCGCCCCTAAGCGCAGCCCCGTCCGTCGAGGCTTGCTCGTAGGGCACGAACACTCTGCTCAGCAGCTCTGTATTCATCCCGATGCCCGTGTCCGCAACCGATATACTCGCCCATCCATTGTGGATGTCAGCCTGGACCGATACCTCACCTGCATTTGAGTATTTCACGGCGTTGTGCAGGAGATTGAACAGGATTTGATTCAGTCTGTTCTCGTCGGCGTGAACAAGCGGGAAGTCGACCGGTATCCGGTTGATCAGCAGGATCGGTTTACCTTCCGTCATAAAGCGCAGCGTATCGATGACGCTTGATGCTACACCATGAGCGGATACGCCGGCAAGGCTCAGACTGATCCGGTTTTCTTTCAGTCGGGCCATATCCAGCAGATCGTTCAGGATGAAGGACATTCGGCGACCGACCTTGACCAGCGTTTGGAGGTCGTGGGTGCTATTCCTCCCGAGCTTATCCTGCTCTCTCTCCGAGACAGATTGCGAAATGTTAATCATACCGTGAAGCGGATTACGCAGCTCATGGGCGACGGTAGACAGGAAGTCATCCTTTTGCTTATCTGCCTGTTGCAGCGTATGCGTCAGCTTATGAGATTCTTCCGACAATCGGAAGAAGCGCTTGAACCAGAACGCAGAAAAACAAATCATCGCGATGATGAGATCGAAAGGATACGAGATCACCACGACCTGGGAAGTATTGAGAATGACGAGCCAAATCAAGCTGTTAAGCGCCGCTATGGCAGCCAAGAGCAAAAAGATGTTATCCATGTCTATTCTAGCCGTCGACCTGTACATCGCGATCGACATTCCGAGGCAAGGGATGAACATGAGAATGAAATACAAGCCTTGCAGTGCAAGCACATCGGGTAAGGGCAGGATAAATACGGATAAAAGCGCAATGCCGCATAACAGCTCATAAACCAGAGAAGCCCGGCGTCGCAACAATACCGGAAGCTTGTCCTTAATTAATTGATGTAGAAGGTACCCACCGCATAGCATGACGACATAAATGAACTTCACACTCCACTCGAAGGTGAAGGGAATCCACGTATACAATAACCGTTCTCCGTCGATAAGCGTTGCGAGAATAATACACGCAATCATCAAGGAAAAGTAAATCAGCTTTTTGTCCCTGCCTCCTGCCAGGTATAAGATGAACCCGTACAGAACGTGAATCGCATAAGCAATGCAGGCGACCCAAACCATATCCCTGGAAAAGCTCAAGTCTTTTCTCATCGGATTTTCCAGTCCGAATTGAATGGAACGGATTAGCCCTCCATTGCGAAAGGTATCGAAATTCGCAACTTGGATTACGAGTTCGATCTCGCTCTCGTCTTTCAAGGTAAAGTACGTCGTATAGGGAACGTCTAACGGTGTGTAACGATCTTTGCTCTCGGCAGGTTGACCAGAATGACCGAGAAGCCGTTCGTTGATGTAGACTTCCGACGAGCTTTTACTAATCGGCACGCGGATGCCATAAGACTCTCCCTGGAGGGGGTCCACCAGAATCTTCAAGCGGTAAGTACCAAAGCCATACTTGTCGTTACCGTAAGGCTGATCATCGAATGTCCAACTGCTTGGAACTTGAATCCACCTACTCGAAGGGTGGGCATCGGTCGAGGTTGTCCCATTCTGAAGAAGGAGCGTACCCGGATAGAACTCCCATTGACCGTCAAGTGTAAGGGAATGATCGGTCAGAGAATCCCAGTCCCGTAAGTCCAATACACCCTTAATCGCAACCGGGGAATGAGTGGCCGAGTTATATTGCAGCCATAACAAACGGAAACCGGTAATTACCAATAAAAACAATACCGAGATTATCCATATTTTTCTTGTTTTCATCATAACTCTTTATTTCGACATTAACTGAAGTATTCCTCTTGATAACGGGGTGGAGTAGGTATGAAATAATTACTGTTACATTTGAAAACATTAGATCGGAGGCGATCAGGGAAGGATCCCATCTTTTATAAAGATAGCGTTAAGGGTTTGGAGAACATCGAATGTTGGGACAATTCATCCGTTGTGGAAACTAAGTAGCGGATCCTTCATCCTATTTATATTGGTTATCCGGTATGACAAATGAAACGGTTGTTCCTTCATTGGGCTTACTGTGAATAGACAGACCTTGACCATACAATTGGGTCAATCTGCGATTCGTATTGGAAAGTCCAATGCCGCGCTTTCCCTTCAGGGTTGGACTCAACAGTTGAATAACTTTTTCTTGTTCCATGCCCTTGCCATTATCCATGACTTCAATATGTGTGAAGCTGTCTTGGCGAGTAATCCGAATATGTACCGTTCCACCTCTGTTCTGACTAAGGATGCCGTGCTTGACTGCATTCTCAATGAGCGGCTGTATCGAGAGCGGAGGGAGAAGCAGGTTAATGTTCGGTTCAACATCCCACACGATAGATAGTCTGTTGCCAAACCGCTCCTTCTCGATAAACAAATAGGCTTCGGCAAGCTCCAGCTCATGGGATAGCTCTACGAGTCGCCCTGTATTTAGAAAATCAAAGCTAATTCGTAAAAAGGATGCAAAAGCATCGCCTAGGTTCCGCATCTTCCCCGTGTCTATCTCACTAAGTGTCATAATGGAATTAAGCGTGTTGAATAGAAAATGCGGATGAATTTGTGCTTGAAGATAAGCGGCTTCCATACGTAACCGTTCACTTATAGATTGTTTAAGTGCCGTCAATGCCCGGATTCTGTACTTAAGCTCTAGTGCGTCTACAGGCTTGTTCACATAATCATTGGCTCCTGAAGAGAATCCCGTGTAGATATCCGCGGGCTGGCTACGCGCGGTTAGTAGCAAAACCGGAAGCTCTGATACGGAGTAGTGCTCTCTGACTCTCTGTGTCAGCTCGTAGCCGGACATCTGTGGCATCATGACATCGGCAATGAGAAGATCCCACTGTTGTGTGCCTAACAATTCCAATGCCTCGCGAGCTGAAGTCGCTGTTGTGATGTTGTAAGGTTCCGTCGAAAGGATGCCTACAAGCACATTCAGATTGACCGGATCATCATCGACAGCAAGAATGTTCATCTTCCCTTCATTCAACAGCGGTGGAAGGAGCACCGTGGCTGCGATTTCTCCAATTGCAGTGTGCGGATAAATCAATCCAACGGGCTCGTCCGCAGCTTTGTCTGATATGTGCTGGAGGTGAAGAGGCTGTTGCGACAGTGGGATATTCGATTCGTTCGCTAGCGGCAGATCAAAACTAAAAATAGATCCTTTCCCCAGTTCTGAGCGAACGGTCAAAGTACCACCCTGTAATTCTACCAACTGTGTGCAGATGCTCAAACCAAGACCAATTCCTCTTCCATCGTGTTTCCCATTCTCCCCTTGCTCATAAGGAAGAAATACACGGGCCTGGGTTTCCTCATTCATGCCAACCCCGGTGTCGGAGACGTGTATGAGGGCATGTCCCTCTCGAATTTCCGCGGATACGGTGACTGTTCCTTCTTCCGTGTATTTAAGAGCGTTGTGCAATAAGTTATACAACACCTGCACGAGTCTTTGCTCATCGGCCATGACCAGCGGCATCGATTCCGTGACATTCATGTTCAGTTGGATAGGCTTACCTTCAATCATAAATTTAAGCATGCTGATTACGCCTGGAACGATCGATTGTATTTTTAAGGGCTCTTGTTTCAACAAAATGCGATGCTCCTGTAGTCGTGCGACATCGAGAAGATCACCAAGCATATGCGACATGCGGCGACTGATTGTAATAAGTAGCTCCATGTCCTTTACGCTTTTCTCGTTCAAATTTCCCTTCTCTTTGGTTACAACGGTATGCGCGATATTCATAATGCCATGCAGTGGCGTTCGCAGCTCATGCGACGTATTAGCGAGAAATTGGTCTTTGAGTTTGTCTGCTTCTTTTAACTGCTCGTTTAACTGGGAGTTTGCTCTAGAATGCCGGAAATATTTTTTGAACCAGTAAGCAGAGAAGCCTATAATGGCGGCAATGATATCGATAGGATAGTATACGGTCGTAATGTCTTTAGCTGACTCCGCTATGCTCCATAACAAATTAGATATGATACCTGCTGCGGTTAGCAGCAAGAAGGTGGCGTCTTTGTCGGTTTGTTTCTTGAAGATCGCAGTTCCTACAATATAAATAAACCATGTGAACGGGATTAAATAGAAGAAGATAAAAATCTTTAAATCAAGTATTCCATTTGCCCATGAAGCGGGTGAGACTAGCAAGATTCCGGTTAGGGAAACGAGAGCCATGATGTATGCTCGAAGCCACATATTGGGCTGAAGAGGCGAGAATAATCTTCGGAATAAAAGAAGGATAAATAGGTTTTGCCACAGGAGTGAGATCAGCCTGATCTTGATTGCCCATGTGTAGTTGATCGGTATCCATAATAAGAGCATGTTATCGTGGCCGACCATAATTGCTATTCCGATAGATAGTGTTAGTAGGCTGGTTGTGAGCAAAGCTCGTTCTCGAGGATTAAATAAGTAGAGAATACAAGCATATAAGCCATGCAGTAGCAAAACAATAAACGTAACCAATTGGAAGCCGATGGAGTACCAGCGCACGTAGTCAATCGATGCCTGAGAACCAAAGCGAATGGAGCGTAGGATACCGCCGTTGTAGGGGTCGTCGAAGTTGGCAACTCGAATAAGCAGCTCAATTTCTGTCGCGTCATCTACAGAGTAGGAGGCTGTGTATGAGACGTTTTTGGGCTTGTACTCCTTAGCGTTTGTGGCGGGTTTACCGAAAGCAATCTCGGGAATCCCGTTTATTTCCACAACAGATGAGGCCTGTATGCTTCTAAGCCACAATGAAACAGGCTTCTGCAATGGATCGACTAGAATGCGAAGCCGATAGGTTCCGTACCCGTATGAGGAACCTGTGTTATTCGTAAGCTCATTGCTCCAATCTCCTGGAACCTGAATATAACGGGGTGGGTTCTCTACCGATTGCACATCCTGATGAGAAACAAATTGCTCAGGGTAGAATTGCCATTCGCCATCTAACGGGATAGAGGGAGATGTCTCCAAGTCCAAACCACGCAAGTCGAGTAAACCATTTACAGCACGAGAGTGCTCTGCTGAAGGGAACATGGTGGACCAAGCCCATCGCAGACTGATGAGAACGCTGAAGATAATAATAATCATTGCTATATTCTTTAGAGTCGTTTTATTTGTTATTCTCATCATCATACGAAGAAATTCGACATAAAGTTCGGTTATTCCTTTATTTTACTGCTCATCCTAAGGGTGTGGAGACAGATTATTACGGGAAGGGAGAGAGTACATGTATGCTTATTTCGAACCATTTGGATACATATAAACAGGTTGTACTTTCTCTCCCTAACGGTAAAGTTTTATTGAAAGAAGATATACTGATTGATGATCTGTTAATGGCTCGCGACGGGAAGCTTGAAATGTACTATGCACCACACAATGAGATTACCAATCCTTCGGCAAAGGTGATGATCATAGGGTTAACGCCTGGCTTTACACAAATGAGAATAGCCTTACAAGCAGCAAAAGCCGCTTTGGAAGAGGGGCTTTCGGATGAAGAGGTATGTGGGAAGGCAAAAGAAGCAGCGAGATTCGCGGGAACGATGAAAGTGAATTTGGTCAATATGCTTAACGAAATCCACCTTCATCGTTATTTGAACCTACCCAGCTGCGACGGACTATTTCAAGAGCATCAGCAACTGCTTCATACGACATCTTTGTTGCGGTTTCCGGTGTTCGTGGGCAAGAAAAATTATAGCGGTGCCCACCCCACACTGCTATCCAACCCATTCCTTAAGACGGCTGCGCTATCGTCAATAGATGAAGAACTTGAAATTCTGGAACAGGTGCTGATTATCCCGTTGGGAAAAGTAGTAGAGAGTGCTCTTAACGTTCTTGTGCAAGAAGGAAGGCTAGATGCTAATCAATGCTTATGGGGATTTCCCCATCCTTCTGGGGCCAATGGGCATAGACATAAGCAGTTCGCAAGCAATCTAGATCAAATGAGGGATAGGGTAATGGCTTCCTCTACATCTTCTCTATCGCCTTCGACTTCAGCATAGGGGTCCATCTTATCCTTCGTCATCAAGAATGCAGCGATTAGCGCCAATGCAGCGGGAATGAGACTCCATGCAAAGGTTGTTCCAATAGAGCTCGATAGCCCGGTGGTCAAGGTGTCGAGCAGTTGAGTATCGACCGATTGACGAAGCTCCGGAATGAGCAACGTATGAGGATCACTGAGATTCATGTCTTTGGGGATCGTCATATTTCCCTTGTTAAAAGATTGCGTGAGCTTCGAGAGCAGGCTATGGCTTTGCACAATACCGAAGATCGTAATGCCAAGAGCCATACCCAGTGAACGATTGAAATTCAATGTTGAGCTCGCAGCCCCACGTTGCGACATAGGGAACGAATGAAGCACAGCAGTACTCAAAACCGAGAATGTAGCACCGATCCCAAGTCCAATTAGAATCATAATCACAGTAATGAGAAGACGGGAGGAATCTGCTGTAACTTGGGACAGGAGTGCAAGACCTATAACCAGCATGACTAGTGTCCCAACCATAATTGTACGGTAGGACAGCTTTGTCAGCAGAATCCCACCAAGCGTTGCGGTTACCACCGAGCCAAGCATCATCGGAAGTAATGTTAATGCTGAATTGGATGCTGAGCCGCCAAGAACACCTTGTACATAGATTGGAATGAAGATCGATGCTGTCATGAATGCCGCACCACTGAACATCGCGACCAAATTACTCGTTGTGTACAGTCTGCTGCGGAATAGACGGAACGAGATAATAGGTTCTGCGGCCTTCTTCTCCACAAGGATAAGCAAGAGGGACAGAACGACGAAACCAGTGAATAAGCCGATAATTTGTGGAGAACTCCATGCATAGGTTTTGCCGCCAAGCTCAAGCCCAAACATACAGCAAACGACGGCCCCAATGAGCAGAATAGCACCCGCCCAATCGATCTTTTGCTTCGAATGCTCTGCAGATTCCTTATAAAACAATGCAATCAATAGTAAGGCAATGAAGCCTAATGGTAGGTTGATGTAGAAGATCCATGACCAGCTAATGTGATCAGTGATGTATCCACCAAATAAGGGTCCAAGAATACTCGACAAGCCAAACAAGGCGCCGAATGCTCCCATCATCTTCCCGCGATCCTTAGGAGCAACAACATCGAACAGTATGGTGAACGCTATCGAAACCATAGCACCGGCCCCGATCCCTTGCACAGCCCGATATAAGCTTAGCTCAATGATGGATTGTGCCATTCCGCACAATGCGGAGCCGATCATAAATACGATGATCCCAAAGATGAAAAACCGCTTGCGTCCATACATATCAGATAGCTTGCCGAAGATCGGCATGCACGCCATCTCAGCGACCATATACGCTGTAGTGACCCACACAAATTTGTCGAGCCCCCCCATCTTTCCGACGATTGTCCCCATTGCCGTTGAAACAATTGTGTTATCCATAGATGCCATCAGAATAGCAAGCAGCAGTCCTCCAATGATTACTCCTAATTTGTTATTCAGCTTTGCCATATGCTTCAAGTCCTTTCCGTTATCTGAATTGATTGGTTAACAACCATCTGAAATCATCTTAAGCCACCCTTGTTGACAACTATATGTCAGGGACGGTACGGTATTATGAAAATAATCGACGGCTTTCTTGCTTCATAATAAAATTATGGGTGGTAAAAAGGGGGGGTTGTCTTGAAGGTACAGAGACTACTTGGGATTACTATGGTTCTATTAAGTCAGCGTAGGGTTAACGCTCAGGCGCTTGCAGATAAGTTCGAGGTGTCGCTTCGGACGATCTATCGTGATCTGGAGACGATTAATACCGCGGGCATTCCTCTTGTTTCCTTTACTGGAAGCGACGGGGGCTATGAAATCATGGAGCAGTTTCGTATCGATCGGCAAATCGTTACATTTGATGATCTTCAATCGATTCTTACTGCACTGAAGGGTGTACAGGCGTCGCTTGATGACCAGGAAATGGACGGCTTATTGACCAAGATTAAGGCATTGGTAGCTAAATCCGAGCAGAACCAGATGGAAGAGGCGGGCGAAACGCTCATCATTGATACGAACCTATGGCATGGAGGGGGATTGAAGGATAAGTCCATTCTTTCCTTGTTGCGCCAGTCATCGAAGAACCGATCTGTCGTATCGTTTCTATATACAACTACAGAAGGACTCGGAGAACAGCGAGAGGTAGAGCCAATTGGGATAGCTTGGAAGGGGTATGCCTGGTATTTGTATGCTTACTGTAGACTTCGCAGTGATTACCGGACGTTTCGCCTTTCGAGATTAAGCGGATTACGGATTCATTTGGAGCATTTCAAAAACCGAGGTGTTCGAATGGAAGAGCTTGACGCTCGGTGGGGGAATAAGGATGGAGGTCCTGTTGTTGAGCTTCTGCTTCGTTTTCATTCTAGGTTAAGAATGCGGGTGGAGGAATCCTATGGCTTGGACAACGTAGAGCTTCAAGAGGATGGCTCGTTGCTAGTCAGAGCTAGCTTTTCGATTAATCAAAGGATGTATGGCATGATCCTCAGCTATGGACCGGATGTTCGTGTGCTTGAGCCAGCCCATGTAGCGGACAAGATCAGAAGCTTAGGGGAGCAGATCGCCAATCAGTATATAGAGGCAACGAATGAGGATATTAGATAACCGGATGATCAGTGCTGAGCTTATTAGACTCCGCACTGATCATCCGGTTTTGTTTTGGAGCGATGAGCGTTAGTTGGATAAGGTCGCATGATCAGCAAGCATGCCTTCCAGCCGTTTCTTCACTTCCGGCCATTCTGAAGCGATGAAGCTATAATAAGCTGTGTCTCTAATATAGCCATCATTCAAAATTCGATGACTTCGGTGTATGCCTTCGGGAGTTGCGCCAATACGCTCCATCGCCCTTAAAGAACGGGTGTTACGGGAATCAGCTTTAAGTTGCACACGAACCGTACCCAATGTCTCAAAGCAATGCTGTAGGAGCAAATATTTGCATTCGGTGTTGACGCGGGTTCTCCACACCTCTCGGGCAAGTGCTGTCCAACCGATTTCCAATTGCCTATGTGGGACGGAAATATCTGCAAACCGAGTCGTTCCGACTAGACGCTCTGTCACCCTGTCTCGAATGACGAAAGGTAAAGTCACTCCTCCCCGTTCCGCTAAAGCTGTCTCGACATAGGCTTTCATATCATCAATAGTGCGCATTCCGGGAGGAGAATAGGTCCAGATTTCCGGAGCATTCAGTGATTCATACAGTGGGGCGATATGAGAAGCTTCCATTGGAACAAGAGTTACACTTGCTCCTTGCAAAATAACAGGTTCAACTTTCATCGGCTTTGTCTCCTTTTTGTTTTCCGTTTACTAGTAATTAGTAAAATAGATTACAAGGAAAATTGGAGGTTGAAAAGTGCCAATTTAGAGCTTTATTAGTAGTCCAATTATTATAGTGAATTTGTGACATAATTCGACAAAATTTTCAATATTCATTTGCTATATTAGTACTATCGTACATAAACCTTTCTATCTAAGTGCGAATTCATTGGAGTCGAGGAGTGTCATAGAGCATGAAAAAAAGAGCAGGAATGTTTTCAGTTTTACTACTGATCGTTACTTTAGCTTTTCCGTATCTTGCATATGCGGAAGAGGGAGTTAAGTTTAAGGATGTCGGCGGTACCTTCTGGGCAGAGGACGAAATCAATAGCATGGCCCAGTTAGGGCTGGTGAAGGGCTACTCGGATAATACTTTTAAACCGAATAAAGAAGTAACAAGAGAAGAGTTCGCCGCGATTATTACCCGTGCTTTCTATTTGGATTTGCCGAATGATAGCCTTTCGCCAACGTTCATGGATGTGACGAAATCAAGATGGTCTTATACGGCGATAGAAGCTTCCAAAGAGTTTCTTACGGGGTATTATCCACCATCGGGCAAAGCCTTCTTCGACCCGACTGCAAAAGCGACGCGGGAGGATGTTGCGGTTGCTCTTGTGAAGACACTTGGTTATTTACCGGATGATTTGAAGAATGATCAGATACTTAACCTCTTTGACGACCAGGATGACATTTCACCTAATATGAGCACATATGTAGCTCTAGCAGTTGAAAATAAGTTAATCAATGGTTATAACGATAGGACATTTAGACCGGAGCAGCCGGTTACGAGGGCAGAGTCCGCAGCTCTACTTTATCGTGTTATCAAGGGAGCAGCGGGAGACAGCCAGCAAGCTCTCACGCTAAATGTTGAAGTAGCTGAGACGACAGCAACGCCCACATTTTACATCACGGGTGATGTAACCAAGGGCGCGAAGGTATTCATTAACAACGAAGAAGCCGAAGTCGTACAAGGCTCATTCCGTGTTGGTTTCCGTCTAAATGAAGAAGGTACCTACAAGTATACCGTATCTGCACGGTTGACTGGTGGCAAGACACAAACGGTGACGAAGACGGTTAAATATGAGAAGGGGGCACCTTCTCTCGATGTGAAGGGTATACCGGAAACGACTGACAAACAAACGATTACCGTCACATGGACGGCGAAAGATGGTAATGATTCGAATCCAGTCGTCTATGTTAACGGTGATAAGCAGTACGCTTCCTCCGGCTCCACCAAGATTAATCTTGTGGAAGGCGACAATGAGATTACTGTTATTGCGGAGAACAGCTCTGGAAAATCGACTAAAGTCGTCAAACACGTTATTTTCCGCGGGAATGGTCCCGTGTTAAACGTGCTCAATGTTCCGGCAACGACGGATAAGGACACGTTGAAAATAAGCTGGTCCGTACAAGATACCAACGATAGCTCACCAAAGGTTTATCTTAATGGAGAGCCGCAATACGGCACGACCACGATAGTAAATCTTAAAGAAGGTACGAATACATTCACGTTCAAAGCCGTTAATAGTATGGGTAAGTCAACGGAAGTAACGAAAACAGTTGTATTGAGCGGAGGGGCACCTGTTCTGATTGTAGATCCGCTCCCAGAGACGACGAACAAAGATTTGATTAAAGTAAGCTGGAATGTTAAGGATCAAAACGACAGCTATCCGAAGATATATGTAAACGAAGAGCAAGCATACGGCACTAGCATGAACGTCTCATTGAAGCCAGGGCAAAATAAAATAACGGTCAAAGCAGTTAACAAGCTAGGGAAAATAGCTGAAATATCTTCGAATGTCACGTTTGCGAGCAGTGGCCCTACGCTAATTATAGGTAACATCGCTCCAACGACGGGTAAAAATTCAGTAAAAGTGACCTGGACTGTGTCCGACAACAACGATAGCTACCCGAAAGTGTACATTAACGATGAGCAGGTTTATGGTAGCGTTACAGTCGTTTCTCTGGTTCCGGGAACAAATACGATTAAGCTCAAGGCGGTTAACAGCTTCGGTGCAATAACAGAAGAGTCACGTACAATTGTATTCGAGCCGCAGGGGCCGCGATTAATTTTAGGATACGCGCCGGAATCAACAGCATCGCAAAAGATCACACTTACTTGGACCGTAAGCGACGAGAACGATAACTATCCTAAGGTGTATGTAAACGACAAGATGGTCTATTCTTCTAGTATGGATGTGACACTGAATCCGGGCGTGAATACTTTCAAGATTGTTGCGAGTAATAGCCTCGGAAAAACGTCAGAAGTTGTATACACGGTTATGTACACTCCATCACCGTAAAAGAGAAAAAAAAGAATAAACTACTAAACAAAAGGGCACCCATTTGGGTGCCCTTTTCGATGTACACGAATATGTATTCATACTAGGCCAAACGCCGAGCGGAAGGCTCTGCCGTTGAGGACTAGAAAGCAAATCATCTCATCTTCGCTAGAAGATACAGGAAGTAGGGGGCGCCAAGCATCGCAACGATTAATCCAGCAGGAATGTCGATTACACGAGACAGCGTATCGGCGATAAGAACGAGCAATGCGCCGAGCAACGCGGAAGCCGGCAGTAAGACTTTATGCGTTGTCCCGATGAGTCGACGAGCGATATGTGGGGCGATCAAGCCGACGAAGCCAATCGAACCACTAACTGCCACACAGGATGCGGCCAATGCAACCGCAGCTGCAAGAAAGGTAAGACGAGCTCTCTGAACGGGGGCGCCGAGACCTGTCGCGATATGATCGCCAAGATTCAAAAGGTCTAGTACCCTCGCCTTATAGAAAACAAAGGGTAGAATGATAACAAGCCATGGCAAGAGCGCCACTACGAATCTCCAATCAGTACCCCATATACTCCCCGCAAGGAAAGCCGCCAGAAACTGATAATTATCTGAATCAAGCTGGATCGTCAGGACAATCATCAAGGCATTTAAACCTGCTGCGACTGCAATTCCCGAAAGGATGAGTTTAGTTGGTGATAGGCCTATATTCTTCTTGTAGGCGAGCATAACCAAGAGCAATGCGGCGAGACTAGCTCCTATGAATGCGAGGCAAGGTAGAAGCCATACAGGAGCGATCGTCTTATTCGGGAAGTAGGTAATGAATAGAACAACCATAACCCCGGCTCCTGCATTAACGCCGAGAATACCCGGATCGGCAATCGGGTTGCGAACGACCCCTTGAAGCAAGCATCCGGACACTGCGAGTCCTGCGCCAATGAGTAAGGAAATAACAATCCTCGGCAGGCGAAAATCAAAAAGGGCGAGCTTCTGCTGGTCTGTGCCTTGTCCGAACAACGTCCGTATCACATCCAGTGGCGACATGCTCAACGAACCCGTGTTCATACTAATAATAAATACAGCTGCGATCAATATCGCAATCGTAATGAAAAATACGGTTGCCCGTGCTTGTTTAGGATTGTGTGGCTCACTGCGTAACGTATTCATGTTAACTCTCTCCTCTCCTTGCGAACAAGATAGAGGAAGAACGGTACACCGATTAGAGCAATTAACGCTCCTACCGGCGTCTCGAAGCTCATATTAATCATTCTCGCACCAAAATCCGCAGCCACAACAAGTAAAGCTCCCAGCACCGCCGAGCATGGGATGATCCAGCGATAATCAACGCCGACCAAAGCTCGCGTAAGATGTGGAATGAGCAATCCGATGAAACCGATCACTCCAGCAACAGCAACAGATATGCCAGCCAACATCAGTACTATGAAGAATAATGCGATCTTAATAGGCAGAACACGCATTCCAAGACCAACCGCAAACTCTTCTCCGAAGCTAAGTAACGTAATGAAGCGAGACAGCAGCATCGCTCCGATTAAGCCCCCAATGATCCATGGAAACATCAATTCGACCTGATCCCACCTTGTCCCAGCAACGCCACCTGCATACCAGAACGTCATACTCTGACCGACCCGATAGTGTAGGGCAATGCCTTGGCTAAAGGCAAGCAGCAGTGCACTTATCGCCGCACCCGCCAACGTCAATCGCATCGGAGTTAAGCCACCCATCGATATTGATCCGATGCCGAATATCAATACACCACCTAGAGTAGCACCCAAGAAGGAAAATAACATGAGAGATAAGAATGGCAATCCAGGAAAAAAAGCGAAGCATAATGCCAGAGCTAATCCAGCTCCGGCATTCAGTCCGAGCAGCCCAGAATCGGCGAGTGGATTACGAGTCATCCCTTGCATCATAGCGCCCGCTACCGCTAAGCTTGCTCCGACCATCGCTCCCGCCAACACTCTCGGTAACCGGAGCGCATGAATGACCTGATGCTCCGTTAGATCCGGATTAAAGCGGAATATTGCCGACCATACCGTGGCCAGGTCAATATCCTTCGCTCCAAAGGATACGGACAACATCAAGCCGAGCAATAGGGCAAGGAGTCCAATTAGAATAATTGACATCGCAGCCCAGGGACGTGATTTAATTTGTATTGGATGTTGAGGTTCAGACGACCCCTTCTTAGAGGAGATATCCATATAAGCCACCTTTAGTAGAAATAAAATTGCAATATGTAACGTTATGTATTAGAATGATCAACAGTGATAATGATTATCATTATTATTTACTATTGTTAATATACTTTATCGCAATCAATATGGCAATTACATAATAGAGAAGAGGAACTTTTTTGAAAACAGGAAAACGCTCATTTGCACTTATTCTTATTGTCATTCTTTCCGTTATTGCCGCTGCGTGTAGCGATAATAACTCGAGCAGCAACAATTCTGCTAGCCCTTCGGCATCGCCGACTGCTAGTGAGAGTAGCTCACCTACTCCATCCGTAGAGCCTGAAGCGACAACGAAGACAATTAAGGATGGGCTAGACCGGGACGTAGAAATTCCAACAAAGCCGGAGAAGATCGTTGTGCTAGGGAATATGGGTGAAGTGCTGTCATTGGGGATTAAGCCAGCTGGCACGAATGACTACTACCTAGGTAAATACGGGGCGGATTTACTGTCTGGCGTTATAAGTATCGGTGGCGATGAACCCGACATGGAGAAAATTCTCGGGCTTAAACCGGATTTGATCATCATTCCTAGCTACTTTGCCCCTGAAGTTCTGGAGGCTTTGCAAAAAATTGCACCGACAGTCGCAACGAAGTGGGGACTTCTCCCCCTGGAGCATTTGTCCGTAATCGCCGGTTGGTTGGGCAAAGAGGCTGAAGAAAAAGCATGGTTAGCGCAATACGCAGACAAAGCGGCTCAAACCAAAGAAGCACTTAAGCCGTTTAACCTCGCAGGTGAGAAAATCGTTATTCTACAATTCTGGAACAAAGCGATCTATCAGCATGCAACAACCGTATTTACGCCACTGTTCCAAGATATCGGCTTCGTTCCTACGGAAGCACAAGCTGCCGTAACGAAGACGGAGGCAATTACGGAAGAGGCTGTCGTTGATTATGCAGCCGGTGCAGATCGCGTGTTCATCCTCGTGGATGGTCAGGCAGATATCGATACGTATAATACTCTTAAAGCTTCCGCATGGAAGAACATTGCTGCCGTGAAGAACGATAAGGTCGTGCTAGTCGATAGCGCAAGATGGAACGATTACAGCACTGCTGCAATGGAATGGATGCTTGAGGATTTGGTCAAGTTGATTAAATAAAGCATAACGTAAGATGAATATCGAATAGCGAAGAAAAGAGCGCATACCCGCGGGTAGCGCTCTTATTCTGTCTTTTGGTATAAAATTTGGTGTAGAAGCTGGTGTAAAATCATTTCTTCGATTTCTTCACGACACTCCTGCTTTTTTCTAAATAACCGACTGATTTCTCAAATTCCCGACTAGCAACGCCGAGATACAAAATGTCGATCATATTCAATTGCGTAATGCGGGAGGAGGTAGCCCCGCTGCGAATCTCTGTTTCAGTAGAAGAAATGTAAAGCGGGATATCCGCCAATTGGCTAACCGTTGTACTGCCATAGCGAGTAATAGAAATCGTTGTAGCTCCAAGCCCGCGTGCACGCTTCAGGCAATCTATAATCGTTTGCGTTTCTCCAGAATAGGAAATCCCCACGACTACGTCGTCCTTCTCTAGCATAACGGAAGAGATTAGCTGAAGATCTGAATCTGAGAAGGATAAGCACGTTTTATTAATCCGCATAAACTTATGCTGAGCGTCAATGGCAATTAGGTTAGATGCACCAATCCCATAGAAGTAGATGCGTTTGGCACGCTGTAGGGCCTCAACGGCTTTTTCCACGTCTTTAACCGTCATCACTTTGAGCGTATCTCGAATCGATTGGATGTTATTGTTGGACACATTCTCAATGATCTGTTCTATAGAATCTTCACGTGTAAACTCTTGATAGCCTACGCTGCTGCTCTCATCCTGCAAATCGCCTACGACTTTGAGCATTAGCTCTTGATAGCCTTTAAATCCTGCCGACTTACATAACCGAATAACAGCTGCCTGACTGCCGCCGCTTTCCTGGGAAAGCTGTGCGACAGACATCCCAATGATCCTGTGTGGATCTTGAATAATGAAATCTGCAACCTTACGCTCGGAAGGAGTAATCGCATTCAGTATTTCTCGTAGTCTCACAAGCCCACCGTTCATATAAGTCCTCCTGTTCAAGCCCTTGTTCCGAGTGTTGTGTTGTTATTTAACAGCCCCGGAAGTTAACCCATCCATAAACTGCCTGGAGGCGAAAGCAAAAATTAAGATCATCGGTAAGGAAGATAAGGTCAAGCCTGCAAACAATACACTCCAGTCGGTAGTGAATTCACCAAATAGCTGCATCATACCAAGGGGAATCGTCTTTAATGCTTCATTCTGGATAAAGATCATAGGGAAGAAGAATTCGTTCCAGACACCAATAAAATTGATAATCAGAACTGTGCCAAGAGCCGGACGCATTAAAGGAACTAAGATCTTCAATAGCAGTCCCATGTTGGACGCGCCGTCAATTCTCCCAGCCTCCTCAAGCTCCTTCGGTAATGTCCGGAAAAACCCGGTCAGAATCAATATAGCCATCGGCAATCCTGTTCCAACATGTATTAATATAATCGACCAGAGTGAATCGACCAAGCCCAGATCTTTAATGAGTAAAAAAAGCGGGACGAGACCGAGCTTAATGGGCAGCATCATTCCAATCAAAAAATAGAAAAACAGTAATCCATTCCATTTGAAGTTAAATCTAGCGAGGTAGTATGAAATCATAACACTAATGATAAGTAATATTGCAAGTGTCACTATACTTACATATACGCTATTACCAATATATTTCGCGTAGTTTAATTTTACAAATAATGTTTCATAGGAGATAACGGTCCACTTAAGCGGAAAGGACAGCGGTTTGGTAAAAATCTCGATATTCGGCTTAAATGACGAAATGATCATAAGGAACATCGGGAAGAGTGAAATAACGGCATATACGAATGCTATTGTATATAGAATACCTCTTTTTAACAATTTAAAGTTCATGTAGGCGATCCCCTTTCTTAGGCCGAATCCTTTTTATTCACATAGGACATGAATAGGGCGGAAATCGTCGCTATAATGACAAACATGACAACTGCCAGTGCAGAACCAATACCAAGTGCACCCGAATCCCCTGCATTCCCACCGAATGCTGTGCGATAGAAGAACACTGCCAATAAATCTGTTGAATAATAAGGCTCACCCATTGAACCCTGCATTGCAAATACTAGCTCGAAGGCTTCAAAGGCTTGGATGAACGTCATTACGACAACGATAACAAGTGGCTGGAACATCATGGGTAGAATCACAGACCGCACGAGACGGAATCCAACAGCCCCGTCTAGCTTGGCAGCTTCCAATACCTCTGACGAAATGGATTGCAACCCAGCCAAGAAGAGAAGCATGAAGAAACCAATAGCAAACCAGGAATTGATCAATACGACTGCTGTTAAAGCTGTATCCGGATTTCCAAGCCACGCAAGTGCGTAGGAACCGAGACCTACTTTTTCCAAAAATACATTGAGAATGCCCATATTCGGGTTTAATATCATTTTCCATAAGAAGCCAACGACAATAATGGATAACAACCGCGGGAGGAAATAAGCTACTTTTAGAAATCCGGTACCCTTTATTTTCTTGAAAATAATGTAGGCCAACCCGAAGGCGATCCCATTCTGTACAACCATCTCCACTACGAAGTAGTAGATATTATGGCCTAATGCATTCCAGAACATCGTGTTAAATGGCTCTTTAGTAAATAGAGTAATAAAATTATCAAAATTATTGAATTCGCCCATCGTCATGCCATTCCACTCGAATAAACTATAGGTAAATGCGGCAAGAATGGGGTAGACGACGAATATCGAATATATAGCGACGGCAGGAATCGGAATCAAGTGGATTAATTGTTTTCTCCAGGACGACTTTTTCCGAATCAATCTGGCGTTATTGGCATTTTCCATAGAGCTAACTCACCTCGCAATAAAACTTAATCGAACTTTTTAGAAAAAACAGCTGTCGCCATCTCAAGGCACGTTCCTAATAGAAGCGCACATAACCCATAGAGGCGACAGCAATTTTGTGGGACTAGTCTGACAGGACAGGAGCTTTTGTTAACTTACTTGCTTACTGGTTTAAACCAAGTGTCCAAGCTTTTTTGTACTTCTTCAGCAACGCCTTCTGGAGTCAAAGCATTCAAATACATACCTTGAAGCGCATTCTCCAGTGCCGATTTAGTTGTAGGGCTTCCCGAGTTCAAATAAGTGACGGCAAAGTAAGGTACAGCGTTAGTGGCAGAATATTGCGCAATTTCATTAACTAGCTCATCGTCGGTCGATACACCTGGAATTGGTGAAGGAGACTTTGTGCTATTAAGAATAAGTGATCCGTATGTTTCGGTGGTCATGAATTGAAGAACTTTTTTAGCTGCTTCTTTGTTTTTGGAATTCTTATTAATTCCGAATGAACCGTCTACCCAAGTAGAAATGGAAGCTTTACCATTTGCGTCAACTGGGGGTACCGGGAACATTCCGATTTTGATATCTGGATTCAAGGCTTGTATGGATGCAATTTCGAAATGTCCGTCGATGACCATTCCCGTCTGCCCCGTTGCAAACATGGTGCGAATATCTTCCATTCCCAAGCCTTCGAAGTTATTAGGGAAGTAAGGCTTAAGGCTGTTCATCGCTTCAATTGATTTTATAAATTCAGGGCTGTTGAGCTTAGCTTCACCCTTCAAGAATTTTTCGTTGAAATCAGCGCCGTAAAATTGCGGTGCAATGGCACCGTGCATGAGCGACAATACCCAGCCCTCTTTGGAACCAAAGGCGAATGGAGTTACTTTGTTCTCTTTAAGCTTGTCTGCAACTTTGATCATTTCGTCCCATGTTTTAGGCACTGTCAAACCATTTTTTTCGAAAATATCTTTGTTATACAAAATTTGTGTTGCACTTAGCATATAAGGGACACCATATTGTTTGCCATCTGATCCCTGAGCAGCAGCCAGTTGGTCAGCGGTGAATACACTCAAGCCCTCTAGCCCGTCGATCGGTTCTAAATAATTGGCATCAGCCAGAGCCGTGGTACCCGCATAAGGACGAAGGTGGATAATATCCGCCGCCGAATCGGTCTTAAGTGCTACGCTGAGCGAAGTGTTGTACTCTGTCGCTTTAACAGCCTTATACTCCAACTCGATTTCTGGTGCGACTTTGTTCAGTTCCTCTTGAATCTTCTTGTACAGTTCTACTTCACTATCGCCAGCTCTCCAAGAAGTAACACTTACCTTCACTTTATCGACTGCGGCTGATCCTGAGGCCGCAGGTGCTGAGCTGCTGGAATTATTCGTATTGTTGTTACCACATGCGGATACGACGACTGTAGTTGCTAACGCCAATACTGCTAATGACACTTTTTTGGTTTTCATGTTTTGAAATCCTCCTGTTGTATGGTTAATTTATATATCGTTAGTTATTGCAGCAGCTGCATCATGAAAATGACTTCTTAGCTGTGTGATATTGTGACCACGGCCATAGTGCACACGATTTGTAAGCAGTACCACAGCCCGGTTAAGCTTTGGATCGATATAAAGGCTTGTACCTGTGAAGCCGGTGTGTCCATAAGTCTCATGCGAGAATAAGGAGCCGGATACATCGGCCTGATCTCCCCTCAGTACCCAACCAAGGCCGCGCCTGCTACTCAGATTACGAGTCTGACTTTCGATCGAGGTTGCAATCGTCGCTGGTGAGATCAAGCATTGATTGTTAACAAAGCCCTTATTCAGCCATAATGCTGCGTATTGTAACAAATCGTCGGCAGTAGAGAAAAGTCCAGCGTGGCCGCTTATACCCTTAAGAGCTCGAGCATTCTCATCATGAACGATGCCTCGCCAATGCTTGCCGGTTTCCTGTGACATCTCCGTCGGAGCAATTCGTGGCAGTAGGTCAGAAGGTGGGCAAAAGCAGCTATCCCTCATACCAAGCGGGTCAAAGATATACCGTTTAGCTGCTTGGTCGATGCTCATATCCATCATACGGGCTATGATAGACCCCAGTACGATAAACCCTAAATCGCTGTAAACAACCTGTTTGCCTGGCTCAAAACTGAGCGGCTCACTACCCAAGCGATGAAGTAAGTTGTCCAATGTACAAGGTAGAGAATGAAAGTCACCGCTAGATGCAAGTCCTGATGTATGCGTTAACAAGTGACGGATCGTCATCGCTTTGGCTTCGTTGCGTGTAAATTCAGGAACAATATTAGAGATATGATCCTCTAGCTGAAGCTTACCTTGATCCATTAGCATGAGCACGAGAGGCAATGTTACGACAACTTTGGTTAGTGAAGCGCAATCATAAATCGTATCGTAACGCACAGGTAGCATTTCTTCGTCCGTATCCACGGACAAGCCTGTGGCATAGCGGATTCGTTTACCCTTCCATTGAATTGCCGCGGCAGCCCCTGGAATTAGCCTATTGTGGACAGCCTCGCGTATTGGCCCCCATACCTCCTCCAAGCTGGAGGGAGAGGTATGCCAAGAAGCAGCCCCCACGAGATCCATATGTTCAGTCATTATCTCCGACGTCCTCATATAATAGGTAAGGTTTTCGTATTTGCTCCCAATCCGCGCAATCACTTCTCCACTGCGCGATAATCGATTCTAATACGTTAGGCTGATGTAATGATGTACGAACGATATCGCTTCCAGTCAAAATATCAATGAAGGGTAGGCCGTCCTCATTGCCCCTCCACTCAAACTCATCTGGATGCATCATCATGATTTGATGAAGTAGTCGTAGACCGGTTTCTGTCGAATGATACAGTGTTTTATCTGTTACGTAGGTCATAATTCCATTACATAGGAGTCCAGCGTGTTTCTGAAATGTGGGTGAAAAAGTGACTGGTTGAAACCATACTCCCGGAAGCTTCATATCGTTCATTGAATCGCATAGCTTACGATGCTGTAGCCAAGGTGCTCCAACCATCTCAAATGGCCGCGTTGTTCCCCGTCCTTCGGAAAGATTCGTACCCTCAAAAACACAGTTACCTGCATATACCCGGACGGTATTTATCGTAGGCATATTGGGAGATGGCATAATCCAAGGTAAACCGGTATCGGGAAATTCCGTGGAACGATTCCAGCCAACGAGTGGGATAACCTGTAGCTCACAAGCTTTATCCATCTGCCCGTTAACAAGTCTTGCAAACTCTCCAATAGTCATTCCCGTCATAGCCGGCATTTTCCAGGCACCTACCATTGAGAAGAAAGGCTCTTTCAGCATACCCCCTTCAATGTGGTTACCTCCAAGTGGATTGGGACGGTCTAGCACGATCAAAGCGACATTATACTTTGCACATGCCTGCATCATGTAGATCAGTGTCGTCAAATACGTATAAAACCGAATGCCTAGATCTTGAATATCGAAAACAACAACATCGATATCCCGCAGCATTTCCTCAGTTGGTTGACGATTTGATCCATAGAGACTGTAAACAGGAATGCCATACTCTGGGTCAATCGCATCCTCGAACAATACACCGGCCTGCTTCTCGTTTCGCAAGCCATGCTCACATGCAAAGCATGCGCTGAACGTGGCTCCTTCTATTTCTTTACAAATATCAAGCGTTGAACGGAACTTGGAGTCGATGCCTGTCGGATTTGTGAGTACTGCAAAGCGTTTGCCCTTTAAAAGCTTACTTCCAATGGTCGAAAGCTGGTCGGCTCCAACCAACACCTGCTTATTCAACCCACATGCCCCCTCTATGATCCATCTGGTTTCAATCTATCGTAATTATATCATTTTGAAATTTAATTTCAATATAAAATATTTTTTTACGTAAAATAAGAGTGAATAATTAGCGTTCTGTCTTGGTTAATTATGAATATTTCCTTGTATTTACGGGGTTTTTGTTTGAATGTTGTTGCGTAAACTCGGCTAATTTTCGTTTATACTTAAATCAGTTGTTACTAGTTTCATTCGTAATATGTGATATATTCATAAAATTTTATTTTACAACTAGGTATATATAGATTATTATATTATCATTCCCAGCCTATGACCGTTTCAAATACAATGCCAGAATTTGGGGGAGACATAATGAAGTATGTGCTTGGTTTCGATGGTGGAGGCACAAAAACAGAAATGGTTGCCGTCGATGCGGATGGCTACGAGCTTTCCTTATATAAGGGAGGGGCGAGCAACCCTAAAGCCGTAACGTTAGATAAAGCCCAGATCCATATCATAGAGCTATTAGATCAGTTATATGATAAAGGTTCCCTCGAACCTGTGCATTGCCAAGGCGTATGCTTAGGGTTGGCAGGAGTAGATACGGAGCAAGAAAAGGGAAGAATGTTGCAGCTTGTCCAACGATATTTCGTTGAACGAGGAGCCCCTAATCTTCCCATTCGAGTAACGAATGACGCAGAAATCGCGCTTATGGCCGGACTAGGTAATAATCAGGGCATTATTGCAATTGCAGGCACTGGAGCTATTGTTTACGGGATTACTCCAACGGGTCACAACTTTCGTACAGGAGGTTGGGGGCATATTCTTGGCGATAAAGGTAGCGGCTATGAGATTGGTCTAATGACCTTACAGACTGTTATGAGCGCCTATGATGGAATACGACCACCAACACAATTAACTAAGCTAGTTACTGATCTGTATGGTCTCCGCTCTCCTCAAGAGCTTCGTTCGTATATATATCAACCTCATATTCAAAAGAAGCACATTGCGGAGTCCGCAGAGCTGTGTATACGAGCAGCGGAGCTTGATGATCAAGCGGCACAAGAGATTATTAAGAGCGTAGCAACGGATCTTGCTAATCTGACAGGCGCAATACGTACGAAGGATAGTTGGTTTGCGAATTCTCCAATTGCTGTAACAGGTTCAATATTCAAGCACTCCTCCTTGTACAAGGAAACTTACAAGAAGCAGTTAGAGGCTATATGGAAGCAGCCAACGATTGTTGCCGCCGAACAAACACCCGCTTATGGAGCCGCCCTGCTGGCAGCAAGGGAAGTGGACGATTGGGGACACTGAAAGATCGCCTAGTAAGTCGTGCCCATAGGATCGCTAAACTTTGCCATACTTTAAGGAGGATTTGTTCATGAGTATTGACATTAAACACTTAACATCTGAACAACAAAATGAAAATACACGTCATATTGATCAACAATCAGCCATTGATATTCTAAAGTTGATTAATATTGAGGATAGTAAAGTATCTAACGCTGTGAAAGAGTGCATGCCTGAGATTTCCAAGTCTGTTGAAGCTATTGTAAGTAGCTTCAAGGTGGGTGGAAGGCTACTTTACTTTGGTGCCGGAACGAGCGGAAGGCTGGGCATACTAGATGCCTCTGAATGTCCTCCTACTTACGGGACTAATCCTAGTCAAGTGATAGGGGTCATTGCTGGTGGACCAACTGCGATCCAAAATGCGGTTGAAGGAGCTGAGGATAACGAGGATTTAGGGAAGTCTGATGTCGATCGGTTTGAAGTCAACGAACGCGACGTTGTCGTTGGCATATCTGCGAGTGGACGATCTCCCTATGTAATCGGGGCAATGAAGAGAGCACTAGAGCTTAACGCGACCGTAGTGGGCGTTGCGAATAACCAGAATTCTGCTATGAGAGACTTGGCATCCATTATGATCGAAGCCGTTGTAGGCCCAGAAGTCGTGTTGGGTTCTACAAGAATGAAGGCGGGCACTGCGCAGAAGATGATCTTGAATATGATGACTACTGCCTCTATGATATTGAGCGGCAAGGTCTATGACAATTTAATGGTAGATATGCAATCCTCCAACAAGAAGCTAGTTGTTCGCGCGAAGCGATTGATTGAGATGGCTACCGGTGCTGACGAAGAAACGATTCAACAAGCATATGAGGACTCCGGCCATCATGTCAAAACAGCTATTGTAATGATTCTAGTTGGTGTCCCTGTAGAAGAAGCGACTAGGCTTCTAGAGCAAGCAGATGGGTTTGTTCGTAAGGCGATTCTTCTTGCCAATGTCCAGGTGTAATTATAATGAGCGAATAGAAAGAGCCACAACCGATAAAGTAGGTTGTGGTTCTTTCCGTTCTCGTACTTGCTCGCTTATGAGAGTGATAGCAGCTTCCCTAAGGAAGCTGAACATAGAACGACGTAGTTTCATTCGGCACACTTCGGGCATAAATTCTTCCCTTATGCTGCTCAATAATCGACTTGGCTATTGCTAAACCAAGGCCATATCCGCCTTGTTTGCGTGATCTGGAGGCGTCGGCACGGTAGAAGCGATCGAAGATTCTTTCGAGATGCTCGGGAGGAATGCCTTCTCCCGTATTCGTCACGGTTAGCAGAATGTCGTTGTGCGACTTCTTGAGTGTGAGAGCTATGGAGCCCTTGGAATTGGTGTATTTGATGCCGTTGTCTAAGAGGATCATCACCACCTGCTTGATTTGCTCGTTGTTGCCGCGTACGGTCAAGTTAGGTTCAATCTTGTAGCTTAGCGAAATATCCTTCTCAAACATAACGGCCTCCATCGTTAGAATGATGCCCTCGACGGCTTCACTCACGTTAAAGTTCGTGAAGATCATGCTGGCTCTGGAATCGTCCATTTCCGTTAAGTACAGAAGATCGTTAGTTAGTGTTTTCATTCTTTCCGTTTCCGATTTAATGCGGTGCAGCCACTTCGATTGATTGTGAATGGTGTCCTCGCTATTAGATAAGAGGACGTCCGCATTGGTGTTAATGACGGCTAACGGAGTTTTCAATTCATGGGAGGCATCGGCAATAAACTGCTTCTGCTTATCAAAGGCTTCCTTGACCGGTTGAATGGATCGGTTCGCGAAAAAACGGCTCGTAAAGAAAATAACGATGAGCATAACCAATCCGACGACAGCGAATGTGTAGATGAGATTCGTAACGATCTTCTGCTGGGCGGTGACGTCAAGGTATACAATGGAGTATCCTGCCTGATTCTGTTGTACAGTATAAGCCCATCTGTTGCCATCCAAGGTAAATGGGCCATTCTTCGTAGGATCGGAAGCGGCTTTATCAATTGCAAGCTCATAGAATTCACTGTCCATATCGAATCGGGAGTCCGTAGCGATAATGTTCCATTGCTCGTCCGTCTGTAAGGAGAAGGAGACCGATCGTTCCGGCGGTGGGTTCGCTTTGCCCTTGGAGAGCTGAGGTAGATGATCCCCGCCCAGCCCCTGTCGAGGCTCTCCGAGTTTGCCATCTTGTTTGCGATAAAATTCGGATACACTATGCAGCTCGGATTCGATATCGCTACGCACGTTCTGATAGGTAATCGTATAAATAGAAGCGAAAGCCAAGAGCATCATGAAGGAGATGATAACCAGGTTAACGATAAGAAACCGATTCCTGAGTTTGTTGAACATTAAGGGGTTTCCTCCAATACATAACCTACGCCTCTGATGGTATTAATGCGGACGGATGAATTCAGAAAAGAGATCTTTTTCCGGATGAAAGAAATATATACTTCCACGTTATTATGTTCAACCTCCGAATCGAAGCCCCATAGCTTTTCAATAATCTGCTCCTTGGAAGTGACTGCACTTTTCCTCGATATTAATAGCTCCAATAATTCGCTTTCTTTTAAGATCAGCTTGAGTTCTTTTCCTTTGCAAGAGAGCTTGAGATTCCCCGTATTAAGCTCCATATCGCCAAATTTTAACGCATCCTCTGGCACGACTTCTCCCTTACGCCGTAATGCCGCTCTTATTCTAGCTAATAGCTCCTCCGTCGAGAACGGTTTGGCTACATAGTCGTCTGCGCCGTAATCCAGTCCGGAGATCTTATCGGAAATTTCTCCCTTAGCCGTCAGCAAAATAACGGGTGTGAAAATCCCTTTGCCCCGTAGAGTCCTTAATAGAGTCATTCCATCCATTTCAGGAAGCATGATGTCGAGCAACAACAAATCATATATGCCACTTAAAGCATTATCTAACCCTGATTGACCATCGTGGACAGCATCGACAGAGTAATGATGTTTTTTTAATATTTGGGCTAATGCTTCGGCAAGATGGACCTCGTCTTCTACGATTAATATTCTCATGGTCGCTTCCCCTTCACGTGTTCATGGTAAAGCTTCATTACATGATCATTGTATTAATCGAACCTTTAATCAACCTTAATAGTAGCATTAGACCATACTTTAGGAAAAAATTCGAATGGCTTCGGACATTTAAGATTCATTAAAGGTTCCGGCTCTAAGATACAGTCATGGAACGGCGATGCATTCGCCCAATGAAAGGAGCGCAACCGATGGCCATTGAAGTGTTCAATCGATACGAAAGCAAGTATCTGATGGATAGCAAAGCTTTTTATGTTTTATATAACCGATTGCTTGAATATATGGAGCTTGATGAGTACAACAAGAACGATAAGTTCTATTCCATTAGCAACATATACTTCGATACCGAGCATGATTCATTAATCCGAAATAGCCTAGCAAAGCCGAAATACAGGGAAAAACTCCGGATTAGAGCCTACGGCATTCCAGCAAAAGACGCAAAAGTGTACTTGGAGCTTAAGAAGAAGGTGTTCGGCTTGGTGAACAAGAGGAGGACAGCGCTGAAGCTGAACGAGGCTTTCGAATTCGTTCGGACGGGGACGGAGCCGGAACTCAGAGAGTATATGAATAAACAAGTCATCCATGAGATTCAGTATTTTTTACAACGTTATGACTTACAACCGAAGGTGTATCTGGCTTATGACCGAATAGCGATGTTCTGCAAAAATAACCGGGATTTGCGAATTACTTTTGACACGAACATTAGATCAAGACGTGATGATCTTCGACTTGAGAATGGAGACCATGGGGAACAGCTGTTAGACCGTGGGCAATGGTTAATGGAAGTGAAGGCGGAGAAAACAATTCCGATGTGGCTGTCCAGAATGCTGTCAGAGCATCAGATGTATCGGACGAGCTTCTCCAAGTACGGCAACGAATACAAAAAAATGTTGATGAACAACAAATTAGAGAAGGAGAGAATTTTTTTATGATCGAATCTATTTTTGCTTCAACGACGAGCTCAGAATTAACTTTATCTACTGCCGTGCTAACCATCGTGATTTCCATCGCTTTAGGCGCACTTATCAGCTTTACCTATATGAAGACTCAAACTGGAACAGGGTATACTCAGAGCTTCGCTTTGACGATGATCGTGCTACCGACGATTGTAGCCATAATCATCTTGCTTATTGGTAGTAACATTGCTAGAGCTTTCAGTCTTGCGGGGGCTTTCTCCATTATTCGGTTTAGAAGCGCGCCAGGCGACCCGAAGGATATCGCATTTGTATTGTTTACAATGGCAGCTGGACTTGCATGCGGTGTTGGATCGTTTGGTTACGCCATATTGTTCACAGTATGTCTCTGCTTACTGATGTTCTTCCTGAAGGTGATTAACTTTGGGGCCAAAAAAGCGGCGCAGAAAATGCTTAAAATTACGATTCCGGAAAATCTAGGGTACGAGGAAGCCTTCGATGAGATTTTCAAGCAATTCAAGATTAATTACGAGTTGAGAAAGGTCAGAACGACCGAGCTAGGCAGCTTGTACGAATTGGTTTATGTGGTTACGATCGACCATCTGACGAACCAGAAGGAATTTCTCGACGCCATCAGATGTAGGAACGGGAATTTGGATATTACCTTAACGATGAGCCCCACCGCTTCAGAATACTAAAATAAGAGAGGAAAGATGAACAATGAAAAACAAGTGGACGGTTAAAAAATTAGGTGTCGTTCTATTATGCGCTGTTATTTTGTCGGCATGCAGTAATAATTCTGCAACAACCTCTAATGCTGGAGCTTCATCGCCAGTGTTGAATGAAACCAATGGGACGACAGCAGGCGCACAATTAGCTAGCGTTGATCTGATAAAGAAGATCGAGTATGCAGAGAATGATTATTATACAGATTGGAGTTCCGATAATCCGATTGAGATTAAACTAAATGGTTCAGGGGCAAGCGTCGAGGGGTCTGGAGCAACAGTTAAGGACAGCACGATTACGATTACAGCGGCGGGTACTTATGTGCTGAGTGGAAAGCTCGATGACGGGCAAATTGTGGTCAACGTGCAGGATAAAGGAATTGTTCGCTTAGTCTTAAACGGAGTGGACATTTACAACAGCAGCACCGCCCCAATCTACGTGGAAGAAGCGGGCAAGACGATTATTTCTTTACAAGAGGGGACGGAAAACCAGATTACGGATGGAGAAGCTTACGTTTACCCGGATGCGTCTACAGACGAGCCTAACGCGACGATCTTCAGTAAAGATGATCTCACGATTAATGGTACGGGCAAGCTCATCGTTCAAGGTAACTATAACAATGGGATAACAAGTAAGGATGAGCTGAAAATAACAGGAGGAACGCTGGAAATCCATGCTGTTGATGATGGGCTGATGGGACGTGATTTGGTTGCTGTCCAAGAAGGTAATATCACAATCGAAGCAGGCGGACATGGAGTTAAAACGACGAATGACGAGGTGGACTCCCTAGGTTATATCGACATTACGGGAGGTTCGTTTAGCCTTAATTCCGGTGAAGATGCCCTGCATAGTAGCGGTGGTATTGGAATAGCTGATGGAGATATTGCTATAGCTGCAGGTGACGATGCCATTCATGCGGATGTGTCGATCGCAATCGCAGGAGGTACGATCGATATTACTAAAAGTAATGAGGGGATTGAGGCTCCAACAATTAAGATTTCGGATGGCACAATCAGTGTGGTGTCCACAGACGATGGAGTAAATGCTGCAGGGGGAGATGATGCATCCACTGAGACTGAGGGAAGTGCTGGAAGTGGAGGCCCTCAATCGGGTGCAGCTTCATCCAACATGATTACGATTAGTGGTGGAAATTTAACGGTTGATGCTCAAGGTGATGGATTGGATGCGAACGGTTCAATTGTGATGACGGGCGGAACGGTTATGGTTAACGGTCCGACCAACAATGGCAACGGTGCTTTGGATTATGATGGTACCTTCGAAATGACGGGTGGAGTTCTCGTTGCTGCTGGTAGCTCAGGCATGGCGCAGGCCACATCTGATTCATCGACGCAATATGGCATTATGATGACCTATCCTCAGACTCAGTCGGCGGGTACGATGGTTCATCTGGAAGATAGCGAAGGCAATAACGTCATCACCTTTGCTCCTTCCAAAGATTATCAATCCGTGTTCATTAGCTCTCCGAATATGAAGAAGGAGGCTAGCTATACCCTTTACTCAGGGGGGACATCGACGGGCACCGAGATGAATGGAATTTATGACGGTGGCGATTATAAAGACGGTACGAAGGTTGTTGAGTTTCAGACTGCAAGCATCGTAACCTGGCTGAACGAATCAGGTGTGACTGAAGCTAGAAGCGGGATGGGAGGACCGGGTGGCGGGAATCGCGGACAAGGTGGAAATCCCGGACAGGGTGGAGATCGAACACCTCCAGATGGGGAGCGACCAATGAAGAAGCAGTAAATAATAAAACGCCTCACTCCGCTTTAATGCGGATGAGGCGTTTTGGTCGTTTCGCTAAGCCGCTCCGAGCGGTCTAATGGACCGGAAGTCGAGAAAAGTTGGTCAAACCAACCTATACAAGACTTCCCCCACTTTTGCTGTACTTCACAATACCTTCAGCTGCGCGATAGGCTAGAGCACCGACTGTTCCTGTAGGGTTGTAGCCACTATTGTGAGCGAATGCGGAAGCGCCGACAACAAACAGGTTTTCCATATCCCACGCCTGTAGGTACGAGTTAACTACTGACGTATCTGGACTAGCGCCCATAATAGCGCCGCCTGTATTATGCGTAGACTGGTAGTTGGTGATCTCGTACGGCCCCTGTTCATTGTAGACGACGACTTGGTCTGCTCCCATTTCCTTAAGAATGGCACCACATTTGTCACCTAGGTATTTCACCAATTGCTTGTCCTGCTCTTCGAAGTCGAACGTAATTCGCATCAACGGATCACCGAATGAGTCTTTGTAGGTGGGGTCCAGATCAAGGAAATGATGCTTGTACGCCATGCAGGAGCCTTCAGCCCATACCATGACGTTGCGGTTGTAATATTTGAGAGAAGCGGACTTAAAGGCTTGGCCCCAGCCAGGTGTGTCGGGTGGCACTGTGTTGTTCGCAATCGGTCGACTGCCAGACTGTGAGTAAGAGATATTCGCTCCATGGATAAAATTGAGATCCTTATGGTCGAAATTATCTCCATTGTAATCATCGATGGTTACTCCCATCGAGCCGGCTCCGGAATAGAGGTTGAATTCCTTGCTCTCAAAGAAGCCAACCCCTGCGGCTGCCTCAACCTGATAAGCGTAGTTTTTGCCAACAGCTCCTTTGCCCGTCGTCGGATCGTATGGCTTGCCGATGTTGGACGTGAGCAGCAGCCGCACATTGTTGAACACATAGCTTGTCAGGATAACGATATCAGCCGGCTGTTCGATTTCTTCGCCAGTTGTAAGGTCGACATACATAACACCGGTGGCTTTCTTCCCTGTATGTAGTACCCGTCTGACGTTGGAATGCGTCCGAATCTCGAACTTTCCGGTTTTTTTCGCTACTGGAATGACCGTCACAACCGGATCGGCTTTCGCTCCATATTCGCAACCAAACCGTTCGCAAAATCCACAGTATTGGCAGGCGGCACGTTCGATTCCATCGGGATTGGTGTAGTCCGTAGACAGATTAGCGGAAGGCATAATAAACGGGTGATGATTCAGCTTCTTGTTCGCCTCAAGAAACATCTTCATCACAGGTGAAGCTTTCATCGGTGGCGTCGGATAGTCGCTGGAGCGCTTGCCCCCGAGTGGATTGGTTTCTCCGGAAATACCGGTCATTTTTTCGAATTTATCAAAATACGGCTCCAGCTCGTCATAGGTAATGCCCCAATCCTGAATGGTCATGTCTGCTGGGATTTTGTTTTTGCCATAGCGTTCAATTGTTTTTGACCTTATCTCAAAATCGTATGGCAAGAAGCGGAATGTCATTCCGTTCCAGTGAACGCCTGCACCACCTAGCCCGTCGCCGAGCAAGAACGAACCGTAGGAACGCATCGGAAGTGCACGAATCTTCTCGTTCGGACGGAACGTGATCGTTTCTTTGGACAGATCCTGAAACATCTCGTAGCGGCGTGCGTAACGAAGCTCATCATGCACCATATAATAATCCTCGGTCTTGCGATCCTTACCTCGCTCTAGACCTACGCAGTTAAGACCGGCCTTCGTCAGTTCCGCGGCGATTATGCCGCCAGCCCAGCCAACACCGACAATGACAACATCTACCTTAGGTAATTTTTTTGCCACCCTAATCCCTCATTTGCGCATTATAGTACCATATGTTCTCGCAAGCTCACCGGCGGTATCTTCACAAACTCTTCCTTCTCAATGATTTCCGTATACGCCATCTGGTTACCCGGAAAGTTCTTCATTTTCCAACCATTCATGTTCCCATTCCCACCATACAGTGGATCTGCGTATACGCCTTCCATCGTACTGCTAACGAGCATTTTGAAAAATGCACTTGCTGAGATCGTGGTAAGCTTCGCCTCATCATTCTGGAATGCTTTCAATACAGCATCCTGCTCTTCTGCGGAAAGCTTAGGGAAATCTTTCTGGTACTTCTCGTTACTATAGTTCTGTATTTCCCTTAGAGCGATCTCAAAAATTTCTCTACGTCGCAAATGCCCTTGATAACCCTGTGTAACTTCTCCCACAAAGAAAGGCCCTTGCATATATTCGCGTCCGTTCATGCCCCATTCGCCTGCTAGCTGGTGATCGATAAAATAAGCTACGCCCAGCTCTTGAGCGCCTGGTAACTGATCGTCTTTCGGGAAAATCCGTTCTGTTGCCGCATCGACAATCTTGAACTGCTCCTGGCTAAAATACATTAGAGCCTGATTGTAGTTCACAGCTGTTGTAGCTTCAGGTGAGGTTGGAACGGACGGGTTCGTCGGTTCTTTTGTCGTTGGGCGTATCAGGTTGCCCACCACGCCACCCACAATTAAGCCTCCAACCGCAAGCCCTGTGCCTTTGAGGAAATTACGGCGCGAGCTCGATAGCGGTTGCTGCTCGTTGTGGTTCGTTGGATCGTGCTTGGAGTCTGCCATGATTAATTACCTCCTGCATTCCTGTTTAATCAGATTTCATTCAAGGGAGTTGCCGCCAATAAGAGCATTCCCTAAAACCTCCATAAATAATGATCGCCATCTAAGAAAATGCTAAAGGCGGAAGAAGTAATTTTAGAGGGGGTGTTCCAATGAGCAAAAAGGCGTTCAAAGCGGTGATTCCTGTTGTATGTGCAGTATTCCTTTTTTCTGCTTGTTCGACTGGCCAATCGGGTGTGTCGCAAAAGTCTTTACAAATGAAGTCTGCGCCCCGACAAGCCGTGCATGAGGGGAATATCAACAAAATTTCGGTCATTCCAAGCTACAACGGACCTAAATACACAACGACGAATCGGAAAGGTACCAACTATAACGGAATGGGCACGACGATACACAGCCGAATTGGGAGTTCCGGGTTAAGTGCCGAGGGAAAATCGGGACAGTTGGAGGACATGCTAAATAAGCAAGGAATTCAGGGAATCAAGGTGCTTATGGTCGGAGATAAGGTTGTCCTTGGGGAACAACGGGGAGGCGCTTCGGGCATCGACCCGTTACAAAGGAAATTGTTAAGCCCTTATACCGGTCAGTCCGGAACGAGCAATGCGCATTCTAGTGGAAGCACGGCTGTTCGTTCTGTTAAAGAAAAGGATGATTATCTGGAGCAAGCAAGGCACCGTGTTCAATCGATGTTAGGGGGAAAAGCCCACGTGCTTACGGTTACTCACCCGGATGGGATAGCTGCAATGGAGAGAGCTGAAGCCAAAGGGAACGGTCCCAAAGCTTTATCCAGTAAAGCGCATAGTAAGGATATTGCCCTTATTCTCAAGCATGCGAAGGGTTCGAAATGAAGAAGGGCAAAAGTAACATATTAAGCATTAGATATCAGAAAGAGAGTCTCTCGCATTTTTGCGGGAGGCTCTCTCTTTATGTTGAATCCAACATGTATAGGGTTAATTCTAAAGATTCTACAAAATATGGTTTAATTCTCCTATTTCAAGGCTACCGACATTAACGATCGCTACGGTTTCAACTGTTGTGAACACAACAGAAACTTAACGGAAAACCAACGATCTGGGAAGACAAAGTAGTTACAGATCAACTTCATGAAGCGTGACTGAAGGTGTAATAATAAGCGCTATGGGCAGCAAGGTCTTCTCGTACCCTTGAGAGGTCCCATCCGCCATACCCCGATGCTCTTCGGAAGCTAAAAAAATCAACCTCAAGGGGTGAATGAGATTTGCTATCGCACGTAGATACCTCTTTGATATTGAACCGGTGGATCAACTTTTCTTGTGACGGTTTGGATAGCGTGTAATGCCCAGTAAGGGTCGTTTAACATGCCACGCCCAACTGCCACGAGATCAGCGTCGCCGTTTGCGACTGTGGCTTCTGCAAGAAGAGGATCGTTCAAGTTGCCTACGGCAATAACGGGTACATTCAATGCTTGCTTGAACGCTCGGGCGAATGGAACCTGATATCCAGGGTGATTGGCAGGCTTCAATTTCCCTGGAGGAGCTTCTCCACCCGTAGAGACGTGGAAGATATCGACACCAGCCTCTTTGTAACGCTTCGCCACCTCGATGGAGTGCTCTAGCTGATAGCCCCCATCCATATATTCAATAGCGGAGATTCTCATAAGAAGAGGCATGTCAGCGGGCATCACGCTGCGAGCCGCTTGGACAACTTCGACCCCAAATTGAGCTAGATCTTGCCCATATTCGTCGGTCCGGTTGTTAATGCCAGGGGAATGGAATTGATGGATTAAATAACCATGAGCGCCGTGTAGCTCAATCGTATCGAACCCAGCTTGAACAGCTCGGCCTACTGCCTCTTTGAATTTAGTAACCATTTCTTTTACTTCTTGGGTAGAGAGTGCTCGTGGTAGCTTTGATTCGCCACGTATACTTTCCTCCTGAAGTACATTTACAGGAATATCGGATGCACCGACCGGCTGTGAGGCATCTTCTGCTTTTCGCCCTGCGTGAGCAATTTGGATGCCTATCTTCGTTCCGTATTTGTGGACTTCTGTGATGATACGCTTGTAAGCGGGAATTTGATCATCGGACCATAATCCTAAATCTTGATTCGAAATACGACCATCAGGCTCCACATCGGTCATTTCCATAATAATAAGTCCTGCACCACCGACGGCTCTGGATACATAATGAACGAAGTGCCAGTCATTGGGTGTACCATCCTGTGCTTCAACCGAGTATTGACACATAGGTGGCATGACAATTCTATTTTTAAGATTCAAGCCTTTGAAAGTAAATGGATCATCTAATTGTGCCAGGATACAACACTCCTTTTTCTAATACCAGTTTGCTCATGGTTTGGCATTTTGATTATACCAAATAATTCCACAAGGCCAAAACAAGGAGTCTGGTTGGGAGAGTCAAACATTGAAGATGTGTTTTTTCTTACCTTCGTCCAGTTCAAAAGTATCAGGAAAAGCTTCAAGTAAGGTTCTAGTGCCTATCTTATAGGCTGCTGATAGGTTACTGATATGCTACCAAATGTTCATGCGAGATCAGGTAGGGCTATGTTACTGTTTGAAATGAACATACAACTGAATAGGCAAACCTATAGAAATATAGGGACGCAAAGCTACAGGGACTAAGGTTATCTAATAACGATGTCAGCCAGTTGCCAAAGAGTATATTCTGCTGCTCCTTTGGGGTAGCTTTTTCACGTTTAAAGGTAGCTAGTCATTAAACATCAGGAGGAATTAGACGTGAAAAAAGTGATTGCGGTCGCAACATCAGCGGCCATCTTAATGAATGTTTCTGTTAGCGCTGATCTGGTTACGGCGAGAGAAATACAAAGTGTGAACGTAGTAAGTTCGGTAATGGAGAATAGAAGCAATACAGCGAGTATACAAGTAGCATCTGTTGCTCCGTTTGCTCTACACGGACAAGAAATTCTAACTACGTACAATACGGTATATAAAATGGATCGTGCAAATATTAAATCGATAACGAATAATGGCGGTAACTATCCAAACTCGGCAATCGATAAGGCGATAGATGGAAATATGAATACACACTGGGAGACTGGTAAACCAAATGCTTCTGGTTTTACGAACGAGGTTGTATTTGTTCTGAATGAATCCACCCTATTAAATAGAATCGTGTACGCAGCTAGACAATCAACTGCGCAGGGCAAAGGTTTTGCGCAACAGTTCGAAGTCTATAGTTCATCTACGGCTGAAGGTGATAACTTTACATTAGTGTCCACTGGCGAATACAAAGGGTCTACCGGAGACGTTGTTGCGATACAATTCGCTCCTGCACAATTCAAGCGGATTAAATTCGTATTCACAAAAGCGAATCAGGACTGGGCAAGTGCGGCAGAGTTTGCTTTTTATAAAGAAGATCTAGTAACCGATGCTGTAAATGGCCTATTCACCGATGGAACGATGAGTGCGGTTGTGTCAGAGTACAACAGTGTAGATAAAATCAATGCACTAGCAGCTGAAGCGATGTCACATCCCTTATATCCCCAACTGAAGGATCAATTGGACTTAGCCAACAGAATTGTGAGTGGCGAAGCTCAGATGGAAGGAACGATCATTACCGCTGAACAGCATGGAAATATGAAGCAGCATGCTCAGCAAAACCTAAGATTCGGACTGGGTACGAATAATCAGCCTACGGGGTTCGTCGCCATGCCGGGCGATAAAATAAACGTTTATGTAGATGTAGATGTAGATTCGAAAGATAAATTACCTTCGCTAGTCTTCTCCCAACAAGAGGGTTCTTGGTCCAGCTGGACCAAGGGAGTGTCATTGCGTCCAGGTAAAAATACGATAACCGTACCTGAGATCCCGACAAATAGTGCGTATGCATTCGATGTCACAAAAGGCGGCACAGTGTACGTCGTAAATCCATATACTCCTGCAGAGCAAGGGAAGGCACCGAGCATTAGATTTGAAGGGCTTGAGAGATTCCCTATGATGACGAAGGATACGGACGTGGAACAATTTAAGGCTTTCTTAACAGCCTACAAACAAAGAGTAGACCAAGACAAAGCCGCACATCCCAATGTGAAAGAGAGGGAATTAATAGACGTAGTGGAGATGGTTAGCGACCGAATTATTTTTACCGGAACAGCTACCGATGCGTACAACCAGTTTATAACGAAAGGTCATAACCCTATGGATACGTTAACGGGCTATGATGTTTGGATGGAGAAGCTGTTTGATTTCTATGGCTTGGATGGTCGTAGTGTAAACCATGATCCTAAGCAGATTAGGGAAAATATTCGGTTGATGCAGCCGTACGGTTTTATGTATGCGGCAGGTGATCATACAGGGATTCAGCGTGGAGAGGTAGGCTTGCTCTTAGCTGATTTCAGCAAAACCTATCCAGGCTGGGGGATGACTCATGAGATTGGACACCGTATGGCCGTTGGGGAACGTGAGTATGGTGAGATTACGAATAACATGTTATCGATGGCCATGTCTGTTGATTATAACTCTCTGGATAATCGGATCCCATTTGAATCTGATATCTATAAATATGTCATTGAAGAAAATAAAGTGGTTATGGATCAGCAGGGACTTGGAGCAAGACTGGGAACCTACTGGCAATTAGAGCTAGCCTATCCTGGATATTGGAAGGAGCTCAACAGCTTATATAGAGATCGCAAAGTCACGCTTACAAATGGAGATAACTCGAAGCAGCAATATTTGATCGAATTCTCTTCCGAGGTGCTGGGCTTAGATTTAAGTAGCTTTTTTGCTAGGCATGGGTTCACCGTCAATGCTGAAACAAGAGAGAAGGTAAGCAAATATCCGACCTCCAACAAACTTTGGTATCTCAATAACTCAGTTGTTAATTATGAAGGAACAGGAATAGAAGATAAGAATGCTTCCATAGAAGTGGGCATCAGTCGGAATGTAGCTGCAAAGTCCAACACGTTAAGCTTCACTATCGATCAAGTGTCTAAGAAGGATCTCTTAGGCTATGAGGTGTATAGAGATGGGAAATTAGTAGGCTTTACGGGTACGGATGGATTTGTGGACCAAGGTATGGATACGAATACAAACTATACTTATCAAATCGTGGGCTATGATAAAAAGCTAAACACACTGAATCCCGTAGAGATTAAGGCGTTCAAACCGGCGCTATCCGTCGAAGATCAGATCACAATTAAGCTTAATCAGAGCTTTGACCCTATCCATTATGTGAAGGCGACTAGTTATCAAGGAAATGATATTACGAGCGAAGTCGCAGTCACGTTTAATAATGTGGATGTAACGAAAAAGGGAAGCTATGAAGTTGGTTTTGAAATTAAGAGTGGAGGAGCTGCGGTATCCAAAACGGCAAACGTCACGGTAGCTAGTAATTATGCATATGTTTCTGATCTGACCGCCAAATCCGTACGTGTGGGCTGGAAAAGTTTAATGAAGGACAAGGCGCCAGCCGGGGGGGCGATCACGCTAGTTAGACAAGGTCAGGATGCCATTTATACTAAAGGAATCGGTGTACATGCGAATTCTGAGGTCGTATATGATATTGCGGGCAAGGGCTATGATTCCTTTGAAAGCTATATCGGTATTGATCAATCCATGAGAGGCAGTGCTTCCTCCGCAACATTCGAGATTTATGTAGATGGAGAGAAGAAATGGGCGAGTGATGTATTCAAGTCGAACACCGAGCATGGATTTGTGAAAATACCGGTTACAGGAGCAACAGAGATCAAGCTCGTTACAACAGATGCTAATAACAATGGGAACACGGCCGACCATACAGTCTGGGCAGATGCTAAGTTTCTCATTCAAAGCAGTGCGCCCGAGCTTACGATCCCTAAATCTATTTCAACTAAAGTAGGTCAACCGATCCCTTTCCAAGAGAGCTATTTCGCGACAGATATAGAGGACGGAGATATCACTTCTCAGATCGTTGTTACTGGTGAGGAACAGGTAAACTTCAACAGAGCAGGGGAATACACGATCACTTATACCGTAGCGGATAGTGATGGGAATACGGTAGCGAAGACGAGAACGGTAGCCGTTGTTAACATGGAAGATTACAAGTACTTAACGGATGATCCTTGGACGTCTACGCAAAATAGTTATGCGGCTCCTAAGAAGGATATTTCCATTAGCGATAATGCTTTAAGACTAACGGATGATAACGGTAAGGAAGTTACCTATGCAAGGGGTATTGGAACACATTCTAACTCAACAATTGTGTACGATTTAAGCGGTAAAAATGTGGACTACTTCACTTCATTCGTTGGCGTTGATCGGCAGATGCATGGATCTGTTGGTTCAGTAAGCTTCGAGGTTTATGTAGATGGGGAGAAGAAATTCGACAGTGGGTTAATGAATTCGCGAGATCCGCAAAAGTGGATTGAGGTGGACATTAATGGAGCGAAGCAGTTGAAGCTAGTCGTTACTGACGGAGGCAACGGCAACGGATCGGACCATGCGACATGGGGAGATTCGAAGCTACATTTTGCTAACGCGGAAAGATTGTTCACGAATGATCTGGAGCGAGCGATTGAAGATGTAAGAGCCATGGATCAAGAGGGATACACCTCGGAAAGCATTGAAACCTTGCTAATGAGCATTACACAAGCGGAAGGGGTTCTAGCTAACCAAGTTGCAACTCAGGTTGAAGTAGATGGAGCGCTAGTCGCATTAAATGCAGCAAAAGATGGGTTGGTTAAAATAGACTTCACGCAAGTTATTGCTGTTAAGGATAAGTATTTAAGTGATTCTATTAAGACAACATTGGGCTTAACCGGAGACATCACTCTGGGCGATATGCATAAGCTTACAACGTTATCAAGCGATTCTAGAAGAGCCAGAAGTCTTGAAGGCTTAGAGTATGCTAAGAATTTAGTATCACTAGATATTACCGGAAATGAAATTACAGATTTCTCCCCACTGAGAGGGTTAACGAAGCTGGACAACTTAATGGCGGATCCTCAAGTGGTGGAAGTAAGGGAATTAAAAGGACCGGTCGTTGAAGTGGATAATCTGGTTACGGGAATAGATGGGAATAAGGTTATCCCTTATCTAGCGGTCGTCAGACACAATAAAACGTACAAAGAGACTTTATTTGATGTTAGCGGATGGGTGGTAAACCCTGATAAGTTTACAATTGACCTTACGAATGAAGCTAAGGGATACTACACGCTATTGCTGGCCTATCGGGTGGAAGGTAATCTCATACAGCTCATTTATATGGCGGATAACGAATAAATCTTAAGCGATCTTATTCTCGGATACTTTTCCCCGGGTATAAGGTCGCTTTTGTTTGTAGGTTTGTGACTCGAACAATAAAATGATTATAATTAGCATGAATCAATGAAGACGCATCCGACAACAGTTAGGGGATGAAGCATAATGGCTAAGTCGATAGTAGAGAAGTTGAATTTACACAAGTACGCTCAAGTAGCGATATTGAATGCACCAGAAGGAACTGCGTATTTTGCGGAGATGACGGGTTATGATACGACGCTCAAGGAGCAGGCGTATGATCTCATCTTTGCCTTTGTGCTAGATATGAAGTCTCTGAAGGAGCTTGTGGATCAAGTGATTGAACTTGGAAGGCTCCATACGAATGGCTATCTCTTTGCGGCGTATCCTAAAATGGGAAACAAAGTTTACCCCACCTATATTCATCGGGACGACCTACTTGCGGGAATCGGTAGTGATGAGGATGGCTATGTCGGGACAAGCAATATCAAATTTGCACGTATGGTAGGCTTAGATGATGTGTTTACAGTTGTTGGATTAAAGGAAGATGCCAAAGGAAAGGGCCAGTCTTCTTCGCAATCCAGTCAACGCGTGGATGATTACATTTCCTTAATTCCAAGTGTGGAGAAGGATTTGAAGGATGCGCCAGATTTACTGGCCTTGTACCAATCGCTTACCCCGGGTTATCGCAAAGATTGGGCACGTTATGTCTATAGTGCTAAACAAGAGGAAACAAGAGCGAAGCGTCGAGAGGAAATGAAGATGATTCTTCAGGCCGGCTATAAGAGTCGCGAGCTCTATCGGAAGGATCAGTCTTAGCCCCAAACAGGTTCGCATACACACGGTCATGATTGTCAATAAGAGAAGACTATGACAGTATAGATATCATATCATTTTTACAAATTTACACTAACGATTGGAGTACATGCAACGATGTCATCTTTACCTAACTGCCCGAAATGTAATTCAGAATACACCTACGAAGACGGAAGTCTGCTCGTATGTCCGGAATGTGCTCATGAATGGTCTTTGGAATCTGAGTCCGATCATAACGATGATGTAAGGATTATCAAGGATGCTAATGGAAATGTCCTAAACGATGGCGATTCCGTAACTGTAATTAAAGACCTTAAAGTAAAAGGAACCTCATTAGTCGTTAAAATAGGTACAAAGGTAAAAAGCATTCGATTGATTGATGGAGATCATGATATCGATTGCAAAATTGACGGTTTTGGAGCTATGAAACTGAAATCGGAGTTTGTTAAGAAGATATAGATCCGGAGATGAGAAAACCCAGTCATGAGTGCAAATGCAGACGTTAACAAATCAAAGACCCTCTCCCAGACTGCGTCGGTGACGGTGTTCCCCATCTTATTTGCAATTAGCATCGTTCACATGCTGAACGACACTATGCAATCAACGGTTTCCGCACTATTTCCAATCTTGAAGGCGGAACTTAGCTTAAGCTATACACAGATAGGCATGATCGCTTTAGCGATGAATCTGACGGCTTCATTACTTCAGCCCCTGATCGGACGATTCGCAGACAAAAGACCAATGCCACTTATTCTTCCCATTGGCGTCTGTTTTACATTAGCCGGTATCGTGGCACTGGCACTTGCACCTCAATATTCAATTATTTTACTAGCTGTCACCTCAATGGGGATTGGATCTGCTATTTTCCACCCTGAATCGTCAAGGGTCGCTTATTTGGCTGCCGGTCCAAGACGGGGTCTCGCACAATCTATTTTCCAAGTGGGAGGCAATATCGGAAGCTCGCTTGGTCCAATCATGACGGCTGTTCTATTCGTGCATATTGGTCAGTTAGGTGTAATCTGGTTTGTTTTCGCGGCCCTTGCAGCGATTGCTATTCAAATGTATGTTGCTAAGTGGTACGGTTCGCAGCTTCTGTTGCCACGGCGTGAGGTCAAGCCTAAAGCGGCCGTTGGCGTAGATGGTAAGCCCGAGAGTGGTCTAACTAGTCGACAAGTGGTATGGGCGATGGTCATTCTTATTGCACTTGTTATCTCTAAGAACGTCTATATGTCAAGCATATCGAGCTACTACACATTCTACTTAATAGACGATTATGGCGTTTCCATCGGTCATGCACAGTGGTTCCTCTTTGCCTTTCTTGGTGCTGCAGCCATAGGTACCTTCTTTGGCGGACCGATGGCGGATCGCTTTGGCAGACGTAATATCATTTGGTTTTCCATTCTGGGAACCTCCCCATTCTCACTCTTGCTGCCTTTCTCGAATTTATTCTGGACGGGAGTTATGGCTGTCTTGGCCGGCTTCATATTATCCTCTGCATTTTCAATTATCGTTGTTTATGCACAAGAGTTAATACCCGGGAAAATCGGGTTTGTCTCTGGCCTGTTTTTCGGGTTGGCTTTCGGTATGGGAGGTCTTGGTGCTGCGCTTCTAGGTTGGCTAGCGGATGAAACAAGTATCGCATTCATTATGAAAGTGTCTGGGTTCCTGCCTCTGCTTGGCATATTAGCGATCTGGCTGCCGAAGGATAATAAGCTTAAGGGCGCCAACGCATAAATGTTCTCTCAGTAACATTAAGTAACTTTATACAACAACCTATGTTTAAGTGAAGAGTAGCGACCTTAAGTTAACTTTAGTACATTCCTTGCGGAGGTGGATTATGAAAGCCTTATTCATTGGAGGAACAGGCACGATTAGTTCTGCGATTACGAAGCAGTTGTTAGAAGAAGGCTGTCAATTGTATCTTCTTAACAGAGGCAACCGAAATGTGGACTTGCCAGCAGGAGTAAACTGTATTCAAGCGGATATTAATGATGAAGATCATGTCGCTAAGCTTATTGAAGATTTAGAGTTTGATGTTGTTGCCGATTTTATAGCCTTTGAACCTAGTCAATTGGAAAGAGACTTCCGATTATTTAACGGTAAAACGAAGCAATTCATGTTTATTAGCTCAGCTTCAGCATACCAAACGCCATTATCCGATTATAGAATCACGGAGGGAACCCCTTTATCGAATCCATATTGGGAGTACTCCCGAAATAAGATTGCTTGTGAAGATTATTTGATGAAGCAGTATCGTGACAATGGCTTTCCCATAACGATTGTGAGACCTAGTCATACTTACGATGAGCGCTCCATTCCACTTGGCGTGCATGGAAGTAAGGGGTCATGGCAAGTTGCTAGGCGTATGCTGGCAAATAAACCTGTAATCATTCATGGAGATGGTACTTCCCTGTGGACGATGACGCATAATAGCGACTTTGCTAAAGGCTTTATTGGCTTAATGGGCAATATTCATGCGATTGGGGAGTCCGTTCATATCACTTCGGATGAGACGGTGACCTGGAATCAAATCTATGAGGCGATTGCGGATGCCCTTGGTGTCAAACTCAATGCTGTTCATGTTTCATCTGAATTTTTGGCGGCATGTAGTAAAGAGGATTACAGAGGCGGGTTATTGGGGGATAAGGCCAATTCCGTTGTCTTTGATAATTCAAAGCTGAAGAGACTTGTTCCCGGATTCGTGGCTACCACTCGACTAGATCAAGGAATCAAGCAAACGATAGCTAACATTATAGCCCATCCTGAATATCAAAAAGAGGATCCGGAATTTGATAGCTGGTGCGATAAAGTTATTCGTGCTTTGGATGCTGCTCTATTAACAATAAAGGAATAAATGGTTCCTAATTGAATAAATTTGAATACATTCTCTCAGCAAGTATAGAAGAGAAGTGTGCAAGCTCCTATTAGCTCGCACACTTCTCTTTTTGTCATCATTAGTCCTTATTCCGTTGCCTCAAGGCGAGCAAGCTCTTTACGCACCAGTGGTGCAACTTTAGTGCCGAGCAGTTCGATAGAACGCATAAGTTCGGAGTGAGGCATTGTACTTACATCTAAGTGGAGGAAGAAACGGTTGATCCCTAGATTGCGGCGTAATAGAACAATCTTCTCCGCTACATACTCTGCATCGCCTACATAGAGGGCTCCCCTCAGGCTACGGGCGGCATCAAAGGAATCTCGACCGTAAGGTGGCCAACCTCGTTCGCGCCCTATCACGTTCATCTGAGCCTGATTGGACGGGAAAAATAGATCAGCAGCCTGCTCGTTTGTTTCACCGACAAATCCGTGCGAATGTGTAGCAATCTGTAATGTGTCAGGATTATGACCCGCACGTGCGGCAGCATCCTTGTAGAGTTTGACTAACGGTGCAAACCTCTCTGGCATCCCGCCGATGATGGCGAACGTGACGGGAAGACCAAGCGTTCCTGCCCGTATAGCCGACTCTGGGTTTCCGCCGGTTGCGATCCATACGGGGAGTGGGCTTTGAACAGAGCGGGGGTAGACCCCAAGATTATTAATCGCAGGACGATGACCGCCACGCCAAGTAACCTTCTCCGATTCTCTGATCGCAAGGAGTAGCTCTAGGTTTTCATCGAACAATTCATCGTAATCATCCAAATTACGTCCGAATAACGGGAATGATTCGATGAACGAACCCCGACCGGCCATAATTTCGGCGCGACCGTTAGAGATTCCGTCTAGGGTAGAGAAAGCTTGATATACGCGAACCGGATCATCTGAGGATAGCACGGTAACGGCACTTGTGAGTCTGATTCGCTTGGTCATGGCGGCAGCTGCTGCCAAGACTACAGCGGGAGCGGTTGCTGCGTAATCAGCACGATGATGCTCACCTATTCCATAGACATCAAGTCCGACTTGATCAGCTAATACGATCTCTTCAACTGCATCGCGCAAGCGCTGGGCATGACTGATCGCTTGACCTATCACCGGGTTAGGTGTGGCCTCCAAAAACGTACTAATTCCTATTTCCATGTGGTTTGCCAGATGGGTCATTCTGAACCGCCTCCTTCGTTACTTATAGTGTACTAAATAATTTATTGTTTCTCAACTTTAGTAAGTATAGTGTGGTGGATATTCGAGATTATACGTCTCTGGTATAATATGTAACATATTTAATTCGTTTATTACGTAAGGAGGGATCGTCCTTGGATTACGACGTTATCGTGGTAGGCGCAGGGTTAGCGGGTCTGGTAGCAGCAGCGGAAATGGCGGACAAAGGGAATAAGGTCATGCTGCTCGACCAAGAGTCGGAAAGCTCGCTCGGGGGTCAAGCTTGGTGGTCTTTCGGCGGCTTATTTCTAGTTGATTCGCCGGAACAGCGTCGGTTGGGCATTAAAGACTCTAAGGAATTGGCGTTGCAGGATTGGCTTGGATCCGCTGGCTTCGACAGAGAAGAGGACGAGGATTATTGGGGACGGCAGTGGGCAGAGGCCTATATTAACTTTGCCGCTGGGGAAAAGCGAGCGTGGCTGCGTAGCATGGGAGTGCGATTCTTTCCGGTTGTCGGATGGGCAGAACGGGGCGGCTATCTGGCAGAGGGACATGGCAACTCGGTTCCTCGATTTCACATTGTGTGGGGAACAGGGCCAGCTATTGTGGCACCTTTCGAACGGCGGGTTAGAGAGCATATGAAGAAGGGACTTATCACGTTTGGACCTCGCCATCGTGTGGATCAATTAATCAATCAGAACGGTACAGTCATTGGTGTAAGCGGTTCCATTTTAGCGTCTAGTGAATCAGCACGTGGGGAAGAAAGCTCTAGAGTGGTGGTCGGTGAATTCGAATATCGCTCGCAAGCTGTGCTCATTTCTAGTGGTGGGATTGGCGCGAACCATGACTTGATTCGGGCGAATTGGCCCAAGCGGTTGGGCGCTCCTCCAGCTCATATGCTTTCGGGGGTTCCTGCTCACGTAGATGGACGGATGCTTGCCATTACCGAGGAAGCGGGCGGCCGAATCGTGAACCGGGATCGCATGTGGCATTACACGGAAGGGATCAAGAATTGGAATCCGATATGGCCTAATCACGGCATACGTATTCTTCCTGGCCCCTCATCGATTTGGTTAGACGCGCTGGGCCAGCGCTTGCCCGCACCTAACTTCCCTGGCTTTGACACTTTAGGTACGCTGGAGACGCTAAGGCAAACGGGATACGAGTACTCTTGGTTTATTTTGACGCAAAAAATGATAGAAAAAGAATTCGCTCTCTCAGGCTCAGAACAGAATCCGGATTTGACCGGTAAGAGCATTCGGCAAGTGCTAGCTAGAGTATTGCCCGGAGCTACGGCTCCTGTCAAAGCGTTCATGGATAAAGGTGAGGATTTCATTGTAGCCGACAATCTTGCCGAGCTCGTTACTGGAATGAACAGACTGACGGGCGAGCATCTATTGAAGGTTGAGGAGATCGAACGGCAAATACGGGCCAGGGACCGGGAAATGGACAATACGTTTACGAAGGATATGCAGATTACAGCCCTGCGGGGTGCGCGTAATTACTTGGGGGACAAATTTATTCGGGTCGCTCGTCCGCACAAAATACTAGATCCCAAGAACGGTCCGCTGATCGCTGTTCGGCTGCATATCGTCAGTCGCAAAACATTAGGTGGGCTGCAGACCGATTTGTCCGGTCGTGTTCTCGACTCTTCGGGAGAACCGATCCCGGGACTGTATGCTGCAGGAGAAGTATCCGGCTTCGGCGGTGGTGGCGTGCACGGTTATCGGGCGTTGGAAGGAACCTTCCTAGGGGGCTGTCTCTTCACGGGAAGGGTTGCGGGACGTGCTATTGCGGATGAGCTGGGATCTTAGAGATTGCTGACCGGCCCACTCAACTCGTTTACAAAATGTATATGGCAGCTTGTTATGATCGATATCATGAGAGGTGGCAAGGCCATGTCGAAGGAGATACAACATCGCAGGATAATCAATAGAGTTGATCATATCGAGCAGCATTTTCTCGTAGGTAGAGAGAATGAAATTCAACAATTTCAAGCAGCGCTGGCGGGTGACACCTGGGAAGGGGTCATCCTTAATGTTTATGGCACCGGTGGAGTAGGGAAAACTTATTTGTTAAATGAATTTCGCCGAATGACAGAGAGCGGACAGATGAAATTCCTCTTATTGGACACCCGTGTTTTCCCTAAGAATCCGGCTGAATTTTGCCTTCATGTACTAGGTGCGCTACGTTATCCCCTTTATAAAATGATAGAGCAAGCCGCAGATTTGAATCGATTAGTTGAAACGTGTTTAGGTGCGATTCTGGAATCTTCACAATCAAGTAAAATGGTTCTTGCTTTAGATACCTTCGAAGAAATCGGTGAGATGGAGAATTGGTTGCGAGATGAGTTCCTTGCTAAGCTTAATTTGGATATTCTTGTTGTCATTTGTAGTAGAACCCCCTTACAAGGGGGGTGGCTTTCCTCTCCTGCATGGCGGCAATATATTTATCGGATGCCGCTTGCTGATCTGGATTATAACTCGGTTAAACAATACTTGGAACGCTCGGGGATTGAGCAGGATGAGCTGATTAGACGGATTTGGAATCAAACGAAAGGCCATCCTCTGACCTTAACGTTGATAGTATCTACAGTATTAGTTCAGAGTTTTCACCACACGGTTTATTCGGATGACAAAGAACACTTTACATATATCGTAAACAATTGGCTAACAGAGGTTCCGAGTCAGGACATGCGCGCTTTAGTAGAGGCGGTAGCGGTGCTACGGCTATTTAACCAAGAAATATTGAGCTTTGTCATGGAGAAGGAAGTGTCAACAGAATCCTTCCAAAGGCTTGTACAGTTTTCCTTTGTCCAGCGAGTAGATCGAGGGTGGCTGCTTCATGATTTATTACGTGAGGCTATTCATTCTGAATTAAGACTCCGCAAGCCGGAGAACTACAACAGACTTTGGAAACGATGTGTATTGTACTATTACGAGGAAATCAAGAAGTCAGCACGCAACAAAGCGATTTCTTGGCATAACGCAGAATGGTTTTATTATATTGGAGACCAGTTGATTCAATCCGTCTTTTATCAGCAATCCGTATCTTATAGCTCTGAGCCTCTTAGTTCCACGAATAGGGCCGAAGCTGAGCAGTATATGATTAATCGACATCTCCATGCGAAGGATATTTCAATCAAGCTTCCGCAACCAAATGCCGGAGAACAAATGGAGTACTTGGTCACCAGGGAAGATAGCCTCTATGCTTTAAAACATATTGACCTTGAGGAGTTATTCCTCCTAGATCCGAATTCCGTTAAGCTAACGCGAGACCCGCAAGGAGTGATCCGTGGGCTAGCGGTTATTATCCCCATTAACGAGCATACTTTGGACTACTTACGATCTAAACCGCTATCCTCAGTGTATTTCAATAGCTTGCCAGAATCTGAGCTTAAGAAACTAAGGGTTCCAAAACATTCGCAGGCGGGTTATTTTTTTAAGACGCTAGATACGATTGATTACTCCGATCTGCCAATGCTCCGGTCAACGGGAATGGCCTTCATTACTCATATGCTAGCTAGTGGGTTCGTTGTGGCCGCTCCACCGCCGCATCCTTTCTCGCATGGCATCTTTCAGAGCTTGGGGTGTGAGAGGACGGATGTGGTTCACTACGATTACGACGATAAGACGCCGACTCCCTTGTTCGTGGTTGATACAAGAGGAAGCAAGCTTCAGCGATACTTGAACAAGATGGTTGAATCATTTGGGATCCTGGAAGAAAGGAATCAGGATGAGGAGCCTCTTCTCCATTTAACTCCTAAAGAAAATACAGTGCTTGAGCTTATTGTAAAGGGCTACTCCAACCTTGAAATTGCCAAGCACCTCTTCCTTAGCGAAACAACAGTCAAGAAGCACATTAGTAATATCTATAGAAAGCTAGATGTTAACAAGAGGGTACAGTTAATTAACAAATACCCATCCATGATGAAGAATAGCTAGGAAGCAGGCCTTGACGGGAAATTCCGTTGAGGCTTGTTTTTGGTTTTCTTGTGTCATTAGCGGAGGCTACTCCTTTTATACGACTTTCGGGTAATATCCTTTGCTTATAGGGCACTGTATGCTGTAACTGATTCATTTTCCAGAGATTCGTTAATAGAAGGGATGAACAACTCTTATGATCAGAAAAGGATTGGCTATGCTCCTCATATTTACCGCTGCCTTGATGACATTCAGCTCCGTATTCGCAGCGGACACCAGCAGCTCGGCCGGACCAGTGACATGGAAGGTATCCGTAGGCAAGGATAGCTCTGCATCCTCGTTCGACACCATGTTTCCGGGTACCTTGTACATCCATGAGGGTGACAAGGTCGTCTTTACGAATGGCTCTGCCAATAACGTCCACACGGCTACTTTCTTGGCGGGTGGCAAGCCGATCACATCGGAAGACCCGAATTTTGCGATACCGACAGCGCCAAGTGGGGTCTCATGGGATGGCAAAAGTGTTCTTAATTCGGGGATGCTCTTACCTACACAGTCGTATGAGATCACATTCAACGCAAGCGGCGTATACCCATACTATTGCATACTTCACATCTACATGAAGGGTTCAGTTGTCGTCCTGCCTAAGGGCCAGCCGATACCTTCTCTCGTCGAGCAAACAGCCGCGGCCAAGGCAACCGAGGACGATCTGCGGTTACAAGAATCGCTGCTCAATGACGGGGCTGCTCCTGCTTATGGGAAGAACGCAGATGGCACCTTGACTTACACCGTTGGATTAGGCTCCCCGAACATGGGTCTGTCCCATAATCGGATGAATCCAGAAACGGTCGTTATCGCCGAGGGAGATTCGGTTGCATGGAAAAACCTAAGCCTCTATGAACCACATTTTGTATCGTTTAACCTTCCTCCTGCACTTCTAGCTGAACCAGAATCTGATCCGACCTTCAATCCTTTCTTGCCTTCGGGTGGTTCAGTCCAAGACGGGAAAATTTTCACCCATTCAGGTGGCATTATGGGAGATAACCCTTATATTCTGAAATTTACGAAGTCAGGAACGTTTACCTATGATTGCTTCCTGCACAGCGGATATGTGATGAAGGGGACGGTTATCGTCGTTCCGAAAACATCCGTCAAGCTATTCGTCAACGGCAAGGCAGTGGCGGGATCGGCGAAAGCACAGTGGAAAGGCAGCTCTCTCAACGTTAGCATCGCAGATTTTGCCAAGGCGCTAGGCGGCTCAGCAAGCTACGATAGCAAGCTGAAAGCGACTGTCGTCAAGGTCGGCAAAGGTAAAACGAGCACTACTGGATCGTATGCGAAGGATGGCAAAGCCGTCATCGTTAACGGCACCGTGTTAGCTTCGAAGAGCGATGAGGTCAAAGGGGTTCGCTACGCTTCAGCAGAAGAAATTGTCCGTGCAGTGGGTGGTACCTATTTCTGGAACGATATCACTAAGACTTTCTCTGTCACTAACGGTGCAGTTCCCGCAGCCCCAGTGGCCGCTCCGGTTCCGGTCGGTCCGGCAGCAGATGCTAGTGCTAGTCCTGCTAGCGACGATTCGCACGCCGGTATGAAGATGGAATAACGGAGGATGAAGCTGATCCTATCACGGTTCACAGCTTATACGCTGATTTTGCTGGCCTTAGGAGAGCTACTATTCGCTTTAGTAGCCGACCGAGGGTCGGCTGCGGTAGTGCAGACGCCCATCGTCAAGAAGTTCCATCTTTACGCTACCGACGGTTACACGAAGCTACCTGATGGATCCTCCCTCTACTTGTGGGGGTATAGCCTATCCAATGAGCCGGGCAGCGCCACATATCCTGCACCGACGTTGGAAGTTAATGAAGGGGATCACGTCGAGATCACGCTGACGAACATCGGGGCGAAGAAGTCAGGCATCAAGAAGCTGTCGCACACGATTCACTTTCACGGATTGGATACGGATCAGGCTAATGATGGGGTTCCCCACACATCGGCTCCGATATCCGTTGGTGAAAGCTTCACTTACCAATTTACGGCGGACGTAGCGGGCTCTTATTTCTACCATTGCCACGTTGATACGATTGAACATCTCCAGATGGGGATGTATGGAGCCTTCGTTGTTAAAGCAAAGGGCGGAGGGAATGAAGCGTGGACTGGCGGACCTTCCTATGATAAGGAATACGTCCTTCTACTCAACGAGATCGACACGACTTGGCACAAGGCGGTGGAGGAAGGGACTGAGTATGACCGGACGGCCTACCATCCGACCTTCTGGACGATTAATGGCAAAGCATTTCCGGATACGGAGGACGATCCGACAACCCGGATTGATGGAGCCATCGGGCAGAAGGTGCTTATTAGGCTGATCAACGCGGGCTACGAGTCCCATAGCTTTCATATGCACGGGTTCCATTTTCAGATTATCGCTTCTGATGGGAGACCGTTGCCGCAGCCGCTGGAGAAGGATACCGTTCTGCTTGGTCCGGGGGAACGATATGATCTTCTGGTCACGTTCGATCAAGCGGGTTCTTTTCCACTCCACAGTCATAACATCACGGACAACACAAATAACGGCGTATATCCGGGCGGACTGCATACGATGATCGAGGTGACCGAAGCGGGTACGCTCCCAGGTATGAAGATGGACATTCGATTGAAAGCCGGGCAACCGTCAGCAATCGTCAACGGGAAAAGTGTGTCGCTCGTGAGCCCCCCTATCGTAGTCAAGGGCGTAACCTACGTGCCACTCCGCTTCATTGGTGAACAACTCGGTGCCGAAGTGAAATGGCTTGCGACGGAGAAGTCGGTCGTGTATTCGACGACGGATAAGAAGCTGCAGTTCTGGCTTGGCAGTGATCAGGCAATGGTTAACGGGGTTGTTATTAAGCTGCCAGTACTGCTTCGGGAGCAGAAGGGTGCATTAATGGTGCCGCTGCGATTCGTCGCTAGTGAACTTGGTGCAAAGGTTGATCGCGACGCTTCTGGAGGTATTATCGTGAGTGCGGATATTCGCTCAGCTACATCGATGCAGATGCCAGGAGATCACGATCCGACCGATTCATCCTCTGGGGAGGATGGCGGAGCTTCCACTTCTTCTGGAGATCCAGAACTCTCTCACTCGATGACGGTTCAAATTGGCCAGTCCGCTTTTATGCCGGATAAGCTGAGCGTAAAGAAGGGGCAAAGCGTGAAATGGATCAACGAAGATACACAGATTCATACGGTTTACGATCTTTATGACAGTTTCAAGAGTGCTAACCTCTTGAAGAACTCCACCTTTAGCAACACGTTCACCAACGTTGGAACGTATACGTATTATTGTTCGGTGCATCCGGGTATGCAGGGAGAAATCACGGTAACGGAGCAGTAAAAAATGAAATCAACAATCCAAACCCACCTTCTGAGCAGGAAGGTGGGTTTTGGTGTGAATAAACAAAAACCAATCATTGACTGAATTTACGGATCTAGGTAATATCTAGGTGTGAGGTGATCCGTGAGCTATGTCTAACGTGATTGATCTAATGGAGCAGCATTATCTCGTCGGGAGAGATAAAGAAGTCGAATGCTTCCTCGAACGGTTATTGGCGGACTTCGCGAATGAACGCATACTGAATGTATATGGAACCGGGGGAATCGGAAAAAGCTATTTGTTGAACGAATTCCGTCGCCTTTCCATACAGTTCGGTGCTACATTCCTGCTCTTAGACAGCCGCACGCTTATATCCCCACTCGAATTCTGCTTACAGCTTTTACGTACACTACACTATCCTGCAAAAGAAATCCCAATGACAGAGGATATAAATCTTATAACGAAAATATGCTTAGACACCATTCAAGAAGCAACGGGTAAAGGGAAAATCGTGCTAGCTCTGGATACGTTCGAGGAGTTCGGACAATCAGAGCAGTGGCTGAGAGAGGAATTCTTAACGCAACTGCCCCCTCAGCTTCTAGTCGTTATTAGTGGAAGGCTACCTTTGCAAGGGAAATGGCTTTATTCGTCGGTATGGAGAAAGCTGATCTATCGTATACCGCTTAGCGATCTGGACTATGAATCCGTAAAACAGTACATGATTCGATCGGGTATCGATAGCGAAGAAACCGTACAGCGGATCTGGACCCAAACGAAGGGGCATCCATTGACCTTGGCATTATTCGCCTCGACAACTCTAGTCCGTACTTTACAGAAGACAGGCACGATGGCAACCGATGAGGTGTTCAAGCATATTGTAAATGTTTGGCTAACAGAGGTGCCGGATGATTACAGGGAATTGGTCGAAACGGCAGCCGTTCTGCGCTATTTTAATCAGGAATTGCTGAGCTATGTACTTGAGAAACCGATCACAGTAAAGCAATTTCAGAAGCTAGCAAGTCTTTCCTTCGTTCAGCGGGTAGATCGGGGATGGTTACTGCATGATCTACTGCGTGATGCCGTTAGTCATGAATTGCGGCTGAGGGAACCGGAACGCTTTGACCAGCTTTGGAAGCGCTGCGTGCTCTATTATTTTAAAAAAATTAAACAAACGGTTGGCAAGAAATCAGTGGTATGGGATAACGCTGAATGGTTCTACTATATCGGAGATCAATTGATTCAGTCTGCGTTCTACCAGCATTCCTCGTCGTATAGCACGGAGCCGTTAACTCTCGCCAACTGGCAGGAAGCCGAGCAGTACATCGCTAATCGCTATTTGCATACGAAGGATGTTCGGATCAATCTGCAGGACCCCAACACTCAGGAATCCGTTGAGTTTGTTTACAAGGCCGAAGTCAGTCTATATGGACTTATGCACATTCATTTGAAAGAATTGTACGAACTGGATGCCAGCATCGTGAAGCTTACCCGTGATTTTCAGGGTGTCGTATGCGGGTTGTCCGTTATTATTCCGATTAATGAGCATACGTTGGAATACTTGAAATCAAAGCCCCTCTCTTCTGCTTATTTCAACAGCTTGTCCGCAGCGGAGCTTAGCGCACTTCAGGTTCCTCGGTATTCGAGGGCCGGTTACTTCTTCAAAACTCTTGATGTCTATGACTCCTCAGATCTTCCAATGCTTCAGTGGACAGGGTTAACCTTCATCTCTCATATTTTATCCTCTTGCTTTATTGTTGCAGCCCCACCTCCTGATCCCTTCTGCCATGCCATCTTTCATAGCTTGGGCTGCGAAATCACGAAGGATGTCATTCATTATGATTATGGAGATCAAGCGCCAGCCCCGCTATTCGTTATCGATACGAGGGGAAACAAGCTGCACAATTATTTGAATAGAATGGCCGCTTCGTACGGTATTGTTGGGGAGAACGAAGAAAAGGACAAGGATGTTACCCCCGTCCTCTTGACCGGTAAGGAAACAAAGGTCGTTCAATTGATTGTCGAGGGTCATTCGAATATGGAAATCGCCCAACAGTTGTATATTAGTGAATCTACGGTGAAGAAGCACCTCTCTAACATCTTTCGTAAATGGGACATCAAAAATAGAGCTCAGCTAATAAACTATTATATGAAAATAAGAAACAGCTAGTTGTCGAGGACTAATAAAAAGAAGTATTCGAGATTTGGTTTTTTCTTATTGGGGAGTTGGGGGAAGTCGATATGGTACAGCTCTGGACGGAAGGGAAAACTCATCATAGTGGTTATCGAATCGGGATTACTTACTCTGCGGAAGAAACGCTGTGTGAGGACGATGGTGAGGAGCGGATAGGTTATCGAATTCTGTTGATCAATGAAGGGGTAGGGGTTATCCACGTAGGGTCAACTCTTTATCCGATTGTTGCTCCTGGCATTTATTGCTTTACGGATAAGGAAAAAGTAAGCTTCATTGCGGGTGCTCCTCTAAAGGTCAAATCCATAAGGTTTAGCCTGAACGCATTAAATGAACGACTTGATAGCCAACTGAAGGGTTTGCCCGAGGGTGCGGAACAGACAACAACGGATTTTCAAGATCTATGGGTTCTCGAAACCTTCCTTGAACGAACGGAAGCCTATTATGGTTGCCTATTTCTTGATCCTTCTGTCGCGAAGCGCGCGGAGGAAATCATCGAAGAGATAGGAAGCAATTTGAGCATACAGCCAGATAGCTTCTGGCCATGCCGCAGCCGCTCGTATTTAATGGAGCTATTGTTTATGATCCGATTAATTTATCAGAAGTCAGACTTTACTCCAAGCGCTATCCCACAGGCTGTATCGGAAACGATAAGACCCGTGATTGAATATTTACATACTCACTATAAAGAAAAGATAAAAATAGAAAATTTGACGTCTGCGTTCCATGTGAATAAAACGACTTTAAATGATTGGTTTAGGAAATCAACCGGACTTTCCGTAATTTCATATCTTGGCCATATCCGTATGAGAATGGCAGACCCTCTGCTACGAAATACAACCCTTCCAACGACTGAAATTATGGAGAGGGTCGGCATTAGAGACGATGCTCATTTTATCCGCAAATTCCGTCAGTATTCGGGTTACTCCCCAGCGGAATATCGCACGAAGTATTGCTGGATGCTTAAGAAGTAAGGCTATTGTAGACGCTCCTTGGGGGCGTTTTTTTGTTAGGGGCGGTGAAGTGGAAAGCTGTCAATTTGCAGGAACAGACTGTGGATATTCAGTACACAGGGCTAATCTGCCTTGATAATATTCTAAGGGGGGGCAAGGAAGAGAAGCAGGTGATCATCATTACAAATAAAAGTAGGAGATGTGATTATGAAACTCATTAAGCTGTTAAGCGCCGCCGTTCTATTGTTCACGTTAGGGCAATCCCTTGCAATTGCAGCACCGAAGGAAGTCCACTCGTCTTCCTCTACGTTAAAGGTCAAGTTTTACAGCGAGTCCTTACAGAAGGATATGAACTTAAATGTATACTTGCCACCGAATTACGACGCTCAAGACAAATATCCGGTATTGTATGTCCTGCATTCCTACAAGCTGAATGAAGATCACTGGTTTGACGCACTAAAGGTTACAGAGAAAGCAGATAAGTTAATCGCCGCAGGCAAAATAGAACCATTAATCATTGTGGCTCCGAAAATCGACAACAGCTTTGGAGTGAATTCCTCTGAGCTACCGGGCTATGCCGAAGGTAGTGGTAAACCGGGAGATGAAGGTGTGTTGAACACGGGGATGTACGAGGATTACGTGACTAAGGATGTAATTTCCTATGTAGATAGCCATTTCAATACGATAAAGTCCCGGAATAGCCGTTATCTTGGGGGTACATCTATGGGTGGGTTTGCAGCGTTACACATCGGACTCCGTCATCCTAACCTGTACAGTAAAGTGGGAGGGCATTCACCAGCATTATTCGTTGGTCCAATGTGGGATGTGTTAGAGAAGATGGTATATCCAACGAAAGAGATCCGGAAAGATAATGATCCTATCGCTCTGGCCGCTAGTCAGAAGCTGAATAAGCTCAACATTTACCTGGATATTGGTGAACAGGATGCTGATTTCAAAGAGCCTGCGAAGAAGATTAATGAAGTCCTAAGCGGGGTGAAAACCAAATCGTTGGAGTTCCATATTAACAAGGCCGGGAAACATGACGACGCGTATTGGAGCAGTCAGATTGAAAACTACCTCTTGTTCTACGCTGGAGCAGAGACGGAATAATGCGAATTGGCCCTGTGTGGACGGGGCTGTATATCGTTACAAAAAGACACCTCGAAGGTGTCTTTTTGTATTGCTTTTGAAACATTTTTACACGATGGCAGTATAGCCCGTATCTTACCTTGCAGCTTTAATGAGTTCACCTTTAGGATTACGTACAGAGGTAAACCCTTTAGGTGTGTTTTCCCGTAAGGCTGTAGCCTTCCTCTGGTTCACATTGTTCCGTAATAGGGCAAAGATAATGAGCAACGTCCCTATAAATTCATAGCTGCTGATCTGGTAACCTTGGAAAGCCATAATCACGAATGTGGTAATCGGAACAAAGTTTATAAATAAGATACCGTTAAGCGGGGATAGCAATTTAATACCTAGATTCCAGCTTAGCAAGGCGACGAGTCCTGGTAATAAAACCATAAAGGACATTTCGTATTTGATCGATAAGAGTGTATCCCAGGTTGGAACGGGAAGTAGACCAAATCCGGAGGCAAGTGCAACGATGACAAAGGATACCGCACTACCAAGTAAACAGGTGAGAGTGGAGTAGCGGAGTATCGACCAATCCCCGAACCGACCTCCCCCCATGGAATAAATCACCCAGCCCACAACACCTGCGAAGATAAGCAGTAGCGGAAATAGATTTTGTCCAGCCATCGTGAAGAAAGCCATGTTTCCTTTGGTGATCACAAGTAAAGCCCCGATAAGCGCAAGAGCTACACTTGTAAGCATGTACTTTTTTGGTGCTGCTTTAGTTGTGATCCATAAGACCATAATGGATATCATCGGCATGAGGACTTCCATAATCGAAGCTGCGACCGTACCTGATTCCCCCATGAGATCTTGTCCTAGGAAGACGCACATATTATAAATCGTGAAGGCCATCGTTCCGTAAAATAACAAAACTTTGCCTCTTCCTTCTAAGCGGAACGACTTTCTTCCCTCTTTCACCCAAAGCAGCACGGTGAGGATGATTCCAACAGCTAAGTAGCGAATAAATGAAAAATAGAAGGGATCAATTTTCTGTAATGCGAGGTGGGCAACGGGAAACATAGCGCCCCACGACATGCTCGCGATAAGGCATAGTATGGACCCGATGATGACTTGTTTCTTAAGCATGAAAGGACTCTCCCTAGCAACGATTTGCTGACTGAAATGTATGCAACTCATTCATCATAGGGGGTTGTAAGGGGTTAGTAAAATGATTGAAAATAATGTTTATCATCATTTATAATGATGGTAATCAGGAAGTTATAAGCGTTGTGCAGCATAGGAGGGGCCGGATTGGAGTTTAATGATTTGCACATTTTCCAAACCGTAGCTGCTCATGGAAGTGTCAGCAAAGCCGCAGTGGAGTTGAACTATGTTCAATCGAATGTAACCGCAAGAATTAAGCTTCTGGAGAAGGAGCTTCAGACGCCTTTGTTTTATCGACACAAGCGAGGGATGATTCTCAACTCGGAAGGCAAACGCTTGTTGGAGCACTCTAGGGATATCTTATCGAGAGTGGAGGAAATGAAGCGTACGTTCCATGATCAATCGAAGCCCTCCGGTGTTCTCAACATTGGGATCGTGGAAACCGTCGTTGCGCTCCCGGATATTTTATCCTCCTACTACAGCAAGTATCCAGACGTGGAAATTTCATTAAAGGCTGGAGTAACTGATCTATTGCTGCAGGAGGTCATTGATATGAAGCTGGATGGAGCCTTTGTTACAGGGCCTATCAGACATCCGTTGATCGATCAGGTTGAGGTTATTCAGGAGAAGCTAGTGCTTGTTACTAAAGGCGACTCTTTTTCCGTAGAGGACATCACAACAAAGCCGTTATTGCTATACAACAAAGGCTGCGGTTATCGTGGGAGACTGGAAAGCTGGATGAAGGTGGAGGGCATTATTCCCAAACAGATAATGGAGTTTGGTACATTCGGGACGATTATTGGTAGTGTGGCTGCCGGAATCGGAATCACGATTATTCCGGAGTCGTCGATTACCGATTTGGTTGCCAATGGTACTGTGTTCTGTCATCGCATACCTGAACCTTATCAGGAAATTACGACTATTTTTATCCGGCGCAAGGACGCGTACTTAACGCATACTCTCCAATGCTTTATGGATGAAATTGAGGCGCGAACGAAGAAGTAGAGCCTGCATCCGGCGCATGCCTGATAACAGGAATGCGGCGCAGAGCAACGTTCGTGGATAGCGTTATGGCGTATCGTTATTAGGTTGTACAGTGCCTCGTATACCATCAATAGAGTGATGCCATAACGCTATTTGTTCAAATGTCGCCCCAAAACAAGAGTCCGGAGCAGATAGCGTTATCGCATAACTTTATTAGGTTGTACAGAGCCCCATATAAGTCGATAGAGTGATGCCATAACGCTATTGTGGAGATCGACCGGAACGAAGTCACTAATGCGAAAAAAAAGAAAGTGGAGAGGCCCCACTTTCTTAGGTGACAAGTTAAATGATCATTAGAAAGATAAACAAAAAAACTGGCCTAGACCAGTTTTTTTGGGTCAAACGATTTATTCAGTAATAGGCTGCCAGTTGCGAACAGCGGTATAACCATCTGCGACATGATCTTGATCAAACTGGAGTACTGTAATAGATTGTCCGAGTAAATTAAAATTTTCATCATAAAAGCCAACAATAATGAACTTGTCATACACATTATGATCGGTATCATTTTCGGACTGATAATAGAGAGCACCGCTTATATGCTGAGGATTGGTCTCATTATAATAAATCGGGCGCGGAGAACTCATAGAATAACCACTATAGCCGTTAGATTGGATACCCGCTTTAAGCTCTTCTTTACTAAGTCCTTGTAGCATTACGAGTGTTGGTTTATACATCTCCATACTTCCTTCAACAATGTACTTAGCACCAGGTAAGCTTTGGGCAAGCTTCTCGGTGTCCAAGAATACTTTATAGCCTTGTTCAAATGCAGTATAGTGCTGACTATTATTAACAAATGCTTCGATAAGCTCTAGCTTCGTATAAGGTTTTGCCTCTAAGCCAATGTCACTCGTTAACACAGTAGCAGGGCTAAAGTCGTAATGATAATCTCCCGAATGTATGATCTCTCCGTCACGTAGAACTTCAACTTTCCATACTCCCGTTCCTTGAGGAACTTTAATATCAGGCAATGTGCAGCCACCATTGTTTTCACTACATGTCAGGAAAGGCACTGGTTCACCAACTTCGTACAGGAGTACGGAATCGGTACGATGGATTTTCTCTCCCTGAATCGAGCCTGGCTGTAATTGGTAGCTTTTTTCCTTTAAATAGGAGCTCATATAAGATCCAACCTTCAATCCCTCTTGAAGGGTTCTAGGATATTCGATATAGACTTGGTACACTTTCGTAGCAATTCCATCACCGCTATTTACAGCAATACGGACCCAATAATCTTGTTTAGCATGTATATCTAATTCAAATGAGCCCTGCTCGTCGGTGACTTCGCCAGACGTTATCCATACGTTTCCCGGTCCCCAAATGTCATAACTAACCTTGGAGTATGTGGATTGTGTAACGGATATGGTTGATTTTACAGCCTGAGCCATGTCACGATCTGTAAGGATGCTGTATGCAAATACTTTTGGGCTATAGCCTGTTTGACCTGTTGTGTACTGGGAAGCATCCAATTGCTTCAAATTGAATCCGGAAACGGTTAGACCTGACAATGCTGCAGCTCTGCATTCATCGACTGTACCTGTGCAAGGTACAGTTTCTCCGCCACCGTTGTTGCCACCGTTTTCTCCACCAGTATTACCACCGGTATTACCGCCGGTATTACCACCGTTGTTGCTACCAGTGTTTCCACCGCCGCCTCCACCAGTACCTGGTGCTGTAATGGTGTTCGCAGCTGAACCATCCACCGTTGTTGGACGTGTTTGGAACGTTGATCCCTTAGCCGCATCATTGACAGTAGCATTTGTAATCGTACCTTGTCCTAGTAGCTTAGCGACAGCATTGAGAATAAGCTCCATAATCGTTGCGTTCTTGTTGACATCAATTTCAGTATTCGTTGTTCCAGCGGCAACGTTTAATTGGTTTACTGATCCGCTAGGTACACTTATTTTGATATCAGATGACTTTACGAATACATCCTCGAACTGACCAATCAAAGTAACTTGTGAGCCGGCAGGTAAATCCTGCGCAATCTCAACATTTGCGAAGCCACTATTCGTTACGTTAGATTCTTCTAGCTTTACAGGGGAGTGAATAACAACATGCTGGATGGAGGAATCGCCCGCAACAAGGACACGAACCGTACCAGTACGTTTGTCGATGGAGATCCTAACTAATAATGAATCCTCAAAATGGACGGAGTTGGAGCCTCCACCTTGGATTGTAGTTGTCCCTTTTACAGTTACTTTTTTGAAGAAAGCATCTCCTTCACCTACCGCTTCAGTTACGGTAAGATTACCTTCGATAATGAGGTTTTGAAGGGTTATACCAGGAGCGGATACGATAACGTTGCCCTTAATCGTCTCAGTTCCAGTCTTAGGTCCATATACGCTGTTAGCAACACTGTATACGGTATCTTTAGGCTTGGCATATTCAATAGCTTTATCAAGCAAGGTTACAGCCTCTGCGCGTGTAAGCTTACCTTGAGGAACAAAATTACCTTTAACATTCCCCACGATTATGGATTGGTTAGCTAGCGCTAGCACTGCGTCACTACTCCATTTGGAGACGGAAGAAGCATCGTTAAAATTCGCAGCTTTATCCGACGGACTAGATTCCAGATTAAGAAGCTTCTGAACCATAACTGCGGATTCTTCACGGTTAATGGCTTGGTTTAAGCGAATCGTATGGTCATCGTAGCCTTTCACATATCCAGCTTTGACCGCAATCGCGATTTGCTCGTAAGCCCAATGAGAGGCTGCCAAGTCTGTGAATTTTACTTCCATCCGATCACTTAGGTTGAAAGAGCGGTTAATTAGAGTAATAAACTCCGCACGTGTAATTGGACGATCTGGGTTGAAGCTGCCGTCATAGCCCTTCATTAGATCCTGATCTACCCATTTGCGCATTTGGGACTCTGCCCAATGACCTTGCAGGTCATCCGTTGCAACTGTTGCATTTGTTGAAGGCTCTGCTGCCCATGCGGTTGTCAAAAGGGACAACGATAGTGCCAGCACGGTTAATAAACTGACTGTCTTTTTCCAAATCTTAAATGACATTTTCCTATTCCTCCTGATGAGTGATACATATGTACGTGCCATGTAGTCCATATAGCGCAGTTCCTATATCATGCTGAAAATATGAGAGTCGGAAGAGTAGGCAATAAAGACTAGGACTATGTAATTATATTTAGGGGACTCCATATCGTCAAAGAAATTTATGGTAATTACTCCATTTGGATGCAAACGTAAAATAGACCCTATCCTCACAGGAGGGGGGCCTACTTTATGTTCACCTGTTTTATTAGAAATTAAAGTTGTCCGGATCTGGACCGACCCGAAGGTTCTCGTTCAAACCCTCGTTTCGAGCGACATCATCTGCTACAAACCTTTGATGTTACAAAGATTCAATGAGAAGTAAGCTTCAACTTGAGTTTAGCTTCATCTTTTCTTTCCAAGGAGCGTGCCCATCCGGTTAAGAATACAGCTCCGACAACCATTAACGATCCCACCCATGTGGTATGAATGATTCCGATGGAATCCGTGACGACACCCCCCAAGTATGCCCCTATGGCAATTCCCGCATTAAATGCGGCAATATTAATAGCTGATGCTACATCTACCGCTTTCGGAGCATAACGTTCCGCAAGGATGACCACATACACCTGTAATCCCGGTACGTTCATAAAAGCTAGTAAACCCATAAAGAAAATCGTAAGCAAACCGACAACTTTGAACGGGATGGTGAACGTAAGAATAAGAAGGACAATGGCTTGGAAAATAAACATATAAAACAGGGCGGAAACCGGCTTGCGGTTAGCAGCCTTACCTCCAATTACGTTACCGATCGCTATAGCAATACCGTATACAAGGAGAATGATTGCGACTGTGCTCTCCTTGAAGCCGGTTATTTCGTGCAGCAACGGGGATAAATAGGTGAAGACGACAAAGGTGCCTCCATACCCTATAGCTGTAATGGAAAATGCAAGCAGCAAACGTCCGTTGGTCACAAGCTTGATCTGCTCCCGAAGTGGCGTTCTGGTTCCTCTACGTAGATTAGATGGGATCAGAGCCATATTGGCTATTAAGGCAATTATACCAACGACAACGATCCCGATAAAGGCGGCTCGCCAACCGAAATGCTGTCCAATCACGGTACCCAAGGGTACTCCGGTTACGGTGGCTACTGTAAGGCCAGAGAACATAATCGCAATCGCGCTAGCTCTCCGGTTCTCAGGCACGAGGTCGGCTGCGATAGTCGATCCAATCGACATAAATACACCGTGAGACAATGCTGAGATGATGCGAGCAGTGAGCAGAATGCCAACTCCGCTTGCAGTTGCGGCAAGACTGTTGCCCACAATAAAAACAATCATAATCCAAAACAATAATGTTTTCCGTGGAATATTAGACGTCAATGACGTTAACGCAGGTGCTCCAAAGGTTACCCCTAAAGCATATAAAGTAACGGTTAAAGCAGCTGTAGTGACGGATATGTTTAAGTCTTCAGAGATAAGGGGGAGTAGACCCACGCTGATGAACTCTGTTGTCCCAATCGCAAAGGCGCTAATTGCTAATGCAAGGAGTGCTAACGTACTTCTTTTTTTATCCAAAGTCATGGTTGTGACTCCTTTCGTGTAGTAATATCGACCGGCAAATGCTAGTATGGGTTACTTAGACGAAAATGAATAGTACGTACTTTAAAGTGATATAGGTACTAAAAAGTAACGTACGTAATGGATACCCTAGGTATAGATTCGGGAGGATTAAGCTGTGGAAAAAACGGTGGTCAAGAAAAAATTCAATATTTCAGTGGAAGCGACTTTGGAGGTTATCGGAGGAAAGTGGAAGTGTGTGATCCTGTGTCATTTGACACATGGCAAAAAACGAACAAGCGATCTAAAGCGTCTTATGCCTGCAATCACGCAAAAGATGCTCACTCAGCAGCTAAGAGAGCTAGAGGAGGACGGCATAGTTACTCGAATTAGCTATAACCAGGTTCCTCCGAAGGTGGAATACGAGCTTAGCGAATACGGCGGCAGCTTGAAATCGATACTCGATTCCCTATGCGCTTGGGGTGAAGCGCATATTATTAAAGAATACGGAGATAAATTCGCAGTGCTAGAACATAATGTGCTGAATAAATAAGTCAGTATTCAAGGTTACCTCTAATAAACTTCCGTCCTTGGTGGGTAAAAATTCCCATCGCGACAGAAGTTTGTTTTTTTATTTCATGCACATGCTAGAAGGAGCTAGCCAACAAATCATGGACTGCTGTAAGTCGGAGGGGATACTTATTGGTGAACTCAAGCTTAAACGATAAGAGTCAACAAGTTAGCCTGAAATTTGTTACCTTAGTTTCGATTATTTCCGCCTTGGGCGGTTTGTTATTTGGATTTGATACAGCCGTTGTGTCGGGTGCTATTGGTTTTATGAAAGAGCGCTTCCTCCTAAATGAGGTGCAGGTGGGCTGGGCTGTCTCCAGTTTAATTATCGGTTGTATTTTTGGAGCAGCAGGGGCTGGTGTGCTGAGCGATCGGTTTGGTCGTAAAAAGGTGATGATTGTTGCGGCGATCCTATTCATTATCGGTTCTGTGGGCTCTGCTCTTCCCGATACTTTTAGCGATTATATTATCGCCCGGATTATTGGAGGGCTGGGGATTGGGATTACCTCTACATTATGTCCGCTCTATAATGCAGAAATAGCGCCGGCGAAATATCGAGGTCGTCTAGTAGCTTTGAATCAACTCGCGACAGTGACGGGAATTTTCCTTGTTTATTTTATAAATACAGCGATTGCGGGATACGGAGATGATGCGTGGGATATATCTACCGCTTGGAGATGGATGTTTGGCGTAGGAATTATTCCTGGCGTGCTGTTCTTGATTCTGCTCTTCTTTGTGCCCGAAAGTCCGAGATGGTTAATTAAGCAGAAGAGGGCGGAACAATCCCTTCCAATATTAATCCGAATTCACGGCGAGGAATTAGCGAAGAAGGAAGTACTTGATATTAAGAGGTCCTTTCAAGAGGAAAGTGGATCTATCCGTCAGTTGTTCAGTCCCGCGCTACGTCTTGCTCTCATTGTGGGTGTAGGACTAGCTGTCCTTCAGCAGGTTACGGGGATTAATGCGGTTATGTACTATGCTCCGGAAATTTTTAAGGCAACGGGTGCGGGTACAGATGCTTCATTGAGTCAGACCATATTGGTCGGAATGATTAACTTCATCTTCACCATTCTTGCGATTTGGCTCATAGACAGGGTAGGACGTAAAGCTCTATTGCTTATTGGATCTGCTTCAATGGCGATATGCCTCGTCGTGATTGGTGCTGCATTTCAGATGGGGGAAACTTCAGGGACGCTTGTACTCATCTTTATTTTACTTTATGTGGCTTCCTTTGCGATTTCGCTTGGGCCGGTCGTATGGGTTATCTTATCTGAGATTTTTCCGAACCGCATTCGGGGTAAGGCTACGGCACTTGCATCTATGGCGCTATGGATAGCCGACTATATCGTATCTCAGACCTTTCCCCCGATGCTTGCTTCTGCAGGCCCGGCGATTACCTTCTGGATCTTCGCGATCATGTCCCTGTTCACTTTCTTCTTCACCTGGAAAGCTGTACCCGAGACCAAAGGCAAATCGTTGGAGGAGATCGAATCTTTGTGGTCTCAAAGTAAAGCTTAAACTGATTACATTGTGGGCTGAGCAACAGGAGCTTGATCTATTGGAGGTAATGGTATCACATTGGGTTTTGTGATAATATTTACACCAATAGAGATGAGGAAGTGAGCTTTCGTGATAAACATAACCATTCCGACGCCGGATGTTTCGATTACTAAGCAGCTAGATCCTAAGGAAAGTAACATTTACGGATTTACTGAGTTCCACCTGATTTCGCGGGAAGTGGGCGGAATCTTTATGTTTTACAACTCTAAGAATGAATTATTGTTCGTTGGCAAGGCAAGGAAGCTAAGACCAAGAATTAAGAAGCATTTTGAGGACTCAGTATCGGATATCAAGCAGCATAGAGACGAAGTCACGAAGATCGAGGTATGTATTGTTGAAGACCCGGTACATAGAGAAATCTATGAAACGTACATTATTAATGAGCTCAAGGCCAAATATAATGTAGATAAAGTCATGTTTCGGTAAATGAATGGATGAATAAAAAGCAAAAAACACAGTCCAATGGGGCTGTGTTTTTTGCTTTTTGTAGAGTGATCGTGAGCCGCTGGAAGGATTGGCATCAGTCGTAATATTGTTTAGCGGTTAAGACAGGGACTCAGATCTAATTACTTCTCCTGCGTCTGTTACGATTTTAATGAAGTAGACTACCCCATTTACTGGAGCAAATGATTCACCATTGCTGTTTTTCAGAGAATCTAGTTCGATCGATAAACCACCTTCATATTTATTCGGGAGGCTAATCGGTGAGCTTATTGCGTACTCATAGTCCATGACTTGAATGCTCTTAATTTTAAGATCAACGCCCCACTCATCAAGGATTTTCAATTTCCCATCTGACATTGTGACAGATAGCTTCTCTAGCGCTTTCTGTGCATCGCTAAGCTCATCCGGGAAGAGGATTGGACCGGTGTTGTTGTCTGATGCTTCCTTACGAATATCATATTCATCGATGCTGTTAAGGAAGTTACCTGCAACAACAACATACATAGGTGCAGTATACTCAACGCCAACATTGCTCACCAAGTCAATTGTACTTTTACCAATGGGAACACCATTAACGGTCGTGCCGGAGCCTTTGAATATTTTAGTGGAGCCCAGGTAAAAGATCTGATAATAGGTGCTATCTACCCATGATTCCGTCATTTCATTGTATTTTCCACCTGTATGTCCAATCGCATGCGTGACTGTTTGTCCGTTACTTAGCTTTGTTTCCGTAATCTGATCAATATCAACAAAGGTTAGATTCACAATGCTGCTTTGGAACTTGGTCACATCTTTGGCAATTTCCCCTTGAGCGACAGCCTTTGCTATTTTATCGAGGGAAAGTGGTGTGCGGCTTTTAGAGAAAAACTGATTTTGATACTGGGTAATTATTTTGGAGCTTGCGCTTGTTAATGAAACACCTTTACCGTACTTGCTAAGAGCGATCTTCATGCTCTCCAGTCCAACTGTACCGGCTGTGGAAGAAGTGGAGGATTTTAACGTGATGGTCACCGTCTTTGTTTGATCCTTCCAGCTCGCTGTAGCGCTTAAGGTAGGTGCTAATTTCAACAATGGAACATAGGGAGTATTGTTAAGGGTAGAGATATTAACCCCTGTAGTGATCTTTCCATTTACAATAAGGCGGGTCGTAGTCGCACGCTTTTGCTTTTTGGCAACGTCAATTCCAGTACCTACAACGACTGTGTTGCTCTCTTTATGAAATGAGGAGGATACCCCGAAAATGGTTTTCGTATTTTTAAGTGGAATATAAATGATCCCTTTGATCGTTTTGAATTCTACTCCAGACACTGTTTTCCCATTAACAACTAGCTTGGTCTTATCTGCTGCTAGGGCAGGAACGGCAAAAGTGAGTAGCATGATAATGGCCATGAATGATGCAATGATTTTTTTCACTGATTAATTCTCCTCTGATGTTGGTTGTGTGAGTTTGGATGTGATGTTAGCTAGCACTCTTTAATCCTTTCAGTAGTCTACAGCAGTTGAAATCCGACATTATTCGACAGTCTGCTTGAATATATATTCGCGACCCTGTTTCCAAATCCTTCCGAAGAAGCGGTGACTGACATGGACACTAAGCCAAGTAACATTCGGAATACAAAGTGTGGGAATAAGTGCATAATAATTACCTCTTGAAACGACTGGGAGGGGTGTGTAATATTACAAGGTATAAGGGATTGAACCCCGACGGGACAAGCTTCACTTGAGAGAAAAAAGCTCAAGCAGTTTGTCCCTTTTCTAATGCAGAGAGGGAGCGACAGAGAGAAATGAAAGTATTGGAAGATCGCATACGCCAAGAGGGGTTAATTCTGTCTCATACGGTATTAAAAGTGGATTCATTCTTAAATCATCAAGTGGATACTCAGCTGGCGTTGGAAATCGGACGAGAGTTTGGGCGGATATTTGTAGATCAGCCGATTACCAAAGTGCTTACAATCGAGGCTAGCGGCATTCAATTTGCGATGGCAACGGGGATTGCGCTCAATGTTCCCTTTATTTATGCCAAGAAGAAAAAGGCGATCACGCTGTCCGAGCAAGTCTATTCGGCGCCCGTACATTCTTTTACCCGACAAGAGACCTACCAAGTGAGTATTTCCCAGAAATACTTAGGTCCGAACGATAAAGTACTTATTGTGGACGATTTTCTCGCTACTGGGGCTGCGTTGGTGGGGCTGGTTGATATCGTCAAGGAATCCGGAGCGGAGCTAGTAGGCGTGGGCTGTGTGATTGAAAAAAGCTTCCAAGAAGGTCGCGGCTTGCTAGAGGATAAGGGGGTTAAGGTTCATTCCTTGGCTAGGATTTCCTCCATGTCGCCAGGCGAGATTCACTTTGTAGAAGAATAGTTCAATCCAACAGGCCAAGGGGAATGCATAGGAATGTTAAGCAAACAGAGAGTAATAACCTTAGGCTTTCAGCACGTCATGGCGATGTATGCAGGTGCAGTGATCGTACCGCTCATTGTGGGTGCAGCGCTTAAGCTGAACGCAACTCAGATGGCCTATTTGATCGCAGCTGATTTATTTACTTGTGGGATTGCAACGATTCTTCAAGTTATGGGAACCAAATACTTCGGAAGCAGATTGCCCGTCATCTTGGGCTGTACCTTTACAGCGGTTGGTCCTATTATTGCGATTGCCTCGACATCGAATTTAGCAACGGCATACGGAGCTATTATCGTGTCAGGGCTATTCGTAGTTCTGGCTGCACCTCTGTACGGAAAAATGTTAAAGTTCTTCCCGACGATTGTTACCGGTTCTGTTGTGACGATTATTGGGCTTTCCCTCATCCCTGTCGCAATGAATAATGTAGCAGGGGGTCAAGGGAGTGCTGACTTTGGTATGCCACGCAACCTAGTGCTCGCACTTGCTACTCTTATCGTCATTCTGGTAGTTAACCGTTTTGCGACTGGATTTTTACGTGCGATATCTGTACTTGTAGGGTTGGTTGTCGGGACGATCGTGGGATACGCTATGGGGATCGTTCACTTCTCAGCTGTTGCGGATGCCTCTTGGGTAAGCGTTGCACAGCCTTTCTACTTTGGTACGCCTCAGCTAAACGTGACTGCAGTCTTCACGATGATTATAGTCAGTATTGTGAGTATGGTGGAGTCTACAGGTGTTTATTTTGCAGTCGGGAAGGCGACAGATGTTAAGATCGAGTCGAAGCAAATTGTAAACGGCTTACGATCCGAGGGTCTTGCAGTTATGCTGGGTGGCGTATTCAATGCATTCCCCTATACCGCATTCTCCCAGAATGTCGGCTTAATCTCACTAACTCGCGTTAAAACAAGGGATGTTATTTTCGCTGCGGGTGGGATTATGGTTGTTCTAGGCTTACTGCCTAAGCTGGCAGCTTTAACAACGGTTATCCCTCATGCTGTGCTTGGTGGTGCAATGATTGTGATGTTCGGATCTGTTGCGGCTTCTGGCATCTCGATCTTATCGGAGGTCGATCTACGCAAGGAAGCTAACCTACTCATAGCTGCCTGTAGTATCGCTGTTGGCCTAGGATCGGCTACACTTCCAGAAATGTTCGATCAACTGCCAGATTTCGCGAAAATGCTGCTGCAAAATGGAATTGTGACCGGTTCGGTAACCGCCATTTTGTTAAATCTATTGTTATCGAAGTCTTACGAGGAACCACTTGTTGCGCTAAAGAAGAACTCATAGTTCTGATAAGGAAGCTACTGCTTTACAGAGTACCCAGAATACAAACAAAAGGCCGCGATAGCGGCCTTTTGTTGTACTAACTTGCATAAATTTCGTCACTGTAGCGCATTAGAAATTAGCATTTCCCATCTTGCCAGCTTGGAAATCCTTAAAGGCTTCCATAATCTCTTCCTTGCTGTTCATAACGAAAGGTCCATGCTGATACATAGGCTCGTTAATCGGCTCACCACTCAGAATGATGACGAGTGTATCATCGGAGTGACCTTCAATGAGGATTTCTCCTTCTGTATTGTCAAATAGAACAAAGCTACCTTCTTTGGCTTCGGTTGTTTCGTTAATGGTTGCACTTCCTCTTAGCACCAGTGCCGCCGTATTGTAGGAAGAAGGGAGCTCGAATTGTGCTTTTCCTTGTGCTTTGAAAGAAATATCAAACAGATGGACAGGTGAGAAGGTTTCAGCTGGCCCACGTGTGCCGTTGTAGTCACCGGCAATGACGCGTACGGATCCGCCGTTATCAGGAAGCTCTGCTGTCCCCATATTCTTCTTCAACAATTCTTGATATCTTGGAGCATGCATTTTGTTCGCACGCGGAAGGTTGACCCATAGTTGAATAAAATGAAAGGTTCCACCACGTTTAGCGAATTCCTTCTCGTGATATTCCTTATGCAGAAGTCCCGAGCCAGCTGTCATCCATTGAACGTCCCCAGGCCCGATTATTCCGTGATTACCGTGGTTGTCATGGTGCTCCACATATCCCTCATAGGCGATGGACACTGTTTCAAAGCCTCTATGAGGATGCGCACCGACACCTCTCATCTCGTTGCTAGGTGGGAAGTCAAATGGAGAATTATAATCTAATAAGATAAACGGGCTGAATCGCTGTCCGAAATTCGTGCCAGATGGAAAGTAGTTGGATACGCGAAAACCATCGCCTACCATATGAAAAGGTGCACCTTGGTAAGTTCCCTCGATTGTTCGATAAGTCTTTGTCATTTCTATACACTCCTTATATCTCGAATTGAAATATCTTAAATTAAAGATAATATACTTTTTGAATTTAGTCAACCCTATAGCAAAATAAAAGAAGCCACTCAGCTAGGACTTCCTGAAGTCCATGACCGAGCGGCTCGTTCAACAACAAACGATTAGTATTTGAATTTGTTGATTACATTCCTAAGCTCTACTGACAATGCAGATAAAGATTGTGCGGAAGAGGATATTTCTTGCATGGAGGCTAGCTGCTCTTCTGTTGAAGCTGCGACTTCCTCCGAAGTTGCTGCATTGCCCTTGGCAATCATCGCAAGCTCGTTGGCGACAGAAGTAACTTCTTGAACGCCAGCGGAAATTTGCTGCGTAATGGCGGAAACCTCATCGATATGAGGGGTCGTTTGCTTCATGCTAGTTAAGATTTGCTCAAATTTATGTATCGTATCATTCGAAATTTCCAGACCGCTATCAACGTCCGAGGTTACTTTTACCATCGTCTCCACGGATTCCTTTGTTTCTTTTTGAATCTCAATAATTAATTCGGATATTTGTTGTGCGGATATTTGAGATTGCTCCGCCAATTTGCGAACTTCATTAGCGACGACAGCAAATCCTTTGCCATGCTCACCTGCTCTTGCAGCTTCAATGTTCGCATTTAGTGCTAGCATGTTCGTCTGTCGAGCAATTCCACTGATCACGTCCGATATCGAACCGATTTCCTTCGAGCGCTCGTATAGCGACTTAATCATTCGATCCGACTTTTCGACGGATTCATGAATGGAGCTCATTTGGTTGACGACCTGTTGAATAGACTCTCCGCCTTCTTCTGCTTGAATCGTCGTATGCCTGGAGAGGTCCGATAATACAGCCACACTGTCGACAATGCGAACGACACCTAGTGATATTTCATTCATGGCGTGTACATTATGATCGATACCCGTTGTTTGTTTTTCAGCGCTGCTTGCGACCTCTTGAACAGCGATGGCGACCTGCTCCGTTGCTGCACTCGTCTGTTCAGAGCTTACTGTCAATTGCTTCGATGAAGAAGTGACCTGTTCAGCACTAGCTTCAACATCTTGAATTAAGGAACGGAGATTGTGCTGCATATCATTGAAAGCACGACCAAGCTCTCCGATCTCATCGTTTGATTTTACATGACTACTTGCCGTTAGGTTTCCGTTACTCACTTCAACGGCATGATCTTTCAGTTGCCGAATAGGCTTCAATATAGATCTTAGGATGAAGAAAATGATACATCCGCCGATGACTAAGCAGATTAAGATGGTCAGGAAGGTATTAAGGAAGATCGGATTGGTCGAATCAACAACCTCCTGGACATCCATTATGCCTGCAACCTTCCAGCCTAGTAGTTCATTTGAAGTGAAATACATTCTTTTATCTGTACCTTGACTTTGATAATTAATTTGACCGGAAGCGCCTTCATACATCGGAGTGAAGGATTCATCTGAGGCTACTGTTCCAGATCTATTCGTAGGATGAACGACAAATTTTTTGTTCTTATCTAGAACAGTTATGTATCCTTCTTTGCCGATATTAACCGATCCGGTAGATTTTTTAATTTGATCAATACTAAGCGTCACTGCGACAACACCCGAATTGTCTGCCGTTACCTGGGCAACAGTCAGGATAATGCCACCTGTAATATTAGAAACGTAGGGCTCAGTGATAATTGCTTTCCCTTTGTTAGCGATGGCACTTTTGTACCAGTCACTTGTTTTGGGATCATAGCCAGCCTTTAATTCTCGTTGGGGTGCTTGTATGTTGAGGTTAGTGTCCGTCACAACAATGAGACTTGCGACTTCTTGGTGTGTACCCAAATACAGATCGAAAGCGTTCCTGACTTCGGGGCTATCTTCCCCGTTATACATTGAGGCTTTGATACTAGCGGATAAATAATTCACATCCTTTAACTTGGGTTCGAATGTATTAGTGATGGTCGAATTGACTAGATCTACATTCTCCTTTGCAATATTCACGATTTGGCGTTCAATTTCTTTCTTTGCCTGGTTATAGGCTAGCGTCCCAACAACTAAAGAGGGAATGATTAAGATCAAAATAAACGTTAGCACTAGCTTGGTCTTGAAATTGCGTCTAAACAAATTCATAAGTCTTGTTTTCAAAATCATTCAGTCTCCCTCTCATGGTGTAAAGTGCGCAATCTAATATACAGATTTATCCTCCAATATATTATGTCGGAAAAAAGTAAGCGTTTTATAAATGGAAAATGACATTAATCACGAATATCAGATTTCTGCATAAATTACATCACCCAGATATAGATAGGTTGCCAACCTACCTATTATGTGGTTTAATACTCTAATGACAAAATTATTATTAGAAACGTGGGTGGTTTAATGAATCATTTAACACAGAAACAAAAGGTAACAGTTATGATTGCTCTTATGGCTGCAATGTTCTTCGCAGCGATTAACCAGACGCTCGTAAGCACGGCGATGCCTCGGATTATTGCTATGCTTGGCGGCATGGAATATTACTCCTGGGTCATCACTATTTTCATGCTTTGTTCAACGATTTCTACCGTGCTCGTAGGGAAATTATCTGACATTTACGGTCGGAAGCCGTTCTTGCTCAGTGGGATCGTCGTGTTTATGATAGGTTCCTTTTTAACAGGCTTGTCGACAGACATCTACCAAATGATTATTTTCCGCGCGATCCAAGGTGTTGGAGCCGGTGTTCTCATGTCAACGACGGTTACTGCCGTTGGTGATTTGTTCGAACCGCGAGAAAGAGCCAAATGGACGGGTATTATGATGGCGATTTTTGGATTCTCTAGTATCCTCGGACCCACATTAGGTGGCGTTATGATTGACCACATGGCATGGAAATGGTTATTCTGGTCCTTCCTTCCGCTTGGTATCGTCGCTTTCGTGATGATCTGGCGGATGTTCCCGAAGACGGCACGCTCTTCCACAGAGTCGATCGATTACTGGGGCTCTATCGTTCTATCGGCCTCTATCGTCACTCTACTGTTAGGCTTCTCGTGGGCTGGAAATAAATATGCTTGGGATTCAGCAGAAATATTGAGTCTCTTTGCGGCTACTGTAGTTGGAATTATTATTTTGATCTTTATCGAAAGAAAAGCTAAAAGTCCCGTATTGCCACTTTCCTTATTTAAGAACAGTATCGTTACGATTTCCAATTCTGTTGGTTTTCTGATGAACGCGGGGATGATGGGCGCAATGATTTATTTGCCCTTCTTCGTACAAGGTGTGGAGGGCTTAACGCCAACACAATCAGGATTTGTTAATATCCCGATGTCGATTACGATGATCGTTCTGAGTACGCTAGTAGGCCGTTGGATTTCCAAGTCAGGGAAATACAAGCGCTACGCACTCATTGGTGTAGCCATCATGATTGTCAGCATGGTTATGATGTCCGTTATGAATAGTGTAGCGATGGCTGTTGCGAGCATGACTGTGTTTGGTATCGGACTTGGGCTTAGTATGTCCGTATTTACCTTGACTGTACAAAATGCTTTGCCTCCTGCTCAGCTTGGTGTGGCAACTGCAACTGCAACTCTGTTCCGGAACCTTGGAGGAACGATAGGGATCGCGATATTTGGTTCGGTTATGAACTCGTCAATGACACGGAATTTGAAAGACGCAATGAGCTCTGGATCAGGCGTAGACTTATCCAAAGCCGATCCAGAAGTCGCTACACAATTAGCCACACTAATGGATCCTAGATCACTGATGAATCAGCCTATGCTGGAACAAATGCATGCGAAGCTGCCGGAACAAGCACAGCCTTTGTTTACTCAAATGCTTGATATGCTGCGTTCTGTATTAAGTGATACTTTATCGTCTGTCTTCATCCTTGGTGCAATTTTAGTCGCTGTAGGATTGGTACTCACCTTCTTCTTGAAGGAAATTCCGTTACGCTCAGCCAGTGACAAGAAGTCAGCAGAGCCAGAAGAACAAAATACTGTTAAACTAGAAAAGTCTACAGTACATTAACCTTTGGCTTTTGCTGATTTGAAATCGAGGTGTGAGGATATGACTAAAGAAATACCCCCTTTAGAGATACCACCTTTAGTGATGGAGTTGACAGAAGCTTTTCAACAGTTTGCTAAAGCAGAATGGCGTAAGCAGCCTATCTCAGGAATTAAATCGAGTGAAGTTCGAGTCCTACTATGCTTGAAGTTCTTATCAGAGGCAAGTGAGCATGGTGTTAATATTTCAGATATAAGCAAGAGACTATCCGTAACCTCTCCGACTGTGACTCAAATGATCAAGAGCTTAATGGGTGAGGGCTATGTTGAGCGCTACAATGATCCTCAGGATAAGAGGATTACGCTATTGCGGCTAACGGATAAGGGAGAAGGTATTGCTCAGAAAGCTTCTGAACGACACATGATGATGTTCTCCGGCCTCGTCGAAAAGCTAGGTGAGGAGCAAAGCAAGGAGCTTGCAAGCTTGCTCAATCAGGTTTTTAGTTATTTTCAAGAGATCAGCATGATTGGAGATAAATAATCTCATACGGGAAGTGAATAATAGCCTCTGCACCGAGTAATCGGTGTAAGAGGCTATTGGTCTATACAGCTATCTGGCTTGTCGTAGGTTAATCGCTAAAGCTACTGGACATCAGACTTCTGTCGAATTAAGATGAATTTAGAATTCAGGATATTAGCTGTATTAACCGTAAAAGAGGGTAGGACCATGAAGAAGCGTATTGTAGACATCCTTGTGATCATTGCTGGAGCTCTTATTTTTGCTTTAGCGATTAACCTGTTTGTTATTCCGAACGAGCTTGGAGAAGGTGGCGTTACTGGGGCGACCATTATTTTTTATTACCTTTTTGAGTGGTCTCCAGGGTTACTTAGCTTTATCCTTAACGCCATCTTATTGCTGGTAGGATACAGGTTTCTGGATAAGACAACAACAGTTTATACGATTGTAGCTGTCATATTTCTCTCCCTATTTTTATATATAACTGAGGGTTGGACGATTGATTCGGATGAGTTAATGGTCAACGCTATATTCGGTGGGATATTCAGTGGTGTTGGCATAGGGATGATTATCCGAGTTGGCGGTACAACTGCAGGGTCTACCATAGTCGCTAGAATGATGAGCAAATTTTGGGATTGGAATGTAAGTTATGCTCTTTTGTTAGTTGATTTGATTGTTGTATTCGCTTCTTACTTTATTATTGGTATGCAAAGCATGATGCTTACGATTGTGATGCTCTATATTGCGACTAAAGTGATGGACTTCATTATTGAGGGTCTAAATACCAAGAAGGCTGTTACCATCGTGTCCAAAGAGCAGAACAAAATTGCGGAGCAAGTGAATGTCTTGATGGAGCGAGGGGTTACCGTTATTTATGGGCGTGGTCATTATACGAATTCGCCTAAAGAGATTCTCTATATCGTAATTAGTAAGCAGGAAGTGAGTATGCTTAAGAAAATCGTCAAATCAATCGATAAAGAAGCATTCATTACGATCCACGACGTACGCGATGTTTTCGGAGAGGGCTTCGTTGATTTAGCGAAGTAACTGGCGGGGGGAACTGGAATGAAGGCAAGAGAAATCACTGTGCCGACGGATATGTGTGATTCGAGAGGTCGATTATCTCCGGATGGTGTAGGTTGGGCTAAGCATCCGATTATACGTTGTAATGTCACAGGTAGTCCACTGCGTAAGAAGAAATGGAACTATTGGTGCGTGACGAGTCCTGATTTGTTATTCTCCGCTACGATCTCTCATCTGGATTACGCAGCCGTATTGTTCGTGTATGCGCTTGATCTGCGTACGAAACGTTTTCAAGAGAAAACGATGCTTATTCCTTTCGGAATGGGTTGTGATATGCCTGATGGGGTATATGCGTCACTCAAGTGCGAAGAAAAGCAAATGTCGATTTCTATGGAGGAAAAAGGCGACTCCACCCAGATTAGAGTGCATTGTCCAGCATTCGAAGGTAAAGGAAAGCCACTTTCTGCAGATTTGCTCGTCCAACGTCCGGAGGGGCACGAATCGGTTAATGTTGTCGTGCCTTGGAGCAACACCCGCTATCAATTTACATCCAAGATGACCGCACTGCCGACAACGGGGACGGTGAATTGGGCTGGAGAGGTTTATTCTCTGCGGAGCGAGGAAGCTTATGGTTGTCTAGATTTCGGTCGCGGGAAATGGCCTTATCGGGCGGATTGGAACTGGGGCGCCGCTTCAGGAGTGACAGACGGTAAAATGGTTGGCCTCAATTTCGGTGGTCAATGGACGGATGGGACCGGGCAGAACGAGAATGGAATCGTCGTCGATGGACGGCTTAGCAAAATCCATGAGGATATCCGATGGTCCTACAATAAAGAGAGATACATGGAACCATGGACTTTGCGATCAGCCGAGTCGGACCGGGTATCCCTGACCTTCGAGCCTATATTCGAGAGAATAGCGGCAACGAATGCGGTCATTATCCGGTCCAAGGTGCACCAGATGATCGGCAAATTCCATGGTCATATTCTAACGGACGATGGACAACGAGTTAGAATTGATGGCCTGCTCGGGTGGGCGGAGGATCATACTGCGAGCTGGTAAAGGGAAATGGAATAGAGAATCGGAATGGGCGCAGTTAACTGTCCTTTAATATTTTCTCCGCAAGAGAGGGGAACCAACGGTTTATAGAGATAAGTAGCTTGACCTTGCCGATCGGAGCTTCGAACCGATCCTTCTGAAAATAACGAAAGAACTGAGTAGCAAGCTCATCCGCAGTAATTTTGTTTTGCCCTCTCCCTGTCGTCATCTCGGTATCGACGACGGGTGGAAGGATTTCAAATACTTTGATATTCGTGTTCTCTAGCTGGTAGCGTAGGGCTTTAGTGAAAATGTGCAGTCCGGCTTTAGTCGCACAGTACACGGGAGCAGATTTCTTAGGGACAAGAGCTAAACCGGAAGAAACGTTAACGATTGCGCTATGCTGTTGGCGGTAAAGTAAGGGAAGTAGCTTTGAGATGAGCTGAATGGGCGCTGTTAAATTGATGGTCATTTCCTCTGCAACCAGATCTGAACGATTGGCTGGTTCGAGAAAGGTATAATTATGTTGGATTCCTGCGTTGTTAATGAGGACGTTGAGCTCGGGGTGGTTGTCATACAGCTGTGTGACCAGTAAGTTCAATTGCTCCGAGTTCCCGATATCACATGCGTAAGTCTGGATGCTCGGATATTGTAATTTTAACGCATGCAATTTATTCTCGTTCCGCCCGACAATGACGACTTGATTGCCATAGTGTATGAATCGCTCTGCTAGCGCTAATCCAATTCCTGAAGCACCGCCTGTAATAAGAACAGTATGACCGGACAGTTTCACACTAAATCTCCCCTTTCGTCTACTTAGTGTAGAGCAGTGAGGGGAGGTTTTCATTAACCTAGGTTAATTTTTTGCGAATGCGGCTTAAGGCTACGGGAGTAATTCCCAGATAAGAGGCGATATGATACTGGGGGATATTTCTCATCAAATGCTCGTATTGTTCAAGGAATCGCAAGTATCTTTCCTCTGCAGAAAGAAGAAGCAGTTCACGCTCTCGGATTTCCTTCTTCACGAACAACTGTTCAATAAATAGTCTCCCTAACCGCTCCCAACATGCATGCCTGGAATATAGTGATTGAAAATCCGTATACCGGAAGACGATCAACTCACTGTCCATTAACGCTTGAATGGAGAAAAAGGAGGGACTGCTTAGCAATAGAGAGCTATAGGAAGCGATGAAGTCATGCTTTGTGCAGAAGCTCTTATTGAATTCATTCCCGTCAGGAGTCGTATAATAAAAGCGGAATAACCCGCTTACGCATATTCCAATGGAGTCTACAGGTTCTCCGGCCCTAATAAAATGACTGTTTTTAGTCATTGCTCGATAGGCGGATATTCCTTTGAAGAATGCCCACTCCTCATCAGGAATAGGGGTCACCCTCTGTAACCTCGCATAGATGGATTCCCATAATTGATCCATATTGAGTTTGTTCCTTTGCTAGAAAAGTGATTATAAGTACATTCGCTAAAATACAATTCATTCCTTTAACTCCCCCTGTCTTGACTTCAGCTTCCGTTGTAACTATAATAATTACAACGAGAGGATGTTACGCCATATGAAAATCAGCAGCCGTTTTTCCATAGCCGTACACATATTGTCGTTGCTTGCTATTTCGCCAAGTGCTCACGGCACTTCGGATTGGATTGCCGGCAGTGTCGGTACGAATCCTGTAATCATTAGAAGAGTGCTAGGGCAGCTTAAGAAAGCTGGCTTAGTGACAGTTCGTGCCGGAAGCGGCGGAGCGTTCTTGCTTAAAGGATTGGATGAAATCCATTTGTTAGATGTGTATCGCGCAGTTGATGTCGTGGAAGAGGGTCAGCTATTCCATATTCATGGGGAGCCTAATCCACAGTGTCCGGTTGGTGCGAACATCGAAGCTGTCCTGCAATTGCTACTTTCTCGAGCACAAGAAGCGATGGAGAGTGTCCTTGCAGACATAACAATGGAGGAGTTGGTCTCGGTTTTATCTAAGCAGATAAAAACGAAGGCTTGATGTGCTGCTGCTTTTTTTTATGTGAGTTGTAACCATTACGATTACAACAAATTGAAATTCCTTTCGTAACTATTATCCCTATGGAGGTTGTTAATCATGAAAATCGCAATTATCGGAGCTAGTGGCAAAGCAGGGTCTGTTATCCTTAAGGAAGCCATAACAAGAGGACATGAAGTCACAGCTATCGTACGTAATGCAGCGAAGATCAACGAATCGAACGTAGCGGTAGTTGAGAAGGAAATATTTGATTTGACCGCGCAGGACTTAGCCGCTTATGATGCTGTCGTGAATGCATTCGGCGCAGCACCTGGACAGGAGCATCTTCACGTTGAAGCGGGAAGAGTGCTTATTGAAGCTCTGAAGGGTGCATCCAGCACACGGTTAATCGTAGTGGGTGGAGCGGGTAGCCTCTTTGTGGATGAAGCTCAAGCTGTCCGTCTAATTGACACGCCAGAATTTCCCGACATCTACAAACCAACTGCGTCCAACCAAGGTAAGAACCTTGAAGAATTACGGAATACGACCGATCTCCAATGGACCTTCGTAAGCCCTGCAGCATTTTTCAATCCAGAAGGCAATCGGACGGGAGCTTATGAGTTAGGCAAAGATAACCTCATCGTCAATTCCAAAGGCGATAGTCACGTAAGCTATGCTGATTACGCGATAGCCATCGTAGACGAAATCGAGAAACCACAGCATATCAATTCCAGATTCACTGTTGTATCTGAGTAAGCTGGGAATGGAATGAAGTGTCTAGGCATGGATCTTACCTTGTGTATGTAAAAAGATTCTGGGACAATGAAAGCATATGACACTGAGCTGATCCAAATGAGGAGAGGAAGGTTAACATGCGATATCATCGTCTTGGAAATAGTGGGTTGGAAGTATCGACCTTAGGGTTAGGCACCAATGCTTTCGGCAAACGGGCGGATCAAGAGACGTCCATTAGAATTATTCATCACGCTATGGATCAAGGCATTAATTTCATTGATACGGCGAACATTTATGCAGGGACTGAATCGGAGCGGATTATCGGTTTAGCCCTGGCTGGAGACAAACGACGTAATGCGGTCTTGGCTACGAAAGCTGGATTAGTGAAGGGCAAGGGGCCGAACGAGCGTGGCTCCTCTCGCCTTCACTTGCAGCAGGAGCTAGAAGATAGTCTAAGACGTCTGAATACAGAATACATTGACTTGTACCAGATCCATGCATTTGATCCGAACACACCGCTCGAAGAGACCTTAAGGACTCTGGATGATATGGTGAGCTCGGGGAAAGTCCGTTATATCGGAGCTTCTAATTATGCGGCTTGGGAACTGATGAAGGCGCTAGGGATTAGTGAGCTTAGAGGATATACCCGATATGTGTCCACACAGACTAGCTATTCACTTGCTGACCGCACCCCCGAGAATGAGCTTGTCCCGATGTGTCTGGATCAGGGAGTAGGCATTATTCCGTATTTTCCGCTTGCAGGAGGTATTCTGAGCGGGAAGTATAGCTTGGAGGTTAGGGAGCCTACCGGCTCAAGAGCAAACACGGATCCTAACTTCGGGAAGTTCCTAGACGATAGAAACCTTATGCTGAGCCAGCAGGTTAGCAAGCTTGCAACGGAACAAGGGTGCACACCTAGTGCACTCTCTTTGGCATGGTTAATGGACAGACCATCTGTGTCGACGGTTATCGTAGGTGCTACTCGTACGGAGCAGCTAGAGGATAACTTGAAGAGTGTACAGCTCCAGCTCGATTCGGAAGTTATGGGTATGCTGGACGAAGTCAGTGCTCCGTTCCGTAACGGGGAGCCATTTGCGGTTTATCGGTTACCGTCTTAATCGATAGAATGTCCGTCGCTAAAGAGATAGAGCTGGGGCATGTAGCTCGCGAGGAGGGTGCACGATGTTGATGCCGAACCTGCAGGTTGGCACGTTTGTATTGAATATTGAGCTGCTCATCTATATATTGGCCGGTATGGTTGGTGTATTAGCGGTAAAGTATCGACTGAAGCTACACCCAGATCGGGAAAGGATCGTCTCCGACACTTGGAATGCGGTATTCCTGTGGGTGGTTGTGTGGAAAGGTAGCCTGTTTCTATTCGATCCGGCAGGTGTGATTGACCACCCAATGTCCTTGCTTTTCTTTAGCGGGGGGACGAGAGGGATCTGGCTTGCTACGGTCGTTGTTATCGGTTACTTAGCATTTCGCCAAATCCGAAGACTGGGCTATTCTCAAGCGGCAGCGATAATTGCAACGATGTGCTCAGCGGCGATGGTCGTCCTTTTCTTGCTCCAGATCGTGCTGTATGATTCTGCTGGAAGCCTCTCTTATTGGGCGCTTATGCTATCTGCCGCGATATTAATCCTATTGCTCAGTCCATCACGACGATATGCGGTGCAAGCACTCGGCATTGCACTCGTCGTGTCGATGATCGCGTCCGCTGTGTATGATCAGGTCGGCAGGGGCACAAGTGAACAAGCGGCTAGCTCGTCTGAGGTCGGGATTCGCAACAATCAGGTGGCTCCGAATTTTCAGCTAACAGATATTGATGGCAATACAGTGCAGCTGTCTGATTACCGGGGGCAGAAAGTGCTGCTTAATTTCTGGGCGACTTGGTGCAAAGTATGCAAAACAGAAATGCCCCATGTGGAGAAGCTCTATCAGAAATTCAAGGACGAGGGCGTTGTCGTTCTATCTGTTAACTCAACGAGCTTAGAGAGAAATATTCAGCTTGCCGGAAGCTATGCAGAGAAGCATAGCTTAAGCTTCCCGATCGTATTAGATGACCAAGGCTCTGTTATTAAACAATATAAGGTAACGGCTTATCCGACTACTTTCATCCTCGATTCAGAGGGTGTCATACGCAGTCAGTACCTGGGAGCCGTTAGCTATGAGAGCATGAAAAAAGCCGTTCTAGCCATTGGCTAGAAGGGTTTTTTAACGATGAAGCAAGTATAAAATACGCTGACTTTTCCGGAATCTTTGAACTTGTTAGCCAGAAATCGACGTCGGGGGCGCGATCTGTAATTGCTTCCTTAGACTATAGGCCAAGAGGAATTGGGCGGCATAATAGGTTGTCATAATAAGTGGACCAGAATAGGTAACATCGGAAATGAACATGTTCCAGGATAAGATGGAATCGGATACGACGAAGAGTAGGCTTCCGATAATCGCCCACAGGTGGCCGGTCATCATGGCTGTTAGGGCCATGAAGGATATGACAACTAAATAGATCATGACGGGAATGATCAAATTTTCTTTGCCATCGCGGACAAGCGCTTGAATAAGCTCTCGACCCATATATAGGCCATATAGGGCAAGGGGGATGATGATAGCGAAGCGGGCTTTCGAGAAGCGCCATCTGCTCAGGAAGCTTGCTGTATAGAACAAATGCCCGATGAGAAATGCAGAAAGTCCGATGATGAACATACTCAGGAGACCATCGCCTAGCATACAGAAAAATAAGCCAATGAGGATGAAAATCTGATGGCGCTTTCTATCCGTTGTTGGAATTTGCAAATAAGCATAAGTAATGATGAGCCACATAGGAATGAGCTTGAACAGCATCTTAACCCCTGAAGGCTCAGAGGGAATGAAGAAAATATAGAGTACGCTCATCAGGATAATTAACACGGGTAATCCGATCTTTTTCAAAAAAACGTTCCCCCATCGAATAGTTTATCTACAACGTATTCTACATCCTTCTGCACAATCCTGTGTGACACCTGTCTATCTAAGCAATTCAATGTGAAGAGATGATCCTTCGATTGCATCGGTTACTCCGATCAAGGAGATGCTAATTGAAAGGCATCAGACACGATTCACAAAGGGGACAGCACATGGGACGGGTACAAGGTAAGGTTGCATTGGTTACTGGAGGAGCTTCGGGTATTGGGCTGTCTTCGGCCATTTTATTGGCTAAAGAAGGTGCCAAAGTGGTGATCGCAGATTTCAATGTAGATGGGGCTAAGGAAGCAGCAGAGCAGATTCGAAGTCAAGGCGGAGAAGCGAGTGGTATATTCTTAGATGCTTCACAAGAGGACTCTATCAGAGAAGCGGTTGAATATACGGCTAAGCAGTACGACACGATAACGGTGTTGTTTAACAATGTAGGTTTGTCTAATTTGAAATAGACGGCTTTGGTTCCGGCAAAGTCCCACGAAGAAGTATTCCTTGATCCTATCCATTTACAGGTTTAGAATGTAAAAAACGATACATTGTAAATGCGATGACGAGGACAAGTAAACCTAAGTTAGCTGTGCAGAGAGCTGCGGATTGGTGAGAAGCAGTCAGCGACTAGGATCGAAAAATCACCTCAGAGCAGGTCTCCGATTGAAAAAAGTAGGCAGACCCGGAATCCAACCGTTAATATGGGGCATCATGAATAGATGATGGCAGAGAGGATGTGCTTATGCACATCAATCAGGGTGGTAACACGGAGCAACTTCGTCCCTCACAGGGCGGAGTTTTTTGCGTTTTGCAGTTAAGCCAATTGTGGGGGTGGGGGAATCGTATGTGGGAAAAGTTTGAAGTCGACGAACAAGCTGTTGATTGTAACTTAGATCGGGTTGATCAAGTTCAGTACAATTTGCTCTATCGAATTTGTGAGATAGAGAGTTCTACTCGCTTCAAGACACCTGATGGGAAGATGATATTTGCTCAATCTGAGGGACATAATGCCTGGCTCTGGATTTCCAATGATGTCAGTGAAGATGAACGAAGGATCCGGTTACATGAGCTGATAGATTGTCTCGACGGAATGGACTTATTGGGTATAACCGGCGCGCCTCAGACGATTGAGCTATTTACACAGGTGTATTTCGAGACTAGAGGTATAGGATACCTTCCTCATATGGATATGGAATCTTATTATTGTCCAGAGGTTAAGCAACCCGTGGATATTGGAGGAACGATACAGCCAGCTAATGAGCAGCACATCGAGATTGTAGCAGAGTTTATGGCAGGATTCTCAGAGGCGGCGTACGGCAAACCTGTTGATCCGGTCAGTCAGATTGCCGGAGCAGAGAGCATGGTGAAATCGGGAAGCTTGTTCCTCTGGATGGTAGATAACAGTCCAGTCTCCATGGCTAACATTGCTCATCGTTCAGCATGCTATGCTCGGATTAACGCGGTATATACACCGACTTCTATGCGCAAGAAAGGCTATGCAAGTGCAATTGTAGCGGGGCTGTGCACAATGTTAGTGAAGGAACACTTAGTGCCAATGCTGTATGCGGATTTGAAAAATCCACATTCTAACAAGGTTTATCAGAACATTGGCTTCGTAAAAAACGGAAAAATTGCGGATGTTAAATTTAAGTAGGTTGAAGGCTGCCCCGGACGGGGCAGCCTTTGATTTGAGTTAGGTGTCGCCGAACTGTAGAGCACCAAACTAGCAAAACAAGCCACGTAGTTAGGTGGCGTCGAACTGTAGCGGTACTCGGATAAGCACCCACACTTAAGCCCATTTTGCGCCTAACCCTTGAACCTTCTGAAGCCACTTTGTCCGCGCCTCGGGAGTCTTCATTTTCATCGTGCCGATCTCAGTAATACGGACGGGGTTGATGCCGCAGAACTGGAGGATGCCACGCTTCATGACAGTATGACCGGACCTTCTAAGAACTAAGCGGTAATACCACGGAGGGGAATCCATAGTTACAATGAGACGTGCGGTTTTTCCCTTCAGAAGCTTCTCGGTCATGAGAGAATCTGGCTTCGCTTTGAAGGCAAACCCCGGTAGGAATACCCGATCAATGAAGCCCTTCAAGATAGCAGGCATCGTAGCCCACCAAGTGGGATAAACGAACACCAGATGATCAGCCCAGCGAATAGTCTCTTGTGCAGCGATTAGATCGTCCTCTAGCTCAGTCCTCTTATGGTAACCGTATTGCAAGTTGGGGTTGAACTGGAGTTGACTGAGTTCGAGGGTACGGACAATCGCACCGCTCGTAGCGGCACCTTGTGTGTAGGCTTCAGCTAGCGCGTTACAATAGCTTTTCGGGTAGGGATGTCCGATGATGACGGCAATATTCATCTTTATTTATTCCACCTTTGCTCTCGAATAGGGTGCTTGAATGTGGTGTGTTCTCCGATCTAACCGTGATAAGATGGGTATACAATTATGATAGTTTCGGCAAGGTATGATTCAAATGTTGAAATGCGCGAATATATTGATCATTTGTGCAAACTAAGGAGGTAACTCTTGTGAAAAGTCAGGGCGTATCTGTGTCTTTTCTATTTCCAGTAATGAAAACGATAAGACTAAAGGGGTTCGATTGGGACGCTTTTTGCAGCTATGCTTCTATTGATACAGGTCTTCTAATGAATCCGGATGCGCGCATTGCGGAGGACGAATTCGAACGGATCGTGACGGCTGCTTCCCTATTTACAGGTGATGACGCTTTTGGCTTGCACCAAGGGCAGAAGATGAATGTTTCTGATTTAGGTGTTTTAGGCTATGTGATGCAGCATTCGAAGACAATCGGAGAGGCACTAGCAGCCTACCAAAAATACAATGTAATCGTTTGTAGTGGTTTTAATGCGGATGTTGAAGCTCAAGGGGATGATGTTGTTATTCGCCTGTTTTTCACTCATCCAAGTCAAGCGGCGAATCGGCATTGCATGGAGGATATGACAGCCTCTTTTTACCAAACGATGCTTGGGCTAGGGTGCAGACCTATCGCCGTTAAAGAAATTCGATTTATACATAGTCAATCTATCGAGGTTGAGGAGTATGTATCGGCATTTGGTGTGGTCCCTATGTTCGGGCAGGATTCCAATACGATTCGAATGAGCAAAGCAGTGTTGGATTATCCGGTTCTAAGCGCGGATGCGCGGTTGTTAGGAGTGTTCGAAGCGATTGCTGAGGAAGTGAGAGCGAAGCTAACCGAGGGTTCTGTTGTTTCGGGCGAGTTGAGCAGATGGATTATCGACGGAATGGCACGGCGGTTTCCGACTTTGCAGGAGGCTGCTAAAGAAATGCGTATGAGTGTTAGAACCTTGCAGGCCAAGCTCCAGCAGGAGAATACCTCGTACAATCGCCTAGCGAATGAAGTTCGCAAGGAGCTCGCGCTCTGGTATCTCATCCGGCCGGAGTATAGCATTGGGGATATCGCGTATTTCTTGCATTTTTCAGAGCCGAGTGCGTTCCAGAAGGCTTTTCGAAAGTGGACGGGGATAACCCCGGGAGAATATCGTCAGCGTCGGAAAAATGACAAAATCGAGGAAGACACTCCTAGTAGCCTCTACTATCCCTCATGATGCTGGGTTTTCCCAGGATAGAACTTAGCTCCCTCTTGAGCCTCGTTTTCCTTCGCGGTGACCTCGGAGGGGATAAGCTTGAATACCGCGGTTCTGCTTCCAAGTGAGGATACATATTTCTCGACGTGACTCTTAGCAAGGGGATTATCGTAGTAACCAGGCACATATTTATTTAGTATAGATTGCATCGCCCCAGTGGCTTCTTCGAGGTCGGTGACGAGCTCGACGACTCCGAATACCATGACACTCATATAGGCTGTATCCGTTTTTGCCGGAATGATGTTAGTGATCGTACCTTGATCTTCGCATACGGTAAAGCAAGCCTGCGAGTTACTCTGGAGAATAGTCACCTTGCGTCCTTCGGCTGCCCCATGAAAATAGACTGACCCCTTCCACCAAGTATAATTTAGCGGAACGACATAGGGACTATCCATCGCTGAAAGTCCTAGAAATCCGGTTCTAGCCTGTTCGAGAAAGCCATTGATTTTGATAAGATCCGTACATTCAAGCTTATACATTCGTATAGGGTTCAATGATCTCGCTCCTTCTATATTGTGGTAAGTTTAGTTTAGTAGGGAATTGTCATTGTTAAAAGTGACAGATTACACCGAATAAGAGGGGGCAGTTGGAGCGGATATGATAGGGTTGTCACCGATCATTGATAAACAAAGTGATATTCCAGTCTACAAACAGCTATATACCTATATAAGACAAGAAATCGAAGCGGGAGCGTTAAGGGAAAACGAACGGTTGCCCTCTATCAGGCAGCTCTCCGCACATCTAGTGCTTAGTAAGAATACGGTGGAAACGGCTTATCAGCAGCTGCACGCGGAGGGTTATGTAGAGAGTAAGCCACGAAGCGGGATGCATGTTGTACCGATAGAGCGAATTGAGCTTACTACAGCTGCGATGCAGATGAGTGACAAGGAGACTAAACCGCTTCAAAATCCCGATTTAAACAATCAGCCGCTCTTTGATTTTCAATACGGGGATGTGGATTTAGACAGCTTTCCGCTGAAAATATGGAAAAAGTGTCTCGTGGACGCGCTGCAGCATGACTCCTATGAGATTTTCGGCTATGGTGATCCGCAAGGAAACGGCGAGCTGCGGGAGCAATTGGTGAAGTATGTATACCAATCCCGTGGTGTTGTGTGCTCGTCTAGCCAAGTGTTTCTCTGCTCGGGTACGCAGCAAGCGATCAGTTTACTCTGTCAATTACTTCCCTTATCACAGAGGGTTGCGATGGAGGAACCGGGTTATGATGGAGTTAGAACGGTTCTTGCCAACCACGGGCGTGACATCCAACCGATCCCTCTTGAAACGGACGGAATAGAAGTTAATAGTCTTAGGCAGCAGTCAGTCAAAGCTGTATATGTGACTCCATCGCATCAATTCCCCTTAGGGAGCGTGCTCTCTGCACAGAAGCGAAGCAAGCTGCTACAGTGGGCATACGAAGTAGAAGGTCTTATTATTGAGGATGATTACGATAGCGAGTTTCGTTACCAGGGACAGCCCATTCCAGCACTGAAAGCGATGGATATCGGCGACAGAGTCATCTACTTGGGTACTTTCTCCAAGTCATTCCTACCCGCTGTGCGCATGAGTTATCTTGTGCTGCCGGAGCAGATGGCGATTAGCTTTCGGAAGGCATTAGCTCCTTATAGCCAGTCCGTGTCGCCACTTCTTCAGAAAGCAATGCTTCTCTTCATGAGAGAAGGGCACTACGAACGACACATTCGCAAGATGAGAAAGCTGTACCAGACGAGGCATAGAGCATTATTGAAAGCTATTCAACAGCATATGGGGCATAGAGTAGAGGTCATTGGGCAGAAGGCTGGCTTGCATATGCTTCTCGATGTTCGCAATCATGATAACAGAGATCTGATCAAGCTCGCATTACAGCATGGAGTGAAGGTGTATTCGCCCAACCATCATTGGATGAATCCATCGCATGTCCCTTCCTCTTATGTGATGCTTGGTTTTGGTGGAATGAACGATAAGAAGGTCGAAGAAGGTGTCTTGCGACTAAAGAAAGCTTGGTTTAGCGAATAACGTGGTTTCCATAATGAGGGAGGCGGGCAAAGTTGAACATTGTCATTGCACCAGATTCATTTAAAGGAAGCCTAACGGCTCAGGAAGTCGGGTTGGCGATAGAGCGAGGGGTCAAACGAGCCAATTCTAATAGCGTGACCCGGATTATTCCAATGGCGGATGGCGGAGAAGGAACGATGTCCTGTCTGGTTGATGGCACCCAAGGAAGGTTCGTAAGCGCGGTTGTCCAAGATCCGTTGGGACGTGAGATTGATTCCGGCTTTGGCATACTGGGGGATGGGAGGACGGCAGTCATTGAAATGGCGATGTCTTCGGGGCTATATCTCATTGGTGAACAGGAACGAAATCCGTTAAAGACGACGACCTATGGGTTCGGACAATTGATCAAGTCAGCTCTTGACGAAGGTTGCCGCAGCTTTATTCTGGCAGTAGGCGGTAGCGCTACGAACGATGGTGGAGCAGGTATGCTGCAGGCTCTGGGCGTGGAATTACTGGATGCGGAAGGGCAGCAGATTGGCTATGGCGGCGGATGCTTGGAAAAGGTTGTGGACATCAGGATAACCGGATTGGATCCACGAATAGCGGAAAGTCATTTCACCGTAGCATGCGATGTAGACAATCCTTTTATCGGTCCGAATGGAGCATCAGTGGTTTTCGGTCCACAGAAGGGCGCATCTGCCGAAATGGTAGAGCAGCTGGACCAGAATTTGAAGCATTTCGCTGATGTCATTGAACGTGTGCGAGGTGTGGCTATTCATCTTCTCCCGGGAACAGGCGCAGCAGGGGGCTTGTCCGGTGGGATTGTTGCCTTCCTGAACGGAGTATTGGAGTCGGGGGTGTCGATCGTTACTCGGGTTACCGGATTAGATGAGGCGGTTAAGGAAGCGGATCTTGTCTTTACCGGTGAAGGTCAGGTAGATTATCAGACGGTGCATGGTAAAACTCCATTTGGAGTCGCCCGGGTCGCCCGAGCACACAACGTGCCTGTCATCGTGTTGGCTGGCTCCATCGGCAAAGGAATCGATAATTTATATGAGCATGGAGTATCCGCGGTTGTAAGTATCGTTAACCGACCAATGACACTTGAAGAAGCCATGAAACAAACAGCGTCATTATTAGAAGAGGCAGCTGAACAAATGATGCGAATTGTTAGGCTCTAGGTATGATGGGTTAGCGCTAATCAATCTTATAAGCACATAGAGAAGGACCGTTCAACGCCATTCGTGGCAAGGGAACGGTCCTTTTTTATGTTCAGTTGATTTGTAATTTCATATGGTTTTTTTTTTCAGTTCCTATCTATTATTAAAGAAGATGTTGGAAGGTGGTCGATTCTTGTGAAATATGCTCGAACTGTGTTACGTCATTTGTCCTCTAATAAGCGGCTGTAAAGCAGACTCCAACCTCCGAATTCCCTCAGCCAATTTCTCTTCTGATAAATTCCCATATCCAAGAATCACTCGATTATGATGATTATCCTTATAGATGGCGTGAATGCTTACGGGGTAAACTCGTACTCCGTATTGCTCGAAATGCTCCAACAAGGCGGGAGTAAAAGTAACGTTTGAAAATTCGGCGATGAGGTGGAGCCCAGTAGAATACCCGTGGATAGTTACATTGTCAGCAAAGGTTTGAGTTAATAGTCGCATCAAAAAATCACGCCGTTTGCGGTATAGCTTCTTCATTTTCGACACATGGCGGTCCAGATGTCCTTCCTCAATAAAGCTCGCGAGAGTAAGCTGCTCTAACGAAGGGGTATGCAAATCTGTGAGCCATTTCAGACTACGGGCAACCTGTACAAGAGAACGCGGGAGTATGATATAGCCCATCCGTAATGCGGGTGACAAGATTTTACTAAACGTTCCAATATAGATGACGTGATCTGGATCTAAGCCCTGCAAAGAGCTTATAGGAGCACTTTCATAGCGGAATTCACTATCATAATCATCCTCCACAATGTAGCTACCAGTCGTTGCTGCGTACTGAATTAACTGAACACGACGCTGTATAGGAAGAACGCCACCTAGTGGGAATTGATGAGAAGGTGTTACATAAATAAAGTTTGGTTTAATATCGGTCGGAAGCAAATGGGTCATCATCCCATTCCAGTCGACAGGAACAGGATGAAGAGTGCTTCCCGGTTGGGAAAAAATCTGGTGAAGCTCGTGGGTGATCGGATCTTCGATGATAACTTTGGAGCCATCTTCATCTGACAGTAGCAGCTTGGAAATGAGGGAAAACGCCTGAGTTGCTCCTGTTGTAATAATCAACTGATCGGGCTCACAGATCACACCCCTTGTCCGATGCAAATATCGGGCCAAGACCCTCCTGAGCTCGAAGCTCCCTTCGGGTTTACCATATCCGAATGCCTCATTCGGAGCGTCGATGCACAGATTTTTGGCAAGACGACCCCACAGCTGTCGTGGGAAGAAATCTAAGGCGGGAATGCCATGTCGGAAATTAATCAAGTCCTCAATCTCGTTAATGGCGGATTGCTGCGATAAATCTAGGCTAGGCAAGGGCATATAATCATGGGAATCCAAGTAGGTCCCTTCTGCTACATAAGTTCCAGATCCATGTCGACCTTCAATATATCCCTCGGCTAATAACTGTTCATAGGCCTCTACAACTACATTTCTAGAAACCTGAAGGTTGGAAGCAAGCTCGCGGGTACTGGGGAGTGGCTCTCCACCGCGCATCTCGCCCTGTAATATTTTCGTCCGGAAGCCGGTATATATTTGCCGGAATAATGGGTCTCCAGAAGCTCGATCAATCGTTATCCATGTCATTGCATCCATCCTTTGCACAAGTGGTACTGTCAAAGTTGCTATTTAGTGATCCTTTTACGAATCACTTTATCATAGTAAATTATGGATTGAAAAGAGAGGGAGTCGAAGAAAGACGAGGAGATGATGCGTAATGAATGAAACTGAACAACAACTACGGTTGATAGCCACTTCTGCACTAAAATCCATTGCCCGGAATGAGCAAATAAAGCAACATGTTCTGGAATCCGAGTCACTGTACCCGTTAATTTTCCGTGCTGCAAGGAGATTTATTGCCGGTGAAACAAGGGATCAGGCTCTTCCTGAGGCAATAAAATTAATTTCTAAAGGATACTCCGTGTCTTTGGATTGTATTGGTGAGAATAAGACGCTGGAGAAAGAATGCACAGAGGCTAAGAACGAATTTCTACAGCTTGTGCGTTCGCTCCGAGGGACAGGTCATCTATCGACGATGTCCTTAGATTTATCGAAAATAGGCATGATGGTGGATGGTGAGCTCGCTTATCGACATCTGGAAGAGCTGCTTCGGGAAGCCTCTCTATACGGGGTGACAATCATGATTAGCGCAGAGGAGTCCTTCAAGACGGAGCAAATTGTTGAGCTCTATAAGAGAGCTGCCGGTAATTACGTGAATGTCGGAATCACCCTGCAAGCTCATCTGCACCGTACAGAACGTGATCTAGCGGAAATTCAACATTACCCTGGTCGGATCAGATTTGTTAAAGGGGCGTACCAGGAGTCGGAGGACAATGGTGAGCCTCGTTCAGAGCGACTGACTGAGAAATATCTTCGTTTAGTCGAAGCGAGAGTTGCCTCAGGCCATCCCGTCTCCATCGCTACTCACGATGAGGCTATTCTTGGAGAGTTAAGACGGCGAGGATATTTGGGGCAACCGAATGTAGAGGTAGAGATGTTATATGGAATTCGTGCGGATTTGTTGAAAACCTTGAAAGATGAGGGATATCGTGCGAGAGTCTATTTACCCTACGGCAAAGAGTGGCATCTTTACTTCTTCCACCGTCTGGCTGAATATCCACCGAACCTGTATAGGGCGATTGCTACGATTGCCGATAGAGTGAACACTCCCGATGAGGAAGCCTATTATTGAACATTGAGCGGCATAAGAATCGTACGTTGCCATCTCTGATATAGTAAGATAAAGGAAATGGAAAATAAGAGTGACATGCGGGTGAGTAGAGAGTGGACTGGATCAATGAAGAGTATAAGAGTGAGATTGAGCTCATTTTCGCTGAGGCAGCTTCTGAGATTTCCCAGTTACCAATGCCACTTAATGAGCAGGGACTTGCGATGCTTGCTAAGTTTAATCCTTTGCAGAGTGACACGGGGACTAACTACATTTGCTTCTTATTACCTGAGTGGTTAAAGGAGCAAACGGCGAGTACAGAGAGACTATGTAGAGATTTGGCGATTGGGAACGTCTTCGCCATGCTTCATTATTTCTTACTAGATGACGTAATGGATGAAGGGGCAGGATTCCATCGGGCGGAAGTACGCAGCTCCTTGGTACTAAGTCAGCTTCTGCAAGATTTGTTCCGGCAGCGGTACCATCGCCATTTGCCTGTAGATTCACCGTTCTGGGTCTATTATCAGAGCTATATTGTGGACTGGGCTTCCGCTGTCTCCCAAGAGGGAACCCAATTAGCTGAGCCGGACGATCCTGGGCAGCTTGCTCGCAAGTCGGCTCCAGTCAAGCTATGCGTGGCGGGAATGCTACTGCTATCCGGACAACAAGAGCTGATTCCAGACTTAGAGAAAGCCATCGATCTCGTGCTTGCAACGTTGCAGTTGTCTGATGATTGGGTAGATTGGCAGGGTGACTTAGCTGACGAGGAGAAATGCAATGCGTTCCTAACGCTCGTTAGACAACAGCTTTCGCTGTCTCCTGAACAGCTCTTGGATGAGCGGAGGGTGAAGCAAGCCATCTATCATCATAGCTGCTTGGTTCGTCTGGCGGAAATAGCGGAGGATTATGGAGAGCGATTGAAGGTTATTCCGAATGTTCCTGCTGTATTGATAGCTTTTCACGATGAGATGGCTAAGGTTATACGAAGTGATGCTAGTGCTGTAGAGGAAACCGTCAACAATTTAGCATCCGGTGGCGGGTTATCGTACTTCTTAGCTAGCAAGGAGGAAAGATAATCAACTGACGGCTGCCTCACGGTTTGTGCGTGAAGCAGCTCGAATCGCGCTCTTATAAGATTAACACCTGTTCTTCTCCATCCAATTTACAGCCCAATCGACAAGTGGTTTTTGCCTCATAAATCTGACATTCGCATTCCCAACTTGATGAACCTTGGTTTGAGTGGCTTGTTCATATTGTTGTCCAAGTCGAACAAAATCCTCGTCATCAACCGCTTGGGTAGTGTAGGTAACCCATTCTCTCTTACCGGCTCTCATAATTGCACTGCTTTCGTTAGTAAACCTTTTTGTCGGAAAGCTGGCTCTCGTTTCGGATAAGTGCAGGGAAGTATTTTTGTCATACCCAACACCTATCAATAGAATGAATCCATCAAGCTCATATAATTTATCTACAGGTGAGTCTTTGCCGAAAATATTGCTTATATCATGATCCTTGGTCAAAAATTCGGCATGCTTGCCGACTGCGGCTACTGATCTTGCTGGATGATCGGATCTGTGAGCTCCCGGCCACCTTCTGAACATCTCAGCTACGACGCCCATGCCGATTGCAGGTGTAACCTCCTTATCGTATGCAGGCCAGTTGTCCCGAATAATTGGCCACCATTCTACGGGCTCCTCCCAATGCACGCCAATGGAAGGGTCAAGATTTTTCCAAGTTTGTGAGGGCATCATTAACGTTCCATCTTCTCCAACGATGTCTAGAAGCGAACGTATTAAGGTTTCGGCGCCACCAACGACAAAGCCTATTTTTCTTAGCGAAGTATGGACGAATACGGTTTGTCCTTCTGCTAATCCGCAGGATCGGAACTGTTCGATTAGATCGCCCTTCGTCAAGATGACTCTGGATTCATTGCTTATTGTCATGTTAGATTCTCCTCTTGGGAATGGATGATAAAAATAGAACAACCCCGCTACTAGTAACAGCAGCGGGGTTGTTCCTGGTTCAACCAGAAATGCATAGCCCTTAGATTTTATGAGAGTTGATACGTTTTCTATAATATACCAAATGAATTGTCGCGCTACAATATGTGATGTTACGCATAATGTAGGAATTCACTCATAGTAAATTATTTCTTATGATAGCATTATTGTCGAAATATGCAAAAAAATGAGGGCTATTATTTCTAACGCATGATATTATCTAAGAGAGAATAAAACCACTTATTGGAAGGTTGTGTCCACATGTCGTTAGAATCATTAAAGGTACAGATTATTAAGAAAGCTTGGGCAGAGCCAGAATTCAAGAAAGCTCTTCTAAGCGAGCCTAAGCAGGCGATTAAAGAAGCATTCGGGGTAGATATTCCAGCTGGAATTGATCTGAAAGTGGTTGAAGAAAACCCAGCTCTTTACTATTTGATCCTTCCTCCTAATCCGGAGGACGTTGTCAGTGGCGGATCAAATGTGCAATTCGTTTGGTAGACTCTTATCTTGAATGACCTGGGGGAACCGGATAATCACTTCGGTTCCTACTGCTTTATTACTACGGAATTCAATAGTTCCTTTCATCGCCTCGATAATACGAAAGGTCACCATTAAGCCAAGCCCTGTTCCCTTCGATTTAGTAGAGAAGAAAGGGACCCCCAGCTTAACAATCTCATCTTCATTCATCCCTTCACCATTGTCTATGATACGAACAATGACTTCTCCCGCCTCGGAGCTAGCCTCTAACTTGATCATTCCGTCCTCGCGTATTGCTTCAATACTGTTCTTAATAATATTGATAAAGGCTTGTTTTAGCTTAGAAGGATTACCGTAAAAGAAGAGCTTGTCTTGAGTGGTGAGCAAGAGAACCCCTCCCTGAATAGATACGAGAGGTGTCATCATAGCTTCAATCTTTTTCATTTCCACTGCTAGGTCTAGTAAAGTGACAGCTTCAATTTCGGGTTTGGCAAACGTTAGGAAGTCAGTGATGATATCAGATGCTCTGTCCAGCTCATTAATGGCTAATGCAAAATACTGCTTGTTGTTTTCAATGGGATTAGTTGCAAGCAACTGTAGAAACCCACGTGTAACTTGCAACGGGTTGCGGACCTCATGTGCAACGGAAGCCGCAAGGTCACTAATAATTTTCATCTTTTCCGTACGCTGAAGTCTATGGTTATAAAACTCTAATTCCTTAGAATAGGTAACGATTTTGGTATAATCGTTCGATATGCGTCTCGCAAGGATAATGACAAGCGAAGCGATAAGGATAATGATACCGAATTTCCACAGGTACAGAACATAGGTTTTATGACTTAAGTAATAAAATATCAAATCAAAGGTTCCCGATAAGATAAATAAGATAATTCCTACGGACAAAATGACTGCATTCTTATTGCCTCTTAATGCAACTACAATGGATAGGATAATAATAAACAGGAACTGTAAAAGAATGAGAGCGCTCATAATGACATTTAAGAAAAAATAATAGACTTCGTAATTTTGCTTATTTGCTGTGTAGATAAAGAGGGCGATCACACAAAAAGCAGAATATCCTGCCTGTAAATGTCGGAACTTCGTGAAGAAAGCGAACTGGCCCTCGAACATTTGATCAATATAATAATTAAATGAAGGAATGAGCAAGAACAGAGACATGTCGAACAATAGCAACATAATGACCCCGTAATCCTCGAAATAAATGTAAGGTAGAGGGGAGTAGAGGATAACCAGAGAGCCCAGTGATAAGGCGATAAGACATAACGAAATCCAAGAGCTACGTTGTCTTCTATGCAGGTATCCGGAGCATATGAACATAATAAGTGCTAGGAAAACAATAGAAAAGCCAAGGAATAAATCAGGTAGGTCCTTGATGACGAATCGATCCGATATATCATTGAAATCATCGATCCGAATGCCGCTCAGTAGACCAGCCCGCTCACTTATCGAGATAATTTGGATATAGAGATTCGTTGGATTTGGGGAGGGGCTCAGTTGGACCATGAATTTATTCAAATCAAATGCAAAATCGCGTTTGGATTCGTAGATAAGCTGATTTTCTTGATAAATGTAAACCTCGTGCCCGTACAATCGATCGGCAAGTAAGCCAGGACGTTGCCAGGTTGACGTAGGAGGAATAGTTAAATGAACCCACATTCCTCGTTTTCCTTCAGGAAGAACGGTTAAAGGGTTACCTGCACTATTGTTCAGCCAAAGTCCGGTTGTAGAGGGGGCTGTGTTGGACACTTCTTCTGTCGGAATCCACTGTATTTGCCATTCCCGAATCTCAATAGGATTACTTGCTGCGTGTGCAAGTGGAGGAGGCATAAATAGAACAAACATAACTAGCGCGGCTAAATAACGCAATACCAAGAGCCCATAACCCGACTTCATCTTACACCTCGCTGCATTTCCCTTATTCAATAGGTACACATTTGTATAGGTACTTAGTTATATAATTTCGACAAAATTTACCACTATCCTTTACGGGAATCTAAAATTATCGAATTGTGTAGGATAACATTAGAAAGAACACCCTCCATTTAGCCATTAAGGCAAACATGAGAGGGCGTTCTTTTAATCACTTATAGCTTGAAGGAGGAAGTTTTCTCGCGCAGGTTTTGGGAGGCTTCTCTTAAGGTAGCTGCCATTTCGATCAATTGGTCGGATATTTGGAATTGCTCCTCCGATAGAGCCTCTACTTGGTTCATCCGATCATTAATATTGAATGAGGAACCGCTCAATTGATCTACGGATTCAACAATAGTTGCCATACCGATCGTAATTTCCTGAATCGCAGCTGTAATATCGATCATCTGTTCGGCTAATTCTCCGCTTTGATTTTCCAACTGGTGGAACGTAACGTTAGAAGCTTCAGAGATGGACTTCGTCTTATCAATCAATAGGGCAAAGGAATTTAGGCTTCTCTCACATTGCCCCAAATCGCTATGAATGTGGGTTAAATCAGATTTGATAGCTTTAGATAATCCATCTGTCTGCCCAGATAGCTTACGGATTTCCCCTGCAACGATAGCAAAGCCTCTACCATGCTCCCCCGCCCTTGCTGCTTCAATAGATGCGTTAAGAGAAAGTAAGTTCGTCTGCTTCGTAATATCACCAATATTGGAGAGGAAATGAGCGACCTTACTATATCGGTTGGTCATCTGCTGAAGGATAGTCGAAAGCTCATTGAATTCAGTGGACGTTTCGGCAACGAGCTGAACGACCTCGTTCATCTTCTCTTTCCCCTCATAGGAGGATTGGCGCATCCGCTTCATATCGTTGTTGATGGATTCGCTAGATGCGGATATTTGCTCGGAGCTTGCGGCTACTTCCTCTGTAACAGATGAGATGGATGAATTGGATTCGCTCTGTGTCGATACGAGAGTTTTGCTGACTGCGACTTCTTGTCTTGCTGCAATAGAAGCGTCTTTATTGGTCGCCAGCAGGGATGTCATTTGCTGAGCGACTTGGAGAACCTGGTGGCTAACCGATACCGTGGAAGTAAGGGTGTGCCTTAATTGGTGCCCCATATCGTGGATTGAACGATCAATGATCCCGAATTCATCTTGTGTGGATAGGACCTGGTTATAGGTGAAATCGTTATTTTTGTAGGCTTCAATGTGCTTGGTAATGCCGATTAAACTTTTTCTTATTTGGCGGATCAATCCGGTCATCATTACGGTAGGCAGCAGCGCTAGAAGGATAATGTTGATGAGAACCATTGTATTCGATAAAGAGGCGGCTCTTTTAAGTGCTTGATCACGGGATTCTGATGCGTGGGAGAACTTAACTTGAGCATCAATGTCCGCCTTATTGAGGGTATCCGTATAAGCGGCAAGGACATCTCGGCGCATCTTATTTTTCACTTCTGTTTCCATAATTAATTCAAAATTATCATTTTGTTTCTTTAGCAGGTCATAACCGATTTGGATTCTTGCTGCTAATGCTTCCAATGAATCACGGTAATCCACTGCTTTATATTCACTATCGAGCTGTGCAAGACCCTTCTTCAATTCCTCAAGCGAGTTGGATACCTCCAAGAGGTTGGCATCTAAGGTATCCTTTTTGGCAGAGGTATAGGACTCAAGCAATTCGACAAATATAATAGTGGACATCTCTAGCTTCTTAGAAGTGTTGTTGTACTGCGCTTCAACCTTCTGGAGCTTGTCTGATTTTATCATTTCTTTCTGTACGACATTATTTTGATAAAATATGAAACCGCTTGCAACTATGTTTACAACAGTAAGCAGAACAAGAAGTAAGATCATGCGATGCGTGATTTTGAGCTGGGACAGCCGAAATTTTAGGAGCCTAACTAGGGGGTTGATACCGGACCTGCTCGCTGGTTTATTCGTTATCATGATGACCATCCCTTCAAAATATAAGAGGAGTAAAAGCATGAGGTAATATTTATCATATTAACCCAAATAATTGATTAGTGCAAACGTTTGCACTAAAATAATGCACAAACAATGCATCTCCTTCTCATCTTGTTAATACAAGCGAATTCTGGGACAATAATAGACAGGCTGTGAGCTGCTGTTTTTAATGAAAAGAGGGTATCTAATGAAACAATTGAGTAAACAAACCATATATGGACTTACATTTGATCAACTTACGGCTTGGCTGATGGAGCATGGGCACAAGAAATCTCGAGCCACGCAGGTTTGGGAATGGCTCTATCGGAAGCGGGTAACGGATTTCTTCGAGATGGTGGATGTCAACAAAGATTGCATCCAACTCTTATCGGATCATTTTGTCATCCATACACAAAGTGAGCACTTAAGGCAGGAGTCTGCAGACGGAACGATTAAATTCCTGTTCAAGCTAAGTGACGACAATCTGATTGAGACGGTATTGATGAGACATAAATTTGGATTGTCGGTTTGCGTCACGACACAGGTTGGCTGTAATATTGGCTGCAGCTTCTGCGCGAGCGGCTTGATTAAGAAGAGCCGTGATTTATCCAGCGGAGAAATCGTGGAGCAAATTATGAACGTTCAACATCACCTCGACAAGGCGGATAAAGGTGAGTTAGTTAGTCACGTTGTCGTCATGGGAATTGGTGAGCCTTTTGATAATTTCAAGAACTTAGTGGACTTCATAGAGGTTATTAAGGACCGGAAGGGTCTAGCCTTGGCCGCAAGACATATTACCGTATCCACAAGTGGGTTAGCTGATAAAATATATGATTTCGCGGACAGTGATCTGAGGGTAAACTTAGCCATCTCGGTACATGCGCCTAACAACGAATTACGGACGCAAATCATGAAAATTAATAAGGCAATTCCACTTGAGAAATTGATGTTGGCTATTGATTATTATTTGGAAAAAAGTAATCGGAGAATTACGTTCGAGTACATTATGCTGAAGGATGTAAATGACCAGAGGGAGCACGCCATTGAGCTTGCCGGCCTGATTGGTGAAAGTCGCCGCTCGCTTGTTAATGTTAACTTAATTCCCTACAATCCTGTAGACGAGCATAGCCAATATCAAAGACCAAGTCGGGACACAATCAGCGCTTTCTATGACACGCTTAAGAAGCAAGGTGTAAGCTGTAGCGTTCGTCTAGAGCACGGGACAGATATTGATGCGGCTTGTGGGCAGCTACGGAGTAAACAAATCAAGCAAGATGGTCAGGCTGCTTTAGTCTAATATAATGTCAACGAAAAGGGAGCATATCAGAGGTCTATAGAGACCTCTGATATGCTCCCTTAACCATGCTTAGATAAAGCGAGCTGACTTAGGAGTGAACGAACTCCCCATTGGCCACACTCCTGTGCTTAATCTTCTTCCTTCGGTATCCAGTTGAATATTTCCCCGGACTCCAAGGCATCGATAAATCGTGCTAACCATCTATAATAATGTAGGGCTTGCGTCATTTTTTGAATATCGAAATCAGTTTGGGAAACCAATTGTTCATTGTCTATGTTGCTCTCGCGTAATGTACGGATTTCCGCAAGCGACTTGTTCAAGGAGCTAATATTCAATTCCAATGATTTGCGCCATTTAATGGAGAAGTAATCGATAAAATTCTGATGCCAGTCGGGTTCAACCTCATAGAGATCTTTCCTCGAACCTTTACCCCATATTTTCCCGATCATCTTCAAGTCCACGAGCGTGCGCATACCTGTGCTAATACTTGTTTTACTCATGCCCATCTTTTCGCCCATGTCGTCTAGTGTAACGGGGCCGTCATGGAAGTACATATTTCCGTACAGATGGCCTATAGACAAGGTAACCCCATATAGATCCATGTTATTCCCAATCGAATCCATAACTCGCCTACGCGATTTTTCTAGCACCTTAATGTGATCTTCGTTTAATCCCTCGAATGATATCATGCCGCCGTACACTCCCTGTTCTCCAAAACGTCTCCATATACGAACCAGATATCCCTATCACCTATTGTAGAAAATAGTTCTCTAGAAGTAAAGGAAACACCCAATTAGGAATTGTAAGGGAATTGGAGCATAAACTAAAAAAAGTTTGTAAAGTTAAAACTGTACGCACTATACGGTCTTATATCCATTTTGACCCACAATGGGGGGGACCCTAAACTATATTAGTGGCTTATGTGAGAAAGATGAGAAAGCTAGGAAGGGGGATTAAGGTGGCGATTATAGAAGTCAAAGCTTTGACAAAGGTGTTCGGGAACGATCCTAAGCGAGCATTATCATTGCTGGATAAGGGCTGGACTAAGGAACGGATTGCTAAGGAAACGAAGCTGACGGTAGGAGTTAATCGGGTAAGCTTTGCGATCGAACCAGGAGAGATCTTCGTCATCATGGGGTTGTCCGGCAGCGGAAAGTCTACTCTGGTAAGACTCCTAAATCGACTCATCGAACCGACCTCTGGACAGGTACTCATTAATGGCCGTGACATCGTTCGCCTGAGCTCGGAGGAGTTGCGTCAGGTTAGACGTAGCACGATCAGTATGATCTTCCAGAAGTTTGCCCTATTCCCGCATCGTTCGGTGCTAGAGAATGTCGAATATGGTCTGGAGATCCAGGGTGTATCCAAAGCAGAGCGGCGGGAGAAAGCGAAACAAACGTTAGAGCTAGTTGGATTGGCGGGGCTGGAGAATAGTAGCCCAGATGAATTAAGTGGAGGAATGCAGCAGCGTGTAGGACTTGCGCGGGGTTTAGCCAATGATCCGGATATTCTTCTTATGGATGAAGCCTTTAGTGCGTTAGATCCACTAATCCGTAAGGATATGCAGGATGAACTATTAGAGCTCCAAGCAACGATGAAGAAAACGATTATTTTTATTACACATGATTTAGACGAAGCCTTACGTATTGGCGACCGGATAGCGTTGATGAAGGATGGTGCGGTCGTACAGATCGGTACTCCGGAAGAGATTCTTACCCATCCAGCTAATGCCTATGTGGAGCGATTTGTGGAGGATGTCGACTTATCTAAGGTACTGACGGCCTCGAATGTAATGATACGTGCAGAAACAATTACTTTGGATCGTGGACCAAGGGTTGCCTTACAGTTGATGAGTGATCGTGGGATTTCCAATCTCTATGTCGTAGATAAGGCACGTAAGCTTCTTGGTGTTGTTACCGCTGAGGACTCAGCCGCAGCCATAAAGTCAGGCCAAGGTTTGGCGGATATTATTGTTCGAGAAACTCCTACGGTAGCCCCAGATGTACTTCTCGGTGAATTGTTCGATGTCGTGAGCAGTGCGAAGATACCGGTAGCGGTGCTCGATAAGGATCGTCTTGTTGGCATCATCATTCGGGGATCTGTACTGGCAGCGTTGAGTGGGACCTCAAGTGCGAAGGCGGGTGAGGCTTGATGGATATCCCTAAGATTCCAATCGCTACTTGGATAGAGGCACTGGAAAGCTGGATGGATACAAATGCGGGCCCGTTGTTCGACGGGATTAAACTGGTCATTGGCTCTACGGTTAACGGCTTAGCAGATGGATTCAACTTTGTGCCACCCTTACTGTTGATTTTGATATTTACGGCTATATCGTACTTGATCGGAAAATATAAAATTGCAATCTTCACACTGCTAGGTTTACTTCTTGTACTCAACTTAGGCTATTGGGAACACACGATGGAGACGTTAGCGCTGGTGCTGACTGCTTCATTCATCGCCATTGTACTGGGTGTGCCAACAGGCATCCTATGTGCAAGGAATAATGGTGTTCAGAAAATAGTCACGCCTATACTAGATTTCATGCAAACGATGCCGGCTTTCGTATATTTACTACCTACGTTGGCTTTCTTCTCTCTGGGTGTGGTACCAGGAGTCATTGCTTCTGTTATTTTTGCAATTCCACCTACAATTCGTTTGACGAATTTAGGTATTCGTCAGGTTCCTAAGGATTTAGTGGAAGCGGCGGATGCATTCGGTTCGACTCCTATGCAGAAGTTGATTAAGCTACAGCTACCCATCGCAGTGCCGACGATTATGGCGGGTGTGAATCAGACGATTATGCTGTCACTCTCCATGGTCGTCATTGCATCGATGATTGGGGCACAGGGGGTTGGAGCCGATGTCTATCGAGCCGTAACCCAAACCAAAACAGGTATTGGCTTCGAGGCAGGTTTAGCCGTTGTCGTACTTGCGATTATTCTAGATCGACTGACACAAAGTCTAGTGAAGACAAAGAAGAAGGGATGATTATAACCTATGAAAAAACATACAGTTATTATACTCGCCTCCATGTTGACGGTGGCATTAGTACTTGCGGGATGCTCGACGAAAGAAGAAGCGAAGAAAATAACGCTGGCTTATCCAGCGTGGGATTCTGAGATTGCCAGTACGAATGTCATTAAAGAAATATTAGAAAGTAAATTAGATTATAAAGTCGAAATGCTTCAGGTAGACGCAGGGCCAATGTACAAAGGTATAGTTGACGGCAGTGCTGACGCTATGGTTGCTGCCTGGTTGCCGGGCACACATGGCGAGCTCTACTACGAGCCCAATAAAGATAAATTCGAAGATCTTGGACCAAATCTAGATGGCACGAAGGTTGGACTTACTGTACCTGCCTATATGAATATTAACTCGATTGAAGAATTGGGGAATTCTGAGCTCGGGAAATCAGTTAATTATACGATTACTGGAATTGAACCTGGTGCAGGAATTATGTCGGCAACGACTGCAGCTATCGAACAATATGAGTTGAAGGATTGGAAGCTGCTTGAAAGCTCGTCTGCAGCTATGGCCAAGGTGCTTCAGGACAAATACGCTAAGCAAGAGCCAGTTATTGTTACAGGTTGGACACCGCATTGGATGTTTGCCAAGATGGATTTGAAATATCTAGAGGATCCTAAAGGAGTATATGGTGGTGATGAGCAGATTCACACGCTCGTACGCTTAGGACTGAAGGATAGTCAACCAGATGCCTACCAGTTATTGGATCAGTTTGCATGGACGACTGCGGATATGGAGACTGTTATGGTAGACATATTCGGCGGAATGAGCGAACAAGATGCAGCTAAGAAGTGGATTACAGCGAATGAAGCCAAAGTAAATGAATGGCTTGCAGGACTAACACTCTAAATCTAACATGCACATGGGGCTTTGTTTCTATTTCTCATTCTTCTCTATTCTGATAGTTTAGGAAGAGATATGAATGAGAAGGAGAAGGCTACTACAACATGAACCCATACGACAGCTTAGATGTAGCTACTTGGTCAATTGAGAAGGAACCTAATCTACTTACGGTATCAACAGGTTACAAGAGATTATTTGGATATGTGGACGAGAGTGTATCCGACACTCCATGTTTTCTAAGAGAGCAGGTGCATCCAGAAGATGTGCAGCTGTTCTCTGAGCATATGGACAAGCTGATGTCTGGACATTCGAGTTGTTTGGAGCACCGGGTCATCTGTAGGCGTGGAGAAATGAGATGGGTCCAGAGTATCGGAATCCCGTTGTTGGATCGGCGAGAACAGGAAAGTAATATCATAGTCCGCATAGATGGCGTAATACTGGATATTACCGAAAGGAAGACGTCGCAGGAGCAGTTAGAGAACAAGCATAGGCTGCTTGAGAAAATGCTCGATACGATTGACGTAGCCATTTGCTCTTACGATGTGAGCTCCGAGAAGCTATCCTTTATTTCGGAAGCGCTGTCCAAAGTAACGGGGTATCCACTGGGGATATTCAGAGGCAAGAAAACGTGGCTCGATAATATTTATCCAGAGGACATTCCTCTGATGGAACAAATGTCAGCGCAAATCAAGCTAGGAATTCCAAATCATGGCGAATATCGAATGATTCATGCTAGCGGTGAAATCCGCTGGATTCAGGTTAGAGTCATCCCGAGTCTGAATGATTTGGGGGAAGTTGTGCGGTTGGATTGCGTTGTGATAGATAATACGGCGAATAAGGAAATAGAGAAGGCATTAGAGGATCGGGATGCACAGTACCAGTTAATTGCTGATAATATGCTTGATATGATGGCGGTTATGGATCCCAGAGGTCACCTCGTGTTCACCTCACCTTCTTGTGTGAAGGTACTGGGTTATTCTGAAGATGTCTTAAAGGGGACTGCATTATTTGAATATATTCATCCGGAGGATCAAGAGACTCTAAGCCATGAGATGATGGATTGTATTCAGAAAAAAAACAGTTGGTTGATGCGGTATCGCATTATTAAAGCGAATAATTCGATTATTAATATGGAATCCTTGTGTACCTCGGTTGTCGGTAGTGATGGTGAAGTAGAGAGTATTGTCATCGTGTCTCGGGACATTACGGAAAAGTTGGAAATTGAAAGAGAGCTCAAACAAATCGAGGAACGGCATTATTCAGAACGCAAGAAGATGGAGCAAGCCCTGCAAGGAAGTGAAGAACGCTACCGAAGATTGGTTGAGCTCTCTCCAATAGCCATTGGTGTCTTTAAGGATGGTAAGGTTACCTATATGAATCCGGCCGGAGCAAGGATGCTGGGTGAACAATACAAGGGGAATATTGAGACGAATGCGATGGAATGGATTCATCCTGACTATCATGGGTTCACGATGGACAGAATAGAGGACACTCTATTAAATGGGTATTGCCCACCTGGAGACTATCAAATTATTCGAGCGGATGGCAAGGTTGTTGATGTATCCTTGATGTCCGTTTACGACCCCCAAAGCTCGTCTATACAGATTATGTTTGAGGATATTTCGGCAAGGAAGAAAGCTGAAGAGGATAGAAGATTTTCTGAGCAAAGTACTCGGGAAAGCGAAGAGCTGCATTATCGACTGCAGACAAGCTTAGACCGCTTTTCCTTGGACTTATTCGGAGTTATGAAAGTGAGTCAGTTGGAACGACGGCTAGTAAGGGAAGTAAAGGACGTACTTAAAGTTACAGAGGTTAGCGTAGTTGAGGTAGATGTAAACGATGATAGGCTATGCAAGATTATCGAGTCGGATATGGGGTACTATCTTAAGATTGGGGAAATCAGGGGTAGGAGTTATTTGCTGTGTATAGAGGAGAAGCCAGCAATTTTACAGATGGCTCCTTTAAGGGTGTGGCTTGAAACGATTACCCGCTATGTGAGCGTTCTATTCGATAACTTTCTGCTAATCGAGGACTTAACTAAGGAGCTAGAGCAGACAGCTTCTAAGCAAATTGCGCCCATTTGGCTATCCCGACTGCTGTTCAACTTATCCGAAAATGAGAGGAAACGGCTATCCCAGGATTTGCATGACGCCGCACTTCAAGAGCAGATTGTCTGGTACCGAAAGCTTGATCTTCTTATGTCGGAGACATCCTTTAGTGGAGAAGTACGGGAGCAGCTGGAGCAAATCATGCAGGGTTTACTAGATGTTATTTATCATATTCGTATTACTTGCAATGAATTAAGACCACCTATGCTAGTGGAGGAGGGACTCATCACCTCTCTCGAAGCGCTATTCGATTTCACGCAGCTACGAGCCAATTATAGTATTCAGTTCAATGCGGAGCATCTAAACCATACCTTAGATGATCAGAAATTAATTGCCCTCTACCGCATTGTCCAAGAGCTCTTAGCGAATGCCACGAAGCATTCCCATGCCACCGAAGTTCAAATTCGATTGTTCAGTCAAACGGATAGGCTACAATTGGAATATGAGGATAATGGGGTGGGAATGGATCTGATGAAAGGCGTTAAGGATTTATTTAATAGCATTGGGATATATGGAATTAAAGAAAGAGTTAGAAGTATGGGGGGAACCATTGAGTTCCGCTCGTCAGAAAATCATGGGCTTGCTGTCCGTATTGAGATACCCGATTTATAGGCTATTGTTAGGCTCATAAGGAGATCCCGTTCACGTTGTTGTGATACGGGATCTTTTCTTGCTGATTCAGAAACCATTCTCAAGGACAGCGTTAGCCGTTTATGCTTATATACCTTCATGCAAGGTTCCGAAAATGTTTTGCGTGGTCACGCAAAACATTTTCGGTTACCAAAACCTACTGTGAGCTTATGATTGATCTAGTTCTTTAGAATTAATTCTCAAGGCGGATCTATAGGAAGGAGGATACACATGGCCAGCGAAGAAGGCGTCAAGGATTTGTTAAACAGCATTATTGAATCCGTGAATCAGATCCTCTCGATGGAGCTTGAGATTCAGTCGCCCAAAGTGTTTAACCTAGCAGTTATTCAGAGTGAAATGGCTGTTCTAATCGGGATTACAGGGGATGTATCTGGTCGTATCGTACTTCAAGGAGATAGCGAAACCTTCAGCAAGCTAGGGACTAAAATGTTCGGAATGCCTCTCGAAGGAGAGATGCTACATAGCTGTATTGGAGAAATAGCGAACATGCTCGCAGGTAAAACATCCTCCATTGTTTATAACAAAGGCTATAAGGTTGATATTACACCCCCGACTATTATGGTTGGGCAAATGCAAATGTACGGATTCGAGAGAGGGCTGTCGGTTACAGTGCGTATCGAAGCTCTAGGTGACATAAACATCATTTTACTTTTACAAAATTAGGGAGCGGATCAACTTGGGTAACATTCTAGTCGTCGATGATGCTGCGTTTATGCGGATGATGTTAAAGAGTATTCTCGAGAATGCTGGACATACGGTCGTAGGAGAGGCCGAGAACGGTAGCGATGCGATTGAGAAATACAAGGCTTTACAGCCAGACTTAGTCACGATGGATATTACAATGCCGGTTATGGAAGGCGTAGAGGCTGTTAAACACATCAAGAGTGCACACCCAGATGCCAAGATCATTATGTGCTCCGCCATGGGGCAGCAAGGGATGGTTGTCCAAGCGATTCAAGCTGGAGCGCTTGATTTTATCATTAAGCCCTTTCAAGCGGATCGGGTGCTCTCTTCTATTGAAAAGGCTTTGACAAAGTAGTGGGAAATTGTGAATGAAGTTGGAGGTGCAATCATGAAATGGTTTTATGATATGAAGACGGCTAAGAAGTTAATATCTGCATTTGTAATGTCTGCAGTGATGTTAGGCATTGTTGGATTCCTTGGTCTGAATAACTTAGGCAAGTTAGACCAATCAATCTCCAGTATGTATGATAATAACCTGGTACCGATTAATGATCTGGCCTATGCTCAGGTTTTGCATGAGAATATTAAAGTTGATCTTAGAGATATGAATACGATGGCGCGAACCGAAGCAGAGAATAAGGAATATAAGGATAGAATATTAGGCTATAAAAAAATGATTGAAGATAGATTGACCAAGTATGGCCAGTTACCCGTGTTAATTCAAGCAGAGAAGGATGAACTGGAGCAACTCACTCCGTTATGGAAGGAATATCTCGTTTACTTGGACAAGGCGTTCGAGATGAATAGCAAGAACTTAAGCACTGCGGAATTTACCGAGTATTTGCTTACATCCGGCTTTGAGGATACGAGTAATCAAATAGGAGACATCCTGACGAAGCTAGTCTTAATTAATTTGGATTTAGCAGAGCAAGCAAACGTGGATGCAGATAAGCTGCATAAGACATCCCGTAACATTACCTTTGCCATTATTATGGCAGCCCTCCTCCTGAGTATTGGACTGGGTTACTTCATATCCCAGGTCATTGCTCGTCCTCTAAACCAAATTGTGAGGTTAGTCGGGCAAGTCGCGGGAGGAGATTTGAGCAAAACCTCTAGTATTCATACGAAGGATGAGATTGGTGTCTTAGCGGCATCTGTGAATGAGATGGTTGTCCAATTAAGGTCAACAGTCGGAGGGATTCTTGTATCCGCGGAGAGTGTGTCCGCTGCTTCGCAGCAGATCTCTGCTAGTACGGAGGAAATAGCCAATGGAAGCATGAGCCAAGCTGATGCAGCTCAGACGATGAACGAATTATTCAAGGAGCTATCTCTCGCTATTAATTCAGTAGCGGAGAGCGCAGAGCAAGCGTCGGAATTGTCTAATCGAACAATGAACATCGCGAAGGATGGAGGTAAGGTAGTTCGTATCTCTATCGACGGAATGTCTTTGGTCAACGAGCAGATGTCACGGTTGCAGGAGGATTCGAACAAAATTGGTGAGATTATTGAAGTGATTGATGATATTGCGGAGCAGACGAATCTTCTTGCCCTGAATGCGGCTATTGAAGCGGCCCGTGCAGGAGATCAAGGTCGTGGATTTGCAGTTGTAGCGGATGAAGTGCGGAAGCTGGCTGAACGAAGCAGTGAAGCGACCAAGCAAATCACCAAAATTATTAAAGGCATGCAAGTGAATACAGAGCAAGGTGTCAAAGCGGTCGAAGAGGGTGTTGCGAGCTCGCACAGATCGGGTGAAGCCTTTGAGAATATAATTGCAATGGTTAGTGAAACGGCACATAAGGTGACGGAAATTGCTGCAGCTAGCGAAGAGCAGGCTGCTCAGTCCTCCGAGGTGATGGGTGCTATTGAGAGTATATCCGCAGCAACTGAAGAAGCCGCAGCGAGCAGCGAGCAAACGGCATCAACCGCCCAATCCCTGGCGGAGCTGGCGATGGACTTGAACAGCTCAGTAACGATGTTCAAAATCCAGTAGCAGTTTGGAGGGGAACGGCTTGGTTCCGGAAAATACAATACAAAAAACGATTATGACCGGTTTTGTGTTCGGAAGGTTCTGGGACATGTGGATTGCAAATGGTTTTCCTAGAGCAACCGTATCCGAGCTGCGTGATCGATTAATCAGCTTAGAGGATTGGATTCGGATTCTACACAAGCATGCGATCGCCTACGAGCAACAGGCAGATTGCTACTTGAATCAATATTTAGTAGGAGAAGCACACAATCTATATCGGTTAGCGGGGATGCACTTTCATCTCATTCAGTGGATTTATCCGGAGACTGGAGTAGAGAGACGGAAGTGGTTTCAATGCAGCAAGGAGATGTATCACAAAGCGGATAAGCTTCTGGAAGATGTGATGATCTATGTTGAGATACAGATAGATGGCAATGACTGCTACGGAAGAATATGCGTCCCAGATGAACCGAAGGCATGTGTCGTTATTATGAATCCTCTCGATACCTCCAAGGAAGAGTTTTACGCATACGAGAAATACTTCGCGGGTATGGGCTTCGTAACCGTGAGCTTCGATGGACCTGGGCAGGGTGAAACCTACGTATTTAATAAACATAGAGCAACTCGTCATAGATGGGCACTCTTTGTGAATCAGGTGATCGATTTTGCAAGTGCGCAATATCCCGAGCTCGACTTGAATTTATTCGGGACAGGCTCAGGTGCTGCGTGGGCAATATACGGGAGTAGCCATCGGAGAGTGCACAAGACGATGTCGGTAAGTCCTATGCTGGAAAGAGAAATGAAAATTCCAGACTACTTCAAAGAACGATTATCCTATCTCTTCGACGAGCAGGAATACTCTCTTCTGCCGACGCTCCACGAAGTAGATCCTCTATGCCCGATTCTGTTAGTGCACGGTAACAAAGATTACATCGTGAAGGATGCCGATATTTATGAGTTATACAACAGCTTGCCCGGCGAGAGATGGCTTATTGAATATGAAAATGAAGGCCACTGCTGCAACTATAAAATGGGCGAGATATTGAAGGTCGCAGCAGAATGGTATTTGAAGGGTGGGGGCGAGTACAATCACTGACTTATTGGAGATCGTTATTTCCTTTGCCCGAGGGTATGGTTTAACCGAACGTGAAACAGAGATCGTCTATTATCTGTCACGATACGGATACAATAATAGGACCTTAGCAAATGAGTTGTTTATCGCGGAGAAAACAGTAAAAAACCATATGGCCAACATCCAGAATAAAACAAGAACCTCTTCTACAAGAGAGTTATTATCCTTAATAGTCGTTCAATCTTTAATGCATCAGCAGCATCGTGTGAAAGTAACAATTGCCAATTCCTCGTCAAAGCCGAGAAGAGATATCGCAAGTAAATGAGATGTACTGAAATAAAGAAGACCAAGCGACTAATCGCTTGGTCTCTTGCGCTTCTTGTATTGTATAAGCACTACACAATAACGACTTCCTTGATCTGAATGTCTCTCTCTCTGCTTAAATCCCAGAAATGATCATCGACTTTGACTAAAGGCTTCTCTAGGCAATGGGGGTTTAGATAGACAACCTCCCCAAAGCTGCCATCAGTGAGTACAACTTTCTCTCCGATTAAATGCTTCATGATATTATCTATGAACACGGAGACGATATAGGGATTTAATTCTCCAAATTTCCCAATGCGCATTTGGTTGATGATTTCGTAAAAAGGGATAGGCTCGTGATAAGGCCGTTTGGAAGACATAGCATGGAAAATGTCAGCTACAGCTACGATAGAGCTGAATAAATCGATCTTGTCTTTCTTTAGGCCAAAAGGATAGCCCTGTCCATCTTCACGTTCATGATGCTGCAAGGCTACAAGGGCAACTCGGGAGCTTAATCCCGTTGTTTCCTTAAGAAGCTCGTACCCGAATATGGTGTGCTGCTTAACTAGCTGATACTCTTCTTTCGTTAACTTGCCTGGTTTATTCAATACTTCAATTGGAATCTTTACTTTCCCTACATCATGCAGGGTTGCTGCAAGAGTGAGTGTCGAAAGCTCAAGCTCGCTGAGATCAATCCATCTTCCTATGAGTGTAGATAGAACCCCGACGCCGATGTTATGCTCATACGTATAATCATCTTTGGCTCTAACTGCCTCGAATAATTTAAATACGTTGGCATTTTCCGAAGTTTGCTGCACAATAGGGAGAATTTCTTTTCTGATTTCTATTAAAGGGATTTTTCGTGAAATTTTAATCGTGTCGAATAGGTCTTTAGATCTATTAACGGTTTGTTGAAGTATTTTGGGATGGATATCCCCGTTATAATTTTCTAAATCTAATATAATTGAATCCAGATCGATTCGATGTTTTCTCATTAGTTCTAGGTAATCGTCATTAATTAGGGTATCGGCAGGCACTATTGTGAGACCATAGTGATTGGTAATATCATATTTAGACGCTTTGCCTAATAAGTATTCCAAGAACACCACTCCTTCACAATTGGTCTATATAAGATATTTTACCACGATTTACCTATTGGCGAATGATGCTTGGGATATAATTCTTAGCTGATTAAAGTAGTTTTACTTTGATTATAGGTTACAATGGATAGACGAAAGCAAAATGGGAGCTGTAACTGATGTCTAAAGAAGAAATTGTCTTAACTAAAGAGGGTTTAGCTAAATTGCAAGCCGAGCTTGATGATCTTAAGTATGTGAAACGCAAGGAGCTAGCCGCGCGTATTAAGCTCGCGATTAGTTATGGTGATCTTAAGGAAAACAGTGAATATCATTCCGCCAAAAATGACCAATCGTTCATGGAAACTAGAATTATCATATTAGAGAAGATGCTGAACAAGGCGCGGGTCGTCGATTCCGAAGAATTAGACAATTCAACGGTCCAGATTGGCTCGTTCGTTGTTCTGAATGATATTGAGTTTTCTGAGAAAATGGATGTTCAAATTGTCGGCCCAGCCGAAGCGGATGTATTGGATAATAAAATCTCCTACGAAAGCCCGCTAGGTAAAGAGCTTGTGGGTAAAAAAGTAGGCGACACCATTCATGTAGTCGCACCTATGGGCGTTGTGAAATATGAGCTACTTCAAATTAAGACGATCTAGTTATAAGATGGGCAAGGGAAAAGTCACAGTTTGTTGACTTTTAGTGTGACTGAAGTCACAAGATGGCAGGGTTGAGCTCGCCTATACTGGAGTCATTCCAGTGTTATGAAAGCGAGGAGACATCATGTTAAGTCATAAAAGCATTGCAATCATCAAATCTACAGTACCGGTCTTAGAGGTGCATGGAACGGCAATAACTAAGCGTTTCTACGAGATGTTGTTCTCTCAGCATCCTGAGCTGTTAAATATTTTTAATCATGCAAACCAGAAGCAGGGAAAGCAGCAGACTGCCTTGGCGAATGTGGTGTATGCGGCTGCTGCAAATATAGACAAGCTGGAGTCGATCCTTCCGGTAGTGAGGCAGATTGCCCATAAGCATCGGAGTCTTGGTGTTAAGCCAGAGCACTATCCGATAGTGGGACAGTATCTCCTAGCTGCGATCAAGGATGTGCTTGGCGATGCTGCGACAGAAGAGATTATACAAGCCTGGGCAGAAGCTTACGGTGTAATCGCAGATGTGTTCATTAGCGTCGAGGCTGAGATGTATGCCCAAACGGAGCAGCAGGATGGGGGCTGGGCGGACTTTAGGGCATTTACTGTGGTCAAAAAGGTTAAGGAAAGTGACGTGATTACGTCCTTCTATCTTGTTCCACAGGATGGTAAAGGCATTGCGACTTATGAAGCAGGGCAATATATCAGTGTTAAAGTCGATATTCCAGGTGAAAGCAATACCCACATTCGTCAATATAGTCTCTCCGATGCTCCTGATAAATCCTATTATCGGATTTCTGTGAAGCGGGAAGATACGAGCCCAGAAAAGCCCTCAGGAAAAGTATCGGTCTATTTACATGAGCATATGAACGAAAATGGGGTGCTGTGGATATCTGCACCTGCTGGAAGTTTTGTACTGAACAAACAAGACCATCGCCCCGTTGTCTTAATCAGTGGCGGAGTTGGATTGACACCTATGATCAGCATGCTTAACACACTGGTTGAGGCTAATCCTAATTCTAGTCGTCAGGTGACGTTTATCCATGCGGCGCAGTGCGGGAACTTCCATGCTATGAAGGAGCATGTAGAGGAACTTGCGAGCAATCAACAACAGGTGCAGGCGTATTGGTGTTACGAGAGACCGACGACTGCTGATGAATCAACGCAAGCGTACCACAAGAAAGGCTATATTGATTTGTCTTGGTTGCAAAGTGTCGTTCCCACGAGTAATGCGAGTTTCTATTTCTGCGGTCCTGTGCCATTCATGAAAGCTGTCTATGGCTTATTGAAGGAATGGGGAATCCCAGCGCAAGATATTCACTATGAATTTTTCGGACCAGCAGGTAGCTTGGAAGCTGTAACGGAGTCTGCACTCAAGTCAGTCTGAGATCGAAGGAGTCGGTTCACCGTCTCACGGCGAAGACCGATGAACTGAGCAATCTCGTCTTGGGTGAGTACATCCGTAATATCTTTCTGTGTGATGTAAGAATTGAACCAGGCTTGAAGCTTCTGAAGCTTGCCGGCGGGTGTGACTTCCGTTAATTGGTCGATTCGTTTTTGCATCATTCGTAGCTTCTCTTGAAGGAGCAGGGCGATTGATCGACATTTATCAGGATTGTTATCCAATGATTGATACCACTCCGCTGAGGGCAGCACTTCAATGTCACAAGTGACAAGTGCTACGGCTGTACCATAGTTGATATTAGGGCTAATTAAGGAATGGTGTGGGATGATTTCGCCAGGCACGATGATATTGACTAATATCGGAGTACCATCTTCGTGTAGACGGATGATTTTTAGAAGTCCACTCTTCAGATGATATAGCGGTCCCGTATCTCCTTGATGAAATAAGACTTGTCCTTTATGTAGTTTCATACTGCTGATCTCCAATCTACTTTGAATAAAGGTGTGCCGCCGTCCTAGTGACGGCGGCTTTTTCTTACTTAGGCTGGGGGCTTTATTTAGCTTGATTTGTCTGTGACTTTATTTACATACCGGCTTTCAAATTCTCGATATCATTGTAGCATTGCCAATAGAACTTGTGGTTAACTTATGATGAACAGTAAGACATTCATCATGTGAGGATATTCAACTAAGGAGGAACAAACATGTCGATTATGAACAACAAAGTTGCAATCGTTACGGGTGCTGGAAGTGGAATGGGACGCGAAGAAGCGCTGCTGCTCGCACAAGAAGGAGCAAAAGTCGTAGCGACTGACATTAACGAAGCTGCTGTGCAAGCAGTGGTAGAAGAAATTAAAGCAAGTGGTGGCACGGCTATTGCCTATTCTCACAACGTGGCTTCAGAAGAGGATTGGATCAAGGTAGTCGCTGAAACCATTAAACAATATGGCAAGTTAGATGTACTAGTTAACAATGCCGGAATCTCCTGGCCGACAGCCTTGTTAGATACGACAGTAGAACAATGGAATAAAGTTCTTAATATTAATTTGACGAGCGTTTTTCTTGGTATGAAGTATTCAATTCCGCATATGCAAAATAACAAAGGTGGATCAATCATTAATATTTCATCCATCGCTGGCCTAACTGGCGGAAGTGGTTCTGGACCTTATACCGCATCCAAAGGTGCAGTTCGAATGTTAACTAAAGCTGCAGCAGTCGATTTTGGGAAGGACAACATTCGCGTCAATTCCGTTCATCCGGGCTTTATCGAGACTCCAATGAGTGCGGAATTTGTGAATAACGAGCAGATGCTACAATGGTTCCTGTCCCAGACAGCTTTGCCAAGAGTCGGACAAGCTTCGGAGGTTGCGCAAGCAGTGCTATTCCTTTCTTCTGATGCTTCTTCTTATATTACAGGAGTAGAATTGCCTGTGGATGGCGGAGTTACTGCAAAATAATCGTTGAATTAAGCGACGAGAATATGAAGGGCACCCTTTTGGGGTGCCTTTTTCCGTATAATGGCGAATAAGGCGGTAATGGAACACTGTGATAGAATAGAGCTAGAAATGAGGATTGAAGGTAGGGATATATGATGAAAAAAAGAATAGGCTGTCTTCACGCGCATTATACGAACATTGATTATATTGAACAGGCGCTATCTGCCTATGAGGTTGAGCTTCTTCATTTTGTAGATCCTGCACTCGTATTTCGTGTGTCCTCGGATGTGACCTTTAGTCCAGCGGATGCTGAGCGGAAGGTCAGGGAGCAGATCGAGTGGATCGCTCAAGCTCATGTAGATGCCATTCTCATAACATGCACGAATTATATCGCCATGCTCGATGAGGAGCAGCTTTCTATTACCGTTCCTATTATTAAAATCGACGAACCCTTGTTCAGCTCCCTCTGTCGTTACGATCAGCCTCAGATCCTTCTCTTTACTAATCCCGCTACAGTAGAAGGCACCATGAACCGGTTGAATGAACATGCGCTAGCTTTGGGGAAACAGCTGCAAGTTGATGTTCGGATTATCCCTGAGGCCTTCGAGTTAATCATGCTGGGGAAGAAGGAGAAATCCCGAAGTGTAGTGTCTGAATACATTCAAAATTTACGTGTGGCAGAGACGGGCAAGCCTATTTCGGTAGCTCAGCTATCCATGGTAGAAGCAGCGAAGTTAGTTCAGCAGCATTCGGGTGTGGCTATCGGCAATCCATTAGCAGCTTTAGTCTCTTATATGGAGGATCAGCTTTTCAAGTGAGGATAAACGAAAACGAAAAGGGCATCCCTCGGGGTGCCCTTTTCGTGTTTGTATAGGTTAGGTTCGTGATGAGTGTCGTGATGAGTAAAAGAGCTGCTTACTGTGGATTAGCCGTCCATATTCCAGCAGTCTTAAGAACAACTCGCTGAGGTAGACGTAATGACGCCATAATGAGCTCAGCAACATCCTCAGGCTGCATCATGTGGTCCTCACTACCAATCGACAACCCGGCATTTACGGCTAAAGCCGTATTTACTGTACTAGGTGTTAAGGCAGTTACACGGATGTTTGATTTGCGAACTTCTTGGAACAGCGCTTCGGTTAGTCCCATTACGGCAAATTTAGAGGCGCAATAGGCAGAGCCCGTAGCAAAGCCTCTCTCACCCGCTGTAGAAGCTACATTAATGATGCTACCTTCATTTTGGCTCAGCATCGTTGGCAATACAGCGCGTGTTACATAATAGGTGCCCATCAGATTCACTTGAATGATTCGTTCCCATTCGGTCGGATCCATATCGAGCACTGTTCCGAAACTAGCTGTCCCCGCATTGTTAATTAGAATATCGGTAGATCCCAGCTGTGTGATCAGCTTGTCTATCGCGATTGCGACTTCGTTCTGCTTGGATACATCGGCTGTCGCGAAGTAAGAATCTACGCCATATTTATTTTTCAATTCACCTTGTAGAGCTTCGAGATCAGCGGCATTCCTAGCGACTAGGCCAAGACGAACGCCTTCTTTGGCTAAAGCGTGAGCGGTTGCTAAGCCAATTCCTTTACCCGCACCTGTAATAATGGCTGTTTTGTTCTTAAAATCCATGTTGTCACTCCTTGTCCGTATGTGTTCTATTATCGAGTATTCGTTAGACCATTATACGGAATTGGAGGGGTTGCCACAAACAACAAGCCCAAATTGCAGATTGTATAAAAATCTCATGCCCCTTATATTGAATGAAGGGGAGTATATCGGAGGTTATCTTTTTCCATTCCCAAACTAATGGGTTCGAGGTGTGAGATGAGTCGTCGAATGTACGATTTGGATAATCTGAGGGTGGCTTTAACTGCACTCGTTATCTTTTTTCACACTACGATTGCCTATGGGGCTGCGGGCTCATGGTATCTTGAAGATGTGGATAAAAGCGAATTAACGGTACCGATGATATTGTTAACGATATTTACGGCTGTATGTCAGTCATTTTTTATGGGGCTGTTCTTTTTTATTTCAGGATTTTTTACACCGGACTCCCTTTCTCGTAAAGGAACCGCGAAGTTTTTGATAGATCGATTCATTCGACTTGGCTTGCCGATGCTGTTCTATTTACTCTTTCTCGGTCCGACAACGACGTATGTAGCCTATTATCGTCATGAGGAATCTTATTATCATTTTTTCACAACAACGATTCTTCGAGCAAGGATGCCAAATTTCGGACCCCTTTGGTTTGCGGAAGCTTTGCTTTATTTCGTCGTTTTGTATGCCGCATATCAGCTGTTGCTTTCCAAGAAGGCTGCAGGGGCTCAACCTCGTCCGTTCCCTAGTCATCGCAAATTATGGATTACAGCTATTATTTGTGGCTTGATTGCTTTCTTAGTTAGGCTGATTTACCCGACGGGTACGGGTCCTTGGGAGCTGCAATTAGGCTATTTCCCGCTGTACATCTTGCTATTCGTGATGGGGACTACCGCCAAACGACAGGGTTGGCTAGAGCAGATGCCTAGCACATTGGTCCGAAGATGGAGACGAATTGCTTATTGGACGATTCCGGTATTGCCAATCGGATTAATACTTACTGGAGCGTTAGAAGACGATATTGAATTCGCGGGTGGCTTCAATATTCAGGCATTCCTGTATGCAATGTGGGAGCCATTCGTATGTTTTGGGATTTGCCTTGCGTTACTCGCGTGGTTTCGAGCTCGTTGGTCTTCCGCAAGCTCGTTATTCCGTGGCTTAGGCCGTTCCGCGTATACGGCATATGTAATTCATCCGATTATTGTAGTCAGCTTTACAGCCTTATTCATGGGGAGCAGTCTTGCACCAATAATTAAGCTATTCATTGTTGGACCGCTATCGATCGTAATCTGTTTTGCGATATCCTTAGTTATTGTGCGAATCCCTTATGTAAACAAGGTTTTGTAAGGATGAATTTGCAACGCTAGCCAACAAACATGGTATAATAATGATCAGGTTGCGCGACAATTCACTTTAACTAAAGCGAGGTTTACTCATGATCTGGGATAATAAAATAGCGACTACCTTACAGTGGTCGAGTGAAATTTCAAATAAAGAGCAAAAGGAAAAGGTCGCAGATAAAATTGCGGAACGCGTTAAGAATGGAGACGTCATCGGAGTTGGCTCTGGTTCAACGTCATATCTAGCGCTGCTAGCGATCAGCAAGAAGGTGAAGGAGCAGAATCTTAGCGTTCTTGCTATTCCAACGTCACATGAAGTTTCGCTTACCTGTTCTATTCTTGGATTACATACATCAACCTTGTTAAATGTAAGACCAGACTGGTCATTCGATGGCGCAGATGAGGTTGATCCTCAGAAGAGCTTGATCAAAGGTAGAGGCGGCGCAATGTTCGCTGAGAAGCTCGTGATTAAGAGCTCACCGGAGAATTATATCCTCGTGGACTCCTCTAAGTTTGTATCGTATTTAGGTGAGAAGTTTGCGACTCCGATCGAAGTGGACCCTAGAGCGATCAATTTGGTTGAAGGGGAATTGCTGAAGCTGGGCGCGAACGATATTCAACTTAGATTAGCGAAATCCAAGGATGGTCCGGTCATTACGGAAGCTAGAAATTTAATTTTGGATGTTCGTTTCAATAAGATAACAGCCGATTACGAGAAGGAAATTAAGGCTATACCTGGAGTGATCGAATCTGGTTTGTTTATTAACTATAATGTAGAGATTTTAACGACATAAATTACGAATGATAGTAAGCAGGAGCATGGAGAGAAGCCCATGCATCCTGCTTTTTGTATTTGGGTAAATTAGTGTTGGATTTAGTAAAGGTGGAGCATCTATGAATGACAAAGTTGTATTGCCGATATGGACTGTAGGTCTGTTCATCGTTGTGATGAACACGACGATGTTTAATGTATCGATTCCTAGCATCATTAGCGATCTTCAAATCTCTGCGGACTTGGGCTCTTGGATTATATCGAGTTATTCCATTGGATATGCGTTATCAACCGTTATCTATAGCAGACTTTCGGATGGGGTGCCCATTCGAAGACTGGTGACCGTGGGGCTCACAATTCTCGGGCTTTCCTCGATCGTAGGGATATTTGCGCATAATTTTCACGCATTGCTTGCGGCCAGGATACTCCAGTCAGCAGGCGCTGGATCCATGGCGGGGCTAGGCTTGGTACTTGCGAGTCGATATGTTCCTGCGCATCGGCGCGGCCGAGCGATTGCCATGATCTCTGCGGGGAGCGCAATGGCATTCGGGCTAGGCCCGATTGTTGGAGGAGTTATTAGTGAGTATTTTGGATGGAATGGGTTATTCGCAGTTACCTGTCTTATTCTTGCCATCCTTCCGATACTGCTACGACTACTCCCACGGGAAGTACCCACAGCCGTCCACTTCGATTTGATCGGGGCAGTCTTAACTGTTGTTAATGCAGGGACGTTGCTAATTGCGGTAACTCAACAATCGATGATGTGGTTTGCGATAAGTGTTTTGTCTTTCCTTGCACATTTCTGGCATCTAAGAAAAGCGAAGGAAACCTTTATTAATCCAGATCTACTCAAGGAAAGGGGATATCGGAAGCTGTTAGCGATAGGCTTCTGTGTTCTGGTAATCAACCTAGGTAATCTGTTCCTAATGCCGCTCGTGCTTGCGCATTTATTTGATGAATCTGCGATGCGTATCGGATTAATGATTGCTCCGGGTGCAATTCTATCGGTCATTCTGTCGCGGTTCGTTGGAAGATGGATCGACCGATATGGCAATATGCGGTTTTTACTTATCGGGCATGTCATTCTTGTCGTTGTAATGGCTCTGTATGCCATGAATGTTGCGGTTTCACCGGCAATCATTCTGTGTGGCTATCTTGGGTTCTCACCTGCAATGTCGGCAACATTGTCCTCCTTGAACAATGAAACCTCTCTTCGTCTACCCGGAAATCTGATCGGAGCAGGGATGGGACTTGCACAGCTCATCCAGTTTTTCGGAGGTTCGGTATCTGTCGCAATATGCGGACTTCTTCTCGAATATCAAGACCGTATCCCATTAGCTCAGGCGTATCGACATATTTATGAAGTCTTGCTCGTTATTGGTCTTTGCTCTATTGGTATTTTGCTTAGTTATAGGAAATCCGCTGTTAGCAAGAGTATTCTCCCGTAACGTCCTGATTGAAATAATGGCTCCCCATAAAGGCACATTCTCCGAGGTGGTACGCGGATAATGTGCCTTTTATGGATGGATTTTTTCGCGATAAAAGGGGGAAAGTAACAGGGAATAGGATTACGTTAAATAAAGGGGACAAGACAATGAAACGTGTGGTCATGCTATCGAGTTTGGTGTTGCTGATGCTGCTGACGGCCTGCGGGAATCAGAATGGGCAGTCAACCCGGATGAAAGCACAATCGCAGCAACCGATAATGAAAGAGCGAATGCATGTGAGCTCAATTGATACGAATGTTCCGGTCAACAAGTATCATGTTAAGAGTAACGAGTCTATAGCGGATATTGCTGAGCAATTTCACCTGAACCTAGATGATTTGTTGAATGCTAATCCCGATCTGAAAAAGCAGATAGGTGTAGGTACCGGTGGTGGTACTGGCAATCCGAGTGCGAGCAAGCAGGTAGAAGTGCCTAAGGATACGGTGGATGATCCCCTTAAGAAGGATCAAACGGTTACGCTACCAGCGAACGAGAGCATGACCGGATATGAGCAGCAAGTGTTGACGCTGACGAATCAGGAAAGGCAGAAAGAAGGATTAGCGCCTTACTCAGGAGATAATTCAAGCCTGAATCGCTGCGCTAGAGCTAAGTCGGAGGATATGGCGACGAATAACTATTTTTCACATGACTCGCCTACTTATGGCGATCCTTTCGCAATGATGAGGAGCTTTGGCGTTCAATATCAATCCGCAGGGGAGAACATCGCGAAGGGTCAGCCAACTCCTGAAGAGGTCGTAAAGGCATGGATGAATTCGCCGGGACATCGCAAAAATATTATGAGCGGTGACTTTACACATATGGGAGTCGGCTACGTCTTGAAGAACGGTGCGGCCCACTGGACGCAAGAGTTTATTGGCACAAAGTAGATTGAATACTCACCATGGGTACTCACGATATATCTCACCAAATCCCCCGTATGGGGGATTTTTTATTTGTCGATAGGGGAATCTCTCACGAAGTTGGTAAGTCAGGCTTATGTCGATTAAATCGGACGATTTTACAAATAAGAGCGGCAGTTGTTCTATTCCTTCCCCATCGCTGATTGAGTCATAATACACACAAGCAGTAAAGGAGGGCGCATGATGGAGGCCGTATTGAAAGACAAACAGAAGAAGAAAAAATCGAAATCCTATTCCTTGGAGAAATTAGAGCAGAGAGCGGGCTTGCTATTTGCCACACCAGCACTCATTGGCTTTTTACTATTTGTGCTGATTCCTATGATTTGTGTTTTTTTGCTTAGCCTATTCAAAGTCGATTTGATGAGTAATACGTTTGAATTCAAGCAATTTACCTACTACGAGAAAATGCTCCACGACTCGGACTTCTGGAAAAGTGTGAGGAACACCTTGGTCTATATGGTCATCTATGTTCCGCTTACCTTAGTGTTAGGTCTTGGGATGGCGCTCATCTTGAATAGTAAAATGCGGGCAAGAGGTGTAGTTAGAACCTTCTTTATTATTCCGTACATCACTACGTACGTCGCAACGCTTGTGGTATGGAACGTATTCCTGCACCCAACCGAGGGTCCAGTAAACACCTTGCTCATGAGCCTCGGTGTAAATAACCCGCCTCAGTACATGGTTGACGTGGATTGGGCGCTTCCCATGCTAGCCATTATCGGTTCATGGAAAGACGTAGGCTATCATTGCATATTGTTCTTGGCTGCCCTACAGGGGGTATCCAAGGATTATTACGAGGCATCGTCTATCGATGGAGCCAATCGGTTCCAACGCTTTAAGCACATCACGTTTCCTCTTATTTCTCCAACGTCGTTCTTTCTGTTATTAATTACGATGATCGGGGGCTTGCAAGCCTTCTATCAAATGGCGCTTCTAACCAAGGGTGGGCCGGCGTTCAGTACGACTACGATGACCTATCACATCTATCGTTCGGCGTTCGAATACTATAACTTCTCGTACGCTTCGGCAGTAGGGATGTTCCTGTTCTTACTTACATTGGTGTTCATCATGATCAACTGGTTTGCTCAGAAAAAGTGGGTATTCTATCAATAATTCATCACGGAGGGAGGATTACAAGGTGCTGTTAAGTCAGAATGTAAAATACACTATTCGTTCTATTGCTTACTTATTGATCGGGCTTGTTTTTATTACACCTTTGCTGTGGATGGTATCTACTTCTTTCAAATATGAGAACCAAGTGTTTGAACGCCCCTTTGTATTTGTTCATTGGGATCAGATGAACTGGGCCAATTATAAACATATTTTGATGGATACCGCGTTCCCTACGTGGTTGTGGAATTCCGTGTTTGTCGTCATCATTTCCGTTGCGCTCAGACTTCTTCTATCCGCATTAGCGGGATATGCCTTTGGATTTCTGAAGTTCCGCTATTCGGATACGATCTTTCTCTTTTTTCTCACGACGATGTTTATCCCTTATCAGTTAACACTGCTCCCTCAATTTATATCGTTCCGATTTATTAATCTACTAGATACACATTGGGCGTTAATTATTCCGAACATCGTCGACATTCTGTCTATTTTCCTGATGCGGCAATTTTTCCTCTCGTTTCCGAAGGAATTAGTCCATGCGGCATACATTGAGGGGTCTGGTATATTCCGCTCCTTCATGAAAGTTGCGTTACCGCTAGCTAGAACACCGTTATTGACGCTAGGACTTCTTAGCTTTTTTATGATCTGGGATCAATATTACCAGCCGCTTATCTTCCTGCATTCCAAAGAAATGTATACAATACCGATAGGTCTCCAAAGCTTCCAGACGCAATTCGGTAAGCAATATGCGTTGCAAATGGCACTGGCTTGTCTAGCGATCATCCCGGTACTTGCTGTGTTCCTAGCTCTTCAGAAACAATTCATAGAAAGCATAGTATCTTCTGGCTTAAAAGGATAAGAGCATACAATTATACAAATAGAAAAGCATTTATTACATTTGAGAGAATTCAATTGCAGTTCATAATGAAAACGGAACCAAGATAAATATGGGGAGGTTATAACATGATTAAGAAGTCAGTGTTAGTCTTAGCAGCATCCGCAATGGTATTCTCACTTGCTGCTTGCGGTGACAATGGAAACAAGGATGGCAGTGCAGGATCGTCTACACCGGCAGCGTCGGGATCAGAAGCAGTTGCATCTAAAGACAGCGGTTCGGACAAAGAAGTAACACTTAAGTTTCTAAATATTTCGGAGTATATGGATTCCACAGAGTTCAAGGCTTTCCTGGAGCGCTTCCAAGTGAAATACCCGAATATCAAAGTAGATCCCATTTCCGTACCTCACGAGCAATACATTAACAAGCGCAATATCATGTTGGCCAGCGGTGAGCAAGTTGATCTGATCTGGGGCAATGGTGTTGAGCAATTCGATGCGATTAACAAAGGGTTTCTAATGCCGCTTGATGATATCGCCAAAGAAGTTGATGTTGATATGTCCAAAGACTTCGGTGACTTTAAGCCGGATAAAGACGGTAAATACTATCGTTTCCCGATTCAACAAAATAACTGGATGCTTTACTACAACAAGAAGGTATTCGACGATGCCAAGGTACCTTACCCGGATCCTAAAGTGCCGATGACTTGGGACGAAATGGCCGTTGTTGCACAGAAGCTTACGAACTTGAATGGTAAGGACAAAGTGTATGGCATGTTCTACAACAACTGGGGTATGTATTTCTATGGATACGGTAGCCAGCTAAATAACGGCAAGTTCTACACGGATGACGGCAATGTTAATATTAATGCTCCAGAATTCAAGCGCAGCTTGGAATGGATGAACGATGTCATGAACGTCAAGAAAGCCGCTATGCCAATCGGGGAGTTTATCCAGAATAATACGGATTTCCTTTCCTATTGGAACGGAAACTATGGAATGGTTGTAGGAGCGCAATGGTATGCCCAACTCGCAGCTACACAGAAGGATAAATTCCCGCGTGACTGGAAAGCCGGTATTGCCCCAATGCCAGTTCCAACGGAGATGGCAGGAAAGCACATGAACTGGTCCAGCATCGATTCCTTAGCCATACCTAAAAACTCGAAAAATGCTAAAGAGGCCCTTATTCTAGCTAAAGAATATATTGCGGACTATACATTGAGCACTGGCGCACTTCCAATGTATACTAAAGTAAGCAAAGATAAGTATTTTGAAGATTTAGCTAATGCTTTGAAGGATGACGAGATCAACCTTGAGCAAGTGACTTACTTGTTCGGTGGCGATCCGAATGTAATCAATGTGGAAGAGAAGCCAGTCTTGGGGGCGCCACAAGAATACGAATCGACATTCCTTGATATCATTAGCCAATACTACACGGGCTCGAAAACGGTCGATGAGGTGTTGAGTGTAGTGAAAGAGAAAGTGGACTTAGCGATTAAGGAACAACAAAATAATTAGACTCTACGGCTATGCCCATCGCTTATGGTGGGCTTAGCTTTTTCTTAATAAGGAGATACGTCATGAGCTGGGGAAGTAAGTGGTATCAAGGGCCGAAATCTGTGCAGCGGAGAATTATCATTTTACTTGTTTCCATCTTCATTCCGCTGATCATCATTTTATATACAGCCTATCATTTTTCTGAGCGAACGATGGTGCATAAAGTAGCGGAAATTAACCGGATTAAAGTGGAGCAAACAGCCTCGAGGGTGAAGGATCTATTCCAACGTACCTTTATGTCGACGAACAACTTCATCTACGACAAAGCTTTCATTCAAGCGCTTCAGGAAAAGGATTCCATGAGTATTGAGAAAAACTCTACCTATCTCCAGGCCATTGAACGTCTTCAGTATACCTTCTTCTTAAATGAAAAATATGCGGTTGTCATCCAAGATAACTACGGTAATATGTTCGAGTCCAATCCCTCCAGACTCGGTATTCGCAAGGGAGAGCTACAGGCGGGAATTCTCAAGACGATTCATTGGGAAGGGTATGACTTTTTTAATAGCTACCAATGGGGAATGCTTAAGCCCGAAGGGGGAAGCGAGCCTTTGATCGTGCTTAGCCGGTGGATATTTAGCCCGGTTACCGCTAACAAAAGAGGGATCGTCTCGATGGTTATTCCTCTATCGAATTTGAAGGAAATTCTAAATCAGGATAATGGGTCGTATGCGATATGGGACGATAAGAATAATCTGATCTTCTCTACTGAAGCTGAGCAGCCGAGGAGAGAAGAGACAACATCCGATTCAAAGATTCTATTGCCTCCTACGCCCTGGTCAATGATGCAAACGGACTCCACGGCTGTCATCCAGAATGAATTGCGCTATTTCCAGCTTACAGTTATGGCTACCATACTCATTATATTGGTGATCTTCATTACAACATCGACCTTCGTTATGAAGACGATCAGCCAGGTGTTTAATCAAATACGATTATTATCCAAACGGCTAGTTAATCCTTCCCTTGATCTATCCGTCGCTGTCCACTCTGACCAGCATTTGGCTGAGTTATCGGAGTTACTGCAGCAGCTCATTCATAATCTTCAGATTTCACGCGACAATTTGGAATGGGCTGCCACGGAGAAGAGAAACCTGGAAATGCAAATTCTGCAGGAGCAGATGAATCCCCATTTCCTTCTGAACTCATTGAATACGATCCGTTTTCTTGCAGAACAATCCTCTCAGGATAAGATAGGCTCACTCGTACTATCGCTTTCGTATCTCTTGAAACAACAGTTATATCGGAATGAAGGGTATTGGACACTGGAGGAAGAGAAGGAATATCTTCTGAAATATATAGAAATCCAACGGGCAAGATTCGGTGAAAATATTATCGTAAAGATAGACTTCTCTAAGGAGCTGACTCCAATGCCCATCTTAAGAATGCTCTTACAGCCTCTAGTGGAGAATAGCTTTGAACATGGCTTCAATGGGAGAGCAAATGGCTGCATTCTTATCCAAGCTGATCGTTGGGGGAGCGGCGTGCGATTCGTCGTTTCTGATGATGGTGTCGGCTTTGCAGCCTCACCACAATTGACTGCACGTAAGTCCATTGGATTAAGTAATGTCCGAGAAAGATTGCGTCTGCATTATGGGGAGCAATCGGTACTGGAGATTACCGTTAGGCAGCCAAGCGGGACGATAATATCCTTAACGATTCCGGATTTGAAAGGTGAAGTCGTATGAATATCATGATCGTGGATGACGAATATGCAATTCGTAGTCACTTGGTGGCGATGCTTCAAGGCATGGAGGGCTTATCCGTCATGGAGGCGGTGAATGGGGAGGATGCGCTGCGGCAAATGGAGAGATCACTCCCGAGTATCGTGTTGACCGATATTCGGATGCCCGTCATGGATGGGATGGAATTGATTCGCCAGTGTCGGATGAGGCATCCTGACGTATGGTTTATCGTTCTGAGCAACTTCGCCGAATTTGAATTGGCGCAAAAGGCGTTGGAGTACGGGGCTCGCAACTATCTCTTGAAAGCAACGATTACGAAGGACAAAGTCGCTGAGGAAGTACATAGAGCCATTGTTCATCTGGATAAGGCTGTGGAAAAAGGCGCTAAATTCGACCCCAACGAAATATTGATGGTGCAGAATTCTTTGTTTTACGAGCGACTAAATGGGCATATCCACAATGCTGAGCTTCTTCGGAGAGCGGAGCGGCTATCCGTATCTGTATATCGGGAGGCATTCGATACCCCTTCGAAATTCGCGGTCATGGAAATTGAAAGATTCGAGGATTGGACAGGAAAGAAATATAGAGGCCGGACGGATTTAGCGGTTTACGCTCTGATCAATGTCGTTAGAGAAACGATTAAACGATGGAATAAGAGCAACGAGCTGTTTCATCTGGGAGATAATCGTTTTGTTGTTCTTGATCTAGGTGAATGTGATGACGACCAACATGCCTTGAAGATTGAGGATGTTTCGGCCGTTACTAAGGAATACCTGGGGCTAGAAGCTTCCTTCTTAATTAACAGTGACTTTAGTGGAATGAACGATTTTTTCCAGAAGGTGCTGGGATCTCGACAGCAATTGGTTCATTTTTTCTATGAGAAGAATGCTTGTATGGTTAATGTTAAGCAGATGCAAGCGCCTGTTGCCGATTTGGATTTGTATTCTTTCTTTCAATCTGTGGAAGGCAGTGGCAATGGGAGGTTCCAGGTTACGGCTTTGCCCGGATTAATCGAAACCTATTTCGAGCTGCTCCGTCATCTATGTCGACCACCTGCATCTGTTAAGGGAGACGTTAAGACGTTGATCCAGTTTATTGAAAAGGGTGGATTTGCCGTCCCTGCAGCCTTAAAGTCAGAGGTTGACCAGCTTCAGGCTTCCAGACTCACGGATTTCAAGGTTGCTTTTACAGAGTGGCTTGGAGGGATGGAGTGGAATGGCAGGCATCGGGAAGAGATCACGAAGGCATTAACCTTCATTCACGAGCATTATGCCACGAAGCTGGCGTTAGAGGATGTTTGTGCACATGTGAATCTAAGCCGTTCACATCTGTCTAAGCTATTTAAAGAGCAGCAAGGCGTGGCTGTCATGGAATATATGGAGGCCTACCGGCTGAAGCAGGCGCGGCTGCTGCTGCGAACTACAACACACCCAATCTCGAGAATTATCGACAAGGTTGGGATTGCGGACGTTTTCTACTTCAGTAAATTGTATAAAAAACACTTCGGGATTAATCCGAGTAAAGACCGGTAGTCAGCCAATCTAGCCCTTCAAGTGATTGCGATATGCGGTTGGAGAGTGTCCGATGATTTTCTTGAACATGCGCGAGAAATAGTAAGGATCCTTGAAGCCAAGGGAATGACAGATTTCCTTGATCGTGAGACCGGTTAAGTCCATCAATTGTCCTGCGCGCTGGATTTTCATTCGGTGGTAATAATCAATCGGGCTACAGCCTGTGGATAGCTTAAATAAATAGTTCAAATGCTGCTTGGAAATTTGCGTGTGGGAGACAAGCTCGTCCAACGTAAGGCTATGCTCGAGCCTTTCCCTCATGAAGTCGATCGCATCATCGATATAATGCTGCTTCCGTTCATCCTCTTTACGACCTGGAATAAGTCCGATCAAGCTAAGGATAGTTCTCACCAATTGTGAAACGTGAACATGATGAGGAAGAGAGTAAGATTTGGTTGATAAAATGTCAAAGCATTGATTAAACAAGCTTCTAAATTGTTCACTATCGTGGATGGACAGCTTTAGAGGAGCGGAATGGGTATCTAAATCCAAAGCTTGAAGGAAGGGGAAGGCTTGCTCGCCCTTAATGTGAAACCAGTAAATACTCCATGGGTTGGAATCGACTGCATGATAAGAATGAGCAGCCCCGGCAGGTATAATGGTTAAGGTGTGCTCCGTCATCCGAATGGTCTTATCGGGGCCGAAGGACACAGAGCCTTCTCCGCGGACGCAATAGATGAGAATGTGGGATTCGCAGCCTTGGGGCCTTTCACGGTAGTGATGGAGGGCGCGAGGAAAATAACCTATGTCGGTTACATATAAATCTCTCACGAGGGGATGAGTCATTAATTCGTTTAATTGATACTGCGGTAATACGATAATTTTCTCGGAATCAAACCCCTCAGCTTTTTTAAGCACCGCTATTCCCCTTTCTTGTCATAAGGCTCATTGGTTTCTCTAAAAATCAGAATATCGTCCATTATAAACAGGGGATTGTGAATTGTCCAACACCTTGATCTCCTTTAAAGTGATCTTATAGTTCATTATCTAAGATTATCTAGAAACAGGAGTGAGGAATTTGACAAGGTTGAATGCAAATACCCGAGTATGGGAAGAAACGATGGAAATTCCAACCTATGAAGTCGGTAAGCCAGACAAAAACCCGATGTTTCTAGAGAAACGCGTCTATCAAGGAAGCACGGGCAAGGTGTACCCCCATCCCGTTATCGATAAGATTGAAGATGAGAAGCAATTGAAAGCTTACCGGATGGTCATTCTTGAGAATGATTACTTGCGTGTCGAGGTCATGCCCGAGCTGGGTGGACGTATTTATCGTGCGGTAGACAAAACGAATCAATATGATTTTGTTTATTACAACCAAGTGATCAAGCCGGCACTAGTAGGTCTATTGGGGCCATGGATTTCAGGAGGAATTGAGTTTAACTGGCCGCAGCATCACCGCCCTAATACGTATGGTCCCGTGGAATATCGGCTGGAGCAGAAGGAAGATGGAAGCGCAACGGTATGGATAAGCGAGATTGATCGTATTAATGGTACTAAGGTTACAGCAGGCTTTACACTATATCCGGACAAGGCATACTTGGAAATTCACGCTCAACTATACAACCGTACCCCAGAACCTCAAACGTTCTTATGGTGGGCAAATCCGGCTGTAGCGGTAAACGACTTTACGCAATCCGTATTTCCGCCTGATGTCACCGCAGTGTTCGATCATGGAAAAAGAGACGTATCCAAATTCCCGATTGCGACGGGAACCTACTATAAGATGGACTATTCTGAGGGAGTAGACATCTCACGCTATAAGAATATTCCGGTTCCAACCTCTTATATGGCGTATAAGTCGGACTACAATTTTGTGGGTGGTTATGATCATTCCGTGCAAGCGGGTTTACTCCATGTTGCCAATCATCATATTTCACCGGGCAAAAAGCAGTGGACGTGGGGCAATGGAGAATTCGGCCAGGCTTGGGATCGGAATCTGACAGATGAGGATGGACCTTATATTGAATTAATGACGGGGGTTTATACCGACAACCAGCCTGACTTCACATGGCTACAACCCTATGAGGAAAAATCGTTTAAGCAATATTTTATGCCCTACAAAAATGTTGGAGTTGTTAAAAATGCTTCGATAGATTTGGCTGTAAATTTAGAGGTGGATGTCGCTAATCAGAAGGCATTCGTGCAAGTATATGCAACTTCTCTAATGGAAGGCTTGATTGTTGAATTAGTGGGCGGTTCACAGGTGTATTTGAACAAGACAGCTAATCTATCCCCTACCGATACATTCCATGCTGAGATCGGATTGCAGCCTGGTCAGCTGGAGCATGAACTGATCCTGAAGGTCAGCAATGAGAAGGGCCAGGAGCTTATCCGGTATCAGCCTAACAAGCCGGACATTGAGCAAGTGCCAGATGCGGCTCAACCGCTACAAGAGCCTTCCGAAATGAAAACCAATGAAATGCTTTATTTGGCGGGGCTACATCTTGAGCAATATCGTCATGCAACCTTTGAACCGGAAGCGTATTATTTGGAGGGCTTGAAGCGGGATGCGAACGATATTCGCATTAATGTCGCCTATGGTACTTTACTGCTGCGCAGAGGGCTGCTAGAACAAAGCGAGGAACACTTCCGTACAGCAATTAAGAGCTTAACCTCTCGTAATCCTAATCCTTACGATAGTGAAGCTTATTATCAGCTAGGTGTAACTTTGAAGCTTCAGGGACGGATGGAGGAAGCCTTCTCTGCGCTATATAAATCGGTTTGGTCTGCAGCCATGCAAGACAGTGGTTACTTCACGCTTGCACAGATTGCGGCTTGGAAAGGCTCGCACGAAGAAGCGTTAGAACTTGTTGAGCGTTCTTTGATCAAGAACACCCGTAATTACAAGGCACGCAATTTGAAGTCGGCTATGCTTCGTAAGCTGGGCAGACGGGATGAAGCCAAAGAATGGACAAGGGAAACGATCAAGTTCGATATTGCTGATTTTGGTGCTTATAACGAATTGAGATTGGTGTTAGAAGGTGGCGGAGAGACAGAGGAAGCCCAAGCCGTGTATGAGAAGCAGCTCCTTCTCATGAGGGGCGATGCTCATAACTATCTGTCATTGGCTGCGGATTACTCCGAGGCGGGGTTGTATAACGAAGCATTGGAATTACTTTCGACGAGTGTTGAAGGTGAATCCGGGGATGTCTATCCGATGATCCAGTACACGATCGGATATTTATATGGAAAGATGGGACATAGCGAGAAGTCGATCTTACATCTTCGTACAGGTAGCGAAGCGATATCGGACTATTGCTTCCCGAACACTCTGTTTGATCTCGCGGTATTGAAGTACGCGATTGAGGCTTGTCCTGGTGATTCCAAAGCGCATTACTACTTAGGGAATTTACTATACGATAAGAAGCGACATGCGGAAGGGGTTCAGCATTGGGAGCTCTCTCGTGCGGCGAATCCGTCGTTCTCCATCGTAAACCGGAATTTAGCGCTCGCTTACTATAATAAAATGAACAGTCCCGAGCAAGCTAGGGAAGCGTTGGAGCATGCGGTGATATGCGATCCAACGGATGCACGCATATTCTATGAGCTTGATCAGCTCTATAAGAAGCTTGGCGTGGAACCGAGAATACGGCTAGAGCAGCTAAAGCAGAAACTTGAGCTTGTACAAGCAAGGGACGATTTATATGTAGAATATGTAACCGTTCATAATATGCTGAAGCTTCATACAGAGGCAGTACAATTACTCACGTCCAGGTTGTTCCACCCTTGGGAAGGCGGCGAGGGTAAGGTCACCGGGCAATATGTGCTCGCTCATGTTGAGCTTGCGAAGGGACTTCTCCATAGTAAGCAATATGAACAAGCGCTAGAGCATTTGCATAAAGCGCTAGTGTATCCCGACAATCTAGGCGAGGGTAAATTGACGGGCGCGCAAGAGAATCATATTTACTACTATATAGGTTGTGCGTATGAAGGACTCGGTTTACCGGTTGAAGCCCAAGAGGCTTATATCCAGGCATCCCAAGGTTTGGAGGAACCGGCTAGCGCGATGTATTACAATGATCAGCCTCCAGAAATGATCTTCTATCAAGGCTTAGCATGGAGCAAGCTGAAGGATTCGAAGCAGTCCAATAAGCGGTTCCACAAGCTTGTTGATTATGCGGAGAAGCACATGTTCGAAGAGGTTAAGATAGATTACTTTGCCGTTTCACTTCCAGATTTCCTTGTCTTCGAGGATGATTTGAACATTCGGAATCAAATCCATTGCCGCTTTATGATGGGCTTAGGGCTTATAGGACTTGGACAATTTGCAAAAGCGAGGGAACAATTCGAGCTGGTTGTTACATTGGACAGTAATCATCAAGGTGTGCAGATTCATTCGGAATGGGTAACACCGGAAGCTAGTGGACAATAAGGTGAAGGTTAAGGTGTACGAGGGATATTACGAAGGCTATGAGTCATTCATATTGGAAAGCGATGAAGTCCGGTTAGAGATGGTGCCAGAGATTGGGGCAAAGATCGTATCTCTTGTCTATAAGCCGACAGGCAAAGAGTGGTTGCTGGATGCTGGGAAGCGTTCCCTGAGGAAACCAGAGGAAGGCTCTAGCTTCTGCGACTGGGACATGAGTGGGTGGGATGAATGCTTTCCGACGATTGATTGTTGTGAAATTGGTGAGGGGCAGGCGATTACATTACCTGATCATGGCGAGGTTTGGTCGCGCTCATGGAGCTGTGAGGCGGATAGCCGCGCGATAACCTGTTCAGTGGATGGTAGTTGTATTCCCTATAGGTTAAGTAGAAGCGTATCGTTCCTCTCTGCTAATCAAGTTCGGTTGCGGTATCGCGTAGAGAATAGGGGGACGGCGAATATGCCGTTCCTCTGGGTGCCGCATCCACAATTCCAAGTAACAGAGAAGACGAGGATACGATTGCCGGATTCTGTTAAGGAAATGATATGCGTCTATGGAGGTAAGAGCTTGTCGGTTGGGAATAAATACGAATGGGATCAGCAAAGTTTAGTATCTCCCAACATGACCACTGATGGCCGTAAGTTCTATGCGCCAAGCGTTTTGTCAGAAGGCTGGTGCGCTTTGCAAGGTGAGGAGACCGGCAACTATATGGAGATGTCTGTCTGTCCGGATCTCGTTCCTTATCTAGGGGTTTGGATTGATGAGGGATTATTTAATGATAGGACGACCATCGCGCTAGAGCCTAGCATTGGATTATATGATTCGCTCTCCAGGGCTATCAGCAATGGTACCGCTCAAGTTGTGGCTCCTAATGAAGCGTTCGAATGGTACTTGGATTTACGAGTTGGGTTAGCGGCAGGCAGTGACGCCTGATTAAAAGGGGTCCAAAGGAGTCATCTCCGAAGCGTCAGAGTTGAAAGTCACATGTTGGTTCACGAAGGCCAAAAAAGTGCCTTGGTTGAGCAGCGACAGTGGCATTTGGTTCGCGAAGGCCAAAAAAGTGCCTTGGTAGAGCCGAAGTAGTGGCTTTTGGTTCGCGAGGGCCAAAAAAGTGCCTTGGCTGAGCGGTTGCAGTGGCATTTGGTTCACGAAGGCCAAAAAAGTGCCTTGGTAGAGCCGAAGCAGTGGCATTTGGTTCACGAAGGCCAAAAAAGTACCTTGGTAGAGCCGAAGCAGTGGCATTTGGTTCACGGAGGCCAAAAAAGTGCCTTGGTAGAGCTGCGACAGCGACATTTGGTTCACGAAGGCCAAAAAAGTGCCTTGGTAGAGCCGAAGCAGTGGCGTTTGGTTCGCGAGGGCCAAAAAAGTACCTTGGTTGAGCGGTTGCAGTGGCGTTTGGTTAGCGAAGGCCAAAAAAGTGCCTTGGTAGAGCCGAAGAGTGGCATTTGGTTCACGAAGGCCAAAAAAGTGCCTTGGTTGAGCCACGATAGTGGTGTTTGGTTCACGAAGGCCAAAAAAGTGCCTTGGTTGAGCCGCGACAGTGGCATTTGGTTCGCGAAGGCCAAAAAAGTGCCTTGGTTGAGCCGCGACAGTGGTATTTGGTTCACGAAGGCCAAAAAAGTGCCGTGGTTGAGCCGAAGCAGTGGCGTTTGGTTCGCGAAGGCCAAAAAAGTGCCTTGGTTGAGCCGAAGCAGTGGCATTTGGTTCACGAAGGCCAAAAAAGTGCCTTGGCTGAGCGGTTGCAGTGGCATTTGGTTCACGGAGGCCAAAAAAGTGCCTTGGTAGAGCTGCGACAGCGACATTTGGTTCACGAAGGCCAAAAAAGTGCCTTGGTTGAGCCGAAGCAGTGGCGTTTGGTTCGCGAGGGCCAAAAAAGCACCTTGGTTCCCCTGCTACATGGAGCTGAAGCCATAACGACATGTAACATTTAGAAGAGGCGTACTTGGAGAGTCTAAACAGACCCTCCAAGTACGCTTCTTCGCTGCTTGTCTAATAAAGGTTAGACGTTATAATTGACGAGGTAATTCTGGATTGCGGTGTTGTAATAGCCTACGCTAAATTCAATGACGTTGCCCGATTCCTCATAGGAATAACGAGATCTTTTCAATAAAGGCATGTTCTCTTGCACGCGTAACTTCTCCCCAATAAGTGGAGGGGCGAATGCCACGGCAAATTGATCGCGGAATTTATCAAGCGTAATCTCTTGTTCCTCCAATAAGCCATACAAGGACTGATCATCTATATCTGCGAGCTCGATATTCCCCGTACTCATCGTTAAATAGTGAGTGTAATGGATATAAGGGACATCATCTAAATAATATAAGCGTTCGATGCAGAAGCACTGCTCCCCGAACAACCGATAAGGCTCCGTCCCTACTTCATTACGAACGACTTCGGCCTGCAGTAATTGCTTCCGAATGCGGTGTCCTTCCTCGACCAACACCTCTGTAAAGCTTTTCCGTTTGGACAGCTTGGAAGTAGAAGTGTTGCGAATGACCCTCGTTCCTTTGCCGCTACCCTTTTCCAGATAGCCTTCTTGAACAAGCTCTTGGATCGCATTGCGAACTGTGATCTTGCTGACCTTGAATTCCTGCTCCAATTGCGGCTCGGATGGAATGGTTGTATCGATGGGATACGCACCATGTAAAATCCGATCCTTCAGGATATTTTTAATTTGCAAATATAAAGGTTTTTTCTTCCGAGATAAGAAGACTGTGATGACTTCCACTACCTCTCTACATCGCTCACCGATTGTGTCATTGCTCTTAGTATATCACTCTCAGAGGACATAGGGGTATCGCCTATCGTTGTATGAGCAAGCATGGCTGCCGCTGCTGCGAAGCGGACACTTGCTTCGGGCGCTAGACCCTTAAGCTCACCGTGAACGATACCGCTGGCATAGGCATCTCCTGCACCAATTCTATCGCAAACTGTAAAGGTAAGCTTCTCAGCGAAAGCAAACTCTTTGTTCTTATAGAGATAGCCGAGTAGGGAATGCGTGTTGTCTCCATTAATGGAGCGATGCGTACCAGCAAGCACAGAAATTCCATATTTCTCAGCTACAACCGGCAAAAGCTCAGTAAGCTGATCAAGGCGAGTTGTCTTGTCTGTTGTCATGCCAAGGATATGGATGGCGTCAAGCTCGTTCATCATGACGATATCCGCATGCTGCAGCATTTTCTCATAGAAGGGCTTTGCCTTTGCGTAACCTTCTTCGCCCCAGAGAGAAGGGCGATAATTGCAATCGAACACGATTGTGCCACCGTTAGCTTTAACTGCTGCCGCAAAGCTGAGCATATGATTCCGAACTGCATCATTCATGGCTAGTGTAATCCCGCAAAAATGTACGGCATCTAGCTGCTGGGAAATGCGATCGAATTCATAAGTGCCTTCCGGTGCGGTGTTAAAGCTGCTCTCAAGACGATTGGAATAAGTCACGCGGCTTGGTCTAACGCCGAATCCGTTTTCTAAGAAATACATGCCCAGGTAGTTACCGCTTCTCTCTACGAAGGTTTGGGAAACACCCAGCTTTCGTAAATAAGCAGCAGCAGCATCGCCGACGGCATTAGCAGGCAATCGGGACACGAGATATCCTTCATGCCCTAAGCGGGCCATTGCTGAAATCACATTGACCCCTGTGCCGGAGAAAGAGTAGCTTAATGTGCTTGCTTGAGATAGTAGCTCATAACCCGGCACCTGCAACCGCATCATCACTTCTCCGAATGCCGCAATCTTCTTAGGCATCGGCAGCGTCCACTAGCTTCTTCATTATAGTGAGTAGCTCGGCAACATCATCAACGTTTGTCGCGCCTGTTGTCTTATCAATAATGGAAGAGTAAACGTGAGGAATGACTTGCTGCACTCCTGCATCCAAGCAGATGCTTAAGATGGTCTCGAAGTTTTCCATATCAATGCCGCCGGTCGGCTCCAAAGCAAAGCCTTCCTCTGCACAAGCGCTGGCTACTGCGCGAAGCTCATCTTCACAGCTAAGTCCGTTCATTGGGAAGTACTTCAAGGCATTGCCGCCCATATCCCGAATGAGTGCAATAGCTGTTTTTACAGGAACAATTGCGAGCTCAGATTGCGCTGCGCTGACTGGACCCGTGGAAATATTAACGTATCCTACACGTCCTGTTGGGGATACGAGTGCATTAATCCAGCTGTCTTGCCCACCAAGGTTAGCGCGAGTTGCACCAACAGCAGGGAATACCTGATTAATATGGCTACCTGGATATTGTTTCACAATTTCTGCGACGACTGCCGCTTGGCGATTATCTCCTGCACCAAGACCTATGGATACAGCCTCGTCAACCACCTTGCCGTATTCCTTCATAGAAGCAACAGCCGCTTCGACCGTTGGGTATGACTTGGATAGAACGCCAACGAGAACATAACCTTCTGCTGCTTCGAAAACTGCCTTCGCATTGTCTAGGCTATTCGTTAATACATTTAATGCTGCACGGCCCTTGTACAAACGTTTTGAGATATTCGACATGTTAGAGTCCCCCTGTTAATTCGCGTATTCTGGATTCGATGACTTGCATATCGTCGCCTTGAAGCGGGCGTGGATCGATATCGAAATAGCCTTGCTTTACCCCATAGTCGCGAGTATAGATAGCAATATCGCCATCCTGTAACCCTGCAACGACTTTCCCAGCTGTTGTGCCAGCGAGTGTAGAATCAATCTTGATGCGGGCCCGGAATATCGCCCTTCCAGCTTCATCCTGCACGATCGTTACTTGTACTCCCGTAAGCTCGTTAAGAGGCATCAATACCTGTAGCGCATCTTTCTCTTGCTCACTTTTATCTATTTTCACACTATACTCATCTAGCGCTTGAAGCAATCCGAACGAGGCTTCTTTACCGACCTTCATGCTCCGGCCGATGCCGTGCAGCTGAACCTTGAGCCATTCGATATATTGGCGTTTGCCTCCGACGATGCCTGAGGTTGGGCCTTCGATCGCTTTCGAACCACTATAAATAGCAAGATCCGAATATTTCACATATTTCTGCAAATCCTCTTCAGCGGCAGCGTCAACGATAAGCGGGATGCCCCTGCGTTGTGCAATGTCCCATGCTTCTTCGACGGAAATCATGTTCTTCTGAACGGAGTGATGCGACTTGACGTATAGGATGGCTGCCGTATTGTCGCAGATTGCATCCTCGATGTGCTCGGCTTTACCTTCATTAGCATATCCGACCTCGATAAGCTTGCCTCCACCCAGATAGACCATCGTCTCAACAGGAGCTCCGTACTGTACGTTGTGACCCTTTAATATAATGATTTCGTTGTTCGGAATAGTCTCTTGATGTAGACGCTCGCTCTTGCGGCGATTCCCGCGTGTCACAAGGGCAGCTACCGATAGTGCAATACCACTGGATGCGGAGTTCACGACGACTGCAGCTTCTGATCCTAGAATTCCAGCGATATAGTCTCCGGCCTTGTCCACGAGGTCTGCGATCTCTACATAATTCTGACCGCCATGCTTCATGGCGTCCATGACGGTATCGGTTGGAGCCGACACGCCAAGAATACTCATTCTACCGCTTGCATTAATGACGCGTTTAAGACCGTATTTGGCATTCAATGAGCTTGCCATTCACAACAACTCCTCTTGGTTGAATAATAGTGTTGGCAGAACGCTCGTCACCTTCAGAATCAATGAAAGTGACGGGTTCTTTCCGAATATCGAATAACGTTAGATTTGCGACATCTCCGATTTGAATACGACCTAGCTCCGGCTTGCGAAGCCACTCTGCCGCATTCGAAGTAACTGCAGAGATGACTTGCTCCAAGGAATATCCCAAGTAAAGAAACTTCGATAGAACATGTGCAAGGCTATAGACGGGACCGTTCATGCGGTTACCCCGATAAATGTCTGAACTAATTGTGTTTAATGCTATCCCGTGCTGAATGGCGGCTTCCGCGACCCTAAAGGAGAAGCTAGCTGTACCATGCCCAACGTCAAGGTGCACGCCGCGACTGATCGCCTCTAATAATACCTGTAACGGATTACCCTCCTGATCGAACAGATTGTTCTTTTTCCCATTCAGGTAATGAGTAATCACATCCCTATTGGACAAGAGGGGAACGATTTCCCTAATATCCGGTGGTCCAGAACCGATGTGTACCATTAAGGGGAGCTCAGTTTCATCGGATAATTTACGTGCGATACGAAGGGGCTCGATGCCACTTGCACCGACAACACTTTGGCTAATCCTAGCCTTTAAGCCAACGAGGCTAGATTTATACTTTGCCACTGCATCGATAACTTTCTCTTCATTGATCCATTCTAATTGAGACAGCTCATCAACTCGGGATAATCCGATGTGAGAGATGTTTAAGAAGGCGAACAATTGTGTAAGAGCCTGTTCTCCGCTGGAGACTAAGTCTCCGATTCGGTCGGCACCACAGCTTCCTGCATCGACAATCGTAGTTACACCTTGTTTAATCCCGATCTCATCGATCTCATCCCCATAGGGATCGAAATCAGGGAACGCATGGACATGTAGGTCAATCCATCCACTTGATACGTATACATCGGAGAAGTCGAAGCTCGCGTCCCCTCGTCCGTTGCCGGCTGGAGTAATATCTACGATCACCTTATTGTTGATTGTGATATCGATAGCTTCTCCCGTCACTCTTTTGAGGTTGCGTAAAACGAATTGTTGTTGCATGGTTTTCACCCTTTTCCACGGCGAAGTGGTTAATCTATTCTGTAAACAATATAACGTTATAATGTTATAGGTGTCAATAATGCCGAATTGAGTATCTTCTATTAACGTAGGTTTGGAAATAAAACAAAAAAATCCCCGGCATAATCGCCGAGGATGGTAAGTTTCCAAGTTGGTTGCGGGGGCAGGATTTGAACCTGCGGCCTTCGGGTTATGAGCCCGACGAGCTACCGGGCTGCTCCACCCCGCGACATTAATAAGATGAGCTGACTTGCGAATTCCAACTGGATTTCCTACTATATAGTACTTATGTGTAATAAGCAAGCTTTAACCGAAAATTGTTTTTAGCAGTGGGAGAAGGGGCTTTAGACCAAAGTTACATCTAAATATAAATATTTTACGGAAGTAGGAGCTATTGTCGTTTGAATGTGTTATACTAAGAATCTGATCTGCTAAACAAATCAAAACCTTGAAACTCACATATCGAAAAGGTGTTCATTTGTGCAATGATAACTTTTTCAATGTGTGATTTTTGTTTAACTCAAGAAAAACATGTTAATAAAATTTTGGGGGTCACTTATTATGGAAACAGGTTCAGTAAAATGGTTTAACGCAGACAAAGGTTTTGGATTTATCGAAGTTGAAGGCGGAAATGATGTATTCGTTCATTTCTCTGCTATTCAAGGCGACGGCTACAAATCCCTTGACGAAGGCCAAAGAGTACAATTCAACATTGTACAAGGCAACCGTGGACCACAAGCTGAGAACGTTGTAAAACTGTAGTTCTCAGATTTCTAGGAAGATAAGAACTGCCCTTAACATTGTTGAGGGCAGTTCTTTAATCTAAGGAGGGGTTAATATGTACTATCGAAAAAAATCGTTAGAGGAAGTTCCTTTGGAAGACACAGCGATTTGGTCATGCCCAACGGAAGGCTGTAAGGGTTGGATTCGCGATAACTTTGCATTCGAGAATCAACCCACTTGTCACCTGTGTCACACTCCGATGGTTAGTGGAACGAGGATGCTACCCTTGATCGATAATACGAATAAAGATATGAAGGCCCTCAAAAAAGGCACGATGATTTCATAAAAAGAAAATTAGAAACAATAATAAAGCCTTCAAGCCGCGTAACAGGTGGTTTTGAAGGCTTTTTTCTGCGGTTTATTAACGATCTACACGAATATTTCCATGAAGTGCCTCGCGCTTTTTGAGAGATGACGATCCCGAAGCCACACAATACCAACTTCGCTTTGAAATTCCACATCAGCTATCGTGATTTGTTTAAGGTGAGGGGATGCAAAGGTGTTCATTACCGACTTCGGCAATATGGCCACCCCAATTCCTGAGGCGACTAGCGAGACTGTTATAGCGACACTGGAGCATTCACAAATAATTCGTGGTTCTAGATCATGTTGTTTGAACTCGTGAAAAACACGATTGTGCATGCCTGTTGTTCTATCCGTTTTGAGGGTGAGGAATGGATAACGCGCAAGCTCCTGTAGAGTCATGGTACGTTGATTGGGATCTGTACACCATTCACTTGGCACGACAGCTACGAACGGGTCCGAAGGCAATGGGAGTATGGAATAATGCTGCGATTGTAGGTCGGATTGAAAAGGGAGTCGGCTCACAATGAGCTCAAGATCTCGATTTTCTAACAATTCGCCAAGCTGATAGTGGTCACCCTCTTGAATTTTGAAGGTAACTTGCGGATACTTTTCGTTGAACAACCGTATAGCTGGAGGTAATAAGGAAATACAAGAAACGACGACTCCAATTGATAAGACGCCTTGAACTCCTTCACCCACCTCTTGAACATAGGTGATTGTTTCGTTAAATTGATCCATGAGGGTGATCGCCCTCTGACGAAGCAGCTCTCCGGCTTGGGTAAGCTGTAATTGCTTCCCGTTGCGATCGAAAAGAATAACCCCGAGCTCTTGCTCCATCAGCTTAAGCTGACGACTTAACGGAGGCTGCTCCATATTTAAGTGTTTAGCTGCACGAGTAATCTGTCTCTCGTTGGCAATAGCTAAGAAGTATCGTAGCTGGCGCATATCCATCGGATGATTGCCCCCTTCATATATACCCTAAAGGTATGGATAACCGATAAAACAAATATTATCAATATACTTAACGCTCTGCTATCATTAAATAATAACGGATGAAGGTAAGGAGAAGATGTTCAAATGGGCCTTAAGATTTCTGTAGAGTTAACGACAACACCTAAAACAAAACCGGCAATCGAAAACCTCAGCTTTGGGAAGTATTTTACGGACCATATGTTCATCATGGATTATGATGTAGGGGCAGGCTGGCATGATCCGCGGATCATTCCGTATCAACCGATCTCGTTAGATCCTGCGGCCAAAGTATTTCATTACGGACAAACCGTATTTGAAGGAATGAAGGCTTATAAGACGCCTGAGGGATCGGTTCTTATGTTCCGTCCTTACAAGAATCTGCAGCGCCTTAATCGCTCCAATGCTCGCCTGAGTATACCATCCATCGACGAAGATTTGGTTATGGAAGCACTGAAGCAGCTCATTAAAGTAGATGAAGATTGGATTCCTGCCGAGCAAGGTACATCCCTATATATCCGTCCTTTCGTTATTGCTACGCAACCTACGCTTGGTGTATCGCCATCGGAGCAGTATCATTTTATCATCATCCTATCTCCGGTAGGCTCGTACTACGCAGAAGGAATCAATCCGGTTAGCATCTACGTGGAATCGGAGTATGTCCGTGCGGTTACAGGTGGAGTAGGAAATGCGAAGACGGGCGGTAATTACGCAGCGGGATTGAAAGCGCAGCAGGAAGCGACTGAAAAAGGATACTCCCAAGTGCTCTGGCTAGACGGTGTTCATCGGAAGTATATCGAGGAAGTCGGGAGCATGAATGTGTTCTTCAAAATCGGGGGCAAAGTCATCACTCCAGCGTTAAACGGCAGCATATTAGACGGTGTAACCCGTGATTCGGTCATTCGAGTGCTTCAACACTGGAACATCGAGGTCGAGGAGAAGAGAATCTCCATCGACGAATTAGTTGAAGCCTATCGCAAGGGTACCTTAGAGGAAGCGTTTGGTACAGGCACTGCTGCCGTCATTTCACCGATCGGGGAATTGAACTGGCAAGGGGACAAGCTGACGTTGAATGATGGTCAAACCGGGCCTATCTCGGCCAAGGTATATGACTTTATTACCGGTATGCAAAGAGGGACATTAGAAGATCCATTTGGTTGGATTTTGGAAGTCGATCCAAAGATATAGTAAAAAAGGCGCATATCTGACAAATTTAGATATGTCTCTTGATATAGTTAAGACCTAAGACTTATAATGTAGGTATGAGTTTTTGTGGGTAGGCATGTTTGCCTACCTAAATTAGTTAAATATGATTATGCATCTATGAATCGCATGCACGAAAAGGCAAACCTTTTGAAAGAAAGGGACGCAAAGCTGTGGGCCTAAGGAACTAACGTTCTATGGTTGCCAAGTTACCGAATGGAGCGTAAGGGCATCTTCCATTCGGAGGATGCTCTTTTTTTTGCCTATCAGAAAGGTTATCATTCATTTTATTTTTCTGATAAGTCTTCGACATAAACGTTGAACTCCGTGAAAGGACGGTGTCAGTCGTTTATGCTTGTTGGCGTGCAATTTGTATACTCGTGACTTCGATGAGTTGCCATTCGAGAGGTGCTAGTCTTGAAGAAACATATTTCGGAAACTGAACTGATAACGCTCATTGACCAATTAAATTTGGATAAGATGGAGGAACATTCAGCGTTTAGCGAAATGGGAACAGATGAAATAGACCCGAATGATCCAGCGTATAAGCAAGATGGATCGATTCGAATCCACAATCAGAAAATTCATGTTCAGGATCCCATCAATGGCGGAGATTTTGCTGTCATCTATCCGATGAGTCCGTTGAAATTGTATATCAACGACAAGGAGGTATTCGGGGAATCCGAGGTCAGCGCGGAAGATCGAATATCATGGGAGATCGAACAGCTGCCCTTGTTCGAGGTTATGATATCTGAAGACAAGCTGATCGCTCATTTCCACCTGCATGCCAAAGAACGTTACTGTTCGAGGATTGCCGATACGGACCCGGCACACCGGTTGATTGTTAAGGCTGAAGAGGACATGGGTATGGTATTGAAGACAGTACAGCTTGGGGATGTTGTGGCTAAGCTCGAAGAGATGTCTATTAAGGCACGTATTGAATTTGCAGCGATCCAGCAAGAGCTGTTGCTTCCGACGTATCTTCCCATTGTCGTTGCTAGGGGGAAAGCACCCGTGTTGGGCAAAGATGCGCGGCTGGAAATCTACTTCTCACAGCAGGTGGAGAGCGAATTTTTCGAGGTTGATGGATCCATTGATTTTCGTAATCATTTACGAATTCCGTCCGTCAAGGAGGGTGAATTGATGGCGAGAAAAATCCCGCTCGTTGACGGAATCGCCGGATATGACGTGCGCGGTAGCATTACGCTTCCAACACCCCCTAAAGATCTGTTTATGGTGGCGAAGGACAATGTCGAGCTTACAGCCGATGGAAGCGTGATTGCAAGGATTCAGGGAAGGCCACGAATAACGGGAAGCAAAATTAAAATCTTCGATGTGTCTACTTCCTATGTTGTATCGGGTGATGTGGATATCGAGACGGGCAACATTGTTTTCTCCGGTGATGTAATCGTACATGGGGACGTCACAGACAACATGATCATCGAATCGCTTGGTAACGTGTACGTATACGGAAGCGTGTACAATTCTACGATAACGGCTACAGGTAGCATTAACGTGAGGGGAAACGTTATTGCGAGCAAGCTATATTCGGGTTACTTCGGCGTATTGTTTAACCGTCTCTATCATACTTCGAAAATGCTGTGCGATTATATGGAGAAGCTTCTGGTTGCCTCCAAGCTTCTGACGGAGGCGCTTGAAGCCAAGAATCAGTCTGTCCGATATGGACAGATCGTTCTATTGCTGATGGAAACTAAGATGAAAGAAATTCCCGAAGCGATTAAAGAATTACAATACGTGATCTCGAATATCCAGCATATTAAGCAAGAGGAGTACGAGAAGCTGAAGGAAGTATCCGAGATATTCTCGCAACCGACGAAGCTGCTGGAGATGGTCACTTACGGATGCGTACAAAGCTTTCTTGCCTTGCTGCAGGACACCCACAGCGAAGTCGCTCGGATGCAGGAGGAGAACGTGGAAATCAGCGTCAATCAGTGTCAGAATAGCGAGCTAAAATCCAACGGCGACATTGTGATCAATCGAGACGGCGTACTCTTATGCGAATTATTTTCCGCCAGGAACATCGTGTTCGTTTCTGATAATTCGATATGTAGAGGCTCTCGCTTAGAAGCAGGCGACAGCATATCGGCAAAGGTCATCGGGGGTCAAACGGGTGCGATTTCCATGCTTAAAGCTAAGAGGAAAGTGAAGGTTCAAAAAATGTTCTCGGGACGCATATGCATCGGGAAATATTGCAAGGACGTATTCGAACTCGTTGAGGATACAACTTTCGATATTCAGATGATAAAAGAGTAATGCCTAAACCAATGAGTGATGTCTGACAACAGAAAGTGGTTGGTGAGATGAATAGGGATACGCGGCAGGATAATTATTTGGGAATGAGGGTGAATAAGAATATATATAACAAGCAGGGGATTCTGGTTATCCCTGCTTTAAGGGCGTTAACAGACATAGATATCGCCCTCCTTTCAGGGCACGGGATATTTCTATCGGATCAAGATGTGGAGCCGATCACCATTCTTGATTTGGTGGACTCCGCGATCAAGGAAGTTAGGCAGGTATTCGATATTGCCAAAAATTCAGACCATATTCCCTTCGCTACCGTTCGAGATAAAATCATTCCGATAATCCTATTCATGAGCAATCATCCTAACTTAAATCAAATTCTTGTTCATCTGGAAAACTACGACGAGTATGTATACCGACATAGCATAGGGGTAGCGCTGTTATCTAAGCTAATCGGTAAAGCACTGGATTTCAGTGATGAACAATTGCTGGAGCTGATGACAGCGGGGTTCCTGCATGACATTGGAAAATCAAAAGTTCCTTCTGCGATTCTCAACAAACCGGGAAAGCTGACTAAAGAAGAGTATGAGATAGTGAAAAAACATACGCTATATGGGTACGATATCATCAAGAGCTCTGTAGGAATTCCCGAACGGCATGCCTATGTTGCCCTTCAGCATCATGAACGCGAAGATGGGAGTGGGTATCCATTCGGCTTGAAGGGCCATGAGGTCGATGGTTATAGTAAAATTGTTGCGGTTGCGGATGTCTTCCATGCGATGGTGTCTAAGCGGGTCTACAAATTACCGGTCCCGTTCTATCAGGTGCTGAAGGAAATGTCGGACAATGCATACGGCCGGCTTGAGCCATCGATTACTTTGAGTTTCTTAAAAAAAATTATGGATGTCATGATAGGGAATACGGTAGTGTTATCGAACGGATGTGTAGGTAAAATCGTAAGGGTTGGAGCGCATGATCCGGTACAACCTATTGTGGAGGTAAACGGCAGCTATATCGACCTTAGCAATGAGCATGAAATTCATCTAGAGAGGTTTATTTAAAAGAACGCCCGTTCGACTCCCAACTGGGAAGCGAACGGGCGTTCTTTGTTTAACCGTTATTTGGAATTATATTAGCCCTTCACTGCGCCGGCAACGACGCCTTTGACAATAAACTTCTGCAAGAAGATGAATACGACGATGGATGGCAATACAGCCATTACCATGGCAGTCATCGCATACTGCCAGTCCGACGTATATTGGCCGACGAACGTGTAAGCGGCAAGCGTTAGTGTCTTGGTGGATGGAGAACCGTTTACCATGAGAAGCGGAAGCAAGAAGTCATTCCAAATCCACATGACATCAATAATGACAATTGTAGCTGTAACTGGCTTAAGCAATGGGAAAATCACTTTGAAGAACAGACCGAAGCCGGATGCCCCATCTATTGTGGCACTTTCATCGATTTCCTTAGGGATTCCCTTCACGAATCCGTGATAGATAAATACCGCAAGAGGTGCACCGAAGCCCCAATAGAGAACGCCTAGTCCCCATGTGCTATTCGTCAGATGAAGATCCTTGGATAGCTGAAGCACGGTTAGCATGATCGATTGAAACGGAATGAGCATCGGCATGATGCAGAGAAAGTAAACAATAATACTAAAGCGGCTCTTCGTTCTAGAGAGCTTGTAAGCAGCAATCGACGAAACGAGAATGATACCTGCCAGCCCAACACTTGTAATGACCGCGTTATTAAGAAATAACTTTGGATAATTAATGAAAGACCACACGTAAGAGTAATTCTCAAATGCCAGCTGCTTAGGAAGAGCGACCACATCGCTCATGACTTCTCCGAAGCTCTTAAGTGAGTTGTTGATCGCCAAGAACAGCGGATATAAGAAGACGAGCGAGAGAAGCACCATTACGATTTCAAGGATAAGACGACCTGCTCTGTTGCGTTTCATCAGGCGTCGACCTCCCTTCGTTTGAAGAGCGTCAGTTGAACAATAGTGACGATTAGAACAGCGACGAATAGGATAAGCGCTTTGGCTGTCCCGTAGCCGTATAGATTATTCTGGAAGGTATCTCTATAAATATCGTACGCGACACTATAAGTTGTTCCTCCAGGTCCTCCTCCTGTTAAAGAAAGGATGACATCGAATACTTTAATCGAGTTCGTCAAAGCCATAAATACGGATATCGTAATGGATGGCGCAAGCAGCGGCAATGTAATGCTGAAAAATTTACGGAAAGGTCCAGCGCCGTCAACGGTTGCAGCTTCCTTCAAATCCTCAGGTACGGACTGCAAGCCAGCGATGTAAATGACGAGGAAGAAACCGACGGACTGCCAGATGGAAACGGCGACGATGGAAACAAATGCGAGATCCGGGTCCCCGAGCCAGCTGAGCTTGAAGATTCCCCATCCTGTGCTTGCCCCGAGCGATTCGAAGCCTTGCATGAAAATGAATTTCCAGATGAATCCGACAATAACGAGACTCAGGATATAAGGAATAAAGAAGGATGTTCTAAGCCATGTTGTGCTTTTCAGCTTCATATCTAGAATGATAGCCAGTCCAATCGCAAGTACGTTTACTAGCACGATGTAGAGTATCGCGTATTTCAATGTAAACAAAGCTGCATTGGTGAAATTGGCATCCCCACTAAAAATTTGCTTGAAATTATCGAGTCCGATAAAAGTCGGATGTTTCGAAATCCCATTCCACTTCGTCATGGAATAGCGGATAGTCATGGCGAAGGGGATGTAGAAGGCTACAGCAATACAGATCAGAACCGGCAAGGTGAATATTCCGAATTCCAGTTTGTCGCTCCACTTTCTCCCTAAAGACTTAAACATGAAAGCACCTCTCTTTACCTATTTCACATGATGGCTTAGTTGGTGAATATGACATACCCGATTTAATTCGACTATACTGTGTATTATAAAATAGCCTCACACCCGGCAAAATGGATTTAAGAAATCAATTAAGGGTAAAAAGGTGAACGGAATGGGGTGCCCCAAATGAAGATGAAAAAGTTAATTGGACGAGCTATTCGCTCAGTTTCTTCAATAAGCGAACGTTATTCGCGGCGGCTGGTCAATAAGCTGATCTTGCTTTTTACATCGATTATTATCCTTGTCGTTGCATCATTGACGATTATTTCGTATCAGATGCTACAGAAGGAGTCCGTTGATAATAGCATTGCAAGCACGACGAACAATTTGCATCTCGTTAATCAGAACCTAGAAAGTTATTTGGCGGGTATTGAGCAGTTGTCGCTGCCACAAATCCGGTATGACGAACTGAATAATGCGATTATGCACGAAGATAAGGACTACGCCTCAAGAATGTATTTAGAGGATTATTTACGTGATCTGTTTTTCTCGCGTAATGACTTGGAAACCATCTACCTCTACTTGATTGATCAGCAGAAGTATTATTCCATTTCGAAGGAGAATTATAACATCACGGTCCGCACAGGCTCGTCGCCTGTCATCGTTGATATGCCTTGGTATAAGCAGGCTTTGAACAATCCATCTAATCGGATTTTCCAATCTTTTGTGGGTAATGTATCTGCGACTGGTTATCCGATTAACACTGAGAAAAGCTTTATGGCGTACCACAGAGTATTGAGGACGATCGTATCTCGGCAGCCACAGGCTGTCTTTTCTTTCTACTTCAACAAGTCCGCCACAGATGAGATTATGAAGGATATTCCTTATAACGACGGACAGCATCTCTTATTTCTGAGTCCGGATAATGTGCCTTTTTATGCAGATAATCCTGCTTACTACAATCGGATCAAGGAAGAGGGATTTATCGATAAGTTAACGGAAAGCTCGACCGGACGTGTAACCTGGGGAGTAGGTGCTGAGAAGTTTCTTGTGGTTTATAACGTTGGAGAACAGGACGGATGGAAGCTCATTAAGCCCATTCCTTACAAGCAAATCTATGAAGCGGCGACGACAACTCGGAATTGGAGCTTCATGATCGGAATCCTGTTCCTTCTTCTTTCCGTAATTCTCGTGTCGCTTACGTCGAACGCCATTACCAGACCGCTTAAGAAGCTATCCCATCAGATGAGCCGGTTTAGCGCAGGTGATTTCGATACGGAGATTGAGGTGAAAGGAAGGGATGAGATTTCGTATTTATCCCGCCATTTCAACCAGATGGTGAAGCGGACGAATGATCTCATTAACGAGCGGTATAAGATGAAGCTCGTGGAGAAGAATGCAATTCTCAAAGCACTCGAAGCGGAAATTAATCCGCACTTCCTATACAATGCGCTGCAGGCCATATCCACTAAAGCGTTGAAGAACGAGCGATACGATATTGCGGATATGATCGATGCTCTTGCCCTCACATTGAGATACTGTATTAGTGGGAAGGATGTTGTATTTGCAAGAGAGGAATTGAAACACATCGAACGCTATATGGCTCTGCAGAAGGCCCGGTTCGGGAGCAGACTGCAGGTCACATATGAATGGGAAGACTCTTTGATGGAGCTACAGCTACCGAAGCTGTCTATTCAAACGCTAGTTGAAAATGCGATTAAGCATGGGCTCGAGAAGGTGTCGAGCACGGTGACCATTATTATACGAGCGCAGCTAAGTCCAAGCCATGCAGTGATTTCCGTGCATGATGATGGACCGGGTTTTACGTTGGAAAAGCTGGGGAAAGTGTTGAAATCTTTCGAGAGTGATTGGGAAGATCGTAATGACGAGAGCGAGAATATTGGATTGGTTAATCTAAATACACGCTTGAAGCTTCTCTATGGGGAGGCGGCGGAGTTACGCATTCGATCGGATGCGACGGGAACGGAAATGCAGATGTGGTTACCGCGGGGGAGTGGGAATTATGTATAATGTGCTAATTATTGATGATGAAGAGCCATTACGTGAGGCCATTCGCATATTAGGGGATTGGACGGGGCTAGGTGTCGAGCAGGTGCTGGAAGCCACGAATGGGCAAATGGGTCTTGAGATGCTGGCGAAGCACAAGATCGATCTGGCTATTGTCGATATGAAGATGCCTGAACTGAACGGCATGGAGCTTCTCCAAATTATTGAACGGGAGTACCCTGATTTATTGACCATTGTTATTAGTGGGTACAACGATTTCGAATATACGAGACAAGCTATTCGCTCCAAGGTCGTCGATTACTTATTGAAGCCGGTCAATCGGACAGATTTGAACCAAGCGCTCACGAAAGCTGTTAATGTATTGAAAGCTAAGCACAAGATGGAGAGCGAGTTCATTAACAAGAACATCACGTTAAATATGTCCTTACCTAAGCTTAAGGAAAAAATATATTTGTCTATCATCGATCGTAGCTTAAAGACTCATCTTAGCGAGGCCATGCTGCCTTTGATTGGTGCGGAGCATTCCGCGAACCGATTTGCGGCTGTTATCTTCAGAATTCTCAATCTGGAGGAGATAAGCAGCCGGCGCTTTTATAAGGATGTGGACTTGCTTCATTTCGCTGTTGCTAATGTTATTAACGAGATCGCGGGTGATCATTTCCAATGCTTTAGCTTTGCTAATCCGAAGCAGGGAAGAGAAATCATTACTGTAGTTACGATGCAGGGCGGGTATCGGGAGGATATGGTCTATCGTTCTGTTCATCAGATGAACAAGGTAGCCTTAAAGCTTAATGAGTTGTTCGACGCTCTGGTGATTGTTGGGATCGGGGAAATTTGCGACGATGTGATGGGAATTGCAACCTCATATGAAACCGCCCGATCATTTATTAACGGAGTTGATTTGTTGAAGCTCCGTAAGGCAGTCGTCGTTAATGGGGCGGATAAGGTCGTAGGAGGCTTAGGGCAGGACACCCATTCCTTGATTTCGAGAATGCCGCTCATTCACAACGCGTTTGAAAGTGGGAATATTCAGCACGCAAAAACGATACTGAGTGATTTTGTGAAAAGATGGAGATCCTTGGATAGCTTTAGCATCGGTGAAGCAGACCGGGCTTTGCAGGATTTCACCATTCTGATGAATGATATGGCATTAGAGCTCAAGGTTGCTTCTGAACGCTTGCCGATGGACGGTCAGAATGCTTTGCGAGGGATCGGAATAGGGGCTGATTTTACAACCTTTGATCAATTCGAAGCATTGTTAATCCGGATTTTAGAATATTATGGGGATGAAATAAGAAGCTCTTTGTTAACGAACAGACCGTTCGAGGTAGGGGATATTAAGTCATACATCGATAGCCATTATTTCGAGGATATTAAGATTTCGATGTTCACGGAGAAATACTTCCTAAGCAGGGAATACTTAATGAGGCTATTTAAACAGCAATTTGGATTTGGCATTCATGAATACGTGCAGAAGGTGAGAATGGACAAGGCCAAACAGCTCTTAGACGATCCAAGCCTGAAGATTCAGGACATTTCTGCGATGCTCGGATACAAGGATAAGAATTATTTTAGCAAGGCTTTCCGGAACTACTACTCTCTTTCACCCTCAGAATATAGAGATGGACGTGCAGATGGATAAAAAGTGAACCGGCTGCATTCGACCACTTTTTTACCCTTAACTATTCACTTATGTACATTCTTATCTGCCTTATCTTTGTTTAGAATAGGCATCGTAGTCAAGTATTCAACTTAAGAAACGGGGGCAATACGATGTTAAAAAGATTTGGGGCACTGTCCATAAGCTTGGTATTAATAGTGGGAATCCTCGCTGCATGCGGGAGTAATAACAACAATAACGCTGGTAATGGTGGCGCTACGGCAACAGGAAGTGCGGAAGGTAATTCTTCTAAACCGGTCACAATCAACATGTTTACAGCCTCTCCCGAATATACGGATGCTTTCAATGCGTATATCGCGGAATATAAAAAAGTTAAGCCTAACGTCACAATTAACTTGGAAATTATGCAAGCCGATTATAATACCGTTCTGAAATCAAGAATCGCAGCGGGTAGCACGCCAGATGTATTCCAAACGACTGCGGGTGGGGACATTGATACGTTTGCAGAATACAGTGCGGACTTGACTAGCGAGCCGCTTGCTGCGGCAATGACGGATGCTGTTCGTTCAAATATGAGCTCAACTGATGGTAAAGTTCTGGGTCTTCCAATCAAAGGAAACTTATTCGTGATGATGTACAACAAGAAATTGTTGGCGGATGCAGGGATTGCAACTCCTCCTAAGACAACTGCGGAGCTCGCCGATGCGATCACGAAGCTGGAAGCGAAAGGAATTACTCCATTCGCCAATGCTTATAAAGAGTGGTGGGTATGGAAGCATGTCGCTCAGCATTTCGTGGATGCAGCTGCACAAGACGCTAATATCACTCCTAAAGAGCTAGTCGATCAATTCATTGCGGGCACAACGACTTTCAAGGATCACCCGGTTCTGAATAACAATTTCTTCGAATTTATCGATCAAACCGTGAAGCACGGAACAGATAAGCCTCTAGAGCGCGATAGCAATGCCGAAGTAAGTGACTTCGCTTCTGGTAAAGCAGCGTTCATGACAGGTAAAGGCGCATGGGATGAGGAAGCGATTAAGAAAATCAACCCTGATTTCGAGCTTGGCATTATGGGCTACCCGGTTAGTGATAAAGCAGAGCAATCGCAAATCATTACAGGTGCAGATCAAGCTCTACGTATCAACAAAGATTCCAAGGTTGCCAAAGAAACTATCGAGTTCTTTAACTGGCTGTATACATCTGATTACGGCAAAGCATGGTTCTCTAACGTAGCTAAGGTTATTCCTCCGATCAAGGATGCTCCAATGCCTGACTTGGATATGCCTAAGCAAATGGAAGAAATCCTGAAAACCGAAAAATCCGGAGATCTGTCGGTTAACTATTCCCTGGATACTTTCCACCAAAAATTCGGTGAGCTAATGCAAGGTTACATTGGCGGCAGCAAGAAGAAGGATCAAGCGATCGATGAAATTCAGAAAGCATGGATTCAATTCGGTTCTGCTCAATAAGCAAAACAACCGGCCTCCAATACCACCTAAACGTGGGGTTGGAGGCTTTATTTGTAGATAAAAACGGGAAGGTGTGAGACCATCATGAGCAAACAAATCGCTGTCGTTGAAAATGGTTTGAACTTAGTTATCGAGGTAACGGATGATGGGGATACGCGCTTGCTTCATTTCGGAGTGGAGCGCTTCGAGCCCGATCATGTTAAGGAGGAGCAGAAGCCCGGATTCCGGCTTATGGAGCTGCAATTAACAGGGGAGGATCGTGCTGAATATCACGGAAGAACGCATCGGGCAACTTATCCAGGCCTTCGCATGGTTTATCAAGAGCATAGAGATAATCGAAACGAAAACGGACGTAAGCTCGAAATTGAGCTAAAGGATCCCGTGACAGGCTTGCGAGCGGTGCAGCATTTTCAGTTTTACGAAGGGGTTCAGACCGTACGTTGCTGGAACGTCTTGAGCAATGAGGGTCGCGATTCCGTTGGAGTGGAATATGTCTCGTCATTTGCGTTAACTGGCTTGGATATCGGTGGAATTCAGGATCGCGATGAGAAGATGTCTTTGTCGTTGGCTCATAATGGCTGGCAAAGTGAGCTGCAATGGAGAACGTATAAGCTACCTGAGCTTGGCTTGTCCCACGTCATTGATCGGGGATCCAAGCGTATATCTTGCAGCAATACCGGCTCTTGGTCCGCGGCGGAGCATATTCCGATGGCTGTATTGGAGAACACAGAAACGGGAACGAGCTTGTTCTGGCAAATTGAGCATAACGGATCTTGGCATTGGGAGATCATCGATCAAGTTGATAGGCTGACCTTATTGATAAGCGGGCCAACAGAGCACGATAATCATTGGTGGAAAAAGCTGCAGCCAGGGGAGGAATTCGTTTCTGTTCCTGTTGCTGTTGGAGCTGTGAATGGTGGTTTCGAGCAGGCAATTGGGCAGTTAACGACCTATAGACGGCGGATTCGCAGGGATAATGAGGATAACCGACAATTGCGGGTTATTTTCAATGATTATATGAATTGTCTATGGGGTGCTCCAACGACGGAAAAGCTACTTCCCTTAATTGATGCCGCTTCGGATGTGGGCTGCGAATACTTCTGTATCGACGCTGGCTGGTATGCCCCGGGCGAATGGTGGGACGGAGTTGGTGAATGGATGCCTTCACAGGAGAGATTTCCAGAAGGAATCAAATATGTACTTGATTATATTCGCGGCAAAGGGATGATCCCCGGATTGTGGCTGGAGCTAGAAGTGATGGGGATCAACAGTCAGAAGCTTGTGGAGACAAGCGATGATTGGTTCTTCATGCGACATGGGACAAGAGTGAAGGATCGGAGCCGTTACCAGCTGGATTACCGTAATCCAGCTGTCATAGCTCATGCGAATGAAGTCATTCGGCGATTGGTCGAGGATTATGGGGTTGGCTACATTAAGATGGATTACAACATCAATGGTGGCATCGGTACGGAAACCGAAGCAGATAGCTTTGGAGATGGCTTGCTTCAGCATAATCGGGCTTATCTGGATTGGCTCGACGCAATCTTTGTAAGATATCCCGACTTGGTTATCGAGAATTGCTCAAGTGGTGGCATGAGGATGGATTATGCGATGCTTAGTCGCCATAGCATTCAATCTACTAGTGACCAAGAGGATTACGCCAAATACGCGGCCATCGCAGCGAGCTCGCCTGCGGCACTCACACCGGAGCAATCCGCGATTTGGTCTTATCCGCTTCGCGAGGGGGATGACGAGGAAGTCATCTTTAATATGGTAAACGCATTATTGCTTCGCGTACACCAGAGTGGACATCTCGCTGAACTAAGTCCTCGCCGGAGGGAACTAGTTAAGGAAGCACTTGATTATTACAAGACGATTCGGGAAGACATTCGAGAAGCGTTACCTTTCTGGCCTCTCGGATTACCCACGCAGCAGGATGATTGGGTTAGCTTCGGATTACGCCGCGAGGATCGGTTGTATTTGGCAGTATGGAGAATTTCTGGTGAAGAACCGACAATGACGCTGCCAATTAAACAACTGAAGGGTCAAGAGTTAGCCGTTCGCTGCGCTTATCCGCAAGCCCATCATTGTGAGTGGAGCTGGAACGCTGAGGCTGGAGAGCTTGTTGTCCATCTGCCTGAGGTGAAGACAGCTAGATTGTTTGAGATTGGAGTCGTAGGTAGCTGACATAGCAACAAGCTAGGCAATAGAAGGTAGGGAATAGAAGCTAGGTAATAGAAGCCCCCCAAATGAAGCGATTTGGGGGCTTTTGAGTTGCGATGCGCTGTCATCTTTCATCTGTCAACGATCAGCCGAGCTAGCCAAGTATAAAAGGGGTTTGTTCATTTGTGTCGTATATACAGGTAATGAATCGTTTGTGCGAGGTGGATGGGGGGTGGGTAAGCCTATGAATAAGGATAAGCAAATTCGCATTTTTGATAGGCAAGCGGGACAATATGAGAAGAAGAAGGAACCTGAATCCTTACGCCAATGGCGGCAGAAGCTATTGCAGCATGCGTCGGGTCATGTGCTGGAGCTTGCCGTGGGTGCTGGGGCGAATTTCCCGTTCTATCCCGCTGGTGTGCAGATTACGGCTACTGATTTTAGTGCGGAGATGCTTAAGAAAGCGACCAAGGCAGCAGAACAATATCGGACTCAAGTTGAGTTTATGTTGTCTGACATCAATGAATTGGAGTTTGCGGAGCATTCTTTTGATACTATCGTCTCCACGTTATCCTTTTGCAGCTACAAGGAGCCCTTGAAAGTACTAGAAAAGCTTAGGAAATGGTGCAAGCCCAGCGGTGAAATCTTACTTCTGGAGCATGGGATCAGTTCTAATATGGCGTTCTCTGTTGGACAGAAAATACTGAACCCGCTGCTCTACCGATTAATTGGCTGTCATCATACTCGTAATATGATCGATCTGGTCAACCAATCGGGATTGAAGATAACGAAGACAGAGAGCCACTGGCTGGGCTGTATCGATTTAATCTGGGCTAAGCCACCAAATGCCAGCACACTCGGGTAACCGGACTAAGTGTTGTTCAACGACTCGATCTGCAAGCTCTTCCCCGAAGAAGAAGCGTGTAAGCCGCTCGGCTTGCTGAATATGGTCAAATTCATAATCTGTTCGGATCCACCGATGTGAGAAGCCATATACGTCGACTAACTTAGCGTAATAGGCCTTCAAGAAGTCAGGTGCAGAAGGAGTCTCATGACCGGTTCCTAATGTTTCGAAAATAATGACCGTCCCATTAGGGCGAAGGACACGTTGGATCTCGCTGATGATCATGTCCAGGTTCTGTTCCCACTCGGGTTCGTCGGTGTTTGCTAAGTACCCCATACTCCATCCTGAGACGATGAGATCTGCACTTTGATCGTCTAATGGCAGCTTGCGATGGTCGGCAACTTTAGTAGTCCAGTTAGTTAGGCAAGCATCTACTAGTCGTTCAGCAGTAATCTGAAGCATAGCCTCGGAGGCATCCAAAGCGATGATGGTTTTGGCCTCTGGGGCGAGAACCATCGTTAACCTTCCGGTACCTGCTCCCATGTCCACAATATCGAGTCCACTCAATGGCTGTATTTCCTCGATCACTTCTTTTAACTCTGGCTGTTTAGAAATTAATTCGTCATATTGGGCTGCTTCTTGCTTATAAATCCTTGTGTGATCAGGCATGGGGGCTGTCCTCCTTATAGGCGTATACGATGTGTAGTGATTCGTTCATTTGGTGAAGCTTCGTGCGATACCCATTAATCTCAAACCATTCGATCATGGCTCGGAGCGAGGGAGAATCTGATTCCGCGAGATCGCCAAGGCAGATTCGTCCGAGAGGCTTCAATACTCTTCGCATTTCTTCCAGTGCAAGGATCTGCTGATCTGGGGTGAGATGATGAAAGGCGAAGCTAGATACAACAAAATCAAATTGTTCTTCGAGATAAGGTAGGGCTAGGAAGTTTCCTATCCTTGTATCAAGATGAGGTAGCTTCTTCCGACAGAGACGCAGCATCTCCTTGGATTGATCAACGCCGGACATTCGGCTACCCAGCTCCAGAAACCTCGCAGCCAGATTACCTGTCCCCGTCCCAATATCAAGCCCATGCTCATCCTTCATTGGCTTAACCGACCGAAGAATCATGTCCAAGGAATCATCGTAGTTCGCATAGTTTCCCGTATTCGTCGCAACGCGTTCATCGTGGGTGGGTGCCTGTTGATTGAAATTCCACGTATCCTTCCAGTTGCTGCGCTGCTCTCTTAACTGCTTAGAAGCCTCGGCAAGCCGAAAAATATGATCAAGAGGTAGGGTGTGCTCGGCTCCGAGAAGCTCAATCATATGATCGGTCGTTTCAATGATCTGTTTGATTTGTAGCCATTCGGACATCATGACCGACCGTTGAAGCTCCAGGTAATATTGCAGTTCTTCCTTGCCGTGCTCCTCCGATTGCTCCAGAGCCTGTCTAATATCCGACAAGGACATCCCTGCTTCGCGGAGAGAAATGATCGTTTGCAATCGCCAGATGTCTTTCTCAGTGAAGGTCCGATACAGATTGTCCGGTTGCTTGGAAGGAGACAGAAGTCCTTTCTGCTCATAGAATCGGATCGCTCGCGGAGAGATGTTCAGCTTATCTGCTACTACTTTAATTTTCATATCGAACACCTCCTCAACCCCATTTTAAACGTTGTCGTTAGGTCAATGTAAAGGGGGAGAGGAAAAGATTATTTATTGCTCCGGATTCTTCGTGAAATAGGAGAAGCAGTAGGAAATCGTAAGAAGAAGGGCAAGTGACTCGAATGTGATAACGAAGCTAGTGGTTTTCAATAGGTTGAGTGTAATGAGCGGACCGAGAGTGGCTCCTAAGAACAAAATAAACGAATAGATCGTCATAGCGGCGACCCGTGAGTTGCCCGCGATTGTCCCGGCCAAGGATACGAGTGTGGGAATGATCATAGAAATACCCGCAACGTAGACGATACTGGATAGGATCAGCAGAGTAAGATTCCCTTGAATTCCGATCGCGGCTAATCCCGTTATCGCAACGAGTAGTCCGACTTTTACCATCCTCTGCATCCCGAAACGGGCAACTAGCTTTCCAGTGAATAAGGATAATGTCATGCCTACGATGCCGGTTGCGCGTACGCTTAGAATTTGTTGTGAATTCAATTCGTAAGGAGAATAGGATAAGTAGCTGCCTATCGCGGCATACATTCCAACGAAGGTTAGAAACAAGGTCAAGGCGATGAGGTAGCAGAACATAAGCGGTTTGTTCCGGAATAACACCCCCATTTGCTTATAAACAAGAAAGAAGCTATTCGTAGACGTTGATGCTGACGTTGATCTTATTCTGGGATGGGCTCCCGAAGGAGCAAAGAGGCCCAATAAAACAGCGGAAAGCAAGTAGGCGATTCCTAACCAATAAAAGACATAGGACCAGCTTAAGCTCTGAACAACGAGGCTGCTAAACACCTGTCCAACGATCCCGGCGAGAAGGAAGCCGGTGCTAATGAAGCCGATGGTTGCAACCCGTTTCTCCAATGGGAAAGTCTCCATAATATAGGTCAGTGCGTTGGGTACAAAAGAAGCGGCAACCAATCCTTGAACGGCACGGATCGTAATGACCCCTGGTAAGCTATCCATAAGTCCGATTAAAGGGGAGACTAGGGTGAGTGCGACTAATCCGAATAGCATCATGGCTTTCGTTCCATAGCGGTCCGATAAAGGGGCAAGGAGTAGGAATCCTAAAGCATAAGTCAGAGAAAAGGCGCTACTGGTCCAAGCGGTCAGTTCCGGAGTCGTTTGAAAGGCTTGAGCGAACAGCGAGGTCATCGGCAATGTAATGTACACGCTAGATACGACGGCTATGCCGCACCATACGAGGATTAGGGTTAATAGTCGATGCTGAGTTTTTGAGAGGCTCTTGAGCTTTGCGATGGATTGCATCATCTGCATCATGAGAAATGCCTCCTTCTGATTAGCCAATGTTAAATCTAGATTGCAAACAAGGCTGTCGGTGTGTATCGTTTATCTATGTAAGGGGTCTTATTGCGGAGGTAAACATGGATATAGGCTATTATGAGTCAGTAACACTTTTACTGGTTTCAATTGTATTGTTGATCGTGCTGTCTATCGTGTTCGTCAGCTGGAGGAATGGAATATCCCCGATGCCAACCTCACTCAAGGTAAGGCAGGTTGTTGGGGAAGAGGTTAAACGGCTTTATGGATGGAATTCAGGGTTAATCGTCGAGGCAGGATCGGGTTGGGGCACGCTCGGCATACATGTGGCAAAGCAATGTAGAAACTGCAAAGTTGTGGGTATCGAGAATTCACCCATTCCCTTGTGGGTATCTCAGTTATTAGCGTGGCTTACCTTTGGGGTTCATCCGAAGCAGAGCTCAGCCTCGTCAACCTATTCTTCCGTTACTTTTCGTAAGGGCAACATCTATACTTACCCTTATGCTAACGCGGATCTCGTTATCTGCTATCTGTATCCAGGTGCAATGAAACGGTTAAGCCCGATTTTTCATGAACAATTAGCACCGGGAGCCCAGATAATAAGTGTATGCTTCGCGTTACCGGATTGGGAACCGGAAAAAGTGATTACGTGCAAGGATTTCTATCGGACACAAGTCTATGTCTACACAGTAAAATAGCTAGTCACTGCCCCATTTACGAAAGGGAGTGGCTAGCTATTGGTTTATTGTGCGATGGCGATTTACTTGATAACCGATGCCTGGTATTGACCAGACGCGATAAGTTCGTCGACAGTTGCGAATTCAAAGCCCTTCTTCCTTAAATCTTTAATAATAGAAGGTAAAAGTTCAACGGTATGTTCGATAGCGTGTTTGCGTCCACCGAAAGAATGCATAAGAATAATTCCGCCTTGATGGGTGTTGCTCATCACATTTGTGTACATTTCTTTGACAGAGGTTCCCGCCCAATCTTTAGTATCCACTGTCCAGAAGACATGCTTCATATTGTCGTTATGAATGGTTTTCAATACACTAGCCGAAGTCGCGCCATAAGGAGCTCTCATCAACTGTGAGGTAACACCCGTTGCATCAAGAATTGCTTGTTGAGCCCTAGCAATTTCTTTGATTCTAGCTTTGTCAGATAGCTTAGTTAAATTACTATGAGACCATGTATGATTGCCGATAGAATGACCCTCATCTACGATGCGTTTAGCGATGTCCGGGTACTTCTCAACCTGTGGACCTACCACGAAGAAGGTTGCCTTGACGTTGTATTCTTTAAGGATATCAAGAATTTGAGAGGTATACTTGCCATCGGGACCGTCATCGAACGTGAGGGAGACAAGCTTGCCTTCAGTTTGCTGCTTGGGATCCGTCGGATTGGGAGAAGGTGTCGTCACTTCAGGTTTTGTTGGTTTAGGTGTTACAGTTGGTTTAGGTGTTTCTGATGGTTTAGGTACTACTGTCGGTATAGGTGGTGCTGTTGCTGTTTCAGAAGGATCAGCTGTGTCCGTCGGAGTAGCGGCATCGGCGATACCAGGTGCCCCCAATCCACTACTATTCCATTCTTCCAGCATAGAGCATCCGCTTAACCATACAGCGAGCATAATAATACCAAGCGCACCCCATAAAGGTCGCTTTCTATTCGATTGATTTCCCCGCATTACTCGTTCCTCCACATTTCCACTTTCCAGCCAGAAACGATAGGCGCTTGGGGATGATTCGCGCAGGAGGGATCCCCATCCCCACCGACACGAACCGACTTCGCTTGCTGTTCTTTTTGGTTATCTAATTAGACGTAACAAAGCGGGAAAAGTTAGAGGCAATTCGTGGATTCTTAAACTTTTTTGTTAGATTTAAACGTCCAATATTATGCAGGCTGTCCAGCCATCCTTCAATATTGTCATTTCTAGAAAAAGAATCGAAAAAATCGTTTCTTTCGAGCTCGTCCTGGCGTATTCCCAAGGGATGAAGGCTGCAGCGCCTCTCGCTGAGAAACAGGCTTGATGTTCTTCTTTTGCATCGTTTCCACGGTGGCTGCTAACTGGGCTACGACTTGGCGCAGCTCCTCGAGCTCTGTGCGATGCTGACGAACTTGCGCAGATACAACTTCATCCGCTTTCTGATGTAAGGAGCGTTCAACTTCATAGATACGGGATATCATATTAGGTTCATCCATGGACATAAGTTCTATCTCTGAAGCATCTACGGAAGTGCTATTCGGGTTAATAGGCAGCTCGATTTGGTCTAGGGGATTACCAAGCTCGATCTGGTCCTTAATATATTGAAGCAGGTTAAACTCATATTCAGAGAAGATGTAGTGACCTAAGTGATCCTTCTGGAAGGAAGAGGGGTAATGGGAAGCCCAACGTTTGACAGTGGTTTGGCTAATGCCAAGCTGCACTGATGCATCCTTTGTTTTCATCGTATTCATAGTCACGCACACTCCATTCAATAAAGCTTTATTTACTTAATTCGCGGTCCATGTTCAGCTCCCTGCGAGGGTGACAAAGGTAGTGCGGATTCGCCAAACAAAGTGAAAATACGCGATAGTAGATCACATGATTGACCGCTTGCGATATGGAATATCTATGTCGTCGTCCTTGTGCGAAATCGAGAAGGGCTTATCCCGTAATAGGCGGAGAATTGTTTGGAAAAATAATGGATGGAGTCGTAACCGAGCTGATCTGCGATAGAGGTAATCGACTGCCTGCTCTCTTGTAGCAGTACGTTCGCCTTTTTCATTTTCATCTGGAGCAAATATTGTTTCGGGGTCATTCCGGTTTCCTTCTTAAACAGCTTATAGAAATGCGATTTCTCTAGGTTACACTTGTCGCACCATTGCTCAAAGCTCAGTTGTTGCTCCGGATGACGCTCCATCTCCTCTGTGATCTTCAAGATACGGTAATCGCTAGGGTTCATACCTGTGAAGCTGTTATACCACCGCAATAGGAAAGCTTGCATCAAGCTGCTCGTAATTTGTGTGGCATAATGTGCAGATTCGAATGATTTGGATATTTGCATGAATAGCTCTATGAGATAGGGAAATGTACGGAGTGAACATTTGGTAGGCAGCGTGTCCAACTCCTGGCAATTCTCGATTCGGGTCATGAGTGACGGCTCAAGGGGCTCAGGGTGAAAGGAGAAGCGCGGGTTCAATACGGCGGGTACTTCCCAGAAATCGCAATAAGCATTGTAAGATTCCGACACGAAACCAGGCTTCAGATGAAACGAATGAACTTGTCCAGGACGGATGAATACGAGTGACCCTCTCTCGACAATGTGAGCCACATCATCAACGATGACATGTCCTCTACCTTCGGTAAAGAGATGGAAAGCATAGGTGTAACCGATTCGTGTGCCTTCCGCGGCTTCCCCAACGTATGTCCAAGGCATCGCCAATCGGACAAATGGCATGACTTCTACTAGCTGTTTCATCGGAATGCTCCCAAGTTCTGCTTGATCATTTAGCGGAAATTTGTACAAATTAGTGGAATGTCGTTGAAATACGTCTTGATATCTCGATGATACAATAAATCCAGTTAGAAATTAAACGTCTGGGGGTTATCCAGATGGGTACTCAGCAGTATTTTGGAGGAAGTCTTACCAAATATCAACTGGAGCATTACGAAGCTAATGGTTATCTTGTACTAAACGATCTATTGTCCGAAGAAGACATGGACTTGCCGAAGCAGGCCATGATGGAGAAGGTATCTAGGATTGCCGAGGAGTTATATACGGATGGATTGATATCTGATAAATTGGAGAACCTACCGTTCAAATATCGTCTGACAGAGCTGTTTAAGGGAATGACGGATAAGGAGTTTCTCAAGTACGGGCGAAGCTGGCGTGATCGGATCCCGGGCTATTATCATCTGATGAGCAATCCGAAGATTCTGGATGCGATCGAGTCGCTCATAGGCGGAGAGATTTTCAGCAATCCGGTCTATAACGTTCGCCCTAAGGTGCCGGGAGTTGCCGCGGGAGCTGTTCCCTGGCATCAGGACAAATCATACTGGCCGGATGCTAATTCGAACCCAGTCATCACTGTGTGGATTTCCTTCGTTGATGCTACACTTGAGAATGGTTGTCTTCATCTGAAGCCGGGCACACATAGGAAGAAGCTATTGAAGTGGCACGAAGAGTCGCGAACGGGAACGGGATATACAGCTTTAAGGGAAGATCAACTCGGCAAGGCGCCAACAGTCGCACTTCCGGTCAAGGCGGGGACAGCTATCCTATTCAACGATCGTTTGCTTCATATGTCGACGCCGAACCAATCAGATGGCATCCGTTGGAGTGTCGATCTCAGATATCAACCGACGGATCAGGACCCCATGGTGAATCACGGAGCCGGATTTCTAGCTCGTAGCTATGAATATCCGGAGAGAGTTGCTACATTGGAGGATTGGCTACACAATAAGGCTGAGCATTCCTCGGAATTAACCTCAAGTAAAGATTAACGTACGTCGCGGTTGTAAAATACGCAAAAAGAAGGTGACTGCTCACCTTCTTTTTGCGTATTCGACAACTTAGAAAGAGGAAGGCGGAGAAATGGCTGTGTCTATCCCAAAGAAGCTCACGGATTATTATTACTCCTTGTCTATTAACAAAAAAATCACGCTATCATTCACGCTAGCATTATCCATGCTGATCATCCTGCTGGCAGTAATCGCGTTTCGCATCTCTTCGGGGATCTTGATCGATAAAGCGATTGAAAATACAGCGCAAAATCTGAAGCTAGTCTCAGAGAAGCTGGAAATCATCTTTGATAATGCGGAAAATTACTCTAAAATCGCGATCACTAACAAAACAATTCAAGAGGTCATGAGTGAGCCACAGACAACGAACCAGCTAGAAAACTACAACAAATACTTCGCTATGCAAGAATCGTTACGAAACATTGTGGATTCTAAAACCTTCGTCGATGCGCTGATCGTCTATGATCTCCATCAAACTATATATGATTCAGGAAGCCTGGGTAACATTAAAAATGTAAGCAGCTTCTACTTCGAAAAATTTGCAAGCTCCATGTATGGGGTCGAATGGAAGAATACCCATGACAGCAATTATTTGAAAGAGAATGACAGCCGTAACGTCATTTCCTTGTTCCAGAAATTCAACTCCGCCAAAACAGGTGTGCCTTTAGGCCTTCTCCAGCTATCCATAGACGAAAGGTATATCGCCAATCAATATTCCAATATCGATATGGGGGCAAGCGGCAATATCTTTATTGTGAATAAAAACGGAATCGTAGCCTCCGATACCCGCAAGGACAGGCTTTATACTTCGATCAGTAACACCGATTATTTTGCGTGGGCGATTAAAGATGAGGGCGGGAAAGTGTTTAAGATGGACGGTCAGAACTATTTGGTTGTTTCCCGAAGCTACCCACGATTCGATTGGGTGATCATCGGAATCGTTCCGATCTACGAGATTACGAAAGATAATCGGATCCTGACCGAGAAGTTCATTGGAATAGGCGCATTGTTCGTGTTGGCCGCGGTTATTCTCACCCTGCTGATCGCCAAATCGATCACGAGTCCGCTGAACGTCATAAAGGAAACGATACGCGATGTTCAAGAGGGCAATCTCGATGTCAAGCTGAACATCAAATCGAGGGATGAGATCGGCGCTTTAGCCAAGGAGTTCAACAAGATGGTCGGTAACACGAAGCTGTTAATGAATAACATTATCGAGGAACAGAAGCAGAAAAGGGAATATGAGCTAGCCGTCATGCAGTCGCAGATCAACCCGCACTTCTTATATAACACGCTTGAGAGTATATGCGGGCTTGCCGATTTGAAAAGAAACGCGGACGTCGTTAAAATCGTTAATCAGCTAGCTCAGTTCTATCGAGGGGTGCTCAGCAAGGGCAGCGCGATCATCACGATGGAGGATGAGATCGTGATCACGCAAACCTATTTGGAAATCCTGAAGATCCGTTATGGAGACCAAATGACCTATACGATGGATATCGATCCTGTCGTGTATCATTACAATACGATCAAGCTACTGCTTCAACCGATCGTGGAAAATTCCATCTACCACGGCTTGAAGAATAAGCGCGGTAAAGGACATATTGCTATTCAAGGCAGGATTAAAGAGGATCGTTTGATCATCTCCATCAGGGATAACGGGGTCGGCATCCCGAAGGAGAAACTGGATAGCATCTTCTGTGGGCGAGATGTTAATCAGGATAATAACAAAGACAAGGGCGGGTTCGGATTAAAGGTAACGAACGAGCGGATCAAGCTGTATTTCGGCACGGAATACGGGGTGGAAATACATAGCGTATTCGGGGAAGGCACGGTAGTCACGATTACGTTGCCGACGCTCGAGACGGGAGGCGACTTAGAATGATCAAAGTACTTATCATCGATGACGAATATTTGGTTAGAGAAAGATTGAAGCAGTGCGTGGAATGGGACATGCTCGGCTATGAAGTCGCGGGGGAAGCAGCCAACGGCGAGGATGCGTTAATGATGCTCGAGCATATTCCGGCGCAGTTAGCAATTGTAGATATCAACATGCCGATTATCGACGGACTGGCATTTGCCCAAGCGGCTCGGGTTAGCCATTCGAATTTGAAGATTGTCATTCTGACAGGCTACAGCAGCTTTGAATATGCGAAAACCGCTATTCAAGCGGGCGTATCCGATTACTTGTTGAAGCCAATTAATATGGACGAGCTGGTACAGGTGTTATATCGACTTCGAGAACGCATCGAGTCGGATGCTATGCAGAAGCATCTGAGCGCCCATATGCAGATGAGTATGATGGAAAGCGACAGCATCCTGAAGCGGAATTTTCTTCAGAGTTGTCTGGAGGGTGACACTACCGAGAGGGATCAAGACAAATTAAGAACGTACTGCCCGAGCCTGATAGGAGATTTACTGTTCGTCGTTGTCATCAGTATCGACAAAATCGGAGTGGAGAACAATCCTTTATGGAAAAGGTTCGCGGCGGCGAATATAAGCAACGAAATTTTCTCTGAGAATGGTTTCATGCATTTCGAATCGACTTACGACGAGGACGATAGGATCGTCTTGATAGTTGGAATGCCGGAAGGTCATTCCGTAGAGACAGGACTTAACCTATTATCGAAGGCTTGTTCGGATGCGGTTCAGGCCGTAAGGAAGTTCTTGAAGTTTACGGTGACAGCCGGAATTGGACCCGGCGTAGTAGGAATTGAGAAGATAGCGACATCGTACAAAGAAGCGATCAGGGCAATCCGACACAAAACGATCTACGGCGGCGATCGAGTTATCCGGTGGGATGGGCTTCCGAATAAGAAAATATCGGACGATCTCTCGTACATGAGAGAAAGCATGATCATCAAGCTGAGATTAGGGGAGGCCGCTGCGGTTCAAGAGCAATTGCATAAAGGCTTCGAATCGTTGACGGCCAATCGGCAACCCGTGGAAATGCTTTATTCGATCCTCTACGAGCTGATGGTGACCTTGAATATATTCGCCGCGGAGAACAAAGTCGATGCTAACGCGTCGATAAGCGAGCCGTTCAATCCGATGCGACTTGCAGACGAACTGGAGACGATAGAAGAGATCGAGCGTTGGGTAAGGGACGAATATACTAAAGTGCTCGCCCGTGCCAGCAGTCTAAAGCAATCGACTCCCGCCAAGCTGGTGGGCAAAGCTAAGCAATATATAGATGACAATTACGCCAACGCGGATATGGATTTGGCGGAGATCGCCGGAAGCGTCTTCGTCAATCCTAGCTATCTTAGCCGTATTTTTAAGAATGAGTTAGGTTATTCCGTTATTGAGTATTTGACCCGGTGCAGAATGGTGAAAGCTAAGGAGTTAATCGAGCAAGGCTGTAAAAATCTTTATTTTATCGCGGAATCGGTCGGGTACAAGGACACGCATTATTTTAGCAAATGCTTCAAGAAGCATTACAGCGTTTCTCCGTCTAAATTTATCACGCCCGATTAACGGATGTTAAAAATATTCCCCCTGCCGTAAAGATATTGCATTTCCAGAGAGGATAACCCTCCTTATAATAACGTTATGTCCGGCCGACACAAACGTCATCATCGAATGTATACGCATACAACTAAGGGGAGGCAATACATCCATGAACAAGAAAATGCTTTCGTTCGCGCTCGTTTCTATTCTAGCCATGTCGACGGTTCTAGCTGCATGCGGAAATTCGAACAACAATTCAAGCTCATCGGCGCCTGCAGCAAGCGGAGGCAGCAAAGACGAGAAAGTCACAATAAGAATTATGACCCGTTCGGCGGGCACGAGTCCAACCGTAACGGCGTATCAAAACTTACTGAAGAAGTTCATGGTGGATAATCCGAACATTACTGTAGTCGACGAATCGTTGAACGACGAAGCCGCCTTCAATAATAAGTTCAAAACGGGCTTGGCTACCGGAAACCTGCCGGAAATTTGGATGAACTACGGCGGAGAGACGTTCAAAGAATACGCGAAAAATGTCGCATTGGACCTGCAACCGTACTTGGATGCGGATAAAAAATGGGCAGGAGACTTCTTGCCGCTGCTTGGCACATGGCAATACAAAGACGTACCGGGAACTTTCGGCGTTCCTACTGAATTTTATAGCGTAGCGATTTACTACAACAAAGAACTGTTCGAGAAAGCGGGCGCGGAAGTGCCTAAATCGGTAGAAGATTTCCCGGCGCTTGTCGAGAAGTTCAAAGCCGTAGGCGCAGTACCGATGGCCATGGGAGAGAAAGAAAACTTCCGCGGAGGCCATCTGATCACGAACCTATCACTTAAGAAATACGGATTCCAAAAAACGCTGGATTTGAACAGCGGTGCAGCGAAGTGGAATGATGCAGATACGGTTTCCTTGCTTCAAACGATGAAGGAATGGCAGGATGCTGGCGTATTCGGTAAAAACATCGTAACGATGGACGGCAATACGGCAACGACGATGTTCCTTGAGGGTAAAAGCGCGATGATCTTCGAAGGCGTATGGGCGCTGTCCCAGATGGCTGCTTCTCCGATCAAGGACAAGATTGGTGTAATTGCATTCCCGGGCTACAAAGAAAAACCGGAATTGAAGGACAATTGGTTCGGTGGAGCGGGCGGGTACTCGGTATCCAAAGCAGCTACAGGAGCCAAGCAAGAAGCGACGATCAAATTGCTTAAATATTTGACTTCGGTCGAAGCTTTCCAAACGTACTTGAAAGAAACTGGCGGTGGCGTGTACCCGGTTAAGATGGATGTGGATCCTGCTTCTGTAGATCCGATCACGGTTCAGTATATGGCTGCTCTTGACGCGGCTACGGACTTCAAAGGCGAAATTACGGAATACAGCCCGATCACGCAACTGTTGGACAAAACCCGCAATGAGATCCAAGGGATGTTCGCAGGCAATAGCCCGCAAAAAACAGGGGATGCGATCCAGAAGTTCGTTGACTCCAATACGAAGTAATCAAACGTTACAAACCCATCATACCGCCTGACTTTCGGGCGGTATGATCTATCTTTAAGGGGTGGATTCGGGTTCAAATGGAGGGATTCAAGTGGTGAAGAGAAGACCTTATATGATTGCAGCAGCTTTCCTGCTGCCGGCATTCCTGTTATACACGCTCGTGTACGTCGTTCCGATGTTCCAAACCGCCTACATGTCGTTCTTTAGCTGGAACGGGATCAAGAGTGTTCCCCTGGAATTTGTGGGTTGGGCCAATTACTCTGAAATGTTCGATAAACCGGAGTTTTACCGCTCCTTAAAAAATATTGGTGTATTCATCCTGTCTTCATTCGTTCTGATTTTACCGATTGCTTTTGCTTTCGCCCTTATTATAACGAGCAAATTGAAGGGCACGAGGTTTTTCAAAGTCGCTTTCTTCATGCCGTCCATCCTTCCGCTAACCGCTGTCGGGCTAATGTGGCAGTTCTTACTCAAGGGTGACGGAGGACTTGTGAATACCGTGATGTCGGTGTTAGGCATGAGCTCATGGACGAGGGATTGGCTCGGAGAGCCAGCCATCGCCATCTATGTTGTCGTGGTCGTAAATGCATGGATTTATTGCGGTTTGAACATGATTATTTTCGCTAGCGGACTGGTCGCCATTCCGGAGGATCTGTATGAGGCGGCGGCGTTGGACGGGGCGACTGGCTTCAAAAAATTACGGTATATTACCGTACCGTTAATGCAGGAAACGATCAAAATCTTCTCGATCCTGGCGGTTACGCAATCGCTAAGGGTGTTTGGGCAAATCTTCGTCATGACGAACGGCGGTCCGAACGGAGCAACGGATGTTCCGACCACTTTGCTGTATTACGAGTCGTTCAAATACAACAATTTCGGCGTAGGAAACAGTATAGGAACATTCATTATCGTTGCGGCATTGTTATCGACCGTTATCCTGAATCAGTTGATGGGTACCCGTAACGCAAGATAATCTAGATCGGCAGGTGAAGAAATATGACAGGCCTTAGAAAAATGGGCGTCTACAGCTTTTCGGCGATTTGTTCCATCATCTTAATCTATCCGCTCGTGTTTTCCCTACTGTCTTCCTTCAAAGACAATACGGGGATCTACAGCAGCAAAATATTTGCTTTGCCCGACGTGTGGCTGTGGAGCAACTTCAAAATGGCGTTTACGGATGCCCATATTCATTACGCCGTTCTAAACTCGTTTCTATATGCGATTGCCGGCACGGCCGTTACGCTCTTCTTAGGGACGATGGCATCGTATGTGTTATCGAGATTCAATTTGAAAATAAACGGTTTCGTATATATTTATTTCATCCTCGGGCTGATGATCCCGGTGTTTTCCTTGGTTATCCCGATCTCCCGAATGATTGGCAGTATCGGCGGCTTTAACAACTACTTCGTCATGATGGTTCTTTACGGCGTATTCGAGTTGCCGATGACGATCTTCTTGATTACCGGATACATGAAGGGCATTCATAAGGAAATTGACGAATCCGCGGTTATGGACGGTTGCGGTCCATTCCGATTCTTGTTTCAAATTCTAGCTCCACTGGCGATGCCCGCGATTTCCACGGCTGGCATACTGGCATTCTTCAGCATCTATAATGACCTTCTGTGGAACGTCATTCTGATTACGGAACGGGATATGTACAATATCTCCATGGCGTTGATGTCATTCGTCGGAGAACGAGGATCCGCTCAAATGGGACCTACGTTTGCAAGTATTTCGTTAACAATCATCCCTACCGTCATTGTGTATTTACTGTTCCAAGAGAAAGTCGAGGGCGGTCTGAGCTCAGGCGCCGTGAAAGCATAAGCATAAGTGTAAGAGTAACGGAGGGAGAGAACTTACATGCGTTTTAGACAAATCCATCTAGACTTCCATACATCCGAGATGATTCCGGATATCGGCAAGCAGTTCTCCAAGCAGCAATTTCAAGAGATGCTTCAAGTGGGACACGTGGATTCGATCACGATATTCGCCAAATGCCATCATGGCTGGGCGTATTTTCCTTCGAAAACGAACGAGATGCATCCCCATTTGGATTTCGATTTACTCGGAGCACAGATTGAAGCCGCGCATGAGATCGGCGTGAAAACGCCGGTATATGTGTCAGCCGGATTTGACGAGAAGCTGGCCCGTCGCCACCCCGATTGGTTGATGAGGGACGAGAACGACCAAACAAACTGGGTGAAGGGCTTCATGACGGCCGGATGGCATCAATTTTGCCTGAATTCCCCTTACCTGGACTTGCTCGTAAGCCAAGTGGAGGAAGTCGTTCGCAAATACGACGGCGACGGAATTTTCCTCGACATCGTAGGTGTTCGGACTTGTTATTGCCATAATTGCGTCGCAGATTTGAGAGCAGATGGCAAGGATCCTCGCAATAAAGCCGACATTATCGCATTGGGCGAGAAGGTTTATGCGAATTATACGAGTCGGATTAAGGAGGCTGTCCATGCGATTAAACCGGGAATGGGAATTTTCCATAATGCGGGACACATCTCTCAAGGACGTAGGGATCTGGCCGCGATGAATTCGCATCTTGAGCTGGAATCTCTGCCAACGGGCGGATGGGGCTATGACCACTTCCCGCTTTCTGCCCGATATGCCCAATTGCTCGGAATGGACTTCTTGGGGATGACTGGCAAGTTCCATACGTTCTGGGGAGAGTTCGGCGGATACAAGCATCCGAACGCTTTGCGTTACGAGACGGCACTAAGCCTTGCCAACGGCGCACGTTGCTCCATTGGAGACCAGCTTCCTCCGGGAGGGGCGATGGATCAGGGTACTTATGAGCTAATCGGAGCCGCCTATTCGGAAGTCGAGCGGAAAGAGGCTTGGATCACGGATACGGTCAATATCGCGGACGTTGCCTTGCTTACGTCTGAGGCGGCTGGGGTAGGGATCAGCAACGATAGCTCCATGTTTACGGGGCGCGCCGATGCGGGTGCCGTGCGGATGCTGCTGGAAGGTAAGTTCTTATTCGATGTAGTCGATCTGGATGTCGACTTCAATGCTTATAAGGTATTGATTCTGCCCGATCAAATCGTGGTGTCTGGCAAGCTTAAGGATAAGCTTGAAGATTTCTTCAAGCATGGGGGCAAAGTGCTCGCAACAGGGAAATCTGGATTAGACCCAGAGGGGAAAGAATTCGTGATCGACCTTGGCGTCAAGCACGTTATGGACAACCCGTATCAGCCGGATTACTTCCGTCCCGGATTCCCTCTTGCTAGCTTAGGCGGTGCAGCATTCATCATGTACGCGAAAGGCCAGAAAATCGAATTGAGCGGTGGAACGGAGCTAGGACGACGCGAGGATCCTTACTTCAACCGCGACGTGTTTACCTTCTGCTCGCATCAGCACACGCCTAACAGCACGAAGGACGGCGGTCCAGGGATGGTCGAGAGCGACAACGGAATCTATATCGCTTGGAATGTGTTTGAGGATTATGCGGTGAAAGGCAGCTTGGCGCATAAAGAGTCGGTCGTCTATGCGTTAAACAGGCTGCTGCCTAGTAAGACGCTTACGACGAGCTTGCCAGCGCAAGGGGTTGTCACTCTTCAAGAGCAAGCCTCCGAAGGGCGTATCGTCAATCATTTGCTCTATGCTTCTCCGGTCAAGCGAGGCGAGGACGTCGAGATTATCGAGGATATTTTGCCCGTATACGATGTTTCGGTATCGCTGCTTCTTGAAGGGCGGAAAGCGGAGCGAGTATACTTAGCACCGCAGATGACTCCGATCTCCTTCGAACAGAACGAAGGACGAATCGATTACGCCGTTCCGAAGCTGGAATGCCATCAGATGGTCGTCATCGATTTAATGAAATTGGAATAATGATAATATAGCGAAACGGCATTGCCCATGTGGCAGTGCCGTTTTCTTTAACACAGAGTCAACATCCCAATAATACGATTAGTATGGGTCTTGGGGTATAATATAAATAAAGTCATACTAAGGAGTCGCTATCTATATGTCAACAGATCAGATCTCCCAGTTTGAGAAGAAGGTTATTATCCGCAACATTGTACGCACAGACTTCGATAACCTCATTGCCCTGCAAAATATTTGTTTTCCCAATATGGGTCCTTGGAAGATAGACCAATTAGAGAGCCATGTACGCACTTTCCCTGAGGGGCAAATCTGCGTCGAATTGGATGGGGAAATTATAGGTTCCTGCTCAAGCCTGATCGTGAACTTCGACGATTATTTAGAGCAACATACTTATTCGGAAATTACGGATAAAGGATATATTCGCAATCACAATCCACGTGGTGGGAATTTATATGGAATGGAAGTTATGGTGCACCCTGATTTCCGGCGTATGAAAATCGGTAGAAGGCTCTATGAAGCAAGAAAGCGGCTGGCAGAGCACCTGAATCTGAAAAGTATTATCGTGGGCGGACGCATTCCGGGCTATCACCATTACAGTGATACAATGACGCCTAGAGAGTATGCAGAGGAAGTGCTGCAGCAGAACATTTACGACCCTGTACTCACGTTCCAGATGATGAATGGCTTCACGCTCAAGCGGATCATCACCAATTACTTGTCCGATGATGTGGATTCTGAGAACTACGCGGCTTTGCTTGAATGGAACAATATCGAATACAAGCCAAGCATTAATAAGACTCATTATAAAATGTCTTTTCCCGTCCGTATTTGCGTCATACAATATATGATGAAGAAGATCGATTCCTTTGATGAATTTGCCACACAATGTGAGCATTACGTCGATGTAGCGTCGGACTATAAGTCAGATTTCGCTGTCTTCCCAGAAAATTTTACAATGCAGCTGCTCTCCTTCCTAGATGAGCGTTCACCGAGCTTAGCGGTAAGGAAGCTGAGCACCTATACGCCTCACTATATGGAGCTATTCTCTGAATTAGCGGTTAAATATAATGTGAATATTGTGGGTGGCTCTCATTTTATTGAGAATAACAACCGGATTTATAATGTAGCTCACCTATTCCGTCGGGACGGAACGATAGAACAGCAATACAAGCTACATATTTCCCCGAACGAGCGCAAGTGGTGGGGGATTAATGGCGGGACGGAGCTGGAGGTATTCGATACGGATTGCGGTAAAATATCAATCCAGCTCAGCGGCGATATTGAGTACCCCGAGGTTTCTCGGATCGTAGCAGAAGAAGGGGCTCAAATTATATTTGTTCCCTTCTGTGCGGAGGATAGGCAGACTTTTCTACGGGTCAAATATTGCGCGCAAGCTCGGGCGATTGAGAATCAGGTGTTTATTGTTACCGCGGGTACAGTTGGGAATCTCACTCATGTAGACAATGTAGATGTTCAATACGCGCAATCGGGAATCTATACGCCTTCGGACTTTGCATTTCCACGCGATGGGATTGCGGGAGAGTGCAGCGAGAATACAGAGACCGTGATGATGGCTGAGGTAGATATGGAAACCCTTCAGCGGTATCGCAAATCGAGTGATGCACTTTCGTTCCATGACCGCAGAACTGACATCTATTCCTTACAAATTCGTACGAAATCATAGAGGTGCATATGAAAAAGCTAACGATCGCAATGACCCAATACGGACTCACCGATATTGAGTCTGAAGAGCAATTTTGGACGGGAATTGCAGAGAAGATTACAGACGCAGCCGAGCAGGGTGCTTCGATGATCTTGTTTCCCGAGTATATGACCGCGCATCTTTTAAGTCTTGAGGTGTCCATGCTGCATGACGAGGCTTGTCTCTTTCTGGCTCAGCTAACGGACAAGTATGTGGAGTTCTTTAAGCGGCAGAGTGCGGAATGGAACATCGCTATTCTAGCGGGGACTCATATTTGTAAGGCTGCTGAAGTGAAAGGGCAAGAGAAGGTGGAAGGTCAAGAGGATGAATACGTGAATAAAGCATTTCTATTCTTCCCAGATGGACGAGTCGAAACGCAAAACAAGGTGCATTTGACACCGGAGGAGCAGATTCGCTGGCCTCTAGTCGCAGGGGACGATTTGAATGTATTCGAAACCGAATGGGGCAAGATGGCGATCCTGACCTGCTACGATATCGAGTTTCCAGAGCTAGCTAGGGCAGCAGCGCTTCATGGCGTGGAAATGATTCTTTGTCCTTCCTATACCGATAGTGCTTATGGCTATCATCGTGTACGATATTGCTGTCAGGCGAGAGCGGTTGAGAACCAGCTCTTCGTTGTATTGAGCGGACTTGTTGGGACTTTATCCGAGGATCGACCTCAGGTAGATACGGGCTACAGTCAAGCGGGTGTCTTTACGCCCTGTGACTTGCCATTCGAGGCCGATGGGATCATGAAGATCGGAACACTTAATAAGGATATGATCGTTCTCGCAGAGGTCGAATTTCGTCAGCTTTGGGACAATAGAGCACATGGTGCAGTTGCGCCCTTCTATGATCGTCGGCCAGATGTATACCGGTTATTAATCTAATGTCAGAGCCTGAAGGGGCTGTTCAAAAGTGATCCCTTTGCTCTCATCGGGAACTGAATTGAGGGTGGGCACGAAAATTGTGGCATACCATTCCCCAATCATGACGAGGTCGTTACCAGGTATAACGAATGCTGAGGTTGTGATTGTGACCTCTGTTGATAATGCAGTAACCCCAAGATAATAAGATGAATACTAAACGGGTACCCATAGACCGGACACTTAGAAAAAAGGTGTTAGGCTATGGATACCCGTTTTTTGCTTGGGTCACTTTCTTATTTATTTTTCTTTACTGAGATGCTTTAATCCAAGATTTCTTGTCTTTCTTAGCATTAGAGCTAGTCCTTCAGCCTTAAACAACAAAATAATACCGATGAGAAGTCGAATCGCTTGTTCTACTAGGGGGTAAATATAGGTTTTCCTATCGAATCCAATTTCTTGGTTGATCAGGTGTATATAGCTCATGCTTAACCGCACGATACTGGTGAAAGATAAAATCAAAAGTATGAGTCCGATTACGGATAATACAAATCCTTCAAGCTCTTTCGTAGGAAAATTCCCAGATCCAGTTGAGCTTTTTGGTACCATATACGATGAAAGCTTTTCTGCAAAAATCCAAAGAATAACACCACCTACAAGGAGAACAAAAGTGGGTATTCCGATGATGAGAAATACTTCAGCGTAAGTCGTATCGTGCTCAATCACTTGTAAATATGTCGGTATAGTAAAATCTAACAGGCTGGTCAGATGGCTAAGTCCTAAAATAAATAAATAGATCGATAGGACTCGTAATGCTAGAAACGCAAGTTCTCTTATCGTCACATTTATCCCTCCAAATGGTGTGATTAGTTATCATTAATCAATATTACTACAATTAGTTATTTTTGGTTGAGTTAAACGCCTTTTATCTATCTTTTTATTACAATTTTTGAAATAATGACAATAAAAGGGTCGGTGAAAGGGTGTGGAAAATGAACCGTAGATTAGGATGGGGAATATCGGTTATTACGGTAGTGTTGCTTATGGTGTTGATTAGCTGTAGTAAAAAGGTACCGGAGACGACATCGAATGCGAGCAACACGAATAATGAGAGCACTGCATTCGAATGGACGGTGGCAGCGCCTAAGGAAATGGGGCTGGATGAGACAGCGCTCGCAAAAATCGATGCCACGGTAGCTGCTAAGCATGGCAAAACGTATAGCGTGCTCATCGTCAAAGACGGTCGTCTTGTCTATGAGAAATACTATCAGAACAAATCGCAAGATACCCCAACGGGAGTGTTTTCAGTAACGAAGAGTTTTTTATCGGCTTTGATCGGCATCGCGATCGACAAAGGACTTATTCAATCAACAGAACAGAAGCTAGCAGACTTATTACCCGACTTATTTATGAATATGGACGATCCGCGTAAGAAAGACCTTACGATTCGGCAGGCGTTAACTTTGACCGGTGGCTTGGAGTCAGTGGACAATGATATTATGTCATGGTTTCAAAGTGCGAATTGGAATGCCTATACATTGAGCAGGCCCTTGCTTCAAGAGCCTGGAACCACATTTGGATACAATACAGGGCTTCCTCATTTGCTGTCGTCTGTTATAACGGAGGTCTCGGGGATGTCGACGGAGGAATTTGCGATACAGAATTTATTCGGTCCATTGAGTATTACTAATTACGGATGGAGCACAGATCCGCAAGGCGTGTATTCAGGAGGGACGATGTTGAACTTAACACCAAGAGATATGGCTAAGTTTGGTTATTTGTATTTACAGAAGGGGATGTGGGAAGGGAAGAGCCTCATTCCGCAAAGCTGGGTGGAGGAGTCTGTGAAAAAGCAGGTGAAAGTAGATGACCATACCGACTATGGTTATTTATTCTGGCTACCCGATATGAAGGATAAGGCGGGTAAGGATGTATTCGAATATGAAGCCAATGGCTACGGAGGCCAGCATATTCGGATCATACCGGAATGGAACATCGTCATTGTCGTCACGTCAGATGCAGATTCGCGAGAGGGCTCCAGCTCTGGTGAGCTGATCGACCAGATTATTATTCCGGCAGTCCAACCCTGAGTAGAAGGAGCTATTCTTACGTGATTGACGGAGGAAACCAAATTGTTCGGAGATTTACCCAGCCCTGTGAGTTGAAGGTTACACCGCGAACGGAAGGCAAATGGGCAGTCGGCAAAGGTCTCTCTGAGATAATAAATAGTTGATGCTCGTGAATAAGTAGCCTCTCGATTTTATCGAGATGACGTGCTCGAACGGCGGGATCGGATTCCCGGGCGATACGCTGTAACGCTTGCTCGATGTCGATCCGCATATGGGAATCGACGTGTTCGGCGATCGTCAGGTAGAGGTCGAATAAGCGGAGCTGTACGTCCTGATCCCGGAACAACGAGAATAGGATCAGATCCGAGGCCAACCGCACATTTCCCTTGAATTCCTCCGGAGATACGGATACGACCGTACATGAATAACCGGATTGTCCCAGCTTGTCGGCAAGTAACTCCGCATCCAATTTGTATGGAGGAATCGTCGCGATTTGGATAGGGATCGGCCATGTACGATCGGAAGCGGGAATGTCCGACTTTAAGGGTTCCTTATCCCCTTGAAGAGAAGCGAATAAATGCGCACGAACGGTCGGATCGGTTAACGGTCCGACCTTCTGCGTGTTGCACGTGAAAAATTTCCGGACGGTCGTATCCGAATGGATATGGCTTCGGGTTTCGTCTGCAGCAGAAGGGTTATGGATGATGTGGAAAGGAGAGAGGAGATCGGAAGTGGCGTTCGCTCCGGCCTCTTCCGTTGCCCACGGCACATGAACGATCTCGACTCGATCGAGATGCGCTCGCCCTTGGAAATAGGGAGTGAACGCCTCCAAAACGCATATGCCCTCATGCATCTCGGAAATCTTGAAAGGTCCCGTTCCCAGCGGGGCCGTTCCGAATCTCAAGCTCCCTATCTGATTCAGGTCTTTAGGAACGATCGCCGCACGGCTAGTGCATAGGAAAGGGAGGAACAGCTCGTTGGGCTCCTCCAGCTCGAAGGTTACAGTCGTCGGGTTGAGGGCGCGAACGGCTTTGATTTGCTTATATATCAAGCTGTACAGCGTCCTGCGCGAAGAGCGGATCAGTCGCTCAAACGTATAGACGACATCTTCCGCGGTCAACACCTTGCCGTGGTGGAACAGCACCTCCTTACGGAGGAAAAAAGTCCACTGTGTGCGGTGTTCATCTGTTTCCCACGCATGGGCAATGCTCGGCAGAATTTCGTCGCTTTCGTTCGTCCGCCGTACTAGACCGTCGAATACATGGCTAGCCACGAACGATTCCGCTAACAAATTCATGTACAGCGGGTCGACCGTGTGTAACGGCTGCCGAATCGGCAGCCGTAAGGTGTCGATCTGCCGGTCGCTGTTCGTTTCGGCGTGGTGACCGAAATAAGTGAGTAGCCAGCCCTGCAGATGTTCTTGTAGTGTGGATGATTGTTTATGGATGCGAATCTGTTCGATGGCTCGCGTTATTTCTTTACGGTTAATCGCTTGGAGCATGGACTGCACCGCGATTTCCTCAGGTTGCGCGAGGAAACGTAGCGTAGATCGACGCCCTCGTCCACGGGAGGATTCCCACGAAATCCATCCGTCGTTGCTCATCGAGCGAATGATATTCGTCACGTTGCGTGGGGTGCAATCGAGCAGCTTGCCGATTTCCTCCAATGTCGTTTCGACGCTGTCCTGGCTCCCGAAACGGGAGTGAAGCTGCAGGAAATGCTGATGCAGTTTCATGCGGTAACCTCCTTCAGTGGATCGAATTTCTTCGTCTTCGTATAAAATAGGAAATTTATCTCCTGCACATTTCTATTTATTTTCCTATTTTAACATCTAAAATAGGCGGTAGATAGACATGAGGAAACGGAGTGATCTACTTGAACACGTTTCGCAAGCCCATGGGGCGATCCGTGGTAGCATTGATCGGTGCTTTTGTTCTCGCTTTTGCCCATCAGTATTTGTTTTATGACAACGTCCCCGGAGTTTCATATCCCTTGTTCGTCATTCTGATGTATATGTATCTTTTCCATGATTGGAGAGATCGACTGCGAGAGACTACGGGATTCGGATGGTTCATGTTCGTTGTCATCCTAATGCTCTCGGTAACATATGCGTTATTCTCGAATCCCATTTTGTATTCTTTAAATTTGGTTGCCGTCCCGATTCTGATTTTCATTCATGTGACCTACATGCGCGGGGCGAAGCGGTTGGCTTGGTGGAATTTCGGAATCGTCAATGACGCTCTCGACCATGTGTTCTCGCAAAGTTTACGTCATATTCCGACGGTGTTCCGCATATTCAAGGTCTCAACTGCGAGAAAAATGGGAGCGGAGCAGAAGAGTACGTTAGGCAAGGTGTTCATCGGACTGCTCATCGCCATGCCTCTGCTCATTATCGTCATTTCTTTATTAGCTTCGGCGGACGGTGTATTTAATCGATTCGTGAACGGAGCTCCGAGATGGATAAACAGCCTTTCGATAGGGGAAGGGTTCTCGCGAGGGGTATGGATCATCTTGTGTGGAGTATTATTTTTCTGCTACCTCTGGGGGTTCGTTAAGCCGAGACGCGTGAAGACCGGAACGGCTGGGAAGCTCCAGGAGAGCGGGGAGCACGACCCTGCCAAGATCGATTCGATCATTCTGACGACGTTACTTCTCTCGGTGAACGCGGTGTACGTGCTGTTCGTGGCGGTTCAGTTCTCCTATTTGTTCGGCGCATGGGACGGGGGATTACCGGATGGGAAAACTTACGCGGAATACGCGAGGAGCGGATTCCTCGAGCTAGTGGCCGTTTCCGTCATTAATTTTGCCCTTCTTATGATAACGCTTGTTAAAGGAGACATGTCGCGAAGACGAATAGCAGCTCTGCTCTACATCCTAATCGGATGTTCTGGGGTCATGCTGTATTCCGCATACATGCGACTCGTGCTATATGAAGAGGTTTACGGATACACCTATATCCGATTTTTGGTGCACGCGTTCATGATCTATCTGGCCGTTCTGCTGGTCATTGCCGCGGTCAGAGTCAGAATGCACATCCTCCCGCTGGCGAAATGTTACATCGTCATTAGTCTGGCGGCGTATGTATTTATTAATTATGTTGAAATGGACCGGGTGATCGCAGAGAACAACATCGAGCGGTACAAAGAAACCGGGAAAATCGACTTGCATTACTTAAGCAGCTTGTCCGCGGATGCCATCCCGACGTTAGTTAACTTCAGCGAGCATGAATACCCGGATATGAAAAATTTATTGGTTAACAAATGGGAGACGATCGAGGTCGAGGATCTCCGGTGGTCGTCGTTCAACGTTTCCGTTTTCCGTGCCGAGAAGGCGTTAAATGAAATTGCGGGCATGCCGCATTAAGGGGAGAGCGACATGGGATACATTATGGATCTAAGAGAAAAGGTGGGCTCGCAACCGCTGCTCATGCCAGGGGCATGCGTGCTCGTGTTTAACGAGGCGGGACATCTGTTGCTGCAAAAGCGTTCCGATAGTCAGGATTGGGGAACAATCGGAGGCGCGTTAGAGCTGGGAGAATCGTTGGAAGAGGCCGCCGGCAGGGAGCTCTACGAAGAAGCAGGATTAAGGGCAGAGGAATTTCGGTTTGTTGACCTACTCTCCGGGAAAGACATGTATTACAAGTATCCTCACGGGGATGAGATCTACAATGTGATGGCCGTTTACGAGGCGATGAACGTCGAAGGCACGCCCAGAGTGAATGACGATGAGGGACTGGAGCTTCGTTACTTTTCGTTATATGAACCCATATCGGAGCTCAATCCCTTCACGGAGCATGTCCTAAAGAAAACGGGCTACCTCTCGAAATGGTACCCGTTCGACAGGTTATAACGATGGAGGCTTCTCGTTCTAGTGACTCGATCCGTGTATAATGGGGGAATAGAGATAGGAAGGATGAGGAAATGCTTACGATCGCAGAATACAGCGTTGAGCTGGTTAAGGACCCTTTTCAGATTTTAGTGGGGAAGCGTTATGAATTTCTACTTGATCTGGAGCTCGAGGAGGATGACGAGCTTTACTCCGAGCAGGGGATATTCATTAAAGTGGTATACAAGGTCGATGGGGAGCAGGGGAGTATTGTGAACTACGACCTGATCGAGAAGTCCACGGAACGTCACCTCGACCTCGATCTTGAAGCGGAAGAGGAAGCTGCACTGGCTGCCTTCTGTCAGGAGCATTATTCGGAAGCGGAGTAGAAGATAGCATCAGCGAGTAATAGCCCTCCAGCATCGTAATTAGCGTTAGTGATGCTGAAGGGCTTTGTTCTCGCTGTGAGAGTGGGTGTGTCTCACGCTCCACCTTAGTCGAAAAAAGCGACAATGAGAGCGGACTCCTGCTAAACGAGGTAGCCCCCCATTCCACCTACAGCTTAGGAAGTACGTAATACGCCAAGAAGTATAAAATTCCTAGAGTAATAATCACATAGGCAGCATATTTAATGAACGTAGATGCGACTTGGCTGGAATTGATTCTTTTCTCGACATGAACTTCTTCGATATCCATGTTGCGTTGTTGAATTGGCATCTCAACCACCCCTTTCCCGGCTAATTAAATATCCGATGCGTTAGTGATTGTTACCCAGTAGGAATCTCAACGAATCATTCTTGTGAGTGTAACGATTGTTCGGTTATGTCTTTATGCTTTCGCATATTTGGCAAAGCCGGCCAGCTCGACAAAGCCCTTCCCATTAATTGGCGTATTGTTGCTATGATCAAGGCCGGTGACTAAACAAGCTCCTTCCCATATGGCGCGAATTGGACCGATAATTAGCATTTCTTGGTTATCAAAGGCAGGGATGACATGTAGCTCGAGCTGGTAATCGGGGATGGAGATGTACCATTCCACGGGGTAGGACATTCCGGATTGGAAGCTTCGCCAAACCCTCAGGGGCCTCATCTTGATATTGTTTATCGAGATTGAAGCCTGGTCCTTAAGAATGAGTATTGCTGTGGGAGACGACGGCGTTGTGGCTGATTTGGCTGCATGTAGCTGGTTAATGAGCAGCTCTCGTCCGTCATCCAATTGAAGCCCGAACCAATTCCAGCCTTCCCCTTTGAGAAGCTCGTAATTTCGTCCCCATTGATGGTCAAACCAGCCTTCCCCAGATACTTGATCCGTACCCCCCTCATGGTGAATATGTCCCGTGATCGTATTTCGGGTAGAGGAATAATAATAGAGGCCGTTCAATGTGCCCTGTTCATCAATGGCTGTCAATGGTTTACTTGGAGTGAATGTGAGGTCTACACGTACTTCGGGATCATCAATATGGAGCGTAAACTGCTGGCTCACGTCGTCTATGAAGGTGATTCCAGCGTGGCCGTATTGAATGGCGGTTGGTTGCGAGTGCATGGATATGTCCTTGATCCAAGAATGAGGTGTGGGAAGCTTGCCTTTGAATAGCGTTCCGTATTGCTCCCACGTCTGCCAATCGCTTGGTTTGAATAGGAAATAGGATGGGAGATATAATCCGGTCATATGATAAAACAGGGAACGGTCAAGGTAAGAGCGGGAAATGAATCCTGGTTCGTCCAACCGAATGAGGGAATAAATCAAATAGTGTCCCTTGATTCGGGACAGCTCTCCGACACGGAAGAAAGAGATCATCAAGGCATACCGGCGTCCACCGCTACCGTTAATAAAGGCGTAGCAGTACCACCATTCTAGATTGGCCTCCGGATGGGCTGCTGCATCCTTCGGAATGGATATCAATGTTGCTCTTAGATCGTTCATAGTATCTCTACCCCTGACTAATTAGGCGAATGAGTAAGTATAAAGTATGTATGGGGCACACAATAGGTAACTTGTAAAAAGGAATTTAATGTTAGCGTAGACTTCATCAGGATGAAACTGTAATATCGAATCATGCGCTCAAATAATAAAAATGGGGAGGGAGAACGTTGTCTTTCGTTATCCGTCTGAAGTGGTTTTTCAAGGAAAGATGGGGGAGTTATGCGATAGCGATTGGTTTAATGACCGCGGTCAGTCTATTGTCCATGATCCCTCCAAGGTTGATCGGAAATATGATCGATGTAATGGGAAAAGAGACGCTGACATCGGCGCAATTAAATCAAACGGTTCTCATCCTTGTCGGACTTGCAATACTGGTTTACATAATGGTCTACATATGGATTACGACCTTATTTGGGAACTCTGCATTAATTGAGAAGTTACTGAGATCAAGGCTGCTGAAACACCTCACGAGGATGAAGCCTGCGTTTTTCCAACGTAATAGTACAGGTCAGCTCATGGCGCTTGCTACCAATGATATTTTGGCGATTGGACAAACATCAGGCTATGGCGTGATGACACTCGTGAATACTCTGGTGGGGGTATCTGTCGTTATCTTCATGATGGTTTCCTTCATAAGTGTGAAGCTGATGATTGCCGCACTCCTTCCATTGCCGCTCCTCGTATTTGTCATTAGCAAGTTAGGCACTAAGGTACGGGGACGCTTTCTTGCGGCTCAGCAATCCTTTGGGAAGATGAATGAGCATGCTCTGGAGTCCATCTCCGGTATCCGAGTCATTCGTTCCTATGTACAGGAAGAGCATGATCTTAACGCTTTCGATCGGATGACTACAGATGTGATGAACAAGAACAGACGGGTGTCTATCTTGAATGCGTTGTTCCAACCCCTGATCTCGATTATCGTAGGTGTGAGTTACTGTATTGGAATCGGTTATGGCTCTTATCTGGTTTTTCATGATGAAATTACGCTCGGTCAGCTTATCTCCTTTAACATCTATTTGGGAATGCTCATCTGGCCTATGATTTCATTTGGCGAATTTATAAATGTATTACAAAGGGGTAGTGCTTCGGCGGATCGTCTGGAAACCGTATTGACGGAGAAGGTGGATGTGGAGGATGCGATCAAGCCGGTTGAGATCGAACTTCCTACACGTATCGAGATGAAGGCGTTAACCTTTACCTACCCAACGGCCACCCATCCTAGCCTGAATAACGTTGCCTTTCAACTGGAACGTGGCCAAACGTTAGGCATAGTCGGTAAAACGGGAAGCGGGAAGAGCACACTCTTAAAGCAATTGCTGAGGCAATATCCGATTGAGGAACAGAAGCTCTTCATTTCAAATACCCCTGTTGAAAATATTTCAATAGATCAGATGAAGCGCTGGATCGCTTATGTTCCGCAGGAGCATCTTCTATTGTCCAAATCGATTCGGGACAATATTAGACTTGGCAAACCGGATGCGACACCGGAGGAAGTTGCTCGTGCGATTGAGATGGCGTCTTTCACGCAGGACATTGCTCAGATGCCAGAAGGATTAGAAACAATAGTTGGCGAGAATGGCGTTATGCTGTCTGGAGGACAGAAGCAGAGGCTTGCCATTGCACGAGCCCTATTGATAGACTCGGAAATTTTGCTGTTGGACGATTCCTTGTCTGCAGTAGATGCCCGGACGGAAAGTCGGATCGTCCAACAGATCCGTCAGGAACGTGCTGGCAAAACAACGATGATTACGACGCATCGTCTCTCTGCAGTTAGTCATGCGAATTGGATTGTCGTGCTGGATGACGGCCGGATTCGTGAAGAGGGAACGCATGAGCAGCTCATGCTACATGCTGGCTGGTATAAGGAACAATGGGAGCGGCAGCAGATGGAAGCGAGCTTGGAAGAATAAAAGTACGCATCGCATGTGGATCCCTGATCCTATAGAAGGAGGCTTTTATGAATCCCAAACGATCAACGGCGAGAAGGCTGCTGTCTTACGCCCTCGTCTATAAGTACCGGATTATCGGTGCGATTATTGTGCTATGCTGCGCTGTTGGAGCAGAGCTTGGTGGTCCTTATATCATCAAGACGATTATTGATAAGCATCTCTACACTCGGACGAACGATATAGAGCCTGTATTAGGGCTGCTTGCCCTCTACATCGGACTCATTCTGCTTGCTGGAATTAGTAATTTTACGCAATCTTATGTTTTGCAGGCCACTGCGCTTAGAATTATTAAGAATATGCGTATGGATATTATGCGACATATTCAGCGAATTCCACTTCGTTACTTCGATAACACGCCGATCGGGCAAGTTGTATCGAGAATTGCTAATGATACGGAAGCCGTTCGTGACTTGTTCATGAGCTTCATGGCTACCTTCGTCGTCAGCTTCGTTCAACTTACGGGAATTTTTGTGGCTCTATTTATATTAGACGCCCAGCTTGCTTTGTTCACTCTGCTCCTTCCGCCGCTATTCGTGTTTATTATGTATGTTCATCTGAAGTACTCGAAGAAGTATATTGCGATTATGCGAGCCAGATTAAGTGATATGAATGCCATGATCAATGAATCAATTAATGTGATGCCTATTATTCAGGCTTTTCGTCGGGAGAAGGTCACTCTTCAGGAATTTGAGCAGTTGAACGAAGATCGTTATGTGAACCAGGTTAAACAGTTTCGCGTGTTTTCCTTGTCCTCAAGGAATATTGTGGGAACGATTGGTGGCTTAGTCACGGCGTTCGTCATCTGGTATTTCGGTCGCGGCTCCATTCAGAATGCCGGAATTTCATTCGGTGTGTTCTATGCGTTTATTGATTACTTGGGCAGGTTATTTAATCCGATTATTGGGATATTCGATCAACTCACCAATGCCCAGAGGGCGTTCGTGTCCGCAGAGAAGGTATTCGCTGTTATGGATAGGGAAGGCGAAGAGATCGAGAATGCTGAGCAGGTAAGTCGCCCAGAAGGAATTGTTAAATTCGATGACGTCACATTTGCGTATAACGAAGGTGTAGATGTTCTAAAAGGAATTTCCTTCGAGGCACGTAAAGGTGAGACGGTCGCGTTGGTGGGTCACACGGGTTCCGGTAAAAGCTCGATCATCAATCTACTGCTAGGTTTCTACGAGCCCGGGAAAGGCAAGATAACAATCGATGGTACAGACATTTCAACGATATCCAAGCAAGCTCTGCGTAAGCACATGGGCATCGTATTGCAGGACCCTTATTTGTTTGCTGGTGATATTAAGTTCAATGTGAGTCTCTACAATCAAGAGATCTCGCTTGAGCAGGTAAAAAAAGCACTAGGGGATGTCGGTGCCGCATCGTTCATCGAGCAGCTACCGAATGGCTATGACGAGCCAGTGGTGGAGCGGGGGAGCACACTTTCATCCGGTCAACGACAATTGATCTCCTTTGCTCGTGCGTTGGCATTTGATCCATCCATTCTCATCCTGGATGAAGCAACCGCTAGCATTGACAGTGAGACAGAGGGCTTGATCCAACAAGCGCTGAAGGTCGTTAGCGAAGGTAGAACGACACTTATTATTGCTCATAGGCTATCTACGATTCGTGAGGCTAACCAGATTCTCGTGCTACATCGTGGGGAAATCGTTGAACGAGGAAATCATGATCAGCTTATGGAGCTAGAGGGTCGTTACTATAAGATGTATCAGCTGCAAAAAGGCGAGAAGGTATCCTTGCCGGTGTAGCTTTAATAATAGCAAGAGCCACCCATTCAATGTAGTTGAGAATTGAATGGGTGGCTCTTTAATTTACGAGCATCAACGATCGGTCATTTTATTCAATTCAGAAGCAAGCTTGTCCAACTGTAAGAAGCTTTCCGCGATATCCCTGAGTCTTGAATCTTGGGTTGTCATACTGGCGGACATCTCTTGGATAGATGCCATGTTCTGTTCGGTCGTACCAGCTATCGTCACGATTTGATCCGTAATCTTGTTGTATTGGTGAGTGAGATCATCTGCTGAGCGATTCATCTCCGTCGATTGGAGGTCGACTTGCTTCGAGTCATCCGCTAATGAACGCATAATTTCGGCTACATTCTTGACCGCTGAGCTGCTTTCAATCACGGTTTGTTGACCTTGAATGACTTGCTCGGTAGCTTGAGTTGTCTTCGAGCGAATCATCTCTAGGATGCTCTCGATCTGCTCCGTGGATTGCTTGGAAGATTCAGCTAGCTTGCGAATTTCATGGGACACGACGGCGAAGCCTTTGCCATGCTCACCAGCACGCGCTGCTTCGATAGCTGCGTTAAGCGCCAGTAAATTGGTTTGGTAGGAGATGTTCTTGATGGTTGTGACGATTTCGCCAATGTGTTGATTTTGTTCATTGAGCTCGTTCATGAGCTCAACGGACGTATCAATCGATTCATGGACATGATTCATCTGTGTCTCTAAAGAGACCGCCTCATCGCTTCCGATACTCGTCAGTCTAACTGAATTTTCCGAACGTTCCTTCATCTGTGTGGAACGGGCGGCAAGTGAGACAATCTCTTCCTCAACGAAGAGTATGGACTCGCTAATTTCAGTTATGCTAGAGGTTTGGGTCTCGATGCTGGAAGTGACCTCAGAGAAGGAGGAGGTTACTTCTTTGGAAATGGAACTTGTGGAGGTAATGTTCTGCTTAAGGCTAGAGCTGAAATCGTTAAGAGTGGTTAGGGAGACTGAAACTTTGTCTATAATTCCTTGCGCCCGGTTTCTCTCGGTGACGGCTTGCTCGCGTTGCGATGAGGCTTCAACCTGCAATCGTTCGCTGAACCTCGCAGATACATACAGAGGAACGCCGAGAAGCACCAAATACATCATCATAGTGAAGAAGTCACTCGTTCCAAATAGTTCGTTTTTGTAGGGGCTAATGAATAAGTAGCTCGTCAAAGCAACTCCGGATAAGCCTGAGAATGCGATTGATCGAGAATTGCTATACAAGGTCATGATCGCTAGATTGATGTACACAAGCGAATACGTTGTAATGACAGGCCCTGTAATGATTAATAACAGTGTTAGGACGGTAATGATAGCTGAAATGACATACATGATGTAACTGGACAACCAACGCTTGTACGTCAACACAGTTGCTAATCCACTGGCGATAGTACCTACGATAACGAGAACAATAATCGAACTTGTAGGAGCTCCAGTCAAAATATCAACGACAATTCCTAATACTAGCATTCCCCAGATGATGTTAACTAGAAGCTTGTTTCTCCGATGCAATGTTTCATTATAATTCACTAAAGATCTGCCTCCGACAACGAAATAGGATAGGGGAATAATACCATAAAACGACATAAATCGACAATAAGCTGTAAATCCATACCTAAGGCCAAGGAATTATACGAGTGAAAGTAAATACGATTGAATCCAAATGTGCTTATATTCCGTAACAGTGGTAAACTATGGTCAGAACGACACATTAATGAACCTAGGAGGGAATAGAGAGCATGAACGCATTTGAACTACATAATCCAACTAAGCTTGTTTTTGGGGCTGGTAAGGTTAGTCAATTAGGTGGACTAGTTAAACCGTACGGCAAGCGGATCTTGCTCGTCTATGGCGGAGGAAGTATTAAGAGCTCGGGGCTTTACGATGACGTGTTGGAGCAGCTAAGTAAAATTGGTGCAACCGTCCATGAGCTTTCCGGTATTGAACCCAATCCGCGCCTTTCTACGGTCAACAAGGGAATCGAGATTTGTCGCAAGGAGAAGGTTGAATTCGTACTCGCTGTTGGAGGCGGAAGTGTTCTTGATGCAGCTAAGGCGATTGCGGCAGGGGCTCTCTACGATGGGGATATGTGGGACTTCACGGTTCACAAGGCGATTATACAAGAGGCACTTCCTATTGGAACGGTACTGACTCTTGCGGCTACCGGGTCGGAAATGAACGGTAATGCCGTCATCTCGAATTGGGAGACCAAACAGAAGCGTGGACTGGGCAGCAAGCTCATCTATCCGCAATTCTCAATTCTTGATCCCAAGCTGACCTATACGGTGCCTGTTAATCAGACGATTAACGGAATTGTTGATATCATGTCGCATGTGTTTGAGCAATATTTCAGTTTAACGACAGACATTCCATTGCAGGAAAGATTCGCGGAATCAATTCTACTCACAGTCATCGAGAACGGTGAGAAGGCAATTGCCGACGGCTCTGACTACGATGCGCGAGCTAATCTACTTCTTGCGGGTACCTATGCCTTGAATGGGACTTTGCCAAACGGTGTAACAACCGACTGGGCAACTCATGGCATTGAGCATGAAGTAAGTGCGATCTACGACATCGCGCATGGTGCAGGATTGTCGATTATTTTTCCGAATTGGATGAAGTTTGTATATAAAGAGCGTGTAAGCAAGTTCGTGCAATATGCAGTACGGGTATGGAATGTTGATCCAGCAGGTAAGAGTGACGATGAAATCGCGTTAGCGGGTATAGAGGCGACCCGCGCTTACTTTACGCGTATTGGATCACCTGCGACACTAGGGGAACTCGGTATTAATGACGAGCAACTGGATCGGATGGCCGAGGAAGCGACTCAATTCGGCCCGATTGGCACCTTCAAGCAGCTGAACAAGGATGATGTATTGAGCATCCTGACGGCGAGCCTGTAAGAAGGTGAAGAAGTCCCGTCTAGAGCATATGTGTGCTCTAGAAGGGGCTTTTTGACGATTCAGACCTAATAAGATTCGCTCCCCTTTTCAGAATCGTCTCAGACATGAACGTTCCCCGCCATCCCTAAGGACGGTGGCAGCCGTTTATGCTTGTACAATAAAGTCGGAAGAAACGGAGAGGTTCAGATGACCCTAACACTTGATGAAGTCATGACTCAGCTAGAAGAAATGGGAACGGAACAAACGAAGAAGACATTCCTCCGTCACGGTGCACAGGAGCCTTTGTTTGGTGTTCTTGTTGGGGATATGAAGAAGCTGGTTAAGGACGTGAAGAAGAACCAGGAAGTTGCGAATGCGCTCTATGCAACTGGAAATAGTGATGCCATGTATTTGGCGGGCTTGACCGTGAACCCGAAGACCATAACGAAAGAGACGCTGCAGGAGTGGGTGAAGCTTGCTTATTGGTATATGATCTCTGAGTATACGGTGGCCAAAGTTGCCGCGGAAAGCCCTTATGCTATTGAGTTAGCTAGAGAGTGGATCGAATCTCCTCATGAGCAAATCGCGACATGCGGGTGGAGCACTTACGGGAATTATATAACCATCACACCGGATGAGCAGTTGGATATGGCGGAGATCAGTGTTCTATTGCGTCGGGTTGAGGAGGCCGTTCATGAGGAGCGGAATCGTGTACGCTATAACATGAACAACTTTGTTATTATCGTAGGCTCTTATGTTCCTTTGCTTCATGAAGAGGCGGCTAGAGTTGCAGAGATGATTGGCAAAGTGCAGGTGAATGTCGGTCAGACAGCGTGCAAAGTTCCTCTAGCATCGGAATATATTGAGAAGATTGTTAAAATGGGACGTGTCGGTAAGAAGAAAAAAACATGCATTTGCTAACGGATATAGGAGGATAAGCCGATCTTCTTCATCATGGGAATACAACATAACCTAGCCATTATTGGAAGGTTTGCTGCATACATTCTAGTAGATAGACGAGTTCAAATTTATTTGAATGCGGAGGATGTTGTATGAGGCAAAAATATATGAATTCCCCAATGATGTACGCGTTCGGAATGCTTGCGATGATGATTCCAAGCCAAGCCTTCAGCTCCTTTTACAGTTACTATTACGTGGATAAGCTAGGGCTTGGCATCGGCTTGGCGACGTTAGCTCGCACGATTTTTCTGATTTGGGATGCCGTTAACCAGCCGTTATTCGGTTATTGGTCCGACCGGACGAAAACCAAATACGGGCGAAGGCGTCCGTGGATATTTGGTGCAATTCCGTTATTCATGCTAACATTCATCATGGTTTTTTCTCCTCCGCAAGGCTTGTCTGAGATGGGATTGTTCACATGGTTCCTCATTGCACTTGTGCTGTACGAGGCGGTGGCAACCGTCATTTGGGTCAACTATGGCGCTCTTTTCCCTGAGCTGTTCAAGGGGAATCGCCTACGGGCCAAAGCATCTGCTGTCCAACAAGGCTATCAGATTGTCGCTCTACTGATCGGTGCATCTCTTACTCCGGTGTTGTTCGATGCAATGGGCTTTAGCAACATGGCGATTGTTTATGCACTGGTTTTTGCAGTGTTAATGCTCATCTTTTTAAGAAACGTTAAAGAAGACGAAGAAGCGAGTAAATTGCCTCAGCTAGGTCTCAAGGAGGCATTCCGGGAAACGTTTAAGAACAGGACATTTTTGATTTTTAATATCGCGAATTCATTCGCTCAAACGGTTAATGGTCTACTTAGCTCTATGATCCCCTTTTACGCCAAATATGTGCTCAAAATTCCAGAGGCTCAGAACGCAGTTCTACTCGGCGCTATCTTCGTCTCTGTCATTCCTCTTGTTGGAGTGTGGTTCTGGATTATTCGTAAAATGGATCCCGTCAAAGGCTGGAGATTATCGCTTGCCGCCTATGCGCTTTCCGTTATTCCCTTGTGGTTTGGAACAAGCCTCTTATCGGGAATACTTGCTGGTGTACTTGTGGGCTTCGGATTAGCGGGATTCCTTGTTACGCCTGCTGTTGTAAGCGGAATCATTATTGATCGGGACTCCGAAAAAACAGGCAGCAGACGGGAAGGTATCTATACGGCGGTTAGTGGATTCATTACACGTTCTAGTGGTTTGATTTCCGCGGTTGCTTTTCTTATCGTGGGTCTTATATTCGGCTACGAGAGTGGAGACAACCCAGGGCCTGACCCGGAGTCGACCTTCAAGTATCTGATTAGTGTTGTTCCATTTGGTTTACTTATCATATCGATTATCGTATCCCTCTTCGTGAGATTAGAGAGGAAGTCTGAGGATGAGTCCTAAGCATCTAATTATCAATTGCGACGATTTCGGGCAAAGCCCTCCGATGAACAAAGCGATTATGCATTTACTTGAAGAACGTAAGGTGTCATCGGCGACGATGATGGCTCCGGCTCCTGGCTTCGAGGAAGCTGCTGATTGGTGTAGGCGAAGAGGGCAAGCGAATATTGGTCTTCATCTGACACTTACGAGCGAGTTTGATGCGATTCGCTGGAAGAGCCTGACCGATCATCCTTCGCTTCACGATGAGAGTGGCTATATGCATAAGTCGGTCGAGGAGTTTGAGAACAAGGCCGACACGAGTGCAGTCATGAAGGAGCTCACCGCCCAATATGAGGCAGTCCAGCGATTAGGAATTCAACTTACCCATGCGGATAATCATATGGGCAGTCTGTATGGGATGGCTACTGGAAGAAGCCATATTCCGCAGGTGCTTAGGCAATGCTCGAAGTGGAATTTACCTTTCCGTTTGTTTCGCAAAGTCCATCCTGCAGACCCGCTGCTTTCCTCGATAGCAGGTGTGGAGCGTATTGTGGCCAAAGCATCATCGCTTGCAGGTGTGCTGGGGGTAGCTATTCCGGATTATTTGTTATCGCACCCTTTTCATATTCAGGAAGGTGAGACTTACGAGCGGTTTAAGCAATCTATGATTGCGAAAATGTATGACCTGCCAGAAGGGATTAGTGAAACATACATTCATCCTGCTGTCCAAGACGAACAGATGTTAGAGAGAGTCCCTCATTGGGAGAAAAGGGTGTGGGAATACCAACTGATGCTGGATGAGGATTTCTCTTATGCGATTAAAGATGCTGGAGTCATCCTTACCAATTATGATTACATCCGTAAGTATGGTCGAGCGTCGAAAGTGCGCTCCGCACTCACTTTAGCTCGGGAGCTGCTCAGAAAATAGATAGCCCGATATCCCCAAGGGACTGCCGAAAGTAGGCGTACCTTGGTTTTTTTTATGTCATGCCCCTCGCATAATATTGCCATCATGTGGAAAAATTAGAACGGTTGATATGGCACATCTGTGCAAATAATCGTTTAGAGGAGATAGACATCATGTTTGCAACGAGAAGAATTTCCCTTGCGTTGGGTATGTTAACCCTTCTAATGATGCTAGTTAGTCCTGCAGCTGCTACGGCAAAGCCTGCGACTTCTCTCAAAGCAGCTTTCGTAAGAGGTGGGGATCTGTGGATTCAAACAAACAGTGGTGAACAACAATTAACTAAGGGTGAATACATAAGAAATCCGAAATGGTCATTTGATGGGGAGTGGATTGCTTATACAAGAGGACAGGAGGAACGGGAAGTATGGATTTGGCATATCTCGACTGGACAGAGCCATCTAGTATCGAAGGAAGGCGGTGGCAACTTCCAATGGTCGCCAGAGCATAATCGTCTCGCCTTCCTAGTTGAACAGAAGCTGTATTGGATCAAGGTGGATCATCCGGATAAACCAACTGAAGTCTCACGAGGCCTCGGCAATTATTCCTGGCTGCCGGACGGAAATGGGTTTATTGCATCGTCTGCTGCCGAGCTACTACCTGAAGGATGGACACCGGTTAGCATCGTTGAAATACCACTGAGGGGGGAAATCGAACATAACCAAGCGAAGACGCTTTATGAGCTTCCAGGGCAATCTGACGATAACTTTGTCGTTGGAACGAGTGTGTTCAAGTTCTCTGCAACTGGGAAGTGGATCGCATTCTTTGTGACACCTACCGCTTCGTTATCGGCGGATAGCAATACGCTATGTATTTTGTCATCGGACGGGGCATTTTTTAAGAGGATTGATCTGATGGTCCACAATAGTGATTGGTTTGCTTGGGCAGATCGGGGAGACAAGCTTGCTTATATCGGAGGCGTGGGGAGAGAGGCTACGAGTAACAAACAGCTTAAGGTGCTCGAGTTTCCTTCTGGGAAGCCGGTCTCCTATACGCCAGGTGGTTACGTAGATCAGAACTTCACATGGGAAGGGGAGCAGCATATCGTGGTTTCCAGAGCAGCGGAGTGGAAGGGAGCAGGACAACCAGGACAATCGGCAACGAAGCCGCTCCCTAATCTGGTAGAGATTAAGCTGCAAGGACCTCGGTTTAAGCCGTTGACTCAGCCGCCTAAGCAGTTTGGTGATTTTAATCCGCAATTCCTTCCGTCTGTGCATCAGCTTGCCTGGGTTAGATCTGATCGAAACAAATCAGATGTCTTAATATCAGGTCAAGGCGGCAAGCATCCCTCCGTCTGGATCAAGAACATCGATCTTGGAGCTGATTTCTATGAGCAGTGGAGATGGAGTAGCGTGCTAAATTTTTATGGGCGCTAGTGGATAAAAATGAGATTTTGGGAATAGTAAAAGCTGTGGCAAAATGATCAAACCCTAAAGGAGATGTTTACGAAGATGGAATATGGAAGTGGGAGCCACGGCTCTCAGCACTCGAAAAAGAGGATTGTATCGTTAGCAGGGAAATTACTCGGGATTGCGATACTTACCATCGCCCTTTTGGTAAGCATGCCTAAGCTGAGCTCAGCAGTGGGCAAAGGCGCGAATGGACCAGATGTTTTTGTTATCCAAGGAATGTTGGTGTCGATTGGAAGTTATTCCGGACCGATCAGTGGTTACTATGATAACGCAACGGTTCGAGGGGTCAAATATTTTCAGAAAAAGCATGCACTACCCGTTACAGGGAACGTAGACAAACGGACGTTTTCATCGCTTGTGTATGTGTATAGTAAGCAAAAATATGGGGTTTGGGGCGGCGGCCAAGGCGGAAAAGGCCAAGGCGGCGGCCAAGGTCGGGGTGGCGGCGCAGGTCAAGGTGGTGGCGGTGCAGGTCAAGGCGGTGGTGCGGGTATCGGTGGTGGCCAAGGCGAAGGCGGCGGTGCAGGCATTGGGGGTGGACAAGGTCAAGGTGGCGGAACAGGTATTGGCGGTGGACAAGGTCAAGGCGGCGGAACTGGCATTGGCGGTGGCCAAGGCGAAGGTGGCGGAACAGGTATTGGCGGTGGACAAGGCCAAGGTGGCGGAACAGGTCAAGGGATAGAGGAAGAGCAAGAGCATCATGGGAAGATGAAACAAGAAGAGCATGGAAAGATGAAAGAAGAAGAGCACGGGAAGATCAAGCAAGAGGAGAAAGGCAAGATCAAGCTAGAAGAACAAGGGGAAGTTAAGCAAGAAGAACAAGGTAAAGTTAAAGAAGAAAAAGGCAACGGTAACCAAGGCTATGGCGGAGGCACTGGCGGTAATCAGCCGCCTTCAGCCACCCCGGAAAGCTCCAAGGGGCACGGGTACGGTAGCCAAGATTAAGAACTCTGAACTACGCTAGTAAGCTCAGAACAAACGCTTCGTCTCCTCGGGGACGAAGCGTTTTTGTACACGCCTTTATTCACGATTGGATTTCTGATTGAAATCGGTATACGATGAACGATAGTATTCATTTTATAAGTCGGATATCGCTGTGAAAAGAGGGAATTCAAATGTGGATAGCAATTATAATTTTAGCTGGAATCGTAATTTTGGGCTATTTAGTCGTGAGATATTATCCAACGTTAGGGGGACAAGCAACACAAGAGAGTAAACACCGGATGAACCAATCTCCTAATCGGGTAAGGGGCAAATTTGTTAATCAAATTCCAACATCTATGGATATGAATCTGGGATCGATGATGAAAGTACTTATCGATTTTGTAAGAGGCAATCCCAAAGGAAAGCCAAACGAGCCTATACAAGTCGTCCCACTGACTCCCCAACAGCTTCATGCCAATGAACACACAAAGGTTACATGGTTTGGTCATTCGGCGTTATGGCTACAGATTGAAGGTAAAACGATCTTCATAGACCCGATGTTAGGGATAGCGCCTTCCCCATTTCCTGTATTCGGAGGGAAACGTTACAGCAGACAATTACCGATTGAAATTGATCATATTCCATCCATTGACGTGGTGCTGTTATCGCATGATCATTACGATCATCTAGATTATGGCTCTATTAAGAAGCTGAAAGATAAAGTCAGAAGGTTTATCGTCCCGCTTGGCGTCGGTGCACACTTAGTAAGATGGGGTGTTGATCCCGCTAAGATCAGTGAGCATGATTGGTGGGAGGAGATCGAGTTTGAGGGGCTTAAGCTGGCAAGTGCACCGGCACGCCATTTCTCGGGCAGGAGCATCGGAGATCGTAATACGACGTTATGGTGCTCATGGGTAATCGAAGGCGAGCAGTCCAAAGTGTTCTTTAGCGGGGACAGCGGTTATGGCCCTCATTTCAAGGAAATCGGAGAAAAATACGGGCCATTCGATCTCACCATGATGGAATGCGGTCAATATGACACGCGTTGGTCGGCGATCCATATGCTTCCGGAAGAAACGGTTCAAGCACATATCGATGTCAAAGGAAAAGTAATGATTCCGATTCACTGGGGTGCTTTTACGCTTGCGTTGCATGACTGGACAGATCCGGTCGAACGCGCGGCGAGTGCTGCACAACAACGTAATACCGTTATTGCTACACCTAGAATTGGAGAGGTCGTTAGAGTCGGTTCCCCGGCAGTCCCTTCGCTGGCTTGGTGGCGGTAATCTCGCATAGAAAATAACACCTTTGATCCCCTTTTACGTGCTATCTAAGCATGGTATGGGGGATTTTTGTTTGCCGGAAATATAGCCGAAAAAAAGAGAAAAGAAATGAATTTTACATCATTTCTAACGAAGGCGTTCCCTAGTAACCTTATATCTATGATGAAAGACGGATGCATCTTAGTAACGCATCAGGATAAGGAGAGGGTCACGTTGAGGAACTTGTCGCTCCGCACCAAGGAGCATATGTGGTGGGTCGGTTTTATCGCGCCTGCTTTTCTAATTTACACCGTTATTTTTCTTGGACCTGTCATCTCAAGCTTCTATTACAGTATGACGAACTGGAACGGCTTTACGAAGACGATGGATTTCATCGGGTTTAGTAACTATGCGCATATGTTTACGGATCCTACCTTCATGAAGGCGATGCGCAATACGTTTGTTTTTGCAGGGCTTATTGTCATCTTCCAGAATGGGCTTGCTATTCCACTTGCACTAGCACTCGACTCCAAGATCAAGACGAAGTCGCTGCTAAAGGTGGTCTTCTTCGCACCAGCCATTCTGAGCCCACTGGTCGTTGGCTATACGTGGCTGTATATTTACGAGCCGGAAGGCATGCTTAATATGCTCCTGAGAGCTATTGGGCTCGGTGGATGGGAACAAACCTGGCTGGGAGATCCGAAGTTCGCATTGTACGCTATCGTAGTCATGGTGTTATGGCAGTATGTGGGTTACTCCATGATTATTTTCCTAGCAAATTTGCAAACGATTCCTGGTGACTTGTACGAAGCGGCGGATATCGACGGCGCGGGAGGCTATCGGAAATTTCGATACATCACTTTTCCATTGCTTGCCCCCTCCATGACGATCAATGTCGTGTTGGCCAGTATCGGATCTTTGAAAGCGTTTGATATCATCTATGTGACAACGAAAGGCGGACCCTTCCAAGCTACGGAGACGATTACGACGCTGCTCTTCACGACGGCGTTCAAGAAGGATAACTTCGGCTACGGGACGTCGATGGGCGTCATTATGTTCTTAATTATTTTCCTCATATCCGTCGTTCAAATCTTACTGCTTAGAAGGAGAGAGGTGGGAGAGTCATGAGAGCGAAATCGTCGGGTCTCTATGTCGTAGAAGCGGTCACAATCGCAGTGGCCATCGTATTCTTCATTCCGTTCTATTTTATTCTGTCGATGACGTTTAAGACGCCGGAGGAAATGGCGGGATTCCCGCTGTCGCTTCCCTCCTCCTTGCACTTCGGGAATTATGTGGAGACGTGGGAGCTCATGCGCTTTACGCAAGTGCTTGGCAATACGCTGCTTATTACCGCGTTAACTGTACTGGTGTTGATCGTCATTGGTTCACTAGCATCTTATCCTCTTGCTAGAAAAACAGGCAGCGTATATTATTTGGTTTATATTTACTTTATAGCGGGCATTATGGTGCCCTTCCAACTTGCGATGGTTCCGCTATACAAATTTGTAAATACGTTGCATCTAGTCAATACATATCACGGCGCGGTGCTTATTTATACGGCGATCAACTTGCCCTTTGCTATATTTCTGTTCACTGGTTTCTTGAAGTCGACACCTAAAGAATTGGAGGAAGCGGCTTGGATCGATGGTTGCTCGAAAATTCGTGCGTACTGGGTGGCTGTGTTTCCGATCATTAAACCAGCCACGGCTACAGTAGCTGTTCTCACTTCTCTAAGTACGTGGAATGATTTCATTATTCCGATGTTGTTCCTGCAAGGCGAGGCAAGACGAACGATTACGATTCAGCTGTATATGTTCGTAGGGGAGCATGTCACAAATTGGTCCCTGCTGTTTCCCGGCATGGTTCTATCCGTAGTGCCCCTTCTGATTGCGTATCTTTTCTTGCAAAAATATATTATTAAAGGCATAGCGGCAGGCTCGGTTAAAGGGTAACGCACAACAACTAGATAGGGAGCCGTTAACTATGAAGCTACGGGTAGTCCCATTTCGTAATTGGAATTTGAATTCGAAGCTGATATCGGTATATTCGCTGACGATATTCATTCCTGTCATTATCGTGACGTTATTAGGCTTTAACCGCTACAACGACAACTTGAAGGTGAAGGTCGGGGAATATGGTCTTAATCTGACGGATCAAGTGAGCAAGAACCTGGACACTTATATCCAGCAGATTGACCGATTGTCCCTGACCTTCTATCTGGACGTGTGGGAGAACCTGAGCTTGAATCCTGATCGCAGCAATCCGAAGGATTTGTTCATGGAGAAGGTATCGATCGATCGCGCCCTACGAAGTATTATGGTCGTCATTCCTTTTTCCGACGTTCTCGGTGCTTACTGGATCAATGATGGGGAAGTGCTCTATTCTCAGTATGGTAATGGAGAATGGATCGATCATAGCGATTTTGAGAAACAAGACTGGTACAGGGATTCGTTGGCGAAGGACGGAAAAGGCGTGCTCGTTTCCCCGTATCCCTTGCAGAACGACAGTGGTCAATACATATTCTCTTACGCAAGAAGTATTGTAAATGTCAAAAATCGGCAGTCCTATGGGGTGCTGCTTTTTGACATTTCCATGGACGGGTTACGGGACCTGGTCGGCAATATGAAAAGCAAATCCGCAGGAACGATGATTATTCTCGATGATAAGGATAAAGTCGTTTATCACCCTGATGACTCGCTGAGGCGCAGTCATTTTCCGCTTAAGGCGACACAACCGTATGGATATTATACGGATGATATCGACGGCAAGGAGACGATGATTCATTATGTTCGTTCTTCCGTTACAGGATGGACGGTCGTGAATGCGATCGAGGTAAATCAGCTTTCGGATGAGCTTAGTATTTTGCGGAACCTGCTTTTCTCCTATACGGGAGTTATGCTGCTCGTATCTACCATTCTGTTCGCTTTGCTATCCTTTACGATTATTAAACCTCTTAAAGAAATGAAAAGGTTGATGCGTCGCGTGGAGGTTGGGGATTACGAAGTTCAATTCCAGGTGCGATCTAGTGATGAGGTGAATCGTCTTGGACATAGTTTTAACGTCATGGTCTTCCAGATCAGAGAGCTCGTAAATAAAGTGTTGAAGATGAAAATCTATCAGCAGCAAGCAGAGGTACAGGTTCTGCGCAGTCAGATCAACCCTCATTTCCTCTATAACACGTTGGAATCGATCCATATGAAAGCGGAGATTAATAGCGATTACGAAGTGGCTGATATGGTAGCTTCGCTAGGTAAGCTATTCCGACTGTCGCTTCGACAGACGGCGGAACGGATTCCGTTGTTCAAGGAATTGGAGTATGTCAACGTATTTATGGGTCTTCAAACCGTACGGTTTCCTAAGATGGAATACATCGTCGATGTCGCCCCTGAGCTGATGCGGATGGAAATTTTGCCGTGGATCGTTCAGCCGCTCGTCGAGAACGCGATCATCCACGGGCTAACCCCGATGAAGGGAGAAGGGTGGATTCGGGTGTCGGCTAAGAGGATTGAGGAAGATATTATCATCGAAGTCGCCGACAGTGGCATCGGTCTCAGTGAAAGCAGGATGACGTGGCTTATTTCGACTCTAAAAGCGCAGGAATCTGATGAAACAGGAGATCACATCGGGGTAAATAACGTTCATAGGAGAATTCAGCATTATTACGGACAAGGTTACGGGCTGCGAATAGAAAATCGTCCAGATGGCGGGACGAACGCTGAAATTCGGCTGCGGACGATGAAGGGGGCGGAAGGCGATGCCTAAGCTGTTAATTGTGGACGACGAGGAGACGATCCGTGCCGGATTGACGAGCATGGTGAACAGGCTTCTCCCCCATTGGGAAGTCATTGGAAGCTGCGAGGACGCGGAACAAGCATGGGAGCAAGTGAAATCTTGCTCCCCAGATTTGGCGATCATCGACATCGGTATGACCGGGATGAGTGGCTTGGAATTTGCGCTGAGGTTAAACAAGGAGAAGCCCGAGGTTAACAAGATCATGCTGACGGGATACGATAAATTCTCGTATATTCAAACGGCGCTGCGAGCGGGAGTGACCGATTATCTACTCAAGCCCGTCCAACGGGACGAACTGGTAGATGCTTTCGGGAAAGTGGAGGAGCTGCTCGCCGAGCGCGATCGGCAGTCGAGGCTGCGGCTAGAGAAGACAGTGTCGGAGTGGACGATTAACCAGAAGGTCGGGAGCATGAGTTTGCTAGAGCAATTGTTGGATGCTGAAGGGCTGCTTGATGAGGATGTTCGTTACGGGGTTATCCTCAGATTTCAATGCGATATTGATCGGGAAACAGCGGATCAGAAGACAGTGCTACCTAATGCCTACTGGATGGCTCATTATAAGGAGACGCATAAGGGTATTCTCAAGACTGTGGATGTGTCTTTGTCAAACGTCTGCGAGATGACATTCGTTGCGGGACGTGATTTAACTACGCTTATGGCGTGGCTGGAATGTAGGGAACAAGAAGTAGACAGAAAATCCGTCCAATTGGCGCCTATTGGATATGGCGAGCTAGTGGACGATCTAAGGCTTCTGCCTTCGGCATTCCGTCAGGCGCAGGAGATGATGTACCGGAATGTGCAGCCCTTAGAAGAGTTTATTCCAGAGGAAGAAGCAGAGCGTATAAATCGACTTATTGTTGCAATTGAAATGAATGATCTTAAATTAGTGAATCATCTACTGGAGCTATGGCAGCGGGACTTAAGGCAAGCGAGGGAGCATCATCCGGTATGGGAGTTTGCACGCCTCTTCCGTTTTGTAGCCTTCTTCGTCGGTTTGCAGGCCTCAAGAACACCATCCGCATTGCTCACGGGGATGAACGCAGATATTACCCGACTTTCGGGACGCTTGCTGTTCACAGGGGATCCAGTCACGTTGTTGTCCACCATCGACCAATTTATCGAGAATGTCGCCCTTATTAAGCCAGATAGCTTCGATGAGCGGAAAATTATAAGCAAGGTAAAGGAAATGATGCGGAGAGAGTATGGGAATCCGGACTTTTCCCTCGAACAGGCGGCCTTGTTCGTTCATCTGAATCCCACTTATCTGAGTGAACTGTTCAAGGATACGACGGGCCGCAAATTCATTGATTACCTGACGGATATTCGGCTAGATGAAGCCCGCAGGTTGTTGCTTGATACAGATCTAAAGATGTACGAGGTATGTTTATCCGTCGGATACACGAGCTCGAAATATTTTAGCACCTTATTTAGGAAGAAATTCGATGTAACTCCGACGATGTACAGGGACGGACCCGGTATGGAAACAGACCGTGCATAACCTTCCGGCATTGTGGTCAGTGCTGCCTATAGGATGGTTTTTTGGGATTCGGTTCGTTTTTTTAGGTAGGGTTGAGAGGCTTACTTCTACTGATCATAAGGTTCCGAAAATAAGAGAAGAAACAAGAAGTTTACGTGATTTCCATGAGCGCCTCTTTTTCTTAGGATGAAGAAGAAATAAGTAACCAACTGGAGGCTATACAATGAGAAGAAGAGGGTTAGGTTTGTTGGCAATGACAATGATGTTGGTTCTGGTACTGAGCGCTTGTGGAGGCAAGAACAATGAGACTACAGAGGCTAGTGCTCCCGCTAGCGGAACGGCTCCGGCATCGCAATCCACAGAACCGTCAGCTTCACCCGCAGAGGTAGTAGAACTAAAGGTGACAGGGTACAAATCAGGTACAGAGCTTGGGGCGATACCCGAATTGAACGAGAAGTTTATGAAAGAAAACCCGGGCATTAAAGTGAAATATGAAGGAATGCCGGGCGGACAGTTCAAGGAATTCATCAAGACACGTTTTGCAGCGGGAGATGCTTCAGACGTCATCCTTATGCATCCAGGCCTGTCCGATGTGATCTCTTATGGCAAAGCCGGATATTTATTAGATCTTGCAGGCGAATCCTGGATTTCTAATTTCTCCGAAGCATCTTTGAAAGCGACTTCATTAGAAGGTAAAACCTATGCGATTCCGAATGATATGAACGTCATGGGCGTGTACTATAACAAAGAAATTTTTGAGAAGCTGAACTTGGCCACTCCTAAAAACTGGGATGAATTTGTTGCTGCAGCGGAAGCGATCAAGCAATCGGGCGTGTTGCCGATCGCGATCGGTAACAACGACGGTTGGATGACTTTAGCTGCGCTCTACACCGTTGCTCCGTCACTCGTCTACGGCTCGACACCTGATTTCGATACCAAATTGAATGAAGGTACAGCAACGTTCGCAGGAGCATGGGATGACACAGTTAACAAATGGTTCTCCTTAAACGATAAAGGCTACCTGACAGAGAAGAGCACGGGCGTCAACCTTGACCAAGCGCAAAAAGCTTTCGCGACTGGCAAAGCGGCAATGTACATCGACGGAAGTTGGTCTTTAGCTGGAATTAAGAAGACAAATCCAGACTTGAAATTAGGCATGTTCGCGATGCCGTCCAATGCGGCAGGGCAAGATGTCGTGGCGTCTGCTGCAGTAGGCACGACCTTTGCAATTAACAAGGATACCAAGGTAGCCGATGCGGCGAAGAAGTATTTGGAATTCTGGAGCCAAGCGGACAATCAGAAGGTATGGGCGAAGAGTCAGCAAGGCTTCATGACGATCAATGGCGAAACCGGCGATATCGACGAAGCGTTTAAGGAAATCGCCGATGTCGTGGCGAGCGGCCACAGCTACCCATTCTTGGATCAAGGATGGCGGTATGGCGGCGCTGCCACCACGGAAATGATGACTTCCGCGCAAGGCGTTTATCTCAAAGTGATCACGCCAGCGGTTATGCTCGAGAACATGGATAAAGCGTGGGCGGATGCTGCACGGATTAAGTAAGTAGTTGAAGGAACGGGGAGGGGGATTCCCCTCCCTTTCAAAATTACATCAGTGGAGGACAGTAAATGAAAAATACACTTTTAATGACCCTTAGGTGGGGGCAAAACACTAAAAAATATACATTTTCCCTACTGACATTCATTCTGATCCTATCAGGCACATTCACTCCGGCAAGAGCCAGCGGCATCCAAACGAACGGTAGCCAGGATGAAGAAACCTTCCCAATCGGCATCTTCTGGCCTCCTACTTGGGCAAATACGAACGATGAGCAATATGACTATATTAAGGAGGCTAAGATTGATTACATCCAGAACGTATCCTCGACAGACTTGAATACCGTCGAGAAAAATTTAGCGATGTTGGATTTAGCAGAAGCGAGAGGATTGAAAGTACAAGTCTCTGACGATCGCGTAAAAAATATCCTGAATCTTACCGATGAAGAGCTCGCGGCTATGGTTAATGATTACAAGGATCATCCAGCAACCTACGGATACTACGTCAAGGACGAGCCAACACCGAGTGAGCTTGAAGATTATGCAATCGCTTACAATAGGGTTCTTCAGCTTGATCCTGAGCGGATCCCCTCGTTAAATCTACTTCCAAAAACGTGGGCGATACCTAACTACAAAGGGTATGTAGAAGGGTGGATCAATGCGGTTGGAGCTTCGAACCTAAAGCTGCTTTCTTTTGATTTTTATCCATTCCCCGATTCTCCTTCCGGGGGCGTAAGTGAGGACTATTATGTCACTCTAGAGCACATCAAAGAAGCAGGTCTTAAATACAATCTCAAAACGGCTGGCTATTTGCAATCCTTCGGCATTCCTGGCGTATACAGGAGGCCGAATGAGAACGAAATGCGATATAACGTCTATTCGCTTCTGTCCTATGGGGTGAAAAACCCAATCTGGTTTACTTGGTGGACGCCGGAATCCCAGAACGAAACGTTCGTCGATGGAATTATCGACAAAGAAGGGAACAAGACGGACTTCTACGAACCGGTGAAGCAATTAAATGCAGACATGAAAAGCCTTGGACGCACGTTGATCCATTTGGATGCGAAGTATGTATATCATCAGGGTGTTGCTCAGAAGGGGACGAAGTCCGTTCCTGAGGATTTTATCTGGCTTCCTCAAAATTCTAGCGATGATTTGATTCTTACTTATTTCATTAATCCAAATAACGGGAAAAGCTATGTCATGGTAGTCAACAAATCGCTCAGCAATTCTAAAGCGCTTACATTTCAGTTGGATCCGACTCTTAACGCAGCGGATATCAAAGAAGTCTCTGCTGTATCCGGAGGCAGTGAGGTCATTCCAACGATCAATGCTAGCGAAAATACGATATCGGCTGATTTTCTCCCGGGCGAAGGCAAATTATATGCGCTTCCCGCGGGCTATACTTACACTGAAACGAAGGATCAGTCCAATGTCATTCCGAATGGCGGTTTCGAGAATGGTCTATGGCCGGACCATAAGGGAGCGACACTGGATACCGCAATACGACGCAAGGGACAAAGCGTAAAGCTTACAGCTGCGGGTGAGCAGGCTTATGTAGAGAGCTCGGTTGCAAAAATCGGCCGACAGAACAGCCATTCCTTCAACATATGGCTGAAGACCGACAACATTTCTACGGGTAATGGCGTAAAGGTTGAACTGATGCAGGTAGATGCCAATGGATTCGATGTGGGACTCTATCCGGGATCTGTTACCGTCGGCGGAACAGCAGGCTGGATGAAGTACGAGATACCGAATTTGCAGACGTCCGCATCAGGTATCAGAGTTATCGTTAAAACGCTACCAGGAGTAGAGGGGACAGTATGGGCAGATGAAGCTGTTCTTACAGACACATCAGCAATCGAGATATTAACGGATGAACTATTAAGCTTTGATCACATCTACGAGAAATCCGCTAATTTTTGGTTCGACGGGTCGAACATAACTGTCGCTGACGGCGATGAAAGCAGATTGATGAGAACGTCGGATACCGATGAGTATATCGTCTATAACAAACCATCAATTAGCAAGTTTGAGGCCAAATTATATACAGGTAATACGGACTATGTCGATTTTTATGTATCTCCGGATAATGTGACTTGGTCTCCCGTAACTGTAAAGGATGTCAATAAGAAGAATACGAGCAACGAGTGGTTTACGGTAACCAAATCATCCGATGGCATACCATCGGGCATGAATTATTTGAAGGTCGTATTCAAAGCAAACAATGAGTATAACTGGTACCCACAGTTAGGACAGATGAAGATTACTTATGGATCCGATGCTGCTGAAGGGAATAGTCTGATTGACAACAGCGGTTTCGAGAATGGCTTGTGGAACATGCAGCGCGGAGCCATTCTAGATACCAGCGTCAAACATTATGGGAACGCTAGTGCGAAACTCGAAGCGGGGCCTACCGGCAACTGGATGTCCAGCGCAATTGCCACGCCAGATCCTGCTCAAAGGCACGACTTGTCAGTCTGGTTAAAAACAGACGGCATAACGGATCCGAAAGGCGTTCGGATTGAATTGATGCAGGTTGACGCGAACGGCAATGATATCGGTCTGATTACCGAACCTAACGGACGGATAGAAATCGGAGGGACGCAGGAATGGACGCAGTTTAATCTTGAAGGAGTCCGCATTGCTGCACCTGGAGTAAGGGTCATTGTCAGAACAACTTCGGGGATCTCAGGAACAGTATGGATGGATGATGTTAATCTTACGGATATACCGGCCTACGGAACGTTAAGGGATGAACTTTCAAGCTTTGATGCCGTATTGGAGAAATCAAACAACATCTGGTTGGATAGTACAAATCCCGACATTGCGGAAGGTGACGAGAGCAGGTTGACGAGAACGGCGGATACCGATGAATATCTTGTGTATCACAAAGAGGCAATCACCAAATTTTCCGCTCAACTCTATACAGGTAGCACGGATTATGTGGATTTTTACGTATCTCCGAATAATGCAGATTGGACACAAGTCGAGGTCAACACTTCGGACAAGGTTGAAACTAACAGAGGATGGTTTAAGCTAACCAAATCCTCCGTAAGCGTTCCTCCCGGCATGAACTATTTGAAGATGGTCGTTCGAGGAAATAATGAGTTTAGCTGGTACCCGCAGATAGGAAGTATTTCTATTACGAGCGGCTATGGAGACGATGTATTGGCTCCACCGGTGAGCCTGCTGAAAAATTCGGGATTCGAAGCAGGCATATGGCCGAATCATCAGGGGGCTACTCTGGATACTGAAGTCAAGCATAGCGGCAATGCAGGTGTTAAGATCACGGCAGATGCGGATGGAAGCTTTATCGGGAGTTATGCAACCCGAGTCGATCCGCTGCAAGCATACGCTTTATCGCTATGGTTAAAGACGGATGGAATTTCGGATTTAGACGGAGTGCAAGTGGAGATTGATGAGCTTGACTATGAAGGCAATCGCATTGGGTTATATGTTCCTGATATGGGTCAATTAACGACGGGAGGAACAAAGGATTGGGAGATTTACGGTGTCCCGGTTATCGACCATTTAAATCCGGCGACAGCATCGCTGCAAGTAACGGTTCGCACGAAGGCAGGGACATCGGGTACCGTATATGTGGATGATCTGAAGTTGATACAGACCGATGACCAGTTGGTAAATCATGCGCCAACCGCAACGGCAAGTATAACGGGAACTGCGCAAGTGGGCGCGACATTAACGGGCACGCACACTTTCAGCGATCCTGATGTCGGTGATACAGAAGGGGTATCGACTTACCGTTGGCTCATTAGCAGTACACTGGCTGGAACGTATACCGCGATTCAGGGAGCGACGAGTACAGCTTATACTCCGTTTTCCGGTGACCAAGGAAAGTATATTAAGGTCGAAGTGACGCCAGTGGATAACCATGGGCTTGCGGGGAACCCTTCGATCAGTTCAGCAACAACAGCCGTAGCGGCAGCTTCCGTGGGTCCGGTCAATAATAACAATGGCAATGGCGGCGGGTCGGTTACGCCAATCCCGGAAAGTAAAGCCATCCAGAATGTAACCGAAGAGCAGTTGAAGAGTAGCCAAGGTAATGTGGTTCTTGGGTCGGGGATCACCTCCTTGTCCTTACCGATTAACGCGGCAGGAGTGCTTCAGAATGCTTTAACTATTCAATCTGGTCAAGCTTCAGTGACTATTCCTTCTGAATTGCTTAAAGCGTTGCGAGAACAAGCAAGCAAGGAATTAATGGATGCGAAGAGGATTATTGTAAAGCTTGAACGAATTCAATTATCTTCGGACACAGACAATACCGAATTAAAAGCTGGGGAGTCAGGTTACGTACTCGAATTATATGCGGAGAATGAGAGGGGTACCCAAACTCGATTGAGCTCTTTCGTCAAACCTGTGCGCGTTGTTCTTCCATATGATCCAGCGCACAACGCTGAGCTTATCGGAATCTATTATTACAATGAAACAAAACGCGACTGGGAATATGTTGGAGGCATCGTAGACTCAGCCAAAGGACTTATTTCCGTAGAGCTTAGTCATTTCAGCAAGTATGCGGTAATGGAATTTAATAAGTCCTTCACCGACTTACCTTCTGGACATTGGGCTGAGCGGGCGATCAAAGCGCTTGCTGCAAAACATGTCGTTTCGGGTGCGGATGGTGAAAGCTTTAAGCCGGACGGACTGACGACGCGAGCTGAATTTACGGCGATGCTTGTCCGCTCCTTTGGTTTGACAGTCTCAAAGGCAGGCGTTCCCTTCAAGGACATTGCTTCAAATTCATGGTATTCTGACGCCGTTCGGGCGGCTTATGAGGCAGGTATCATTCAAGGCGTAGCCGCTGATCGATTTGATCCTAACGCACAAATCACTCGTGAACAGATGGCAACGCTAATCGTTAGGGCTGCAGATTATGCGAAGCGGGAGTTAATTGTTGGCAATCCGGGCTTGAGCGGTTATCATGACAGTGATAAAGTATCGGGCTGGGCGACGAAAGCGGTTGATCAGGCAATTCAAGCAGGATTAATGAAAGGTAAGAAAGCGGGCATGTTTAGCCCCTCCGACAAGGTTACCCGCGCGGAAACGGCTCAAGCCATCTGGAATTTATTGCAATAAGGAATCATAGAACGCCAAACGCTACTGATGCATTCTTGTCAGTAGCGTTTAGTTTATTTATCGAACAATTTCGACTAAATGGGATAATCCGTTATTACTTGCTCCAATCACCAGTAAATGACTTCCATAAGACGGACAGGTTCTGAATTTAACCAACTAAATCCGTGTTTTGTATGGTTTAAGTGAACCTCTATTAGAATCTACAATATGAAAGGGGTTACAATTATATTTTATGCGAAATGGGAGGGTAATGAATGAAACAGACTAAAAAAGCTTCTCTTGCATTGTTACTTGTTTTCAGTATGCTGTTCACGATGATGCCCATAGGTAGGGTATCGGCGGCAGATGCGCAGCCGTTCAACTTGGCGCTGGGGAAGACAGTTACGGCTTCATCTAGTATTGAGGCTCCTGGTGGTTTTGGAGTTAACTATCTAGTAGACGGTGTACAATCGGGCCCTGGACCGAATGGATGGACGTCTAACCCGGCAAAAGTTCAACCTGCGGTAGGATCACCTACATGGGTTGTAATTGACCTAGGGGCAGTCTTCCCGATTCATCAAGTCGTTCTATGGCCGCGGAGTGACAACAGCGGTGGAGCTAATACTTTCGTAGGGGTAGGCTTTCCTGTTGATTTTAAGATTCAGGTTTCTTCAGATAAAGCCAGCTGGACCGATGTAGCTACGCAAACGAGCTACCCGAATCCAAGCGGTGGTTTGTCACAAAAGTTCGATTTTACTAAAACGAATGCTCGGTATGTTCGGGTTGAAGCGACGAAGCTTCATGTAGATAATCATGGTGATATCGTTATGCAGCTTAAGGAAATCGAAGTCATGCAGGCATTAAGTTTGCTGACGGATGAAGACGCTGTCATTAAAGATAAGGATGCGATTGTTCTAGGCGATACCATCGGTATCACTCGTAACTTGAAGCTTCCTTTGTTCGGAGAGGAATCGACGACCATTGCGTGGATAAGCTCAAATCCGAGTGTTCTCAGTAATCATGGTGATATTGTTCAACGGCCCGCAGTCGGTCAACCGGATGCGGCGTTAACGCTTACGGCATCCGTAAGCAAAGGGCTAGCAACAGTTGAACGTATATTCGATGTTGTAGTGAAGGCTAAGCCGCTATTAGAGCAGGAGAAGGACGAAGTCCATGTCGGTATTTTCTGGCCTCCTGTCTTAGAGTTTACGAACAACGAACAGTATAAAGTGATCAAGGAAGGCAACGTGGATTTTGTCGAGAATGTCTACGGGACCGGCCTAGACTCTGAGGAGATGAACTTAGAGGTTCTCGACTTGGCGGCGGCCAATGGTTTGAAAATCTTAATTGCCGATCCTCGGATGAAAGGAACTGATCGAGAAATTCAGGAGATGGCGCAAGCTTACATGGATCATCCAGCTAATGGGGGCTACTACCTCTGGGATGAGCCGTCCATCGGAGATTTATCTGCTCTAGCCGAGAGGCATAACAAAGTACTTGCTGCCGATCCCGATCATAGTCCTTTTGTGAATTTGTTACCCAATTGGGCCGTTCCCAATTACGATCGGGATTATGTGCGTGCGTGGATCGAAAAGGTTGGCGCGCAAAATATGAAATACTTATCCTTCGATCATTATCCGTTACAAGAGAATAACGGGTTTAGAGGAGATTATTTCAAGAATCTGGAAACAATTCGCACTGCAGGGTTGGATTACGGAATTAAAACTTCCGCATACCTGCAATCCATCGGTATTCCGGGTGCATTAAGAAGACCAGTTGCCTCAGAAATGGATTTTCTGGCCTACGCCAATCTCGCTTACGGTATTAAAAACATCGTTTGGTTTACTTACTGGACGCCATCAGGCCGTGGTGAGCCATTCACGAACGCGATTATCGACCCAGCAGGTAATAAAACGGATTTATACCCTGCATTCCAGAAGATTAACGGAAAGATCAAAATGTTAGGTCAAACCTTAGGTAAACTGGATGCTGTTCAGGTTTATCATACAGGGAATCAGTTGGCTGCGGGAGTTCCGAGCTTGCCCCAGTCTTTCCTTCTTCAGCCGCTCAATACGCAGGATAATTTAATCGTTTCACACTTGGTAAACAAGTCGAACGGCAATAGCTATGTCATGATCGTTAATAAATCATTCACGGAGTCTAAAGAATTAAGCTTTTCCTTGGATTCGACGATCAAAGTAGTAACAGAAATTTCAAGCGATACAGGGTTAGAAAATAACGCTGCATTTGATCCACAGACTGGTCTATTAAATGCGACCTTCCTACCGGGAGAAGGAAGATTATATGCTCTGAGTAACGGTGATGGTGGTTATTACGGGCCACAAACACCTGAAACTATCCCGGCAGTTGAAGCACCAACGAGCCCTTTCCTTAATATGGCTCTTAAACGTACTGTGGATGTATCCTCAGATATCGGACACTGGGGTTGGGCTAAGGATAATGCCGTTGATGGTTCTAGAACGAAAGTAAACGACAACCTCGCGGGATGGTCAAGCTACCCTGTTAAGGTGCCGGCACCAACGGAATGGATCAGTGTGGATATTGGTCGTATTCTTCCGGTTAGCAAGGTAGACTTATGGCCACGTAATGATTTGGGAACTTCCATCGGCGCTGGATTTCCGATCGATTACCGAATTCTCGTTTCGAAGGACAAGCAGAGTTGGACAGAAGTAGCCCAACGAACCAATGCTCCAATACCGAACGACGGTAAAGTACAATCCATTACTTTTGATAGCGTGGATGCACGTTATGTCAAGATTGAAGCGAGTAAGATGAGAAAAGATAGTAACAATGATTATGCATTCCAATTGTCTGAGATAGAAATCTACCTCGCTAATCCCAACACGAGCTTGCATGTTCAGGCTACTCCTGCAAGCTTAACGGTAGGTGGAATCTCTACATTGAGTGTAGGGTCATGGCAATCGAACGGAAGCCTTCTTCCGATAATAGGAGCAACGTTCACGAGCTTAAACGAAGAGATCATGACCATCGATTCTGCGGGTGTGATGACGGGTATAGCACCGGGAACGGCAACGGTGCAGGTAACGACGGCAGATGGCTCGGATACGACAACGATCCAGGTAGCGGTTGACGCCTTGCTTGCTCCATGGAAGTTGAAAACTTATGGTTCGGCTTGGAGCGTAGCAAATACGGTATACGGTCCACTTCAGGTAGAAGCAACTGGAACAGGGCTGATGAACAATGATTTCATCTATGTGAACAGGGAATTGGATTCTGCGAAAATCAATGAGTTGTCCGTAGGGGTGAACCGCTATCAAATTCCGAACGTCGCGGCAGGAACAGAAGGCCGTGTGGGACTGATGATGCGTGATTCCAACGCTGATAGCGCGACTTGGGTTAACTTGACTCTTGCTCCGGACGGTAAGCTAAGAATGGAAACTCGTGAAGGTAGCGGATCACCGATAATTGCTGTGTCTGGAGTGTATACTGCTCTGCCTACGCAATTGAAACTGGTGAAGAGCAAAGATTCATTTACAGGGTACTATTTGAAAAATGGAGTATGGACTCCGATTAATGGTACTGAAACTGCATCGACAGTATCTGTAGTGTTCTTGGAACAGGGTCTAACAGGCGGGCTTGCACACTTCTCGGGATCACCGACACGCCATTCTGCTATCCAAGCTACAATACCGCAATGGCAAACGTCCGATTATTCGACGGACGGCGGCAATGGCAACGGCAATGGCAACGGTAACGGCAATGGTAACGGCAATGGTAATGGCGAAGGTAACGGCAACGGCAATGGTAATGGTAACGGCAATGGTCAAGGTAACGGCAATGGTGAAGGTAACGGAAATGGTAACGGCAACGGCAATGGTAATGGTAATGGTGAAGGTAACGGCAATGGCAATAGCAATGGAGGTGTCAGCGGAGGCGGTGGTGCAATTGTTCCGAATCCAGAAGTTACTAGCGAGCAGAAGGTAACGGAAGAGCAATTGAAATCCGGCAACGGCATCGTCAAGCTAGAGCCGAATATGGAAAGCTTGAAGCTACCTATTAATGCGATAGAGCAATTACAAGATCGTCCACTGATCATCCAGTCTGGTCTGACCTCGGTAGAGATTCCATCATCCGTATTGAAGGAATTGAAGAAGCTATCGGGCTCTGCAGTTGGAGATCAAGGTACGATCGTGCTTAAGCTCAAGCAGAATCAGGTGACTGGAGATAGCGGCGATGCTTCTCTGAAACCGGGAACGCATGCGTACATCTTCGAAATGTACATTGAGTATGCGAACGGTAAGACGTCGAAGCTTGATTCATTCGTCGATCCGGTACGTATTATCCTTCCATATGATCGTACGCAGAACTCTGAGCTTATCGGTATTTATTATTACAATGAAACAAAACGTGTTTGGGAATATGTTGGAGGCATCGTAGACTCGGCCAAAGGACTTATTTCCGTAGAGCTTAGTCATTTCAGCAAGTATGCGGTAATGGAATTTAATAAGTCCTTCACCGACTTACCTTCTGGACATTGGGCTGAGCAGGCGATCAAAGCTCTTGCTGCAAAACATGTAGTTTCGGGTGCGGATAGCGAGAACTTTAAACCAAACGGACTGACGACTAGAGCCGAGTTTACGGCGATGCTTGTGCGCGCATTCGATATAAAAGCATCGGCGGCAACAGCTCCATTCAAGGACGTAGCTTCAAATGCATGGTATTCAGACTCTGTTAGAGCAGCTTATGAGGCAGGTTTGATTCAAGGTGTTGCTAATGAACAGTTTGCTCCCAACGCACAAATCACACGTGAGCAGATGGCAACATTAATTGTCAGAGCCTCAGAGTATATGAAGCGGGAATTAACAACAGGGAATTCGGGGCTGAGTGGTTACCAAGATCGAGATAAAGTCTCGGGCTGGGCGGTAGAAGCAGTCGACCAAGCGATTCAAGCAGGATTAATGAAGGGCAAGAAAGAGGGTTTGTTTAGCCCGTCCGACAAGGTAACTCGGTCAGAAACGGCTCAGGCGATTTGGAACTTGCTGAAATAGTTTATCATTCTTAGAAAACGCTACTGACATACTGTTGTCAGTAGCGTTTTTGTATAGTTAAATTAAATCAAAGGAAGGTTAGGTGGACGGTAATGCAAACAAGAGATAGCTTGCAATGTTTGGAAGAAACGATCGCTTATTATTTGGAGCAATTGAGGGGGATCAGTGAAGATCAGCTTATACTCAAGCCTAGTGAAGATGATTGGTCGATTGGGCAAATGGTTGTTCATTTAATTCAAGCGACACAGAATATGAGCCTTCGTAATATTGACCTTTGCAAGGAAGGTAACCCGGATACAATTGTAGCAAGCACAAAGACAGAGGCGGGAGAAGCGATGTTTCTGAATAACGGATTCCCCGATGTGAAGATCTCTGTACCCCCTTCGCCGCAATATACGCCGCAGCAACCAAACGGTAAAGAAGAGTTGTCACAAGGCCTCAATAATATCATCCAACGAATGAAAGAAATCGAGCCAGCCATAAACGGGATTCCAATGGAACGAGCGATGAATCATCCTCGTCTAGGTGCATTGAATGCCCAAGAATGGTTTGTACTGGCGGAATTCCATTTCCGTCATCATCTGAAGCAACTGCATCGGCTACAACAGTCCATAGGCGCTGGAGCCTCATGAACAAAACCGACCGCATGCTAGCGATCCTATTGGAAATCCAGCGTAAAGGCATGCAACGAGCGGAGGATTTGGCAAGCACGTTCGAGACGAGTGTGCGAACCATTTACCGCGATGTTCAAGCTCTTAGTGAGGGAGGCGTCCCGATTATTGGCACACCGGGTACTGGGTATTCCTTGATGGAAGGATACTTCCTGCCGCCGATAAGCTTTTCCGTGAAAGAGGCAGTGACATTACTCATCGGTTCAGATTTTATAGAAAAGACATTTGATCGTGACTACGGGGAATTAGCTAAATCTGCTCGTGAGAAAATCGAAGGAGTTCTGCCACTGGGTATTCGTAAGGAGGCAGAACATATTCGTGGAACGATGAAGTTGGTTAAATCTGCGGGAAAAGAAGATTATGAACGTGAAAGTATTGGCATGGATAAGCTTCGGTGTGCGATATTAGAGGGTCTTAAGGTTAGCTTCGAATATACGAGATGGAGTCCCGATAAGGATGGAAATCGTCAAAGTGACAGGACGGTTCACCCTTATGGTTTAGTGCTTGTGAAGGGTTCGTGGATACTGGTCGGGTATTGCGAGCTTCGGCAAGACATTCGCCACTTTCGCCTTACGCGGATGACTCAGGTTAGTCTTCTGGAAGAGACGTTTACGTTTCCTCCAGATTTTAATCTGTCTAAATACACCCCTGATGACGACCGTCATCTAGAGGTTCGGCTGCTAGCCAGATCGATTGTCGCGGATAGGGTGAAGGAGTCTAGAAACTTTTACATCGTATCGATGATAGATACTTCTGAAGGTTTACTTATCATACTAAGGGTGCGTGCGCCTGAAGATGTGCTTCATTGGGTACTAGGATGGGGGGCTGACGTTAAAGTGCTAGAACCGGAATCGCTACGCTTGCGAGTTCGAGAGGAAGCCGATCGAGTGAGCCAACAATATCGATAGCCACATTGTATGCTTAACCAAATGTGCTAGAATGAGCTTACCATTGGAGTATGGAGGGAAAATGCATGAAGCCATTTACGGAGCGAGTGGTCGAGATTATTAAGAACATCCCTGAAGGGTTTGTCATGACTTACGGTCAAATCGCGGAATGTGCGGGGAGCCCAAGAGGGGCCAGGCAGGTCGTGAGGATTTTGCATTCGCTTAGTGCGAAGCATAACCTGCCTTGGCATAGAGTCGTGAATATTAAGGGTGAGGTTGCGATCCAAGAAGAGGAGTCGCGTTATATGCAGAAGCTTTACTTAGAAAATGAAGGTGTCGAAATCGGGTTGGACGGCCGAATTGACCTCGATGAATACCGGTTTAATCCGCCGATCTCTGTTCAAAAAGCTTAACGATCTCGATAATGACGTTAGTCGCCTTGATCATTGTATCCACGGAGACATACTCAAATCGACCATGATAGTTCTCGCCACCCGTGAAAATATTCGGAGTCGGCAATCCCATATAGGAGAGCTGAGAACCGTCCGTACCGCCGCGGATCGGGCGTATGATCGGTTTAATGTCCAGGTTCACCATCGCTTGGTGGGCGATATCGACGATTTCCATCACGGGTTCGATTTTCTCACGCATATTGAAATATTGATCTTTAATTTCCAGTAAGATCCGTTGTTCCCCGTAAGTCTCCTGCAATTCCTCGACAATGCTGATCAATTCAGCTTTTCTCTCGTCAAACCGTTCTCGGTCGAAATCCCGAATGATGTAGTGAAGCTTTGTTTCCTCCACGTCACCCTGAATAGAAATCAGATGAAAGAACCCTTCGTAATTCTCGGTGTACTCAGGAGCTTCCTCGGCAGGTAACCTATTGTTAATTTCCATCGCGATCTTCGCAGAGTTCACCATTTTCCCCTTAGCTGTTCCGGGATGAACGATCTTACCTGTACACGTAATTCGCGCAACGGCAGCGTTGAAGCTCTCATATTGGAGCTCGCCTAGAGGCCCGCCATCCATTGTATAAGCATAACTAGCGTCAAAAGCAGCCACATCGAAGCGGTGAGGTCCTCTTCCGATTTCCTCATCAGGCGTGAAAGCCACTCGTACGCGGCCATGCTTAATCTCCGGATGCTGGATCAAGTAAGCCATCGCGGTCATAATCTCGGTCATACCCGCTTTGTCATCCGCACCAAGTAAGGTTGTGCCATCCGTCGTAATCAAGGTTTCGCCCGTGTAGTCGACCAGCTCGGGGAATTCCCGTGGAGATAGAACGATGTGCTGAGCCTCGTTCAGCACAATATCCTTACCGTCGTAGTTTTCGACGAGTTGGGGGTTAACGTCTTTGCCTGTGAAATCGGTAGCAGTATCTAAGTGGGCTAGAAAACCGATAGTAGGGACTTCTTTGTCTGTATTAGAGGGAAGAGTGGCCATGACGTAACCGTTGGCGTCGATCGTGACTTCTTCCATGCCGATCTGCTGCAACTCTTCAACGAGCATGCGTCCTAATGTTAATTGACCCTCAGTAGTCGGACAGGTCTGACTGCTCTCATTAGACTGCGTATCCACCTGAACATATTTCGTAAATCTCTTAATAATCTCGGTTTTCATGTATCACTCAGCTCCTTGATGTTATTTTACCAAAGATATGGCCGAGTATGAAATTAGAGCTTATGGTGTGCTGCTTCTTTATCTATTCGTACTGTAATGAATCACATAATCGGCGAGCAGTCGTACTCCGAATCCTGTTGCTCCCGCGGCTTCATATCCTCGGTCGGCGGGGGATTGAACTGTGTTTGCCATATCGATATGTGTCCAACGAATCGAATCGTCAACGAATCTCCGCAGGAAGAGTGCGGCCGCGTTCGCTCCACCATAGGCGCTTGAGCTAATGTTGCTTAGATCCGCGTAATCACTACGTAACAGGTCCTCATCATCGTCAATGAGCGGCATTGGCCATACCCGATCTCCATTAAGCTCGCCTAGGCTATGTAGCTTCTCTGTACAGCTACGATCCCCCCATACACCAGCTACCCGAAGACCAAGGGCATGTCCAACGCTCCCTGTTAACGTTGCGATATCAATGATCTCATCCGCACCTAGACGCTCTGCATGAAGCAGAGCGTCGGCTAGAATAAGCCGGCCTTCGGCATCGGTGTTGCTAACTTGGACGGTTAATCCATTCGCATATCGAACAGTAGAGGAGGGGAGGAGCGCCCCTGATCCTGGAACATTATCTGCGATTGCGATGAGGGCGACAACATTGGCGCGAGCTTCGTTACAGACCAGATAATCCAATGCTCCGATGACCGCACAAGCTCCGCCCATATCGAAGCGAGCCTCACTAAGATCTCGTCCCGTCTTCATGTTCATGCCGCCCATATCAAATGTCATCCCTTTGCCAACTAAGGCGAGCAGTGGTAAAGAGGGATCTGTCACATATGTAAGTTCTACGAGTGCCGGTTGGTGGCGACTGCCTTGTCCAACAGCGAGAAGACCATTCATTCCAAAGTGCACAAGCTCTTCACCTTGAAAAACCCTTGTCTCGACATTTCGCTCAGCGAACAATTGTTGTACTTGCTCGACCAAATGTGAAGGGGTCATCACATTGGCTGGTTCGTTGCACCAATCTCTTGCGAGCATAGTGCTTTCCGCACGACTTACTGACCGCGCAATCAACGGGTTAAACGATTGAGGATCGTTGCTCTCGCTAATGAGAAGTAATTTATCGATGACCTGTTCCCGTGGATGCTGCTTGTATTTATCAAAGGTATAACCCCCGAGGAGCCAGCCTTCCACCCATGCTTCGACAAGCGATTCAGGTGTTACCCTCTCCACATTTGTAGAGAGATTTAGATGAACAGCAGCAGAGCGGTAGCCTTCCCGACTGATCGCGCGGGCTGCACAACCAGCGGCTCGGCGTAGCTGTTCGACATCGAGCTTAGCTAGAGTGCCAAGACCGACAAGCGCACGATGCTGTTCACCTCGTACGCCATACAAGAATGTGATTTTTCCTATAGAAGTCATTGCGGGTTTAAGCTCGAAGTCGAGCTTAGACAGTGTATCCTCTCCATCCATAACGAGGTGGAGAATGATCTCAGCATTATCCACGGCCACGGTATCACTATCGCGTCCAGTTATTGTTATGTTCATGTATTTCTCATCTCGCTATCTGTTCAGGATAATCCAAATTCGCTAACTCATAGATCGCTCTTGCATATAGCGCGGTTGCCTTCATTAGGCTGTCGATAGCAATGAATTCATCCGCCTGATGAGCAGTGTCTAATTCGCCAGGGAATAACGGTCCGAATGCGACGCAGCCCGCCAGCTTGCAGGCATAAGTACCGCCGCCGGTCGAGAGAAGTGTTGCTTCTTGTCCGGTTTGCTCTGTGTAAATCGCTTGAAGTGTCGTAATCATCGGATGATCTGCTGGGACCTGATGGGAAGGCTTTAACGTCGGGGGTGTTAACCCAAAGCCATATCCCCCAATTCGTGACTCCATTGTCGAGACGATGATTTCTCCGTTCGTACAAGCCGGAAAGCGAATGTTCAAATGGAAGAAGGCTTCTCCGTTAAGCGGTTCATATCGGAGTAATCCGACATTAACGGTTAGTGGCCCCATTACCTCATCGCTGCATGCGATTCCGAGTGCTTCCCCTGATGTGTCCCCGGCTAGTAACTCAACCGCTCCTTTAATAAAATGCTCATCGTTGCCGGTAAAAGAATGCTCATATAGAAATTCCATCAAACGTAGACCCGCGTTATTGCCCGTTTCCGGAGCCATTCCGTGAGTGGATTTGCCTTCCATGCGGAGTATAGCAGTGTCAGCATTCTGCTCATTCGAGTCGAATACGATCTCGCCTACAAGCCCCTTATTAGCACAATAAGACTTGAAGGAGGTGCTTAAGGTCTCTAATCGAGGAGCAGTCGCATGAATTACGGCTTCCGCTAAATCTGGAACCATATTCTCAGCGGTTCCGGATTGGAAGGATTGCAGCTTAAAGAAATCTTGGTTAGGGTCAACGAGTTGATCGCCATCTCCCAAGCGCTGCAAATTCAAAGTCATCCGGGAGTTAACTTGTCCCTTCTCGGCATGGACGATTGGAAAGTCTGCATCCGGAGTGAACCCGGCTAAGGGTGGATGCTCATGACGGTTGTAAGCCTCCATGCAATTCATTCCGGTTTCCTCATCGGTTCCAACGATGAGCCGGACACGGTGGCGGAGCGGCAATCCAAGCTCCTTCACAATGAGAAGTCCATATAATGCGGCAATAGCCGGACCTTTGTCGTCAATCGTACCACGCGCATAGAGCTTGCCATCGCGAATCGTTGGCTCGAAGGGAGGAGAGGTCCATTCACCGCTGGCGGGGACGACATCCACGTGGCACAGAACGGCAATGTAGTCGTCCTGCAATTCTTCCGCCGTTTCCGGCGCTACTTCTGTCTTCTCCTCATATTCAGTGCTCTTATATTCTGCATAACCGACGATTCCATCAATAGTGGCGGTATGCAACCCTTCACGCTTGGCCAAATCCAGCATATAAGCCAGAGCACGAGCAGATTCAACGCCAAGGGGCATACCAGGCGCTATTGTTGCTACATCCTTAACGCTTGGAATAGCAAGGAGCGACGACAAATCGCGCATAAGCGCGTCTTGCCGTCGCGTGACTTCGGAGCTCCAATCGATGTCTTTCATATTTCCCACTCCTAACGTAGTGTGAATACGCTGCGATTTTCTCCGATGACTAGACCGTTATCATTCCGTATCTCAGGAGAGCCGATCTTATACATACGTGCGATCGTATCCTTGTTGGGATAACCGATTTGCTCAAGAATTGAAGCAACGGCGATTGGCCACTCGTCCTCGGAGCCATCAACGACTTTCAAAGCGAATGCCAAACGCTCTTTCTTCAGAGCGAAGCAGTAAATCCCTTTAGCCCCACCTTTGGCGACAATATTGTCATCCATTAGAAGATTAGGACAAATGAGATAGTCTGCAGAGATCATTTTCGGATACGTATTCATGAGAGCCGTCACCTTCTCGACGGCTTGCTTTAGCTGTTTGTCTTCAATCAGATCAGGGCATGCCAGCTTCAGGAATGCTAATGCCATGTTCTTGAGTGGCATACCGAATACGGGGAAGCCGCAGCCATCCGTGCCTATTCTAATCTCCTCAACGGGACATTCCGATAACTCAGCCGCGATTTGGGCAATCCGTTTCTGTGCAGGATGATCTGCTGAATAGTAATCGTCCAAAGAATGTCCCATTCCAATACAATAGGCGAGTACACCGAGGTGCTTGCCTGAGCAATTGTGGTAAATTCGCCGTTGCGGCTTGTGTTCAGCGACTAGCACATCACGGGCCTCTGCATCTAATGGATAGGTAGGCTTGCAGACGAGCGATTGCTCGTCCAAGCCCAGTTTACTTAACATGCTCTCCAAGGCTTCAACATGATAGGGAAGAGCACGATGTGATGCCATCATAATCGCTTTTTCCTCGGAGGTAAAGCCAAGCTTCTCGTCAAATCCCTCTAGGAAGAAAGGGATGGCTTGAATCGGCTTAGCCGCGGAACGCATGAACGTAATCCATTCCGGATTACCGTACTGATAAGCGGTATCTCCGGAGTCATTTACTCCACATACATGACCATAATGCACATTTTCCAAATGACCGCCACGATACTCTAAAACAAGGGGCTCCGCGCCATTCGTAAGTCCAATATCCGTTAGGTCTTTTTTATTATCTGCCATCATTATAGTAGCTCCAGCTCGATTACCGTGTCTCTTTCATCCGGTAGCTTTGCACCCTTCAAGGTAATGAATGCGCCGCTATCGATATCCGAGTATTCCTCCGCCATCCAAGGCAACTCAACCTTTAGCTCAGTACCGTCTTTCAGTAGACGAGCTTTCTTGATTTTACCTTTCAAGCCTGCAAAATAGATGGGTCCGACTCCACGGTCGAATACATGAGCATAGAGCTTCTTGCCCTTCTGAGTATAGCGTCCCCATTCCGGCTTCGCCAATTCGGATGCGCCACAGCCGTAAATACTGTCGCCGTTCAGACGTAGCCATTCGCCAACCTCTGCCAATACGTCAAGGGAGTCGCGGGTCATTTCGCCTTTGCCATCTGGACCTACGTTAAGCAGCAAATTTCCATTCTTGCTTACGCATTCGACCAAAGTACGGATGACTTGCTGCGGAGATTTGTAGGCATTGTCGCCAGAATGATATCCCCAGTTATCGTTTAAGGTAATACAAGCTTCCCATGGAATAGAAACGCCATTGGCGTCCACGATTCCACCTGGTGGGATAATCTGCTCAGGGGAGAAGAAGTCACCCGCGTATTCCTCTGGTTCTGCTGCGCGAATATTTCCGCCAAGTCGATTATCAATAATAATATCCGGCTGAATGGAGCGAATCATACGGATGAGCTCTGTCGCTTTCCACTTCTCTCCGGTCATCTTGTCGTAGGAGAAATCAAACCACATAATATCGATCTTGCCATAGTTCGTAAGCAGCTCGCGAACTTGTCCGTGCATATATTCCAAGTAGCGATCGAAGTCGATCGGTTTATCCTTAGCCGACTCAAGATCGCGTTCGGGATGAATTCGGTCACCATATCCCGGATAGTCGTCGTGATTCCAGTCGATGATCGAATAGTAGAGGCCGACGGATATGCCTTCCTCGCGGAAAGCATCAACATATTCCCGAATAAGATCGCGTCCGGCTGGTGTGTTCGTTGCCTTGAAATCTGTAAGCTTGGTATCGAACAAACAGAATCCGTCATGGTGCTTCGTCGTCAGGACAGCATACTTCTGTCCGGCTGCCTTAGCCGCTCGTGCCCAAGCCTTAGGATCATATCTAGATGCATCGAATTCGTCGAAATAGACTTTGTATTGCTCGTAAGTCATTTTTTCGTTACCCCGCATCCATTCCCCTCTAGCGGATATCGAATATAAGCCCCAATGAATGAACATGCCGTACCGATTTTGTAAAAATAAACGTGTTCTCTCTTCTCTAGTACTCATATTTAGTAGCCTCCAATGTGTAGGTATCCTAGATGAATGGAAAGGACCCGTTCCAAGAACGTAACGGGTCCTCCATAACTTAATTATTTGTTTTGCGCGTCATAAGCGACTTGATATACATTGATCAGTTGCTTAATGTTCATGCTTTCAAGCGTCTTAACATAGGTATCCCATTCTTTATCGATATTCGCATCGCCGATAACGAAGCGCGCAAGCATTTCGTCAACGTAATCGTTAATCGTCTTAGAAAGATCAGCTACCTCAGTCGCTTGCTCGTTCGTCATGAACAATGGGGGAACGGTTTGAATGTTTGCTGCTTTGTATGGCAAGTAATTGTTTTTCGTTTCGTTGTACAAGATCACTTCGAGATCGTCATCGCCTTTACTAACTGCACTTAGACGGAAATCGTGAGAACGAAGTGAAGGACCTGTTTGTGCCCAGTTCACGTTCTGTATTTCTCCGAAGGATTTGAGCTCGGACCATTTCGCAGGTTCACCGTTAATACCGATTTCACCTTCAGTAGCCTCACGCCATTCTTCGCCTGGACGTCCATAGTTACTGCGCAAGGTGTGCTCATACTCGTACAATCCATCTGCCCAACGAAGTGCGATTTCAGGGTTTTTTGCTTTATTAGTAATAAGGAACGAGCCAGTCGTCAATGGAGTTGCGTCAGCCGGTGCATATTGAATACCTGCAGGCCCTTTCAATACAGGAACGGTCTTATACTCATTCCAACGTCCGCTTTCTCCAAGCAATTGTGTGAATACCCCTTGGTGTCCACCAGTGGAAGCGCCAAGAATAACAGTTTCAGGATTTTCGCCAAGCTGCATGAGTTGGTTGTCGTCCTGTGTAAAGGATTCTGGAGCAAGAAGGCCTTCGGAGTAAAGCTTGTTCATAAACTTCAAGCCTTCTTTCCATTCTGGCTTGTTGAAGGAAACATCCATCTTGCCATCCTGGACGAACAGATGCTTGGTTGTACCGTACATAGGGTTATATACGAATGAGTTCATTAGGAATGCATCGATGGAGGATCTCCACGATTTTGGTGAGATAGACAATGGGATTTCGTCAGCTTTACCGTTGCCGTTAGGATCTTGTGTCTTGAAGGCTTTCAGTACATTGTAAAATTCATCAGTTGTTGTCGGCATTTGCAGATTCAGCTTTTGTAGCCAAGGCTCGTAAATCCACATCTTCTGGCTATACACACAGTGGTAGCACTCATTAACCTCTGGCAAGGAGTAAATGTTACCGCCTGGTGCAGTAATCGCATTTTTAATTTCTGGTCTGTCTGAGAACAGCTTCTTCGTTTGCGTTCCTTGTTTCTCGATTAGATCGTTCAAAGGTAAGAAAACACCCTCAGTGCCGTAAATCATTTCTTGAGCAGGGGAGACGTTCATTCCGAGAAGCACGTCCGGATAATCTCCACTAGCTAGAACAAGGTTGAGCTTTTCTTGCATGCTTTGCTCAGGAACGACTTCCCATTCGATATGGACGTTTGTTTTTTCTTCATACCATTTTGTAAATTCATTGGTCGCAAGATCTTCGACGATCGGATTACCGCGGACCATGACTTTAAGCGTAACTTTTTCCTTCGTGATCGGGTAGGTTCCTGGCTCTGTTAGCAAGCTCTCGGCTGCGTTTCCCGCAGCAGCGCTGGAAGAAGCATTATTATCTTTGTTAGAGCTAGAGCAAGCAGATAGAACTGTCGAAAGCATAATTACAGACGCTAGGGTAAGCAATGACTTTTTCATATAGACCCTCCAGTAGTGTTTGCAAAGTGATTTAGCCTTTAATAGATCCAACCATGACGCCTTTTACAAAAAACTTCTGAACAAACGGGTAAATAATAAGCAAAGGTACAGAAGATACGACGATGAGAGAGTATTTCAACAGCTCGCGAAGTCCTTGGCGGGCAGCAGCTGTCTTCAAGTCGCCTAACATATCCACTTTGACTTCATTCTGGACGAGAATATCTCTGAGAATGAGCTGTAATGGATATAATTGTGGATCCTTCAAATAAATCATGGCGTTAAAATATTGGTTCCAGTGTCCAACTGCGTAGAACAGTGCAATAACCGCCACAATCGGTCCCGACAACGGGATAACGATCTTTAATAGAAAGCGGAAATCGTTGCAGCCATCTAGCTGTGATGCCTCTAGGAGCTCATCAGGAATAGTCGTCTGGAAATAAGTTCGCATAATAATGACATTCCATACGGATAAGGCAGTTGGAATCAACATCGCCCAGATGGTGTTAATCATATGAAGGTCCTTGATGACGAGGTAAGTCGGTATGAGGCCCCCACTGAACATCATCGTGAATACGAATAGCAGCATGAACGTATTACGCCCCCGGAAGTCTTTGCGAGACATTGGATACGCGGCTAATATGGTCATGATGACATTGATTATTGTCCCGGCTATCGTATAGATGAACGTATTCTGGAACCCAGTAACTATATTTTTGTTCTTAAATACGGCCTTGTAGCCATCTAGTGAAGGATCAACGGGCCACAGCCACACCTTGCCAGATAGTACGGCATAGCTAGAACTGAAGGAAGCGCTGACGACATAGATGAGTGGATACAGAACAACGATAAGAATAATGGATAGCATTACGTAGTTTACGATGGTGAATGCGCGATCGCTGCCCGACTCTCGAATGATGGATCGTTTCATTTTTTTTGTCCCTCCTACCATAGGCTCTCCTGCCCGACCTTCTTAGCGGTCTGGTTAACGACGATGAGCAGAATAAATCCGATGGCGGCTTTGAACAGTCCAATGGCGGTCGCATAAGAAAAGTTAAGCGCCTGGGAAACAAGCCCAACCTTATAGACATAGGTGTCGATAACCTCGGATGCCCGTAGGTTCAGCGGGTTCTGCATAATAAGGATTTTCTCGAATCCGGTTTCCATAATTTGTCCTGTGTTGAGGATCAATAGAATAATGGCAATCGGCATAATACCAGGAATATCGATATGGCGCATGCGCTGTAGCTTGTTCGCACCATCCATAACAGCTGCCTCATGAAGCGATGGATCGATACCCGCAAGGGCTGCTAAATAGATGATGCAGGCAAAACCGACATTCTGCCATACATGGGACCAGACGTAGATCGATTGAAACATCGATGCTTCTCCCATGAAGTTGATAGCATCTACGCCGAACCAACCAAGGATGACATTGACAATACCTTTCCGAGGGTCAAGAAACTGGAATAGTAACCCTACGACTACGACCAATGAGATGAAATATGGCGCGTAGGTAACCATCTGCACCGTTTTTTTGAAACGCTCGTTCTTAACGTAATTCAATCCTAATGCCAGCATGATTGGAAATGGAAAACTGGCTACTAGCGTATAGATGCTAATAGATAGTGTGTTTTTCAACAAACGCCAGAAATCATAGGAATGAAAGAAGCGCTCAAAATGTGCGAATCCTACCCACGGGCTTCCTAATATGCCTTTTGTAGCAGTGAATTGCTTGAATGCGATAACGCTACCGAACATCGGCACGTACTTAAAGATGATGATATAGAGCAGCGGTAAAGCAAACAGAGCGTACAATTGCCAACCTTTCCTAACATCGATCAAAGTTTTCAGCTACGATCCCCCCTCGGGTCTGACTTGGTGTAATCCGGCCGGTAAGTCGAAGTATGGGGGATGTAAACGGTTTCGTAAATCTGACAAATTCATGAGTTATGCATAATTCTAGAATGGGCTTGTAAGCGCTATTATTCCGTATTCATGGACTATTCATTTGTTTAGATAGTATTACGCGAATTTCTACGAAACTCCGTGGCACTAAGGCCGTTGGCTCTTTTGAAGGCTCGGCTGAACGAGTTTAAGGAATAATAACCGACCCAAGAAGAGATTTCACTAATGGGCATATCGCTCTCGATTAGCATTCTTTTGGCGTGAGTCATACGGATGGATTCTAAGTAATCTGAGAAGTTGACACCGGTTTGTTCTTTGAAAAAATAGGAAACATAAGCTTCTGAAGTGTTGAATTGGTCGGCAAGCATAGTCAGACTCAGCTCAGTTTGCATATATTGCTCTTCCAAATGACGGACAAGCTCGTCCTTTAATTGTTTGTTATGGCTTTTCTTACGATCAAATTGCTTGCGGCACAATTGCAAGAAGGCAGTCGTAAGCTGCTCGAAAGCGACCTTTGGCGAACGCCCGGACTCGGAAGCGAGTAGGGCCGCTTCGACTTCCTCGCTCTGCCGGTCGGTATTGGCACCGGATTGCTCGCAGCACTTCAGCAGCGTTCCCGTCATTTCGTTAACAAGAATTTTGCATACTGCAGCTGGAAGGTTATTTTGTTGAAGATTGTTCTCCCGAATTTGTTCTAGTAATGCTTCCGTTTCCGGTAAGCTACCGGATTTCACTAAATTAATAAGACGGAGTTCAACGTCTGGCGGATAATAGTAAGCGGGAAGCGCGGAGCTCTCGTCATCATGAAAAATAATAGGACGCTCTTCAGACCAGCTCTCTCTATGCAGCAGCATTCGTGCTTCCTCATAAGAGCGGCTTATTTCCGTCATCTGAAGATAGCAGCCTCCGACAGGCATGTATGTTAGAACGTTCAACGAATAAGCTAGTCGGTCATGAAGCTCCTTAAGGTTAAGCTCGATTTCCTTCAAGAAAGTGGTGGTCGATTCAGAGTCACCATTCATGAGCAGACCGATCTGGTTTTCCCCGAGATCATGTGTCGAGATGGTTCGGCCATAAGCTTTATTAATGATATCTCTTATCGCAATTTTTCGAAGATCGAGCTCAGTTAGCATTTCTTCGTTATAAGTACCGTCGTAACCGACAATGACTAGAATCCCTACAGCGAAGTAATCGCCCTCCCACGCTTGGCGGGAATGCTCCATAGCAACTGCGATATCTTTATTGGACAAATAATGGCCTCTAAGCAGACGGTCGTAGAATCCACTCCTTATAAGGGGGACTTGCTGCTCCATCTTTTCTGATAAATAATCATTGCTATGAATGAGATTCGTTACGGAAGAACGTACGTAATCCCAAGCATTACGGTTTGAGCCGGCTTCCATGCCCAATCGCTGAGAAGGCAGTACGCGAAGAAGCGTCCATAACGGACGGCTGTTGCGATAGGAGAACAACATGGCTGCCAGAAGACCGGCAATCAAGCTAATGATAATAATCGAGAGTATGAGCTGTTTAAAATAGAGCACCTTCCCAAGTACATAGGCTTCAGGCTGCGCGGATAAATACGTCCAACCGTTATAACGGGATGTCGTTTTCGTTACGAGCATATTCTTATCGTCAATTTTGAGCGGGGTGAATCCATCCTTTAGGTTTGTCGCCCAATCAATGTCGGTTTGAGTCCCTGTACGGCTGATGATTTCACCTTTGCCATCTGTAATGATCGCGAAACCGCCATTGCTTGAATCAAGCTTCTGAAGCAGGCTTTGAATTTGAGTGTTGTCGATGAGCATAAGAACAATACCCGATCGTTCCTTCGTGCCGAAAGGCTGCATGTAGGTTACTATGGAATGTCTTTTTGACTTGAAGGTAGCCGGTTGACCGGGGTGGAAAGACTTCGTACGTATCGGATTCGTCAGATTTATTAACCATTCCTCGTAGGATTGGTCATTGTAATGGAACTCCAGGTCGTAAAATTGCCGGAGTGAAAAAGATTTACTGGGGGAGACGACCACTTCACTTTTCGGATATGCGATGTAATACTCCAAAATAAAGTGGTTCGATAGGGAATAGTCAAACAAATCCTTCTTCAGCTCAAGGATTCGAGCGGGGTTCGTCCCGTAAAAGGGTTTGTCCACATATTGAAAAGATTGGACCTTCGTATTGTTAGCCACTTGCTTGGATATCGTCTCCAATTCATCGAAGCGGCGATCCATAATTTCCTTGGTTTGCTCCATGACTGCATAAGCCGTTTCCTTGGAATGGGTTTCAACTAAAGAAGAGGTTTTATCGTAAGCGTATAAGCCTACGATCAGAAACCCAGCAAGCAATATTGCGTATGGAATGAAGAAGTGGATCCAAACCTTAATGCTTCCGCGGTCTTCTTTTAACATGTGAACCTCTCCTTGATGACTGAATCTGGCGATACACTGTAAACGTTTACTGATCATATCAAAAAAAGCCCGTTTCCGGTATGGATATGTAAGGAACACAAATAAAAAAGCATCATAATGCCCAATGCATTATACAATATGAATCTGAAATCCTACTGGGTGTAGTCTGAAAGTGATATCGTGCGAGTAGAATATAAGGTGACTCCGCAAATGTAAGCGCAATCATATTTTTCTTAAAAAAATGGAGGTGAGAGCGATGGGGACGCGGTTGCTATCAGAGCATTTAATTAAGAAATATAATCCACAGCTGAGATATGTAAGAGTGCATACAAGTGGGAAAAACAGAGCGACTTTATACGCCTGGAACGATAACCTGGAGCTGCCGGATACGGAGATCGATGCGCTGAAACGGTTTGCTTCCGGTTATTTGCCTCCCTATGTCTGTTATCAGATCAAAGCATACTCCATGATTAGAGAGGATCGGATTCCACAAGTGCACGAGCTACCGGAAGCCATTGTCCAGACGGCAATGACGAGGGATTTGGATCAATACGGGGTCGTTTCTGTCATTAATACGATGCTCGACAGTGGAGGGATGGCTTTTAGCAGATACGACTTTAATACGGGCACCCTTTATTTTAATGTGCACACGACAACTATTCTGACAGAAATAGAGAAGGAGCTTATCCGCAGATACTTATCAGAGATCATCCCATTAGGCTCTCAGTGTGAGGTTAATTATTAGTGCGAGGATTTCATTTTTTTCCGAACGGCATATCCAGCTAGTAGCAACAAAGGCAAGAAGACACTGAAAGTCGTATCCAGAAAGGGCCAGTATTTATCTGTATAATCATTATAAAAGGAGATGTTAGGGGCGACTGCGAGAGTAAGAACAACGATGATCATTCCTGTTGGCAGCAAGAGCATTCTGTAATCCTTAAGTCTAAGGATCTGTGCCAACCCTCGAGAAAAGACATATAAATATACGGTAAGCTTGAAGTACGTGGTTAACACCCAGACAAGAGCCAATGCCACTTCGATTCTTTGAAAAAACTCCCCTATGTTTATTCGCTTCGCTAAATCATAACTCGGATACATGCTCCTAGATGCAGGTTCAGCTCCCACGACGAGAATGGTTAAGGTAATGATGATGAATAGGATGATGCCTCCGATCAGTGCTCCTATGGACATGCTTCTCCTGATTTGACTCGCATTGTTCACATTCGGAAATATCATCATTAGGACAACCAATTCCATGAACGGGAAAGCAATAGAAGAGATGGAGCCGCGCAGGATAGGTTTAATCCCATTGTCGAAGACAGGTTGTATTTTGTTAATGTCGATTGCGGGGAGTAACGAGATAGTGAAGATAAGAAAGAACAAGATGAACCATGGGAAAATAATTTCTGCTAAGCGAGTAAAGGTTTCAAGACCCAGCCGGACGGCTAAAATCATGATGAAAAGCAGTAAAATATGAATGGCTTCTATTGGGGTATCCGGCATCGTCTGGGACACGGAAAAATCCCCAATCTCTCTTAAGTGCGCGCTGATTGAAAGTAATCCGTAGGCTAGAAATAACAGGGAAATCGTCGTTCCGAACCATTTGCCGAAAATGTGCTCGTTTAACTCAACCAACGTTAATTTGGGATTCAGCTTTCCAGCCGTTACGAACAATTGGATGACCAGCAAACCTACGGCTAAGCCAATCATTGCAGAAATCCATGCATCCATCTTGGCTTCATAGGTGGGAATTGACGGCAGGATCAGAATGGAGTCCCCAACCGTAATAATTGCAGCCAGAATGGTCAGTTGGCGCGGACTAATTTTGGCGGTGCTAGGCATTGTGTTCCCTCATTTACGTTAGAAGTCGTGTTACAAAATCGTTAAACGGATGATAGATTATCGCCAATAAGCTTAAAGGGCTTGGTAGCTTTACATGCAATACCCATGCGATGCTTAATCCGGTTCCGATGAGGAGTAGAATGGAGAAGACCCACATCTCCTTCACATACTTTTTACGCCACAGGGTGGGCATATCAATGGCGGTGATCACGGCCGCGGCTGCAATGATTCCTAGAATAGGGAACATACGTCTTTACTCCTCTGATGGCTGATACACCGAATTGCCCATCGTTCCTATATTTCGAATCTTAAAATCCGAATTTACGTTCACGGAAACAGTGGGAAATATATCGTTCCAATTTTTCTTGATTTTTTTCCAAGCGCGTGGAGTGTCTCGGTGAAGAACTTCTCCAAATCCAAAAACATCACTCTTGTACTCATGCTGTATTTTATTGAGTGCTTTTTTGATGACCTCAGACACCTTATCTCCAGCTTCTTTTTGCAATTGCTCTATGGATTTGGGTTGAGTGAGATCGATGTCGCATTCAATATCGGCTATGTTTCCCTCCGCATGTACCGCCACATCAATTCGTGGTTTTCCGTCTTCAATAGATCCAGTGACCTTCGTTTTAGTGCGGATGACATCGATAGCAAAGGTGCCCCCCCCATTGGGACAAGTACCATGGCCTGCCGTTTTGTTTACGTGGTCGGTGATATAGTTGTATCCTTTACTTTCCGACTCGTTTAACCATCCGATTAACTTGTCATCATGAAAGACGGCGGTGTCTGCAAACTGCAAATACGTAGCAGGGTCCACGGCCTCGACGTTCTTCTTCGTATCCCCTTGCTCCTTAACCCCGACGATTTGAATCCCCGCGATGGCGAGATGCTTATTCTCGGTGATCAGATCAAACATGACATCACTCAATTGGACGACGGATGTTGGAGCCCAATATCTATTTAGTGTTTTAAGGCTTCCGAACATTTTAACGGCTGGAATTTTAGTTAGACGAGTTAATACCTTTAAGGTATCCTCAGCAGTATTCCCTTTGGCAATAAGTGTGTATAGGTCTTCCTCGCGAATTTCGTGATCTCTAGCTAAATAATCAAGTGCCGGTCCAATCCCCTCCCTTGCTATCGCTTCACCGAACACCACGACACGGAGCTGGGCGAGATACACTTTGCGAGGAGCTAGGGTGGTCATTTTCCGCACGGCTTCAAATATGGTCTTGGCTGTTGTTGTGTATAGAGTTATAGGAGTTTCGTAGCCACCGCCCTGCTTCGCAGCGACCTCACTCGGAACGACAATTTGTACGGAAACTCGGTACTGCTTACCCGATTTATCAATCCCAATTGCTGAAGCAATAGCCATGTCATTCAGCTCCTTGCGGCTCCAGCAGCTAGTGAGGAGCAGAGAGAAGGAGATTAAGATAATCGATACAAATATCCGATTGTTCAATGAGTACCCCTCCTCATACTAAGGAAGCTATTCCCTTGATTTAGGTGGCTTCGGTTTGGGCGTCCGTGCACGAATGTTGTTCTTCTGACCGATGAAATGGGGACGCTTAGACATAGCCCAAGTTGGCACCCGAATGAGTGTATCCTTCAGGTCACCTAGGCTAAGCGGAGACATTGGACTCATATAAGGAACACCGAATGAACGTAAGCTACATAAATGAAGGAGCAGAGCGATCACACCTACAAAAATACCCAGCAATCCGAAAGAGGCAGCAAGAGCCATTAATGGAAAACGAAGAATTCGGATGGGAATGGCCATATTGGTCGAAGGAAACACGAAATTAGATATGGCTGTAATCGAGACAACGATGACCATCGCAGCAGATACCATACCAGCATCTACTGCCGCCGTTCCAACGACCAAGGTTCCGACAATAGAGACGGCTTGCCCGATAGCCCGAGGCATTCGAATTCCGGCTTCACGTAAAATCTCGAAGGTAACCTCCATGAGGAACGCTTCTACGAATGCGGGGAACGGAACGCCTTCACGCTGTGCCATTAGATTGATCAGCATATCTGTAGGAATCATTTCTTGATGGAACGTTGTAATGGCGATATACAGGGACGGACCTGCAAGCGCGATAAAAAAACAAATAAAACGTAGGATTCGCAGGAGTGTACCAATGTCCGATCGTTGATAGTAATCTTCTGCCGCCTGGAAAAATTGTATGAATACAACCGGAAGGAGGAGAACGAATGGGGTTCCATCCACGAAGATAGCAATTCGCCCCTCCATTAGATCGGCAGCGACAACATCTGGACGTTCGGTGTTATAGATGGTCGGAAATGGAGTTAATGTTTCATCTTGAATCATTTGCTCGATATATCCACTTTCGAGGATGCCATCAATATTGATGCGATCGAGACGTTTACGCAATTCATCCACGACTTTGTCATCCGCAATTCCATTAATGAACATAATTTCTACATTGGTTTTAGTGAGGGTGCCGATTTGTCTGCTCTCCATCCATAGGCGAGGATCTTTAATTCTTCTCCGAACCATCGCTGTGTTGGTGCGAAGGTTTTCATTAAAGCTTTCCTTTGGGCCACGGATGATCGTCTCCGTTGTCGCTTCCGTTACACTGCGGGTTTCCCACCCTCTCACGCAAATGTTAAAGCCTTGCGAATATCCGTCGAATAGAACAATGGCATCGCCCGATAATATCGCGTCAAATACGGCATCGAATTCAGCTACATACTTAATGCCCCCAACAGTGAGTACCTTGTTCTTCAATAGAGGAAGTAGATCCAGATCCTGTGATTCGACCTGTGGGAAATCCATCATTAGCGTTTCCATAATAAATTTACTGATCGCTGCGGAATCGACCAGTCCATCTGTAAAAATAATTCCAACATCGACATTGTTACCAATACGAATTTCTCGAATAACGATATCGCTACTATTCCCGAGGATTTCACGGATATAGCTAATGTTTGTCTGGAGATTCAATTCCAAGGGCTTATTTGAACGTTGATCCTTGGATTTCATCACATGTCATCCTCACTCATCTTGTTTGTATTACATACCAAGTATTTCCCCTTCCTGTTTTTGTAGACACGAATTTTGTCACATTAACGAAGAAATTTCATATTAAAGGTAACCCATATAAACCGGAAGAGGGACTCCGCCGGTTTATATGGGTTACCTATACATCTTTTATCCTTGAGAAAAACGCTGGCGATATTTGCGAGGGGATATGCCTTCCATTCTCAGGAAGCAGGAACTGAAATAGGGAGCTTGATTGAAGCCAACTTCTTCTGCGATTCGGGCAATTGTAAAATCAGTTTGCATCAGAAGCAGCTTGCTTTGTTCGATTCGATATCGCAGAAGATAATCCGTCGGGGAATGACCGTATTCCTTGTTCATGCAGCGTGCAATGTAAATGGGGTGGAAATTAAGGGCCTCACCTAAAGCTTGGGCAGTTATTTCTTCGCGATAATGGCTTCGCAAATAAGCAGCAGCTTGTTCGGCGCAAGCTGTCGCGGGTGTAGAACGATCAGTCTCGATACTGGAGGACAACTGTCGAAGCATTTCTTGAAACAGGATTTGCTGTTTGAACTGGGAGGCGCTTAAATGGGCTTCGGGGCCCATTGCGATGATCTGATCCAATACTTGCTCAAGCTTACCGGGTTGAGCGAGCTTAGTATATTGGGGAAGTCTGAACGGAAAAGTCCTCGCATCGAAGAGCTGGGATTCTGTCAGTGAATCATAAGGCTGAGGCTGACGGCTAGTGGGGGCGCTATTCGTAGTGATCCAGCTTCCCGTAGTCTGAAAGTGAAGCCAATAGTATTCTGTTGGCTCCCTGCAGCTATCTGTTGAATAGTGGTAGCAATCCGGACGGAGAATGAGTGCGTTTCCTGCGGACACCTCAAAGAGATCAGTCTCCTCCCCAATATATAGGCAGCCACGTTGTACAACTAATAAATCAAACACTCTAATATTGCGTCGGCTGACATGGCGGTCTCCTACGGTGAATTTGGTATGACCACTTGTGATGTAATGAAGAAGCGGGGGTACTGTAAATTCAAGTATGTGCAAAGGAAGCCACTCCCTAATTGAGGTTGGTATAGTGAAGCTTTTGGTTTGTATAATGACACATGTTTATCTGTAATCCTACTATAATTTGTTATGGATATCCTGTATAACTGAAATCTATCGCTTTTGTAGCCTGCGTACTAGGAGTTGGAATTATGAAAAAGGTTTATAACAGATATGGGTTGTGGACATTAACATGGCCCATATTTATTGAGGTGTTTCTACAGACGTTACTTGGAACTGTGGATACGATTATGGTTAGTCGAATTTCAGATGATGCGGTAGCTGTTGTTGGACTAGCCGGACAGCTGTTCGGAGCGATGACAACATTGTTTATGACGATAGCCAGTGGAGCGGGTATTCTTATCGCCCAGAGAATTGGTGCTAAGCGCGGCGAGGATGCTCGCACAATCGCCATCATGGGTGTAACCGTCAGCATGGTGATTGGAATTGGGATTAGTATTTTGCTGTTTACTCAGCCTCGTGCATTAGCGAGGATGCTCCATCTATCGGATGACTTACTTCCGTTATGGGATGTGTACGTGTCTTATTTCGGCGGCGGAATGTTCCTAGCAGCGCTGATTGCTGCGCTTAGCACAGTGATTCGTAATACCGGCAATACTAAAGCTCCTATGTATATTGGGATTGGGATGAATGTCATCCATATCGCGATGAACTATGTGCTTATATTCGGAATGTTTGGATTCCCAGAATGGGGATTGTACGGTGTTGCAGTATCCGGTAATATCAGTCGGATCCTCGCGGTAGTCCTGTTGTTCTATGTATTCATCCATTCCTTCGAGCGTAAAATTCAGCTTGCAGATTTACGAATCTTCAATCCCAAGCTGTTCAAGGAAATTATTAAGATTGGGTGGCCGCTTGGGATGAATATGTCCGGTTGGGTTTGCTCGCAGCTCGCGATATATACGTTCCTCGCCATGCTTGGGGCGAAGGAGTTGGCAGCGCGGACCTATATGAACACGATGGAGTCGTTCTGTTTCATGCTGGGGTATGCTTTTGCATTAGCCATTCAAATCCAGGTTGCTCATCTTTACGGTGCAGCTAAGACGAAAGAAGCTTACCGAAGTGCTTTCCGGGCGCTCTACATCAGTCTGGGCGTCGTAACGGCGAATGCGGTGCTGTTATTTCTATTAGGGAAGCATTTACTGGGCTTGTTTACGACAGATCCGGTCATTCTCTCGCTTGGACAATCGTTGCTCGTGCTCAATCTCATCCTTCAGCCAGCCAAAGTGCTCAACATGGCACTCAATAACGCACTTAATGCGGTTGGAGATACTCGGTATACGATGGTGACAGCGCTAGCATCTATGTCGATTATCGCGACTGGCTGTTCTTATTGGTTTGGTATTCATGCGGGTTGGGGATTAATTGGGATTTACTGCTGCATGATAGCGGATGAGTTAGTACGTGGGTTGCTTGTCCTTCAAAGGTGGAGGGGGCAGAAATATTTGCGTAAAGCAGATGAAGTGCGATCTCATAAGGTGAAGGAAGCTGATCTGCCTATAATTGCGGCTCATTAAATCGGGGCTTCATCTAATCTTCATCAAACCTTCATATGAATTTCATGAAGATCCCATTCCCCCGTGTTATTATTAATTTATATTTAGATTAAGTATAAATTAAAAAACCGGGAGGAATTCAGATGACCAATAACACAAATACAATTACAATGAGCGCTGTACTCAATCAGCAGATTGCCAATTGGAACTTATTGCACATGAAGCTACACAACTTCCATTGGTATGTGAAGGGTCCTCAATTTTTCACGTTACATGTGAAATTTGAAGAGTTGTATACAGAAGCGGCTACACATATCGATGTATTGGCAGAAAGACTGCTTGCTGTTGGGGGCAAGCCGGTAGCCACGTTAACAGACACGCTTCGAATCGCTTCCGTGAGTGAAGCCGTTGGGGGAGAAACAGCAGAGCAAATGACGAAGGCTATTGCGAGCGATTATGGTCAATTGATCGGGGAGTTACGACAAGGGATCAAAATCGCGGATTCTTGCGATGATGAGGACACAGCTGATCTTCTACTGGGGATCAAAACTGGATTAGAAAAGCATGTCTGGATGCTGAATGCGTTCATTGGGCAATAACGACTAAGTGAACCAACAACGACAATGAGCGGGATAAGAGAATCCCTTGCAAAATGCGAGGGTATAAGAAGCTATAAAAGGGTGGTGCAGGGTTATTCCTGCACCACCCTTTTATGCTTGCTGGAGGACATTTACAATCCCCACTAAAGTCCCATAATAGCTACTTATACCGTAGGCACCTTCGGTGAGAGTCTTGATAAAGGGAATGTGTGCGCTTACAATGTGTATAGGTTTACCCTCGTTAGTGCTGAAGAAGGAGCGACAGTAGAGAATGCAACTAGAGAAACGTTTGGCACAACAACAGCTGTTTGTTCGTTTGATGGTCCCCTATCTCTTATTTATGCTATTTGCTATGTTCCTCGGATGGTTGATTTATAATCAAACGTATAATCTTGTTAAGGGTGAAGTCACGCGCAATAATATGCAATTGTTAGATCAGGTTAAGGATACAATGGATAGCCGTTTCTCGGAAATTAACCGAATTTCTACGCAGCTGTCTGACAATCCAATGCTGCAAAGCTTTCAGCTCGTGCATAATCCGTTCGATCGGACAACAACATATAAGGTCATTGAGACGCAGAAAAGCTTGTACTCGTATAATGCTTCTAATAATTTTGTCCTTGATTATTATGTCGTCTTTAAGAATAGCGAGCTAGCGCTATCTACCAAGTCTACCTATGAACTGCCTACATTTTATCGAGATGTGCTTTCCTATGCCGATATGGACTATAAGACGTGGAGTAACGATTTGTTCCACACTTATCGCAATCAAGAATTGATGATGGCGGGGGCAACGAAATATGAAGGTAAGTCTCATGAAGTACTTACTTATGTTCAGTCCCTCGGTTATCCGAATCGTATTCAAGGTGCCCTTATTATTCTAGTGGACAATCAGAACCTAGAAAATCTGCTTAGCGGGATTGATGTAACAGATGGAGGCTGGGCGTACATTGTAGATAATAAGGGGCGTTTAGTCAGCTCATTGTCGGAAGACGGAGCTGCGCCTAACTTGGATATCGCTGCCTATCCTGCCAACTCTGGCATCATCGAAGCTAGCTCTTCAACGAATGGCATGATGATTACGTATACCACATCATCCTATAATGGGTGGTCGTATGTCGTAGCACAGCCGCCTCATGTTGTACTGGGCAAGGTCATGTCAATCAAACAGACGACTATCATCATCTTATTAATATTTCTCGTTCTTGGGATCGTAATGGCTTATTTATTTGCAACGCGAAGTGGTAAGCCCCTAGTTATGATTGCCTCTAAATTGACGAGGAGGACGAGTGGGGGAGAATCGAAGCGTCTGAAGGATATGTATGGCTTCATCCATAACTCCTTGGATCTGCTTATTGATAATAATAATGTCCTTCAGGACGCAGTAGAGAGGCAAGCCCCGTTGCTGTGGGAATCATTCATGGGACGACTACTTAAGGGTGATTTCCTCACTCTGAACGAAATTAATTCCTTATTAAAGCACCAACACGTTGAGATTCAAGGCGTTGGGTATGCAGTTGGCATAATTCATTTTCTTGGAGACGGTTATGGCTTTAATGAGGATGATCTTCACAAACTGGATATTGAAAGGGTATTGATCCATGAAGCTGTAAGGGGCGCCATGGAAGACAATCGTTTTATTCACAATATTGCAGAAGACAAGATTGCCTTACTGTTCATGGACTACAATGGCGATAACGACTTGTTCAGACAGCGGATAGAAATGGATTTAACGAATATAGCAGCTAGTATTCATAAGCATATGGAGATCAAGCTACATTTTGCGATCGGTGGTTTTCGTACTTCTTTGTTAGATGTAACAGGTTCCTTCGAAGAGGCGCGACAATCCTTATCTTCTATTAACTATAATGAAGAAGGGCAAGCCATATGGTTTAGCGATTTGTCTCATACAAACGCCGGCTTCTATTTTCCCGGAGACATAGAAAATCGCCTTATCAATTACACAAAGGCTGGAGAAGTGGAAGAGGTTCAAACACTTCTGCAATCTCTGTACTATGAGAATTATCAAGAACGACGGCTCCCGCTAGCGATGCAACAGCTCTTCTTTTACGAGATTGTCAGTTGTCTGGTCAAAATAATGGATCAGCTTATGCTGCCAAATCAGGATGACATCAAGCCATTGCTTCAGCAGTTAAACGCAACGGAGGATCCGAAGCGAATCTACAATAGAGCTGTTGAGAAGTTTCTATTCATCTGTACGGAGATCGACAAACGTAAGAAAAGCCGTAATGTTAGGTTGATTGAAGATATTGTTGCTTATTTGCAGGACCAATATGGGCAGCCTAGCATGAGTCTGGAAATGGTGGCAGACCACATGCATATTTCGAAAGGGTATGTCTCACAGTTCTTTAAAGAACAAATGGGTGCTAACATCTCTGATTATCTAGAGAACTTGCGAATGGACAAAGCTAAGCATATGCTGGCGAGCACTTCTCTACCTATTGGTGAGATTGCAGAAAGAGTCGGTTATCAATCCGCCAGTACTTTCAGCAGAGCATTTAAGCGTGGAAGCGGAGTTAGTGCAACGTCCTTCCGTGAATCGGCTCACAAGGAAATGGGGTAATCCATTTTACGTCGGACGAAGGCTTGGATAGCGAAGGTCAGGAATAATTATTCCTGACCTTTTTATTTCCGAATTATGATGGAAAAATCGCTATTTCTAACGAAATGTATAAGAGAAAAGCAGATGTAAAGTGCGTTTTCTAATCAATTGCAAAGTAGAAGGTCATCATACAATTTACACTTGTTGCCCACCAATCCTATGCTGTGATTACGACATAGACCACAAGGCTATTGCTCTTGCCTGGCTGTGACGGACAACTACTAAGGGAGGTGAGAAGAGGAATGAGCACGTCAAATATCAATCCCGGCATCAATAATAAAATAGGTGTAACCCACCCACCTGCCAAACGTTCTCCTACAATTAAGAAATTAATAAATAGCAAACAACTTTATGTTTTGTTAGCGCTCCCATTACTATACTTAATCATTTTTAAGTACGTCCCTATGTATGGGGCACAGATTGCTTTCAAGAATTTTGTTGTGACGAAGGGAATATGGGGCAGTGATTGGGTAGGGTTAAAAAACTTCGAGAGATTTATTCATTCTTATGATTTTTGGCGTATTCTTAAAAACACGCTATTTCTCAGCTTTTATAATTTGGTTGCTAGCTTTCCATTTCCGATTATGTTGGCGCTTGGACTTAATTATTTACGTAATCGGTTTTTCAAAAAAGTCATTCAAATGGTTACGTATGCACCGCATTTTATTTCTATCGTCGTTATTGTCGGGATCATTAAGGAGCTACTGGATCCAAGAATCGGGATTGTGAACAAGATTATTGGCTTTTTTGGATTCGAACCGATTAACTTCATGGGCGAAATGTCTATGTTTTCCTCTATCTATGTATGGTCTGATGTGTGGCAGCATGTGGGCTTTAACTGTATTATTTTTATTGCCGCATTAGCCGCTATTGATCCTTCGCTGCATGAAGCAGCGGTCGTAGATGGAGCAAGTAAGTTCCGCCGAATGTGGCACATCGATTTACCTGGAATCATGCCTATGGCTATTATCCTACTCATCCTGAATACCGGACACATTCTGGATCTTGGTTTCGAAAAGGTGCTATTGCTTCAAAATCCAATTAACGTAAAGACATCCGAAATCATTGATACGTATGTATACAAGGTAGGTTTGACCGCGCAAGTAGCTAACTACTCGTATTCGACGGCAATTGGAATATTCAAATCCGTTATTAACCTGGTACTGTTGTTGAGTATTAATAAACTCGCGCAAAAAACTAGGCAGACAAGCTTGTGGTAAAGGGGTGAATATATGAATGTTACGTTTCGTAATGAATCGATAACGGACAAGATGTTTACGATTATAAACGCCTTGATTATCTCCATTCTGTTTGTAAGCGTTCTCTATCCGATTGTCTACATTGTTAGCGCTTCTTTTAGTGACTCTCAGGCGGTTGTTTCCGGTGAAGTGTGGTTATGGCCAGTTCGTCCGACGCTAGATGGATATGCGGCAGTATTCGACTATAGCCAAGTGTGGGTCGGCTTCAAGAATTCATTGATCTACACGGTAACCGGTACGGCAGTAAACATTTTTATGACGGTGCTTGCGGCTTACCCCTTATCGCGGAAGGACTTGTTTGGAAAAAACGTATTTATGATGCTATTCATGTTCACGACAATGTTCACTGGCGGTCTCATTCCAAACTACTTGCTCGTCAAAAATGTGGGTATGCTTGATTCGATATGGGCGATTATTATTCCCGGAGCACTAACGGTGTGGAACGTCATTATCGCCAGAACTTATTTTCAAATGTCCATTCCTGATGAACTGCTGGAGGCTGCTCAGCTTGATGGCTGTAACGATTATCAATTCGTATGGAAAATTGTCATCCGGTTATCGGGGCCGATTCTGGCGGTTATTACACTTTACTATGCAGCAGCCAATTGGAATCAATATTTTAACGCGATGATTTACTTGAAGTCTCAAGATCTCTATCCCCTCCAGCTTGTACTGAAGGATATTCTCGTCAAGAACGATGTCGATGTTTCCATGCTCTCGGGAGATCCTGCGGATGCAGCTAAACGCGAGGCATTAAAGACATTGTTGAAGTATTCATTGATTGTTATTTCTACCGTTCCACTCATGTTGTTCTACCCGTTCGTACAGAAATACCTAGTTAAAGGTGTTATGGTAGGCTCACTTAAAGGATAAGAGGAGACGATTAAATATGAACATCAAGAGAATCGTATCAATAGGATTGGCTAGCGCTATGCTAGTTGGCGTTCTGTCGGCGTGCGGCAATGACGAGAATAATAACGGTGCTTCTTCAACTGGAGCAGGTGCAAGTTCTAAAGTTACAGAAGCGGGAACATTCCCGATCGTAGATGAGAAGATTACTCTTCGTGTCATGACTGGTGCAAACACAGCTGTTGAGGATTTCAAAACGAACGAGTTTACGAAGTATTTTGAGGAAAAAACGAACATTCATGTGGAGTGGGAAATCGTTCCGATCAGCATGGTAACGGAAAAGTTAAACCTTGCACTGGCAAGTGGAGAATTGCCCGATGTGATCATGTCTATGGATGTGACGCCAGAGCAACAAGCGCTGTATGGCCAACAAGGCGTAATCCTACCGTTAAATGATTACATTGAGAAATACGGAGTTAACACGAAGAAAATGTTCGAGGAAAGCCCGCTCATTAAACCAACCATTATGTCGGCGGACGGAAATATTTACGCTCTTCCTGCACCGAATGAGTGCTATCACTGCTCGAGTCGTCAGAAGTTGTGGATCTATGAGCCATGGCTTAAGGAGCTTGGTCTAGAAATGCCGGAGACGACAGAACAATTCTATGAAGTATTGAAAGCGTTCAAAACCAAGGATCCTAATAAAAATGGCAAAGCAGATGAAATCCCATTCTCGGGCGCTCCACAAATTTCCCAAACCTCATTGGTAACAACAAGTGTCGAGAATTTCCTTATGAATGCATTTACGTATGCACCGTACAACCGTATGTATATCAATGATGAGGACAAGGTTACTGTTCCGTTCGTTCAAGATGGCTGGAAGGAAGGTCTTGCTTTCTTGAACAAGCTGTATTCAGAAGGCTTAATGGATCCTCAAGCGTTAACACGTGATGCGGCACAGCTTGTACAGCTTGGTGAGAATCCGGATGTTGCCATTCTTGGTGCAGCTTCTGGCCCTAATATGAGCGTGGTTTCCCAATTGTTCGGAGCTAGCGGAAGATGGAAGGATTATGTTGCGGTTCCGCCTTTGAAAGGACCGGGTGGAGTACAGCTAGCTCAATATGATCCTTATCAAGTTGCGCCAGGTAAATTCGTTATTACGAATAAAGCTAAAAATCCAGAAGCGGCATTCCGATTCGCAGATGCATTGTATGATCGTGAGACCACGTTGCGTTCTACAGTCGGTGAGCTAGGTGTGGATTGGAAATGGGCGGAAACGGGAGACATCGGACTTGATGGTAATCAAGCTGTGTACAAGGACATGTCGCATTTCGGAGTAACTCAGAACAAGCATTGGTCGCAAACAGGAATCACTTATCGCCCGAACTCACTACGTCTAGGAGCAGTAGCTGATCCTGAAAATCCGCTTGAAGCGATGCTTTATAACGAAACGAAGAACAAATACGCTCCATTCCGGGCAGATATCAAGAATATTTTGCCACCACTTAGCCTGACTGTAGATCAATCTCAAGAAGTCGCAGATCTATCCAAAACAATCTACGATTACACGAATGAAATGATGGCTCGATTCATCATCGGAGATGCGAGATTAGATAAGGAATGGGACAAATATATTTCAACATTAGAGGGTATGAACTTGGCTCGTTATCTCGAAATCTATCAAGAAGCTTACGAAGTGCGTAAAGCTGCAGCAGCCCAATAAGGGGAGGGGGAAACGACAATGACAACAAAAATGTTTACTGTACCTGATAAGTGGAAGTGGTTTACGGAGAGTCGATACGGCATGTTTATTCATTGGGGCCCTTATGCCCAGTATGCTCGTGGGGAGCAGGTTCTGTTTCGCGAGCACTTGGATCACGGAGAGTATGCTAAGCAAGCTTGTGATTGGAATCCGGAGCACTACGATCCGGAGTTGTGGGCTCAAACCGCTAAGAACGCTGGATTTAAGTATGCATGCTTCACAACGCGGCATCATGATGGCTATTGTATGTGGGATAGTGCCTATACCGACTATTCTAGTGCCCAGCAGGCTCCAAAAAGGGACTTTGTCCGTGAGTATGTAGATGCTTTCCGTAAGGCAGGACTGCGTGTAGGTCTATATTATTCATGGATTGACTGGAGACTGCCTGCTTATTTCGATGGTCCTGAGAAGGACCCAGAGGGTTGGGCAAAGGTGAAAACCTATTTGCATAACCAGGTCAAGGAGCTCCTTACGAATTACGGACAAATCGATCATTTCTTTTTCGACGGAGTTTGGCCGCGTGATGCTGACGATCTAGATAGTGTGAAGCTCGTTGAAGAGATGCGTAAGCTACAGCCGGGCATCATGATTAACAATCGCCTTGGTTATTCCGTTGAGCATGATGGCGTTCTAGCAGATGGAGGAATCGGCGCGGGTGATTCCGATACACTTGGCGACTTTGGTACACCGGAGCACTTGATCTCTGTAGATCAGAACCGTCTTTGGGAATCTTGTCAGGTCACAACCTGGCGGCTATGGAGCCATGTGACTGGCGAACGCTGGCGTCCTGCGGATTACTTGCTGGACATGCTCTGTGAAAGTGCGGAGAAGGGCGGCGAGCATGGTGGGAATTTGCTGTTGAATGTTGGACCAACAGCGGATGGCCAATTGCCGCCGGAATTCGTACAGCGCGCAATGGAGATCGGGCGATGGCTAGAAGTGCACGGCGAAGCGATCTATGGCTCCGATGGAGGCTCTGTGACGGAGTTTATTACAAGGGGTCGTCAGACGACACGTGGAAACAATCTTTATTTGATCATCCGATTCTGGGATGGTCGTCCGGTCATGCGGCTTGCGGATCTGACCACTCGTGTGAAGTGCGTAACGTTGTTAACGACGGGCACGCAGCTCGATTTTGAACAAAACGGTGAAGAGCTCTTGATTAAAGGCTTACCGAGGGAAGCTCCTACAAGACTATTCCCAGTCATTCGAGTTGAATGTGAGAGCAAACCAGCAGCAAACCAATGGGGCAAAGAAAGACTTTGGGAAGGTGACCCTGCACGGGTTGCGGCTTGGGCTCGTGAGCAACGGGGTACCTCGGTATTTGCGGATGGTAAAGAACGATAAGCTGGTCTTCTATGCTTAAGCAAGTATTAATGGGTACAAAATATAATCGCCTACTCCTGTAATGGGGGTGGGCGATTGTTCTAGTTTACAGAATAACGAGCGATAGATGTTGACATTCTCTTCAAATTGTATTATCTTAAATTTAAGATATTAGCACTGAGGAAAGTAAGTCTAATGATTAGAGGGGGAGGGTTGCTAGATGGCTGAAAATCACGAGCTTTCACTGGACCTTTTCATTGCCTTAAATAGAGCACTCCAATGGACCAATGCACACGCAGACCGGGATATTAAGCAGCACGGGTTGAATCGGACGGAATTTGGTGTGCTAGAGCTGCTATATCATAAGGGATCGCAGCCACTCCAGCAAATTGGAGGCAAGGTGCTCATGAGCAGCGGCAACATTACTTACGTTGTTGATAAGCTTGAGAAGAAGCATTTCGTACAGCGGAGGGCTTGCACAGAGGATAGACGCCTCGTTTATGCGGAGATTACAGATGCAGGCAAACAATTCATCGAGGATACATTCCCGCAACATGCTCAAGTCATCCATCAGGTATTAGACGTGTTGAACGACGATGAGAAGAAAGTGGTTAGCGAGCTCCTTAAGAAGCTAGGTAAGCATGCGGAAGAAAGCTTTAAGTAGGAAGGCTTTAAGAGGGTGTCTTAAGAGGGTGTCTCAAAAGTCTGATCGGACATCAGATCCGTTATTTGAAATTTCAATAGGGTTTTAGGAGTGAAGCGGACATGAGAGCCGTTATATAGGGGGAATAACCCCTTAATTCTATGATTTAAAGCAAATAACGGAACATATGTCCGCATCTATCGAAAATAGAGGGGATTTGTACAAATAAGGGATTGTATGTCCATAAGTAAGTCTATGTTCTTGGTGATAGCAGGCTTGTGTTAGCTCCGTTTTTCTTACGGTTTTATAAAGCTTATTTCACGTCATGCGTTGTAAAAAATAGAAGCTGCTCCAAAGTTTTCACCTTTGGGACAGCCCCTTCTTTCAAGAATTAAACCATTTCTTGTTTGATATAATATCTTTAATTGAAGATTCTTAAAGTTATGCACTTATTTTGGAGGGGGTAAACGATATGAGACAGCAAACAACAGGTATTCATCATGTGACGGCATTTGTAAGAGGAGCGCAGGCAACCGTTGATTTCTATTCGGGAGTGTTAGGATTGCGACTTGTGAAAAAAACGATTAATTTCGATGCGCCAGAGGTGTATCACTTGTATTTCGGCAATGATGCGGGGAGCCCAGGTACCATTATTACATTTTTCCCTTGGGCTCATTCACGCCAAGGTCGCATCGGGGGAGGACAAGTGGGAATCACCTCCTACGTTGTACCGTTGGGAAGTCTCGACTTCTGGAAAGCACGCTTCACGAAAATGAATATTCCGATAACGCTAACGACGAGATTCGGCGAGGAGCTTGTGCAGCTTGCCGACCCGGATGGTTTGCGGATTGAGATCGTTGAGCGCGATGAAGGACCTGCAAGCCAATGGACATTTGGTGGTGTTCCCGTAGATAAAGCGATTAAAGGCTTCGGAGGTGCCGTTCTATTCAGCACGGCTCCAGCTAGGACGGCTACGACGCTTGAACAGGTGTTAGGTCTTGAGAAAATTGCTCAGGAGGGTGACTTTGTTCGGTTCAAAGCGACTGGAGATTTAGGAAACATTATCGATGTGAACGTGGAACCGATGGCCCCAGGTGTTGGCGGAGCGGGAACTGTCCATCATATTGCTTGGCGTGCGCAAGACGATGAGGATCATGCGAGATGGAGAAATCTCGTGCTGGAAAGTGGATTTCAGCCGACGCCCCTCATTGACCGTCAATATTTTAATGCTTTGTATTTTCGTGAGGAGGGTGGAATATTGTTTGAGATCGCAACAGATCCACCGGGATTCGCGCGGGATGAGCCGGCGGAGACGATGGGCGAGAAGCTGATGCTGCCGGAATGGTTCGAGAATCAACGTGCACAGATCGAAGAGGGACTTCCACCTATTCAAGTACGCATATTGGAGGCTGATCAACAATGAAGCATATTTACAAGCAAGGTAAGAGTGCACCGGTACTCGTTCTTCTTCACGGTACAGGGGGTACGGAGCATGACCTTCTGCAGCTAGCAGAAATAATATCGCCTGATTCCTCGGTTCTGAGCATTAGAGGAAATGTGCTGGAGAATGGCATGCCACGGTATTTCCGGAGACTGGCCGAGGGAGTGTTTGATATCGAGGATCTGCGCTTCCGTACGAAAGAGCTCAACGATTTCTTAGAGCAGGCTTCGAAGGAATACGGCTTTGATCGTCACAATCTCGTGTCTGTTGGTTATTCCAACGGAGCTAACATTGCGGGGAGTATTCTGTTCCACTATGAGGGTTCCTTAAAGGCCGCAATCCTCCACCATCCGATGGTTCCGATTAGGGACGTGACTCTACCGGACCTGTCGGGAGTGCCTATCTTCATCGCCGCGGGTGAGAATGATCCGATATGCGTGCCACAAGAGACGGAAGACCTTAGGGCTTTGTTGTCTGAGGCGGGAGCCGATGTTACCGTCCATTGGGAAAGATTTGGTCACCGATTGACCGCAACGGAAGTCGACGCTGCAGCGGCGTGGTTCAGAAGTCGATTCGAGGTGCAGCCGTGATCTCCCTTAATCCAGCCGATCAGAGCGAACGGGATAACTATAAGCTGATGATCGGGAGCATCATCCCGAGACCTATCGCGTTCGTGACGACTTTGTCTTCGAGCGGAATCTTGAACGCGGCACCTTATAGCTATTTCAATATCGTCACAGCTAATCCTCCGATGATCTCTATATCCGTACAGAGAAGGAATGGGGAGCGCAAGGATACTGCAAGGAATGCAGTGGAGAGGGGAGAGTTCGTTGTCCATATCTCAGATCATTCGATCATCGCGCAGATTAACGAAACAGCAGCTAATCTCCCGCCTGAGGAAAGTGAAGTCGCCCTAACCGAGCTTACACCGATTGCGAGCGAGAAGGTTGCCATTCCTGGTATTGCCGAAGCGAAGGTTCGAATGGAATGCGTGCTGGAGCAAGTGATCCTCCTCGGTGGGGAAGAAGGTTCACCGGCATGCGATTTGCTGATCGGACGAATCGTTTACTTTCATATGGATGAAGCCATTTATAACCAAGGGTACATTGATCATGGAAAGCTCGATCCGATTAGCCGATTAGCTGGCAACACCTATTCGCGACTAGGTGAGATTTTCGAAATTGAACGTCCTAAGTAAGCTGCAAAGACTGTTCTTAGAGCTATCTGATGATAGCCATGAGAACAGTCTTTTTTTGGAGCACCGCCATGTTGTGAATATTCATTCCTATAGCAAGGTTTCTTTACGCTTCTTTGGGGTAGGTTATAACGGTAATCTGATCCTACCCCATCCTGATAGAGGAGGCGTACATGCTTAAACCGCAACCGTCGATCAATCATCCTGGACACTTGGACCGACAGACATGGCTACTGCTTGCAGTTAATGGACTTTTCATTATGGCAAGCGCGCTCTCAGGCACGTATTTCGGAGTTTACATATGGAAAGCCAGTAATGATTATATACAAATTGGGTGGTTTACATTGCTGTCCCATCTATTCATGGCGATCACGTTCTGGGTAGCGGGTAACGGAGTAAAAGAAGGCAATAAAATGATTTATTTAAGGTTGGGTATTGGGGTATCTGCATTATTCTATGCCTTAGTTCTGTTGCTGGGAGGACATGCCCTTCAATGGATCTGGGTACTAGGTATCGTTCAAGGAATCGCGACGGGATTATTCTGGCTGTCCTATAACGTGATCTATTTCGAAGTGACCGATGCTCATAATCGTGATCGATATAATGGCTGGGCAGGTGTGATCGCTTCGCTTGTGGGCATGATCATACCGTGGTGCTCTGGTTTCCTGATCTCTCGTATGGCGGGCGAAAGCGGGTACAGAGCTATTTTTATCCTATCGTTCGTCATTTTCGTAGCGGGTATTGGGGTGAGCTTCTTCCTTCACAATAGAAGAACGGAAGGACATTACGATTGGAAATTGCCGTATCGACTCTTGGGCAAACCGAAAACCGCATGGAGACCTGTATTAGGTGCGCTTGTCGCGCAGGGTGTTCGGGAAAGTGTCTTTGGTGTGATCATCGGAGTGCTCATCTACGTTCAGACGGGCAGTGAATTAAAGCTGGGGAATTATGCTTTAATTACGTCAGTCGTAGGCTTCATAAGCTTCTTGGCTACGGGTATATGGCTGAAACCTGCTTGGCGAAATAAAGGTATGTTGGTTGGCGTTATTGCAATAACAATGGTCATCCTTCCCTTCTTCTTCGGGATAAGCTTCACGACTTTGCTTATTTTCGGTGTGGGTGCTGCTTTGTTCTTCCCTCTCTATATGCTACCGATGACCTCAGCTGTATTCGACTTAATCGGGCAAGACGAGAATAGTGTTCGACAACGGGTGGAGTACGTGGTGGCTAGAGAGCTAGCCCTCAATGTAGGTAGAATTGTTGGGATGGCTATATTCATGGTTACCTTATCTATTAGCCGGGCGCCAATCGTTCTGAATAGCTTACTTCTATTAGTTGGAAGTTCGCCAATACTTAGCTGGTTGTTCATGCGCAACGTACTGGTGTCAGGACGAAGGGGGAAGAACAAAATTGACGCGAAACCAAAAGGTGTCGTATAATCCAAAAAGGAAACCAAAAGGTTTCATAAATAGGAGGGACTCATATGACTCAACCAATGCCTAATAAGCTGCCAGATATTCGCCAAACACAAGTGTTCAATGCACCTATACAGAAGGTGTGGGATGCAGTGGCGACTGCCCAAGGAATCTCTGTCTGGTTTATGCCTAACGATTTCGAACCCGTAGTAGGACACGAATTCCATCTCGATGCTGGTCCCTTCGGCAAGTCCCCATGCAAAGTTACGGTAATTGATCCGCCTAATCGTCTTTCCTTCAACTGGGGTAAAGACTGGACTTTAACGTTTGAGTTAGTTGAGCAAGGGGATATAACGGAATTTACCCTGATCCATGGCGGATGGGCAGCCGAAGGAGCAACGGAGTTCGGAGAACCTCATGAGGTTGTTCGCGAACGGATGAATGGTGGCTGGACTGGGATGGTGCAGAAGCTGGGGGCTCATGTCCAGGCTTAGTGCGGAGGCTTCTGTGCAGAAGCATGATGTTTTCCAGGCCATAGCCGATCCGACTCGACGAGGTCTTCTTCGATTGTTAGTCGATCAGGAGCTACCGGTGAACGCGATCAGCAGCCATTTTCCAATGACACGAACCGCTGTTTCCAAGCATTTGCGTATATTGGCCGATGCAGGCTTAGTTACGGAAAGAAAGGTCGGCAGAGAAACGAGATATCGTCTAGACGCAGACCCACTGCAAGAGCTCAAGCGCTGGCTAGCCTTCTATGAACGATTCTGGGAAAACAAGCTCGACGCGCTTAAGCGTTATGTGGAATCGGATGTAAATGAATAATAATTTATAGGGCGATCTGTCCTTGCGCGCATAGCGTGCTTCATGGTAATCTCAAAGTACTGAATTAAAGGAGGTGAAGGTAGGATGAATCGAGAGTTCGTGAATAACCAAGTTAGCCGGCTTCCCCTTGCGATGGCTGGCATCGTTCATGGTTTCTTTCAAGACGGGAGAAGTCTGTCCACTTGGAACGATACAATTTCACAACTCACGAAAAGGCTCCTACCTTAACCAGAGCGGATAAATCCGAATGGGCGTAGGGAATTTTCCCTACGTCTTTTTTGTTGTCATTTGTCATGAACAAGGTTGGTGAGGAGGCCTTCTAAATTAGGGGGACCCCATCATGTTAACAATGAATTGTCAAAGTGTTAAAAAATATAGCGGTGCACAGCTTATTCTGGAAAATGTCACGTTTGAGCTTCATCACGGGGAGAAAATCGGGCTCGTTGGCCGTAACGGAAGCGGCAAAACGACTCTATTGCGCTTGGTATCCAAGCTGGAATTACCAGACGAGGGCTTATTGACCATTCGTAAAGACACCCGCATTGGGTATTTGGAGCAGATTCCGGAGGATGTCGCCGGTCGTACGGTATATGACGTATTAGCTCTTGGCTATCGAGAGGTACTTGAATGCAGATCTGCGATGACAGAGCTTGAGGGACAGATGTCCGAGCCAGAAGCCGCAGACGATCCAGAGCAGCTGTCACGGTTGCTTCGCGAATATTCAGCGCTTCAAGAGCGCTTTGAGCGCGACGGTGGATATGAAATGGATGCGCAAATTGATCAAGTTGCTAATGGGTTGCGGATTGAACGGGAGTGGTATACGAGAGCTTATCGTTCATTATCAGGTGGAGAGAAGACGAAGGTAGCATTAGCATCCCAATTGATTTGCAAACCGGACCTGCTGCTTCTGGATGAACCAACGAACCATCTAGATATGGCGAGTGTCGAATGGCTGGAGGAGTATTTGATTAAATATGAAGGTGCTTGCTTGATCGTATCCCATGATCGCTATTTTCTGGATAGGGTTGTCACGAAGATCGTCGAACTGGAGGATGGAGAATCCTCGATTTACCATACGAATTATTCGAGATATGTGAAGGAGAAGGAAGAGAGGCTGCTTCACGAGTTCGCGGATTATCAAGAGCAGCAGAAGAAAATCAAGAAGATGAGGGAAACGATCAAGAAGCTGTTGGAATGGGGCAGAATTGGCGACAACGGCAAATTCTTTCGAAGAGCAGCATCGATGCAGAAGGCGCTGGATCGGATGGAGAAGCTAAAGCGGCCTGTGATTGATCGCAGGGAAGCTGATTTCGATTTGAAGCCGCAGGACCGGTCGGGCAAGCGCGTCATCGAGTTTGCAGAGGTGAGTAAGAGCTTTGGGGAATCCACCGTGCTGGACAAAGCATCTGGCATGCTGGAATACGGAGAAAAGGTAGTGCTGGTCGGACACAATGGGTCGGGCAAAACGACGATGCTTAAGCTCATTCTTGGGGAGGAAGAAGCGGATGACGGGCGATTGGTGTTAGGTTCTCGCGTCGATATCGGCTATTTGGCCCAGCAGCATTATCCTGAGGATCCGAAGCAGTCTGTGTTGGAGTATTTTCGTCAGGAGGCTGGACTGGAGGAAGGAGAAGCGAGATCGCGTCTGGCGGCTTATTTGTTCTATGGGGCGGATGTATTCAAGTCTGTGAGCTTGCTATCCGGTGGAGAATGGACGAGGTTAAGACTTGCACTGCTTGTACTACGCAAACCGAACTTGCTCATTCTCGATGAACCGACGAACCACATGGATATTGCGTCTAGAGAAGCTTTAGAGGATGCGTTAGAGGAATTCCCGGGCACCATTCTAGCAGTAACGCATGACAGGTATCTAATCAACCGTCTGGCCCAGAAAATCTGGGAGCTCGACCAGGGGCGGGTTAGCGTCTATTTGGGTGATTTTGATGAATATAAAAGAAAAAGCAAAAAGAAAGCCATATCCAAAGTGAATTCACTGAACGATAGAGATTCATCTGCATCTGTTCATCCATCTGCACCAAAGAAGCTTCCCAGACCCAAGGCTGTTCCGGAGAGTGAGAGTACTCAGAAGCAACTGGAGCAAGATATTGCTGGATTGGAGCAGAAGCTGCTTGAATGGGATAATCTTCTGCACGAGTCGGCAGATCATCAGGATCCAACTGAGCTTGAGCGGAGCTGGGCAGAACGGGAAGAAGTTCAGCTCAATCTGAGTCGACTGTATGAGTTATGGATGGAACAGGCTGAAATTTAAGCTACAGAGAGGTGTGCCGAATAATTTGGTCGTTGCCGGGTACGATAGGATCGAAGCCTGAATAACCGTGCCGCTTGTGAGTGGAATACGGATCATATAGGGTGGACTCGATTTGATCGGAAGCGGGGGAATGAATATGGCTAGAAGAAGAAAGCTGGCTGTACCGGGTGCGGAGCAGGGTGTCCGAGATTTTAAGGCGGAGGTCATGCGAGCGGAAGGGTACTCAGTTGATCCTGAGCGTCCTGACGACGTTAAATACGAGGTAGCCGAGGAACTGGGCGTACCATTAACGCGTGGGCATAACGGAAATCTTACGACGGAAGAGGCCGGACAGGTTGGGGGTAAAATCGGAGGGACGATGGTGCGTGAGATGATCCGATTAGCTCAGGAACGGTTGGCTAAGCGGGATTAGAAGAAGCGAAGAGCCTGTAAAAGGGTTCTTCGCTTCTTTTGTTGATATTCAACATGCGGCGTTGTATACGAAAGCTAGACGGAATTAGTTGCGGGTTTTGGGAATAATTTAGACAATTTTAATAATCCCTTTTGAGTATTGTTGCGTATATAATAGAGGGATGTGATAGAGAGAGAAGATCTGAAGGGGGAAGGATTGAGGCATAATGAGTTTATTAATTCGATTAGGCAACAAGCGGTTTACTCTGTTTACGCTTCTTTTGCTGTTTAAATGCTGTTTGGCCTGGTTTGTCGTATTTGAAGATGGACCTTCTATGATGACAATGCTGACGGAAATTCCTTTCTTCTGGCTCGTTTTCTGTATGATAGAATGGTTTTCCAAGAAGAGAAAGTTGCTCTATTATACGATAGCTAATCTATTGTTCACGCTTCTCTATTTTACAGTACTTATGTATTACAAATACTACGGAATCATCGTAACTTATCATGCGATTAGCCAAGCGGACAAAGTGACTAAAGTTGGAGAGAGCACATATTCTCTCATGGATCCTTATTATTTGCTTATCTTTGTGGACATCGTAGTCTTAATTGGTATTCAGGTATGGTTAAGAAATAAGTCTAAACGGATCCATATAAACCTGAAACCAATTAGTAGAACAGTTCTTTCCTCGCTGTTCATCGTTTCCATAGTATTATGCTTTTTTAGCATTTGGCCGAATCGGGCGAGTATGAATGAGAACAAGCAGGCGGAAGGAATGGGTATACTGAATTATGAGGTATACACCATATTTGCCGATAGTACCGAGGATAAGGCGATGGTGGACATGAAGGACATCACGCAGCCTGTAATCGACAACCTGAAGGGTGTTACTGCTGTATCGAATCCGCAGTATTTCGGAGCGGCCAAAGGAAAGAACGTAATTATCGTTCAGATGGAGTCCTTCCAGGACTTCCTAATCGGGCTCACCATAGACGGTAAGGAAATCACGCCGAACTTGAATAAGCTGGCGAAGGAAAACTTCAACTTTGATCATTTCTTTACGTCGGTTGGGCAAGGTACAACATCCGATGCGGAATACGTGGTGAATACGTCGTTATACGTACCCAAGCACGAGCCAGCAACTAAGAATTATGTGAAAAAAGAACTTCCGAGCTTGCCGAAACTGCTGAACGCAGAGGGATATCATACAGCTACGTTCCATACGAACGATGTTGAATTCTGGAACCGTAAAGAGCTTTACGATGCCATCGGATTTGATCAATACTACGATAAGAGCTTCTTCGGAGATGAGGATCATGTCGCCTTCGGTGCTTCAGATGAAGTGTTATATTCGAAAACCATTGAAGAACTAAAGAAGATGGATGAAAGCGACCAGCCTTTTTACGCACAGATTCTTAGCATGAGCTCGCATCATCCTTACAACATTCCAGAAGAAAAATATCAAATGGAGCTTCCGGAACAGTTCGACGATACGCTAGTTGGGAGATATATCTTGTCGCAGAACTATTCCGATTATGCTCTTGGAAAGTTTATTGATGAGTTGAAGCAAAGCGGATTGTGGGACAATAGCGTATTTCTGCTGTACGGTGACCATCAAGGACTACCCGTGTATTCTCTTGATAGCACTGAAAAAGGACTGATGGAGGAAATCCTCGGTCATGAATACGGCTATACCGAAATGTTCAACATTCCACTTATTTTGCACGCTCCGGGTGTTACTTATCCGGCAGAAATTAAGCAAACCGGTGGACAAATTGATATTTTGCCAACGGTAGCAAATTTAATGGGTATATCTATTGCGAACCAAATTCATTTTGGGCAAGATTTGTTTAATCAGACGACGTCCAACGTGTTGCCTATGAGGCATTTCCTTCCGTCAGGTTCGATTATTTCGGATTCGAGTATATTCATACCGGGAATCGGTTTCGATGATGGAAAGAATTATCCATTCGCAGGGCAAGAAGGAAACGAGAATGGAGCAACTGTTGAGCAGTATGAGCATGCGCTCGAGCTTCTCAATCTGTCGGACAGCTACGTTAAGCAGCTGCCAGACAAGGCTAAGAAATAAGGTTGATCAAGGAAAGAGGTTGTCCCAAAGTGAAAACTTTTGGGCAGCCTCTTTCCTTTCTCTATCGATTAAGAAGTTTATTTGAACTCATGGTATAATAACTTCACAACTGTAAATCGAAAATAGGTGCATGTCGAGCATGAGCATTTCTGAGATTCTGTCTCATCTGACAGAGGAGAATCTGAAGGATTTATTAGAGCAATATCGGGCGTTTGGTCCCTTTCCAGGCATAGCATTAACGTTCATGAAATCGTTTATTCCTCCATTGCCTACCCTTCTCATTGTCGGGGTTAATGCGGCGGTATACGGCTTGTGGCTCGGTTTTCTATATTCTTGGATAGGTATTGTTAGTGGTTGCTTGGTTACGTTCTTAGTTGTACGTAAAGCTGCCGGGCATCCGTATTTCGTGAAGTGGTCGAAGAAGCCAAAGGTACAGAAAAGCTTATTGTGGGTTCGAAGGAATGCCTTCAGCTATGTGTTCCTACTTAGCCTTTTTCCGGTCGGACCGTTCGTAGTCATTAATATCGCAGCAGCAATCGCTCAAATGAGGGTGCGATCGTTTCTCATTGCGATTGTGTTCGGTAAAGCGATCATGGTTATGTCGATATCGATTATTGGACATGACTTTGGCCGGTTCATTGAGCATCCCTTTGAGCTTATGTATGTTGTGCTATTTATTGGCTTATCACTATGGGTAAGTAAGAAAATCGAGTCGTGGTTTACACATGATGCGATGAAACGTGATATAATCACAAGCGACAATACACCGTGAGGCGGAATGCACATATGCTAAGTTTTGAAGAGAAGCTCGTGATCTTGGAATCCTTTCCCCAGTTAGAACGTAGAGACGTATCGCTTGGTCGCGTTAATTTTCATTATGACCAGAGCGTAATTGAGAAGAAGAATGTCGGCTTTCATTTCCACCCGAATGGCAATGGATATATTTTTGCAGGTGAGATTGATGGCTATGAGACGGATGACAAAGGCTTCGTCAATGTTAGGGATTATAGCGCGGAAGAACTGCGATCTATTGTTGAGCAATCGATTCAGTCCTTGACCGGAGACACGTCGTGGGTAGAAGGACGAGAAGAGAAGTGGTTTGACTCTGATCGTAATGAGTTGGTTCTGAAATTCGAGGACGACATGTTCTATATTTTCTCAGGCTTAAATCTCGAAATGGCATTTGAGTCATATGGTGAGGCCAGAGAATACCTCAGAGAAGAAGGCTTTAATCGTCTGTAAAGCTAGCTTCGAACGGACTATAGAGAGGGGCGACCTGTAGCGGGTTCGTCCTTTTTTTTGATTTTTTGAATCGGAAGCAGGCTTACTTACGTATATAGTTAATATAATATTGAAAGACAAGGTACTCTACTCTATTCACCCTTAGGAGGAAACAATAGCAATGAAACGTATATTATTGTTTATCTTGACCAACTTGCTCGTGATGACGACAATCGGCATTATCTTCTCCGTGTTCGGAGTAGGCAACTATATTACTGAAGATGGAATCGATATTGGATCGTTGCTTACCTTCAGCGCAATTATTGGCTTTACTGGAGCGTTCATCTCGCTTGCGATGTCCCGATGGATGGCTAAACGAATGATGAATGTTCAGGTACTGAAGCCGGAAGCAAATCTATCGCAAGGGGAGCGCCAGCTTGTCGATATGGTGCACCGCTTGTCCCGTGCTGCAGGTATGATGCATATGCCTGAAGTCGGAATCTATCCCTCTAATGAAGTGAACGCATTCGCGACAGGACCTTCGAAGAAACGCTCACTCGTTGCCGTCTCGACGGGACTATTGAATGAGCTGGACGAGGATGCAGTCGAGGCGATTGTTGGCCATGAGGTAGCTCATATCGTGAACGGGGATATGGTCACAATGACGCTGCTTCAAGGTGTTGTAAATACCTTTGTTGTATTCTTATCTCGTATTGCTGCTTGGGCAGTTTCTCGATTCGTTAAGGATGACATAGCGCCTATCGTTCATTTTATCGCGGTCATCGTATTTCAAATCGTGTTCTCGATTCTGGGAAGTATGGTTGTTCTCGCGTTCTCTAGACACCGCGAATTTCACGCGGATGCAGGTGGAGCACATTTAGCGGGTAAAGATAAGATGATCCACGCTCTGCGTGGGCTGCAGGCTTATCAGGGGCGGATGAAGGATAGCCAGCAAACGGCGATTACGACTTTACAGATCAGTGGCAAGAAGCGTAGTGCCTTGTTCTCCAGCCACCCTGATTTGGAGGAGAGAATTCGTCGCTTGCAAGCTAGTTAATTAGGCGTATAAATAGGATTAGAGGTCTTCTCGGTAGTTTTTCAGCTTCTGAGAGGACCTCTTTATTGTTTGAACGGTATTTGATCCGAAGAGGAAATTTATATTTTCGAGAAAAGTTATACTTGAAAACGGTAACAACCCATAATATAATAAACCTAAAGTTTAATCGCTTTAACTTATGGTGAATGATCAATGTTAACGAGATTGGTAATTTTCGGTTAATTTCCTTGTTGATCAAATGTTCACCTGTAGCTAATCGGTTATTTTTTTAACACGAAAGTTAAAGCGATTAAACTTTTGGAAGATGAGATGTAACAAGGGTCATCGGCTTAGGGGGATCGAGATCCGTTTGGAATGGGGATTGGTTTGCTAAATCAGGGTCGTCAAAGGGATTCGAGTTGAAGTAGAGTGAAGCTGAAGTAAAGTTCTGTTCAAGGGGGCTCATGGGGTGAAGTCAACAAAGGAAAGTCGCCGCGAAGGAAGATTGTTTTATTTTTTCGTTTCTCCGTGGCTAATTGGATTTATCGTGTTCGCTTTACTTCCAGTACTTGCATCTCTGTATTACAGCTTTACGGAGTATGACATCATCCATGCGCCCGAATTTATCGGATTCGGCAACTACAGCGAGCTATTTCACGATGATCAGTTCTGGAATTCGATCAAGGTGACACTGAAGTATACGTTCATAAGCGTACCGTTAACACTGGCTCTGTCATTGATCTTCGCGATCCTGATCAATCAGAAGATTCCGTTTCGTGGATTTTTCCGGACGGCGATGTATTTTCCAAGCATGATCTCAGGGGTTTCGATGGCGTTGTTATGGTTCTGGGTGTTTAATCCTCAAGCGGGACTATTCAACTACGGCTTATCGTTATTCGGAATTGATCCGATCCATTGGTTCCTAGACGAGAAGTATGCCATGTGGGCGCTCATTATTATGTCCTTCTGGGGCTTGGGAGGCGGAATGCTCATTTTCTTGGCAGGCTTACAGGGGGTTCCGGCACATTTGCTTGAAGCCGCGAAGCTCGATGGTGCGGGTCGTCTCCGTTCCTTCTGGAACGTCACACTTCCCCTTCTCTCACCTGTGTTTCTATTCCAGTTGATTATTGGTCTTATCGAATCTTTCCAAGTGTTCACACAAGCTTACACGATTACGCAAGGTGGTCCTAACTACTCGACTTGGTTTTACGTGTATAACATCTATATCAATGCCTTTAAGAACTTCCGCTACGGTTATGCCTCAGCTATGTCATGGATACTGCTGATCGCGATCACGGCCATTACCTTCGTCATTATGAAGATGTCGAACCGCTATGTCTACTACGAAGGGGGGAGTGAACGGTGAGCGAAGTTGTACTAGCGCAGCAGTTACCTCCTAAGCGGAAAAAGGCAAAAGTAGAGCTCGCTCAGATTGTGGGCTTCCTCATTCTCTTGCTAGTCACAGTCGCAATGATTATGCCCTTATTGTTCATGTTATCCACTTCGTTGAAATCGACGAAAGAGATGCTCGTGTTTCCACCGTCGATGATACCAGCAGATTTCGCTTGGGGAAACTTCAAGGAGCTGTTCGTCAATGAGGAAATAAAATTCGGCCAGCAATATATGAACAGCTTAATTGTAGCCATCATGACGGTCATAGGGACAGTATTCTCCTCCTCGTTCGTTGCATTCGGGTTTGCTCGATATCGTGCAAGGGGAAGCCAGTTCCTATTCGTACTCGTGCTTAGCACGCTGATGCTACCATATCCGGCGATTATGATCCCTCAATTCCTATTGTTCACGAAGCTTGGTCTTCATGATTCGTTGCTGCCACTGATTTTGCCTTCGTTTTTCGCGTCTGCTTACATGATCTTTCTATTAAAGCAATTCTTCTCTACGCTTCCTAATGAGTTGTACGATGCCGGGAGGATAGATGGCTGCAGAGAAATCCGCCTGTACTGGAGCTTAACGCTGCCCTTATCCGGCCCAGTTATATCGACGGTAGCGATCTTCTCCTTCATTTGGAGCTGGAATGATCTACTTGCTCCAGTCCTTTATCTGGACTCGCAAGAAAATTTCACCCTTCCAATCGGAATGGCGGCAATGCTGTCATCGAAGTTCCGGATTGCACCATGGAATCTCATGATGGCGGCTTCGTTGCTGTCCGTGCTACCGATCGTCGTTCTTTTCGCAATTGCGCAAAGACGTTTTGTCCAAGGAATTGTCCTTACCGGCATCAAGTAACTACTCACATAGACGTCATCACTATTATTAGGGGGAAAAAAGATGAGTAAGAAGATGGGGAAGGTCGTTCTAAGCTGTTTGGCACTCGGATTAGTCGCGACGGCATGCTCAAGTAATGGTGGCAGTAAGAGTAAAGAGGGAGAGACGGTTACGATTACCCACTATACGATTGACTCGCCGGATCGTACTTTCGTCGAGAAGCTCATTCCAGATTTCGAAGCGAGTCACCCCGGCATCAAGATCAAGGTGACGAAGGCGCCATACGAGCAGTTCGATTCCAAGCTGCAGTCCTCCATAGCAGCTAAGAATGCGCCTGATGTCACTTCTCACTGGGGCTACGGCGGGTTCATGGAATACTATAACAAAGGCATGCTTATGGATATGACACCTTACCTCAATGGATTAACGGGTGCCGACTATAACATCCCTGAAGATGTAATGAACATCTACAAAGTAGATGGCAAAACGTATGGGATTCCACTTAACAGCTACGTTACGGTCATGCTCTACAATAAGGATCTGTTCGACAAGGCGAAGCTCGAGTATCCGCCAACGGATTATGAAGACAAGAGCTGGACATTCGATAAAATGGTCGATTACGCGAAAAAGATGACAGTAGACTCCAAAAATCTGGCGGAAGCGCAATATGGCGTTGATTTCGGGTTTGGAGAGCGGGATCAAAGACCACAATACTTCGGTGCTAACGTGTATTCCGACGACACATGGACGAATGGCGGTAAGCCTTCAGAAATTAATCTAAGCAAGCCTGAAGTCATCGAAGCATACAAGAAGGTTTATGGTCTCATCTGGGATCAGAAGGTTTCTCCAACACCAGCATTCTCTAAATCCGTATCCGGTCAATTCGGTGATCCGTTCCTATCTGGCAAGATCGGAATGTCCGTCGTTGGCTCATGGAGTTTGGCTGCATCCAGCGATTTCAACTTCAAGATTGGTGTAGCAGCTGTTCCACAAGGACCGAATGAGAAAGTAAGAAGTGTTCTGTATGTCGATCCATTGTTCATCTTGAAGGATTCCAAGCATCCGAAGGAAGCGCTAGAGTGGATCAAATACTTGATTACGACCGAAGTGCAAGAGAAGTCGATCGAGTTAAGTGGAGGTAATCCTCCAGTGAACCAGAAGGCAGCTGAGAAATACTACGGCAACTTCGAAGGTATCGATCCTGAGCAAATCAAGCAAGTGTTCGAAGGGGCTTACAAATACGGCTTTGAATCTTATAATCACTTAATCTCTAACTACTCCCAAATTAATGAATTGTTCATTAACGAGCTAGCGGTTGTCGAGAATGGTGACAAGAAGGTAGAGGAAGTATTGCCTAGCATTGAGGAGAAATTGAAGGCTCTGTTAGAGCGTGTGAACAAGTAAATGGCAAATACGGGGGAGGAAGGGAAGGGTTCATTCCTCCTCCGTAATACAGTTGCAGTCAGGACATGAATATTTGCTCCAACTGTGGTACGTTAATTACAAATTCACTTTTTCGTACAGGAGCGTAAGTTAATGAAAGTCAATATCTTTGATGTAGCCAAGAAGTCAGGTTTGTCTGTGGTCACGGTATCAAGAGTGCTCAATAATTCGCCATCGGTACGTCTCAGAAATAGAGAAAAAGTACTGCAAGCCATGAAGGAGCTCGACTATCATCCTAATGCATCCGCTCGCAGTCTAGCACGCGGTAAAACGGGAATCATAGGGTTAACGATAACGACGCTTCAAGACTCTTTCTTCGACGCTGTTGTAAAAGAGGTTAACGATAGGCTTGCTGAGCATGGTTATTTTCTGGCGTTGTCCATTTCGAAGAGCTACGAAGATGCATTTCATCGCTCATTGTTCCAGGAAGACCGAGTTGACGGCGTCATTCTATTATCTCCAAGTGATGAAGATGAATATATTATGGAACTCAAGAAGAAGAAAATTCCATTTATTTTGATAGATAATTCACGAAGGAATCCCTCTGTAACTTCCATAATCGTGGACAATTTCAAGGGGGGATACGAAGCGACGCAGCATCTGATCGAACTTGGACATACGGAAATTGCTCATATCGCAGGACCTGACCCTTACCTCAGTAGTAGGGAGCGGGAGCGGGGTTATTTGTTCGCATTAGAGGAAGCTGGATTAAAGCCCTATTGTATTGAAAGAGGGACATTCGATATACCGACGGGGTACCGAATTGCCAAGCAGTGGATTGATTCAGGTAGATTGCCACCCGCGGTGTTCGCAGCCGATGATTACATTGCTTTGGGTGTTATGGACGCATGTTTAAATGAGGGTTATCGCATTCCCCAGGATATGTCCATCGTGGGGTTCGATGATCAAACCTTTGCTTCGGAGTTTCGGCCGATGTTAACGACGGTCAGGCAGCCTGCAGATAAAATTGGCGCAGCCGGGGTAGAGCTTCTGTTAGCTGCAATTAACGATTCAACGAAACGGAACGTAACGATTCAAATAGAGCCCGAACTCATTATTAGAGAATCAACCGCACGGAAAACATAAGAGATATAGAAGGCAGGAGTGGGTGCTTTGAAGTATTATCTAGGCGTCGACGCTGGTGGAAGCAAGACATATACTTTAATCGTCAATGAGGAAGGCACGATTGTAGGTAAAGGGAATAGTGGTAACGGTAACCATCAGACGGGCTATGAAATAGCAAAAGCGAATATTCGTGAATCCGTTGAGATGGCATTAGCGCAGGCGGGACTTAAGCAGCAGGATATCGAATTTGCTTATTTCGGATTAGCAGGTGCGGACAGGGAATTCGATTATCAAATTTTGCGACCTATGATTGCGGAGCTGGGGTTTCCAAAGCATGATATCAATTGCGATACAATGATTGCTCTTAGAGCGGGAACCGATCGTCCGTACGGGATCGTATTAATATGCGGTACTGGAACGAATAGCGCAGGTGTGAATCCGAATGGAGAGTTCTATCAGTGCGGTGGATTTACGTATCTATTTGGCGATTTCGGCGGTGGAGGTTCGTTGTGTGTTGAGGTTTTCCGAACGGTAATACGTGCTTGGGACGGACGGGAGCCTCCAACATTGTTAACTCAGCTCCTATTAGAAGATCTTGGATACGATGATGTGAAAACAATGTTTGACGATTTTATGGATCAGAATAAAGTACCTCCGATTCGCGTAACTAAGCTCTTGTTCGTGGCAGCAAGCGAAGGGGATAAGGCTGCAATTAATATTTTGCGCCATCAAGGCGAGGAGCTCGGTAAGTCTGTACATGCGGTCGTTAAGCGGCTTGCTATGGAAAATGACACCTTTGACGTTGTTCTTGCGGGAAGTGTTCTGACTCGGGGAGAAGGAGACTTCATCCATTCCTATATTGAGCAAGCGATGAAGGAAATAGCGCCGAATGCTAGATTAGCGAAGCTACAGATAGAGCCAGTGATCGGTGCGGTATGGCTTGCTGTGGAAGCTAGCGGAATCGCCTTGCCTGAACAGATATATAAACAACTTTCAATGATATCGGACTATAGCTTAGTTTAAGGATAAACAAATTTATAGATAGATTTAACAAGGAGATGGACTCAGATGGTAAAAGCTAACGGTTTGAAAATCGCAGTCATTGGTGGAGGTTCCTCTTATACACCAGAAATCGTAGAAGGCTTTATTAAAAACTATGAGCAATTGCCGATTAGAGAGCTATGGCTAGTCGATATTGAGGCAGGCAAGCATAAGCTTGAGATCGTAGGGGAACTAGCTAAGCGTATGGTCGATAAATCAGGGCTCCCAATTGAGGTTCATTTAACGTTGGAGCGTCGCAAAGCGATCGAAGGGGCTGATTTCATCTCCACACAGATGCGCGTTGGATTGCTAGAAGCTCGGAAGTGGGATGAGCACATTCCGAACAAATACGGTGTAATCGGACAGGAAACTACCGGTCCTGGGGGCATGATGAAGGCTCTTCGCACCATTCCGGTGCTGCTTGATATTTGTAAGGATATTGAAGAGCTCGCCCCTAATGCTTGGTTGCTTAATTTCACGAATCCGGCGGGCATGGTGACGGAAGCCATCGCTCGTCATTCTAAAGTGAAGAGCATCGGGTTATGTAACGCTCCGATCGGATTGCACAAGTGGTTAAGTGAGAAATACGAAACGACACCAGACCATCTCTATACAGAGTTTGTAGGCTTGAATCATTTGCACTGGGTGACGAGAATCGAAGTTGACGGTGAAGATAAGCTCACGGAGCTGCTGGACAAACGCGAAGAGTATTCCGGTAAGAACGTTCCAGCAACGGAGTGGGATCTTGATTTTCTACGGGGATTGGGCGGGTTTCCGTCTTATTATTTGAAATATTTCTATTTGACGGATGTCATGCTCCAAGATCAGTTAGCTTCCTTGAAAGCGAACGGCACTCGTGCAGAAGTCGTGAAACGGGTAGAGGATGAGCTATTCGAGCTATACAAGGACCCGGATCTACAAGAAAAGCCGAAGCAATTAGAGCAACGCGGTGGTGCTTATTATTCGGAAGCAGCTGTTAATCTAATGGTTTCCCTATATAACGACAGACGTGACATCCAGACTCTCAACGTATCAAATGGAAGAACTCTTGATTTCCTACCCGAGGATGCAGCTATTGAGGTCAATTGCGTCGTCACTGGGCAAGGACCGATTGTACTTCCGGTTTCCAAGGTGCCTGAGCAGGCGAAAGGATTGATCCACGCGGTCAAAACCTACGAGAGATTGACGATTGAAGCAGCGATCACTGGCGACAGAGCGATTGCCCTTCAAGCGATGGCGAGCCATCCGTTGGTGCCATCAGTCAATGTAGCTAAGGCGATGTTAGATGAGATGCTGGAGAAGAACAAGCCGTATCTTCCGGCGTTTTTTAAGTAATCGAGTTGTGAAGTCTCATCGGTTGGTGTAGTTGAATCGATAGGATGAAAGGTTTAAGCCCGCGGCTTCCGAGTCGTGGGCTTTTCCTGTTGTGCAGGGAGTTGCTATGAGAGGCGCGAAGGCATCCGCTGATCGATCCTTTTTTTAACGCTATCCCTAACTCTGATCGAGCCTCAGCGATGTGTAAGCGATTGTGCTACAATAAAGGAACAAATGTTCTTTTTATTAGGAGACTAGGTATGATGCTGGATCAGGTTGCCCTATCGGTGAGAGCTCTTGTCGAATATGTGTTCCGTAGTGGAAGCCTCGACTCTGGGTTTCGGACAATGAGTACGCTGACGGAGGGCACGAAAGCACATCAGAAAATACAAAAGCAGTATGAAGATCAGGATCAGAAGGAAGTGTACGTGAGTGCGGAGATTCCTTATGAGGATCTCCTTTTTGTCGTGGACGGACGTTGTGATGGGCTACTGTTCGCCGAGGATGGTAGCGTGACAGTAGACGAGATCAAATCAACGTCAAGGGATATCGGTACAATGACGGAAGCCGATTCGTCCCCGGTTCATTGGGCGCAGGCCAAATTTTACGCATATATGTACGCTTTGGATCACGGAGTAGAACGCATTCGAGTTCGCTTAACTTATGTCCAGGTGGAGACGGAGGAGCAGAAGCGGTTCGATCAGGAGTTAACCTTCGAGGAATTGCTGCTCTATGTAACAGACATCGTCGAACGCTATGCGCCCTATGCTCGCCTACTTGAATGGAACAAACGAATAAGAGATGCAAGCATAGCAGATTTGGTGTTTCCTTTTCCGGGTTACCGTGAAGGGCAGAAGAAGCTAGTGGGCGCTGTCTACAAGTCGATTGAAGAGGGACGTAAATTGTTCGCTAAAGCGCCCACGGGTATAGGGAAAACAATGTCCACATTGTATCCGACCATCAAGGCAATCGGCTTAGGGAAGGTGCAGCATCTCTTCTATTTGACGGCCAGAACGATTACAAGAACTGCAGCGGAGGATGCTCTAGCTCTCATGAGAGCTCAAGGTTTGAACCTGCGTTCTGTAACGGTAACGGCGAAAGACAAAATCTGCTTCCAAGAGGAAGTGGATTGTCGGAAAGAAAAGTGCCCCTATGCGGATGGCTACTATGATCGGATTAATGGTGCGATTCTAGATCTGTTAGGCAACGAAACTTTAATGAATCGGGACACCATTGAGACGTATGCACGGAAGCATACGGTATGTCCGTTCGAAATGTCCCTTGATGTGGCTTACGGTGCGGATGCGGTCATTTGCGATTACAACTATATGTTTGACCCACGTGTTGCATTGAAGCGGCTGTCCGCAGAGTATAAGCATCAAACTACTTTGCTTATTGACGAGGCGCATAACCTGATTGATCGTGCTAGGGAAATGTACTCGGCTGTGCTGGAGAAGAAGGATTTTCTCGGGCTGGAGCGTGAGTTCAAGGGTGCTCGTCCGAATATTCATGCTGCAGCCAAAGCGATAAACAAGTGGTTTATTGCGCTTAAGAAGCAGTCAGCCGAACAAGTTACGGTTAGCAAAGAACGACCGGATGAGTTGTTGGAATTGGTGGAAGCTTTCGTTGCCGAAGCGGAGAGGGAATTAGCGGGAAGTCATTCGGGTGTGGTAAGTGGAATGCTGCTTGAAATCTATTTCGCCGCTCTAAGCTTCCTTAGAATCGGGAAGCTATACGACGAAAGCTACGTTACTTATACAGAAGTCGTGCGAAATGATGTTCGGTTGAAAATGTTCTGCATGAATCCGTCGAGTCTGCTCAGACAGATGGGGAAAGGCTTTCGCTCGCATGTGTTTTTCTCAGCAACATTATCTCCACTTAACTATTTCATGGATATGTTGGGCTCAGAGGAGGAGGATTATTCGCTAACGCTAGGTTCACCTTTTGCTAAGGAGCAGTGGGATGTATCTGTTGTTCCTCTTTCTACACGCTATGTGGATCGTGAACGTACGAAAGCGGCTCTTGTCAGCTTGCTTCAGAAGCGGGTTAATGAGCAGCCGGGTAACTATTTATTTTTCTTCCCCTCGTATGAATATATGAACGGCGTATATGAGTCTTTTATGGAGTGCAATGAGAAGGTGAGCACGCTGCTGCAAACATCCGAAATGGTGGAAGAAGCTAGAGAGAGCTTCCTGGCAGCATTCGCCGCGGACAATGAACAGACATTGATCGGATTTGCGGTTATGGGCGGTATCTTCTCGGAAGGGATCGATCTGGTCGGCGATCGGCTTCGAGGCGTTGTCGTTGTTGGGGTAGGGATGCCGCAGCTCGGCTTGGAACGCAATTTGATCAAGGGTTACTTCGACGAAGAAGGTCGCAACGGTTTCAATTACGCTTATGTGTACCCTGGAATGAACAAGGTATTACAGGCAGGTGGAAGGCTGATACGTTCAGAGCAAGATCGAGGCGTACTCATGCTCATTGATGACCGATACTTACAGCCGCAATATTCTCGGTTGTTGCCGGAGGAATGGAGACGTTAAAGGTTAAAGGGATGGAAACATGAATAAACCGCAAAACGTGTTGAGACACGATTCGCGGTTTATTTGTCATATCCTTATTCTAATGGAGCGCTTGCTGTCGGGCTTGGCACTACTGGGTCAGTGTCTGGAACGATAATGTCCGTCCCGTCCTTATTATTGTCGTTGCAAGCCGTAGCGCCGAACAGTAAGGCTACGCTCATCGTAGCGGTAAGAAGCAAAGTGATCCATCTTTTTTTGGCCGTATTGGTTTCCATAATTGAAATACCCCTCTCCAAGTTGAACAATTTTGTATATGCGTTGCTGAAAATCATTACCCTCTTGAGTAACTCAGCTAAACATTAGAATTGTTAGAAGGGAGGGAGGACAATTGCAAAGAAATCGTTCATTTACATCGTGGTTAGTCTAAATTACCGGTGGAGTCTGCTCGTGCTTTCAAAGTCCGCGCGTATTCGGATGGCGACATACCGGTAGATTTCTTAAAATCACGTGAGAAATAATGAATCGATGCGTAGCCGAGCATAGTCGCGATTTCTGTGTAGTTGTAGTGCTTCTCGCGGATGAGCGTCTTTGCTTCTTGTATTTTGAGTAGCTTGAAATATTCAATGGCACCCGTGCCCTTCTGCGATTGAAAAATCTCCTTCAGACGACTTTTGCCTAGATGCACCGCTTTGCATAGCTGATCGAGCGTTAATTGCTCGGAAAGCTGTTCCTTCATGTAGGCTTCTATGTTCTGTACAACCTTCTGTTCGGCTTTCTCGCTCTGCATAGCGGAAGGCTTACGGCTACCCTCAGTGCTTGTCCCCTCTTCTCCGATTCGGATCAACTGTATGAGTAGGGCTTCCAAATAAATTTTAAGCACCTGCTCGCTTCCGAATGGGGCCTCTGGTTTTCTTGTCAGGTTATGCCTATGCGGATCATCGAAGGGAGGAGAGAAGGAATGAAAGCCCTCCTGTAAGATGAGGGAGAGTAAATTTCTTTCCCTGCTTCCGAGCGAGATCACTTGATGATCGAGACGACTCATATAGTGCGAATTGCACTCGAATGAAATTACGATTAGGTTAGGCGGTTTATGCTGCTCCCCGACTCTCACCGTATGAAACTCCCCAGGTTTATGGAAAATAATCGTGCCCTGCGACAATTCGAGGGTGCGTTCGTCTGATCTAATTTCCACAGAGCCCTTGTCTACGTATAGAAACTCCCAGAAGTCATGCTGCTCACCCTCAAATGCATAACCTTTTGCATACTCAAAATAATGAAAAGAGATTAATTTGTTAATCGTTAGCATTTCGTTAAGTAGAAGCGGGGTGAAATCCATTCATAACCGTCTCCATTTCGGCACTAGAGGCTTCTCTAGCGATTAGCCAATCTCATAGTGCAAATAAATCGGCTGATTTGCTAAATGTACAGGTACATCTTCTCTATATAATAACAGTTAGAAGAGAAGAACTGGAGGATGATGAGGATGAAAAAAGGAATTAATATTTGGTCATTTCCGGCGGACTTAAGCATCGAGGATAGTATTTCTTTAGCTGTCGATGCAGGGTTCGAAGGAATCGAGCTATCCCTAAATGAGAACGGGCCTCTAAGTCTGGAGAGTACCGAAGCAGAAATTCGTGAGATCCGCCGGTATGCAGATGATGCTGGTATTGCATTGTCGAGCTTGGCCAGCGGTCTATATTGGAGCTACCCACTTACGAGTGAACGGGCTGAGACTCGTCAAAAGGCTCAGGACATCGTTAAGAAGCAGTTGGAAACCGCAGCAATCTTAGGCGTAGATACAATCCTGGTCGTGCCAGGCGCGGTAGGCGTTGATTTCATTCCAGATGCTGAGGTTGTGCCTTACGACCGGGCGTATGATAACGCACTTGCGGGATTTTCCAAGCTTTCCTCCGAGGCAGAAGCGCATAAAGTATCGATCGGTATCGAGAACGTATGGAATAAATTTTTGCTTTCTCCACTTGAAATGCGCGATTTTATCGACAAAATCGGTTCGGAATTCGTTGGCTCATACTTTGATGTCGGCAATGTCGTATATTCGGGTTACCCCGAGCATTGGATTTCGATCTTGAACAAACGAATTAAAAAGGTGCACTTCAAGGACTACCGCAGAGAAGCCGGCGGCCTACACGGGTTTGTGGATCTTCTTGCCGGAGATGTTGATTACAACGGAGTTGTTCAAGCGCTGAAAGCAATCGGATATGACGATTATGTCACTGCGGAGATGATTCCTCCTTACAAGCAAAATACGAAACAGATCATCTATAATACATCGGCTTCTATGGATGCCATCTTAGGGAGGACTGAACGATAATATGTTGAAAATTGGTCTTATCGGCGTAGGTTTTATGGGCAAGACTCATTTGGAAAATTACATTCGACTTGCGCAAGAAGGCGCGCAAATCCAAGTCGTTGCCATATGCGATGCGGACGAATCGAAGCTGAATGGCGGCGGAGCGGCGGGTAACATTGATACTTCGTCGTCTACTATTGATTATAGCAAGTTTAATAAATACACGTCCGTAGAGTCGATGTTAGCGGCGGAGCAGCTAGATGTTGTGGATATTACGTTGCCGACGTTTCTTCACAGGGCGATAGCGGTACAATGCTTGGATGCCAAAGTACATGTTTTATGTGAGAAGCCTATGGCTCTGAACGCTGAGGATTGCGAAGCGATGATTCAAGCAGCTGAAGCTAACGGCAAGCAGCTCATGATTGGACAATGTCTGCGCTTCTGGCCAGCTTATGTTTACCTGAAGGATTTGGTGGATAACGACACCTTCGGAAACGCAGTAAGTGGTTATTTCTACCGTGGTGGCAGCACGCCATCTTGGGGACCTTGGGTTCTGGAAAAGGAAAAGGGCGGCGGCGCTCTAATGGACATGCATGTTCATGACACGGATGCTATACACTGGTTGTTTGGCAAGCCGGAGGCTGTATCTTGTAACGGTCGCAACATGATTCCGGGCAGCGGATATGATATTGCGTCTACGAGCTATCGCTATGAAGATGGCAAGATTGTGAATGCACATGTGGATTGGACTCTTCAAGGCGATTTCGGGTTTGAAATGGGCTTTAAAGTTAACTTTGAACGTGGCAATGTGCAGTTTACAGGCGACTCGGTAAAGGTTAATCCGAATGAAGGTGCTGGCTTCAATCCAGAGCTATCTGCGGATATGGGCTACTATTTCCAATTGAAGTATTTCGTTGAAACGTTATTGGAAGAAAAGCCATTCCTAACGGCGACACCAAGGAGTACAATGGGAAGTATCGATATTATCGAGGCTGAGTTGGCTTCTGCTGACAACGGTGGCGCTTGGGTAAATGTAAAGCAATAATCCTTTGCTATACATGAATTCCGAGGTGCGGCAGCGGAGTTAGACCTCGGTGTAAACCTTGTGCGAAGGGAGCTACCTACGGATATGAATTATAGCTGCTATCCTAGTACCGAATCAGATACGTCACGAATCGATTGGTCAACGATCCAGGAAGTTGAGCTAGTGGATGTTCTGGAAGGAGACAAGCCACGACTTCGGACAGCTGTGAAAGCATGCTGGACGAAGGAGGAGCTCATCATCCGATTTGAATGCGAGGATGACCATGTCGTGGCGACAATGACGGAGCATGACGCTCCGCTCTACGAGGAAGATGTTGTAGAAGTGTTTATAGACACCTCCGGCAGTGGAGAAGTCTATTATGAGCTTGAGATCAGCCCACGCAATGTTGTTTTTGATGCAATCGTCCATAACAATCTTCAGGGTTCGTTCACGGCAGACACTTCTTGGCATGCTGAAGGGATGCGGACGGCGGTTGTCGTAGGAGAGGGTGGAAGTTGGAGCTGTGAGCTACAGATTCCCTTCTCCGCTGTGGGCAACGTTCCTGCCCCCGGGACAGTATGGCGCTGGAACTTATATCGGATCGATGATGACCAGCAAGGAGAGCGACATTTTTGGGCTTGGTCGCCGACTGGGGCAATCCAATTCCATGTGCCAAGTCGTTTCGGGATGCTCACATTCGAAGGGTAAAATAATAAAACAACGAACAGTTGCTGCCTGCTTCATGCACCTGTTCGTTGTTTTTGCGTTGCGCGGAAATCCTTTTTTTTCTGTAGAATAGTAGGCTGTTGTGGAAGTGATTGCAGTATAGTACATTAGGTTCATACTTCACCTTAATATACGGAAGGGGCATAATTGAGATGTCCGTGTTGAATATTGTACCTTTTGGAGAATCGATCTTACGTAAGAAAGCCAAGCCAGTTGAAGAGATAACGCCCAAAATTATTAAGCTACTCAATGATATGGCAGAGACGCTCTATGCGACGGAGGGTCGTGCGGGGCTTGCTGCTCCACAAGTGGGAATTCTTAGACGTATCGTCGTCATGGATTGTGGAGAAGGCTTAATTGAGCTCATTAATCCGGAAATTATAGAGAGAAGTGGGGAGCAAGAGGGGGCAGAGGGCTGCTTATCCTTTCCCGGCTATCACGGCTATGTGAATAGAGCTAATCAGGTAAAAATAACGACTCTTAATCGCCAGGGAGAAACGGTTGAGCTAGCAGGAGAAGGCTTGTTAGCTCGTTGTATGCTACACGAAATCGACCATCTCAATGGGGTGTTATTCGTCGATCATGTCCAAGAGCCGTGGCTATATGAGGATCTATCGAAAAGTAAAATCAGTCTGATGGAAGTCGTTAAGCTTTCAAATCAAGGCTTATAAAGGTGTATCAAACCTGTCTCCGGTTCAAATCCATTAAACTCGGATAAAATGTTAATGTAAGCACTTGGCTACAGGAGGATTTCAGATGAGTGAGTACAACCATGTCGTGGCTAAAGACGGTGACATTGATCCGAGTAAGGTAGATAGCGCGATCTCAAGAATCGCCCCCGGAGAAAGAGATCGGATTCTAAGAAATTTTGGTGAATTTAAGGTTTACCTTAACAAGCGGATTAGGCTGGCCGAGAGTATTGGGATGAACGAGGAGCAAATGGCTCAGATTGCTCAGAAGGTAGCGGATTATCTAGCTAGTCATGAGGAGCCTCGCAATAATGAAGAGATGCTTCTCCAAGAGCTGTGGAAGGTCGGCACGAAAGAAGAACAGCACACGCTCGCGCACATGCTCGTACGTTTGGCGGAGACTCAGCATAAGCATTAAGGGTCTCAACATAAAGCTGGCCCCATCATCGGATTAGGATGATGGGGCTTTTTGCTGTAGATGCAAATAGGTAAGTGTTAATTCGCGTTATCTGCAACAAATTTCCAAAGTTAACGTCTGTTCAAGTGGGGGTGTATGAGAATGATTAGATTAATATGGCTTCTAGTTCTGACTATAGGGGTTGCGGGGTGTAGCTCAGCAAACTCGGGTGCAAGTTCAAATCCACCTAGGGAAGCTTCAACAAAGGCACCTGTTCAGGCAGAACAATACATACCTGTGAGCTGGGGCAAGCTGAATGTTAAGCAAGTGACGATAAGCCGCTCGCAACGTTTTGGAAGTGTAAATCCCGCGGTGCTGGCTACATTTGAAGAACCGGAACAAATCGCTTTGTTCACGGAGTCATTAGAATCTGCGGTAGAAATAAATGGAATTCTAGACGTCAGGAAGCCTGACTATGACCTGATATTCGTAGATGGGGACGATCAACAAACTACCGTTCATTTATGGTTGAGCCCGCAGAAAGACAGCGCTGGTATGTATACTTATGTATCCAATACGGGTACAGGCTACACAGTGTCAGAAGAAGCCGCGGATAAGCTCAGTGAACTCATCCGTGGAATTACCTATCCCGCCGAGCAGGCAGCGAACAATGGAGAAGTCGTGAACGAACATGGTAAATTAGTGAATCTGGATAAGTGGACTCAATTTATGAAGGATGTGAAGAAGGGGACTCCGAGTGAAGTGCATATGACTTCCTACACCCTCGAAGGAGGAGCGATTTTTCAAGACCTGATATTCGACGGTGAGACGATTGAGTTCACTTTTGATAATACATGGGATAGCTTCGGTTCCCCTACTAAAGTAATAACATTCTGCAAAAGCATCAATCAGCAAGGAACAGAATTTACGTTAGCGGAGTGTGACCGAGAGGATCCGGCTTTCTTCTTTTCCACGGATATCGTAGAGTGAATCAGGATTGAATATAGCCAAAAGCCCCAGTACTCTTCCGAGTGTGGGGCTAATCTTTGTACCTTAGTCCATTTGTTCAATCCACTGTGCATCACAACATCTTATTTATTTGTGCTATGCTGCTTACCTGGCAGCTTCTGTCCGGCCTTCTCGCTGGAATCCCCTTGGCGCTTCTTGTTCTGCTTGTCCTTCTTCTGTGTATCATGCAATTTTTCTACAAATTCATGCGTGTCGTCCATTGGAAAAAAGGTCCCTCCTAAAGTTAAGATCACCTCCATACTATTCCCAAAGGGTTGATTTCTATTTACACAATCTGACTCGGGTATGTCGTAACACAAGGGTTGTCGTTCCTTGCCGAACCTGATAATATTCGATTAGACTGTACGATTACCTATTAGCCGACAGGGAGATCAATATGAAATTTGCCGTTCAATATTTATCATTCTTTGTTATTCAAACAGAGGGAACCGATCCGGATGGCCCTAAGAAATACAAGCATTATCAAACGCTAACACATGAGGAATACCAGGATAGCGAGCTGAAGTCGTTCCTTGATGGAGAATTCAAGCGCATCGCCAAAAGAAAAGCGGAAATTAACGCAGCGTCGGAGCAAGTGCCGACGAAAATTGGACGTTTTGTCGTGGAGCCTGGGCACGATCTGACGAGCAATCCCAACTATAACTTGTTTCAAAGGTTGAGGACGGCTGAGGACAAAGCAGAATTTCAGAACTTTAGCGATGACCTGCTTCGTATCTATATGGACACCAATTCGGTCCGAGGTGGGGCATTCGTCCTGGCTTCGGCTAAGCTAAATGAGCTGTTCGATGATCCGTTCCTCTTCTTATTTAAGTGTGATTTCGAATCGAAGATCGCACGGGTGTCGGATGAGAAGAGCCTGATCTCCCAGGTGGAAATGGCGATTAACGCGAAGAATATCAAGTCCATTCAATACCCGCACATGCCAGAAGAGGGAATACTGGAGGAATGGGAGCTCAAGATTCATCAGGCTTCTCATGCGAGATATTTTGAGGATTTTCTGAAGTATGTTAGCTACGAGAAGTCCAAGCCGGAAATCGTCTCTGAGCAGGTAATGGAAATGGTCAATCAATATATGGAAACCAAATGGCAAGGCGCCGATATTCCTTATCATAGCGTCGAGAATGTTGAAGAGACATCGGAGACGGAAGAAACGATTGCCATGCGTCAGGAAAAGCAACTGTTCGATGTATGGGCGGCTGGGGAAAAACGCGATTTGCAGGAAAAATGGACACATGAGCATGTCGTAGAGGCGACTAAGCATATTGTGGAGTTGCAGCCTGATCTAGAGCTCAAGTTCAAATTAGATGATGTTACGATTAAGGGGCATATGGACGACTACGGTAATAACATTCATATTGCCCGAATGAATGGTAGATATATTGTCCTGATCGAAGGGGATAACTTTCAATTCGATAAAGGTGTATCGCCGATTGAGCTCCTCCATCCAGAAGAGATGCAAGAGGTTTTGCGACGTCTTGGTAACGGAGTTAAGAGAAGAGCGAGCGGTGAAGCTCCGAGTTTGGATTAAAAAAAGGATTCTTTCATGCGTCGAAATGACGCTGGAAGGGTCTTTTTCTGTGATTCAAGCAAATAAAAAGGTTTATATGGTTTTTTATCTCAATTCTGATAGCATAGAAGTGCAGAATGAAAGATAAGATCCTGCACGGGGGTTTGGATTATCTATGAATTACAATCTGTATCTATCCGTACTGCTGATAGCAGCCACCTGCTGCTCGCTGGTCATGTGCTATCTATCTTGGAAAAGAAGAGAGCTTCCAATTGCGATTAGCTATGGCTTGGCTCTGTTAACCGGTGTATTTTACTCATTCGGATATGCCTTTGAAGTTGTCAGTGAGACATTAGAGCAAATACGCTTCTGGCTTCGCATTGAATATATCGGCATTCCTTTTGGACCTGTGCTTTGGTTTATTATGTTGTTGCAGTATACGGGCTATCAATCGTTCATTCGAAAATGGGTTGTTGCGCTGTTGATGGCTATTCCTATGGTTACATTTACGGCTCATTATACGAATGAGTGGCATCATTTGTTTTACAAGAGCATGACGTTAAATGAGTCGGAAGGTTTCCCCTTGGTTTCTTTGGTGAAAGGACCCTTATACCAACTTCATATTGCCTATTCTTATATCCTTATTGTAATAGGAATGGGTTTACTGATTCAAATGTATCGAAAAGCGAAGCCTCACATGAAGAAGCAAATAGCCTTAATGTTGATCGGCTCTTGTGGTCCTTTTGGATTTCCACTCCTTTATCTCAGCGGTGTATTCGGCGTGTCCATTGACCTCTCTCCATTTGGATTTGTTTTCTCAGGTATATTCTATATGTTAGGTATTTATCATTTCGACATGCTGAAATTAGCCCCATTAGCTCTGCGAAAAGTATTTGAATCGATACAGGATGCGGTTATCGTGTTTGATCTGGACCACAATTTAATCAGTTTTAACGACTCGGCACATCGGGTCATTGAAGGATTACATAAAAAAGAAGTGGGGCACCCAGCCATTGAAGTATTTTCCCGTTATCCCCTACTGCTTGAGAGGATTATGCAAGAGCCTTCCTCCGTTAGCAAAGTCCAAATTTCAGGTCGAGCGGATGAACCATTTTATAATGTCCAACTATCGCTAATTCGCAATAACAAGGAAATGCCCGTTGGCAAAATGCTTAGATTAAGTGATGTAACGGAAGTGGTGCGGGCAGAGGATAGACTGCTCGATAATGCGAGACAGTTAAGCGAGTTGAATACGTTTAAGGATAAGATGTTTAACGTTGTTGCTCATGATATTCGCGATCCTCTTGCCGTACTCGTCAATCTGATGGAACTGATGGAGGACGAGATGCAGGCTTGCGGCGAGAAGCATGAGGAAATCGTACACGAAATGGGACAGCAAATTCAGAATACATTTACATTAGTAGAAAGCTTGCTGGATTGGTTTCGGAGCCAAAGGGGTGGCATGGTTTTTAAACCGATTGAAAGGGATTTGGCTATCACGGTTCAGACCAGTTTGCGTTTAATGATAGTTCGTAGCGAGGGCAAGCACATTCAAATGATATCCGAAATCCCTAGGGATACGTTTGTTTATGCTGACAAAGAAATGCTCGATTTGATTATCCGAAACCTACTTTCCAATGCTATTAAATTTACTGATTACGGAGGCAGCATCCGATTAAAAGCAGAACGTATTAGCGATAAAATGATTGTATCTGTGAGTGACACAGGAGAAGGAATATCAGCAGACCAAGCCAACTCGTTGCTGCAGGAAGCGTATCCGGTCTCTTCAGCCGGAACTGCCGGTGAGCGAGGCGTAGGTTTGGGACTCACCTTATGTAGGGAGTTTGTTCGCTTAAACGGGGGGGATATTTGGTTTGACAGTGTACCTTCGCAAGGCAGCACCTTTTATTTCTCTATCCCAACTCCTCCCGAAGCTCCATCTATAAGATCGAGCTTGAAGGGGGCAATGTGATGAAGGTCATCATTATCGATGATGAAAAGGCGATGCATCTCATTATGAACCGGATGCTTGCCAAGGCTTCAGATGTTGAGATTGTGGGAAGGTTCTTTGAGACGGAAACTGCGTTTTCCTATTTAATGAACCACGAGGTGGACCTGGTATTCGTAGATATTAGCATGCCGAGGGAGAGCGGAATGGAGTTTGCCCAACGATTACGGGAGAATGGCAGACAGACGAAGCTGGTCTTTGTAACGTCTCACAAAGAATATGCGATATATGCCTTCGATGTCTATGCCTTCGACTACATCGTAAAGCCTGTTGATCAAGATAGGCTCCACAAAACAATTCAACGAGCACTTACTGAAAAACGATCAGAACGTTTATTGCTAGCGAAGCGGGAGCCAGCCTCTAATGAAGTTGCGTTCAACTGCTTAGGTGGGGTCGATATTCAGAATTCACGGGGCGAGAGGGTCAAGTGGAAATCAAGTAAAAGTGCGGAACTGTTCGGGTATTTGCTCATCCATAAAGGTAGATTCGTATCTAGAATTCGTATCATTGAAGATATGTTTGGCGGCATGCCACAGAAGAATGCTGAAAGTTATTTAAACACGACGGTCTATCAACTGCGCAAGGCATTGGATACGGTTGGACTGAAGGAGTATTTGCATTCCGACAACAACCATTATGCGCTAAGTCTTAACGATGTGCGTGTTGATCTTCTACGTTTTGAAGAAGGCTGCAGACAGATGACGGAAGTGGATGAGACCCTTATCGAACAGGCGTTAGAGCTTGAACAGCTTTATACGGGGAATTTGTTTGGAGATCGTGCCTTTGATTGGGCGTGGAATGAGGTCGAGCGGATATCACTGCTATATACTTCATTCTCCCATCGCTTATGCGTCAGCTTGTTAAATAGAAATGAGACGAGTACGGCCATCCGGTTATTGATGAAGCTCATTGCCCACAACGAGCTGGACGAACAATCCATGATGCTGCTTATGAAGGCTTTGGCATTACAGAAGAACAAGGAAGCTTTAACAATGCGATATATGCAATATAAGGACACTTTACATAAAGAAATTGGAATTGAACCTTCTCCTGAAGCTGCTGCTTTATACGATGAATTGCTGTCAGAGCTGGATTCATAGAATAGGACATACGGAAAATCAAGAGCCCCGATCGTGAGGGCTCTTATTTTTTGCATTTCCTTGTGTTGGAGTTTGTCATTTTGCCGTCATTGGCGTCGGATATACTTATTTTTAGTCTGAAATGAAAGAATTATAGGAGGAAGAATAAAATGAGAAAAATTCAACAAAAAGCAACAGTGATCTTCTTGGCCATGTTAATGGTACTGGGCGGGTTGACTGGACTGTTAACACCGGGTGGAAGCACGGCGTATGCGGCTGATACACGATGGATCAGTGATGAAAATATCATTGATGGTACCATCAGCGCGGATCATAAAACGGTTACATTGACTACAAATGTGTTGATGAACCCTTTATCAGATGTGTCTGTTACGGATGCTGTATATGTGAAAAGAACCGATCCAGGTGCATTTGTGAGCATGACGGCTGATTCTGCTGCGAATACAGTGACTGTTACGCCGACATCTCCCGATGGAAACGATCAAACCGTGTTCGTCCTTACTTTTGATGTCCCTTTAACAGGAGATGTCAATCAGATTCAAATTCAAGGTCAATATTTTGTGCTCCAACCTGGTGTTTATTATGAGGGCAACGCAACAACAGAGCCGTTGGATCTTAAGGCTCCTGCTTATGTAGGGTCAAACTCCGGGGATGGTTCTTGGGTGGATTTGTATTTTGATGAATATTTATATTATAACACTACCGAAAATATAGAGACCTTTTTACGAAGCAAATTGAGTATTTCGACGGATGGAGTGACCTTTGAGGCACTTCCGGAACATATGTATATTGAATTTTATGGAAATTGGATATATTTAGAAAATGATTACGGTATGAAAGTTATTTTAGGTAAGAATACGCGTATTAAAATTGCTAGCGGCACCTTCAAGGATAACGCAGGTAATCTCAATGATGAGATGAATCTAGATATAACACCACCAGTTATTCAAAGCGCAGTAATTAGCGAGGATAACAAACAGGTGACTATTACTTTTAACGAGAGTGTTTTCGAGAATACGGATGCGATTGAAGGTGAATTAAAAGACTACATTAAATTATTGAAGAATGACGTCGAAACAACTTTGATCGCTGGTGATACGGTATCCATTGAAGACGGGAAACTTATCATAAGATTCGCGCAAGCCCTCACAGGCGGAAATAATCAGATAGCTATTAATGGTTATGTGCTAAAGGACAAGGACGGAAATATCTCGCAAAATAATACAGTAACCTCTACGCTTCAAACAGGAGGAGTAGGAGATTCTACGGCACCGAAACTGATAAACTACTATTTTTCCAGTGATTTAATGAATCTGACATATGTGTTTGATGAAGATGTGGTGAGTAATACAGATTCGATAGCGTCCCAAACACATATACGTAATTATTACTGGAATGATGTGAGGAGCAGCCTCCTTAATGATGTGGTAATATCAGGAAATACTATGACTCTTCAGTTTAATTCACCATTGAATGAAACTCGGTATTACATTTATTTTGAGTCGAACATTTTGAAAGACACAGCAGGAAATATTTTGTATGATGTACCAAGCTTAGATCTGTACCCTCAAAAAACATTAAACTTTAACAAAGCAAACATCTCTCATAATGGTCGTTGGTTAAACCTAGAGTTTAATCTCGATCTTTTGGACAATACGATTGTTGCCGGGTCATCGCATTTAAAAGAAAAGATCAAGGTTTCAACGGATCAAGGCGTAACTTTCTTACCTTTAACCGAGAAAGATGTTGTGACAATCCAAGGAAACAGATTGGTCGTTCTATTCGATATTCCGAAGAAAAGCGGCACCCTTCAAGTTATTGTTGAAAAAGAAGCGGTAAGTTATTCGCATATCATTGGTGGTATGAAGAACTTAGAAATTAAAACAGTGATTGCACACAACACTCCTGACCTTAAGGGATATTTCTTCAGTAATGCAGCAAGTGAATTCATATTTGAGGACGATGCGGTATGGAGAAGTAAAGTAAGAGATGTGATCGTAAGAAGATATGACAATAATGTTGAGAGGAATTTAACCGACTCGGAATACACCTTAACTGCAGGCAAGCTTACGATCAATAAGGGTGTGTTTGATAAAGGTATCGAATTTTACGTATATATCGATGCGGACGGTTATAGTAGGAAAGAAGTTCGAGGATATGCATTTCATTCATCCGAACTCTTTTACATGACTACACCGGTAATCAGCACGCAAGGCGGAATACTGGCCAAAGTCAATCTACTTAGAAATGAAGATATTTATATTGATAGTAATTATGGGTCGACACAAACGGTTGTCTTTGAATTGATGGACGGAAATACACCTGTAAGCATTGTAGCTTCAGAGTTGGATGTGTATACAGGAACATATTCTGCGCAGTTCAACGTAATAGATGCAGCTACGAATGATAAGTATACGGTTAAAGCGTTTGTAGTAAATCATTTCAGCAACGATTTTGAAAATGTTGGTCTGAAGATGACAACGCTAGTGACGCAAACGGAATACGACTTGATGTTGAATCAAAACGGAGGCGGGGGACCTCAATGAAACTTCCAAAATTCAGTTTAATATTAACCCTGATGCTTATCATCGGGTTAGTACCATTCACGGCATCCGCAGCAAGTGCCTCCGTTTCCTTGAATGCCGTTTCATCGATTCATATTGGGGAATCCGTAACCATCTCGGGAACGTCATCATTCTCGGAAGTTAATGTTAAAGTTGTTCGTCCTAGTAATAGCGTTGTATTCTACGATATTGTGAAAGTGAACGCGGCTGACAGTACGTTTTCAATCTCGTTTACTTTAGGTAGCGGTGAAGCGGCGGGAACGTACAAGATTGTTGCCGGACAAGGGAATGACGTAAGTACTCAAGATCTTGTCGTTGAGGCGAATGGTGCTCTAGGCAATGCGGACTTGAGCGGGCTGACGCTGTCGACCGGCAATCTTAATCCCACCTTCGCACCTGGAACAACCGCTTATTCGGCAAGCGTTGCTAATAACGTATCCAGTGTTACCGTGAGAGCAAGCGTGAGCGACATCAATGCTACGATGACTGTGAACGGAATTACGGTCGCAAGCGGGCAGTCTAGCGGAGCTATCGGTCTGATAGTCGGCGGGAACGCTATTTCGATTGTCGTAACCGCAAAAAACGGTACATCGAAAACTTATTCGGTATCCGTGACACGCGCTTCAGGTGGTGGATTCGGAGGTGGAGGTCCATCCGTAATAACCTCCACAAATGGTAAATTAACGCTTCCTGCAGGTGGGACAGGGGTAGTTAGCTTGGGAGATGAGATTACGGTCTCTATTCCTGCGAATGCTACGAGTAAAGAACTGCAATTAACGATAGAGAAGCTGTTAACAACTCAGAACCTGTTAACGAATAGAGAAATTCTAGCGAGTTCAATTTTTGAGATTCTGAAAAACTTCCCAGAGAACTTCAGTAAACCGGTAACGTTGACCTTTGTATTCGATCCAGCAAAACTTAAGGGCGATCAAAAGCCGTCCGTATTCTATTACGACGAAGTGAAGAAGGTATGGGTAGAAATCGGCGGCAAAGTAACCGGCAATCATATTACCGTCGATGTAGATCACTTTACTAAATTTGCTGTACTCGCCGTAGGCCAAGGAGATTCGTCAGACTCTACAGCGGATGTTAAATTCAGTGATATTTCTGGTCACTGGGCTGAGGCTAACATCAAGCAAGCGGTAAGCAATGGAATCGTTAAGGGCTACACAGACGGAACATTTAAACCGAATAAAACCGTAACTCGTGCGGAGTTCGCGGTCATGCTGATGAATGCGTTGAAGCCGCAAGAGGAAGGATCTGCGTTGACTTTCTCCGATTCAGCGAAGATCGGAGCTTGGGCACAGAAAGCGGTCGCGCAAGCTGTACAAGCAGGCATTATTAAAGGTTATAAGGACGGGACCTTCCGTCCAGATGCGGCAATTTCGCGCGCGGAGATGGCTTCAATGATCGCGACTGCACTTAAAGTGACGGTTGAGTCGAATGCCGAAGCGGGCTTTGCCGATGACAAGGATATTCCTACTTGGGCAAAAGACTCAGTGGCAGCACTGAAGAAATTAGCTATCGTAAGCGGTAATGGCGCGAACAAATTCGTTCCTGCTGGTCAAACGACAAGAGCAGAGGCTGTTACAGTTTTGCTTAGAATGTTAGAACAAATCAGCAAGTAAATGAGTGAGCTAGGGTTATTCCGAGGGCGGCTGAATGAGCTGCTTAAGGGGTAACCCTTTTTTTTATGCTTGCTTCCCAAGTGATTTCTAGACTTTGGAATAGCTCGACACTCGCAAATCGCGATATAATCAAGGTAGACAGAGATTGTCTACATGATTAGAGGTGAAATCTATGAATCTTGAATATATTGCATTAAGCCGGCGCAAGAGAGCCGCATCATGGATGAAGCAACGGTTGTCGGTAGCCTATGAGCGGGATACGGGGCTTTGGAAATTCACAATCGTTGCCCTGTGGCTGATTAGCTGCTTGGCGGTTGGCGTTTCCGCGCTTGGCATGCCGACCGGGTTCGGCACTTTGTTTGACGTCGTCATGGGTGTTTCGTTGAATACGATCACCATTGCTATATCGTCTGCAGGGATTGGAGCAATTCTTGCGATCATAGGCGCGAAGGTGCCTCGATTTACGGTAGGCAGTTTGATTTACGCAGGAGTGCTGGTCTATTTCGTACTGTACTTTTCTGAATTCGGTTGGAAGGCTGCGCTGGGGTTCTCTGCAACTTGTACCGTGGGTGCTGCAAGTCTTGGTCTCCTGGTGGGAGGAGTGGTGCGCCTTCGGCCACAACTCAGGAAGATTGCTTTGGGCATGATGGTGACGCTCGTCCTCTTCATTTCTTATGCAGCGTCGGGTTATCCGCGTCTGCTTCCGTCGATGTCGAGCGCGGATGCTGATAGAGCTGACGGAGCAGGCTCTGCCAAGGGTAATGAGGTGCATTCCTTAGCAGCTATCTCTTCCGATCCATCTGAGCCCGGCGAATTTGTTGTCAGCTCCTTCACCTATGGAAGCGGAGAAGATCGGCACCGCTCCGAATTCGGAGAGAAAGCCGGAGAGCTGTCTACGTCGGTGGATGCATCGGCTTATATCGGTAGCTGGCCTTGGTTGCGAGACAAATTCTGGGGCTTCGATGAGACGAATCTCCCGTTGAACGGCAGGGTTTGGATGCCGGAGGGAGATGGCCCCTTTCCTCTTGTGCTAATGGTCCATGGCAATCATCTGATGGAGAAGTTTTCGGATGGCGGTTATGGCTATTTGGGTGAAGTATTGGCTAGTAAAGGGATCGTCGCGATATCGGTCGATGAGAACTATCTGAACTATTCGGTGTGGTCTGGCATTCCTGAGCAAGACATGAAGCTACGCGCATGGATTTTGTTGAAGCATATCCAACAAATTCAACAGTTCAGCGAGCAGGAAGGCTCGCCCTTCAAAAACCGAATAGATTTCCAGCAGATCGCATTGCTAGGGCATTCCCGCGGCGGTCAAGCTGCTGCGATGGCAGCGGATAGCAGCTCATGGTTTGCGGAAGACAAGAGCTTACCGGATGAGGATAGCTATTCCATCAAAGCCGTCGTTGCACTCGCGCCAACGGATACTGCTGTAGAAGGGGAATGGACGGAGCTTAAGGATGTCTCTTACTTAACGTTGCAGGGTGCGAAGGATGCGGATCTCGTCAACTTCTATGGAGACAGGCAGTATGGGCGAGTTAATTTTACCGGTAATACAGAAGCGTTCAAGGCATCACTCTATATAGAGGATGCCAACCACAGCCAATTTAATACGGAGTGGGGGAAATCCGACAATGCCTTGCCGGCAGGTTTGTTCATTCGACCTAAGGAATTGCTTGAGCCGGAGCAACAGAGGCGGGTAGCTCAAGTGTACGTCTCGGCATTCCTGCAGGCGGTATTGCAAGATAATGAGCAGTACGATTCCTTGTTTCGAGATTATCGAGCGGGCCTGGATTTCCTTCCAGCAACCAGATATTTCAATCAATACGAGAGCGGTAGTTTCCGAGCCATTGCCGATTTTACAGGGTCAGACAGAGAGGTGCTTTCACCTGGCATAGCTGCAGAAGCGACCGATATGACGGAGTGGAAACATACGGATGCTTTGAATCGTCAGGGTAAGGGCAAGGGGGATAATGGGGTTGAACTAGAGTGGGAAGACGAAAGCTCTTACACGATACATCTAAGTTCATCAACGGTAAGCGATATAGAGGAGGAAGATATTCTGATGTTCTCCTTAGCAAATATGGTGCGTGATCTTAAGGATGAGGAGGAGTTCGGCGAGCCGGAGCAAGTCGAGGCGCTCGAGGAGCTAATGGAATCCAACCTTTCGATAGACGTTGAAGTGGAAGATCACTCGGGGAACTCCGTCAGGTTGCCGTTAGATCAATTTATGGAGGTCAAGCCGCAGGTGGCGACGGAATTTACTTGGTTGCCGGGAATGGAGTCTGTCCTGTCTAAAGGGAAGTTCAAGGATGTCGAGGAGCCAGTATTTCAAACTTACGAGCTTCCGATTGACGCCTTTCTCGACGAAAACGCGGAGTTTGATCCATCACAATGGTCACGCATTACGTTCTATTTTAACGAAGGACCCGGTAAGGTGATGCTGGATAATTTGGGTCTAATGGCGGGATAGTAACTGGATGGACCGAAAACCGAGAGGAAGCGGGCGCTAACCCGCCCCCGAGCGGTCAAATTCCTCCCGAGTTAACGTCTCGCTCGCATACTAGTTCAGGAGAGAGGCGATTCGGGATTTTTCGTAGATAGCGAGCCGTTGGTAGATGACTTCTAACAGGGGAATATCACAATTGTGACGATGCCCCAACTCTACGAGATAGCCTTGGATATGGACAGACTCTGTAGGCAATCCTTGCAAGAGATCCCGCAACATGGACGACGTGCTTTGGGGTGACAATCCACTAATCGTCGAAAGCAGCCTCTCAACGAGATCGTCCTTCAGATCCCCTCCTGCATGACGAATGACATTGGTCGTTTCAGTGAGAACCCGTCTGAACGTATCCATCCCTCCTGGAGTATCGCGTATGTCTCCTACAGGTGCTTGGAACAGAGTCGTTAATCCAGACAGTACGGCAATGAAGGCATATTTTTCCCAGAGATCTCTTTCGATGTCTGATTTCTCGATGAACAACGGCACAGTAGCTAAGACGGCTCTTAATGCCTCGTACTCCTCGTCTGTGAAGTTACGGAACCTTCCATACGTAAAACGATGATGAGCGCTCAGATGCTTAATGGACCCATCTTCCCCTAGTGTCGCTTCAATGCGTGCAACGCCTCCGAGCAGAGGAAGTCCGGGAAATGCGTCCGATATTTGTTCCATATGCTTCATCCCGTTAAGGAAGGGAATAATAGCGGTTCTCTCATGAAGATAAGGTTTTAATTGAACAAGAACTTCGGGAAGTCCATAAGCTTTGGAAGCGATAATGACTAAATCAAATGGACCTCCGGGCTGTCCGCTCACAAGAAGCGGGGGATGACCCAGATAATTACCGGTAGGACTGTTTACAATAAGACCCGTATCCGTTAGTGCCCGCTTTCTTCCTTCTCGCACGAATAAAGTCACATCTAGACCCGCTTCTAGCATTCTTGCAGCAATGAATCCCCCTATTGCACCTGCTCCTACAACAACAACCTTCATCCTCAGGCTCACTCCTGTTCTTTGGAACTGTCTAGTTTTTACTTCTTGTTCATCCATCATAGCCAAATTAAAAGCAAGCCTGCAAGAGGTTGTGAGAAGTCTATCCTGTTTTCTTGACCTATCAGAAAGTATATAATTTTCTATACTTTTCTGATAGGTCTCCGATATAAACGTTGAACGCCATGAAAGGACGGCGTCATCCGTTTATGCTTGTTCCATTACTTTTGGCAACGCCGATTCATGACGAAAGTCACTAACTGATACCCCAGCTTTCTTGTATGCTAAAAATATCAAAAACACGAGGTGACCCACATGGATTCTTCAGTATATTCAATTGCGATATTAGTTACTTTATTAGTCATTTGGCGCAGAACCCGCGGAATGTTCCGACCTATTCGAGGGGATGGACGCCGTCTCATTATGCCCTTGCTATTCTTAATACCTAGCTTATTTCTGATCTTAAATCCGAAGGCGCATGCACCCGCTTGGGAATGGAGCACAGCGATGGCGATTGGATTACTTCTCTCCTTGCCGCTTATCTTTACAACGAACTACGAACGCAGAGACGACCAACAAATCTATGCGGTCAAAAACATAGGCTTCTTTATCTCTTTCATAGGAGTGCTCGCTATCCGTTTTCTGCTCAGAGATTATTTAAGTGGGATGGATCCGGAAACGATGGCTGCATTAATTATGACGGTATTGCTCGGGTACGTCATTCCATGGAGAATCGTATCCTACCTCAAATTCCGTAAGCTGTACCTTAGCAAGCCGAACTTATTTTATTTCGAGTCGAAATAACCGTGTCGAAATCAAGCGAATTCGATACAAATGATTAAGACGTGCAGGAGACATGAAGCCTTCAATATAGAGGGTTTCATGTTTTTTTGTGGCTTGTCTGCAAGTTTTTCATGAATTATGTACACAGACAAGAGGATTTCGAAGGGATATGTTGAAATTTGTCAGTATATGATTTAAATAATAGAAACATTTTGTAGGCTAGGGGGCAATGCGGCTATGGCATATCGACTTGGTGTGATTGCACCATATTTGGACGGAGAGTACTACGGTCGGTTATTGCCACATATCCACCAAGCGGTTCGTGAAAGGCAGTCCACATTGTTTGCTGTGCAGGTGGCGGATGATTACTTGGGAATAACTGCATTGGAGGATCCGATTGCATTCGAGCTCGTTGATGCATGGATATTAGTCTTACCTACTGCTAGTGCTTCTTTCCTTGAAATGCTGAGTAAGAGTGATAAGCCCTTTGTTTGTGTCGGATATCAATCGCCTTATCCACAGGGACATTCCATTCTCGTTAATAATCGGATGAGTACGAGTATTTCGGTAAATCACCTCATCGATCATGGTCATCGAGAAATTGCGTTCATAGGCTACCTTGATCAATACGATTTGTATGAACGTTATTTAGGTTATAAGGACGCTTTAGAGCAAAGAGGAATTCCCTTCGATGAACGTCTGGTTGTCAGAACGGAAGACAATTTATTAGAAGGTGGGTTGCGAGCTTTAGAGCAGCTGCTCCAGATTGGGAATTCTTTTACCGCAGTGGTGGCGGGTACAGATTTAAACGCTCTTGGAGCGATTGATGCTCTACAGTCTAAGGGCTACTCTATCCCAAAGGATTATGCGGTTATTGGATTTGATGATATTCATCAAGCTGCGGTGAATTATCCTTCGTTGACTACGGTTAGACAGCCTTTCGAGAATATGGCTAGAGAAGCGGTCGATCGGGTATTTGAGAAGCTTGAAGGAAAGCTTCCTGAGGGCAATGAAACGATTGTTGCAGCTCAATTCGTGGCTAGGACGTCGTGCGGTTGCTCGGAAAGAACGCAGTTCTCAACATCGAGTGATTTCGATCGTCATATGAAAAGTCTATCGGAGCTACGCCTCTCGCTTCATCAAATTACAGACAATAACTACAAAATGACCAAGGGACTAATCGTAGCCACGAAAAGCGACAAGATCCATATTTCCAAGCTGTTCTGGAATTTGTCTCATTGGGGCTGCTTAGCATTATGGGAAGAAGACGAGGAGGGTCAGAGGCATCTGGTTGTGCGGCAAGTCTTCAGCAAGAATGGAGATCCTGTACCCACAGAAGGGGAGAGGTACCGGCTGCAAAACTTCCCTCCCGTTGATATGCTACCGCCTAGGACTCGACCTGGTGGAGAGGATGTTGTTATTCTCCATCCAGTCAAATCAGATTTACAGAACTGGGGTTATATCGCTCTAGCGGGTCCGCTTGACCCGTTGAGCAATTATGTCGCAAATGATCTTTCTCGTCATAGTTTTACGATTCTGGCCGTCGCACTAGAGCGTGAGTTACTGTTTCATCAGGTTCGATCGATTGCTGAGAAGCTAGAAGTCGTATCGAGAACGACAAATGATGGCATCTGGGATTGGAGCTTGGACACCAATAGAATCGAATGGAACATCCGCGCCCACAAGATCTTAAGCGGGGCAACCACGAAGTTATCGTCAGACCCTAATTTGTTCTTGTCCTTTGTTCATCCGGAAGATCAGCCTATAGTTAGCTTAGCTTTCATACAACCTTTTCAGAAGGATAAGCCTATTCAATTAGAGTTCCGGTTCCAAGGCGCGGGTAAGCAGCTTGTCTGGTTGTACATTGCTGGAGATATCATCTGCGATACCAAGGGCATTCCGACTCGAATTATTGGCTCGTTGACCGATATTACAGAGAAGAAGGCAAACGAAGCTAGAATTATTCAGCTAGCCTATCAAGATGCACTTACTGGTCTCCCGAATCGATTGTTCTTCAAAGAACATTTACTTACCACGATGGAAAATAGAGTCCAGGATGGGAATAGATTAGCCGTCATGATGATTGATCTAGATCGATTCAAAATCGTCAATGACACTCTTGGTCATCAAACGGGTGATTTACTCCTGCAGCACGCCTCACATTCGCTGAAGGAATGCGTTGGGGAGCATGATATTATCGCACGTCTGGGCGGTGATGAGTTTATCGTGCTGTTATCCCGTATTGAAGGGGTAGAAGATGTAAAGCTTGTTGCGGACAGGATACTTCGGATGCTGACGAAGCCGTTCCTCTTGGAGGGTCAGGAATTTTACTTATCGGCAAGTATTGGGGCTTGCCTGTACCCGAATCATGGGGAGGATGTAGATTCCTTAATTAAATATGCTGATTTGGCGATGTATCATACAAAAGAGAACGGCGGCAATGGTCTTGAGATTTATACGCCAGCATTAAGCTCGAAGAGGGTGGAACGCTTCAACATGGAAAACAATCTAAGATATGCCCTGGAGCGGAATGAGCTCGCACTGAATTTCCAGCCTCAGGTTTCCCTCTTAACGGGGAAGGTTTACGGTGCGGAAACTCTAATTAGATGGCATACACCGGACGGAAAGACCATTCAACCCGGAGAATTCATTCCTTTAGCGGAGGAAACAGGACTCATCGTACCCATTGGACAATGGGTGCTAGAGAAGGCTTGTATGGAATGTAAGCGTTGGATTCACGCCGGAATGCCGTCCTTGGTTATTTCAGTGAATATCTCAACTTTACAATTTCAACAGGAGAATTTCCCGAGCATAGTTAGGAATGTTCTTCAGACTACAGGCATTGCACCGTTTAATCTCTGCTTAGAAATTACCGAGCATACGGCGGTTCAGAATATGGAGCATAGCATTAGAATGCTAGGCGAGCTAGTGGATATCGGCGTCAAAATCGCCATAGATGATTTCGGAATCGGTCAATCCTCGCTTCTATGGCTGAAGAAGCTGCCTGTACATATTGTGAAAATTGACCCGTCCTTTATCCTGCACATGATAGAGGACTCGGATGACGATGCGATTGCCAAGGCGGTTATTGAAATGTCGCATAGCTTAGGCTTATCCGTAACGGCGGAGGGGGTTGAGACGGAAGGCCAGCTACAGAGATTGCAGCAGCTACAGTGCGATCGAATTCAAGGGTTTTTCACTGGCCGACCAATGACCTCGGATCAATTTATTGCGTACTTCCAAGAAATCTCTAGCTGGATGAATGAATAGAAGCACGCGGAGAGAAGTCGATCAGACTTCTCTTTTTCTTTGCGAGTTAAGGAATTCAGCTATAGAGGTCATCGGATACTCGGAGTGCTATCGGCATAGTACGATGCCATCGCTTCGATTTCTTGGTTGATGGCATGGCGTAATGGCTCTGGAGCAAGAGCTTGTGCATGTCTTCCAAGTCCAAGCAAGATTTCACAAGCGGATTCGATGGCTTGAAATTCCACGGTCGCTTCAATCCAATTGTTGTCTTCCAATAATTCGTGAGATTGAACAGTCAAATATCGCTCCTGACAAAATTTGTTCCATCGAGTAGGGGCAATTCTTACTTGAGCAAGGTAGCTTGGCAGGCTTGATTTGAAACTTTTCATCGAATGCTCCCAGTAGGAAGCTAGATGAAAGGCTTCGGGACGAGTAAAGGTTTCTTCGAGAGAATAAGCGACCTTCAATCGGGAGATTCTGAAAGTTCGGATCTCGTTATCACCCGTTTGCGCGATCATATACCAGATGCTTTGTTTGGCTACAAGCCCAAGCGGGGAAACCGTTCGCTGCGTATCTGAATCGGTATCCCAGCTACGATAGGAGATGTTCAACTTTCGCTGCTCCCATACACATTGCTGTATGGTTTGGAGGATTGACGTATTGGAGGGTGCCGGGGAATGCCAACCGGCGCCATCCACATGGATGCGTTCACGTACGTATTCCGCGTCTCTTTGCGCGGGTATAGGTAACGCCGAGAGTAGCTTACGGAATGCAGTCTGCACTTGGTCGTTTAAGCCAAGATCCTTCACAACGCTGGAAGAATGGATGAGCAGTAGGGAGCGAATTTCATCGGCTGTCATTCCCGTAATTTGATTTCGATAACCTTCAGATAATAGCCAGCCGCCCTTGGAGCCTCGTTCCGCATATACGGGTATTCCTGACAGGCTTAATGCTTCCATATCGCGATGGATCGTTCGTTCAGACACTTCTAGTTGCTCGGCTAGCTCGCGCGAAGAAAGCTGTCCATGAGCTTGCAGTAAAGACATAATTATCAGAAGGCGGTTCGCTCTCATCGTGTTGTTTCCTCATCTCATCTTATTTCTTTTTTTAATCATACCACTTATATATGACAGGAGTTGTCATATATAGACGATACACTGAGGTAGTACAGGATTCAGAAGCTGAGGAGGCGTTAAGATAATGAAATCATTAAAGGGTAAGGTGGCAGTTGTAGCTGGTGCGACTAGGGGAGCGGGGCGTGCGATAGCGATGATGCTTGGGGCAGCGGGTGCTACGGTATATGGAACTGGACGAAGCGTTAGAGGGAATCCTTCCGATATGGGGCGCGCTGAGACGATTGAGGAAACAGCGGACCTTGTGACCAAGCAAGGAGGACGTGGCATTCCCGTACAGGTGGATCATACGGTAGGAGAACAAGTAAAGGCTTTGTTCGATAGAGTGAATGAGGAGCAGGAAGGAAGATTAGATATCCTCGTAAATGATGTATGGGGGGGCGAGAAGCTGACGGAATGGGGGACTCCGTTTTGGGATGGAGATCTGGACAAGGCGCTCCTCATGCAGCAACGAGCGGTGCAATCTCATATGATTACGAGCTACTACGGGGCTCCGCTTCTTGTAAAGAGAGGACAGGGTCTTATTGTGGAAGTTACGGACGGACACGATTATCGTTACCGTGGTAATTTGCCTTATAGTTTAGCCAAAGTATCGGTCATCCATCTGGCTGAGGCGCTCTCTGCTGAGCTTCGTCCACATGGAGTTGCAGCTGTATCTGTGACCCCGGGATTTCTGCGTTCGGAGGAAATGCTGGAGCATTTCGGAGTTACGGAGAACAACTGGATGGATGCAGGGAAGAAGGATCCTCATTTTCTACAGTCGGAAACTCCATTGTTCCTTGGTCGTGGTTTAGCTGCATTGGCTGCAGACCCGGATCTCATGAAAATGTCAGGAAAAGCACTGACATCTTGGGGCTTATCGGACGAATACGGAATTGTTGATGTTGATGGAAGAAGCCCGCATTGGGGGCGCTATGCGGAGCGACAAAGGTTCTAGAGAGGTGCCCATTTGAGCAAATGGCTTATAAATAAATCATTGTCTTCGTTAATAACATCTGTCATATTGGTAGGGAATATCATCCTTAACGAAGGGGGATTACTCCATGCCGTTTGGTAAGCAAAGGGTATTACCAGCAGTCAAGCAGATGAAAGAGCTGGAGAAGCTCCTCAGCTCTCCCTTCGAATATATTGTGTTATTGGGTGGGAAGATCGGAATGCTGCGGCCGATCATTGAGCTAGCGGAGCACCAAGGTAAGAAAATTTTATTACATGCGGATTTGATCGATGGGCTCAAAAATGATGAATATGCGGCAGAGTTTCTGTGCCAGCAGATCCGTCCTGCAGGGCTAATATCAACAAGGATGTCTGTCATTCAGCGCACGAAGCAGAATGGACTGTTATCTATTCAGAGAATCTTCCTCATAGATTCAGGAGCAATGGAGAAAAGTGTTGAGCTAGCTATCAAAGCTAAGCCCGATTTCATTGAGGTGCTTCCGGGGGTTATTCCCCATCTGATTGCAGAGGTCAAGGAGAGAACGAGCATACCCGTTATTGCGGGTGGGATGATCCGCACGGTAAGTGAGCAAGAGGAGGCGCTGTGTGCCGGGGCAGTAGCGGTAACAACGTCGCGGCGGGAATTGTGGTCGATGGACATGTCTCATATTTGAAAGGAGTCTTGTTGTGAGCACTTATATACTAGCATTGGATCAAGGCACCACGAGCACCAGGTCTTTACTCGTTGATAGAGAAGGTCATATCTCTCATATGGCGAGAGAAGAGATTTCACTTCTGTACGATAAGCCGGGATGGGTGGAAGTAGATGCGGAAGCGATCTGGCAATCCACAATTCAGGTCATTCGAAAGACAGCACTAAGCGCGGATGTCAGCTTAGAAGAGATCGCAGCCATCGGTATTACGAACCAACGTGAAACCGCTGTCATTTGGGATCGTATCACAGGTAACCCGATCCGGCCGGCCATCGTGTGGCAGTCCAGGCAGACGGAGGGAATATGTACGGATCTGAAATCGGCTGGTCATCAAGCGTTATTTCAGAGTAAGACAGGGCTATTGCTTGATCCTTATTTCTCAGGGACAAAGGTTGCTTGGATGCTGCGGGAAACCGAAGGAGCTAGGGAGAAGGCTTCAAAGGGACAATTGTTGTTCGGAACAATCGACAGCTGGCTAGTCTGGAAGCTGACGGGAGGTCGTATCCATGTAACGGATCCTTCTAATGCTTCTCGAACGCTCATGTATAACATCCATACTCAGCAATGGGATGAAGAGTTACTCCAGATTCTTGATATTCCTGCTTCGATGCTTCCAGAGGTTCGATCAACCTCTGAGGTATATGGACATACAGATAAGGAGATCATCGGAGCGGAAATCACAATCGCTTCCATCGTGGGCGATCAGCAAGCGGCACTATTCGGACAAGGTTGTTTTCAGCCGGGTGAAGCGAAAAACACTTATGGAACCGGTTGCTTTATGCTCATGAACACGGGAGAGGAAGCCAAATCCTCAGAGCATGGCTTGTTGACGACGATTGCATGGCAAATCGACGGGGTCATGGAGTATGCTCTGGAAGGCAGCGTTTTTGTTGCAGGGTCTGCCATACAATGGCTCCGCGACGGAATAAAGCTAATCTCAGATGCGGGAGAAACCGATGCTCTGGCCTCTAAGGTGGAATCAACGAATGGGGTATATTTTGTTCCGGCTTTCGTTGGTCTCGGTACACCCCATTGGGACAGTGATGTGAGAGGATCTATGTTCGGCATATCACAGGGAACAACGAAGGAACATCTTGTCAGAGCAACCTTGGAAGCTCTTGCTTACCAGACAAAGGATGTCCTGAAGGTGATGGAGCAGGATGCGGGGCTCATGCTGAAGTCGCTTTGTGTGGATGGTGGTGTGGTTATGAATGACTTCCTCATGCAGTTCCAAAGCGATATGCTAGACATCCAAGTCGAAAGACCTGTCGAGAATGAGTCAACAGCGCTTGGGGCTGCGTATCTGGCTGGTTTGGCCGTTGGCTTCTGGAGTGGACGCGAAGAAATTCGCCGATTAAAGAAGGTGGATCGAACGTTCGAACCCCAAATTTCAGCGACCAAGCGGAGCGAGCTGTTCGAAGGCTGGCACCGTGCAGTAAAAGCCGCGATAGCTTTCAAAGGCGAATAGTGTTATATTCATCCTACAAGTTAATAACGGTTGGAGTACAGGAGAAACCATGTCAAGACTTTCGAAACCCTTCTCGGGTGACGAAAGCCATTGTCATGGTTTTTTCTCATTCATAGGAGGAAACCTCATGTCGAACAAATCACATTCAAATCATAAACAAAGTATCCCTAGCCCTAATACGTTATCCAGTTTGAAGAGAGCAGAGCGTTTAGTAGAAATGTCCTCTCAACAGGTTGATCTGCTCGTTATTGGAGGAGGGATTACTGGCGCTGGAATCGCCCTGGACTCCGCATCGAGAGGGTTGCGCACCGCGTTAGTGGAGATGCAGGACTTCGCAGGGGGAACGTCTAGTCGATCAACCAAATTGATTCACGGCGGACTCCGGTATTTGAAGCAATTTGAGATCGGGGTTGTCGCTGAGGTCGGTAAAGAACGGGCTATCGTTTATGAGAATGGGCCACATGTAACGACTCCTGAGTGGATGCTGCTGCCTTTCTATCAGGGCGGCACATTCGGACCTTTAATGACCTCGATCGGATTGCGTGTATATGACTTTCTCGCGGGGGTTAAGAAGCAGGAGCGTCGTAAGATGTTGAACGTCGCTGAGACGTTGGCTAAGGAACCACTGCTCAAGCAAGCAGGACTTAAGGGGAGTGGCAACTATGTCGAATATCGTACGGACGATGCTCGGCTAACGATTGAAGTGATGAAGAAAGCGGTTGAGCATGGAGCGACAGCGGTGAACCATGCCAAAGTGGAGTCCTTTATCTACGAAGCGGGGCAACAAAAAGGAGTCGTTGTTCGGGATTTACTAAGCGGGAACACCTACGAGATTCGTGCTAAGCGGATTGTTAATGCAACCGGGCCGTGGGTGGACCAATTGCGGGAGCTGGATAAATCCAAGCAAGGGAAGACGATTCGGTTAACGAAGGGTGTACACTTCGTATTCGATCAACAGCGGTTTCCGCTACGCCAAGCGATCTACTTTGACACACCGGATGGACGAATGGTGTTCGCGATTCCTCGTGATGGGAAAACGTATTTTGGAACGACGGACACGGACTATGCAGGGGATACTGCGCACCCTACCTTTACAGCACAAGATCGAGCCTATTTGTTAGAGGCAGCTAATTTTATATTCCCTAGTGTGAAGCTTACGGAAGAGGATGTTGAATCAAGCTGGGCGGGCTTAAGGCCACTTATTCAAGAGGAGGGCAAGGATCCTTCGGAAATCTCTCGCCGCGACGAAATCTTCTTATCTACATCTGGAATGCTGTCTATTGCCGGAGGCAAGCTAACGGGTTATCGAAAGATGGCTGAAGCGGTTGTTAATCGTGTGCTGGAGCTTGGAGTGAAGGAGGGAGACGGGAATTCCATTAACGCGAACGCGACGTGTAGAACGAAAGACATGACGATTTCCGGTGGTGATGTGGGGGGATCGCAGGCATTCGAAAGCTATGTGAGGGGTCGAGTCGCTGAGGGAGTGGCGTGTGGTTTGAATCAAGAAGAGGCGGTGAGAATTGCTCGTCGTTATGGCTCGAATGCACCCATGCTCTATCGGATAGCGGCTGATGCCAAGGGTCTGGCAAGTACGTACGGAATTCCTTTGACATTGGCACTTGAGCTCATCTATGCCATTGAGCATGAAGGGGCAGCTAAGCCAGAGGACTTCTGGGTCAGGCGTACAGGAAGACTCTACTTCGATAGGGCTTCCGTGCTTCAATGGAGCGATGCCATCTCATTGGCAATGTCTGAGTTGCTGGGCTGGAACGGTGAAGAAAGGCAACTGTATCAGGACGACATGAACCGACTCCTGAAGGATGCGGTATCTCCAGTGAATTAGAAAATACCGAAAACCCTAAGGGCTCTTCTCAAGGCTTGGAAGGGGATTGCTTGGATAGCTGAGCTCGAACTTGAACGAGCAACCCTCTGCCAACGTCGGTCTTGCACAAACCATATTGCTACGGAAGTGGCCGCCCAAATGACAATGGGAATGATTGCTTTCGTTAAGTGAAGCGGATCAGGCGTTACAATCAGGAAATAGAAAACCGTTGCCGCTCCAAGAGCCGACATTTGAAAAGGGACAATGATCCAAGGGTGACCTGCGAGCTTACGGATGTCTACAGGCAATGGGGCAATGGTTGTTCTGCGAGTTAAGCTCCACAGCTTCCAAAGTCTTGGCATGGATAGGAGCCAAATAGCGAGCAGTGGAATGATCGTTAAGGGGAGATGTAGCAGCAAGCTAAGCTCCCAGAATGCTGATCCCTTAGAAGACGCTATGAGAAGTGTAGTTATGATAACCCCAATAGCGGGGAGTGTAACATAAACTGCCCAAACCATTTGCTTACGTGTTTTGCGGCATTGTCTTTCAGACGATCCACCATAGAGTAAGCGAGAAGCTTTACTGCCTGCAAACCAAGATAGAATAAATAAAATAAATACAAAGAAATAGATGACAATTTGAAGGATAGAATACAAAGGGGAAACCTCCTTGATATGATCCGCGTCTTTACCCCGTAAATCTCTGCTGGATAACGATAACTCTATTGTAGCTTCTGCTGGACCTTCGTCGTAACCGCCTCAAGTTTGGAGATGACCCCGACTAAAGTTGGAGATACATACCAGCCACAAATTAAGATTTCATAGGTTATAAGCATAAGAAAACACACCGCATCTCTCGTGTAGGGAAGAGAAATGTCGGTGTGTGGGATAAATGGGCTCTCATGATGCCTATTGCTGTTGTTCGACTTTAATATTCCCGCTATCGGTCCTAATCTTCACGAATTCGTTGGTCTCATGTTTGGATTCAGGGGCGTTTATATTACCGGAATCGACTTTCAGATCGTAAGATCCTGCGAAGCTAGAGGGCACCTGAACATAGGCGTTGCCTGAATCAACGGAGATATCGGTATCGGATGTATCTAGTTTATACAGCTTCACGTTACCTGAGTCGACTGAGATATTGGTGCTTCCCGTCATGTTCTCAAGTGTGATATTTCCGGAGTCGGTAGAGGCCACTAATTCTGCAGTCACATGGTTCCCTTTAATATTTCCTGAATCCGCATCAAGGTTCAAATAATTGCTCTTGAAATGATCAAGTGTAATATTTCCGGAGTCGGTGGACAATTCTGCTGAGGAGATTTGCACAAGGGCTGCATCTGTTACTGTGATATTCCCAGAATCCAGTGAGACCTTCAGCTTTTCCAACAGGGAATCATCAGTGACAGAGATCACGAGCTCTTCTTTCGTCTGATTAGAGAAGTTAAAATCAAAAAAATTAATATACTTCTTAGGTAAACGAGTTAGATCAAGCTTAAGGCTTTGGTCGGAAATTTCAGTTGCCATCGCCTTCTCAATCATTTTCTCCGTTCCACTCCCGTTAAGGTGAATAGAGTTTTGACCGTCCGTGCTCTTCACAAAAGAAATATTAACAGGGTAGTCGCTCACAACGTGTAGATTGCGCAGATCAGAAGCAGAGAAGGTCCACTTTTTCTCAAAGCTAGGGAGATCTCCATCTGATTTCTGTCCAATGGCTAGAGCGCCTATAACCCCGATTGCAATTAAGCAGATGGCAGTAAAGTACCAAAACTTTTTCATTTAATTATCTTCCTCTCCATGTCTTGTAATTCCATTGGCTATATTTATTTGTACCTACTAGCAGCCCCTTACTGAAATAACGGGTCAGTGAAGCTAGTAGCATCCCGATTCCAACCATCCCTATTGCAGTGAACAACTTGACTGGCGCATAACTATTGTACATATACGTTTCTAGTACGAGTATCAACGGTGACAGAATTCCAGCGATTGCTGCTATGCCTAATGCAAGGCAAGTAGCCCATAACGCTACACATACAGGAATGGCGATTAGATTTAGAAAAAAGAGTACAATTGACACCCCGACGAACCGGGGAATATCCGGACGTTGTCGTGCCGGTGAGGGTGTCCACGGGGGTGGGAGTAGAGCGTCGTGGCCAATAACTTCTCGTGCCAGCGTTAGGGGGTCACCAAGTTCCCTAGAGATATCTGTCTCTGTCTTACCATTCTGCTCGCCGTGAATAAAATGCAATTCATAATCTCTTATTAGCTCGTTCCGCTCATCCTCAGGTAATGAGACGAGATAGTAGCGGAGTGTTTCAATAAACTCCTGTTTATTCATGAGTGATCCCTCTTCCATTAATTTCTTAATTATATCGTAAGATCAACCGATTCATATCCGACGTGAGTTGATAGTAAACCTAGACTAAAGTTGGGGAGGTTCTATTATTTTGGGAAATTACCTTGCTCGATCAAATTGCCTACATTTTTCACGAACTCGTTCCAAGCGATAGTAAGAGCTTTGACATAAAGCAGCCCTTCTGGTGTTAGCTGGTAGTATTTCCTTGGGGGGCCTTCATTAGATTCCTGTAAATAAGTCGTACAGTAACCGTCCTTGACTAACCGACGTAGAAGGGGGTAAAGCGCACCTTCTGCGACTTCGACATGCTCCGATACAGCCTCTGCGAGTTCGTAGCCGTAACGATCGTTCTTCTGGATAAGAACGAGAACACATAGCTCGAGAACGCCCTTTTTAAATTGCGTATTAATATCCAAGTTCACTGCCTCCTACCTCGACTAATAAGCGTCTATATTCAGTACTGATTAATAATTAGTAGCTGTTTCATCTATAATTTAACATGCGGTATTGAATAATGCAAGGTACTGGTTAAAAATAAATAGAGGGAGGTTTAAGGCTTGTAAATGGGCTTTAAATCAAATGCTTAAGCTATTCTTAAGATATGAGCTTGTCCAATCATGGTACAATATGTAAATCAAATGGAAGAGGAAGTGTTTAAATGCGTTTTAATAAGGTGTTATTAATGACGATGCCAGTGGTATTAACTGCAGGACTGCTTGCTGGCTGCAGTAGCTCTGACAATGACTCCAAGGACAATACGATAACGAAAATAAAAGTGATGCACTACGACGAAAGAAGCTTTTACCAGCAATATGGTATGTTGTTCTCCGCACTTTATCCTAATATCGAGATCGAAGTTGCTTCTACACAAAGTGTTAATTATGAAGAAGGCAAGGACATGCAGAAGGCGATGCAGGATTTCATTGCGGAGCAGAAGCCGGACGTTCTCATGCTGGGTACGGATGAATATGCTCGTATGGCGGGTGAGGGTAAGCTATACAATTTGGAGTCCTTTATTAAGAAGGACAAGTATGATCTCGAAGGAATTGCGCCGGGAGTCGTTGATTATATCAAACAAAAAAGTGATGGTATTCTGTACGGGTTAGCACCGGAATTCTACAGTCAGGCTATCTTCTATAATAAGGATCTCTTTGCTAAGCATGGCATTCCATTGCCGGAAGATAGAATGAGCTGGGAGAAGCTGTTGGAAATTGCTGCTCGTTTCCCGACGACAGGATCGAAAGAAGACCGGGTATATGGCTTGAAGGCCGGCTACCAGTCAGATCTCTATCAGTTGGGTATGACGATTGGTAGCTCTATGGGTTTATCGTACATTAATCCAACAGCGAAGCAGTTGATGATCAACACCGATTCTTGGAAAACGTCATTCGAGACCGCGGATAAAGCGATTAAATCCGGGGCATTGTTCACAGAGGACCCTAATCAAATGAACGGTGGCTCTTCCAGCTATGAAGATTATCTCATGAGGGATCCATTCATTAGCGGGAAGGTCGCGATGACCATGGAGAGCAGCTATTTAATCAATCAGATCAAAGAAGCGAAAAATGTACTTAAGGGTAAAGGTGTGCAAAATTGGGATGTCGTTACGATGCCGGTCAATCCGCAGACACCGGATGAAAGCTCATCGGTAAACCTTAGCCAAATCTTCGCGATTGATGCCAATTCCGCAAACGTAGACGCGGCATGGAAGTTTGTAAGCTACATTAATGGTGATAACTTTGCAAGAGTTACATCGAAGCTCCAGAACGGAGGCTTTCCAACACGGACCAAATATGTCGCCGATGAAGAAGGACATCATATGGAAGCCTTCTATAGCTTGAAGCCGGCTCAGAACAATATGTACAAGGATTATGATAAGCTCCCGCAGCAGTTCTATGGAAAATTCGATGGATTGACGCAGCAGGAGTTCCAAAATGTGAAGGACGGAAAGGCTACCATCTCAGAAGCGCTTGATAATCTTCAAGTAAAAGGGCAGCAGCTATTGACTGAAGAATTCAATAACGCTGCGAAAGCCGATACGACGAATGCGGGAGAAGCCTCTCCGAGTACCGATCAGACGACTACAATTGTGACGGGTGGGACGACCTCATCATCAGCAGTAGCGGAATAAAGAATAGTTTTTGTCCAACTTGTGAATTTTGTCTTTATTTTGTCACAACTCCGTGCTACAATGTTCACATATAGCGCTTTCAACGGAGAGGAGTTGGACCTCATGAAGAACAAAGAAATGTCACGAATGCTGAAGTGGGTTGCCATGGTCGTTATTGCGGTAGGTGTTCTCTGCTGCGTCATGAACCTCACGCAGTTTAATGATCGAAATCTAGGCTTGATGGTGGGCATTGGTTTTCTAATTGGAGGGTTTCAAATTATGCTGTTCGGTGTAATTGCTCCTCTTATGCAGAAAAATCAAGAGGTCACCCCAGCGGCCGCAACTACGGAATAACTCAATTCATCTACATTAAATAAGGACCATCCCTACAGAATGTGAATTTCTGTGGAGATGGTCTTTTTGTGTTATCTGAATCGCCTCCGACATAAACGTCTTCCCGCCATCCTCAAGGATGGCGTTAGCTGTTTATGCTTGGGGGTAGTGGTGTAATAAAAGTCACAGTTAGTCGAAGTGGTGAACAAAGTATTGCGAATTTTCAACGTTTGTTTGACGCCTTTGTTAACTGTAAGGAACTAGCCTCTTTTTTCTGATAATGTGATAAATAGCACAAAGGCAACGTGAAGATGGAGGAGATGGAAATGATGAAAGGGCTACGGCGCCTAACGGCCGTCCTATCATTAATTGTGATGACGATTCTAATGACTGGCTGCACGGACGAGCTGATCGTACTGAATCCTAAAGGGATCATCGCTAAGCAACAAATGGACTTGATGATTATTTCTACCGTACTTTGTTTGATTATCATCGTGCCGGTTTTAATTCTTACCTTCTATATAGTATGGAAATACCGACACAAACCTAATAACAAGACGAAGTATGATCCTGAATGGTCACATAACTCGAAGCTGGAAACCATCTGGTGGGGGATTCCGATCGTCATTATTGCGATATTGGCTGTCATTACAGTTCAATACTCTCATAAGCTCGAGCCCTCCAAGCCTCTTGAACATGAGGCGGAGCCGCTAGTCATTCAAGTCACCTCGCTCGACTGGAAATGGTTATTCCAATATCCAGAGCAAGGAATTGCAACGGTGAACTACCTTCAATTCCCAGAAGATGTGCCAGTCCGATTCGAATTGACCTCGGATGCTCCGATGAATTCATTCTGGATTCCGCAGCTGGGTGGTCAAATTTATACGATGTCCGGAATGTCGATGAAGCTGCACCTTATTGCAGATGAGCCTGGTTCCTATGTAGGTATGGGCGCTAACTTTAGTGGACGTGAATTTGGGAAAATGCACTTTGAGGCGAAGGCGACCTCTCAAGAGGAGTTCGACACCTGGGTACAAGGCATTAAAGGCTCTTCCCCTGCGCTTACGATGGAAGGCTATGAGCAATTGGCTATACCGGGTGTGTCGGAGGTTGAAACCTTTTCTTCAATTCCCGAGGGGCTGTACGACAAGATTGTGACGAAGTACGGTGCGCATAATCATGGTTCGAGTGATGAAGAAATGACAGATCACGAGAACATGACAGATCACGAGAACATGACTGATCACGAGAAAATGAATGATTCTGACGTGCCTATGAAAGAGGAAGAGCCTTCCATGAATCATGAAGGACATATGAACAATGAATAAAGGGAAAGGATGGTGCCGGCATGTGGGACAAAATTAAGGATTTCTCATCCGAGTTTTTCGTTACGGGTGATCCGCTCATCTATGGAGCCGATGTTTCCATCGTGCTTACTCTAGTTGCGGTTGTTACTGCACTTACTTATTTCAAAAAATGGACGTGGCTATGGAAGGATTGGCTGACGACCGTCGATCATAAGAAAATCGGGATTATGTACGTTATCGCATCTCTCTTAATGCTCTTCAGAGGCGGAGTGGATGCTCTACTCATGCGTACGCAGCTTGCGGTTCCAGAATTAGATTTCTTAACTCCGGAACACTATAATCAGATCTTCACGACCCATGGTGTCATCATGATCTTGTTCATGGCGATGCCGCTAATGTTCGGGTTGTTCAATCTAGTCGTTCCACTGCATATCGGAGCAAGGGATGTTGCGTTTCCGTTCCTTAACTCACTAAGCTTCTGGCTATTCTTCTCTGGAGCGATGTTGTTTAACATGTCGTTCGTTATTGGAGGTTCACCGGATGCGGGTTGGCTGGCGTATCCGCCATTGTCGGAGCTTTCCCATAGTCCTGGTGTAGGACAGGACTTCTACATTTGGGGCATTCAGATTTCCGGGATCGGGAGTTTGATGACGGGGATCAACTTTATTGTTACGATTCTTAAAATGCGTGCGCCGGGTATGAAGCTGATGAAGATGCCAATGTTTGTTTGGTCCGTTCTTTCCAGCTGTCTAACCATCATCCTGGCGTTCCCGATTTTGACGATTACTCTAGCCTTACTCTTCTTAGATCGCTACTTGGGGGCACATTTCTTTACCCTAGATGGTGGCGGTAATCCGATGATGTATATTAACTTGATCTGGATGTGGGGACATCCTGAGGTTTACATCGTTGTCCTCCCTGCCTTTGGGATTTTCTCTGAAATCGCGGCAACCTTCTCGAAGAAGAGGCTGTTTGGCTATAAATCGATGGTATTCGCCTTAATGAGCATTAGTTTAATGTCATTCTTTACTTGGGCGCATCACTTCTTCACGATGGGATCGGGGGCGAACGTCAACGCGTTCTTTGCGCTTACGACCATGATCATAGCCATACCGACCGGGGTCAAGGTGTTTAACTGGCTGTTCACCATGTTCCGCGGACGGCTTTCCTTCCCAACCCCGATGATGTGGATGATTGCTTTCATTCCTTGCTTCGTTGTAGGTGGGATGACAGGGGTGCTGCTTTCGGTCGCTCCTGCAGACTTCCAGTTCCACAATAGCTATTTTCTAATCGCTCACTTCCATCAAGTGTTAATCGGTGGTGTTGCATTCGGATTCTTCGCTGGACTGTATTACTGGTGGCCTAAGGTATTCGGCTTCAAGCTGAACGAGAAGCTTGGTAAATGGGCTTTCTGGACGTGGAACATTGGTTTCTATGTATGCTTTATGCCGCAATATGTCCTTGGTTTAATGGGAATGACCCGCCGTGTCAGCACTTACGGTTGGGATAGAGGCTTTTATGAGCTTAACCTTACTTCTACAATTGGTGGTTTCCTCATGGGAATCGGGTTCCTGTTCCAAGTGTGGCAAATCCTGCACAGCATTAAGTTCATGAAGAAAGATACAACGGGCGACCCGTGGGATGGACGGACGTTAGAGTGGTCTATACCATCTCCAGCTCCAGTGTATAACTTTGCAATATTGCCGCGTGTAGATGAGGCGGATGCTTGGTGGGAAGAGAAGCAACGTATTGCTCAAGGGCATGCCCCAAAACCGAAGCCTAAGCTCGAACCGATCCATATGCCTAAAAATTCAGGAATTCCTATTGTGATGTCCGGATTCTTCTTCCTGGTAGGGTTCGGATTCGTATTTGATTGGTTATGGCTAGCGATACCTGGGCTTATCGGTGTGGCTGCAAGTATGCTCGTTCACTCGTTCCGCTACAAAACAGACTATTATATTTCGGTTGAAGAAATTAGACGCACGGAAGCTGCTGCAGGGAGGACTGTCTAATGGCGAATTCAGGAAACCATATTATTGCCAAGCCACAGCATCATGATGAGCATGCTCATGAAGAGCATCATGACCAAGAAGAACTGCGGTTTATGGGCTTCTGGTTCTTCTTGATAACGGACTGTATTATGTTCGCGACGCTATTCGCCACTTATGTGGTGCTTAGTGGAAGCTTTGCGGGTGGTCCAACAGGGGCTGAGTTGTTTGAAATGCCTGGGGTTATCGCTGAAACATTCATCCTCCTAACGAGTAGCTTCACAAGTGGGTTGGCTGTTCTGGCGATGAACAAAGGGGATCGCAAAGGGCTTATTGGTTGGTTGATTGTTACCGTGTTGCTGGGTGCGACGTTCCTTACATTGGAAATATCGGAATTTGTGACCCTGGTACATGAAGGTGCGACAATTTCTACAAGTGCATTCTGGTCTAGCTTTTACACACTTGTTGGGACACATGGTCTTCACGTATCAATTGGTCTAGTATGGATGATCGCGATTATGATACAACTAGGTCGACATGGCATTAATTCCGTCACTCGTCGCAAGGTGAAGGTTGTTAGCTTGTACTGGCATTTCCTAGATGTGGTATGGATCTTTGTCTTTACAATCGTTTATATGTTGGAGGTGATATAAGATGGCGCAACATCAGGCTCACGACTCGCACGGTGCCCATGATGCTCATGAAGCACATGGATCGCTCAAGTCTTATGTCATTGGATTCATTTTGTCGCTTGTACTGACAGCAATACCACTCATTATAGTCCTGAACGATATGCTGGAAGGTACAGCAGCTACAGTTGTATTGCTCGGATTTGCAATCCTTCAATTTGTAGTGCAGCTGGTTTACTTTATGCATCTGAAGGAAGAGGGTAAGCCGCGGTATAATCTCATGGTGCTTATTCTTGGGCTGATCATTGTTCTGACGATCGTCGCAGGCTCCATCTGGATTATGACGTTTAATAAAGTGGCGTAAATGAAGTGAGGTTATTTGTATAAGGGAAGAGGAGAAGGTCGCCCGATGGGGCTAGACCTTCTCCTCTTTTTTTGTTCGCTGATTAATTGTTAGTGTGGTGGGTGTGTGTGGGTAAGTGATTAGGACAGCAGCGTGTGTTTGCTTGCTTTCCAAGGGTTAAGGTGGACCATAACCTCGATAACATCTGGATCGTAGTCCATGATTAGCTTCTTGAGATGCTTGCTTATATCGTGACCTTGCTGAATATTGTAATCATAAGGAACGCCTACACGAATATCTACGATGATGTAATGGCCGTGCTCGCGTGCTCTGACTCGATCTACTCGCTTTACGTCTTCCTCCGACCGAAGCAAATCTTCGTAGTACGCCAGCTTTTCTACAGAGACATTACGTTCCATTAAGATATCGACAGAGTCTCGACCCATTTCATAGGCGAGCTTAAGCACGAGTAAGGAGACGATGATACCAGCAACCGGATCACCATAGGCGGCCCACTCCCAGTTCAAGCGTCCTCCTAGCAATCCGAGTCCGATCCCTACGACTGCTGCGATAGATGCATACACATCGGCTAAGTGATCATAGGCGGTAGCTAGAACGCTTTTGCTATTGGTTGCCCTGCCGACTCTAATTGTATAAATATAGAGCGCTTGTTTCCATAGAAGAGATATCGCTGCCGCTCCGAGAGCTAACCAGCTTTCTTCCCCAGGGGGGTGGAACAAGGCGATGATGGATTGAATCCCAATCCAGAAGGCAGCAAGCACGAGAACAACGGCGACGAATGCAGAGGCGATGACTTCAGCCTTGCCATGACCGTAGGGATGATCGTCATCGGCCGGCTTTTTCGATACCATCGAGGAAGTCAGCGCTGCTATAGTTGCGATGATATCGCCGGCGTTATGAACTCCGTCTGCGAGTAGCACGGGACTAGCAAGTAGAAGTCCGGCTGTTACCTTTAAAATCGTTAAAATGATGTTGCTTATTAAGCTGATCCAAATTGCCAATAATCCAGAATGATGCCTATCCGCCACAATGATTACCCCTTCAAAGAAAGTTTACCCCGCGCAAAAAATAAAACAGGCTTTCAACCTTGGGGTTGAAAGCCTGTTTTTGAACCTATATCAATTGCTGCTTGATGATATCTCATGGGTGACAACCACCCTCTCCATTATTCCCGTTCCAATTAGCTATACTATTGTAACATACCCATACGACACAGGCTAATGATTATTGTGATCTATATATAACGTTTACATCACTATTGATGTAATATATATGTTAAATTAACAAATGAATTGGCATTTTAATGTAACAATAGTTGACACAATGTTGCTATGAGCATATGATTACAATAAAACCCAGTAATGAGAAGGAGCTGTGCCGACATGGAAATGATGAATGATGTATCGGTTGCTACGCCTTCCTCTCGTTTCTTCAATGAAATGTATAACGGGGCACAGGTTCGAGCGCACTATGGCAAAGTGAATCAAATTCTTTCGCGTATGTCGATAGCGGATCGCGCATCCAGGCAAGCTCAGATGAACGGTCGACTACTCGAGGAAGGAATAACTTTCACGCTATCGGGCGGTGATCAATCGGAATCATTGGAGCGGACAATTCCTTTTGACTTGATTCCCAGGATTATACCGGCCGAGGAATGGGAGATGATTGAACGAGGGACTAAACAGCGGGTGCGGGCATTAAATGCGTTCTTGGCGGACATCTACAATGAGCAGTGTATTCTCAAGGATGGGTTGGTTCCTCGCCGTATGGTCATGGGGAATCGATATTTTCGCACAGAGATGATGAAGCTACCCGTGCCAGGTGGAACCTATGTTACGGCATCCGGTATCGATCTCATCAGAGACGAGAAGGGCGACTACTTTGTCCTCGAGGATAATTTGCGGTCTCCATCAGGTTTCTCTTATGTGTTCAAAAGCCGATCGATTATGACGCATGATTTTCCAGAGCTTTATTTCTCTCATCCTGTTCGAGGCATTGAACAAGCGTTACACGAATTCCGATCCTCTTTGCGGAACCTAGCTCCTTCGGATAAAGCGGAGCCGGTTATTGCGCTCCTCACCCCTGGTAGCTACAATTCGGCATACTTCGAACATACTTTTCTAGCTCAGCAGATGGGTATGGAGCTTGTTGAAGGAAGGGATCTTGTTTGCCGTGATAATAAAATCTACATCCGAAAGTTATCGGGATTGAAGAAGGTAGATGTACTCTATCGTAGAATCGACGATGATTATCTGGATCCCCTGGCATTCCGTCCTGATTCGATGCTGGGTGTAGCGGGGTTGATGAATGCTTACCGGTTCGGCAACATTACGATTGCTAATGCACCGGGTACAGGTGTGGCCGATGATAAGGCCATCTATACGTTCGTTCCAGAGATGATTCGGTATTATCTGAATGAAAGGCCGATTCTAAACAATGTTCCGACTTATTTGATGAGTAGACCGGATGAACGGGAGCATGTGCTTGGGCGGCTTGAAGAGATGGTCGTCAAGGAAACCTCGTTATCTGGCGGATATGGAATGCTTGTAGGTCCGGCCTCTACGGAGTGGGAAAGAGAGAGGTTTGCGGTGAAAATACGGGAGAATCCGGACAATTACATTGCTCAACCAACCATTAAGCTATCTACTTCACCCGTTAATCTGGATGGGCGAATGGCCCATCGGCATATCGATTTAAGAGTATTTGCACTTGCTGATGGACGTAATGTTCATGTGCTTCCAGGAGGTTTAACGAGAGTGGCAATGAAGGAAGGGTCGTTGGTGGTGAATTCATCGCAAGGCGGCGGGGTCAAGGATACCTGGGTATTGTCGAATTGAAAAAACGAGTCATGTATTTGGATTCCAATTCATAAGGAGTGAGCCCTATGTTGGATCGGATAGCGGAATCGTTGTTCTGGATTGGGCGGTATACAGAGCGAGCGGAAAATCATGCCCGGCTTCTAGATGTGTATTACCATCTGCGTGAGGAAGGCAACGGGGAAGCGGAAACCGTCTGGAAGCGAATTGCCGAAGCGATTGGAGATTGCGAAATGTATGAGGAGAAGTATGGGGTGTATCGTGAGCATGATGTCCTATACTTCCTCACCTTGGACTTGACGCAGTCCAATTCGATCTTATCCTGTGTAGCTCAAGCCCGGGATAATCTGAAGAAGATTCGCGAGCAGCTTCCTTCCGAGCTTTGGAACCTATTGAATGGTTTTTATTTATGGCTTAAAACAGTTCAATTAGAGGAGATCACGCAGCAATCCCCCCATCGCTTCTTCCAACGTGTTAAGGAAGGGCTTGCGGCTTTCCAAGGGACTGCAGTTTCTATTGCTCTTAGGGATGAATCCTGGCACATGCTGGAGAGTGGGCGTTACTTGGAGCGCTCTGAGAATGTCGTTAGACTCTTGCAGTCGGTCAGTAATATTGCCCCGGATAAACGAAAAGCTTCGTATGCGTATACGATGGCGGTTTTGAAGTCGGTTGGCGGGTATGAGGCGTTTCGCCGATTGGATCTTCAGGAAATCAACTTAGAAGAGGTGTCGCGGTTTATCGTGCTGCAGGAGTCGTTCCCGAGGTCGGTCCACTTTGCGCTGGCTGCCTTCGAGCAGCATCTTAAGGCGCTGCGTGGACAATCTGATAAGTCGAACTCTGGGCTCGAACGAATGATTCGATTAGCCGGAAAGGCTCGGTCGGAGCTTGGTTGGCTGGATCGCAAGGATATCAGAATGGAAACCTTAAATATCGTCCTCTACCAGCTTTTGGGTACGAACCGGCAGCTCGGAGATGCGGTTGCTAAGACTTTTTTTTCCCCTGGACAGGAGGTTATTGCATGAAGCTCGATATATGTCACGTCACAAGATACCGTTACGATTCATCAGTGACGGACAGTGTCAATGAAATCAGGCTAACGCCTCGTACAGACGAACGTCAGGCTTGTTATCAGCATCGACTTGTTATCGAGCCGAATGTTCAACTGCTGTCCTACGAGGATTATTTCGGCAATCGAGTGCATTCCTTTACAGCTAACGACCCTCATCGGGAGCTTGTGATTACTTCTTACTCGACGGTCGTGACAAGAGATAGGGATGTAATATGGAAAGCGGCATGGGGACCAGAGGAATCATGGAGTCGGCTCCGAAGCGAGGATTTCATTGATGGGAACGCGGAATATTTACTTCCCACTGCGTACGCATCGTTCCATCCGAGCGTAGGAGTGTACGCTGCTGGTATAAGTGGGGAAGACGAGGGCGTGTTCGGATTTGTCCGCAATGCAGCGAGCGCGATCTATGGAGACTTCGAGTACAAGCCGCTTTCCACTGGGGTCCATACAACAGCGGAAGAGTTGATTGGGATCGGGACTGGAGTTTGCCAAGATTTCGCCCATTTGCTGCTGGCGGTTTGTAGACTTCGCGGGGTACCCGCGCGTTACGTGAGTGGATATCACTACGTGGGTGATCTCCAGGGGCGAGATGCGGATTTCGAGCAAGCCTCGCATGCGTGGGTGGAAGTATATATCCCGGGTGTGGGTTGGCAGGGGATTGACCCGACGAATAACAATTTAATCGATTGGCGTTACGTGAAGCTGGGTCATGGTCGCGATTATACGGATATCGTTCCTGTTAAAGGAATTTACAGAGGGGCGTCCGGGCAGACGCTACAGGTATCGGTGGATGTTCGGTTGGGAGAGAGCGCGTAGGTTTAAAAGAGGGCAAGGGGCGTAGAAGTGCGCAAATAAAAGCAGGTAGCTCCATTCCGGCAGCTACCTGCTTTTATTTGCTTATTCTTTTCTTCCTAAAGATTATCCCAATTGCTTTGGAAATATTTCATCGGAACAGCAAAGTCTAACGTTGTGTTTGAGACACCGAATGTTGTTATCCCAATAACCTCACCGTATTCGTTGAGAAGGACTCCTCCGCTTGAGCCGGGCTCGGTATCGGCTGTGTGTTGGATATACGTGATCCCATCAATCGTGCGGATGGAGGAAACGATTCCATCTGACACCGTATTTTCTAAACCATTAGGACTACCGATCGCATATACCTTGTCTCCAACTTCGGGTAATTCGGTCGTATATTCGAGAGAATGAGCAGGAGAGCTCCCTGTTGCATTCCCAGATGAATCGAATGAACTTGAAATCGCTGCGGAGAAAATATCTTTATTGGCATCCTTGAAGAAATACCAGTCGGACAAATCGTAGGTTTTATTATCTACGGACACCGTGATTTTAGAGGCATCCTCTGTGACGTGATAGTTAGTTACGAAAATATCGTCCTTTAAGACGAATCCAGAGCCTTGTCCTAGAGGCTTGTTGGATTCATCGTAGACGAGCACGAATCCTACTGCATTTTGCAGCTTAGCGATTTCTTTAGGGGTTAAGGGCTCTCTAAATAGCTTGCCATCAATGACCCATTCGGATGATAGCTCGTCATCTGTGATCTTGCTCTGCCAAAATTTCATCAATGTAAGCTTAGGAATAGAGACCGAACCTTTCCAAGCGTAGGATGGGGTTGTGTAATAATTTACTGTGAGTAATGTGGCGTCTAGATCACTTAGTGAAGTGAACGCGTCCATGATGTCATCCCAGTCCTCATCCTCATTTCCTTTGGTTTGGTAGAAGTCGGTCGAGGCTTCTATTCCTCCGTCCTTAGAGGTTAATGTAATGGAGTGCAACTGTTTGACTGTTGTATTCATTTTGTTTGTTGTGAGATCAAGGGTTTGTTTATTACTGTCCATATTATACTTAATGCCAGCTTTTTTAAGAGCATTTAAGGGGACGTAGGTTTGGTTATTGAGGCTAATCGCGGGAACGCTGTTTTTGTGAACAGTTCCATCTACTTGTACCCTTACAATTGGGTTGCCTTTATAGGAGCCCCATAAGGACGCGGCACTCACGATACCTGCATATACAAACGATAACGCGAGGAATGAAATGAATACTTTCCTTTTCAAAAACAATCATCTCCTATATATTGGTTTTTCTTTTATGTATATCTTCAATCTATCGGGATATCAAAGTGATTTCAATAGGTTTATTTGCAAGTAGGTAAAAATGAATTGGTTTTCGGTTAAAGTAAAAATGTTCGTAAATATAGGGTATATTATGGTTTGAGATAGGAGTTTTGAGTAATTTTTGCGTATAATACGAATGATTAAGGCGATTCGCCCTTGACTTGTACGTTTTTATCGGTTAATCTCCGTATTGAAGAACCTTTTAATTTCATCTGTCATCCATTCGTATATCCTCGGCAATATGGGTTGGGGGTCTCTACCAGGAACCTTAAATTCCTGACTACGAGGATGTGGGATATCCATTAGGATACCTGCATCCATCTGTAGTCGGGAATTTTTTTGTGCTGTCTTGATTAGAATATGGGAGCAAACCAGGAGGAGACTTACGGATGAGTAAGTATGACGTTATTGTGGTTGGTGCAGGACCAGCTGGAATTTTCACTTGCTATGAATTGACGAGGACTTCCCCGCACCTTAAGGTGCTTTTAGTTGACAAAGGGCATGAAATCAAGCGTCGTCACTGTCCGATATTGGAAAATAAAATTGAGCTCTGTCCACCACCCGCTGGGAAAAAAGAATTTGCCGGCTGTCTACCAGCTTGTTCAATTACGGCAGGATTTGGCGGTGCGGGTGCTTATAGCGATGGTAAATTTAATATTACGACGGAGTTCGGCGGTTGGCTGACAGATTACTTATCTCCTTCTCAAGTATTAGGATTAATTCGCTATGTTGACGAAATTAATTTGGAGCACGGAGCCACTTTGAATTTGACAGATCCAACAACCGATTTTGTTAGAGATATCGAGCACCGTGGCTACGCTGCGGGGCTGAAGCTGCTGCGCGCACAGGTTAGGCATCTGGGGACAGAGCAGAACTTGGAAATTCTGAAGTCGATCTATACTTTCCTGGAAAGCCGGATAGACATGCGGTTTAAGACTGAGGTTGCTGATCTATTGACCGTGAAGGAAAATGGCGCTCATCGCGTTCTTGGAATTACCCTCAAAGACGGCGAGGAAATTATGGCTGATACCGTTGTTATTTCACCGGGACGCGATGGTTCGGGTTGGTTGACTGAGGTGCTCAAGAAACGTAGATTGGTTATGGTTAACAACCAGGTCGACGTAGGGGTAAGGGTAGAAACCTCTGATGTTGTCATGAGAGAAATAAATCAGCATCTGTACGAAGGCAAGTTCGTGTTCAATACTTCTGTAGGTACCCGAGTGAGGACTTTCTGTAGTAATCCATCCGGGCACGTCGTTGTCGAGAATCATAGTGGGGTTATGGCGGCGAATGGTCATGCCTTCAAGGATCCGGCACTTGGTTCTATGAATACAAACTTCGCGCTACTTGTTTCACACAAGTTCACGGATCCATTCGATAAGCCAAACGAGTATGCGCGTGAGATTTGTAAGCGGGCGAACGATCTCTCGAACGGGGGCATCATTGTTCAGAAGTATGGGGATATTCTGAGAGGTCGCCGTTCAACGGATGGGCGTATCAAGGAAGGATTTATTGAACCAACCCATCATGAGGCCGTGCCAGGGGATCTTGGTTTAGTGCTTCCTTATAACACAATGAAAAGCTTAATCGAGATGGTCGAGGCACTCGACAAGGTTACGCCAGGTATTGCCTCGGAACATACCTTATTCTATGGTGTAGAGGCTAAGTTCTACTCTGCTCGTCCTAAGCTCAGTAACACCTTGGAAACGGAGATATCTGGCTTGTACTGCGGCGGAGACGGAGCGGGAGTAACGCGTGGTTTGGCGCAAGCGGGTGCGGCTGGTGTGTGGATTGCTCGTGCGGTTGCGGAACGGAAAGCAAAGTAAGTGGAGCATACGTGGTTGATGGTGCGGTTGTATTCCTGTCCGTGAAACGGGGTGCGCCAAGGTAGAATGCGTCGAAATAGCGGAACGAGGTTCCGCTATTTCGACTGTTCAGTTGTCAATGTGGCTATAGATGCTCGAAGCGTGTCCTGCTGTTTAATCCCTTACAGTGTCTTCCTCCTAAGTTTACAAAGACAACAGTGTTAGGCCAGAAAGCAGCACCGATGCAATAAACATCGCTATGAATGGACGCAGGGCGCGGCTACGGAAGCGCGCAGCTTGGCTACACTTAGGATACCGAGGCACATTGGGATTAGTAAGGCTACTCTGCATAACTTAGCAAGCAATCCATCAGCCAAAGCATCTGGTCCAGCTGATGCGGCAGCCATCGCGACATGTGCGATTTCATGTAAGGTAAGTCCCGACCAAATTCCATAAGTCGCCACGTCAATCGGCAACCAAGGTTGTATGAGTGTATAAGCTGCAGCGAATATCGTTCCGATGAGAGCGATCAGTCCGGCGCTGATGGCTGTATCTTCATCTTTGGATTTGAGCAAAGGGGATACAGCGGCTATGGCCGCTGCGCCACATATCGCCGTACCAATCGCAAGCAGAAAGGTCAGCTTGCGATCTGCACGGAGCCATCGACCGATAACCATTACGATCACAAGTGAGAAGAGGACTGTTCCAGCGCTTCGTGCTAGTAACGGGAGTCCTTGCTGCAGTAGGTCGCCAATATTCAGCTTGAGCCCGAATAACACGATGGCAAGCCTGAGCAAAGTTCCCGAAGAGAAACGAATACCGCTGCCGAGGGATAAGGGGTAGCCGAACAAATGGCGATAAGCGGCTGCGAGCAGTAAGGTGCAAGCAAGAGGACCAAGTCGGTCCAGTCCAGGGAGTTGAGACAAGCCCCAGCCTGTCAGCGCGAGTGCCAAGGTAAACAAAATTCCGTAGATTCGAGCGGGAATAAGCGAAAAAGTGGTAAAGTTAAAGGGGGTGATATTAGCACGCATGATGACTGATCCCTCCGATGCTTTGTTTGTTATCCTCAGCATACTTCGGTTACGATAATAAGAAAAATTAATTATAATTATATTCATGATAATCAATAGCTAATGAATGGGGGCTGCTAGGCAATGGATCAATCCCTTATTGTTTTCTTAGAGGTTGCCGATACTCGTAATTTCTCTCGTGCAGCGGAACGGCTACATATGACACAGCCTGCAGTTAGCCAGCATATTCGGTCTTTGGAGGAGCGGCTTAAGGTTAGGCTGCTGGAGCGTAATAATAAATCTGTAACCTTAACGAAAGCTGGGGATATCGTCCTCCATCATGCCAAAGAAATTAGTGGCTTATATCGTAGAATGGAGGAAATGGTCAACGATTTGATGCATTATACCGGAGGTCCGCTGTCAATTGGGGCAAGTTATACCTTTGGCGAATATGTGCTTCCATTGGTGCTGGCGAGATTAAACTTGGATTTTGCGGATATACACCCAACGGTCAAGATTGGTAATACTTCAGATATAGCGGAGCAGGTCCGTAATCGTGAATTGGATGTGGGGATTGTTGAAGGAGAGGAGATTGGTACCGGTCTTTCCATGGAGAAGCTAGCGGAGGATGAGATGTACATTGCGGCAGGAGCGCAGCATCCACTAGCTAAGGTAACGCAGATTCCCTTGGAGCTCCTAGAGGGTCAAACATGGATTGTGCGGGAACAAGGCTCAGGGACGAGAGCTGCTGCTGATAAAATGTTCGCGGCGTTAAGCGTGCATCCGGCACGACTTATGGAAATGGGCAGCACACAGTCGATCAAAGAAACAGTGGAAGCCGGGCTCGGTGTGACCTTGCAATCGCGCTGGGCGCTTCGCAAGGAACTCGGGCTCGGCTCCTTAAAGTTGCTTCCTATAGAAGGGCTTCCTGTTAAACGAAGCTTCAATATCTTGTTACGCAAAGGCGATCTACGTACTCGAACCATCGAGGTTTTTCTGCAAACTCTGCGGACAGTAACGGAAGCGATGCTAGCAACGACTCCTACTGATGGTTGACAAGACTCTAAGCCTCTAAGCCCTCAGCTTTGAGCTTAGCCCTCTTGAGAGATTTTCTTGAATGCCTCTAGAAATTGAGCGGATGGATAAGCGCCGGACAAAGCATATTTGTTATTAATGAGGAAGAAGGGGACCCCGGATATGCCGAATGATTTCGCAGAAGCCATATCCTGCTCAACGGCTTCGAGACCTTCTCCAGCTTCCAGCAGACGTTGGGCTTCTTCGGGCTCGAGTCCTAATTCAGCGGCAACTTCCATGAGTACTTCCATCTTTGCAATATCTCTTCCATCCTCGAAATATGCTTTCATGACCGCTTCGACCCAATATGCCTCATCTTCAGCAGGTAGCAGAGCAGTAATGCGATGAGCGAGCACCGTGTTCGGCATACGTTCTACCTTGTCGAAATTGAAGGTAACACCAATGTCGGCGCCTGCACTGGTAACTCTATCGAGCATGGGCCGTAGACGCTCGACACCGCCCATTTTCTTCTCCATAACCTTGTTGAAGGGTAAGCCTTCGGGTGGCAATGTAGGATCAAGTTGATAGGCGTGGTAACTCACTTCAACCGTTTGACCGGTTTGATCATGCCAGGAGTCAATTGCGTCGTTCATATTCTTTTTGCCGATTCGGCACCAAGGACATACCATATCTGAATAAACATCGATTTTCATCGCCGTCACCTCTCTTTAAGTAGATTCTGTACTCATAGTATGGCAGACTACAAAGCGCCATTCAATGTGCGATGAGGGCCCTGGCGTGATAGAATGTGAAAATAGAAAAAATCGGTCAGATGAGGAGGAAACAAGAAGTGAAGCTGCATATGGATTCGACTGTTGAGCTGTTAAATGGTGTGGAAATGCCGCGACTAGGTCTTGGGGTATGGCGCGCGAAAGACGGTGAAGAAACGGAAAATGCAGTGTTGGCTGCATTGAAGGCAGGTTATCGCAGTATAGATACAGCGTCTATGTATGACAATGAGCAAAGTGTCGGTCGGGCTATTCGAACTTCAGGTGTTCCACGTGATCAGATTTTCCTCACGACAAAGGTGTGGAATAATGAGCAAGGCTATGAGAGTACCTTACAAGCGTTTCAGAACAGCCTTAACCGGTTAGAAATGGAATATGTGGATTTGTACCTCGTTCACTGGCCGGTTGTGGGTAAATATAATGAAACCTATCGGGCTTTAGAGGAGCTGCATGATCAAGGGCTCGTACGTGCGATCGGCGTTAGCAACTTCAATATTCACCATCTGGAGGATTTGATGGGAAGCTGCAGGGTTAAGCCGATGGTGAATCAAGTGGAATTCCATCCGCTGCACACTCAGAAGAGGCTTTTTGCCTTTTGTCGTAAGGAAGGTATTCAGCTTGAATCGTGGAGACCGCTGATGCAAGGGCGATTGGATCTGCCCCTTATTGCGGAATTGGCTGTTAAATACAACAAAACACCTGCGCAGATTGTTCTGAGATGGCATCTTCAGCTTGGCGTGGTGACGATTCCTAAGTCGGTGAACGAAGAGCGTATTCGTGAGAACGCAGATGTATTTGACTTTGAGCTGGAGCCGGAGGATATGAACCGAATGGATGGATTGAATCAGAATCAACGTTTTGGATCGGATCCAGATCATGTTGATTTCTAAGCATAATGTAGCGCTGTTCATGAAATAATACGTGATGCAGGTGCGCCCTTGACAGTATTAACTGTAACTGATATTATTACAGTAGTAACCAAGGAGGCTTGTGATATGAACAGTGAATTCATCATAGCTGTCCACAGCCTAGTTCTCCTAGCGCATCGACCCGATGGAATGGCTTCAAGTGAAGAAATTGCATCCAACGTGTGCACGAATCCGGTTCGGGTTCGTAAGGTTATGAGCTGCTTACGCAAAAATGGTTTCGTGGATACGCGTGAAGGCTCGGGCGGCGGTTATCGGCTTTCTCAGGAACCGAATGAGGTAACGTTAGCTGATATATATCGCGCTTTGACTGCAGGCTCACTGGCTCCTAGCTGGTGCAGCGGTAATCCGGAATCAGATTGCTTGGTAGGCTCCAACATGGGGGAAGTTATGGACGCCGTATTTTGCGGAGCGGATCAGCAGCTCGAATTGTATTTCGAGTCGATTACGATTGGACAGATGTTGTCCCGTTTGACGGCAAAAGCTAAGGCTTAGCGCACCATGAAGATTATTTTGGGGTGGAGCGGGTCACGAGAAGTGCCCGATCATCATAGGTTTCATACATTATTCACTTAGAATAGGAGAGATGTCTTATGGCAGTTGTAGTTACAAAAGACAATTTCACTGAGAACGTAGCGCAAGGAGTATCCTTGCTTGATTTCTGGGCTCCATGGTGCGGACCTTGCAAAATGCAGCTTCCAATCGTGGAAGAGCTTTCTGAAGAATTGAAAGGAACTGCAACGATTGCGAAAGTTAACGTTGACGAAGAGCCTGAGCTTGCTAGTCAATTCGGCGTTATGAGCATCCCGACGTTGATCCTGTTCAAAGACGGACAACCCGTGGATAAGCTTGTAGGTCTGCAATCCAAAGATTCCTTGAAAGCAAAAATCCAAAGCCACATGTAATTGAGATGTGTGAAGTGACGCCGTGAGTCCTCTCTTGAGAGGATTTGCGGTGTTTCTTCTTTGGCTTTGAACTATTGCAATCTCCTTATACACATGTTATTATCATTTTGACCAGTTGACCAGATTTGGAATATAGTCAGTCAGTCATTTTGGAAGGAGGGAATAACGTCAGTGCAAATTGACCGGAGGAAGCTAATTGTTGATGCGGCATACCAGAGCTTTGCTTTGTTCGGATATAAAGCGACGACGATGGATCAGGTGGCGAAGCTTGCTAATGTGGGGAAAGGTACGATTTATACCTTCTTCTCTAATAAGGAAGAGCTATTCGACGATATTATGAATCAATTGATTAAAGAAATGAAGGTTGTCGCGGATGCAGAATACGATGCCCAGAGAAACTTTTTCGATAATTTGAATCGCATTTTGTACAAAATCCTCGATTTTCGAGATAAGCATCAGCTTGCTGTGAAGATGGTTCATGAAGTGAGGGATATGGGAACGCCTAAAGCTCTAGAAGGACTTAATAAACTGGAAGCTGCGATCCTGTCATTTATTCAAGTTAAGATTCAGACGGCTATCGATAAGAAAGAGCTGAAGCCTTGCGATCCGGAGATTACAGCATTTGTGTTGTTGAAAATGTATCTAGCTCTCGCATCGGAGTGGCAGCATTCGCACACTGCCTTAGATAAAGGACGGATTACAGAGCTGTTCCAACTGTACTTAATGAATGGGTTGGCTATGGATTAGTGATTGAACTTGGATTCATATCGAATATGGCTTCGAATAAAGGACAACACGCCCTAATAGGGCTGATCTTTTTTTGCATTAAAGTGACCAAATGAACGAAATAGTCATAATGTATAGGGGTGTTTGTTAATGAAAGGGATTAAGCAATTTGCGAGAGAGATTTTAGGGATTGGGAAAAACAAGAAGGTGCTCATTCCGGTGGTAGCGGTATTAACAGTGCCGGTATTGTATTGTGCAATGTTCCTAGGTGCTTTCTGGGATCCATACGATAAGCTAGTGGACTTACCGGTTGCTGTGGTGAACTCAGATGAAGGTACTGTCTTTGAAGGTGAGACTATGCACATCGGACAGGATTTTGTCGAGAAGCTGAAGGGAAGCAATGATTTCAATTACAGCTTAGTGAACAAGACAGAAGCAGAAGAAGGATTGAAAGATAACAAGTACTACATGGCGATTGAAATTCCAGCAGATTTCTCGGCCCTAACAACAACCTTAACTTCTGAGACACCTACTCCGGCTCAAATTGTGTTTATGCCAAATGAGAGCTATAACTTCTTGGCCGCTCAAATCGGGAATACTGCGATTGAGAAAATGAGAACAGAGCTAAGCAAAGAAGTGACTAAGGCGTATACGCATACGGTATTCGATCAAGTTAAAACTTTGGCGGATGGACTAAGCCAAGCTAGCGATGGCGCTAGCGAAATCGCATCAGGAACGGACAGTGCCAAGAATGGTGCGGCGCTGCTCGAAGAAAATCTCAATAAGCTTGCCTCGGGGTCGTTGACGATGCAAGGTGGAATTGTAAAGCTTGTTGAGGGTAGTGCAAAGCTGGAGACGGGTACTTCCGAGCTAGTGAAAGGAAGCGGATCGCTTAGTGGTGGATTGTCGCAGCTCACAGAGGCGAATAGCCAGCTTGGACAAGGCGCTGATCAAGCGAAGCTCGGAGCAAGTCAGCTGGCAGCGGGGCTTTCCCAGTCCGTAGAAGGAACAGCTAAGCTTGAGACGGGTGCGAAGGGTGTAGCAAGTGGACTTGAGCAATATGTTAAAGCCCATCCTGAGCTTGCTGAGGATGCCGATTTGCAACAATTGATAGCCACAAGTAAGCAGGTTGCTGGAGGGATTAGCGCTGCTAAGCAAGGGCAGGATCAACTGGTTGCAGGAGCGACTAAGTTAAGTGGTGGTACAGCACAGTTGGCAAGTGGCCTTGAACAATTCGGGGCTAAGCTTGATGCAGCTAAATCAGGAAGTGATAAGCTTGCGACCGGTGCTGAGCAGCTTCACACTGGAGCAATTGGACTGAAGCAAGGCTTGGGTAGTTTATCGACTGGCTTTAGCACCATCGTTGACGGTTCAAGTCAGTTAGATCAAGGTGCTCAACAAATTACTGCAGGTTTATTGAAGTTGACCGACGGTACTGGAGAATTATCGAGCAAGCTGAATGAAGCTGCGGGTAAGACTTCCAGCCTTAACGGTAGCGACACCTTTATTGATATGTTCGCTAGCCCTGTTGATCTTGATGTGGTCAAGACGACAGAGGTGCCGAATTACGGTACTGGATTTGCACCTTACTTTATTTCCCTAGGTCTGTTTGTCGGAGCATTACTTCTGACGATTGTATACACAGTTAGAGAGCCGGCAATTAAACCTACAAGCGGCTGGAGCTGGTTTGTCGGTAAGTTCCTTACAATGGTATTCATAGGTACGATACAGGCAGTGATTGCAGATCTCGTACTGCTGTACGGTCTGGGATTAGAGGTTCAAAGCCTACCCTTGTTCTTCTTATTCTCGATTATCACCAGTATCACGTTCATGGCGCTCATTCAGTTCTTTGTAACTGTGTTACAAAATCCGGGCCGCTTTGTCGTCATTGTAATCTTAATCTTCCAATTAACCAGCTCTGCGGGTACATTCCCGTTAGAATTAATTCCTAACTGGTTGCAGCAAGCTAGCGCATGGTTCCCAATGACATACTCGGTAGCTGGGCTTAAGGCAGTCGTATCAAGCGGAGAGTATTCCTTCATGTGGGAAAATGTATGGATATTGCTTGGTTTCGCAGCCGTATTCGCGGCAATGACTCTTCTATTCTTTGTGATCACTTATCGCAAAGAATATGCAGGGGCTAGTAAGAATGATAACACGATAGCTGTATAATTGTGGCACCAAAAAAGGTTGAGCCACGGGATGTTCTCCCGTAGTTCAACCTTTTTAATTTGTAGGATTAGATTGTCCATTGGCCATGAACGATATCGACCAGCTTCCAGTCATCGGCAGAAGGAATAAACACCAGCACTAGGCTTTGCCAATCCATTCCGTCTAGCTCTTTATCGAATCCAGGGAAGTAGAATTCAACATAAGAGGCGCCTGGATACACTTTCGTGATATTGGATTCGGAGTTACCTTTGGCGAGAATTTTGTTAACGCTGACGTTGGGAGCATCTGCGAAATCGTTATTGTATACGAATTTCTCGTAATAATCTCGGAATGAGAGATCAAGCGCTTCGCCACTTCCATCAGCAATTCCCCATTGCAGCTTGTTCGTGTCCTTGAAGCTAGGTAGCGCATCTGCTTTGAATACGAGATCCGTATCGGTATTGATATGAGGGTACGGTGAAAATCTTAAACCTTGCTCCGGATCGATCAACGGAATCAAAGCACTCAAGTCTCTCTCCTGCAAATACTCAACAACGTCAAGAGCGATAACCTTCAATTGAGCATCTTGGTCATTTGACGATTCCGATGGTTGAGTTTCAAAAGGAGATTGGGTTGATGGGGGTTCACTACTCGAATTGGCTGTAGGTTTAATCCCGAAGGATGAATCCGCGGACGGAATAGCTTTCGGAACATCGGTTGCTCCGTTTTTATTAGAATTGGATCCGCAGCCAGCGAGTAGGAGTGCGAGAAGAGCCGTAGTTAAAAACGGGTACATTCTTCGCATGATCATTCCTCCTTGCGGTTAAGTACATAGTTAGACGCAAAAGGTGGCAAGATGTTCCGGTGGAAATATCAGGGATTCAACTTAATTCGCGCTAGTGAATTTTGTGTTGGAGGGGTTTGATTCATTAGGTCGTAATGAATTGGATATTCTTGTGCTATAATTTGGCTACGAATTCAGACGATTCGAAGGGGGAAATTGCGTGGGCGGTCGTAAACCGGGCTTCGGTAAGCAACTCGCGGAATTGCATAAATGGAATGGATGGATCGTTCTTGTTCTTGCGATTACCGGTCTTCTATTAACATGGGATGCTGTGCGAGGATGGTTTGACGGTCATTTCCGCAACCCCGTTAAACAGTTGCATATCCTGATTGGAATTTTATCCGGAGTATTGATTGCACTCTATATCCCTTTGATGAGACGGCATTTGAAACAAATTAGGCAACGGCCGAAGCAGAAGGGAAATCTAAGCTTCGTTATGGTATTGCTAGTAGGGTGGCTACTTTCCGGCATCGTGCTATGGCAAATTCGCAAATTTCCGCCACAATGGGCGAATGGAGCTTTGGTCGTTCATGATCTATTAACCTGGATAGGGATTCCTTATATTATTTATCATTCTGTGACTCGGATGAAATGGATGAATAAGCCTGAACGCCGAGCTATTCAAATTTCGGAGAACATTGAGAATCGAGAGCTTGGAAATCCAGATGTAGCTGCTCATGTCGGCGTTCCTGTCGAGGGGCCGACACCCTGGATCAATCGCCGACAGTTTTTAAGAGGGTCGCTTGGCGTTGGTTTGGCTATTGCGGTCGCCCCAACTTTTATTCGTTGGCTGACGACGACGGGTGGTGGAGGTATGACACCCCTTCAAGGAGGGATGTCGGATGTTTCTAATGAGACGAATCTGATGCTGCCGAATCCAACCCCAATGCCAGATTCCGCAAATGTAGTAGGGGGTGGAGCTAAAGGATATTTTCGAGTATATTCGGTAACTCCATTACCAACCTTCGACTCTCGAACGTGGAGCTTCTCGATAAAGGGATTGGTGGATAAGCCCTCAACTTGGAATTGGGAGCAGTTTCTTGCGCTTGCCCGTACTGTACAGGTGAGTGATTTTCATTGCGTGACAGGTTGGTCGGTCTATAAGAACACATGGGAAGGCATACCGTTATCTGCCTTGCTGATCCAAGCAGGAATAAAGTCGAATGCGAGGTTTGTTAAATTCTATTCCGGAGATGGGGTTTACACGGACACGCTTACTCTGGAGCAAGCAAACATGGATGATGTCTTAGTTGCTCTGCTGCACGATGGGAAGCCGATTCATCGTGATTACGGTGGGCCGGTGCGGTTAATTGTTCCGAAGATGTATGCCTACAAATCTGTGAAATGGTTGGATGGGATCGAGCTCATCGATGAAGAGCACATTGGATATTGGGAGAAAAGAGGGTACGATACCGATGCTTGGGTGAAAGTGTGAGGGGTTCTTGCTCCGATTAATGGGTATGTTAATGGGGAGGAACGGTTTATTGAGATTGCAGCTCGGATTTGCAAGTCGACCGCCCTTAAGGTTGGACGAATGCAAATCCGGGCTATATTCGCATCTACACTGCAAGTCGAGGGGACGGGGTATTAATCCGTTTCCTTCTTAATGGATGGAACGGGAGCGACGGACTTGGTTCTCTCCAGCGTATCGTTTACGTACGCCATGTCTTGGTTCTTCGCTTTCATATTCGTTGTTCCCTTGTAGTTGCCTTTGTGCGATTTGTTTTCCATGGGATCACCCTCCTCCCTTCGACGTCATTGTGCGCAATCCCCCGAAACGTTATCCGTAAGGAGGCTGAATGGAATTTGAAATACACTAAAATAATGGTTCTTCTTTTCGTGCTTTGCTTCGCTATAGGGTGTTCCAAAAATGCTCCCGTGGCTTCTCCGTCTGCGACAGAAAGTGCCAATCCTGCGTTGGAATGGTTAGCTAAAGCTCAAACCGCTGCTCAGAAAATGGAAAAGTATGCATTTGAGCTTCAGTTGAATCAGAAGCTCAGTGGGACAGAAGAAGCGGATCGTTCTGATGTGGAAATAAATATGCAAGGTCGCGTAGAACGGAATCCGCTGAAGCTAGACCAAACAATCAAAAGCACGATTGATGGAGAAGCTTCCACGCTAAGGGCTATCGTTGTTCCGGATGCCTATTATATGTATCTGCCCGAATATGAGGAATGGAGCAAGCTCTCCAAGGAGGTTGCAGCCGACAATGTCGCGACGCTCTCTGACTTTCAGGTGAATCCGGAGCAAGCGTTGCTGGAAATACAGGGGCTCGGTAAAACTTTGACTGCTGAGCAGGATGGGCAAGTCATTACGGTTCGTTACGACGGAATCGGACCGGAGGCTGCAAACTATCTTGGGGGGTTATTGGAAAGTACATTAGGATTATCTAGTGAACAGTCGAGCATATTGGACAGTCTCGAAGTTCAGAAGCTTAAAGTGCTAGTAACTCTAGATGCGGAGCATTATTGGCCGCTGTCCTACCGTGTGGAATCTGATCTAACACTTGAGCTGGATCCTGGAAAGAAGACCGCGATTATTGAGACGCTGGCTGGCACCTACAGCAAGCATAATATCTCATCTGCGATTACGGTACCCAAAGAAGCATTAAATGCTCTAGATCCAAGCGAGATTGATGAGCAGCTTAAATTGGAATAAGTGGACGTTAACTGCTTCATCCGTTATAATGGCGTGAGAATTGAACAGCTTGATGATCGGCTCCAAATACATTGGAGTGAGCGATCTCAAGGAGTCAGGAGTGTTAGATGAATGGCATTATCGTGCGGAATTGTTGGGCTCCCTAATGTAGGTAAGTCGACCTTATTTAATGCAATAACCCAAGCTGGAGCAGAGATGGCTAATTATCCTTTCTGTACCATTGATCCGAATGTAGGCGTTGTTGAAGTGCCGGATGTGCGCTTGCAGAAGCTTGCTGATATCGTAAATCCCAATCGGATCGTACCTACTGCATTTGAGTTTGTGGACATCGCTGGTCTTGTTAAAGGCGCTAGCCGCGGAGAGGGACTTGGCAATAAGTTCCTGGCAAATATTCGCGAAGTGGATGCGATCGTTCATGTTGTTCGTTGCTTCCAAGATGAGAACATCACGCATGTATCGGGTAAGATTGATCCGATTAATGACATCGAGGTTATTAATCTTGAACTGATTCTTACGGATATCGATTCGATCGAGAAACGGATGGATCGCACGCGTAAAGGGCTAAAAGGCGGCGATAAGAAGGTTGCCGAAGAGTTGGAAGTTCTTGAGCGTGTTCATGCAGCCTTAACAGCCGAGAAGTCCGCTAGAAGCGTTGAGCTATCTAAAGAAGAGAAGCTGCTTATTCGTGATCTTCATTTGTTAACGATGAAGCCTGTGCTTTATGCGGCTAACGTTAGTGAGGGTGAAGCGGCTAACGCCGACGGCAATCCTTATGTTCAGAAGGTTCGCGAGTTCGCGGCAGCTGAAGGCTCTGAAGTCGTTCACATTAGCGCTAAGGTTGAATCGGAAATCGCTGAGCTTGAAGGCGATGACAAAGAGTTATTTTTCGAAGAGCTTGGTTTGACTGAGTCTGGACTCGATCGTCTTATTCGTGCCTCGTATACGCTGCTTGGCCTTTATACTTATTTTACGGCTGGTGTACAAGAGGTTCGAGCATGGACAATTCGTCAAGGAACGAAAGCTCCGCAGGCTGCAGCAGTTATTCACACGGATTTCGAACGGGGATTCATTCGTGCTGAGGTCGTTTCCTATGAGGGCTTGATCACTAGCGGTTCCATGAAAGCAGCGAAGGAAAAAGGGCTTACTCGTCTAGAAGGCAAAGAGTATGTGGTTGCTGATGGCGATGTTATGCATTTCCTGTTCAACGTATAATTGAGATTAGATGCAGCAGCCCGGTGGGAACGATTCCTACCGGGCTGTTTTTTTTGTCTTATAGGAAATGTTATTTGGTATGGAAACCAATCATTTTCTTGTGAAACCTTTCTGGGTTAAATCTCGTCTGAGAATCTGAAAGCACAAGAAGTAACATTTACCAACACGCTATATGAGCGCAAAATGGAAGGAGCAACACACATGAAAAGGAAAAAGTTATTGGTTCTAGTTACAGCCGTTGGGCTACTTGGAACGAGCGCAGCCGTCGGAGCGAGTGGCTTAGTAAGCAAAGTTACCGGGGTGTTGAATAAAGAAATTATTGTATCCGTTAATGGTGAAGATACTAGCTTGCATCCAGTTTACATCGACGGTAAGGCTTATTTGCCGGCACGAGATACAGCTGCAGCACTAGGCTTCAACTTGAATTGGAACTCGAAGGATAAAGAGATCAATATCAAGGCTAAGGAAGAGCAGGCGGTGGAATACATGAAAATGCTGGGCGTTGTTGTGGATGCAAGCTTGACCAAAGACGGTAGCTATCGGATTGAATTGCTGGGTAAGGGCAACGATAGATGGATGATTCTCTATGCAGACAAAGATACTTTGCTTACGGACGAGAGTGGTCAAGTGTTCCTTGCCAAAGATCTGAAGGCCGGCACTCGGATTACGGCTGAATTTGGTCCAATTGTAGCAATGAGTTATCCGGGGCAATCCCACGCTCACAAAATCGTGGTGGGCAGTGAGAGCCTTGTAAAGGAAGACGTCATTCAGGCGATTGAGAAAACAGATGACGGCTGGAAAGTGACATTCGGTGAGAAGAAAGACGGAGTGGCCGTTCCAACTCTTGTTGTTAATTCTGGTAAAGAAACAAGCGTGATGACTTTCCAGGGTGAGCCTGTGGAATGGTCCAGTCTGAAGGCTGGGGACAAGGTTCGTGCTTACTATGGTCCAATTACGACTAGAAGTATCCCGCCTCAAAGTCCGTTGCATTATCTCGTTGTCTTGCCGGATACGTATCTTGCACCAACAGAGCTTCAAGAATATCGCGAACTTGGCTGGAAGAACATTCCTGAAACCGAGAAGTCACATGTGACGACGAAAAAAGACGAGGCGATAGTAACGGTGATCGATTCTGAGAATGTCGGTACGCTAATGAACGCGGATGCTGCTCAGAAGAAGAAGCTTGAAGAGATCAAAGCCGTTAAAGGCAAGTTGATTGAGATTGTATACAATACGGATAGAGATGAGTTAATAGGACCGTTGACATTCGTATTCGATCCAGCAACGAAACAAATATTGGGTGTGTTCCCTAGAAGGTAAGCAAGGGGCAGAGGTGTTTGGCAAGGGGCGATTTCCGCGATTGTGGAAATCGTCCTTTTCCTGTTTCATCTCGTCCCGCACGAAAGGTTTGTTGTGTGGTATAATAATTCACAATATGTTTTTTTCTGCATAAAAACGGAACGAAAGCCTAAGGGCAACGGAGGATGAGGAATAGTGTTAGACCGTCTGCAAATCCTTGCGGATCGATACGAGAAGCTTAACGAATTGCTTAGCGATCCCGATGTAGTGAATGACTCGACGCGGTTACGGACTTATGCCAAGGAGCAATCCGGGCTTGAGGAAGCGTACGGCGCTTATGAAGAATACAAGCAAGTGCTTACTCAACTGCAGGATGCTAAAGTGATGCAGGAAGATAAATTGGACGATGAAATGCGTGAAATGGTGAAGTTGGAAATCGATGAGCTAGACGGCCGGCGTAGTGAACTTGAGGAGAGGGTTCGTTTCTTGCTCCTGCCGAAGGACCCGAACGATGGTAAGAACGTGGTCGTAGAAATTCGCGGCGCTGCCGGCGGAGAAGAAGCGAATTTATTCGCTGCTGAGCTGTACAGAATGTATGCTAAGTATGCAGATAGCCAAGGCTGGCGTACGGAAATGCTGGAATCCAGTGTGAGCGATCTCGGCGGATTTAAAGAGGTGATTTTTACAATCATCGGACAAGAAGCTTATCGTAAAATGAAATATGAAAGTGGCGCTCATCGTGTTCAACGGGTTCCGGAGACGGAGTCCGGCGGTCGAATTCATACGTCGACATCTACTGTCGTCGTCATGCCAGAAGCTGAAGAACTCGATATCGTCATCCATGACAAAGACATTCGCGTGGATACATTCTGTTCAAGTGGAGCGGGTGGTCAGTCCGTTAATACGACGAAGTCTGCGGTACGGGTTACTCATATGCCAACGGGAATCATAGCGACTTGTCAGGATGGCAAATCCCAGAATGACAATAAAGACAAAGCGCTTCAGGTTTTGCGAACGCGTATTATGGACATTAAACTTCGAGAAGAAGAAGAGAAGTACTCTGGTGAACGTCGTGAGAAGATCGGAACTGGAGATCGGAGCGAACGCATTCGGACGTATAACTTCCCGCAGAGTCGGGTAACGGATCACCGGATTGGGTTAACTCTTCATCGGCTTGAATATGTTTTGAACGGCGATATGGAAGAGATCGTTCAGGCATTGACACTTGCTGAACAAGCTGAAATTCTAGAGCGTGAGCAATTGAAATAAGCAAGGAGGCGCTTGGCGTGAACTTGGATAACAAGCAGGCGCCTTTGACGTTAAGTGAGACTTGGCGTCAGGGTGCGGAACAATTACGACAAGCCGGAGTTGAAGAAGCGGACGCGGATGCGGAGCTTCTTCTTCTTTATTTGCTCGGAATAAGCAAGACGGTGTTGTTGCGGGACTGGCGTGATCCATTTCCTGTAATGAGGGTTGAAGCTTGGAACGATTTATTGAGACGGAGATCAACTGGGGCTCCGGTGCAATACATCATAGGAGAGCAGTATTTCTACGGTAGGGCCTTTGAGGTTTCGGAGGCTGTGCTTATCCCGCGACCGGAGACGGAACTGCTGGCAGAGGCTGTTCTAGACGTTACAGAGCGCATATGGAAAGAGTGTTCGACGGTTCCTACCGTTCTGGACGTTGGAACTGGAAGTGGCATTCTTGCGATAACGTTGGCGGTAGAGCGTCCATTGTGGCGGGTGATCGCTTCGGACCTATCAGAGGATGCGCTAGTAATGGCGAAACGGAATGCAGGGAGGCACGATGTTGCCTCTCGGGTTGTCTTTGTTCAGGGTGACTTGTTATCCCCTTTCCTCGACGGCGCCGGATGTCCTGATATTGATGTGCTTGTATCCAATCCCCCATATATCCCGTCCTTGGATATACCAGATTTGCAGCGGGAGGTTCGTGAACATGAACCGAGGCTTGCGCTAGATGGCGGGGATGATGGCTTAAATCCTTATCGGATGATGGCTAGCCAGCTATCGCGATTGAAGAAGCTGCCACGGATTGTGGCTTGGGAAGTTGGGGCAGGGCAAGCTGAAGATGTGGCGGGATTTCTTCGTGAGGCGGCGGAGTGGGATGAGATTCGGTTCGTGAAAGACTACGCAGGTATTGAAAGGCATGTCATAGCGATAAAATAAAAGTAGACCGCGTTATCCAACTGTGGATTTCGCGGTCTTTATTTAGTATTAGTAAGGCTTATAGGATCATATCGGCTTCGGTAACCGATTCCTTGCTGTTTGTTCGAGCAGTGTAGTGGCGATTTCCCCTAACAGGAGCTCGTGTCTTTCGTGTCTGTAACTGGACTCAGTAACCTCTTCCTTGATTAGACCGACGGTGTCGAAGGTCATGTCCGTTCGTTGTTCCAAACGTTCGGTTCGTTCGTCAATTTTGGTCACTTTAACTTCCAAATTGTGCATGTCCACTTTCAGAACACGCACATCGTCCTTCAGAACCCCAACGTCGTCTTTCAGGACACGTACATCGTCCTTCAGGACCCCAACATCGTCTTTTAGAACACGTACATCGCCCTTTAGAACACGAATGTCCTGCTTCATTTCAGCCATGTCCACTTGTAACGTTGCTACACTACCTTGTAAATCTGTTACATTGACCTTCAATTCCATTACGCTGTCATGCAATAAATTCACAACACTCAGGATCTGTTGCTGGATTGGATCTTCCACGCTCTGGCCTCCTCGCCCGTGTCAATATTTAGAATTGACCGGTGCTTCCGGATCTTAAGATTATGGTAGCATAGGGCGGAATTGCACGTCCATGCCCATTTCCTTCAAATGTTATATTCATTCATCATGTTATGGCATTAATTCCAAGAACTGGAGAGCTTGAGTTTGTAACGGTTCTTTTCTATGGTACAAGCAGATGGGGTTAGTTAATTTAACGTCCTGCACATCAATTCTCCGAAGATTACCCTTCTCTACTTCATCGCGAGCCTCCAACGCAGATAGAAAGGCAATTCCATACCCTCCGGACACGACACGAATTAATTCACTAAAGCCGTTCATTTCTAAGCCAATCCTAGGCATCATTAATTGATGAATGGAGCAAAGGGAAAGTAATTGCTCCCTCGAATAACTGCTTTTCTCACGGAAAACAAAAGGCTCCTTTACAACTTCTGCTAGCGTTGTTCCTTGCGCTGCTAGTTTATGATCTTTATGAACAACAAACCACATCTCGTCAGTATGCAAAAGTGTTGTTTCGAGGAGTGGATGAGATTGCTGAGCTCCTCCAATAAAAGCCACATCAGCATCGTAATGAAGTAATAATTGTATCGCATTTATTGAACTAGCTGTGATGAATTGAACGTCAACGTTAGGGTATGTATGCTTGTAACTGGCGATCCAGCTTGGAAGTAAAAAGTTAGCAGGCAAATATGTCGCTACGATGTGCAATCTTCCCATTTTTCCTTGCTTATACTCCTCGATAGTATTCTCGATATTCCGCTCTAAGGCAAATAGTCTCCTCGTATCCTGTGCGAGTCTGATCCCGAATTCAGTTAGTAAAACTCCCCTGCCGTGGGGGGAGAATAGGGGTAATTCTAAGTCGCGTTCTAACCTCTTAATCTGAGAAGTGACGGCAGGCTGACTGATGTTTAATTGCTCAGCTGCTTTCGTTATACTTCCCTGCTCAGCGACATGATGGAATAGCCGTAAGGCGTGAAGGTTAAGCATCTTCTATTCAGGCTCCTCCTCAACTTATAACATTTAATTATGTAAATCTAATTATAATATATTATTTTTATTATTCATTCTCCCTTATTCTAATTCTATAGGGTTGGAGTTGGCAATTTAATTGTCAATCCACTTAACCTACAGAAGAGGCGGGGATAGCGATGAGAATCGTATGTTATGACTGTCATGAAGAGCAGTCCGAATTAGAATTTGGTTATCTGTGCTCATGTGGAGGCTTGCTAGAAGTCGTTCAGGATTTCTCGACACTTGACGCTGATAAGCTTAAGCGTACATTCCATCAAAGGCTTTCGGAGCGTATGACCCCTTATGCGAGCGGGGTGTGGCGTTACAAGGAATTGATCTATCCGGAGCTGCCTGAGAGCGATATTGTAACCAAGTATGAGGGGAATACGGGGCTGTATAGCTCAGAATCGATTAGACAATGGTTAGGCATTCGCAAGCTATGGCTTAAAGCACAAAGTGAAAATCCGAGTGGCTCGTTCAAGGACAACGGGATGACAGTCGCAGTCTCTCATGGACGGTCACTTGGCTACAGCAGATTTACATGTACTTCAACGGGGAATACCTCATCTTCCTTGGCGATGTATGCAGCTCTAGCAGGGTGTGAATCCATTGTGCTAGTTCCGAATGAACAGGTGTCGCTTAATAAAGTGCTACAAACGCTGGCTTACGGTGCGAAGGTAATCGAATTTGCGGGAACTTACGATGATGGAATACAGTTTTACGAGCGATATGGCAGGGAAATGGGCTTGTACATCTGCAATTCGATTAATCCTTATCGAATTGAAGGGCAGAAAAGCATTGTCTATGAAATTGCCCAGAGCTTGAATTGGGAAATGCCCGATTGGATCCTCATCCCGGGAGGAGCGCTTAGCAATATTACCGCGCTGGGGAAAGGTTTGAATGACCTTCTAGAACTGGGCTTGATTACGCGAATACCGAAAGTGGCTTTAATCCAAGCGGAGGGAGCGAATCCTTTTCACAAGATGATATCCCGTCAAGAGCAGCAACTTGTTCCGCTTAAGCACCCTTCGACCCTCGCATCGGCAATGAATATCGGCAACCCTCCAAGCTGGAAGAAAGCGCGTGATTTCCTACTCCACAATGAAGGGGTTACCTGCTCGGTCACTGACGAGGAGATCATGGAGGCGAAGGCTCTGATCGATAGGAGTGGGATCGGCTGTGAGCCTGCATCGGCTGCGACGATAGCGGGACTGCGGAAATTAATCGCGGAGAAAAAGGTGGGTAGGGAGGAGTCGGCGGTATGCATTCTCACGGGTAACCTGTTGAAGGATACAGATGTTTTGAGTAAATATCATTTAGGCGGACTCCGCAACGCGAAGAGTAGCAATCCCATCCTATCTGCTGAGCTTTCTTTAGAATCAATACAGGGATGCCTGTAGGCTATGAAATCTTAATTTTAATAAATTGCGATTGCTAGGTTTATAGAGTTCAAATCCGGACATAATGATGGCTAAGACGTTCCGGAACGCATAGCTTGCACCGACGGGTGCATCAAGGAGCGAAATCCTATGCGTATTAGCCATTATTCCTTTATATTTTCTTCCCTTACTCTAGCAGCAAGTAAAATGATTGTGATTGGTTTTGCACTAGTATTAAGCTTATCTGCATTAATCGGACAGTATGCTTCAGCGAGCTCTAGTAAGCTCATTCCTGATGATGCTATTCGAATTCGTATAATCGCTAATTCAGACATAGATGAGGATCAAACCCTTAAATATAACCTACGGGATGAAGTTGCAACTTATATTGAATCATGGGGCAGCATGCCTACGACTCATGACGAAGCACGTGAACAGATTAAGGCTCGGTTACCGCAAATTCAGCAGCTCGTGGATAGTAAGCTTAATGAATATGGAGCACCTTATGGGGGTGTTGTAGAGCTTGCGAAGGTTCCTTTTCCAGAAAAAATGTTCGATGGCTCCAATTATGCTGCTGGGGATTACGAAGCATTACGGATAACACTGGGACAAGGTAGTGGAGCAAATTGGTGGTGCGTGTTGTTTCCGCCCCTGTGCTTAACCGCTGCAACAGCACCGGACGACAAAGCGCCTGTAGCTGAAGTGACCAAGTTATCGTCAGATGGTTCAACTCTTTCTAAAAGCCAAGTGGACAAGGCTTCAGCTGAGACGGAGGAGCCGAAAGCGAAGTTTTTCCTCTGGGAGCTTATTCAGAAGCTGGTTGCTTTCATTAGCTCTTGGTTCTCTTAAGGGCTATGATATAATAACGAAAATGAGATAGAGTGGGTAACCCACGTACAATAGGGTGGCCAATATAAGGATGGAATACAACATGACAGGGACTACGAAGGTTTGGTCTGTAGAGCAGACGCAGACTGGTATTCAAGAAGCCGCCGCGGTACTCGCCGTAGGCGGCGTTATTGCATTCCCGACGGAGACCGTGTACGGACTTGGTGGGGATGCACGCAATACGGAGGCGGTCGAACGGATATTCGCGGCCAAAGGGCGGCCTTCGGACAATCCGCTGATCGTTCATCTAGCGGATCGTGAAGAGGTTTATGTGCTAGTAGAACAGGTGAACGAAGTGGAAGAGATGTTAATGGAGGCTTTCTGGCCAGGTCCTCTGACATTAGTACTTCCTGTACGAGCTGGAGCGGTATCAGAGCTTGTTACGGCAGGTTTGGATACAGTTGCGGTTAGAGTTCCAGCACATGAGATTGCTAGAGCGCTCATCCAGCAATCCGGCTGCCCGCTCGCAGCACCAAGCGCTAATCGCTCTGGTCGCCCGAGTCCGACGCAAGCAAAGCATGTCGTTGAGGATTTGGATGGACGAATTGATGGCATATTGGACGGTGGGGCGACCGGTGTCGGTTTAGAGTCTACTGTTGTTCGAGTGCTTGCGGGAGAGGTTCATATTCTTAGGCCTGGTGGCATCACGCGAGAACAATTACAGCAGGCGGTAGGATCATCTAGGGTAGCGCTCGTACGGACTCCGGAAAAAAAGGATAACAAGGAGCAGGTGCAAGTCCCTCGCTCTCCCGGCGTTAAGTATACGCATTATGCACCTAAAGGCGAAATGCTGCTCATAACAGGAAAACAAGAAAAACTTAAAGTCATTGTTCAAGAAAAGGCGGATGAAGCGAAGAAGAGAGGTTGCCGAGTTGCGATTCTTTCCTGTTCGGAGCATATCTCCTCCTACCAGGCGGATGAAGTGTTTGATTGTGGTCCCTACAATGTACCTCATCAAGCCGCGCATTCCCTGTACGCTCTATTGCGTGAATGCGATGAGCGAGGAGTGGAATTCATCGTGGCAGAAGGATATTCTGAAGATGGAATTGGTGCGGCTCTCATGAATCGTCTGCGTAAAGCAGCTGGAGGTCATGAAATAACGATCGAATAAGCAGGATCAACCTCATCCCCTTGCATGTTCACCTTCTTGTCCGCATATGTTGGAAGAGGAATGGGTGACAACTCGCAAGGGGGGACGAGCTATGTTCGATGCGTTCGCGGCAACCGGGCAAATGCTGACTATACTTATCATGGCGGTCGCATTAGGAATGGACGCTTTCTCACTAGGAATAGGGATCGGACTGAAAGGTATTCGGTTATATGATATCTTGAAGCTAAGTGTGATTATAGCTATATTCCATGTGCTGATGCCGCTCGGTGGAATGATTACAGGTCAATACGTGAGTGGATTACTTGGTGGAATTGCGACGTCGGCTGCGGGTGCATTGCTTCTGCTGCTTGGAGGGCATATGATTTATAGCTCACTCCGCGGTGAAGCTGTTGATTCGATCGATCATCGTACGGTGTGGGGAATGCTCGTATTTTCTTTTAGCGTAAGCATCGATTCATTCTCTGTTGGCATATCTATGGGGATGTTCTCAGCACATATCGTGCTCACTGTTCTTATGTTCGGATTTTTTGGTGGATTAATGAGTGTGCTTGGTTTAATGCTAGGAAGAAGGGTCAGTCGTTCCATGGGAGACTATGGAGAGGCATTAGGTGGTGTTATTTTATTTGGATTTGGTCTATTATTTTTAGTGTAAGCATGGAACGTCATCAGAGTGAGGGGGGAGAAAATGAACCGGGTTTTATTCGTGTGCACAGGGAATACTTGTCGAAGCCCAATGGCGGAAGTGATGCTTAAGGATTTGGCTGAGAGAAGTGGGAAGCCACTCGAAATCCGATCTGCGGGTGTTGCTACCGTTGGGGGATTACCGATTTCTCCTCATGCAGCCACTACGCTAAGAAAAAGAAATTTGACGCTCCCTGGATCTTCAACGGTGCTGTCTGCGGATGAAGTGCTTTGGGCAAATGTCATTCTGACAATGACTGCGGGACATAAGCGTGCGATTCTTGAACGTTTTCCTGAAGCGATGTCCAAAACCTTCACATTGAAAGAGTACGCTCTTCGCGGTGATCCAGTAATGGACGATGTGGCGGAGGCTGAGAGACTTTACTCGGAGTGGCAGGTCAGACAGGTGTTAGGTCAAAATCTGAGCTCAGAGGAACGGACGCGCTTATTCGAGCTCCAACGTAGCATCCCTGACTTCGATATTGCAGATCCCTATGGGGGGCCGTTATCACTATATGAGCAATGTGCGGATGAAATAGAAGATATTCTAATGACTTTGGTCGACAAATTGGGCACAGAAAATGAAATATGAATGATTGATTTTTTTGCGCTCGTTCGTTATGATTAAGCTATAACTTCAAGATTCCGATGTAACTGGCGACGACAAGTGGATTAAACCACGGTGGAGCATCGGAATGACGGCCGGTCGCCTGGGCAAAGAGCAACGTGCGTATGCACGTTTGCTCTTTTTTGTCTTTATTTGACGAAATGGGGGCGATAATTGGGCAACTACCGCATCTACGAGCAGGTCAAGCTGTTTGAGCCGCGTGCGAATTCAGGTATAATACCTTTATTGTGATCAGCGATACAACCGAGCTTGTAAGGAGGTATTGTCATGACCCAGGATTCTCAATCCATAGCAGATCAAGTGGAACACCTGCTAAATGAATTGATTCAGTCGGGTGGAATAAGACCGAGGCAAATTATCGTGTTTGGAGTCAGTACAAGCGAAGTGCAGGGGCATCGTATCGGTTCTTCGGGTGCAGAGACGGTTGCTGAGCAAATCTATGCTGGCGCCCTCAGAGCTCAGGAGCGAGGCGGGTTCCTTATCGTATGGCAATGCTGCGAGCATCTTAATCGTGCGCTCGTCACTGAGCGTCAGCTGGCAGAGACGCAAGGGTGGACCGAGGTATCCGCTGTTCCTATCCCGAAGGCGGGGGGATCAATGGCATCCTATGCGTACGGCCAAATGAATGAGCCTTGCCTTGTGGAATCCGTGCAGGTCCATGCCGGAATCGATATTGGTGAAACACTGATCGGGATGCATCTTCGTCCCGTAGCTGTTCCTTTAAGACCATCGATTCGGACGATTGGGCAAGCAAGAGTAAATATGGCAACGACTCGACCACGATTGATTGGCGGCGCTCGCGCCGTATACCCAGCGGTACGTGAAGATCAACCGACTGCCGGGGAGAAAGAAGCTTCACTTAAAACTTGTGATTAATAATAAACCATTATAAATTTTTAGGAGGACTATAACTATGTTGGAAAATCTACGCAAGCAAGATCCGGAAATTGTTAAAGCTCTTAATTTGGAATTGACACGTCAGCGCGACAACATTGAATTGATCGCTTCTGAAAATATTGTAAGTGAAGCTGTTCTGGAAACGATGGGTACAGTATTGACGAACAAATATGCAGAAGGATACCCAGGCAAACGCTACTATGGCGGCTGCGAGTATGTGGATATCCCTGAACAAATCGCCCGTGACCGTGCGAAGGAATTGTTCGGAGCTGAGCATGCTAACGTACAACCTCACTCCGGCGCTCAAGCTAACTTAGCTGTTTACTTGGCAGTTCTGAAGCCTGGTGATACTGTTCTTGGTATGAACCTTGCTCATGGCGGACATCTCACTCATGGTAACCCTGCCAATGCATCTGGCTTGCTGTACAATTTCGTTGCTTACGGTGTTGACGATCAAACGTTCACAATCGACTATGATGAAGTACGTAAAGCAGCGTTCAAACACCGTCCTCGTCTAATCGTAGCAGGTGCTTCGGCATACCCGCGTACAATTGATTTCGCTAAAATGGGCCAAATTGCTAACGATGTTGGCGCATTGTTCATGGTCGATATGGCGCATATCGCTGGTCTTGTGGCGGGTGGCGAGCATCCAAGCCCGGTACCTCATGCTCATTTCGTTACGACAACGACTCACAAAACGCTTCGTGGTCCTCGTGGAGGCATGATCCTGTGTCGTCAACCGTGGGCAGCAGCAATTGATAAAGCTGTTTTCCCAGGTACACAAGGTGGACCTCTGATGCACATTATCGCTGCTAAAGCAGTAGCGCTAGGCGAAGCTCTTGAGCCTTCTTTCAAAGAATATGCACGTAATGTCGTTGTTAACGCTAAAGCTCTAGCTGCAGCGCTTATCGAAGAAGGATTGAACCTGGTATCCGGCGGTACAGACAACCATCTGATGCTGATCGATACGCGTAGCCTGAACATTACAGGAAAAGTGGCAGAGCATGTATTGGATTCTGTTGCGATTACTGTGAATAAGAACGCGATTCCATTTGACCCAACTAGCCCGTTCGTAACAAGTGGTATCCGTATTGGTACACCTGCAATTACGACTCGTGGTATGGGGCCAGAGGATATGAAAACAATCGCTCATGTTATTGCTTTAACATTGAAAAACCCAGAAGATGCAGCAACGCTTGAGAAAGCGCGTGGAATTGTGGCTGAGCTTTCTGCAAGATACCCGCTATATCCGGACTTAGCTTATTAATCTTAAGCTAGGAATCTTATTGTAATTGAAAATAAAATGTCTCCTTGGAGTGGTCTCCTAGGAGACATTTTATTTGTGTGTAAACCCTTTCGACGAAATTCGGGCAAGTTCAAGGGATGTAATGCACCCATTCGGAGACAATGATATAATGTACGGGCACGATACATAGGAGAACGGCCGAAATTCGCGATTTAAGCGTTTTGTCGGTTCGTTGAAGAAAGGGACGAACATATGGGACGGCTCGTTATTTGCGATCATCCGTTGATCCAACACAAAGTCACCTTCATCCGTGACAAAATGACAAATACGAAGCAATTTCGCGAATTAGTCGACGAAGTAGCTATGCTAATGGCTTACGAAATAACGAGGGACGTACAGCTCTCTACGGTAAAAGTGGAGACGCCAGTCCAAGTTGCTGAGGGAAAAGTAATTGCAGGTAGAATGATGGGGCTCATCCCGATTTTGCGTGCGGGACTTGGTATGGTGGATGGAGTATTAAAGATCATCCCATCTGCTAAGGTTGGTCATATCGGACTCTACCGCGATCACGAGACGCTGCAACCCGTCGAATATTACTGCAGTTTACCGTCCGATGTTGCCGAGCGGGAATTGATCGTGATCGATCCGATGCTTGCAACGGGTGGCTCGGCGAATGCAGCACTAGATATGCTAAAGAAAAAAGGCTGTCGTCCAACGAAGCTGATGTGCTTGATTGCAGCTCCAGAAGGTGTTAAGGCTGTACAAGAGAGACACCCTGACATCGATATTTATTTAGCCGCATTAGATGAGAAATTAAATGAACAAGGTTATATTGTTCCTGGTCTCGGTGACGCTGGAGATCGTTTGTACGGAACGAAATAAGGAGAGAAACCGACGTGAGTAACAAAATAAAAGTCATGACGATATTCGGGGTACGGCCTGAAGCGATCAAGATGGCTCCGTTAATTCTTGAGCTACAGAAGTATCCGGATCAGATCGAGCCTATCGTTTGTGTAACCGCCCAGCATCGTCAGATGCTGGATCAGGTGCTTGAGGTATTCGACATCAAGCCAGATTACGATCTGGATGTGATGCAAGCTAGTCAAACGCTTAACGACATTTCCATTCGCGTCCTGCAAGGACTAGAACCGGTATTGAGAGAAGCTAAGCCTGATTTGGTGCTCGTGCACGGGGACACGTTAACGACGTTCCTTGCGAGCTATGCTTCCTTCATGCAGCAAATTAAAGTGGGGCACGTTGAAGCGGGATTACGTACTTGGAACAAGCTATCGCCTTATCCAGAAGAGATGAACCGTCAATTAACAGGGGTTCTGGCAGATTTACATTTCGCGCCAACGGAGTTGTCGGCGGGAAACCTGCATAAAGAAAACAAAAACGAGGATCATATTTACATTACAGGAAATACCGTAACGGATGTGTTTCAGTACACCGTAAAGAAAGACTTTACTCATCCTGTGCTAGATTGGGCTAAAGGAAAGCGACTCATTCTAATGACAGCGCACCGGAGAGAGGCTCAAGGCGAGCCGCATCGGCAAATTTTTCAAGCGGTGAAAAGAATTGCGGATGAATTCGAGGATATCGCGATTGTATATCCTGTTCACCCAAGCCCTGCAGTCAAAGAGCCTGCCCAAGCGATTCTTGGTGATCATCCGCGTATTAAGCTAATTGATCCGCTTGATGTGGTTGAGCTGCATAATTTCTATCCCCATACCCATCTTATCCTGACGGATTCCGGTGGGCTACAAGAGGAGGCGCCTTCATATGGGGTTCCTGTACTCGTGTTACGGAATACGACAGAGCGGCCGGAAGGCATCAACGCGGGAACGCTTGAGCTTGTTGGCACAGATGAGAACGATGTGTACAACCGTACGAAAGCATTGTTGACGGATGCCTCCCTATACGAGCGCATGAGTCAAGCGGCGAATCCGTACGGAGATGGACAAGCATCTAAGCGAATTGTTGCTGCTATTTTACACCATTTTAGAGGTTCGGAAAGACCTGAGTCGTTTAGTCTTTAGGTCTAACCTTTTATTTTGTAGATCAGATCGATAAAAATGTCATAAGAGATGTACAGTGTACAGTGCAACTGTATGGTTTAGAAACCCCGGAAGACTTGATGTTACGCGGTTTTCACATTTCGTGTTCACATAAAATTTGATTTTACGTTGATTGACAAACAGGTTCGGGCAAAGCTACAATAAAACGTGGAACATGGGAGGAAAGGGCTTACGAAAGCCTTTCTGACTTGAGGTAGCGAAGGAGCGACGAATCATGGTGGATTCACCGCAACGGACCCCACAAGACGATAATCCTTGGCGGGCAGCTGGTCTAGTGACGGCCATCGGAGCAGAATTGGCCATATTAGTTGGTCTCGGCTGGTGGTTAGGTACCTCATTCGATGATCAGAACGGTACGAGTTACGGATCTGTGACTGGTCTTATCGTTGGGTTAATCGCCGGAATCGGTTCCGCCGTTGGGCTTATCCGCAAATATGCGGGAGGCAAGCGGACATGAAGGATGATTTGCCAGTTTTAATGCGCAAAATCAGTCGAATTACTTTCTTTTTTTTGTTCTTAGGGTGCTTAGGATGGGCCATCTATCCAGAGTGGAAAGAGGTTTTCGGCGGTTATTTGATTGGAGCGCTTGGTAGTTTATTGTTGACCTGGCAGCTTGCCTGGAAAACAGTGCGCGTTGCAGATATGGCAGCTGGAGGTCGTCGAAGTCGTGGTGGATTCGGGTTTATGTCCCGAGCAGCCATTGGATTGCTAGCAGCGGTTATATCGGTAAGAACGTTGGGTTACGATCCAGCGGCAACGGTTGCGGGAATAATTACCGCTCCGATGGCAACACTCGTATTGGGTTTATCGTCCATTCGCCGCAAACGCGGTGGACATCCCTCTGATGAAAGGGGTGAAAAGCAATAGTATGGATCATTTAGCTCCCATTATTAAGATTTTTGGCATCGAATTCGATCTTTCAGCCATTATTATGGTTGTAATCACAAGTGTGGTCGTCTTCATTCTTGCCAGACTCGCAGTTCGCAACCTATCGGTTGAAAATCCGGGTAAGCTGCAAAATTTCATGGAGTGGGTCGTCGAGTTCGTGTCGAGCATAATAGGCATGGCTACCGACTATAAGAGGGGTCGTATATATCTCGGCCTTGGCTTAGCGCTCATCATGTACATTTTCGTCAGCAACATGTTGGGACTCCCGTTCTCAATCGTTACCGAACAGCATGGTGATGCACTTCCTACCGTTTTCGGACAGGAGCTCATTATCAAGGGCGTACCTCCTGAGCATCTCGCTTGGGCGTGGTGGAAATCACCAACAGCTGATATGGCTATGTCGATGGCGTTGGCATTGACTGTAATTGGTCTTTCGCACATTCAGGGATTACGTCACAATCGCAAGCATTACCTGAAGCACTATTTCCAACCGTGGGCTTTCTTCTTCCCAATCAATTTGATTGAGACGATAGCGAAACCACTTACGCTTGGTCTTCGGCTTTACGGTAACATTTACGCGGGCGAAGTTATGATCGGTATTATCCTGGGTATGGGCTGGATCGGATTACCGGCACTGCTTGTGTGGCAGGGCTTTAGTATTTTCGTTGGCGCAATTCAGGCATTCGTATTCACGATGCTCACAATGGTGTACATCGGTCAGGCAAGTATTCACGAAGAAGGACATTAATTACCCCAAAAAAACAAACTTAAATTTTCGAGGAGGATTTACAAATGGTATACGGTCTTTTAGCAGCTGCAATTGTATTTGGTCTTGGTGCGTTTGGTGCAAGTATTGGTAACGGTATGATCTTCAGCAAAACAATCGAAGGTATTTCCCGCCAGCCTGAGCTTCGTGGTTCCCTTCAAACAACAGCTTTCATCGGTGTAGGTCTTGTTGAAGCATTGCCGATCATCTCTCTCGTTCTTGCATTTATCTTGATGGGTCAAGCTGAGTAGGCAATATTGGAACTGGGCGCGGAGTGCCTAATGCCTCCACGCCTTCGTTTTGCAAAGCATGAACTGAGAACAGCTGTGTGAAAGGAGTGAAGATCCGTGATAGAAAAGATTGTGTGGAGTAACTTTTTTGTGCAATTGGTTGCTTTCCTAATATTGTTCTTGCTGTTGCAACGCTATGCGTTCAAACCGTTGTTCGGCATTATGGAAAAAAGACGTCAGATGGTTCAAGAGCAAATGGAAGGCGCTCAGAAAAACCGTACTGAAGCGGATCAATATATCGAAGAACAGAAGCAAGCGCTTCAGCAAGCCCGTAAGGATGCTTTCGAAATCGTTGAACAAGCTAAGACGATGGGTTCAAGACAAGCAGATGAGATCGTTAAAGCTGCTCAAAGCGAGTCTACTCGTTTGAAAGAGACAGCAATTCGTGATATCGAAGCTGAGAAGAACAAAGCGATTGCTGAATTGAAAGCACAGGTTAGCGGATTGTCCGTCCTGATCGCTTCCAAAATCATCGAGAAACAAGTTGATGAGCAATCTCAGAAGCAACTCGTTGATCAGTATTTGTCAAAAGTAGGGAATAAATCATGAGCCGCGGTACGGTAGTTGCTAAACGTTACGCGAAGGCGTTGTTCCAATTGGCGCAGCAAAAAGGGCTCGTAGCAGAAACAGAAGATCAACTTAGACTAATCGCTAATGTCGTAGAGAGTAATGCCGAAGTTCGCGCGTTCCTCACGGCACCTAACATTACTCTTGAAATTAAAAAAAGAGTCTTGAACCAAGCTTTTGGAGCACAAGCTTCCCCAATCGTCCTTAACTCGGTCAGCTTGCTGGTTGAACGGGGTCGTGAAGGTGAAATAGGTGCTGTATTGGCCGCTTATCTGCAAGTTGCAGGTGATGTTCTAGGTCGTTCGGATGCGAATGTCATTTCTCCTAAGCCACTTAGTGAAGAAGAGAAAACTAAGCTATCTGAGAAGTTTGGTGCATTACTTGGTAAGAAGATACGGGTAACGAATACAGTTGACCCGGAATTATTAGGAGGCCTTACCGTTCGTATTGGCGATACGCTGTATGATGGAAGCCTCAAAGGCAAGTTGGAACGTTTGGATAAAGCACTGCAAGCGGCAGTGAATTAATTTTAACAATACCATTTGTAAGCAATGGAGACAGGGGTGAACGAATTGAGTATTAGGCCCGAAGAAATTAGCACTCTGATTAAACAACAGATCGAGCAATATCAATCCGATATTCAAGTCGTTGACGTAGGCACCGTCATCCAGGTCGGAGATGGAATTGCTCTCGTACATGGCCTGGAGAAATGTATGGCGGGAGAATTGCTTGAGTTTTCCAATGGAGTTGTGGGCATGGCCCTCAACCTAGCAGAAGACAATGTTGGTGTCGTCATCATGGGACCTTTCACAGGTATCCGTGAAGGAGACCAAGTAAAAAGAACTGGTCGCATCATGGAAGTTCCAGTTGGCGAAGAACTGCTCGGACGCGTAGTAAACGCTCTCGGACAACCCGTCGATGGAAACGGACCGATCAACACGACGCAAACACGTCCTGTAGAATCCCCGGCTCCAGGTGTTATGGACCGTAAATCAGTTCATGAACCGATGCAAACCGGTATTAAAGCAATCGATGCTATGATTCCAGTTGGTCGTGGCCAACGGGAACTGATCATCGGTGACCGTCAAACAGGTAAAACAACGATTGCTATCGATACGATCGTTAACCAAAAGGGTAACGGCGTTATTTGTATCTACGTTGCGATTGGACAAAAACAATCTACTGTTCGTGGTGTTGTTGAAACACTTCGTAAGCACGGCGCTCTTGAGTATACGATCGTTGTTTCCGCTAGTGCATCTGAACCTGCTCCACTCTTGTATCTTGCGCCTTATACAGGTTGCTCGATGGGTGAGTACTTCATGTACAAAGGCAAGCACGTTCTAATCATCTATGATGATTTGACTAAACAAGCTGCTGCATATCGTGAGCTTTCCTTGTTGCTCCGTCGTCCTCCGGGTCGCGAAGCTTATCCAGGGGATGTATTCTATCTCCATTCCCGTCTATTAGAGCGTTCTGCTAAGCTGAGTGATGAATTGGGTGGCGGTTCTATGACTGCATTGCCGTTTATCGAGACTCAAGCAGGTGACGTCTCTGCTTATATTCCGACTAACGTAATCTCGATTACGGATGGTCAAATCTTCCTGGAATCAGATTTATTCTACTCCGGTCAACGTCCAGCAGTTAACGTTGGTATTTCCGTATCTCGGGTAGGTAGCTCTGCACAGATCAAAGCGATGAAGAAGGTCGCGGGTACTCTTAAGATGGACCTTGCTCAATATCGTGAGCTAGCTGCGTTCGCGCAATTCGGCTCGGATCTTGATAAAGTAACGAAATCGCGTCTGGATCGCGGTATCCGTACGCTTGAAATTCTTAAACAAGGCGTTAATCAGCCGCTATCGGTTGAGCGTCAAGTTGTTTCCTTGTACATTGTGACTAAAGGTCATGTTGATACGATTCCTGTACAGGACGTTCGTCGTTTTGAAGGGGAATTCTTGGCATATGTAGATGCGAAACATCCGGAAATCTATAGCTCGATCCGCGATACAAAAGACTTAACTCCGGAAACGGATAAGGCTTTGGTAGAAGCAATCGCAGCGTTCAAGAATGGCTTTGCAGTATCGGAGTAAGCCGTTTATGTTTACTTGGTTCGGAATGTAACATTAAGCTTGAGCCAGGTTTGCCGGAGGTAGGCCTGGCAATAAGGTGGTGACACGATTGGCTAAAGGTATGCGCGAAATTAAGCGCTCGATTAAGAGTAAGCAGAATACGAAGCAAATTACTAAAGCGATGGAAATGGTTGCAGCCGCTAAGCTTAGAAAAGCTCAGGAAGCTGCGCTCGCATCTCGCCCTTATGCGGACAAGATGAAGGAAGTCATATCCAGTATTGCCTCTGGTGCCGGTGGCAGCAAGCATCCTATGCTGCAAACCCGACCAATTAAGAGGACGGCTTACCTGGTCATTACTTCAGACCGTGGTCTGGCTGGTGGATACAACGCCAACATCCTACGTAAGGTCTTGCTTACGATTAAAGAAAACCACCGTTCTCCGGAGGAGTATGCCGTATTCGTTATTGGCCGGAAAGGTCGGGACTTCTTCGCTCGCCGGAATATTACGCTAGTGGATGAAATCACTGGTCTATCCGATACGCCGAAATTCTCGGACATTAAAGAGATAGCTGCTAGAGCAGTTAAAGGGTACGAAGATGGAACTTTCGATGAGCTTCATCTTGCGTACAACAAATTTTATAATGCACTTACCCAAGTTCCAACGCTTAAGCAACTGCTTCCTCTAGGTCAGATTGAAGCTGGCACAGATAAGCCGGATTACGAGTACGAGCCATCTTCGGAAGAGGTACTTAACGTTCTTCTACCGAAATATGCGGAAACACTCGTATTCAGCGCATTGCTCGAAGGTAAAGCAAGCGAGTTCGGAGCGAGAATGACAGCAATGGGCAACGCAACGAAAAATGCGACGAAAATGATTTCGGATCTGACGCTCACTTACAACCGTGCGCGGCAAGCCGCAATTACTCAAGAAATCGCAGAAATCGTCAGCGGAGCGAATGCACAGCAATAAATTTTGTGACGGTTGATCTCAAGCCCTTCGGGGAGAGAGTTTAATTGCACTTCAGGAGGTAAAACCATGAGCAAAGGGCGCGTTGTACAGGTATTGGGACCGGTTGTCGATATCGAATTCGACCACGGACATCTGCCTGACATACTCAATGCGATCAAAATTGAAGCAAAAGCGGAAACCGCTGGCGCTCGCGATGTTAGTCTTACGGTTGAAGTCGCACAGCATCTAGGCGATAACCTAGTACGCGCAGTAGCGATGTCCACGACTGATGGTCTTGTCAGAGGAACGGAAGCGATTGATCTGGGTATTCCGATCACGATTCCTGTTGGACCCGCTACATTAGGTCGCGTATTTAACGTATTGGGAGATCCGATTGACGGCAAAGGTGTAGTTGATCGTGCGCATGTAAACCCGATTCACCGTGCAGCTCCGACATTTGAAGAACTGACAACCCAGACAGAAATGCTGGAAACAGGGATCAAAGTTGTCGATCTACTCGCGCCTTATACAAAAGGTGGTAAAATCGGCTTGTTCGGTGGTGCTGGAGTAGGTAAAACTGTTCTTATGCAAGAGCTCATTCACAATATTGCTTCCAATCATGGCGGTATTTCTGTATTTGCCGGTGTTGGTGAGCGCACTCGTGAAGGAAATGACTTGTATCATGAGATGACAGAATCTGGAGTAATCAAGAAGCTGGCCATGGTATTCGGTCAAATGAATGAGCCTCCAGGCGCGCGTATGCGTGTTGCGTTAACAGGCTTGACGATGGCGGAATATTTCCGTGATCAAGAAGGCCTTGACGTACTTCTGTTCGTCGATAATATTTTCCGCTTCACACAAGCGGGATCTGAGGTTTCCGCATTGCTCGGACGTATGCCATCTGCGGTAGGTTACCAGCCTACGCTGGCTACTGAGATGGGTCAGCTTCAAGAGCGTATCACTTCTACTAAGAAGGGTTCTGTTACGTCGATTCAAGCGATCTATGTTCCTGCGGATGACTATACGGATCCAGCTCCTGCTACAGCGTTCGCGCATCTTGATGCGACTACGAACTTGGATCGGAATATTGCGGCAATGGGGATTTTCCCTGCGGTTGATCCGTTGGCATCCTCGTCCCGGATTCTGGCTCCAGAAGTTGTCGGCGATGAGCATTATGCCGTGGCACAAGGTGTGAAAAAGATTCTCCAGAAATACAAAGAGCTTCAAGACATTATCGCGATTCTCGGTATGGATGAGTTGTCCGAAGAAGACAAACAAATCGTTCACCGTGCACGTCGTTTACAATTGTTCTTGTCTCAGCCACTTCACGTTGCTGAAGCCTTTAACGGTATTCCTGGCGTTTATGCTCCAATTAAAGAAACAATTCGTAGCTTCAAAGAGATTCTCGAAGGGAAGCATGACGATCTTCCAGAACCGGCATTCCATAATGTCGGCATCATTGAAGAAGCCATCGAGAAAGCGAAGAAACTCGCTGCTTCGGTTTAATCAAGCGGCCGGTTTGGAGGGAACGATATGAGTACCTTGCGGTTAGAGATCGTAACTCCGGAGCGCAAAGTTTACGAGAAAGACGTGAACATGGTTGTTGTTAAAGGGATTGCTGGTGAACTAGGTATATTACCTAACCACATTCCTTTGGTAACACCCTTAAAGGTTGCTCCGGTTAAAGCTAAGATCGGCAATACGAATGAATTTATTGCCGTTCACGGTGGCTTCATGGAAGTGCGTAAAGACAAAGTGGTTATCCTTGCGGAAGCTGCTGAGCTGGGAGCGGACATCGATGTGTCCCGTGCTCGTTTGGCGAAGGAACGTGCGGAACGCCGTCTGGCGCAGAAGCAATCGGATATTAATGCTCAACGTGCAGAGATGGCGCTACTACGTGCAATCAGCCGTTTGGAGTCTGTCATCGATCAATAAATAATTGGTTGTCACGATCGCCCTTTTCTAGATCTAAGGATCTGGAGGAGGGCGATTTTTTATGCAATTCAATGCATTTTTGATTCATTTTAGGGTCAGAAGGGTAAGTTAAAGGAGATGAGACTGAACAAAGCTGGAGGGATTCATATGAGTAAACTGAATGATTCACTTAATGTCCAACTATCTAACTGGTCTGTTTTGTATTTTAAGCTTCACCATTTTCATTGGTATGTAAAAGGGCCCCACTTCCCGGTGTTGCATGCTAAGTTTGAGGAATTGTACGATCTTGCTGCGTTAAAATTAGACGAGTTAGCAGAAAGAATTCTTGCGATAGAAGGTAAGCCGGTATCGACAATGAAGGAATTCCTAGCTCTTTCCACGATTAAGGAAGTAGATAAGGCGAAGTCGGAGAATGACATGCTAGCTGCCGCAATTGCGGACTTACAGGAGCTTATACAGGGGCTCATGGCAGCAGCAGAGGAAGCTGAGGCAACGAAAGACACGGCAACCTCAGATGTACTGACTGGTCAGGTTGAGGAGCTGCAGAAGCAAGTGTGGATGCTCAAGTCTACTTTAGCATAATTGAGGTTTTCGACTATGAAGTCGGACTGCTCTTAATGACTTTGTCTATGAGACAAGGTGATTGAGGGCAGTCTTTTTCGTGTGGCCTGCATAAACAAACCGAGACAAATTGCGATGCTCCTCACATAATCTTCAGAATATCAATCATATAATTAGTTTTATACGAAAAGTTTAAATAGAATTAAATCCCATCTGTTACCAATGAAAACGCTATTATCGTAGACTTGATTGGGAGCATTTGTTATACTTATGGGGTAAATTTACCTATTTGCGGAGGCGTTGAAGTGGAGAAATACATCAATTCATACGTCATTGTTTCAGTCTTCCTCATCTTGGGTATCGTATTTCCGATATTCGTATTGTGGCTTGGCTCCTTGCTTCGGCCGAACAAACCGACAGAAGAGAAAGCAACCACCTACGAGAGTGGGAATGAACCGGTAGGAGATAGCCAGATCCGCTTTAATGTTCGGTATTATTTGTACGCGCTTATGTTTGTTGTATTTGATGTGGAAACTGTGTTTCTTTACCCTTGGGCCGTAGCGTATAATCAGCTTGGTCTTTTCGCGTTAGTCGAAATGTTTATTTTTGCAGGATTACTACTTATAGGTCTGGTGTACGCTTGGAGGAAGAAGGTGCTTAAATGGAATTCGATTTAGCGAATGTATCGCCGGAAGATCGGAAAGAAGTGGAGCGCAACGTACTCTTTGGCACAATCGATCAGTTGAAGGGCTGGGCACGTAGTAATTCTTTATGGCCGATGACTTTTGGTTTGGCTTGCTGTGCGATCGAGATGATGGCCGCAGGTGGAGCCCATTATGATTTGGACCGTTTCGGAGTCATTTTCAGAACTTCACCACGTCAATCGGACGTCATGATCGTGTCGGGCACGGTTACGAAGAAGATGGGGCCGTTGCTTAAACGTCTCTATGATCAAATGCCTGAACCCAAGTGGGTTATTGCGATGGGCTCATGTGCGACTGCAGGCGGACCCTATGTTAAATCTTATTCCGTCATTAAAGGTGTCGATCAAATTGTACCGGTTGATGTATACATACCGGGATGCCCTCCCAATCCTGCTGCACTGATCTATGGAATAAATAAGCTTCAGGAGAAAATTCGCTATGAGGCGAAAACCGGGAAGCAGGTGACTAATCGATGAGCGAGGAGAACAATCGGGAGAAGGAGCAATCCCCTGCTGCATCTGAGCCGGAAGCTTCCGAATCTTCTGCTTCCGAGTCGCCTGCTAGCATACCCGTCGAAGCGTCAACAGAAACGCCTGCCGTGCAGGCACAGCCTGAAACAACAGCAACACAAGTAGAAACACCGTCACCTGCATCAGCACCGGCTTCCACAGCTGCACAGGAAGCTGGAGAAGCCCCTCCTGTCCGTAAGAAAGAGACGGACGAAGAGAAGGCAGCTCGGCGTAAGGCGACGATAGAAGCTAAAGAAGCGGCGAAAGTGGCTGCAGCCCAAGCGGCGGCACTAGCGTCTGCACAAGCATCGCAGCCCGTAACGGATGGTAATACTCCTGCGGGCAAAACAGCTGATAATGAGGGTGCGAGCTTGGAGAATGTAGAGCCACCCAAGCCTCCATCTCCTAATCAACCGAGATTAGATCGGGTTACAACCCTATTAAGAGAATTAGCTGCGGAAGATGCTGTTGAAGAAGCTTATATAAATGAAGCCAACGATCATCTTCCAACATTCGTTGTTAAGAGTGAGCATTGGCTGAAGGCTGCGCAATTATTCCGTAATCATGTTGAGTTAAGCTGCAATTATTTACGCAATGTTTCGGGCGTAGATTATGAAACGTACATGGAAGTCGTTTATTATCCTCTTAATATGGATACTCGGGAATGCTATGCAATTAAAGTTCGTGCAGACCGCGAGCAACCAGCGGTTCCATCCGTCACACCCATTTGGGAAACCGCGAATTGGAATGAAAGAGAAATCTATGATCTGCTCGGAATTGATTTTCCAGGGCACCCAGACCTCAAGCGCATCATGATGCCTGATGATTGGGTTGGCCATCCGCTTCGCAAAGACTACGTCCCGCTTGACCCGGAGGTGTAAGCATACGTGATTCGTACTGAAGAGCTGCTACTCAACGTTGGTCCACAGCATCCAAGCACGCATGGAGTATTTCGAATTGTTGTCAAATTAGACGGAGAAGTCATTACAGAAGCGACTCCCGTCATGGGCTATTTGCATCGTGGAACGGAGAAGCTTGCAGAGAACTTGAACTTCACACAAATCATTCCTTATACTGATCGAATGGACTACGTGTCCGCAATGACCAATAACTATGTACTCTGCCATGCGGTGGAAAAAATGATGGGGCTAGAAATTCCGGAACGAGCGGAGTTCATGCGCCTAATTGTCATGGAAATGCAAAGGGTTGCCAGCCATCTGGTATGGTGGGGGACCTATCTGCTTGATATCGGAGCACTAAGTCCATTTTTATATGCATTCAGCGATCGTGAACGCATACTCGGGTTGTTTAACGAGTTATGTGGTGCTAGGCTAACCTATAACTATATGAGGGTTGGCGGAGTGAAATGGGATGCACCAGACGGATGGATAGACCGAGTTAAAGTGTTCGTCAAAGATATGTACAACCGTCTAGATGAATATCATAATCTCGTAAGCGGCAATGAGATTTTCCTTGCCCGGATCAAAGGGATTGGCAAGTATGATGCGGCGACGGCGATCGACTATGGATTATCCGGGGCGAATCTTCGCTGTACGGGTGTGAAATGGGATCTCCGTAAAGCTGAGCCTTACAGCTTGTATGATCGCTTCGATTTCGATGTGCCTGTTGGGAAGAACGGCGATTGCTTCGATCGTTATGAGGTGCGTTTGGCGGAAATTACGCAGAGCCTGCGCATACTGGATCAAGCGTTGGAGCAATTTCCAGGAGAAGGGGAGACGATGGGGAAGGTACCACGCGTCATTCGACCTCCTGTCGGCGAAATCTATGTGCGAATCGAATCACCGCGTGGGGAAATTGGCTGCCATATTGTTTCCAAAGGTAAAGCAGAGCCGTACCGTCTGAAGTTCCGTCGACCATCATTCGTGAACCTCCAAATTTTGCCTAAGCTGCTTATTGGAGAAAGTATGACGAACATGGTTACCATTCTCGGGGGAATCGATATCGTGCTCGGGGAGGTCGACTGCTAATGCAGCACTTCTGGGATCAGCCATTAAGCTGGGGCAACGCCGGGATTTTCGCTGCTTCGGCAGTAGGAGTGCTAGCTTTTGTCATCCTATTTGTAACTTATGCGATTTACTTCGAACGTAAATTCATTGGCTGGATGCAATATCGCAAGGGGCCGAACCGTACGGGACCATTAGGTTTGCTTCAGTCGGTAGCGGACGTTGCTAAGCTGCTGTTTAAGGAAGATACAATTCCTAAGAAAGCCGATAGAGGGTTATTCATGCTCGCTCCGGTGATGGCATTTGTACCTTCGTTTGTTGTATTAGCCTTTATTCCCTACTCATTGGATTTACAGTTTGCCGATCTGAATGTTGGTTTTCTTTATTATGTTGCTCTATCAGGGATTACGACGATTGGGATTGTTGTAGCGGGCTGGGCATCTAATAACAAGTACTCTTTGCTCGGCGGAATGCGTTCTGCGGCACAGATGATCAGCTATGAAGTGCCGCTAGTCATGTCTGTCGTCGGCATTGTGATGATGACGGGAAGCTTGAATTTACGGGAAATAGTCATCGCCCAGAGTGGTTACTTCTGGCATTGGAACTTCGTCCCACAAATTCTCGGATTCGGTATATTCATAATCGCGGCGATATCCGAGCTTAATCGAACACCGTTCGACTTGCCTGAGGCGGAATCGGAGTTAGTTGCCGGGTACCATGTCGAATATAGCGGATTTCGCTTTGCGTTCTTCATGCTGTCAGAGTACATTTATGTGTATGCCATTGCGAGTCTGACCACGATATTGTTCCTCGGCGGTTGGCATCCACCTATTCCGCAGCTTGATTTCATACCGGGAGTATTGTGGTTTTTCCTTAAATTCGCCGTTATTGTATTCACTCTCTTTTGGATTCGGGCTACCTTTCCAAGGCTTCGGGTCGATCAGTTAATGGGGCTAGCGTGGAAGGTACTTCTGCCGCTGGCGATTCTCAATATTTTCTTGACGGCAATTGGCATAGAATTGATGGGATAGGGGGCAGACGCCATGAAAGGAATGCTCAAAGGGCTCGGAGTATCACTGAAAACATTGGGTACCAAGAAGGTGACGTTGGCTTACCCCGACGTTCCCATCGAGATGCCGGATCGGTTTCGTGGCATTCAATATTTTGAACCGGACAAATGTATCGTATGTAATCAATGTGCACGCATTTGCCCAACAGACTGTATTACATTAACGGGTAAAGCAAATCCGGATCCGGAGAAAAAAGGCAAAGTCATTGATACGTTTGATGTTAACTTCGAGATTTGTATCCTTTGTGATCTATGTACGGAGGTTTGTCCTACGGAAGCAATTGTCATGACGAACAATTTTGAGCTTGCTACGTATAGTCGCGATGATTTGTATAAGGACAAAAAGTGGCTTTACGAGAACAACGTAAATATTCGCGAGGATAACAATAATATCGGCTCTCCGAAGGGAGGCGCCAAATAAAGTGTTTAACTTTAACATCGAGTTGACAGGCGAGTTCGTAGCATTTTTTCTACTATCGGTATGCGCGATCGTTGGGGCAGTAATGGCGATTAACTTTACGAAAGTCGTTCATACGACGCTCTCCATTGCCTTCACATTTATTGCGCTAGCGGGACTGTATGTACTTCTTGAGGCTGAATTTGTTGCTTTCGTACAAGTGCTCATCTACGTTGGAGCGATTACGATTCTAATGATCTTTGGAATCATGATGACTAAGCACGATGGAGAAGGGAAAGAGCCAGCGCGACCGTTATTGGAAACATTGGCGGCAGTCGGTTGTATAAGCCTTTTCGGAATATTATTTTATGGTATTCGAAATGCGAATTTCCCGACAGAATCGGCACCCTTCATCGAAGATAACACGCGGGAGATCGGGATGCAGCTCTTCACTCAGTATGCAATACCATTTGAGCTGATGTCCGTCTTGCTGACAGTTGCCTTTATCGGTTCTATTGCTCTAGCGAAGAGAGAGGGTGGGTCGCAATGACGATGCTGTCCTCTTACTTAACGTTAGCAGCGGTTCTGTTCTGCATTGGATTTTACGGCGTGCTGACCAAAAGAAATGCAATTATTATTCTGCTGTCGATCGAACTGATGCTCAATGCGGTTAACCTTAACTTGATCGCATTTTCTAAGTATGGTGTCAATCCTTCGCTTGCGGGTCAAATCTTCTCCCTCTTCACCATATCGGTTGCAGCAGCTGAAGCTGCAGTTGGCATCGCGGTATTGATCGTGCTTTACCGAGGCCGCGCAACGGTGAACGTGGACGAATTCGACGAGTTGAGGAGGTAACTTCCATGAGCACCTTCTTTGCCGAATACGCCTGGCTCGTCCCGGTGTTTCCATTTGCTGCTTTTTTAGTTCTCACAGCGATGGGCAAAGGCTTGAAAAAAACAGGAGCATGGATCGGTACGATTGCGACTTTCGGCTCCTTGGTATTATCGTTATGTATCGCGACAGAAAGAATTTCTGGTAATGCAGCGGATTACAGTAACCAATATAACTGGATAGAGATTGGGAATATGAAGCTGACAGCAGGCTTCGAAGTGACGAACCTGTCAACGTTAATGCTCGTTATCGTGACGCTAGTGAGCTTCCTCGTCAATCTGTACTCGCAAGGCTACATGAAAAATGATGAGAGAATCTCAACCTTCTTCGCATACGTTGCACTGTTTACAAGCTCAATGCTTGGGTTGATACTGTCCGACAACCTGCTGACCTTCTTCATTTTCTGGGAATTGGTAGGTGTATGTTCATTCCTACTCGTCGGGTTCTGGTATCATAAACCGGAAGCCAAAGCTGCGGCTAAGAAGGCGTTCATCGTAACACGGGTCGGAGATCTGGGCTTACTGATAGCGTTGCTGTTATTGTTCTGGTATATGCCAGGCCATGCACTAGATTTTACGACAATCCACAATGTGTTCGATTCGCAAGCTGGAGTCATCTCAACAGGGATTACCACTTTAATCGCCTTGCTCATTTTTCTCGGAGCGGTTGGTAAATCGGGTCAATTTCCGTTGCATGTGTGGTTACCTGATGCGATGGAAGGTCCAACACCCATTAGTGCCTTAATCCATGCGGCGACGATGGTTGCTGCGGGTGTGTTCCTCGTTGCGCGGACGTTCGATATTTTCGAAGCTTCACAGGTTGCAATGAATACGGTGGCGATTGTTGGAGCCTTTACGGCAATCTTCGCGGCGACAATTGGATTGGCGCAAAATGATATCAAGCGAATACTTGCCTTTTCAACCGTTAGCCAACTGGGGTATATGATGCTGGCTCTTGGTGTTGGCTCCGTTACAGGGGCCATGTTCCATCTGTTGACTCATGCATTCTTCAAGGCTCTCCTGTTTCTAGGAGCAGGTAGTGTCATCCATAGCGTACATACGCAGGACATTCGCGAGATGGGTGGCTTGGGCAGCAAAATGAAGATAACGGCGTGGACGTTCGGTATTGGGGCTCTAGCCTTATCCGGTATTCCACCGTTTTCCGGATTCTGGTCCAAAGATGCCATTCTGACTGCAGCACTAGATAAGCAACCTATCTTGTTCATAGTCGGATTAGTAGCAGCATTCTTCACTGCACTCTATATGGCTAGATTGTTTTTCTTGGTGTTCGTCGGTAAACCGCGAGAGGGCCAGCATGCCAAAGAATCTCCAGCGGTGATGACGATCCCACTTATCGTGTTAGCCGTACTGGCGATTGTAGCCGGCTTTGTGGAAACACCCTTTAACGGTTGGCTTGGACAATGGTTAATGGGCGATGAGGCAGAGCATCATGTTAGCGGATTAGTTATGGTTATATCCGCTGCGGTCGGTTTGCTAGGCTTGTACATTGGCTGGCTCATGTATGTGAAAGGCACGATCCGCCGCGATGCGGTATCTGCGCGCGTTTCAGGTCTTGTTACCTTGCTTGAGCGTAAATACTATATTGATGAGCTATATCAACTGATATTCGTGAAGCCTCTTCAAAGCTTTGGCAAAGTGCTGGAGTTGTTTGACTATTATGTTGTCGATGGGATCGTCCGTATATCGGGGTACTCTGTATCGGCAATTGGACGGTTAAATTCAAGGCTACAGAGTGGTCAAGTTCAAACGTACGCCCTTTCCGTATTAATCGGTATCGTCATCCTTATTGTCGCAATCGCCGGAAGGAGGTTCTGGTAATGCTAGATAACCTACCGGTGCTGTCACTAATCATATTTACCCCTCTTATCGGTGCGCTTATTATTCTCTTATTGCCGAGTGCTCGCAGTAACTGGCTTCGAACGACGGCTATTATTTTTACTTTATTACCGTTAGCGTTGTTGCTAATGTTGTTTGCAATGTACGAACCATCCGTTGGAGGTGGGGAGTATACAGAACAATCGACATGGCTAACCATTCCATTGAATATAGAAGTTCTGAATATGCCGTTTAATGGCACGATTAACTCATTAAAGTTAGGCTTCGATTATCACTTAGCGGTCGACGGCATTTCCTTGCCACTTCTACTGCTTACAGGAATCGTTTCAACAATGTCCGTGCTGGCTTCAGTCCATATTCGAAAGCGGTGGAAAACCTATTACTTTCTGTTTCTGCTATTGCTGACTGGTATTTATGGCGTTTTCCTGGCGAGAGACTTAATCCTGTTTTTCATCTTCTTCGAAATGACTCTTATTCCAATGTTCTTTCTTATCGGGATATGGGGATATTATGGACGTGAGAAAGCAGCAACTCGTTTCCTTATCTACAATGGCCTAGGTTCTGCAGCGATGCTGCTATCCTTCCTGATCTTGATCGCGACACTTGGGTTTAGTACGGCGGATGGAGCCAATTTATTATTTAGCGGAAATTACGATGTTCTGCTAAGTAATGTGACTGATCCGAATGCTATCGCTAACGTGGATAATGAGCTATTCAGATCATTGGGTATTTTCATGTCAGAAAATGCGAAATGGGCGGCATTCATTCTTCTGCTTGTTGCCTTCGGGATCAAGATTCCTATTTTCCCATTCCATACGTGGATGTTACGAGTGCACACCGAGGCTCCACCAGCTATTGTTATGATTCACTCGGGTATTTTGCTGAAAATGGGCGTGTACGGATTAATTCGATTCGTCGTGTTCTTATTTCCAGAACAATTACATTCGTGGTCAACTACGTTGGCGATATTTGGGGTTATCAATATTGTGTATGGAGCGATCCTAGCTTGCGTGCAGCGAGATTTCAAGCTTGTGCTAGCATACTCCAGTATTAGTCATATGGGTATTGTGTTATTAGGGATCGCTTCCCTCGAGGAGGTTGGCTTACAAGGAGCCATCTACCAGTCGGTTTCCCATGGTTTAATTTCTGCCTTATTGTTCCTCATCGTTGGTAGCTTATACGAACGTACGAATACCACTCAATTGAGTGAGCTTGGCGGCTTGGCCAAATCTGTACCCTTTATGTCGGGGGTACTACTGGTTGGGGGTCTAGCGTCTTTAGGATTACCGGGATTGTCAGGCTTTGTCGGTGAATTCTTGTCGTTCCTAGGCTTATTCGGATCTATGAAAATCGTGACAGCTATAGGTGTGCTCGGTATTCTGTTTGCCACCATCTACGTTCTCCGAAGCATCCTTAATATTACGTACGGTTCTATGCCCGAGCAGTTCGCTGGGATGAAGGATGCACGGTTCATAGAGGCACTGCCTATGGTTACTCTAGTGGCTTTTATCGTATTACTTGGCGTTTACCCATCCGTATTGACGGACCTCATGCAGAATAGCTTTAATGGATTCATCGATCAAATTCAATCGAGGATGGGGGGATAACATGGAAGCTTTACAGACTTTATCGTGGAGCGATACGTGGTACCTAGCCCCTGAGCTCGTCTTGTCAGGTTTTACGATCATATTAGTGCTGCTAGAACTCATACTGCCGAAAAAAATAAATCGCGATCTTATTGGCTGGTTGACGCTTGTTGGTTTATTGGTCGCTGGAGTATTTGTTGTGCTGCTCCTGCTGTCTCTAGGAAACGGGAAGGAAGCCGATGGGTTTTATAGCTTGCTTGGAGGAAGCTACCGAATTGATGATTTCGGTAATGTTCTCAAACTAGTGTTCATCGGCGCAGCGGCGTTCATCGTATTTACGTCGCTTGGCACGATAAGAGATGAAGATGTTCCGATTAAAGGCGAGCTTTATTATCTTATTCTTCCAGCAGTGTTGGGCGCAATGGTAATGTCTTCATCGGGCGATCTGATTACTTTATTTGTAGGGCTGGAACTGTTAAGTATTACTTCTTATGTGCTGGTTGCCAGCAGGAAGAAGAGTAATCTTTCTAGTGAAGCGGCATTTAAGTATGTTGTAACGGGTAGTGTTGCTTCAGCATTTATTTTATACGGAATGTCTTTCCTTTATGGACTCACTGGCGGAACGAATGTGTCTGCCATACAGGCGGGGTTAGATAATGCACTCATCAACTCTGAGGCATTGCTGTATATTAGCTTTTTCTTAATGATAGCCGGGTTTGCTGTTAAGCTGGCACTAGCCCCATTTCATGCGTGGGCTGCGGACGTCTATCAAGGTGCCCCTACTCCCGTAACAGCTTTCCTGGCGGTCGTTGCTAAGGGTGCTGCATTCGCAATGCTTTATCGTATTTTCATGAATACGGCTTTCTTCGCTTCTGAAGAGGAAAGTATGCTTAAGAATGATATTTTCTTAAGCTTATCTGTTCTTGCAGCAGCAGCGATGATTGTGGGTACAGCAGGAGCTTTAAGACAGCGTAATGTCAAAAGGCTTCTAGCGCTATCCGGAGTGGCGAATGCGGGTATTCTTCTAACGCCTCTGGCGCTTTCCTTAACGGAAATGAATGCGTCCATGTTCTCGGAATTCACTTATTTTCTGATCGCCTACGCGTTCATGAATATTGGTGCGTTCGCGGTGCTTACAATCGTGGCGAGGGATTCCGGTAATGAAACATTATCCGGATTTGCAGGCTTGTATCACCGTGCTCCTTGGACAGCAGTGGCGATGACCATCCTGCTCTGTTCTTTAGCGGGGCTGCCAGTTACGGGTGGATTCTTCGGAAAGCTGTTTATCTTGTTTGCAACCGTACAATCACATACGTACTGGCTGGGTGCTATTTTATTAATTACAACGGTCGTTTCCTACGCTGTATATTTTACATTTATTCGTCAAATGTTCATGCGCAGCGGATCTATTGATTCCGGATTGCAGATGACATTACCTACTGCGATCACGATATGGATTTGCACGATTGCGACTCTGGCTCTTGGGTTCCTGCCAGTGCCGATATTGGAATGGTTAGATCGGTTATTCTCCTTGCCTACTGATCTTTTCTTGTAAAAGATTTTGATTAACCTAATTCAACCTGGTTATTTAAGGGTGGCGGATTTCAAGTCGAAGACTTGGAGTCTGCCTTTTTTATGGCTTTTTGATATGGGCATATCGAATATGAACAGAACATATACTGAGTCGTTTCACTCCGTATTGAAAGGGCGTGTTGCCTACTCTATTCTATTTGTCGGGAAAGAAACAATTGAATGAATTTACGGTCGAAAGAAGGGAATCGCTGTCGAAAATCGAAAGATTAACTATATGATTTTATTAAGTGTGCTATAAAGGTGTGATTTAGCTGTTAAATAACATGAGGTTAAGCAGAATGTTACGTAAACTCAGAGTCCCCTTTCACTTAGTGATGGCGTCTGTATTTGTGTGTTGTTCTACTGCCTTACTTTCACCTATGGACGTTCTAGTCTTAAAGCCCTCACACACTTCACAGATATTCAATGAGGTGCAGACGGCAGAATTACGCATTTCTGAGGAGGGCGTGCTGCCTCAGGTTCTGATGTCAGTCAGTCCTCCAATTCCTAATTATCTTAAGGCTATTGGAATTCCGGAAGCCTGGGCCAAAATGGATGTGGACGTTCTATCTACAATTGCGATTGTGGATACGGGAGTTGATTACAATAACCCCCAATTGAAGCCCTATCTACTTGAAGGAAAGAATCTAGTAAATGAGCGCAAAACAGCTCAAGATGATAATGGACACGGTACTGCAGTAGCTGGAGTTATTGTTGCCGTTGCGAAAGCGGGAGAATCTTCAACGGGTCAAGGAAGATGGAAAGGCAAGCTTCTGCCAGTTAAGGCACTTGATCAATTTGGATCAGGCAATGAAGAGAAGCTCACCCAAGGAATACGATATTCCGTAGACCAAGGGGCGGATATAGTTGTCTTATCTCTCGGATTGAGACGTGATGCTCCTGGACTGCGCGAAGCTGTTGAGTATGCGGAGAAAAATGGTGTTCTGCTTGTAGCGGCGAGTGGTAATGATGCAGCTCTATTTGGTGCTAGAGCAGCTGTGCAATATCCCGCAGCCTATCCAACTGTACTGGCTGTTGCCGGATCAGAGGATAAGCAGCCCGTCTCACAATCGACATCCGGCTCGGAAAATGACGTAAGTGCCTCGTGGAGAATACAAACGTTGGCGATTAACGGTGGAACGATTGTCATGGAGGGGACTTCTATGGGAGCGCCTCAAGTTGCAGCCACTGCTGCTATGATTAAAGCCGTTCATCCCAATTGGGCGCCGATTCGTCTACGCGAAACATTGAGGAGAACTGCCGAGCAAAGCGGAAAAGCTGTTTGGAACCCTAATATGGGTTATGGACTAATCTCGGCGATCAATGCTGTACAAGTCGACTCGGACATTGATTGGCGTGAGCCTAACGACGATAAGGTCGATGCAAGTGAGTTTCCATTGGGTAAAGAAATAGTGAGTAGCTGGGGAAGTCCGACGGACGTGGATTGGTATACGTTTGAAGCACCTTATGATGGCACGTACCGTGTACGAGGCGATGATGTTCGTATCTCACTATATAACAGCAAGACAAAAGTTATACAACCTCAAAGCGTGACAGTAGACAATTCGAATTCAAAAGGTTTACTTAAGCAATGGGAGGTAACAAAAGGGCGATACTGGTTGCAGGTGCAGAGTTCATCACTTAATGTTCAAGCTAATGCTCAATCTCCTGATGAATACAGACTGGAATCTCAATTTACGATGAAACCGGATGCGAAGGAACCTAATGATAGTGCAGCATCCGCAAGTACTCTTCCCCCACGAAGCCAGCAATGGGTTGGATCATTCCATCAACGCGGGGATAAGGATTGGTTTGTTGTGACACTTCCCAAGCCAGGAATTCTGAAGCTATCTGTTTCGACGGATACAACAAGAATTGATCCCGAGTTAATGATACAGCAAGTTGGTTCTAATGAAATACTTGTGGATGAACGTGGAGATGGTGGAAATGAGCAATGGATTCTGAACAATGCGAAGGCTGGCAAATACTACTTTCGGATTTCTAATGCAGCTTCGTCAAACCCAGAAGCGGTAATCGGGACATATGCCGCCTCTTTGGAATATATTACCGAGAAGGAAGATTTTTACGAACCTAATGAAAGTCCATTAACATCGACCCCGCTTTCACCCGGTAAAATTTACAACGGGTTGATCAATACGACTAAAGACCAAGATTGGTACAAATTCACTCTAAATAAAAAGCAGAAAGTTAAGCTGTCAATCAACCCGATTCCTGGTAATACGGCAATTAGAGTAGAATTAAGGGATAAAAAGCTGCAAACGATAAAGAAATGGATCAATGAGGAAGGTCAAACCGCTATTTCCGGCGAGGAAATGCTACAAGCGGGATCTTACTATGTGAAGGTGACTGGTGATCGTTCTAACCGGAATGAGTATTATGGGCTTAAGTTGTATATTACAAATAGTTAACTTTTGGGATGTAGTGGGCAGGTTGGAGTTATAATTGCAGGCTGGGAGGGTATTTCAGGTAATGGGTGACGATGCAGGATTATTCGAGATGGCGGGATGGAATGGCGTATTTTCGATATTCGTCACTTTAGGCTGTGTGGTTGTGGCATGGATTGTTATACAAGAAATTAATTTTGATAAGATTTTACGCCAGCCAAGAGGCCCGCGGGCTAGAGTGCTGCAACTGTTACTTGCAGTAGGACTCGGGCAACTAGTCGCTCAGTTCGTTCTAGATTATTGGACGTGGGTAGGTACGTTAAAATGGCTATTTGGTTCATGATGTCGTATTTTTTCAAAATGGATGCGACGGAATGATAAGAATGGGTAATAATATTCAAAACGTACAATCTGATCATCAAGTGGACGAATGAAGTCGAAAAGTAAGGGATAACCCCAGAAAATGCCGCTTGTGTCTATGGCGGACTAAGTGGTATGATAAAATTTGGGTTTTTCGTGCTTTAGTTGTCATGCTGAAGCATCGGAATGAATCTATAACGCGCGGAGGGAACCACCCATGAGCAAAATCATCGTCCGCGGCGGACGTGTCCTATCGGGAACAGTCCGCGTGCACGGCGCTAAAAATTCCGTTCTTCCGATCCTGGCCGCTGCATTATTAGCGGAGAAGGGGTCCAGTGTCATTCATGATGCTCCCGCCTTGGACGATGTTAAGAACATCTTGCAAGTGCTTGCCGCTTTGGGTGTAAATGCCCAGCAAGGTGACGGAACTGTAAAATTAAATGCTGAATCACTGACTTCCTGTGAAGCGCCATATGAATTAGTTAGAAAAATGCGAGCTTCATTCTTGGTTATGGGTCCATTGCTGGCACGTTTGGGGAAAGTAACTATTTCTCTTCCGGGTGGCTGCGCAATTGGAACGCGTCCCATTGACCAACATTTAAAAGGCTTTGAAGCGATGGGTGCGGAGATCGGATTCGGTCAAGGCTCCATTGAAGCGAGTGTGGAAGGTAAATTACGCGGTGCAAGAATTTACTTGGATATTGCAAGCGTAGGTGCTACAGAAAATATTATGATGGCAGCCACTACCGCAATCGGAACGACAATTATCGAGAATGCAGCTAAAGAACCGGAAATCGTGGACCTTGCTAATTTCCTTAATGCAATGGGAGCTAAAGTCCGCGGAGCGGGTACAGGCATTATTCGTATTGAGGGTGTTGAGCAGCTTCATGGTGCGGAGCATCACGTAATTCCTGATCGGGTCGAAGCGGGAACTTTCATGATTGCTGCGGCTATTACGGGTGGAGATGTGTATGTTGAAGGTGCAATTCGCGATCATCTGGGGCCAATTGTTGCTAAATTGGAAGAGATGGGTGTTGTCGTCGAATGTGACGAGAACGGAATTCGTGTAAAAGCCATTAACCCACTGCGTGCGGTGGATGTTAAGACATTGCCATATCCAGGTTTCCCGACAGATATGCAAGCGCAGATGATGACTCTTCTGTTAGCTGCTGACGGAACGAGCATTGTTACGGAAACTGTGTTTGAGAATCGGTTCATGCACGTGGATGAATTGATCAAAATGGGTGCCGAGATTAAAGTGGATGGACGTACCGCCATTGTTACAGGTGGCGCCAAATTGTCCGGAGCTAGCGTATGTGCGACTGATCTGAGAGCAGGAGCTGCGCTCATATGTGCTGCCTTGGTGGCGGATGGAAGTACTGAAGTGAGCGGAATCCATCACATTGAACGTGGTTACATGGACATTGTGAATAAATTTGCTGCACTTGGTGCAGATATTTATCGTGCACCTTCTCCAGAAGATGTTCTGGAGGAATCTGAGCAAGCTTCTCTAAAACCGGAAAATCTGCTTCAGCAATTAGAACATCGCTCAGCGGCACCGACAGAAATCGGAATCCGCAACATTCAACCGACGCTCGCTTAATTTTCGGATTTGCAAATACGTCGATAATGAAATGCTTGTTCTTATACTTATCTGTTATATTGCCTAATATTGATCCCCTTGCCTATTTCTGGCTTGGGGATTTTTCTGTATTGGTTTTTATATGAAATAGGCTTTGTCGAGGGCTGCTTCTTGGTTCTCCTTTGTGGTTTTATCCCTTTTGACGGTATCCCCTTCGCTCAGGAAGGTGAATAGAGGGGGGGGGCAGTGGGGTGCAAGAGCAACTGCAAGAGCAACTGCAGATACTAGATAAGTCATCGGTATAGTACCAGAGTAGATCGCTCTTTGTATCTAGAAGATTGTTTACCCGGTTTGTTGTGATACTCGAACGGAATTTCGTAATCGTTTCAAGGAGCGTATCGTAGTCGAACGGCCAATCAGAACTGAGTAGATAATTGTATGCGTTGTAGAGCAGGCGTCTAAGAGATGGTTGAACACTACCTCGATTCCATGATTGGAAAGGTAACAATACTGATCTAAATATGCTTGCAAGTGCTTAGGGCCAACACCTCTAAATAAACGTCCTATCCACCAGGTCGCATGATGGCTTTCCATGACTAAGGTCTTGTCTATCGGTTTTCCATATCGCCGATATCTTCTAGTTATTATCGTGTTCTTGGTGGCTAGAGGATCGACGTGATTGCGTAGGAATGGTTGAGTATCAGGGCAATCATATTTGTCTCGTAAAGGAAGCTTGGACTGGAGCTTTATTTTAATGTATCCGATATTTCCGACTTCATCGTTGGATGCACCTATAAGAATGGGCTGCTCTTGTTTGTGCCAATCGAACGTTGAAGTTATTCGCTTGCAATAGATTCCATCTGTGACTCGGACGATCCCAGTTAATAAATGTGCAGAATCCGTACGACTCATTGCGTGGCGGATTTTATGACAAATAAGCCAGGCGGTCTTGTAGGTGACTCCGATGAGGTCTGATAATTGAAGTGCATTGACGCTGCTAGATCTTGAATGGAGATAGATAGCTTGAAACCACAGTCGGAGTGAAGTTCGGCTCCCTTCCATTACTGTTTCTTTTATTAGAGAGGTTTGCGTTTTGCAGGAACGACATTCATATAGAGGTAGTCTTCGCGTAGAGATGAGATAGTAACTAGGGTGCTGACAGTGAGGGCAGTGAAATCCGTTTGGCCACTTGGCTTCGAAAAGGGCGATAATACACACTTCTTCCTTGTCAAATCGGTTACAGAATGCACTGAAAGCCTCGGCCTCTAGTCTCAAGCTCATCGAATGATGCTCCTTTTTCCGAAAGAAATAGAACGTTTGTTCTTATTTTTATAATACCAAACTTGGGGTTAGATTTAAAGAGGGTGTTACAATATTTAACAAATTAGAGTTAAGTATTGTGTGAATACCTGAGCCAAAGGGATACCGTGAAAAGGAGAGGATCGAAGGAATCTGAGCCAAAGGGATACCGTGAAAAGGAGAGGAACGAAGGAACCTGAGCCAAGGGGATACCGTGAAAAGGCAAAACGACAGAGAGTACGAGGGTGATAGAGAGGGAGACGCAGAGATACGTGGAGAGGAAAATGAGAGGATTATCAGATTCTGGTGGACGGAGAACTAGGTTCTACCTGTTCTGAATCTCGCATATTTTGAAAGCATCGGTTGGCGGGCATGGGAAGTTATACTTACAACTATTGGCTACCTGCCTCCGAAAATTGATAATCAGCTGGGGTGGGCCGGTGAAGCCGAGAAAGCTTTGGTTCTCATTCGCATGTGGAGCGCTAATGTCTATGATGCTGTGGCTTGTGCTGCATGGCGGGGGGACAATGAATTCAGGTGGAATAGCGACAGGTCTAAATAATGAGCAACCAGCATCGTTGCTATCGAAGACGGTGAGGTCAACTGAGAGTTTAGCTGAGAATCAGTCAATAGAGAACTCTTCTGGCTCCCAAGCGGACTTCAATAAGGGACAACCTAATATAAGAGTGTATTTGTCAGAGTCTCAGACAGTGGAGACAGTTTCACTTGAAGCTTATGTCCAAGGGGTAGTTGCTGCGGAGATGCCTTTAGATTTCGAACCAGCAGCAATGCAAGCCCAGGCGTTAGCAGCTCGAACATATATTGTTCGAAAGCTATGGCTGAATGATCGCACAGGGGTGCCGGTAGGCAACGCAGATGTAACGGATACGCAAACCCATCAAGTATATCGTTCTTTATCTGAAATGCAGCAATTGAAACAAGAGGATAGGGAAGGTGTGTTAAAAGTAGAAGAGGCGGTCAAGGGGACTAAGGGTAAAATCATTGTTTATCGTGATGAGCCGATAGAAGCTCTATTTTTCTCAACAAGTAATGGGTTTACAGAGGATTCGGAGGAGGTTTTCTCGACAAAGCTTCCCTACTTGCGTTCAGTAGCTAGCCCATGGGATAAGGAAGAATCCCCGAGAGCCGAAGAGACGGTAGAGATGTCTTTAGAAGATTTCTATACTCAGTTAGGTGTCGAATCCGTCTCAGTTAATGCAAGCCAAGCAGGGACGAAGGCGATACGCATTCTAGATTTGACTGGTGGACACAGAGTTAAGCGGTTGTTAGTGGGATCGGAAGAACTTACTGGAGTGGAAGTTCGTCGTAGATTAGGGCTGCGATCTGCTGCATTCGATTGGAAGATTAAAGATAACAAGATTTATGTAACTACATATGGCAGCGGGCATGGGGTTGGGATGAGTCAATGGGGGGCGGAAGGGATGGCGAAAGAGGGTTATTCGGCTCGTCAGATCATCGAATACTATTATTCTGGAATCGACCTGGAGGAAGTTTCGAAGCTATTGAGCAGCTATCAGTAATGAGATTAGAGACTGGTATGTTATAAATATTGTAATCTTTCAAAGTAAACAGGTATAAAACCTCTTAACCTGGCAACAATGGGTTACTGAGGTGATGATAATAATGAATGATGGAAGTAACAAAACACCACGTAAAATGGAAGAGTCGCACAAGTCGATTGCGGGTTCGTCTCCCGCTGTCAGGCCTACCGGATGGAAGAAGTTCCTTTCCAAGCGCTGGGTATTCCCTGCAGCTTACATGGCCGCGGCAGCAATTATCGTTACGATTCTCTGGATGAATTCGGGAACGAGTTCAAAAGATCCGGGAGCTGTTCCTGGTCTAACAGGTGTCGAGAGCGAAGCGGCCGCTGAAGGGCAATCAAGTCCAGCAGCAACAGCAGTAATGGCTAACGGAGAAACACTTCGGTGGCCAGTAAACAAAATGGAAGACATGACTACGATTGTTCCGTTCTATGATGCAACGGCTCCTGTGCAAGAACGAGAGGCAGCTATGGTAGAGTACAATAGCACCTTCTCGGCACATATGGCTACGGATTTGGCACGCAAGGACGCCAAGTCATTCGATGTCCTAGCTGCTCTAAGCGGTAAGGTAACGGTTGCCGGCCAAACGCCGACAAACGGATACGAGGTGCAGATTGAGCATCCGCAAGGATTAGTCACTGTCTACCAAAGCTTGACCGACCTTAAAGTTCAAGTTGGCGACGAAATCGAGCAAGGAGACGTGATCGCTTCTGCAGGCCAGAGCGAACTGGAACCGCAAGAAGTCGTTCACGTACATTTCGAAGTACTCAACAACGGTCTTTCTGTTAATCCAAGCACTTTGATTAAAGCTGCGAAGTAAGAAAATGATGAAAGAATAGAACAATTCTATCGCATAAGCTGCGATAGAATTGTTCTATTTTTATTGCAATCTCGACAACAATAGACTAAATATGTCATAATTTTTACCAAAGATGATAGTGGCTCAGTAGATTCCGATGGAGAGGTAGAGAACCATGAGAATTGTTGGTGTATCGGAACTGAAGATCGGAGACCTACTAGAGAAGTCGGTTCAAGGGAATAACGGTGTAGTTATGCTAGAAGCGGGTACTATTCTTACAGAGCAATATATCAATAGACTTAGAACGCTCAGGGTTAAGCACGTTCATTTGAGTGATTCCGTGATAGCTGAGGAAGCTGAGCTCGTTAAGAAAAAGCGATCTTTAGTTGTTGATTCGTGGGTTCGTCAAGATATCAATGAGATGAAGAATAATGAAGCTTCTCGTAAGGAAGCGATAGGGCTCGTCACGGAATTTATTGATAGAAGTTTATTGCTGGATCATATTATTCTCCCATTTCCGGAAGCAACCTTCCGACAACAGTTTCGAGATATTCTCATGGAGATCACCTCGCAGCCCGCGTTGGCTGAAGAGCTAGGTGTCATGATTTTGACAGATCGTATGTTGTTCGAGCATGCTCTTAATGTGACGCTTTGCTCCAGTATCATGGGGACTGCCAAAAATTATGATAGTGCGAAGCTCTATGAGTTATCTGTAGGAGCTTTGTTTTGTGATATTGGTATGACCCGATTGCCTACGGATTTCACGAAGGTGAATCGTGATCTGAAAGAATCGGAGCTCAACATCCTTCGTCAGCACACAAACGAAGGTTATAGAGTGTTGAAAGGGATTAAGGAAATTCCCATAGCGTCTGCTCAATGCGCTTTACTCCATCATGAGCGTTACCGGGGTTCGGGCTATCCTTTAGGGATGACGAAAGATAACATCCCTGAATTCGCACAAATCGTCGGCATTGCAGATGTGTATAACGCGATAGGTTCTCCTCGTCATCATCGGAATGCTTATGGCCCAGGGGAAGCGATAGAGTACCTATTTGCTTCGGGCAATTATGAATTTGAAAAAGGGTTAATCGAGGATTTCCTGAAACACGTCATCATTTATCCGGTTTCAACGCTTGTGAGGCTTAGTAGTGGACAGCTGGCTAGGGTCATGGAGACTGCGGGTCGACCTATTCAACGTCCGATCGTACAAATTTATTGCGATGCAGATGGTTTGGCAACTGAAATTCCATATTTGCTGGACTTGCAACAGCATATGAATATCGTGATCGTTGGAAAAGCCGACAAATAAACGAATATACCTGTCCTAAAAGACGGAAGGGGAAACCCCTTCTGTCTTTTTTCTTAGGGCTAAAGATGCACAGTAGAGCCTGTTGGACCTATAAATTGAGTCAAAAAAAGGACTTTCCTAGCTTGTAAGGCTTGGCAACCTAGAATAAGTGACCGCGCTCCTCATATACTGTACCAATCTATTTCAGCAGGGAGGCGGGAGCGTGCACGATTACATCAAGGAACGCACGATCAAGATTGGCCGATGCATTGTGGAGACGCGCCATACGGTGCGTACGATTGCTAAAGAATTCGGCGTCTCCAAAAGCACGGTGCATAAGGACCTAACTGAGCGGCTGCCGGAGATTAATCCAGACTTGGCGGACCAGGTAAAGCACATACTCGAGTATCATAAGTCGATCAGGCACCTAAGGGGGGGAGAAGCAACCAAAATCAAGTACAAGAAGACGACGATCAAAAAGCGGGAAGTTATGACGGCGGGAAAAGCATAATTTTGCTGAAGTTGTCGACTGGAAAAAAAGGAATTGCGGCTTAAGTGGCGAATATTATACTATTACAATAGCAGACACTTCATATTTGGTGAGGGATAATAAGCGCATGTTTAGCAAAGACATCGGCATAGATCTAGGTACGGCGAACGTATCTATACACGTAAAGGGTAAGGGAGTCGTGCTCGACGAGCCTTCTGTTGTTGCCATTGAGAGCGATACCCGTAGAGTACTTGCGGTAGGCGAGGAAGCCCACCGGATGGTGGGTCGTACCCCTGGCAATATTATTGCGATTCGTCCGCTTAGAGACGGTGTTATTGCCGACTTCGAAGTAACGGATATGATGCTTAAAGCATTCATTCAACGTGTTGGAGGCAAGAACTGGTACAGTCGCCCGCGAATACTCATCTGTGCACCGACGAACATAACGTCGGTTGAACAGAAAGCGATCCGCGAAGCAGCTGAGAGAAGCGGCGCCAAGGAAGTGTTCCTTGAGGAAGAAGCGAAGGCTGCTGCGATCGGAGCGGGTATGGATATTTTCCAACCTAGCGGTAATATGGTAGTTGATATAGGCGGAGGTACGACGGATGTTGCCGTTCTTTCCATGGGCGACGTCGTAACCGCCTCTTCTCTTAAAGTCGCAGGGGACAAGTTCGATGCTGCGATTATGAGATACATAAAGAACAAGTATAAGCTGTTAATCGGCGAACGTACGAGTGAAGATATCAAGATCAAGATTGGAACCGTATACCTCGACGGACGTAGAGAAGAGATGGATATTCGCGGTAGAGATATGGTGACGGGGCTTCCGCTCACAGTAACGATTCATTCGGATGAAGTACGTGAAGCATTGTGGGAACCTATTATGTCGATCGTAGCCTCGACTAAGTCTGTATTAGAACGCACGCCACCGGAATTATCCGCGGATATTATTGACCGTGGGGTTATCCTGACTGGTGGCGGTGCGCTCCTAAATGGACTAGATGCGCTGTTGTCGGACGAGATTAAGGTACCTGTGCTTATAGCGGAAGACCCGATGCATTGCGTCGTTAAAGGAACCGGGATTATGCTCGATCATCTGGATAAAATGACCCGTAAGCGGGGCTAGGGGGATACTCCATGTTAAGAGGTTTATACACAGCTGCTTCGGGGATGCTGGCTCAGCAACGACGTCATGACACGATCACGAACAATATCACGAATCTCAATACGCCCGGATTTAAAGGGAGTAGTGCGGTTACTCGTACATTCCCTGAAACTCTCATTTCAGTAATGGGGGGGGCAAACCCACCTGCAGGAAGCGTGGGCAAGCTAAGTTTGGGAGTTTTCGCGGAAGAGAACCTCTTGCAAATGCAACAGGGAGATTTGCAGCAAACTTATCGTAGTCAGGATTTAGCTCTTGTATCCGATCTGTTGATTGCTGGCTCTACGTTCGATCAATCAGGCAAGTCCGTGGATCAGAATGGTGCTGTAACCTATAAACCTCAAGCTTATTTCTCTGTCTTGTCCGCACAAGGTGAAGAGCAATATACGAGGGACGGTAGCTTCAAGACCGATCCGAATGGCACGCTGTTAACTGCTGATGGCAATGAGGTCGTAGGCGCTAATGGTAATCCGATCGTAGTGACGGTTCCTTGGGAACGGGTGACTGTGTCCGGGGATGGTAGATTGCTTGATGCCACTAGCGGGCAACCGCTGCAAGGTGCACCTCAGCTACGTATTGTGCGAGTGGACAACCCTAACATGCTTCTTCGTCAAGGGGATGGGCGCTTCCGTTATGCGGGTGATCCAGCAGGCATTAATCAGATTGCTGCAGGGGACAGAGTTGAAGTTCGTCAAGGCTATCTGGAGCGCTCTAACGTGGATGCCGCTCAGTCATCTATTGATTTAATGGCAGCTCTCCGCGCCTATGAAGCGAATCAGAAAGTTATTCAGGCTTATGATCGTAGCTTGGAAAAAGCTGTGAACGAAGTAGGCCGTGTATAATACATTCGATAAGGAGGAACTCCTAAGTGAACAACTCCATGATAACTGCGTCCGTCTCTATGGGTGCCCTTCAATACAAGCTAGATATGCTAGCTGACAATATGGCTAATATGAATACAGCCGGATATAAACGTAAATCGGCTGCTTTCGAAGATATAATGACGAGCCTGAATCCTCATACAGAGGATTTTAATCAAGCTGGGAGACGGACACCACTTGGGTTTACCCAAGGATGGGGTGCCCGATTAGCTTCCTTGCAAACCGACATGACTCAAGGTCCTTTGTCCGAGACGGGCCTGATGACAGATCTTGCGATTGAAGGTAACGGCTTATTTGAAGTAAGAACTACGGGAGATATTGGTGGGCCTCGGGCATTCACACGCAGTGGCCCGTTCCAATTGACTCCGGCTGCAAATGGAGATCGGCTGTTGGTTACGAATTCAGGGCAGCATGTTGTTGCGAATACGGGTAACGGTGAGGGCTTCGTCCGTGTTCCAGCTGGATATGATCTTAGCGTTGCAATTGACGGTACGTTAACAGCAGTAAGTAGTGAAGGTGTAGCCCCGATTCAACTCGGCTCACTGAAATTGGTTGAGGTCACCAATTCTGATTTGTTGCGGACCGTTGCAGATAACTTATTCGGAATTCCGGAAGGCGTTAATCCGAATAATGTCGTTCGTGATGCAGCGTTATTGCCTAACGGAGAAAGAAATGTATCTGTTAGACAAGGCTTCATAGAACAGTCAAACGTGAATATGGCTGATGAAATGACTGATTTGATGATCGTGCAACGTGCTTATCAACTGACCGCAAGGGCGATTTCCTCTAGTGAACAGATGATGGGAATGGCGAATAACCTGCGAGGTTGAGTCTACAAGCGGATACAGATACGAATGTTATCCGCGACGTTGTATGGTGAAGGAGACGAAAGCTTCATGACAGCAGCTACCCGTTCGAATGAACCTAGCAATAAGTCCTCAGGTAGGGTTATTGCCCAGATCATTTGGATGAGCATTAAACTGTTAATAATCCCAGTGCTTTGTATTATAGCTCTAATCGTTGGTTTGGCGATCGGATATGTCATCTTGGGGGACAAGCCCTTATCAGATGTATTCGACTTCAACACATGGAAGCATATGTATGATCTCGTGTTCGCGGAGGGCGGCTGATGCCTGGCCTGCGCCCTGCAACCGGGACGGCAACTCCCCGGCTTCCGCTTGGGGAGTTTTCATTTGTAGAGGTGAATGGGATAATGACGGGGAAAGTAAGTGAGAAGGGGGATAACGGGGGATGAATGTACCCAATATGTTGACGATGTCCCGGTTTGTGTTAATCCCCTTTTTTGTGGTTTTATATTTGAATGATCAGACGATTGCTGCCCTCTGTATTTTGCTATTGGCTGGATTCACGGATTTCTTAGATGGATATATCGCTCGTCGAAGTGGACAGGTTACCGCTACAGGCAGTATGTTAGATCCACTTGCGGATAAACTAATGATGCTCGCGGTCATCTTGGTGCTTTTGATGAAGAGCGTGCTCCCTTTAGCGGCATTCATAGCTATGGCATTCAGAGAATTGGTAATGATCATCGGTTCAGCTATCTATCATTTCAGGGGTTTTAAGACAGTGCCAGCAAACCTAATCGGGAAAGCGACGACAGTAATCTATTATGTGGCTATTACGCTGATGTTCTTTGAAGGGCCTGGAGGAGTCGCTGTATTATGGTGCGGAATTGTTTTATCTTTCGTTGCCTCGGTTATTTACTTCATGAAATTCAAAACATTAAATAGGGTATCTTAGTCTCACTTAGACTTATTGTCCCACAAAAGAACCCACCGCCGACTAATCGTTGTGCGGCGGCAGGCTCTCTTATATCAACCTTGGCGGCTGCAGACCACCTTAAGGATGATTGTATTATTTGCCGCACATAGGCGGCTTATGCGTTAATGTGCATCTAAATAGGATAATAATTGGAGGAATTAATGATGTTGGACATTGTACAAATTCAGGAGTTAATCCCACACCGCCCCCCGTTTCTATTGATTGATCGTATTTTGGAGCTTGAGCCAGGTAAACGTGCTGTTGGACTTAAAAATGTTACGATGAACGAGCCGTTTTTTGTAGGACATTTTCCAGGATATCCGGTTATGCCTGGGGTATTGATCGTTGAGGCGCTTGCTCAAGTAGGAACAGTCGCGATGCTAGCGCTTGAAGAGAATAAAGGAAAGCTTGGCTTCTTCGCAGGTATTGATGGATTTAGATTCCGTGGTCAAGTTAAACCGGGTGATACACTTATTTTGGAGCTTGAAGTGACACGTTTGAAGGGACCAATCGGCAAAGGCCGCGGTACTGCTCGTGTTGGAGATGTAGTTGTTGCAGAAGGCGAGCTTATGTTTGCTTTGTCCGACCCATCTAAAGCTTAAGTAAATTTGAAAGGGGAAATTATCCTTGACTATGAATCCACAGGTTATTTATGAAGCTTGGTTAAATGATCCCAACATAGATGAGCATACGAAGCATGAGCTACAACTAATCAAGGGCCAAATAGGAGAGATTGAGGATCGTTTCTATCGCGATCTTGAATTTGGCACAGGTGGTTTACGTGGAGTAATGGGTGCGGGCACGAATCGCATGAATCGATATGTGATCGGTAAAGCGACACAAGGTTTTGCAAACTTTCTGCTGAACGAATCCTCTACCCCATCTGTTGTTATTGCACATGATTCGCGCATGAATTCCGATGTGTTTTCTTTAGAGGCTGCCTGTGTTCTTGCGGCAAACGGGATACGCACCTACTTGTTCCGTTCCTTACGACCAACGCCGCAGCTGTCGTTCGCGGTGCGTGATCTGAAGGCGACGGGTGGCATTGTCGTCACCGCAAGTCATAATCCGCCTGAATACAATGGCTACAAGGTATACGGCGCTGATGGTGGTCAGCTAATCCCTCATCAAGCGGAACAAGTTATAAATCAAATTCGTGAGATTAGCTCCTTTGACGAAGTGAAACGATTAACACAAGCTGAAGCGGAAGATCAGGGCTTGTTGTGTTGGTTACATGAAGAGGCTGATCAACGGTTTGTTGATGCCGTTGTGGCGCAAACCGTTCAACCCCAAATGCTCAAGGATGGAGCTGGCGGAGAACTTGGAGTTGTTTTTACACCTCTACATGGAGCAGGTAACCTCCCGATTCAACAGGTTCTTGCACAAGCAGGCTTCTCGAACGTAAGCATCGTAGCAGAGCAAGAGCAGCCGGATGGAATGTTCCCTACGGTTAAATCTCCGAATCCGGAAGAGCAAGAAGCCTTCACGCTGGCCATTAAGCTTGCGAAGGAAACGGGCGCAGATATTATCGTAGGTACGGATCCGGATTGTGATCGGATGGGTGCCGTCGTAAAAAATGATCAAGGTGAGTTTGTGGTCTTGTCGGGCAACCAATCAGGCGCGCTTATGGTAAATTATTTGTTGTCTAACTTAAAGGCGCAAGGGAATCTACCAGCTAATGGAGCGGTCATTAAGACTATTGTAACGAGTGAGATGGGCGCTGACATTGCTGCTGCTTTTGGCTGCCAAGTGTTCAGTACGTTAACGGGGTTCAAATATATTGGTGAGTTGATGACGCAGTTCGAAGCTTCTGGATCTCATGAATTTCTATTTGGATACGAGGAAAGCTATGGATACTTAACAGGTACATATGCGCGTGATAAGGATGCGGTTGTTGCTGCTCTATTGATCTGTGAAGCGGCCGCTTATTATAAATCACAAGGCAAAACTTTATACGAAGTATTGCTTGAGCTCTATGCCGAGTATGGAACCTATTTGGAAAAGCTGGAGTCTCGTACACTTAAAGGCAAGAACGGCGTGGAGCAAATCGGAGCGATTATGAATGATTGGCGTGTAAGTCCTCCGGAGCACATTGCCGGTGTGGCGGTCACTCAGGTTCTGGACTATGCAAAGGGACTTGAGGGTCTACCCGTTGAAAATGTATTGAAGTTCATGCTTGCAGACGGATCCTGGTTCTGTTTGCGTCCATCAGGGACGGAGCCGAAGATAAAGGTTTATTTTGCGGTACGAGGTACAGGGGTTAGTGAAGCTTCTGCTGCCTTGAAGCAGCTTGCTGAGGTTGTTATGGCTCGAGTAGATTCGCTGGACTAGGTAAAACGGGAGGGAGTTAGTCGTTAGTCGATTCTATCGATTAGCTCTCTGTTGCCTAAGTAGTTACAAATAAAGGAGTGACCGTTGTGCCTCAATGGCTGAACACATGGAACACAAGATTGGCGAAGTGGCTATGGTGGGTCGTGCTAGTTGGTGTAGTAGCGGCGTTGCCGGTCATGTACGCAAGAGTGCAGACGGAAACTTCGGCGGACCAATATTCAATAGTGATGGATTATCGAGACTTGCTCCAAGTTGGGAATACGCAGGCGCATCCCCAAGAGTTCGTTCAAGAGCAATTGAAGCTTCTGAAGGATGCTGGCGTAAATGGAATGGCAGTATTCGAAAGTACGCTAGAGGAGCTAGCTTGGGCGGGAGAAGTTAACGTATACAATGCCATGCAAGCTGCATTACTTGAAGACCGAGTATCTCCTCCTGAGGATAACGGTACGTATGTCGTCTTCAACAAACCTGAGCATGAGCAGACACTTCGTCCGATTATCGAGTGGGCTTTCCAACATCATGGTGCAGAGGTTACAAACTGGACGATCAAAGACCATTCGGGTGTGCGATTGAGCATGGGATATGATGATGCTTATATTCGTCCGATGCAGCCAAATCCGATTGCGATGAAGATGTTGAAGGATGCCGGATTCATGATCGTACCTAGGTTGTCGGATCGCTTTGTACCTTTTGATCCTGTAGAAGTTGACAAGTGGCTACAATCGTTCCAAGAGCTCGGTGTTACTCGGGTATTGTTCGATGGTGAAGCCGTTACGGGTTTTGGCAAAGGCTTAAAATTCGGTGGTGTGCAACGGTTCGCGAGCGAACTCCAAAAGCACAATATCGGCGTTGGGATATTCGAGAACTTGAAGGTTCCGCAGAAGGGTATGTCTAAGCTTGCTAACATTCTAGGTTATAATGCGATCCGAGCTCACTCCGTTGGAGAAGCCGAGATGTCAGTGATCAAGAAGCCTGTTTTGGAAGATCGACTTATTCTAGCGGTCAAAGATCGCAATATGCGCTTGTTATATTTGAATGCAATCGCGGTTAGAGATGGAATTAAGGGGCAAGTGACCCATCCGCTAGGTAACATTGTTGATGTTCTGCAAGGTGATGAAGATTCAACAGGTGTTGTCAAGCAGTTGAAGGATTTTGGATTTGAAGTTGGTGAGGCGAAATCATTCGATGTGCATAAGGCACCTTCGGAAATGATTTTGAGGGCAATTGCTGCTCTTGGTGCAATCGCGCTGATTGCGTTAACTTTTGGCTTGTTTATTCCGTCATTGTTACTGCCTGGACTTGTGATTGGTGCGATTGGTGGAGCGGGTCTCTATGTGTTAAGTTCCACTTTAATGGTACAAGCCTTAGCGTTGCTAGTGGCGATTGCCGCACCAACTGCGTCGGTTGTGCTACTTGTTAAGCGAATTAGGGTGCTTAGAGAAGGTGCTGGAGATCAGCCAATTTCAAGCATACGTCGATTTGGCGGAGCTGTGTTGCTCTTAGTTAGGACGACCATCCTATCACTAGCCGCTGTTCCTTTTATGGTGGCGCTTCTTAACCATATTTCGTATAGCTTGGTACTGCAACAGTTCCGTGGTGTGAGCCTGTTACATCTGGTGCCAATTGGGCTAGTTGCGATTTATGTCTTCTTGTATGGTTCTGGGGAAACGGTTGTGGGAAATGCGAGGAAGATACTGGGGATGCCACTTACTGTAATGTGGATTGCTGGTGTCGGGATTCTTGGTGCTGTCGGATACTATTACTTGTCCAGAACGGGTAATGGTGGCCAAGTCACAGGAATTGAACTGCAATTCAGATCAATAATGGAAAATACTTTTGGGGTGCGCCCACGTATTAAGGAATTTATGGGTGGTCATCCACTGTTCTTTGTGGGGATTTTCCTTGCATTACGCTATCGTTGGGCAATGGTTCTGCTAGTTGCAGGAACGATCGGCCAGCTATCTATGGTCGATACTTTCGCTCATATTCATACGCCATTCCTGTTATCGCTTATTCGAGTTTTTCTCGGCTTGGGCATCGGTGTATTGATCGGTTTGGTCATTATCGTAGCTTGGCAGGTTTGTGAGAAAATTTGGACAAGATGGATTAAGGATTCAAAGCTAATGTCTTAACAAACTAAACATATCCCCTTCGTCCAGCATTTTGATGATGGCGTGGGGGATTTGATTTGGTTTAAGAGGACGCTTTAGTTGCTGGTGTGGGATTTCGACTCTTTTGGTCGATATCCCCTTCGCTCAGGGGTGAAGGGTGACGTTACCATCGGTGCTGGGCGTTCGATCCAAGAAGTAGCTTGAGCTTGCTGGTGTGGGATTTCGACTTCTTTGGTCGATATCCCCTTCGCTCAGGGGTGGATGGGCTACTTTTGTTATGAAGCGGATAGAGTGATCGCATAACGTTAATGTGGTGTTTGAGTAGGTTTTCATGTGGATTAGGTGATACGATAGCGTTATTGTGATCCATAGGACCAAAAGAGAAGTCGCTGGTTGAGAATAAGGTGATGGTGTAACCCTAATTCAAATTTCTGGGAAACAATGACCGGGAATCGAGTGGTGCGGTAACGTTATTTTTTCAGGGATAGCAGTATTGTGAACAGAAGTTTGTAGGCGCGGACAAGAATGGGTAACCTACGACTGATATATTTACGATAGGGGCGGGGAAAATCGGACATCGTGCAGAGAAAATAACTGGAACTGGCCGAAAAACATTTCGCTTGGTTCTTTCAGGGTATTATGGTTTTCGCAACAGTGGGGACGAGGCAGTATTAAAAAGTATCATTACGGCATTAGAAGAAGCAGCGACCGATGCGGGAGTTCGAGTTGAGCCAATTGTGCTTTCTGGTGATCCAGAGTGGACGAAGAAGCAGTATGGTGTGGAGTCTGTTCATCGTACAAAGCTTGGAGAAGTACGTCGGGCGCTTAAAAATAGCGATGGATTAATAAGTGGGGGCGGAAGCCTGTTGCAGGATGCAACGGGGTTGGGCTCCATTCCGTATTATCTAGGGATTATGGCGTTGGCTAGATGGTGTGGTAAACCGACGTTTGTATACGCACAGGGCATCGGCCCGGTGAACCGGAAAATGTTCCAGCCTTTTATCGCTCGTGCGTTTAAGAAGGCTGCTTATGTATCGGTTCGCGATGAGGAGTCGGCGATGCTGCTACGACGTTATGGTGTTCCGCCAACCAGCGTCGAGGTGGTACCGGATCCGGTCATGGGCTTGCCGGCGGCTAGTGGCGCCGGCGGAGCTATGGCGGCGGATGACAGCATCGCCGCCGCTGAGGGCCAGGACACACCACCTGTGGTGGGCGTGTCCGTCAGGTTCTGGCGCAGTGACCGCGCGGACCTAGACCGCGCGGCTGCAGCGCTTGAAGCGCTCGCCGGACGCCATGCGGTCCGGCTGCGCTTCCTGCCGTTCCATCGCGGCGCCGATGAGGACGCGTCGCGCTACGTGATGGAACGGCTAGCGAGCTCCGGGGTCGCAGCTCAGCTGGAGCTGGCCCCGGCGCACGATGACCCGCAGCTGATGCTGCGGGAGGTCGGCCGATGCGCGTTGCTCATCGGGATGCGCCTGCATTCGCTTATTTATGCGGCGAATCAGAATGTTCCGTTGCTCGGCCTATCGTACGACCCCAAGATCGACCAGTTCCTCCAGCGTCTCGGACAACGTGCTATCGGCACGACGGAATCGCTAGATCTCGAATATGCGTCTCAACAGGCGATCGATATTTTGCGTAATCCCGAACACTGGCATGAATCTTGTGACGCATTGATAAATCGTCTTAAGCAAGAGGCAGGACGACCTGCGCAACAAATTGTCGCATTCATTCGTAAATAGTATAGGTAAACATCATTTTTGGACCCGAACTATTCAATAAAAGAGCATCAAAAATGAAAAACATCTTATTTCATTGCACAATCGGTTACAGCAATAAGTTGTATCATTTAAATGCTTAAATGCATTATTTTAATGCTTGGAGTATCTTTTGATCATTTCATTAATTATTTTTAATCATTTCCTTACATCAAATCATCTATGATTAGATCATTCAATTAACCCCACCGTTTCCTGAGCGAGTGGGATACCGACAAATATCATGTTACTGACTTTTATCTCCGGCTCCTGAGCGGAGGGGATAACCACTGGATAAGCACATAACCACACCACCTTACAGTTGGAGAGTGACTCAAATTGAACCCGAAACCGAAGCCGTATCCAACGGTTTCATTATATGGCGTCCCTTTTTCGAAAATGAGTATGAAAGAAACCGTTGAGTATCTGAAGCTAGCGATCGAAACGCGTCGACCGCAACGTGTAATTACTGGTAACCCGATCATGTTAATGGTTGGATTGGACAATCCCTCCTTCCATCATACTTTGGCAACAGCAGATCTTGTTGTTCCTGATGGATCAGGCGTCGTATGGGCAGCTCGTCGGTTAAAGCAACCCGTTCAAGAGCGTGTTGCAGGCTTTGACCTCTTGCATGAGCTTTTACGTGAGGGAGAGCGGCATCAATGGAGTGTATATTTACTGGGTGCTTCTTCAGAAATTTTACAAACGGCTCATGACAAGCTGAAGCAACAATTTCCAGGTATACGTTTCGTTGGGTATCGGGATGGTTATTTTACGGATAGGGATGATGGGGAAGTCGTGGCAGCTATTCGAGCTGCTAATCCAGATTTGCTGTTTGTTGCCCGTTCTACAATGAATCAAGAGCCTTGGATCGAGAAATATCAGTCCGTGCTCAATGTTCCTGTTGTAATGGGTATTGGGGGGAGCTTAGACGTCGTCTCTGGTAAGCTCAAGCGAGCTCCGGCATTATTTCGCAAATTAGGTATGGAATGGTTTTATAGGCTCTTGCAAGAGCCTTCCCGGTTTAAAAGAATGCTCGTGCTACCGCAATTTGCTCTCAAAGTCATTAAAGACGGAGATAAAGTCCTGAAACACAACAAATAATCACGATAACTTTCATGAAAATGATGAAAATCATTCAAAATGGCGGAAAACGACTGAATGTTCACCTTGTTGAATTCCTTGTGACGGGAGTATAATTCATTCCGGTGCAAAAAAAGGGGAGTTGTAAAATGGTGTCTGGTTGGATGCTAGGTATTGGACTCATTTCATTTATAGTAGCATTGGTGCTTGCGCTTGTCCTAACACCACTTGTTAAGAAGCTGGCGATCCGTGTAGGTGCGATGGATATACCGAACCAGCGTAAAGTTCATACGAGAATTATGCCCCGTCTGGGTGGCGTGGCGATCTATGCTGCGTTTACGGTGGGCTTGTTACTTATATTACCTTGGTTGCCGGAAGGCACGCTTAGCGCACATGACCGCAATTTAATTAGTGGGCTACTCGTTGGAGGGACGTTAATCGTCTTACTCGGTGCGTTGGATGACAAGTACGACTTATCTGCAAAGCTTAAGCTTCTCGTACAAATTGGTGCAGCATGTATTGTTGTATTCGGATTTGACGTTAAGATTGACCTGTTGAATATTCCGTTTGGATCAGCCATGCAACCGCTTGGTGAGTGGCTAAGTATTCCCTTGACGATTTTCTGGATCGTTGGCGTCACTAACGCAATTAACTTAATTGACGGATTGGACGGGCTAGCTGCCGGTGTATCCGGGATCGCAATTGCCACGATTCTAGTAATGGGTATTATAATGGGGAATTCCACTGTTGTCTTGATATCAACTGTTTTGCTTGGCGCAGTTGTTGGGTTCCTGTTCTTTAACTTTCATCCCGCGAAAATATTTATGGGCGACTCGGGCTCACTTTTCCTTGGTTTTGCCTTGGCGACGTTGTCAATGCTAGGATTCAAACAAATTACGGTCGTTTCCTTCGTAACTCCATTACTCATTATTGGAGTCCCGTTGTCGGATACTTTCTTCGCTATCATTCGTCGTTGGGTTCACAAGAAACCGATCTTTGCTCCAGATAAGGGGCATCTGCATCACTGTCTACAGCAGCTCGGCTTTAGTCATCGTAAGACGGTATTAATCATCTACGGAATCGCAGCCTTTTTCGGTGGATGCGCAGTTATTCAATCAACCGTATCGAACACAGGCTTAGGTAACTGGATTACCTTTATCGTAATCTGTGCTCTCGTATTCCTTTTACAAATTGGTGCCGAGCTTATCGGAATTGTCGACCAGACCCGCCGTCCGGTTCTCGACTTCCTGGCTAGACTTCGCATGAAGCCTCATACGGATACGCGAGGAAAGTAAGCAATATAGATGAAAAATCCCTAATCTCTCATGAGATTCAGGGATTTTTTGTTTTTCGACTAAATATTCCTTGCTTCGCGTCCGATAACAGTGATACACCCATAATGCCGGGATAGACATGTAAGGAGGAAATTATTGTGTTAAAAAAATTCAGCTCAGTATTACTCGTGTTCGCACTCCTGCTTCAATTGTTTCCCGCTCAATCGCCGGAGGCGAACGCGGCAGTTACGAACGAAAGCTTTGTATTTCCGAACGAAGGCTCTACTTATGCCGCAGCTCGAGTGACAACTGATGCGCGGGTCACACTTCAAGGTTCTGTTAATAATGTTAATGTGTCTACGATTTCCTACAGTATCCAACAAGTTGTAAGCTATAAGGTGGATCCGATCACACTTTTACCTATTGAAGTGTTTGGGACTTCTAAGGTTGATCAGACGAGCAATGTGTTTTTGGACGGAACTGCGCTAACGATCTTCAATCTTGAACTATTCCCTGGAATGAATAAAATTACGTTCAAAGGTTTGCAATCAGGAGGAGAAGTAAGCAACTCCTACTATATTGATTACCGTAATGGGCCTTTGTTCTATAACTTAGTTGCCCAAATTGATGGCAAATCGTTCCCTGTTGAAGAGGGGAGAACGACTGTCGTTCATTCGAGCGCTTCTAAAGGACGTAATAATTATGATATTAGTCTTACGGGTAACGCACCTAATGCCCAGAGTGTAACCATTATCGTTAATGGTAATAGTAAAACCTATAACGTTAATCCGAGCAATAATAACAGTTTCGTTGCCTCTCCTGTTAACCTGAAGAAGGGGAAAAACTTAGTCACCATCCGAGTGAAGAATAATTCCCAGACGGTTGAAACGACTAGAGAGATTGCTTTTTATAATGGTGGGGTTACTTTCTATGATATGAATATCAAAGAAGGATCCAACGAGGGCATGCCAATTGAGTATTACCCACAATATAACTATCAGACATTAGCTAATGTCATAATTGATGGTAAGGTTATCGTACCTAATGCGATCTATCCAGATGTCATTGGTGATCCAGCTCAGCCTCACCCGGATCCAGCGATTAATAACATTGCGAATAATCTTAATAATTCGAAGATGGTTAAAGTGAATTATAAGCTTACGCGTGCGGGAAGCTCCACATCTGTAAGTGGATCCGTATATGCGATTCCTCCGACAGCATATTTGCCGACAGATGCGTTCTTTATTTATGATGTTCCTGCTTTAGACGCTTCAATGTTGAAAGATCCTATAGATAATGGGTCGCTTAAACCTAACGTTCAATACAACCTAGAGTTGAAGGCTGTCAATGAATCGAACAAGAAGCTAAATGTTACACCAACAGAAGAGGGAACATCCTCATTAGGATTTACGCTGCAAAATGGGACGTTACCCTATATTCATGAGATTAATTATCTTCAAGGTTATAATGGAGTTAACTATGAATCTCTAACTGGAACAACTCTGGAAGGCACCAATATATTTAACATGCCGTTTGCTGTTGAAATATTAATAGGCAATCCTACTGCTTATCAAGACACAGAAAAACCGATAGAGATAGAGAAAATTATTGATATTGCGGGTAATGGTAAAACAACTGGTTGGACCAACACCAGGAAGAACGTAACAGCTACTGATGTTAAGTCGGTGAGTAAACTCGTAAACGGAGTTACTAAGAACTTCTATCGAGTTGTGTATGAATTCTCAGCTATGCCCACAACAGGAACTCAGACTATCAACTTTAGAATGGGTGGAACGGGTGGTGCAATTACACCTGCGAAAGTTAATTTACTCTCTGGACCTTTCGTCAAGTATGACAAAGCTGTAGATGGCATGATTATTAATGTTGATACAACTGAACCTGTGGGAGACCAAGCTGCTTTTGTGCTAACGGAGAGCCTAGGTGATCTAAAAGGATCGTTCATCAACATCACAGATCTCGATAAGTTTAAGTATAGAACGACAACGACAAGTACTCCTGTAATGCAATCTGTTTTCTTCTATATCAACAATACTGCTATACCACTGATGCAGAATGCTAATTCTACGTTGGTTACTGACTTTGAAATTGATACATCGGCTGCAGGCTATAGTCTTCCAGATGTTTATAGCAAGTTCTTCTCAGGGGAGAACAAACTAAGGATCGTATACCAAACTTCAACTAGTTATTATGAGAAGGTCATTAAAGTTAATTTGATTCCGACTAACTTGCCGGTTATACCGGCGCCAGGAACGTCTGGTGTGTTCCCGTACGGGACTCAATATAAGGATGCTCCACTTGCTAATGACCCGAGCTTCCCGATACGTGGAAGTATCTTTACAACAACTCAATCTGAAATGAATGTATATGGTACTTTTGATTTTATTGATCTTGGAACTGAATTATTTCAAGTGGAAGCAAAGTTACTGGGGCAATTAACCAAAACCAATTATATCCTGAAAATTACAACGCCAGGTCAGGCGGATATGAAGTGGGACTTATCGCAGCCGTTCCAGCTTGTTAAAAACGGAAAGGTAGTAGGGTCATATCCAACTACAGCTACGTTTACGGATAATCTGACTGTTCGTTATGATTTGGATCTGCAATCTTTCTCCTTTATTATTAAAAATGAGCAATTGAACCCAGATGGAAGTCCTAAGGTTTATAACTTCTACGTGTACAACAGCGGAGAAGCTGGACCAAGAGCTAGCTATCGTTTAGAAGTTGATCCGACTTCTATTCCTTACAAAGTCCTTCGTCCGATTCTGCCGGAAAAAAGTGTTATTAATCAAAACTTTATCGAGGTTGTAATTGATGCCCCGGGTGCTGAGAAAATCCTCATAAAAGGTGGAGACGTCAAGTCGGCTGAAATGGAAAAAATCGACTTTGACAGTGATAACGATGGAAAGATAGATTATCCAAATGCTTACCGATACTTTGTTTCAGGATTGAAGGCAGGTAAGGTCAATAAAATTGAATTGACGATTTCTAATGGAAAAGATGTTAGCAAAGATTCGATTGAGATCAAATATGTCCCAACGAATATACCTGGAGCGGCATTCTTAGAAACCATGAAGAGCAGTCACAAACAATTTGACGGCAGTTTGAACCTGAAGTTCGAAAAGGGAACTACGTTAATCCGACAAGATTTCAATGTTCCTGAGAACTTGAAAAATCAGATATTTGATGGACACCAACTCATGTTTGCAATTGCAAATCCAGAAGATGGTGTCGTCGATCGTCGGGAGTATGAGACCCTTCCAGCCAATTTCGATTTGATTTTAGAAAGCTTTGGAACAAGATTTAACGTATCTTACCCAACGCATTTCACAAAATCGAGCCCGGTATTCTGGATAGATGCCGGTCTTGCGGATGATCCTGTAACGAATACGTATGATCCTTTGAAGATGGGTGTTGACCCATACCAATTCCCAGGTGCTAAGGGATTGAATAATACTGAAATTCCAACCTATGATCTACGACCGGATAATCGTGAGGTTGTTACATCTAAGATTGGTACTCTTGAACTGAAATATGATCCAGACATGCGTGATGCTGTAGGGACGATTATTACTGCCTTCCGCTACGATGTGAAGAATAAGTATTGGGAGAATGTTGGTGGAGTTGTCGACACGAAAAAACACACAATTACGATCCCATTCTCGCAGTTTGGTTATTATGTTGTTGGTAAGATGGTGTATTCCTACTACGACATTACGCAACATCAGTATGCTAAGAACTATTTAGAAGCGATCTATGCCAAAGGGGTCATGAACCCGGTTAGTTACGATCAATTTGGAGCGGATCTCTTTACTAGCCGTGGCGAGTTCGCGCGGATGATGGTTAAAGCAGTGAATATTCCATTGAACTATGAATTGAGTAAGTCTCACTTTGACGATGTACCTTATACCATAAACCCAGATGCTTTATGGGATTTCCGTTATGTAGAGACTGCGGCTCGCCAAGGACTCATTAGAGGTACTACACCAAGAGCTTTTGAGCCTAACGCTCCTGTTTCTAGAGAACAAGCAGCTGTAATTATCGCGCGTACGCTTAATCTGAAGCTCGATACAGATGCTAAGAAGATCGATGCTGCTTTACAAAAGCAATTCAAGGATTATGCTCAGATCGATTACTATGCTCGTTCAGCAGTGCTTGCAGTTGCGAAAAAAGGATTCATTCTAGGTTCACAGGTCGATCTGGAAGATGTAAAGAAAGGTTTCGTATTCGAACCTAAGGCAAGCATATTGCGCTCAGATTCAGCAATCTTGGTAGCAAGAGTGTTGGCAGATAAAAAGCGACTGCCAAAGATTAACTAGACAGTTCAGTGTGAATTGAAGAATCGCCTCCGTCCATTTCTTGGTGGGAGGCGATTCTTCTTGTTATATGCATCAACTTGGGTGTATAGGAAATGATCTACCAATGACGTAATCAATTGTCCAAGCTATACTAGAGAGGCGACAATCCCTTACATAAGGTTTAAGGTTAGCTCGTAAATAAAAAAAGGACAAAAAAAGTTGGATGAATTTGATTTAAACCGCAACTTTTCTCTGTTCCGTGCGTTTAACATGGTGAGACTATTGAGAGGGACTCAAGAACTAATATTCTACCCTTTCTATGAAAATCTTCTTTACGCTGAGCAAGCGTCTCATGTATAATGAGTAAAGTGGGATAATTTACCCTGCCTGATTTCTGCTCACTATTGAAATCTTTCTCCTAGTTTACAAGTTTCTGCGACATGCTTCTACTTAATAGACATGCCACAGACATCAATTATAGACAATGCTCTACTCAAGGAAGGGGGTGAAATACAGATGAGAGATTCGAGCTATAATTATCACACACAAACAAAACAGATACATTCTCGAGGAGGAGAAAAAAAGGTTATGAAGAAAAGTTTATCTTTGTTACTATCTATCGCCTTGGTATTCGGTTTATTCGCTTCCATGGCTTCCGCGGCTGAAACTGCTGCGCCAACTACGCAAGAGAAATACGATCAATTGGTTAAAGCTGGTGTTTTGAAAGGGAATCCGGACGGCGATGCTAAGTTGGCTGACAACTTGACTCGTGCTGAGTTCGCTACAATCGCAATCGCTCTTGCAGGCTTGCCTGCTGAGAAAACTGGTAACAGCTTCACTGACGTAACTGCTAAACAATGGTGGTACGGTGCAATCGAAGCTGCTGCTAAAGCAGGTCTGGTTGAAGGCTATAACGGCAAATTCAAACCAGCTGACAAAGTAACTATTGAAGAAGTTATCAAAGTTGCTGTACAAATCGCTAAAGTAGAACCAGTTAAAGACGCTAAGATCGAAGGCGCTTCTGACTGGGCTGGTCCTTACATCCAAGCTGCTCTTGACAAAGGCTTGATCGCTACTGGCTTAAACTACAAAGCTAATGCAACTCGCGGTCAAACAATTGACGTTGGCTACCCACTGTATGCTGCTACACTAGTACCTGCGAAAGTTTCCGTTAAAGAAGCTAAAGCTACTGGTGTTCAACAAGTAACAGTTACTTTGGACAAAGCAGTTGACGTTGAAAAAGCTAAATTGTCTTTGAAAAAGGGTTCTGTAGCTGTAACTCTTGGTACTGTTAAATGGTCCGAAGATAAAAAAGTTGCAACTCTTCCTCTTAAAGATGTTAAAATCTCCGAGGGTGAATACACAGTAACTTTGAGCGGTCTTGCTGCTGATGAAGTTGCTGTAGACAACGCTAAATTTACTGGTGCTAAAGAAGTAGTTTCAACTATCGAATTCGTTTCTTCCGTAGCTGAAATCGCTTATACTGCAAAAGCTAAAGTTAAAGTAGCTGCTAAAAACCAATACGGCGAATTAGCTTCTTACGCTGCTTCTAACTACTCCGTGTTCACTGGCTATGCTGGTATGAACGAAAGAGTAACTAAGAGCGACGATGGTCACTTGGTGATTGTAATGGATACTAACGTATCTGGTATTTACCAAAACCAAAGCCAAATTCCTGTAACTGTTTATTTCAACGACACTCGTTTAACTGCTACTAAATCCTTCAAAGTTGGTAACGCACCTTTCGTTACTAAAATGGAGCTTGGTGCTGTTAAGTATGACGGAACAAAAACTAGCCTGTCTAACGCAGGTGAAATCGCTACTGTTCCAGTAAGTCTGTTTGACCAATACGGCAACCCTGTAACTAAAGATCAATCTCTTAGCACTGCAATTAACTGGAACGAGTTCATTACTCCACAACCAAACAAATTGACTGCTAAAACAGATGATTACAACAATGATGATGAGTATGAAACTAAAATCACATTGAGTGGTAAAGAAGCGAAATCCTCTGCTTATACTTTGACTGTTTACGCTGGTGGTACTTCCGCTACTCAAACAATCAATGTAGGCAATGGTAAAGTTGCTACTAAATTAGCTTTCGGCGACTTTGATAAAGTTGTTGCTCAAGGCGACACTGCTAAAAACTTCTTCATCCCTGTTATTGGTTATGATGTTGATGGCAACCAACTGACAAAAGACGAGCTTGTTGATCAAACAAACGTTGATAGAATCGTTCCGCTTGCAAGTGGTCCTATTAATGGATTTGAGTTTGTGAAATCAGGACCTAACAAAGGTTCGATCAAAATCTCTGGTGTTTCTGCTGCAGCATTGGCGAAACAAGTAATCTTCGTTAGCGCAAGCATCACTCAAATCGATGCACAAGATTACAAAACAATGCAAATCACTATTCAAGACAAACGTGTTCCAGAAACACTAGATGTGGTTGATTCTGCTGCTCCGAAAGCTGTTCTTGGTGCAGATGCAGACTTTAAAGTTCTTGTTAAAGACCAATACGGCGAAGAATTCAACAACCTTGCTGGTCACAATGTTAAAGTTACTTATGTAACATTGACAAGTGGTTCTAACACTGTTCTTAAAGGTAAAGGCACTAAAGCTCAAATTCCTGCACTTGGTCTTCCTGCAGATAGCACTTTGATCTATGGTGAAACTGAAGGCTCTGAATTTAACAAAGGCTTTACTTTCGACACAAAACCAAATCATTTCGGTGAAGTTCAATTCAAAGCAGAATTGATTAAATTGGCTGTACCAGGAGTGACTGCAAACGATACAGTTATTAAAGCAGTTTCTCAATCAATCCAATCGATCGACCCAACTAAGGTTGATCTGACTTATGCTCTTAAAGATCTTGGTAATCTTTATGCTTACTCCGAAGTTTCGGATCTGTATGCAGACACAGTAATTACTAGCAATCTGCACAAAACAGTTAACGTTGCTGTTAAAGATTCCTCTGGTACTGACGTTGCATTCCCGGGCAATCTGATTCAAAACCTAACTGTTTCTAACGGTGTAGCTGTTAAAACAGGTAAAGAAGGAAAAGTTAACAGCGAATTAGATGCATCCGTTTCTAGTGCAACTTACTATGTATTGGGTAATAAAGCAGGTGCTGCATCTGTTAACGCAACAGTTTACAGCGCTAAAGGCGAAATCGTTTATGTTTCTGGAACTGTAACAGTTAAAGCTGATACAGTTGATGTAGCATCAATCTCTGCTGGTAACGGCGATGCCGATAAATCTGCAGGTACATTCGATGCTTATGATCTTATGGATCTTAAAGTCGTAGACAACTACGGTATCGAGTACAAAGGTACTAACATCAAGAAATACGATGCATTGATTGGTATCACTTACTCCATCACTAACGTTAAAGGCGGTACAGTTACAGTGAACCCACTCACTAACCAAGTTACTATTGGTGCTGGTGTTTCTGAGTTCCTATTAACTGCTAATGCTCCTAACGGTAAAACAGCTAGCACTTTGGTTTACTAATAACCAATAGTTAGTTGCGAAAAAGGCTGTCGGGTTTATCCCGACAGCCTTTTTTTGCGTTATACACTCCTTAAGGCGCAACTTACTGGGTGTTTACAACGTTAATATAGTAGATAAACCCAACGCAGGAGGATGAATGCATTGAATAGAAGAAGGAAGTTGTTAACACTTATATTATCTATAAGTGTGATAATGGGCACTATGCAAGCAACGATCTATGCGCAAGATACTGTAAGCAAATCAGCGCCTATCAAAATCCTTGAACCAGTTTCACTAGGAAACGTAACGCTTAAGGAAGGTGTTACTGCTAGCGTCAATAACTTAATCGTTCTTCCATCCAGCAGTAATCAAATCGTTTCACTGACCTTATCAATTAAGAATAACAGTAACTCTGAGTTAAATTTTTTAGATTATTGGGTTAATCTGTATACCAAGTCAGGAACTAAACTTAACATACAGTTGGCCGACACTAAGGTTAGTAAAATACCAGCTAAATCTACAGTGAATATCGACTTTATAGGAACATTGGGTAGTACAATTAAAGCAACAGATTTAATTGTTAAAGTAATCAAATGGGACTTTTCAGTAGCATCTTATACAAAAGTACTAGGCGCTTTATCTGTTCCTGTTAAATACAGCACTGTAACACCTTCCAATAGTGGTAGGATGGTTGTTGCAGGAGATACTAAAGCTTCATTTATTGTTAAACAAGCGACAATTGGTAAGAGTGAGAGCTACTACCGGCCGGAAATTAAACTCATGATTAGAAACGATGGTAACCGTACAATTACATTACCTGATTATCAACTGTTCGTTCTTACAAAAGAAAACCTAATGTATCCATTGAGTGTAAAAGATATTAAAGGAGCAACACTGGACCCTTTAACCGAGAAAGAGTTTCAGTTAACGACTTCAATACCGATTAAGGTAGAAGAGAATGGCTGGAAGCTGGCCGTAGTCAATTCAATTAATGAAGGTAAAGATAAGCAACCATTAGCTGTATTTGAACTGCCTAAAGCGCAAGTTGATTCTGGTGAGGTTACAGGTAAGTACTATACATTTTCAACCTCTAAGGGCATATATAATATTAAATTAAATTCGATGAATCGATTACCAATCGAGGATGATGATCTTGTTATTTCTAATCTGACCATTGCTAACAAAGGAACGACTTCACTTCCAATGCCTGCATTGAGTGGGAAGTATGTTTTCAATGAATCCATTGAAAAAACCGCTACTAGCACGAATAATAATAAAGTAATATCTCTTCAGCCTGGAGCCTCTGCTAATATACAATTGGTCAGTAGGGTTCCGTATACTTTTGATATCTCAAAACTAAATCTTGTAGTGCAGCAGAAAGAGTCATCGGGCACTAATGAGGAGATGCTTAATCTCGTTGAGTTCACTACAAAAGGGAAATTTGATGCTGTTCAAAAAATCAAATCCGATGTAGGATTCAAGATTGAGGATGTTGGATATCGCTCTGAAGTGAAAGTGCGTAATCAAATGATCTATACTGGAGTGAGTGCGAATGTATTAGTAGCGCAACTATCGGTAGAAAATCAAGAAAAACGCCAAGCTGTGCTTAAAACTCTTGCAGGATACTTCCAGAAAGCTGACGGGACTGTATTTCCAGCAACTTTCGAAAATGTTACTGAGAAACTATCTCCTGGCGGCGCAGGAATTGTATATGTTTCGGCTACAATACCAAAGGATACAGACGTTAGCGGTATGAATCTTGTTGTGGGTAAAGCGGTAACTGAGACGACTTCTAATCCTTCTGAAGCAGGTGCAACAACAGAAAACCTTATCGGATATACGGATCCTTACTCTTTCCTGCTACCGGCAATAAAACAGCCGCAAGTAGGCTTGCAAAAAATTGATCTTAAACCATTTGAGTTATCCATTAAACGTGTAGGGACACAAATCAGATTTGATAAATCGGAAATCACACTTGAGTTTGATTATTCACTTTCGCAGGATTTACTGAACAAAGCGAGTATGAAGGACCATAAAATTGTTATAGAGATTAAAGATGAGAATCGGAAAGTAGCGTTCTCCAGAGAATTGTCACTTCCAACGACAAGCACACCTACAGCGGGGTCTGAGAATACTAATCTTCTGATAGGGGATCATACGTTGACTTTATCACCATGGAACGATGATCAACTTGTTTTCTTAATCGATATGTTAAGGGATTTTGATTTGAATATTTATCATCAGATACAACCAGGGTATAAGACTTTGATTGCATCCGAGAAAATATCGTGGCTTGTGGATAGAAAGTTGAAATAAGAGATTTAGCAACTGGGGTTGAGCAGGTGGTATACTGCTCAACCCTTTCGACTTAAATAGAGGAACTTCCAGATTAAGTGACACGTAACAAGGCGAAGTATGTTAAACTAGTTGATATTACTATTATAAAATTGGGGAATTAAGGAATGAATTTAAGCGATTCTATTAATCGACCTCAACACTATCAAGATCAGACCATAAGTGTAGGTTCGATTGCAAAACAACGGGCAAGTGCTGATAAAATTACAATAATCGTTCGAAGAACAATCCTACTTGCAGAATACTTAGGGTTTGTTCTTACTTTCTATGTTCTCATGGCAGTTAGAGTTGTATCCGATTTTCCAGATGTAAATCGATACAATCCTATAGAATGGGCTCGGCATATCACTGTCTTTAATGATTATGCCTTGTTTCTAGGGATATTTCTTATTTTACATGCCTTTACACTTGTTCAGAATCAATTATTCTCTAGTAAAGCTGATCGATCAATACTGGAAGAGTACATGTTTAACTTTCGTTCTATCATATTCGCATTTCTAATTACGTTAGGAATTACATTCCTACTAAAAACGACTTTCCTCTACTCAAGGGTAACTTTGGTGCTATTCGTAATTGCGATACTCATTCAAACCGTGATGTGGCTAGCGGCAAAACGACTCACGATGAAGTATTTGTATCATAGAGGTACGTTACGAAACAATGTTCTCATCGTAGGTGCGGGCAAAGTGGGCATCGATGTGTATGATAAAGTCATTAATTCGAGCTCGAAAAAAAACCATTTTATTGGATATTTGGATGATTATAAAGCAGACGAAGACACGGTGGGTAAGATAATCGATCTCGAACGAATATTACAAGAAACAAGAGTAGATACAATCTACATCACTATTCCTTCTGAGAAGCATATCATTGAGTCGATGCTTCACACCGTTTACAAGTATGATGTGGATATTCGAATCATCCCAGAAATGTTTGATCGGATGTCAACTGTATTTGCATTCCGGAATGATCTTGAGTATCCCTGTCTTCAAATCGTGAAAACACCGCTAAGAGGATTAAATGTCTTTCTGAAGCGTTTAGCAGATATAGGTGGGAGCCTCACATTGCTCTTTGTCTTATCACCGTTATTTCTCGTGTTAGCTTGTCTAATTAGAATGGGCTCTCAAGGTGCTGTCTTCTATAAGCAACAGCGATTGGGAAAAAATGGACTTCCATTCCAGATGGTGAAATTCCGATCTATGTTTAATGACGCGGAAGCTACCAAAAAAACTTTGATAAATGAGAATGAGATGACAGGACCGGTCTTTAAGCTGCGTAATGACCCTAGAGTAACGCCGATAGGCCGTTTCATTAGAAAGTACTCCTTAGATGAGCTCCCGCAGCTATGGAACGTTCTGAAAGGGGATATGAGCCTAATAGGACCTAGACCTCCTCTGCCAGACGAAGTACAGAAGTATTCAGATTATCACTGGCGTAGGATGGATGTACTCCCAGGGATGACAGGATTATGGCAAGTAAGCGGCCGGAGTGATCTTGATTTTGAGCAATGGATAGATTTAGACATCTATTATATTGAACATTGGAGTATTTCACTTGAAATGAAGATCTTGTTTAAAACGATACCTGTAGTGATTAAAGGCGCTGGCGCATATTGATGAGGAGTGTCACAGTTGAGGAAGCAGAATACCGTTAGTGCAATGGAATGGTTTGCTTGGGTGATGATTGGGATACTATTCTTGATCGCAAGAAACAATAATGGAATATTTCAAGGCATTGGTTTGCACTCAGCTGGAGTGAACCTGATTTATGAGAAGCCAATTATTTATAGTCTCTTTCTTACAACTGCTGTTGTTGTATGGATCGGAATTCATATGTTTCATAAGCAGTTCCAACTAGAGCGTAGAATGGTTTTTGCAGCCATTGCATCTTTGATGTGTATCGTATATGTGATAAGTAGTTTTAATGCGGAGTCACCTTTTCTAGCACAGTACGGCGTGTTAATAAGCTTGATGGTCGTAATCTTCTTTATTGCAGGAACATTCTTCATTCAATATGATCGTCTTATTATTCATTTTCCAAAGATGTACTTAATCTTCGGGTATATTGTCGTTATCTATGGTTTTCAAAACCTATTGGGTAATGCGTATCTGTTAGACTCGCTGTCTTTCATCGATGGAATAAGGATCACATCGATATTCCAATATGCGAATGCTTATGCGGTGCTGCTCCTGACCATGTGGATCGTTATGCTAGTTGAGATCATTAGATCCCCTAACAAATGGTTCCGTATGTTACATGGATTCATGCTTGTGCCTGTTCTTGTGTCATTCTTGCTCACGTTGTCTCGTGGTGCTTTAATTGTACTGCCTGTCGTAGCGATAGTGACATTGCTCATGTTTAAGTTCAAGCAACAAGTGTTGATTATTGTGTATTCTGTCGTGGGAATGGGATTATCCTTGTTGATCTATACTCACCTAGAACAAGCGGGAACGAAAGTGTTTGAGCGTATTCAACAGGCTAGGGCAGAACAAGTTGCTTTTGATACGAAGTCCGTCTTCTCTTCCCCAGCGATAACGTCTTGGCTATACATAATAGGTGTTTCAATCATCATGGCAATATTTTTATATTTAATCGTGAAGTACGTTGAACCACGTATTACAAGTAGAGTTGAGAAAATAACATCAGTATGGATCGATAGAGTAGTACCGATCTCGTTGATTTGTGTATTCATCATTGGTGCAATTGCAATTACTAGTGATTGGATCACACAGCTACTCCCAGCGATTATACGGACTCGTGTTGAGGATGTTAACTTTCAGACGCACTCCGTGTACGAGCGATTAACGATGTATAAGGATGCTATCGAAATTTGGAAGGGTAGTCCGATCATAGGTAGTGGAGCTGGCACATGGGAAGCTGTATATGAGCAGCATCAGAGTTATTCCTATCAGAGTGCACAAACTCATGGATATTTAACTCAATTATTAATCGATGTAGGTTTACTGGGGATTATAGTCTATTTTGGATTTATCGCAGTAATTACATTCGTTTATATTCGTTACTATCGGAAGGCGAATGAGACAGAACGTAATAAGCTAATCTTTTATTTTATCGTTCCGATGACAACTCTAGTTCATTCCTTAATTGACTTCGAGATGAGCTATATTTTGTATATGGTGCTTGTCTTCCTATGCTTAGGGGTTATGGCAGGAACACAACGTCAACCGTTAGGGAGTTCACTGAGCAAACAAGCTAGAGTCAAGATCAAGTGGGGAGCTTGTGCTATTGTTGTGGCAATTATAATGGTCATTGCCATTCCTTCGAGTAAGCATCTCAATTCCATCAATAAAATGAAGCAATCAGAGAGTGATATGAGGAAAAATGTCTCGTTTGATATCATCGTTCAGACGCTCAAGGACGGGTTGTCACAAGATAAGAAGAATCCCGTGCTGCTTCATCAGCTGACGGCTTTGAATTATGATGCTTATTCTCAGACACAAGATAAGAAGTATCTAGATACTGCGAATGAGTATCTGATCAAGCTTAATAAATATGAGCCTAATTATCGTCCAGCTGTTGAGATGGGATATTCTATAACCGCAAGTCTTGGCGAACGTGATAAGGCCATGGATATCTTGTTAAATGATATTAAGAGATATCCGTTTGATCAATCTCTCTATAACATTGCAGCTAGCGAACTATTAAACAAATGGATAGTACTTCAAGCTGCGGGATCATCGGATCAAGAGGTTGTAGCCAAACATATCATTGATCTCCATGAAACGATGAAATCTTATGAGCAGAAGATCATTGACCTTCCGGATACGATTACTTTGCTCAATAGGTTCGCTGTTAGTGATGTTGTTCGTGAGGCTGCTAGTAAAGTGCAAGAACAACAGGGCAATTGATTATTAGTTACTGGTAATTTTCATTGGGAGGTGAACAAACATTCGTATTTCAGTCATTATACCCACCCTCAATGCTGAACCGTACATTAAGAGACTGATAGAAAGATTAAAGAAACAAACGGTAAAACCGTATGAGATCATCGTTGTCGATTCAACGTCGGATGATCAGACTGCTGATATTGCACGTACACTGGGTGCTACTGTGCTTTCAGTTGATCGTAGATCATTTGACCACGGGGGTACACGAAATTATGCGGCATCACATGCGACGGGTGATGTGTTTACATTCATTACTCAGGATGCAATACCAGCGAATGAGCAATATTTGCAAAACATGATACAGCCATTTGAAGATACTGATGTTGTAGCTGCATACGGAAGGCAAGTCTCAGTTGCGGATACCAATGTTCTTGAAAGAATGAATAAAGAATTCAACTATCCGCCGGACCCGATGAGAAAAAGCCTTGCCGATGTGAAACGATTGGGGATCAAAACATTTTTCTTTACTAATGTTTGTTCAGCAATTAGGAGTGCAACCTTCCACAAGGTAGGGGGATTCCCATCTCCGATCGTTGTCAGTGAAGATATGATTATAGCTGCTAAATGCATACTAGCTGGTTATACAGTAGCCTATGCTGCAGACGCACAAGTCTATCACTCGCATAACTACACATTAAAGCAAACCTTCACTCGATACTTCGATATTGGCGGATCTATTAGGATGAATAAATGGATACTAGAGTATACCCCTGCAGAAGGTGAAGGAGCACGTCTGATGAAAACTCAACTTAGTCGGTTGATTAAACCACGGATGTGGCGATGGCTGCCTAGGTGGGTTGCAGAGTCAGCAATAAAGTACTTGGGATATCGGATGGGACTCATCCATCATGCCCTTCCACGGGTAATTCGTCGGAAATGTAGTATGCATCCTCTCTTCTGGGATCAAAAAGAAACGACAAAATCAATGTGAGGGAGATGGGAATATGAAATCAAATTTCCTGAGGATTTCTGCAATTATAGTGTTGGTTATTGTTATAGGTGGTCTAGGTTGGTATCAATCGGTAGAGGCAGACAGTTCATCATCCCCGGGGAATGTCGATGATCCGATTGTAACTAAGAGCTACGTTGATCAAATTGTGGCGAAGCTAGTTAAGGAAGAGTTGGATAAGCTAGGTTCAGGTGGCTCAGGATCGTCTACTAAGTTAGAAGTTGTTACTGTGCCTTGGGGCAGTAAAGTAATTGTTGAAGATGGTGGAGAGCTGATTGTACGCTCGGGTAAAGCGATTGCCTATAGTACAGATGCGAATGGCCTTTCTGATATGACTGATGGTCTGGATATTGCTCCAGGTAAGGCTGTTGCTGCCAACCACCTGATATTGTTCCCTCGAGGAGGACGCGGCGTTGAGGCGGATCCTAAGCAGGCTAAGGGATTGATTGTGCTTGTTCGTGGGGCTTATAAGTTGCAGTAACAAATATGTCATTTTTTGATGCATAAGTTTATTTTTATACAAGAACTAACAGAAGATGCGGGGTTCATCCATGATAAAAAAAGCAATTGCTGTGCAAAGCAAATACGGTTTTCTTCTCTCTCAATTGGTAAAAAGAGATTTTAAGACAAAATATCGAAGATCTGTGTTGGGTATATTATGGAGCCTGTTAAATCCACTTCTTATCATGGTTGTACAATATTTGGTATTCTCTACTTTATTCCGCTTTGATATTCCAAACTATGCGGTATACTTACTCAGCGGCATAGTTATGTTCAATTATATGTCGGAAGCTACAACGCAATCTATGACTTGCATTATTCAAAATGCTTCGCTAATAAACAAAGTGTACATTCCCAAATACATTTATCCGTTTTCTCGTGTATTATCAACTGGCGTTAACTTTTTATTATCCCTCGTTGCTCTTTACGTGGTGATTATTGCAACTGGAATGGATATTACTTTTTCTCACTTAGCTATATTGTATGGAGTAGCTTGTATGTTTGTGTTTATACTGGGTGTTTCTCTATTTTTGTCTTCGTTAATGGTTTTCTTTCGCGACACACAATTTTTGTATAGCATAGTATTAACGATATGGACTTATCTCACACCTATTTTTTATCCGGAGAGCATTCTCCCGGCTTATATGATGACTATCATGAAATTTAATCCGATGTATCATTTTATTAGATTTATCCGTTTTATAGTACTACACCAAGGCATTCCAGATCCTAAAGCTTGGTTGTTCTGTGCACTATTTGCAATAATATCGCTTTCAATTGGTGTAGTTGTATTCAAACGAAATCAAAGTAAATTTATTCTTAATTTGTAAGGAGAAGGATTCATTTTGATTGAGCTAAATAACGTGTCTATGAAATTTCGCATGGCGAATGATCGAATTATGAGTCTCAAGGAATTTGTTGTTAAGAAAATAACAGGTCAAATTGTATACAAAGAATTTGTTGCATTAAATGAGGTTTCTTTTACGATACAAAAAGGTGAAGTCGTAGGTATTATTGGCGGTAACGGTGCGGGTAAGAGTACTCTGCTAAAAATTATTTCAGGTATTTTAACACCAACAGAAGGTAATGCGAAAGTAAGTGGGAATATTGCTCCGTTACTGGAACTGGGTGCCGGCTTTGATATTGACCTGACGGCAAGAGAAAATATTTTTCTTAACGGTGCTGTGCTTGGGTATTCCAAGAAATATTTAACTGAAAAGTATGATGAGATCGTTGATTTTTCTGAATTGCATGAATTTATGGATGTTCCAATCCGAAATTTTTCCTCAGGAATGACAGCGAGATTGGCGTTTTCAATTGCGACTCTTGTTAAGCCGGATGTATTGATCGTCGATGAGATTTTATCGGTTGGTGATGCTAAGTTTCAACATAAAAGCTCCAAGAGAATGCGAGAATTAATAAATGGTGGAGCGACGGTCATATTAGTATCTCATACCATTGAGCAAATTCGAGAAATATGTACCCGTGTTGTTTGGTTAGAAAGAGGTAAGGTAAGAATGATAGGGAACACGGAGGAAGTAATAAATTCATATATGAGTTACGTTAACGTTAGCTCGCAGGAAGAGTCCAATCCTACTGATTTATTGAAGTATACAGAAAAGTTGTATACACCAACGTATATTAATAAAATCGATAACCAGTACTTCATTGTTGATTGTTGGCACCATCGTGTTATTTATAATGACAATCTACTTGACCCCATCAAGGACTGGAAAACAATGAACGGTTACTTTAGTATACCTCATTCTATCGCAAGTGACGGTCAGGTTTATCTGGTTGAAGATACGAAAAATGATAGAATAAAAGTTTTACGGAAGATGGGGAATGCTTTCAACGAAACACAACAAATCGGGGATATTGGTGGTCAACCTAATAAGGTTATTTATGATAGTGTTCACAAGCGATTCTACGGTATATCAGCTTCAACGCAAGAGGCTTTCGTTTTAAAGAATGATGGAAAAGACATTATTGTAGAGAAAGTAGTTAGGCTAGACTATTTAGGAACAGCTTATGTAAGGGCACTAAGTCTAATAGATGGAAACATTTATTTCGTGTCTGGTCCGGGCAAAATTACAGTTGCAAAATCATCAGATTTGTCTTTTGATTTAATCGGTGAATATATAGTTCCATTCGAACTCCAAGGAATGAATGACATTGCAAAAATAGGTTCTTATTTCTACCTTAGTGTATACCAGAATGGAAACGGGGATATAAAGCCTAGATTGGTAAGAGTGAAAGATTTAAATCAATTATTGAATAGTTATGAGGATGTTTATAGCTTACTCGAGTTAAAGGGAGTCCCATACTACTTTTCGTTTATCGATGATAGAGTGTTTTTAACGGAAATCGATACCTATTCAGCGATTAGATCATTTAAGGTAGTCGATGACCAAATTGTTGATTTGAAGGTCCATTATGATTGTGGCTCATCCGATGAGTTCTCACGAAAAAGACGCAAAATGAAATAACGTGTGAATAATTGTTTGTAATGTAGGAGGAGATTGGTGTGGCGAAGCTTAATTTCGATTATTATGAGCCAACAACTGACGCTGCGTACTCCGATGGCGATATTGAGAATGAGTTACTACATTATGCAAAAAGTGGCAATTGCGATTGGTATGGGGATAGCAGGTGGCCAGTCGTTTATCATATGTCTCATCTGAGGCACAACATACTAAATTGGTTTCCGTTCAAGGATAACTGCAGTATATTGGAAATCGGCGCTGGTTGTGGTGCATTGACGGGGCTGCTTTGCGAGAGAGCGCAAAGAGTGGTGGCGGTAGAATTAACGAAAAGGCGTGCGGAAGTAAACTATGAACGTCATCGTCACTATAACAATCTTGAAATTGTAGTATGCGACTTTCAGAAGATTCCTTCTAAGTGGAAATTTGACTACGTTATTGTTAATGGAGTGCTGGAATATGCAGCCTACATGCTCGACGGCAAGCAACCCTATGAAGATTTCCTTAGAATTTCAGCGGAGCATATGAATCCTAATGGGAGAATGTTGCTATCGATTGAAAATAGGCTTGGCTTAAAATACTTTGCTGGAGCGAAGGAAGACCACACTGGCAAATATTTTTCAGGTCTTAACGGTTACATTGATGGTGAAAGAGTGAGAACTTTCTCTCAAGAAGAACTGTGTGATGAGATTAACAAAGCCGATCTGAATGCATTGAAGTTTTATTATCCTTATCCGGATTATAAATTTCCCGCCGAGATCTACACCGACTCCACGATTAATGAAATGATGCCAACAGTCCCCAATTATCCATTAGATATGTCCAGAACCAAGCTATTCGAAGAGAGATCTATGTATCGATCACTAATGAAGCTAGGAGTAATGGACAAGTTCTCTAACTCGTTTTTAGTTGAGATCGCATCGGCACAAGATGAATTACCTACAGAAATGGCTTATATAAAGTTAAGTGCTAATCGAAACGAAAGATTTCGAATTGCCACTTATTTCAAGGAAAATGAAAATAAAGTTCATAAGCAATCTTTATGTTCACAGGCAGAAGATCATTTAACATATATGGAGCGGTTTAGCGCTTTTGATTATGGTTTTAGCCGTATTCTGAACATTGAGAGTCAGGAAGAAGAAGTAGGTCACCTTACATTTCCCTTCATCGCAGAAGAAAACTTTGAGGATACACTACTTGCTGCTTATAATAGTGGGAATATAGATGAGGGTGTTTTGCGAATATTAGAGGTGAGAGATACATTATTTGCGGATATTCAGTTGCAAAAGCAACCTGATTCTGAGGAATTTAGAAATGTTTTTGGTGAAACATACTGTCTAAAGGAACTACGGTGGACGGACAACGCTAATGTCGATATGATATCCGGAAATATGTTTCTAATAGATAATCAATATCATGTAATTGACTACGAGTGGCATGTTCCATGCAAGGTGCCTCAAGAGTTTGTTATGTGGCGTATGCTTAAGCAGTTTATTGATGATCACGATTTAGGTGAAATCATCACCAAATCTATGCGCCACTCAATAATAAATATTGATGAACAAACAGAAAAATGTTTTTATGAATGGGAATCTCATTTCGCGAGAAAATACGTAGGGATAAGAGATTTGTTTGAACTTTCCCAAGAAACAGTCCCGATCGACATAGAGCAAGCTGTAATACAGCAAACGAAAGAAAAGGTGCTAGAAAGCACCTTATTCTTTGATTTGGGTAATGGATTTACGGATTCAGATTATGAAAGATGTTATGCGAAATATTCGGAAACTGGTTTTATTGCAACGTTTACTCAAGAAAAATTAAGTAACGCAAAATTGCTAAGATGGGATCCACTCGAAGGTAATGCTTGTTTCATAAAAATACAAAAAATAGAAACTGACGGCTTAATATCTGATGTTGTTGCAATAAATGCCGAGAGATACTCAGATGAATTAGGCTATGAATTCTTTACATTCGATCCTCAGTTAAATATTACGGGGGACTTTTCGAATGCAACATACTTAAAGGTGTGGTTTACCTGCCATATTTTGGATTGGACTCAGGGATATCGGCGCAGAGAAGAAGAAATAAGCCTCTTACGTCACAATAATGAAGAACAAGCGGCGGTTAATCAGCAATTGTTAGAACAAAACGATATGTTACGTTTGGAAATTGAAACTAAGCAGAATGAATTACAAGATGTGCAACACGAACTGAACAGTGCACAGATCGAATTGCAAAACACACAAGGTAATTTGCAAGACATAGTTACCGAGTTGAATGATCATCGGATAAAATCGATGGTAAAAGTCATGATATATGGCGGTATTATTAGGAGGAAATCTGATGAGTAAAGTCAGTGTGATAATGCCTTGCTATAATGATGGAGCTTACATAGAAGAGGCGATTGCTTCGGTATACGCACAATCCTATAAAGACATTGAATTGATCATTGTTGATGATGGATCTGATGATAAACATACATTGGAGATATTAAACCGGATATCCAGTTACAATAATGCTATAATATTGAAGACTGATCGACTCCGTCCAACTGGTGCGCGTAATGCGGGTATAGCTATAGCAACTGGCAAGTATATTTTACCCTTAGATTCGGATGATAGAATTGAAATGGATTATATAGAAAAGGCAGTAAAGATATTAGATGATAATGAGCGAATTGGTGTGGTGTATTGTTATGCGGATCTTTTTGGTGAATCGAGTGGTAGATGGGAACTTCCTGACTATGCTATAGATAAGATGCTGATAGATAATATAGTCTTTGTTACCTCCTTGTTCTATAAAGAGGATTGGGAAAGAGTTGGCGGATTTAAACTAAATATGAAACACGGGATGGAGGATTATGATTTCTGGTTGTCAATACTGGAAATAGACCGTGAGATTTATCAAATTCCTGAAGTGCTTTTTCATTACCGTATTAAGCCGACCTCGCGGACGACCGAATTTTTAAGCAATATCAATAATGTGCAACAAACATATCGTGAAATCTATCAGAATCATCCTCTGCTATACGAGAAATATAAGGATAAATATGCGATGCTGCTTAGAGAGACGCTAATAGAACAGATATTCTTAAATAGAGCATTACAGAAAAGTATCGCGATACTAGAGAGACTCAAGCGCATTCCCATTCTTAAATCGATTATCAAGAAACTTATTATGAAATAAAAAGAGGTTAATACATGATAATATTCACTTCTATATGTGCGAACTATGTGCATAAAGCTCGTGCGCTGGCAAAATCAGTTAAAGAAAACATTCCAGATGCGACTTTCGTTGTTTGTTTGACAGAGCGCGAAGTATTGCCTCAAATCGAGTATCCGTATTTCGATAAAATTGTGTTGGCCAAAGATGCTTGGGAAGGTAACTTCGATAGATTTATTTTTAAGCATGCGATTGTGGAAGCTTCGACATCAGTGAAAGGCCAATTTTTCCGGTATTTGTATGAAACTTATCCGGAGGAAGAGAAGTTTGTTTATCTCGACCCGGATATATATGTCTATTCCGACTTTTCTGAGTTAAGGCTACTTTTAGATACACGCCCCATCGTCTTATGCCCTCATTTATTGGATCCTGGGAATATTGACATGGAACTTTCTAGTACGGCACATGGTGTATATAATCTGGGGTTCCTTGGTGTTAATCGTAGTCAAGAGGCGAGAAAGTTTATTGATTGGTGGGCGGAGCGTCTATATTTATTTTGTTATGACGATAAGGCAAATGGTATTTTTACGGATCAAAAATGGGTTGATTTGGCGCCTTGCTTTTTTGATGTCGAAATATTCAAGCACAGAGGGTATGATTTTGCCCCTTGGTCTCTGCTGAACTGCGAGATGACCGAAGGAAACGGGGATTTCTACGTAAAAGGAGACCCACTGCGTTTTATCCATTTTTCCGGGTATGGAGATTCAGCGCAAAAATGTATGCGCGACTGGCTTCCGGAAGGGGAGCACCCATTTAAGAAGCTTTATGCGCAATACTCGAAAATCCATGACGCCAACAATTCAGATTCGATCTCTAAAACCCCTTGGTCTTATAACTATTATGTTACAGGTGAAAAAGTAGATGATGCGATTAGAGTCGCGTATCGCAAAGATTATGATGTGATGTTCAGCGTAGAAAATCCTTTTGGATTGAGCAACGCTTATTTTGGTGACAAATTAAATGCAGGTAAATTTATCAAAAAATCAAAAAGCGTATGGTTAAAATCGGTCGATATTATTCGTACTCAGGGCATTAGCGCGTTTACTAAAAAAGTGTTGAAAAAAATGAGGAATGTCATTAAATGAAAGTAACAGCGAAAGCGGAGGTATGATGTGAAGAAACATAAAACAAAAATTAAGTACGGAGTATTAATTACGGTTTTCATTGCGATCTTTTTACACTTTTTCTTCAATAACCGTTTTTACGTTCCGTCCGAACTGACTATCCAATCCAGTGCTACTGAATCGACAACCGCGAAGTTGTATTGGGATAGCGGATCGGGATTCAACGAGAGAGAAAGCTATGCATTTGTCCCGTATGAGATAAAAAAATTCGAAAAAAAGCTTCATGATATTGAAATTACTCGATTGACAGATGTGAATCCAGAGTCTGATGCAAGTGAAGTGTGGATCGATAGTATAATTTTGGATGGAATGAATTCCATAGATCTAAAAAATGCAGTGGTTCCTGGGGAAAGTCATATTAATGACAGTGGGAAATTGGTGCTTGACAAACCGGATGTAACAATTAAAATCTCGGAGACGTTTGAAAAGCTCGATATTGTTTTTTTCCACCATCAATGGGCAGGGAAAGCACTAATTTCAATCGATGGAAAGAAATATACAGAAGATCTCTACTCGGCGAATACGGTATCCAAGCAGGTGTCATATGACAACGGAGCGCTGCCAGGAACAGTAGAGAATAAGTTCGCTCTCCCTCAACTAGATATCACGGCGTTAAAATGGGTGTTCGCAAATGAGAGCGTGACGGTTGATGATGTTACTCTAGTTTCCGGCAATGGTACTGTTGCTATGCCCATACCTGAATCATCAATTAATGGTACAACGATCTTTATGGATTCGGTAAATTTGAATACAGCGTCATTTCACGCCTATCTGATGATCGTGCAATTGCTGACCGCAGCAGTCATAACGGTAGCCTTATTTTACCTCTGGTCATATTTGGAGAGAGTCAGAAAAAGTAATCTTAAAAATACTCTTGCTTATATTTTCATAGGCGAACGGCGCTGGTTCTTTTGGGTGTTGTTCGTGTTATCGACTGCCGTTTTTTCCTTGTGGCTCTTAGGACAGTGGCCAGGTGTTATGACCGTGGATAGTTATCATTTTACGTGGCGTGAGATCAAGACGCTTCAATTTGAAAATGTAACACCATGGATCTATAATCTGTATGTTTTGGCATTGACCCAGTTATATGATTCGCCTGTTGTGGTCGGGATGTTTCAAATCTTAATTACTTCACTACTAGGCTCACTGATTTTATATTTTTGTTATAAAAAAGAAGCGAACAAATGGATCGTATTCGCTTGTGCGGTGTTGTTTATAACCTCAATACCTGTAGGTGTATACAATATCACAATGTGGAAGGATATCCCCTTTAGCACACTGATGCTCTTTTGGGGGTTTATCATTTTTTACTTTTATTATAAAAAAAGGTATGAAGGCACTCAAGTTAACTTAAATGTGTTTCAGCTCGGAATGTTTGCGATTTTATTTTTTTTGGTATGCACGTTAAGACAAAATGGTCTTGTGCTCGTAGTTGCTATTCCAGCGATCTTGTTCTTCTTCAAATTATTTACAAGAAAGAATTTTTGGCAATTCTCGGTTGCAAGTTGCATTATCTTTTTAATTTATTATATTGTGACTCCAATGATTGCGATAAATACTGTAGGAGAAGTAAGTTCTTTTTTCTCTAAAACCTATAAAGTTTCACCACTTTCGGCAATCTATACGTCTAAGCATTATTATTCACCAACAGCTGGAGACGATAAACTACTCATTAATAGGTGGATGACAGATGAGGAGTTGAGACAATACTATACGCCTGTTATGCAAGCGGACACTGTTTCTTACATGATGGGCAAATGGTCCGCGATGAGTCCGGATGATCAATCGCGATTGGCAAGTCTCTATATAACACGCAGCTTGCAAAATCCGCATATTTTTCTCGCGGATCGCTTATCCATGACGTTAGGGACAATGGGTTTATCAAGTAATGTATTCATTACGACGAACGCCCTTCGAGATGCCGAAGTCGATAAAAGCGCTTGGAGACCAATTGAAGCATACCATCTTACGAATAGCACTAAATCGAAGTGGTTGGAGAAAATCGAGAATAAAATAATTCAGACATCGACTTGGTATACAGGGGATTTCCCCATCCCATTCTTAATATTCAATACTTTGCCGGCGTTTCTTATTTTGGCAGTGGTATTGTGTTTCTTTAGGAAAATACCGGGCGCAGCCCTGTATTCAACTCTTTTCTTGTATAACATGCCATTTTTGTTCGTGGCCCTTTCAACTGCTGAGTGGAGATATTTCTATTTCATATTGTTGGCTGTGTACTTTGTGTTCCCGATCATCTCTATGGAGTATCGGTCTAATAAGAAGCTTCAACAGCCTAGTCTAACATCCGCATAAGAACAAAGGATTTCGTCTGTATTTGTCGAATTTAAAACAGAAAAATGGAGAGTTGAACATTATGATCAGAGTGGGAAGCGTTGTGAATACGCAAAACAATTGTCTGGGTGTCGTTATTGAGGAATTAGCAGATATGTTTACCGTGATAATGGCGAATAAAGATGGCGCTGTCGAAAATGATTTTCAATTGTCCTTACGAACGGAAGATGAACAAACATTACTTGTTGATATAAGGAATAAAAACAGTATGCCAGGCGGAGGTTTGACCTTACACGGTGCCGTTATCGCTAATGACTTAGAGAAGTTACTAAGAAAAGATATACTGTCAAAAGTCGATCTTTACTATCATCTGTTCCATGAAAAAAAGGACACATTCGATCCTAACTCGGATTCTTTGGCTTATGGAGGGCGTGTATATGATGAGCGGGAGATGATGAGTCTAGTTGATTCATCACTAGATTTTTGGTTGACTGCTGGTCGATATAACAAACAGTTTGAAAAAGAATTCGCTGAACACCTTGGTGTGAAGTATGCTTTATTGACCAATTCGGGGTCATCTGCAAATCTTTTGGCATTTTCGACATTGACTTCCCCAAAACTAGGTGACAGAAGAATAACACCAGGTGATGAGGTCATTACTGTAGCAGCTGGATTTCCGACGACGGTTGCTCCAATTATTCAGAACGGCGCGATCCCAGTTTTTGTGGATGTCGATCTAGGCACATACAATATTATGATTGATAGAATTGAATCGGCAATTACAACGCGGACAAAAGCGATAATGGTGGCACATACGATGGGCAACCCATTTAAAGTCGACAAAATCATGGAGCTAGCGGAGAAATATGGGCTTTGGGTCATTGAGGACAATTGTGATGCGTTAGGTTCCAAATACAACGGAAAACTAACAGGGACTTTCGGCCACATCGGAACATCAAGTTTTTATCCTCCTCATCATATGACGATGGGTGAAGGTGGAGCGGTATATACGAATAATGCCCAATTAAAGATGATCATAGAATCCTTCCGTGATTGGGGTCGAGACTGTTGGTGTCCTTCTGGCTGCGACAATACATGCAAAAAGAGGTTCGGATGGCAGTTAGGTTCATTGCCAGAAGGTTATGATCATAAATATACGTATTCGCACATTGGCTATAATCTTCGAGTAACTGAAATGCAAGCTGCAATAGGTGTTGAACAACTGAAAAAAGTGCCAAGTTTCACCCAAGCAAGGAAGAACAACTTTAATAGATTGCTAAACGGGCTGGCTGATTTAAACGAATACTTCATACTTCCTAGAGCTACAGAAAATTCAGATCCAAGTTGGTTTGGTTTTATCTTAACGATTAAAGATCACGGAAAATTTTCAAGAAATGAAATTGTAAATTATCTTGAATCGAATCGAATTCAAACAAGAATGTTGTTTGCGGGGAATTTGATTCGTCAACCAGCATTTGAAAATGTGAATTATCGAATTCATGGGGATTTGAATAATACCGATAAAATATTAAACGATACTTTTTTAATTGGCGTATATCCAGGGTTAACGAATGAAATGATCGATTATGTGATTGCTAATATAAGAAGTTTTATAGACAATCTAGGGGGAAATAATCTATGAAAGTCGTTATTTTAGCGGGTGGATACGGCACTAGAATTAGTGAGGAGTCCCATTTAAGACCTAAACCTATGATCGAAATCGGTGAAAGACCTATTCTTTGGCACATTATGAAACAATACTCCCATTATGGGTACAACGACTTCATAATATGTCTAGGTTATAAAGGTTATTTTATTAAAGAATATTTTACTCATTACTTTTTACATGAATCAGATGTGACGTTTGATTTTAGAAATGATAATCAATTGATTACCCATCATCATTCAGCAGAGCCTTGGAAAGTAACATTAGTAAATACGGGAATAGATACGATGACTGGGGGACGAATTAAAAGAATTCAACCTTATGTGAATAATGAGCCATTCATGCTAACCTATGGAGATGGCGTATCTGATGTGAATATTAGTAAGCTAGTAAACTATCATAAATTACATGGAAGAACTGCTACTGTCACCTCTGTGCAGCCTAGTGGTAGATTTGGCGCATTAGATATTTCGGAAAACAATGAAGTTAGAGGGTTCCAGGAAAAACCCAAAGGAGATGGCTCTTGGATTAATGCTGGCTTCTTCGTGTTTCAGCCTGAAATTTTCGATTATATTCAAGGTGATTCAACCGTTTTTGAGAAGGAACCCCTAGAAGGTGTTGCCAAGAAGGAAGAATTAATGAGCTACAAGCATGATGGATTTTGGCAACCTATGGATACGTTGAGAGACAAGAATCATTTGGAACAGTTATGGAAAAGCAACAAAGCTCCGTGGAAAATTTGGGAGAATGTGTTGGTGAACCAACGATGATCAATCAGCAATTTTGGGAAAATAAGAAAGTATTCGTTACAGGACATACAGGCTTTAAAGGGTCATGGTTATGTATGTGGCTTTCAGATTTGGGAGCCAAGGTAACAGGGTTTGCCCTGCCACCTTCAACAAATCCCAGCCTTTTTGAATTATGTAAAGTAGAAGAATTGATTGAAAACCATCATGTAGGTGACATTCGGGATTTGGATTTCTTGATTAGCGCTATGAAACAAGCGTTGCCTGATATTGTAATCCATATGGCTGCGCAACCCTTAGTTCGAGAATCGTATAAAAACCCGGTTGAAACATATTCAACGAATGTGATGGGGACTGTTCATATGCTAGAGGCCGTTAGACAATGTAAATCTGTTAAAGCGGTATTAAATGTTACCACAGATAAATGTTATGAGAATAAAGAATGGGTATGGGGATATCGTGAAACTGAACCATTGGGAGGTTTTGATCCCTATTCCAGCAGTAAGGCTTGTTCAGAGTTAGTTACAAGTGCATATAGAAATTCATTTTTTGGTCAAGAGAATTCAGTAGCAATTGCATCAGCGAGAGCGGGAAACGTAATTGGTGGTGGAGATTGGGCAAATGATCGATTAATACCGGATTGTGTACGTTCGTTGCTTTCGAATCAAACTATAAAAGTAAGAAATCCAGATTCTATTCGGCCATGGCAGCATGTTCTTGAACCTTTATCCGGATATTTAATGCTTTTGCAGCATTTATATGAGGGCGGATCCAAATATGCTGATGCATGGAACTTTGGTCCGTTAGACTCAGAAGCTAAACCTGTGAAGTGGATTGTGGAAAAAGTTATCAGCAGTTGGACGCCAAAAATCAATTATGAACAAGACACAGGCTCTAACCCGCATGAAGCACATTATTTAAAACTAGATTGTTCTAAGGCCTTTTACGAACTAGGCTGGCAGCCAAGGTGGAGCTTAGAATTTACGATTGAACAAATATTAGCATGGACGAGAGCCTATATGTCAAAGAAAGATATGCGGGCATTTAGTTTGGAGCAGATAAAAGAATATACAACGTGGAAGTAATCTGACATCGAAATGGAGTTGATAAGATGAAGCTTTCTGATTATGTGGTGGACACATTAGTTGAGGAAGGTGTATCGCACGTATTCGAACTTATTGGAGGGGCGATTGTTCATTTATTAGATTCCATTTCATATCGAGATGATATAGAGTGCGTCTCAGTCCGACATGAACAAGCTGGGGCATTTGCTGCAGAGGCATATGCTCGTTTAAACGGTAAGCTGGGAGTCGCTATGGCTACCAGCGGTCCAGGGGCGCTTAACTTAATGACAGGGATCGGAAGCTGTTATTTTGATTCCGTACCCTGCTTGTTTATTACAGGACAAGTGAACACTTATGAATATAAATTTGACAAACCTGTCCGGCAAATAGGCTTTCAAGAAACAGATATTGTCAGTGTGGCTAAGCCGCTAACCAAATATGCGGAACTTGTTACAGATCCGTTAAGGATAAGATACTGTCTTGAGAAAGCTATTTATATGGCACAAAGCGGTCGACCAGGGCCGGTTTTATTGGATATCCCTATGAATCTACAAAGAACAAATATTGAACCAGATACTTTAGAAAGTTTTTACGATAGCGAAGAATATGCAAGCATGGAAGTAAAGACGACAAAATCAATCTCTCAGGAATCAATTCAAGATATTATAAGGCTGATGTGTGAAGCTGAAAGGCCCGTCGTTCTCGCTGGCGGTGGTGTTAGATTAAGCGGAGCCCAGAACGAACTGGAAGCATTTCTAGACTCTACTGGTTTTCCTATGGTCAGCTCATTGATGGGGGTTGATGTAATTCCTCATGATCACCCATCCTTCTATGGGCTTATCGGTTCATACGGTAATCGCTACAGCAATCTTACTCTAGCAAATTGCGATTTATTAATTATTCTAGGATCAAGATTAGACAGTCGACAAACAGGGACTAGACCGGACACTTTTGCTAGAAGTGCAAAAAAAATTCATGTAGATATAGATCAAAATGAGTTTAATAGTAAAGTCCAGGTCGATATTAGTGTTGATTTGGATATTAAGATATTTTTGACAGACTTAAATGAAGCGTTGCAAGATTACAAGGGAAGTCAAATAGATGAATGGTTGAACAAAATCAAAGAATACAAAATGAAATATCCTACACGTTCAGACGCTGAGTCCAATAAAATTGAACCGAATCGGTTTATGGAACAACTCTCTGCAAAATGTGAAGAGGATTTGAGTATTTGTTTGGATGTAGGGCAGCATCAAATGTGGGCCTCCCAATCGTTCAATTTAAAACGTGGACAGCGATTATTGAATTCAGGCGGTATGGGATCGATGGGTTTTGCGTTGCCTGCTGCGATAGGGGCTGTTCTTTCTTCAGGAAAGGCTGCGCTTGTTATTGCCGGAGATGGCGGCTTCCAAATTAATATTCAAGAACTGGATACAATCGTTAGAATGAATTTGCCAATAAAAATTGTAGTCATGAACAATCATTCATTAGGCATGGTACGACAGTTCCAAGACCTTTATTTTAAAGGCAGGAAACAATCGACTACCTCTGCGAATCCTAGTTTTATTGAAATCGCAAAAGCATACCGTATTCCAACATATCAAATATCCGTAAATGATGACGTTGATCCGGTTCTATCTGAGGCGCTAACTTTAAACGGGCCGGTTTTCATTGAAGTGTTATTGGAAAGTACGACTACCGTGAATCCAAAGTTAGTCGTTAATCGACCAATTGAAGACATGTCGCCACATTTAGAACGACAAGAGTTGAAGAGTCTGATGATTATTGATTTGGTGGAAGAGATGGATATACCTAAATGAAAATAGCTATATTGGGTGCGACTGGACATATTTCTAAAAATATCATTGCCGGAATGATAAGAAACAAGAAATATAAACTATACCTGTTCTCTCGAACTCCTGATCGCACTAAGTCTTTTGTAGATCAGTTGGGAAGCAATTATGTAGTTGATATATTATCATATGGTGATTTTCATAACCATAATTATGATGTTGTTATTAATGGAGTAGGTATTGGCAATCCAGGATCCCTTAAGCAAGATGTATCGGCTATTTTCAGACTTACGGAACAGTTTGATAATTTAGTGCTTGATTATCTTCAAGGTTCCCCTGACACAATATATATCAACTTGAGCAGCGGAGCAGCATATGGATCATCGTTCAATGATCCGGCAAATATGGATACTTTGGCTGCAATTTCTATAAATAATGTATCATCAAAAGATTACTATAGTATTGCCAAGTTACATTCAGAGGCAAAACATAGAAGTCATCCAGACTTGCACATTGTAGACTTAAGAGTTTTCGGTTTTTTTAGTAAGTATGTGGATATGAATGCAAGTTTTTTTCTGACCGAGCTGGTTAGTTCAATTAAAAGTAATCGAGTGTTTGTGACAAATAGAGTGAACATAGTTAGAGATTATGTGCATCCCGATGATTTATTGCAATTGATTGAGCTATGTATTGAAAAACGAAGGATTAATACAGCTTATGATGTATGTTCTTTGAAGCCAGTTCCTAAGTTTGAACTGCTGGATTTTTTTGAAAAGCACTATGATGTTAAATATCAATATACCGAGCATAATGAAGCTTCGGTAACTGGAATGAAAATCAATTATTACTCTCAGCATTTCAATGCTAATGAAATAGATTATCAGCCTCGATACACATCTTTAGAAGGCATTCATCAGATTTACAAATCGATTATGGATGAGGGTACTGTTAATGAAGAGGATTAGTATAGTCACTCCATGCTTCAATGAGGAGGATAATGTAGAAGAGTTATACAGCCAGGTGAAAGAGATTTTTAATCAACTCATTGGTTATAGCTATGAACATATATTTATAGATAACGCATCCAAAGATCGAACTGTTAGTATTTTAAAGAAAATTGCAAGTGAAGATAAAAATGTCAAGATTATTGTAAATGCAAGAAATTTTGGACACATTCGTTCTCCTTATCATGCTTTGTTAAAGGCATCTGGAGAAGCTGTTATTTTATTGGTTGCTGACTTGCAAGACCCACCTTCGATGATTAAAGATTTCATACAAAAGTGGGAAGAAGGGTTTAAGGTTGTTTTAGGAGTTAAGCACCAAAGTGAAGAATCCTCTGCCATGTTTATGATAAGAAAAATGTATTATAACTTTATAAACAAGGTTTCTGAAATCGAGTTGACTAAGAATAATACCGGGTTTGGACTGTATGATAAGCAGATTATAACGATATTAAAGGAAGTAAATGATCCCTATCCATATTTCCGAGGTCTTATTTCTGACATAGGCTTTGAAAGCTATAAAATTCAATATGTACAGCCTGCACGTAAAAGGGGAATTACCAAAAATAATTTTTACACTCTCTACGACATTGCAATGCTAGGAATTACGAATCATTCAAAGATACCATTAAGAATGGCGGCGATACTTGGATTTGTTATGTCAGCGGGCAGTTTCCTAGTTGCTATTGGTTATTTACTAGCAAAACTAATTTTTTGGAATTATTTCTCTGTGGGTATTGCTCCGCTAGTTATTGGTTTGTTTTTATTTTCTTCTGTTCAACTGTTTTTCATTGGGATTATCGGCGAGTACATAGGATCTATTCATACACAAGTATTAAAAAGGCCGTTAGTAACAGAGAAGGAAAGAATTAATTTTTCTGAAGAGTCTTAATGGGAATAGTGATGGGGGATTAGGCGTGGGTGTAGGAGAAGGTATTAATAAACTGTGGATGAAAGTTAAGGAAGCGGAATTTCAGAAGTTTATTATAGGTGGATTACTCAACACGCTGCTTGGATATTCGCTATACTTAGTTTTATTGTTGTTTATGTCTTATAATGTTTCTTATGTGCTCTCCTTTATTATTGGAATATTGATTTCATACTTGATTAACTCTTTATTTGTTTTTCGGGTACCGTTATCATTAAAGAAACTCTTATCTTTTCCGATTGTTTATTTGGTGCAGTTAGTTCTCGGATATCTTCTTATGTACGTTATCATTGAGCTTTTAAACACGAATGAGAGGGTAGCGCCGTTGTTGGTAACCATTACAACCATACCTGTTACTTTTATGCTAAGCAAGCGAGTGATTAAGGGTATTGATCAATAGCTACTAGACATCCAAAATGAAAGACATCATTCTTGCAGGCGGAATGCGACCCCTTATATTTCTACCAACCAATGTGATCAACAAATATATACTTCTAATTGGTAAATACCCAATGTCTACAACCTCCAGCAAGCAGATATTGTAGAGATAATAACGAAATAAAATATTTGAGTCGTATTTGTTATGATGTCATTAGAAGCCGTCTTGAGGTGACAAATATGGATAGGGTTCAAGTGTTGATGTCTACATATAACGGCGAGAAGCATTTAACTGAACAAATCGTAAGTTTAAAAAATCAAACTTCAGTACAAATGAAACTCCTTATACGAGACGATGGTTCTTCTGGGGAAACTCAAAAAGTTCTATTGTCCTTGAAGGATAATTCATTATCAATCACATTAGGTTCAAACGTGGGGATAATTGACAGTTTTCTCGATTTGTTAAAAAAAGCATCTGAGGATACTGATTACTATTCCTTTTGTGATCAGGATGATGTATGGAAGCCGAATAAATTGAACCGGGCGCTATCCCACTTAAAAACAATCCCACCCAATATTCCTGCAATGTATTGTTCCAGAACGGAATTGGTAGATGAGAACCTAAATCACCTCGGATATTGGCCACCAAGACCACGAAAGAATGCTTTATTCGCTAATGCGATCATTGAGAATATTGCGGTAGGATGCACTGTTGTTATTAATAGTGCTGCAAGGAAGTTGATTTTAAGTAGAGTTCCCGATTCTAGCAAGGTCATTATGCATGATTGGTGGATCTACTTATGTATATCAGCTTTTGGACGTGTCATATATGATGATGAGCCAACTATAATGTATAGGCAACATGATTCCAATAGCATTGGCGGAACTACGAGCTTTGTTCAAAAGTGGTCAAGAAAGTTAATGAACTTCAGTAGGAATCGGAAGCGACAGTTACTTCGAAAACAAGCGCAAGAGTTTTATCGTTTATATTGTGAAGACTTATCGAAGGACAAAAGGACATTGATTGAAAAATTCTTAAACAGCAATTCATCATTATATAAACGAATAAGTTATTGTTGGAAACCGGGATTATACAGACATTCAATAATTGATAATTCTCTATTTCGTATAATGTATTTATTAAATGTGATATAGAGGGATTGCAATTTGAATTGTGTAAACGATGTTGGAGAACTGTGTTGTTCTCCAACATCGTTTACATTAACTGGTGAAAACTAGTTATAAGGTTTTTATTGAGGAATAATGACAAGGGGCGAACCGGAATGAAAGGAATAATTCTTGCTGGAGGGACAGGTTCACGACTGTTCCCGTTAACCAAAGTAACCAACAAACACTTACTCCCAGTTGGGAAGTATCCAATGATTTTTCATGCAGTATCAAAATTGAAGGCTGCAGACATTAATGATATCTTGATCGTCACAGGAAAAGACCATATGGGGGACGTCGTTAACTTACTCGGTAGCGGTTATGAGATGGGAGTCACATTTACATATAAAGTGCAAGATGAAGCAGGAGGTATTGCCCAAGCGCTGGGTCTGGCAGAGCATTTTGTGGGAGACGATTCTATGGTTGTCATCTTAGGCGATAACGTATTCTCCGACAGCATCGCTCCTTTCGTTGACAGCTTTGTGAAACAAGGTAAAGGCGCAAAGATTCTTCTGCAAGAAGTGCCTGATCCGAAGAGATATGGTGTTCCAGAGCTTCACGGAGACCAAATTGTATCTATCGAAGAGAAACCTAGTCATCCGAAGAGTCACTATGCGGTTACTGGCATATATATGTTTGATACGAACGTATTTAACGTCATCCGGACGTTGAAACCATCAGGTCGTGGGGAACTGGAAATCACTGATGTAAATAATGCTTATATTGCTGCAGGACAACTGAAGTATGATATTCTGCAAGGCTGGTGGACGGATGCTGGAACACACGCATCGTTAACACATGCAAATGAACTAGCAAAGGATTTGCTCTTCGGAGAAGAATTCGGGAAATTGAAATTGTAACAAGATGAGATAGGGGGATTGAAATGAAGGTTACTGCAACTAAGTTACCAGGTCTGAAACTCATTGATCCAGCCGTGTTCGGAGATCATCGCGGTTTCTTTATGGAATCCTATAGCTGGCGGGAATTTGCTGATAACGGTATTGATCGTACGTTCATTCAGGACAACCACTCCTTATCTGTAGAAGCGGGTGTGCTGAGAGGACTTCACTATCAATTAAACCCCAAAGCCCAATCCAAATTGCTACGGGTAGCTTCCGGAGCGATTTATGACGTGGTGGTGGACATTCGACGAGGCTCACCTACTTTTGGACAATGGGAAGGATTCATAATTACTTCCTCCAACAAACGACAATTATTTGTACCTCAGGGATTTGCGCATGGTTTCTGCACATTAGTGCCGAATACAGAGGTGTTATATAAGGTTGATGAGTATTATTCACCGGAAAATGACCGTGGGATAGCTTGGAATGATCCTGCACTCTGTATTGAATGGCCATTACATCAGCCTATACTCTCTGATAAAGATGCAGAGCATCCGGTATTGGCCGATGCAGAAAATAATTTCGTATACGAAGGGTGACAACTCTGATGAAATTGCTCGTTACCGGCGGAGCCGGTTTTATTGGCAGTAACTTTGTTCATTATATTTTGCAGGAGCATCCTCAAGATGTAATCGTTAATGTGGACAGTTTGACTTACGCGGGTAATTTGGAGAATTTACGATTGGTCGATTCCAATCCGAACTATAGCTTTGTCAAAGCAGATATCACAGACCGTGCTGCACTAGAGCCATTGTTTGAAGCAGGTATCGATGTAGTCGTGAACTTCGCTGCAGAATCTCACGTCGATCGAAGTATATTAGAGCCTGATGTATTCGTACGTACGAATATCATGGGAACACAAACTCTACTTGATCTTACCAAGCAATACGGAGTAGCGAAGTTTGTCCAAGTGTCTACGGATGAAGTTTATGGCACGTTGGGTGATACTGGGCTATTTACGGAAGAGACACCTTTGCAAGCTAACAGTCCTTATTCTGCGAGTAAAGCTGGAGCTGACCTGTTAGTTCGAGCTTATCATGAAACTTTCGGTCTTAATGTGAATATTACTCGTTGTTCAAATAACTATGGACCTTATCAATTTCCAGAGAAGCTTATCCCACTTATGATCCAGAATGCTTTGGCGGACAAATCGCTTCCAGTATACGGTGATGGGTTGAATGTGCGCGATTGGCTCTATGTGGAAGATCACTGCAGTGCGATTGACCTTGTTATAAGAAAAGGTCGCAGTGGAGAAGTTTACAACGTAGGTGGCAACAATGAGCGTAATAATATTCAAGTCGTTAAGACGATACTGCAAGAATTGAACAAGCCAGAAACGTTAATTAGTTATGTACAGGATCGTCTAGGACATGATCGTCGCTATGCAATTGATGCAACGAAAATCCGTGATGAATTAGGTTGGACACCGAAATATAACTATGAGTCAGGTATTCGCAAAACGATTCGTTGGTACTTGAGCAACTTGGAATGGATGGAGCAAGTACGCTCCGGAGCTTATCAACAATATTATGAAAAACAATATGGACAACGTTTGGGAGGTTAACGGATGGGCGCGGGAAAGGTTACTCTGCTAGTAACAGGAGCAAATGGTCAACTAGGACAAGAGTTGATTAGGCTCGGAAATGATCAGGTAACCATTGTTGGATATGGCCGCGATCAGCTTGATGTAACGAACCTCTCACAATGTCGAGAGATGGTTGCTGCAGTACGACCTAACGCTATCATACATGCAGGTGCATATACCGCTGTGGACAAAGCGGAGACAGAACCAGATGAAGCTTACCGAATTAATGCGATGGGTACACGCAACCTGACCCTTGCGGCAAATGAGTATGGTGCTAAACTCTGCTATGTGAGTACGGATTATGTATTCGATGGGACATCCACAGAGCCCTACAACGAGTATGATAATACGAATCCACAAACGGTATACGGAAAGTCAAAGCGTGCGGGAGAAGTACTTCTACAAAGTCTAAGTAATCAATATTTTATCGTGAGATCGTCTTGGATATACGGTAAATACGGTAATAATTTTGTGAAAACAATGCTAAAGCTGGGGTCCGAGCGGGAGTATGTATCGGTTGTTCACGATCAGCTCGGCTCCCCGACATATACTTATGATTTGGGACGTTTTCTCATTGAGCTTGTACAGACAGAAGCATATGGTATTTATCATGCGTCGAATACAGGAACTTGCTCTTGGTATGAATTTGCCCAAGCTATTTTCGAGGAGAGTAACATGTCCATTAGGACAGAACCGTGCACAACGGAGGAATTCCCTAGACCGGCGCCTCGACCTGCCTTTTCGGTAATGGATCATTCAGCTATTCGTCAGAATGGGTTGACGGATCTGCGTCCGTGGCGTGAGGGATTGAAAGCTTTCATGAAGGATCAAATACTTGATTAGGGCTTCTGATGAATCTCAAGTAACTGTATGTATCGTTACATACAATAGTGCTGTGGATAACGCATCTATAGATCGCTCTGCTTGTTCGAGATCCTAAAGTATTAGGTGGGAGTTGGATTAACTTGTTGCGTCTAATGCCTTTGACTTGGAGCAAGCGCAAAGAAATTAAGTCGAAGATTCGAAATTAGTTAAACTGCGAAGACAAGATAATCAAATTCCGCTCCTCCTACATTTTCCCCCGACATCCATAATGTAATACGCCTTGATTATGATGCACCGACACATACTAAAAGTCATCACATTCAAGGAGGCTCACAAATATTATGTCGAGAAACAGCAGAAGCAACAGATTGGTCGTTCCGGAATGCGCGAATGCACTGAAACAGATGAAGTATGAGATCGCTGCAGAGCTGGGAGTACCCATTACTCAGCACACTGAAGGATTAGACACCGAATTTGCTGGCGAGTTGGGAAGCATAGCAATTGCAAGTTATGGGCAACAATATCTAGGTGACCTTACATCTAGAGAAGCTGGAGCACTTGGTGGAGGAATTACACAGCGGCTAATACGTCAGGCTCAGCAAACAATATTATAGCAAAATTATAAGCAATTTTAGAAGTGAATAGGTCGCTGTACATTGACACCCCTCGACAATTTCGGTATCATTATTAATCGAAGGTTTCTCTTAACAGCCTTTTCCTATAGGGAAAGGCTGATTTTTATATGTGGAGGTTGGAGACTTTGTCGATTAAAGGACGGCATCTCTTCACATCCGAATCGGTCACAGAAGGCCATCCGGATAAAATATGTGATCAAATCTCAGACGCGGTATTGGACGCGTTTTTAGAAGCAGACCCTTATGCACGTGTAGCTTGCGAAGTGTCTGTTGCTACAGGACTTGTACTAGTTATTGGTGAAATTAGTAGTAAAGCTGATTTTATCGATATTTCTGCAATTGCGCGTCGCACGATCAAGGAGATCGGTTATACTCGTGCTAAGTACGGCTTCGATTCCAGTACTTGCGCTGTACTTACGTCACTGAATGAACAGTCTGCTGACATCGCACAAGGTGTTAACGCTGCTCTGGAGAACCGTGACGGCAAAGATATTCAACAAGAGAACGAAGATATCGGTGCGGGTGACCAAGGTCTTATGTTTGGTTTTGCAACGAATGAAACCCCTGAATTGATGCCTCTTCCAATTGCACTTGCCCATCGCTTGTCTCGTCGTTTGTCCGAAGTACGTAAGAATGGCAAACTAGGCTACTTACGTCCCGATGGCAAAACTCAAGTGACGGTTCAATACGAAGACGGTAAGCCGGTTCGTGTAGATACGATTGTTGTTTCGACTCAACATGCGGAGGATATTACTTTGGAGCAAATCCAGAACGATATACGCGAACATGTTATCTATCCGGAAGTTTCTAAAGAATGGCTGGATGCGGACACAAAATTCTTCATCAACCCGACAGGCCGTTTTGTAATTGGCGGACCTCAAGGGGATGCAGGATTGACTGGTCGTAAAATCATCGTTGATACTTACGGCGGCTATGCTCGTCATGGCGGAGGCGCTTTCTCCGGTAAAGATCCGACAAAGGTTGACCGTTCCGCTGCCTATGCGGCGCGTTATGTAGCGAAGAATATTGTGGCTGCGGGACTGGCTGATAAATGTGAGATCCAACTCGCTTATGCTATCGGTGTTGCAAGCCCGGTATCCATTAATGTGGATACTTATGGCACAGGCAAAATCGAAGAAGAGAAGCTGGTTGAATTGATCGTTAACAACTTTGACCTTCGTCCTGCTGGCATTATTAAGATGCTAGATCTACGTCGCCCAATCTATCGTCAGACTGCTGCTTATGGCCACTTCGGTCGTACGGATGTTGATCTTCCGTGGGAACGTCTGGATAAAGTGGAAGTTTTGAAGCAAGGCGCTTTAGTATAGATTTCTAATTCATTCATCAAAAACGCATTGCACCGTAATAAATGAGGTGCAATGCGTTTTTTTCTGTCCAAAACACTAATTATGTTCCTCACTTTAGCCGAAGTAATAAGTACAAGTCTGTTTAAATTTCGGGAGGTAATTTTGTTGCAACGTATTCGTACTCTATCGCTTATCTTAATTGTTGCACTCGTCGTACAGTGTCTATCCGTAATGACTGCTGCCGCAGCTCCAAAAGGGCCTGAAGTGCATGCATTAGCGGGGGCTGCTGGGCCTCAGCTTGTATCGGCATCTCCAAATGGTGGTGCGACAGGGGTTGTTCCCAATACGAGCTTAAAGCTTACTTTTGATGAAGAAATTATACCTGGCTCTGGTTCGATTGAGCTTTATAAAGTTGGGGTTGCGACAGCCATCGGAATTTATGATGTTACTAATGTAGCTGTCGTCCAACGTGATGATGCGAATAAATCTATTGTTATTCAGCCAGGTGGTCTGACAGATGGCAGTTATTATGTAATCGTGCCTGCTAGTGCAATATTGAGTTATGCTTCTGGGTTGCCATATGTAGGTCTGAGTGCGATGCAGTGGTCATTCACAGTGCTGCAGCTTGTACCGGTTGCTTATAACTTCATTCCATCTAATTCGCCGAATATGGTAGATCCTGGCGCTCCAGGTAATCTATCGCTCGATTTTACTAGGCAGATTGCTAAAGGAATGGGATACATACAAGTGAAGAGAACCACGGATAACTTCACGGTTCAGTCGATTGACATTGCATCAGCTGAAGTGATTATATCCCCGTCGGGACTAACGATGAGTGCTCCTTTACGCGGTCTGGAATATAATACAGCCTATACGATTCTAATCGATCCGGGGGCGTTGAAGGATGCCAGTAATGGTGGTGCTTTCGCAGGAATCAGTGCAGGTAACTGGAACTTCGCAACGAAACCAGCATTAGATACAACCAAACCTAAGGTAGTTACATTTGATCCGGTGAACAATGGGACTTTAGGGAGCTTAACTCCAGGAGTTATATCGATCAAATTCGATGAAAAAGTATTCGCTAGCCCTAACAAAAGCCTTGTCATTCGTAACGCAGTAACTAATAACTTAGTTTGTACGGTGACAGCGACAGATAATGGCACCGACCAGATTGTGGCAAATCTTGCAGCCTCTTACTGTCCTGCATTCGTGAACAATACGGACTATACAGTAACGATCGGACCGGATGTGTATCGCGATGCAAGTGGCAATTACTTTGAGGGAGTGATCTGGAAGTTCAAAGCTCTAGTTGACGTGACTCCGCCAGTAATTACAGCTTATTCGCCAGCAGTAGCTTCTATATCAAATAGTATATCTACAACTGACTTTAGTCTGATATTTAACAAACCAATCACTCTGGTTGGAACACCGAAAGCTTATATTTTTCCGCAGAATAGCCCAACTGCGAGGCGCGAACTCACAATGACGGTGGACCCGACGAACAATACTAGGATTCTATTCAAGCTTGTCGGAACTGCGAAATTAAGCAATTCAGCAACCTATTCGATCTCTATCCCTGAGAATGTAATCGCAGATTTAGTTCCTGTAAAGCCAAATCTATTTGCAGGAATCTCTAATCCATATCAATGGACTTTCCAAACAGGCACTAATAGCACTCCTGTAATCAATACAGCGACGATAGATGGAGTTAGTATTGCTCTGACCTATAGCGAGAACCTTGATTCATCTAAAATTCCATCCCCTAGTAACTTCTATGTGACAGTTAACGGTGTTGTTACTGCGGTAATGGGTGTGAACATCACAGGAAAGGAAGTTCGTTTGTCGCTTCAATATCCTGTACTTATAGGTCAAGCTGTACAAGTGTCTTACTACCAAGATAGTTCCGTACCTGCAAGAAGGTTGCAAAATGCAAGTGGGGTTGAGGCAGCTTCCTTTAACAATCAAGTGGTTAAGAACACGACTGATTCAACATTGCCCAAGCCTGTTAGTGGAATGTTTTACGGGAATACGTTGACCCTAACCTTAGATCGTACGATTCCTCTACTTCCTACAGGAGCACAGAACCAGTTTATTGTAAAACAAAGTGGAAACACGATTGCAATCAGCACTGCTGTGCTAAACGGCACGAACCTCTATCTGACACTGAGTTCAAATTCAACCAGTCCGGATCCTGTATCGATAACCTATACACCTGGTGCGAATCCTCTCCGGGATCAAGCTGGGAATCTGGTGCCGGCGTTTACGGACTTATATGTGCGTAATGTTTATGACAATGCTCCGCCGTCATTAGTATCTGCTGTACTGAATGGGAACAAAATCCTCCTGACCTACAATGAGGGCCTGAATACAGTGAGTATTCCACTTAAAAATAGTTACTCTATTGTGGCCAGCGGAAACACGACCACATTGCCGTCTATTACGACGGTTGCAGTGGTCAATAACACGGTTGAGTTAACGTTGTCATCAAGTGTGGCAGCGAATGTGCCTGTGCTTCTATACTATTATCCGTCGAACCCAGCAGTCGTCGACCTCTCTGGGAATGCGGCACCAGCGATTGTAAGTCACAGCTTTACCACAGGGTCGGCTTCAGTTGCTAAGCTATCTACGCAAAATATTAACAATAACCAGATCGCACTGAGCTATACTTCGACAATGAATACGAGTTCTATTCCATACGCTACTCAATTTAGTGTGAAATATGATGGTGTAACTGTTCCTGTAACGGTAGTATCTGTATCTGGCACGCAAGTCATTCTGACCTTGGCGTCCAATGTTGGCTCAGGTCAACGAGTGACGGTGTCGTACAATAGCACTGGGGTTCCGTTGAAAGACTCTTTAAATCAGGCAGTATCCGTCTTTAGTGAATTGGTTGTTACTAATATGAACGGTGCAGGCAACCCTACTACTGTAAGTAATCTACCGGAATATTTAGAATCTGATGGAGCGGGTGGACTTCGGTTCATCAGCGATAAAGCATCGACCGCTGTTTCGGCAGCAACTTCTACCGGACGTACAGTTAATCGATATATGGTTAACGGAGACAAGCTATTAGTCGCTTACAATAGTGTTAAACAAGGTAGTGGAGTCACTGTTCCGATGGTTACCTTCAAAGTTCCGGCGACGGAAGCAGCAGCGTTGGTCGGTATTCCTCTACGGACGATCATGGACGCTGCATCCAAATTTTCAAACGCATCATTCCGTCTAGAATATGGGGATATGCAGTTCACGATTCCTTTGAAAGCAATTAACTATAATAAGCAGCTTCAATCCACAGGTGGAGACCTATCATCGGCGTATTTACTACTAAATATTGAGAAGGTTGATAACTCCCCACTCGTCACTACACTTCGAGGTCGTGGTGCGCAGACGCTTGCTACGCCTGCTAAATTTACCGCAAGCTTATTGGCAGGTGGAAAAGAACGTGAAATTGATGCATATGATATGGATATCAATAGAACATTTGTGCTCTCGTCCGCTTATGCTGCAAATAGCTCAGGAATAGCCGTTGTCCGCATCGACAATGATTCGGGCGAAACGACTTATGTGCCCTCTCAAGTGAATAATAGTGGAAGTGATGTCCGTGTTGTGTTCAAGCACAAAGGCAACAGTACTTATGCTCCTATCAGCTACTCGGCGATTTTCTCGGACATGAACACGCACTGGGCCAAGAATGATGTTTTAGCATTGGCTTCTAGATTCATAGTGCGAGGACCATCACTTACTACCTTTGCACCTGGTACAGATATTACACGTTCGGATTTCGCCGAATATATTGCTAGAGGGCTAGGGCTTAACGGGGCGAGCGCTTCGGCTTCGAAGTTCAAAGACGTTGGAGCAAGCTTCAAGACAGCCTCTTATATCGGGGCGGTTAGCGATGCAGGAATTGTACAAGGGGGCACGGATGGCAAATTCCGTCCTAATGCTTCAATTACCCGTGAGGAAATGGCAACAATGCTTGTCCGAGCAATGAAGTTCGCGGGTGTTCAGAAAACAGCTTCGAGCTCAGCACTTAATGGGTTTAAAGATAAGTCCAAAGTGAGCAGCTGGGCGAAGGATGGAGTAGCGACTAGTGTCGAAGTGGGCTTCATTAAAGGCTCAACAGCGAGCACGATTAGTCCGCAAAGTAATGCTACACGTGCTGAAGCTGCGATAATGATTAAGAGACTCTTGGAGTATGTGGAGTACCTATGAACCATAAGAAGTTGACCGAGCTCGGATTGGAATGGATCGGTTCTAGCTTGCAATATCCCTTTGATCCGAACTTACCGGTATTATTCGTGGGCAGTAAAATGTTTGCTCTACTCGGTAGGACGGGTGAGCACGAGAGTGTTAATCTAAAAGTGGATCCGGAAGAAGCCTGGCTGCTGCGGCAGCAATATCCTGGCTCCGTGCTTCCGGGATATCATATGAACAAGAAGCATTGGAATACAGTTGTGCTGGACGGTAGTGTCCCAGACGACGAGGTGCTTGTCATGCTGGAGCAATCCTATCAACTCGCATGGAGCAAGATGACCAAACGGGAGCGGGCAGAACTGAAGTAAGTGGACACAAACAATAGTAAGGGGAGAAGCGACCAATTCGGTCGCTTTTTCCTTTGCTGGATAAACTATTATTTTTTGATGACATTTTCATATAGGTGTAACTTTTCGCCTCTTTTAGAGTCTAATAGAATAGGGATATTTCAGAGATGTGATACACCCACCAAATTCTAATAGACTTACAGGAGACTTACATGACACAGCAAATACGACAAACTCAACAAGCTAGACATAAACGTTCTCGTTTAATTTTACCGCTATTAGCTGGTGTACTCGTTTTCACCGCTCCGATTAACACGGGAATCATTCCGACGGCGCATGCTGCAGATGTCAAAGCCGCAGTAACCTACAAGCTAGTTCAACAATCCGAGTCGATCGTTACCTCAGGCGTTCGCCAATTAACGTACGCATGGGTGCCCTCCGATAAGACGAAGCAAACGGAAATGCTTCACCTACTGCAAGTTGACCTCAACAATCCGTATGTACAATTAAATGCGATGGGAGGTCCGAAAGGCAGTGTTACGGCGAAGCAATCTGTTGGCGCGATGACCAAGGAAACAGGCGCAGTTGCGGGTATTAATGGAGATGTGTTCAGAACGGCAACGGGCAGTGATGGTATTCCGATGGGGGCGCAGATCACTTCTGGACAGCTCCAAGTGAGTACCGAGCAGCTAGAGGGTATGTATGCTTTTGGTGTGACTACGGATCGCAAACCTCTCATCGATAAGTTTTCTTTTTCTGGTACGGTTACAGCTGCAGATGGAATCACGACATTCAAGCTGTCTGGACTAAATAAAACGGGCTACCGCTTAGAGCCGGACAAAGCCTATAGCCACGTCAATGCGTTGTACATGTATACGAATGCTTGGACAAACTCGCAGCGTCCGGCCAACAGTGCGACAACGCCGACGGAGGCATTGGTCGTAGATGGTATAGTGGCTGAGATTTCCGCTGGCAGTGCAATAACGACACCGATTCCAGCTAACGGATATATTTTGCGGGGTCATGGTACTGCTGCTAACTTCATTACGAAGAGCCTTGTTGTGGGTGACGCAATTAAATCGAACTATTCCCTACAAACCGATGATGGGAGATCCTATGATCCTGCCAACTTCCAGATGATGGTGAGCGGACATACCCTGTTGCTGGATAACGGTAAATCCGTAGCTTTTACAAGGGACGTTAACGGTCTAAGTGGGTATGCAGATCGTGCGCGTACGGCAGTTGGTTATTCGAAGGATGGTTCCACGGCATATCTCCTAACGGTTGAGGAGAATGGCGGTCGCGAAGGAGTAACCCTTAAAGAATTACAACAAATGCTAGTAGAGCTCGGGGTATGGAAGGCTGTTAATCTCGATGGGGGTGGTTCGACCACGATGGTATCTCGTCCGTTAGGTGACTTCCAAACACAGCTTACTCACCCAACTTCTTATGGAACAACTCAACGTCTCGTCACGAACGGTATAGGTGTGTATACGACAGCTCCTCAAGGAACGCTTAAGGGTATTGTTGCAAGCGGGTCGAAAACATTGTTCATTGGTCAGCAATCCACTTTCTCGTTGAAGGCTTACGATACATATTTCAATCCAATTGATCCACTTGGCCTACAACCGACATGGAGTGTTGATAATCAACTAGGATCATTAGTCGACGGTACATTCCAAGCTTCTAAATCAGGCTCTGCGACGCTTCAAGTTAAGTCGGGAAGTGCTTCTGACTCAATTAAAGTCGAGGTCATCGGTAAAGATCAAGTGAAGCAACTTTCTGTCGAACCTAACTCAACTGTGTTAAAGCCCGGAGCTGTTATCAACATGCCGGTTAAAATCCAACTGATAGACGGTAGGCAATTATCCGTCCCTGCTTCATCAGTAACATGGGAATTCCGCGGTTTCACAGCAACCACGTCTGATGGGAAGATAACGGTCAATCAAGTTCAGAACAACATCGCTGCGGGCTATGCGATTGCAAGATATGATGGTTACGGTGCGGTAGCTGTGTTATCACCAGGGACGGAGCAACCTTTGGAGGATTTCGAGAAGGTAGCTTACAACGTTGGGTTTAGCGCCACGCCTATTGAGACGTTAGGAGCCTCTTCGATCGTTACGGGTATTCCTGGCCGCGAAAACTCTAAGGTATTGTCCTTGACGTATGATTTTACAATCGGTTCGGGTAAAAGATATGCCAATGCCGTTCTCAATGATGGCAAAGGAATTACGATTGACGGAACACCAAGTGCGATAACTCTTGATGTGCTTGGGGATCAAAGTATGCACTGGTTGAGAGCGGAGTTTACGAACGGTGATGGCAAAACCGTATATGCTGACATTGCTAACAAGATCGACTGGACGGGTTGGAAGAACCTACGCATAGATCTGGCAGCTTCAGGACTTAAAGGTTCTGCTAAGCTAACTAAGCTCTACATTGTGAACAAAGAAGAAGATCAGGATGAACGCGCAATGGTAGGGGAGTTGGCTTTTGACAATCTTGCTTTGCAGTATCCAGCGGGTCAGATCGTAGTTGCTCATCCGACGATTGTGATGAAAGTTGGATCCAAGCAAGCTACAGTGGATGGGAAGAAAGTTACTCTTCCTGGAGCACCATTCGTTCAGAAGGGAACGAATACGAACTTCTTACCATTGAGATTTGTAGGGGACAGCCTGGGAGCACAAGTGGTATGGAACAATAAAGAGAAGCGAGTGACCGTATTTAGAGGGGATAGAATGCTAGAATTGTGGGTCGGTAGTAAGGAAATGATCGTGAATGGTGTTCGCCAGCCGATTTCCGTCGCTCCTGTCATTATTAAAGGTAGCGTATATGTGCCGGTTCGTGTCATATCTGAGCAATTGGGTCAAATTGTAGATTGGGAAAATAAAACCCAAACCATTACAATTCGTTAATTTTTATATCAAAGACTGTATTCTCTCGCTCAATAAAACGAAGAAATATGGTATGATGTAAACAATGCTAGCAAACGCCGAGAGGCCCCTTGTGATGAAGGAAGTAAGATTTACTAACGGGTGTTATTGAGTATAGGAGAGTTGTAACTATGGATTATCATGTGGACCAAATAGATCGGGTAATCCAGAATGCAATTTCTGTTATGGAAGATAGCCAGGTTCAGGTGTTCGAGATTTGTGAGGTTGCCCGCCGTGAGCTTCAAACTCTTACGAATGAGATGGAAACCGTCTTGCAGGAAACAACGGATACAATTGATAGGGTAGATCGCTTGGAGCGGGACTATCGCCTTGCGAGGATCCGACTGACAGAGGTGAGCCGAGACTTCGTACGTTACTCTGAGCATGATATCAAATCTGCCTATGAGAAAGCGACACAGATGCAGTTGGATCTTATGGTCTATCGGGAAAAGGAAGGCTACCTGAAAACACGCCGTGATGATCTGCAGAAACGTGTGAAGAACGTAGAGGTTTCTATCGAACGCGCGGATACGATTAGTTTACAGATGAGTGTTGTGCTAGACTATCTATCCGGAGACCTGACTCAGGTGACGCGTATATTGGAGTCAGCCAAAAATCGCCAGCTAATCGGATTGAAAATTATACTGGCGCAGGAAGATGAGCGTAAACGCATTGCTAGAGAAATTCATGATGGTCCTGCGCAGTCCCTAGCGAATCTGGTGTTACGAACGGAAATCGCAGAGAGATTACTTGGCACACATGACTTGGAAGTTGTCCGTAATGAGCTCATTGACTTGAAATCACAAATTCGTCTTGGACTTGAAGATATTCGCAAAATTATTTTTAATCTCCGCCCGATGGCATTGGATGATTTGGGATTAGTACCCACCCTTCGTAAGTTCGTGCAGGATTTTGAGGAAAAGACGAGGATTAGAGCTGTATTCGATACATCTGGCAAGGAAAAACGATTGCCTAGCGCAATGGAAGCGGCCATGTTCCGGCTTGCTCAAGAAGGCTTCAATAATGCTCTGAAGCATGCTCAATCGACCTTTGTATCGCTCGAAATGACCTTTCAAGATGAAACTGTTCAAATGCTTATTGAGGACAATGGAGTTGGATTTCATCTGGATGTTTTGGGATCTCGGGCGAAGCATTCGCACTTCGGCTTAATCGGAATGCAGGAACGTGTTGAGCTTCTGCAAGGGGAAATCAATATAGAATCTGTAATTGGACACGGCACGAAAATAAAGATCAAAGTGCCGATAAAAGCGGAGTCAGAAAAGGAGTTAGTCGCACATGGAGAATAAGCCAGCGCCAGCTAAAATTAAAGTACTGTTGGCTGACGATCATCAGCTCTTTCGTGAAGGGTTAAAGCGTATTCTGAACATGGAGAGCGATCTAGAGGTCATCGGAGAATGTAGCGATGGCATACAGGTGCTCGAATTCTGTAATCGCGTGCAACCGGACGTAGTGCTGCTTGATATTAATATGCCAACAGAGAACGGCGTTGTAGCGACTGAGCGGCTGCGCGATATCTTCCCAGAAATTAAAGTTCTTATATTATCTATACATGATGATGAGAGCTACGTGTTTGAGACCTTGCGTAAGGGTGCAACAGGGTATCTGTTGAAAGACATGGAAGCAGAATCTCTTATCAATGCTATACGTACTGTTGCGGAAGGTCATGCATACATACATCCTAAAGTAACAGGTAAGTTAATTAACCAGCTTCGTAGGATGACCTATCTGGATGAGATCGGCGCAACCTCAGGTGCGGCGGCTAGCCGGGAGACGATAACGAAATTTATCCCTCGTGGGAACAATCCACTTACGCGTCGTGAAGCTGAAGTACTACGCTTGATGGCTGAAGGTAAGAGCAACAAGACCATTGGAGAGAACCTGTTCATCAGCGAGAAAACAGTTAAAAACCACGTCAGCAGCATCCTGCAGAAAATGGAAGTAGATGACCGCACGCAAGCCGTAATCAACGCCATCAAATGCGGTTGGGTAACACTTTAACTGACAGTGATGTATATACAGGATTATTAAGTCTAAAAAGGAATAAATTTATAGTTTGTAAAAAACGGACACTTTAGAGGAATGTGATCATACCTCATCAAAATGTCCGTTTTTTATTATGTGCATTTAATAATCTTTAATGCAGTTTTAATATCACTGGAACTGGTCGGATAACAGAATGAAATGCGAATGCGCTTATTGCGCATAAGGCGGATTATACGCAACTTAAAAGTTCTGGTATTTCGAGTATCGTTTCGTTTCAATGTCATGCCCCTTTTAGAGCGTGGCAAGGCGTATGCACGGATGGGAAATATATTTATGCTGTAACTGATCGAAATGATGCTTTTGCTCTCGAAAATATTATTTCCGTGTATACCTTGGATGGTAATCTTTTATCAGAAAAAACGTAATGCTTATACAGGAACTGATTCAGGCGGTCGGTTTATGTCGTTTGGAGATATCAGCTATATAGACGGCTTCTTATTCGTTACAGCATATAACGCTAATTCGGGTGGCCCTTCGCCATATCAGTCTCACGTGGTCAAATACAATACGCAAGATAACGGACTTAATCAGATCACTGTTAACAATATTGGAACTGGAGTAGCGGAGGGGATTGATAAGCATTTAGACGATAACTGGGTCAGCTATCATAATATTCAAAAAATCCGTAGGTTTGATGCGAGTTGGGTACAAAAAGCAGAATATAATCTACCGACTGTTGCGAAAGCATACGGCAGCTACCAAGGAATTATATGGGAAAATGGTTATCTATACGCAAATATGCATGGGCCTAATGAGAAGGGGCAGGATTTTCAAGGTGGCATTGATAAATTTTCTTTCAACGGTAGCACGTTTACTTTTGTAGAGTCCTTTAATCCTCCAAGCTTTGGTGCTTCACAAGGGATGGAAAAATACAATGGTATCTATTTATTTAATGATCGAGCAGAGAATAGAATAATCATATGTAACTCTTTGAAGCCAGGGAAAGTAAAAGCCGAAGTACTAAGGACTCCGAAACAACGATTGGTTAACGCAACATTAATCAATCGTTGGGAGATTTTCGATACGACATACGATCGCAGGCCGCGTTATTACAAAGATGAAACAGGAAGGGTGCATCTTTCGGGGATGTGCAAAAACACTGATTCGTCTTACGGGCCGACATTTACCCATGTAATATTTCAACTGCCACGTGGTTATCGGCCCAAGTATTCGTTGAATTTTGCAGTAGTTTCTAATGCAGCATTTGCGAGAATTTCAATTACAGGAAATTTATCGGCTCAAGCTGCTGGACAAGTTGTTCCTCAAGAAGGCACAAGTGCGACATGGGTGAGTTTAGATGGAATTAGTTTTTTAGCTGATCCAGATGGTACAGAATTGGTGTAAAATAATCCTGTGAATAGCACTCAAGCTGCCCTGATTATGCTATTGTATACCTACAAGACTTATAATTTACCATGTCTACTTGGCGTTGAAGTGTTCTTTGTAGGCATGGTAAATTATAAAATTCGGTGAAAACACATTAGGAATGGATGCGCAAATGAAGCTATTAATTAAGTATCAATATGTGATTATTTTTATTATTGGATTTGTATATTCTTCCTTATACTATAATTATGGAATTAACTTTATTGATGAAGGTTTTAATCTTAATTCCATGAAAAAAATTTCAGAAGGACTTGTTCCATTTAAGGATTTCTTTCTGCTACAAACTCCAGGGCATTTATATCTAGGATCGGTTTTAATGTCCATATTTGGAAAGTCAATATTATTGATGAGAATATTTACAGCAATCACTTCTTCGCTATTTTCTTTAATTGTGTATTATTTTTTAAAAAGAATGACGAACACGTATTTTTCCTTGCTGGGGTTTATGGTTAGCATTATTTTTGGGTTGAGCATGACACAAATAAGTCCGAGTTATTCATGGAATGCAGTTTTGTTGGGTATCGCTAGTGTGATTTGTATGATCAAAAGCATAGAGAAAAATAACGTTAAATGGATGGTGCTTTCGGGCTTACTCTTATGTCTAGTGGGGTTGTTCAAACAGACTATCGGCTTCTATTTTTTGATCGGATACTGCATAGCTTTCGTACTTTTCAAATATTACAAAATTGATATTTCAAAAAGATATGTTGTATTAATTTCATCCGCAGCTTCATTGGCTATCGTGTTTTTTATTTATTTAATTTCAAAACATACAATCAATGATTTCTTTACAGATGCATTAATACTTCCACTAACAGACTTTAAAGAAGCGAAACTTCCCCCGCCGACTTGGGTCGATCTAAATACAATTTTTAAAGACTTCAAGCCGTGGAATTTTTTTGCTTATTTATATTTTGTACAGCTAATAATACTTATCGTAAGTGCTGTGGTGGTTGCGAAAAAAATTATTAATAAAAGCTTTGATTTTAATTTTTTTATTGTATTTATATTCGCTTGCACAACTTTTTTGCATAATTATGAAAGAGCGAGTTTTTTGAAAGTTAGAACCACGTTCCCTATGATCTTAATTTTATTAATATACTTGCTCTATAAATTATACAAAATGAAGTCAACGAGATTGTTTTCCATGGTTATTACCGGAATTTTGCTGGTTGTATCTGTATTTGGGATAGAGTCGAGATTTATAGTTTATAAGCAATACACAGAATTATTCCCGTATAAAGAAAAGGTGTATGTCACAAAGGAAATGTCTGTAAAGTACAATGATCTTTTTAATGCAGTTGAGAAGTTTATTCCAAAAAATGAAGAAGTATTTATTTACCCCTGTAATCCAATGTTGTATTTTGTTTTAGATAAACAAAACCCCACTAGATACAGTGAGCTAATGGCAGGGGCAATCAATGAGGATATTATTAATGAGATAATCAATGATTTGAAAAATGTAGATTATCTAATCTATGATGAGCACAATTATATTGACGGCAAGATGTTTAAAGATTTTGCAGCCAGGTTGTATGAGTATATTAGCAACGATTATGTTGAGGTCTATAAAATAGATGAAAGAACCTCGATATTAAAAAGAATGTAATTAGTGAATAGTAGGACGAATATGTTCACTAACTAAAATTGGAACAATCGTTCTTACATCAATGGGGTAGCGCCCCAATCTAACGCGCCCTTGGGAGCGCAGCCTGCTTTTATTTATTCCCAATTAGGTATCATATTTTGCAGTTTGCCGAAGGTTTACTCTTAATGAGTACATCCAGTAGATGCATGAGCCAACGGACGGAAAGGTAGTATTCAGACCGATTCGTGTACATGGAACATGGAAACCAATAATCGCGGAATTTCGAAAGGATGGTGGGCTTAAGCTTGTTCAATCGATGTGGTGATTCTATGCTGGAACACAGAGATGGAGCGACATCGCTGAGCACGCTAGGATCGATCCTGACGGTATACTTTCATACATGTTTGAGAAGATTGGTAACTTTGATAATAGGTGCGAAAAGAAGTTAGAAGGCTTTCAAATCGATCTATTTAAGAAGGGATTAAAACCAAAGATGGAAGAGGAAGATGGGGAGAAGATCATTCGTTTCCTAGTTGCAGGTTATTCTGGAACCTCATCTCAAGAAGCGCAAACCATTCGCGGCTACACGGTCTCTCACCGACCGATGTAGCTGCGATTTTTATATGTATGGTAGCGAAAGTGAAAGTGCGATGGTTTATATTGTTCTATCCTACAGTTGATGTGAGGAATAGTGATGTATTTCATAGCACTCATAATCCAAGGTCATCAGCCGTCACATTTTTATTTAATTTATAGCTAAACACTAGATCATTACCCTCACCGGAAGATGAAAGCATCTTTTTTGTGCAAAGGTTATGAAGGAGCTTTCTGGCTTTTTGATTGTCCACAGCAAGCAGTTGACTGACATCTTTGGCACGGACTATGTACCCACGTCTTAACGCCAAGCATAAAATATCTCGTTCCTCAGCAGATAATTTGGCGACTTGATTGGCTTTATTCCCCGTTACCCATCTTTCCATGAATTGCATCAGGATTTGCCGACACATTCTTGGACTTTCCATTGCATCGTCATAGGAATATCGGTGGACCTTCCAGCCGTCAAGAATGAGATGATTTTGACGCACGAGGTGATCTACGAATTTGGTCCGATTGATCTCCTTGGCGTGCGAATCGATGCCATCACAATCGACATTTAGCACCACATTACCTATTAGAAAAGCATAATCCAAGGAGCTTGAACCTTCCGTAGAGTCACACATCTCAAAGTAGGAATTTAGGTTATCGAAGTTTTCTACACGTTTTGCTTTCTTGTGCTTCTCCATAAAGGGCGTATAAGTCATCTCCAAATCCATCGATTATTCCTCCCTGAAAATGAAATAGCCACTCACCCGTTCAGCTTTAGCTGACGAGAAAGTGGCGTGTGCTTCACGACCTGAATAGCAATGAAATTGTACTTATTGTAGTCCTTATTCAAAATAATGTAAATATCTAGTTTTTCGTGGGATCGGAACTCCCCTTCCGCTCATGGCATATATTGTTGAACGAGTAGAAGGATTGCATGGAATACACTTAGGTATCGTGTATTTGGGCAATCGTCACTCCCCCTCAGACAAAAGGAGGTGGCCGCCGTGATTCCCGAAATATTATGGATAATAGGTTTTTATGCAGCAGCTGTTGCAATTGTTCATTGGATGATTCGGCGTGGCTCAGGTGAAGATCGACGTCACTATGTGCTAGTAGCGGGTAATCATCAAATGCAGATTGAATGGTACATTCGGGCGCTTCAGCAATTTTCCAGAAGAACCGGTACAGAGATTGGGATAACGGTTGTACTTGATCAGTCGACGGATGATACAGGGAAAATCTTGGAGCGTTTTGCTCGGAGTGATACGGGAATAGAATGGGTAAGGAAATGTACGGCTAATTCAACTGAAGATGCAGTGAATTATGAAAGATTGGGTAGTGGCAATAACGGTGATCAGGAAGGCAAGCAGAAGGTTGTGTTTGTGGAGCTGGCACGAAGTGAAGAGGTGGCTCGATTACCCCTCTGATTAATGTGTGGATTATGGACGTTATGAGAAGGAATTGCAGCTTCGATACTTTTATCATATAATCATGGCAATAAGATTTGAATAAGAGTTCGGGTGAAGCACACTCTAGAATCGCCGTTTGCGGTGATTGGAGTGTGCTTTTTTTGGTATGTAAGGCGTCGAACTGGGGGGAGTGGAAGGGATGAAGGTCGTTCTTTATGTCGTTAAATTCGAGAAAGACTATGAAGCATTCTTTTCAGTGGCTTGGGAAGTGGATGAAGTTTATTGGAAGAATACGGCCTGTAGGATGTTTCGATTGAGTGAGCAGGTGCCCCTCGGAATCGCGGTCAGTGTCTGCCAATACTTGAAGGAGCAATGGACTAAGGGAAGAAGTGACATTGGCGGGGAAAAGAGAACCGAGCCTCATTCAACCTCAGATGGGGTGGAGGATTTGAGAAAGGCTGTTCATCTCGTGTGTGGAAAGCTGGGTGCTCCTATTCCCCTCAGGGTAGAACATGTGGCTCTGGGAATAAACGAACACAGTCGTGGTATGGAGAAAATGTGGAGCCGAGAGGGAGTTCGGCACATTAGAGGAAATAGCAGACACTTGGAGGAGGTTGCCCGGTTAGCGAGTGTCCATCTTGCGGGTCGCTCCCTTTTACGGGAGGAAGCTGTTCAATTGCTTTCCGACGTCATCCCTGCGGATGATTCCGCCAGCCCCCTCGCCGCGCTACAGCTAGCGGCGCTTTCCGGGGCTCTGCAGCTCACCGCTGCCGTAGCCCCCAAGCCAGTCGCTCCGCCGCAGCGCGGCTTCCGCTATTGGGCCGAGCGGCTACGCCTCGCTCGCCTTCGGGGACCGGCGACTTCGCCTCGCCGGTCCCAAGAGCTTGCTTGCCGCCGCTGCGGTAGCGGCCAGGACAAGCTGCGGCGCACACCTTGCGCCGCGTGCGGGCAAGCCTGCGCATATTGTGAGGCCTGCCTAACAATGGGACGCAGTCGCGAATGCGAACTGCTAATCATTGGCGTCCCATTAAACACCACATCACAACCAACTCAATCTGCAACTCCAACCCCAGAGGAGTTAACCAAGCGCTGGGGGCTAAGCCCTGCCCAGAGCGATGCGGCAGTTACTGCACTATCCTTCTTAAATGAATCACGCGGCAACATTCGGCAGGAAAGCAGCTCTTTTCTACTATGGGCGGTGACCGGAGCAGGGAAAACAGAGATGATTTTCCCCTTGTTGGAAGCTGTACTCTCTAGAGGGGGGCGGGCTCTCGTAGCGACTCCCCGCAGAGATGTGGTACTTGAGCTTGCTCCGAGGTTAGCCAAAGCTTTTCCCCATTACGAGCGAACTGTTCTTTATGGTGGAAGCCTTGATCGATGGGAGAATGGGGCATTAACTCTCGCCACTACGCATCAACTCATTCGCTTCCAGGAGGCATTCGACCTTGTATTAATTGACGAATTGGACGCATTTCCTTACCACAATGATCCGGTGCTGCATTATGCCGCTGACAAATGCCGTAAGAAAACGGGCTCCACCGTCTTACTAAGCGCAACGCCACCACAGCATATGCAACGAGCAGCTTCACGCAGAAGACTCCCTTGTGCACGGGTTCCAGTCCGATATCACCGGCACCCTTTGCCAGTTCCTCAACGTCTGGTTATTCCAACCGTATCAGAATTGCTCCGTAAATCTACAATCCCAGCTAAACTGCTAAAGGCACTTCAGCATTCTGTTCAGAGAGGTGCGCAAATTTTTCTTTTTGTTCCTTATGTACGCCAGGTTGAGCCCTTCGTTAAGCTTCTTCAGCGTTGTGCGAAATCACTTAGCATCCAACCAGAGACAATAGCAGGCACCTCATCGAAGGATTCGAACCGTACAGATAAAGTAAGCTCCTTCCGCGATCACTCCATTAGTCTCTTGGTTACAACAACGATTCTGGAGCGTGGAGTCACAATACCGAAGAGTGATGTATTTATCTTGGATGCGCACAATGCTTTATTTGATTCTGCATCATTGGTTCAGATGGCGGGGAGGGCAGGTCGATCAGCAAACGATCCATTTGGCTTTGTTTTCTTCGGGGCTCCTGTATGGACGAAGTCACAACGAGGCTCAGTACGTCAAATCCGCAGCATGAACTCCTTGGCTAGCAAACATGGATATTTAAAGAAGAAGGACTAACTCAAAATGTTCATTCGTGTAGAAAGGCTTCTCATCAAGCTCTTTCAACAACTGAGTAACTTTACCAATTTAAAACTTTTCTGACCTATACCTCGTCTGATAGGAGTGATCTTTGGATGCGAGTAAATATAAACTCATGGTTTGCCTCGGTAAAGTCAGCATGTCCGATCTGTGGACGGGGCTCGTCGCAAGGTTCGCAAAGTATCCCTATTCCGATTAAGCACCCGGCTCCACGGCAAGTTATGGCTACACTATGCGGCTCATGTAGACAGGCCATTCCTTGGATTGCTTATCCGACATGCAGAATATGTGGTCGAGCGGAAAGGTGCGAGGACTGTATACGTAGGCAAGTACGGCATTTTTCCATTAGCCGCTGCGCTGTCGGATACGATAAACCTATGAAGGACTGGCTGGCCCTCTATAAATATAGGGGGAACGAGCAGTTGGAATTAGTGCTGGCAGCAATGCTTGCATTTGCTTATGAACGACTTTGTGAGGCTATACAGCCTGATTTCCATGCGATCACTTCAGTCCCGTTAGCCCCAGAGAGGCTGCTGGATAGAGGCTTTAACCAAGCGGAACGATTAGCTATAAGGTTAGCCAATTGGTATGGACTGAGCTACAGTCCGATGCTCGAACGTCTGCGTCACACCGAGAAACAAAGTCTCAAAACTCGTCGCAGTCGCGTGGTCGATATGAGAGGCAATTTTGCGGCTGTATCTACAGCTCTATTTTCTCCGACAATTATTTTAGTAGATGATATATATACAACAGGTAGTACATTGGATGAGTGTGCACGAGTATTACAGCAAGCGAACCAGATAGAAGCTAAGACGACTGTTTATGGATTATTATGGGCGCGTTCATAGCGGAATTTGGAAGGTGACTACCTTGATCTGGTTAAATCTCCATAGCAAATTCAGTCATAGGTGACAAAGAAATATCCTTTTCGACCTATTTACTCCTGTGCTATGATAGGTAGACTTATGTTTATAGTAGAAAAATAATAAAATGGTGCAGTCTTGCCAGAAGGAGGCATCATGGAACGTCGAGCCAAATTAAACGAAATCGATATTGTGCGCGGATTAGCTATCCTTGGTGTATTGATGGTGCATTCCACCTCATTTGCAACACTGGATATGAAAGGCGCGAGCTTATATGGCGTATATAACTTTCTAAATATTTTCTTCAAAATAGGGACAACATCCTTCATCCTGCTTAGCAGCTTCGTGTTGTTCTATAACTATTACCCTCAACCACTGACGGTACAACGGTTTAAGAAGTTTTACCGCAATCGCCTGACGTATATCGTGATTCCTTATATCCTGTTCTCCGCCTTGTATTTTGTCATACGTTGGTATCAGAATGGGTTCGCATGGGATATTTCCCAGATGTGGCCGAGCTTCTGGAGCAAGCTAATGAAGGGTCAGGCCTACACTCATTTATATTTTGTGTTCATTAGCATACAGCTATACCTACTGTTTCCGATTTTGTTGTACTTGATGAAAAGGTTCAAGTGGCTGGCGGCATCTGCTGTAATAGTCGGAGTCGCGCTGCAATGGGCATTCTTCCTCTATAATAGGGAATATTGGCAAGTGCAGAATCGGGGGAGCTGGTCTCCTTCCTACTTCGGACAATATTTTCTCGGAGCGTGGCTGGGGATTTACTTCGATCGGATTAAGTCATGGCTTATTATTGCTAAAGAAAATGTAACGAAAAGTAAGGTTGCCGTATGGATTTGCTTGTGGGCAGCGTGGCTCGCAGCAGGGATTTCATATGTGACCATCTACTACAATGTTCGCGTCTACAAGACGGTATATTCCAATGCGCTGTATGATGGGTTATGGGATATCTATACGATGCTGACACCTTTGGTGCTCTTGCAAATTGCATTCTTAATCGGTGGACGGATGAATAGCTCGTTCTGGGTTGGTAAGCTTCGTCACTTAGGTATCGTATCTTTTGGTGTGTATTTATTCCATCCTCTTGTTCTATTGGTATATCGTAAGTTTCCATTAGATGGCGGAGGCACACTGATTCATCATGCCTGGTATGCGGGTGGATATGTAAGTGCTTTGGTTATTTCTTGGATTGTCGTAACGGTCATTTGTAAAATGACGAGTTGGTCTTGGTTGCTGTTCGGTAGCGTACCTGCCCAATTGAAGTCTGCCTATGGAACGCCAAAGAGTAACGTGGAGGCTCCTTCTAACAAGCCATCCGCCTCCGCATAAACAAAAAAAATAGCACGAATTAGAAATATTTAGTACACTAAAGTCAGATGTGGTCGATTAATGTCGGAAATCGGGAGATGATTGTAGTGGATTTATCCTACTGTCCTAAGTGCGGCAAGTTATTCTCTAGAAATTTTCGCGATGTCTGCAATAATTGCCATCAGGAGCTAGAGAAAGAATACGAGAAATGCGTTGAGCATTTGCGTAAGAACAAAGGGCTGGATATCCAACAGCTCTCTGAGGAAATGGAAGTTAGTATAAAACAAATTACACGTTGGATACGCGAAGGGCGAATTTCTTTGCTTAACGCTCCGAATATGTCCTATCCGTGCGAGTCATGCGGAATACTCATTCGCGAGAATCACTTGTGCGAGTCCTGTAAGAAACGTCTTCAGAAGGATGTGAAGAACGCAACTTCGCGTGGTATGCTTCAACAAAATCCCGAAGATAAGGGCAGATCGGGTACGTATCGGATCGGTGATAATATTCATGATCGGAGTTAATAAATGTAACTCTAAACATTTTATAAATCGTAACCGATAATAGGGATATACTATTATCGGTTTTTTAAATATTGGGGTGATTAACGTGAAGATTAATGATACTCAGCGTATTGGTGCCTATCGTACTTATCAACAGCAATCGGATACTCGTACGAGCCAGACTACTGGTAATCGCCGCAAGGACGAGGTGCAGTTTTCCGCTGAGGCTATGGAGCTATTAGGTGCACAGCGCTCTGAGGATCCGAATCGTGCGGAACGAATTGAGACGTTGAAGAATGAATTATCATCAGGAACTTATAAAGTTGATTCTGGTGAACTAGTTGAGAAACTTCTGCCCTTTTTCCGTCCTGTCGCAAGTAAAGAATGAGGTGATCCTCCTTGAGTATTGAGAATGTAATAAACACATTGAGCAACCTATCAGATATACATGAGGAATTGCTTCTATTGGCTCGAGAGAAGCAGAGATCAGTCATCGACAATCGCGTTGACCAGCTAATGACTTTTACAGCGAAGGAATCAAAGGCGATATCGTCTATGGAGCAACTGAACAGAGATATCACCCAATACTCGATACAATGCTGGAAAGATCTAGGACTTAATGCGAAACCTGCATCGACTTTAGCGGATTTAATTCAAGCATTCCCACGAGCTGATCAGAAATCTGCTTTAATGTTGGCAGGCGATCGATTAAAGGAACAGGTTCGGCTTCTCAAAGAGCAGAACGATCGCAATCAGCAACTAGTTCGACAATCCTTAGAATTTATTGATTTTCAAATTGATTTATTGTCGGCTCCTTACGACGAAGACATGACTTATTCTCCAAAACGTCCCGTGAACGCAGGTACACCTAGAAGGACTTTCGATACGAGAGCTTGACCAACTTGAAACAAGGAGATGTGAATCCTTGAGATCTACATTCCATTCATTAGAAACCTCCAAACGCGCACTATTCACCCAACAGGCAGCGTTACAGACGACAGGTCATAACATCGCCAATGCCAGTACGGCTGGTTATTCCCGCCAGAGAGTTAATATGCAAGCTACTCGTCCTATTGAAGCTATCGGTATGTCACACTCCACGATTCCTGGTCAACTCGGTACGGGGGTTGAATTTTCATCGATAACCAGGATAAGAGAATCCTTTTTAGATAGCCAGTATCGTAATAACAGCCAAGACCAAGGCAAATGGTCGATACAAACGGATACGTTGAATAAGCTTGAGGAGATATTTAACGAGCCAAGCGAAACGGGTATTCGAACGCTTGTTAATAATTATTGGAAATCTTGGTCTGATTTGGCTCAAGATCCTGAGAATATTACTGGTCGAAAGATTCTTCGTGAGAATACTTTAGCTCTTGTGGATGCGATTAATCTATCGAACAAACAGCTAGGAGATCTGGAGCGGGACTTGACGGACAATATTGGGGTTAAGGCAAATCAAATTAATACCATTCTCGATAATGTATCTAAGCTTAATCTTGAGATAACCCGCATCTCCGCATATGGTGATAACCCAAATGACTTACAAGATCAACGCGATCTGCTAGTCGACCAATTATCTAAAATTGTTAACATTACGGTGACGGATACACCAGAAGGTTATGATATTAGTATGGGTGGCAATGCACTTGTGACAGGCCAGACGTTTATTCCTGTTGATGCAGCGGGTTTACAAGGAGCATACGGTACTGCCTTAACAAGCGGTGAAGTATACGGAATGATTACTTCTCGGGATAGTTATGTGAGAGATTACCAAAGTCAACTAAATACGTTTGCAAACAGTATGGCAAATGGTCAGTTCACAATTACCATTCCTGCCGGTAGCGTGCTTCCGGATGGGGTAACACTTAATGGTGTGACTTATAGTGGCGCATCGAGAACGTTGGCAACTGCTCTTACAGTTCCTGTTAATGGAATTAATCAATTGCATACGTTAGGTTACACTTTAGAACAACCACCAACACCAGGAGTACCCTTTTTCACATCCAGTGATGGGGGACCTATTACTGCGGCGACAATTAGATTAAACCCTGTTATTGAAAAGTCACCAGATGCGATCGCGACTTCCATGCGTACTGCCGGGACTCCAGAGCAGGTCGTTCCAGGGAACAACACATTGGCATTACTGATGGCTAACATAAAGGATACCAAAATGAATTTCGTAAGTCCGGATGGATTAGCACCCGTTATTGGTAATGGAACTTTAGATGATTATTATCGTTCGGTTATTGGGCAATTGGGTGTTCAATCGCAGGATGCGAAACGTCAGGCAACGAATCAGGATGCAATTGTTGCTCAAGTCGATAGTCGTCGACAATCCGTTAGCGGAGTTTCATTGGATGAGGAAATGTCAGATCTGATAAAATTCCAGCATGCATACAATGCGTCAGCCAGAGTAATGACCTCAGTCGATGAATTACTTGATAAGGTCATTAATGGCATGGGTGTAGTTGGAAGGTAATTCATAAAGATGATGAGGTGATTTATTTGACTTCTCGAGTAACATCAGGCATGATACACAGTCAATTAATCCGTAACTTAAATAATAACTACAATCGGATGAGTGCCACTCAAGAGCAGATCGAGACTGGGAGAAAGATAAATCGTGCATCCGATGATCCTGTAGGCATTACCTATGCATTGCGTTATCGCAGTGAGTTATCCATGAATGATCAATACATGCGCAACATTACAACGGCCTCTGGAAATGTTGAACACGTGGATACGGTACTAAACCAAATTAATGAACTGATGCAACGAGCTAAAGAATTAGCAGTACGCGGTATTAGTGATTCTAGTTCTAAGGAAGCTAGAGAGGCGATTGGCAAGGAAATGGATGGGATTTTTAAGCAAGCGGTAACGTTGGGTAATGATCAATTGAACGGGAAGTATACTTTTAATGGTCAAATGACGACAACCCAACCTTACGATATCGCTACAGCAGGTACAACAAATACGGATGATGCCATGATTTTATTACCATTGGCTCCTGGGATTGAATTAGAGACTAACATTTCAGGTAACGCTGTATTTGGTAATTCGACAGACCCAGATAATATGTTTACTATATTTAAGGAATTACGAGATTCCATGAATGCGAATGATAGCGTTGCTGCGCGTACAGCTATGGAAAAAATAGATACTAGATTCAATACTTTTCTAGGTATTCGTTCTGAGGTAGGTGCGCGAGCTAATAGGATCACAATGCTGAGTAATAGAAATGAAGATCTTAATCAATCGCTAAACGGTTTAAGTGCAAAGACGGAAGATGCCGACATTGCACAATCGATTATGAATCTCCAACGAGACGAGAATGTTTACCAGGCCACTCTTTCCGTTGGATCTAAGATTATTCAACCAAGCCTTGTGGATTACTTGAGATAAGGAACTTACAAGGAAAGCTGGGTGTAACCATGGAATTGCTCAGGTTGTCTATTCGATCAACACAAGGCCAGATAGGAATAGAAAGCCCGAGGGGGAAGCACAATATAACGTCCCCTCCGGGCCAATTGGATATTGTTTCTCCCAGAGCAGACCTGCAGATCAGGCAACCGCAAGGAGAACTATCAATTGATTCTTCAGCAGCTTGGTTTGCGTTGGCGAAGGGTGGTACGCTTGAGACGTCAAGGATGTTGACTGCTCAATATGAACAACGAATAATGCAGACAATTGGAAAGCTTGCTCAAGAAGGTAACAGAATGAAACAAATATCTAATTCTTCTAATGCCATTGCGGACCTCGCTGCTCAAGCTATGACGAATAAACAAGATTACCTTCGAGTGTCAGGTCGTGCATCGAATATGAACGTAAAAATACAGTACACTCCACGTCCAGTAGAGATTGAAACGACACCGCGACATCCAGAAATTAATTATCATGTATCAAAACCGGAAATCAACTATATTCCGCAAAGAGCAAAAATATATATGGAACAAATGAATTCCATCAAAATGTGGGTCAGTAGTTATGATCTTTATGCATAGAGCTATGAGCGCTTTCGGCGCTAGTAGCTCGTTTTCATTTTATATTGGCGAGGAGACTATTTATGTTTAATGATCTATATGGCAAGACGATTTTAATGGAAGGTAGTATATTGGGATTTCAGAATTTGAACTCCTTTGTACTTATTCCCGTTGACGAAACGAACACCCAATCTCCGTTTGCATATTTGCAAAGTACTGAAGAAGAAAGCTTAGGTTTTCTAGTAACCAATCCATTCACATTTATTCCGAGTTATGAGGTGCAAGTCCAAGAGGATGAAAAAGCTGCATTAGAAACTTCGGACCCTAATGACGTAATTGTTTTATGTATCGTTACATTAGCTGAACCATTTGACAATTCCACGTTAAATCTTCTCGCACCATTACTAATTAGTATACGGAGTATGACAGGAAGGCAGTTCGTAATGTCTAATGATTCACGCTTTTCAACTAAAGTGCCATTATTTAGTTCTTCTTCAGAACAGGAAGCTGGTGAAGGATGCTGATCTTATCGCGTAAGAAAGGGCAGTCCATTATCATAGATGATCATATAGAAGTATTTGTTATGGGTACTGAAGGTGACCAGATTAGGATCGGAATTAACGCTCCGTCACAAGTGAAGATTTATCGTAAAGAAGTTATGGATGCGATACGAGAAAATAATCAACAAGCGATCGCTACACCACTCCAAATGCAGAATATTAAAGATCTTGCAGCTCATGCAGCGAAAAAGTTGAAAACGATGGAATAAAATTCATAAAAATAATAATATAACAAACAATGCAAAAAGATGAGTTTAAAATATATGATCAGACTGTATTATTAATAAATTATTTTGAAAACGACTAACTTTGCTCTATATTTTTAAACATTTCAGTCGATATATATAGGGAGAGTTCACAAGGAAGTGGGCTCATACACAATCCAAGGAGGCATAATACATCATGATTATCAACCACAATCTTAATGCAATGAATGCACACCGTAACTTGTTGACGAACAACATCGCTCAAGGTAAATCGTCTGAGAAACTATCTTCAGGTTTCAAAGTGAACCGTGCTTCTGACGATGCAGCAGGTCTCTCGATTTCCGAGAAAATGCGCGCGCAAATCCGTTCATTGAACCAAGCTCAAGCAAATACACAAGACGGTATCTCACTTGTGCAAACGGCAGAGGGTGCGATGAATGAAGTATCCGACATGCTCGGACGTATGAAAGAATTGGCAGTTAAAGCAATGAACGGAACGTACAATACTTCTGACTTAGAAGCAATTGACATGGAGTTCAAAGCGCTTAGTACTGCAATCGATAACGTTGCAAAAGGTACAACTTTTAACGGTATTACTGTACTGAATGGTAATGCTAATATCAGTATCCAAATCGGTGATTCCACAGCTGCGCAGAACACGGTAACGATCTCATTACAAGATATCCAACTGACGCAATTGAAAATTACTGGTCAATCACTTGGTACTGCAGCTGGAGCTTCCGCTGCGCTTGGTAAAATCGATCAAGATATCGGAACAATCAACAAATTGCGTTCTGCATTTGGTGCTACGCAAAACCAATTGGAGCACACATTCAATAACTTAGGTGCAACAACAGAGAACCTGCAAGCTGCTGAATCCCGTATCCGCGACACAGATATGGCCAAAGAAATGATGACATACTCGAAATTGAACATCTTGCAATCCGCAGCTACGTCAATGTTGGCACAAGCCAACCAAGCGCCGCAAAGCGTACTGCAACTGCTTCGTTAATTTCGCTATTGAGCAGATATGGAAGAACCCATTACTTAGTAATGGGTTCTTTTTTATAGCCATGCTGTAAAAAAATATAATAAAATTTTAAATACCTCTAAAGTCATAGGAAATTTTGCCGATATATGTAAAGAGAGCTCACAAGGAAGTGGGCCGTTACACATCCAAGGAGGAATTTAGAAATGATTATCAACCACAATCTTAACGCAATGAATGCACACCGCAACTTGTTGACGAACAACATCGCTCAAGGCAAATCATCTGAGAAATTGTCTTCCGGGTTCAAAGTAAACCGTGCTTCTGACGATGCAGCGGGTCTCTCGATTTCCGAGAAAATGCGCGCACAAATCCGTTCATTAAATCAAGCTCAAGCAAATACACAAGATGGGATCTCCCTTGTGCAAACGGCTGAGGGTGCAATGAATGAAGTATCAGACATGCTCGGACGTATGAAGGAATTGGCTGTAAAAGCAATGAACGGAACGTACAATGCTTCTGACTTAGAAGCAATTGACATGGAGTTCAAAGCACTTAGCACTGCAATCGATAACGTTGCAAAAGGTACGACTTTTAACGGTATTACTGTACTGAATGGTAGTGCTAAAATTAGTATCCAAATCGGTGATTCCACAGCTGCGCAGAACACGGTAACGATCTCATTACAAGATATCCAACTGACGCAATTGAAAATTACTGGTCAATCACTTGGTACTGCAGCTGCAGCTTCCGCTGCGCTTGGTAAAATCGATCAAGATATCGGAACGATCAACAAATTGCGTTCTGCATTTGGTGCTACGCAAAACCAATTGGAGCACACATTCAATAACTTAGGTGCAACAACAGAGAACCTGCAAGCTGCTGAATCCCGTATCCGCGACACAGATATGGCCAAAGAAATGATGACTTACTCGAAATTGAACATATTGCAATCCGCAGCTACGTCAATGTTGGCACAAGCCAACCAAGCGCCGCAAAGCGTACTGCAACTGCTTCGTTAATTTCGCTATTGAGTAGATATGAATGGGCCCATTACTTAGTAATGGGTTCTTTTTTATAGCCAAGATGCAAAAAAAAGAATAAAATTTTAAATACCTCTAAAGTCACAGGAAATTTTGCCGATATATGTATAGAGAGCTCACAAGGAAGTGGGCCGTTACACATCCAAGGAGGAATTTAGAAATGATTATCAACCACAATCTTAACGCAATGAATGCACACCGCAACTTGTTGACGAACAACATAGCTCAAGGCAAATCATCTGAGAAATTGTCTTCAGGTTTCAAAGTGAACCGTGCTTCTGACGATGCAGCGGGTCTCTCGATTTCCGAGAAAATGCGCGCACAAATCCGTTCATTAAATCAAGCTCAAGCAAATACACAAGATGGGATTTCCCTTGTGCAAACAGCTGAGGGTGCAATGAATGAAGTATCCGACATGCTCGGACGTATGAAGGAATTGGCTGTAAAAGCGTTAAACGGAACATATAATGCTTCTGATTTGGAAGCGATTGATATGGAGTTCAAAGCACTTAGTACTGCAATCGATAACGTTGCAAAAGGTACGACTTTTAACGGTATTACTGTACTGAATGGTAGCGCTAAAATCAGTATCCAAATTGGTGATTCCACAGCTGCGCAGAACACGGTAACGATCTCGTTACAAGATATCGCACTGGCTAAGCTGCAAATTAACACTCAAACACTTGGAACAGCAGCAGGTGCTTCCATTGCCCTTGGTAAAATCGATCAAGATATCGGAACGATCAATAAATTGCGTTCTGCATTTGGTGCTACGCAAAACCAATTGGAGCACACATTCAATAACTTAGGTGCAACAACAGAGAACCTGCAAGCTGCTGAATCCCGTATCCGCGACACAGATATGGCCAAAGAAATGATGACTTACTCGAAATTGAACATATTGCAATCCGCAGCTACGTCAATGTTGGCACAAGCCAACCAAGCGCCGCAAAGCGTACTGCAACTGCTTCGTTAATTTCGCAGAACAAATTAGGAAGGGCCCATTACGCAGTAATGGGTTCTTTCTTATTACCGAGGTGTTATGGTATTGATAAGCGTGTGTCTAATTGTAAAAAATGAAGCTGACTGTTTACATAGAGCATTGCAGAGTGTGCCGCAGAACTATGAAATCATTGTGGTAGATACAGGGTCGGATGATCTTACAGTTGAAATTGCCGAACAATGTGGTGCTAAGACTTATCATTATGTATGGGATAATGATTTCGCAGCAGCAAGGAACTTTTGTACTTCAAAGGCTAACGGTCATTATATTCTAGTTATGGACGCTGACGAAGTACTTCCGATAGATACCGATGAACAGATCCAGAGCTTCGTGTCGTGTCATCCTCGAGCTGCTGGGTGTGTCATTATTAATAATGTAATGAGCGGAGAAATAAAGAAACATAAGATGGTTAGGTTTTATCCTAATGTTCCGGCGTATTATTTTAAGGGCAGAGTACATGAACAAATATATGAATCAGGTGAACCAGCGGTTTTTGAAATGTTACCATTAGAAGTTCTGCACTATGGCTATGAGCCAGGGGAATATGTGACCAAGAATAAAGCAGAGCGTTACCAAACCATGTATGAAGCACATTTGGCAGAGCATCCAGACGACGGGTATATGCTGTACCAAATGGGTAAGTTATACTTTTCATTGAACGAATGGGAAGAAGCAGAACAATATCTGTGGAGAAGTTATAATCAGATGCAGCGTAATCGCTTGTATTTTCCAGTTATGCTAGTTATGCTGGGATATGTTTTAAAGGAGCAGAATTATACACAAGAAGCGTTAACACTGTTGAAATCCTTTGAATCCGTTTACACAGATTTCCCGGATTTATACTTTCTACTAGGTCTTCTTGCGATGGATTCCGGAGATATGCAAGAGGTAGAACAAAACTTCTCTCAAGCTCTTGCCATTGGAGATACAGTGAAGTATACATCTGTTTATGGTGTGGGTACATTTAAAGCAGCTTATAATCTAGGGTTATACTATGAATTTACGGGTAATGTGAATTTATCACAACAATGTTATCAGTTTGCTGCTGAATATGCATATGAACCTGCTTTGCAGCGATTAAAATAAAGTGAAGATTGCTCTTTAAAAACAATTGAAAATATACGATAAATAGGATAAGGAATAAATTCGGGGGTGCAACAATGGTAACTAGAATCGCGGGGCTCAATTCAGGTGTCGATATCGAAAGCATGGTTAGTAAATTAATGGCAGCTGAACGGATGCCGTTAGATAAGATAAAGCAGAAGAAAATGACTTTGTCCTGGCAAACAGATTTATATCGTGAAGTGAACACGAAGTTGGCTAGTTTCAAAACTACTCTCGACAACATGCGACTATCGGGTGATTGGAAACTGAGCTCGGGTAAATCATCTAATGAAAATGCTGTAACTGTAAGTGCTGATGGAACTGCTAATAACGCAAACCATTCGATTTTAATAACCAGCTTGGCAACAGGAGCTACTACCAATAGTTCAGGAGCCGTTTCTAAAAACTCTGTGTTGGCGGGCGCTGCGCCAGCTACCACCATAACTGCTGGAGTTAACGATCAATTTAATGTTACTTTAGGTGGGGTGACGCGGAAGATTACCCTAGCTGCCGGTGGTCCCTTAGATGCGACTTCGTTGGCTGCGGCAATTCAAACTCAAGTAAACAACGCGTTTGGCACAAACAAATTGGCGGTTTCTTCGAACGCAGGAAACCTAGAATTTAAGTCGATTGACGATGCTTCGATTGCAGGTACATATGAACCAACCGTTGTCTTGGGGGCCGTAGTGGGTAATACGGGATTAGCTGATCTTGGGTTTACAGATAAGCAGTCCAATCGGATTAACTTAGACGCAACACTGGGGTCTATTTCCTCCCAGTTCAATACAGAATTAAATTTTGGGGATTTTATGATCAATGGCAAGACGTTTACTTATTCTGCTACGGATACCCTCAGGTCCATAATGAACAATGTGAATAATTCAGATGTTGGAGTTACTATGAATTTCGACAGTGTTTCTGATAAATTTACGTTTAGCACTAAGGATACGGGAAGCACTGCGGTAATAAATTTGCAAGCTGGTAGTGGCAACTTCCTTGCAGCAGCGAACTTATCTGCTGCTTCTGTAGCTGGAACGGATGCCAATGTTACGATTGATGGTGTACAATCGTATCGAAATAGCAATACATTCATTTCTAATGGTGTAACGTATAACCTCAAACAAACGACAGCTATAGCAGTTTCCGTTTCGGTATCTAAAGATATAGAGAGTACTGTTAATAAAGTTAAAGATTTTGTAACGAAATATAACGAGATGCTCGACATATTAAATCAACGAGTGAAAGAGGCGAAGTTCAGAAGTTATACACCATTAACGGATGCTCAGAAAAAAGATATGGAAGAATCGGAAATTAAAATATGGGAGGAAAAAGCAAAGAGTGGGCTCCTGCGCAATGACGACATTCTAAAATCAGGAATAAGTGAATTCAGAAATATTGTAATATCATCAGTAGGTTCGGCTTCTTCCGACTACAACGCCCTATTTAAAGTAGGCATTTCTACCAAGCCATACGATAGTAAGAACCCTCAAGATGCGGGAAAGCTAGTTATAGATGAAACTGAACTTCGTAAAGCATTGACTGAAGATCCTGCTAATGTTGCTGCGGTGTTCTCAAACCAACCGGATGGCATTGCCCAGAAAATGTATGAACAAGCGAACAAGACTATGGACGCACTAGTCAAGAAGGCAGGAGGAGCAGGCGTACCTGTAGAAAGTGCCTCGACCGACATAGGTCTCTTAATCGGTAAATTGAACCAAAGAATTGCGGATTTTGATGTTAAGCTTTCAAAAAAAGAAACTAATTATTACAAAATGTTTTCCACAATGGATACGGCTATAGGGAAGAGTAATTCTGTACTGGCTTGGCTTAACCAGCAATAATAATAGGCGAAGAGGGGAATCAGAAACTATGGATGTTAGAGCGATATCATCAAGCTTAAAATCTCCTGAGTTTAGTAACATTTCGCAGCTAAGTGAAGTCAGCACAGTAGCAGTATCAACACCTAGAAATTCTAACCAGTCAGCATCCGAATTACTTAAAAAGGATAAGTTTGAGTTGAGTGTGTCAGATCAGGCCGTCCTTAATGCTCTTGAGAAAGCTAATAGAGCTTTATCGGGTATGGAACGTCGGTGTGAGTATAGTGTTCATTCGAAGACAGGTGAACTTATGATCAAAGTAATTGATCAAACTAGCAACGAGATAGTCCGTGAAATTCCGAATGAAAAATTTCTGGATTTAATGGCAAAGCTTCAAGAGCTTATCGGATTGAATATTGATGAAAAGAGGTAAATCTTGATATGAATCAACAAGCCCAAGACACATATCTCCGAATGCAAGTTAATACTGCATCATCATGGGAATTGACTACGTTACTATTCAATGGCTGTATCAAATTTATGAAGCAAGCATTGAATGCTATACAAAATGATAACTTTGAAGCGAAAAATTATAATATCAAAAGAGCAACGGATATTATTAATGAGCTTTCATTTACTTTGGATAAACAATATGAAATTTCTCTTGGATTAAATTCACTGTACGAATATATGAACAATAAATTGTTTGTGGCAAATATGAAGTTGGATACGGACAGCTTAACGGAGTGTATCGAGCTTATGACGGATTTAAGAGATACTTGGGTTCAATCTATGAAACAATATCACGCGGCAACTAAGGCACAGATATGAGCCAGGTTGATATAGATCTCGAAGTATCCCTGCAGCACTTTGTTGCCATCTCAGAACAAATCATTACTTTGGATTTAGAAATGGAAAATGATATTACAATGCTAGAGCAGCTTCAACTTGCTCAAGAGGAATTAAAACACCGAATAGAAGAACTAATGTCTTTAACGGATAAAAAGAATGTGAATAATCAGAGATTGATACGTATGGCCTATGATACTGAAATGCAGGTCAATATGAAATTAAGAGCTTTTAAAGACTTTATCACTTCTCAAATGAATAAAGTGCAAGAGGGTAACCGAATGAAGACTGCTTATCATCAAGCGTATTCACAAGCTGAAGGATACTTTGTAGACAACAGAAAATAAAGAGCTAAGGCTTAGCCTTAGCTCTTTATTTTCTGTTGAATAACTTCGATTTGACAATATTGGTGAAATTCATTTCGGTATTTTTGCAATATTGTATCTCTATGAGCGGATGAAGGACTGTAATTCGCATAGAGTATATACCATGTTGCTTGCTCAGGGCAGCGTTCGATCGCTGTTTGCAAATACGATAACCCTTCAGTAGTTTCTCCTTGATTCAAATAAATTAAAGATAGATGATAATAACCAGGGCCGCTTAATTGGTTATTCTTTAGAAGTAGAGAGTAATAGTCCACCGCTAACTGAATCTGATTATGATTGTAGAAGTAGTCTCCCAGCAAATTAGCAAGAATATTAAAGTATAGAGGGTATTGTTGAATGAGCCAGTCATAGGAATCGTAATAACCCATTTTAAATAGATCGATAAGCAAAGTGACGATAAAGTTGATATCAAATATAATTTCTTCATCCGATTCGTGTGAATCGAATAGAGTATTAAATATATTCTGGAGTAATAGCAGAGATAGATCATCTTCATTGGAGGATTCCGACAAGTAATGACCATACGTATTGTCTTGCCACAGAATGGCTGCGTAAAAGAGCAGTTTATTTACTTGACCCGAGTTCGTAAGTTCCTTGTTATCGGTTAGAATCTTATTGAATCTTTCCTGATCATTGAAAATAACTGCATAATATAAAACCTGATAAGGTTGTAACGCTATATTATGTTTAGCACATTCCTGATAGAAGAATTGACAAAGTTCCTTATGACCAAGAAGGAGACTGACATGAAGAAGTTTGTTCAAATGCTGTGGAAGTTCGAAATTAAATATTTTTCCTAAGAAAGTTAGAATAGATGGAGTAGATTCATTTTGTATTAACAAATTTAATAGTCGGAACAATGATAAGTGATCATTATCATTCAGATTAACAAGTTTAGTTAAATAATATACCGCTTGCGGGATGTTCTGTGCCCTTTGATATAATCTAACGAGACTGCTTAAGGGCGTGTGTGTCCCCAAGGTAGGAGTAATGAGCCAAAATCGATCATCCTTACCTTTATAATCTTCGGCTTTCTGAATGGCTGTGAGATAGTAATCGATAGATTCTTCGTAAAGTCCCAAATTTTCATATACGGAAGCTTTTATACTGTAGTAGTCGGGGTGCTGTGGCCATCTTTTTATATTATCTTCAATGTAGGTTAGAGCGTCTTTATAGCGTCGTAAATCAATAAGTGTAAGCACAATTTGGTATCGACAGAAGGGAAAGATCGTTAGCGTTTCTGCATTTTTGGTTAATGCTCGCTCATAGTAATATAGAGCTTTCTTGTAATCTTTTATGCCTAAGTACTCATTGCCTAATGTGAAATAATCGTATTCGGTAAAATTTTTGGAAGATTTCAAATCCTTAAAAATATTGAGATTCCGAGAAGACTTTTCTTTTTCCAGTTGTGTTTCTGCTAAATATCCGGTGTGAAATAAGGTTAGAGGATAATTCTTGTTTATAATCTCGCCATTTCGATAAACGAGTTGTTCATGAATGGGTCGTTCAAAATAGAGATTAGGGCTATTAGGAAATAAACGTACGGCCGTTGACTCAAGAAACTTGCCTGATTGAATAGTTTCTATAAAGTTATAAATAGGTAATACATACCCGATGGGTAGATCGGAGTCGGTTTTGGACAAAAAGGTTCTAAGTTCATCTTTCTGATCTGTATCCAAATATTCATCAGCATCAAGGACCAAAATCCACTGTGAAGTAGCTCTACGAATAGCTTCATTTTTGGCAGCGGAGAAATCGTTAATCCATTCGAAATCGTAAATATGATCGGTATATTGCAAAGCAATAGCTTTGGTCTGATCTGTCGATCCAGTATCAACAACAATGATTTCATCGACAAAGCCTTGTACGCTCTCCAGACAGCGGGCAAGTACTTTTTCTTCATTCTTAACAATCATACAAAGGGATAACAGCTTGTCCATAATTCCTCCTGCAAATAAGTATGTTCTTCTAAGTAATATCGGCATCTAACTTGGCATCATTTACAGTGGAGAAACAGGAAAATGTTGAAGACCAGGAAAACGTAACAGTAAATTAGATTTAATGTCTAGTTTACGCGAAGACTCACTCATATTCAGCAGCAACAGCATCGATAGATCGATTCGTTCTGGGGATAGTTCTAGTGCCTCTTCAGCAAATGCTATGCCCTCAGCCATCTCATCTTGCATTATGTAAAGACGAGCTAGATTCTCATAACCTTGACAAGTTAGCGCTCCGCGTTTAAGCATAAGTGAGTAGTAATCTAGTGCCAGTTCATACTGGCGATCTGCAAAGAAGATATTCGCTAATTCATTCGCAACTTCTTCGAAATGTTCTTCATGTCTCCCAATGAATGTATCATATTGATCGTAGTTTCCGGTGCGGAATAGCTCTAAACAAATGGAGACAATGTTAGCTGAGTCAATATTAAATTCTGGTGATAGATGTGCTAATAGTTGGGATTCGTATTGAGGATATACCAAGGCGGCATGATATATCGGGATATCCCATATTGCGTTATGTTTATCAGGTAACCCAGCAATTGTTTGTTGAAGAAGCGCTCCGTCCTTTTGTAGTATGGAATATTTCAATATGATCTCATGTGATAGCTCGATGTTTATATTGTTGCAGCGTTCCCAGTAAAGTTTAGAGGCAGTTTTATTACCTAATTGAATATAAGTATCTAGAATCATCGTTAATTGACTGGGTGTTGGATTGGGATACATAGAATGTATGAATGTCTCTAATTGATCGCTTTGCTCAGTTGTTGTCGCAATAAGTTTGATAAGCCGAAGGAATGCGGTTTGATTATTTGGACTTGCGTAGCATAGCTTGGTTAGATAGAAAACCGCTTTCTGCGAATCGAAAAGTCTCGAGTAAATAATATACAGTTGTTGCAGAGGTAACGTGCTACCATAGTTCGGACTTATTAGATAAGTAGGCTGAGCTGACTTCTTCTCAGCGATCTGGATACAATGGTGTAAAGACTTAATAGCTTCGTTATCCATACCTAACTGAGCAAACAAATATCCTTCTAACCAATAGAAGTCGCATACATCAGACCACCTATATTTCGCGAGTTTGATCTGTTCAAATGCTTCAGTATATTTATGAAGGTTCATTAAACAGTTGATTCGGTTGCCTATGCTGAGAGGGAACCATGATTTGTTATACTCTGTGAACTGCTCCGCTTCAATATAACAGGAAAGTGCTTCTTGATATCGATCTTGGGCTAAGTATTCGTTACCGAGTGTAAAAGAATCGTAAGGAGTAAACTGGCCGTGTTTACGTATTTGTTCGTATATCGCTTCATTCCGTTTTATTTTTTGTTTATACTCGATAGTTTCCGCGGTGTATCCTGTGTGGTAGATTGGCATCTCTAATTCTAATTCAATTAATGAGCCTGTGCTGGATTGTAGTTGTTCGTGGATCGGGCGGATAAATGACAGATCAGGATGCCTAGTGAATAAGCGCATTGCTTTGGATTGGGATACTTTACCTGAACTAAGGTTTCCGACAAAATTATAGATAGGTAGAATGACCCCGGTTGGTTCTTTACTTTTATGATTATGTAGGAAGTATTTAAGAAGTGGTAATTTCCCAGAATCTAGATACTCATCGGCATCAAGAATAAGAATCCATTCACTTGTAGCTTTTGCTATGGATGCATTACGTGCTGCTGCAAAATCCTGCGTCCACTCCAGATTATAAATTTGAGACGTGAAATGGGATGCAATTAGTTTGGTATCATCGGTGGAGCCGGTATCTATTATGATGATTTCATTAACAATAGAAGTGACACTTTGTAAACATTTTTCTAGACTTTTAGCTTCATTTTTGACGATCATGCACAAGCTTATAGAAGGTGTCATCATAGTTAACCCCTTGAGAAATAGTGTCTACAATTACTTCAATTAAGCATACAATTTGTCGATGTATGTTATATGGATTATATCAGAGATTATAAGGGTGGGATACAGTATGGAGAATAAAGCAATCGTCCCTTCTTACATGGAAAAATTCACTTGTATAGGATCGAAATGCGAGGATACTTGTTGTGGTAAATGGAAAATATTCGTGGAAAAGGATATCTATGAACAGTTCAGTCAACTGTCTGATGAACCTGTTGCGAATAAATTTATTAATAGCATTAATCCATTGAATATTGATATTCAGAGTTATTGGTATGGCACTATTCGAATGTTAGATGATGGCCTTTGTCCTATGTTAACTGAAACTAAGCTTTGTTCGATTCAAGCGGAGCTGGGCGAGGATTATTTACCGACTATCTGCACGACTTTTCCAAGGACTCTTAATGAAGTCAATGGTAAGCACGAATTGTCTTTTGATTTGGGCTGTCCTGAAGCTGCACGTATAGCGCTACTGAACGAAAATGGGATACAGTTTGTTGAAGCCGAAGTGGATACGAAACTTTTTTTGGGAGGTAAGATTGATAATATAACTAACGAAACAGAGACACTCTCTACCTATTTCTGGCCTATTCGGGTATTTACCATTCAAACCCTTCAGAATAGGGACTATTCTTTTGAGGACCGGCTAATATTGCTAGGGCTGTTTTCTTATGAGTTAAATAGTATAGTCAATCAGGGTAAATTGAATCGGATCCCAAAGTTAATAGAAGATATTACACATTCGATTGTCAATGGAGAATTTAAGGAATATTTGACGGTTATTCCAATTCAATGGACTTCCAAGTTAGTTCTGTTTAATGAGTTTGTAAAAGATAAGATTGAGTACGGGATTGGGAATCAGAACTATCACGAGTGTTTTATTAATAGTTTAGAGGGTTTAAATTATACGAATAATGCGGACCCCGAAAATGTTATTAAAATGATGAGAGAAGCAAATGATCAATACTTAGGTGCATACTTGGATGAGCATGAGTATATTATGGAAAACTATGCGGTGAGTTACGTGTTTAATAAATTGTTCCCATTGACACGCTGTGTGAGTGTGGCAGAAGAGTATCAAGTTTTATTGTTACATTGCTTTTTCATTCAGACACATTTATCCGGACTTGGCTCATTTACTGGAGGATTGACGAATGAAATTGCAATAAGGCTTATTTATAGTTATACGAAGAACAATGAAAGAGACGAGCCATTCACAACTAGAATACTGAGTAAGTTAAAAGAAAGTGGCTTAGATCAGATGGAGCAGCTAGCTACAATAATCAAAAGATAACGGTTTTATTTTCCTGCTGTATAAGTTAATAAACTGTGCGGCAAATGTCGATAAATATTACATTGAAAGTATTAAATTGTGTTTCAGTATTGGAGGAAGATTTGGTGATAACCAGTATCGTTATTGCAACATTTAATAAACTGGAGTATACCCAGCAGTGTATAGAAAGTATCAGAAAATACACGGAGTCGGGAAGTTATGAGCTCATTGTTGTGGACAATCATTCAACAGATGGTACAGTAGATTGGTTGCGTCTCCAAGAGGACATTAAGACTATATTTAATGATCAGAATCTGGGCTTCCCTAAGGCGTGTAACCAGGGGATAGAGATTGCAATAGGAGACAATGTTTTATTACTGAATAATGATACTGTAGTAACGGAAAATTGGCTCTCCAATCTGGTCGTTAGTTTACATAGTTCCGCTGAAATTGGAGCTGTCGGTGCTATAACGAATAACTGCTCGAATTTACAAACGATCCCAGTAAGTTATTCAACGATAGAGGAAATGCAAGTTTTTGCCGCGCGGATTAATCAGTCGGTTAGTACAATGTGGGAAGAAAGGTTAAGACTAATCGGTTATTGTATGCTAATTAAGAAATCTATAATAGATCAAATAGGACTGTTAGATGAGAGATTTACACCGGGCAACTACGAAGATGATGACTATTCTATGCGAATTAGACAGGCAGGGTTTAAGTTACTGCTCTGCAAGGATACATTCATCCACCATTATGGCAGTGTTTCATTTAGAGAAGTTTCACATAGCTACAAAGAATTGATGCAAAGAAATAGTAATAAGTATACGGAGAAGTGGGGCTTTCAACCGGATGAGGCCAACCCCATAGATTTAAATTACATAAATGCGATCGACAGGCCGAAAAACTCTTACTTTCGTGTGTTACATATGGGGTGCGGACTCGGCGGGACTCTATTAAAGATTAAGCACACGTATCCTAATGCAGAAGTTTTTGGATATGAGATCAACGAAAGCATTGTTCAAGCCGCGACGAAATCAGTGAAGATATCACTAATGGATATCGAACATATTCAAGATCAGCTTGAGAAAAATTACTTTGACTACATCATTGTTCAGGACCCTCTTGTAAGCAATGTTGTTTCTTTGATGGAGATGCTGAAGGAAGATGGCACATTAATTACGATTTATCCACATCTACTCCATCACAATGTCATAAGGGATATGATTTCAGGTGCAATTAATCGACAACAACTTCAAGCTTTAACAATTGTCGAGGTTGAACAAATTTTTAGGGGAATTTCCTTTGATAATTTCGAAATTACTGGGATAGTAACAGATTATCTATCGAATGCGGATAAACAGTTTCTTAACTCATTAACTGATATCGTGCAAAGGGACAATTCAAAAATAAATGAAGTTATTGGAATGATGGTCAAGGCAAAGCGAATAGACAAAGTTACCGAAATGAAATACATAATCAATCAAGTCGTCTCTCAAGCCGACTTGGTATACTATGTACCAAGACTGGCTGCATGTGATGAACAAAAGATTAGGCAATTAGTTGAAAACTCCGGTGCGGGACAAGTCGTTGAAATGTTTAACTATTTAGCGGTTCAATTACTCGATCAAGAGTATTTGAATCAAGCACTTGCTTATTTGAAAGCTGCTTTTGAGTTAGATCAGGGCAACTCAACTACTGTGTTTAATTTGGGGCTTACGATGTACCGAATGGGCCATTTCGTGTTGGCTTTGGATTGGTTCGAATTGTTACCAGAGAAGAATGAGCAAGTTCTAGGTTGGATGAGTCAAATTCGCCACGAAATTGCTGTTCAAGTCTAGTGGGAAATAAGCTTGTTTGGGGGAAACATACATGGGAACAGATAGTATAGAGTTGAGTTTAAGAGATCTGTTATTAAAAATTGATAATGATGATGACTCGATTAAGAGTTCTCAAGAGATCTTACGAAGATTTAATGATCATGATCAACTTTTAGAAGAGATAATCGGAATTTTAGATGATGAGTCTATCTTAAATAAAAACAAAATTTGCAACACTTTGGCAGTTGTTGGGTTTCAAATTGAAAGTTTTGACATACTCATCCCACTGCTTCAAAAATCACTTGAATATGATGCGCGCCATAAAGACACTTTAATGAATTTAAGCATTATACTCGCTCAATTTGGGGAGACAAATATTGCTATTCAATATGCCAACCAAATAGAAGATAAGAGCGAGGATGTTCGGGATTGGTTGAAAAAACTGGACCCTCAGAATAATAGTGTTGCAGATAATAACATCCTGAATCTCGAACAAAATGATGTTGAATTTACAGGCGAGAGATTAGTTATCAATAAAGAAGTCAAAGAAAATTATAATAATGTGTTGGAAGAACATCTTCACCGTTACGAACTTGCATGTCGCTACGTCCAAGGGAAAGTTGTGCTAGATGCGGCTTGCGGTGCTGGATATGGGTCAAAAATGATTCAACAAGCAGGAGCTAAGTATGTGCTTGGAGTCGACATTTCAGAGGAAAGCTTGCAAAGCGCGAAAAAGACATACGGTTCCGATAATGTCAATTTTGGATACGGTGATGTAAACAATCTTAAACTTGACGATGAGAGCTTCGACGTTGTTGTCTCATTTGAAACGATTGAACATATTAAAAGCGGTGCTAGGTGGATAAAGGAATCAGCCAGAGTATTGAAAGACGATGGGATATTCCTCGTCTCGACTCCTAACCGTTCCGTTACAAACCCAGGTACCTATTTTATAGAGCAGCCACTAAATCCTCACCATTGTTATGAATATACAGTCATCGAATTCGTTGCGGAATTAACTAAAGAGTATGATGTTCTGGAACTCTATGGACAAACGTTCACGAATGATCATGAATCCTATTTTTCTCAAGCGATGAGACAAGCACGGAAAATGGATACACAGTTCATACCTGGTCCAGGTTACAGCTCTAGAGGGCATGAGCTAGTTTCTTTAAGTGAGATAAAGGATGCACAGCCCATGTATGTACTCGCTGTCTGCAGAAAGAAGCGCAAGCAGCAACAAACTCCTGTTTCTCAGTCGAAGGATCGTGTAGAGGAAATCTCATCGAAAAGGGTAATCACTCAATCACAAAAATCTTTGTTCTACCAATTTGGTCAGAATTCTACCATTTGGTCAGATGCTGAAATTGTAGATGCCGAAGCCATTTCAATTGGAGATAACGTCGTAATTAAAAAAGACAGTTGGTTAAATATTGCATTAAACAATTTTGAGGGTAAACCCAGAATCGTTATTAATAACGGATGTCAAATAGGTAAAAACTTTTCGATATCAGTGGCGAACAAAGCAGTTATTGAAAAACATGTCATTATTGGTCCTAATGTATACATAGCAGATTGTGGGCATGTCTATGACAATATTGCTCTACCTATTATGTACCAAGGAGTTACTTCTACGACGAATGAAGTTGTAATTGGTGAAGGTTCTTGGCTAGGCATTAATAGTGTAATTGTTGGAAACGTTCGTATTGGAAAAGGTTGTGTAATAGCCGCTAATACTTTCGTAAACAAAGACGTCCCAGACTTTAGTGTGGCTGCCGGGAATCCTGCTAAAATTATCAAGATGTTTGATCCTGTTACCCTTAACTGGGAGCATGTTCGTAATGAAAAAGAAGTTCAGTTTATTTTGCAAAGACGTATCGATAATCCGTTGATATCCATCTGTATACCAACGTTTAATAGAGCCAAAGACCTAGAAAAATGCTTGGAATCGATATATTCTGAAATCGGTCACCATTCGTTATTTGAGATTTATATCTCAAATAACGATTCTTCCGATCATACAGAGGATATTGTATTGAAGTATCAAGCTATATTCGGAAATATTACGTATAACAAAAACGAAGAAAATATCGGGGCTGACAAGAACATAGCATTAACTATGCAGAAGTCTAAGGGAAGATATATGGTTATGCATGGGGACGATGATTTCTTTAAGCCAGATGTTATAAGAAAAATTGTGCACTCAATAATTTCGTATCGCGAGTGTGGATTATTTTTCTTGAATGTTTTAAACGACAATAACGAAATAAAAGTATTAAAAGGGATGAATAAGTTTCTGGAAGAAACATCTATTAGTTCTGGTTTTATATCATCTATTATTGTGTCGCGAGAAGAATTCGACAAGCTGGAAGATCCCTTTAAATTCATAGATTTGGCATTTAATCAAATTTATTTACAATATTCCATATTGGAGAATAACCCGAATTTTTGCCTTATAAATGATAGTTCGTTCACGTATGCTGGGAATGAGCCACTAGGTTATAATCTTGGTGAAGTGTTTATTAAAAATTATATTACTATCCTAAACTATTTCAAAAACCGTGGATTAGATGTGGGGCTTATCCAAGAGGATAAAAAGCGTATCCTGAGTACAACGATCATTCCTTGGTTTAAGCGAGTTTATGAGTTTAAGCTTGGAACTGATATATCAGATTTTGATAAGTTCTTTGAAGAATATTATCATGAAGAAACGTACTTTGAAGAAGTTAGAACAATGATATTGGCTATTAGAGAGCAGTTTTCCTAACCATGGCCGAAGCCGATTAATAAAAGAAAAGATATTAGATTAAGCTGTCTAGAGATGACTCCTGTATTCGTCAGGGGTCATCTTCTTTAATGTCCATTGATAACGATCACTGTTGTAGTAATTGATGTAATTATCAACACGTTCCCGTAACTCATTGAAAGTTAAATTGTCACGATAATCTAATTTATCCTTCATTTGGCCAAAAAAAGACTCCATCGAGGCGCTTTCCCATCAATTCCCCTTGTGGGACATAAATTGCTGAATGCCCATTTCTTTAACCAGTGTCTGGAACCTAGAATGCGTGTAGTGAACACCTTGATCTGAATGGATAATTGCCTCTGGGTGGATGTTTTGGATTTCGATCTATATGAACCTACGAAAAAAGCGCTTGAAGTTTTCCTGCCTCACATGAGTAAGGGGGCTATTATTTGTTTCGATGAGCTAAACTGTCCTAGTTACCCAGGTGAGACGATGGCTTTATTGGAAATGCTAGATCTACAACGTTATGAGATTAATAGATTCCCTACTGGTCCATGGGTGTCCTATATAAAGCTATGAAGATATCAGTTGCCATTTATTTCGGAGTATTATAAACAGAACAGTTCTCCTTAGGATATGGGGGCGTTCTCGTACATGGAATTTTTCCCAAAGAAACTGTAAATGTGTTGAAGTTGAAAGGAGTCAGACGCTGTAAATACCATAGCTCTATTAGTATCACATAAAAGGGTGCTGCAGTTACTCTGTATCCGCTTACAAAAAATCGTTGACACCAAACTTTACCTAATGTTATATTCGAATTGTGGGCTAGGCGCAAACGCTTACGTCTAACGTCATTTGAATATGAAGGGAATGTTTAACAATGCAAGGAAAAGTTAAATGGTTCAACGCAGAAAAAGGTTACGGATTCATCGAGTCTGAAGAAGGCAGTGACGTATTCGTTCACTTCTCAGCTATTCAAATGGACGGTTACAAGGCTCTTGAAGAAGGCCAAACAGTTGAGTTTGATATCGTTCAAGGTGCAAGAGGTCCTCAAGCAGCTAACGTTACTAGAGTGTAATCATACCGACGCAATCGCGTCGAACAATCATACAAGATGTGGTTTACATTATTATTAGTATCTGCCACATGCCCCAGAGAAATCTGGGGTTTTTTTATTGCAGTTTACGAATCTGTAACAAATAATCCAAATATTCTAATAATTCAATAATATTATCGGAATGTTTTGAAATGATAGCTTCGAATATGCTATGATGTAGGTGTAACCAGCAAAGGAGGAAGGCCCCATGAAATACAACATCCGCGGTCAGCGTATGGAAGTGACAGATGCTCTTCAAGAGTATGTAGAGAAGAAGCTAAGTCGACTGGAGCGTTATTTTGAAGCACCTCCCCAATCAGATGTGACTGTAACCCTGAGTGTTACGAAAGGCCAACAGGCTGTTGAGGTTATGATCCCGCTACCTGGAGCGCTATTACGCGCTGAAGAGAAGAGAGCGGACATGTATGCGTCTATTGATTTCGTAGTTGACAAACTAGAACGACAAATACGCAAACACAAAACAAAAATAAACCGCAATTTCCGTGAGCCTGGCTCAGCAAGAGCGCTCTTCAAAGAAGACTTCGGTAGTGGTCAAGGTGTAACGACACTGGCCAGAGATGAAGAGGACGATCTGGAGCTTGTTCGTACGAAGCGCTTTAACTTAAAACCAATGGATGTAGAAGAAGCAATCCTTCAAATGAATTTAGTAGGACATAGTTTCTACGTATTTGTGAATACCGAGAACAAAGAAGTAAGTGTTGTATATCGGCGGAATGATGGTAAATACGGATTGATTGAATCCGCTGAATAAATAATACTAAATATGAATGCCTCGGCTATGACAGTCGGGGCTTTTTTGACGTATTATTACTTGAGAAGTAAGGAGATTCTGATGATAATAGTGGAAGCCCGTAAAAGGAATTGGCAAAGGCTATATGATCAACTACAAGATCTCTCTCACATCTTTCACCTTCCTCGACAGAGGATTCTGATCCAAGCTGGTTCGGCTTCCTTCTGACGATCAGGGACAATGCTTCGTTCACACGGGAGCAAATCGTTCGTCATTTGGATAGCAAGGGTATCCAAACCTGCATGTTGTTCGCTGGTAATCTGCTCAAACAACCGTTGTTTGACGAGATGAGAGCCTCGGGAGAGGGATACCGCGTTGTTGGAGAGCTAACCAATACGAATATTGTTATGAAGCATACCTTCTGGCTAGGGGTATACCCCGGACTTACAGAAGAGATGATTAATTATAAGGCTAATGCGGTTAGCAACTTTGTTGAGTCGCAGAGGACTCCGGAATGAATTTGCGAGGAAAATAGAAATTATTAACAAACTGCCTCAATTAGGATCCCTTAATTATCCTAACCTTGTGGCAGTTTTTTCACTTTCCAAAACCCCTTCCTTGCCCCATTTTCAGCAAACTGATAAAATGGGAAGATGTTGTTAGACCCGAGAGAGAGGGGTACATCCTAAATGCTGGGACTTGTCAAAAAAATATTCGGAGATGCCAATGAACGTGAGGTGAAAAGGCTCCAAAAGACTGTTGAACAAATTAACGGTTTAGAGTCTTCTGTCGCCCCACTGAGCGATGATCAGCTTCGCGCGAAGACGGATGAATTCCGTGGCCGCATCGCCAAAGGCGAGTCCCTGGATGATATTCTTCCAGAGGCGTTCGCAGTTGTAAGAGAAGCGTCCAAACGTGCACTGAACATGCGTCATTTCGACGTACAGCTTATTGGTGGTATGGTTCTTCATCACGGTAAAATTGCTGAGATGAGAACCGGAGAAGGTAAAACGCTAGTAGGTACACTTTCGGTATACTTGAACGCTTTGAAAGGTGAAGGCGTACATGTTATCACGGTCAATGATTACCTTGCACAACGCGATAGCGCACTTATGGGACAAATTTATTCTTTCTTAGGCATGACTGTTGGTTGTAATCTACATGGTCTTACCCATGAAGAGAAACAGGAAGCTTACGCTTGCGACATTACTTATGGTACGAATAACGAATTCGGGTTCGATTACTTGCGCGATAACATGGTTCTTTACAAAGAACAGATGGTTCAGCGACCGTTGCACTATGCCATCATCGATGAAGTAGATTCCATTCTCGTCGACGAAGCTCGGACACCGCTCATTATATCTGGACAAGCACAGAAATCTACAGAGCTCTACTATACCGCTGATCGTTTGGTGAGCCGTTTAACAGACACTGATGATTTTACAGTAGATATCAAAATGCGCAGCATAGCTTTGACTGAAGCGGGAATTACGAAGGTAGAACGCGCTCTTAATATTGAGAATTTATTCGCTCACGAGAACGTCACGATTAATCACCACGTTAATCAGGCTCTCCGCGCGAGATATATTATGAAACGCGATGTCGACTATGTCGTTCAAGAAGACGAAGTCGTAATCGTTGATGAGTTTACTGGCCGTTTGATGGCTGGCCGTCGTTATAGTGAAGGTCTCCACCAAGCGATTGAAGCGAAGGAGCAGCTCACGGTTCAGAACGAGAGCATGACGCTTGCGACAATCACATTCCAGAACTACTTCCGGATGTACCAGAAGCTAGCGGGTATGACCGGTACAGCGAAGACAGAGGAAGAGGAGTTCAAACGCATCTATGGTTTGGAGGTTATTCAAGTACCGACTAACCGGCCAATGGTTCGTGCGGATATTCCTGATGTCGTCTACAAATCCGAGAACGGCAAATACCGTGCAGTTGTTGAAGAAATCGTTCGTCGCCACGCTACGGGACAACCTGTACTTGTGGGTACGGTCTCTATCGAGAACTCTGAACGAATTTCGGAATTGCTTAAGAAGAAGGGCGTAGCCCACCAGGTGTTGAACGCCAAGTATCACGCAGAAGAAGCTGAGATAATCACTAACGCTGGTCAACACGGCACGGTGACTATTGCGACTAACATGGCCGGACGTGGTACAGATATTTTGCTTGGATCGGGTGTAGCGGAAATTGGTGGACTTCACATCATGGGTACGGAACGCCATGAATCCCGGCGGATCGATAACCAATTGCGTGGTCGTGCAGGTCGTCAAGGGGATCCGGGTTCTTCACAATTTTATCTTTCCATGCAAGATGAGCTCATGCGCCGCTTTGGTGCGGATAACATCATGGGGATGATGGAGAAGCTTGGATTTGATGAGGATTCACCGATTGAAAGTCGTCTAATCTCGAAAGCGATCGAATCCGCACAGAAACGTGTTGAGGGTAGTAACTTCGATACTCGTCGTATCGTTCTTCAGTACGATGATGTTATTAACCTTCAACGTGAGAAAATTTATGGAGACCGTCGTGCGATTCTGAGCTCCGACAATATCCGTGATGTAATCACGGGGATGATTCGTTCCGTTATTACTCGTGCGGTAGAAAGCCACTGCTCGGATAATGATGTGCCTGAAGATTGGGATATGGATAGCTTAGTTACCTTTGCTCATGCACATTTCTTACCGGAAGATCGCTTAAGCAAAGAAGATTTGTGGGGCAAGGAAAAAGAAGAAATGATCGAGTTCCTCATCGAGGGCGTTGAGAAATTATACGATGAGCGTGAGGAATCTATCGGCATTGATACCATGCGCGAATTTGAGAAAGTGGTTGTTCTTCGTGCAGTAGATAGTAAGTGGATGGATCACATCGACTCTATGGATCATTTGCGCCAAGGTATTCATTTACGTGCATACGGCGGTAACGATCCGCTTCGTGAATATCAATTCGAAGGACATAATATGTTCCTCTCCATGATCGAACGGATCGAAGAAGAGATCACGATGTATATCATGAGGGCTCAGGTACAAACGACACCTAAGCGCGAAGCGGTAGCAGAAGGTCAAGCTGTCGATTCGAAAGCGGAAGAAGGTCCGAAGAAGCCAAAAACTCGTAGTGCTGAAGCTGTGGGTCGGAACGATCCATGCCCATGTGGAAGCGGGAAGAAATACAAATTGTGTCACGGTCGCATAGGATGATTAACGCGTACTGAACGCGGCTGAACGCATAAGATTTTATGAGGTGATTTCAACATGTTCGAGCTCGATGTATCTGACAAGCAAGACCTTCGTGGAAATGCGAAGCGACTTCAGCAACTTAGGGGGTCCCTTTGACTTAGATCTGAAGAAAGAACAGATCGAGAATTACGAAGTCAAGATGAGTGACCCTAATTTCTGGGACGATAACGAGAAGGCCCAGTCTGTCATTGGTGAGATGAATGCCATTAAAGCAGTTGTGGACCAATTCGAAGGTCTGGAGAACGAGTGCCAGGATCTGGTGGATATGCTAGAGATCCTCGAGGAAGAATTGGATGAATCCATGGCTGTTGAATGGGCAGAGAGTGTTAAGGGGCTTACGGGGAAAGTAGACTCCTTTGAGCTTCAGCTCCTGCTTAATCAACCTTATGACAAACTTGACGCTATCTTAGAGCTTCATCCAGGGGCAGGCGGCACTGAATCGCAGGATTGGGCTCAAATGCTATACCGGATGTATACGAGATGGGCGGAGAAGCGCGGCTTCAAGGTCGAATTGCTCGATTATTTACCAGGTGATGAAGCAGGGATCAAGAGTGTTACGATTCTCGTCAAAGGACATAACGCCTATGGGTACCTTAAAGCGGAGAAGGGTGTTCACCGTCTCGTGCGGATTTCCCCATTCGATGCCTCGGGTAGACGGCATACCTCCTTTGTCTCCTGTGATGTCGTGCCAGAGATTAACGATGATATCCAGATTGAGATTCGTTCTGAAGATTTGCGAGTCGATACGTATCGAGCAAGTGGTGCAGGTGGACAGCACATCAATAAGACGGATTCAGCCATCCGACTTACGCATATCCCAACGGGGATAGTCGTGGCCTGCCAAACCCAGCGTTCTCAGATTCAGAACCGTGATAAGGCGATGAAGATGCTCCAGTCTAAGCTCTACGAGCTGAAAATCCAAGAGCAACAGAAGGAACTCGCAGAAGTACGGGGAGAACACCTAGAAATCGCATGGGGAAGCCAAATTCGTTCCTACGTATTCCACCCGTACAGCATGGTCAAGGATCACCGTACTTCCGTGGAAACGGGTAATATTGGTGCGGTTATGGACGGCGATCTTGATTCCTTTATCGACGGATACTTGCGTAGCCAGATAAAGCAGGAAGTACAGTAAATGCATAATAGCTTTCGAAACTTCTTACCCCTTTTAGGGTAGGGAGTTTTTTCTTGAGTCAGACAGGAAATACACCAGGAGAATGAGGGGGAACATAAGTGTCTAGGGTCGGAAAGTTTAATTTGTTTTTGTTTTCATTAACGGTTATTGCCTTTATTTTTGTCATGGTAAGCAGAAATAAAGAAGTGGTAACCTCAGATCTACCCAAGCCAGTTCCCGTTGTTAAGCCTTCCGTTGAAATTGTAGAACAAGCCGAGAGTATTTTTGGATACACTAGCGTTGGAGAAACACCTCCAGGTGAAAGCGAAACTGTACATATAACGAAAGCGATTACGATAATAAACCCGCATGACTTCCCGGTCACAATCGGGGGGGTATCCAATGATACATACGATACATCTCTTTCTTTAATTTCCTCAGAGGATAGGTTTGGATTTGTTCCTCGTCGCACGATCGCACCTGGAGAAATGATTCGAATTGCGGATGTGAATTACCTGAGTAAAATTTCCTTCCGCGAAGATTATGGTTCAAGTGAAGCGAAGTTTGAAGTATACAAAAACGAGGGAAACTTTGTGCCCTATACCAATCTGGATACAATAAGTACGAGCTATCGATTTAAAGATGCTGACCCTGGAAATACGTATCTAATGATAGATGCGACCTTTTCCAATCCTTCCTCGAACAATGTAGATACGACAGAGCTTCAGTTTGTTGTCTATTTTTATGATCAAAATGAAAACCTGATTGGTGGAGATACGGAACAAAGGATTACCTATAAGCCTGAAAGGATCAGACCAGGTGACCAAAAGGAGATTTCCTTCGAAGGAGCCTTGCTAGGAAGAGAATTTTCCAGAAATATAGGCTCTATTAAAGTGTTTGCGGGCTGTGACCGTTGCAGAGCATAACAGACCAGGAAAGAGGAATACCAGTGACCAAAGAAGATCATACAATTCCATCTATCCCAACAATACTGAACAAGAGAACAACCCAACGGTTCAGCCCTAAAACTCGAATCCTGTTCAGTTATTTAGCCATGCTCCTTGGAGCATTTTCCATCGCGGTTAGCTTTAATCTATTTCTACTGCCTAATCGCATTGCTTCAGGTGGAGTGTCGGGGATATCTATTATTCTAAATACACTGACCCAGATTCCCCCTGCCTACACGCAATGGGCGCTTAATATCCCTCTCTTTATTGCGGGAGTTCTGGTGCTTGGCAAACAGTTCGGCATTAAAACTGCGGTAGGTTCCATCGTACTGCCGTTGTTCGTGCTCTTAACCCAGCATTGGACACCTCCAACTCAAGATCCTCTGCTCGCCGCATTATATGGTGGACTTGGGGTTGGGCTTGGATTGGGTCTCGTATTTAGAGGGAGAGGCTCCACGGGTGGACTTGACGTTGCTGCACAGATTATTCACCGCGTCATGGGCATTCGACTGGGACTCGCGGTTGCTGCTATGGATGGTCTCGTTATCCTCTCGGCAGGCTTGTTCATCTCAGCGGAGAACGCTTTATACGCTTTAATTGGTCTATTCGCAACAAGTAAAACAATTGATATTATTCAGTCTGGCTTCCAAACCTCTAAAGCAGCCTTTATTATTTCAAAGCATCCGGATCGTGTCTCAGACACGATATTGCATGAATTGGACAGGGGGCTGACGAGGCTGCAAGGTGTGGGTGGTTATACCGGTGACGACCGACCTGTCCTCCTTACCGTTGTCGGCCAAAATGAGGTTGTTAGGCTGAAGCTACTTGTTCGTGATGCGGATCCAGAGGCTTTCGTCATCATTACGGATGCGGCAGAGGTGTTGGGAGAAGGGTTTCACGACGATCGTGATAAGTTGTGACAGCTTTATGCATAATGTGCATAGAGCGGTTATCCCGAAAGTCTTGTCAGTATTCACATTCGACTACAATGGTGCATCTAACTATTGAATAAATAATACTTTCGATGTATAATAATGCAATAATCTATAGACGATCGAATCCGATTTAATATTCAGCACAATATCGTGCCCAGGCATCAATTCTATCTTTCAATCATACAAGTTATTCGGTACAATGAGGATGGTTTTGCCAAAAGTCTGACTCAAGCCATATGAACGTTATGCATGGAGGAATCAATATGAATTCATCGCAAATCCGCGCAGCGATTGTCGGGTCTACCGGCTATGGCGGCGTCGAACTCATTCGTTTGCTACAATCCCATCCGAAGGTGACTGTTACGTCGGTTATTTCTTCATCTGCTTCGGGAGCGCCGATCGCTGAAGGCTTTCCTCATTTGACGGAAATTCGCATGGATCTTCTTGATGGTGTCGATGTGGATTTGATCCGTTCTAAGGCGGATGTCGTTTTTCTAGCGACTCCACATGGAATCAGTATGAAGCTAGCTCCAGAATTCCTGAATGCAGGTCTCAAAGTCATCGACTTATCCGGTGACTTCAGGCTGAAATCCGGCGAAGTGTATAAGCAGTGGTACAAACATGAACCGGCGGATCAGGCTCTAGTAGAGCGAGCGGTTTATGGTCTGGCAGAGGTATATGGGCAACAAGTTGCAGGCTCTGATTTCATTTCTAATCCGGGTTGTTTCACAACCACGGCATTGCTTGGCTTATATCCAGCTGTGAAAGCGGGTTGGATCAATACGGATAGCCTTATTATCGATGCCAAATCTGGCGTGTCGGGAGCAGGACGAGGCTTGAACCTAAGCGCTCACTATTCGGAAATTAACGAAAACTTCAAAGCTTACAAAATAAATAAACATCAGCACACTCCCGAAATCGAGCAAGTACTCACTGAAGCGGCAGGGAAACCGGTCATCACGACGTTCACGACACATCTTGTGCCAATGACGCGGGGGATTATGTGTACCATGTACGCGACGCTCACAGAGAAACGGTCGAGCGAGGATTTTGTTGAGCTGTATCGACAATTTTACGAAGGACGCAAATTCGTCCGCATTCGTCCGGCAGGCCAATGGCCAGCGACCAAGGAAGTATTCGGAACGAATTATTGCGACATCGGCTTCTCTGTTGACGAGAGAACGGGACGTATTACTTTCATATCCGTCATCGACAACTTGGTTAAAGGCGCGGCAGGTCAAGCCATACAAAACTTAAACCTGATGATGAACTGGGATGAGACGCTGGGGCTTCAATTCACTCCAGTGTATCCTTAATCTACGGACGAGAGGAAAGAACCGATTACTATGGGGAATCTGAGCTATAAAATTATAGAGGGCGGAGGCGTTACGACGCCTAAAGGCTTCAAATCTGGCGGACTACACTGCGGTTTGAAAAAAACAGATCGTCATGATCTCGGCGTTATCCTATGCGAGGTTCCTGCAGCTGCAGCTGCCGTGTATACAACGAATCTATTTCAAGCGGCACCACTACAGGTGACTCGAGAAGCTTTAGGCGCTGGTGGCGTACTTCGTGCTGTTATCGTAAATAGCGGAAACGCTAATGCATGTACAGGAGCGCAAGGTGAAGCGGATGCACGCACGATGCAAGCGAACACAGCGGAAGCTCTTGGGGTAAGTAAGGATCATGTTGCAGTAGCATCCACGGGTGTTATTGGTGAATTGCTTAAGATGGACCGAGTGAGCTCGGGCATTGAGAAGCTTCCTGCTACGCTGCGAAGTGATGTTCAAGGCTCAGATGATTTCTGCCAAGCGATTCTGACAACCGATCTCGTTAAGAAAGTGAGCTGTGTGAGTCTCTCTGTAGACGGACAGCAAGTCACAATTGCGGGAGCAGCCAAAGGCTCGGGCATGATTCATCCGAACATGGCGACGATGCTCGGTTTTGTTACGACGGATGTACACATCGGGGCTACTCTTCTACAAGAGGTTTTGCGAGAAGTGACGAATGTCAGCTTTAACATGATTACAGTCGACGGCGATACGAGTACGAATGATATGTTAGTCGCTATGGCAAGTGGTTTAGCGGAAAATGAAGAGTTGACTCGTAGCCACCCAGACTTCAATGCATTCGTGGACGGTTTGCGGCATGTATGCTCGGAGCTGGCTAAGGCGATCGCACGCGATGGAGAAGGTGCGACGAAGCTGATCGAGACGACTGTCATCGGCGCTGCTAGTGATGATGCGGCTCAAGCGATCGCGAAGACGATTATCGGTTCTAGCCTAGTGAAGTCGGCCGTGTTTGGCGCTGATGCGAACTGGGGACGAATTATCGCGGCAGTAGGTCGGGCAGGACAGCCGGTTAATGTTGGAACGGTAGACATCCGTCTAGGAGATATTCTCGTGCTGGAGCAATCACGGCCGATTCCTTTTGACGAAGCGATAGCATTAGAGTATCTAAAAGGCGATACCGTTGGGATTAACGTCAACCTGAACATGGGTAGCGGGCAAGCAACGGCATGGGGCTGTGATCTGACGTACGATTATGTGCGCATTAACGCCGCTTATCGAACGTAAGGAGATCGGACACTTATGAACAATCAACGTTTTGTGATGAAATGTGGTGGCAGCACACTGGCTGCACTACCGGATGCTTTCTTTGAGGATTTGCGCGATTTGCAAGCTGGTGGAATACAGCCTGTCATCGTTCATGGTGGCGGTCCTGCGATTAACGAGACGCTCGGTAAGCTTGGCATTGAAAGTCGGTTCGTTAGCGGACTCCGGGTTACGGATGAAGCTACGCTAGACGTAGTTGAGATGGTGCTGGCTGGGCGTATCAATAAAGAAATTGTACGTAAGCTGCAACAGAATGGCGCTAAATCCATTGGCTTATCCGGTACGGACGGCAAGCTGATCGTAGCTAAACCAGTATCCAATGCGAGTGAAGTTGGCCTTGTCGGCGACGTTATCGGAGTGAATGCCAGCTTAGTGGAAGGCATTATCGAGCTAGGCTATCTTCCGGTCATCGCTCCAATCGGGATCGACGAAGCGGGTCAACGCTACAATATCAATGCAGATACAGCTGCTGGCGCTGTTGCTTCTGAGCTTGGCGTAAATATGATGATCGTCGTAACAGATGTTCCCGGTATTATGCGAACAGTGAATGGGGAGAAGGTTGTTCTTCCTCAGGTTACTTTTGCAGACATAGAGGAAATGATTCAAAGCGAAGAAATATACGGGGGCATGATCCCGAAAGTGCGAGCAGCGATGAGCTGTCTGCATGGTAACGTCAAGGAAGTCCTGATCGTTGATGGCTCCACGGAACGTGTGCTTAGTCGTGCGGTAACGGAAGGCAATATAGGAACCCGGATCGTTAGAACATAAAGTAATCGTAAGGTCGTAACAATTAAACGGGTAAAAAAGGAGAGATTGGAATGAGTGACAGCGCGTTGTTCTCGACATATGCGAGATTTCCTATTACTTTGGTGAAGGGGAAAGGAAGCCGTCTATGGGACGATCAAGGGAAAGAGTATCTTGATTTCATGAGCGGCTTGGCTGTAACGAATCTGGGTCACGTTCCTGACGAAGTAAAGAACGCCCTTGTTCAGCAGCTAGATCAGCTATGGCATGTGTCCAATCTATTCAGCAATCCGAATCAAGAGAAAGCAGCAAGATTGCTCGTAGATAATAGCTGTGCTGACGCAGTATTCTTCTGCAACAGCGGCGCGGAAGCGAACGAAGCGGCGATCAAGATCGCTCGGCGTTATCACCAGAAGCTGCTAGGGAATGATCGCTATGAGATCATCACCTTCAACCAATCTTTCCATGGCCGGACTTTGGCGACTTTAACTGCAACGGGTCAAGATAAAGTGAAAGAGGGCTTCTTGCCGTTGCCAGGAGGCTTCAAGCATGTGCCACTTCATGATATTGCAGCTCTCGAAGCAGCAGTGACCGACAAAACAGCTGCCATTATGCTGGAGCTCGTTCAAGCAGAAGGTGGCGTTATCCCCGTCGATCCGGACTTCTTGAGAGAAGTACGGGCATTGTGTGATCGACATGGTATCCTGCTCATTCTGGATGAAGTTCAGACAGGGATGGGACGTACGGGTAAGCTATTTGCCTATGAACACTACGATGTTGAACCGGATGTATTCACCTTGGCCAAAGGGATCGGAAGCGGATTCCCAGTGGGTGCAATGCTTGCCAAAGAGCACGTCAAACCGGCGTTCGTCCCTGGTGCACATGCTACAACGTTCGGAGGTACTCCGATTGCGATGGCGGTTGTTGCGGCTACGATTGAGACGATGCTGAAGGAGAAAGCCGTTGAGCGGGGAGCAGAGGCCTCTGTCTATCTGATGGCACAGCTACAAGAAAAGCTGAACGGGTTGCCAACTGTAGTGGATATCCGAGGTAAAGGGCTCTTGATCGGAATTGTTTGTAACGGACCGGTTGCAGATGCTATTGCGGAGCTACATAAGAGAGGATTGCTTATCGTGCCTGCGGGCCCGAATGTCATCCGTCTGCTCCCAAGCCTACTCATTACTCATGAGGACATCGATACAGCAGTTAGTTTGATCGCATCCGTACTAACGGAGCAGGCGGCAGCGAAGCCAGTCAGCATTTAGGAGGGATTACATGACTTCAGCAGCAAATGTGGAAGATATAGCGTTACAATTGAAAGGCCGTGACTTTCTTGGTCTTAGCGATTATTCACCGGAAGAGATCCGTTATTTATTAGATTTAGCGATTGAGCTTAAACGCAAGAAGAAGGCGGGAGAAATCTATCAGCCGCTTAAGGGCAAATCTCTGGGTATGATTTTCGAGAAATCATCTACTCGTACACGTATTTCCTTCGAGGTTGGCATGTATCAGTTGGGTGGCCAGGCGTTATTCTTAAGCAAAAATGACATTCAGATGGGACGCGGAGAAACGATAAGAGATACCGCGCAAACGATGTCGAGATACTTAGACGGCATTATGATCCGCACATTTGGCCATCGTAACGTGGTCGATTTGGCGCGTGGAGCTACGATACCCGTCATTAATGCCTTGTCTGACCAATCGCATCCGTGCCAAGCGCTTGCGGATTACCAGACTGTGCTCGAAATGAAGGGCAAGCTGGAAGGTTTGAAGATTGCCTACATCGGAGACGGTAATAACATGACGCACTCCTTGATGATGGGTGCAGCTAAGCTCGGCATGCATTTCACTACAGCATCACCGGCAGGATACGAGCCTGCAGAGAATATCGTGCAGCTATCCAAGGATGCAGCCGAACTAACAGGTGGACGCGTAGATGTCTTGCGGGACCCACGAGAAGCTGTTGAAGGTGCTGATATCATCTATACGGATGTATGGGCGAGTATGGGCTTTGAGGAAGAACAGAAGGTACGCGAGCTGGCGTTTAAGGACTATCAAGTAAACGAAGAGCTCGTTCAGTATGCCAAGTCAGATTATCTATTCATGCACTGCTTGCCTGCGCATCGCGGGGAAGAAGTAAGCGAGGGCGTAATCGACGGCAAGCATTCCGTTATTTTCGACGAAGCAGAGAATCGCCTACACGCTCAGAAAGCGGTTATGGCCGCAATTATGTAGGCTTGGGCATATTATAAATCTAAAGGAGTTTTCATCCCCATGGCAAAAAATAAAATCGTTCTGGCCTATTCTGGAGGTCTCGACACCTCAGTTATCCTTACTTGGCTGAAAGAAACATACGATGCCGAAATTATCACCTTCACTGCCGATATCGGTCAGAAGGATGAATTGGACGGCTTGGAAGAAAAAGCACTCAAAACGGGCGCTTCTAAAGTATACATCGATGACTTGCGCGCTGAATTCGCGAAAGACTTCATCTACCCAATGTTCCAAGCAGGCGCTTTGTACGAAGGTCAGTACCTGCTAGGCACGAGTATTGCTCGTCCTTTGATCGCGAAGCGTATGGTCGAAATCGCGATTGCAGAAGGAGCAACGTATATCGCGCATGGCGCAACAGGCAAAGGAAATGACCAAGTTCGTTTCGAACTGACAGCTGCGGCACTGACTCCGGATATCGAAGTGATTGCACCTTGGCGTGATGAAGCGTTCCGCGCAGCATTCCCAGGCCGTGCTGAGATGATCGCCTATGCTGAGAAGCATGGTATCCCGGTTACAGCATCAGCTTCCAAGCCTTACTCTACGGATCGTAACCTCCTTCATATTAGCTTCGAGAGCGGCATGCTTGAGGATCCTTGGTTTGATTCCAGCGCAGCCGACGTTGAAGAGATGTACGTACTTAGCGTGTCACCTGAGAAAGCGCCGGATCAAGCTGAGTACATCGAGCTCGATTTCGAAGGCGGCAACTGCGTCGCGATTAATGGCGACAGCATGAGCCCACTAGCTATCATGGAGAAGCTGAATGAAATCGGCGGCAAACATGGTGTAGGTCGCGTCGATATGGTGGAGAACCGCTTCGTTGGCATGAAGAGCCGTGGCGTGTACGAAACTCCAGGCGGAAGCATATTGTTCACCGCTCATCGTAAAATGGAATCGTTGACCATGGATCGCGATGTTATGCATTTGCGCGACTCCCTGATCTCCAAATATAGCACTTTGGTATACAACGGCTTCTGGTTTGCACCGGAACGTCTGGCCATTCAAGCTTTAGTTGATGAAAGCCAGAAGAACGTGACGGGAACCGTTCGTTTGAAGCTTTACAAGGGGAATATTATGGCTGCTGGTCTTAAGAGTCCGGTAAGTCTATATAATCCGCACATCGCAACGATGGAGGCGGACCCTACGCAAGCGTACGATCAAGGCGATGCTACCGGTTTTATCCGCCTGAACGCGCTGCGCCTGAAGGTATCTTCGGGTGTTACCGGCGCTTCCGGCATTAAGGGATAGAAGACAATTAGGGAGATCTGGGCGCGAAGCCTGCCGAACCATCCTCCGCCTGGCGGGGCAATGCGGGAGGCACCTTTGCTAGCCAGGGCTCCCCTTTTGTCGTTATTAGCATGAGAGACAAGAGAGGGGTATAACGATCATGAGTAAGCTATGGGGCGGCCGTTTCACGAAAAAAACGGACCAACTAGTTGAAGAATATACAGCATCGATTACGTTCGACAAGGAATTGGCCATGGAGGATATCCAAGGTAGTCTGGCGCATGTCACTATGCTAGGACAATGTGGAATATTACCTGCTGAGGATGTTGAAACAATTAAGGCGGGTTTGTTGAAAGTCCGTGAGCGTATCGTGAGCGGCGAACAGGAATTTCTCATCGGTGACGAAGACATTCACATGAACATCGAGAAGGCTTTGATCGATGAGATTGGTCCTGTTGGCGGTAAGCTTCACACTGGGCGTAGTCGGAACGACCAAGTTGCGACGGATATGCATTTATACTTGCGTAAACGGGTCGTAGAATTCGTGGATCAGCTACATAAATTGCAAGCGGCATTGATCGGACAAGCCAAACAGAATTTGGACACTATCGTTCCAGGGTATACCCATCTTCAACGTGCCCAACCGATCCTTTTCGCACATCATCTCATGGCTTATGTGTCGATGTTCGGACGCGATATCGAGCGCCTTCAGGATAGCTATAAGCGTATCGATGCGTTGCCTCTAGGTGCGGGTGCACTTGCGGGTACAACCTTTGCGATCGACCGTCATTTTACGGCACAGCAATTGAACTTCGGACGTGTATATGAGAATAGCTTAGACGCCGTCAGTGATCGCGATTTTATCGTGGAATTCCTTAGTGGTGCTTCTCTGATCATGATGCATTTGTCTCGTTTGAGCGAGGAGCTTATCCTCTGGTCCAGCACAGAGTTCCAATTCGTTGAGCTAGATGATGCCTTCTGCACAGGCTCCAGCATTATGCCACAGAAGAAGAACCCTGACGTACCCGAGCTCGTCCGTGGGAAAACAGGTCGCGTGTATGGCAATCTAATCGGTCTCCTAACCGTTCTGAAGTCGCTTCCGCTCGCCTACAACAAAGATATGCAGGAAGACAAAGAGGGAATGTTCGATACGGTTAAAACGATGCAGGGAGCGTTACAGCTATTTGCTTCAATGATCGAAACGATGAAGGTTCGCAAGGAGAAGATGCGCCGTGCTGTGGACCAAGATTTCTCCAATGCTACGGACATCGCCGATTTCCTTGTTGGCAAAGGCTTGCCTTTCCGCCAAGCACATGAAGTCATAGGCAAGACGGTGCTCTACTGTATCCAACAAAACAAGTTCCTGCTCGATCTCACGTTAGAAGAATTCAAGCAATTTTCCGAGCTGTTCGACGATCGGATCTATGCTGTATTGCAGCCGGAAGCCGTTGTTAACGCTCGTAACGTTTACGGCGGAACGGCAACACCACAAGTGGAAGCCGCCATCTCGCGTGCGGAAGCCGAACTAGGTCTTACTGTAGCATGGGTTGCTGAGTACGAAGCGAAGAGTCAGTAAGATAACAAGCTAATGAAAATCCAACAAAAAGAAGCGTACCGCTCTTGCGCGATGCAAGGAGGACGCTTCTTTTTATTCAAACTTCCTTTTTCGGGGTTTACTTTTCGCTAACACCCAAGAGCTTTCGGTATTCCGAGGGGCTGCATCCTTCGAACTTCTTAAAGAGTCGGCTGAAGTAGAACGGGTCGGCAAAACCGAGCAGATCACTGACTTCCTTCGAGAGCAAACTGTGATCGGAGCGGATCAAATGTTTAGCCTTCTCGATCTTGAGATAGGACACATATTCGATTAACGGCATTCCCCTGTAGAGCTTGAATAGTTTGCTCAAGTATGGGGCGGTAAGTCCGACGCTGGAAGCCAACCGCTTGAGGTCGATGTCCGAGTGGCAATTGGCTTTTAAGTGCTCATCCAGCATGTCCACAACGTTTTCCGGAGAATTCCGCGGGGTGCCGTTCTCGAACAAAGCACCTTCAAGCCATTGCCATAGCGCATCTCGGACGGCTTCGTAGGAAGGATAACTCTCCATCATCGCGTCGACGACGGGATCGATTTCGGTTGATATCCGCCATTGAGCGTCGCCTAAGGCGTGTAGCAATCTCTTTATGAGCGCGGCAAAGTCTAAGGCATGAAGACGGGAACTTTGCCAACATTCGAGGAGAGAAGACACTTCGGCTTTGAACAGGCTTTTTTGTTGCAGTTGGATCATCGTCCGTAACGAGTCTAAACGTTCACTGGACACAATTGCAACCGAATAACTCGTTTCTTCTTGATAAGTAGGATCTTCCCAAATCATTTTTGATACGCCGAACTCGGATCTTTGGCGTAGCAGCTTTCTAAGCGAGAGGAGAGAATCGCCGATGTCGCGCAATCGGGCAATAGGCTCGCCGATCGCGATGTTGACCGTCGTCCTTGACTGCGCGCTCAGCGAATTTCGCAGGGCTACCGCCAACTCCTCCGTTTTCTGCGGCTCCTCTACGCCGCAGACGATAATCGCGATTTTCTCCAAGGGTAGGCTTCCGTTGAAAACCTGGACTATTTTTCCGGGTCCAAGCATGTCAACCAGTCCAGCTTCGATTTCCGAGTTGGGAGGCAAGGCCATCGGTTGGATCGTTCCACTCGTTTCCCCATTAAGCGTTCCTCCGCATTGTGCAACCAGCAACACGGCGGTTCTGTGTTCAACAAAGAGTTCGTCGACGTCGTTCTCGCGCATTTCTCCATGCAGTGCTGAGGCCAATGCCGCCCTAACCTTTTCTTCCTTTCGGCTATCCAGCTTCAAGCGAAGCTTAAACAGCACTTCTTGCAGATCTTCCGCGGAGACCGGCTTCAACAAATAATCATAGGCTTGGAATTTCAGCGCTTCTTGGGCATAGCCGAAATCCCGGTATCCGCTCAGAATGACGAAAGGAATGTGGGAGTCGCGCTTGCGGACTTCCTTGATCAGTTGAAGTCCATCCATGACCGGCATCCGAATATCCGTGAAAATAACGTCCGGTGTTTCCGTTTCCAATCTCTTCAGAGCTTCGGCGCCATTGATGGCGGTCATCTCGACTATGAAGTCCGAAGAGATTCTCTCGATCTCGTATTGGATATCTCGAATTAACGGAGGTTCGTCTTCGATCACCATCACCTTGTACATGCTGTTCCTCCGCTCATTTTTTAATCGTCGCCCCGAATGAGACGCGCAGCCCCCGTTCGGGAAGGTTTTCGATCGTCATCCAAGTCTGTTCTCCGAACAGAAGCACGAGCCTCGCAAATGTGTTCACGATGCCCAACCCTTCCCCTTCCGTCTCCTCCGAGGCGGTGTCTTCCGACTGTTCGCGGTTCGCAATAATGACATCGACCCGTTCGCGGATGGCGTTCAGCCGGCTCTCGTCAGCGCCTGCCCCGTCATCGCTTATCGATAGTTCCCACTTATTCTCCCTAAACGTGCCGCAAATACGAATGTGCCATGGAGGTGGAACGGTGTTAAAAGCATGCTTCATCGCGTTTTCGACAAAAGGCTGAATGGTTATTCTCGGGATTTCGATATTCAGAAGCTCGCGATCGACGTCGATCGCGAAGCTGAAATGTTCCTCGTATCTGTATTTCAATAGATTCAGATAGTTTTTCGTATACTGTAGCTCGTCTTCGACACGAACACAATCGGCCGAAGACGTTGTGTAATGTAGCAAAGAAGAGAGTTGTCTGCACATTTCAACCACTTTCTCGCGTTGATCGGCATGTTTGGCAGCGGCTCCGATCGTTGCTAGCGTGTTATGAATGAAATGGGGATTGATCTGGGATTGCAGCGCGAGCAGTTGAGCCTTCGCCTCTCGCTCCTTGGCTTCCGTAATTTGTTCGATCGAATGTTGCAAACGCGAAAACATCTTTTTGAACATTCGGTCGAGAAGCTGCATTTCGTTGTTCTTGTCCGTATTTTCGATGTTCAAGGCAAGATTGCTCAAGGAAACCTGTTTTAATGAACTCCCTAATGTACGAAGCGGGAGGGTCAATCTCTTCGAGCTGCTGTAAAGGATGATTAAGGTGACGATCAGGATTAGCAATCCGGCGCCGAGAATCAGGGTGCTGAGCAGATTCACGGAGGCAAGGGCTTCTTGCCGAGATTGCGAGATGACGATAACATGTCCGGTAAGCGGGGACTGACGATACGTGAGAAGTCGGGCTTCACCCTTGCTGTTCCGTACAGTGGTCGAACCGCTTTTTCCGTCGAAAATAGACGTTTGATATAAACCGGCGTCTTCGAGAGATTTCAAGGGATCTATAATCGGCTGTGGATAAAATAGATTTCCGGCTTCGTTGAAAATATAGAACTCTGAATCGATGGAAGGATCGGGATCGTAAAGCCTGCTTAGTTCGCTATATCTTTGCTGAACTTCAATATATCCGTATTCCTTACCCGCCGCGTCCATGATTTTACGGCTTAGAGAGAATACGGGAACTTGCAATTGGGACCAATTGTCGAGGTGCGGGGGAAGCAGCTTGAAGCCTCCGTCGCTAATCGCTAGCGATTCGAAGATCGGAATGCCGTCGATTCCGGCTTTAAACAGCGTATCGGCATTATCGACGGATTGCGGAGAGAGAGCGTATTTGTGTTCGAAATTAAAGGCGACGATCTTATAGGCGGAGCTGAACGGGCCGTTGATCGAGAAGATGGAATTTGTCAGTTTTCTTGTTTCTTGCACGCCGAGGCTGGGGATGCTGCCGGGGTTGTAGAGATGCTTGTTCAGGTTCTCGTCCATGAGAAGGCTAACGTTGATTCTTTCCATGTCTCCGATCAAGCCGTCGAATTGTTCCGTAATTTTCTGAAGCAGGCGTTCCGTGCCGGAATAGAGGTTATTCTGGATCATTTTCGATGCGTATACCGCGAAAGTGGCGACGAAGCAGACGATAATCAGCACGATGATGATCGAGTACGTCGCGAAAATTTTTTTCTGAAGGCTCCAGTTCTGTAGCATCCGGCCGACCCCACTTCTGGATGATCATGCTTTTCAGCATAATGTACCAAATGGATCGGGAATCCGTCAAACCTTGTCGCGAGAAAAGATTTTTGTGCTAAATCGTACATGCAACTTTCCTAATTGATCTATTCTTATCGAAAATGAACGCGTTTACAATAGAAATCAGGACATGTCCGTCGCTACGAATCGAAACAGTCAACCAAACGAAAACGAACGGGGGAATAAGCAAGTGAACTTGCGCCAAAAGAAATCCGTAATTGTATTCCTGATGTGTATCAATCTAATCCTGCTAGCGGCATGTGGATCCGATAAGACGGCCCAGCCGTCCGACAGCGGCACGCAGCTCGCGACAGAGACGTCGTCGGAAACTAAAGATCCCGCGCCGGAGAAAGTTACGCTCTCTCTGATGGTCGGAGGCAACAACAAATTTTACGAAACAATTACGAAAGAGTACACCAAGCGGAACCCGCATGTGACTTTCGATCTTCAAACCGTCGATGGAAGCCAATACGATTCGCTGCTAAGGACGCGCATTGCAACGAAAAACTTGCCGGACATCGTCGGACACAACGTCTCCGATATGGCGAGAAGATACAATCCAGCGGCTAATTTCGTCGATTTGTCCAACGAGCCATGGGTCGCGAGACTCGTAAATCCGGAGATTATCAAAATAAACGGCAGCATCTATAACTTGCCGTTCGCTGCTTCCGGCTCGGCCCTCGGCATCGTCTATAACAAAAAAATGTTCGCCGATTTGAACCTGAGCGTGCCGAAGACGTTCGATGAACTGCTCCAAGTGTCCGAGACCCTCAAAACGAACGGCATTACCCCGTTCTACCTCGGGAACAAAGATGGGTGGGTCGCGCAAATCTGGGGCCTGACCACGTTCTCGGAAGTCATTAAGGGGACCGACATCATGGACAAAATTAACTCCAACCAGCTCAAGCACGCGGACGTTCCGGGATTCGAGGAAGCTCTGGGACAAGTGATGCAGCTGTTCGAGAAAGGCTACGTGAACGAGGATCATCTCTCCGTAGGCTTCGACGGCTTGGGAGCGGCGATGAACTCAGGCAAAGCGGCGATGACCGTGCTGGGAGACTTCCTCGAAGCGGGAGATAAGGTCGGCGATTATGGCATTTTCGCTACGCCGGGCGTGAATCAGCCGGACTTGACCGTGGGCACCGTGACGGGCTGGTTCATCTCGAAAAACTCCAAGAACATCGAGGAAGCGAAGAAGTTTCTTGATTTCTGGAGCCAACCGGACATCATGAGCATCCAATACGCGGAAGATCCGAGGTTCTCGGCGTTCAAGGACATCCAAGTGAGCTTTAATCCTTTAATGCAGGGCGAGTACGACGAGTACATCTCCCAAGGAAAAGTCGTGCGTCAGTACAACGATTTGATTGCCGTGGATACGTCTGAGTTATTCCGGCTCTATCAAGACATGTTCGGCAAAGGAAAAACGCCGAAACAAGTGTTGGAAGCATGGGACGAGAAAGTCGAAGAGTTGGCTAAAGCCGCTGAAATACCGGGATGGTAAGTCGCTTGGCATAGCCGCCGAAGAAGAGGCCGACGCAAGGAAGCCTCTTCTTATTTTATATCTACGGTTCGGAGGAATGGCTCCATGAAGGGCAAACAGCTTTATCCTTATTTTTTTATTTATCCGGCACTAATCGTGTATTTGGTTCTGTTTATTTGCCCGACATTGTTCAGCTTCGTATACTCGTTTACCGATTGGAACGCCTATCGCGACACTATCCGGTTTACGGGCTTGGACAACTTCGTGAAAATCGTAAGCAACAGCGATCTGATGTTGTCAATCGGCAATACGGTGCTTTTCGCAGTCGTGACCAGCATCGGGAAAAACGTGCTCGGCATGCTGCTCGCGGTAGCCCTGTGCAGCCGGATCGGAATGAAGCGGTTATTCCGTACCGTATTTTTCCTTCCGACAGTGCTCAGCTTTATCGTCGTCGGCGTATTGTTTACGGCGCTGCTTCACCCGGAGGGATTCCTCAACCAGTTCTTGGGGCACGTCGGGCTTGGATGGCTGCAGCAAGAGTGGCTGGTGGATCGGAACGTCGTCATGTTTACGGTCAGCTTCGTTGACGTGTGGAAAGGAACGGGCTTTCACATGATTATTTTCATGGCGGGTCTGCTTGCCATTCCACGTGATTACGGTGAGGCTGCCCAGATTGACGGAGCCAATGCGCTACAGGAGTTTTTCCGCATTAAGCTGCCATTGATGATGCAAGCCGTCAGCGTCAACATCGTTCTCAGCCTAATAGCAGGATTCAAAGTGTTCGAGCAGGTGTTCGTGCTGACGAACGGCGGGCCGGGCTATGCTTCCTCCGTGCTGAATTCAATCGCGTTTCAGATGTTCGGCGACGGTAGATGGGGGCTCGGCACCGCGATGAATCTCGTATTGTTTCTGCTCATTACGGCAATTTCTTTCTTGACACTGACCTATTTCAAAAGAAAAGAAGTGGACATCTAGCATGACGACCGATACAAGCTCCGGCGCGGCCCGAAACGGACTAGCCAGGTTGGCGAAGGGGAAGGGAAAACTCCTTCTGGAGATCGTGCTTGCCGTTGCCGCGTTCTTTTATTTTTTTCCCATCTTGATGATGATTCTCGGCTCGTTTAAGAGCTCTATGGAGGCAGCCTCCTTTAACAAGCTCTGGCCCGAGGTGTGGGAGTTCGGGAATTTCCGGCAGGTGCTGTCCGGCGATAGAATCCTGCAAGCTTTGCGGAACAGCGTCTTCATCTCTTTTCTCTCGATCTTCCTGACCATCGTGCTGGCGGCGATCGCCTCTTTCGTCATGGCGAGAAGGAAAAGCGGATTTTCGTCCGGTGCATATTTTCTGTTTATCGCGGGCCTTGTCGCTCCGTTAATGTACATTCCGACGATCAAAACGCTGCAATTTCTGAGTTTGATGAATACGCTCACGGGATTGATTCTAGTCGTTGTCGCGACGAATCTTCCTTTCGCCGTCTTTCTTTTTACCGGCTTCATTAAGGGCATTCCACGAGAATTGGACGAATCGGCTTTCGTGGATGGCTTCGGCACGACGAGAATTTTCTTGCATATCATCCTGCCCTTGCTTACCCCGGTCGTTACGACTCAAGCGATACTGTCTCTCGTCGGGGTGTGGAACGATTTGAGCATGCCGTTGTTTTTCCTGAACGACAGCAGCAAATGGACGCTTCCAATGCTCGTTTACAACTTTATCAGCCAATACGTCCGAAATTGGAACTTGGTATACGCCTTTTTGATCATAGTTTCGCTTCCTGTGGTTGTGTTGTTTATATTCGGACAGAAGCACTTCGTGTCTGGACTAATGTCGGGCGCGGTTAAAGGGTAAGGGGATTTCTAATACGACAAGAAGATGAGGAGATGGGATAAACATGAACCGCGTATCATCGACGCTTCGCTTCTGTTTGGCAATCGTATTGTGCATGACCGGGGTTGTGCAGTTTTCTCTGGATAAATCTTCACAGGCTTACGCATCTGCGAATTGGCCCGTGACCGCAACGATGGGCAAAGAGAACGGTGGAACGGTATTCAAGATCAACGGAACTCCGGTCGTACCGCAATTTTTGTATGGCAGCACGATGAAAAAACATGCGAACTACGTCCCTTTTCTGGACACGATCGACATGGCTAATTCTCGCGACGTGCACGTGAAGTTCTGGATTAACGTGCTTGACGATATGGCGTGGAATGAACAAGTTAACGATGACGTGTTCCTGCGTGATCCCGGCGCTTACGGCATTCTGAGAATCGGCATCGCCGACGAGCAGTTGTTCGATCTGTCGGCCGACCAATACGCGGTCACGGAACGGGGGCTTCGTTCCGGGTGGCCGTCCTTGGCTTCCGCGGACTGGCGGAATCAGTTGAGCGACTTGGTGACCGGTTATATCGCATGGCTGAAACAGCAGCCCTATTCGGATCGGATTTTGGGCTTTCAGATTATGAATATGGATAGCGGGGAGTGGTACTTCGACTCCAATAGTGAGGCGCGAATTGGGGCAGGAGATGATTATTCACCTCCGATGGTCGCAGCATTTCGGCAATGGCTTAGTCAGAAATACGCGACGGACGCGGCTCTGCAAGCGGCTTGGAACAATGCCAGCGTAACGCTTGCTACGGCAGGCATTCCGACCCTGGCCGAGAGGGACCATTCGGACGAGCGCTTCTTCCGTTCGATGGAAACCGAGGGTAAAGCGATCGATTACCAGACGTTCTACAGTAAAAAAATAGCGGAGACGATCGACTTCACAGGGGGACTGTTCAAGCAAGCGACCGGCGGGCAGACGCTGCTTGGCGCGATGTACGGTTATCATTACGTCGCGGCCCACTATGCTCGCCCTTCCAATAACGGCCATTACGCGCTTGGTGATCTTCTGGATTCTCCCAACGTGGATTTCTATAGCGCTCCCGTCAAATACGGGGATCGGGCAATGGGGATCAACGCGGGCCCTATGGGCTCCTTCGATTCATTGGCTTTGCATGGCAAGATGTTCCTATTGGAAAACGATACACGTACTCATCTAGTAGACGCCTTGCCCTACCCGGAAGATATCTTATTTACTCCGAGAACGTATTCGTTGAAGGAAACGCTCGAAGCATTAAGGAGGGAGACGGGCAATCAAATCGTCACCGGTGGTGGGCAATACTTGATGGATATTAACTCCAAAGGGTGGTTCAAGCAGGAGGAGATTTGGGACGAGTACCAGAAGCTTCTATCCGTCCAGGCTAGCCGTTACCTTCAAAGCCAAGATAGGCAGTTCAGGCCGGACGTGGCGGTGATCGTGGACGAAGATTCGCTTCCGTACCATACGCTTAACGTTAACCAGAATACGCCGACCAATAATCCATACGGACCCGCGGGTTACCTGGATTACGGATTCTTTCATTTGTTCGAGCAGCAACAGCGGGAAATGGCCCGAAGCGGCGTGAAGTTCGGATATTACGTCATGTCCGATCTACTGAACATTCCCGATTCGGTGAAGACGTTCGTGTTCCTGAACGCCTACCGGGCAACATCGGCTCAAAGAGCGGAGATCAACAGCTTAAAGAAAGATGACAACGTATTGGTATTCCTGAGAGCTCCCGGTTATTTCGACGAATCCGGTTCCGATACGACCCATATTTCGGACTTGATCGGGATGACCGTGGCTAAAGCCGAATATACCAGCGCCGCGACGATTCTTTCGAATTTTTCGGATCCAGCGACCGAAGGAAGCGGCACGACGACCGTCGGCGGATGGGTCATCGGAGAAGACAGTGGCGGAGTAGAAGCGGAATATGCGCATACCCCATCCTTTTATGTGACCGATCCTAACGCGGTAAGGCTCGGATATTACGATGCCGATCCGGGCAAAACGTCCTTTACAAGGAAAAATATGGGGTCGTGGACTTCAATCTTCAGCGGCTCAGGTCCGCTTAAAGCTGGCTTGGTCCGCTCGATCGCAAGCAATCTCGGCGGCTCACATGTTTATTCTTACGACGGCAAAGACAATATTCGCACCGACGACAAGCTGCTAATGATCCATTCGGCTTCCGGGAACGCGGGGATGAAATCCATAAGGCTACCGAATCCGTCGAGAGTCGTTGACGTGCTGAATCAGGCGACGGTAGGGAAGAACGTGACTTCCTTCCGCTACGACATGGAAGCCGAATCGACGTCCTTGTTCGCCATCGTTCCTAACGATACGGAGAATGTAGAAGCCGAAGACAACGAGGTCGTCCGCACCGGATCGTGGGGGGAGGAAGCCCACGCATCTTACGCCGGCGGATCGGCGTTGAAATCGAATACGCAAGGCGCGATGCTATCGTATTCCTTCCAAGGACCGTACCTTTCGTTGATCGCGTCTACGGGCCCGGATCTAGGCCGAATAGACGTCGAGGTCGACGGACTTGCGTATCCTTACGTCGAGCTGTATTCACCTCGAACCGAATACGGCAAGGAGTTCGTTTTGGCACTGGATTTACCGGCGGGGCTTCATACCGTCACGTTGACCGTATCCGGAAACAAGCATCGCCTATCCTCGGGCACCGCCGCGATCGCGGACGCTTTCGTCACGGCATCCGTTCCTACGGTAGCGATTCCGGCTGACGAACCCGAGTTTGGAAGCGAATCGATATTCGCGGGAGAAACGCCGACGGCAGCCGGCAACGACGCCCGATACGAGCTGGGTACGCGATTCAAGACGACCGTGGACGGCACGGTTACCAAAGTGAGGCTCTACGCACACGAGAACGAAGGCGGCCAGCACAGCGTATCGCTTTGGAGAGTCGGAGACGGCGTACGTGTAGCCGGTCCTTTCACTTGGACGTTCCCTGCGGGAACCCCGGGCTGGAAGCTGTTCGAGCTTCCTTCGCCGCTGTCGATTAAAGCCGATACCGATTACATCGTGTCGGTCACGAACAGCGCGACCGACAAACATTACGTCTATACCCCGCAAGGCTTTGCCCAGCCTTTGAACAACCGGCATCTGGTCACTTATGCGGGCAGCGGCGTTAACTCTTCCCAGTTGGGAGTGATGCCGACTTATTCTTTTAACAACACGAACTATTTCCGGGACATCGAGTTCGTGCCGAATAACGGCAGGAGCTTGCTCTCCTCGCAAACGCCGCAGCGCTTCGACAACGATGCGAGCTACGAGCTGGGCAACCGTTTCACGGTGCTGACGGACGGATACGTGACGAAAGCGAGGATTTACGCACACGAGATCGAATCGGGCATCCATCGCGTTTCGTTATGGAAAGCAGGCGACGGGACGCTGCTGGCAGGGCCTTACGATTGGAACGTAAACGCCGGCTCTTCCGGGTGGAAGGAATTCTCTCTCCCGTCCCCTGCGAGGCTCAAGGCCGGAACGGAGTATATCGTGTCGGTCACGAACAGCGTGTACGACAAGCAATATGCCGTTGCCGAGCAAGGGTTTTCCGCCCCGATCTCGAACGGACGGTTGGTCTCTTACGCGGGCGGCGGTGTGAGCACGACCGCGATCGGAACAATGCCTATTTATTCGAATAACGATACGAATTATTTCCGAGATGTCGTTTTCGTTCCGGATACCGAACAGAACGTCATGGATACGTTGGTTCCGCAGAGCTTCTCCAACGATCGGCGTTATGAGCTAGGGACGAAATTCCAAACGACGGCGGACGGTCGTATCGTCGGGGTTCGACTCTATGCCCATCCGGACGAAGGAGGAGCCCACGTAGTTTCACTATGGAGGGTAAGTGACGGTCAGCGGATCGCCGGTCCGTATACCTGGAATCTGTCGACCAGACATTACGGCTGGCGCGAGTTTATTCTTCCGGAGCCGATTAGCGTGACTTCTGGGACGGACTATATCGTCTCGATTACAAACGGTCCGTCGGATTATTATTACGCGGCCACCCCGCAGGGCTTCGCCAATCCGATCTTGAACGAAAATCTAGTTACCTATTCGGGTAGCGGGGTAAGCACGACCACGATCGGAACAATGCCGACCTACACGTTTAACAATACGAACTATTTCCGGGACGTCCTGTTCGTGCCGGAAGAATAGACATACGGGAAGGCACGGCGCTTATTGCGGGCCGTGCCTTCCCTATACCGCACAATTATGACTTGGGGGATTGCCGCAATGAGCAAGAGCAATGTAGACAGCTTTAATTTAATGGAAACTATTGAATCAGCGTTACGGATTTGTATTCCCGCGTCTGCGCATGAAGCTTTTCGTTTTGCAGCGAACGAGCTTAAGACAACCCTGTCTCTCGTCGGCCATGCCGATTGCTTCATTACAGAAGGGGAAGCGGAAGCAGGGGGAAACTCTATTGTTCTGAGATTGTCCCATCCGCAAGGAAACGACGGCGATTCGGAGGATTTGGACGAATTCGAGATTCGCGCCGAGAACGGCAACGCGGTCATTGTCGCTACAAGCCCAAGAGCCGTCTTATTCGGAGCATACCGTTTCCTAGAGGAGCATGCGGGAATCTCATGGCCGACTCCCGCGTATCGTCATATTCCCGCAACGCCGGTAAGCGTGCCGATTATCGGCAGGACAACCCGTAAGGCGACGTTCGCCAGAAGGGGGCTCGTGCTGGAAAGCTCGGAGACGACTGAATACGCGATGGGCATGATAGACTGGTCTGCCAAGAACGGCTTGAACGATCTGTTTTTTACGTTCGATCTGTGGGAGCGATATCAAGGCGAGCTAAGACCGGAGCTCGCGAAGCGGCAATTAAGGCTGACGTTGGGCGGCCATAATCTAGGGATGTTTTTCCCGTCCGGGGAGCATTATACGGAACATCCGGAGTGGTTTGCGTTACAGGGTGAAGGCGAGAGAAGAATAGCTGATCAGCCTTGTTATTCGCATGAAGCTGGCGTCGGAGTGATGGTCGATAACGTCGTTCGTTACGTAGAGAGGGAGATCCGTAGAGGGACCGTTCTGGCGACGCTCTCCTTGTGGCCTAATGACAACAAGCACGTATGTAATTGCCCGGCTTGCCGGGAAGCCGGATTTATGTCTACTTATATCGGTTTTCTTAGCCGGCTTCGCCGGTCCTTCGCTTCGAAGGGCATAAGCGTGAACGTGGAGCACATCGCCTATAACGCGCAGTTGGAATGGAGCATGCTGGAGGAAGTTCCGGAATGCAGCGAGTTGGATACCTTGATCGCTTGCTGGGGACGGGACTATAAAGATTCGATAGCGTCGCCGAATCGGCCGCGCGACGCCCGGTTTAAGAAAGTTACGGAAAAATGGGCGGATGCGTGTGGCAGGTTCGGAACGAACTTGACCGTTTTCGAGTATTATTCCGACTATTGGATGTTGACCTCTTTGTTCCCTCCATTGCTCCAAACGATAGCGGAGGATATGGCCTATTATCGTAGCGTCGGAGCGAAAGGCGTAATGAGCCTTATTCTGCCTTATTCCAAGGCAGTGAGAATTATAAGGGAGGACATAGGCAGCCAGCCGATTACCGAAGCCATCGACGGACGGGAAATGAATTCGGAGAACGTCGCGATGTGGCTAAATCTTTATGTATTTTCCCGAATGACATGGGAAGGGGGAGAAGATGCGGATAGCATTACCGATCGCTTCTGCAAGCTCTTCTATGGCAAGCACGCGAGTTTGTGCAGGGGAATGCTGGATCGTCTATCGATCGCGCTTGCGGGTCTCTCGGCGTATAACACGGAGTTTTTCAAATTAAGATTCATGGATACATGGTTACGGATGGATTCCGAGGAGATCGAGAACTGGGATCCTTCGTCGGACGACGGTTCGGTCCCAAGGGAAAGAGCCGCCGAATGCAAGCGGGCGCTTGAAATATTGGACAACGGCTACGGCTTTGCAAACGTACCGCTTACAGGCGGCGAGACGGAGCCGGACGAGCAGCGAAACAACGCAGCGCTACTATTGTCCTACTACGAATTCATCGTCGCGAAACTAAAATCCATTCTCGCGCAATCTCTCGGTCAGCTTTCCTATATGGACAATAAAAGGGATGAAGCCGCAAGCCATTGGCAAGAGGCATTGCGATTGGAGAACGAAATAAACGGTTGGGATCGGGAAATATGCCGGGAATGGCTGGAAAGGGCAGTGTCGCATGATCGCGAGTAACCGGATTTGGACGAGAGGGAATCTGTCGTTCTGGTCATGGAACGATAAGTTGGACAAGACGGAAATCGCACGGCAACTACGCGAATTCAAGACGGTGGGCATTCACGGGGTATTCATTCACGCCAGAGGTGGGCTGCAAACGCCGTATATGGGAGAAGAATGGATGGACGCGGTCGAATCGGCGATCGAGGAAGCCAAGCGGATGGATATGGAAATTTGGCTATATGACGAGGATGCATGGCCTAGCGGATTTTGCGGAGGCAAGGTACCTAGTGAAGGAGAGCGATATCAGCAAAAGTGGTTATGCCATGAAGCGGTCGACTCCGAGCGGCTTCAACTCACGGACCGAAGTCTTGCCTGCTATATCTGGGATGCAACTGATGGCCGATGGCAGCAGATCCCCATGGAGACCGGCGTAAACGAGCAATCGCAAGTTCTTCATGTTTATTACGACACGAATCCGTACTATACCGATCTGCTGGATCCCGATGCGGTGGCCTGTTTTATCGGACATACTCATGAGAAGTACAAGGAACGCTTCGGGCAAGAGTTCGGGCGGACGATTCGGGGCGTGTTTACCGATGAGCCCCAGTACGCCGTTGGAAAATGGCCGTGGTCCCCGGCGTTGGCCGCGACCTTTGAGGCCGTTCGGGGATATGGCTTATTATCGATTCTCCCGGCTCTTTGGTTTGATCAGGAAGGATCAACGAAAGCGAAGCACGATTACTGGCATGCGGTCACGCGGCAATTTGTATCTTCCTTCACCGCTCAGATCGGCTTATGGTGCGAGAAGAACGGTTTGTGCTTTACGGGGCATATGGCCGCCGAGGATACGCTCTCTTTCCAAATCTCGCAGATCGGTGCGGCGATGCCTCATTACGAATGGATGCAGATGCCGGGTATCGATCACCTCGGCTTGCGGCTGACCCGTCCCGTCTTGATCAAACAGGCTGCCAGCGTGGCACGCCAGTTGGGAAGGAAGCAGGTGTTGGCGGAAACGTTCGGTTGCAGTGGCTGGGGAGCGGATTTCAAGGATCTGAAATGGATCACCGATTGGCAATTGGCGTTGGGAGTTAATGTGCAATGCCAGCATTTAGCCTCGTACTCATTGCGGGGAGCGCGCAAAAGAGACTACCCGCCGTCTCTTTCCTGGCATCAGCCCTGGTGGCGTGATTTTGATCTGTTTAATCAATATGTAACGAACCGCCAAAATGCGCTGACTTCGGGGACGGCTGCGGCGAATATTCTGATCATTCACCCGATCTCCAGTGCATGGTGCCTATATGATCCCGATCGTCTTCATTCCGTGCGGGAACTCGATCGGCGGTTCGGAGACCTATCGCAATTGCTGTTGGACATGCAGCGGGAGTTCGACTACGGAGACGAGATGCTGCTAAGCAAGTACGGCGTGGTGGAACAAGGCTGGTTGAAGCTGGGAGAGAGCCGTTACGGTCTCGTGATTTTGCCTGCATTATTTTCATTGGAAAAGAGTACCTTCGAGCTTCTGAAACGTTTCGCCGCGCAAGGAGGCAAAGTCATTAGCGCGGGGGATTACCCTAAGTGCATCGAGGGTGTAACATCGAAGGAGATGCAAGAATGGTGCGATGAGCATGTCGAGCAGATGATGCCGACGTACAAAACATTCGAGCGCGCGCTTGCGGGTGTGCCGTCAACTTATCGGCTTGCGGACGCCAGAGGACGACAAGTAAAAGATGTGATAGCCCATCATCGCATGGCGGAACACGAAGAAACGCTCTTTCTTTTTCATTCGCAAAGGGATAACGCGTACCGAAATATGTCTCTTTCATGGGATGGAGCATACGAAGTGTGGACGGTGGATGCTATTTCGGGCGAACGGATAAATTGTTCTGTGACGATGGAAGAAGGAAGGACGCTGCACACCTTCACATTGAGACCGGGAGAATCTGTATTGTTCATTGCTAGAAGGAAGCGAGAAGCGCTTGCCATGCCTGCAACGAACCGGAAGCCCGAATTTCTCCGAAGTTCGTTCGAGCTTGGAGGAACTTGGAGATTGGCTAAACAGTATATGAACGCGCTGACACTGGATCGATGCCGGTATCGAATAGCCGGGGAAGAGGCGTGGAGCGATCCCTACGACGTGCTGCATTTACAAGAACTTCTTGCCGCCCGAAGAGAACGACTCGATATCGAAATGGAGTTTTCCTTTGCGGTTCAATCCGATTACGAACCGAAGCAAGCACTGTTCTTGGCGGGCGAGGAATTGCGGTCCTGCAGTCTTTCCGTTAACGGCCAAGCGATTTCTGGACGGATGGGCGGAGAATGGCTCGACCCGTCGATCGAGAAGATCGAGATCAGCCCGTACGTTCGTTGCGGAAGGAATAGTATCGTCGTCCGAAGACCGTTCGAAGGGAGGATGGAGCACCGTTATCTGGACGATGCTGGCGCGTTCGAGACGGAGAGAAACCGGTTTGTCCATAAAACTGAATTAGAGAGCATGTATTTGCTGGGTTATTTCGAAACGGCTGCGGAGAATACTGTGACGGCCTATTCAAGTCCGAAAGGCATTGTTGAAGTATCGGCGAAGACGTTTGTGATAAGAAGCCAAAGTACCGAATACCTGATCGAAGAGTTAACCTCCCAAGGCTTGCACTTTTTTCAGGGAACTGTGTCATTGGAAAAAGAATTCATGTGGGACGGTTCGGGCAAACGCGCGATCTTGCGACTCATGGAGCCCGCATCGTGCGTCATTCGCGTCGACGTGAACGGTATGAACGCCGGGCGAATCGCGTGGGAACCGTATGAATGGGATCTCTCGGACACAATGAAAGTTGGCGTCAACACGATAACGTTTCATTTGACGGGAACGCTGCGCAACCTGTTAGGGCCGCACCACCACTATATGGGGGACCCCTTCTTTGTCGGGCCCAGCACTTTCAAGGGGAGACGGGGATGGGAAGACGCGTTGACTGGGTACGCGCATCCGGAAGTCATGTGGAGGGAACGTTACGGGTTCGTGCCTTTCGGAACCGGCCATAGCCCTGTGTTAGAAATATTGCGGGAAATCCGAGATTAGGCAGAAGGAACAACCGTTTAAGTCCTTGGCATAGGGAATAAAGGTGCCGATCGAAAGTATCACCGCCGAATCGAGGGGGAGGACAGCGTCTGTTGACGCTGTCCTCCTTTCTTCCTCTTACACCGGCTCAACGATCTCCTCGCCGCTTGGAGCGGGAGTCTTGCTTGGCTCCTTCGTTGTCCCCGGCTTTACCCCAGGAACCGGCGTAGTGCCCTCAGGGAGTAGCCTCGGATCACTAGGGTTTACCGCGATCAAGGAATCCTGTGTGCGGTAGGTATCCTTGGAGAGCTTCTTCCGTTCGGCGAATTCTCCGTCTATCTTCTTAATCAAGAAGGATTCGACCACATAGCCTGAATCGCCTTTCTGCAGGGATTTCTGTTTACCTAGCGTAATGTTCTCATCGGCGACATAGACGATTTTCGGAGGATTGACCTTCACCTGCACGGATTCCGTCTGGTAAGTGATATTGCCCGGCATCGTCCCAAAAAGCTTCACAGTTAAGGTTTTGTCCTTTACGACAGTACGAATTAATAATTGCTTGCCCGTGGAGTTGCGAAACTTGAAGTTCACGAAACCATCCGCAAAGGTCGCGTCCAGCCCCTTGGGCAAATAACTGACGACGAGAGAATGGTTGCGCCGCTCGATGATGTCCAACCCCGTCAACAAAGCTGCATTATACAGCGTGCTGGATACCTGGCAAATCCCACCGCCCATCCCGGGAACTAACTTCCCCTTTAGAATAACGGGTGCCTCTTTATAGCCGTACTCTTTTTCCGCCTTGGCGACAATTTTTCCATATTCGAATATTTCGTCCGGCATGAGTAACGTCTCGTTTAACGCTTGGGCGGCAACCGTTACGTTATGGGAACGCCCTTCAGCACTTGTGGCGAAGGAAGTTGTGAATTCGATAATCTTACGATCGATACCTTCATTTTTTAATGAGGCTAATGTCACTTCTGGAACAGTCCTAATTAGAGGGAGTTCAATAGTATGGGGCGCCCCAGACATTTCAGGTGTAGATTGCCCCGAGCCATTGGATTCCTTGTTGTTTTCGCTGGTCAAGCTCTTAGGTTCAAATGATTTTATCGTAGCGAGCAGCGAAGGAAGATCGAGGTTCGTACCTACTACTTCAGATGTGTAGACGACTTCATCGTTATCATTAATGGTTCGGGTAGCTTCTTTAGCGGTTGTCCCCGTAGAAGAGTTTAATGACGCAGTGACTTCCTTTCGCAACATTTGGTCATCCCAGGTCACCGTATACTCATAGTTCGTTTGTATGTTACTACGATATCGCAGCATTGCACGATCCCACCAAGAGGCATCCTCATAATCTTGAATTGCCTTCAAAGCAATTGAAGCATCAACCTTCATGCCGAGTTGCTTCAGTGTCCATGTAGGATCAGATAGAACGTCCGTAGCAGAAGCATCTAACCCCTGAACGGTCACCTTGATATTCTCAGCATCATCTACACGCTGCTGAATCTTCTTTAATGCATCGGTTGGAGATTGACCCCCAACATGTAAATCACCGACCTTGAAGTCCTCGGGGAGTGTATCATCACTACCGTAACTCATTGCTCCACCAGCCCCGACTCCTACGACTACAAGAGCTAGAAGGACCGTGATTAACCAACCCTTTTTCATTCGGGAATTCATCTCCAGTTCGTTATCTCTAAGTTACAAATATTTCTAAATAGTTATACTTCAATTTTTGCAGTTCGTTTTCATCAAAAATTAAAAAATTCTTAAAAAATACCTAAAGGGCAAGCCTAGCCTAGCTTTACAGGCTAAGAATCGACATATTTCCCGAACAGATCATCGACATGGAGAGGATTATCATGCATGATGTCGAAGTAACTAAAGTCTGAATCTTAACAGGAAGTGATACCGTGATTGAAATGCAGGATATTTGGAAGACCTATGCTGATGGTACAACCGCTTTGCAAGGCGTGAACGTCGTAATTGATCGTAATGAGTTCGTATACATAGTGGGTCCATCTGGTGCAGGTAAATCTACGTTCATGAAGTTAATCTACCGTGAAGAAGTACCGACCAAAGGACAAATTTCCGTTAATGGTTTCAATATAGGCAAGCTGAAGCATCGCAAAATTCCGTATGTACGTCGTAATATCGGAGTTATCTTTCAAGACTATAAGCTATTACCTAAGCTATCGGCATTCGACAATGTCGCATTTGCCATGGAAGTCATCGAAACACCACGTCGCTTAATAAGGCGTCGTACGATGGAAGTGTTGGAGCTTGTCGGCTTAAAGCATAAGGCAAGCAGCTTGCCTGCCCAACTCTCTGGAGGAGAGCAACAACGCGTAGCTATTGCTCGTGCTATCGTTAACAATCCTGCTGTCATTGTTGCGGATGAACCAACAGGGAATTTGGACCCAGAAACATCATGGGGCATCATGAATTTGCTTGAAGAAATTAACTTCCGTGGTACGACAATCGTAATGGCCACCCACAACAAAGAAATCGTGAATACTCTGCGTAAGCGAGTGATCGCTATCGAACGGGGCAGTATCGTTCGTGATCAGCAGAGAGGGGAGTATGGCTATGAAATTTAGTACCCTCCTCCGTCATTTCCGTGAAGGTGTTAAAAATGTGGGTCGTAACGGGTGGATGACATTCGCCTCGATGAGCTCCATCGCAGTCTCCTTATTTATTCTCGGAGTATTTATGCTGCTAGCTCTTAACGTTAACAAGCTCGCGGATCAGTTGGATAGTCAGGTTCAAATCAATGTCTATCTCCAGCTCGATATAGAGAAGGGGAAAGCGGAAGAGATTGAACGAACAATTAAACGGATTCCCGAGGTAAAGTCGGTTACTTACATCCCTAAGGCTGAAGGCTTGCAGCGGTTCCGAGATAGTATGGGAGAAGAAGGCAAGGAAGCGCTAGATGGTTATGAGAATGAGAATAATCCTTTACCGGATGCCTTTGAGGTTGAAGCCTTCGACCCGCAAAATATCGCATACGTCGCTAAGCAAATCTCAGCGATTAACTTAAATGACCCGTCAGCTCCGATCGACAAAGTGAAGTACGGGAAAGATGCGATAGAGAAGCTGTTCAGTATTACGAACGCTGTACGTAATATCGGATTTTTTATTGTTATTGGTCTTGCCATCATGGCAATGTTCCTGATTTCAACGACAATCAAGATTACAATCCTCGCTCGGCGGCGTGAAATTTCAATTATGAAGCTGGTTGGGGCTACGAATAGCTTTATCCGTTGGCCGTTTTTTATAGAGGGTGCAATTATTGGCTTTGGAGGATCGTTTATCAGTTCGGCACTTCTTCTATATGGTTATTCTCAGCTCGTTCGGACAACAAGCACTACAGTAGGCTTATACATGCTAGAGTTCTCCTCGTTAGATGAAGTAAGGACGCTCGTTGGAGGAACGATTATTATACTTGGGACACTTCTTGGTGTCTGGGGGAGTACGATTTCAGTCCGCAGATATTTGAAGGTTTAAAGGTCACAAATGGATTTTTTGGAAGCGGCAGGTCCGTTTCTGAAGGAGGATTACAGTGAAAAGAAAGTCTTTACTTCTAATCGTAATGATGATGGTTACTGTTCTTATTGCTCAACCTTATAACGGACAAGCTCTATCGCAGCTTGAGAAGATCGATCAGGACTTGAAGAAGCTTCAGCAGGATAAGGATAGAGTGGAGCATAATCAAAGATATGCAGAGAAGACCATTAATGAGCTAACAGGTAAGCAGGTAGCTACCAAGGAAGACATAGAGAAATTGTTGGCTCGAATCGAAACCGTGCAGAAGAGATTGGACAACACAGAGGTCAAGAGAGCGGAAGCAGAACAAGTGCTGTATCAAACAGGGGAAGAGCTTGATGAAGCCATTAAGCAGCGTGATAATCGTGATGAATTAATGGCCTCGCGGATTCGTATGGCATACACGGCTGGGCCCGTATCTTTCCTAGATGTTTTACTTAGTGCGGCAAGCTTCTCTGATTTTCTAAATCGTTATGATGCCGTGGAATCGATTGCGGCACAGGATCGCAACATTCTGGACGAGAAGAAGAAATATACGGAGGATGTCACCGAGCTGTTAAAGCAAAGGGAGACGGATCTCGAAGAAGTGAAGAAGCTCTACGCCGAGGCTAAGCAGCATAAGGCTGAGCTTCAGCAAGAAGAAGGCGATAAAGAAGTTATGATGTCCAAGCTAGCGAAGGACATTGAAGAAATGGAAGAAATCAGTGAAGAATCCGAAAAAGAGCTCACGAAGCTCGCGAAGGAAGCTTTAGCACTGATTGCTAAGAAAAACCGGATTAAGGACTACTACAAGGGCGGCAAGCTGGGCATGCCATTGAAGTCGGATTACCGCTTATCATCCCCTTTTGGTTATCGGACTCATCCGATAACGGGAAAGAAGAAGCTACATGCTGGGATGGATATGGCAGCTCCTAAAGGAACGCCGATCTACGCTGCGGAGTCAGGTGTGGTTACGATCGCCCAATCTTGGAGCGGTTACGGAAACTGCGTCATTATCGAGCATGGTGGTGGGTTAGGAACGCTATACGGCCATATGAGCCAAATTCTTGTGAAGAAGGGCGAGACGGTCAAGCGTGGACAGAAAATCGGTTTGGTAGGTTCAACTGGTCAATCGACTGGTAATCATTTGCACTTTGAAGTTCGCAAAAACTCCGAACCGGTTAATCCTGCGCCTTATTTGAAGTAGCAGCATGAGGGACAGCCGATCTTCCGACATACTCGTCGGGCGACGGCTGTTTTCTTGTCAAAGCTAAAAACGAGGATAAGTGATATAAGCTTGTCATACTGTAACTATATGCGGTAATTCGAGGAGTGGGGTTTACGTGTGGTTTCGAGGTCGCACCGTTGTGGCCATGATTGTGCTTGCAGCTATTGCTGCCAGTATGGCAACGTATGCTTATTTCGAGCTCCCCGATTGGGACTTTAAGTCTTCCAATGAACAACAAACGGGTAGAGTTTCATCTCATGTTAAATTAGGTCTACAGCAAGATGAGTTAGATAAGCTGAACAAAGCTATTGATCTTATTGGGCGTCGTTTTATTGAGCCGATGAATCGGGATAAGCTACTCGATGGTGCGATTCAGGGGATGGTGGAATCGTTGCACGATCCCCACTCCATATATAAATCCTCAGAAGAAGCCGAGAAGTTCAGTGATGCACTGCAAGGGGTCTTTACTGGAATTGGTGCAAACTTAAGCGTGGAAAATGGAGCTATTGTGGTAGAGGCACCCATCGGTGGTTCGCCTGCGGAGAGAGCAGGATTACAGCCAAGGGATATATTGCTTTCAGTAAACGGAGAGAGCTTGCAAGGGTTAACGATTAGTGAGGCGATTGCCAAGATAAGAGGACCCAAAGGGACGAAGGCTAAGCTTAAGGTGCAGCGTCAAGGTATGACTCAGCCGCTAGATCTTGAGCTTGTCCGTGACCGCATCACTCGCGAAACTGTAACTGCCGAGATTGGGGATGATGGTGTTGGACACCTGAAAATCAATCAATTTAACGAGGACACGGCGGTAAAGGTTGCTGATGAGCTTGCGCTGATGGAAGCCAAAGGACTAAAAGCTCTCGTGATCGACGTTCGAGATAATCCGGGAGGACTTCTTCAGTCTGCGATTGAAGTGGCGGATCAATTTATGGAGAAGGGCAAACCGATTGTGCAGTATGAGTATCGCGACGGGAAGCAGAAGGTAGATACCGCTGAGCGCGGAGCTAAAAATAATAAGCATTATCCCCTAGTTGTGCTTGTAGACAAAGGCAGTGCCAGCGCAGCGGAAATATTGGCGGGAGCGTTGCAGCAATCTGCCGATGCGGTGCTCATCGGTCAGACTACATATGGCAAGGGAACGATGCAGGTATCCTATAATGGTGAGCTTGGGGATGGTAGTCTTGTTAAGCTGACCGTATACAAATGGTTGCTCCCTGATGGTACCTGGGTTAATGGGAAGGGAATCACACCGGATTTCGTTGTGATCCAACCAAGCTATTTTCAAGCGTCGCGGTTACCACGGGATCGCGTTCTCAAGTTCGATGTTACGGGTGAAGCGGTAACAAATTTGCAGAACATCCTCGAAGGGGTTGGCTACCCGGCAGATCGCACGGATGGATACTTCAGTCTGGCGACCAAGTCAGCGGTAGAGAAGTTCCAGACAAGTCAATCGTTACCTGCAACAGGGGAGCTTGATGTTGAAACGGCGCAGCGACTGGAAGAGGTGTTGTACCAGAATTTGAAAAATCAAGATTATGATAAGCAATGGCAAGCAGCTCATACTAAGGCAAGGGAGTTAATTAATCATTCCCAATAGGGCAGGACGGAGAAGGAATTTACATCCTATTGTCGAATAGTTTAGGAGGTTGACCACAGGTCAACTTCCTTTTTGCAATAAATTGAAGAAGTCGGTTTACTGGATGAAAGGGGAGGGGTAATTGGATCCTCTAGTGAACGTATTGCGGGAAGCAGGACAAGCTGTAATTGGATTGTTCACACTCCCGTATTTTTATATCGCGGTAATACTCGTATGGTGGCATGCACGTCTCGGGGTTAAGCTACAGCGCAAGCTGTTCCACGTCAGACTTTATGGTTCCCTGTACTTGACGCTATCGAGGGTCATAGCCGGAGTTGCAGTTGGTATCGTATTATCCTTGGTAGGACTTGGTGCTGGAGCAGGACTCACCTCAGAAACGTTGATGTTCCTTTGGATTGTTATGGGTGTACTTGCCATCTTTCAACTCCGGTATGTGTGCTTGGCCTATGCAGCAGGCGTGTTAGGCTTGCTGCAAGCTCTATCTGAGTGGACAGGACTTGAAGCGACAGCATCGCCGGGAGCATTCTCTGATGCGTTGAATACACTTGCGGCTATTGATGTTCCAGGACTACTCTTTATTGCCGGCCTGTTGCACATTGCGGAAGGCTTTCTGGTGCGCTTACAGGGTGCTAAGCAGGCAATTCCTCTGTTCCTACAAGGAAAGAGGGGGAAGCTATTGGGTGCATACTCCCTATCTGGTGTATGGCCTATTCCCCTTCTGTGGCTCATACCGTCAGCGGGTGGTGGGTTTACACTTCCGTGGATGCCCCTGTTTGGGGGTGTAGGAGAGACGGCTACATGGAGTATATTAGCCTTTCCTGTATTGATTGGCTTCAGTGATCGAACGACAAGCTTCTGGCCAGAAGACAAAGCGCGTGCTTCAGGAAACACGCTCATGCTATACGGGGGAGCCATTGCGGCGCTCGCGATCGGTGCACAGTTCTGGTCACCCCTTAGTGTAGTTGCTGCAGTAGCTGCATTTGTATTGCATGAAGGTTTGCTTGTCGTCAGCCGTATGCGGGAAACTGGGCGTAGTCCTTTATTCGCACAGGATGGGAATGGAGTTAAAGTGCTTGCTGTGTTGCCTAACACGCCAGCGAGTGAGTTAGGCTTTCAATCCGGTGAATTGATTAAGAAGGTAAACGGGTCTACCGTTCGCAATAAGGAGGAGCTGCATGCCGCTCTTCAGAAGCAATCTGCATTTTGCAAAATAGAAGTCGCTAACCGCGATGGCCACATCAAATTTTTACAGCGTGCGCGTTACGAAGGTGAGCATTACCAGCTTGGCTTGATCCTAGCTCCAGATGATGACGTAGAGTTTGTTGCAGCGTCTCGCTCAGCTTCGATTTGGCAGATGCTTAGGGCAGCAGGAGCACGTAGGCTAGGGAATTCGCCGACGATGAAAGCACGCCAAGAAGCTGAGCAAGCGGCGGCAGAGCTTGCAGCAGCGGAAGAAGAGGAAGCGGCCGCAATTGCACTGGCCTTGGCTATCGAAGAAGAGGAAGCGGCTAAAGCTGCTGGACTTCCACCTCGGAGCTCGCAATCTCGAAACAAGTCTTGACTCCACGTCGGATGTGAAGTATTTTAGATGGATATCATCAGTAAATAGGCTTTCTAGGGTTCCACGGTGCTTTGCTGAGCATCGGTTCGGTCCGAGAGGGAGCGCATCTTTGCATCGAAGCGAGGATGAACACGGCGGGATAAAAACCCGGGAGTATCGATGACGGCTTGAAGTGACGTTTAAACGTTACGCAGCCTGCGATGCTTTCGGGTTTTTTTGACGATTCATAAACGGTTTTCCGCCCTCATATGACGGACATAATTGTTTATGCTTGCTTCGCAGGGAAAGAATACAACATGGAGGTGTAGCTATGAATCGGTATTGGTTAGTATTATTGTTGGCAGGCTGTTGTGAAATTGGATGGGTGTCGGGTATGAAGCACGCGACGAGTGTGGGGGAATGGACTTTAACGGTACTCGGAATTTTTATTAGCTTTTTTGGATTGCTATATGTTAGCCAAGCTTTACCTGTGGGCACGACTTATGCTGTCTTTACAGGTATTGGTGCGGCAGGGGCAGTGCTTGCTGAAGCGGTCTTTTTCAATATCACATTGGACGCAGGGAAGCTAGCATTAGTCATTGTGTTAATCATCGGGATTGTCGGTCTGAAGATGACGACTGCAACTGGTGTGCAGGAGGTGGAAGAGTAATGGCGTGGCTTGTATTGATTATCGCAGGATTGTTCGAGGTCGTTGGTGTGCTTGGCATGAATCGGTTGAAAAATAATAAAAATGCACTCAACCTTCTTATGATTGTTGGCGGTTTTGGAGTGAGTCTGAGTTTGCTTTCAGTTGCGATGAGGTCCATCTCCATGGGCACTGCCTATGCTGTATGGACCGCGATCGGAACAGTTGGCGGGACTCTTGTCGGAATGCTATTTTATCAAGAGTCCCGCGATGCCAAAAGAATTTTCTTTCTCTGTCTGATCGTAAGTGCGGTTGTTGGATTAAAGCTGCTTGAACATTAGAAGCTGTATAGTAGACGTTGATTTACTTCTTATTTATCCAGTCTGCGATATCTTGAATGAACTGTGAATCGACAGTTCCAGGTTGCTTATATTCTTCGAGTGTATTTTCACCTTCACCGCTGTAATTAATGAAGAGGTGACTTAGGCCTGGGTAGAGCTTAAAGGACGCTTTTGCGTTTCCTTTGAGCTGATCTTTCCACAGGGTGAAATCTTTCGCATATACTTGGAAATCATCTTCACCTTGAAGAACAAGGATAGGCTTAGTTAATTTGTTTACAAAATCTTTGGTGCTATGGGCGTCCATTTCTTTGAAGTAAAGAGCGGGCAGTCCAAATATTTGTTGCTTAATCGCTTCCGAATCGGACAATTTACTAAGGTTTTGGGCTTTAAGTAACTCGGCGGCAACCAACGCTTCACTCGCCTTTTTCGCGGGATCCTTATCGTCGATCGTTTTGATGATATCCATGTTCTGATCGGTAATAATTTCCCATAACGGACGAGTTGAACCTGCGAGAATGACTAAGCCAGCGAAGTTTCCGCCTTCAGCATCTATTCGCGGAGCAAGCATGCCGCCTAAGCTATGGCCGACAATGTACACTTGGGAAGCATCGATGCGTTTGTCGTCTTTGATTAGCTTGGAGGCAGCGATTGCATCATCGACCGTTTCATCTTTGACGGTGAATGTGGTTAGCATGTCTGGAGTAAAGCTTTGGCCGTGAGCGAATGTTCTTTTGTCATAACGAAGCACGGCAATCCCTTGTTGGGCAAGACCCCATGCGATATCACGGAATGGCTTGTTTCCATTTATCGTCTCGTCTCGGTCTTGAGCTCCGGAGCCGTGAACGAGGATGACTGCAGCTACTGGTCCACTTGCGTTCTTGGGTAAAGTCAGTGTTCCTGGTAACGGGTATTTGGTTCCAGCTCCGATTACAACGGTTTCCTCCACCAGACCCTCAGGAGTCGCGACTGGGGTTACAGGGGTTTCAGCAGGTACAAGCATAAGGCTGATAATCTTGTTTTGGTCATTAAGCTTAAGATTGAGGTTGAGGTTTGCTTTCGAGAATGCGATAAGAACTTTGATTTCTTTGTAATCAGTTACATTAGGATTCTGTTCTATCGATTGAATACCCACAAAGTCTCCAACCGCCGAGCCAATCTGCTCCCAGCCCGTTTGCAAGGCTTTTACGGTTAGGATTGGTTTGATCGATTCGTCAAAATAATCATCTGATAGCTGTTGATAAGCTCCCGCGGTTAATTGATTAACGATAGTAGTTGGGATATCATCTGCTCCTTTAGGAACGCTAATGACGGCTTCTGCACGATCAGCATGATAAGTGGCAGTGAGTCCGAGTACTTTCGAGAAGAAAGAAGTCGGGACATATACCCGGTTCTGTTTAAGTACTGCTGCTGTGGCAAAAGAGATAGGCTTGCCATTGTTAATAGCGGCTTCAGCACTACCAATTTTGAATACAATTTTTACAGATGCTTTAGTCAGCTCAACCTTGTTTGTGCTTTGCGTAAAGCCAATCTTCATACCCAGTGCCTGAGCAACTTGTCGAAGGGGAATCCAAAGGTCATTTCCCTTTTGATAAGGTTGAGCATCAGAAAATGTGATGGCTTTGTCATTAACAATGACCTTGATTCCGGCAGCCGATGCCATTGCAGGGAATGTCGTGAGAAGAAGTGCGATGCTTAGTAATAGGGCAATTTTTTTCATAGAATGGATGTCTCCTCGAAATGGATTTTGAAAAACTTAAGCCTTTGCTCTTCTATACAGAACATAGGAGTACAAAGTTGGAACGATTGAACTACTTATTGTGCAAGCTAGCAAAATTCCGGTAGCCCAAGTTGAGGGTACAAACCATACGCTTGCAAACATGATAACTCCGGCGAGAACCCATAATCGTCCACCCAAACGGTGTGTTGAGCGCCAATTGCTCTCGCTCATCAGCGCCCAAGGAGTCCGAATGCCGATGAAGAAGTTACTGCGTACTTGTCCCATCCGATTCCCGATGATAATCCATAGGATGCCTAATGCGCCGATAACGAGTTTTAGAGTGGGTAAGTTGTGGCCAAGGTTATCAAGAATGAGAAGCAAGAATACTGCATGGAGGAAAAGACTAATGGTCCAGCGCATTAAATTGTAATAGTCTTCGAAGCGGGAATAGTTTTTTTTGCGTGGATCGATATACCGCATTGCCGATAGAAACGAAGGTAAGGCAATACCAACTCCGGCATACATAAGCCAGAAGCTCCACTTTACCATCGTACGATCTGCTTCACCATGTACATTGTAGTGAGAGGCTACTTCATCTGGCAGTTGGTTATTAAAGACGAGGTACATAATGACCAGCAGTAGTACATTTGTTCCAAGCAGTAGCCAATCTAGTTTGGACCATGCGGCTTTCTTGGTTTCATTAACATTGTCATTAACGTTCGTCATCGGGGAGATCTCCTTTTGTTCCAATCATGCCGAGAAACCAACCCATGGCTTCTTGCATGACGGTGAGGTTAATCGAGTAGATGATGCTCTGTCCTTGCCGCTCGTCTTGGACGAGCTGAGCTTGCTTGAGAATGTTTAGATGGTGAGAAATGCTTGGCTTGGAGATGTTGAATTGATCGGCGATGTCGCCTGCAGAAAGGTCTTTCTCCTTCAGTAGCTGAAGTATTTTTCTTCTCGTCGGATCGGATAGTGCTTTGAAGGCATCATTCATGGTATGGGTTCCTCCTTCCGAAAGAGGGTGCTTTTGATATTTAGTTAATTGTCTAAATCCTATATTTAGATGATAAGCTAAATATTAAAACGAGTCAACCATAAAATGACAACAATAAAATGACAACAATAAAAAAAGTGAAGGTGTAGGAAAATCCTACACCTTCACTTTAGTAAGACCACACGCTACATAAGCTTAAACTTGAGGCTGCTGGTTCATCATGACCAATACTACAATCGCGCCAACAATACCTAGGCAGAGTAAAGTGAACAAGGTGATTTTGATTGCACTACGAGGGACGTGACCGGAGACGGTACCGGTCTGACCGTTAACCATGTAGTAATAAGCTTTAGATTTATACGTATAATTAGCGTTCCATACCGGAAGTAATAAGTGCTTGTAAGTAATATCATCAAAAGTCGTTCGGATTCTTAAGTTGCGAATTTCATCGCCGCCAATGATGCGTTTAATATCCGTCTTTAACTGATCGTCGGCGACTTCCTGGGCGTTATCCCAGCCTTGTTCGCGGGATACGGAATATCGTTCAGAGATATATCCGCTTAAATATTCGGGCTTATACATATGAAGCTCACTTAGGTTGAAATCTCCGAGCTTATGAAGTAAACCTGAATCGTAATGTCCAGAGGCAGGGATGAGAATATCATCGAACGAACGATCATAATCGCCCTGTGTAGAATGCCACACGGTATACCGTTCTTGTGCGGTATAGGTTTCCGTCTTTCCATTAACGACCCTTGTACGAGTTACCGTCCGATAATGGTAGATCCCTACTTCAGCGGAGTATACCGAATAGGTTTCGGTGTCATAAGTCCAATATGGAATATAGATGCTGTTTAGCTGCGAGCTTACATTTTGTTTTTTGAATGAATTCGGTAGAAACCACCGTTTTTTCTTCCAAGCCGCGAAGGAGCTTAAGGCTTTGTCGCGTGATACTTGAAAAGGTATGATCGACTCCGGACGAATGCTGCGAACATCATCCTGTGGAAGTACCTTGGGCGATCCGCAGAACACACACAACGACGTCGTCTGACTAGCGGGGATCAAGGTTTCTCCTCCACAGGTTTCACAGTGAATCGCTTGCTGCTCCGTACCCCAATCCTGCAGCTCAGTCATATCCTCGTCACTGCAGCTGAAAGGATGCTCCTGGGGTTGCTCCATCATATTCTCTATCGTTTGCTCAGCGCTGCAATACTGGCATTTCAAATTTTGGCTCTCCGCATCGAATACCATCGGCCCTGCACAGCCTGCACAGGGGAATCGGATTGCGGTGGTTGAGGACTGTGTGCTCATAGGCACCTCCGCTTAAACTTTGCTACCACAATCGGAACAGAATTTTACATTTTCAGCTAGCTTACTGCCGCATTCTGAACAAAACTTTTTACCACTAGCCTGTTGTTGACCGGATGTTGAAGGCTGCTGTACAGGCGGCTGTTGGGGAGTGACAGGGACTTGCTCCTGAGGGCGACTTGTCATCTGGTTCATCATCTGTCCCATCATTTGTCCCATCGCCATTCCTGCCCCAAGCCCTGCGCCCGTACCGGCGACGCCACCATCCTGGTTAGCTGCGTCGCGGATCGCCTCAGCAGTTTGGAATTTCATGTATTGATCCAGATTTCCGGCAATGTTCATTGATGACTTACGATCTATCATCTTCTCAACATCTTCCGGGAGCGATATATTCTCAATCGTTACGCTTGTTAATGCTAGGCCAAGCCCCGAGAAATGGGATTGGAGCTTAGTGACGGAGAGCTGCCCCAATTCATCATAGGAGCTGGATAGGTCCGCAACGGGTATTTTTGCCTCCCCGATCATGTCACTAATGCCAGAAACGACGATTGACTTGAGATATCCGGTAATACTAGCGGTAGTGAATTCTTGTTTTGTACCAAATATTTCTTTAAGGAAAACGGCAGGGTCGTTGATTTTAATTGCATAGCTGCCGTATCCACGCATACGAATAATCCCGAACTCCGGATCACGCATAATAACGGGATTTGTCGTCCCCCACTTCTGATCTGTGAAATTGGTCATATTCAGAAAATAGACGTCTGATTTGAAGGGGGAGTTGAACGCATACTTCCACGAATTCAGAGCTGTAAGCACAGGAAGATTCTGAGTACTTAAGGTGTGCGTTCCTGGTCCGAATACATCGGCAATCTGCCCTTCATTCACGAATATCGCGGTCTGAGATTCACGAACGATGAGCTTAGCTCCCATTTTGATGGCATTATCATAAGCGGGAAAACGATACACGAGAACCCCCTTATCGTCTAGCCATTCAATGACCTCTATAAATTGACCTCTAATGAAATCAAACAAACCCATGCTGCACTCACTCTCCCAGTCTGCTACCGTCCACCGGACGGAAAAGCCTTTTCCCATATCATATCAGAAAATGGGTTGATTCTGACACAAAACGAGTCTTTCTAAATTACAAATTTTATCGCAATGCACGATATTTACGTCAGGAATAAGGAGTGGGTTTATGCCGTGTGCTGCTTTTGACGGTAGGGGTTGAAAAAGATATAATAAATGAGAACACACATTCTACTTACGGGGAATTCTTCTAAGTTGTTTGCAGAAAATCTGGGTTGAACAAATACCCATTAAATTAAAGATAGACCATTCGAGAGGGGGATATCGGGAATGACAGCATCAGGTATAGAGCATAAATCCTTCAAGCTAGTGTCGGAGTATACGCCAGATGGCGATCAGCCGGGGGCGATCAGGCAGTTAACGGAAGGGATTACAGCAGGCAAGAAGCATCAAACCTTGCTTGGTGCGACGGGGACGGGGAAAACGTTCACGATCGCGCAAACGATAGCCAAGGTGAATAAACCAACGCTGATTATCGCGCATAACAAGACGTTAGCGATGCAACTTTGCAGTGAGTTTAAAGAGTTTTTTCCTGAAAATGCGGTCGAGTATTTCGTCAGTTATTACGACTACTTCCAGCCGGAAGCCTATATCCCGTCTACCGATACCTACATCGAGAAGGATTCAAGCATCAACGACGAGATAGATAAGATGCGGCATTCCTCGACCGCTTCGTTATTCGAGAGACGAGATGTAATCATCGTAGCCAGCGTATCCTGCATATACGGTCTCGGATCACCGGAAGAGTATCGGGATCTAAGACTTAGCTTACGGGTTGGGATGGAGAGATCGCGAAATGATATTCTTCATAAGCTTATTGATATCCAATACGATCGTAATGATCTGAATTTCGTACGGGGTACCTTCCGCGTACGTGGAGATGTTATCGAGATATTCCCTGTTTCTCGGGGAGATTCGGCGATCCGCATCGAGATGTTCGGTGATGAGATCGAGAGAATTACGGAAATAGACGTGCTGACGGGGGAAATTACAGGTCAACGGGAGCACGTTATCATTTTCCCAGGTTCTCACTTCGTGACGGGTGAGGACAAGATGAAGCGGGCGATGGTGAACATCGAGGCTGAATTGGAAGAAAGATTAGCCGAGCTGCGTGAGGGAGGTAAGCTTCTAGAAGCGCAAAGGCTTGAACAACGAACCCGTTATGATCTGGAAATGATGGCCGAGATGGGCTTCTGCTCCGGTATCGAGAACTATTCGGGACCAATGACGTTTCGTGAGCGTGGGGCTACCCCGTATACCTTGATGGATTTCTTCCCTGATGATTATATGATTGTTATTGATGAATCACATGTGACACTTCCTCAAATACGGGCCATGTATAACGGTGACCAAGCACGCAAAACGGTATTGGTTGATCATGGGTTCCGTCTGCCATCGGCGAAGGATAATCGGCCGCTTAGATTTGAGGAGTTTGAGGAAAAGGCGAAGCAGCTTGTTTTCGTTTCCGCCACACCTGGGCCATACGAGCTTGAGCTTTGCCCGACTGTAGTAGAGCAGATCATTCGGCCAACAGGACTGATCGATCCGATTATCGAGATTCGTCCAACGAAAGGGCAAATCGATGACTTGCTAGGTGAGATCCGCGATCGGATAACTAAGGACGAGAGGGTGCTCGTGACCACTTTAACGAAGAAGATGTCCGAGGATTTAACCGACTACATGAAGGAAGTCGGAATCAAGGTGCGTTATCTCCATTCGGACATTAAGACATTAGAGCGTATGGCGATTTTACGCGATTTAAGGCTTGGTGTATTTGATGTCCTTATAGGGATTAACCTACTAAGGGAAGGTCTTGATTTGCCTGAGGTATCCTTAGTTGCAATCTTGGATGCAGATAAGGAAGGGTTTCTTCGCTCTGAGCGGTCGCTGATCCAGACCATTGGCCGGGCAGCACGGAACTCCAGTGGACGCGTTATTATGTATGGAGATAAAATAACGGACTCGATGGCCAAAGCGATCAGTGAAACGGATCGTCGTCGTACAATCCAGCTCGCATACAACGAGAAGCATGGGATCACTCCTCAGACAATTGTTAAGAAGGTCCGTGATCTGATTGAAGCGACTAAGGCTGCTGAAGCGAAGAGCTCCTACCTCACTGGAGCAGAGGATCTTAGCAAATTATCGAAGAAGGATCGTGCTTCGATCATTGAGCGTCTGGAATTCGAGATGAAGGAAGCGGCGAAGAGCTTACAATTTGAACGGGCTGCGGAGCTACGCGATGCTTTACTTGAATTGAAGGCTGGAATTTGATGCAGCTGAGTGCGCGAAGTTTGTAATTTTTTCACAAAATATGCTTTTGTGTACACGTCGATTGTTGTAAAATAGCTATAGTGCATATAACTAGGAGGAATTCGGAAGTGAGCAAAACGATCACAGTAGGTATTGTAGGTTATGGGAATTTGGGACGTGGGGTAGAATCAGCGATTCGTCAGAATCCGGATATGAAGCTCGAAGCGATCTTCACTCGTCGCAATCCAGGATCGATCGAAGCGGGTACACCAATGGTATCCATTTCGGATATTGAACAATATAAAGGCAAAATCGACGTCATGATTTTATGCGGTGGCTCTGCTAAGGATTTGCCGGAGCAAGGTCCTGCATTAGCGAAGCTGTTCAATACCGTTGATAGCTTCGATACACATGCACTCATCCCTGAGTATTTCAACAAAGTGGATGATGCTGCTCAATCTGGTGGTAATGTTAGTGTTATTTCTACCGGATGGGATCCTGGTTTGTTCTCTTTGAATCGTTTGTTAGCACAGTCTGTGCTTCCAGAAGGCAAAGAGTATACGTTCTGGGGCAAAGGCGTTAGCCAAGGACATTCCGATGCTATCCGTCGTGTTGAAGGGGTAAGCAACGGAGTTCAATATACGATTCCTCATGTCGAAGCTGTTGAACGTGTCCGCTCGGGTAGTAACCCTGAGCTTACGACTCGTGAAAAGCACCTTAGGGAATGCTACGTTGTATTAAAAGACGGCGCAGATGCTGACGCTGTAGCTAATGAAATTAAGAACATGCCTAACTACTTCTCGGATTATGAAACGGTTGTCCATTTCATTAGTGAAGAAGTACTTAAAGCAGAACATTCAGCGATGCCTCATGGTGGCAATGTTATCCGCAGTGGCCAAACTGGAGCGAACAACAGCAATACGCAATTGATCGAGTTTAGCCTTAAGCTGGACAGTAACCCCGAATTTACGGCAAGTGTTCTTGTTGCCTATGCTCGTGCTGCTTACCGTATCGCTGAATCGGGTCAAGCCGGTGCTAAGACTGTATTCGATATCCCGTATGGCTTGCTTTCACCTAAATCCCCAGAGCAGCTTCGCAAGGAACTGCTGTAGAGAATATTGGCAAACAATAATTTACAAATCATTTGCATGAACAGCCGCAGTTTTGTATAATGAACGGGAACACACATTCTTGTTTTTGTGTGCGACTGCGGCTGGCATGTACATCTAAGCCCCCGCTTTGTCGCGAAAGGGGCTTTTTCGTTTTGGCTAACGAGAAGATTGTCATTAAGGGTGCACGCGCCCACAATTTGAAAAATATTGACGTTACGATTCCGCGAGATAAGTTCGTCGTTCTGACTGGGCTTTCTGGGTCAGGTAAGTCATCGCTTGCTTTCGATACGATCTATGCCGAAGGGCAGCGTCGCTATGTCGAATCATTATCGGCTTATGCTCGTCAGTTTCTTGGTCAGATGGACAAACCGGATGTGGATTCCATTGAAGGTTTATCACCTGCCATTTCTATCGACCAGAAGACGACCAGCCGCAACCCTCGTTCTACAGTGGGTACGGTTACTGAAATATATGATTACTTACGTTTGATGTTCGCCCGTGTAGGTAGGCCGCATTGTCCGGATCATGGGGTGGAAATTACCTCACAGACGGTTGAACAGATGGTTGACCGCATTATGGAATACCCTGAGCGAACTAGACTGCAGATTCTAGCTCCAATTGTAAACGGGCGTAAAGGCGAACACAGCAAGCTCCTAGCAGATATCCAGAAGCAAGGCTTTGTTCGGGTTCGCGTGAACGGTGAAATTCGTGATCTAGCCGACAGTATCGAGCTAGAGAAGAACAAGAAGCATTCGATCGAAGTGGTTGTGGATCGGATCGTAGTGAAGGAGGATGTGGCCTCAAGGGTTGCGGATTCCTTGGAAACCGCGCTGAAGCTTTCAGGTGGTCAAATCCTTGTCGACATTATTGATAAAGAAGAGTTAATGTTCAACTCTAATTTGGCTTGTCCGATTTGTGGGTTCTCTATGGATGAGCTAGCTCCACGCATGTTCTCGTTCAATTCGCCTTATGGCGCATGTCCGGAATGCGATGGCTTAGGTGTGAAGATGGTAGTCGATCCAGAGCTTCTTATTCCAGATCGCAGCAAGAGCATTGAAGAAGGCGCATTCGAAGCTTGGGCGGGAAGTACGTCAAATTATTATCCACAGTTTTTGGCTGCTGTGTGTGCGCATTTCGGAATTGCGACGGATAAGCCTGTTGAAGATTTAGATGACAAGCATATGCAGATTATTTTGTACGGAACAGAAGGAGAGAAGATTCGTTTCCGCTATGAGAACGAATTTGGCCATACGCGTGACGCGCAAGTCCCTTTCGAAGGTGTCGTCCATAACCTGGAGCGCCGTTATCGGGAAACTGGCTCAGACGGCATCCGGGAATTCATTGAAGTTTATATGAGCGCCAAGCCTTGTGGCAAATGTCGCGGACAGCGGTTGAAGAAGGAAACGCTCGCCGTAACAATCGGTAAAGTAAATATCGCTTATGTAACCTCGTTATCAATTGGAGAGTCGCAGAAATTTTTCTCTGAGCTAGAGCTGACCGAGAAAGAGCAAACGATAGCTAACTTGATCTTGAAGGAGATCAATAATCGTTTAGGCTTCCTCGTGAACGTGGGGCTAGAGTACTTGACACTGTCGCGTGCTGCTGGCACTCTTTCCGGGGGAGAAGCCCAACGGATTAGGCTTGCGACACAGATTGGCTCGAGCCTTATGGGGGTTCTCTATATTCTGGATGAGCCGAGCATAGGTCTTCATCAACGCGATAACGATCGACTGATCCAAACATTAAACCACATGCGGGATATCGGGAATACACTCATTGTTGTTGAGCATGATGAAGACACGATGATGGCCGCGGATTGGATTATCGACATCGGACCTGGAGCCGGAATCCATGGGGGTACCGTCATTGCAGAAGGAACACCACAGCAAGTTATGGCGAATAAGAACTCCCTAACAGGTGCATATCTTAGCGGTCGTAAATTTATCCCTGTACCACAGGAACGGCGTAAACCAAATGGCAATTGGATAGAGATTAAGGGTGCTAAGGAAAATAATCTAAGAAATCTTAATGCCAAATTCCCATTAGGTGTGTTTACTGCGGTTACTGGCGTCTCAGGCTCAGGCAAGTCGACGCTCGTCAACGAGATCCTATACAAGACGCTTGCTCGCGATCTGAACAAAGCGAAGACACGACCAGGTGCTTATAAAGAAATCAACGGACTCGAGCACCTAGAGAAGGTCATCGATATCGACCAATCTCCGATCGGTCGGACACCGCGCTCTAACCCGGCCACTTACACCGGAGTGTTCGATGATATTCGTGATGTCTATGCGATGACTAACGAATCCAAGGTGAGAGGCTACAAGAAAGGTCGCTTCAGCTTCAATGTTAAGGGAGGTCGCTGCGAAGCTTGTAAAGGGGACGGGATCATTAAGATCGAGATGCACTTCTTGCCGGATGTGTATGTTCCTTGTGAGATTTGTAAAGGCAAGCGGTACAATCGTGAAACGTTAGAAGTGAAGTACAAAGGCAAGAGCATCGCTGAAGTGCTTGCTATGACGATTGAAGATGCGACGGAGTTTTTCGTTAACATTCCGAAGATTCATCGGAAATTGCAGACGCTTATGGATGTTGGTCTCGGATATATGGATCTAGGGCAGCCTGCGACAACGCTATCGGGTGGTGAGGCTCAGCGTGTGAAGCTCGCGGCAGAGCTGTATCGTCGCAGTACTGGGAAGATGCTGTACATTCTAGATGAGCCAACAACGGGTCTTCATGTCGATGATATTGACCGTTTGCTGCAAGTGTTGCATCGACTAGTGGATTCCGGGGAAAGCGTGCTTGTCATTGAGCATAATCTAGATGTCATTAAGACGGCTGATTATCTCGTTGACTTAGGCCCGGAAGGCGGCAGCGGAGGCGGTATGATTGTGGCTACCGGAACGCCAGAGGAAGTATCGAAGGTTAGCAATTCCTATACGGGTAAATATCTAGGTCCAGTATTGGAAAGAGATCGCGCACGGACGGAAGCGGCGCTTTTGAAGGTGTAATGGAGATTCTATAGTGCTGGCAGGTAGATGGGGCGGAGGAGGTTGGAGATGCTTCGTAGTTTGCTTATACTCGTCTTAGGAGCGGTGTTACTGACCTCATGTGCGAATAACAACTTGAGACATTCACCTTCACATGATGCGTTAAGTTCAGCTAGCTCTACGGATGAAGCTTCTCCTAGTGAGGTAGGAAACGTCAACGATTACTGGAATGCCCTCGCGAAGCAAGGATTGATGATGTCCCCCTTCGTTGAATCAGAGCCACCGCTCGAATATGTTCGAATAGGATTGAAGCATACAGATCCAACGGTAAGATGGTTTAGTGTGTACAAGATGTTGAAATACTCCCTTAATCAGCAGGACCTCGACGAGATCGAACAACTGACGAAAGACAGCGAACAATCAGTTCAGCAAGCGGCCTTGTTTGCCCTTTCAGTCGTTCAAGAGCAGTTCGATGGAGATCAATTCGTTCGGTCCCCAGTTAACGGAGAAGTGGCTTTCCACCTGTATCATGAAGCCCGATACAACGATGGAGAGCTATGGGTTGCCCGCGAGGGTAAGGTTGAGAGATTAACTCAGCTTGAGGGGAGTATTACAGAGATGATCTATTCCCCAGACGGCAAATGGATCAGTGCGGAATATGGTGGACGTATTTGGGGAGCATTAGCATTAATTGATGTGAACACCGGCGAGCGCTCACTTCCGGATGTTCTAGCTCCCATCATTGCAGATCCGGGTAATGGATATGATTTTGATCCGCAGAAAGTCGACCGTTTCGATCCTTATATCCAAGTTGTTGAATGGAGTCCAGACAGTACTCGACTACTTGTTTCGTACGAATTCAGTAGTGGTCTAGACCATTATCATTATGGTTGGGCTGTATACCAGCTTGAAGCTAAGAAGGTCATTAAGGTCTTTAAGTCAGATCACAAGAGTGCTGATAAGAAACCAGAAGGCTTTAGTTGGGATAACGTTAGTTAGAGGTTAAGCACATGACGAAAAAGTTGGTACAGGAGGAGGCTCCTGCACCAACTTTTTTTCCTACGGATTATCGTGATTTTTGATTGGAGTGAAGTTAACTACTCCTCAGAATGAATATGCATTTGAGTAGTAGGTTTGATTAGAGTAATCAGCTGATTCTGCAGCTTGACGATGCTTTTCTGTTTCACGATAATTTGTTGCTTTTGATTAATAACCGTTTGGAGATCACTTTTAGCAGAGCTCCATTGCTTTTTAGCACTATGATCGTAAAAGCTGTCCCACGCTTCATGCTTCTGGCTACGCAGAGCATGAATTTCATCTCGTGTTGTTTTCATTTGAAGGATGAGCTGCTTTGCCGGATCCTTGAGTGTATTCCGTTGATCAGAGGAGAGTGCATTTCGTGCATCCCTGATTTGATCATGCTGTGCCTTCATCTGCTCGAACAAGCTCTTCTGCTCAGTTTTGATATTATCAAGCTGAATTTTGAGTGCCTGAATGTCAGCGGGATAAGAGTTCCAGTCTATAACGGGCCTCTTATCGGAATGGTGGTGTTCACCAGGGGCAGCGCCGATTAGTGCAGGCATTGAGATCATTAACATTGCAAGTGCGAACAATGTTAATATTCTGTTTTTCATTGTAGGTTCCTCCCAATTCATGGATTCCCCTTTAGTATGGACGAATATTTATTTTCCATTCTTAGGGAAACTTACTTAATCGGATTTGCCTCTTGTGTTCTCAGCTTGATAAGCGATTAGGCTAATGGGATGCCCCACCTTCTCAGACATGCGGTGCTCCATATTCTTGATCTCTTCCACATCATCAGGCTTGAGATTAGCTATAGAGTACAATTCTTCATACATACTTAATTCCTCCCTCAAGGTTTTGTTCAATAGTATCGGCTAAATCATTAAATTAAACACTTCAGTCCATGAGAGAAGTACAACTCAATTTAAGGGGATTAAGCAAAAATACAGCAGCTTGCAGGAATACGCAGCACTCTACTTACGGATACTATATGTAGGTCGGCCATAGTAACAAAGGTGGCAAAGTGTGACAAAGTTGTTACGGCATGAACTTCGGACTTGCCAGCGCGACGTCTAGAAGCTAACATAGATAAAGATGGGTTTATTAGGTCAGATAAAGGAGGTCACTTTAATGTTTTTAGCAGAGACAGTAGCGGGAGCTGTAGAGAGCACTTACGAACACTTTGATATTTTTATGCTTGTATTCACTATCCTAATCGCGATTGGGCTGGTGCGTCTATTAATGCATAGACCTCGTAAAAATGTACTTGCAATCGGATTCTCCACGGTATCGCTACTTATTTTCCTTTTAGCGGATTATAAGATGATTAGTGGCTGGTAGTTGTAACGAGTGAATGGAATACATAAACGGGCTTGGCTTCGGCTAAAGCTCGTTTTTTTTATTTTAAAAATAAAGAAAGCGCTTAAGTACTGGATTATTCAAACCAAATCCGAGTTTTGCCTCGTTTCAGTGAACTTTGAACGAATCTACAATTAAGAGGAGGTTACACACATACAACAGGGAGGTTGAAGATTTTGAAAAAAGTAGCATCAGTCGTTCTAACATCATTTATATGTTTAAGTGTATTATCCGCTTGTGGTGGCAACAAAAATGAGGCTGAATCGCCGAGTGCCAGCGCTAGCCCGTCCGCAACACAACAAGCATCGGAGTCAGCAGCTCAGCCTGAAGCTCAAGGTGATACTATCAAGCTTACGGCGTTTGGTTTCAAAGCAGGAGCAGAGATTGGGGCTATGGATGAGCTGAACGCTAAGTTTGAAGCGGAGAACCCAGGTATTACCGTAGAGTATGAAGGCAAGCCGGGAGCGGAATATGTGGCATTGGCGAAAACTCGGTTTGCATCTGGCGATGCTGCTGATATTGTCATGATGCATCCAGGTGCTGAGATTGCTCCTTACGCCGAAGCGGGTCAAATTGTTGATTTGACTAATGAACCGTGGGCGTCTGAAATCGCGGACAAAGCGAAAGAGGTTACGACTTTCGATGGCAAGCTCTATGCACTCCCTAACGATATGGCGGCATTAGCTGTGTTCTACAACAAGAAAATTTTTGGGGATCTTGGAATCGAAACTCCGCGTAAATGGGATGATCTTGTTGCTGCAGCTGAGAAAATCAAAGCGAGTGGTGTTATTCCGTTCTCCATGACGAACAACGATGGTTCAGGCGCTAAGCTAGCGCTATACTCCATGGCGCCTTCTTGGATTTACGCTGCGGATCAGGATTTCGACAATCGTCTTAACAAAGGGGAAGCGAAGTTCAATGGGACGTGGAATGATATGCTAACTGCTTTCTTCGATCTTGATAAAAAAGGATACTTTACTCCACAAACGGTTGGCGTGACTTACGAGTCCGCAATGAAGGATTTCCAAACAGGCAAAGCTGCGATGATGGTTTGGGGGAACTGGGAGTATGCGAACATTAAGAAAGCTGCACCTGAGCTTGACTTCGCGATGTTTAACCTGCCATCCAAGAACGGTGATGTATGGGCTTCGGCTGCAGTTGGAACGACATGGTCTGTAAATGCAAAATCCAAAAATCTAGATGCAGCAAAGAAATATATCGCATTCTGGGCTAAAGCAGAAAATCAAGAAATCTGGGACAAGAGCCAAAGCGCGTTCGCAACGAATAAAAATGCGAAGCCGGATCTTGAACCAGGCTTAAAGGAAATCGGCGATGCGATTGCCGCTGGTCACTTCTGGAATTTCCTTGATCAAGGTTGGAAGGTGACCGCTGTAGCCGATAAGATGGGACCGAATTCCCAAGGCATATTGGGCGGTCAAATCAATGTGGAACAATTCCTACAGGATATGGACAAAGAAAATGCTGCTGGATTATCCAAATAAGTAAACGGTTTGACTCTTTCTGACGACCATGCGGCGGCGAATCATGCTGCCGCATTTTTGAATGATTCAGAGAAGGAGCGAGTTTAAGGGAAAGGAAGCGACTACCTATGCGAAATTATGTTCATAAGCTAACTTACTTCTCGGTTTTTTTGTTGCCTGCCTTATTTATTTACATCACGTTCCTGCTCTATCCCATCCTGAGTAGCTCCTACTATAGCTTGACGGAATGGAACGGTATTACAAAGCCTGTCTTTATCGGGTTGGACAATTTCGTAGCCTTTTTTAACGACTCCGCTTCCCTAAAGGCAATTAAGAACACATTGTTATATGCTTTTCTGATCACTGTCATCCAGAACGTACTTGGATTGCTGCTTGCCGTATTATTAGATATGAATATTCGTTCACGGAAAGTGCTGAGAATGATCTTCTTTACACCGGTTATTCTGAGCTCATTAGTTGTGTCCTACCTATGGTTACGGATGCTCGATCCTTCGGGCGTTATTAATGCCGTACTAGAATTGGTCCATCTAGATGGGCTGAAGCAAGTGTGGTTAGGTGACGCGAAAATGGCGTTTATGTCCATCGTGGTCATGTCAGTTTGGCAGTTTATCGGCTATTCAATGGTTATTTATTTAGCGAATTTGCAAACGATCCCAGAGTCGCTGAAAGAAGCAGCTGCTATCGATGGGGCGAATGCGGTGCAACGCTTTTTCAATGTCACGTTCCCGCTGCTCGCCCCATCGCTTACAATCAACCTGCTTTTATCGGCGATAGGATCAATGAAGATCTTCGATCCGATATTTCTGATGACGAAGGGCGGACCGTTCTATGCAACGGAGTCGGTTACCTTCCGGCTATTCGAACAAGGCTTTCGCAGCAACAAGGCAGGCTTCGGTTCTGCGACATCCATTGTGTTGTTCCTGCTGATTCTCTTAATATCCTTACCCCTGCTTGCTTACTTGCGTAGACGGGAGATGAATGCACAATGATGGCCCGTAATAGAAACTATTTGTTGGAGACTTTGCTGTGGGTATTAGGACTGATTTATATTTATCCGGTATTATCGATGATCAACACCGCGTTTAAGTCAGCGGAAGAAATCTCGTTGAGCCCGTTGGCGTTGCCTTCTGCTCTTTCCTTTGCTAACTTCAGCCATGCCTTCTCCGAAGCGAAGCTGCTGCTTGCTTTCACTAATTCCGGGATCATTACTGCAGGCTCCGTGTTATTGCTGGTGTTAACCGGGGCGATGGCAGCATTTCCATTGTCGCGTAGCGATTCCAAAGGATCAAAGGCCATTTATCTATTGTTCTTGGCGGGTACGATGCTTCCCTTTCAGATGGGAATGATCTCGCTCTATCAGGTAGGGAAAGTATTTCATATCGTTAACTCCCACCTTGGTGTCATGATCGTGAATGCTGCTTTTAATCTATCATTGACGATTTTCTTATATACGGGATTTCTTAGGACCGTATCTCGCGAGTTGGTAGATGCGGCTAGCATTGACGGCTGCTCGATCTATCGCACCTTCTGGTCCATTTTGTTCCCGATCATGAAGCCGGTGACTGCAACGGTCGTTATTATTACCTCATTAAATGTATGGAATGACTTTATTATATCGTTACTGTTCTTACAGAAATCGCATTTACAGACAATTAACCTAAGCGTGTACTCTTTTGTTGGTCAGAACACGAATGATTGGGGAGTCATCTTCCCATCTCTCGTTATGGCGATGCTACCGATCCTTATTTTATATTTTTTCCTGCAATCTAGTATTATCAAAGGCATGGCTTCGGGTGCAGTCAAAGAATGATATACTGAGGAGACTACGGCACCAAGGGGAAAAAGGCGATGGGCATAAGAAATAAGTGGATTGCTTTCAGGCACTGGAACATGAGCAAGCAATTAATTTTTACTTATACGCTGATGATTTTGCTGCCGGTATTGGCAGTTACTCTCGTCGGGTTTCAGAAATATAACCAGAACCTGAAGGCAAAGGTTGCGAACTTCGACATTCAGCTACTAGGTCAGATCGGCAAGAACTTAGACAATTACTTGGAAGAGCTGGACCGGATCTCGCTTACTATCTACATGGATGATAATCTTAAAGAAGCACTTAAAAATAAAGCCTACACGCCGTCAACGAAATACCAAGAGAAGCTGTACATAGACAAGGCGCTAAGGAATTTGTTCTTATCGCCCATGAAGGATATCGTGGGCGCTTATTTATTTAAAGCAGATGGAAGCGTTTACTACACTGAATATGGTACTGGTAATCCAATACAATACGACGATGTAGCCGGAGAGCCTTGGTTTAAAGACGTACTGGCGGCTGCAGGACAACCGATGATTGTCCCTTCACACCTCGTGCGAAGTAGTGACAGCAAATCGATCTACGCCCTTTCCTATGCTAGAAGCTTAATCGACGTGGAGAACAATGAAGCGATGGGCATTCTCATGATGGACGTGGCTTTGGACGGAATCGCCAATGTGCTGAGTAACGTCAATCGGGAAAAGGGAGGGCAATTATTCGTTACGGATGCGAATGGCCAAATCCTGTACCATCCCGATAGCAAACGAATTGCTAATAAGTTCTCCTATGCATTATCACAAACAGAGGACAGCTTCTCCGCTAATATAGACGATGTATCGATGATGATCAACTATGTCACTTCTCCCAGCTCTGGTTGGAAAGTCGTTGGTCTCGTCCCGATCCATGAGCTGACGGATGATCTTAACATCATTCGAAACTTATTGTGGACGCTAGCGGTAGTGACCTTGTTAATATCAGTCAGTCTTTCGGCGATTTTGACTTCTTATATGATTAGACCCTTGAAGAAAATCAGAGCTTTGATGAGGCGAGTGGAAGAGGGGGATTACAAGGTAAGGTATCCTTCCCCATCCAGAAGCGAGGTTGGCCAGGTTGGTCATAGCTTTAACGTAATGATTCAGAAGATCAATGAGCTCGTGAATAACGTCATGGCCGCAAATCTTCTCAAGAAGGATGCTGACTTCAAGGCTCTTCAAAGCCAGATCAACCCTCACTTTCTTTTTAATACACTGGAATCTATCAATATGAAGGCGGAAATGAACAGAGATTACGAGGTGGCGGAGATGGTTTCTTCGCTCGGGGATCTGTTTCGCAAGTCGATGAACGTTAGCCGAGAGCGAATACCATTTTCGCAAGAAATCGATTATATTCGTGTCTATATCGAGCTTCAGAAAATACGTTTCCCTAAGATGGAGTTTTCCATAGAATTACCGAATGAAGTGCTACTCTCCTATACATTACCTTGGATTATTCAGCCTTTGGTGGAAAATGCGATCGTTCATGGCTTAGCTCCTTATAAGGGCGAAGGCTCAATCCTGATTAAAGGAGCTTTGGAGGGAGAGAACGTGCTTATCCGAGTCGTCGATGACGGAGTAGGTATTTCTCTAGAAAACCTTGAAAAGGTACGCTCACATTTGGAGTCGGAGGCTTCGGCTGAAACTTCCCATATCGGGTTGAAGAACGTGCATGATCGCATCCGGCTTTCCTTTGGCTATCCTTACGGTTTGAAGGTTTCCGGTGACCCGGAAAGCGGTACGTGCGTGGAGATTAGCATCAAATATCTCGGCAAGGAGTGAGCAGGATGCCCACCATGATGATCGTTGACGACGAGGAAACTATCCGCCAAGGCTTGCGACTAGCTGTAGAACGACTAGCGCCTCGATGGGAAATTGTTGGGTTATTGGAAGACGGTGTTGAAGCTTTGAATAAGGTGAATTCCGTTCAACCTGATTTGATGATTATTGATATTTCCATGCCAGGAATGGATGGATTGGAGCTATGCCACAACTTAATGGAACGGCATCCGCAAATCCACAAAATCATCTTAACAGGGCATAATTCCTTCTCCTATGCCCAGAGCGCGATGCGTTACGGAGTTAATGATTATTTACTTAAACCCTTGCAGCGCAAAGAATTGGTGCAGAGCTTGGATAAGCTGGAGCGAGACATTCTCTTACGTGAAGAAAGCGTCCGCGAGGAGATGCTACGGAGTGACCTGTTGCTTCAGAGGGCTGTCACTGATTTGTTGTCGGGGGAAAATAAAGATACCGTATTGCTGAAGACCGAACTCCGTAAGATAGGCTGGAGAGATCTATTAGGGGATCATGCCGTCATTCTCATGATGGGGGGCGAAGGGAAAGGGGAAGGATCGCTCCTACGACATATGAACGCTTTGCGTAACGCTGTCCTAGAAGGGAATCTAAATATTGAACAAACCTGTGGAGTTAAGATTTCTGCTAATCAAGGCCTGATTTTGATGCAAGGAAACGCTAATCTCGATCAAGCGCAGATGAAGCAATGGCTGTGTGACCAGATTCCCGTGTGGAATAGGAATGAAGGGGGCGACTCCCTTGTGCTAGGCTGCTCGGAATCTTTTCGAGAGCTCGAAAGGATGCCTGAAGCTTATCGCCAAACGATGTTTAGTCTATTCGTCCAAGACGGAGGGACAGAGCGGAAAGGCGTTTTCTTAGAACAGTTTAATGTGGGTGACCGCGAGGAACGGCTAATCAAGGCGATTGAAATCAACGATTATACAAGTGTTGTTGCGATATTGAAGCGTTGGGCTGAGGAGTGTGCTCCTTCAAATAATGGCCATCCGGCATTTAATCCATTACATTTTTTCCATTTTTTCTCTTTGGTCTTAGGTCCTGTTTTAGCTAAAATACATACGAGCCTAAGCGCAAGCTTACAAGAGGAAATCCCATGGCTGCTTTCTAGAATCTATCCCCCCTATTCCTTAGCTTCCTTCGCGGGGACGATTGACCAATTCGCATTGAGGCTTAAGCAGCACTCCTCCGGACAAAAGCCGGAAACAAGGCGCGTAATTGAAGTGGTTAAGCAATACATTAATGACCACTACGGTGATCCCGATCTTAGACTAGAGGTTTTGGCAGGGCTTGTATATATGAATACGAATTATTTAAGCGAGTTATTCAAGCAAGTAACAGGCAATAACTTTATCGATTATTTAACGGATAAGAGAATGGCGGCAGCTAAGCTGCTTCTAAAAGAGACGAATCTTAAAACTTATGAGATTGCCTTGAAGATTGGGTATACGAATCCTAAATATTTCAGTACATTGTTTGGTCGCCTATGTGGCTCTACTCCGACCGAATATCGAGATAAGTCCAACAAATGATCTAACATCCCGTTTTATTCAGAGGTGGACTCCATGAAAAGAGTGATTAGAATAGGCTCGCTTGTAGCGGTAAGCCTATTGCTCCTAGTTGGCGGTTGTGCGCCGAAGACGGAATCGCAAATGCCGGTAAATGCGGTTTCTTCGCAGGAAGCCCAGGAGGTTCTTAATATTTCCGGCTTTAAGTCGGGAAGCGAGCTAGGGACGATTCCTGAGCTAAATGACAAATTCATGCGAGAAAATCCAGGGATCAAAGTCATTTACGAGGGCATGCCCGGCAATTTATACAATACCTATATCGAGACCCGGTTCGCAGCCGGTGATGCTGCAGACGTCGTTATGTTGCATAGCGGAGCAGAAATGTCTAGATATGCGAAAGCTGGCTTCTTAATGGATATCGGAGATGAGGATTGGCTTAACGGCTTTACTCCGGACGCATTGAAAGCGGTATCCTATGAGGGTCAAGTGTATGGCACCCCCAATGATATGGTTATACTAGGTGTATACTATAATCAATTGATATTCGATAAGCTTGGCATCCAAATTCCGCAAGATTGGGATGCTTTTCTTGCTGTTTGCAAGTCTCTTAAAGAAGCAGGAATTAATCCGATAGCGATCGGCAACAATGATGGTTGGATGACCCTTGCAGCGCTATTCACAATGGCTCCGAGTATGATTTATGCTAAGGATCCTGATTATGATAGGAAGTTATTGAGTGGCGAAGTTCACTTTTCAGGTACTTGGGACGAGATGCTCGATAGATGGTTCTCGCTAGATAAGCTAAAATACTTGACTCCTGATAGTGTTGGAATAAGCCAAGAGCAAGCGGTCAGGGATTTCGCTACGGAGCAATCGGCGATGATGATTAACGGGAGCTGGTCGCTTGCCGGAATACAGAAGATGAATGATGACATTCGTGTCGGCATGTTTCCAATGCCCGCAAACAACAAGGGTGAAGAATTAATCGTCTCTGCGGACGTTGGAACCGCTTGGGTAATTAACAAGAAATCCAAACATGCACAGGCGGCTAAGAAGTATCTGGAGTTCTGGTCCAAGGAAGAGAATCTTTCTCTATGGACCCGTAGCCAAGGGGCATTCCTGACAATTAAGGATGGCAATAATGACGTGGCACCGGCTTTCACGAAAATTTCGGCAGCATTGTCGAAGAGTAAAAGCTATCGCTTCTTGAATCAAGGATGGTCAAGCGCAGGGGACGTGACAGCGACCGAGATTTCCAAATCTGCGCAAGGTGTCTATTTAAATGCATTAACACCAAAAGAAATGTTGGAGAACATAGATAACACCTGGGACAAAAACAGTTGACCTCCAATGCCGTTAACGCAATAATGAGAACAGCGAATGCCGTGCTTGATGCGGCTTGGAGGGATTTGTAAAGATGAATGATAAGGTCGCCTTACGGCGTGAAGATATTGAATTGTTAGCACCAGCAGGAGATTGGGAGTGTATGCGGGCTGCGGTAGCGAACGGGGCTAATGCGGTTTTCTTCGGCGTTGAGAAGTTTAATGCGAGGGCTCGTGCACATAACTTCCAGACGAATGAGCTTCCAGAGATTATGGCTTTCTTGCATAAGTACGGAGCGAAAGGCTTTCTTACCTTTAATATACTCGTATTTGAGAATGAGCTACCAGAAGCACGTAAGCTCATAGAGGCTTGTATTGATGCGGGTGTGGATGCAGTCATCGTACAAGATTTAGGGCTTGTTAAGATGATAAGGGAAATATCCCCTGACTTTCCGATTCACGGTTCGACGCAGATGACGATTACCTCCCCGGAGGCGGTTGAGTTTACTAAGCCTTTCGCATTAGAGAGGGTCGTTCTTGGACGGGAAAATAACTTAAAGCAAATTGAGAAAATCGGGGAACAAGCGAAGCTTCCAATGGAAGTATTCGTGCATGGCGCTCTCTGCGTATCTTACTCCGGACAATGTCTGACCTCAGAGGTATGGGGTGGTCGCTCCGCGAACCGTGGGGAATGCGCTCAAGCTTGTCGCTTGCCTTACGATCTGATGGTCGATGGCGTGCACCAACCGATGGGGGACATCGCATATTTGCTCTCTCCTAAGGATTTGGCAGCAATCGATATCGTTCCAGAATTAATAGATGCCGGGGTTACCTCCTTTAAGATCGAAGGACGGCTCAAGAGCCCTGAGTATGTAGCTAACGTAGTAAGCAAATATGGCAAGGAAATCGACAAGTATTTCAGTGGGGATGAATCAGAGCCTTCTAAGGAAGAAGTGCGGGAGCTTCAGCAAAGCTTCTCGCGTGGCTTCACACATGGCTTCCTCGACGGTACGAACAATAAGCAACTCGTGGAGGGCACTTTCCCTAAGAGTCGTGGCGTTTACCTGGGCAAGGTGGAGAAGATCCTTCGTGATGCGGTGCTATGCCGTTTGGAAGCTCCGCTTAAGCGGGGAGATGGTATCGTATTCGACGCTGGCGATCCAACCAAGAAGGAAGAGGGCGGACGCGTTTATGATGTGCGCAGCTCAGGAATGAAGTTGGAAAGCGAAGCGGCTGAAGGTGAGCTAATTGAAATCGTCCCAGGTCGCAATGATGTGGATCTGAACCGAATTCATGAAGGCGATCGGATCTGGAAAACAAGTGACCCGGCTTTGGACAGACGTCTTCGTAGCAGCTATGAGACAGATAAGCCTTATCGTACTTTCCCACTCGCTGTGTCTGTATTTGGACAAGAAGGCGTTCCAATGCGTACAATCTGGACAGATGTCGGCAAGGGAACAACGGTAGCTATCGAATCGGAAATTCCGTTAGAACGCGCGGAGAAGCGTCCTCTTGGCCATGAGGTATTGCAGGAGCAACTAGGCCGCTTAGGTGGAACACTATACTATTTGGATCAATTAGAGGTCGCACTTAAGGGTGAAGTTATCGTGCCGATGCGTGAATTGAACCGGATGCGTCGTGAGGCTGCCGAACAGCTGGAAATTCTTCGCGAGCAGCCACCGCAATATATTAAGCGGCAAGTAGATGAATACGCGGATTCTTTCATTGCGAAGGAAGACGTCTCTGTACAGTCAGGCGAGGTTGAGCTGACAGCTCTCTGTCGTACACTGGAGCAGGTTAAAGAAGTTGTGAAGTCGGATGTATCACTCGTGTATGCAGATTTTGAATTCATTAAGCAATTCCCAGATGCCATTAAAGTGTGTCGTGAAGCTGGCAAACGTATCGCTCTTGCTACACCACGTATTCATATGCCTGGAGAGAATGGGTATCATCGCAATATCCTGAACCTGAAGCCAGATGCCGTGCTTGTCCGCAACACAGGCGCTCTCTACTATTATTTGAAGGAACGCATGGAGAAGCCTGATGAAATTCATCCGCTTCTGATCGGCGATTTTTCGCTGAATGTTGCGAACCATAAGACGGTCGACCTTTTCCGCGAAGCGGGCTGTGATTGGGTGACCCCATCCTATGATCTGAATATCCAGCAGATGATTGATATGCTTAGCCGTGCGGACACCTCTCGGTTGGAGATGGTCATCCATCAGCATATGCCAATGTTCCATACAGAGCATTGCGTATACTGTACCTTTATGAGCGAAGGAACGAATTACACGAACTGTGGTCGCCCTTGTGAAGAGAAGCGGGCTTCCTTACAGGATCGTATCGGCATGTCGCATCCCGTTCGCGTAGATGAAGGCTGTCGTAACACGGTTTACAATGCGATCGAGCAATCCGGTGCTGAATATTTGAGTATGTTCATGGAGCTAGGCGTACGTTCTTATCGAGTGGAGTTCCTTGAGGAAAATGCCGATAAAGTACGTGAGGTGCTCACGCTCTACCGTGCAGCTATTGATGGGAAGATCGGTGGATCGGAAGTATGGCGTAAGCTTAAAGCGATTAATCAGCTTGGTGTTACTCGCGGACAATTGGTGAAATAAATGTAATCGTGGTGGAAGCCTCATTTCCTATTTATTTGATATAGGAGGTGGGGCTTTTTGTACGCGTAGAAAAGTTTGTAGTAGCTCTTAACCTTCTGATAATTTACGTTCCTCTAACATAAACAAGGAAGTTTGTTTTCATTCCGATGCTACAATCGGAGAAAAGCGATTCCGCAGTTAGAGAGCGGTCGATATAGAGGAGAGCGCAGACTATGAAAATGGCAGTCGTTGGAGCGGGAATTGTGGGGCTGACAACAGGCGCAGGGTTTGCGGATTTAGGACATACCGTACAATGCGTGGATATCGATACAGGGAAGATCGCTCAATTATGTCGGGGGATCATTCCCTATCACGAGCCGGGATTGGAAGCATTAGTTACAAGGAATACGTCTGCTGGTCGACTTACCTTTGGACATGATCCATCTAGGCTACTACAAGATGTAGAGCTTATATTCTTAACGGTGGATACTCCTTCGGATGATGCAGATGAAATGTCATTAGCTGCTCTCTGGTCGGTGATCGACCAACTGGAGCCGTGGCCTTCATCTGAGATGAGAAAAATGATCGCGATCAAGAGCTCCGTTCCAGTAGGGACAGCGGAACGAGTGCAATCAAGGATTAGGGGGAGACTTCCAGAACATTGCTCAGTAGACGTAGTCTCCGTGCCTGAATTTATGCGTGAAGGAAGTGCGGTCCGGGACTTCTTCGAACCGACCCGAATTGTGATAGGAAGTGCATCGGCCGAAGCGTCGGAGAGGCTAACTCAGATCTATCAGAGGCTACCTGGGCCTATTATGTCAACGGATTGCCGAAGTGCAGAGCTAACTAAGCTAGCAGCCAACGCGTTCCTTGCAGTGAAAATCTCCTTCTCTAATGAGATCGCTGCATTAGCGGAACAGACGGGTGCAGATTTTCCTTCCGTAGCGCATTCGTTAGGATTAGATCCTAGAATTGGTCCCCATTTTCTTAGTGCAGGTCTCGGATTTGGCGGGACCAGCTTACCGAAGGATGCTCGGGCACTCGTTAGAATGGCGGATGAGGCAGGTGCCCCTCAGACACTTGTAGAAGCAGCCGTTCGCGCGAATGCGATGATTCCACTCCGGATGATCCGTAAGCTGGAGGCGGCACTATCTGACCCAGCACGCCGTAAGGTGGCGCTGCTTGGACTTTCCTTTAAGCCTGGTACTGACAATATGCGTGAAGCGCCGTCCTTGCGATTGGTTGCGGAGTTGAACCGTCGTCATCCAGGTATTACAATAACCGCATATGACCCTGAGGCGAACTCAGTCGCTCGCAAGCTGTTGCCACCATCTGTTATAATATGTGATTCTGCCGAAGAAGCTTTGACGGGTACGGATGCAGCAATCATTGTGACGGAATGGCGTGAATTCCGACAAATTCAGGCAGATGACTTTAAAAATTGGATGAATCGCCCTATAATTATGGATGGAAGAAATACACTCGATGCAGCTGGTCTTAACTCCCAAGGTGTCGTATGTATTGGAGTCGGACGTTTGCCTGTTGTTCCGAAGGAGTTTGTACGAAATGCAGGTGAGCATGTACCGAAAGTCTAGAGAGGATGCCAATCATGAGGATTCGTAAGGCCATTATACCTGCAGCGGGAATGGGAACTCGGTTTCTTCCAGCTACGAAAGCAATGCCTAAGGAAATGCTTCCAATCATTGATAAACCAGGAATACAATACATCGTTGAGGAAGCAGTTGCATCTGGTATTGAGGACATTATTATCGTAACGGGTAAAGGGAAACGCGCGATAGAGGATCATTTCGATAGCTCTTATGAATTGGAGCAGAGCTTGCTCCAGAAGGGGAAGCTTGATCTCCTATCGGAAGTTCAGAAGCCGTCGGATCTGATCGATATTCACTACATACGTCAGAAGGAGCCACGTGGACTTGGACATGCCATTTGGTGTGCACGCAAGTTTATCGGCAACGAACCGTTCGCGGTACTCCTCGGAGATGATATTGTTCAATCCGATGATGTTCCGTGTCTTAGGCAGATGATGGATGTCTATGATAAAGTTCAGGGCTCCGTGCTCGCTGTGAAAAATGTACCGAATGAAGAAGTGTCGCGATATGGGATCGTGGATCCTGACCCATCAGGTGGCGATGGTGATCGTATGGTGAAAGTACGCGGGGTTGTGGAGAAGCCTGCTCCCGAACGTGCCCCCTCTAATATTGCTATTATTGGACGATATATTTTAACCCCAGCTATCTTTGATATACTAGAAACACAAGACATTGGTGCCGGTGGAGAGATCCAATTAACGGATGCGATCTATCGTTTGATGCGTCAAGAATCAGTCTATGCATATCAATTCGAAGGCACTCGTTATGATACGGGGGAAAAGCTTGGTTACTTGAAGACGATCATTGACTTTGCTCTCGAGCGTACTGACTTGAAGGATGAAGTACGTGCGTATTTGGAAGAGAAGCTAGGTCGGTAATGATCGTGTTAGATCAAGAAATCATCGAAAGCTCATCAGCGACTTGAATGCTTGTGTGAAGTACACGCCACTTATCTCTTTAGGAGCAGGTGGCGTTTTATTTTTCTCGTAAGGAAGAACGGGTAACGATCAAAACTCCCTTTCATTCCTTCTTGGAAGACGCGCCGAATTCCTGTAAACTAAGTAATAAACTCTAGAATAATCATGGAGGCTATATGCTCCCTTCCTTTTATAACACATGGAAACATGTCTTTAAGCTTGACCCAGAAAGACCAATTGATGATGCAACACTGGATGCGATTTGCACCTCGGGAACAGATGCGATATTGGTCGGTGGCTCCAGTGGAGTTACATTTGATAATACGGTAGATTTAATGTCGAGGATCCGTAGGTACGAGGTGCCATGTGCATTCGAGTTATCAGATCCTGCTTGTGGCGTGCCTGGCTTTGATGGTTACTTCATTCCAACGGTGCTGAATACGAAGAAATCCGAGTGGTTAATCGGCTATCATGTGGATGCACTAAGGGATTTCGGACATTTGCTCCCATGGGATATGATTGTTGGTGAAGCCTATCTTGTCCTTAACCCGGATTCTACTGTTGCTACTCTAACAGGGGCGGATGCGGGGATTTCCAATGGTGATGCTATCGCCTTTAGCCAAGTTGCGGACAGGCTATGGAACATGCCTATTCTCTATGTGGAATATAGCGGGACTTTCGGTGACATGGAATTACTCAAGAGCATCAAGGCGAATTTGAAGCAAGCGCATTTGTTCTATGGCGGTGGAATCGATGGTCCCGAGAGAGCAGCGCAAGCCGCACTCGCAGCGGATACGGTTGTTGTAGGAAATATTATATATGAAAATTTGGATGCCGCTCTATCAACGGTGGGCGCGGTTAACCTTTCGATAAAGGAGCGAGATCATGTTCTTTGAACGGGATACGAACACTACGAACTCATTAGATATTGAGGCCTCTATTAACAAGCTGAATCCGAAGCAGAAGGAAGCGGCTATCTCGACGAACGGGCCGCTATTGATTATGGCAGGAGCGGGAAGTGGAAAGACGCGGGTGCTTACGCATCGAATCGCGAACTTGATTTCTAAACGTTATGCTCCTCCTTGGAGCATCCTTGCAATTACTTTTACGAATAAAGCGGCTCGTGAAATGCAGGATCGGGTTTCTAAGCTCGTAGGTCCTAGTGGCCGAGATATTTGGGTTAGCACCTTTCACTCCATGTGTGTTCGCATATTACGTAAAGATATTGAACGGATAGGATTCGGTTCCAACTTCAGTATTCTGGATTCTACCGATCAGCTATCTGTTATTCGGAATGTGATGAAGGATAACAATATTGATACGAAGAAAATTGAACCTAAAGCAGTTCAAGGGGCGATTGGCGCGGCGAAAAATGAGCTGTTGAATCCGACTCAGTATGAGCAGCAGCAGGGTGATTATTTCCAAGCAATTGTAGCCAAAGTATACACACAGTATCAACGGAGACTGAAAGCGAACAACTCCTTAGACTTTGATGACCTTTTGTTGTTGACGATCCAGTTGTTCAAGGATGTTCCTGAAGTGCTGGAGTTTTACCAGAACAAATTCAAATATATTCATGTCGATGAGTATCAGGATACGAATAAAGCGCAATATACACTGTGCAAAATGTTAGCTGAGAAGCACCATAACATCTGCGTAGTTGGGGATAGCGATCAGTCGATCTATCGCTGGAGGGGCGCGGATATTACGAATATTCTTAATTTCGAGGCCGATTACCCTGAAGCTCATAGTATTTTGCTGGAGCAAAATTATCGTTCGACATCGAATATCCTAGATGCGGCGAATGCGGTTATTAAGAACAACGTGGGTCGCAAAGTGAAAAATCTATGGACGGACCAAGACGGTGGGGACAAAATCACGGTATATCAAGGCGATTCCGAGCATGAGGAAGGTTATTTCATCGCTGGTGAAATTCGCAAAAACCGTCAAAATGCTCGTCGCTATAGTGATCATGCCATTTTGTACCGGACGAATGCGCAATCACGGGTAGTGGAGGAGGTCCTTATTAAATCTGAGATCCCTTATCAGATCGTAGGGGGCATCAAGTTCTACGATCGTAAAGAGATCAAAGACATCCTTTCCTATCTGCGCTTACTATCCAATCCAGATGATGATAACAGCTTGAATCGGATAGTTAACGTACCGAAACGGAGCTTAGGCGATACAACGATGGCTAAGGTTCAGGGTGAGGCGACTCGTAAAGGAGTATCCATGCTCCGTTTTCTGAATGAAGGAGATGGGTTGCTTGGAGATGGTCTGTTTCACTTGGATATTCAGAATCGTGCCAAAGCGGCTTTATCCCAATTCCGAGACCTCATCAATAACTTAAGTGCAATGGTCGAATACTTGTCAGTAACCGAACTGACGGAGAAGCTGCTTGAGATGACCGAATACCGCTTGGAGCTGCAACGGGAAAATACACTTGAATCTAAGTCTAGGCTTGAGAATATTGAAGAGTTTCTATCCGTAACACAAGAATTCGAGAAGCGTAACGAAGATAAGTCACTGATCTCTTTCTTGACGGAATTGGCATTGGTAGCGGATATTGACTCGATGGATGACGACGATGAAGATGGTGGTGATGCCGTCGTCCTGATGACGATGCATAGCTCCAAAGGGTTGGAGTTCCCGATTGTATTCATCGTAGGTGTGGAAGAGGGCTTATTCCCGAGTAGCCGATCCTTCATGGATAATGCGGAGATGGAAGAAGAGCGTAGACTTGCTTATGTAGGGATTACAAGAGCGGAGAAAAAGCTATACTTAACTTGTGCGCGCATGAGACTGCTCTATGGTCGGACGAGTCAAAATGCACCTTCACGTTTCCTTGAGGAAATTCCGAGTGAGCTGAAGGAAGCCGTTGAGACAGCTAGCGGTGGTGGACGTTCCGGTTCTTATGGAGGATACGGCTCTCGGGTTAGTGGAAGCGGTAGTGGCAGTAACAGTACGGGTGGTTTCGGAGCACGACCTGCTGCATCTAGTGCTGGGGGTTATGCGCCATCCGGATTTGGTGCTCGTCCGACAATAGCTCCAATGAATAGTGGGGCGGTTGTCCGTCCGGCGACGGTATCTGCCTCTAGTCCTGCTGGTGAAGGCATGGCAGTTGTTGCCGGTGATAAAGTGCAACACGCCAAATGGGGTGTGGGAACGATCGTTTCCGTCAAGGGGACAGGCAACGATGCTGAATTGCAGATTGCTTTTCCCGCACCAACTGGCGTTAAAAGACTGCTTGCTGCATTCGCTCCAGTAACCAAGATATAAGAAAACCTCCGTATCAATCACGGAGGTCTGCTACGGGCTCGTTCAGAGCCCGTTTCTTCATTTGGGGTCAAGGCTGTTGATATCTTGATGTCCATAGCCTGGATGGTAATAATCTGTGGTACGTAACTCCTGTAAAATATCCATATACTCGATATGCCGTTTTGTCTCTATGGTGCCAATCTTATAAATATAACGGTAGATTTCAATCAATTTATCGTTATATTGATTTGTTGATTTATCGTGATCGGCCGATTTGTACGGAAGATGGGCACGTAGATAGGTTTGTTCTATCGCCTTTTGCTCTTGATTCAACAGCTCGAGCAAATGATCGCGTTCTTCCTCCGTTGCCATAATGGTAAGCTGATCCGTCAACAAGGGCTCCTTGCTTACGATACTTGCCGAGACGGAAGCGTAATAACGCTCTTTATCCATACTCCTCACCTCCAAGTTTATGTGACTATTCATCATTAAACGGGGAGAAAGTGATATGAAACAAACAAACTGCTTGAACGGGGCTCTGACACTCGATTTGACACAGGTATAGCGCTAAAATAGACTAGGGGAAAAGCTAGCTACTATTATAATAAAGTGAGGTCGAGTAAGTATGGCGCATACGGAAGCCCTAGAACGGATGAAAGGGCTCGTCGCTGAACTCAACGCGCATAGCCATCGTTACTACACAGAAGATAATCCTACGATCAGCGATAAAGAATATGATGTGCTTTATGATGAATTGACCGGCTTGGAAGCGGTAAGTGGGACGGTATTGCCGAATTCTCCTACACGTAGGGTCGGGGGAGATATTCTTAAGGGATTCGAACCGCATCGTCATTTATCTAGGCTATGGAGTTTAGATAAGGCGCAAAATATCGAGGATTTGAACGCATGGGTAGCCCGAGTTAATCGTCTTATTACGGACTACAATGCCAAAAATCCGGATGAGCTACTTCCTCCTCCTGAATTTGTGTTAGAGCTGAAATTTGATGGGTTATCTTTGAACCTGACCTATGGGGATGGCGAGCTTTCACAATCCGCAACACGGGGGAATGGGGAGATCGGGGAAGGTATACTGGCTCAGGCTCGTACGATCCGAACTGTTCCGCTGACGATTGGGTATACCGGCGGAACGATTGAAGTGCAAGGTGAAGGCTTCATGCGCTTATCTGTGCTAGAGACATACAACACTACGGCATCAGAACCACTCAAGAATGCGCGCAATGGTGCAGCTGGAGCACTTCGCAATCTGGATCCACGGGTTACGGCTTCGCGTAAGCTGGATGCCTTTTTCTATAATGTTGGTTATGCAGAAGGTATTGAGTTCGAGAACCACAGACAGATGATTGCTTTCCTACGCGACAATAAGTTCCCGGTGAACCCTTACACTGCTTATTTTTCTAAAATAGAAGATCTTATCGTTGAACTAGATTCGATTGTGGAGCGGCGCGACAGCTTAGATTACCTCATAGATGGGGCCGTGATTAAGCTGACCGATATGAGAACGCGTAATGCTCTCGGTTACACGGACAAATTTCCTCGGTGGGCGGTCGCTTTCAAATTTGAAGCGGAAGAAACGACAACTGTGTTGGAATCCGTATCTTGGGAGTTAGGCAGAACGGGCAAGGTTACTCCACTCGCACGCGTTGAAGCCGTCGAGCTTTCTGGTGTGACGGTTCAGAATTGCACACTTAACAATGTCGGGGATATTGAACGGAAGAATCTGTCTCATGCTCTTGGAACGCGCGTATTTATTCGCCGCTCCAATGATGTTATTCCTGAAATTCTCGGCAAAGCGGATGACGAGGAAGGTAGTACGATCGTGGTTCCAATAGCATGTCCGGGTTGTGGCTCACCACTCGAAATGCGAGGGGCACATCTGTTTTGTAACAATCGTCTTGGCTGCAAACCGCAAATTATCGGACGGATTACGCATTTTGCTTCCCGAGATTGCATGGATATCGAGACCTTCAGCGGGAAGACGGCTGAACAGTTGTACGATGAATTAAATGTTCGTGAACCAGCGGATTTGTACAGTCTGAGCTTCGATGACCTCGTTAAGCTGCAACGATTCGGCGAGAAGAAAGCGACTAACTTACTCGCTGCATTAGAGAAATCCAAGTCGCGGGAGCTTGCTCAGTTCCTAAATGCTCTTGGTATTCCTAACACGGGCAAGGCTACGACCAAAATGCTTGCGGAACACTTTGGGGATTTGGATCGCTTAATGGTTGCGGAAATAGATGAACTTGTTGGGTTATCGGATGTTGGTGGTATTGTTGCGGAGAGCATCTATAGTTACTTCCGTGATCCACTTGCGCTGGAAAGTATCGCTCGGATGCGAGAGCGAGGCGTGAAAGCAGAAGCAGTAGTATCTGCAGCCGCAAGCGCAGATGCAAACCATCCTTTGTATGGGAAAACCGTAGTATTAACCGGTACACTCTCGGTTATGACACGCGACGAAGCAGCGCAAAAGCTAGAGGCACTAGGAGCTAAAGTATCAGGAAGCGTTTCTAAGAAAACGGATCTTGTTATTGCGGGCGAAAGTGCGGGAAGCAAGCTGACAAAGGCTCGCGATCTAGGGGTTCCAGTTCTAGAGGAAGAGTCGGAATTACTGAGGCTACTAGGCGGAACGAGCTAACGATTACCGATTAGTTATTGAGCGTACATGAAAATCATAAGATGATTTATTGTGGAGCTATCTCTTGGGTCTATGTCGACCTTGAGAGATAGCTCCTTTGTTTCACGATTCAGAAAGTATAAAATCCGCTATCCGTAACTGAATCGTCTCCGACATAAACGACTAACGCCATCCCCAAGGTCGGCGTTAGTCGTTTATGCTTGTACCCGTTATAACTACTCGTAATAACTCGAATTGTGAGCCCAACTCATCTGTATATTTTCATATAATTATATAATGTTATGGTGTGAAGCTTGCTTGTTACTTCCTACACGAACAGAGGACTTAATCCAGTGCAGCCCGTACAATCTTACTATCTTTCGAGTTCAGTTGAATATAACCTCCGCCAGAGCCTTCGCTTACAACTTCAACAAGCTTTGATCTTGGAGAATGCCAAATCCCATAGATCTGTGGTTCAGAGGAAGCGGTTGGATCAATGCTGCTGATGGTTATCTTGTAATCCGGATTCCGTGACATGGATACCATTACATTGCTCTCCGCCGCCTGCTTCAAGATGAGTTTGATTTCTATAGCTTTGGCAGCATCCTTAATTGTTTTGTATGTCTGATAGGACATTTCGTTTGAAGTTGGTTTGCTTATTTCTACTATGATATACGGCTCTGGGTTATCTATCTCTGGAGTAGAAGTGTTACACCCTGATAATAAGAAGATAGCTAACGCAACTAGTATCCACACTCGAATTCTTTTCAATTGTCATTCCTCCTTATTATGTAAGAAGACGTGTGGGGGGACAGTAATGTTGCGTATGAAAAAGGTCACCTCCAGTAGGGAAGTGACCCTGTTTAATGATGGATTATGTTCGAGTAAATCTTCCTGCACGAATTTGCTTGATCCAGAAATATACCGTACATCCGATACAGTAGCCTAGCAATGCTGCGCTTGCGGCGAGAAGTAACATCGCAGAGAATGCATATGCTGCAATTTGCCATTCGAAAGCAAACGAGAGGAGTGCAAGGGTTAGGAATAGAACAGCTAACACGTTGTTAAAGCGTTGGAGTTCAAGGGCTTGCATCTCCTCGCCCTTTCCCTTGAGAACAAGCTTACCAATAAGTATGAATAGATTGAAACGACCCTCAGTCAATATCCCAGCAAGCTGCACAACCCATAAAGCTGCCAGAATCCATGGTTGGTGGAATAGAAAGGAGAGAATAACGGTAATAACGATTCCTGTCTGATTCGCCTTTACATACCTCATTGGAACTTCGCGCATATTGAATCACCTCAATGTCGATGAGTTTACTTGTATTAAATGTAATTCAAATTGACAGGGAAGGCAATAGGTATTGTAGCTGTAAGTAGGATAATCTCTTAAGAATGGTGTTCGCCTAAATCACGCAATCCACTCTCAGCCGACTGAAGTGGACTAATGACCCGGAAGTCTAGAATAGGCGGGTTCAAAACTGCAGGGGCGAAAGTCGAGAAATGATGAGCACTAAGCCGCTGGGAGCGGTTTAATTCCATCTGAGTTAGCGTTTCACGCATATATAGCACAGAAACAATTATTCTTAGGCCTGACAACGATTGTTTAATACCATTACGCTGTTAAATAGATAGTTCAGGAATAATAGCTTCATTAGAGTGGAATAGCGATGACATTCAAAGAAAGTAATTAGCTATATGCAATGTTAACTGTATTAAATTTCCTCAATAAAAACAGTTGCAATCGTCTAGGTGGCTGTGATATATTATTTAAGCCGCTTCAAGAGGGCGCACGACAAGCCGACAAATAGCGAGTCGAACGAATCACAAATTGTTCTTTGAAAACTGAACATCGAGCGTAAGAAAACGAACAAAACGTCGGAAGATGGCTTCGGCTGTCGGAAGACAAACCAGTTGTAAAGATTGAGCCTTCAAGGCTCTTTAATACGAAGCTTCGGCTTCACTATTATGGAGAGTTTGATCCTGGCTCAGGACGAACGCTGGCGGCGTGCCTAATACATGCAAGTCGAACGAATCTCTGATGGAGCTTGCTCCTGATGAGGTTAGTGGCGGACGGGTGA
>NZ_JAMZCY010000003.1 GCF_024519285.1 Cohnella sp. WQ 127256 | reverse complement strand
TCTTAGGATTTAATGCGCCAATCGTCTCATTCTGTTTATGTATGTTGTATACCATTTCAGTTAACATTACCGAAATATCGAGAAAATCATGAATGGCTAATGGAGAAACCGATACCCATTCATGGAGCGTAGTTTCTTTGTGTATGGTCATGTGGGTTCCTTATCTTTGTCAACAATTGGTTTGTTATTATTAATATATACCACACTTCCAATAACAATCGAAGGGGAATCCTTAATGTTAGGTAAATTTAGGAGAGAACACCCCGTTCGTGCGCTCCGTCATTCAATTTGAGCCCTCACTATATGAAGCCTTCTTAAATGTTTAAAAAGAGAAAACACCGTAGAGCAATTTTCATCACTCTACAGTGTTTTCATTTTACAGAATGTAGGAAAAATGTGGGCAATCAGTGTTGCCCCGAGGAGAATCCCTTGCTACGCAAGGATTCGCCCTTATTACATCATGCCGCCCATTCCGCCCATATCAGGCATGCCGCCTGCTGGTTTGTTTGGTTCTGGCTTGTCAGCGATAACCGCTTCTGTTGTTAAGAAGATAGCAGCTACGGAAGCAGCGTTCTGCAACGCGGAGCGAGTTACTTTAACAGGGTCGATAATTCCAGCTTCGAACATGTTAACCCATTCGCCAGATGCTGCGTTGTAGCCTGTGCCAACAGCTTCCTTCTTCAGACGCTCAACGATAACGGAACCTTCTTGGCCAGCGTTAGCCGCGATTGTACGGATTGGCTCTTCCAGTGCGCGAAGAATGATGTTCACGCCTGTTTTCTCGTCGCCTTCAGCTTTAACAGCTGCAACAGCATTGTATACGTTAACGAGTGCAGTACCACCACCAGAAACGATACCTTCTTCAACTGCTGCACGAGTCGCATTCAAAGCATCTTCGATGCGAAGCTTGCGCTCTTTCAGTTCAGTTTCAGTCGCTGCGCCAACTTTGATTACCGCAACACCGCCAGCTAATTTAGCAAGACGTTCTTGCAATTTCTCACGATCGAAGTCGGAAGTCGTATCTTCGATTTGAGCTTTGATTTGGTTTACGCGAGCATCGATGTCAGCTTTGTCGCCAGCACCATCAACGATGATCGTGTTTTCTTTATTTACACGCACTTGACGAGCTGTACCCAACTGTTGAACAGTTGTGGATTTCAGTTCCAAGCCGAGTTCTTCTGTGATCACTTGACCGCCAGTAAGAGCCGCGATGTCTTGAAGCATTGCTTTACGACGATCACCAAAGCCTGGAGCTTTAACGCCAACGCAAGTGAATGTACCGCGAAGACGGTTAACTACTAACGTAGACAATGCTTCGCCTTCGATGTCTTCTGCGATGATCAGCAATTGCTTGCCGGCTTGAACAACTTTTTCTAGAACAGGCAAGATCTCTTGGATGTTCGAGATTTTCTTATCTGTAATTAGGATCAACGGGTTATCAAGATTAGCTTCCATCTTGTCTGTGTCCGTAATCATGTAAGGTGTAATGTATCCACGGTCGAATTGCATACCTTCTACAACTTCAAGATCCGTGTTGAAGCCTTTGGATTCTTCAACTGTAATAACGCCGTCTTTGCCGACTTTATCCATAGCATCCGCAATCAGTTGGCCAACTTCGTCATCCGCAGCAGAGATTGCAGCAACTTGAGCGATATCGTTGCGGCCTTCAACTGGCTTGGAAATCTTTTGAAGCTCTTCTACTGCAGCTCTAACCGCTTTATCGATACCTTTACGGATAACCATAGGGTTAGCACCAGCTGTAACGTTTTTCAGACCTTCGCGAATCATCGCTTGAGCAAGAACTGTTGCAGTTGTTGTACCATCACCAGCGATGTCATTTGTTTTCGTTGCTACTTCTTTAACTAGTTGAGCACCCATGTTCTCGAATGCGTCTTCTAGCTCGATTTCTTTAGCAATTGTTACACCATCGTTAGTGATAAGTGGGGAACCGAATTTTTTCTCAAGTACAACGTTACGACCTTTTGGTCCTAGTGTTACTTTTACTACGTTCGCCAATGCATCAACACCGCGAAGCATCGCACGACGAGCATCTTCACTAAATTTAATTTCCTTAGCCATCGTTAATTACCCTCCTTATGATCTGTTATGGATTAGCCTACGATCGCGTGAATATCGCTTTCTTTCATAATCAAATATTCTTTACCTTCATATTTGATTTCTGTACCTGCATATTTAGAGAACAACACACGGTCGCCTTCTTTCACTTCGAGCGCGATCCGTTCACCGTCTTTAGTCAAAGCTCCGCTACCTACCGCAATAATTGTTCCTTCTTGCGGCTTTTCTTTCGCATTATCCGGCAATACAATACCGCTAATCGTTTTTTCCTCTTTTGCGTTCGCTTCTACTAGAACGCGGTCACCCAAAGGTTTAATCATGTAAATAGCCTCCTTCTTAAATAGGTGTGATTTTTGAAGCCATTCTCTGTTAGCACTCGATTGTGTTAAGTGCTAATAACCATTTTCTATGATACGGTTTTTACGGATGGTTTTCAAGTCCTTTTACGTTAAATGCTGCACAAAAAAATGCGGATCTGCAATTCCTGCAGATCCGCATCCAGCAAACAAGCCATTTATTGATTTCTTATTGCCTTAATTAAGAATAAACTCATTTAGGTCTTGAAGTTTCCTACCAAGCCTTTCAGGCGAGATGCCATCGAGCTTAAGTTCTCAGCCGTCCGCGCCATCTCTTCCGTGGAGGATAATTGCTGCTCTGTCATCGCTGATACTTGTTCAGTGAAGGATGCAGTCTCTTCCGTAATCCGCGAAATGTCTTGAATCGATTGAACAACAGATGTGCTTCCCGCAGACATCTGCTCGACAGAAGCCGCAACATCCACAATGTTGGCGCTAAGCATACCGACCTTATCCACGATATCACGGAATGTTTCCTCCGCATTATGCATGCCTTCAACTGCAGAGAATACTTGACCGGCGCTTTGCTCGAACATAGTAGCAACCCTGCCAATATCGCCCGACATTGTGCCTATCGTATTTCCAATCTGAACAGCGGATTGTTGTGTCTGATCCGCAAGCTTACGAATTTCCCCTGCAACAACAGCAAATCCACGTCCATGTTCACCTGCACGAGCAGCCTCAATAGCAGCATTTAGCGCAAGCAAATTGGTTTGGTTAGCAACTTCCGATATGTATCCGATAACTTCACGTACTTCTTCGGATTTATCATTCAACCCTCTAACGACCTCTTGCAGGGAACGGAATGCCTTATCTACTTGAGCGATTTCTCCAGAAGTCGATTGCAACAATACTGAGCCTGCTGCTGCACGGCTTACAGTCGTTTGTGCCGCATCAGAAACTCCTGTTGTTGTTCCAGCGACCTGATTCAAACCATCAAGCGTCTCCTGCATCGTAGCAGATATTTCCTGAGACTGAGCAACTTGAGTCTCTGAGCCTGCTGCTACCTTCTCTACCGCTTTGGAAACTTCACTGCTCACTCGGGCATTCTCATCCGCACCTTGCTTAAGCAATATCGCGGATGCAGCTAGCTCTGCAGTGCTTTCACGAAGCTCTTTCATCATCTTCTGTAATCCATCAAGCATCTGATTCGCCGCTCCAGCCAGATCACCCATCTCATCCGTGGAGCGAATATGTATACGTCTAGTGAGATCTCCTCCAGAAGAAGCAATATTCCGAAGTGTACCCGTTACAGCACCGATAGAATCAGTGAGATTAGTTATCAACCACTTTAGTCCGAAACCGCCTGCTCCTGCCAAAATCACGAAAATAACAATTAGCTCGATGAACAGGGTCTTATTCTTCCCAACATCCATTCCTGTCAGTAATAGTAAGCACGCAATGATTAACAATACAACCATACCTAAGTACCCAATCGTGACTTTACGACCTAATGTCATATCGCGCATACACTTGTCCCTCCCATAATAGCCCATGTAAGCCCTTACTTTGAACAAGTGTACCATATTTTTCCGTTTTAGAATATCGAAATTTGAAGCTTTTTGTTTCTTTATCGGAGAAAAAATAAAACCTATGACCGAGAAGGTGGGGGCAAGTTAATCGTCCTGCTCTAGTTCTTTCTCCTCACGAATTTTCATGCGTTTTCCATATGCGATTTTCGACAAAATTACGCTGAGTTCATATAGTAAGATGAGGGGTACAGCAACAAGCAAATCCGATACGACGTCCGGAGGCGTAACCATGACACCAATAATAATTAAGATAAACCAAGCGATCTTCCGCATTTTTTTAAGTATTTGGGGCGTCAAGATTCCAATTCTGCTCAAAAATAAGATGATTAGTGGAAGCTCGAACAATAAGGATATGGGAAGTAGGATGTTGAATAAGAATGAGAAGTACTGAGTTACTCCATACGTCTGTTCCAAACCCAAGTTATCCGTGATTTTCTCTGTGAATAGAAAAGCCATAGGAAACACAACAAAATAGGAAAAGGCTAATCCGATCAGGAACATAACTAAAGCCCAAGGTACAAATTGTAGCGTAGCCCTCTGCTCCTTAACACCTAGCGCAGGCCGAACAAAAGCCCACAACTGAAACACAGTAAATGGAATAGCAATGATGAAGGAAATTAATATAGCGAACTTCATATAGAGCCCAATTGCATCCCATGGTGAGAAAGCATGCAAATCCAGATTGTCAATCGGAGCAGCCGCAACCAAATAATCGAACACTGGCTGAGATCCGAATAACCCTCCAACCAATCCGAGAACAAAAACGATTAAGCTATAAATAATCCGTTTGCGTAGCTCTCCCAAATGCTCTGTAAGCGGCATCCATGGGTCTTCTCGCGTAGAGCTAGAATTTTCACTCATTTCTATTCTCACCTCCATACAAGTGGACTACGACAAATCAATTCATACGACAACAGGGCTGCCCCCGTTCGCAAATGGATCATCTGCGGCGAGGGACAGCCCCTTTATTCATTCCTTGTCCATCCCGTTTATTCCGGGAGACGCCGTTCCGCCTTTGGTTTCTCCGCCTCTTCAGGAGAGACGTCCACACGGTTAGCTTGACGATCCTTAGTATCATCCAGCAGATCGTTCGCGCCCTTCTTGAACTCACGCAGCGTGCGGCCGAAAGCTCTTCCTAACTCAGGTAGCTTGTTCGGACCAAATAGTAGCAAAGCGATAAGTACAAGCAATATGATTCCTGAAGCACCAATTCCACCCATTCGTTAGCCCTCCATAATTGTACATATTATATGCAGGATACTTAACAGCGAAGAAGTCCGCCGTAACCCATATCAACGATATCTTCCTTAACGATACAATCCCCAGCCAATATTCTCGGCAACAAAACATCAAAAGAAGTATACGGATCATGCATGACGCATCCAGGTAAGCCAAATATCGGCACACCCTTTAAGTATCCAAACAGAAGCATCGATCCAGGCAGCATTGGCGTGCCATAACTAACGATATCCGTTCCCGCTTCAGCAATTGCCCCGGGTGTTCGATCATCGGGATCTACCGACATTCCACCAGTCACGAGTATCATATCATAACCTTGTTTCAGGAAATAGTGAATTTCATTGACAATTTTATGTCGATCATCGGGTGCAAATCGTTGTTCAGCAACTTCTGAGCCTAATGCTTCAAGCTTAGCCCTTACCGCAGGACCAAACTTATCTGTTATTCGACCCGTGAATATTTCACTTCCCGTTGTCAGCAAGCCAACATTGAGCGACCGAAATGGCCTTACGCTCACCGGTGCGACATTGTGCTTTTTTCGGTATTCCTCCGCTATTTTCTCGACTGCTCGCACTTTGTCCTCAGGTACGATAAGTGGAATAGCTCTAGTGGCCGCCAAAGCATCACCTGGGTTCACCACACGATGAGTCGTTATCGTAGCCAAAGCGATTTCACCGAGACGGTTAATCTCATCAACGACCTCACCTGAAATACGAGCTAATCCCGTAATTTCGGATTTTATGGAAACTTTGCCTTCATGCGGTTGTCCGAACACGGTGTTAGCCCCGCACAAAGAAACTGCCATCCGGAGTGCAGCATCATCTTCATGTAGATCAGTATGAGCAAGCTCAATAACGTACAGATTTTCTTTACCTATATCTTTCAGCTTAGGAATGTCATCGCTGACGACGACGTGGCCTTTACGGAACAGCCTCCCTTTAAACTCACCCGGAATAATTTGGGTGAGATCATGAGCAAGCACCATTCCGATAGCATCCTCAACTTTAACTTCTCTTAATAGAGAGGAGCTAATTAAGGTTGAATGAGTATCCGAGTTCATATCCGAAGGTAACCTAGAAGCTGTCACTTCGTATTCTCCCCTCGTAAACCTTTCACCTGGTCAAGTGCTTCAGGAAGAATATCCATGATTGCCATCAAATGATCATGAACTCCTTTTGGATCACCTGGCAAATTCAGAATCAAGGTCCGACCGCGAATCGCACATATTCCGCGAAACAGTATTCCTTCGCGTGAGCGCTGAGTGACGGTCGCGCGCATAGCTTCGGGAATCCCAGGTACAATTCTTTCTGCGATCATGAGCGTTGCTTCAGGTGTAACATCCCGATAGGCGAGCCCAACCCCTCCCGTCGTCAATACGAGGTCCGCTTGAAAGTAATCAGCCATTTCAATAAGAGCGGCACGAATTTCGTCTTGATCGTCTGGTACGATCCGGTAATCGACGATATCACCATGTAATTCCTCTTCAATTAATTCACGTATAACTTGAGCACTTGTATCTTCGCGTTCCCCGCGCGAGCCTTTGTCACTAGCTGTCAATAAAGCAACTTTCCAACGCATTATTCATCCCTCCGCACCCATGAGTACGAGCATTATCATGTTCCATTAATTCGACTATTCGGCAGCCAAGGCATAATCCCCGCTTTTGCCGCCTGTCTTTATAAGAAGCTTAACAGGTCCAATAACTATATCCTTCTGCAATGCCTTACACATATCATAAACAGTTAGCGCAGCCGCGGAGACAGCCGTTAATGCTTCCATCTCCACACCTGTCTTCCCCGTCGTTTTAACTTCAGCAGTAATCGTTAACGTGTCTTCACCATTATCCGAGAAATGAACATTCACACCTGTCAATGGAAGAGGATGACACATCGGTATCCAATCCGATGTTTTTTTAGCTGCCTGAATCGCTGCGATTTGTGCAACCGCTAGCACATCCCCCTTGGCTACGGATCGATCTCGGATACGCTGTAGTGTACCAGGTGCCATCGTCACTTGACCTTCGGCAATGGCGGTTCTCACCGTTACTTCCTTATCCGATACATCTACCATCCTTGCACGACCCTGATCGTTGAAATGTGTTAGCTTATCCTCATTGTTATCCATCATCTATCCCCCCATTAGAACCAAATGGCCTGTTCATCCGTCGCTAGACCATTTAATCGGAGATCATGCGACTCCATCGGCAACCGCTCTGTTACAACTTGATTTGCGTAGGCAAAACCGATCCATTGTGTATTATCGTTACGTGTCTGCTCTATTTCAGCGTACAAACGATCATAGTAACCCCCACCGTAACCCAATCTCCCACCCTGCAGATTAAAGGCCATACCAGGTACGAGCACCACATCAACGGGCTGCGTTATTTCCAATAAAGAAGTGCACTTCGGATCCGGCTCCGGTACTCCCCATCTTCCGGGAATCCAGTTAGACAAGGTTTCGACCTTGCGCAGCTCCATTCCTTCTTTGTCTGACAACATTCTTGGGGCAAAGATTTGGTCCCCCTTCTCCCAACACCATTCAAGCAATGGTAAAGGCGAGGCCTCCGAGCGAAAGGGCGCATAAGCACACAAATTCAAAGGACGATTTAACCGATTTCTTATTATACGGAGCATATTCTGCTCCAAAAGACTACATAACTTAAGGGAACGTTGCTCTCTATCCTCGAGAGATAAGCTATCCCTAACTGCTGCCATCTGACGACGCCATCTCGTTTTATCGAAATTTTCTTGGGTTTCATCCATTAGTGAAAAGCCTACCTTTAAAAGTCCGTGAAAATCTATTATCATTTTATCATTTAATGCCTAATTTCGCCAAAGAATAAGGGCTTGGACTTTTCTAACAGGTTTACGGTACACTTGGATCAAGATCAAAATGAATATTTCGGAGGGATTCCTCTTGCTTTTACATGCATCCAGCATTACTAAACATTATGGTGTTACACCCGTTCTTGACGGAGTTTCACTATTAATCAATGAACGAGACAGAATCGGTCTGGTCGGTGTCAACGGGGCCGGAAAATCTACTTTCTTGCGCATATTAGCCGGGGAGCTGACTGCAGATACAGGTTCGGTATCTAAGCCTAGAGAGTTAAAGATTGGATATTTGGCCCAAAACGGCGGTTTACAAGGACACCGTACAATTTGGGAGGAAATGAATTCTGCTTTCGGACCTCTGCTCGACCAAGAAAGAGCATTGCAGGAATTAGAAGCTCGGATCGCCGATCCGGTGGAGCTTGAAAATTCAGAACGCTACGAGGCATTACTCGTGCAATATGCCGATGTCAGCGAGAAGTTCCGTGAGAGTGGCGGGTATGAAATGAAAAACAGAATCCGCAGCATTCTCCACGGGATGGGTTTTGGGAGCTTCGCACCTGAAACTGAGGTCTCTTCTCTTAGCGGTGGACAACGGACTAGACTCGCATTAGCGAGGCTATTACTTGTCCAACCCGAGTTATTGTTACTCGATGAGCCTACCAATCATCTGGATATCCAAACACTGACTTGGTTAGAGCAATATTTACGATCTTATGCAGGTGCCATGGTCATCGTATCTCATGATCGCTATTTTCTCGATGCCACCGTCACATCCATCCTGGAGATCGAGCGTCATGCGGCAACTCGGTACACAGGGAACTACAGTCGTTTCATGGATTTGAAAGCAGCCGCTTTCGATCAACAGCTTAAGCTTTTTGAACAGCAGCGTAAGGAAATATCGAAAATGGAAGATTTCATACAACGCAATATCGTACGTGCCACCACGACTCGACGTGCGCAGAGCAGACGTAATGCACTCGAGAGGATCGAACGTCTAGAGAAGCCCGGCACACTTCGCCAAGCGAATTTCTCATTCTCTACAGAGCGTCGAAGTGGTAAAGAGGTACTTAGGGCCTTTAATTGTGCTGCAGCTCCGAAGGAAGATATGGCTCCATTGTTTAGCAATGTAACTTTTGAGGTTAAACGAGGAGAAAGGCTTGCCTTGCTCGGTCCTAACGGTGTCGGGAAAACAACGCTGCTGCGCGCACTTATCGATAGGCTTCCACTACGAGCGGGAGTCTTTGAGTGGGGGGCTGGTGTCTCGCTTGGTTATTACGATCAAGAGCAACGCGAGCTTAATCCATCCAATACGGTATTAGAGGAAGTATGGAGTGCCTATGCCCAGCATCCCGAAGCAGAGATTCGCACTGTGCTTGGTAATTTCCTATTCAGCGGAGACGATGTCCGTAAGAAAGTCAGTGCTTTAAGTGGTGGTGAAAAGGCACGGGTTGCCCTGTCTAAGCTCATGCTGCTCAAAGCAAACGTCCTTCTTCTCGATGAGCCGACGAACCATCTGGATCTGATGAGCCGCGAAGTGCTTGAAGCCGCACTGGATGAATACGAGGGAACATTGATCTTCGTCTCTCATGATCGCTACTTTCTTAATCGGATTGCCGATCGAATTGTCGAACTGGCACCGGACGGCACTGAACATTTCCTAGGAAATTATGACGAAATGGTTGCTAAAAAGCAGGAAATGCAAGAATGGGAAGCGTCACAGAACGATACCTCTTCGCAGCCTGCTCAAGGTGCCTTAAGCAATTACGAAGCGGATAAGCAAGCAAAGCGTGAAGATAGAGCACGTACTCGTAAACGGGAGCAAGCCGAAGCGGATATTGCTCGGTTCGAGGAGGAGCTTTCCGTGCTTGAGCTCGAAATGGCTTCTCCGGAAATGGTAACGGATTATATGAAGCTAAGAGAGAAACAGGCCGAAGCAGAACAGAAACGTCTAGCCTTAGAAGATGTTTATAAAACATGGGAAGCTTTAATGGAAGAGTAAGCTTTCGCGTTCGAAATGGCTTCGAAAAAGATATTCACACAGTTATGCACAGCTTGCAAAGGCCAATAGTGATCAGAGGTGTTGTTAGAACTTCCTCGAACTATTGGCTACGCAGGCTTTTTTTGTCGTATTTTTGAAGAATGGTACAGTTTTCCACCGTTTTATCCACAGTATCCACATTGTCCACACTTTTTTTTGCAAAAACTAATCCCATTTTCAATATCATTCAATGATTGATGTACCAGCACATTTTGTACATTGTCCACACTATACACATGGGTTGTGGATAACTTTGTCCACATCGCAAAAAAGTACTGTTGTTACGCCTATCTACAACCGTCTTCGATGTCCATTTGTGCGCTACAGTTCGGTTTGACCTAACTGCAGCACTATAACAACATAGCAAAGGGACTCCTTAAGCAATATGCTTATAGGAGCCCACAATCAACAATGAATCTATTCTTTTCTACCTATATAGAGCAGATGTGACGAACTCCCCAGTATATAAGGGCTTTCCGACGCCTCCATAATTAACTGTACAATCTGATCGAATGCTTCATCTCCTTGCTGCCGCCAATAGTCCCATTGCTCCGGTGTCATGGCTCCTGCAATGCTTCCAGATCCAATCAGTTTCAGACTCTCGAAACCATGAGCCTCCATGAAGGGCTTAACCTCATCGATATCGTAGTAATAGGCGCCCGTAAATCTCCCCTCATCTTGATGGTTGAAAACTCCCGTAGCAAGAAACTCCTTAATCCCGTTAATCGTATCGTTTGGTTTCCATGTCATGGGGAACAACATGGACGTCGTCAGATGCCTGATTTTAGACATAAAAGCAACAAAAACAACTCCGCCCCTTTTCGTAACACGATGCATCTCTTCCACAGCTTTCACACGATCAGCTTTAGTTTGCAAATGATACAACGGCCCCAGCATGATACATGCGTCAAACTGCTCATCTGCATACCGCCCAAGATCTCGGGCATCGTCGACATGAAATCCACTGAATCGCGATGCCACTCCAGACTCATGCGCTTTAAGCTTCGCTAACTCGACAAGCTTTGGTGTAAGATCCGCTAATGTAACCTCATAACCACGTTTCGCTAACTCAATCGAATACTTCCCTGGTCCCGCTCCGATATCCAAAACTCGGCCATTCACAGGGAGGTTCGCACAGATATGATGAAAATTAACCCTAAATTCAATAGGTTCACGATCCAAACGGCCCCATTCATCAAAAACACTGTAATACTGAATCATTTTCTCCAAGGGAATTCGCCTCTCCTATGAATAAACTAAGGACCGAGTTCCTGCCCCCTCATTCCCCTACAGCTTCTTGCCGGGATTCACTCATTTTACGAGCAAGAATGACACCATTAACCGCTGATACATAAGCCTTCGCGGCTGCCAGTATGATGTCCTTATGGATTGCGGTACCGATGTTTCGCTGCCCTCCGCTTACTACCGTGACAACAGCTTCACCGGAAGCATCCTCTCCTGTGGATAAGGAATGAAGCTCCAAATCCTCGAACACGGCATCGACTGGCATTGCCTCGCGAATACATTGGATAACCGCTTCAAGTGGGCCATCTCCAGCTCCTGTATAGGTGCGCTCTACCCCATCCTCCGAACTGAATATGGTGACAGATGCAATCCGAGAACGATTGGAACCGGCCAGCACTTGAAGGTCGACCAAGGCGTACGGCTGCACGATCGTATTTGTCGATTCACCAACCAACTGCATCAATACGTCATCCGTAATAATTTTCAGCTCATCCGCCTTTTCCTTAAAGCGGTTGTACAAATCCTCCATCTCGGAATCGCCCAGCTTAATCCCATATTCAGCTATCCGATGCTTAATGGCATGGCGTCCAGAATGCTTACCCAGAATAATCATGCTACGTGGAATACCCATGGCTTCCGGATCCATGATCTCATAGGTGTTACGATTTTTAAGCAATCCATCCTGATGGATGCCGGATTCATGTTGGAAGGCATTACGACCGACAATCGGCTTGTTGAACGCAATTGGAAAATGCATCGTACGGCTTACCATACGGGATGTTTCGAAGATGTGCTCTGTCGCAATCCCTGTTTCGACACCCATGGAGTCGCCCCGAGTTTCAATCGCCATAACCAGCTCCTCCAAGGAGCAATTCCCTGCGCGTTCACCCACACCATTCACACTGACTTCGACCTGCGTAACGCCATGACGGATAGCAGCAAGGCTATTCGCAACCGCCAGACCCAGATCGTTATGACAATGCGTGCTATAGACGACTTTATCTCCGCCCCGAACGCCTTCTCGAACACGAGTGAACAGGGGACCAAATTCCTCAGGTAGCGCATACCCCATCGTATCTGGGATATTAATGATCGTTGCTCCTTCTTCAATCGCTGCTTCTACCACTCTGAACAGAAACTCCTCACTGGAGCGAGAAGCATCCATCGGGGAAAATTCGATCTGATCGACGAATTGCTTGCCATAAGCAACCATTCCGCGAAGCATCTCAATCACTTGATCCTGCGTCTTGCGCAGCTGGAAATCGAGATGAATCTGCGAAGAGGAGATGAACAGATGCAATCTACGACGAGCAGCATCCTGAGTTGCCGCGATAGCCGAGTCAATATCCGCCTGAACACAGCGGGCGAATCCACAAATTTCCACATTCTGAAGCTCTCGTGAAATTTGCTGGATCGCTTGAAATTCGCCAGGACTAGAGACTGGGAAGCCTGGCTCGATAATATCAACACCCATACGTGCCAGTTGGCGAGCAATGACGATTTTCTGCTCTGGTTTCATGGAGGCACCCGGTGCTTGCTCGCCATCTCTTAGCGTTGTATCGAAAATTTGAATGCGTCTTTTAGCTGCTGCAGGCATTATGATTGTATTTACATCAGTGTTAGTACTTGCATTCGTAGTGGTTGTGTTAGTATTCGTTGTCATAGGTTTAACCTCCTTAGATTCATCCCAATTGGGATGTCCGATCAATCTAAGAGAACGACGGGTACAGAATTCCAGAAGCAGTAGGCGCGCTACCTATGACTGCTACCGGATAACAGAAAAAGCCCGTCGTCTCTTAAGGCTAGAGACGACGGGCTTGTAAGCCGCCGCGGTACCACTCTGCTTGGAGGGGTTCGTCTTCCGACGGACGAATTGATCCTCCCACTTGTGCGTGATCTCCATTCGTTCGGTCGATTGGAAATCACGAGCGCCCGATATCGAGGGCCAACCGTAGCGATGTACCAGAACCCAGCTAATTTAGCCAAGTTCTCTTCCACCGATCCGCTCCCGGGCGAGTTCGAATCCCTCTTCGTCTGCGTCGCACCAACCCGCAGCTCTCTGCTCCAGAGGAAACTCTACTACTCCCGTTCATTGCGTATAAATATATAAAAGCCCACTGTCTCTGTATAAGAGACGGTGGGCTTATTTAGCCATCCGCGGTACCACTCTTGTTGATATTTCCGATTGCCCTCTTAGCTTAGCATGGCTGGAAATATCCGCTTTGTGCCTGATCACGGGGGTTAACCGTATGAATGTACGCATCGGTTCTCAATTCCGAATGTTCCATTCATCCGCTCCCAGGTGAGTTTCTGGTTCCCGTCTACTGCGTTGCACCGTCCCGCAGCTCTCTGAATTCAGGGAGTACCTTACTATTCCTGTTCATCGCGTTTGCTTAAGTATGTTCCCCTTGGGGATTGGTTCTTATTATATTCACCATAAAATAATCTGTCAATTCATTTGTGCAAATTTATTTGTTCAATTCCTTGTTCAATTCATTTTCATACCGACCAATCTTCCAACGACAATATCGGCTCGGCCTTCAAATCCAAGGAAGAGAATTGCCCTCTCCGATATTTCAAATCAGCCGCCGCAGCGATCATGGCTGCATTGTCAGTACACAATTTGTTCGTTGGGATGAGCAAGGGCAAGCCAGCTTCCTCGCACAACGAGCTAAGTCGATCCCGCAACCCTCGATTTGCTGCGACCCCACCGCACAGAAGCATCTGACGAACGCCGAACTCCTTCGCTGCGCGAATCGCTTTTGTCGTAACCACATCAATAACGGATTGTTGGAACCCGCGAGCTAGCGCGGAGAAATCAGGAGACTCCCCCTTCATTCGGGAGCGATTGATCTCCGATAGAACAGCAGATTTCAAACCACTGAAGCTGAAATCATAGGAATCAGGCTCTAACCAAGCTCGCGGAAGCACCACTTCCTCCGTTGCTTCTTGGGCAAGCTTGTCCACATAAGGTCCACCCGGATAAGGAAAATGAAGTGCTCTTGCAACCTTATCGTAAGCCTCCCCAACGGCATCGTCTCTAGTTCTGCCGATAATGCGGAATTTCCCTTCTTCCTCTAACAATACGATCTCTGTATGTCCACCGGAAACGACAAGTGCAATCGCTGGATATATGATATCTCCGACCAAATGATTAGCATAAATATGACCTGCAATATGATGCGTGCCAATGAGAGGAACGTCCAACGCCAAAGATAAGCTTTTCGCTGCCACAACTCCGACTAATAACGCTCCAATCAGACCTGGACCTTGCGTCACCGCAACTGCATCAATATCGGGCAAGCTCACTCCCGCTTCGCGAAGGGCTTGCTCAATAATAATCGTAATGCTTTCCACGTGTTTCCGCGACGCGATCTCCGGAACGACACCACCAAACTTCTTATGTGTTTCAATTTGACTAGAAATGATATTAGACAGCACTTCCCGTCCATTTCGAACGAGTGCGACTGACGTTTCATCGCAGCTTGTTTCGATTGCTAGCAGCAAGTAATCACTATCCGAAGAGGGACCTGTCGAGCTGTTCATGTCGCTCATGCTTCTTCCCCCTCTGCCGCTCCTGCGACTTCCAAATCTTCGTTGTCTTCGGGCACTAAGTCTGCCCACATAATAAGCGCATCCTCCAAATTATCAGAGTAATACGCAGGTCGAACACCGGATGGATAAAATCCCATTTTACGATATAAGGACTGTGCGATTTCGTTAGAAACTCGAACCTCTAAAGTCATTCGCCTTGCACCGAGAAAATAGGCCGTTTTCATCATTTCTGAAAGCAGCTTTTTCCCATTGCCCGTCCCTTGATATCGTTCTCTAATGGCAATGTTCGTAATATGCGCTTCATCAATGATCAACCACATGCCGCCGTAACCTAGAATGGTGCCCTCAAGCTCCATGATCATATACTTAGCGAACAGATTTTGTGTTAACTCATTGCGGAAAGCATCGGCCGACCACGGAGCTGTAAAAACCTCACGTTCGATTTCCACAATCGTGTCGATATCGTCAAAATTCATCAACCGATAGATCATAAGGTCACTCTCCCCGCGAAGCAGCGAGAAGCTTCGCTTCTGCTTCCGTTATCTGCGTATAATTAGGTACGAATGTATGAATATCATCTCGCTCTCCTCGTCGAAAACGAAGCTCTGCAAGCTGGCCCACTGCTGCCGCATTCATATCGCACGCCATAATACGCAGCCTAGCTCCGGACTGCTCTGCTAACTCAATCGTCGCTTGATGGGGAGCGGTCTCCCCGACGAACCAGATTGCAGCAACCTGCGATTCAAGAGTTGCCTCCTCCTCAATTCGCTTAGCCCAATCTACGATCAAGCGGATTCCATCACCATCTACGGCTTCCCATTTGCCACAATGATCGGTCGTGAAACGCGAAGTATACACTTGGCCCCTGCGAGCATCCATTAGCGGGATAATCCAAGTATCGCGATCCTGTGCCATGTCCTCGTTAGCTTCCTGAAGTCCCTGCCATGCTCCATATGCTAGAGCTTCTAAGCTAGATACGCCAATAAGCGGCTTGCTCCAAGCCCACGCTAATGTCTTGGCTGCCGTTACCGCAATTCGGACTCCCGTATAAGAACCTGGTCCTTGTCCAACTGCAACAGCGTCCAAGTCAGTACCTTGCAAACCATTGCGGCTAAGAAGCTCCTTGATTTCAGATAAAATTCTAACGGAGTGATTACGCTCTGTGAAAGAGATAATAGAGTCGATTAGGATACCATCCCTGACAATGGCCGCCGTAAACGCTGCAGTCGATGTATCGAACGACAACACCGTCACGGAACTATCATCACTTTTCTTCTCATATCGCTTCATGCTGTCGGACCCTCCTCTTTTACTGCTTGTACCTGTAATTGTCTACACCATAATTCGTACTCTCGCCCAATGGGCTGGCAGGTGATTTTCCGCGATTCGGAACCCGTCGTCTCCAGATGAATATGCAAACGCTCAGACGGAAGAATAGGCTCTATTAGAGATGCCCATTCGATCAAAGTGACTCCTTCGCCATAGAAATATTCATCTAATCCCAGCTCATCCGCTTCTTCTAATGATAGTCGATAGATATCCATATGGTAAAAAGGGAGCTTAGCTCCCTCATATTCTTTAATAATCGTATAAGTCGGGCTGTTCACGATTCCTTGCACGCCAATTGCAGCTGCGAAAGCTTGCGCGAACCGCGTTTTGCCTGCACCTAAATCACCGTCCAATGCGAGAACAGTTCCAGGCTTAACAAGCTTCGCTAATTCCTCAGCAAAAGCGATCGTATCTTTCTCGGTCGATGCTTCCCTAACCATTCTCATTAGTGAATCGTCTTCCTGATTCCGTTGCATCCGTCACGTTATCCCTTCGAAAAATGATTATAACCACGCTTCTCTATTGGTTTCCTTACACCAGACACGCTTTCCATTATAACAGCAGGCGTTCCATCTTCAACTTCACCTATGAAAAATAGAGGGATTCCTTCCTTACGGAAGCATTCCCTCATCAACAGCTCATACTTCCTATCTACTGTTCCAAGGAGAACATAATCCTCTCCACCATAGAGTACAAAATCTAAAGGCTGGATGCCATTATGATGAGCATAGGCTGCTAGTTCACCTGAAACGGGAAGTAGCTCTTCCTTCAATATAAGCCCCACCTGTGAGGCTTCAGCTATTTCCCATGCTTCACTTGCAACTCCATCGCTCACATCATTAAGCGAGGCGCCCCAACCCTTCTCTAACAGGATTCGCCCCGCTTTAACGGATGGTGTCGGTCGTTGATGGGCTTGTACTAATCTTGGCGGGAGCGGTTCTGAAGCATGTTTTCCGTTGTCCGTCGCCTTCTTCAGCAAACCATGAAGACCTCCGGCCGACAATCCTGTAGGTCCCGTCAAAAACACTAATTGTCCAGGTTTAGCACCGTCGCGGCGAATCGCTTGACCCGCCTCAACCGTTCCCATAACCGTAACGGATACAACAAGCTGCTGGGGTGCCGATGTGGTGTCTCCCCCAATAATAGCCACGCCATATCGGTCTGCACATAAGTACAGCCCATCGTATAATTGCTTCATCCGTTCAGCATCCCATGACGGGGGTACGCATACTGACACTAGAGCAAACTTCGGAATTCCGCCCATTGCCGCGATATCGCTAATGTTAGCGGCGAGAGCTTTGTAACCGACATCCGATTCTCTCATCGTCACATTACGGAAATGAACTTCCTCGACCATCGTATCCATAGCAAGCAGCCACTCTTGAGAAGCGGAACCCCCATATACAACAGCAGCGTCATCCCCAATTCCTAGCGTCACACCGGCCTTAGCAAGGTAATCCGCGGACTGACGGCCTTCCGTCCAGACGCGAATGAGTCCGAATTCGTCCAGTGGCGGCACGACATATCCCCTTCCGTCATTTTGTTCCTTCATTATATCGGGGTGCACACGAACATGCAAAGCCCTCTTGACTTTATCTGGATTTATCTTGACAAATCATAATCAAATTCTCATCCGGATCCTTCAAGACGAAGAAGGAGACTTCTCCATGGTGTTCAAGTTGACCATGAAAGGACATTCCGCAATGGAGCGCGTAGTCATAAGCAGCTTGAATATTGCAAGTATCGAACATGAAGAGAATGTTGAATGCTTCTTGTTGTACATAGCGATTGCTATCTAACAACAAGGAGCTCCCTTGTGCTACGGGTACCGAATAAATGGACTGTGTCGCGGAATGTTCATCCACTGGCAATCCGAGTAAATTCGTATACCAGCTTGATGCTTTGCGCATATCCTTCACATCCACGAAGGTCCCGCTAATTCGTGCAGAGATTGGATGCGTTGTGTCCGGAAAATGATCCTCCTGACCCCCGTCTGCACTCCAACAAGCCATGATTACATGACCTTCGACATCTCTGAAATTGAAATAAGCCATAGAACCGTGGTGCTCAGGCTCGGAGAGCACTTCCGCTTTCTCTCGAATATAGGTGTAGGCTTGATCTATATCTGTGACCGGTAGTATGAACATCGGTTTCATATCCTCATTCCAATTCGGATTTTGTCGGTTATTCCGATTCGAGTCGAGAATGAGTCCCGTGCCAGGGAAATCAAGCCAATAAACTGGACCTCCATTCATTCTTTCCTCCATTAAAGGCAATCCAAGTAATTGACTATACCATTCGGCAGCACGTTGCAAGTCCGTCACATGAACGAATACGCTCGCAACTCGATTGTCTAAAGGCAGTGCCTGTTTCCTGCGGATAGGAAACCAAATCTCCATGATCGAATCCTGATGATCGTTTCCTAAATATCGCTCATCATAATACTCGAATTCTGCTCCAACAGCACAAGTATAATCAGAACTCGGGAGCCAGTCCTTGTAGTAATAATTGAAGGCTTGCCCTATTTCGTCGATAGGTCCTCGCCGTTGAATAACACAATACAGACCACCAGGTAATGACTCAGCAATCATCCCCTCGGGAACATGGTCTACGGACGAAACACTGACCCCTGCTAGGTAATCAAATGGATTACCCGGCACCATATCCACGTCAAATAGGCATAGTCCATAGCTTCCGCCGTTAATGTGACTGATTTCACGTCCCCGAGGGTTGAACCGCTGCCACAAATGAGAAATCTCATTCTCCGAAGGTGCCTTATCCTGTGTCGGTGTATAACGAATTTTCTGACCTACCACTATAAAAGGCTCTTTCCACGCAATTCGGGCTTCAATTTTCACTCAAATGCTCCCTTTCTGATTAGAAATGATTTGGAAAAATGGCTTTTATATCGCATATATGCGAATGTATATTCGCCTTTTCACCTGGAAATTCCTCCTTATTTAATTATGAGAATTATATTATTTAAGAGATTTTGGACTGATCTAGCAATAAAAACAAGATAAATCCCAGCTAATTGGAAGTATTTATAAAGTGATTTAAGCGAATCTAGCTGATAGACTTTGAGATATTCCAAGCCTAAGTCCACAACGGACGCGGAGAACCCAAGTTCACTGGGGTGAAGTCGCTATTGTGCGGCAGGGTAACTTTGAGCCCTAACCCGACAGCTAACTCTGTAGGCAAACAAAGGGAGGAATATCATTCATGAACAAGAACAACAGCAAAGGTCTGAAGAAGACTCTTATATTAGGAACACTGGCACTCGCCATTTCCATTCCAACAGGCGTAGGTGCTGCATCAGCAGCGAGTACAACTGGAGACAATTACGTGAAGTTACAAGTCTCACAATTAAATAGCCGTTTAGGTATCGATTTGAATGCATTACTTCAGCAATTAAAAGACAAATATCCGGAATTAACAAAGCCGTCCACTGGTACTGGAAACGGTCAAGTGACTCAACCAAGTAAGCCCACTGAACCTTCTAAACCTTCGAAACCGAACACAGGTACAGGATCTAACAACGGCTCTGGCTCTAATAACGGAAATACGAATAACGGCTCTGGCTCCAATAACGGAAATTCCAATAACGGAACTGGAACAGATACGAACACAGGAACGGGCACTGAAGCAACATCTGCCTACGCCACTCAAGTAGTTACACTTGTGAACCAGGAACGCGCGAAGGCTGGACTTAGCGCACTTAGCATGTCCAATGCTACATTAAACAAGATGGCTATGGATAAAGCGAAAGACATGTATAACAAGGGTTACTTTGATCATACTTCTCCGACTTATGGCTCCCCCTTCGACATGATGAAGCAATACGGAATCAACTACCGCAGTGCGGGTGAGAACATCGCCAAAGGTCAGCGTACTCCGCAAGAAGTCATGACAGCATGGATGAACAGCTCTGGTCATCGCGCTAACATTCTTAGTGCTAACTTCACCACAATTGGTGTAGCTTATTACAACGGTGTATGGGTTCAAGAATTTATTTCATAGAACCTGAATAGAAAGCTGTAAATAAAACAGGCTAAACAGTGTTGCCTTGGCAACCGTTTAGCCTGTTTTATTATTTATATTCGAACAAGTGAGTCCCTCTATTATTTAGGGGTTACTGCATTATCAACAGATGTTACGATTACAACTTCAGCATTCGTGATTCCTGGTAATGAACGTGTCATGACCGGAGAATGGTATGCCACAATTTTCGTACCCACCCTCAATTCAGTTCCAGATGATAGCAATGGGATCACTTTTGTCTTCTCCCAGATGTTCAGAATAATATCGTTGTTTGTGGATTGGTCAGAGCCTACATCGACATAGACTTGGCCTTCCGATGTATGGTCGGATGCCATGATCGTACCCTCAACTTTTATAACCTCCGTTGCTTTAACAACGATTTTGTCCGCATGTGTTTGAGCTGGATAGCTCATCGTCATCACTTCACCATAGTAGGCATCGATGCGAATATCACTTTTCAGAGCAGCTAAAGTTAATGGCTGTCCGTTCTGGTCCACGATTTTAGTTTTCTCATCCACTTTGAGAACAACGTAATCCGCCCCACCTTTTTCCATTGGATTCCCAATTACAGTGACATAACTATTTGTGATGTTTGTGATAATCCCATCTGTGCCTATAACCGTTTTCTGATCCGTTTCTTGGACTCTAGTGTCCACCAAAACATAATTTGCAGTTGATTGAGGCGGATTACTCTTCGTGGCTGCTGGACCATAGAAGGCTTTGACGCTCATACCTGGTTGGATTGCGCTTGCTTTGATCGCTTTGCCCTCTTGATCTAAAATCTTGGCTTTAGGGGCAAACCGTAACATTACGGTTTCTTCCTTCGAAGAATAGATACCTGTGCCTTTTACGACAATCCCGTTATCTTTAACTTCGGTTATTGTACCGTTTATACCAAGGAAGCTTTGTTCCTGGGCAACAAGCTTTATCGCTGTTCCCCTTGCTGGAAGGCTTCTCGTAATGTTGGCGCCGTAATAGGCTTTAACGACCATTTTCTTATTTATGATCTTATTTAAAGAGACCTTTTTACCTTTGGAATCAACAATTTTAGTATTTTTCGTAATAGCTAGAACGATTTCGCTTTGATCCGTTACAGCAAGGCCGCGACCTGTTACAGTAATGAATTTCCCCGTTTTATCGTTGACATAATCCGTAATTTTACCAAGTGTGCCAGGAGAAGTGTTCGCTTGGTTAACAATGAATCCATTGTGACCATTGTGAGTCGTTGCGGGTGGAACATCCTGGTGTTGTATATTTACTTGTCCAAAATGCTTGTTTACGTGTGACACACTCTGTGCACTTGCGGCGATTGGCATGGCAGCCATCGCTAGAATGGATGTGGTTGCTAACACCTTGTACATTTTATTCATCTGTCATTCCTCCATTGTGCCTGAATTTGTGTGATTTCGGATAGTCTGCTTTTCTTACATCCTTCTAGACGCTGATCAACTAGAAATGTTTCACAACTGAGGAAATTATCATTTCGCGTCTCCCTTCATGTCACGAAGACGGCAAAAAAAGACTTCACAGTAGTTAAGTAAACTAATGAGAAGTCTTTGAAACTATATAGGGGCATTCCGTGGCATTCAAGAAATCCAACTTCATAAATCTCTTTGTTTTTAAGCCATTTAAGCCTTCAGAACATCATGATCCACATACCGTTCGCCATTGAGCTCGCTAACAACATTAATGGCAACTTTAGCCCCATCTCCAGCGGTGACGATCGTGTGCATACTCACACCTGCTACTGTGCCGGCGGCCCAAATGTTGTCAATGCTTGTCCTGCCATCAGATGAGCAGTCCACAATTGTTTTGATTCTCGGCTCCGTACCTGGCTTAGTGCGAACCCCACTTGCTTCCGCCACATCCAGGAACATGCCAGTGGCAATAATAACATGACTCGCGACATAGGTTTCCCCATCGGTTTCAATCGTAATACCTTCATCTCCCGCGATCAGCTTCGTTGCCTTGGCTGCAACGATCTCAGCTCCTAATTGGGTTGCTTGCTGCTTACCTACAGCGACAAGGTCCGGTCCTGAAATCTCTGCTACTCCATAGTGATTTAGTATCCACGCACGTTTCGTTACACTTTGGTCACTATCGATGACAAGAGTTTTCTTTCCTGCTTTAGCAGCAAAAATTGCAGCACTTGCTCCTGCAGGACCGCCGCCGATAATTGCGATTTCATACACTTAAAATCACTCCTTCTGGGATGTATTGGAACTTCCTTATTGTAGCATGTGCAACACATACTTTCAAAAAGTAAGCCTCCAGGAGTGATCTTATTCTTTCATGACTTTTTCATACGATTAATTCGTAGGCTCTGTTAGCCTCTCTACCCGAACCGTCTGTGTATTCGTCGGACTTTCTCCAACCTGCACCGTGGCCATACCATTAGCGATATCGACATTCTCAATCCATACCGATTGACCATCATCTAATCGAACTGCGAAATTGGTGGACGAATCGTAAATTTCCTTCGCTCGTTGTACATTCATGGGATATCGTCCTCCATTGCGGCGGTTGTTGTTTCCGAGATTAATCCATTGTGAAGGGTCACTTGACCTCCTCCTAATCCTTCATTAACCATCCGATCAACATCCATGTCGTAGGCATCTCTGCCCTCGTATATGGAATCCGTACTTTCCTCTACATTTTCTTCTGTATCCATTGTTGTAATCTCCCTTTCTATTTCCATAATGATTGATGACCTTTTCCAATATTCCCTGCGTGATTGATTTCCATTCGGAGTGGGAAGCTTAAGGGGAAGAAGAAATATGAAGCAATCAGATGAACGGAGTAAAGGAGACTTCCTCTATGCATACGGTTTGGAAAGGTGCAATTAGCTTCGGACTGGTACATGTACCTGTTAAGATGTTTACCGCCACGGAGGATAAAGACGTTCATTTGAGACTTATTCACAAAGAATGTGGTACACCCATAGCCAATGTTCGAACATGCCCTCATTGTGAGAAGGAGGTTGAATGGGCGGATATTTCTAAAGGCTATGAATATGAAAAGGGACGGTTTGTATTGTTCGAATCAGATGAGTTAGACGCGATCAAACCAGAAAATACACGAACCATTCAAATCTTGGACTTCGTTGATTTGACGGATATTGACCCCCTTTATTATCAGAAGGCTTACTATCTCTCCCCAGACCAAGCAGGCTCAGGTGCCTACAATTTATTACTCGAAGCGATGCGCCAATCCGGGAAAATCGGCATTGCCAAAATCGCAATCCGCAGCAAGAGCAGCCTTGCTGCCATCCGAGCTGTAGACAACTGCATTTGTATGGAAACAATGCATTACCCCGATGAGATTCGCTCACTACAGCAGGTACCGAATTTACCGGAGCAGACAACCGTTAATGAAAGAGAGCTAACGATGGCGAAGATGCTTATCGACCAGCTCTCAGCGCCATTTGATCCCGCTAAGTATACAGATGATTATCGAGTATCTCTGCAGGAAGCGATTCAGCGTAAAATTTCTGGTGAAGGATCGGATATCGTCACGGCTCCTTCCGCAGAAAGAACCAATGTCATTGATCTTATGGCCGCACTACAAGCTAGCTTAGAAGCCGTTAAGCCAAATACCCCACCCCCTACAACCGATACAGACGACGGGGATCGGAGTAAAGCAAAACCTCGTGGGGCTCGCGGGCGCAAGAAAGAAGGGGCTGTAACTTAATTAGATAAATGAGCTTTAGAGGTGATGTATGGAGCCCATCCTTCCGTTTGAACCCCTTGTTTCTTCCATCGTACCTACCGGTGATAACTGGGTACATCAGGTCAAGTGGGACGGAGTAAGAATGCTATCGTATTACAATGCCAACGAGATCAAATTATTCAACAGGAAGAAACATGAACGTACCTATCAATATCCTGAATTGCTTACACCTTCCTATTGCAAAGCGAATTCTTTTATTGTTGACGGTGAAATTATCGCACTGGCTAGCGACGGTAAACCCTCTTTCCATGAAGTGATGCGGCGAGACGGCATTCGTGTAACGAGCCGGGTGCCTCAGGCCGCACAAGCTGTCCCGATCACCTATATGATTTTTGACATGATTTGGTGCAATGGAGAATGGATAAATAACAAGCCATTACACGAGCGTCAGCAGTTGTTGAACGATATGATCCTTCCTAATGAACACATCCAATTAGTAACTAACCATCTGGATGGTAATGCCCTCTTAGAGGCGATACGGAGCAAAGATATGGAAGGGATCGTATCCAAAAAATTAGATAGCCATTATTCGTTAGGGAGCAAGGATGGACGATGGATCAAGATCAAAAATTATGGAGATATTATCGCGGTTATTGGTGGCTTTCGGATGGAGGGTGGTGTAGTTAAAGCCATTTTAACGGGGCTGTATCGAGAAGGCAAGCTTATTTTTATCGGTAAAGTTGGTACTGGTAAATTGAGTTCAGCAGACTGGCGAGAGCTGACGGAGAGGTTAGTCGCGATCGAGACGATACATTGTCCCTTTGCTAATCAGCGTGATGAGTTTAAGAATGCCCGATGGGTCTTACCTCTGCTGACTGTCAAGATTCAATATTCGGAGTGGAGACAGCATGAGAACAGAACGATGAGACAACCAAGCATTCAAGCGTTCGTCGATAAGCCACCGATGCAATGCCTATTTGAATAACAATGGGAACAGGGGAGAATCGAATGGCACAGCCAAAAACGTTCGTAAGGCTAGGTGAATTTGAACTCGCTATCTCTCACCCAGACAAGTTGATCTGGCCGGAGGCTGGCATTACTAAGCTTCGCTATGTGCAAATTCTAGCTGGACTAGCGCCCTACTTGCTCCCTTATACCATGGATCGCTATCTAACCACCATTCGCTACCCAGAAGGGATACATGGCATTTCCTTTTATCAGAAAAATTGTCCTGAGCCCACGCCAGATTTCGTCCATATTGCGCAGGATGGCGATATCCGATATGTCGTTATAGATTCCGTTCCTACCTTACTGTGGCTGGGAAGCTTATATAGTCTGGAGTTCCATGTCTCTTCCGATGAAATTACCAATCCGTTGCCGAATACATGGATGCTTGATATGGATCCTACATTAGAGGAGGAGCCCCGTCTTATGGAGGCGACAGCCCTTGTTGGACAATTGCTGGATTCGCTAGGCTTACGCTCCGTACCGAAAACATCCGGAGCTACCGGCGTACAAATCGTCATGCCGATTGAACGAGGTCCAAGCTTCGAGGATTTGAGGCGCTTTGGAAAGTTCGTCTCCGAGTATCTGGTCGTTCAGCATCCTAAGCTGTTTACGGTAGAACGGATGAAGAAGGATCGTGGCGACCGCATCTACCTAGACTATCTTCAGCACTACGCAGGCAAGACGTTGCCGGCCCCTTATTCTCCACGCGCTCGATCGGGAGCTACCGTTTCTACACCTCTTGCATGGGAAGAAGTCGCCCGCGACGTAAAACCAACTGATTTCCACTTACTCAACATTGGAGCGCGACTTCAGGCTCAAGGTGATCTTCTCGCTTCTGCTCCCCGTCAGTCACTTGCCCCGATCCTCGACAAGCTTCCGCGCAAATAACTCTTCATAATAAGGGAGATAGAATACGGGACATCGCTTCTCTTGCTTTTTGTCTGCGCGGACGCTTTTGAAACTTTTGTAAATTAATTTCCACACTGTCCTTCAAGTCCTGTAAGAAATCCTTCTCCACCTGAGAAATCGCAATGGGATCGAATAGATGTGCATTAATCTCAAAATTACTGTAGAAGCTGCGCAAATCCATATTTGCCGAGCCAACAACGGAAATAAACTTGTCCACGACTAGTGTTTTTGCATGAACGAATCCTTTTTTATACTGCCATATTCGGACTCCTGATCGCATCATCTCTTCGACATAAGACAATGTCGCATAATGTACAAGCCAAGTATCTGGAACATACGGAATGATAATTCGCACATCCAAGCCACTTCTTGCCGCGTCTTGAAGAGCCATAGCAATACTTGCACTTGGAATGAAATAGGGGGTCGTCATCCATATTCGCTCCCTTGCTGAAGTCAGCATCGCGAAGACGGAATCGTGAATCGCATCCCCTCGACGATTAGGCCCTGCAGGAACGATCTGCACAGCCTCGTTGTTCTCACAGCTATGTATGGGAAAGAATGATGGATCATCAGGCTTCTCACTTGTAGCCATCTCCCAATCTCTCAGAAACACCTCCTGCAGCCAATACACAGAATCCCCCTCTAGCATGAGGTGGGTATCCCTCCAATAGCCGAGTCGCGGATGTTTCCCTATATATTCATCCCCTATATTAATGCCACCAACAAAGCCGATCTCCCCATCCACTACGAGGATTTTTCGATGATTACGATAATTCATTCGTTTCTTCAGAAAGGTTGGTCTTAACGGAAAGAAGCAGGCGCACTCCACGCCGCCCAGTTCCAATATCCGTATATAGGATTCCGGTAGCTTAATGCTGCCAATTCCGTCGTACAGCAATTTCACCTTTAAGCCTTCCCGTACCTTCTGAATCAGCGCTTGCTGAAATTCCCTTCCGACCCCATCATCCCTAATGATGTAAGCTGAGAGATGTATGTGGTTAGTCGCATGACGAATAGCTCTGAGCATTGCCTCGTAGGTATCCATGCCATTATTAAATATTTGGCTTCTATTTTTACCGGATATCGGCAGTTCTCCAACCTTAAGCATCGCCCGGAACAATCTCGTACGCGGAGCTTGCTCGGACATCGGCAGCTGAGAGGCATTTGTAATATTGGTGCTCATCGCGAGCAATCTCGCTCTTCTTCGCTGATTCAAGTTGCCACGTCGACGTGCTTTTCTGCTTCTGCGGTATTCCGTAGCTAGAAAATAATACAGAATAAACCCGACCAGTGGAAACAGGAACAGAATAAACAACCAGGCCGTTGCATGTGCGGGTCTGTGAAATTCAAGCACCAATATTGTAGCCGCTTGGAATATAAAGATGAACAAAAGGATGCTTAGTCCAAGCATAATCATTCAATTACCCTCGCTGTCTCTTAATGATTTATTGGAATGAAAGAAAGGTTTCAAGAATAAATAGCATTATGACAAGTTTACAGTTAATTACGAAAGCGAAAGGAGAGCCGATGGCACATCGTACACGAAAGGACAAATGGTCGCTTCTGCTCATCAGGGACGCTGATCGTCGAGTCAAGCAATACCGAGTGTCCAGGAGAATGGTGGTGTGCCTCCCTCTCACTGCGGCGATTGCCGTCGCGGGTGGATTCGCCTACCTAGAGCTGAAGTCAACGAACCGAATTCACGATTTGGAATTCCTTCTTGCTCAGGAGACCGCTCTTAATGACAACATCGTGGCTGGGAAAAACTCCGAAGTGAAGAGCTTACAGCAGAATCTCCGGCTACTCAACTCTCAAACCAACCGTCTGCAAACTCGGATGAACGAGTTGAGCGAACTAGAAGGAAAGCTTCGGCAATTCATCGGCAAATACGGAGATCCTACAGCTGATTCATCCCTTGCCGAATACTCACCCGCTTCGGAGGTCGCTGCCTCCGTCGTTAGCTCGACTTTACAATCGGATCGTCTATACTCAGCCGCCACGGAGTCAACGATTACGGATTTCATCGAGTTATCACAGATGCTAGACGGAATGGCGAACGCCATGGAGGACAATCTTCGCAAAGCCGAGCTTAAACGTGCTGAGATCGCTGCAATTCCCTCTGAATGGCCTACAGTATCAAGACGGCTTACCTCCGGTTTCGGTTATCGGACTGATCCTATTACAGGTCAATCCACGTTCCATGCTGGCGTCGACATCACCGGGGATATCGGAGATCGGATTTATGCAGCCGGAGATGGTAAAGTCAGGGACGCCGGATTCAATCGTACACGTGGTAATTATATCATCATTACCCATCGTAATGGATTGGAATCATGGTACATGCATTTAAGCGTCATCGGAGTGAAAATAAGTCAGCAAGTCAAGCGTGGAGATTTGATTGGAGAGATGGGAAATAGCGGGCGAAGCACAGGGCCACATTTACACTTTCAAATCGTCGCCAGCGAGGAACCCGTTAACCCTCTTCCTTATTTACGACAGGTGAAGGAGGACTGATGACCATCTTCAATAACAAGAAGCATCCGCCAGGCATGACCGATACACTTATCGGAGCTGGTACAGAAATGAACGGATTTCTAAAATCCCAAGTGGGTGTAAGAATCGAAGGAGCCTTCTACGGGGATATCGAGAGCAAAGGGGATATTGTCATCGGAGAAGGTGGTGTGGCGAAATCCAACATTACCGCAAGAAACGTTACAATTGCAGGCAAAGTCTACGGGGATGTACATACCCTCGGCAAGCTGATCATCACCCCAACAGGGCAATTGCACGGAAGCTCGCATGCAGCTATTCTTAACGTGCTAGTGGGTGGCATTCTTAATGGCAGCAGTAAGATGGAGCAAGTTGAAGCGATATCCAACATTGCTCTCTCGGATGGCTCCATCGCGATTTCTGGCTCTATCTCGTTAGGTCATGTAGAGAATAAATCGAAACAGGCGGGTTAGTATCCCGCTTGTTTCTTTATATGATGATCATAGACATTACCCAAGCGACTGAACTACCGACACAAATCCCGCCCACAACTTCCATCCGTGTATGTCCCATACTCTCTCTTAACGGCCGTGGCTGTACACCCACGATACCTACTTGACCGATTTGATTCAGAAACTCAGCATGCTTCCCAACCGCTCTCCTTAATCCCAAAGCGTCGATAATGACGATAAAACATACCGCAATACCTAATGCAAAAATCGGATTATCGAAGCCTTCTCTAAATCCGATTAGAAAGGTCACTGTCGTTATTATCGTCGTATGAGTACTAGGAAATCCACCGTTTCCAATGCGACTTCTTGCCTCTTTCCCATAACGTAAAGAATTAATTAGAAATTTAAGTGTTCCGGACACCAACCAACCTAATAAAGGCGCCAATAGATACATCATGATTCCCCTACACTTCCTTCTATCGTCTTAGTCACGCGCTTCTGAGTGGCATTAGGTTTAGACCACGCTCTGGACAGTCCTTTAACCGCCTGCTTCCCCAAAGTAATCATTGGTTTCTCGATACAAAGATACAATAAATAAGAAAGCAGGATGTTAATCATCATGAATACGGTAAAAGCGAGCATGATCGTAAGTGACTTACTTTCTAAATGGAGTTGAATAAAATAAGCAACAATTGCTGGGAATAGGATCATGTGGGATAAATAGAGTGAATAGGAGACATCCGCCCCGAAAGTAGCAAGTCTGATGGACAGCATGGACTTGCCCGCTGCGATGAGTTTATGAATGCTAGGATGAATATAAGCCTTTCCTTCATTAGAGAACAGGAGACCAACTAACATGATAATGATCAAGCTAGTAACGAAATCCTGGAAAGAAACGATTAATAGCAGCGCTATACCGAGATGCCACTTGCTCATTTTGTTCAATGCCACACTGGCCATGATCACACCTAGAATAAAAAAGTTCAGCTTGTACGTAATCAAGGAGGGTGAACCAAAGGTTAGAAACATTCCTTCGTCCCAAACGCCCATTGCTTTGAGCGATACTCTCTCCAGGAGGACCGATAGGATGAGTAGAAAAGAGATCCGCGAGTTCACAAGCCACTCGCTCTTAAATAGGAACAAAAACAAAAACGGAAAAATCATATAAAACTGCATCTCTGTTCCCAAGCTCCAGGCAGGGTTTAGGATGCTAATATTCATCCCGGGAATAAATCCGTGTATAAACGTCAAATGTCCGAATAATCCCCAGAGGGTAGGAGGATCATTATAAGGAGCATTACTCTCGTAAGCATTACCCGTTACATATAAGAAATTATCGCTTATGAAGTCTGAATTTATTTTATACAGAAAATAGGCCGCTAAAATGCAGACGAGATAGATCGGATACAGCCTGAATAACCGTCTAAGCCAGAACAGTAGGAACGTCTTCCTATCCTGGGGATTTTCCACACCACTTCTTAAAATATATTGATAGGTCATTAGGAAACCGGTTATGATCATGAACCCATTCACTGCCGGGTCTGGATTCAAAATAATGCCATCGATATATGGATTATTAGAACCTCCTAAATAATCGAAAAAGTGACCGATCACGACCCAAATAGCAAACAAGAATCTCGTTCCGTTCAGAAAACCCGTATCGATCTGCTTCATTATTGAATCCCTCTTTATCTTTAGAGCCTAGGATTGAGAAATCATAATCACTCCAGCCACGATGGTAATCAAGCCTGCGATCTTGATCGTAGAAATCGGCTCGTTGAATAAGAAGTAAGAGCATATAAATACGAGAACGTAGCCAACTGCAACCATTGGGTATGCCTTGGAAAGATCCACCTTGGCGACCGCGAATATCCATGTCACAGACGATAGCGCATATAAGCACAAGCCCAACAGCACGGAAACGTTCGTGAAATACTTCATCAGTAATTCCTTAGCGCCCAATCCCTCCTGCGTAACGCCTAGCGTTCCCCACTTAATAGCCACTTGAGCAGAAGCCCCAAGCACAACAGAAACAAGTATTAACAGTAACGATTTAACCATAGTAGAATAGAATGGCCGTCGTGAGTAACCCATACAAGGCGACCGTCATCAAAATGGGCTTATCCTCAAACAATATTTTTTCTGGACTACCACCAGAGCCTTTCACGTGAATCAGATAGAGGTATCTGAAAATGCCATAAATGACTAGCGGAATCGTCCACATTAATTTCAAGGAATGCCCCGAAGTAAAAGTAAACAAGGAGTAGCAAATAATCGTCGCTGTTGTCACAATACTACTCATTTGGTTAATGAGCTCTGAAGAATATTGATCCAGAACTTTACGATGTGAGCTAGGACTGCTATCAAGAATATTGACCTCGTGCCTTCTCTTACTTATGGCGAGGAATAATGAAATCAGCATAATACATAATAGAAACCATGGAGTTAGCTCTTCCTCGATGACAACTCCACCGGCAATCGCTCTAAGTACGAAGCCGAACGCTATCGTCATAATGTCGAATAGGACGATATGCTTTAGCTTGAACGAATAGGCAATGTTCAGTACGAAGTAAAGCAATAACAATCCTCCAAAGCCTGCGCTCAAGTAGAATGCCCCTGCAACGCTTGTAACGAAGAGCAGAACACCTATTGTAATTGCAACGCTGGGGCTTAAAGCACCGGAAGCCATCGGCCGAAACCTCTTCGTCGGATGATTCCTGTCCGCTTCTCTATCTACATAATCATTCAGAATGTAAACACAGCTTGATACAAAACAGAACATCAAGAAGGCTACAAATACCTGAGCAAAATTCGACGAACTAATGGTATCAATCGAGAAAATCGCAGCAGCAAATATGAGCAGGTTTTTCGTCCATTGCTTCACTCTCAGTTGCTCGATAATGAGTAATAACTGATCGAATGGCCTGACCTTAATGCCCTTCTCATCTAAGCTTGAGTGTACTGCTTGGGGAGATTCCATTACGCTGACTTCCCTTCTTTAGTAGAACTCTTGATCATGCCGTTCCTGATCTGGATAATATTTCTGAGGGGTTGAACTTTCTATCCACCAGTTCTCCCCTCAAGTCCTCACTTGTTTGCGTGACGATCATTTCGATCTCTTGGTTGGAATAAAGATTGTATGAGCTATTTGCATTCATGGAAATGACATGACCCGCGGTAATTTCCATAATTTGATTTCCGTTGACTAGTACTCCACTTCCGGATAAAATCGTCCATATTTCGTGGTGGGATTCAGGGAGCTGATCCCTCTTGTTTTTCTCCGCGAACATATGCACTCTCTTGGTAATCGTTCTACTCCCGTTCTGTGTCTCTGTTTGATCAATAATCCGGTAATGCCCCCAGCTTAACTCTTCATACTTCGGGCTCTGTTCTATTTGCTCTACCCATTGTTTAATCCCTGGTGTCGCACACTTGCTAGCCACGATAATGCCATCTGGACCTGCAGCGACAATGATATCTGTTAAGCCGATCACAGCAACCGGAATATCTAATTCGTTTACTAGATGCGTATTCGTGCAATCATCGCTAATGATCCCTTTGCCGATAATCGAATCAGATATTTCTTCCGTTAACGTATTCCACGTTCCAAGATCCTTCCAGAAGCCAGTATAGGATATGACCGCAACCTGTTTGTTTTTTTCTACGACTGCACGATCGAAACTAATCTTCGGTAGCCAATGGTATTGTTCGAGAAGCAATTGATATTGAACTGGAAGATCCTGATCCAGTAACAATTCAATAAGGGTTCTTAATCTTAAAGCAAACACTCCACAATTCCACATCGCTTGCTGCTCTATGAATTCCATCGCTTGTTCCGTGCAGGGCTTCTCATGGAAGAGTTGAATTTTTCTCCAGTCCTGAGCTTCATCACCTTGTTCACCCGGAATGATATATCCGTATTTCTCAGATGGATGAGTTGGCTGTACTCCCATTAACACGATTGCAGCTTGAGATTCATTCAATGCTGTTTCTAGTTGTTTTAGCCTCTCAAAGAAAGGGGCGTCTACGTATGGGTCAACCGGCATAATAATAATCACTTCATCCAAATCGGTCTCTTCCATGGAGTATAAATAAGAGGCTGCCAATAAGATGGAAGGGTAAGTATCCCGACGTTCCGGCTCTACGATCAGTCGCAATTGATTGCCTAATTGGTTGCGTAACACCTCGAACTGGCTGTCGTTGGTCGCAAGATATGTTGAGGGCTGTAGGCCTGCCGTACCGAGTTGTCTCCATACCCGCTGAACCATCGACTCCCGTTCACCCTCGTCGTTAAGAAGCACTTTAAGAAATTGCTTAGATCTGCTATCATTCGACAACGGCCACAGTCTCTTGCCCGATCCTCCGGACAATAACACTAGCTTCATTTCATCCCAACCTTCTGTAGGAGATCACGGTTATTCGTCTCTTCCAAGTGGCACTCAGAAATAAATTCTCTCATTTCCATGCGAAATCTTTCCTCAGAAAACCGTTCCGCATTTCTCCGGCAAAAAATCGGCAAGAACAGGTGTTGCGTCTCTTCAAAACGGAGAACCGCATCGATAATCGATTGAGGGGATTGCTCGTAGAAAAATAATCCCGTAGGCTTTCCATCCGACTCTGTTCTGACTGTTTCCAATGCGCCTCCTTTGCCAAAGGCGATTACCGGAGTTCCGCAAGCTTGTGCCTCCACTGGAGTAATCCCGAAATCTTCTTCGGCTGCAAATACAAAAGCCTTTGCCCGACTCATGTACGATTTCAGCACTTCTAATGGCTGATAACCTAGTAATTCAACATTGGGTCCTGCTTTAGCGGCAATTTTCTTGAAATCTGATCCATCACCAATCACAATTAGACGTTTATCTTTCATCTGGGTGAAGGCTTCAACAATGATATCCATTCTTTTATAAGGAACCATTCTTGAAGCCGTAAAATAAAAGTCTTCCTTGTCGGTTTCGCATTGAAACTTCTCAACATCTACCGGCGGATAGATGACCTTGGATTCCCTGCGGTAAACCTTCCAGATTCTCCGAGAAATATATTGCGAGTTAGCGATAAAATGATTCACACCGAACGCGGTTCGAGTATCCCACAATCTCAACTGATGGAGGAAATATCGGGTCATCCATCCCTTCAATCCTTTTCCCGAGCCCGATTCCTTCAAATATTGATGCTGCATATCCCAAGCGTACCGAATCGGAGTGTGCACATAGGAAATGTGCATTTGGTCCGGTCCCGTAATGACGCCTTTGGCAACGGCATGATTACTGGAAAGAATGAGATCGTATCCAGTCAGATCGAATTGCTCGACGGCTAGCGGCATCAAAGGAAGAAACATCCTGAATTTTCTTCGGGCGAATGGAAGCCGCTGAATAAACGAGGTAAATACTTTGCGATCCCCGATGAACGCGCGGTTGTTCGCATTCAAGAAGTCAACTGTCGTATATAAATCCGCTTCCGGGTACAGGAGTAACAATTGCTCCAGCACACGTTCGGAGCCTGCGTATGTATCTAGCCACTCATGAATAATTGCGACTTTCACCGTCGATCACCTCTTTAATAAGAATCGCTGTCCGTTCCGCACAATCTGACCAATGATACTGCCTCGCCCTTACATTGCCCCGTTCGCGTAAGCTGATCTTAAGCTCTTCGTCGCTCGAAACTCGCAGCATTGCACTAGCCAACTCCGCTTCATTATCGGCCGTAAAATAAAGTGCCGCATCTCCGCATACTTCCGGTAAAGACCCTGACGTTGAAGCAATGACGGGAGTGCCTGCAGCCATTGCTTCCAGTGGTGGAAATCCGAAGCCCTCATACAGGGAAGGGAAAATAAATGCCGTTGCTTGTGCGTAGTATTGATGGAGCTTTTCCTCTTCCACAAAGCCCGTAAAAATTATTCGATCTTTCAAGGAAGTCATCTCTCGAAAAACCGACTCATCCTCCGTCATGAAGCCTTCCTTCTTGCCTACGATAATGAGTCTATGCGGGAGCCGATCCGCAAGTAATCGGAATGCACGTATGAGCACAGATACATTCTTGTGCGGCTTCACGTTGCCAACGTACAAGAAATAGGGAACTTGTTCGTTACTCCCTTGTACAACTACGGCTTTTCCCTCGATCTCATACCAGCTTTGATCGATGCCATTGTATATCGTCTTGAGTTTGGGGGTAACACCGACCCATTTCTCAAATTCATATTTGGTAAAATTCGAAACGCTAATAATATCCTGTGCTTTGCGATGAACCGCTTGGAACATTATCTTTGCATACCATTGCTTATGAATGCCTTTAACAAAACGACGCATCGCGAGGTGAAATACGTCGTGTACAGTTACGAGTTGCTTTCCTTTATAGAAAAGCGGAATGTTATAATGCGGCGTCCACAGCAGCGTTGTTTCTTGCGGAATCGCCCGATGCATCGCCCATTGCTCCTTCAGGGAATACACTTCGGCATCAACTGAACGAATAACAACCCGTTCCTTGTAAGGCTCAATCCATTGAGAAAGATGATTCGGCGAACCGATGAGGCAGATTTTAACGTTAGGGAGCTTCTCTATCACTAGCGGCACCAATTGCCGAATATACGTACCGATCCCGGAATGATTAATCATTCTAACGTCTATCGTCAGCATGAGTTAATACGCTCCCTTTTGAAACAACACCAACAGGATCGTCTTAAAGAGAATATAGAAGTCAAGGCGAAGGGATTGGTTGTATACATAATGAAGCTCCAGATCTTTCCGCTCCGGATAACCGACGTTGCTTCGGCCCTTAATCTGCCAATAGCCGGTTACTCCAGGCTTGACGGATAAGAAGTCGAAGGACTGCTCCCCATACTCCTCAAGCTCTTCATAGATGATCGGCCGAGGACCTACTAAGCTCATCTCCCCCCGCAATACATTTATCAGTTGGGGCAGCTCATCCAAGCTCGTTCTTCGAATAAATTTACCTATTCTCGTAATCCGAGGATCTTCATCCCCTTCAAGCTTGTAATTGTTGGCTACGTACTTTGCGAATAGTGGCTTGTTGTCCTTCAATATTTTCTCCGCGTTATGGACCATGGATCGGAACTTTAACATTCCGAACATTTGATACTGATGTCCAATCCGTTGTTGTTGAAACAATACGCTACCTTTAGGATCGCTAATCTTGATGATCACCGTGATCACTAGGAATAGGGGAGCTAGCAATACGAGTCCACTAAATGCCCCTATAACATCTATGATTCGCTTGGATATGTAATGTAGTGGAAAAGCAGCCTTGATCGGCCGAGCAGCCGCCCTGATTGTACCCGGCCATTCTACTGAGTCTAATCTCATTTTCTCCATATTTGTTCCCATGCACTCACCTTTCTTTTCCTATCAAAATAAGAACATCACCAGCCAAAAAGATACAATAAGTATCACTTAATGAAAAGATGAGTGCGCAAGCTCTCTTCGTACACCTAACTTTAAGCTACAATATGTATCGTGTCAAGATTAAAAAAAGCCTTATTTAATCATGTTTTCGAATAATATCGACTTGTTTTCAAAATAAAATAAGAGGTATTGATACAATTAGTGTCATTGTGTTATGATACGAATTGTTACATTTAAATAATGAGGATTTGAATGGAGTTCATGATTTGGAAGGAGTTTGTTCCTATGAAGATATCCCTGGTTCTATCGACTTTGGATAGAGTGGAGCCTCTTGAAAGGTTCTTTCATGGCTTGCGAAGCCAAAGCTATCGTAATTATGAAGTCATCATTGTCGATCAGAATGAGGATGATCGTCTTACCGGCTTAATTAAACAATATGAATCGGAGTTCACGATTAAGCATGTTACTTCTCCGAAAGGGCTTTCCATTGCACGAAATAATGGGCTCGAGCACAGTGAGGGGGAGATCATTGCGTTCCCGGATGACGATTGCTGGTATTCTGCCGAAGTCTTACAACAAGTTGTTACTTATCTCAGAGCTCATCCTGAAATGGACGGAATAAGTGGACTTTGCAGAGACGACAATGAAACCGTGATCGGAAATCCATCCCCTACAGCGGGGACGATCAACAGAAGATCCGTATGGCGAATGGGGATTTCCTGCGCCATCTTCATTCGCAGGAATCTGATTGAATCCGGCATACGATATAATACTTCGCTTGGCGTAGGCTCAGGTACTCCATTCGGCTCCGGCGAGGAAACTGACTTCTTGCTTCAAGCCATTGAACGCCATTTCCGAATTTACTATACTCCCGAACTGGTCATCGGTCATCCCGCTCCAATGTTGATCTATTCAGAGCAGCAAAACCGCAAAGTTTACGCTTATGGTTGTGGATTTGGACGTGTGCTTAGGTTGAACGCTTACCCGCTTCACCAGGCACTGTACTTTTTTGCAAGACCTCTCGGTGGCATAGTCGTTTCGTTATTACAATTTAATAGAAGAAAAGCGATCTACTACTACAATTCGTTGTCGGGAAGAACGAAGGGGTATTTCTCAATTCAGTAGAATAGTTTTTCTTGGTTTACGGAGAATTGGAGGATCAGAGCGCACCATGCGGACGAAAAGAGCGATTCACAATTTTGCTACAAGTGTACTGATGCAATTCACTGCATTTTTACTAGGTCTTATCATGCCCCGGCTATTCATCTCAACTTACGGTTCTGAGGTTAACGGAATGATTTCTTCTATTAGAAATCTCCTTGCTTATCTCATGATTGTAGAAGGTGGAGTCCGGAACGCTTCGATCTCTACCTTATATACCCCCTTGTCCAACAAGGATCAGGGGGCGGTGAATGGAATTTTATCCGCTTCGAGAGTTTTATTCAAACGCGCCGGCTATATTTTCCTCGTGTTAATAATCGTCGTGTCCGTCTTGTATCCCTTTATCATATCTAAACACGTGGACCCCATCACTTCTCTTCTTATGGTGCTGCTGCTAGGAATGACGAGTTTGGTGGATCTAGCGCTCATCGGGAAATATTACGTACTTCTAACCGCAGATCAGAAAGGCTACATATTTACTTACATTCAAATGATAAGCATGGTGTTAACTGCCGGGATTAACATCATCTTGATCTACTCTGGCTTTAGCATTGTTGTCGTGACCGCCGCAGCAATCATCGTCATTGCTTTAAGAGTTGCGCTGTTAAGGACCTATATCTATAAGAGATATTCGAGCTTCAATTATCATTCGGAACCTAACAAACAAGCGATAGGACAACGTAAAGATGCTTTCGTTCATCAAATTACCGGCTTGGTGATTGTTAATTCGCCGATTCTACTGATCACATTATTCTGCGGACTAAAAGAAGTAAGCGTATTTGCCGTGTACAGCATGGTTGTATCCGGAGTCATCACTTTAATATCGGGCTTATGCGACGGAATGCTGGCTGGACTTGGAGATGTTATCGCTAAGAACGAGAGCTCAATACTCAAGAGAAGCTTTGCTAGCATAGAATTTTCCTACTTTCTCATTATCTCCTGCTTATATACAACAACGTTCCTACTATTGATTCCTTTTATCAAACTCTATACTTCGGGTTTTACGGATGCAAATTACTTACGGCCAACTCTGGTCATAATGTTCATTGTCGTAGGAGTGCTACAAAATGTTCGTGAGTTATTCAAAACGGTTGTCTACGCTGCTGGTCACTTCAAGCAAACAAGGAATCGCTCTTTGATAGAAGCAGGAATTAACGTAGTGATGTCCATCCTCTTTATTTACCTTTTCGGAATGGAGGGGGTTCTCCTCGGGGCGATCTGTTCTTATACCTACCGAACAATTGACTTCGTGAGGTATGCGTCCATTCACATCCTCAAGCGTTCACCCCTGTTGACCTTACGTAAGGCATTACGCAATGCCTTACTGGCCTTGATCGCGGCTGTCCCGCTCTTGGTCATGCCGATCGGGGCAGCCAACCTATTCCAACTTTTCTTATGGGGAGTAACTATTTTCATTTGGTCTTTTGTCATCATTTTTGGCGGTAACGCCTTACTGGAACGAGATGCAGCACGGGATATCGTGAATCGTGTCAGAACGATGGTGAGCTCTAAGATCAGGACAAACCAACAGATTTCTGAACATTAATACGATTCTGACTAATTAAGAAGGTGATGAGCATGAAAAGAAAGACTTTAGCCATTATCGTTAGTGGATTAATTGTTCCAAAGTGGATATATGATACCCTCTCAAATCTCGTAGCAAATCCGGGGCAAGATGTTCATATCGTCGTCATTCCGAACCATCCGGTTAAAGGGATATTCTCATGCGACGGTATGATCGGAAGATCCATTGACAAGCTTCCTTCCAAGATCAAGAAAGTGCTCGGCAAAGGGAACAGGAACGCCTTCAAGCCGATGGATATCCGTCATCTCACGGAGCGAACATCTAGGGAAAATAATACCCGATATAATCAAATCGATCAGGTACTTTCCTTAATCGGTCCGTTGCCTGAGTTGATGCTTACCAATCTTAGGACACACCAGTGCGGCATCGCAATTTTAACCGTTCAAGCAGCCTACTTAAATTCACCTCAAGATCTGAACAACTTTGACTATACGGAGCCTGGTAGCGGACTTGCGCTGTTCGAATACGAAAGCGTCTACGGTGTCTTCGCGCAAGATATTAGTACGACAATCGCAAGATCCAATAGCTGGATATTGAACAATCTTTGCTCAGTTCTTCCCTACGTCATTCCTGAGCTCTTACATAAGGCACTTTCCATTAGTTCAGAGCATTCAAAACAAAAGAAGCTTGGAGGTTCAGTTAAGCCTCAACAGCATCCGATCAGCATCTCCCCCAGCTTAGATCGAAACCTAAAATACGCGATCGACAGATTCAAAGCTCCTCCGAAGTGGGAGTTAATGTACGCCCAGCGAAATATGGACCTCTACGACCTATCCTCCTACCGGCGATTGCAGATCCCTCTTTATACGGAGTGGGCAGATCCCTTCGTAGTTAATCATGAGGGGAAAAGTTATGTATTCTACGAAGACTATCCCTACCGACTATCTAAGACAGCACATCTATCTGCAGCGGAAGTCCGATCCGACGGCACTCTGAAGCTTTACGAGAAAATTATCGTCGAGCCCTTTCACTTATCGTATCCGCAAGTATTTCGTATCGAGAATCAATATTATATGTTGCCAGAAACGAGCCAAGATCGCTCTTTACGACTCTATCGCTGTCTAAGGTTTCCTGATCAATGGACACTTGAAAGACGACTAATGCAAGGAAAAGACTGCGCGGATAGCACTTTATTTTATTCTGAGGACCGCTATTGGCTATTTACAAGCCATTCCACCGGGAGTGAGGGCCATAACTCGAACCTATATCTGTATTCCACAACCGATTTGTTCGCGGACGAATGGACCTCCCATCCCCAGAACCCGATCCATACGGACATTAGGCGCTCAAGAATGGCTGGCCCGATTTATGTAAAGGACGGTAAGAGATACAGGCTATCCCAATACTCAGAACATTACTACGGAGAAGCAATTAACTTCAATGAAATCATCGAGCTTAACGAAAGAACCTATCGTGAGAAGCCAGTTAGTCGCCTAGGACCTTCAGAAGATCATCAGATTGCCGGCATACACACCTATACGGAAACAGAAGAGTTTCGATTTGTAGATGTATTAAGAAAACGATGAAAGAGGTGATATCAGATGAATGAAACGATTGGCGTTGTCGGATTGGGTTATGTAGGTTTGCCATTAGCGAATGCATTTGGTGAGAAGTATACCACAATCGGCTTCGATACTAATGAGCAACGGGTTAATGCGCTAATTCAAGGAATTGACCACACCGGTGAAGTTGGATTGGCGGAACTTAGAGCTTCCCGGATTCAATTCACGACGGATCCTACTCGACTAGAGGAATGTAGGTTTATTGTCGTCGCAGTCCCTACTCCAATTGATCATGCTAAGAAGCCAAATCTAACACCTTTAATTAAAGCATCAGAGACAGTCGGCAATCATTTACGAAAGGGGACGGTCGTCGTATACGAATCCACCGTCTACCCTGGCACAACTGAAGAAATTTGCATTCCAATTCTGGAGCGTCATTCTGGATTGATAGCAGGTAAGGACTTCAAAATCGGTTACTCGCCCGAACGCATCAATCCCGGGGATAAGCAACACACGTTCAAAACGATTACGAAGGTCGTATCCGGTCAGGATGAGGAAAGCTTAGAATTGATCGCCGATGTTTATGGCTCCGTCGTAGACGCTGGGATCTTTCGAGCAAGCTCAATCAAAGTAGCTGAAGCGGCTAAGGTCATAGAGAATACACAGCGTGACATCAACATAGCTTTAATGAACGAATTAGCCATTATTTTCGAACGATTAGGTATCGATACCACGGAAGTACTGGAAGCATCCAGTACAAAATGGAATTTTCTGAACTTCAAGCCTGGTCTAGTCGGTGGACACTGTATCGGTGTCGATCCCTATTACTTAACTTATAAAGCCGAAAGTGTCGGGTACCACCCCGAAGTCATTCTCGCTGGTCGCCGTGTCAACGACAGAATGGGCCAATATGTCGCCACAACCCTTGTTAAGCAGATGATTCTGAGAGACATCCCTGTACAAGGCTCCAAAGTAGCGGTATTAGGGCTGACCTTCAAGGAGAACGTTCCTGATATTAGAAACACGAAGGTCATCGATATTATCAAGGAATTAAAGGATTACGGAGTAGAGGTTAACGTGATCGACCCTTTCGCCAATGCTGAAGAAGCCATGCAAGAGTATGGCATTCAACTTAAAACGATGGAGAGCGTTTATTGCTCGAACGACGCCGTCATCGTTGCTGTACCGCATAATGAATTTGTTTCCATGGGTTGGAATGGCATCGTATCTTTGCTCAGGAACACCCATGGGATCGTCATCGATGTGAAAAGCACACTGAAGGTTGATGGATGCCCGAAGAACATTACCCTTCGCCGCCTCTAGAGACCTTAGGATTCGGAGGAATAGAGATGAACCACTTTGACAAGATCAAGATTTTATACGTCCTCCCCCAATTGATTATCGGGGGCGCTGAGAAGCAGGTATTGGAAACCATAATGTACTTGGACAGGAATATCTATGAAGTTTACGTATGCTCCTTAAGCCGCGACAAAATGAGCTTAAAGGAACAATTTATTAGCGCAGGTGCGCGCGTAATCGATATTCACAAACGCTCGAAATACGATTTAGCAATCGTATGGCGATTATCTCGATTCCTCAGACAACATCGAATAGCAATCGTACATTCCTATTTGAATAATGTATGGGCCAGAATTGCCGGAATCTTGGCGCGCACTCCAGTCATTATCGCTGCGGAAAGAAGCGTAGATAGCTGGTGGAAATCGAGCTTCCACCTGTTTGTCGACAGTGTATTGGAGAGATTTACTGATCATATCCTCGTTAACTCGGAAGCCGTTCGGAATTACTATGCCAAGCATTTACGGTTTGCCAATAACGGCAAGATCAAAGTCATCTATAACGGAATCGATGTTAACCGATATGCCAATGGTATTCCTCCCGAGGCAATGAAACAGCAGCTCGGTATCGATGGCAATCAGATCACCGTTGGCATCGTGGCCAGTCTGAAGGAGGTCAAGGATCATTGGACCTTCTTCAGAGCGGCGAGACTTATTCTGGATCAAGTCAGCAACGTGACATTCGTGATCATTGGTGATGGAGAGTTGCGGGAGAGGCTACAGGAGTTCACTAAGCAGCTGGATATCCAGGATCAAGTCCGATTTCTTGGTCTGCGCAATGATATTGCCGAGTTGATGGCTGGGATCGATATTAGTGTGCTCTCTTCCATCCAAGAGGGGTTTTCCAACTCGATCCTCGAAGCGATGGCTGCAAGCAAACCTATGGTAGCTACGGATGTGGGTGGCAACGCGGAAGCTGTCGTCGATGGCGAAACCGGATATATCGTCCCTTCTGGAAGAGAGGATCTATTAGCAGATGCTTTACTGGAATTCATTCGAGATGAACGGAAGAGAAGTGAGTTTGGCGAGCGAGGACTCAAGAGGGTCAATGAACACTTTGGAAGAGAAGATCGATTTCTAGAGTTGCATGAGTTATATGTTCAATCGCTTCAATTGAACGGAAAATATACGATGAAACAGGAGAGATCCCAATGGCAAAATGTTTAGTTACTGGCGGTGCAGGCTTTATCGGATCAAATTTAGTAGAAGCTTTACTTGCAGCCAATCATGAGGTTCGCGTGCTAGACAATTTCTCAACAGGGAAAAGAGAGAACCTACAAGAGTTTGGCAATCGAATCGAATTATTCGAAGGAGATATCCGCGATCTTGAGCTATGTCAGATGGCAGCGACCAACATGGACTACATCTTCCACCAAGCCGCTATAGGATCCGTTCCACGATCTGTATCTAGTCCTCTTCATTCCCACGAGAATAACGTGAACGGCACGTTGAATATCCTCATAGCTGCTAGGGATAATCATGTCAAAAGAATCATACTCGCTTCCTCATCTTCTGCCTATGGAGACAGCGAAGTAATGCCTAAAGTGGAAACGATGAATGTTCTGCCTCTATCCCCCTATGCGGTTACGAAGTTAGTAACGGAATTCTATGCTTCGGTCTTTCATAAGGTTTACGGCTTGGAAACCATCTCGCTGAGGTACTTTAACGTATTCGGACCCAAACAAGACCCTGATTCACCTTACGCAGCCGTCATTCCCAAATTTATCAAATCTCTCCTCAACAACGAAGGCCCTGTCATTCATGGAGATGGCGAGCAGTCTAGAGACTTCACATATATCGATAATGTCGTTCAAGCTAATCTAAGGGCAAGTGAAGCTCCAAGTGACGCCTGCGGTAAAGTGTATAATGTTGCTTGCGGCGATCGGATTTCTATTAATGAGCTATACGATAAGCTATGTCTAATGCTTGAAAAAAGCGTAAAGCCGAATTATGTGGAAAAGCGTACGGGAGACGTTCAGAATAGTCTGGCCGACATTGGCTTAGCGACGACCAACTTAGGTTATTATCCGGATGTTACTGTAGCACAGGGATTAGAGAGCTCCATTAAATGGTACACACAGCAACTCACTCGTGTGGCATCCTATTAATTTTGGCTAGTTTGCTCCGTTAGGGAAATCAAAAAAATGTCTCCAGTCCCTCTGCTAAGAGGTTACTGGAGACATTTTTCTTTGCTTTAGAGAGGTTCCACGATCAGGTTGTCCCATCTGGCTTTTACAGAAGGAGAGCCCAGGATCGTCAAGTAAAATCCGACACCGCGAGAGGAACCAAACTGTGCGAACAATTCCGGAGAGAGAGTATGATCTATGATGAGAACATCATCCTTGAACACCGAGATGCGATTTCCTCCCGCTCTGATCCCGATTTTGTAATACACACCATTCATTAGTGGAATATTCTTGGACGCGAGCACAACCGTTCCTGTAGAGTTGTCCCTTTTATAGAGCCAAATCCCGTCGTATTGCAACTGTACACGCAAGTAATCAGTCGCATTGATATGATGAAAAGTAATTCCAGGGGAGTAGTAATTCGAATTACTCGTGTGATCCCCTTTGACTTTGCAAGAAACAAAAAAATTTGCTGACCCGACGTCAGATATCGCAACTGCTAGGTTCGTCGACTTCTGTTCGGAAACATTATACGCTTCGTTGCTTATGATTCCCCAAGTGCCGTTATACGCTGTCCAAGTCTGACCCGTATTCGCAGTCCCCATCGAGGTTACGCTATCCGCGCGATCGAACAAATCATAGGCTAGCGTACGGTGCGCTGTCGCAAGCACCCCAGTATCTGAAACCGTGAGAGTAAACGGTACTCCACTTGGAGAACGAATGACGCAACCTCCAATATTTCCGCTCAGTTCCGTTTCGCCAATCGGACAATTCATGGCGTTCGAGAGGGTTCGATATACCGTTTGGGCGATATACCTGTAACCGACATCTCCCGGATGAATGGCATCACTGCCAGAGCCTCCGCTATAATCCAGGGGATGAATTCCGTACAACCCTTGCACGTGCGCGGCTTCATAATTAGAGAACCAAGCCTGATACCCATCGATAAGCGCGCAATCGTATTGGTTCGCCAGTTCATACATAACCGCTACAAAGTTAGGCCAGCTTCCCCAATTTCCCCAGCCTTCGCCTGGAGGTTGCGTCACATATAGTAGCACCGGCGTTCCTGTCGCTTGAAACCCACTAATTATCGTACCCATATGCGTTTTGAAAGTGCCCGCTACGTAATCCTCCACATCATTAGCACCTAGTGCAAGGATAACCAGATCTTGAGGGGCTTTCTGCCATGAGGCAGCCGGATTGTTAATCGCCCAATCGTTAGCGTTCCAGCCTTCTATTCCGACACGGCTTAAGAGAATACTAGGGAAATTTTTCTCGACGACTATCCCTGCTGTATTGAAATTGCCGCTAGTCGCACGTATTCCTATCGTATGAGTGCCCGGTGTGACAGTAAACGAAAGCACTCGAGGAGTATCTGAACTAACCGAATTGTCACCAATGTTAGTCTGTACGGCTACTCCATCTACATAGACGCTGCATTTTCCGCCGTTAGAGCCGTTGCAATCCATGTACAGCAAAGTGAACTTACTACAGTCCACGTTCATATAACGGATTTCATCACCACTAGCATGTCGAATATATTCCCCGCAAAATCCCCCGAGTACACGTGTACCCGTAAAAGGTAAACCAGTCGAAGCCGTTACAAACTGTACGCGTTTAGGCTGTCCATTCAACCCGGATGCCGCATTCGGCTGACCAATAAGCGGACTCCCTTCCCGAGCTGCAATACAGCCAATTCCTGCATCACCATAAGCTTCTGTGATCAGTGAGTATAACTGGGCGACCCATGATTGGGTCGTCTCATTTGAGCTGTATACTCCTCGAGTAATGGAATCCCCTAGGCATAGAATACGAGTTATTCCTGTCCGGGTTTTCGCTTTCACCGAAACATTCGTAATGGCCGACAAGTTGTACCCGAAGTCTTGCGTGGGCATTAGTTCAGTCATCATTCCTCATCTCCTCATGGTCTTGTTAGCGCAGCGGCCTGTAATGTAACGTTGCCATCTCCATAGTCCTCGTGCAAGGTATAGGTTACGATCAAGCTTTGTCCTGCGCGATTTCCTTTATAAGAAATGGTGTACATCCCGTTCTCCACATCTGAGGCATTATCTATAGAGCGATCTGACCCTAATATCGTCCCATCGCTCAACGCTACCGTTAGTTCCCCCTGCGCTCTGTACGCACCCACATACAATTTCAGTATTTGCTCGGTTTGATCGGCGGGAAGCTGAAGCTTAAACCCATTGCCTTCACCTGGAGCGAACAGACCCCCATCGTTCTTGACATCGTTAATCGAATGAGTTCCATTCACCCAGCTATATTGAATGTAATTGTCCGAATAGGGCACGCTCTTGCCTAGTATCGTATATTGGATTTGTTGAGTCACTCCGTTCTTACGGTCAACCTTTGCCCCCCAATGCACCCAATCCGTCTTCCCTTCATCCGATAGATGAACATGATTAGGAGTTGCAGCTATTCGGTAGGGCAATTCGGGCTCAGTGATAGGCAAACTATTCGTTCGCTCATGACGAGATGGTGTCCCAACATCCTGAACTAATCTAAAGCCGATAGTCCCAGAGCGGTCTCGTCCCGGTGACATCAACAAATATTTGCTATGTTTATTCAGCTCATAAGCTTGTGGAAAATACCATTTGGAGCCTTGAGGCGAATAATAGCTTCCCCCACGTAGCACGGCTGTGCGAGTATGCTCGTCCGTATATTCATCCGTCCATTGCCATACGTTTCCGACAAGATCCATAACCCCGTATGAACTTGCCCCTAGAGGATGCGCATCAACCGTATCGGGTGAAGTCAACGAGCGACCTTTAGCTGGAACAGGGACCACAGATGATTTGAAGATATTCCCCCAAGGATAAAGCCGGCTGTCCTTGCCTTGGGCCGCTAACTGCCATTCCCATTCATGTGGCAATCGCTTCCCTTTCCATTGCGCATATGCCCGGGCATCTTCGATCGAAATCCATACAACTGGCTTGTTTCCCCAGCCGGCTGGGTACGTTCCGTTCACCCAATGCTTAAGAAAGTTATCACTATCGTTCGGCTTATATTTCGTGGCAACGATAAATTCCCTAAATTCGGAATTCGTTACATTATATATATCGATATAATAGGGTCTAATCGTTAACATCTGCCGATGGCTTCTGGAAGGCTGACTTTCCCATGGATATTGAACATCATTCCGATACTCCCCTCCCTCGATTTCCGTTCCGATCACCTCGAAGTCGTACTCTCCGCCTGGAATATAAACCATTCGACCAGGTGTACTAGACGCAGGCACTGTCGGTGGGATAAGCGTTATCTTCTGTGGAAGGAAGGTAAGACTATCGGAATAACGACTCAACGGCTTTTGGGAGTAGCTCTTCATCAATGGAATAAATTTCGTAAAGAAGTCTTTAGGCAAATCCAATGTCGATTCATAAGATAGAATCGCGCCAAACCCACTACCTTCTATTTCAAAGCTCAATGTAGCGCTCGTTCCCTGGATTGAAGGGATTAGCTGCTCTCCATGCCATAGATCGAAATAGGTTGTTCCAGGCTGATAGGGAACTTTGATTTGATTCCCGTTCAGATTCCCGTTCCCCCGATTCACCAATGTCCACAACACTAAGTCGCGATCGACGTCGGGAAATTTACTAGCAAACACATCCGATTGCTGAACCGTTGGTGTAAACGGCTCCCACTCTGGACTCGTCAAAAGCTTCGCGAACTTTCTTTCGATTGTCGCGACTCGCCGGATGGCTTCCATATCCCTATCGGTCATCTGGTTCCAGATTCCCCAAACATTTTCCCAGGTTTCCAGCCCCACCCCGTTGAAAAACGCAGATTGCAGCATTCCGATTTTGTTGGTGGACCAACGAGAATTGACATGAACCATTTGTCGAGGCTCAAGCCATTTATTCTTGCTGACATATGGAATTTTAGAATCCGACACGTCCGTGCACCAATACCCCCAGCTCATCGTATTGTGAGATACCCCTTGCAGGTTGTCCTCCAAGCCCTTTTCCGGCTCTAACGCGAGCGCTTTGCCCAAGGCAAGACCTTGATCCCAATAAGTTCTCGGCAATTCATACATCACATCGCCGTTAATGCCATCTGCACCTATATCCACTAGTAGCCTCGTAAGTGCCTCACTATAGTCCTTATGGATGCGGGTTCCGTTATCCCAAGGATATATCGGAAACAGCACCCTCACATTGCGTTCGTGAAAGTCCGAGATCATCCGTGTTACACCGTCGATCCCCCCCGGCATCCCACGAATCATATCCACTAAATTACGGTCATCAATTCCAATGTTCGGATATCCCGGCCATAGGAGCACAGAATCAATTCCACCATATCGGCTATTGACGTCATCCAAATATTTATCCACCGTATATCGGTCAGTGATTGGATCATAGAAGTACGTATCCTCGATCATCAGTTGCGTTTGGATCAAGCTGCTCTGAGTCCATTTCAAATCTGGTCTTACATAAGGGGAATTGGGGCTGGATGGATCGTAAGGGATGGAGGCGAATTGACTATCTCTCCACTCCTTCATCGCCTGTAGCCAATTTGAGAATTGAGAAGGCTGCGAAGGACCTGCAATTTGTTGTGGACAGGTTGTTGCATCCAAGCTATATGCATAAGAGTTCCCGTTATGGAGGGGAAGTGCAGTAATAAGGAGGACAAATAGGCTAACAATAATCTTCATGAGTTGACCTCGACCTCTACAAACGAGCATCTCTATCTCCCCTATCGCGATCCCATCTGTTAGTTGAAGCTACCAACCTTCATTACGTAATCGGTAATCATAAGCGAATTACTAACTACTAATATTAATATAATTAAGCTCAATACGACTTTGCCGAACTGCTGACGATTTTTGAAGAGATCATTAAAGATCAAAGCAAGCGATATTAAGAATGCCCATGCGAAATAAGAGGTATACAAGACAAACGACTGTTCCACCACGCCCCACCCAATAATTCCGATTAACAATAAGGATATGAATACCCAATAAACACTGATTAAAGCTAACCTAGAACGTTTGAGCTTTGAGAGGCTAAGGCAGGATAATAAGAAAATCGTAATTCCCAGTACATATTGAAATCCGCTTGCTTCACCGGAGGAAATTATTCCATCAACGATGAGAGAATCAGGCGCAATGAACAGGGAAGGAATGAATTGAACATAATAGAGTAGCTTGTCCCATTGGGTAATACTTTCCCCGTAAGCATATTGCGAATATGCGAACAATTGATGGACTGCACTTAAGAGCTCATACAATTGTCCGAAAAACACGATCACGCAAAATGTTGCAAACATCATCTTAAACGCCTTTACCAAGTAGCTTCTCCAGTCAGCCTTCTTATCGAACACCACAAGGGGAAGCATTGCGAATGACGACGTTAGAGTTGAACCTGCTACCACTAATGCTGATCTCCCATCTGCTCTTCTCACGAACAAATAGACGAAAATAACGAGAGTAAACGTAGATAGTGCATATTGCTCAATGGTCATTGTGAAAATAAATGTGGAGAATGAAACCAAATAAACGACCGCAAAGAGCCTGGCAAAGGATAAGTTCATCTCCTTACTCAGCATTTTCTTAATCAAGATGGCGCTAATCGCGAACATACCCGCTTGTCCGATCGAGATCAAATATCCATAAATGGTTTCGAATGGGATTGGAGCCCCCGACGATTCAACAAACAATTGAATGACATAGGCTAGCGGTGTACAAATCATAGATAGCGGAAAACCGATAATTCCAAACAGTAGCTGCCTAAAGTCGTTCTCCGACGAATTGGGGGTAGTAAATCCGTCAATCGGATACAGCAGTTCTGCCGTATCTGTATTAAAGATGACATCTCCGGCTATGCTCCCATCACTCATAGGGAAAATAAAAGCACTTGTTCTAAGCAATACAATGAGATTAACAATAGCAAAGAGAATGATGTAGCCATAAATCAGGGAACGATCAAACAGGTCCAGCTTCTTCCCGAAGGAGATGAGTTTTCTTAGATACTTACTAACCAGTACATACCACAACATAAAATAATTAATCGTCAAAATCATGATCAACAATAAGAGAAGCCCCACAACTACATAGGTATTAGTAGAATTCGGTAAGAATCCATGTAGCGTGCTCTTAATGCGACTACAGTAGGCAAACAGAGACAATGCGGTCAGAACCAATACGAGCTTAAAGTGACGAAATCTTAAAAACTGCTCTTTGTAGGCCTCCCAATCCAACTTTCCCAGAGCATAATACGATATTCCGAAAATAATCAACACACCTGAAGGCAACGAAAGGAATAAGTAGCTAATATCTGTAAGAGAATAGATCGCTGTAAAAGAAGATAGTAGACTGGCCATTATTATTCTCTGTGATTGTTTAATCAAATCAGTGAACCCCCATTTCATCAGGCCCTGAAACTGCCAAGACTATAAATATATTGAACGATATGATAGGCATTGAATAGGAATACGACCAGGACCAAACTGATTAGTACGCTTTTCCCGGCGAAGATATGCTTTGCGAATAATCTAGCATATCCTAATGCGAACAACACGAGGAATGCCCAGCCAAAATAAGAGGAGTAGAGGATTAAAGATTTCTCTACCGTTCCCCACCCCACAACCCCTAATAGTAAAAAGGAAATGAGTACCCAGTACATAGAAGCCAACGTCAGACGTGATTTCTTCACGTACAACAGGTTGGAGAGAACCACAAGGACAATCATTGCGCTTAATGCATTGTAAAGCCAATTCGCTTCACCAAGCCTTAGAACATCTTGGACAATAAACGTCGCTGGCGCGATAAACATGGATGGCAAGAATTGATAGTACTGAACGATCTTATCCCACATTGTAAGACTTTCACTGCTCGAGAATTTGGTCAATAAATGAGTCACTTGGTCAGTTCCTTCCATGAGCTCATAGAGCTGACCGAAGAATACCAACGCGAATACTGTCAACAACACGATATGAACTGTTTTCATCAAATAAGTTTTCCAAGTCCCATTCCTCGATTCGAATACAACGAGAGGCAGCATGGCGAACGACGAGGTTAACGTTGTGCCTGCTACGATGTATGATAGAGTACCACTTCGCTGATTCACATAGAAATATACAAAGACGAGCAAGGTTAGAAGAGATACCGCATACTGCTCAATTGTCATCGTAAAGAGGAGTGTAGAAAACGATGTTAGGTACAGCAAGGCAAATAGATTCGCATACGTTTCATTCATTTCTTTATGTAACAGACGCTTGATTAATATTGCACTAATAGCGAAAAGAAGGGCTTGTGCTACGCTGATTAAGTAGCCATAGATGATTTCGAAGGGAATTGGAACTTGCAACGAATTGAGAATAGTGTGAATGAAATAGGATATCGGAACGAAAATCATTGCAAGCGGAAACGCGACAATTCCGAACAACAGCTGCCTAAAATCATTTTCACTCGTATTTGGTGAGGAGAAAACATCGCGTCCATCCAGGAGCTTCGCGCTATCTGTCGAGAAGATCACATCGACTAAATAATTGCCATCAGGGTCCACCGGATAAATAAACGCGCTTGTTTTTAGTAGTACGAGCATACTCACTATCGCGAAGATAGCAACATACCCATAGATCATGCTTTTCTCTGTTCTGCTTAATTCCATTACCGATAGCATTATTTTTTCTAAATACCGCTTCATTAGCAAGTACCAAAGAGTAAAGAAATTAACTGTTACGATAACGAATACTATGACTACTGCAGCAGCGATTAAAAAGGTATTTCCGGTTTTGTCGAACGCTGTTTCAAGCGTTGTTTGGAACTGTTTCATAAAGGAGATGACAGACAGAATCGTACAGGTATAAATGGTTTTTCTATATTTGTATTGGGGAAAATCCTTCAATTCTTTAATGATGTCGAATTTCTTCAACAGCTGGAAGATCACAATGAGTACAAGACCGACCCCGATTGGAATGGGAAGAATCCCATACTTGCCAGACACAACTAAGGAATAAACCGCAGTGAAGGACGCCAGCATTGCTGTAATCATAATTCGGGAAAGTAAAGTGTATTTCATACAGTCCTCTCATTTCCATCCATTTGGTATTTTATAACGTAATACAATGCCGAAATAATCCCAATATGTAGCCATAAGTAGGGTCTGAGTATGTTTTGATTAAATTGCAAGATGACCAATAAAGCAGAGAGTGAGTAGATTAAGCTCAACAAAATGTGCTTCATTTCATAGCTTGTCTTTTTTATCAGTTTGAGCGGAGCGCAGATGATCAACCCAATGTAAATGACAAAAGGGATAAAACCAAAAACTCCACTCGCTGCAAGAACCTCAGCAAAAATCGAGATTCCTTCATACCTCTTTGCATCACTCTGATCCAACACTCTAACTCCATTTAGCTCCCCGATAGCAGGAGAAACGCCACCTAGACTATATCCAACAATCGGACTGTTGGTAAAAACTGTATAAGTATCATCGAATTGCTGCATTCTCCCGATGGATGAATGAGCAGCCGTTCCTTGCAAACCAGTTCCGTTCAAAATAAAATTCAAGTTTTGAAATCCAAAGAGAAGCTGGTAACCCATTATCGATAAGGAAATCAGAAACAAGATACCGAACAATTTAATGTTTATTCTCCCTTTGGTAAATATCCCGATCACAGATTTAGTTAATTTGAATGCCACAACACCTGCCATCAGCATCCAGCCGATTCTTGACGTAGTAAGAACCATAGCGCCTGAGATCACATAGAACATTATTTTTAGGTGTTTTTGCGGTATCAACGAAATTTGGAAGTGGGATAGGTAGTACACCATAACCCAACCAATAAATAAATAAGTAGAGAAGTAAGAAGGTTCATACGAGAAACCATTCACTCTTGGAAATCCTTCCTTAAACCACTGCTGGATAAAGAGATTAATGCCCAAGACACCTGCAGCAAATTGGATATAGCTGAATGCGGACAAACAAACAAATGAGTAAACATAATACCTATACAGCTTTAAAAATTTCTCCCTGGTATCGAATAACGCGAATGTAGAAAGTATCAAAAAAACATTAAAAATATGCCAAACAAAATATCCAATATTTCGTGTTAGGTATGTGGTGTTGTTTATAAATAAAAGTAAAAACACTGTCCAGAAAAACAAACTAACAAATCCAAGCGGCAGTCGCTCTTTTTTCACAATAATAAAGACTACAGCACCTATCCCCATAGGAATTGACAAAAAAATTTGCGACAGACGAAACGTGAAACCACCAATGGCCACGGATAGAAGATCGAACGATATCGTAAATACTCCACAATAAAAGAGAAAATGAACCATTTGAATTAAGCTGGACTGGATCTTGCCTTCAACTCTCGAATCAGGCGTATAAGCAACATTCATTCCCATTTTCCTCGATTCCAGATTCGGCTGCTTCTTCTATGCTGTATTCGCTACTCTTAATAGTAATAGACATAATCATTTTTCGTTCTCTTTTTGTTGTTTAAGATAACCCCAATGACATTCGCCTTTACATGTTCAAGCTTCGCCAGTGCTTTCTGCGCCGCTTCCCGTTTCACCCCGCCATGTTTAACAATAAATAAGACTCCCTCGCATTTAGAGGAAAGGACCATGGAATCGGAAACGGCTAGAATAGGAGAAGAATCAATAAGAATGATGTCGTAAAGCGGCTTCAACTGACTTAACAATACCTCCATGCTTGAAGAGTCAAGAAGCTCCGCTGGATTAGGTAAGAGCTGTCCCCCTGGGATGAGATTCAGATTAGGAATTAAAACATCCATAATGACATCTTCGATCTTACATTGGTTCACAAGTAGATTGCTTAATCCTAAGCGATTGGAAGCATGAAAAACTCGATGTAAAGTCGGGTTTCGCAAATCCGCATCTATGAGTAACACCTTTTTCCCAGCTTGTGCATAACTGATACCTAAATTACTTATCGTTGTGGATTTCCCCTCGTTCGGAAACGTAGATGTCACCATAATAGTCTTAACTTGCTTCTCTACGGAAGCATAATGGATATTCGTGCATAAAGATCGATAGGACTCTGTGATCACGGATTTTGTATGAAATTGAGGTATCAATTTATACTTGTTGATTGATACTGACATGAATATTGTCACCTGCCCTGTTTTTCTTTAAATATACCTTGTTAATTTCTGATTTTTTTATTTTTGTAATGACACCTAGCGTAGGCTGACGGAGATATTGCAGAACGTCTTTTTCTGTTTTGATCGTATCGTCGAGATATTCCCAGATCATTACAATTCCTACGGAGCACATCAGTGAAAGTATGAATGCAATTACTAGCTTGAAGATTAAACCATGCGATACTGGAGCAGGTTGTTCCGTCATTCTTGCTTCACTTAATATTGTTACATTATCTACATTCATAATTTGCGGAATTTCCCGCTTAAACATTTGAGCGATCGCATTAACCGTAATTACCGCCTGTTCGAACGATGTATCACTCAGAGAAACATTAATAACTTGTGAACCAGAACTGGATACCACTTTCACACCAGATACGAGCTGATTAACATCTAAAGTAATATCTGGGTGCTCCAGCAACACTTTATCCAAGATAGCAGTCGATGCAATAATTTCTTTATATGTCCCTATTAGCATCATATTGGAACTGATTTCGTTGGAATCCGGTACCCCCAAACCTCTATCATGATTCACACTTGTCACAATGAGCTTTGTACTAGCTACATATACAGGTTTAGAGTAGAGATAATGATACGTGACAGCTATTCCACAAATCATCACAACAACACCACAGATGAACCAAATCCTCTTTGCCAAAATCCTGAAAAAATCCTTAAGCTCTAGCTCCATAATGTTTCTTCAATCCCTTTCAATGAAACATATTGTATCATTCCCATCTTTAATTTATGATACATTTAGTAACATGTCAACACTTTTTTGGTTTAAATATTAGTAGTTCCCATCGCCGAAATGCAAAAAAAATAAGCAATATCGCTTATTTTTACGGTCAGTTGAATATTAATGCCTTATTTAGCAATCCAACCACTACTCCCTGTCCCACCCGACTCCTTCACATAAAGCGTTTTTTTCGAGCCGCCATCCGTTCTCATATAGATTGAACCCACGCTTGCACTTACTTTACCGCTAGGATCTCCCTTACCAGAGTAAATGCCAGCACCAGATTGATATACTTGCGGCTTCAGTTCCCCTAACCTGCCAACTTGAAACACCGTGCGTGCAGCAGAAGGCGTGCTATTGTAAGGAACCGCTTTAATCAGCAGAGCGTTGTCTCCACTGTCGTACATCGAAATATAGGGAGAATCAATACCGTCCCTGGAATAGAAGCCATAATTTGCGACATGATAGACATCCGGGTTCTCCGTAAGCATCGCCGTAAACGCATTTCCATTGCTATCGGTTCCGCTTTTATTATCAAGTGCGCCATTTAAGCTCCGTATATACATGGATCCCTTCTTCAGGTCATTACCTACGCCTGCAATATTAATGAAGCCTTCCCCTTTGATCGTTCCGCCTTCCATTTTAATCCCCAATTGTACGTCACTGTTCCACCCTTCGCCAACAATAAATAGGTTACTCTTCTCTAGAAGCACGTTTCCTCTACAAACCATTCCAATGGCACTCTTGCTTTCATCCAACCATAGAGTCCCTTGTAAGATAGAATGATAAATATAGATCGCTTTCCCGGTAGTCCCCCCCAAATCAATGCCAATTCCGCCCGATGGAACATTAATCATAAAATTCCTTAGCCGAGTATATCCAAAGCTATTTGTCCCGTTCTGCCGTTCAAATTGTATACCCACCTTACAGTCTTTAATGATCAATTCATTGCTGAAGGTACCTTCCGCCCAATAATTTCTATTCGTGATTTTAACGCCTACACCGTTCACATAGTTCTCAATTTGGAGATGATCGAGTTCGAAATCGAGTGTGTCTACAACTTCGATAGCCGCAGCATTCAATTTGTCATTTCCTCTAATTGATAAATTATAAACTCCTGCTCGTTCAGAATAGTCTTGGTTTGAGATCATCTGAATCGCAAAGTCATTCGATACATGATCGATCAGGGTGCAGGATATACCAGATCCTACAATCATAATGTTGGGGTACGTGATTAAACCTTTATCCAACCGATATACACCACGCGGTAGTTTGACGACCCCCCCGCCCTTAGAACGACAATCATCGATGGCCTGCTGAATACCTTTAGAAGAGCTTGTCTTTCCAGTAGGATCAACTTTATAATCAGCCGGATAAACAATCGTTTGGGTTGAATCATCCATGAGCTTCACACCTTTCGCTATCTTTTATACTCATTTAATTGTATTCAGACCCAGCAATTCTGGTATAGATGAAAATCCAATTATTTAAAAATAGTCATAGACTTAAAAGTTTCTTTTTTGTTTCCACAGAAGAGGTGACCACCAACGTTTAGTCCGATGAGGGATAACAGGTGTTCCTCTATCAATAGCCCCCCCATGGGCCAATTGCTGCGCGTTCGCACGTAAGATCTCCACTCTATCGTGACCAAGCTCCGATTCTAGTAGCAAATAAGCTTCACCTAATCTAAATCCCCGCTTATTAAGATCATGAGCATCGGATGCCAGTATATGAATCCACCCATTTCTCGCCATTAACCATGCTGCTTGTTGTACAGATTGTCCAAAGTGGCCAATTAAAGAAGGGGCAGTTAGTTGAAATAGAACTCCCAACTTTATTAATTCATAAAGCTTTTCCGGTTTTCGAATAAAAGGAACATGGCGTTCTGGATGAACGATGATAGGAATATAGAGATTAGCTATTAAGACATTTATAAACGAATTCAAGCTTTTGGGAGTTTGACGGGATGGAAGTTCCACCAATACATATTTGCTATCTCCAAGTGTTTGAAGATCGCTCGCTTCAAAGTCACTTCTATGATGGATACCCAAATGATACTCTTGCCCTACCCAGACCTTTAATGGAATATTGGCGACTCCTAATTCATTGTTCATTTGATTTACTAATGATCTAATCTTGTCTGAACGATTAATATAATTCCCTTTGCCATGATGAGGCGTCGCGATAATTTCCGTTATGCCATGTCGTATAGCTTCTCTAGCCATTTCCAACGATTGATCCCAATGATCTGGTCCATCATCGCACATGGGAAGAATATGACAATGCGTATCAATCACAATAATCGCCTCCGGATGATACTTTTATATATACAATTTGTATTATTTTTTTCAAACTTAAGATACACTGAGCACAGATGTCAAGTTTTTCTCTTTTTTGCAACAAAAAAAAGATCGCCCCAGTGAAGCGCCCCCCCTTAGACTGAACCATTGCAAGAACGAGAACTAAACCTAGGTAATCCTCCTAAGAATGTGGTATAAGTCTTGAAGGAACCTTTAACTACATATCGACTTCCAGCAGAACCCAAAATTGTAGGTAATGTATTTTTCACATAATCTCCTTGATTGTAAGGACCACTTGTTGGCATAGAAGGCCTATAACATGTTTTTTTACTGCCTTGGTATTGTTAGTCATAATATAGCACCATCCTTATTCAGTAATGATCTTACTACCTCACTACCTTGACTAGGGATCAAAATGAGTTAGTTGTGCGCAGTAGTTTAAGGAGCATCGATAATGTACGAATTATAGAAGCCACGCATGTCTGAATCAAGCCCTGCTGTAGCTACAAGTTGTTTCGTATTAACTAATGAATATACCGACTTCTGCTACGATCCTTGCCCGTTTAATGATACTCAAAAAGACATTTAGTAACCAAATCAAATATTGGTGAGACAGGAATACTCCTGACTCACCAATTTTCTGAAGTTTATATAATTCTTAAAAAATGAGGAGTTACGTAAGTGAACCTATCTACTTTCCAGACGATCCTTTCTTCTACCTTTATCATTATAGTTCCTATGCCGTAATATCTCGTTTCCGGAACACCGTCCAGGATATCAAGTTAAATATGGCAAAGTAGGCAGCAAGAACCCCTAGGGAGAAGCCTAACGTCATCGGATGACTCGGAATAGGTCCGGTTCCCCCATCCATGTAGGAAGTGAGGTCGAGATGCATGAACAGTACATACTTAACCCACACCTTATCCGCCATAGCGAACAAGCCTGTGATGATATTGCCTGCGAAGAGGAAGCCGATGGATAATCCGATTGCTAGACCACTACTACGGAATGCGGAAGACATCATAAAGCCGAATGTAACAATGATAATCAAAGTAACAAATTGGTACAAGTAATATTGCAGGACATCACCCCAACCTACTATCCCCGTCGACACTATGCCTCCAAGATCGTTAGAATCAGAAGTAGACCCGAATAATGCCAGATTAATGAGCATGGTAACAATAAAAGCAACAATCGTAAAAAATAATGCAAACATCATAGTCGCAATATACTTAGATAGTAATATAGCCGAACGACTCCAAGGACGAATTAATAGCAGCTTTATCGTGCCACGCGAAAATTCGCCTGCTACAGTATCTGATGAGACAACGACAGTAAAGATGATAATGAGACTAAATAAAAAATAAGATTCCAGCATGATTAAGGGCCAACTGGTCGTGTCGTCATCTCCACCTGCAAGAAGTACGACTAAGGATACGAGAATCGGAATTAGCACAATAAAGCTAAGCATAATCCAAGTACCTACACGGCGGTATATTTTCATATTCTCATTTTGAATAAGCTTGATATAGTTAACCAATCGTTTCACTCCCCGTCATCTCGAGGAATTGGTCTTCCAACGACTTCGTCTTCACACGAATTCCGTAGATATTAATTCCTGCTTCTACCAATCGACGATTGATAGCCGCAATCCCCGCACGATCAGAAGACAACGTTAGCAGGCCATCACTAATACGACCCGAGCCCTGACCTTCAAGAATGCCTAACGCTGCATCCGGATGGTCCACGTCAAATTGTACTTCTTCCAATGTGGGCTTACTTCCAACACCAGATTCCCCTCTAATAGAGCGGACATCTATGATCTGACCCTTCTGCAAGATCGCTACTCGATCACACATCAATTCCATCTCGGATAACATATGTGAGGACACGACTACGGCCGTTCCTTCATCTCTAGCTAACAAGCGTAAATAATCCCTAAGCTCACGTATTCCAGCAGGGTCCAAACCATTCGTCGGCTCATCAAGCACTAGGAGCTTAGGTCGATGCATAATCGCCTGAGCAACACCTAGTCGCTGTCTCATTCCAAGAGAATACTTCTTGACCTTGTCGTGAATGCGATCTTGAAGTCCTACAAGCTCGATAGCTTCCTGAATTCTTTCCTTCGTAATAGAAGAGTTCATCCGAGCATAGTGAAGCAAATTCTGATATCCCGTTAGAAACTTGTACATCTCCGGATTTTCTACAATTGCTCCAACTTGAACAATTGCTTTAGGAAAGTCCGTGCGGATACTGTGACCCCCAATATGAATATCTCCAGAGGTCAATCCCATTAATCCTACCATCATTCTTATCGTTGTCGTTTTCCCTGATCCGTTCGGACCCAAAAAGCCAAAAACTTCGCCCGGTCGCACCTCAAAGGACACGCGGTCGATAATCGTTCGTTTGCCGATAACTTTAGTTACATCCTGCAAGCGAACGATAGGAGCCTGTGACATGAATTCCCCTCCGTCTACTAAATTAACACTTCATAATTATACCAACAGAAGGTAGGAAATCCATATTTTTATGTAAATTTAAGCTGATCTTGATTGATGCTCGCAACGAACACAGCAGCCAAGGGGATAGAGTACACGATAATACCCGGTACGAAATAATGCCATTGCCTGCTCCATCGTTTTCAGCTGATTGCATCTCACACAATAGAATAAGACGGATTGTTCCATAATAGCCCCCTAGTGGATTGAAATAACGTTATGAATCCATAAGCATTCTCGATTGAATTCTCTGACGTTCTGCCGGTGTAACGGTATAGTAGTAAATTCCGTTAATCATCTTCCCTTTTCCTTCCAAATATAAGGTTTCAATATTATGGATTACGGGACGGTATTTTATTGCCAGATTAATCATGTCCTTCGAGGTCAAATTGGTGCGGACATAATCAGAAAGATGTGATAGGAGACGCGGAAGCTTTGTTATCGAATTCACACTTATAACCTGATCGACAGCACTGGATAGTACTTGTCTTTGTCTTTGGGTTCGACCAAAGTCCCCTTGTGGATCTTCCTTACGCATACGGCTATAGGCTAAGGCTTCCTCTCCGTCCAAATGCTGTGCTCCTAAAGGGAAGGACCTTCCTTCATATTCGAACGCTCTTTGGTTAACAACATCTACACCATCTAATGTATCTACAATATTAACTAAGCCTTCCATATTCGTTTTCATATAATAGGAGATGGGTACTCCAAACAAATGCTCAACAGCCTCAACCGCCAAAGAGGACCCCCCGAAGGCATACGAATGATTAATTTTGTCGTATTTCCCTGAGTTAGGCATCAACGTTCTTGTATCACGTGGAATCGAGATAGCAACAACTTCTCCTTTCTTAGGTTCAATTGTCATTAAAATCATCGTGTCACTACGTCCTCGATCGCCTGCTCGCTCATCTACACCAAGCAACAAAATGCTAAAGGGATCCTCTTCCGATAAATTCGGGTTTCTTAGTCGCTTTACTCCTTCTTCATCGAGAGAAAGTCTAGATTTCTCATCCATAGGAGCCACTACGGATACCTCTGGGCCTAAACGTCCTTCATTATTCGAATCTATGTCCGTTGTTACAGGAGTATCCATTTTCTCAGCCTCAGGCTCTATTTCAAACACAGGATTTACCCACTTCGTAGAAGGAAGTGGCTCATACATCGCATCCATTGTTTTTTGCATGGAGTACCAAAGATAACCCCCACTTAGAATTGCAATAACAAATAGAGAGATTAGGGAATAGACGATAATCTTAATTACTAAAGCCCGTTTCACAGTTCGTTTCTCCCTTCCTTCCCACCCTATGAAGTAACATCAAATTGTCTAAACTGCCCATCATTGTTGCGATCGGAGATTTTCTTATATAACGTATGAATATGCGGACTTGATATGATGACCTTCTGCATGTAATCATTTAATCGATACTGATATGCCTGTCTCTCTAGGCCAGTCATTAACCATCTCGCTCCATAAGTATGTAGACCATCCTCATGACCTGTGTGTACAATAACAGTTCTCAATTTCACAAAATAATGACCCATCCTATACTCAATAAGCCACTCTACGTCCTCACGAACTGGAATGAGCAAATTTGTAGTAAACTGACAGCCTCCCACACTCATATTGTTGAGTAAGATAACCTGTTTTCGGCTTCTAATTTCTCGCACATCAACACGCCAGAGCGACAACTCTGCGAATAGTGGCGTAGTTAGTTTAAAGCGAATATGTTCGCGCCGATTCTCTACAAGCACATCATCCATGTCATCACCTTATTTCTCAAACGCTACAAATCGTATCTAACACATAAATTCAATGTACGATACACAATGTAACACGTCAAGAGAAAAATTGGCTCTTTTAGATGAAAACTTATGTTTATCACACTCGAAAAGTGGATATTACTATAAAATAGTAAAACTTTGCGACAATTTGTTTCAAATAATGCATTTATCTTCTATCCATATTATGATGAATTTAATGACCATCCTGGGAGGGATATGATGGATATCGGCAGTCGTCTCGCTTTCTTAAGAGACCAACGCGGTTTGACCCAAGAAGAGCTATCTTCATCCCTTGGTATCTCACGTGCGGCTCTATCACACTATGAGAAAAATCGTAGGGAACCAGATACGGAAACATTGGGTAAAGTCGCAGACTTGTTCCAGGTTTCGATAGACTATCTAGTAGGAAGAACCCCTCAATCCACTGTTACCTTGGATCCAGAAGTTCGCCAATTCACTGACGAGCTGGAATTAGCAGACGACCAGCTACTGGAGCACTTTGCTCTAACCATTGATGGCCGTAAGCTGTCTGCCGAGGAAGCTCGTCGATTCATAGCCTTTGTCCGTGCAGAACGGAATATGGATAAGTAGGGGCAATAATTAATTAGACAACAAAATAAACCCCAGTAGCTAATCAGATGAACGAACACATCTGTTCCCCTACTGAGGTTTATTTGAGTTTTCATTATGTATCGAAAGTTAGGATAAGCAAATTAAGACCGCTGTACTGAATTCTTATATTCCTCCGGCCATTTCTCCTTCTGAATCCCTAGCTGCTCCAAAATCTTGCGGATGTCTACTTCCAATGGTTGATTACTTAAGTTCAAACCTATCGGTATATCCCTCTCCATCTCCGCTCCCAAGCCCTCTCTTCGATTTCTCGGTTTTGAAACACTAATATCAGTATAGTTTAAAGACTATGCGGAGGGTGTCGAGTGATAGGACAGGAGGTATAATTAATATTCAGAACTTTTGTCGAATAAGCCCAGTTCTAGGTGAAATAACCTATAACATAAAAAAAAGAACCAGCTCCTGAAATTCAGCTAGTTCATTTCGTATTTCGTTCAATCCAGGTCATTATCATTTCCTTAAGCTTGCCGATATTCATGAAAGCAACAATAGCGCTTTGACTACGACTATTGGAACTTATTTGTTCTTCAAAATACACTAATCCATGCTTCAAATCAAACTCTTTCACTTTTTTCATATTCACTAAGTTCGTTCGATCTAGCTTCTCGAAGCCAAGTGCTTCCGTATGTTTCGCGTACATACTAAGTGATGGAATCAGAGGATAAAAGCTGCCTTCGGGCGTATGGAATACAACTGCTCCATCCTCTGTCTGGATATATAATACGTCTTCCATATCCATCATGATGACTTCACTATTGTTGTTTCGATCCCGTGTGACTGGCTGATTCATGAGTTCCACTCCACTGTTATTTCCCGATCGTTACGGGTAGACGGCTGCTGGAGATACTCCAACAGCCGCGTAGCACCTACTTATTCAATAACTCAGCTGGTACATCTGGACGATGACCGAAAAAGGCTGCGCAGGCAGTAGTAACGAATACAACAGCAACCAAACCAAGTGCAGTAGCTAATAAACGCGCAAACTTCTTATTCATGTGACTCCACCCCCTTATATGGTAATAATGTCAACGAAATAATAAACCAAGAGACTGCCAAGATTTCCGATTGAATTAGTATATTTGAAAGAACGAGCACTAATCCAGTGTATTTCATGATGTTTAGTGTCCGATCGGAAATCCGCGTCTTCCCCCGCATATCAACAGGCGCATATTTCCATACCAAGAGTGCACTTATTGCAGTAAAGGTGTATAGGATCGGTGTGCTTATCGGAATAAACGGTACAACCACTACCGCTGCCGAGGAGAAAATGATACATAAAACCGGGGAACTTAGATGATGCCCACCTGCCAAATATCTTAAAGACGTCATTGCCAATACGACTATACATGTCTCTTGAAACTTTCCAATCATAATTCCAATTACTAGACTCAACACTATCGTTAAGGTGTGTGTTAACAAAGCAATAAGAGCAAATTTCATCACTTCTTGGCTGACATGTTGACGGTCATTATGACGATAGACGTAAGCGCTAATACGTGCAGAAAAAGCTTCGATCACGTTATCATCTCCTTCTTATGAGCGATTTTTAGAATAATCAGAATGGCGAGGAAACAAAGTAAACAGCTTGCAGTTAGCGTGCTGTGCAAAAAGCTTAGCTTGAGAAACACGAAGACAAACCCCGATATAAACAGACATGAAACAATGGAGATGACCAACAGCGCTATATTTAACTTATCCATTGTCACCTTTTCATCCATACGGTCCGGAACGAAAGAAAATCCTATTCTTTTTCTAAGCAACCAAAGTGCGATTGCTAGAGTTAATGTCGACCCTACAACTTGAATCAACTTCGCATTTAACAACGTACCGCTAAGCTCTTCGAGTGTGAAGACACTTTGAAGTAATAATACAATTGTAGATTGGACTAAGATATAAACTAAATAACCCGTTATAACCATCAATAAAGCATAAAATATATGAATTCGGAATATTAACCAGGCAAAGATTATGAACCATAACAGCATAAAGAATGGTGTAACACTATCCATATCCAACACGAATCTCAGTAAATAAGAGGTTTGTGCCATGACAGCCGCTGCAATAAAGGTATATGTCAAATATCCTTTTATCGAAAATCTAAAAATCGCCAACATCAAAGCAAACATTGCAATAACTTCATACATATTCACCGAGATATCTAACAAAAATTGAGACATTTTTTGCCTCCCGCAATGCTACTTATAGTCATTTTAATTTTACACCTAAATTTACCATAATGGAACAATTTTAATAGATTTGTATATAAAGAGATTGCATGGTTTCTGATTCCATGACAAAAAACGCCGATAGAAGCGCTAGTGCGCACCTCTATCGGCGTTTTGATGAATTGTCTATTCGATTTAGTTGCCGCCAGCGCGGGATAGATCACGCATATTAGCTTCGAATGCAGCTAGCAATGCTTGTTCTCCGCTAAGTCCTTGTGCCTCAACTTTGGCAATTTGCTCCATCATCCGTTTGTAATCCTTCGGAATGATTTTAACCACATTCTTAACCATGTTACCCCAATCAGCTAACACTCGGCTACCCAGTTCACTGTTTGTGAATTGGACATGGTTACTAATCATTGAGCGCACTTCTTCGATCTCAGCCGCATTCTCTAGATGCTCTAAACCAACCATTTCGAAGTTGCAGCGTTTCACGAATTGCCCATCCCAATCGATGACATATGCGATACCGCCCGACATACCTGCTGCAAAATTGCGACCCGTCTTACCAAGAACGACAACGCGTCCACCTGTCATATACTCACAGCCGTGATCGCCCACACCTTCAACGACAACATTCGCACCGCTATTACGCACCGCGAACCTCTCACCAGCAACGCCGCGAATATAAGCTTCACCGCTCGTCGCTCCGTAAAGTGCCGTATTCCCAATGATGACGTTATCCTCCGCAGCGAATGAAGCTTTCGAGGACGGATAGATGGCAATTTTCCCGCCTGACAAGCCTTTACCCACGTAGTCATTGGAATCGCCTTCGAGTGTTAAAGTCATTCCTTTAGGAATAAACGCACCGAAGCTTTGACCCGCAGTTCCTACAAAATGGAATTGAATCGTATTTGCAGGCAAACCGTCTTTGCCGTAGCGTTTCGTTACTTCTGAGCCCACAATCGTTCCAACAACTCGATTCGTATTTTTAATCGGGAACGTCATTTGTACTTGCTGCTTACTTTCCAATGCCGGAGCCGCAGCTTCAAGCAAGGATTGCATATCAAGCGACTCTTCCAACAAGTGATTTTGTGCCTTAGCATTATAGCGATATGAACCCTCTGGCAATTCCGGCATATATAGCAATGGCTTCAGATCGATCCCTTGCGTCTTATAGTGCTTAATCGCCATGTTGGAATCCAAGCGATCTACACGTCCGACCATCTCTTCAACCGTACGGAAACCGAGCTCCGCCATAATTTCTCGGAATTCCTCTGCCACAAATTTCATAAAGTTGATCGCATGCTCAGGTTGACCCATGAACTTCTTACGCAGCTCTGGGTTTTGCGTAGCGACACCAACCGGACAAGTATCCAACTGGCACACGCGCATCATCACACAGCCGAGCACGACTAGTGGAGCCGTGGAGAAACCAAATTCTTCTGCGCCGAGTAATGCAGCAATTGCAATATCACGACCGGTCAACATTTTACCATCCGTCTCAACAACAACACGGTCACGCAAGTTATTCAAGATAAGCGTCTGATGCGTCTCTGCAAGACCAAGCTCCCAGGGTAAGCCCGCATGGCGGATCGAACCGATTGGAGAGGCTCCCGTTCCTCCGTCATATCCGCTCACAAGGATAACATCGGCACGCCCTTTGGCAACGCCAGCTGCAATCGTGCCTACGCCAACCTCAGATACGAGCTTCACGTTAATACGAGCACTCGGATTCGCATTTTTCAGATCATGGATCAACTCAGCTAAATCCTCAATGGAGTATATATCATGATGTGGTGGTGGAGAGATAAGCCCCACGCCCGGTGTCGTTCCCCGAACTTCAGCTACCCATGGATAAACCTTGCGTCCCATGAGCTGCCCGCCTTCACCTGGCTTAGCCCCTTGTGCCATCTTGATCTGGATCTCTTCCGCATTGGTCAGATAATAACTCGTTACTCCGAAACGACCCGAAGCAACCTGTTTAATTGCGCTCCGACGCGAATCACCATTCGCATCCGGAATGAACCGAGCCGGATCTTCTCCACCCTCACCGGAATTGGATTTACCCCCAATTCTGTTCATCGCAATAGCTAGTGACTCATGCGCTTCTTTACTAATTGAACCAAATGACATCGCACCGGTTTTGAATCTTTTGAAAATCGCTTCAACAGGCTCCACTTCTTCAATCGGAACTGGAGGTTGATCGAAGTTAAATTTCAATAAAGAACGAAGGGTACGTACCTCCTCGTATTCGCCTTGAACAAGTGCCGAATATTTCTTATACGTAGCGTAGTTGCCCGTACGGGTTGCTTGTTGAAGCGTATGAATCGTCTGTGGATTAAACAGATGATCCTCCCCGTCTTTGCGCCATTGGTATTCTCCACCGGAATCTAGCTCACGCTCGGCTCCTGCTTGTTTGGAGAACGCACGTTGATGCGCAACTAACGTCTCTTGTGTAATGACATCAAAGCCTATTCCTTCAATTCGGGACGCTGTACCCGTGAAGAATTGTTCGACGACTTCTGTATTCAGGCCGACTGCTTCGAAGATTTGCGCACCACGGTACGACTGAATCGTAGAAATCCCCATCTTGGACAGGACCTTCACGACACCCTTAGTTCCTGCTTTAATATAGTTTTTGACCGCTTTCTCATGCGAAATGTTCCGAATCATGCCTTCGCGGATCAGATCATCTAACGTCTCGAAAGCAAGATACGGGTTAACCGCACTTACACCGTATCCGAGCAGCAGTGCAAAATGATGCACCTCACGAGGTTCGCCGGATTCAAGCAGGATACTCACTTTTGTCCGAGTTCCTTGACGAATCAGGTGATGATGCACGGTCGAAACAGCAAGCAAGGAAGGAATCGCCGCATTATCGGCATCCACACCCTTATCGGACAAAATGAGGATGTTATGTCCTTTGGAAATAAGACGATCCGCTGCTTCACATAGCAGCTTAAGTGCTTCACGCAAGCCAGCTTCTCCATCTTTAGCCGCGAAGAATATCGGCAACGTGATCGATTTGAAGCCAGGACGGTGGACATGACGCAGCTTCGCGAACTCTTCATTCGATAGAATAGGCGTGTATAGGCGAATCTGGCGACAGCTTTCCGGTTCCGGAAGAAGCAAATTCCGCTCAGGTCCAACGGTTGTATACGTCGACGTCACGATTTCCTCGCGAATGGCATCGATCGGTGGATTCGTTACCTGTGCGAACAATTGCTTAAAATAATTAAACAAACGCTGTGGTTTCTCCGACAGCACAGCTAGAGGGGAGTCGTATCCCATTGAAGCAAGTGGCTCCACACCCGTGAGCGCCATTGGCTCCATCACTTTACGAATATCCTCAAATGAATATCCGAACGCTTGCTGACGCAATTGTACGGTATCATGATCCGGTTCAGGAAGCTCCGCTGCATCTGGGAGATCTTCTAAATCAACCAAGTGATTATCCAACCATTCGCGGTACGGATGCTCCGTCACAATCCCACGTTTCACCTCTTCATCAGAGATGATGCGTCCTTCCTTCGTATCCACGAGAAGAATACGACCTGGGCGTAAACGGTCCTTCAGTACAATATCTTCTTGAGGAATATCGACAACCCCAGCTTCAGAAGCAAGTACGATCAGATCGTCCTTCGTAACGTAATAACGGGCAGGACGTAAGCCATTGCGGTCAAGAATGGCTCCAATTTGTACGCCATCCGTGAACCCTACAGCAGCAGGACCATCCCATGGCTCCATCAAGCAGGCATGATATTCATAGAAGGCTCTTTTCTCTTCGTCCATATGCTCATCGTTCTGCCAAGGTTCTGGAACCATCATCATCGCTGCATGTGCCATAGAACGACCAGACAAATACATGAACTCGAACGTATTATCGAACATGGCTGTATCAGATCCATCTGGAGCGATGACCGGTTTAACTTTGTCCAGATCATCCCCGAACAGCTCGGAGTTAAACAAGGTTTGACGAGCGTGCATCCAGTTCACATTGCCTCTTAAAGTATTAATCTCACCGTTATGAATCAAGTAGTTGAACGGATGCGCTCTTTCCCAGCTTGGAAAAGTATTCGTGCTGAACCGGGAATGCACAAGAGCCATCGCTGTTTCTAATTCCGGATTGTGAAGCTCACTATAGAAGAGTCCGACCTGTTCCGTCGTGAGCATCCCTTTATATACAATTTTCTTACTCGACAAGCTCGGAAAATAGAACATGTCCGCGCCTTCGATACCGGAGTAACGAATCGCTTGCTCCGAACGCTTACGAATGACATATAACTTACGTTCGAAAGCCATATCATCTGCCAACACAGCTGAGCGTCCAATAAACGCTTGACGGACAAAAGGTTTAACCTTCTTCGAGGATTCGCCTAATGACTCATCGTTAGTCGGAACCGTCCGCCAACCGAGTAAAGTCTGACCTTCTTCTGCTATAATCGACTCGAATATTTGCTCGTGATTACGGCGAGTCAATTCCTCTTGCGGAAGAAATACCATCCCCACCGCGTATTGACCTTCTTCAGGTAGCTTAAAGCCGAGCTTTGCCGTCTCTGCGAGGAAGAAGTGATGTGGAATTTGCAATAAAATCCCTGCTCCATCTCCCGTGCTAGGCTCACTCCCCTGACCACCGCGATGCTCCATATTAAAGAGCAGCGTTAAAGCCTGCTCGACGATATTATGTGATTTCTGACCCTTGATATGTGCGACAAACCCCATACCACAAGCGTCCTTCTCATATTGGGGATCATACATTCCCTGTTTAAGAGGTAATCCGTTACGCATCTCTCTCATAATCAATCAACCTTTCTATACACAATGTTGAGAAAATAAACAATAACGGCTACAATTCCCGTCCAAAATGACCTAAAATAAAGAGGTTAGTGGAAAGTACGGGAAGAACCGGGGATTTGGAGGTAATGCGAGACATTCGCGGCGTTCATAAATATACACTTCATATTTATATAATTTTAACACCGCCGCCAAAAGAATAACAATTTAATATTTTTATGGTTTTGATAAGCATTGTTATATGCCAAAGCGATTTATCATGATATCCAAGGAGGAATTTACCACTATGAAAATCAACTTTCGCAAACCATTAGCAACGATATTTGCAGCAATCCTAACCCTAACTGTAGTCTCTACTGCGACCGCTGCCAACAATGAAACGACATCCCAAGACATTTATCGGATCGTTGCTTTAGGTGATTCGATCAGTGTAGGCTTTGAACCGACACCGGAGATCATTGCCGAAACATCAGCACCTTATGGCTACGTCGATCGTTTGTATGAACAAGCGTTGTTCCACAGTCGTTCCGAATTTGCTAACTACGCCATTATGGGCTTAACGACTCCAGGACTTACCAAGCTACTACAAGGCGCAACAGACAGAAAGCCGTTGTCCTCAGCCGACCTACAGGATTTCTCCTCTTTCCAAGCGGGAGTATCCAAGCAAGCAGATCGCATTGCCGCGCTAACCCCTCAGCTTGCAACAGATCTTGCCAAAGCCAATCTCGTCGTATTGACGATTGGCGGCAATGATTTCAGTTCCATTGTTAAGGACGCAATTGACATTAGTAATGACAAGCCTATTGAGTCTGCACGACAAATTATACAGGACAGCTTCGAGATTAGAATGAATGAATATACAAAAGATTTGGATAAAATGATGAGTCACTTGCACGAGCTCGCCCCTGACGCACAAATTGTCATCTCGGATCAATATTTGCCTTTATTTAAGGGTCACCCTTTGTATCCTGTTTTAGTGGAAGCTGTTAATAAACTTGCTGATAAATTAGATACATTCGCAATTGATCTTAACCAAAAAGGTATCCCAGTTCGTATCGCTCACATCTCCACTAAATTTATAGGGAATGAAGCATCATTTACTTACTTTAACGCATGGGAAAAATATGATACTCACCCCAAGCAAGCCGGATATGAAGCCATCGCACAATCCTTCGCTGAGATCGTTTGGAAGCAGTATGTTAAACCTGCACCTCGAGCGGCTGATGTTCCTATCTCCGTAGTCATTAACGGTAAGGAGCCTCCCAACAAAGCTGTATTGCTCAAGGGCACTACCTTCCTAGCACTACGCGACGTAGCGAACGCGGTTGGCGCTGATCTAAAGTGGACTCAAAAAACCAATACGGCCATCTTCTCTAAAAATGGTCGGGAAGTCATCGTCACGATCGGAGCAAAAACCATTATCGTGAACGGTGTGACTCAACCCTTAGAAACACCAGCCTACTTCCAGCAGGTCGGCAAAGAACAAAAGACGTATGTACCACTCGCTGTCATCAGTAAAGGCTTAGATTATCAAGTCATCTACAGCAAGAAGCTGAATACTGCCTTTATCAATTCCTAGTCATCTCGTTATGATGTCTCATTCATAGAAACAAAGGGCTCCCTTCGAAGTCGAAGGGAGCCCTTTATTCATCGCTTACACTTTAATATCTAGATTTCCGCCCATGTGCGGAAGCACACTTTTTTCCATTAGCTGTATGAGTTCTTGTCCCTGTTGCTTCATTGAATCCTGCGATTTAGCGAGTACTGCAATACCAACCTGCTGTTTAAGGGAACCACTTGCTGCTGATGCCAATCCACCAATGCTACTCATTATCTCACCTCCATCTACTTAGCTGTGACGCGAACTGTGACCGTCTTGCCACCGAATGTCGCTTTGATCGATGCGCTTCCTTTGCCTTTTACGGATATCTTACCATCAGAGACAGTTGCTACAGATGACTTGGAAGTTGTCCATACCGCTTTGGAGGTCACATCATGAGATTTACCATTCTCGTATAATGCTGTCAGGTCCACGCTAACTGAAGCACCGACATTGGACTTAAAGGTTGTAGATGATGCTGTAAGCTTGGTTAGCTTGGCTGTAACCTCATATGGAACTACCAAGGTCTTCTCTTGGATTGTTGCCGTCAGATTCCCGCTACCTTCGCTTAAGCCTTTCACGGATGCTCCTTTAACCGTAACATGATCCTCGTTCGAAGCCTTCCATTCAATTCTAGAACCTAGAATTACTTTCTTGCCACTTTTCGTCGTTCCCGTTACTTTAATCGATTGAGATTTCTTTAAGGTTAAGCTAACATTCTTTGGCTCGATGAGGAAAGAAATAAATTCTTCTTCTACCGTTACTTTAATCTTGACCGTATGATTCAGATAAGTTCCAGTTAAAGTTGCAGTTGTTGCCAGCAACCCTTTCATTTTCGTTTCTTTAACTAATAGCTTCGGTGTTGAAGATTTCCACACGATTTCATCGGTAACTGGTGCTTCTTCCCCATTCTCGTAGATGAGTTGAACTTGCGGAAAATCAACCTCTTTACCTATAACGACACTAATCGTTTCCGTAGAAGGGATCAATGTTAGAATTTTGTCGTGGACTTGTACGTAAACCGTATCGCTAACAGAAGTACCTGGAGAGGTCTCCATTGATGCCGTTAGAGTTGCCGTACCTTTACCTATAGCTTTCCATTTGCCATCCTCAATTTTAACGACTCGTTGGTCGTCCGATGACCATTCCACATATTTACCGATATCTTTCTTGTCGCCCGCTACGGTTTCACCAGATACGTCTGGAAGAGTACCGGTTTCGTCTACAAAGACATCCAACGAATCTTTTTCGATCTCAACCGTGTTAATCGTTGGATAGACCGTAATGGAGACATTTTTGGATATTCCCAAATAAGATGCGGTGATTTGTACAGTACCTACACCCTTCGGCACGGCATATACTTTCCCGTTTTCTTTCTTAATAATAGCGACCGCTTGGTCGGCATCCGCGATTTTCCATTCAACCAGATTCGTTACATCTTGTGGAGTCGCTGCACCTTTAATCGCTGTTGCACTTAATTCAACACTTGTTCCATACAAGGTGACATAGATTTGTTTCTCCGGAGTCACTTTTAGAACCTCGTATTCCGTTCTTACGATCACAGTGACGGAGTCCGATACGCCGTATTTCGTGGCAGTTATGACAGCTGTACCTTGTCCGACGGCTGTTAGCTTACCCTTCTCATCGATCTTAACGACAGAAGCGCTGCTGCTGGACCATGTAGCGGTTTCAGTAGCTGTTTCCGTACCACCCGCCTTAAAACTAGCTATCGCTGCCAAGTTCAAGTCTGGGGCTCCGACATACATTTCGATCGGTCCCGAGATGGAATTGCCATCCTTCTTAATATCAATCGAAGAATATGGCGTCTTGGCCGTAAGGGTGATCGAGTCCGATTTCCCCTTCAACTTAACAGTGATCGTAACCTCACCTGTACCTAGCAATTTAACCGTACCATTCGTTACGGTTGCAATTGCGGAGTTAGATGTTGTCCATGTGGCCGTGGAAGTAATGTCCTCCTCAGGGGAAGAGCCTTTAATTGCCTTTGCCGTAAATAGCAGATCCAGACCTAAATCAACATCCTTCTTATCTGGAGCATCAACGGATTCTAGCTTGAGCTTGATGTCGTCATAAGCATACTCAGATGTCACATAGAACGTATCTGTTTTGTCACTGTATCTTGCAGTAATGGTAGCTGATGATACAGCACCTGTAGCTTTTACGACACCTTTAACAACTTGCACGGATGTCGAAGTAGAAGACCATGTCGCGGATTCCGTTATGTTTCTCGCTACGTTATCACCACTGATATTCGCATACGCGTTTAAGATGATCGAATTATCATCAACATATAATTTTCCGGTTTGAACATCAGGGGTAATAAAAATGGAATTAACCGTTTCCGCAGCGGAAGCGACACCGCCATACGTACTGCCAACTAAGGCGATAACAAGGAACATCGCGAGAATACGATTATAAAATTTACTGGGACGGGGAGACGGTGACTGGTGTTTCGCTGTTTTGTTCCACATAATCATTTGTAAGCATACCCTCCATAGACAGTTAGTCTAATTCCATAAATTAAACACTCTTCTTATATAACGGCTTCAACCTCCTATTATTGAAGGTGAAATTTAAATTTCTCTTTTTTTCGACACAAAAAAAGCTGTTCCCAAGTTCAATTTGAACTCTGGAACAGCTTCCTTATTGCGTTTAAGCCCCGTAATCGTTACGCAAAATATTCAATTTCTCCAAACACAGCTCCGACCAGCGCTTTAATTGATCTATTCGCTCCATCTCGGCATGAAGTGCAGTATGCAGTGACTTAGTGTAATCAGGGACTACTCCTGTATAGGATTGTGCGACCTGAATCGGCACCCAAACCTTCTCTGTGTAGGAGAGTGCCCTCCGTTCATGGAATATAACGACATCTGGATCTTGCGAGCTATGGAGATCACCTTGAGTTGGATGCTGCAATACCGCTAAAACTTTCACTAATACACGCCGATCATCGCGATCTATGATTTCACCGACATAATTCGCTGTCTTGTGCGCAAATTTTACAATTTCTTGGGCTACACTCGTTTCTTCCATATCATTCATTATCTCCTTTAGCTGTTTCTTATCATTGTACCACTTGTTACGAGTCCCGCTTCAGCGTAATATAGTAGTAGGAAAAGTGGAGGAATATTTCTATGCGTAAAAAACGAGTTCTGCTGCTTTCCGAAGGTTTCGGTACCGGACATACTCAAGCCGCATATGCGCTGTCGGTTGGTTTGCGCCAGCTTTCTCCGCGAATTCAGACACGCGTCATTGAGTTGGGCACCTTTCTTAATCCTATTATTGGTCCCTTGATTTTATCCGCATACCGCAAAACTGTAACCAAACAGCCTAAGCTAGTCGGCAGAATGTACCGTAGCGGCTATCATAAATCATTAAACCGGATGACGCAATTCGCGTTACATAGATTATTTTACAATCAAGTAGCAGATGTTGTCCGCCAATTGAAGCCTGATTCTATCGTCTGTACTCATCCAATCCCTAATGCAGTCGTGAGCCGTTTAAAACGACTAGGACTGGATGTCCCTTTGTATACGCTAATAACCGATTACGATGCTCATGCGACCTGGACCAATCCTGAGGTTAACACCTATTTGGTCAGCACGCCCGCCGTGCGCAACAAATTAATCGCTCGCGGGGTTCCTCCGACTTCCATCGAAGTGACTGGCATTCCCGTACATCCGAACTTCTGGCATCCTCATGACAGAGCTGAAATCCTTAATCAGTTTAAGCTCAAGGACATGCCTACCGTTCTCATTATGGGCGGTGGCTGGGGCCTCCTATATGGAGAAGAGCTGGTAGAGTACATGGCTTCTTATGCCGATCGGGTTCAACTCATTTTATGTATGGGCAATAACGTGAAGGCACGTGAAAAGCTGCTATCTGATCCACGCTTCCAGCATTCCAATGTTCATGTGATCGGATATACGAATGAAATCAGTAAGCTCATGGACGTCTCCGACTTGCTTGTCACCAAGCCCGGGGGGATGACATGCACCGAAGGTATGGCTAAAGGCATTCCAATGCTCTTCTATGAGCCCATTCCAGGTCAAGAGGAAGAGAATGCCGAATACTTCGTTACCCATGGCTTTGGCGAGCTAATGAAGAACAATGAGACGATCGACCGTTGGTTCCGATTGATTCAAGAGCCGTATGCAGCATACCAGCATCGAGATACGTTACTTGCTTTACGTAATGCGGAATATCACCCAGCTAAGTGCTCTGAGGCGGTTCTCGCTTTAATGGAGTAGGGGCATCTAGTAAATAGCCAGCCCACATAGGCAAACTTAAAGAAGCACCTTCAACCATTGAGCGGTTAAAGGCGCTTCTTTGTCTTATCCTCCGATACAATCCCCAGCTCCTTCTAATGAATTTTTACGGTATTGCTGTGGAGTATAACCCGTTATCTTCTTAAAGGTTCGGGTAAAGTGAGATAAATTATCATACCCCAAATGACTCATGATATAACCGATTCTATGCTCCGATCGCACCAACATTTCTTTAGCACATTCAATACGTTGCCGAACGATGTATTCTGAAAGTGAAAGTCCTGTCTTCTTACGAAAAAATCGAGACAGGTAAGCTGGATGGAAGTGCACGTATTGGGCAATTTCTTCTCGTGTCATCTGCTCTAACAAATGCTCTTCAATGTAGTCTATGATTTGCCGCAAAGAAGAATCGTTGGAATGGCGAGCATGCCTCATATGCAGCAGCTTATTGATTTCGTTCCACTGCTCATCCATAGGTTCCTCAGCCTTCTCTTGAGGCAGCTCACGCATCGGAACGGATTGGCCAATCTCAATATCGACGTCGGCGTACAAGAAGCTATTGGCAACCTTACGCAGTTGCCTGCAGCGATGCTCTAATCCTGAAGTCATCGGATTCGCACTAGGTAATCCGAACAGGAAAACAACAGTTCCATGGTGTATTCGTAAAGTCGTTCCACTAAGCGGATATCTAATCATTTCATCGGATGCATTACATAGAGCATATTCCAATAAATTGCGATCATGATCGGGTAGGGGAATATGCCATCTTCTCACTAAAATCCTAATAGGCAATATCCAACTGCTCTCCGACCCTGTAAAGTCCATCTATTCCCTCCTTCCTCTATAGACTTCAGCGATAGTGTACTAGAATGGAATAGAATTTATCTATATACAGTGATGACTTACATAGCACTATGATGACTTTATTTATGATTCACACCTCTATGATTACAAATGGAAGGGAAAAGCCTCCAGAACCACTCTACTTCAGTGATCATGGAGGCTTATAAATCTAAGTTAAGTTAAGGTTCTATTCCCCAAACCAATGCACCGTTTACATACAGCGTCACTTTACTCCAATCAGCATAAGCTGCCTTCGTCGAATCGAATGAGTAATCGTTCGTTTCGTTGAAATTACTCCAGTCCGTCTTCGACATTCTCAATTGAATATCCCCTGACTGCCCGTTCGGCGCTATCGAACCCGCCCCGGAGGTGAACGATAGCTCCGCATAGGTGTCCGCACCCGTTCCAGATGCGCTACCGAACGTAACTTGAATGTTCGTGCCGCCAATCTGCGCCCAATCTATCCAGGCATTCATCGCCGCACTACTATCTTTCGTAAAGTAATATCTCATTTTGAGATTACTCATGCTCACCGCTGCTGTACCTGTATTCTTAATGTTCAGATGCGGTTTAATTTGGTTATCCGTCGCGTTCGTATCCCCGGCCTTGTACTGAACGACCAAGTTTCCTGTCGGCGGCGCTTGCGGTGTTGCGCTTGCTTGCCCTGAATCCACACTCGGTCCCGCAGCGTTCACTGCATTGACGACATAATAGTACGTCGTTCCGTTCGTTAACCCAGTGTCCGTGAAGCTCGTTGCGGTTACGCCCGTTGCAATGCTCGTGTAGGGTCCACCGTTAGTCGTCGCCCGCTTAACCGTATAACTCGTCGCTCCGCTTGACGCCGTCCAGCTTAAGGCGACTTGCGCATTGCCACCCGTTGCGGTCAAGCTAGTAGGCGCTACGGGAACCGTCAGCACAGCTAGCGGCGTTGCGCTCGCTTGCACTGAATTCGTACTCTGTCCCGCTGCATTCCCTGCGCTGACGACATAATAGTACGTCGTTCCGTTCGTTAACCCAGTGTCCGTGAAGCTCGTTGCGGTTACTCCCGTTGCAATGCTCGTGTAGGGTCCACCGTTAGTCGTCGCCCGCTTAACCGTATAGCTCGTCGCTCCGCTTGACGCCGTCCAGCTTAAGGCGACTTGCGCATTGCCACCCGTTGCGGTCAAGCTTGTAGGCGCTGCGGGAACCGTCAGCACAGCTAGCGGCGTTGCGCTCGCTTGCGCTGAATTCGCACTCTGTCCCGCAGCATTCCCTGCGCTGACGACATAATAGTACGTCGTTCCGTTCGTTAACCCAGTGTCTGTGAAGCTCGTTGCGGTTACTCCCGTTGCAATGCTCGTATAGGGTCCACCGTTAATCGTAGCCCGCTTAACCGTATAGCTCGTCGCTCCGCTTGACGCCGTCCAGCTTAAGGCGACTTGCGCATTGCCACTTGTAGCGGTAATACCTGCTGGCGCTGCTGGAATCGTTGGCGTAGTAGTGCCACCTAGCAAGCGATCATATTCTGCGTATGCCGTCGCAATATCCACTTGCGACCAGAACCGGTGATACTTGAAGGTAGGTACACCGTTATCCCATGTTTTGGTCGTTTGATTATAGGAGCTGTTATAAAGATTAGTTAAATAAGACCACTTCGGATCCTGCGTAATTTTGGGACGAAGCTGTGCATAGCTAATATACGTACCATTTCCGCCTTTAGCTGGATCAGAAGCAATCCCCCCGGTTCCAGGAATCGTGTTGCCTTGTCCGAAAGTACCGCTCCAGCCAGTAGGAATATAGATTTCCTGCGTAAAGTAGCGGTTGTAGTCTTTACGTTGCTCATCTATGGCAATTCCAAGTCCGTCGTTATAGTTCCAGGCTGTACTCAACAGCCCATCCGCAATCGTTTTCGCTTGATTGCCCAATGGTGTAAAGTTACCCGTCTCAGCCTTCGTCCCGGCAGCAAAGTAGGAGAGTGCTTTAACATAGCTTCCGAGAACACCAACATCCTGGCTCGGATTCTTGGTAATAACGTGGAAATTCGGATTGCCTGTAAAGGTTGAGAAGCTGTTCCAAGTATCTGGTTGGCCACTCCATTCTTGCCCGCTCGGTATCCAGAATTCACCCGGTGCAGCAACGGTAGCTATAGCGGGATTATTGCCGCCAAGAACGCGACCTCCGGAACCATTCAGATAATAGCCGTCAGCATCAGACAGAGGCTTCTGGTTGACAAAAGTATAATCGAGCGACCAGTCGATCCATTTGGAAATTGCGTTCTTAGCCATTTGGAAATTCTGCGAGGTTGTATCCCCACTTGAGGCAAGGATGTAGTACATCTCTGCTACCCGTTCCAAAGGCCAAGCCTGAAAGCCAAACCAGGTATTCGATCCCGGATCTTGATATACCGGATTTTCTTGGTAGGCCAATCCATGGAAGGTACTCACTCCAGACGGATAAGCGCTATAGCTACCGTTCCAGCTATTCGTCGCTCCCCCTCCGATGGCTCCTTCAGCGGACAATAGCCAGTTGTAGAATTCTAGCTGCCTTGTCAGCGACGTATTCCAATCGGCTTGTCCCGTCGCAGAGGTAGGATTAAGACCCCCGGTCGTCGTTCCTAGCGCATATGCCGCTACTGGATTTTGATAAGCCTGGTGGGCATGGCTCGATCCGATCCGCCAAGCCCAATTGCCCCCTGAACCTAGCCCACCGCCCCATGCGGTATACCAGGAGAGCAAGTACAGCGAGGAGTTTTTGCCACTGCCCGCAGCAGGCGTGCCGTCGTTAGCGCTACCGATTTGTTGAAAATATTTATCGTACATGCCGTAACGCAGATAATCGCCCATTTTCTTCGCTTTGTTCAAGATCGCCGTGTTGTTGAACCCTAGCTGCTTCGCCCAGAAGATAACTTGGACCGCCCGTGCATCGGCATCCGTCGCGTTCGTGTACCGCCATTGGGCCGCAGGGACTTGACTCTCTTTCGTAAACAAGGACATGAAGCCCTCGTTCGGTTTGCCGAACGTCTTATTATCCTGAGAAGGATGACCGATCGCTTCCCAAACCGATTCCTGCTCACCCCGTTGGAACGTGTTCGCATACGTAACTTTATGAGATGGATTTAATAGATTTCCGTATCCGTACCAATTATCAACGTCAACCAGCCAGTGCATCAGGTAGGTTTGGTTGTTGCCGTAAGTTGCTTTCAATTCCGCATCCAATGGATCCGATCCCGCCGCGTATTGCCCCGAGAGTTGGGAGGGATATTGATCAGGGAAAGGTTTCTCAGCGGCATACGTGGCAGGACTGCTTGGATTATAGTAGCTCATCGTTGGCTGTTCCTCTGCGCCGTCCCCTTCGTTTATTGGAATGATATATTTCTCCATGTTCGCCCAGGCTGCTTCCAGCTTAGACCAATCACCGGTGTAGTGACCATATAGCGTCTCAAGCCAGAGCCAGTAGCTATAAGCTTCGGAGGTAGACATGTGCCCATAATCCGGTGCTTCACTGATCAAAGTTTCAATGGAATGATATGGCACTCCCTCAGGTGAGAAATAGCCATTCACCGGGTTCTTGATCTGACTATAGAGCTGCATGAATCTCGTTTCGTTTACGGAAGCAGCTGCGGCCTCCTTCGGCGACACCCACAAGCTTGCATAAGCAGCTAAGATAATACAGACGGCTAACCACCATATAAATCCCTTACGAATTAGACCCTGTGTCATTTCCCATTCCTCCTTCGTTTAATTGTTGTATTAAGGCTCCATTCCCCATGCAAGCGTTCCGTTTAAGTAAAGCGTAGCCTTGCTCCAATCCGTATAAGTTGTCTTCGTTGGGTCATAAGAATAATCACCCGTCTCATTGAAGTTCGACCAGTCTGTCTTCGCCATCCTTAACTGGATGTCGCCTGTCTGTCCATTTGGTGCTAGCGAGCCAGCTCCGGGAGTAAACGAGAGCTCTGCATACGTGTCCGCACCCGTTCCAGATGCGCTACCAAATGTCACTTGAATGTTCGTTCCACCGATCTGCGCCCAATCAATCCAGGCATTCATCGCTGAACTGCCCTCTTTCGTAAAATAATATCTCACCTTCACGTTGCTAAGGCTCACCGTCGTGGAACCTGTATTCTTAATGTTCAGATGAGGTTTAATTTGGTTGTCCAACGCATTTACGTCACCGGCCTTGTACTGAACGACCAGACTTCCTGCCGGTGGCGCTATTGGTGTTACACTGACTTGCACAGAATTTGCACTTTCTCCTATCGCATTCACAGCACTAACGACGTAATAGTACGTCGTGCCATTCGTTAGACCTATTGCCGGGTAGCTATTAGCGGTGACCCCAGTTGCCACGGTCGTATAGGGTCCTCCATTCGTGGTCGCCTGCTTCACGTTGTAGCTGGTTGCACCTCCGGAGGCCGTCCAGCTAAGCGTTGCTTGCAGATTACCGGCAGCAGCGATCAAGCCTGTCGGTGCCGCTGGTAGAGTCGGTGCTAGCGGAGTGGCACTGATCTGCGCAGAGTTCGCGCTCTGACCAACAGCGTTAACCGCACTCACCACATAATAATAGGCTGTTCCATTCGTTAGGCCCGTGTCCGTATAGCTCGTGGTAGTTACTCCTGTAGCTACCGCAGTGTAAGGTCCGCCGTTTGTTGCGGCTCGTTTAACGGTATAACTCGTCGCTCCACCAGATGCTGTCCAGTTCAACGCAACTTGAGCATTACCGGACACTGCGACTAGCCCTGTTGGTGCTATTGGAGGTGTCGGAACGACAGGACCCGGTTCATTGCCGAATACCTTTATTCCATTGTCGTACACAGGCATAAATGCCGTCTTGATCGTCGAAGCACTCGCGAGTCCTTGGGCGGAATAATCATTATTTGGATTCCAGAACGAGGTCCCCGCAGGTGCCGCTAAGCGGAACTGAATCTCCTTCTTATAAGCCGATTGGCCACCCGGATAGATTTTCGTGCCCGTGAAATCGATAACCAGATAATAGATATGATTAGTGGCGTCATAGGGCAGAAGCGTAGATACGGTAGCTCCTTGGTTATAGTTCGTGCTAATTGTAATATCGTTAACAGACTTTCCAGCATTGTAGACTTCCGTCAAATCGACGTAATAACGGAAACTCAGCTTATCCCCCATCCGTGCAGGCCAGCCAGAACGGTTGTTCAAGAGTGCCTTGATTTCCGTATAATTCGGTCCAGTACTATTGAAGGAAGCTTCGACGAACATTTCGTCCTCCTTCGTTTCCACTGGCGGGAAATTGGCAAGTGGCTGTTGACCTGTGCCGTAAAGAAGATTCATTTTTGCGAGTACACCAGTAAATCCGGCATTATAATCCGTTGCAACCTCATTGCTGACATAATCACCGATCGAATCCGTGTAGCTATCACTGCTGTTCGGACCGCCTACCAATGCTCCATATAGAACGTGGCGATGGCTTGCAGGAACCGTTTGACTATCCGCATAAGATCCATGCGATGTCCTATGGTGCGGATGCTGCGGCGAATTCGCACCGTAACCGATCACGTAGCTGCTATTGCGCGGATTGTCACCGAGCGCATATAGCGCTTGATTGGTGGCAAAGGTTCGATATTTGTTCTTCTTGGTCGTATCCGTGACCCAGTCGGAATAGACGAATGCAAGGAACGATGCATTCATTGAGTACCGTAGTGAGCCCCAGGTATCTAGCCACGCCAAGCCTCCCGGCGTATACGTGACCCTCTCGCCCGTACCTGAGATACCGGAGGTCCAGTAGTCCAGATTACGTTCCGTGGAGGTGACGAATGCAGGGTCATTCGTAATTCGAGCCAATAACAGTTGGGCACCGTAATGTTTGTCATCCCATGCATGGGTCCACTTATAGCCCCAATTCGTTGACTGCCCCTCTTTCCCCCAATTGTTAGAAGCTGTAATAGCCTTCGTTAAATAGGCATTGTCATTGGTCGCTAAATACAACCAAGTTGCACCCCAAGACAATTCATCCCAATATCCGGACCAGGAATTATAGAAGGATTGGGCATCCGATACGCAATCACTATATTTGCCCTTGTACGTATCAGCGAATGAATACAGCTGCTTAGCATGCGTGAGCAATGTGGCCGCATATATGGGATCCGTTTCTGCGAATACGATGGAGGCCGCTGCTAATGCCGCCGCGGTTTCTCCTGCTACGTCCGAGCCTGGACAGGTTGCTGAAATCTTGTAAGAGGGCCGGTTCATCTGCATCACTTCTGCTGGTCCCCACCAGGCATGATCCGTTCCACCTTGCCCGACCTGAACATACAGTTCATTGGGCGCCGTATGAGCTTTAATAAAGTAGTCCGTAGCCCATTTAAGATTATCTAGAATTTCCTCGTACTGCCCTGCCTGCTTATATCCGTCTTCATACTCGTAGACGGACCAAGCCAGCATGGTCGCGGATGCAGCCATTGGCAGCCCGAATTTAACGTGGTCTCCAGCATCGTACCAGCCTCCTGTCAAATCCTTGCCCACATCCGCCCCATCTGTCATTCCCGAATCTCCACGCCATGGCACGCGATTATTTGCCGGAAGGTCCCCCGAACGTTGCTCCTCGAAAAAATAAATCGATTTTTGCAATGCTTCCGCGTAATTATAAGTACTAGCTGAAGCTTTCGCCGTAGGTGAAGCGAATGGTCCCGTCCCAAGCAGCAAAGAGCACCCGATAGCCGTCGATAACGTTATACATAACGCCTTTCCCCACACTTTTCCCATAAGAACTTCCCTCCAATTTGATTTGAATGATGAGTCACTCTCCGTCACCATGCTCGATTTGAGCAAACACCACCTTTTCTGGAAAAAGTTATCCATCCCTGTTATTTCATTATAAGACCGCGAACTATCCCGAATTGTGCGGATTGTAACCTCTTTATCGCGTTTTGTAACCGCTTTTCGTATACGCAAAAAAAGCCTGGAAATATCCCTCGCAAGGAACATCGACCAAGCACCCGTAATATCAAAAAACGGCCTCACGATCCATGAGGGATCGCGAAGCCGCCTTCATACCTATTTATAATGCGCTACCCCCATAGAGGAAGCGATACTCCCAATGCTTACCTGAGATACTATCCGTGCGAACGCCGCCTGAAACCTTCGAATACGTGTGCAGCACCTTGCCATCGCCAAGATAGATTCCCGCGTGGCTGATTTTCTCACTCAGCGGCTTTTTGCCAGCGTAGCTGGAGGAATTCGTACCTTTGTAGTCCATAAAGAACATAAGATCTCCACGCTTAAGCTGCTTCCAATCGGTCGTTATCGCACCTTTGTCCCGTACATACTGACCTTGCCCTCGCGAGTCAGCAGGTAGGGTTACACCGATTGCATCCTTGAACATTTGTCGGATCAGATCGGAGCAGTCAAAGGTATTCGTGTTATCACGGCTGGAGCCATATTCGTAAGGAGTACCTAAATACTTCATCCCTGCAGCAATGATCGATTCCACTTGAGTCGTGCCATTACCAGTGCCATTACCCGCTGGAGGCTGTGTTGGGGTAGGATCAGGGATCGTTCCCGTCACCTGTATGTACTTGCTATCTGTGCTTACATATCCCGATTGCCCTTTAGAATCCGTCACAGCGTACCAATAAGCGTTCGGCTTACCCGTAACCTTCACCTTTTCGCCTTTTGTCATAAATCTGATACGTGTAGCACTAGTCGCAGGTTTTGTACGGAATGATACACTTCCGACAATCGTCGCATTGTTATCGGAGGTCACTCCACTTCCGCCTGTCGAGCCGGACGAAGAACCGTTTATTCGAATATACTTACTGCCGGAAGAGATGTATCCAATACTCCCGTATACATCCTGTACTTGCAACCAATAGCTATTGTGCGTAGCCAGCACGACAACTTCCTCGCCTTTACTAATCATACGAATAATCGAAGCAGACGCACTCGGAGATTTGCGGAAAATGACCCCGGATTGAATCGAGCCTGTTGTGACAGCAGCGTCTGCTTGGGAATTGGGGATAGAGACCCAAACCATTACAGCCGCCAAGAGATACATCAACGTACGTTTCACTTGCACAGTCCTCCTCTGGATTTGGCATTAAGGGGGAATGCCCCTTACTTGCTTCATTATAGAGAGATGACCAATGCTTTCCATCGGGCGTGACGCCCAGCAGCTAGGATGAGACATGGGGGAAAAGGTCCAGCTCACCATAGGTCCATGGCACGTTAAGTCCCGTCCATAGCGGGAAATTCAAGAGCGATTTCCCCAAACTTACCAGTGAGTTCAGGATAAATAAACAAAGAACCGACGCGATTAGTCGTCGGTTCCTTTATTCAGCCTACTTTTGGAGGTAAATAACGGAATTACACATTACTTAAGGCCCATCTTAATATCAGGATAATTTCCTGAGAACGAAGCTTAAGCTTCGTTCTCTCCGGGCTCAACATGAACATGTACGTTTAATATATCGTGCTTACGTCTCAGCCTCATCTCTACTGTGTCACTAATGCTGTGACTTTCGATAAGAGACAGCGAAGGATCTACGGTTACGATGACATCGACAAGAACAGTGCTTCCGTGAATACGGGCGCGGATATCCTTAATCTCCCTCACCCCTTCTGTCCGTTCAACGACACCTCGGAGCGTCATCAATTGCTTTACATCAAACCCATCTGTCAAGTCACGTGTTGCTGACCAGAAAATATCCCACGCTGTTTTCAGTATGAGCAGCGCAACAACTACCGCCGCAACAGCGTCAAGCCAAGGCCAACCAAGTCCCGCTCCAAAAATACCCACAGCAGCACCGATGCTGACTATAGCATCTGAGCGATTGTCTTGTGCGGCTGCCATTAACGCCTGGCTACGAATTCGGCGGGCCAGACGAACATTAAACGCATAGACGCCAAACATAGCAGCCGCAGCCGCAATCGCCACCCAGCCCGCGGCCATTTCTGGTACTTCATAGTGACCATTCCATAAGTTGCGGATTGCAGCCTGCCCTACCTGCAAGCCAACCGTCGCCATGATGAAGGACGCGAGTAGCGCAGCTACCGTCTCCGCTCTCAAGTGACCGTAGGGGTGATTAGCATCCGGTGGCCTACGAGAGATGCGAAGACCGATCAGGACAGCGACAGAAGCGACGATATCTGTGACGTTGTTGAAGCCGTCAGCTAATAACGCCTCCGACGAGAATACCCACCCCGACGCCAGCTTTAGAGTAGAGAGCAGAAGATATGCACAAATACTAACCCATGCGCCTTTTTCTCCTTTTTTGATATCCTCATAGATGTCCATCGTCATCGCACACCTCCTCACTCGATTACGTTCATCATTATATTAACAAAAACGCTTGCCGATTAGTCGCGGCAAGCGTCTCGTATTATCTATCTTCTTCTGGAATTAATTTAGCACGAAGCGCCTGTACTTCAGGATGCTCCAAGTATTCGTCAAAGGTCATCATCCGATCGATAATTCCGTTCGGAGTGATCTCAATGATCCGGTTAGCGATCGTCTGCATGAACTGATGGTCATGAGAAGTGAAGATGATCGGACCGTCAAAGTCGATTAATCCATTGTTGAGTGCTGTGATAGACTCCAAGTCCAAATGGTTCGTCGGCTCATCAAGCAGAAGCACGTTGCCATTCGTAAGCATCATACGAGAAAGCATGCAGCGAACCTTCTCTCCCCCAGATAAGACGGAGCCCTTTTTCAAAGCCTCGTCCCCTGAGAACAACATCCGGCCAAGGAAGCCACGGATGAAGGACTCGTCTGGATCCTTCGTGTATTGGCGAAGCCAGTCGACTAAGTTCAAGTCTACTCCATCAAAATAAGCGGAGTTTTCTTTCGGGAAATAGGCGTTAACCGCAGTAACTCCCCATGAAACCGCACCTTCTTCGGGTTCCTTTTCTCCGACAAGAATTTGGAGCAGCAATGTTTTCGCATTACCGTAAGGTCCGACTAGTGCGATCTTGTCGCCTTTATTGACAACGAAGTTAACTCCGTTCAATACCTTTGCCCCGTCTAAGGAAGCGGAAAGGTTCTCTACAGACACAACCTGCTTACCAACTTCACGCTCTGGCTTGAAGTTAATGAACGGATATTTACGATTCGAAGGACGAATATCATCCAACGAGATTTTATCCAATGACTTCTTCCGGCTTGTCGCTTGCTTCGCCTTGGATTTATTAGCAGAGAAGCGCTGAACGAACTCCTGCAGCTCCTTGATCTTATCTTCCTTCTTCTTGTTCTGATCGCGCATGAGCTTCATCGCCAATTGGCTAGACTCATACCAGAAGTCGTAGTTACCTACATACATCTGAATCTTGCCATAGTCGATGTCCGCAATATGGGTACATACTTGGTTTAGGAAGTGACGGTCATGGGATACAACGATAACGGTACCCTCATACCGAGACAAGAAATCTTCTAACCAGTTGATGGACACGAGGTCCAAATGGTTCGTAGGCTCATCGAGCAGCAAAATATTCGGACTTCCGAACAATGCCTGTGCGAGCAACACGCGTACCTTCTCATTACCGCTAAGCTCTGACATCAGCTTGTCGTGTAGCTCAGTTGTAATCCCAAGACCATTGAGCATGCCGGCTGCTTCACTCTCAGCTTCCCAGCCGTTCATTTCTGCAAAGTCCGATTCCAGCTCACCCGCACGCATGCCATCCTCGTCGGAGAAGTTTTCTTTCATGTAGATAGCGTCTTTCTCTTTCATGACCTTGTACAGACGCTCATGGCCCATAATGACGGTTTCCAGTACTTTGAACTCATCATATTCATAGTGGTTTTGCTTAAGGACTGCAAAACGTTCACCTGGTGTAATGTGAACCTCACCCGAGCTTGATTCGACTTCACCGGAAAGAATTTTTAGGAACGTAGATTTACCCGCTCCATTCGCACCGATTAGGCCGTAGCAGTTGCCGGGGGTAAATTTAATATTTACATCTTCGAACAGGGGGCGTTTGCCAAAACGTAGGCTTATGCCAGATACGGTAATCATGAGTCTAATCCATCCTTTTCTTTAGGGGTTTCTAAATTATGGCTTTCAAAGCGCATCGTCTCGCCGTGCTGCAGCAACAATAGCTTCTCGGTAGGAATGCCTAGCTTAGCTCTGGCGGCTTCCAACCGCTGCAACGCTTCTGACGGAGTATCGTCTGAGAGCTTAAATGCACCGTAATGCATAGGTACGAAATATTTGGCACGAACATCCAAGAAAGCCTGAAGAGCCTCTTCTGGACTGACATGCTGTGAAGCCATGAACCATTCAGGGTCATAGGCTCCGATTGGAAGCAGAGCAATATCGATATCGAACTTCCGCCCAATCTCGCTAAAGCCGCGAAAATAACCGCTATCTCCTGCGAAATAAATGGTCGGACCGTGATCGATTTGCAATATCCAACCTCCCCAATGGGAAGTATTCATGTCCCAAGGGTTACGACGAGTCCAATGCTGCGCTGGAACGAAGGTAAACTTTACACCACGGAAAGACGTATCCTCCCACCAATGGAGCTCTTGGGATTGAAGGAAGCCACGCACGATCAGCTTTTTACGTAAGCCGGCCGGTACAATCATTTTCTTGGGGCCTCTAAGCCTACGTAAGGAAGAAACATGTAGATGATCATAGTGGGCATGAGAGATGAGAACGACATCGACAGATGGCATGTCCGATAATTCGATGCCTGGTGGGGCTAGTCTTTTTTGAAACGCCATTCTCCGCGCCCATACAGGATCCGTGACGATGTTCAAGCCCGCCATCTGTATGAGAAACGTGGAGTGACCGATCCATGTTATTGTCGGCTCACTGTGGTTTTGATGCAGGAATCGCAGGTTCGGTGCTACATTAGGAACGCAATCACCATATTCCTTTGTCCGCAGCTTACGAATCCGATCCTCACGCCAACGGTCGAATTGAGCTTTGGATGCTTTTCCAGCACCTATAGAGTCCAAGTTACCGAAGCGCCTTCTCAACATGAAATCCCTCCGATGATGTGCTCATGTATACTATAGCAGGAAACACTGAAATGTACCAAGGTCCTAAGGAAAAAGTGGCTTCAAAATTACTCATCTGCAGCTTTGCAGTTACTAATTTAACGCTCCGATAATGGATTAGTTTCCTTATGAATGAGATTTAAGAAGATTTTGGATGACCCTTTAATCGATTTTTGGCAATTCGGTTGCGAATACGGTATTGTGGAAGAAAATAAAGAAAGCGAGGGGAGTTCCTTGAAATTATTGTCCATTGAGCCCACCCCAAGTCCAAATACGATGAAGCTGAACGTTGATGTTCGGCTTGATCCCGGCGTTCAGTTGAATTACGGGAAAGACTCCAAGACGCCCGCTACGCCTCTGATCGCAAAGCTACTAGAAGTTCCCGGAGTTAAGGCGATCTTCCACACCTCAGATTTCCTGGCGCTAGATCGCAGAGGGAATGCCGACTGGGCAGTTATTCTTGACGGGGTTAGAGAAGCATTCGGTATCGCAAGTGGTGGATCGTTAACTGCAAATGCGGTTGACGCAGCAGCAGGCTTCGGTGAGGCTCATGTCCGCGTGCAATTATTTCGCGGAATACCTATGCAGCTCCGAGTCAGAAGTGGCGGCCAAGAGTTTCGTGCGGCGATGCCCGAACGGTTCTCGCAAGCTGTATCCGAGGCAGCTGGCTCTACATTTATACGCGAGCGTGTGCTTGAGGATCTAGGCGTACGTTACGGTGAACCGCAAGAGGTCATCGATGAAATTCAGCGCGAGCTTGAGGCTGCCTATTCGGAGGCTAGGCTACGCGATCTTATTGAGCAGGCCAAAGCAGCCGGCCCAGAAGCCGCACCACCTGCGCCACCGGCACCATTGACGGGAGATCAGGTGTTAAAGGCTCTCGACTCCCAAGATTGGCGGGAAAGATATGCCGCTTTGGAGCGGTTGAAGCCAAAACCAGAGGACATAGAGGTTATCGCTCGTGCTCTGAAGGATAGTCAGCTTTCTGTGCGCAGACTTGCGACGGTATATCTTGGCGATCTTCGTACACCCGAGGCTATGCCTTTGCTATTCACCGCGCTTAAGGATTCATCGGGATCCGTTCGTAGAACGGCTGGTGATACTTTGTCCGATATCGGTGATCCGATCGCGATCTCCCCGATGATCGAGGCTTTGGAAGATTCGAACAAGCTCGTCCGTTGGCGTGCTGCACGGTTCCTCTATGAAGCTGGGGATGAAACCGCTTTGGAAGCTCTGCGCCAAACAACGACAATCGAATCGGAATTCGAAGTCCGCCTTCAAGCAGAGATGGCGGTCGCTCGAATTGAACGCGGCGAAGAAGCCGCTGGCTCTATCTGGCAGCAAATGACTCGCATGCGGGAGCAACAGCAGGATGGAAATCAATAAAAGCATAGAAGGATGGAGAAGCTCCACTCTATCTTTACCCTTTGTAATCAGAACGTAACATATCCTTCATCTTCTCTTCATGTTCAGAGGTTAAGATAAACACATGACCCCCCTTTGAAATATAAACTTGAGGCTTGCGGCCCGTTGCCGCAAGCCTCCCTTTTTTATGAATGAGCTACAAAGTTAATCCCTTCCCCAATTTCCCCCTGCAACCAAGGAGCAAATAGGTTGACTGAAGTTTAGTAAAGGGACATATTGTAATCAGAACGTAATATCCCCTTCATCTTCTCTTCATGTTCAAAGGTTAAGATAAATACATGACCCCCCTTTGAAATATAAACTTGAGGCTTGCGGCCCGTTGCCGTAAGCCTCCCTTTTTTTAAACTAATTTTAAATGAATTCAACCTGTGTGAGTAGCGCTTTCATTTTTGTAATCGAATCGTAATATGCCCTTCATCTTTTCAACATATTAAGGGGTTACAATACATACATGACCCCCCTTTTCAATAATATATAATTTTAGGCTTGCGGCCCGTTGCCGCAAGCCTACTTTTTTTGTAAGGAGATTTGGAAAAAGGATTTCACTGTCGGCCAAAAGGAAGGATCTCGCTCAGAAGCGCTATGTCCCTCAGCATCTACGAATAGATGCGCTACATCTGGGGCGCGGGCTAGCACATGATTGAGCTCTGTCATCGGGATAAATCCGTCCTTGCGTGAATGTACAAGTAAAACTGGCGTCCTTCGTCCATGAGAATTATCTTTTAATATTCTGGCCGGATTTGCACGTTTCATCATTGCAGTTGAAATTCCACTTCTCCATAACATCATTCGTGGTATAAGTTGTGCCAGTGGAAATTGTGGAAGCCTCCTACGTCTCAGCTCAGCGCCAATCATCGTTGCAAATTTTACAGGCATCGAATCCGTGACTAACGCGGCTATCGGAGCTTGCTCATCAAGGGCAAGTACAGCGCCATATGCACCTAGAGAATGACCAAGTACGCCAATTCGATTAGTATCTGCTTCAGGACGCTTACATAGCCATTCTATTGTCGCCAATAAATCATCGCGGAACTGTAAGCCTGTTGGTGTTTTGAAGAAATCACTTTCCCCATGACTCCGAGCATCGTACATGAGAATCGAGTAGCCTTCTTCATATAAAGGAATCGCGTACCGGAGTACTCTAGATCGGTTGGAGCCCCAGCCATGTGCGATAATAATAACCGGTCCAGGCAATGGATCCTTGGAGTCAGCCCGTGATAGGAACCAGCCTTTCACGGTTTTACCCCCGCTTTTCCATTCTGTTTCTTCATAGGGCACTGATGGAACCTGCTCATTGGGCACAAGACGAGGTCGCTGAGCTTTCACAGTTATTCCGTACAAAGCTGCGAATGCGCTTCCTGTCACCGCACTGAAGCCACCAAACATCCAACCGATCACCGCGATGCTCATTCCAATCCCTCCGCTGCTCAATCATTGATTGTATTTTACCCTAAATCGGCTTGAAAAACGGTATTGCAAACAAAAAAACGGCATTGCTGCCGTTCAAAATAAAAAAAGTCAGCTCAAACGATTCGATCGAAGATCATGGCGTTACTTTCGGGGTAATGATCTCAAGAGGCTTCACGTTACCGTAAAAAGGAGAAGCGCCTCGATCACTTGCAGCCCACTTAATAGCGTTCGCAATGATACGAATAATTGGTTCCTGATAATAAGTCGGATACGTCTCATGCCCTGGACGGAAATAAAAGATTTTCCCCTGTCCTCGTGTATACGTAATCCCACTACGGAAAACTTCTCCGCCTTCGAACCAGCTAACCAGCACGAGCTCGTCCGGGTCCGGCACATCGAAGAACTCTCCGTACATCTCTTCTTCGTCCAGCTCGAAATACTCCGGTAAACCTAGCGCGATCGGATGGGTAGGCTTCACGATCCAGAGACGCTCCTTCTCATCCGCTTCCCGCCATTTTAACGCGCAAGTCGTTCCCATTAGTTTTTTGAATATTTTGGAGTAATGTCCCGAATGTAGGACGATCAGCCCCATTCCTTGCAGCACTCGTTCCTGCACACGTTGAACGATGCCATCATCAACCTCGTCATGAGCTTGATGTCCCCACCAGATCAGAACGTCAGTTGCGCCTAATGTCGCCTCGGTCAGTCCATGCTCCGGCTCATCCAATGTGGCTGTACTTACCTCAAACCCGAATGGGGAAAGCCCATTCTGTAGCGCACGATGAATCCCTTCCGGATAAATCTTCATAACCTCCGGATTGTATCGTTCGTGACGAAACTCATTCCATATCGTTACTCTTATGTTCGGGTTCACGCTCATTTTTTCACCTCTGACGCACTTTGCATTACACCAGACGCAGCTTCGATTTCTGCAACTGTAATCGTCCTTTTACTCACATACGCTTGTTCAACCGCTTCAAGAACCCGCTGGTTCAAATAACCGTCGCGCAAGGTAGCCGTTTCCTCCCGCACAGTTCCGCGTACCAGATCGACGAAATCCTGCATCTGCTGCAGCCGATACTCCTCCGACACCTGAATCTCTTCCTTTATTGGCTTACCCTCCTCGTTCGGATGAGTCCAATGGAGAGTGTCCCCGTACTCCCAACCCATTTGAAGCGCCCCCGTATCTCCGTATACGGAAATTTCGAATTGATTTTGACTGCCATACGCGTTGCGCGACGTTTGGAAAACAGCTGGAATGCCATCCGTTAAAACCGCGACGAACGCGGTGAAGTCATCGACGTCCACATCAACCGGACTGCCGGTTAACGGATCCTCGCGTTGCGCAATTAGAGAGCTCATTATCGCGGATATTTCCAACGGCTCGCCGACCAGAAATCTAGCGGCATCCACCATATGAGAGCCGAGATCCCCCAACGCACCCGTACCCGTAATGGATCGATCCATCCGCCAATTCATTTTCGTTTCAAACAGGGGTCCGCCCCATTGCTGTAAATATTGGAGAAACACATGACGCACCTTACCGATCTTTCCACTTCTGATCATTTCACGTGCCAGACGAAATGACGGGGTGTACCGGTAAGAAAAGCCAACCATGCAAGTCGAAGCTGTCTGAAGCGACTCAGAAATCTCCATTAACTTTTTCGCCTCGGCATAGGTCCGCGTAAATGGCTTTTCTGTCATGATAGGCATGCTGTGGATCAAACAAAGACGGATGATCTCGTAATGGACGTTATTTGGCGTAATGGATAGTACCGCATCGACACCAGAGTCGCGTATTAAATCCTCGGGACTGGAGTATTGCGAGCTCAACTCAATTCCGTGCTTGCTGCCCCATTCTGCTACTTTTGCAGTGTCCAAATCGCAGATCGCAGTGATGGATGCTCCCGCAATCCGCTCAATCTGCTCCGCATGTACAGACGCCATTCCACCTAATCCAATTAGCCCTAATCGTATTTCCTTCATCATATGATTCCTCCAGCTAGTCTAATTTGCAGACGGTCATTTAATTCCTGTCATGGTCATTCCTTTAATGAAATAACGCTGAGCGAACAAGTACACGACGAAGATCGGGATAAAGCTCACCACATTACCCGCCATGAGAATGTTCCATTCCGTTGACCATTTGCCTTGCAGCTTGCTGAGGCCAAGCGGCAGGGTCATGAGTTCCTTGCTGTTTGTCGCAATCAGCGGCCATAGAAAGTTATTCCAAGAGCTCATGAAGGCAAAGATCGTAAGCGCAGCAAGCGTCGGTTTAACGAGAGGCAGGATAACGCTCTTAAAAACGCGGTAATAGGAGGCTCCGTCTATGAACGCGGCCTCAAGTAGCTCATTTGGGATCGTCATGATGTTCTGTCGCATGAGGAACGTTCCGTAAGCGCTGAATACCCCAGGTAAAATGAGTCCCGCATAAGTGTCGATGAGATTCGTTTGGGAAAATAAGATAAACAGCGGCACAAGCGTCACTTGGCTCGGAATCATCATTGTAGTCAGGAACAGAATAAATACAGATTGGCGGCCTCTAAACGGGATTTTGGCGAAGACGTAAGCTGCCATTGCGCATACAAGTAGTTGAATGATGGTTGTCGCGATCGCGATACCGATGCTGTTGAGCAGAAACCGATATAACGGGAAAAACTGCTCAATCTGCCGGAAGTTATCCATATTCCAATGGGAAGGGAGGAATTGTGGCGGCATCTTCACGGCCTCCAGCTTCGCCTTGAACGCCCCGGATACCATCCACACAAAAGGGAACACGAGGATGATGGAGGCAGCCGCTAGGAATAAATGCGTCAAAGCACTTTTAAGCCTTGAGCTTCTATCTTTCATAGACGACCCACCTCCGTTGCAGCTTCTGCATGATCATCGTTACTGTGAAAATAATAAGGAAGAGCACCCAGGACTGAGCTGCGGCAAAACCCATCTTGTTGAATTGAAAGGCGTTCTTGTAAACCTGCTCCACGATCGTACTAGTAGCTCCCGCAGGACCACCGTTGGTCATAATCAGAACCTGGTCGAACAATTGAAACGAATTGATTAGCGAGATCGTCACTATGAAAAACAATGTCGGAGATAACAACGGAACAGTGATGCGCCACAATTTACTCCAAGCTGATGCCCCATCTAGATCTGCTGCCTCGTAGTAGTCTTCAGAAATATCCTGTAGTCCCGCTAGCAAAATAATGGAGACGAATCCGATGTCCTTCCAAATCGTCACTGCGATGATAGCAACGAGTGCCCAATGATCATCCTGCAGCCATATCGGACCATGAATACCGAGCTTGAATAACAAGTAATTAATCAAACCACTCTGTCCGTTTAATAACCATCGCCATACGATAGAAACAGCTACCCAAGAGGTGATGACCGGGATAAACACTGCAGCACGATAGAACTTAATTCCTCGAATGTTCCGATTCAGAAGCACTGCAAATAAGGTACCAAGGATCGTAATAAGAGGCATGTAGCCGATCAAGAACAAGAAAACATTCTTGATCGACGTGTACGATTTCTCATCCTTAAACACCTCAGCATAGTTATCCCAGCCGATGAAATGGATCTGAGTCCACTTACTGAGTAAATCCCAATCCGAGAAGCTAATGACTACCGAGGAAACCATGGGAACGAGTTGGAATGCCAGCAATCCGATCAGGGCTGGGAGCAAGAATACTAAGGCGGCAATACGGCGGTTCCACTTACGTTGTCCGACCATTCTCATTTTCCTTTCTCATTGAAGTGAAGTGGAACAAGCCGTATGCCCCTCTATTCAAGGTGTTCGCTCCCAGCCTACAAGGGTTACTTACTCAGCAGCTCTTCGACTTTCTTCTGTGCAGCATCGAGCGCCTTCTGCGGAGTGGACTTCCCAAGCTTCGCTTTATCCAGTTCGTCGCTTACTGCAGTTTTCAATTCATTCCACTTCTCTGGTTTAGGACCAACTGGAGGAAGTACGAGAGAATCAAGCGCTTCAGAGACAATCTTCTTAGAATCCGGAGGCGTCTGCTTGTAGTACGCATCCATGACCGCTTCGTCGGCAACGGCTGGCACGCTCCATCCAGCGGTAATTCTTAAGCTCACAGCGGCTGGATCACTGGAAATGAACTTCATAAATCTCCATGCTGCTTCAGCATTTTTCGTGTTTTTGGAAGCGACAAGACCGTCCGCGAAGAAATGGTGAGCTTTCTGTGTTTGACCTGGCTCAAGAGCGATGTCCCATTTAAACGGTGCTTCCTTGAAGCCATTAAAATTCCAAATCCCAAATCGAGCCATAGCCAGTTTACCTTCTTTAAATGCGTTCAAGTCTGCGTCCGGCTGATTGAAGGTGTCATCGTTTAATGCAGGTGAAACTTTGTATTTGCTCGCTTTGTCGATCATCCACTGAAGTGCCTCCACGTTGGCAGGGCTGTTCACCGTTGGTTTACCTTCAGAATCGAATACTCCTCCACCATTTTGCACGATCGTTTTATAAAACTCATAGAACTGAATCGGAGCATAAGTGCCCCACACGCCATTCTTAGCATCAGTTAACTGTTTAGCCGCCTCCAATTCTTCTTTCCAGGTCCAGGAAGCATCCGGATATTTCAAGCCTTTGGCGTCGAACAAATCTTTGTTGTAGAACAGCACGACGTCTGAGAAGCTGTGCGTGACACCCATTTGTTTGCCATTGTAATTGAAAGCATCGTAAGCTAACTTCTTATAAATTTCCGGTTTGAATAATGTATCCGCTGTAATTGTCGGATTTAGGTCGAGTAAGAGATCCTTGGAAGCATACGTTCTGAAATTCTCGTAACCAACCTCGAACAAATCTGGCTCACTTCCGCTTGCGAGGAGCGTGTTTAGCTTCGTGTCGTAATCCGCATAAGGTACAACCTCATAATCCACAGTGACATCCGAATTTACGGCTTGAAAAGCATCCACAATTCCTTTAAGCGTTTGCTCCTGTCCGTTCGCGGTGTACATCATTAATTTGATCGTAACCGCTTCTTTGGAAGGGGATGGGGATTCGGACGGTGAGGGTGACGGTGTCTCTGACGATGACGGAGATGGAGACTCTGAAACCGTTGCTGACGGTGATTCTGAAGTTGCTGGTGCCGAGCTTTCCGCATTGTTTCCCTTATTAGATGCGCATGCACTTATAATCATCATGATAGCCAGTATGATAATAGCTCCACTTTTCTTCAACATTTGAACCCTCTCCTTATTATGAGCTTAAGGTCTTTCTCTTTAAGGCGACTTACCTCCGAGCATTTCACCCACACCCTCAACGACCGATCCACCTCCTTTAAAAGAGCCAACTTGGGCGAATCATCCATCGAGTAATCGTTAGGTCAGCTTAAGTACGGTATCGCGGTCTATAAGTGAAAGTGGCATAATCGTCGGCTCTTGGGGCAGCCCTTCCTTAGACTTTTCGATTGCAGTTAGCAAACGATCCGCTGCCATAATTCCTCTTGAAACTGCATCTTGCTTGATCGTCGTCAATGGAGGTGTGCACAGCCGGGCAATGGAAATATCGTCAAATCCAACGACCGATACATGCTCGGGTACTTCCTTCCCTTCGTCCCTAATCCCTTGGATAACACCCATCGCCATCAGGTCACTTGTTGCGAATGCTGCTGTAATTTCTGGACATTTAGCTGCGATTAACTTTCCAGCCTCTTGCCCGAATTGATACGTTACGGAATGCTCGAATACATGATCCGGATTATAAAACAACTCCGCTTCCTTAAGCGCCCTCTTGTAGCCTAGAAATCTCTTCTCAACAACCCCATCCTTACGAATCATACCGGTGACGAGTGCGATATTCGTATGACCATTGTCAATCAGATGCTTCGTTGCCATATAACCGCCGAGCTCATCATCAATGCCCACGACGTGGAAATAGCTATCGTAAATATAGCTGTCCACAAGCACGATGGGCATCCGCACCTTTTTCAAATCTTCATAGAAGCTTTCTTGATAAATGCCGGTAATAATCGCTCCGTCGAGATTCCGCTGCATGGACGTGTCGAGATAACCTTCCCCCTTCTCAATGCCAGACAAAATCATGTGGTATCCAGATTGCCTTAGTCGGGCTTCGATCCCGCAGATCAATTCCGAGTAGAACGGATTCTGTAGCAGTAGCTGCTTCTGATCCTCGGTCTGGGGAATGACGACGCCTATTAGCTTTGACTTGTTATTGACGAGGCTACGGGCAGATAGATCAGGGATGTAGTTAAGCTCTTCGGCCGCGCGACGAACTCTGGCAACGGTTTCAGGAGAAACTTTGCCTTCACGTCCGTTCAGCACGTAAGACACTGCTGCCGTTGACACGCCTGCCCTAACCGATACATCACGAATGGTAATGCGCTTCATCTTCGTCACCTGCTCCCGGGTTAAGAAAAGCGTCGCTTTGATTAAACGTTTAACCTTACGAGGTGAGTATATGACGGTAAATTCACAAATATTAGAAGTTTTTTTAGGAGTTAACCGATATTTTTATTAGAAAATTGTTTAATCGATTAACCATATTTGGGAATGCACGTACATTAAGAAGAACCAACAGGGATCTGTTGGTTCTTCTTGGGTTCAGACAATTAGTACGAGCGGTTATGCGAATAGTGTGAGTGGTTATGAGAATAGTGCGATTAGTGCGAGCGGTTATGAGAATAGTGCGAGCGGTTATGAGAATAGTGCGAGTAGGTTGAGCGTGTGTAGCTCACTCTGTTTAACAGCGAGCTGTGTTGCTAATAGGGATCGAGTTGCTAATTACTTGTTCGAAATCACACTGATGGGATGCTGCAGTTCGATGTTACCTAACTGCATACTCGATATCACACTGGTGGGATGCTGCAGTTCGATGTTACCTAACTGCATACTCGATATCACACTGGTGGGATGCTGCAGTTCGATGTTACCTAACTGCACGCTCGATATCACACTGGTGGGATGCTGCAGTTCGTTGTTACTTAACTGCATACTCGAAATTACGATCGCAAAGACCTCTGGACGCCAAATAAGCTCCCTTAAATGCCGAAGGTTCATTTCCTAAACCTTATGACACCGGAACCCCTGTGGGCGCATATCCTGCATTAATCGTCATTCGCCCATGGGCAAAGGAGGAACAACAATGCCGAAATCTCGATCGACGGGTGCCAAGCCACTATTGCGTAAAGCAACCGCTGATCCGAAAGCCAAACTCTCTTCACGACAAACCCAACCCAAAACTAAAAACACATCTGGAAAAAAGATTTCAGCTAAAGGGGCTATCGTACATTTACATCAGAACGAGGATCAGCCAACTTATAAGACTCACCCGATTCCTTGGTGGGTATTTCCGCAAGAACAAGACCGTGGATTGCTCGGAGGTTTATTGGGAGGCGGTCTAGGGGGTGGACCCGGAGGTCCAGGTGGACCTGGCGGCGGCATGTTTCCTCCAGGTCCCGGAGGTCCGGGCGGACCCGGGGGCGGCATGTTTCCTCCAGGTCCCGGTGGTCCGGGTGGTCCCGGCGGCGGTATGTTCCCAGGTCCCGGAGGTCCGGGCGGACCCGGCGGCGGCATGTTTCCTCCAGGTCCCGGTGGTCCGGGCGGTCCCGGCGGCGGCATGTTTCCTCCAGGTCCCGGTGGTCCGGGTGGACCCGGGGGCGGCATGTTTCCTCCAGGTCCCGGTGGTCCGGGCGGTCCCGGGGGCGGCATGTTTCCTCCAGGTCCCGGTGGTCCGGGCGGTCCCGGGGGCGGCATGTTTCCTCCAGGTCCCGGTGGTCCGGGTGGTCCCGGGGGCGGCATGTTTCCTCCAGGTCCCGGTGGTCCGGGTGGTCCCGGGGGCGGCATGTTTCCTCCAGGTCCCGGTGGTCCGGGAGGACCCGGCGGCGGTATGTTCCCAGGTCCCGGTGGTCCGGGTGGTCCCGGCGGCGGTATGTTCCCAGGTCCCGGTGGTCCGGGTGGTCCCGGCGGCGGTATGTTCCCAGGTCCCGGTGGTCCGGGCGGTCCCGGGGGCGGCATGTTTCCTCCAGGTCCCGGAGGTCCGGGCGGTCCCGGGGGCGGCATGTTTCCTCCAGGTCCCGGAGGTCCGGGTGGACCCGGCGGCTTCCCACCACGACCGCCATTCCCACCTGGCCCTGGACCGTTCCCGCCCCCCCCATTTCCAGGTCCCGGACCTTTTCCACCCGGTCCGTTCCCGATTCCGATCCCCATTCCAATTCCTATTCCAGGACCACAGCCATTTCCGCCACAAACCGCTTACATCACCGTTCGAATCACCGGGGGAGCTGCATTTCCTAGAGTAAATTACACGAATTATATTCCGTTCTATCCAGGTATCACGATTCGCCAAGCTTTAGCCTCAACCGGTCTTGTCGACTTTGGTCCGGCTGGATTCATTCGCAACGTAGCAGGTATTCTGATTAGTGGAAACACGGAAGTTCAACTTCGCTATAATGGTCGAGTCATCCCTCAGACGTTGCTTGATGCTCCTGCAGAACCAGGTAGCTTCATTGGCTTGGAGCTCCTCTACGGATTGACCGGAGCTATCCCGATACCACTCTAATCGGCTAGCTGCCTTCCACTTCACGCTCTACCTTGCGACGTAACAGGAATGGAACGGATAAAGCAACTGCAAAGACGCATCCCGCAATCAGAAACTCTCTCCAGCTTCCCTTAGTCAAGCTGGCTCCCAGAAAGTTGTATGCGAACGTCCCTGGCAGTGTTCCAATAATGGTTGCGGGTAAGAATGCCCGCAACCGTACCTGTGCGATACCAGCGGCATAACTAACTAAGTCGAAAGGCACAAATGGTGCAATTCGCAATAGGAGCACCATCATAAACCCCCGCCGCTCCATCGCTCGTTCAATTTTAACCAACCTCGGATCTTCTTTTCCTCGAAAAAAGCCCCCGCCAATTTTTTTGGCAACAAGAAAAGACAGTACCGCTCCCGTTACTGCCCCCACCAAGGTGTAGATCATTCCAAACCACGTTCCAAAAGCCAGTCCACCCGCCATTGATAATACAGACGCCGGAAATAAGATGAACGGCCTTACGATATAAATTGCAATATAAAGAAACGGTGCCACCCATCCAAACGACAACACCCAGGTACGGATCGATTGCGGGTTCACATTGATATACTTAAAATCAATCCACAACAATACCACGACAACTATAACAGCCACCGCTATTTTCCAAACTGTTGAACGACGCAAGCGGACAAGCCCCTTCCTTTATTTTACATCCGTTCCTATCATACAAAATAAGATGTCAAATTACAAAAAACAATTGACTTCGCAAAAAAAATCAAAAAATGCTTGTTTTAATCCGTTATTCTGTAAATAGAAATCGAGGTGAACAGATGAAAAAGTATGAAACAGCCATTCAAAGAACAATTGACTGGATCGAATCCAATATACACGAACAAATATCGGCTGAGGATATTGCGGATGGGGTCAGCTTTTCTAAGTTTCACTTTCATAGAATTTTCCAATCCTCCGTTGGGATGTCTGTTGCTGTTTATATTCGGATGCGACGACTTGCGAACGCCGCGGTTGCATTGCTTCAGTCAGACGAACGGATCATCGATATTGCCATGTACTATCAGTTTGAGTCACAAGAAGCTTTTACACGTGCATTTAAGAAAATGTATGCTCTGCCACCGGGTCAGTACAGAAGGATAATGTCAGATGTGACAACAAAAAAGGAGGATATCGGGATGGAAAAAGAAAACGTAGGTTGGTTTTTAAGTGGGAGTCATCCGTTTAACTATGAAATGGGGGTTGACCGTGAAAATGTGCACCAAGGAAGTGTATCCGGTTATATCAAATCAAAAACGGTACAGGATATTTCGGAATTCGCAACGATGATGCAGCAGTTTAAAGCGGATAAGTATAGACAACAGAGAATTAGACTCTCATGCTTCATTAAGACAAAAGATGTTCAACAATTTTCAGGATTATGGATGCGGGTCGATAACGCTTCAGGCGATATTGTACAGTTTGATAACATGAGCAATCGGCCTATTGTCGGAACGAATCATTGGAACCATTACGCCGTAGTGTTGGATATCCCAGACAATAGTGCCACCATTTCATTCGGAGTGCTTTTATCTGGATCGGGGCATGTGTGGACAGACCAATTTTTTTTCGAAAAAGTGGATAACAGTGTGGAAACAACAAACTTAGAGTCTCCATCCGTTCTTTTGGACGAGCCGATTAATTTATCTTTTGAAGAAGGTATGTAGGGGGTCGAGTTAGAGGTCGCTGAATAAAAGGCTCACAGAGGGAGACGGACACCAAATGGAGATTAGAAAGTTTCGTGGATCAGATATTCGTCAGATTGTTTCATTGTTCTATGAAACTGTACATTCGGTAAATAGAGTCGATTATTCGCAAGAGCAGCTTGATGCTTGGGCACCCAAAGAGGAGATGACGCTCAAGCTAAGAACTTGGCAGGACTCAATGAATCGCAATGTCACTTTTGTTGCTGAAACTGTTGGAAAACTCGTAGGATTTTCTGACATGACTCCAGAAGGCCACTTAGATAGACTTTACATTCACAAAGATTATCAAAGGCAAGGAATAGCTTCATCCTTGCTGGTCCATCTCGAATCTGAAGCAAGGAAACTTGGTCTTAAAGAAATGGATACAGAAGCAAGCATTACGGCTAAGCCATTTTTTGAACATCATGGGTTCAGAGTCATTCAACAGCAAATTGTAGAACGCAGAGCGGTTAAACTCGTTAATTTCAAGATGGTTAAGGAGTTGTAGAACCTGAGTTCTATACTAAAATGGTCGTTGTCTTATAGAAAAGCTGCCCCTAAGATCTTTCAGGGGCAGCTTTTGTTCATAATATGCAATTAGTGCGATGCTTCATCCTTCAATGATTTTAAGCGTTTCATAACATCGTTGGCACCACGACCGAAGTAATCGTGGAGCGTGCTGTATTCTTGGTAAAGTCTCTCGTATATCGCAACGTTCTCAGGAATCGGCTTGAACGTCTCTTTGCGAACACGTGCCATCGCTTTGGCTGCATCAACGACGTTATCGTAGCCACCTTTAGCACTTCCAGCGGCAACTGCGCCAAACATAGCAGCTCCTATCGCAGGCGTTTGCTTAGAATCCGCGATTTTGATCTCACGATTCGTAACGTCAGCATAGATCTGCATAAGCAGATGATTGCGCTGCGGTAATCCACCACACGCGTACACTTCGTCTACCGGAACTCCATTGTTATGGAAAGCATCGATGATTTTGCGCGTACCGAATGCGGTTGATTCAAGTAATGTGCGGTACACTTCCTCTGGCTTAGTAAGCAAGCTGTAACCGACAATAACACCCGTCAAGTTTGTGTCGACAAGCACAGAACGATTACCATTCCACCAATCGAGCGCGAGTAAGCCCGTCTCTCCTGGTTTATAGGCCGACGCACGTTCAGTCAGCCACTGATGAACGCCCACTCCATCCTTCTCAGCAGCTTCCTTCACATAAGCAGGAACCGCTTCCTCTACGAACCATTCGAAGATATCCCCTACAGCAGACTGTCCTGCTTCATAACCAAGATAGCCTGGGATGATTCCGTCTTCGACGACGCCACACATTCCTTCGACTTCTACCTCTTCTGTTCCTAGCAGCATGTGGCAGATCGAAGTTCCCATCGCCATAACAAGCTTGCCCGGTGTAACAACTCCAACAGCTGGAACAGCGGCATGCGCATCCACATTACCTACCGCGATGGCTGTCCCTGGATTCAATCCCGTCAGCTTCGCCATCGCTTCCGTTAACTCACCCGATTTGGTGCCGAGCGCCACGATATCCCCGCGAAGCTTCGTCTCTATTAAATTTTCCAAGCGAGGGTCCAGCGCCTTGAAAAATTCTTTACTTGGATACCCATCCTGCTTATGCCAGTTCGCTTTATAGCCAGCCGTACAGCTATTCCGTACAAAATTACCCGTCAACTGTGAGACAACCCAGTCTGTCGCTTCCGTGAACAAATCTGTTGCTTCATAAACATCTGGCGCTTCATTGACGATCTGCCACACTTTGGCGATCATCCATTCAGATGAAATTTTGCCGCCATAACGGGGCAGGAATTTCTCCCCGCGCTCAGCCGCTATCGCATTCACACGATCTGCCTCATCTTGTGCCGCATGATGCTTCCATAGCTTCACCCAACCATGAGGATTATCCTTCCACTCCGGTTTGAAGCAAAGCGGCGTGCCTTGTTCATCCACAGGGAGCATCGTGCACGCAGTAAAATCGATCCCTAATCCGATGACATCGGAAGGGTCAATTTCCGACTGCTTAAGAACGGCTGGAACAGAACGACGAAGAACTTCAAGATAGTCGTCGGGATGCTGCAAAGCCCAGTCATGCTCCAATGCTTGACCAGAAGTAGGTAGCTTTTCATCAATAACACCATGTGGATATGGCGTAACATGATCCGCAACCTCATGACCGTTAGTCAGATCCACAAGAACCGCACGTCCAGATTGAGTGCCGTAATCAACGCCGATAGCATATTTATGGCTCATAAGATGGCCTCCTAAGGGATGGGGATAAATAACTAATGCTTCGAATCTTCAGGCTGACCATAATAAGCAGTCGCACCATGCTTACGTAAGTAATGTTTGTCCAGCAGTACTTGATTCATGGAAGAAACAGTAGGGTGCAATTGTCTTGTATGATAAGCCATCTTCGCGACTTCCTCTAAGACAACAGCATTATGAAGCGCTTCCATGGCATCTTTTCCCCATGCGAATGGGGCATGACTATTCACAAGCACACCCGGAACCTGGTCTGGGTTTATTTCACGGAAAGTCTCGACAATAACATTACCTGTTTCTGCCTCATACTCCCCTTGAATTTCTCCATTCGACATTGGCCGCGTACAAGGAATTGTACCATAAAAATAATCCGCTTGGGTCGTTCCGAACGCTGGAATTTCTTCACCCGCTTGCGACCATATCGTTGCCCAAGGCGAGTGGGTATGAACAATACCGCCCACATTGGGAAAAGAACGATAGAGCACCAGGTGAGTTGGCGTATCAGACGAAGGTCGCAACGTGCCTTCCACCACTTTCCCCTCCAAATCAACAACAACCATTTGTTCAGGAAGTAGCTTCTCATAAGGTACACCACTTGGTTTTATGACCATTAATCCAGATTCTCTATCGAATCCACTCACATTCCCCCAAGTAAAAGTCACAAGACCGTACTTGGGCAATTCCGCGTTAGCTTGACATACCATCTCTTTAAGTTGTTCCAACAAGTTAAACACTTCCTTTCCCTATATCAGTAGCGATTTTCAAACAACCCGAATCGTAATATACAGCTCACATTATACACTTGTACGTACATGCGTGTCGATAGTTTCCGTTAACGTCTTTCCATAGTCGATTGACGAACAATCAACTTAGGAGGAAATAATATTTCTTTATCGTTCGGAGTCGTAACGTTCTCTAATTGAGCAATAAGAAGATTAGCTGCGTGCTCACCTAGTCCTGATTTGGGATGTTCGATCGTCGTCAGCTTAATTTCTGTTGCCGTTGCTAAGAAAGAATCATCGTATCCGATGACGGATAAGTCCTCTGGGATTCGCAAACCCAAATCTCTGACCGTATCGAGCATAGATACCGCTAATTGATCGTTATAACAAACAATGGCCGTGGGTGGTTCATCCGACAGAAGGAGCTCCCGAAGCATTTGTTGTGGACGTTCGCTCTTATCCTCAGTCGAATATCTTACGATCTTCCCACCGTCAGGGGAAATATGATGTTCCCTGCAAGCACGGATAAACCCTTTCATCCGCCTAACCCCTTGTAAATCATCCGTCTTAAAAAAACCAGCAATTCGCTGATGTCCCAATTCGAGCACATAACTCGCAGCCATTAGACCACCAGCGTCGTCATCGACCCTGACGCTTGGACAATCTAAATCTGGATACGACTCATTAATCATCAGCATTGGAATTCCGTGATCCTCTATGGCTAGATAGTTATCAAAGTTAGGATTTCCTTCGGCGCTTTTGGTTGGCTCCACGATAAGTGCGCAAACAGAGTGGCTAAGCATAATTTCCAAGCACTCCCGCTCTCGATCCTTACGATTGTCAGTGCTAGAAAGCAGAAGTCGATAACCCTTATCCTTTAATGCTGCTTCTACTCCCCGAACAATGGAGGGAAAAATATAATCGGAAATAGAGGTCGTAATCAACCCTACAGTTCGGTTACCGGAAGAGATTCGGCGCTCTGCCGATTTCCTGTTCACAAAGGTTCCTTTTCCTTGCTCTCGTGCAAGCCAACCTTCTTGTACAAGCTCCCCTATCGATTGACGCACAGTTTGGCGGCTTAATGAAAATTGCTCTGCAAGTTCATTCTCAGATGGCAGCTTATCTCCCGGGCGATAGCGCCCGCTAGCAATCCATGACAAAATTTCTTCTTTCAACTGCAAATATTTCGGCGATTGAGAACTCATATCGGGCACCTCCAAGTCAAACGGCAACATCAAAATCATTAAGATCAGTATAGCACACGAGCAAACTTGTACGTACCTTTTCGAGCTTAAATCCTTTTAGTTGTATGGTACTATTTTAAGCTAAAGAAATCGTTGCTGAGTTTCAAACTATGCTATAGTTTCATTATCCAATTTTTGTGAGGGAGATATCTCTAATGAGCCAAATGATTTATACAACGGAATTCATCGATATTAGCGCCGATAGTGAAAAAAAGCATGTCCATATCGAGCTATCCAGCAGCGGTTACCGACCTAAGTACGTCTCACTATTCATCGACAATAGCCAGGAACTCGACCAAATTATTGATGCATTGCAAAAAGCGAAGGCCTATTTGAAGTGATTCGGAATCGCCAAAGCATTTTTTTGGCCTTCGTATCCTTTCCCAAGAAGGAATCCGGTAAGTTGCGAACAGTGGGGTTTCTGGGGGGGCCTTATGTAAAACCGTGTACGCCCCCTTACTCAGAGTAGGGTGTACACGTGTGTGACAACTGATCGAATCCGCATAAAACCAGAGAAACAACAACACGAGTCACACTGGTCCAGTATCCTCTAATGGCGGAATTAGCATAGCCTCGCGCAGCTCCTCCCGATCCAATAGCGGCTCCATATCCTCAATTGGACGGCCAACACCTAGCTTCGGATGAACTGCCGAATGCTTAGATATCTCAACCTCTACTACTACTGAGCCAACGGGATAGAGGAGAGGGTTCGATGCCAGAAGGGAGTCCAGCTCCCCCCCCAACTCGCAGCTCGAAAACCCGGAATCCCATATGCTACGGCCACCTTCACAAAATCTGGACAGCTATAACCGTCTACGGTTGAAGCCTGACGCCCATTAAAATAAACGTCCTGGAATTGACGAACCATTCCCAGCGAACGATTATTCAGAACCACGATCGTAATGGGCAGCTTCCAATGAACGAGGGTTTGTAGCTCTTGGATATTGACCTGCATCCCTCCGTCCCCCGCAATCATAACCATTCGCCTATCGGGCGCAGCGAATGCAGCACCAATGGCCGCAGGAAGACCAAAGCCCATCGCCCCTATCCCCCCAGCGTTTAACATTCGTGCTTCACCTCGAAGTAGAAATGACTGACTCGCCCACATCTGGTGTTGGCCAACGTCGAGACAAACGATCGTCTTATCGTCGACAACGCAATCTCCTAATGTTCCATCAGCCTATTCGGATCGATGGCTTCATCCGCCTGCTGCATTCCACCCGTTGGATACTTTTGCTTATAATCGGATAGCCGACCTTTCCAAGCTAGCCAATTCCCTTCCTGCTGAACCAAATCTGTTTTCCCGTGGATGTATCTTTCCCCGTGTCAACCAACGTTACCTTCCATGGATCCGTACACCTCTGGTGCATGTACATGCTACCCCCGTCTGCAAAGTCAAACGTTACGTCTGATTCATGCAAATAATAATGGGCGAAATATTCCTTAATAAGCACACCTTTATACCCGAGCGGAATAATAAACTCTTGAAACCCGTAATGGGAGTAATGCTTCATAATATGCCACAAAATCGGCTTATCCCCAATTTCGATTAGCGGCTTGGGCTTGATCGCCGTTTCTTCACTAATACGTGTGCCGTAGCCCCCTGCGAGAATGACTACCTTCATAGCATCTCCCCCTATCCAACCCCTCATAGCGGATTATCCGACAGATTGTCTTCTATTACATATGTCGCAAGGGATCGCAGGGTGTGGGACAGGGCGAAACAACAACAAAAAACCATTCTTAATAGAATGGCGAAAATACCGTTGATATTCCAAATCAAGTAACGTGTCCTTACCTCAATCAAACCAGCCTTTGCGCTTAAACCATATGTACATCCCGCCGCCAAGCACTAGCATGACACCAATTACAACGAAATAACCCGCGTTCCACTCCAACTCCGGCATATTAATAAAATTCATCCCATACACCCCGGCGATAAAGGTTAGTGGCATGAAAATCGTCGTTATAACGGTTAAGGTTTTCATGATGGCATTCATCCGGTTGGAGCGTAGAGAATCATAACTATCTCTAAGATCCGCTGTCATCTCTCGGTTCGACTCAATCATTTCCGTCAGCTTCAGCAAATGATCATAAATATCCATGAAGTAAGCAACTTGCTCCTTCAAAGCTGCGATTTTATCCGAGTTAATGATCCGATACAACAAGTCCCTCATTGGAATGACAGTACGCCTTATTCTTAGTAGATCAGAGCGAATGTCGTAAACCTGCTCTGTCAGCTCCTGAATATCCGCTTTATTTTCCCCTTGCGCCTCTAGCTCGTTTAATTGGTCTTCTATTTTATATACCGTTGGAAAATAGTTATCAACGAGCTTATCCATAAGCAAATAAGCGACGTAGTTATGGTCCTTCTTCTTATAAACGTCAGGAACGATAATTTTCCGCCAAGCCTCTTCCACTTCCTGCGAGGGAGAGAGATGGAAGGTGACAATTCCTCGTGGACCGAGAAAAAAATCGACTTCCTCCGCCTTAAGCGACTCTGGATGAAGAGAATGTAGCACAAAAAAATTCGTATCCTCATAATGATCTACTTTGGGTCGTTGAAGAAAATGCATGCAGTCCTCGATGGCTAGGGGATGAAAATTAAAATAGCTATCTAAGAGGTGAATTTCCTCGTCCGATGGACAATCGAAATCAACCCAAAACCATTTGATATTGTCGTTCATCAGGTTATTCAGAGGGACATCCTCTAATAATTCCAAATTTTCCGTTACCGCCATTATACGAAGCAAACGCCTCACCTCTATCGTTTATTATGCCTCGAATCGGAAGGAATTGGCAACTCTCAGCTATCTTTAACGTTGCTTATTTGTTCTTGGCAAGAATCTTATTCGCTTCTTCGCGGAATTTAGCCGCGCCTGCTTCGACTGTTGTCTTCTTGTACAGAATTTGTTCAGCAGTATGTTTCAGCAGCTTATTCACTTCAACAGCTCCAACTGGGTTCGGCGGATCCATCTGACTGCTGTTCTGTTCAACCCAAGCCACATAATCGAATACTTTGGCTTGATCAGGTGTTAAGCTAGGCTTCAACGCTTCCTTCACCTTGGAGGAGACAGGAACTCCACGTTCGCCCTTGATGATTTTGTTCGCTTCAATATCATTCACCCAGAAGCTAATGAATTTCGCTGCTTCTTCTTTAGCTTTAGAGTTTTTGGAGATGGAGAAGTACATGCTCGGCTTCAAGAATAACGCTTTGTTGTCGTTCCAGCCTGGTACAGGTAAAATTTCTAGCGGACGTTTCGCTACACTCGAAGAATGAATGAACTGGTTGGACCAACCCCATGTGCTAACCGCGTTACCCAGCTCAAACTCTCCATCTTCAGGAGTACCCTTCTTCTGAGCCAGCTTCTCAAGAGACAACAGACTACCATTGTCATACCATGATTCGTACATATTGTAGAAACTGATGAACGGCTTATCGTCGGCATAGCCTAGACTTCTGCCATCTGCAGCATACATATGCTGGCCTAGAGCTCTCAAATAGAACGGGAAGAATACATCATGTCGAAGATCTTGTGCCAGAATTTTACCTTGCGTCTTCATGATCGGGGCCAGCTTCGTGAAGTCATCCCAAGTCCAATCTTGGGTAGGCATCGTTCCACCCGCTTTTTCTAGCATCACTTTATCAACCACTGCGAGCAGAGCATTAGAGCCAAGATTCATAGCGAATAATTGGTCACCCATTCTACCACCGGACAATGAAGCCTCGCTAATGGAGCTAACATCCATTGCACCATTTTGAATAAACGGGGTTAAATCTTCAAGCTGACCATGTCCACCATACTGAGAGAGGTAAGAAATATCCATTTGGATAATATCGGGAAGGTTGCCTGCAGTCGCATTCGGAGCGAGCTTCTTCCAATGATCATCGAAGGATGCATATTCTGGTTCGATTGTAACGTGAGGATTAAGGGACTCATACAGCGCGATAACTTTCAATGTATAATCATGACGAGCTTGACCGCCCCACCAAGCGATTCGAAGAGTGACAGGGTCTTTCTTATCGCTAGCCGTTGCTGTTGGAGATGCTTGTCCCAAGCTGGCTGAAGGCGATTCTGCTGGCGATGAGTATGCCGTATCCTTCTTGTTGTTTGATACACATCCGATGATACTGATGACTAAAGCGAGCAAGACTAGTCCTGTTAGTGCTTTTTTCATTTTTGTATCCACCCCTGATCTATCAGCTGATTATAATTCTAACTTATCTTTAATTAGAATCAATACGTGATCCCTGATCGTGCATCCGAAACTGGGACACCCATTACCTAAAGCTCATAAATTGACACCTCATCCAGTCTCAGTTAAACTTAAACTAAATCTAATTTAAGGAATGATGGCGATGAGAAAAGCGGGTGCGATGACCGTACAACGCAAAACGATATACGATATTCTTACCGCCACCGATGATCATCCTACCGCCTCCGACATTATCGAAAGGCTTAAAGCCGGCGGGCATAACTTTGCTTATGCGACGGTTTACAATACACTTAAATATTTAACAGAAGAAGGTCTGATTCACGAGCTCAAGCTCGAAGGGGATGCTAGTCGTTACGATGCTCGAATAGATGATCATCAGCACATCGTCTGCACTTCTTGCGGCAAAGTCGATGAGGTATGCGTTCAACCGCCTTCTGAATGGCTTCTTGCTATTGCCCAACAAACCGGATATGAGATTACCGAGGAGCAGTTTCTGTTCAAAGGAGTGTGCGCAGAATGCAAGAACGCGAAGAAATCCGCCCATTAAAAGAAATAGCCGTCAGCAATGAAGGATTGATCTCGCCGATGGATATGAATGAGCTTGGTTATTGCGAAATTACAAACCGGATACTGATCATCAGCCCTCGTCCCGCATCTCTTCGTTCTCTCGTCGCAGTTCTTGCGGAGAAATGCTATGACGTTATTCTGCTTCATCATGCCGATGACCCCCTTCTCAGCATGGTACAAGGAAATATTATCGTCATTGACCGTACAGCACCGCTTCCTCAAGCTGTCACGGCTGCATGGCCTAGTGACGGATCATCACCTGTCCTTGCGCTTGTCAATGATGCCGAATCCGTTTCCTTGCTTGGAGAAGAATCAGTCACTTGGCCAGGGCCAATAGAGGAAGTCATTGCGAAAATCCAACAACTCTCCTTACAATATACTGTGCCTGTCGAAGAATCGCGTAATTATGTTTTCAAGGAAATCATTATTGATCCCGATCGCATGGCCGTCACTCGCAATGGTGTGAAGGTCGACTTAACCAAAACGGAGTACGATCTTCTTAGAACGATTATTGTCGCGGACGGGAAAGTCTTATCCAGGCAAGAGCTCATGAATAGCGTGTGGGGAGAGCAATACTTCGGAGGCAGCAACGCGGTCGATGTACACATCCGAAGCTTGCGAAGCAAATTGGAGGATGACCCGAAGGAGCCACGTTATATTGCGACCGTACGAGGTGTGGGGTATCGTCTCGCTGATTAATCTGAACCGATAGAAGGACCATCCATCTAAGCTGCCAGCTTGGGGGATGGTTCTTCTTTTCCACTTTTTATTTTTCACATGAATCATTCGATAAAATTGGGTGCAAAGTAAACCCATCCGTTAATTAAGGAGGGGCTTATCATGTCCAAGCAGCAAGGTCATGCAACCAAAAATACGCGAACGAAAACTTCGGATAAGAAGGGCAACAACAATTCAAGTAAAAACTAAACCAAAGGTGGGGGAGTAAAATGGCTGGAAGAAATAACAAACCGGACAACGACGGACCCGCTAGTAGCCCGAGCCAGCTCGGACAATTTGGAAGCAAACTCGCCGAAGATAATGAGGACGAGTTTCAAGCTGCTTTAGCGCAAGAGTGCGAGATCGCAGAGGAAGCCTGCACGATTGTTGAGGAACCCGACCACTAAGCGCTGAATGAAAATGTCACTTAGTTTAGTTTCGCATCGCATCGCATCGCTTTGACGCTATCCCTAACGCTCAGGAAACAAATTAGTTTTCTGAGCGAAGGGGATTTTTGCTTCTTCCCTTGATAAGTCCGCCACGCGGTCTTATCCCCAGCAATTTTGCGACTTTCGGTTAGATAAGTCCGCTACGCGGTCTTATCCCAGCAATTTTGCGACTTTCGGTTAGATAAGTCCGCCACGCGGTCTTATCCCAGCGATCTTGCGACTCCTGTGAACTAAGCCAGCCCTAATGTTATCAAACATAAAAAAAAGCCGCTCTCTCCCTTTTAACAAGGAGAACGAGCGGAGTGTGCTCAAAATCATTTATTGCTTCTAAGATAACATATTTCCGTATAATCAACAGCAAACAAATGCTTTAACTCTCCATTCGACTTAGTGCTCAGCGTTTTCTAAAAATCTCTCACAATCGAGCGCAGCCATACATCCTGTTCCTGCAGCGCTAATCGCTTGACGGTATTTGTTATCTTGAACATCGCCGCAAGCGAAAACGCCTGGGATATTCGTTTCTGTGGAGCCTGGGTTAACAATCAAATAGCCGGTTTCATCGGCATTCAATTGCCCGTCCAAGAAACGGGTATTCGGCGTATGTCCGATTGCAATGAATAAACCGTCCGTCGCAATCGTCTCTTCCAAGCCGGTTTCATTGTTCTTAACCTTCAGACCTGTAACACCCATCGGTCCACTTTCAACCTCAAGTGGAGTACGGTTTAGGCTCCAGCTGATTTTAGGATTGCTACGTGCGCGGTCCTGCATAATTTTCGATGCACGAAGCTCGCTACGACGGTTAACCAATACAACCTCAGATGCAAAACGCGTTAAGAAATGAGCTTCTTCCATTGCAGAATCTCCGCCACCAACAACGATAATTTTCTTGTTGCGGAAGAAAAATCCGTCGCAAGTCGCACAAGTGCTTACTCCGCGTCCAACGTTATCTTTTTCTCCTGGGATACCTAAATACTTCGCAGAAGCTCCGGTAGAAATAATAAGTGTTTCCGCCGTCAATTCGCCCATGCCTTCCACCTGCAAGGTGAACGGACGCTTAGACATATCTACGCTATTAACCCAGCCAGAACGGAATTCAGCTCCGAATCGCTCTGCTTGCTTTCGCATGTTCGCCATAAGCTCAGGTCCCATAATGCCCTCAGGGAATCCTGGGAAATTTTCCACTTCAGTTGTTGTCGTCAATTGACCACCTGGTTCAGGTCCCTCGATCACTAATGGATTCAAGTTCGCCCGTGCTAAGTAGATCGCTGCCGTTAATCCTGCAGGCCCTGTTCCGATAATAATTGTTTTATGCATGCTTATACACTTCCTCATCGTGTTCTAGTATAAAAAAATCATACCATTCATGCCCGAAAGCTGCATGAAGGTATGATGAATGTTAGATGAAGGTTTCATGAAGATGGAATGTTCTCTCCAACCCCACTAGTGCTCGGCAGCATTAACAAACCGTTCCAAGCCTTGCTTGAGGTTATCATATGCCCAATTCACATGTCCCTCATTCTCGTATTTACGATAAGCGCACTCTACAAATAGAATGAGGTCGAGGTACAGATCGTATAGCTTTCTTCGCGCAATTTGCGAGGGCTCTGTCGGGAACAAGCCGTATCCGCGCCTAAACGGCTCCGAAGGATTAAAGCGGCTGAAATAATGCTCCATTAAGGGATCTCCCCAAATTGCGCGCTCAAAATCGATAATTCCCGTTATTTTACCGTCCTTCACGAAGAAGTTCCCATCCCATAGATCCCAGTGAAGTAGTCTTGGCTCTTGGACATCATTCATTACATCCAGCCGCTGTTCAATAAGCTCTTCCAACTCGGAATACGATATAGGTAACGAAACCCCTGCATCTTTACCATCCTCAAGAACCCCTAAGATCATCCCACGAAAGGAGTCACGCCAGGATTGACCCGTAGGTTGAGTATAGAAACCGTAGCCCTCACCTTTAACATCATTGATCAACCGATTAAGCTCACCGAGCTCATGCTCAATCGTTTCCCGTGCCTCTTCAGTCAAGTCATCTTTAACTTGATTATATGGCGTACCTTCCAAGTGCTCCATGATGAAATACTCAGCAGGCAAAAGGGATAAGGATTGATCGTATGCAATAATATGCGGGATCGGCAATTGTTTAATCGACGACAGCTGCCGCATAGCCTGGACCTCTGTCTTCATTGTCTCGACCTCACAGCGCATAAATTGCGTGTTCACTGAGGGTCGAATCTTTAGAACAACCTTTCTTCCATCCTCTAGCTCGACCTTATACGCACTATTCGCCCAGCCATCTGAGAGCTCGGTATAAGAGTGAATAGAACAGCCTAATGCATCTTTAATAGCCTGATTAAGCTGGTATTTGTCTAGTTTTGTTTTATAAGCTCCTTCCATGGATAGGGACATGCTCCTTTCGTCCAATACGATCTGTCCGGAACGGACCAGCGGGTAAGCCACAGCCATTCACCAAATTCGCTTCGGGGTAGTTAGCCCATGCATATCTTACGTTGATGGGATTATGAAGGGTATCACTCCATACCCAAACTGTGTTCCCCTCAATACTCGCTGTCGCAGCAACGAAATCACTATCGTCGCCTGCAACCTGGAAGCCGATTAAGTCCCCATCTCTGGTTGCAAGTCCACCCTCACAACAATCAAACCGCAGGTTTACTTTGCCAGCCTCTACAGTCATATCTCGGAATACGGGTCCGGAGCTAACGACATCGTGCCTCCCATATACCGAACTTAGAGCCACTCGCGCCAATCGATCCCCTACTGGCTTCTTATCCAGCGGATGAATATCGTCCTTCTCACCACAGTCCAGAATGACTGACATTCCCGTGTTCGCTACCCTTTCGGTCACGATCCATTGTGATTCCCTTAACAGCGGCCACTCTTCTCCATCCGGTTTGCCATCGTGCGCGAAACCTGGAAGCTGTACGAATAAGAACGGCAGCTCCAGACTCCCCCAATCTTCTCGCCAGGTCCGTATCAAAGTAGCTAACAGCTTATCGTAAAGGGCTGGCTTATGCGCATCACTTTCTCCTTGATAGTAGATGAACCCTTTCACACCGTATGGAGCCGCTTTGCGAATCATTGTTCCATAAAGCCCCGTCGGTCTGTAGAAGCTTTGCTCATTTAGAGGGGGCCAAGGGTAATTACCTAACTCCTCGCCCTTTAAGCCCGCAGATTCCTTACGATTATACTCAGCCAATACCTCTTGATATTGCTTCTGTTCGATCACACGCGCTTCAAGAGTTGAGTTGTTTAAGCTGATCTTATAATCATCGATATAAGCTCGGAGCTCTGTATCCGCTACAAGTACCTCCTCAGGAATCCAGCAGGAAGCCGATGTTCCCCCCCAGTTACAGCCAACGATTCCAATAGGGATATTAAGCGAGTGTTCTAGCTCCTTCGCGTAATAATAACCTACCGCGGAAAATTCGCCCGCTGTTTCCGGGGAGCATATTTCCCATGCTGCATGATGCTCAAGTCCGTCTTCATAAGCAACTCTTGGCACATTGTAGAAACGGACTTTAGGAAGATCAGCCAAAGGGATTTCTAACTCGCCTCCCTTAGAATGCTTCAATCGCCATTCCATGTTAGACTGACCACCAGCTAGCCACACATCTCCGAACAGTACATCTTGAAACACAATCGATTCCTGACCGGATTCGACTGTTAATTCATAAGGACCTCCCGCTCCAAAGGCAGGAAGCTCAATCTTCCAATCTCCATCTGCAACAACTGAGTGCACGTGCGTCCCCTGACAGGATACCGTAACGGTTTCACCCTCGGTACCTTCCCCCCAGATGGGAACTACGCTATCCCTTTGCAGAACCATATGATCCGAGAAAATCTGATTAACCTTGAGCATCCTACTCATATGCAAGAACCTGCCTTTACGGTTTGTTCTTCTTATATCTCACAAAACAACACCCATGTCTATACTAAATCGTAAACACTTACCAGCTAAACGTATATTGTCCAGATCCTACGACGAGCACAACTGCGTTATCTCCTTGCTCAACAGAGCTTATACCTACTATTTGAATGAGAGAAGCCCCACTCTCTCTAACGGATTCTAGCACGGCTCCCGGAAGATGGATTTCCGCGGTTGTATTCACAGGAACGGTAACCTCCAGCTCCATCGCACCGTTATCTGTTTTTTTCCAATACGAGCGAATATCCCCATACATAGAATCCAATCGACCCTCTGCCCATGTTAGTCCTTCTCCGGGCTGTGGTCGGATCATTATTCGTTTATAGCCTACACCCTGTTCATCCGTATCAATCCCAGCGACAATACGGTATAGCCAATCGCCGATCGCCCCATAAGCGTAATGATTGAAGGAATTCATATCTTTACTCCAGAAGCTACCGTCCTCCTTGATCCCATCCCAATGCTCCCAGATCGTCGTCGCACCTTTCGTGACAGGGTACAACCAAGATGGATAGTCTTGTTGGAAAAGAAGCTTATACGCAGCATCATTATGGCCATTGTCACTTAGTGCTAGATTCAAATAGGGCGTTCCTACAAATCCCGTCGTCAAGTGATACTTGCTCTCTTCCAGCAGCTCTATCAATTTCGCTGCTGCCCGCTTCTTCGCGTTTCCTTCGAGTAATCCGAACGTTAACCCTAGTACTTGAGCTGTCTGCGTCGGAACCGACAAGCGGCCGGACGGGGTAACAAACTCCTCCGTAAATGCAGTGACGATTCGTTCGTATAGCTCTGCATACTCGTTGGCATCCTCTGTTTTCCCAAGAACCGATGCAGTCTTCTGGAGCAACGATGTCGAATACGCATAGAAAGCCGTCGCGATGTAATCCTTGTCAGTTGCACCAATATACGAATCCGGCTTGGAATCGAGTCCGAGCCAATCTCCGAATTGGAAGCCGGTATTCCACAAATACTCGTTGTCCCCCTGGCTACGGATATAATTCACCCAAGCCTGCATACTTTCATATTGCTCTTCCAATATGCGCTTATCCCCATAGCAAACATAGATCGTCCACGGACATATCACGGCTGCGTCACCCCAAGCGGAAGAAGAATACCCCTCCTTATCCAACACATGCGGAACAACGAATGGAACTCCCCCATCCTCGCGTTGATCTGCCGCTAGGTCACGATTCCATTTGGTGAAAAAAGGAGCAATGTTTTTCAAATACGCAGCTGTTCGGATGAACATCTGGGCATCGCCCGTCCAGCCAAGACGTTCATCCCGTTGCGGACAGTCCGTCGGTACGTCTAGGAAGTTCCCCTTCAGTCCCCATAAAATATTATGCTGCAACTGATTAATAAGCGGATCAGAGCACGAAAATTGTCCTGTTGAGGCCATATCCGAATGAAGAACGATACCCGTAAAATCCTCTAACCGAATCGCTTCGTCGAACCCGATCAACCGAATATATTGGAAGCCTTGGAAGGTGAAGCGAGGTTCATAGCATTCCGCTTCCCCTCCCTTCATCACATAACGGATTGTAACCTTTGCGGAACGCATATTATCGATATAGAAATTTCCATCCTTATCGAGAACTTCCGCATGATGAATCTCAACCTCTCTTCCGGACACCCCTTTTACTGAAAAGCGAACCCAGCCGACCATATTTTGTCCGAAGTCCAGCACCGTTTCACCTTTAGGTGTCTTAATGATCGCTATCGGTTGTATCTCTTCTATTTTCTTGACTGCCTCATTCTCTTGAGCAATTAGAGGCGCATTGGACTGTTGAATAATCTCCACTGAATCCCAACCATTATCATCGAATCCTATCGTGCTCCAACCATTCAACTCCAACCTAGCATCATAAGTCTCACCGTGATAGAGCTCCGACATTAAGATCGGACTTCCCGCCGTTCGCCAGCTTCCATCTGATAAGACGACATCTTCCGTTCCATCTTCGTATTCGATGTGCATTTCCAGGAACAGAGCCCGCCGATCGCCGTATATGCTGTGATTCCCTTCCCAGACAAGATTACCTTTGTACCATCCATTGCCTAGCACAGCCCCAATGACGTTCGCTCCACTGACGATCTGATCTGTAATGTCATAGGTTTGTACTTGCAGTCTATGCTTATAGCTGGTCCATCCCGGAGTGAAATAGCTGTCACCCACACGAGTACCATTAAGCTCAAGCTCATAGAGACCTAAAGCAGATGCATAAATTCGTGCCCGCTTCATTCCGTCCTTAACCGTAAAACCCTTCCGAAGCAAAGGGCATTGTTCTGACTCAGGCTTCCCTTCCACAGAGGCCACACTGATCCACTCCGCCAGCCATTCCTCTGTTTCCAGTACCCCCATTTCCCAATAAGCTAGCTCCGACCACGATGAGCCTTCTCCGTTCTGATTCCAGCTTCTGACCCGATAGTGGTAGCGTTTGCGAGATTCAACGCTCAACCCCTCTAAATCCACATGAACAGACTGATCGGAAATCACCTTCCCCGAACTCCACAAGTTCTTCTCAAAGCTTGCATCCTCAGCAACCTCAATCTCATAAGCGGATTGCATGACAGCTCTTTCGTCGGATTCTAGCTTCCAGCTTATGCGGGGGTGCCTAACATCAATACCTATCGGGTTGATCTTATACTCACAGCGTAAATCTATAACGTTCAACATGTTTCAATAAGCTCCTCTCAGAATACAATCTTTTGTTTCCTATGATATAATGGAGCCGACTTTTATTATTGCGGTATAACGGACAGTTTATATCGGTTAAACAGACATTATTGTCTCGATAGGAAGGAGCTCCAAATGAAAAGATCTAATGAAACTTTAAAGGGTGAAGGTCTTTTTCATGATGATTTACTTCTATACATTAATCGCGTAACAGAAAACTTCACAGCCCCAGTCCATGATCACGACTTCATCGAGTTTGCTTACATTGCTGAAGGCAATGGCTTCCACCATATCAATAACGATGTCCACGAGGTGCGGAAAGGTCAAATCTTCTTCATCCCGATAGGAATTCCTCATGTTTTCCGTCCTGTATCCACCGACAGCAATAAACATTCGCTTATCGTCTATAACTGCATATTCCCCCCTCAACTCCTATTAAAGCTAAGTGGTTTCACTTCGGATCATAAGATCAAGCTTCTAATTTCAGCTATTCATGAAGGAAATATGACTTACTTCTACCTCACCGATCCAAGTGATACGATCGAGAAGCTCTTCCTAACGCTGCACCGTGAATATGCATTGCCTAGAGAAGGCTCAACCGAATTTTTAAATACGTTGCTTTTACAGCTACTTATCCTCATTCATCGGTTGAAGCAGCAGCCTGAATCCAATTCGACTCGTCAACTTACCCAATTCGATCATCTACTCACTTACATGGAACAGAATCTGTCCCAAGAGCTGTCGCTAAAGCATCTATCGGCAATCAGCCGCTGGAGTGAACGGCATCTTCAGCGCTTATTCGCACGGTACACTGAGCAATCCTTCGTCAGCTTTCTTCAATCGCTACGTGTTCAGAAGAGCTGTGAGTTATTAAGGAATACTCCTTTCAAAATTAGCGCCATTGCCGAAATGGTCGGATACAAAGACATTTCTTCATTTCTTGCCGTTTTCAAGCGCGTAGCCGGGATGACACCAAGCGAATTCCGAAAATCCTCAACTTAACCCCTATCTCTTTACTGATTGTCATGCATAACCCATCCCATGTTGAACATAATAGGAAAACCGCTATTGTAGCCACAATTTTCCTTAGTCGACAAAATGGAGTTGAAAGTTCATGGGTTCCGGATCCGCACAACATCGAAATCATATCAACCTCTTTCGAGAAGCTTTGGGGCAAAGTCCGGATTTAATCATCAGAGAAATGAAAATCTCCAACACTGTACCGGCTGCCATCTTATATATGGATGGATTAGTAGATGTCCAATCTCTTCATGATTTCGTTATCAAGCCCTTGATGTCTGTAAAGTTTAAGGATCTTAACGTTGTGTTACCTTCCAAACAAAATCTGTTGGAGCTCCTAGTTGAAGAAGTCTTGGGGGCCGGAGAAATGGAGATTTCGGGCAACTCCGAAGAGCTGATCAAGCACCTCTTGTCGGGGAACGCGATCTTGCTGCTTGAGGAAAAAAGGGATTGCATCCGCATTAAAGTGGCCGGCTTGGAGGAAAGAAACGTCACGGAGCCTCTCACACAATCGGTCGTCAGAGGCCCGATGGAAGCTTTTACGGAAAATTCCCAGACGAACATCGCGTTAATCCGGCGTAAAATCAAAGACCCCAACCTCTGGCTCGAATCCTCCTCCATAGGGAACGTAACCCAAACAAAAGTATCCATTTTGTATATCTCTTCTATAGCTAGCGACAAAGTCTTGAATGAAGTTAGAGCGCGTCTGAAAAAGATCAATATCGACGGCATACTCGAGAGCGGATATATCGAGGAGTTTATTCAAGATAAAACCTACACGCCCTTCCCTACGGTCTATAACAGCGAACGGCCCGATACAATCGCTGCAGGGTTGCTCGAGGGCAGAGTGGCCATTGTTGTCGACGGAACTCCGTTCGTACTGCTCGTTCCCGGTCTATTCATTCACTTCTTCCAGTCATCAGAAGACTATGCCCAACGGTCCGACATCAGTAGCCTTATCCGGCTCATGAGGTATTTAGCCTTCTGTATCGCCCTATTCGCACCTTCCTTGTATATCGCCATTACGACTTTCCATCAGGAGATGCTCCCTACGAGCTTGCTCATTAATTTGGCTTCTCAACGGGAAGGCGTGCCCTTCCCCGCCTTCATTGAGGCGTTGCTCATGGAAGTCACTTATGAGATCTTACGCGAAGCAGGGGTGCGGATGCCGAGAACGGTAGGACAGGCTGTATCCATTGTTGGCACCCTCGTCATTGGCCAAGCTGCCGTACAAGCCGGTATCATATCCGCCGTGATGGTCATTATCGTTTCCATCACTGCCATATCCAGCTATGTGATGCCCTCCGGAAGCATGTCTATCTCGGTACGGATGCTTCGCTTTATTTTCATGGGCCTAGCCGCTTCCTTTGGCATTTTCGGAATCTTGATCGGAATATTCGGGCTCATCTTCCATCTCTGCAATTTGAGTTCTTTCGGGATCCCTTATATGTCGCCACTTGCCCCCTTCATTGCACAAGATCAAAAGGATACTCTGTTCCGGTTACCATGGCCGCGCCTATTGACAAGGCCGCTCTTAGTAAATAAGAAAAATATCAAAAGACAAAAACAAGTCAAATAGCAAAGGAAACAGCCCCCAATGAAACGACTAGCGTTTATCCTGTTATTCGTCCTTCTTATCGCCTTATTCACGACAGGCTGCTGGAATCGGCGAGAGTTAAACACGCTCGCCATTCAGCTAGGCACAGGTATCGATAAAATCGGGGATCAATACAAACTTTCCGTGCAGGTTGTAGATCCCGGCGAAGTAGCCGCTGCCAAGAGCTCCTCGACTGAACGTTCCCCCGTCGTGATGTATAAGGCAACCGCCCCTTCTCTCTTCGAAGCCTATCGAACCATGACGGTTAACAGTCCCAGGAAAATATACGGTTCGCATATCCGCGTGCTCATCATCGGGGAATCACTAGCGCGAGATGGCATCGATAAAGTATTAGACCTTTTCTCCAGGGACGCGGAAAATAGAACAGATTATTACATTATGATTGCCCGTGGAACTACAGCAGAAAGCGTGCTTAAGATCTTGACACCGCTGGAGAAAATTCCCGCGAACAAATTGTTTGCCTCCTTGGATACTTCCTCCAAAGCGTGGGCACCTACGACTGCCTTTACCCTAGATAAATTGATTTCCCAAATGGTTACGGAAGGACAGCACCCTGTTCTGACCGGCGTGATCATTAAAGGTGAGCCCAAGCTTGGAGAAACGCAAACTAACATCAAACAAATCGAGCCCTCCGCCACCCTAACCTTGTCGGATTTGGCGGTATTTAAGGGCCCACGCCTCATCGGTTGGTTAAATAGAGACGAGAGCAAGGGCTATAACATTATCATGGACAATATCAGGAGCACCGCGTCTAACATCGCTTGTCCTAACGGTGGTTCAATCACACTCGAGCTCTTGCGTTCGAAAACCAAAGTCAAAGGGAAAGTCATTAGTGGCGAACCAACTATTCACGTTCAAGTAAAAACAGAAGCTAATATCGCTGAAGTCAATTGCAAGCTCGATATCCAAGATCCAATGACGATTAAATATTTGGAAAACCAAGCCATGCAAAAAACGATCGATCTCATGAAGAAATCCGTAAAAACGGCGCAAACACGCTACAATTCGGATATCTTCGGATTTGGACAAGCCATTTACCGAAGCGATCCCAAATATTGGTCCACAGCATCAAAACATTGGGAGGACTTATTCAGTCAGTTACAAGTGAAGTATAAAGTCGAATTTTTTATTCGAAGAACGGGTACGACGGGGAACTCTTTTGTTCAAGACATCAAGGGGTGAAGATCATGTTCGGGTCCATTTTCGTCGTACTGGTCGCTCTAATGATTAGTGTCATCGAGCTCCCCTCATTAATCCGCAAACGGTGGAGTAGAGAAACCCTCTTATACCTCCTGTTGCTAATCACAGGAACGACATTAAGCGTTCTTGCCATTCGGTTGACTCGTATATCAAGCCCGCTTAATTTCTTGATCTCCATATATAAGCCTTTGATAGATTGGTTTGCTTATTTCTTTCACTAAAGGGGAGGCATCGCATTGAACAATGGCAAGATTAGCGTGCAGCAAATGGCGATACTCGTCCTATTGGTCGTTATAGGGGACTCTATATTGATCGCTCCCTCTCTAGTGGCACATTTCGCTAAAGAGGATGCTTGGATTAGCGGTCTATTAGGTGTTGTCCTAGGGACACTGCTAGCCGGGCTGATTTACTTTTTAAGCCGTTTACATCCTCATGCAACCTTAGTCCAATTCAACCGCACTCTGCTTGGCAAATGGATGGGCGGGATCATGTCCTCCCTCTTCCTCCTTTACTTTTTGTTAAATGCTGCGGCCATGACAAGAGAAATCGGGGATTTCATCACCACGCAGATCATGCCCGAAACTCCCCTAAGAGCTATTCACCTGCTACTCGTTATTTTGCTGATGTGGGCTCTTTACAGCGGAATCGAAACAATTGCTAGGACGGCAGAGCTGTTGTTTCCCTGGTTCGTTATCTTTTTCGTGGTACTCCTTATATGCCTTGCCCCCAAAATCGAGATAGATCGGCTACTGCCAATCATGGGTCATGGATTCATGCCGATCCTGCAAGGCTCGATCTACGTGATCGTGTTTCCCTATGCAGAATTAACTGTCTTCCTGATGCTATTTCCTCTTGTCACTCGGAATAAGCATACCAACAGAGATTTTATCCTTGCGACAGCTTTAGGGGGAATTGCAATCACTGCAGTAATCCTAATTTGCATTCTCGTTCTTGGTCCTTACATCACTGCTCATCAAACCTATCCGACCTACGCACTTGCCAAAAAGATAAGTATCGGAGGCTTCTTGGAACGCGTAGAAGCCTTTCTTGCCATCATTTGGATTATATCGATTTTTTTTAAAACGATATTATACGCTTATGCATTCTTGACGGGATTTTCCCAGTTATTCCACTTGAGGAACGAGCGAATTCTTCTCATGCCTTCGGCGTTCTTGTTTTTTGGTCTTGCTTATGCCATTTCACCAAACATCATCTACTATGATTATTTTCTTACGAATTATTGGCCTCTCTGGGATTTCACCTATGCCCTAGTCATTCCACTCGTCCTTATGATCGTCCACCTATTTCGCCGTAAAAAAAGAGCCCATTCGGTGTAACCGAATCGGCCCGTCAGTCGGATTGCCGAAGAAGTCGGATTTCAACACGGCTCCTATTTCTCTTTCTGTTTTTCCAATAAAAAGGGGATCGCCCCGTTAGCCTTTCGTAGAAAGCTAATGGGCCACGTATAGATGAGGGCATACAAAATTCCACTTAGCTGCACATTGAGCAAAGTGGGTACGAGGGTTTACGATAACGAGTCGGGTTGGAGTGGTTTAACCACCGCTTCATCAATTGTCTTACACAATGGAGCGATCGTCGAAGCTAATTCACGAACGCCTTGTCTATGGCTTCTAGTACTCGATTCGTTTGGAACGGTTTGATGATAAAATCCTTGGCACCACTTTGAATGGCTTCAATAATAAGGTTTCGTTGTCCCATCGCGGAGCACATGACGATATTTGCCTCTGGATCAAGCTTCCGTATTTCCTTGACGGCTTCTATCCCCTCCATGACAGGCATCGTGATGTCCATCGTCACGATGTCTGGGCGCATCGATTTATATTTTTCAACAGCTTCTTGTCCATTCTTCGCTTCGAATACAACTTCATGCCCACCCGTAACCAATATATCCTTAAGTATCGCCCGCAAAAATGCTGCATCGTCGACTACCATGATTTTCGCCATTCCGTTCTCCCTCCGAGCCTGATCTTTTTTTCAATCATACCCGACAAAACTTAACAAATTCTGAACAAAGTAAGTTCACCTATGAAAAAGAGCCTAGATCTCATGATCTAGGCTCTTTTTCATAGGTGCTATGCGATGGCTATATTACGAATCTCCGCTAGTGTTGCTTCATCTAATTCAACATCTACAGCAGCTAAAACACTCAAAATATGACTCGGCTTTCTTACACCCACTAATGCGCTAGTTAATGCTGGATGTGCAAGCACATAAGCGATAGCTAGCTGAGGTAGAGTGATATCGAATCTTGCTGCAATAGCCTTTAGCTTCTCCGCACGATCCACATTACTCCTTAATCCTTCACCGATATGCGCCTTATTACGAGATCTCCAATCGTCATCCTCAAACTTGGTATCGTAGGTGTAATTGCCCGACAACAATCCCGACGTTAGAGGACTGTAGGCAACTACACCAATTCCATTCTCTTGGCAGTAAGGTAGAATGTCCTTCTCAATCGCGGGTCTGAGAATCGAATACGGCGGTTGCAAAGAATCGACGTGGCGCACAGTTAGCGACTTCTCCAAGAGTGGAACATCGTAATTGCTAACCCCAACATACCGAACCTTCCCGTCTTGCACTAGCTTGTCCATCGCCTGCATTGTTTGTTCAGCAGGGGCGTCCTCGGCAGGCCAGTGCATTTGGTATAAATCGATATAATTCGTACCTAAACGACGTAAGGAAGCATCTGCTTCGCGGAGGATTGACTCATACAAACCACTTCTCGATACCTCTTTATCCTCATTCCAGACTAAACCGCATTTCGTCGCTAAGATGACCTTATCGCGATCACTCTTAAGGGCTTGTCCTATCACTTCTTCAGAGTGACCTAGTCCATAGACGGCCGCTGTATCGTAGAAGTTCACACCCGCATCTAGAGCAGCGCGCACGCTATCGATAGATAGCTGATCGTCTTGACTTCCCCATGCACTAGCCCAACCCCCACCACCGATTGCCCATGAGCCAAAACCGATGACAGATATTTCAGGTCCGTTTTTCCCCAGCTTACGGTACTTCACTTCGCTTCATCCCCTCGCAAAGGTTCAATTGCCGCATATCCATCATCAATAAGCTCAAGCTTACCCGTATCCGAATGCATGATGAAGCCATGAACAGGGACAAAGCTCGGCATAAGAGGGTGCTTACGTATAATCTGAATGCTATGCTTTACCCCGTCCTCAGGACTATCGAAGCCTCTCAAGAAACGTTCCATGCGAATACCTGAGTTTTCTAGAGTATCTAACACCTCATCCGATATCCCATTTGCTTTGAACTTCTCTACAAGGGAAACCGAATCCAGTTGTGTCATCCCACAACCATGATGTCCGATCACGAGTACTTCTTTAACACCCATATCGTGAATAGCGATCAAGATGCTTCGCATCGCACTACCGAATGGCTGCGTCAAAATTGCACCCGCATTTTTGATGATTTTCGCATCTCCGTTACGCAGGTTAAGTGCTTTGGGCAATAGTTCAAATAGACGTGTGTCCATACAAGTTAAGATAGCAACCTTCTTATCCGGGAACTTATCCGTTAAATATTTCTCGTACCTTTTCTGCTCCACAAACTGTTCGTTAAACTCAAGAATTTCACTGACTATTGTCATCTTTATCTCTCCTCTTATTCTCTTCACACCGATCTCATTCATGTAATCAATGCTGAGAGATGACTGAGTTATCTCTTAAGTTTATTCGATTTTACTTAAATTGCAAAATCCCTTGCTAGATTAGTATCGTATTGCTGGCTCCAGTAGAGTGATTGTAGCATTATTAGCGTTCATGTTGGCAATTGCCCCAATGGGGATTGCCGCTTTGTAAACCCCATGTCCCGTTGCGAAATTTGTAAGCAAAGGCTTACCGAGGGGCACAATATAATCATTAATTAAATCCTCATAGGAGCGACCGTATGCATCTTGGCACCCCGTGCATTCGCCCATAATGATTCCGAGGCAGTCGCTAAACTTACCAGCTAACCTAAGCTGCTCTACATACCGATATACCGTATTCACCGGCTCATGAACTTCCTCAAGAAACAGGATTTTCCCCCTTGTATCCACTTCAAAGGGAGTGCCTAGAGAACCAACAAATGAAGTCAAATTCCCACCGACAAGCGGTCCACTTACGGATCCAGCAACCTTTCGTATGAGTGGTCTACCCGGTGGATTACTAATACTACGCGGTACGACAATAGAGGAGGTTGCAGAAAAAAACTGCTCGAAGTTATAGGGAGGTGTGCTTGGTTTGAAGTCGATGAGCAGAAGACTGTGCAGGGTTATAATACCTGAAAACTGGGTCAACGCATTTAATAACACGGTAATATCGCTATACCCGCTAACTATTTTGGGGTACCGGCGAATATACTCATAATCCAGATAAGGTAAAATCCCTTCTACACCCACTCCACCTCGAGACGGCAAAATCAACCTCACATTATTATTCGCAAACATATTCATGAGATCCTCAGCACGTTCTTGAGCCGTTCCCGCAAGATAGCCATTCTGCGCATACACATAACGACCTAATATCACATTCAGTCCCATAGACTGCAAATAAGCGACCCGAGCATCTATTACGCTAGCATCAAGCGGACTTCCCAATGTTACGATACCCACCGTATCGCCTTGCTGCAATGCCAGTGGTTTAATAGCCATACGAATCCCCTCCCCAGTATTGCCCGCTATTACAATCGTATGAGGGCAGAAGATAGGATATCCTAAAGGAAAGTTTGTTTTACAGATCGTTATTTATTTGGTATAGTTACTTACATAAAGTAACTGAAAATGCATCGGAGGAATGTCAAATGTCCCAACCTCAATCCATACATGGAGACACCGTACTTGGGGTACTCAAGCTTAAAGTTAGCAATCTGCAGCGGTCCATTCAATTTTACCGAGAAGTGGTTGGTTTCCAAGTGTTACGTAACGAGGGAGATAGCGCACAGTTGAGCGTGGATGGGAAAAATCCTTATCTCCTCCTTGAAGAGGTGAAAGATTCCGTCGTCACTGCAAGACAATCTACGACTGGCTTGTATCATTTCGCTGTTCTTGTACCGACCCGTGAACAGCTTGGCTTATCCTTGCGTACTCTAGCACAATCTGGCATTCCTGTGGGTCAGGGTGATCATCTTGTGAGCGAAGCTTTATATATTTCTGATCCGGACAATAACGGGATTGAAATCTATTGCGACCGTCCTCGTTCTGAGTGGATGAAGGATGCCGCAGGCAACTACATCATGGCGACAGACCCTGTTGATATCGAGGGCTTACTCAGGTTGGCAGGAGATAAAGAGTGGACAGGATTATCAGCAGATACGATCCTAGGACATATTCATCTGCATGTCAGTGAGCTATCCGCGTCTAAGGTGTTCTATTGCGATGTTCTTGGATTCGATCTCGTAGCCGATATGTCCAAAACGATGGGAGCCAATTTCGTCTCAGCTGGAGGTTATCACCACCATATCGGCATGAATATATGGGCAGGCATAGGTGCTCCCCAGCCTCCAGCGAACGGAACTGGGTTGGCCTATTATACGATCATTCTTCCTTCCACAACGGAGTTAGAGCGTATCCTTGATAACATCATAAGAGCCGGGTACCTCTTGATCGAGCAAAATGGAGTGTGGGCAGTAAAAGATCCCTCAGGGATTGAAGTCAGACTCATAGCTGCTGTCTAAATGAGTACTAGAGAATGTCTAGCATGGGCAAGCCCTTCGCCTTATTGCCCGACCTAAGCATACGAAAGGGCCATCGCAGAAAGTCTATTCAGACTCCTACGACGGCCCTTTTTGTACTAAAGATTACGACGCAGAAGGACTCGCAACATCATCCGTTGACTGCTCACCGGTAACTCCACGAGCTTTGCCCCCGCCATGATGACGACCGCCGCCAGGCCCTTTGCCATTAATACTACTTTCAACTCGTTCAGCTACTTCAGCCAATTGCTTGTCCGCTTGCTCCTGGGTTAGCTTACCCGCTTTCACAGCTTCGTTAATGCTGCTAGTTATCGTAGCCACCTGAGCATCGATCAGCTTTTGTACATCCACGCCTTTATCAGTGGCAAGATCTGCAAGTGATTTACCAGCCTTTAGTTGCGCCTTCACTTCATCTTCACTAAGTCCAAGTAGCTCCGCAGCTTTAGACAAATCCTGCCCCATACGAGCTCCCCCGCCCTTCCCATCGGGCTTGGACACTTGGAGGTCAGAATCGATCACCTTATCTAGATTAGTGGAGTACTCTTGTTTCTTTTCTTCCAGCTTCTTATTATAAGCAGCGGTCATCGCGCTTTTTAAGCTATCTCTTGAAACGCCTTGTTTCTCTGCGATTTCGGCTAGTGTTGCGCCTGCTTTGATTTGCTCATTCAGAGCTGCTTTATCAAGCTTCAACAGATCGAGTACTTCTTGACTTACACTACCTCTGCCTACGCCGAAGCCTCCGCGTCCCTCGCGCCCACCGTTCTTGAAAGACTGATCCTGCACTTCCGTCTTCACGCTTGTGGCGTCCGTAGTGCTACCTGATGTCGTTGCGGCATAAGCAGAGATTGGAATCATAACCGCTAAAGCAGCTGTAATCCCCAACGTTCTCACCTTATTTTTCATCGTAAATCCTCCTGTTCCATTTATTTTCTCGCCTTACCTCACCCATTATTATCAAATTGTATGAAAATAGGCTGAAGAAAACCTTAGTGGAACATAAGGACCTCCTGAAAGATTGCTGAACGTTATTCCATAAAAGCCAGAGTGAAGAACAATGGAGCATTGTAATCAATCGCATATTCGTTGCTTGCATAGCTGGACAAATCATCCACAAAGCTCTTGGCGGGTGGGAGCCCTTGATTAGCCATTTTCTCCAGAACGGGGTCATTCAAATCTTGATTCGGACCTCCTACCAACAATCCCGGTACGAGAATACCACTTGCCGCCGATATTCGGTGATGGGGATGCAGGGGATACTTCGTTCCTACCCCTGTTACGTAGCTCGTACCCATCGCATTCCTACCTAACACATAATGAAGCTGGTCAGCAGCACCATCCACATAGCTTCTATTGGATTGTAGCTCATTCGCTAGAAGCATGAGTTCACCCTGGGCTAATGCGTTCTTGTTCGAAGCCCAAGAGTATTCTTTACTGAGTAGAGAGCTCCTATAGCCATCCATCCCTACTCGATCTACAAGTCCATCCGCTGCCTTAATAATCGCTTGAGTAGCCACTTCCTTGCCTGCTGAAGGAGTAAGAGATGAAGTCACGACTGCCCACTGACCAAGCAATTGAGCATTAGCCCAGCTAATAAAGGTTGACTCATTACTCTGCAGGTCAGCGAATTCACGCTGTATCGTAGCATCGTAGCGACGATCTCCTGTCGTCTTCAATAGCTCAGCCTGCGCCCAGAAGCGCTCCTCCCGATCGCTTGACTTCTCATAAGGGCCAGAGCCCGAATTCTGACCCTCGTCCACACGAAAAAAAGCATCCGGATTCGCGTCAAGCCACTTTGCCGCTTTCTTCGAACTTGTCAGCAGCTTCTTCGCATACACCGGATCGAACGGCTCATAAATTCGCGCAGCCATGGCCGTTGCGGCCGTAAACATCGCAGTGCCATATGTCGACAGTCCGTATATCGAACGATCCTGCACATCCTCAGCCGGTAAAATAAAGCCAGGGAATGACCCTCCACTCACTTTGTGGTAAACAGCCCCATCCTCCCTCTGCATCCGAAGCATCCAGTCCAGCTCAAATTTCACTTCCGATAACACATCAGGTGCTGCCTTCGCCGGCTTCCAATGCGTCTTCTCCCTATCGTGCAGTAATCTCCTCCCCTCGAAAAATGCCGGACGAACCTCATAAGCCAGCATAAGCTGAGCGACCGTAACGGCCGCAACAGGGATGTATTTGCCATAGTCCCCTGCATCATACCAACCTCCATGTACATCGAGGGTAGGTTGCTGTCCTTTCTCATCCTTGAAGAAGAGTGTTGCTTCTTTATCCTGCAAATGTCCCGGTTGCAGCTTGAGTCCTATGAGCGGGTCATCGATCGCTTCCCCCGACCGTTGTAGCTTGTAGGAGCGTGCCACATTGATGAACAATTCCTTATACACTTCTTTATTGATGAAGAAGCGTAACGATTCGTTTCCTGCTACATTAATATGGTACCAGCCTTCCGTTGTAAGCTTACCGAAATCCACTTGCGATACCCAATCTCCAGAGGCAGCATCTTGCCGTGCAGCGGGACTGACTCCTTTCCATACCACCTTCTCATTATCATGTCGATCCGCTACGCTAACCTTTAACTCTGGGAACGGTTCATCCGCAGCAATGACAAAGACCTTAGGTCCATCCGGCAAATAACCAACCTGATTAAGATGAATGCGCAATTCCAACTCAGAGTCTATGACAATAGATGATGCTGTTTCTGATGCAGAGGTTGTTGGCGAGCTTGAGATAATGGCAGGAGTAGTAACCGATGACACTGCCTTTGGTTTCGACTCCGAACTACGAGTACAACCTGACAACATCGCTGTTGTTCCCATTAGGATACTGAGGATAAGCATCGCAAAACCCCTCTTTTTCACCATCGGTACTGAAGTCCCCTTCCCATCTAGAAAACGTTATCAGAAGTCTATTCGACCGCCCCACGCCAAACTCCTTCTTCCTCTGAATAACCGAAATCTTAAGGATTTCTTCAGAAGTTATTTTCATTTAATTAATGATTGGACTTGTATAATCAAATCATAACGGAGGGATCACGATGATTGAAATGAATCAAATAAACCATCAATTCACCATTGGCAAAAAAGGCAAGGAACGGGTCATCCCCGTACTTCACAACATAGACTTACAGGTTAAGCAAGGTGAAATAGTCGCTATTGTCGGACGGAGTGGCTCTGGCAAATCCACGCTACTCAATCTCATGTCTGGCTATATTAGACCAACATCCGGAACCATTCACTTGGCAGGACAAGCCGTAACGAATATGAGTGAAGGGGAATGGGCTAATTTCCGCCTGGCTCATCTCGGCTTTATGTTCCAGAGCTTCCAGCTTATACAGAGCATGACCGCATTCGAGAATGCGGAGCTGCCACTTGTCCTCAAGGGTGTCGGAGTATCCCAGCGCAAGAAGCGTGTTATGGAGATGCTCGATCAGGTTGGTATAGCTGATTACGCTGGTCATTACCCAGGAGAATTGTCTGGGGGACAGCAGCAACGGGTTTCTGTTGCCAGATCCTTAATGTTAAATCCACCCATTGTGCTTGCGGATGAACCTACCGGAAGCTTAGATAGCGACAATGAACGTCAATTGCTCGCCCTCATCCGACATCTGAATCAAGACCGAGGAACGACCTTTGTGCTCATTACACATGATGAGCAGGTGGCCTCTGTTGCTAACCGAACCATTACTTTGAAGGATGGACATTTGTTAACCGCAGCTCCTGCGAAAGGAGGAATACACTCCTATGAAGCTCACTGACCAGTTCAGATTTGTCCGACAGAACATGAAGAAGAACAAAACTCGCTTATTCATGACGGTACTGGCAACAGCAATGGGCTGTTCCTTCCTCATCGTTCTCGCTTCCGTTGGCTTTGGTTTACAGAAGAGTATCGTGGATAAAGTCGTTGGCGACCGGATGGTCACAGCCATAGATATCTACGGAATCGCAGCTAAGGACCAAGTAAATACGTCAATGGATCAAACCAATATAGAGTACTTGCGCTCAATTGATCATGTTAAAACGGTCACCTATCGCAATTATATTTTGCAAAATTTAAATCCTTCCGTCGAAGGTACCGCGGTGAACAGCAATGGTGCCGTTAATGTCGATTTCGTGGCCGAGGCGAAGGCTGGCTTCGCGCTAGCATCCGGAAGGCTTCCGCAAAATGGCTCCGAGGTTATTGTCGGCTACAACATTCGCGAGTCTCTTGACGGCAATAAGCCAAACACAGAGCCCCCTTCCGCCAAAGAGTGGCTAAGCAAGACCATGAACCTAGAGGTTGAGCAGTTGGCCAAGGACGGTACAAAGCAGTCTAAGACGATCCCAGTAACGATTGTCGGAATCGGTCAAAAGCCATCTCGGGAATGGCAAACGGACACGAAAGTATATGTAGGTAACGAAATCTTAACCGAGATCGAGAGCTTCACCCAAACCCAATGGGGAGAAAAGCGCATCCTCGCGGATAAGGAAAATAAAGATAATCCAGCAGGATACGAGCCTCTCGGATTACAGGATCCTCGTCAATATAGAGAGGTTCAAGCGATCGCCGACGGTGCTAATCATGTTAAAGCCATTGCCGAAGAAATTCGGGTTCAAGGCTACTATAGCCATTCCATCGCTGATGAGCTGGAGCAGGTTAATCTTGTTTTCCTTATTATGAAAATCGGTCTATTGTTCGTTGGCACCATCGCCGTATTGATCGCCTCGATTGGGATCTTTAATACGATGACGATGGCTGTAACCGAACGCGCTCAAGATATTGGAATCATGAAAGCGATTGGGGCTCACCCCTCTGCCATTCGAAGAATATTCCTCATTGAGAGCAGTATGATTGGGCTACTCGGTGCAGCCATTGGAACGATAGTGGCTTATATCATTTCCATCGCCGTTAATGCCGGACTGCCACTAATTATTGAAGGTTTCATGGATGAGAAAGTACCGCAGGACTTCATTTTCTCTTGGATTCCGCCTTACCTGGCGATTATCTCCTGCCTCATCTCTCTTGCAGTCGCCCTGCTATCAGGCTCGCGTCCAGCCAAACGGGCTACGCGCATTGACGTGCTTCGGGCGCTTAGAAGAGATTTATAGACACCTATAGAAACTTAAAGACATTGCTACAAAAACCTAGAAGGGCTACGTTCCGTGATCCTTCTAGGTTTTTTCCCTTCAGAACGTCCACATCGAATGCTCCCACATTTCGATAGTACCTAACTATGGACATCCCCTATTGCTAGTTCACAGGCGGCGCTTAATTGCTCAGGACTAACCTCCAATCCTTCTATTTTAAGATCAACGATTACTACCTTTATTTTATAAACCCCCTCTACAACTTCGTTTCCATCATTATCTTTAAAGTCCCAATATTCGTTATAAGTAAGCTTTCCGCCCTTTTTAATATCCATCTTCATCAAAGCTTGAGTAAATGCGTATTGAGTTGACCACTTATAAACCTCTACATCCTGATCATTGTAAGCAAAAATATCGTACTGCTGCCCCGAACCGAATACAATCTCAAGATTCCTACCAGAAATATTTTGAAGGGAAAAATTAATCTTTACTCCTTCATTTACAATTGCCGCCTCCAGTGTAGTTTTAAATAACCCTTTGACGGATTTAGACTGATTCTCTTTCTTTTCGATTAGCCCTTTTGCGATATCAGGATTAATAATCACTTTTTCGCTAGGTTGTATACTGCCCTCCCTGTGCGAAAGAATGACTTTCGTTTCCAATATGGGATTACTATCTTTAGTTGAAATACTGTCTTTAACTATAACTTCAGGAGTAAAGCTTTCTGCCTTTGCATCGTTTGATACATTCGTACATCCGACGAGCAACAACAGGCTAAATCCAAAGATTAATAAGCATCGAAACTTTGTCATACACAATCACCTCATTTTCTATGACGGCGATCATCCCCAAAATGTTCCATATTGCAGAAATAAAAAAAACCGTCAGACCTCTGTCGGTCTTTCGGTAGATAGCCATAATAGTTTTTAGTACCGCCTCGCGGGTTTATTGCGAGTGGATTTCCGACTGTCGCGCCAATTCTCGGCGTTTGAGCGACTTTCGCTTAGATAAGTCCATCACGCGGACTTATTCCCGCCGATTGCAATATTAGAGGGTGATTACGATTTACGATTTACGATTTACGATTTACGATTTACGATTTACGATTTACGATTTACGATTTACGACTTCTTTCGATCTGACGGAAGCAATAGAGCGAATAATCCAACTAACGGAAGGAAGCTACACACGAGCATGACGTCGGATAATCCGAATACATCGGCAGCATTACCAAGCGCAACCCCTCCGATGGCTCCCATACCGAAGGCTAAACCAGTCGTCAATCCCGATGCCATACCTACGTTCGCGGGCATGAGGAACTGCGCATAGACGACACTGACCGAGAAGCCAGATAAAATGACAAATCCGAGCAACGCGATAACCGGATATACCCAGAACAGAGGGAGATGGGGCAGGATAAGTGCGATCGGAGCAGCTCCTGCTATAGAAAACACGATCATGTTTTTCAAGCCTAGTTTATCCGCCAAGACCCCACCAAAATAAGTGCCAAGCACACCCGCAGCTAGAAACAGGAACACCGGAATTTGCGCTTGCTGGGTTGTTAAGCTGTAATGCTCTTTGAGATAAAACTGATAGAAGCTACTAATGCCAGCATGGTACCAAGAGCGGGCAAACACGAGAAATACAAGCATTCCCATTGCAAATTTAACCCGAGGATGACTCATCTTCTCAACGACAGTCGAACCCGCTTTGCCTGACGCTGCTTGTGCTCGCTGTGCTTCCCACTCTGCAAGCTTACGTTTATACCAAGGCAGCAGCCCGAGTAGAACAGCAATCCCAAATCCTGCGAATAGCGTTCCCCATATCGCTCCAAATTGACCAAGAGGAACAAAGATGAGTGCTGTCATGAGCGGAGCTAAGGAGCTTCCGGCATTCCCACCAACTTGGTAGACAGATTGTGCGAAGCCTCGTTTGCCCCCAGCCGCGAAATACACGACCCGAGATCCCTCGGGATGAAAGATCGCAGAGCCTAAGCCGATGAACACGACTGCCAATAACAAATACCAGAACTGTGGGGCAAAGGCGATACCAACCATTCCGATCATGCTAAGACCCATTCCGATCGGGAGCATATTGGGCAACGAGCGACGATCCGAATATGCACCAACTACGGGTTGCATGACGGATGAAGTCATATTCAGCATAAATCCGATCCAGCCGACCTGCGCCAACGACAGGTTTAGAGATTCTTCCAGTATCGGATACAACGCCGGTACGACCGCTTGCATGGAATCGTTCAGCATATGAACGACACTAATAGCAAGCAATACAGGCATTACCGTTTTCACTGCCGGGTTTGAATTCACGCTTTTGGGTCCTGCTATTGAAGCCAAAGTATTCCCTCCGTTGCTATAACACCTATGACTAACAAGTGTAGAATCGGAGCACCTTGAAGTCAAGAATCCAATTGGTAATGTAAGGGGATACATTAAAAAATATTAATTAGAATTGCACAATCTATCATGTAATATGAAAAAAGGTCAAATTTGGAAGAGGTGTGTCGAATGAGGACATTCGCCATGATTTTGTTTGCATTCTTTTTGTTACCTGTAGTCCTTACCGGGTGTAGCAGCCCTAAAGCTATTCCATTAGTAGAAAAAGAAAATGTCACATTAAACATTGGTTACTTATCTGAGGAAGACTTCGAGCAAAGATATGCGAATATCCTCCAACGCCAATACCCCAAGTTAAGGTACAATATTGTCCCAATGAAGGATCTGTATCGCGGACAAGCAACCGTTCAGGAATGGATGCAGCAGCACCAAGTAGACCTACTCTATATCCCCTCGCACTTATTCCAGTCGTTCATAGACCAGGGACAATTAAAGCCATTAGAGCCTTACATAGAAGGAGACGACTTTTCTCTCGATAACAGAGTTCCTGAAGTGATGGAATTGACAAGACTTTATGGGAATGGGATCTTTTACGGATTACCTCCAACGTTCTATGGAACTGCAATCGCTTATAACAAGACGATGTTTGATCAAGCTCACGTTGATCATCCGACTAGCGGTATGAGCTGGAATGATCTAACTATACTCGCTCAACGTTTCCCTCATGGGCTATCTTTCACTGATAAGGATGCTTGGCTTTGGATCCAAGAGATGGGCTATGATCTAGATCTCCAACTCTATAATGAAGAAACCCGAACAGTTACCTTCAATACTGATTCTTGGCTGAACATATGGAATTCTGCTATTGAGCCACTGAGGAATGGGAATGTTCTGTTCGACGACATTAATCAAAGCCCTTTCCATACTGGAGATCGCGCTATGGTAATGGTGCACAGCGATCAATTTAAGCAACTAGAGCAATTGGTAGCCGATTTCCAATGGGATCTCATTACCGTACCCATAAACCCTGCTCACCCGGATGTCTCCGATAGTCTAAGGGCTCAAGGCTATTATGCAATCCCACAGAGCTCATCCAATTCCGATGATGCTTGGGAAGTGATGCAATTTATGCTGTCTGACCGAGCAGCCAAGTGGGTAAGTGGGGATGAGTATGGGTATTCCACCTTATTAGATCAGTTGGGTAACAATGCAGAGGAGAAGAAGCACCGTTCTGTTTTTCACCAACTGCGTCCTTTGCTCTCAAATCCCACATCCCTGCCAGATTACTTACGTGAACTAGCTGCGCAAACGCTTGATGAACTTATCGCCGGCACAGGACCGATTACGATGGCTGATCTGGACAAGCTTCAGAAGCAAGCAGAGCTACTGCTCCAATCCGAAGCCCCTAAATCGACGGAGGAATGATGATGCGTTTCAAACATTTGCTCGTTCTTATCTTGCTTATATGCACTTTGTTTAGTTTATGGGGCTGTCAAAGCTCAGCGCAAGTGGAGCCAGTTATCCTCAAAGTTAGCTATCCTTCTGTCCAACAATTTTATAGAGATTACGGCTTTGGCTACGAGAAGAAATACCCACACATCCAAATTCAAGTCGTTCCTTACGACTGGGAAGCTGCGGATCCTGGCAAAGATGCGGACATCCGGTATATGCAGCTGATGTCTGATTACAAGCAACAGATTGCCGATGGTAAATTACTATCCCTTGCCTTCCGGTTTCAACAAGACCGTGACGAAGAGCTGCTCAAGATTTCTCCCATTATGGCGACATTACTGAAATCCGTTGCGGATAACGGCGAATTGTATGGCGTTTCTCCTACCTTTGAGGGGATAGGGTTATTTTATAATAAAGATCTGTTCACCAAATACGGGGTTGCCCTACCTACTGAAGGATTAAGCTGGAAGGGTATTTATGCACTCTCGATGAGATTTCCGAAGGAGACTGCTGACGGCAAGCCCTTGTATGGGTTGCAATTTGACAATAACCCTCGCACAGTAATGAAATATTTAATGGAAGCAGGTCGAACCGAGGGTTTATCCTATATTCAGCCGCAATCTCTTCAAGTTACGATCAATACGGATCGATGGCAAGCCTTATTGAAGGATGCGATAGAAGCATTTCGTTCAGGTTCTTTTTTTGCAGAAAATGATGCAGGCAATCCTCCCTTCCTGACCGGACAAGCTGCCATGACCATAGGCAATCTTGGATCTGCCTATAACTATGAGCAGTTCGCAAAAATGGAAGTCGCCGATGCTATAAATTGGGGACTCACCACACCACCAATCGATCCTGGACAGCCTGAGCGCTCCCGAGGCTACAGTATCCACGAGATTTTTGGTATTTCTGCCGATTCCACTCACCCAGAGGAAGCCTGGAAACTACTTAAATTTATGATATCCGATGCGGAAAACACTCGTTACATGACCAATTATCAGAACCGCGGAATACCTGTCATCACAGAATTCACCCAGCCTATTCCTGGTAAAGATGACCTCTCTCCCTTATATAGGCTGGAAGCTAATCCCGACAATCCTGATCCTTATCTATGGCTTGATCATGAAATTGTGAACGCCTTTCATGATACTGCCCAACCTATTATAGAAGCAGCCATTCAGGGTGACATGACCATTGAGGAAGCTTTGGCGGAAATCGAGCTTAAGGGCCAACAAGCCATTGATGCGAAGAAGCAGTAAATACACAGAAGAGCCATCCGATGCCGTGTGCATGGCGAATGGCTCTTCTGTGTATTAGCTCACCTTCAATAAAGCGTTAATTAGTGCTTTCATAGCCGTTAGGTTGGTCGTGGACATCCACTTATCTAACTGATCCTGATTCTCGTCGAAATAAGCCTCCAACGTCATCTTTAATTCCTTCGTATAGCTCCCACCAATCGAGCTACCTTCTTGCTTTAACCCTTGGATAAGCTGTCTCCAATTCGGGTTTCCCTGCTCGAATGGGGCTCGTTCTGGATATTGATCCGCCAGCTTCATAGCCGAATCGTAAGTCTCATTTAAATAGAGCTCCACTGCCACATAATTGCCGATAAACCGATGAGACCGATCTTCAGTCATCGCTTCTGCTAGTTCGACGGCTGCTTCCTTAAACCGTCTTTGTTTCATAAGTGCAGTTCCGTAAATAGACTGAGTATAGCTTTCAATCTTACCCTTGCGTGCTTCAACCAAACGTTTATAGTACCGATCGACCTGCGACCATTCCTTCTTCTCCTTGTAATAGTTGAATAACATGAAGATGTATCTCTCATTCGGATTAACCTCTACCATTTGCTTAATATAGGGAAGTGCTTCCTCGCTCATCCCCCTATTATTTCCAGACGATTCCAGAGCTTCATATAGTTTTACAATCATGCGCAGGCTATGACGATCTTCATTATTGTCCTCATACGACTTCTTGTATACGGCCATTGCTTCATCCAGCTGGTCATTCAGCAGCAATTGATCTGCTTCGGTTAATGTCCGCTCCTGCAAATAGAAAAAAGGTAAATTCCCAAGTGTATTCTCGTTCAAGCGATAGCCGTTACTCTTCGTTATCGGTCTACCTTGCGCGTTGAAAGCTTCCACACTCCAACTGAACCTCTTGTTCGGATTAGCGAAGCCTAGCAGCATTGAGCCATCAACGATCTCCTTGTCATCTACTGTTTTGTATGAAATACCAGATCCATGATCATAGAGCTCCTCGACTGGCATTTCGATATGATTATCCTTGATATCCATACGAAGTACGGTCCCGAACGACCCATTCTCTATCGGCACTGTTCCACTCAACTGATAATAAGCAGCTCCTTCAACCGGCCCCCACTGGAAGGAAATGGTTTTTCCAGTAATGACCTGCTGATTGATCGGTGATTGAATTTCCAGTAGAGGATGCAATACGATATTTGATATTAAGCTTTGTCCTTGCCCAACATCAATCCAGTCCTCATCCAAAGTCGGCCATGTCCAGCCATTAATTTGATCGAATAACAGCCCGATATACAGCTCGTAGCTCCCAGGGAGCACTCCCTTAAATTCGTAACGTCCCTGAGCATCAGTCAACATTTGATACGGTTCACCCTCCGTCACACTATGATAAACATCTTTCTCGCCACGAAGATACACGCCGATTCGTGCCATCGGAGTACCATCGCTTCGTGTAATGGTTCCCGACACAGTCGAGCTAGAATCTTCATCATGCTCCAATGCATTTTCAAGCATACCTTTAAGCGATGTCAATTGCTCCAGCTTTGCCGGGGTGAAGTCACCCATTTCCGGGAATTTCTCAAGCTCTTCCGCTTTCGCCTTTTTAAGCGCTTCTATTTCCCTGCTAACTTCTTTAACTGCACTACTAACATCACCCTTACGGATCAGAATTTGAGCCTTAAGCTGTGCTACCTCGCCATTAAAGTCGTCCATCGCATTCGGGCTAAGCTGCTTCGTTAATTCATTCAATATTTGATCGACATTGCCAATCTCGTCATATTTGGCGTATAGCCTTGCTTGCTCTAGCTTAAGCTCTCGCTTCTGACCGCTATAATTGCCTCCAAGTCGTTTCTCTGCTTTTTCCAAAGCATCTAGCGCTTGGTCCACCTTATTTTCACTGCCATAATAGAAGGCTAACTGTTTAGCTGCGCGAACCAAATATCCGTCTGGTGGACCTTCTAATAAATAAGCTTCCAAGTAGGGGAGCTTATCTTCCCAAGCCCAGTTCCGACTCTCACCCGTTGTAGAATTTGCCATCACTGAGCCATGAGCTCCAACGACTACATCGAATCCGTGAACCGCCGAATCTGTGCCGCTCTCGATCATATTTGTACGAATAAGCTCCCACTTCTGAGCTTTCGAAGACTTATCTATAACAGCAAGCAAGTTTTCCTTTCCATGAAGGCTCCCCTGCTCGTAACCTTTTTGCGCATGATATACCTGAAGCTTGGGGAAAACAACGAAGAAAAGCAACATTAGAAGTGCGCTGATGAAGAAAAGAGCCGTAACAAGATGCTTAACCTTTATGGTCACCTTCAACCGAACCCACCGCCTTCTCGAATTCATCCTTCCAATACGTGTTCCCCCCAGCCTCGATCAGCTGCCGTTGCTTCTGATTCGTAATCGAGGCGTCAATTCCCTCTTGAGCATCCCCGAGTTGATTAATCATTACAACCGCTAAAATAATCGCAACTCCAATCCCCACAGGCAAGATCGGCAATTCGAGTTCTTTGTTCCACAAAGCCTTCCAGCGCGTGCGCCATGTACGGGGATGGGTCCGCTCTAACACTTCTACACCCTTGGAAAATCGCATTTCCCCAAGCTCTTCATCCAATTGCTCCTTAATAAACTCCTGCTCTAGCTTCATCTCCATCCCCCTCCAATCTTTTTCTAAGCTGTATTCGCCCTCGAGCTAATCGTGCTTTGATCGTATTCTCCTTACTTCCAAGCTGATCTGCTATTTCCGTTATAGATAGACCGTTATAGTAATACAGCGTAATGACTTCCCGATACTTATAGTCCAAACCATGAATGGCAGTACTCAATTGCGTATTACGCCACTTTGCGAAGAAATAATCTTCTGGGCCAGGCTCCGTTTCTTCAATAACGGGATCCATATAGGCAAAAGGAAGCATGTTCCTCCAGCTCCAAGTTCGCACTCTCATTCGACACTGATTAATGACGATTCGGAGGAGCCAGCTTCTAAGCTTAGCCGGCTGTTTAAGCTGGCCAATCTTGTTGTACGCCTGAACAAACGTATCCATCACAGCCTCTTCTGCAGCTTGCTCATCCTTAACAATCAAATAGGCCGTCCGCTGTAGCTCATCCCCATATTGCACGATCAGCTCCTGCAGCGCAGTTTCATCCTTCTCTAGCAACCTCTTAATGACATCCAGATTGGCTCCCCCCTCTCCCACTTATTATGATGCGTCTAACCCCGATCAGGTTGCATTGTAATGATAAAAAAAACCGACCCACAAGTCGATTACACTTGTAGAGCCGGTTTAATTTCAGCTATTCGTTATTCACCTTAAAGCTTCTAGCCCAATAAATAACCGGCGTCGAAGCAACTGAGATGACAAATTTAAGAACATAAGTCGTGATTGCAATTTCCCACCATACATTCCAGGTGTATTCCCCAATAAAAGCAATAGAGCAGAAGATCAGCGTGTCTACCAATTGGCTTACACCTGTACTTCCATTGTTACGAATCCACAGCTGGCTTCGTGTCGGATACTTCACTTTAAGCTTACTGAATAGCTTAACATCGAGAAACTGGCTGACGAAATAAGCTGTCAGACTAGCTAGAGCGATACGTGGGGCTAACCCGAATATCGCCTGAAGCGCAGGCTGCCCGAAATCAGTCTCTTGCGGCTGGAATACGAGCACCATCTGCATGATTGCCGTAGACATGAGCAAGAAGAAGAATCCAAACCATACCGCTTTCTTCGCTTCCTTCTCACCGTATTTCTCATTCAGTAAGTCCGTCGTGAGATAAATCGTCCCATACATCGTGTTACCAAGCGTCATGACGAATCCGAACATTCCGATCGTCTTGAGCACTTGAATGTTGGCGAGTACAACCGCCGCTGCGATCCAGGCATACAGCCCCTGCTTACCGAACAATCGATAGCAGATCAGGAACAACGCAAAGTTGACTAGGACGAATAAAACGCCCCAACCCAGATTAAACATAACCATCCTCCTAGTTTTGTTGACGCGGGAGTTTGCGAACCGCGGCTCCGCTTTGCGGAGCAAACGCCTAATTATAGCATACAAAAGGAGTCGGCCAGACTAGGAATTATTTCCTAGCCTGACCGACTCCAATCAGATATTAACAATTATGCGGATATGCGCTCTTCCTTAGCAGCAACAACAGGCTGTTTAATCTTACCGATGAGCAAGCTTAAAGGCAATGCAGCTACAGCTACGAAGGTTGCGATAAGATATACATCGTTAACGCTCATCGTAAAGGACATCATTCCGATATGGAGCTCGTTCGTGTCCCCTGCCTTCATCAAGGATGCGGCATGATCAATGGAACGTGATGCAAGCAGCGTCGTAAAGATCGCGATCGCGAACGATCCAAAGACGTTCCGCGTCCAGTTCGAGATGGCCGATGCGTGACCAGATAGCTCAGGAGGAATTTGCTCCATACTAGCATTACTGGAAGGCATAACGACAAGTGCAATCCCCAAGTTCCGTACAATCATCCACCATACGATATACGAATGAGGAACATCGAGGCTTAACCAGCTTAATGTCAATGTACCCAGTGTTAGCAATAAGATTCCCACTGACATCAACCAACGGGGGCCTACGATACTATACAGCTTTCCGACGAATGGCATGGCGAGCGCCATAACAAGTGAAGCCGGTAATAAGATCAATCCCGTATCCATAGCGGATACGTGTTGAATCCTTTGTAAGAATATCGGCGTCAGCAATGTGCCAGAATATAAGCTAATTGTGATAATGTTGGCAATAATTGTATTTAAGGTGAATCTGACGTTCTTGAATACACGCAGATTAAGCAATGGTGTCTTGGCTGTAAGCTCCCGCCATATGAATAACACCAGCATAAACGCTCCACCAATGAGCAGGAGTCTAACCTTCATGGAGTCCCAGCCCCAAGTGTGTCCTTGACCAAGGGCTAGCAATAGGGAAGTACTGCTTAGGACTACGGTAATAAAACCAAACCCATCAAAGCTTTTCGGTATATTAAGTCGATAATAAGGAATATAAGCATACACACATACAATCGCAATGATTCCAATGGGGATATTCATTAAGAACAACCACTGCCAATCAAAGTTTTGCAAAATCCAACCGCTAATCGTTGGGCCGAACGCGGGTGCCAGCATCGCGGACAGTCCCCACAAGGCAATGGCCATCGCTTGCTTGTCGCGAGGAATGATCTGATAGATAATGGACATAGTCGCCGGAATGATTAATCCGCTAAAGGCTCCTTGCAGCACTCGAAAGAAGATCAGAGATTGTTCGTTCCAAGCAGCGGCGCATAATCCTGATGCTACTGTAAATCCAACTAATGAGAACAGATATAATCTACGATAGCTAAATCTCTCACCTAAATAGCCAACAACCGGTGCAGTTGTCCCCATCGCCAACATAAATCCAGTTAAAGTCCATTGTACAGAGCTTAGAGTGGTGTCGAAATGATCCGTTAAAATTTCTAATGCGAGATTAATGGTAGCTGACGCTAAAACGCATAAGAAAGACCCGATAAAAATAGCAGCCATAATTGGCCAGAAACGTATTTGCTTCTCGTTCGTATTACTCATAAAACCTTCTCCACATCCTCCATTGATTGTATGTCTCTTTTTACATATAACTAGATCAAGCAAGTAATATTACTACTTTATTCCCACCCTGTCAAAGTTTACATCCCACGGAGGATTGAAATGTACAAATGAACACACTTGCATACGGTTTATTGAGCTTACTCTCGCACTCTCATTTATCAGGATATGATTTAATGCTTAAGCTCCAGCCCTTCTGGCCTGCGAAGCATAGCCAGATCTATCCCCTTCTCTCTAACTTAGAGAAAGAGGAGCAGGTCACCTTTGAATTAGTTGCCCAAACTGACAAGCCTGATAAGAAGGTGTATACCATTACGGAGAAAGGAATCGATTCCCTTCGTGAATGGTTATCCGTGCCTGCCTCTGATCCGGTCTTGCGGGATGAATTAATGATTAAAGCGTATTGCCTCTCTTTCGTTGATCCTGCAATTTCTCGAAAGCTATTTGTCTCCCGTCTGGAGTATTATCATATTAAGTTACAGCGCTACGAGGAGAAAATAACTCATATCCTTAAAAAAAGCGGTGTCAATGAAGGAGAAATTCCCTCCTATCAATCCCCTTACCTTGGCGCTTACATCCTACTCAATAAAGCGCTTATGAGCTGTAAGACGAACATCGAATGGTGTACATGGGTACTCAAGGTCATTCCTGCAGATAACGAATAGGATTAAACAGTTCAAAAGGCTGATCTACCTCACAAGGAGGAAGATCAGCCTTTTGTTATTGCTATTTCGATTGAGCAGCATTACGTTTAAGCTGCTATTTTCGTATCCCCGCCTCGTCCTGTCAGCTTAGTCCATCCTTTGCGAATCCATCCGAGTAAGAAATAGTCTAGACCAAATTTACCGGCATTCGTACCTGCAATGAAGATGATAATGCCAAGAAGCAAGAGCCAAGGGTTAGTCGATACTGTACCACTAAACAAGAACAGGAAGTTCATTAATATCCCGAAGAATGCTGCCGCTGCCGTCAAGCCCCCAATGATAAGTCCTAGTCCAACTAGGAATTCGCCCACTGGAATCAAGAAGTTAATAAGTTTTACATTCGGCAATGCAAAATGTTCTAAAAATGCTGTATACGTCGGGTAGATTGCTTCTTTCGTCGCTTTATCCGCTACCGGGTTTGTTGTCGCATTTTTCAAGAAGCCCGCTGCACTGAAAGCGTCACTACCTGTAAGCTTATGCCAGCCTGCATCCAGCCACTGCCACCCCAGATAAATTCGAACTAAAGTTAGAGCTACTGCAGCCCATACATTTTCTTTAATAAATTTCATAACCATACTGGTCATCTCCCATTCATTCTAGGTTCTTATGTGTTTGCTTGTTTGCTACAACCTCAGTATGCACCTGATTTCATTGTTTGAATGTGAAATAAATCACATAATAAATGGCGAAATGATGAACCTCGTTCACAGCATGATTAGCTATTCTGAAGGATGAGTTTTACATGATACAATAGAAGAAAAATAAATGGACATGGAGAATAACTATGAACGATAAAATAACCCCAATTAGAGAGCAAGCCATTATCATCGGAGCCGGACCTTGCGGATTATCCGCGGCGCTTGAACTGCAAGCCGTTGGAATAGAGCCATTAATCATCGAGAAAAACTCCGTCGTCCACTCCCTTTACCTATATCCGACCTATATGCAATTTTTCAGCACCTCGGAGCTATTGGAAATTGGGGGTGTCCCTTTCATTACCCCGAACGATAAGCCCACACGTCGTGAGGCTTTGCAATACTATCGGGATGTTACTTTGCGGAGTGGGTTACGAGTTCGTTCCTATGAAAGCGCGACTTCGATTATTCAACAAGCTGATGATTCATTCCAGGTTAGTACCGTCGATCGGTTTGGAGGGATTCATACTTATGAATCACGCTACGTTATTGTTGCTACTGGATATTTCGATCATCCAAATTTACTCGGTATTCCAGGAGAGGATCTCTCTAAGGTTAGCCACTTCTTTCAAGAAGCACATCCCTATACAGGGATGAAGGTAACAATTATTGGCGGTAATAATTCCGCTGTGGACGCAGCTATGGAGCTTCTTCGAGTTGGTGCAGAAGTGACTGTCGTATATCGTGGTGATCAATACTCTCCCAGCATTAAACCATGGGTGAAGCCGTTATTTGATGGCATGGTGAAGAAGGGGAAAATTAACATGCTGTTCTCCTCCCGCGTGACTCACATCGATGAAGGAAGTGTGACCATTGAGCCTTCTGACCCAGACAGCCCCTCCTATAACTTAGATAATGATTTTGTGCTAGCCATGACCGGCTTTCGACCTGTAAGAACCTTACTTACGGATGCCGGAGCAGAGGTGGACTCCGATTCTACGATTCCAACTTTTAACCCCGAGACGATGGAAACAAACCTACCTGGGCTTTTTATTGCGGGGGTCATCGCAGCAGGGAGACAGGCAAACGAAATATTCATCGAAAGCGGACGTCATCATGGGAAGCTGATCGCTCAGCATATCCTACACCAGCAAGCTTAAATAAGGGAATGAGACATATTTATTTTCGAAGTGTGATATTCCTCACATTAAAATAGGGGAAATTCCCCCCTCAATTCAGCGGATTCCCCGATAACAATAATATCCTTCTGGAGGTACAATGAGATTAAGAAGTACAAGGGGGATGGCATCAATGGGAATTAATTGTCCTGTAAAGGAAACCGGACGTGAAGATATGCATAATCCAAGTGAAAGAAATAAGGGTATTGCAAGCTTCTTCTCTCAGAAGCAATTCGATCAACTCGAAAGCGTCATGGTACCGATGCGCATCAACACAGGTGGGTTCCTGTTCTGGGAAGGGGACATCACAGAAAACCTTTATTATATTCGGAGCGGAAGAGTTAAGCTGAGGAAATCAACGGAAGACGGTAAAGAATACATTCTCACCGTTCTTCAAGCTGGCGATCTCATCTGCGAAACCGTTAACGGATATGAAGCATCGCAGTTCAGCTTTACTGCCGAAGTTATCGAGAACGCAGAAATCGGAGTCATCTCGCGTTATGCTCTCGAAACTTTAATGCTGCATGACGGAAGTATCGCACTTAGCTTTATGAATTGGATGACGGTATCCCACCGGGTTACACAATCAAAGTTTCGGGATTTGTTGCTATTCGGCAAGCCTGGGGCATTGGCTTCGACATTAATTCGTTTAAGTAACTCTTATGGTGTTATGGAATCGTACGGAATCCGAATTGATATGAAGCTCACCCACTCGGATCTTGCGGACTTCATCGGATCGACTCGCGAGAGCGTTAACCGGATGTTGAATGAATTTAAGGAAGAGGGTATCCTCGACTTCAGATACGGTAAGATCATTATCTATAAGCTTAAACCGCTTCAGGAGATTTGCCAGTGTCCAACCTGTCCAGCTTGCACGAAGGAAGTATGCAGAATATAATCACACATTGCATGCACTAGTAATCTATTCATAACCGTAACATCAAGAAGGACCGTCTTCGCGCCTATTCAGCGCAAAGACGGTCCTTCTTGGCTGGAACGAAAGAGAAATTATACCCCTGAGTACTTAGGCAACCAATCCCCATGAGCTTCAATAAGATCGTCGCACATCGCAATGATGTCATCCATCGATAATTCGGCAGAAGTATGTGGATCAAGCATCGCTGCATGATAGATGTGCTCTCTCTTGCCGGTAATTGCTGCTTCGATCGTGAGCAGTTGCGTATTGATATTAGTACGGTTCAACGCCGCTAGCTGCGGAGGTAAATTGCCGATGTATGTCGGGTTGACACCAGAACGATCGACCAAGCAAGGCACTTCAACGCAAGCTTCGCGAGGTAGGTTCGCGATTAAGCCCCCCGTATTCATGACGTTGCCGCCAATCTTGAAAGGTACGTCCGTTTCGATTGCTTCAAAAATGTACGAAGCGTATTCATGGGTGCGTTTATGCTCCAGGTTCGCATCATTAACGAGCTCCTCACGCATTTTTTTCCAACTGCTGATTTGATTTACGCAGCGGCGCGGGTATTCGTCTAATGGAATATTGAATCGTTCGATAAGCTCTGGGTAATTACGCTTGATGAAGTACGGATGATATTCAGCGTTATGCTCTGATGATTCCGTGATGTAATAGCCGAATTTAAGCATTAGCTCATAGCGGACCATGTCATTATGCTGTTCTTTCTGCTTCTCAGCCGCACGCTTCTTAATTTCCGGATACAGGTCGACTCCGTCCTTCGATACTTCAAGCAGCCAAGCCATATGGTTAATGCCAGCAATTTTTGCTTTTACGCCCGCTTGATCGATCCCAAGATGCTTAAACATCTCTGGGACGCATGCCTGTACGCTATGACATAGTCCGACCGTGTTCACACCACCGTAAGTGTTCATCACGTTCGTTAGAACAGCCATCGGATTCGTGTAGTTCAGGAACAAGGCATCCGGACACACCTCGCGAATATCCGCTGCGAAGTCGAGCATAACCGGAATCGTACGCAGATTGCGGAAAATCCCGCCAATCCCGACCGTATCCGCAATCGTTTGTCTTAAGCCATATTTCTTTGGAACTTCAAAGTCTGTAATCGTACAAGGGTCGTATCCGCCCACTTGAATCGCATTAACCACATATTTGGAACCGCGAAGTGCTTCCTTACGGTCCGTAAAAGACTTGATTACACAAGTACTTCCAGATGTTCTTTTGATGTTATTTAGCATGTTCTCTGAATCTTTCAGACGAACGGGATCGATGTCAAACAGTGCAATTTCAAACCCTTGCAATGCTGGAGTCAGCATCACGTCACCAAGCACGTTTCTCGCAAAAACTGTACTCCCAGCACCAATAAAAGTGATTTTAGACAAGTTCAAAACCTCCGAATGAATAATGTGATTTGCTACTCTCAATGTACTGCAAGCGCAATCAAAAGAGTATGGATGGTTTAAGCATCTATATGGACATTTGTCGTTTATTTGTTACAGTAGTAGAAGTAGTTGATCAAACAAATCAGATAGGTAGGTGACTCCGCATGCAATCAGAACATGATTATTATACCGCTGACTTTAATCCTTCTCCTTCGAATAATGAGCTATCCGTTCTTTTCAGTGGAGAAGCACAGCCTATTCGACTCCATAAAATGGGTCCGACCGTACACGATTATTATCTTATTCACACCGTGCTTTCCGGGCATGGCGATTTCATGATCCGGGACAAGAGCCATAAATGCAGCGCTGGTGATACGTTCGTAATCTTTCCGGGAGAATTATTCTCGTATCAAGCAGATGCTCATGAGCCTTGGCGCTATACCTGGATAGCATTCGTGGGCCAGAGAGCGGAGGACGCTATGTCATTATTAGGCGTTTCTCCGGAACGCCCCATCATATCGGGTAGCCTCAACCCGAGTGTCCGGAACTACTATGATCAGCTTCGCCGATGCTTCGAATCCCCTTTATTCCCGGAATTGTCCAATATGGAGGCCGAGGGATGGGTTCGACTTCTGCTACAGCAATTTGGAGTGGCCAGCAAGAAACGAGAGAAGAACAATCCAGAAGCGAGCAATGCGGCGAGCGAATTGGTCATTAAGCAAGCGATTCAGTACCTTACCCTGCAATATACCCAACCAATTTCTATTGCACATATGTCACGGATGATGGGTTACCACAGAACTCATCTTTGTAAGCTATTCAAGCAAGCAACAGGATTATCACCCATGCAGTACTTACTGAAAATACGCATGGAAAGAGCGGAGATGCTACTGGCTACCGCCATGACCATTGATCAAGTCTCCTCTTCCGTCGGCTTTAGCGATGCGCTCTATTTCTCTAAGAAATTCCGAAAATGGCGTGGGCAGTCTCCTTCCGAATATCAAAAAGCGCTTCGGAATCATCCGAAGCGCCTTGTGGATCTTTATGGGGATTAATTATTGCGGTTGATAGATTTGGTCGAAAATTCCATTATCCGCAAAGTGCTTCTTCTGTGCTGCAGCCCATCCTCCAAAATCGCGAATTGTGACCAGTTCAAGCTTAGGAAATTGCTTAGCAAATTCTTTCAGAACAGCTGGATCGTTCGGTCTGTAGTAATGCTTCGCTACAAGTCGTTGACCTTCTTTTGTATACAAGTATTTCAAGTATTCATTTGCGACTTCAGTTGTCTCATTCTTCTTAGCGTTCTTCGTAACGACAGCCACAGACGGTTCAGCTAAGATGCTGAGTGATGGGGTAATGATCTCGTAATCTTTACCAAATTCCTTCTGAATCAAGTGAGCCTCGTTCTCCCACGTAAGCAGCACGTCACCAATTCCCCGTTGTGCGAATGTCGTTGTCGAGCCTCTGGCCCCAGTATCCAGAACCGGTACGTTCTTATACAGCTTGGTCACGAATTCCCTAGCTGCATCTTCGCTATTCTTATTGTGTTTTAGCGCGTAAGCCCATGCAGCTAAGTACGTCCAACGCGGTGCTCCACCCGTTTTCGGATTTGGAGTAATAATCTGTACGTCGGATTTGACGATGTCGTCCCAATCCTTGATTCCCTTCGGATTCCCTTTGCGAACAACGAATACGATTGTAGATGTGTAAGGCGAGCTATGGTAAGGAAGCTTATTCTCCCAACCTGCATCTATCAGCCCTTTATTTTGGATTTCCCCGATATCCAGTGACAGAGCAAGGGTCACAACATCGGCTTTAAGTCCATCTACAACCGAACGGGCTTGTTTGCCAGATCCTCCATGTGACTGTTTGATCTCCACCACCTGGCCGGTCTTCTTCTTCCAATAGGTTGCAAAGCTTTTGTTGAATTCCTCATATAGTTCCCGTGTGGGGTCATAGGAGACATTCAGGAGCGTAATCTTTTTCTTCTTAGCCGCTGCCTCCACCTTGTTGTTTACAGCTGGGCTAGCAGATCCGAAGATCAAAGCGATTGTAGACAGTAAGATGACTACAACCTTCATGCTCTTGAATACTTTCATTGTCTCTCCTCCAAACTTACATAATTTAGAATCTCCATCAGTATAATACACACTATTCCCACTTGTAAACTTGTATTTAAAATAATGGCTTCACCTGTATATGTGTTTCTTCCTTTTGCCGCTATCCCCTTCGTTCAGGAATACTTCGCCAATTGGGATTATAGTTGGGCTTCAGCTAACTGCGCTGTCGACTTCCTGCTGTTTGGGTCATATAGTTCGGTGTCACCTAACTGTGGGGATTTGTATTGCGAGGTTTGAGTTTCTGCTGAGGGTATGAGTTTGTAATGTCAGGTTTGAGTTTCTACTGGAGGGTTTGAATTTCTGCAGAGTGGTATGAGTTTGTGTTGATAGTAGAAAATCAGAAAGCCGCTCCCCCATCTGTGGGGCTAGCGGCTTTCTCATTATTACACCCTAACACTTAAGTTACGCCTCCACAGCTTTCGGAGTGATCTGCTTTCTTTCCGTACTGATCCACACCAAGCCCGCTACCATGCAGACCGCTCCTAAGAGCTGCCAAGCTGTAATTCCCTCATCGAAGAAAACAAGACCCGCAATAACCGCAGCTGCAGGAACGATGTAACGGAAGAAGTTTGCCCTCGCCGCGCCGATCTTGAACATACTCGCATTCCATACGACGAAAGCAACAATCGTACAGATGAGTACGTTATAAATAATCGCTGTATAGTGCCCTACCCCGAGCCCACTCCAATCGACTTTACCCCAGCTTCCGATCGTTAACGGCAGCATGAATAGGCTCCCGAACAAAATAAACCACGTACTCACACGTAATGCTGAGTATCGCTTCATGAGTGGCATACATGCGAGGTTATACAAGGCTCCAAATATACTGACACCGAAAGCCAGTAAGTTACCAATCATATGATCCGACGAAAGATTCAAGCCTTCTTCTCCGCCCAGAATAATAAAGGTAACCCCCACAATCGCGGCCGCACCTCCGACGCCAAGACGTCGAGTAAATTTCTCCTTCACAAACAATGGGGCAAATAGCGCCGCAAATATCGGCCAAGGAGCCACGTTTAACAGCGATGCATTAGCTAGTGTCGTATACTTGATAGAGTACATAACCGCAATTTCGAGTCCTGTCACCCCTACCAATCCAATCAAAGCTAGCTGCAGTATGACTTTCCAAGGCAGACCGACACTACCCTCTTTTATTTTCAAAATAAGAAAAAAGAACGGCACCGCAAGCCCAAAACGAAGAAAAGAAAATAAGATAGGGTCAAACGTTTCCATCGCGGATCGAGATACTCCGAAGTTAGCCCCCCAAATGATTGAAACCATTGCTAAACCTAAATAACTTATCCACTTTTTGTCCATATCGTGCTGCCTCTGCCCCATTCTAATAGATGCTGTATGTACTGGATGTTCCTCTACCCATAGCGATCACGAAATCGTTCTCTCAGAATATTTTCCCATATCCATACTCTATCGTCTGCTCTCTCAATGAGCAAGTGAATGTTTACGGACGGACGCAGCAATCGCTGGTCAGTGATTCCCTACTGATTCCCTAACCCTTTACCCTATCATTTTCGCAGCCCATAATCCGGCATTTAGAATCAAACGTCGGTAGCCCTCCACTTTAAACGCGGAAAGCTGATGACCTGGCATTAAGTAAACAATCCTCCCAAGACCGAATTCATGTGTCCACGCGGCAGGCCATCTCTCTCCTTCATGCTCGTATTCTGCTAGGATCTTTGTCTGGACATGAGGGTTGAATTCGAACCGATACGGCTCATCCTCAACGATAAAAGGCTCAACTCGGTCCATGATCCGATGATTCGGCTCGCGAATACGAATTGGCAACGAGGTGAAATCAGGATGGTGCGTAAACTTGGCTCCAAGCATAACCGCTAGCTCCTGATTCCTCTGCAAGGAAATGCCGTTGTGAATCGCTAGAAACCCTCCGCCACGCGCAACGAATGATAGAAGCGCTGCTGTCCGTGACGGGGAAAGCTTCTCTTCCATAAATTCCGTATAAGAAATAAAAAGCTGATAGGATGATAAATACTCCTCTTTGAGCATTCCGTAATCTCCTGAGCTTCGCACATCTATTTTCCCATGAAAAATCTGCTCAATTTCCTTGTCGATACCCGCAAAAGGATGATAAATAGCATCCGAGTAATTTCCCAAAGCCAACGCCTGAATCGTATTCATTCCAGTGCTCCTCCACTCTTCTAATCGCGTTCTGCTCGCCGAACGAGTACTCATTTATCCGATCAAAATATATGCTAGAAAATTTCATTTTGGCTGGTCTGCTATCCTGAAATTATTTTAGCACACACCTCGATAAATACGTGAAATATCCCTCTCAGAGAATCGTGCGAAGCAAAACATTATTCCCTTAACTTATGATAGTATGAACTGAGAATACAAATACATAGATGCTGCTTCATTTATCATAGAGACTTTGAATAACGACACCGGAATCAAAAGGGGCTTCTATGCCAATGAGAACACTGGATGACTTAATGCCAACGGTTAACTTCGCTAGTCGTGCTAAGACGCAAGGCGATACCGATTGGGGAGTCCGGATCATACCGGACTGCCAATTCCTCTACGTTGTATCTGGTCATGCCAGGCTTTTTGTCGGACAACGTCAATACTTAATTCACGCCGGGGAATGCGCTTATTTCGATTCAGAAAGTCCCCATTGGCTATTCGCTGAAGGAATAACCGATTATTTCAGCGTTCATTTCGACTGGCACCAAGCATCCTCTGTTCCTGTCCATCCGGCTCATCGCATACAGTTAGCTGATCGTGAAGCCCTGATCGGGGAGCCTATCAATCCCGTTCTTGAACTTCCCCCGTATGGGGAAGTCACCCTTCCAACATTGTTCACTGTATCCGGTTTAGAGCGTATTCTGACGAGAATCGTAATAGAATACGAACTCGAGCAGCCGGGGTTTGCTCTCACACTCCGCGGGTTATTGATGCAGCTCCTATCCCTAATCTTCCGGCAGCTGCTGGATAAGGGAGCAAGGCTCCAGGCTTCCAGTCGAATCGAACCCGCTATTCAGGCGATGCAAGAGCACCCAGGAAAAAACTGGGCAGTCTCGGAGCTAGCTTCCCTATGCGGTTATCATCCTATCCATTTTGCCAAGCTGTTTAAAGAGGAAATTGGACTACTGCCCAAACAATACATCATAGCCGAAAGAATCAAGGGTGCAAAACGTGCTTTATTGCACGGAGGGAAGCTCGAGACGATTTCAGAGGAACTTGGATTCACGAGCATCCATTACTTCAGCCATCAGTTCAAGCGATTAACTGGATTAACTCCTACCGAATTCAGAATGTACGGGCACTCTCCCAAGCCGGTTGAATAAACCAAAGTGCCGGAACAACAGAAGCCAAAGAAGAGCGAATGGGAATCGCTCTTCTTTGGCTTCTGTCTACTTCACCTAACCAATGAGGGTGAATAAACAACGGGGAAATGCTCGCCCTGCATGATATCTCCTGGGTTAACCGTTACGTAGGACAGCATGACGTGTTCGCTCGACGGCTCGTATCGCGTATGCCCTGGCATATAGTGAACAGCAATTGCTCTTCGCTTCAGCTCCGATCGATTGTTCGGGCTTCCGTGCCAGGTGAGGCTGTGGTGGTAGCCTACCTGTCCTTTCTTGATCTCGAAAGGAACAGCCTTTACCTCCGCTCCTTCTGGGAGTAGCTCCGGATGGCGATGGTAGGGCATGAATTCCTTGTCGCTAGCCAAGTGCTTCTGATGGTTACCCCATTTGTGACTGCCGGGCACCATCCACATGCAGCCATTCTCAATGACGGCATCATCAAGCGCCACCCATGCGCTTACGAGGTCAGCCGGCTGAATAATAGGCCACAAGGGATAGTCTTGGTGCCAAGCGGTCGGTCCACCAGTAATGGGAGGTTTGTACTGAATCTGGTCGTGCCAAATTCGAAGTGTATCCGTCTGGCAGAGCTGCGCGACTTCTTCACAAATCGTAGGGTTGGCAGCATGTTTGAAGAAAGCGTCGCTTGCCATCCAAATATTAACGATTTGCACAACTTTCTCATTAGTGGTCATTTTCATTCCGTCATACAGAGACTTTTCCTCGAGTGCTTCTTCATCTCCGAGTAGGTTATGGTTCAAGACAGGCTTGGTCACAGACTTACCTTCCATGACGTTATCCAATTCGTTCCTCAACGCTTCTACTTCTTCCTCGCTTAGAACAACGCCGCCCTTTAGAAAACCATTCTTCTCGAATTCAGCCAGTTGACTCTCGTTCAACATTGGGAGCACCCCTTCGACTCTAGTTATGATTTGATGTTCATAGCTCAATCATAAGAGTTAGGAGTGACTATGTATTTCCGATAAACCAACATTCGTTTGCGTTTATTTAAGATTCTAATCTGTCACCTTACGCGATAATGTCCACATGATTGCCTAGGTCTGGGTCTGGATTAGGATCACCCTTGTTACTAGGCAGCTCACGACCCGCTCGACGAACGAGCAGGATAACCCATAAGCTAGCGACTAAATAGCCAAGTGCAAGCAGAAAAACAACCGGCAACGCATCCTGCAACGTATAGTTGAGCTGAAAAGGGAAGAGGAATAACATTAAGAAGCCCAATCCAAAGATGACACTCCACCCTGATCCTGCCACCCGTGAAAGCTCCACTTTTCGCCAAGAAAGAGCAAGCCTCTGAATTCCTCTACATATTCCGAATAACATGACTAAGTCGACTGCAATGGAAAATGAAGTGTATATCAGAACAGGGACCGAAGGTGTTTCGTAGTTTGTCAGAGAGAACCCTATCTGTAACCCGAACAGTTGTAGCACCGAAAGGATGAACAATACTCCCGCTGCTATCCATGCAATTTTGAAGCGTTCATCATACATACGTAAGTGGGACAACCCAATCAGTAAAAGCAAAAATCCAATGACATCCGGAAACAAGTCAAAGCTCCCAAAACGGATATCTATCAGCTCTAATGCAAGACCCCAAGCCACCTGAGAATAGGCTCTCATCATTTCACCTGCCTCCTCTGCTCACGGACATAGGTGCGCATTTGAGCTTCTGTTGGATACGGCGAATAATTCGCGAACACCGTATAATCGTGCTTGTTCCCGTTGGGCTCAACGAAGTTCATTTGAAGTTGTAGGTTATAGACTTCCATAGCTTGCGGGCTTTGTCTGAGCATGAATCGGTAATCCAGCGAAAGCGATTGTCCTGACTTTAATTCGACGGAAGCATTAGCTTCCACTGGTGAATCGATTCCAGATGTAACTCCAGACGTAAATCCAGAAGTGAGTCTCCCCTGAGCAGTCGACTTCACCTCGTATTCAAATAGGCTTCCCAGCTTATCCAGCCAAGCTGAAGAAATTCCTGTGAACGTTACTGGACTCGTTATTTGAACCGATGTAGATCCGTCGTTGTCAGAGGAGCTCCTTCCCGATGAAAACTGAATAGGACCACTTTCAGCGTTCTGCGTACTCGACCAAACCTCCTGATAAGCGACAATCTCTCCGACCTCCTCCTCACTAACACTCCCGTCGCTAAAAAAGGTTGTGATCGTGTGAAGCTTAACCGGGTCAGCCCCAGGCCAACTCATATTCCCGTCATAATACCCCATTAGCTTGTAGATCGTCTGGTGACGCAGCTCCTGATGAATTTGCACCGGATGAAATTTAAGCATAGGGAGCTCATCAACTTGTGCGCTAACGATTTTACGCTTATCTGCATTGTTCGCTACATATAGAAGGTCGAAGGCGACGGAGGGAGCTACATGGGTCTCGATGTAGTGCCGTAAGTAACCCGCTTCCGGGAGTTGATAGTATCGGTTATAGGTATAGTTGCCCACCCCGCTCGCTAGAATGAGTACGATTGCTATTCCATAGATGATTTTCGGTTTCATGTCTATCTCCTCTCCGTTAGCCAGTTTATTTAACCTATTAAGTTAAACGCCACCTATAGCACTTAGTTACTCCGAGAAAATAATAAACCAGAAACGCACGATCTATAACGCGACGTAAACCGAAATACATACCTGACTTTCCTTCCCCCCTTGTACACAAAAAAGGATCAACTTCAGCTGAAAGCTGCGGTCGATCCTTCTTTTCACTATGAGCTAGAATATTCTGTTCCACCAGACAAGCCAACTATTCATCTAGGCTATAATCTGCCAATCCTAAAGGCAGAGGAGCTGGTTTCTCGCAGGTACTCTTCATCATGTAGTGCGTACCTTGCTCGGAAGCATCATGGAAGCCATGCATCGCTTCCAATACATGATAGGCCATCTCCCCGTTCGCACGGTGCTTACGTCCGGTTTGGATCGCTTTCGCCATATCCGCTGCACCTACGCCACGGGCGTTCTCAGCTTTCCCGTGTGTTAACGGAATTGTAGACCATTCCTTAGCCCCCGCACGCCAGATGCTAACCGAACCCCCAAATCCATTCGGGTCAGGAACGAGAAGTGTTCCTTCACTTCCATACACCTCGATGCGAGGAAGCATTGAATTCCCTTTCACATCAAAGCTTGTCAGTATCGTACCTATCGGTCCAGACACGAAATCCATAATTCCCGCGATATGGGTAGGTGTCTCCACCTGAATCTTCTGCCCCTTCTTCGGTTCGCTCGTGATCGTCCGTTCTGGGAAGGAAATGCGAGTTGAGCCCGTTACCCTGGAGATCGGACCAAGCAATGCAACGAGTGCCGTCAAATAGTAGGGACCCATATCGAACATAGGGCCGCCACCTTTGTGATAATAAAACTCCGGCGCCGGGTGCCAATTCTCATGGCCTCCACAAACCATAAACGCCGTTGCTCCGATCGGGGTGCCAATCCATCCATCCTCCACGAGCTTTATCGAGGTTTGGATGCCGCCCCCAAGGAAGGTGTCCGGTGCGCTTCCTACAAGCAGCCCTTTACGCTTCGCTAGTTCGAGTACCTTCAAGCCTTCCTCGCGAGTGACCGCAAGTGGCTTCTCTACATAGACGTGTTTTCCGGCTTCAAGCGCTTGTAAACATACTGTTGCATGAGCGACAGGAATCGTTAAATTAATGATCATCTGAATATCCGGATCAGCGAGCAAGTCTTCTACGGAACAACCACGAACCCCGTGCTCCGCCGCTTTCAGCTTCGCTCTCTCTACGTCCAAGTCAGCGCAAGCCACGACCTCCATCGACTCGAATCGCTTACCATTTTGAAAATAGATTTCGCTGATGTTCCCTGTACCGATAATGCCGACTTTTATTTTATCCATGAATGCACATCTTCCTTCGGATTAAAGTTGGTTATCTGCCATACCTGTATATGCGTTCTCTGCAAGTTCCGCAGGAGCAAGCTCTTTACCTTCCGCACACCATTGGAAGCCACGTCGCATGAGTTCCTTCACAACCGGAATTTCCATAATATTCGCTTGATGTCCGAGCGAGTTATAGTAGACACGCCCATGACCCCAGCGCTTCGTCCAGATCACGGGCATATCGACTGCTCGATTGGATGAATGTGGTCCTGGTGCCACTGGAAAACGGGTCGTCGCGAGCACCTCATTCGCAGGATCAACATGCAAATAATACTGCTCCGTCGATACTACGAAATCTTCAATCCCTTCTACAAGTTGGCTAGAGCTGCTCTTAATCTCCACCGTATATTCCGTTCCATCGTTGCCGGGATGTGAGATCCACTGTCCTCCGGTCATAAACTGCCAATCCGTGTTCTCACGGAATGCATCACACATACCTCCATGGCAGCCCGCCAATCCAACTCCACTCTGTACAGCAGCGGAAACATTATTTACCCAAGCCTGCTCGATTCGCCCCATCGTCCATACCGGAACAATCAGGTCGAGTCCCTTCAGCTTCTCGCCATCCGCAAATGCCTCCAGCGTATCAGACACCTCGACTTCGAATCCTTCCTCCACCAGCTGATTGCGAAAAATTTCCGCAACCTCCTTAGGCTGATGACCATCCCAGCCACCCCATACGATTAGCGCTTTTCTCATCGATGTAGTCTCCCATTCCACTCTAATTACCGCTAGATTTCCTTACTATAAGCTCCGTCTGCAGCTTCTCGTTAATGACGGATACCTCACTATCCTTGTCTGTTAATTGGGATAACAATTTTTCTGCAGCTAGGCGTCCCATTTCAAAGAATGGAACTTTAACCGTCGTTAGCGGCGGTTCCGCGAGACTTGCTGCATCAGAATCATCGTAAGCAACAACCTTAAGATCGTCAGGCAGGCTGCAGCCTAGTCCCCTTAACCCTTGCATAAGTCCAATTGCCATTCGATCATTACCGACGAAGATTGCATCCAGCTTGTTCAAATCGCGATAGACAGTACTTGCAGCCTGTGTACCACTTGTTCGACTGTAATTTCCTTCATATCGGATTGATTCATCCAGTTGAATACCTACTTCCTGTAATGCCCTACGGTAACCGAGCAACCGATCCTGGCTATTCGAGTATTGTGGAGAACCATTCAGAAACCCAATTTTCCGATAGCCCTTATTAATGATGTGCTTAACCGCCTCATAGCTACCTTGTTCGTGATCCGCTGCAACGATGCTAACAAGAGGATTATCGAATCTTTGGTCCATGACGCAAAACGGCAATCTTTCCTCAGCTAGCTGGTTAATTCCCACCATCTCAGAGGGTACGGCACTCGCACCAAGGACAATACAAGCATCAACCCGCTGTGTGCGGTATAACGATATATAATCATATACGGATGCAGGATCACGAAATAATAGCAATAATCCGTAACCCTTCGAACGAACAGCCTCACCAATTCCGCTTAACAATTCCGAATAATAATAGGTGGAAAATAAATGGACCTTCGGAACGTACGGAAGCACAACGCCCAAATTCCCACTCTTTCCTCTGGCAAAGCTCGATGCTACGGCGTTTAACTCGTAATTCAACCGCTTAGCTGCTTCCAATACCCGATCCCGCGTCGATTCCTTCATTGGACCTATACCGTTGAGCACCCGAGATACCGTTGCTTCCGATACGCCAGCTAGCTTTGCTACTTCCTTGCGGTTCGCCAAAGACTAAACACCCTATCTATTTCAAATAATGTACGCGTGTACATTATGGCACGAGCAGGAAATATCGTCAAGCAAAACCCTACATTTCATATTGACCTCTTTTCCTAAAAATGGTACATTCTATTCATACTATTCACATTAATTTACTATGATATAGGAGGGATTACGAAGTGACACAGAAAAGGCAAATCAAACTATCCGCTTACATGGTAGGGACGGGAATGCACGTTGCCTCATGGCGGCTCCCCCATGCACAACCGAGTGCCAGTCATGACATCGACTTTTATAAGAAACTGGTTCAAACCGCCGAACGGGGTAAATTCGACTTCGCCTTCCTAGCAGACAGCTTGGCTATTAACGAGCAATCCCACCCCAATATTCTAAACCGCTTCGAGCCGATTACCCTGATATCCGCCTTAGCTGGGGCCTCTACGAAGATCGGGCTAGTCGCCACTGCTTCTACTTCGTATATCGAACCCTTTAACTTAGCCCGCTTATTCCTATCGGCCGATCATATTAGTAAAGGTAGAGTCGGCTGGAACATCGTGACAACGAGGGATCTATCCGGTAATACCGCCCGTAACTTCAACGCTGAGGAGCATTTCGAGCATTCGTTCCGTTACGAACGCGCAGAGGAATTTCTAGAGGTCGTACAAGGTTTATGGGACTCATGGGAGGATGATGCGTTCACCGAGGACAAGGACAGCGGACAGTTTATTGATCCCAGCAAGCTCCATCGCGTAAACCATAAGGGTAGGTTTTTTTCTGTGGACGGTCCGCTCAATATCGGGCGTTCACCGCAGGGCCATCCCGTACTCGTGCAAGCTGGAACATCAGAATCGGGACAGAACTTCTCAGCAAAAGTAGGCGAGGTTATTTTCTCCATTAAATATAATCTAGAGGATGCTCAGCAATTCTATCGCTCCTATAAGAGTAAGGTTGCCTCAGTGGGTAGAAATCCAGAGACTGTCTACATTCTGCAGGGGATTTCCCCGATTATCGGGCGAACGGAAGAGGAAGCCCAGGCCAAGCTAAAGTTACTTGAATCGCTAATTACGGAAGAGACTGGGATCCTCTTTCTCTCCGATTATTTCAAGGGAGTAGATTTCTCTGGTGCAACACTGGATTCAAGAGCGAAAGATGTTGGCTTGGATGTGTTAGAGGAAACCAAGTCCGATTATAAGAAGCACCAGCCCGTTATCGCCCGTGAGAACCCTAAGCTAAGGGAAGTCTATTCATTGCTTACCGGCTCTTTCAGCGGTGATCATCTCGTAGGCACGCCAATTAAAATCGCAAATACGCTGGAAAAATGGTTCAAGGAGCAAGCAGCCGATGGCTTCATGCTGATGGCGCCTACCTTACCTGATGGGCTCGAGGATTTCGTAGAGCTTGTTGTCCCCTTGCTTCAGGAGAGAGGACTTTTCCGCCAAGATTACGAAGGAAGCACTCTTCGGGAGCATATCGGGCTACCTATCCCCGTTAATCATTTTGCCAAAGTATTGGAAACGAAGTAACAGCTTTCAGCAGCCGTCCAAAGGGGTCAATCCGAACCTGTGGGCGGCTTCTTCAATCTATATCTACAAACGCATTTACTTTTATAGGTAATTTCAATATAATAATGCGGAAAACAAGTAAACCAAAACGTTTTCCTTGTATTCCGCATTACTTATACGAAGGTGAGAGCAGACGACCCCATGAACAAAACATTGAGAGCATTGCTATGGACAACAGATATTGGCTTCATTCTCTATTGGTCGATCACTTGGCTGGGATTAATCCCAAAGGAATACCTCTATCAGGATTACAGCAACGAGATGCTCGTAGCCTGGAACTTATCCTTTATCCCGCTAGATTTACTCATCTCTTTGACCGGGTTAATGAGCATTTATTGCTTCAAAAGACACAATAGCTCCTGGTTAACGCTTTGTATTCTCTCTTTGAGCCTAACATTTTGTTCTGGGTTACAGGCTATCGCTTTCTGGGGCATCCGCCTCGATTTTGACTTGTTATGGTGGATTCCGAACTTATATTTGTTACTCTATCCGCTGTTCTTCTTACCCGCTTTAGCCAAACAACAGCGTGCATCTTTCCGGAGGACATAGGTGATGAAGAATAGAATTGTCCAAGCAGCCATACAAGAGATAACCCTAAGAGGTTTAAGGTTCTCAATAAGAGATTTAGCTCATCGACTTGGTATCAGCACAAAAACGTTATACCAGCATTTCCCGGCGAAGGAACAGATCGTTTCCTACATCGTTGAGCAATCCATTCGTCAGATGAAAGATCAAGAACAAGAATTGATGAGCAACATCGCTCTTCCCGTCAAACAAAAGCTATTCGATGCATTAGTCATGCTTCCACAAGGCTTCGCCTTTAGCGATATTCGCCTATTAAAGGAGCTACAAAATGCTTATCCCGATCAATGGGTGATTGTAGACGGGTATATTAATCAAGGCTGGGACAATATTCGTCTATTGATTCAAGAGGGCATTACAAGCGGAGATTTTCGTCCGTTCGATATCGAAATCTTTATTTCTGTGTACATCGGAGCTTTATATCAATTGATGGATCATGGCATTGCTGGGCACAATTGTGTCTCGTTAGAGAAGGCTTTATCTCAGATGGTGGATTTTTTACTTCGCGGTATCTATCAAACTCAAGCATCAGGAATGGAATAGGTACCCCCTTACTTCCGTCATCGGAATCGTTGTATGGAAAGAAACGGCTAGTCTGACGACTGCCGTAGGAATTGTACTTATTATTGCTGGTGTCATTTCTTTACTTCATCATGCACTTCAGCAAAAGCTTCAATTAACAATTCATAAGACCGAAGACGTTGCGTTGCATTACGAATCGTGGAGATAACGATAAATTCCTCAACCCCATATTTGCGCTGCGCTTCTAGCAATTGAGCGCGCACCCGACTCTTCGAGCCGTGAACGACATACGCCTGCTTATCCTCAATCGTATATTCCTCTTCCGCCTGCCTGCCATATTCCTCGGCATGCTCCACGCTACCAACCGTGATTGTTCGACCGCTCTTCAGGTGAATCCGCACGATCCGGTAATCATTTGCAATTCGCTTCGCTTCTTCATCCGTGTCCGCCACAATGACAGGAACCGCAAGAATAGCTTCTGGCACTTTCCCGTCATTAGTCTGGAAGTAGCTCCGATAAATATCAAATGCTTGAATCGCTTCTGCATCCTCATTATTAATAAACTGAGCAAATACATAAGGCAATCCCAGACTTCCCGCAATCTCAGCACTATTATGACTTGCTCCCAGCAAGTAGATTTCTGCTGCCCGATCCGGAATAGGGCTCGCCTTTAATCCAGCCAACGCATGATCGGGAGGCAGCTGTTCACGGGTATAACGAATAAGCTCAACGATTTTCTCCTGTAACGTCGCAGTGTCGGTCGTCCTGCCTTCCTGAAGCGCTTTGGTTGAATGGGGCAAGCCTCCTGCCGCGCGACCGATTCCTAGGTCTACCCGTGAAGGGCTAAGCGCTGCGAGCACATTGAAATTTTCCGCTACTTTATAGGGACTGTAGTGTTGCAGCATAACACCGCCCGATCCGACCCGAATCCGCTCAGTTCTCGCCAGCAAATGAGAAACAAGAACTTCCGGAGACGATCCGGCAACAAGATCCGAATCGTGGTGCTCGGACACCCAGAACCGATGGTATCCCCACTGTTCCGCCTTTTGCGCTAGTTCAATGGTATGCCGGAACGCTTCTGTCGGACTTTCCCCCTTGTTTATTAACGTTTGATCCAGAATACTCAGTCGAATGGCCATACTCCCGCCCCCATTTTATTGGTACACAAATCCAAATCAGCAATATACATTTCTTTTAATGCCAATCATTTACTAGCAGCGTTTATCGCGTTAGCAAGCCCGCATCCAGCACGAATGGAGAACCCGTTATATACCGCGCACGATCGCTGCTCAGGAACAGCACTGCATATGCGACATCCTCCGTTTCAATCCACGGCACGTCTAATAGATTCCCGGCAGAGCGCTCCGCGATTTCCGCTGCAGTCGTTCCTTCTAGCTCCGCGAGCCCATCGTTCATTGGTGTATTTACACCTGTTGGATGTAAGCTAATGACCCGGATATTATAGCTTGCAAGCTCGATGGCCCACGACTTCGTCAAGCCGACAAGCCCCCATTTGGAAGCCGTGTAATGAGACATCCGATTCAAGCCTCGCAGGCCTGCAATCGAAGAATTGTTAATAATGACGCCAGCACGCGCTTCGATCATGTGGGGAATGACTCGCCTACCGACAAGCCAAGCCCCCTTCAGGTTAATATCTAATACAGAATCCCATTCGGATTCAGATAGTTCATGAGATAGTCCATAAGCCGCAATGCCCGCATTATTGAACAAAACATCTATTTTCCCAAGCTGCTCGATCGTTTCCAATACCGCTCTTGTAATTGCCTCGTCATCTCTTACATCACCGGCAAAGATCAAAGCACGTCGCCCGAGAGCTTCAATCTCTGACTTCAGCGTTAGCAGCTCGTCTGCTGACCCAAACGGGTAGCTCGGATACTGTATTTGCTTCGCAATATCGAAGACGGCAATATCTGCTCCTTCACGAGCGAAAGCTAATGCCGTTGCTCTTCCCTGCCCGTGTGCGGCCCCAGTAATGAAAATGACCTTACCCTCAAACTCCTGTGACACATCCACCGCTCCCCTAAACTAGCTTGAAAAATGTAGCAAATACTCGTCAAGTTCGATATGCAACGCGCTATTAAATACGTTAGTCGCGATCATCTGCCCCGCGAACGCCGTAAGTGCAACGATCTGGGCTGGACTATAATAAAGGCCCAAGTGTGTAAATAATGCATTCGGAACTTCATTAGGACTCCGCGATAGCTGTCTTCCATATTGTTCAAGTGCCTGCTCTTCATCATCCAGGATAAGCTCATCTGCATCTTCTCCTCGATCAGTCAGAGCTTTACGGAAATAAATAGAGCAGAGTAAGCAATCCCCTTCGAGCGATATCGCGTAAGAGAATACGATAAACGCACGATGGCTAATGAAGTCCAATAAAGCTGTACGAAGCTTATACCATTCCTCGTATACATGATAAGAAGGAAGGTGAAGAAGCAGCGTCTTCTTCATATTCGTCACGTTCCCAGAAGTCCGATATTGACGCTCATATTCCGCTTTAGCCTCTGGAGAGGCTTGCTCATAAACAATGGGTTTGATTATCGCAGGCACGATCCGCTCCTCCTTTCGTCAAGGGAACGACTGAAGGTCAAGGCCCTCGGGGCCCTGACACTTCTGTCTCTCTTCGTGATTCTGTTTCCCTTAATTAATTGCCGTTATAATCCGGAATCGCCTCGAAAAATACGCGGTCGAGAAGCTCCTTCTCATCCGTAGAAGCATCTAGAATCCCTTGCGCCTTCTGTTCTTTAATGAAGAACTCTGCGCTTTTCTTAGCATTAATAACGCCTGGTTTCCAGTGATAAGCAGCAAGCAAGCTCTCATTCGTCGCAGCATCCGCGGATACATATTTCTTATCGGTTTCGATCTTAGCCGTTTCAGCTGCGTTCTTCCCTACCCATTCCGCTGATTTCAACAACGCACGAGTAATCGCGGCTGCTTTCTCCGGATCATTCTTTGTTACCGCGCCGCTGATCACGGAGTAGCAGCAATAACCGGACTTGAATGGCTCATCATGACCGTTGCTTAGAAGTCGGAGGTATTTACCTGTATCCAACGCTTGCTGAGCAGCAGGGTCCCACACAATAAAGGCATCAATCTCACCTTTCTCAGCTGCTGTAGCCAGTTGTTGCGAAGGATAGGCTCTCCAATCCACATCCGTCGTTTCGATGCCATTCTGCTTCAAAGTGATTGCAAGTGTGATTTGCGGGCCACCACCTATGACATCAACACCGATTTTTTTGCCCTTCAGATCTTTAATGGAAGTGATTCCGCTATCCTTCAACGTAACCAATTGAATACATCCTGCATGAAGACCTCCGGTCACTTTAACATCAAGCCCTTGCTCGATCGGCTTAAACCAAGCGAAGTTCCCAACGGTGCCATCTACTTTTCCTGAGGATATCCCAGATTTCAGCGTTTCGAAGTCCATCTGCACAAGCTCAACATCCAGTCCTTCTTCCTTAAAGAAGCCTTTCTCAACTGCAGCGTAGATTGGAGCTTCACAAGTACCGCCCGCATAAGCGAATTTCACCTTTTTCAGTTCCTTCGTGCCCGCTGACGAGGCATTGGTAGCCGAAGCTTTAACATTACTGCTCGCTGAAGCTGGACTCGTATTATTGTTGTTTTTACCGCATCCATTAAGGACTGCGATCGCCATCGTTAGTGCGATTGCTGACAAAATCAATTTTCGTTTGGCTTCATTGTTCTTCATCTCTTCTTGTGTCCTCCTCTGATTAGGTAATCTCAAGCTTGGCTTGCACTTACCGTTGCTACAGCTTTCTGAATGGCCTGCTCCAAGTCGTCGATTAAATCTTGAGCATCTTCAATCCCAATCGACAAGCGGATGAGGTCTGGCCGCACGCCCGCTGCTAACTGTTCCTCAGGTGTTAGCTGTGCGTGTGTTGTGCTTCCAGGGTGTATGACAAGCGATTTCGCATCTGCCACATTGGCTAGGTGAGAGAACAGCTCTAGCTGATCAATAAAGCGATTAGCCGTTTGAAGGTCTCCCTTCAAGCCGAACGAGAAGATTGAACCAGGTCCCTTCGGAAAATACTTCTCAGCGAGCTCTTTATACGGGTTTCCCTCAAGCGTTGGATAGTTCACCCATGCCACATCTGGATGCTGGCTTAAGTACTCCACGACGCGTGTCGTATTGGATAGATGCTTCTCCACTCTGAGCGATAGAGTTTCCAAGCCCTGAAGCAGCAGGAAGCTATTAAAGGGACTAATGGCAGCCCCGATATCCCTCAGAAACTGAACTCGAACCTTCGTTATATACGCCAGTTCACCAAACTTCTCAACATATTTCAGCCCGTTATAGCTTTTGTCGGGCTCCGTGAAGCCGGGAAATTTACCGTTCGTCCAATCGAACTTGCCACTGTCCACAATGAGTCCACCGATGGAGGTACCATGGCCGCCGATATATTTCGTCGCAGAGTGAACGATAATGTCGGCTCCGTATTCGAACGGGCGGATCAAGTATGGAGTGCCGAACGTATTGTCAACAATAAGAGGGATACCGTTCTCATGAGCAATGTCGGCGATTTTCTCAATATCGAGAATGTTCAAGCCTGGATTGCCAATCGATTCGATGAATATGGCTTTCGTCTTACTGTTGATGGCTTTACGGAAGTTATCCGGTTCATCCGGATTAACGAACCTCGTCGTGATACCGAGCTTTGGCAGCGTCACGTCGAATAGGTTATAGGTGCCCCCATACAAGGTGCTTGCCGATACAATCTCGTCACCCGCCCCTGCCACATTGAAGATGGAATACGTGACCGCGGCTGAACCTGATGCCACCGCAAGTGCGCCAACTCCACCCTCAAGCGCCGTTATCCTTTGTTCAAGTACATCATTGGTTGGGTTGATGATTCGAGTGTACGTATTACCAGGCTCTTCGAAGTTGATAACCGCTTTGGCGTGCTCTGTGTTCTTGAAAACATAGGATGTGGTTTGGTAAATCGGTACTGCTCGTGCCCCAGTTACCGGATCAGGTTGCTGACCCGCATGAACCTGCAGAGTATCGAATCTCCACTTCTTAACGTCACCTTGTTGATTTGGCACTTGCTCTCCCATAAAGTTCATCTCCTCTTTACAAATAAAAAGAGACCAACCTCCCCTTTCGGGAAAATCAGTCTCCAGATATCTGGTCAACATTTTGTTATTCTTTTGATAACCAAGTATTTCGGTTGGATTAATATGATTATCATATATCCCTCTATCCTATCTGTCAATTACAATTTTAGTAATTTATATATTAAGCATATATCTATTGACAAGTAAATTCAGATTGCGTTAATTTGTATAAAACATATAGGAATTATAGGTTTAATAAACGTAGAAAGCAGGTATCCCATGAGAAGATGGCGTAATTGGATCATTGTGGCCACATTCACCTTACTGATCGGAGCAGTTCTATATCAGCAATTAGACAGCAAGAATAGGAATGTCTCTGTCGAATCATCAGAATTAACGAAGGATAAAGTGCAGGTTAAATCTATCCCAGAAAAGCCCGAAATCAGTTATACAGCTCCTACCTTCACGTTAACGGGCATGGACGGTAAAATCTATGACCTCAAGGAGCTAAGAGGCAAGCCGGTCGTGCTCAACTTCTGGGCTTCCTGGTGCGGACCATGCAAAGATGAAGCTCCCTCATTCGTGAAGCTGAACAAGCAATACGGTGACCAGCTGCAAATTCTCGCCGTTAACCTTACCGCCACGGATACCGTACAATCCGCGCGGGAATTCGCGCAAGCTTATGGCTTCACCTTCCCAGTCTTGTTCGATTCCGATGGGCAAGTCGCAGCTAACTATGAAATTCGCCCGATCCCCTCAACAATATTCGTCGATAGTAAGGGAATAATTACAGACGGTGTTCTTGGAGCACTGAATTGGGATGACTTAAAGGAACGATCCGTAGCTCTACTTGAATCGGTTGAACCAGACAACTAAATAACCAAATGCGACCGCCACGACTCCAACAATAGCAGACACGATCGCGGCGGTCCAAATACCGGAGGATGACCCCATTTGTTCATTCACAGACGATGGCACGGACGAAATAGCTGATGTATTAACAAGCTTAATCGGCTTGCCATCCTCCTGGTCTATGTAGTGGCACGACGGCAATGCCGTTTCACCGACGGAGATCACCTCTGTTCCTTCATGCGCAGACACACCCGACAAGCCCACGATTAGACCCATAAGTAACAAAAGGAACGTACTCCACCTCTGTAAGCTCTTCATCCGATTTCCCTCCCCCATTTTCCTCACCATAGATGCCAGTTATTGAATCGTAAACTCGAACGTCTTCATTTCATGTACACCTTCCGCTGATGTCACGTGAGCTAATAGATAATAGTCCCCGACCTGAGAGAACTCCCCCTTGATGAAGTACAAGCCGTCTTCTACGCTTTTCGCATTTAATTGGGCGTGCTGCTCTTGACCTTTAGGCCATATCTCGAACACAACCGCTGCCCCGATTGCGGGCTTGGATTGCTCCTTAATATCAAGATTCAGGGTCGTGCTCCCGCTAGCACTCGGCTTGACCGGATCCGAAGAGAACTGGATACTCAGCGCTTCACCCAGATTATTAGCAGCGGAGACTTTACTCCCTGCTCCAGAGCAACCGGTCAGTGACAGCAATAGGAATAGCAGTATCGCCACAGCCGTGAACTGTAATCGCTTATTCATAATCATGCTCCCCCTTCTTTCTTCACACAATATATTCCGGCTGCTCGATTTCCGGTACAAGTTGTAACGATTCCAATATTCGCGAACGATACCCGAAGAACGCCGTACTATTACGGATTCTCGGTCGTGGCAAATCAATTGTAATCACTTCCTTGATTTGGGCGGGACGAGGTGTCATGACGACAACCCGATCGCTCAAATATACAGCCTCATCGATATCATGAGTGACGAATACCATTGTCGTTCCTCTTTCCTGCCAAATCCGGAGAATTTCCTCCTGCAAATTCATCCGCGTGAAAGCATCCAGAGCCCCAAGTGGCTCATCCAGCAACAGCACCTTCGGATGGTTCACAAGTGCTCGTGCCAATGCCGCCCGTTGAGCCATACCTCCTGACAATTGGTGGGGATAGGCTTTCTCGAAGCCTTTGAGCCCGACCAGCTCAATGAATTTGTCTACCTCCCCCTTCTGCTCCTTCAGTACCCCTCGTGATTCCGGCCCAGTCGCCACATTGCTCCATATCGTTTTCCACGGGAACAGCGTCGGATCCTGAAACACCAACCCTCTGCTCGGATGGGCATCCTTAATCAACTCACCGTCTAATCGAATCTCGCCCGTTGTTGGTGAGTCTATTCCCGCTATTAGCCTTAGTAACGTCGATTTCCCGCACCCACTTGGCCCGATGAGAGAAATAAACTGCCCAGGGGCGATATCCAATTCAACCTTGCTCAGAGCAACTACGGGCTGTGCTCCTTTTCCTTGATCCTCGAACACGCGGGACACTCCATGAACAGAAATCCGTCCCCCCTCATGTACACTCGCTGCTACCATTTGATCAACCCTTTCTGCCAAATCAAGACGCGATCGCGAATTTTGAACAATACCGTAATAATCGTAGAGAACAGAACCGCCATAATGAGCAATGCTGCGTAAACCTTATAGTATTCAGCCCAGCCCTGTGCCCAAGTAATATAAAAGCCTAACCCAGCTTTGACGCCTAACATCTCGGCTACGATGAGTGTGACAAAGGAGGTTCCCAGCCCCATGAACAAACCAATGAAGATAAGCGGAAACGCAGCCGGAAACGCCACTCGCAGCACGAGATAACGCTCGTTTGCCCCAAGTGTGCGCGCCACCTCAAAAAAGGATTTATTCACGCTCGCAATACCAGACCAAGTCATGACCGCAACGGGAAACCATGTACCGAGTGCAATGAGGAAAATACTAGCAGTGAAGCTGCTTGGAAAGACAATTAACACAATCGGAATCCATGCTGTCGCTGGTATCGGTCCAATGAACCTCAAGAAAGGGTTAATCCAGTATTGAAACTGTTTATACCACCCCATCAGGATTCCAGTCACAAGACCGAAGAACGCTCCAATCAAGTATCCGATGACTAACAAGCGAAGAGAATATAGGACGCAAACAAGTAGCTTCTGCCTGTCATTAATAAGTGCATCTAATATTTTGACTGGTGAAGGAAAGTAAGGGAGCGGTAGCGTGCCCGACTTCAACGTCAGAAGCTCCCAAGCGACGAATAGTGCAACAATAAAGGTGACGATGCTTGAAAAATAATGCAGAGATTTAAATAAGGTTGTGCGATACAAAGCCGTAATTGTCCATGTGGAGAATACGACCAGCACGATGGTGAGTAGAATCGTATACGCCCTCTCCGACACCACCGGTTGTACGCTAGGCACTTGAGTGTGCAGTAGCAATGCAACAACAAGCGCAATAGCGGGTAGAGAAATCTTAAGAATACTGGCCACAGGAATTTTTGCTCTTGTGCTTACTGAAATATCAAGCCGTTTTGTGATTTCCAAGTCGATGTGCCTCCTCGTCCCCTTAAATAACAAAGACCCCTCTCCATGTGCAGGAGTAGGGGTCACCGGTATTCCGGAAGACTCTTTTATTATTCCGATTATATTGGTCGGTATTATTGGAATTACTTTATCACGTATCCCAACGAGCTGTCAATCCTTGGATTGTTCTGGGGAAGAGATGACCTGATCAATAATCCCATATTCAAGTGCCTCTTGGGCGGACATGAAATAATCCCGCTCCATATCTTTCTCCACCTTTTCCAGTGGCTGCCCGGTTCTCTCTGCTGTAATTCGATTTGTCTTATCCCGGACCTGTAATATTCGCTTAGCACTGATTGCGATATCACTCGCTTGCCCCTGTGCTCCGCCATGTGGCTGATGAATCATAATTTCACTGTTGGGCAATGCGAAGCGTTTCCCTTTGGTGCCGGCAAGTAACAGAATCGCTCCGAATGAAGCGGCCAATCCCATGCAGATCGTGTGCACCTGCGGTTTGATAAACTGCATCGTATCGTAAATAGCAAAACCCGCTGATGTGGAGCCTCCTGGTGAGTTGATATACATACTGATTTCCTTCTCCGGGTCTTCCGCCGCCAAGAACAATAATTGCGCAATAATGCTATTGGCGAGTTGATCGTCAACTGCAGCTCCTAAGAACACGATTCGATCCTTCAACAGCCGGGAATAAATGTCGTAGGACCTTTCCCCGCGATTCGTTTGCTCAACAACATAAGGAACGTAATTTGTCATCTCTATTCCTCCATTTTCCTCGTTTGATGTTCGACTTCATCCTGTAAACGAACGAAGGTCTCACAGGGATACGGAGAAACATTCGAATTTACGGAGTGACAATTCGAGCTCTAGCTACCTTCAGGAAAATGGAATATAGTTAGAAAAAAGCGTATCCTTTTTACGGCTTCATTCGTTTACTGTAGTAAGTATAGGACCGAGTAAAGGAGCATGCTCGATGATCTTAGTGGATAACATACACAAGGCCACGAAAGACGAAGAAAACCCTAACGTGGTAAATCTGCAAACCGTACTCAAGCGGTACTGCCTCTCTCTAACCGAATCCACTTGGGATGCCGAGGACTTGGTGCAGGAAACTTGGCTTAAAGCTATAAGCCTGTTACAAAGTGTTGGACACCTCAATACGGAAGCTTACTTGCTGCGAATTGCGAAGAATACGTGGATTGACCATACACGCAGAAAAACAGTTCTAGACCGGATATTGAAGGCGGAACGATCCCGGGCTTCTCAACCCGATCAAGGAGGGACGTTCGAGATTGAAGCGATTTTCCAAGCTTTAATCAAGCATCTGTCACCTCTGCAGAGAGCCGTATTCCTATTGCGAGACGTACTGGAATATCCAATTGCCGAAACAGCAGCAAAGCTTGGAACGACAGAAGGAGCCGTAAAGGCTGCTTTGCACCGGGCACGCCAATCTCTTCGTCTAGTCCAGGATGATATTGAAAAGGATGTCCTCTCCTTGCCAGAGGACGAAGGGCTGAAAACTTACCTCAGAATCATTGCCGCTGCTTATCGAATGGGTGATATGGCAACCTTGATCCAGCTCGTTCAGATGAACGAAATGGAACCCGCGATGGCGATCAGCATGATCCACAGCAAGCAGCTTCATAAGAGTTACAAATCACAAAGCCCTACTATGCTGGCTGCATAGTAGGGTTTTTTACTATCTAAGCCATTCATACAAAGATTATTCCCCATATAGCAGACGGAACTGTAACGGTGTCATCCCCGCTAGCTTATGAAAAGTATGTATAAAATGGCTATCATCCTGGAATCCAACAGCCGATGCGATGTCTTTAACCGTCCTCCCACGATCCGCGAGCAGTAGCTCCTTGGACTTTTGAATGCGAAACTGGACCAAATATTGATAAGGGCTAATTCCCCAGCTATTGCGAAACAACGTATTCAAATATTGCGGGCTAATGTGCAGCGTTTCTGCCATTCGATTAAGGCCTAAGTTGGGATCACCAAAGTCCTCCTCAATAAGCAGGTAAATGGGGGTCAGTCGTGCATGTCCTTTAGATAGAGAGGCTTGCCCACTGGATTTGCCATACTGCTTGATCTGAGATAAGAAAGCGTACACCTCAAGCGATCCATTAATGCCTGCAAAGTCAAAGCTAAACCCACACTTCTCGCTATATTGCTCATGAATATTGGCAAGTGGACAGTCTGCATCCCAGCTGAGCGGCAGCATTTGTTGTAGCTCTAGAGAAGCCGTTATCGGATTAGCTAGGGCACCGTCGAAGGTCATAAACCATGTCGACCAAGCTGCTGATTCCGGAAAATAATGATGGGGTACATTCGGCTTCAGTAGGATTCCTTGATTCGGGTATAGCTTGAAGCTTTGGCCGTTCACTATAAATTCACCGCAGCCCTCGACGGTATGCAACCAATGATAACTCTGAAATCCAGCTTCCCTATTGATCGCTGCCTGATCCGAGTATCCAACGCTTGTGAGATGAAGCGGCAATCGACGATCCCACTCCGTGGTCACAAAATGCCTGCTATAGTACGTTTCCACATCGCACCTCCTGTTTCATTTTATTATATCGGATAGGCATTATATTATATTTAATTAGATGATCTCATGGATTAAAATAGGGTCGTAAGTTTAATTATACGATATCCTATGGAGTGGGAGTGGAATAGCGAATGACGTTGAAGCTTGGTTTTATCGGAACCGGAGGAATTGCCCATCATCATGTCAAGAACTTGGTTCAAATGGAAGGCGTCGCCTTATCAGCCTTCTACGATGTCGACATCCAACGTGCTCAACAAGCTGCATCAGAGCATAACGGAGCGAAAGCGTTCTCTAATCTCAACGAAATGCTGGATGGATCCGATTTGGACGGCGTTTACGTTTGTGTCCCTCCGATGGCTCATGGCGATGCAGAATATCAATTGGTTGAACGAGGAATTCCCTTCCTTGTCGAGAAGCCCCTTGGAATTAATCGAGAGGTTCCACTCTCAATCGGAGAAAAAATCAAATCAAATAATCTAATCACCTCCGTTGGCTATCATTGGAGGTATAATGAGTCTGCGAGCTTGGCCAAGCAGCTCTTGGCAAACAGCAAGCCAGGGATGGCTCTCGGCTACTGGATGGGCGGCATGCCAATGGTCCCTTGGTGGAGAGTTCAGGCTGGCTCCGGTGGCCAGTTCGTAGAGCAAACGACACATATTGTCGATTTACTTCGCTATTTATGCGGAGAGGTTCAAGAGGTTTATGCCGCCTATTCGTTACAAGTGATGGGAGAACAAGTCGAAGGTACAGATGTACCTGATGTCGGCACTGTCACGCTGAAGCTAAAGAACGGCATGGTCGCTACTATCTCGAATACTTGTTTACTGCCGATTGGTCATCACACAGGCCTCGACATTTATACGAGTAACGGGGTTTTGGAGCTTAGAAGCGATGCACTACGAGAGCTAACGACAGCCGGAACAACGGTTCATCCAAATGTAGCAAATCCGTATTACATAGAGGACGAAGCATTCCTCCATGCGCTGAGAACGGGAGATACATCCCAAATTTTGTCCAATTACGAGGATTCCTTGAAAACGCACGAAATTACGATCGCTGCGAATGAATCAGCCGCATCCGGCAAGGCGATCCTACTATCCTAAAACATTTTTTCTCAAGGGGAGCTTAAACTCACATGAAATTTTCCTTATGTATCGGAGCGTATCAGGGTAAAGACGAAATCTATCACTTAGAGAAAATCAATGAGCACGGATTCCACGGATTGGAATATTACGCTTGGTGGGATCTGAAAGATCTGAAGAGGATAGCCAAGGAACAGGAACGGATCGGTGTCGGGATTAGTGCGACTTGCACTAAGTTCATTAGCTTGGTTGATGAATCTTACAGGGATGCTTACTTGGAAGGAATCCGTCAGACGATCGAGGCTTGCAAAATCTTGAACGTTCGCTCTGTCATCTCTCAAACAGGTAATGTGATTGACGGAATTCCGCGCGACATTCAACGGCAAACGATGGTCGAGACGTTAAAGCGTTGCGCACCTCTGTTTGAGGAAGCCGACATCGTGCTCGAAATCGAGCCATTGAATGGACTCGTCGACCACATGGGGCATTTCCTCCAACGCTCTGACGAATCGGTTGACGTTATTGATCAAGTGGGTAGCCCGAACGTTAAGCTTGTGTTCGACGTCTACCACCAGCAGATTACGGAAGGCAATGTCATCCGTAACGCGACGGGATATATCGATAGGATCAACCACTATCATATTGCTGACAATCCAGGACGCAAGCAGCCAGGTACAGGTGAGCTCAACTACGTCAATATTTTACGCGCGATCAAAGACACCGGCTTTTCCGGCTTCATTGGTCTGGAGTGTGGCTATACGATAGATACGGACTTAGCTGTCCAGCAGTTTAAGGAAGAAATTATTTCCAAAGTCGTATAGCTTGAACGCATTAACAAGGAGCTGGCTCAGAAGGTCTCGTAAACACAGACATTCTGGGCCAGCTCTTTTGTTGCAATAAGGAAGGACTAGATTAATGCGGATACGCCATATCAAACTCTATCCCACACGGTCCGCCATCCGAATTGGCATCCAGATCGACTACCGTGCCGTCTTCCCTGAACAATGGACGATAGTGCTCGCTGATATGGGTAGCCGATGAATTCGCATAATGGCAAATGAACGCTCTGCGGAACTGATCCTTCGTCTTATTCCGATACGAGCCATGAATCAGGTTTCCATTGAAGAAGAGGACATCACCTTTGTCCATGATCGCAGGAATTACTTTCTCATCCTTAGGAGGCTTCACATAGTGAGTTGTAAATGATTCCTTGGAGTCTGCTAAATCCGGGCATACAATCTCGTAATCACTTGTCTTCGGAACGACAAGCAGCCCTCCATTCTCCTCATGTGCCGCGTCGACTGCTGTCCAAGCTGCGATACAGTTGCCCGGCTCCACCTTCAAATAGAAATTATCTTGGTGAAGGGCTTGCCCACGGGAGCCCGGTGGCTTGTAATAGAACATGCTTTGTGCGGCGTAAGCTTCCTCCCCGTAAAGATCTGCAAGCACGTCCATCACCGGTTTGTGCAGCATGTATCTCTTGGCCGTATCGTTAAATCGGTGCGGATGCATGACACGAGGATACCTCTTTAGCGGATCGTCGGAGCCTTCATCCAAATCGGGTTCGAAATAGCCCGGAACCTTCACTTGGCTTATCTCTTCGAAAGTTTGCTCGATCGTGGACAGATCTTCTGCCGAGAAAAGCCCTTTGACGATCAAGTAACCCTCTCTAGCGAAATGGGATAATTGCTCCTCAGTTAATGTCTTCAACCTAATGCTCATTCAAGACCACTCCTCTATGTGCAGGTTTATTTTCCTTGACATTAGATTAGCGTTTTCTATAGGGTTGATGAAGTAAGATTGCTGCTATTAAGTACATGGATACTGCTATTCATTAATTTGTGAACGGAGGCACGCCATGACTTTTGATAACCCTCCTGAGGAATATCCCGAGATCTCTAACGCTGCCATTTTCGGAGGTCATTTCAACGCAGACGATACCTATCATACACGTAGGCCAGTTGGCATGAGCGATTGTCTAATCGTATATACAATAAGCGGAGAGGGGTATTTTCGGACATCTGCTGGAGAAAAGCACTGTGGAACGGGACAAATCGGAATTCTCCGCTCGGGAGTTGCACATGAATACGGAACGGCGCAGGGAAAACGTTGGAATTTTGTCTGGGCTCATTTTCACAAACTAGTGGAAACCGACTATCTTCCTCCAGACGAAGTCTTCATTCACACCCTACCTGAAGGATACCTGCGAGATCGGGTACTTCGTACATTTCAAAATTTGCTCCACGATTCGCGTGACCATTCCGGATTTTGGCATGCCCTGTGTGAGAACTCCTTAAAGGAGATTCTCCTCTTAATCGCCCAGCGGCTAGAGAAGAAGCTCGATGCACGAATCGAGCATGTTTTGCAGCTTCTATCCGAATCCATGAAAGAGGAAATACGCATCGACGATCTAGCCAAAGCCGTTAGCTTGTCCTCGTCAAGGCTGTCACATCTATTTAAGCAAGAGATAGGTGAATCGATCTTAGAGCATCTTAATCAAATGAGGCTCCGGCAAGCTGTTCTACTCATGCAGCACATGGGCAGATCAGCTACCGAAGCCTCGTTCGATGTCGGATTCAACAACTACAACCATTTCGCCGCTTTGTTTCGCAGAGCTTATGGCGTCAGTCCGAGGAGGTATTTACGCTCTAAATAATCCGTACCCCTTAAGCGGAACAATGGGCTGTTCGTCTACGACAAGCCCATCTGATTTCCCTCGCAGGGCAACGTCTACGAGCCATTGAGTAAAGGGAGCAACATTCATCGTCTCCATCTCCGTCAAACTATAGAAACCGGCGGCGTCTACCTCGACTCCATCCGGAATCGGCTCACCTTTCACATAGTCCATCTCGAAAGCGACATAGAGATTATGGATGCTTCTTGGTTGATCCCTCAACGCTACAATGCCTCGTACCGTCGCCTCAACCCCACTTTCCTCCATCACTTCCCTAACTATCGTTTCTTCTATCGGCTCTAGCTGTTCAATATACCCACCCGGATTCGTCCAGTAACCTTTGCCCGGTTCTTGTGCCCTACGCACGAGCAGCACTTTGTCCTCCTTAACGACAAGCGCACCCACGCCGATGCTATAGCTACCCCAATGCACGAAGCTACACTTTGTGCATGCTCTTCTAATCGTCCCGTCTACGTCCCGGTTTTCCATCTCGTGTCCGCACGACGAACAAAAGTTCACTTCCATTACTGTCACCTGCTCTGTTGTTGTTAGTAAAAAAATTATGCATTCCACTCTAATGTTTGTCAATTTTTTTTATTACTTAGACACAAGTAAGGCCCCGAGCTCTCTCGGGGCCTTACTGTATATATGTTTAAATCCTTTACAATCTAATCTCGCGACCGAGCTCGGCGGACTCATAGATCGCAGACAAAATTTTAATCATGTCCACACCATGATCTGGTGTTATGATCGGAGTCTCGCGACCTAGCACGCACTCGACGAAATGCTGAATATTTGCTGTATGCTGAGGGATAGCTGCCACTGGAAAATTTGGTTTCTGGTCGATTAGAACGCCTTCATTTTCTGTGAATAGACTCAGCTTGTCGTTCACGAGGCTGAAGCCACCTTCCGTACCTCTCCATTCGAGGAACTTCTTCTCTTCCTCAATATTGGAAGCCCAGCTAAATTCGATCTGAAGCGATGCGCCGTTATCGAAGCGGATAAACCCTGCCGCCAAGTCCTCAACATCGAATGTTCCCGCCGGGATAAGACCCGAAGCATCCGGACGGTCGGCGAACTTGCGATACGTCGACCCTGTCACCGTAACTGGCTTCGGATTACCGCTCAACCACATCGCCATGTCGATCATGTGCACACCAAGGTCAATTAAAGGTCCACCACCCGACAATTCCTTAGTCGTAAACCAACCACCGCGCCCTGGAATTCCCCGACGACGAATCCAACCACAACGTCCCATATAGAGATCGCCGAGTTGACCTTGCTCAATAATCCGCTTGGCGAATTTCGCTTCTTCGCTGAACCGATTGTTACGCATCGCCATAAGAAGCTTCCCTGAAGCCTTCGCGACGTCAGCCATCTTCTGTGCTTCAACTGGATTTACTGCATCCGGCTTCTCGCAGAAGACGTGCTTTCCTTTCTGCAGCGCCGCGATGGCAATCTCTGAATGGTACAGGTTTGGCGTGCTAATTCCAACAATATCGATGGATGGATCGGCAATAAGCTCGCGATAATCGTCATACACCTTCGCATCGGGGAAGTCTTTCGCCGCTGCTTCAGCGGATGCTTTGAATGCGTCGCAGAACGCGACAATTTCTACTTCTTTATGGGATAACCATCCCGGTAGATGAGCACCTTTGAATATGCCCCCCGTACCGATAACTCCTACTTTAAGCGTCATTAGTTTTTCTCCTTAATTGTCTCAAGAGGTTGCGCATTGCCATATTTCGGATACTCACGATTAACTGGAGCAGCCCATTTCACCGCATTGGAAATAACCCTACGGATTTCCGGATTATAGTAAGTCGGGTAAGTCTCGTGACCTGGACGGAAATAAAAGATTTTACCAGCGCCGCGCGTATAGCAGCATCCACTACGGAATACTTCTCCACCTTCAAACCAGCTAACCATGACGAGTTCGTCTGGCTGCGGGATATCGAAGTGCTCTCCGTACATCTCTTCCTTTGGTAACTCGATATATTCACCGAGGCCGTCCGCAATTGGATGACCCGGATTAACGATCCAAATCCGTTCCTTCTCGTCCGCTTCACGCCATTTGAGATCACAAGAGGTTCCCATCAGCTTTTTAAATATTTTCGAGAAATGACCGGAATGAAGCACGATCAGACCCATGCCCTTCAGTACGCGATCATACACTCTCTGCACGATGTCATCTTGAACATCTCCATGCGCCATATGTCCCCACCAGATAAGGACATCCGTACCGTTAAGTACTTCTTCCGTTAAACCATGCTCCGGCTCGTCTAAAGTTGCCACAGCCACTTTGCCCGTAATATCCAAACCTTCGGCTATCGCAGTATGCATCCCTTGCGGATAAACGGAGGCTACCTTCTCGCTTGCTTTTTCATGACGATATTCGTTCCAAACTGTTACGTTGATAGATGGGTTAACTTGGCTCATGGCTGGACACTCCTTAATGTTAATTTCCTCTCTATTTTATTCGAGGAATGCCTATCAATCGATTACCAATTCGACTCATTTCTTACGGTATTCTGTCATTAACTATTTCAATCAATGCGAATATGTTAAAATATCGTTACGCGATCCTGTCGCAACCTTATATCCAAGGAGCTTGCACATGTACCCTGAGATGCGCCACGAGCAGGTTGTCCACCAGAACCCTTTTCTTGCGATGAGGATTTGGCAGATTGATTCAGATTCCCAGCCTTCTGAAGAGCTTCGACGCAAAACGGAACAAAACTGGAAGCAAAAACGGTTCAACGATTGGCATTACCACGAGGAAGTTGAATTCCTGCTTATTCTGGAGGGGGAGCTTACCGCCTTCTATAGAGAAGAACAGTTGATTCTACGTAAAGGGGATATCGCCCTTTTCGGTTCATCGGAGCCTCATACGACGATGCAATCGAAGGAAGGCAGCACGAAGCAGCTCGTATTCCAGATCGACTTACGCAAATACTGGGATCTGAGTACTCTAAACAGCATGCAGCATTTCTCTGAAGTTATTCGACCGCTTAGCTCACTGAATTACATTTATAGAAATAATGATGATGCTCGCATCCAAACTTCAGCGCTCATTCAAGAAATTTTTCAGGAAATGAACGATGCACGGATCGGTTACGAGCTGGCCGTATCCTCGCGGATCAAGAACATCCTTCTTCTCCTCCTTCGTCATGATACCGATATGCAGCTTAATTATAACGACAATCGTTTGCTCGGAAGACTTCAGCCTGCGGTCGATTATGTCGAACAGAACCTCAGCGAGAAGCTATCCGTAACTGAAATCAGCAGCCAGTTGAATATGAGCTATACGCATTTCATCAAGACCTTCAAGAAAGCAGTCGGTATGTCCTTCACTGATTTCGTTGTCTATAAGCGGATTAAGAAAGCCGAGCAGCAGCTCCTCACTAGCGAAGTCAGCATAGCAGAAATAGCCGAGTCGGTAGGGTTCTCCAACATCGGCCACTTCTATGATATGTTCCGTCGCTATAACGATTGCTCACCGAAGGAATATAAGAATAAGCTTCGCATGCCTAATGTAAATTCATAATGGGCTGAAGCTCATAAATATCGAGGGCTAGAACGCCGAGTTATTCAGCCGGGTTCTCCCTCACGAAAGTATATGGAGCGCCACCGACAAAGCGGCATAGTCACCGATTTGTTCCCTTAAGCCAGCGGGCACAATTTGGCAAACCGCAGCCGAATCCGGCAGAGCTTCCCGCCGAAGCTCTTCCAAGACAAAGGGCTCTAGTCGCTTTTGTTGCCTCGCATAAATACTGCCGATGACGATCATCTCGGGATTAAGAATGTCAACTAGAAGGGCAAGCCCTTTGCCCAAATTCCTTCCGACAATCTCGAATATTTCTAATGCCAGATGATCACCCCGTACGGCAGCCTCGGCTATTTGCTGTGCGGTAACTGTCTGCAACTGCTGTTCAGTCTGACAGAAGAGCGACTTCCCACCTCGTTGTAGCACCTGTCGCGCCATCGTTCGCCCAAGCTGAGAAATGCCACCCCCGCTACAAAAGCCCTCGAAGGACCCATTCTTGCCATAACCCATGGGTCCATTCTGTTCAAGGCGGATGTGACCGACTTCTCCAGCAGCATCACTTGTGCCGGAATAAAGCCGCCCGTCGAGAATAATGCCTGCTCCCATCCCGGTTCCGAAGGTCAGGAAAATCAGATTGCGAGTACCTTGTCCTGCTCCCCATCTCCATTCCGCAAGCGCACATGCGTTAGCGTCATTCTGGAGCCCGACGGGTACCCCGAACCGTTCACGGAATGGTTCACAAACTTGAATCCGGTCCCAGTTCGGCAAGTTAGGCGGTGAAAGAACAATCCCTTCCCTGCTATTCAACGGCCCCCCACAACTAATGCCAATTGCGGATAATGTATCATCCTGCCTATCCAACAGCTTCACCAATTCCTTTAGGGCACGCTCTATCGCCGCTTCAGGATTGTCGGGCGTTAGGAAGCTTCGCTTGTCCAGTAGCTCCACATGGTCCCCGGACACTACCCCAAGGCTAACCGCGCATTTCGTTCCGCCAATGTCAAACCCGCCCAATAACCGACACTCACTCATGACGGGAAGAACTCCTCTTCTAGCATAATGCAGAGGGCATGGTAAATCGGCAGGTGACGCTCCTGAATATCCGGAGTCCGTCTCGAAGGAATCCGAATCGTCACATCACACAGCTCCCGAAGCTTTCCGCCGACTTCACCGGTCATTCCAATCGTTCGCAAGCCTTGCACTTTGGCAATTTGCACAGCGCGTAAGACATTTTGCGAATTGCCCGAGGTGCTCAGTGCAAGGAGTACGTCCCCCTGACACCCATAACCAAAAACTTGCTGCGCATAAATCATGTCCGGCGCGACATCGTTAGCGAACGCTGTGAGGAGTGCGGATTGGCTCACCAATGAAATAGCAGGGAGAGCTCCCTGGAGATGCTTGCTCAAATATTCCCCATCTTCTGGATAAATTCCGCTGATGCGGGATTGCGTCTCTTCAGGAAGCTTCCTCGTCGACATAAAGCCCTTCATCAGCTCACCTACGATATGCTCGCAATCCGATGCACTTCCTCCGTTACCGCACAATAACACTTTACCGCCTTGGCGAAAGCTAAGCTTCATCATTTCGAAGACTCGTACGATGTCCGGCTCACAGGTTCGAAGCTCAGGGTACTTGCGAGTCAATTCCTTCATTGATGCCTGCATTAGTTTTCTTGCACCCTCCTTCATGTTGTATTTTCTAGCTTGTTTGCTATTCAAGCTCGGTCAGGTTCGTTTCCGTAATAGGCTGAGACTTGTCCGCAGGAATGCGGAATGTTCTGATCTCGCAAGGACCAAAGGTTGTACGAATTGTTCTTCCTAGATGAGGGAAATCGATAGTTACCTTTGCTTCTGCCTTGTTCGTCTCATAACAGCGAATGATGAGACCATCTCCGTCTTCTGCTGGCTTAACGACGCTAACGATGACATGCTCACAATCGACGTTGACGAACTCGAGATAATGGGGAAGAATGCCCTCATGATAGGTTCCGATCAGCGAGATCGGCTTCATATTCAACTCCGCGGCTCTCTTGACCGTCCTCGCAGATTTCCAATTTCCCGTATGAGGCAATAACGAATAACGGAAGCTCTGAGCACCTTGATCCATATAGTCGTACTCACGACCCGGTATAGGAATATAATCCTTCGGATGCCAGACCGGCTCGTGATGTGCATAAATCGGACTACGAAGCACCGTCATCCGAACGTAGCCTTCACCCATATCGAAGCTGTATTTGCCATCGTTCAGAATACTTAGACCATAAAGATCTCTCCCCCACTCCCCCGTCAAATCCACCCAGCTCAAAGCAGGGACTTCATTGCCGTTCAATGGGCGCTCAATATGACCGTAAGGGATCTCATAAGTTCCGATGCAAGATCGGTAAGGCACAGGAAAATGTAGCTTCAACAGACGATGACGCTCCCTCCAATCGACCGTAACATCAACGTCGATTTGCTCGGAATCCGCATACATCGTAAATTGCTGGATCAGTTGGGAATGTCCGAATCGGCTCTCTGCTCGGATTACCGATTTAACGGATCCACGCTCAATGAGCTTTACTGAAACAGCTTCAAATTCGCCGGAAATATCCCCTGCAAATTTCGCGATACCATGGCTCCAAGTATCCGTAAGATCCTCCAACACGATCGCTTTAGCCGCATCGCCCTCGAACACCTCGACGGCACTTTTCTTGTCAAAGAGGCGACTTATAGCACCTGTTTGCGCGTTAATCTCCAGCTTCAGCCATTCATTCTCAATCATGAGATCACTTGCCCTTATCGGAGCTTTCTCTTTCTCGATATGAGCTAACGCTTCTGGCGGATTCTTGTACAGTCGGTATACCCGATAGCCGAGCGCTGGTAGCTCCGCGAAAAAACCGAGGCGACTGCGGAAATCCGTCGATGCCAGCGATTGTACCTCCTGAAATGGAATCGGATTACTTTCCGAATCGACAAGCACCTCGGTCCCTTTCAGCAAGCTATCTCCAACCCAACCGGGATGCCCGAATTCCAGTTCCACATAGCTCGATACGCGCCATGCATGCGGATTAAACACTACGATGGGTGTCATTCCCTCTTCCTGAGCGATACCAACGCTCCAAGAGACCGCCTGCATGGCATGATTCATTGCTCGAGACGCGATCGTTCTCGCCTCTCCATACAAATCCAGTGCGTCTTCAAAAGCAGGTAATATACTCGTCCCCGGGAGAATGTCGTGGAATTGATTGAACAGTACGTTCTTCCAAGCTTGGCCGAATGGAGCAGCACAAGGGATTTCAGTCAGAGTCCCTCCGATGACAGAGAGCTTCTCCGCTGCCATCAGTAAATTTTCCGCTTGTCGGTTCCAACGCTTAACTGCGGAATGCGCCGAATAACAGCCAATGGCATGCATTTGTAGCTCGGCATGAATGATAGGATATTCATTCTCATCGGTCAAATCAGCGAAGAAGCGATCTGGAGAGCTGAATAGGATCTCCGTATCCGCTTGCTCCTGTCTAAGACGCATAACGCTTTCAATATTCTTTTTCGTCGGCCCGCCGCCATGGTTCCCAACGCCGTAAAAGCACATTAAACGATCATGTAGTGGAAGCTCCAATTCGCCTGACATCAGCTCAATCTGTTCGCCTACATTGTCTTGTACAGAATAGTACCCAATAGGAATACGGTACGAAAGCACTTGGCTACCATCATCTGACTCCCATTGGAATACACGACTCGGCAAATCCATTTCGTGATCCATAGGGCGCATCATAACGTAGTAGTCCAATCCGCTCTTCTTCAGAATTTGCGGTAGCATTGCATGATGTCCGAAGCTGTCAACGTTATAGCCCACATTAGCTGTTACGCCGAACTTTTCCTTCAAGTAGCGTTGCCCACACAACCCTTGTCTTACGAACGACTCCCCGTTCGGCAAGTTACAGTCCGGCTGGATCCACCAGCCCCCGCAAATGACCCACCTACCCTCGGCAGCACGTTGCTTGATTTCCTCGAACATGGAGGGGCAATTGTGCTCTATCCACTCGTAGTAAGCGACAGAGCTGGATGTGAAAATAAAATCTGGATATTCGTTCATCCGATCCAGCGCGGATCGGAAAGTCGCTTTGATCTCATGAAAACCTTCTTGCCATTGCCATAGCCATACCGGGTCCAGATGCGCGTTACCGATCATATGCAGGCGTTTCAATATGTTCTCCCCCTTGCGTAAACCAAATCCTAACCACCCTTGCAGCTATTTAACCGCTCCCGCGACGATTCCGTCATTGATCTGCCTTTGAAAAAGAATATAAATGATGATGATCGGAATCGTCGAGATCAACAGTCCTGCGAACAAGGGACCAAATTCGATCCGATACTGCATTTCCCCTTGCATGAAAGCAAGGCCGATCGGTAGCGTATATTTGGTGGCGTCGCTTAATAGAATCAATGCGTATTGGTATTCGTTCCAGAAGTTCAGCACGTTGATGATGCTTATTGTAATCAGACCCGGCAACGCCAAAGGAAACATGATTTTGAAAAAGACGCTGTATGGAGATGCCCCATCGATGACCGCGGATTCTTCCAATTCGTGCGGCAAAGACTTAAAGAAGCCAATCAAAATAAACATCCCCATCGGCATGGCCGTAATAGAATAAAGCAAAATAATCCCGGATAGCTTGTTGTACACATGCAAATCACTAAACAAAAAGAACATCGGTACGACAAGCATCAAGGAAGGAATCGTCAAGGATGAAAGGTAGAGATAATAGAGGAGACCTTTTCCCTTGAAAGCGAATCTAGCCAAAACATAGGCTGTAGTAGCAGTCAGTAACAACGCCAGCACCATGCTACCCCCGGTAACGAGAATCGTATTGAGGAAGTACGAGCCGAAGTTGTATTTATCCCAGGTATAGGAGAAGTTAGACCATAAGAGCGGTATATCGGGAAGCGCCCAGGCGCTCTTCGTATAAAATTGCTGGTTATCCTTTAACGAATCGAATAAGGAAAAAATGAGCGGATAGACGGAGAAAACAGTCCATACCAATAACATCAAGGTCGTAAGCAACCGCGTAATCGGACTATTCGTATTAATCTTCATGTCTTCTACCTCCTCATGAGACTTCAACCGTGTCTCTCTTCATCAACCTTTGCAGAATAGCGGTCGTAATCAGAGAAAGCACTAGAATGAATACGCCGATCGCGGAAGCGTAGCCCATGTGATATTGTTTAAAACCCATTTGATATAAATAATAGCCTAGCACTTGGGTCGCATTATCCGGACCGCCTTCCGTCATGACACTGACGATGGCAAAAGATCCGTTCAACGACGTGATTACGATCAAGACGATGGACACTTTGACCTGCTCCCAGATTAACGGGATCGTAATCTTCGTAAATTGCTTCCATTGCTTTGCCCCATCGATCTCAGCCGATTCATACAAGGAAGCCGGAATGCTCTTAATGGCTGCAATGAGCAAAATCATGAAAAAACCGATCCCTGCCCAAATAGCCGGCGGCAATAATGCCCACAAGGAGTATCTCGAATCTCCAAGCCACGGAATTTCCACCTCTCGCTGGACAATGAGAGACAGGATGTCATTCAGCAGTCCGAGCGAAGGATTGTAGATAAAGCGCCAGAGTACTGCGATTACGACGATCGAGAGCACGTTCGGAAAGAAGAAGACGACGCGGTAGAAGCTGGCTCCCCTCATTCGGAACCGGGTAAGGGCAACCGCGAAGAAGCAAGCGATGGTCATAATTCCGATCACTTTCCAGAAGATAAGGAAGTAATCGTTTGCTATCGCCTTATATATGATCGGATCGGAGTACATTTCGCGAAAATTTCCGAACCCGATATAATTCATATTCTCGGAAGAGCCCGACCAATCGAAAAAACTAATATAGATTGCTCTGATGATTGGATAGAAAATGAATAGGCTATAGAGTACTAATGTCGGTAAAATGAAAGAGGCAATAAAAAGGCTGCGTTTCCGTTTTGTTGTCATATTGCACCCCCTCCTTAGGATCAAAATGGACGTGTCGAGGATAAGAGAAGGTTCTCTTATCCTCGACAACAATCAAATTTACTGCTTATTTTTAGCCCGCGCCTTCGCCGCAGCCTTCTCTACGCGATCCGCCCATTCCTCCGGCGTAACTTTGCCGTAGGTCAACGCGAGCGTCGCGTTTTCCCATTCTTTTTTTACATCCTCGTTATTGGTCACGGCAGGCAGGACGACGAGATCCGGACTGCTATAATACTTGCTTGCGCTAATCGAAAGCGCGCTCGCCTTACTTCCGTTCAAGTCGACTTTGACATTGAACAACGCTCCTGTGAGCTCAGCCCACTCGATTGCCGCTTTCTTGGAATAGATGAATTGAATGAACGCTTTGGCCGCTTCCGGATTTTTCGCCTTGCTCGCGATCGCGATCGGGCTAGTATACGGATTGGCGATATATTTACCGCCTGGTGCTTGAGTAATGGAAGGAATCATACCGAATTCGAATCCTGCCGGCGTATCCTGCTTCATCTCGTTCTCAACCCATAGCCCATTCGGGATAAAGGCATCCTTGTGCTGCACGAATTGAATTTGCGAATCGGTATGGTTCAATGCTCCCGAAGCTTTATCGATAAATCCTTTATCGCGCAGGGTGACAATTTGCTGCAGAGCTTTCATGACAGGCTCGCTCTTGAACACGCCTTCCTTCAAATCCGCCATATCCTTCAGGATGGCCGGATCATCGCCGTTAGCGGATACGATCGCCGGGAACAAGAATCCTCCCGTGAAGTAACCGGTGTGGACGCCCGTGTGAACGTAAGGCTCCATGCCTGAAGCTTTGATTTTCTCACTTACTGCCAGGAAGCTATCAAAATCGGTCGGGACTTCCCAGTTCTTCTCTCTGAACAACGCTTGATCGTAGAACGTTCCCCATGAACCGAAGACGAACGGGATCGTATAATTTTTGCCGCCAAAATCTTCCGCCGGCGCGATCAGTAAATCCGAGATTAACTCTCCATCCACATTCTGAGCTGTCTTCAACCAATCGGTCAGATCCATGAGTTGTCCGTCTTTGATCGATTGCAGTACGTCCAGTCCTCCAGCACAGTCGATAAAGACAAGATCCGGTGGATCACCTTGAATCCAGCGGGGCTTCATCTGGTCATTGATTTTCGGTCCAGCCGACTCGATGATGTTCACGTCCGGATATTTTTCCTTGAACTGCTTGACCATCGATTTCTGCCAGCTATCCCCGTATCCGCCAACACAGTATTGCACTTCAAAATCCCCTGCAAGTGTAGGTCCCGCTTCCGCGCTCGGGCTCTCTTCCGCGGAGCTTGATGCACTTTCAGTTGCAGGTGTAGAGGCAGATGCGGATGGTTTAGCCGATTCTGCCGACTTGTTAGAGCCGCCACATCCGGTCAGTCCAACAGCTAGCAAAAGCAATACTGTCAGGCTTAGAAATACAATCTTCTTTGTTTTCATATCTTGCTGATCCCCTCCTGTTTGTGGTTTACTTACTAAATATAGAGGATCTGAAAGTGCTTTCAAACGACCTAAAATGATGATTTATGCCACTTTCTACAGGTGTTTATTGATCACCAAAAAATAAAAAACTGACGCCGAAGGAGTATCGACGTCAGTTTTCTACTTCATATTATTTTTTCAATCAAATACTTTACGATTTCATTGCTCGCTTACTGCGAGACAGTTACAGTGCTCACCTCGCTCGAGGTCGATAACTTCACTAATCTACAGACGTTTTATCCGATCCTTCCGAACCTTGTGAGCGATTACGGTATTCCGAAGGCGTCATTCCGTGCATTTTCCGGAACACCTTACAGAAATATTTCGTCGATGAATACCCAGTGCTATCGGCGACCTCATAGGTTTTCAGCGTCGTGTCCCGAAGCATTCTCTTGGCCTGCTCCATCCGGGCCGATGTCAAATAAACGAGATAATTCTCGCCGGTAACTTCCTTGAAGAGATTGCTGACGTAATTCCCGTTCATATGCACAACTTTGGACAACGTTTCCAAACACAATGTCTTGTCCGCATAGTTCTTGCCGATATAGGCTTTGACCGTTTCGATCACTTTGTTCTGCTCCGTATTATCCGGTAAATGGGTTGCCAGCGTTCGAAGCTGATTCTCGAACTCGGATATAATCGACATTAGATGAATCGTCGATCCGGGCAAGGACAGTCTAGAAAGCACGTCAGCAACAGTCTCCCGCATAGCTAAGCTCAGCTTCGATTCCGTCTTGGTCAGTACGGGCAGAAGGATAAGCAATAAGAAATGAAACATCCCCAGCCGCATCATGGAAGGTTGCTCCGAAGCCTGCTGTTTGATCTTCTTAAAGCCCGCCTGAAAAAAATTCATAAGGGCTTCGAAGTCGTTCGTCTCTAAAGCGGCTCGAAGCCGGTTCTCTTGATCAATCCGATCTTTGTTGGCTCCGTTTACGGTATCCGGTTTCTTGCGTCCGTTCTCCGATCTATTCATTTGATGAATCAGGTTCCCGTATACCTCGGGCAGCTCTGCCAACGAGACGAATGAAGCACCTCCTCCCCAGATTAACGCTTCGCCGCCCAACGATGCGTCCGTCGTGGTGGACGACCATGTTCTCAACCACCAGCCCCACATATCATCTACCGGGAGAGCCGTCCCCGAGCTGAATACGAAGAAATGGCGGGAGTCTGAGAAGAAAGCAAAGGTATGATCCTCTTGCCCGAATATAGATTGGAATGCCTCTACCCGCTGCGACAGCTTTTCCCCTTGCCCGATAAACCCATCGTCGTCTCCAACGAACACCAGGAGAGAGTACTCCACCGACTCGAGCTGCCACCCCTCCTCGATTAAAATCCTTTTCAATTGATCCTCCGACTCTTGCAAACCGCAAAGAAGATCCACTAACGAATGTTGCAATCTTTGTGCCCTTGCCTCCGCGGCTTGTTGGCGATTATGGACGCGCTCACCAATCAACCGTTCGGCTTTCTCCAAAGCTTCAACGAGCTCCTCGCGGATAATCGGCTTCAACAAATAGTCCAGAACCTCGGCGCGCAATGCATTTTGAACATAAGAAAATTTATCATGGCCGGTTAGCACGATTTTCAGAATATCAGGAAATTTTTCTTTCAGAAAATGAGCAAGCTCTAATCCATCCATTCCTGGCATGGAAACATCGATAAGCATAAGATCCGGTTTATCCGAGTTCAGGCTTTGCATCGCACTTTCTGCATCCTTACACTCACTAACATGCCATTGCGGTGCAAGCCGTCTAATGATGGAAACGATCCCTGCGCGAATCATCTCCTCGTCATCAATGACCATGATCTTCGGCACGCAGTTCACCTTCTTCCTTCAAATTTTTCATTCTAAGCTCAACAGTCGTTCCTTGGCCTTTTTTGCCACTTAAAGTCAAGCCATATCGATCACCGAAATAATACCGAATACGATCGGAAATATTTTTTAAGCCAATATGAATTTCATCCTCTAGCTTGTCGGTGTCGGTCAATAATTGAGCCTGAATATCTCTTGCCTTCTTCTCGTCTAATCCGATTCCGTTATCCTTAATCCGAATCACGATATCGTCGCCCTCTAGTCTGCCTTCAATTATAATTCGCCCTTCATGATTCAATGGGGAGAGTCCATGGATAATCGCATTCTCAACCAAAGGCTGAATCGTCCATGGCAGGATGAAGGACGTCATGACTTCCGGAGCGATCTCGACATCGAAAACCAAACCTTTAAAACGGATCTTCTGGAGCTGTACGTAGTTCTCAACGTACTCCATTTCCTTGGCAAACAGGATCAGCTCCCGGTCGTGATTAATGGTCATTCGGAACAGGCGACCTAATCTCGAGATCATATCTGCAACTTCGTAGTTGTTATCCACTTCCGCTTTCATGCTGATCGATTCGAGCGTGTTATACAGGAAATGCGGGTTGATTTTACTCTGCAAAACTTTGAAATCGGCTTCCCTCTTCAGAATCCGGATGACGAATACATGACGGACAAGCTCGTTTACCTTCTTGACCATGTGATTAAAGCTACCCGCAAGCTTACCAATCTCATCATTCGAATGGGCCTTGAATTGGACAGAATAGTCCCCGTTCTCCACCTTGTACATCAAGGATTGCATTTTCTTCAATGGGTACAGGAGCCTTCGGGTAAGGAATAAAGAAAGCGCAATAGACAGCAGCACGGCTACTCCCGTCAAGGTCCATAAAATATTTCGAATGATTTCGATGCCCTGGGTCAGTTCCCTGATGGGGATTACGTTAGCGATTTTCCAACCCGAATAGGGGGCTGTTACATAGTTGATCATCGCTTCCTGGCCTTCGATTCTTTCCTCAACGCTGTCTGATTCCATGTCCAAGGCGATGGGGAATATGTGAGTGATCTTGGACTCGTCCCGATCATAGATAATCCGACCTTGCGAATCGACGATCAGCAGCTCCTGTCCTGTACCTCCACGAACATTCTCGAAAATTTCCTTTAGTCCGTTCAAATTGATATCCATACGAAAAACGCCCGCGGACTGATTTTTGTCGACGTCGATTACACTCCGAAGAAAAGAAAAAGCCAGCTCTTCCCTTCCTTCTATGCTCTTTGTTCTTGCCGTCGAAAGGAGCACGCCCTTCCCCCCAGCCATCAACGCCTCTTCATACCATGTTTCCTGTCGAAATCCGTTATAGTCTACCTGTTGTCCTGACCCGTAACGGGAGAAAATGTCGCCGTTCGGCTTAATCAAATACGTGCCGAGGACATCCTGGAATGGGATAAGAACGATGTTCATTAACGCTTGGTCGATGATTTTCTTTTCCGTATAACGTTCTGAGGGCGAGTCCTTCTCCGTCATCAAAGCTTCCTCTACGCCAGCATCCATCGAGAAGGTCGTCGATATCCGTTCCAATTCATGATAATAGTTGTCTACGTTCTTACCGAGCTGCGTTAACAGCTCCAAGCTGAAGGCACTCGCCTTCTTCTTCATGTTCGAATTGTAGGTTTGAAAGCCTAGGAAGGTTACTACGAGCATAGGTAATAGAATCATCAACGCATACATCGCGATCAGCTTCTTGTCCAGGCTCCAATGGCCGATGCGGATTCGGTCTATCGGAATCCTCCTCCCTTGCTGGCCGATCTATCCCATGCGTCGTCCACGTTTGTTAGCATTTCTTCAATAGTCAGGGCATCCAAATATACCCCCTGGACCGAAGCCATCAATTCATCGACGGCGGGTCCGCTTTGTTCCCAGCGATTAGACAAATATTCGTGAATACGACCCTCCTCGATGAATCCGTATATTTCACTCAATTCCGCTGGCACATCGCTTTCCGCTCCCCGTAAAGTTAGGAACGCGCCCTGAGTTTGCGTCCATTGCCTCAACGTTTGCTCTCTGGCCCAGAAATCCAAATATTTGAGTGCGGCATCCAATTGCTTCGTTTTGTTGTTAATCGCCCATGTCGTTCCCGCAGCCACAGTCAAGACTGTTCCTTCCTTGGTGGAAGCAGCCGGCATCGCGAACATTCCGAGCTTATAATCAGGGTTTGCTTTCAACAAACCGTCCAACGCCCAGCTACCGTTAATGAACATCCCCGCATGTCCGTCGGTAAATTCCTTCTGCGCTTGATCCATCGTCACCGTCGTACTGTTCGGCGTTAAATAGCCGATATCGTTCAATGCAAACCACATCTTCGTCATCTCGTTCCACGTCCCGTTGAACTTGATCTCCCTAGCGTTAATTTTCCGGTTAAAGTCCGGATCTTGAATTAGAGAGGAGCCCATCGCGAATAAGGAAACCAATGTCATCCAGCCATCATAGTTTCCGATGGAAATTGGTGTTATCCCCGCTTCCTTCAACCGGGCGCATACGGCCAGAAACTCGCTCCAGTTTGTAGGCGTTTGCAAAGAAAGCTTCTTAAACAAATCTTTGTTGTAATAGACGCCGAGCACGACCGTATCATTAGGCGTCCCATACACCTTACCGTCAAGCGAGACGGCTTCCAATGCTGTCGGCGTAAATTGAGTCGCCCATGGCTCTTCGCTCAAATCGCGAATGAACCCGAGTTTGGCATATCCCCAGTGCTCTTCTCCAGGGTGAAGCATGATCACATCAGGTGCATCATTCACCGCGAATTTGTTCTTAATGTACTTGGAATACGGGACTCCCGGCATTCCTTCGTATATAACCTGAATCCCGGGATTCTCCTTCATGAACTGATCGTTTAGCTCTGGTATCGCGCCAATCTCAGAGCCCGCCTTGTAACCGGACACCCGCAGCTTAATGATCTCCTGAGGTGTAGGTGTCGTAGGAGGAGTCTTCGCACTCTGGCAACCGTTTAGGATCGTCATCGCTCCAACGATGCCCACCAATAAGAACATAGCTGATTTTCTCAACTGCTTCACCGACCCTAAATTGGATTTTTCAACGATTCAGAAAGGTTAAAATCCGCTAACCTTTTCTGAATCGTCTCCGACATATACGTTCATCCGCCATCCCTAAGGACGGCGAATGCCGTTTACGCTTGATTCCGGTCCTTTCAGCTGCTTACGCCATTCTGCTGGGCTTTGCCCGTAGCTGGCTTTAAATAACCGAGTAAAGTAATGGACGCTGGCGAATCCCGTCTCCTGAACGATGGTACTAATGGGCATGTCGCTTCCAGACAAATAACTGGCAGCCGCCTTCAAGCGCAGATCGCGAAGGTATTCGAACGGCGTCATTTTCATGTGTTTCTTGAACAGCCGCACGAGATAAGAAGGATCTAGAGCAACGATTTCTGCAAGTGTCTCTAATGTCACATTTTCCTTATACCGCCAATCCATATAATCGATCAACAAATCAACCGCTGCGCGAGACTTATGCTTCACCTTACGGTCTCCTTCGGCAGAACCCTTCCCAGGGTCCCCCAAAATATGCGCAATAAGCTTGTATGTTTTAGAGATTTCCAATAAACATACCTCGCCGAGATGCGAATCTTGCATAGCCAATCCCGTCGATTGAAGATGATAGACAAAATCAAGAGATTGAATAATGGAGGAAGCCAGCATCGTTCTTGAATAAATATCCTTACGTGCCTGCATGAAATTCCAATCATCTACCTGCATGTTGGTGAACGGGAATTCCTCCAACTCATCAAGCTCCAGGAAGCGGAACTTCGCTTCGGCATCCAAGCTCATCAGCTCATGTGGGGTGGACGCAGATAGAATGAACACGGCCGGCGCCTCGGCATCACATGTATTTCCCCTCCATTTAAATCTTACTTTCCCTCCGGTAATGTAGAGAATCTCATGGCTCGAGGGATGCATTCCCCCACCCGGAGACTCTGCTGATCGAGCTATGGTCCCAGCGCCGCAATATCTGATTTTCATTGCAATCTCCCTCAAACAATTAATGTCAATATTGTTCAAATGATAAATATCTAAAAGGCTATATTCGACTGTTAAACAGGATTAAATTTAAAATAAATAAGACTATCAAGTGCAAATACTATTCTCCATCTCTATTGTACACTTAAATGAATCCAGTTCAATACTTAGAAAATGAAAGTAGGCGATTTTCATTAAAACACTACAAATTATCGGCGCGAACACCTTCGAAATCATTGATATACCATTGGAGAATCCCCAAGAGGATCAAGTGACAGTACAAATTGAGATCGTGTCTACATGCCCGCGTTGGGATATGAGCATGATGGGCGGTAAGGACATGTTCGATGCTTCCAAGCAGCCAGAATACCCTCTACTCCCTGGATTCCCCGGACATGAAATGGCAGGAACGGTCATTGCAGTGGGGAGTAAGGTTCAGTCTCTGAAGGTTGGCGACCGCGTAGCGGCATTGGAGCATCTGATCGGCAATGGCGCTTATGCCGAATATTTGAATTATCATACTCACGAGTTGATTAAGCTCCCAGATGCCGTGGAATGGAAGCAGGCTGTATCGTTTGAGTTATTAAAGTGCGTATTAATAGGACTACTGCAGTTCGGCGACCTCACAGGAAAGTCGATGCTGGTATCAGGTCTTGGACCAGCGGGGATGCTCGCGATGCAAGCCGCCCGATTAATGGGGGCGTCCAATGTCACCGCTGTGGATATTAATAGAGAGAGAATTGCTTATGTTAACGATCTAGGAATTGGATTAGCTAAGCATTCGGATGACTTAGGAGAGGAACGCTTCGACCTCGGTTACGATTGCGTCGGTGCTTCGGCTTCCGTACAAAGCCTACTCGAGAGGATTGACTCGCATCTCGTCATCTTCGGCGTACTGAAGGGCGAAGTCCGTTACGGTGGGCATCTCTGGTTTAAAGGCATTAAGCTGGAGTCCTATCAATACCGGAAATTCGGAGAAGCAGATCAAGCCCTCCTACTCGATCTGGTGGTGAATAAAGGCTTGAACACCGAATGCTTGCAAACCCATCATGTACCTCTTTATCGCTATCAAGAAACGATAGATTTGTTAGTAAAACAAGAAGCAATCAAAGTGTATTCCTACCCTACAACCGATTTCGTCAAAAGTACGGAGGAGGTTTAACATGCGAGCTCAAGCCGTCGTTTTTACAGGTGTAAGACAAGTGCAATATATGGAGGTCGAGGTTCCAGAACCAGGGCCAGAGGATGTCGTCATCGACCTCGAGTATTCTTGGATCAGCAACGGTACAGAATCTTCTTTCTTATATGGAGAGAGAATTTCTGGAGAACAGGTGACCCGACCAGATGACATCTTACCTTTCCCTCAAGTCGCGGGTTACCAGAAGGTTGGTATTGTACAGAGCGTAGGTGATCAGGTCAAAGGCCTAGCACCTGGCGACCGCGTGTTCGCTTCTGTCAGTATGGTAAGCGGTATGATGTTCGACTCCGGCGGCCATATCAATCCTTCTGTCACCCATGAAAGCCAAGTTTGGAAACTACCTGAGAACGCAGATCCTATCGCATATAGCGGTATGGTGCTCACTCAGGTCGGATACAATTGCGGCATCCGCCCTACGGTTTCACCGGGTGATGTTGCAGTCGTGATCGGTGACGGAATGGTCGGCCAATGGGCTGCACAAACCCTTGCTCATAGGGGAGCGGTTGTCACCGTGCTGGGCAGGCACGACCAAAGATTAGCCCTGCTTCCGTCCACGATTCACTCCTACAACTTAAAGCAAAATGCATTGGAGGATTGGATCGGCGATCGTACCGATATTGCTGTCGTCGTCGACACGGTTGGCGCCATGGATACGTTTCGGGAGCTGAAGCCGGCAATGAAGCTGAACAGCCATCTGGTATCGGCCGGATTTCTAGGCGATACAGGAATGGTCGATATCCAGGAATTGCGCCCGCAGGAAATTACCCTTCATAGCCCATCCGGATGGACAGAACAGAGAATGGAGGATACTCTTATCGGTATTCGGGATGGCTGGCTGCAGACTTTACCTTTAATTACTCATAGGTTTAAGGCGAAAGAAGCGGAGAAAGCTTGGCAGATGATCATGGATAAATCCGAATTTTTCCTAGGCGTCATTTTAGAATGGTAAAATGATAACGGAACGGGAGAAGATGGAATAATCAGGAGGTTGACGGAGTTTGTTGAATAATAGACAGCTTGCAGAATCATTCGTGTTCATGAGAGAAGAAGCATTACCCTTACGGTACAAGCCAATTACTGAACAACCCGTCGCCTTGCGAAACTGCTCTAGAAGTGATCATCCAGAGCGTATCGATTACGTGGAAGGCAAGGATTATATCATCGACTATGAACAAGGAACCATTCGCCGCTCAGAGGACAGTCGGATCCCCGACGGTGCGCTTCATCCTATGTACGGGGTGATCGGTTTCGACCACAACCTCTATCCCGATTATAGCAATCAAACCTACACGGTTTATGTTGATTATTCAACCGAATCCGAAACCTCTGGAAAAAGCCTGACTGCCGTCGATATCGAACAGTCGGGATTGCTTAATCACGTGGTTGGTAAGCTTAAGGCTGGGGAAGAAATCGTCTACGTTGTCTATGGAGACAGCATTAGTACGGGCGGGGAAGCCAGCGAGGAAAGCTTAACTTATTTCGGGAGATTCGCGGACACGCTGCGAAGTCTATATCCGCAAGCCCAAATCCGAATCGTGAACAAATCGATAGGCGGCGAGGATACGAGTGGTGGCATGAGCCGCGTGGACGAGGATGTCGTTCCCCTCCATCCGGCTGTGGTCTCGATCGGCTACGGCATGAATGATCAGAACAAGCAGGAGCAAGGCAACACGACGTCGCTGGAAGACTTCGAGAAAAATCTTCGGTTTATGATTGATGCGATTCGCAAGGCCGACGATACCGATATCATCCTCGTTACGCCATGTGAACCCAATCCGGATTGGCAGCATACGAGCGGTCAAACAAGCATGTACGCCGACGTCATCCGCCAACTAGGCAGCGAGTACGGAATCGGCGTCGCGGACGCACATGCAGAGTGGGTTACGGAGCTTGCCGCTGGAAAAACGCCGGAAAGCTTGCTACTGAACAACATCAACCATCCCAACGATTACGGACATTGGATCTATAGCAAAGCTTTCGCTCCAATGCTGAAAAAGTAAACAAATATCAACTACAGAGAGAAAGGCTGTCTCGTAACCCTGTTTAACGGGGTAACGGACAGCCTTTTCTATTGAACTCCGTATCATGGCATATCAAGCAACGTCTCAAATTCGCTCAAGTCTTCGTTATATTCCTTATAGATTCTTATCCAGCTCACCATCACTTCGTCGAGATGCTTGATCAGGTCAGGATCGAAATGCGTACCACTATTATCCTTTAATCGTTCGATCGCTTTGAGCGGGGTGTTAGCGGGACGATAGGATCGGGTGGACGTGATAGCGTCGAAAGCGTCTGCAATGCTTAGTATTCGCGCCTCCAGCGGAATGTCCTTTCCCTTTGCCCCGGTAGGATATCCTTCACCATCCCACCGTTCATGATGATAGAGGACACCCGGCTTCAAATGTCCGAGTCCCGATATTTTCTCCACCATTCTTCCACCTACGACGGCATGAGTTTTGATTAACTCGTATTCTTCCTCGGACAGCTTGTCCGTCTTGGTCAGGACTGCTTCGGGTATATTGATTTTTCCGATATCGTGAAGCAATCCTGACAGCCGGAGTGTTTCCAGCCTTTGCTTATCTTGAAATTCCGGAAGCCTTAAAGCAAGTGCAACCGCGTATTTACTCACCCGCTCACTATGACCGAACGTATAACTGTCTTTGGCTTCTATTGATATGATGAAGGTTTTGACTACCTGTTCAATAGTTGTTTCCATCGAATGAATGATACTATTCACTTGATTGTTATAGAGCTGATTTAGTTGTTTCGGGAGTAAATAACTGAATGTACCCAAAACCAAGTAAAGCAATACCCGATTGGAGAAATCGATAGAGTCGAAAACACCAAGAACTAATGGATCCGCAAAGGTAACCGTAAACATAGTAACCAATCCTATCGTTGAATACAGGAACAATACCCGTAAATTGCCGTAAAGCCCCGCAAGAATAGGAATCGCCAGAAAATATCCCCACGCCTCTCTATAACCGGAACCGTAGTACAAGCAGCAAGCCACAAACACTAAAAATAAATTCACGACATGCTGTATGACAATGGGCTTGATCTTATAGATGCGATTAACGGCAAGAACAAGCAACAAGACAATCAACGGTAGCAGTAAAAAATAAATGTTAGCTCTAGAATATTGAACTTGAAAAATGAGAAATACAGCATTCCAACTAATGCTAAGCAATAAATAAATGAGGGCAATTCTCAATATATTCAGACTCAATTTCCGCTGATGATCCTGATAGTAGGAATGTAACAGTTTCTTTCTTTCGCTTAGCATAATCCCATCCTATCCATATCCATCATTATAATTTCAGTTTAACACCCAACGCCGTTTTTCGACAGTATTTGTCAAAGAATGCGATATCTTATTACAAATCGATACAGGATAATATAAATATCTTAACTAATTAAGGAGAGTGTATATCAATGAAAAACGATTTGGCCTATGTGTACAGTATTGCTAGAGGTAAAATGCGAGAAATGGCAGTTAATCTTCATGTCGAAAGATATTTGGAGGTTGGTTTTTTTCACAAGAACGAGGTTGATCCTTATCAAGACGATGCGGTATATTTTACAGCCGCTCATGCTTTTCATTCCGAGGAGGTTGTTGGGGTAACCCGGTTAATTTTTGGAAAGCTCGATCAATTGCCCACGCTGAAAAATTTTAATATCTACGATCTCGAGAAAATGCGGCTCCAGCAGCTCGAATCCTTTCGGTATGCCGAATTAAGCGCCTTCACCAAGCTTCCCGCCCACGATGTCGCGCTCGGATTGATCAAGACCGTGTTTCAATATTCGGAACAGGTCGGGATTACGCACTGGATTTGCTGCGTGGATGAACGAGTTTACAATTACATGAATCGAGTGTTCAAGTTTCCATTCCGTACAATCGGCGAATCGAAAGTCTACTTGGGATCCAAATCGATCCCTTGCGTATTGAACTTGGAAGAAATTCTATCCACGATTAAAGAAGCACGCTTTCCTTTATATGAGTATTTCGTGGAACGCGAATCCAGATATTTGGAGGTCATCCAATGATTAAGGAACAGTTCGTACGCAACTTGGGAATTATGTCCGAAGAGGACGTCAACAAGCTTCAGCAAACAACCATCGCCATCGCCGGCTGCGGCTGTATCGGCGGATTCTCGGCTGAGCTGCTAGCCCGAATGGGGGTTGGTCGATTCGTTCTGGCTGATCCTGATACCTTTGATCTATCTAACATCAACCGTCAATGCGCGGCCACTCATCTTACGGTCGGAATGTCCAAAGTAACAGCGCTGAAAAATCACCTGCTCGCAATTAACCCGGATCTGGAAATCATCGAATATGCTGCCGGAGTTAACGAGCAGAACGTCGACGGCTTCGTCCAAGGAGCCGATTATGTTATCGATGCTATCGATTATTTCGCTTTCCCTGAAGCGGTTGCCTTACATCGCGCAGCACGCGGTCATAGCTTATATACCATCACTGCGGTCGCATTAGGATTTGGAACTACCGTGCTTACGTTTGCACCAGACGGTATGACTATTGAACAGGTAGCAGGAATTCCTGAGGATATTTCGATTGAGGAACTCAGAGGAACTACGTTTCCTCCTACAGGATATGCGAACCAATTGCCTTCATATGTCACAATGGAAAATGTACAGCAATGGCTGATCAACCGAACAATTCCAACGATCAGCGTAGGACAAGCTTTAGGACCGGGCGTTCTCGTATCTCAGTTGATTCTCCATCTGCTGGGCAGAAAACAGCCTTTATTAGTACCGGATTCTTTCCAGCTACAATTTGAAGCATAAGCTATAAGTGTAAGGAGCGTAGAACAAAGCCCGTTATAGTCGTTTTTCTCGACAATAACGGGCTACTTTTGTTCAAACAGCCTTACTTAGCTAAATTCACTTTCCTACCAGATCACCGTTTCACGAAATAGAACTTATCTACGTAGACCTCTTGAACATTTCCTTGATTATCCCAAGGCATAATATATACCACTTGGTTATTCGTCTGGGAAGGAACAAAGGTGCCGATCTTAATGGTATGCCAGAACATGTTCTCCATATCGGCTGCTGGCATAAGCTTTTCCAATACCGGATAGTTGTTCGCGGTTAGATCATATACACCATAAGAGAATGCATTCCCCGATGGTTGAAAAATTCGATCGATTCCGTTCGAATCCTTGTACACGTCGGTAGCGTATTTGATTTTCACATCTGCGTACAAGTCATAGGTTGTTCCAGGGGTTAGTTGTGCTCGCTCCCAGAACCACTGAATATTCCAAGTTCTCGATGCCGTCACGGTATGCTTAGCCGTCATGGAGTCGGAGGCTGATACGTCTTTCAGGCTTTTCACCGCACCGTTGTTGACGTGGAATGCCGAATCTTCCCCGACATAGACGATCTGGGAAACGTCCTTCGTCAGTTTCAGTACTTTGCCGTCCCCGGCGGCGAAATTCAGGTTGCTAATCGTATAGCCCGTCGGGCTCGCCGTATAGGCGATTCCCGATTGATCGAGCATGTTGGTCACCGCGGAGATATCCATGCCAAGTGCGGCCCGGTCGATGGTAATGCTTATGTTCGCGGCGTTCTCGCAATCGTGATTCACGATGACGAGATACTTGTCGCCCGTCACAGTGTCGATATGGGTCGTGACTTCCGCGCTAGCATAAGCAACGTTCCCGCCTCCCGTTGCGGTCGCGACGTTAGCGATTCTTTTCATCCGCTTAAGGGTTGGCTTTAACGTTTCGATTTCGCTAAAGAGCGTCTGGACAATCGGATAATCCGGCGCGGGATTATAGTTCTCATCCACAATTCCGATCCAATCGAGCTCCGTTTGATACACGAAGTAAGTGAAGCCTTTGGAACCATGCCCGATCGCTCCATAGGTCATCGCCCGGATTTCTGCGGCGGTTGGATTGCGCAGCCAACCGGTCGACTCATTTGTTTGCAGGATCGTCCACATCGGAGCGTCATCTTTCACATCTTTGCGAGTTTGATAAGATGCAAAATCCATGTAGGTTTCAAAAGTAAAACCCGGATAATGATACATGTTGCGGAAATCTCCGATCGCATTTCCTTCCCGGACGCCATAAGGATCTATGTTCATGACTTTCGGCTTCTGGGTATTATAGTGCAACGGTAAGCGATCAAGACCAATAAAGGTGCTGATAACCGCTCGGCTCGGGTCGATCGTTTCCAGCATTCTTTGAATATCCTTCAAATTGTCGGCTAGCTTCAGATCGTTGCCCGGCTCGTCTGCCAAATAGTAGGCATATAAGGCACTGTTGTTGCGGTAAGGTGCTACAAGTCCGTTAATATGTTCGTACATCGCTTGTTCGTCATTAAATAACGTTTCGTTAAATAATGAGTAAGCGTCCGGAAGCCCGACGACTTTTAATTGGTTCTGAGCGGCTTGAGCTAACGTTTCGGAGTAGATTCCCGCAGGCTTCGCGTGCCAATTGGCCAAGAAAACCGTATCCGCTCCTAGGTTGTGAATATCGCCGAACGTATTGTTTAGATAGACGCCCGCATCCCCGATGTTGTAAGGAATAGCTCCCGCCTCGTAGAAAATGCCTTTCGGAACGTCGTTCTTAACCGTGTTCGGGGAAGGCGTCAGCGTTACGCCTGGAAAGACCTGAACATTCGTACGAAGCAGATCGATTGTCCCGTTGCTGACTCGAATCGTGTATAACCCATTGCCAACGTACTGGCCGCTGTCGTTTTTTCCATCCCAGAAGACCGATTGGTTTCCGGATTGCGCGGAAGGGGCGGTTAACGTTCTGACCGTCGTCTGATCCAAATATCGCTGAACGGACACGCTCACCGTCTGCGGCGAAGCTAGCGAATACTTGATTTGAGTGGAGTCGTTCAGCCCATCTTGATTAGAGGGCGAAAGCTTGTAAGGGTAGGCATGGATGATCTTCGAGGCGCTCTCGTCCAACGGTTGTTGAGATAGGGTTACACTATCTATCTTAACCGCTGGGAAATTCGCCGCGTTGTTCACCGGGAAGAAACATACGCGTACATCGTGGGTCGGATCGATCGTGACCGAGCCGATCAGCAATTGATCGAAATATAACACTTTGGACAATGAGGCTGAATTTACGATCGTTGTTTGGACCAGCATGCTATTTGTAGTCAGATCGTAGACCAAATACCCGAACATATCGCCCGACGACGTCTTCCAATCGGATCTTTCCGGCTTGAATCCCGCCGTAATCTTATACGTCTTACCCGCTTCCACGCGGGAGCCATCGATCTTAGCCTGAATGTTCCATCCCGTGCCCGATCCGTTCAGCAGCTTGGCCGCGCTATTGTCCACGGCCATTCCGTCGGACACCAGCGATGCATCGTTGAATGTATAGAAAAGATTATCTTCAATCGTATAGCTCTTATGCTCCTTAAACATGAAAGCGTCTACATAAATATCCGAAATTTGACCAACGTTACCTGTGCCACCTACGTAGATGCTTAGAGCATTCACTCCGGCGTTAGGCATAAAGGTTCCGATTTTAACTTCTTTCCATATCCCATCTTGAGTTTCGGCTGCCGCAACCGTCTTGCTCGGCAATACAGAGTTCGCGTCCGTTAGATCGTATACGCCCATCGTAAAGGCGTTCCCGCTTGGAAGGGAGACCGCGTGCTTCACTTTGACTTTAGCATAAACGTCGTACAGAGCCCCCGCTTTAAGCGTTCCGAAATCCCAATTCTGATACTGAATATTCCAACCCGTCCCGTTGTTGGACATATGCGCCGAATAACCGTCCGGTGCCGTTGTATCCGCAACGGTCGCGGCCCCGTTGAAGAAAGTAAAGCGATTGTCAGAGATCGACTCTTCTTGGGCATATCCGGTACTCGTGCCTAACATCGCAGCTCCTAACAAAGCCAAAATCCCCATTGCCATCCCTTTGACTGCTTTCATCCTACCCTCATCTCCCATATATCCAGTAATGAGAAGGGGAGACTTTCGTCTCCCCTCTGTCCACGCTAGTCTGATGCCTCTGATTACTTCTTCAGCCCGGCAAACGTCTCGGCTGCTTTCGTCATGTTCGTCATCCAGTAATCGATCGCTCTCTGAGCATCCATTCCCTTTAACTCATCCATCATCGTAGCCTGGATCGAATTATACTCCTCTTCAGACTTGGCATAGATCAGCTTCGGCGCCATCCGGACCAAATAATCCGTCACCTTGGCTTCGATCCGCTTAATGTCATCCGGCATGCTCGCATCCTTACCGAGCTCGTTATCCATATCATAATGGATCGTCTGGATTTCCCCGGCCTGCACGCGTTTCTCCACGAGCTCACCTGGATACGACACTCCGAAATGGTCGGAATAGTCCTTGTCCAGTTCTGACATCTGACTCTTCCAGAAATCCATGTTGCTCGTGAAATTCATCGGCACGTTATATTCCGCATCCGTATAATTATCTACGAAGCCGGCGAGGTTCCAATAGAGCCCGATACCTGTCGCTGTTTGGAAGTTCGGATCGTTCTTCTGAGCATCGATCGTCTCTTGCTTCCACTGCGGCTTACCGTCAACGACATCCCAATCCTTGCCTTGAATACCGTTCTGGATTAATCTAGAGCCTTCCATGGATTGCAAGTAGTTAATCAATTCCATGGCTCTTTCCGGGTGTTTGCTATTTTTCGAGATCATAATCAAGCGATTCGAAAATCCGTTCGTTCCGAACTCCCCTAGATAAACCGTCTGTCCCTTTGGTAGCGGCATCGGTACCCAGCCTGTCTTCGGATCTTCCTTAGCTAATGCCGCATTAGATTCGTCTACTCCCGCCCATTTCCACGGCGAGAACAAGACGCGGCCGCTTTTAACCTTTTCCGTGAAATTCTCGTATTTCTGGGTGAAGGCATCCGGATCGAGCACACCCATCTCGTTCGCCTTGCGATAAAACTTCGTTCCGTCCCAATAAGCGACGTTCGGATCCAGAATACCACCTGCCGGCATGAAAGATCCTGGTTGTAGGTAAACGAACATGTTATTTTGGTTAATCCGATTAAATAACCGGTCGAACATCTCGTAAGGAACAAGTCCCCAATCGAACAGCGGAGCCAATCCGTAAACCTTCTGCCCCTGAGCATTCGTCGGATGTTTCTTCTGCATCTCTGCAAGCATGTTCAGGAAATCGTCCAAGTTGTTGACGGCCGGGTAACCCAACTCTTTGTAGTAGTCCCAGCGAATGTTATACGCGTGGTTAGCGTACTTGTATTGAGGCCCCTTCTGGCTTGCGATACCTGGGATAGCATATAGCTTCCCGGTTCCGTTGCTGAAAAACTGCTTGCTGATCTCGACCTTCGAAGGAGACTCCTTCAAGATGGACTGCCCATGCGTCTCTATCAAATCATCCATTGGAATGACTTGATTCCCTTCGATAATCTGCTTCAAATATTTCGAGGAGTTCTGCAAAATAATAATGTCCGGCAAATCTCCGCCAGCTAGCATCAAATTAAACTTCTTGTCATCGGTTTGCGTGTCTAGCTCAAGCGTTACGCCGGTTTTCTTCTGAATTTCCTGCATGACCGGATCGCTCTGGGCACCCGACGCCAGCGTCGACATGAATAATGCGCCGTCGCTTGTCAGCTTCAACGTCACCGGCTCCTTCGTCGCTTGGGATTCCTCTTGAACCACAGGTGAGCTTGCTCCGGAAGCGGACGGGGAGGCCGATTGTGCGTTTTCCCCCGATGATGTACATCCCGCCATGACCGACACGGCAAGAACGACGATTAATGCCGATATACTCTTCCTTTTCTTTCTGTCCATCGTTTTAACCCTCCTATGAGTGTAATTATATACGAAAACCCTTAATAATCAGGTTCTGTATACGCGCTAACCTTTAACGGCACCTAACATGATTCCCTTAACGAAATACTTCTGCATGAACGGATAAATTAGGAGGATCGGCGCTGTTACGATCATCGTAATCGCCATCTTGACGTTCTGTGGCGAGATCTGATGCCCGGCCGATTGGTTGCCCATCATTCGTCTTGTCGTTTCTTGCGCTAGCGCCTCCGATTGCTTCAAGAAATTAAGGAGCGTAAGCTGCAGTGTTTGCAAATTCGGGTCGTTCACTAGAAACAAATTATCCATCCAGGAATTCCATTGGTTCACCGCGTTAAACACGGTAATCGTCGCGATGATCGGCAAGGAAACCGGAAATATAATTTTCGCGAATATCGTAAAAAATCCGGCACCCTCAACAACCGCGGCTTCCTCAAGCGCCACTGGGATTTGTTCGATGAACGTTTTCATCAAAATGACGAAAAAGCCGACGATGACGGAAGGCAAAATATAGAGCAGGAAGCTGTTTTTCAATCCAAGCATTTTCATCGTGAGGTACCAGGGAATCAGTCCCGCGTTCAAGTACAAAGTAACGACGACGAAACGATAAACCGTTTTGCGAAATGGCATTTCCTTCTTCGTGATGATGTACGAGAACAGTGCGCAACTGAAGACAGTTAGGATCGTTCCGAGCACGGCTCGTGAAAGTGAAACCCCAAACGCGACTGAAATTGACCGCTGACCCAGCATTTCCTGATAAACCGTCACATTGAAGCCCTTCGGCCATAAATAGATTCCCTTGGTCACCATGATCGGATCGCTTACGGAATTAATCAGGATGTAATAAAAGGGGTACACACAGCACAATGCGAAGATCGCGAAAAAGGTATAGTTAAAGACATGAAAAGAGATGTCGAGAATACGCTCGCGTCTCAAGGGCAGATTCCTCTCCTTCCTGTTAAATGATGCTTTCTCCACGTACTTTTTTGGCGATCCAGTTCACGCTGAACAGAACGGTAACGCTAACGACCGTCTTGAACATACCCAGCACGGTTGAGTAGGAGAAGTCGTTCGTCTCTAACCCGATCTTGTAAACGTAGTAATCGATAACTTCCAGCTTATCTGCGACCAACGCGTTATAGAAAACGTAAAATTGCTCGAAGCCGTTGTTCAGCATGTTGCTGACGTTGAGCAACAGCAGCACGATAAACGTCGGCATGATTCCAGGAACCGTGATGTGCCATATCGTTCGAAATCTTCCAGAGCCGTCGACTTTGGCTGCATCGTACAACTCTTGATCGATTCCCGCGATAGCAGCCAAATAGATGATCGCTCCCCAGCCAAGCCCTTTCCACAACCCAACTAGCGTCTGGAACGCCCAAGCAATGTCGCTATTTCCTAGGAAGTTGAACGGATTGTGCAGCCATTCCAGCTTGAGCAGCACGTTATTGACCACGCCGTCCGACACGGCGAAGAAAACGTAAAACACGGAATACACGAGCACCCAGCTAATGAAATTCGGCAATGTCGTCGTCACTTGAACCCATTTTCTGAACCATTTCCCCCTCATCTCGTTCAGCAAAATCGCAAACAGAACATACGCAGGTGATACCAAAATACCCAAGAAGCTCAGAACAAGCGAATTTTTTAATACCCGCACGAGATCCATCCCCTGCTCCATAAAGGCGATCCGCAAATATTTAAGCCCGACGAACTCCGATTGCGCAAGAGGGATGCCCGGCTTGTAATCGTAAAAGCCATAGATCCATCCGAATAAGGGAACATAGTAAAACAAGAAAACCGCAACGATAAAAGGTAGAGCCATCAATAACAATTTGATGCTGTATTTCCGTTTCTTTTTCCGGCCTCTCGACCACCCGGTCGCCGCCTTTGCCTCCAAGTTTGCTCCTCCTCACGCTGTGCCCTCGCATCATTTCGTAGTTCTTATGATAAAAGCAAAAAGGCAGCAGCAAAATGATCGAATCTCCGAAAAAAGTGATCGTTTTTCGGAAGATTCCCCATTTCGATTGCTTGCCTTTAAGGAGTTGCCTTATATTCGGATTTGTTTGCTGTTATTCAGGTGTCTGAGATCGGAATAGCAAATTCGACGCATAAGCCCCCCGACGAGGGACTAGAAATCGTAAGCGTCGGACATTCCGGGAAATTCAAACGAATTCTACGATACACGTTTCTCAGACCAATCCCGTAAGCAGCTTCATCGGACGTCTCCGCCTGATCATCCATGTGGTCGGATTCCATCCATTGCCGTACCCGAATTTGTTTCTCGTCGGACATGCCTTGCCCGTTATCGATCACCCGAACGATCAAATACGGGCGACATTCCTGGGCTTCTATTCGGATCTTGCCCGCATAACCGCTTCGCTCGAATCCATGCAGAACTGAATTCTCGATCAACGGCTGCAGAACGAATCGTGGAACTTTATCGTTCATGAGTTCGGGAGCTACCGAATATTCGATCTCCACCCCTTCCCCGTAGCGGTAATTCAAGATCGTAATATAATGATCCGCGTACTCCAATTCCTCCTTCAGCGTGCATAGCAACGCCGTATTTTTGAATATCGGCCGCAGTAAATTACTTAATGAAGTAATGCTCTTCGTAATGTTGTCCGATTTATTGACGACGGACATCCACTTTATCGTGTTTAATGTATTGAATAAAAAATGAGGGTTAATCTGCGCCTGCAACATTTGGATTTCAGCCTTCGTCTTTTCCTTTTCCGCTAGCCTGTTTTGCTCGATCAACTGTTTAATCCCTACCGACATCCTGTTGAATCCGCTGCTTAAGCGGGAGAATTCGTTCATGCCGCCATCTTCGAGAATGATTTCCAGCTTGCCCTTCTCCACCATGCCCATCGCTTCCATCAGATTATGCATCGGTCTCGTTACCTTTTTGATCCATAGCGCGGACGCGATAAATGCGGCGATAAAACTGACTCCCACGATCCAGAACATTTGATAGCGCAAATTCAGGATATCTCCGATAAATTCGTGAATCGGCACTTCCTTCACCATCATCCAATCCGTCAACTCGATCTGGGAATAGACGATTTGTTCGTCTTGTTTCTTCAAGCTTCCACTTTCCGAGCCATCGGGAATTTGTCTGCACGCCTTGCTCTCCGAGCCTAGCATTTGCTTGTCAACGTGCGAAATAACCTGTCCGGATCGATTGCAAATGTAGATTTGTCCGTTCAATTTGGATTTCAGATTGTTATATAGGGTAAATAACTTCTCTTCTTTGACGTTGAGGATCAGAATCGCGGAAGGAAGGCTTTGATACAAGGATTTCACCGATCGTGCCGCTGTAATGATGTTTCTTGCGCTATCCCGTCCAGCCACCGGCTGCGAAGGTTCCCCGAAATCTTCGCTGCGATTGGCCCCGGACCATACGATGCTCGGGAACGTGTGTTTCATATTAGAAAGCAAGACTTGATGATAACTATTAGAAGAATAAAAGTGCCCCTGCTTTAAGCTATCGTTGATCAAAGCTGATTTTTGCCCATTAACACCGATAGCTCTGCCATCGTCCGCGTACAGATAAATCGAATCCAAATAGTCATAGTTCCTTAAATAAACATCCATTTCCTGCATAATCTCTCTGTGCAATTGAATTCGGCTCGGGATTTCCGTCAGATTGTTGTCCAGAAATTGCTGAAACTTGGGATCGATCAGCAATTGCTTCGTCATCTTATCGATTTCTTCGCGGAATTCGTTAATCGAATCTCCGGCTTGCAAAAAGTACTGCATCGATGACTCGTTTGTTTTTTTCTCCAGAATGCCGAGCACGCCAAAGTAAGTAAGCAAAGCACTCAGGATTAAGGCGATCAAGCTGATCAAAATAAAGGATAACCGAAGCTGGTATCGTAAACTTCGGTTTCTTCCGAGCCGCCTAACCCATTTCATGCTGGTCATCCTCCGATGCTCCCTCATCCCATTGCTTGCGATACTCCCGGGGACTCACGCCGAGCACCTTCTTGAATACTCGGCTAAAATGGCTAGTGTTAGCAAAGCCGACCCGTTCCCCGATCTCGTAAGATTTCAGGTTCGAATTCAAGAACAGCTCTCTGGCCCTCTCCACGCGGTATTGCAATAAGTAGTCGATGAAATTAAGTTTCATTTCTTTCTTGAACAACGTACTGAAGTAATTTGCATTCATGGATACCACATCCGCAACTTGCTGCAAGGAGAGGTCATCCGCGAAATGAGATTCGATATAACGCAGTGCCAGCGTCACCGAACTGCTCGTTCTCTTCCGAGCGGCCAAGAGGCCGATAATCTCCCTTACGTAATCTTGGTATAGGCAGATCATCGCGTCTAGCGTGCCTGCTTGAACGAGACGCTCGGCATAAGCGGAGCACAAAACAGTCATCTCTTCCCCCGTAAGTCGCAAGGATAGAACGGGATCGTGCAACCATTGCATAAATGCTCTTAAAGCCTCCGTCCGCGCGCGAAAAAGCTTCCTGTCTAGAAATTCGTTCAGCCTCTCTGCGAAGCCCGACCGGTACTTAACGCTTGCAGGCTCCCAAAGGTCGGCTAAAGCTAGAATTCGGCTTTTCGTCTCCGGGGAAAGCTCGTCGTCTCCTTTTCTCCCCCACACGTAATTTTTTCCGGTTCCTTTCGCGAATGCGGGCCCGAGCGCTTCCACAGACTCCCGATATTGCCGTCGTAGATGAGGAAACCCGTTCTCCCTGCTACTAATCCCGAACGATACGACGACGTTGAAATAGGTCGTCATCACTCTCCGGATATGCCCAAGCATTCGATACAAAGATTCTTCGATTTCCTTCTCGCCGTCCGAACCCGGATAACTGAATAAGATGACGTATCGGTTATCGTGATCATGAAACACTTCGCTGAGACCGTAGAGTTTGATTACCTCGTTGAGCACGTTCAACAAGGAACTGCGAACCAGTTGACCTTTATCGTCTTTGAATTTCTCGCGCAAACGGTCGAACGCATCGATCTCCATCGCGCAGACGATAATCTGCCGGGGACTTAAGGTTAGGTTCACTTCCTCCGCCTTCCGGCCGAATTCTTCCGGAGAGTAACGGTTTAAGAACAAATAACCCTTAAGCAAATTCTCCTTGAGGATTCCGATATCCGCTTCCGATACGATCGTCCCCGCGGGCGTCTTCTCCGCAGTTCTCGCAAGTTCGTTCTCCAGCTTGGAAAGAACCGTCTCCAATTCTTCAGTGGACACACTATGCTTAACGATATAATCGCGAACTCCGAGAGACATCGCTTTCCTGGCAAGCTCGAATTCTTCCAAGCATGTCAATATAACGAGCTGCGTGTGCGGATTTACGCTTCTGATTTTCGCAATCAGTTCCAGTCCGCCCATCACCGGCATCTTCAGATCCGTAATAACGACGTCCGGCTGCATCTTCTTGTATGCGTCCCAAGCCTCCGCGCCATTGGCTACGTCCGCAATGACTTGCATGCGAAATCGATTCCAATCGATCGAGTTTTTCAATCCAAGCCTCACCAAAATTTCGTCTTCTACGAGCAGAACGCGATACATGCAACCCCTCCACCCAGTTGTAATCGCTTACAGTTATTTAGAGTACCATTATGCTCATAGGTTATCAATTACATTAAACTCAAAGGGTTAATTCCCGTATGAGAGCGAACTACGATAAGAAAAAAAGTGAAAGAAAACCCCACAAGGCAGCCGTGATTGTTTGCACCAACAAGTGACTACATCACGTTGCGCCATGTTAAAAAAGGGGTTTCCTTACACATTATCATTCCTTTGACCAACGATTAGCTGGTTTTGTGTCGATCGACATAATAGTCGCTTACAACATTCTCTCCAGCTTCGTTTCAATAATGTCGCCATCATAACCATCAGGAAGCTTAATACGTACAGTCACATCTGACGGATACGATACTATCAGCTCTATCTTGCGACGACTTTCGTCCGCTTTCCAAGATACATCGATTCGTCCACCCGCTGGATGTGGTACACTTCCGCGGGCCCATGCGAGCTCACTTGGAACCGGTGCGATCTCAACGACGCTCCAGCCCGGTGCAAGGCTACGTACGCCAAGTGCTTCCCGGCCAAGGAAATACGCCGGAGCAGATGACCAAGCATGACAATGGCTACGTGTAAGCATGTCCGGATTGGCACGATTTTCGGCGAAATTCGGATACTGTTCCCAGCATGTCGTCGCCCCATGCTCAATCATATTGCCATAATTTTTGCGGATATCATCCAAGATCAACCCTACTCCACCGACATTTGCTAGAGCTTCATAGTAGAAGAAAGACATAAATGGGCTGCCAATTTGCACAAAATGTGATGGTGGATTTAACAAATAACGATCGATAACCTGCTTGCGCTCACCTTGCGCTACACCCGTTAACGAAGCGACAACCTGAGTCTGCATACTAATAACGTTCGAACGACGGCCATCGGCATGGATGCAGTCGATATAAGCCTGCTTCTCCTCATCCCAGAGTTGCTCATTGATTGCAACAGCAAGTCGTTCCGCCGCTTCGTTAAAGCGCGTTGCTCCTTCGATATCCCCTGCTAACGTTCCCATCTTGGCAGTCACACGTAACGTTTGAACTAGGAACGTGTTCTGATGCGTTACGATCCCGTCATTCGGTTGGTCAATCGGGGACCAATCGAGCAGATTCCAGCCTTTCACGTTAAACAGACCACTCTTATCGATTTTCTGCAAATAATGTTCCATCGTGAACCGGATGTGATCGTACATCTCAACAGCAAAAGCCTTGTCATCTGTTTGTTCATAATATTCATAGCAGGCAATTGCCCAGAAGAAAGTCCAATTCGGAATGACGCTGCTCCATCCGCTTGGAACCTGATCCGCGTACAAAGGTGTCTGATGCTTGGAACCCGGAACGAGCCGCAGGCAGCGCTTCAGAATATCCTGCACTCCATACAAGTAGTTGCTTACAAGCGCTTCATTACGGCTATCTCCTACCCAGAATACCTGCTCAAAGGCTGGACAATCAACGAACGTGTCTTCCATGCATAACTTCGTCGTGTGCCTACTGATCTCCCAAATATCGTTAAGCAGCGGATCCGAGCATTCGAACCTACCAACCTCAGCAACGGGATAATTACTTTGTGCGAAGGTAATGCCATAAATATGCACAGGAGTTGCGGCATTCCGAACGGTTAGAGCCAAATAACGGAATCCTCTGCGTATCGGAGTTGAATACTTTTGTCGACCGGCTCGGCAAACGTATCTAAGCGTATGATCAAGCCCGTACATCTCCTGTCGGTATTCCCCTGACATATACTCAAACCCGTACCAATCCAGAATGGTCCCCTCAGTCGCTTCAACCTCGAAGCTTAAGTAACCGGAATACTCTTTGCCGAAATCAAGCAGAATTTCAGTATCGAAGCCTTCGAATACAGGTACAACACCCGCTTCGACACTTGGTAGGATTACATTCTGAAGCTGTGCGGGAACTGCGAGCTTAACGTTGTCCTTCTTCCATACGCATAGACTAAAAACATCAGCCTCCGATACGTGTTTCAACTCAATCGGGCGAAGCCAATGAGAGTAGTTTTCCAAATGCTCCGCTCGTTTGACCGATTCAAGCACGGCTTTGTATTCAACTTGCTCCGTGTCCACCTCGCGATTTGTCTGATGATCTAAGAGTACTACAGAGTCAAAAGGACCTACTGCGTAGAAGGCAGATTGCTCAGGCTCCACCAACGGAGGCAGCGGTGAGACAAACTCGAGCTTCATCGATTCCTCCGCGTATACGCCGATTTGAAGCTTACCCGTGTGAACCTTACTAGACACGTCAATGAGAAGCAGGTTATCCCCTTCAAGAAGCTCTACATCCAAGTATCGCTCCGGATCGACCCCATAGAACTGGCCTATATCCACGATTTCCCCATTCAAGGAAAATCCCTGCAAGCATTCACCACAAGCTAGAAAACCAAGTGTTGCTTGGCCTGCATGACTCGTCCGAATCGAAGTTGCTACATATCCAGTAAATTGTACAACGTTGGCATGATCCTCACTTCCCTCAACCAACACCGAACGAACGTCAATAGCAGTAGACAGATTAAATGATTTTACTTTAGCCAATGATTCTACGCGCACAGGATAGACGATTTCCTCTGTCAGCATAGGAATGTCACGCGGTTTCAGCTTCGTCCACGGCTCCATGCCAACTGGCCCAAGAGCTGTGGCATTCAGCCACTCTGAATCATCATAGTCAGGCTGAATCCAGTTCTGATCCCAAGATGAGGCATCCACATATTCGGCAAAAGCCTGCTGACAAGACATGCGCGGCGATCTTGGATGCTGTCCAAGGTGCTTTGATGTTATCCAGGTTGCATCTGTTGAAACGGAAACTGTATCAGAGCCGAAATCGAGCTGCGCCAACAGCCCTCCGCGTCCTCGTATATAGTAGAAGGTTGAAACTCCAAAGTGCATGACCAGCACCGCGATTGTGTTTTTCTCACCGGGTTTTAGCAAATGTCCAACGTCATAAGTATCATAGGCTTGTTCGAATGGCCACGAGCGCACCGGACCTCGTCCTAACTGAGTACCATTAACATAGAGTACGTACCGTGAATCTGCCGTAATTCGCAAGGTTGCATCCCCCGCGCCCTCCATTGGAATATCGAACGTTTTACGAAAACATCTCCATTCATTACGCGGGCTTACTTCCCCATCTCCCCATATCCATGCAGCCTTCCAGCTCATTATCAACACTTCCTTAAGAGATTGTATATTGTCTACTCTATTGTAGAAAATTGAACGTCGAAAGTTATGGGTTGATTACGTACTCTTATAGGTATATAGTGACTTCAAATGAACAAGAGGAAAGGATGTAAAACATGCGGAAACCGAGTCTGATGATTGAAAAGGGGGAGCAGTTTTTCTCGAATGGTTTATCTCTCTTCGTCAATCGGGTTAACGAGAAATTCGACTTGCCGGAGCACAAGCACGATTTCATAGAAATATGCTATGTATGGGCGGGTAGTGGGTTTCATTATATCGAGGATAAGACAATTCGCGTCTCACAAGGAGATTTGTTCTTCCTTCCAATCGGCGTTTCCCATATTTTTCGTCCCTCCTCCCATAACCCTAAGCAGCCTCTGATTATTGGGAACTGCATTTTCGACGAAACGATTTTCTCCTTTCTAACATCCACTTTAGCTTCCGAATATGGGCTTTATCATTTTAATGAGATCAACGCTCAGACTGGCAGCTGGCTGCAAATGCGCGAGAAATCTGGTGAATTCAGTCGACTATTCGAGTCCCTGCATATGGAGTTTGAGAACAAAAGAACAGGCTACGAGACAATGCTATGTGGCTTACTCCTCCAGCTACTCATCGGAATGGAACGAGCCATGAAGCCGAATATAGAAGCAGAGATCATCAACACGACAGCCAAAAGAATGGACAATGCCCTAGCGTATATACGGCAGCATCTCCATGAAAAGCTGACAATCACTCAGGTTGCCCAGCAGATCGGAATTGGGGAAAGACAGCTTCAACGTAATTTGTCCGATCATACCGGACTAGCTTTCACTACCCTGTTGCATAAAGAAAGGATCGACCGCAGCTGTAAGCTGCTTATCGATCCTTCATTGGCCACATTTACAATTGCAGAGATTGCCTATCGAGTAGGAATTAACGATATGAAGAGGTTTCATCATCTGTTTAAGCAGATGACAGGTTTGACCCCTAACCGCTACCGTCAACAGTACAGCCGATAAAGCTACATCAAGAATAAGTAGAATACGGCAGCGAGCACAAACCGATAGAGTGCGAACCACTCCAGTCTAAGTCGCTTGATTAGATTCAAGAAGGTCACGACCGCAATCATGGCAACGATAAAGGCTGCTACGAAACCAATTGCAAATAACAGCAAGTTATCCGATGTCAACAATTCACGGCTATCATACATATCCAGTACCGTAGCGCCTAGCATAACCGGAACCGAGATCATGAAGGTAAAGTCCGCGGCTGCCTTCTGACTTGTCCCGAGTAGCAAGCCTCCGGAAATCGTCGATCCCGAACGAGAAAATCCAGGCCATAGCGCCAAGCATTGAAACAATCCGATGCCAAGAGCTTGTTTATAGGTGATATCATCTGTATTTTCAGCTGTCACTTTACGCTTAACCCGTACTGCAACAAGCAACAAAATACCGCCGACAACTAAACCAATCAGTACGGGGGCGGGGCCGAATAATTGTTCCTTGATCACATCTTTAAATATTAAATAAACAATAAGAGCCGGGATCATCGCGATAATCATATGAATCGCATTCAACTTCTTCTTAGCCTTGAAGTTCAAGGTGACTAAGCCCTTCAACATGTCCATATATCTTTTCCAATAGAGGATTAGAACAGCCATTACAGCACCCAATTGAATGACGATCTTGAACGTATCCGCTGCTGGTCCATCAAAATTGAGAATATCCCCTACCAAAATCATGTGACCTGTGGACGATACCGGAAGGAACTCCGTTAATCCTTCTACAATTCCGAGTATAATCGCTTTTACATAATCAAACATAAATAAAAATCCGCCTTTCTAAATAGAAGCTTATTAGATTAATTGAGCCACATTCACATGTAAAAGCGCCGAGTTGATGCTGTAGTTCGCTCTCACCTAACTATACAGCGCAATTGGTGATCGTTGAGGGCTGGAGCTTCTCAGCTGCCTCACACCCCAATCACCTTATATTCTAAATCGATAGCCCGCTCCCCATATCGTCTCTATGTATTGGGGGTCGGACGGGTCGAGTTCTATTTTCTCACGAAGCTTGCGGATATGCACGGTCACTGTCGCAATCTCACCCATCGCATCCATGCCCCAGATATGGTCGAACAACTGCTCTTTACTAAATACCCGGTCCGGATTTATTGCCAAGTAACATAATAAATCAAATTCCTTCGTTGTAAAAGTAATCTCTTTCTCATTTACGAAAACACGGTGAGCTGTCTTGTCTATCCGCAAGCCATGAATACGAATTTCATCATTCCGTGCTTCCTTCCGTCCGCTGAGCCTTTCATAACGGGACAAGTGTGCTTTCACCCGAGCAACAAGCTCTCCTGGGCTAAAGGGTTTACTCATATAATCGTCCGCACCTAAACCCAAACCACGAATCTTATCGATATCCTCTTTCTTGGCGGATATCATAATAATGGGGATATCCTTCTCCCCGCGGATTTTACGGCAAATCTCGAAGCCATCTACCTTCGGCAGCATAAGATCAAGAATAATGAGATCGTAATCCATATTAAGCGCACGCTGTAGCCCTTTATCTCCACTGTTCTCAATATCGACAGTATAGCCATTAATCTCTAGATAATCTCGCTCCAGCTCTGCAATACTCTGCTCATCTTCAATAATCAGTATTTTGCTCATCATCTGCCTCCTCTCCCTAACGCTTCATCCACACGGGTAGCTCGACATAGATGGTTGTGCCTTTACTCAGCTCACTTTCAGCCCAAACCTGACCCCCATGCTCTTCCACAATCTGTTTGGCAATCGACAATCCGAGACCGCTTCCTCCAGTTGTCGAGTTACGTGAAGGATCTGCACGATAAAACCGATCAAAAATATGCGGAAGCGCATCCTCAGCGATACCCTGACCGTTATCCCTAACACGAATTACCGCCTTACTGTCTTTCGCATGAATACTCAGACTGATTTTACCATCCGTTTTATCCATATACTTCATTGCATTTTCAATTATATTGATAAGCACACGCTTTAGCTTCTCGCGATCTGCCTTGATGAGGATCTCTTCCTCTGGCAGAGCATCGAGCTTGAGCTTAATGCCTCTCTTTTCCATATCAAAGTATAACTCTTGTGCACAGTCTTGCAAATAAGCGCCCATATCTACCTGTTCAAAGTGAAAAGGCATTTTACCCAAATCTAGCTTAGAAATTAAGAAGAGCTCATCAATCATTCGATCCATATCCATAGCTTTAGTAAAAATCGTCTTTACATAGCGGTCCAGCTTGTCGGGTGAATTCGTCACTCCATCCATTATACCTTCAACATACCCTTTAATCGCAGTAACAGGTGTTTTCAAATCATGGGAAATGTTAGATATGAGCTCCTTACGACTCTCTTCATACTGAATCTGCAGCTCAACCGTTTCCTTAAGCCTCAAGCGCATCTCCTCGAAAGCAACGCTAAGCTTCCCGATCTCATCCTTAGATCGTGGCTTGACTTCATAATCTAGATTTCCATCCTTTATTTCCTCTGTAGCCTTCTGCAAAGCTTTCAACGGCCTAATGATGCTGCGCGAAACCATAAAAGTCAGCACCCCATTGGTCAGAGCAAGGATAACAAGGACAACGACAGCAAACCAGATATAATTCTGTTCGCCAACATCTAGAAAAGGGTTATTATCCATTACGACGAAAACCGATCCTTCGCGCTTATCCGGTAATATAAAGTCCTCATGACGTATTATCGCATGCTTGCCTCTGAATATGTCATCAGTATCATCGCTTGATCCAAAAGCAGGTAATTCCGTTAACATATTAGACGAGCTTAATTGTGCTGATGTATACACAAGTTCATCATCAATTCGAATAATCAGTTGTTTATTGAATTTGCTTAAACGTTTATCAAGCTCTGTAGCTACAGAACTCTTAAGCAAAGATTCCGGCTCACGCAAACTCATCAGCTTGATATCGTTGTAGGTACTTTCATCCTGCTCGATAAACTTTTTAATTGGATTATCGTTCTTCGCGACAAAATGAAAGATCACCATAACCGTCAAAATGATCAGCACGAACGGCACGACAAGCATAGCTAGATAAGAGAGAACGAGCCTTAAACGAATAGACACGACTAATGCTCCTTTTTATCAAACAAATAAAACCCCACTGTAAAAAACAATATACTACATGCCAGCAAAAACATAAATACACTCCATACCTGACCATTTCCCATAGTGTTGCCTAACCATAACGTGTGCCAATTCAAGTAAGCTGTTGGGGAATAAGTAGATACCTGCGGAAAGAAAAACGAACTCCCCTTCACAGCAATGTACAGCAAAATACTTACCGTTATCGCACCGCTACTGCTTGTAAAAAACTGCGCGAGAAAAACGGCTATAATACTTAGCACAGCAAGAGGAAGGAATGCCGCACCATATGCGATCAATACGTCGAGAATAGCAAACTCTGATAATCCACCCCTTAAGAACACGGCTGAGACCACTGATCCAATCATCGCGAGGAGTAAATACGCGGCAATATAAATACCTAGTGACAGTTGTTTAGACGCAAATACTTTGAAGCGTGAAATCGGTCTCGTCAGTACTATTTTCAGCGTGCGATCCCCTAGCTCTCCCGAAAACTGATCCGCAGCACCCATGAATACAAAGAGTGGCAGGAACAATACCGTGAATAATCCGAGCATAGTCATCGGAAAATCGCTTGAAGAAACGGCACTAATCCCGATATTGCTTTGAAAATTGGCAAGGAGTATGCCCGCTCCTATCGGAATAATCAGCGTTATCGCCATAAAAAACCAAGTCTTTTTCTTAAATGTCATCTTCAAGGTTTCGTTCCAGACGTTAGCGTATAGGCTATGCATGGGCGATTGCCCCCCTTTCTTCTTTTACCTCATGGAGGAAGAGATCTTCGAGTGTTGCGAAGCGTCCTTCTAGCAATTCGGACTTAAGCCCTTCGCGAATTAGCTTGCCGTTATACAAGATGCCAATACGGTTACACATGAGCTCCATCTCGTGGATGAGATGGCTAGAAATAAAAAATGTGGTGTGCTCCTCACGAGCCAATCGCATAACAATCTCGCGAATCTGTACCGTTCCTTCTATGTCCAGTCCATTCGTTGGCTCATCCAGAATGAGCAGCTCCGGTCTCGACAGTATCGCTGAAGCTAAACCCAATCGCTGCTTCATACCAAGCGAGTATTGCCCCACCTTCTCCTGCCCTACGTTGTCCAAGCCAACTAGCTCAAGCACTTCGTCTATGCGCCTGCGTGGAAGCCCCGGATACATTCTCGCCGCAAGCTCCAAATTTCTTCTGCCACTCATATAGTTGTAGGCTTCCGCTGTTTCGATCAGCACACCTACCTTAGTTATAGCCTGTTCATAATGCGTGGTAACATCATATCCGAATAACCGAACTTTACCTTTGTCCGCTCTGCTTAAACCGCACATAATCTTCATCACGGTTGTCTTGCCTGCACCATTAGGTCCGAAAAACCCGTATATATCTCCTCTCTGCACATTGAGGTCAATCTCACGAATCCCCCTTTGATTACGAAAGGTTTTCGTTAGTCCTTCTATCTCAACAATGTTCTCCAACAATAACGACCTCCTTCTATTATAGAAAAGAGAGAGCGCCTACTATCACTTGGCGGGAAGACGCTCTCCAACCTAGCTACTTAGCGGCTCAACTGATTGTTTTCCCCTATTTATTCCAACGTTTAAATCCTTCTTCCTTAAAAGGCTGTACCTTCTCCACTTTCTTCCCCTTTAAATCTACTGTGTCAGGAATTGTGGTGTTGAAATCGGATGCATCGACACTGAGTTTAATGAACACCTGATGGTTAGTTCCTTCGTTGTCTTTGCCGATAATTTGGATTTCGGCCGTGTGGTTCGTGATTAGATTGTTGGCGTTCACGTCAGCATCCAAATTAACGGATTGGATTCGGATATCAGTCGTCAGCTTCGGAAGACTGTCATGAATGCTTTGCAGGTTAACACCGAAGGTATCACCCGAATCTAGTTGCAGCTTATCGCTATGTTCGCGTCCACCCTCTCGAATGACGAGTGAACCTACAGTGTTAACAAGGGCTGGAAGCTGACTTCCTTCTAGGTGAAGCCCAATCTCCTTAGCCGTTCCATTGTCCTTCAAAGTTACCTTGTTTTTCAGATTACCAACCAATGCATCGATTACATTTTCCATCTCCTGAGCGAAGGCCGGGTCTTCTAGTTTTCTATGTTCCCTACCTTCGTCGCCGCTTCCCTTCTCCTCGTCACTCTTCTCCACGACTTGATACACCTCTGAATTGCCCATCTTGATGATTGCCTTATCGTCCTGATTAAAGATTTGAATGCTTTGCTCCGTCTGCCCGCTTAGTAGAGCAATATTAGCGCTGCTCGATTGATCATTGTTACCTGACTTCAACGTGGAATTTACCTGCAGCAGCACCTTACCGTTATCTTCAACAGATAGGTTAATCTTCTGCGTAGCATTATCCACTGTAGAAGCCGTATTCTTGATGGCCGATTTGTAAGTATCATATCCCGGGGTAGTTCCTATTCCCGCGTATACCGATGACATCAATAGCACACTTCCTGCCACCACTCCTGCTCCGATCATGACGAATTTCTTATTCATTTCCTTATCCTCCTAAGGGATCAATATTGGAATTACCTCTCGGCTTCCATACATTCATCTTAGCCCCCGCTTCTAAAATCCTCCTAAAGCAGTTGTAAACTGCGTCTAAAACAATTATTAAATATTTATTAATTGTGAGGATGTGTGGCTTAACAAGAATGATAGCCTGACAAGAAAACGATAGTCGTGAACAATCGCATACGGATATAATAGAATGAGAAGGCTCGTACCACATCATTTCAACTATGAACAAGAGGGGATGAAGGGATATGCGACAAAACATTATTGTGCCCTTTGATGGCTCTAACAGCGCGCAAGAAGCATTACGAGTAGCGATTGAAATGGCGGGGAAATTTAACGAGGCGATCCTATTACTCAACGTACAGCCTAGCCTGAATACTCCTAATTCCAAACGCTTCTTCAGTGATTCGGATATACAAGCCTATCAACAATCCCTGTATGAGGAAGCGATAGCTCCCGGATTGCACATCCTTGAGAGTTCCGGAATCAAGTTCAATGCCAAAATGCGAGTAGGTATACCTAAAGAAGAAATCTGCAATGAGGCTTTGAATCAAAACGTTCGTTATATTATTATTGGATCGCGTGGATACAGTGCGTTTGTTGGAAGTATGCTAGGTAGTGTAAGTCAGGGCATTCTTCATCTGGCAGATTGTCCAGTGATGGTTGTCAATGCCCCTCAACAATAATAAGGGTACAGACCATTCAAACGAAGCAAGAGTAGAATAGTTATGAAATTGTAAGGAGAATACTGGATGCCTGCAGGATTAACAACGTATAAAGACATCATATTCGCTATGGGACGAACAGGAATATTAGGATACGGTGGAGGGCCTTCTGTTATACCGCTTATCCGTTATGAAGCAATCACCCGCTACCACTGGGTCGATGATGATGAATTCGGGGAAACGCTAGCCCTTGCTAATGCACTTCCCGGTCCAATCGCACCTAAGATGGCCGCTTATCTCGGATATAAATTGAAGGGAACTTCTGGAGCTATTGTTGCCGTTGTATCTCATATCCTGCCAACAAGTATTGCTGTTATCGCTTTACTCGGAACGCTGTATTCCCTTCAACATTCTAAAGTCGTTATGGGGATGATCGCTGCAGTCCGTCCGGTCATACTGGTCATGCTCGCAATGATGGGTTATGAGTTTATTTCCAAGGCGTGGAAAGGTTTGGGGAAGACATTCGCCATCCTGTTTAGCCTGATCGCATTTTTGCTATTAAACACCTTACAGCTGCACCCAGGGATTGTTGTTGTTCTCTTTCTGGGCTACGGTGCATTCCATCTGTCGTGGATGGATCGTTATAAAAAGCGTAAAAAGCAGAAGGACGCATCCTCATGAGTCTATTGTCGGATTTGCTTGAGCTTTTCTGGGGGTTTTTTGTCGCGAATTTATTAGGCTATGGCGGTGGACCAGCCTCCATTCCTTTAATGCAGCAAGAAGTCGTTACCCACTACAGTTGGATTACGAATGCTGAATTTGCAGATGTCCTCGCAGTATCGAATGCATTGCCCGGACCCATTTCCACCAAAATCGCCGCTTTTGTAGGTTATCAAGTGGCTGGTTGGTTCGGAGCCATTATTGCAACGTTAGCTACCGTTGCTCCTTCTGCTGTTGCCCTAATTGTGCTGCTTAAAATATTGAACAAATATCGGCAATCGTCTGCTGTCAAAGGGATGACCTTGCTTGTACAGCCCGTTATCGCCATTATGATGCTATTGCTAACCTGGGAAATGGCCGAAATATCCGCTTCAACAATCGGAATCTGGCAATCCACCGGTATAGCCGCTGTAGCCCTATTGGCGATGACAAAGTTTCGCGTTCATCCTGCCATCGTTATTGTGGCTGCATTCATTTATGGTGGCCTGGTGCTCTCGCATAGTGTTTAACGTGGACAGCTAAAAGCCTTATCCTTCCCTGAAGTGGGGACGGATAAGGCTTTTTGTTAAAGTGAATTACAATCTCGCTAGATCAGGTTGAACACGATGATGAGTTGCTTGCTCAAACCCATACGCTATTTTAATTAATACAGATTCACTATAGGCTCTTCCTGAGAACACAACTCCAAATGGTCCTTTAGTTGAATCTCCATCGGAATCCACTGTACCGTCATGGACATAGCCCGCTGGAACTGAAATTAAAGGATAGCCTAAGCGTGCGGCAATATACATCCCATCAACGTCACCAGGTAACAGCAATGCATCTAGCTGATATTTATCTAGAACATAGTCAATTCCTTCAGTGCGTGCCAGCTCCGAGATTTCTTGTTTTTTCTGGAGGTAGGCCGCTTCGGTCAGTGTGTTATCATTTGACCTGATTAGCGTGTCTTGCCCATACTTCAAAGCATCCTCTGCATGGTCACAGTTATAAGCAATCAGCTCTTGTAAGGAATGTATCGGGACAGAATCAGATAGATGTGAGAAGTAATCATTAAGACCCTTCTTAAATTCATAGGTAATAACATCGTTATTCCAATCATTATGCTCAATGTGGAGAGAAACGGGATCAACAATTGTGGCCCCCTCATTGTTCAAGGTCGCAATTGCTGCTTCCATGATAGCAAGCCTCTCTTCGTCTAAATGCTTATAATAATGCCTTGGAATACCTATCCTCGCTTGTTGGAGATAAGTTGTATCTAAGAATGGAGTATAGTCATTATATGCCTGGGTATCGCTTAACCACTTAGTCGAATCCTTATCCTCAACACCGGTTAGAGCACCTAAAATAATCGCGGCATCCTTAACTGTTCGCGCTATTGGACCCGGTGTATCCTGACTGCTTGAAATAGGAATAATGCCCGTCCGACTAATTAATCCCACTGTAGGCTTGATGCCTACAACGGAACTTTGACATGCTGGACCCACTATAGATCCCGCCGTCTCCGTACCGATCGCCGCTGCGCCTAGATTAGCAGCGATTGCCGCTGCTGATCCAGAGCTTGAACCACTAATGAACACCTCGCCTGGACCATAGGGACTCAGAACAAGACCACCTCGAGAACTGTACCCCGCAGGCATTGTGCTTGACATAAAATTAGACCATTCCGTCATATTCGTTTTCCCGAGAAAGACAACACCCGCAGAACGGAGCTGCGACGCAACGAACGCATCGGCACTAGCATATGAATCAGCCAAAGCTACAGAACCCGCACTCGTATGCATGCGATCCTGAGTATCGATATTGTCTTTGAGCAGCATAGGAATTCCGTGCAGATGCCCCCGACTCCCTACTTCACTCCGTTCTATGTCTAACGCTCTCGCGATTTCGATCGCATCTGGATTAATTTCCAAGATGGAGTTGATTTGCGAATCATACTCGTTAATCCGCTCCAGGTAAATGCTAACCAAATCCTCTGAACTCAACGTGCCCTCTTCCATAGCAGTCTGCATATCTACGATAGTGGCTTCTTCAATCCACTTTTTGATATTATCATTCACTGTTAAGCACCCCTCTTGAGAGCTAATTAAGCCTATAAGCCCCATTATAAGAAGGATTACTCTTTTAGGATAGATATAGAATAATTATTAACTTTAGACCCGCCCCCATCGGGACGGATCTGTTTCAACTTAAACAACGTGGAAGACAGGCTTCACGGGTATGAAATGGACAGGAATACGAGGAAAAAGAGCTCCGATCCGATCAGCCAGCAGCCTCATCCCTGGCTGTTCGCTTTCCAGGTGACCCACAACGAGGAGTGTTTTACGCTGTCCCATGTGGATGGCATCCCTTACATACTCTGGTGTCTCCCACTCAGGCCCTTCACCGTATAGGATCAAATCTAGATTATGCTGGTCGAACATCGGGATTACGAGCTCTCCCCCTCCTCGATATCCAATGAGCAAACCGATTCGTTCGCATGTCATCGTCAAATCGCCCACAGCTCGGAGGGCTCCGATTCCTAGCTGTTTCTTGACATGTTCAACAACCTCTCTAACCGTACAAGAAGGGAGAGTGATCACCGTTGCCACAGGTAGCTGCTCGGTTACGAATGCCTGCCAACCTAACTCTTTAATAAGCCCCTCCATGATGATATCCGGCTCATAACGATGACAATAATCGTGGAATCGATAGATCGCGAGTCCGTTATGATCGATAAATTGCTTCTTAGCATTGTAAACGAGGTCACTCCCCCTATGCGGTTGTATGGAATCCGTATGGGAGTAGAATGTCCCTTCATGCGCGATAATCAAATTTGCTCCTAAATGGTATGCCTGCTCCAGAACATGATGGGTCGCTATGAACGTGACCGCGATTCCCGTCACTTCCGAGCTAGGGTTTCCGACAATGAGCTTGTCGATGCTACCCAGAATATCACCTACGGGCGCCATTAGAACATCGATCACATCTTGAATTTTAATTACCACCATGCCGACTTCCGACCTTTCGTTACGTATCGTTAATAGATTAAGCGACCGTGGTCATCCGCGATTCCTGACTTGCGATAAAAGTAAGTATTCACGTTATCACGCCATTCTCCCGCATGCTCTACCTGATGAATCAGGCGCTCTTTCACTTGGACAAACCTTTTACTATCGATTTTGTCTTCAATAGAATCCCATAGCTGGACCAAGCTTTCTGCCCGTTCCACTCCCCTAAAGTGTGAATCATAGATGTGCTGAATGACGGTCTTGCCGGACTTTAACACATGAGAGTACGGAACATGATGGAAAAACAACAATAGCTCGTCGGGACATAGCTCCAAAGATTCGTACAATTCCGACTGTGGAGAGTGGTACTGCCCTGTGTACCCCGTGCCGGTTCCCACCGTTCGGTCAACTCCAATGCCGTGGCAATCCGCATAGTGATAGGTGCCCCACTTGGAATACTCGTAGCCATCGATGTTGGGACCATAATGATGATCTGGGTTAACCATCCAACCTACTCCGAGTGGTGCCGTGTATTCCTCGTAGATGGGATAAGAACTAAGAAGCATCTTCAGAATGACCCTCTCCAGCTCCATATCGTGGCGGAATGTCATTAGAACCCACTCCCGCGCGATCTGCTCCGAGCTTAAACGCGGGTTCCACGCTAGACGAGCATAGCCATACCAATTAGCTTGAGCCAGAACGTGTCCAGTCCAATTCGCATGATCCCCAACATTAATTACCGCTGCGAGACCTCCGCGCTTCCTTCCACACAATCTGCCACTCGCCACTTCCGCGACCGTCGAATGCTCCCCTTGCGCATAGGTATCAAAATCAAGAACTTCCTTCCATTGAGGCACCAGATAACAAAGATGGCGTTGCTGACCCGTATACTCCTGAGTAATCTGCAGCTCCAGCAATTGATTAGTTCGTGCCATTCCACCTAACAAAGGAGAAACGGGCTCCCTAACCTGAAAATCCATCGGTCCATTCTTAATCTGTAACAGCACATTGTCCCTAAACATTCCGTCGAGTGGCATGAAATGGTCATATGCTGCACGAGCCCTATCCGTCGAACGATCTCGCCAATCCTGTAAGCAGTTATAAACGAAGCAACGCCAGATGACCTCGCCACCGTATGGCTCTAACGCATCTGCTAGCATGTTCGCACCTTCTGCATGATTTCTCCCGTACGTGAACGGACCCGGCCTAAACTCTGAATCCGCTTTGACAAGGAAACCTCCGAAATCCGGGATGAAACGATAAATCTCATTCACGATTGCTTCCCACCATCTAGACACCGATGGTTCAAGCGGGTCCGCCGTACCCATCCCACCAATTTCTATCGGACTAGCAAAATTGACACTAAGATATAGTCGAATCCCGTAAGCGCGAAAAATACTCGCAACCTTCGCTACCTCGGACAGAAACAGAGTTGTAATGAGCTTTGATTCTTCACGGTGCACATTAACGTTATTGATAGCGACAGCGTTGATCCCCCCCGATGCCAACAAACGGGCATAGCTCTCGATACGACTTAAGTCATCTACAAATCGATTCTCGGAGAAGAAAATACTATTTCCTGCGTAACCACGCTCTATCGATCCGTCCATATTATCCCAATGGTTAATCATGCGTAGGCTATTTTTAGGAATTTCACGAATTCGTAGCCCTTCGATGCTCTCCCCTGTTTGTAGTAAGCGAATAAAATGAAAAACGGCGTAGAGCACTCCTTTATCCGTTGCTGCAGCTATAAAGATATTGCCCTCATCTGAAGTATGGATGACATAACCTTCAACACCCAACTCGGCGATATCGGATTCCTTAGCCAGCGAGTCGAATACCCGAGAGCTACCGAAGGTTCCAACCACGATCGTCGGTCCAATGTCTAGAATCTCCCTCTCCAGTGGCGGCTGACCAAGTAATGCTGCTAACGCAAGCTTCAATTCTCTCCGCGCTGATTCCAATAACGTTGATTTACCGGTTATGTCCAAACGTGAACAGTGCTTCTTATAGCTTTCACGTAAATGACCGTTATCGATATACTCATAACCTAGCCAACAACATTCGTAACCGCTCTCTATGTTCTGTTGATTCATCTTTGCTTAATCTTCCCCTCGCATCTGTTCCGAAGCTAATAGTTCACTTACGGTCACAAGTTGATATCCCTTTGTACTCAGAATTTGGAGAAGCCATCCGACGGCTTGCATCGTCTGTGAACGATCACCATATCCGTCATGAAACATGAGGATACTTCCATTCCTTACACATTCGAGTGATTTATCGAAAATATGCCCTGCACCTGGCTGTCCCCAATCCTGTGCATCCAAATTCAGAGCACCAATCATTCTGTAGCCTGCACTCTCCGAGACCGCAACGACGTCCTCGTTATATTCCAGATAGGGCGGTCGAAATACCCGTGGTCGCTTCCCCGTCAGCTTATGAATCAGAATTTCGGTTCTTTTAAGCTCCAGCTTGCATTCGTCTTTACTAATACGTGATAGATAGGGGTGGCTATACGTGTGGTTACCGATCTCATGTCCCTCACTATCCACGGCTCTGACCACATCGGGATAGTTCTCCATTTGCTCACCGATCATAAAGAAAGTCGCCTTTCCTGATACCTCCTTAAGCAAATCAAGAATTCCTCGTGTATAGATCGGATTAGGCCCATCATCAAATGTAAGAGCCAATGCTTTACGCCGAGTGTGAACCTGATGTAGAATGACCGACAACATCAACGCCCCCTTATTCCTTCATTAATAATTCAATTGAAAAGAGCCTCCGGTAACAGAAGGCTCTTCCCGCAATGAACTATGAACTTATTCTTACGCAAACCACATCCGATAGCGTCCGCTTAAGGCTAATAGGGTAAACATGTAAAGGCAGTTATCGTAATAACGTCTATTCCCCGTACGTAAGGGAGTATTCCAGAAGAGCTCAACGTTCGCTCTTGCGTAAGGCCCCTCTGAAGATGCAAGTGAAGCCATCGCGTTCGTAGCGACAAGACCAATTGGATGAAGCGATTTTTCCTCGAACGGCTCACCCGAGATCTTATAACGCCTGTAGTCGTCGGCGTGCTTATCCGCGAAGAACGCTTGGATACGATCGGTTTGTTGTCGCATCCAATTGCTCGACCCGAACCATTCCGCATCGAGTCCGACATTGGCGGCAACCCGGTAGGAATCGCTGAAGAAATGTCCGTACCCACGTTCGTCGTTCGGCGTTCCATCGTAGAACGCGTACTCCGGAGCAAGACCGGTTTCCGGGTGGCATGCCACCTGCAAATAATTCCTGCTCGCCGTTGCGGCGTCCTTCCAGAACGTCCGATCTTCCTCGTACGCCCATAAAGAAAAGAGCTCATAGAAATGCGGAAGGTGATAAGATGGATCGGTATATTCGCAGTTCGGTATAAACTTGATCAATTTGTTGTGCGGGTTCCACATCGGATGCCCGATGCCGTCTTCTCCCTTGTGAACGCAGGCGTGAAGCAATTCCCTAGCCTTCACGCTATAATCCATCGGGGAGGGACCATCGCCCCACCGATTCGAAGCGAAGAACAACGCGAGAGCGAAATACTCTTCGCCGTCCGGCGCGGGGCCATGCGCTCTCTTCGTACCGTCCTTGTTGCAAGACCAAGCGAAGTATCCCGCGTTTGCTCCCGAAGACATAAACATATGCTTATACGTCCATCTCCATAGCCGATCGAAAATCTCCTTGTGATCGAGTTGCACGGCCATCATCATGCCATAGGACATACCTTCCGTCCGAACGTCGTCGTTCCCGGTATCGAGCATATAACCCATGTCGTCTCCGACCGGATAATAGATTCTCGTAGCTTCATTGTCTCCGAACAAGAGCTGCCACGTCTGTTCGACTCTGATGGCGATATCCTCTTCGTCGTATCCGTAATCGAGCAGAAGATTGCGATAGTTTCCGGAGCGATAAGCACCTTCGTGCTTCGATGCTTCCATTATCCCTTCACGCCTCCGACCGTCATGCCTTTGACGAAATACTTCTGCAGGAACGGATACATAACAATCATCGGAACCGAAGCCACGATCGTCATCGTCGATCGTACCGCGAGCGGTGTAACCGCGTTGGCTGCAGCATCCGGATTCGAGAATGCGCTTGCCGCCGATGAAGCGGCGCTTGAGTTCTGAAGAATTTTTTGCAACTCGTATTGCAGCGTACTGAGATTGATATTCGACGAGTTGTACAAGAATACATCAAGCCAGGAGTTCCATTGATATACCGCTGTGAACAACGCCACCGTCGCAAGAACAGGAAGACAAAGCGGCAGGACGATGTTGAAGAACGTCCTGAATTCTCCCGCTCCGTCGATTCTCCCGGACTCCAGGATGCTTTCCGGAAGTCCGTCGATGAAAGATCGGATAAGAATAAGGTTGAAGACGCCGATCAATCCAGGCCAGATATAAACCCAGAAGCTGTCAATCAAGCCTAAATCGCGAATGTTCAAATAATTCGGAATAAGACCCGGGTTAACGTACGCGGTCAGGACGAAAGCGATCGTGATGAACTTCCGCAACACGAAATCTTGCCGACTGATCGTATACGCGACCATCGCCGAACAGAATACGGTTGTTATCGAACCGATGACCAAACGAAGAACCGAGATCAATGTCGCATGAAATATCGTTGACTGGTTAAACACAAATTTGTAATTTTCAATAGAAAAATCTCTCGGCCATATATAGATGCCGCCCCTGATCGAATCCATCGCTCGGTTCAACGATAACGCGAGTGTGTTCAAAAAAGGATACAAGGTGACGATCATCAGTAAGCAAAGGAAGGTAATATTTAAGGTATCGAAAATTCGGTCCCCTATCGAAGCGTTCCTGCGGGTAAGCTTCTTGAGTGCCGTTCCTGTAGCTATATTTGCCATCCGTCATCCTCCTTTAGAACAGTCTGCTCTCGCCTGCACGCTTCGCAATGCTATTCGCCATGAACAGCAAGACAATGCTAACGAGACTCTTGAACATACCTGCCGCTACAGCCAGGGAAAAGTTGCTTTGGTTAATTCCGTACGTCAGAACGAATATGTCAATGTTCTCGGAATAGTCGATGTTCATCCCGTTTTTAAGCAGGTATTGCGCCTCGAATCCCGATTCCATCAAATTCCCGATATTCAGAATAAGCAAGACAACGATAACCGACTTGATACCTGGCAACGTAACGTTCCACATCCTTCTGAAACGCCCCGCTCCATCCATTTCCGCCGCTTCGTACTGCGCAGGATCGATCGTTGCCATCGCGGCCAAGTACACGATCGTATTCCACCCGAGGTCTTTCCAAACGGTCCCAAGTCCTAATATGGTCCAGAAATCTTTCGGAATGCCGAGGAACAAAATTTCTTGGCCTTTCTCGATCATGCCTAGTTTAATCATTAACAAATTGATAATGCCATCCGGCGCGAGCGTCGCTTGAATAATTCCCGCGGCAACGACCCAAGAAAGAAAATGCGGCATATAAGTAACCGTCTGTACGACACGCTTAAATATCATTCCACGCAATTCGTTGAGCAAGAGCGCGAGGATAATAGCGGTAATAAAGCCAAGAGCGAGATTGATTCCGCTCTGTGCAAGCGTATTTCTTAACACTCGCAAAAACCGTTCGTCGTGAAAAAGAAACTTAAATTGATCCCAACCGACCCATTCTTGTTCCGAGAAGCTTTTGGCCGGCCTGTACTTCTGAAAGGCTGTCGTCCAGCCCCATAGCGGCAAGTATTTGAAAAGAAATAGCCATATGAGAAAAGGAACGGACATCAAGACGAGGATCCGTTGTTGCACAAGTTTCTTGAAGAAAAGCTTAAGTCCCGTCGGCTTTAGATCAGACGCGATGGAAGACGTTGCAGATTTGATGTTACTCCCCATTTTCATTCTCCTTCCGGACCGGTCCTTGCTAATGGAAAGCAAAAGCCGGCTTATGCGAGCCAACAGCACGTATAAGCCGGCCTTTCGCTTATCCATCATTATCGATTATTTGGCAGCTTCGATAGCGGCTTTAATTTGTTCCGTATACCACTTTTCATATCCAGCGGTGTCCAGCTTACCGAATGCAGTCAAATATTCGTCCCATACTTTATCGAAGTCGGCCGGTTTCGCCAGCACGAGCTTCGGATAGTACTTCTTCGTAACTTCGTCTTTTGTCGTTTCCCAGATTTGTTCGGCGGAGCCTTGCGCTTTCGGTATCCCCCAAGCAGGGTACCATGCGCGGTCGTCTGGAGCAGCGAAGAGCTCGGCGTATGTTTTGACGCCGTATTTTTCAAGAATCGTTTTGTCCGCATCCGTCAAGCGCGTTTGGAATACTTCCGGTTGGAAGCCGGGCGCGAACGCGTTCCCGTCTAACAGCGTGGAGTTCGCGCCGTATTGCGGCCAATCCCAATTGAAGTATCTGAAGCCGAAGCTCAAATTGAACGGCTCGTCGATTTTCTTGATTTGCTCAGCCGTACGGTAGAAGCGGCCTTTGTCGTCCACTTCGTAAGTTTCGCCTTTGATACCCCAGCTCTTAAAGATTTGGTTCTCTTCTTTCATCAGGTTATCCCAGTACGCCATGATCCGTTCTGGATCCTTCGCGCTTACGCTGATGCCGATACCGCGGTTCTTAACGAATCCCGGAGGATCCAGAAGCTGGTCTTTACCGCCATCCCACGTGAGCGGCATCGGGAAGTATACGAAATCGTCCTGCATCGGATCCTGTCTTGCGGCATCTACCAACAGGTTGCGGGCATTGGCCGATTGCCAGCCGTAGTCGAAGAATCCGACGACTTTTTTGGAAGAGAGCTTCGCAAGATATTGGTCATAGTTGTCTACGAAGGAAGCTTTGTCGAATATTCCTTTAGCGTTGAGATCGTTCAATTTTTGCAACCAACGCTTCGTGGAGTCGGTCGTGTAGTACGTTTTGGCTTCGAACGTCGTCATGTCGACTTCGACGTTACCGTCGTTCGGATAACCGTCCAGGTGCATAGGCACGTTGGAAGTCGAGAAAAATCTCCAGTCATGCGTCAGGGTAATGAGTCCGGTTAAATCTTCGTCTTTATGCTTGGCGACGAAATCTTCGATCAGCTTCGTGTATTCGTCCAACGTCTTGATCTTCGGATAGCCCGCTTCTTTCAACACGCGGCGTTGTATCCAGAAAGCGCCTTGGTTGATTTCAGGATCCGGCACGAAGTCGCCAACTTGGGCTGAGATCGGGAGGTAGTAAATTTTGCCGTCCGCCGCTTTCATTTGGTTGAGGAATGGACCGTATACGCGCTTGATGTTAGGGTTCTTTTCAATCAGAGCAGTCAGGTCGATAAACGCGCCAGCGTCAACAAGCTGATCAATACCAGCATCCGGGTTGATGACGTCCGGATAATCGTTGGAGGCGATCATCGTACCGACTTTCGCTTTAAGGTCGCCTACCAAATGTTCTACTTTGAAGTTGACTCCGGTTTGATCCTCGAGAGCTTTACCGATTGTCGTCTCATTCGTGTTCACGTCCGGCGCATTGGCTACTCCAAGGAAGTAAGAGAAAGTTACTTTATCAAGCGGTTTTTCCGATGCGGTAGCGCTTTCCGATTCGGCAGGAGTGCTGCTGGCTGTGGTGGACGCGTTGTTCTCGCCATTGTTGCTCTTAGAGCAAGCGGCGGTGAACACCAAGACGGCAGCCATGCAGGCAAATAGTAATTTCTTTACCACTAAATTCGAGCCCCTCTCAAGATAGATATGTTTATTTGTAAGCACTTTCATTATAAAAGCAATCAGGGGCTTTGTTTACCCAATAAACTATAGATCATACTGTGAAAAACATATATGTCAAAGCAATAGCGTATCATTCGACTGAATTTGCAAACGAATGGACGTTCCTTTACCATGTGCGCTGTCGATTAAGAGCTGGAAACGGTCGCCGTAAATCAACTTCAATCGGTAGATGACGTTCTGCACGCCGATTCGCTCCCCGATGACTTCCTCGCTTTCCAGATAGGAGTAAATAAGTTTCACCCGCTCCTCGTCCATCCCTATGCCGTTGTCCATTATCGCTAATATCAATTTGTCCGCTTTCCGTTCGATGCGGATATCTATTTTCCCACCGTTCTTAAGCGGCTCGATGCCATGTATACTCGCGTTTTCCACAAGAGGTTGAAGCGTCATCTTCGGGATTAACTCCAATAGGCTCGCCTCGTCTGCTTCGATCCGATAATTCAGCTTATCCCCGAATCTGTATTTCTGAATTTGCAGAAAACTTTCAACCAGCTCCAGCTCATCCTTGACCGTTACTAAATCTTTGCCCCAGGTTAAAGATTTGCGGAAAATTTTTGCCATGTGATGGATGATTTTGGCGGTCTCTTCTTCGGATTTCATTAAACTCCTCATGCGGATCGTTTCGAGTGAATTAAAGAGAAAGTGAGGGTTGATCTGGCTTTGCAAGGCATGAAGCTGGGTCTGATTCCGTTTCAGCTCCAACTCCTTCTTCTGGATATCTGCCTTATACACGTCGTGGATTAGACTACTAATTTGTGAAGTCATTCGATTGAATTCCGTCGTTAACTGACCGATCTCGTCCTTCGTTATCTCGTCGTCGATCGTTTCGAAGCTATGATTTTTCACGCGTTTCATCTGTTTCAGAATCCGAATGAGACGAACGTTCAGCGAACGCGTGAACCAAATGATGATCAAGGTCGGAACGAGGACATTCGGAAGCGCCATATAAATGACGAATTCTCTGGATTTGCGCACGTCCTCAAGTACTTTCCATTCTTGGAATTCACCGATAATACGCCAGCCTTGGAGATATTCCACGGAAGGAAAGTTTTCTTCAAGCACGATCGCACCATCCTCCGGTGCATGATGAGCCTTGTCACCCTGCTCCTTATTCTCATTCGGTGAGGATTCATACTGCACCTCATCGTCCGCGAGCAAGATTACGTTTCCTTCAAACATTACATTGCTGAACATTTGCTTGATCAACTCGGGATGGAGATCGATTTTGATCACTTTTTCATAGTGGGCTTGTCCGACCGCGCTGCTCATTTTGCGAACGATGCTGATCGTCGGTTGCGTGGTCGAATTAGAGTCGCGAACGATGATCGGATTAGAGGTTCTGGAGCTCTCCAGTCTCTTATACCAGTCTTCTTTCTCTATATCCGAGATCGCAAGAACGGACCCCCCGTAAATAATCGTATGGTTGTCCGTGAAGAGACTGATGTTCTGGATTGCTCTGTACACCGGCGCGTATTTCTCCAGCATATCCGTAATATAGGAGTGATAATTAATAACGTAGTCGGAAGGGATATCATATTGCTGGTCCAAATATTCGTTTAATATCGAGTCATTGTATAGAACGGTTGAAATTCCGACGACCACGTCGATCTGATAGAGAAATTCATTGCGCATCTGCTCGATAGCCAGCGACAAATCATCCATCTTCTGCTTCTTGACGTTATTCGTCGTAATATTATAAAAGATGACATTTGTAAGGATGACCGGGACAAGGACGGATAAAAAGTAAATGATTAGCATTTTGTTTCTAAGCCTAATGTTATCTAGCGCGCCTCGTACCCTCATGAACCATGTTCCCCCTGCCGCCGTCTATACTTTTGCGATCATAGCATTCTTATATTCGGTCGGCGTTTTTCCTTCCACCTTCTCGAATTGGCTGACGAAATAATCTGCGTTGCCGAATCCGACATTTGCAGCGATCTCGTAAACCTTCTGATTGGTTTGCCTTAGCTGCTTCTTGGCCTCGTCTATTCGGATATGAAGCAAGAACTCGTTGAAATACACCCCGTAGGTTTTCTTGAAGAGCTGGCCCAAATAAACCGGGTTCATGTAAAATCGCTTGGATATGCTTTTCAGACTCATATTCTCGTTGTAGTGAATCTCGATATATTGCTTGATTTTCCCAATTTCGCCTTTCCCCTTGGAGCTTCTCAACGCCGTAATATAGTCGGCGCATTCGGATAAGAAATCAACGAACAATCTTTTAATCCCTTGAAGCGTTCTCGGCTCGTGATGCCAATGCATGATCGGTTTCAAAGTACCGATCGCACTCTCGTTACCCAGCATCGTCTGAATGACGCGGGTGATTCCATGCACGCACCTCGAAATCGAAGCCGTAATCGATTCCGGGCTATAGCTTTGCTCTTGAAATGCCGCGAACATTCGGGTCACGAACATAAGCATCTTATCGCCGTCATGCAGTTCCAGGCTTTCTATCAACCCGGAGTAAATCGCGGGCTCGATTTCTTTGACTTGTAACACAACGCTCTTCGTTTCTTCATGAAGGGTTACGTTTTTGGTGTCGAAGACGTATTTATGCTCCATCGCGTCTAAAGCGGTCAAATACGAATTCCTGATAAGAGCAAGCGAAGGCGACACTTCCCCCACGTAAACCCTAAGAACCCCCTCGATCTTGCCGCTTACCGTCCGAACAAGCTCCTCTGCCAGCCTTCCGGCGCCTTCCGCTCCGGTGACGAACGCAAGAAACCCTAATTCCGATAAACTCCGAGCGTATAAGAAAGGCTCTTTACCTTGTATATGCCTAGCCAGTATCGCTTCAGCCGCTTCTTTCGCCTGCTCCACCCGCTTCACGCGCTCGGCTTCGTTTAATGCCGTAGGAGCATCGTTCAATTCCAACGCAAAGTAACGCAATGGCTTATCTTTAGGCAGTCCCAACGATTGGGCGGCTTCCGATAAGCCCTTATCGTCCATCTGACCCGACAGGAGTTTCTCGAACATCGAAGCTTGAATGACGCGATTGTCGACTTGCGACCAGCCCGGCGTACTGTCTATTTCTTTCGCGATACGCTCAAGCGTATCGATCAGCTCGATCTCATCGATCGGCTTGAGTAAATAATCTTGAACACCGAATCGAACCGCATGCTGCGCATACTTAAAATCGCCATAGCCGCTAACGATGATGAACTTCGTCGATTTGCCATTGCGTTTACGCACGGTTTGAATAAGTTCAAGACCATCCAATACAGGCATGCGAATATCGGTGATGACCAGATCAGGTGCTAGCTGTTCGATCAGATGAAGCGCTTCTTCGCCGTCATCCGCCTCGCCTATGATTTCATACCCGTACTTTTCCCACGGAATAAGCACCATTAGCCCTTTGCGTGCGAAAATTTCATCGTCAACCAATATCACTTTTTTCATTAGCCTCCAACTCCTCGCACCTCAATGTAATCGCTTCCATAATAAGAGTCAGAAGATAGTTTTAGGCTGAATTGTGGAATCCAATCTAATCTTACTCAATATGATCCAATTTTGTATACCTAAGAAAATATAGATAATTCTTAGTGATCTTTACATGATTGGCAATATAACCAATACACAGGAAAAAAACCCGGCATTGCAGCCGGGATTATGACAAGTCGCATAATCAACTCAAGAGGTTCAAAGCTCAACCTTTAACAGATCCCGCGGCAATTCCTTCGACGATCCGGTTACTGAGTAGGAAAAAGGCCAACAAAATCGGCATAATACTGATCATGAGGGTCGCCCCAACCGCGCCCCAGTTCGTCGTATATTGTCCAACGAAATTTTGTACGCCTACAGTCAGCGTCTTCAGATGATCGGAACTAATGAACGTGTTAACGAAAATAAATTCGTTCCAATTATAGATCATATTGATAATCCCAGCAGTCACAATTACGGAAGCCGTCATGGGTAGAACAATCTGAAAAAAGATCCTATTTACACTGCAACCATCCATGAGAGCTGCCTCTTCGACTTCTTTAGGAAGCGCGTAATAGAAGCCTAGTAAAATCATGATCGTGATCGGAAGGTTAAAAGCCGTATAAGAGAGAATGAGACTTACTTGCGAATCCGTCAGATGAAGCTTCTGAAAGAGATTAAACAACGGGATTAACGTAGAATGGACAGGGATCATCAGTCCAACCATGAACAGCCCTAGCACGAACGATCGTAGCTTCCATCTCATCCGTGTAATTGCGAATGTCACGAAGCTAGCCAATAGGATCGTAAGTACTACGGATACAAGCGTGATCCACACACTATTCATAAAGTATCTGCTGATGTTACTCTGAGACCAGACACTTTCGTAATTTTCCCAATGCAGCTTCGAGGGGAGCGCAAACGGCGGTAGGTTAAACACTTCCTGACTATTCTTCAATGAGAAGAACAAGAGCCATACTAAAGGAAGAAGCTGTACCGCTGCTGCTAAGACCAGCACCGTATACAAAATTCCGTAGCCGATTCTGCCCCCGATCTTTCGGGATGTCCTATCCGTCCTGTAGTTTAAAGCCTTATTGGCAGTTATCAAAGGGATCTCCTCCTTCCTTACGAATATTGAATCGAATCTTTAGTCGCGGTTAACTTACGAATACCCCATGTAGCGACTAAACAGATGAGTAGCAGGAAGAAGCCAATTGCGCTGCCATAGCCAAAATCAAATCCACGAAACGCTTTGTGGTACATGTACGAGGCCATAACCTCACTTGCTCCATTCGGTCCACCATCAGTCATGACATAGATCAAATCGAAATATTTAAGCGAGCCTACAACGGCCAGCACAATCGTCACCTTGATGACCTCAGCGATCAGGGGGACTTTAATCCGTAGAGCGATTTGTAGTGAACTCGCCCCATCAATACGAGCCGCTTCAACGAGAGAGCCGGGGATATTCTTAAATGCTGCATAGTAAATGAGAATATAAAACCCAGCATACTGCCACAAAATAGGAACGAACAACGCACCTAGAACAACAGATGGGTCTGCCAGCCACTCCGGCGTATTCTTAAACCCCAAGGAAGCTAGTAAATCATTTAGAATACCTGTTGTAGGGTGATAAATTTTCAGCCACAGCTGCGCAATCGCAACAGAGGATAAGAGCATCGGAATTAAATAAATTTTGCGAAATAGATTTGCACCGCGTATCCGACCCGCAAGCACTAACGCCACCGCCATATATACGATCAGGAATACCGCCGAAAGGACTGCGAACAGTAAAGAATGGTTAACGCTGCTCCAGAACTTCTCATCTTGCAGTAGAGTAGCGTAATTATCTAAACCGATAAAGGTCATCTTACTGATTCCGTCCCATTCCATAAGCCCGTAGTATCCCGTCAACACGATGGGCAAATAAATGATGGCGAGGATTAACAATAAGGACGGTATAACATAGAGAGCGATCATTCGTTTGTCCGACATCACTTTATCCACACTTCGCGAGCCTCCTTAAGCTTTGAAAAGAGAAAAGAACATAGCCGGAACGTTCCGGTACTACGTTCTTTTCCTCCAATGCCTGAACTTTATTTACCAGCCTTCAATACATCCTCTTGCTTCTGAGCGAATTCCTCCGGCGTGACGGCTTTGCCGAATAGTGCCTGCACGAGGTTATGATGTTCTTCTGAAGCTACCGGCTTCATCTGAACGTCCACGTACAAGGTTACTTTCTTAGCTGTGTTCAGCTCATTTAGCAAGTCGATGAACATTTGCGGTAACTTGACTGCAGCCGTGTCGACTTTCGTTGCCGGGATAATACCGGCATCGGTCACGGAATGCTCGCCCCACTTCTGTACGAAGAAGCTTACGAATTTCTTCGCCTCTTCCTTGTATTTGGACTTCTCAGAGACGAAGAGTCCTACACCAACACCCCCTACCCAATCGGATAGGTCACCTTTACCACCTGTTACTGTCGGGAATTTGAAATATCCAATCTTGTCTTTGAATTCCTGTGGAACATCCGGATTCGTCGTATAATTCGGAACTTCCCATGTTCCCATCGCATACATTGCCGCTTTTTCATTCATAAATTCTGATTTAGCCTCGTCATTGGACAATCCGTTGAACCCTTTAACGAAAGCTTTCATATTCACAAGCTCCTGCGCCTGCTTAGCCGCTTCGATCAAAGCGGGATCAGTAAACGTGTTACTCGCAACCGCTTGGTCTAGTAGATCCTTACCGCCAATCCGATCAGCCAAGTACATGTACCAGAACGAAGCTGTCCAAGCATCCTTAGCACCAAGTGTGATCGGAGTTATTCCTTTACCATTTAAGGTATTGATAATGTTCTTGAGATCGTCTAATGTTTGTGGCGGTTGCAAATTGTTTTGAGCGAAAATCTCCTTGTTGTAGTAAACAGGAACAATATTCAACTCAACCGGTAATGCATACGTCGTTCCATTGAAGGCATAGCCGTCAGTTGTGCCTGCTACGAATTTATCCTTCAAATCGCCTTGGAGAAGATCATCAAGGGATGTGAACATGCTCCCTTTAACATAGGGTTCCATGAAGCCTGCTGCCCATGTAAATCCTACATCTGGAAGATCATTGGAAGCGGAGAGCACCTTCAGCTTATTCTTATATTGCTCTGTGTCCAGTACTTCTGTACTGATCGTAACGTTCGGATTCGCTGTCTGGTATTCCTCAATAATTTGCTTAATCACCGTATTTTGAGCGGAGTTGCTTCCATCCGGCCAAAGGTGCATCATTTTGAGTGTGATTTTCTCTGCTTGCGCCTGACTATCTCCGCTCGATTCCGATTTTTCCGGAGAGCTGTTGGTTGCTTCATTGCTTGATTTCGCCGCATTTTTGTTGTTTGAACTACTTCCACAAGCGGAAACGATTAAGATCAACGCGAGAATTAACGTACATGCTGCTAGTGTTTTGCTTCTCAACTTTATTCCCCCTTATTCTTCTGAGAAGGATGTATGCGCTTTCCTTCTGAACTAATCTTATCACCGCATGTTGCTCGGAATAAGGGCACAGCCTTTCGATATAAGTTCACTATTATTAGATTTCCATCTGTTCTTCGGTCATCTCTGAACGATATTGTCCCGGACTGCATCCCTCGTATTCCTTAAACAGCTTGAAGAAATACTTGGTTGTTTGATAGCCGACGCGCTCAGCGATCTCTGCAATGGGAAGCTTCGTACGAAGCAGCATTTCCTTAGCTCTCTGCAGCTTTCTTCTCGTCACATATTCGCTGAAGGTCATCTGCATCTGCTCTTTGAATAGAGCGCTCAAGTAGCTAGGATTTAACTGAATATGATCGGCAACCTCTTTCAAACCGACTACCTGTTCCAGATGGTCATTCACATACGAGACTGCATCTGCGACCGGCTTGCTTAAAGCTGAATAATCCGTAACCATCAGTCTCGAATCTACGATTTTCCGCATCATATTCACACGATTGCGTTCCTCGCAAGCTTCAAGGGCGATTTCGACGGATGCAAATAGCTTTTCTTTGCTTATGGGCTTCAGTAAATAGTTGGTGACACCGAGCTGGATAGCTTGATGCGCGTAATCAAATTCAGCATGTCCAGAAATCAAAATAACGGACGGTTTATGTTCGAGTTGCTTTTCCTCCACCCTATTAACCAGAGCCAATCCGTTTATTTCCGGCATGCGAATGTCGGTTATGATGAGATCAACCTCATGATCCACCAGCATATGAAGAGCAGAGTGACCATCTTCTGCGGTTAAAATATGATAGCGCCCGTTCCCTTTAGTCTCCAGTATTCTCTTAAGTCCCTGTCTTGTTCTCGGTTCATCGTCAACGATCATAATCGTTTGAATTCTCATAGCTGCCTCCTGTGACTGCTGGAATTGTCATACAAATACTTGTCCCTTTTCCTTTCCAGCTTCTGATCGCAATTCGACCAGGCATTCCTACTTCTTCCTCGAAATATAGCTTAACTCTTCGGTGCACGTTGTCGATTCCCAAGCCTGATTTTTTCACCGAAGGGACTTGTCCGTTTTCTAGTCCGTCAACAATCGTTCGGAGCGTAACCTCGTCCATCCCCGCTCCATTATCTTCGATAGTGATCTTAAGCTCCTCTTCATTGTCCGATCGTGTTACAGAAACCGTTATTGCTCCTTGGCCAATTTTCTTCTCCACACCATGTGCGATAGCATTCTCCACAAAAGGTTGTATGAGAAGCTTCGGAAGTTTAACCGTATCAAATTCCTCAGAAGTGACGATTTGCCAAGTCAATCGTTCGCCCAGCCGCATTTTCATAATAAGCAAATATCTCTCGATATGTTCTAGCTCATCACGTAGAGTTACCCACTCCTCCTTGTTTGGTCCCATGATCGTATATCGAAATAAGTCTGACATCGCCACTACAAATTCTGCTAATTCGTCCTCTTCTTTTTCCTGTAACGACCAATATAGCGCTTCCAAAGTATTAAATAGAAAATGCGGATTAATCTGCGCTTGCAGCGCTTTGAGCTCCGTTCGACTTTGCAGTAATTCTTTCTCATACACCAAGTTAATCAGATCGTTAATGTTTCCCACCATTTGGTTGTAGGTCCGATTAAGCTCATTGATTTCGATTGTCGATGTCACGATATCCGTTGGTTTCAGTACACCCAAGCGAGCGCTTCTCATCGTCTTGATCAGCTTAAACACAGGCCGAGTAATCATCGTAGATAGTAACAATGACAGAAATACAAAGAGTAGCGTGCCGATACCAGCCGAAACAAAAATCGCTGTGCGCAGTACAGAAATCCCCTTGGTAATCGCACTAAGTGGGGTTAATATAAGCAACGTCCACTCGGTAACTTTGGAACGTTGGCGTACCAAGATATACGGCTTGTCGTTGATATCCACCGTCTGGTTATCGGAGATAATTAACTCAGCAGCATCCGCTTCAGAAATTGTGTGATCGTTCGATGCAATAATTTGACCATCGTTGCCCAGGAGAAGTGTCGTTTCCTGTTCCCCTTCTCCGGACAGTGGCTCCTGGAAGGTGAATACATTACGGTTGATTCTGACGAGCAAATAACCTCCCGGAGAGAAGTTATTGTCCATCAAACTGATCCTTCGGATCGCGAGCACCGACTCCTTATCTAACGGATCGATACCAAACCAGATGATCCCGCCCTTCTCATGCGTCGCTTGGTCGATTCGGTCGTTACTAACCCTGTCTTCCAGCTTGGCTTCATCGAGCGGATAAAGTCTCTTGCGTTCATAACTATAGATCTCTACCGATTTAACTCCGTGTGCGTACGTCTGCACAATATTCACGATTGGCGGAAGCGCCTGACGCTCCGAGAATGTTGCAGGCTTGCCGTTCAATTCGTTCAACAACAAGCTCTGAACATAAGGATTGGTAGAAACCACAGTCGTTAGCGAATCGATCTGCTCAAGAATACCCTCTAGCCTACCATTCGCCTGAATCGCGGTTTGTTGGATGTGTATCTCCGCCTTATTTTTAAGCAAAGTGGAGACGGAATCGAATGTCACGATCCCGACAACAGTAAGGATGATAATCATAACAAGGAGGAATCCAAACAGCATTTGATTACGGAGAGTATTGATTTTAGAAATCCGGGGCAACCACACTTCGATCAACCTTTCCTCCGACAAGCGGAAATGGATTATTTGGTATATTGTTACACTGACAGGTTTGGGATGTAAAGAGAATAGTTCCTTCAATCGACAAAATATGAATGTTGAACATAACAAATTAACCTTGATCGACTAAGGAATTAGTCTATCAAGGCGAGTCGGATTATCTCAGTATTGAATTGGTGTGATACTTCTTAACTTACAATTTGTAAAAAGAAACCGCCGTTCCACCTAATACCGCATCAATCTCTACCTGAGAGCGACCTTCTAGCATTTTGTTCGTCTCCCCCCAAACCTTGCTATAGCTTCCAGCCAGATTCTTAGCTTCCAGTCCTTTCTTCTATTAACTTTTAACAGCCCCCGCGGCGTCGCTGAAGCTGCCGACCAAAGAAGAAATGGACATAATCGTGGAGGTGTTGCGTTCGCCCGTTTTCCACTCCCCATATTCGATAATATCCGCATAGAAGATTGGCATGAGGGTGGTCGTTATGCCTAACGCCAAATAAAGCATAATTCCGCCGATATACACGATGGGGAAGAAGATGCCCATGATTCCTTCGATTGAACTGTGACCCGTTCCTTGTATTTGTTAATGAAGAATAGATTGCTGATGAGGAATAAGGCTGCGAATAGGAGCCCCAACCGGAAATATCCTTGTGCTTGGGTCGATGACGACGCCCATCACCGGAGCCACGCACTGAAAAAAATCATAATTTACGAAGATACGAACCCACCGAGTAGCCCGTTACCGAAATTATTCGACCCATACAACCACTTGAAGCCCAAACTCGTCTTTACCTCCACGCTGCGCCTCACTCCGTTTCCTTATGTTCGATGAATACGATGTACACGGGGTCCATACGGTCCTTCTGAGTCCATCGCTTGCAATGCTTTAAATAATAAAGGTATACTCCGTTTATCGCACGACATCCGGGTGGATAGGCAAGCACGGATAGATGACATTATGAATAAGCGGGGTTAAGGGTGTGGACCAACTAACGACAAGGCAACGCATACTGATGGAAGCGGAAAAGCAGTTTATTTCGCTCGGGATCGCAAGTGTACAAATGAAAGATATTGCATTAGCCATTAATATTAATAGAAGAACACTGTACCGCTATTTCCCCACGAAAGATGAATTAGCCTTTGAAATCGAGATTATAGTGATGAAGCAACTACAGGAATATCTCACGATGGATATCGGGGATTTGTCTGGCAAAACCGGTTTTGAAAAAGTTACGGCGTATTTCTTTCAGGTTGATCTTGATAAAGTCAAAGATCAGATCAAGTTCACCGCCGAGTTCGATAGGTACTTTCAGGGGAGTTATCCGAATCCGGATTTGGAGCAATCGTTCATAGAAGCTTTAAACCCTGATCAGGACCCGCTATTTCTGTGGATACGCGACGGCGTGACGGACGGCTCTATTCGTAATGATATGACGGTCGAAGAGTTGTACCACTTTATTAGCCACAGCTTTATCTCTCTCTTCCAAAGGCTGATTCTGAGAGAGAACCACCTGAAGTATGAATATTGCGATAATATTGATTTTCACAAATCATTCCGGAATATTATACTCACTGGAATACAGCGCACATAGAAATCGGGGTTTCTCAACTTCAATTTCATGTGCGCTGGCATGGCTGTTATTCCATAATTATGGCGTTAGAAGAACTCTTACCACTCCGCAATACGGGGTCGCCCAGAAGCTTCCGAACACAGCTTCATCACCATTTCGAGTTCGCGTCGGTACAAATTCACCTGATTCAGTCAAATAGCCTTCCTCAACGCTAAGATAGTCCACAGGTGTTGATACCAACGACATTTTCATAGCATCCAACCATCCAGGTCCTGACCCTGGAACCATGAAGAGATGGAAGTTACCGGCCAAGTAAAACTCATGCGGTCCTGCTTCGATGATCAGCCCGTGCTTAGGTCGTCCTGCAGTCAACTGAGGATTACGGGAATGTCTATGGTCCTTATGATCACTCAATGGGCCCATATCGATAAAAGGTATTCCTCCGATGTATTGTTCGAATACAAAGCTCTGATTCATTTGATAATCTTCTTCTACGACGGCATGAATTTTGCCTGAACCTCGATACTTCTGAATCAACGGCAATATACTCATTACGCTGCGGAAGCTTTCGATGAATAATACGGCATCCTCCACCGGATTGCCTTCCATATCCAAGATGCTGTCTACGCCAAAACAGAAATAACCAATCGCGTCGTATTCAGCCAACGCCCGAAGCATATTCCGCGCATTAAGCCCGTCCGTGCCGGATTCCGGAACAAACAAAGGATTGTCAGGCCGACGATAATCGTCACACACAGTTCTGTAGTCACCATAATTAACGGAATAAATATCCGGTCCAATCAGATCCACATGAGGCGCTGCAAATTTCCAAATGTCTATCGTGTTTCTAGTCGCTCCACCGGATGGATAGAATCCCGGAACCGGCCATCCTGGGAAGGATATCCACACATTAACAGACAACAGGATATCGTATACCGCGCGGCCTTCTGCAGCGATATGATCAATATATTTGGCAATAGACCAAGCCGTGCAGAACTCGCCGCCCGCGACGCCAAAAACATCCTTCCAGCTCCCTTGTTCTTGAGAACCGTTCTTCTTCCAAGCGTCATAGACATGGCCTTGCCCTAGCTCTTTCACATGCTCGAGGAGCCCAGAAGCTACAGGCCCGACATATGCCGCTTCCGCCACAGGCCCATAATCTCGATCGCAGCCAAGAATGCCTGGTTCATTCTCCACTTGCACCGCAATAATCGTATTCGTGTCGCCATCTGCTTCCTTCAGATGCTTCATCAATGCGCAGAACGCTCTCGAATCCGCCTGCATTGCTTCTTCGCAAAAAGCCGAAAGGATACTCATAGGGGCGCCATCACTGCGAAGCACTCTAGTAAACCGCTGTTTATCCGTCTTTACCCAGCTCGGGCAATACCGCATCTCGCCATTCTTCCAAGTTGCAAACCACAACACGATTAGGTGCAACTCATGCTTACGGCACTCTTCCAGAAGCATGTCCACTGAAGAAAAATCAAATTGTCCATCCTGCGGCTCAACCTTATCCCAATATACCGGGGCTTCCAGCGTATTGCCCCCTATTGCCTTAACGCCTGCAATAGCAGATGCCAGCTCTTCCGCGTTATACGCGCTGGAGTTTTTGGACTGACCTCCCATGGGCATGAATGGTTTTCCCTTTACTGTAAACATATAAACATCTCCTGTTCTTCTATTTAAATGGATAAATCCTGTATCGGACTAGCTTTAGAGAGCACTTTCTTCTCGTCATATTTAAGAAAAGCTAACAGTGAAATTAAGGCAATAACAGCTGCAATGATGACAGATATCCTGATCCCGGAATCATGACCAATTGAATTCCCAATCGCCAATAAGGTGGGCAGAATAATAGCGGATAAAGCGGTTCCAAACTTCGTCAGAAACGAGCGCACTCCAAAGTATAGTGCTTCTTGGTTTTCCCCACTTGTACTAGCGTCATATACGGCACAATCTGCAATGATGGCATTCGGTAATATGCCTGATATGGCCGAAGGAACCGCACAGAGAATAATAACGGGAATCAGCTGTGCAAATCCGTCAAACGGAAGCTTCCCCATAAGAGAGATATAGATGAAAGAAACGATAAGAAACACGAATGAAACGATCATCAATTTCTTCTTGCCGTATTGTTTACTTAATCTGTTTACTAGCGGATACAGCAAGAAAGAGAGAACGCCGACGGCCGTCACAATCAGTCCAACATGATTTTCCTTCTGTCTCGCGAGCACCGTAATATAGTAGACGAGGGAAGATTGGAAGAACCCGTTCGTAAACCAATAACCTAACTCGCTAATTAAGAAAAATTTGAAATCTCGATTATTAAATACCGCTTTAACGGATGATTTGATATCTAAGCTTGACGGGCTTGTCGAACCGTATTTCGTCTCATCAATCGTATAGGCCGGTATAAGCATGAGAATCAAAGCAACGGTTGCAAGCCCTGCAAAGGTCCACTGGATCGAAACCGTTTTGGAAGTCCCAAAGATCGTCATAACCGCCTCCCAGATATTAGGGGCAAAGGTCGCGATAATAAGGCCTAGAAACCAAGTTATTGATATGTATGTCGACAGATCGATACGATCTTCCGTAGTACGACCCAATTCGCTAAGAAGCGCGGTATACGGGATCACATAACAAGTAAACGCCACAAAGTAGAGGGGCAGAATAATGAAAAGCCATAAAGAATTAATCGTATGAACTTCGTTCTGAAAAGGCACGACGAATATGGCTATGAGCAAAATAGCACAAGGCAATGCGCTTCGTCTCAGAAACGGCGTTCTCCTTCCAAGGCGATGACTGCTTCTATCGCTTAAATTCGCGATCCATAGGTCAGTCATTGCATTGATCAACGTAGCTAATCCCATAATGATGCCGATAATCGTGACGCCCATAAAGATGCCGCCTTGCGGAATCGTCACTGTAATGTCGGATCCTTCCGGCGGTAAATAAAAGTAGATGAGCCATGTCCCGATAATTCCAGCTAGAATCGACCAGCCTAACTGGCCTAGAGAATAGTAAATCCTTATCTTCCTTGGTAATTTATCCATCCTCGTCCTCCTTTGTCTCATCATGTTCCCGCTAACAAAATGCCACACGTGTGGCATAACTAAATTATAAAACGCTTTCAACTCTCTCGTCAAGATTGTTTTCTAGCCTTTTGTAGTCGCGGTCAGTTGCGTTTGGAATTGAAGGATTATCCGATGTTACAGCAATCGCGGCAGGGGAAGCTCATTCCTTAATCTTAACGAAAGCTGGCGAGGTCTATTCTTTCGGAGATAATTGGGTTGGACAATTTTGAGCATTACCCGTGCAGAATTAGCGATGATGGGCGCGAAAGCAGTTGGAGCAACAATTACACTGGTAACGACCACAGGCTTTGCCGATGACAGCGAGATCCCTGCTTGGGCTAGATCAGCGATTTTCTCCATCAAAGAATTGGGTATACTCAAAGGTCGTTCGCACAACATCTTTGCGCCACAGGCAACGGCTACAAGAGCTGAGGCGATTACACTGATTATGAATCTAATACAAGCCAAGTAACAGCAACAGGCCGCTCATACGTGAGCGGCCTGTTGCTATTCCAACCCATTCAGCGAGCGTCAGCTCCTCACATATATGGAAGAGCCGAATCCCGTTGCACCTGCAGTTCGAAGGCCAAAAAAGTGCCCTCGTGGAGCCGCATCCCGTTGCACCTGCAGCTCGAAGGCCAAAAAAGTGCCCTCATGGAGCCGAATCCCATTGCGCCTGTAGCACGAAGGCCAAAAAAGTGCCCTCGTGGAGCCAAATCTCGTTGCGTCTACAGCACGAAGGCCAAAAAAGTGCCTTGAACCGAAATTATGGACCTAAGTGTTGCCTAACGTTTGATATAATACTGGCCAAGCGTCGCCCTCGAAGCGTTGATGGACTTTTCCTGTCATCATCTTAGCGTTAAAGTGGCCTTCGCCAATAGGACGGGCCGAGTAAGTCGTTTCCCCCGTCATTAGATGAATAGCCATCGACCGGCGAGCTTCCGCCGAAGTGTTGGGGCCGCTTCCGTGAATCGTCAGCGCATGGTGGAAGCTCACTTGGCCCGCCTTCATCACGATGGGCACGGTCGTAAACTTCTCGTTGTCGGGAATATCCATTTCTTCCACTTGCTTCTCCATGTTCTGTTCGAAGAAGTCGCTCATTCTCAGCAAGCCCCACTTGTGGCTCCGGGGGACCATTTGCATACAGCCATTTGAGAGATCCACATCCGTAAAAGCGACCCATGCAGTTATCAAAGTCGGCTCTTGCGCGCACTGCCAATACGAGAAATCCTGATGCCATCCCACGTTTGCTGTTTCTTTAGCAGTGCCTCTACCCGGCTTGTAAAGCAACTGATCATGCCACAGCCTGATTTCGTCCGCTTTCATTAGCTTACCCGCGATCGCCCCGATCGTCGGATCCGTGGCCAAGCTCCTCATCGTTGCGTCCGCCCAGTGGGAATTGTCTGTTTTGCGCAAGCCACGAGGATTATCCCTTCCTTCTAACCAATTGCATACCGGTTCACGACCCAGCTCGTATTTCCCCTCGTACAATGCATCCTGATGCTGCTTGATCGAGTCGAGCTCCTCCGAAGTAAATACGACTGGGGATACCCAATATCCGTTTTCTTCGAAAAAATCGACATCTTCTATCGTGGGTAAACAATTGGTACGAATCTCAATATCGCTCATCTCTCGACAACCTCTCATAACAGAGTTGATTTCTAACGATTATCATTTTACACTTCAAATATGACCTTGTATTTGTTCCAAATAAGCAATAATTTAAACTTTTCGATCATTCTTATCATTATAAGGAGAATTAGTCCATGACCGATATCCAATCGCCAATTAACCCCACGCCGCGAATCCATCAAACCCTGCATACGGAAGGTGAGTTCCGCATCGATCTCCCTTTCGACCCGGTCGGGAGCAGCATCTACTACTTGGGTCTTAATGTCCAAGATAATTGGGCGACTCAGTCCCATTATCACGAGCATTTCGAGCTTTGTTACCTTGACGAGGGCAATGGGCAATATAAAATCGACAAAACGCTCTACGATTTCCGCAGCGGACAATTGCTTCTAACCAAACCGGGAGAGAGCCACTATGGCCTAGCCAGCAAGCCGGATGCTTTCAAGCTCTATTACGTCGGCTTCAAATTGGATCGATTTTCCGCTTTGCAGCTTGAATGTTATCGGATTGGAATGAGCCGCATCGCCGATGACCCGGAGGGCACGGTAAAATCATTATTCGTCGCTTTGATCAACGAAACAGAGAAGTCATCAAAGCTTGCCGATTCGATGGCGGAAGCCTTGCTTCAGCAGCTACTTATTACGGCTCTTCGGAGATTGTACGCACAGGAACCGCTTGACCCGATATCTGTTAAACCTCTTCGTGCAGCGATTCTAGAGACAATGAACCGGCTTCACGAAGCAATTCGGTACGATCAAGACATTGATGCTTTGGCCGCTGCCATCCCAATCAGTCGGTCCCATCTGACCCGGGAGTTCAAGAATACGATCGGCTTGCCCCTCGGCGAGTATATTCGCAACCTTTGCCTATCCAAAGCCACAACCGAGCTAAGAGAAACGGACAAATCCGTCTCGGAAATTGCTGCCGATCTTGGGTTTGCTTCCATTCACTCTTTCAGTATATTTTTCAAGCGTTTCACCGCCCTGACGCCTACCGAATATAGAAAAAGCCAGAGAATCGGGCACTAGCCTTATCCTGGCATAGATTCCCTAATTGTTCTGGCTTGCACTACTTAACGAGCGTTATTGGAAGTATAGTCGGGGCCTATCTCCTGCAGCTTGCTATAATCGTTCATCCTTTCACAGCGGAGCTTGAAAAGCTTTGAATAATATATTTCTGACCGAAGAAAAAAACGATGAGCAGAGGCACGACGCTTGCCGTGGCGGCAGCCATCATCATGTTGTAGTCCACCCCAGCTTCCAGCATGAAGTTCTGCATGCCCAGCGGAACCGTGTAAAGCTTCTTGTCCAACAGGAAAATCAACGCGTTCTCGTAATCGTTCCAGGTCCATGTAAAATCGATAATGGCGAAGGTCGCCAGAACCGGCTTGGAAAGAGGCAGAAACAATCGGCAGAAAATCCGAAAATGCCCCGCTCCGTCTATAAAGGCCGCTTCGGATATTTCATGGGGAATGCTCATGAAAAATTGCCGAAACATAAACACGCCGAATACGGTGAACAGCCCGGGCAGAATGAGCGCCCAATGGGTATTGTATATGTGCATCCACTCGAACATGATGAATTTGGGAACGAACAGCACCTGCTGCGGAATCATCATCAGGCACAGATACAGCACGAAGATGACGTTCCGACCCTTGAATTCGATGCGGCTGAACCCGTACGCGGCAATGGCGGCCAGCAATGGCGCACCGATCATCAGGATCAATGAAATCTTCAACGAGTTGAAATAAAACATCGCAAATCCATCCCCGGCCGTCCAGACCTTGATGTGGTTACTTAGCACCGGATCGCTGGGAATCCACTGGATTGGATAAGTGAAAACGTCCTTAGCTTTCTTAAATGACGTGCTGATCATCCACAGCATGGGCGACAACAATAGGAGGCTGGCTAGGACCATAAATACGGTGCTTAAGCCTTTGCCCAGCCTCTCTTTGACGATTCTGGAGCTTGTTACATTCATCACGCGACTTTCACCTTCCTTAGTAATGGACCCATTTTTTCTGGCCTGCCCATTGAATTAGCGTAATGCCAAGGATGAGCAGGAACATGGTCCAAGAAACAGCAGACGCATAGCCCATTTCATAAAAGTTGAATGCTTTCTTGTAGGCGAAAATGGAGAACACCGTCGTGCTGTTGGCGGGCCCCCCTTGCGTAATGGCGTAGATCATGCCAAACCCTTTAATGGAGCCGATAAACCCGGTAATCATCAGGAAAAACGTCGTCGGGCTAACCAAAGGCAAAATAATGAGGCGCAGCAGTTGTCCGAACGTCGCTCCGTCGATCTTGGCGGCTTCCAGCTGCTCCGAGGATATTTCCTGCAAGGCGGCCAAATAAATAATCATGTTATACCCGATGCCACCTGCGGTCATCATGATGAGCACCGCATACATAGCTGTGTCGGGAGAGGCGAACCATTTGGGCGGATCGGCTATGCCGATGGAGCCCAGAAAGGCATTGATAGGACCGCTGGAAGGCTGGAACAGCACCATCCAGACGAACGCAATGGCGATACCGCTCGTAAAATAGGGAGCGAAGAAAAAGGCCCGCAGCGTCTTCTGGAAATAGACGCGATTGTTCAGCATGACCGCGATCAGAAAACCTAGCATAATGGAAATCGGCACAGGAATTAAGATCAATAATGTGTTTCTGACGGACACGGCAAACAAGTCGTCCTCGATCATCCTCTTGAAATTGCCGAATCCGATAAATTGCGGGGGTTGCCCGTTGGCGAACACCCAATCCGTAAACATCAAATAAAAGGAGAACAGAGCCGGAATCAGCATGAAAATCGTCATTCCGATCAGATTGGGGGCGATGAATACATAGCCGAGCAGTCTCTGTCGTTGCATCCAATTCACGATCGTTCACCGCCAATATCGATAGTTAGGTCAAAGAAAAGGAAAGGAGAGGCTCGACCACGAGTGCCTGCCCCCCTTAGCCTTTCGGCGTCCTATTATTGGGCCGCTTTTAAGTTCTTGTCATGGACCCGGGCCAATTCCTTCGCGCCTTCTTCGGGAGTCAGCTTCTGTGAGAAAATTTTGTCGTAGATCACCTGCTGCTCGCTACCCGACTTCTTGTCGAGACGGCTTAAGCCGAGTGGTTTGTTACCGAACATGACTCGCTTGATGGAATCCATGTCATAGGTGTCCTCCACGCCCTCGAACATCAGGCTGATTGCCTGATCCGCAGGGAAATCCTTGGAGGCGGGCACTCGGCCGCCCGGGGCCATTGGAAGCATTCCGATATCGGCGTACCACTTGATAAACTTCCAGGCCGCTTCGGGATTCTTCGTATGCGGATTGATGGAGAGCACGTCTCCCAATCCGCCGGCGTTGATATAGTCGGTCTGGTCCTTGTTCACCTTGGGAGCCGGCGCCGCCGCTACCTTGAAGGTACGAGGGTACTCCTTCAGGTTATTCGTCGTTCTGAAAATCTGCTGGGTGGAGAACAGCATCGCCGTCTCTCCCTTCACGAACATCTGGTCCAAAGCAGGCTTCGAAGTAATCTGCTCCGTATGCGGCATGAGGCTCTTGTCCTGGAACATCATGTCGGAGTAGACCTGCAGCGCCTTAACTGTCAGCGGGTTGTCGAACGCCGAGACACCGTCCGCATTGGTTAGATACTGGCTTTGCTTGAGCATGGATCCATTGATCGGCACGTTGAAGTAATAATCGCTTTGCGCCGCTCCCCACACCTTGTCGCCCTTCAACACATTGGCATACTGTTTGAACTCGTCCAATCCCCACTCCTCCGGAACTGGAAGGCCCTTCGCATCGAGCATGTCCTTGTTCAGCCAGACGAACGATAAGCCCTTGCTCGTAGGAACGCCGTAATACTTGTCTTCCACCTTCCACAAGGCCGCGCCCGTGCCCATTTTGTCGTCCACGTTTAAGTCGGCGAACGGGCTCAGATCAAGTGCATTGCCCGCCTTGATCCGCTTCTCGTAGAGGCTGAAATCATAGTTCACGTACATGTCTACGGGTTGGTTAGACATCAGCGCCGTATCCAGCTTCAGGTTGCCTGCATCGTCATTGACGAACCGCACGTATTCCACCTGAATATCCGGATTCTCCTTGTTCCAGTTGTCTACGACCGCCTGCGGACCATTCTCAGCCGGTACCGCTCCCCACATGGTGAGCTTGATCGGGTCTTTGTTTGGCGCGGCGCTCGGCGTCGTCTCCGCCGAAGCAGCCGGCGAAGCTGACCCCGTCGCTAGATTGCCGTTTTCCTTGCCGCCGCAGCCGGTGAGCGTCAGCGATACTGCCGCAAGCAACGCCACCCCTGTGTTCAACCATTTTCTTTTTCTCATCTAGCCGTGCCCTCCCTACAATCGGATGTTTGATTCCTCCTCACTATACCAAGCCGCTCCTTATGTTCTTAGGTTCGAAACTTACAGGTTGGTAGTACAAAACTTAGAAATTGTTCTCCCGCCTGAAAGCGCTGGGCGTTTGTCCTACCATGCGCTTGAATATCTTGATGAAATAAGCATCGTCGGCAAACCCCGTCTCATAGGCGATCTCCTCCACGTTCAGCTTGGAATGCAGGAGCAGGCGCTTCGCCTGTTCGATCCGGATGTTCTGCAAGTAAGCGATTGGCGTTTGTCCGGTTTTTTTGCCAAACACGGTACTTAAATAGTCCACATTAATGGCTACTAGCCGGGCTAGATCCGCAACCTTGATATTTTCCTTGTAATGCTCCAGTAGGTATCGGATCACCCGGTTCACCTCGGGATGATCCGTAAAATTAACATTTTCCTCCTTGAAGCGGCGGATATGCTCCCGTATCATTAGCAGAACATGATCGAGCAGCGAATCATGGCTGATGGCGGAGTCGATAACCTCCAAATCCTCCGGCTTTCGTCCGACCAGCATCGCCAACAGATGAAGAAGATGGGCCGCCTGCGTTTTCACTTCCATATGGGAGAACGCCGAGGCTTTCATGCTTTGCCACATTAGGGTTGCTGTCTCGGCGCATTTCGATACATTGCGTTCTTCAAAGCAGCGGATCAGCTCGGCTTCCAGTTCCGCGATTGGCGGCAGCTCCTGCTGCTCCTGCAACGGCTTCGCCTCGCGGCCGTACCATTCACCGTTCAGTTGATTCAGCGCCCGCCTCCAATCCTGGGCAAGACATTCCAGCCTGCTGCTTAACGCCCGACCGACCGGCGGGATCAAATTGTCCCAATTGGTCTGATCTTCCTTCCGCTGAAAACCCCAGCAAAAGAACGTGGTCTGCCCGCCTTCATAGAAGGATTGGACCAGTAGATACTCTTCCTGCCGGATACCCGCCTGAACCACATCGGCGGGAACAGCTCCGCTCAGCACGGCAAAGATATCAAGACCCAAATGATGGAACTTCCCCGCCGCTGTTCTGGTCTGATCCTCTTGAGCCGATGCGCCAATTCCCCGGATGCCCGACCAAGTACGGTGATAGTAGGGATAAAGCGCCTCTCCCGCCCCCCTAAGCTCTTCGAACAATTCTCCCTTGATTCGCGACAGATTTTCCAACAGAAGGTCGTCGTTTAAGCTCAGCTTTAACAAATAGTTGAAGGCGCCATATTGCAAGGCGTCCCTTGCGTAATCAAAGTGGCTCATCGCCGTGAGCATAATAAACCGGCTGCGGATTCCCGCTTTTCGCGTTTCCTTCAACAGTTCGATCCCGTCCATGCCCGGCATGACGATATCGGCAATTACGACATCGGGCTTAAGCTCTAGGATCATCTCCAGAGCCTCCCTCCCGTTGCCCGCCTCACCCGCTATGCAAAAGCCGTGTTTCTCCCAGGCTACGATTTCCCGGATGGCCTCCCGGACAAACGCTTCATCTTCCACCAGTAAAACCGTCCACATGCCCGCCATCTCCTTCCTGTAAATAAGGCGTTGCAATCAGCAAAGGAAGCCGAATCCGGATTAGGGTCCCTTCCACATCGGAGATCGAATCCAGGGAGCCCTCCTCCTTAAAAAGCAACTGCAGCCTTTCTCTCAGATTGCTGAGTCCGATCCCGTGCCCACTTCGCCTGCCAGGCCTGCGAGCAGCCTCCTCCATGCCGATGCCGTTATCCTCCACCTCCAGAACGAGGACGTTCCCTTCCGCTCTGGCCCTAACCTGGATTGTGCCGCGGCCTTCGGCCGAGTCAAAGCCATGGACAATGGAATTTTCCACCAGAGGCTGCAGACTCAGCTTGGGAACCAGTGCGTATTGAACCGATTCCTCCACTTCATACAGGATGGTAAAGTGATCCCGGAAGCGAAACGCTTGTATGGATTCATACGAGCGCAATAGCCGTATTTCTTCCTTCAAGGAGATCATCTCGATCTCCGAGTTGAGGCTCGCTTCCAAAATGACCCCGAGCGAAGTGCAGATACCCACTATCGCTTCCTGCTTTTCTTTTCGGGCGATCCATTTTACCGTGTTCAAGGTATTCAACAAAAAATGCGGGTTCATTTGGGAGAGCAGCATTTGGAAACGAACCGCCTGCTTTTGCCGCTCCTCTAGCTTAAGCTTGTTAATGAGCGCGACGACATCGTCGATCATCCGGTTGAAGCTGTCGCCAAGGGAACGCACCTCGGCTGTTGCCGCTTTGCCGATGGAAATTTTGACGTTCAACTTCTTGTCCGTCGCTTCCTCCATGCTCCGCTCCAGAACGTACAAAGGCTTCGTCATGCGGGCCGTCAGGATGATGGTCACCACCACGAACGCTACAATCAAAAGGGTCAGAAAGAGGAAAAAGATCAGTCTTAAGTGCCGGATCTCCTGCTGCAGTTCGCCTAATGGCATCTGGCTGACCACATACCAGTCTAATTCCTGCAAATAGCTGTAATTGACAAGGGAGGAGGCGTGCTTGTCCTCGTAATGCCCTACCTGAGCCTGCGCGGTTATGATTCTCTGCATCATATCCTTGCTGAAGGCGGCCGCTTTGCTTTGGAGCATGATCTTCCCTTGCCCGTTAAAGATGGTCAGATCCTGGTTGGCCGGGCTATCCTTTAACGTATTGCGGAACCATTCTTGAATGTTGATGCTGATGCGCGCCAATCCGTAATTTCCCCGCAGTTGGTCGTCCAGAAGGATGTACAGGCTTAGAAGCTTTCCTTGGCCGCCGTTCACATCATTCCCGTCATCCGCCACCCATTGATAGGAATACGACCCGCTATTCAGCTTATTCCGCCATTCTTGCAGTTCTTGCAGCCTGTTGGTCAACTGTCCATTGGGAGCATAGGAAGTGTATACGTTGCCCTTGCGGTCGATGAATCGAAAATACAGATCCGTCTGATGGAAGAAAAAGCTGTTGTTGATTCCGAACATTTTGCTTTCAATCACTTTCTTTCGGTCCAGCGGATCGTACTTGTCCGGATCGTACATCATCTGGATCAGCCCCTCGTCCTGGCTCAGCATAATATTCGCCTTATAGGCGAACGCCATCATATCCGTCAAGGACACGTGAACCTGTTGCATACGCTCAGACAAGCGGTCCATCATATCCTTCTGGCGAATGGATTGAAAATGCTGGAATAAATAATAAATGGCGATGCATAAAGGGATCATCAGGAGGGTGATGTAAGCCAAGAAAAGCCTATGCTTCATGGTGTTCGGAAGCAACTGCCGCAAGATTGGCATCGTGTAAGATTCACTCCCTATAACGAATTCTGATGTCTTCATTATACATAGCCTGAAGGGGGGCATTTCGTTCTCCGAAAAAAATCGCCGATTTTCCCAAGAAGGTAAAAGCGCCTCTGTCCGAGAGAACGAAGGCGCTTTTCAACGATTTAGAAATATGCAGTCTAATCATATACCCGAATCTCCACAATCTCCGCCCGGTCGCAACCGTTCGTCGAATCGATCCATACGCGGAGACGGTCAGCAGCGACCGCCCGGTCCAAGCGATGAACCGTTCTCCGCTTCCGGTTGTTTCGGCATTCGACTACGGTCAGCCATGCGCCGTTCGTATAAGCTTGCACGCGATAGTCCTTCACCAGTTCCGGAATCGTCTCGAACGACGTACGGTGGTGATGAAGATTGATCAGATCCTCGTTCACGTCGTCGTTAAACGTCAGGTACACCGTACGAACGTTCACCGGCTGCGGCCAGCTCAACTCCAGCCACTCCGGTGTTTCTTCCCTAAGAACCGCGGACGACCACAGATGCGGCCCTCCGTAGGGCCGTTGGTAGCCGTCGATAGCTTTGCCGGGCGCGAACGCCTGCGTCGACGATAGGAGTCGGAAGCAGATCGGCTTGCGGACGAAAGGACGCATTTTCCATTGGATGAGCGGCTGGTCCGGCTGACGATGCTCAAGATCTGCAGAGACGATCGGCTCCGGCCCTTTACGAAAGGCAAGGACGCCGGCTTGCGGCTGATCCGACGTATATAGAGACAACTGGTCGTTAGTCTTAATAATAATAAATGCATTGCATGGAGTCTCGGGCTTCCAGCACAGGCTTAGCTTCACCCACTGCGATTCGCCTTTCGCTACCGGTGCCGACGCCGAAGCTTGCCGTGTATGCGGTACATAATTTTCGCCGCGCCCAGTATCCCACAGCTCCAGCTCCAACACGGTATCTTCTGCTGCATCGATAAGCAGCTCAATCCCGTCCAGCTCTGGCTCAACGGGCACGATTAAACCCACTTCCGAATCGAGCGCGATGCCGGAGTCCGACGGGTTCTCCACCGCAATCCGCGTCAATGCACTCGAAGCGGACGGCTCTGCTCGAAGCGCCAGATCGACCGGATCCTCATTTCGAAGCCCGATCACGGACGCATCCTGACGAAGCAGCGTCTGCTGCAGCTCGCGAAGATAGGAGCGGTACAGCTCGCGTGGAGAAACGTCTTTCTCAACGGACAAAGCAGCGGCGGTGCCGGCAGCTTCACCGACGACGGCGCATGTCGCCATGACGCGCGTCGTGCCGAAGGCCACGTGCGTAGCGCTAATATCGCGTCCCGCCATCATCATGTTGCTTACATTAACGGAATAAAGGGACCGAAACGGAATATGGTAAATTCCGTCCGGCTGGAAATGCTTCGAGCCGCTTTCCGTCGAATACATGCCTTGCGGCGGATGCAGATCAATCGACCACCCACCGAAAGCGACACGGTCTTCGAACTCCCGCTGCTCTACGATATCGTTCTGGTTCAGCATGTAGTCCCCGACGAAGCGTCGGTATTCCCGCTTGCCGGGAACCGATCCCACCCACTCGAGCGTCATATTGTCAGCTTCGAATTTGCCGGAATTTTTGATATAATCCCAAATCCCGTAGATCGCCGCCCACAATTCGTCGCGAATCCGCTCGTTATCATGCACCGTATCCAACTCTCCGCCCCATTCGATCCACCAGTACGCGCATCCGTTGTCGCCGCTGCGAATGACGCGCTTCATCGGAATTGTCGTTTGCTCAATATTCTTAGCAAAGCTCGGCGGAATGAATTTGACGGGACGGCCTGCATCCTTCGTATAGAAGAGCAGCGTGCTCCCCAGCGTAATATCGTCCGCAACGGGAGGCGCCCAATCTTCATTGAATTCGCTCTTGGCTTCGCGTCCGATTCGGTATTTGGCTCCGGCAAGGAATCCGACGAGCCCATCCCCCGTACAATCGAGAAACAGCTTGCTTTCAAAACGGATACGCCGCTCCGCCCCCATCATCCAGCCGGTAACGGAAAGGATCGATCGGTTGTCCCCGTCCCCCTCTGCTTCCACTTCATGAACGTCGGTGTTCAGAAACAAACGGATATTCGGTTCCGCCCTCACCGTTTCCAGAACGACCAGGTCCCATATATACGGATTGCCGTCGATATTGCGATACTGATTCTCGACGAACATCTCGCCCATAATTCCGGTTTCTCTCGCATAACGGTTCTCGCCGTGAGCCGTAGCTCCGCATACCCAGACCCGCACCTCGCTGCTCGAGTTGCCTCCGAGAACCGGGCGGTTCTGTACGAGCGCAACGGTTCTGCCCAACCGGGCTGCCGCCACTGCGGCACACACTCCCGCCATGCCTCCGCCGACAACCGTAATATCTGACGCAACGACTTCCTGTCTCATTCGCGCGCATCTCCTCAAACACTATAATTTATCTTCTATTTCATATTAGGACACCAATTTCCCAAATTACATACACCGTATTACAATTAGGTATATACTTTATTTCATAAATGGTGGCGATGAGATGAGAATCAATTGGTCGGTTCGGCCGATCGCGCATATGTACTGGGTCAAGAAGAACAAGTTCGACTTGGACAGCGATATTTACCCGTATTGGACAATATTCGCCGTGGAGGAAGGCCGATTTGCTTACCGTATCCTTGATCAAGAAGGAGAAGCAGGATTCGGCAGCCTGGTCGTTTGCCCTCCGGAAACCCGATTTTATAGAAGGACGCTAGAGCCCGTAACGTTTCATTTCCTGCAATTTGCTTGGGAACAGGAACCCGATCCGGATGAGTGGCAACAGCTTTGCGGAAAGTTGAACATCTCGGATATCGAGCGGCTGGCATCCGACTTCCGCTATTTGCGACGCCAGAAGCTAGAACAAGATGAGGCCGCCATGGCGAGAATACAGCATATGGTCAACGATTTATGGCGACTGGTCGAGATGGAGCGGAGCTTACAAGAAGAGAAGGATAGGGTCGCAAAGTACGACGACGGCAAGATCCTGAAAGCGGCCCGGTTCATCGACGCCAATGCCTACGGCCCGATCGATATGCGGAATTTGGCGCTTTCGTTGCAGCTCAGCCCAGTACAACTCACGAGACGATTTCACGAGGCATACGGGCTTCCCCCCTCCGACTATGCGACCAAGCTTCGGCTCGATCGGGCAAGCCGCTTGCTGCTCGAAACCGACCTTAACATCGACAACATCGCCCGGATATGCGGATACGAGAATGGCTTTTATTTCAGCAGGCTCTTCCGTAAAAAACGGGGAATTCCCCCTTCGCAGTACCGCAATACACACCGTGTTTAACAGGGCAAAAATACAAAAACCATCAGGGATAAGTTCATCCCTGACGGTTTTTTGAAATCCAAAAACGACTCTAACATAAACTGACGACATCTTGGGATAGATGGATACTTGTCTCGGACTCCAGCTCGCTATGATAGGCATATACCCCCAATTAATCCCGAGCTGAGTTCCCCTTATCCACGGGGCTGCTATCTGGAAATATACAGCTAATAGAGCTAGGTTTGAGTATAGAACAGAGATTAGATGGAAATATACAGTTGATTGGCGCCTAGTGGACGACTTTTAGCAATCAGCAGGCCATATAACTGTATATTTCCATTTCGTTCTCTAATGAAGGCCCTTTTCTTCAGGAATAACGGGATAAATCCAGTTATCGCGGGAAATAAACTAGCTGCCCCACTAGTGAGCTAAGCTAGCTCTTTGGGACAGCCCTTTGATTATCGTCAGGCGACATGAACAGCTTCTATAATGGTATAATTTATATGAATTTCATATTATAGGGGGAGTGGGCTCGAATGAATGATATGCGGAAAAAGAAAACCCTTGTCAAAGAGCAATCCGATGTTTATGAGCATGAGACTGCTAATATTGAACCACCTATAGATCAGCCTCTCATCGAGGAAAGATATGAAATCATCGAAGGTATTCGCTATGATTGTCAGCCATCCCCCACTCTTCAACATCAACTCCTTGTTACTCAGCTCTGTAGTGATCTATACTCCACCTGTCACGCTACTGGCACAATAATCGTAGCGCCTATGGATGTACACTTGGATAAAGACAATATCGTGCAGCCGGACCTTATCTATGTATCCAATGAGAATCATTCTATACTCCGCACACGAATTGAAGGCGTACCCGATCTGCTCGTTGAAATACTATCCCCAAGTACCGGAACGCACGACAAGGTACGCAAGAAGGCGCTATACGAGCGCTTCGGCGTCCATGAATATTGGATTGTAGACAGTCATCATCGGACCATTGATCAATTCGTGCTTCATGAAGGGAAGTACATTCTGGAGCAAACCTACGGTTCTGCCCATATCCTATTATCTTCACGTTTCCCTTGCATATCCGTGCAACTTGGGAAGCTGTTTCACATACTGGGCAAGTTAGAGGATTGAATCTTGTACATCGATAGTAAACGTCAAGAGACCCAAGAGAGGTCACTTTTTTTCAAAGTGTCCATCTTTCGGGTCTCAGTTCAGGATCTAGCCATCAAGGCTTTCTTTATTTTTCACCCAATAAAAGCTCCATGATATACATCTCAAGCGCTTCGTAATTTCTGGAAGACTGATAGCTAGACACTAGCCCCTTATCCAAACGTCGAACCTTGGACTCTAGCAATTTGACCATTTTCAAGCTATTTTCCAAATGAGCATACGACAGTTCTCCGGATTGCGTTCTCATAGCCTTGACATCAAGACCGACGTATTCGCCCTTGCTGCCGTATCCGCTGTCCATAAGCACTTTAACCTGGTTAAAGGCAGAGCGCAAATTTTCGACTCCGAACGACTTATCCTGATCGTATCGAAGCCCGTTTTGATCATTCAGATGGACGCCCCATAATTTGCTGTGCGCCAAGCAGAAAGCCATTTCCAAAGCGGGATCAAGACCGGCAAGCACCGCATGAGCGGATTCCAGCAAAGCACCGACTCGGCTTGGATCGGCGGTTCCGGCTGCAAAACCGAGCACGTGTCCGACCGTCGGAACGAAGCTGCGGTCGATTGGTTCGTTCGGCTTCGGCTCGATCAGAATGCGGATACCTGGATCGTAGGCCAACATCGTATTTACCGCATCGCGCAAGCGCTGCATGCTGAGGACCGGGTCCTTGCTCTCCGCGCACAACGTGCCTTCCCTCGCCAGCCATAGCACCAGACGATCGGAACCAAGCTCTCTTGCGATATCGATGGACCGCAATGACCTCCATAACGCAAACTCTCTGTCCTCCGCCGAATTGGAAGTGTAACCGCCATCGATCGTTCTCCCGTCCATCCACAGGCGCGGAGCGACAAATTCGGCTTCCAAGCCTTGTGAGTCTAAGTGCTGCTTCAATTCCCTCGCCCGCGACTTGATTTGGCTTTCCGACAAGTCATTCATATCCGGCACGGCGTCGTCATCGTGAAACTGAATACCCGTAAACCCGATTTCCTTGAATTTAGCCAGCTTCTGCTCTAAAGAAATAGATGTTCTTACTTCGGGACCGAATGCGTCCGCTCCTTCATGTACGTTCCATGGGCCAACCGAAAATTTGAAATTCGTCATCTTTATCTGCCTCCGTTATCGATTTTCGTTTATGAATGCGGATTGCATCGCCGCGAACTTGCTGGGTATAATTCCGACCGTTGCTTTGAACGACCGGCTGAACAAATGGATGCTGGAAAATCCGACCTCATCCGCAACTTCGGTCAAGGTAAGCTTTCCGTCGACGATTCTTTTTTTCGCTTGCTCAATCCGAATATGCGTCACGTATTTATGAATCGATATGCCAAGCTGCTTCTTGAACAAATGAGACAAATGGTTCGTGGATACCCCGACATGCTCGCTGATCGACGCGTTGTTAAGCTGAGGGTCGGAAAAGCAATCGTGAATATAGTTAATCGCTCTTTCGATAAACGCCCATCCTTTTGTCATTTTGCCTTCGTCATCCTTGCGATCCGCTTGATTTTTCAAAAAGACGTGTAGCAATTCCAGGCAAATGGCTTTCATCATCAGGGAGCCGCTCGGCCGTTTATCTAGAAACTCCTTATGCAGCAGCAGAAACCGCTTCTTCAAATCGATCCTATCCGCCAATTGCAAATGGGAGATCGGAACGATCGAGGTCAGCTTCATCTCCCTGTCGACGACCTTCTTTCTCATCCGCTTTGTCGCGTTCGTATATTTCAGCAAGCTCCGCTCTTCGTCGTAAAATAGATCAAAGTGAAAAATATATTGAATCAACGGGACGGACGAGGTCGATCTAATGATATGAGACATGAAGGGATGCATAAGCAAAATATCGCCCTCCCGAGCCTCATATTTCACGCCGCTCAGGAAAAACTCTGCTTCCCCTTGCTCGATATACGTAAAAACGTGATCGTGATCCATCCATTCCCCGGTTAACGAGCTGGATTTCATGATTCTCGCGGCTCTGACGAAAGGGGATATGCTGTTCATCCACGACTCAACCATCGCATAGACCTCCTGACTGACTTCTCGTCCGTTGAAGCTTTTCTAATAGGTTATGGCAACCTTCGAGCCTGTAATCGCCGATTGCTCGATGGCGTCCAGAACGACTTGATTCCGATATCCGTCCTCGAAGCTGGGAGAAGGCTTGTCGCCTTTTCCGGAAATTCCCCGCATAAACTCGTGCATCAAATTAATAAACGTATGCTCGTATCCGATCGAATGCCCCGCAGGCCAATAAGCTCCTGCATAGGGGTGTACGCCCTCTGTACAGTTAATTGTCCGAAAGCCCTGAATGCCTAGAGGATCATTCTCCAAGTATAGTTCAAGGTTGTTCATCTGATCCATCCCCCAACGGATCGAACCCTTCGAGCCGTTGATCTCGATACGGTTTCCGTTGCGATTCCCTTTGGCGAAGCGAGTCGCTTCGAACACGCCTACGGCTCCGTTCTCGAATCTCGCCAACGCGGCTGCCGCATCGTCCACATCCACCTCGGCATAGGAGCCGTCGCTGGTCGCTGCCTCCAATCCCCCAGACATTTCGCCGACTGGCCTTGTCTTAATGAACGTTTCCATCAGACCGGACACTTCGTAGATTTCCCCTACCAAGAACCTAGCCAGGTCGATGGAATGCGCCATCAGATCGCCCAGCGTTCCGGATCCGGTTACTTCCTTCCTCATACGCCACACGAGCGGGAACGCGGGGTCCATAATCCAATCTTGCAAGTATTGGGCGCGAAAATGATAAATGTCCCCCAATACGCCCTCCTGAATAAGCTTCTTCGCCCACTGCACGGCCGGCGCGAATCGATAGTTGTGGCAAATCATATGGACGATGCCCGCTTGCTCCGCGGCTTTCCACATTTCCTTGGCTTGTAGGACATTCATCGCGAGCGGTTTCTCGCAGAGAACGTGCTTACCTGCTTTCGCCGCGGCAATGGCGATCTCCGCATGCGAGTCGTTCGGAGTGCCGATGTCGATAACATCAATATCGTCCCTCTCCAGCAAACGTCGCCAGTCCGTTTCGTAAGATAACCATCCTAGCTTCTCCGCAGCGAGCCTAACAGCGTTCTGATCCCGTCCGACAAGCGTTTGCAGCACTGGCTCAACATCTGTATCGAAGAAAAAGGGCAAATCTCGATAAGCATGGCTATGTGCTTTACCCATGAACTTATAGCCGATCATGCCGATGCGCACCTTTTTACTAACCGTCATGACGGAGTCACGCTCCCCTGACCGGAATGTTCAGCTGTTGCTCAACAAAATCGCGGCAAATTTGCAAGCTCTGCATCGGGGTGCTCGTCGACTGATCGATTTCGACGGTCATCCAGCCCTGATAACCGATTTCGTTCAAAGCTTCGATGATCGGCGGGAAATCGATAGAACCAAGCCCAAGCTCGCAAAATACGGGAAGCGCCTCATTGCCCATCAGCATCGGGAAGTCCTCTTTCGTCGCCTCTTTGGAAGTCAAATCCTTCAAATGCACATAGGCGACCCGATCTCGGTACTTCCTAATGATCGCTGCTGGGTCCATGCCCGCTCCGGTCAAATGAGCCGAATCCGGCGCAAAAAACACCACTTCAGGGTCGCATAAGCTCATCAGCTCGTCGAGCTCATTCTCGTCCTGTACCTCAGTCCATAAGTGCGGATGCAGGCAGGCTTTAACTCCAAGCTCGAACGTTCTTTTTGCCGCCTCGTTAATAGTCACCGCAGCTTGCTTCAGCTCCTCCAAGCTCGTCGGCTTCTGGCGGGGACCGCCGGGGCCGAACACCAAATGCTCGGCTCCACACTTGGCGATGACGCGGGCCAGACGAACGTTGTAATCGACGATTTCCTGGCGAGCCTCCGGGTTCCCGAATCTCCGGTTCATCCCCCCGGATGCGCCTCCATAAAGGCCGGTCATTGTAAGATTATGCCGGTTCAAAATTTCCTTGAATTCCTCTATTCGATCCTCATAGGAGAGAACGAACGACGCCCACGGCTCTATCGCCCGGTAGCCGAGCTTGGATGCCTCCTCCAGTGCCTTGAAATGATCCTCTCCCCACGTAATCGCGTGTACCGCAATGCTTCCTTTGAAATTAGACATAGTTAAACCTCCGCTACGCATAGTAAAGATCGTATTCCTACCTCAGTATAAAATCAGACACATCGACCGGTCTTTATCGCCAACACTTGTTTTTTGTCCAAAACAACGATCCTTGTCAGCCTTTTACCGCTCCGGCGGTCATGCCCGTCATAATCTTCTTGCTGAAAAATAAATACATGACAATAATAGGCAGCGAGGTTATAACGAGACCGGCAATTTTGCCCGTATAATCCGTCGTATGTTGGCCGCTGAAGAAGGTCAGCCAAATCGGAAGCGTGAATAGCTCGGACGATTTATTCAGCACGAGCGCGAACGAAAACTCGTTCCATGTGCCGAGAATGCTCAGAATCGCAACCGTCGACATGATCGGCAGACAGATCGGAAAGATAACCCTGAACATTGTGTAATCGAAGGAGCTTCCGTCCATATAAGCTGCCTCTTCAATTTCCTTAGATATTCCTTTAATGAAGCTGTCGAATAGGAAAATCGCCACTGGCACATTAAACGCGATATACGGAAGAATTAGCGTGAACCGATTATCCAGCATCCCCATCCACTTGAACTGCACGAATAGCGGCACAAGCAGCGCGTGAATCGGAATCATCATGCCGGCCAGGAACAGCAGCATCATGATTTTCTTGCCCTTGAATTCGATTCTGGAAAAAAAATAGCCGATGACGAATGAGCATATAATGATCAACGGAACCGTAATGATTGTGTTGAGCACGCTGCTGAAAATCGCGGAACCGATATTTCCAATATTGAAGGCGTTCACATAATTCACCAACGTCGGGCTTGAAGGAATCGACATCGTGCTTAAGCTGAATTCCTTATTTGTTTTCAAAGACGTATACAGCATCCAGACGATCGGAAACAGCGCGGACAAGGAAAAAAGAAAAACCATCAAATTCGTTCCCGCATACCCCAGTTTTACCGTCAAAGAAGTGTGTTTCTTCATTTTTCCGCCTCACCGCCAATCCATCTCGACATTGCTAGAACGATAATTGCGCACAAGATAAGCATTCCGATGGAAATCGTGCTTCCATAGCTCAATCGACTCATCGTGAAGGCGTTGTTATAGGCGTATTGGGCCATTACCATCGAGCTTCGGCCGGGTCCTCCGCCCGTCATGACGTAAATATGATCGAATATTTTCAACGTTCCGGTGATACAGAGAATAAGAGCAACGTTCATTACGTTTTTCAACAAAGGCAGGATGACGTACACCGTTTTCTTGAACCACGTGGCTCCGTCGATTTCGCTCGCTTCGAGCACTTCCTTCGAGATATTTTGCATTCCCGCCAAAAAAATAATGAAATACAATCCGATATATTGCCAGACAAGCGGAACCGATACCGAATACAGCACATAGTTGGGATTATCCAGCCATAATACGGGATCTATATGAAAGAGATTTAATAGCCAGTTTAGCACTCCCATGCGATAGTTGTAGATTAGCGACCACAAGTAGCCGGTTACGACCGGAGCCAGAACGACCGGTAAAAAGATAACGAGACGGTGAAAGCCCTCCAGCTTGAGCAGCTTGGTCATAAAAAAGGAGGCGATTACAAAAGCGATTCCGACCTGTCCTATGACAGCGAAGATAGTAATGATGACGTTATTTTTAAGCGCAAACCAGAAGTCATTGTCCTTCGCGAGCGCGATGTAATTTTGCAGCCCGACAAACTTGGTGCTCCCTTCATTGTGTATGCTGTAATACATCGAAATCAGCAATGGCAGCAATACGGTAAATGCGTAAACTGAAAAAATAGGAACCAAATAACGAAACGCCGGCCCGGCTCGCAGCTTGAAAAGTCGGCTATTGCTCATACCATACACTCCTCTCCTGAAAGATAAGCGAGGCTCGGGGGTGCGGTGCTCCCCCGGCTTCGCTATCGCTTAGTCTTCCGGCAGCTTTGTTATTTCTGCGTATCTCTTACGGTTTGGATTTTCTTGGCTAGATCTTCGGGAGTGACGCCTCCGATCAGCAGGTCCTGAATTCCCTTATAGATGACTTCGACCAATGCCGGAGCAAGTTGGATATCGTAGATCGGCGAGAACTTCTTGTCGCTCATCAGTTTGAAATAATCGACGGCAAGCGGAGAAAGCTTCGATTGGTCATACTCTTTCACCTTAACGGGAGGCTGTCCGTTATGCTCGATTTTCACTCTGCCGTACTCCTGGCCGGACACACTCTTGATCAAAGAGATCGCCGCGTCTTTCTTCGCTCCGGTCAGCTTCGCATTGAATGCCAACGACCAGCCGGAACCACCCGCAACGGACATCGGGTCGCCCTTTCCACCCGGAACGGATGGAAGAATCGCCATTCCGGTCGCGCTCTCAATATCCTCAGGAGCGTCGCGGGAAATATTGGTGACCGCCCAAGCGCCGTCAACCATCATGGCCGCTTGCTTGTTGAAATACAAGGTCCGCGCCTGATCGCCGTCGATGCTGTTAATGTCAGGATTGAACGCACCTATTTTCGACAACTCTTGAAGCGCTTTCAAGGCATTTACGAATTCAGGGTCCGTAAACTTCGCCGTTCCTTCCTTCATGGCCTTGAACCAATCCGTACCCGTATAGCGGTCAGCCAATGTGCCGAACAGGACCGAGCCGACCGGTACGTTCGACTTGTTGCCCATTGCGATCGGGGTTAACCCGCTGTCCTTAAGTTTGCCGATCGCTGCAGTGAATTCCTCCCACGTTTGCGGGAACGAAGCGATGCCCGCTTTCTCGAACAACTCTTTGTTATAGTAAATAACATGAACGGAGAACATCGCTGTCGGTACGCCGTAAATTTGGCCGTCGGTCGTAAATTCGTCGAAGCTGTTCGGCAGAAAGCCGTTTTTCCATTCAGCGTCCTGATTCAATGCTTCGTTGTACGATCCTACGTAGCCTTTCGGAATGTAGTCGAGCAGCATCGAGCCGTTCGCCACAAACAAGTCGGGCAAATTTCCCGAGGCGCCTAACGTCGTCATTTTCACTCGGTAAGGATCGTGCGGAATCGCTTCTTCGACGAGATTGACCTCGGGATGCTCCTTGCGGAACTTCTCCAAGGCATCCCGAAATATAGCGCCGTTATCGTCAATGTCGAAATGTCCGATCGTCAACGTGATTTTATCCGCGGATTTTTCACCGTTACCATTGCCATTTCCAGTTGACGAACTTTTGCCGCATCCGACTAACCCGATAGAAACGATAAGCAGAACGATCAGAAGCATTTGCATTTTTCTAATTGTCATAAACATTTATGAACCCCTCCGAATGTCATAAATTTGCGAAAGCCTTATCGAATCCTGCCTTGGATCTTGCCAACAGCTCTTCCATGCTTGCGGAAGAAGACGAGCCCAACACTTCTTGCGCGACGACGCCTGAATATCCTGCCGCCTGCAAGCCTTGCAGAAAGCCGTGCAAATCGATGACGCCCTCGCCCGGATACAAGCGATCGCCATCCAACAGATTCTCGATCGGTCCAGCCTTGGCATCGTTGATATGAACGTGTACGATATCCGCTGGCTTTAATTTCAACAGATCGTTTACCGCCAGTCCGTTCGTATGCCAATGATAGGAATCGACCAGCAAGCCCACATTCCGCGACCCGATCGTCTCGATCCAATCGAGCGTGTCATCCATCGTCCATAGGAATGGATTAGCCCATTGCGTCCGTAAATGCCGACTACCGACGAATTCCAGTCCGAGACGAATGCCGTAAGCTCCCAGAACATCGGCGCATAGCCTCAATCGGCGCGTCGCCGCAGCCATGAAAGGAGCGGCAGCCTCATCGGTGGAAGGCAAAATGTACGTACAACACTTAGAACAGCCTAAGGACTTAGCCGCTTCGGCCGCTTCCGGCAGAGCTTTCAAGCCTTCCCGGAATCGTTCCTCGCTAGATCGCCAATCGACATCCAAATCGATGGAACCGATCATGACCCCTTTGCTTTCCAGCAAGTACTCCGCTTTGTCCAGCCCGCATTCCCGAATAAAATGAACCGGATTAAGATCGATCGCTTGAAAGCCAAATTGGGCCGCACCGGAAATAAAGCGCTCATTCGATTCGATAATTCCGAGACCCGCCCGCGTTAATCCTCTAATCACTTATAATTCCCCCTAGGACCAATCGAACAAAACGCCATTGTAGTCGTCCTTGTTGTTTCTTAGGCCGTCGTAAGCTTCTTTCGCCTGTTCCGGCTTGATCACATGGCTTAGCAATGGCTCGATTTGCAATCGGTTTTGCTTCATCAATTCAAACACGATTTTGGAATTTCGGACTAACGAATGCTTCACGAACGAGTTCGGCTCCATAGGATACCGCCATTCATGGCCGCCCTTAAACGTAATGCAGCCCCGATTGTAAAGATGGCAATAATTCAGAACGTCCGTCACATCCGTGTTGAACTCCCCGCGCGGGCTGCCCAGGAAAACGATCTCCCCCAAGCTCCCGATCCACTCGAGGCTTTCCACGCCAACCTTGGGCACGCCCGTCGCTTCGATCTGCGTCGACACGCCTTGCCCCCCCGTTAATGCCAGGATTTGCTCCTTTACCCCTCCATTCCCGCCGTTAAGCGCGTAATCTACGCCGCATCGATTCGCGGTTTCGATTCGTTTGGACGACAGATCGACGCCGATGACGAAAGCTCCTTGAAGACGAGCCAACTGAGCGGCCAAGTTCCCCACCAAGCCTAGGCCCGTTACGCTGACGTAATCTCCGACTTCGATATTGGAGACGCGCACCGACGTAAACGCAACGGTCGCCATCCGGGTAAACGGCACCCATCTTAAATCAAGGTCGGCCGGAGGCTTGATGAGCATATGATTGGCGGATACCACTTGATATTCCGAATGGCTTCCGTAATGGAACACGGTATCTCCCGGCTTGAAGTCCGCGACTCCCCTCCCGACTTCAACGACTTGGCTTACGCTCGCGTAGCCCGGACAAACCGGCAATTTGGCCCATTCCTCCTTGCCGGACAACATCGCCAGCTCCGTTCCCGGGCTGATGAGCGAATAAATCAGCTTGACGAGTACTTCATGATCAGCCAGGACTGGTGGACTGAAATCTTCTTCTACGGTTTCAACCTGCTGCGGGCTGACGAACATAATTTTGCGATTGATCAATCGTGTCCACTCCTTTGTTATCGCTTACATTATTAATTTAGAGCTTTTCCGGTTTGAAGTCTTTGATCACAAAACCGATTTTTTATCTAAAACAACGATTTGTGCCAGGTCCCTCATTCCTTTTCCTTCCATCCATACGAAACGTTAAAAAACCATCAATCCGCGCTATTGCGCCGCTTGACGGTTTTTTGAATCCAAAATCGGCTCTAACTTAACTGAATCGTACTTCCGGAACGATTCGATTCTAGTGCTGCGGTAAACAAGGCATGACTTCCCGCCGCTTCCTCCGGAGTCACGCATTGAAACGGTTGCAACATCCCCTCGCTGCCGTTCGCAAGTTCATCGCAGAAAGCCGCCCACATCTGTAGAATGGAGTCCGAAAAACCGAACTCAAAGATTCCTCCCGTAATCGTGTCATATGCCGATTTATAAGGAACATCCGTAACATGCCAAGCTTGAGCACCTCCAGGCACATAAGGTAGTGATGCGACCTGTTTCGGATTTTTGGTCGTAAACTCCGCAGAAAAATCGGTGCCTTGAATTCGAATAAACCACGTGTTCGCATGTCCGGGAGCAATTCGTTTTGTAGACAGTACCATTGGGAAATGCTGCGTCACCGTCTGCACATCACAAGCAAGAATCGCGTTATCCCATGTTTCGCAAGGCACCATTCCGCCTCGGCCATCAGGACGCTCTTCTACGATTTTATTGAGTAATGCCCTGACATTACACGGTTGCCAACCGAATCTTAGCGGTAAATGTAAGACATGGATACCTAGATCCCCCATACAACCATACTCGCCGTTAGTCTCAATCCGTCGCTTCCAGTTAATCGGCTTACTCGGATCAAGGTCGCTGGAATGCCAGAAACCGGCTTCCACCTCAATAATGCGACCAAATCGTCCTTCCTTAACCCATTTCGTTATTTGCATCGCGCCTGGGAAGAATGGAAACTCAGACGAGCAACGAACAACGACCTGCGGATGATCCTTAATCGTCTGCAGAATGCTCGCATTCGCTTCCTCATCGATTCCGAACGGCTTTTCTCCAAGCAAATGCTTGCCAGCACGAATAGTATCTTCATAGATTTGTTGGTGCAAATTATGCGGAACTGCACAATAAATCGCATCTATGTTAGCATTCGCGAGCATATCCTTGTAGTCTACATACACGTATTTAACACTTGTTACCGCGTGGACGAACCATGCCGAAGCAACTGGATTAGCATCGCAAACCGCTATGATCTGAGGTTCGAAGTTCACGTCGGCAAGGTGGCACCAGCGTGCTGCAGCGCTAGCGAATTCCTTGCCCATCAAGCCGCACCCAATGACTCCGAAACGGATAATCTTTTTTTCCAGCTTTTCAACAGCCAACTTACACTCCACCTCTGTTCAAAATAGCTAACGCCATCTCTGCTGACGCCCCTTTATGAACGACTTGCATAAGAGCTTTAGTCATGCGTGCCGGAGCCGGATGCTGGATTACGTTCCGTCCGTAGACAATGCCTGATGCCCCTTGTCCCATCAGTCGAACGGTGCGGGTAATAATTTCTTCGTCCGAGGCGCGTCCACCCCCGCGTACGAGAACCGGCACTCCCGAAGCCACTTCAATTACGCGATGATATTCTTCGATATGGTCGCAAGGGTCGGCTTTAATGACATCCGCACCAAGTTCGACGGCTTGGCGAACGAGCGACATAATTTTATTGATATCCCCATCCACCATATATCCGCCCTTGACCTCATTCGGCAGCATGACTAGCGGTTCGACCATAAGAACCATTCCGTACCGCTCGGCATCGCTCTTTAACTTCATTACATTTTTAACGCATTGATGGTGCAACTCCGGCTGGTCGGGTAATAACAGCAGGTTAACACAAACGGCCACGGCATCTAGGCGTACGGCGTGTTCGATTGCATTGTCGATAATTTCGCTGAACAGAAACCGCGGTAACCGTGCGCCGTAAATATTCGCAGCATCCGTACGGAGGACGAGTCCTGGCTTATGTTTCCCAGGGATATCTTGCAGGTGTTTTGCCTGTCCTACGCTTAATTGGATACAATCCGGATTCGCTTGAACGACAGTCTCGACGGCTTGCTTCATATCCTCGATAGAAGCCAAGAAGGAGTACTCGTTAAAAAAGCCATGATCAATCGCTACATCGAAGCATTTTCCCTCTTCGCTGAACATTCGTTTCAATCGTGCTTTTGTACTCATACTTAACACCTCTCCAATAGTTGTATAAATCTTACGTACGCTTCTTCCCAAGGCAAATCTACTTGAGGCTCATACACAATTATTGGAAAAGATTCCTTCACGAGCCTGCGAGCATCAGCGAGATTCTGACAATGACCCGATGTAATAAGCTGGGTAAGCACATTTCCAATCGCGCTTGCCTCGATGGGTCCAACCCATACGGGACGACCAATGGCACTTGCAGTCAATTGGCAGAGCAATTCATTCTGACTACCGCCTCCGACCATATGCATGCCACCGAATCTATTGCCTGTTAACTGTTCCAATTCCTCAAGCGTATATCGGTATCGCAGTGCCAAGCTTTCTAGCACGCAACGTATCACTTCGCCTTCGCTCACCGGAACATATTGTCCGGTTTCTCGGCAGAACGCTTGAATTCTTTCCACCATGCCATGCGGAGAGTAGAACCGTAGATCATCTGGATTGATCAAACATGAGAATGCCGGTGCCTCTCGGGCTTGAAGCACGAGTTCAGAATAACTGATCGTGTTTCCGGCTTCCTCCCATTCACGCTTGCATTCCTGAATAATCCATAACCCCATGATTGATTTCAGCAGCTTAAAGGTCCCATAGGCACCTCCTTCATTGGAGAATGCCAACTTCGCGGACTCCGCATTTATTAATGGCTCTTTAAGTTCTGTTCCAAGCATGTTCCAAGTGCCGCATACCAGATATGCGAAGGGCCCCTCTCCTGCCGGTATGGCGACTATAGCCGAGGTCGTGTCATGAGCTGCGGCAATCACATCGATTGGAGCAACGCCTAATTCCACGCAGACATTCGCCGTGAGCGGACCAATAATCTCACCGGGTTGGATCAGATCGGAGAATATCCGGGAAGGGATCGATAGCGAGTCCATAAGGCTCGTATTCCAAACACGTTGAGCTGTGTGCATCAATTGCGTTGTTGTCGCCATTGTGTATTCATTTGTTCGACGACCTGTCAGTAGATAAGCGAGCAGGTCTGAGATCATCAGAAAATGCTGTGCAACACTTAAATGCACAGACCCTGCCTGATTCATCGCAAAGAGTTGATAGATCGTATTAAACGGCATGTTCTGCATCCCCGTTTGTTGATACAGCTCGCTTGCACCAATACGTGCAGTTATTTCTTCAATCATACCGTCGGTTTGTCGATCTCTGTAATGATAGGGATTTCCAAGTAACTCTCCGTTCACATCCAATAACCCGAAGTCAACACCCCACGTATCGATTCCAATCGTCTCCGGCTGGTAACCCGCTTGATAAGCTTTACGAATTCCGGTCTTCACCTCATGCAGTAGATGCAAAATGTCCCAATGCAAATGATCTCCCACATGAATAGCCGGATTAGGGAATCGATGGATCTCTTGCATCTCGAGCTTTGGAGTTTGGCCTTCATCGTTAGTCAATTCACCAATGAAGGCTCGCCCGCTGCCCGCGCCAAGGTCGAAAGCGAGTACGGTTGATAGCCTACTCATTCCGCTCCCCCATCCCTCTCTCCTAACAGTTGTATCGCTTCGCTTAGCTTCAGACCATCCCGCGGGATATATTTTCTCCAGTACATGATCGATGCTTCCAATTTCCGTAATACATCATTGTTAGATTCACTCGTTCCAGAGAATATTTCAAGCGTTAAATAGATATCCTCGCATCTGGGTGGCATCCCTATTTCTTCAGGCTTTTCGTAGGCTTTCTTCAGAGCTCTCAATAGCGGCTCGCCAAAAATGAGTCCATCCTTGTTACATGCTTCCGTGAAAGGTTGATGCGCGGATGAAGTCCCCGTGGTCTGTTGTAAGTGCAGAATAGGTGAGTAAGTTCCCAACTCTTCTATCCACCGGTATGTATCGCTGTCATGTGCTTCAGCGAACAAATACGGATAGCCATCTATAAGTTCATTGATGCGATCCATATAAGCACTTTGCTCATGAACCGGCGACACGCACATCTCCGTGAACAATTCATAAGCTGCATACGGACCCACCCATAACGGCCGCAATGTGCCATCCTGCCTATTGCGTTGTGCCTCTAGTTGAATTTCCTCCGTTTTCGGTCTGCGAAATTTATGCTGGCCGCTCTGATGACCCGTATCAAGCGTCAAATAGAACGGAGAAGCGGACTTGCGGAATACTTCCTTCAATAATTTCTTAGAACCTTCGATGGTCCACGGAATTTGATGAGGAGTGTACATCTGCTCGACGCTCGGAGCGCGAATTCCTAACTCTCGGCAATGTACGGAAATATCCGCTAATCTAGAATACAAGTCCTCTTCTCTTTCTTTGTAAACGCTTGGAATCTGCAGCGTGGCGTCCGCAAATGCATGACAATAAAATCCTAATCCCGCACCCACGCTTGCAGCGATGTTCGCCATGGGTTTGATCCACTCGTGTTGAATCCGGTCACGAATCGAAATATCATGGTGCGCCAACCCCAGCGTCGTATACGTTCCATGCCCCGAGTACATATTCGCGACTCTTACTCCAGTCTTTTCGGTTTGGAAATTAACTTCTCTCACCCAGTTTTCCAAGTATTCCTTGCTCATGTACAGAGGATCGCATTCATTATCCGCGCTTGCTTCCACATAAGAAATGTCCATTGATTGCAGTAAGGTCATCCATTCCGCAGGTTTTGTCCATCGTTTCGAGGCAAAACAATTATCAACGACCAAATACAATTTGGGATCTTGCGGCGCATTTCCACTTTCTCTTATCTCCGCACTCATTCGTTACACCGCCTCGTTTCACTTGGTTATATCTTTTATATTATTGGTCTTTTATTTGTTTTTGTCCATACTTTATTATATATTCTTTGTTTAATTAAAGGAAACAAAGAATAATCGCGATTTTATTGAAAAACACATAGCTTTTTTGGTCATTCTTGGCCAAATATGTCCCCGCTTCTTGATTTTCTGGAGTAAATCGACTATGTTACAGTTGTATACTTTGGATATTATTAAAATAAACAAAATAGATTCGGGCTTTTTTCGTAGTTATATTAAAGAGATATTTCAAACCGAGGTGAGCAGCGTGTCCGTACATGACCGAAAAAACAAAATATTATTCCTACTGAAACAACAGGGTAGCGTGCGGGTGGCAGAGTTAAGCTCTCTACTCGGCGTAACGGATGAGACCATCCGTAAAGACCTCGATCTATTGAGCCAGGCAGGCAAATTGCAACGGACACACGGAGGCGCAATATCTTTATCGGAACCCCTGTCGCTTACCCCGCACTTGGAAAGAGAGCATACGAACGTAGAACGCAAAATGGCTATCGCCGAAATCGCGTTAAAGCATATTCAACCCCATGATACGATCGCGATAGATGGAAGTACGTCCGTATCCTATTTGGCCAAGATCATCCCCGATATCCCGATAACCGTACTGACCAATTCGATGATGGTAGCGTTCGAACTAAGCAACCGTGAGCATATTAATGTCATCGCCGTCGGCGGTAACTTGCTTCGTAAATCCTATTCTTTCCACGGTGCCCTCACGGAACGGATTTTAAGAGAATACCACGTCAATAAAGCATTCTTGTCTTGCACCGGACTTCACATCGACAGAGGATTTAGCGATTCCAACGAGGCGCATGCCTCCGTCAAGCAGCGAATGATCGAAATCGCAGACTCCGTCTATTTTCTCGTTGACAGCAGCAAATTGGGCGTTAAGGATTTAGTTCAAATTGCCCCGATTGGCGACATCGACTACTTGATTACCGATAGTCAGGCAGACCCCGAGTACATCAATAAACTTAGAGAAGCCGGGCTTAAGGTTATCGATCATTAAGCCCTTCCGACTCTGTCCATTCATGCAAGCTTAAAAGCGGTTACCACACCTAATTCGGGTGTGATAACCGCTTTTCATTTAGGGTATGATTACCGTTGGAATTTCTCCCATGGACCAATAGAGGCCCGATTTGCGATCAATGCTGCTACACCTGCGTTTTCTGCGCAAACGTATTGGTTGTTCACTACGGCTTGGAGAGAGAAAGTGCCATCGCTATTATTAATCCATATAAACTTCTGTGCTGTTCCAATCGTTGAAGAATTTGCGATCAAGCTTGCAGAAGAGGAGGCCGTCACATACAAATTGTTAACTGCTGCTCTGAGCGCGATCGCTCCGCCTCCAGCATCGACAACAGTGAATTGTTCCCATCCACCTGCCGCAGGTGCATTGGCAATAAGAGGGCTTGCGCCTGCAGAATCAGCACAAACGAATTTACCATTAATAATCGCTGTGAAAGCAATCATCTGACCGATCGGCACACCACTCGCAACTGTTCCGTTGCCCAGCGATCTTTGCGCTCCGTTTATCGTGATCGTCTTAGTCCCTTGATTCGCCGTACCGGTTAGTTGTGCAAAACTGTAGCTTCCAAGCGGTTTGGCTGATCTTTCGACGATATAATTCGTGTTTGCCGCCGTCGAGATATTGAATAGATTGCTAGAAGTCGTCAAGATGATCGCGTTGTCCGATAGTCTTCTAACCTGAACCTGCTGCGTACCCCATGGATTAACGATCCCGGTTGAATTACCGAATTGACTCCGGATGCCCACATACTTAATCTCTCCGGCTTCTTTCTCCGAGCTAACCAAGAATCCGCCGCTCGCAAGCAGGGTAAATTTCGCATTCATCGTCGCGTCACTCGGCAGTCCTGGGAATACACGTATTTTATCATCATAGCTTTGAAGCAATGACTCGTTCATTGCAATTAAATTCACGCCCATGTATTCAAATTCGCCATTCGTATTCGTCGTGCGTCCGTTTGAAAGATCTTGGTAGCGTTGGATCATCATCTTCATACCCAAATACGCTTCGTCGCCAAGACCCAATCTTGCTGCTTGAATCGGAGCTGGATCCCAAATGTTGTTTCCCCCATAAGGATATGGCCGACTATTAAAGTTGTTAACGAGCATTTGCTGATCTGAGTAGCCAATACCGGTAACAGAATATGGCCAAGCCAGTTCGAGGATTACATTTTCATTATTCCGGTTCTGCGAAAGGGGTGGAGTATGCGGGAAATACTTAGTGGAGTCATTCGGATCTACAGGATACGCAACTAAGTTGTTCAGAATGTTCTGCCATTGCGTGCGTAAGGTGCTGTCTAGACCGAGCTGTTGACTGACTTGAATTGCGACGGGAAATAGCGCTCTTACGGCCACTAAGTCAACGATCGCATTCTGTACGTCCCAATGCTGTTCGTGCGAATTAGAAGAAGCCATATAGTACTTGCCTGTTCCGCTATTATAACTTAGCTTCGCCGACATGAATTTCGCCGCTTCCTTCATGAATGGATACGCTGTATTGCTTAAATAACTAGCATCATTAGTGTATTTGTATTGCGCGTACATATTTAACGCAGCTTCTGCGCTGGTCGACATAATGTCCTGTGTGTAATCGCTATTAATCGTATGTCTGGCATTGCCGTCCCATCCCATTGTCTCAGGCAGCCAAATACCGTCGATCCCATATCGGGTCATCGTATACGACTTGAGCGTATTGAAGTTTCGAGCATACAAATTGTTAAACATATTCACGATCTCTGCATGGTTTGATGCGAGGAACGAATGATAGAGATCCCGCTGGTTCCAATACCAGAAGGCATGTCCCCATTTGCCTGCATCGTCGTCATTCACGCCGCTAAAAGCACCGTTAACGAAATGACTCGGGTAATTCCCATAGCTTCCTGCCGCAATCATATAAGTACTTAAATAGTAGAAGCTCTCGAGATAGTCGGCGTCTCCCGATGCGTTAGAGTATTGAACAAAAGATTTATTCCAAAAATCGTGCCACCAGTTTTTGAAGTTATTCAATGTCGTTGCATACCCAGCACTCTTAACGCTGTTAAGCAAACTCTTGGCTTGTGTAACTGAATCGTTGCCCGGCGCATTGATCCGGCTTGCGACAGAAATCCATATCGTGTAGCTTGAGGTCGGAGTAATGTTCAAACGAACCTTACTGCCACCCGCGGATTGGGTCGTGAAGCTTGCTCCTTCCACCGTTGCGGCCATTGTGTAGCCGAATTTGCCCGCATCGGTCTGTCCACGGCTGAAACCTACAACAGTTGGATCCACAAAGGTCGTTACCGTCTTCCAAGTATTGAGGTCTGGCACGTCGCCGCCATTACTAAGCGTACTGACATCCCATAAGCTTAGATCAAGCGTTACGTTCGACACACCGGTCCGCGAATCATCCACGTGGATTCCCATGACTTCGGAGTTCGGAGAGCCCATGATTGTGATCGTTCGATTATTGTCGTACTTAGTCGTTGAAATGCCGTCATATAACGATAGTCTTTGCTGATAACTAGAATAGCTTGAATCGAAGCCAGGATTGGAGTATAGGTTGACCAGTCCTTGCGAAGCCCAGCCGTGTTGAGAAGCGTCTACACCTTGTAACTGCATCGTAAGGCCACCGGCCGTATTCCACACTTGTGCGCCTACACGGCCGTTTCCTATCGTCATTCCGCTTTTGGAATTTGTAACTGGAGAATTAAATACGAGATCGTTTTTGGACAAATATGACGCATAATCCACATTCAATTTACCACCGCTTGTATCGAACGAGTGCGATGTTGGACTAGCCTCCGCCGTTGGAGCTACAAATAAGCACGCAACCACCAAGCTGCTTGCCGCCGTTAAACTCACGAAGCGTTGTTTCCAACCTTTATTGCGAATCATCCCTGTTCCTCCTTATTTCAATTCAGATTTTCGCATTTCATTCATGTAAGCGTATTCATTGCGTTTTTTAAGAAAGCCTGCCGTTATTTATTCCGGCAGGCTTTCCTGCAACAAATTATTCGTAAAGAACGGCTTTGATTTCAGCATCGTCGATGTTGTTTTTGTCATACCAGTAGAAGCCCGTATCCACATTTTTCTCTACCGGCTCGCCTTTGATTGCCGCTACGGCCGCTTTGACGGTTTCGTAACCGATACCGATCGGATTTTGGGTGATCGAACCGGCGAGAAGGCCTTCACGAACCGCGTCCAGTTGTGCTTTACCGGAGTCGAATCCGATAGCCGTTATTTTGCCGACCATATTGGCTTCCTTAACACCGTTAACTACGCCGATCGCAGCCCCTTCGTTTGATCCGAAGATCCCTTTGAGGGTCGGATGCGCCTGGAGGATAGCTTTCGTAATATCCGTTGCCTTCAGCGGATCACCACTGTACTGAAGATCGACGATCTTAATGTCGGGATATTTGGATTCGATTTGCTCCTTAAACCCGTCTCTGCGATCTACGCCCGTGCGGCTCGTTTGGTCATGGACAACCATAGCGATTTCGCCTTTCCCGCCGATCAATTCAGCCATTTTGTCCGCTGCGAGAGCTGCAGCTTTTTTGTTGTCCGTTGACGCTGTCGTCACTGGGATGTCGCTGTCCACGCCCGAGTCGAATGCGATAATCGGAATATTGCTGTCTTTCGCTTGCTGCAGGAGCGGAATAGAAGCCTTGCTATCTAGAGCCGCAAACCCGATTGCAGAAGGTTTCTTGCCTAGTGCAACTTGCAACATTTCTAATTGCTTGTCAACCTGTTCTTCCGTTTCCGGTCCTTCGAACGAAATTTCAGCACCGAATTCCGCAGCTGCTTTCTCTGCCCCAATCTTAACCGCTTGCCAGAATTGATGCTGGAAGCCTTTACAAATAATCGGGATGTACATTGTCTCTGAAACTGCTGCTTTCGATGCAGCTGGCGCCTTACTTGCTTCTTGAGACGGGCTTGTGTTCTCATTTGAATTTTTTCCGCATGCAGTAACAGTCATGATACCAGCTAGCAAAAGCGTGGCTACAGACAAACCTTTATGACTCTTTTTCATGGTAACTCTCCCCTTCAGTGGATTGGTTTAATCTATATCATCTTCGTGAACGAAGACCATACCCTTGTTACGACGCTTTCTTGCGTCTGATAATGTCCATGTATACGGCAAGGAAGATGACAAAGCCGACAACCACCGTTTGCCATTCTTGCGGAACAGACATAATACGGAGACCATTGGTCAACACACTCATGATGAGCGCCCCAATGACCGTTCCGAGTATTGACCCTTTGCCTCCGCTTAACGATGTGCCACCAATGACAACGGCCGCTATAGCTTCAAGCTCGTAACCCATTCCAAGAGCTGGTTGGGCAGAGTTCAATCGTGAAGCGATCAGAATACCTGCGATTGCAGTAAATATGCCGGTAATGGTATAGATCAATATTTTCCAATAATTCACGTTGACTCCCGATAACCTTGTTGCTTCTTCATTGCTTCCAATCGCGAAATTATACCGTCCAATAATTGTCCGGCTTAATATAATGCTGCCTATTATCGCTACAGCGAAAAAGATGACGACAGCATTCGGAATTTTGAAACCAGGGATTATTTTATTGAATAACGAATCTAGCGATATATCCGAGAATCTAAACCCTTTATCAGGAGATGGGAAGTATACCGGTCGTGTTCCCGATATGACGAGTGCCAACCCTTTGGCAATCATCATGACTGCAAGCGTTGCAATAAAAGGCGGAATTTTCATCTTTGCCACCGCTACGCCGGAGACGAAGCCGCATAACGCTCCAGTCGATATGCCAACGAGAAGTCCTGCCCATATCGGCCATCCCCAATAGGTAATGCTGACACCAGTCATGACAGCGGTTAACGTCATTACCGTACCAACCGATAGGTCAATACCCCCGGTAATGATGACGAAAGTCGCTCCAAGCGCCAGTACCCCTACAACTGCTGTCGATAGTAATATGCCTACGATATTGGAGAACTGAAAGAAGTTATCCGATGCCAGCGAGAAAACTAAAACCAGTACGATTAGACTTCCAAAGGCGAGAAGTTGCTGCAAAAAATCAGATTTTATGAGAGCAGGGTAACGATTGGATTTATGCGTTACCAGTGTCTTATTCATCGATATTCCCTCCAATTAAACGGCTTCGAATCCTTGTGTTGCGAACTGCATGATCCTCTCTTGCGATACGTTCCCGTCATTTATGATCTCCCCAGTAATTCGCCCTTCGCACATCACGAGTATGCGATGACTAAGTCTCAGTACTTCTGGGAGCTCCGAGCTGATAACGATAATGGACTTGCCCTCATGAACTAATCTGTCTAAAAGCTTATAAATCTCACTCTTCGCTCCAATATCTATGCCACGCGTGGGCTCGTCGAAAATCAAGATATCACAATCTCTGGTCAACCATTTACCGATAATCACCTTCTGCTGATTTCCGCCGGATAGATTGCGCAATTGTTGATTAATGCTTGGCGTTTTTACTTTTAGGCTATCTACCATTTTTTCGGCTGTATGAGCAATGCGAGAGTCTGACATCCAACCAAATCGCGAAAAGCTTTCATACGATGCAACAGCTACATTAGACTTCACATCCATATCGAGCACGCAACCGTATCTTTTGCGATCTTCCGATAAATAACCGAGCCCATAGCCTACTGCGTGATGTGGGCCAGAGATTTTGACTTTATTGCCATGAATAAATATTTCACCAGTATCGATTTCATCCGCGCCGAACAAGGCCCTTGCCACTTCTGTGCGCCCTGAACCCACCAAGCCTGCGATGCCTAGTATTTCCCCCTTTCGAAGCTGGAAACTTACATCCTTAATCGCTCTTCCGCGATTCAATCCTCTTGCTTCCAATACAACATCTGCATTTTTGAAGTGATTCTCAGGGCTAGTGGAGTGGTAAATTTCCCTGCCGACCATCATAGCTATGATTCGCTCAATCGTTGTTTCTTCTGTCATGACAGTGTCGATATAACTACCATCCCGCATAACAGAGATTCGATCACTTATCCGTTTGAGTTCAGCCATCCGGTGTGAGATGTAAACGATCCCGACGCCTCTCGAACGAAGCTTTGTAATTGCGGTAAATAACTCTTCGATTTCCGAATCACTTAACGCAGCCGTCGGCTCGTCCATGATGAGCACCTGCGAATCATATGAAATAGCTTTTACAATCTCAACCATTTGTTGTTTGGCTACGGTTAACTCTGACACAAGCGTCGTCGGCTCGATATCCAGATTCATCTGCCGCAGAAGAACAGTTGCTTGCTTATTCATCTCTCTATCGTCCAGGAATAACTTGATCGCTTTCCGAGGTTCACGGCCAATGAATATGTTTTGCGCAACTGTTAGATCGGGAGCCAGGTTTAGTTCCTGATGGATCATGCTAATCCCGAGCTTCTGGGCAGCTTTCGTATCCGGCAATTGAACGGATTTACCGTCCAGAATGATCTCGCCTCCATCTTTCTGATAGACTCCCGTCAAAATTTTCATCATCGTTGACTTCCCTGCACCATTCTCTCCGACAAGTGCGTGAACTTCACCGGGCAGTAGATCGAATCTACAATGTTTAAGAGCATGCACACCGGAAAAATGCTTTTCAATTCCCTCCATGACGACGATAGGCTCGCGCATCGCCCCACCCCATTCCATCTTCTATTTCTTGTCGTTGATAATTACTTTACACTCATCCCAATTATCCTTACATGTGATTTACTACTGGTTTAGTCGAAAAAACGCTAATAAAAACAAAAAAACCGGAAATATTTCCGGTTTAAACACAGATATTTAGTTGGATATTCTTACTTATCGTAAAAAGGGAACAAAAGTTTCTGGTATTCTTCCTCGTACATATTATTTTTGGTAATGATCTCCGAGCCTGTGTCGATTACCTTCGGTACGTTTTTTCCTTGAACGGCATCAACGGCCGCTTTAATGCTCAAATACCCCATCTGGAACGGCTTTTGAACGATGGTAGACCTCATGACGCCTTCTTCCAGCAGATTAATTACGGGAATCGGGCTATCAAACCCGATCATGACAACCTTATCTTTAAGATTCAATTCCTGAAATGCTCGTCCCCCGCCAACGCTCACCATTTCGTTAAGACAGATGATACCGTCGACGTCCGGATGCTCATTCATTATTGTTTTCATTAATTCGTAGGCGTTCTCTTCAAGACCTTTCGCGTAGTAGGTATCCAGCAAATCGATTTTCGGGTCATGACCTAGTACGGCTCTCACGCCGTCTTCTCGATCGCTCACGGAAGCTGCGGCAAGCACATATTTAATAATTGCAACTTGAGTGGGTCGGTCTCCAAGTTGCCTTTTCATTTCCTCGCCTGCTTTTTTACCCGCCTTATAGTTATCCGTCGCGATGATACTCTGTGCGATATCCGCTTTAATACCCGAATCGACAATGAATAGCCGAATTCCGCTTTCTTTCACCTTCTCGGAAACGGGTACCAGCCGATCGTAATCATTCGCTGCCAGTATGATCGCGTCGGGTTGCTCGGCAATCGCTTCCTCTACTAGCGCAATTTGTTCGTCAATATCCGTCTCCGTTTTGGAGCCCTTAACGACCACGTTAGCGCCGAACTCTTTCGCCGCAGTATCGATGCCGTCTTTCATGACTTGCCAGAACTCGATCGAATCGTCGGTAGATTTAATGATGACCCGTATTTCTATCGTCTTATCCTCCGGGATTCGCGTAAGCCAGAAGCCGACGATGGCAACGAGTATAAAACCCGCTACTAGGAGCCAGATGAAGCGTCGGAAACTCCACCGCATCGTTTTTCACCTCATTATTTTAGGCTACAAAACCTTAGGAAAGCGAATCGTAACGACTGTTCCGACTCCTAGCTCGCTAGTATAGCTTAATCCGTACTGAGTGCCAAAATAAAGTTGAAGCCGCTCGTGTACATTCATCACTCCGACCCCGCGACTGCCTGAACGAATCGTTGAAGGATGCAGCAAGGAATTGCGTTTTTCATTATCCATGCCGCAGCCGTTGTCTTCTACAATCAGCAAAATATCGGATTCCGTTTCCTCCGATCTGATCATGATCCATCCGGACCCTCCTTTCTTCTTGATGCCGTGATAGATCGCATTCTCGACTATCGGTTGAAGAATAAGTTTAATTGATAGATAATCTTCAAGCGATTCGCTAATTTCAACCAAGTAATCCATCTTATCGCTGTAACGCATCTTTTGGATTTTCAAATAGCTCGTTATATGCTCGACTTCCGTGCTGATCTGAACTAGCTCTTCGCCTTTACTGATTGATGAGCGAAGCAGCTTAGCCAATGCCGATGTCATTACGGTAATTTCCTTCGCTTTGTAACTCTCGGCCATCCAGATGATCGAATCAAGCGTGTTGTAAAGAAAATGAGGATTAATTTGCGATTGCAATGCTTTAATTTCGCTTTTTCGTTTCTGCTCTTGGTCCGAAATAGCTTGAGTCATGAGTTCCTTGATTTTACCGACCATGATGTTAAATGTTCGAGCCAGCCTGCCGATTTCAATCGTCCTCGGCACTGGCACGTGAATATCGAAATTTCCCTTTTCCACTTCTTTCATATGATGCTCAAGCATCTTGATCGGTTGACTGATTCTCCGCGTCAGCAGTACCGAGATCATTATCGCGATTACTATGCAAATAATCCCTAGAAGAATAAAGGACGAACGCATGTTTTGCTGATTCGCGACCAATTCATTCACGTAAGATACCCCTATGATTTTCCATCCAAAATCTGAGTCTTGAATCGAATAGATTCGACTACGGCTACCTTCGTCGCTCGTAAACGTACTGCTTTTGTTGGAGAGCACCTGATCGATCATTTCCGATTTCAGATTGCTATATATGAGCTGTTGCTGCGGGTGATAGACGATTTTTCCGTTGCTGTCGATAATGAATACATATCCTCTATCGCCTAATTTGATATCTTTCAGCATATCGCTCAATACATTGAAGTTTAAATCGACTAAAAACACGCCCAGCTTCTGTGTCCCGTCATGGCTTAGTAGCTCACGGCTGAGCGATACAACCCATGGATAACGGCCTTTAATGATGTGCTGCACATGAGAAGAGGATACGACATCCGCCCCGTTCGCGGCAATCGCATCCATGTACCACTTCATGCTTTTAATATCGAAATTCGGATTAAGCTCGAAATCCTTTCTACCGGAAATGATTTTATCGTCGCTGCCGAATATATTGATGGATGCTATGTCCGAACGCGAGATGAACATGGCCTCAAGAAAGTCGGATACGGTGTCCTTTTGTTTCTTCTCTTCTCCGAGACTTTCAAAACTGTCCGTAGATAAGTACTGTTGGACGCTACGATTATTCGCGACGAGACTCGACATATACTTCATTCCGTTAACATAGGATTTTATATTTTCATTAACCTGCTTTACCAACTCCAGCGTGTACGCTTGCGTATTTGTTTTAACGGAATCCCTGGACAAATAGTATGAAGTCACGCTCATGATCAAAATCGTCATCAGAATAACCAAGACGAACGCAAGCACGATATTCGTCTGAAAGCTTCTAAATCTAGTAAATAGATTCATCCCTATCACGCTTTCTTCGTTGTCATTTTAAGACGATAATCCGTCGGTGTGTCCCCTGCATGCTTTTTAAAGGCTCCGCTAAAATAATGAGGGTCGCTATATCCGACTTCGTAAGCGATTTCGTAGCTTTTCATCGAGGTAAGATTCAGTAGTTCTTTGGCCTTTTCCATCCGTTCATGCGTCACGTATTCAATAAAAGTTTTCCCCGTATATTGCTTAAATAGCGTGCTGAAGTAGCTTGTACTCATGGTTATATGGTTGCATACCGATTTAATGGACAAATCCGGATTATTAAACTGCGCTTTGAAATATTCGATTGACTTTGCAATCTGCAACGAATTAAAATTTTCCCTTGAGCTCTTGATCTTCGATACGGCTTCCGTACAAAGGGTTTTCATCCACTCCTCCGTATCGTACAGCGTCGTAAATTTCGTTACTTTTTGCGTTAAACTTTCCGCATTTTGCGGCAATTGCGCAAGATCGCTATTCATTTCATAGAGGGTGTGCATCAAAGTAAGTACGATTCTTTGAAGATAGATTTGGCAAATATCCCCTGGATACAATTGATCGCGAAATACTGAGAATAACTTCGTAACCCATATCTCCATCTCTTCCATCGTTCCGGTCTTCAACTTAGTTATCAATTCGCTCTCCCATGACATGATCGGGAACGCTTCACGGTTGCTCCGCTGAGCCATATCCGATAATCGGATAATGGAATTCGATCCGATAGCGAAACGATATTCAAGTGCCGATAAAGCGGTTTCATGAGCAAACGAGACGTTGCTTCCTAGCTCGGATGCATCTCCGATTCCGATTGAAACTTTCACGGGAAGGATCGAAGTTACCGCTTGGTGAATTTCTTCCGCATGACGCATTGCTTCCTCTTGCAGTTCAACGGGATCAGCACCCGATATTAGCGTTAGTACGCGGTTGTCCCGATCTCGAAATACAACCACTCCGCCGTACTTGCTCATGATTTCCTGCGTTACATTAAAGACGGCAAACCAAATCAGTTGTTGGTCGGAGGCGGTTACCGTTTGACTCCAGAGAAACTCGTCCACGGCCATGACCAGCTCTATTACATGAGAGCCTTTCCAATTCGTCTGGAAGTACTGCCACCCTTCATGCTTCTCCTTATCCGACATTTGGGACGTTAACATCCGCTCTAGAAACCGTTCTCTTAAGAGCGGCATGTTTTCCGTTAGCTGACGCTTCAAATGCTCGTAATCTTGTTTCTCTCCTCTAGTCACGTCGAGCTCGCTTTTCAGCTTGCTTAGGACTTCGCCCAAATCATCGGGTGTAATCGGCTTTAGAATATAGTCGACCGCTTGCATTTTAATGGCTTGTTGCGCGTATTCGAAATCGTCGTATCCCGTTAAAATAATAACTTTGATTAATGGATACCTCTCGGATAATTCTTTCGTTAACTCTAATCCATCCATAAATGGCATGTCAATATCGGTTAGCACGACGTCGGGCCTGTTACGCTCGACAAATTCGAGAGCTTCAATGCCGTCCTCGCTAACGCCTATACACTCGAAACCGTATTCCGCCCAATTCATTTGGCTACTGATGGCTTTTCTTACGAGGATTTCGTCATCAACGAACAGCAGCTTATACATGCTCATCCCGCCTTATCGACTTTATTCGTCTTGAATTTCAGAACAGCATGGGTTAGTCCTTCCGCAGTATCATTCATGGATTGGGCCATATTAGCTAATTTCTCGGTTTCGATCGATTGTTCCTGCATTCCAGAGAAGGCTTCTTCCGTAACCGCCGCGGTTTCCTGCGCGACTGACACGATGACCTCGATTGCTTTGAACGCCTTTTCTCTAGAGTAGAGCACCTTTTCAGATGATCTGCGAATATTAGAGACGAATTCAAGCACATGCTTAACTTCCTGATTAATTTGATCAAAGGTTCGATCGGTTTCCGCAATCGCCTCGTTTTGCTCTTTTTGCAGCACGATTGCATGATCGGCTTCCTTAACGGTCGCTTGGGACTTCTCCATGACGCCGGAGATGATATGGTAAATCTCTGTAGAGGCATCTCGCGATTGCTCTGCTAGCCGCTTAACCTCATCGGCTACGACTGCGAATCCCTTACCTGCAGCTCCTGCCCGTGCGGCTTCAATAGCTGCATTGATAGCAAGAATGTTTGTTTTCTTCGCAATAGCGGTTATCGTTTCAACGATTCTAGTAATCGTGCCCAATTCCTCGCTGAGCGATCCGATGTGCTCATTCACTTTTCGCGCTACGGCATTGGATTTGTCCGTCTTCTCATTCAATGACACGACGATCATTTGAGCTCTCCCGCAAACCGCTCCAATTCCGGTCATTGCGCTAGATATCGTATTGATGTCCGTTCCTATCGTATTAATGTTATCGGATAATTCATTCATGCTGGAGAGGCTTTCCATTGCCTCGCCGGCCTGGTGGTTAGCTCCGGATGCGACTTGTTCAATCGTAGCAACGAAATGATACTGATTATTGCGAAATCGATTCGCAAAGGAAGTCGTCTGCTCCGCTTGTCCGAGCATGTTATCTGCAGACGAACGAACGCGCTCGATTAATTTGCTGATCGTGCCCATCGTTTCATTGAAAGAGTTCGAAATGGTTCCCATCTCGTCTTTGTTCGGATCGTCTATGCTTAGGGTCAAGTTGCCATCGTTAACTTGATTCATTTGTTGTAACAACTGCTTCGTTGGGATAGATATGCCCAGCGAAAGAATATAGGCTATCATGACCGATAGCAGCAGGCAGATTACCCCGATCATGATCATTTTCTTCTCCAATGTATTGATTTCCGCATTAATAAACGATTTGGGAATCATCGATACAATCGTCCAGCCACTACTCTCAATGGTCGTCAGGGAAATAAGTGAATCGACGCCGAACACTTGTCCGAAGTAGGAAGTACTTGACCCTTCTTCCCTCTCGGTGTTATTGATGCGATTAGAAACCTCTGCGTCCGTCAGTGTGCGGTTAACCGGATACTTGATTTTGTCTCGACTCGACACGACTTTTCCTTGCTTATCCACAATTACAATATCCGACGACGTTCCTAGATCAATACTTTTGTATAGATCCAAGAAATGTTTCTCTGTAAACGTCAACACAATCGTTCCCAGAACATCGCCACTAATGGATGACTTAATTTGTCGACTAATCGAAATGTAAGCTTTGCCGCTTGTCGTATCTTCGATTAAAGCGAAGTGATAATCATGATTCGTTTGCGCTTCCGCGACAATAGACTTGAGTTGATCTTTGTTCAAGCTATTGAATGTGCCCAGCGTTGTAGCCTCATCTACATAGAGGACAATACTTGACACAAAGTTGAATAATGAAAGTTTACGGGATATTTCTTTCGTGATCGAATCATTCAGCACATATGCATCATTGCCTGCAGACTTCACGTTACCTAAACCTTTCTGAATACCTTCACTAGAAGAAATATCTTCTATTGCGTACTTCACGTGTTCAATATCTAGGTCTATTTTCGCGCTTATTTGATTGATGATCTGCTTGGAGTACAGCTCGATCTTGTCGTTCATTGCCTTGCTAGATTGACGATAGCTCACAGAACTGGTCACAACAATTGATGCTGTAAGCAGGAGAATGAAAAATACAGATAGTCGTGTTTGTATCGAGGAGAAGCGTATGGCTTTACTGTTCGCTATCCTGGTGAAAATACCGAATATGAATTTCATTTTCCGCAGCCCCCGATATTTTGATATGCCATTTCACCATAACTGAATATGCAGAGCTTTACGATGAGGTTTTCTCGAATTTTGATGGAAAATGCTATCCATTAGTACCACGACAAAAAGCGGTTATCGGGTCCATACGAGACTCGATAGCCGCTTTTTACATTTCACAATCGCTGTCGTCTTACTGCCATGTACCTGTCTTGATCCTCACTTGCGGCTGACTTCTTTCACTAGGAGCTCACTGTCGATATGGTATTCGGATCCCGCTTGATAGGCAAACGGAATCGCTTTCCCGTTATACCTTAAGGTTGTGGAACCCGATAATGAGGATTTAATCACCGCTTTATCCAGTTTCCCGTTTAACCACTTCACATCCGCTTCTATTGCACCTCTTGCCTTTAATCCGGAAAAGTACCCCTCGCTCCATTTAGAAGGCAATGCAGGCAGGAGATGAATTTCTCCTGCATGGCTTTGCAGTAGCATATCTGCGATAGCTGCGGTCCCGCCATAATTCCCATCGGCTACATAAATCATCGATTCGGCACCCGCAATCCCGGGCTTTGAGTAGGTGAGCAAATTCGGATAACAGAGTTCGCCGATAAGATGATTAATTTGCTCGTAAGCCCGATCCCCGTCTTGCAATCTCGAGTAGCATCCCGCGAAAGCGGCCACGGTAAATTCAATATCTTCATGACCTTCGCTCGATTTCCGCATTTCGAGCGTTTTTTGCGCGGCTGCGCTTAAATCCGGCGTATGTTGCGGCGTAATTTGATAGGCCGGATACAAACTATGAAGGTGGGACAAATGACGATGCTCCGGTTGGGCATCTTCATAATCCTCTAGCCATTCTTGCACTTGCCCCTTCGCTCCGATTTGAAGCGGAGGCAATAGCACTATAGCTGTTTTAAGTCGCGTTTGAAACTCCTCATCGAGATTCAGTTTTTCCGCAGCCCCTAAACAAAAATCCAATAGATCTTTCACGAGTACCTGATCTAGCGTGGAACCCATGGATAAGGTGCGAGGGTTCCGATTGCCATCCGCGGGATAGAAGCTGTTTTCTGGTGAGATCGAAGGTCCAACAACGAGCCAACCGTATTGTGGGTGAACATCCATGTAATCCATGAAGAAAACGGCAGCGTCCTTTAAGACGGGATAAGCCGTTTCTCGGAGGAATTTCTCATCCAAGGTAAACTCGTAATGGTCTCTGAGCTGCATGGCAATCCACAGTCCACCCGTTACGTTTAGTCCCCAGGAAGTCTCCCAGGCAGGCGCAGTGAATCCCCATACGTTGGAAACCGTATGGGCCACCCAACCGTCGCACCCATAGAAATCCTTGGCAGTGGATTTACCTGCTGAAGCTAAGCGCTCAATATACCGGATGAGCGGAAGATGGCTATCCGATAAGTTGGTAGTCTCGATCGGGTAATAATTCATCTCTGTATTAATATCAAGATGATAATCACAGGTCCACCCCATCCGGCAGGCCTGATCGTCATTCCAAATGCCTTGTAAATTCAGCGGCAGAGGCGAATTCTCCCTTGCCCCACATATAGTCAAATACCTACCATATTGGAAAAACAAAGCATATAGCTGCGGATCGTCATCTATTCCTACCGCAAGAAGTTTAACTCTTTCATCAGTCGGTCGGTTGCTATTGTCTGTTTCTCCTAGGTTTAGGTCTACCCGTTCGTACACACTCTGATAATCAGCGATATGATCCTGTTTAATCAAAGAGTAGCCTTTCTTTAGTGCTGCATTGACTTGATTGTCGCTACGCTCGATCCAACTTTCATCATGACGATCGAAGTCGGTATTAACGACTAAATAGACAACAACTTCACTTGCACCCTGAACGTTGATTTGATTGGAATCGCCGATAACTTGACCGCCATCATTCCGTACTACAAGTTTTCCTTGGCAACGCACGCCGCACTCTCCATCACTGTGTACGTTCTCCAAGGCTTGCCCCCGAAATGCTAAAGTATGATCCGAATCATTCCAGCTTTCGAATTCGTTTGTTTGGCCTTCCAGCCGGAGACTAAAGTTAACCCCCCCGGACTGTTCACTCCAGAGACGGCACGCAATGAGATCATCCTTATGGGTTGCAAACACTTCACGATGAATGATTCCGTTCTTTCCATTCAATGACGTTGTCGCAATTGCATCTTCTAAATTGAGTTCACGATATACGCTCATCCCTGTTTCTTCATCTTCATATTTGAATATAACGTTGCACATAGGAAGATTAGTCCCAAAGTTCTTCTTAACAGGCTGGAGTATATCACCGGCCAACCGCTCTCCCGATTCGTAATCTCCTTCATAGAAGTATTTCCGAAGTTCGGCTATATCTTTTTTTCCAGAGGAATGGCTTTTAATCGCTTCTTGTTTGCCAGACCAGTAGGTCAATTCAGTAATATTCCATACTTCTTGTTCAGCTCCCCCATAAACGATGGCAGCCATTCTACCATTACCTATCGGAAGGCCTTCAGCCCAAGCATTCGCCTCATTCTCGTACCAGAGTTTCATTGCTTTCATGTTGTACATTCATCCTCCAATCGACTATTCAATCTCTCTGCGTTTCAATGATTAACCTTTAACTGCAGAACCAACGGTCATTGCTCGTTCTACTTGCTCGCTGAAGAATAGAAATACAATAACGGTCGGGAGACTGGCTATTGTCATTACGGCTCCCATCCCGCCCCAGTCCGTGCTATATTGCCCTTGGAAGAAAAGCAACCCTAGAGGTAACGTCTTCATGCTTTCGTCTGAAATTAAAATATAAGCGAGCAAAAATTCGTTCCAAACGTTCAAAAATTGTAAAATCGCAAGTGTAGCCACGGCTGGTTTAACGATCGGAACAATAATACTAAAAAAAGTTCGGAAGATTCCTGCCCCGTCCATACAGGCGGATTCCTCTAGCTCGATTGGAATCCCCCTCATAAAGCCGTAAAAGATTAGGCTAGACAGAGGAAGCCCAAATGCAATGTACGGGACAACGAGGGCTCCATAAGTATTAATAAGATGAAAATCCTTTACTAGAACGGCAAGCGGAATCATGATCACTTGCAATGGAATAAACATACCAATCATCATATACGCTCTTGCTGTCCCGCTAAATTTCCATACCATTCTTGCCGTTGCATATGAAAACATAATAGCCAGCAACAATATTCCGGCCGTACTGACGATAGAAACGATAGTGCTATTCAGAAAATAACGCGGAATATTAAAATTATTCCATGCGTTGATGTAATTCTCTATCCTAAAATGTGTTGGCAGTCCAAATGGGTTCGTGCTGAATATTTCATCATTATTTTTTAAGGAATACGAAATCATCCAGTAAAGCGGATAAACCGAAAGAATGAAATATAGCCAAAGCGAACCTTGCAATAGCAGTTGTCCGGGCTTAAAACTTTTTTTTATGACGTGTAGCATCTCGCGTACGCCCCTTTCTGCCGCTAGTGCGAAAATCTCTCGCGATTAAAAACCTTATTAATAATCAAAGTTGCCAGCAAACTCAATACGACAAGGAAAATAGAAACCGCACATGCATACCCGTATTCGGAATCCATAAATGCATATCTATAAATCATAAAAGTTAAGGTGTAGTTTGTTGTTCCTGGTCCACCACTCGTCATGATCAGCATCTGAATGAATGCGCCGATGCCAGAGGTAATGGCTAAGATAAAACTGAATTTATACGTTTCCGCCATCATTGGAAGTGTGATCTTGAGATGAGCCTTCCACTTCGAGCATCCATCAATCGTAGCCGCTTCCATGTATTGTTCAGGAATTGATTTAACCCCAGCATACAAAAGACTAAACTGAAACCCCATAAACTGCCAGGCGTTGACAAAAGCAATCGCAATAATCGATACTGCAGGCGAAGTTAACCAATATTGCTGATAGGGGATTCCAAGCAACTGAAACAGCTTGTTAATCATTCCATTCGTTGGATCATAAATCGCAATCCAAAGCTGACATACAACCGTTACAGAAAGAACAACCGGAATAAAATATCCTGTCTTAAGGATTTTTCTTCCTTTGACTTTTGGGTCAGCGCATACTAAAGCCAACAGAGTGCCTAAACCAATTTGAAACACAACAAGAACTAACGCAAACAAAGCCCCATTACGCAGCGAACGAATCAGTAAAGGATCTTCAAACAATTGAATATAATTTTGAATTCCTATAAACGTGCCGCCACCCAGTCCGTTCCAATCATAAAAACTACGGAAAAGCGCCTGCAATACCGGATATGTCACTATGAGCGTATAAATGAGTAATGCTGGAAGTGTAAATAATGCTATAGTTTTCTTATTGGATAAATAGGTTTTCATGTTGTTCATTCCCTGCATTTGAAAGTTCTCGCGCCGAAACTTTCGTTTCGGCGCGAGACGTTTTTATTGATTGATTTTCTTTAGAATTCTCTCCATATTCTCATCGAATTGTTTATTGCCAAATCCTTTTACAGCTAAATTCTGAGTATTGTCATCAAGAGCGTTATTTAATTCAGTACTTTCGTTAAACTTTGCATACCCTTTAATGTTAGGTAGAATCTCGTCGATAATACGTTGCATCATCGGAGGAGGCGTTACCGATATAGGCTGATCGATTTTCAGCGATACAATCGGATTCGCCTTTTGCAAATACTGGTACTCCGCATATTTTCTTGCCATGAATGCCGCAACCTCAATAGCTAACTCTTTATGCTTGCTCGTTGGAGCAACAGCGAATCCTCCTGGGGCAGGAGCGCCATTTAGAAAATATTTCATGTTCTCGTAGGTTTCTTCGTCTTTTGCCGGCCAGTACATCCAATCTACATCGTCGCCTAAGTTTTCGGTCGCAGCATATATTTCCCATTGACCGTTTACAAACATCGCAGCTTTACCAGTATAGAATATAGATGAAGCCTGATCGTAATTGGTGTTGGTCGCGTTAGGATCGAATAGTCCGGCCTGCTTCAACTCTTCAAACTGTTTAGAAGCAAGCTTGTAAGGTTCCGGCAGCTCGAATAGCCCTTTTTGCTCCAACGGGTAGTAGCCTTCCGGTTGCTCGCGGGTAACTAACCCTTTGTAAAACGAATTCGTTATCCATTTCTCCTTGGCGAAGATTGCCATCGGAGCAATGCCTTTAGCTTTGAATTTCTTGATCGCCGCATTCCACTCATCGTAAGTTTTAATTGGCGCATTCACACCGGCTTCCGCAAACAATTTCTTATTGTAATACAGAATCTGAAAGCCTGTACCCGTTGCTGAATAAGCGTAGGTATGACCATCGGCAGCAGTCAATGATTTTTCGTATCCAGGGTTAAAATCAGCTAGTAGATCTTTAGTTGCCTGTGCGTCGTCAAGGATTTCAATATTTTTCGATTCCGCGAAAGCTTTAATGAGACCGTAATCAGCATCGAAGATATCAGGCATATTCCCTGTAGCCGCATAAGTTTTTAATTTTTGAAAGTTATCTTGTTGCCATGGATCAAGAACCAGTTCGACGTTCGGCATAGCCTTTTTTAGTTCGGCAACTGCATAATCATAAGGCTTTTTAGTGTCATCATCGAAGTATTTCAGATAGACTTTTAGCTTGGTTATCTCATTCGATTCACCAGCCGCTGAAGCCACCGCAGTACCGCTTGATGTTTCATTCGGAACAATATTTGCATTATTGTCCTTAGCACATGCGGATAAAGTAAGAGCGAAAATCGTCATAGCCACAAAGATATTTACCTTTTTTTTCTTCAAAGTGTTCCCCCCTGCCCGGATGTTAAAGCATAGTATTTGACTTCTTTATTATATATAGGCTCGGATGTGGACGGAATGTAACGATCGCGACCTATCTGCAAAAATCGCGCCATTTCCTAAGTTTCTTCCTTATAAAAAAGCCGCCTGTTGGCGGCTTCTTTATCGATTTATGGCTAACCGATTTTCGTATTCCGAAGGCGTTAATCCGAACTGTTTTTTGAAACACTTACTAAAATAATTAGGATCGTTATAACCGACAAGATCGGAAACGCCGAGAAGTTTCACGGCCCCTCCGCCAATGAGTTCTTTTGCTTTTTGCATACGCACATAAGTAATATAGTCTGAAACTGAGATTTCACCCTCTCGCCTGAAAATTTTCCGTAAATAACTTGAGTCAATAAAAAAATGGGTCGCTATGCCCTCAACCGATAATTCGGAATTAATGTAATGCTCCTGAATATAAGAGCGAGTAGCATTGTATAGTTTAAGAGATTTTGACAATCTAGGACCTGATGAGGCTTTAGCTACCTTTTCGAATAGGCTGACAATCCAGCTTTCCGCTTGTTGAATCGAACTTAACTTTTGCATGTGCTGACCCGGCGAAAAACCAGTTCCAAACATATCCTCAATCGAATATCCGGATTCAATGGTGAACGATAAGCACACCGATATTAGACCAAACATAATGGTATGTGCGCTTTCCAGGGTTACCCCGTCTTTAGACAGATAGGAGAATGCCGACTCCAGCGCTTCCTTAACACCGACCCAATCTTTTGCTCGCAACTGAAAGATTAGTGATTCATGAAGATCAATCGGGAAAAAGTTGAATTTTTCGGGTCTATTATTTAGCTGATCGTACCAGATCAGATTGCCTTGGCCTGCCGTCAGTTTGTTTTGAACACATAATAAAGCTTCACGATACGAACGGTGCAAATGCTTGTATCCGTAACCCTTGCTTCCGAACCCTACCGTGACGGTGAATTTAAAATGTCTTTCGACAAGTCGTCCAAGTTTTTCAAAAGCATAGCCATTATAAGTAGCAAGATCTTGCTTATGTTGGAATCCTAACACCGAAACAATATGGCCTTCCGAATCGTTGAAAACGTATTTGACGCCCTCAATTTTGATTAAATCCTGAAGCATATTTGCGACTGTATGCTTCCAAAGAATGATCTCGCTAGGATTACTCCACTTTTCGTACAAATGGTCAATTTCCGTAACAACAACTCGGAATGCCAACGGAGGAATTGGCATGTGAAATCGTCTTAAGGAAAGCTCTATTTGTTCTTGACTCGTTACTAAATCCCGTCCGATTAAATTATTTAAAAAACTTTCGCGCAGAAGCGGCACATAATTATTAGGGAGTTCATTTTCTTCTCGCGAACTTTCAATAAAACTTTTCGCTTTTTGAAGCGCAACCATAAATTCATCGTTGTCAAACGGCTTTAATAGATAATCCGATACGCCAATACGCATCGCTTTCCTAGCATACTCAAATTCATTGTGACCGGTAACTAGAATAATAAACATCTTTGGATACTTTTGTTTTAACTGCTCCGCAAGCTCTAAACCATCCATATGAGGCATACTGATATCAACTAAAGCGAGATCAGGTCTATTTTGTTTCGCCTGCTCTATCGCAACAATCCCGTTATTCGCCTCGCAACTTATGGTTAATCCAATGCTCTCCCAATCTATCCGCTCTCTCATGTGTTGCCGGAATAACGCTTCGTCGTCCACAATCATAACCTTAAACAAAAGTATCTCTCCCCCTTGCCGGTACTTTAACTGTGACCTTTGTACCTGTCCCTTCTTTACTCTCGATGGAAATCCCGTACGCTTCGCCAAAGTGCAATCGTATACGTTCATGCACGCTAAACATGCCGAATGAAGCAGGTTTATCATGATAAGAATACTGTCTCCGAATATTTTCTTGTTTATCCTCGGCAATGCCCACGCCATCATCTTCAATGTGAATGAAAATAAAGTTATCTTCTTTATATCCCGTAATCCATATGGAGCCCTTAATGTCTTTCAGCTTTAAGCCGTGATAAATCGCATTCTCGAGTATAGGCTGCAAAGTTAATTTTGGTATCTCATAGAAATGTACTTCATGGTCTATTTGCAGTTTAAAATCGAATACATCCGAGTAGCGTATACTCTGAATTGCTAAATAATCACGAGCATTTTTAAGCTCTTCCCCAATTGAAATGATTTCGCTACCTTTACTAAGCGCAACCCTGTAAAAATCCGCTAAAGCCTTTGTCGCGTCTCTAGCTTCATGATGCTTGTTCATATCATTCAAAACATAAATTAAATCTAGCGTGTTATAAAGGAAATGAGGTTTGATCTGAGAATGGATGAGCGCCAATTCAATCTCCTTTTTCTTGATTTGGTCCGCTTCTACTTGGAGTAAAAGCTCCTTTATTCGTGTTACCATCGAATTAAACACCGAAGCCATTAATCCAGCTTCATCAGGTGTATCAATTGGAGCGACTGTGTTTAAATCGCCCTCTTTAACTCTCCTCATCGCCTTCGTCAATTTAATCAAGGGATTAACAATCACTTTCGAAAGCATTCCCGCACCCAATAAGGCGAAGAGTAAACAAATCACTCCAATTAATAGGGTTAACATCCCGTTTTTCTTAATATCTTTCGTAATCTGATTTACGGGTACAATATTCACTAGCCGCCATCCCATTTTTTCGTACACAACGCTTGTGATCAAGTTATTTCCCGAATTGGTGTCCATAATCTTAGAAAATGAGCCTTTCGATAAGACAAGCTCTCTTAAAGGCTCATCCTGTAACGGAAACAATAGTTCTCCTTTATCAAGCGACGAGATGACCCTGCCTCCGCTATCCAAAATGACGAATTTACTACCAATGCCAAATTCAGCATTTACTTTCGCAAAAATATTCGATATAGAGCTTTCTTTCAAATTCACGATTAGAGTGCCGAATGGCAAGCCTGATTCAAGTTCCAGGATCTTTTTCCCGATGGACAACACGGGTTCATCGTATCTAGTAACTACATAATCGCGATACTCCATTGGAAACCAATAGTTCATCCCATAACCGGGCTTTTCATTTACTTGCTTTACTAGGGCACTCTCCGAAATCATTTTGTCGTTATTTTTTATCGGGCTGTAGGAGACAAATAATTGATTTGAAGAATCAATAAACGCAGCCGAATCGATATCGGGAAAATTTAGCAGACTAATGCTAAACTGTGTCTGCATTTGGCTATTTAACATTTTTTCTTGCAGTGGGTTACTTATATTAGGAAGGCTCGAATAAATGTGATTGATATCCGTCATCATTACATTCGCTCCGCCTTCGGCATTCTTAATCATCGTATCCAATCGCGTTAATATCAAAGTCGATTCATTAATTACATTCTGTTTGGTTTTCTCTACCAAAGAATTCGTAAATAAATCGCTTGTAAAATATCCGAGTATAAAAAGCGGAACAATAATGAGCGGTATAAATACGACAATTATTTTTTGACGTATTAGCAGCGAGTGAAAAGCCCTATGTGACATTCGGCTTCGAGTCCTTTCTCCGTATCGGATCCTATAACCGATTATATCCTATCCTGCATTCTTCAAAACGATTCTTAAGTTGTTCGATATTGGGAAACATGGGGTGCAGCTTGAATGCCGCACCCCTGTCTATGACTATTTTTATCTATATTTATTTCCAAAGTTCCATTCTTGTCTGGTAGTTTGTAGTTACGCGGTAACGTATATCTATTATAATTATTGCCTTTTCACTTACCAATGTACAGATCGAGACAGTTTAGAAAAAAACGAGACAATGAGCAAAGAACCTCGATAGACCCAAGTATCTGGCCATCAAGGTTCTCTTTTATTTTTTTTATTTCATATCCAACCTTATGATTTCTTACTCATCGCCGCTTTCAACAGCTTAAAGTTTAGCAGTACAAACACTGAACCGCCGAAACTCACACCCGCGACGATACCTCGAACGAAATCTGGCACCTGATTATGGGTCTGACTTAAGATGAGAAAGGTCACAAAAGCTAGCGAGGTTACTAAATGTATGAACTGGATCTGTTTCGTAGACATTTTAGACATTGACATTGTCATTGTCATCTTCATCTCAACCACTCCTCTAGATTTTATAAGCTTTCATCGCTTTGATAATCTCTTTAACCGAAGGACGCTTACCATACATCAGTACGCCCACACGGTAGATCTTCGCGGAAAGCCAGCCGATAGCGAGGATCGTAACGATCAAGGCGCCAACGGATAGAGCGATTTCCCACCAAGCCGGTTCCGCCAATCCGATCCGTAAGAACATGATGAACGGTGAGAAGAATGGAATGTATTGGCACACTAGTATTAAGGTGCTGTCAGGTTGGTTCAAACCGAACATCGCGATGTAGAATCCAACAAGCGTAATCATTGTAATCGGCAGTAGCGCTTGACCTAGATCTTCAGTGCGGCTCACGATGGAGCCAACCGCTGCGAACAACGTTGCGTACAAGAAGAATCCTGCCAAGTAGAAGAAAATCGCATAGACCAGTAGAACCGGATCAATAGAGCTCAGATCGATTCCAAGATTGCTTAACGAATCCTTGTTCTGAGGCATCGTCAAGTTGATGACAAAAGCTCCAATAAGTACAATGAGCTGAAGCATGGCGACAATGAACGTTCCGAGGATCTTACCCCACATCTGCTTTAGTGGAGATACACTCGTCACGATGATTTCCATGACGCGGGAGCTCTTCTCCGCTGTGATCTCGGTAGCGATTAATTGCCCACTGATCATAACAGCCATGAATAACAGGATAATCATTGCGTAAGTCAGACCGATGGCCATGCCTTGCTGTTCCTCCGTCTTACCCTCTTCATCCGAGAAGCTAACCTTCTCTGTACTCAATTGCACTGGCGCAAATAGCTGCTCCTTCTGAGCATCGCTAAGTCCAGCATCCTTGCTGATGATATCGAATTTGATATACTGAAGCGCCGCGGTTAAGGATGATGTTGTTCCACCCTCAAATGCACTCTTCGAGTTGTAGACCGCTTTCGGGAATCCTACTGCTGGATCATCTGTGAATGTCAGATACCCTTTAACGTCTCCGTTTTCTAACGCATTTTTCAGTTCAGCATCCGAAGCTACGGACACTAGCTCAACATTAGGCTCTGGCAATTGGGCGTAATAGTCCTTGAGCCCTTGTACGATTTGTGGCTGCTGACCTTCTGCGTAACCCACTCTTGATGCTTTGTCCCCGCCACCTAGCTTGTCGATCAAGTAGGGAACGTTACCTGCAACAATAAGTAAAACTGCAAGAACCGCTGTCATAATAATGAATGATTTGCTACGAATCTTGTTGCGCATTGTAAATACCATTACTGTCCATAAGCTATTATTCATGGCTCTCACCTACCGTCTTAATAAAAATTTCATTCAACGTGGGTTCCAATACCTCGAAGCGTGTAATCGGACCTTGCGCTAATGCATGATGCAACACGAGCTGCCCGACTTCAGGAGCGCTTACCTTTAATTCATAGCCGCCATGCTCGTGACGGATAACCTGATTAACTCCCGTTATGGACTCCAGGCCATTCAATCCCCCTTCGGATGCAACAATAACTCGCTCCTGAGGGAACTTCTTCTTAATGTCCTTGATAGGTCCTTGTAGAACCGGATTCGACTTGTGCATGATCGTGATGTTCCGGCACAGCTCTTCAACGTGCTCCATACGGTGGGTGGAGAATACGATACTCGTTCCCGCATCACGAAGCTCCTTGACGGTAGACTTCAATAGCTCCACGTTAACAGGGTCAAGTCCACTAAATGCTTCATCAAGAATAAGGATTTTAGGATTATGGATGACTGCGGCAATAAATTGAATCTTCTGCTGATTCCCTTTGGATAGCTCTTCGACCTTCTTGTTGTAATATTCAGGCACTTGGAATTTCTCCAGCCATCTCTTCAAGTTCTGGTCGGCATCCTTGCGAGACATTCCACGGAGCTGAGCCAAATAGATGATCTGATCGCTTACTTTGATCTTCGGATACATCCCCCGCTCCTCCGGCAAATATCCGAGCATGCTAAGCTGCTCCTGACCGTAGCCTTTACCTAGGTAACGAATATCACCCTTATCCGGTAAAATTAGTCCTAATATCATACGCATAGTCGTTGTTTTACCTGCACCGTTGGCACCGAGCAAGCCATAAATTTCTCCCTCAGCTACCTCGAAGCTTAGGCCGTTTACGGCCGTCTTGTCACCATAGTTTTTGATAATGTTATCTACTTTAAGAGAGTTCATCGTCTAGCTTCCTCCTTCCGAATTAAACAGCTTAATATATCTTCTAATTCCATGCGCTGGACAGCCAGTATCTGGAATCCGCAAGAACGGCAATACGCTTCCCCTTGCTCAGGGTCATTAACCTCCAGACGATACAAGCCCGGACCAGACTCTGCTAGGCCCTGCAAACCAGGCGTCTGCTGCAACAGCTCGACGTTAGAATGCATCGTAGATGACTGTTGTATAACTAGCATTCTCCAATCGTCTATCAATCGATCTTTCTCAAATAATCCAAGAATACGACCACGATAGATAAACAATATGTAATCGGCTAAACGCCGGATTTCTTCCATAATATGAGTCGATAGAATAAGAGTCCGATCACCTGGCTCCATGTAGCGCGTGAGCTCCTCTAGCATCGTCTTCCAAGCAAACGGATCAAGTCCCGATGAAGGTTCATCCAGCAATAACAGCTCAGGATCATGTGCCATTGTGATGGAGAGCTCAGCTTTGCGACGCATTCCTTTAGACAGCTTGGATAATTTCATGCTGCCGTCCACATCGAAATGTCTCATCAGCTTACGATATCGCTCCCAATCCCAGCTTGGATACCAGAGGGAGGCAAAATGAGCCTTCTCATCTGCAGTAAAATGGTTCTCATGGGCATGTGGATTCTCAGCAAGAAATCCGATTCTTGTTTTATAGCCTTCATCATGCTGTCCGCTGAGACACGTTCCAAGAACATCAACCTCTCCCTCTCGCACCTGCTCCAGCCCTAGGAGTGTTCGGAACAAGGTGCTCTTCCCCGAGCCGTTCGGTCCAACGATCGCTGTGATCATTCCCCGAGGAATATTGCAATGAAGTGGACCGAGTGTGAATTTGTCTTGCTGAAGCTTAACTCCTCGCAATGAGATCGCAATTTCTGTATCCATCATTGTCATATTAATTCCTCCTTGCCCGTTTCCTCTTTTCTCCGAACCATGATCTCGTGGAAAATCGTTTGAAGCTCCTCTATACTACAATGAAGCTGTATTCCTGCCTCTATCGCTTGTTCAAGCTCTTCAGCAGCACGCTCCAACCGATGTTCATCCTTGACGATTGCATCCACTCTTGCGACGAATGTCCCCGTTCCTTGCCTTGTTCGGATCAACCCTTCACTTTCCAAATCCTGATACACTCTTCTAACGGTTATTGCACTACACTTCAGTGAAACCGCCAGTTCCCGGATCGAAGGAAGCAACGTGCCTTCCGTGAGTTGTCCGCCGAATATGAGCCCCCGAAGCTGCACTTCTATTTGATGATAGAGTGGTTCAGGACGTTGTTCATCTATGCGTATCGGCAGCCACACAAGCTCACCTCGCTTCTACTTACAGTTATTTATAAAGTCATCGATCTTGCCCTTATCCGACTTATCGTAGCTCGAAAGCCCATCCAAGTTACGATTGCTGCTACAATCATCAATCCTATAATTAAGAACACGCCGTGACCTTCTTTAATAATCTCTAGCACGCCTTGAAAGAGGAAAACACCTTGCCAAACCAATAGAATGGACACAATCGTCATGAAGATCATGAACCCCAAATAAAACTGTACGTATCTTTTACCATCAAATCCAAGTTCACACCAAGCGAATACAATATTGATTGCAAAAGCATAGCATCCCCAGATGATTCCACTCTCCACCCATTGTAGCGGTGATACCATTTCCCTAAGGTTAGGAGCAAGCAAATACTGTAGCAGGAGAAACAATGTACCGATGATTGGCAATGTGATCGCACTTTGCAGGAACCTCGCTTGCACGATTGCTTTAAGAGGAACAGGCATGACACGCCACTGGGCAAGTCGTTTGGAGTAGCTGTCACCCTTCCACATTCCCATTGCCGACTTGTTCATCACCAGGCCGAACACCGGAAACATAATTAAGTACATGCTATCAATAACGATGTAGAAAAATCGGGGGAACGGTTCCCCATCCTGTGCCCATACTCCATTAATGCTGAAGCTGATTACTGATGCTATGTAAAGCGCGAATAATAGAGTGAAAAAGATACCTAGCCTTTCCCTCTTCCACATGTATGCCCCGATATGCCTTACTGCTTGCCCCTGGGTCATGACTGTTTCCTCCGGTTCAGTGTTTATGTGTGTATATCCTCATACACACTATACAAGGTGATCACAGTGTCGTCAAGTCATTCTAGGAAAAAATATACAAACGAATTCTTATTCGTTAATTTCATTAGTGTAGCTAAATAAGGTATACTTGACCCACCATCATTATGCACGCGATACCGAAAGGAACGATAGATTCTCTATGAAAAAAGGAAATAAAGCACCCCGTCCACATATCGGGGCATTAAACAGGAATCAAACACCACCGAAGCAATTCAAGGTAACGGAAAAGAGCGAGCTGTTGCTTTTCCTTCTGGATAAGCTCTCTCCTCAAGGACGGAATTCCATTAAATCCTTGCTAGCTCATGGACAAGTTGCTGTCGACGACCGGGTCGAGAAGCTGTATAACCATCCGCTTAAGGCTGGACAAGTCGTTACCGTGCGCAAAGATCGTACAACGATTGCCCCTCCATTAGCGGGCATTAAGATCCTCTATGAGGATGATGCGCTTATCGTCATTAACAAGGATGCTGGATTGTTATCCATTGCAACCGATAAAGAAACCGAGTTAACAGCTTACCGACAGCTCACCGCACATGTTCGAATTACGAATCCAAACAACCGCATCTTTGTGTTACACCGTTTAGACAGAGATACCTCGGGCGTTATGATGTTCGCTAAGAGCGAGAATATTCAGCAAAAGATGCAAGATAACTGGAAGGACGTCGTTAAGGAACGTACGTACGTCGCGTTAGTCGAAGGGTTGGTCAAGAAAACCCAAGGCACAATCACCTCTTGGTTGAAAGAAACGTCCACACTTAAGATGTATTCCAGCCTCACGCCAAATGATGGACTACACGCAGTGACTCACTACAAAGTGCTGCGCGCAAATCGTAACTACTCTCTCGTGGAAATCCAACTTGAGACCGGTCGCAAAAACCAAATTCGCGTACACATGCAGGATATCGGTCATCCAATCGCAAGCGACAAGAAATACGGCTCTAAGACTAAGCCCTTCTCTAGACTTGGCCTTCATGCCCGGGTGCTTGCCTTCGAGCATCCGATCACGGGCAAGGTGATGCGTTATGAGACAGATGTCCCTAAGCAATTCATGAGCCAATTCAAGGAAGATCCTAAATAAGGACAAAGGCCGCCCTCGAAGAATTCTCTTCGAGGGCGGCCTTTTGTTATTTGTACACCTTAGTATTAGCTGTGCTAAAGTCGTTGACTTTACTCCATCCAGAAACTAGCCACTGTCCATCTTCGTACACGAGGTGATATTCCTCATAGTTAGTGCCATCCACCGGAACAGGATTAGGATCGAATTCCTTGTAGTAGAACACTTCACTATAATCAATCATTGCCTTAACGGAAATCGAATAATCCGCTTCATCATATTGGTTCACTTTGAAGCTATCCAAATCAAATGTCATCTTATTCAACGTACCGATGTAAGACTCATTATTCACTACCATATCGGTGAAATACTCCGTGTAATCCCCTAATCTATCTGGGTGAACATGCCGAAGTTGATTTTCACGGGCCTGGAACGACTGCATCCAGCTCGACAGAAAATCATGAGTCACGCCCATAACATCCTCTTTGAGCTTATCATCAATTCCCTCAACATTAAGCTCTACTTGATCCGAATCTAAGACTTGCTCTCCACTTCGCTTCTTCCCCCATGGAAATGCAACTTCTACTACTATTTTGTTCGAGCCATCCACTGCGATTGGACCAATCCGTTGCCCGTCGCCTACTGCTAGATTAATATCCTTATTGTTAATAAATATTTTTGCATAACTGTTGTTGGAGCTCACATTGACATAATCCCCTTCGAGGATAATCTCAACCGAATTGTTATCGCGTTTCATCGGGAAGAGCGATATCTTCGTCTCATTTTCTAAGGTCGTATATTCCCCTTCATAAATCGCCTTAATTTCATACTCCCCCGGCAAGAAAGGACCTAGCTCGACCGCAGAGTTCTCTTCCTCTGTAGTGACCGCTTCTTTGTCATCTACGAGAATTTTAGCTCCTGCGAAGTTCGTTTGCACCGGAACCATATAACGCTTGAGCTTTAATTCATAATCCTCAAAGATAAACCAACGCTTCTTGTCCTTCTTTTGTAAGTAAATGAATGCGGTATCGAGGTCATTCTCGAACGATTTCATATCGCCTTTGTTAAGCTGCTCGGCCTCTGAATTCAATTCTTCAATAATGGCTTCCAACGATGCCTTATTCGACTTTAAGTAGGCAACAATTCCGTCAGCTGTCTTCTGGGTGAATTGAATATCCTCATTGGAAGCTGACAGCATATCGAATAGCTTGCCCGCCTTATCCCCGTCTACCGTTTGCTCGAAACGTTCGATTAGTCGCTGATCATCCGTCAAATACTTACCTAGAAAATATAGTCCGACAAACAGCAAGACAACTACGACCCCACTAGCGATCATGATCTTAGCTTTCTTCGATAATGCATGGACAGTGCTCGAATGCTGATTAGGCGATGATGGGACGGCTTCCGGAGTCTGAGCTGGAACCTCTTGCGAATCGCGAGGCTCAACTGGACTGCCGCATTCTGGACAGAAGGAATAGTCACCTACCATTCTCGTCCCACACTCTTTACAGTAATGTAAAGTAGCGATGATTTTCACCTTCCTATCTATTAACTATGTATTCCGATTTCATTAGAAAAAGAAAGAGTTTTCTAAATTACCAAATAAGGTAGAAGCGATATCTTCTCCTAGAAGAGCGATTAATATAATAGAAGCGGCATAGGTAATAATGACACCGTAGAAAGCATCCATGCCACTTGTATGATCCTTCTTAAAGCTGAAGATGACTAGGCAAACCGCAACAAGCCACGAGAATAATCCCAAGCCAATTAACAGCCCCATCACAACCGATCCGTCGCTAATAAAGGAGAACAATAGCGAGACAAGGAAGAAAGCCACGGCTGGAATCATGAAGCTTCCAAACCTTGCTGTGACTTCACGATAACTCACTCCCACATTCCCTATCTTGAGCACTAAGAACATGATTGAATTCACAAGCATGACGATAATGAACAAAAAGAATGATGGCTTAATCACGACATCAACAAATGAAATATGATCTTCAAATCCGAAACCTATACGAGAAACCTGCCCGCGTAGCTGGAAGTAGACCATTAAAGGTAAGATCAGTGCAAATAAAATAAGGGTGATCAGTCCATTCACCATATGTCCGGCATTCGAGCTTTGTCCTGTCCTCATAGGACTCTTCAGTACCTCAAGAAAGTAGTTGAGATATTGTTTACTCACCTGCTTCACCTGTTGAAGCTGTGGATTCATTTGGGCTGAAGCAGCTGGCTGCTCAACTGATTTGCTAAGTTGAACCGGTAATGGCTGATGACTTACAGGCGGTTGGGGTACCGAGCTAGTTGATGGTGGAAAATTGTTGCTAGCTGTCTCTGATGTTGCTGCCACCTGTAATTGAGTCCCACATTTCACACAAAACTTCGCTGACTGATTGATCTGACCGCATTGAGTACACTGCACGCTCGACTCATCCTCCATAAAACTGTTATATTCTAGAAATAATACCCTAGTAATCATAAGTATTATAGTAGGAAATAGTACATGCGTCTATGCTTAACCACCTAAAATATTCTTAAAACCTGACCCTCCTGTGTACAAATGTACAGTTCACCTTCCGAATCCCGACCAAAGGAGGTAACATTGGCGTCAGATTGCAGCAGGGTTCTATTCTCTATTGTTCCATCCTTGCGTTGTTGCAGTGCCCACACTAGCCCCGTTCCATAATCAGCATAGATATATGAGCCAATAAGCTTAGGCAGTTGCTTGCCTCTGTAGACGTACCCTCCCGTAATCGATATTCCTTGATCGTGATCATATGTAAATAGAGGCTGCTCTAAGCCTTCTTTCGTACATCCGTCCTCAGGATTGAAGCACTCCATTCCTTCCTGAATACGCCACCCATAGTTTTTGCCCTTCTCTATAAGATTGATTTCTTCATAGCGATTCTGGCCGACATCCGCCGCCCATAGGTTACCGGTTACCTCGTCGAAGCTGAACCGCCAAGGGTTTCGCAGCCCGTAAGCATAGATTTCAGACATACCCTCGTCGATAAAAGGGTTATCGGAGGGTATCACATACTCACGTTCTTCTGACTTGTTATCTACGTCAATGCGAAGTATTTTCCCTAGCAGGCTTTGAAGGTTCTGGCTGTTATTATGAGGGTCGCCTCCACTGCCACCATCACCGGTCGCTATATACAAGAAACCATCCGGACCAAAAGCCAGCTGACCCCCATTGTGGTTCGGAAATGGCTGCTCAAAGGTTAATAGGATTTGTTCACTTGAAGGATTTAGATACCCGGGGCTCGCTGGATCAGCATCATACCGTGCGATAATCGTGTGGGTCTCCGTCGTATAATTCACATAGGCTTGGTTCGGGTGTTGTGGATGGAATGCCAAGCCAAGTAAGCCTTGCTCACTCTCTGCGTCGGATACACGATCCGTAATATCGAGAACAACCACTGCCTTATCCGTGGGTTGTTTAATATTCTTACTTACGATCCGTCCCGGCTGTTCTATAATGTAAACGATATCGGAATAGCCAATCCGGTGCTCTAACCCAACGGGCATGTCGAAACGCTCTTGTCCAAAAATAGGATCCAGAGCTATTCCATCCTGCTCTGCTCTTATTGGCGTTGTTTGCGTAGAAGTCGTAGACTCCTTTGAGCCCCAGCATGCAGTGACGCTTACCATCATTAGTACACCGGTTAGTACCCATCCAAGTCGTCTCATTTATAACAGCCCCCTTTATCTTTGATCATAACATACAAGCATAAACGATCTCCCGCCGTCCTTGGGGATGGCAGGAGATCGTTTAAGTCGGTATGCGACCCACTTTGGCTACATACGATTTTTCCCTTCAAAATGCTATACATTCTATAATGTTAAGAAAAAAAGCTTACCCGCCAATTAATCACGGGTAAGCTTCTACTAGGGTTAACCTCTCCCCATATTCCCAGCTGCTAAAATGATCCTCCCATACGATATGGTACAGGTTACCATGGACTTCCATGATGATTCCTTTGGATCCATCCTGAACATATACGACATGATCGCCAACCTTCATCCTGCGTCCCACCCCTGTCACCCGAGTCGAAAGACGATACCATGCCCACCCTTTGGATACACCCACTTGATATTCTGATGTGGACAGCCAATGCGACAGCTCCCACATTCATGACAGCCCTCATAGCCGACATGCATGCGGATTTCCTCCCATTTATACACTTCAGCCGGACAAAATATGGTGCAAATCTTATCGGGGCAGCTTGTCATGCAAACCTCTGTATCCATAACATGAAGGTGGGACTGATTATCGGCATTAAACCGGAGTAAATATTGCTTCTCCTCGATATTAGCTGTCTTCGCAGCTGGCTGTGGCTCGCTCATCACTTCATCACCTTCCATACTCGAAGTAGATCACGAGCAATCTTGAGCTTCTTCTTCGCCGGGCCAATTTCTTTCCATATCTTCTTCTGCTTCTCTCGTTTAGAGGAACCATCCACGGTTAGCATCTGACTAGCTGCACGGTTCACCATAGGAATATATTGCTCGAAATATTGTGGGAACTTATCGAAATGATGTGTCGCGTCCTTGTACTTCTTCAGATCCTGCCCCACGAAGCTACCCATCAGCTTCTTCCGGTACTCATCGAGTGAAGCTTCGGAGAAATCCCCCCGACCCATCGCTGCTACGATTGTCTCGGCAGCGAATCTCCCCGAGGTCATTGCCATATTGGAGCCCTCACGGTGTATGGCATTCACAAGCTGCGCCGCATCTCCAACAACGAGGACTCCCGCTGCTACAACCTTCGGCATCGAATGGTAACCGCCTTCAGGAATGAGATGCGCGAGATACTCTTGCGGCTCAGCGCCCTGAATATAAGGGCGGATCATCGGATGCATTTTCACATATTCCATGAGTTCGTAAGGCTTTATCTTATGCTTGATTAGTCCGGAAAGTAACGTGCCTACGCCGATACTAAGCGTATCCTTATTCGTATACAAGAATCCTGTCCCGAGTATGCCTTTTGTTGCATCTCCGAACAGCTCAATCGTACAGCCTTGGCCTTCTTCCAGGTTAAATCGATCTTCGATGATTTTCTTGTCGAGCTTCAATATTTCCATCGTTGCCAAAGCCACTTCATCTGGACGAAATTCCTTATGGAAGCCAAGTGACTTTGCTAATAGCGAGTTCACTCCATCCGCTAGAACAACAACATCTGCTCGCAGCTCCCCATCTGGTCGATCCGTCCGAACGCCAACAACCTTACCATCCTCTACAATGCATTCCAGCACGACTGTTTCATTAATGAGCAGAGCTCCCTGCTCAACCGCTTTGGAAGCAAACCATTGATCAAACTTAGCGCGAAGCACAGTGAAGTTGTTAAAGGGATCCGTTGCCCATTCCAACCCTTTGTAGGAGAAGGTAACCGCCGAAGTCTTATCCATCATCATGAACCGCTGTTCAACGATCGGGCGCTCTAGGGGGGCCTCCTTGTGAAAGTCCGGTATGATTTCCTCCATCATTTTACGATAGAGTACACCCCCCATTACGTTCTTAGAACCAGGATATTCCCCTCGTTCTATGAGTAACACTTTCGCTCCTGCCTTACCTAATTCATAAGCACATGCAATTCCCGCAGGTCCCGCTCCAACGACGATGGCATCAAACTTTTCCGGCATCAACCTCTTCCTTTCTTCCTAGTGCGGATTTGAAAGCTTCGGTAAGCATAGGCACGATTGTGAGAGCATCTCCTACGATTCCATAATGGGAGGATTGGAAGATCGGAGCAGCCGGGTCTTTGTTAATCGCAATAATAAGACCTGAGTTCTGCATGCCAACGATGTGCTGAATGGCCCCGGATATTCCGATGGCAAAATAAATTTTCGGAGTAACCGTCACTCCCGTCTGCCCGACCTGATGATGATGCGGCACCCAACCTGCCTCCACAACATCTCGACTCGCCCCCACCGCTGCACCCAACGTCTCAGCAAGCTGATGAATGACTTGGAAGCCTTTCGGTCCACCAAGACCTTTGCCACCCGCCACGATAATATCGGCTTCGTCGATACGGACATGCTGCACCGTCGTTCTAACGATCTCAAGCACCTTCGTGCGAATATCCTCTTCCTTGATTGGTATACTTTCCTCGATGAGCTCGCCTGTCGCTCCCTTATTTCGCGCGAGCGCTTTCATAACTTTAGGACGTACAGTGGCCATCTGCGGGCGATATTTCTTACATAATATCGTCGCCATGATGTTTCCACCGAATGCGGGTCGAGATGCGAGAAGCAAGCCCGTATCCTCTTCCACATCAAGCTGTGTCGTGTCAGCGGTTAGTCCTGTTGGCAAGTCCGTAGCTACTGCACTCGCCAAATCTTTTCCCGTTGAGGTCGCTCCATACAACAGAATTTCCGGTTTATACTTTTCTACACAGGCAAGAATTGCCCTCATATAAGTTTCCGTCCGATAGAAGCGGTAGATAGGGGCATCGTATACATATACTTTGTCCGCGCCATACTCGATTGCAGTCCGAACGAGAGCTTGAACATTGTCTCCGATTAATATACCAGCCAGTTCTGTTTTTCTTTTATCCGCAAGTTGCCTTCCTGCACCCAGGAGCTCTAGCGATACTGGAGCAACCGCTCCATTCTTCTCCTCGATGAACACCCAGATTCCGCGATAATCTTCGTGATTCAAGAAGCCCCACCTCCTGCGCTCACTTCGAACAGCTCCCTACGCTCAAGCAAAACATCCAACAGCTGACGGATTTGCTCCTCTGGCTCACCTTCCAACAGCTTTCCACCCTGTGGCTTTTGGGGCGCCCATACTGAGCTAACGATTGTTGGTGAACCCTTCAGACCCAGCTGCGTTTTATCGATATCTCCTAGATCGCTCACTGACCAGATATGTGGCTGATAACGTGCAGCACGCAGCATATTCGGTAACGTGGAATAGGGAACATCGTTGATGTCTTTCTCTACCGAGAATAGACAAGGTAACGTCGAACGGATGACCTCATGCCCATCCTCTAGTTTCCTATGAATAATCGTGTACCTTTCGGCTTGATTAATCTCGACTACTTTATTAACTGATGTCAGCGGCGGCATATCTAATCGCCTTGCGATTCCGGGTCCGACTTGGCCGGTATCTCCGTCGATTGTCATTTTGCCACAAATGATCACGTCAATAGGACGAATCTCTCCGATCTTCTCTAGCGCTTTCGTCAGTGCGTAGCTAGTCGCCAATGTATCTGCACCGGCGAACGCCCGGTCTGTGATCATATACCCTTCGTCCGCTCCGATCTCGATACATTTCCGGATTGCTTTAACCGCTGGTGGTGGTCCCATCGTAAGCACCGATACAACCCCCCCATATCGGGCTCGAAGCCTAACCGCTTCCTCCACCGCATGCGAATCGTACGGATTCAGGATCGCCGGAGCGCTGGATCGGTCCATCGTATTCGTCTTAGGATTCATCTTGATGATCTTCGTATCCGGTACCTGTTTAATACAAGCGACAATATGTAGCATTCTACTCACCCTTTCCCTGCTTTCCGGATTCCCGGTTCAACCGTTCAATCTATTTATATTAGTCGAGAGTCGATAACATGACTGGTCTGTCCGACATATGAAAAAGAACCCCTACGAGGTAGGGGCTCCATGCCTATAGAGATGTCTTTAACTCCATTTACTTTCCGTTTGCTACTTTCCACTCATCCAATTGCTTCTGCATTTCCTCCACAATTTTCCCAATTCCCGCTTTATCCAGCTTGTCGTTACGTTTCTTAAGAATGTCCACTGGATCAACTGGACCGGTACGCAGAATGTCGCTGAACTCCGTAAAGATCGTGTTATAGGAGGCAACCTGAGTTTTTACAGGATCAGGATTGAAGGAAAAACCAAGTAACGGCGACTGCTCCGCTGTTTTGTTGAATTCCACATATTCCTCATATTTGCTATCTGATTCATTGTCTAATAGATAGTTGTTTAGCTGGTTGCCGATGATCCATGCATTGCCCGGGGCATAGCCGGAATCCGCGATTTGCTTGATCTTGTTATCTCCAACCTTCGTGTAATGCTTGTCTTGAATTCCGAAAACGACTGTATTCAGTAGCTCTTTATCCGTATAGAGCAGATCAAGCACCATCATAGCGCGTGCCGGATCCTTGGAGGAGCGAGCAATTGCGAATTGTGAGCCTGTTGCCTGCGATGTTGTTACTAGAGGGGCTTGAGTATTCACGATGGACCAATCGAAGTTCTCTGGTCCGCTACCGGAGTTGTTCTTAATACGTAAAGCCTCTTCCCGACCAGGGGAAGTGGTCGTTGAGATGAACCAAATCTTTCCTGCCGACTTAATGTCATCAATCTTCTCTTGCGTTGTAGGTGCATTTTTGTTCAGATAACCCTTCTTATACCAGTCGTTAAGCAGCTTGTCGTTCGCGAGTTCAATAGCTAAATACTCCGGACTTGTCATGGAGATTACCTTGCTACCCTCAACTGTACGGTTAATGTAAGTACCGAAGCCCAGTTGTTGATACCCATAGTCTTGCAACCAATCCAGTACAGAATCCTGCTTGTTGCTATACACCGGATAGATATTCGGCTCCTTCTCTTTAATGACTTGAAGGAATGGTTCGATATCCTTTAGATCCTTGACCGTGCTGATGTCGAAATTATACTTCTCCACGATATCTTTACGGAAGGCAAAGCCACGCCCCTGGGCGAGCTCCTTATTTGTAGGAATCGCGTACAGTTTGCCTGCGATGACAGGCGCTTGTAGATAAGAAGGATTAATCGTCTCGCTAATTCCCTTCCCATATTGGGCAAGTAAGTTGCCTTGAGCTAGACTATCGTCATTCAAGGGAAGAAAAGCACCCTTCGCTGCATTAGAGAAAAACTGATACCATTCCGGCGCGAAGACGAGATCCAACGGCTCCCCCGATTGCAGCATGAGGTTCGTCTTCTCCAAATAGGCGCTCCAATCAATATAGTTCAGACTCACCTTCGTATTCGGCAGCTTATCCTTTAGCAGCTCATCAATCCTCTCTTCAACAACCACTTGATCCTTCTGTGGTGAGCCTGGCATATAGATGGACACTTCGAAAGGCTGAAGCTCTGTCTTGGCGGGTTCAGATGAACTCGCGCTTGGTGAATTGCTTTCACTAGCGGTTGGTGATGTGGACGGCGATGCGGATGGAGATGCGTTATTGTTATTGTTACCACAAGCACTTAAGCCGATGGCCGCCGTCATGCTTAGAGTGAGCAACAGGGCTGGAGCTTTTAGACGTTTTTTCACGGAAACCCCTCCATTAATGAATGAATAAAATTATGGCTTATCTATGCTAACCGGGCGTCCCCGGGTCTAGCCAGTGATGATGCTTTGGGTCTAGCCTTTAACAGAGCCAACAGTTAAGCCTTTAATGAAAAAGCGTTGGAAGAACGGGTAAGACAGTACAATAGGACCAATGCCAACAACGACCATTGCCATTCTAAGCGTCTCGCTTGGAAGCTCGCTAAGATTCAAATTCATTTGTGCAACTTGGTCCATGCGGTCTTTGATAAACTGAACGTCGTTCATAACCTTAATCATGAGATATTGTAGCGGCAGCTTATTCGCATCATTAATGAACAGCAGCGCATTGAACCAGTCGTTCCAGTAATTTATAGTGCTGAACAAGGCGACCGTCGCGAACACGGGCAACGACAGAGGGATAATAATTTTGGCAAAAATCCGGAACTCGCCGGCACCGTCGATTTTAGCCGATTCTAGAATCGCAGGATGGATCGTCGTCTGAAAGAATGTCCGCATGACGATGACGTAGAACGGTAGCATCAACAGTGGTAACAATAAGGCTAGATACGAATCTCCAATGTGAAGGATGCGAGTGTAGACGATATACTTAGTGACCGTTCCCCCGTTAAATAGGAGAACGAAGACTAAGAGGAACGAGAAGATTTGGCGGTAAGGAAGATCTCTCCTTGAGAGCGGATACGCATATAAACCCATAATGAGGATATTAATCAGCGTCCCTACGACGGTCAAACCGATGCTAACCCCATAGGCACGGAAAACCGTCGAAGCATCCTTGAATAGAAAGTCATACGATTTCAGAGACCATTGCTCCGGCCAGAAGAGGTAGCCATGATTAATAATAGAAGTCTCGCTGGTGAATGAGATCACGATAACCAGTACAAGTGGCACGATGCAAGCGATTGAAACGGCGGTGAAAATAGAATGGATAAGGAAGTTAGCCGTCGGACCGACAGCGTTTTCCCTTCTAGCTGTACGTTTGCTCATTGCGATCTCCCCTCCTAGAACAGCGAGTCTTCCTTACTTATTTTGCGAACGACTACGTTTGAGCTTAACACTAAGGCGAACCCGACCGTTGACTGTAGAAGCGCTGCTGCCGATGCCATGCCGATATCGTTAAGGTTAATGAGCGAACGGTATACGAACGTATCAATGACATCGGTCGTGTCGTAGAGAATGCCTGAGTTAAGCGTCACTTGATAGAATAGCCCGAAGTCCGAGACAAAAATATTCGCCATCGACAACAGGGTGAGGATAATGATGAGCGGTCTGATCATCGGCAATGTGATCGATTTCGCCTGCTGCCAACGGCTCGCACCATCGATGACTGCCGCTTCGTAATATTCCGGATCGATACCCGCCATTCCCGCGATGTAAACGACTGCGCTGTAGCCGACATTTTTCCATAAAGTAATGACAATGAAAATCGTAGGCCAGTACTGGGAAGAGGAGTACCAATCGATCTCTGCTATGCCCATGCTCTTGAGAATGACATTAATGAAGCCACCCTGCGGACTTAAAAATGCGAGCACGAGGTAGCTCACAACGACCATGGAAAAGAAGTAAGGTAAGATCATTAAGCTTTGATAAACCTTCGCAAACAATCGTGATCTCAGCTCATTGAATAGAAGACCGACCGTGACGGCGAACACCGTCGTCAGCGACATAAAGGTGACGCTATAGAGAACGGTATTGCGAACAGCTCGGATGGCATCATCATTGCTGAAGAGGAACTCGAAATTGTGGAAGCCTACCCATGGACTTCCGAAAATACCGTCTATGTAGTTCACGTCCTTAAAGGCGACGAAAACACCGAAGATGGGCAAGTAATTGTTGACGAGAAGTACGAGCAATCCTGGAATGAACATCACATAGAGTGCTTTGTACGTCATCAGATTCCGAGCAAGTGTTGTTGCGCCTCTTTGCCTGTATACAAGTGGCCTATCCTTCTTATCCGCATACACCGTGCGATCTATAGAAGTCTGAGTAGCCATGCGAATTCCTCCTGCCTCTATGCTTAACTCCCTAGTGTCTGTAGCCTGACTCTAGCTGATATAAACTGATTATAGAGGCGATACGGAGTCATTACGATGACGGTTGTATTCATTATCGTGATGGATATTCATGCCCCTAGTTCGTTCAGACAAAAACAACTTCGCAGACTCATGTGGAGTATGCGAAGCTGGAATGGATATGCTCGATTACATTAAGCCTTCCTTTTCCTCCAATGCAGCGAGTGGTCGAATCGGAAGACGAATCTCTGCCCTAGTCCCCCCATCCTCACGTAGCGAATAGCGGATGCCGAATACGTCTCCGAAATGAAGCTTGATACGGCGATCGACATTACGAATCCCGTATCCTTCTCCCACACCAAAGGCCATGAGTCGATGCAGCGATTCAGGATCAGCCGGCTTAAAGCCATTGTCGTCGATGATAAAAGCGAAGTAGTCCTCCCCTCGCACCACCCGAATCCAGATTTCTCCCTCGCCATCCATCTTCCCTACACCATGGAGAATGGCGTTCTCCACAATCGGCTGCAGAATAACCTTAGGCGTAGTCTCGTCCAGCAATCCTTCATCGAGATCATAATGCACCACAAATATATTCTGGTACCGCTGCAGCTGCAGACGAGTATAGGCCTGAATATGCTGGATTTCCTCGCGAACCGTCACCAGCTCCCTCCCTCGGCTTAAACCAATACGCAAAAGGGAGGATAAGTCTTTTACCATTCGTGCAAGCTCGGGCTCGTCCTTATCTATGGCTGTCCAGTAAATGGAGTCCAATGTATTGTAGAGCAGATGTGGCGTGATCTGGGTATGCAGCGTCATAAGCTCCATCTGCTGCTGCTTCATTTCTAGCAGGTAACGTTCCCCAACTAACTGGTTCACCCGCTCGGTCATGCGCTGAAAGGAGCCGTACATTTTACCAATCTCATCATTACGTTGCACCATAGATAGAAGGCTAAATGTCATGCCTGGCTCATATTTCTCAGCTAACTTAGACAGCTTGTGCAGCGGACTAAGCATAAGGCGAAGCATATAGATGAGATAACCGGCAACGAATAGGAAACAAAGTGCCATAACGATGAATAGTACCCTCTGGTAGGACTCCTGCTCGCCGATCATCGTATGGACAGGTACCTCGTAAACAAGGCGGGTGCTAAATTTCTGATTATAGATCGAGGTGAATAACACCTGGCGATTGTGCCAATTCACCACGCGGTAATCGTTTGTTAGCTGTTGCATCTGCTCCGGTATTTCTAGCTTACTGCCAATCAGTTCATTGGAGTCGGAGCTTAATACTTCGTTCCTTTCATTGATAAGGTAGCTACGACTTCCCGATGGGACTTGATTATCCCAGATGTCATTAAATAGAATCGTCTCCAGATGTGTCACGTAGAGAACACCTAGTGTCTGTGTCGAATCCTGCGGATCGATAATCGCCCTTACGAAGCAGACGGTAGGATTGTGCGAATTTCCGAACTGCACGACACGAATGGTTCCGGTCCCCCTAAGCTGGACCGCCTCCTCGTAAAAGGGCGGCAGACGGTTCGGATCCGTATAGATTAAGCCGAATTCCTTGCCCGATTCGAGCGTATAATTCCACTTATCCTCCGCATCAGGAACGAATAGGGCGTAATGTGTTCCGTCGAGCGTGAACTTGGAAATGAGATTGCTAATCGAATTGTACTCGGATAGTTCACTAATCTGACTCGGGACAATCGGACTCTTCGCATTATTGATGAAGTGTTCTTCAATGAACTTGAGTGTCTTCTCATTCATGCTGTTGAGTGTTCGCTCCAACGTAATGCCATTCTGCTTAGCCAGCCGAAACAGAGTTAAGCTAACCTGCTCCTTCGTCATGTTCGATGCCTGACGATAGGAGAATCCGCCGACAATCAGAAAGGGAATGACGATGAATGCGAGGAACGAGAGGATAATCTTATTTTTTAACGGCATAACGATTTCCCCTTTCTTCCGTCGCAATGAATTCGTTGCCCTTACCTATTGCGGTAGTCGGCAGGACTGACACCGAAGTGCTTCTTGAATACCCTGCTGAAATGCTCAGGGGACTCATAACCAATGGATTCGGAAATCTCATATCGTTTTTTGTCACTTTGTAGAAGGAGGCGTTTGGCCTCTTTCATCCGAATTTCTGTCAGGTAGTCCCATAAATTCTTATCCGTCACTCGCTTGAATAGATAGCTGAAATAATTCGGACTGAGGTGAACCTCGCGCGCCACATCCTGAAGCTTCAGTCCCTTGTTCGCATAGGATCGGCGAATATATTCCATTGCCTTCATGACCGTCGAGCTCTCCCGTCGGACATGTCCTAGAATGACGCACCGAGCGATGTCGGTCAGATAAGCACCAAATTCGCCAAGCTTATCCTTCGATACCACATGCCTTGCATATACCTGTGGCTCCGACGGCAAACTCTCCTCTTCCAGCATATCGCGTAATTCGCCTAGCATCCCATACAGACAATAAGCTGCCTGTAGTAGACAGTTCGCCCACTGCTCTTCCGGCATGCCAAGCTGATCTAGCTCCTTCAGTAAACGGGCAACGATAATCTCAGCCTGCTCCTCCTCGGTTTGCTGTTGCAGCACCTTAACGAGCCCTTCGAGATGCTGCTGCCAACGAAGCATTAACTTGTCTAGCTGTTGCTCGACATCCCCGATATAGTAGACCGGTAGCTCTGGACGGTCATTCTGCTTCGACTCCAGCGCAACCTTAGTCTCCTGATACAGAGCTGGAATCCGAGTCACTCCTTCAATCGTCCGACTAATCCCAATCCAGCTATTCAGATTGAGATACGTCGAAATATTCGCCTGCATCGTACGTGCAATCAATTGAATCTGAGTCAGCGCCTCTGACCCCCACTGCTTCCATTCCACATCATTAATAGAGATAATAGAGACCAGTTGCCCCTTCAGCCCATAGAAGCTCACAGCCTCCCAGTTGGATAAACTCTCCTCAATAATATTCAAGGCAGCGAAGAGCAGTAACTTACGATCTTTGACGTTAAACCTCGTATTACGGCGCAAGCCCCCCTCGCCCAAATCCAATTCAACGTTCAGCACACAATAGAAGGGTCCTGGCAATAGAACTCCTAAATCAGAGAGTACGATTTCAATCTCATCGGAGGTCCATTCATTGTCCTCATCACTCAGCCATTCGTATAGCAGAATGGACTTGGCGGTGAGCAATTGTCCTACTGCATACTTCTGCCGCACCTGATGCTCCCAAGTCTTTAAGTCCTCCTCATGTCGCCTGCTGAGTGCATTACCCACTACACGATACAGATGATCGGACTCCACTGGCTTGATCAAATAATCAATCGCTCCAAGCCGAAGCGCTTGTTGAGCATAATTGAAATCCTCATGGGCGGAGATGACGATAATCGGAATGTTCGGATGCTCGGAGAAGATGACTTCCATAAGCTCGATCCCGTTCATCCCACCCATTTGAATATCCGTAATAATCAGATCGAACTTGTCCAGCCTCAAATAATCAAGGGCTTCGAAGCCGTTTAGAGCCGTCTCGGCCCGTACAATTCCATATTCGGAACGCAGAAGGAATCGGCTGATTGCACCGCAAATGATCGGTTCGTCGTCAACGATCAACACATTAAACATATGCTACCCCCTCACAGATCCCTAGTTTCTTTATATCACATTAAAGGGTCGTTATGGTTAAAAAAGGTAGTCCCCCAGTCAAATGACTAGGGGACAGTCCCTTATTGCTCTCTTAAATACAGCTCGTATACAATCATTTGCTCACTTTCACGACCATCTTCACGCTAACCGTTCTACCAACTCTATTAATGAGCTCGCATTCATACTCATATGTTCCGATCGGCTTGTTAGAGAGCGTTGTTATGACCGACTGGGCGCTCGGCGTTCGATCGGTCAGCATTCGAGTATCAATTAGGATGCCGTTCTCATACAAGCGGTACGTTGTGCCGTTAGTTCCCCACCACAGATTCATGCTGACTTTGTAGCTTCCGTCGCCGTCCCAGTTATCCTGGGAGAGAACCGGCACTCCCGGTTCTGCTTGCGTGATCGTTACCGTATGAACTTCGCCTCTCGTCGTGCCCGAGGCGTTGGAGAGCTCTGCATAGTAGCGGTAGGTACCATTCCCTCTATCGATAATTGACGTCACAGTGGTTTGGACATTCGGTGAACGAAGTGCGAGGGCTTGCGTATCGATCAGTACGTCATTCTCGTAAAGCTTATAAGTACTGCCGTTATTTCCCCACCACATATTCATGGTCAAAGAATAATTCCCACCTCTAATTCCTGTGCCATATCCATTATTATCCGATAGATATGGCTTTCCCGGAGCTTCTTCCGAATTCGGCTGAGGTAAACGCATGATCGTCAATACTCCGTTCCCTTCGCTACTTAGGAAGTACGCCGTATCATTCCGACTGAGCGTAACCTGTATCGGGTAAAGCATATCTTGATCCACGCTTGCCGCCAATTCGATACTGTAGTCCAGTTCCGCTACCCCGTTCGCGTCGGTAACAGCGGTTCCGACGGCATTCCCGTACACGGCAAAGGACACACTTTCTCCTGCAATCGATAGACCGTCCTTATCCTGAAGCAATCCCCTTAGCTTAACGGTATCGTTAACCTTTCCCTCAACGTTTGACGCTAACAATTCCGTGCTATGGTATAACTTGAAAGGAATCGTTTGTTCAACAGTATTACCTGCCCGATCCACGGCTTGCACGAACAATATGTGATTCCCTCTCTCCGTTACAGGTGTACCGGACGCCCACTCCTCCCCATTCAACGTCATTTGAATGTTTAACAGATCCCCGTCCTCATCTACGGCATTCACGACCGGAATGGCCTCATCGGTGTAGCTCTCCCCTGCTATGACTCCTTCAATGGTAATAACGGGAGGTGTTGAAGCTTGTGCTATCACTACATCTCTCTCAAATAAATTGTTCGTATAATCCATTTCCGTAATCCGATAAATATCGTTAACCCTGAACCCAATCTTAAAGGTCCCCTCACTCGGGATATGCCAAAGCTTGCTGCCCTGAGGACCGCCAGTTGCTTCCCAGATCACAGATTGCCCTGGTGCAATGGAATCCTTGAACACATCGTTATAAGCTATGATGCCGCCATCTACCAGGAACACGCCTCCGACGACGGAGTTGGCCGGAGTTGGCTTCACCCCAACATTCTTAATTGTCGCGCGTAGCAATACATCATCACCGGCTTGCGGGGAATTCGCGACAAGCTCTACTCCAGTCACGATTAAATCTGCCCCCGAGCTGATTGGTTTGGCCTCCAAACCTAAGTAGCCAAACTTATATACCGCTATCGTACCTTCCTTAACGACGAGCCTAACGACATGTAACCCATCCGTCAGTTCTTCTGTCTTGAATACTTCACGGTTGAAGCCCTCAAGGCCTGCTTGAACTAAGTCGACAGTTGCCAGAAGTGCCCCGTCTACGTAAACCTCCGCGATTCCCATATTCGACTGAATCCGAGAATTCCAGCTGAATCCTGTTCCCTTAAAGGCAAACTCTGCATAAGCACCCGGCGTCGAAGCATCATGGGAATCCGCTCCCGCACTGAGAGCAAAGCCAGTGCTGTATTCCAGGAACTCACTAGTGTGCGGAAGCTCCTGCCAGATCGGCGTTGGCACATATTCACCGGGACTGAGTTCGAAAAAGTCGACATCTGCACCACCGGTTCTCGATTGAACGACGATGTTGTTTTTCCCTTGCTTTAATTGAATACTTACTTTCCGATCCTTGTAATGATTGCTATTAGCCCAACCGCCTGTTGACGGCAGATCGATCAGTACACCTGGATTTCCATTTGCGACAATCGTTTTGCTTGCATTCTCAGCGGCAGCATAACGAATCGTTAGCGTATAGTAGCCAGCTTCTGCTGCCGTGATATTAAGTAAAGTGAAAGGCCCTGTGTGTGTCTGAGCTACAGCCTTGCCCCCCGAAGCGTTCGAATCATTGACGATGACCATACCGTTCGCAAGTTGAGTCAATTCTGCCTCGTATCTCGGACCGCCCGGAGTGATTGGCATGACTAACGAGGTTTTCGTGATCTCACCAGAAGCAGCCGAAGTGTTACCGGAATCGTCAAAAGCTTGCACGTAATAGGTATATACCGTTTCCGGCACCACGCTAAAGTCCTTGTAGGCCTTCAAGGTGCTTGGAACAGTGTTTAACAGCTCACCGTTGCGATAAATCTTATAACCCGCTACACGTTTATTATCTGTTGATCCACTCCAAGCCAGATTCATTTGCTCGTATGAGATGGGTTGTACAGTGAGTCCAGTCGGAGCGGTTGGAGCAATACCATCCTTAGCTTCAAGGATATATTGCACAGCTTCGCCCGGATTCACCGTCACCTCCAGCGTCAAGTAAGGATCGGCCGTTAATGCAGTCACATCCTGATGCGCCGCGGAATACGAATCTCCATTGCCGTAACGACTGCCTGAATATTGTCCAGCCACCGGAGGTTTGACCTTTACCTTCATTGTGAGCGGCGAGGTTTCGAAGCTAACAAAGTTCAGCAATATTTTGCTCGCGCTAGCTCCGACGCCCGATGTGCCAAGCCCCGATGTATCCACCGCCCGGAACAGCACACGTTTGTCTTGCACTGCCGCCTTGTCGAGATACTCGTAGACTAGTGGGGTCCCGTGAGTCGCATAGGCCGTAGCCAAACGGCGGAAAGACTTCACGCGAGTCTCACCCGGCTCCTTCGTATTCGGCCAAGCGATCGTATCCTCCGGCTTCAGTGTTCTCCAGTTGATATCGAGATCGAATAAACCAAAGGATGTATCTCCCTCTTCGAAGAATGCCGCATGCTGCATAATATGGTCTACATATCCGATATTCGCCCGCATCTCCCGGTCGAACGCGGAAGCGAAGCGATAAGCCGTCGTTCCATATTGGGAGCCATCCACATGATGGTCATTGCCACCCGTCTCGCTCATGACCATTTCCTTTGGAATAACTCCATTTGTTTCTGAATAGGTCAGCAAGGTTTCAGCGAGTGAGCTACCACGAGGGGATGACACCCCAGTCCCCCCATAGCTATGACCGTTAGTCATATCGGAGAGATCTTCAATTTCCCTGCGCATCTCAGGATCGCGCTCCCACCCGGCAGGAGAACCATTCGTCGGCCAATAAGCCCAGCCCGGCGCGATAATCTTAAGATTCGGCTGTTGAGTCATACGCTCCTGTTGCAGCATCTGGCCTAGTGCGACGACCGACTTCTGGTGCCAGCCGAACAGTCCGGGCTCGTTCTGCAGCTCCAAGTACTGGAACAGATCACCGTATCGAGACACAAACTGACGATAAGTGTCACGAACGCCTTGCGTGATCGTGCCTTGTTGCAGCGCCGTGTCGTTCTTCAGGTCGCCACCGAATATATCCATCATCGGAGCGAGGTTCAAATCTCGTAAGGTGAGCAAGTAGTCGCGACCTTCATCCCACCACTGGCTCTTCGTATCCGTCCAGAACGGAACACGCATCCAGTTACCGCTGTAGGCAATACCAAGCCACTCCGTGAGCTGTGGGAGAAGACGGGTCTGATCATTGCCGAAAGAGAATAGATTTCCCAAGTTAGTACCGAGATGAACATATCTACCATTCAGCGGTTCGACCGCAGGCTCGTTGAGTTGTTCCATCTTCACATAATCCCACTGGTACCATAGATATTGATCTCCGGTATTGTTCGCATACAAACCGCGATCTACCTTTAGCTTAAGCGTATTCTCACCAGCATGTAGAAGCTCGCGGGGAATATACACCTTATAATCCTGCTTATAGGCTAGCGGATCGCCACCGTTATCAAGCGCCCCACTGCCATTAATACCTGCAATTTGGACAAGTCCGGTTAGAATGCCATTCATGAACACATCCATTTGAGGGGTGGATTTGTAGGCATCCAGAATCTTATAACTGAGCCTAAGCCCGTGCTCCGGAACTTCTGAGAGATTAAAATTCACATTCATCGTGCCATTCTTATCTGCCTTCATCCCCTTGGAGAAAGCACTCCAGTCAGTGCGTGATGCCCAATCAGATGGGATCGTAACGGTCTCTTCCGAAGGAGCATAATCTCGGAATTCAGCGGAATTCATATCTTCTTTACCTATACGCCATAGAAGACTTGCGGCTTCCTCACCGGCCTTCACTCCGCTAGAAGCAGTGATCACAAACGCTTTGTCTGACTTCAGAATGCTGCCCGCCAGACCGTTCGCAGACGCTGCCGCTCGAACGCGAATCTGAACTTCACCCGCCGCACGGAAGACATTACCCACCGACTGCGGATTCGTTGTCGCCTGCTGCCAGGTTGCACCGTTATTCAGGGAGTATTCATATTTGTCAGCATTTTCGTATCCACTTGTATTCGTCCATCCAAAGGTATGATTCGTGTTATTCACTACCGGAGCTGTCGGAGCCGCCGGAGCTTCGCCAAGCGGATCTACATAGATCGTCCAAGAAACATCGTCAATATAGGCGCCGATTCCTGTCCTCGGGTTACCCCAATTGGCAAGATCAAACTCGATGCGCACATCCTTTGGCGTCCAACCAGCTGTAGTCGTGAACCGCGGACTGGTGCCTCTGTAATAATAATTTTCAGTTACCCCAGTTAAGGCTGTGCTTTTTAATGTATCGTCACGTAAATCCTTCCACTGCGTATTGCTATTCGTATCAGGATTGGAGTTGACCAGTGACCAATAGAGGAAGGATCCTCCATTCCAGCCACTCGGTTGCCACCTGCGGAACTGCAAACGAACGAGATAATTCGCTTTTCCCGACAACTCTTTAAGCTGATCCTCTGTCATGCCCAGCGAACCTATCTGGCTCTTGCGTATTTCATTATTCGTCATGATAAGGGCTATCGATTTGTCTCCGCCATTATGCGGATTGTCAACCCAAGAGGCATTCTGACCATCCCAGGTCGGCTGATCCCCCACCCAAGGTTTACCGTCGCCAGCGAAATCCCAGCTCTTCACATATTTAGCCGTATATTCGACGCCTCCATGAATATATTTATCGCCAACCAACGTGGCAGCCGTCTTAACAACGACAGCCGTACTTAATGCCGAAGCGTTATTCTTAGCATCACGAGCTTTAATCTGCATGGAATAGCTCGCATTCTGCGCTAGTCCCGTCAGCTTATAAGTCGTAACATTGCCTACCGAGGACAGCAAGGAATCACCGCTATAGATATCGTAAGCCGTGACGCCTTCGTTGTCCGTAGCTGCATCCCAATGCAGATCAAACCCCTTGTCTGTAATACCCGTGGCGTATACGTTAGCTACGACGGAAGGAGGTGTAACGTCTGGCACGATCGCCTTCACAGAAAAATTGTCGAAGATCGCATCCGAGTTTCCGTTCCAAACACCGACTCTCCCCCCGGTGAACGTGATATCATTTCTTTCCCACGCGAGTACCCCGTCCACATAGAATTTCATGTTTTTGCCGATTTGAACAAGCTTGATCCTATAGAACTGATTCACATTTGAGCTAAAATCCTTGTCAACGTACGAGCATCCCGTACTATTGATCACGCATACGCCTACCTTACCTCGAGTCGGATCTAGAGAAACCTTGACTCCATTCTGAGTACCCGCTCCATCCGACTTGAGAACAAAACCCGCATCTCTTCGGGAGATGATCTTCAGATCCGCCTCAAGCTGTACATCCTGAAACCTCCTGTCCTTAACCCATATATTCTGTGAGAGCCAATCCGGGGCTTTAAATTGTCCATTCTGGATTATCCATACCTCGTCTCCTGGACTTCTATCACTAACCCATCCACTCATATCTCCACTAAAGTCATCTGCGAAAGGCTCGCTTGTAGGTGTAATTGGCAGCGGGTCATCCGCGTATACCGATCCAAACGGCAGCATCGTCGCGACTAATAGAATGACGAGATACAAACTCAGCTTTTGCTTGAGCTTTACAATTCTCAATGATTTCACTCTCCTTAATAGATATGAAATCCATAACATCACCTTTTAGGAACATTTGGAAGCGCTATCATTTCTTAAAGTGACATCCCGGTTTCTTCTTCATTTTAAGGATTGTAATTATTTCTAGCGATGACCTCTATTCCTGTCCCTGTGACATTTATTATTGAGTTCCCGTCGCCTACTCCCGAATAACTCCAGCATACAAAAAAGGTACCCCTAGTCTGAACACCTTTTTCTCAGTGTCCAGTCTGTGGGTACCTATGTACTCTGCCCAACCCTTATACCAATCTTTAACCAAAAATCGCATCGATAACCGGTTTCGTATGTCCACCTGGATAACACAGATAGAGCAGTACATAGACGGTCACACCCGTTATTACGGTAGCGAACCACATTAAAGCAGTTATCTTACCCCATTTGCGGTGCTTCGCAAAGCTCTTACGAAAGGCAAGTGTAAGCGTCGTAATTCCGAAAACAGCTGCGACAGTCGCAAGTGTGATATGAAACAGAAGGAAAATCAAGTACACGGTTTTTAAACTTTCTGGTCCGTTAAACATCGTATTTCCGATGAAAATGGTACGAGATACATAGATGATGAAGAAGCATGATGCAGCTATAGCAGCAGCAATCATTACCTTTTCATGCGCTTCCTTTTTCCTCTTGATGATTAATGCCCAACCGATTGCAACTAGTATTCCGCTGATCAGAATAAAGCTTGTACTAACTAGTGGAAAAATATCATACCACGACATGTAACATTCACCCGCTTTATTGTCATAACTGCAATGCTAACTTCCCCTTATTGTACCTGTACCCTTTTGCAAGTTCAAACGTTTCTATTCACCGTCACACATTGTTAATAAACTTCCCGTGCAAAAATTCAATTTTCTGTAGCATTCATCCGGCTACCCGATGTTGGATCAAGGACATTATCTTCCTCACTCATACGATCCCTGCGGTACCATTGCATGAATACAGTATATAACGCCACTGCATTAACAACCTCCTGCAGCAGCTTCATAATAATACCGCCTGCTTGTTGATCCTCTTTACCAGTCATCATATTAAAGAAGGAGGGTCCTTCAAATTTGCTTAATAATGCGGCTGGATCACCTGATACGCAATAGCCCATCGCTTTAACCCATACGTTTGGGTCATTATATACCGCGAACAAAGGCTCATTTGCAAATATGATCATTACACAAGCCGGTGTTAACAATAGACTACTTAAGAAAATATAGCCTAGAGAGAGTAAATTGGACATCCGTCTCCATTCTGGAACCGGACAAAAGATATGCCAAGACAACATCATAGATGAGATAAACAGTAATGCATAATAAATCGTATGAACCGTGTAATGCGTCATAATCCAATCATGATTACTCGGCATGTGGTAGAACGAGAATAACATAATAAATAGAAACATACTGATGATCGGATTCATAATGATTCTAAATACGCCAAGCCTCCAGAAGCTAGCTCGGAACATGCCACGCCATAACCAAGCCGGTATACCGTAAATAAGCAACGGGGGTACAAGGATATAAGCAAGTGCCATATTTGTCATATGAAAAGTAAACATCAAATGTCCAAGCAAGCTTAGTGGACCGCCCTGGGTTAAGTAGAGCAACACAATCGCTATCACAAAGGACAACTGACGAGGAATAGATACGGGCGCACTACCTACGAACCGATGTCTCCACGGACCAATGATGAACGTATACAAGACAATAACCGCCATCATGAACACCATAAACTTAGGGCTCCACAAATCACTAAAAGAGAAATACTCTAATCCCATCATGGCCTTTAACCTCCCTTCATAAAAAAAGAGAGGACGGATTATGGCCCGCCTCTCTGCAATTCAAACTTTTACTTCCTTTACCACCAAACCCAGTATAGAGCCATGACCACCATAGTGATCACAACAAATACTCCAGCAAAAATTCCGACTATCGGAAATAGATGCCCACGATCTTTCATATGCATCCAGAAAGCCATCTGAATGATGACTTGAATTACCGCCATGGATACTAAAATGATGTACGTAAAGGTGGCATTAATTTCGCCTGCAGATACTGCAGCGAAAGCAATAATTGTTAGTGCAAGTGACATGACAAAGCCTACGATATGCTTCTGTGGACCTTCAACCTTATGCCGTTTAGGTGCTTCTTCGGAAGCCGTATGGTTTTGGTTGCTCGACATGAGTTAACCAGCCACCTTTCCCATTAAATACACAACGGTGAAGATGAACACCCAGACTACGTCAATGAAATGCCAGTAAATGGCGGAAATATATACTTTCGGAGCAGTTACAACTGTTAAGCCTTTTTTCAAAACTTGGCCGATAACAAGTGCAATCCATACAATCCCGAAGGCAACGTGCGCGCCATGGAAGCCGACTAACGTATAGAATGAGGAGCTAAATGCACTCGTCGTAAATTTGTGACCTTCGTGAATGTAGTGTAAGAACTCGTAAATTTCTAGTCCTATGAACGCAAGTCCAAGCACGATGGTCACGATTAGCCAGCCAAGCATGGATTTCTTATTATGATTATGCAAAGCTTGAACGGCGAAAACGCTCGTTAAGCTTGATGTCAACAAAATCATCGTCGCAGCAAATACCAATGGAAGCTGAAACAATTCATTAGCCGATGGTCCATCTCCGATATTATGGCGCAGAGCCAAGAAAGCAGAGAACAAAGTTCCGAACAACACGGTCTCAGCACCAAGGAATAACCAGAAGCCCAAAATCTTGTTGCGGGCTTCTAAGGTTGCTTTCTCAGGCTCATGTGGTAATTGTCCTTCTACGTGATCGTGTGCGCTCATGCCTGCACCCCCTTCTCTTGATCTTCCGGTTCAATATGGAAACCGTGATCATCAAACAAGGAACGGATGACCATACACCCTAACGTGATCACAAGACCTCCAACAGCAATGATCAGATGATCGTACATAAAACCAAAACCCGCAACGAACAATCCAATACTCATAAATAGTGGCAAAATGGATGGAGAAGGCATATGAATCGAACCAATTGGTTCTGCAGGCGTCATAGCTTTCTTTCCTTCCATCTTTTCCTTCCACCATGCATCGTAACCACGAACGAGTGGAGTTTGTTGGAAGTTATATTCTGGCGCTGGTGATGAGATCGTCCACTCCAGTGAACGGCCATCTTCCCAAGGATCGTTAGATGCATTACGCGGCTTCGCCCAAGTAACAAAGACGTTAATGACGAATGCAATCGTACCAATACCCATCAGGAATGCACCTATTGTACTAATAAAGTTCATGTCGTCGTAGCCTTGACCGCCTAAATACGTATAGACACGGCGCGGCATCCCGAGAAGACCCAAGAAATGCTGGACCAAGAACGTCATGTGGAAACCGATAAAGAATGTCCAGAACGTAATTTTACCAAGTGTTTCATTGAGTAGACGACCGAACATTTTCGGCCACCAGTAGTGTAATCCGGCAAAAATACCGAAAATCAAACCACCAACAATAACGTAGTGGAAGTGAGCAACTACAAAGTAAGTATCATGATATTGGTAATCCGCTGGTGCAGATGCCAACATTACACCGGTAACTCCACCCATAACGAAGGTTGGAATAAATCCGATAGCGAACATGCTCGCTGTTGTGAAACGAATGGAACCGCCCCACAATGTAAACAGCCAGTTGAAGATTTTAATTCCTGTTGGAACCGCAATCAACATCGTCGCAATGGAGAATAGTCCGTTCGCTACAGGTCCTAGCCCTGTTGTAAACATATGGTGAGCCCAAACCATGAATCCTAGGAAAGCGATCAATACGGTTGCAAACACCATGGAGCTATATCCGAATAGACGCTTACGTGAAAATGTGCTGACGATTTCAGAAATAATCCCGAATGCCGGCAATATCAGGATGTATACCTCAGGATGACCAAACACCCAGAAAATATGCTCCCAAAGTACCCCATTTCCTCCGTTTGCAACATCGAAGAAATTGGCAAAGAATAGCCTGTCAAACATAAGCGCAACCAGACCAACTGTCAGTGCTGGGAACGCGAATACAATCATCGCAGAGGTAATGAAGATTGCCCATGTGAACATCGGCAGTCTCATGAAGGTTAACCCTGGCGCACGCATATTAATAATGGTAGCCATGAAGTTAATCCCACCGAGAAGTGTCCCGATACCGGCAATTTGCAAACCGATAACGTAGTAGTCGACACCTTTTCCTGTACTAAAGTCCGGTCCAGCTAGTGGGACATAGGATGTCCACCCTGCATCCGGAACCGCACCTGCAAACCAACTCAGGTTTAGAAGCACTCCTCCGAAGAAGAAAGTCCAGAAGCCTAGGGAGTTCAAGAAAGGAAACGCTACGTCGCGAGCACCGATCTGAAGAGGGATGATCGCGTTCATAAGCGCGAACAGCATCGGCATAGCCGCCAAGAAAATCATAGTCGTTCCATGCATGGTAATTAATTCGTTAAATGTTTGTCCATTAACGATATTGCTATCTGGATACATAAGTTGAATCCGGATCAATACCGCTTCTAAGCCGCCTACCAAGAAAAAGAAACCACCGGCCATTAAGTATAAAATTCCGATTTTCTTGTGGTCGACGGTCGTTAGCCAATCCATCAAGCCGCTATAACGCTTGACTTTGTGTCCATGTGCATGTGATGCCAAGGCCACGTACCCCCTTCAATTCCCGCTTGTTTAATAGTCGAGCTTATAGTCAGCCAAATACTTAGATATGCTTGACACTTCTTCATCTGTCAAGCCCGTATCTTCCGAACTCGGCATCATAGCGCCTGCTTTAACAGCTTCAGGATTTGTAATCCAATCGTGAAGATTCTGTTCCGTTGGAGCTTCATCATTGTAAAGAATACCGCCAACGGTCTGTCTGCCACCCACACCTGTTAAGTTAGGCGCACTATTACCGCCATTCTCACCAACAGCATGACAGCTTAAGCATTGGGAAGTAAATTTCTCTGCTAGCTCAGCATCAGCAGGCATAACCGCTGGAGCTTTCATCGCTGCAACCCAACGATCGAAGGACTCCGGACTAACCGCTTTCGCTTTAAAGTCCATCAGAGCATGAGAAGGTCCGCACAGCTCCGCGCACTTCCCACGGAAAACGCCTTCTTTAGGGAATTCTAAGTACATTCTGTTTGTACTACCTGGATTCGTATCCATCTTACCGCCAATAGCCGGAATCCAGAAGGAATGCTTCACATCGGCTGCGGCCAGCTCGAACGAAATGACCTTGTCAGTAGGAACGATTAATTCCTGACCTGTCGTAATTCCATAATCGGTGTATTCGAATTCCCACCAATATTGATGCGCTGTTACTTTGACTTGTACAGCATTCTTATCCTTACTGTAATCCTTGGCTAGACCAAATACGTCCTTGATCGTAGGTACACCGAGAATCAATAGCAGAACAAGCGGAATAACCGTCCAAATGATTTCTAACGTGTGATTACCTTCCACTTGCTTAGGAATGGTATTGTCGCCTTTGCGACGGCGGAATCGAATCAATACATAAATACAGATGATGAACACGACGACAACAACTAAACCCATGATGCCAATCGAAAGTTTCATCAAGTCATATTGCTTCTGAGCTACTGGTCCTTGCGGATTCAGAGCTGAGAGGTCTTCTCTTCCACATGCCGATAAAAGCAATACCAAACCTGTCAGCAACGGAAGCAGCCGCTTCATTACAGGCCACCGATTCATCATATCAACCCCAATTTACATTTTCATAGAAGCCTTCGTTCTTTGCATAAAGCCTAATTCTCGATAAAAGTCCTTGCAAAAATCAAACTACCAGTGAACAGGTGATCCGCATCACTATAAATATTAAGTTTGATCTGCCTTCTTGTCAATGTTCACAGAACAGTTCACAAATTGTTCTCAGAACCGTCAAAAATGCCGTCATTCTAAGGAATTTCTTGATTTTATGCTAATCTTGAACATCTCTTACGTCGACTTCTACTTGAAAGCCCTCGCGAGAATGAAGTCGATTGCCCTTCTTCATTTTTCCCTCCCCCTTCTTTTTGCCAATTCATCCGACTTTTATGTGTGCATATCCGTACATACTTTCTTAAATGCAGTATACCCTAATCCCATGTTGAATAATGAGGAGGGGTTGTACCATGTTAGCTCGACGTTCATATGTACTTATCGTAGCTGCCCTGATGCTTGGACTGCTAACCGGATGTAACTACAAAACCTACTTCCAAAATAGTAATCAGGATTACGGAAGCCGAAAATCAAATGATCCGAAAATGATGCAGGTTCGTTCTTACGGCAACACATCCTCCAATCCGAACCAGCATGACAATCGTTACTTCGAGTACAGTTCTGCCATTTCTAACAAGGTAGCCGCTTTACCTGGGATAAACTCAGCGATTGTTTTCCTGACAGACAAAAATGCCTATGTAGCGATACTTACTGATTGGTCTGCCACGGGCACTGGAGCAAGAGGTGGCCCTCGCTCAAATGAACAAAGTCATATTGGGTATTCAGCTGGAGTGAATAACGTCAGTAACGTTAATAAGGCCAATCCCCATGCGGTAAAACCGTATAATTCCTTATTTACACATAAGGACTATGGAGATTTATCTACGGAGCTGAGACAGGTCATCGGTACTACCGTTAGAAGAGACTTCCCACGTGCCCAGGAGGTTCATATTTCTGCGAATCGTGAATTTAATAATCAAGCTTTCGAATTTGCCAAGGCTTCATGGTTAAAAAAATCGCTCGCTCCTATAACTCCACAATTTAATGCTTTAGTGAAATATACATTCGGAACAGGGAATACTATCCCCTTACCACTACCCTTAACTCAGAAACCGAACCAATTGCCCAAATGATCTGCTGGCCAATGGTTCGGTTAGGATGTCTTTCTATTATTTCGTTAAAATAATTGGACCTGCAGATGTAATGGCCACCGTATGCTCGAACTGAGCAGCTAAGCCGCCTTCCATAGTAACCACTGTCCAGCCGTCCTCCTCGATGTAAACATCGGGGGATCCAATCGTAAGAATTGGCTCGATTGTAATGACCATTCCGTCTTTGAGCTTGCGTCCCGTCTTAGCTTTGCCAACGTATGACACCTCTGGAGGCTCATGAATAGATTTGCCGATTCCATGTCCTCCGAACTGACCTACAACACCATAAGAACCGATATCTGCAACATGGCAAACCGTTGAACCTATGTCTCCAATCGTTCGACCGGGCCAGCATTGCGCAATTCCGCTTACCATCGCTTGGTAAGCGGCTTTTCGTAGTTGATTAGCCTCCGCTGACACTTTTCCTACAGCATAGGTCCACGCGGTATCCGCCAGCCAGCCATTAAGCTCTACAACAAAATCCAAAGTGACCAAATCACCCTTCGCTAGCAACCGCTCATTCGGCAAACCATGACAGACGCAGTTGTTAACCGCCGCGCAAATGGCATAGGGATAACCGTGAAAGCCCTTCTGGGCGGCACTTGCACCATGCTGGTTCATGTAGTGCTCTGCGAAACTGTCCAATTCCAGCGTCGACACGCCTGGTACCACTCTTTTCCCAAGCTCCCGTCTAAGCTTTGCTGCTAATTGTCCTGCTTTTACCATCTGCGTGAGCTCTTCCTGAGTACGGATCGATATCCCACCGTTGGCTTTGCTCTTACTATCCTCTCCCATAGCACACCTCCTATATCTCTTATGTTTATTCCGTTATAGGGGGGTGCAGTGACTTGATAAAACAAAAAAACCGAAATGGAAAATAGCTCGCGCTATTCGCCATGTCGGTTATTTCTCTTGCAGCAGCTTAAGAAGCAGGAGAATTTAATTTAGTTAGCTCGCGTTCTACGAGCATCGTTAGCTCATCTTCATACCCACCGGTAATTCTGTATTTGCGGATGTAATCTTTAACGAACTTGCGCGGATCCTTAGGGCGGAAAATTCTAGTCAGTTCTCGCAAACTTTCTTGAACCTCGTTGTGGCTACGTTTGGCCATGCAATTCCCTCCCAGAGGAATGGATTCCGGATCGGAGCAAATCCCGGGCCGGAGGCGTTATACGCCACCTTGAGAACCGAATTGGGGTTCTTCCTTCAAGCCTCGATAATTCCACTATGAATTACGATATAGGAAAACGTTCCTGCACTTTCACATTATACCATTTTACTGCTGTGGGATAAAGTAAAAAACGATAGGCTCCCGTCACCATGGACATACGCATTAGTTAGACTGCTCAACCTGATCCTGAACTTCGAACCAATGCTCCTTACCTGATAGGGAAAATCGCTCACCTGAATGAAGTTCATAGCGAACCCCCGGCTTTAGACGTTCGCCATTCAGGAGGAACGTTCCATTGGAAGAACCGTTATCCTCCAGAAAAAATAACCTATTCTCTTCATTAAATCTTAATGTACAATGTACACGGCTGATTTCTGAAGCCTCATATGGAAACAAAATCACACATTGCGCAGGATCACGGCCGATGATCAGTCGACGATTCAGAATACGGTAGCTGCTGCCCGCATGCTCTCCCTCTAAACCGCATAATCTAGGCTCTGTCTCCTCCGCTAGCTCAGCTTGCTCTGGAGTCCTCATGATTTGGGTAACCGGAATTGTATAATCACTCAAAGAATGATCGTCATCATTCCAATCTTCATTGATATATTCATCATAGGTTCCTTCCGCTATAGCCTCATCAGCTTCTTCAACTTCATCAGCCTCATTCTCTGTCGCCAATATTGAAGCCTTATTCGCCCCTTTGCCCTTGGCCGTCATCTGTAGGAATGCAATCACTGCACCTACAGCTACAGCAATTCCTAAGCCAAGCGAGGCTAGCAACGGAAGTGTCCCTGCTTTAACTTGGGTTATGGAGGTTTCTACGGAACCCGCGGCCCATGCGTGAATAGGTGAAGCCTGTAGCCCAACAATAAGGATCGAAGAGCTTAGGATTGCCTTAAATCTGCGGGGCGACATTATCCCCGTGAACTTGAATGAATTCCCCCTTTCTATTTTTACTCGCTTACGCTCATTCACAACCTTCACCTCCGTTATCTGTCACAATTGGATTTATTTTTTGTAAACGCTTTCCTTAATGGTTAGAAAAATAATTCTAATGTTTTCACAGCTATATCTATTATAGCGAAAACAAAGTCCCCATTCAATTACGGAATTCCAAAATTTAGGTTTATTTTAGGTTTTCTCCCTCTTCTGATTTCTGATCCTCCTTCAGCTTACGTCGGATAACCTTCCCAATCAAAGACATTGGAAGACTATCCCGAAATTCGTATTGCTTGGGAACCTTATAGGCAGCTAGTCGATCTCTACACCACCGATCTAATTGCATCTCCGATACTTGCAAGCCTTCCTTCAAAACGATAAAAGCTTTAACCGTCTCTCCGCGATATTGATCAGGAACTCCAAGAACGGATGCTTCCTTTATTGCAGGATGCTCGAAGAGAACTTCTTCTACCTCGCGTGGATAAACATTAAATCCTCCAGCAATAATAACATCCTTTTTCCGTTCAACAATTTTGAAATAGCCTTCATCATCCATCGTTCCAAGATCCCCTGTCCGCAGCCAGCCATTTTGCAGCACGGCTGCTGTCTCTTCCGGACGATTCCAGTACCCCATCATAACTTGTGGACCGCGAACGGCGATCTCACCAACCTCACCTATGGGTAGTGGATCTAAGCTATCTTCCCCGATGATAATGACATCTGTGTCCGGGAGCGGAATGCCTACTGTTCCAGATTTACGCCTTCCCCAGACCGGATTGCAATGCGACACTGGAGAAGTTTCCGTTAAGCCGTATCCTTCGATCAGTCTACCTCCAGATTTCTGCTCGAATTGCTCCTGCACATCACGTGGAAGGGGTGAAGCACCGCTAAAGCATACCCGAATAGAGCCGAGATCCCCCTCCTTCGTTAGGGGGTTATTGAGCAATGCAATATACATCGTCGGTGCCCCTGGAAAAACAGACGGCTGACGTCGCCGTATCGTTTCCAGAACGAGTTTCGGTTCGAAGCGCGGAATGAGCAATAATGATCCTGCACGATGTATCGCTTGATTCAGCAACACCGTCAAGCCAAAAACGTGAAATAAAGGAAGCGCCGCAAGGTATCTTTCCTTTCCCGGCTCCAGTTGATAGCACCAATTGGTTAGCTGCACCGCATTGGCGATCAGATTAGCGTGAGTCAGCATAACCCCTTTGGGTCGACCCGTCGTCCCTCCCGTATATTGGATCATCGCTAGTTCCGTATCTGCGTCAACCTTTTCACAAATGGGTGTTTCCTTGCCCCGCTTCAGCAGAGAGGACCAGCGTATAATTCCGTTAGCAGCCTTATATTTCACCTTGAGATCAGGATGTTCTTTACGACGTTTAATGGGATACAGGACGTTCTTCGGAAAAGGTAGTCCATCCGACAGTGAGGTTACGACAACTTGTTTCACTTCTGTATGCTCTATCCCTTTGCTGACTCGAGGCATGAGTAGATCCAGCGTTATGAGGGTGGTTGCACCGCTATCTACAAGCTGGAGATTTAGCTCCCGTTCTGTATAGATCGGATTTGTTTGAACGATTACAGCTCCAGCCATCAAGCCTCCATAATAAGCTATGACCGCCTGTGGACAATTGGGGAGCATGATCGCAACCCGATCCCCCTTATTAACATTTAGTTGTTTTAGGGCATTCGCCAGCTTGTAGCATTGCCGTAGCAAATCCTTGTAGGTATAGCTTTTGCCTAGGAAGTCGAGTGCTTCATTGTTCGGAAAAGCATGTGCGGAATCGATTAAAAAATTAGCAATGTTCTGGTCTGGATATTCATAGGACGATTTAACTTGAAGAGGGTAATAGGGCAACCATGGACGATCACTCTCTTTCGGAGCCGTATCCTCACTCACTCTGCTCGCCTCCTCAAAGTCCGACATAGCTCTCAGCAGAAACGACCCGGGCAGAGATGCGTTTACGCAGAGCAGATAGATTAACGGACTCGAATCTGAGCAACCGCTTCAGAACAGATAGCTGTAGTCGTAGGTTTTCTCCTGTCTCCAAAGTCGCAAGTATCGTTCGAGCACGCTGCCCGGCTCTCTCGACAGCTTCCTCGGCGAATAGTGTGGTCATGTCAATTGGATGTTGCAAGCTTTGAGGGTCGGGTTCTCGTAACGCTAGCTTGCGTGCTCTTAACAATGCGCTCTCCAGTGCATAGATGTCGATCATGGCATCGGCTAATGCTGCTACAATTTCTTGCTCACGTTCCAGTCTCAGCCCATGCTTCTGAACGGCAAGTCCACCGATCATTAGAAATACTTTCTTGACCGCTGCGCATATCGCTATAGGTTTATCCAATGGGTTGGGCGCTGTCGCTGATGCTGCGACAAATGGAGAGGGGTTCAGTAATTCACGTTGCAGCGTTTGTGCCTTCTCAATTAACGGAAGCTCACCCTTTAAAGCACGTTTGAGAAGTGTCGCAGGGATTAACAGTCGATTAATCTCATTCGTTCCTTCGAATATCCGATTAATGCGAGAATCTCGGTAAAGCCTTTCGATCTTGTATTCTTGAATGTAGCCGCAGCCCCCATGAATTTGGACACCTTCATCGACGACGGCATCCATCACTTCAGAAGCAAACACCTTATTAATAGAACATTCTAAAGCGTACTCCGCGATCGCCTTAGCCGCCTGCAAACCTCCGTCTTCACCATCTAGATTGGCATGATTAAGCGATTCATCGATAAGTCCAGCTGTTCTATAAACCATACTCTCAGTCACGTAAGTGAGTGTATTCATATTGGCGAGCTTAGAAGCGATTAGCGGGAAGGAGGAAATGGCTTTACCAAATTGCTTTCTCTGATTAGCATAGGAGGCGGATAGCTGTATGGCTTCTTTCATGCCTCCAAGACACCCTGCCGCCAGCTTAAATCGACCGATATTTAATATATTGAAAGCAATCAGGTGGCCTTTGCCTACTTCACCTAGTAACTGATCAACAGGAATATATGCATCTTCAAAAAAAAGGGGGCGCGTGGATGAGCCCTTAATGCCCATTTTGTGCTCCTCTGGTCCAATCGTGAATCCCGGTGTATGACGCTCAACGATAAAAGCACTGAAATGAACGCCATCTACCTTGGCATATACAATAAATAAATCCGCAAAGCCGGCATTCGTAATATAGAGCTTGGAGCCATTGAGGATATAATGCTGTCCATCTTCGGATAATACGGCGGTTGATCTGGCACCTAGTGCATCCGAGCCGGAGCCTGGCTCCGTCAAGCAATAGGCAGCAATAAGCTCACCGCTAGCTAATTGCGGGAGCCAGCGGTTCTTGTGCTCCTGCGTGCCAAAGAACACGATGGGTAATGTCCCTATTCCGGTATGCGCTCCAACAGATAAGGCAAAAGACGAAGCTGGTGCTAGCGTTTCCGCAAGCAGCGTCGTACTCATTTTATCCAGCCCCAAGCCGCCATAAGCTTCAGGTACATCCGCTCCTAGCAGTCCAATTTCCCCTGCCTTGCGCATAAGCCGCACCGTTAATTCATAGTCCAGCTTCTCAATGTCTGCATCGCGGGGCTTAATATCCCGTTCAACGAAGGCACGAACCGTCTCAGCTAGCATCAACTGCTCCTCCGAAAAGTCCTCAGGAGTCACGCTTTGCGCTGGATCAGCGTCATCTACAACGAATCTACCGCCACCCCAAACAGGATTAGACATATTGCCACCTCCTTAAACAACCTCGAACACGCCAGCCGCGCCCATCCCACCACCCACACACATCGTGACCACGCCATAGCCGCCACCAAGTCGAAGTAACTCGTGAATTAAAGTCACCGTCAGTTTGGCTCCCGTGCAGCCTAAAGGGTGGCCAAGTGCAATGCCCCCTCCATTGATATTGACTAGCTCAGGGTCAATTTCTAGCCGATCGATGACTGGAATACATTGTGCTGCGAAAGCTTCATTAATTTCCCAAAGGGAAATCTGCTCAGTTGTTAAATTCGCTTGCTTTAGCACCTTGGGAACGGCTTCTATAGGACCGAGTCCCATTATCTCTGGTTGTAGGCCTGCAACGGCATACGCTCGGAATATCGCCAGCGGTTGAATACCTAGGCTTTCCGCCTTCTCGCGACTCATGACAACAACGGCTGCTGCACCATCGCTGTAAGGAGACGAATTGCCGGCGGTTACCGTTCCGTTTACTGCGAACGATGGCTTGAGAGTAGCTAACTTAGCTATTGAAGTATCCGCGCGTACGCACTCATCATTAGTCACTGTGAGATGGTTTGTTTGTAATTTCCCCGTGGAGGGATCTGTTACCGTAGCTGTCGTTAGGATCGGAATAATTTCCTCTTGGAACCGTCCAGCAGCGATTGCTTGTGCTGCTTTGCGATGGCTCTCTGCTGCGAATTGATCTTGCATCTCCCTGGTGATTCCGCAGCGCTTGGCGACGAGCTCAGCCGTATGTCCCATGCCCATATACGCGGTAGGCATCGCATCCCATAGTCCCGGATGTGGGGAAGGCTTGAAGCCAGTCATCGGAATCCGACTCATGCTCTCCACTCCACCAGCAACGATCGTATCTGCGGTTCCACTTTGAATGGCTGCCGCCGCTTGGGCAATCGCCTGTAGGCCGGATGCGCAAAAACGGTTCACGGTTACCGCGGGAACGTGAACGGGAAACCCGGCATGTAGCGTAATATGCCGGGCAACATTGAGTCCTTGCTCACCTTCTGGCATCGCACAACCTATTACGACATCATCGATGTCGGAAGGTTGCAGCCCTGGCACGCGCCGGACTGCTTCGCGAATGACTGCTGCGCCCAAGTCTTCCGGTCGAGTCTGTGCGAAGCCGCCCTTCTTCCCCCGACCAACCGCCGTACGTACCGCCGAGACGATGACGACTTCTCTACCTGTCATAGTTCTCCCCTCCTTGTGAGTGCTTTTGGCCTTCGTTTGGGGTGCTGGCTGCTGAGATGTTTACTGGTGAGTGTTTGCGCCAAGGCACTTTTTTGGCCTTCGTTGTGGCTTTTGCTGCTGAACTTCTCCGCCAAGGCATTTTTTTGGCCTTCGCTTGGGCCGTTGCTGCTGAGTCTCTCCACCAGGGCAGTTTTTTGGCCTTCGTTGAGGCTTTTGCTGCTGAGTCTCTCCGCCAGGGCACTTTTTTGGCCTTCGTTGAGGCTTTTGCTGCTGAGTTTCTCCACCAGGGCACTTTTTTGGCCTTCGCTTGGGCCTTTGCTGCTGAGCTTCTCCTCCAAGGCACTTTTTTGGCCTTCGTTGTGGCGTTTGCCGCTGAGCGTCTGCGCCAGGGCACTTTTTTGGCCTTCGTTGAGGCTTTTGCTGCTGAGCTTCTCCGCCAAGGCACTTTTTTGGCCTTCGCTGAGGCGTTTGCCGCTGAGCGTCTGCGCCAGGGCACTTTTTTGGCCTTCGTTGTGGCTTTTGCTGCTGAGTTTCTCCGCCAAGGCACTTTTTTGGCCTTCGCTTGGGCCTTTGCTGCTGAGTTTCTCCGCCAAGGCACTTTTTTGGCCTTCGCAAGTGAAGCTGGTTTGTTTAGTGCTCTCCATTGTTGGTTTTTTCCGCTATGGGAAGGTGCTGGTGTGTGCAATGCTCTTCATTGTTGGTTTTTTCCGCTATGAGAGGGTTCTGGTTTGTTTGGTGCGCTCCATTTTTGGTTTTTTCCGCTATGATAGGGTGCTGGTTTGTTTGGTGCGCTCCATTGTTGGTTTTTTCCGCTATGGGAGGGTGCTGGTGTGTGCGGTGCGCTCCATTGTTGGTTTTTTCCGCTATGAGAGGGTGTTGGTTGGTTTGAAGCATCATCACTGAGCTAATCAATTCAGTTTCGAAGTGGCTTGCCGGTCGCTAGCATTTGGCGCATACGGGCTTGGGTGAGCGGTTCACCGCATAAGCTCAGGAAGGCTGCCCGCTCCATGTCGAGTAAATACTCTTCCGACACAACTGTTCCCGCTGGAACATCTCCTCCTGTTAGCACATCGGCTAGCTTGCCGGCAATCCGAACATCGTGATCGGAAATATAGCCACTCCGCCGCATTGAGGAAACACCCAGCTTCAGCAAAGTCGCGGCTTCTCTTCCCCCAACAGTAACCTGCCGATTAACGGGAGGTACCGTGTAGCCGCGACGATCCAACTCAAGTACCGTTCGTTTTGCCTCAGCGATTCGTGCTTCTTCATAAATGACGACCGTATCACCCTCTCGCCAATAGCCAAGTCGCTTCGCATCATATCCACTCTCCGACACTTTAGCCATTGCGATCGTCTCGAATAGCTGGGAAATTGGCGATGTCACATCCTCTATCCCCGCGGCTCCTGCACGTTCTTGCGCCATAACTGCTGCTGCTAAGCATCCTCCTCCGGCAGGAATTAACCCCACACCTGTCTCCACAAGTCCGAAATAAGTTTCCGCTGCAAAAATAATCCGATCCGCAGGCAAGCAAGCCTCCACACCTCCACCCAGCGTCATCCGATGGGGCGCCGCTACAACTGGACGAGGCAAAATGCGGAGCGATTTCATGCTCATCTGGAACTCGCGAATAATAAGATCAATTTCCTCCCATTCCCCATTCTCCGCCTCCATCAGGAGCAACATCAGATTGGCCCCCACACAGAAGTTACGCCCTTCGTTGGCAATGACAAGTCCTCGCCAGTTGCGGTCTACCTCCTCAGAAGCTTGGCGAATAGCAGAGAGAATTCCCGGACCTATCGCATTGTGAGGAGAATGAAACTCCAGGCATGCCACTTCATCACCAAGATCAATTAGACTTGCTCCATCACCAACAAAAATGGTTTTGCCACGCTCACGTAACTTCCGCAAGGACAGTTCATCCGGCCTTTCCTCTACTGCCTTATATTCACCACGCAAGTAATGAAACAAGCTACCTGCCTTCCGTGTGTAAAAGGAGGTCGAGCCCTTATCCAGCATAGCGGCTACTGGAGCAGGAACCGCTACTCCACGTGCATCTAGTCGAGCCACCGTTTCCGTGACTCCAAGTGCATCCCATGTTTCAAAGGGACCTTTCTCCCAGTTAAAGCCCCACTTCATCGCCTGATCAATTTGAATAGCATTATCCGCAATCTCACCGAGCTTATCTGCTGAATAGCATAACGCTGCTTCCATCACTTCACGGGCAAAAGCCGCCAAACGATTGTCATCCGCCACCTCTAGCAGCGCCTGTATTTTCCCCATTGTCCCCTTGGCCATCTTGGCCGCTTCTAAGGCTGGTGAGGTAATCTTGCTACGAGGGCTGTAAGTCATCGTATACGGATCAAGTACTTGGATTCGATCTTTGCCACGCGCAGAATCATCTTTACGATAGAAGCCTCCCCCGCTTTTCTCTCCTAGCCACCCCTTCGATACCAGATCCTCGACAATTGCAGGTGCTGCAAAAGCTGCAGCCTCAACAGGATCCTCTATGTTCTCTCGTACATTGCGACAAACATGCAGGAAGGTATCTAATCCGACTAAATCCAATGTCCGAAAAGTCGCGCTATTCGGCCGTCCTAGCAGGGGACCCGTCACCGCATCGACTTCCTCTACCGATAACCCATGCTTTTCCATCGCCTGAAGGGTTACTAGCATGGCATACGTCCCGATCCGATTCGCAATGAAATTAGGTGTATCCTTTGCCATTACAACGCCTTTACCTAATCGATCACGGCAAAAACGTTCAACATCAGCAACCGCCTGAGCATCTGTATCCCGACAGGGGACGATTTCTAGCAGCTTCATATACCGAGGGGGGTTGAAAAAATGCGTAACCATAGCATTCCGGCGACATGCTTCACTGCAAACCGAGGTTATCTCGTTAATTGACAAACCCGATGTGTTACTGCTAACGATCATCCCCGGTTTCCATACGGAATCGATGCGCGACCATACGCTATGCTTCACATCCAGCTTTTCCGATACGGCTTCGATAACCCAATCACACTCTGATAGTAACCCCAAGTCGCGATCCAACTCGCCAGCCTTTATTCGTGTAACAAAGGAAGGGTCGTATAAGGGGGACGGCTTCGTTTCCTTGAGCCTAACTATCCCTTTAGCTGCCAGCCCTTCAAGATCCAGCAATAGGCAGGGCACACCTGCATTCGCCAAATGGGCGGCGATGGCTGAACCCATCACCCCCGCTCCAATAACCGCCGCCTTCCGCACATTCCACAAGTGGCCTCACTCCCCTCGGGTTATTTTGTCCGCAGCGCCGAATACCGACATCGCCAGCACTTCTGCCACATCCATTGCTCCCGTTCGTTCTTCTGCTCCATGCTTGCGTAAGCCTTCCTCCATCATCGTCAAACAATAAGGGCATGCCGAACCGATAAGCTCTGCTCCAGTGGCCAGCGCCTGAGCTGTGCGAACCTCATTTACCCGACGTCCGGGCTCCTCCATCCACATCCGTCCACCACCCGCACCGCAGCAAAGTCCCTGTTTACCGGATCGCTCCATTTCCTTCGTTGTAAGCTCAGGAATCGCGGTCAAAATCTCGCGCGGAGCCTCCGTCACCCCGTTATAACGGGCCAAATAACAAGAATCATGAAGTGTAAGTGTCCGCGAAACCGCATGCTGAGGAGTAAGGCGTCCATTAGCTAGAAGCTCCGCCAGTAGCTCCGTATGGTGCTTGACTTCAGCCTCAAAGCCAAAATCCGTATACTCATTGCGGAAAAGATGATACGTATGCGGGCAAGTCGTTACGATTCTCTTTATCCTGTGACGCTTGAAGGTTTCAATGTTAGAACGACATAACTCTTGAAACAAAAATTCGTCACCTAACCGTCTTGGCGTATCTCCAGAATTCCGTTCCTCTGTCCCAAGCACGGCGAACGATACCCCCGCTTCGCGCAATAATCGTGCAAAGGCAAAGGTCACTCGGCGGGCACGCAAATCGTAAGCGCCCATACTACCAACCCACCAAAGCCAATCCGGCTTTGGCTCATCTCGTAAAGTCGGAATATGCCAGCCTTCCTTGACGGCGAATTCCTCCATCCAAGCTGTGCGATCCTGACGAGGGAAGCCCCAAGGATTGCTCTGACGATCAATATTTTGCAGCGTGCGTCTCGCCTCTGGAGGCATCTTCCCTTCCGTTAGCACAAGGTACCGGCGCATCTCCATCAAAGGTGCAAGCTGCATGTTCCCTACAGGACAGCTTTCTTCGCAATGACGGCATGTCGTACATGCCCATAGCTCTTGCTCGGTGATCACCTCTCCGATAATCGATTGAGGCTCCGATAGTTGTGAGCCCTCGTGAATTAAGCTACCGGTCAGAAAACGATCGCGCTTCACCCAGCTCATCTTTTGCCACATCAGAGTTCCGTTCATGTCCATCGTGTCCGACGTCCCATTCTCCACCGTGCCGACTGGACGAAATTCCATTCCCTTACGTTGCAGGGTGTCCCGTAGCTTCGTCATCAAATGCATCGGGGATAATCCTTTGTCCGTATTTGCTGCTGGACACACATTGGTACACCTGCCGCACTCCACGCATGCGAACAGATCCAGCCTTTGTTTGCGCGTTAAATCTTCAACCGTGCTCATCCCGAACTTCTCTGCGGTTTCGTCCTCCAAGTTCAATGCTGCAAGCTTTGGGGTACCCAGCGGACGCAAGAGCCAGTTAACGGGTGCCGTAAAAATATGAAAATGCTTGGATAGAGGCACATAGACGAGAAAGCCCAACAGTAGCAGAAGGTGCAACCACCACGATATTGCATACCCTATCTGCGCGGAATACTTAGGTAGAACAGAAGCAACCGCAGACGAGATTGGAGCATAGCTTGAGGTTACCCAGCCCTCCCTCACTCGATCAAATGCAAGCGTGAATAAGACCGACAGCATTAATCCAGCAATCCAGATGAGCACTAGAAGGGGCTTCCATCCCTTTGGCAATCTCGGGAGCTTTTCCCCATATCTCCGATAGGCCCCGTACGCAACCGCTAGCAGAACTAAGGTAACCGTAACCTCCTGCAGAATTGTGAAAACGCCATTGCTCGCCCAAGGAAGGGATTTCTCCGTAACTCCTCTCCATAAAATATCTAAGGCGCCTAACTGCAGCATGAGGAATCCATAAAATAAAACCAGATGCATCAATCCGCTACGTCGATCCTGAAGAAGCCGACGATGCCCAAAAACCTGCCCAGCCGCTTGTAAAGCACGACTCCAATCGAGCTTCATCCCCCTGTCCGGCTTGCCGCCCAGAATAAGCTTGATTTTGCCGAGGACAATTAAGCTAAAGGTACCGATTCCGCAGAAGGTAACAGCTGCAACAATCCAAAGATTCATCGAACTGTCCACCCCGCTCCCCTTTAGCTATTGCCTAAATACACACCCCAACAAAGCCCGATCTTCTGAACCTTCTACAAGGGTCATACGATGAAAGTGACACTATGCAAACGGTTGATACTCGTAAATTTATTCCGAAACCTACCCCTCATATGCCCTAATCGGCAAAAAAGGACACACCAATCGGGATACATCTCCTATTTTACGAATCCGTTTACAAGGAGGATGCCTGTGGATATCGCGGTTTTGATCAAATCTGTCATTGCTACGGATGAGCCTATCTTCGTGCGAGACGGCAAGATAGACGATATTGGCGTGAAAAAGGTGCTCAACCCCTACGACGAATACGGTCTGGAGGAGGCTTTGCGGATAAAGGAAGCCCACGGTGGCACGGTAACCGTCATTTCAGTCGGAACAGAAAGGTGTATTGAAACGCTACGAACTGCCCTAGCCATGGGCGCTGACGAAGCCTTGTGGATTCATGTGAGGGAGCACAGTTTGGATGAACGTGGTGCGGATGGGCAAAATTCAACTCGGCTAAGCGCAGATGAGCATACCGTCTCTTTGCTGCTTGCCTCTGCGATAAGGGAGCGAGGGTTTCCGCTTGTATTCGCTGGACATTTATCTATAGATAACGGGGCGGGACAGGTTGCTATCCGTGTGGCGGAGTTACTCGGATGGCCTCATGCGGGGGCCATTGTTTCTTGCCAATTGGTGAATTCTGCTGGAGGCAGCGAGAACGGGGCGGCATCTGGAGCAAAGCTACTGGTTACCCGCGATGCAGAGGGAGACAGCGAGAGCTGGGAACTGCCACTCCCCGCGTTACTTACCGCGCAGCAAGGATTGAACGAGCCGCGTTATCCGGCGTTGGCAGGGATCATGAAGGCGAAGCGGAAGCTGTTAACCGAGCTTAGTCCTGAAGAGCTCGGGGTGGAGTTGTCGAGAGGAGCGGCTGCACCCCGCACCGAGCGAATCGGTTGCGACGCGCCGCCTGCAAGGCCATCTGGCCGGAAACTGAGCGGGGCGGCAAGAGAGCAAGCCGTGGAGCTGCTCTCCCTGCTGCGGAACGAAGCGCAAGTATTGAAAGAGAGGTGAGCATAGCGATGATGAGCCAACATGTTATAGTCGCGGAATGCCGCGACGGCAAGCTGCGTCGAGTATCGCTGGAGGCGATTGCCGCAGCCAAGGGCTGCATGGCGGACGGCGACAGACTCGCCGCAGTCCTGCTGCTTGGCAGCGACGGCGCGGGCGAGGCCGCAGCTGCCTCCGCCACCGCAAAGCTGCTGGCGCAGCACGGCACAGATGAGGTGATCGTCATCGATCACCCCAGTCTTGGCCGCTATGCGCCACAAGTGCATCTCGCCGCCCTGCTGGAGGCGGCGAAAGCACTGGCGCCCGAGGCGCGGTGGTGGCTGGGCCACACCGCAATCGGGCGCGATCTTGCCCCGCGGCTGGCCGCACGCCTCGGGGCAGGCCAGGTTTCCGATGCGCTCGCCGCCGCCCGGGGCGCGGACGGACGCATCGTGTTCACGCGTGCTCTGCACGCGGGGAAAGCGCTCGAGCGGCGCGCTTTCCTCCCGGGCTACCCGACGATCGTCACGGTACGCCCCAACAACTTCGCTCCTGCAGCTATCGTCGCAGGGGCAGCCGCGCCAATCCGCAGCCTACCGTTCACCCCGCCACAGTCGCACACAATTGTGTGCGATGTTGTCCGGCGAGCTTCCGGCACGGTCGACCTAGCGGAGGCGCGGATCATCGTCGCCGGTGGACGCGGCGTGAAGAGCGCTGCCGGCTTCGCACCACTCGCAGAGCTCGCAGCGCTGCTCGGCGGCGCAGTTGGCGCTTCGCGCGGAGCCTGCGATGCCGGTTATTGCGATTATGCCCTGCAGATCGGGCAAACAGGCAAAACCGTCACCCCAGATCTCTACATTGCCTGCGGCATCAGCGGCGCCGTCCAGCATCTTGCCGGCATGAGCCGTTCCCGCGTCATCGTCGCAATCAACAAGGACCCCGACGCTCCCATTTTCAGCGTAGCTGATTACGGTATCGTCGGCGATCTATTCGAAGTCGTCCCAGCCCTCATCGATGGGTTGTCCTCAGAACTATAGTCGCTCGTCTATTCTGTTGCTTTCCCTTCAAGCAGAATGACATCCATACGATTTTCCCGCCTCCTATCACGGTATCTCTTCCATCCCAATATCATCCTGAGCCAAAGGGATACCGTGAAAAGGCCCAAAAAGAGGCGTGCTCTCAAGCCACTACTGGCTTGAGAGCACGCCTCCCTTGTAAACCGATTATTATAATTGCTCGTTGGATATCACAGCTA
>NZ_JAMZCY010000002.1 GCF_024519285.1 Cohnella sp. WQ 127256 | reverse complement strand
AACCGTGACACACTACCCCCCCCACCCGCGCCGCCCCCCACCACCACCGCGCGCCCCCCCCCCCACGCCTCCCTTGTAAACCGATTATTATAATTGCTCGTTGGATATCACAGCTACTTCTGCACTAAGCAGCCACTTGCCTGCTACTTTCTCAACTGGATTAAGAATGACACTGCGTGTTTGTACTTTTTTACCGTTCGTATCGACTTTATTGAGTATCGAAACTAATAGCTGCGCCTTGTCTGATCCATTATATTCGACGATCGTCCACTTTTCCGTAGAAATATCTATCGCCGTTTCTTTGAAAAGAGTATCTAGCTGAAGCTTCAACTCTTCTTTTCCTTCAAAATCTATTAATGTCGCGATATAAGCATCTGTATTTTTGCTATTAGCCGCTTTCATCTGTTCCTCGAAAACTTTACCAATGGCTGCTTTATCTGATTCAGGAATCTTTACTTCCTGGTCGAAGAGCCCCGGAATGTTTGTGTACTCTTGTCCCAGAACCTCTATACTATAAATCTTCCATGCCCCAGCTTTGTCTTTATGGAGAGTATAACGGGTTTGCGTCTTATTGTCTGGAAAGAAGTCCCCGCTGACCTTAATCGTATTCTCAATCAGAACAGTAACTGCAGCATCATCACTAAACGATTGGATATCCAATCCCTCGATGCTTGTCCTCGTTCTAGTAGATTCCCATATATCTCGCACACTTTCAATATCCATTACGGTATCATCCGACATCAACTTAACAAGATCTTCTCCATTACCACCAGCTTCGGCAACTAGCATCTTGCTGAACAATTCAACGATTGCTGCCTTGTCCTCCTCAGATGGCCCCGCATAAGTCATAGATATCGTATTCTCTTTACCTATCCACTCTACTTTATTATTCGTCAATAGCCCGGCAAAACGAACCCCAACCATAACAAGGCCATTCTTAGCTATAATTTCTCCGGTGCTCACTACCGTATGTTCATTGACGAGTACGATATCCGCGCCAACTGAAGCTTGAATTTCGATGTTGTCCGCTTTCGCATAGAACGTTTGCAGAGCAGAATCAAATTCTGTTTCATATCCGAGTTGTTTAAACAAAGCCGCATACTCTATGAAGGTTTTCCCTTTAATCATGATTAGATTAGAGCCGAAATCTACCGCTTTTCCGTTTACAACAACTTTAACCGCTTGTTTGTTGTTTACAGTAGATCCTGTTGCTGCAGAAGCAGATGCTGTGCCTGCCAAAGTAAAGGCTAGAACAACTGATAATAAAAGAAATAAGCTACGTTTCAAGTCGACACATCCTCATCCGATTGATGTAAATCTATCCATTTACTCTATTACATTATGATATAAAATACCAATCCCTATTTTCCTATCCTTGTTCTTAGGCTAACCAATCAACTCTCGCAAATCACTTAACGACGGCTTCTGGAACTTCACCTTTACTTCGCCGCCTCCCCATTCTAATTTATTGATTTTTAAGAGCTTAGGAAGATCCTCTCCAATCGGAATAATGCGATCCGAGAACATGGAATTAGGCAACGTTATCCCCTTCATCATTGCTTTCTCAACAGTAGCAACTACGTTCGGATGGTTCCAATGCAGACGATAAGTGATCTTCAAGCCCGCAGAAATTTGATCTTTCCATATGACGTTCAAGTCTGCGAGCAGAAGATCCCCGTCCAAGTTGAAGTCCGCGCCTGTAACCAACACATCTTTCTCAACCTGCGGGTTGTCCGCTATCGATTTTTTGGAAAGATTGTTTATGTCCTCCGAGGTTAGAATCAATTCTGGCGACATCCTTCGAACCATATCTAGTGCGCGATCCTTCAATGGCACCTCTTCATAAACCAAATCCAAATTCTGATCCGGCTTCACATAGTACAATGATCCTACCCCAGCGATGACAACTAGAACGATGAGCACGAACAAGCTAATGAGTAATTTTTTCATCCTAATCTCCTTTGAAAATATCATAAAGATAGTGAATAGACGATTGACTTCCGAGTGCGGGAAGCGTATAACAAGAACTATAATTCCATGACGGGAACACGTTATCTGATTCCTTCGATCTCCAGAGAATCGGCGACTTGCTGCAAGCCGATGGTTGAAGCTCAGAATAATATCCTCCTCGAGAAGCGGCGCCGAACAGCAACATCGTAGGCGCGGACGGTTTCCCCCGTTACGGGACGTCGTATACACACTATACGACACACGAGAGCCAAACGTTGCATCTTACCGATGACAGGTTTGGAACGAGGGTGGTACCACGGATAACGATCCGTCCCTTTTACAGGGGCGGTTTTTTTTGTACAAATAAACGGGTTTGCACTGATTTTCTCTACTAATATCAACCCCGAAAGGATGATCTGCATGTCCAGCAACAAGCCAGAGTTTACCGTCCCACTAGCCGATATTCTAAACGCACACCGCGTTCTACAAGACGTGGTCGTACCTACTCCTTTGCAGTATAATCGTGCTCTCTCTGCTAAATTCGATTGTAACGTTTATTTGAAACGTGAGGATTTGCAGATCGTACGCTCCTTCAAAATCCGTGGAGCCTACAATCTCATCTCCAGTCTATCGGAAGAAGAACGCAGCCAAGGCGTCATCTGTGCGAGCGCAGGAAACCATGCCCAAGGTGTAGCATTCTCCTGCCATAAGCTGGACATTCCCGGTATTATCTACATGCCAGCGACGACGCCTAGACAGAAGATCAACCAAGTAAGGCTATTCGGTGGAGATAAAGTAGATATTCGCTTGATCGGGGACACTTTCGACGATGCCTACGCAGAGGCTGTTCGGGTCAGCCAGGAGGAAGCTTTGCCCTTCGTCCATCCGTTCGATGATGCTCGAATCGTGGCAGGTAACGGCACTGTGGGTAAAGAGATTATGGAAGGTGGGGCTCCGTCTATTGATCTCGTGCTCGTCACCATTGGCGGAGGTGGGTTAGCGGCTGGTGTTTCCACTTATATGAAGGCGATCAGCCCGTCGATCCGAATCGTTGGTGTGGAGCCGGAAGGTGCACCCTCCATGCAGCAAGCCTTGCAAGCTCAGCAAGTCGTCACGTTAACTGATATCGACAAATTCGTAGACGGAGCTGCGGTTAAGCGAGTAGGTGAGCTCACCTATGCCCTTTGTCGGGACTTACTGGATGAGGTGATCACCGTTCCGGAAGGCCGTGTCTGTACAACCATACTTGAGCTCTATAATGAGCATGCTATCGTCGCGGAGCCCGCGGGTGCGTTAACGGTTGCTGCCCTCTCAGCCATGGATCCAGAAGCGATACGCGGAAAAAATGTTGTCTGTATTATTAGTGGTGGCAACAACGACATCGATCGGATGCAGGAAATCAAGGAACGCTCGCTCATCTATGAAGGGTTAAAGCACTATTTTATGATCAACTTCCCACAACGGGCCGGAGCTCTACGGGAATTCCTTGACTACGTGCTGGGGCCGAATGATGATATCGTTCAATTCGAGTATACGAAAAAGCATAACAAGGAAAATGGTCCCGCCCTTGTCGGTATCGAATTAAAAAGTCCCGAGGATTACGATGGCTTAGTGGAAAGAATGACAAATAAAAACTTCCAATTCATCGAATTAAACAAAGATCCTCTCTTATTTAACTTACTAATCTAAATTTGACATACCCCCTCCAAATGTTTATCCCCATTTTACACTCGAGCGCTACAGTTATTTGTAGAACTGCTCGCAGTGACTAATGGGGATAAGGTGAGGTGCGCTTATGTCTAAACAGAGGAAAATTTTCATTCTTTACGCACGATTTGGAGAAGGTCATTGGAAGGCTGCAACAGCGCTAGAACATAGCTTCGCACAACTTGATAACACCGATATCCAACTCATTGATTTACTCGCCGAGTCTCATCCCCTCCTCAACGAATTCAGCCGCTATGTTTATAACAAAAGCTACACCGTGCTACCCCAAATCTATGGGTGGGTTTACGAAGCAACGAAAGGAATGAAGTCTAATTCCTTATTCGCCTCATGGCTACATTCCTTTGGCGCCCTCACTTTACAAAGGTTAGTTGAACAAGAACGTCCTGATGCGATCATCCACACCTTCCCCAACCTAGTATTGCCCCTTGTCGCTCAAAGAACGGGACACAAAATTCCAATGTTTAATGTCGTTACGGATTTCGACCTGCACTTCAGATGGATTCATCCTGACGTGGATAAATATTATGTCGCGACAGAAGATATAAGGATGCAGCTTATCAGGTTAGGCATACATTCCGGACGGGTAGCCGTAACTGGGATTCCGATCCGCCCAACCTTTCTAAATAGATCAACAGAAGTCACAGAGACATTCACATCTAATTCTCGTTATAACTTCAATCCTCATAAACCTGTCGTGCTTATTATGGCAGCTTCTAATATGACATGGGCGGATACGACAGCGCTTTGTCAAAAGCTACTCGTTCAATGCAAAGCTCAAGTCATCCTTGTATGCGGACGTAATCGTTCGTTAAAGAGCTCATTATCGGATTATTTCCAATTAAATGATGATGTCACTGTGCTCGGATATGTCGACGACATGGATGAACTCATGGCTTTGTCAGCCTGTATAATCACGAAAGCAGGTGGCTTAATCTTATCAGAGGCCATTGCTGCGGAGTTACCACTCCTCCTCTATCGTCCCGTGCCAGGTCAAGAACGCAATAATGCCCTTTATTTGGAGAGCAAAGGTGCGGCTATCCTCTGTCAATCCGTCGAACAATTAATTAAAGGTGTGGCAGGCTTGCTATTCCAGCCAAAAATAAGAGTGGAAATGCAACTCGCCCTTCAAGCACTAGGCAAAAAAGGCGCATCAGATCGCATCGCCTTGGATATTGTCCGCCAATTGCATATAATGGAAGAGGCTTCCTCAACTTCGGCGTCAGCTTTAGTACCTGTGTGATCCGTGAGACTGCAACTTCTGGGGTTTTAGATTTCAGAATGAAGGTAGTAAAAGGAGAGCTGCTTGTGAGTAAGTCTTCTGCGAAATCTTTTTTCCAATCAGACATGTTACTGTATTTAGCCATACTTTTTCTTGTTGAATTCGTTAGGGGCGCAGCTCTGATCAGCGTCTTGCCTATCTATGGCGATAAGGCACTAGGTCTTAACTTGGACGTTATTGGAGCTGCGATTACGGCTCATTATATAACGGACACAGGGCTGAAGCTTGCTATTGGTTACTTGCTCGATCGCTTGTCTGTTCGCTTCGTTGTAAGTATTGGATTGTTGTGCTCCTTCATTGGAATCGCCACACTCGAATTTGCAGATGTCCCATGGATATTCATTACAGCCGCAGCCATATATGGAATCGGAATATCTCCAATATGGATTGTGTGCTTAACGAAAATAAAAGAAGATCATCGTGCTACGCAAATGGGGTTCTTGTACACGATCTGGCTTGTTGGCTTAGGAAGTGGCCCTGTCGTTACCAATCTGCTACTGGACTACAATCTGGAATTAACGTATTGGGTAATGGTTGGGGTGTCGTTATTGGCATTGGTTTTGTCGTTCTTTATTAAAAAAGGACGTAGCGTCCATATTGACATTGTTCCTTTTCGCGAACAGTTAGCGATACTTGGAAGCAGACTACGGGACATGAAGCTGCTTCTACCCGGCATGGTACTGCAGACGCTTGGAGCCGGCATGCTACTTCCTATACTGCCAAGCTTTGCGGTTAATAGCCTTGGGATGTCGGCAACGCAATACTCTATCTTGCTTATTATTGGCGGTGGCTGTACGGTCATTGGACTCATTCCAATGGGAAAGCTGTCCGATTCGTTCGGTAAAAAATGGTTCCTCATTGTCGGCTTCTTGGCCTTCGGAATTATTTTATTCGCTCTAACCCAACAGCCACCGATTGTGCTCGCTTTGTTCTGGGCTTTCGTGCTTGGTCTGTCCTATGCAGCGGTTTTACCGGCATGGAATGCCCTACTAGCCGCATATGTCCCTCCTGGACAGCAAGGCTTAGGCTGGGGTGTATTCTCGACGGTAGAAGGAATCGGTGGCATCATTGGACCCATTATCGGTGGAGTGCTGGCTACACGGTTCAGTGAGTCCTCCGTTGTTGGCTTAGCAGGGATAATGTTTATAATAATAAGTATGTTTTACGTTTTCTTTCCTTTTAAGCTTTTCAAGGGTGAATCCTTGCCTCCTGCAACAAAATAAATCGTAGATTACTCGCTGGTTGGGTTGATTGGAGCTTGTACGCATGCTAAATACGCACTTATTATGGTCAACTGCATGGACCGTTCACGAATGGATTACTTATGCTAAGGATATGAACCTGAAGGAGATCAAGGATCTCCTTCATCAGTATTCTCAATTTGGACCCCTCCCCGGCATATTACTTCCATTTCTTGAAGCTCTAATCCCAATTCTTCCTTTGGTCGTTTTTGTTGTTGCGAATGCCGCCGCCTATGGAATGTGGTTTGGTTTTCTGTATTCTTGGATTGGAGTTACTTCAGGCTCCTTAGTCGTATTCCTGCTAGCAAGACGATTTTCAAAACGGTACGGTGAGCGGATTCGCCGTAAATTCCCGAAATCGGAACGGTTTTTCAGTTATATAGAACGCAAAGGATTTACTCCGATATTTTTATTAGCCTGCTTTCCCTTTTCACCTTCCGTCATCGTCAACATCGCTTCTGGATTATCGAAAATCCCATTACATACCTTTCTAACGGCAATGGCACTAGGTAAGGCGGTCATGATATTCACGCTTTCTTTCCTCGGACATGATCTGCAAGCTATGGCGGATCAACCGTGGCGGATCTTCATGGCTATCGGCGTCCTGCTTCTCATGTGGTATGGTGGCCGAAAATTAGAAAACCGTTTCAGTTAATCCTCAGCTTAAGCGCAATTATTCCAAGCATAACACTTCCCTTCCCGTGGAATCCTAAGCGAGCAAATGATCGCAAAGGAGGGAATGGTATGTCCGCTAAGAACCCTTCGGCCAATCAGAAGACGGCCAGCAAAGCTCAATCTGAAGCAGATCAATCTGGAGCTGGCAAGCAGAGAGCTCGCCAGCTTCAATCGGATGCCGACAGAGCCGCCGTTCCGAAACACGGATTGTGAAGGAGTGCGCCCAATGAGCGAGTCTAATAAAGATAGAATGGACCCTATGTCCGGAGAGAAAGTCGAAGTGGACGGGGTATATGAGAATGAGGCAGGGCAAGAGCAGGAGCTGAAACGTGGGGACGAATTCCCCGCAGATCTGATCCTTGGCAATACGGAATGGACACTTACTGAGTTTAGCTTCGACAATCATCATGAAGGTCGGACAGATCCGCGCCTCGTTCCGAAGGAAGACGACACCGACAAGCAAGGCAAAATCACTCATCCACGCCGTCAAATGGACAGCGGGAAGAAATAAAAAATGAGGCTGTCTTCGAAAAGTCTGTAAAAGACTTTTCCGAGACAGCCTCATTCTATTCATACCCCTTCTCCCGCTTCTTACTCTCCCTTAGCTTCTTCATCCCCAGCACTACGCTGCAAATATTGCTCCATCAGTTTATCAAGGCGTCTCAGCCTCTCTTCATAGGTGTATACCGAGGAAGTGATGACGAACAAACGGGCACGAGCGGTTAAATCCTCATTCGCCTCTCCGATCAACTCCGTTAGAAGCATAGACGCCTCAGGGGGAGGTGCCGCGGCTGATGCGCCAGCCTTCAGCTTCCCCTCCCATTTCCATAGCAGTTGCTCATGATAGCCACATAGTGCCTCAATCTGACGATCAATAAGTCGATTCCATGCTTCGCTCGTCGACACGGCCCAATAATGATCCTCCACCGCATCGATGAGGGAATATCCCCGTTCTAGCGAGGATAGCATTTCCTTAAACACGACGAGAAGTCTCACCCGTTTAAGTCTCGATTTCTTCCTCCAAACCCGTTCTTCAGAAAATAATTCATAGTATTCATCTAGCTTACGAAGCTTACTTTTAAGAATATATTGTTCTTTTCGATAAATATTTTCCTTCAACTCGTTGGATATAACGGTCCTGAGCAAGCGGGACAACAGCGCCTGCGCTTCTTCAATCTGTCTCAAGAAGCGGCTGTGGTGGCGTGGTGGCGCGATGGCCACATTAACAGCAAATGCTGACACCATCCCCGTTAATATCGCTGCAAGACGATCTAAAGCCAACATCCAGCCCTGACCTTGTGTTTCCATGATTACGACGACGGTTACTAACGTTAACGCGATCGTCGATTCTGTTTTTAACCGAATACATAATAGGATCACACCGATACTTACGAATCCCACTAATATCGGGGTGTTTCCGATGAACCATACCGCAGCAATTGCGATAATAGCTCCCAATACGTTGCTCTGCACTTGCTCCAGAACCTGTGTCCAAGAACGATAAATGGAGGGCTGTATCGTAAAAATCGCCGCGATAGCCGCAATGAGTGGAGAGTCTAGTCCGACTAGTGCTCCGACCCATAGCGCAATAGCGATTGACAGCCCCGTCTTTAGCACTCTTGCTCCAATCGTCATGCCTATGTTCCACCTTCCGCAAATGTACAGCAAAGTTCTAATAGTATAACACGCTTTCGACTATCGAGCGGACAATCTTTGATCTTATTATGTACCCTTAACCTGATGTATGATGGAATTTAGCCTTGCCATCCATACACATAGAAATGCGGATAAGAAAGAAGTCATGGCCAACGTCTCTAAGCCTTCTTCAATGGATTGGAGCAACCTCTCCATTCCTTTGTTCAGACTACGAATATCGATCGTATCCATACCAACTGCACAGACGGAAATAAGTATAGCGGTCACAAGGAACAATCGCGCACTCCGATTCATCCCAATGAGCTGCCACAGCCACCGCAACGCAATTAATCCACTAATCATGTATAAGGGAATGAGCCAATCTCCTGCTTCCATCCAAGGAAGTAGCTTGAACCCTGTCGGCTTGAGGAATTGGTCTCTTATTCTCTCGTGTAGGGCGAATCTTTCGTCTACTGCAAGCCAAGCAAAACCTATCGCCACAACGACCCACCCCAGGATAACCTTCCTAGTCGATTTTCCAGACAGGGCTTCTACATACGCGATTAATCCCGATACCCCTGCAATTAATACAAGCAATACACTCTCCAACCAAGCGAGTGGAGTCGTCTCTGCCGCTACAAAACGCCAATATTGTGGCCAAGCCGTCACTACCATAACTAGTAGAAATCCGAAGACTATAGTCCATAGTACTAGGAGCAGTAATTGCTCACTCTTCAAGCTCCTCATCCGTTCCACCTCTAGATCCTTTTATTTTCTCATCGTTCCTATTACATTATGCGGATTTCCTCTAGCCAGGCTAATAAGGTTACCTATCCAATTATCGTAACCGCGCTGGATGACTTCTTGTGAGTACCAAGCCGTATGCCCCGTCTGTAAAATGCGACCTTCAGCAATCTGTTGACGTGCCCGTTCATCCGATTCCCCTATCGGGAAAATATCATCTACCGCATACCCCTTAAGCATCCCAGAGTCAATGGCATCAACAACCGCAACAGGATCAACCAATGCGCAGCGGGACACATTGATGAGGGTGGCTCCTGGTTTCATCCTCGCAAACCTTTCTTTGCCGAATTCCGCCTCTCCCTGCCATTGAGCAGGGAAATGCAAGCTTACGACATCGCTGGAGGCCAGTAGCTCCTCCAAGTTAACGTTCAGGGTCCCTTCCACTTGCTGCCAAGGGTCATGGCCGAGTACTCGCATACCAAACACACGAGCAAGCTCCGCCACGCGGTTACCAATTCTTCCAAGACCTAAGATACCGATCGTACGCCCCTGAAGCTCCCACCCAAGAACGGAGGTTCCAGCAGAGACTCGTCCCCGCACTCGATCTTGGCTTAAGTGAATTCGGCGTGACATCGTAAGTAGCAAACCAAGCGTATGCTCGGCTACTGATTCAGTAGAGTAATCGGGAAGATGACTAAGCACGATCCCTTTTTCCTTCAAATAATGAACATCAACATAATCTACTCCGGTAGCAAACACCGCTATTCCTTTCAGGTTAGGAAGGTGATCCAGCCAGCTTCTGTCAATGGACTGAACCGAACGAGGTGTTAAGCCAGCATAATCTGCATTCTTCAACCTCGCTACGATTTCTTCCTTGCTGAGTGGAGACATTGCTGAACTGAACTCTGCTTGTGAAACAGCCTCCAAGCTCGCTGCTTGTTGATCTGTGAACGTACTTCTACCTTGAGCTGTAATAACGGCAACCCTTGTCAAATTTATAGTCATCGGACGGATCTACTCCTTCGATAGCAATATAATTATAAGTAATGGACGTAATCTGACTTCAAATAGTTTTCAGCCCTCAATCGCAGGTCTTCCACAAACTTCAGCATCACCTTATAATGAATGTCATATGTAAGCGAACTTCAGGAGGCATGAGCGGCTTGATCTTATTTGTAATCAACACTAATTCTGGCAATGGCCGCGGCAAAAAAATATGGCTCAAAGTTGAGGCTCAGCTACGACGTAGAGGAACGAAGTACGTTCAAGTCGTCACGAGCTCCGAGACGGAGGCTAATTCCCTAGTTAGCAAGCACTTAGAGCATGGGAATATTAAGTCGGTAGCAGTCATCGGGGGCGATGGCACCTTGCACAGTCTTCTTCCACTGCTCGCTACGTCCGGTATCTCTTACGGTCTCATCCCGTCAGGCTCAGGCAATGACACTTCTCGGGCATTAGGCATTCCACGCAATCCAATTAAGGCTCTCGAAATTATTCTTGCAGGACATACGAAACAAATCGACCTACTCGAAACCATAACACAAAATGGAATAAAGCAGCTTTCCATAACCGCTATTGCTATCGGACTTGATGCAGCCGTAGCCAATGATGTAAACGATTACAGCTATAAAAAATGGTGCAATAAGCTTTACGTTGGCTCCCTTGCCTATGTGATCGGCTTATTGCGTGCGCTTGCGAAATTCAAGCCAGCATCCCTCACACTTACTGTCGATGGTGTCTCACATCAATTTAATAAGGGTTGGTTGTCAGCTGTCACTAACGTGTCCACCTACGGAGGTGGATTAAAAATATGCCCAACCGCCCTGCCGGACGATGGGCACCTTCATGTATGTGTCGTGCATGGCTGTACCGTACGCCGTATTCTATTTCTGTTCCCGTCAGTATTATGGGGTGGCCATGTTAAACAACATCGCTTCGTTACCTTTCTATCAGGACATACCGTCACGATCAAGTCTTCTACCTCGTTACTCTCATTCGGTGATGGAGAGCCAATTGGTGAGACTCCCATCACGGCAGTTATTCGCCCTCGTCAGCTAGATTTCTTGATCTCCGCATCGGGATAACGGAAGGGTAGCATAATTTCAAATAAAGTACCGTAGCCAATCTCGCTCTTGACCTCAATTCTTCCTTGATGGTTATCCACAATTTTGTAGCTAACCATGAGACCGAGACCCGTTCCCTTTTCTTTTGTAGTGTAGAAAGGCTGACCGATCTTAGCCAATTGATTCTCGTCGATGCCCGGACCTTCATCACGGATTCGAACATAGACACGATCGCTCTCGCGTGAAAGCTTAATTCCAATACTGCCTCCATCAATCATCGCTTCAATCGCATTTTTTATTACATTTATGAACACTTGCTTTACTTGATTTTCCACTCCATATATCCATAATGGATCCGAACCATAATCGGCCTCGATCGCGATATTATGCAGAATAGCTTGGGCATCTAGTAATGTGACGGTGTCCCTCATTACTACCCGCATATCCTGATAGGAAAGCTCATAAACCTGTGGTTTGGAGAGCATTAATAGCTCGCTAACAATATCCTCGATTCGATCCAGCTCCGAATTCATGATGTCGTAGTAGCTACTATTATTTTTTCTCCCCGATGCTATTAGTTGTAGGAAGCCCTTAAGTGAAGTAAGTGGATTACGAATTTCGTGTGCGATTCCCGCCGCCAGCTGACCAGCAACATACAGCTTCTCTGAGTTAATGAGTAGCTCCTCGTTCTTCTTACGTTCGGAAATGTCCCTAATAATGATTTGGATTGCTGGCTCGTTATCGAGCGTAGTCATCGTTTCCACAATTTCTGTATGTAAGACTTTCCCTTTCAAAGTAAACCATTCTTGTTCAATCGTAATCCCACTGCCCGTAAAAACGAGATTATGGAGCCTCTCCTTGAAAGCGATATGATCCTTGGCCGGCAGGAACGTATATATGGATTTCCCTAGCAGATCACTCGCCACATCTGCTTCGAACATTCGGATACCCGCTACATTGACGAACCCCCAATGATCGCCCTTAAGGATAGCGATCGTGTCGAGAGAGTTTTCCACCAAGAGACGGTATCGTTCGTCCATCTGATTCAACCGCTTGTCGATATACCAAGTAAATAACGTCGACATTAGAATAAGAAGTGCGCCTATCCCTATGATCAACGCAAGCAAATAAATATCTTCATTCAATCTGTCGGAAGTCATCGTGACATCGGAATATTCGATCGTTAGCGCCATGTTGCTCAGTAGCTGCACAGCCATTACAGATCCACCAAGTATCAAGCTTGCGAGAAGCTTTCTTTCCCTGATGTTGCTTTCAGAGAGCAGGAAGGATAAGTAAGTTCCAACGAACAGCAATATTAATGACAGGAAAACATAGCCATTATCGACACTCATATGCTCTATCTTCGGCCCCAGCACGCTGAAATAATTCATAACAGCGATACCAAATGCTAGAATAGAGCTACCGATTAGGAGACGATATCTCATGATCTCAAGGAAGGTAAGCATGACGAAGGCCATTAATGAAAAGAAAATTACAAACATTAAAGCTACCGGCATCACCCAATTAATAATGAGTGGATCATTATATCTTAGCAGTGTAACAAAATGCTTAGCCCATAAACCGACACCAAAAACAAACGCACCACCCACTAACCAAAATTGGCGAAAAGTCCCGTTTGTTCTTTTGAGATTGCCAATAAAGTTGAACATGGTATAAGATGCGAGTATGCTAATTAACAGCGCCAGCAGCAAAAAAAAGCTTGGCCATGAGGCTACGGTACCGTTCATCCTTTGATCCCTCGCAGAAACTGACATCTTTAGCTTTTGTCTAATAGGATTCGACGAATGCCAGCAAATTCCTTTTCAGAAAAATTCTAATTTATTGGAGGCAGTGAAATGTTACGATCTACATTAAGTGAATTCAAGACTTTTGCAATGCGTGGGAATGTCGTTGACCTGGCAGTCGGGGTCATCATTGGTGGAGCATTCGGCAAGATCGTTACCTCTCTCGTTAACGATGTGGTCATGCCACCTATCGGAAAATTGCTAGGAAACGTGAATTTCAAAGATTTGTATTGGAATTTGAATCCGGGGAAGCTACTTAACAATAAAGTTCCCCAATCCTTAGATGAGGCTCGGTCAGCTGGTGCAGCTGTCATTGCCTATGGACAATTCATTAATATCCTCATTGATTTTGTACTCGTTGCTTTCTGTGTGTTCATGCTGGTGAAGTTCCTCAACAAGCTAAGCCGCAAGAAAGAGCAAGAAGCACCTGCTGCAGTTGAACCAACAACGCGAGAATGTCCTTATTGTATATCTGAAATTCCGCTAATTGCATCCCGTTGCTCTCACTGCACATCCGAGGTTACGCCAATCGGACAAGCTTCTTCGGCAAAAGGGTAATCACAATGGCTGAAATGCTTGATGTATACGATGAACACGGCAATTGGATAGAGGTTGCGGAACGCGCAGTCGTTCATGCGATGGGATTATGGCACCACACCGTTCATTGCTGGCTTGTCCGCCAAGATGGGGAAGGTACAGTCAGAGGCAAAGAAGATCCACGGATCAAAGTATTGTTTCAACAACGTTCAGCAAACAAAGATACAAACCCAAGCTTATTCGATATTACGGCGGCAGGTCATTTGGAAGCCGGGGAGTCTACTCAAGCGATTATTCGCGAGCTGGAGGAAGAGCTTGGTGTGCGTGTTACATTCGACCAGCTCACGGAATATGGTGTCTTCCGAGAGCAAGACTCTGGCGTTGCCTGTGGTGTTCCTTATATCGACGCTGAGGTTAGCCACGTATATGGCCTGATCACCGACATCCCCTTGATGCAGTTCCGATTGCAAGAGGAAGAAGTATCCGGCTTGTACGAAGCGGATGTGGATGAGCTAATCGGATTAATGGAAGGTACCGTAAAGGAAATCACAGCACAAGGCGTAAAGCTCTGTGAGGGGAAGCTGCAGGCTGCAGAAGTTAATCTCACCTGCAGCTCGTTTGTTCTCAGGGACTACAGCTATTATATTGAAGTGTTTAAGTTTTTAAGAAATTTGGTTAAGGCCTGAGGATGAGGGTAATGGGAAACCATATGGCTGAAGTCGGATAGGGTTCCAGACCATTCGGCCACCCTTCACCTTGCCCTCTATCCAGCCACCGTGTAGCGGATGACGGAAAAGCACTTCGAGCTTGCCGTCCCCGTCTGCATCCCAAATTCGGAAGAGACGTTCATCGTTCATCGGGCCGAATTCTCGGCTATCTCCAATAACCGTCCACTCTACGCGAGTTTCCCCACGTTCTACAGAACCATCCTGCCACGATTTTCCTAACCACCAATCTCCGAATAGGGAGCTATATAATAAAATCTCTTCACTATCTCCTTCAAACTTGCCGCACCAATAACCGCCATCCTCCCGAAAACGGCCAAGCCCTTCCCAGTTTTTCCACCAGTTGTTGATCATCCCATGAATATTGTAGAAGACGGTATCGTGAGGAGCGACATCGAAATCATTAATATCCGGATCCCCGTATAATTGAGCAGACTGTTGATGAATGCACGCGTGAAGGTTAGAGGACTCGATAAATCTACCTAGCTCATCCGCAGTCGCAAAGGATTCGGGTTGGTACAGGATGCGTGATTCAGCTGCTTGATTGAAACAAGGAGCTCTTCTTATCGCTTCCGGGACCGACGTCCAGGGTTCAACTAGCCGCGGATCGTTCCCATTCTGGTTGTACCAAGATAATGCCCTCGCAATGAAATTGCGATGAAACTGTAGAAATTCCAGCCCATAGTCAGGCGGAGGATTGTTAATATCGACGTTGTGCCGCGCACGATGCCAATTTCTATGCTCGTCGATAAGGTTTTGCGGAAAATTCGGAATTCGCGACATTGACAGCCCCCTCATGTTCTGCCCCGATCGCTGTTATGCAGGCAGTTGGATGCCTATAGAATATGCAGGTGCCTAGTCTATCGTGATTTCAACTTTGCTCGCATCCTGATTCCAGGTCAGCTTCACCGATGCGTTTGCGGATACAAGCTCTCGAACGGGAACATAGCCAGTTGTTCCGATGACCTGAGTCGTCAGGGGAATTCCATTTGCAGTGGCGGCTTTGCCATTCCAGCCAACCTTGATTTGGATCGCTTCTCCAACGATTCTTGCTGGAACCCAAGTTTGATTGTCGATGAGCTGGCCTTCAGCAACCTGGACTCCGTTTACGGTTATAGGGATAATTTTATTTTCGCTTTGCATAGGCTTAGCTTTAGCTTGTTCGTCATATTGAGTAAGTGAGTAGGATTGGATGATTGAATTGATTTTGGAGCTATATTGCGGGTCTGTGGCGTAGCCGCACAAGCGTAATGCTTCTGCTTGCTGACTTGGGGTTTTGGCCTTCCTGACGCGTTCATATCGTGAGATTTGGAATAACAGATCCTGATCTCTGTAAAAATCATAGACGCTATCGTAAGCGCGGAACATGGCCCAGGTGTCGACTCGTGTGCCGTCCTCCACTTCCCAAGTTCCTTTGCGTACCCATTTTCCATGCCAGAATGCATTCGGCTTGCCATTACCTACCTTGATCCCACCGAGATTGTTCCAAGAATGAATGACCCCACCTGTTTCTAGCAAATTCTGCGCTAATCGAACCGATGGAAACAGCGGAGAACCGTCTTGCCTTGCACGAATCGCCATAGGGGCTAACGTAGCGATAAATTGAGATTTACTGAGCTTTACCATTCGGCTGCTCCTCCCTTTTCTTGGTGAAATGATACACCCCTGATGCCGTTAGCCCGATAATTGAGATGGTCGATAACGTTTGCTGCACCGATGACGGTACGAGTACAAAAATAGCAGCGATTACTAGACTAATGAGATGGTAGTATTGGCTTGGAACGCGGAATTCCTTGGCGATTCCCACATATGCGGCAACAATCGGTGCTAGCATGACCACTTCATCGGTTAAAGAAACCAGTTTGTCCATATTATATTCATCCTCCTTGCAGGTTGGTCACGGCAGCTACTATAGCAGCTAAAATCGCTCCCACAAGTGTCCGCCAGAGCCAACGCTGATTGTCGGCGATTTCGTCTATTCTCAGGTGTGCGGACTTGGAAGACTGTAGCCCCTGAAGCGCTGCATCTCTCGCCGCCTCCGCCGTTTCTCGAACATCCGTCATCGCATCGATCTTCGTTTCCAAACGAACAACGCGCTCTCGAATATCCGAGAGCACGCGCGCTTCTTCGCTGGACATGTTTGCACCTCCAGGTTTGATAAAAGCCCCACTGAAGCGGGGCTTAATAGAATATTATTAAATTGCAGCAGTAATCTTGCATATATAAACGCCATGCCCAAGCCGTCCCAATCAGCATATAATAATTAAAAGAAGTCTAATCTTCTACCATCTAAGCATCGGTAACTAAAATAGATTCTACTTCTGCACGCTTTTCACTCGGCACATCATTAATCGTTTTTAGTCCCTTACGAATTAGATTTGAATACACCTTGGCCATGCTACTCAACTCCCCCGGAAGTTTCCATTGCTTCAATTCTCAAGGTAAGTACATCAATCATCGCCTGTTGATTTAGAATGACCTCATAAACTTCTGTAATGGCCAACATCGTATCGATACTTTCGGCTTCATATCGCATTAATTTCTTTTCCGGCGCTTCTGGTTGCGGTACGTTCTGGATCTCATCAATTTCCTCAGTCGTCAATCCCTCAACCCACTCCGAACTAATAAAGTCCCATCGGGGGAAAAATAGCCCTTCAGGGACTTTCTCGGCAACGATGTATCCTACTATCTTCGGTAGAGTAGGTTCGCCCAGTTCTTCTGACTCTTCTGGATCGGAATGTATTGGCTTAACTCCAAAGGAGCCTAGTGGGACAATAACTGGTTCAATGTATTTACCATCAATACCAACTCTGATCGCTTCTTTAATGACTTATCCCTCCCTTATTATCCTGCCCTGAATGGCGGTACTGTTAGGCACAGCCATACGTTTCCTGCTGATCCCGATACTACTACTTCTCCGCTAATATTAACTCTTACCCTAGTAATAATCTCGGCTGTACTATTAAGCGACACAGTTACAAAAGTAACAGTTTCTTTTGGTCGATATCCAGATGGTAAAATGAACAGCGGTGTACCGCTTGTAACTATCCCACCAGAAATAAGCCCATCTAAATGTACAAAGCCTAAATCATCCTTCAAGTATCGTGCTGAAGGATAACCAGCCCCTCCATACGCGACCCACCCATTTAGCAAAGTAGGTGTTATCCACTGCGGCTGGTGTTTCTCCACCTTCGTATTCTGTAGTACGGAAACCTCGGTACGCGCTTCGACTACTTCCCGAACAAGCGAATCTATAGATCCGCGAATATTTGGCGCGTAGCTAGCGTTAACAGATTGTGGCGCAATCCCTAACGTGCAGGTATCTAAGGCAAGATATGTCACGCTGTAGGCGGCTGTTTTATCCAACGCATGGTCATATATGCCAAGCTGAACTAATCCATGAACCGCACCTCCCGTAGTGACGCGGTAACTAGTCAACTCCACATTAGCGTTCTTGTATAATCTTACAAAACTGCGCACCTTGTATAAAAGCGATGTAGCGTAGACAGTATTATTAACCCAGTTTAGACCGTTACTATTTGTATATCTTGCCGCTTCCCTAACTACAATTCCAGTTCCGACCTCAATCTGATTCGCGCCTTCATGGAGCATTAACGAGCCTTCGTAGTTCACTGGTTCGTCAATACTCTTATCGATCTGGTACAGTAGACGGTAGTATTGGTATTCCTGAGCCTTTATAAGAGTATTAGTATTACTTGACGAAGGGGGCAGACTAGGAACGCCAACACCAACGTAAATACAACCAAACATTGAGCCACTAAAGCTCTGGATTGGAGTCCATGATTTATATAGCCCATCTGTTCTATCATACGTACCTACTCCTGATGGATTGAGATTCATATCAAACATTTTCCAACCCCAAAAATATGCCTTAATCTCATCTTTGGAAGGTAGGTAAAATTCTCCCCAGCCACTATCTACGTCTGCAACAGATATGTGGATATTACTACTGGCCACACCCCAGCTATCTGCTTCAACTGCTGTTTTATCAAAAGAAAGAATTTTGCCATTGTACTTAGTCCCCCCGACCTTGTTTATCGGGACTCCACCTTCGGCTAACACCACTATACTTTTAAAGCTGGGGTAGTCGTATGCGGTTCCCTCGATGTTGCCGTCTAATACCATTTGCTTTAACCGTCTCGTAACTCTCGGCTTGCCGTGTCCATCCGTGTAAAGCTGATCCGCTACACTACCATCTACGTTAGATTTCAACTGTACATCAGGCAGGTACAAATATGATGGTCTTTGCGATTCGAACGTCGGAGCAACTGCTCCGACGTTCAGCGTAGGATTGGAGAATGTGAACCCTCCCACTACTGCAACGTCTGACTTATTAATATTAAAGAGTTGTACACGCACAAACTGTGCGTCGGCAGGTGTCGTAAAAGTAAAAGATTCTCCACTTATTAACGTAGCTCTAGTGAGGATATCTGTCACTACCGCCCCGCCAGGCGCAAATTTAATAGTAGATACTCGTATAAAACCCGTGCCACCATTGTGTTTCATTGTATAAGTTTGATTGATTAGAATAGGAATGTCACAAGTGTATGTTGAAGTAGAACTTGTATCGGTTACATTCATCGCTAGATCATAAGATCCCGTTATAAAAAAACGTGAAGAGGATGGCCCTGAACTGGCCCATATACCATCTTGTAAATCTGGCAACATGTTTTTACCTTTATTCTCAATATACACCGCATTAACATGCTTCATATCGTCAACGTAAGGGTAGTTTCTAACAATGTAATCTTGTGCCTGCGCCAGAGTCATCGAATCAATCTTTGTTTTCTCTGAAGCTGGAATTTCGTACAAGCGGAACGCGTCGAAGCCAGCGGCAGGCTTGATACTTTCTGTACCTGCTACATTTCCAGAGATATATAGTTGTGATATTGTCGGCTTGAATGCAGCATACATTAAAGACCAATTCAGTGAGTCTCCACCCACTGAATTGGTCACGGCACCTCCGTTAGCGGTCGCTGCGGAAGTACCGACGGTTATATTCGCCTGTAACCCCGACCTCGCATGTCCCACCACCAGATAATTTTTGTTGGTATCAAGTGCAAGAACAGTCTCTCGATAAAGTAACACAAACGTATTAAAGGTATCTCCAGTCACGATTATTGACTTATTACCAACTACCCGATAAGTAACATCCTCTGCGATCGTTGATAACCCGCCTGTTTGAGTAACTTTCCATTTGATGGTATCCTCACAGTTACCATCACGGCCTAGTAAGTTAATTAAAGTTCGCCCTACGAATTCAGGATGCACGATAGAAGAAACGTCTCCACCCTGAATAACCTGTACGCCGTTTTTAAGAACTACAGGCACACTTGACTTAGGTTGCAGGTTATCATGCAACTCCGTTATAGCTCCTGCAACGTCTTTAGCAGTCGTTGGCACTGCGGTCATTGCCCCAAGCGACTGATCAATCTTGTCCATATTTTCATTAATAATGCCGATATCTGCAAACTCATTATCCAGAGGCTTCTTCAATCCAATATTTTGCGTTAGATCAGCCATTAGCACCAACTCCTTGTCATAACTTCTTCCCAAGTAAAACTACTGAGACTATCCCAACTTGTTTGCTTCAATTCACCCCAAGGGGTGTATGTGAAGGAATATTCAACCGCAAGATGCGCTGGCTTAATGTCCTCAATTACTGCTTTAAGATCATCCAGATTCGGAGGAACTCCTAAAGTATCGATAAACTTTACATTGAACTTATACGTCTCCGGCTGAACAGTAACCTCAACCGTGCCGCCATCGTAAGCTTCAGCAACAGACTTAATTAGACTTACTGTCACAGTCCCAATACCACGCAGCTTGGAAAGAATCACACTTCGTCGCTGTTCGGTAGGCTTGGAGATATCGACCGAGATTCCAAGTTCCTTCTCCCATAGTTCAAGCCCCCAAGTGGCGGTCGAGACAAAATATTGTTCAAGTGTTTCATCCATCGCCTGCCACAGCTTGTCTAATTCTGTACCCTGAGCGTCCATGTTAGAGCTCATTACTCTTGACGTGGCGTAGTAATCAGGAAGGTAGGTCATCATTTCTTTTCCGCGAATGCTGTTCATTGTTAGGCTACTCACTGATGCTCACCGTCCCGATTACGGCAACCTGTCCGATTTGCACTTCGACGTTAGCTGACTCACTACCATTCACAGTTAAATTAATAAAATCAATTATCGGAGGAATGTCTAACAGAATAGCAGCGATGCGGTTATAACGGACAAGTGGATCCACGAAAGCGAGCTGCTCCAGATATGCTTTAAGACCAGCCTCGAACATTGCTTTTACTTCGCTCAAGGTTGAACCACTTGCTAGAGTAATCTGCACGGAGACATTAATCGGCACTTCAACAGCCGCTGATACCGTGACATTGGCACCGATTGGAGCCTTTCCTTCGCCCTGGCCCACTGCCGGTGCAATATACTCCTGAACTGCGTCCACAATGGTTTGATTTGGAGCCTGCTTATTCGCATCTAAAATAAAAACCCTTACCGTCCCCGCGCCATTAAATAACGGTTCAACTTGAGCCGCACTTACACCGGGAATTTCAAGAGCCCATTGCAAGTAGTCCGCTTTATTACCGCTTGTCCCTGGTTGCCTCACTTTAATGAGAAAACGTGACAATAAGGATTCGTCAGATTCTTCAGCAGTCCCACCGCTCGTTGCAACCACATTCGATATGCTCGCCACGCCCGATAAAGAATGAACCAATAGGCTTATCACTCCAATCGGGACATTCCCTACAACTCCCGCTTCAACCGCTTTGATCGGAACGTTGGCTTCGCCTTGGCTATTCAAAGTAACCGATGCCGTTGTCTCGTATTCAATCGACTGAGTATCCGTAATCTCATCTGCCGGAGTCGCGACAAGCGTACCTAAAGGAATAACCGTTCCTACAGTCCCCGTGATCTTAACAGATCCGGTAGCTGCCACAGGCGGACGTGGAATGACCCCATGCTCTTCACAACGCATCCTCAAGTATGGTCCAAAGGTAGTCATTGCAAAGCCCCGCTGCAAAACTTCCTTAGCCCATTCAGATGCCCTATATAATTGATAGGCAGCCGGAGATAAGGAGTCCCAAATATACGAGCCTTCTGATTTGTCTAAGTCGACCGGCACGAGATTAAGCATTCGATCCCGAATCGCTTCTTCTGTTTGTTCACTTAAATAATCAAGTAATACAGCCATTAGGAATTCACCACCCTTCCTTGGAGTTCAATTGTTTCCTCGTGGATATTCGAGATGATACAGGTAAAATAGCAGCTGTCATTAAGCCACTTATAAGTAAAGCTATCCACACTAGCCGTTCGAGGATCCATCTCAAGCGTTTCCGTCGTAATACGCTGAATTTCCATCTCGATGGCCGCTCGAGGCAGACCGGAACGGATAAGTTCGTTAAACTCTTGGCCGTAGCTTCGAGAGTAGATTAGATGACGATAGCGCTCCGTTTGCAAGGCTTTCTTGCACCATTCCATCCATGCATTCGTACCTTCGAAACTCGCAACCTTGCCTGATGGAGTCACAACAAACTCTCCCGCTTCATAATCAAAACGCCAGCTCCGACCAAAAGCGATATTCTCACTCCGATCATCGTTTTGTTCCTCCGGAAGTTCTCCCACCGGAAATAAGTTAGCCACCTGAACTCACCACCTTACAAACGACGACGGCATCTTTGCCTCCATTGACGGGTACTGCAAGCACCCGATCTCCTGGCTTAATACCGACGCTCCAATTCAAATGAACCTCGTCAATCTTGGTCTCCTTAAAATCAAACCGCGTAAGCTGCGAGGGATTCGCCCCGCCTAATGTGTTTCCTTCATCGTCGACTGGAGTTGTCATTGTACCCACCATCGAGAACTCAGGAACCTCCAGCTGAGTTACCCACTCAGCGATGAGGTAATCCGGAATTTCGTATTTGAAAGAATCAAGCTTCAATCCCGATTCTGTGATTGTTCCAAGCTCCGAAGGAATTCCGGATAGAGTCTTGGCTGCAATGCCAGACAACCGGTTCTCTAATGTCGTAACCAATTTTTTGAATGGATCAGGCAAGATAATCCCTCCTGACTTTGTTTTCTGCGGCTAGTTCAAGCTCCATACGCCCAGGAAAACCAAGCTGATGGCGAACCTTAGTAACGATTAGCTCCATTGTATTAAGACGTACCCTGTCTCCGGCACGTATTGTATTAATATCAAGCGCTGTCACAGAGTAGGTTTCCTGAAGACCAAGCAAAGCCTTTGTCGCTGCTTTCTTAGCTTGCTCCACCGTCTCTATTTTGTTATCCATAATTAATTTTTGCAGCGTACCATATTTCTCTGTTTCCTTCTTCAGCACAATCAAAGTCTTGGCTACCCAATCTTCACTCTCTTGGGGGCCGATCACTTTAACTTGCGTAATCGCGCCTTCTAGCGTGCGGTTTTGGGTAATTTCCTCAATCGACTCCAATTCCCACATCACTTTATTACTTCCGATCTCGACCAATTCCAACCCGCGCTCTGACATCCGAGTTCGATACATGGCCCCGCCTTTATCCACGGTTTCCTTCAGATCCTCCATGATCATGGACATGATCGTCTGGCTGCGTTTTATGTTCCTAGAGAGCTTAATCCCCGTGTCCACAATGTTCCCAGTAGGAATTCCCCATTCCTTGGCATACTGCTTAATTCGCTGAGTTGCCGTTTGTCCTGCTGGCATTAGACGCTCATCCTCAGACTTCACGAGATATATCGTCCTCTCGTAAGCTGTAATACTGAGGTGCTTGCGACCCATGTTCGTGCTGTGGCACTCCCAAACAACACCTGGATTTAATAGATTTACCCTCCTGGTTTCTCCGAATGGAATTCCAGAGATTCGTATTTCCTGTCCCGGAGTAATGATAGGCAAATCCGACGTAACAACCAGCTTCATATTCGCACAATATGCGATTTCTTCTAACGACTCCTCCAAGGATAAATCCTCGATCAGAGCACTAATATTGTGTCTGTTGGCCACAACCACCTCGTAACTCATGGCATCACCAATTTCTGCCCGGGTCTGATGAGATCGGGATTACGCCCGATTACTGCTTTATTATTGTCGTAAATGACTCGCCACTTCGCGCTGTTACCCATTTCCCGCTTGGCGATTGCCGTGAGCGTGTCCCCTGCTTTGACGATATACAGCTTGGGAACGGGCTTGGTATCCGGACGGGAGGATGCCTGCACTACTGCTACTGAACCCACCTTGATATTGCGCCATGTGCGGAAAGTAACATCAAAGTAAACATCACCTGGTTCCCCTCCCTTGAAGGTCGAATCATGAGCGGAAACGTGTACAAGCGCGTTAATGATCGTATCGGTAATGATTAATCTGACCGGTTGCTTCTTCATTAACATCGCAGTTAGCTTATTCATCGCAAGCTGAGGATCCGGGATATCGAGATAACGGCAATAACTTGGATCGTAAACTTTAGGAAAAAAAGAAGAAAAGGCAATCTCCTTAACCCGTTCCCCCTGAAGGAGATCTATCTCACCAAGCGATAGGATCGTGGCAGTTTCATACTGTTTCTCCCGCCTGATTAGAACCTCTTCAGGATTAACTGGAAAATGGAACGTGCCCCCAGTAGGGTCTATGATAATAAAGTCCAAGTGAACTCACCTGCTCTCGCCATTTCTTATATAGGATCAAGCCCTGTTCTCCATGGCTTGTTGAATAGAGGTCGCAACTTTGTTACCGATAATGGTGGATATTTCATCGTAGTTTAACTCCGTGCCTTGGATCGTGAGTTGTATTGCCCCTGAGGGCAAGCTCACATTAATGGCGCTTGACGCTGCAAACGCAGGAGCCATGGGCATGGAAGGCCCTTGTGCCTGGCTAGGAATCGCTGGCGCCGGTAATGCAACCGGATCCTCTTCCTTTTTCTTCTTTTTCTTACCAAAACCGAACCATCCACCTATTTCCTTGCCAACGTTCCCTATTTTCTTACCTATGCTGCCAATGTTCTCCGCAATCGCACTTCCACCGAGACCTCCGATTGCACCTCCGATCAAGCCACCTACTGCCGTTCCAAGTATAGGTACGACCGATCCGATCGCCGCGCCAGCAGCAGCTCCTGCCGCAGCACCACCCCATCCGCCAACTGTGCTTCGAATTGCTTTGTTTCGCTCTTTACCCGGTTTCGCACCAAATATACTCATTGCATCAGTGACGAAACCTAGAGGTTTAAATGCTTTACCTGCTACCTTGCCTATCCTACCTATACTTTTACCCGCTTTACTCCCCATCAAGGATTTGGCACCGTCCGTTACTTTACCGAGCATTCCTCGTGCTGAAGATAGTTTAGGTATCGAAAATTTAGGCATTTTAGGAAGCGGAACCTTGAATTTACCGACTTTAAGGAGCTTAGGTGGCTTTATTTTGGGAGGCTTAGAAGACTTGCTAAGCCGATCCCCGCCCTTGGGAACGTCTTTCTGCTTAAGAGGTCCTTTTTTGCCCGGATCTCGATCTCTCTGGTTTCGTTTCTTTTTATCCTTATCCGGTTTGCACCGCTCTCGTTGAAGACCGCCTCGTCCCTTATCCTTAATGGCTTTACCGGGTTTGCATTTACCAGGTAGACACGGAACGCATTTCCCTTTAAAGATACCTTTCACAAAGACCGTTAAAGATGCCTTCAACTTGAAGCTGGCCTTTAAGTTTAAAGCGGCTTTCAAAGTTGCTTTTAAACTTAGGGCGGCTTTCAATGCTGCTTTTACATCTAATGTCGCTGTTAAGTTTAAGGCCGCTTTAAAATCCAATGCTGCCTTTAAGGTCAACGCTGCTTTTAGAGCTGTTTTCAACTTAACGGATACCATTCCTAGTGCCGTATAATTGATCACAGGAACGATTGTTACTCTCCTCAATTGCCCCGTCATTCTGTTAAGTGCTCTGTTGATCTTCTCGAGTTGAGGAGTAACCCGATCATTTAACCTGACCATGGGGGTAACCCGCATTCTGCCAAGCTTATCGACACGTCTGTGAATACGCTCCAAATACTTGTCCACCGACTTGAACACTTGCTCCGTCCGTGCCAAACCATTAGCATCAATCACAATTTCAATTTGTTCTCCAGCCATACCATCACTCTCCTTTCTTCGCTGACATGATTTGCTCTGCTTCCCATTCGAGCTCCATGCTAGCCATCAAGAAAAGCTGCTCGCCTCGCGGAAGCTGCCAGAAATCTCCGGGGCGCAGGTGATGGCGAACCCAGAATGCATGAAGCATCCCGGCAAGCGCCCCGGATTGAATTAGTTTTTTACGTCCTCAAGCTCCGTATTGAAGCCGGACAAATCTAGAACAACATCACCAAGTGCAGACAATTCCCCAGCCAGAAGAATTCTCTTAATCACTTCCTCTGCACTGCTCGCGCTGAATTTGGTCAACAACTGGGGATTTCCCCAGTTTGGTGTTATTGTTGACGCCGCAATCAGGGATACGTTGAACAATTCCTCATCCAATCGTTCGATTGTTTGACCTCGTTTTTCCTTCCGTTCGGTGCATCGTTCGCGGATGCTAAATACTTGTTTACCGGTAAGACCCCGGATTTTCACCGGGATGTCCATACGTTCCAAGCGAACCGTTCGCTCGGGTAAAGTGTCAGCATCCAATAACCTCTGTAACACTTGTTCATCCGTTAGATTTTCAAAAGACAATGCAATCTCTCCTCTCTTATTTAGCCTACTACGATCGGATCAAGCAGCTCGTAACCTTCGAATGTAAACGCCGTTTCTTCAACTACTTCTTCACCCGCCGTCCAGTTAGCCAGTTGAAGCTTATCTGGCATACAATTCATGAGCCGAATGCGCTCGAAGCCATAAGCTTCTGGGTCAGAAATCTTATTAATAATGTCGAATTTCGTGAAGCCACGGCGAATCATATCGCTTGTGACTTTATAGCCGCTCATGGTACCCGTTCCTTTTTTCACACCAAGCTTGTGAGTCGTCCATTCCATCCCGGAAAGCTTCAATTCGCGTTTCTCAACTTCAACCGCAGCTTCAAGCTTATTAATATTCGTTTGCCATACCCCGTCAATAAACACTTGCCCATACGTACCCAGAATCGCTCTAGTCGGATCCATCATCTTTGTTCTTCCTCCTTATCGCACGATAAAAGTGCTGAATATTTGCTCCATAACATCCGTCAATCGGGCTTCCCATTTCAAGAACACTTGATCCGGCTCTGGCGTCAAATCCGTATCCACGTAGACGTCATAGCCTTCAGCTTCGATAATGCCCGCCTGAGCAAGTGACTGCATGTACTGCTTGCATGCACCAATCAGAGCCAAACGGCCTTCTTCGCTGTTGTTGACCTTGCCGATGTAGGAATCTTCCGCCGTCCGTTGAAGGTCGGAATTAATGCTATCCATGACGCGAATCGTACGAATTTTCTTCCACGGATTGTTCTGTCCTTCACGCAATGTGGTCAAGCTATTAATCCCACGTAATGCCTTCACTAGTCGACCATCATGAACTAGTAGAAATACCCCATTGCGAACAGCCTGCTCTTGTTCTGATCGGGTCCATCTGCGGGTAACATCTTCGAATGGAGATGAAGCATAGGTCGTAGATTCACTTAAGCCTTGGCCTGCAATAAGACCAGCCACATATGCTGAAGCCTGCGCTGAGCTGTATGAATTCCCACTCATCTTGATGCCGGTTCCGACATTTACGATGCCTTCATGGTTCAACATGGCGCTTCGGCTTGTCGCTTTGCTCACTGCATCCGCTGCCGTATCGTCCGACGAGGAACCTCCTAACACCGCAATGACACCTTTACCCTCATTTCGAATGCGGGCAACCCATGCAGCTACGCTTGAATGAAGTGCAGAATCGGACACGCCATCCAGGAAAATAACGTTGAAATCTTGTGTTTCAAAATGAGCTAGTGCATTCAAATAGTCCGCATTAGCAATATCAGCAATACCGGAATTACCTCCGCTCAAGGAAATACCGGAAACATTAGAAAGTGTGCCGTTCCCTTCGACTAGCTTCGTTGCAACAATCCACTTGTTGCCAGCATCACCGTTAATTTCGGTTACCGCAGCTTGAACGGAGCCCCCTACGAAAGTAAAGGTCCGGAGAAGCGTCGTGCCTTCGAATAGCTTCAAATCCTTCTTACTCGATTCGACTGGGTTGACTTGAATCGTAACCTTAAAGTCGTTCCCTCTAGAACCGGGATACTTGGCATCCAGCTTCAACACTTGAACAGGCGAGCTCGCTGTGTCCGACAGAGTAACGGTTGATGCCGCAGCATTGGCATCTGCCAAGCGATAAGCGAGCACCTTACGGGCACCACCGAGCAAAGCGAGTTTAAGAGAACTGTAGGCAGTAGCTCCATTCTCTTCCGCACGAGTGTATACGTCCGCAATGTTCGCTTCGCTGACGATTTCAACAAATTGATTAACAGGGCCCCAATGTCCCCTCACCGGCGCAATTGCAATGCCCCTTGCACCAGGTTGAATCGCTGCGGTAGCCGCTGCGCGAAAATTCATATAAAACCCCGGCAATACCGGTTTATCCGTCGTACTCCAAGTTCCTCCAGCCATATTAAAGCACCTTCCCTTTCAGAAATTGTCCGATTAAGCGTTTCGCTTCATCGATAGTAAATTGATCTTGCTCAGCTTGATGAAAAGCTCCAGCGACAACTTCAGGATTCACTTGAAACAGCGCCTGCGCATGGTTTATGAGTTCATCCTGGTTGTAATGGGTTTCGCCGTTTCCGGGCTTCTTGCTCGCCATTCGTACCACCTCGTTCATAGTTTGGTTTGGAAATTTACTTCCCGCATCAATGGGCTATCTTCTAAATGACGCTCGATTTTGCGAGACAAGGTTACAGAGATTTGCCCCTCGGTCATCGTATCCTGTTCAAGATCGACAATCGGACTAAGTACAGTTAAATAACGACGATCTGGGAGACTTAACGGAATTTTCACGGCACTCGTTAAGCTTTGCGTAAGCTCCACAATAGCTGCTGTCTGCTCGCTCACCGTTCGACCGATCACATGACCGACCGCTTTCTTACGAACTTCAATCGTAGCAGCGCGTGAACTCGCGATAGATTCCATACCTTCCAATCTCCATAAGACAGAAGGTCTTGTGTAATCCGTAGGCCATTTGCCGTTGTACACCTGCCAGTCAGCGCTACCCAATTCATTCTTAGTCCATTCTGAGAGGGCGACTATCCAGTCATCTTCCTGTACAACGTCTAGCTCTGATACTCGCTGAACACCGATTACAGAAAATCGAAGGCCCCGAGTAAGCGCGTTTCGCTCGATGTCGACCTTGTCGGCACCCACGTTCCCTTCATATTGACAAGTGAACGCTTCGTTCGTATCAGGATCGGTAACTGCTTGTCCGTCAAGCGCGGTAACGATGAGATTCGCAAGCTCATCTACGTCAGCAAATCCCGCCGTCTGAGATACATAAGGCCAGACCTCAAATGAAGTTCGTAATCCCGTCCATTGGGTGTCTTCCGCATCAGCACCTTGTACGAGTAACACGTAAGGCTTAATGAGACTGTCCATGGATTCATGGGCTTCAACTACCCTTCCAGCGATTAACGGAATTGCTTGGGTCAATCGTTGCGAGATGCCATTCCTCATGGCTGAAGCCCATCACTCTGAAATAAAAACTGATTTTTCATGTTTGCCATGTTAGTCCTCCTCTAAATCAATTTGTCCTCACACTATTAAGTGGCAACCGTACGACAGCCTAGCAATTGCCTTAACCTACGAGGATGAGGATATTGTTGACGTTGTCCGTGACCTTGCGCTGTGCACGCATCATGTAGGTTCCAACACTGGACTTACTAATGTTCAGAAGAGATGCAATTTCGGCAAAAGAATAACATTCGCCGTGAGCGAGCATGTAGCAGCTGCGTTCTCTTTCAGTCAATCCGTGGAGTGCGGCTTCAAGTCGAAATCGGCTTTCATTCGTTTCCTCTTTCTCCGGCTGCAAAGATTCAGTTATTCCCGAGTAAAGTGTTACCCTAGGCAGCATCGCTGGATCCATGAGAACTTCCCTTTGATAACCCGCTCGACGTTCGATGCCTCTTCGGTTGCCTGGTCTTCTCCCCGTATCGAGCCATTCGATAATATAAGAGCAGCTTGCGATCATTTCGACAATTAATCGACGATCCTTATCTAAGGTTAGAATTTCATTCATGCCCTCAAGCGATTTGACGGGTTCCAACCGATTGATCCGCACAGTCAGCTCGTCCGCTTTGCGAAGCAGCATCCTTCTAGTTTCTGTGTAATTCTCTAAAGTAGCCCGTCCTAGCTCTATCACTCGAATGGTTTCCATATATTCAACTCCTTTTTTATAATTTTGCCATTTTGGCAAACTATGAAGAAAATAAAAGACATCTTACAACTCCGGTTCATTCGTGATGTCCCTCCTTAAGCAGTACTCGCTCAGAAATTATTACCAAAACGGTAATGTGAAACCATCATATATTGCCATTTAGGCAAAGTCAACAGATAGTTTACCATTTTGGCAAAGTTACAGGTTTACCAAAACGGAAAATATGATATACTGCAATTATCCATATAAAAGAAGGTAGATTACGATGTCGTTAGGTTTTCGTCTTCGGGAACGACGCGAGAAATTCAGTAAAACACAGCTAGATGCGGCCAAACACTTAGGAATAAGCAATGTTCAGCTTTCCAGATATGAATCCGATGACCGTAAGCCCGATCCAGAAATGCTCAGTCGATTTGCGGAATATTATCGTACGACGACGGACTATTTGCTAGGACGGACGGAAGTTGCATCGGCGGATTACAATGCTTCGCCGAGCACAACAGATCACCCAGCCTTCGAGGAGTTTATCAACAATCCGGAGCATGGAGTATTTTTCAAGGATTACTTGAATGCTCCAGAGGAGCGTAAAGAGGAAATGCGTCGCTTCTGGGAGTTCATTCAGGAGAAGGAAAAGGGTAGGAAACCCGGAGACCAACAAGGAAAGAGCTAGCCTTTCACAAAGCCCGCAAAGGGCTTTTCTTTTCACTATAAATACGAACATACATTCTCATTAATAAGGATGGAACTATGTACAGATACTATGAAACGACTCCATTAGAACAATGGATAGAGCAATTGTGGCTGAAATTCGGAATCTTCACTTCTTCTCAGTTAAATATTGAGGAAGTAGCTACGCGATTAGACGTGTGGGTGCATTATTTGCAGGACACTAGTCGTGCATTGGAGTACATGGGGTTGCGTTCCATCTTAATCGATCAGCGGCAAGATCGAGAATCCCAATGGGAGGACTTCTTGCACGAGCTGTGCCATGTCCTTAGACATGCAGGAAATCAGACAACAATGCCTCGCCTATTTTGTGAAGCCCAGGAAGCTGAAGCTAACCGATTCGTTCTCTACGCGGCAATCCCTTTTTCCATGCTACAGCATCTCAAGCTCCCTGAGCGGATAGACGAGGCTGCTGAGGTTATTTCGCTACATTTTGGAGTAACGTTCGAGCTGGCTCGCAGGAGATTGGAACAAATCCAGCGCAGGATGCTATCTTCGATAGTTTGGGAAGAAGTACTTAAGCAAGAGGCGCAGCAGGTACTGCTGAATATCGATCTCCGCATCAAAAACGCGACCCTATGAGGGGCCGCGTTTCGTTACTATGCTATGAATTACTCGTATGAAGTCCATGATTCAACGATGGAGCCAGCTGCTTCCACAAATTTATCAAAACTGGCCGGTTCCGCTGTATAAGTGATGACAAAAGCATTGCCTTCTACAATCATGTAAACTTGTTGCCAAGTCAATTTATGATCACCTTGCTTCCCGCTGTACAACAGATTATAACTTTCTTCTCCATCCTCAAGAGTTCCCTTTTCTTCTGTCACGATGTTGAAATCTGTAATGACTGCGCCCAGTTGCTGCTTCGAAACCTCTGCGTATTGATCCAGCGTTACCTTCTCTCCACCTAGATCTTCAACGATAACGCTAACGTTTTCCTGGAACTTATCGCTTTCGCTTTCCTTAGGAGATAGGAATAAGGCAAGTGCACCATCAACGTTTTCTTGTACCGTCCAATCTTCAGGATATTGGAAGCTTGTCCCGTATGTTCGATCTTCGAACAGCTTGTAGCCAGCTGGCACTTCTGTATCCGTGATCATGTCTGCCTCTACCGATAAATCTGCCTCCACCGTCAACTCCGCTTCTACAGACAATTCTGCCTCTACTTCTATTTCTGCCTCCACCTCTGCAGAGATCTCCGCTGATGCACTAGCTTCTACTGATGCACTCACTTCCGCAGATGCTGATGGTGACGACTCCTTATTGTCGTCTTTCGAGCCGCCGCATGCGCTCAATGCTAGAGCAAGCAAAGTTAACACGATAGACATTTTCAACATTTTTTGCGATGATCTTTTATTCATTTTCCTCGCCCCCCCAAATTATACCAAATGCAACATTTATCATTATAAACACACTTTCGACAAGAATACAGAATTTCTTTCCTTCCTCTTGATGTTTTCATTTGATGAATAAAGGGTAATAGTAAAAAAGTATTAAAATAACTAACAAAGTGTTAATCCTTTTTATTCATCATTTCTAATACCTTGGCGATACGATGACTATACCAAGACTAATAGGCTGGTGATTGACATGCGGGATATAAGAGACACTATTCATGCTTTAGATAATACTTTTCTAATTAACAAATTTAACTTAGCTTCAGAGCAGTCACCAGATGACGAATTCATTCAGATGCTTCTTGAAGAAATTATTAACCGTGAGTTAACGATTGAAGAGGTCCTTGTACATTGTGATACACATTAAAAAAGCGGCCCCGATAGGGACCGCGAATCGTATTTGCGTTATGATGGCATTATTTCATGATTACCAAATCCAAGTGTCCGCCATAGTTCCAACCTGCTCCGCAAATTTCTCAATACTACCCGGTTCAGCAGTATATGTGAGAACATAGGCTTTACCTTTCTCAATCATGAACATTTGCTGCCAAATCAAATCAAATTCTCCTTGTTTACCCGTATACTCAAGAGCGTAAACATCCGTACCCTCTTCATTAGTATCCGAACCTTCATTGGTGATCTTAAGATCCGTAATGATTTGACCCAACTGTTGCTTCGTAACTTCAACGTATTGCTCTAATGTCACTTCCTGCCCACCTAAATCCTGAACGATGATATTGACATTTTCCTGAAACTTATCATCAGCATTCTCTTGCGGAGACTTGAAAATGGCAGTAACACCAGTAATATTATCTAGTACTGTCCAATCCTCTGGGTACTCAATGCTTGTCGCGTTCGTCTTGTCCTCGTATAGCTTGAACCCCGCTGTAACATCCGATGCTGCTGGTGCGCTTGCTTCAGCAGATGGTGACGCTGATGGTGATGCCGATGGTGATGCCGATGGTGTTTCAGATGCAGAAGGAGACGCCGATGGTGATGGAGATGCGTTCTTATTGTCGTCTTTGTTACCTCCACATGCACTTAAAGCTAACGCCAACAATCCTAATGCAATGGACATCTTTAATACCTTTTTTGATGAGTTTCTCTTCATAATCCATATCCCCCTATTGAGCACTATATGTTATATTTTACCAATAACTTGTGCTCTTCGACAAGAATACAAGATTTTCCTTGTTTAGTAAAGGTTTTTCGACAAAATTTTCGCTTAATTATGAAACAATTTCAACAATTCCCCACAATTACCCATGCGTAAGTTTAAACATAAATAATCAAAAATCCCCATCCAGCTATTACAGCTGAATGAGGATTGGTTAGTTGTTTTTGAAAATAAATGGTGCCGACTAGAGGACTTGAACCCCCAACCTACTGATTACAAGTCAGTTGCTCTACCAGTTGAGCTAAGTCGGCGTATTTATGGGCTAACAAAAAATATAATATCACGTTCACATAATGATTGCAACACTTATTTTCATTTTATTTATAAAAATAATACTAAGGTTAATACTGCGCAATATTTGAAATGAAGTCAGCCCTAATTACTGTACGCAAATGTGGTGGATTAAATTTACTCTAATGTTTACAAAGCGGACGGACATAATGACAAGGGGAGTTCAACAAGCACCCACACTAAACATATCAGGAGGCAATCCAATGAAGAAGGCTGTTGTCACAATTGTAGCTGCTTGTATGTTATTCTCAGCAAGTTCGGCGGCTTTCGCAGCTGTTCCCGTAATTGAAAAAAAGCACGAGCATAAGGTTCATATGAAGAAAGTCCATGAGAAAGACAAAAAGATGCACGAGAAGAAAAAAATGCACTCAAAAGCTAAAAGCCATAAGCTTCATGCAAAAAGTCTTCACGCCAAAAGTCTGCATGCCAAAAGCTTGAAAGCTAAGGATATAAGTGAAATGCCAAAAACCGGCTTTGGTGGCGCAAGCGAACAAACTAAATAAGGAGCGTAAGAGGGGATGATGTTTCTCTCCTCTTTTTCTTTATTACTTATGAAAAAGTCGCTATTGCTTGTTATTACAATTATGTTTCTTATTAGTGCCACCAATTGTTCCAATTCAAGTAAGATTGCACAGAAAGCACCACCTGAAGTACTCAAGAAAGCTGAAAAGGTAATCATAACACCAGCAGTTCCACCTATTTATCCAGTTGTCGAGAAAAAATACTCTGTAGATGGAATTATTCCCTCTCGACTATTTATTCCGACCATTGGAGTTCATGCAGGAATCGAGCCCGTTGATGTGTCTAGTACGGGTCAAATGGGAGTTCCCAAGAGCACTGATAAAGTAGGTTATTTATCCAGTGGAATACTGCCGGGGGCTGTTGGAAATGCAGTAATGGATGGGCATGTAGATACGTATAACGGCAAAGCTATATTTTATCATTTAAAAAATCTAAAAAAGGGCGATCCTGTATTCATCAAAAACGATAAGGAGCGCTCGATTGAATTTATTGTGGAGTCGATCGAGATTTTCAAAACGTCTGAGGCTCCTATAAATAGAATATTTGGTCCCATGAACGAACCTCGATTAAATCTCATTACATGCGCGGGAAAATACAGTAGATCCAAACGTGAGCATGAAGCAAGGCTTGTCGTCTTCACAAGGCGAGTTTCACCGTAATCCCTTTCACTGCATAAGCTGGCAAGACAGCAGCCCATCAGTAAAGGGGAATGAGAATGAACGGTCAAACTTTAATGCTCCCGATCCGGGTTCGGACAATGACCGCCAAAAACGTCAAAATTAACGTTCCATACGTTAATGGAGGAACCACGTCTGCAGCTCAGGAAGCTATGAACAAGGCAATCGCTTCCGCCAATCAAGAAATACTCAAGGAGCAAGGCTTTCCTAGCAAAGATATTCAGCAGATGGATGGTACGTTCGAAATTAAAAATAATCAAAGAGGTGTGCTGAGCCTCTCTCTTCTGAACTATAATTTCACAGGAGGCGCTCACGGAAACACGCTTCAGAAGTCCTTAACCTTCGATGCGAACACTGGGCGCAGCTATACTCTCGGTCAACTATTTAAACCGAACAGTAACTATGAGAAACGACTAAATACCATTATCCAAGCCCAGATTAAAGCTCGACAGCTTCCTCTCCTCGTCGATTATCCAGGCATTACACCCGACCAAGACTTCTATGTTGCCGACAAATCGTTAGTCATCTATTTCCCGTTATATGCTATCGTTCCTTACGTTTGGGGATTCCCATACTTCCCGATTTCGGTATTCGAAATTCAGGATATTATCGATGAGGATGGGCCTTTGGGTGTATTAATGTATTAGAGGAGTTCTCGAGGTATAAATGAGAGGCTGAATCGGAAAGTCTTTACAGACCTCCTGATTCAGCCTCCACTCATATAACTAGCTCGTTGAATATGACAAGCAGCTGCCCATACAATCTAAATCGGCATCGAACGGCCTGTATGATCGACGAAGTACAACTCCTCAGCTATCCTTGTTTTTCTCTCCAGCAAATCCAGAATTCCATTCGCACTCACATCCGCAGAAAGCGGTGCTTTATCGCCACCCATATCCGTCCTTATCCAGCCAGGATGGACCGCAAGCACTCGAATTCCGCGCGACTGAAACTCTGAACCCACCATTTTAGTCAACATATTTAATGCATTCTTAGACATTGCATACGGATAATCGCCTCCGTACGATAAAGCCACACTTCCTGCCTCGGAGGAAATATTAATGATAGCTGCACCGGAATTGTCCGCTAATAAAGATCCCATATGTTTAATTACGTTCATAGGACCATATAGGTTAACCTCAAACGTTGTTTTCATATAAGCCATAGGAAGCGTCGCTAACTTATGCTCTCTACCCAAAAGAATTCCTGCATTATTAATGATACTATCCAGCTTCACATCGTCATTCTTCAGCTTAACTGCTAGCCGTGCAGCTTCCTCCTCCACGGTTACGTTCATCCGTTCGATATGAACCTGATCACCGTATTCGGATGCGAGTGATAATAAACCCGCCGATGCATCGGCACCATCACGAACACAGGCCACAACATGATGTCCTCGCTCGACCGCTAGCTTCGTCAATTGGAAGCCCAGACCTCTTCCTGCACCAGTTATGAGTATGTTCATTATTTATCGTTCTCCAGCAGCTCGACAAGTACTTTCAACTGACTGAAGGTATCCATATAAGCGTAACGTCCGCCTGTATATTCACCCTTTTGCAATAAAGACATCCCTTTGGCTTCTAACAATGCAATCTTGTCCTTCATCCCATCGATAACAAAGGCAATATGGTGAAACCCCTCACCATTCTGATCTAACGATTCTCTCCAGGTGCTTGGATTATGATCAGGCTCTATAAGCTCCAGCTGGAGCGAGCCCATATCGAAGAAAGCAAGCTTCGCACGCGCCTCTGATCGCGCTCCTCGATATTCCGTCTGCGCGATATCAACCGTGTCCGTCCAGAACCAGGTCGGCTTCTCGACCCCGAAGAACTCGGCGTAGGTTTGTGATGTTTGCTCAATATCGTGAACTAGAAGTCCGATTTGCGTAATGACGTTATTGCCCAGCACGTTATTAGTCATGAGTAGCAGTCTCCTCTTCGATCTAGATCAAATTAGATTAGATTTCCATACTGGAATCGCGAGCTATCATTTGCATATCCACCGTAAACTCGGTAAACTCAGTTACTCGTTGTTCAATATGTTCGATCAAAGAAGTCGTTAATTGCTCCATCATCTCGCGAAAATCTATTCTCAAGGTCGTCAATGCGGGCTGATAACGCGAGCTAAGAGCATGATCGTCAAATCCAATCACCGAAAGGTCACTCGGAACGTTAATCCCATGCTCCTGCAGAGCCCGTATCGCACCAAAAGCCACACTATCATTGGCCATAATCATGGCCGTTGGGAGATTTTCACCCTTCTTCATAAACTCCTTTATCGCAGCATAACCGGACTCTTCGCTGAACCCGCCGGGCAATATCCATCTCATCTGTATCTCCACATCGTTCGTCTTCATCGCCGCGTAGAAGCCCTCAAGCTTAGAAGGCCCAGCATACCTCTTCATATCCCCTCCAATGAGTCCGATTTCCTGATGCTTCAAGTTCACCAAGTGCTCCACCGCTTGATGCATGCCGCTGTGATTATCGTAATTAGCCACGATCCGGTTCCGTTCGTGACGTCCAGACAGCCTCTGATCAACGACCGCGACAAAGTAACCTTCCGCGATCAGTTCCTCGATGAACGGCTCATCATTAGCCGCCCCGATAAATATTCCACCATCAATCCGACGCTGATAAAAAATATCCTTTACTCCCCGAATGCTATCCGCATCCTCTGCATCCCTAATAATGTGGGTTAACGTATAGTAGCCCTGTGAAGAAGCATTTTCAATCACACTGACAATAAGCATGTTCGACAGGATATCACTAGATACATGACCCGCCTCGATCATGAACAATCCAATCGTCTTCGTCTTCTTGCCTGCTAGCACTTGTGCCGAAGCATTCGGGACATAGCGATATTGTTCAATGACTCTTAGAACCTTGTCACGGGTTTCCGGCGGAACATTGGAGTAGTTGTTAATGACCCGACTAACCGTGCTTCGCGACACTCCAGCGAGCTTGGCAATTTCCAAGGAGTTGATTACACTCTTCAAGCCCTCACCCTCATTCCTGAACGCGCATTCAAATCTATCGTAAACGATGTATTGTGACGCGTCAATCACTTGGAAAACGATATCAAAACCCCAAACCCATCGTTTCATGTGGGTCTGGGGCTTCCTATTCTCATATGATTTTCCTTACCATTTTCCCGCATCGATATCCGATGGCTTCAAGCCCGCCCAGATATTCGGGATTTCAATCGTATCTGGATTTTCAAATACGAGAAATGCCGTTGGCAAATATCTTTCTCCCGAAGAGGAGGAAGGTTTATTCACGATCTCCCCATTTTCCGTGACTAACACGGTAGAGGAGCCCCCATCCAGATTAGCCGCGATAACGACATCATGCGCCAGCAATATTTCCTGCGCATCATATAAAGTTGCACCTATACTATATCCAGGCTGACGTCCATCGATCATCAAGAACAGGATTGCTCCGTCTTCACGCTGCCCCATGACCGTTCTTGGAGCTATTCCCCAGCCCTGTGAACGATTCGGAATAAGCCCCTTACCGTTCACGATTATACGCGGAGAAAAGCTTACCGCCTCAGAGACACCAAGTTCAATGAGCTCATCCACAGAGTATTTACCCGCTAGCATTTTGCCATCCTTATCAATACCGACGATTTGCACACTATTTTTGCTTCCTAGGCCATTGTAGAAAATTTTCCCGCCACTAATAACCAATCCAATCGGCTTAAATCCGTTTCCTCGCCAATTTGGATCTGAGAATCCGCCTGCATTCACACCCGCAATCGCGCCGGTCCGCTTCACCATACTAGAAACCTTCTCGCCCCGCCCTCTCTTGTTAGGGACAACAAGCCGTATTGACTTCGGATCTTGTACCGTAAGTAGGTACCCGTGATAGCCTTCTCCATCGATTTCCTCAATTGAAATAGGCTTCTCCGGCTCATCTACGACCACGCCGCCTTGTTCAGGCTCCGCTGGAATCGTATGCGTATCACGTTCTTCCCCCATCTCTTCGAACTGCTTTACATAAAGACCAACACGTTCTCGTAAAGCTTTCTCTCCAATAATATATTTGGCCCATTCCCGATGCTGAGTCGTAATTAATGAATCCGCAAGCATAAAGCGATATTCATTGCCCGATGGAGTTAAGAAAAACCAGCCAGAGAACAATACCGCAATCGTAAATCCCGTCACGACAAAGATCTTGAATAATTTCCATATAGACGATCTTTGCTTGCGCGGAGGTTTATTTTTACGAGATGAAATCCTTGGTGAAGGATTCTGATTTAATGTCGACGCCGCTGTTGAACCTCTAGGCGGTAATGACGATATGGCGTCCACTCTCCTTTGTAGCTTTTTTTACATACCCCCTTTATACGAGATAGAGGTGTATGTTGTTGCTTATCACTTAATTTTGTCGGTATTATCCCCGTAAGCGCCGAGAGTGAAGAAACCGAACCCTCTTCAGAAACGATAGAACTCTCAGTCTATCAGATAGACATGTGGGATTACACCCCTCTTCTGCTGCTGTGAAGGAAGCAAAGAAAAACGAAGCTAAAAAACAAGCAGCATTCGACACCATTTCCCAGGGAATGATGATTTAAAACATTAACCTACACAACATTAAAAGTCGCCCGAGTGTGGAGCGACTTTTGTTTATTCCAAGAGATGCAGTTATTTCTCGCAATGATTATTGGTATAATAGTGCAAACGAATAATTAGATGCTGGAGGAATTCCCATTGACTACTCATCCAAACTATCACATTGACCAACAGACTGATGGATTCCCGCTATATGTACTAAAGGAAGCAAATACGGATTCTGCAGTTGTCATCTGTCCTGAACGTGGGGGAATTGTTACGAGCTGTAGACTGCAAGGAACAGAGTTGTTGTACCTGGATCGGGAAACATTCCTCAATCCACAAGCGAACATTCGTGGCGGAATCCCCATATTGTTCCCAATCGCTGGGCAGTTAGTCAACGGGGAATATGAATGGAATGACCATACATATCAGATGAAAAATCATGGGGTAGCGCGTATCTTCCCATGGGAAGTTGTTGCCACGAACACGGAGGACTCTGCCTCCATAACCCTCTCCCTACACAGCAATGCTGAGACTTTAGCAGTCTATCCATTTGCGTTTGAGCTTCGATTTACTTATCGCCTCAAGGATGGCATCCTCTCGATTGAACAGCAATATATGAATCACTCCGAGCAAGCGATGCCGATGGTATCCGGCTTCCATCCCTATTTTGCAACGGAAGGTAAGAATCTTATCTATGGTACAGATGCCACGAAAATGCTGGACTATAACGATAAGCAGGTCAAGCCCTTCGATGGTTCCTTGCAACTTGAAGGAAAGGTGGAGTCCTTCGCACTGCTTGATGCAAGTAAACCAGAAATTACCTTCCCCTTGTCACAACGCCGTAGCGTCCAACTGACCTACAGCGAACAATTCCGCTACGCGGTTCTGTGGTCTGTAGAAGGAAAGCCATTCGTCTGCGTTGAGCCTTGGACCGCATTAAATGAAGCGTTGAACGACAAGAAGGAGCTGCTTATGGTTGCCCCTGGAGAGACATTGGATCTACAGTTGAACATCGCGCTTGTATAAAAAAGAAAACCCTCGATTCCCACTTTGAAGTGGTGTCGAGGGCTTTCGCATGTTTAGTTCATTTTAATGAACCACTTGCCGTCTATCTTCGTTAAGTTGTAATCATGTTGTCCTGTTTGCTTCTCTTCTTGAATCATTAATTCTATTGAGACGCTTACCTTTGCCATATTCCCAGTTTCCTCGACTTCTTCAATCTTATAGTCGTTAATGTTGACTTCATTCTGCTCGAAGCTCTTCCTTTGTCCCTCGATTAGGCTTTCCTTGTCCTGGCCATCAGGTAGATCGCTCGGCTCTATCAACACAAATTTGAACATTTTATCCGCGTCTTTTTTTTGAGCTGCTTTCATGAAGCCCTCAACAGCTCTCACTGGAGTAGACTGAGGGTCCGCATCACCCACGAACTTCATGATGAGATACACAATACCCCCCGCTGCTAATGCCAATAGAATGATGATTTTTGCGGTTTGCGGTAGCCTAAATGTTCTTACAGGTGGAAATCCTGCGAAGGGATCATCTTCCGATTGGTGTACCTGCTGTGAAGCCGCAGCCTCTTCTGTTAAGCGATTCATCCTCGATAATCACCTGTCCCATGGTATAATTCACTCATTATACCATTATATCTCTATTGATCTAGGAATATATTCCATCTAATGTTGAGAAAAACCGTCAGAGGTAACTTCAAGCTGAAGTGCAGTTACCCTGACGGCTCTTTATTTTTGTGCGGCTATATGGCTAACATGTTATTTCATTATAGATTTCAGAAGTTCAAGCAGATTCATAATCGCTTGAGCCGTTTCGGCTCGAATCGCCTTCGATTGAGCTGCGAATCTGCCGTCAGATTGACCTTGAACCAGCCCGATCTCCGTTGCTTTCCCAACCGCGGAATTTGCCCAAGCCGAGATTTGATCGGCATCCTTGTATTTTAGCGGCGAGCCGTTCCATTCTTTTTGACCATTGGTTACGTACTCGTAAGCCCTCATCAACAATACGGCCATTTGCTCGCGGGTAATGATCGCGTCCGGATCGAACTCTGCCTCCGATAATCCGTTAATCAAACCCGCCATGAATGCCGCCGCAATATCGGTCGCATACCAGGCATTCTCGGGAACGTCTCGGAATTTCGTTGTACCATGCCCCTTCAGTCCAAGGGCTCTAACCAATAGAGCCGTAAACTCCGCTCTTGTGGTCGGCTTGTCCGGCATAAACTCCGTTTCGCTTATACCAGTAACGATGCCTTTAGCCGCCAGCACCTTCAATGCTCGCGCAACCCAATGGTTCGCCGGAATATCAGCGAAAATTCTGTCAACCTCCAGAATGGCGTATTTGCCGGGCCGATTTGCCTCCGCCTTCACTGTATTGGAGGCGGTATCCACCGTTCCTCTGACATATTCCCATTTCCCCAACGCTTCGTTGAAATAGTACATGCCCAGTAAGTCTGCATCGGCTGAAGCAGCCACATACGGGAGGGCAATTTGCACGCCTTCGGGTCCTTGCCAATCCACTTCCTGATCGCCATTATTCAAAGATAAACGAACGTCATATATGGTGCCGACCAAGCGAACGTTAGCGGTTCCTCCGCCGACTAACGGTGACTTCCCGAGCGTGTTACCTCTAACGGGCTCAACGCTCAAATGTAATAACGCATCGCGTCCTGCACCCAAGCCGGATGTCAGAGCATCCAATGTGACGCGATCTACGTTAACCGTCGCATGACCAAATTCTACCCGAAGAGCAAGCTCACCCAATTGACTGTTGGAGATTTCGACAGAGTTGTGACCCTCCGTAATCTGGACAATTGCGATTCCATCTCGCACGGTCACTTTCGGCTTCTCAGCGATGGCGGGGGGATTTCCACTGTTTCCGCTATTCACGTTGCTGTTGTTGCCGTTATTCGTGTTGTTTCCGTTGTTTCCGTTGTTTCCGTTGTTTCCGTTGTTTCCATTGTTTCCGTTGTTGCCCTCGTTGCCGTTATTACCTTCGTTTCCGTTATTGCCTTCGTTCCCATTGCTTCCATTGTCCTTAGCAAGTGTCGTTACCGTAACTGTCGGTCCATCTATGCTCCAGGCACCGGAGGAGTTACCCGCTTCCACCTTAAACGAATACAAGGTCGCAGCGGATAAACCGGTAGCTTCATATGCGTAAACGGATCCTGTCACGGACGAGAGCTCAGCTCCGTTCTGGTAAATCTTATATTGCGTTATCGGATCATTTGCTCCCGACCACCGAAGCTGCACGGAATCAGAAGTTACGCGATCGGCTACAATTGCTCCACTAGCCCACGTAGGAAGAACTTGAACGTCAATCGAATACACCTTAGACGCTCCGCTTTCCGACGTCACGACAACAATCATACCCGGTTGAACGCTACCTGACGTTGCTGGCGTCGTTCCGTCACTCTCATAAACCCCGAATACCGCTCCCTCCACAACAGTTAATCGACTTGCGAATTGCTGCACCTCAGTACCGTATACGACCTTGCTTACGGATCCCGCTCCGCTGTCGACCTCGTAAATTCCTGAAGCCAGTGTCGTATCTGAACTCGGACCATAGAATTGCGTCTCGGTCACGGCTATAACCGTACCAGCCTTATATCCCAACTCTATGCGTATTCGCGATGTATTCACTGGATTGAACGTAATTTCATTCATTCCTACAGTAAATCCATCAGGAGAACTTACTGGATTCTCGACTGCAATCCAATTCCCACCGTCGAAATACTTGACCACGATGGATGACGGCAATGCATCTGCCCCACTATCTTTGAATAAATAAAGACTCGCCTTATCCACCATCTTACTTTCACCGAAGTCATATTGCAGCCACTCCACACCTGGTTGAGCAGGAAGGGTTCCCTTGTAGTTGTGCCAGCGATTATGTGGAAAATCCGTGTAAGAGATAATTCCATCAATTGTCTTCCATGCATTAGGAAGACTCAAATGCACAGCTGTGTACGAAGCGCTGGCAACTGGGTATCCTGTAGGGTTTGCTTCTTCGGCTGTCGGATTGTACGCCAGGTTCGAATGACGCTTGATGAAAATGGTATATCCCTTTCGGGTCGTGTCATCTTCCGCCGTCACAACCGCCTTCATTCCGGAAGCCACTCGTCCTTGAGTAACTTCCGTTATGCCGTCGCTGCCATACACTCGGACGGTTGCACCAGCAGCCGGTTGAAGATGCTGAATGAACGAACGAATCGATGTATTCGCTTCAACCTGTCGAATCGTTCTCTCAGAATCGTTAACGGTATACAGGCCTGAAGTTAAACCTGTATTCTGATTGGCTTTGGCAAGAACAATCAGATCGAACGACACCTCATACGAATGATTACCGACCGTAATCACCGCGGTTAACCTCACAGATTGATTCGGTCCGGTTGAAGGCTTCGACACCACACCCTCGCTATTGATCACATCGGGACGGGAAGATCTCCATGCAATCGTCTCGCCTCCAGGTCCCGTTGACGGAAGATTAAGATTGCTTATAACCTTGTCTTCGTCCTCATTCGTACCTTTAATATCATTAAATTGAATGATATACAATTCAGGCTCTGCCTCTGTCAATGTAACAAGATGTCTACCGCTCGAATGAATAAAATAACTGGCTTGTCCATCCTTGCTGCTAGTCACATAATTGACTTCCTCATGACCACTGATCTGATCCCTGTACACGATTTTGTAGGCTTTGTTATGTTGTAGCTGACTCCATACTACTTCCACAGGTACAGCTTCGTTTGTTACGATTTCCCGTGTATTTTGATCGTGCAAGGTAACGACTAGAGGATGATCTCTCCAGTTATAATTCACTGTGACACCGTTCAAAGACGGATCGAGCATCGGATCAAGTACCAATCGATTGTATTGAGGCTTGAGGCCGATAATGAAATTATAAAATCCGGAAGCAGGCCTTACATTCGAGCTCATCCAAGCTTCATGCTTGATAATGCCGCCGTTCATATCCCAACGATACCAGCTTCCGTCCCACATCCCGTCAACGGCATATTCCTGCACGGCTCTTTTTAACATAGCCAAAGGCTTCTGAGTGTCGCCAATCTTCGCATATGCCCCCATCATGTCATATGTCATCTGCAGGAAGATTCCACCATTAATAAAGGACTTCCATGGGTCACGGGCTGACTCCCAAGCTTTCCTTTGGGTTGGAAAAATCTCCAGGTTGTTTGCTTGCATAAACTCCGTATACCCGTTCATGATGTTCTGTGCACGCTGGTCATCAACCATTCCGAAGATAATGGGGTAAGCGTTCGTAAAGATATGACTGATATCATCGTGAGCGTTACCGTTGATGTCTCTCCAGTACACAAAAGATTGGGTCGCCGGAGACCAGAAGCCACCGTCCGATACATCTTTATTTAAGGTTTCCTTGATCAATGCCGCCCTGCTTCTGTATTGATTAGAGCGAACTTTATCTCCTAGCACTTTTTCTTCAATTTCAGCCCAATCCTTTAACCCCTTATAGAGCATAATGTTGGCGTATGCATTTTCCATACCAACCTTACTAATAAACACCGAGTCATTCCAATCATTTCCGGAATCATTCTGCTCGAATCCTTCGATTATGCCGTTCTTATTTAAGTCCCTGGCATCATCAAGTACCCAGCCCAATATATTTCTGGTCATATCGGTTACTTCATTCAGCCATTCCTCATCACCTGTCAAATTATAAATATTGACGATTCCTGCAATGAATTGACCATAAGTATCAAGCAAATAGCTATGAATCCATGGGGACTGATCATAAATCCGCGCGTATAATTTCCCTGTTCCCAAAGCCTCATAATTCGTATCCCTGACAACTCTCACAAAATTTTTCAACGTCTCTAGGTTCGCACTATTCCCTGCTCCTTGGGTTCCAATGGCATTGACAGTATACCACCAGGTTTCATATGGACCCATGCCGTTCACATCTGTATCCGCCATTCCGACATTCTTATCGATTACATTAGATCTTCCGAAATCCTGCATATACTGAGCGAGCATATTTTCGTCCAGACCGGAACCTTCTGGAATTGATCCAAGATCATAATATTTGTCCGTGTCATTTGCGGCCTTGAAGGAATATACCACTTGATCCAATTGACCGGCATCTGCCTGAACGGGGTTGAAGTCTTCATTGGTGTATACATATATGGGCAGGATAGTACCTTTCGGAAACGAAAAGTCATCCTTATTCAGCTTATGTTCAACGATTAGCGATCTGCTACCCACGGTAGGACGCCAGATCTTGGTCGCAGTATTACGGTTAGAGGTCATCGATATACTCAGAGTCTTCTCGTTCAGCTTATCGATAAAATCCATATCCGTAGTGTAAAAAGAATACTTCGTGTTGGGGTAACGTAGCTGATTTAGAGCATGACCAATCCGGACTCCGGACAAGAATCTATTGGCTATATTTCGGTTATGATCGAGCAGGATGAAGGAACCACCATCTTCTGTCCTCTGCACAACATCAAATGCCGTTTTCTGAAAAGCGAATGACAGCGACCGCTGGTTCATCATCGTCAAGCTGTCCTCATACGCTCTGTCTAGCTGCAACCGAATATCGTCAGCTTCAACGTTGATGGTCCAAGTTTCACGAACCACTTTATTATCGCTAGAATAAACAATATCGCTGAACACCACTTGATTACCGACAATATTTACTGTAGGCGAAGCCGCTAATTGTTGTGTTCCCTCCCAGCCCCTCGGATCATCGGCTCCACTTGATATCGTGGATATATCGACGGCGCCATTGTAAACCTGAATTTCAGTTGCGCCGGAATAGGATTTAGATTGATGCTGAAGCATAAATCGTATCTTCGACGTGTTGATTGAATCAAACACTACTGTATTTACCGCATTGCCTGCAGGGACAGCGGGACTCTTCACTTGATTCACGGCTGCAACCCATGAAGTACCGTTCCAGTATTGAATCGCATAGCTTTGAGGAGCTTTCACTCCTCCGCCATCAGCCCAGAAATAGAGCTTGGCCGAATCCATCTTACGAATGGACCCGAAATCATATTCGACCCAATCTGATGTGACCCAATTGCTCCCCGCCCGATAGCTGGTCCAACGATTCCGCGGGACATCCGTATAGGAAATTATGCCATCGTTCAGCCGTAATACGCCATCCAGAGAATGCACGAAAGAAAATGATGCGCTTACATTTGGATTCGCGGCAGTGCCGGTATTGATCCCTGAGCCGGAAACCCCATCCGCGTCAATGACCTCCACCGTTCCTCCCATCTTCATTGAGCTGATGACTAACTTATGGTCATAATCAAATTGCATAGAAAGTTGATCATTGGAAATCCCAACTGTATGATTATCTGTGTCGTGAACAATGTTTGCAGAACGACTTATTTCCTCCGCTTGAGCAACGGAGGAGACGGGAAGCGATGTATATATAAGTAATGAAGCAAGCATCCATATAAACGGTTTTTTGAATCTTCTCATCTCAATATCCTCCTGTAAATTGGTTAATTATTCATCGCCACCGCAATACATCTGAACTCATCCTGTCCTTCGAACACCTCAACGATCGTCGGATCGCCTTCGCGCCAAGGACGACAAGCGCAATAGAAATGATAAAGAGTTCCGTTCCACATTACGACCGAGGATTTGTGTGCATGAATCTCGTCCAGATCGCCCGATCCGCCATGCGGGAGCAATGGTTTGTCCAGCGTCACCCAATGTAGCAAGTCTTCCGAAACGGATAATAAACCCTGAGCATGCGTCCCATCTAATCCGAAACCGAAGTTCAGCCAGCGCTCACCGTCATAACGAATACAAGGGTCGCTGTAGAATTGACTGTAGAACGTCCCTTCTTCGAATGGCATGATCGGATTGCCGGCATACCGTTCCCATTGAATCAAATCAGTCGATGTCGCGACGCCTGTTTCTTCCTTCCATGGCCATACGCTAGAGCCTTTCGCATTATAGAACATCCAGTACTTACCCTCATGCTCTAGTAAACAGCACTTATACAGACCTTCCTTCTCCCACTCCCCGCCGTTCTCATAAGTGAAAACCGGTTGTTCAAGGCGGTGCCACGTCCGTAACGATTCGTCCGTCGTCCAAGCCAGCCCCATAACGGCGCCCCCTGCTTCATAGCCTTCACCCGGATACGAGTGATAGATCATCCAGTACCGCCCGTCCAGCTTGCGGAGAGTTGGCACCTCTCGAATATCGTTCGACTCCAATAAGATCCAAGAGCCCGCCGCCCCGACTCGATCCCACCGATCCGAATTTTCCAGACGAGACAGAATGACGGCTTCATGCCGCCATTCCAGCAGATTGTCGCTTATAGCCAATGCCGTCTGATAGCCGATACCGTCGAACCCGACATGCATCATGTAAAATTGGTCGTTGTGCCGGAAGACGAACGGACAATCAACGCCTTGTGAATCATAGCTCTCTCCGATCCCGGAGCCGACCAATGCCGGTGTTTCTCTTCTATTAGAAGTACTCCATTGCGCTAGTAATGCTTCTTCATCCAATTTCATTCCGCTCACCCTTTCACTGCGCCTGCAGCGACACCTTTTATGATATATTTTTGCAGCATGAGATAAATAATGAGCACGGGGATCGCGGCAAGAATGAGCGATACCAGCGCAAGATTCCATTGCTGGCTGTATGTTCCGAAATAACGGTAAACGGTCAATTGCAAAGTCATCACTTCTTCCCGTTGAAGCATAAGGAAAGAGAGGATGAAGTCATTCCATACCCATAGCACGTTCAATACCGCGGCAGTCGCGGTGACAGGCAGCAGCAACGGAACGATAATACGAAAGAAAGTTTGATAGACATTCGCTCCGTCGATTCTCGCCGCTTCCTCCAACTCAGCCGGAAGCTGGGTCATGAAGCCCCGATAGAGGAAGATTGTAAATGGTGAGAATAACGCAATAATCATGAGTACGAGCCCGAATCTCGAATTCATCAGATTCAGTTCGGAAGCCAGCTTGACGAGCGGAATCATGATCGTCTGGAAAGGTACCATCATCGACAGCGTGAAGAACATGAGCAACCAGAAGCCACGCGAGCCCTTCATCCGCGAAATCCGGTAAGCCGCCATTGCACTGAACAACAGAGTAAATCCGACTCCAAACAACGTAACGAGAACGGTATTCCAGAGGGCGCGAGGATAGTGCATGTCCTTCCACACCTGCTTGTAATTGCCGAATTGCCATGTTTCCGGCCAGGATACGAACGAGCGAAGCATTTCCCCGTTCGTCTTGAAGGAATTCAGCAGCGCGAACAGGATTGGCAGCAGGAACAGCAGCGCTAGAAGCACCGCTACGATTTCTCCAAAACCTCTTCGGATCATGCGCTCACCTCCTTGCTCCGCATAACGCGGAATTGAACAAGCATAACGATAACAATGAACAAGCAGAAAACAATTGAACGGGCCGTTCCCGAACCGTAAGAATTGGCCGTGAACGCTTCGCGATAAATGTTGATCGCCAAACTCTGGCTGGAATTCGCCGGACCACCACCGGTCAACGACAGGATGAGATCGAACACCTTGAAGGAATTCGTCGTCGTTAGGAACACGTTAGAGATAATCGCTGGCATGAGTAACGGAAGCGTCATTTTCCAGAAACGTGTCCAGCTTCCCGCTCCATCCACGTGCATCGCCTCTTTCAATTCACCCGGAATGCCCTGAAGCCCAGCCAAGTAGATGACCATGGCAAGCCCGACGCTGGACCATAAGGATACACCAGCGATTGGATACAGAATGTGGTCGGGATTGCCTAAGAAGCTGTAGGTAAGAAAATCCCACCCTAGCTTCGTCCCCATCTCATAGAGCACGGAGGAGAAGAAAAACTTCCATAGAAATCCGACCACGATCAAGGAAATCACGTTCGGTGAGAAAAAGATAACTCTGAGCGCGTATTTCGATTTCAGCTTCGAATCGACTAGCAGCGCGAGAAGCACACCGAAGACGTTAACAAGCACAATATTCAGCGCAGAAAACTTCAAGGTAAACAAGAAGGAATCGCGGAAGTCCCCGCTGTTCCAGAGCATATCGGTGTAATTACGGAAGCCCACCCACTGAAACGTAGATTGCAGACCGTCCCAGTCAGTGAAGGAATATAAGAAGGAGCCGCCGAGTGGCACGACAAAAAAACAAATATACAAAATACAGATCGGCCCTATGAAAGACAGCGTGATTCCGAACTTTCTCAGTTTTGATGAAGCTCCAGATGACATTTCAAACCACTCCTAGAAGAGTAGAAGGACACTTGTAAGGTGTCCTTCTGTCTCTAAATCTTTATTTTTTTGCCCAAGATTTTGCGATATCCGTCACGACTTCTTCAACTGTTTTTTTCTTAAAGAAATATCCTTGCATGTTCGCTTCCGCCTCTACCCTAGTGGAGCCGTTCATCAGCACCTGCGACCACGGAACGACCTTCTGTTCGTTCACGTAAGAGAGGATGTCATCAGCGATTGGATTGCTAGATACCGTTACCCCTTCGATAGCCGGAATTTGTTTCATGTTCTCGTTAGCGATGGCGTTACCTTCTTTAGTCGTGAGCCATTCGAATAGCTTCTTAGCCGCTTCCTGATGCGCGGATTTGGCAGTAATCGCATAGGATACGTTCACGTTAACACCCATCTTCGCTTCATCTGGATTGTCGCTATACGGAATAGCGCCGAAACCGAGATTCACTTCCGGATTTATATCCGTGATGCTGGAGTATGCCCAGTAACCCTGCTGAAGCATGGCCACTTTTCCTTGTGCAAGAAGCGACAGACTTGCGTTGTAGTTGTTCGAAGCCGCTTGTGGATCGGTGTTTCCGTAAATGGTGTCTAAGGTTTTGAAGCCTTGTTTCAGGCGATCGGATTGAATGGACTGTCCTGCTTTTGCGCTCTCAGCAAGCGCTTTGACGTCATCCGTAGTTCCTGCAATGGTCGTGAATAGCGTATGAGCAAGTGTCCAACCATCCGCTACTGCCAAGCCGAAAGGCGAGATATTCTTAGCTTTAAGCTTATCGACAGCAGCGAGCAATTCCGTCTGCGTCTTAGGGAAAGCCTCAATACCCGCTTCCTTGAATAGGTCTTTATTGTAGAAAATCCCCATTCCAGATATGTCGAGCGGGATACCATAGATTTTGCCGTCCGGCGTCTTCATCTGGGAGCGAATCTGCTCCGAGTAATTTCCAATGTAGGCATCACTGGCTAGGTCGAGGATATGTCCGGCTTGACCAAGCTCCAGAAGATCTCCGTATTCGCCCATTACAATATCAGGCATGTCGTTGGATGCGATCTTCGTCTTAAGCACAGTGTAGTAATCTTGGTCGTTCACCAGTAAGTCGACTGTAATGTTCGGGTTCTGCTCGGTAAACTTCTTGAACGTTTCTTCAAGCGCCTGGCGCTTGTCCATATTGAACAGGAAAGCTGTGAGCGTTACGGGCTCTCCCACAACAGAGCTTGCACTTGGCGAAGCACTTTCTCCAGCAGGAGTAGAAGCCGGGCTTTCCGATGAAGGCGAAGCGTTATTGCCGCCATTGTTGCCGCAGCCACCAAGCACCATTGAAAGGCTTAACAATAGTGTAGATGTTAGGGCTAGCAGATTCTTTTTGCGCAAAATAATGACCCCTCTCGAATTGAATATCCTCATTATAAGGAATTCCGAAGGGGTCACCTACTATAATATTAAGGGATCGATTAGCACGATATTAATGTGTTTTGCCTTTAAACAATACCCGGTACTCCGAAGGAGTACTTCCGTACTCTCTCTTAAATAACTTATCGAAGTAACTGAAATGGTCGTAACCAACGGCCGAAGCGATAGCCGATACAGAAAGACCATCTTCCTCCAGCATTCGCCTAGCCATATCCAAACGCTTAGAATGAATATATTGAATCACTGTAACCCCGAACTGCCGTTTAAACTGGGTTGCGAGATATTCTTTACTGATGAAGAAACGCTCGGCCAAATCCGCAAGTGACATCTCCTCTCGATAACAAATGTCGATATACTCCTTTACCGCCAGCGCCCTATTCCCGGATGCCTTTCCTTCAGACTTGGAGCTTGTTGCTGCGTTCATGAAGAAATTCAGACATTCCTCGAAAAGTTCCATCGCCTTCTTCTTGTCGAAAGCGATCTTCATCGCAAACGGCTCTACGCGGTCCAAGGAGCCAGCGGCATAAGCTCGGAAGCCAAACTCCGTTCCTACTTGAGTTTGGAGCATCGTCCACGTTTGGAATAGGAACATCGCCGACAAGCACTGGGAAGAAGTCGCGGTTTCGAACAATTCCTCTAGTTCCCCCCGAATACGGAACGCCAGCCCATGCTTGATGAGATGACAAGCCTTCGGGACGAACGCGGTAACAAGCTCCTGCAATTCCGGAGTAGACACCGTTCGACTCCCAAAACCGTTTCTCTTGACTAGCAAGTCCAGATCCAGCGTATAGAGATCGGCATAGAACGCCGTATCCTCTAACATGGCAATCGTCGAGGAATAATCCGCCATCGTCATGCTTTCTTCCGCTGATATCGAGATACAAGATAGCTTAAGCACTTTCTCGAAGACGTCTCGAAGCCCCTTCAGTGTAGCAGCGGACGAGGCTGAGGCCGGAACGATCAGCCAGTGACTCCAATCGTATCTTCCAGAAGGCCCGGACAGAAGCGTAATTCCTTCCTGCTCCGCATATTCGGCGATCAGCTTTCCGATTGCGTACGCCAATAAATCCTTGTCCTTGTGGAATCGTTCCTGCAGCACCTTTTCGAAATTTTTAACTACGATCGTTTGAACCTCACAGGAATTTCCACTCACAAATCCAGGCAGCAATGCTAGCTCGTCCTTCGTCAGCTTTCGTCCTTCATATAGATTGCTCAGGACGGAGGCGCGATGCAACTGTGACTTCTCTTTCTTCATTTCTTCCCATAGTCTTTCGGTCTGGCGCTGGAACCGGCTTTTGTCCATCCGCTCCTTCGCTTTATTCAGTGCCGCCTCGATATCATCCCGATCGAAGGGCTTCAGCACATATTCGACGGCCTCATTCGAGAGAGCATGCTTAACGAAACCGAAATCGTTATGCCCACTGATGACTATGACCGGTGTCTCGAGCTTGAGGGCACGAATATGCTCCAATAGCTCGTTGCCGTTCATCTCCGGCATGATCATGTCGAGCAGAATCAGATCGGGTGTTTCCTCCCGAACAGCGGCCAACCCTTCCAAACCTGTCTCTGCCTCACGGATAAATTCGATTGTTGGCTCGATATCAAGCAGCAGCCTCTTCAATGCCCTTCTTACTTTCGGTTCATCTTCGATAATGAGAACTCTCATGATGTCGCACCTGCCTTCCAACTTATCGAAACGCTTGTCTGTCCCTCGCTGGCGTGGATTTCAATCCCGTCAGATCCGGGGAACAAATATTGTATTCTTTTATGCACGTTCGCAAGACCCACGCTTGTTCCCAATGATCCGCTTTCCCGCACATGAAGAGTTAACCTGCTCGCTTCGGACTCATCGACCATTCCCGCCGTATCGGTAACCGCTACGATCATCCGCCCGTCTTCCTCCCTAGCTGAGATCACGATCGTACCCTGTCCTTTCCGCGATACGCCATGCACGACGGCATTCTCCACGATAGGCTGTAGGCTTAGCTTAAGTATCAGGGCCTCCTCCAGATGCTTGGGGATGTCGATACGGAACTCCAGCCGGTGCTCGAATCGATATTTCTGAATGGCAAGATAGTTACGGATATGTTCAATCTCTGCAGCAAGCGTCACGATATCGTCTTTATGATCTGTCGTGTATCGGAACATAGCGGATAGCGATTTGACCATTTTACAAACGTTGTCCGCCCCAGCCTCCAAAGCTTCGGAATAGATCGAGGTTAACGTATTGTACAGAAAATGCGGATTAATCTGTGATTGCAGAGCTCTCATCTGCGCGACGGACTCACTCATTTTCAACTCGTATTCTCGTTTGATTAATTCCTCGATCCGTACGACCATCGAATGAAACTGGAGCTCGAGATAACCAATCTCGTCCTTTCGTTCGCGTTTTGGCGTCCACCCAGCCATGCTGAAATCCCCTTTACCAACCTTGCGCATCCGTTGCACCAAGCTATGAATCGGTACGGATATTTGTCGGGATAACATGAGCCAGAGCACGATTCCTGCCAGGAGGAAAGCAACTCCCCATAACACCGTAGGCTTAACCGCAGCCCAGGCAATTTCCTGAAGCGTCTTCTTGGACAAATAGGTGGCGACCGTCCAACCGTAGACATTCGCTTCGCTAACGATCTCCAACTGATCGCTACCGTTTAGCTGATCTTTAACCGTCGAATAGATGACCGTTCCATCTGAGTCGCGGATTTCCGTATTTTCCACGATGAAGTCTTTGCCCAACATATTTTGAAAATAGGTAGTTCCCAGATCGATGCCAATGACTCCAGCCTGCCTCTTCTCGATAACGTCGGGAATCGATCGGCCTACGAACAGAACGGGCTGTTCTGATGTCGCACCTACAATCGAATTACGAACGACGACCAGATTGCCATCATGCTTCTTCGTTTCCTCGATCCACGCTGGACTCTCCGCAGGAAGAACCGATTGATTACGCACGTCCAAATACTTGGCGTTTACTTTGAACATTTGATGGCTTGAGTCCAAATACAAATACACGTTACTGAAATCGTTCAGCGAGTGGGTCAATATTTTGAGCAAATTCTCCACCCGGCGCTGCTTTGCAATCGTCTCTACACCCGTGTGCTGGCTTTCCGTTACGAAATTGTACAGCTCGGCTGTTTGATAAATACTCAGAATATTGTTGTCCATCCCCCGAATGGACAGCTCGAACGACTGATTAAGTCGGTCAGCTTGCGACTTGTATTGGGTAATCAGTTCATTCTTCAGACGATTGTTAATCGAATTGTAAGAGACGAATACGTTAACAGCGAGCGGAAGAATCGTACAGAATAAGAGCAACAGCAGCAATTTCGTTTTGATCTTCAGAAGTCTCACCGCCAGGTCATTAAGATGATGAACATTTAACCCCCTTATTAAAACATACGGATGCCGCTTTTGTAATCCTCAACTTACAAAACAAAAGCCCTCGATTCCATTGAGGAACCGGGGCTTTCGTTTGTTTAATTTAATCTACTACTTCTGATGTTTTGGGGAACAATCGCTGTTCCAATAATTCCACCGACTCACGCATTTGCCCTGAGATATGCTGTTTAAGCAGGGCAAGCATCGCTCGTAAGATTAATTGATTTTTATGAATCGGTTTGACGACCTCTTCCTTCAACAACGCCAGCGCGGCAAGTAAGTCACTTTGAGTTTGCATATCCCAAGTCGATTCCGAAGTGGTGATCTCATTCACAAGCTCTTGGATAAGGGCAATTTCTACATTTCCCTCTTCTTGTACATAGCCCGCAAGATTCCGAAGTAAAACTAAGTCCATCGGAGGTAAAATCGGCTCTTCTTCTGCTCGCTTGATCCCGGAAATGAGATCATCCAAGCGACGTACAAGAAACCGGCTTAACCGCAGATCATCAAATTTAGTGTTACCGAAAACAATTGACTCGAAATACTGCGCTACAATACCCGATAATAAGGCTGATGCATCGCCCAAATAGGATTCAACAGAATTGCCGTAGATGGCTAGAAGATGATTCGTATTCCATAGCTGAGCCCTCGCTCGCATGCGACTCATTAGTTTCTGAATATGTGGATGTAGCCCAGTCAGCGGCTCCTTTAAGAGCATCCGCATGAAGTCCAGATGATCTCTTAGGAAGCGGAATTGCCTTTCTAATTGCGTGGCCAGCTTATCTCTTGGTGAGAGACCCACTTCTTCTGGGAGTACCTCCATCCCTACATATAACATTTCGCCATAATATTCAATAACCGATATAAGTAGATCGTCTTTCGACTTGAAATAGAAGTAGATGGAGCCCTTGGCCATGCCGAGCTCATCAACGATTTCTTGAATTGTAGTTGCGTAAAACCCTTTGCGAGCAAAGCAATAAATCGCTGCATCTAGAATTTGCTTCTTCTTATCTTGCATGGCCAACTCCATCACCTCCGTTCCCATTATGAATTAACAATTAAACTGTTGCCTTTTTCGGTTTGCGTCTCATTTTCATAAGCAGCTCATAAATGATCGGCACGATCAGGAGCGTAAGCAACGTCGAGCTGATCAACCCTCCAATAACGGTAACTCCAAGCCCTTTGGAAATTATACCTGCGCTCTCGAAACCAAAAGCAAGCGGTAGAAGTGCTCCAATTGTGGCAAGTGCAGTCATCAGAATCGGACGAAGTCGCGTTCCACCCGCTTCAAGTAACGCCTCGCGAGTTGACATGCCTTCATTCTCCTTATGAATAACACGGTCGATAAGAACAATCGCATTCGTGACAACGATACCGATCAGCATCAATGCACCCATCAGAGCAGATACACTTAACGTCTCACCCGTCACATACAAGGCTGCAAGTCCACCAATAATCGTGAACGGTAAGGAGAACATGATTGCGAACGGTGCAAGTCCACCACCGAATGCAAGCACGAGCACTAAATACACGATCGCAATCGCTGCAAGCATCGCAAGACCAAGCTGCGTGAACGTTTCATTGATTTGCTCCGTAACACCACCGAAATTCACTTCAACAGATGACGGTTTCTCTAATTTATCTACTTTGGCTTGTAAATCACTGGACACCTTAGAAACATCAGATTTCGTGATATCCGCTGTTACATTTACAACCATTTTTCCGTTTTGTCTAGTAATCGAGTTTGGTGAAGTGCCTTCCTCGACTTTAGCCACATCGCGAATCGGTACAGCTATACCAAGAGGAGATTGCAGCTTAGAATCCAGAATATCATCCACATTATTATATTGAGCTGTTGCAACGTCTACGTAAACGTTGTATGTCTTGCCTTGCTCTTCCACTTGCGTCAATACCGGACGAGCACGCTGTGGGCTTAATGTCATTGCTATCTGACCTGCAGTCAACCCGTATTGGCTGAGCTTCGCTTGGTCAGCTACAATTGTATATTGCTCGTACGTCTTAGATAGGCTTGTATCTACTTTATCAAAGGAATCATCAGCTTTCATGAGATCCGCAATTTGATTAACGACTGGAGTAATATCGTCCAAGTTTTCGCCGAAGACGCTAATACTAAAGCCACTTCCGCCCATTCCGCCACCCATGTCCATCTCTGTCCATTCTCCTGTTGGAACAGCTTTGTGCAAGCCTTCAACTAAGGCTGTTTTCTTATCAGCGAAATCCTTCGTATCGCTCTTATACTGAACGAAGAACAATCCGGATTTCGAAGGTCCTGGCTGGAGAGGATTAGATCCCCCTATCGAATACTGCAGGCTCGTAATATCCGATTGCTCCATAATATATTTCTCAGCGATCAAAGCTCGTTGCTCTACATCTTCAACACGATCTCCTGGTTCAGGAGAATAAGTCACCATTGTGAATTTGTCCTCTTGATCAGGCAAGAAGCTGACTCCGATTAACGGAACTAGGAACATACTGCCGACAAGTAGGGCAAAAGAGATGACTAGCGTTATAATCTTGTGGTTCAAAGCTTTAGTCAGAAAACGACGATAGCCATTAGCAAGACGGCCTGGCTTCTCTTCGTGATTGTGGACTTTGTCCGCTTTGATTCCGTTCTTGAACATTTGATGAGCCAGCATTGGCACAACCGTAACGGCGACAAGCAAGGAAGCCAGTAGTGCAAAAACAATCGTCAGTGCGAACGGAAGGAAGATTTGACCAACCATTCCGCTTACTAGTCCAAGCGGCAAGAATACCGCGATCGTTACGATCGTGGACGACATGATTGGCAGGAACATCTCGCGCGTTGCTTCCAGGACAAGTTCTCTACCCTTCAGCTTCTCTCCGGCAAGCGACATACGACGGTATATGTTCTCGATGACCACAATCGAGTCGTCGACAACCCTCCCGATGGCAACAGTCATCGCTCCAAGTGTCATAATATTTAAGGTAATATCAAATTGCTTTAAGAAAAGAACAGCAATAATGAGCGACAAAGGTATCGAAACAATGGAAATGATCGTTGTACGGATATTTCTAAGGAATAGCAATATAACGATGACTGCGAATAATGCACCGAATAACGCCTTGGTTAGCATCGTTTCAACAGACTTCTCGATCGGCTCCCCTTGATCTAACAGAACATCCAGCTTCAGATCAGAGAACTTTTCCTTTAGCTTGTCTACCTGATCTTTAACACCATTAACAACGTCAACTGTATTGGCATCATTAGCTTTAACGATCTGAATTCCGATGGATTCCTGACCATTCGTGCGTGAGATGGATTCAGCTTTACCCGCTATCGCAATGTCGGCAATGTCACCTAATTGGACCGTGTTTAATCCGGCCCCTGCTGCTGGGGCCTCTTGATTAGCCGCACCTGCATTAGGTCCAGTAGCCGAAGGTATAACTGGAATTTCGATTTTCTTCAAGTCGTCGATTGTTGTGATACGTCCATCAACAACAACGGTCTTCTGAGTCTTATCTAATTGGAACAACCCAAGCGGAACCTTTAAGGCAGAGCCTTGCACGATTCCTTTGATCGTTTCTTCGTTAAGGCCTAGCTCGGTAAGCTTGGCCTTGTTGAATTTCAAGGTTACTTCTTGAACATACTGACCCGCGATCTGAACGGAAGCAACACCCGTTACCCCTTCAAGATCAGGCTGTATTTCTTCAGATACAATTTTCGTCAGCTCTTCTAGACTTCCATGTCCCGACGCGCTTAACGAAATAACTGGGAAGGAATTGATTGAGAACTTCGAAATGTCAGGCGTCGCAATCCCTTCTGGGAGTGCAACATCAGCAGCCGCTTCCCTTAATTGAGATACAGCCTGATCCATATCCTGACCGAAATCGTATTCGACGAATATAGAAGAAACGTTCTCCATAGAAGTCGAAGTCAAATTCTTAACCCCTTCAACATTCTTAAGACGCTTCTCTAACGGTTCAGTAATTTGCTTCACGACAGCATCCGGTGCAGAACCCGGGGAAATCGTAGTCACGCTTAAGAAGGGCAGGCTAAGGTTAGGCAGGCTCTCTTGCTTCATAGTCAAACCGGAATACAAACCGGCAATGATTACGATGATTGTAATCATCCATAAAGCAAATTTATTCTTTAACGAAAATCCAATAACGCTTTTCATCTTCTCCACTTCCTCCTCTTGATCTCTCTTTTCTTTAGATTATCGAACGGCTGGTCGAAAGTCAAATTCAGGCGCGATTATTTCATTGATTTATCAGGGAAATAGGATTGAACAATCGTTCGAATGATCTACCCGCATTCTACACATAGCCCTCACTACACCCTCACTATCCATCCCTATAGCTTCTCCTGCCCTCTATTTTTTAGTTATTTTTTATTCGTAAAAAAGAACGTTCAGAAACGAGCTTCTGAACGTCCTGGTCATGAATACGATCATCGAGACCTCTAACTATTTCATCAAATCGACTTCCCATTTATACGACTGTTAATGCTTTGCCGATATTCTAAGGGGGTAACACCGAGAGTTTCCCTAAAGACTCGATTGAAATGCTTCGTATTATCGAAACCAACCTTCTCACCAATCTCAAGCACCTTCAATTCGGTCGTCTCGAGGAGCTCCTTCGCTTTACCGATCCGCAGGTTTTTCAAGTATTGGACAAAGCTCATCCCCGCAAACTCCTTGAACGCTTGGCTGAAGTAAGAGTAATTAAGGGAAACATGATTGGATACCATCGTCATGCTTAGCTCCTTATCAAAGTTGTCCCGAATATATTCCGCAGCCTTAAACATATCCTTCTGATCGACGTGGACCGACTTCAAACTCCGGATGTAGTCGTTCAAGCTTAACAGCAAGCCTTCCACACATTGGATATAGTCATGAATAATCGTAAAATTGTATAAGCTACCGGCCATCTTATACAACTTTATGATTTCAATCGATGCTTCACCATAGGTGTAGAACACTTTATCGAACACTTGTTCATTTAACTTCAGACTGACTGCCTCGAAGTAGTCAATATCCGCCTCAGCTAGCGTTGGAGCAGAGAATAGCTCTAAGAGTAGCATCTTCATCTCTTTATCCCTGTCCGTTCCCATCATATTAGCTAGCTTATGGATCGTATCTTCAGGAACCTGGTAGGAGCGACTCCTATGCTTAAGCTGTTCATAATGAATCAATATCGAATCCGACCTACCTAGCAAAAGACGGTATTTAAGGGCGTGGCGAGCTTCTTCATATTTGACTTTGAGTTGACCCACCGTTTCTCCTCTTCCACTTATTCCAGTAGCGAACGTCCCTGTTCCACCCGATGCAGAGGCTAGATGATCCGTCATCCCTTGAAGCAGCTCTTGTCGGGACGCTAACACTACGAGACGGCCGTCCTTGTCTTCTAAGGAGAGGAGTGTTCCCTCCAGCTCACGACCGGATAAATATTCTTGCCCTTTTATTACATTGCGTTGATTGTCCGGAGAATCTAATATCCCAATATAATAAGAAGGCTCAAACTCCTGAAGGCCCGCTTCTAACGCTAAGGATGCCACTTCCTCTGAACCCATATCCGATCTCGCCCACACGTGCTGAAGTGTATTGATCCGCATGCCTTTCCGATATTTATCCGTCACCTCAAGCTTGTTATGGATCGATTCCTGTTGCTTAAGCTCAGCTTCAATCCGATTAAGTGCTCCGAACAAATCCTCACGGATGATCGGTTTAAGCAAATAGTCCCTTACTTTGTGCTTAATTGCTTCTTTGGCATATTGAAAATCATCATAGCCACTTAAGATGAGCAGCGCAGGCCCATCTACAATATCCGTCAGCTGTTTAATTAAGGCGATCCCGTCCATGATCGGCATTCGAATATCCGTAAGAACGATGTCAGCTGGGCTCTGCATGAATTGCTCCAACGCTTGCTGACCGTCCGCCGCGAGGAAAATATGATAAGCTCCCGGATATTCCCGCTCAATCATTGCCTTAAGGCCATTCCTGATATTTCGTTCGTCATCCGCAATTAGTAATGTCCGCATATTAAGAGAGCCCCCCACTTAAAATGAGATGTGGAATACGAATCGTAATTCGCGTGTAGCTTCCTAACTCACTCTCGACATGTAATCCGTATTCTTTGCCAAAGAAGAGTTGGATACGGCTATGAACGTTCACTAACCCAATGCCACTCCCTTGACCAGGATGGCTTCCTCCTTGGCCACTCCAATCACCTGATACGCCTTCTCTGCGTGTGATTCGACTGTTAAGCTCATACACCTGCTCTGAGGACATTCCCGCTCCATCATCTGTGACTGAGATAAGCATCAGATCAGAATCTAATTCCGCACGAATGACGATATTCAAATCCCTATCCCGAAGCCCGTGCTTAACGGAATTTTCAACGACTGGCTGGAGCGACATCTTTAACAGCTCTTGATTCATCGCGTCCGCGGGTATATCCGTTATTAGCTTCATCTTGTTGTCAAAGCGGATATTGGCAATATTAATATAATTACTAATATGACTAAGCTCATCCTTCAGACGCACATATTCACTTGTCCAGCGCATGTTATATCTCATCATACTCCCCAACGAGGTCAGTGCATCTGAGATATCTCGCTGATCGTTGATTTCTGCCATCATCTTAATGTTCTCGAGTGTATTGTATAAGAAATGAGAATCGATCTGATTTTTGAGTGTGGCGAGCTCTGCACCTTTAGCAGCAGCCTGCTTGTTCACCGCATCTGCGATAAGCTCGTTAATTTTACGTAACATTTTACGGAAATGGTGGGCTAAGTCTCCAACCTCTCCTCCACCACGGATGTTAATGTCAAAGCCGAAGTCTCCCTGCCTCACCTTCTTCATCGAATCCGTCAACACGTGTAGCTTCTTGAGAATGAAGGAGTTCAAATAATAGGTAGATAGCGTCAAGATGGCGATTAGGATGAAGTTTGCGAGAATAATTTGGTTGCGGGTCTTGTTGATCCCTTCATAGACGGGCAGGAGCGACGATACCTTCAGCATGTAAATATCCAAAGGCTCGATGTAGGAATAGACACCCAAGAACGGAGCACCTGCCACCTTAAATTCAAAGCTGCCCTTGCTGATCTTGGTAGGTTCGATAGAAGCGAGTTGTTGCATTACCATGGCATCCGTTAAACCTGATCGATCGAAGAAGCTATTAGCAGAATTACGGTAAATGCTACCCTTCCGATCAAAAATCACCAGTTGGGAATGATCATCCTGTAAGGCATTGAATGTATTCGGAAAGAAATTGGTCAGTAGCATATCGACTTCTGATATGCCAACATGGGATCCTTTCGGATATTGCATCTCCCTGTAAAGAGAGATTCTAGGACTGATCACTTCTTCTCCTTTAAGCCGGCTTTGAAGAATTTCACGTGTCGATCTACTAAATACCCAAACGTCTTGTTGATCCGCTTCCATAACAGTCTTATGCCAAGGATCCTTCTGAATCCGACTTTCGTGATAAAGAACGGGATACATTTCATTGGTAGCTGGATTACTCATAAAGATACGGATGAGCTCAATGCTTGGGTTATTATATTGAATTCTGACAATGTTATAAAGGTTAATCCGATCTAGATCAATCAGATCCTCAACACTCAATTCATTTGGTTGATCTAAGTAATCGTATACATGCGGTTCGATCCTTGCCCTTTCCGCAGCCCTCTTCATCGTTTCCATGTTGTTATGAATACTAACCTGTTCAATCTCCAATGCATATTCGTTATTCTTCTGTAGCTCTTGAATCGTATTTCCTGTTAACCCTCGGAAAATATACATAGAGATGAGAATACTCGGTAGCAGAATAATAAGAATATAGGAGATCACGAGCCTCTGCTGCAAGGTCAGCTGTTCAATCCCATACACCACTCTGTCCTTTTTTCTTTTCCAATAAATAGACAATGTCTTCACATCTCTTTCGCAGCGGGTCGTGCAGTTATTCTATCATGCGCGCCTATCGATGACGCTAGAAAAGTCCAAAAAAACCCAGAATTACTGGGTTTTTTTGGACCTACCCTGCTGCTTACTTCATGAATTCCGCTAATTTCTTAATATTTTCTTCATATTTGGTTTGACGGTAGGCTTGCAGCTCTGCAAAGCCTGTTTTTTCACGTTTCTCAATAAACTCATTGAATACTTGATCGAAGTCCGCATCCGATTTGGACAAGAGTAGCTTCGGCAATATCTTGCCCCATTCATTCGCAATCTTCGTCCCGTTAATCCCTTCCTTAGAGGTAGCTGGTGGATTAATCAAGTCATACTGAGAGTAGCTCACTGTTTTCCCCTTCGTCCAATCTTCCAATTGTTTGAAAGGCTCAACAGCAGGCTTTTGCCATTGGAGCTGCATGTTTGTATCCATTAGCATCCAGAACGTATGCGACGCACCGTATTTCTTATCGAAGGCCGAGCGATCTGAGTTCATCAATGCAAATGCTTCAGGATTGAGTTGGTCCTTGCCATCGATCGTATCGTACGAGACGCCTTTCTCGCCAAGATACATGTCTTTTTGTCCTTCTTCGCTGATTAGGTAGCTAAGGAATTTAATTGCTCTTTCTTTATCCTTAACCTTCTTGGAAATCAACGTGACTGTCCAACCGGAGATCGCCGGTCCTGAAAGCGTTGGAGGGTCCATTTGTGCATTCGCTGGTCCATCCACTGCGATATAAACAGAATTCGGATCGTTCGCGAATAGAACATTCTGCTGTGCTGCAAAATCCGTACGCTGGTACAGCATTGCGAAATAACGTCCTTGTGAGATTTTCTCTTCCATTTGCGCTCTCTTGTCAACGAATACATCCTTAGAGATTAAACCGTCTTGATTCGCTTGACGGAATACTTTGAGCCATTTCACAAACTCTGGATCTGTGGTTCGGTCGTAGAGCTTGCCTTCCTTCTCGCGAGGTAGAGCCAAATAATTCGCCAAGTAAGACGAATCCTGTTGAACATCGATGAATGAATAGTTGCCCACATCATTGAATTCATGGAAGCCAATCGGAATGAGGGGTTGACCATTCACTTGAGGGAATTTCTCCTTCGCAAGCTTCAGTGCATTTAGGAAGCCTTCCGGTGTCCGCATGTCCGGACTACCTATTGCTTCATACATATCTTTGCGAACAACGAATGTCTGATTGGAAGTAAACTCCGTGCCGAACGTCTGGAAGTCCTTCGGAGAAGATGAAGCGTTCGGGTAACCGTACGTTTTGCCATCCGGTTGAGCATACCAAGACAGCTTGGCAGCATCCGCGACTTTGAAGAAGTAAGGATCATATTCATTTGCCAGATCCGTTAAGGAATCAACGAGTCCGCCTTCGATCATTTTCTTCACGCCTTCTTCATACCAGCCGAGTGTAATAAAGTCTGGTAGATCGTTAGCTGCAATCATAGCGTTCATCTTCTCATTCTCGTTACCAGCCGGAACGATAAGGTTTAAGCTAACTCCGGTTTTCTTCGTAATGTACTGAGAGGTCGGATCGACGCCCCATTTGTTCGGGAACCAAGCGAAGTTCAAATACCAGTCGAATGTAATCGGCGAAGTGTCTGCTTTCCAACCTGCCTCATCCGCTGCTGGTTCGCTAGCGCTTTCACTTGCACTTGCGCTGGCACTCGATGCCGGAGGCTCACTTGATGCGCTTTGGCTGCTTGAAGCCGGTTCATTCTTGTTGCTTGCACAAGCGACGAGGGTGATCATGAGTGCAGCAATAATCGTTAAGCTTAGCCATTTCTTCATCGTTATACCCCTTAAATTCGTATTTATAATATTTTCCCGATGGGGAAAGTGAAACCGTTATTTTGTATTAACCCTTAAGTGACCCAATCATGAGGCCTTTGACAAAATATTTCTGGAGGAACGGATACGCAAGCACGATCGGCAATGTAGTGATGACCATAGTTGCAAGCTTGATCGATTGGCCTGTGACCGTTCGATTGATCGCTCCCCCTGTGGCCCCAACGATTTGATTAGAGCTAGACTGGGCAATGACCCTATATAGGAACGTCTGTATCGGCTGCAAATATTCACTGCTCGTATACAATACCCCCGTAAAATAGTCATTCCACTGCCAGACCCCATGAAATAACGCAATCGTTGCCACTACGGGTAAAGATACCGGAAGTACAATTCTGACGAATATCGAGAAATCATTTGCCCCATCAATCTTAGCTGCCTCTTCCAGACCTTCAGGTATTTCACGGAAGAAGGCTACGAAGATGATGAGATCAAAGAAGCTGAACATTGCCGGATAAATATACATTCCGAACGTATCGAGCAGACCAAGATCACGGAACCAGAGATAGGTCGGAATCAAGCCCCCATTGAAGAAAAGAGTCACTGTACCAAAAATCATATAACCATTTCGGAAGATTAACTCTCTTCGCGAGAAGGCATAGGCGACCATTGCCGTGAAGAAAACGTGAATGACCGTTCCAATTAGCGTCTTGGATATCGTGATGCCCATTGCTGTCATGATTCCGGCATTCTTGAATACGGTTGTGTAATTTTCCAGACTGAAATCTCGTGGAATCCAGTAAATGTTGCCGCCGGTCATCGCATCCTTGCCTTCGTTAAACGAGTTAACGAGTACATACCAGATCGGATATAAGGTTACGAAACAAATCAGTAGCATCCCGATCACGTTGAGGTTGTCGAATATCCAATCTCCGCGCGTTCTACGATCTCGTGTCCACATGGTCGGTTCACCACCTTTATTAGAATAGAGAAGATTGATTCATACGCTTGGTCAGTGAGTTTGCTAGTAAAAGTAGGAATAGCGCGATGATCCCTTTAACCAAGTTCACTGCGGTTGAATAAGAAAATCTCCCCATCTTAATCCCAATTTCATATACATAGGTGTCGATAACACCGCTGGCACTTTCATTGACTTGATTTTTCAGCACTAGAATTTGATCGAAGTTAGAGTTCAAGACATTACCGATCGCCAGAATGAACAAAATCGATATCGTTCCTTTGATGCACGGCAGGGTAACCAACCACATTTTCTGGAACCGACCTGCTCCGTCAATCGTCGCCGCCTCATAAAGCTCAGGCGAGATGCTGGCTATGGCAGCGATGTAGATAATAGCCGACCATCCGAACTCCTTCCATATGTCGGAGGCAATCGCGATACTCCAGAAGTATTTGGGTTCGGCCAAATAGTAGATAGGCTCATGAATTATCCCAAGTCCCATCAGAGCGTCATTGATAACTCCAACGTCGGACAACCAAGTGATTAAAATACCACCCAGAATGACCCAAGAAAGAAAATGTGGAAGATACGAAATGGTCTGAACAATCCGATTGAATCTCAGAGAACGAAGCTCGTTCAGGAACAATGCGAAAATAATCGGCAATGGAAATCCAATGATGAGCTTGAGTAAGCTAATTCCTAGCGTATTCTTGATCACTCCAAGCATCAGATCATCCTCGAATATCGCCTGAAAATGGGTCCAACCTACCCACGGAGCGTTCGCGATATCCCCGACTCCGATGTATTCCTTGAACGCAAGCCTGATTCCGTACATCGGAATGTAATTGAACACAATCATCCAAGCAACCCCAAGCAATGCCATGATCTGCAGATAGCGCTGACCGTAAAGTCTGCGGAATAGATTCGTATTTCCTCGTTTTCTGTTCATAGGCTTCTGCATCGGAATTTGAATTTCCGCGTTTGGTTCCACTCCGGCCGCACCTCCACAACTAACTTTGTAAGCTCTTACATCAAAGTTTATAGCTTGCAGCATGGGAATGTAAGGTGTCAAATTTCATCTAAGGTTGCATTTTTTTAGGTAAAATCATCTATTCACACACAAAAAGAAGCCGACTAATCAAGTCGACTTCTTCATCTATCCGTTTTTCAGACAATTAAGCTATAAGCTCTTCGTGCTTGAAGCACGATGTGAGGTCGCGGTGTAACGGAAGAGGTAATAACCACCTACCGCATAGATTGCAGCTCGAACGATTTCGGCTAACCCCAAGCCTTCGAACGGGAACAATACAACAAACGCATATCCCCACAATCCATAGGATAAGTACTTCACATTTTGCGAGATGAGGGTTAACCATATCCCAACGAAAAACCCATAGTACGCGATTAAATGCAAAGGAATATCGTTGAACAGGGTATTCATGGTGTCATAGCTGGAGTAGGAGACGGTCCGGTAAAGTACCTTTTCCAGAAATAAAACACCGAGTCCACCAAACAAAATAAGTAGGTGAAACGGTGAACTCAGCCTTACGATGCCAAAAGAGGTCAGGAACGACCGAATTTCCTTAACTACAATCCCAAATTGCTGCATCAGAAATTCCTCCTTTTGTACATATATACAGCAGACCAGCCCGTAAAATGCACAATAATAAGCCTGCGAATGACAAGAATTTATTCCGATAAATGACAAGAATGTATACTGATTCCTCGCACTAATCATACCATTTCGAGTGTTCCCAGCGCTGAAGCCCACGAACTGCCGGATACCTTCCTCAGGAATACTATAGCAACATAAAAATACAGCCTGAATCCCAACGGATACAGGCTGTATTTTTCATGGTAGGTTTAACATTCGCTTGGCGTTTCAGTGCGAAGGGACCCATTGTTCTACGTCCTTCGCGTTTTTCTCAAACGCGTGATAACTGGATGCCTCTTGAATATCCGCGTACGCCCAATGGTCCATCGAAACATCTGCCCATTGCTTCTCCGCTCCGACTAGAGGACCTCTTCCTAGAAGCTTGTTGATGATCGTAACGGCTTCTGCGCGGCTAAGGGCATCGTCTGGACGGAAGGTTCCATCTTCAAACCCGACAATGATACCCGCAGCATAAATTTGCACAATGGCATGTTCCGCCCAATGGCCGGCCACATCCGGGAATGTGCTGCTTGCCGTCCCATCCTTGGTGAGCAATTGGAGCGCAATGTTGGCCATCTCCCCGCGCGTAATCGTCTGCTCCGGCTTGAAGCTGCCGTCAGGATAGCCGCGCATCAGACCCATTTGTGTCACTTTCGCGATGGACTCGCTCGCCCAATGCGTAGCCTTTACATCCGAGTAACCGATAATGGGCAGTTTCTTCTCCTTGTCCATTACGCGCGATAATATCGCAGCCATCTCCACCCGGGTGATCGCCCGTTTGGGTCTAAACGTACCATCAGGGTACCCTTTAATATAGGCATGATGCGCATTCTCGCCTGCAACCTCGGTTTGCTGCCAACCATCCATGTGAATGACCGTAAACGTACTGAATTTGTTAATCGTAAACCGGATTCCTAGTTTTCCTGTCTGATCGTAAGGAACGATTTCCCCTTTGACCAACTCTTTCTCGCCGTCGCTATGCTCGATGAAGATGCCTAAATCTTTCAATTGATCGTTCGTCAATTCGTTTTCCGGCAAGGGAATGGTAAGCGTCACTTGCCTGCTCTGCATATTCGTCTCGATCGTCATCGGTCGGCCGACTACGGTAACGGTATCGTTGCCGGCCACTATACGCACCACTTGCTCGGTTCGAGCCCGCTGCTCCACTTCCTTGCGCTCGGCTTCCTTCTTGATCGGGATGAAGCGGAAGTAGACGTCGTCGATCAGTCCTTTCAATGAATCGCTTGGAATGAGAACGCGGGCGTTCGGAGTGTTGATTTCCAGATTCATTCCGTTGCCTGCCAGCGTCGAGGTTGAGGATAACGGTAGCTTCACGTTCAACTCAGACACTTCGTCTTTCTTGTCGGGAATGACGATCTTGGCCGTATTCGAACCGGCCGCCTTTAATTGTTCCGTCGTTTGCGCCGCTTGTTCGGTCGTAAACGTCACGCTGTCCTTCTTGTTTCCATTCGCGTCGGTTGTACGCTCGATGGTCGCTTTGGACACAACCTCGCCGCTATTGCGCGACCCATCCTCGACGTCGACCGTAATGAATTCTTTAATAGGATTGCTGCCGCCGCCTCCTCCTGATGAAGAAGGACTTGCATTAACGACTTGTGTCACCTTAAATGTCTTGCTCGTCATGTTGGCCGCGGATACGGTGATTGTTGTCTCATATGTGCCGACCGGCAGTCCGTTAGTTGCCTTGATCTTAAACGTCGTAGAGCTAGACGGGCTTAAAGACGTGACCGAAGGCGGCGTCAACACAAAGTTAGCCGTGTCGCTGGACGTCACATTCAGGCTGTTTAAGACGTCCGTTCCAGTAGATGTAATGGTGATTTCCTTCTCGTCCCGCGATCCGGACGTATATCCTTTGGTCAAGCCGCTCAACGTCTGGTCAGCTATGGACGCGATGTCGTACGTCAAACCCGCGGCAGAGACGGTTTGCGTCACCTTGAACGTTTTGCTCGTCATGTTGGCTGCTGAGATGGTGATCGTCGTCTCATACGTGCCAACAGGTAGGTTGATCTTCGCCTTGATCTTGAACGTCGCAGAGCCGTTCGGATTTAGCGTTGTAACCGATGGTAGCGTCAGGTCAAAATTCACCGTGTCGCTGGACGTTACGTCCAGGCTGTTTAAGGTTCCCGTACCTGTAGATGTTAGGGTGATCTCTTTCTCTTCCTGCGACCCCGACGTATAGCCATCGGTCAAGCCGCTCAACGTCTGGTCAGCTATGGACGCGATGTCGTACGTCAAACCCGCGGCAGAGACGGTTTGCGTCACCTTGAACGTTTTGCTCGTCATGTTGGCTGCTGAGATGGTGATGGTCGTCTCATACGTGCCAACCGGAAGGTTATCCTTCGCCTTGATCTTGAACGTCGTAGATCCAGACGGGTTAAGCGACGTGACAGTTGGCAGCGTCAGATCAAAATTCACCGTGTCGCTCGACGTTACGTCCAGGCTGTTTAAGGTTCCCGTACCTGTAGATGTTAGGGTGATCTCTTTCTCTTCCTGCGACCCCGACGTATAGCCGTCGGTCAAGCCGCTCAACGTCTGGTCGGCTATGGCTGCGATGTCGTACGTCAAACCTACGACTGAGACGGTCTGCGCCACCTTAAACAACTTGTTCGTCATGTTGGCCGCGGATACGTTGATGGTCGTCTCATACGTGCCAACCGGAAGGTTATCCTTCGCCTTGATCTTGAACGTCGTAGAGCCGTTCGGATTTAGCGACGTGACCGTTGGCAGCGTCAGATCAAAATTCATCGTGTCGTTCGACGTTACGTCCAGGCTGTTTAAGGTTCCCGTACCTGTAGATGTTAGGGTGATCTCTTTCTCTTCCTGCGACCCCGACGTATAGCCGTCGGTCAAGCCGCTCAGCGTCTGGTCGGCTATGGCTGCGATGTCGTACGTCAAACCCGCGACAGAGACGGTTTGCGTCACCTTGAACGTTTTGCTCGTCATGTTAGCTGCTGAGAGGGTGATGGTCGTCTCATACGTGCCAACCGGAAGGTTGTTCCTCACACCAATCTTGAACGTCGTAGTGTTACCAGGACTCAGCGATGTGGCTGCTAACGGTGTAATCGCAAAGTTCGTCATGTTGCTAGACGACATGCTCAGGTTGACTATGCTTCCTGTGCCGGTAGACGTCACGGTGATCTCCTTCGTTTCCTGAGCCCCCGACGTATAGCCGACGGCCAGGACGTTCAACGTCTGGTCGGCTATGGCCGCGATGTCATACGTCAACGGCGTGGCAGTGACAATTTGCGTCACCTTGAATGTCTTGCTCGTCATGTTCGTCGCGGAAATAGTGATCGTCGTTTCATACGTGCCAACTGGAAGGTTGTCCTTCACTTTAATCATGAATGTCTTAGAGGAATTCGCGTTCAGCGTCGTGCCAGATGGCGGCGTCAGCACAAAGTTCGTCATGTCGCTCGACGTCACGGCAAGGTCGGTTAAGGTTTCCGTACCGGACGCTTTGATCGTAACTACCCTGTTTTCCTGAGTCCCCAACGTATAGTTAACGCTCAAGTCTTTCAGCGCCTGATCCACGATCGGGGCTACATCAAAGCTGCCCACCTTCTGCGTCACTGTAAATGTCGTGTTCGGCATGTTGTCAGCGGAAATGGTGATGGTCGTCGTATGCGTACCCACCGGCAAATTATCTTTCGCCCTGATCTTCAGCGACGTGGATGCTGACGGGTTCAAAGTTGTGACGGCTGGCGGAGTCATGACAAATTTCGTCGTGTCGCTCGACGTTATCGTAAGGTTATTCAATACTCCCGTGCCGGCAGAGGAGATATCAATCGTCTTCTCCTCCTGCGTTCCCACCGCGTAGCCCACTTTTAAAAACTGCAATGTCTGATTGCTTACCGGGGCAATCTTGTAACTCGGATCGACGATCTGTGTCACGGTGAACGACTTGCTCGCGACGCGCGGCGCTGATACGGTTACCGTCGTCGTATGCGTTCCTACGGGCAAGTTGTCCTTCGCTTTGACCGTGAATGTCGTGGTCGAAGACATTCCGCAAAGCGGCGTATTGGGCTGCGTCACGATAAATTTATCGGTGTCGCTGGACGTTACGGTCAAGCCGCTAACGTCACCCGTGCCGGTGGAAGTTACTTTAATCGTCCTCGTTTGCTGAGTACCACTGGCATATCCCGAAGTAAGCTTAGTCAACGACTGATTGGCAATAGAGGCGATGCCATACGAAAAATCCGTATTGTAAAGCGCTCTTACCTTGTTTGGTAATTGGGCGGTACCTTCGACCGTATACAGATGCTGATGTCCGTCTACGGCGATGCCATGAAGCGCACCCGCACCAAAGCTTTCGCCGTTCGTCATGTCTTGCCAGACGCCATTCGAGAATCGATAGACTTTGCTAACATCCTTGTCGCTGATTGTCGTATTGTCCGTCAAGTAAACATCACCCAGACCATCGGCAGCCAGACCCTGCGGCAAAGTCAGCTTACCTGCCAGTGTACCTGTGACGTCTGTCCAGGACGAACTGCCTGATGGCAGCTTCACCACTTTTCCGAAGTTGCCGCTATACTTCCAGTCGGCTGCATAGATGTTTCCGGAAGGATCAACGGCAATCGCGGATGCCATTGTGAAACTCCACCCGTTCGTAATGTCCGACCATAGGTTAGAGCTGCTTGTATATTTGTAAATTCTGCTCGTTCCCGGAACGGAGTCGTTGCCCGAATCGGCTACGTACAAGTTGCTTGAAGCGTCCACGGCGATGCTGCGTGGATTGATCAACGTAACGCCCGCGTTAAGGGCAACGGTCGACCACACGTCGTTGTTCAGCTTGCTCACCCTCTTTGTGGCAGGACTGCCATGAAACACTTCCGTCACGTAGAGGTCGCCATTGTTCGGATCGACCGCGATGCCTGTCGGTTTTAGAAGAATATTCCCCGTTCCCGTCACCGCGCTCCAGGTTCCGTTCGAATACTTTTTTATTTTATTGGTATTGGCGTAATAGTTGTCCAATCCCGTATTGGCTACATATACGTTGCCGCAAGGATCCGTTGCTACGCCATTTGGAATCGTCAAACTGGACGTACCCGTGATATCGTTCCAAGTGGTATAAGCACTGCCAAACACGGTTCCCATCGGAACGAGAGTAGCCATCAAGACGCTGATCAGCATCAAAGCCATAAACCGATTCGTTGTTTTTGTTTTCATCGTCATACCCATTCCTTCCTAAATAGATGATAGAGTTTTCTGCTATAAATGTGATCGGATTTTTGCGGTCAGTCGGCACCGATTCAACTCCCGCCGCTTGATTCGCTTTATTTCATTTTCCGTTAGCATCCTATCATAAGCCGCTTAACAAATACTTAAACTCTTCTACGGAAGGGGCTGGGGCTTTCCTTAACTTGAAATGCTAGATGTGTTTCATCTTGACACAGATCGGGAATGGGACAATGTTCTTGTCAACGTCAAATAACAAGAACTTGATCCCATAAATAAAAAAAGCCGCGAATTACGCGACTTGTTATGGGACAAGGTTCTTGACACCTGACACCTGCAACTGACAATCATTGCAAGCTTGTACTGTAATATTAGCTTATGCGAACCTGTAGTACAGCAGCAAATACATCGCAAGCACAAGCAAGAAGTTAAGGGCAACGAATATAATCCGATCCAGCTTCGTCTTATGCATATCAACTGGTGGCTTGTAGAAGCTCACGCCTTCAATAATGAATAACACTAGAATGACATGAATCATGAAATGACCTACGATCTCCACATATCCGAACAGCATCGTCGTCATGATAAAGATTAGCGTTAAGACGATAGATAACAATCGATTCAATATCCCTACAACGAGCAAGTACCCGACGACAAATTCGATAAATGCAGCCAATACGATGAATACTGCAGGATCGAAGCCGAATGTAGGCACATGATGATTCTCCACAATATCTAGACTCATAGCCGGATAGATCCATTTCTCAACCGCTACCCAGCATAACGAAAGTCCCGTACCCAAATAGAGTAGTGGGAACGACCATTTCTCGAATACCGTCCGGTAAAGTCCGAGAGCTGCAGCAATCGCCAAATAGAAACCATAATCCAGCATGTGAAATAGACCGTATTGTCCTATGTAATAAACATATAACCCGACCAGAACAAGCGCTGCTGCTTTAGCAGTAAGATGATGCGGAATAAGTAGCATGGCAATCGCGATCCCTATTGCAATCGTAACTCCACCCTCAGGAGAAGCAAACTCAGGAGCAAACAAGGTTCCTTCTAGAAGTGACCAAAGTAACGCCACTGCCGTTCCGTATTGCAGGATGAGAAATGACTTCGGGCGCAGGCGCTCCACCTGTTGATCTAATTTCCCCATCACGGATATCTTCATAATAGAAGGCAGCACTTGGGTCAATACAGCTAGTAACAAAGCGATAGCTAGAGCGGTACCCATAAATACGGGGGACAGGACGTTGTCCAGCGCTTCTTTGACCGGTGTAACATCCGTAAACCATTTAACATGAGCATACTTAACCATCAGTCAAAAACACCTACTCTTCATGAGTTGAAAATCGAATAATATGATATGGTTATCGGCTAGAAGATTGACATTTATTAGTCAAAGGAGTATAATATTAAATTGTAGAAGTAGTAACCCTCAGGTTTTTCCTCAAATAAAGGGTAATATTCCTCCGTTTTCCCACACATTCCTTATTAAATCAATGAACTGGCTGCTGGAAGGAAACACGAATTCTCACTGGAGCGGTCTTGGAGCCGCAAGAACGATGGAGAGGTAGGGCTATCGTTGTGTTCGTGGAAAGTGAAATCAGGAAGAATCGCGCGGTTGCGCTTCAATAATAAGACCCCCGTCAGACTCGTCTACGGGGGTCGTCCAATATCCAAAATAACTTAGGAGTGGAGGATTCACTTATGAAGTTATCAACGATAGGTAGGATGCACCAGTCTGGCTATACTCATCCTATGTGGGTAAGTTCAGAAGAAATGACTAATTTTAATGAAGGTCGCCATGAGCGTTATCGTTTATTGCTATCCTTAGATGGTACAGGCGTTTGTGAAATTGAAGGCGCTTCCTATCCGATCCACAGTCCTGCTTTCTATTGCTTAAATGAACGCGATTCCTTTCATCTGCTTCCAGGCTCCTATATGAAAGCCAAATCGGTTTTCTTTCATCCCAATTTAATTAATGATTTGTTCAGCTTTGAATTAACCCAAGAAACATTTGTCACCTTCTCCGAGCGAGATAAACAAGATATGTGGTATCTAGATCCTTTTCGTGATCGCCTCGTTAACACCAATAGTAATCAGCCTATCATCGTCCCCATTGACCCTGCGTTAGCCAACTATGGAAATCACCTTATCGAGGAAGTCGAGCGTCAGTTGGTCAACCAGCCCGATAGCAAATGGCCCTGCCGCAGTCGTTCCATTCTGATCGAGATACTCGCTCTCCTAAGACGTGCTTATGGGGAAATGAAGCCGACAGTCCAACCTATACCTAGCGCTGCCTCTGAGAAAATACACCCCGTCATCCTTCACCTACATACGAACTACAAAAATAAAATAAAGATCGAAGATCTCACCAAGCTCTTCCATACAAACAAAACAACCTTAAATCAGAACTTCAAGCTTTCAACTGGCTTATCCATTATGTCCTACTTGAACTCCATACGCATGCAGATGGCTAGCGATTTGTTGCGAAATACCTTGTTACCCTCCGAAGAGATTATGGTTCGCGTAGGACTACGCGATAATGCTCATTTCATTCGCACCTTCCGCAAGCATTCTGGTTGCTCTCCTGCAGAGTTTAGAAATCTATATTGTCGGATGCCTCAGCCTATGTAATAGAAGACCAGGGTAACTGCTACCCTGGTCTTCTTGGATTGTTGCCAATTGACACCCAATCGCTGACGATTGGCTATATTTACTCCCCTTAACGATCTAGTAACATAGATTTAGTAGCGACGCCGATATGCGATGCGTAGCACTTACAAGGAGGGTCTAATATGAGATTTGGCAAGACACGTATGCTGCTTTTAAGTATTCCCTTTCTATTCCTTGCCCAAGCTTGCGGCAACTCAACAGAAAGCCCTGCATCCCCTTCTGTTAGCTCACCAAGCACAACGAACGCACCAGCTGCAAGCCCCGTTTCAGAAACCCCTAATGCTGCACAATCTGCTCCCGTAGAAAGCCCTGAGCCCGTCATGACCTTTGATGCTGAAACCTTAAAGAATACAACAGGCAAAACCTTAGTTCGCAACATTTCTACGGCGAAGGATGGCGCTAACAACACGTCCTATGCGATTGTTTCCAAAGCTGGCACAGTTGCCATAGTTGATCCCTACTCCCTATGGAGCGATAGCAAGATTCTTAATGCAGATATCGTTGTCGTTACCCATAAACACACCGATCACTATGATGAGAAATTTGTTATGGCCTCGACTAATGCCAAGATATCCATCTCTCAAGAGGATTCCTTCACGATCAAGGATATGAATGTCACATCCATCAAAGCTAGCCATACGCCTACATTCTTCGATGCAGCCCCGAGCGACTATATCTATGTCTTCGAGGTAGATGGCTTACGTATTGCTCACTTTGGTGATCTAGGACAGGATGAGCTCACCCCAGAGCAATTAGAGAAAATCGGTAAGATCGACATTATGCTCACCAGATTCTCGAACATAAGCGACAATAGTGCGACTACTGCAAGTACGATTAAAGCTCTTGAGCTAGTCAAACCTATTCTCGTAATCCCAACTCATTATGAACCTGAAATCGTAAAAGAAGTCATCTCGACAGCAAAACTAATCGACAAAGGTGAAGCCGCAGAGTTGGCTATTGATCGTGTGGACCTGGATGCTATCAAAGAAACTGAATATTATATGTTGAAATAGCATGCAAATTAATAAAGGCAGCATCCCCTTCAAAGCGGGATGCTGCCTTATTATCTTCTTACTTCGAATTAGTGACCAATGATGACCGGAATTTCTGTCTTACTTCCATGCTCGCCTTCCACCATCTTAGGCTTCTGAAGCATGAGACCAAGTAGACCACCGACAATCGCAATTCCAAGCAGGATGAGGAACGTATATCCGAATGACGATGCAAACAAATGAACATCCGGCTGCTGTTTACCTTGTTCAACCATGAGGTTCTGCATCTTCGTAGAAGAAATCGTCATTAAGATCGCAATAGCAAACGACATCATAACCTGCTGTGCAGCATTCGTAAGGGAGGTTACTCGCCCTACTAGATTCTGCGGTGCGGATTGGATCAGGTGATTATTAAGTGGCATCATGAATAATCCCATTCCAGCCCCAAGCAAACCAAGGGGAAGCATAACTGAACTTATTCCAGAGTCTCCTGAAATGTTGGATAACAACAATGCCGCCACTGTCGTTAGGGCCATACCCGCTATGACAAGCGGTCGAGCACCGAAACGGTCAGACAGCTTACCTCCGATTGGCATAAATAAGCCTGACGCTAACGCCTGCGGAAGCATAATTAAACCCGTTTTCAATGGACTATATCCATGCGCTTGTTGCAAGAACAAAGGAACAAGGAACATAGTACCGAACATCGCGATCTGCGAAATCCATTGTACGATAATCCCTTTCGTGAAGTTACCGGATTTGAATACCCGAAGCTCCAGCAATGGATTATCACGGTTTAATTCCACAAGAACGAATAGAATTAATGCCACGAGTCCGACACCTATGCCGATCAATGTAGCAGGCTGAGTCCAAGTGGATTCACCCGTAATCGGGTCAATACCGCCCTTCGAAACTCCGAACACTAGAGCAGCAAAAGCCAACGGTCCAAGGATCATCCCAAACAAATCCAACGAAGCAACCGTCTGACGTTGCATATTAGGTAACGTACGAATTCCAAGAATGATTGCAATAACACCGATAGGTAAGTTAATCAAGAATATCCACTGCCAGCTATGATATTCAACAAACCATCCCGCCACTACAGGCCCTAAAGCAGGACCTAACAAGATTGGAATCCCCATCATCCCCATAACCGCCCCAACCTTACCTGGGGGAGACAGGCGATAGATGAACGCCATGGCAATCGGAACGACGACGCCTCCGCCTAAGCCTTGAACAATCCGGAAGGCAATAAGTGTTTCAACACTTGTTGCTAATGCGCAAAGTAACGACCCAATCGTAAACAATCCGACTGAAATCAAGAATACTTTCTTAGCTCCGAATCGATCTGATAACCAGCCAGCCAAAGGAATAACTGCGGCCTGCGCTAGTGCATAGCCAATGACAGTCCATTGAACTAGCGAGAGGTTCAACAATTCAAATTCTTGCTGAAGCTTCGGTAGAGCGACGTTAACGGCCGTTCCATCTAAGATGACCATAAAGATTCCAATAACGATTGCCACCAACGGACCTAAAATCGTACGTATTGAGAATGGCGTTTCTGTTAATACAGGTGGTGCTGTTTTCGAAGACATATCGTACCTCCTACCCAAATTAAGGAGCTTCCCTCGCGCAGTCTCTCTCGTCCATTGACCGCACTCTGACTTGACGGTACAATAAGTACATATGGACCCTACGAAGGTAACCCGCAGCATTACCGGACAATTGTCCGTTTAATCTCGATGTTACCGGACAATTGTCCGGTTGTCAATATGCGAAATGTTAAATTTCAGTAAAGCGAGGAGGTCTTTCTGTGTCAATTCGTCGGGAACGCAAGGATGCTGTAGAGCACCGTCAATTGATTCTGCAAACCGCCAATGAGTTATTTAACCAGCATGGCGTCCAGCCGGTTAGCATGCACCAAATCGCCAAGACAGCTGGCATAGGACAAGCAACCTTGTACCGCAGATATGCTCATAAAGGCGATCTGTGTCTAGATATTCTAGATGATTACGGACATCAGCTTGTAGAACTGATCACTGTTTATCTTGAAGAAAACAAACAATCTCCAGCAGGCGAACGCTTGGGAGGAATTATTGACTATTGGATAGATGCCATTGAGGAAAAATCTAGCTTGATCTCAGGTTTGGTTACCGCGATGGAATCCAAGATGAATTGCGAGGATGAACGGGGAAACTATTTTCACTCCCCCATGTACCATTTCTTCCGAAAAAAAATATCTGAGCTTCTATCCGAAGTAGTCCAATCCGATTTGCAGCCACCTTTCGATGCAGATCTAACTGCTCATTTCATCATTTGCTCCTTGTCTCCCAATGGATACTTCCATATCAAACAGGAGAAAGAATACACCACTAGCCAAATCAAGTTACATTTACGCCGATTATGTCTACCCACTATCTAGTAAATCGTTTAGTAGATCATAGAAAAGGCTGATACCTCGTGCAGATCATTACATCTGTCGGGTTTATCAGCCTTTTTCTTATATTCGATGCTTAAGCTTCAAATGTACTCTTCTGACGCGCGCGCGAAAGCTTAAACCTACGCTCGAAGAGAATAATGACGGCCACAACAACTTCGACCATAAAAATACCAGCCAATGCATCCATAATGACGTGTTGCTTCACGAATAATGTGGACATAATAATAGTGCTCGACATTCCAGTAATAAGAATGATGTTCCATTTATTACGGAAAGAGCTGGTCCATATCGCTCTCATCACCATATAGCTTGAGAAACAATGTATGCTCGGAAAACAGTTATAAGGCTGATCTCGATTGTAAATATAGCGCATGACGTCAGATACTATGCCGTTACCAACTACAACCGGTCGGTCAACTGTCGTTTGAAATACGGAATAGATCAAGTAGCACAACAATGCGCAGATGGCATAAGTCATGAGTGAACGATAATAGACATTGGGGTCCTTCTTGAAGAAGTAAATCAAACAAACATAAATATAAAATATCCAGATCGAGTAAGGCAATGCGAAAATTTGAATGAACGGGATCGCTTCATCAACCTTCGTAATTAGCCGATACACCTCTTGACCTTCAACATTGTTAGTTGCAGCGTACATCCACCCAAGAACAGGAAACATTAGCATCCATAGCAACGGAGCGTACTTTTTCCAATTTATATTTCTAAGCGCCACTACCTAACCCCCCTTAAAATACCTATAACATCGATAGATCAATCATGCTTAGGCAGATGACTCACGTAACTGTCCGATAGCTTCAAAAGCTCCAACGCTCGATTATATTCCTCTTCCGTAGTATCGGTCTCATTGGGTATCGCTCCGTCGTAAGGGTATCTTACTCCGTCTTTATAATTAAGTCCTGGTACGAATATGCCTTTATCGTTTATGAATGATCCGGAAGGCAAATAATATCGTTGTGGAAGCAAGTTACTCGTGTTATTCAGAATATCCTGCCCGAAATGGATATGGTCTTGCAGTGAGATCCCTAGAAGATTAGCCACTGTAGGAAAGATATCGATCTGACCCCCTGTTTGTGGCAAACGTTTCTGTTCCGTAATGCCAGGTGCAGCGACAATCAAAGGAATATTCATCATCTCTGTAAATTGATATTCCCTGCCGTAAATTTCTTTCATTAGACCTTTCTCATGCTCACTTAACGAATAGATGGGCAAGCCTAGATGATCACCGTAAATGATTAGCACCGAATTATCCCACAAACCATTCTTCTTCAGCTTATCAATGAACAAGCCAATCGAATAATCAGTGTAGTTCTGAGCTTGGATGTAGTCGCCTACTAAGGTGTCCTCATATCTTTCCGGTAGCTGGAAACGGACTTTACGCTCCGGGATATTAAACGGGTGATGAGAGGACATGGAGATAAGTTGAGCATAGAAGGGCTTGCCCGTTTGGCTTAGCTTCAGCAATTCATCAGCTGTTTTATCATACAACACTTCGTCTGAAGACCCGAAAAAAACCATATCGTCGTTACCGAAAAATTCAGCGTCGTAATAATGCTGGAAGCCAAGGGCTTTGTAAAGCTCCTTACGATTCCAGAATTGCACATTGTTCGTATGGAATGTCGCCGTCTGATAACCGTGCTCCTCAAGCACTTTAGGCATGCTTGGTAGCGCCAGATCGCCATAATCTTGGGCAGCAGCGCCATGCTGAGGAATGTAAAAAGAAGTGTTCACGACAAATTCAGCATCCGAAGTATTCCCTTGACCCACTTGCTGATAAAAATTCGGGAAATAGAAATGCTCTTTAATCAATTGATTCAAGACAGGCGTAATTTCCTGACCATCGATCTTCCGATCAAGCACGAAGTTCTGAGTCGCCTCCAACTGCAGAATAATGACATTCTTCCCTTGCGCCTCCCCCCAATAGAGAGGTACTTCCGGAGATTCCATTTCCTTAAGCGTAGCGATTGCTTCAGTTGTAATGTTGCTCGGATCTTCCAACACTTCAGAGCGGCTAGAAATGATCGCATAGGCCTCATAATTCAATATCCCCATGTTCTCGGCCTGCTTCAGTTCATTTAGGCTATCACGATGAACCCAAACACTTGTCACACTAACTGCCAAGGAAACAACGAATAGAGCTGAGATAAGCACATTCGATTCACGAACGGCAATTGATTTGCCCCAGCTTCGATACTTGCGATTCATGTATAACAATAGGAAGACAACAATATCGGTATAGATAAACAAGAAATACGGATGTAACAAGGAGAAGACGCTACCCTTTACTTCCGTTACCTGGTTCACTTGCTGCAAGGCATGGTACGTAACAATAACACCAAAATATTTATAATACATAATAACTGCGAAGAAGATGGTCGTTATCAATAAATTAACCGCTATATATACCCCTAATTTTCTACGTGGAGCAATCCACTCAATTAAGCAGAATAGCACCCAGACTGAGGGTATCCCCGTTGCAATCTGTAGCCATAATGAGGCACTATCAAAAATAACGAATCTAGCCAAGCAAATCTTGATCACCATTAATAAGGTAAAGAAGATAAACGGCTTAGAAAACCATACACCTAGTCTTAAAGATTTCATGCTATTCACCTCCAGAGCCTTTACTATTATATCGAATGTTAACGCAGTGTTAAAGTCTATCTTAAAGGAAGTTCTCCTAAAGGTTAGCTAAAGAATAAGGCATCGCGTATAATGAAACAAAACTTGAAAGGAAGATCCTCTATGGCAATTACCTATAATAGAGCTTATGATCACATTCTCGATGACTTGTCTCGTGCGTTAACCACAATACCGCAATTTTACGAGGCATTTGAGATGGAAGCAGCGGACTGGGAAGACCTCAGCAAAGATGAGAAAGACGTATGCATTCGCACGCTCTCCGACGACCTATTTTACGTTCTTGGTACCGAGACGTCAACCGACGTTGGTCTAGGGTCCGCAGAATATGACTCTAGCCATGCCGTCATTAAGGTGACCGCTGGGCCTCAGCTCATTCACGTCATCTCTTTACGCGAATAGCTAGCTCTTACTGCGCCAACCTGGAAAGCCAAATAGATGAAAAATAAAGTGAGTACCGCTCCGATACCCATAATTGAAAAATTAACCGGAACATTCATCTTCCTAAACATTAGATATAGGAATAGCCCAATAACCGTCAGACTATTTTCTACGAAGTTCTGAACGGCGATCGTCCGACCAGAGCCAATGGCGGTTTTTCCTGCCTCTTGAAGCATCGTATTGAGTGGTATAAGGAAAATACCGCCCATGACTCCGGTAATGAATAGCAAAGTAACCGTCATCCACAGCTGGTTCGTGAAATTAGCAGTCATGACAGCTGCAACCATACCAATCCCGTAGAAAAATCCTCTATACAGTCTACCCTCTGGTACGAGCCTAGGAGTCAGCCATGCACTGGCGACAACACCAAGAGCCGTAACTCCGATAATCATCGACTGCTGGTCCGTATCTTCGATCCCTAAATTTAACGGTAGCCATGCAATCAATGCGATACGAAGCACAGAAGCAGTTAACCAGAACGCCCCAGTCCCAAGTAGCGAGAACCGACTTCTCCGGTTCCTGAACAGCTTAACTACATCGTAGAAAAACTGCCATGAAGCTTTTCCATAACGAATGTCTGGATTGCCTGATTTAGCCGGAATGAGAAAGGTCATACCGAGCGATACTAAATAGATGAACAGACAGACAAGGATCGCTGGAAGATCAGAATTCGTAGCAAGAAAGCCTCCTGCAACCGTACCGAGCAAAATTGCTAATATGGTTGTTCCCTCTACTTGCGCGTTCGCTCTTAGAAGCTCGCCTTCGTTTTTCGTTAATTCCGCCAAAATCCCATATTTTCCCGGGGAGTAAACAACAGAGCCCACACCTACAAAGAAATAACATATCGCTGGAGATACTCCGAGTAGTAACAGAAAAATCCCCGTTGCTTTCAGTATGTTACCTAGTAGTAGAACATTCGATTTCGCCTTTTTATCTGCGAAAGCTCCTACAATTGGAGCTAATAGGACATAAGCAATTAGAAAAGCGATTTGAATATAAGTTATCATTCCATCGGGGTCCGATACACCTTCACGCTTAACTAACCCTACGATAAGAAAGAAATTTAGATTATCCGCGAATGCACTTAAAAATTGTGTCCATACGACTGCCTTTAACGGTGATAGCTTATTTTTCAACCCTGCCAACGTTCCCCACCCTTTCTCTTCGAACCTATATTATACTCCTTCGATACAAATCCGTCCTTATTATATGTAATTCTTTACATAATTTTTAAGCTATTTTCTTCAGCCCACTCATCGAGTTGACAAGACTTATACATAACACTATTATTCAAAATATTACAAACGAGAGAATGGCGTCAAATGTTACAATTGCTCAAGGATGAGGAAAGATCACAATTAAAATTGAAGATCGAAGCTCAAATCAAGGAGCAAACTGCGTAATCCGCCATATCCTATCGTTCCTAATCAACTAGAAAAGCCTCCAATTCCACTCTTGAACTGACCCCAATTGTTAGACACATCCTAACAATTGAGGTGCAGTTCATCTAAGTGGTTGGAGGCTTTAATATTTGTCTATTTATAAGATTTCACGGCTTCGCTAATCATTTCAACTGTTCGGTTCAAGTCCACATTCTCGAATACATGCTCACAAACCTTGCGATAAGTCACTTCTTCGGAATAGTGATCCAAATAATTCTCGATGACCTCGTAGGGAGCCCCTTTGCTTTCCAATCTCTCCCGCACCGTTTGCTTATCCACATAGATGAATATCCGTACAAGCCGCTCTCCATAGAGCTGCTTAAGAGCTGCCGCCCCCTCCCGATTAAGGACGAGATAGACGCCTTCTCCTAAGTTGCCATTTATTGCTCTTTCCAGTTCATCGCGCAGGACACCATATTTGTTTCTGTCCATCTCCACGGTTTGCAGAAACCTTCCCTCACGTTCCCATTCAACGAACTGCTCAGGGCCAATATAGTGATAATCTCCATCAGGATGATCCGGATTTCGTGGAGCACGTGTCGTGCAGGAACGCACTGCCGTCCAACCGATCAGCTCTCCCGCTTTCCGAGCAACCGTCTTACGTCCTGATCCACTCGTTCCAGTAAACACGAAGATCGTTGGCTTGGACATATCAAGCACCCCCATAAATGGTTCGTACTTTATATATCGGCATAGTACCATGGTAATGTTTGGCGACGCGAACATCTTGCCCTACGCGGAAGGGTAGTCTTTAGGCATATCTCAAACACGCCTTAAGACCCACTGATCCTATCAACATAATAGTCTTCACGGCTGTTTCCAACCTCAATCTATTTATGTTTAGCTTAATAAGTCTGTTTAAAGGCAATCAACACACAGGAGGGTCCTCATGCGTCACTTAACAATATTCAGCTTAATTATCGCGTTATTATTTACAGGCAGCGCAACTTATGCACAGGAACAACAAGCTTCTCCCTTTAAGGATGTTAAAGGGCACTGGGCAGAGAAAACCATAAACGATATGGTTGCCAAAGAAATTCTCGACGGCTATCCGAACGGAACCTTCCAGCCTAATCAACCGGTGAAGGTCGATCAATTTATTAAGATGCTCATGCTTTCTTACACTACGCTCCATCAGAACGGGGAACGGAGCTGGAGCTCCTCCTTCTTACAATCCTTAAGCACTGAAAATCAAACGATTCTCAAGCAGGATTACCGTTATTACACGTTCAAGCCCGCGACCGTTGGCTATTGGGCAAAGCCCTACATTGATGTCGCCAGTGATCTTCATTTCCTTAACAAAAGTCGTTACAGCGATTTCCAAAGCGATATGACACGGGAAAATGTGGCGGAGATTATTTTCTACACGCTTCAGGAAACCGAGTTTCTGGAAGACGGGCAGTTCAGCCAGCAGCTCGCGCAATCTTATGGCGATTTGATGAGCGCAACTGAACGCGAGCAGAAGTTCATTGCCGAAGCTTTGGTTAAGGGGATTATGCAAGGCTATCCGAACGGTTATTTCGGTGTAGGCGACAAAGTGACTCGGGCAGAATCGCTGGTCATATTGAACAGGTTAACGGATAAGGCGCAGCGCATTGTGGTTAAACCTTCCGAAACGAATAAGCTGCAGCTTTCCGTCCCTACAGTTGGCGGAGGATCGAAGGTAGTCATTTTCCCAGATCAAAGAATGCGCGATGCTTACGACACTTTGAAACTGGCAGGCCAACTGAGAGGCTCGAATCAAGAGCTGTCCGATACAACACTTCGATTGTTTAAGGATCAGAAGGAAAAAAACAGCTTTACAACTCCTGCTCCTGGTGCCGACAAGTTGCAGGAAGAAACAGCCTTATGGCTCGACCCGCAATACAACACCTACGGGATCACGATCCAGCTTCGCGAGGGTACGTTAGCCCGTAATCAGGAAGCAATCGAGGTATTCACCAACTTCTTATTCGGTTATAACGCAGCTACATTTAGCAACTGGTTTAAAGAGGTTTGTACGGACGTGGCTGCCGGAAAAGCATTATCTTCTAAGAAAATGACGATTGGTGAGGACACGGTGGACATTAGAATCGAATCTGCCACGAAGACAGTTATCGTCTCCATCGCCAAGAACAAGAGCTAAACACAAAGAAGGAGAGCACCTCTCGCGGTGCTCTCCTGCATAATCTTGGTTATCCTATTGAAACGCCTTTACGAAGGGTTTTTTGATCCCGATTCGTATTTACAAGCAATGGAAGCATCTTCATTCCGCTTTCCATCGGCTTGTGGCACAACCCACAGGTCGGAACTGTCTCGAACGCGAAATTATCTCTCATCCACCCATTACAGCCTTCACTCGTGCAGGACCAGACCGCCGTCATTTCTTCAGGAATTTCCTCTAAAACCTTTTTCCGTGAGTACATGGACGAGACCCCTTTTCCTTATAGCATAACCAAAAGAAAATACCCTCAACGAACGTTAAGGGTATTTTCGTGTTTGATTTACAATTTAACAACGTTTTCCGCTTGTGGTCCGCGGTTGCCTTGTACCACATTGAATTCAACACGTTGGCCTTCGTCCAAAGTCTTGAAACCATCACCAGTGATAGCGCTGAAATGTACGAATACATCGTTGCCGCCTTCAACTTCGATGAAACCAAAGCCTTTGTCTGCATTAAACCATTTAACTGTACCTGTTTGCATGTAATTCACCTCCAACTTCTATTGCCTCATGAACTTTTTTATTCATACGAATAAAAAATCCACACCATGAAAAAGGTCGCTTCCAAAATAATAACCCTTTCCATTTTGTGAATCCAGGTCACGATTTCGATAGTTTTTACTATAACAGGTTCCTGATTAAAAAGCAAACTTAATCTCCTGACAATTTCATTTCCACAACTCCTTTGTTCCAAACAACACCTTGCCACCCCTTTATTTACAAGCGTAGCTTGTTTAGGATAGCCGTTATTAAAGATCTTATGCGAAGGGCTCTCATCTCCCCCGCGCTTTGCGATATAATTACTTCTATGAAGGAATGGAGCGTGAATGTAGCATGACAACAAACGAAAGCACGGTAGTCAGGTCAGTCTGTCCATTCGATTGTCCAGATACCTGTAGCTTGAATGTACGAATGGAGAATAACACCATCGTGTCGATCGACGGCAATCCCGACCACCCAGTAACCCAGGGTGCGATATGTAATAAAGTTCGGAATTTGAATGAAAGAGTCTATCATCCCGATCGACTTCTTCATCCCTTGCGTCGAGTTGGTCCCAAAGGCACGCTAGAATTCGAACGTATCACCTGGGATGAAGCTTATGAAGAAATGACTAAGCGAATAAAAGCTGCGATATCCGACAAGGGTGCAGAAACCATACTCCCTTATAGCTTTTATGGAAACATGGGAATTCTAAATGCCGAAGGAATGGATCGACGGTTCTTCCATCGACTTGGTGCAAGCCAGCTTGAAAGAACGATATGCAATGCTGCAGGGTCAGCCGGTTACAACTATACGATGGGCGCCTCAGCCGGAATCGATCCCGAGGACACGATACACTCGAAGTACGTGCTCGTATGGGGATGTAATCTGGTTTCTACAAACATGCATCAGGTCATGTATTTAACGGAGGCTCGTAAGCGTGGAGCCAAAATCGTACATATAGACGTCCACCGGAACAGAACCTCCAAATGGGCGGATGAATTCATTCCAATCTTACCCGGTACTGACACGGCTCTAGCGCTTGGGATGATGCATATCCTCATTAAAGAGGGAATGACGGACGTATCGTTTCTAGAGAAGTACACAACGGGATATGAGGAGCTTATTACTCAAGCTGAATTGTATCCTCCAGAGAAAGTCTCGCAAATTACGGGTATACCCGTCGATGTGATCATCAAGCTTGCTCGAGAGTACGGTACAGCTGCTCCATCCTTCATACGGATCGGCAACGGCTTGCAGCATCACGACAATGGCGGAATGGCCGTTCGTGCAATTGTATGCTTGCCCGCATTAACCGGCCAATGGGGAGTCCTCGGTGGTGGAGCACTTAAAGGCAACGGTTATTATTCCTCCTTGAACAGCTATGAGATAGAGCGGCCTGATCTGTTACCCGATCGCAACGTGCGCTCCATTAATATGAACCGTCTTGGAGAAGCTTTGCTTGCTGCAGAACCCTCCGTAGATTTCCTCTTCGTATATAATAGCAACCCAGCCGTTGTCGCTCCCGACCAGAATAAAGTGCGGCAGGGCTTATTGAGGAAAGATTTGTTCACCGTCGTGCACGACTTATTCTTGACCGACACTTGCCGTTACGCGGATATCGTTCTACCCGCCACGAGCCACTTTGAAAATCGTGATCTGTACTCCTCCTACTGGCACTTATACCTACAGCTGCACGAACCGATCATCGAAGTTATGGGAGAATGCAAATCTAACTTTACGTTATTCAAAGAGCTTGGCATGCGCATGGGTTTTGAGCCGGACATTTTCGACATTACCGAAGAGCAAATGATTCGACAGGCTTTGGACCTTAATACTCCTTTTTTAGATGGTCTAACTTATGAGGAGCTGAAGCGGGAGGGCTGGGCGAAAATGAAGCTGAATCGGCCTTCGCTGTTTCCTGATAAGATCCCAACTCCATCCGGCAAAATAGAGCTATATTCGAAAGCCATGCTACGTGCGGGTCTCCCTCCTGTTCCTGAATACGTCCCACTCCAGGAGCCTGAGGTTTTCCCTTACTTACTCGTGTCTGGGCCGAATCACAGCTTTATCAATTCGACATTCGGGAATCAGGATCGACTGAAGAAGCTGGAGAAGCAACCGATGGCGGATATGAATGCTGAAGATGCCGCAGCCAGAGGGCTGCAGCATGGGGATCGGGTTCGTATATGGAACGATCGTGGACAATGTGAGATTGTCGTCAAAGTCGCGAATAACGTATTGCCCGGCGTGCTCGTCACCCAAGGCTTATGGTGGGAGCACGGCAATGAAGGTGTTCAGGCAATCAACAGCCTGACATCACAGAGGTTATCCGATATGGGCGGTGGGGCAACCTTCTTCTCCACTCGGGTGGACATGGAGAAGCTCTAACGTGTTATACCGATGCCAGTACCGAATGCTGAGTAGCCGTGTGTAAATCCCGCCACAACCTATTCATCAAGGTATCTTCCATTAATACCGTCATCCCGAGGAACGGGAAAATCGCATGCGCATGGTCTAATGTATTTCTAGCCAATGCTTGGCAGGTCTGTCCGACTTCAAGCTGTTGCTGCTCCGACATCGTCCCGTTTCTCACAAATTCAGACCATGTACGATCCACCGTTTCATAGAACTTCCGCGCCACAGTCTCTAAGGAGTTCTCTGACTCCTGAACAAGGCTACACAAGGCTTCTAGTCGTTGAGGGCGTGTTTGCGCCCAATCTTCTTGTCTGGCCACCGCGAAAGCGCGTGCTTCCTCCAGAAAGTGACGACAAATACCGAGGCATACGGCCGCAAAAGAAGTTTGAGCAAACGGCATGAACGGATATCGATAAATGGGATCCTCATAGTTAGGAGTACTCATAATATCGAATGTGCGCTCTAACGGAACAAACGCATCCTTCACCGATATCGAATGGCTTTCCGTCGCCTTTAATCCGAAGGAATTCCAATCACGGATAATATTAACCTGTTCGGGCAGGAAGGCGAAGGAGCGAATTCCAACTTCCTCTCCCTGTTGATCTTCCAGTCGGCAATTCGCGGTGAACAAGCTTGCATAGGTGGAGCCGCTGCAATATTTCCATTGCCCACTTACGATGTATCCCCCGTCAACCGGCTTTGCGATTCCGTTTGCATGACCGCTACCCGCAACGACAGCATTTGCCCCTTCGAATAATAGCTTTGATTGCACCGGCGGCAACGTTGCCGCGAAAAATCCACCCCCAGAGCCAATCGTGACCAACCATCCGAAGCTCCCATCGATCCAAGCTGCTTTCTCGAATACACGTAAAGCTTCTGGTAAAGGTAGCATAAGTCCGTTCAAAGCTTCCGGAACGAACAGCTTGAATAACTTCGCTTCATATATATACTCTAATATTTGCGGTGTAAGCCTGCCCGCATTTTCGTTGTTGTCTACGTTGTTACGCACTTCATTGACAATATGTTCAGGAATTATGAGCTTATCTATAATCATAGTTGTTATCCCCTTTTTTCAAATTACCATTTCACCATCTCACAGCGGATTGACCCGAACGGCAGCTTGCTTTCCGCTCAATTGGATACCCGACTCTCGCTTGCCATTAGCCGCAAGATCCTTCAATAATCGCTCAAGCAATTCCTTGGCCTTCGGTCCCTCTTTGCCCTGAATCTTAACGATCAATTGAACTGCATTGCCTGAAGCAAGTAGCTTCTGAGCTTGTCGTTGTTTCGTATCATAATCATGATCCTCAATATTGGCCGTCACCCTAATCTCTTTCAACTTAAGTGGTTGATCCTTCTTCCGTTCGTCCTGTTTCCCCTTCGCCGCCTCTTGCTTGGCAGCACCTCGCGTAACCAGCTTGCAAGGAGGAGGACTGCTGAACAAAGAAGTGCACACGAGGTCGACCTTCAGCTTACGAGCTAAAGCCAGAGCTTCATCCCTCGATACAACTCCCAGATCCTCACCTCTAACACCTGTTAGCAGTACCTCTGATGCTTTTATTTTCTCATTCATAATTATCATTCGTTATGACCTCCAACTGTCCTACGAGCATAGAAATTCGTTTAGCGTACATCGATAATGTCTAAGTAAGGCCAATAGGTCCCCGCCAGAAACGCCACCCCAAACACAGCGAGCGTATAGGTGACAAACACGATATCTCTGTAGGAAAATCCAATACTATAATAATAGGTCCTCTTGGCTCTTCCGGCAAATCCCTTAGCTTCCATTGCCACTGCTATACGATGGGCTCGACGTATACTTTGCGCGAGCAGAGGGATAGCGTATCTATGCACAAGCTGGTAAAAGCCGATGAACCATCCTCGTTTGCGCATTCCCCTGATCTTCAATGCATGACGTAACGTTTGAAATTCGTCGATAATAATGGGTACCAATCGTAATGCAGCCAAGAAGCTGTAGGCATATTTGGGTGCCAACCTTCCCTGTTGCATTAACGAATAAAATAATCGAACCGGACGCGTAGTTAAACCGAACAAAAGTCCGACTGCCGCCATACTAAGTGCCCTGAAGCCAAGATGCAATCCGCGGTAGAAGCTTTCTTCCGTAATGTTCACTAATCCCCATCGAAACCAATCCGTCTCCCCCTTGCCGAAGAACATCATCCCCGTCGAAGTAGATACGAAAACGAGTAAGAAGGGTGTAGCATACAGAAGTAGCCTTTTCCACGGATGACCGGACCATGGCAGTAGCAGCAAGGATCCGATAGCTACATTCAGCATGACGTTAAAATTGTGTATGAGGATAACCGCCAAAAACCATAACGAGAAGAGAACAATCTTAAGCGTCGGATTCACTTGATGGAGCCAGGTTTCTCTATGGGGAAAGGTTAATTGCATCGGTAAGTCTCCCGTCTACGATATGCCATTGCTCCGTGCAGAAATGCTCCACAATGCGAGAGTCATGGGTAACCATGAGGATAGACGTCCCTTCAGAACGAAGTTGCTCCAGCTTCTCTAGCAAGGAGAACGTGTTTCGCGCATCTAATCCAAAGGTTGGTTCATCGAGTAGCAATACTTGCTGCCCACGTATCATTGCCGAGGCGACACTTAAGCGACGCTTCTGCCCCATGGACAGCTGGTAAGGATGAGAGCTCGCGACAGCCTGTAAGTGTAGCCCCTCTATAAGTTCATCCGATTTTGCCTGACGAATCGCGGGGCTTATCCCTTCTATCAGAAGGGAATATTCTATCTCGTTACGTACGGAATGTGTGACAAACTGAAACTCCGGATTTTGAAACACGAACGCGATATGCTCAGCTGCTTGCTCTACTCGATTTAGTTGCAGGCCGTTAACTTTACAGATCCCTTCCGTCTTGATGAGACGCATAATGGAGAGTAATAGGGAGCTCTTACCCGCCCCGTTGTCTCCTATGATACCAATCCATTGCCCAGGCTTAACAGTTGCCTCCTCTATCTCTATCACAGAAGCATCCCCACGTTTACCGCGAAAACCGTTCATCTCAAGCAGAGGTTCGGATCGAACACTAGCTATGCGGTCATCCTTCAGTACCCTTGGGGTTTTATGTTCAATGTAATCCTCCCAAACACCTGGATACCAAATGCCGTATTCCTTAAGCTCAGTTCTATATTGTGGGAAAATTTGTAGTGGAGCACCATCCGCAATAACAGCTCCTTCCGGAGAAAACACCACGATTCGATCAAAGAGATCGAGAACACCCTCAATCTTGTGCTCGACTACGATCAATGTTTTGTCTTGAGCGATAGACCTAATCGTTGCCCATATCTGCTCCGTTCCTTGATTGTCCAGCAAAGCTGTTGGCTCGTCTAGGAATAGAACATCCGGAGCCATTGCAAGTACGGAAGCGATAGCAAGCCGTTGCTTCATGCCTTGGGATAACGTTTGAATGAGGACGTGGCTCCCCTGTAGATTAAGGCCAACCTGATCTAGGTATCGCCGGATCAAGGTCGGCATCTCCTCACGGGAAATCTGCATATTTTCAAGGACGAATGCCAACTCTTCATCCACATAAGGCATGCAAAATTGCGTGTCTGGATCTTGGAACACATATCCCCATCGCTCAGGAATGACAATATCGTCTGCTATCATCGGTACCTCAATAGACCCTGGAATCAGTCCACTCAGCACCTGAAGAAAGGTCGATTTCCCACAGCCACTCGGTCCAAGCAGTAGCACCTTTTCTCCCTTACGAAAAGCAAGAGAAACGCCCTTAAATAACAAGGCGTCCTCTCCAGAAAATTTAAGCCTTAGGTTAGACACGCTAGTCGCCATCTCGGGTGCAGACATCATACCCTGTTCAATGCCTCGTAATCCTTCTTGCTAGCTGGTCTGAACACCTTCGTCACACCCGTCAACTCAAGTGCCTTCGACAAGCTGTAGGCAAAGATTCCCGCAATGACGATACTCCCAAGCACTCTAAGCCCAATGAGCAATGTATAATTCCATGTCGACAGGGATTCAATATATCCGTAACCGAAATCCAATACGAGAGAACCCGCTGCCGCTCCAATTGCCGCCAAAGATACAACCCACACAGAGGCGTTACGATATAGGAAGATGGCGAAAATGATTTCGGCGCCAAGCCCTTGTAGCACACCATAATACAAGGTCGAAATCCCCCACTCGCTCCCTAGAAGAGCACTTATGCTTGCGGCAGCTACCTCTGCTAATACGGCTACTCCCGGCTTACGGACAACTAGAAATGCAAAGGTCCCAGCGATGAACCACATTCCGTAAATCGTCTGCTCAGCGTGCACTCCTAGCGGTTTTACAACGTCATACATTGGACCCCACACCTTGTAGATGATCCCGAATACGACCGCAATCACAATCGTGACCAGAATGTCGGTCAGCTTCAACCCTCTTGATCTTGTTCCTTGTCCCTGTCCTTGTACTGTTTCTGCTGCCATACTCCAACATCTTCCTTCCGCCAAACTAGAATTTAGCGAATGCATAACGGGTAATAAAAAAGCCCACCCGTAGAGGGTAGGCAGCGTGCGGCATCAAAGAAAGATGCACGACAAATGTAAAGTGTCTCTACGCTGGCATTACCCAGATCAGATCGACGGTCAGCGACATACGGTCGCAATCTCAGCCTGACTTCATCAAGCACCCGTTTCTTATATGCGATTCAACTCCTTATAACTTATACCATCAATATCCAATTTGCAATAAGATTTTGTACCCACTTAAGCCTCCAATCTTCTCTTTTAAGATAAAGCGCCCTCTTGCAAGTCATGTCCCTACCGTCCCTCCTGAGTCACCTCTTCTGCGTCAGCTATATTTTTCAAATACGCAAAGGCAATTTTGATCATGCTTTGTGAATATAGATCCAAGGCCTGCTGTACTGATTCATTGAGCTCTAATGAACTGTACACCTCAGCCCCCTTTCACTATGAATACAACTGAGAGCCCTCATATTTTTCATTGCTACAATTTTTTTTAGCATACGGCTATTTCCAATAAAATAAACGCTCTGGTTAAAGGGATAGTCTAATAGCTGCACATTGCCTATCTTGCACATAGACACAAAAAAGCCCGCCAATTACTGCGAACGTAATTGTACGGACCTTCTTCATTCTCATATAGGTTAATCGCCGTTACTTATGATAGGGTTTCACGCGCCGGCGATCATCGGTGAAGGTGCTTGGGAGGAAGAAAATGTCGCCCTACGGAGTAGTATTCATCCTTATTCACGGCATCGTCCAGCCACTTCATCAGCTTCACACCGTCCTGTTCGGCTTTGTAGAAATGATTTAATGGGGAGAGTGTATGCGGTGTCCTGCCCGTCTTCTCGTTAAGACTGTAATCAGTAATGTAATAATAGTAGCCTGGCAATTCTTCAGTTAGCTCTCCGGCAGATTGCAGCATGCGGGCCGACCAGCGATGTATATATTCGCCATCGTCCGAAACGTCATTATTCAGATCCTTTTCAAAGTCGAACAGCAGCTCATCATAAAGCGTATTGGACTGCAAAAGTACCGCGTTGTCCGGGAGCAGCTTGCGGTTCGCCGCGAATACGGACGAAATCAAATCGCCGTGGACTTCATAACCAAAGGTTGCTGCAAAGTTGGCCTTCCATTCGTTATCGATAATTTCCGGCCAGCGGTCGGCATTTAAGTAGGAGCCATCCGAATATTGATAAATGCGGGAATCCGGGTAGCGTTTCGCAATCTCAGGCGCCCAGAAAGCAGCCCCGAATCCTCCGGCGCTTTCTCCCGCAACGAGGATCTTTTCCGGCGCAGCGAAATGGTTTGCAATCCATTCCAGTGCTGCGCGCGTATTTGCTTGACCGTTGTAACGCATTGTAAACGGTTTGCCCTTGGCGTCCGTATATTCCTTGGATGCATTCCCAATATGCAAATCACCAGTAGAATAAGGGATATATACAATATTCCAATCCTTGAACGGATTGTCAGGGTTATTATTTTTCAACAGGCCGCCAAGCGTACTTACTTTGAAGAATGGAATGTTCGGAAAGTAATATTTGATCTCACCGTTCTTCATTACATTACTCAGACTGATCGGCTGCGCGGCAGTCACCGCATCCCAGGCCACACCGCCCCCAGAAAAATAAATAATCAATTTATTTTCAGCAACTGCTCCCTTATTGGCAAGTAAATAGTATTCTGAACCGTCGGCAGAAATGACTTGTGCATCCTGGTCAAACTTGATTTTATTCCAGACATAGCGTTCCGCAGCAACCCATTTATCCGGTTCAGCAGGCTTTTCAAGTATGAAAAAATAAACATAACCCACCAAACCGCCCAAAATAAGCGTAATTCCCGCTATCGCAGTCAGGAGAATCTTGTTGATTCTTTTCACTTTTTTCTTTTTTGCCACACAAAGACCGTCCTTTCAACCATCCGCTCTTGATGCCGCGTTACATTTAGATGTGATATTGACTTTTAAATTCGAATATCTCGTCAACAGCCGATGCTGTTGGAGCTAATGGAAAGCTAAATGAGCTGAATACAATAGCAATGCTAAGGATTACAGCTAACCTTATTGGCGACCCTTTGTTTAATCTGGTTGTACAATTCATTCACCTCTACCTCATATTTTCATTACAATAGCTCGTTTATCATTGGAATAGGGTTAATTCTTAGCGAGACTATACTTGATGACTTGGGTATTATGATAGGTTTCTAAGTCAACTACTTTGCCAACTTACTTTTAGCTCCAATAATCGCCATTATATAACATAAACACTGACCCTAACTGTAATCCTTATTACATATTTGGTAAAAATAAAAATATCTTTGCTATATGGAAGGTAAGTGGAAGATCGCGAATCTACTCAAGCAGGAATGCAAGTTTCTGAGGCGCTGATATAGTGTGAGATCTGAGAAACCAGCTTGGAAGCGGCGTCCACTAGGGAGACTTTCCGCAGAGTCTGATCGGACATCAGATCCGTTATTTGAAATTGCAATAGGGTTTTAGGCGTGAAGCGGACATGAGAGCCTTTATTTAGGGGCAATAGCCCTCTATTTCTATGATTTATTGCAAATAACGGAACGTATGTCCGTATCTATCGAAAATTGAGGGGGTTTGTCCAAATAAGGGATTGTATGTCCGTGATACAGCCTTATTAAATTGACTTTGCATGGCAAAGAAGCAGCCTATGGCCCATAGGTCTGCTTCTTTGCGTCATCATCTCTTACTTCTTTAATTGCAGCAATTTCATTATTATCGTGACAGCTTCAGCTCTTGTGGCAGTCGCATTCGGCGCAAATTTGTTGCCAGACTGGCCGTTGACGATCCCCAGCTCCTTGACGAAGGACACCGCGTTTGTAGCCCAGTTGGGAATGTCACTTTCATCAACAAAACCATTCGAAGCCTTAGACTCAAATTCTGGTGAATACGCCCTGGCAATCATAACTGCCAGTTCCGCTCGTGTAATATTGGCATTCGGACGGAAGCTGCCATCCGTGTAGCCTAATATTATGCTCGAAGCTACAGTTCGTGCAATAGCGTCCTTCGCCCAAGCGCCAATCTCCGCTTCATCGCTGAAGCTAGCTACTGCGTCTTCGCCCGTCAGCTTTAATGCGTTTGCCAGCATCACAGAGAATTCAGCACGGGTAATCGCCCCGTTAGGCTTGAACGTTCCGTCTGGATAGCCTTTCACAATGCCTTGCTGTACCGCCTGTGTAATATTTGCCTCTGCCCAGTGCTTAGAGATATCCAAGTATGGAACGTTAGTCTTGTTATCTACGATAAGAACAGCAAATTTTGTAAAATGATCTACTTTTGCCGATATCGTATCGCCACTCACAGTTCCGCCAATTTCAATCCACTTCTGGCCCACTTCATCATAGTAGTGAATAGAGGCACGCTGTCCTGGCTGCACCTTCGAAGCTTCGAACATCAAGGTCAAAGTAACCGGATTCTTGAAGTTATCAGAGAAGTTCTTCAACAATTCAAATATCGGGCTGGCGAATACCTCGCCACGATTCGCTAAAGCATCGATTTGTTTCACCTGCTCAATCGTCAGACGAAGCTCTTGCTCCGTAGCATCTGCAGGAATTGATACCTGGATCGCATTACCTAGTGAAGCCTCACCTGCTTTGTCTGCAGGAACGATAATCTTGCCGTCGGTGGACTCTACTGGTTTATCGCCTTGCACAGCACCGCCGCCTATCGGCCCACCACCTATCGGACCACCACCTATCGGACCACCGCCTATCGGACCACCGCCTATCGGACCACCGTCTATCGGACCACCACCTATCGGACCACCGCCTATCGGACCACCGCCTATCGGACCACCGTCTATCGGACCACCACCTATCGGACCACCACCTATCGGACCACCACCTATCGGACCACCGTCTATCGGACCACCGCCAATCGAGCCACCTTCTTTTGTATAATCCGGTGTGAAAGATACAACAATGTTGTCGCCGTTTTTCAAAGAAAATCCGTTCATGTAGATCGAAGGCATAACACCATTCACCTTGTAGATCCAACCGGAGTTCGGGCCACCGTCTTTCTCTGATAGCGTGTTTCCGTTTGCATCGGTAATGGCTTGTACGTAACTGCCCATCGAAGTATAGGTATATCCCGCCTTCGCAAGCGCTGTACGGAACACCTCAAAAACAGTTGACCCCGATTTAAGACTGCTTACCGTTGTCTGTATCAACACACTACCGGTGCTCTGTAAGGTAAATCCGACCTGTATCGGCGCATCAATTCGTTCAACCGCCAAATTATGCATAGCCAATAAGGTTTCTTGGGACTGCTCCTGGTGGTTTTTCCCTTCCACCATGATATATGCAGATACTGGCTGTTTGTACAGCGAGTCAAACACTTCATAACCTGGGGCACCGGCAAACTTACTCCAATACTTCCCGAACACCTCGTGCGTAAGTACGCTATTTACGCGTACAAAGGTATCCTCTTCGGGCTTGGCGACTAAATGAAGCGACTCATGGGCTAGTATTGCTGGATCGCTTGAGCGGAACGCCCGCCACGCCTCCTGCTCCTCCCAATGATCAAGCTCGTCAGAGGTTATGCCGTTTCGGAGCCTGTTCTGTTCGGTATATACCCAAGCGACGGCGTTATGCGCGTCGTTCCATACCGCTTCCTTGAATGAGCTCAAGTCTCCGGTAACCGAGTAAGAATCCTCATATTTGCCATTGTTCAGGCCGCCGAAATATCCTTCCTTCGCCACAGTCATCAACGCAAGTGCGTTGTCAATTTCCGCCTGTGTGAGCGGTTGTACCTCAATTGTGAACTTCCTTGAGGCCGCTACACCCTTTTGCTTATCGGTCAATGTAACCGTCAAAGTAACGGTTTGGGCAGGTTCCCCCACAAGCGGCCGATAAACCATCACGCGAGCGGCATTCGCCACATCCGGCGCAACAATCGTTTCCGTATCGCTGCTCGTAATCGTAACCGGGTAATACTTCCCATCCACACCGAAATTCCGGGTCGTTGGCAGTTGAATATCGTTCACGGCGCTATATACGCCGTCTGCCGCATTCAGTTGTTGCCCCGTAACGTAATCCTTCAAACCAGCAGATGCAAAACCCGCGTCCAACTTCTGTATAAGCCCTATCCGTATGGCATCCGCTTCGGCCCCGCTCAGCGCTTTAACCGTGACGGTAAAAGTTTTATACATCACGATCGGCGGCTCATTGCTGGTCCGTTGGAAGGTAAAGGCGGCAGTCAGAGTAACGTCCTTGTCCTCCGTGCCTCGAATCACCTTTCCAATGTAAGGGGAGAACAGTGTGTCAGCTGTGCTTTGATTTTCATTGCTGATGGCAATAGCGCCTGCATCGGAGGACGTCCATGAGATCAACGACCATTTCTTGTCGTCCACCACTTTAGGGAGGATTAGATTCGATGTGACGTTATCCTTGTCGGTATTCGCCCCAAGAATGGCGGTTTCGTTCACGCCACTTAGGATTTCGCTGCTCATGACAGTCTTGACTTCATTAGCATCCCAGTGAATCGTAACGGGCACATCGTTAAGATCCAGGCTTTCATCGCCGTTAGTCAGTACATAAGACACGTTGTATCGTCCGAACCACAACGCCCGCGTCCCATTGGGATCGGCATAGAAATAAGTAATGTCGCCGTTCGAGGCAATGCCGCAATTGCCATACACCTCGGTCGAAGCTTTAACAACCACCGACACATCCCCATAACCCTTGGCGGTAAAATCAGCGGTCAACATAGCTGCGACATTCGTATCGGCTCCGTAAACAGGAGTCAAGCTGTACCCATTACCAAGAGCAGTTACGGCTTTTTGTAGGTATGTTGGGTGATTAGCCGCATCCTCAGCCACTGCGGATTCCGACCAAACCATGATAGGAAACGTACGGTTTGCATAACTTCCGCCATATGCAAACTTCGCTGTTAGCGTTACGGCTTCCTTACCGCTCTTGGGCGGTATCACCGTGCCGTCAACGTTGATTACGTTGGTATTGCTGGAAGTCCATGTGATGCTCGCGGCCACACCATCGACTGTATGCGTGGCAGGCAAAGCCATCATAGTGTTGTCCTTTTTATCGACGGGAAGGGTAAAGGTTGGATCATAAGCCACCGGATAGAGTTTACCGTAATTCTCAGCACGAATACTGACATATACGTTAGCCCCGTCTACAACCAACGTACTGCCAGACTTGACCTCTACATGCAGGTAATCCCACTCGTTATACGTCACAGGTATGGTGAAGGTCTGATTGGTTGCGTTCGGAATGTCAATCATATTTCCGCCTGCCGGACGATATTTCCATTGATACGTTAACGACGGATCGTTGTTGTAATCGTACTCTTCGCCGCCACTTACATATATGGTCGCCTTAACGGTCTGTCCGACGGCAACCGCGCCAAGCTTATTCATGTTTGCAATCGACGCTGTTGTAATCTGTGGAATGATCGTAATGTCGCGCGAGTTCGAATAGGCTACTCCACCCACATCGACCGTTGCGGTGACGATCACAACGCCGCCGCTTACCGCCCTGACGATCATGCTGTCAGCCGTATTTTCAATTCGCTCAATCGTTGCAATCTTAGCGGCGTCACCGCCGCCCTTCTTCTGGATGCTCCAGTTCACAACACCCGTATCAAGGTCATCCATATTCGTCTTAACGGCTGTCAGCAACGTATAGTTATTGCCCGCCCCCTGCTGAACATAGAGGGTCGTACCGCCCTTGAGGGTAATTGACGGTGTTGTATCTGACCCCGTAACGCCGGTCGCCTGCCACGCAAGGATCGGATAACCGCCGTTGACATTACCCGTATCGGCTACAAAAGCGCTGCCCAACTTCTCGAGCAAGCCATCGGGGGAGGTGATTCTTGTGACGGAACTTGTTGTTCCTGTACCCCCTGCGACCCCAGACTCCGGATTCAACCAATAGCAGTTACTGATTGAAGTACCGTTAAACCCTGTAATTCCGCCGGGGGTATTTTTGGTTCCGCTGACCATTCCGATATTATAACAATTGTCAATCGGAGTGTTATTCATCACCTGTCCAACAATACCGCCTACACGGCCGGTTGATGTGTCTGGTGCTATAATCGTTCCGGCATTGTAGCAATTTATAATACCCGATGAGAATTTGGCATAAGCGGTAATACCGCCCGCATATGCGCTAGAAATCGTTCCGTAGTTTACACTATTTTGAATCGTGGGGGAGGTGGCATTTGTATTTCCCACATATCCGGCAATACCACCCGCATATCCGCCTGATTTACTGTTTGTAACCGTTCCGGAAAAGGAGGCATTAGTGATTCCCCCATCAATAATCATTCCGGCAATGCCGCCAACATTGTTGCTACTAGAGGAAATGTCTGCATCTTTGATCTGCAGATTGGCGATTGTCCCTTTTACATACCCGAAAAAGCCCGCAAAATTATAGCTGGCGTTTATCGTAAAGTTTTTAACAACATGCCCCTGGCCATCAAAGCTGCCTCCGAAATAGAGGGTGGCCAAACCACTTCCTCCACCAATCGGCGTCCAGTTGTAACCGTTCAAATCAATATCCGCCGTTAGAACCGCTTTGGCGGTATAGGCTTTGTCTACATTTACATGATCCCTGAACCACGCCAGCTCAGCCGCTGTACCGATCTGATATACGCCGTTATTGTCGGCTACTGGTTGGCTTACAGTTGAGCCGTTCCAGTCGCTCGCTGCGAGCGCCATCGCCGGAATCAGGTTCACCGCCAACACCAGCATTAGTAATAGAGATAACAGTCGTTGTTTCATTTTCTCTCCTCCAAAATAAAAAAAATCTGCCTGCCGGAACCGGCAAACAGATGCAATACAACAACCCGAACACGCATTGCGCGTTCGAACAAATGTAGTTCCCGGTTCCGGCAGAAACACAGGCAGCCTTCGGGTGTTCTGACTTATCCTCCAAAGAGGCTTCACAGTGACCGACTCGCGGGGCTTTACACCCCATTCTCCCTGCCGCCAGAAGCGGCCAAGGCATGCCCAATATTAAATTTGTTATACAATAACACTTTCATCCTATATATGACAGGTATTTTCTGGGATCTTCGTGCCGCTGTTTGCTTTATTTGCTGGAACTTTAATCCTCGTACACTGAAAAAAATACATCGTTAAGAATCGCTTTCGCTTTCTTTAAGCTACGGGAATCCAGCTTATTGAGCAACTCAATGACTTCGTTCATTCCATCGGAATCTGTTATTGCCTTGTCAGTGTCTGACTCTACTTTTGTGTGCGACGCTCTATTACTGAGTGCGATTGATTCTTCATTTATCTCCGAATGAATCCATGATGTGTGCAAAGTCTCTTGAAAAACATTGACTAGAAAACGCAATTCTTCTTCGTTATACCGTTGCAAGAAATGATTGACCCCGATATCAATTTGATCATGTAGGGTTCGATGCAAAAGGTTAATCTCTTTTCCTAATTGTGTGGTGCGGAACAGGATTTGCTTTCTATTATCAGGGAGAAATTCAAAATGAATCATTTTTTTATCTGCAAGTCTTCTCGTGATTTTAGAGACATTCCCTTTTGAGAATCCGAATTGTTTTGAAATGGTAATACCATTAACAGGCTCAAGCTCACCAATGGCACTAAGCACATGCAGCATCTTAACAGTCATATCTTTCACCAGCTGAGCGATTACAGGAGTAGAACTATTATGAATAAGCCATTGTTTCTCTTGGCCATCGTCTCTTTGGAATTTATTTTGTAGATCGTTTACTGACACAATCAAATCTTTAATTAATCGATCCTTAGTTTGTTTCCCCGATTCGTTTAACATTTGCTTTCCTCCGATATTGGTTAAGCTAAAACCAGTATATCAAGAGTAAATACGCAATTAAAGTTTCCATGAAACATTATTGACGTTAACAGCAATTTTCATATATTATTGTTTCTATGAAACATAATGTTTCATAGAAACAATAAGAAGAATTTTGTATTTATTTTTACCCAGAGAGGAAACTAAACCCATGACCAAATTTGAACTTATAAGCAAGTCATCAAATACCGATCACCAGGATATCGATGTACTAATCGCCGGTGCTGGCCCAACAGGATCCACACTGGCAGCCGACCTTCTACGACGCGGCCTTCGTGTCCGACTGATTGACAAGGCACCACATGCATTCAAAGGCTCCCGTGCAAAGGGAGTTCAACCTCGTACTTTGGAAGTCTTTGAAGACTTCGGGATATTAGATGAGGCTTTCGCTGAAGGAGGAGCATACCCCCTTGCTGGCCTCCATATCGGACCGTTCACATTGCCGTGGCGTATGATACAGCGGAATAAACCGACTCCAAGCGTACCCTATCCAAACACCTTATTGCTGCCGCAGCTCCGCACCGACGCCATCTTGCATCGCCTGATCGATCGCCTCGGTCTTAAAATTGAGTTCAGCACCGCCGTTGAGGGTTTCCAACAAGATTCCGATTGTGTGATTGCGAAGCTTTCTTCCGGGGAGAAGGTCCGCTGCAGATATTTGGTTGGGGCCGACGGAGGCTCAAGCACTGTTCGCAAAGCAGCGGGTATTGGATTCGTCGGAGAGACCAACGAATCCGACAAATGGCTCATTGTCGATGGTAAGGTAGACAAGCTGTCACGCAACCGATGGCATATGTGGCCACGCACACATGGTAAGTCGGTCGCAGTATGCCCACTGCCTCATTCCGACCAATTTCAAATCATGATTCGGCTGAAAACGGACGAGACGCCTGTCCTCGATGAAGCCACATTGACAGCTCAGTTCTATACTCTCACTAGGTTCCGGTTACACGACATCACCTGGTCCTCTGTGTTCCGACCCAATATTCGGCTCGCAAAGCACTACCGAGCAGGCAGAGTCTTTTTGGCGGGCGACGCCGCCCACGTTCATACACCAGCCGGAGGGCAGGGGCTCAACACCGGCGTGCAGGATGCATACAATCTCGGTTGGAAATTAGGGCAGGTCATCTCCGGAGCCCCCGACAGCCTCCTCGACAGCTACGAAGCCGAACGCCAGCCGATTGCTGCTCGTGTTCTTGGTAAATCAAGCGAGCTCTACTCTGGCCTAGACAAGCGCCGTCTCTCCAGCCTCAAGCGTGGAGATGAGGAACGACAGCTCGGAATTTCATACCATACCGGGCCACTCGCCCCCACAGACACCGCGGTCACCAAGACCCTGCAAGTGGGAGACCGAGCACCGGACGCACCTTGCATCGGCCCCGGTGGGGCACGACGACTCTTTGAACTATACCAAGGCCCCCACTTCACTCTACTTGCCTTCGGAGCCAATGCCGCCAAGGCACTTCCTGAGCTGACTTGGCCTACCACTGGTGCCGAATTGCGCCGATACATTGTAGGCAATGAAAGTGTCAACGACACTTCTATTAAAGACAACACAGGCAATCTGCAAAGAATATACGGTATTACCAGTGACATGTTGGTATTGATACGACCTGACGGTTACATTGGAAACATCATCCCAAAAAACTGGCAGGATGCTTTCGATAATATAACCAGAACGATTACCCCATCACTCAACGTAGCTGCGCCGCACAGCGCATTTGCGCTTTGAGCCGTCCATTTCGCATACAGCGTTAGATTCTTATTGATTAAATCTGAAACATTGTAGGCTTGCGTCAGCGCAATATCGTAGAACCAAGCGTTTCGTTCGTACAACATCGTACAGCGCCTTTAACTGGCATGGCATGAGGAGGCTGGGGCGTATTCAAATCATACGGCGGTAAGGATGCCGTTTTTTTTACCTCTATTAAATTTTCTTATCAAGCTAACCGGTATTTTTGTATATGAAAATTGACATATCTATATAATTAGATATGATGTAATTATGGAAACCATAATGATCTTTAAAGCTTTGTCTAATGATACCCGCGTTAAAATTTTGGAATGGTTAAGAAATCCAGATGAAAATTTTGGACCACAGTTGTATTTACCTACGGATGCTGACTTTAAAGGAGGGATTTGTGTAGGAAGCATTCAGGAAAAAACGGGATTGGCACAATCCGTGATTTCCAGCTATTTAATGATCATGAAGAAAGCTGAACTTTTAGAATCAAGGCGATTTGGACAGTGGACCTATTATAGAAGAAATGAAGAAACCATTCGTAAATTTGCCGAATATACCAAGAATAAAATGTAGGTAGCCATAATTATAGGGTTACCTTTTCGATTAAATATCTAGATTAATAGATATATAGAAATAAGTAAAAGTATTATGTTTACAAGGAGAAACGTAACGTGAAAAGAATCAGTCCACTATTTTTTATTGCTCTAGGTATATTTGGAATTATAAATACCGAACTTGGTGTAGTCGGAATTTTGCCCATGGTCATGGAGAAGTATAACGTTACCGCAGGACTAGCTGGAATACTTGTTAGTTCGTTTGCACTTATTATTGCCCTTTTTGGTCCATGGATGACGCTATTGCTGTCAAGATTGAATCGTAAAACTGCATTGACTGGCATTCTGATTATTTTTGCCGTCTCCAATCTGATGTCAGTTTTTGCTCCGAATATTTATATACTTATGGCTCTCCGAATGATTCCAGCTTTTTTTCATCCGGTTTATTTCTCTATTGCCTTTGTACTAGCCACTGAATTATCAGTAAAGGAGGAAGCCGCGAAGGCGAGTGCAAAGGTATTTCTTGGAGTAAGCATGGGCATGGTGCTCGGAATTCCGCTTACTTCCTACATTGCCAATCAATTTTCACTTGGTACCTCATTTATATTTTCTGCCCTTGTGAATGTCATTGCGTGTGTTGGAATCGGGGTAATGGTTCCAGCCATGTCGGGAAGGGAGAAAACCTCTTTTGGAAGACAGCTTGCGATATTACGAAAACCCTCTTTATGGTTAAATAGCGGTGCTGCTTGCTTCATATTTGCTGCTATGTTTTCTGTATATAGTTATTTTGCAGAATATTTAGGACAGAGGTCTGACATGAGTGGGAAACTTATTAGTGTGATGCTTGTGATTTTTGGAATTAGCGGTGTGGCAGGAAATTGGTATGCTGGAAAGCTATTAAGCCATCGTATGTTGAAAACAGTGCTGCTATATCCTATCGCTTTAGGAATATGCTATTTACTTCTTTATTATGTGGAAACACCCCTTATTCTCATTAGTGGGATTATCATTGTGTGGGGAGCTGTTCATACGAGTGGACTTATTGTAAGTCAAATTTGGCTGACATCGGAAGCTTCAGAAGCTCCAGAATTTGCCAACAGTTTATATGTGTCTTTTTCAAACTTAGGCGTCACGATGGGTGCGGCTATAGGAGGTTGGTTTATATCACGATTAGGAGTAGGAGAAGTCGTTTGGTGCGGTTTACTTTTTGTAGTATTGTCCCTTTTGTGTATCATCGTAAAAATAATGTATTTTGGCTTAAATGCTAAGCCAAATGTGAAATCTATGGTTACAGAAGAAGATTGACGGAACTTGTTTCTTTAGGCACACATAAAGAGGATGGCAATTGGTGCGGGAAGTGTACAACTTATGTGGAAAATGACCTAATACATCCAAAATCAATTATATTAACGCCAATACCGTGCAGTTTAGCTCAACTGGCAGCGATGAAGTCTTTGAACTCTTATATGGATCAAATCAGTTCACTTGGAAATGAGCTTCCCAACCAAAGGAGCGAACAGACAATTACCTGTTCGCTCCTTTGAAATCACACTATTCCACACTTCCCACCAACATTCCGCAACATTTCCCCCCACGAAATTTTCGCCGTCACTTATGGTAAGTTTCACCGTATCAATCTAATGGTGAATTTTTTGGAAATCAGATCATTTGTTTCGAATTCTCACCAAATACCCACCAACAAGCCCACCACCAGCCAAACCTGCAAACCCAAACAGGATTAACATTGTTCTTCCTTTAGACAATGCCTTAGCCATGTAATTGTTTGGAGTATTTGATGTGACTGTAACGGTGCCGCCAATGTTTTTCCACTCATTCTTCAATAATTCAGTTAAGGTTGGCTTGTGAGCACTACTACCCTTACTTGCAGGAGCCAGGCTGTACCCGATTACACTTCCAATAAATAAACCAATACACATCCCGATAATTATTACAATGTATTTGTATCTGTTTGCAGAATCACTATTAGAAACTTTGTTCCAAATATTATTTAGATCATCTTGTTCCTGCTGCGTTTGAATATTTACCTTTGGAGATTGGATTCTCTCAATCTTTTTACCACATACAGAACAGAAGGAATCTTCTTGATTAAGTCTGTTGCCGCAGCTCGAGCAGAAATTAGCTACCATGGTATCTTCTCCTTCTTCAATATTTCATCACACTTTTGGAGTTCACGGGATAAAAATTCAGAATTCTGATTTTCCACAGTTCAGGGTTTATCATCACTTGATTTACTACAGCCAACCCCAGCACCTAAAAAGTCAGGACCATCAACATCACTGTTAATATTTATTTCAATAGGTACACCTCCTAGTTGATTGAACGAGCTGCCGTTTCGCATCTTGACATGGAGCAATAAAACCTTTCAAACCATTAATATTCTCCCCTACCTTCCAAAACCCCTCTTGTTTCGACAGGAAATACTGGAAGTTTCCCGAGTGAAGCAGTATAAGAATTTCATCCAATTCTGATGACAATAGATTGCCGTTTAATCGTGTTGGATGAGCGCCATGTAAAATGGTCAGACATTTCTAGATATGTCTTGCCTGATGCCCACTTCTCATCCATTTCCGCCGATGAGGTGTTCTAGCAATTCGCGAATAAAAAAGATGCGAATCACGCGCTCGCGCCGGTAGATTCCCCGTTCATATGTTCTACGCTTGCGTCGTCCGTAGGCGCTTGCGGTATCGTTCTGGGAGCGCCAGAACCGCTAATACCTACTTATGATACGGTTCAGGTTAACGGGTCTATCGGCGAAAAGTAAGAAAGAGCTTGTCGCGCCGCGACAAGCTCCTTCTTACTTTTTCCGTGATAATTTATCCAAGTTATCCATTCTAAACAACTTCCAGTTAATAAATACTTCGACGGAAAGGTGCAAAAGCGCTTTTAGCTACGAACCTTACTACTCGTGCTGCAAGATATTCTCAACTATTTCGTATGACTTTTCCAAGTTTCACTGTCTGAAGTCTTTACATAATCATGGCTATTCGTCGCTTCCATAATATCGTAGTAAGCCCAGTGTTTACTTGTTAAATCTACATATTGATTGAGCTTATTTTTATTGCTGTCTACATAACTTCTGTCGGAAGATCTCTCAAGCATACGGTTTATCAAGCTTACCACTTCAGCACGTATGATGTAGTTCCCAGGTTTGAAAGTTCCGTCTGGATACCCTTTGATCCATCCTTTGGCAGCAGCAGAGGAAATGTAATCTTTTGCCCAGTAACTATCCGTAACATCTGTGAAAATAACGGGCTCGCCTGTGATCAGTTCATCAAATCGAGATGCAATTGCTGCAAACTCTGCTCGAGTAATCGGCGCATCCGGCCTAAAGGTTTCGTCTGTGTACCCCGTAATGATGCCGTATTGCTCCATATATCCGATGGCATTTGCATACCATCTCGCAGAATCAACATCTTTGAATTTGGATGAATATTTTTTGTCTACATCCATTTTCTCTACCAAAAGACGCGCAAACATGACAGTAACTTCCGCTCTTGTCATATTCTTTTGGGGACCGAAGGTTTTGTCAGGATATCCCTGCATATAAGCAAAATGGTTTACCTTATCAAGGACAGGTATATTCGTTTTTGCAATTGTCCATTTTGCAGTCAGTGTAAGATCTGAGAACACCTTGTCGGTTCCGAAGTTCCACTCGCTGCCATCGGTTTTATACCAACCTGCAAAAGTGTAACCGGTTCTTACTGGATCTGCGAGCTTCGATAACAGATCTCCTAAGGCTACAGATTGCTTTGTTGATGATGGGGTGCCCCCGTCCCCGTTAAAGGTTATATCAAAATTAGGCGTTCCGCCAATGACTGGCGGGTTCTGCACTAGCGGAGTGTTATAAGCTATGGCGTAGACTGAAAAGTTTTTAACATAGAGCGTTAGCGTCCAATCGGATTGATCAAGTACGAGATACTCTCCATCTGCATTCGGAACCGTGCTGATGACATTCACTGCGTTACCGTGATAGCGATAAACAATATAACCGGACTTTCCTTGCAATTCCGAAGGAATAGGAATAATTACTTTAATTAACCCATTCGTTCGTTCGATAAGTCCCTCAGAATTCCAACTAACAACTTCAGTAACGCGATAAAACTTTTCAATGATCATGTCCAGATAGAGACCAATTGTCAAATTATTGTTCCGCGCCATAGTATTGATTTTTCCGATTGCTTCTAGTTTGTCGGATTCGTTCGTCGTTTCATCGATTCTTTCGATTACTATCTCAACCTTGGCGAAGCCAGTATTATTGTAATCATTTAACAGGTAGTCTACTGCCTCAGGATGCAGATTATCGATTACGATTGGCGGAGTGCCGCTTCCTTTCAGCTTCAATGCGCTGCTAGCGTTGTACGGGAAAATGACATTGCCAAGCTGTACGACCTGTGCATCCCCTCCGATTGTAACCGCAATAATTGCAGTCTTCTCACCTAAAGTTATTTTCAGGTTGTAAATGCCTGCCGGTACATCATGGATCGTGAATTTGCCGTTGGCGTCAGTAACCGCCGTATCTCCGTATTGAGTATTGCCTTTCACGATCTCAACGGTTGCTCCCGGAATGCTATCGGGAGGAGTATCGTCGTCAATCACGGTGCCGATTACGATATAGTTTCCAGTTGACGGTACGACTTGCCATGTCGCGGTGTAGACGCGATCTCCTGTAGAACCTTTTTCTACCCTAACAATAAGAGTTGGTTCTGACAGCCCCGTCCCCGTCCATCCCGTGAAGGTATACCCTAGCCTTGTCGGGTTGATTAAGGTAAAGCCATCATCCTCGGCGGTAAAGGTTGTCGGGTTCGATGAAGCAGTCGTTCCGCTGTCAAGATTATACGTTATATTGTAAGCTTCAGCTGCGAAGATAGCAGTATAGGTAGCTGTCGTGTAGCTGCCTGAATCCTTCTGCGGAACAAAGATTGCACTCGTGCTGACCGTATCACCGTTTGCGCCCTTCCATTCTACAAAGCGATACCCTGGCTTTGCAGTTGCATTTGAACCCGTTGCCGTACCGGTTTTGGGGTTCAACGATTCATAGCTAGAGCTAACTGTACCATAAGCAGTATTATTGGCGGCATATTGGATCGTTACATGACCGATCTCAGTCCACACTGCATAGAGGGTCACGGATGAATCGGTTTTATCCCAGTCTTGCGCACTGCTCATGTCCGCATTGTAATACTTCGTTCCGCCGCTTGTTTGGTCAAAATATCCGACGAATGTATACCCAGCCTGACTCGGTGCTGTTGCAGCCGGCATAGGCTGATCATAAGTAGCAGTCACACTGCCACTGCCGCCGCTGCCGCCGTTGTCATCCAACGTCACCATAGAAGTATTTGCTGTCCATTGTGCGACATAGCTTCTTGTGCCTGTTGAACCCTGCGCGATGGTGACAGCAGTTGTCGGGCTACTCAGGCCGGTGCCCGTCCAACCGCCGAATGTGTATCCCTGTTTGGTCGGGTTGTTCAGCGTTATGCCCGCGCTTTCTACCGTGTAGGTGGTAGGGTTTGCAGTTGCAACGCTGCCGCCGTCCAGATCGTAAGTGATCGCGAAGTTGGTAAGACTGAACTGTGCCGTATAGGTTTCGTCGCCGGTTGCAGGTGCAATCGTCTTATTCCAGCCGGTGAACGTATACCCTGGCGTAGCGGTGATGACCGGTGCTGTCGGCGTTGCCCCGTAGTAAACCTTCGGCGCGGTATCGCCTGTGGCCGTTCCCTTGGTCGGGTCGATCACAAAGGTGATGTCATACTGGTTTCTCGTATAGTAGATATTTACGACCGTGCTGCCGTCCGCTGCGATGGTTCCCTGCGTGAACGCTACGGCGGTGAAACCGGTGTAGGTCTTTGCCACAGCACTTGTGGTGCCCCCGGCCGTTCCGGTCAGGTTTTCAACCAGCGTCGGGGTTGTGGGATTATTGCCGTCTAACTCCGCCTGATAGTGGTTGACCTTGTACGCTGTATTGGTGCTCGGTGTCCATGCAGCGTAAATATCGGTGGTCGATGTGATTGCCGTATTAAAATTAAATGCTGTGGTGCCGCCGTCTGTTGTTACCCATTTGTCAAACGTATTTCCCACTTTCGTCGGGGCTGTCGGCAAGACAGCTTTTCCGCCGGAAAGGATCGTTTGCTCGGCAGGAGTACTATACTTCTGGGCTCCATCATAAAAGGATACGCTGTAATAATTGATTACCTTGTTCGCGTCGGAACCAGAAAGCTGTACCCCGGTGTTCACACCATTGACATAGATGTCATAGGTACCGGGCGTTACGCCGCTAGCCGAATGTATAGCTCCACTTGCTGTTAAGGTGTATTTGCTCGCGCCTTCTTTCCAAAGCGCAACACTTTGGCCGATATAGTTCGCTCCGTCAAGCTTAATTGTTACACTCGGAGAAAAAGTATTGGCTACGGTTACCTTACCACTGTTAACAGATGCCGGTGTATTTAATGATGTACCCTCAACCGATGTGATCGTTGCACGGTTAATATATTCCGTTCCTATCGTTGCGTTGGTTGGCACAGCAGCCTTAAATGTCAATTCAACACTGCCGTTAGCGGGAACGGAGCTTATCGTATAAGGGAAAGTCGTGGCTGGCTTAGAGACGCTGCCCTCTGTAATACTGCCGCTCACAAACGTCAGGCCGCTTGGTATGTCATCGTTAACGATGACATTAGAGATATCGCTGCTGGTCAGATTGGTAACGGTTATATGATAGATTGCATTCTCACCGGCAGGCACTGAACCGGAATCCGGGGCCTTATCGATTTTCAGTTTCGGTACAATCTTACCGTTATTGCCCAGCTTGGTGAGGAACACATTTTCTGCACCTTCAACAACCCATTCATATGCATAGGAAGCGATAGCAGTACCGGTGGTATTACTGCTTTTCGACACGGATGCCGTTATGTCGGTGCCGAGCACTTTGCGGGTACTTACAATGTTGCGGTCAACCTCGGTAATGTTTTTATAATAATACGGATTATCTGCCACCGGTATGAAGCGCGCGGTTGCCGTTGCGACGCCCGCACCCGCATACTCATTACTGTACATAGTGCCGGACGCATAAGCATCTTTTAATCCCACAGTATAAGTAAGCTGAACAGGGAGTAGATCACGATTTGAATAATTGCCCGGCGTAGGAGCTTTGCGGTCGCTGAACGTAATCAGCGGCACTTCCTTCGGGTGGATTATCCATTCTACTTCCCTAGTAGCACTGTTATACACGACAGTTGTGTTCAAGTCTGCAAAACCGTATGTTGTAACTGACACGGATGATGATTTTACCGTTCCGGTCACTGTACCCATTTTGGGCGCTGTTTTTAACTCCATTCCAGTGCCTAATACATCAGTGACTACAATATTCAGCGGTTCGCCGGACCCATTTGTCTGTTCAAACGGTATGGTTTTTTCGCTGGTAGCCGCCTCTACCAATGATGACAGATCCCCAATCGCCTCATCGACCTTGGTTAGATCATTCGTAGATACAAAGTAAATATATTCATTTGCATACACGTAGCCGGGCGTACCGCCTATACCATACTTTTTATAAGCAGCGTCCGCGCTGGCTGTAAGTGAGGTCAGCGAGGTATATACATTTTTCAAATTGGTTGTTTTAGCCGACGCCAGTTTACTCGGCTTTAATAATGCTGTGGCCAGATTATCACCTTCATCCAGACCAAAGGCAACATTGAACCAAACAACATCCTTACCGCCGCTAAGTACGCTGTACGCCTGCTTCAGCTCATCCTTCAGCTTTGCCGCTGACAAAATGGTCAACGCCGAAATCTGAGCCGTACCGTTTGCACCGCTGCCCGCTACTTCTGTTCCGTTCGGCGGACTGTTATACCAGTTAGGATAGGCTCTGTTTGCTTCACCATCGGTAAGGAGCAGAACATACGGAGCCCTTTCCGTGTCATCGCTGCTCGGTTGACGGTTTTTAACATCTGATATTAAAGCATTGATGCCTGTGTACAGCCCAGATTGTGTCGCAGTACCATTAGCTGTAGATATCGTTAGGGCTGTCGTTGTCACAGTTGCTCCGTCAAGATATTTCTGGGTCAATCCTGCCTTCCTGGTTATGGTCTGACCGCTGCTGGTCACATAACGATCCGCAGCGCTGGATTTATCACCAGTTGCAGACATAGAATAGGATGCCAGCGGAAACAACGTGTCGACGTTAGGATTGCCGTTGGTGCTTCCGGTAGCAAGACTAAAATAATAGATTCCGATACGATTCCTCGGATTGGCAGCCATAATCGTTTCTATACCTTTGTTTACGGCATCTTTCATTTTGGTAACACGATCCGCAGTCATACTGCCCGACATATCCAGAACCATCGCTACGTCTGCCGCTGCCTGTGCCCGTGTTCCCATGGTAGATGTGCGAACGTATTCCTGTGCGAACGCCGACAGCGTTACGTCAAATTGATTTCCGTTCACGGAAACAGACTTGTCCGCCCACACTCGGCCGTCATCGGACGCAGTGCCGAAGGTAGATGGTCTTGTGGATGTGGATGGATCTGAGCTTAACTCCACGACATAGTTGTTAAGCCCGTTCAGTTGCGGTGCAGGTGTAACAGCCCACACGCTTGTCGGCAGCATTCCGCTCAGCATTGCGGCGATTATGAGCCACGCGAAAATTCGGTTCATTTTTTTGTTTTTCAATTTCATATACCTTCCTCTTTGATGAAATAGATTATTAATAATGCCTATTGCAGATTATCCTGTACCCTTGCCTGTCCACAGTAAGACAGCCCTTGCTATGAACGCCGTGATTCCAGGTTAATTTAGTCACTCTACGAAAAGTGATACTAAATACCATAGTGATTCTATCTTATCATGGTGGATTATCCCACGTATGAAATGTAAAGAAAACTTTAAGTTCGCGTTTGCAACGCACTTCTGGCAGACGGCACATCATTTGACGAGGATGGAAAAGCGCAGACTTGTGTTGAGGAATTCATTACATTAAGTCGATTGCAAAGCTAGCGGAAAGAATAAAAAATGGGTCAACAGCGTCAAGTAATGCCCCAACGCCATGATCCCATTTTTCCACTTAGTAAGAATTATTATCCCAAACCCGAGCCGGGTAAAGTAAATCCCCAATATTTTACGAATATTTCGCCCTACTTATGATACAGTTCACCGTATCATCTATAGAGCGAAATCGAAGGCACCCGATTAGGTGCCTTCGATGTGTAGCGTAAGCGTCAAATCCAGCACACCTTCAACATGCCCGACAGATATGAGATCATGTGGCCATCTAAAGGAACCAGATTAATGAGAAGCCACATATTCATCCATCTCGGAGGCCGGATCGAACTTCTCACTGCTCATGAAGAAAGCTGCCGCAAGCGCGATGAGCGCCGGGATGATCGCCCAACTTATTTCCCTTTGCCATCTTTGCTTCCCTCCGATAAGAAAGTTGATTTATAACGCATTATCAAGTATATTGATTGTAAAGTATCTTGAACGTAAAGTATCTTGATTGTCAAGATACTTTACGTTCTATGAGGAGGGCTGACAGTTGTCAAGTGATCGGCAAATACAGCCTACGGTGCAGCAAGAGAATCTCACGTTGCGCATGCGAAGCTTAGGAACTCGAACGGTGCTCTATCAGCAAAGCGTCGCGACCGCTCTCGGGTTATACAATAATGATTTCTTATCCATCGATATCTTACACGAGAAAGGCCCTATCACGGCAGGCGAGCTCTCGAAGCTAACCGGGCTCACGACAGGGAGCGTTACTGCGTTAATCGATCGGTTAGAAAAAAACGGTTTTGTCCAAAGACAGCCTGATCCGCAAGACCGCCGCAAGGTGATTATCGTCCCGCTATACGAGAATAAGGAGGACGTAAGCAGAATATATCTTCAGCTTCATGCGGAGATGCTAAAGCTAACCTCTTTCTACTCGGATGAAGAGCTCGCGCTCATAACAAAGTTCCTTGGCCAAGCAAGCGCGGTCCTGGAGGATCAGATCCATCATCTTAATTCGAATACGCGTAACAAATCATAACGAGATAAGGGTGAAGAAAAAATGGCTGTACTCGTTCTATTCGCAACAAAAACCGGAGCAACGGCGCAATGCGTAAACGTATTGTCGGAGCAACTGTCGAATTGCACGACATGCAACTTGGAGACGGACAAGCCCGCCATAGGAGAATTCGACCGTATCATTCTGGGGGCGGGAGTAAGAGACGGGAAAATATACAAGCCGATTCGGGACTTCATCAAAAAAAATCATGACGAGTTCCTGAAGAAAGGCATGGGATACTTTATTTGCAACGAGAAGCCCAAGGAGACGGAAGAGATTATCGAGAGGAATATTCCAGCCGACCTCAGAGAAGCGGCGCTCTGCATTGAATCATTCGGAGGCTATAAAGCCTACAAAGCACCAAAGGAAGGCACCGATCAGTTGCAAGGGATTTTCGTCGATCGGATTAAGGCTTTCGCCGAGAAGTTCGCGCAGTAACAGGGTCCCCCCTGCGCACTGCGCGATGGGAACCCTGTTACTGTTCACACGTTCTACAAGTCAGAGCAACATTTTTACAAATCCCAATCAAACAAAAAGCTCATGGACCGTCACAAGGACAAGTTCAGGAGCCCGTTATTTGTTAAAATGGTGCAGACGAGAGGACTCGAACCTCCACGGGGGGTTAGCCCGCTGGAACCTGATCGCGCACGCTAAAGTGGCTTTTCCTTTGTTCGGAGAAGCCCCTCATCTTAAAGAGTCTCTAAAAATCACCATTAACTTATAATATTAGGACAGCCCGGCACACCCAGATGCCACATCACTAACCACTGTTGCCCACGCAGTTTCACTTGCAGCAATCACAACATGAAACACCTTTGACTTTCTATTTCTCATGGGCATACCCCTTTGATTGGATTTTTTCAGTTCTCCCCATATTGTCAAGTTGATCCAATGGCTAATCAAAATTTCGCCCTACTTATGATACAGTTCCCCCCGATTAATCTTCAACATCCAAGCATCATCAACGGATACTTCAATCCTATCCAGAAAAAAGTCTCATAATTCCGCATATGTGAAGCGGGATTTGAGACTTCTGACTTCTGACTTCTTTATTACTATAGAAATGCTAGCGTAGCGGTTACATCTAAACCCGCTCCAGCTCAAGCTCACCAGTCGCTTCATTCTTCAGAACGATTCGTGCCTCATAGGCTTCTTCGTCGCCTTTTCCAAACTTTAGCTTACCGGTCTTGCCCTTCTCGATCAAGGCTTTCACCATCGTATCCGTTAACGTGCGATCGAAGCTTTCCTTCCAGATAACGAAGCCGCAGCCGGACTTGTAATGGCTACAGCCATAGCCTTTGCGCCCCATGAAAATATGGCCACCACATCCCGGACTTGGGCAGATGCCGATCGTGCTTGGTTGAGCAGGGGACTGCGACGAGCCAGCAGTCGATGTCGAATTTGCAGATGCTCCCTTCGCCTTTGACGAAGATGATGCCGAGCTTCTCGCTTTCTTCGGCGCCGCATCCCCATCCGTTCCCGCCTTCTTCTTACCCTTCGCCTCTTTAGCCGGAGGTTCTGGTTTTGCGAAAGCATTCTTAGCAGCCGGTCGTTGAAGCTTAACCTTATCAATTATGGCCCACGTAAACTTCTTCACGTTACCCATGAAGGCATCCGCTGAAGCTTGTCCACGCGAAATTTCCGTCAAACGTCGCTCCCATTGTCCGGTCATCTCTGGGGAGGTAAGCAGCTCAACTCCCGCTCCTCGAATAAGTTCAATCGCCGTGCGCCCCTTAGGCGTTATGACTATTCGCTTCCCTTGCATGTCCACATACCCGACCTGCTTCAGTCGTTCAATCGTTGCCGCCCGCGTAGCTGGAGTACCGAGCCCCGAATCCTTCATCGCATCTCGCAGCTCTTCATCTTCGATCTGCTTCCCCGCGCTTTCCATCGCCTTCAGCAATGTACCTTCTGTAAAATGCTTCGGAGGCTGCGTTTCCTTCGCCTTCACCTCAACATCGCTACAGATAACAGGCTGCTGTGGATCGACCTCGAAAGGCGCATCCGTCTCTTGTTCCTCGTCTTCCGCCGAGCCCGGTCCATCTTCCTTATCCTTACCGTTATCCTTAGACGTCGTCGTTGATTTCGGTGACGGCGACGAATCCGCACTATAGATCACTTTCCAGCCCAAAGAAATTAACTGCTTTACCGTCGTCTTGAAGCTTTCCTTTTCCACCTCAGTCATGACTGTATGCACTTTATATTCAGCCGCCGGATAGAAGTGAGACAAGAACCGCTTTACGATCAGATCGTAAAGCTTGCGTTCATCAGGACTCAGCCCTTGCGGCTTCTTCATCGTCGGCATAATCGCGTGGTGATCTTCGACTTTGGACGGATTGCATACGTTCTTGTTGTTCGTGGTAACAAACTTCTTATTCGCATCCTTCACGAAATCCCCATAATCAGGCGAGCTTCGCATCGCATCGAGGATCTTGTGCATTTCCGGAATGTTCTGCTCGTTCACGTAGTTAGAGTTCGTACGCGGGTATGAAATAACTTTATGCTTCTCATACAACGCCTGCGCTGTATCCAACGTCTTCTTCGCCGAGAAGCTGAACTTCCCATTCGCTTCCCGTTGCAGTAACGTCAAGTCATATAGCTTGAAAGGATACTCTTTCGTATCCTTCACTTCGTAGCTCGCAATCGTCCCCGTCTTCCCCTTCACCTTAGCAGCGATGGCTTCCGCCTTCTCGGGATCGGTAAGCCTCTCCCCCTGCCAAATGCCTCGATATTGGGTATCCTGCTGCGCAAACAAACCTGTAATATCGTAAAATTTCAACGAGTCGAACGCTTCAATCTGCTTCTGGCGATCATAGATTAGCGCAAGCACCGGTGTCTGCACCCGACCAACGGACAGCAATTCGTTGTGCTTCGTTGTGAATGCACGCGAACCGTTCATGCCGATAAGCCAATCCGCTTCGCTCCGTGCCCGGGCGGCCTGCGTCAAGTTGTCATACTCCGTATTGTCCTTCAATTGATCGAAGCCTTTACGAATTGTCTCCGCCGTGAGATCAGAAATCCATAACCGCTTGACTGGCTGCTCCAGATGAAGATGACGCACGATCAAGGAGAAAATATGCTGCCCTTCTCTCCCAGCATCGCATGCGTTGACGAGCGCATTGCTACGCGTAGCCAGCTCTTCAATCACTTGGAGCTGGTCCTTCGTACGTGGATTCGGAAGCAGCTTAAAGTCATCTGGAATAATCGGCAGATCGCCGAATCTCCATTTCTTATACTTATCATCATACAAGTCTGGCTCTGCCAGCCCGATGAGATGACCAATCGCCCATGTAATAATATAGTTGTCACCCTCTAAGTAAGAGCGCCTATTCTGTGCCTTAGGTTCTATGACGGCGGCAATGTTGCGGCCCATATCCGGCTTCTCCGCTATGACCAACGTCTTCAACAAGCCTCGTTCCTCTCCGATCAGAAATCATAATTCGCGTATTTTCGCTACGTTCATTATTATACTACATCTTGGATCGGAAGGATTTAATGTTCACTTAACAAGCGTATGTGAGCACCCGATACCTTAACTGAGTTGATGAGTCGTTCGTCTGCTGTCCAATACTCAATTCCATCACAGAGCGCGAGATAAATAGAATCATATAAATGAACCAATCCATTGCTTTCGACTCCACTTCTTCCTTAGAACACTTCCGACTCCAGCTTCATTATCGCTGGTGCAATTACTAAACGAACATTACAAACGGGGGAGGTAGACGACGAAGCTTGTCCCTTTTCCAACTTCACTTTGAACTTCAATAGATCCTTGATGCAGTAAAATGATCTTATGCACGATGGACAAGCCTAAGCCACTGCCCGAGGAGGATCGATTACGATTTCTGGTCTTATCGGCCTTGTGAAACCGTTCAAAAATAAACGGAAGTTCCGTTTCAGGTATACCACTGCCTGTATCACGGATTTCGATGATGATGGTGTCAGCGTCGTAATTTCTGATCTCAATGCTGATCGTGTCGCCCTGCGCAGAGAAGTGAATACTATTCGAGATCAAATTCAGCCATACCTCGTATAACAACGAGGAGTCTGCAGTTATCGATACCTCTGGCAATTCCAGCTCCAGATTCATTTGTTTATCCGACCATTGCCACTCCAGCATAATGATGATTTGACGAATTTGTTCATCCAGACGAAAATTCGTCAAATGTAGTTGCTGATCTTCTTTATCCAACGCAGCAAGCTTAAGGAGCTGCTTGCTTAAGGAAGAAAGCCGTTTACTCTCCTGCTCGATGATCTTCAAATATTGTTCAGACTGCTCAGGAGTAGCTTGTTTATCTAGAACGGCTCTAGCGAAGCCTTGAATTGAAGTTAACGGGGTCTGAAATTCGTGCGAAACGTTGGCAACAAACTCCTGTCTCATACGATCCAGCTGCTGGATCGACTCCGCCATCTGCGCGAAATGATGTGCTAAGTCGCCGATCTCATCCTGTCGTTTCCAAGATTTCTCCAAGCCGACATTGAAGTTTCCTTTGACGATTTGTTGTGTAGCCTTCTTCAATACTTTAAGCGGATTAACGATGAAACGAGTTAGAATGACAATCAGGACGAGGCTTGTTAAGAAAGTAAAGCCTAGCAGCACCGCAACGATAATTCGAATTTCACCTATCTGCTTCTCTAAATCCGTGCGAATGAATAGAGCTGCATTACCTTCCTTTGTCTGCAAAGGAATCCCGACGGTGTTCCGAATACTATTCTCGAAAAAGGAGAAAATCTGGAGCCGGCTATTCTCTTCCTTCATCCCATGATAGATCTCGCCATCTAGTACTGCTTGGATCTCCGAAGTGCTAAGCCTTCCATGCTTAAATGCTCCTCCATATACCCTTCCCTCTAAGTGGTCATTGACGGCATAGATTTGAAAGCCTAACGCAGCAATACCCGTAAGATATGTTTCTAGGTTGATTTCGGAGTCCTGCTCGTACAGTGACCGAATGCTCTTGCCCATCTCTAATATCTTTTGCTCGTTATTCAGCTTTAACTTATCCTGATAATACAAGCTAGTCAGCAACACGCCGATCACTCCGCTAATGAAAGCAACGATCATGAATGTCAGGACGATACGAACATATAATGTTTTCATTCTTCCTTCACCTCAAGCTTGTACCCCAGCCCGCGAATCGTCGTGATAACAAAATCGGCTTGCCGATCGACAAACCTCTCTCGTAGTCTTTTAATATGAACATCAACCGTGCGGCTATCCCCACTATAATCAGCCCCCCAGATGAGCTGGATTAATTGCTCCCGTGTATAGATTCGCCCCGGCTGGCTCGCCAATTGAGACAATAGCTCGAATTCCCGCAACGGTAACGTCACTAATTTCTCGCCAACGCGGATCTCGTAGCTTTTCCGGTCGATACTCACATTACCGAGCCTAATGACTTCCGACGAAACTAGCCGATATCTCCGTAACAATGCTTTGATTCGGAACAGGAGTTCCTTCGGCTCAAACGGCTTCACCATATAGTCATCTGTGCCCGCCAAATAACCCTGCTCCATGTCTGTAAGCTGTCCCTTAGCGGTTAGCATGACAACAGGAATATCATAGTGCTCCCGAATTTCACGACATAGCTCAAGCCCATTCATTCCCGGCATCATTACATCTACAATTGCCAAATGAACTTGTTCATTTTCGCATAGCTTAGAAGCCTGTTCACCATCCTCAGCTTCTAGAACGAGATAACCCTCTTTGCTTAATACAAGCCGAAGCAGCTCTCTAATCGAAGCATCATCGTCCGCAACGACAATATGTATTCTCATTCCTGATCTCCTCTTCCGCTATCCTCTGTAACTTTCCGCAGGATTTTGGCTTCAGTATATCACAGGAAACATTCCCATTCGCAGCCCTATCCATTCTTCGTTACTTAATTACTCAATATCCTCAAGATCCGCAAACCATTTCCGGTGCTTCGTTCATCCTTCATCGCCTTATTTCGCACCACGATGCGCATATCCGTCGCTTCCTCTAGAAGTGGAAACAACACGATGATAGGGCGATACGCCATGAGACACCATTCATCGAATAGATTAACCTTGTTAAATGTAATTCCGTCCAATGAATATTCGAAGATTCCACTGTCTGGACCACATAGTAGCAACAACCCTGCACTTCGTCCGGTAACAGAGAGGGTTAGCCCGGCATCAGGCGAATCGGAGTGCAAATGATCGATCTTATATCTCCAATTCATCATCGGTCCCGGATAAGTTCCCGTCAATATAAAATCGTTCGACTCGGTAGCCGTTCTCAAGCCGTGCATGGCGGCGTGTTCAAAATTAGTCTCAATGAGAGGCTTCGGTAAGCTAACACTACCTTCGGTATCGCCAATTTCACTTCTTTCGGCATCCCCTAAAACAAGTTCTAGCATTTCCCTCATATACTCCGCGTATAGCGCATGCCCCGCATCGTTAGGATGGACGCGATCGTTCGCGAGCTCCCCCCAGCTTCCTTCCCCTGCGTACTCTCTTTGTCTTATTCTAGCCGCGAAGCTAATCGATGGAATACCATAATGGCTAGCTACTTCTTCATGTACAGCTACGTTGAATGGCAGCTCCTCCGACAAATTTTTATCCGCCGCGGTATAGACGAAACAAATATCCGTTTGTGCCGATATTCTCCTGCATTGCCGCACGATTCCTTCCATCCCACGGATGGATTCCATTCGATCTTCGCCATCATTTACGCTGAATTCCACGAATAGCAAATCGATCTCGCCTTGCGAGAAAACATGCTCATACAGACGATGGGCGCCAAACGTAGAATTCGTACCCCCGACTCCCGCATTAATGCATTTGATCCTTTTCTCCGAATACCGATCCTTTAGATATCGATCGGTCAGTGCCCTCCAACTAGTCGCGTCCGCATCGGACGCCCCCGCTCCCTCCGTGATCGATCCTCCGAGATAAGCAACGACGACCTGCGCACTCCCGTCCAGCTTCTCCTTAAAGCGAGGCAATCCTCCTCGTAAGTTCATGTTCGCATTATCCAAATCATTTCACTCCTTTCATTAAATGCACCCTCGTGACCAACCCAAGATCAAACCCTCCCGATCACCCGGGAGGGTCCTTAGGGTATTAGTCGGATTGTCTCTCCCATCTCTGTATCCAACACCAATACTTCCTCTGTTAACTCCTCCTTTCCGCTCTTCCGGATGGCTGTTGCCAAGCTCCACGGGTTGTAGATCCGCAGTGTCGAACCGGCTTCGCTATAGATTTCTATCTCCTCAATTTTCCCCGAATCGGTTATCGCACTTACGAGGAATCCGCCAACAGCGCGGAGCGTGCGAAACTCCGCACGCTTGTCCAAAGGCCAGTTAGGGAAGAAGCGAATAATTCCGTTATAACTCTGCATGAGACACTCGTTAATTACGGCTGGCAACGCGAAATTCTCGAACCAGATGCCCATTGGTCCCATATAATCGAAGGAGGTCGTGTCCGAATACCTGCCTCCCGACTCGAGTAGTTTGTCGGTACAGGTGCCGTTCGGAAGTAAACAATAGTCGATTTGGCGCTTGAACCGTTCCAAGTCGAGCTGCCCTAGCCGTGCACCGGCGAGATTTAGGAATACAAGCTCGTTCCCGCCTTCGTTGCGATGGTTATGATACGAATTGACCGCGATTCGGTATTGCTCAGGAGATGAATGTAGGCCATGCTCCTCTCCGGGGAATACAGTCGATATCCCATTCGGGACGTTGTACACCACCTCCGGGTCTTCGCCCGCAACGGATACAAATACGGTTCCTCGCTGAGATTCCGCCGTCGGATACTCGGGATAATGATCTAAAATATTCCTGACCTCGGTTAGAAGCTCATCTTCCTCCTCAATCCGTCCAAGAGCCTCGCAGGCATCCAGAAATGCTCGAAACAGGAACTTCGTTAATGTCAAATCCACGATACAGTCACTGTTCTTCTTGAAGCCGGGTGTTAATTCATACAGCTCAGGTACGACCGTTGGAAAGATATGATATCGATCGTCCCCCCAGCTCTCACCGTGCGCATCGGCTCTTGTCATATAATCAACCATGAACAGCACCGCTTCTTTGATCGGTGTATAGGCACGATCAGCTAAGAAGCCCTTATCCATTGTGTACAAGTAGTGCCACCATAGGCTTTGTACGGTCCAAGGTGTTTCGCATACTTCCCAGCCCCAATGGGGAACGGGATAAGGCATCATGTTCATCTCGACGGGATATGCCGAATGCGGGTAATAGGCTCCACGCAAGCCGTAGTAATCCTGAGCCCACTTACGGCTAACTGGGAGAACGTGATCCACCATGTTTACGTAAGCTAAGTGTTTATCGACATGGTTGCTCGTGAAAGCCAGCCAGAAGGGCTGCTGCGTATTGTAGTTCATATGGTAATCTCCATGCCATTCTGACCCGATCTTGCCATAGCTCCAATTCGCGAACAATCCTGGACATGTCGCTTCGGGTTTCACAGAGCATTGGAAGAAATATAAGTTCCGATACCATATTCGCTCTAGATATTCGTCCTCCAGCGACACGCCTGAGCGGGACCAATAAGCCTCCCACACCTCCACAGATGAAGCGAATACGGCGGCAAACGAATCCCGCCTGGGAGCTTCGATCACCTTTAACTCTGATTCGACATCTACATCCATGCCTTCTTGCAATTCAACACACACGATGAAATCTGAATCGGTACTCTTCCCCTCACTTAACTTGGCTTCCAATTGCTGTGGATCTTTAATAGTAGCTATAGTCGAAGAAAGACGAGCCGATAAGCGGAAAGCCTTATTCTTAGAACGATTTCTGACTATTTCTAATTCCGATCCTGCTGCCTCTAGAGAAAAAGGAAGTGTCTGACGGAAGGAGAGTTGTTTAGCAGTAACATCGATAGAGGCTTCGAACTTAGGAAGCTCTTGAGGGGTATGAGGATCTGGAATCAACCTTACCCGATTGAAAATATTCGCAGCTTCTGTTTTCCCCTCTACATATTGAAGCATTGCCCACAGCCGATCGGAATGCTGATCAACAAATACAAGCAACGTGACATCGGTGCCTTCGACTTTAAAATAGATTTCGCACAATCCGTTCTCAAGCGCCAGTTTATGTCCAAGAACTTCTGTCGTCCTCCGGTCGAAGCCGAGCAGTAAGGAGCCGCAGGGCATCGGACGCGGGTACGGGAAGTCGTAATTTTCGCTCGTCATAGTTACATATTCCCGGTACCAATCGTCCTCGCTTAAAGAGGAATAGTGCGAGGGGATATCCTTTAATTTAGAAAATAGATCCTCGAAGGTTCCGATTTGATCCTGATGATTCTCAGCAATACGAATGTCCCAAACGTTGTTATGTCCGAAATGAATAACAACAGCATCTGGACGAGTTGTCACGACTGCTCCCATGCCCCCATTGCCCAACAATGCCCCTTCAAAAAAGTCCGCAGCCGGCCGATCACAACGAATCGCATGTTTGCTTGCCAGTTCCCATGTATTCACTTTTTACGCTCCCATCCTATAACAAAATCAGGTGCTCTATTTCGCAATAAAGCACCTGATTGCTATTAAGAATTTTTACTTTTTGGAAGAATCATATGCCTTTTGAAGAATTTCTAGATAACGATCTACCTTCAAGTCCTTCAAACCTTTTACGTAGCTATCCCAATCTTTATCCAAGCTCTTGTTGCCGGTAACGAATTGCAGCGCATTCTGTTCGATGTAGTTTTTCAAGTTCGTTTGCAGAATGCTGGCTTCGTCTGTCTCGGCAGGATCTAGCCATATCGACCAGAGCGGGAACAATTCCTTCGGTTCATGACCTTGGTATAGGAGAGTCGCTTGATGAAGCCTTAGCTCGTAATTGGCCGAGTCGTAAATATCCGTGCCGGCTTGAACGAAGCTATCTCTGTACTCCGACGGCATGAAGAAATGAGCCATTCCGCTCCAGCCCGCATTACGCGGAGCTTCACCTTCCACCGCGGGAATCGGTCTAATCTTAGGTTCTACGCCTTTACCCAGCGCAACGTCGCCCGGTTTCGCTTTCTCCCAATCGATGCCTTCCATTCCCGAACCGCCGTTCGTTTGGCCTTCCGACGTAAACATATAATCCACTAATTTAATCAGAGCGATCTGCGCTTCTTTGCTGGCTTTGTTCGTAATCGCGAATTTAGCGCCCGGAGAAACTCCACCGCCATCATGAGTGGCTAGAGAACCATGAGGTCCAGTTAATGGAGGAACTGGACTGTAATCCGCTGCATTTTTATTGCCATGATCGATGTTAACGAAGATAGCTGGATGCATGCCCGCGCCCGCGCCGAGAATTTGCGCATCCGCGTTTTCACCGATCTTCTTGAATGCTTCTGCATTTTGCGTGAACGCGCCTGGATCAATTAATCCTTCATCGTACAAGGACTTAACGTAAGTCAAGCCTTCTTTCCATTCCGGTTTGATCGCCGCGGATTCAACCTTTCCGTTCGACAAATTCAAGTAATTGCGATCGTCATCATATACGAATCCATTCATTAAGAACGGAATAACCCGTACGCCGAATTCCTCGATCGAACCGCTCAAAGGAACTTCGTCTTTTTTACCATTGCCGTTCGGATCGTCATTCTTGAACGCTTGCAACACTTTTTTGAACTCTTCTGTTGTAGTCGGCATTTGAAGGTTCAGCTTCTCCAACCACTTCGTATTGAGCCACATTTTGTTCGGGTATGAGCAGTGGAAACACTGTGTATAGGCAACTAACCCGTAAATATTACCGTCAGGAGCTGTATTAAGCGCTTTCATATCTGGCTTAGCTTCCATTGCAGCTTTGATGTTAGGTGCGTATTGATCGATAAGATCGTTTAACGGAATGAGTACGCCTTGTTGACCGTACTTCATAACGTCTGCTTGCGAGAACTGATCGATGTAATGCGTAAGCATGTACGCATCAGGGTAGTCTCCACTAGCTAATGAAATTTGGCGTTTTTCCTTCGCTCCATCGGAAGGGATAAGCTCCCAGTCGAATTTGATGTTAAACTTCTCTTCCGCGAATGCCGTGAATTTATTTGTTTTCAAATCGATATTATTTTCTTGTACCGCGAACACGCTAATATCGACCGGTGCCGTAGGTGCAGCAGCGGACGATTCCACTGCTTCAGATGCTGGTGCGCTTCCGCTTGCCGATGGACTGCTAGCCTTGTCATTTTTCCCGCATGCCGCAAGTACTACGCTTGTCACTAGAACTAAAGTCAGTAAGCTCAGTAATCTCTTTTTCATTTTTGAACACTCCCTTTTCATCGTTTTTGGAATATTCGAACGGTAGACTGGCAAGCAGCTAAGCGCTACATCCGAATCTCCTCCCTTCCTAAATGAAGTGTCCGCATTCAATCAACCTTTAACCGATCCAACCATCATCCCTTGAACGAAATAACGCTGCACGAACGGATAGATAACAAGTACTGGTAAAGTAGCGATTACAATCAATGAGTATTTGAGTAACTCAGCAAGCTGCTGCCTTTCTACCATCTTCATCGCGTCCATCATGCCTCCGGCTGAATTATTTTGGATAATAATACTCCGCAGTATTAACTGAAGTGGGAATAAATTCGCAGATTTCAGATAGATAAGAGCATCGAAATAAGCATTCCATTGACCTACGGCATACATCAGCACAAGCACTGCAATAATCGGCATGGACAACGGAACAACAATACTTCGCAAAAATCGGATGTCGCTACACCCGTCTATCTCGCTAGCCTCGAACAATTCGTCCGGTATGGACGATTGGAAGAACGATCTGGCAATAATGACCTGCCATACCCAGATCGCATTCGGAATGAGCAACGCTAGTCTTGAATCAATCAATCCCATCTCTTTGACAACCATATACGTCGGGATTAATCCACCGCTGAAAATGAGTGTGAACGTAATCATAATCATTAGAAAGTTACGGCCGAAGAACGATTTGCGGGATAGAGGATAAGCGATCATGATGGTCAACGCCACACTAATTATCGTCCCGAAAACAGTATAGAAAAGGGAGTTCCAATACCCCGTCGTCACTTCCGGTGTATTGAGCAATACCTTAAAGCCCTTAAAGGATATATCTACCGGCCATAGCCAGACCCGTCCTGATGTTACCGCTGCGGGACTGCTGATCGAACTGCTAAATACATAAATAAGCGGATAACAAATGGCGATCAGGATCACAAACAAAATGACATAAATCCCGATCATAAATAGCCTATCGCCTGCCGAATCTTTTATCTTTTGTTGCACCTTTATCATACCGACACTCCCCTTTTACCAAATGCTGCTATTCGAGAACCTCTTGGCCAAGCTATTCACCGATACCAACAAAATGAGATTGATAACGGAATTAAACAATCCTACCGCCGTCGCAAAGCTATAATTGGCATTCTTTAAGCCAATGTCATAGACGTAAGTGGCGATAATCTGGGAATTAACTAGATTAAGCGGGTTCTGTAATAAATAAATTTTCTCAAAGCCAATGGCCATGACGCTTCCCACGTTAAGAATGAGAATGATCATAATCGTTGGAAGAATGCCCGGGAGATCGACGTTAATGATCTTCTGCAGCCGGGACGCCCCGTCTACTTTGGCGGCTTCGTATAGTGTAGGATCGATGCCGGCTAGCGCTGCCAAATAAATTACAGCTGTATATCCCGCATTCTGCCAAATATCCGACCAGACATAGATGGAACGGAACATTCCCGGTTCCCCGAGGAAATTAATCGAATCTAGACCAAAATAGTTCAAAGCGACATTGACAAAACCGAGCCGCGGAGCCAAAAACAGCATAATAATAGACACCATTACGACGGTAGATATGAAATAGGGCGCGAAGGAGACGAGCTGTACTAGCTTCTTAAAGCGTCCATTTCTCACTTCATTGAGCATTAGAGCGAGTAGGATCGGAATCGGAAATCCGGCGAGCAATAAGTAGCCGCTCACATAGATCGTGTTCTTCACGAGAGGCCAGAACATCGGATTCTCGAAAAACAAATTGAAATATTTCATTCCTACCCAAGGGCTTCCCCATATTCCCTTAATCACGTTGTAATCCTTGAAGGCAAGAACCGTATTCAACATCGGGTAATACTTAAAAATGAGGAAAAACAATGCTGGTGGAATAACGATGAAATAAAGCTGCCAATGTTTCTTAAAGCTTTTCCTTGCTTCTGCGGTCCATGACCGCCTGTTCTTGTTATTACGAATCGTCGATTTATGGTTCAATACGATCTCGCTCTCCAGAACAATCCCTCCTAGTCCTTATTTCCACTGTTGTATGATAGCGCTTTCTACACCCTGATCTTATTCGGTTTTAAGCCCATTCGAATAGGTACACTTCGGTACTTTTACGTACAGTTGCGCCGATTTCATGGGGGACATATCGCCGTTTACGCGTACAATTTTCCATGGAAGAGCATCTCATCCATGAAAAATCCCGACTGCTACCACAGCCGGGATCTTCTAAGTCTTATTTTGAAGTCGCATCATACGCTTTTTGCAAAATTTCAAGATAACGAGCAACGTTAAGACTATCCAAGCCCTTCACGTACGAATCCCAATCCTTGTCTAAGCTTTTGTTTCCTGTTACGAACTGAAGTGCATTTTGCTGTACATAATTTTTAATATTCGTCTGCAAAATGCTCGCTTCGTCTGATTCAGCTGGATCTACCCAGACTGCCCAGATCGGGAACAGCTCCTTCGGCTCGTGACCAAGGTACAAATCTGTTGCCTCATTTAGTCTACGTACATATCCTTCTGGTGCATAAATATCAGTAGCGGATACGAAGCTGTCATAATATTCCTTGGGCATATAGAAGTGTCCCATGCCACTCCAGCCCGAATTGGTAGGTGCATCTCCTTCTTTCGCTGGGATTGGGGCGAATTTGGCTTCTACGTCTTTACCCAGAGCTTGTTCTCCCGCTTCCGGCTTCCTCCAGCTGATGCCTTCCAACCCGCTACCGCCGTTCGTTTGGCCTTCTGGGCTGTACATGTAGTTGACCATCTTAATCAATGCGATTTTGGCTTCTTCGCTAGCCTTGTTCGTAATGACGAATTTAGCACCCGCTGTAATTCCTCCCGCATCATGAGTCGCATAAGAGCCATAAGGACCCGTGAGCGGTGGAATCGGACTATAATCGCTCGAATGCGCGTTCCCCGCGTCTATATTAACGAATATTGCGGGGTGCATCGCAGCTGCTGCGCCTAAAATTTGTGCGCTCGCATTTTCTCCGATTTTTTTGAATGCTTCAGCATTCTGGGTAAAGGCTCCCGGGTCAATTAAGCCTTCGTCGTATAACGACTTGATGTAAGCCAATCCTTCCTTCCATTCTGGCTTGTTAGCCGCCGTATCCACTTTTCCATTCGATAAATTCAGAAAATTGCGGTCATCGTTATAAATAAAGCCATTCATTAAGTATGGAATTAGACGAACACCATAATCTTCTGTTGATCCGCTGAGCGGTAATTCATCCTTGATGCCGTTGCCGTTCGGATCGTCATTTTTGAATGCCTGCAGCATCTTTTTGAAATCCTCAGTCGTCTTAGGTACTTCAAGCTTCAGCTTCTCCAACCATTTCGTATTCACCCACATTTTATTCGGATACGAGCAATGGTAGCATTCGGCGTACGCCGCTAAACCGTAGATGCTGCCGTCTGGCGAGGTATTAAACGCCTTAAAGGTTGGATCCTTCTCGATAACAGCTTTAATATTCGGCGCGTATTGATCAATCAGATCGTTCAAAGGAACGAAAACCCCTTGTTCTCCGTACTTGAGAACATCAGCCTGTGAGAATTGGTCCACGTAGGCTGTTAAAATGTAAGCATCAGGGTAATCTCCACTAGCTAAAGAAATTTGACGTTTTTCTTTGGCACCATCAGAAGGCACGGTTTGAAAATCGAATTTTATATTAAACTTGTCTTGAACTAACTTGGTAAAGCCATTTGTTTTCAGTTCAATTCCATTTTCCTGAACTGCGAATACACTTATTTCCACCGGTTTCTCCGAAGTCGTAGCATTTGTAGCAGCCCCTTGTTGCGATGCAGACGACGTTGCTGAAGCGGAACCCGTGTTCTTCTCATTATTGGAGCATGCGGACAGTACCAATCCTAAGATCATTACACCTGCCAGCAAACCCGATGCTTTCCTTTTCATTTTCATTTTCTCGCTCCCTTTTCGATTGTTATATATGATAGCGCTTACCACAAGATCGATCATAGTAGAATTCGGGGGATTCGGCATAGGTACATTTGGGTCATTTAGCGTACAGTATACCCTCCTCCAAAGGGGCAATTTACGGTCTCGGGTCCATATCCCCCTACATATAGCCGAAAAGACAAAGAAAATGCGCTTCGCGTCATTTGCTGGCGAAGTCGCATTCATTGGCGTCGGGATTTATTCATTAATTATCCTTATGCACATTAATCGAATTGTCGTAAGCCTTCTGCATAATCTCTACATAACGATTAATCTGTAAGTCATCCAGCCTCTTTACGTAAGCGTCCCAATCCTCACTCAAGCTTTTATTCCCCGTAATGAACTGGAGGGCATTCTCTTCAATGTAATTTTTAATATTCGTATGAAGAACATTCGCTTCATCAGCTTCATCCGAATCCATCCAAACCGACCAAATCGGAAACAGTTCTTCAGGCTCTTTTCCTTCATAGATCAACGTGGCCTCATAAAGCCTGCGCTCATAGCCATCAGGGCCATAAATATCTGTTCCTTGTACCCAACTATCTCTGTATTCTTTCGGCATATAGAAATGCCCCATCCCACCCCATCCGGCGTTATTAGACTTTTCTCCCTCTTTGAGTGGAATTCTAGTGAACTCCGGTCTAACCTTAGGATTCAGAGCCAGCTCACCTTCTATCGGCCTTCTCCAATCTAAACCTTCCTTCCCTACCTCAGCATATGCTTGTCCTTCCGGTGTATACATGTAGTCGACCATTTTAATGAGGGCAATCTGTGCTTCCTTACTCGCTTTATCCGTAATGACGAATTTGGCTCCTGGACTCACGCCGATGGTATTAAATACTGCGTTGGAAGCATGAGGCCCGACTAACGGAGGGACAGGATTATAATCACTTCCGTGTTTGTTGTCTGGTCCAGTATCCACGAAAATCGCGGGATGCATGGCAGCACCTGCTCCTAGAATCTGCACCCCCGTGTTATCGCCGATTTTCTTGAATGCATCGGAATTTTGCGTAAATGCCCCAGGGTCTATGAGTTCCTCATCGTAAAGGTCTTTAATATAAGCCAAGCCCTCTCTCCATTCCGGCTTATTGGCTGCGGTATCTACTTTTCCGTTCGTCAGGATCAGATAATTCTTATCGTCATCATAGATAAAACCGTTCATGAGATAAGGTATGATCCGAACACCAAAATCCTCCGTCGAGCCACTCAATGGGATTTCATCCGCTTTGCCGTTGCCGTTAGGGTCCCGCGTTTTGAAGGCTTGCAGCACTTTCTTAAACTCCTCCGTCGTTGTTGGCATATCCAGGTTCAATTGCTTCAACCACTTGGTGTTCAGCCACATCTTATTGGGATAGGAGCAATGAAAGCATTGACTATACGAGACCAAGCCATAAATATGACCGTCTGGTGCCGTATTAAAAGCCTTTAGAGTTGGATCCTTCACCATTGCTGCCTTGATATGCGGCGCATAAGCATCGATTAAATCGTTTAAGGCAATGAACACTCCTTGTTTGCCGTAACGTAGAACATCCGCCTGCGAGAATTGATCAATGTATGTCGTTAAAATATACGCATCCTCATATTTGCCGCTGGCTAACGAAATTTGTCGTTTTTCTTTGGCACCCACATATGGAACGATGTTCCAGTCAAACTTTACGTTAAATCGCTCTTCCAGTTCCTTTGTAAAATCGTTCGTTATAAGGTCCTGAGTCGATTCCTGCTGGGCGAAAACTCTGATTTTAAGCGCGTCGTTAGAACCTTGTGCATTTATTTCACCAGAATCAGATTCTGCTCGACATGCGGATAGGAGAAAGTGAATAAGGACTGTTAGGATAAGGCCGATTTTTTTATTCACTTTTACTCTACCTCCTTAATCTTCTACGGATTGCCTGAATGCACTTGGGGAAATGCCCATTACCCTTTTGAACGCTCTCCGGAAGGAATGTGAGCTATTATAGCCAACCCGCGATGCGATTTCATCGACCGTGTATTCGTTATCCCGTAGCATGGATGCCGCATGATCCATTCTAACCTTCTCCAAGTGATCGGATAAATTCATGCCGGTCACCTCTTTGAATAATTGCGAGATATACTTCTCAGGCCGTTCAACTTGCTCGGCCACTCGATAGAGCGTGAGATCAGGGTCTGCGTAAGTGGTTTTGATATACGCTTTAATCTGTTCAACCATTCGCGTATGACTATCATTTTTCTTGCTCATAATGAGCCCACATAAAGCCTCCATAATACCACGAATCTCTTCTTGAATAGAATCGAATGATTCCGATGCTTGAATTTCGATAATCCGATTTTTGACGCCTTCGAACAGCTCCGATTCCATGAACGTTTTCTGATCGAGCAGCTTAAGGAAGGTTCCCTTCATCTCGCCGACCAGCTGCTGTTTCATCTCAAAAGAAAGCTCTCTAAGCTCAGTATTCTGCATAAATAGGGATTGCACAATTCTCTTAGATTCTTCTAGCTCACCCGCGCGAATCGTACCAATCAGCCTGAGCTCGACATCCAAAGGATAATAATAGGTAGCACTCTCCGTTCTTGTGTCTTCAAACCAGAATATTCCCTTTTTGTTCGAATGAACGAAGTGCTCCAAAGCTTGCTTGGCCTGCTCGAAGGAATGACTAACTTCCGTCACAGTGTCGAACAGATCCCCCAGTGCCACTGTCACAGAAATTCGATACTCATCAAATACAAACTGGGAAATACGATGAAGCGTCTTATCAACTTCCTCCTTACCTAACTGAATTACTGTCCCCATATCCTCGAAAGCAAATAGAAACACGATCTTGTCCGACCCAATATCGGTCATCCGAACTGAGCTTCCCGAATCAAGCAACGCTTGCTTGAGAATGAGCCTCGCTGCATTCAACTCATTAAGAATTTCCACCGTATCCATACTTGAATACCCGTTGACCTGCATAATTCCGACATAACCTGTATTTCCGTTTAAACCTGCGTTCGCTTGGACAGCCGCGGCAATAATCTCTTCTCGCGTCTGAAATTCACCAACGATAAGCCGCTTAAGGAACGCATCTCTGACGAGCGGAAGCTGACGATGAAGCTCAGACTCCAGCCGCTTGTTATTCGTAATCATCTCGGATATATTTCCGTGTAAGAAATCGTACTCATTATGCCCCGCTTGCCCATCTTGACCAAATTGCTCTTTCATAACGCCGATCAATCGGTTGATTGGCGCACTGTTACGATATGACAGCAATAAACCAACCAACAGTCCAATGACTAGCGCGCTCCCGGTTACGGACCAAGTAATCAACTTGATCTTATTCGCATTCTCCATTAACACCGTTCTTGGAATGCCGGCACGGTATACCCAGTCATTCGTACTGGAACGAATCGTTATGACGAGGTCGTCCTTATAAAACTGACTTACTTTCTCTTTATCAAATCGATTATCCGAGGACAAGGCTACTACATCCTGCTCTTCGATTCCCTGCAAGCCGATCGTATGTCCTTGGGCATCGGTAATATGTGCCCAGCCGCCGTAGCGGTCGGTTATTCCGGACAATAGGTTTGATATCGTCTTTTGGTCAATAATGACGACCGCAATCGCAGGCGATGAACCATTAAAGCTATCCAGCGGCAGCGATTGCATATAAGTAACAACGGAGGTTTCCGTTCCTTTGCTGACGAACGAGCTAAGTGGTAGAATCTCGCTTCTATGCGTCTTACCTAGAATCGTCCGCCTCCATTCCGAGAAGGACATATCTGTATAATGAAAGTTCTCGTAATAATGCTCAGGCCGGAAATATGCAGACCCCGGTGTCAGCACAACATTATAATTGTTCAAATAAATGAAAAAATTTTGAAGAAAATCATTCGTTTGACCGAAGGTCAAAACATCCCTCATCATTTTCCAAATCCCGTAAACATTAGAATTGTCGCTAGAGCTCTTCTCATTCATCAGGATGCTTAGGTCCTGATTAATCGCCAGCTGTCTAGTAAACCCTTCTACCTCGGCCATTCTTCGCTCCAGAATTTCTTTGCTCTTCTGCAGTTGGGTCACGCTGTTCTCTATCGAAACCGATTGCGTAACTGTAATAGAAGTTCGGTAGGACATAAATCCGGCTATGCTAGGAATGATCAGGATGACGATGTAAGAGAACAGAAATTTCCTGAACACTTTGGAATACTTGGGCATGAATCATCCTCCTTCCAAGATTGAGAGCGCTATCATAACCGATCGAAAATAAAAAAACAAGTTTGTTCATAAAAATCAAAAGCAACTACCGATAAAAGTTCACCGTAGTTGCTTGTCAGTGCCTAGATCGGAAATTCTTTTTATTTCATTTATAGAGTACGTAGTTGACCATCCAGCTTATATATATACCCTGGCTCTAAATCAAGATGAACCGTTAAACTTCCATATCTTAAAGCTGCTCGTCTCGCTACAAAAGCTTTTATGGTAGCTTCGATCAATACACCGTTCTCCCACACCATATCTACCTCCGCGTTCCCCTTAACTCTAAGGCCCGAAACGTTGCCAGTCTTCCATTCAACGGGTAGAGCTGGCAAGAGATCGATTTCACCCGCATGGCTTTGTAGTAGCATCTCTCCAACCGCCGCCGTTCCTCCGAAATTGCCATCCGCTACGAAAATATTCGTTTCCGCACCCGCAATTCCGGCCTTGGAGTAAGTAAACAGATTGTCGAAGCATAGCCGGCCTATTAAATATTTCAGCTGCTTATGCGCGTTCGCACCGTCTCTTAATCTGGCAAAGCTCGCCGCGATCATCGCAAGCGTAAACTCGACATCCTCTAGCTCCGCGCGTCCCATGCGATTATCCAGTGTCATTCTAGCCGCTACACTTAACTCCGGAGTGCCGTGCGGCGTAATCTGATTTCCCGGATAGAGACCGAAAAGATGAGACAAATGCCTATGATCGGGCTGAGCTTCCCCATAATCCTCCAGCCACTCCTGCAGTTGCCCTCTCTTCCCTATCTGTAGGGGCGGAAGCAATGCGATCGAATGCTTTAGTTTAACCTGAAGCTCTTGATCCGTATCCAATGCTTCGGCAGAAGCCAAGCAGAATTCAAACAAGTCTCTCACGAGCATCTGATCCATCGTGGAGCCCATCGAAAGCTGATATTCGTTATCTGCATTCTCTTGATCATTGTTTAAGTAAAAGCTGTTTTCCGGTGAATTAGAAGGTCCGGTAACTAACCACCCATATTGCGGATGTATAGTCATGTAATCCAGGAAAAATGCAGTCGCCTCTTTCAGAACGGGATAGGCCGTCTCTCTTAAGAATGATTGGTCTAAGCTGAATTCATAATGCTCCCTCAAGTGTGTTGCGATCCACAAGCCCCCGGTCACATTCAGTCCCCAAGAGGTTTCCCAGCCCGGCGAGGCGAATCCCCATACATTCGTAAACACATGAGCTACCCAGCCCTCGCAGCCGTAGAATTGGCTAGCCGCTGATCTCCCCGCTATTGCCAGTTGTTCGATGAATGTCATTAGCGGAACGTGACATTCCGCCAAATTGCCTGTCTCCGTCGGAAAATAATTCATCTGCGTATTGACGTCGAGATGATAATCGCAGCTCCATTGCATACGGTTTGCTTCTCCATCATTCCATAATCCCTGCAAATTCATCGGCAAGGGAGAATCCTCCCGAGAGCCTGCTATCATGAGATAACGACCGTATTGATAGAATAAAGCGAATAGCTGCGGGTCATCCCCTTGTTCTTCCATAAGCAGCCTTATTCTTTCTTCTACCGAGATCTCCGAACGATCGGAACTTCCTAGTTCAAGACTCACTCTCGCATATAGCTTGCGATAGTCGGCAATATGGTCCGCTCTTATGAGCTCGTATCCTTTAGACAGTGCTTGATCCAACTGCTTGATGCTTTCCTGCTTCCAGCCCTCGTCGCTTTGTTCAAAGTCGGTTGCAACGGCGAAGTATATGAACGCCTCATCAGCGTCATTGACGATAATCGCTCCTGCTTCCTCGGCGACCGTTCCTCCCTTGGCGACGACTTTGACCGCTCCTCGGGAGTAGACTCCACAGCTTCCGTCACTATGCATGCTTTCAGTCGCTTGACCGGCGAAGAGAATCGTCCCTTCTTCCGTAACCGATGTCGTAAAGCTCGGAGTCCTTCCTTGAAGCGCAAGAACGAAGGATACGCCTCCTGGTTGTTCGCTGCGTAATCGAGAAGCTACAATGCCATCTGCATGGGACGCGAGGATTTCGCGGGTATAGCTCATTCCATTGACCTGATAGGAATGATGAACAATAGCGTCTTCTAAATCAAGCTCACGCCTGAATTGATCCCCCTGCGAGTCGAATCGCAGCGTAAGATCACAGAGTGACAAATTCGTACCGAAATTTATCTTAGCAGGCTGAAGAACTTGTTGAGCCAGTTGCTTTCCTTGACGATAGTCCCCAGAGAAGAAAGCATCCCTCATCCGCTTTAGATCGGCTTTTCCTTGAGATGAGCTGTCGATCTTCTCAGACTGACCTGACCAGTAAGTCACTTCTGTTAAACTCCATTTTTCTCTCTCTATACCACCTTGAACGACAGCACCGATTCTTCCGTTCCCTATGGGAAGCCCCTGCGACCAACTCGTCGCGGGACGCGAATATTTAAGCTTCATTCCACTCATGATGTACCACCCCATAGCCCAGTAATAGTAATGTTAACGCTTACTTGTTCATATGGAATGTTACATTATGGATTGATTTCAAGTAAGGTCCACTTACGGTTGTTAGCGTACGATTTTCCTTCTATTGAGCCAATACTCCCCATAATAGCGCGGAATGATTGTCGTTGAAGCTCCTGGCTCCTGGGGAATAATATAGTAGATCCTTTAGGACGCTCTAGTTCGTTCCCATCGAACTGCAGCTCTCCACCCACTAACACTATCTCGTATACTTCGGAAACCGGATTTGCACGGTTGTGCCTTCCCCGATCGAACTTGTAATGGCTACCCCGTATGCTTTGCCGAATTGTAGCTTGATTCTCTGATCGACATTGCGAATACCGTATCCTATCCCCTTCTCCGATGGGTCTAGCACCTGCTCGATCATTTCCTCCTTCATCCCAATCCCATTGTCTTGAACCTGCATGACCACATCTTCACCTTCCGAAGTTACGCTAATAGATAGGTGGATTTCGTCATCGTACCAAGCGTGCTCCAAGACGTTTTCAACAAACGGTTGAAGAATGAATTTGACCGTATCATACGCCAAAACTTCCTCGTCGATGTCATATTGTACAATGATCCGATTCGCAAACTTGATTCGTTGAATGTCCACATAGGACTGAATAATCTGCATTTCCTTATCGATGGAGATGATCATCTCACCTTTATTCAGCGACAATCGGTAGAACTTCGCCAAACCGCGAACCATCTCATGCATCTTATCGATTTCCCCCAGCTTCGCCATCCGGCTAATCGAGGAGAACGTATTATAGAGGAAGTGAGGGTTCATCTGCGAATGAAGAACTTGCAGTTCAACTTCCTTCTTCTCTAATTTACTTAAGTACACTTCATCGATCAGCTTCTCCATATTGGACGCCATATCATTGAAAGCTTCGCCGATTTGCGAAAATTCATCCTTACCGGGTACGACCATCCGTTTGTGGAAATCCCCTTCTTTGAACGCCTTAAGGGATCGGATCAATTTCATAAACCGCTTGGAGAAATATCGAGACATTAGCCAACTTATCAACGTAAGCACGAGCAAGCTAACCATGCAGATCAGAATGGTCAAGTTACGAACCTGCTTGGAATTTTCCTGGAAGGAGTTTGTTGGAATTAAGGCCACAATGCTAGCGTTCATGTTGTTAATCCGATGTTTAATTTGCATATAGTCATTCGATTGACTGACGAATCCGTCTTTAGCTACGGAGGGAAAATTCAAATTAGGTTGGGATCTTGAACTCGTATAGAGTAGATTATTGTTGTCATCGATAACGAATAAAAGGCTATTATCGCCTAATTTCGTAAAGTCCACATCGTAGAAAACATCTTTGAGCTTCACGCTCATATTGATTAATCCAATGGGAGAAAGCGTCTCATAATTGATAATAGGGCGGAGGAACGAAATGCTGCCCTTGGCGACGTCATCCTCGATCTGCTTCCACGCTTTGGTTTCATAAGTCATTGACAAAGACTTAAACCATTCTTTATTCTCAATTCTATCCATATGAAAAATAGAATATTGCCGCCCACTAGTCTCCTGCCCCTTACCCTTTTGCTCATCGAAATAAAACTCGCTTATGTAATAGAACTCGCTAATATTTTTATTGCTTAGAAAGACCGAAAGCTTCGCATCCAATAACGGCAAATTTACCGCTGACTCTAGCTTGGGCATGATGTATTGGGTTGTAATCGTATATTTCTCATAATCCAAATAGTATCCCGAGAAAATTCTCGACAAGGCTTGATCCGAAAAAATATCATCGGCTCCACGAATGACGTCCGCCAGCCGATAGTCCACATTACTCCCGATCTGCTTGACCGCGATCTCCAGATTGCTGCGGGTATGCTCCTCGCTTGATTTAACTGAAGAGACGTAGGAATAGCTCCCAATGACGATAACGGGAGTCAAGACGAGGAACAGGTAAGAGATCAATAACTTATAACGAAGTGGAATATAGGCCTTGGATCTGGTCTTAGATACATGAGTCACTATGGACACGAATATCAACTCTGCTTTCGATAGTCTCCCGGAGTAATACCATAATGCTCACGAAACAGCCTGCTGAAGTAAGCTAGACTTTTGTAACCGACTTGATCAGCCACTTCATAGATTTTAAGTGTTGGCTCTTGTAGAAGATTTCTCGCCTTTTCCATCCGATTGCGCACCAAATAATCGTTAAAGCTCTCCCCCGTCTGCTCCTTGAACAAGAAGCCCATATGATTGGCGGAGTAGGAGAACTTGTTTGCGATTTCCCTTAGCGTAATTTCTTCGGCTAGATGAGCTTGAATATACTGTTCTATCGGCTCAATTATTCGACGACTCTTGCTTTGCTTTTTTAAGAACAATCTTTCCGAAATCTCGAACACCGTCTTGCGGAGCCACGATTTGATATCCTCTGTCGTCTCGAATTGTCGGATGACATCCAGATGCTCGAACTCCCAGCCAAGTAAGCTGTCATACGTTTCGTTAACGGTGTTCAAATACGCTTCCAGCTTGGAAGCGATATGAATAGAAAAGCTATATACTTTCACAGGATGCTCGAATGTTCTTACATTATCAAACAAGTCATCCATACCGTCGCAAATTTTAACTAGATCATAGCTGGCAACTGCCATGAACATCGCATCTAGAATTGCATTCAGATCCTTAGCATCCTTGGCGATTTGAAGCTTGGCTAGCCTCGGAGGAATGATTCTATTTTTACCTAGAAACATTTTGTTACCGATTAATTCTTTAGCTTGTGTAAATGATTGGGTAATCTGATCAGGAAAAGCGACCAAATCTCCATAGCTCGAGGTGAGAGTAAAATAGGTATTACGTTGTACGTATTCATTCAGATCCGCTAAAGCATCCTCTAGCCGAGCAGCCTCTTCTTGATAGATTAGGGCAAACTGTGAAGAAGAGAGCTTACACCACGGACCTAACTTATGATCATCGATATATTCCGTTATTATCGTCGTTGCAGCACGTAATGCTGCTTGTCCTGCATCTGGCATTAGCTTGTTCTTCCAGAGCACATCATCCAATTCAATAATTACTGCTATGGCAGTTCCAGTAGGGATATCCAAAGGATACCGCGCTAAAAATGCGGGTAGCGCCTCTTGATTGATTCTTCCCTCAAGCAGATGCTGCAGGAAATCACTCTTGATAAACGCGAACGATTCAGTGAAGTGGGACTGCTCATTATTTTTCTTACGTGTATCGTCGATCTCTGCGACAACCTTACGAAGCAGCTCCACGATTTCGTCATCATCGACCGGCTTGAGGAGGTAACCATCCGCCTTCAGGTTAAGCGCTTGTTTGGCATATTCGAAATCTTGATAACCGCTTATGAAGATCGTTTTGAGATTCGGATTTTTGTCCAGCGCCTTCCGTGACAGCTCTAAACCAGTTAATACTGGCATTTTAATATCGGTTACAAGAATATCAACCGGATGTTGGTCGATATAGCTCATAGCCGATAACGAGCGATTCTCGCTACATACAACCTCGATCCCGAGCTCTGTCCACGGAATGAGCTGTCGCAGTCCTTCTAAGTCGTAATTCTCGTCGTCTACTAATACGGCTTTGTACATTTGATCATGTGCTCCTTCATGGCGAAAAGAGAGGGTATATTGAGTATACCCTCTCTAAACACTAAGTTATAGGTGCATTTTTATTGACCTTTCATACTTTTCAGGTTGGCTTGCCATACATCGGATTTCCATTTCAGTGCTTTCTCATAACCGATTTTCGTCGCTTCTTTATCGGCTTTTTCGATAAGGCTAAGTACTTCCTCGTCGCTCTTCGCGAAGAAAATTTTCGGAATCAGTTGCTTATGCATATCTCTTAGACGTTGCAGGACGATTCCTTCCTCAGAGTTCGGCGCTGGCTCTAGGTTGGAATACTCGGTTACATCCATGGACGTAACGAACGAAACGTTAGCTTGGCTAACCGTCGTCCAGTCTTGCGCTTCCATCGGTAATAGCTTCTCGCGTTTGCCTTTCGTGGAATCCACGTATGCCGTGTTTCCGCTCCAGTTGAATTCACCGATTTTCAATTCATCGTATTTCTTCGGATCGCGATTGATATATGCATCATTCGGAATAGGTACTCCGTCTTCTACCGAATCATAGAACAATCCCGGAGGTCCGAAGAAGATCACTTGCTGGCCTTCCGGGCTAGATGCCCAGTTGTAATAAGAGAAGATCGCTTCTGGATCCTTTGCGCTCGTCGTGATGACGTTGACATTCCAACCCAGCGTGTTAAATCCTGATGGGAATACCTTGTTCTTATCAACACCGCCTTTGTGGAACGGCCACACGATTTCGTAGCCGTCTTCTGGATCTTTGGCTTTGAGTTGATTGTTCGCTTCGCGCCCGATACCCTCGACGACAGCATCGTATGCGCCAAATACTGCGATTTTACCTTTTTTCAGCTTCTCGAGAATTTGATCACGCGTTTGCGTGAACATGTCGCTGGACGTCAACCCTTGGCGGAACAGCTTGCTGCTGTACAGGGCTGTGTCCTTAAACGCTTGATCCTGATAGATGGAAGTCAGGGCGTTGCCGTTTGGAACTCCGTAATTACCACCCGGTGAAATGAAAGCGCCCGTGAAGTTCTCAGCCGCACCACTGTAGAGCATACCCATCATTTGCACATCTGTACCTTCGCCACGAACTTCACCGAAGTCAAGAGGGACAACGTCAGGATATTTCTCTTTCACTAATTTCAGGTAGGCTTCAAGATCATCCCAAGTTTCTAACGCTGGAGATCCAAGTGCCTTATAGATTTTCTTCTCGACAAGATATCCGGCATTTCCGTTACCCTTATCTCCGTTAATGAACCAGTTCGGCAATTGGTACAGCTTGCCGTCACTGCTTCTGAGCATGTTCAACGTTTGCTCTCCGACAGCTTTCACGTACTCTGGATACTTCTCAAGGTAAGGATCTAGCGCCACTAGCTTACCTGCTTGTTGTAAGCGCTCTACGTCTTTACCCCGATCAAGTACGATGACATCAGGAAGCTGATTGGATACGATCATTGTGTTCAGCTTCTGTGCTGCCGCACCATTCGATTGTACGGGCTCCAGCGTGACTTTCAGATTGTCTGTAATCCACTTCGCATGCGGACGTTCTGCCCATGCTGGTGCAGTATACCAATCATAATTAACAAATAAGGAGAAGTTCACGGGTTTAACTTTAGCTTGGACGTCACCTTCCGCAGCTTCACTCGGCGAAGCGCTCTCGGTTGCGGCTGGCTGGCTCTCCGCCGCCTGACTTGCTGGCTGGGAAGCCGCAGGGCTACTGCTGTTATTGCTGTTACCGGAACATGCGGATAGCAACATGCTAATCGTTAGTAAACTACCAGTGACCAAGCTTGTACTTTTCTTGATATTCATGTACTTTCCCCTTTCTAATATTCACATTATATATGTCATAAGCGGATGTCGCATGCTGACTCCGCGAATAACCAGCAACTACTCTTTCAAAGAGCCTACCAATGCACCTTTAACAAAATACTTTTGCAGGAACGGGTAGATAAGGAGGATCGGCAGTGTCGCGACCATCATCGTCGCCATCTGTAGTGCCTTCACCGTGCTAGAATCTTCAACGGTGCTCTGCGCATAACTATTCAGATTCTCGATCAATGTCGCCGTCTGTCCCGCATTCACGATCTGCACGAGTAGCGTTTGCAGCGGAATTAAATTCTGGTTACTGATGAACACCGCTGGGGTAAACCAGTCATTCCACAAGCCAACCGCCGTGAACAGTGATAACGTCGCCACGACTGGTCCCGATATCGGCAGTACGATTCGGAAGAACACTCCAAAGTTTGAGCAGCCGTCAATACGTGCGGATTCTTCCAAGCCGTCAGGGAGCTCTTGAAAGAACGTTCTGAAAATAATCATGTTGTAAACATTAACCAAACCATGAACGATCAGGAACGTAAACGTGTTATATAAGTGCAGGTTGTATACGAGAACGAAGTACGGGATCAGTCCCCCGCTAAAATACATCGTAACGATGCAGATGATCATATATCCTTTCTTGAACACGATTCCCTTCTTGGACAAGCCGTAAGCGAAGAGCGCCGTGAAGAACATGGATACCAGCGTACCGATAAGGGTACGGGCTATCGTAATTAGGTAAGCATTAAAGATTCGCTTTTCTTTGAATACAATCTCATAGTTTTCCAGCGTGAACGCCCTTGGCCAGAATGTAACCCCTCCTAGCGAAGCGTCACTGCCCACATTGAACGAGAGGACGAGCGAGTTCCAGAAGGGATAGAACGCCAGGAACGCCAACACGACGAGTATGAAATAAATGATGGCCTGCATGACCTTATCCGAGAAGTTGAGTTTCATCGTATCGCTTCCGTTTCCTGAAAATTGCCTTGACCTACCATAAACTTGCTTTCCCTAAACGACGGGCTATGCCATTCGCTATGAACAATAGAATGACGCTAATAATCGACTTGAACAATCCGGCTGCAGTCGCGTAGGAGTATCGTTGGTTATTGATCCCCATTTGGTATACATAGGTATCGATGACTTCCGCGTAAGGCATGACGATTCCGTTGGATAGGTTTTTCGTCATCAAGAGGATGTCTTCAAAGCCCGCATTTAGGATATTGCCTACGCCTAGAATCAAGAAGATAATAATAACCGGTGAGATGCTCGGTATCGTAATCAGGAAAATCTGCTTAAATCGATTGGCTCCGTCCATTGCGGCGGCTTCGTACAAATCCGGATTGATCCCGGCTATGGCAGCCATATAGACGATTGAGCCGAAGCCGATCTCTTTCCATACCCCGACCGATACGAGAATGCCCCAGAAATACTCAGGCACCGATAGCCAGTTGATCGGTTTATCAATCAAGGAAAACTTCTGCATCACATCATTGACGGGCCCGTTATCCGCCGCCAACATCGAGAATACGAGACCCGAGACGACTACCCAAGATATAAAATGCGGAATATAGGTTACCGTCTGAACAATTCTCTTAAATGCCATGTTCCGTACCTCATTGAGCATGAGGGCTAGAATAATCGGCGCCGGGAAGCCGATGAGCAGCTTCAGCAGGCTTATGGCCAGCGTATTACGCATAATGTTCCAAAACTCCGGAGAATCGAAGAACATTCTGAAATGGTCAAATCCGACCCACGGACTCGCATTGAATCCGGTAAACAAGTTGTACTCCTTAAATGCAATGAGAACGCCCCACATCGGGATGTAGCTAAATACGATGATGAACGCGAGAGACGGAAGAATCATCAATTGGTAGTCCCACTGCCTGATAAACTTGCGCCAAACCCCAGAATCTTCTTTTCCGATATACCGAGGCAGCGATTGTGTTCCCTTATCGTGCAGCGGAGAAGTTGTGTCGCCTTTCAATTCATCACCCGCTTCGTTTTGTTTGTACCTTTATGCTAAAGGATGTCGAATCCATTTTCTACGCAAGCGATTAACGATTGTTATACGAAATCAACGATGTTATTTTTTTACAAAATAAAGAAGCCTACCCTCAGCGAAAATAGCTCGCGAAAGAATAGGCTTCCGTTTCCTCTAGTCCTAAACGTGATTTACCAAGCAACCATGACAGCGATCCATGCAGCTACGGCAGGAATTCCTTGCACGTAAAGGATTGATTTCTTAACGTTCAAACCTCCATAGATGGCAGCGATCAAGACGCAAATGAGAAAAAAGGTCTGAATCTGATACCCTGTTGAAGCGTTCGGATGTAGCAACCCCCAGACAAGTCCAGCAGCCAAGAATCCATTGTACAGTCCCTGGTTTGCAGCAAGCGGCTTGGAATCGCGGGCAAAGCTCGATGTCATTCCGAAAGATTTCCGAATCCCGGGCGACGTCCACAAGAACATCTCCATAATTAGAAAGTACGCATGCACCAAAGCGACAAGCCCTACTAGAATCGTAGCTATGCTCACGGGGCAGCCTCCCCTTCCCATTTGCTCAGACTGACCTGTTGTAACCGCTACTATTACTTATTCGGAAGCGGTGCTGAATTATCACTCCGTTTATGCAAATTTTTAGGCTCTATTTTCGACCGACCGGGAAACCACCAGCTTGCCCGTCCGAGTAGCTTCATCGTAACCGGCACGAGCAGCATGCGAATAACGGTAGCATCCAGCGCAATAGCAACAGCCATGCCGAAGCCGAGCATCTGAATGGGTAGGACTCCGGAGAACGCAAAGCCTGAGAATACAGCAACCATTAATACGGCAGCACCTGTGATGAGAGGACCTGTCTTCTCCATTCCCTCAGCAATACTATCCTCATGTGCTCCAGTCCGATCGTATTCTTCTTTAATTCGACTGACAAGGAACACCTCATAATCCGTACTTAGGCCAAACAGCAGCGCCAACAGCAACACCGGGACAAAGTGAATGATATATCCATTCGTTTCTACATCAAAGATTTCCGCACCGTATCCGTGAGCGAACACGAGCACCATAATGCCGGTAGTCGCTCCTACTGAGAATAGATTAAGGACGATCGCTTTAAGCGGTAATAGTAGACTTCTAAAGGATAAAACGAGGATTAAGAAAATAAGGACGAGCATAACTCCCAGCGCTGGCAGCAAGCTGTCGTTAATCGCTTTGGACGTATCCATACCATTCATCGTTTCCCCACCAATATTGAAGGTGGTCCCTGCCGGTAAAGCAGCCGCTGGCAAGTAAGAATCCCGCAAATACTTAACGAAGTCCCTACTGATGTCGCTTGATCCGAATTGATCGAGCTCGACTTCAAGCACGCCAGTATGCCTGTCAATACTCACATAGCGATTGATCATATAGCTGACATCACTAGGTAGAGCACCATTTCCTGCAGTCAACAATCCCGATACGACGTTTGAATCCACGCCTGGGAAAAAGGAGGCTACAGAGGTTACGCCTTTGACATGCTCTTGTTTACCAAGCTCATCTTGAAGCGCAGTAATCTGAACGAGCGCTTCTGGAGAGCTTAGTTCACTGTTCTCGTTATGAAGCACGATGCTGATTTGACTAGATGCACCCACTCCAAACGCCTTCTCCATAAGCGTAAAGCCTTGTCGTACAGATGTGTCCGCGGGAAGCGTCCTAATATCCGGTGAGTCTAGCTTCAAGTCGAGCGCTGGGATAGCAAATGCTCCCAATCCCACTAATGTAATAACCAAGAACAATACTGGACGACGCATAATCGAACTCGTCCATCTTTTCCAACCACTCGTCCGTGTAGGTTCACGAGTACGTAAGAAAGGAATACTTCCCTTATTAATACGGGCTCCCAGAATGACAAGCACTGCGGGTAATAACGTTAGACTCGCTAATCCAGCCACGAACACAACAACGATTCCACCGAAAGCGATCGCTTTTATGGCAGCCAATGGTACGATAAATAGCGCGGAGAGCGCTGCAATGACAGTGAGTGCTGAGAAAAACACCGTATGACCTGCCGTAGCCATCGTTGTCACTATTGCAGCCTGCTTGGTGTTTCCTTTGACGGCAAGCTCCGTCTTAAATCGGCTAACCATGAAGAGGGAATAATCGATACCCACGCCTAACCCCAGCATCATAGCCGAATTCGTTACGAATACCGAAAGCTCCACCTCCAAGGCAACCAAATAGATAATTCCCATGGCGACAAGCACGGATGCTATTGTTACAATCAACGGAGTAATTGTGGCCATGAGCGAACGGAACACAAGGAGAAGGATAATAATGATGAGTGGAAAAACAATCATCTCCGCCTTGACTAGACCCTCTTGACTCTGGACGCTGCTTTCCCCCCAGAAGGCCGCTCCGCCAACTAAATAAGCTTCTGCTCCAAGGCTGGAGGCTTGCTCAACTATCCGTTCCTGATAATCAGGTATTTTATTAATGACGAAATCAAGCTCCATATCCATATCTACGAAGGCGATGCTTAGATTAGGATCCTTACCGACTAACCCTGACCCAATTCCCGCCGAAGCGTCCAAAATGCTAAACACTCCAGATACTCCTTCTTCCGCTTTCAAGCTCGTGACGATCGTCTGCAGCTTCTCGTTATATTCCGGAGAACCTACTGCATGCTGTGGATCGCGAAGAACAAGTGTTAAGGAGCTCTCAGACCTTCCGGCAAATTCTGATGCTAGCAGCTTACCTGCGTTCAGCGACTGCGAGCCCGATACTTCCCAACCTCCCCCACTCAGGAGAGGAGTAACTTTACCAAAAGCATAGCCTCCGAACATTGCACATACGATCCAAATCACCACTACGACCCATCTCACCTTGAATAGCGCTTTTCCCCAACCGCGTAGTAAACCATGCATCTCTCTCCACCGTCTTTCTCTGTTTTTAGGTTTTTTTCTCCTGTATCTAATCTATGCCATTGTTTGTTTGATCATTCAAACAATAGGTGGTAAAAAGAAGGAATCGAATTTACGATTCATTCTTCTTATTCAAGGCTTCGTAATAAGCACCCAGCATAACAGTAAGCGTGTTATAGGCTTCGTCGTAATTGAAGCTAGGATCCGCAATCTTCTGCAGCCCCAAACCTTCGATAACCGAATATAAAATAGACGCTATGGTGTCTGATTGCTCACGGGGTAATCCGCTTATTGACTCAATTGTATTACTAATATAATTGCGCTCCGCAGCGAGCATTTCCCGCAACGTCTCAAGCGCACTCTCTTTCCTTAACCCAATGGCGAATAACTCGAACCGCAGTCGAAACCAGTCTGGATCCTGGATAGCTTTGCTCTTCGGGAGCTCAAGTATATTCGCTATCGTAACATTGGAAATTCCATTTGAGTTGTTGTAGCCTTCCAGCAACGGATAGAACGAGTTGCAATACCTTTGCGTCTCCTGTCGGAATACTTCTGCGAACAACAGGTCCTTACTTGGAAAATAGTAATTGATTAAGCCTTGCGCAACGCCGGCGGTGCTTGCTATTTCTTTAGTCGAGGCCTTATCATAGCCTTTCTCTGATAACACTTTATAAGCGGCCGAAATGATTCTGTCTTTCTTATCTGCGTCTGTCATCGGCACACTCCCTGCCATCCTATCGGATTGAACTTATTAGATTAATTATTGTTCGTTGTTCGTTGCTCTTTATTCGTTGCTCGATTGAATGAACGTTCAAACAGATAATATCATGCTATTCCCTTTGATGCAAGGCTGATTCTGTTTAGACTTCTACAAAGCGGGGGGGAAGGCACTTTTTTGGCAATTCAATGATATCCCTCGATAACAAAAAAAACCGACGCAAGCATCGGATTTTCCTCTTAATCGTTTCATTTCACTTCATGTATGTTTCATAAGGCTCGTAGCCAGCTTTCCACTTCCCGGAAAGCTTCCTCGTTCGTTAGAATGCCGTCATGGTCGCAATCGAGAATCATTTCAACCTTGGCTTTATTGTACTCAGCGAACATTGGCGCGTATTGCCCTGGGATATATACTTCTTCCTTCTCTCCAACTAATACGAGTGTAGGTTGAGTCATCGCCCGCAAGTAACGATCGTATCTCGCTTTCAGTGATCTGGACTTAAACAATCGGTAGCTTAAATTTAAAGTTTCGCGTCCATTCCTATTCGCGAGTGGCTTGTCGATGTTCATAACAATCCACTTATTCAGAAACCGGAGTCCAACCCGATTAAGTACGTTGAGAAGCGTAAGTTTACGTGTTGCGATTTGCATTGTGCTCCACGGATCCTTCTGGTGGGAGATAGGCGCTTTCGGATGCACGGCAGGGGCTAACAGAAGAAAGGCACTGATTTCTTTAGCCAACGGATGAAGAGCAAGACGGATCGCATTCCCTCCACCTGCAGAATGTCCTGCGATAATCAACGTGTATGGAGATACAGCACGCGACCAGATCCTTTTCACTAAATCCTCTATGTCGTCATCATATTGTCCGATATATTCCACATCGCCTCTGCGGATCGGGTGAAGCCCATAACCTCTTAAGTCCGGCACGATCACTTGCGCTAGCTGCCTCTTAGAAATAAATTCAGCCAACGGATGCAAATATTGTCCATCTTCGGACATCCCGTGCAGCAAAATTATAATTTTATTCGAATTCGCCTCGTAATGGCGGTAGCATAATGATCTTCCGTCTCTTGCTTCATATGTCTGAATGGGGGGCAGTTCTCTTTCGAACATGATGGATTGGGCCTCCGACAATTAATTCTAACGTGAAAGCGTTATTTCAAGACCATTATACCATAATCGAGCAACAAGCAGGTTTTAAAATTAGGTCTATGGTCTCACATCCCAACCGCTTGTGATGTTGTCCATTTCTTATTTTCAAGTTTATACTGGAGAGAAGGAGGGATAAGCGATGTGCGGAAGATATACAATCGTGGTTTCCATGGAAGAGCTAATGCTAAGATATATGAGCGAGACGCCAGCTGACCGGTTTCATACCCCTCGCTACAATATTGCTCCTATGCAGAATGTTATGGCGGTCATCCATGACGGTGAGAAAAACAGGCTTGGAGAGCTACGATGGGGTCTCGTTCCTGCGTGGGCTTCAGATGATAGGCTAGGGAGCAAGATGATTAACGCACGCGCGGAAACTCTACTGGAGAAAAACTCATTCAAGACTCTAATCCGACGTAAAAGAGCGATTGTTCCTGCTGATGGATTCTACGAGTGGAAGCCACTCGGGGATAAGAAGCAGCCGATGCGAATTACGATGAAGGACGGAGCTATTTTCTCCATGGCTGCGCTGTATGATACATGGAAAGCACCTGATGGGCGCAAGATTAGCACCTGCACAATTATTACCACAACTCCGAACAGCCTAATGGCCGACATCCATAATCGGATGCCGGTTATTCTCAAGCCTGAAGATGAAGCCTCTTGGCTACACCGAGAAAATGACGATATCGAGCAACTAACGAGCTTACTGCTCCCCTACTCGGCCAATGCGATGCGGGCCTATCCGGTATCTCCACTTGTCGGAAACGTCAAGAATGACACGGCGGAATGCATCGAGGAGCAGATGATCTTATTTTGATAAGTGGGAGTGTCCTATTCGATTATTAAAGCCCCTTAACCATCCCACCGTCGACTAGCAACGACTGTCCGGTTACATAGGTATTAGCGAATGAGCCGTAAAAGACAACGTGCTTCGCGAATTCCTCAGGAGTACCCAATCTACCCAGAGGAATCTGTCTGATGGCATCAGCTTGGATATCTTCGAATGAGCGTTGCTGATCCGCTGCCTTTTTCCGATCCAATTCCGCAATTCGGTCCGTTGCGATTCTACCTGGTGCAATGGTATTAATCAGCGTCCCGTCTTGGGCCAATTCCGATGCCAAGCTTTTGGTTAACGCTTGTACACCCGCTCTGAATACATTAGATAAGATTAGTCCATCAATCGGTTGTTTAATGGAGGTGGATGCCAGGTTCACAATTCTTCCGCCACCCGCGGACTTAAGATAAGGTAACGCTTCGCGAATTAACCGGATCGTGCTAAGGAGGCTTAGCTCGAATCCGCCCATCCAATCAGAATCCTCCATATCGGAGAAATAACCTCCTTGAGGTCCCCCAGCATTCGCAACCAATACATCCAAACCATTCCCAGCCGCTGCTGTCGATTGAATCGCATGGCGAATCTCATCGCCATTCAATACATCCATCTGTATGATTGCAGCCTCAACCCCAGTCCGTGCACGAATCTCGTCGCGAGTCTGCGCCAGTTGCTCCAAGCTCCGACTGGCAATCGTCACGCGTGCACCTTCCTTCGCGTATTCAAGCGCAACTGCTTTACCCAAGCCTTTGCTCGCCGCCGCCACGAATACGGATTTACCTGCTAACATCAAATCCATTAGAGACATCCTTTCCGCTAATCTGTTGGAGGCTAGTTTTTTAGTTGAATTGCCAGCAACTTAAGCTTAGAGTGCCATATTGATAGCTACGGTGCAATAGCTTCGCTTCGCGATTACGATCCCCAGCACCCATTGCAATAAGAAGCGGGATGAAGTGTTCGTTAGTTGGAACAGATTCGACTGCATAAGGTGCTAATGCTCGATATTCAAACAAAGCCTCGGTATCCCAAGCGATCAGCTTTTCCTCCAACCACTTGTCAAACGATTCCGCCCAATCTTCCACACCTTCCGCCCGCCAGTTTACTCTACGTAAATTGTGAACGGTGCCCCCGCTGCCGATGATTAGAATTTCCTTCTCTCTTAACTCCGCTAGAGCCGCACCCATTCGGTATTGCTCCTCGTTCGTGAGATACCGATTGACTGACAAAGCGATGACCGGAATATCCGCATCCGGATACATCAGCTTCAGAATCGCCCAAGCTCCATGATCCAGCCCTCTCTCAACATCAATCGCGCTTTGAATATCATGCTGCTTGAATAACTGCTCGATTTCCTCACTAATGGAACGATCTCCTTTGGCTGGATAGGTCATCTGATACAATTCATCCTGGAAACCGCCAAAATCATAAATTGTGGAGTAGGTGCTGGGTACTGCGCTAATTGTTTGCGTACGGCTTTCCCAATGTGCGGAGAACAGAACAATCGCTTTAGGCGTAGGTGTAGAAGCCGCGAAAGCCTTGAGAAAATTCGTATAGTCATTGTTATCAAGTACGAGTGAAGGTGCCCCATGGGCAATAAAATAAGATGGCATCATTGTTGTTCACGCTCCTTAATCCATTTGATAATATCTCGTTGATTGTCTTCTGACACTCCATGGTCCGTCGGATAAATTGTGAATGAGAGGTGCGGCGTTTGCGTTCGAAAATATGCGGCCGTTTCTTCCCCTATCCGAATCGGAAATACAGAGTCATATTGTCCATGGGATATAAATACCGATAATTCGTCAACCTTAAGCAGCGTATATTCTGTCTTCACAAAATCGGGCACGTATCCGTTTAACGCCACAATTCCCTTCAATTGCTCTCCCATCGTAAGTGCCAGCGTCATGGACAAAATCGCACCTTGACTAAAACCAAGCAAATAACGCGCGGATGGATCTATCGGGTACTTCTCAGTCGCGTAGTGAATAAAACTTTCCAATTGTTTAGCCGCTTGATCGAATTGCTCACGAACGGGATTTCCTATGCTTTTCAACTCATAATATTGATATCCAGCACCTAAAGTCAGGTTGCCGCGAATTCCGATAATAATAAATTCGTCAGCTAAGTCCGATACCAAACCAAACATATTGCGCTCATTAGAGCCTTTCCCGTGAAGGGTGAATATCGTCGGATATTTCTTGTTTGTGTCCCAGTTCGGGGGCATATGGATTTCATATTCGTAGTCTGCTGTTTCTATCATGAAGTTCCCCTCCTGTTTTCGAAGTAATTATATTAGTCATACAATATTTTATTTTATATTAGTAATATATTATGAAGACACTAGATTGTCAATTCAAAAATTGTTAATATCAAACTATAGTTAGTATTACAAATATTTTTCAAAAGGTGGGAATTCGATGGATATCGGCTCCACGATCCGGACGATTAGAAAACGACAAAAAATCACGATCGCCCAAATATGCGAAGAAACAGGCTTATCCCAAGGCTTCATGAGCCAGGTTGAAACGAATAAAACATCACCCTCAATTGCTACGCTTGATAATATTGCTAAAGCCCTTAACGTCCCTCTCCCCTATTTGCTCATGAAGAAGGAAGACCGTATGAGCGTTGTCCGCAAAGAGGAGCGAAAAGTAACAACGAGTGGCAGTGAAAGCTTGAAGGTTGAGCACTTAAGCTTCTCTAAGAATTTGAAGCTAAGAATTGTTGAATTTCCACCCGGCGCTTCAACAGGTGATGCTCCTCATGCTCACCCTGGAGAAGAAGTCCACTTCGTCATCAAAGGTACGGTCGTTGCTGAACAGGGAGAAGATTCGGCTATCCTTACGGAAGGCGATTCTTTTAGCTGGAATGCTTGTACACCTCATAGAGTTATCAATATTAGTGATGAGCTTAGCATCGTACTTGTTGCTGTATTTAACGGTACAGACACCGAACAAGAAGAGGATTTCCTATAACGAAGTGAGCTATGCGGAGTCTCTTGACACTGTGCAATCCGTCCGGTATGCTGTACAAACACAACTAAATTTTCAACCCTTACGATGGAAGCACCCGTAAGCAAAGGCTATTAACAGCCTTTCTTGCAGGTGCTTTTTTGTCGTCCAAATCAAAGGAGGAATTCGTTATGTCGAAAGGAAAACCGAACTCATTTATCCTGATTCTAATGCTCCTGTCCGCTATCTTCGCCCTTTCTCCTGCCACAATTGTATCCGCGGCAACCGTAGAACTAACCTCATCCGTCAAAGCTTCTTTTGACAAGACTGTCACTGTTGCAGACAAACAAACCGCCGCAAAGCTGAGCACCTTCTACGTTAGTTTCGGAGACTTGCTTAAGCAGGACCTGAGCAGCGAATCAAAGATCAAAGCACTCCACTACAACAACGATGAAGCTATCATTGCACTCCGCAAACAAATTAGTGCTATTAATTCGACTGCGCTAAACAAGCTGACAGTTCAACTCCAACAAACAAAAGAGCGTCATCAACCCTTGTTCAACTCCTACACTTCAGTTAATAAGCAAATTACCGCCGCTAAATCGTTAAAGAATAAAACACTAAATGCCCTTCTGCGTGCCCAAGCCGATGTACTCAAGCTGTCTGTCCAATTCGCTCGTGAGGATATTAAAGCCAAAGAAGCCGCGCTCAAGACAGAGAAAACAGCCACTTCCCTCAAAATCAAAGCTGCCCGAGATTTACTCTCCACGATCGAGCCGCTGAAGGTTCAAATTAAAGCGCAACGAAGCGCGGCAAACTTACCCCGCAGCAGTATGTCCCCCGTGTGGAAAAATTTCAAGTATGCGATTAAAAAAAAAGAAGTCAAGGGTACGCTAGATTCACTCTCTACCCTCGTCCTGCTTGCTCGTCAGATTGTGGAGCAGCAGCAGAAAATCTATACACTTGAAGTAAAAATTTCTGATATCATTCACAAAACCAAATCTCACTTCCTATAACCCCGGCTCAATTAAAGGTATAATAAACTCCAATAACCTATCGCGAAGAAGGAACTACCTTCACCCGATACGAAGAAGGAGTCCTATCCCTGTGGCACAAAGCATTCGATTGTTAACAGATCAAGATTTCGAAGAAGCGATGCTGCGTCAAGCGCAATTGCGCGTCTTCAAGAATGACCATATTATCGATACGGGCGGAATTATTGTTCGCTACGATAGCCAAACCATTGTCATTCAATCTGGAGTTGGTGATATGGCATATCACGCTAGAGAAGCTTGCGAGTTTTTCGAGCTGAGGAAGCGTTAATAACACTATTCCCCGAGGTTCTGCATATATATTAGGGCAGAACTTTCGGGGAGGGTTTATTTCATGCGGATCGCGCTTTGGTGTCGCACCTTGATTATCCTGTTAGGCTTAATACTTATTCCTGCAGTCATTACCGTACATGCCAATTCTTCTCAATTAGAGAAGAAATTCATCAAATACGAGCAATTTATCAAAATCGATAAATCGGCCAACATGCTCTATTTCTATGAGAAGGGTGAGTTGATCAAATCGTTTTCTGTAGCGACAGGAAAGAAGCCTTCCTATACACCGGAAGGCTTGTTTACGATTCATGAAAAAATCAAAAACCGGCCGTACTATAAAGAAAAAATCAAAGGCGGAGATCCCAAAAACCCGCTCGGCGACCGTTGGCTCGGCTTGGAAGTCACCCTCAATGGCAAGACATCCTTTGCCTACGGGATACATGGCAATAACAACGAGAAATCGATAGGCAAGTATGTGTCTGCCGGTTGTATACGAATGCATAATAAAGAAGTTCGCTGGCTCTATGATCAGATCAAGACTTCTACACCAGTTCTTATCCAGAAATAATGGCGAGACTTTCCGTCGACCTGATCATAATAACGACCTATGACCCATGCCATAACGTTCACAATAAAAAATCCCCTATCGAGCATCGAATAGCTCTTAGGGGACTTTGCTTCTTATTGTGTTAATATCAAGCACGAGGGGAAAATCACACCTTGATCGACGAAGTCCAGCCCCAGTAGAAAGCATCACGATCCCAAGCTGCTTTGCCGCCGTGAAGCTTCTTGAACGCTTTCTTTACCTCTTTGTCGATGGAGGTGTGACCCGCTTCATTGGTATAAATAAAAGATTCACCGAAATGGCCTTTAATATAGTTTACGGCTTCGGCTTGATACAGAACCCCAATAGTTCTTAATTCATTGAACATCCATTCCGCAACTTGATCAGCTGTGTAGCTCATCACAGTCCACTCCTTACTTATCCTACGATTCGATCGATCTCGCTCTTAAGCAGCAAGTAACGATGAACGCTTCTCTTGATGCTCATCTTCGTCAGTCTATGCTTGTCTACATATATTTTCATTTGATCCTTGGACAGCCCCAACAAATCCCCCGCCTCTGTCAGCGTAAGAACTTCCTCCGTACTAGTGGCATTAAAGGTTTTCTTCGCTTTTTGGTTCCAATCTTCGAATACTTGCATTATGAAACACCCTTTCTGCTTGTCGGGTCCTAAGCTTCAGGCTTAAGGGCCGTTCAATTTTCTCAATTCCTTCTATTATAGCATGATTCACCTCGAATAATCAGCTTGATCATGATTAAGATCGTTATTGTAGCTGCATACGGCCTTGGTAAAGGTTACTATATAGCCCGCGTCTCTCCAATAACTGTTCATGAGAGCCTTTCTCCAACAAGCGGCCCTCTTGAAGGACGAGAATTTGATCTGCTCGACGAATCGTATTCAGCCGATGTGCGATAACGAAGCTGGTGCGTCCCTCCATCAATCGTTGCAGCCCCTCCTGAATTTTTATTTCTGTCACAGTGTCAATACTACTCGTCGCCTCATCTAGCACAAGAATGGCCGGATCAGCCAGAATCGCCCGTGCTATGGCCAATAGCTGCTTCTGTCCTTGGCTGATCCCACTGCCGTCTCCTTGCAAGATCTTGTCATATCCACCTTCTAGCCGCACGATAAATGAATGAGCATTCGCTAGCTTCGCGGCCTCCTCGACCTGCTCATCGGTTGCCTCTAGCTTGCCATATCGAATATTGTCTCGGATCGTCCCCTCAAATAGAAAAGAATCCTGCAGTACAAACGCCATATGAGAACGAAGGCTTTCCCTTCGGATCGTTGTAATCTCATGTCCATCAACGGTTATGCTCCCCGAGTCTGCTTCGTAGAACCGAGAAAGCAGCTGGATGAGCGAGGTTTTACCTGCACCAGTGGGCCCTATAATGGCAATCGTTTCCCCTGGGCTTGCTTCAAAGCTAATGTCCTGTAACGTTTCTTCCCCTTTATTATAGGAAAAGGAGACATGGGAAAATGAAACCGCACCTTGGAGCGATTCAAGCTCTCTTGCTGCCCCTTCGTCAATCGCTTCCTCTTCTTCATCCAAGATTTCGAACACCCGTTCCGCACCTGCGATAGCAGACAATAGCGTATTCCACTGATTCGCAAGATCGTTAATCGGTCTCGTAAATTGTCTGGCATATTCGACGAATACAACGATAACCCCAACGGTTATTGCACCCCGAATAGCAAGAATGCCTCCAACGCCAGCAATGATGGCAAAGCTTAAATTGTTAAGCCCGTTCATCAGCTTCGGGATGAAGCCCGATATCGTCTGTGCCCAGAAACCCGACTGCTTAATTCGTGCGTTGTGTTCACGAAACGTGCCAATGACCCTCTCTTCTTGGGAAAAAGCCTTAATAATACGTTGACCAGACAACGTCTCTTCGATAAAACCGTTTAATTCCCCCATATTGCGTTGACGCTCCTTGAATAGAACGCCGGTTCTCCGCGTAATCCACTTCATACCGATCACCATTAGCGGTACGACCAAGAAGGTCAGCAACGTAAGCAAGGGGCTCAGCAGTAGCATCACAACAACCGTACCCACGAGAATGAGTACACTAGAGAATACTTGGATCGCGGAGCTATTCAAGGTGGAGCTAACATTATCTATGTCATTTGTCATGCGACTCATTAATTCTCCACGTTGACGCTTAGCGAAGAACGGGATAGGCAGCTTGTGCAGATGGCCAAACAAATCCACTCGCATTCGGTATACCGTTTCCTGAGCGATTGCAATCATCCATATATTTTGCAGCCAACTGACCAACGAGCTGAACACATATACTGCCGCAAGACCGGCAAGGAACAATAGCCAAGGCGATCCCCCTGGTCCCTCCAAATATTGATCGATCGCTCTACCAATGAGATAAGGACCAAGAAGAGTTAGAACGGAGCTTAGCATGACCATGAATAGCACAAGACTCAACCGCCCCTTGTGATGCGCAAGATAATGCCATATCCGTTTCAAGGTCGCCTGCCAATCCTTCGCTTTCTGTTTCTTCCGGTTCACATTTTGGGGGTTCTGTGCATCAACTACCTGAACAGCTGCTGTCGACTTCCTATAGCGGAAGGGTTCACTTAAAGCTTTCCACATGTGACCCCTCCTCCCCGAATTGCGATTCATAGATGCGTCTATATAAGGTGCTTGCTTCCATTAACTGAGCATGGTTCCCTTGACCAATGAGTCGACCCTCATCTAACAATAGGATGAGATCAGCGTTCATAGTAGAGCTGATCTTCTGTGTAATGAGGAAGGTTGTACAGGCCATACTATTGATCCCCTGCAATAATGCAGCTTCCGTTTGCACATCCAATGCGCTGGTGCTGTCGTCCAAGAGTAGAATAACGGGCTTACGGATAAGCGCACGGGCAATGGAAATCCGTTGTTTCTGCCCCCCAGATAGGTTAATCCCTCGCTGTCCTAGCATTGTGTCATAGCCGTTAGGAAGCTGCATAATTGTATCGTGAATTTGCGCTAGCTTAGCTGCTTCAACAATCTGATCGAAGCTTACGTCAACAGACCCCCACTCGATATTGTCGCGTATCGTTCCCGTAAACAGCAAAACCTCCTGTGGCACATAGCCAATGGAGTCATGAATATGCCTAGTATCCCAATCGCGAGCGTTACGGCCATCTATGCGAATAACTCCCTCGTCCTCCTCGTATAAACGGAGAATAAGCTGCATAAGCGATGACTTCCCTGATCCAGTCGCACCCAATATGGCAACCATTTCACCGGGATTTACTTGGAAAGAAATATTTTCGAGCACAGGAGTATGTATCGTCGGGTATTGAAAGGTAACCTTCTCGAATTGTACGCTTCCTTGCTCAATGCTACCGGATGCTTTCGGAGCCCCCTCGCCTTCAAGCACGCCGCTGTCCGTCATGAGCGCTTCGCTAACACGCTGCGCAGAAGCTCTTGCTCTTGAGAATGCCGATACAAGCATAGATAACGCAGATAATGCTCCTGCGGTTCGAAGTGAATAATTCACAATGGCCACTACTTCACCCGTCGTTGCTGAACCCACGTGAATTTCAATTTGCCCGAACCAGAGTACCGCAATGATTCCCGCATTCATAATGAGCACGATGAAGGGCTGCGTAATTTCAGTAAGACGTAGCGCTGAGGTGGAGCTCTGCATCAACTCCCCGCTATGGTGAGCAAACCTCGTTGCCTCTTGCTTCCGACGAACGAATACGCGAATAAGACGCATACCTGACAAATTTTCTAGCATGACTCCATTTACAGCATCTAGCTTCTGTTGGACTTTGTGGAATAGAATAGCCGCTTTCTTCACGATCCAAATAATAACGAAGAACAACGCAGGTACAGTCAATAGCAACAGAAAACCAAGCCCCGCGTGCACGACGAGGGCCATAATTAAACTTCCGATAACGACTAATGGTACGCGTAGCATGAACCGAAGACCCATGAATGTCGTTTCTTGAATCTGAGTAATGTCGTTCGTCAGACGAGTAATGAGCGATGAGGTAGCGAATCGATTAAAGACTGCATAGGAGAACGCTTGCACTTTACCGTACAGCTTTTCCCGTATATCGTAGCCAAGACTCTGACTCACATGCGCCGCATAGAAAGAGCTTACTATCCCCGCAGCAAAAGCAAATAATGAGGCAGCGATCAGTACTCCGCTCCATAGTAGCACGACTTCCGTGCTATCCCGCGCTATTCCGTCATCAATAATTTTCGATATGATCAAGGGTTGAATTAATTCTACCGTTAGCTCGACCAGCATGAGGAAGATCGCCATGATAGCAGCTACGCGATACGTTTTTATAAAAAGGAAAATTTGTTTCATTCCGTGTCCTCCGGTGAAATAGCGCCCTTCGTAGCTATCTAAGTTGTGTATGTCATATTCTACATATCCCTACTTTCTATTTTACCCATAATCACGCTTGCTTGGGAACCCTATTATTCATTCTCTATTCGCATATGGGGATCAAAATCGGCTACGATAAGCACATCCATATGACGTCCGTGCCGCAAAATCGACCTTACAACAGATTTACGCAAAAGAGATTGCCAGAAGCCTCGCGCCGACTGGCCTACGATCATCTGAGTACTATGAAGCTGGGCAGCCTTCTCTAGGATGACCTCCGGCAGCTGTTTATAAGACTCCGCACGCTGGGTTTCGTATTTCCCACCTAATCTGCCCGTCAAATCCTGCAAAACCTGAATTCTCTTCTGAACTTCCTCACTGATCACAGGACCTACATGGACATAGATGACATGCCAATCCGCTTTCAGTCGATGAGCGATACGAAAGCCCCGTCGAATCAGTCGATCCGCGTTACAGCTAATCGTTATACATACGAATATGCTCTCTCGTCTCCGCCAGGGTCCCCGAAGAGAACCATTGCGCTCCCACGACTCTAACCGTTCATCCACATCGTCGGCGATTTCTCGAAGAGCCAACTCTCTCAAGGCAATCAGATTTCCGATTTTGAAGAAATTCCCCAGCGCCTGCGCCACTTTGTTCATCGCATACACTTTGCCCTCGCGTAATCTCTGTTGCAAAGCCTTTGGCGCGACATCGATCAGCTCTACCTCATCTGCCATTCCCAGAATACTGTCTGGTACGGTTTCCCGAACACGCACTCCCGTGATCTGCTCAACAGAATCATTCAGGCTCTCCAAATGCTGCACATTCATCGTCGAGATGACGGATACGCCCGCCTCTAGGACCTGCAAAATATCGTCATATCTCTTCCGGTTCAAACTACCTGGAACATTCGTATGGGCAAGCTCGTCGATCAATACAACCTCAGGGTTTCTGCGCAAAATCGCTGAAACATCCATCTCTTCAAGCTCTGTGCCTTTGTAGCTGATTTTCGCTCGGGGAACCGTCTGAAGCTCACCCACCTGTGCACTCGTTTCCTCACGCCCATGTGTCTCCAGAAGTCCGATGGCTACATCGATATTTTTCTTCCTTAGATCGTTGCCCTCTCGTAGCATCATGTAAGTTTTCCCGACGCCGGGTGCTGCGCCAATATACACCTTGAATTTACCGCGTTTAATCCGTTCAATCTTCTGTTCAATTTCCTCTGAGCTTAATCTACGATAAGGCTCTATTGCTGGAAGCGAGGGGGATGATTTGGTCGGCAGCACCCTTTCCCCTTCGTAATCCGCTCGGTCTGCGACGAAAAATACGTCAACATTCTTTGTTTTCCTTAGAATGCCGTTTGCAATCGAACCGTGCCAGAAGTCTTGCCAGAAGCTTTGTTTCGAATGTCCGAGCACGATCCGGGTTACATTGTTCAAAGTCGCATAACGGACTAATGTGGCAGGTAATCGACGTCGGTGCGTCAAAGGCAATTCCTCGAACTCCGCGCCTACTTTATCCGCTAGCTTCTCTATTGAACGCTTGAATTGTGCAGACTCTTTGGATAGCGTTTGGTGTGGATTCGCGAAAGTAACGACTTGCAAATCGCCGCCTAGCCTCTTGGCAATCTGCTGTCCTCGTCTAATATGAATAGAGCCGTTCCAATGATACTGTGCAGCGACAAGGATGCGTTCAGTTGCACCAGATGGACCGACTAACCCTTCCTTCTCCCGATACTTCTCCAACGACTCATTGACATCCTCGGCCATGAGCCTCAGAGCAAGCTCTCTCAGCTTACCGATATTCCCTCTTTGTAACAACTTTGGATCCTTGAGATTTAGGTTCGGAATGTTCCCCTCGTTCAATCGCTTCAAAATCGTTTCTGGACTGACATCGATAAGTCGAACCTCGTCTGCAAGCTCAAGAGTATCGGCGGGAACGGTTGCTTCCGCTTCAATGCCCGTGAGCTTCTGAGCAAGCTCAGTCACTCCGTCAAGCTCATAAACATTTACCGTCGTAATCACACTAACACCACGTCCGAGTAAATATTGGATATCCTCCAACCGCGTCGCAAATTTGGCACCCGGACGATTCCAATGCGCAAGCCCATCAACCAATACGACCTCAGGATTTCGCTCAAGCAGCTGTTCGAGATTCAAATCCTTTTTCTCAACATCACCCTTCATCCAATGAATGCTTGGGACTCTCTCAAGACCCTCAAGCTGCTCCACGGTTTCTGGTCGGCGCATCGTGGAAACGGCACACACGACGACATCGATTCCTTGATTTCTTAAAGTCTGTCCCTCACGCAGCATATGATAAGTTTTACCGGAGCCACTGACGGCGCCTATATATATTTTCAACCGGCCGGTCCGGATTTTGAAAATCGAGTATAAGAGCTCTTCCGGCGTCTTGCGGCGAAAGCCTTCCATTCGTAGATGCCACCTCCTTTGTACGATTGCCGGTTATCGGATTCAACATGCTTAGCGACTCACTAACACTATTTCTATTAAAGTGCCTCATTCGTGTCCAATCACTTGCTCTCAGCATTAAAAATCAAGTATGAGCGGTGATTAAGCGGAAATGACATTCCGATTAACCACCACTCTATGGATATCAATGTCGCATGATCACTTCTATTACCTCTACGCACTTAACCTTCTATTATTTGATCAAGGCTTGTAACGCGAGGTTCAGCTTCAGCACATTGACACGAGGTTCGCCAAAGACGCCCAAATCGCGGCTTTCCGTATGCTTATCGACTAATTTCTCTAGATCAGCTGTTAATAAGCCCGTCAGCTTACTGATTCGAGGAATCTGAACTTCTGCAGATGCCGGCGTGATGTGCGGATCTAGCCCTGAACCGGAATTCGTGATGAGAGCAATCGGCAGTTTGGAAACCGGAACATCCGGATTAAGCTTCTTCCAAGCTTCGATGGAATCCTGCGTCCGCTGTAACATATCAGGATTGGATGGCGCATAGTTGTTCGATCCTGAGCCAGCTGCATTGTAATCAATACTCGACACACGGCCTTGGAAGTACTTCGGATCTTCGAACTTCTGCCCAATTAACTCGGAACCAATCACATTTCCTGAAGAATCCTTAATAAGACTGCCGTTTGCGTTATGCGGCATAATAAGCTGGGCAATCCCCGTAGTCGCTAGAGGGTAAATGATTCCACATAAAATAATAAACACGAGGCTGGCTCGAACGGCGATTAATGCATAGGAAGCCCCGGTTGCACCGGGGACACTAGCTGAGCTGTTGTTCATAAACAATTCCTTCCTCTCTAGTACGATCCGACTTAATGCGCCTCAGGCGTCATGGGTCGGTCGTCACAATGCGATCTGACGAAGTGCATCCAAGGTGTCACGGGTAGGTCGTCATGATCGTGCAAATTCAAATTAAATCCAAAGATGGACAACTAAATCGATCAGCTTAATCCCAATGAACGGCACAATAACTCCGCCGAGGCCATAGAGGACAAGATTGCGACTTAGTAGCTTCGAGGCGCTCATCGGCTTGTAGGCTACACCTTTCATAGCCAACGGGATAAGTAGTGGAATAATAATGGCATTAAATATTAATGCTGATAAAATAGCTGACATCGGAGAGCCTAGCCCCATTACATTAAGAACGCTCATTTCAGGAATCGCCAGGATAAACATAGCGGGAATGATAGCAAAATATTTGGCGATATCATTCGCGATACTGAATGTCGTGAGTGCACCTCGCGTCATGAGCAGTTGCTTACCGATAGAGACAACTTCGATAATCTTGGATGGATCGGAATCCAAGTCCACCATATTGGCGGCTTCCTTGGCAGCAATCGTCCCACTGTTCATCGCAAGTCCTACATCCGCTTGAGCTAGTGCCGGCGCATCGTTCGTGCCGTCGCCGGTCATAGCGACTAGCTTGCCTTCAGCTTGCTCTCGACGAATGAGCGCGATCTTATCTTCCGGCTTACTCTCCGCAACGAAATCGTCTACTCCGGCTTCACGCGCAATCGTTGCCGCTGTCAGCGGATTATCGCCCGTGCACATGATCGTCTTTATCCCCATCTGACGAAGCTGTTCAAACCGTTCGCGCATGCCTGGCTTAACGGTATCTTTCAAATAGATAAGGCCGTATATCCGATTATCAACGGCGACCGCAAGCGGTGTTCCACCTTCGCGGGCAATGGAATCGCTACTTGTATCCAAATCAACTGGAACGCTTCCTCCTTGTGCCGTCACCCATTTCTTAACGGCATCCACAGCACCCTTCCGTACTTTGCGTCCGTCCTTTAAATCTACGCCGCTCATCCGTGTTTCCGCTTTGAATTCGATAAACTCCGCGCCGGTAGCGAGTGAAGCATCATATCCCATTCCCTGCTTTTTCATTAATTCAAGCACCGAACGACCTTCTGGAGTCTCATCGTGCTCTGAGCTAATAGCTGCCCATTCCCCTACCGTTTGTACGCTTACGCTACCCACAGGTACGAATTCACTAGCCATCCGGTTCCCGTAAGTAATCGTACCCGTTTTATCCAGAATCATCGTGTTAATATCCCCTGCCGCTTCCACGGCTTTACCGGACATCGCCAGCACATTGAACTGCGTAACCCGGTCCATACCCGCAATCCCAATCGCGGAGAGCAACCCGCCGATCGTCGTCGGAATAAGGCAGACGAGCAGTGCGATGAGCACTGGCACTTTCAGCTCGATGTCCAGATAACCCGCGATGGGTCCTAACGTTACAACTACAATAAGGAAAATGAGCGTCAAGCTTGTCAACAAGGTGTTAAGAGCAAGCTCGTTTGGCGTTTTCTGCCGCTTGGCGCCTTCGACAAGTGAGATCATCCGATCAATGAACGACTCTCCGGGATCACTCGTAATTCGTACCGTAATCTTGTCACTGACGACGCGAGTGCCTCCGGTTACGGAGCTGAAATCTCCGCCTGCTTCCTTAATAACGGGTGCGGATTCGCCAGTAATAGCCGATTCGTCGACGGAAGCGAGCCCTTCGATCACTTCGCCATCTCCAGGAATCATCTCTCCTTGAGTCACAACAACGATATCGCCTTTGCGCAACTCGGTGGAAGGGACCACTTTCACATTGCCTCCAACCACTTTGTTTGCCTGAATTTCTTTTTTACTATTTTTGAGTGAGTCCGCTTGTGCTTTCCCTCTACCCTCAGCCAACGCTTCCGCAAAGTTCGCGAATAAGATTGTGAAGAGTAGAATAAAAAACACAGTTAGATTAAACCCAATATCGTCACTTGTATTAAAATATCCAGGAAACAGCGTCAACAGCAGAACGACGACCGTACCCACTTCAACAACGAACATAACTGGATTTCTCATCATGCTTACGGGATTTAATTTAATAAAGCTATCCTTGATCGCACGGCTCACGATCGCGGAGGTTAGCATGGATTTACGATTAGCATTCATGAACGGTTCACCTCATCCTTAGCCTAACTTCAAATGCTCTGCGATCGGTCCCAGCACGATGGCTGGCAGGAATGTTAACGCACCGATAATGAATACCGTGGCGATTAATATGCCATAAAACAATTTGTTATCCGTCCGGAACGTACCGACCGTCTCAGGAACCCATTGCTTGCGTACAAGTGATCCGGCAACAGCGAGCATGGCGATCATAGAAACATAACGCCCGAACAACATAACTAGCCCCGTCGTAATGTTCCAGAATGGCGTATTATCAGCCAATCCCTCGAACCCGGAACCGTTATTGGCAGCAGATGACGTATATTCGTACAGAACCTGCGTGATGCCGTGAGACCCTGGATTCGTGATGGCTCCTTGACCAAGATCAGTCATGAACGCAATGGCTGTCGGGACCAGAATAATGAAAGGATGAGCGAGAATCGCGATAGCAATCAGCTTCATCTCTCTAGGTTCAATCTTCCGTCCCAGAAACTCCGGAGTCCTACCAACCATCAAGCCACATAGGAATACGCCGAGCATCGCATACATCAGCATATTAATGAGGCCAACACCCTTGCCCCCGAACACGACATTCAACATCATTTCCCCGAGAGTCCCAAGACCACCGAGAGGAGTGAGCGTATCGTGCATATTGTTGACCGTCCCCGTTGTCGCCGCTGTCGTTACTGCGGAGAATAAAGAGGACTGCGGAATGCCGAAGCGGACTTCCTTGCCTTCCATGCTTCCTTGCGAGGAATCGATCCCCATCGCATTAATAGCAGGATTGCCACGAAGCTCGGAGAAATAAATCAGCGAAAGGAATAACAGGAACAATGTCATCATCGCGCTGAATACGACCCAGCCTTGCTTACGGTTTTTCGCGAACCGACCAAATACGTAGGGCAGCGAGGCCGGTAAGACCCACATAGATAAAATTTCAACGATGTTCGTCAGCGAATTCGGATTTTCGAAGGGATGCGCCGAGTTCACTCCGAAGAATCCACCACCGTTCGTTCCCAGATGCTTGATCGATTCAAGCGCGGCCACCGGACCGAGAGCAATACTCTGCACTGCGCCTTCAACCGTAGTGATGGTTATTGTCGGGTCGAGCGTTAGCGGCACTTGTAGTGCTACTAGTAGTAGCGTGACGAGAACGGCCGCTGGAATGAAAATACGGGTATGTGCTTTGACGAAGTCCTGGAAGAAGTTCCCGATCGTCTCTCCCCTGCTCGTAATTCCTCTTACAAACGCAATAGCGACCGAGAAACCTGTAGCAGCCGATGTAAACATCATCATCGTAATGACAGCCATCTGCGAGAAGTAAGACAAGCCTGACTCGCCGCTGTAATGCTGTAAGTTCGTATTGGTCATAAAGCTGATAATGGTATTAAAAGAAAGCGTCTGCTCCATGTTGTCGATGCCACTCGAATTAAACGGCAAGTATTTCTGCAGCCGTAAAATCAAGTAACCGACGGCAGTGAGCACGATATTGGTTAATAGGAAGCTTAAAGCGTATTTCTTCCACGTCATCCCACTTTGATTCTTGAGACCAATAAGCCAGTAGATGAACTTCTCGAACGGTCCGAAGATTCGATCCTGACGATTCGGTTCATTAGAGAATACGTGATATACATAAGTCCCGACCGGTTTCACGAGCAGTACAAGAACCGCTAGGACAATGATGATTTGCAAAATGCCCATTGACTTTCCTCCTCAATCTTTATGACAACCAAGCGTCTCGATCGACACTCGCACCTTAGAATTTCTCCGGGTTTACCAAGGCGTAGATCAAATATAGAAAGATAAGTACGGTAAAAATCGATACGATAATCATTTTCGATCTCCTCCCGCCTCATCGACTACCCGATTGCACCATGCCAAGAAGCCATAGAATAACGCGAATGTTCCCGCCAAGATTAGAACCATATATAGATCGAGCATGGAACAGCCTCCTTTACGTTTTCGATATCAAATCATCGGTAATCAGAAATGCATAATCATGAGCATTGCTATGAATGACGTATTCGACACCTAAGCCCTTGTAGACATTCCGAGGATTGTAGCTTCCCGTAATGACATAAATCGGCTTGGAGGTCCAACTCCGGCAAATCTGAACGTACCGGCAGCATAAGCTCAAGCTTTTCTCGAACAGAAATACTTTGCCTACCTCAATTTGGGGAATAAGCCATGAATCTTCTTTCGTTGTATTCACGACGATGATGTGCTCCGCTCCAAGTGCGGCAATGCGTTTGTACTCCGCTGAATTATTCACAATAGCTGCGAATGGAATTTGTCTCTGTTTCAGCAGCTTCATGAAACGTTCACCTGCTATATTAGGAGCCGATACAATCACGACATCCTTGTTAACCATAACCTTTCTCCCCCTGTTCAGAACCCTGGAGGAGGCAACAAAAAAGAAGCCTTGGGAAGAGGTACTCTTCTCGTGGCTTCTAGGGTGCGGCTTAAATAGCCGTCTCCACTCACGATTGTCGTTGCCTCTCTCGGTACGCTTACGAGGTTAGCTGTCGGATTCGGGCCTGAGAGTCGCCCTACCTTCCGGCTTGAAGCCATAGCTTCAGCCTTCCGGATTCACCCCATGGATTCCATCATTCTGGAATTCCTTTGGTTCCCCCGCTCCCTATTCATTAAGGGATTCAGCGATAAATAGACATCATAAAGCCGCAGAGGGTTAACCCTGCGGCCGCATCGGTCACAAGCTCATCATCCTCTCTCCACTGCACGCATCCCTCTATCAAATCATAGGATGCGCCCATCAACGCTTACGAGGTTAGCTGTCGGATTCGGGCGGTGAGAGTCGCCCTACCCGAAGTGGCTGCATCCTAGGTGCGGCCGCTTCGGGATTCACCCCGGACGGTGTATTCTCGGCTCTCACGCCGATCCTTACACCGCCAATTGGTTCCCCCATTTTCCAGTTACGGAAACTCAGCGATTACGAATGGAACAATATCGATTTCATGAATCGAATACTACGCCTGACACAAATCTTTGTAAAGCATTACCAATGGTGGCTGTGCATCAAATTATGGCAAAGAGGTAGATCGTACCGCTTACAACCTTTAGGATCTCTAGGAAGCTCTTGAATACTCTCTATCTCTCAGGATTTTGTAATTTGCGCAAATCACATATTCTCCTTTTTTTCACATCTGCACAGCCAATAATGAAAATATAAGCTAGAGCGAGTTTGAGCTATCCGAATACGCGAAAAAGGCTCTTTTACAGCATTAATTAACCGTAAATCAAGCGAAATTGCCAACCTATAGACTTTTTTGGATCAGTCTCTATTTTACAAATGATGGCTCTCCGCGTTATATTCGGATTTGTCTATCGCTGAATTCCCTTTGGGGGAGCGGGGGAACCAACGCGGCACAGCCGCTGGGGTGAATCTTGAAGGATTGCAAAATCCACAAGTAGGGCCACTCTCAGGCCCGAATCCGACAGCTAACCTCGTAAGCGCAATAAGAGAGAATCAAGGAGTGCGTGACATGGTTGAGGAAGATAGGATAACGAGCTTTCAATTGTACCAATTTGATGATCCCTATGGATTACCAGATGGAGAATGTACCAACGAACCTGCGAAATGCCGGTATGGATTGCTTAGAATAACGTGTTGCGGTCACATCGGATGGGGCGAATGTATTCTATCTGAAAACATAAAGTATTTTGATCTTGTTCAATGGGCATCCTTCTTACAATATTTTAATAAGCCTACATTGAAAGAAGCCTTTGATACAGTAGATCACCTCCATGACAAATGGGGGAGAACGAAAGCGGGATTGGTACGGTCAGCACTTAACGATCTTTACTCGCAATTACAAAACGATAATTACGTAAATAGAATGTCGGTTAACTCTCAATACTGCATGGATACAGGTTCTTTAATAGAACGTTGCCGCGCTCACTACGAAATTGTGTGAATTCAGATGGACCACACGACAACCTCTCCAGAGACGTTAGGTCCTATTAAGATTTGTTCATGGGGCATCGGTGGATTCCTCCTCCATCATTTGTTATGATACAAAAGGATATAGAGAATAAGGGGGATTCGAAATTGTACGTCGCAAAAAAACGAATAACGGTTTCACTTCTTACACTCTTCACACTCCTGCTTATCGTAACGGGATGCGGAGCTAAAGAAGAAGCAAGAAACTCATCCGATGCAACGGCTAATAACGGTGCTGCATCTACACCAACACCATCTGAGGAGGCTTCCCCAATGAAAGACGTAGACACATCTGGCGATAATCCAATCGTTACGATTGAAATGGACAACGGTAGCATCATCAAAGTTGAGCTTTACCCGAAAGTCGCTCCTAACACAGTGAACAACTTCATTTCCCTCGTGAAAAAAGGCTTCTATGATGGCACCATTTTTCACCGCATCATCCCTGGCTTCATGATTCAGGGCGGTGACCCAGAAGGAACAGGAATGGGTGACCCAGGCTATTCCATCGCTGGTGAGTTCACGCAAAATGGCTTCGAGAACAACCTGAAGCATACGCCTGGAGTATTGTCCATGGCACGCGCACAAAGTCCAGACAGCGCTGGCTCGCAATTTTTCCTTATGGTAGCTGACTCTCCTCACCTAGACGGAGCATACGCTGCTTTCGGTAAAGTGACTGAAGGTATGGATGCTGTCAACGAGATCGTAAAATTACCTAGAAACAAAAGTGACCGCCCAGATACACCACCCGTAATGAAGAAGGTTACTGTAGATACTCGCGGAGTTGATGCTCCCGAGCCAGAAATCATTAAGTAAGAATCACAAGTAAAAATGGCTGTACGGAGTAAGAACACTCCTGTACAGCCATTTTTACGTGAATATGTTGGAATGCATATCCTCACAATACTTTGGACAAAAACTCCCTCGTGCGTTCATGCTTCGGATTGTCGAACAATTGCTGTGGTGAACTCTTCTCCACAATTTGACCCTGCTCCATGAAAATGATCTCGTCTCCGACTTCGCGGGCAAACCCCATCTCATGTGTCACGACAATCATGGTCATTCCTTCATTGGCCAAATCCTTCATAACGGCCAGCACTTCCCCAACCATCTCCGGATCCAACGCGGAGGTCGGCTCATCGAACAACATTATCTTCGGTTCCATAGCTAGTGCCCTTGCAATGGCCACCCTCTGAGCCTGTCCACCTGATAGTGAGCTTGGATAAGCTTCCGCTTTCTCCGTTAATCCAACCTTGTGGAGCAGCTCAATCGCCTTCTTACGAGCCTGAGACGAACTCCACTTTCTAACCTTCATAGGGGAAAGCATAATATTATCGATAACCGACATGTGCGGGAACAAGTTAAATTGCTGAAACACCATTCCAACTTCGGTTCTAATTTCCTCGATTTTCATTTTTTTATCCATTAGCGAACGACCTTCAATCCAGACCTCACCTTGTTCAGGCTTTTCCAGTAGATTCAAGCACCTGAGTAGCGTCGACTTCCCAGATCCGGACGGTCCTATGACGACAACTACCTGCTGCTTTTCAATCTCAAGCTCGATATGTTGCAGTACGACATTAGCTCCGAACGACTTGGATAGGTTTTTCACTTGAATGATCGGGTTCATGATGTCACATTTTCCTTTCTAGATAGATCAATAATCTATGTAAGGAATAGGTCAGGACAAGATAGATCGCCGCCGCAGCCAAGTAAGGCTCCCATATCCTTGTATACTGGGCATTTGCAGATTTAGCCCAATACATAAGCTCAGGAGCAGCGATTACTGCTACTAAGGATGAATCTTTTATCAGCACGATAAACTCGTTCCCGAAGGCTGGAATCATTCGTTTAATCGCTTGCGGTAATACGACGTAACGCATAACCTTCGACTTTGTCATCCCTAAGGAATAAGCGGCCTCGGATTGTCCTCGATCAATGGATTGTATTCCCGCTCGATAGATTTCAGCTGTATAAGCTGCAGCATTCAAGGCTAGCGCAGTAATAGCGGCAACGATCGCATCCGTTTTACCTATGACCATGACGACAACTCCGAAGTGCACGATTAGAATTTGCAAAAAGAGTGGCGTACCTCTGAAGAGATGAATATAGCCTTGCATTGGCCAACGCAGATACCATCTTTTCGACATATTGCCGAAGCCGATAATAAGCCCTAGAATCGATCCGAGGATAATACCCGACAGAGAGATTCCTAGCGTGTATAATGTTCCGCGCATAAACAAGGGAAAATAATCACTAATGATGTCAAATCTGAATTCTAGTCGCACTCAACCGATCACCTCAACCCTGCTCTGAATCGTAAAAAAAGCATGCGTAACGTTCCCATTACGCATGCTCTTCATTTACTGTGCGCTCAGTAGTCCAGCCATATCCGCTTCGCTCTGAGTCCACTTCTTGTACATTTCCTTGTATTTATCGCTTTCCAGCACAGTCTTAATAGCCGGATCCAGCTTCGCTTTCAATTCACTGCCTTTAGGAAAAGCAATGCCGTAGTACTCGGATTCAAAGTTTTCTCTGTCATAAATAGTCACGAACTTCTTATCCGGATTGTTCCTCGTGTATTCTTGTATGATGGCATTATCCGCCACAACCGCATCTACCCCATTGCTCTCCATTTCAAGCAGTGCTAGCGCGTTACTCTCGAATCTCTTCAAATCATTATTGCCCTCACCCATAATTCCCGTCATCAGCTTATCGCCAGTCGTTGCACCTTGAACAGCAACCTTCTTCCCCTTAAGATCCTGAGCGTTCTTAATGTCGCTTCCTTCCTTAACAAGAATCATGTTAGTAGATTCGAAATAAGGAATAGAGAAATCGTAGGTTTGCTTCCGCTCCTCAGAAATCGTGATCGATGATATTCCTCCATCAAACTCCGAGCCAGTTTTCACACTTTCAAGTAATGCGTCCCAACCAATATTTTTTATCTCATACTCTAAACCCGCTTCTTCCATCACCGCTGCCAGAAAATCGATATCAAAGCCAACGATTGTTTCCTTGTCCATACTTTCCATCGGAGGGTAAGTCGCATCAGTAGCAAATTGGTACACCTTCACTTCTGCCCCACCCTCGTCATTCTTGGAGCCGCTTTTGTCTTCCTTCGCGCCGCAAGAAGCTAGAACAAGTACAAGACCAACAACCAAAGCGATCAACCATGCTTTCCTCATCACGGTTCCTCCTAGAAAGTATTTGATAGAGTATTTAGACTATTCAAATTATTATGAGTTTATCAGTTTGTAAATTAACTTGGCAACAAAAACTTGGATTTTATGAAAAAAATGGTGTAACCGCTCAATAATCTGAACGGTTACACCATTTTTTATTAGCATTATTACTTAAAAGCCACGAACGGGACTTCAAACTCAGGCATGCCTTCTGAGTACGGTGTATATTCGTACTGTGTGAAGTAGACAACAACCCCATTATGCTTCAAGAAGAACTCCCTATCTTGTTCGATTGTCTTGAATGGATTCAATAGCCCAATTCCGCGTGCTTTAATCTGGCTTTGAATCTCATTATTGATGATCGATACGTACTTGGCATTACCACCGGCTGCTTCTTTCAACGTTAACTGGTTGCCTGTTGCAAGATCGAACGTATAAGGCACGCGCGCAGTCGAACCATGTGCACCACCTGTATAGATGTAATAGTTCACATATAGGCTAAGCTTTCCCTGTTCATTGTAGGTAATCGTATAAGTCCCTTCGAAAGAAACGTCTGGCAGGGAATCATCTATCGGATCCCCCAATGCCTCTTTGAGCAAGCCTCGGGTAGCTTCTACGTTCGCTTCGGCTTCTGATTTCAACTTATCATTGATTTTCTTCTGCACAGCTTCGTTAGCGAAACCCGATATTTGCGGGTAATTAACAAGTATCGTTTGCTTAACGTCATTCTCCTTGATGACAGCTGTCGAAATCTTGAGATCGTTCTCTTTAATTGCTTCAATCCCAATCCCTTTCGTAACTTTGTCATAGGAAACTCCGTAACCCATCCGCTCTAGTAGAAATCGGATCGGAACATAAGTCGTATTGTTCTGAACGATAGCCGGCAATCCATACAGTTGCTGATTATTCAATAGGGTGACACCACTCCCCAGATTAAGCACAAGCACCCGATCGCGACCTGTTACAGTAACGGTATTGTTGGCTTTATCCCACTTCGTCGTTAATCCGATGCTTTGGTTCAAGCTGCGCAACGCGATGTAAGTCGTACTATCTGTGCTAATTGCCGGTAACTGTGTCTTCACACCATCCACATTAATCGTTTGGTTTATGATCTTATAGGAAGAAACTGACGCCGCATTCACGTGCTTCGCGGGCAATACTAAAGGAGCCGATACAAGAGCTGCTGTAACCGTCAGTGCAATTATCCCTTTTTTAAGTTGTTTCATTCTAGCATTCTTTTTGTCCATTTGGATTGTTCCTTCCCTCTGTTCTGATAGAGTGGTTTGGGTTATGCTTACCCTAATAGACGGAACGAAGGCAAAAAATGTTCAGGATTTGAGCCTCATAAAGTGTTACGTTTCTATTACAATGATATATTACAATGAAAATATCTTATAGAAATAGATTAGGCGGTGTTGCAGGTGCAAGACAAAAAGCGGGCTGAAAGAAATCGTACGATTACACTTGATGAATCAGAGAGACTCCAGTATGGTGCAAAGCTCATTACGTTAACAACAGCAATGGAGCCGGAAGCGATCATCAACCGTACAATTAATCAAGACCTGTTTATAGCACTCGATTATTTGCCAGATGAATTTGTCGATTTGCTGTTCATCGATCCTCCCTATAATCTAACGAAAACCTTTAACGGAAAAACCTTTAGCCAAATGAATAATGAACAATATACACAATGGCTGGATGGTTGGTTCTCGCGAATTGTTCGTATATTGAAGCCTCATGCAACCGTATATATTTGCGGCGATTGGCGGTCAAGCCATTCGATCTTCGAGGTCGCCTCGAAATACTTGCACATTATTAACCGAATTACGTGGGAACGTGAAAAAGGCCGAGGAGCGCTTTCCAATTGGAAGAACGCCTCGGAGGATATATGGCATTGTACAAAATCCAGCGACTACAAGTTTTACGTGGATCGTGTAAAGGTGAAGCGAAAGGTCATTGCTCCTTATCGGACCGAGGAGGGCGCCCCAAAAGATTGGGAGGATGATACCGACGGAAAATTCAGGCTTACGCATCCCTCCAATCTGTGGACGGATCTTACGGTTCCGTTCTGGTCCATGCCCGAAAATACAGATCACCCGACCCAGAAGCCGGAAAAGCTTCTCGCCAAGATCATTCTTGCGAGCTCAGACGAGAACGACGTCGTGTTTGACCCATTCGGCGGAGCGGGAACGACGGCCGTCGTAGCCAAAAAATTAAATAGACGTTATGTCGGCATTGAGATCGATGATACGTACTGCTGCCTAACCGAGAAACGGCTTGCGCTTGCAGATAGCGACTCCTCGATTCAGGGCTATTCGGAAGGAGTGTTCTGGGATCGGAATACGCTTCGGGGACAGAACAAAGCTTCAAAGATGACGGAATAGCCAACAAGCCGAACCTACAGAGAAAAAGGGCACTCCCCTTTGCCCTTATTAGGTTGACACCGGTTTCACTCCATGCTATGTTGAACGCATCCTGGCATTTTACGATGAATTATAAATGCTTAGGGTATGAATAATGCGTGAAGGAGCTATACCATGATACAAGTTAAAGAGTTTGTCGATACGGACATGTCATTAGCCGAGAAGCGAGTGAATGAATTCCTAGCTGAGCTAGATGATGATCAGGTCATTAATATTTGCTACGGATCTATTAGCAAAACAACAGCAACCAACAAAAGCGAACAAAGAAGCGCAATCTTAGTCGTTTACAAAAAAAAGATCAAATAATCGAGGGCTATCTCAAAGGGTCTATCCAGACCCCTGAGAAAGCCCTTTTTTTTGGACTTCAATCCACTGAATGTGATGAGTCCTTAACGCTGCTTGCCATTCTTTAGGCGGAGACACATTACAGATAATCGTATTCACGGAGTGAATAGGTGTAATCTCAGTGAATGCTTCCTTATCAAGCTTTGATTCATCAGCCAGCACAATGGTCTGGTCAGCCGCTTCGATCATTTTCCGTGAGAGGATCGTTTCATTCAGATCATAATCGCTAATTCCTCGCTTCATGGACAAGCCACCAACCGATATGAACGCCTTATCTACCCTGAACTGCGCCATCACTTCTTCACCCAATGCTCCAGACAAGGATTGCTGCTCCGGGTTTAACTGTCCGCCGATGACGATGATTTTACCCGAAAATCTCCCTTCATTTAAGGACTCCATCAGATGATAAGCAACTGCAATCGAATTGGTCAGTACGGTTAGGCGCTCCTTCCCTGAGATCGCCTTAGCTAGCTCAAGCGTTGTCGTACCCACGTCAATGACAATCGTATCTCCTGAAGAGATCAGCTCTGCAGCCCTCGAGCCGATTAACGCCTTCTGCTCGGAATTCACCTGTTGTCGGAGCAAATAGGGAGGCTCATAATTCGCCGGTTTGGCCAGGACAGCTCCACCGTATACACGTTTCAGGTGTCCTTCCTTCTCTAATGAAACGAGATCCCGTCGGATCGTTTCTTCCGAGACGGCACAACGTAAGGATAAGTCGGACACCTTGACTTGCCCTTCCAGCTTTAATCGCTCATCAATAACTCGTTTACGTTGTTCGGAAGAAATAGACATCCTTCAAGCTCCTTCCTTCTCCAATTGCAACAGCTGGGAAGGATCAAGTGCTAACCGGACAACTCTTTGTTCATCGGTTCTCAAGGAGCGGCCGTCATTCAGAATATCGATCGTCAATCGGACACCTGTCGTCTCAACGACATAACGAATAACATTGCCAAGCACATGAACAGAATCAATCGTTCCCTCTATGATTCGCTTGCCAGCCGCAATTTCGTCATACTCATTCGTACTCTTATTTACAGACAGTAACCTGACCGACTCCGGCCTTAGGGCAAAGCTTGCTGCCGAGCCTATCCCTTCACCGAACAGCCGAGTTGCTTCCATATGAGAAAGCACGTTGTAGCTACCCATGAATCGTGCAACGAACTCCGTACGTGGTGTTGAATATAGTGATTCCGGTGTTCCGTCCTGCACAATTTGACCATTGTTCATAATGCAGATGCGGTCAGACAGAGTGAGCGCTTCCTCTTGATCATGGGTAACGAATACGGTTGTCATCTTAAACCGCTTCTGGATCTCTCTGATTTCGCTCCGTAGGTTTTTACGAATCTTGGCATCAAGCGCGCTGAGTGGTTCATCAAGTAACAGCACCTTCGGCTTTACGGCTATTGATCTGGCAAGAGCGACCCGTTGCTGCTGTCCCCCGGATAAATTCTGAGGATATGCATCTCGTTTATCTCCCAGATCAACGAGTGCAATTAATTCCTCACATCGGCTTATTCGTTCCTTCTTCGCCACACCGCGCATCTTCAGTCCATATTCAATATTTTCAAAGACAGTTAGATTTGGAAATAGGGCATAGGACTGGAACACCATTCCGATCTCACGATTTCGAGGCGGCAGGTTGGCAATATCCTTCTGACCCAATAAAATTCGACCGCCATCCAACTCCGTAAGTCCAGCAATACAACGTAGTAAAGTGCTCTTCCCACAACCCGAGGGGCCAAGCAGCGTTAACAGCTCTCCCTCTCGAATCGTTAAATCCACATCGTTCAGCACGATTGTATCCCCAAACGTTTTTCGAATACCTTGTAGCTCCAAGTAGGACGCGTTCATCTACCCACCACCTTATTGAACTTTTTGCCAAGCTTCATAAGCACTGTAGACACGATAAGAATAAATACAAAGTAAGCGATCGCAATCGCACTGGCCAAATGCCCGCTTTCATTAACCCGTTGGTACAAATACACCTGAATCGTCTGGATATGGCCACCAACAAGCATGTTCGTGAGCACAAATTCCCCAAACAGAACGGAAAAGCTCAACAAAGTCGAGATAATGACACCCGGCCATATATTCGGCAATATTATCGTGACGAATGCCCTCATTCGTGACGCCCCCAGTAGTTCTGCCGCATTCAGCAGCTCAACAGCAGAAACGGTAAGCAGACTATTGCGGATTCCCTGATACATATAAGGAAGAATGACGATAAAGTAAGCACCAATCAAGATATACGCTGTACCTGTAATATCGATAAATCCGGAGGAATAGGTTCGGATCAACCCCACCGCGGCCACAACACCAGGAACAGCATAGGGCAACACAACAAGGCCTTTCATAAACGTCTCCCATTTCGGAAAATACACAGTGATAACAAATACGGCAGGAAGCATAACTGCGAGGCTCAATGCTACGCTAATCAAGCAAAGGTATAATGAAGTCCATAGCGCATCGAGAAATCGGGCATCTCGGAACATCTCACGTATCCATTCCAGGGTCCAGCTTTCGGGTAGTACCGTAGTCTGCCATTCCTTAGCGAAGGCGTACAAGAACGTTCCCAGTAAAGGAAGCAACAAATAGATCATCAGTAATAGCATGAGAGAACGGTGTGTCCAGCCTACTTTTCGTTGGTTCATGTGCCTACCTCCTCCTTAGTCGCGTTCCATTGCTGCTTGCGCGAACGGATACGCTTGGAGCTAGAACCGGAAGCATACGAAGCGGTGAATTGTTGCGAGCGCTTGGACATTCTGTGATTCAAATAGACAGCTAGTAAAGTTGATAACGCAAGCAGAACCGCTAATGCGCTGCCTACCTCCGGTTGATTCACGATATCTCCCGCAACGAGTGAGCCTATTCGGATGGCTAACAAATTATAGTTACCACCGACGAGCGCGTAAGCTGTAGCATACGCCCCCATCGCATTAGCGAAAAGGATGCCAAGTGTCCCGAAAATCGCAGGGGTGAGCATCGGAATTCCAACCGTTCTCCAGAACTGCCATGGACGAGCTCCTAGCAATGCAGCAGCTTCCTTCCATTGCTCTTGAATCCCGTAGAAGGATGGGTACAATAGCAACAAAGCCAGTGGCACCTGAAAATACACATAAATTAGCACAAGTCCGGACCAGCTATACAAGTTAAAATCTGCGAATACGTCCCAGCCCCATTGCTTAAACAACAGGGTAAACACACCGTTGTTACCCAGCAGAATAATATAAGCGAATGCAAGCGGAACACCCGCAAAGTTCGAGGTCATGTTCGACAACATAAGCAGCCTGTCTCGGATCTTTGTCGTAAAGCGAGTAATCGAATACGCGCAGAAGAGCCCCACGATGATTCCGATAAGACTGGAATAGACAGCGATGAGAAGACTATTCTTGATTGCTTGCAAATAATAAGCGCTGTGGAAGATTTTATCGTAGTGGTTAAGCGTAAAGCCTGGAACCCCAGGCTTACTGATGCTGCCCATTAGCATGGACAAGATCGGTGCAACTTGGAACGCCAGCACCATGATCGCAAAGGGAGCCAAGCCTAGCAGGATCCAACCGGTTCTGTGTTTCATGCCTTACACTCTCCTAGGATGGAATAAAACGGGCGCCTTCGACGTGCGGACGAAGGCGCTCCATTGTTGCTTCCAGCTGATAGATCGATGAATTAGTTGATATGAACGAGAACACGCTCTTGCCACTGCTCAGGGATGCTCTTCGCTGTTTCTTCCCAAACCTTATAATCTTTAACTGGCTTCGCATTCGCATATTCTTCCTTCGGAAGCAGCTTCGCAGCTACATCATCCGGAAGCTTAACGCTATCGCGGATCGGTCTTGCGTAGCCTTTGGCCAGGTTGACTTGTCCTGCATCGCTCAGAATATATTCTCTGGCGAGCTTACCCGCGTTAGGGTGCGGAGCGTACTTGTTAATGATCGTCGCATAGCCGCTGACGACACTACCTTCCTTCGGAACCGCTACAGCATACTGCTCCTTGTTTAGTTGATCACTATAATTAAGGGCATTAAAGTCCCACAGCAAAGTCACTTCTACTTCGCCTTTTTCGATATTAGCCAGTGAGGCTTCTACGTTAGCAAGACGTCCGTTCTTCGCCAGATCCTCGAAGAAAGCTAGACCAGGCTCGATATTGGACTCATCTCCACCAAACGCAATTGCTGCAGCCAGCACAGCCATTTGTGCTTGGGCAGCCTTCGTGACATCACCTACGACGATTTTATATTTACCGTTCTTCAGATCGTCCCAGCTCTTAGGTGGGTTGGATACGAGCTTCGTATTCGTCAGGAACGCGATTGTCCCTTGATACCCGATAACCCAATGTCCGTCCTTATCCTTCGCCCAATCCGGAATTTCATCCCAATAAGACGTTTTGTACGGCTGAGTAACACCTTTAGCAATAGCCACTGGGCCAAACGCGATTCCTACATCGCCGATATCCGCAGTCGGTTTTTCCTTCTCAGCTTCGAACTTAGCGATTTCCTCAGCACTCGACATATCTGTGTCCGTATGAGCGATCCCGTATTTCGTTTGCATATCCGTCCACGTATCTTTCCAGTTCGCCCAAGAATCCGGCATCCCCACGCTGACAACAGTGCCTTCTTCCTTTGCCTTCTTTTCAATCTCGATGAGTGATAGCTCTGGAGCACCAGAGTTCTCAGCAGCATTATTATTTTTGCCACCCCCACAAGCAGCTAGCAACACGACAAGCAAGGTAAGAATGAGCCCCACGACAAGTTGTTTCTTTAACCCATTTTTCAACATTTCTCTTTCCTCCCATGTGGTTATGTGTGGAGTGTCTCATTATTCCTGTTGTTTTCCACCTTTCACTACTATAAAACTGATGTATTTCCGTCAGATTAACCCCGATGGTATAGTTTGTAAAAAATAGCAGTTCAACCACATACAAATAGAGGAGGTTAGCTCCGAAAACGAGTCAAAAAAAGCCTTCGAACCAGTTTGCTTACTGGTTCGAAGGCTTTCGTCAGGTAAATGAGCTAACATTACACATTAGAATCTATTTGCGTCCGTAGTCGGCTTTAATCTCGCCCCACTGTTTAGTTTGCCACTTCACTACCTTATTTGAATAGGTATTACTCTTAAGCCAAAGGACTGCACGATCAACTAACTCCCATATCTCCTTAGTAGATTCGTCCTTCACAAGCGTCGAGGATACCCCCTTCTGCTTGACCCATTTCAACGCGTTAACCGAATCGCTGTACACGGTTTTGTTACTCCCTATTTTCTGTAAATGAGCTAAACCGTGAACAATCGCCAGAAACTCTCCTAGATTGTTCGTCCCCTTGGCAATAGGCCCCACTGAAAAAATAACCTCGCCCGTTTGCGTATCCACACCTTTATATTCGACAGGACCCGGATTTCCACTTGTACCGACGTCCACAGAAATGCTGTTGTAGTCGATTTCCTCAGTCGTCTCTATGCCTGTAGATTTAGGCTTGAAGCTTCCACTGGTGCTTGTCTTCTTCCCACTTCCCCAATGCTTCTTCCAGCCTTCTTTATAAGCTAAATCCGCCGCAGCCTTCGTCTCGTAAGACTTAAACTTAGCTTCATCGAACTTATTGATTTGTTCTTGGCATTCTGCCCAATTCACGTAAACACCGGGTTTTCTGCCTACCCAAACGACGTAATATTTCTGTTTAGCCATCTATTCTTTACCTCTTTCTTATGGAAGACTAAAGCCGATCAATCTAATTAGTAATTAGCATGCGGTCACAATAATGGGCTTATTATTCGTAATGATTATCGTATGCTCGAATTGCGCAACGCGGCTACGATCGGGCACAGTCAGAGTCCACCCATCTGCCTGCTGCACAACGTGATTAGCACCCGTAGATAAGAAAGGCTCAATTGTGATGACTTGGCCCGCCTTCAATATCCGTTTTTCCCGTGCATCGAAATAAGGGAGTATCTCAAAAGGCTCCTCATGCAGCCCTTTTCCGACTCCATGGCTGCATAGATTTTCAATTACACGATATCCGCCTTTTCTTGCTTCCGTTTGAATGATTTTACCGACTTGATTCAGCTTCACGCCAGCTTTCAGGTTTGAGATCACCTTCATCATCGTTGCATGAGTATAATGGCATAAGCTGGACAATTCGGTCGCGATCGGTGCAATCTGGAATGACTGCCCTGCATCCGCATAATATCCGTTTAGCTCGGCTGATACGTCAACGTTAATGAGATCACCAGCTTTCAAGATGCGGCTTCCGGGAATGCCATGAGCCACCTCCTCATTAATACTGATGCAAGTGTAGCCTGGAAAATCAACGTCCTTCATCGGAGCTGAGGTAGCTCCGTTTCGGTCCAGAACTTCCTTCCCAATGAGATCTAGCTCCCTTGTTGTCATACCCGGTCTAGCGCTTCTCTTCATTTCCTCAATTGTAGTGGCGACAATTCGACCTATCTTCATTAATTGCTCAATATCTTCCTGAGATTGTATTGTCATTGTATTCTCCCTCTATAATTAGGTTGGCTTATTGATCTAGCTTGTCTATTATTTAGCTTTTAGCTCTTGTATAACTAACCTTACCTCTTTTCTCCTAACCAATTCAAGACTAGCTTGCGGAATCAAGCAAAAAGGGCTCCCGCGTGTCGGAGTCGTTTCAGAAAATAATAGCGAATTTTAAAGGGAGAAATGGGTGGTCCAGGGAGTCATTCCTGTACCACCCATTTCGTATTTTGGTCAATTGTTGCTCGACACTTCCATTTTTTAAAAGTATAGTTATTTTTTTGGGACAGCCTATTATGAAATGGATAACTGCCGCTACAACAAATATCTCAAGTAAACATAAACACTTGAAATCATGATGGAGAGCAGCATTAGCGGAAATGCATATTTTAAGAACTTAATGAATGTAATCGGATGCCCTTCCTTAGCGGCCAAGCCAGCCGTGATTAAGTTTGCACTCGCTCCGATTAATGTTCCGTTCCCTCCAAGGCAAGCCCCGAGAGCAAGACTCCACCATAACGGCTGGAGATTGTCGATGCCCATGTTGCCCATTTCCTGAATGAGAGGAATCATCGTTGCTACGAAAGGAATATTGTCCATAAATGCAGAGGCAATCGCACTCATCCATAAAATAAGCATGGCTGTCGCCGTGAGATTTCCACCCGTTAGATCAATAGCTTTAACAGCTAGGTCACTAATAATACCGGTATCTACCAAAGAACCTACCAGTGTAAACAAACCCACGAAGAAGAAGATCGTTGTCCATTCCACACGAGTGAAGGCTTCCTCCATGGCATGCTCTCCGGCTAGCAATAACAGGAGAAATGCGCCGGTAAGTGCCACCACTGAAGATTCTACATGCAAAGATTGATGAAGGAAGAAGCCTGCAATCGTTAAGCCAAGAATAATCAAACACTTCCGCAGCATCGGACGATCGGAAATCAGCTCGCGTTCATTCATTTCCATAATTCCTCGTTTGTACTCCTCTGAGGTACGAAGCTTCTTGCGGAATAGAAGTACGAATAGTGGAATATGAACCGCCATGATAACGATAACAATTGGCGCCATATTATCGATGAATGCCATAAAGGTAAGCTCTTTAACCGCACTTCCAATCATGATATTCGGAGGGTCACCAATTAAGGTAGCCGTACCCCCGATATTAGAAGCTAATATTTGTGTAAATAAGAAAGGAAACGGATTAACACGTAGCTGCCTCGTGATACTGAACGTCACTGGCACAATGAGCAATACCGTTGTTACATTGTCTAGGAATGCCGAAGCCACAGCCGTAACGACTGCTAACGCCACCAGAATCCTAATCGGCTCCCCTTTTGCCTTTTTCGCGGCAACGATTGCAATATAACTGAACAGCCCTGTCTTAGCCGTTACGCCAACGATGATCATCATACCGATAAGGAGTCCTAGCGTGTTGAAATCAATGTGATGTGTTATCGCTGATTCCACATCTACAATACCAAGTACGACAACAAGAAGCCCACCTAGCATGGCGACAATCGTTCTATGCACTTTCTCCGCGATAATCATGGCATAGGTTAACAGAAAGACGGCAAGAGCCAATATCGCCTGATGTTCCATAAGTCCTCCTTAAATAATCCCGTGTCTTAACGTATTATCCGATCAAGTTCGCTTATTCCTTATCATTACCCAATAACAGACCAAAGCGGCAATGTCCGTCGCTGCAATAATGATACCCATCGGCAGTGCATTCGCACTCCCCGCGATTCCCACGATCGGAGCCAAAGCGCCCCCGAACAAGAAGGAAAGAAGTCCAAGTAAAGCGGACGCGCTTCCTGCCGTATGCCCCTGATTACGCATTGCTAATGAAAAGCCCGTCGTACTCACAATACCGACGCTAGAAATAACGAAAAATAGCGGAACGAGGATAGCAGCTAACCCTGCCGACATTATAATCATCACCAGCAGCAAGCTCCCGCTTATGGAAGCTATAACAACTCCGCTAAGGAATAGCTTCTTTTCTCCGACTCTACTAGCAAGTCGTCCCGTCAATTGACCTGCGATAATGATGCCTATTCCGTTAATCGCAAAAAATACGCTAAACATCTGTGGGGATACGCCGTATATATTTTGCAAGACGAAAGGTGAGCCTGCAATGTAAGCGAACATAGCTGCGGAAACGAAAGCTTGAGCTAGTCCATACCCCATGAAGGAACGGTCCTTAAGAAGGCGTCGAAAAGTCGAGAATGTTTCACGAAGTCCACCGGTCATTCGCTTATTAGCAGGCAAAGTTTCCGGCAAACCAAACCATACTGCGAGCAAAGTCAGCACACCCCATCCCGCCAAAACAACAAACAATCCTTCCCACGGAGTCACCTTTAACAGTTGTCCACCAAGGACCGGAGAGAAGATAGGAGCTGCACCATTAACGAGCATTAGCATCGCGAAAAACTTCGTCAATTCCGGCCCGGAATACATGTCCCGCACCACGGCTCTAGAGATGACAATACCTGCAGAGCCCGCTAATCCCTGTATAAATCGTAGCAGTACTAACACACCGATTGATGGGCTAAACGCACAAAGAATAGAAGAAACAGCGTATACGAGAAGACCAATCAACAGGGGCAGGCGACGTCCATAAAAATCGCTAAAGGAGCCTGCAAATAGTTGTCCTACCGACAATCCAATCATACATGCCGTTAAGCTCAACTGGGCGTATGAGGAGCTGGTATGCAAATTCTCAGCCAGCTTGGGTAATGCCGGCAAATATAAGTCAAGCGATAAGGGCCCAAAGGCAGAAAGCGATCCCAGTAGGATAATTAACCATACAACGCTTGCTTTCTTTGTATCCTGTGCATCGATTGCTAGCTTTCCATGATGTTGATTCATTTCATTACACCTTTCTAGCTCTTGACCTTAGCTTAACATCCCCCTATCATATTATAACTAGAATTCAAACAGCAATAAGTATATTACTGCCTTTGTCCGCCCCTAACGCCAATCTGCTTAACAAACCTTTGTTCCCATGAAGCAAACCCTGTTATATAATACATATGTTCCCATTGGCGCATCCTTTAACGAAAATAACGATAGGAGACCACGCATGGACATCATACAAATTCCCACGCATTTAATTGATGAAGATAAAGATCAACCGAGATATCAGTTTGACGAAGAGGCTCTTCAAGAATTAATGAACAGTATTGAAGAGCTAGGTTTGCTATCTCCCATTAAAGTAAGAACGATGAATAGTGGCCGGTACACCATTATTTATGGGAATAGACGGTACAAAGCCTGCACGGCACTGAAACTACCGACCATCCCATGTATTGTGTCCAACGTTACGGACGAAATGGAAATATACCTAGAGCAAATCGCCGAAAATTTAACGCGTCAAGGCTTCTCTCCGATTGAAGAGGCGGAGGCGTTCAATAAGCTTCTAACCGATTCGAAATTCAGTAGCTCGATCAAGTACCTATCTAGTAAGCTCGGAAAACCGGAAGCTTATATTAAGAACAAATTAGACTTACTTAAATTTAGCCAGACCGTTCGCTCACTCATTGTATATGGTACAGAAATTCGCAAAGACAAGCTCACCGAGGATCAATTAATGCCTCTTAAGGACTTGTCGATGGAGTATCGCGATTCACTAGCACTAATTATGGCTCAAGACGAGATGCCTGTCCCTGATGTCAAACGGATTGCGCGCTTATTCAAAGACAAAGAAATCACGGACAGTACGAAAGGAAAGCTGTTGTTCAAGACGGGGCCGCAGCTGCTAGAAACCTGGTCTACGTTCGAGCACAACAAGAAGGAGCGGGCAAAGAGCGCAGAACCTAAAGAAGAAGTCATTAAGGAGAAGCCCGAGCCAAAGGAACTTAGCCTTGATTTAAGGAGTGCTTTCAGACCGGAATTACATAACGAGCTAGAAGATGGGAATGAGGCTAGGGAGGGTACGACAACACCTGCGATAAGCTTGGGAGCCTTGATTCAATCCGTGGAACGTAGTCCGGATGAACAATCCACCGAGCAGGATTCCGAGAGCTTCATTGAAAGCATGCTCAACCTATTGTTCTCCACTCTTCCCGCTCCTAGTCCTCTCTCACCCAAAGACTTACCCATCCTTGAAGGTGTTGAGAGAGAGCAATTCGTTCAGGACGTAGATACCCTAATCGAAGACTTAGAAAAGCATCTTGCAGAGTGGAGATCGGTTAAGGATATGCTGAACAAACGCTCCGATTAATATATAAGGTCGGCCCATCCGATCCTCACAACAAAAGGCGCTTACTCCAACTAAGGAGAAGCGCCTTTTCTATGGCTTTCATCTATCTATAAAGCTCCATAATGCGATGACCATATACCATGAACAATGACAATACGCCCGCCAGAACAAGGTACGCGATTAGCACCTTCCATTTCACAGAGGCTGGGGCTTTGTAGTACGAACGAGTATGCTGAAGCTCTTCCTCTAGCTGGTTGATTCTTTCGTCAGCTTTTGCCTCCGCCTCCATTAATAACGTCGAAGGAATCGGGCGAGAAGGATCCATATCCTCATATTGTACAGGCTGGTGCTCCCACTCTTGGATCAAAGCAAGAGTAAGATTCGCATATTGCCGATCTATCCGAGCTTGATCACGGGCAAGCCGTTCATCATCATGCAGGAAAGGGATAGGCCGTTTACGCGTGCTCGCTTCCGTTTGCGACGCATCATTAGCTTGGGCTAACAGAGATTGCTTGAGCTCCCACGTGCTCATAAGCCTAGGCCATTGTCTGATCGCATCTCGGTATTCGATCAATTTTTGTTGTTCGTAAGAGAGCACCGAATTTCTGTAATCCTCCCTAGCGCGATTCCACCAGCTAAAGATACCGATGATGAGAATGAGAATGATCAAGGGACTAGAAGAGAAGACCGAGTATGCGCCAAGTATTAGCAAGCCGACAAACCAAATTTTCGTGGAAAGTACCGATACGATTCGTCCACCATCAAGCGGGGAAACAGGAATGAGGTTAAAGAGATTAATCATTGCCCCCATAAAAACGACCAACGCCCAGAACGGTTCTTCAGTCATCTCGTATAAGACTACGGCAGGCAAGAAAGAAATCAGCCCCGCCAAAGGACCACCATAGGCTAGATAAGCTTCAGTTGCTGCATCTTTAGGTCGCTCCTTCATGGAAATGAGCGCACCTACGAACGGTATAAAGAAAGCCGGAGAAGTCGCAATGTCTTTGCGTTTGGCTGCGACTAGATGTCCCATCTCATGAACAAAAATCAAGTAAACAAGCGCGACTCCAAACTTCCAGCCGTAAATAGCTGCATATGCCCCCAAGCTCACCATCATCGTGATGAAAGTGCCTCCGAACTTGGTCCACTTCAACAGTGCGAAAGCCCATTTGAACTTCGCTAATAAGAACACACCGATTCCCATCAAAAGAGATCGGTTTTTAGATTTATTCACATCGAACTTCCTTTCATTATGATACGTAGAGTCGAACTGTAGTCTATTATCTCATTTAATACGGGATTGGTTAAGTACGGGTTTCGAATTGCCTCTAAGGTAAACACACATCCAGCGATTTATCCCTCTTAACGACTACTGCTTCAACTTTACCCGAAAGCCTGTCCTATGTTACACTACCCTTACTTAAAGGAATGGAGGGTTACGTGTGATAGACTACATCCGAGTTAGATCCTTGCGCAGCTAATTGAATAGCGCTTAAGGCTCTGCCTGTGGGCGGAGGACTCAGGATAGGTCTGTCCTATGAACCCTTTATATCGGTTAATGAGCGGCTAAGCTTGAAATGGATGATGGATGGCGGGAGCAATCCCGTTATTCAATTTCGGGTATTCTCCGGTTGTTACACCCAAGGAATAGGTCTGATCTGCAAGCATCGATTTACTTCGTTGGCTTGCGCTTTTTCCCGATATCCTCTACTGGTTAATGACCACACAGGCAGAGCACTGCCTGTGTTTTTATTTGTATTTAAACCCTTGGAGGATGAGAAATTGATGGAACAATTGAGAGATAAAGCGGTAACCGTTGGAGTACAACTGAATAATCGTCCCGACTTCCCAAGCGCCATGGAAGAACTACGTAGCCTCGCGGACGCGTGTGAGCTTGAGGTCGTAGGCGAGCTCACTCAGAAAGCCGAGCGGGTAAACCCTTCCCTCTACATGGGAAGCGGAAAAATCAAAGAATTACAAGAGGTAATGGCTGAGAGTAATGCCACCGTCGCTATCTTCAATGACGAACTGTCCCCTTCCCAGATTCGCAACCTAGAGGCTAAACTCGATTGCAGGGTAATCGACCGCACGATCTTAATCCTAGATATATTCGGGAGCCGGGCTAAGACACGGGAAGCCAAGCTTCAAGTTGAGGTAGCCCGGCTGCAGTATATGCTGCCTCGCTTAATCGGTCTTCGGGAATCGCTCGGGCGTCAAGGTGGCGGTGGCGGCTCCGGTCTTAGTAACAAAGGTTCGGGAGAAACGAAGCTGGAGCTCGACCGAAGAAGAATCGAGGACCGGATTGCAGCATTGCAAGCGGACCTGGAGAAGCTTGTCTCCCGACGACAAATCCAGCGCAAGCAGAGGAGTAAGAATGAGGTTCCTGTCGTTTGTCTGGTCGGCTACACGAATGCCGGCAAATCGAGCCTTATGAATGCTCTGATTCAGAAATATACACCAGGATCGGGGAAAGAAGTTCTGGCCAAAGATATGCTATTCGCTACGCTGGAAACTTCCGTAAGAAGCATTCAGTTGCCTGATCGCAAAACGTTCCTTTTGGCTGACACAGTTGGCTTCATTAGCCAATTGCCCCACCATCTCATAAAAGCGTTCCGATCCACTCTGGAGGAAGTCACGGAGGCTGATCTGCTCCTTCATGTGGTGGACTGTTCCGATCCCGAAGAGGGTAAACGAATCGAGGTCACGAATGAAACCTTGCACGAGTTGGGAGCCGGTGAGATCCCTTCTTTGTACGTATACAATAAGGCGGACTTAAAGACGGACCAATTGTACCCGAGGGTCGAAGATAACATCCTCTATCTATCCGCCCATAGGAGCAGCGGAATCGAGGAACTCGTTCAATTAATTAGTGAACGTATTTTCACAGATTACAAGGAATATGAGATTTTGATCCCTTACGACCAGGGCAGGCTTGTATCTTACTTTAACGAGAATGCCCATATTCACTCGATGAGTCATGAGGAGGACGGTACGCGGCTGATCCTTACGTGCAGAGAAACCGATTATGACAAGCATAGGGAACACTTCACAATTCTTAACGAAGGCGTATACTAAAAAAAGTAACCATGCGACGAGGACAAATCATACTCGTGGAACCCATGCTGAAATGCATTCGATCACCACACTAAGCCCCTAGTTGCTGAGCAATGAAAGAACCCCCTAACGAGACGCATCATGCGACCTGTGAGGGGGTTCTTTGGGCTATCGGGTTTATTCCTCTAAGCTTTTACTGTCATTGATCCATCATCTTGGACTCGGCCAGTCGCATAATTTCTGCTACAGACATTCCGCTTACTTCAGAAATCACCGAAACATCCAACCCTTTAGCTAACAGCTTTAAGACCATTTCCGATTTTCCTTCTACTCTTCCTTCAGCTTTCCCTTGAGCTCTGCCTTCTGCTCTGCTACCCGATATGGAAGAATTCCAGTCCCTAAGGGCATTCTCCCTCGCCTCTGCCAGCTCGCGAACATAGTCATTGCCACTTAATAATTCGAGATGTTCTTCTGTTTTCCCGATCATAGGATCCATAATCATCAGCTCCTTTAATTGTTCCTCAGGTAGCTTTTCATCCATGAACAGCAACCACCTGTGCAAAGCGATAGTGATATCTTGCTTAGAACGTTCAAATTTCGGAAATTCGATAAAATGAACTTCAAGTGCATCCGTTAGGATTACATTCTTGTCATGATCCTCGTAAAAGTGATAGGTGCTATGAAATCTTTCATACGGAAACAATTCAAAGTTTAGTAAATTAATTGTGATGGTCTTCCTTAGCTTCTCGTAAGGTTCTCCCGACTTAATAGAAGCCGTGAACAGCTTAGCCAGATAAAACAATGTCCGCTTTACCCTATTATTTTGATTGATCATCTGCATTTCAATGTTAATCTGTTCGCCGCTGGCCAATTCAGCACGAATATCAAGTCGACCGGTCTTGTCACTTAGCATGTCCTTCTTAAGCTGCTTGTTCTCGATCACCTTTAATTTCACGATCGGATTCAAACCATCTTGCCTTAAGATCGCATTCAGCAACGCCTTCAAACTATCCTCAGAGGCTCTCTCCAAACAGACACCCAAACACAAAATCATTTTTTGGTTTTAACCGATTTACACCCAATACCTTCACTCTCCCGTATGGATAGTTGGCAAATGCCGCGCTCCATCGGTGCTTCCGTATTGGCGTCTTTGTTTATTATATCATGTTGAAATGGAAGAAAATATAATTCCGAGACACGTACTGCATTGGAACAAAAACTGCCGCACATACTGGATCATGATATAATTAAGTCATTAAATATAGATCTAATCTCTCAGGAGTTTTGTGGATGATACCTACTTATGAATTAGATGATTATCAATGGAATATGCTCGTCCAAGATGTAGCCGATAACTTTGGAGATGTTACCCTTAGCCGGGGCTTCCAATACTATAAGCAAGGCCGTGTCATTAAGCTTACGATTCCCTCCGAACGAGTTGTGAAAGCGACCGTAGAAGGGAATGAAATCTACCAAGTAGAGATCAATCTTGACCTCTTCACTGCAAATCGTTGTAATTGTCCGGTTAGTGGCGCTTGCAAGCATATATTTGCTGCAATCCTTAAATTTGCAGACCTGCACAATCGCTCCGTTCACACGCTTGTGAACGCTAAGACAACCGCTCAATTAAAGCCAACACCCACTAAGCCTGCTTCCTACGCCAGCACCTATAATCAGGCCAAACAGCTTGAGGCCAAGAAAGCAGCTGAGAACGAGGCATTGCTTCGAGAACAATCCCAGCTAATTCCGACTATGAGCATTATGGAGTGGCATGAGCTGTTCGAGCTTTGTACTCTGAAATTAACACAGAGCTCAAGGAATACGCAGTTCGTCCATGACGCCTTGGAAGCTATTTTCCGAATAAAGCCTTCATTACCTACTGTTATCGATCAGTTCTATTCCCTGCATGCTCAACTATTTGTCCTATCGAAGCTAACGAAACAACCCAAGGACCAGTCTGGATATGTTTATTCCTATCTTGCCTTCCATATCCATCATGCTGCCTCTGATCTTCAAGAGACGATTGTACAAAGCTTAATACAGTTAACTTCTCTGGCAGAGGACGAGGCTAACTCTCGTTTAACTAATCAAACCTTGACCCACTTACGCACAGAGATGCTGGTGGAAGCCAACGAAAATCATTATTTTCTATCCCATTATCTAAGTGTTTGGAGCCACTGGATATGTCCAACGAATTCTAATGAACTCCTCTTTACAGATGAGCTTCAACTGTTGGAGACGACAGCCGATGAATCGGGCTCATCTCTTTCTCCATTTGCTTGTAGATTAGCTCAAGCGAGTATGTACTTGTATCAATCTGATGATCAAGAGGCTTGGAACCACCTCGATGCTGCTCAGTATAAGTCCGACAATGCAGCGGGTTATTTATTATTTTTCTTGGATTATCTCTCACAGAATAAGCAATGGACGCGTTTAGTCGCTTGGCTCAGCAAAATTGCCCCTCTGTTTAATCTGCGCCGGAACACCAACATTCGCCCTTATTCGGAATACTGGGATCTAGCCGTTCAGCATGTACCGGATGCCGAACAGCAGATGTGGGATACTCTAGTCTCCTTACTCCCTCATTCTCGAGCCCTCTACGAGGAAAAGCTACTGGTGAACGGAAAATGGGAGCGCTGGATGGATTACCATCTTAGTATGGATAGCGATCCATTGGATTTTCGCGTCACAGAGCTGCAGCCTTTAGAGAAAAATGCACCTGAGGTGCTGCTCCCCTTCTATCATCAGGCCGTTGAACGATATGTGCTTTTGAAAAATAGGGACAACTATAAATCAGCAGTGAAACTATTGAAAAGGCTCGCTAAATTGTACAAAAAACTGAAGCAGGAGCCTCGTTGGGAGCTCTTCCTCTCTTCGTTCATCAGCCGCAACAGTCGGCTTCGTGCGTTGCAAGAGGAGCTTCGGAAAGGGAAGCTAGTACCATGACAATAAGCAACTACGCAGAAAAGATACACATACGAGTCCTCCTTGGTGGCCATGGGGAAGCCGTATTCTATGGTTATTATAATGAAAGCGACTTTGCAACCGGAGTTTCCCTCAAACAAGCCTTATTCGCTTGGCACGAGCCATCCTTCTATGGGACTGAGCTGGAAACCCGCAATATGGAAGGGCTAGACATCGTTATTCTTCCTGCCGAGATGGTGATCCCTTTCTTCGCCGAGTTAAAGCTCCTCCAACACATTGAATGGGTATGGGATGACCTTGCGGAGCAATTAATTAAGTTCGCCCCTTATCTTGCTACATGTTTGCATGAAAAGCAGTACATCCCTAGCTACACTGCTTTCCAATCCGGTAAGCTGCAATGGATGTGGGATGTGGACATAGCTGAGTTAGATGAACTTACTGCATTAAGCTCAAACGAGGAAAATACTGATTTTATTAACGGGTTAAGCCTGGCCTTCTCAGCCGCAGTTTTTCAACAGCATTATGGCACGGAAACGGCAGCTGCAGATTTGAGAAGAGAGTATCCCCTATTGTTTTCTAGAAAAAATACGGTCGATACGGGGATGGATGAGCAACAATGGCTCGTTACAGTGGGCTGGAAATCTGACAATGCCCCTTTCCGACCTGCCTTACAGCTTCTAGAGCCCGATGGAGAAGAGTCAACTTGGCGGATACAGCTGGTCCTCCAGGATAAACGAGATGCCTCAGGCATCTCTCCTATTCGGATGACCGCTTTCGGCGAAGTACTAGGCTCATGGCCAAGTGTTTGGACTGAGCATGTTAGGTCGCGCTCAGCAAGCTGGCTGGATAGACTACGCGCTAGCTTGCCCGAGGATCGATTCAACGGGGCACGTGACGATATTTTTGCAGAGCCGCTGGATGACGAAGCTGCATGGAGATTCTTAACTGTGGACAGCCAACGCTTACTAGAAGCCGGATGGCAAGTGCTTCTCCCCGCTTGGTGGGAAGCAGCCAGCCGGAAGAAACCCCGACTACGTGCTAAAGTTAGCTCGGGTGAAGGAAGTCGTTCGAGCGAATCCCTGTTCGGTCTCGATTCCATTATCGATTTTAATTGGCGGATTGCCATCGGTGAAATTGACTTGTCCGAAGCGGAATTTGCTGAATTGGTCGCACGTAATGTCCGCCTAGTTCGGTTCCGCGGAGAATGGGTCCAGCTTGATCCTGCTTTGCTCGCTCAGATCCGCAAGGCAATGGCATCCGTGGACAAGGGGCAAGGATTATCTTTTCAGGACGTGCTTCAGCTCCACCTTCTCGGTGGAGAAGGTGCCATTACGGATGGAGAGGGTAACCACTCGGCTGAGGAGAAAGCAGAGCAGGAAGAGCGGATTAGACTCGAAGTCGAGCTTAACGAGCATCTCATCAAGCTGATTGGCCAGCTCAATCAACAAACAGGACAACCAAAGCTAGCGGTACCATCCGGACTCAGGGCTGAGCTTCGCACGTATCAGCAGGAAGGGTATGCATGGCTTTCCTTCCTTCGCCGTTTTGGCCTTGGCGCTTGTCTCGCGGACGACATGGGACTTGGAAAAACGGTACAGCTGATCGCTTACTTGCTGCATATCCAAGAGAATGGGCCTGCAAACTCCGAAGCCGGCAAGCTCCCTTCCCTGATCATTTGCCCGACCTCTGTTTTGGGCAATTGGCAGAAGGAAATCAGCCGTTTTGCACCTTCCTTGAAGGTCATGTTGCATTACGGAAGCAAACGTCTCAGCGGGGAGTCCTTCATCGAGGAAGCCAAACAGGCTGATGTCGTGCTGACCTCCTACGCAACCTGCTCGCTCGATCAGGAAACTCTACAGGGTCTGACTTGGACCTCCTTGAGCCTTGATGAAGCACAGAACATTAAAAATGCCCAAACGAAGCAATCATCAGTCGTAAAAAGTATTCCCGCGAAGCACCGGATCGCCCTCACTGGAACTCCTATAGAGAATCGACTCTCGGAGCTATGGTCACTGTACGACTATATCAATCCAGGCTATCTCGGTAGCTCGCGCGAATTTAATAGCCAGTTCGCCGTTGCGATCGAGAAAGACAAGGATGATCAGCGCACTGTGGATCTCCAGAAATTAATTAAGCCCTTCATGCTGCGTCGCAAGAAGAAGGATCCTGCCATCCAGTTAGATCTGCCAGACAAGAATGAGATGAAAACCTATATCCATTTAACTGCTGAGCAAGGTGCTCTCTACGAGCAAACCGTTAACAATCTGCTGGAGAAAATGCAAAAGCTAGAGGGGATCGAACGCAAGGGGGCAATACTCGCTGCGCTTACTCAATTAAAGCAGCTGTGCGACCATCCGGTTCTATTGACGAAGGAAGCATTGCCGGGAATCGGGAGTAACGAAGATGCTACTACAGTGTCACCTATAGATGGCCAGTCACTCGATACCGAAACAATCATCAGCCGTTCATCCAAGCTGGAGCGGCTACTCGATATGGTCAAAGAGTTACGAGCAGAAGGCGAACGCTGCCTGATCTTTACACAGTATATTGGTATGGGGAATATGTTGAAGCAGGTGCTTGCAAAGGAGCTTCAAGAGCCCGTTCTTTACTTGAACGGCAGTACTTCCAAAGCCGCTCGGGACCGTATGATCGAGTCGTTTCAATCAGAGCAACAGCCCCCGACTCCCGAGCAACCAAACGTATTTATTCTTTCCCTTAAAGCCGGGGGAGTGGGTCTTAACCTTACTGCAGCGAATCACGTCTTTCACTTCGACCGCTGGTGGAATCCGGCTGTCGAGAACCAAGCGACAGACCGCGCTTACCGCATGGGACAAACACGCGATGTACAGGTACACAAATTCATCTCTTTGGGTACGCTGGAGGAACGCATTGATGAAATGCTGGAGAGCAAACAGCAGCTAAGCGAGAATGTGATCTCCTCGTCCGAAGGTTGGATAACTGAGCTGTCGACGGACGAGCTGAAGGATCTCTTTACACTACGGCGGGATATGATCGGGCAAGGATAGCGAATTTTTTACTTTCTGAATCGGTAACGAATGGATTAGAAGTTTCTCTCTATCTTAGCGTTCTTAATCAACCTTCGGACCGCTATATTGCCTACAATCACAGTGATCGATCCTGTTATAATGCCAATAGAAGCTGCCAGAAGCACAGTTGTATTTGTACTGTAAACGACTGTACCGACAGTGTAGCCTAATGTAATTCCAATTGCCGCAACCACGGTTCCTAATACTTTACCTATGTCAGAACGTAGTCCTGTACCGACGGTTGTCGCGCAGGCTATAGAAGTCAATAATCCGGCTAATCCTAATAAGAGCATCATAATCACCCATTCTAGTAGACTAGATTTCTTTACTAGAATGGACAAGTATCGAGTGCCTTAAACCTATACCACGATTTGATTCGAACAGAAAATGGGGCTGTCCCCTTGGTCTCTACAGACCTCTTGGGACAACCCCATATTCAATTTCACTTTATTCCCATGGATATTGCGTAAGCAGATAATCTGCGAATTTCTTACTTTCTTCTCTGCGGTGCTTTCGCATTTCCATTCTATGCTCCGCTGTTTCGAACAACTTCTGTTCTTCTTCCGTCTCAGGTACAATTTGCGGCACAGAGATCTTCTTATTCTCGTCATCCAAAGCAACAAAAGTCAGAAATGAAGTTGCCGCGATTTTCCGCTCTCCACTTCTTAAATCCTCTCGAATGACTTTTACGAAAACCTCCATAGAGCTACGCCCTGTCCATGTAACGAATGATTCTAACGATACGGAATCGGTAGGTCGGATCGGATAGAGGAAATCAACAGAATCCGTAGATGCTGTAACAGATGTGACTCGGCATAGCTTGGAGGCGGAGATTGAGGCGATGTCATCAATATAAGACATCAGCTTACCACCAAACAACGTATTATGATTATTCACGTCTGTCGGAAAAACTCTGGAAACCTTGAAACAACGAGTTTCCTTGACAAACTTAAGCTCCTCCATCAAATCACCCTCATCACCTTCGACATCTTACGAGTTGGGGGTATTTTCCCCTTAGCTTGATTTCCTTATACGATCCCGAGAGATCCTTTCTCCACTTATGACAGAGGTCAGCTATTTCATCCAAACCAATGACTAATATAAACCATGATCAATAGCCCGAAAATAAACGAATAAGTAGAAGGGCGTTCATAGCCATGACCGTGGCTTTCCGGGATTAACTCCTTGTAAGCGATGAACAGCATCGCACCTGCCGCGAAAGCTAAACCGAAACCAATCAAGCCCTGAATACTGCTTGCTGTAAGATACCCAACGATCGCCGAGACAGCTTCCACTAATCCCGTCAAGAAAACAATAGCAAAGGATTTCAGCTTACTCACTTTAGAATTAATTAAGAAGATCGCGAGAACAAGACCTTCCGGCATATTCTGAGCACCGATTGAGATCGCAACCATGGGACCAAGGCCTTCATTCTGGCTTGCATAACTAAATCCCGTACTCAAGCCCTCAGGGATGTTATGTATGAATAGAGCAATAATAACAAGCAAGGATTTGGAATCAAAGGAACTGATGCGGCTGTCGTTCTCTACGTCGATATGCGGTATATTTTTCTCAATTAAATCTAGAACTAAAATACCAACAATAATGCCAAAAGTTAGACCAATAATACCAGATTCATTAATCGCCTGCGGCATTAATCCGAAGGTTGACGCGGATACCATGATCCCAGCCGTAAAGGCAATAAGAATATCCTTCCATTTCTCAGACAGCTTCTTTATAAAAAATATAGGAGCAGCTCCGAGTACTGTAGCCATGGCCGATATGATACTGCCGATTAAAGCGGACTCCACTATAGAGGTACTCCCTTCAAGCTGATACATGATTGTCAGTTGAATTGATTGTAAATGTTAGCTCTATCCTTTGCAAACCTCAATTATATCTTGAATTTATTCAACAGCTGCTTCATATTGTCGGACATCTGACTTAAACTCTGGGCGGAAGCTGAAATTTCCTCTAAAGATGCTAGCTGCTCTTCTGATACGGCTGAGATGCTACTTGCTGCTTCAGCTGAATTCGAGGATACGTTCTCCATCTGTTGCAACGCAGCCGAGATTTCCTGCGCGCTCGCCGACATTTGCTCAGCTGCCGCAGAAGCTTCCTCTGCCTGACTGACAACGCTACGAGTTGCATTAAGAATCTTCTCTAATGCCTCACCTGTCTTATGGATCGATTCTGTACTTGCTAGTACTTCCATTTCACCTTTAGCCATAGCATTACCTGCATGAGCAATATCATCAACAATTGTTTGAATAAGTTCAGCCACTTGTACGGCAGACTCATCAGAACGCTCTGCAAGCTTGCGGATTTCACCCGCTACGACAGCAAAGCCTTTACCGTGTTCTCCCGCTCTGGCTGCTTCAATGGAAGCATTCAGTGCCAACAGGTTCGTCTGCGAGGAGATTTCTCTGATGGCTACGACAATGTCTCCGATCTGATGAGAACGAGCGCCCAGCTGATTAATAACCGCGCTTAGATCACTTACTGTGAGACTAACACTAGCCATCTGCTCCGATGACTGGACAATTAATTCATTCCCTGTCTCCGTTTCTTGCAAAGTTGCAGCGGATGCTTCGAAGGTCGTTGTCGCTGAAGTCGCAATCCGGTCAATACCGCCCGTCATCTCTTCCATCGCCCTCGAAGTCTCTTCGATGCTGCTTGCTTGTGTTTCGTTATTGACAGCCAACTCCGCTAAAGATTCGGAGGACTGATGAACCGCTTGTACCGTCTCCCCGATAATAATCGATAGATTATTTGAAGAAGCAGCAAGCGCACTCGCACTAAGGTGCTGGTTACCAACGAGCTCCCGGAGATTGTGAGATAGACTGTTAAACGACGCAGCTAACTGTCCAATCTCATCCTTACCGGTGACGGTAACCATCTGATTACCACTCAAGTCACCTTCCGCCATTCGCCGCGCTTGCTCCGAGATCCGAACGACTGGCTTCGAAATATGAAGGGCAAAGAGGGTCAGAACAACCATTCCGACTGTTAAGCAAATCCCCAAAGTAATGACCATCGTTAACAGAATATTACGTTGCCCACCGTTGTAGTCCTGCATATAGGAACCGGCTGCAATGACCCATCCCCAATCGGATGAAAGCTCCGCATATACAATCTTACGCGCTTCTTTGGTACTGTCGGGGAGCGGCCAATCGTAATAAGTGGAGCCACCTCCGTTTTGTGCAGCTTTCACAACTTCCTGTATGTAATAAATCCCGTTGGAAGTCTTTTTATCCCAAATGTTTTGGCCTTCGAGCTGTGGATGTGCTAATAATGTCCCCTTCTCATCCAGGACATAAAAGTACCCGCTTTCTCCCAAGTCAAAAGCTTGATTTATCGGACGAGTATTGTCGGCCTCTTTTTCCCCCAGAAGAATGATACGCAGTTGTTCCTGAGCTGCTTCCTTTGTCAGCGATCCGTTCTGCACCGATTTCTCAAGTGAAGTCAGCATTTCGCTGGCCATCTTCACATTGTTTTTCAATCCACTTTCAATCAGAGCGGTTGTCTCGGTTTTTGTTACCTGATAGATCACCCCACCGAATACTACGATCGGAACGATGAGAAGAACAGAACAAACAATTAGTAATTTATTCCTTATGCTAAATCTAAATCCATTTCCAGCTTTGTTCATTCCCATGATGCATTCTCCCAAGCTTCTTGATGTGATTTTTGGTTATATTTACCTAAGGATAAGGTGTAAACACTATAATATCAAATGTTTATCCTCACAATATAATAGATTCTAAGTATTATTAGGCATTTGTGTGAATGTATAGTCACGCTAGAGCGTGCTATATCCAAGATGGCTACAACAAAGAAGGAGAGAACAGCACAGGGCTGGTCTCTCCTTCTTTGTTCTTACTATTAATAAATGAATACTCTTAATATACAGATTTCCACTCTGCGATGTTAGAAGCGTCGAATTTGAACGGGTCACCGAGCATGATTTGCGTGCCTTCGCCGTCTTGAATAACTTCTCGCTCCCCAATAGTGCCCGCAGTTACTTTGTCTCCTACTTTACCTGTGATCGATCCATTAACTAGAGCATCAGCAACATAACCCGCCAAGTAACCAACGTCAATCGGATTCCACAGGTACATCCAAGGACAAATACCACTTTCGATGTATTCTGCCATCTCGCTCGGCAGTCCTAGCCCAGTCAATTGTACTTTTCCTTTGAGTCCTTTGTCCGTTAACACTTTACCTGCCGCCGCGATTCCGACAGTTGTCGGAGCAATAATTCCTTTAAGATTCGGATAGGATTTCAGCAGAGCTTCTGCTTCGGATACGCTCTTGTCACGAAGATCGTCGCCATAAGCGACTTTGACCAACTTAACGTCTTTGTACTTCGGATCTTCTAATTCTTTCTTCATCCACTCGATCCATAGATTCTGGTTTGTCGCTTGGGAAGTCGCACTCAGGATTGCAATTTCACCCGATCCGCCAATCATTTCGACGACACCTTGGATCAGTGTACGACCGATGCGCTCCGGATCCGCTTGGTTAATATGCACTAGACGGCTCTTCGCGTTAACCGCGGAGTCTAAGGAAAGTACTTTGATTCCGGCTTTCATCGCTTTTTCCAGAGCAGGCTGCAGGGCATCTGGGTCATTACCTACCATAGCGATTGCATTAACCTTCTGTGAGATTAGCTCATCGATCATCGTAATTTGAGCTTCAGCAGTCGGTTGATCTGGTGCTTTCAGAATCGCTTCATAGCCAAGCTCTTCAATCGCTTTCTTGTAGCCTTCCATTTCCTTCTCGCCGTACGGGTTACCTGTATTTTTGAAAATAATAGCGAACTTCTTCTTACCACCCGCATCCGCAGAACCTGCATCAGAGCTTTTGGATGCCGCTGGACTTGCATCGTTATTGGAGTTTTTGCCTCCGCAAGCTGAGACTAACGTCATCAGTAATACGGCCGTCAGACAAGTGATTAAAATCTTTTTCAATTTCATTTCCTCCCTTTTCATCTGTGGTTTATCTATACAAAACAGTCTAGAGACTGTCATGTAACACGATTCAGGCCTTACGTCCTGTGGTGAAGCGAAGCTTAAGCTGAGGAATCGCCACGGAGAAAATGAGCAGCAGTCCCAAGATGATAAGCAGCATTTGGGCAGATACATTTACAAGACCCAACCCATAACGCAGGAAGCCGATCAAGAACACCGCTAGGATAGCCCCGATCATTCTTCCTTTACCTCCAGCGGTGCTAATCCCTCCAAGTACAACCATAGCTATGACTTCCAGCTCGTAGCCTGTTGCAATGTTCGGCCGCGTGCTTCCCATTCTCGAAGTCAGGAATATCGCAGTAACAGCAGCCATCAATCCGGCGAGAGTAAATACGATAATCTTAATTCTATCGACCTGAACCCCGGAGTAGCGGCTTGCGGTTGCATTGTTGCCAATCGCATATACCCTTCTTCCGAACGTAGTCTTATGAAGTAGAAATCCGAAAGCGACGGCGAACACTGCAAAGGTAATCAGAATGAAAGGAATGTTGCCCACATAATCCCACCCAAGAAACTTGAACCATTCCGGAAATTTACCTGAAGCCTGGTCTTCCAGAATGATATAAGCAATTCCGCGATAGATGATCATTGTCGCCAAGGTTACGATAACTGCGGACAATTCCTTGAACTTGACGATGAGTAGTCCGTTAATCCATCCACACAGCGCTCCGACTGCCAAACACACAACCATAGCCCATTCCATCGGCATACCGTGGTTATACAAATCCCCCATAATAACAGACGACAAGGCCACGATCGACCCAACAGAAATATCGATATCTCCCATGAGAATGATGAACACCATTGGCAGCACCATGAATGCTTTATCAAGGAAACCCATCGTTGCGTCCCTTAAGTTATCGTAGTCCAGAAAATATTCAGACAAGTTCGTGTTCATAATGAACACAGCCATAATCAGGACGACCAGCAGCCATTCCCATTGGAGGAAAAAGTCCTTTAGCGTAAAATCCTTCTTGTTCTCTAACAACCTTGGTTTCATGGCTTATATTTTCCTCCTCATCAGATGATTGCGGTCGATTCCCCGCTTGACCAGAGCATTGACCAGCACGGCTATGAGGATGATCGTTCCTTGGATAAACATCTGCCAGAACGGTGAAACGTTAATCATCGGTAGCGCATTATTCAAAATTCCGAGCAGGATCGCACCCAGCACGATGCCGGAGATTTTGCCGACTCCACCAGCAATACTAACGCCACCAAGTACACATGCAGCGATAACACTGAGCTCGTAACCGGATGCGGTGTCTCCTTGAGCCGAAGCAAATTTGGATACCCATAGGACACCAGCGAGCCCAGACAAGCCGCCCATAATCGTGTATACAAGCCACAAAACTCTACCTGTCCGGATTCCGCTAATTTCCGCCGAATCTGGATTGCTCCCGACAGCGTATATCCTTCTGCCGGTGCGAGTGTGGCTAATAAAGTAATAAGCAACAATGTAGATCACAATGGCAATGAGGATAAGGTTGTTAATTCCAAATAATGATCCTGTAGCGATTCCCTTAAAGCTGGCCGGCATCTGATGCGCGCTAACCCATTTTCCTCCACTTGTCTCGAAAGTTAACCCACGAAATACGTTCATCATTCCTAGAGTGGCAATGATCGGTAAAATATTAACCCACGCAACTAGGAAGCCGAGCACTATTCCGCATACCAATCCGATACCCACACCTACTGCAATCGCTAGTAAGGGGTGTAAGTCCGGATAATGGCTCACCGTCAACGCAGCGATCATTCCAGATAGAGCCAAGGTAGCCCCTATGGAAAGATCGATTCCTCTTGTAATGATGACTAGCATCATCCCAACCGCTAGAATGCTGAGGATTGCCGTATTCGTTGCAATATCGTTAATATTTTCCCAAGTTAGGAAGCTCGGGTTACGGATCTGCACACCAATGGAAAGCAAAACGATGAACGCTAACAAGCCAAGCTCTCTGAATTTTGCGATCATCGCGCTTGCTGATTGCTTCTGTTTGTCTTGGCTAATCTGTGACCCTTGCAATACGGCGGACTCCGTTGTTGTCTGTTTCATGCTCCCGCCCACCTTTTACCGTCTGTATTTGGCGCACTCGCTCCATCATCCATCGACGCTTCCAGAATGGCCTCCTGCGTCAAACCTTGTCGATCCAACATCGCCGTCACACGACCTTCCCGCATAACAGCCACCCTATCGCACATCCCGATAATTTCCGGCATTTCTGATGAGACGAGAATGATGCCATATCCCGAACAAGCCAGATCACTGATCATCTCGTAGATCGCCGATTTCGCTCCAACGTCTACGCCTTTGGTTGGTTCATCCAAGATGAGCACATCGAGCTCTGCCGTCAACAGCTTGGCAAATACAACTTTCTGCTGATTACCTCCCGATAAGGAGCTAACCAAGTCAAACACGCTCTTGGCTTTAACGCTAACCTTCTCAGCTAACCGTTTCGCGATGTCGAGCTCCTTGCGGGAATTAACGATCCCTTTGTTTGCAAATTTGCTTAACGTAGGTAATGTGATATTGCGGCCAATCTCCCATTGGAGCACCAGGCCCTGCTTCTGCCGATCCTCCGGCAAGTAGCCAATTCCCAGCCGCATAGCCTCTCGGGGGGTCTTGACCTTAAGCACCTTCCCTTTGAAAATAACAGTCCCTTTGTCATATTGTTCGATGCCGAACAGCGTTTGGCACACCTCTGTCCTTCCTGCTCCAACAAGACCAGTGAGTCCTAGAATCTCTCCCCTGCGAAGAGAGAAAGAAACATCGGCGAAATACCCTGTCTTTCCAATCCCCTCCACACGAAGAAGCTCCTCTCCAATTACTGCTTCTTTCTTAGGGAACAGCTGCGAGATTTCACGTCCGACCATAGCTATAATTAAATCTGAATTTGAGATTTCATCTACGTTCCAGGTCCCGATATATTTGGCATCTCGGAACACGGTAACTTTACTTGCTAATCTGTACATATCCTCGAACCGGTGAGAGATGAAAATAATAGACGTTCCACGATCACGCAGCCGCTCTGTAATCCGGTATAGCTCTTCGCTCTCGTTCTTCGTAAGGGCAGCCGTCGGCTCATCCATGATGATGATTTTCGCATCAACAGAAAGCGCCTTGGCAATTTCCACAATTTGCTGCTCGGCTACACTCAGTGCGCCCATCAAGGTTTTCGGGCTGAAGCCCGCCCCCAATTGCTGTAGAAGGGTGTCCGCTTCCTTATGCATTTCGTTCCATAGAATGCGATTTGTTCCCCGTTGAATTTTCTCATGACCCATGAAAATATTTTCCGTCACACTTAAATCTGGATAGCAGGTGACGTGCTGATATATAGCGGCGATTCCCGCCTTCTGGGCATCGGTCGGATGGTTAAACTGCACCTTCCGTCCGTTCAAAACCATCTCGCCTTCCTCAGGAGAATGAACGCCGGTGATCACCTTGATGAAGGTCGATTTACCTGCACCGTTCTCGCCCATCAAAGCGTGAATCTCGCCGGGCTTCAATTTGAAATAGACGTCATCCAGGGCCTTGACCCCAGGGAATATTTTGGTGATGCCTTTAAGCTCTAATACATATTCTGTTTCTGACATTTCCGCTTCTCCCCTTTCTCTCTAGATGTCTCACGCTCTTGTAAACTAAAGATACAGGGGATGAAGCTATCTCCATAGGTGACATTATTCAGGTAGGGGGGATAAAACACGGGTCATTGGCAAAACAAAAAAACCGCCTAGTGAGACAGCGGTTGGTGGTGAATTGGACTGATGTGTGATCTCCTACTTCAAATAAAACACCTCACGAAGAGGCTTAATAGGCTCGGCTTCCTTAAAGTCGAAGGACCCCTCGACCATCTTAGAGGTGATCGCATTCCAGCGATTACAGGAATCGCTTTCCGCGATGATCTGGAATGCCGCTTCGACATCGTCACACTCAAAGCAGTAGAAAAATTGATTCCCATTCTGAAAAATCGAATAATTCCGAATTCCCGCACGGCTATGCTCGGTCATAATATCCGGCCAAGGATTCAAATGAAGCTCCACATACTCATCTAGGCATTCTTCTCTAATCTTCCACACCCATGCAAACTTTTTACTCGATTCCAATCGGCTCATCTCCTCCAACAATAATAAACTGCTCCCTGAATTTCGATGGAGCTTGCCCCGTCCACTGCTTAAACAAGCGGCTGAAATATTTGACATCCTGATAGCCGATCCTTACGCATATATCCTGCAGCTTCATACGCGGATCACCTAGCAGCTCCTTCGCTCGTGCTATTCGTTGTCGGGTTACATAGTCGAGCACCGTTTCCCCTGTTTGAATTTTGAAACACTCGCAGAAGTAGGTCGGATTCAGATATACCTGATCCGCAATTTTCTTAATCGTAATATCCTGCTCCATATGATCATTGATCCAGCTTTTCGCTTGTTCAACGGGCTTCATGTTGCTGCTCTCACGTGCTTTAAGAACTTCTCCGATCACACGTTCCATCAACTGCTTCACGAATTGCTTCAGCTCTTGCAAATTTGTTGCTCTCTCTACCTTCTGCAGCTCATCTTCGATAGACAGTAAGCTCGCAAAACCACTGCGACTCTCTAGCGCTGCAGTATGAATCAGAATGATGGCATTTTGAACCGCCTTACGTAAGTGCACGGGAGAATCTAACTGATCTAGTTGAGTGAAAAACAGTCTTGCATTCTCCGCTGCCTCATCCGAATTCCCTTGTTCGACACTACGCTTAAGCTGCTGAATGATTGGCGATAGATCTTTACTCATCGAATTTGAATTCGAAGGTTTTCCTTCTTCCTCAGTCATTGTCCGTCGAGGGCTGAACACTTGGTTCCCCCCGTAGAGGAACCGATAATTCATCAGGGCAATTGCTTGGCGCTTCGATTCAGGCAGTAAATATAAGTCCTCCATGCTATCCCCGTAGGCAATCGATACCGAGAAGGGGGTATACGTCTGAATGGAAGAACGGATGTTGACCGCTAGGTCATGCGTAACCGTTTCCCAGTCAAATTCGGGATCGGGGCTAAATAATAACATCCAGAAATCCGATTCCCCTCCCCTCCAGCTCCACCCCAGTCGATCGGTATGCTTGAATTGATTGTTTAATATCTCTCCCATAATGTTCTCAAGGACATAGAAATAAGCTTTCCAATCGCTAGGCTTGTAGCTCCTCGTCTTCACTGGAAGCGTATCCAACCGAATCGATAATAGAACGTAGGCTCCTCTCGGGAACTCGTCCACCCAATACCCTAAGGTGGTCATGTCAATTCCCATCGAAGTAATGTAGCTTAAGGTTTGGATTTGCCGGGTTTTCTTCAATTGCTCCGATTCCCGCTCCATCTCTCCGCGCTTAAGGCTCTCATATCGGCCATTGGAAATAATCGTGCGGATCTCCGCCATCCGTAGGCGAAATTGTTCGCGATCGACTGGCTTCAGAAGATAATCCAATGCACCTTCCCGTAAAGCGGTCTGCAAGTACGTATAATCATCGTAACCACTTATGAGCAACGGATAGAAGGAATAGAGCCGCTTCGCTTCCTTGATCAAGGTCAGCCCATCCATCTCCGGCATCTTCACATCCGTAATGAGTAAATCAATAGCCCCATGTTCCTTATGGAAATACTCCAGTGCTTCCTTCCCGTCGGATGCCGTCGCTACGACTTCCCAGTCGTCTCCACAGGAATGAACCAATCGTTCGATGCCACGACGAATACGTGCTTCGTCATCCACAATCAAGGTTCTAATCTTCTTCATTCGGGATCACCTCCTCGTGAATCATCGGAATCCGGATAATAACTTCAGTGCCCTTGCCGATAATGCTGTGTAATTGCAAGCCATAATCCGTTCCATGCATCATCACGATTCTGGCATTAACATTAATTAAGCCAAAGTGGGAGCTCCGACCTTCGAAGCTGATCTTCTTCAACGACTGTTCTAATTCGCTCAAGCGTTCATTTGGAATTCCGGGACCGTTGTCCCGAATGCGGAACACAATGTCCCGTTTACCAGATCTCGCTCCGAATTCCTGACTGATTGCAATGTGGATTTCGAGCCCTTTGCGGCTCTCTAGTCCATATTTGATAGCGTTCTCAACAATAGGCTGGAGAATAAACTTGGGACTATAGAGAGCAATGAAATCATGGTCATCCATCACCTGCACGATTTCAAAATGCACCCGGTCCTCGAACCGAAACTTCTGAATCGTCAAGTAGTCCTTCACATGCTGAACCTCTTCCGCAATGGACACGGATTTAGATTGATTCGATACAGAAAAACGTAGCATTCGACCAAGGAGTGTTACCATATCGACGACCTGCTCCGTCTCGCCCTCCTCAACAGCCATTCCAATCGATTCTAGCGTATTGTACATAAAATGCGGATTGATTTGTGACTGTAGGGCGTAGAGCTCAGCCTCTTTCTGACGAATTTCTATCTGATAGTTTTTCTGAATTAACTCTCGAATCGTCGCAATCATCGAATTGAAGCTTCGGGCTAGAGTACCGACCTCATCCCCGCTCTGGACCTTCAGATCGACTTGCAAATCTCCCATTTCAACTAATTTCATCAGCCCACTTAGCTTCTTTAACGGGCGAGTCATGCTGTAGGAGATAATAACGCCAATCACTGAAGTAAGAAGAATGATTCCGATAATAACGAATACCGTGACGTTCCGGACGAGATCCGCTCTCTTCGTTAAATCATGTAAAGGTATCCCATGGACAAGTATCCAGCCTCGTTCGGAGGATTCATTAACGCTTATGAGCTTCTGTTCGCCGGTTACGTTAGCCCGGAAGCTTCCGTTAAGAACCGGATATCGATTCTTGTCCTCATCGACTGTTCCAATGAGCTCGCGATTCGTATGGTAGATAATTTTGCCGGAAGGATTCATAACCCATAAATCCGCTCTCTCATTTTTCTCGAAGTTGTGCACGATATTGTCTATAAAAGATAGGTCTACAGCGATAAGCATCGTGCCTAGATTCTTCCGATTATCATCGTCGTTAATTTGTTTAAGGATAAATACGTAGGGGACTTCGCTTTCAAGCTGGAGGTTCATCTCGCTGGGAAGAATAATCTTGGCCTTGCCATCTTGCTCATAATCTTGGACATAAGCGCTTAACAATGCGCTCCAGTTAGATTCCATAAAGCCGACCTTGGAGCTGTTAAACACTCGACTGTTCGAAACGACGAACACCCCTAGTACATCGGCATTCCTGCCGTTCGTAAAGGTTCGGGCCAAATAGCTATTCATATTGTATTGGTCCTTATTCAAGTCAGACCGCTTCGCATAGGATGTTTTCCTAAGAATGCCCAAGATATTATCAGAGTTGAACAGAATTTCTGGGAGGGTTGTTAATTCATCGATATGCTTCTCAATGTCCGCATTCGCTTGATAGAGAAACTTAGGCATATATTCACCGATCTGTTCTTCAACCGATCTCGCAAACTGGATATAGGAAATATAGACGAGTAGCATCATAGGAACAACCGTTAAGAGAATATAAGTCACGATCAATTTATACGCAATGGGATAATTTCGAAATTTGAGTCCACGCCAGCGTTTAAAAATCATATTGGTTCACGTTCTCTGCTGTGAAATCTAATGGCTCTCCCATAATGACCATATCCCCAATCAAGCGAATGTTTCCGACACCGTCGATATTCTGTCCATCCTTCGGCATATGCCCATTCAAATAGTTGTAAGCAAGCACAATCGTAAGGAATCCGAGCTTCTTCGGACTCCAGAGTGTCGCAATTTGAGCGGAGCCTTCATGCAAATACGGTCGCATAAGATTAGGGCTCGACAATCCCACTACCTTCACGACTCCTGATTTACCCGCTTCCTTAACCGCTTGAGCCGCAGCTGGAGGACCGACGGAGGAGTTGCCGATGATGCCATCCAAGTTAGGATGATCAACAAGCAGCTGCTTAGCCACCTCATAAGCCTTGCCCACATCATCATCCGTTGCCACAGTTTCTACGAGTTTTAAGTCCGGATAATACTCGCTTTGCTGAATGTTAATCCATTTCAACCACTCATTATGGTTTGCAGCGGAGAATGAGCCGGTCATGATTGCATAATTGCCCTTCTCACCCATCGTTAAGGCAAGGGTGTCAAGCAGGTGCCTGCCAAGCACTTCCGGCTCGACCATGTTAACGAAAAATTGTCTACCTTGAGGTTCTGTGTCCGCATCCCAAGTAATGACCTTAATCCCTTGGTCAATCGCCTTCTGCAGCACGGGTACCAGCTTAACAGGATCATTCGCAGATATGGCAATAAGATCGACCTTCTGGTCGATCAATTGCTCCACAGCTTTAATCTGAAGATCAGCATCGGCAATAGCCGAACCTTGGAAAATAACATCAATCCCAAGATTGCGGGCTGCTTCCATCGCGCCTACTGCTGCATAATTGAAATAGTCAATTTCGAGCCCCTTCGGTACAAGTGCAATCTTGTACCTCTTTCCGGATACATTTGTCTGATCCAGCTGTTGGCCGGAGGAGGTTCCCGATTCCATCGAGTAAACCAGCTCATATCGAGTGGCTGACCCAGACTGGCAGGAGGTGATCATTAAAGTGATCATGAGAAGTGCCACGATTGTTCGGTACAACAGACCCTCCACCTTCATAACCGCATGTTTTTTTATATATTAACATGTTTCAACTGCATTAATTGTCCAACTTTAGAAAATAAAGAACCGTTATGTCCAATGGACATTGCACAATGATGGGTAGGTGCCTCGGCAAACCAACGGGTCATATACTCATCTGGATGCATCGGAAATTTAACGGGTGTTTGGGTATTTCCAATTCTCATCGTTGGACCATCCGTAGACTCTGCTTCGCTGATGATCATCTTCAGCTTGCCGTCCTCTGTCTGGGTCATGCCAAGCGTTGTGATCGGTCCCGTTTTCACTTTAGCCTCCACGGAAACCCCTGTGCCTTGCTTACCGTGATACAGTCCCATACCTCTCAAGATCGGTTTGCCTTCCGCTATGGCGGTATGAAAGGGGCCATCGTGGCCAAGCACAATCGTTCCATCCACGTAATCTACCACGACAATCTCGGAATAGCTACCACCTGTACCGACAATATCACAGATTTTCATCGCTACTGCTGTTTTGAGATCGCCTTCTCCGGCGCACGGGATACCTTGGGCGGTGAGCAGCGAATGACCGACTATAAAGCCTCCTTGAAGCTTCTCGTATTCCCCTACTGGGGCACCATGATAATAGTAGCATAGAGCATCCAGATCGAATTCTCGAACCAGCCTCTCTTGAGCTGCCGCAACCCGACAAGACCATTCCAGCTGTTCATCACTAGGCTTTCTAGCAATCGGATCAGAAGGAGAATCTCCGCTAATCTGGAACATATCATGGACGGCATCTAGCTTATTCTTCACATCCTGGGCACTTACTTCTCTCACCATGCGATCTAAATCGCACATTTCCAGCACTTCCACATGCAAGCCGGTCTGAGCCTGAATCATCGTAAAATCACTATACATATCCAACATTCCACTATAGGTGTTGCCAAGGAAACCGAAGCGACTGTGCTTCAACGTACGCGGAACCGAAGCCGCACGAATCCATTCCTCAATCTCCTTCCAAGCACGAATGGCCTCCATCCGGTTATGGGTAATTTCATTCGTAAGAGAGATGGCCGGCGTATAATCAAGTCCAAGCATGCCATTAACGACCTTAAACGGAATCCCAGCGCGATTTAAAGCATTTGCGAATTCGGGTACCGGACAAGCTCCGCAATGCGCAAGCCACTCTCCAGTTGTCGACTGCTCATAATTAATGCGGTCCGTCGGTTGTAGATTAAGAAATACGACAGGTGCTTTGCATTGTTGATGAATAGGAAGCACGGTAGCGCTTGTAGAGTAAGTAGCGGCATGGCAGAATACCATTTCAACATTATGACTATTCAGCCACTCACCGGCTTTCCGTCCTTCGATCTCTGTATCTACTAGACCGTAATAATAGACTTCAGCCCACTCTGACATGCGGCTTTCAATGAATTTACCGTATTCGGCCAGACGATCACGTAAACCGGGAAACTGTTCCCAATAGGCTCTCAGTCCCACACTATATAAGCCGATGCGAGCTTTGCGTGCAGGTTTAATGGGATGAAGGAATGACATCTTTACCACCTCGTTAACGTGTGAAATAATAGCTATATGTCTCATTGTAGATGCATTCATTTCATTACACATCCCAAAATCTTGGTTAAAAATCATACAATCTTGGAGCTGGTAAGCATGAACGGATTTCGAGAAAAAGCCTCGCACGACTGGACGGATGATTCCGTTCGCATGCTGGCTACCCCCTCCTCCTTCGCCAAAGCCTCTTTGTATTACATACAGGAGGCCGGACACTTCCGTACAATGACTTCCTATTTCACAGAGCGGGAAAATCTAGACTCCTATTTGATCGTGTACACCACGAAAGGCACCGGATATTTGACTTATGGCGATACGAATTATACGGTTACCCCTAATCAGCTCTTCTTTATCGATTGTCGAAAATACCAGTATTATAAAACAGACCCCGAGGATCTATGGGGGATGATGTGGATCCATTTTAACGGGAGCTCTTCCCCTGCCTATTACGAACGATTTGCGGATACAGGCACTCCGACAATATCCATCCCAGACGAATCCAGAATACCAGATCTGATGCGAGAAATCGTCATTCTGCACGAGCACAAAACGATCCAAACGGAATTGTCGTGCTCCCGCTTAATCGTCGATCTACTTACCGAATTGCTACTCAGTGTGCAATATCGCGAAATATCCGGACCTGGTATTCCCGACTTCGTAAGGGAAGTCATGAAGCATTACGACCGCCATTACCCTCAAAGGCTGACTCTTGACGATATCTCCTCGACCTTCGCGGTCGACAAGTATCATCTATCGAAGGAATTCAAGAAATATACCGGATTCTCTCCGAATGAGTATTTGATTAACACACGGATTACACGTGCTAAAGAATTGCTCCGATTTACAGACATGCCTATTGCTGAAATCGCCACAGCCGTTGGCGTCGACAATGTCAGCCATTTTATCAACCTCTTCCGGAGTCGGGAGGTTCTTACTCCGTTGGTGTACCGGAAGCATTGGCAGCAAAGCTAAGCTTCAATAGTTCGGTTCGGTGATTTACTTGTGTCATGGAGGATTGGTCAACGATGGAATATGAAGTCAGCGAGGTTAGCCACATACACATACTCGACCGTACGCAGGAAGTGGCTCATTCAGATGTCGCTTATCCGTTTGCCTTGGACGAGCTATTAGGTAGACAAACAGGAGCCGGTGGACCTTCGGTCTGCCATCTATGGCGCCATCCACGTGCTTTCGTCATCGGGACGAAAGACAGTCGGTTAACAGGAGCAGCTGAAGCGGTTCGTTGGCTCAAGGATCGGGGGTATGACGTTCTCGTGCGCAACTCCGGTGGGGCTGCAGTGCCGCTCGATCTTGGAGTGATCAATGTTTCACTGATTATGCCAATCGACGAGAAAGACACACGAGGATTCCACGCTGACTTCGAGCGGATGTACGTAATGATTCGTCAGGCTTTGGCAGGGCATGGGTATTCCATTCAAAGGGGAGAAGTCGTAGGCTCGTATTGCCCCGGTGACTATGATCTGCATATCGAGGGGCTCAAATTTTGCGGAATTGCCCAACGTAGGCAAGTAAGGGCGATGATTATTCAAGCCTTTATTATTGTAGAAGGCTCGGGAGCGGCACGAGCGGAGTTGGTCAAAGCATTCTATGACCGCGCGGGCGTAGGAGCAGATTCAGGGGAATACCCTCAGGTTGAGCCTCATGTGATGACAAGCCTTCAGGAGCGAACCTCCGTGCGAATTGGTGAATCGGGTGCTTTCGCCGGACTCCTTGATTCTGGGGCTTTCACAAGTGCAGTCATACGAACATTGCAGGAACAACAATTTACGGATTCCTATGCAGCTAATCGAACACATCGGCTCATTTTACCGGAACAAGCAGTGATCGAGGACATGTGCGCTAAGCTCCGGCAGAGATATTTATATTAGTGCAGTTAATTGCTTTAAAGCCCCAACAAGCTGCTCGTCGCAGTTAGCTGGGGCTATTCTCTCTAAATCAAACCTTCTTGCTCACCGAGTTGATCTCATGCTCATTCTGATGCCATTTCCTCACGATATTGTTGTAGAAAAAGCTCTCTTGACCACTCAATTCCCGCTTATTTCCCTTCAAGATCATCGATCCGATGTTACGTTTCAGAATTTCACTCCGACGTCTTAGCATTTCAATATGGGTCAATTCAATCCACCTCCGGATAATCGCTGTTAACCTCTCTATTTAAGTTTAGCGAATATCCGTTTTCATGAAAAACCTCATATAGAGGCCTTACATTCGATTAGCCACCCTATAAAATTATGAGCTTTACTCTAAGCAAGGTTTTCAAAAACATCCTTCCCTATTCTCCAAATAACGTCCTTATCATCACAATCCCTATATTGATTTAGTAAAAATGATTTCCGTAGGTTCATTCTCTAGTAATAAGCATCCGGCATCTTTATAGCCAAGCTTCCTATAGAAATGCTGCGCTTCTTCATTCGCCAAGGTTGAGGTCATCACCCATTTACAGCCCTTCTGCTTCATAAGATTTTCCCAGAAGTGAACCACTTGACTCCCTACGCCTTTCGCACGATACCGCTCATCAATCCATATCATATTCATAAAAGGTGTGTTGTCCCAAAAATAACCGTATCTCATCCATCCCACATTCATTTGCTGCTCATCACGTATGATGAATATTTCTTTTCCTTGTATCTTTGCGCTTATTAGACTCTTTAAGATATGATGATCGTTCTCGACGATGTATTCGTAATCTGATTCCGTAGCAAACTCAATTTGCATAGCTATAACTCTCCATCCTTGAACCACCTTGTGATGATTTTCTTTTTAGTAAAGCCCAAATACTTTCGCTGGATCGAGATCGGGTACAATTTGCACCATTCTACCTGAATCGTAAGTGACGCCAAGTTCACGAGATCAGGTTTATCCGCTCCATTCACCTTCACATTAACAATATGGATTTTCCCATAACCTTCATTACTTAGTCTAATCACATACTCTTGTGTGCTCCCATTCTGGTTGCTTATGCCTATATTGCCTATTATACACTTTGAATAATTATGGGTTAAGCATGAATAGGAGCCTAATAGAATTACCGATGATATACTTACATAGACTTTATGGTCTACTCAGATAGAGAGGATAGATCTGCTATGAATAATAAAATACGAGCACTGCTCGCCTCCGCGCTTCTCGTGGGCACTGCACCTCTTGCTACAGGATGTGATCTTATCGCATCTATACAAACGGCAACTAAGACAACTAACGCAACTAGCGCAATGCCGCAAACTCAAGTTCATGAAGAGATTGTCAATGCTCTTTCCCAGCGCCTCGATACCCTTGAGGTCACATACTCAGGCACTGAAGATACATTAAAGCAAGACATCAAGGATATTCTGAATAATGCCATTAACGCGGACGATTATTTGCACTATATCGTTAAGACCTATGGCTACAATGCGAAAATCACGGGAACTACTGCGACGATTACCTTCAGCTTTACTTATTGGGAAACCCTGTCTCAGACAAATGAAGTGAAGAAGCGCGTTGCCGAAGCCCTCAAACAGATTCTGACACCTGGCATGAATGACCATCAGAAGGAAAAAGCGATCCATGACTGGATCGTGACCAACGTTGCTTACGATACGCGTCTTATCTCGTATTCAGCTTATGATGGACTTGTAAATGGCAGTACGGTGTGCCAAGGCTACGCCCTGCTCACTTACGAGATGATGAAGCAAGCGGGTATTCCTGTAAAAATCGTAGAAGGTTCATCGCGGAATATTGCTCATACCTGGAACCTCGTTCAAATAGACGATGAATGGTACCATCTTGATACTACCTGGGATGATCCCGTTCCTGATGTTGTCGGGAGAGTCGTCTATAACTACTATAACCTCCCGGATGCTGAGCTTCGGAGTGATCATACGTGGGAGCCTTCAACACGATATCCGACAGCCGTTACTTCGTATAATCAAACGTTGACTGCTTTGACAGTAAAGGGTGAGCCTAAAGCGGACTTCTACAATACTCTCTACGAGCAATTAGGTTATATCTATCTCACTGCTCCATATACAGCAACAAATTTACAAGATTTAACGAGCAGAATACGCGTAGCCGTAAAAAATGGACGGAAGGAATTAGTCCTTCGCTATACACAGGGATCAACTGTTGAGTCGGATATGAAGAAGGCATTCTCCGCTCAGAAGGGGCTTTCTAAGTATCGATATTCGTACGAGGACTTCACCCGAACAACCGCGGATGACAAGATCCTTCGTATTGAATTCTATTATTCTTGAGAATTTCGACAGCAAGCAAAAATATCGTCGTATTATGTCACCTCCCAGTGCTATACTATTAGGAAAAATGTGCTAGTAGGGGTGCGTAATGAAAACGATTAAGATCTGTATGGCTGTATTATTAGTAACCTGGGTTCTCTCAGGCTGTTCATCCAACAGCAGCTCTTCCGAAGGAATGGATCAATTAAAGAGTGAGATTACTACACTTAAAGAAGAGAATGCCAAGCTGAAGAAAGAAATCGCAGCACTTGCAGAAAATGAAGTGGAACCGTCGAAAGCTCCCGAGGAGATTGCTGAGCCTGCCCCAGAGGAAAATCAACTCATTGTGGAGAAAAATAAAGCAATCACAATTGCTGACTTTGCGGAAATGACCCTGACTAAGCATCAATTTGCCAAAAAGATCACTCCATCGAAGCCCGGTGACTTTTATACGTATTATGAAGCCAAAGAAGAAGGAACGACTTACCTGGCGATCACAATAAAAATGAAGAGCTTGCTCACATCAGCTAAAGGCGCCGATGAGTTCGCAGATGTCTCTATCAAATTCAACGATAAATATGATTACAGGACGTTCTCGACGATTGAGGACAAGGGTGGAGAGGACTTTACCTATACTAATATCACGAGTATTGAGCCCTTAAAATCCGGAACATTAGTATTCCTTGCTGAAGTTCCTACTGAAGTTGAAAAAGGTACCGAGCCCTTAAAGGCATTCATCACCATCAACGGTTCAACTTATGAGTACAAGATACGTTAATCGGCTCCACAACAAAAACACTGACCGCATATGGGTCAGTGTTTTTGCATTCTCACGATTACTCCACTCTCTTCTACAGCCTTGGATCGATTTCTTTCTCGTTCGACGCTTCGAAGAGCAGATTCGCAACAGTTCCTTGGTAGGTAGCATTGTCCGGCGCAATCTCATTAAATTTCACCTTGAGCATCTCCGTCCCTAAACGGTGCTCATTTGCAGATGTCCGAAGCTTCAGGTTGATATTTTTCTGTTTCATGAGCTTGCTGTACTTATGTGGAAAGCGGTAGTCATAGCCATAGATGATCGACAAATACTGTGAATTCCGAACCTTCATATACGGAATGGCACCATTTTGAGCTTGTTCGGGTTTGATAACCACACCTTCCATATGGTTCTCAACGGTTAACTTAGCGAAGTACTGTTCCGCCTGCTCGTAACTGCTCGAATCTCCCAAATCCAATGTAACGAACTCATCCTCCGACAGAAAACCGTACATATCCGATGTCTTCCAATCTGGAATTATTTCTTCCCCGTTCTCATATACGATCTTCAACAACGCGAACGGCTTGTATTCCAGCTCTGCATCCTCCGCATACAGCTCCAACTGCCTCTTATAAATCTCATAAGCGGCCAAATGATCCGCTAACGGCAAGTAAGCTTGCCGTATACCATGAACATGCTTATAGTTCTGATACACCCTCGCACCGTACTTGTCACTTAATGCAGACTTGGCTACTGTGAACTGATCTCTCTCGAATCCACTTGCCTCATATTCTTGTGATAGCTTCCCAAAAGCTTCATCAAATCCGTTTATTTTCAGAAACTCAAATTCCGTCTCTAACGCCTTCCCGATCGGCTTGAACTGTCTTTCGATCAATCCATCCCCCATCGCCTTCCATGGAAGAAGCTCACCATCCAGAATCAACAGCTCTATGTGATTCGTCCGCATATACTCACTGAACTTCTTCAGCAGCTGTTCGTAGATGACTGTCAGCTCCACCGATTTGATTTTGTAGCCGTTACGGCTGACAGAGAAGCATTGATCGATATCTTTGTGAAGATAGACGTTACAGCGCGACCCCATGTATTTCGGCTGAAGAACCACTTGAGTCATTCCACGCTCCGCAAAATATTTTAGTCCCTGCTCTAAGGACTCTAGATCGTGAGCGGCGTCGTCTTTGTTGGCTGGCGACATCGTTCCGGAGATGAAGTTGATTTTGTTGCGTGAGCAATAGTGCAGCCTACGTACTTCATCCTCAGCCAAATCTTGAAGAGATACTTTCTTAGCCGATTGAAACAGCGTAACTAATTCATCCGTCATCACGGCTTGCCCAGACTTATGCGACTTAAAGAAAGGCTTAGCTGCAAGACTTACACCTGTCAGAACATTCCCATGCGCGCTTCCTGTGTCCACATGGATTTTGTTCTTGATACGGAAAGCATTCTTCGTAGCCACATGTCCGAATACATGATAGGGATGATTACCCACCGCTTCCTGCTTGAGAAAATCCAGTTGCTCCTCTAATGGAGCATTTTCCCGATCAATGCGGAAATTACGCTGGTTGCGGACAGAGTTAGTGTCTAGCTTACCGATGTATTTGTTCTTACAAGGTGCATGTGTCACATAGAAGGATGGTCCTCTAGCCCCGTTGAATCGGTAGAATGGTTTAGCTACTGCAACCAGTTCATTAAATTTCGTCAGCAGCTCGGAATCATTGCGTAGCACTTCGGTGGAATCAAAATACGTATGCAGCAGTTCTTGGTCAACCCCCTTGATCTCACCCCGCATATATTTCTCCACGAAGTTCTCATGGTTACCCAAGACGAATAGAAAATGTGCCTGATTCTCGTATAGAAACTCTATCGTTTCTTTCGTGTGCTTGCCTTTGTCAATCCAATCTCCGACAAGAATAACCTTCGTGTCACTCACTTTATCCGTAACCACTAGCTTACCCGCTTCTATTCTATAACCATAGCTAAGCAGTAAGCCTTGCAGCTCATCGATACATTCATGAACATCACCGACGATGATATACTTCCACTCTTGTGGCAGAACCGTAGATATGTACTCGGGCAAGTCCTTGATGAGCACCCGGTACTCTGGATTAGCTTGATCGTCCGCACCCGAGTAAAAATCCTTCGCTCGCACCTTATGAATACTAGAGTAGCCTTCCCGTGACAGCGTGCCTAGTACATCTTTTTTCAAACGATTAATATGGTTAGTGATTAACTTCTTCGAGCGCTCGGAGGCATAATAATCTTCCCGTTTGCGGTAATCGAACAGAATGACTTCTAGGTTATAGTTATTGTCACGCGCGATATCGCGTACCTTCTCCCGGAAATCTTCAGCTAAACCCGTCGTATCTACGATGACGAATTCGGCATTGATCGGAAAAGAAGTAACCATCTTCAGCTTCTCGAACAAGAGATGGAATGCCTGCGAGCTTGCCTCTAACATAACTTGATCATACTTATCGTAATCGTAGCCCAGAACCTCTTGCCGAATGCTATCAGATGACAAATACTGGATGTTGAAGCTTATATTTTTACCCTCGTCCCTAAACCTTAATTGAGGCATTAAGACTTGTCGGGCAAACGTTGTTTTACCGCATTCCGTCGAGCCAACCATCATGAAGATGGTATGGACTTTCGTAGAGATCTCCAACTTTATTCCCCCTTCTGCCGCACAATAACACCTTGCGTCGTTTGAATGTGATTGACCCCATCACCGATGGCAACGAATTCATATGTCAGGTCCAACCCGTTCATGACATCCTCGAACCATTGCTGGAACGCATCATTGCCCATCTCCCACTTATGGTCGTCATGCCTGAAGCCTTCCAGCTCATAGTACATATTGAAATCAGAGTTCGGCGTCGTAATGACAAATTTGTCGAAGATGACATGCTTGCATATTTGACGGATAAGCTGCTTCGCCTCATCCTGACTCATATGCTCGATGACTTCCGTCAAAATCACGTCTACTTGTTCTCCATTGTAAGCTTCCAGGAAGGTGTCAATAGAGTCGAAGCCTACAATATTATCCACTTGCTTGGCATCCGCCTTTCGCTTGACGACCTCCAGTAATTCCTCATTGATGTCGACGGCATAGTAGCTGCTCTCTATTTTCTTAGCAAAGGGAATGGCGTAGTAGCCTTCTCCGCAGCCAATATCGAGAATCGATTTATCGAATGTAAGGGTGCTACCAATGAAGCTTCTCCGCTGAAACGCCGTTCCTCCAAAATCGAATCTGATTTCATAACGTTCTGTTTTCTCAAGCTCCGCCCTGTATTTCTTAAACCGTTCCTTGGAAGACAGGAAGTTTCTTGCAAACAAGCTACGGATATAGAACGGCGCATCGATAACGTTGACACTTTTCATATATTTCTCCAAAATATCATCGGAAATATCGATGTACTCATCACCGAACATAGACAGGAACAAACAAAGTACACTCACGACATGAAGCAGCTGATACAAGCTCCTCCGCGTCGTGACCTTCAAAGAATAACTCTTATGCGCTTGATGATCGATCTCGAAGGTATACTCCTTCAGATGCTTTGCGAAGAAGTCAATGTACCGAACTAGCTCGATATGGATGAGATTAATGAACACCGTATGCTCGTACTCGTCCGTATCTTGCTCGCTTTGCTCCTTCAAAGGCGTCGAGTAAAATTCGTTAATTGCGTTAAGAGGAAACAAGGGTGTGTTATATCGCGAGACATTCAGGTATTCAAAGTTATCCTCTTTGTTCTGTTTGTAAGAAATTACATTGTCCGCGTCCTTAAAGAGGACATTAAATGTTGTATCATCCGTATACCAGCCGTAAGCCATTCCCTTACGTATCGTTCGAAGCAGCATTCCCGTTCCCGGATTTTTCTTAATCAGGAACGAGAACTTTGGGTTGGTCGATTTCACTTGCATAATAGCCAATTCGATCTACTCCTTTACTTTCCTTTGGCGGAGAATAGGGAATTCAATTGCTCCAGCATGTTCCCACCATTAGTCAAAGATATATTGCCAATCTTATCGCAAATCTTCTCCAGAAATTCAAGCTCTTTCAACCGGTACAACGTCTCATTCTCGTCTAACAGCTTAGCTGTGTTAAGCAAGCTTCGAGTCGAAGCTGTCTCTTCCCGGCGAGTGATCAGGTTAGCTTGTGCCTGCTTCTCAGCGATCAATACGGTATTGAGGATTTCCTTTACGTCTCCTGGAAGAATGATGTCCTTAACGCCTGCGGATAGGAAGCTAATCCCAAGGTCGCCACTTTGACCGTTCAACTTCCCAATTGCGTAAGTCCCGATCTCTTGCTTCGCTCGCAGTAGCTCATCCAGTTTCATCGTACCCACGTATTCACGAAGCACAAGCTGTAGCATGACGTACACTTGATCCTCGAACGACTTCACTTCCAGCGCCTTCAGCGGATCTATGATCCGATATTGGCAGACGAAGTTCAAACGTAGAGTCACTTTGTCTTCGGTCATCATCTCTTGGCCAGTCATGTCCAGCTGGAGTTGCCTTAGATCGACTGTCTTTACTTGTGCTGTGACTGGGCCTTTCCAGAAATAATACTTACCTGGCTTCAACGATTTACGGTAAGTGTTATCAATGAACAGCAATCCCGTCTCGTGGTTCGCCACCTCGTAAGATTGCAAATAAGTGCTATTCAACCGTGCGAGAACGGATACGTCTATGTCAGCAGGAATTTCTGGGTTCCGTGCATCCACCCGAATAAACTCGTGTCGCTTCCAGACGTTCCAGAACGCGTATTTGCCCGTAGGCAATAGACGTGTGATTTTCCCATCCTCGAAGTGGAGTACGTATTCGTAATCCTTTACGTCCACAACAGTCAATTCCTTCAACAGCTCCTCATCTTGCAGGAACAGGTTGATGTCTTTGTCAGGTACGGAGAACGGTTTACTTACATTCAGTGTAGTCACTTGATAGTCAGCGAATGACCAGAATCTGTAGTTACCTGGCATCAGGTGCTTCATATAATTGCCGTCCTTGAACAGTAAAGCTCTTTCGTCGGAGCGAACGATTGTTTTCATAGGGATTTACCTCATTTCGATTTGTTAATAATGGGTTGCCAGGTCTAGAATCCTCCCCGTACAGAAGCGGAAGTCACGCTTAAGGTAGGAGTTCATGCATGCCCGATGTTGTAGCCTCCGTAGGGAGTGCCGATCCCCTTGCTTATCGGCGACTCGTCGACATCGGATAGAAACGCGGGAGCTGCTTAACTCATACCGGTATCCACGAACTGCAAAGCTTGGTTCAGGTGCGATTGCCTAAGGGCGACCGCTGAGAATTCTAGATCAGGCAGTTCAGATTTTGATCTCTCGAGCCCTAGTCGAGTGCCTACCATGGCATCACTTGAAAGGTGATCAGAAGGAGTCGAACCTTCGTATTGGAGGGTCTAAGCCGCCCATCTGCTGCAGCATACCGGAAGCAAACGCCTCGGCACTGCGGGATTATTCGGAAATCCCAACGGTCGCAGGATGGAGCCGATCGTAGACCCTAATGTTCGGAATAGTGAATCCAATTGGAGTGTTGCTTTTCTTGTTCTCATCTTCTCTGATTTGGGACGTAACGAACATGGTGAAAGTATGACGACAATGAAAAAATGGACTGTTTCTGCTGATTGCATAGCAAAAACCCCGACAAGACGTCGTCGACGTCAAGTCAGGGTCATTTTCAACTCTGAAGGTTGATTTCATTCTCACTTAATTGCTCAGATTAACCTCATAGACAGCTCCAGGTTTCTCCAATAGAAGCTCATATCGGCCATCTGGAGTTTGCGTCAACAATCCATCCTTGCTCTGGGGAATTCCCTCGCATGTGAATACAAGAATACCGCTACCGTCTCCGCAAGTCTTCACGACTATTCTATCCTTATCTCGATAAACAGTTATGTCGCCATGTGGCGTCGGAACCTTACCTTCGATTTGCTCCAGTTCCCCAAGCTTCGGTTCAACCCGATAGCGACGGTACCCGGGTTCGATCGGACGAACACCAAGCACATACTTGCCAAGCAAGTAAATTGGAGCAGCACCCCATGCATGACAGAGGCTCTTGCGGAACTTATCGCCATACATATCATATTGAAGCTCCGGTGGTAACGAGGGATCGAATTCCTCCCAGAACGAGGTTGCGCCCAAGTCGATCATCCCGCCCCAATAATTGCTTATTTCACGCAGGACATGTGCTTCTTCTCCAATCTCACACAAAGCCTCCAGCTCGAAAAAGCGCATAAACGGCGTAATAATTTTCTGAATGGAGCTATTCATGAGTACGTTTCGTTTGACCGATTCACGCTGCTCCTCATCCAAATAATCAAACCGGATACCGAATACGCTTGGGTATTTGAGAATATCCTTTTGCAGCTCACCGTTCAGCTTTCCATGAATGAACCCGCCCTGCTCCTCGTCCCAGAACGCTTCAAATATCCGTGAACGAAGACCATCAGCCATCTTGGAGTACTTTCGCTCATTGTCTGTATCACCAAGCTCAGCAGCAAAGCAAGCAATCGTCTCCATACTTCTACATAACAATAACTGCTCGGCAGCTAATGCCCCCCTGCGTTCCATCGGTGCCCAATCGATAAATACCCAATCCTCTGGATAGCCTTCCATCATGCCTTCCTCGTTGCAACGCTTCAGGCAGAATTCCATCAAGCTCAGCATATTCGCATAGTGAGTGCGAACGAATTCTAGATCACCTGTGTACAAATAATAATCATAGCAGCTAAGGAACCAGTAGAACGTATAGTCCATAATCGTGTTGATGTGGATCTCAACTGGGTTTTTACCCCGCAGTGCGACGAGCGTCCGCTTCGTCACATCCTGCTCGAAATAAGCGTAATTATTAATTAGAAATCCGAGATTAGCGTCACCACTCCATACCCAACGGTCGCGTTTCATCCCATCGTACAAAAATTCCCGCATATTCAACTGAAGCGTATGAGCGGATAGCTCCCAGATGTCGTCCAACCGCTGGTCTGAGCTTCGGAAGGAGCCTCTGAGCTCCATCGGTACATACTCATAATGGTGCTTCACATTGCCCCATTGAACGCCCTCGTCAGCTTTCAATTGAATATATCGAAATGCTCTAGTAACCGGTGTACGCCAGCTACTTGCGGCATTGCCGTCGACGGACAGGGATTCGAACGTCTCGGCGAGTTCGCCAGCCAGCGCCTCTTCCCGCGATTCACCATAATACAAATGAATGCTTCCAGTGCCCGTTACGTCGCCAAATTCAACATAACCAAAGGTTTCGCGGCCGAAATCCACGATAATCCCGCCGCCATCTAGCGCTTCCGTATTCACCGGATCGTATTCCTCGTATGCAAATGGAAACGAAGCGGGAGGCTGTTCAATATCGCTAAAATTCCAATAGGCGGCAGGCACCCATTTGCCATTCAGTGCAGTTACCTCCCACCCTTCACCTGAGTCGCAACCCGCTCCTGTCGTATACAGCGCTGGAATCTCCCGATCATTATAGACGTTAATCGCAAGCGTATGCTTACCCGCTGGGAGAGTAACTGAAGTAACCGGTTTACGCTCATATCGAAGCGGTGTCATGTCGTCGTTCAAGAGAAGAACGAACTCCCCCTGAACCGACAGAGTCAGCTCCGCAGGCTCGGTAAGCTCGAACAACCTGCGAAACTTTATGCTCGTGTAAGCTCCATCAAGTCGCCAGGAGGGCGGACAAATGTAGCCTCTGAACTGCCTTCGTACGGATGCTTTCTGGTGAAGCCATATTTCGTAATCGCCCGGATACCAAATCCAGTTCGGTCCTTGTTCGTTATTTGCCATGTCGCTATCCCTCACAGTTGGTAAAGCCTCCACTCAGGCTTCATCGTATATTCGTCCCGGAACGGTCCCGCACATCCGAGCTAACGATATTTCCTTCTTCATCCTCTATCGCAAAATAGTACATTACTGCTTCATTAGGAACACTCCCAGCAACGCGGCAGGTTTCAGGATACACGACTGCGGGGCTTGTCGTCCACACTCGGGTTGGCGACCGTCCCGTGTCGGCCGTATACAGTAGTTCCGCCGAAAGGATAACGTCTGATGCTCCGTATGCCGCCCAAACCATCCCGTCTGAATCCTCATCGATATCGCGAATTCCCGGTAATAGTCTACTCGTTCTGACCTGAGAATCCGCATAAGTGAAAAACTCATTCGTATTCCAAGGCACCTCGTAATTATGCTCCCAGTCCTTCATGAGCCGGAGTGTCTTATGTCCTTTGGCCGACCTGTGAGTCTTTAGCCAGCAATCCAGATCGAAGCACGTATCGTTAGTCCCCGTCGCCCATAACATTGGCGTTTTTGATTGGCCAATATACCGACTGACATCGAATGTATCCTCCCACAAACGCTGTTGAATACCGTCCATACGAGATATAATGTCCATCCAACAGGAGCCTTCCTGAAAATAACCCGCCGCATATACCGTCATCGCATAAGCCGGACGCGGATCCACGCCCGTCACAATCTCGGTCACATAGCCTCCCCACGATATTCCCATGAGGCCAACCTTCGTTGTATCGATTTCCGGCAACGACGCCACAAGCGAGATTGCGCGTATAACGGCAGCAACAGAATGATAAGACCACATCTCCCCCAAGGAATCCGGGGACACCTTGAAGAATAACGACTCCTCGCTTTGATCGGGTCCACCGTCCTCCAGCCGCTCGCCATCCGGCCCGTTACCGAACAAATCCATTGCAATAGCTGCATATCCTCGTGATGCCCATTGTCCGGCCCACTCGGGGAACGCCCTTCCTGCTCCACCATGGACGAGAACGATAGCCGGAAGTGGCTCTGTGTATTCCTTGGGCGTTGCATAATAGGCGAACACGCGAGTCGTCTTGCCGCGATAAGGCTCGCCCTCATAATAGAGGGGCGTTAATGAATAATCCGAATGATGCGTTGTCGCCCCCCATTGAACGAACGGCGACTCCATCAAGCTTTCCATATCCCATGGTCCACTAACTTCTTCCGAGGTTACCATCTCGCCACCTTAAACTCATAACGACCGGAACCGACCCGGAAGTAAGCCGACCAGACATCACGGCGGATAAACTTCCATTCCTCGCTTGGGCTATTTACTTCACCGTCAGTCGAAATCGAAACACCGTCTATCCAGAGTTCCGAATCCGCCTTCGCAGGCAATCGAACCTCTGCTGTACAATTCACCGGAACCTCGACTCGTAAGACGAGGCTGTCTCCCTCGATTACCCAATCGCTTTCGATCCATCCATATAGGCTGTGATATTTGCATCTGGCGGAAGTAAACTCACCTCCAGGCAACGGTTGAATTCTAAACGTACGGAAACCGGATTCGCGATCGTCCAAATCGATGCCGAACAGGAAGCGATATATCCATTCCCCCACTGAACCGAGAGCATAGTGATTAAAGGAATTCATCTCAGGATCTTGAAAGCCCTTCTCTTCCGTCCAGCCATCCCACCGCTCCCAAATCGTCGTCGCTCCATTTTGTACGGGATACAGCCATGATGGAAAAGTCTCCTGCAGCAGCAAACGATAGGCGGCCTCCGTCTCCCCGTATTCGGTTAGCAAGGGTAAAATATACGATACGCCCATAAATCCTGTCGTCATATGCCAATTCCGATTACGGATATCTTCAACTAACCGTCGCAGGGATGCCCGTTCCATTTCCTTCGGTAGCAAGCCAATCATTAGGGCAAGGACATAGGCCGTCTGTGTATCGCTTTCTATTCGGCCATCTTCTTTAACAAACCGCAGCTGGAACGATTGCCTCAACCGCTCGAACAGGTCCGCGTATTGAAGCGCATCCTCGTCCTTGCCGATCTCGCTCGCCATTCGTGCCATTAGCTTGACGCTGTAAGCGAAGAAGGCAGCGTTGATAAGTGCTTTAGGCGTCTCAGCACCGAAGGAAAGGTGATCTCCGAAGCTCTCGGAACGGCGAATTAGCCCCTCCTCGCAATCTCGTTCCATCCACTCTATCCATCGTGTCATGGCCTCGTAATTATGTTCGATAAACCTTCGATCGCCATACACTCGATATAGAGTCCAGGGTAGAATTACCCCTCCGTCTGCGAAGAACACATGTCCCCTGCCGAAATGCTCGACGAACGGAGCAACATCTGGGAATGCACCGTCCTCACCCTGTGCATCACGAATATCCGTCATCCACTTGGTGTAAAAGCTCGCGCAGTTCATGTTATATGTTGCTGTCCGGGCAAAAGCGTGCGCGTCTCCCGTCCATCCAAGCCTTTCATCCCGTTGCGGGCAATCGAGCGGAATGCCAAAGAAGTTACCCCGTTGGCTCCACTTGATATTTTCTAGCAGGCGGTTAATAAGAGCATGTGACGTGTGAACCTCCGATGTCTCCTCTGCGGAAGAATGGACGACAATACCAATCACCTGATCCAATGTCAGCTCGCCTGAATAGCCTTCAATCTCGACATATTGGAAACCGTGGTAAGTAAAATGAGGCTCGTACTGCTCTTCAGCGATCCCACCGAAAATGTAAGTATCCGTCTGTTTGGCTGTACGAAGATTCGTCCGATATACCCGACCATCCTGATCCAGCCGTTCCGCATACCGAATCGTAATCCGTTGACCCGATGTTCCGGAAAACTTCAATCGCAGCCACCCCACCATGTTCTGCCCCATATCGACGATATAACGTGATTCGTCGATTCGTAGGATCGATTTGGGGACGAGTTCACGAACAGGCTTAATCGCAGGGCCTTGCTGAGCAGTCATGTGGCCACCTATTGTTTCTTCGAGGATTTGCACCTGCTGCCAATCCGAGGGATTCAAAGTCTTCAGCCTTGCGTCGTAAGTTTCTCCCATATAAATATCCGCCGACACGACCGGGCTTCTCGCAGAGAGCCAGTCCTCGTCCGACCTGATTATCTCACTCGTGCCATCCTCGTATTCAATGTGGAGCTGTGCTCGTACAGCGACTTTCGTGCCATAATGATAGGGGCCGCATATCCCTAAATGTCCCGCATACCAGCCGGAACCCACAACGGCCTCCAGCCTGTTGGAGCCCTCTTGCAATAACGAAGCCACATCGTAAGTTTGATAGGGAATACGCTTGCGATAATCCGTCCAGCCGGGAGCGAATACATCACTCCCAATCGGCTTGCCGTTCATGTGACTCTGATAAATTCCTAAAGCGGAAATATACAGCCTCGCATTGGCAACAGGCTTGTCAATTTGGAAGGACCGACCGATGACAGGATTGGGTCCATATGCGGTATTCACAGGATAGAGAATTCGTTTATATACGCCCCAGTCCCCTTCTCCGAAGGTACCGATCGGAATTGCAGCTTGCCAATTCTTTTCGTCCATCTCAGCAGAAGTCCAATCCCCGTCAGGCTTATCGGTGACGAGCCAATTGGAATCGGCAGCGTAGGTCCGGGTCGTTCCATTCGCATAAGCTAAGTGGAGTACAGCAACGAAGCCTTGCTTTTCTCCGTCAGAACTGCAAGCAATACTATTAAGACCTTGAAGCAGCAAGCTTTGCACATCCAGAACAACTGACTGCAAATACGGGTAATATAGCCCCTCATCTTCACCGTTCACATAGATTTGGAGCGAGTCGACAGCGAATACATGTAGCTTCGCTTCCGACGGAAGCTCGTTATCGATCGTAAAAGAAAGTCGGAAATATCGTTTGTCCTTAACTCCGGTAGGTGTTTCTTCGCGCACCGGATTTTCTTCGCTCATTCTATCCCAAAGAACAGGAACGCCCTTCAGCAAATCCGGCTCCGGTTGTGGATCAGGTAGGAATGGGGCAGTAATCCACTGCCCACTCCACTCCTCATCCATTAACAGTCCCATTTCCCAATAGCCGATATCGCTCCAATCGCTTTCCTTGCCCTCACGGTCCCAACCTTTTACTTTCCAATAATAACGAGTGCTAGACTGCAGATAACTTCCGCCGTAAATGATGTGCTGCGAGTCACGAGAAGCCACGATTCCGCTGTCCCAGCAATCCCCTTGATCCAGAGCTAGTTCCTGGATGCTATCCGCAACCAAAATCTGATAGGCGGTTTGATACTCACCTCGGCGGCCGGCATCCATCTGCCAGCTTAAGGCCGGGTAGCTATTATCTATGCCAAGCGGATTCGTCTCATAATCGACGGTCATCTTGCCTATTGTTATCATTTGATTGTTCACTCCTTGCTGTTCAGCGATCTAGAGATAACAACAGCTTGCGCAAATAAGCAGTAATTTCCGGTGACTTGCCACTTCTCAGTAACGCTTCGATTTCTTCATTAGGGATCGAATCCACGAGGCGAGCGAATGACTCCATAGCATTGACGCCCTCCCGTACTGCCTCCAATCCGTCCTCCCGGTAAGGATATTGGTCGATCGACAACCAGCCGTTATACCCTGTCCGCTTTAACCAATAGAAAAACTCCAACGTCTCTATCGTATGGACGCTGCCTACGATCATGTCGTCATCCCAATGACGGAAGTTATCGTTCATATGAACATGAAACAGCTTGTTCCCATATCTCTTCAATAACGCAACGGATTCAGCTGGTGTCTCATACGCATTCAACGAATGGCCGAAGTCGATCGTCACTCCGATATTGTCCGTACCGGTCTCTTGAGCCATCAATATGGACATAGCTGCAGTACTCAAGTAGCTGTGGGTTCTAGGCTCCTTCGGCTTATACTCCAAGCTAATCCTTACATCAGGTCGATAGCGGCACACCTCTTTGAGACCTTCCGCAAACCAGTCACGCTCCTGAATGTAGTCCGCTTGGAACAAGTAATCGTAGCCGTCCTGACCTGGCCATAACGAGATGAGATCGCCTCCCAGCTCTACTGCCGCATCGATCATCTCTTTCGTATGAGCGACAGCTTCCCTGCGGATCGCCGGATCTTTGGCCGCAAAGCTACCGTATTTCCATTTCATCTGTCCGAAATGATCGGGAATGATGGAGACAAGCTTGAGCTCGTGTTGCTCCAGATGACCTTTCAGCTCTTTCACATTGTTTTCCGTGACATGCCAAGAGCCAACCAATTCTACTCCGGTGACCTGAGGAATCTGAGCCACTCGACCGAATAGCTCGGAAATCGTGAACGGCTCCGCATACCCTCCGGTCACATAACGGTCAGAGCAGCTACCAACGTTAGATAGAATGACGGAATATTGATGAGTCATTATCGATCCCTCCTAATTATTAATCTAGTTAATAGCACTACCTATTCCTTCACGCTGCCAAGCACGATGCCATGGATGAAATAACGCTGTAAGAAGGGATAGACGAGCAGAATCGGTAACATACCGACGAACACTTGAGCGGCACGTGTCGTTCTGTCCGATATTCGGTTGAACACCCGCGCGGTTTCCGGGTCGGTGAACTTGGACAAATCAGGCATCGTTATGACGGTCTGTAAGTAGCTGGACAGCGGATATCGATCCGGGTTGTTCATTAACAGCAGCCCATCGAACCACGAATTCCAATGCCCCACTACCGTGAAAAGCGTGATTGTCGCGAGCGAGGGCATGGACAACGGAACATAAATACTGAACAGAATACGCCAATCGCCCGCACCGTCGATTCGAGCCGACTCGTTCATTTCTTTCGGAAGCCTGCGGAAAAAGTTAAGCAACAGTATGATATTGAACACAGGTACCGCACCAGGCAGCACGAGCGCCCAAATCGAATTCAATAGCTCAAGGTTTTTAATGGTTAAATACCAAGGAATGAGTCCGCCACCGAATAGGATCGTGATTACGAAATACCAAACGTAAGCGGACCGAAAGCGAAAATCTCGGCGTTCCTTCGACAGCGGATACGCGCATAAAAGCGTCAATCCGAGATTAATTACGGTGCCGAGTGCTACACGCTCCAGCGTGATGCCCATCGAGCGGAAAAACTGCCCTTGCGAGGCAACATATTCATAAGAAGCCCAAGTGAAGTCGCGCGGCCAGAATAACACGTTGCCTGCCGTCACTTGTATCTTGGAGCTTAGCGATAGCGCCAACACGTGAACAATCGGCAGAAAGCAAAGCGCCGACAGCAAGATCAGCAATGTGTAATTGACCAGATTGAAGCTTCTTCTGCTCCAGGACGTCGTCTTAATCATCCGACAGCAACCCCAATCAGAAAATTCTATAATTGGCGAATCGATACGCCATAGCATACGACACAGAGACGAGTACAAATGAGATAATTGACTTAAATAGACCAAGCGCTGCAGATACGCTGAATTGATAATCCTGCAGTCCGATCCGATAGATCATCGTATCGATAATATCGCCGCTCTCAAACACTGGAGGACTGTATAAGTTAAATACCTGATCGAAGCCGGCGTTCAGCACGTTCCCTAGGCTCAGTGTCAACATGAGTACGATAATCGGAGCCATCCCAGGAAGCGTAATGTGAAGCGTCTGCTTCCAGCGGCTTGCTCCATCGATAACGGCCGCCTCATACAACGTCGGATTTATTCCAGTGAGTGCCGCTAAATAGATAATGGTGTCAAATCCAAACTGCTTCCACGTATCTGATACAATGAGCGTCCATGGGAACCAATTATTGTTCCCAAGGAAGAAGATAGACTGCATCCCAAGTCCTTCGATCATCTGATTGACAATGCCTTTCAGAGACAGAACATCCATTAGAATACCGGCAAGAATAACCCAAGATAGAAAATAAGGTAAGTAGATAAGCGTCTGTACCGAACGCTTGAACAGTACATTCCGAACTTCATTTAGCAGTAACGCCGTTATGATAGGTACGATCAAGAGCAGGATGATTTTTGCAGATGCGATAAATACCGTATTCCATAACACCCTGTTGAAATCAGGCAATTCGAAGATGTAGCGAAAATTCTCTAATCCAACCCATTCAGATTTGAAAAATCCTTTGGTTGGATAATACTTCTGGAAAGAAATGATAATGCCGAACATGGGGACATAGCAGAACAGGAAGAGAAACAAGACTCCCGGCAGTAGCATGATGTGGTTAGCACTTTCCTGTCTCCACTTTTTATTGAACACGGTCGTCTTCACCTCCCGCCGCCCACAAGGGACCGGATATTAAGCATCCGTCCCTCATCTGCGGAATAATCCTTCATTAACGATTCGATGCGTACCATTCGTTGACTTCCTGCGTAATCTTGTCTCCGCCAAGCTTCTTCCAATTTGCTACGTAATTGTCGAAGTCGCTAATCGGTGCAGCATTCATAATGATTTTTACGAACGTTTCATTTTGCATTGTAGCTAACGTCGACATTTTCTCATCCGCTGTTTTCGTTGAACCACCGAAGTACTTATCGATGACAACCCCATCTGGCTGTAGTTGATACTGATCACGCACCTCGAATGGGCTAACCGCAGGCTGATGGATCCACCATTGCTGCCATTTCTCCGGATCCGAGCCGTCCGTACCCAATACAAGATCATAGGTCTCTTTGAGGCTTTCATTCAACTTGGAAGGATCACCTGAAGCGAGCGCATCGCGAACCAGTCTGTAGTTGTAGTCTTTGATATAGCCTTGGACCGGTGATAGAACGTGCATCGCGTATTTCGCATTGTCTACCCAAGCATAAGTTTTGTTATCGCCGTTCGTACCAAACTCATCTTCACCGTATACTTTCTGGATAAATAAGTTCATCATCTTGACAACTGCTTCTGGATTAGAGAAGCCTTTCTTGACGACCAGGAAGCCGCCAACAGAGACACCTACACTCGGTTTAGCCGGAGTACCGTCAACGGACGGGAGAGGAACCGCAATCCATGAAGCCTTCGGATCGTTCTTAATGAGATCTACCGCAATCAATGCAGATTCCGAAATCGTGCCGTAAAAGATACCAAGCTTGCCGGATACGACGTCTTCCTTCAGACGGTTGTAATCCTTCGTGCCAAATTCCCGATCGATCAAACCACCCTTGTACATTTCCTGTAGTTTGCCGAGCGCTGTTTTCATCTCCGGTGTCGTACTGCCGTACATGAGTTGACCCGCTCCATCATCAACCCAAATATCAGGGGATGCATGGAAACCATTTAAGAATCCGCCCATTGAACCTCCACCCATTGTCGCGCTCAGAATTCCAAGCCCGAGCGTATCCGGCTTACCATTACCGTCGGGATCCTGCTTGACGAAAGCATCTGCCACGTTCACTAATTCGTCTATTGTCGTCGGTTCCTTCAGACTCAACTTCTTGAGCCAATCGGATCGGATATAGAGAGAGACTAGGGAATCACGAGGATCTCCACCGTATTGCGGGACCGCCATAAGCTTACCGTCGTATGTCGCCATCTTCTGAGCAGGTGCTAAAGCTTCCCCGACTTGCATCTTCAGATAAGGCATAGCATAACGGTCGAACACTTCCGTCAGATCTTCAACCATGTCTGCCTCTACCAGCTGGTTCAATTGCTTCTTGGAAACGACCATCAGGTCTGGAATATCGCCAGAGGCGATGGACACGTTCATCTTATTGTCGTATTGCGTAGAATCAACGAGCCAGTTCCACTTTAATTGAATACCCAACGTTTCCCGATATAGCTTCGTCCAACGATTATCGTTGTCCCACGTTTCGCCATCCGGGAAGGTCGCCCAACCCGCCGTTCCCAGAACGGACTTTATGGTAATAGGCGGATCGATCTTGCCGAATGGATTGTTATCTCCCTCAGGTTTTGCTTCCGCGCTGCTTGTGGCCGAAGCAGCTCCCTCACTCTTCTCCGTTTCAACTGCTCCCTTAGCTTCGTTGGCCTTATTGCCACTGCACGCGCTAAGTACGCTCGACGCTAGCACAACGATAAGCAGCATCGTCCACCCTTTTTTTCCTAACATAGCCTTGCCCCCTCCATTAAGTTGGATCGTATTTTCGTCTTGCAAACCGATTATAGCAACGCCGATTGGGGCGACTCTATTCCAAAGATTTTACTTCGCGTTGTAACATTTTGATTGCACAATAGATTCAACTTCACCGACGAGAGGACCTGTCTCTCCATTCCTGAGGAGTCATTCCCGTCGATTTCTTGAACACACGGTAGAAATATTGGACAGAAGTAAATCCGGACGAAGGGGCAATATCCTGAATGCGATGCCTTTGATCCGCGAGCAGATCCTTGGCTATCCGAATGCGGCATTCCGTGATATATTCCGCGATACCGACGCCGTTCTTCTGCTTAAACAATCGGGACAAGTAGGAGGAATTGTGACCCGTATTCTCCGCAATTGCCGTCAAGCTGAGCTCATCGGAGAGATGATCGGCAATAAAGGCTTTCACATTCGTCATCAGCTCGTTCTCGCTCTCTCCCCGTAACCGTTCCCTGCAATCGAAGATTGATGCCCCGCATCGGCGCAAGTATTCGACCGCTTCTTGCGGCTCCTCTTGAGGATCGAGACGAATCAGACGGCTTACATCCCATCGTTCCTCGGTTCCGGCTAAGCGCTGCTCCTTCGTATGAAAAGAAAGAATAACGGAGGCAGCCATGTAATAATGCTTCTCCAGATGATCGGTATCCTGTTGATCGAGCAACTCATCCAACAAAGCGAAGAAGGGCTCACGGCGGTTGTTATCCAGCATCGACGCCAGACTGCCGATCAAGGTCGCCGCATCCCGTGTGAATGCTCCCTCGGCTGAGGCTTCACCGGGCGAATGTTGATCAACCATCAACATTTCACGACCGGAGCCTAAGCCCCATAGCATGTTCCCTTTTAGTGAAGCGAACTTCCGTCCCAGCCCATCCCATTGCACTGGTGTATCGGCGATAATCACAGATAGCTCCAACTTGATCAAATCCTTACAAGCCCCTTGAATTAATTCGAACGTACCCTGTACGAACCGAACCATCATGTTCCAGGTATCTTCCCGCACCCGCTGCGGACTATCAGGATGAATACCCTTCGGCTGGATCAACCAGACGATGTTAAATGGATCCATCGGGATCGACAGCAGGGTAACCGTCGCATCCAAATACTCCCCTGCGATATTGCGGATAGAATAGAGGAGCAAATAACGGTCATAGTGGGATAAGTCTCCCATCCATTCGTCCACGCGCCCGATGATGGGAAGAACGGTCATCGTCGGCTGAAGCGGGATATGCAAATTAGCGAATTGTCGGGTCAGCTCGCTGTCTCCGATCCGTTCCCCATGTAGCAACTGACGCATGAAATCCTGCTGTAAAGCCTCTGAAGCCATTCGCATTTGTTGCTTCGATTTGGCGATTAATTGCTCGATTTCTATCTCATCCTTGAGCTTCGCCACAGCCTTTTCCACCGCTTCAATTAAGCGTTCATCACCGTCTGTTTTTAAGACATAATCGAGTGCTCCACCTCGTATCGCATTCTGGGCATAGTCAAAGTCATTAAACCCAGACAAGAAAATAACTTTGCATTTGGGCCAATAACGCACAATTTCTCTTTGCAATGTAATACCGTCCATACCCGGCATACGGATATCGGATACGACGATGTCAATCTTCGTCCTTTGCATCCATTCCAATGCTTCTCTAGCCGAGTAAGCGCCAATCACTTCCAGATCGAAATGCGGGAGCTGACGGAATACTTCCAGCAGCCCCTCTACCACATAATCCTCATTGTCTACGATGAGCAACCGATTCATATTAAGCTTCCTCCCCCGACCTTAGAATAATATCCACGCGCATTCCCCCAAGCTCGCTACGAGAAATGCGAAGACCGGACGATGCTCCGTATTTCAGTCCTAATCTTCTATGCACGTTCAGCATGCCGGTCGTTTCCATATGCTCCGAAGGCGATTGCCATTCGTTAGCAATCTCCTCCAACCTGTCGTCTGTAAGGAGATTACCATTGTCTTCAATAATGAGAGACAAGGATTGCTTGTCCGAATTCACGGTAAACCTGAGAATACCCTGACCGTCCAATTCCTCAAGCCCATGAATAAAAGCGTTTTCAACAATGGGTTGAACGATGAGCCTAGGAACCAACGTATTTTCCCATTCCGGTGGCAGCTCCCCCCACTCAATTGTCAGCTTGTCGCGGAAACGCATTTTCAGAATATCGGCATATGTTCTAGCGTGGTCTACTTCTATCCGCAAGGTCGCTTCCTCCTGCCCATTCCGGGTAATGTATTTCAAATAATCACCTAGCAGTCGCGTATACAGCTTGATATTGTCCGTATCCTCGTTCTGAGCCATTCGGTGCAGACGGTAATAAGTGTTATAGAGAAAGTGCGGATTGATCTGTGCTTGCAGATGCTTCAGCTCGGCGCGCTGCGACCGAATGCCTTGCTCATAGACATCATGGATTAGCGATTGGATCGTGCCCATCATCCGGTTAAATTGCTCGTAGAAATAGTCGATCTCGTCGCGGCCGCGCGATTTCAATTGGACGTCGAAGGCGCCTTCGCTTACTTTGCGGAATGCCCTGACCAGCCTTTGAAGGGGCCGCTGTAAAAATAAATAGATCCAGTATGCGAACAGTAAAATAATAACGACCGCAGTCGCAATCAGAATACGAAACCACCATTGATATCCCGCCAATGGCTGCAAAACAACCTCTTCGGGCATATAGAGCGTTAATGCAATTCCCAGCTCAGGGGAGCGCTCGAATGCAGCGATGTAATCCCGTTCATCGACTCTCGTCACGTTCTGCCCAGACGGTTCAGAATGCATTTGGTGCATCTCGGTCATTTGGCGTTGGAAGTGATCGTTACTATCGTCCCCAGAAAGCATCCAATTTCCTTCTAGGTCGGACAAAATAGCGTTGCCCCCATTTTCCGTCAGCATCTGCGACAGCATAGATTTGATCTTCTGTTCGTTTATCGTAATTTCAATCCAGTAAGCAGGTAAGCTATCCTCATAAGTTCCCGTCGGGAAGCGCTCAGCTTGGATCAGTTGATTGTTCCATACAATAATCGGCGTTGCTTTATGATTCAGAAGCTGGTGTATATCTGTTTCTTCTTTATTAATGCTATAGCTTATCCGGTTCGGATAAATGATTTTTTGCTCGGAAACCATGAATAATGCCACGTTCTCGATATAGGCGCTGGACGATTTGAGCGTCTGCATCTTCTTCTGAAGCGCAAGCACCTCTACCCTGCGCTCATAATCCGACATGACCGGCGACATTGTGCTGAACCGCTGGATGTCCTGATCAAATATGTATTCCCGCTTCAAATTAACGATGTGCTCCAAAGCCGTACTCAATTCTGCAACGTAGAAATGAACCCGCGATGACAGCGAGTTCTCGACCTCTCTGCGGATCGCCTTTTCTCCGTTAACCACAAGCATTGAACCGACGAATAGAATCGGGATAATAGCCGCCATGAAAATAAGAACGATCTTAGGATACAAACCAATAGACAACAGATTGCGGCGCGTAAATAGTGGAATTCGGCGCATACCCTCACATCCTCTCCGAATAAAACGAAAAGCTCTTGGAAACCGAAGGCGGTATCCCAAAAGCTTTTAGTTTTCTATTATAGCAAATTCAAGTAGGGGGACGCCGTTCTAATTATTTTACTTTTTCATTGCACATTTTTGTGGTTACAGCCCTTATAAAGTCCCTCTCTAACTCCACGCCTCTAGCAACGAAGAGCGGAACAACGAATCCAATTGGCGATCCAGCTTTCCGTCTGCGCCTTTCATACTTGCAGCGGATTGCTCATAGTACGCCAGCTTCTGTTCGAGAAATTCATTGATCCTATCTATTCTAGGCTCATCGCTAAGCTCTTCACCTGATTTCTTGCGCTCAAGCAGGTTTCGTATTGTCCACTTCAGCTCGCTACCTTTCGGGATCAAATCCTCGACCAGAGCATCAAACTCGATTGGTGGCATCGATTCGTATTTCTCAATCCATTCGCAGGCAAGTATGGGTCTCAGGACGTAGAAGTATTTTTTCAGCCTCACACGTTCCCCTTGTAAATACATCCTGTAGTTTCCCTTCGCCATATTGAGATAATGGTACATGCAGGATTTCGGCGAAAAGGTTAATGGGGATACTCCGCGAATATGATCAATCGTGGAAAACTTCTCCCAATAGGCAATCGGGGACTGTAACCACTCTAGCAAAGGAGGATTCGACTTACGGAACAGGTTCAAAGCTTTTCTCAAGTCCCAGCCGTTAATATCAAGCAAATCACTGATCGGTCGCTCTATGACATCCCGCTTGTCGAAGATGGATAAATACCAATCTGGCTTCCGAACGTATATGAATCTCACATCGTAATCGCTATCCGAAGATGGAAAGCCCCATGCCCGACTTCCTGACTCGCAAGCATATAGAATTTGTACCTCGTCTTGTTGTTCTATTCGACTTAACTCATGAAGAATGGATTGATGTATTTGGGTCATGGGATTGCCTCCTGGATATCAGCCCGCCTTAGACGTTGCTTTTCTTGTTCCTATCATCGCTGATTTGAGGAGGACCGAACATGGTGGAAGTATGACGACACGGAAACTTTTCCATACTCCCTGCATCTATTCCTTGTTACAATAGACCAAAGGAATACGGTTTCGGATTAAGATGACGTTGGAGGGGAAACCGAGTTGGCTAGAGAAAGCTTCGATAAAGAGATTCAGTTTCTCCGGATGCTTGCGCTGGCAGGCGGTGCTTATAATCGCAAACAGTTCGCACAGTGGCTAGGCATCTCTGTCCATACGTTCGACAAGACGCTTCGATACATGAAAGACATTATGAATACAGCCTCCAAGAAGCTTCCCGAGGAACAAGGAAAGGCATTCGAAGAGGCGCTGCAGTTGAACTATTACGAGTCCGCAGATCCGTTACTTCTATTCTTATTTCGAGCGAAATCTGTTAGGGAATCCGAAAGCCATCGACTATCACTTATTATGACGTTGCTGCAAAACCAATCTCTGACTGCGATGGAACTGATTGATGCATGCTCTGCGGACATCCCCTCTGACATGCCCCTTCCCGATGAGAAAACGATTCGAAGCGACCTTAAATATTTGGAGGAAGTTGGCGTTATCCGCAAAGCTCCAGGCAATCGTCCTTACCGCTACAGCATTCATAATGATCTGATCACGCAGCTAACAGATGACGAGCTCATGGATCTGTACGATTTCGTAGATGTAATGGCCAATACGCAGGTACCCTCCGTTCAAGGCTATCTCATGCGTGATAATCTGAAGAGTGCTCTCGGTCAACGCGGGTTCGGAGCAGGACATATGGACCCTTTTCTGTACAAATACCACTATCACTCTCGAATTCTCGACGAAGCCCATTTGTATACGGTATTTCATGCCATTAAGCAGCGACGAAAGCTGCGTTTTTTATACTTATCGCCTAAGAAGCAGAAGGGTTATGCCTCTAAAAATACGAACCCCTTATTCGAGCGCGAAACCGAAGGCATCGTTGAAACAGTGCTTCCTATGCGTGTGGTATACGACCATCAGTACGGTAGATGGTACCTGATCGGCTACAACGCCCGGCAAGGAGTGATGAAGTTCCGAATGGAAGGGTTAACGCAGATTGAGGAAGGGGATGTCGTACCCGAGGCGGAATTCATCCAGAAGCTCCGAAACGTCGAGGAAAAAATGCAGTTTAGCTGGGTAACGGATACGGGAAAGCTCGTAAAGGTGCGGGCTAGGTTCTATAATCCTACTGGCTCGCCGGCTAACTTTGTTCGGGATCGTGTGCTGCTTCAAGGGCAGTGGGGAAGCATTACGGAGGAGGACGAGGAATCGTTCGTCTATGAGATTAGCGTCAATGGGATGTCAGAGCTCAAGCCTTGGCTGCGCAGCTTCGGCTCTAGCTGCGAGGTTCTGGAACCGATTCAGCTTCGTCGAGAGTTCATTGCAGAATGGAAGGAGATTAACGGCTACTATGAACCTGTTCGAGAAGATCTTTAATTATCAAGTCATCTCCCGGCTGGATGAGTCGGGCTCCTTCGCGCTCACTTCCCAAGAACGGAGCTGGCTGAGAATGATGCTAGAGCATCCTTCCGCCAATGACGCATTTAGCACGGGAACGAGAGAGAAGCTTCAGCAGCTTCTTGAGATGGAGCCTCTTATGGATATTCAAGAAATTATCCTTGAGAAGGCTAGCAGCCAAGTACGCCACGTCTACCATCCGCTCCTCCGTTCGTTGCGTCGTATGATGATGCATGGTCAAGGTATTCTAGTGACGTATCGGATTAAACATGGCGGAGTGAAAAGCAACCAATCCGGCTTCCCTTATAAGCTGGAATACTCGATGGTTAAGCGTGAATGGTATTTACTCTGGTACAATACTCGTCACCATACGCTCATGTCCACGAAGCTACACAATATCGTAACCGTGGAACACAAAGAGATTCCTGCTGATCGGGCAGAAATGTTGAGAGTGAAGCTAGCTGATCTATTGGGGTCACGCAAGGAATGTGCGGTTATTGAAGTCATACGCACGTTTAATGCCGAGCTATCGAGGATTTTATATGCTTTTGCCTGCTTTGAGAAGCAGGTTGCTTACGACGAAGAAACAGATAGATACCAGATCAGACTCACTTTTCAGAAAGATGAGAGCGAATTCGTCTTATCTAAGATCCGTTTTCTTGGGACACGAGTAAAAATTGCGGAAGGTGAGCAGCTGCAGCGCCGGATGCGAGAATCCTCCGAGAAGGCGTTAGCGCGATATGGGGTGGAAGGATGACGGAATGCTTCTGCGTCTCTGCGCCATCCCCATCTCATTCTTAGGGTACATCCCTAAGCTATGACAATAGCGTTATGGCTTCCCGAACAATCTCCTCAACGATGGCTTCCGCGCTTTGTCCCGATGTTAGCCCCCTTACGCCTTGTCCTGTCCAAAGAGACATATAATCCGGATTACTCTGCGCCGCAGCGGCATTCCGAATATCGCGGGTGGCGGTATTCTGTGTGGGAAAAGGAAGCGGATTGAGACCGGATTCCTCCCATTGTTGAACGAATGGATTGCGAACTGCTCTTGCTGGACGACCTGAGAAGGCTTTCGTAATTACGCTGCTCTCCTCGGTACTTACTAGCAGTACCTCCTGATAAGAGTCGTGCGCACCAGACTCATCTGCGGTTAGAAACCGCGTCCCCATCTGCACGCCTTGTGCTCCAAGAACTAGTGAGGCAACAACACCTCTACCATCCATAATTCCTCCGGCAGCAATGACGGGAATCTTAATGTGGTCAACCACTTGCGGGATTAATGCCATCATACCGATGTTTGCTCCTAGTGGATGCTCCGAAATATCGAAGGTCCCCCGATGTCCGCCCGCTTCACTTCCCTGGGCAACGATTGCATCACAGCCTGCCTGTTCAGCCAATAGCGCTTCACGAACAGTCGTCACCATGGTAACGACTCGGATGTCGGCCGACTGGGCTTGCCTCATCCACGATTCTGGTAGAATGCCGAAAGCCGTACTGATTACAGGTACCTTTTCCTCAATGAGTACAGTAATCTGATCTGCAAATAGATCCGGAGTGGTCACAGGCTTCTCGCTAACATGCGGTACTTTAAGTACATCCCTCATCCGGTTAAGCTCTTGTTGGACTTCCCCGATTCGGGTATTATCGTCGGGAGCGTGGTCTGAGAATAAGTTAACTCCAAAGGGAGCATCCGTTAACTGGCGAATCCTCCGGATAGCTTCACGGATCGCACCCGGATCCATGTATGCAGCTCCGAGTGTTCCAAGTCCTCCTGCGTTAGACACCGCTGCCACCAATTGGACTGTTGTCGGACCTCCCGCCATTCCTGCTAAGAAAATCGGGTATCGGATATTAAATATTCGGCATATTTCCGTATCCAAGCTAACCTTCACTTTACTCGCCCCTCTTGGATTGTATATGTAGAAACTCTCCTTATTCAACCTACTTATAAATCTAAGTATATCTCAAAAACCCCCTAAATCAGAGTACTCAAAACTCGGCGTCCTTTCTGAATGGCAAAAAAACATCAGCCTACTGTGGCCGATGTCCGTCATTACTAATGATGTTTAATTGAGATCTAAAGGAAGAGGAACAAGCTACTCTGCATACAGCCTTAGAAAATCCTCTGTGGTCGTAGTTTGAGCGTACTCTTCCTTAGCCGCTATCCCCTTCTCTTCCCAGCAAGCTAAACATTTTTTTTCATTTTCGCATTGGTGAGCTTCTTGGCATGTATAGCAAAACTGTAGGTAGTTGTTTGTTATCGTATTTTGATTGTCTCTCATGATAATCACTCCTTCAATGTTTCTACACCCTTATTGTAATCTAACTTTCATCATTATTATGTGATTTATTTCACATTGTATCACGAATAACACCAACTTCTTTACAATCCGAATACCGTTACAGTATACTGTACACAATACACTTAACTGTAATGCATGTGTTGTGCTGCGCTTTGATCACTTTAATACCTTTACCTTTAGATTAAGGAGGACTACATCAATGAACAATTACACCGCTAAGCAACTTGCAGAAACTCTTCAACATGAAGATCCACAAATGAACTTAAGAACAGTCAGATATTATACCCAGATAGGGATTATCCCCCCTCTTGAGCTAGTCGGAAATAAACGGGTGTATACCGACAATCACCTTCATTATTTCAGAGCTATTCTTACGTTATCGAAGAGTGGTGAAACTTTAGCCCACATCCAAGAGAAGCTACAAAACCGCCCCATGGAGGAAATTATAAAAATCGGAGAAAAGCTCCCCTTGTATCAGTCGGAGCAAATGCTCCAACATGAAACCTACGTGGTGAATGAGGATGTCATCATCTCGATAAGCGCTCGTATTTCTCCAGAAATGAAAACAAAGATGATTGATACTGTCAGCCAATTATTAAAAGGAGATCCCTCTTAATGATTACCATTAGGTCGGCGAAGTCCAAGCTTGAAAATGAAGAAGGCTTGAATCATCTTTGGATTCATCTCTCTCCTATCGGTGATGTCGATAATGTGCGATTGCAAATTACGGTTCCACCAGGAATTCATCGTCGTCGTAATCTCAATCATTTCCAGGAGGATGACGCAGGTGCAATCCTCATCTATCAGCCCAACATTCCTGATGATATTTTCATTGAAATTTATACTCAAGAAGCGATCCTATACGGGGAGAAAACAATTACGTTCGTATTAACCTATGCGAGTAATAATGGAAACCTCCATCAAGTCGAACAGTTATATCCGATAAACATTGTTAATGAAGAAGACATGGACAACATCATTATAGATGAAGAAGTTGTTAGCAAGATTAAACAATTACAACGTGAAGATGATGAACTCTCGCAAGAGCAGACCGGCTATTCTACCTTCAAACGCGTGCAGCTTCATCCTGAACAATATTCGGATCTCGAGAAGAAGTATCGAATAGAAGGATAACAAGGAGATGACAACGTGACTTTAATTCCTTACGTAGTGGAGAATACTTCTAGGGGTGATCGTGCCTACGATATCTACTCCCGAATGCTCCAAGATCGCATCATTTTTATTTCGGGGGAAATCACTGATGCAGTAGCCAATACGGTGATCGCCCAATTGCTCTATTTAGACGCTGAAGATCCCGATAAGGATATCAAGCTTTACATCAACAGCCCAGGAGGCTCAATTACTGCTGGCATGGGGATCTACGATGCTATGCAATATGTTAAAGCCCATGTTAGTACGCTTTGTATTGGAATGGCAGCGTCTATGGGGGCCTTCCTATTATCCAGTGGGACTAAAGGCAAACGGTTCGGATTAACGAATAGCGAGATCATGATTCATCAACCGCTAGGCGGGGTTCACGGCCAGGCATCCGACATTGAAATCAGCGCGAGAAGAATTCTGAAGTTAAGAAATAAATTAAACGGGCTCTTCGCACAGCAAACAGGACAGTCCATAGAAGTCATCGCCAAAGACACCGATCGGGATCACTTCATGACTGCCGAGGAAGGCGTTAACTACGGATTAATCGATGCTGTTCTCATTAATCAATAAGCTGAGCAGCCAAACTCTTAACGAATGTCATCTAATGCCTGCTCATTCTCACGACCCACTTTTCGCATATTGAAGAATCGCAACAGCAGCTCGTTCACGCCGTTCAGCATCTTCACTTCCCATTGCTTCCTTTAGAATATGGAGTGCCTCCTGGATCGTTTGCTTGTCCACTGGTACGGGAGCTGCCGCCACTGTAGCAGGAGCTCCCTGCGCCACAGAATCATCTATTGACGACCTAGGCTTCATTAGGAATCCCTCAAGCTGAGCAGCCGCGTATGCCTCAGTGAACTTCGTAATCATCTCTGGATGACTCAGTAGCTCCTGTACTTTAGCGTTCAGTTCCTCTCGCCGAATGGCAGTCAGCCAAGTCACCCCTCGCCTGTGGCATGTTCCCTCCGTCTCTGAATCGTACGCCTCGACATAATAATAATCTCCAACATCGCCCACATAGACGGCATCCCTATGGGCCATTAACAAATAATCCCCATCCTGCATCCCATGCACGAAAGTCGAGATATCATTTACTGGCTCGTTAAGCTGCTGGATCTGATTGGGATAAGCTTGAATGAGTCTCTCCTCCAGCTCATCTCTGGACACGTTATCCAAGTCCCCAATTCCAGGCCATCCAATACTCACAAAATTGTCCTTCAAATAATTCCCCATGCGGTCGATCCCACTTGGATTTGATTTCATCTGATAGAGGTTCATTCGTCTTTCCTCCTTACATGGGATAGAACAGAGGCAACACTGCAATCATGACCACTCCGATAATAATCTGGAGCGGTAAACCCACTTTAATGTAATGACTGAATCTATATCGGCCAGCTGACATAACGAGAGCATTAGGAGGTGTCGAGAACGGTGATGCAAAGCACATACTTGCTCCTACCGAGACAGCGAATAAGAACGGATACGGACTTGCCCCGATACCAATCGCTGCTGAGAGAGCAATCGGTGCGAATAGTACAGCACAAGCCGTGTTACTAATAAACAAAGTGAGAATCGAGGTCGTAAAATACACACCTGCAAGCAACGCAATTGGGCCATAGCCACCTAACGAGCTAACTAGCCCATCAGATAGCAGTGCAGCAGCGCCTGTTTTCTCAATTGCAATCGACATTGGAATCATTCCGCCTATAAGCACAATACTTTCCCAATTGACTGTCTTATACGCTTCCTCCATATTTCGCAGACACCCGAATGCAACCATCAATACCGCCGCGATCATAACCGAAGCAACCGCAGGAATGAATTCTGTGACTAAGAGAATGACCATCAAGAGCATAATCCCTGCCGCAATGGGGGCTTTATGATCCATTGTCACCTTACGCGATTCCTCAATGGGTTGTCCAATAACAACGAAATTAGATTGTTCAGCGGCAAGTAAGGATATACTCTGCCAAGTCCCCTGCACCAAAAGCGCATCGCCGAAGCGCATCTTGTGATCTTTCAGGTTGTGAAGGATGTAATCCTCCTTCCTATGTATCCCAAGAATGTTCAATCTGAACTTCTCACGAAACCCCGAGTGCTTCACGAGTTGACCGATTAAACCTGAGTTAGGCGTCAGCATCACTTCAGCAATCCCTACATCACTTGTCGCATATTGCTCTGCATTTTCAGGAGGCTGGCTCTCCACCTCTTGTCGATCAAGGATATCTAATCCATACTTCTGAGCAAACTGCTGTACCCGCTCTAGGGAACCGTTGACGTACAGAATATCATCTTCCTTAATGATGGTTTCTGGTCCGGCAATTTCCTGATTTATCGTTTTGAGAACTTGGTTTTTTACCGAGTTTTTGTGACGCGTTTCAATGACAGTCAGCTCAAATTCGGCTGGAATGTCTAGCTCACCTAGCTTCTTCGATTGAATAGCAGAATTTGCTCCCACATGAATACGAAATAGGTTTTGCGATAGCTGATACTTCCTTGCAAGCTCCATAAGTGAGAGTCCAAATTGCTTATTACCATCCTTCTCCTCATTCTTCGGCAAATAACGGCGTAAGAAGAGCAGCGCAATAATACCCGTTACTAGACACACAAGACCAATCGGTGCGAAGGAGAAAAAGGTTAGCCCCTTGTACCCTGCGTTCATTAATGTTTCTTGAATAACAAGATTAGGAGGCGTCCCGATTAAGGTCAGCATCCCACCAAGACTACTAGCAAAGGCAAGCGGCATGAGCAGTCTGCCTGGATTTGTTCGAGCACTCATCGCTAGACTAACAACGATCGGCATCATCACGGCCACTGTACCCGTATTACTTACAAAGGCACCGATAGCAGCAGTGACGAGCATAACCATAATAAGCAGACGTGTCTCGTTCGTACCTGCTAGCTGTAGCAGCTTTCCACTAGCCATTTTCGCCAAGCCCGTATGAAATATTCCGCCCCCAACCACGAACAAACCAATCATCATAATGACGATAGAATTGGAAAATCCGGAAAGTGCTTCACTCGGGGATAAAATATCAAATAACATCAGAATAATTAATGATCCCACCGCAACGAGATCTGAACGTACTTTACCCGAAATAAATAACGCGGACGCGAGAGCCAATACAGTTAAAGTCAGAACCATCGATAGCATTGTATGTATTCCCCCATCCAGCACAATATAAAAAAATTATATCATACAGTCTATACAATCATATCCAATAGGGATGTAGGTTTTCTCACATTACAATTTCAAATTTGTCACAAAAAAATTGCTGGCGCTGGAGTCTCCCCCCTGCACCAACAATTTTCTGTTTCAATATATTCTGCAGCCTTTAGCTTTTAACCGCACCCGATGTCATACCGGCGACGATATAGCGTTGTAGGAAAAGATACAGCAAGATGACAGGCAAAGACACAATCAAGATCGTGGTAAAGACCAGATTCCAATCTGCGGCCTTCTGACCGAAGAAGAAATAGATCAACAAGCTTAAGGTATAATTGTCCGCTGAATTCAGGAAGTAGAACGGAATCGTGAAGTCGTTCCATATATTCATCGACGTTAAGATCAGCACGGAAGCATTAACCGGGAGCAGAAGCGGAAATATAATCCCGAAAAACAAACGGTATCTGCCTGCCCCATCAATAACCGCCGCCTCATCAAGATCCCTCGGAATCCCATGCATGAAGGAAATATATAAGTAGGTGACAAAAGGAAAATTACCCGCAATAAACAATAAAATAACTCCTGAATAAGTCCGCACTAGATCAAAAAAATCAACGACATAGTAGGTTGTGATGATCATCATCGGCAGAATCAAACCGATAATCAGAATTTGCGTTATGATTTTCGTTAGCCGAGTATCCCGTCTTTGAATGACAAAGGCCGATATCGAGCAAAGGATAATAATGAGCAGAACGCTGACAAACGTAATAACCGTCGTGTTCCAGAATGCCTGCGGAATATTAGCAGATGCAAATACTTCCTTGATGTTCTCTACGATATTCCATTTGCCAGGCAGTGCAAGATTCATATCTGCTGCTTCCGACTTCGTCTTGAAAGAGTTAATAATAACGAAATATAACGGCACACTAATGATCGCTATACATACGACAGAGAGCAGCTCCCATAACCATTTCGTTCCTTTTTTCATAGAGTTCACCTTTTTGCTTCTCGATTAATAACATTATTAAGACACAGTACAGTAATTAAGATGACAATAAACAGAACAAGATTGGCCGCAGTAGCTTCTCCATTGCGCCCCGCAGCAAACGCCTTAAATACAGCTGTATTGATAACATTAGATGCATAGCCAGGGCCGCCCCCAGTGAGCGCATAGACGAGGTCAAACACTTTCAGTCCACCAATTACGCTTAGAATGACATTGGTGTTGAGTACCGGCGTCAACATCGGTAACGTAATATACCGGAAATGCTGCGAAGGTGAAGCACCATCTATTTTCGCTGCTTCAGTTACTTCCTGTGGCATCGATTGTAGAGCCGCTAAGAAAAGCATCATCGAGAATCCCGTCCATTTCCACACTTCGACGAACGACACGGAATACATGACGAGATCAGGATCCGTCAGCCAGCTCATCGCTAAGGAATCAAGTCCGATCCAGCTCAAGAATACGTTAAGTATTCCGGTGCTAGGATGGAAGATCGCTTTAAACGCGATCGCTACAGCAATCGTACTTAGGATAACAGGGAAGAACAGAACCGAACGTAGCACTAGTCTACTCTTTAACTGCTGATTAGCTAGAATAGCGAGTAAGAGACCCAATGATATTTTGAATACAGTCGTGACTACTGCAAATATTAACGTATTCTTAAAAGCAAGCAGGTTGCTTGGATTCTCATAGAGAGTGACAAAATTATCGAAGCCGACAAACCGAGACACCTTAAAGGATGCATCTAAATCTGTAAATGCAAAGTAAAAGCCCATGAGAGATGGCACGACAAAAAAGGCAAAGAAAATCAACATACCTGGGAACAGTAGCCAGTAGGAGTAGTATTGTTTTTTTAACATGGTTGCTCCTGAACACTCCTTAACTCAGGGAAAGGAGCTTCTTATTGTAAGAAACTCCTTCCCCCATTATCCTATTTTTCTTATTTGTAATTCGCATCGCCTTTAGCTTTTGCATCTATTTCTAGATCCTTTTGCAGGGCTTCTAGAACTTGATCTGGATTTTTACCGTTTTTCACGAACAATTCTTGTACATAAGTCGGTAGATTGCCATCACCATTGTAGAGGAATGGGTATGGCGAATTCCCCATTGCTTTACCTTCATCTAGAAACTTCTTCGCATCCAGCTCAGCTGGTGTAAGGCTGGTTTGGGTAACCCCCTTGATTGTAGGAATCCCGCCTTGTTTAGCGAAGAAAATGTCTTGTACTTCCGGTTGCTCAAACCAGTTCACGAATTTCTGAGCGTTATCTTGATTGTCACCTTTTACGACATACAACGATTTCGGGGACCAGATTGCAGCTAGATCCTGTCCGTTTCCTTTGTAAGGCATAATGAATGACCCAATGTTCTCGACACCCTCAGGATACTTGGATACGATCTCATTCATGACCCAAGTCGCCATGTGGTACATTCCTGCTTCCCCACTAGACAATGCTTTCTGAGCATTATCATACGTGGACGATAGAATATCTTTGTTGGCATAGCCTTTGGACACGGCGTCTTGGATAAACTGCATGCCTACTTTACGATCCGTCAAATCTGTCATTTTGGCTTTATTCTCATTAATTAACGGAATAGTTTCTGCTACTGCTTGTGTCGCATTGGATAGTAGAACAGGCAATTGCACCGTCCATGCATCTTGACCTGAGAAGTAAATCGGAGTTTTACCAGCTGCTTTAATCGCTTCTGCAACTGCCCAGAACTCGTCCATATTCGTTGGAACTTGCAGCTTCAATTCATCAAACATCTTCTTGTTATACAGAACAACTCCCATGTCCGTTCCGCCATAAGGTGCACCATACCAGTGTCCATCATCAATCGTGTCCATCTGGTTCTTCCAGGCAACCTTATCGAAGTTTGCCATCCAAGGTTGATCATCTTGAGCAACGAACACGTCCGCTGGATTACCGAACCCGAATTTTGCTCCTAATCCACTTTGGTAGAACAGGATGTCCGGTTTATCGTTAGTTGCGAAACGCGTCTTCATCAAATTCGCGCCATCGTCACCTTCGGGTACTTTTTCTATAATCAGTTCGAAGCCATTCTTTTTAGCTTCTGGAATAACTGCTTCCATCCCTTGCACAAACCAAGTGGTATGTCCAAGCATTTTGACTTTTACAGACTCTGTTGGAGTCGCGCTGCCAGTTGGTTCATTGCTTTGACTCGCTGGCTGAGAACTGGTAGCCGCGTTATTGTCATTCCCGCCGCATGCCGTAAGAACGGTAATCAGGGCAATAACCATAATTGTTGCAAACATCCTTTTAAACTTCTTGCTTCTCATGTTGTTGTTTCCCCCTAATATTATTCGCTGCTTGCATAGCAATGATAGCCCTTTCATGACAACAACGTAAATGGCGATTCTTACACAAAGAGGGGGAATATATTAAACGAACTCCCTGCGAAAGTTTGATATGATGGAAGAAGGAGAGTGAACAGCTTGAGAAGCTTCCGCACCAAACTATTCTTTGTGTATTCGCTTACGTTGATTACTTTAATGCTATCGATCAGTTTCCCTATGTACTTTTATTTCAAAAATAATATTCAACAAAGTATCGTTACAAGCGTCGAGCAGTTGTCAGGCAGCACGGCTAGTAATCTATCCTCGCAGCTTAATATGTTCAATAATATGACTTTTCAGTTATACAACAGTTATGATAATTCTCGTTCCACACTAGCAGAATATTTGCGAATTCAACGGGATATGGATAATACGAATGTCGCTCTGCAGGCCAGAAAGTCCATCGATAACTTCATGATGATTTCTACCAACGTATACAAAAGTATAGACCATCTGAATTTGTACACGGAAAACGGCGTACTCTTCTCTAAGTTCGAGGCGGAGTCGTCTATTCGAATCTCACAAACCCATGAAACTTCTAGTGAAGCCGATGCCGCTAAGGGAGGAGCGATATTGACTAGCAAAGGTTCACCCCCTACTTTCTCTCTCATGCGAAAACTACAATGGGGGATGTTCGATTTAGGTTATTTGGAAGCCGTGCTTAAGCCTAATACACTGATTGACTTCGAAAAGTCAAATGCAATAGCGGGATCTTCCATTTATATTGTCCATCAAGGGAAGGTTATATATACGAGCAAAGGCACGCTTGATGAAGCAAATAAGACTATAGATCATCTCGGTCAGTTAACTGCTCGCAATAGTGACACAAACACCATTCAGGTAAATGGCTTATTTGCAGCTACACAACGGACGGAAATCCCAGCATTTTCGGTAGTCACCCTCGTTCCGGAAAAGCAATTATTTACGCCTTTACGCGTTTTCCGTAACGTTATGATTCTCGCGGTCATTCTTCTAATTGTGATCTCGGTCGCCTTTTATTACTTACTAGCCAAGCTATTGACTCGCCCGATCACCTCTTTAAAGCATGTCATGGATGGGGTCACGATAGATGATGAACAAGAGCTGCTTATCGAGAACAAATACAAAATGAATGAGATCGAATCCCTACGTCGATCGTTCCAAAAGATGAATACCCGATTGAAGCAATCTATGGATGATAAGCTCCATTTCCGAACTTTACAGCTTCAATCCCATTTCCAGACTTTGCAGGCGCAAATTAATCCTCACTTTTTATTTAATATGTTAAGCGTCATCACGATAATGGCTGACAAAAAGGATTCGTCCTCTGTAGCAGAGATTAGCCGGAAGCTCTCTCAATTTATGCGATATGCCATCTCTACGGACTCTCCTACCGCACCGCTTCAACGGGAGATCATTTTCTCAGAAAATTACTTAAACTTAATGAAGTCCCGATATATGCACAGGCTAGATTATAACCTTGATATTCCTGCGGATATGATTGAACTCTCGTTTCCCAAGCTGACTATTCAACCGATAGTCGAGAATTGTATTCATCATGGTCTTCACGAAGAAATCCAACAGCTTTGTATTACCATTAAGGGAAGGGTAATCTTCGACCGCTGGGAGATTGAAATCCGTGATAATGGCAAAGGCTTCTCCGAAGAAATGCTTAGGCAGCTTAATCATAGAATCCAAGATTACATGGATCACCTTGAGATTCATCACACCGAGCCTTCCCAATCCTTAGTCCTAGGCGGCATGGGGCTCATCAGCACGCTCGCGAGACTGAAGCTCCTATATAAAAATAACTTCTTCTATTCCATAGGAAACCATTCAGAAGGTGGGGCATACGTAGCTTTCCAAGGTTTATTGACCACACAGCAGGAGGAAATCACATGAGAATTATGCTTGTCGATGACGAACCCGTCTTCCTATACCACTTAAAAGAGATCATACAAGACTGTTGCGAACAATTGGAATGTGCAGCGAATTTTGTATCCGAATGCTACAGTGCAGAGAGAGCTCTAGCACAAATTCCTGTAACCCTACCCGATTTGATCTTTACAGATATCCGGATGAATGCGATGGATGGATTAGAGCTTGCGCAAAAAATCCGTGAGGATTGGCCCCTTATCAAAGTGATTATTGTAAGCGGTTATCCCTCCTTCGATTATGCTCGCTCTGCCCTAAGAGCAAACGTGGTGGATTATTTAATCAAGCCTATAGAAACCAATGCCGTATTAGAAGTACTGACCCAAACCCTCGACCAGATGAATCACAACGTTTATCAACAACAAAGGGACCTTCTACAGACCCTCATTGAGAAGGGAGAAGCCTCCTCCTATACTAAAGACAACGGGCTGTTTACGGATGGTTTATCCCCTTCCCACCATTACGGAGTTATCGCAGTAAACAGTAGTGAATTCCAGTTCAACCCCTTACTCTACGACGCCCATATTGGAATGGATTCTGACACTACCGAGCCCATTCGCAGTATGCTGAATAAAGGGGATGAGGTCTGGCTATTTCCGAATGCGAATAAACAAGGTCTTCTGTTTATATTCGCTTTACAGAATTACGACGGCTTCAAGATGAAGAGCATTGGAGAACACCTTCTAAACCGCTATTCTACCCCTCAATCCTCCGCTATTGCAGCGATCTCCTCTCTGGTGCAAGAGGCGGCAGATATAAGAGAAGCCATCAAGAAGTTATCTCGAAGCCTGAATAAGCATCAAGTCATAGGGATGAATGTCTTGCTCCTTCCTAATCACATGGAGAAGAACAATAGTGTGGAGTACACCGTCCTGTCTTCTGTACAGGAGAAGACTTTTAACTACCTCAGTAATAATAAGGATTGGCAGGGGATCAGAGACGCTGTTCTTCAATTGTTCTCTGTTTGGGAAGCTGAACGCTGTCCCTCCGTCAATATCGAGATGAATTTGAGGAAGGTCGTGGATGCGATCGGAATCTTACTCAGTCATCAAGATCCGTTAACGCGCAAAGAAATGGAGCATTCCATTCATGATCTATTATTCTCCTCCTCGAACTTCACGGAAGCGGGAGAAGCTTTCGTTGATTGGCTCCAATCCTTCGTTCAGGCTGCAGATCAGCCAAGTGAGAAGAAGGGCGAAGCTTTATTCCATCGCATCCAGAAGTTTATTATGGACAACTTGGGTGAGCCCTTGAATCTCCTCATCTTAACGAAGGAATTCAACATCTCCAGCACGTATTTATGTAATCTGTTTCGTATATACTGCGGCAGTTCATTTGTAGAATATTTCACAGATCTCCGCATCGCCAAAGCGAAAGAACTGCTTAAAGATCACCCAGAAATTCCGATTAAGGACATATCAGAAATCGTCGGTTATATGGATCGACATTATTTCTCCAAAGTATTCAAACTCATAGCTGGCCTAACTCCGTCAGAGTTTCGAAGCCAGAATCAGCCCTAACACAAAATGCACCCCCCACTCGTGGGGAGGTGCATTTTCACTTGTTATCCTATCCGTATCAATTACCCAGCTTACTTGTTAAACTTCAACGTCCTATTTTCCTCATCCAACGTGTAGGTCAATCCAAACATCGTTGCCGTTTCCTTAAGTGGAAACCACACACGATTGCCAAGGATGATCGGCTGCTGGCTTGGGAAGTTAATTTGTCGATTCTCAAAAATAACCTTGATCGATGGTTCAACCCGCTGAGTCATCCCATTCTTCATCTTAGCTACCATAACTTTACCATCGTTATTCTTATCACCGGCATTAATCCGGAAGGCATTGATGTTCTTCTGGGTGTTAATTCCCGGCTTGATTGTGAACATCAGTTTAATGCCAGCCTCTTTGCACAGCTTTAGGACGTCATCGTTGTATGCACCATAAGGAAATGCGATAATTCCCAGCTTATTACCGAGCTCTGCCTTTAGTCGACGCTCTGCATTCTCTAAGTCGCTCTTCACGCGAGCACGATACTCGGACAAGGTTTCGATTGTTTTCGTTTTCTTATTATACAGTCGGTTCGCTAATGCTGGCTTTTCTTTCCCTTTACCATCGACAGGCTTATACACGTGACTTTCATAGGTATGACTATAGAAGCTCATACCGTCCTTTTGCATTTCACGCATTTGATCCCACGACATCTTCGGTCTTCCGAAAGGCTCGTCGACCCATTTCACAATGACGAAGTTAGTCGCTGGAAATTTGTACTCTTTAAGAATTGGATACGCGTATTTATAGAAGGTTTCGTACCCATCATCAAACGTAATCAATACAGCGTTGGACGGTATCGCTTTACCTTCCAGCATAAAACCAACATACTCATCCATACTAATGACATGAAAGCCGTTATCCGCTAGTGCCGCCATTTGCTTACGGAACATGGCAACCGGTAGCTCGCTCTGTCTTTCCGGCCCCTCTGTAATGTTGTGATACATAAGGACGATGACTTTATTGTCATAATAGACAGGATTGAATGTCAATTTCTCTGCACTTTTACTTTGTCTTAAGGTGATCTTCTTGTTACTAAAGGATACGCCCAATCCCCATTGCTTCAATAGTTCAGCTGAGGCGTAGTAGGTATTATTAGTGAATAAGACCTCTTGCTGCTTAACAGACGTTTGTCCCATCCATTCTATCTTCATCAGCTTCTTCGAAGATGCCGCCTCTACCGTGCTGAAGTTTACAGATTGAAGTAATAAACCAATAACCAGCAGCTTCACAAGCAGCTTGGCAGTCACTTTTCCAATCAAAAGGTAACACCCTCTCTTCTCACAACTCCCAGGACATCAGGAATCCCTTAATAGCATACCAAAAAGGGATATCTTCTACTAGCTAAAAAACCTTTCCAGAGAACAATTCGAATCCGAGAAGCTTGCCTATTCTCCAATTTTAATCGGCTGTTCACCCTCAGCTTTAACCGGCTGTTCACCGGCAAGAGGAATAAATAACAGATTGATCGGCAGATTACTGCCCGATGCCGGGGTGAATACGATCGATACATTCTCCGCCACATCTCCGGTTTTGTATAGAATGGCACTTTCGTTGGCATTTTTTAGTATGCTTTTTGCCGTCGTATATACGATTTGCCCATTGACGTTAAATGCACCGGAATAGTGTCCACCGCGTGGATTGATGAGAATTGCTGTATTCGGCAGGACATTGGTGAACGTCATCATGTAAAGTGCTCCATTATTTCCATCGTTCGACATGGTATCACCATTCGTCATATCCGTACCGGATAGTCGAGAATCAACAACCTTGTCAGCCACAATCATCCGTTCTTTGATTTCACCGATAGGTTTGTTGACTACGATGCTGCGATTAGCCATTTCGAACGTACCCCGAATGTGCTTGCCATCCCGATTCAACAACGGTAATTCGGGTAGTCGCTTAATCACATCTTCATCCGCACCGACAACTACAACACTAAATTGAATCATGGAATCCGTATGAACATCTCCATACAGAGTCAGGACATACCCAGGATTAAGTGGATTTGCGCTCTGTTCAGGAAACAGCATACGACTCTCACCTGCAGGAATATCAATCTTCACAGAAGGCTTCATCGTCTGACGGGATTCAAGGAATTTGCCGACAGCCTGCTTACCCGTACTAGACACATAGAGACTAGGTCCACCCACTCCAACATTGTCCACATAAACTTCAGCAGCTTCCGCATTATTATTCGTTGCGATTACGTATACTCGCTTAGCTACCGTTGTACTGTTCTCATTATGAACGAGAAAGCGTACTTTATCAGTTGCGGTATCCGTATAGTAAATACCATCTTCCTTAATTAATTCAGGACTGTTACTGCGCATTAGCGTTTGATGATAAGAATTGACCGTATACGGAATTGTAGGTAAATCCACGACAGCTTTCCCGTTCATCTCAATTTTATCTCCAACGTTACTATACACAATCGGGAATTGCTCTTTCGTGTGGAGTACGACATCTTCAATCATAATCTTCTGGCTGTACTCGCTAACTTCTCCATGAGCGTCTGTTACGATAATCGAAACCGTCTGCTCCCCTGCTTGGAAAAAGCCGTCCTCGCGGTTAACCCAGCTTACATTTGTAATCCGGTTCTCATCATCCGTACTTAGATCGCTGTAATTAATCCATTCACCAATTTTATAAGAGGTCTTATCTGTTACAAAATTAGCAACTGGCGGTTGGTTAGGAGGTCTTACTGTTATGGAAACGGTATAAGGTTCGCTCCAGACACCTTTCGCATCTTGCACCCAATGTGTGATCTTAGCTTCACCCGCTTGATCAAATATTTCTAGGTTACCTTCCCAACGCTCATCTACGATAGACAGACCTTTGGGATGGTAAGCCATACTCTTGTAGCTAACTGGAGTCTGCTGAGCATAAACCTCAGTTGGGGTTACAGCAAACTTGGCTACGGGTAATACATTCCACATCAAAGTGATCGTCTTAGCTTTACTATTCGTATCCATTTTAAGTCCAAAATTCATTACGTAGAGCTGTAAAGGAACCATTAATGTCCCCTTCTCTACATAAGCGGCATTCCCTTGATAAACCGTACCATTAACGGAATAGTTCTTACGACCAACAGTTAGACGGATGTCTGTGACTTCATTCTTAATCGTATACTCTTTCTTCTTGGCGTCATAGCTTACTTTTGCATAGATTTGATCCGCCAAGGATCTTGCTGGCACATAGGTGACACCCTTCTTCTCAGCAAGAGGTTGAGCTAATTTGCCTGCTTTCCCGTTTAGCGTAACTTTGTTCGAGTTGCGTGTAAGGACCAAGACATCTTGATCAGCTTTTGCTGTTGTAGTTGTTGATGCAGCCGAAGCTGGGAGAGCTGTAGTAGGAACGAGCATGATGGCTACTAATAAAATCATTATCCATTTTTTCAAGTTATTTACCTTCTTTGTCTAGTTAGTAGATGTTACCTATAAGGATTAGACCCCCTCTATGGAAAAAAAGTTGCGCACAAATACAAAAAAACGTTCTTTTAGTCGAACGCTTTGTCGAATATACTAATTTACTGCAGGTCTAAGTAAACTGAATTAATCCTACCGAGTACAAGAACACGCATACGATGAGAATTGGAGCCACTACTCTTAATAAGAATATCCATGCTTTATACGAGAAGCCCTTCAACCCCGCCTCATCTCCGGCCTTCTTCCACACATAACCCGTAAACAAAGTCACAAGTAATCCACCGAAGGGCATTAGAACATACGAGGTAATGAAGTCCATCCAATCAAAAATCGTTTTACCTCCTGGCGCGAAGTCCCCTAGAACACCTCCCACAGAAAGCGCTGAGGGGATACCGACTAGAAAGCATAATATAGATACGAGAATCGCGGATTTTTTGCGGCTCCATTGCCATTTATGCATCGCATAAGAAACCGGAACCTCCAAGATCGAAAGTGCTGAGGTGAATGCCGCAATCGCTAGCAGCAGAAAGAATAACCCCCCAAAGAAAAATCCAAAAGACATTTGCGAGAATGCCGCAGGCAGTGCCATGAAAGCCAAGCCTACACCTTCACCAGGTTCAAGTCCGTAGGAGAATACCGTAGGAAAAATGACCAAGCCCGCAATGAGCGCATACAACAGATCACCGAAGCCAATGGCTAGCGTTGCCTTGCCTAGCGATTGCGTCTGTTTTACATAAGAGCCATACGTTAACATGCACCCCATCCCAAGAGACAAAGAAAAGAAGGAATGTCCTAAAGCAACAAGCGCAGACTCTGCATTCAGCTTGGAAAAATCAGGCTTCAAGAAGAAGGATGCCCCTTCTGCCGCCCCTGGAAGCGTGAGCGAACGAAACATGAGCACAAGCAAAATGATGAGAAATCCAGGAATTAATATTTTATTGAATTTCTCGATACCACCGGATATCCCTTTAACAATAACCCCACCGGTAAAGAGCATCATAATGCCCTGCCACAAAACAGGCCAGTAGCCCGATGTGAACGACTCGAACTTCTCTTTATAGCTCGAACCTTCTTCGAACAAAAGGCCAGTAAACGACTGTACCGTATAATGAAGCGTCCAGCCCGCAACAACGGAGTAGTAGGACATGATCATGAAGGCAGTAAGGATCGATAGTAATCCGAAAGCTCCCCAATACTTACTCCCTCCCGACAGGTTGAAGAAGGATACAGAAGCATTCCCTCTCCCCCCGCGACCAATCGTCATTTCTGCAAGTAAAATCGGTAAGCCCACAATAATCAAACAAATAATAAACAGCAGGAAAAAGGCTGCACCGCCAAATTTACCTGTCACATAGGGGAACTTCCACATGTTGCCAAGCCCGACCGAGCTACCTATAGCCGACAAAATAAAGCCCTTTGAAGTAAAGCGCTCCTTGGAATCTGTTTTTTGGCTGTTATGTAAGGATTTCTGATTATTCATTTGAGTTCCTGCCTTTAAACGCTTATTGAATCAGTTGATGCTCTTACTCCGTCCCTTATCCTCTGTTATTCTGGAATAAAATATTCCTAATGTGGAAACCTAACCTCGTATGCATAAAATGCAGCAAATGAAGGGAGGTCCCACTGTGACCCATAATCAGAATGAACAGACTAAAGCAGAAGTACAAACAACTCCTTTAAACAAATTGCCTGTCCCGGGACAGGATGACACGGAGTTTTCCGCTGAGGAAGCCGCTGAGGTTTTTGAACAAAATCAATCTTCCAATCGTTCCTCTGAAAACGAATAATTAGAATGTAAGTTAATGCGTTGACTAGCTAGCGCAAATAGGGATATCTCCGATGGTTCAAGCTGAACCTGAGAGATAACCCTATTTGTACTTTACTCACTTAAGGATGATTAAGGATATTGTGCAAATCTACAATTTCTCATAGTATGATACTGTAAAAGAGTGATGATTAACAAAGGAGGGCTTTCGATGATAGCAAGACCTGAATCCCACGAGTATATTCCATTGATTGAAAAATATTTGAGCTTGGTTCCAGAAGGGAACTTGGTCGAGATTATGATGCAGCAGCATGATGACACGTTGGCTGTTCTGAAGAGTTTGTCAGAGGAACAGGCCTCCTACCGATATGCCGAAGGAAAATGGAGCATCAAGCAAGTTGTTGGACATATTGCGGATGTCGAACGGCTCTGGAATTACCGGATACTACGGATCGCACGCGGCGACTCCCAAGTCCTATCCGGATATAACCGGGACGTCTTCACCGACAACTCACCCTTCGAACTCCTCCCTGCTTCGTATGTGATTGCGGATTACTCTGCCGTCCGGAAATCTACGATCACACTCGTCGACAGCCTAACGGAGGATGCCCTTCTTCGTCAAGGTGAATTCAATGAATATCCCCTCAGCGCTCGCGCAGCCGCGTTCTTCATCGCTGGTCACGAAACACACCATATGCAAATGATCCGAACGAAATATTTAGGATAATTGACTCGGATCATTTGCTCCAATCATTATTCCAGTATCCTCAGGGTCCTTCAGAATAATATCCGAAATGGCCCAGTAATCGTTCGATTCCCGTTTTATCTTGTTCACCGTAATAGAGGCATGCCCTGTTCCAATCGTTTCAGTCATTACCACAAGCGGATAATCAAATGAGATTAGAACTTGATCTGGCGTTATTTTCTTGGTATTGAACTGCTCGACGTTACCCATGCGCGGGCTAGAACCACCGGTTACCCAAAAATTTCCTTCGAATTCCTGTTTAGTGCTTTCACGGAGATCTGGCGATAAGACTGCGTACTGCATCGCACCACTTCTTCTTTGCACTCCCTTAATCCATGTTTGAATGGCTTCTTCAGGCGATCCAGACCTTAGTGCATTTTCCAAGCTATTTACTTGCATGGATAGAGTAGAGGATTCCGGCATAGTCACATAGATACTATTATCCTTATAGCTCACTTTTCCACGGAGCTGTTCCACTATGGATCTCAAGGATACCATCGTTGTTCCCTTATCCACATTCAACTTGAAGGTACTACTAGAAAATTCTACATGATTAATAAAAATTCGGGTTGCAGGAGCAGTGGCGATAACCGATCCCGATAAAAACATAAACGCCGCACATGCAGTAATCATAACCTTCCTGTTCAATTTCATAGACGGTTCTCCTTTCTATCCGCTGTAAAGTATTGGAATGCGTATATCATTTAGACTTTTCTGGTAAGTTAAAAGTTCATTCCGTCCTGTAAACACAAAGAAAGCACACCCCGCCGATACGTTTGGCGATGCTGTGCTTCTACTATAATGGAGCTATGAGTAATCAATGATATTAAAGCAAGGTCTGTAGACGGATCATCGCCTGCGCACGATCGACGACTTCGAGCTTACTGTAAAGAGTACTGATATAGTTACGTGCTGTACCCTCAGCAACATTCAGAGACTCCGCAATCTCGCGGTTGTTCAACCCTCTGATAATGAGCTTGGCCAGCTCCTCTTCTCTTTCTGTCAGCTTGATCCCATCGAGGCTTGATTTTTTATGCCCATGATCATGAACCCCAGCGATCTGGTTCATTCTCACTGCCAGCTTGGCCGCGACGGCAGCCGGAAGAACGAACTGACCGACAGCCGTATCGCGGATCGAGGCGATCATTTTGTCCCCGTCCATGTCTTTCAGCATGTAGCCGTTGGCTCCGTTAGCCATCGCTTCGACGATGTAATCCGTATCGATAAAGGTCGTTAGAATCAAGACGAGCGTGTCAGGACAGCTCGACTTGATCCGTTTAAGCGCGGCAATGCCGTCCATTACCGGCATCTGTATATCTAGCAATGCTAGAGTCGGCTGAAGCTCCTCTGTTAAGATGCAAGCTTCCTCGCCGTTCTTGGCCAATCCGACGACCTCCATGTCGTCTTCCAAATCCAGTATCGTCCGAAGTCCTTCCCGCGTTAGCATCTGATCGTCGGCAATGACAAGCTTGATTTTCTTCATTTCATATCCCCAATCTTCCGTGATGGATAGGGTAAATCGATCTTTAATAAGCAACCTTGATCTTGCCGGGAGTCGATCGCGAGTGTTCCGCCCAATTGCTCCACACGATCATTCATCGCTCTCAAGCCAAAGCCCATCTTGATCATTTCTGAACCCTTCCCGAAATCCTCAAGCCTGAAACACACATTCGAATCGACGCTATGCAGGCTGAATCGGAATTCCGCGCTTCCACCATGCCTAATCCCATTCGTCAAGCCTTCCTGCAACGCATGATAGATCGTCTTCTTGTGAGTTGTCGGCAGTTCGATTAGCTCCTCCAGCTCCGATGAGATGACCACTCCCGTATTACGCTCAGTATCTCTCATTAATTGATTCAGCATCGTAGCAAGATCGGAGTACCTGTCTTCCTTCAACATATGAACGGAGCCCCGGATCTCGTTCAAGCCATGGCGGACGAGATCTTGCGCTTCCTTTAACCGTTGCGTGGCTTCCCCGGCATCCTTACTCATCAGTCGTTTGCCCGCTTCAATCTGGATAACCGTCGAGGTAAGCGTATGTCCGACGATATCGTGAATTTCCTGAGCAATACGGTTTCGTTCCTCATAGACGGACACTTCGGCCAGCGCAGCGGATGTCTCAAGCATCGAGCGCTCCAGGCTGCGCGTCCGCTCCTCCACCTGGTCTTCCAAGCTATTCTTCAGCTCTTGAATGCCCGTGAACAGCTTGGCATTCGCGATAGAGATGGCGGATTGCGCTGCGAGCAGCTTCAAGACGTCCAGCCGTTCCGAAGTGAATAGGTTAGGCGATAGCTTATTCTCTAAGTAGAGCACACAAATCAACTTATTCTGATGCATGATCGGTAGGCAAAGGATGGATTTCACCCCATTGTTCCTCACGTACGGATTACGGGTAAACATCCCTTCTTTGGCTGCATCGTGCAGAACGACTTCCTCTCTCGTTCTGATTGAGTATCCAACAATGGCTGCGGGCATTAGGTCAAACTCTTCAATCGGGATGGACTCGATCGGAATGGACCCGATATTAAGCTCTTCTGCCGTCCCGAACACTTCGACCGTCCATCCTCCATCCTGCTCGAATAAGAGCGCTCCGAAATCCGCCCCGGCATTCTGAAGCATCGTACGCATCATCGTGTCCAGCAAATTACCCATTTCCATTTCGCCGGACAATACTTGCGCGGATTGAGCCACGGACAAATAATCAATGCGTTCTATCCCCGACTCCCGCTTGATGTTCAGAAGATGGCCGTATTGTTGCTCCATATCGGCCGCTTTCACGGTTGCCCCCCATTGAAGATATGATTCATACGCTTCCGTTAAATAAATTTTCGCCAAATGCAGTTTACCTTGACGAAGTCCATATTTACCACAGCATTCCGCAGCTATGGCTACACTATGGATTTGGCCGTAGGTTCTAGCCCACTCAATCGATTCAGCGTATAATTGTTCGGCTTGTCGGCTTTTCCCCTTCAGCCGGGCCATTTCGGCTTTGATTAGCAAATAATTATGCCAATAGCTTTCAGGACAACGCTTAGCAAACACGTGTAATCTCTTCAGACGTTCGCGCATGCCAGACCAGCATGCCCGTTGTTCCTTCGTAGGAAGCTCCTCGAATAGCTGTGCCCAGACAAGCGCCTCGTATGTGAATTGATGAGTATTGACAATGTCGGGTGGGCGCGATGCGAGTATCGCTGCTGACTTCTTCAACCACTCGTTCGCCTCTTGATAACGGCCAAAGATATAATCCGGAATATAGTGATACCCACAGACCAGTTCCTCGATCAATTGGGGGTTATCGCCATGAACCGATTCGCTATAGCCGGGCTTGCCTACTTCATCGACCGGGTATGGATCTCCGGTTGCACGAAATCCCGTAAGTCGCTCAAACGTTGCAACCAGAATAGTCGCCTGCTTCCATAGAAGCTCGTTGTTATGGCGGCGAAACGCTCCGGAAGACGCAAGCATCCGATCATAAACTTCCCTAATCGGATACCCGAACTGAAACATCAACCCGCAACTGATCAACACGCTCTGATTCCCTTGCCACAGATCTCCCGACTCCAGCCCGACTTTGCCGGCATGTTCGCTGAACGTATCAAGTAGCTCCGGCTTATATTTGCGCCAGCTGTCGTGACAAAGAGAGAACGCGGTAAGCGTCTTAACGTGCAAAATCGGGTACGGCCTGGATAATTCATAAGCCAGCATGCCCCATTTGAATGCTTCTTCAAGGCGATGGAAGGAAAAGCATTGGTACATGGCATATCCGACAAAACCAATCGATGCCTCGGGCGACATCCCTTCATCCAACGTCATCTCGACCATCATGAATGTCGCCGCTAGCCACCCCTTCTTATCCATGAAGAACAATGCATTGCTCGTGTGAACTAAAGTTGATATCGTAATCTTGCTAACTTCGTTGGTCATGGGGGGCAAGCAGGTAATCGATTCGATCGTATGCTTGCGAAGCTTGCGGTTCAACCGAAGCCCTTGGCGCAGCAGTTGAATCGACTGGCGATGGAGCCTGATATTAAACAAAGCCAACGTTTGAAGTCCCAAGGAGATGACCTCCGCGTAATTGTCCTTGCTGGATTCCAATCGAATCATGATGTTGTAGACAAGCGCTTTGTCCATATTGGAGGTCGCTTTCGTCAGCAGCAACTGGAACATCTCGTTCGCCCCGTCGAAATTTGAGCATAGAAATTCGAGTTCCGCCCGCTCCCGAAAAACGCGAAAAGCGAGCGTGTAGTTTTTATCCCAATCGACATCCACCAGCAGTTCCATGGCGTGACGCATGTATACCAGAGCGGTCTCGTATGCGGTAGATTGCTTGGCTTTCAATCCCGCTTGCAAATTTAAGTCAGCCAATTCCAGCTTTTGTTCCGGACGCTCAAAATGATTCAATGCCCGGTTCAGATGGTTGACGACTTCAAACTCGTTGACGTCTCCAAGCATTCTCATACGCTGCGCCAGCGACATCCCTATTCGCAGATGCAGGTCGGAGCGATCGTAATCATCGAGCAACGCGTAAGCTGCTTGCTGAATCCGATCGTGCTGAAACTTGTACTGCTTGTCTACCTCACTGAATACTTGCAGGTATCCTTCGCGTACGACATAATCCAAAATGCCCGATAATTCGTCAGCGGAGTATTCAACAAAAGGGAGCAGGCTCTCTAATGCAAATGGGCTTCCTAAAAATGCGGCTCGACTCAGCACACGTGCGGTGGAAGAAGGCAGATGCTTAAGCTTTACCGATATGTAAGCAGCGGTATTATCAGCAACGTTAGTCTCGGATATGTGCAATAAGCTCCATAGCCATCGTCCGCTATATTCATCGAATTTTATCAATTTTGCCTCGAACAAATCTTGAAGGATTTGCTTGAGAAACAGAGGATTTCCATCCGTTTTCTGTAGCAGAACTGAGACCAGATCATCGGTATCCACTTCGATATCGCGCATGGTATCGCTCAGCATATGCTTCAGATCCGCGGATAGGAGCGGGTTCAGATGAATGCGGCTCATCGTCGCGCCTCGCTTCGCCAATCGAGTCTCCATGTGACTTAGTGTATGTGGCACCCTAAATTCCTCTTCCCGATAAGCCGCAACGACAAGAAGATGTTTCGTCTCCCAATCTTCCAACAAATGAGCCAAGTATTGAAGCGAGGCTTCGTCCGCCCATTGAAGATCGTCAAGAAACAGGACAAGTGGTCTATCCCGGAACGCGAACAGCTGGAAAAACCGATTCAGAATGAGATGGAAGCGACGTTGAGCCTCAAGCGGTGGTAACGGCTGTATAAACGGCTGTGGTCCGATCAACAATTCCAGCTTAGGAACCCGTTCGACCAGGATTTGCGCATAGCCTTCTAAAGCGTCCAGAATACGTAGCTTCCATACTTCGATCTGTAACGTGCTCTCCGTCAATAGTTGACCAACCAATTCACCGATCGCCTGAATCCATACGTCGTAAGGGGGGGGAGCACGATGAGGATCGAATTTCCCCTTGGCAAACAACCCTTCCTTAGGCACCGCTTTGCGAAGGGTTTCCATGACGAAGAAGGTTTTTCCGATTCCCCCTCCTCCGCTTACCTCGACCAACTCTACCGTTTCTTCTGCCGCGCGTTTCAGCGCATTGAGAAGGCACGCTTGCTCGGAGCTTCGACCGTAGATCCACGACGGAATGGTCAGTTGATTCGGAATGTCCCGCTCGGCCAGTGGGAACGATTCTACCCTCCCCGTTCTCTCCAGCATGGCCAGACAGGTGTCCAGGTCCGACTTGAGCCCGTAGGCGCTCTCATATCTAGTATTGGGGCTCTTCTCCATACATTTGCCGATAATGTCGGATACTGTCCTAGGAATAGAGGCATGCTTATTGTGAAGCGGTTGAGGTACAATCGCAAGATGATGGTAGACGATGTTCATCACGTCTTTTATCTCGAACGGCAAGCTGCCGGACAACCATTCATATAAGGTGACGCCTAGCGAATAGAAATCCGAACGATAGTCCGGCGTCCCCCCGGTTCTGCCTGTCTGCTCGGGCGAGATATAGGGCAGAACGAAGTCCGGACGGTCCGTTAACGAAGAAAGTGGACTCTTATCTGAGCCATCCGAGCATAACCGAATATCGACGAATTTAGCTTCGCAGGTTTCTGGATTGACTAGAATATGACTAGGTGTAATTTCATGGAGCGTAACCTTCTCACGGTGAATCTGCATCAGACTATCAGCAACGGCTATTGCAACGCGAAGAAGATCGGATAACCCCGCATCGTCTCCACGCAAACGTATGATTTGATCGAGTGTGTTCCCCCCGATATCTTGAAGAAGCAAGACCGGACGATCTGATTCGGTCTCCAAGCTATACGCTTCCAGCGCTCCCTTGCCGTCCAGCTTACGAAGCATATCGTACTGATGATGAAAGGCCGAAACCTGTTTCTCGTCCGGATACCCATCACGCGTCGTCATGGCAATGACACTCAGCCGATCCTCGTAACGTTGCAACCGATATAAGCTGATATCCCTTTGGCTTCCGAGCATCTCTATCGTTCGATAACCCTGCAATTCAAACATCATGTCAAACTCCCTGGCTGCATCGATTGTCGGATCTCTCATGATCAAGTCCCTTCCGCCTATTATATCATCGGTTCTAGTAAATTTGATCTACTTGGCAAGAAGAGATTATCCCTCAGGTTATCGTTATAACACCCTTGGAATAACCTCTTCTATTCGCTTCTATTTACTCCTATTAACGCCTATTACTTACTTACTCGCTTGCTCTAGCATCTTCAGAAGCACAGTTACAGCCTCTGCTCTTGTTGTTGTGGCATTCGGATCGAATTTGTTGCCGCCTTTGCCTGATACGAGTTCAAGCTTCTTCAAAGCGCCTACTGCGCCTTTCGCCCATGCTGGAATGTCCTTGTCATCGGCGAAGCCTGTTGCAGTATTCGCTTCAGGGGTCAGCTTGAGTGCATTCGCGATAATTGCCGCCATCTCTGCGCGTGTCAATTGATCGTTCGGACGGAATGTTCCGTCCGAGAAGCCCTTGATGATGTTAGCTTGTACCGCTTGCGCGATTGCTTTCTGTGCCCAAGCTCCGATCTTCGCATTGTCTGCGAAGCTTAACTCCGCACCGCTACCCGCTGGCTTCAACGCGTTCATCAGCATCACTGCGAATTCAGCGCGTGTTACAGTCGCGTTCGGCTTGAACGTGCCGTCGGTGTAGCCTTTTACTATACCTTGCTGAACAGCTTGCTTAATGTTTGCTGCCGCCCAGTGGCTGGCGATGTCGTTGAAGCTCACTTCCGTTGCACCTTCTGTTGTACCTTCAGTTACCTTTTCCGTTACAAGCTCTCCTGTGGCTTTGTCAACAGCAAGAACCGCATACTTCGTAAAATGATCCACATCTACACTAATCAGATTTCCGTTTATTTTGCCACCTGTAACTTTTACCCATGATTTCTTAACTTCATCATAATAGAAGATCGCAACCGTTTGATTACTATTCAGTTTGGTCTGATCAAATTTGAGCGTCAGAGTAACTGGATTCTTAAAGTTGTCCGAGAAATTTTTAAGCAATTCGAATACTGGGCTGGCAATGATTTCACCCTGTTCAGCAAGATTCGCTGTATTCAGAACCTGCTCTACCGTCAGCTTCAGTTCTTGAACCGTTGCTCCCGCTGGAATAGAAACACTGATCTCGTCTCCCAGCTTGGTCCCGCCTGCGCTACCCGAAGGAAGAGTGAGCTTACCGTCCGTCGTCGATGTTGGTGCTCCACCACCGCCGCCTCCAACAGACGGAGGAGTTACCGGAGCGATTGGTGTCACTGCGTTAGAAACATCCGAAGCTGCACTATTGCCAGCAACGTTGATCGCTTCTACTGTGAATGTATAAGCCGTTCCATTCGTTAACCCCGTTACTGTAATCGGACTTGATGCACCTATGGCTACGATATTGCCTGGAGTAGAAGTCACTTTATACCCCATTATCAGGCTTCCCCCGTTATCGCCCGGAGCCGTGAACTGGATCGTTGCTTGACCATTTCCTACCGTCGCAACTACATCCGTTGGTGCCCCTGGTACGGTTTTTGGCGCAGCGCTCACTTCATTCGAATCGATGCCTTCACCACTTTCATTCATCGCCTTCACGACAAAGTAGTATGTCGTTCCGTTCACTAGTCCTGTCGCTTGATAACTATAGACAGAATTCCCAACCGATATCGCCGATTGTGGGTCATACGCACCCGATGTCAAGCTCATAAATACTTGATAACCCGTAGTATGCGGAACGCTTGCCCATTGAATGGTCACTGTTGCATTACCCGGAACGACTGATTGAACAACCGGAGCGCCAGGAATCAGCACTACCCATTTCGCGAACAAGATCGTGTCCTTAGTTATTGGCGTAGTATCAATGTCATACCGTGTATCCCAAGTCGTTTCTAAGTACCATCCTGCAAAGCTGTAACCGTCTTTCGTCATCACCACTGCTGCAGCTAGCTCGTTGTCCATTACGATCTGATCAGCAACTACGTTACCACCACCGCTTTCGAAGCTAACCGTATGAAGCTTTACAAATTGTGCCGTTGCGTTAATATCATCTGTTACATTCGTATCCGTTCGAGTTGCACTTGTCACTCCATCTGACCACGTCTTGAAGGCATAACCTTCATCCGGCACAGCTGTGACCGGTGTCCCGTCCGCACCATAGTCTATATTGTTCTGCATCAACTTTCCGGTAACCGTACCGTTCAATCCTGATGCATAGCTCAGCGTATATTGGTTAATATTCCACTTCGCATGTAATACCGTATCCGTGACGATCGGCATAGTTGCTAAGTTAAATGGCGTATTAAAACTACTGTCTGTGTACCATCCCGCAAAGCCATAGCCCTCTTTCGTTATCGTCGGTGCAGTTGCGAATTTATTGTTAGCGACGCTCTGAGCCGCTACCGGAGTGCCTCCGTAAACAATAAACGATACAGAGTACAGCTTGGCAAATTGTGCAGTTACACTAATATCTCCAGCTACATTATTGTCCTGTCGAGCTGCGCTTGTCTTTCCATCAGACCACTTCTCGAACTCGTAACCTGTATTCGGAACCGCCGTTACTTGGTTACCATTCTTGTTATACTCCACGGTTTGCACCGCGGTTCCGGTAAGCGTTCCATTGTCACCAGCAGTATAGTTCAGCGTGTACTCGTTAGCCTTCCATCCGGCATACAAGGTCGTGATCTTAGTAATCGGCGTCGTAGAAACAAACTTATGTTCCAGCTCTATATCCGTATACCATTCTACGAAGCCATGTCCCGGTTTGGTTGGAGGTGTTGGCAATTCAACAGTGTTTTGATCGACTACGTCCAGACTCTCAACCGGGGTGCCCCCGTTACTCACAAAGCTTACTTTGTGTTTAAGAAGATCGAAGTTTGCCGTCACGTTCAGATTCGCAGTCACGTTCAGATCCGTACGAGATTTCTCTGTCTTGTTATCGCTCCACTTAACGAACACGTAACCCTGATCCGGCTCGGCCGTAACCACCGGGCCGCTCGCGCCATGATTCACGTTACGCGTAACGAATGGCGCATCGTTCACCTTACCATTTGGTCCCGCCGTGTAGGTTAACGTATAGGATTTAATCTTCCACTTCGCATACAAAGTGAGATCCCGTAAAACTTGATTATACGCAAGGTCGAATGGGATTTGCATGGCGCTGTCAGAGTACCAGCCAACGAGATCGTAACCTTCTCTAGTCGTACCCGGATCCGTAACCTTGCCGTTGTTTCTAACTAACTGAGGCGGAACTGCAGTGCCCCCATTGACAGCAAATGTCACGTTGTACGCCTTTACAAAACTTGCGCCTGCGGAGATATTCTTTGATACGTTCTTGTCTGTGCGTATTGCGTCTGTATTACCATCGGACCAACTATGGAATACATAGCCCGAATTCGGTACCGCTGTGACAGTAGTCCCATTACTACCGTAAGGCAAATTAAGCTGAGTCAGGTTCCCCGTAATCGTTCCATTTTCACCCGCCGAATAATTCAGCCAGTATAGGTTAATCTCCCACTTAGCGTATACCGTCGTATCTTTTACGATCGGCACGGACGGCAAATGAATTGTAGTCATTAAATAGCTATCTGCGAACCAGCCTTTGAACGCATGGCCCTCTCTTGTTGGCGTCGGATTGGAAGCATAACCGTTTACCCCAACATCTTCAACCGGTATTTCAACGCCTCCGTTAACGATATAGGTGACCTTATACTTGAGTTCTTTGAATTGGGCAGTAATATTGAGATTGCCCGTTACGTTGCTGTCGGTACGAGTCGCGGTCGTCTTCCCGTCGGACCACTTCTCGAAAACATACCCCGTATTCGCTTTTGCTGTTACCGCAGTCCCGCTTCCTCCATGAGTAATCACTTGGGAGAGATTGCCCGTGATCGTTCCGCCCTCCCCCGCGACGTAATTCAGCGCATACCCGTTGAGCTTCCATTTGGCATACAACGTCAAAGCACTCTCTGGCGCGGGTAGTTGGGCTCCTGCCATGTAGGTTGTTCCGTTACCATCCGCCTGGGTACTCCAACTTTCGAAAGTAGCATTCGTTTTTACGAGACTTCCTTTATCCGATGCCGTTACCACCGTACCGTGATTATAAATTTTAGACTCCGGTGCACTTCCCCCAGTGCTGCCGTTTCCGTTATACAGGACTTTAAAACCCTTTTGAACAACCTTGACTTCTTTATTCGAAGTAATGACATAAAGCTCTCCGTTTCTTCCAAATTCAAGTCCTTTAGGCGTGTTCAATTGAGCGTCAATCGCTGGACCGTCATTACCAGCTGTTCCAGCCGTTCCGGTTCCCGCGAATCTGCTAATCTGTCCGCTTGTGTTTACCTTAAAGATCATGTGATACGCCGAATCGGTAATATAGAGGTTTCCAGCATTGTCTACCGCAACGCCCGCTGGGCTTTTTAAAGCAACAGCAGTCGCCTGCGAGCCTTCTCCGGAAAATAGACTATCACCTTCCGAGCCACTTATCCCCGCAACTATAGAAAGAGTGTCCGTTGAAGGATCATATTTTCTAACCGTACGATCCCCAGAATCCGCAATGTACAGTTCTTTGTTGGGACCCATTGTTATTGCTTTCGGTTGATTCAGACCTCTCGTATACGTGACATGCGCCTCGACGGGCCAGCCATTGGTAGGACCGTAGTTGAGATTCAATGATTGAACGCACTTGGAACTTCCCGTGAAGTATAAAATATCATCTCCAGCCGCATTTACACCAATCGCTAAATCGATGGGAGACTGTATTTTTACCGAAGAACCAGCCAGGCACGAATTCGATACGGAATTCTGATAAACTCCTGCAATCGTCTCGATCGTATCATTAGCACCATTAAAAGTGAGCTTAAGAATACGATGACCATAGGTATCCGCAATATATAAATCACCGAGCTTATCAATCGCTAATCCATTGGGGGCACCTATATCGGCATCTTTTGCCAGTGCGCCGTTCGTGGTACTGCCTCCAGCTTTACCTGCGATGTGTATGACATTCCCTGTAGCCGTGTTAAACTTCTGAATTGTAGCACCTGATATAAAATAAATGTTATTTTGGCTGTCAAGCACAAAGCCATATATGCTACTCCCGTGAGAATACACGTCAAAGAGGTTATCACCCCCGCTCCCCCCTGCCGCATAACTCTTCGAGGGAACCCACACATTTATCAGCAATAAGATTGCAAGGAATAAAGCTATTGATTTTTTGAAACTTCTCATTCTATTACCTCCATTAATATTGTTCATATCCATTTCTCCTCAGTTGATCAATCTTTGAATGACTTCTCTATTCATTCATATGGATATAACTCTAATGGAAATTTCCATTGTCGAATAGTGACTGGTGTCATCGATTTGTCATATGACAAATTGTATTTTAATGGTATAAAATGCAGAGGAAGAGGTTATTCCTACGGTGACTGTTACGGCACCATTGGAATAACCTCTTCTATTAATTGCTTATTTCTTACTCGCTTGCTCTAGCATTTTCAGAAGCACAGTTACAGCCTCTGCTCTTGTTGTTGTCGCTTTAGGATCGAACTTGTTGCCGCCTTTGCCTGATACGAGTTCAAGCTTCTTCAATGCGCTTACTGCGCCTTTCGCCCATGTTGGGATGCTGCTGTCATCGGCGAATCCAGTAGTAGCATTCGCTTCAGCAGTCAGCTTGAGCGCGTTGGCGATAATCGATGCCATCTCGGCGCGTGTCAATTGTTCGTTCGGACGGAACGTGCCGTCCGAGAAGCCCTTGATGATGTTAGCTTGTACCGCTTGCGCGATCGCTTTCTGCGCCCAGCTTCCAATCTTCGCATTATCTGAGAAGCTTAATTCCGCACCGTTACCTGATGGCTTCAGCGCGTTCATCAGCATTACTGCGAATTCAGCGCGTGTTACAGTCGCGTTCGGCTTGAACGTGCCGTCTGTGTAGCCTTTCACGATGCCGCTGTATACGGCTTGCTTGATACTTACTTCTGCCCAGTGACCCTTGATGTCACTGAATTTAACTTCCGTTGTCGTATCTTTCGGTTGTTCCGTCGATTGCTCCGTTATAGGCAAGCCTGTTTTCTCATCTACAACGAGTGCTGCAAACTTCGTGAAGTGATTAACGTCTGCACTGATGCGATTTTTGCTGATCTTGCCACCTTCGACTTTTACCCAAACCTTCTTCACTTCATCGTAGTAGAAGATCGCTACCGTCTGGCCGCTCTTCAATTTCGATGGGTCGAATGATAATGTAATTGTGACCGGTTTATCGAAGTTTTCCGTGAAATTCTTCAGAATTTCGAAGACTGAGCTCGCTAGAATCTCTTTATTGCTAAGTAAACCTTGTGTGCTCAACATTTTCTCGATTGTAAGCTCCAGTTGCTTCTTGGAAGCATTAGCCGGAATGATTAACTCGATTTCATTATCCAGGCTGACTTCTCCTGCTTTACCTACTGGAAGAGTGAGCTTCCCATTCTTCGATGTCACCGTGCTCGGGCCGCCACCACCGCCTCCGCTTGGAGGAGTAGCTGCCGCAGCACGAGTTACAGTTACCGTGTAGGTGGTGCCCGTATCGTCCAGGGACAAGACGACGATTTCGATTTTATTCATACCCACGTTAAGTGGAATTGCGCTGCTCATTACTCCACTTGCCAAGTTGATCGGACCAAACACAAGTGAATTTCCGCTATTGTACACGTTCGCGGTTACGCTACGATAAACCGCCTCGTTCACCGTAGCTGTCACGGCGGTGCTAGACACAGAGTAAGGCACCCTTGCCGTATACGAATAAACGCTTCCGCTTACAGATTCATTTAATGCGACTCCGCTCAGGCTCAACGAACTCAAGCTCGCTGTAGAGCGTAATGTAGTAAAAGAAACATCTTGTCCGTAAGTAATTCTGCCTTCGCTAATCGCATACGCACGAACATGATAGGTCGAATTGGATTGAAGTCCAGCGAGATCAACCGTAAAGACGCCTGTTCCGCCTGTGGCGGCTGCGACTTTATTATCGCTATAAGTCGGATTGGCATTTAAGGAATATACAATTCCCCGCTCTGCAACCGGTGCAATGCCAGTAGCGGAAACATTTCCTCCGACTGTCGCCGTCATGGAAGTTATCAAACTTGCGTTGTCAGTCTCAACGGTTATCGACGGATTCGATTCTATCGTCACAAATTGATTCGTGTTGGAAAACGTATAATTGCCAGTTGCATTGTAAGCAACGACTTTCCAATAATACTTCGTGCCTTCCTCCAATCCGCTTAGGTCGACGGAAGTGCTCGTAATTCCTACTTCATCTTTAACAACGTTCATAAACTCAGCATTCGTGGATACTAATAATCTATATTTGGTTGCATCGCTCTCATTAGCCCAATTGAAGTTAAGTGCCGGGGATACACTAGTTACATATGAACCATCCGCTGGACTCCCCAATAACGAGGTGTCAGGGAATGTATCAGGGATCAACAATATAGATTCGTAATCGGCATCACCTGACATCATATAACTGCCTTCATCCGTAGATGGTGTAAACCTAATCGCTTGCTTCTCCCTTAAGCTCTTCTGTCCATCGGAAAATTTAACAGCGTCCGTGTCGCTAAAAATCCCTATCCGGGCATTGGCGCCAAATGCGTCATAACCATGAGTAAGTCCTACAAGATAAGGATATTGAAATTGAATATTATTCGTCGACTCATATAGTATAATTTGGAAGGTCCCAAAGGGGGTAGTACTGTTCCTTTTATTGTAGGTCAGCATATTCGTATATTGCATCACGAATTTCCGATTCGGAGCGTCTCCGATAGTCGTATATACGACTTTGCTCTTTGTAGTCACATATAGATCATAATGAAATGGAGCGATTTTTGAGACCGATATGTCCGGATCGAACAAGAGATAGCCATTGGAAGTAGCATAGATATCCTCATAGGTCTCCCCATAGAAAGTAAACGGAAATGGAAGCTCGATGACATCGTAAGTAGTATCATCAGTGTATTCAAGCTTGTCCCCATCGAGAGTCACTTCTGTACCCGAATACAGTGTCTCCACCGGCTGATTCATAGGCTTTGCCTCACTATCGGTAAACACCTTGAAACGAGAGACATCAGATACCGATAAGAAATTATCATCAGCATCATACACTTCGACTTGCCAATAATATTCTATTCCTCTCACCAACCCTGTAACATCAAAGGAATTTTGCTGAAGTCCACGGTCAAACACCAAGTCATCGAAGTCGGCATCAGTGGCAACCATCAAGTAATAATACTCAGCTCCGTTCGTTGCGCTCCATTGAAGGGTAAATGCTGAAGAATTAATGAAAGAACCATCTACCGGGCTTTCCAACAACGGAGACGCTAAGGAAGGGTCTGCTGCATGGGATGAGGCAGGCTTAAGCGTTACACCCCAGCTTACGATTAGAGCCAAACATAAAAACAGAACTAAACTCTTTCTTATAGACATACTTGTTGGCATTGTGTAATCTCCTTCTCGACCATATCAATTAGACCTATTGACCTATCATCCATAGGCATATCAACAAATATATACAAATCACCCCAAATCGCCTAGTGACAGCTGTCATCACTTTGTCATATGACAAATTTACATTTTTTATAAAAAAATAAGGTATTCCCACAACCGCTAATTTAGCAGTCTTCGGAATACCCCTAGGTTGCGCCATACAAGCGCCCCTTCTTTATAACCATTTATCCCTTGTCACTCTTCTTACCTTTTAGCTGGGCTTGCAACATCTATTAGATTAGAATCTTTGACGTCTATCGTTGTTTGAAAGGTTTCCATTACTTTATGAGCAATACGCTCCAGCTCGGCATAGTAATTCTCTACCATCCCATTGTTCTCTTGATAGAACTTAATATAGTAATAGTGTCCGTCCTTCTCTAATCTCCATGTCTGTTCATTTACAATCTTGGAGCCCGCCCAAGGGTCGGCAATTTGGTACTTTGTTGATGTGACGATGAAGTCGCCGGCTGGATGCTTGAAGATTTGCTCACCAATCAGAGTAATTCCTTGCTGCCTCAAGCCTTCGAGCGTCAGATCCTCGTTCTTCTCCGTAACCTTCACGAAGACACTGAAACCATCTATATTACCTTTATTGTATTTCCCTTTAATAACCTGCCACTCATCGGGTTCAGTCTGAGGTACTACCTCCATTTGATTCAAGGCACTCATGGACCAAGAATAGCGACTGTCACCTGTCCGCTTCTCAGCATCAAGAATAGGATTCTCGTAGGCTAGAATACGGACTTCCTTCGTTGAAGCTTTATAGGTTACCGTTCCTCCAAGAAGCTCTACCATGTTTCGCAGTGGGACCATAATGGAGCCCATCTTCTCTACTGGAGCGGCAGAAAGCTTAACTCCCTTGCTATTATCCGAACCATTTACTTTTCCAATTTGCGCAGTGATATGGTGATAGGAGTACATGCGAGTATCAAATCTAAGGGTCTTATCCGACCGATCATAGCTGTAATTGAGATGAAATGCCCTAATTAGTAGACTTACAGGCACCATCATCACACCTTTATTATCGTAGATCGGCTGAATGGTCATTTTCTTGCCATTAACGACAGCCGTCGTACTTCCTACCTTGATTACAGCATCCACCAATACTGGCTTTGTGGAGACGCTATCTTTTTCAGCGGCAAATGTATTTACAGCAGGAATAACGAGAAACAAGCTACAAGCTAAAACAAACATTCTGAATAGCACAGACTTGGAACGAATAATTGACATAAAAATTACACCTAGCCTCTCGTTGAAGAACGATTAGACACAATCCATTGCTGAAGTTATCATTAAATTCCTCTAAGAAGTTATCACTGTGTCATTAATCATTAAACGATAAATAGAGAATAAAGTTGCACATATGTAAAAATTTTCAACATCAAAGCCCCATCCATGGATGTCCATGAACGGGGCTAATAGTTCGATACGCTATTCATTTGTTAAAAAGAAACCTCCGGTATATGCTTCTCACGCACATCGTTTCAGATTTTTCACTTCATTAATATAACATCAATTACTTTACCTTACTTAAACTCAATTACTTAACTTCATATATAACTACTTACCTTAATCTATCATATTACTTCGTTCGTATTAAGTCGTTCTTATCACTTAACTTCTTACGTAAATTCGCTTACATCGGATACCCACATGCTGGGAGGTTATCTAGCATGCTTCGCCTCACGCTACGTCATCGGATGATTCTCCCTTCTGTGTCAAATGTGTATTATGCAGTCCAGGCGATGATTTATTGGGTGTGAGCCGGGCCGATTCGTCTTTCTTGAATCGCCGTTTGGTCACGATTAGTTCGCCTGAAGCTGGATAATCGAGCTGTAAGAGAGATAAGATGGTGTTCGTTTGATGTCCCTATCATAACTCTACTCAATGAATAGATCAAATATTCAGACTATTCAAATAATAAAATAGGGGTAGTATTTACTCTAGGATTCTCTCGATCTCTCTGTTATTAATAGATTTTCGTTTATTCTCTTAAGAGACTTATCTTTTTTCGAGCGATTATCTGAGAATAGACCTGGGATTTCATCGCGTAGACCACTGCTAACTGGTCATCGATTTCATTGTAGGTATCCGTATCCAGAACCATACGAATTTGCCCTTTGGGGTTTACCAGACGTTCAAGAAGCCGATCGGGTTGCAACTTCGGAAATGAGATCATATCGTATTGCTCCAATTTACTTAAATTATGATTTACGCTTCATGCTTACTTCTCTTATTTTTTTCAGGATCACTATCATATTCTAGTTAATATCGTTGCAAATTGATTTCTTGATTCGGTTGAGATTTATCTTCTTTTGGTGATTTCACAAGGAAGATGACCTTTCCCACCTATCAGGTCAGCCTTATCGCAGGGATCTCGATCTTCATACTGAATTATCAAATTATGATCCATTAAAATAACATAGAAACAATAACAACATAACGTTATAATGTTTTTAGTATCGAAATAAGTCTTACCTACACCCAATGAGGTTCAGGAGGAATTTACAAATGAATTTGCGCTTCGATGGCGACTTATCCGCTGTACAGTCTGGTATTGAGATGCTATTGCCAGAGCTTGGAATCGAGTTGAGTGAAGATGGATTACTTGTTCGGGTAGAACCGTCAGAAGGCGATCTTGAAGTCGGCCGAGAACAAGGCGAAGCCTATATTCGTTACGGAAAGAAGCATCAATTTTTCCGAGCGCTTGGCTTGCTTGTGCAACATAGTCGCAAGGGTGAATCCTTCCATATTCGGGAGAAGCAGCAGTTCGATGAGGTCGGACCGATGTTCGATCTGTCTCGCAACGCGATACTCACGCTGGACAGCTTCAAAGTCATGTTGAACAAGTTGGCCCTGATGGGGATGAACACCGTCATGTTATATATGGAGGATACCTATGAAGTCGATGATGAGCCGTACTTCGGGTACATGCGCGGTCGTTATTCGCAAGCAGAGCTGAAGGAAATCGACGATTACGCCGACCAATTCGGTATTGAGGCTTTTCCGAGCATACAGACGCTGGCGCACTTAGAGGAGTTCCTGAAATGGGAGCCCGTGCGACACTATCGCGATACGAAAGGTGCTTTGTTAGTCGGGGATGAACGCTCGGATGCACTAGTTGAGAAAATGATTTTGGCAGCTAGCTCGCCGTTCCGCAGCCGTAAAATTCATGTCGGCATGGACGAAGCGGAAGAGCTAGGCCGCGGCAAATATTTGGACCGTAACGGCTACGAGAGCCGCTTCGACATCATGACCGCGCATCTGGAGAAGGTGCTCGTCGTTACGCGTCGCCTCGGCTTGAAGCCGATGATGTGGAGCGATATGTTCTTAAAGCTAGCTGTTGGGAATGCCGGAACAGAAAGCAACTATTACGATAAAAACACTACAATTCCCGAGGAGATGGCTCGTCGCATCCCTAAAGACATCGATATGGTGTATTGGGATTACGTCCATATGGAGCCAGAGGATTACGAGAGGGTCATTGCTAATCACAGGCCGATCGGCTGCAATCTGGTCTTCGCAGGTGCGGTATGGATTTTCAACACATTTGGCGTAAATTACGGTATGTCGCTGAACGCTTCGGACGTAGCGCTGCAAGTGTGTAAAAAGGAAGGCATCCGCGAGGTATACGCGACGATGTGGGGCGATGACGGTAACGAGGGCAATCCATTCGCAGCGTTACTCGGTTTGCAACTTTATGCGGAACATGCGTATTCAGAGGATAAGCCAAGCTGGGAGCAGCTTGCAGAACGGGTAAAATTCTGTACGGGCATTGAAGCAGACACTTTCATGCTGATGAAGGATCTGGACGAGACACCAGGCTCCGAGCCGAATAACCGCAAGCAAAGCAATCCTTCCAAGTTCCTGCTCTATCAAGATGTGTTGCTCGGACAGTTCGATAAGCAAATTGAAGGCTTGGACATTGCTGCCCACTATGCCGCATTGGAACAACGAATTCACGATAAACGTGACGCTGATGCCGAGCTAGATTATTTGTTCGAGGTACCTGAGAAGCTTTCTGCTGTGCTTAAACGCAAAAGCGAGATCGGTATCGTGCTGAAGCAGGCTTATGATGCTAAGGATATGGATACTTTGAGACGCGTGGCGACGGACGAACTGCCAGCGATCGCGGAAGCTGTTCGCGAGCTTCGCTTGGCACACCGCACCCAATGGCTGCGTATGTTCAAGTCATTCGGCTGGGAAGTCATCGACATCCGTTACGGCGGAGTCATCAGTCGACTGGATACTGCTTCGTTCAGGCTTCTCGACTACGTTGATGGTCGGATCAATCGAATCGAAGAGCTCGAGCAAGAGCGCTTAATCTTCAGTTCCTCTAACCGATTTAATAACAAAGGAATTGGCTGGTGCAGCTATTATTACCGCATGGCTTCACCGAATGTGTTCTTCCATGTTCTAAATCCTTTCTGATCTAAATAACTAAAAATGGGGCAATCACAGAAGGTCTATAAAGACTCTCTGTGATTGCCCCATTTGTATGAATAGGTCGCATCCTTCAAACTCACCTCTTCAACTTGCGCTGTCGAATCCGGGGCCAATAGCGTTACAGCGTAACGTTATTGGGATGCTTAAGCCGTCTATTCCGACAATAGAGTGATGCCGTAACGCTATTCTTCCAAATCTACCTCCAAAACGCGGATCCGAAGCCAATAGCGTTATGGCGCAACGTTATTGGGATGCTTAAGCCGTCTATTCCGACAATAGAGTGATGCCGTAACGCTATTCTTCCAAATCTACCTCCAAAACGCGGATCCGAAGCCAATAGCGTTATGGCGCAACGTTATTAGGGTGTTTAAGTCCACTCTTCGGTCAATAGAGTGATGCCGTAACGCTATTCTTCCACAGCAAAGCCAAACCCAAACCAGACCAAACCAACACAGACCAAACCAAACCCACCCAAGCCAAGCCAAGCCAAGCCAAGCCAAGCCAAGCCAAGCCAAGCCAAGCCAAGCCAAGCCAAGCCAAGCCAAGCTCAAGTTTGATCTCTCTCCCAATTCCTACAATAACCCTTTTAACTCAGTCACCACATTCGGAGGCTCCTGACCCTTCAATGCGGCAACCATGTTGCGAGCTGCCAGCATCGCCATCGCATCCCTCGTCTGTTTAGTAGCCGAGCCGATGTGCGGAAGCATAACTACATTGTTCATGGATAGCAGTGGATTAGCCGCGTCAATGGGTTCAAGCTCGAACACATCCAGACCTGCCCCACTGATCCAGCCCGCTTGCAATGCCTCAATCATTGCTGGTTCATCGACAGTGGCTCCACGTGAAGCATTAATGAAGAAAGCCGTCGGTTTCATGAGACGGAATTGCTCCCGTCCCATCAAATGATGAGTAGCTGCAGTCAGTGGTGTCATTAGAACGACGAAGTCAGAGGTTCTAAGAAGCTCGTCCATCATCGTATAACGAAGCTCGTATCCGACCTTGCTATAATCCCTCTCCTTGCGATTATAATATTGCACCTTCATCCCAAATCCCAATGCAGCTCTTCGCGCGACCGCTTCACCGATATTGCCCATTCCAATGATACCAAGCGTCGCACCATGCACATCCGTTCCGAACAACGTCTCTTCGTCGCCCTTCACCCAACGTCCTTGCCTGATATATTGATCTAGCTCCGGAATTCTTCTGGCCACACTAAGCATCAAGCCGAATATCGTATCCGCTACCGTCTCCGTCAACACACCCGGTGTATTTGTTCCGATGATTCGGCGCTCCTGCATTGCAGCAAGATCGAAATTGTTGTAGCCCACCGAAACATTACTAACAGCCTTCAAGCGATTTGCCGTCTCCAGCAGTTCGCGGTCAATGGCCATGAAGCTTGTGATCAAGCCATCGGCCTCTTTCACCTCATGAAGCACCTGCTCCCGCGTAACTCCTATACGGTGATCTAGTATTTTATAGTCCACATGCTCTTGAAGATACTTCTCAACCTCTTCACACACATGCTTCGTAATGAGCACAAATGGCTTCATCCTACATCCTCCTCATCTAAGTCGTATTTACCTTATTTCGAGTTCTTGTTACATTCCCCTGCAAAAGACGAAAAAAGTCACTCGAAAGAGTTATTTTTAATTAATTACTTTTATATAGTTGATATAAATTATATTAGTGGTATACTTTTTATATCAGGTGGTGATTACGATTAACATTTGCCCGTATTTACAATTTTCATTCGAAATATTAGGGAAAAAGTGGAACGGATTAATTCTGCATTACCTTTCCCTTTGTCCGAGCGGCTCCGCCCATTTTTCAGAAATCAAACGAGATCTTACAGACATTACTCCAAGGGCACTCTCCATCAAATTAACCGAGCTCGCCCAGTATGGATTAATCGAAAAGAAAGTAACAGTCGAGCCTCAAGTGACCACTTCGTATCTTTTAACGGAAAAGGGTCGATCGTTGACTGTAGCCTTAGAACCGATCCAGAAATGGGCCCAAATCCATAAAGATGCTTAAAGAAAAGAGGGAATAAGGATGAGTAACAATCCAATGGCTTGCGATATTACAACAGGGGTTTGCGGTGATGCTGGAGATGACGTAATGGAAATTATCGATCTGAACCTACCTCAGAAAAAAGTTAACCTGTATTATGTCACCGATCCAATCTGCTCCCACTGCTGGGCGCTTGAACCGGTTATCAGGAGATTCGAGGTGCAATATGGACAATACTTCAAGTTCCATACTGTGGTCGGGGGATTGCTGAAGGGTTGGGATGGATTTGCTGATGTCAAAAATGGGATCGGTAAGCCCTCAGATGTAGCGGGACACTGGAGAGAAGTTGGGGAGCACTCCCGTATGCCGATCGACGGTTCATTATGGCTTGATAATCACATCCAATCGTCTTACCCACCCTCCCGAGTGTTAAAGATCGTTCAGCAGAAGGATGAGCAGCTAGGAAGGACTTTTTTGCGTCGTGCAAGAGAAGCGGTATTTGCCTTTAATCGGAACATCGGGGATGAGTCGGTATTAGTTGATATCGTTAATCAGATGGGTCTCGATGGAGAAGCCATTGTGCGAGAAGCAGAATCTGCAACAGGCCAGCAGCTGATGGAGCAAGACTTTGCGCTTGCTGGATCACTTGGTGTTCGAGGATTCCCAACGATCATAATCGTTAATGAAGACAATAAAGGTGTAAAAATCGTCGGCGCACGTCCGCTGGATAACTACGTTCAGGCGTTGGAGCAAGCCTTGGGAACACAGCCTCTTCAAGCTAAAACAATCCCAACATTAACAAAACTCCTTGGAGAAGAAATTCTGTTGTTCTCGAAAGAAATTGAAATCATGTATGATCTTCAACCTCATGAGGTTCAAGCCTTTGTTCATAAGGAGCTTTCGCCTGATGCATATTCGTTCAAAGAAATTCTAGGTGAACCGTATATCGAGTTAGTGTAAAGATAGTTTCTAGTTAGGTGACGTTACAGCGGCGTCACCTAGTGCTATATAACCTAAAGCAACAATAAATCCACCCAAGTTGCAGGGTGGATTTCTCCATTCAACTAACCTATTGCCAACTACCGCTTACGCAATCGTTTCGCGATAACCGTGCCTAAAGACTGCACCACCTGCACAGCAACGACGAGGAGAATAACGCAGGTGATCATCACTTCAGGCTGCCAGCGCTGGTAGCCGTATCGAATAGCGACGTCTCCCAAGCCTCCCGCTCCAATAACTCCAGCCATCGCCGATGCACCGATTAAGCCGATTGTCCCTATCGTCAACCCTAGAATCAACGCCGGTCGCGCTTCCTTCAGCAATACCCGTACGATTATCTGATTCCGCGTGGCTCCCATCGCTTGGAACGCTTCAATGACACCTTTGTCTACTTCCAAGAGAGCTGATTCCATTAGACGCGCAAGATATGGAGCCGTATACACAACAAGCGGCACAATCGCACCTTTTACCCCAATACTAGTTCCTACTATAAACTTCGTAAACGGAATAATGGCGACCATTAATATAATAAAAGGTAAAGAACGTAAAATATTAATGGCGATATTCAGCACCTGGTAGATGACTTTGTTCTCGTAGATGTGATTTGCCCGAGTGACAACGAGAACAATGCCTAGAAACAGACCAATAATTGTGGAAATAACTAGCCCATAGCCAACCATGATTCCCGTCTCTTTAATGGAGGTCCAATACAAATCGCTGTATTCCGTTAAGCTATCGATATAATCAGCCAGCATGTTCAATCACCTCGATCTGCAGCTGTTGTGTCATTAAATCTTGAATACCCGCATCGATAGACGACACTTCACCGGATACACGAATAATAAGGCAGCCAAACGTTGTATCCTTCACTTGCGTAATATTCCCGTACAAAATATTCGGGCGCAAATTGTATTTGGTCGCCAAATCAGCCAGAATCGGTTCGCCCGCATGATCTCCAACAAATGAGATACGTAGAATTTTCCCCGGATAATCCTCATCCTGTATTTTATTCCACAAATGCTCGGGAAGATTGACGTCAAAGATGCTCTTAATAAAGTTTTTGGTAATGGGCATCTGCGGGTTGGAGAAAATGTCCAGCACCTTGCCCTGCTCAACCACTTCGCCTTGTTCCATCACAGCTACCCGATCGCATATTTTCTTAATGACATGCATCTCATGAGTAATTAAGGCTATCGTAATCTTATATTTGCGATTGATTTCAAGCAGCAAATCCAGAATCGAATCCGTCGTTTGCGGATCCAATGCCGAGGTCGCCTCATCACATAGCAAGATTTCCGGATCACTTGCCAAAGCGCGCGCAATAGCCACTCGCTGCTTCTGCCCACCAGATAGCTGGGAAGGATAGAAAGTTTCCTTGTCCTGTAGACCTACCAGCTCCAGTAGCTCGCGCACCTTCTTGGCGATTTCTTTTTTCGGCGCATTCACTAGGTACAACGGGGTTGCCACATTATCAAAAACCGTATTAGACGATAACAGGTTAAAGCTTTGAAAAATCATCCCGATACGTCTGCGAGTCGCCCGTAGCTCTGCTTCCTTCAAGCTTGCTAAATCTACGCCATTAATTCGAACAACGCCATGGGTAGGCTTCTCCAGAAAATTAATGCAGCGAATCAATGTGCTTTTACCCGCTCCGCTGTATCCAATAATTCCGAAAATCTCACCCTTTTTCACCTGTAACGTGGCGTTCTTGACGGCTTCGATCTTCCGTTTATCTTGATAGAAAACCTTAGATATATGGTCTAATTGAATCAAAAATATCTACCTTCCCTCATCATTGCAATTAGCATTTAAATAGAACGACAGGCCTCCCCTTTAATCAGAGAGACCTGCGTCCGTGAATTGCGCTTTTATTACCAAGCCGTAACCATCGAGTCGCCGTACTTCTCCTCGACTAACGCTTTAACCTCAGACGATTGAAAAGCGTTCACTAATCTTTGATAGATCGGCTTATCTTTATCCGCTTCGCGAACTGCAATAATATTAACCCACGGTGAATCCTTTGGCTCCTTATAAATCGAATCCTTAGTTGGACTCAAGCCCGCATCAATTGCAAAGTTTGTATTAATAACGGCAGCTGTCAATTCGCCCAATGCTTTAGGAATAAAAGCTGCATCCAGCTCCTTGAATTTCAAGTTCTTAGGGTTCTCTACAATATCACGAATCGTTGCTGTTACTCCAACGCCATCTTTTAATTTAATGAGGCCCGCACTTTCAAACAGGATCAAGGCTCTTCCACCGTTAGTCGGGTCATTCGGCAAGCCTAATACGTCGCCATCCTTCAGCTCAGTCAAATCTTTAATCTTCTCGGAATATACACCCATCGGGTAGTTAATCGTATCAGCTAGCTTCACAACATGCGTGCCGTTATTCTGATTAAACGTATCCAAGTAAGGTCCATGCTGGAATGAATTCGCGTCCAGTTGGCCGTCTTCCAAAGCTTTATTAGGTTGTACATAATCGTTGAAAAGTATAAGCTCAAGCTCTAATCCGTCTTTGGCTGCAACCTCTTTAGCAACCTTCCAAATATCCTCTTCAGGACCGGACATAATGCCGACTTTAAGCTTGTTTTGAGCATCAGCACCTGTATTATTATTCTTTGCATTTCCGCAGCCAGCTACGACGAATGCCAGAATCAATAGGAGTGTTAGGGAATAATATGTGCGTTTCATGATGTGCCCCTTTATATTAATTTGCCACATAGGAATAGTGTGCATTTCACTTTAATGGATTCCAACCAAAGTAGTCAAATGGCAATTAATAACTACACCCTGAATGGCTCACTGGATGCCATGCCTATTGTCCTCTAGCAGAAGTTATAATCATATCCCTGTACGTATAGGGGGTCAAGATAGAGAACACTGGAATAAATCAAACTCCCCTCTGTTTGTCGCTTACCTTCTACTCCATGAATAGGTGAATAATGATATTACAAAGCCTAATAGGACAAGAATGATCGGAGCACCGATTAGAAAAATAAGTCCTGCTGTCGTTCCCTCGTAAGATGTTGTGCCGATAACAATAGCGATATCCACTCCGGCTACTTCTAGATAAATAGAATTCCCCCAATACATAGCCCAACTAGACCGAATAAAATCATATATTGCGCGGAAAATTTACCAAATGATTTTCTAACCATCTCAATTCCTCCTCAAATTGTTCCATGAAATTTCGCAATCACTCAACCATTTTGCGCTAAGCGTCTTCTCGCCTGGAAAGTAATCAACAGGAATCCTATACTTATCAAAATGTACAGCGTCCCCTTAACCCATGAGCTAGACTCGCCCCCCAAGAAATTCAGGAGTGGCATTTTATTGAAAGGTCCCAAATACCACAAGATCATATAGAGCACCTCAAAGGTTCTTTTCGTATGCGTCAGTACACCCGCTGCAAGCGCTAGGCTTGGAATGAAGATGACAGCGGAAAGCCAGTAAATGAGGGTTTCTGTATCTCCCTCCAGCAAAAGCCGAATGAGCATGCCGCTTCCTGTAAGGCCGGTCAACATTAATCCCGCGATCCATACCGCGAGCAATTGACGAGAGACGAAACGGGGACTTGATGCGACAAGAGTATGTGTCCGAAATCGAACCTCTCGACTTCCCATTTCTGACCAGAGGACGATAGGCCATATCCAGGTCATTGCCCATATCCAATTCATAGACACTGTAAAAGGGAGTACAAGACAGAGAACAGCGAGAATTGCCGCAATAACAAACCAGCCAAGCGAAACGCTCTTCATCATTAGGCGAAGCTCTGCCCGAATCAGTGGGACAATTGAATTTTGAAGCTGCACTGGAGCCAGTGAAGTTGCCCGTAACATAGTCCGCTCCGACTCGGTTGATGAAGCTGATGCAGATGTAGTTGTAGCTGTAACCGTGTCGTCAGATATATTCACAGATTGTCTCTTCACAGCTGCGTCACCGCCAGAACCTGCTGAGAAGGAAGACCCCCGAAAGCCTCGAAACAATAAAGCAGCAAGAACAACGAATACAAATGCCGCAGGGATTAGTAATAGCTGCTGCAAAATAAGTCCACTCGTCCAATCCACACCGTTCCATTCAAACAACTTAAGCGGCTTATCCAGAATAAGAATGCCACTCCCATAATCACCCGAATAATCCGGATGCAATAGGGCGAGCTTATTTCTCATATCTGACGTAATCACATCTGTTCCAAATCCGAATAAGGATGAGCTTGAACTAAAGCCGATAAACAGGATGAAAAAAATAACATTGCCCAGCATCCCGCGCAACACTTTAAGGGATTCGAACAGGACAGCAAGAGCCGCTACGACAAACATAAACGGTAGTGTCAATAGCAGGAATGGAGACAGCAACGGCCACAGTTCAACCTGCATCACTTCTCCCCGGACAAGCTGCATGGTCAATGACATTAGCATGATGACCGACACGATGGTAAACAAAACTGTATAGTTACTGCATGCCTTACCAAGCAAATAGTGAAGCTTCTCCACAGGAGTCGCTGCGATGATCGGTCCCACTTTGTTTCTGTCATCTCGTTGTATGCTGCTCTTCACCAAGTAAAATCCAAATAAGGTGAGAAAGAGCGTTGTGGAAATTGCGACTGAACCTCCTACCCAAGCCGAATTATATATCCCTCGGTATTCATCCATGTATAGTGTCACATAACCTGCATCAGATGGTGGGACGAAGAAGTACGCTGCTAGCATGTTGAGTCCGAGAATGACTAGGAAGGAAAACTGTCTTACTCGCTCTAAGAAATCAGCACGAGCAATGTGATAGATTGTTCGGAGGGCCTTCATCCTACGCCCTCTTCCTGAGCTGATCTGATGTACAAGTAGGCATCCTCTAGACTAGGAGAAACTTGAGCTGCATGCGGCAACGGCGGTATATCTGAGACAATACGAAGCAGCATTCCATCCTCGTGTCGAATGGTACCACTAATCATCCAGCGTGATCGCGCATCCTGCAGCTCTTGTTCGGAGATGACAACCGACCATACTTTACCTTGCATCCTGCTCAAGAGCTGGCTAGGATTCGACTTCGCCAGCAGGTTACCCTGGGATAAGATTGCAATTTGATCCGCTGTCGCTTCGATGTCCGATACGATGTGTGTAGAGAAAATGATAATCCGTTCACCAGACAAATCCGTCAGAAGATTACGAAATCGTATCCGTTCTTCCGGATCCAAGCCTACGGTCGGCTCGTCGATAATAAGTAGCCGTGGATCGTTCAGCAAAGCCTGCGCAATGCCAATTCGCTGGCGCATCCCACCGGAGAAGCTACCGATTGGCCTTTTTATAGCACCGTGTAAATTCAGGAGCTCAAGTAAATCTAGAATTCGAGACTTCATATAGCGAACATTTAAGCCTTTAAGAGCAGCTATGTATTGTAAGAACTCGACAGGATTCAGATGCGGATATACGCCAAAATCCTGAGGCAAGTATCCAAGGGTACTTCTTAGTTCATTAGGATGCTTGGCGATATCGATTCCATTCCACAATGCAGTTCCTTTTGTGGGCTTGGATATCGTTGCGAGAATGCGCATTAGCGTCGACTTCCCAGCTCCATTCGGTCCAAGTAAGCCGATAATACCGGGCACCAATTGTAGATTGATTTCATTTAGTGCCCAACGGTTCCGTTCGTATTGTTTGCCAACTTGATTGATCTCTAGTCGCATGTTCCGACCTCCTAATTGCAACGTTGGTCATATGGGTTTGCGTGAAACTTAAACCAAATATTACCTCTCAGTGAATTATAAACATTGGCAATTCTACTTGTAATGGTCCGAAGTAGAGCGATTTCCTAGACCTTAGTTGGAGCAGGTGATGCGACTTTCGGTGAATCGGGAAATGCTCGGTTGCTCAACGCAAATAGGGTAATCTCAGAAGGTCAGAACCGACCTAGGAGATTACCCTATTACCTTATTGGGGAAAGAGATCTAAGGGGACGAAAGGAGATGATCTGAAGGTCAATCCCTTTAATTTATCGTGAACTTAAGGAAGTGCATTGGGGTGATTACGGCGATACGATCTCACTGCTTAGCGGTGATTTGAAACCGTGTATAACCGAGCTTAAAAGGGAGATCGAAGGCAACATTATCGTTCCGGGAAGCGCCGATCTGGTGCAGAGTCTATTAAATGCAGATTTAATAGACGAATTTAGCATGATTATCCACCCCGTTATTCTCGGGAGCGGCGAATTTGCTAGATTCCCAGCGTTCGGGCAAAAGCCAATGTATTAGCCAAAATGAGATCCTTGTTGGATAAAGACGACCCTGCGATTTGATTTTTCATCGAGTCTACGAAATCATTTATGTTACTTGCATTTACGCTCTCAAATCGGTTATCGATTTGGGTTGATCGCAAACCCTTCATGAGCTTATCCTGATCTTCGCGATAAGCCTTTACCCAGTCTGGATTTTGCTGCAGCTTTTTTGCAAATTGAATGTGTATGCTCCCCGTATTTCCACCGCTGACGATTGCCTCTTGTAATTTCGAGTACGATTCAGGATCATACTTTTTCATCAAATCCCCTGCGCTCACATAATCCTCCGGCGCTCCGCGGGGTTTTTGAGGTAATTCAACGTAGGATACACGGCCTGTCTCCGGATCGATCTGTCGGGTAGTGGCAACCGCGGCCAACAATTTGATCGTATCCAAGAATTCCGATCCTTCTTCGGGTTGCATATAATTGTCCGCAAGAAACTTAGCTTGAGTAAGACCCGCTTCTGTTAAAGCAGATCGCTCCTCGGAGCTATAATCTACGTTGGCAGCAAACAAATTGGATTCAATCAGACGATCTACCGCTTCGCGGACTTCCGGGCCTTTCCCGGCAAGTACTTTGTCTAAAGAAGCTTTGATCTCTTCATTAAAGTACATTTGCGCAGGTTTATGCTCGATCACTCCGATTGGCAGTTCACGGGAAACGACATCGCTAAGCTCCACGGTATCGTGGCGAAGAAGCTGCGATAGGTCGCTGCTTTCCATTCTAGGAGAGTCGGAAGTCGCTGTCGCAGTATATAGATTAGGTAGCGTGGAACCGCTATTGGCACTTATTCTCATTTTCGAGTCTCCTCTATGATCTTTTCACCGCATTCGTCGGCTATCGTTACTTCAACTTCCTTCTTACCCCCTCAAGCTCATCCAGCATAGCCGGACGGCGGGGGTAGTTATCGCTCAAACTGTCAACAACACCAATATATGAATGTCAAAAGCTAGTTTGTAATCAAGAAGGGTTTCCGCGACCTGCAAAATGGTCATCATTTCGGCACATATCCGATTACAACCCCCGTAAAGTACGAATCCTCGATCCGAGTTGCGGCGAAATCAATGATATTCACCTGCTTTATATAATCAGTCAGCCGCTATCTTAACACCAGCTGCATGATTTCTTCCCAAGTCGACCCTTCCAAGCTCTCGAGGAGCAGATCCGCTTCGGAGAAATCCATCTGTGCCGTGACCGGATTAGGAACGACGAGACCGTGAAGTCCCGCGGCTTTGGCAGCGCGAAGTCCGTTCATCGAATCTTCGACGGCGATCGCTTCCTCTGGGCTTACGCCCAACGCTTCCACGGCTAATCTGTACAACTCCGGATCCGGTTTAACGCGCTTCACGTCGTTCGAGGATCGGATGACTTCGAAATAGTCGCGGATCCCCTGCCGTTCCAAGTGCATTTCGATCCAAGCGCGATCCGAGCTGGAAGCCAGACCGATCTTCAATCCCAGGCGCCGTGCTTCCTCCAGCCGATCCAATGCTCCGGGGCGGAGCGAGACGCTTTTTACATTTTCGATATGCCTCGTTCTATAGCAGTTTCGCAGTTCCTCATGATCCAAAGTCCGTCCCGTTTTCATTTCCAGATCGCGGTAAGGATCGAAGCCTCCGACCGTTCCGATGCAGACCGCCCAAGTTTCCAATGGAAGCTCCTGCCCGTGTTCAGCGTAGATGCTGCAGATCGTGTCGTAAGCACATGATTCCGTGTCCATCAACGTACCGTCGAAGTCGAATACGACTGCTCTAATCGGCATTTCTTCCACTCTCCCGGTTCTCTATTTTTATGTATACATCTATTTTACCAAAAATAGAAACTGATCGCTTCCTAAATCTAGGAGAATACTAACTTTGATTATTGAATAAACGTTGTAAACTACTCTTGTAGAGTTCGGCCAGTTCATCGTAAGGAAGTTTATCTCTTTCCATCCACTGTTTCATTTCTTACATGGCATATTGGCGCTCAAAGCTGTTCCATTCTTCCCAAATGCCAAACTGAGAAAGCGTATCCCTGAAGTTTCGATCAACAAAAAACCATACGAAAAAGACGGATAGACGAGTTCCCCCGCAAATCCGTCCTCGGTTTGAAATTCAATAGCGCACTATACTACCTACCCTAGACTAACATTAGATTTCTATCGTCTCAATAACTGCGCCTTCTTTAAGCGTATTGCCAATCGTGCATGCCCGCTCCACCACGCTCATCAGCTTCTTCTTGTAAGTCTCGTCCAACGTCGAAGGTAGCTTAACCTGCACATTGAAGTTAGAGAATCTGTTCGTTCCGTCCGCAGCCTTCGTCGCCTTCACTTCCACGCCGATCGAGGACTTATCGTATTCAACCTTGTCGTAGTCCATGATCTTTTGCAGAGATATCGATACGCACAAGCCTAGAGCCGCTTCCAGTAATTCTCTTGGAGACAAGCCGCTTTGGTTTGGCGCTGTGCTGCCAATGATCTGTAAGCCCGCTTCATTAGATATTTCATTTTGACCTTCTACGATTTTAATTGTTGTCATGGTTTATAACTCCTTTAATGAGATGTTAGTGAGCTGAAATAAGGTGGCAAGCCACACGCTGATTAGGACGTACTTCCTTTAAGCCGGGTACTTCCGCTTTACATATGTCCGTCGCATAAGGGCACCTCGTATGAAAAACACAGCCCGAAGGTGGAGATAATGGAGATGGAATTTCACCTTTGAGAATGACCCGTTCGCTCAACCGATTACGAGTGAAATCAGGAACGGCTGAGAAGAGCGCCTTCGTATAAGGGTGCAACGGTTCGTTAAATAAATCATCTGTTAAAGCTTCCTCGACAATCGTCCCTAAATACATAATGCCGATGCGATCAGAGATGTAGCGAACAACACTAATATCATGCGTGATGAATAAAAGCGTTAGTTGGAGCTCCTTCTGCAGCTCCTTCAGGATGTTCAGAATCTGCGACTGAATGGAAACGTCCAGCGCCGATACGGGCTCGTCACATACGATGATTTTCGGATTCATAATGAGTGCTCTTGCCAAGCCAACCCGCTGCCGTTGTCCCCCGGAAAATTCATGCGGATATCGAAAATAATGCTCTGGCTGTAATCCGACGATTTCTAATATGCGAAACACTTGCTCCTGGCGTTGCTTCTGATCCCCCATCTTATGAATGAGTAGCGGCTCCTCTAGAATAGGGCCGATTCTTTTCCTTGGATTCAAGGAGGAGAATGGATCTTGAAATACGAACTGAATATCCTTGCGGAACTTGCGTAATTCATTTCTCGTCAGCTTCGCTAAATCTTTATCCTCATACAGCACTTGCCCAGAGGTTGCGGGAGTAAGCCCTAATATCGTGCGGCCTGTTGTGCTTTTACCTGATCCTGATTCTCCAACCAATCCATACGTTTCTCCTTTATACAAGCGAAAGGATACATCCGTCACGGCGTTCACATAGGACTTCGTCCCAAACCATTTGCCGAAGGATCCATACACCGGAAACTTCTTCTCGAGCGAGATCACTTCCAGAATCGGTTGATTAGCAGTCGTTTCATTCCTCACATCAGGCCCTCCCCTCTAAGTTGTTAATGGCTGCATAGTTCCAGCATTTCACACTATGCTCGGCGTTCACCTTTTCCATTAAAGGTTCCTCGTTGAAGCACCGTTCATCAGCATAAGGACATCTAGTCGAAAAACTGCAGCCCCGCGGAATATCCGCAATAGAGGGAACTGTCCCTTCGATTACATGCAGCTTCTCATGGCGGTTCCCATCCATTCTCGGAATGGACTTGATCAACCCTTGCGTATACGGATGCAGAGGCGTCGCGAATAACCTTTCTGTCGTCGTGTCCTCTACAATTTGTCCGAGGTACATAACCTTCACGCTCGTACAAATCTCAGAAACGACTCCCAGATCATGAGTAATAAATAAAACACCCATTCCCATTGTCCGGTTTAATTCCATAATCAACTCGATGATTTGCGCTTGAATCGTAACGTCTAGCGCAGTTGTCGGCTCATCCGCAATTAAGAGCTTTGGCTCACAGGACAGCGCCATAGCGATCATTGCGCGTTGCTGCATCCCGCCCGATAATTGATGAGGATAATCGTTCACTCTTATTTCCGGAGACGGGATACCCGTGGCTCTCAGCACTTCGATCGCTTTTTTGTGCGCTTCTTTTTTCGATATTTTCTGATGCTGACGCAGCACTTCTACGATTTGGTTGCCGATGGTATAGACAGGATTAAGTGAAGAAAGCGGATCTTGGAAAATCATCGCGATCTCATCGCCCCGAATAGCTCGAAGCTGGGATATCGGCATAGAGAGCAATTCCTGATTATCGAACCGAACTTCTCCTTCATACTCAATTGAATCCGTATGCTCCAGCAACCGAATAATAGACTGAGACATTACGCTCTTCCCACAGCCCGATTCCCCGACAATTCCGATAATTTCCCCTTTGTTTATCGTGAAGCTGACCCCGTTTACTGCCGTTACTCTTCCCCGCTCTGTATGAAAATGTGTTTTTAAATTTTTCACTTCCAATAGAGGCACACTGTTCATAGAAACACCTCCAACTTGATCCGTATCATGATTTCTTTTGTTTAAGCTTCACACGAGGATCTAGGTAGTCCCGTAAGCCGTCACCGAATAAATTTAAGCTGAGAACAGAAATAATAATCGCTACGCCCGGAAATACGACCATCCACCAGGCTTTATAGATAACCAGCTTACCCGCTTGCAGGATATTGCCCCAGCTCGCTTCCGGAGCAGGAATGCCAGCTCCCAGGAAGCTTAAAGCAGCTTCCGAAATAATCGCCTCGGCGAACACGAACGTAGCCTGTACAAGTAAAGGCGATAACGTATTGGGAACGATATGCAGCCATATGATACGCGAGTTGCTTGCGCCTTGAGCATGCATCGCTTCAATATAAGTTTGCTCACGAACGACTAGTGCCGTGGATCTCACGATTCGCGCAATGTTCGGGGTAAAAACAACCGTTAACGCCACAATGACATTGAATGAGGAAGCGCCAAGCGCAGCCATCAAAGCAATGGCAAGCAATATACCCGGAATCGCAATTAAACCATCGCAAATTCGCATTAAAATATGATCTAATATTTTGTAATAAGTCGCATAAACCCCAATGATCAATCCGAGAAACGAGGATAGCAGCGCAACGATGAGACCTATGCTGATGGATACTCTTGCGCCGTAGATGATTCTGGTAAACAAATCCCGTCCGAATTCGTCCGTCCCTAGCCAATGATCCGCGCTAGGCGGAAGCAACCGATCCAATACCTTCATTCCGTATGGACCATAGGGGGTGAATAACGGGCCGATAATCGCTAATACGATTAATAAAATAATAATGGTCGCGCCGATTAATAGTCCGTAATTGGATTTCAGGCGACGAAAGCGTAAGGTGCGTTGCTCTTTCTTCAATCTTTCGCTGATCTGAGCAATATCTTCTTTTTTCTGGAGCGTAATCATATTGAACCCCCCTCCCTATTTGCGGTCCAAACGTACACGCGGATCGACAAAGCCGTATAGTAAATCGATGATTAAATTTAATCCTACATAGATAACCGTCACGATAAGAACAACGCCTTGGATAACGGCAAAGTCCCTTCTTGCGATTGAATTCAAGATTAATTGTCCTAAACCGGGAATATTAAAAATAGACTCCACGACGACTGCTCCTGTCACCAATACGCCGAACGTCTGCCCGATGACCGTGAGAATGGGTAGAAATGCATTGCGAAACGCATGCTTAAGCAGCACCCTTGTCTCGCTTAGCCCTCTGGATCGAGCTGTTTTGATGTAATTCAGATTTAACACTTCAAGCATGGACGATCGAGTCATTCTCGTAATCAGAGCCGCTTGGATCGTCCCCAATGAAATCCCTGGGAGAATTAAATATTGCAAGTGCGCCCACAAGCCATTACTCAGCGACTCATAACCAGCCACAGGCAACCACTGAAGCTTAACGCCTACGACAAGCATGAGTAATAATCCTAGTAAGAAGCTGGGTATCGCCATTCCAAGCAAGGATACGCCCATGAGTGAATAATCCACTGCAGTTCCTCTCTTGTAGGCGGCAATAATTCCGAAGGGAATGGCTAGTATCAGCGCTATGATCTGGGCTAATATCGCCAAAGAGAGAGTCGGTCCGATGTGTTCGGCAATCGCTTGACCGACGGGTTGATGCATCGAAATGGATTGCCCCAAATCGCCCTTCAATAAATTCCCGACCCAGTTGAAATATTGCTCGTATATCGGGCGATTTAAGCCAAGCTCCTCGTTGAGCGCTTCTATTTCAGCTTCTGAGGCTTCGATCCCCAGAATCACGGCAGCGGGAGCACCGGGAGTTATATGAATAATTAAGAAGATAGCGATCGTAACGACAAACAGTACAGGAATTAGCGATAAGAGTCTTTTTGTAATGTAAGCTAGCACTAAAACCCCTCATTTAACTATTTTGTATATACCGAAAAGAAAAGAGGGCGTTAGCTAAGTTACTCGGGTAACTTGTAACACCCACCTCTATGCTGATTATTTTGCTATTTTAGCATTCCACACGACCGGCGCCTCGAATAGTTCGAAATCTTCAATGGACTTGTTAACAGCTACAATTCCGTTGTAATGTCCAATAACGGTGGAAGAACCGATTTCATATAAGTAGCCCTGTAGTTGTTCCCATTCCTTCTTAGCATCCTCTGGAGTCGCTGCTCCGCGAATCGCTGCCAGTGATGCTTTTACTTTGTCGTCGTTCAATCCAGCCCAATCCGGATTTACAGCTAACAGCTGCGGCGGTGTTAATTGATAACCCGTGCTCGCTACGAACAGATCCCATTTGCTACGATCGTTCTTAGTTTCCAAGAAGGTAGGGAAGTCATAGTTAACGACTTTAACATTCATGCCGATCTGACGAAGCTGCTCTTGGATAACCAATGTTGCTGCATACATTTCCGCATAATCCTTAGTCGTAAGCAACGTAATTTCTTCTCCGTTATAGCCTGCTTCTTTAAGCAATTTTTTCGCCTTTTCCGGGTCTGCTTGGTTGTAATATTCTGCTCCCGCATCATTAGCCCATTGCACCTGGTTCGCACCTAAGTAGCCTGGCGCAAGAGAGTATAATTCTGGCTTAGCGAAGCTTGCTAACATGATTTCCTCGTTATTAAGTGCAGCTAGAATGGCTTGACGGTATTTCACATCGGATAACAATCCTTCGCTTGTATTCAAGAATGCCGTTAAAGCACCACCAGGGAAGGAAAGCAATTCAAGATTCTTATCGGCTGCAAGCTCGTCGTAATTCTCGATTGGAATACTATCAGCAATGTCGTACTTGCCAGTCTTCACACCTGCAATGCGCGTCGAGTGATCCGTTACGAAATGGAAGTAAAGATTTTCTGTAGGAGCATCCTTCCTGCCATAAAATCCGCTTGCCTTTTCTTGCGAGGATTGATAGTCTTGGAATTTCACCAAGTGGATGTACTGATCTTGCTTCCATTCTTGGAACTTGTATGGCCCTGTTCCGATATACTCCGTAACTCCATCTGCCGGTGCGGTATCAATGATCTCCTTAGGCATAATCGATGGGAACTGTGCTTGGGAAGAGATGAGAATCAAGACGTCGGAAGAGGGCTTCTCTACCGTTAATTTCACTGTATAGGTATCGATGGCTTCAAATTTGGCATTCACCAAAAGGACCTTCGCACGTGAAGATATCGCTAACCAGCGGTTCATCGATGCCACGACATCCTCAGATGTCATCTCTTTGCCGTTATGGAACTTAACACCTTTACGAAGCGGAAACGTATACGTCAAACCGTCTTGGCTAATTTCTACCGATTCCGCAAGCACTGGTACAGGCTTATAATCGGCATTGAGAGTGAACAGTTGTTCAAAAATATTCCCAGCAGTATCTAGCGCTACAGCCGACACAGTCACTGCAGAATCCAACGTTGGCGGTTGTGCTGTAAGTGCGATGTTCAATTCATTTTTGTATTCCTTCTGTTCCTTCTGTGTAGCGCTTGGGCTCGCTGATGCTTCTGCGCCCTTTTCATTTGTATTATTCTTGCTGCTGCATGCGGCGAGCAAGATAGACAATATAATTACAGATACCAGTACGTTAATCTTCTTGAACTTCATAAGTAATCCCCCTGTTGTAACCCATCATTATTTTCGAAACCTTGCTCATGACAACTAGCTTGAAAATAATAAACCTCATAATTCCTAGTTGTCTTATTGGAATAATGTATTAACGAAATATTAAACCAATACATAAAAGTTGTCAACAAAATTCGACAAACGGTTTCGAGAAGAGGGGATTGACGAGAAAAACTCGGCAATCTTGGGAGATTGTCGAGTTGGTTGGGGGTAATAATGAAGCTCAATACCCAGTCAATTCATACATAGGATCACGTAAGTTTGCTCGCTTAAGTAGTAAAGGTAGATCCCGCTTCAGTCCTCTATAGTGAGTACATTTTCTCCCCGGCGATATTCATGATATTGCTTGATGGTGAAGCGTTGCTCGACAATCTCATCCCCGACGAATTGGAATATAACGAATGAACGGAATTCAGTGTATTTTGATTGGATTGGGATATGGAAGCGTTTATATGATAGACTCAACTTATTAACTTATAATCTAATTAGTCACATATGGAGGACTTATCTCATGCGTAGATTTAATTTTACCCGACCTTTACTGATCATTGGGATCGCACTTCTTTCTAGAATACTAACCACACAAATATGTATTTTATTTGGAGCTACGCCGGAAACGGCCGAAAATATTGGTTTTGCTGCCATGATGATTGCAGCTCTTCTAACTTATTCGCAAATGAACAAAGCCAGAAATAGGCGGTAGTGGTAGTCCCCTGACGATAGCTTTACCAAACAATCACGCTCTCGTAGGGTAGACATCTTGAACCCCTTTGATGTATAGCCATTGTTTTTGGAGTGAACCCATTTCGCCATGCAGTTCCATCCATTGCTTCAATAATCCATATGTACATTACCACTTTAATCCAACCGTCCATGCATGTCACTCCTAAACTTCAGCCTCCACGTTACGTATTTACGTACCAGGACATAATTCATTATATGGTACGTTTTTGCGTATAGTCATTAACCAGCTGGAGTGATCCTTTTGTCCAAAAAAGTAATCGTTAAAATATCCGGTCTAATCAAGCAACGTGGAATATCTTTGAGGGAACTATCCCGCTTATCCGATGTGAGACATGCTGCTTTGAGTGAGCTTGCAAATGGTAAGCGCGCTAACATTAATTTTGCCCATATCGAAAAAATCGCCGATGCTCTAGGCATCAGCGACATTCGGGAGATCATTGATTTTATTGAGTGTGATAACACTTTATCATAAGTGATTCCACATTCATTCACTAAGAAGCACTAACCTCATAACTCTCATTAACCAATTTCTGATGGTGCTTGTTCGCGATAAACAGCAAGCAAGCAGACGTACATAAACAGCACAAGATCAAATAAAGCATGGGGCCGCCCCAACGGTCAATGACTATGCCCCCCATTGCATTGCCAACAATACCTCCAACTCCCCAGGTCACAGCCGCATACACGGTTTGCATCGTCGCTGCTGTCCCCTTGGTGGAGTAACTCTGTACAACCTCAACAGCCGTACCTGCGGCGAATGCAAACGCAATTCCATTCAGCAGTTGAACCGCTAGCGTCACAGAGACATTGTCGACCATAAACAAGGTGAAATACTGAATGCCATAAATCGCAGCAGCCAGACACAACACTTGATATCTACCTATTCTTCTGCTCAGCTTGGTCGCTACCCAGAACATCGGAACCTCAAGAATGGCGGCAATCGCATATGCGCTCCCGATCCAGCTTTTATCAAAACCCATTTCCTTGAAGTACAGCGGCAAAAAGTTCAGATTAATGGCGGCGGACATCATCATGAGCATACTTGTGACCACGAATATAACAAAGGGCTTATTCCGAACGACCTCACTCATCTGACCGAATAACGTGAATTTTTGACGAGCGGCTTGGGCTTTAGGAAAAAATAAAATCACCAAGCATATCGTTGAGCTAACGACTAAATAATAGATAAAGATATTGTCATAGCCGTATTTAGCGTATAGAATGCCCGTAATGAATGTCCCAACCGCATAGCTTAATGCTCCCCACAGCCTAATGCTGCCGAAGGAATATCCTTTACTGCTGGCAATTTCCACAGCCATTGAATCACCAATCGGTCCAGCAGCGGATTGGAACCATGCGAAGAAGATTGACAGAACCACAATCCAAGCAATTCCCTCTACGATTTCAAACCCCATGCCTAGTATCGGAGCGGCTATGGCGCAAATCATCAATATTTTACGAGGATTGTTAAACCGATCATTAATCATGCCCATAACGGGTTGAGCAACAATACTAACCATCGCCCATAATGACAAGATAAGACCAACTGTGGTGGAGCTAAAGCCCCTCTCGTTAAAATATAGGCCCGCATATGGCATAAAAACAGACATGGCCAAATAAAACAAAAAATAATAGCTTGCTAATGTTATTCTCAAGATGTATCTCCTCATTCCCGCAGCAAACAGGCTTACTTGTTACGACTACTTATTTAATCATATCAAGAAAACTAAATATAGTATTTATTATTAATAATTTTGACCCTATAGAAAAATCGCCGATGCTCTAGGCATCAGCGACATTCGAGAGACGAGAGATTATTAATCACAATAACATTTCAACAAACTTGATATCCGCTGGTGCTTATGCAATAAGTCGGATCTTATGGAGCCGTAATCATACTTATTGATATCGGGAAATCACTTGGATTGCTTTGAAAATGACCGTGACCGCTTCGGCGCGGGTCGTGTTCACTTTCGGTTTCACTGTGCCGTCTACATAACCGTTGATCAAGCCATTAGCTGTCGCCGTTGCAAGAGCCGTGATCGCCCATTCGGATATATCGGCACCGTCCGAAAAGTTGATGCTCTTGTCAGCGGCAGCTAGCTTGGCCGCGCGAACGACAATCGCAGCCATTTGCTCGCGGGTAATGAAATCGTTCGGTCCAAAACTGTTGTCGCTATACCCGGTAACAATACCTGCCGATGCGGCTGTCGTAATCGCGTTCTTGGCCCAGTGAGTTTCCGTATCGGCGAAGGCTTTGCCTTCTTGTGCCTCAATATGGAACGCTTTAACGATGACAGTCACGAATTCCGCTCTTGTGATGTTCGCATTAGGCTTAAAGGTGTGGTCAGGATAGCCGCTAATTGCGCCGAGCTTCACCAGTGCCCGCACGTTCGCTTCGGACCAATGCCCTATGATATCAGTAAAGTCCGCTTCGTTCGTTTGCGGCTGCTCGGTCTTCGCTTTATCCAATGCCAGAACGGCAAATTTCGCAAAACGGTTCACCGATCCGGATGCCGTTCCGTTCGCTTTGTCGACTTTCCGGCTGTCTAATAACACCCACTGATGGGTTTGTTCATTCAGCCAATATACGTCTACCGTTTGCTTCGAAAAGTCCACCAGCGTCTTGTCGTAAGGTAAAGTAATAACGATCGGCTTGTTAAATTCACCGGCCTTGTCTTTCTTAATCTCATACACCTTGCCGACCAATTGCAAGGCGCTGTCCATCGGTAGAATCGAGGCGTCGCTAACGATATCTACCGTAACTTGAATGTTACTGTCCGTCGCTCCGGCAGGAACTTCGATTGTGGCTCCATTCAGCGTTATCGTTCCCCCGCTAGCAGCTACAATCGTTGCTGAGTTGGCTACGACACCACCGCCTCCACTGCCGGTATTGGTGTTGCTCGTAGAGTTGACTTGCGTGTAGATGACAAATTGGGTAAAGTGTTTTGTCCAAATAACTATATCGCCGCCAACCGTTAATTTGGCGTCTCCGCCTGCAGCAATTTCGTTGTCTGCCGCTGCTTGGGTGTCTGAGGTTACCGTGCCCGTAATCTCGGTCAACACGCCGTTTTGTATGAAGCCAGCCTTTTTGCCCCCTTGGTTCGGGAACAGTATACGTACCGCTCTGTCGAACGTAATCGATACATCCGTCGATCCGACTTCAATGACAGCACTCGCGATGCCGCTACTTATCGTTACGCTGCCGTTGCTTAGCACTTGTGGCAGCTTGATTGTGCCGTCCCAATTGGCGGGAGCCGTAATTGTCGTTCCGTCTGGAATCGTTACACTCACATTGCCCAAAGTCGTAATCGCTAGTACATCCACTAATGGGAGCGTCGCTTCTTTGTTCAATCCTGACGTTGTCGTTGCAACCTCTATCTCGGCATTCGCTACGTTCGCTGGGACGATAATGGAAACAGGGTCAGTCGTCACCTGAATCGGTGCAGATGAACTGGCCGTTATTAATTCTGCTCTAGTTACATTCACGGTGTACGTCCGCATGGAATTCCCGTCTTGTGCCGTCACTTCTACGTCGATCGTATTGTTACCCACGTTCAAGCTGATATCCCCAGAAGAATGTCCGCTCGTCACTACCGCTCCGTTCACCTTCACCGTTGCATGGCTATCCGATATTGTTGGTGTCACTGTCACCGACAATACACCATTCGCTACACTCGCGTTGTAAAAAAATGTACCCGTATCAAACGACGGACTCAACGTTATTCCTGATACTGCCATACTGCTCAAATTCGCATTACTGGATCCACTCGGTGTTGCTTTCGGTGTTGCGCTGATTTCGTTAGAGTAGCTGCTGCTTCCTCCCGCGTTGCTCGCCTTTACTGCGAAATAATAGGTCTGGTCGTTCGTCAGCCCCGTTGCGGTGTAGCTGTAGGTTGCGCTGCTCACTGTCGCTATGGGGGTTAAGCTGTAGGAGCCGGAATCCGTGCCCTCATAGACACTATAAGTGACTGATTCCGAGACGCCGTTCCAGGCTAGATCAATTTGTCCATTCCCAGCTATTGCTGTAAGCCCCGTAGGCGCCGCAGGTGCTGATATCACTACCGCATTGACGGTCAACCCGGCTACGTCGCTCGTTGCCGTGGCCGCTTGGTTGCCCGTCGCGCTACTATTCGTGTTCGTCACCACGACATAGTAGTAGGTCGTTCCCACCGTTGTCGTCGGCGCTGCATACGATACGCTCGTTGCTCCGCTGATTGCCGTGCCTCCGCTATTGCTGCTGGTCGTGTTGCTGTACCACTGGTAGCTAAGCGTTCCTCTATCGCTCACCGTAGCTACTACGCTCAGAGGTGCGCTGGCTCCTTCGTTCACCGTTGCCCCCGTCGGTTGCGTGTCGATGCTTGGCGCGACCGCGTTGGTCAGCGCGTTCACCGTTACCGTCACCGCGTCGCTTGTTGCCGTGGCCGTTTGGCTGCCCGTCGCGCTGCTGTTCGTGTTCGTCGCCACGACATAGTAGTAGGTCGTTCCCACCGTTGTTGTCGGCGCTGCATACGATGCGCTTGTTGCGCCGCTGATTGAAGTGCCGCTGCTATTGTTGCCGGTCGTGTTGCTGTACCACTGGTAGCTCAGCGTTCCGCTATCACTCACCGTAGCTGCTACGCTTAGAGGCGCGCTGGCTCCTTCGTTCACCGTTGCCCCCGTCGGTTGCGTCCCGATGCTCGGCGTGGCCGCATTGATCAGCGCATTCACCGTTACCATCGCTACGCCGCTCGTTGCCGTGGCCGTTTGGTTACCGGTCGCGCTGCTGTTCGTGTTCGTCACCACGACATAGTAGTAGGCCGTGCCCGCCGTTGTCGTCGGCGCTGCATACGACGCGCTCGTTGCCCCATTGATTACTGTGCCGCCGCTATTACTATTGGCCGTGTTACTGTACCACTGGTAGCTCAGCGTTCCGCTATCACTCACCGTAGCTGCTACGCTCAAAGGCGTGCTGGAGCCTTCGTTCACCATTGCCCCTGTCGGCTGCGTCCCGATGCTCGGCGTGGCCGCATTGGTCAGCGCGTTCACCGTTACCGTCGCTACGCCGCTCGTCACCGTGGCCGTTTGGTTGCCCGTCGCGCTACTATTCGTGTTCGTCACCACGACATAGTAGTATGTCGTGCCCGCCGTTGTCGTCGGCGCTGCATACGATTCGCTTGTTGCCCCGCTGATTGCTGTGCCGCCGCTATTGCTGCTGGTCGTGTTGTTGTACCATTGATAGCTCAGCGTTCCTCCGTCATTCACCGTAGCTGATACGCTAAAGCTCGGGCTGCTGGCTCCTTCATTCACCGTTGCCCCCGTCGGTTGCGTCCCGATGCTCGGTGCGGCCGCATTGATCAGCGCGTTCACCATTACCGTCACCGCGTTGCTCGTTGCCGTGGCCGTTTGGTTGCCCGTCGCGCTACTATTCGTGTTCGTCACCACGACATAGTAGTACGTCGTGCTCGCCGTTGTCGTCGGCGCTGCATACGATGCGCTCGTTGCACCGCTGATTATCGTGCCGCCGCTATTGCTGCTGGCCGTGTTGCTGTACCACTGATAGCTCAGCGTTCCTCCGTCATTCACCGTAGCTGCTACGCTTAAGCTCGGGCTGCTGGCTCCTTCGTTCACCGTTGCCCCCGTCGGCTGTGTGCCGATGCTCGGTGTAGCCGCATTAGTCAATGCGTTCACCGTTACCGTCGCTACGTTGCTCGTTGCCGTGGCCGTTTGGTTGCCCGTCGCACTGCCGTTCGTGTTCGTCACCACGACATAATAGTAGGTCTTTCCCGCCATTGTCGTCGGCGCTGCATACGATGCACTCGTTGCCCCATTGATTGCTGTGCCTCCGTTATTGCTGCTGGTCGTGTTGCTGTACCACTGGTAGCTCAGTGTTCCGCTATCGCTCACTGTAGCTGCTACGCTAAAGCTTGGGCTGCTGGCTCCTTCGTTCACCGTTGCCCCCATCGGTTGCGTGCCAATGCTCGGCGTAGCCGCGTTAATCAACGCGTTCACCGTTACCGTCGCCGCGCTGCTCGTTGCCGTGCCCGTTTGGTTACCCGTCGCGCTGCTGTTCGTATTCGTCACCACGACATAGTAGTATTTCGTGCCCGCCGTTGTCGTCGGCGCTATATACGATGCGCTTGTTGCCCCGCTGATTGCTGTGCCGCCGCTATTGCTGCTGATCGTGTTGCTGTACCACTGGTAGCTAAGCGTTCCGCTATCGCTCACCGTAGCTGTTACGCTTAAGCTCGGACTGCTGGCTCCTTCGTTCACCGTTGCCCCCGTCGGTTGCGTCCCGATGCTCGGTGCGGCCGCGTTTGTTATTTTCCACTTCGCGTACAGTAGCACGTCGTCTGAGCTTATGCTGATCGGGTCGCCTGCCACGTAATTCGTCCCAGTTCCGTCCGCCTTCTTATTCCAGCCCGAGAACGTATAGTCCGTTTTCACTAAGCTTCCCGTGTTGCCCAGAACCGTGGCCGTATCTCCCATCCGATACATGGTGCTATCCGTCGGCGAGCTTCCGGTCGTAGCGACATTGCCGTTATAAGTTACATTGTATGTTAATGTAAGCTTCTTAACGGTTGCTTTAGAGCCGTTTCCTAAATCCTTATACACAACATAGGGCGCCCCGCTGCTGTCGATGTCTATACTTGTAAAAATGGCAGTACCTGCCGAGAACTTGGCGGAGCCTACATTCTCCCACGCGTTTCCGTTATATTTCATGACGGTTGCTTTACTGCCCCCATCCTGATACACAACATAAGGCGTCCCGCTATTGTCGATGGCTATATTTGTATAACTTGTACTGCCTGACGAAAATCCGGCCGAGCCTACATTCTCCCACGAGCTTCCGTTATATCTCATAACGGTTGTTTTATTGCTGTTCCCCCCATCCTGATACACAACATAAGGCGTGCCATTGCTGTCGATAGCTATACTTGTATGAAATGCAGCACCTGCCGAAAAACCGGCGGAGCCTGCATTCTCCCACGCGCCTCCGTTATATCTCATAACGGTTGCTTTAAAGCTGTTAGCATCGTCCATATACACAACATAAGGCATGCCGCTGCTGTCGATGGCTATTCTCGTATAACTTGCGGCATCTGCCGAAAAACCAGCGGAGCCTACATTCACCCACGAGCTTCCGTTAAATTTCATAACGGTTGCTTTATCGCCGCTACCCGCATCCCTATACACAACATAGGGCGTGCCACTGCTGTCGAGGGCTATACTTGTAGATTCTACTCCACCTGCGGAAAAACCGTTGGAGCCTACATTTTCCCACGAGCTTCCGTTATATTTCATAACATTTGCTTTATTGCCGTTACCCAAATTCTGATACGCAACATAGGGCGTGCCGCTACCGTCGATGGCTATACTTGGATAACTTACACTACCTGTCGAAAAACCGGCAGAGCCTACATTTTCCCATGAGCTTCCGTTATATTTCATTACAGTTGCTTTATAACTATTGCCCTCATCCTGATACACAACATAGGGCGTGCCACTGTTGTCGATAGCTATACTTGTATAATTTACATTACCTGTCGAAAAACCGGCGGAGCCTACATCAGCCCATTGTACAGTGGCCGCATGGGCAACCATTGGAGCGCCCATATAGGGTACTCCTGACAAAAAAATCAGCATCCCCAGCATGAAACTTAATATTTTACGATAAGTCTGCTTTACTTTTCTATTCATTTACATCTCGCTCCCATCAATAATCCAGCTATAAGTTCAGTAAACTTCAAATCATCATTTATATAAGTCTACTGAAGTCAAATAAAAGAATAATGAAAGATTCGGCCAAAAAATAGACAAAAACCGCGTAGCATCCAGCCTTCGCGGTATTTTTAAATTGACGAAATTATTTAATTTATGTCGAAAAATTGGCTTACCAATAACTCTGTTTGTCTTACCCCTGCCTTGGGTTCTACGGTTTGCTGATCCAAATCAAACTCCCATATAAAAAAAAGCCAATGCTCTAGGCATCAGCGACTTTCGAGTGATCATTATTCACAGTAACATTTCTACAAAATTAACATCCGCTGGAGCGAAAATGTAACTCCCGAGCTCGTCCCTCTTCACCCAAGCATATTCGTCATGATCGACGAGTCGAATATCTCCACTAACGAATGCTGCCCAGTAAGCAATAAGTCGGATCTGTATAGAGCCGTAATCATACTCATTGATTCCAAAAAGCTCACCTGGGTCAATCCGTATGTTCATCTCTTCCTGAAGCTCACGAATTAAGCAAGTCTGCGCAGTCTCTCCAGCCTCAATCTTCCCACCGGGGAATTCCCACAATCCAGCTTGGGGCTTCCCTTCTCGTCGACGGGCGATCAATATCTTGCCATCCTTATTCTCTATATCGCCGCTGCGACATCAATCATCGTTGTCACTCCACACGAAACTAATCGGACGACCTCCCTCATGCCTCACTCACTCTGCCTCACCTAAGAAAACAACAGGAGATTGTCCTTTTACCCATACAAAAACTACTCCAAGTTCACCCATTCCCCAATGATATCATGAGGTTTTTTCGAGTGTCTACTTGAAGGGGATAATATCACGAGCCAGTCCGCAATTTCGACTTTTTCCAACTCCCACTAAATAGGGCTACCACCAATTCGTTCCTTTGCCGTTTTGGAAGCATACTCACCGTATTGTAAAATTAAGTGCCTTTTTAATTCTTCTGCTTCAATACCATTTGAGACAAGTTGAATCAAACTTCCAATAATACTTTCATCCTCGATAGTTTCAATTAATCTAATTGCCACGACTTTGCATAAAATATCCTTAAACTCCGACCACTTATCATCAATTATGATATTATTCCTGGAAGCAGTTAAGTTAATTACCACTTCATTAGAAAGTTTAATGTCGTAAATAACAGGGAATGGCCATATGAATGTTCCTAAATTATTATCATTATTTATTTTTTCACTGTTATTAACAAACAATTTATCACTTATACTAATACCTCCCATTGTTAAGTATCCTCTAGATGAGATGGATTTCTTTGTAGTAGTTGTAACGAAATTCGTAACTTCATTAATAGAACCCATTTCACAAATAAAACTTCTTGAATATTCTGTGATTTGTCCATTTTCATCTGTATAAGTCTTTTTAGGCATTTTTATTTCCTTTATTACTTTATCATCAAACAAAAAAATACATTTGAGTGTACCTGATAGCCCATCTATTAAACCATCTAGCGGCAGTTGAATCTCTTTAGTATACTCGGCAATATCCTCAGTAATAAATACTTCAATCTCTTCTCCATAAGAATCATAATTCACTATAAATTCATCAGTCTCAACGACAATTTCAGTTGAATTATATCGAATAACTTCATTTAATATTTTCAATAACCTTGAGTCAGCTTGTTTCTCATTTGGATATCCAAATGGATGCCCTTCTTTCAAATACAATTTAATTTTAGTTCCTGGATGTTCCCTCGAACCAATTTTGGCCAAGAATATCCCCGATTCTCCCTCTATTTCGATATTTAATGGTTGTTCGGATATTTGATAGCGATCTGTTTTCCTTACAGTATCTACTTCAATTGAATCAGACACCATAAATGCTGACAAAAAGCCAATACCAAACTTCGAGATAGGAGTGAAAGAGTTGGATGCAATTGCCATATCTTGATAAAACTCATCGGATCTATAATATGAAGAACCGACATTCGAAAAATATTTTTTTATTATATCTTCATCCATTCCCATACCGTTATCTTCGATTTCCAATATGTCAACGGAATCCTCACGATTAAACCTGATACTTATTTGAGGCCGGTAGAGATTACCCCAATCGTTTTCTTTTATTGAACGGAAACGACAAGTATCTAGCGAATTTTGGATCAATTCACGTAAAGCAAATGATGTATCTCCATATAGATTCGTCCCCATCAATAGCTCTATAATCTCTGACTGATTAAGTTTAAAATATGCGTCAATATAGTGGTACTTAGGTTTCCCAAAATCGTCTTCTGCAATTCTTATCTGTGGCTTAACAGGAGCTGATACATTGATATTATACTTTTCTCTCAGATGCCTTCTATCATAGGTATAGTTCAATTCTCTTAGGACACCATGACAACTTGCAATTTCTTGCTCAATGTAGTTACAAAAGTCTTTAATCGATCTCTCAATCGCAGGATGGTCACATGTAGCTGAAAAAGTTATTTGTTCTGAAGATATGTTCCAACCATCTATTGATCTATGCTTTTGCCACTCAGCAAGACTAATAGGATTTTTCACTCCAATATGATCAAACAATACCTTTGGAGTCCTTTTCGAATCAAAATCAAGTATATCAGCAAGTCTTAATATTATTGCTATATATGGAACATTTACATACTCTCCATTGGAGATTAATAAATTTGGGTTAATATTATTGTCTTCCCGTAGCAAAGAGTAGGGATTTTCGTTATGACTGACACAAATCTCTCCTAAAATAGAAGCGAAATTACAATCTTTATACTTAAAGTCTGCTCTCTGTGAGTTGACAATTTCTCTTGCTCTATCAGCATGTGTTTTTCTTATCCATTCAGATAGTTGATGTTTTTCAAGAAGTACTACTTGCTGATGGTTTCCAGTCGCGATATTTCTATTCACCCTTCTTTGAAGTGAAGGACTTGTAGAACAGTATTTCTCATACTTAAATTTTTGTTGTCTTTGTTCAGGGGTCATATCATTACTACTAATGCGACCGAGCCAAATTTCAACTTCATTTGAATCTGGTGCCATACCTATATCATGAAAAAATGCACTTAAAATCAATAAGGCTAATTCAAGATTACCGAGTTCCTTTACTTCCTCAACTGGCACAATTTTTTCCATTAACTTCAAAACTCTAAATAGATGATCACCATCATGCAATGTATATTGTTCCATATATCTAATTATTACTTTTGTTCTTTGGTATGCATAATAGCAAGAATCGTTGATAATAGTTATTAAAGAACCAACAGCCGAGTTTGCTCCTTGTCTACTTATTAATTCATTATAAAATACTGAGGTATTCAGATGATTAACTACCTCTGGTCTCCAATCATCATTTGCATTGACTGTCATCAAAGCTTGTCCCCTTTTTACTACTATTTACCTGAGTAAAATGATACCATATATTATACAGAGTAGGTAGAATCTATATTAAGGGGGTCCATTAATAATGAGCTACATAGATATTATTGAAGATGGCTTCCATGTAAATAATTTCAAGAGTTTATTAGTTGAGGATATTGGCGAAAACTCTACATCAGATTTAATCTCCACCGCTAAAAGGATATTTAAACATGCTCCTTGTCCTGAATTTGATAATGATAGTAAACTAGGTCTCCTTTACGGGTTAGTCCAGAGTGGAAAAACAAATATTATAAACATGACAATTGCAATTGCTTCAGATAATGGTTATAAGTTTTTCATACTACTTACAGATAACAATAATGATTTACAGCAACAAACCCTAAATCGATCTCAAGAATCTTTACAAGGAATGTATGTTAACCACATAAGTACAATTCTTTATGAACCCTATGAGTATATAAAGGAAACATTAGATGATGAAGGCGTAGTTGTAATATGTAAAAAGAATCCCTCAGACCTCACTAAGTTACTAGAGTTCATTGATCAGTATGAAGCATGTACTATTCCCACTTTAATTATAGATGACGAAGCAGATGCTGTTGGATTAAATACTAATCAGCGTTTTGAAGATAAACCGCCCAGCACTATTAATCAGCACCTCAAAAACATTATATCAAAACAAAAGCTAAATTTATTTTTGCAGGTAACAGCAACACCACAAGCAATAATATTGCAAACAGACTTTTTATCCCCCAGTTTTGTAGAGTTGGCTACTGTTGGTAATGGATATATTGGATTAGAAACTTTGTTTCTTGAAAATAGGGAAAATGTAATTAGAGAATTACAAAAGGATGAACTCACCTTATTTACCGATAATGAAATTGAAAATTTTATCGATTACAATGTGCCCATCGGTATAAAACAAGCCTTATGCTCTTTTTATGTAGCAGCCACCTTAAAGATGTTGACAGAAATTCAATTGACGAAAAAGCCACAGAGCTATAGCTTCTTATGTCATATAAGTCCGCTACAAAAGGTACACGAGAAAATCAAATATTTTATAGACAGGTTTAAAACCGATTTGAAGTTGACAATTAAGAACAAATTAAATAATGATATATATTTTCTATTGAGAGAAGAATACTTAGACTTGACTAAAACATTTAATGTTGATGGAAAGGTCGATTTCGAGCATGTCTTATTAATGCTTTCTCGAAATCTTGTTAACAGTAGTATAAGAGTTCTTAATTCTTCTACTGATAATGAGATAAATTCAAACTATAGATATAACATTTTAATTGGGGGTAACAAGTTCAGTAGGGGGCTAACAATTCCTAGACTACTCACTACTTACTATGGACGACATTCAACATCTCCACAAGTGGATACACTCATACAACATGCTAGAATGTGTGGTTATCGATCAGGAGATTTAGATGTCACACGTATCTTTATCCCTAATGATCTCGCTGATTTATTTGAGACTGTTTCTATTCATGATAAAACACAGAGAGAGATAATCGATAAAAATGGAATACAAAACACTCTATATCTAGACTTCAATAAATTAAAACCTACACGCCCCAATGTTATACCAAAAGCAGTTGGTGCCTTTCAGGCTGGATCCATTTACTTTCCTAAAGTTCCGGAATTCCGCAGAGGCTTTGTAGAAGGGATTACCAAAGAAATCGATAACTTTGTCACAAGAAAATTCCCTGAATCACAAAAACTATACGATATCTCTGTAAAAGATATTATTCAACTCCTGAATAAAATACCTGTTATTAAAAATGGAGGCTGGAATAGTAAAGTAATTGTTCAATACCTAGATTGGCTATCTGAGAATAATATAGAAAAGGGACATTTCTATTATTCACTTGACAATGATATTGGGTATAGTGAAAAACGAGAGGGTATTGGGGCTATTTTGTCTGAAGAAGTAAATGAGTTTATAAAGCATAATTCAGTAGATACTATTCCAATGCTCATTCTATATAGATTAATTGGAAATAAATCAAAGGATTGGGAAGGTGAACGGTTTTGGATTCCCATGTTTAAATTTCCCAAAGGCCAAAGCATTATTTTTAATTTGAATAATGTTGTAACTTAATTAACGATTACACTATGAAATTCAATATTAATTATAATTTAGACGTGCAAACACTATAGCAGACTTGACTTTCCGAGGTGCTTACCTGCAATAACCTTCTAACCTTAAGAATAGTGCTGTGTAATCATAAATCGCCTACTTAATTCATAACGATTGAATCTTCATAGTGAACAAATTAAACCAAATATGAATCGCTATTATTCAAGGGCTTATTTTCAAATAATAAAAAGTAAAAGCCTCATTGTGATTTCTAACATCAACTTGGCTTTTACTTTTTATACTGTTATTTGTGTAACCCTTAGTTGCAACTCATCAGCTAACTTAGTTTGAACTTCAATTCCCATAATATCTAACACTTGTTCAGCGACGGCTCGCCCAAGTAATGGGGGAACCGCGTTACCAATCTGTTGATATTGCGAGTCCTTAGATCCCACAAATCTAAAACTATCTGGGAAAGACTGCAAACGCGCTGCCTCTCTAATACTAATTGCTCTATTAATTATTGGATGAATCCACATAGACTTTCTTACATTTAACACTGTTCCTGAGGGGGCATTGTAATTTAATCTTTGATAGATAGTATTTTGTGTACGACTTGGATCGGAGTAAGTCGTTTTATCCTCATCGCTTAAATTATGAAAGTTTTGCCCTTGGCTAATTTTTTCAAACCTCTGAAGTGCCGTGTCTCTTGTATCTGTCATGACATGATTATTAAGAGTGTCATTATCATCTAAATAGCGTGTCAACGGGTGACTCGATACTCTGTCTCCCTTAGGAATCGGTTCGGCATCACAATTCGTTTTCGGCGCAAATTTTTCGAGGTCTTGGATAGCATGATAGACAGTATTATATTGATTTTTTTCTTTTAGATATCCTTCAGGTAATTTCACATGTTTTGTCGGTGCAATACTTTCCTTCTTAACTCCAATTATAAAGAGTCTCTCCCGCTCTTGTGGAACTCCGAAATGAGCTGAATTCAGGACTCCTTTTTCAATTTCATATTGAAGTGACTTAAGTTTGGCCAATACATATTCCAGCACATTATACGTACGTAGATTGATCACTAGTTCACCATGTAATTCTTTAATAGGTTGATATTCAATCATGTTCTGTTCAATTTCATGCATTTTATAGAACACTTTCTGTACTTCAACTATTGTTCTAATCGATTCAATTACACCAACGTAATTTACTGATGAGTTCACATAATTCGTAAGAGATTCTTTTGTCGCGTTCCAATATTCCCTGTAAGTATCTGACCAGATATCTCTATGGTATTCATCCCATGACCTTAAAATAAATTCAATCATAGATTTGTTTTTCTGAATATAATTATTAAACTTTGTCTCACTTGATGCATTTTTGAGAATTGATACGAGTTTTTGGTGAATTTCTTTTTTTAGACAATATCTCTCACAATCCAATATATTGTTAAGAAACTGTAGTAGTTCCTGATCAAATTGTGTGCTTTTGGCTAACGGATACTCCTCAGACTTTAACTTCTTTTCAAACCCCAAACATTGAAGCTCATTTAAATCTTCTGGACTATAGAAAAACTTATGAGTACGTGAACCCATCATTTTAACATTCTCCATAACGAAGGCTTTAGGTCTAAGATGTTCTATGGCTCGCAAGTAATGTTTCACTAGTTGATTATTACTTGAAATCAATGTATTTTTTTGTCTATTTGCATTAGAAAACCCCTGACAAGGAGGACCTCCAATAACAATATCGACCGACATTTCTTTGTTTGATAATGTTAATGCTAACTCCTCAAAATTAACTTTAATAATATTATCCAGTACAAGCAAATCTTCGCCGTGATTGTGCTTATAAGTTTTTTTTGCATTCGGGTTATTTTCTACAGCAAATAAAGTTTTAATTTTTCCTGTTTGTTTGAACCCCAAACTCATACCACCAGCACCTGAAAATAAATCCACAATTAGCATTTCTCTCATATAGCCCACCCTCGACCGAACGTTTGTTCCTATGAATAAATTCGACAGTAACTTGAATAATCCTCTTGTTTTACTTTATTAATTTTTAAATCCTAACACTATCGCCTCAGAATAAATCTTTTTTGCTTGAACAAGTTGTCTATTTGTAAGTTGCTTTCCATCCAATATGATTCTGCCTATTGAATAAATAAAATTGCGTTCCCAGACATTAAAGTAATTATTTGCTCTTGCCCATTTAAATAAGTCATACCAAATATCCGAAGCCGCTGTATAAATTTCATCATTCTCACTTGCTGAAGCTATCACACTTTCAACTTCTACATATTCTTCTTCCGATTCAATACTTGATTCCTCTTTAACATCGGTGAAAGACAAATTTAGTTGCTCAGTCTTACTTTTCAATTTAATCCAACAAACTTCTTGTTTACAATATTGAGTGACATTAGTTCCAGCTACAGGGGGATTGGTAATATGCTTAAATACAAAATTCGCTATCTTGCGAAGTGCTTTCTGGATGTCATCACTTACTACTTGTTTTTTCCAAATCAAATCTAAGTTAATTTTATCGGAGGCTAAATATGATAAAATGGCAATTGAGTAAGTAACAATATTCGCCTTATACCCACCAAAATCAAGCTTATTTACAATATCATCGCATGTTTGAAACAATATTGCTTTTGCTATCAATCTCTTAAAATACTGCTCATTAGGTACAAAGCTCGCAGGGTCATTTGAGATTTTTATTGTGAATTGCGCAAAGTTCGTCTCTCCTCCTCTGCTGACAATATGGGGCTCCTGTATCCACGACATTTCAAATTTAGCAACAGCAGTTTTCACTAATTTTTGTTTATTTGGGTGTTGATTTTTAAACTCTAATTTTTGCTTTGGGGTATTGAGTCTGCCCAATTCAACCATATACTGTCCTCTAGCACGTTCATAGAACCATTTTGTTGTTGCCTTTCCTCTAATGTCTTTATTAGGGGCCCATATCTCACGCGAATGTTTTTCAAGTTCAATATGGAAACTGTCATTGGAATTAAAGTCTGAAATATTAATCTTCGTTTGACTATTTGCATAACGTGAGATCAATGGCACAATTGTATTTGTCTTTTCACTATCCTTAAGTATTGTGAGCTTCATTTGTACAAAAACATCACTTAAATCATTTTTATTCTTTAGCGATTGATATAACGACGCAGTAGTTTGTCCACCATTTACAATCTGCCATCCTGTCAACGAAATCAAATCAATAGAGCCATCCTCATGATCTTTATAGGATGCACTTTCAGCCGTCGTAGATATGCCGTTATTATATGCCATGAACATATAGGGATTATCTCGAATAGTATCTCGCATTCCTTTGTTTACATTTCCTGTTGCCTGCAAATAAGATCGAATATTCCTTTCAATTAACCTCTGTCCCCATTTTTCATATATATTTGCTAATACATTACCTGGCATTATAGCTAGGTAGGCATTATAAACTTCATTTTCCTTGGCTACCTTCAGACATTTGATGACACCACCAAACTCCTTTTCAAAATCAATAACGAGCTCTTCTCTACCACCCTCGCTATTTGTAAACTGATACAATCTTTCGATATCCCAAATATGAAAAGACAATGTGATATCACCTATATTTTTATCAGGAAAGATTTCAGGAACAGCGATCCCATTTGTGATAATATAAATTTTCACATGTTTCAAGTCATCTTTAAGGGTATATATTAAATTTGTTGTATCAAATATCTCGTTTGATTCTTCCATAGTAGAACCAAAGCCCTTAATTGCCTTCTCGAAGTACCTTTTTCCGCGCTCAAATTCATCTCCAAGAGTTTTTTTGGAGATTTTACTGTTGTACGATAGATTATCAAATACTGAAACAAAGATAAGTAAAGTATCATTATCTTCATGTAAATCATAAGCGTTAAGCTTTAATCCTGGCTTCTTATAATGACATATTTGTGGCTCTATGCACTCATCAGCCTCAATCAAATATTCCAAAAAGTGCTGAGTGAATATATTTTCATGGAATTCTCCATTAGCCTCGGCTTCTAACAATATATTTTCTAAAAAATCCTGCGAGAATTTTTCAACTGACATTCTTAATCATCTCCCGAAATATCGCTTATAGCTAAATTTAGAGGAATTTCATAATCTCTGCATGATGCTACAGCGACAGAATAAGTAAGATCACCTAGACCGTCAGGCAAATTCTCAGATAATAGTCGAGGAAAGCCTTCTTGCACCAAAAACGTCCTTACTTCCCTATTAATGAAACCGGTCGTATAGAGAGAAGAATGTGCAATAGAATAACCAACTTGAAACAGCTTTTCCTTAAACAGATTTTGCGCCGCAGGAAACGCATCAAGGGAGACTATCAGCCATTCAATTATTCCATTCAAGGATTCTCCAGTTGATTCCATTTCAGCAAAGGATAAAAAAACAAGATATAATTTTTTTAACCCCCTATCATCCAGCTGTTTTTCTCCAGACACCTGAAACTTGTGATGCTTTTTCGCAGTAGATGTCTTAATTTCAACAGCAATGGATTTATTGCTAAAATCATGAGTTTTCCGGTTTGGTCCTTTCCATCTCTCCACTAGCTTAACTGTTGATAACGGACTTTCTTTAATTAGACATCTCAGGAACCATAGTTCGCCATATAGTCCACGCTGAGCTGAATCCGATAACCCCGTAAAACCATACTCTTCAAAAAATGACTTCCAATGACTCAATGTTTGCTCTACTATCTCTAGGATTTTTACTTCCTCATCTGCCTGAAGTAAATTGTCACATACATTTCCAATGAATGCCTCAAAAATGTTCTTTATTTCTTCAAAATTATTCTTAATAATCAAGTACCATGAAATATTATGATCTAATATATTCATTGACGCTTGTTCGATAGAAATCCCCTTCCAGATGGGAAGGTTTTGAACAATATCATTTGACCACTTATTGGGTAGCTTAATTAAAATATAACGATGGCCTAGATATCCTTCTGTAGCGAAGAATATTTTGATCTCCGATCGATCAGTAACTAATCTAGCGAGTAACTCCTTATTTTCCTTGATACGTTTGTCTTGATCCAACTCTGACCATATCTGTTTATATTCAGTCATAACAACTCATTCTCCATATAAACATTATTGGCTACATAGTCAACCTGCGCTGCGGTCTCACTATCAGGAAAGCTTAATGCAATTCCTACAGGTGTTTGACTAACTTCTAACTTAGTTGGATTCAACAAGTATATCATTAGCAGACCTTTCTCGCTGCTTCTTTCTCTCCTAGCCATAATATTTTGGATCTTGTCGCCATCACTTTTCACCTTTATATTCTCCAACTGATCAGGGCCAAAATCTAACAATTCATGACTCGGAGTTACAAGCCTTCTAATGCTAGTTACATTGTACCTATCTGATGTATTATCAGAGTTTCTAGTAACACAGTTTACCGCAAGATCAGCAATTCTCTTCTGGTAAAAATCTTTCGTCTCATTAATAGATATCAATACTATCGTCCAGTCTGTTAGCTCTTGGTAACCAATTTGATTTGTGATGTAATTAGCCAAGAGTCTACTGTTTGCACGAACTGCATCCGAATGCGTTGTATACTGCTCCAAGAATTGAACCACTCTGGCACCATCAACATTTGGCCAAAAATAATGGCTATCATTCTTCTCATGACCTAACTTAGTCTTGAAATCTTTATCTGGCTGACCTAATGTACGTAAAAATGTTTCAGTTGCAGAAAAGTTTCTATCAAGTACATCCTCATCCATGTTAAAAATGGTTGTCTCACTAATACTACACTTATACGACATCTTCATTGGAGTACCTGTTTTCATCTTCAGTCGGCTTGTAACCTCCATAATTGGATGCGCCCTAACCCGGAGTCCAAACTCATCCGGTGTCGATTTTCTTGACGCCATCAACTGAAACTCAGCTCGTAGCTCCTCCATTGCGACACCAATATGACGGAACCACTTGAATAAGTCTTTAGTTGTATAGAGCCTACACAGATCTTCATATCCTACCCGATAACCAAACCATCTGCCCATTTGCATAAGAGTGTCGTACATACGACTTGCTCTTAAATAGTAACTAACAGTCAGTCCTTCTAAGGTAAGCCCTCTAGACAGTTTGTCTCCACCAACAGCGATAACGTTAATACCATCTTCACTGTTATCCTTATAATCTAGCACATCACCAGCAGATCCATTTATTTCTTTTACAATGATACTTTCCATGGCAGGAAGAAGTTCCTTTTCAATATCCTCCCACTCTTCTGTAGACTTATCTCCCCTCATTTTCTTACTGGTAGGTAGGTAATCTTGGACCCATAATGACTTCAGCTCATCCTTAATTGCAAGAGAATTTCCACTTGCTTCACCATAACGTAGTTGTCTTCTTATCTTATTCTTTTGTTCCTCAACCATTAATGTGATCTTGTTTTGTATAACATTGAATCTAGTTACATGGATTAACATGGAGTTATGGACTTTTTTTTGTCCTCTGACTCGACGGATTGCTGTTGATAATAAGAATGAATACATTGCCTTTATTAACGAATCGGGTAATATATTTGGAACATCTGTTTTCTTATGACTCTCTTTGATCAATCGTTCTCCGTCATCTACTATTCGAATGATCGGTTGCTCTTCAGAATCATCATCTTCAGATAAACCAAATACTTCAGCAGGTCCAGTATAACTCGAAGGTTTGGGAAGGCTAATTATGAAGCTGCTAGGAAACAGTTCGGCTCCATATTGTTCATGAACCGCAGTATCATGTATGTAAATATTGGCAAATGGCGTCGCTGTGTATCCGATATATGCTCTCTGGTCAAAAGTTACATATAATTCCCGTATTAATTTATTGATTTTAGATGGCTCATAATCCTGTAGAATACTTCCATCCTCATCTGTTATATCCCCAGTGTTAACTGAGGCTTGATCCGCCTCATCATCGATAATTAACAATGGAACGTTACTAACCGATTTCAAGTTGCTCTTAGCATCATGCTTCGCCAATGGGCTGTCATCCCGAAAATAATCTAATAAATTTTTCAAAACGCTGGCGTTCTTTTTAACAACTAATAAAAACGGGATACTCCCTGGTTGAATTGTGATTTGATTTGCAACTCTACGATTGAAATCACCCTTTTCATCTCTCGATGTCAAAAAGCCGACATTCACAAAATTTTCGCCAGTTAGTGTTGTTACACCAATTCTTTTATCTCCAGCTACAGCTTCATGAATTTTACCCACTATTTTTTTGCTAGTTTCAAATCCAAGAACTTCTTCATCCAATCTCATTTGCGTTTGGCTTCTTAAGCTGTTATGCATGCCTGCAAGAACAATTATCAGTTTGTATCCTGCATCAATCGCTTTATTTATTACTCCTGTAAAATTAGCCGTTTTACCCGACTGTACGTATCCTACAACAAGTCCTCTTCTGTCAAATGGATGGTCGACTTTTGGATTCTGAATAAGGCCAAGAATATCATCGGTGGTATTATCTAAACTTTGAACCACCTCAGTACCCCATCTTTTCTCCTCTAATAGATATCTTCGGTATCTCTCCCATAATGTCCATTTTGTTTGAGTCTTATTTTCCGCTGTTAGCCACGGCTTATAATCAATATCTTTACCTTGCAATACGAATGAGTTTCCAACAGATATGTTGATTGACTCCTTAAGATCACTTATAAGGAGATTCTTGTCTACATCTGAAAACAGCGTTATAGCTTTTTCAACAGCATTCTTAATCGATTGATCGATATCTTGGGTTTGCTTATACTCTTGTTCATATAAGGTTAATGCGATAATTCTTGCACTTTTGTATTGTCCCATGTTGAATTGAGAACCTCCTTAGAGTTATATGAGCATTGCAATGATTTCTGGGTATTTGTTAAATGGATCCATTCGTGACACTTGATTTCTTATTGCTTCGTCTCCTAGACCACCCTCTTTTAATGCTACAATTACTTCGCTCAGTACATATCTGATTTCATCTAACTTTATTTTTTCGTCTCTTACTTGTTGGTGGTTGCTTATGCTGTGGGAAGAAATAAGATCAATTGGAATTGTTTCTTCTATTAATGATAGTAGTGCTTCAACTTCCTTTTTAACCTGAGTATTATTCTTAAATAGTGAGGAAACAATAGGATGATCTCTATTGACTCTAAATGAGATATTACCGTGTTGTTGCACTTGCTTCCAAGTACTGATCACTTCCTGATTTAACCTCTTTTGTACGGTAGTCCCTCTGTGATAGTATACTTTTGTTGACGCTTCTCTTACCCGTCGTCCAATTAGTGCCAATTCGTCTATGATGAAATCAGGTGGTCTAGCTGAAGCTTTCTTTATATCAATGTCCCAGGCAACATCCAGGTTATTTGGTATATCTACAATTATTCTTGCTAGCTTACAAGATTCGTCTTTCTTGAATAATCCAAGCCAATCACCGGCTACTAATAGTCGTTGGTTCCGATAGATATAGAAGCCTTGCATTTCGTTCCAACCTTTAGTACCTTCACCAAGTATATAGGCCTTTTTAGTCAATTTTGAATGGTGAGGCAATAGATACGGTTTTATGGTAATGATACCTTTACCATCCGAGTATGATTGTTCCGGAAATTCTATCGTAGTCATCTCATCAGTCATATACGGATCCCACGGCACAATCTTGTTCCCATTAATGAATATATTTATGGCATGTGCGCCTTTTAAAAATCGATGAAACACCATACTTATATGTTTCTCAGTGCGTTCAATTTTTTTCAAAAAATTATCGTGTGATTTATTATTGATTTTCTCTCCTAATACCTTATCCATATTTTCCCATAAAATAATGGTACCTGCTTCGTTGTTCATCGTGGTAGCTAATCTTTCTTCGGATTGTTCATTGAACGTTTCATCAAGAAGTGCCCATGATCTTTCTAACTGGATAAAATCTAAATCCCAGCATCGTGTATTATTAATCGTGCTACAAGTCTTAGATTTTACAGTAAGTCTTCTACATTGAGAGAATGAGGCAGTCTTCAATCCCAGTCCAAACCTGCCTAAATCCCTTTCACTTCTGCTTTGTAGAGGATTACGCGTTCCTAGTCTCATTGCTTCGACTAGTTCCTCTCTCGTCATTCCTCGTCCATTATCTTCAATTCGAATATACGAATGTTCTACGTCCCAAAAAAATGTTAATTGGATCTTTTTAGCGCCGGCTGAAATACTATTATCAATAATGTCTGAAATAGCCGTTTCTAGGCTATAACCGACGGCTCTTAATGACTCAACAATAGCATCCGCAAATGGATTGACAAGCTCATAAGTTTTACTCATAAATCCTCCAAATATCTATTCTTGAAACTCCCTTTGAAGTAACTCAATCAGAAATAGCGCAGCTTCCCTATCAATTTGGAATGATTGGCTAATCTTATTTGGTATAACCCGTTCTTCTCTCCCATATGTATCTATTTGGAGATACCTATTTCCAGCCATATCTAAGAAACTAAAAAAAGTCGCGTCTACTTGATCATGGATTTTAGCCTTGTCTCTTATAGTTTTTCGAGTTCTTTTTTTCGTTATAAGTGCCATAATGTATCCCCTTAGTGAGATAAATTTTACAGACCTTAATTCACCTCATACCAGCTCGATTAATAATAAACATATATCATGACTGTATTTCCTTTGGCTCTAAAAATGGACCTAAGGGAATCGGGATCGCATTTGTCAGAGAACCACCCTACTAAAAAAAATTATTTATATAGAAATTTCGTTGCTTTATTTAAGATGAAAAATTAGGTCATTTGAACTAATTCGACACTTTCTTAAATACTTCCTTCTTTATGTAATATTGTTTTATATTTAGAAATTCCAATATAATTATTATAGTAATCCTAATATTCATTTACTTGATATATATTGAATCTTTAAGTGTACAGAGCCATTGAGTTAATGAATGAGAATTGCGAAATAACACGTTCTTAAGATCTTGGTAAGAGACAAATCTGGTGGAGTTTCGGATCTGGTGGATAACACACTTCTAAATATCTGTCTTGGAGTAAAAGGCTGAATCACTTGTGTGAAGCCTCCAGATGTCTACGCACATGGTGAGAATATCTTGTACACCATGGTTTTCAGGTCATTGAGAACACCGATCCAGAACTTAGCATCGTCTTCCTCATCCACATCCCAAGCACATACTTGCAACCATCCAGATCAACCCCGATGACCAAGTACCCTGCTTTTTCTTCAATAGCCCATCCCGTTTGATGTATTACACCAAGAAAATAGGTGGCATATTCATCCTGTAACGGACGATTATGCCACCCTAAATTAAATTTATTGATGATCTTGAATTTCTCGGTTGCTGACACCCTGAGAGGGCAAAGGCATTAATTTGTTCTTCAGTAACAGTCACATTGGTCAGTGCTTCTAAACGACATGGGATTCAAACGATGTGGCCCAGCACATTGAGCTGTTATTCTCATCCGTCCCCAAAGTCCTACTAAATCAATTGTTTATAAGTTTACATTGAATTGATTCTATTCCTTCCAATTTTCGATTCCGGTCTCGAATTGCTCGAATGGATGCGGAATCGAAGCTTCCATAACGTCTGAATAATGCTCATAGCTTTCCGGAACATCGGTCCATTTCAGTCCAACATGGATGTCCCACGGCTTGCGTTCCTGCAGCTGGTTAAAGATCCGGACAACTTCTACTCTCGTAATAGGTTGGTTCGGACTGAAGGTCTTCTCCGTAAAATCAGACAGCAGACCTTGCTTCTCAGCCGTTGCAATGGCTTTTTCAGCCCAGTGTCCCGTTATGTCAGAGTATGTGCTTTCCTTAACGACGTCCCATTTATACACATTCGTGAGTATTTGCAGGAATTCCGCTCGAGTGATCTGATTCTTCGGCTTGAATGTATTGTTGCCGGAACCGACCATCCATTTATTATTGGTTGCAATCTTGATAGCATCCACAGCCCAATAATTTGCGCTCACATCCGAATATGATACTTTGTTAGAGCTCGCTGAAGATGTATACAAACGGGATAAGATCGCAGCGACCTCAGATCGGGCAATTCCACGATCCGGTTGGAAAGTCCCGTCAGGATATCCAATCATGTATGGACTATGATTGCCTGTGGCTTTCACTTTCGGCTGTGCGGAGAAGCTGAATTTTACGATCGTTTGACCGACATGGATGACCCCGCCTTTAATATAGCTATCATCCCCATAGCTCATCTCACGTTTATCGTCACGGCTGTCAAAAACGATGTATCCATTCTTCTCACCTAAGAAGTAGTAATCACCATCTGCGTAAACCATCCAGCCGTATTCGCCTTTGTCTGAGCTACTTTGCGGGTTGTGGTTTTTGTTTGGCGAGAAATCCGGCAGCTCAGGCAGTTTAACTTGAGTTCCAGGGACTCTACCTTTGGAACGGTTCAGCTCTGTATCTGCCCAGTATAATTTCATATTCACACCAGCGATCGGCTGATCTGTTATCGTATCGAGAATCGTACCATAGGGATCAACCAGATCAACGGATAAGCTTGCATTTCCGTTACTATCGACAATTAATTTACCAGCAGGACCAGCTAGCTTTTCTCCGTTGGGCGCGATAACGTTCAACGACAATTTATATTCGCCAGGTGCAACTTTCGGAAGCGTAAAGCTTCCATCTTCATTCATCTCAATATTCGGCACATTAAGCTCTTGGCCGTTTGCCGATTTTATTTTCCCTGATACTTTTAAGTTGTCTCCAATTAATTGTGTAATTTTTTCCTGAACGACTTTACCACCGTTGGCTTGGTCAGAAACAATAACTTTCGTCGTATTTATTGTAGGCAGCCCTCCACCTCCACCTCCGGAAGATTGAGGTGCAACTGGTTTAATAGTAACCACATTGGACAAGCCTGCATGTTCACCCGATACGACTGACAATCGGATATGGTACGTTGTTCCATTCGTTAATCCAGTTACAATTGCGCTCGTAGAAGCAGCATCCAACGTCTCCGATGTCGTTGCCGGAGTGAATGTGATACCGTCTGTAGATTGTTCAACAACGATACCAGATGCCCCTGTTAAAGCAGGGAATTTCAAGGTAACTCGTTGACTGCCTGCAACAGCTGACAAAGTGGTCAATGGTTCAGAAGGTGTGATTTCGACAACATTGGACAAGCCTGCATATTTACCCGAATCGATGGACAAACGTATATGGTACTTTGTTCCGTTCGTTAATCCAGTTACAATTGCGCTCGTAGAAGCAGCATCCAACGTCTCCGATGTCGTTGCCGGAGTGAAGGTAATACCGTCTGTAGATTGTTCAACAACGATGGCCGATGCCCCTGTTAAGGCAGGGAAATTCAATGTAACTTGTTGATTGCCAGCAACAGCCGACAAAGTAGTTAAGGATTCAGAGGGCGAGATTTCGACGACATTGGATGGACCTGTATACAATCCCGATCCGATTGTTAATCGGAAATAGTAGGTTTCACCGTTCGTTAAACCGGTTACTGTTGCGCTCGTTGAGGACGCATCCAACGTCTCCAATGGGCTAACCGGTGTAAAGACAGTACCGTCCGTAGATTGTTCAACAACAATATCTCCATTCAAGGCGCCAATCAAAGACGGGAAATTCAATGTCACTTGACCATTTCCTGCTGTAGACGACAAAGTGGTTAACGGAGCCGGGTCTGCCGCTTTAACATAAACAGTAAAGGTTTTCTCGCTGGTAAGCCCGTCTTTTGTAATGGTTGCCTTCAAGTTCACATAAGTTCCAGATTGAGCGATAGCTGGTCTCGTCACGGTTCCGTCGGGTGCGATTACCGAAGGCTGATCCGAGGACCAGACAGTGGTTACACCATCGCCTTGATTCAGTGTGATATTGTTTTTTACCGCATCTTTCGTGTCACCGGAATTAAACCCGATAACTGTCTCGTTCTCTGCTGTTTCAATAGCCAGAATAGCTGCTTTATAATTCCCGAGGATTTGATTCGCGATGCGATCAGCGATTGCTTCAACGATAGCGGCGCTGGTCCCTCCAGAATTGACATCCAGTCCGCCTTGCGGAATGTTACCGATAAAGGTTGTGTTGAGGTTTGAATATACCGAGCTAGATACCCCAACATATTGTGCACCGTTGTTATTGAACGTGTTCGTCAGATTGGCTTGATTCGGTCCTCCATCCAAAATCACGCTAGGGTCATCGTTAATATTTACGATATAACGTAAAGGTGAATAGGTCTCCCAATGGATATTATTTACGGCTTGATCAAACGTCTTACTCGAAGTAGAGAATAACTTCATATTATCAAACGAAAAAATCGAGATGATTCCGCAGCCATGACTGACATGACTAACAATTGGACCAAATTCGTCACCGTAAATGTCGGGGAGAGTTAAGCCTCTAATGATTTGCTCTCCATTATCCCACATATTCAGCTTCGAATCCGTTACATTAATTTTAATACTGTGGTGAGTGTCTGCCCCTTTTGGATAACTTCCAATTTGAGTAACTCCTGCTACCGAACTCAGAGCACGCGACGTCTCATTGTGTAGGTCAATTGCTTTTACCCCACTGATCTTATACACTTTGACAGCGCCCTGAACATATAAAATAGCGTATCCGCTTAATTTCCCATCGTTATCAATCTGCGAATTGAATAGAAAGCCTCCGCCTTCCATGCTATGATAATCCACTTTGGACTCATCCATATCGAAGGTGATGATCTTCTTGCCAGAAGGACTTCCAGTCGTCAGCATAAAATCCTTGTAAGCAGGTGCGGTATACCCGTAAAAAGTAAATGTTTTCCTGTCGCTGGAAATTTGAACATGATTGTAATCGGGAGTTTCAACCTCCGGGGTACTGCCGTTATACCAGCTGTTATATCCGTAATGCACGTGTGTCGTATCCGTTACAGCTGCCGGGTCTGCACTTGAGTCCATGATAGATACATATTTAGATTTCACACCCCCTGCTATCAGTTTGGCTTTAATAGCATCATTTAACTGGCTTTCAAAATCACTAGAATCATATGTACTTATTCCGGTACTATAGTAAACCTCTGCTACCGGCGCTAGTGCATACGCCATTGACGTATTCGTAACAATTAATATGAAAGCCACTACCATTGAAATCATTTTTTTCTTCATCTGCTTCACCCATTCTGTATGATTAGTTTACTCCCTCTATTATCCCAAGCTTTTCAAGTTGTAGATTACAACTTAACAGAGGCATCTCTCAAAAATCTCTCAAACTCAGCTATCAATTGGTAGTTTTTTGAGAGTTCTTTAACGTAAGATAGTAGCTATAGGGGTGTGACTAGACATGAAGAAATGGATTGGCTGGCTGGGTGCGGTATGCGCCTTAATTGCCACTCTCTATATAATTTTTAGCGACCAGGGTACAGGCTCCGTCAAAATAAAAGCCGTAGACGGCGTGCTTGACCTGCGTGAGCTCGCTGATTCACCGTTTGTATCGTTAGCTGGCGATTGGAAATTCACAGCCGAATCCTTTGTCACCCCAACTAACTTTTCACAAAAAGCGAATAATGTGCGGGTACCAGGTCCTTGGACCCCCGATGTACAATGGGGCTCCTATCAACTCATCGTGTATCTACCCGATCACTGGTCCGATATCGGACTCCGTGTTCGAAATATTTGGTCCGCTCATACCCTCTACGTCGATGGAGCAATAATCTCCGAAAAAGGAAAAGTGGCCACTTCCAAACAAGAGACAGTCCCGGATAATCCTACCTATGAAGTGTATTTTAAACCGGGTAGCCGGCAACTTCTTATTACCGTCCACGTATCCAACTTCTACAACGCAAGAGGCGGTATCGTCCTGCCGATTGATATCGGCGACGCCGAACATATAAAGGAAGAATTGAATCGCGATCTTTCTCTGGAATGGACAGCAGCCTTATGCTTGCTACTGTTCAGCATGTTCCATATGACCATCTACTTGCTGCGAACGAAGGACGAAGCCTTCTTATACAGCGGATTGCACTTTCTGCTGTTAGCATTCGTCATTGTTTTGCGCGGAGAGCGACTATTGATACGAGAATTTCCGTCAATTCCTTTTGATCTCTACTTTCGTCTGCAAGACACCGGCACCTTCTTGATGGCCATCTCGATTATTGTCTTTATTGTCAAAATGGTCCCTACCCTCATGAATCGAAAGTCGCTGTTTTTTCTATTTATTCCAGTCCTGATCTATACATTTCTAAATGCAATTCTCCCAGCCAGAACCCTGTCGTTCGTTCAGTATCCGTTCTTTTATTACATCGACGGATTATTCCTAGTCATTATTGTTCGACTATTCTATTTAACGGTTAAAAATAAAGTTACCATACGTAGAAACGAAGCCATCATTCTCTTGTCGGTTCTTTTGTTTCTAACCATCTTCGCTCTAAGCAGTTCGTCGGACAGCTTATTCTTCTCCGGCCGCAACAGTATGAACAGAATCGGATTAATCGGGGTTATTATGACGATGAATGTGTTTCTCGGCATACGTCTCATGAATCGAGCTGAGGAATCGGAACAACTGACCGTTCGATTGCAGAAGGCAAGTGATGCGAAGGATGATTTCTTGAAAGTCGCTACGCTAGATTTACAGAGACCTCTACAAGATACCGTCCACTTGATCAAGTCGATTACCCGCGAACGCGATCACGAGAAGCAAGGCGAGCAATTATACTTGGCTGAGCAACTCATTGGAAACATGGTTTATTTACTGAGAGATCTGCACGATTTTACACGCATTCGATTTGATGATTACGCAATCCAGCTTAAATCTACCAATCTCCGGATGGTCATGCTCCATGTCATCCAGCTGATGCAGCTTACCTTCGCGAAGAAGAAGATCCATATAAACGAAAAAATTTCGAAGCAGCTTTATGTATGGGCGGACGAGCAACGTCTGACGCAGGTGCTCATACGCATGATGACAGAAATATCTCACGATACAGCGGAAGACAGCTTGACCATCGAATCCATTCAAGTTGGAACGGATGCCCTTCTTTATGTGACGTCAACCCGCGAGCCAACGACAGCGATCAGGGATCGACAGAATTCTTCAGGGCTCATGATGACGGAGGCGCTCATCCAACAAATGAATGGAAGTATAACGTATGAACGTATAGGGAACGGCATCCGCTTCACGCTCAAGCTGGTATTCAGCGAGCTCAAAGAGCCAGTGGCCGCAACAGAATACGAGTACAACATACGATCTGCCATGTTCACAGAAGATCGAGAGCTAAGGACACTCCTAATTGTTGATGACGATGTGATGCACGCGGAAGTCATGAGAGGCATGCTGAGCGATACCTATAAGATACGAATTGCTTATACGGCTCAAGAGGCGCTTGACTACTATAGCAATCACCCGGAAACAGCGATGATGATCATTGATGACATCATTCCAGGCAGCATGAATAGTCTCGAATTGCTTCAGCAAATCCGTATGCAAGCGTCTTTAATGGATCTGCCGATCTTAATGATGACTTCTTCCGAATATCCAAGACATATTGAGAAGATCTTTGCTTCCGGCGCTAATGATTATTTAATAAAGCCTTTCTCGATAGAGACATTGATGGCTCGCTTGAATGCCACTGAACAAACGAAGCAGTCTATGCTGAAAGCTATTGAGTATGAAATGGCATTTCTGCAGATCCAGATCAAACCGCATTTTTTATATAACGCACTCAGCAACATTATTGCCTTTTGTTACACGGATGGAGAGCGTGCAGCTCATCTTCTGACGATGCTCAGTTCTTTCCTTCGTTATATATTTGAGACGAGTCGGGATGGACAATCTTCTTCCCTTCAGAAGGAACTGGAAATTATTGAAGCCTATGTAGAGGTGGAGAAAGCTAGATTTGGTGAACGACTTACATTCGCCTATGACATCGATCCGCTAATTGCTGTTGAGAACGTTCTGATTCCTAGCTTGCTCTTACAGCCTTTAGTCGAGAATGCGATTCGCCATGGCCTATTCGACAAAGAAGGTCCTGGACATGTCCAGGTTTCGATTAACTCGCACGATTCTTTCTTGAACATACGAATCTCCGATAATGGTGTAGGCATGTCCGCAATAAAATGTGCTCAATTAATGGCGGGAGCGACTGCCAATGTCGGCATCGGATTTACGAATGTTCGTCGACGCGTGCATGATCTCACCCAGGGCACTCTGGAGATTAACTCCCTGCCGGGCAAAGGAACAACCGTTCAATTAAAGATTCCCATCAAGGAGGGACGAAATGATGTGGAGAGTAATCATCGTAGAGGATGAAAAACCGATTCTGGGACTGCATGCCAGATTATTAGAAGCTTACGGCCCCTTTCAAATTTTAGGCTGCTTCGAATCGCCATTCGAAGCGCTGCAGGAAATACCGAAGCTAGATTTGGATGCACTCATTCTCGACATTGAAATGCCGAGAATGACGGGACTTCAGCTAGCTCAGAAATTAGTGGAGAACGGTATTGACGTGCCCGTGATCTTCACAACAGCTCACCAACAATATGCAGTGCAAGCCTTTCGTGTTCAAGCATTGGATTATATCTTGAAACCGATGACCCCCAATACGGTTAAGCAATTAGATGAACGCCTTCAGAAATATTATGGTCAGAAACAGAAGCAAACCATTAAGAATGAACTCTATGTCCAGCTGTATGGAGAAGCATACGTTAAGAAAGGAGCGCATCTCGCAAAATGGCCTACTCGCATAACGGAGGAGCTATTCTACTATTTTCTGCTGCATGAAAATAAATTGTGCTTAAAGTGGAGAATCATAGATGATATATGGACTCATGTAGAGGATAAACGAGCGCTTTCAAATCTGTATAATACGATATACCGTATGCGGCAGCTTTTCATGGAGCTGGATGTGCCAATCGTAATCGATCGAATAAATGATGGTTACATCATGAACACCAACAACAGTATCATCATAGAACCCAAGGATAGGCCGGATGCGCTTCTGCTGGAATCGAAAGGATATCTATGGGCCTATGGTTTTGAATCAATTGATTAAGTCCCAATGTCCTCTTTTGGTAATGATAATGTAATAGGGACTATCCCAAATCATCAATAGATGACTTGGGGTAGCCCCCCATTTGTATTCCACGGATTAATCGTTCAATAGATTCTCCCGTAGGGTAATACCCGGATAGGATGTACGGTAACGTCCTCTCCTCTGTAGCTCTGGAACGACTAGATCAACGAACTCTTCGAAGCAGCCTGGTGTGTTCGTCGCAATCAGCATGAATCCATCTGCGCCACCTTCGTCCATGTAATGCTCCATTTGATCCGCGATATCTGCAGGTGTTCCTACAGCGATTGGCATACCCATACCTTGTGCATAATGAAGTGCAGCCTCACGTACTGTAACCGGAGCACCACCCTTGGCGTATATAACAGATTCGAATAGTCCCTGAATGCCGGGAACCTCAATATTCTGAACATACTCGTCTGGACTGTATTGCGAGAAGTCCAATCCGAAGTGTCCAGACATCCAAGCCAAGGCAGCTTCTGGAAGAATACCTTCTTGGATACGTGCGTATTTCTCCTCAGCCTCACCGCGACTCAATCCAACGACCGTTTGTAGGCCATAGATACGGACCACGGAGTTCTCCGGGCGTCCAAACTTCGCAAGACGAACGTTAATATCGTCGGTATATTGCCTCATACGTTCTACATTCGGGTGAACAGCGAATATCGCCTCGGAGTATTGAGCCGCGAAGTCCCGACCTCTTTCAGACGATCCCGCCTGCCAGAACACAGGGCGGCCCTGAGGGGACGGTGCGCAGAAATGTCTGCCTTTACTCTTAAAATATTTGCCGTCGTAATCTATCACCTTTACTTTGTCTGGATCGGCAAATATTCCACTGGCTTGATCTGCAACGATGGCATCAGGCTCCCAGGAATCCCATAGCTGACAGCACAGATCCACGTATTCTTCCATGCGATCATAGCGATCCGTACGCATCGTCATCTCTTGACCATACGCATCCCATTCACTCTTGGAGTATGAGCTGACGATGTTCCAAGCAATTCGACCTGCGGAGAGGTGGTCTAAGCTAGAGAGCCGACGCGCCATCGAATACGGATGCTCGAATGCAGTCGACAGCGTCACGCCTACGCCAAGCCTTTCGGTTGCGGTTGTAATAATTGGCACAATCGTAGACGGCTCATGCGTCGGGCACTGCACCCCATATTTGACACATGCATCCGAACTGCCTTGATAGGTGTTATAAGGCGCTAATTCGTCGGCGATGAACATGGCATCGAATAAGCCACGTTCCATCGTGCGCGCCATATGCTGCCAGTATTCTGGAAGCTTCCAATCCCAGTTTACTTTGTCCTTGGGATGCCGCCACATGCCAATCGCGTGGCTATTAACCCCATGTTGAATAAATCCGAGTAAGTGTGCGTGCTTCTTGTGCGGCTGTATGCTCATTGATAATGACTTCCCTTCTAGGTATCCTCAATCTAATCTTAAGCCTTCTTCCGAATATCAATTGCAAGGGCGAAGATGACCGCGATTGCCGTTCCAATTGCGATGAAAGGTACGAAATTCCAAAATTGTGCTGACTTCCCCAAGAAGAAGAGGATTACACTCGATAGGATGATGCTAATAAATGCTTTCCAGCTGAACCACGATTCGGACTCCCACTCGGAAGACTCAGAGCTTATATCTGATTGTTCCGTTTTCCTGTTATTTTTCACTTGCCGAAAGGATATCCACACATACCCCAAGTAGATGAGGCTTACAACGACTGATATTATCGAAGCTACGATTACGTATGCCATGTTAATCACGCTTCCCCTCTAATCGATTTGTTCGAAACAGTAGTCGAAGCAACGATACTCGGTACTGTCTGATCTGCTTCAGCGACACTTAACTGCTCCGTATTTCTCAGAACAGAAAAGTCAAACGGTTTCTCCTTAGAGATCAAACTCCATACAATTGGGACGACGGCGCTAATTCCGAAAATAACTAACGTTCCCAGCAGCTCATCATAGATGATCCGGATAGGCAAACCGATCGCGATGCTTAGTACAATTCCCCAAAGAAATCCCTTGCTCGTTAAGCGTCTCCAGAATATGGCGAGTACCAATGGAATAAGCAGCGAAGTTTTGATCGCATACGTCGTCAATACGAGACTGACGAAATTCACACCGGACATTACAATCAACCCAGCCACGAAAGCGCAAGCAATGATACTTAGCTTGGTGACGGCAAACAATCGTTTCTCCGCGAGGTTGGGCCACAGTGGCTTGACAATATCGACCGCCACTAGTGATGACAGTGCAGAGAAGGCACCATCGATTGTCGAATAACAAGCGTTCAACACTAACAACACGTATAGGATGATAATAATCAGCGGTAATCCTAAGTGAGAGATCAAGTAAGGCCCGACAGCTGCTGCATCTCCACCTATATCATCCAAGTTTAGACCAATACCAAGCGCCACCAGGCCGAGCAGCCCGATTGCAATCGGAATCGGATAGAACCAGGCTCCAGCCCATATGAAAGTACGCTTAACGTATTTGGGTTTGATCGCCCATACCTTCTGCCAGAAGGTCTGATCGGCCACAGTGGAGGCAAGCAGGCCCAGCGCCAAAGTAATACCGAATCCAGCCGCAGCCTCCGGGCGGAAGATCGATAGCAACTCCGGATCCTGTTTCTTAATCGTATCGAAAATAAAGCCTGCTCCACCGACCTTATATAGGACATACAAAGTAACGACAGCAGCTGGCACCGTAATAAACAAAGTGTTGATCGTTGCTGTGATAGCAGATGTCCATATTCCTCCAAAATACGAGTATACCGTGACGATGAAAATGACAATCGCAAGTACCACAATTTCTTTAATACCAAAAATCGTCTGAATGAGCAGCACTGCCCCCTTCAGGTTAATGATGATTTCAAGGAAAATACCGAAAATCATCCCGATAATCGCAATAATAAGCGCTGGTCGGTTCTGAAATCGGGAACGAATGAATCCCGTAATTGTATAGCCGTTGGGAATCACCTTCCTCAGTTTAATTGCGAAAGGAACCATCGCCATAACTGCGATCCCATTAGGAACAGTAAACCAGAATAGTCCTGACAGCCCCCATGTATACGCCTGTCCTGATGACATCATAACGGCCATAGCCCATGTCCACACCGCAATGACCGATCCCACACCGAACCCGAGACCAATTTTTCGATCTGCAATAATGAAATCGTGCGTGTTGCGAACAAGAGATTTACGGACGGCTAATGCAATGAAAAGCATAATTAGGCCTAACCCTACCATCAGAACATATCCGATATAGGGTTCAATGTTATTAGTTTGCAGCATAGTTTACCTCCATCACAGTAGAATGATCGTGCTCAACAATTCGAGAAGCAGCAGAGATTAGATAGTCCCTACAGCAACAAAAAAAAAGACTCTCCCCTAAGGATCGTCTTTGTCTCTGGTTGTCCAGTTGACACCATATTAAAACATAGTATTCCCATTAAATAACTATGCTTTCGTCATACTACCACCTTTAATATTTCCGAGTCAATTCCTATTTGAATTTTTCAATTAAATGTTCCAATTAACTCGGTCGAGCTAAAGGAGGGTGATTCCTTTAGTTGGAATGCCTGCACGCCGCATCTGGTCAAGAATATAGATGATGATACAGCCGTTGTTCTCATTTCTGTATACACGGATTTGGAATAGGAGTTTTCGTATTAAGAATAACGCGATTCAGTAAAGCCAAATCGCCTGAAACGCATCTAAATAGATAAAGGCGAATTTCCATTCAACTTCGAATGAGAATTCGCCTTTATCTATTGGCTTTCTAATGAAAAATGAAATCCCATCCTTCAATCCGCCAGCTTTGCAGCAAGAGGTACGACATAAAAGCCAGCTTCCTCATCCTCGCGTATGACAGCTTGAACATCATAAACAAGCTGCATTAACTCACTGCTTATAATTTTCTTAGGCTCGCCCTCAGCCCATACTTGTCCTTGCTTCATGACCTTTATTTCATCACTATAACGTACAGCCTGATTGACATCATGCAGCACCATCACAATCGTAAGACCAAGCCTCTCATTCAATGAGCGAACAAGCTCTAGCAGCTCGATTTGATAATAGATATCCAAATAAGTTGTGGGCTCATCTAGGATCAATAGATTTGTTTTCTGCGCTAGCGCCATCGCGATCCAGGCCCGCTGCCTTTGCCCACCAGAAAGCTCAACAAGCTTACTCTTCCTTAAAGGAGTAAGCTGGGTACAATCTAGCGCCCAAGCAACTGCCTCATGATCCTCCTTGGTCTCTGATGAGAACAAATGTCGATAAGGAAGACGGCCAAACTCAACTAATTTTTCTACAGTTAAATCAATCGGAGCTTCATTCTGTTGATGGACAACCGCCAATTGTCTAGCCAGTTCCTTATGAGTAAACTGCTGTAAATCACGGCCACTCAGAACAATTTGACCGGCTGTAGGCTGCAGATTCTTAGCAAGAAGACTTAGCAAGGTAGACTTGCCGCTTCCATTAGGTCCAATGATGGTTGTTATCTTTCCTGCTGTAATGGAAGTGGATAGATCGCGAATAATCGGTCCGCTATTGTGATATTGAAATTGCAGCTTGTTAACGTCCATAAACGCGATCCCCCTTTAACAGCATGAAAATTAAAAACGGGCCACCGATGATCATCATGATAACGGAAGCAGGAATCTCTATAGGAGCAATAATCGTACGCCCTAACGTATCTGCAAACAAGATTAGCACAGCGCCGCCAACCGCGCTGAATGGAATTAAGATTCTATGATCGGAGCCCACGAATTGTCTGGCAATGTGTGGCACAAGCAGTCCGACAAAAACAATAAGTCCCCCTACAGCGGTGGCTACAGAGGCAAGTATAACAGCTATCAGTGATATCACAATTCGGGAGCGCATGACATTCAGGCCCAGATTGCTTGCCGTTCGATCTTGTAGCGCAAGCATATTGCACCATGTTGCTAGGAAGACCGATAGGATCAACGCTATTCCGACATAGATCAGTAGAATATCTACATTTTGCCATGTTTGCATATTAAAAGTTGAGATAGCAGTGCGGCCGGCTGATGAACTAGAGCTTCCGAAAGAGCTAAAAACCTGGTTAAAGCCTGTAAACATGGCGTTAATCGCTACCCCTACCAATAGGAGACGAAGCGGCTGTAAGCCTGACTTCCATGAAAATAAGTAGACTAGGAAACATGCAAATAATCCGCCGATAACGGAGAAGAGAGGATTAAAGAAAAATAATGCAGGGAATACAGCTGTAACAATTAATGAAGCAAATCCGGCTCCAGCAGAAATACCGATTACACCTGCATCCGCTAGAGGATTGCGCATCACAGATTGAAGCAGCACACCTGATACCGCTAAAGCTGCTCCACTCAGCATGGCTACAAAAATACGTGGTAATCTTAAATCACGAATAACGTCGACTTGAGGATTATCGCCCACTATTAAACCGTGAACCAGCTCACCAAAGCCTATTTGTATACTGCCCGTTGACATGGAATATAGAGCTAAACCAATAAGCAGGCATAGGGCTACAATAAAAGATACCCACTTCTTCATCTTGATCTCCTTTAGTTCGGATATAACACGTCAGCCAGAAGCTCTAAGGCCTCTCCAACTGCCATGTTGCCAGTCGTACCGAACAGCTCCTCGGGCAGATCATAAACGCGATCATTCTGCACGGCTTTAAAGTGCTTCCAAATATCGTTTGATCTGAATTCCTTATCGAACATTTCAATAACCTCTTCAGGCATACCGTGAGCAGCACGCAAAATAATATCAGCATCCCCTTGATGCAAATATTCTGTATTCGCTGAAATATACTCGACATCAGAATCCGTAACAATGTTCAAGCCACCTAGTTGCTTAACAAGATCGCCAATGTAACTGTTATCCGTAGCAACCAAATAGGAACCTGGTACTCCCATCAAAATCATAACCTTCGGAGCTTCACCCGTTGCCCTCTGCTTAAGCTCGGCGATTTGGGTATCATAATCAGCAATCAATTTCTCAGCCAGCTCGCTGCGATCAAATTGTTCGCCAAGGCTGCGAATTTCCTGCTTCATGCTTTGCAAATTCGTGAAATCTAGAAATCCAGCATCTATTTTGGCAGCGGCAAAGCCATCCTTCAAATCATCTTCTAACGTGCTAACGGAAAGTACATGTGTCGGCATTAATGAACGTATGATCTCCATATCTGGGCTCATTGGATTTCCTACCTCCGGCACTCCATCAAACCTGCTAGGCAGCTCTTTATTCGTGCTTGGAATACCTACTGCATCCAATTCAAGTGCATCCAAAATTTCCGTGATCGCTACCGTTGTAGAGACGATACGAGCTGCGACCTCATTATTATTCCCCTTACTTTGACTCTCTTCTGATTGCTTCGTAGCCCCACATGCTGTCATCAGCATTATGCATCCCAAGATACATAGTAAAAGCCGATACTGTGGCCATTTCCATGTTGGCATACTTAATTCCTCCTACAAATACATAGGAGGACGCTCAATATATAAACCCATATTGAGGTCCTCTTATGAGTATATCTTAAATTAAGTCTATCCCTTACAAGCTAGCCGCACGAAGAACAATTGCAGTTGCTTCTGCACGCGTAGCCGCTTTGGCTGGAGCAAATTTGTTTTTCCCGACTCCATTCACTAAGCCTTTTTCTACCGCAATCGCAACATATGGCTTCGCATATTCAGGAATTCCAGCTGCATCTTCAAAGGTAAGCTTAGGCGCCTTGTCCACACTTAACTTCAATGCTTTAACAACCATAACGGCCAGCTCAGCGCGGCTAATATTTTTGCCAGGTGCGAACGTGTTGTCCCCATAGCCCGTAATAACGCCAGCTGCTACCGCATTTTTAACAGAGTCTGTAGCCCAAGCTGCAATTTGATCCTTGTCAGCAAAGGTTAATTCCTGCTTTGCTGCAGGGAGGTTCAAGCCAGTAACTACTAGCTTAGTAAATTCAGCGCGAGTCATGGTTCGATCCGGAGCATAGCTTCCATTAACATAACCATTAACGATTCCTTGCGCATAAGCTTGGGAGATATTGGGTTTAGCCCAATGTTTTTCAGTATCCGTAAACACATTCACTTTACTTAATGCTTCAACTAGCGCATCAGTCGCATTTTGGATATTTGATTTAGCGTTCAAATAAGAAATGGCTTGCTTAGCCTTCTCAACAGTAGCCTTTAAAGCGTCAGTTTGCTCAACCGCTGCTTCTGCCAAAGTGATTTTCGCTTGAATAGTAGCGAGCTCAGCATCAATGTTATGATTTACCACAACAGAAATGGAGTGGGACTGCGGTTCAGTGAAAACGCCGGGAACAAAATAGCTTGCGCTAGCAGTAAAGGCAGTGTTTAAATCCTTTACAGCATAATCGAATGTGAAGAATGTAACTTCTTCAGAGCCTTGACGACCTTGAACCGTAGCTGTATGTTCTGCTACCTTGGTTCCTTCCTTGCCTTCAACCGAAACTTTCACATCATATTTCTGCATGACATCTATGCGTAAATAGCTAACGCCGTCCTTCGCATACGTCTTTGGATTAGCTATGTAAGCAGCCATGGACGAAATTTTACTTGGATCCGAATCATTAACATAATAAACCTGAGCGTTTGTCGGACTTTCAGACGCTACCTTAGTCAGAGCTGCTAATGCCGCTTCAATATCAGCCTTTTTGGCTAACAGATTATTTACTTTCTTTGCACTCGCAAGAGCTTTTGTTAAGGGTTCTGTCTTAGGCTCAGCAGATTCAGCTGCTACAATTGCAGTACCTAATTGCTTGATTACTCCATCGATATCATTGTTAATAACAAGGTATAAGTCATGAGCTTGCGGCTCTGTGAAGACGCCAGGAACCATGTATGTTGTATTCGCTTTGATGATCTCTGAGAGGCTCTCCACTCCATAATCGTACGTAAAGTAAGTAACCTCTTGCGCTCCATTACGACCTTGAACAGTTGCCTGATATTCAGCGACCTTGGTGCCTTCCTTGCCCGCAACCGTCAGAGTAACGTCGTACACTTGCTGAATATCTACACGGAAGTAACTTTTGCCATCCTTCGTGTAGACTTTCGGATTAGCTAAGAATGTAGCGACGGATGAGGCTTTAGTCGGGTCCTCAGAATTAACATAGTGAATGATGGCTGGCTGTGCAACATCGGTTGCTGATGTTACAACCGCAGTAGCCTCTGCTGCTGCCGCATAAGCTGGAATTGTACCTACAAGCATAGCTGCAGTAAGTAACACTGCACCTCTTTTTACTAGTTTTGAATACATATCGAATGATCTTCCTCTCTGTTGTTAATTCGTTTTTTTATTATGACGTGTTTTATTGACGATAACTGCGATTATGGCTATCAACACGATTATAATTGCGATGACTATGGCAATCTGACTACCATTGCCGCCTTCCGCTTGCTCCAATGTTTCTTCTGTAGGGACAGCAGAGGCATCTGCTGTTTCTTCCATAACGCTTGTTTCTGAAGCATCCTTCTCCTGCTGGGCTGCATCGCTTGGCTCATTGCCTGATCCTTCATCGGATCCAGCCTTTCCTGCTGATTCAGCCGTTTGTTCCTTAGCTTCAGAAGCCGTAATGTCCTTATCGGACTGATCCACCTGTAATGCTGGCTCCGTACCCCTTGGTTCGGAAGTCGCGGATTCTGTTGGAGCAGGTGTTGAAGCTGGGATTTCCTTTGGTTTCTTTGCCTGATCTGCAGGCTTAACCTCTAGAGCAGGGGCTGGTGTTGGATTTTGTGAAGCATCAGGCACTTGTGGCTTGTCAGCTTTGACTAGCGTTAAGGTATCGGGCTTAAACTTGAAATACATCGTATAGCTGTGCTCATAATCCATTTCTTCTATGTTGACACTAACTTTCGATTCTATCAAATCTGTGAAATTGGAAGCTTGGAACTCCGTAATCCTTGCATTAGCAACCTCATCAATGGATATCGTCCTAACCTCACTCATACTGCCGTTGTAGCTTATTGCAAATTGGGTTACCCAAGCATGTTTGTTTATAGTCGTCTGTACTCTTATACTGCCATCCTTAATAAAAACTTTCGCAGGCTGATTCCAATAGCCTTCCGCTATAGATGCATTCTTCTTATCCGCATGCATAATATTGAACCCAATTGTATATTCTCCATTCACCTGCTCTGCATGCGCTGGCTGTGGCACAAGCAGCAGTATGACCATCATCATTACAAGGAATGTCCCGGCGATGTTCACTCTTGATGAAGCCTTAAAAAGCATGTCCAACCTCCATTTCCCAACTCTTAGTTGAGAACGTTTCTCAATAATTAACACTATTGAAAATATACCTGATAAAACGTATAGGAGTCAATCGAGTTCATAGATTTGTAAGAAGTTGATTATACGAGCAAGCGCAACTAAAAGGCTTCTACTTAAGGCATGCGCCAAATAGTAGAAGCCTTTCGTCGATACCGAGCGCTAATGTGAGGAATCGTTTAGCTCCCCTAAACTAGGTATTTCTCCGCCATGCCCTGAATATACAACCCACCTACTCCGTAATCAACCCATAAGCCGAAATGTGCTTAATCCGGCGAGAGACTAGCATGGATACTAGATAGGCCAGAATAATAATCCCAACGCAAAGCATGATGACAAGAGAAATCTTCACATTGAACTGCACGTTATGAATGCCTGCCCCAGAGAGTAGTAAAGTGAGCATGGAATTGGTGTATAGATAACCGAGCACACCGCCGATAATGGTCCCTGCGATGACAATCGGGACAAAGCTTAGCGCAATCTGAGACATCAATTGAAGCGTGGTATAGCCTGTCGCTTTCAGTATCCCGAATTCTTTCTTACGCTTGAGGATCATGGTTTTGATAACCAAATACAGGATCAGAATGACGACGAGCACCGTTATGATAATAATCATGACCATGACAGAAAACACAGCGGAGATATAGATACTACTTTGACTTTCTAAAGTCTCATCAACATCAATGATATCCGCAGTCAGATTCTTGTAACTATCATTGAGGTTTTGGATAAAGTCCTTATTAGCTATCCCCTTCAAATAAACATTGATCATAATGCCTGTATAGTCGGGAATGACGTGCTGTACACCTGGAAGAGTTAAATAGGCGGCCTGCCCCATATTACTGATAGACTGGCTTATTCCCGTAATCAAATACGACTGTGATGCCTCACCCACTTCTATCGTTACGGAATCGCCGATCCTTTTCTCAATTAGCTTCGCCGTCCCCCAGGATACAGCAATTTCATTATCGAATTGTGGGTTTCGACCTTCATAGACCATCTGGTTATTCAGCATACTATAATCGTCCGTGAGACTCATATAGATGGTTTGACCATCAAGCAGCATTGGAATCGTGTCTAGGATAGCCGTCTTCGCTACACCATCCATTTGTTTGATAGCTGTAAGTAGCTTAGGACTATCCTCTGCGGACTTAGCCTGAACGATGATATTCGACGTCTCCACACCAACAAGGTCGAAGAACGCCTTCTTATCTGTCGCGACATTATAGTACAGCACAATGGAGAACACCGATGCGAAAGTAATCGCGGCAATAATAAAAGCAATCATCAGGTTCTGTTTACTATTCATAATCATGGTTTTGCAAGCAAGTACGAACTGCAGCCCACCCTTGGCTCTATCCAGAGGAAAATGGTTCTTCTTAAAGCTGTGCGTCATAATCCCATTCCGCAGCGCTGTCACAGGGTGAAGCTTCCTTATGCGTATAGCAGAAAGCAGAGTCACGGTCATGACCAATACAGCAACAATGAGAATACTAGCAGCATTAATGACTGCATCGAAGCTCTGTGTCCACAGCAATCCGGATAAGGAAGTTATAATTCCGCCAAAGACGGGAAGAACCGCATAAGAAACCGCTACGCCAACAATTCCTCCGGATAGCGTAATGAGCATGAACTGCAAAGTAATCGAGGCAAGAATCTGCCTGCTCGTATAGCCTACCGCTTTAAGAACCCCGATATTAACGATTCCATCATCAATACTGTTCGTCACACGGAACTTGATGACAATTAAGGAGACCAGTACAATGACTGCCGCGAAAGCGACCAGTATCATGGATACGATATTTATCGTCATTGTATTTGCATTTTTCACCGTCTCGATATCCATGTCCCAAAATAATTGCGAGATCATGTCCGTACTTGGATGCGGAAATTTCTTATTGTAATCATTAACCAGCTTAGTCGATTGTGTGGAATCCATAAGGCTCGCGGACAGGATCGTTCCGCTTGCTGTCTCTCCAAGCCCAGTGCTCATTTGACGATATGCAGCATCCGGAAGTAAGAATTTCATGATGCCCATACTGTTCGTTCCTAGCATAGTCGCCTCGAAGAATCCAGCGATCCGATAGCTATAGGATTTGTCCTGATAGATTAGGGTGAAGGGATCACCCAGCTTGTAGCCACCGGTTGATTTAAAGCTGTTAGACATATAAATGTCATCGTCCTGAATAGAATCTAGCTTCTCAATCAGCTTCAGAGGAGAGAATTTTCGCTCGTCATCTGCATTAAACAGAGCGGCGCCAACATTCATATCGCTATCCCCATAACGAAACTTAGCTGTGTTCATGAGAATAATATTTTCCTTCTCGATCTCTTGCACGCCAGGATAGCTCTTGAGGAATTCTTCATAGGGCTGCTTGAATTCTGCGGTGTTCATCATCATAAGTACATGTGCATCGTTTAGCTCTTTAACCTTCTCATCATAGAAGGTCCCCACCTTGGTATTCACCGTCATTCCTATGTTAAGCAATAGCGCCGCAATGAAAATCAAGATAAACAGAGAGAAGGTTGCGCTTTTGCCTTTTCTAATATTGGCTATGGCAAGATTAACGATCTTCATCCTACCACCCCATCTCGGCTAAGAAGGCTTTGAGCTTCTCATGTCGGGCATGGTTGTGCTGCACATGGAAGGCATCGAGCTTAAGATCACCACAGATCACGCCATCACGCAGATAAAGGATTCTATTCCCTCTTAATGCTGTCTTAATATCATGAGTGACCATCACAATGCTCTGTCCATTCTGGTTGACCTCAGTCATAACGTCTAGCACGCTATCGCTTGCAGCGGAATTAAGTGCACCGGTAGGCTCATCTGCAAAAACGATTTTCGGACTGTTGATCAGCGCACGCACGATACCTGCCCGCTGTGCTTCGCCACCGGAGAGCTGGGAGGGGAATTTCCCCCATGAGGCTTCGTTTAATCCCACTTGGGCGAGCAGCTGTTTGGCTTTGGCCACAATAGCCCGCTTATTCTTATTTACCAGTAAGCCGCTCGCCAGCGCATTGTCCAGCACACTCATGTTGTCTAGTAAATACACCTGTTGGAACACGAACCCGCAATTATTTCTTCTGAAGATCGCAAGCTTATCGTTATTCAGCTTAGAGAGATTTTGCTTCTCAAAGTTGATCTCCCCTAGTGTCGGCTTATCCATTCCGCTCAGTGCATAGAGCAGAGTGGATTTCCCCGAACCCGAGCTACCCATAATAACCGTAAAGTCGCCCTCGATCAGGCTGATATCTAGATTTTTCAACACATGCTGCTGAACGCCGCCACTGGAAAATGTTTTGCATAGCTTCTCTGTTCTTAAGATCACGTTAGACATGGATTAACCATCCTTCTATTTGAATTAGCTATCATCGACTCTAGACAAATAAGACTGCAAAGTAGATTACAGTCTTATCATACAGGAGCAATTCTTAGCTAAACTTTGTTCAATCCTTAACCGTTTCTTAATTCGTTCAGGCCAGCTTGATTCGCAGAGTCACGGTAAATCCGTTATCCCAGTTCTGACATTCAATATCCCCCTGCATGCTGTGCATGAGATAGTGGGAGATATACAAGCCAAGCCCCGAGCCGCTCTTCCCCTCTGCGTTATTCCCCCGATAAAATTTGTTGAACAGAAGCGGCAATTCATCCTCGTTGATTCCTTGGCCATAATCCTTGATGCACAGCTCCAGATGTGTACGGTTGATTGTGGAAGTAATCGTGACTGGCGTGCCCGCATACTTGTAGGAGTTACTCAGAACATTATCCAATACCTGCTGCAGGCGTGTCACATCCGTTAAAATAATGCATTCCGGAATCGGGTCGCAGCTAATATGATCATCGTAATTCACGTTGCTAACCATTCCATGAATGACAGCACTGGATTCCTCCGTAACGGTTACCTTTAACTGCTGTAGCTCCTCTAAAGTTGCATGGAACATATCGGTGACCAGCAGGTTAATCTGCTCTGCCTTCGAATAGATCGTGTTTAACTGCTTGATCACTTTGTCATCGGTTGCCCGCATCAGCATCAATTCACTCACTGCTTTAATAGAGGCCACTGGTGTCTTAATATCATGACTTAAGCTAGCAACAAGCTCTTTCTTACTTCGATTAGCCATATATTCACTCTGCCGTGCAGCCGCTAGCTCTTCACGCATAATATCGAAGCTTTCAGTAAACGCTCCGAACAGGTTATTTTTATCCATGATTAGTGGAATGTCTAGGTTCCCTCTCGCCACATTAACCGCAAAGCCTTGCAGCTTCTTGAAGGGTTTAAATACAGCATGATTAATAAATACAACATACAAGGCGCACAGCACCGTTAACACGGTAAAAGTCAGCAGGATGACGATTACAAGCTGCTCCTTCATATGCTGCACCAATTCTTTTTCCTCATTGTGAATAATGAGCTTGCCTTGGATACTACCGTTAATGGTAACGTCGACGATCGCATTTCTGTCTCTGATCGCATCATTGATCGTGGTGGAAAGCCCCTCTGCCGTTTGGTAGAGGACATTACCACTGTTATCGATTACAGTAAAAGGCTGCTTGATGGCGCTGTAATCCCCTTGCTCGATGTGCCCCCATTGGCTTTCGATTGTTTTGACTACTTCATTGATAGCAACCAGATCCACGCCTTTGTCTTCCTTAGTGTTGAGGATGAGAGCAGAAAGTACAACGCCTGCGGCAAAAATAGCAGCGATCGTCAGGAACAGCCACTTGGCTCTCATAGGCTGCTATCCTCTAGAACATAACCCGTTCCCCATATGGTCTTGATATATTGCGGTTCATTGGGATTGGCTTCAATCTTCTCACGCAAATGACGGATATGGACATTGAGCGTTCCATCTCCGGTAAAGGAATCTCCCCACACATTGTGAAACAGCTCCTCCTTGGTAATGACTCTGTTTTTGTTTTTGGCCAAATAAGAGAGGAGCTTGAATTCTAAGGTTTTGAGCTTGATCTCCACCCCATTTACGCGGACACGACAAAGCATGCTGTCGATCTTGACCTCGCCGAACTCCAGTATTTCAGTCGGCTGGCTATTTCCACCCCCGTATCTCTTGAGCACGGCTTTAACCTTGGCAAGCAATACGCTGAGCGTGTAAGGCTTCTGTATATAATCGTCTCCACCTATGTTAAGGGCAATCAGGATGTCGTCATCGCTAGATCGCGCACTAATAAACAGAATCGGAATCTGCGTCGTTAGTCGAAGCTTCTTGCACAGGTCAAAGCCCGAGGTTTGCCCGAGATTGATGTCCAGTAGAATCAGAGAGGTCTCGTTTTCCCGCAGAAAATGTTCGCACGCCTCCGCACTAGTCACATAAGCAGATTTAACCTCAAACATATTAAAGTACTCACTCGTCGTTTCCGCGAGGACAGCCTCGTCATCCACAATTAAACAATCATAGTTCATAAGTGTTCTCCATTAGGTTATAAAATGATAGTTAGACACTTCCATAAGATACCATGAGAACTCAGTATTTCGATATGTTAATTCATGAATTAAGGCTTCAACGGAGGAAAGGTGCGCGGATTGCGATTAATATGGTTTAAGTTTACTGTGCTACAGCTCGGCCTCCGACTTAACATAAGTCTACTCCCTAACATTATAAAAAGAAGCCTCCCCAAATTCGGGAGACCTGAGTAGTAACAATAATTTAGCATCGGCATGAAGCTCTTCAGCATCACCAGGATAACGATTCAACTTCGCCACCACGATATAATAATCCTTCACTCTTCACCCTTTAACGCTCCCCATTACGATCCCGCTCATGAAATATCTTTGCAGGAATGGGTATACCAGCAGGATCGGCAATGCCCCAATAAAGATCTGCGCTGCCTTGTTGGTCCTATCGGATACTTCGAGGAGCAGTTGCGTGTCCTGAATGGTAAGCATCTTGATCAGACCCTGCTGCACCACAACAGTTTGAAGATAACTCTGCAATGGATAATGTTCTGTTCTGTTCATCAGGATAATACCGTCAAACCAGCTATTCCAGTGGCCTACACAAGAAAACAATATCAAAGTCGCAATTGCAGGCATAGAAAGCGGTACGTATATTTTCCATAAAGTATACCAATGGCTAGCACCATCTATAAAGGCCGCCTCTTCGATTTCCTTGGGCAAATTCCTAAAGAAATTAAGCAAAATGATTACACTAAATACAGAAACAGCACCGGGTAAAATCAGCGCGAAAATGGAATCGATCAACCCCGTCATTTTGATTACCATATACCAAGGAATTAATCCGCCTCCAAAGAGGATCGTAATCATAAAAAAGATAACATAGCCCCTACGGAATGATAGCATTCTTCCGTCTTTAGAAAGTGGATAAGCAATCAATATAATTAGAAGCATATCGAGAGGCACGCCAATTAATACTCTTTCAAAAGAAATAATCATGGATCGGATGAATTCCGGTTTATTGGCAACAAACTCATAGGCTTTAAATGTGAAGTTAATAGGCCGTAAGGTGACTTGACCTGTTGCAGCTGCGGTACCGCTGCTGAATGAAATTGCCAGTACGTGGATTAAAGGCAATAGGCATAGCAGGGCGAAAGCAATAAGAAACGTATAATTGAAAATAGGAAATACGAATCTTCCAATTGAAGTTTTAACCTTCATATCTTTCCTCCAAAGGATCATAAAACTTTATATCCTGCATATTTATCTGCCAGTTTGTACGAAACCATAATGAGAATAACGGAAACAACCGATTTGAATAAGCCGACAGCTGTTGCAATGCTGTATTGGTTATCGATCAAACCCATTCTGTAAACCATCGTATCTATGATATCTCCGGTACTGTATACGAGCGGGTTGTATAAATTGAAAACCTGATCAAACCCTGCATTCAATATACCGCCAAGACTCAATACAGTCATAAGAATTACGATAGGGGTCAACCCAGGCAAGGTGATATGCCAGATTTGCCTCCATCGGTTTGCTCCATCTACTACAGCCGCCTCATATAGTGTTGGATTTATTCCCGTCAATGCGGCCAGATAGATGATTGTTCCAAATCCAGCTTCCTTCCATACATGTGTAACGACAAGCAAATACGGAAATATCTTTTCATTCCCTAGAAAAAATATAGGTTCGACTCCAAATATCCCTAAAAGTTGATTTACGATACCACTAGAGGGAGATAAGATGTCAATTAAAATACCTGCAAGGAGTACCCAGGATAAAAAGTACGGCAGGTATATGATCGTTTGAATGCTTCTTTTAATATACTTTGCTCGTAATTCATTTAACAGAAGCGCTAATCCGACAGGAACAATCAAACTTGCAATAATCTTCATGAAGGCTATAAAGATCGTATTCCAGAACACTTGACGTACATCAGGTATTTGTAAAATGAACTCAAAATTATCAAGTCCTATCCATTCTGATCTGAAAAATCCTTTAGTAGCATTGAATCTTTGGAATGCCATTACAATTCCGACCATAGGTCCATAGCTGAATATCAGCAGTAATAGGATCCCAGGTACCATCATCAGGTGTAACGGCATTTCTCTTATCCATTTTTTCCCCTTCGAGCTTAGGACCTCCATGCTATTCCTCCGTTGTATTGCATTTCAATTTCCGGAAGAAGGAAGTTGGTTCTGCCAACTTCCTTTTTCCTCTTTACAACCGATTATTGCTACTTGGATTTATACCAGTCGTTGACTTCTTTTGTAAGCTGATCTCCACCTAGCTTTTTCCATTGTTCTACGAATTTATCGAATTCATCAATGGACTCTTTGCCCATGATAATCTTAAGGAATACTTCGTTTTGTATTTTGCTAAGAGTAGCTCCCTTGTCTATCTGGGTCTGAGTAGGAGCGCCATAGTACTCATTAAAGATCCATTGATTATTTTTATCTACTTGCTCTAATATGGATTGTGATCCACCCGGTCCAAATATTGCTGCAGTACCCCAGTTCTTGATATCTCCACCTTGATAAGCAATAACTTTGTCATAGGTAGTTTTGTCGGAGGCGTTCAGCTGTGAAGGATCCTTGCTTTGCAATGCCGCTAGAACCGTCTGGTAAATTTCAAGATTCTGCTTAGGTCCCCATATACGGAACATGGACATCTTGAATACTTCCTTACCTTGAGGCGTAGTACCATATTTGTTCTTATCAGCATTAGGTCCCATTGTATTCTCTACCCATTCGTTTATCATTTTAATAAGTGCTTCAGGATGCTCGAAATTTTTGTTTACTACATGATAATTCGTAGCAGGAGACGAGACCAAGGACAGTACCGGCTTATCATCTGAAGAAACCAACGGAATCGCGATCCAGTCACCAGGGTCTTTCTCATTTTCTTTACTTGAATTCAGCGGCCAAAGGGAATTCCACATCGCTCCGAACACGATTCCAATTTTGCCTGCAGTCGTGGACTCTGCCACTTTTGTACCGTCTTTAACACCAAATTCACGATCAATCAGCTTTTTACTGTACATGTCTTGTAAAGCGGCCAGTGCGGTCTTTACTTCGGGCTGTATGGTGCCAAAGACCAGATTGCCTGAAGCATCCTTGATCCATCCCCCTGGATACGCATGATAGGCATAGAATATCGGAGCAATATCAGCCCAACCTGTTAATGCGCCGCTAATAGCCTCCTTATTGATTGCAATGCCTAGCGTATCAGCTTTTCCGTTTCCATCAGGATCCTGCGAGACAAACGCTTCCGCGGTCTTTACCAATTCATCCATTGTCTTGGGCATCGGCAAATTTAACTTTTTGAGCCAATCTTGGCGGATCCAGATCATTTCGATATTGTCCAACATCGATTGAGTCTCCGGAATAGCCATCAGCTTTCCGTTGAATTTGGCTGTTCCAAGCACCAAGCCACCATCAGCTTCAATAACGCTTTTGGTTAACGGTGAGGCATATTGCTCATATACGCTCGTTAAATCGGCAATTGCATCATTGTCAATCAACAGCTTGAAGTCCTTCATATTGACATCAAATACATCGGGCAAATCATTTGATGCAATGGCAACACCAAATTTTTGCGGATATTGTTCGACTGGAACAACCCAATTAAATTTGATATTTATTCCCAGATTATCTTGATACGCTTTAGTCCAGACGTTGTTGTCGATCGTTTCATCTGCATCATATTTATAGTTTGTGCCAAGATCTGGCCTTACGCTTGTAATTGTAATTGGGGGATCATACTTGGCCATAGGATCGGATATTTCGGGATTTGCCGATGCTTCCGAGGATACCGAGTCGCTGGCTTGTGAGGATGTTGTTTCTTGTTGCGTATTTTTCGAAGAACTGCAAGCTGCCAATACTAATATCATAGAAGCCACAAGCACAAGAGTAATGAGCTTTGCGATTCTTTGGTGTTTCATATAAACCCTCCGTTTTTTATGTGTTTGAGCGAGGCCTCTGAATTTATTATAATCAGTGAATGAAAGCGTTTAATATATGACATTCTTTACTATTGAGCTTTCCGTTTACTTCATGATTCTAGAATCGCGATACTCCTGCGGTGTCATCCCAATGGATTTTTTGAAAAACTTAGCAAAGTAAGCGGGAGAATCAAAGCCGATCGATAAGGCGACCTCATGTATTTTCATTCCCGTCCCTCCTAGAAGCTCCTTTGCCTTATTTATCCGAGCGAGCTGAATATGGTCTGAAATATTAGTGCCGGTTATCTGTTTAAACAACCGCGATAGGTACGAAGGGTTGAAATAGGTAAGCTCACCTAGCCTGACCAGGGATATGTCCTCCGATAAATGTTCAAAAATATATTGCTGCACAAGCATGATGATATCCTCTTCCCGCTTTTCTAGATCGCGTTCCTGTAGCTTAAAGATATCGCTTGCAATCCCATGCAAATAGTCAACGGCATCCGCCCAGCAATCGAATTCATCTATCCGGGTAAGCTTGCTTATGCTTGAATGGAATACCTGCTCTGCAACAAGTCCCCTCCGGTTAATGTAAGACAACAACTTTAATGACAATGAAAAATAGATTTCCAACGCAGGAATGTGATGCATGCTATGAATCTTGGTCAGAAAATCCCCGATCTCTGAATAGTTATCGAAGTAATCCTGCTTCTGGCCTCGCTCCAAACAGTTCTCCAGCTTACTGATCTTATTCAGATGCGCGTGAATATTCCCTTCATACCGGCTTGTAATTTGAGATTGATCTTGTGCAATAGAATCAGATTCATTCTCAGAAAGGATAATGCCGCTTTTAGAACCGATACGGTAGTTAAGCAGCTGTTTTAGACCGTAGTACTTTTCGGAAAGCGAATCCCAACGACTTAAATCCTTAGCAATCGCGAAAGACATACTTACCTGAAGGGATTCCATGCAAGTTTTCTGTGCCGTTTCCAGCATTTCCTTAATGAATAGTCTGGACCTTTCCCAAGTGACCTCAGGATCGGCAGGCTGAATTAACCATACGGAGTACGACTCTTCGTAAAATAGGTATGCGGAATAGATGTTCTCAAATAAATACTCTTCCACTATGTTCTTTGCGGTATAGATCAGTCGGGTCTTCTCGGCTAGAGCCAGCTTCTTGGATAGATTGTCCGTTGTTCCTAGCAGCATAATTACAGGGAGCTCGGCGTTAAGAGAGATCTCCATTTCATCCAGTTGCTGCTGCGTAACCGGAAGTACGGACTTTTCCCCCCGGAGCAACGTAGTTAGATATTCCTTTTGAAGCAGCGGCAGCGCCTTGCTTACTTGAAGTCTCACCCTGCTAAGCAGCTCTTTGTTTCTATAACTATTCTCTATTTCGCTGATGGCTTTTTCTACCGTCTTTATGATTTCGGAGTCGTCTTCCGTTTTCAACAAATAACTTACTCCGTCATGTTTTATTGCCGCATATACATAATCGAATTGGTTGTATCCGGTCAAAAATATGACTTTGCAGTCCGGCCACCTGCTCTTTATGTTATCAAGGAGCTGTATTCCGTTCATCTCGGGCATATTGATGTCCGTCAGTACGATATCGATCTTTGTCCTGTTCAGCCAACTCATGGCTTGCTCTCCCGTGTAAGCTTTGTATATATCCAGATCATGTTGCGTCAGACCACTAAAAAGCCGATAAAGCCAATCCACGATCATCTGCTCGTCGTCCACGATCAACAGTTTATACATCATCTCACTCCTTCGTTTAATCATTCCAATAGGCTATATTTCAATGCTGATAATCACCTTTAACCCACCCAAATCACTTCTAGAAAATATCAATCCACTGTCGTTCCCTATACCATATTGAAGCCTCCTATGTATATTTTTGATCCCGGTCGTTTCCACCTCGTCCATATTATCCTTTTCGATAAGAGACTTCTGCAGTGCCTCTAATTCCTGGTCGTCCAGACTATTACCGTTATCTTCGACAATAACATTCAACGTTTTTTCCAGCTTTAAGAACGAGATGCTCAGTATTCCTCCACTGGCCTTATTCTCAAGACTATGCTCAAGCGCATTCTCTATAATGGGCTGTATAATCAGACGAGGCACTTTAATATGACTACATTCCTCTGGCGTCTGTTCAAATTCAATTGTCATCCTGCTGGCAAAACGCATACTCAATATTTCCGTATAAATCCGTGCATGCTCGATTTCGCTAACTAACGTAACCTCGTCCGCTCCGCTTCGCGTTATGAATTTGAGATAATTTCCAAGCTGTTGGGAGAAACGAGCCGCATTGTCGATATCTTCATCGATCACCATCCTATGCAGGATGAAATAGCTGTTGTAAAGAAAGTGCGGGACGATTTGCGTCTGGAGCTGTTTCAATTGTGCGTTCTGCGCAAGTATTTTCTGTTTATACACCTGTTCGATTAAAGTACCGAACTTATCGACCATTTTATTAAAAGCACCGTATAGGTATCTGAACTCGTTATCGGATTTATGCGTAATGGATATGTCTAAATCTCCTTTCTCCATCTTGCGGAAGGATTTTACTAGCAACGACAAAGGTTTATATATTAACCGGTAAGTAGATAAGGAATAGATCAGAATAAGCAGAATCGCCGTCGCGGTAAAAATCCAAAACCAGTTGGAGTACTTCTCAAAGGCTTTAAGGACTTCGCTTTCCGGTACGAACTTAGACAACGTGATACCGAGATAATCGGAGCTCGTATAGATCGTCCAATAAGACTTGTCCATGATTTTTATATTCCTAAAGCCGCTTTTGGAGGTTTTTGCAGCTTCCTTTACATATGCCGAAATGATTGAATTTTCTTCAGCGTTATTCGTACTCGTCAATACGAAATTGTTGCGATGATCGACTAACAAAGCCCCTCCGTCATTGTAGTTATTGAACTGCTTTAATGCGTCTTCTAACACTTCCAGGTTCAGTTCCAGGGCAATGATGTACGCGGGATTCTTCTTTACTTTGCTTTCTGTATCGATAGGAGTATTGGATAAGTTAGAGATACTTAGAAAAAGACGATTGTTCCAATAAATCGTTTGCGCGTCTTTAGAATAGTAGGAGTTTGATTTAAGAACATTAAATTCCTCATTAGGGATAGAGCTTTCAAAAGATGATGAAGTGATTACCCTATCTACTGAAGGAATGTAAGCGCTTGCGCTGAGAACGTAAGAACTACTGCTCGCTATCGATTTCAAATGCTGTTGAAGCTGTAATATCGTTTGCGCTTTCCCATAATCATCGAGAGATTCTGGGACAAGAGCAAGCTGTTGCAAATTCACATCGTCCGTGAAGTAAAACTGAAGGAGCTTTATTCTTTGTATTTCTTCTTCAAGATTCTCCTTATAAAAATTGACCTGTGAGAGCATCGTATTGGAAATTTCCTGTTTTTGAGTTTGTACAGCCCATTGATAGATTTCGATACTTAGAACGTAGACGGGGCAAATAATGAGAAGAAACGTAATGACCAATCTACTGAAGATGGACATTTTCCACTTTGATTTAATAAACGCCTTTATAGATACCATTGGTCTAAGCACCCTTCCTAGTGTGTGGCTATTTGACAATAAAATAGACAACAATTCCTTGAAAATAGTTGAAACTAGCATAAGGTAGCATTAGGAGATTGTCTATAATTTCGAGCAAATCAAAAGCCCGACCGCGTTCAAGTTTCGCTCACCAAGGCCAAAAAAACTACCTTCGTCAAAGAGTAGCGGCTGCCCTTGTGCCACATAGAAAAAGAGGTAATACAGATAAATCCTCTGTATTACCTCTTTCTCGCTTTACTTCATGCTCTCAGCAATTGCCACAAGCTTCTCCTTCGTTATTTGTTTACCAGAGCTACCTACGCTATAGACCACTGACTTGTCCTCAAGAGTTTCCACCCAAGTCAGGCTTTGATATTCATTCGTCTCGCTGTAAAGGAACTTATCACTCGCAGAATATAAAGCTTCCTGCCCGTTAACCGTAACTTTTTCCTGCGTACCATCTACGACACCTACGAACTTCATTTTCTGTTTGATGATTTCCATCGATACTTTAATCACATCTTGATGACCGTCCCTGTAAAGTGTCGTAAATACAGGGAACTTCTCCATGTCTTGGTCAAATTTCTGCCAGGCGACATCCTTCCCCATCTGATTAACCTCTTCATGAAGCTTATCGACGATCGGAAAATGCTCAGACATGATTAACCCACCATAAGGTCGCTCCTCCACTCCCCCTTCAAACAATAAGTCACCTTCTAATACGACTGGGAGCTTAAATTCGGAAAGCTGGCTATTTAGTTTGTCCTGCCATGTCACGTAATCTGTATAAACATATGGATTTGAGACGACTTCAGCATAGGGCATTTGCAATGACTTGAGCACAATCTCCCCCATCTCTTTCGAGTAGACAATTGCACTTTCACCCACGCTCAGCTGAGATTTCACCTGCTCCAGCTGCGCTCGAATGACACTGGCTGTTTCTGGGTTATAGTTCTCATATTTAGAAACTGTATTTTCAATGCTATAGCGGTCATCCCCAATTTTAACGAAATATTGCACGGTAAACGCACTAATCATGAGCACTAATAATCCGATAAGGATAAGTTGAATCGTTCTCTTCTTGGCTGGACGCATAGGCATTCCCCTCTTATTCCGAATGTGATTCTCGTATTGGTGAATGATCCGAGCATCAACCTCTTCGGGGCTCTGAATGTCCATCGCTTGCACTTTATAGGCTTCCGCCACTTGTTTCTCAATCTGCACGAATGGATGCCTCCTTAGGAACGTAATGATGCTCGGTCAACTGACGAAGCTTACGAATGGCGGAGTGATGTCTAGATTTGACGGTTCCGAGTGGGACTTGAAGCACATCCGCCACCTCTTCCAATGAGCAATCCTGATAATGCCTTAAAACAATAACCTCTCTAAGCTTGTAAGGAAGCTTATTCACAAGGCTGAGGATTTCTGAGCTTTGTTCACGTGCTAGATAACCTTCCTCTGATTGATTCGATAACGATTCCGTCGCTAATCTTTGCGCTCGTTCGAAGAGTCGCATTTTTCGCCAAAGCTTACGTCTCCAATTACTAGCCTGTCGAATAATCAGACCATTCAGCCACGAACGAAAAGGTTGATTGAAATCATAGCTCGGAAGAGAATGCCAGACATTCAAATACACCTCACTCATCACATCCGCAGCATCTTCCTTGTTATTTAGCAAAAAACGTAGCATTCGGTACACATGATCCTTCGTAGCTTGATAGATGGGATAGAATGCTTGTGAATCACCCTGGATCATTCTGGTGAGCCATGGATGTATTTCATGATCCTGCATAGGGGCGCCTCCTAAAGGGTATTCATCCTCTATTGGTTCGATCGACTTAAAAGGTTCGATTTTTTTGTTATTTTCTAACATTAACTATACAATAGCCGAACCATCAGAATGCAATTAACTCCGTAAAATGTAAAATCCACAACCTTGGTTGGACGGAAATCGAAATATTCGAGTAACGGAATCAAAAAATCCTCACCCCACAATTCATTGTGGGGTGAGGATTTTTCTATTTCCCTTAGACTAATAGACTAATCGCGGCTCATAATCTTCGAGAGCAGACGAAGCATCTCCAGATACAACCACACTAGCGTCACCATCAAGCCAAATGCCCCATACCATTCCATATGCTTAGGAGCCCCATTTTCCGTACCCTTCTCGATAAAATCGAAATCAAGGACCAGATTCAAGGCAGCAATAACGACGATGACGAGCGAAATGCCGATACCGATCAAGCTGCTATCGTGCAAATAAGGAACTGTGATGCCAAACATACCCAGAATAAAGCTAACGAGATAGATGAGCATAACTCCACCCGTAGCCGCAAACACTCCGAGCTTGAAGTTTTCCGTCGCCTTAATAATCCTTGTTTTATAAGCTAGAAGTAGGGCCACGAACACACACATCGTCAACAAGGCGGCTTGCAGCGTTATTCCATTGAAGCGTGCTTCATAATTTGCTGAAATTCCTCCTAGAAATATGCCCTCAAGTGCAGCATATAACGGCACCAGAAAAGGGGAAGCTGTCGGCTTAAAGCTGATTATTAGCCCGAGGATCAACCCACCAATCGCTCCTCCGATCGCAAGCGGGAGAACATTCTTTCCGTCGAAGTACATCGTCCAGGTAACGAAGGCTCCTCCAAGAAGGATTGCGAGCATGATAAACGCTTTGTTTACCGTTCCTTCAATCGTCATCTTTTCCGATCCGTCGTAACCATTCGTTCGTTCAAATGAACTGTCATTCAATGCGGGATTTCCACTACGACCTATCACTAGAGAATCACCTCAACCGTTATTTTATTCCAATTATAACATAGCTTGTGAAGTTGTAGACAAGTCCTAATTTTCCTCCAAGTAGATTCCTATACACTTCAATTCGTCCACATAACCATCATTGTTTTGTTGCACTTATTGTTGGATATTGCTGTGGTTTCAGTTTTCGAAAACGCTTACTATAAAGTCATCGACCGGTCGAAAAATCCATGAAGGTGGGTATTGATATCATGGCTAAGAAATATTGTTCTAAGCTAGCCTTTGTCCTGGCTGTTGTATTGCTAGTGAGCAGTGCAAGTCTTCCACAAACCCAAACGGCACAAGCGGCGAATGGCCCATTCGTTACCGAAGTCATCGTAAGAACCGTTGAAAATTTCAAAAATCATTCGGATGTCGTTACATTCATGAAAAGTGCGGCCAAGCGCCATGTGTCCGTCATCAATCTGAACGTCAAGGAAGACGAGGACGATACAGTCCCTTCTGGTCATGTGTTCTATAACAGCTCGATTGCTCCTATTGCCCAAGGATATGCCCAATTTGATGCTCTCGCGGATGTCATCCAGGAAGCACATATCCGGGATATTCAAGTCAGGGCTTGGATCCCGCAGTTCCACGATAAGGCTGCATTTGATCAAAATGTTTCTTGGAGAATGATGGCACTTAATAACGGTCAAGTTGTCCCCTTTACCGGATCTAATGGAAATGAATATTTCGTGAATCCGATCCATCCGGATGTTCAGGAGTATGAACGCTCTATCATTAGAGAGATTGTATCCAACTACGACATTGATGGGGTTGTATTAGATTGGCTGCGCTTCGATGATTACAACATGGATATGAGCAATTATACTAGGCAGTTTTATAACACCGCTTACGGCTACGACCCTGTTACGATCGACTTCACGACTGCCAACACTCAGCGAGCTCAGTGGAACGATTGGAGAACAACCCAAATCGCCAATTATGTGCGCGATGTTGAAGCGGATATCGAAAGCATCGTTCCCGGACTCTTCACAGGAGTTTACATTTTACCGCCGGAATTCGTAGAAGTCGGCCAAGATGTTGAGAAATTTAAGGACTACGTGGATTTCATTTCACCGATGGCTTATTTCGCCGATTGGGACTTCACGCCTTCTTGGGTTTACAATAACACGGGAATTTTGGCGCAAACAAAGGCCAAAATCGGCACAAAAGAAATCATTCCTGGACTGGATGTCTGGTGGAGTAACGCGGAATATCATCAGATCTATGCGGGAATCAGAAGCCAGCTTCCAGAAATCCAAAATCTGTCCTTCTTCCTCTATGGCAAGTGGACAGACAACGACCTCAAAAAAATTGACAACCGCAGATCCTGGTAAGTACGTCCACAGTACGAACTGCACAGCAACCGGCTACTGCAGTTCGTGAAGCTCAAAGCAAGCCTACTCAAGGAGGAACGCCGTGAAGACAAGACGATTGATTATTCGTCAATGGGATCTACAATTGATGGTGGTCCCGGCACTTATCTTTATATTCATCTTTAGCTACATTCCCATGTACGGTATTCTGATCGCGTTCAAGGAGTATGACATTTTTCAAGGCTTTTCCGCGAGTCCATGGGTCGGATTAGACAACTTCAAGGAGTTTCTATATGCTGACGAATTTAAGACCATTATGCGCAACACGCTCGGCATCAGCTTCCTGAAGCTTGTCCTTGGCTTTCCTGCTCCAATCGTGTTGGCATTGCTGCTGAACGAGGTGAAAATCCCGTTCTTCAAACGAGTGGTGCAAACGATCAGCTACCTTCCTCATTTCTTATCCTGGGTCATCGTGTCCGGATTTGTGGTCACTATGCTCTCCGCTGATTACGGAAGCTTGAATATCGCCTTGGAGAAGTTAAATCTGATCCATGAGCCCGTCAATTGGTTGACGATCCCTAACTACTTCTGGACCATCTTAATCGCAACCGGCTTATGGAAAGGCGTTGGCTTTGCATCCATCGTATATCTTGCCGCGATCTCAGGTGTAAATCCAGATTTATATGAAGCTGCTTCCATCGATGGAGCAGGTCGATTCAAGAAAATCTATGCGATTACCCTACCTTGTATTATGCCGGTCATCTCTATTTTTCTCATTCTAGCCATCGGGGATCTGCTCAGTGCCGGGTTCGAGGATATTCTGTTGCTGCAATCCGATATTGTCCGAGATGTCTCTGATGTCCTAGATACGTACGTGTACAGAGTAGGCATCCGAAATTCACTATTCTCTTATGCCGCCGCAGTTGGATTGTTCAAAGCGATCATCAGCGTTGTCTTACTGACAATCGCCAACTCCTTGGCTCGGAGATCTGGCAATAGCCTATGGTAAAAAATATGGATTTGGAGATCACTTCATGAAACTATCGTATGGTGAGCGAATGTCGTCCGGGATCATCTACTTTCTCTTGGCACTGCTCGTATTCGTTACCTTCTATCCCTTTTGGAATTCAGCGGTTATCTCCTTCAACACCGGATCGGACACATCGCTCGGTGGGGTTACCTTCTGGCCAAGAGACTTCACTTTAGACAACTACGACGTTGTCTTTCAGGATAAACGACTTAACCAAGCCTTCCTCATATCCGTGCTGAGAACCCTATCTGGAACGCTGCTCTCCATCGTGATGACAGCTATTTTCGCTTACGGGATGTCTAAGAAAGAGCTTGTTGGTCGCAAGTATTACATGATATTTTGCATCATTCCCTTATATTTTGACGGGGGCTTGATCCCCTCCTACATGCTAGTGCGCTCTCTGGGGTTAATGAACTCGTTCTGGGTGATGGTCATTCCGGGTCTAATCAGTATATGGAATATGATTGTATTTCGGACTTTCTTCCAGCAACTGCCCGATAGTCTTGAAGAATCAGCTAAGATTGATGGATGTGGATATTGGAAAACGCTATTCCGAATCGTCTTACCCATCTCAGGACCGGTCGTTGCAACATTAGCCTTATTCACGGCCGTAGCGCATTGGAACGATTGGTTCACAGCGACACTGTATATTTCGAATGCCAAGCTGTTGCCTATCCAGACTCTACTTCAGCAGATCCTTAGCTCCAATATCATGTCGGAGCAGATGATGCAGACAAGCTCAGCGGCTCAAAGCCATATGGCATCCGCCCGCACGATTACGACTAAGTCACTGACCATGGCCACCATGATGGTAGCTACGATTCCTATCATTCTCGTGTATCCCTTTGTTCAGAAGTATTTTGTCAAAGGTGTCATGGTAGGCTCGTTGAAAGAATAACAAATAGATGAATCGAGGGGATTTCTGTTGAAGAAAAGAAGCTTTGTCGTTGGTATGCTGTCCATTTCGTTAAGCTTAGCTGTCATTATCTCGGGATGTTCGAGTAAAGAAAAGGAAAGTAACACTCCCGTTACGGAATCAAGCGCCTTCGTGTTTGGTGAAACGCCTGTGGAGTTCTCCTTCTACGGTAACTATGACTGGTATACTATGCAGCCTTGGGGAGAGGACCCTGCCTCCAAATGGATTAAAGAAAATAAAAAAGTAAATGTTATTCCGGTGCCCGCTCAAGGAGCATCCGTTCAAAAGTTTAATACGATGGTCGCCTCCAAGGATTTACCCGATGTCCTCTTCATGGATCGTGGCCCATTAGTAGAAAAGTTACGCCAAGCCGGGAAACTCGTCCCGCTTGACGATTATCTGGATAAATACCCGAACCTTAAGAAATACGCCGGAGAAGAAACGCTAAATATGCTCCGCTCCGAAGATGGCAAGCTCTATCAATTTCCAAACTGGTATACGTCTACGCCGATGGGTAACGGTGGCTATATGATCAATAAAACGATATACAAAGAGCTTGGCTCACCTAAGCTGGAAACATTCGATGATCTATATAGCTACTTGAAGCTAGTCAAAGCAAAGTTCCCCGATGTCGTCCCATTTGATATCGGTTACGGAACTCAGGGCATCAGCATCCTCTATTCCGGATTCGGCGAGGATCATACTGCCGCTTACACTTCGTATGGATTCGTACCTTCCGGGAATGAACTGAAGTCTCTCTTCACGAACCCGGCGTTCAAGGAAACGATTACGTTTGCTAGTACGCTGTTCCGGGAGAAGCTCATCACTCAAGATGCGCTTACGCAAACGAGAGATCAAGTTGTCGAGAAGCTAAATACAGGTAAAGTAGCTGTATATGCGTCCTACGACACGTCGGATTTAGGCAGCCAAGCTACGGTTGAGTTGAAGAAGAAGGACCCTAATGCAGGATATACAATGATTTGGCCCCTACACAAGGAAGGTGTAGACCCCAATAAAGTCTATCCTAATAACTACGATAGCATCGGTTGGAATGTCAATGTCATTACAACGGAAGCCACAAATCCGGAAGGTATATTCGCTTACCTGGATTGGTTAACAGGAGAAGAAGGAGAACGTATCGTCTTCTGGGGACCTGAAGGGTTGTATTGGGAAGGAACGGAAGACGATGGCGCCCCGATCTGGACGGAGAAATTCAAAACAGACGTGGAAGAGAGAACCAAATTCATGGCTGCTACGGATAGCTTCCAGTGGGCCGGGAATACGAGCTTCATCGATGGCTCCAAGGCTAGCAACAACATGAAGCTTCCGGAAGATCAACGAGATTGGGCAGCAGAATCCCAATTGACGATTGCATGGAAAACTTCCTTTAACACAACGCAATTTTCCAATCTAACTCCTGATCCCGCATCAGAAGAAGGCAAAGCCCTACAAAAAGTGGCGGATATCGAGACAAGCGTCATTGCCAAAGGCTTATATGCTGGAAGCGATGCAGAAGTTGAGAAAATCATCGTGGATGGCGAGAATGCGGCTAACAAAGCAGGCTACGTTAAGCTGCTGGAATATGAAACAGCAAGGTGGCAGGAAAATCTTAAGAAGATGAGTGGTAAATAACTCTATTTGAAGTAAAAGAGAGAGTATACTAGAAATAGTATGCTCTTTCGGCATGAAACAGGATCAGGAGGAATCCAAATGTACAATGTGCTGCTTGTGGATGATGAAGATTTAGACCTGGAGGCGCTACGAAGATTCATTCCATGGGATCAGCTGAATATGCAGGTAGTAAGTGCAATGAACAGCGCGATTACCGCAGCCAAATATATTAGCCAAGCGGAGCTGGATGTCCTGATAACCGACATTCGTATGCCCCAGATGTCTGGATTGGAGCTAGCTAAGCTTGCGCAAGAGAGAAACAAGAGTGTACGAATCATTTTCATTAGTGGGTATGAGGATTTCACCTACGCGAAGCAAGCCTTAAGCCTTAACGCCTGCTCTTATATCTTAAAGCCAGTCAACGATGACGAGGTTTATGAAGCTTTATCCAAAGTGAAGGAACTGCTGGACCATGAGCAAAGTCAGAAGAAAACCGAGAAAGCCTATTTGGAAATGGTTCAGTCGCTGGGTTCCACCCCCACATCTCCATTGTCTGAAATCAAACAGGACCTTACGGATTACGATAAAAAACAATACAAGAAAAATCAAAAATTGGCTCAAGAAATCATCGCCTATATTCACACGCACATTCATGAAGTTATTACTTTGCGGAACGCGGCCAACGCCTTCTCCTACACCCCTAATTACCTCGGTTTTATGTTCAGAGAGGAAACTGGTGTCACCTTCACAGATTACGTGATCCAAGCACGTCTCTTGAAGGCTCAGGAGCTACTAACGGATACAAACCTTAAAATATATGAAATTGCAGACAAGGTAGGCTATCGGAATCTGAATTATTTCAGTAAGCAATTTAAGATTAGCTTCGGTATATCTCCACTGGAATTCAGAAGGCAAAGCTGATCGGGAGGCAGGAAAGCAGATGGACGACAAACGAAAGAGGTATCTCCCCTTCGGCTATAAGCTATTAATCTCCTACATCCTTATTTGCCTTGTGCCGATTATAGCGATTGGTTTATTCTCCTACACAACCTTCATGAAATCCATGAAAGAGCAAACTAGCAGCAATATGATGGAAACGCTTCAGCAGATCGGTGACAATGTCGCCTTCAAGCTCGACGATATACGGCGTATATCCGATCTCCTTTACAACGATAATACCCTTGCAGGAGACATTCAGAACTATAACAACGGCTGGGATAGCTATGAGAGCACCGTTAGATATATTATCCCTAAATTCCAAAGCACCATTAACGCCACAGGACAGGATATTCAACTGACCGTTTACATGAACAATCCGGCGTTCCCCGAAATCTACGGGACATCTGAGCTTAAGACTGACCCCCTAGTTATGCAGAGGCGCTCTTTCGAAATGTATAACATTCAACGCATTGAGGACGAGGAATGGTACAGGCAGTTTCCTGAAGAACAGTATGGGAAGACGATGTTATGGCGGCAGGTTGGAGATGATCGTGAACATGGCAATATCTCTTTTCTACGAAGGCTTGTTGATTCAAGCGACCCCTTCACCCACAGTCAAATTGGCTTTATCCGTATTACGACCAAGATCGCCGGAATTTTTCAAAGCTTAGATTATCGCAAATTGGGAACCGGCACATTAGTATTTGCAATCGATTCTCAGGATAGGATTATGTATTCGTCTGAGGATACTTTAATTCATCACAATTGGGTGGACTATACGTCATCTGACAAGATGGTCATCTCACAAGAGCTTCCGGGAATTAATATGAATTTAGCTGCGGTTATTCCGATCGAGATTTTAGAAAATAAAGCGAAGCGACTCGCAAATTGGACCATCCTCGTATGTCTGATCAGTATATCTGTATGCGCCGTAGCCAGTATTTTCATTTCTCGAGTGTTCTCGAAACGTATTGGCAAGGTGGTTTCCTTACTCCGTTTATTTCAGGAAGGTGAATTCGATAAACGAATCAGATATAAGGGCGGCGACGAATTTACATATATTGCGACTGCGTTGAATCAGTTAGGTGAGCATATGAATCGGATGATTAAAGAAACATACTTGACCAAAATAGAAAAACAAGAGCTTGAGCTGGAATCGCTGCAAGCGCAAATCAACCCCCATTTTCTATATAATACTCTCTCCTCCATAAGCCGGTTGGCCAAGTTCGGCGAGCTGGAGAAGCTTCAATTGATGGTTATGGAGTTATCCAAGTTTTACAGATATTCATTGAACAATGGGGAAACGCTCATCTCAGTAGCCAAGGAAATTGAGCAAGTGAAAGCCTATATCGAAATCCAAAAAATCAAATACACAGATCGATTGGTGGCACAATTCGATGTGGATCCGTCAGTCCTGACCTCCGACACCGTGAAGCTGATTTTACAGCCCTTCGTCGAGAACGCAATTGAGCACGGATGGAGCGGAGAAGGAATCATTCGAGTCACGATTCGTGTCACAATGGACGCAGGGCTAATTGTATTCCGCATCATAGACGATGGTTCAGGAATGAGCGAGGACACGATTACCCAAATATTTACGCCTAATGACGGCGTTTATCTGGGTTATGGCATTCGCAACGTCGAACAGCGGATCAAATTATATTTTGGACAAGAGTATGGGGTATCCATAACGAGCACGATCGGTGGCGGCACCACGATTGCGATTACAATCCCCGCAACGACTAGACAAAGATTAAACCCAAAGTGATTTTGGGACGTCAACTCCTCACAATCGTTGCTGGTGCTCACACTGGTATTTCCCCAGATAAACATGCTACACTAGTTCTGGTTTTACTCAGGAGGAATACGAATGCAACGAAAATATTTCAAAAAGTGGTATCTCATTTCATCTTTTATTCTCTCTTTTTATCTTGTGCTGGTTACCATTGTCGGCTTCACTTCCGTTTCCAAAGAAATCAAAGCGCCGCTCGATACGATAGCTCACTATGTCCTATGGTTTTTCATTGCTGAGTTAGTTGTGCTGTTCTTTATCACCAAGGATGCTCGTACATTTTTCAAAGAACAATGGCTAAGTATTCTAGCAGTAGGAACATCGATTTCTGTCACGCAGCTTATGAACGGGATTGCTGGGATCGGTTCATTAACAGGATTAAAAGCTTTCAAAGGAATAAAATCCTTAAAAGCATTCAAATCGATGAAACTGTTCAAAGCAACCAAAAGTGTAAAGGTAGCCAAATCGTACAAAATCGGCAAAAAGGCTTCTAAAGCTGTAAAAGTGGTTTCGGATTTGGAAAAAGAAAAGAAATAACAAACGCTAATATCCATGTGATTCGACATACAGACTGTCCCCTCGCGTCTATTCAGACCTTGGAGACAGTCTTTTACTTATTGTACCGAAATGCTCTGCACCTTCCAGCCTTTACCTACAACCCACTATGATACAATGACAGGACAGGTTAACGCCGAGGAGGGACACATGTGGAAAACAATCCGAATAGAACCGACGAGAAATCTTTGCATTCTTCCGAGGAGGAACGAGACATCGAGACGGATAGGTATGACGAGTGGGACGAGGAGGAAGAACAATCCGATGCTCCTCCTCCCGCTCGGAGAAAGTGGGTCAGGAATACCATCATTATCGTACTTGTGGCCGCTCTAGTCGGAAATATATTGGCGTTCTGGCCGCAAATATATAACACGAAGACACTGCCCTTCTTGTTCAAATCTAAGGAGCTATCCAGCCAGGAAGAAATCCAAAGCTATAAAGAGGCGGTTGTCTTGGTCAGCACGGATAAAGGCAAAGGCACGGGATTCCACATTTCAGGTGGATATATTGTGACCAACTTTCATGTGATCGATGACAACGCTTATACCTTAGTTAAATTCCCGAATAAGGATAGAGAATACAAAGCGGAGTTGGCGGGGAGCGACCCCGATCTGGATATTGCCCTATTGAAGGTGGACATGGGCAGTCAAGAACTTCCTTTCATTGAAATCGAGCGGAAGAAGCGGCAATGGGAGCCCGGGGAGCACGTCTACGTTATCGGGAACCCGCTTTATTTCACGCAAATCGCCAACGAAGGACAAATACTGGGCATGGTGCCGATTCAAGGACGAGAAAAGCCGGTCATGGCCCTTGATGCACCCGTATTTAATGGTAATAGCGGCTCTCCAGTCATCAACGAATATGGTAAAGCCATTGCCGTTATTTATGCCACAGCGGAGATCTCGCATGAAGATAAAATCGTACAGGCTGGTTTGGCTGTACCGCTCGACGACCTAGACAACCTACTGGGAGATCTTCTGCCGTTGCAAGACGAATAGACTTTTTTCTACGAATACGTAAAAAAGAGACCTGTAAGGGTCTCTTTTTACGTTTTGCCGGGGGTGAATCGATCGCCCCCCTTTTCTCATCTTACAGCTTGAACTTAACAACCGCGGCTTCCAGACCGGTGCTCCGCTCCTTTAACTGCTCGGTTGTATCGGCAATTCGTTTCGCCGCTTCCAATTGATGCGTGGACATCCGTTGGATCGATACCGTATTCTCCGCTGACCCTATCGATATGCGAGAAATCTGTTCTACGGAAGCAGCCACCTCTTCGGAGCCCGCCAGAACCTCCTCCATTACCGTAGAGATTTCCTGAATCTCTCCATTCACGAGAACAAATCGATCCATCGTATCGTCAAACAAAGATTCCGCACGGTCGGATAGCTCAGATCCCTTGATCATCTCCGTGCTTCCTGCCAGCATTCGCTCGCCGATATCCGCGGACTCTCGCTTAATTTGAAGCAATAACGAAGTAACGTGCGTTGCAGAAACGGAAGCCGCCTCTGCGAGCTTGCGTACTTCTCCGGCTACGACCGCGAAGCCCGCTCCATGCTCTCCCGCTCTTGCGGCTTCTATTGAGGCATTAAGTGCCAAGAGCTTAGTTTGATCGGCGATATCCGTAATCGACCGAAGCACAGGTTCGATCTCGCTCATGTACGTATTGAGAACCTGTACAGATTGCGTCGTCTGTGAGGCAACATCGGACATTGAAGCGACTTGTTCTCTCAATCTGTGGATGGATTTCTTTCCTTCCTCCGCCGCTTCCAATGCTTCACTGGAAGCTCTCGAAACACTAATTGATGCTTCGGAGGCTCGCTGAATAGCTATCGTAATATCCTCCATCGATTTGGCGCTTTGCTCTGCCCCCATACGTTGATGCTGAGCTCCGTCAGTCAGGTTCACGATCGCCTGCTCGAGCTCCTTGTTTAAGATGACCATCTGCTCCGCCTCTGAACTGAACCCATCCGTAGAATTCACCAGATTCCGAGCTGTAAGGGTGATATCATGCATGACGTCCCCAAGCGTAACGCCAAGTCTTTCGGTCATCTTCAACATCGCAGAATAGGCTTGTCCGATTTCATCCTTAGAGCTTACTTTCTTCACACTTAAGCGGGCTTTGGCTTCTACGAGATCTCCTCGCGCCATAGCTTCTGCACCTTGTACGATCATTCCGAGGGGCCGTAATGCACGAGCCAGGAACAATACGATCAAGGTGAAAAAAATGATTGCTATAATCCCCATCAAGACGAATAGCGACGTACTTTCCTTAATAACCTCCCGGTAAATTGTTTTCGATACAGATACGTCCGTATCAATCCCGAGAACCCCAATCACTGCTCCAGCAGAATTGCGCAGCGGAGCATAGGAAGAGATATAATCGCCGTATTCTGGATTTCGAATAATGCCGGATTTGGCTGTCTGCCCTTTCATTACCGCTTCTACCGCTTCCTTCGGCATATCGGTGACCTCACCGATCGGAGATGCCGCATCCGAGTCCTTCGGTTGGCCGTCGATCAGAATAAGGGGTTGTCCTTTATCGTCTATTTTTACCGTATAGACATACATAGCACCGATTTGCAGGCGATACCGATTCATCTCTTCACGAAGGCTCCAATAGAGATCGTTCTCTTGGGCGTCCTGTATAAAGCTTTCATAAGACTTCAAATTGAATTGTCCCGCATAGGCTTCCGCGATATGCACACTGAAATTACCAATCGCTTCTTCGCTTGCCTTCTTGGTGTTCTGTATTTGCATCGTTATGAGGGTCGTACACAAGATAATAAGTATTGTCAAAATAGTAACAGATAGCTTTAATACCAAGCGGCTCCTTAATCTAATCATGGTGTCCATACCCCTCTGACCCTAGTTTCCGAATTCTGCTAAAATGAACTTTATAGTTCATTCGACAAATCCCCTAACTTTTCCTCCTGGGTAGGACTATTGAGCGACCATCGGAAATCCAAGAGAGAATATCGCTCCACCCTCTTTGCGATTCCCCGCCGAGATTAGCCCCCCGCTTCTTTCAACGATCGCTCGTGATATCGCCAAGCCTAGCCCCGTTTCGCCATCCTTCCCTTTCACAAAGCGATGAAACAAATAAGGAAGCAGCTCGTCTGGAATTCCCTTACCGTCATCGGACACTGAAATTTCTACGCGACCTTTGTTTACAGTAGCATGAACATAAACATGTTTATTCGCATGCCGAATGGCATTTGAAGTAACGTTAAGCAGCGCTTGTAGTAGCTTGTCTCTATCTGCACGAATCGTCAAAAGTCCCTCTTCCTGTTCATTGAAGGAAGGGTGCAGCATGATTTCTTTTTTAACTAGCAGAGGGTTGATCCGTTCAATCGTCTCCGTTAACAAATCCTTCAAGCAAACCTCAGAAGGCTTATAAATATCCTCCTCGCTATCCAATTTTGCCAACAATGTCATTTCCGTTACGATATTCTTTAATCGCCCGCTCTCACTTAGAATAATGTCCAAGCCTTTACGAACGTCCTCTCCTTCAAACACACCGTCTCTGATCCCCTCCGTATAGCCGACGATGGACATTAATGGCGACTTCAGTTCATGTGAAGCATTCTGGAAAAATTGCTTCTGCGTCCGACTAAATCGATTCAATTCATCCGCCATTTCATAAACCGTCTCAGCGACAGATCCAATCTCTCCTCCTGCATGGACCAGATTAACGTGAGCAAATTGACGCCCCTTCACCTTCTTTAATTCTTCTTTCAATTTCATGAGTGGCTTAATGAGCTTCCTCGTTATGAACTGGCTGAGGACAAGCATAAGGATGCCTCCGACTAAGAACACTAGAAGCAGTCGATCCAGTAACGCCCGTTCGATTTCTTTGATTTTGCTAATCGGCGTAAGAAGTGTCAAAGTACCTTGTGGAACAGTACTTACTTCTACAAGAAACCGATTGTCCTTCCCATCCCATATATGCTGCATACCCGTTGCTTCAAAAGATTCCATTTTGGTAAACTGCCCTATTTGTTGAGGAGCTATGGGTAGCGGGTCTTCCAAGACTATCGGATTGCCTGTAACATCTGTGACAATGGCCGAAATACCAGAAGCAACAGGAGATATGGACGTAGCTGGTAACGTCGTAAGAGTTGAAGGTTTTGTTACTCCAACTTCTGAACGAATAGAAGCTTCCTGCACCATTGTAGCCGTTAAAGCCGCTCCGAATTTCTTCATATCCTGCTTCTGTGTCCCCATGAAGTGGTCCAGAAGCACATAGTGAATCAAGACCGCTGTTATAGATAAGACGAGCACGAGTGCGACACCGATCGCGAGATTAATTTGATGGACTAGCTTCATAGGATTGCACACTCCGATCTGTTCTCATCCGATAGCCATGTCCCCATACGGACTCAATGGGCAAATCTTCGATTTTTTTGCGTATGCGTTTAATCAGATGATCGACAGCACGGTCGCTTCCGAAATAATCTTCACCCCAGACTAACGTCAGCAGATCCTCTCTCGTAAAGGCACGATTCGGCTGCTCTAAGAAGACTTTAAGCATTTCGAATTCCTTGCTGGTCATGTCCACTTCTTCACCGTGCCAGAATACACGTCTTTCCTCCAGTACTAATTGAAGCTTCCCACTCTCCATCCTTGATACTGATGGTATAGGAGGTTGCTGGAGCGTCCCCTTATCTTCGGAGTGGTTCAGTTTGTATGAACGCTGAAGCTGACGTTTAATGCGGGCAACCAGCTCGCGGGGACTAAACGGCTTAACCAAATAATCATCACTCCCCAGCTCTAAGCCTAATATTTTATCTACCTCTGTATCTTTAGCCGAAATCATAATGATCGGCACTTCAGCCTCATTCCTAATCTGCCTGCACAATTCGTACCCATCCATTCCAGGTAACATAATATCCAGTACCCACAGATCAGGTGGATCTTGCTTCCACAAACGCAATGCTTCCTCTGCGCTTTCTAAGCCAATGGTTTGATAGCTTTCCTTATTCAAATAAGCCTCAACCAGATTACGTATATGTTGGTCATCGTCCACAACGGCGATGCGATAATGGCTACTCAATGCAACAACCTCCTTATTTCCTTCCTTTGTAAGTATACCAAGGCTCCAAATGCATTTGGGCTGTGCCATTGTTTTTCCACAAATACACCAATGTTCTGCCACAGCCCTTCTATAGAGTAGATCTTGTAAGACAAACCCATTAGGAGTGTGAAACTATGATTAACTCAATAACCTTGTCTAAGATTGCCCTTTCATCCGCATTATTTGCATCCGTCGTCGCTACTGGCCCTGCCATTACGAACGCTGCCGATAAGCATACTCAGACGCTTACCAAGCTTGAATCCGCACAGAGGATGGCTTCAACTCCAGCCGTTACATCGATTAAGGCCGTACCTATTGCGACTCTTACAAATCCTATAGAAATCGTTAAGAAGTACGCACCTGACACCTTAGCCGACTGGAATAAAACAATGGCACAGTATGATAAGCTAATCGGAGCAACTCCTATTACTAGCTTTTCCTCTACAACAGAAGTGACAGCAGCGGGTTCACTCGGAAATGCTGCTGTCACTAAAGTGGATACCCCGCTTAGTGCAACGATAACGACTCTTGCTAAGCCCGTGGAATCCCTTGCAGCCGAATTTACACCGATGAAGAAGATCGAGCTACAATCCATGAATGTAGAAAAAATTGAAAATGATAATACAGATACTCACATGGCCTTCTTCCAAGCGCAAATCGAGTTAACCGAAGCCGTTCAATCCAAAGATGCTACAGTGATCAAGCAATCATTAGAAAAGCTACATGTGCAATACAAACAGCAAATCACCCATTTGGAATCCGCAGCTAAATAATCCAGCATAATAGCACCTATCTCGATTACGAGAAGGTGCTTTTTTTTGTATTACATAAGATAGCTATGCTAGAATGTTATTTTTACAACTTCAATCCTCTCTGGGAGGCTTCTTCATTCACCATGCTAATTATTGGAATCGCCGGTGGCACAGGATCAGGCAAAACAACGGTTGCCCGCTCCGTCATTGACCGTCTAGGACAAGACAAAGTCACGTTCATTTCTCAGGATAACTACTACAAGGACCAACCACATCTCAGCATGCCAGAACGAGAAGCGCTTAATTACGACCATCCTCTTGTCTTTGACAACGATCTATTAATTCAGCACCTTAATTGTCTTAAAATGGGCCTGCCCGCTCGCGCTCCAGTATATGATTTCACCGTTCATGCCCGTTCCGCTGTAGATACAGTAGAGCTTAAGGCGAATAACATTGTCATACTCGAAGGGCTCCATGTATTGTCTGACGAGAATCTACGCTCATTACTCGACATCAAAGTATTCGTGGATACGGATCCCGATGTACGCGTGCTACGCAGGGTTCTCCGAGATATCGAGGAACGCGGCCGGACGATCCAGTCGATTCATAAGCAATATTTGAATTCAGTAAAACCCATGCACGAAGCTTTTATTGAGCCATCCAAGAAATACGCCGATCTGATCCTCCCTGAAGGGGGCCAGAATGAGGTCGGCATCCAGCTTCTGTCCGTTCTGACCGAGAAGTATTTAACGAACTAATTATACGTCTGCATTAGCGTTAGTCGGACTAACTCGACACCACGAAAAAACACAACCGCATGAGGTTGTGTTTTCTTTGTATTTAACCAGCAGAGGCTGCAGCCTCTTCTATTCCATTCAATTGTATTCAAACCCAGCCTAACCCCCAACCTCCGCCTTGCTCTTCGGACGAAATCCAAGACCGAGCAGCGCAAAGATAAGAAACGCAGCACCCAAAAATAGAAAGATACTGTGATCAGATACATAACGCATACCATAACCACCGAGAGTTGGGCCCATCATACTTCCTATGCTGAAATGGATGGAAGCGATGACGTTCGCCGCTGGCAATATCGCCCGAGGCAAAATATCCGCTGCATAAGCAAGACCCAACGTAAAGAAAGAACCGACGACTCCGCCTGCAATAGCGAACAACACGAACAGCATCGTAACATTATTTCCTGCTATGGGAACCGCGAAGAAAGCTAGCGAACCTACTAATCCACAGACAATCAGTATTGGTTTGCGACCGATCCTATCACTCAGTATCCCAAGCGGTAATTGGAGGATCAGACCGCCAACGCCAAATGACAATAACAGAAGGGATATCCAATGCTGGCTCAGATCAATACGCAAGCCGTACAACGGAAAGCTACTGTTCATTGATGCTTCCATCAAACCGTATAAGATACCTGGTATGAGCACAAACCACGCGACACGATACGTTGCCACGAACCGATTCTCGCTCTTAGCATTTTTCTTAGCCCGCTCGGGTACCTCATTTTTCATCCGAAGCACGAGCAATATAACACAAACAAAAAACGAGCTTGTCACAAGGAACGGCACCATTCTGCCTAGAGGCAGTAGATTAATTCCAAGGGGGCCCAAGCTGAAGCCAAGTCCGTATGCCATCCCATAATAAGAGATATATTTCCCTCGCCCACTGGCAGGGCTTGAACTGACAATCCATAGCTGAGTTGTAAAGTGGAGTGCACTGTCACCTACACCTACAAGCAGCCTTAAGACGAACCAGACCGCTAACGACTCGGTGAATGGGAACATTATACTGCACATCGTAACTAGCGTGATGCCTGTTAATATTACTTTTTTATACCCAAAACGCAAAACTGGCTTTTCTACAAAAAACATCGTACAGAAAATCCCGATATACATAGCCGCCGAGTTCATCCCATTCATTTCTGATGAGACACCGGCATCCTCAAGCATGATCGATAGCAGCGGTAGTAATAACCCTTGGCTCATACCCGCGACCACAACGACCAGAAGTAAAGTGATTAAACGATAACGAAAGGAAAGAGATTCTGAAGGTAATACACTTGATGACAAACTGTTGCACTCTCCTAGCAATACGATTGGTTTTTTATTCCTCTTTCATGCAAGCCCATGCTTCTCTTAACAATAAAACGCCTCTCTCTAGTTCGGCTTCACTTAATCCGCTAAAGCCCAAGTAAATGACCGGATAACCAGGTGGACTCTTCCCCATCCACATTTGTTGAAAGTCATACACCCTCACACCTTTAGCCGCAGCTAGCTTCAGTAAATCTTGAGACGTTTGTCGTTCTGTTCTCACCGTTAATTGGATATGAAGCCCCGCGCTATGTCCTGTGATTACAATCTCGTCGGCAAAATGAGTATGCAGCAATTGTATTAAACGATGATGCTTTTTCCGATAGGTGTTGCGCATCTTCCGAATATGACGATACCAGTGCCCTTGCTCGATAAAAGAGTGCATAGCTAATTGCTCCACACGTGAGGGGCTCGATAACAGATGTTGCAATTTCAGCAACTTGTCCATCATTTCTATGGGAACAACCATATAATTCATGCGGATTGCAGGCGTAAATGCTTTTGAGAAGGTGCCAATGTAAATAACCCTTCCCTTATGGTCGAGACTTTGCAAAGAGGGAATTGGCTTACCATAATAACGAAATTCACCATCGTAATCATCTTCAATGATATAGGCATTTCTCGTATTCGCCCATTCTAGCAAATACTCTCGTTCGGCATAAGGGATAATGCTTCCAGTAGGGAATTGGTGAGAAGGTGTCACATATACGGCTTGTGCTTTACTCTGCTCTAATTGCTCTAGCGAAAGTCCTTTCTCTTGAACGGAAATCGGAATAAGGTCATATCCATGATGGCTGAGTTGTTCCCTAACCGGTGCAAAACCCGGCTCCTCCATAGCCACGTACTGAATGCCTGTAAGTAGCTTCGTAAGGATACCAATACTGTAAGAAAGTCCCGAGCCGATAATCAGTTGTTCGGGTGTACAATTAACGCCTCTGGAGCTCCTTAAATAGTCAGCCAGAACACTGCGGAGCGGATACTCCCCTTGAGGATCACCATATTGATAAATACTCTTCCCCTTATCCTCTAGTGCTTCAACTATCATTTTTCTCCATGCCCGATTCGGAAAAGTTTCTTCATCCACGACTGCAGGATTGAAATCGATGAGGTAGTCCTGCACTTCGGAGTTCTGGACGTCATGCTGCTGGTCCTTGAGAATGGGGTTTGCGTTCCCGTTATGGAGCAATGAGGGGATTGTATCATGCGGATTTACCGTGTACATCCCAGAACGTGGCTTACTCCTCACATATCCCTCAGCCAATAACATCTGATATGCCGTTTCAATGGGGGTTTTGCTTATATTCAATTGCATTTGAAGTGATCGGACGGAGGGCATCCGCGTACCGTTCTTAACACCACTTCGAATGTGTTTACGAATTTGCGTATAAAGCTGCATATAGAGGGGCTGATCTGTTTCATCCGAATCCGCAAGCAATATATCAAACATAGAGTCCCTCGCACTACTGTCTTTTTGAAATATATAAAAACGACCACTTATAGAAGGTCAGTTTCATTATAAGGTTTGATTGAAGATTTCAGCAATAGGATTTTGATAGTAGAAAAGAAATGTTTCAATGCATGCGCAAGTAATTATGAGTGACAAACTTGGAGCCGGTATTTCACCAATTGTTTTCGTTTATGATTATTCATAGATTTTTAAGAATTCTTAACCTTTTCTTGTCAATTGCTTTAACTCTGTTCCTTACAATTCATTCTATACTCTCAACAGGGAACAGGGGGATTTAACGATGACAATAATTAATGTAGCTGTACTATTCGGCGGTTGCTCCACTGAATATAAGGTATCTTTACAATCGGCCGCTTCCGTAATCGACCATGTAGATCGTAGTAAATATGATGTTATTCTAATTGGCATTACCAGAGAAGGATCATGGCTGAGATACAATGGGAAAACGGAAGATATACGCAATGACAGCTGGCATACACATTCTAGCTGCATTCCAGCCTTTATCTCTCCTAGCAGGAGTACAGCTGGAGTAATTGAACTCATTGGCACAGAATATCGTACTACGGCCGTGGACGTTGTCTTTCCTGTTCTTCATGGTAAGAACGGAGAGGATGGAACCGTTCAAGGCTTGCTAGAGCTTTCCGGAATCCCCTTCGTCGGTTGTGATACTTTATCCTCCGCAATCAGTATGGATAAGGGGATAGCTAGTCAGTTAGTTCGACTTGCGGGCATTGAAACAGCCCCTTCTGTTACGGTATTTGTGGGGGATGACCTTGATCTAGCTATCAGAGATACTGAGAAGTTAGGCTTCCCCTTATACATTAAACCAGCCAAATCAGGCTCTTCCTTCGGCATTACGAAAGCACATAACAAATTAGAGTTAAAGAATGGCATTCGCGATGCATTCTTACATGACCGCAAGGTCATTATTGAGCAAAACGTACATGGATTTGAAGTCGGCTGTGCGGTATTAGGGCAATCAGACCCGCTCATCGCTGAGATTGATGAGATTGAACTAACGGGTGCGTTTTTTGACTTTGAAGAAAAATACTCGTTACGATCTTCGAAGATCCACCTTCCTGCGCGAATTAATGCTGACATAGCAATTAAGGTGAAGGAGTCAGCTCTGCTGATCTACAAAACGCTCGGTTGTACAGGTCTTGCGCGGGTGGATATGTTCCTGACGGAGGATGGGCGAATCGTATTTAATGAAGTTAATACGATGCCAGGATTCACGGCTTCAAGCCGATATCCGAACATGATGGGTCATAGCGATATTTCGTATCCCCAGTTAATGGACAAGCTTATCGAGCTAGCCGTTGCGCGGGAGACACACGGATGAAACATACAAACCCTGTAATCAGGCTTCATCCCGATATGATCCACAGCGGGCAATTAGTGTTGGTTAATCAAACAAATCCGGTAGTGACGTCCCTTCAGGATTGTCGCCTTGTACCCCTTACGACAATTCAACAGGCAGGTACAGAAGAACAAGAGTTGCGCTTGAATCAGACCTGCTTACAGCAGTTGGCTTCTTTACTTGAAGCTTGCCATGCCCTCGAAAATATTGGAGTGGTGAGTGGTTATCGCTCTCAGGAGCAGCAGAAGCATATTTATGACACTTCCCTCCTAGATCATGGAGCCGAGTTTACCGCAAGCTATGTCGCCCGGCCGGGTGAAAGTGAACACCAAACCGGACTAGCCGTTGATGTTGGACAATTGCTTGAGGATGTAGATTACCTTTGTCCCTCCTTCCCCGACCATGGTATATATGCCTCATTCAAGCAGCTCGCTGCTGAATACGGCTTTATCCAAAGATATCAAGAAGGTAAGGAGCACATAACGAACATCGCATGTGAGCCATGGCATTACCGCTATGTTGGAGTTCCGCACTCTATTTTGATGGAACAGCATGAGCTGTGTTTAGAAGAATATATTATGTTTTTGAAACAATTTCCTTTTGGGGGCTCCCACCTGCACACAAAGATGAACAATCAATACATTGAGATTTACTATATTCGTGCTGAGGATATCGAGACCTGGTTACCGATTAAGAGTGATTCCAAGTATGAGTGGTCTGGCAATAATAGCGATGGATTTATTATTACGATGTTCCATGAACAAGAGCAGGGGTCCCAGTGAATCAGCACAATAGTTATCCTATTGATTTGTTTAAGCTGATGGCCGCCTTACTTGTCACACCCCTCATTTCGAATAGTCTCTTACTCTATATAGTCGTTACTCTACTTTCCGTTCTATTAGCTAAGCGTGTGATTCGAATAAACCTATTCAGGAACAGAACCACTTACAAAGCTCCTACTTCTCATCGGGCTTGGGCAGAAGTTAACCTGAATCACTTGCAGCATAATTTGTTGGAGTTAAAGCGGGTGCTTCCCTCTCCCTCTGTCATAATGGCGGTAGTCAAAGCAAATGCTTATGGTCACGGAAGCGTAAAGGTAGCGCAGTTTCTTAATCGGATAGCTGTTAACCATTTTGCGGTCGCCGAGATCGATGAAGGGATTCAGTTACGTAAGCAGGGGGTCAAAGGCGAACTTCTAATCTTAAGCTATACTTCACCTGACCGTGTATATGACTTATCTCGCTATAAGCTAACTCAGACGATTGTCAGCGCACAATATGGACGAGTACTTGAGGAATGCCAACGTAAGCTGAAGGTACATGTGAAGATTGATACCGGCATGAATCGTATTGGTGAGCCTTATCAGAACACCACCGAAATCCTTTCCTGTTATGAGTACAAGTATTTGCAAGTGACGGGCACATTCAGTCACTTGTCCGTATCCGACCGACTTGTTCATGAGGATATCGCATTTACGAATAGGCAAGTGGACAATTTCAACAGCGTGATTCATCACATTAAGTCAGCAGGATATAATCCCGGTGTCGTCCACATCCAGAGCAGCTACGGAATATTGAATTATCCGACTCTTGAACACGATTTAGTGCGCCCTGGTATTGCGCTATATGGCTTGCTCAGCAATGATTATGATCAAACGGCAGCACAAGTCACACTGCGACCTGTCCTTTCACTCAAGGCTACGGTCACACAAGTCAAAGACATACACGCTCGTTGTCCGATCGGATATGGACATAAGTTTATTCCAGATCAGGATGTTCGGATTGCAACAGTGTCCATCGGTTATGCTGATGGCGTTCCGAATACTTTAGCTGATCAGGGTGGGTACGTACTTATCCACGGTCAACGAGCGAGTATCAAGGGAAGCATTTGTATGGATCAATTTATCGTAGATGTCACTTCTATAGATGGGGTTAACCAAGGAGATGTAGTAACGATAATTGGACAGGATGGAATGGAAATCATCACAGCGGGCCAGATCGCCAAACGATGTGGAACAGTAACCAATGAAATCGTGAGTCGCATCGGAAGTCGAGTTGAACGTGTTTATATTTCCTAAAAGGCTGCAAGAACATGGCAGATTTGATTCAGCACTGAAGGTAATACTCCTCAGTTAATGGACTGAGGAGGTGCGAAATCTGTAAACAAACCAAGCCTTCATTTAGCCGCAACAGTTGCGTTTGGTTCACCAAGGCCAAAAAACTGCCTTTATTTAGCCGCCACAGTTACATTTGGTTCACCAAGGCCAAAAAACTGCCTTCGTTTTCCTTACAATAGGGGACCTTAGCAGTATTGATGGGTTTGGGTTAATTCTACAGGGAGTATTCCTGACCGGAAAAATGATTCTGCCATAATGAAATTAGGAGCAGCGACTTAATCTTCTGCCTCTGACTTAGCCTATTTCGAGAACAGCGCAGGGTTCAACTCATACGCGGGATCGCGTAAACTAGCGTTCTGAAGCAGCATAGGCAGATCTCTTCTTAGCCCATCGATCCGTTCAAGCATTTCGCGAATAATGACGACGTTTCGCCAATCCTCTAACATCAACTCACGTTCCCTTTGGAGATAATCCGAATACTGGCTGGAGTTACATCTTCGTTCAACAATTTCATCCCCGACGAAATGAAAGACAATTAAGGAATGAAACTCCGAAGGGTATATATAGAGGCAGTAAGGCACACGAGTTCTGTAAAGTGGAAAACCAATCTTTAGATCACTGAAATCAAAATTAACAATGGGTCCCCATAATTCCTGAAGAAACACGCCTACTTCTAATCCAAATTTGGCAGCGTGCTTACCTAATGATTGCTCAATCCAACGGGTCACATTCGGATGTAGACGTCGAGACTCTAAAGACACATACTCCCCTCGAGGACCAAACATCTCTTCGAATTGATACTGTAAGGCCGAATCACAGGTCTGCACGATTGCCCCCTCCTGATCAAATATGATGTAGCTTCTCGTTATGCTGTTTTTATAATGAAACTTATTGTCCTCGTTCCCCATGAACATCAGATATCCCATAATCTGATCCTTCTCCTCAGGATATTCCCTTTCCAAATAATCCTTCAGCGGGGCAAAGGCTTGATCCAACCATTTCTCTGTCACTTTCTTTCCAGGTGACTTTACCTGAGCGTACATAATATTGCCTCCTTTGGTTGCACGAAAAAGCACCGCGCACGCAGAAAAGAACAATTCTGCATGCACGGTGCTTCCGTGTTAAATATTATAGAAAAAATATAGCACGAGGACGGACTCTTTTCAACCATTCTTCCACATTTGTAAAAGCTCTAGCGGTGTAGCTCATATTGATTAGGCTTGCTCAGACGGCGAATCTTCTGTATTTCTTCCTCCACCAGCATCGGGATGTTCGCCGCATCTATGTTCTGGATGAGCTGTTCCCGAGAGCTCGCTCCCGGTATAACGGCGGCTACGGTTGGGTTGCTGAGAGAATAACGAATAGCCAGCTGCGATAAGCTTCGCTCACTCGTCACTAGTCGTTGCAATTGCTCCCTAAGATGCCGAAGATCCTCTAAGTCGTAATTCAAATACCCTTTAGTTAGCTTCCTATCCCCAGCAAGTATCCCACTAGCCAAGGGACCTCTCGCAACCATGCTTATTCCATGGTCTTGAAGCAGCGGTAGCACTTCCTCTTCCGCGCGTCGATCCACGATACTATAGGGATTCATTACACTGATAATAGAAGAACGGGTAACATATTCTCGAATCACATTCGGTCTTATAGAGGAAATCCCATACTGCCTAATTAAACCTTCTTGCTTCAATTCCTCAAATGCTTCTATCGTTTCATCAATGGGATCCTCAATCATTCCCCCATGGAGCTGGTACAAGTCGATATAATCCGTATTCAGTCTAATCAAGCTAGCCTTAACCGCCGACTTGATATGTTCTTTCGATGCATCCCAAACCCAACCCTCTTGCCCAGGAATGCGCCGATTGCCTGCTTTCGTGGCTAGCACGATGTGATCGCGGCGCCCTTGGATTGCCTTGCCAACAAACTCCTCGTTAAGACCGCTGTCATATAAATCGGCAGTGTCCAGCAAATTTACGCCTCGGTCTAACGCTTCATGGACGAGAGCTACTGCCTTCCGTTCATCCGTACCCAATGACATACAGCCGAGGCCGATTTCACTGACCATAAGCTCAGAAGAGCCTAGTCGGTTTTTTTTCATCGAGAACATTAACACCTCCGAATAAATTCGTATAGATTCATTTCATCGTCCTCCTACGTTACCCTTATTTCACCACTACTGTCTACAGTCCTTTTGGTCGTTTCAGTCTATATACACAGCAACAAGCGCTGACTTTGCAGTCAGCGCTTGCTGTCTATTCATACTGATTTATTGGCATCCCTACTGCTGAGCAGCCAAGTATGCATCTAGCTGCTTCTGATATTCCGCAAGGATCTTGTCGATACCAGCTTCTTCTACACGCTTCAACATTTTTTCCTTGACCGAAGAGAAGTCAACCATCCCACTCGACACCGGACCTACAGCAGCGGAAAGCACATATTCTTTTCGGATCGCATCTACTTTAGCCAATTCATTCTTTACTGGCTCTGAGTCAATGCTGAAGCCGATCAAAGGGGTTTTCACTGCATTTTCATCCCACTTTTTGATCACATCAAGCTGATCCGGCGTAATGTTTTTGCTGAACTTGGCAAAGCGCATATCCGTCCACGCCCAACTAATCGGTAAATATTGCTTCTCAGGGGCAATTCCTTCATAAGAAGCGCTGTTACCATCTGCTTTATAGTTGATATCCTGTACACCAAGCGAGAACAGATCATAGTTCTCTTGACTGCTCCGCATCCAGTTGACGAATTGAATCGCCTCTTTCGGATGCTTACTCGTAGATAATACAGCTAATAAGTTATCAGTCGAACTAAAAATATATTTCGGCTTATCCGAATTGAACTGCACGTATTCCATTTCCGCTTCGGGAACATTAGATTTCAATGCATCGATAGTTTCAGTTGGACGGAGCACGTTTGAACCCGCTGCTGCGACTGTCCCTTTTACAAACTCGCCATTAATTGAGCTAGGGTCTTTGGCCAAGTAGCCTTTCTTGTACCATTCTCTTGCTTTGTTCATGACTTGCTCGAATGCATCGGAAGCTAGTAGATTTTTGACCTTTAACGGTTGTTCATTCACGTCGATATAGAAGGAGCTAGCAAAGAAATCTCCATTCGTATAATAGCTCGACGCATATTCCCGAACAAGCCCGTCTATGCCGTAAACGGGTAACATTGTTGGATCATCCGCTTTGACGGCATCTAGAAACTTCTCAAAATCCGCAATTGTTTTGATCTCGGGCAATTGATATTTCTTGCGCAAATCTCCACGGATCTGATACGTATCATTGCTTTGCGCAGTTGGAACGACACGTGGGATGGCATAAGTTTTGCCTCCGATTTGAACGCCCTTCCACATATAATCAGGTGTGCTTTCCTTCAGTTGCTGTCCATCGCTTTCTAGAAATTCATCGATAGGCATCAGCACGGTCTTCGCTACGCTTTGCGGCAGATTGGATATATGAGACCAGGTCAAATCGAATCCCTCTCCACCCGCGACGACTAAGCTTTGTTTATTCCAATACGTATCCCATGGCGCCCAAGTATAGTCCAACTTGAAATTTAATCCGTCTGCCTTCAGCTTCTTAGCAATGGCATCGTTGACGGCATCTAAATCCTTCGGCGGATCTCCAGGAAACAAGATTTTTAGCGTCACTTCTTTAGCCGGCTCAGATGATTCCGCCGCAGTGTCTGCAGGCGAAGATGAGTTCGGTGCAGAGGCCGTAGATGGGCTACCTTGATTTTTGTTATTGTTTTTCGAACTACTGCAGCCTGCCAATAACGACATTATCAATACCAAAGCTAACACAATGCGGAATGACATTCTTTTGCTAGTCTTCATACTTTCGCTCCCTTTTCTCTTCATTAGTATATGTTGTCCGGAAAGCCGGCATCAACCTTTAATAGAACCGATCATAATTCCCTTAACAAAATATTTCTGAATGTAAGGATAGAGTAAGATAATGGGGCCAATCGCAACGAGAAACAATGCGTATATTAGAGTCTCTGAGGGAAGCCCTACGTTCGCAATATTGGAGTGGGTACTGATGTATTTAACCATCGTATTAATCCGATAAAGCAAATACTGCACGGAAAATAGCTTCCGGTCGTCTATAAGCCATAGAGGCATCGTAAAGTCGTTCCAATACGATAAGGAAGCGAACAGTCCAATCGTTGCCATAATGGGTTTCGAAAGCGGAGTTATGATCTTATAGAAAACATACCAAGGCCCTGCTCCATCTATTTCAGCAGATTCAGATAAGGAGGGAGAAATGCTCTTGTAAAAATTCCGCAATAGAAACACGTTAAAAGGATTAAGGGCTAGCGGCAAAATATAGGCCAGTAGTGTGTTCTTCAAATGAAGATTATTCGTCACATTCAAATACCAGGGGACAAGACCCGCACTGAACACGATCGGAATAAATAGGATGAAAGCTATAACATTACGATATTTGACTTTGGAAACCGACATCATATATCCCAGCAAGGAAGAGATGATGAGGGAGAAGATCGTGCCTACTATCGTCACAATGATCGTTATTTTATAGGAGGCAAGGACAACACCATCCTGAAAAATAACCTTGTAGGCTGACAATGAAAAATTATCCGGAATAAAGCTATAGCCATGAAGCACAACGGATTTCTCATCAGAAAATGAGACGATAATCGCCAAAGCAAAGGGAACTAGAGTCACCAAGCAAAAGGCAATAAGGATGAAGTAAATAGCAATATCCATGAAACTGATTTTATAAGCTTTACTTTGATTCATAGGGCTTCACCTCTGCTCAGCTGCATTCAAAATAAGGAATAGTCTTTGTCATAACGTTTCACAGCCCAATTACTTCCAATAACTACGATAAAGCCTACAATGGACTGGCATAAGCCTACTGCTGTAATCATTCCGTATTCTTGACCGCCATTAATCAAGGAACGATAAATGTAGGTATCAATAACGTCCGTTGTTGGATAGAGCATTCCGTTATTCTCAACAATGGCGTATATGAGCGCGAAATCTCCGAAGAAGATTCTACCGATCGAGAGTAACGTTAAGATAATGAGGGTTGGAACCAGATTAGGAAACAAAATATATCTGATCTTCTGCATCCGTGATGCCCCGTCCAATGATGCGGCTTCTAGCATCTCCTCATCAACCCCTGCAATGACCGCAAGGTAAATGATTACGGAGTAGCCAACGTTTTTCCATATATTCGTTGAGACAATGATCTTCACCCAATGCTCCGCTTCGATATACCATTGAACGGGTTCGCCATTGAAGGATTGGATGAGCTCGTTAACCAGGCCATGCTCATTTTTGAAGAGAAGTAGGATCAGCTTCCCTACGATAACGAAGGAGAAGAAGTAGGGCAGGAACATTACGCTTTGAAAAAACTTCTTCATTTTTGCGTTTTTAATTTCGTTCAACATTAACGCAAAAGTAATAGCTAGAAGGGTACCCCACAGGATGTAATTAAAATTGATCCATAAGGTATTAAAGGTGATCCGTAGAAAATCGCCGTTATCGAGAAAAAACTTAAAATTGTCGAAGCCCGACCAATCACTTCCGTAAATCCCCTTAAGCGGATTGAAATTTTTGAAGGCAATAATCATTCCCGGATAAGGGAGGTAGGCAAACGCAAACAAGATCAATAATCCCGGAACTGCCATCGCATAATAGGAGCCATTCTTTCTGAATTCCGCCAAAAATCCATTTCTGCTTCTCAATGTCCTCACCTGCTTAGTGTAATTCTGACCTTTTAACCATGAGTGTTGTAATCGCTTTCTAAACTATACGTTCTCCTCTTCCTACTGAACATCGTCAAATATTGAGCTTCTGTTCTAATATTGGGAAGGTGGGACCATGGTATTGTTCTCCCCTTATGTAAGCGTTATATTGAATGATAGTTAGGGAGTTTAAACGTATCGTTAGGGGTTGGATGAACTGAAATTGATGAAATCGTTAAAATCTCGTATGATCATCTACCTCTCCCTTATTATTGGAGCGTCTCTCTCCTTGCTTGGCGTTATAAGCTATGTAACCTTCTCCAGCTTTACCGAACAGGAGATGATAAAGAACACCTCCTTCGTTACCGATCAGGTGAATCGAAGCCTAGATATGTACTTGAATGATATTAAACAGTCTCTAAATTTTATGGCTATTGATCAAAAGCTCATTTCGATCCTACAAGAATCGACTTCAGACAATAGCAAATTCGACCAGAATGTTATCCGCGGCCAAATCTCTGTTCTGCTCAACAATATGTTCTCTGATAAAACCGATATTCGAGGGTATTTCATCTACAATCAGGACAACCAAATTCAATACATTAATAGCGGCTCCTCCCTCGATTTCAACTCGGATTTCCTGCAGGAAGTGTGGACAGATTTCAAAAATACGAAATATGCCTTACAGACAAAATTTTACGGTGCTCACAAGCCCAATTATTATGGCAATTACTCTAGCGTGACCGATGGCAACGTCATCACCATCGCAGCCAACCTTAAAGATGCCTATGATCCTTCTAATCCGACCTTGTATGGTGTAGCCATCTTCGACTACAACATTAACAAGCTGAAGCCCATCTTCGATACGCTCGAAACCCAGCTTGATATTCATTCCCTGGTCATTGATGACGGACGGCAAGTGATCTATCAGACTGATTCTTCTCTGATCCTTGATCAGGAGATGATAGATCAATTGTTTCAGCATTCCTCAGGGCATTGGACCACTGATCTCAATGGCACCAAGAAGCTTGTTGCCTACTCCACCTCCTCGGTCACAGGGTGGAAAACCGTGAGTATCCAATCCTTCTCCCAGCTGGATAACAAATTATCTCTCATTCGTAATACAACGATATTACTGCTGTGTATCGTGATTGTCGTTTCGATCATATTCGCGACAGCCTTTACCATTCGCACGACAAAGCCCATTCTGACTCTAGTTAAATTTATGAAGGAAGTAGGCAAAGGGAAGCTCGATATGCGCCTCAAACGAGAGACTCAATATGAAGAGATCGTTGTATTAAACCGAGGCTTTAATGAGATGCTCGACAAAATTAATGAACTCATTGCGGATTCCGTACAAAGGCAGCTATTGCAGAAGGATGCTGAGTACACGGCGTTGCAAGCAAAGATGAACCCCCACTTCTTGTACAATACGCTACAATCCATTTCGTCCTTATCTATTCTTGGGAGAACACAGGATATTGAGATGGTTACTCATTCCCTTCGGGAAATGCTTCAATACTCGTTGTACAAACAGAACGAAATGGTTCGAATTCAAGATGAGCTTAAATCCGTACAGAATTATATGCGCATACAAAATATTCGTTACGACGGACGACTCAGCTACAACATCCACGCTGACGATGGGGTTCAGGCTAACATCATTAATAAGTTCGTTCTACAGCCCATTGTGGAGAATGCGATCTATCATGGATTGGAAAGCAAAGATGGGGAATGGTTGATCGACATCAGCATTGCAAATCAATCTACGCATATTCGCATCGAGATTAAAGACAACGGGGTAGGAATGACCGAGAAGCGACTACAGGAGGTTAAAGGACAGCTTGCTTATAAGGAACTAAGATCAGGAAGAATCGGTTTGATGAGTATTATTGACCGTATGATCCTGAAATTTGGGCCCCAAGCCAAAATGGATATTGAAAGTGAGCTGGGAACAGGAACGACGATCATTCTCATCCTACCTAAACTACTTTATATCGGAGGTAACTCGGATGGTAACAGCACTCCTCATTGATGATGAACCCTTAACCACGCGTGCCCTTCGGAAAATCATTGAGGATCATTTTCCGGCCATTGAAATATTGGGCGAAATGTCGAACGGATTGAAAGCGTGGGAGTTAATCCAATTAAAGGCTCCAGATATCCTCATCTCCGACATTCGTATGCCACATCTGGATGGGCTGGAGCTCATGGAGAAGGTAAGAGCAGCGGCATTACCTATTAAAGTCATTCTGGTCACTGCTTATGGTGAGTTTGAATATGCTCGTAAGGCGATTCAGTTGGGTGCTTCCGGCTATTTGCTCAAGCCTTTTATCCAAACCGAGTTAATCCATGCTGTGTTTCAATTGACTCTAGAGCTTGAGAACGAAATCGGACATAAGAACCAGCTTTCCAAGGTGATTCCTCTTGTTGAAGAGAACGCTTTGAAGAAGCTTCTCCTTGGCAGAATAGATTCAACTGACTTTCAGGTATTTCAAGCGATGGTTGGGGACCGATGGGAATACGGTATGGTAAGCGTCTTTAAGCTGAACTCTTCACCCATTAGATCCATAGATATCGACGAAATCATCAAAATAAGCATTGTCGAAGAGATAAACAGCCATATCCTGCAATCTGGTTTTCATGGTGTAAGCTTCTTCAGTAAACATAATGAGTTCGTCACTGTTTATACGCCCATATCGGATAATACCCTATTAATTCAAGGGTGTATTCAAGTGCTGACCAAATATATGGATGAAGCGTTCCAATATGGCTCGTGTACTAAGGAGTATACGCTGAATCAATTGTCCGAGGCTTATGAAGAAGCCAGCCGTCTCGCTATTACAACTGAGAACACCCCCTTCTCCAGCCATGCCCCGAATACCTCACCCGGTCAACAGGATATGTTAATCGCCAAGGCGGTGGATTATTGCAAGAAATATTATGACACGGACATTAACTTACAGAGAATAGCAGATCATTTGAATATAAATAAAGATTACTTCTGTAAGTTATTCAAGGAAAAGCATCATATCAACTTCTGGGATTATGTCACCGGACTGCGGATTGATCATGCCAAGAAGCTGCTTGAATCGACGGAAGAACGCGCTTCCGATATTGCCATCCAGTGCGGTTATCTTAACTCCAGCCACTTCGGTAGGATTTTCAAAGAAACCGTTGGTCTAACCCCGGCCGAGTATCGCAGACAAACTCGTTTGTAATTAGGGTGATTTTGGCAATACTAGTTAATCATCCGTTAACAAAAAGAATATATACTTATTGTAAAGTCGCACACTAATCCCTTATCAGAGAAAGGAGTTCACACTGTGGGAATCCATACGTATTTTCAGTCGCTAAACGATCTAGAACGCATTATTCGTTGCCCAGGCAGATTCAAGTATGAGGAGCATAGCGTATCTGCTCATTCGTGGAAGGTTGTTCAATATGCCAAAACCTTGGCGGATATCGAAGAAAGTAACGGAGTTACTGTAGATTGGAAAAAGCTATACGAAGTAACAAGCAGCCATGATTACGGGGAAATATTTATCGGGGATATTAAAACACCTGTGAAGCACTATTCGCTAGAGCTTCGGGCCATGCTGCAGAAGGTAGAAGAAGGCATGGTGTCTCATTTCATTGACGAGCATATTCCAGAGGAGTTTAAGCCTATCTTCCGTAGACAATTGCGCGAAGGTAAAGATGATTCAGTGGAAGGTCTCATATTAGAAGTTGCTGATAAAATGGATCAAGTCTACGAAGCCTTTACAGAGCTGCAACGAGGAAATACAGAAAAAGAATTTATCGTCATGTATCGAAGTGCTCTAATTAAGATTAAGGGTATTAATCTTCATTGCGTTAATTATTTTCTGCAAAATATTTTGCCGGATATGGTTAGTGAAGGATCGAGATCCTCTATTGATATTGCAAAGATTACGAATGAAGCGTTAGCGTCATAACTTCCCCATTGTTTTGCTCCTTCTATGCCTTCTTTAGAGCAATTCCTCCTCTTAACCCATTTAAACCTTCGTCGGTATGCGGCCCACATCAATGCCAAAAAACCAGCCTCATTTGGCTGGTTCCAATGAAAGATCCGTTAGAGAATAAGACGACGCCTTTAACAACGCTCTCGTATAGTCCGACTTCGGATTCGCGAATACCGCGTTGGTATTGCCGATCTCTTGAATCGCTCCGTCCTTCATGACGGCCACCTGATCGGCGAATCCCGAGATCGTCTCGATTCGATGAGTAATATACAGGATGGACATCCCTTCAGATCGTTGTAATGTCGATAGAAGCTCTAGTATCTCTTCTTCTGTTGACGGATCCAACGCAGAAGTAATCTCATCGGCCACGAGCAATTGCGGCGACATGGACAGCGCCCTTGCGATCGCGATCCTCTGCTTCTGTCCACCTGAGCATTCCGCGGGGGAGCGATCCATATAATCCGTGGATAACTTCACCTTGGCAAGTAATTTCTCCACTTCCGCATAAGCCTGCTTTTTCGAATAGCCGCTGAGCCGCATCGGTTCCGCGATATTCTCCTTCACTCGCCAATAGGGATTCATCGAACGGTCCGGATTTTGAAAAATGAGCTGAATGAACAAGTGTCCACAGAACACGAGGATATTACCTTGGTTCAAGAACGCCTCGATGCGAGCTTTCTGTTCGAGCATAAGTTCCTGATCGACGAATTCGTCGACGATCAGGAACTTATGACCCGCCCCAAGTAAATCGTAGGATGCCAGATCATACTGATCTATAAGGAGCTTTCTGGAATACGCGTTCGGGTATAACATACGTCAAGCCTACACGACCCGACTCATGAAATGGGCAAGGAAACGGTCCGCATCCACTTCGAAACAAACCTCAATATTCGGACGACCATCCACATAGGCATTGCGATCGGCATATGTTTGACCGATGGTGCTCTTCCCCGTTGTGTCGACTTTCACCGGCATAGACTCTGTCCGGCAGAACGTAGGATCAACGACGACACCAACGGCAAGCGGATCGTGCAGGGCACAGCCGCCGATACCGGGGCTGAATGTTTCATAAGCATTCATATAGAAATCAGTCGCATCCGCCAGGAAGTTCGACATCACGGTGCCCTTATCGCGCCATTCCTGCATACTTGTACGTGGCAGCAGTGTCTTCATCGTAACGTCCAGTCCAACCAGCTTAATAGGTAGCCCAGAACCGAACACCAACTCAGCAGCCTCTGGGTCGCTATGAACATTCGCTTCCGCATGCGGCGTAACGTTGCCGGGTACGGTAACAGCTCCGCCCATAATGACCACTTGGCCGACCAGCCGTACGAAATCCGGATCCAAACGAACAGCTTTGGCCAAATTGGTCATCGGCCCGACGGCTATAATCGTTAATTGTCCGGGCATGCTCCGCGCCTGCTCCACCATAAATTCCGCAGCGCTTAATGAACTCGCTTGACCTTTTGGAAGTGCGTCTTGCAACGCCCCGCCCAAGCCGTCATCGCCATGCACGTGTCTGGCGTACGAATCCTTATTCCGCGATAGCGGCTTGGCAGCGCCTGCATACACCGGAATCTCTTCCCGCCCCAGTAGTTCCAACACAAACAGAGAGTTACGGGTCGTTTCCTCGACGGTTACGTTTCCGAACAGCGTCGTCAATCCGATCAGCTTTACCTCGGGAGAGTGAGTCGCATACGCGATCGCCAACATGTCATCAATACCCGTATCGACATCCAGAATAATAGGTTTCATCCTGTTCACCTCGCTAAATTAATCGACTAGATCGACTTGGAGTCATTGGACAACTTGCCCATCATAGTATATCCGAGCCTGTGCGCAACATCCTCGATCCTACGGGAAACTGCAAAAAAGCCAGCCTCTTGCGGCTGGCTTTTGTTCCTATCTATTTACACTTGTTTAAATTCGATCCAGTCAATCTGTAAGCCTGGTTTGATGAAATTCAATTCCAATTCATAGAGGCCAGCTTCTAGCTCGACCTTCACAAGCTTCTGCTTGATCCATTTTCCTTCCGTCCCGTTCGTCTGAATGGTCGTCATTAGCTGATCATTCAGTGTTACATTGCAAGCACTTTGAGCCAATTCAGGCTCCGGTGACATGATGTGAACAATGATCCGATATTGACCAGCCTGATCCACTTTTATTATCGTCGATCCGGCTGCAGCAAGCTTAACCTGTACTTGATCGGATAAGGATTGGACTTGCTCCGCCGTAAGAGAAGGATTCGCCTTGAATGCTTCGACCGTCTCTTCAATGACCTGTTCTCTAGAGAATACAGGTGCTTGCATGATGAACTCACAAATGTTCATAGCAGAGCGCTGAAGCTCACCCCGGGTTAGAGAACCATTTTCCAGGGATTCCATCGTATTATCTTCCCAGCCATTGATCTCCGCTCCATAGTTAGGAACAACCATATACAGATCGTTCTGTGCACGAACCATCCAGTTCGTATATTTCCGATCCGCTGCGCCTCCATGAACCACATCGTTCATAATGGCCCACCAATCCGTCATCACAATTCCTTTGAAACCCCATTCGCCGCGAAGCACTGTCGTATTCATATCATAATGAGAAGCCGCCCAATGCCCATTGATAGGGTTATAGGAGGTCATGATCGAATTCGCGCCGCCTTGTTTGACCGCAATTTCGAAGCCTTTCAGATAAATTTCCCGAAGGGCACGCTCGGAGACGATGGCATCTACCTTACTGCGGTGCTTCTCCTGATTGTTGCAGGCGAAATGCTTCAGTGTAGCGTTAGAGCCGCCTTTCATAATGCCCCGCGTGCATGCTGCGGCAAATACTCCAGAAATGAGCGGATCCTCTGAAAAATACTCAAAGTTACGTCCATTGAGGGGACTGCGTCGGATATTCAAGCCTGGTCCAAGCAAAGTGTCCACGTTGTTGCTTAATAGCTCCTGACCTTCCATCACATAAAGCTCTTCAACCAGGTCCGCATTCCAGGTTGCCGCAAGTAGCGTTCCGATTGCAACCTGAGTCGCCTTCTGCCCACTATCCATACGAATTCCAGACGGTCCGTCTGCTGTACAAGCAACAGGAATTCCGAGTTTGAATAAGCTATCGCTTACTCCCCCGAAAGCGGAAGCCGTCCCCGGTGTAACCAACGGACTGCTCATGCCTTCTCCTCTAACGATCGCAGCCAGATCTTGATCGCTAAGCTGAGCAATGAAGGCTTCCATGCTAACTTTCTGGTCAAAGACATCCCTTAATTTAAGTCCTTGATCACCGGTTTGCGTAAGCGTTGCGGGAAGATTGTTCTCGATCCGCTCCGCTAATGAAATGCTGCGCTTCGGTACCTCTACAAAGATAAGCTCATATGAACCATCTTCCTTCCGATCGCCAGGCTGCATTCTTGTGAAGCTCTCAATTGGCGCCATCGCCTCTTGCAGCTGCTCCACAACTTGAAGAGCTTCCACGACGTAACCGTTTTGTCCTTGAGCATCGATTTCCACCAGATTTTTGACACTGGTTCCTACATACAAACGGTACGTTCCCGCTTCCAGTACGTAAGCAGAAGGATGTCCCGTCACACCCGCGTCGTCATAAGATGACATCGTATGAACAGGGAAGCTCACCGTAAGACGCTGCGACTCACCCGCTTGAAGAACTTTGGTCTTTCCGAATGCCGCGAGAGCTTTAGCAGGCTGCCCTAGCTTTCCTTGCGGTGCCTCGTAATACACCTGCACGACTTCTTTACCTGCATAGGTGGAGCCCGTATTCGTTACGGTTACACCGATCTCAATGTATTGCTCGCCTTCTTTAGTTGTCAGCTTGGCTTCTTCTGGCTCGAGCTTAAATGTGGTATAGGATAACCCGTAACCAAATTCATACTGAACCTTATCCGGGCAGAACGTTTCGAAATAACGATATCCCACATAGATATCTTCCTGATAAAAGTTTTTAAATTCATTGCCGTAATTACGAGTAGAGGGATAATCATCGATGGAATAAGCGACTGTATCCGTTAACTTACCGCTCGGAGTCACTTCTCCAGCAAGCACGTCGGCAATCGCATTGCCACCTTCCATACCGCCTTGCCAGGAATAGATGGCGCACGGAATCGGGTGCACATAGCTATCATCGTTCATCCAGCTCATATCTATAATGTTCGATACATTCAACACGACGATGGTTTGTTCAAAATAAGCCGTGACCTGCTTCAGCATCGCTTTCTCTTCCGCTGTTAATTGGTAGCTTCCCGGAGCATCAGCATTATCCTGATCCTCTCCCGCTGTACGTCCGATCACAATGATCGCCTTGCTCGATTGGCTTCTTGCCCCCGACACCAGTTCAGCGGTTAAAGGCATTTCCTTCTGATGCCATGGCTCTGCTGCCCAGCCGCCTCCACCATTATCAAATGGATTTTGCTCAATCCACTTTTCATAGACAGCTGCTAGCTCTTCATTGACTGTAATATTCTTTTTACTGCGAAGACCGTCCAACAAATTGGTCGTATAAGCAACGTGGACACTTCCACCTGAGCCTGTGCCACTGCGATAATAATTCACTTGAGTTCTACCAAATATAGAGACGTTTTCTCCGTCTCGAAGCGGAAGCACCTGTCTATCGTTTTTCAACAAAACCGCACCTTCTGCGGCTACCGTCCGGCTAAATTCTGCAAAACCTTCTAATGGGACTCCCAGATGTTGTGTACTCAATTTGTTTCCTCCCGTTTGTTGTTTCCATGTCTATCGTTAGCTCTATACTATAGTACATTCTATAAAATCCTTTAAAGAATAAAAGATTTAAGATTAATATACAAGCTTGATTTGCGTTAAGTACGACTAAGCACTTCGAGAACAATAATATTGAGCGAAAAACCGTCAGATCTCCCTAACGGCCCTCGCATATTACCAGCGAATTTGTCTGATCAATTGAATGAACTCAGCTTGGTTATCTGTGCTAATCGGCCATTGATGAATCTCACGCTGAATATGTTCTAAGTTAGCAAAGCCCTTCGCCAATCCGTTCAAGCGGGCTGCCAAGGTGGCATTCATCAGCTCCTCCTCGGACGGATAGAGAGTGCTCAGCTTTCCGATCGCATTCGGGAACCTTTTTACATAATACTTCTGGTGTCTGGGCTCGGCGATATGGAATTCCGTGTAAGGAACGATTTCCGTCTCAAGACTTCCCTTATCTAACTCCATTCGTTTCTTCATGCGATGAATCGTTTCTTCCTGCTCCTCGTTACGGTATAACAACAGGGACTGATATTGACGTCCTTTATATCCATTAATATTAATGGGGTTGTGGTTATTCCAGAACACCGTTAATAATTCACCATATGAAATAAGATCAGCATCAAAGTCGACCTCAACCACCTCGGAATGATCCCCCATTTTACGGTAGGTAGGATGACTAGTGGTGCCCCCCGCATAACCGACCCGAGTTCTAAGCACTCCTGGCAAAGATCCGAACAAGGCTTCCGGACTCCAGAAACAACCCATTCCCAGCGTTGCGGTTTCGATGTGGGTTATCGTTTCGTGATTGTTCATTAGATAGCCCCCTTTCAGTTGCTTCTTATGATTATCATTTTAGAGCATTTTGACTACATAGAAAAATCGCCGATGCACTTGGCACCAGCGATATTCTTGAGCTTGCAAATTGCTTGGACAATATCGTATTACAGGTTAAACGTTGTTATGAAACGATGAATAATGGTTGCGACTTCAGCACGTGATACAGCACTCGTTGGATCAAGCAAGCCATTACCCTTACCAGAAAATAACCCGTTGCTTACGGACCACTTCATCGCATCAACAGCCCACGTTGAGATCTGGTTCGCATCTGAGAAATCGACTAAGGTCTGGCTATCGTTGATATTCAATTTGTTTGCTTTTGCATAATTGAACAATATCTGCGCCAGTTGTTCACGAGTAATCGCTAGATCTGGAGCAAAATGGGTACTATTAATCCCGTGGACAATGTTATTCTCGCTTGCCCAATCTACCGCATCACTGTAATAGGCACTAGCCTTAACATCCTTGAAGTGATTTGACCCTACTCCAGGCTTACCTGCTAACCGGTGCATAACCGTGACTAGCATCCCGCGAGTCATGGTGTTATTCGGGCTAAACGTATTTGTCGCAGTACCCGTGAACAGCCCATGTTCCACAACATATTGGATCGATGAAGCCGCCCAGTGATTCGAAATATCACTAAAAGTAACAGCAGGTTTATTGGGTTCATTTGGTTCAGTTGGCTTCTGAGGTTGCTCCGGAATTATTTCGAAGGTCACAACAACTTGGTCAGAAGATTTCAGACCCGTCAATTGAGTGAGTGCTCCTCGAGATATTCCATTGATCGTAACCTCTTTAACCTGATAACCTTTGTCAGGTGTTATTGTAACATTGCCATTGATATCAGCAGTAACTGTTCCTCCACCACCTGAGACGGACGCATTCGGCTTGCTTGAGCTGTTGCCTGACGATCCGCCTCCACCGGACGAACCGTTAGAAGGGTAGGCTTTCACGATAAAGGTATATGGTTTATCTATGCTTTGATTGCCGCGAGATATCGTTGCAGTCAGCGTGACAGTCATATCCCCTATGCTGGAAGCCGGACGTGTAACAATGGCATTATTGTTGTCGATGCGGATAACATTCACATTACTGCTTTTCCATTCTATCTGGGTACCATGCAACCCTTCAGAAGGAAGGGGAACGTTAGTCATAACCGCACTCGTATCACCAAGTGTTGAGGTTACATTAGCGATGGTATCGGTAATTGCCTGCTCGTTGCTAAGAGCCGCGACATCAACGAAGATCGGGTTGGAATAAAACCACAAGCCTGTATAGTTACGGTCATTAATATTATTGAAGCGTTCCTCGTTCTGCTCCGGAGTTACACTACCACTATAGTCAAATGACTGATCTTTTAAAGGCTCTCCATTAACAGTGAAGCCATCGACATCTGTACCCAGGCTCGTACCGCGCAAACGATAATAACGGCTTGTATCCGCAGGCACCTTATAGGAAACCGTATAATAGCCATCGGCATCCGGTTGTCCCCAATCGTCTTTCGTAAAGCGTTTAATAACCTTCGTCGTTTCATTGGTTATATTACTCGCATATTGACTTTCATCGATCTTGCCAGTCACTTCTCCGGAGATCAGATCGACATGATCGACTTTGATATCATTCGTGACTGAGGTAACATGCGGGCTAATAGGTGCATAGTTGTTGTACTCTGGGCTCTTGAAGCGAATGCTTATCGTCGTCAGATCCCCTTCAGTTACTTGCAGGTTCCCGCCCATTTCCGCCTGATTGCCATTACCGGTTGCCTTAAAGTCAAGCGCATTGATGAGATCACCATAAACAGCATAGGATTTACCTGAACGCATACCCTCTACAATATCTTTGAAGGTATTGCCCTCGACCCAAGTATTGTTTCGCGAGTACTCGCTTGGCCAGTAACCACTTGAATAACTCCGATTGCTACTCACCTTAAAATGAAAGTCGGAATTTGTGAAGTTCCAGAAGCGGCGACCTTCACCAAGCATGGCATCCCACATTCCGCCGACCTTTGCAACCATGACGTCAGCTCCACCGTATATGTCCGCCATTTCCGATCTATTGCCACCGGCTGCCATCTGGTTGCCCGGCAACCCTTCCATACCAAACACAATTTCAGGAGCAATGTCATTCATCTTGCGAAGATCTTCGATAGTGACAACACCTGTACCGCCGTTATGTCTAGACGGATGATTAGGCAATACATAGCTCTCCGGGTAATTCGTTTTCAGCCACTCAATGGCTTCAAAGGTTTTATTCTTGTCAGATTTCAACGTATTTTTATCCGGCCTTGCGCCCCAAAGAGCTGCCTCATTTGAATGAAACATGCCCGGCGTTGTATCGTAGCTGTACAGCCATTCGAATTGATGAATCGCATCGATGGGTACTTCATTACTATTGGAATCAATAATGCCGACTGAACCATGATCCAAGCCCATCATGTCCCATTCGAAACCAGAATAAATGGATTTACCTGTGTATTTACCAGCAGCTTGGAGCGCTGCAAGCTTGTCCTGTTGATCTTTAATCGCTTCCCAACGTGCAGTGCCCTTGTTGTTACCCTCTGGGTCACGCGGCGAATCGCGTAGATGGTCAGAGAGTACGATGAAATCAAAAGGATCGCCGTACGTCAATGAAGTGACTGATTCAGCAGGCTTATTGTCAAGATTCTCTCGAAACGCGGCATCGAGTACATTTTCCAATTTCATATAAGGTTCGGATGCATCACTCGATTGTACAGTGTGTACATGGTACTCACCGGACATCCATCTCCCCGTTGAATTGGCGGAAGGTGTGCTCTCTGCTGCTGACACCGTCGCCGCACTCTGTGCGAGCATTAAGAAAGCGAAAGAGCTACAAAGTAAGGACTTCAGTTTGCTGTTCATGATGTAATAATCCCCTTCGATTGCATGATGATATCGACTTAAGTATAGAGACGAAATGTAAATTTACATGCTGAAGAGTTTACGCGATTTGTAAAATATATCGCTTGGGAGTATAACTTTTGCGTGCTCAGTCCGCATCCGCTACCTTCCGTCCGATCAAACCCCCATTTCCTCCTTCGGATTCAGGATAATCGACTCCCTTCTTTTCCACGCAAAAAAGCCAGCCTCTTGCGGCTGGCATTGATGAAGGTGCAGAGGGGATTTGACCCCTTATCTGAAGATCACGCGCATGAGCTACGGGTATAGAGTGATAGTTTGATCACCTGAGCGTCGCCCGTAATCCCTCCCGTGGAATTGTATTATAATCTCTTTGCGAATGTATTCAACTGTTCCGACATCCGATGAACCTCTTCGATAAAGTCCGAAACCTGCCGAGACGACGTCGCCTGCTGTTCAACGATTGCCGTCATATGTTCAATGGATACACGCATTTCTCTTATGTCCTTTTCGAATGTTTTCAGAGTATGCTGAATCGCGTTCGTAGAAGTAACCGTTTCATTGGATAGTTTCCGTATCTCGTTGGCTACAATACCGAATCCTCTTCCTCGATCCCCTGCATGAGCCGCTTCAATTGCCGCATTAATACCTAATAAATTCGTTTGGTCCGCTACTCTTCTAACCATCGATACAACTTTATCCGTTTCATTTACCTGATCTACCGTCTGTTGGGCCAGTGCAAGAAGCTGCTGGGCAGAATCCGCCAGTATATCCGAACCCTCCGCGACTTGCGAGAGCTGATTGTTGGCTTGGGTTAGTGAAACTGAGATTTGATCGGCAATGGCTATTAATTCACTTTGTTTGCGAAGCTGAATGGCTATGCCACCGATTACATTTCCGTTAGGGTCGTGGAGCGGTGTAGCCGTTCCGGTAAATTCAAAACCGTAAAACGTGGCTGGCACCTCTGACTTTAGTGCTACATTGTTCCGAATCGCCTGCGTTAACGGTTCCTCGTGGTGCAACGGTTGACCGACACGTATTTGTAAATCGATATTTTCTCCAGGCCAATATGCAATAAATTTCTCAGTATCACAAATAGCAATCGATAATTCAGCAGGAACTGCCATCTTTAAGATTGGAATCATTGCAACCACAGTTTCTAAGGATTCAATGCTGTTCATCGTGGATTCTCCTCAATACGTAACTAGGTAAACGATTTTCAATTATAACTTTCTATCAAGCATTCCATTCTACCAGCCTTGGTGAAAGTTGTGAATATGTGTAGGAATGCAAGTCATTCCCGTTGTCTGAAAGACCTCCTCCACACATATGGACATCATTAAAGCAAAAAGAGCACCCGATAAGGTGCTCTTTCTCATGGTATTAGTGGAGGGGAGAGGAGCATCATTAGCGCTTCTGCAATTTTATTTGCCGGCTCTAACATCTTTCATGGTCACTTTTTCAATCTGAATATCCGAGAAATCACTGTACTCCGTCAGTTACAACACTGACTACAACATATGTATTAAAATCCGTATATTCATAACAAAGCTTTGCCAAACAATGATCGCTATCCATGACAAAAAGTGCACCCGCATCATATTTCGATATGAAATCATGCCTTACTTAGGCACGCAATACAAAATCCCCTTGTATATCCGTATTATAAAAAAGGTGCATTGTATTTACCTGTCCATTTTCTGGATTGATAAAATAATCCGTTTTCGCTGGTGCTGAACTCTCATTCGCGCACCCTTTGGTGTAAATATTTTTATATAACCTGCGTTGAATGGATTTCTTAAAACTGCACCCATACTTGTTCAAATACCTCCTTCCGATTGCGAATCGATATTTGCTTAGGAACATGTAGAACTTTCATTGGCAGTTCAAATCGAGGAAAAGCAAAAATCCACAACCTCGTGCGATTGTGGATTTGCATGATGGTGGCGAAGCGTGGATTAGTGAATCCACAATTTCGCCGATGTCTTACTAAGCGTTTGTAAGCTTCAATACCTTCATCAATTGGTACAATAGCAGGGCACTCTCTTGACGTTGTGTGTTCTTATCCGACTGGAATTGGAACGGATTGTTCGTCGGTAGTATCCCATTATTCATGGCAGTTGCGTAATATGGTTTTGCCCACTCTGGCAAATTGACAGGGAACTCATCTGAAGTGTTCTTATTTATAACTGTATCTGCTTTGATATATTTCAGTGCATTCACTAGCATAGCGACCATCTCTTGATGCGTAATTTCTTGATTTGGGCGGAATGTACCGTCCTTATAGCCGTTAATCAATCCGGCGTCGACGGCTGCATTTACGTGTGACGCATACCAAACTCCATTCGTTACATCAGTGAAGCTCTTGGAGGCCTGTAACCTAGGCAAGATCCCTAAAGCTCGGTTGAGCATAGCAGCAAATTCTGCACGAGTTACAACCGATTCCGCCTTGAAGCTTCCGTCAGTATAGCCGTCGATAACCATTCGGTTTGCTAACGCTAAAATGCTGTCTTTATACGGATTACTGTTATCCAAATCATTAAACTCAACAAGATTCTTCACAACGGTGTACACGGAGTTCCCTTTACGCTTCATAGTCACTTGCAGAACCCCATCTTTCCATTCCCAAGTGGTCGGGACCGGAACATACTTCTTTGTTATCGAATCATAGGTTAAACCGGCATAAACGGCATCTGCTTCTTTTGCAACACTGAAGCTAATCACATGATCAATATAGTCCGACAGATTGGAAATAATACGATCCGGGCCGTCACCTATCAACTTAATCTCATATTCTATCGGATCTCCCAACGGAACACTCGCAGGACTATTGAGCTGAGTACTCAACTTAGTCTTATATTCGATTGCCGCTTTGGCAATCGTAATGACAACCTTCTGTTTCGAACTGCCATCTTGGGAAAGCGAAGATAACAAGGTATTTACGGGAAGCTGAAGCTTGCCTGATGTTGATTCCAGGATAAGAACAGCATCCTTCGAGTTATTATTAATACTGATTAAAGTACTTAAATCTATCTCGAATTGACTGCTTTGAGTTGCTGTTTTTTCATCAGCCTTGATCGTGATTACTGGATTTTTCTTAAAGTCAGCGCCGCTAATTACCGTTGAAACAAATGCCGATGTTACTACTGTTGTAGAGGAACGGGTTCCGTCTTTGTTCACTACGATTTTGGTGTCTAAGGTAGTGTTGCCGCCACCGGGTCCGCCACCTCCCCCAAATCCTCCGCCGATGTTGTCATTAGTAACAGGCGGTACAATAACTAAAGTCCCCGTGCTTTCATCTAAATTGGTTGCTTGTCTGGTTAGAAGTAGTTTATCTCCTGGATTACCAAGATTGTTAATAGTGATTGTAGCTGCGTTCTGGTTCGGCGCAACAACAACACTTCCAATTATGGAGGTTTGTCCTTCCTTGTACACTCGAATAATATCCCCAGCAGTAAGGTTACTCACTACGATCTTATCCGCTTGTTTTTCATAATTGTGTACCATAATAGATGATGCCAAGATAGCCGGTGTCCGCTCATCCTTCAATACTTCCATTACATAGAATGGCGATGTAAAATCATCATTACTCATGAAAAGACCGATTCCGATAGCTTCCTCCGGCACGTCTTTCTCTGAAATCGTAACGGAATACATCGCTTGCCCGCCATTCACAACGGCTAATTCGTCTCCAATCACTCCATCTTCATCAACAAAATATAAGTAATAACGGATGCTTGGTATTTCAACCGTTCCAGGTTTCCATGTGACTGTGCCAGCAAATTTGTTCGTATCTGCATATATATTCGATACTGACAAGTCTACAGGTAAATAGTTCGGTGCATCGTATATGGGAACCGAAGTATTTATATCCAAAGTTCGGATGCTGCCATAATCATAGCGGACAACCGGGTACAGCCCAATACTTACTGCACCTTCGGGTAGGGTTGAATGTACTACTTCATATATAAAGAGTGAATCCGTCGATAACTCCGTATTCTTAAATAACCCTAACTCCTTAAGTTTATTGCCATTCTGATCAAGATAGTATCCACTATAATAAATAATCCCATCCTGGTCGATCGGCGGTTCAAAGAATAAATAGCCGTCAATCCTATCCGACATCAAATCCTCATCAATGAAAATGGCATTTGAAGGCAGGCGGGTCTCAATCATAATCGTCTTCATTTCTTCGATGTTACTAAATTTATATAAACGTTTATCCGTTGATATAAAGATGGTTTGATTTGCATCAACATATGCATGTCGGATGGACATAAACAAATCAGAGATTTTTGTAAAACTATCTCTATCGTATACGGCATCTTTACTGAATACATAACTGCCGCGTGCATAAATAACCGTCTCCGGGTAGGTCCCGTATAGGCTGGATATTTGGTTCGCATCGTACCTGCGCTGCCCATAGATTAAATTATTTTCATCGAGAAGGATATTTGAATAGTAACCTCCTTCTACACTAGACCTCTCAAGAAGATTAAAATTTTGACTATTGTATTTAAGGAGATAGGAACTATCTCCTGCATAAAGAACCTCTTGATTCGAGTCCAACATATAACTTGACTGATTATAGATTCCTGTGCTTTTTTCATTATAAACCATATCCGAAACAGAGGTATAGGTAGCTGATGTCACACTGATCCCACCATAAAACACCCCACCATTGTACAAAATCCGATTATTATTATCCGGAAAAACATCAAGCGGATAGTTCTTTGTAGTGATTCTGACAGTAGAAGCATCTGTTGGAATACCATCATTCAAATCCATTACATTGATGTGGTTTTCGCCCTTAAAGATGACGTAAGCTTTGTTATTGAAGATTTTAATCTTACTGGGGTTAGAACCAATAAACATCTTCTTTTCTACGCTCATATCGCCCTTACGAATGATGGCAAGCTCGTTGGTACTTGCCATAATGGCATAGATATATGGAGAATGATCCGTGGTGGTCCAATCCGTAATTGCTTGGTCGCTTGTGATCGAATAAGTATCTGTCGTGAAGAGAGCGCTAGTCCTTTGTGGTATCGTAAGGTCGATTCGTTTGATCTTATCACTCTCAGTAAACCAATTCTCAATGCCTGCAAGATAGGCATTTCCGTTCGAGTCGAGCAAGGCAAACTTCTGGTTAGATGTTATCGCTGCGTTAGAAGAGAAAAGAATCAACGGAGTATATGTAGATTTATCATATACCCCTTGCGTAGTGAGTACATAGGAATCTGTGACATCCACTATTACTGATTCCAGATAGCTGTAGGCGTCCGTTCTTGAGTAAGTACCTGTGGTCTCTATCAGATTCTCTTTATTGAACTGATGTCCACCAAAATACACGGATTGATCATCAATAAAAATATGTTTGAGCGAGTAAGTAGATCCTCCAATCTCCATATTGTCATCAATGTCCTGACTCAGCTTTGCTCCGGTATCGGCGTTAATAGCCACTATTCCACCATACGAGGACAAATTACCAGCGTAAAGTGTATTGGTTGGCTCATCAAACGCTAGAGTTAAATTATAGTAACCACTATCACGAAATAATAAGCTGTTCGTTCGAGTAGTTTTGTTAAATTTGTATATCTTCCCTTCACCGGTCCCGTAGAAGAGATCATTGGATGAGGCAGCTACCGAGGTTGGTATTGCACTTGTAGTAATCGTGTCCGAAACTTGATGAGTTGAGAGGTCAACTGTCTTTATTATGGTCGCTCCAGACAACGCAATGTGCAGGAACTGTCCTTCCTTTGCAAGATAAATAGGATTAGAACCTACATTTATCGTCTTTTCAATTGCAAAATCGCCTAGTCGAATAAAATAGAGATTATTTGCTCCGCTCGAGATCGCGTAGATATAACCCGCATCTTCGTCCAATATCCAGTCTGTCAAATCACTTGGTAGAGAGAGTTCTAGAGGCGCCTTAGGTGCATCTGCACTGGATACTGGCATCATAACGCCCAACGAGTTAAACAAGAGGACCATTAATAGGAGTATAGTAACTTTTTTACGTATTTTCTTCATGCGATGCGCCCCTTCTAATTTAGATTGCTACCCAGGAATAATACCATGCAGAACCATTATTTTCTATAACTGATTTGTGACTCCCAACATCTTGACTTATTATCAAAGTTTACTTTTTCAGGATCTTCACTTCGAGTCCAAGTTTATTTTGCTTTCTATTATCGCAAAACCACAATTCGCCCCCGCCCTTTCTCCTAAACCGAATATGATACAATGTTTGGACAGTATATCGATAGGCTGAGGAGGGACATCGTGGATAACAATCCGAATTGAAACGAAGAGAGATCTTTGCATGTATCCGAGAATGAGCGAGAACACGAGACTTACGAAGCATTCGAGACTTATACGGATGAAGAGTGGGACGATGAGGAAGTACAATCTGAAATTCCTGCCCCAAGGCGCAAGTGGATCCGAAATACCATCGTTTCCCTCCTCGTGGCCGCTCTAATCGGATATATTGGCGTTCTGGCCGCAAATTTACAACACGAAGACGCTACCCTTCTTGTTCAAATCGAAGGAGCTATCTAGCCTGGAAGAAATCCGAAGCTGTAAAGAGTCGGTTGTCTTGGTCAGTACGGACAAAGGCAGAGGGACGGGATTCCACATTTCAGGCGGGTACATTGTGACCAACTATCACGTGATCGAAGATGACGCTTATACCCTAGTTAAATTTCCTGAAAATGATCGGGTGTACGAAGCACAGCTGGCGGGAAGCGATCCAGGTCTGGATATTGCCGTATTGAAGGGGATATCGGGAGTCAAGAGCTGCCATTCATTGAAATCGAACGAGAGAAGCGGCCGTGGGGGTCGGGGGATCACATCTACGTGATCGGTAACCCGCTTTACTTCACACAAATTGCGAATGAAGGAAAAATACTGGGCATGGTGCCGATTCAAGGACGGAAAAAGCTAGTAATGGCACTGGATGCGCCCGTTTTTAACGGTAATAGCGGTTCTCCGGTCATCAACGTTATGGCAAAGCCATCGCCGTTATTTACGCTACGACGGAGATCTCGCATCAAGATCAGATCGTTCAGGCCGGTTTGGCCGTACCGCTCGATGACTTGGACAACCTGTTGCAGAAAGTGCTGCCGCAGGAAGAGGAATAGGCGCTATGAAACAGTAGGATAAATATTTTGAGGAGATAGGTATGATAGGTTGCAAGCATCGTGACTACAAGTCATCTACAATACAATTTCCGCCCAAAGCAAAACCCCGACCGCATAGGTCGGGGTTTTCATGATGGAGGCGAGCCTTGGCTGTACAAAGCCATTATTCATAGCTTAGACTTCGTTCCATAGCCGTTTTACATTGTCTAGAGCAATTCGTGAGCCCTTCCTACAGTCCTCCATGCCTTCGAACTCAATGGAAATATAACCCGAATACCCAGACCTTTTAATAATCCTTATGATTTCTCTTACGTCGATGTCCCCTTGTCCGAATATAGCCCCTCTTAGGAAGTTGCCTCCTCTAGATTGAAACCATCCCTCACCTGGATGTTGATAAGAAGGTCGAACGTAAAAATCCTTCAGATGCACGGTAGAAGCGTACGATATATTTTTCTTTACAGCCACGACGGGATCCTCATCCACACACATAAAGTTGCCGATATCGAGCGTGGTTTGGAAGTTCGGACGATCCACTGCATGGATAATCCGTTGCACTCGATCACTCGCTTGGATGTAAAACCCATGATTCTCCACGCTTGTTATGATGCTGTATTGTGCCGCATAATCGGCGATCACTCGGCAGGCTTGCACCATGATATCCATGTCCGCTTCAAACTGGACGATAGAGCATTCTTGAAGTGCTCTAGAGGCGACATCATGGCGTATGAGCTTAACACCTAAACGGTGAGCGATATCTACATGATGCTTCACTCTAGCAATTTCTGCTTCATAATCATCTTTACTCTCTTGAATAAAATTCGCAGTAATCGCATACCCAGCTATCGGCAAATTGACTTCATTCGCTTTTTGTACGATCGCATCTACTAGAGCATCATTATGCTCCAAGCTATATCCAATAGGCGTTATTTCCACGTGCTCTCCACCATTTTCCGCTATCCATTGGATAACCTCAAGGACAGTCATATCACCCGATTTTATCGCCTCTGCCAAACAATAGGTACTCAACCCTATACTCACCATTAGATACCTCCCTACAGATAAACAGATAAGCCGGTTTGAGCTGATTCATTGGCAGCCAAAGTCACTTCCAACGTATTCATCGCTTCTTCATAGGAGGATAGAATTAAGCTTCTATCGCTAGTAAGAATTGCATTTAGAAAGGCCTCGTCCTGTTCTTTATAGAAAAGAGTATTGCTCTTGTAACTGATCGTTTGATCCTTTTCTACGATGGTCAAGGTAGCAATCCCATCGATCGTGACACGGAAATTATTGCCCATAATCTCCAGGCTGGAACGATAGTCTGGCTGGGGTATATAACTAGCAGCAATGTGACCAATTGCCCCCGATTCAAATACGACATTCACGGACGATACATCAGGAGCGGTCGTTCCCGGAACATCTTTCATAATCGTCAGCCCCATATCTGCCGACACCTTTTTTATTTTCCCAGCTAGATACATCATCATATCTATGTTGTGCGTTACCTGATCTACAAGCTGTCCGCCGGATTTAGATAGATCACGCCACCACAAGGGGCCATACATACTATCAAACCGGTTAGCACGGACCATCGCGATTTGTTTTCCCACCAAATACTGTTTTGCCTTTTCGATGATATCCAGATACCTTAGACAATAGCCAGTACTAACAATCACTCCTGATTGATGGAGCACCTCTGCTTTTTTCTTCACCGTTTCCATATCAATTCCAAGAGGTTTTTCCACAAATAGATGAATACCTCGCTGAGCAGCTTTTTCCTCAATATCCGCACGAGCAAATTGAGGAACACACACAAACAGGGCGTCCAATTGTTCGCACTCCAATAAGATGTCGAAATCGGTATATGCATTCGCACCGTATTGTTCTGCGGCTTTCTCGGCATTCTCCTGTACGATATCGCAAACTGCGGCAATATTGGCTTTGGGAAATTCACTCACAATTCCCAAGTGCTCTCTCGCGATTCCGCCTAGCCCTACAAATCCCACTTGCAGCATGAATACATCAGCCCTTATATCAGATTTACGAATCGTTTTACGAAATGACCACCCTTTGACCGGTAGCGATCGATTCGTCGATCGCAAAACATACTTCCATCGTTTTGTATGCATCAAAAAAATCACAACGAGTGAGCCTATTATGCTTAATTGCCTGGACAAAATCTTCTATTTCGTGAACGAATGGATGATGCGTCACATCCCCATTATCCGGCAAAATCGTTGGAATTGTGGCATAGTCCGTTTGCCCAGGTAGCTTATGACTGAACAACTGGTTGTTCATAATGGCTCCCTTTTCTCCAAGGAGATGAATGTTAAACTTGTACGTGGTTTTACATTCCAACGAAGAGGACACTTTTCCAATACCACCATTTTTTAATTTGAAAATAGCGATTGCATTCGGATCAAACTCGTATTCTGAGTTGGCCCATGTTCCGCAGCTATAGGCTGTCACCTCTTGGATATCGCCGGCAAAATACCGTAAAGCATCCACCGCATGGCATCCCGCTGAAAGAATACTGCTGCCTCCAAGCGCTTTCTTACTGCTCCAACGATACTGCGGGTAATTCGGGCCAATATGATGCCAATAATCTATCTGAGCCATGAATACTCTACCCAACGCATCATCAGCAATTAGCGCCTTCGTCGTGTCGAAAGACGGATTCCATCGCAGTACAAAGCTAACGACTGTACGAACAGGATATTTCTGAATTGCATCGGCCATTCTCCGTAATTCTTCTTTATTCATTGCCATCGGTTTCTCAATGACTAGATGCTTTCCGTGTTGAGCGGCCAATATAGCTTGTTCGGGGCGAACGTCCGGATGTGAGCATAAGACAACGGCATCCACCTCTGAATCCTTAACCATTTCACTAAAGTCAGTGAAAATCCGCGCCTCAATGCCCAATTGTGCCAGCCTAGATCTCGCATGATCGGCATCCTGTGTAACCACAGCATAAATCTCGGAATCGCACTGCGTTTGGATCGCTTTCAAATATTCTCCGGCTACCCAACCCGTTCCAACTACCGCAAATTTAATCAATATACTCCAGCCCCCTCGAGTTCAATTAACTGGAAATCTGACCGCATTCGGACGGGCCCATGCCATATGCTGAATAAAGCCTTCCGCATACGCGCATCCTGCTTGAATCCCTCTAAATTTGCTCAGCGTTTGCATGAAATCCAATATATCCACACCATCGTGCTCTTTCAACCATACAAGCTGGCTTTGATGCTGCTTCAACATTTCTACTTTCGTTTCATAAGTGTCCGTAATATCGACGTAGATTGTAGGTTGAAAATCTATGCCTGATAAATTGTCCATATAGTATAAAGCCGGCACCTTTTTCGCAACGGGATAATTTTTAGAAGCACCAGGCAACGTCGCAAGGAAAGTCGTATCGAATACTAATCTACTAACCGCGACATGATCAGGCATATAATCGTTCGCGGCGTGAGTAATTACAATATCGGGTTGTACAGAACAAATAAGATCTATGAAAAGTGACCGAGTACTCTCCTTCTCTGCAGTAACCTCCCCATCTCTCAACCCTAATGAAATCACTTTCGCATTAATAATCCCCCCCGATTGCTGGGCCTCCTGTCTACGAATGGGAATGAGCTCCTCGGCAGGAATCTTGTAATGCCCTTTATCTCCATCACTTGCATGACAAATTACAACTTCATGGCCGGCTCGCACCATTTTGGCAAGTGAACCTGCACAGGAAATTTCGATATCATCGGGATGCGCGCCTATTGCTAGTATTATCATCTCTTCTCTCCTTAGAAGATCGCTTAATTTAACTCAGCTGACAGCGGTCCTGCCAATTCTTTAAGGAAAAATAACCGTCCTTTGATCGTAGGCATATAGCTGGAGGGGATCCAAGGAGACTTCCCATATCTCAATGTTGTCCATAATGACATTCCTTGCCACATCATCCCTCGACCCATATACCCATCCGCGCCTCCGATAGCATAATCTGCCCCGAGGAATAATCCAGGTCCAATCGTGTTGGCATAACAAGGAACGAGAGTGGTCCTGCTCTTGAAGCTTGTAATGGCATTCTGTTCAATGGTTAGCGGGTGTAATTTGGCCCCAAGTCTGTGTGTCTCACTGCTCCATTGCAGCTCCGTATCAAACTCTGCTGCAAAATGTGGCTCCCAAAATGCGATATGAAATACTCTACCAATTCCATAAACAACGACCAGCTTAGCTCCTTGAGCCTTTAGATCATTAATTTTCTCCGCATATCGGGGTAAGTTATCTTTTGTCGCAAAATTTCGCTGGTTATCAGGGATAGTTAGTTCACCCAGTGGATTGTAAAAAGCTTGCTCCATTCCATATTGAAATGATCCACTATTTGTTGCGGGAAGCGTATTCCCCTCTGCATCCGACCATTCATCCATATTGAATCCGTACACATGAGATGCGCTTACATTCCACATTTGCAAAAAATAGATCGCCCATCTGTACATCCCCATTGGGCCCACGGGTAGAATCATCGCCAGCTTTTCCCCTCTGTCCCGTGCCTGCTTAATCTGTAAGGCTATTTCATGCCCCACATAAGTATCAAAATCGCTTAGTTGATCACACGATACCGGCTGAAACTCCTCATGCCAATGCGGCTGCCGATCCAGAATTGTTTCTGGCGGGTGAGAGCTGCATTGATCTATTCTGGCAAGATCCCATCCCTTAGGAAAGAACTGCTCCATCATTGATCCTTTAAGTGTAGATAATAAATTCATATGATTTCCTCCGTTTTTTTGAATTTTATCCTTTTATACTACCCGCAGTTACCCCATCGATAATTCTCCGCTGAAGGAAGGCGTAGATAAGGGCAACTGGAACAATGCTGAACATCGTCGCCGCGAACATCCCGCCATAGTCCTTGTTCAAGGTGTCATTAAATGCTGCCGTTCCGACGGGAAGAGTTCTAAATTTGTCTTTAGCTATAAAGAAATTAGCCATAATAAATTCATTCCAATTGCCTAGGTAACACAGGATAAAGACAGTGACCAATGCCGGCACTGTGAGCGGAAGCACAAGCCTCCAGAATAATCCGAATGCGCCCAATCCATCCATAACGCCCGCTTCCTCCATTTCAGCAGGAATAGACTTCATAAATGCTGCGATAATAAACGTCGTCAACGGGATACCAAAGGTGATATAAGGAAGGATAATCGCCAATTGCGCAATGAAGGCATGCGATGATTGATCAAATTGCATTCCGACTAGCAGAAAATAGAGCGGGATCAACAAAAATCCACCTGGAACTAGCAAATTGAAACCCAGAAATAAGTAAATAACTTTATTTGCAAACCTGTATCTCATACGGCTAATGACATAAGCCACCATAGCTGCTAGAACAATAGAGACAACACTGCACAGCGTGCTGATATATAAGCTATTAAAAAAATAGGTGCTGATCTTGGATGATTCCCAGACATTAATATAGTTAGCAAAGTTTAAGTCAAAAGGAACAGAAAACGGATTATCAATGACTTGAATCGTTGTCTTAAATGAATTGATAAAAGCAAAAAATAAGGGGTAAATCGTAATTAAGATGTAAAAGGATACAACAATATGGATCCATAGTTTTCCGTACTTTCTCATCTTAGCTCTCCACATCCCCATATTTTTTCGAAATAAAGTTAAAGATGAGTGTAATAACTAAAGTGAATACGAAAATCAAATTAGCAATGGCATTTCCATAACCGTATTCGCCATTTCTAAAAGCCATGTTCGTCATATGTGTCGCCATAACATCTGAAGAGCGGTAAGGACCTCCCCCAGTCATGACGATAACAATATCCATTGATTTCATAGCACCCGTGATTGAAAGAAGAATAATGACGATAATAACTGGACGTAGCAACGGTACGGTAATGGAACGTAGCTTTCGAAACCCCCTCGCACCATCCGTGTCAGCCGCCTCAAGAATTTCCTTAGGTATGCTAAATATAGCCGCAAGAACCAACACAACATAAAATCCGGTCCACTGCCAGGCGTTCGTAATTAATATAGCAAGCGTTGCGTAGCCTTCCTCTCCAAGCCATGCATGCGTAAATTTTGACAAGCCCACTGCCGTCAGAAATTTATTAGCAGCTCCAACGTCAGGGTGATAAATAGCAAATCGCCAAATAACGGCTACGACGGCTGTTGATAATATACTTGGCAAAAACACTGTTATTTTGTAGAAATTTCTAAATCCTCTGATCTCTGATATTAGAACCGCTAATACAATAATGATTGGGATTTGGATAAAAATAGAGGAAAGGATAAAATACACATTGTTATAAAATGCCGACCAAAAAATCGGGTCATCTGTCAGTGCACGAACGTAATTTTGAAAGCCGATGAATTTGCCCATTCCTATTCCGTTAGAACTTGTGAATCCGATCCTGAACGTCTGTATGACTGGATAGAAGAAAAAAACGAAATAAAACGCAGCCGGCACAATTAAAAACAAAAGGTAGGTTAGTGGATTCCTTAATGTCCTGTTCATGTATTCCTCTAGCCTCCAATCGATGGTTAGCTGCTGAACGAATGAAGCAAAGCAACGAGTACCACTTTGGGGTGGTACCCGTTGGACACACAATACAATGGGGTTAAGAGATCCGCTTACTTCGTTTCACTATTCGCTGCGTCTTGCGCCTTTTGAATTTTAGCTACAACTTTCTCTGCTGTAGATTTACCTCCAAGAATTTCTTGGACACCGGTTTCAATGGCTTCACGTACTTTTTGTTGAACAATAGAATCGAAAGCCGGGAAGGCGGTTTGACCTTTCATTGCCACCTGAACCTCATAGACGAAGGGTTGCGCGCCTGTAATTGGATAAGTCATGGATGGTAACCAGCCTTCTTCTTGGTTGGCTAAGGATTGATATTTCTCACTGTAAAAGGCTTTGATAAAGGCTTTCAAACCTACCTGCTGATCAGCATCTAATTTGGAAGAGAACGAGAACCCTGCTGTATAGGAAGCGTTTATTTGATTATCACCTTTTGTACCAAAATTAGGGAGTGCAAAGAATCCTACATTTTCTGCTCCAATCTTTGACGTATCAGCCCCGGAATAGAAGCCTCCAGACCAAGTGCCGTCAAAAGACATTGCCGCTTCAAGATTGACGAATTTATTCTTATGCTCATCGTACGCTAGTGCAAGTGTTCCTTTAGGGAAGTACCCTTTCTTAGCAATGGTATCCAATTTCTTGAAGCCTTCCGTCAGATCAGCGTCCGTCCATTTATGAGTTCCAGCTACCGTCCCTGTAATGGCATCGGCGCCATCGACAGCGGAGTGAACCCAGAGCGAATTCGCAATCATGTTAATAACCCATGGGTCTTTGCCGCCCATAGCTATAGGAATGATGTTCTTAGCTTTTAAAGCCTCACAAACCGCTAATAGTTCATCCCACGTAGTCGGAACCTTTAAGCCGTTATCCGCGAAGATTGTCTTGTTATAGAAGAAACCTTCTGCATAACCAGCCATAGGCAATCCGTATATTTTGCCATCCACGGTGAATTCACCGAGAGATACAAATTTATCATTCAATCCCAGCTCTGCTAGAAGAGGAGTAAGCTCCAATAGATTTCCTGTACTCGAGAAATCCTTGGTGTCCGTTCCACCGAAGTTAACGAATATATCCGGTGGGTTCCCCGCAGACATTTCAGCTCTCAACCGTTGAAAACGGTGAACTTGCTCTTCCATGCCTTCTGCTTCGATTTTCAAACCGGGCTGGGCAGCTTCTGCATCTTGAATCGCACTTGTCAGTCTCGCTAGTGCTTTCTTGTCACTGTCTTTGGTCATCGTATGACGGAGAGTTAGCTTAATTGACTTCACTGTTTCTTCTGGTTCTTTCGATGGCTCTGGTTCCTTCGATGGTTCTGGTTCCTTAGATGTTTCTGCTGCTTTGGTTGATTCAGCAGCTGGTGTAGGTGTGACCGAGCTCTCGGTGTTATTGTTACCACAAGCTGCAAGTGCCATGGACAGAATGAGCACCATACCGAGTAGAACGAATACTGTTTTCTTCATTTTGTGACCTCCCAAGTTTTTTTGAATGGCTAACAAAAATAACATAAATCGCCTAATAGGACGTTTTATGATATCACTGATATTCCTCTTCATAGGTGACTGGGCTTAACCTTTTACTAATTAACTACTTTAATTATTCCACCGGAATTATTAATTACCTGGGACTAATGTTACAATACCTTTTATTGAAAATCAAGCTCTATTTTCCCATAATTAGGTTTAATTAATTTGTGATTCAATCACTCTATTTAAGGTATAAATTGCAGCGCCTCTTGAGATCGTATTATCCCTTTGCTTAACCAATCCAATCGTACATCGCTCAAAAAAAGGCTTGATCGCTCTCTTTTCTGCTTGTTTCTGCACACCCAAAAGCAGTCTGTCACCCAACGTGGACAGTCTACCTCCAATGACGATCATCTCAGGGTTAAATATGTTAATTACATTCACAATACCGTTACCTAGGTCTATCGCGATCTCATCAACAATTTGTATGGCCAAGGGATCATTCATTAGCACCGCATTTGCAATAGCTGATTCAATACTAACTCCTTCCTTGCTCATTAATTCACTAAGGATAGAATCCGTATTGTTGGCCATAGCCTTATTTGTTTTAACTGCAAGTACGTTAGTGGAGACCAGAAGTTCAAAACACCCACGGTTACCGCAAGAACATTGGGCTCCATTCAAATCCACAGACATGTGCCCGATTTCGATGGAATCACCGTTTGCTCCCTGTAAAAATTGGTCATTGATGATGACTCTGGCACCCAGACCCTCATTTATGGAGAGATAGATAAACGGACTTGTACTTTTCTCATATTGTTCTTTTTCTGCTGTAGCAGCCACTAACGTTTCATTTTCAAAAAATATCGGGAAATCGAATTCTGCTTGTAAGCTATGGTACAGATCGATATTCTCGATATTTAATGCCGTAGAAATAACGATCGATTGTTTCACGGGATCCAACAAAGCAGGAATTCCGATGCAAACACCCAATAATTCGTTGAAATCGCCTTTAACAGCCTTCATTAATTTATTAATAATCGATTTAAGCAACCTTATGATTTCAACATCTTCTAATGTTTTCTTGTTAAACCGCTCAGCAATCGTAAAGACGGGATCCATCTTCAGATTAAAAGCCGTTCCTGTTACCCCTTCTTGGTTAAGATCCATACCGATTATGTATTTCTTAACGTCATTAATCTCAAGAGAAATCGCTTTTCTGCCCGCTCCTATATTATCAAGAGGTAGCCTTTCCACCACAATTCCTTTGGACATTAATTCATCTACAATGGAAGAGATCGTAGTCGGACTTAGCTTTGTAATTTTGGATATGGCTATACGAGATATATTCTTGTTCACCTGAATCAAGCGGAACACGCTCTTCGTATTTGATAGCTTCATTTGCTGTTGACTAACAACTTGAATCATTTACACTACGTCCTTTATTTTCATATGTTTTTATCTAGTTTACCACACAATTTCATTTTTGCACCGTAGCCGAGCGGCCCTATGAAGCTTAGAACAGAGCCAAGGATGCCTCACCCTGGACTCTGTTCTAGCCCCTTAGATTTAATGATTCTGATACGCTTCAACCTCAACATAATGATTGAGATTATTTACATTGCTTCCATTTGACCATAGTCTTACGTACCTAGCTTTTACTGTAGGGAAGCTTATCGTTTTGCCACTGCTGGTTTCCACATATTCGGCATCCGTTCCAGTACCGAGTCCCGCACTGTTATTGGTGTCATTATTAAATAAAGTCGTTACTCCACTACTGAAGGTGGAGCTATTAGAGACCTGCACAACGATGTCCTTGTACGTTCTTCCATCTGCATAATAGTGCCACAATTTGAGTGTATTCATGTCGGTAACCCGACTCAAATCAAGCTGAATCCAATCCAAATCGCCATGCGTCAGATTGGCATACTGAGATGTGTTCTTATTTCCATCGACAGAATAGGATAGGTCCGTACCGCCATACTTGGTTGTAACTGTTTTAGCTAAGGCAAGATTAGGATTATTGTATGCTTCAACCTCTACATAATGATTAAGAGTATTTACATTATTACCGTTGGACCACAGTCTGATATATCTTGCATTTACGGTAGGAAAGGTCATCGATTTGCCACTGCTTGTTTCCAGATACTCGCTATCCGTTCCGATACCAAGTCCTGCACTGTTATCAGTATCATTGTTGTATACCGTTGTTACGCCGCTGCTGAAGGTAGCACTGTCTGACACTTGTACGATAACGTCGTGATAGGTTAATCCACCCGTGAAATAATGCCAAAGTTTAACTTGATTGATAGGCTGGCTTACACCTAAGTCGACCTGAATCCAATCCAAGCCGCCATGTATCAGATTGGCATATTGGTTAGATTCCATGAAACCATCTGTTACACAACCGAGCTTCGTACCACTATACAGCGTTGTAACTGCCTTGTTTAGGGCTAGATTTTGAGAGCTACTCCCTCCCGTATAATTGACATAAGCACTGTACATTGCATCCATTAAAGGATGGTTTCCGTAGATATCATCCTGGGTTAATTCCCAAGTGAACACACCCGCAAGATCTCTGTAATCCAGGGCATACTCCACCTTCGCATCCACGGAAATCGCATCTTCATACGAAATGACGCCGGTACCTACATCCTTCCTAAGATAGGGAACCATCGAGTCTGCATCCCAATATTTTGTCCAATCATTACACGCCATATAGGCAACGTCTGTATAGGTATTCCATGTGCCACTTGAAACATCTGAATCATATAGATCTTCTGCATTAGGATAAGATAAGCCAAAGAATGGAATACCCATAACGACTTTACTTTCGGGAACCCCTCTAGTGGTTACGATATAATCTATCATTTGTTCGGTAGAAAATTCGGAATCCTGAATCGGATTCTCGTACAATGGGGCATTATGACCTGCCTGAGTTGCCCAGGGACCATGCATATCGTATGACATAATATTAACCAAGTCGACTAAACCTTTAACTGTACTATAATCGGTCCATTGCCCAACATTCGGATTCCCGCTAACAGCTACAGTTATCATCCAACTAGGAGCTGGAGAGGCTGAACTATTAAACTTATCATTAATGGCTTGCAACAATAGATTGAAATTCGTCCTATCTGTTGAATTACTAGGGAATTCCCAATCTATATCAACACCATCGTACCCATTCGTGCGGACAAAAGACTCCAGATTGTTAGCAAAGTTCGTTCTGGCGGTAGAACTCGCTGCTAAGGCTCGGAAATTTGCATCTGCATCTGTAATTGCACCACCAACCGATAGTAGAACCTTCACATTTGCCGCATGTGCACGAGTGATCAGTAAGGGCTCAAGGAATCCAGTAGGAATCGTAATAGATCCATCCGTTTCAGGTTGTACAAATGAATGGTTGACATGCGTTAATTTATCAAACTGGATTTTGTCCGACTTGTAATTGAGATACCAATAAGGATAATACGCCATGATTACTTTGTTTGTAGATGCCTTTGTTACACTTGGGTGTATCACGGTTGATCCAACGAGTAACATACAGCCTAGCAGAACACTTATTATTCTTCTCGATTTCATCATCATTTACCTCCCGTGTTTTTAAAATAACGATCAGATAACAATGAATTTTCAAGTCACCCGGCCTCCTCATCTAGATATACTTACTAGGGTTGAGACAAACTTAAATACACCATGATCCTCACCTCTCCTTCCGTTCTAATTCTTTCTTTCCTAAGGGATATACTGAAATATTAAAAATCCCATTTGGGCTGAAAGGCAACAGAGCTAAACGATGAGAGACTTCTACATGGTGCTTCAAGCTTAAAGCTATTAATATGAATTGCGAATTTTATAATTAATAATTCCATATGATTTATTAATTATATCTTACAATATTTTCTGCTAGAGAGCAATGAGTTTTCCAAATCGGCATTTAATACGGCCTTCCGCGCGATCGAGCCCCTGTCCGAAGACAATGCCACTTGTGCTGGGCTTCGTCGTGGGTGTAGTCACAGTATAAAAAATAGCCTGCTGCTTACTCTCTATCTTGTAAGCAGCAGGCTATTTTTAGTTATACTTCTTATGCTATTGCCTGCACAAATCTTCTATAGTAGCTTGCTTAATAGAATTGCAAGCTCTGCACGAGTCATTGTACCCGTAATGGTGCTTGGGAAAAGATCGTCTACCGCAATATTTAATCCGCTCAATTCTACATATCTCGATATCACAAGCTTCATCTGCTCAACAGTCAGGTTAGCATTGGGCATGAAGTTCCCTTTTCCATCGCCAATAACAATTCCGTTTTCCACTGCCCAACCAATATATCCACTATACCAGCTATTTTTCACAACATCATTGAACTTGCTAGATTCAACTTGCTCAATCTTGAGCATTCTGCCCAGAGTCGTAATCGCAGCTGCACGTGTTACTGGAGAGTTCGGTGAGAACCGAGTTGAGCTCGTTCCAATCATAATTCCCTGTTCATATAGGGCTTTGATTGCATTGTAGGAAGGATCTTTTGAATTTACATCAGTAAAGGGCAGCACACCAATTGCAAACTGCCATTGTGATACTCCAGTATGTGTTTCATTAGAGGACACTATCGCAATTGTAAGACGATATTGACCATCCTCTTCAGGCATGATTTTGGTGAAATCACCCTTCAATTCAGATAAAAGAAACGTTTCAGAATAGTTCTCTGAAGGCACATCTGTTACAGTCAGCTGAATATCACTTTCAGGAACAGCTGTGCTCGCTGTAACTCCATCAAACACAATACTTTCACCAGAAGCTACACTTTGAATACCAGCACCGTTATTGACAGTAAAGGTAACCTTAGTTTTACCGCTAATATCCGTTGCCTCGGAAATACCTGAAAAGCTATGAATGGATTCCGTAATCACGAATGCTGTAGATCCTTCACCACTTACTGTTGTGCTGTCTTGTCCACCTGGAATCATGCCACCTTCTGGCATACCTTCACCATTTGGACCAGGAAAACTTCCCTCTGGAGGTGTGCCTTCAGGTTTTTGTCCATTTGTCGCTCCAGTAGGAGGCTGCTCACCTGTTGGAGGCGTACCTTGACCAAATTGTCCGTTTCCACCTTCAGGACGATTGCCACCAAAGCCGCCACCCATCATGCCGAAGGAGTTTCCTGTATACTGCAGCTGCTTACCATCAATGTACAGATGATATTCGGTATTGAGCTTAAGATCAGCAGATGAGAATGTTACGCTTTGAAATGCTTTTTTCGCAGTATGGCTTAGCAATTCATTTCCTGCCACGTCTTTTAATGAAATTGTACTACCCGCCGCTTGAGTGGTAGCAAAGGATAGCTCAATAAACGTCTGCTTAGATGTAGAAGAAGTGGCATCATTACGAGTGCCCAATGCAATGACTGAGCCGCCATTGATTGTAATATTCTTATCAGCATCAATACCACCGTCAGGACTGCGTTCATTGGCCATTGTTACAATCGTTCCTCCGTTAATAGTCAAGTAACCATTGGAGTCAATCCCATCACCTTCTGCTCCTAGACCTGCATTAACGTATAAATACCCATCATTGATGCTCGTAACTGAAATCCCATCCTCATTCGTATTGATTCCATCATCCTGAGCCTCAATATAAACCTTACCACCGTTTAGAGCCAGATGCAGCTCGGAATCGAGCCCTTCGTTAGCAGCAGTAATATGCAGCTCACCTGTCCCCTTAGATTCTCCAGTAATGTTCATGGACATTTTAGAATAAAAAGCTCCATCATATTTATGCAGTTTTTTCGTTGTTCCTTCTTTATAAATTCGTGCGACATAGGAGCCGTTTACAGTGTTCACAGAATTGTCCGCCAATATAACCTGTGCACCTGCAAGACTAAGATCGATAATTCCTTTTGTATCTACTGTACTTGAGTATGGCTCATACACGTTGTAGAAGATAACTCCAGGAGCCACTGTATTCGTAATATTTACTCCGTCTAAAATAAGTGTTACAACTGCCGTCGGATCAGATGATGCGTTACTTCCCAAGTCAATTGCAAGTTGTCCAGCCGATAGCTTACCAGATACACGATAAACTCCAGGCTCCGTAATGGTCACTACTGTATGCTTGGCTGCTTCCTCTGCGCTGTGCGCATCTGACTCTTTTCCTTCTCCATAACTACTGTCATGTCCGTCCTCATAATATGCAATGGTAGCTCCAGTATATACAGCTGCCGAAGAACTCGTTGACGCCACTTGTCCATCTACTGTTACTGCCGTATCTGAAAGCTTAATAACCGTTTCCTTCGTTGTTGTACTAGCAAAGGCAAGCCCGACCACACTAGTCATTGTCAATATTAAAGCAAGCATAAGGGACATTGTGCGTTTCATCATACCATCTCACTTTCTTTCAATAGTTTATGTTCTCTATCAGTCTATATCTCTTTTCTTAAATAGAACTTAAATGAAGTTGAACGTTAGTTGAAAGTAGTGCAATGTGCTTTCAGACCACCTTGCACCTTGTATAGGTACGCCCTTTACATCAATCGATTATTTAAAGCGTTTAAAAAGCTTCTAAACAAAAACACCATCCGCATACGGATGGTGTTGATGATGGTGGAGGCGAACCGTGGATCAGCAAATCCACAATCCGCCGACGTGTGATGCTGAGGATCATTGGGAAGTTGGCTTAAATCATTGAGCCCTAATAATGATGAAAAAAATCTATCATTTCTTTGTAAAGTATCGAAATTGGCTGTTCTTCGTATGATTTTAACCTCAGCCATAAACTTTACGCACATAGTCCCCCTCATTGAGAATGCGGCCTTTCATATATCTACAAGTCCGATTTCCAAGTTAAGGTGAGTAAGGATAGAGGCCAATGAATAGGGTGTTCGACACTTGGCTTATATAAGAGTCGGCACCTGTTATCGACCATAGATCAAGGAATGAATGATAAACCTTTTTGTGTCACTTGTTGAAAGCTCTATACAAATACTTGGTAAATTAATAATATTAATTCATATCTGTTTTCACCAATATTTCAGATTAACGAGGAGAATGACGAATGAGGAAGCCCCGATTGTTCATTGGATCGTCCGTGGAAGGTTTGAAGGTAGCCGAAGCGATCCAGCAGCAGCTTACACACGATTTGTTTTCAACTATTTGGTCCCAAGGGATTTTCCGAATTAACAGTACGACCCTGGACGATCTCCTTGCAACATTGCGAAAGCATGACTATGCAATATTCATTCTCTCTCCAGATGACATCACGATTCTTAGGAATATGGAATATCACACAGCCCGGGATAATGTGATTTTCGAGCTTGGGTTGTTTATGGGTTACCTCGGGAAAGAGAGTGTGTTTTTCGTCGTGCCCGATGACGCCCCGAAGGATTTGCATTTGCCTTCCGATCTGCTAGGGATTATGCCGGGGAAATATATCAACACGGATGATGATGACGACTTGAACGCTGGAGTGGGTCCGTTCTGCACCGAATTTAAGAAAATCGTTCGGCAAGCGAAGAGCGACAGTGGAGTTGCACTTGCCGGGAAGTGGTGCGAACGTTGGATGTTGGAGGGGACCAAGAGTCAACAATTTCTGGAAAAGAATGAAGATACCGATGTGAACATCATCCAGAAGGGAAACCGCGTCATGGCTGAATTTAAAGCAGCGGACCGGACCTATGAGCTGGAAGGAGTCATCACCGATTATTTTTTAAACGGCACTTGGCGGGACAAGCATCGTGGAGCCAGTTACTCCGGTGCCTTCCAGCTTAGGATCGGAATGAACGGCAAGACGATGTCGGGCTTATGGATCGGATTCGACAGCGAGTTGCAAACCATTAAGCACAACATATGGGAATGGAAGCGAAAGGAATGGGAAAGCTATCCTTCCGAGAATCAAGGGAATTGATTGCTATCCACGAGGGAGGCCGCCATGAAAACTGGAAAGCATTTTGAAGATACATCGTTATGGAAGTATTTCTACGAGAAGGCTGGTGACGAGCAGAGGGCATTGGTTCGGAAGGAACTCGTAAAGGCCTCGCAGAGATTGATGCTCGTCCGGGATACATTCCCCACCTATACGCTGCACAATGAGCTGCATGCTTTGAACGTAGTAGAAATTATGGGGGAGCTGTTAGGCAACCGCCTTCAGGAGTTGCATGTATTGGAAGCGGCATTGTTGCTCATGAGTGCCTACTACCATGATATCGGCATGGTCTTTACACCTGAAGAGAAAAACGGCATTCAGAATGAGGCTGAATTTGCAGAGTTTTTGGAGAAACATCCCAAAGCCCACTTGCAGCTGAAAGAATACCAAAGTTTGGTAGAATCAGATAGACACGGCGTTCCCGAAGAGTTAGCGGAATGGTATTGCCGTTGGATTCATCCTAAGAGAAGTAAGCATTACCTGATGGGCGAAACGGATGAGATCCGGTGGAATGTGGTCCCGATTAATGATCTGGTGGCATTATTGTGTGAGAGCCATGGTGAAGATATTGAAGCCGTGTGTATGTCCACCAAAATGGAGACAGAAGCTTTGGGGCACGCTGATCTGCGGTTTTGTTCGATTCTGCTTAGGATTGCGGACATTTTGGACTTTGATAATAGTCGTTCCCCGGATGAAGTATACAAGTATCTGGGTTTGTCCTACCAAAGAAACAGAAGGGAGGAGATGAGCGACGTCGAATGGCGAAAGCATCTTTGCTCGGAAGGGTTTGTGTTCAAGGATAAGGAGCGTGCGGAACGGTACTCCATCTCCTTCATCGCCGCTCCACAGGAACCCGCCGTAGAGTACGATTTGCGGCAGTTTCTGAACACAATCGAGCACGAGCTCGAGAAATGCAGCACCGCTTTGAAGTATTGTTCCACGAGGTGGCAAAGCTTCAAGCTGCCTCACACCATCAACCGGAACGGTATCAAAAGCCAGGGCTATACCTACGGTGAATACCGGTTTACCCTGGAGCAGGATCAAATCCTGAATTTGCTTATGGGGGAGAATCTGTACTCTGATCCGTATGTGTTCATCCGAGAACTAGTCCAAAATGCCATAGATACAACCAGACATCGGGTAGTCTCAGAGCAAAGTAAAGGGAATGCTGCATTCGTGCCCAAGCCGATAGTGTTCTCAACTTGGGTGGATTCGGACGGCTATACATGGTTACGGATCGATGACTACGGGATGGGCATGGATGAAGAGATCCTTACGAATTATTTCTTAAAGGTCGGCCGTTCTTATTACCAATCTGAGCAATTCAAGATCGATCAACTGAACTGGATGGAGCGTTCCTCCACTGATTTTACCCCTATAAGTCGGTTCGGTATCGGAGTACTGTCCTGCTTCATCATTGGAGACCAAATTGAAGTCAGTACCCGCAGGTTTCAAGAGAAGAACAACAGGAACGCTTTACGTATCAGCATGCAGGGGCTGAACTCTTTCTTTGTCCTTAAGAAGGAGGCGGAGAAGCATATTGGTTCCCCTATGCCGAATGGGATTAGGGTAACCGAGAACTATAGGGCGCCGATTGAGTATGGAACTTCGATTGCTGTCCGGTTTAGTCCGAAGCGGGACCGGGGGGATTATGATCTGAGCAAAATCTTGAATGAGTACGTCATATGCTCGCCGGTACCTATCCTGCTGAATGGGGAACGGGTTGGAGGAGAGTATGAGCAACTAGTCAAGAACCCGTGGACGAAAGGGTTGGCCTTGGAAATCTTGCCGGAGCATCAGGAACAGATCGAGCGGGCATCGAAGTTCCGATTCTCTCAGCCCTTGAAGATCAGGATTGAGCCGCTGGACCTGACCTTTCATTCCCCAGATAAAAACCTGGAGGGGCAAGGCATAGTAGGCTTTATCGAAATTCCAGCGGCAGATAAGGGAGCATACTTTGAGCCGCTCGGGCACATTGAACGGACATTGAAAGTGGAGCTCGAAGGGAATGGAAAAGCTGTATTTAAGATCAACTATGTAGATACTCTAAAATACGAAACACTGAAAAGACAAAATTACGATGAAGATGAATTGCGTAGATGGAAACAACGTTTAATGACTCAGATAGATGAATTGCACCAAAATGGAGAGGCACATTATATTCTCCATAGAATTGCAGGTTTTATTGAAGGGGTGCAGCGGTTTGACAGTGCATCGGATTCCGGCGATATGGATCTGCTGGGCTGGAATAAAAATGAAATTTTGAACATTGCCAACAGGTTAAGACAGTTTGTATCTAATAATCAGTCTACCGATTTGGACGAGATTCGATTTTTCTGCGAGCACGTGGACTTTATCACCCGTTCTAGTCTTGGAAGGGAATATTATTACAGTATCCAAGCCCTGCTGAATCAAGATCCCGGAGAATCCGAACGTAGATGGGAAAATTTTAAATCTCACATGAATCATGTGAAAATACATACCGGCAAAGCATCGAAATTGCGTAGTTTTTACAAAGAAGCCATCGACTATCGGCGGAAAGCCGATGAATGTGAAGCAGCCAAATGCTCCATGGAGGTGGAGTGGGATGACTTTGGGAGTCTCATTGGGCTAGATGTCAACAAGTTCGAGAATCGTTGGTTATCCCATAATGGAATCTATGTCCCTCTTAATGGAAGCCAAAATATTAAATTGGAAATTATAAATCCGGTAAGGCATGGGTTTATTTTCTATTACCTTGCCTTAAAGGACCAGCTTCGTCCCGATTTATCGCTATCGAGAGATGAATTACGAGGGGTTTCCTGGCAGATTTACTCTGTGATCAATCTGGCCTTTTCCCGTGCGCTAGCCTGCATTGATGTGCCGGACAAGAACATGGATATTTTTCCAAGGATACATTCCAGCGGGAGCCTGAACTATGGTGAGATTATGAAAGATCATTGCATGCGTGAAGACAATCTGTGGGCATCGGAGAAGGTTATCGACACTAATCATGGGAAAAGGAGCTTAGCAGAAATCTGGGGCCTGCTAAAAGCAGGCGGTAAAATCACGATTCCAGGAAAGCATATGCTGGGACTTCATAAAACCTTTAATGCAACCCATTGGGAGAAGGCTTCCTTTCTGGAATATTGTATGGCTGCACTTATCCAACATGGCTTAAATTTGACCTATCATGTACATGAAAATGCCGTGGTGATTAATGCTCCCGCGCATCCCAAAAGAGAAGAAATGGACGAATATCCCCCCATGTTCTTTATTGAGTATGCGGGAAGCGGTATTCTGAGGAAAGGTAGACTGCCTGTCAATATTAACCACCCGTTCACGCACTGGCTGTTGGCGAATACCGAAACTTTGAAGAAGATGTATCCCGGGATGCTCGATCGAATCAAAAGGGGACTTTCTAGGGATCTCAATTGGACCAGCAAGCCTTCAAGTATTGTGGAAGAATTGAATCAGATTCTGGAACGGCTGCGCGACTTGAATTTCAAGAACAAGCCGCCCTTGGAGATGAATCTAAGAGCAGAGGATTTTCAGTAGTGGGTTTTCTTAACAGATTATTAATAGGAGTATTGTATAATATCGCCACCAGTTGGATCACAACAAACAAAAAGTACGGTATATATGGGTGCAAAATGAAAAAGAAAGGAAACACCTTGACGGCGTGCATGGAACTTGTAAGGTCGAAGCAAGAGGGTTAGACTTCAGGCTTCGCCCCACGCGTTAGGGTGTATCGAAATCTTGATTTAACCTGCTACCGAAACCGATTCGACGAGACAACCTTAGAAGTAGTTTTCGATGCGTGCTCCCTTCGCTTACGCTCCGGTCCGCTCGGGACTGAACCCTGTCCTCTTCGGCCACAGGGCCGGATTCCACACCTCCATAGACGCAAAAGGACACTGACGATGCTCGTCAGTGTTTTTCGCTTATCTGCATATGGACGCGAAACTACTTATTTGCTTCCCAGCTTAAGCCTGTTTGCTTAATCGAGGTTTAAGTAGTACATCTTCTCAGAAATGGACAAAATCCACAACCATTATGTTGTGGATTTGCAGTATGGAGGCGAGGGGAGTCGAACCCCTGTCCGAAGACAACGCCAAATGTGCTTCTACGGGTGTAGTGACAGATTTGCCCATAAGCCGCATAAAGTATGACGAAGAGAGCAGATCATATGATGAGCAATGATAAATTACACTCAAAAATAACATATACCAATCGCAACATTCTAGAAAGATATTAATAGATGAGTTAAAGGTCGAGGAAAATTAAAGAATACTGACCTCATGTGGTCAGTATTCTTAATTCACCTTATATATTACAGCTTCCCTAATACCAGAACTTCGGATATATTCTCTCTCTATCCAAATTATTAATAATCAATGCTATAGCAACAACAACCACGGCCCCAATAAGAACGGGAGAAAATAAAAACGACCACGAGCTACCCGCCATGATGACAACAATCGGATCCGCACCGGCAGGTGGATGCGTCGTTCGAGTCAAATGCATCAAGGAGATGGCCAGTCCGACTCCAAGCGCAAGCGATAGAATAGAGTCGCCCATTAAATGAGAGATTACTAGTCCGACTGCTGTTGATACAACATGACCTCCAATAATATTCCTTGGTTGCGACAACGGCGCGTCCCAAACAACGAACGCTAATACGCAGCTTGCACCGAACGGCGCCATCACCCAAACTACCGAGGAAATCGAAGTAAATAGAGCCAGAATGCCAATGACAATAAATCCTCCAATAAATCCAAGAAATGCTCCTTTTTTAGAAACCTTTAGAGGCGAAACCCCTTGACCCCTCATTTTTGTTAGAAAATGGACGAATTGCCTTTTCATTTATCTTGCCACACCTCAATTTATTTTATAATACAGATTTAACATTTCAGAAGAAAGCATAGAATACAGATGAACCTGATGCCCCAATATTTATAATCATAATTTATCGTATATATCATAAGTAAGTCTAAAATACTTCCTTCTAAGGAAAGTGCTCTCAAGGGTAATCGTAATCTGCATAGCGGAAATCTAATTTAACGCTCCATGTCCACGTGTGGTAATATTAGCAAGTCGAAATGTCGACATATTCCAACAACCTAGAATAAGGAGTGCTGAAATTGATTAAAAAATGGATTTTATCGACGTTTGCTTTTATTTTATTATTTTCTTTAGCTGTACCACCAGCCAATGCCGCGTTCCCTGATGTCAACAAATCATATAGCTGGGCACGGCAATCGATTGACTTCTTGGCCGATCGTAAAGTCATCGCAGGTTACGAGGATGGCAGCTTTAAGCCTGGCAAGTCGATAACTAAAGCCGAATTGACCGTAATGATCTATCGACTATTTCCAGATTTAAGGGCATCCGAGCCGAAGAGCATTCCGGGCATTCCTAAAACTCACTGGGCAAGCAAGGTATTTGCAGAGGTCTACAGTACAACATGGCCGATATATGCCGCAGACAAGCAAAATTGGTTGAAGGAATCCTTTTCATATTCGCCAGATAAGGTTATGACGAGATGGGAAGTGATGATGGTTCTAGATGCTTTATTCAGCAATCTGGATTTGTATATGGATATACCAAGCGATAAATCGATCATGCAGACACTGGCGAAGACAAAGGATGTAAAAAAGAAGATCCTGAGCGGGAAACAATATGATATTTGGTGGAAAACAGCATCCACGATGTCTCCGATCGTCGGTGTAGATCAGAATAACAGCTCCGGTATTAAAGTATCATCGGATATTGAATATATGAAAGCTGAAGCCCTACATAGATTTAGTAAACTTGGACTTATGGTTATGGATAAGCAGGGCAATTTTTATCCTTCGCGGATGGTCACACGCGCTGAAATTTCAACGATTCTGTATCGGCTCTATAACATTTATCAAAAAACTCCACTTCGGGAGCCTAAGATAGATCTGCTAGATATAATTCCAAGCGATGCAGATATAAACTACATCTATCCTGACTCTGGAGTTGGGGTCGATTTTAACTTGTATACTAATAAAGCCGGCAATAAAACTTTCTATGCCGCATTCGATCCAAATTACGGAGAAAAAGCCAAGCTCGTTAGATTAAAAGTTGAATCCGAGCAAGTGCTTGATTTGAATATAACAGTCAATAACGTAACGACGCTATACACGTACGAACAGTTAACCGATGAGGCCAATCCGGTAACCTTTTCGACAAAAGATCTTTTGTATATGAAATTTAAGATTGATTACAAGGCAAGGTATCCAGAAAGAGTAACTAAAAAAAGCAATAATGATGTTATGATTTGGGTGTTGGGATACTAAAGTAAGGCAGACAATTGTTAGACTTCATCAACAACGTTAGAAACACATTTAATAAAAACAGACGCTATGAACATGCTCACCTTCATGGGCAGCTCATCAGCGTCTGTTTTTTTAATAATTAGATTCTTGTCTGTGACAAAAACGTGCCTGAAATGTTATAACTCTAAGTACAACTTTGCTCTTAGTAACAATATAAGCTCCTTTGCAGACGCCATGGCTTGCTCTAATGAATAGGTTAATCGATCAGTTACCGAAATAATATCTTCATTCTCTTCAGGTGTTTCGAGTACCTTCTTAATATTAATAATAGTCTCACTCATTGTCCCTGCCTTATTCATCAACCTAAGTATGGCACTTGTTGAATAATGTGCCGCCCTTAGAGTACGAATCATTTTCAATCGCTTTATTTCATTCTCTGTATATGAGCGTGATCCATTAGAGAGTCTAGAGACTGTTATTAATCCATTTCGTTCCCAATTGCGTAAGACTTCAGCTGAGAGGTCGAGAACCTGAGCAGCCTCATTGCGTGTATACGTTCGAATAGATACGGATTCTATTCCACACATCCACTGCTCCGAAAGTTCAATCGCTTCTAACGCCCGATAATATTCTTGTTCTAAATGAGATAAATAGTTTTGTGCATATTCTAGTGCTAGAGTAAAATCCTCTTTGCCGCTAGCTTCTACGATAGCTCTAGCCTTTGTCCGAATTAGTCCCTGAACAATCTCACAACGAAAAGCGATTCTAGCTATTTTTAATTGAAATAAGTGCAGGTCTGAATAAATACGATAGGCATTCTCACCTCTCGGAACAGATGAGATATATCTCCATTGTTCATAAATCCGTACGGTGTTGGGATGTACCCCAACTAATGATGCAATTTCTTTGGTTTGGTACATTCCTCAACCCCTACTTCCACTTAAATAATTTGAATGCTCCAATCAAGCTGATAACAGTACAAATACCTAATATCACAATTGGTAAGGTCATGCCCGCCGTTTCTCCACCTGTACTTACCATTTTTAATAAATGAATACCATGCGACAAAGGTAGTATATCCATTACCCATTGAAAGAGGCGCGGCATCACTTCATATGGAATCGTCGCACCTGAGAACAATAACATCGTAAAGTAGGCGATAGAACTCCACATATTCGCTGCCTTTTGATCCGGTACGACACTGCCAATAAAAATACCAATACTGTACATGGCTACAATAACGAAAGCATATACACTCAAAAACATAAGCCAGGAGCCTGCTATTTGATAATCAAAAAATAAATAATATACAAGAGTAACACCAATAAATGAAACAAGTGCAGAGGAAAGCTGGATTAGACCTTGAGCAAATAAAATCTGTAAAGGAGATACCGGAGTCACTTGAAATCGTTTCAGAATGCCTCGGTGTCGATAATCAGCAATGGTTAATGGTAGACCCATTACACCCGTTGCAAGCACACCAATCGTTATAACAGCCGCGTACGATAATTCAAAGTTAGAAGAACCTGCCGTTGCATCTTTACTAAGTAAGTATCCAAACAGAGTAGCTAAAATGATCGGAAAACATATGCCAAAAATTAAAATATCAATCCCTTTCCATACCAGCTTACCCTCTATTTTTAAAAGTGCAAACATTGTTTTCATCCCCACTGTTCCTCCTCACCAGCAAAATGTAAATATGCGTCTTCAAGCTTGGTATTCCCACTAGCGGCTAACGCTTCCTGAATTGTTCCATGAAAGACGGTTTGACCCTCACACAGAATTAAGATCTCATCACATAACGCTTCAACCTCATCCATATAATGTGATGTTAATACAATCGCTAATCCATTTTCTTTCATTGCTAAGAGCTGCTTCCACAGCATACGGCGAGCCTTGATATCAAGCCCCGTTGTTAGTTCGTCTAAGAACACAAGCTTCGGTTCAGGAATTAGCGCGAGGAGTACGGCAAGACGCTGACGTTCCCCACCAGAAAGTAATTTAACAAGTTGCTTTCCCTTACCTTCCAGTCCAAAGGCTTGTAGTAGAGCAGGTACGTCATTCGTTTTTTTATAAAGTGATTGCCATTGCTCACATGCGTCAGAAACAGTTAATTTATCTTGGAAATGCGTTTCTTGAAACTGCACCCCTACTTGTTCAAATATCTGCTTTCGATTGCCAATCAATGATTTACCAACGATAACAAGCTCATCGTAAGTGCTTTTTTCAATGCCTAGCACTGCAGCAATTGTTGAAGATTTTCCTGCCCCATTTGCACCTAGCAATCCAATGACTTCCCCAGGCTTTAAATGAAAACTAATACGATTGACTGCCGTTTTCTGAGCGTATGTTACCGACAAATTTTCAACCTTTAATATCATGATCTAACCTCCTAAATTGATCTTAGGAAGTAACAGTAACAAAAGATCCATAGGGTGGTGGTTTAATGGAGGGTTTGAATCGTCTGCATTATTAATTGTCTATTAGGAACATTCAGAACCTACATAGTTAAAATCGAGGAAAGGCAAATAAGAAGCAGATAGTGCTGCTAATGTTCAATTGCCTTATACTTTTCTGAGGATAATTTCCCTTTTTGTAGCATAGTTTGATAAATAGTCGGGTTTCTTTTTGAATCTTTCTTCATAATGCAAATGAGAGAACCAATATTCTTATCTGACAGATTTTTTACGATGTTATAAAGATCCAACACTTTTGGAATTGAATAATCTATTTTTTAAGACAATTAGCCTGAAACTCCCGAACAACTAACCATTCAGGCAAATTCAAAGACCATGTAGACGCTCGGAACCTTCTCGAAATCAAGAAATTCGTTGCCAGTTACTTTGAACTTATCTTAAAGATTCATATCCCTGAAACGCAAAATCCACAAACGGACTCGGTTGTGGATTTAACATATGGAGGCGAAAGGAGTCGATCTCTTCATTGGTATGACTATTAAAAAAATATTATTCCAGGCTCTCTAGCATGCGCTTCATCTCAGGATGAAGAAAAAACTTCAATACATTAAATATCATCTTTAGAGCTTCTGTAATTTTATTTGCCGACTCTAATCTCTTTCATGGTCACTTTTTCAATCTGAATATCAGAGAAATCACTGACCATACCTTCGCCGACTGGCGATTGAGAAACAATTCCTACTTTCAGCGTATCCGAAGCCTTCATATTAAAAACTCTCACCATCTGATAATGAGTCCCATCTGTGGAGTAATGCATTGCATATGCATCGCCTTTTCTACCAATCTGAAGCCAAACGCTTTTATCTGTTAGATTCTGGCCGTTCGCATCGTCAGATACTCCGTTGGTTACAACACTGACTACTGCATATGTATTAAAATCCGTATATTCATAACAAAGCTTTGCCCAACAATGATCGCTATCCATGACAAAAAGTGCGCCCGCATCATATTTTGATATGAAATCATGCCTTACTTTGGCACGCAATATGAAATCCCCTTGTATATCCGTATAGAAAAATGGTGCATTGTTATTTAATTGTCCATTTTCTGGGCTGATAAAGTAATCCGTTTTCGCTGGTGCCGTGATTTGAATTAAATTATCCTTTTCATCGATCTGAGATTCATTCAACCACTTATCGAATAGATTCATAGTATCTCTCCTAAAGTTGCATTTATGTTTATTATAACTCTCATTCGCGCACGCTCATATCGTCCTTACGAATGATGGACAGCTCGTTTGTACTTGCCACAATGGCATAGATATACGGAGAATGATCCGTGAATCGATTCGAGACTCCTAACATTTTGTCTTATTGTCTTGTGGTCTGGGCTGTTGCAATCCACAGAAACCTTTATCTGACAGACTGAATGACCAAGCATAAACGGCTGATACCGTCCTTTCATAGCGTTCAACTTTTATGTCGAACAAACATCGCTTAGCAGACCCGCATCTTCAACGATAGCTAGACTCGGCAAGCTCGAGTTTCATCCTCAATCAACGATCCTCTTTTAAATCAAATCCGACTGCTGAAGTAAACGTTGAATCATTATCGGCACTTCTGCATGTGTAACAGTGTCTGTTAGCGCCAACAGCATCCCGTACGACCTTTTACGATGTTGGCTTGCACACTATTTGTAATGCCCTGCAGCGCCCAAGTTGCAGCTTCATTTCGATCTACATAATCCTGCAAAATCAAATTAGATTCACTGGAAGGCAATTGACTTTTCAATCCGGTAATCTCCATAGCCCTGCTGATAAAAACCATCGCTTGCTGACGCATGATCGTCTCATTCGGACGGAAGCTTCCGTCTGCGAAACCGCTAATCAATTCATAAGCATACGCCGTATTGACCGCACCGTTGAACCAATCCTTACTCTTCACATCCGACATTGGAGACACCTCGCTCTGCTCAGGCAGACCGAGAGCTCATACGATAATCGATACAAACTCAGCTCGGGTAATGTTCCGGTTCGGATCTATCGCAAGCTGTTAGGAATATTTTAGCAGCCTCTACTCCGAACAAGTATCTTTTTACCAAGACGGTTTGTCAAGCCCTGAGTTATTCCGCTGATAGCTTTGCTCCTGATACAGATTCTCTGTATTTTGTAAGTAAATAATATGTATAAGCTTAACTCCGATCTCTTGCTATCGGGGTTTTACTTTGTTGCAAAAGCCACTTGGCTCCCCAAACACGACTACTTCGTGTTAGTTTCTTGTGTCGCATTCTTATTCGGCTCAGGGGTATCCCATTCTTCATTGAAATTGCTGACGTAGATAATTCGCGGATGACGTTCTTATAGGTAGAATGAGATGCCGTGCTCGGTCTACTCAGAAGACCTGTGCGCGGAACGTACCCCATTGTCCTCCTTCGGATACAGGGTAATCGACACCCCTCTTTTCCACGCAAAAAAGCCAGCCTCTTGCGGCTGGCTTTAATGATGATGGAGGCGAGGGGAGTCGAACCCCTACCCGAACACAACGCCACCTGTACTGAGCGTAGTCACAGTTTTAGTCACCCTAGAGACTCCCTGTCCCTACCTTCAACCAAATTTGGTTATCAATTTGTATCATTCCCGTTAACAGAAGCCCACTGATACATTGGGATAAATTTAGAAGTTGTTGAGTTCCAGCTTAACGGGGTTTGCAAATACCCCAACGCATCAGCATTATATAAACCGATCACTCGTTGGAAGGGCCAAATTTCGAATACACTTTCCCCTTGCAGGTCGATCGGATATGCTCCGCTTACGCCCAGCACGCTACCTTCAACTGTTTTTTTCAACTTCCCGTTCAAGTCATACAAATCAGACAAATACGACGGGTCGCGCAAGCTGATGTCCAGAAGGAATTCCTTCTGCAAGGATCGATTTACAATTCGAACCTTGTAGTTGTCCTCATAGAAAACTGAGGCATCACTGTATGCTTCGTAGAACCATTCATTGTTATAGAGCTCGTAAAACACGTTCTGCATAAAAGAATAAATATAATTGTAGGTAAAAGCACCACTGCCACCAGAGTCGATACTTACCAAGATATCATCCACGCGTTCTCCTGTAAAATCACCTAAGAAGAGGCGAGCGTTATAACCTGCATTGTACTTCAGTTGGCTAGTGTATCTTGCACCGCTGCGTCCATCCATAACGGTCAGTTGTATATTCTGGACAAAGGAGCTGGTCATGTCTTCTGTAAGATTACCTGTCAAATAAACTTGGTCTGGCGTTCCATCCCCATTTACATCCCCCCACTTCGCATCCAATACGACAGTGTCGTTTCTGATCATGTAGTGACTTCCCCAAATATGTGCACGAGCCATAATGAATCCACCTCTCCGCAATTGCCTTCCATAACATCTTATGCAATGACCTATATGAAGGTTTTATCTATATGTCGGACCTTAACTCCCTCTTGGCTACACACATAAAACATTGACCTCATGCATCAGTTGACCTCGTGCGGTCAAGAGTAAGTAACGAACTTCGGACTAGGCACATGCATAGTATGAAAAGTACTGATTCTTGGATATACGGAGGTCATGTTAATGAGTTGGCAACATCCAGCAGGTCAAAATCACGTTCTGTATCAATCTGACCCTACCGTAGCGTCCACATTAAAAACAATTCGCGATCGTGTTTATAACATCACCTGTAGCCATGTAAATAGGAGAGTTCGTGTTCAGACATTAGACGGTAATACCTACGAGGGTGTAATTGTACATGTCGACAACAGACACGTTTATTTAAGAGTTTCTCATCCATCAGGACAACGCGCCTTTTTTGGACCTAGTGAAGCGGCGATCCTTACTTTAGTTCTCTTCGAATTGCTTGTCATTGTTTTATTGGCATGAAGAATTGAATTGCGTGCTCAGACTGTTTCGCTACCTTCCGCGCGATCGTACCCCATTGTCCTCCTTCTCACTGAGACGACTCCCCTGTGGCTCCCCAAACGAAACACGACTACTTCGTGTCGGTTTCTTGTGTCGCGATTCTTTTATTCGGCTCAGGAATATCCCATTCTTCATTGAAACGGCTGACGAAGATGATTCGCGGATGACGTTCTTATAGGTAGAATGAGATGCCGTGCTCGGTTTGCTCTGCAAACCTGCGCGCGGAACGTACCCCAGTGTCCTCCTTCGGATTCAGGGTAATCGACTCCCCTCTTTTCCACGCAAAAAAGCCAGCCTCTTGCGGCTGGCTTTGATGATGGTGGAGGCGAGGGGAGTCGAACCCCTGTCCGAAGACAACGCCACATGTGCTTCTACGGGTGTAGTGACAGTTTTGATGTCACCCTAGAGACTCCCCGTCACCGGATTCCCTTCGGGTCAGCCTGGTTGTCTTCTTCTAGAGAGCCTCAGGCGGAGACTTTCTAGCGTATCCCACTATAGGTTAGCCCCTAGCCTGCCACATGGGCGATGGAAGGTAGAAGCACGCTAACAGTTTCTTAGGCTGCTAAAGCGTAGTTGTTTTGTTGTTTGCCGTTTAATTGGCTTTCCGCGTTAGTGAAGCAGACGCAGCCCTACTACCCGCTACCCACGCTCGTTCTATCCCCGTCGAATCCATAAACGCCCCCGAATGGCTGGTCGCCACCGCATACTGCGGTTGGACATTCCAGAGAAAGTCACTCCGAAGAATGACGGTAGAACAAACTTGCTTAGCTTACTTGTTTAGTATAACACGGGAGACATCCGATTACCTAAAATATTGTTGGCAGTATTACCACTTCGTCCCCGTACATCCAGCTCGCTTAGTTGCTGACCTTCTGCTTTTCACGGAGAATCCGCTGAATATCCCGCTGGGAATCACGCTTAGCATCCGCTTGACGTTTATCGAACTGCTTCTTACCTTTACCAAACCCGATCAGACATTTCGCATAACCGTTCTTGATGTAGATACGAAGAGGAACGATGGTGTAGCCATCACGCTTGGTCAATCCTAGAAGCTTATGGATCTGTACCTTATGCAGCAAAAGCTTCCGTGCACGGGATGGATCACTCGGATTGTTACGATTACCCTGTTCAAAAGGGCTGATGTGCAAGTTGTGTAGGAAAATCTCACCGTTACGAATCGTGGCGAACGTATCGCTTAAGTTCGCGCGGCCGGTACGCAAGGACTTGATCTCTGTACCTGTCAGCACCATTCCGGCTTCATAGGTGTCCTCGATGAAGTAATCATGAGAGGCTTTCTTGTTCTGAGCTAACGGTTTATCGTATTGCGAGTTCTTGCCCATTTTCCTTCACCTTCCTTACCTAGCTTCCGTTGATGGCGCGACAGCTTAACAACCGTCGGACATTCATTATAGCACGCGCCCACCCACGCCATCAACAAAGCAGGTACCAACTTTAGCCTATTTCCCTTGAGATTCTGTAATACACTTGTCAATCAGAGCCATACGAATGTACAAACCATTCACAGCTTGGCGGAAATAGGCTGCACGAGGATCCGAATCTACTTCTTCAGCGATCTCACCAGCGCGAGGAAGAGGATGTAGAACGATAGCGTCCTTACGCATCCGACTCATCAGTTCCGCATCCACAATGTACTGCCCGGAAGCCTTCTCATACTCCTCAACCGATGGAAAACGTTCCTTCTGAATCCGAGTCTGATACAGAACGTCGATCTCGCCAGCAACGGAATCCAGATCGTTCGTTTCCGCATAGCGGATTCCCTTCTCTTCCATATACTTCTTCACGTTGTCCGGAATCCGCACATTGTCTGGAGAGATATAGTACACCATAACGTCCTGATAATTGGCCAAAATATAGCTTAGCGAGTGGACTGTCCGACCATAAGCTAGATCCCCGACCATCGCGATCTTCAAGCCATCGATCTTACCGAACTCCTTGCGAATCGTATACGCATCCAGCAATGCCTGTGTTGGGTGCTCACCCGCTCCGTCACCTGCATTGATGACCGGAATTTTAGCGACCTCAGCTGCACGTTTAGCTGCACCGATTTCCGTATGACGCATGACGATAATATCGCTATAGCCACTGATAACCCGGATCGTGTCCTCCAGCGTCTCTCCCTTAATCGCGGAAGAGAACTGCGAAGCATTTTCCGTACCGATGACGCTTCCTCCGAGCCGATGCATAGCCGATTCGAACGATAATCTTGTCCGCGTGCTTGCCTCGAAGAACAACGTCGTCATTATTCTTCCTTCATGTCTTCTGTCTCCGCCGCGAGCGACTATTTTCTCCATATCCCGCGCTGCATCAAACAATTGCTCTAATTCTTCCTTATCGAACTGTTTAGCTCCAAGAACATGATAATACTGTTTCATCCTGTCAGCCTCCCCGACATACATCTCCGTACACACTAAGTACTATCCTATAAGATACGGCGAAGTTTGTAAAATGGAATCCGCACCTCATATTGACCATTCAATGAGCAGAAAAAGAGCCTCCCGACAATTACGTCCGGGAGGCTCATGATTACTTATTCTTTTGGCTTTCTACGTCGATCGGACTTCTCTCCACTTTGCTTAGGAATCGAAGCTTCCGCTTTGGTGAATGGCTTAGGAGTACTCTTCGGCCGTCCACCACCTCCACCTCTATTGCCCTTACGATCATTAGCCATTCTTCCGTCCGTACCATCATCCGCATTTTTCGGATAATTACCGGAGCGTGGAAGCCCCCACATATCAAGCTTCCCACGGCGCGCTGGAGCAGCACTTGATCCGCCCGAAGTACTCGAGCCTGAGCCTCTCGATCCATTCGAACCTTCTGATGCACTCACACCACCAGATCTATTCGACGCACCTGATGCACTGGATCCACCAGACCGATTGAAGCCACCCGATCTGTTCGAGCCTCCTGATGTCTCTAATCCCTTCGACTTCACTTCTGGTGATGTCGCTGGAGCATTCGTCACGGCTGGAGCTTGAGCTGGAGCCTGAGCTTTTGGCGCTTGAGCCTTCGGAGTCTGAACTTGTGCCTGAGCACCAGCTTCTGAAGATCTATTGTGGGATTTCTTCTTCGGTCTGCTGTTAGGATTGGTTGTTTCGCCTCCGACCTGCGGAGCAGCGCTGTTCAAGCTACGATCATCAGAGCGACCAGCTTTGCTAAACCGTCCTTCGCCGCCTTTACCACCCTTGCCTCCGCGATCTCCACGTTCGCCGCGTCCACCACGACCGCCAGCATTACCACCACCGACACCAACAAATCTGCCCGCAGCATTCTGCTTCTTACGCTTCCGGTCGAAGCCTGGGCCACGTGCGTCCACGAAGCTTACGCGACTGCCGCTACGTGACTTCATATCGACCATTTCGAAGTCGATTGTATGATCATTCATGTTAACCCGCGCCACGCGAATCTTCACTTCATCGCCAATCCGATAAATTTTCGACGTACGCTCGCCAATTAACGCCATATGAAGCTCATGGAAATGATAGTAGTCATCCGTCAGATCACTTAGACGTATGAGTCCTTCTACCGTATTTTCCAGCTCAATGAACATACCGAAGCTTGTCACACCGCTAATAATACCCGTGAATTCCTCACCGATCTTATCGAGCATGAATTCAGCCTTTTTCAGCTTCTCCGTATCCCGCTCTGCATCAACGGCTACCCGCTCGCGTTCCGAAGATTGAGACGCGATGTCCGGCATACGTGCATTCAGCGAATCAAAACGGTTGTCCGGTAGCAAGCCACCGTTCTCCAACACTTCTCTCATAACCCGATGAATCGCTAAATCCGGATAACGACGAATTGGAGAAGTAAAGTGCGAATAATACTCTGCAGCTAGACCAAAATGTCCTAGGCTCTCAGAATCATACTTAGCTTGCTTCATTGAACGCAGCAGCATTGTACTAAGAACAGTTTGTTCCTTCGTTCCTTGTATTTCTTCCAATAAGGTTTGTAGCGCTCGCGGGTGCACGGTATTTCCTTTACCCCGAACCGCATAACCGAAATTACCTGCGAATTGCATGAAAGTCATAAGCTTCTCATCGGAAGGCTCTTCATGAATCCGGTAGATGAATGGCACCTTCAACCAGTGGAAATGCTCGGCCACAGTCTCATTCGCCACTAACATGAACTCTTCGATAATCTGTTCGGCGACCGAACGATCACGCTTCACGATATCAACTGGCTTACCTTGCTCATCCACAAGAACCTTCGATTCCTGGAATTCGAAGTCGATTGCGCCGCGACGAATCCGCAAGGCACGCAAGCCCATAGCTAGCTCACGCATATCCTTGAACGTATCCACCAAGTCCGCGTATCGCTCAGTGACTTCTGGATCTTCTTCATTCAATATTTTACGGACATTGGTGTAGGTCATTCTCTCCGTCGTCCGAATTACGCTTGTAAAAATATCATGACGAACCTGCTTCATCGTACCTGCCTCGAACTCCATCTCGCAAGACATCGTCAAGCGATCAACCTGCGGGTTCAACGAACAGATCCCGTTAGACAACCGATGCGGAAGCATCGGAATAACGCGATCTACCAAGTAAACGCTGCATCCGCGATTGTAAGCTTCCTCGTCAAGCTTGGACTTCTCGCGCACGTAGTAGCTCACGTCCGCAATATGCACGCCCAACACGAAGTTGCCATTCGGCAATCGCTCAACGTTAACCGCATCATCAAGATCCTTGGCATCTTCACCATCAATGGTCACGATAACCTTATTCCGCAAGTCGCGACGACCCTGTTGAATGATCTCTTCCTCCGTAATCGCATCAGGAGCTGCCTCAGCCTCCTCGACCACGTCTCCCGGGAAGCTTTCAGGAAGTCCATGCTTGCGGATAATGCTCAGAATGTCGACGCCTGGATCATCCTTATGCCCCAGAATTTCAACGATCTCGCCTTCTGCCGCAGAACGGCCTTCTGGATATGTAAGAATATTAACGACAACCTTCTGTCCGGTCACCGCTCCCTTAAAGCCTTCCCCACGGATAAAAATATCCTTATTAATCCGTTTGTCATCCGGCACCACGAAGCCGTAGCTTTCATGATTATGGAACAAACCGACAATCTGGGTCACAGCACGTTTAACGATGCGAACAATCTCGCCTTCAAGCTTGCCATTCTCATTCTTCGCAGATACGCGCGCAAGCACGATATCTCCATTCATCGTACCCTTCAAATCATTGGCATGAATATAAAGATCAGGATGCTCTTTGTCATCCGGAATTAAGAACGCAAAGCCCTTCGGATGGGATTGAATCCGTCCGCGCAACAAATTCATCCGTTCTGGAACGCCATAGCGATCCGTACGGGTCAATAGAATCTTGCCGTCTTGCTCCATCTCCGTAAGCATACGAAGAAAGGTCTTAAATTCAATAGCGTCCTCTATGCCAAAATGTTTCTCTAATTCGCGGTAAGTCATGGGTTTATAAGCGGTTTCCCGCATAAAATCGAGCAGCTCCTGCTCTGTGCACATCGGCATCCGTATCACCTCGTCCTACGTATAGTATGTACATTTTGCATCCTCGGCAACCGGATAATTCTTCTTATCTCATGCACAAAAAAAGGCAGGAAGCTCACGCTCCCTGCCAGATTTTCTTGTGACTAGTTCTTAACGAAATAAGCAACCACCAAAGAAAGGATAAAGAAACCAATTGCCAGTCCAATCGTTAGACGCTGCAAGAACAGGTCGATACCACGAGCCTTCTGTTTACCGAACAATTGCTCAGCTCCACCAGAGATCGCACCAGACAAGCCTGCACTTTTACCGCGTTGAAGAAGAACAACTGCAATTAGTCCTAGCGAGAAAATAACCAAGATTATTTTAAGAACGACGTCCATCGCTTACACCTCCCAAATCCCTAAGTAAAACGGCTACGCCGCTACCTGATTGCTTTTGAAAAACAGTATTTTTATTTTATCACAATTCCCAGTAGGTTGACAACCTAATCTATACGTTAATCTATATCATTCTTATACTTCATATGGATTTTGCTGATAACGCAATTACAATAATACCTATCACAACAGCGATTGAAGCCACAATCCTCCGGGTTCCTTGTGTTTCTTTCAATACAAATATCCCCAGTAGCGTGCCGAATACAATTCCTACCTCACGTAAGGGAGCGACAGTGGATACATTGGCAGTACTTGCTGCAATTAAGAACAATAAATAAGAGCCCGGAGACAAGATCGCCCCGATCCAAATGATTCGGGAATGCGTGCGTATAACACGCTTCAATCGGTCCAGATGAAGTGCAGCTGGCGTCAGACCTAGCATAAAACCAAGATTAGTCACCGCTAGGAGTGAAAGAGGAGAAATGTATTGCAGGTTCGTTTTATCAAGTAGTGTATAAGTTGTAATACACAGGCCCACACTCAGAGCCAACAATACAGGTTTAAGGGATGTATGTTTATGCTGTGTTCTTGGGCTTCGTCCAACCATGATGATGAATCCGATCAGCATGCAGCCTATCCCAACCCATCCCCAGAGAGGTATCGTTTCCCCCAATACAAGTACGCCGGCCGCTGGAATCAACACGGTCGGCGTACCGCGCATAATAGGATACACCTGAGATAAATCCCCCGCCTTATAGGTTTGGACAAGTAACAGCGAATACACACCTTGCATAATTAGAGACAACCCAATCATCAACCATTCATTCCATGTAAACCGAGCAACAGCCATTTCAGTGATCGCTGTCGGGAGTAAGAGAAGCGTTACCGGAGCATAAATCACCCATAAGAACACCGGCTTATCCGTACTTTGCTTAGCAAACATATTCCACACAGCGTGTGCCAGACCTGAACATAGAACGAGGATAAGAGGAATTGCGATCATCTGAGTACCACTCTTCTTTTGTATGTGTTTTCAACATGTTATCACACAAACACACACAAATACAATACAACAAAGGAAAACACAACCTCATAAACAAGAAAAAACGACTCTTAGATTTCACTAAGAACCGTTTAAACGAACTTCCTTATTTCGCGATGCCCTCTATTCATAGACGATCTCAATACCACTCGCTTTGTATTTCTCCACAAGAGCTCTATCGATCTTAGAATCCGTTACAAACCGGTCAACCTGAGCACATGCACATACCTTAATGAGGGAAACCTGATTAAATTTACTGCTGTCTCCAAGCACAATCGTTTGCTTCGCATTGGCATGCATGATCTTCTTGACCTGCACTTCACCGATCGCGTTATCTGTAATGCCGTCTTCTATCGTAACCCCACTCATACTCATAAAGAATAAATCAGCATGAAACCGCGATGTAAATTCTTCAGCTAAGTCACCAATAATACTCTGTTCCTCTTGGCGAAGAATACCGCCGATCATGATCAGCGTATATCCAGGCCTATCGACCAACTCATTCATAATCGGCAATGAATTCGTAATGATTGTCAGACGTTTAAACTTACTCTTGAACATCCTCGCTAGTTGCGTATTTGTCGTACTGGCATCCAGCGCGATGGACATCCCCTCTGTCACATATCTGGACGCATTCTGGGATAATTCCGTCTTTTCTTCCACAAATATAGATTCACGTATCGGCAACGGTATTTCACGGCTATAATCCGGTTCCTTCAATATCGCGCCCCCGTGAACACGCTTTAAGCATCCCTCATTTTCCAAATACTCGAGATCGCGTCTTATCGTTTCAAATGACACATCGAACATCTCAATAAGCTCTGAGGCTCGAATCGATTTGTCTTTATTTATCTTCTCGATAATTAACTGATGTCGTTGCTGTGCAAACACCTCAACCCACTCCTTCTTGCCGTGGCATCTCGTAATCCCATATTCATTAGCTTGATCAGAAGAAGTCCATCAACAACGTCACCCGCTCCGGAATCCGTCGTTCCAACAGCTCCACACTTTCCTTAGACCCGCTAATCCGCCCCCACTCCTGAAGTAAGGATGGTTTCCGATTACCCACTAACATAGCTGTCAGCGCTTGGATATCACAGATTATTGCCCCCTGTTCAGACGTCACAGCCTTCGCGGCATCGCCCTCCAACAGCTTCAATCGGCCCTGACCCTCTTGGCTCCACACGAGCTGGTAGGCTCCATTATTCCATGGTGCATGGGAGTCAGACAGAGATATCACAATAGCCTCATCTTGATTGCCTGGAGCCCAAGTGTAATGTCCTACGAAAGCTTGCGCATCCACAATTCTCGACATGAAGTAAGGGATAATCTCCTGCTTAATCCTAGGGTCGGCTAACAAGAACGGCAATGGATCATCTATCGGTACGGTCGTCGTTACCTCGTTAATCATCGAGTCATGGTTGCCTATGAACGTCCACAAGGCCACACGGGACGTCTCATTCGTGCTCACCCATTCATGAATCAGCAGCTTTCTATCCTCGATATGATAGAACACATAACCTTCAGGAACATTACTTTCATTATAGTAAACCGCAAACGCACCGGTTTTGATCAGTAGCCTGCTCTCCCACCATTCCTGCGTCCTCACAAGCGTCCCACTAAATCGTGAAGCATAAGCCGAATAGATGCCATCCAGCACTTCTATGTCAGGCGTGGGCATTCTCTTAACCTGTCCTGGCACTTCCTTGCGAGGAGGCAGTTGCTTCGTTTCGATCGTGTATTTTTTGCGTTCGATCGTCATTTCATAACCGTATTTATGGTAAAAAGGAAAAGCGAACGGGTGCAGCATGCTGATCGTTTGTCCATTACTTCTCATCGTCTCCAAGGCATGGACTAGCAACCGACTTACGCATCCCTGCCTTCTCGCTTCAGGCCAAGTGGCTACTGCCGATACTCCACCCATCGCCAGCTTCTTGCCCTGAATCCACACATCCATCGTGTGGATGAGCAACGCCGACAACAATGCCCCTTGTTCGTCGAACGCCCCCCAATCATTCTCAGGGCGAAAGAGGAGTTGCCTTTCTTCTGTTTCTTTTTCCGTCCATTTTTTCTGGAAAGCGAATTCCGTTAACGCCTTTCTTATCTCAAACTCATCTGCTCGAAGCTGTCTGATCTCCATAGCTGTTCTGCCTCCTCAACTGACTAGTACTATTATCTCTATAGTAACAAAGATATCCTCGTGGAGTAAGATGCTGACCCTCAACAGACACAAATGCCAAAAAGCCCGGCATAAGCCGAGCTTAGTGTTCCATGCTGAATGTACAACTATAAGGCTAGAGCCAGCCGCGTGCTTTGAACCACTCATAGTTCAGCTTCGCGCTCTCAAGTGAGGACACTTCATAACGCTCTTGCTCGATGATGACGTATTCTACACCTGCGGATTCGCATGCTGCTAGTGCAGAATCCCAATCGACGGAGCCTCGGCCAATTTCCGTATCCGTTCCATCTTCTTTGAAATCCTTCGCATGAACGACAGGAAGACGCCCCGCATATTTGTTCACATATTCCGCTGGATCTTGACCTGCTACCTTAACCCAGCCAAGATCGAATTCTGCGAACAACAGTTCAGCCGGGATTCTTTCCAGAATATGATCAATAATCAGCTTACCTTCAACTGGCTTAAACTCGAATGCATGATTGTGATAGCCGAACTGCAGCCCGGAATCCTGAACAATCTTAGCTGCCTGCTCAAGGTTGTCCGCCATTTGGTTCACAGCATCTAATGTCGGATTGTCTCCAAGTGGATAATAGGGAACAATAAACCGCTTCACTCCAAGCTCCAAGCTATACTCAACCTTAGTCTTCAGATCGTCCCATATCGCTTCATTGCCAACGGCTAATCCCACATGCGCGGAAGGAGCGTTCAAGCCCGCATCGGACAAAGCTTGACGAACTTCCTGAGCGGAGTGACCATAGTAACCTGCCAACTCCACGTTACGGTAACCGATTTCACCAATCTCCTTAATTGTAGCCAGAAAATCCTTCTCACTGCGATCACGAACGGAATATAACTGAATGCCTACTTGCGGTTTACTCATCTCAACCCCACCATTCCTATGAATTAATCCTAGTCGCCCGTTGCTCGGGTTTGTTCAAGCTTTCGTCTTCTGTTATCCATTATAGTCTTAAGAAAGCATTTTCACGATAAGGTTTTTTGTCCTCTTTGTATGGCATTTTGGAGATTACTCGTATCCCCTTTGATTTAGAAGAAAGATTCTCTTTACAATCACATAACATTTTTTTACGAAATGGAACAACTTTCCACACACTTGAGTCGTATTATTGGATGACACTCATTCGGAAAGGATTGAAAGATACATGGAAGAACAATCTACGCTATCCGAGCATCCGGAGCACCCCGCTTTGCCACCGAAGAGATCATTGAATAAGCGTACCAAACGAAAAATATGGCTTTATTCGATATTAGGCGTCGTTATCCTTATCGCTTCCATAGCGGCTTATTATATTTATTCTATTTATTCCTTCGCGGATAAGATCTATGTCAATCCAATACACAATCAACCCTCTCCAGTCACCGCGACCGACGGAACAATCCCAACTCCGCTCGCCATTATTGAGCCACCTGAATGGTCCGGAGACGAGCGCATTAACATTTTATTGTTAGGCGGGGATTCCCGTGGAGTAAAGAGCAATGCCAAGCCACGATCAGATACCATGATGCTCGTCTCTATCGATCCGGTCACTAAGAGTACGCATTTATTCTCCCTCTTGAGGGACACATACGTTAAGATTCCACAGCACGGCTCAAATCGACTTAACGCGGCCATTACGGTGGGCGGGCCCCTCCTTGCAATGGATACGGTCCACAACCTCCTTGATCTACCTATCCACTATTATGTCTACACAGATTTCGAAGGCTTCATCTCCTTAATTGACGAGCTTGGCGGTATTGATTTTGAGGTCGACAAGAATATGAAGCGAACGGACAACAGGGATGACCCTAGATATAACATTAAGCTGGAAAAAGGAATGCAGCATCTTGACGGCTTAACCTCGTTGCAGTATGTCCGTTATCGAAGTGATGCAATGTCCGACTTTGCAAGATCAGACCGACAAAGAAAATTTCTAACGGCCATCGCCGACAAGCTGCAGCAGACAACCTCTTTATTGAAGCTGCCACAGCTACTCAACGGAATTGCTCCATACATCGAGACAAGTATTCCACCAAGTGATCTTATTAAGCTAGCACGGCTAGGCATGAAGCTCGATACGAGTAGTCTAGCAGGGATTCAAATCCCACCTTCGGGCGCCTTCAAGAACGAAATCATTAATGGAATGGATGTTCTCGTAATCGAACCTGAAAAAATAAAAAGCTATGTGCAGGAGCAGCTTGCTAGCTAACTATTGGCACCAGTTCCACTGAACGTGATTGATCAATAACAGCCCTCACATTCATAGCATCTCCACATATAAAAGCAACCCTGAACCGTTGTACACGGTTCAGGGTTGCTTTTATAACTATTGATAATCCCTTTGCATGACCAATTATACAGCGACCGCAGCTTCGCGGAACGCCTTCACCTTATCCATCAGCTGTTTAACACGCTCGATGTCGACGTGATTCTCAAATATACCATCGTACTTAAAAGTTGTTCCAACGACCGCGCCGTCAGCTACTGCAAGCTGCCGTTCCACGTTCTCCATTCGGATACCCGTATTCGCGAGTACGACCGTTCCGTTCGCAGTATTCTTAACACGCTGTAAAATTTGATCATCGGTTTCCGCACCAGCCGTCAATCCCGATACGCAGAGTGCATCTGGTCGGTTGTTAAACACGGTCGACTTTACGATGCTTTCAATTTCACGATCCGCTACATATTTAGCTGCTTCCGGCACAATGTTAAACAACAGTTTCACATTTTCCGCACCGATGCGGTGCTGATGACGGATCGTCTCTCCTACATTCGTATTCCACAGACCGAAATCACTGGCATATACACCGGTGAAGATTTCCCGAACGAACTTCGCTCCGGTTGCTACGGCTAGATCAAGCGACTTTTTGGCATCCCATAGGACGTTCACACCAAACGGGATTTTGATTAGAGGCATGAGTTCGCCGATAATCCGAGCCATTGCGGCTACGGTCTCTGTTTTGACGTCAGTCAGATAAGGAAGACTAAATTCATTAGAGAACATGACCGCATCTACGCCACCTTCTTGAAGGGCAAGAAAATCCTTTCTCGCCATCTCGATAACGTACTCCATACCTTTATTAGCATCAAAATGTGGATCTCCCGGTAATGGTAACAGATGACACATCGCAATAATTGCTTTTTCCGTCCCGATAACTTCTTTTAACCATGTCATTCCAATCACTCCTTTTATGTTATTTCTATCTAGGTTTGTTTAACGAGCTTGCGCTTTCCCTCTACCCAATCTCACGAATACGACGCTGAGCAGCATGATAACGAGAAGGAGTAAGTAGGACATTGCGGAAGAATATCCTGTATTCAAGAATGTATAGGCCTGTTTGTAGATGTGATAACTAATAACCTCCGTTGTCGTACCTGGCCCCCCCTTAGTCAAAACATAGATGAGATCATAGGTTTTGATGGCGGTAATGACGCGGAACAAGACGGCAACGATAATGGTTTCCTTCATCAAAGGCAATGTTACATTCCAGAAGGTTTGCAATCGACTAGCTCCATCGATCGTGGCTGCTTCATAGGGCTCTCCGGGTAAAGAAACCAATCCGGCAAGCAATAACAAAATCATGAACGGAACTTGGTGCCAAATATCGATGAGCACAACGGTCATCATGGCCAACTTCGCATCACCAAGCCATGCCTGACCCTCCAGCCCTACTACTCCAAGCAAATAGTTCACAATTCCCAAATCAGGGTGCAGTAGCAGCCTCCAAATAAGGCCAACGGCAACAGGGGTGATCAGCATCGGCACAATGATGATTGTAAAAAAGAGCTTTTTACCCCGTTTGATCCGATTGAGCATTAAAGCAACAGACAGTCCGAATACAAATTCCAGCGTAACTACGATTACCGTAAAAAGCCCCGTAGTCCAGCCCGACTTAATAAAGTAAGCATCTTTGAACGCTTTGATATAGTTATCCAGCCCGACAAAATCGCCGAAACCTCGTACTTTAAGAGATGACGAAGTAAAGCTCATGATGAACGAATAGACAAGTGGATAAAGGACCGTCACAGCGAGCACGAGCAAGGAAGGAACGATAAAGATCAGAAATTGCTTACGTTTTACCGATAACACTGTCCACCCACCACCTCCCCTTTATGAAATGATATATCCTGTGACTACTCGAATTCTTTGACTTCTTTCGCTATCGTATCCAGTGCATCCTGAGGAGACTTCCCACCGGATACAGCCTCCGACAATTCACGTCCCAGAATCTCAATCAATTGCGGCGCTTGTGGAATAATCGGAATCATTTTAGATTTCTCGATGATCTTCTGGACATTAACATAATGAGGGAATTGTCCTAGCACATCACTATCCGTCAAAACATCCTTACGTGTCGGAGACCCACCTAGAGATGCACGTTCTTTAGCTATCTCGAAGGATTCAACCCATTTCAAAAATTGCCAAGAAGCTTCTTTATCTTCAGCATTCTTAGGAATAGCCCATCCCCAGCCTCCGTTAAGTGAAGCACCTCCCGGAACTTCGGCTACATTAACCAAGCCAGCTACTTTGGACTCCTCTTTGTCCTGAAGCTTGTTTAGCATCCAGTTATAAGTAACGAAGGAAGCAGCATTACCTTGCGCAAAAACATTAAACGCTTCGTCGAAGCCGAAACCTGCTGCACCTTTTGGAGCCGCATTCTTCATGTTGTCGATGTATAGCTCTAACGCTTTGAGTGCATTTGCATCATTAATTCTCGGAGAACCATCCTCTTTGAAGAACTCTCCTCCGGAGCTATACAGATAGTTCAACCATTCAACACTGATCGGATCCGGACGTAGACCCATCATGACAGAGCCATACATGGTCGAGCCTTTTTCCTTAGTGATAAATTTGCTGATGTTGACGTACTCTTCAAGGGTTTCTGGAATTGTGAGCTCCCGTCCGAATTCCGCTTGGTACTTGCTTTTCAATTCAGGATCCATGAAGACGTCCGTGCGATAAATAAGAGACATTGCATAATTGTAGAAAGGAAGCATATATGTAGTGCCATCAACTTGACCAACCATGTTAAACAACGATTTCAAGTAAACGCTTGTATCAAATCTGTCACGCTCAATGAAGCTATCAAGCGGCTCCATCCAACCCGCGTCTGTAAATTCACCAACCCAGTAATTGTCTACGACGATGAGATCGTAGCTACTCGTTGCATTCAACAATTGCGGAACAAGCTTCTCGTGCATCGAAGCATAGTTGACGGCTTCGATGTTGATCTTAACTCCCGTTTCGGCAGTGTATTTGTCCACCACTTGCTTAACGAATTCGGTGTCTGGCACCGATTCCATTAAGATGTTCAGTTCTTTCTTTCCTTTACCACCCGACGCTGCGGAGCTTTCTGATGAATTGCTTTTGTTTCCGGAACTACATGCGGACAGAAGCGAAAGAGTAAGAATAATTGCCATCAGTACTAATCCATGTTTTCTCATCTGATAATCCCCTCCCTATTTGACAGAGCCCATTGTCATGCCGTTAACCAGGTATTTCTGAATAAACAATGATAAAACGACAACTGGAAGAATGATGATTACTGTCGCCGCGCATAATTGTGCAATCATGACACCCTGTTGGGTTTCCATGTTGGCAATCGCGACAGGAAGCGTACGCGCTCCAGTGCCCGTAAGCACCAAGGCGAACAAAAACTCGTTCCATGCCATCAGGAAGCTAAGAATACCAGCTGCCATTATTCCGGGTGCCGCTAAGGGTAAGACCACTTTTGTGAAAGCCTGCATTTTGGTGCAGCCATCGATTTCGCAGGCTTCGTCCAAGTCTTTCGGAATAGCCTCGAAGAACCCCATCAGCAGCCAGATCATGTATGGCAAACTAAAGGATAAATAGGTCGCGATCAGAGCAACCCATGAATCAAGCAAGTTCAGCTTCTTAATCATCATGAAAATCGGAATGACCATCACGATTGGAGGAAGCATCTGTGTTCCCAGAATTGCGATCCTTAGGAAGTTCCCACCCTTAACCCGTCTAGCGATCCAATAAGCCGCCATTGCCCCGAGAAAAACAGCAATGACCGTCGAAACCAGTGAAACGACCATACTGTTCATAAAGTACTTTCCGAACGGATTATCGGTAAAAATATCTCGATAATTATCTAACGTCGGCGTTATGAACCATTTCGGAGGAATCTGATAGGCGATCGCTTTGGTCGTAAACGAGGTACGGACAATCCATAAGATCGGCAGAAGAAAAATAAGTGCACATACGGTGAGCGCGATATAGGTTAGGCTATCTAGTAGCCTTTCGCTCCGTTTTGCGGTCATTTAACAGCTCCTCTCTCGCTAAAACTCAAGTTCCTCTAATGATGCGATAATTTTGGAAGCGTAAGGCACCATCTTTGCTCTCATCTCGTCGTCATCCGGGATTCCGATTCCAATGCTACCGGCTTCGTGAGCCATCTGAACATCCACATAGGAATCTCCGAGCATGAGTAGCCGACTCGTCGGAATTCCCATGATGTCAGACGCAAGATGTAGCATATCCGGACTCGGCTTCCCTTTCTTCACATGGACGGGCGTGATGATGAACGAAAGTGCATCGGCACGGTCATAAGCGTCAATTGAGATTTGTGTCCGCTCTGCATCGTCAGAGGTCGCAATTCCATAAGGAATGCCAGCCTCCCTCAGCCTGCGGAAAATATCGGGAAACCCGGGCTTCGGAAATAGTACCTTGCGTACATCGAATTCTTCATCCGAGCTTCGGAAAGCAGTATCCGAAAGATTACGACACAGCCCCCATTCATTTCCTGTAGCTTCATGTATCAACGAAGCAGTGATTGTGACTTCCTCATGTGGAGCTGCGATTGCGAAGATCCCTTTGGGATTGATGTCAACAACGCGACCTTCCTCCATGCGGACACCAAACAGCTCGCTCCATTTCTCTATCGGAAAACCTTTAATCCTTTTCAGATGGGAGATTCGGATCTCAGCTAACCCTTTCCAGAAGTGCATCGACTCAAAGAGTAGTCCATCTTTATCAAAAACAACGCCATCGATGTCGTATTCGTCCGAGCCTACCTTGATAATCGTCAACCCAATCCCGCCCCTCCAGTCACATCCATTGCCTCTCCGCTGATAAAATCAGCATCTGGGGAGGCAAGATATCCGACCGCTTTAGCCACATCATCCGCTGTGCAAAGTCTACCTAAAGGTGTGTTGCGAATGTACTCGTCCTTCACTTCCTCCGGCGTCATTCCCCGCAGCTCAGCTTCCCACTCCAACTCACGTTCCTGCATGCTGGTCTTTACATAACCAGGACATACGCAGTTTACGGTAATATTCAAAGCTGCCAGCTCCATCGCTGCGCTCTTCGTGAAGCCTATGACCGCCCATTTGGAAGCCGCGTAGTGAGCCAGCAATGGCACCCCGCGTTTACCAGCCATAGACGCAGTATTCACGATCTTGCCTTTCCCACCCTTCCGCATATGCGGAATGACCGCTTGAGTGCAGAAAAACATACCTTTGATATTAACGTCGAAGTTAAAGTCCCACTCCTTCTCTGTTAAGTTCTCTATCGTGTTCATCGTAGAAACACCAGCATTGTTGATCAAAATATCGATAGCGCCGAATTGCTCCACCACTTCGCCAAATACCTGAATAACTTCGTCTTTATTCGTTACGTCAAGCTTCTTCGCTAAATGTTCAGGCTTTTGCGGTGTCAGTTGCGTAACTGTAGTCGCAGCAGCCTCCACCCGCATGTCCGTCACAACGACTGTCGCTCCCAAAGATGCGAGCTTGTGAGCAATACTTTGACCGATTCCAGCACCGCCACCCGTTACAAGAGCAACTTGATTGTGCAAGGGTTGGTAAGTCATGATGTCATCTCTCCCTTAATATAAGTGTTGTATCGCTTCGAACGATGGCTTTAGCTGCCGGTACAAATCTCGATAAACCTGATACGATTTATCATAAACATCCGAGTTGGAAGGGATCGGCGAGAAATCCCGATAGTCTTGCAGGAAATCATGAATTTCAGACCAATCCGTGAACAGCCCTGCGGTCATCCCTGCTACGAACGCAACTCCGAGTGCAGAGCCTGGATGGGATGGAAACGAGCGAATGTCGCATTTCAGCACGTCTGAAGCGATCTGACACCAAAACTTACTCTTTGCCCCGCCATTAGTCGCATAAACCTTATTAGGACGATAGCCAAGAGATTCGAGCACTTCGACGTGGTGCCGGAAGCCGTAAATGACCGCCTCCAAAATCGCCCGAAAAATATGGCCTCGACCATGAGATAAGGTTAAGCCGAACATCACGCCTCTAGCTTCTGGATCAAAGATAGGAGTCTTCTCTCCTAGGAAGTACGGCAGAATGATTAACCCATCAGCTCCAGGCTTGACTTGTAGCGCCGCTTCGTCTAGCTCTTTGTAAATACTGTCGTCCGTCGCTTGTAACAAATCCTTGATGTACCACTTCACAAGTGAGCCACTAGCCGCCATGCAACCGTTTAAGAGGTATTTACCTGGAACAACATGGTAGTCAAAAAATAACTCAGGAGTCGTAACAAGTTCATTGGTGCAGTAAAGGATATCTCCTGCCCCTCCGAACTTAATTAACAAATCTCCCTCTTCCACGATTCCCGCCGCCAATGTTGACGCGACATGATCTGCAGCTCCAGCAATGACAGGTATGCCCTCAGGAAGACCCGTTAGTAATGAAACCGCTTTCGTTATGGTTCCGACGATATCTGTAGATAAGTGAACATCCGGAAACAGTTTAGGAGGAATATTGAACCCTTGCATCTGAGCTGTAAGCCATTCTCCACGGTGAATATCGTACAGACCACTCTCGGCAGCCCAATTTACTTCAATAGAGGTTTGCCCAGTCAACTTGTAGGTAATATAGTCGTAGGAACCCAGGATTGTCGCCGTCTTGTTCCAAACTTCAGGCTCATTTGCTCTTACCCATAGCAGTCTAGGCAGAACATGCTGCTGGTTAGTAAAGCCTCCAGTCAATCGATAGAGCTCATCCTGGTCTAGACGACTTCTCAGCCATTCAATCTCCTTGACTGAACGCGCATCATTTTGCTGAATCGATCGCCTCAATGGATTGCCTTCTTCGTCGAGCAGTACAATCGCAGGCACCATGCCACTGACACCTACCGCCTCAATACCTTCAATGGCTTGCGGAACTTCGTTGATCATTCTCCTGATGACAAGTAAGGTATTACTCCACCAATCCTCCGTACTTTCCTCCGCCCAACCAATTGATTCCGAATGAAGATCATGGGCAGAGCTTGTCTCGTAAACAATTCGTCCCTCACGAGAAATCAGAATGACTTTAACCGATGTCGTGCCGATGTCGATGCCAAGTGCGTAGCGACTCACAATCCACTCTCCTTAGTTACTCATGGAAGTTGTTGTTGAAAGCAAGCGAAGACATATTTATGTTAGGTTATCTCACTCAACTTTCGATTTGTGAATAAAATATACCATAATGTAACATTGCGGTCAATAAAAAACTTATAACGATCTAATTTCAATCACCGTACGATCTATTTGTGATCATTTTGCCATATCTACGTTTGTAAATTACATCAATATTTTCATAAAAAAACAAAAAAAGGACGGTTTTCACCGTCCTTCTAAGCTTTAGTTACCCAATCTCACTTCGCAAAAGCTATACAAGCGTCCATTTACCATGGAACGGAATGCTCTCGAACAGCGATTTATCCTCATCGTCATTCGTTATAATTTCGTCAATCTCTTCAAATTCACACACCTTCACGAGCGACGTTACGCCAATCTTCATTTTGTCGACCAAGGCGACCACATGCTTGGAGCGTTCGATGAACGCACGCTTGATCTCAGACTCCTCTAAATTGAAATCCGTCGGTCCATTATCCTTGGAAAGACCAGCAACACCCATAAAAAAACGGTCGAAGTGAAATTTCATGATCGTATCGCGTGTAATTGATCCTACGAGGGACATTTCTGTTTTACGTAGATTACCGCCCACGAGGTATAAGTTAATGTTACTTTGCGAGAGAATACTGGCCGCCTGAAAAGAAAACGTGAACACTGTTATGTTCTTTTTACGAAACAGCTCTTTGGCTAGCTCCGTAACCGTCGTTCCAATATCGAGCGCTATCACTTCTCCTTCGCATATCTGATCTGCCGCGTAAGCTGCAATTTTTTGCTTCAAGTCAGCATTCTGCTTCATTCTTTGATTAAACAACGGCTCGATTCCAAGACCAGGAAGGAAAGCCCACCCCCGCTTTCGAACAATTAACCCCTTTTGCTCCATCTCGACTAGGTCCCTCCGCACCGTCACCTCAGATATTTGCAAATGGGAAGCAAGCTGAAGAACTGACGAAGGCGACTGCGCATGGAGAAATTCCAAAATATCTTTCTCACGCTTATTATTCACTTTCGATCACCTCATGTTTTTCGATTATTTATGCACATAAAACGCAAATAATGATCACCTTTCGATCATTATCTATTGTAGACAATCGGGAGCTATTTGACAATCTATTCGGAAACCTTAGAGATAACCACCCTGCTTAGAATACGAAAAAAGAACGGACCGCGCATAAGCGCAGGGTCCGTCCTTCTTATTTATCGTGATGACTGACTAAGCTGTCTGTTATGTGGAAGAGCTTTGATGCTATTGAATTACTTCAGGTTGCTAAGGTTGTAGAACGCTGCTTTGCCGCCGTATTTCGCAGTAGAGCCTAAGCGATCTTCAATGCGAAGCAATTGGTTGTATTTCGCAACGCGATCCGTACGTGACGGTGCGCCCGTTTTAATTTGACCAGCGTTAGTCGCAACAGCGATGTCAGCGATTGTGCTATCTTCGGACTCACCAGAACGGTGAGAGATAACAGCTGTGTAGCCAGCACGTTTCGCCATTTCGATCGCATCGAAAGTTTCAGTAAGCGAACCGATTTGGTTAACTTTAACGAGGATGGAGTTACCCACGCCTTGTTGAATTCCGTCAGACAGACGCTCAGTGTTCGTAACGAACAGATCGTCACCAACGAGTTGTACTTTGCCGCCCAATTTCTCAGTAAGCAATTTCCAACCTGCCCAATCGTCTTCGGAACAACCGTCTTCGATAGAGATGATTGGGTATTTATCCACCCAGCTCGCAAGAAGATCAACGAACTCAGCAGAAGTAAAGGACTTACCTTCGCCTGAAAGGTGATACTTGCCGTCTTTGAAGAACTCAGTAGAAGCAACGTCCATACCCAAGAATACGTCAACGCCAGCTTTGTAGCCCGCTTTTTCGATCGCTTCCATGATTGTGGAAAGAGCTTCTTCGTTCGAACCAAGGTTCGGAGCAAAGCCGCCTTCGTCACCCACAGCAGTGTTAAGGCCTTTCGCTTTCAATACGCCTTTAAGTGCGTGGAAAATCTCAGTTCCCATACGAAGAGCTTCGGAGAACGTAGCTGCACCGATTGGAAGCACCATAAATTCTTGAACATCGATGTTATTGTCAGCATGCTCGCCGCCGTTAACAATGTTCATCATCGGTACTGGAAGAGTCTTAGCGTTGAAACCGCCAAGGTAAGTATACAAAGGTACATCAAGAGCTTCAGCAGCCGCACGTGCAACAGCCATCGATACAGCAAGGATCGCGTTAGCGCCTAGCTTAGCTTTGTTTGGAGTACCGTCTAATTCGATCATTTTTTGGTCGATTTCGACTTGATCAAGAGCGTCATAGCCAATGATTTCTGGAGCAATAATCATGTTAACATTTTCAACAGCTTTCAATACACCTTTACCAAGGTAACGGCCTTTGTCGCCATCGCGAAGCTCAACCGCTTCATAAGCACCAGTAGATGCACCGGATGGTACAATTGCACTACCTTGTGCACCGGATTCCAAATGAACTTCAACTTCAACCGTTGGATTACCACGGGAGTCAAGAACCTCGCGTGCATATACATCAGTAATCATTGTCATGAGTAACACTCCTTTAAATGGGTTAATGATTAATCGGGTTAGACAATTAAGGTTTTACCTGTCATTTGCTCTGGTTGTGGAAGCTGCATAAGAGCAAGAATCGTTGGTGCCACATCCGCTAGAATACCGCCTTCGCGAAGCGTATGTCCAGCTTGTGTCACGATACAAGGAACAGGGTTCGTCGTATGTGCCGTGAAAGGCCGTTCGTTGTCGTCAGTGACCATATCCGCGTTGCCGTGATCAGCAATAATCACACACACTCCGCCTTTAGCCGTAACTGCCTCAACAACTTTACCAAGACACTCATCCGTTGCTTCTACTGCTTTAATCGTCGGCGCTAGCATACCAGAATGACCTACCATATCCGCATTAGCGAAGTTAAGGATAATCGTATCATGGTTGTCCGCTTCGATCTCTTTAACAAGCGATTCCGTAACTTCATAAATACTCATCTCAGGCTGAAGATCATAGGTTGCAACCTTCGGTGAATTAATGAGAATACGAGTCTCGCCTTCCAGAACATGATCCCGCCCGCCGCTGAAGAAGAACGTAACGTGTGGATACTTCTCCGTTTCAGCAATTCTGAGCTGCTTCTTCCCGTGTTGCACGAGAACTTCACCTAAAGTGTTATCTAACTCCTTAGGCTTATACGCAACGAAACCTCCAACGGTTTCCGCAAAAAGCGTCATACAAACGAAATACAGGTTTTTCGGGAAATTAGCTCCACGGTCAAACCCACGGAAATCCTCGTTCGTGAACACGTTTGACAGCTGAATCGCGCGATCTGGACGGAAGTTGAAGAAAATAACAGCATCCTCGGACTCCACCAATCCAACCGGCTTTCCATCTGCTCCAACAATTACTGTTGGCATGACGAACTCATCGTATACGGATTTCTCATAAGATTCCTTAACCGCCACAATAGGATCAACAGCAGTTGGAGCATCGCCATACACCATAGCGCGGTAGGATTTCTCCGTCCGTTCCCAACGTTTGTCACGATCCATCGCGTAGTAACGACCTTGAACCGTCGCGACCTGGCCAATTCCGAGCTCTTCAATCTTGCCTTGCAATTCCGTCAAATAACCAACTGCACTGTCCGGAGATACATCGCGACCATCAAGGAAAGCATGGATATAAACCTGATCCAGCCCTTCTTTCTTAGCCAGCTCTAGTAAAGCGAACAAATGTGCAATATGGCTATGTACGCCACCATCAGACAACAAGCCATACAGATGAAGTTTCTTGTTATTTGCCTTCGCATGCTTAACCGCACCGAGTAACGTGGAGTTATCGTAAAAATCCTGATCGCGAATCGACTTGGAAATACGAGTTAAATCCTGATAAACGATACGACCCGCACCGATGTTAAGATGACCTACTTCGGAGTTACCCATTTGTCCTTCTGGCAATCCAACCGCTTCCCCACATGCTGTTAGAGTCGTATGGGGATAAGTGCTCCAGAATTTATCAAAATTAGGTTTATTAGCTTGAGCAACGGCATTACCGTGAGTGCTTTCGCGGAGGCCGAAGCCATCGAGAATAATGAGCGCAACCGGTTTTGGAACTGCCATCTTACTTCGCCCCTTCGACTAGTGCCACGAATGAAGCTGGCTCAAGGCTAGCGCCACCAACCAAAGCGCCATCGATATCGGATTGGCCCATGTACTCGGCTACCGTGTTCGGCTTAACGCTTCCGCCGTATTGAATACGAACCTTGTCAGCAACTTCAGCACCGAATTGAGCTGCAACAACACCACGGATGTAGCTAGTTACTTCGTTAGCATCTTCGGAAGTCGAGGATTTGCCTGTTCCGATCGCCCAGATTGGCTCGTATGCGATAACTGTTTCCGCAACTTGCTCAGCAGTTAATCCTGCTAGGCCGCCTTCTGTTTGAACGCGAACAACTTCTTTCGTCTGTTCAGCTTCACGCTCTTCGAGCTTCTCGCCTACGCAGATGATCGGAGTAAGACCATGACGGAAAGCAGCATGAGCTTTCTTGTTCACGATTTCGTCTGATTCACCAAAATATTGACGGCGCTCCGAGTGACCAATAATAACGTAGTGAACGCCAAGATCCTTCAGCATAACTCCGCTAATTTCGCCTGTGAAAGCACCATTATCTTCGAAGTGAAGGTTTTGTGCACCGACTTTGATCGTCGTGCCTTTAACCGCTTCTACCAACGCCGGAAGCGCCGTGAACGGAGCGCAGATAACGCTCTCTACACCAGCAACCTCTGCTTTGCCTTTAACGTCAGCAACGAAAGCCGTAGCTTCGCCTGCTGTTTTGAACATTTTCCAGTTACCTGCAATGATTGGTGTTCTGCTCATTAGGTTCACCTCTATTTATCGTTAAGTGCTACAACACCTGGAAGGACTTTACCTTCCATGAACTCAAGTGACGCGCCGCCGCCTGTGGAAATATGGTTCATCTTGTCCGCTAACTTAAACTTCTCAGTTGCAGCAGCAGAATCTCCACCACCGATGATGGTGTAAGCATCTGTCGTTGCGCAAGCTTGAGCAACCTCACGAGTACCATGGGAGAATGGCTCGATTTCGAATACGCCCATTGGTCCGTTCCAAACAACTAGCTTAGAGTTCTTGATAACCTCAGCATAGATTTCACGAGTTTTCGGTCCGATATCCACGCCTTCCCAACCTGCAGGAATATGGTCGATATCTACGATATCCTTATTCGCATCTGCTTTGAAATCATCCGCAACAACGATATCGATTGGAAGATAGAGGTTTTTACCTAACTTCTTCGCTTTCTCGACGAATTCCTTAGTCAGCTCAAGCTTGGAATCATCACAAAGGGACAGACCAATTTCTTTGCCCTGTGCTTTGAAGAAGGTATAGGAAATTCCACCGCCGATAATGATATTGTCCGCGATCTCGATCATCTTGTTGATAACATCAATCTTATCTTTAACTTTCGATCCGCCTACGATAGCTGTGAAAGGACGCTCCGGATTGTTCAGCGCCTTGCCGAGTACGTCCAGCTCTTTCTCCATCAGCAAGCCCGATACAGCAGGAATGTGATGAGCGATACCTTCTGTCGACGCATGTGCACGGTGAGCCGCGCCGAAAGCGTCGTTCACGTACAAATCCGCCAATGCGGCCAAAGCCTTGGCCAATTCGGAATCATTGCTTTCTTCACCTGGGTGGAACCGCACGTTCTCAAGCAATAGAACATCGCCGTCTTTCAGCGTTTCTACTTGTGCTTGCACGCTTGCACCAACAACTTCGTCTGCTTTAATGATCGTTTTACCTAGAAACTCGGATAAACGAGTAGCAACAGGCGTTAAACGTAATTCTTCCACAACTGCGCCCTTAGGACGACCCAAGTGGCTAGCGAGGATAACTTTCGCACCCTTTTCGATCAAGTATTTGATCGTCGGTAACGTCTCACGGATACGCGTGTCGTCCGTAATAGCACCATTTTCTAAAGGTACATTGAAATCAACACGAACAAATACCTTTTTCCCTGCAACATCGACGTCTCTTACGCTTTTTTTGTTCAAGAGTCAAACCTCCTCGAGTGGGGTGTAAATCTCCGGGAACAAAGCTAGGCTCCAATGAAGGGAGCCCACCTAGTTTCCGTACTTCGTATATTCTAACTCCCCAAGAAGCGCAGTCATTGCGCAGGGGAGTCACTCTCTACCTACGACTCCCAGAGAAGCGCAGTCATGCGCAGGGGAGTCACTCTCTACCTACAACTCCCAGAGAAGCGCAGTCATGCGCGGGGGAGTCATTCCCTACCTGCAACTCCCAGAGAAGCGCAGTCATGCGCAGGGGAGTCACTCTCTACCTGCAACTCCCAGAGAAGCGCAGTCATGCGCAGGGGAGTCACTCTCTACCTACAACTCCCAGAGAAGCGCAGTCATGCGCGGGGGGAGTCATTCCCTATCTGCAACTCCCCAAGAAGCGCAGTCATGCGCGGGGGAGTCACTCTCTACCAACAGACCCGCAGCGCAGAAAGCGCGTAACGGAGTCACCCAGCCTGCTCATAAGTAAAGCGTAGTCCCGGGTTTGCGCAGCAAATCCGGGACGTAGCGATCATAGCACACTGTATCTCCCCACCGTCATCGAAAACTCCTTCGACAACGACGGGTGTCCAGAGGGCAGAGCCCTTGGAATACCCCTTTTTGAAAAGGGGGACTTAGGGGGATTAGATATCCTTACAGGCCTTTGCTAGCAACATAAACAGCTAAGTCAACAACGCGGTTGGAATAGCCCCACTCGTTGTCGTACCAAGAAAGAACTTTAACCATGTTGCCTTCAACAACCATTGTGTTCAATGCATCGATTGTGGAAGAAGCAGGATCGCCATTGTAGTCGCTGGAAACAAGCGGCTCTTCGGAGTAGTTCAAGATGCCTTTCAACGGACCTTCAGAAGCAGCTTTCAAAGCAGCGTTAACTTCTTCAACAGTTACGTTAACTTTCAATTCAGCAACGAGATCTGTTACGGATACGTTAGGTGTAGGAACACGCATGGACATACCGTTCAATTTGCCTTTCAACTCAGGCAATACAAGTGCAACTGCTTTAGCAGCACCTGTGGATGAAGGAATGATGTTCTCAGCCGCAGCACGTGCGCGACGAAGGTCTTTATGTGGAAGATCAAGAACGCTTTGATCGTTAGTGTAGGAATGAATTGTGTTCATCATGCCTTTAACGATTCCGAACTGATCGTTCAATACTTTAGCGAATGGAGCTAAGCAGTTCGTTGTGCAAGAAGCGTTGGAGATGATTGTATGAGCAGCTGGATCGTATTTGTCATGGTTAACGCCCATAACGATTGTGATATCTTCGTTAGTAGCTGGTGCGGAGATGATAACTTTCTTCGCGCCGCCTTTCAAGTGAAGCTCAGCTTTGTCCTTCGCAGTAAAGATACCAGTAGATTCAACAACAATCTCAGCACCAACGGAAGACCAAGGCAAGTTACCAGGATCACGTTCAGCGAATACTTTAACTGTTCTGCCGTTTACGATAAGTGCGCCTTCGCCCACTTCAACCTTAGCATCCAATTTACCGTGAGTTGTGTCATATTTCAAAAGGTGCGCAAGAGTACTAACATCTGTAAGGTCGTTGATTGCAACGATCTCTACGTTCGGGTTATTCAGGGATGCGCGGAATACGTTACGTCCAATACGTCCAAATCCGTTAATACCAACTTTTACTACTGCCATGATTGGTTCCTCCTTGGAATAATAAAGATTTGTTTTGATCTATATATCAAGGCGCCTGTAGCGCCGAGACCACTATAAGTAGGATTACCCTTTTCTCACACTTGAAACTCCATCATTTGGATTAAACATGCCGTAGAGCTTCAATAGCCGCCGCTTCGTCTGTAACAAGGATGTCATCATGACCAAATCTCATTACCGATGCGATTGCCTCGCCCTTACTACGTCCACCCGCGATGCCAATGACCATTCCTGCGGCTTCGATATCTTCCAAGCGTAATCCCGCCGTCGCCATCCGATGCACGACTTTGCCATTACGGTCGAAGTAATAACCGAATGCTTCAGCCAGTGCTCCGTCCTTGACCAATTCCGCCTTTGTCTCATCTACGAGCTTCCGACGTCTAGCCATTGTTTCGGCATCCCCAATCCCATGAACAACGATACGTGCACTACGTATCATATCCACTACTTCACGAACATTGGGCTCCTGCATAATCGTCTGATAAGCTTCCTCGCTTAGATGATCAGGTACGTGAAGCATACGATACCGAGCTCCCGTTCGTTTAGCCAACTCTGAGGCAATCGTGTTCGCCTGGTAATCTACGCTCTCTCCCAAACCACCTCGTGCAGGCACGAACCAGTTGTCCTTCAATTGTGAAGGTATGGCGAACTGTGCCGCCATTCGAGCCATTGTAGATCCACCCATGACCGCAACGACATCACCAGGGGAAAGGATATCCCGCAGCACCCGACTTCCCGCTCTACCAAGCTCCATTTTGAAATGATCTGAGGTATCTGAGTCGCCTGGTACGATAATGACCCGCTTCAACCCGAATGCGCTACGAACCGTTTCTTCCAGATCCGATAAGCCGAACATTTCCTTGACGATCGGCTCCATCTCTTCCACAAGCTGTCGGCCACTCTCACTAAGCGTCATTCCTGCCGCTGCTGTGTCCAATAAGCCTTGCGCCCTCAATACTTCCAATTCGGAACGAAGCACGCGCTCAGTCATATTCAGATTCGTTGCAAGCGTACGACGTCCAATGGTTCCGGATAAGTACAACCAGCGCAATATGTCGTATCTTTTCTCCATCACCACTAACAGATCAGGAAGCAGCTTCTTCTGAATGTCTACAATTTTTCGCATTCTTTCGCGCATCCTCCTGAGACCAAATGGTCATTGTCAGCAATGACGAGAACGAGATAGGTGGACATTAATTGTCCCGCCATATCACTTTGAGTCCCACTTCTATTTTATCGAAAATCCCCCATAGTTGCAATACTTCCGAGTCACGAAAATAACAAATTTAAAACCGTATATTCACTTGCTTTTTGTTCTCAAATCCCATATAATAACCCTTGCTGTCATAACGAGCGCCCGTGGTCCAACGGATATGACGCAGCCCTCCGAAGGCTGAGATTGAGGTTCGATTCCTCACGGGCGCGCCAACTCTATTTACCAATCAGTAGCATACAGCACAACCGACCGTTCCATACGGTCGGTTTTTTTGTTTCTTCTCCCCTCCTACCCTTTCAGCAGTACAAATCCATTTTATTATTCAGGAAGTATATAGAGGAAAGGGGGTACCCCCTTTCGGCATATACGGATACCAGAATAACCAGAAATGTGTCTTTGACGCCGCTTTGACTTTCTTTGACTTTTACCCGCGAATTCGCTATGATAAAAAAACCAAATCATGAGGAGGGACGTCAAACATGAGTTTTGTACCTATGGTTGTCGAGCAAACTAACAGAGGCGAACGTGCCTACGACATTTATTCCCGTTTACTCAAGGATCGTATCGTTTTTCTAGGTACACAGGTTAATGATGTAGTTGCTAACTCCATCATCGCCCAATTGCTGTTCCTGGCAGCCGAAGATCCGGAAAAAGACATCCACCTATACATTAACAGCCCCGGCGGCTCCATCACATCCGGTATGGCCATTTACGATACGATGCAGTTCATTAAACCCGATGTTTCCACTATCTGCGTGGGCATGGCTGCATCAATGGGAGCGTTCCTGCTCGCGGCAGGAGCCAAAGGCAAACGATTTGCCCTTCCGAACAGCGAAGTCATGATTCACCAACCACTTGGTGGAGCAGAAGGTCAAGCTAGTGATATTGAAATTCGGGCTCGACGTATCCTGAAGCTACGGGATAAGTTAAATGGTATTCTATCTGAACGCACAGGTCAGCCCCTTGAGCGTATCGAGAAGGATACAGACCGTGATAACTTCATGGAAGCTGAAGTTGCTCGGGAATATGGACTAATCGATAAGGTTATCGATAAAGTCGTTTAATTAAAGCTTTATCAAACAAAAACGCGTATCGCCGTCATCCGACGACAATACGCGTTTTTTTTCACTTCCTCAAACCTAGTATGCTAAATATCACACACCCAAAAATATGTCAATACAAATTCAAATCTTTGAATGCCCTCTCTGCTAGTCGGACAATCCATGATATGCTGTCTTATGTGGTAATACCATTTAGCTCCAATTATAGACATTTCTTAGGAACTGTGGAAGAGAGGGATCCCCGTGCCTGAACGGTCCTATCCGTACCTTGTTACCAATTCAACCGAAGACCATACACCTTTAAGGAACATCAATGAAAGCCACATAGACATGGTGGCCAGTCGTCGGCTTAGCGATAAAGCATCACTGCTTCGTCCGCTGAAAGATGAACACCTACTAGAAGTGTATAGGGAAGCTAAGAAGATGAACTTATCTAACGAATTCATTGAGTTGCTAGAAGAAGCACTCTCTATTCGCCAGCTAAGCTCTTACAAAGAAGCATAGACGCCCACAGAGCTGAACCCTAAACCCGCCTCCTTATGGATGGCGGGTTATTTATTATCCACAAAAGCTTGGAACACTGTCCCGCAATCTATATCAAGCCCCAAAAAATAAAGCCTCAACAACCACCATAAGGGTTGCTAAGGCTTCACCATTCGATTTGTGAGCGTCGCTCGCCCTATTCTTGGTGGCGACTTGAACACTGCTTCGTTTAACCACACAAGCTATTGCATTTCATACTGAACGGTTACCTGTGTACTAATCTCGATTTGTCCGGATTGTACGGAAGAGGAAGCCGCGCTTTCAGGAGTGGCCATCAATTTCATCTGCGCAGAATCATTTGCATAGTAGTTGATAGGGATACTCGATCCACCACCTTGCACGATATTAACTACACCCTTCAACTGACGTTTAGCTGACGTCGCAAGCACACCCGCCCTAGCAGCAGCATTGTCCATCGCCTTCTTCAACGCATCCAGCTCATATTGGTCCTTCTTCTCGGTAGAGAATTGCACACCATCCAGACGGTTAGCTCCCGCTGCGGTTAATGCATCAAACAGCTTGCCGATTTCCGGCAGCTTCCGGTAAGTAATCTGAATAGAATGAACAGCCACATATCCCTTCAGCACCCGACCATCCTTCTCTGTGTAGTTATACTCGGGTTGTACATCGAAACTTGTTGTTTTTACATCTTTCTTATCGATCGCAAATTTCTCGTACAACGTCTTCTCTACTACAGCAAATTTCGTAGCATTCGCTTGTTGAGCATCTGCAGCTTTCGAGCCACGTGTTTCAACTGCCAGATTCAAATACGCGACATCCGGTTCTACCATAATCGATCCTGTGGCTCCAACCGTTACCGTGTAAGCAGATGTTGTCGTAGCCGGTAACGATTCAGCTGACACCACCTCGTTGCCCCCTCTCCCAATACCACCCCATCCAATTACAACTACAGCCATAGTCACCATCAACACTTTCAGCGTGCGTTGCTTCATCAACCTTACCCCTTTCGATTGTTTGATCTTATAACGCATAAGATCACCCAAATGTTTCAACAATTTCATGTAGAGTAGAGAACTGGAATTTCATTGGAGAGTGAACCCTCTTTCCTATCGCTAATCAATACTTTCGCTTCGACACTTCCCTCTCCGCCATCTCTTCCGTAAATACGCTTTCCGGTGTCACGATGCGTTTCGGCAGAGTTCGGCCGGCCATCAATTCTTTAACCGCTTGCATGAGGTTCGGGCCTAACAGCGGATTACATTCGACTACGCAGTTGATTTTACCTTCCGCCATCATCTCGAAAGCTTTGCGGGTTCCGTCTACGGAAATGATAATGATATCCTTGCCGGGCGTAAGCCCGTATTCCTCGATAGCCTCGACCGCTCCTAGCGCCATGTCATCGTTATGGGCGAATAACACGCGAATGTCGCGTCCTTTTTCGTTCAAGAACGATTTCATGACTTCCTTTCCTTCTTTTTGCGTAAAGTTCGCATATTCGCTTTTTAATATTTTGAAATCTTCCCGCTTGGCCATAATTTCACGAAAGCCTTTGCCTCGTTCAATAGACGGCGACGATCCTTCCGTACCTTTGAGTTCGACTATGCCGATAGAGCCAACCTCGTCACGCATTTTATCCAATAAATATTTACCGGCTTTTCGCCCTTCCTCCGTGAAATCCGAGCCTATAAAGGTCACGTATAGAGACGAATCGTCAACGTCTACCGAACGATCCGACAGAATCAAGGGAATACCCGCCTGCTTCACTTCTTTCATAATCGGCTCCCACCCCGATTGGACAACGGGAGACATTGCAATGACGTCGACTTTCTGCTCGATGAACCTGCGGATCGCTTCGATCTGCTTCTCTTGAGATTGTTCCGCGTTATCGAGCACAAGCTTAATCCCCGCCTCCGCAGCCGATTCTTGGATCGACTGCGTATTCGCCAGCCGCCAATCGCTTTCGGAACCGAGTTGGGAAAATCCAAGAGTAATATCCTGCTGGGAAGAGATTGGGATCTCTCCCATATTGTCTTGAGCTTTGTCATCGCTCTCCGTTTGCGCGGGTGGCTGGGAGGTCGCCGATGAGGTCGAGCCATTGCAACCTGAGAAGAGTAGAAGAACAATGACAGCCATGATTCCCTGAAAGCTTTTATACCTGTTTGTCACAATGCCGGCCCCCAGTACGCTTGTCTAGACAAGCCTTTACGTGCGTTCATTATACCAAAAAGCGTGACATGTGTTGCTCTAATTCGGCAGATACCTGCTTCAAATCCTCCGACACCTGCACCAATTCCAACCCGATCTCTTTCTGGTCATTGGTCAACACCGCAACTTGATCGGCAGAAGAAGAGGCCTCCTGGGAAACCGCCGTCACTTCTTCAATCGAGGCGCTGATCGTTTCATGGCTTCGATGAAGCTGTTGCAGGGATAAGTTCACTTCATTCAGACGTCTCTTCAATTGCCCCATCATCTCCCGAACGTTGCGGAACAAATCGTGAACCGAACTAACGCCGTCGGACACCTCCCGAAAAAAAGGCTCCGTCTCCCGCATCGTTCCGACCGAGGAGTCAACTTCTGACCTAATGTTCATCGCCAATGCTTCTACTCGGCCGATAGAAGCATGGGATTGTTCGGCCACTCGCCTGATTTCGTCGGCAATCGCCTTCATGCCTCCTGCTTGCCCGTCCCTCGAAGCTTCGATCGCCGCATTAAGGGAAAGAATCGTCGTCTGTTTGGCCATTTGCGTAATCAACTTCAATATCCCCTGAATGGAAGCCGCGCTGTCCGACAAGCCGTTCACACGCGCCGCAAGCGAACGAAAATGTAAATCGGTCTCTTTCGTCTTGACGAGAAGCCCCTCTACGATTTCCCCGCCTTCATTGCAGAAATCATCGACGACGCTCGTTGCTTCTTCCATCTTCTCGTGAAACGCGCGAGCGGCGTCCGTCCGGCTTCCCATGACGCTGACGTTACTGCCGCTCAGTTCGGCATTCGCGGCAAGCCCCGCGGCTCCTAATGCGATCTGCGCAGCGGCCGAATGAATTTCATTCGCAGAAGAAGCCGTACGTTGCGCGGCATTCGCCATCCGGTTGCTAGAACCTGCCATATCCTCTACGGATCGACGGGCGTTAGACACCAGCATCCCAATTTGCTCCGCCATCTGATTAAATGCGGTTGACACGTCCCCGATCTCATCCCGTCTGCGGGTAATCATCCTACCCTGCAAATCGCCTCCCGCCGCCTTACGCATCAATAGCTTCAACTGTCCGAGCGGCTTGGATATCATTCGGATTAGCCAAATACCGACAATGACCGCAACGACTACGCTAGCCGCGATAGCCCCGATGGTCCAGGCCCTAATACGGTCGGCCGCGATCGTTAATTCGCTTAAGGGGACTATCCCGGTTAGCGTCCATCCCGTTACCGGCGAGTTGCGATAGGCGACCAACCGCTCATCTTCTCCAGTGTAATTGTTGGTTCTCCCTTCGGCAGCTTCGTTACGTGCAAGCATCGGCAATCGTTCGCTTAGCGGCAAGTTCGAATCGCTATTACCCATAATAAGCGCACCGGAAGCGTCATAGATGGCGACGACAGAACGATCGCCGAGTTTAACGCCTTGGATCATTTCTTGCAGGACGGTCGACTCGATCTGAACGAGCAGCACGAATTCGTTCGAGCCTAGATTTTTCTTACCCAGCAATTTGCCGTAGGCGAATAACGGCTTCGGGGAGTTACCCAAATAGCCTTGTTGGGCAATGGCAAGCCAGACGGGTTTCCCATCGGATTCCCGAATTCGGCGTATCCAGTCCGCTTGTATATCCGGCTTGTCCGCCTGCCGATCCGTGCTCATCATCGAAACCGGATCCACGAGCGGAAGTAACGTGATGTCGCGAATGCGCGGTTCGGACAGTTTAATCTGGTCAAGCAGCCCAAGCACTTGTTCCATCCGGCTATTCTTTTCCTCGGAACGCATCCTGCCCGCATTGGCGAATTGAAAGAGCTGTTCCCGAAAGTCGCTGTTATTGACGATCTGATTCGTCGCATCGAGCAAGAAACGCAGCTTCATATCCAGCTTCTCGCCGGTTAGCGATATCGTCTGAACGGAACTCGTCTCCGCTTGCTCGACGATTGCCGACTTTGCGGTGAAATAGGAGAACAACCCCAAGGATGTGGACAGTAAGCCGACGATGACGAAGATGACCAGAAACAACTTAGTTCCGATTGATCGCATGCTAACAGGCTCCCCCACTAGTATTATAAGCCGACATCTCTACATCTTGACCGACGAACGGCGCGCGCTCAGCACCCTTTGGAGCAAAATAAAGACAAACAGCAACAAACCAATAACAATTTTGGTCCACCAGGAACTAAGCGTCCCTTGGAAGCTAATGATCGTCTGGATGACTCCATAGATCATGACCCCGAAGAACGAACCGGCAATATAGCCGACGCCGCCGGTCAGCAATGTGCCTCCGATCACGACGGACGCGATCGCGTCAAGCTCGACCCCGACCGCATGAAGCCCGTATCCGGACAGCATGTAGAATGTATAGATCACTCCGGCTAGAGAAGAACAGAACCCGCTCACGACGTAAACGCCAATCTTGGTACGCGCGACGGGCAATCCCATCAGCAGAGCAGATTGCTCGCTTCCCCCCAGCGCATATACGTTACGGCCGAAACGGGTGTAATGCGCCACGAATATCGCTAGTACAACAACGATCAATGCGATAATGACGTTAATCGAGAGGAAGCTCCCCCCCGGTAGCTTGATCTTCGTCTGCGCAATCGTCGTGTACGTGGAGTTATCAATCGTAATCGTATTAAGACTGATGATATAACACAGCCCCCGCGCCAAGAACATTCCGGCCAACGTTACGATAAAAGGTTGAACCTTAAAATAGTGAATGATCGCGCCCATCGCCCATCCGAAAGCGCACCCGATGACCAGAACGATAGGAATGACGACAATCGGCGGCATGCCATGCTCCTGGATGAGGCTAGCGGATATCATCGTCGTCAGCGCGATCATGGAACCGACCGATAAATCGATGCCCCCGGAAACGATGACGAAGGTCATGCCCACCGCAACCACAAGCAAGAAAGCGTTGTCGATCAGCAAGTTGAATACGACCTGCAAGGAGAAAAATCCGGTGTAACGGAAGGAACCCGCAGCCAGCATCACCGCGAACAAGCCGATCGTGACTAGTATGGGAATGAATTTGCGATTAAGCATGTCGGGTCGCCTCTTTCTCGCCTGGATAATGCCGGGTCTTCCAACGCCTAACGATCGCTTTACGGAACGATTCGGATTGGATCAAGCAGACCGCTAATACGACGAATGCTTTCACGACGAGCGTAATTTCCGGAGCGATCCCAACGGAATAGATCGTCGTGGACAGCGTCTGGATCATCAGCGCCCCGACGAGCGTGCCGGACAAATAAAACCGGCCTCCGTTCAGCGAGGTACCGCCGATAACGACCGCCAGGATCGCATCCAGCTCATACCACAAGCCCGCATTGTTTCCATCGGCGCTGGATACGTTGGAGCTGAGCAACAGTCCTGCGATTCCCGCGCATAATCCGCAGAACATATAGACGGCCACGATAACGATGTTTGAGCGAATACCCGCCAAGCGGCTAGCTTGAGGATTGGTGCCGACCGATTCAATGAAAAGGCCGAGCGCGGATTTCCGCGTTAACAACGAGGCGATAGCGAATACCGCCGCGACAATGAAAATGGAGAACGGCAGCGTCGCTAAGGAGCCCGTGCCGATATATTCGTATCTCGAACTGGAGAGCGTAATGATCTGACCATCCGTAATCAACTGGGCGATTCCCCGGCCGGCTACCATGAGGATCAAGGTCGCGATAATCGGCTGAATTCCGGCCCCCGTCACCAGTAATCCGTTCCACAAGCCTAGAACCAAAGACAAGCCCAGGGCAAGCCCGATAGCCATCAGAACGAGGCTCAGCGAATTTTGATTCTCTCCCTTGCTAATCGTCATGCAGGACATCGCTCCGGCAATCGCGACGATCGATCCTACCGACAAGTCGATTCCTTTGGTGGCAATGACTAGCGTCATTCCGACGGCTACGAGAATAAGCGGAGCACCGAAGTTCAAAATATCGATCAAGTTCCCGTATAGATGCCCGCCTTGCATTCTAATGGAGAAAAAATCGGGAGAATGGATGAGATTAAATAATAACAATGCTCCCAGCATGGCTAGCGGCCAAAACAAATGATGTTTCATGATCCGGTTCAATGTGGCTCAACCCCCCGCTATGGCCTGCATCACATGATGCGGGCTGATGTCTTGGCCTTCGATTTCCTTTACCAACCGGCGGTCCCTAAGAACGGCAATTTTCCCGCTCACCCTAAGCACTTCTTCCAGCTCGGATGAGATAAACAAGACGGACATCCCCTGCTGCGATAACGACATGACCAGCTTCTGGATTTCGGCTTTCGCCCCGACGTCGATTCCGCGGGTCGGCTCATCCAGAATGAGCAGCTCCGGCTGCGTCAGAAGCCAACGGGCCAGAATGACCTTCTGCTGGTTGCCTCCGCTCAAATTTTTCACGAGATGCTCCGGGTTAGGAGGGTTAATATTTAAGGTACCGATATATTGTTCGGCGATCTCATCCTGCCTCTTGCGGTTGATCGTCCTGAACCAGCCACGGGTCGCTTGCAGTGCCAAGATGATGTTCTCGCGGACGGACAAATCGTCAATAATCCCCTCGATCTTCCGGTTCTCGGGGCAGAATCCGATTCCCTGCGAGATGGCATCCCGCGGAGAACGGATGGCCTCGCCTGATTTCGCAAGCTTCAGCTTTCCTTGGTCCGCCCTGTCCGCTCCGAAGAATAAGCGGGCGATTTCCGTACGGCCCGATCCAAGTAAACCTGCCAATCCTACGACTTCCCCGCGGCGGATAGCGAGGTTAAACGGCTCGATTGCCCCCGTACGGCCAAGATTCGAAGCTTCTATCCAAATGTCGTCCGTATCCGCTTGCTCCTCGGCTTGCGACTTAGGCATCTCTTCTAGCAGATTCAACTCCTTGCCGATCATACGTGATACGAGCTCGATTCTAGGTAAATCCGCCGCCAAGCTCTCTCCGACGAATTCCCCGTTGCGAAGAATCGTAATCCGATCCGATATTTCGTAGACCTGGTCCAGGAAGTGCGTCACGAACAAGATCGCGAGGCCTTCGTTTTTTAGCTTGCGCATGATGGTGAACAACTGCTGCACTTCATTCCGGTCGAGGCTTGAAGTCGGTTCGTCTAGAATCAATACCTTAGCGGAAATACTCAAGGCGCGCGCGATAGCGATGAGCTGTTGAATAGCTACCGAATACGATTGCAAGGGCAATGAAACATCTATGTGAAGACTAAGCCGTTCCGATAGAAGCACGGACGCGTTCTTGTTCATTTCCTTCCACTGAATGATCCCGAACCGGCGCGGCTCTCGGCCGATATAGATGTTTTCCGCCACCGTTAGATTCGGACAAAGATTGACTTCCTGATAGACGGTACTAATCCCAACCCCTTGAGCATCCTGCGGACTATGGGGACGAATCTCCTTCCCGTCCAGCATGACTTTCCCTTCATCGACGGAGTACACTCCCGTCAGTGTTTTGATCAACGTGGATTTACCCGCCCCGTTCTCTCCCATCAAGGCATGCACTTCGCCTGCGAACAATCTGAAGTCGACACCTTTCAGCGCGCGAACGCCGGGAAAGCTTTTGTATATTCCATTCATCTGTAGGATCGGCTGCCGATCGATCATGTTCCTTCCTCCTTTAAGAGAAAAAGCCGCTCCGACTCGATCCATCGGTAGCGGAGCGGCTCTTCCAGCATGCGAACTTACGACTGAACGATTAATATTTACGTGTTGGAAGCGCCTCTTTGGCTTGCTCCGACGTAAACGTCGATTCTTCCGTTACGATGCGTTGCGGGATTTCTTTGTTAGCGAGAACATCGTTAACCGCTTGCATTAACTGCGGTCCAAGAAGCGGATTACACTCCACGATGAAGTTGATTTTGCCTTCGCTGGCAGCAGTCATGCCGTCTTTAACGGCGTCGACGGAAATGATGATGATATCTTTGCCCGGAACAAGTCCGGCCGCTTCGATCGCTTGAATCGCGCCGAGAGCCATATCATCGTTGTGGGCATACAGCACGTCGATGTCTTTGTGCGCTTTCAGGAACGCCTGCATGACTTCTTTCCCTTTGGCGCGAGTGAAATCGCCCGTCTGGGATGCAATAACTTTAAGCTTGTCATTCGATTTGATCATTTCCTGGAAGCCTGCTTTGCGGTCGTTCGCGGGAGCGGAACCCGTCGTACCTTGCAGCTCAACGATATTTACGACTTCTTGAGTGTCTTTATATTGATCGAGCACCCATTGACCTGCTTTGCGGCCTTCTTCCACGAAATCCGAACCGATGAACGTTTTGTAATAGGACGTATCTTTGGAATCTACCGACCGATCGGTCAGAATGACAGGGATGCCCGCATCTTTAGCTTCCTTCAGAACCGTGTCCCATCCGGACTCGACGACAGGCGAGAAGGCAATAACGTCAACCTTCTGTTGGATGTAAGAACGAATCGCTTTGATTTGATTTTCTTGCTTCTGCTGCGCATCGGAGAACTTCAGATCGAAGCCGGCCTCTCCCGCGGATTCCTTGATCGAATTCGTGTTGGCCGTTCTCCAGCCGCTTTCCGCTCCAACCTGCGCGAAGCCGAGAACCACTTTCTTATCCGTCGCCGCGGGTGCGGACTCGCTTGGACTTGCGCTTTCAGCAGCCGCAGCTGGCGCTTTCGAGCTTTCAGCCGGAGAAGAGCTCGAGTTGCTTCCCTTGTTGTTGCCGCCGCAAGCGGAAACAACGACCATTAGAGCGACCAAGGCGAGCGATACGCCCCACTTCTTAACACTTTTCATCTGTAACTTCCTCCCCATTCGTTCACCATTTGTTGGCGTGAACTCATTATAAAACGCTGTCAGATGCCGATTATACGGACGATCATAGCCGTTTTTTGCGTTTTTACGGGATGTTTGAGCTCATGGGAATCGTTTTGTTGTAATTTTTCATTCAAAAGTTGGAAATTGCCATCACGTCTGAATAGGAAGCCCACGAAATGGATGATATTTGCTATAGTTAGTAGAAAAGGGACCGCGTCTCTCCGCGAATGCCACAATTAAGGAAGGAACGCTGCGGAATGCCTTTCGTACGGAAGATTACCTCCAGCTTGCGAGCCAAGCTGCTCACGATGTTCGTTATATTAACGTCGATTCCGCTCATCGCGGTCGGCCTCGTTTCCTACCAGAAATCATTCGACACCGTATCCGGCCATAGCAAGGCGGCTACGATGCTCGTCGCGGATCGTCTCGCCTTGGACATCGACGTCTTGTTCCAAGATACGAGCCGCCTGCTCGAACTGGAGAAAAACCCTCAAGTGCTTCGTTTCCTCTTCTCTCAGAGCGAAACCTACGAGGACGCCAAGTTCATTTTGAAGACGTTCGATTTATACCGTCAGACATACAAATATGAAAGCGTACTCAACATGACGATGATTAACTTATACGGCAGAGGGATCAGCGAACGCAAAGGAGTGTTTCAGTTAGATTACAACCCTCTGAGAAATCCCCATTTCGCGTATTTAATGACGGAGCCTAATGAAGTGCTTAATATTCCGCCTACGAAATCTTCCGATTGGGACCGTCTGGACGGCTTCCGCTATCCCGACCGTAACGTCATTACAATCATGGCGACTGTCAAGCAGCAGATCACCAACGAAGTCGTCGGCTTCATCGTCATCGATCTGGATGATTCGGTCGTGGAGCGGTTTTCTAATAATGTGAAGATCGGCAAGACCGGATTGTTCTACGTCGCGGATGATCAAGGAATTCCGATCTTTACGCCTGCCGCGCCCGCTCAATCCGGAGATTCGTCCCAGCCCGTTAATCTTAGCGAACATACCGGCTACCAGAGAGACAGCTTCGTGGACTCCACTGCCGATCCATCCAAATTCGTCGTGTTCGCCACTTCGCAAGCAACCGGCTGGAAAATCGTAGGCAGCGCTCCGCTTGAAGAAATCGTAGAGGATGCTAACCGAATTCGCACGCTCATTATCGTAAGCGTTGCCTTAAGCATTGTATTTACGATTACTCTCTATTTCTTCATCACCTCGCGTCTAACCCGGCCGATCCAGCTCCTCAAGAGCAAGATGCGGCAAGCCGCCTCCGGTTATCTCGATGCCAAGGTGAAGCCTTCGGGGCAGGATGAAATCGCCGATCTAGGCGCGAGCTTCAATACAATGATCGAGAAAATCAAGATGCTGCTCGAACAAAGCATCCGCGAGCAGGAGCATATCCAGAAGGCGGAGCTCAGAACGCTACAAGCCCAGATTAATCCTCACTTTCTCTATAACACGCTCGATTCCATCGTTTGGATGGCCGAGGCAGGCAAGAACGAGCAAGTCATCCAGCTTGTACAAGCCTTATCCCGATTTTTCCGCATCAGCTTGAATAAAGGCCGCGATTGGATTTCGATCAAGATCGAGCTCGATCATGTGCAAAGCTATTTGATTATCCAGAAGATGCGCTATCGCGATATTCTCGATTACGAAGTCGACGTGAGCCCCGAGCTTCAGATGTATCCGATTCTGAAGATGACGCTGCAACCGCTGGTAGAGAATGCTCTGTACCACGGCATCAAAAATCAACGAGGCAAAGGATTGATCCGTATTGGCGGGTATGTCGACCAGGTTCAAGATATTGTCTTGTTTGTCGAGGATAACGGAATCGGCATGACGACGGATCACTTGGAGGAGGTCCGCGAACAACTGGAGCAACCGCGCGATTCGCAACCGAACGATACTAGAGACACGGGATTGGAGGACGGTAAAAACGGCGGATTCGGTCTGCAAAACGTTCATCAGCGACTGAAGCTGTATTTCGGAGAACGTTACGGGTTACATATCGAAAGCGAAGAACGCAAGGGGACATGCATCTACGTTCGGATACCTAAGAAATAGGGGTGACTATCGGTGAAAAAGGTCATGCTCGTCGACGACGAAATCGTCATTAGAGAAAACATTCGGGTTTGCATCGATTGGGAAAAGGAAGGTTTCATCTATTGCGGGGATGCGTCGGACGGAGAAGTCGCGCTCCCCCTGATCGAGAAGTGGATGCCGGATATTCTGATTACCGACATCAAGATGCCTTTCATGAATGGCCTTGAGCTAAGCTCCATCGTTCGCCAACGGTTGCCGGATACGAAGATCATTATCCTTAGCGGTCACGATGAATTCAGCTACGCCCGATCAGCGCTACAAATAGGCGTTGAAGAATACTGCTTGAAGCCCGTTCATTCTCTTGATCTGATTAAGCTTCTGCATTCCGTTGGAGACAAGATCGACCATGAACGCCGGTTGAAGGAACGTAAAGCTTACACCCAGGAGAAGCTCTTCGGCGACTTATGTGGCGGACTCATCACCACGACCGAGGCCGTCGAAGCGGCGACTTCTCTGTCCTTGAACGTGATTTCATCATACTATGCTGTCTTGATCTGCGACCTGAGATGCTCGGAATCTAACTCGTATACCGATACCGATACGATCTTGCAGGCGGAACGGGTCATCGACGATAAGCTGTCCGATACCGTTACCGGATGGAGCTTCAAGCGCAGCCGGACGGAAAAGGTATGGATCATTCATGGTGATTCCGCTCAAGATTTAGCCGTTACTCTCGATCATATCCGCCATAAGCTCGTCCCTCATCTCGAGAGCGAGCTTCCATGCTCGGTCTCATTCGGAGTCGGAAGCGTGCAGAATCGATTACAAGGCATCCACGTTTCTTTCTTGGAGGCCGAGGAAGACCGGATTATACATCGGCTAACGAAAATCAATCAGAATGAATTATGGCAAACGGCCGGTCGTTCGGCCGGATCGACCGCCTACCTAGACCGCGCGCGTTTCATCGAGTTTCTTAAGATCGGAACGGTCTCCCAGCTCCAAGAGTTCGTTCGCGACTTCGCCGCCAATCTCGTGGAAGTGGATTGGAAATCTTCTATGTATGGCTACTACTTGCTGAACGAATTAATGCTGGAGTCTTTGCAAGAAGCGAAGAACGGCTTCCGTTCAGGGGAAGTATCTGACTCCCTAGTTGCCGAGCTTCAAGGAGAAATCCACAAGGTCTCAAGCTGGGAGGAGTCTTGCCGCTTCTTGGCGGATTTGCTGAAACAGCTATGGACCTGGAGGGCGGATGCGTCCAACAAGTACGCGGACATCATCGCCAAAGTCAAAAGATTCATCCAACAGCAATATGTGAACGATCGGTTATCGCTCCAAGACGCCGCCGAACACGTTCGCGTCAGTCCGAGCCACTTAAGCAAAGTGTTCAGCCAAGAAAACGATCAAACCTTCATCGAGTATTTAACGCAAACCCGAATTCGCAAAGCGATGGAACTATTGCAAGCGACCAATGATAAATCCTACGAGATCGCCTATCAGGTCGGCTATAACGACGCGCACTATTTTTCTAATCTGTTCAAGAAGATGACGGGTATGACGACGCGGGAATTTCGCCGGCAAGGGATGCCCGAAGGCCGATCCGCGGAAGGAGAGTATCATGATAGTCCCGAGCGCTTGGCGTAAACCATTACTATGCTTTCTTCTGCCGATTGCTCTCTTGTCGGTTATCTTATCGGGATGTACCAAAGATGTGGATTCGGTCGCACCTCCCCCATCGACTACCTCTCCCATCATAACGAAAGTCGCAACTGCATATACGTTTGGGATCATCTATCCGATGACACATCCGTTCTACGAAACGATAACCCGCACGGCCGAATTGGCTGCAGCGGAGTCGAACGTCCAGCTTATCGTCAAGGCTCCGGGAGAATCGAACTTGGAGCAGCAAATCCGCATGATGGAGACGATGATCCGCCAACAAGTCGACGGGATCGCCATAGACCCGATCGATGCGAACGCGCTCGCCCCTATCATCGATAAAGCCGTTAACAGCGGGATACCCGTCATCTGCTTCGAATCGGATTCTCCCGCAAGCCAACGCTTGACCTATATCGGAACGAACAACCTGGAATCGGGGCGTAGAATGGGAGAGTCTCTGGATAAGCTGCTCGACGGGAGTGGCATGGTGCTGGTGGAAACCGGAACGCGCCGGACGCTCAGTATGGACCAGCGGTTGGAGGGAATGCTTACCTATCTAAACAATAAAACGAAAATACAAGTGCTGGAAGTTCGCTATAACGAAGGGAGCGAGATCCGCGCGTTAAGGGATCTCGAGGAAATGATCGACTCCCATCCTCATTTCGACGCCTTCGTCGGACTCGACTTCGTGTCCGGATCCGCTTCCATTCTCGTATGGAAAGCCAAAGGCTTGGCACGTTACGCCCTTACCTTCGGGCTAACTCCGGAAATCCAAGAAGCGATCCGCAACGGCCAGTTAACGTCGGTATTATCGCAACACGAGGAAGAGTGGGGAAACCGAATCATCGCTCGGCTCTTGGATGCTGCCGAAGGGCGACAGGTCCCCCGGTTCGACGATACGGGATTCGTTGAGGTGTCGGGAAACCGTTAGGGTAAGATACATACATGACCCTTGCATTACTCGGTACATAGGTTCGTTCCATATAGGCACTTTTTTGACCTTCGAGCTGATTCTTGGGATTAAGCTTGCCGACCCCAAAGCCCTTGTGGGTTATGGGTGAAGTATGCGTTGAGCCATGGCAGCGAGGTCCGCGAAGTCAAGCCGTATTGGATAATGGCTGCATCTACGACTCCTTGGATATCCGTTTTTTTCATTGCGAGTGCCGCTGTACCCGAGTCACCAACAGTTCTCTTGTTCTTACCTCGACCGGACTTGCATCGGCTTGTTGTGTCTAGCTTGTCTAGGCGCATAGAAATGCAAAAAGCTCCCGTTAGGGAGCTTTAAGTGAAAATGACTTATTGGTTCTCTAGCTCTTCTTTGCTTACAAGCTGCACTAAAGCGGTTACAGCTTGCTCTGCGTCGGAACCTTCCGCGCTGATCGCGACTTCCGTACCGGAGCTGATAGCCAGGCTCATAATTCCCATGATGCTTTTCGCATTTACTTTCTTTTCATCCTTCTCCACAAAGACGTCGGAGGAGAATTTATTGGCTTCTTGCACGAATAGTGCCGCCGGTCTGGCGTGAAGACCCGTTTTAAGCCGAACAACTACCGGCTGTCTCGTCATGGACCGGATACCCCCTATCTTTGTTCGTCCCTCATCTGGGGACCCCCGTGCTACAGTTTCTTAACTATTATACCATTGATTCGAACAAATGCGCCATACGGTTATGCTCCGCCGTTCCGGATTTTTTCAGCCCACTCATCTAGCTTACGAAGTCGGTGGTTTACACCTGATTTACTGACCTGTCCTTTAAGCAAATCTCCGACTTCCTTCAGGTTAATGTCAGGATGCTGAAGTCTTATTTCCGCGACCTCTCGAAGCTTATCAGGTAAATTGTAAAGTCCGACCTCTTTAACAAGAAGTTTGATATTCTCAATTTGTCTGACTGCTGCCCCGATCGTCTTGTTCAGATTAGCCGTCTCGCAATTTACGATCCGATTCACCGAGTTACGCATATCTCGCATTATACGGACATCCTCGAACTTAAACAAGGCTTGATGGGCACCGATGATGCTTAAAAACTCGATGATCTTCTCGCCTTCCTTAATGTAGAGGATAAATCCCTTCTTGCGTTCGATAAAACGTGCATTCAGATGGAATTTATTCGCAAGGTCCACAAGAGCTTGACAATGCTCCTCATACATCGAGGATATTTCCAAGTGATAGGATGAGCCCTCCGGATTATTCACTGAACCCCCCGCTAAAAACGCACCACGCAAATAAGCCTTTTTACAGCATGCCTTACGAACCAATTCTTTATCAATACTCGGATGGAATAGAAATCCCTCGGAGACAATCGACAGGTCATTTAGAATAGCCTCCGCACCTGCTGGTACTCGCACAACATAAACGTTATTTTTCTTCAAACGCATTTTTTTACGCACTAGAAGCTCGGTTATAACTTTAAAATGTCGCTTAAGCAGGGTGTAGATGCGGCGTGATATTGCGGCATTCTCGGTGGAGATATCCAGTATAACTCGCTTATTGGACAATGAGATCGTTCCATTCATCCGTATCAAAGCCGATAACTCCGCCTTCTCACAGCAGCCATCAGATTCGAGCAAAGTGAGTTCTTTTTTTGTTAGCGCCGCAAATGACATACCCTTTTCACCCCTTCCGCAACATCCAATCTTCGACCAGATGATAAATATGATCACTTAATTTGGCTGCATCATGACGCAAGTAAGTCCGGAATAATACCAACGTATCCGCAATTACCTTATATCCTCGCTTGGTCACTTCCTCCAAATCCAAGTGTACAGCTTTAGAGCCCTTCTCCGCATACCGATCCTGAACTTGAGGAGGAATTTCTCCATCGTTCACGATCACATAATCAAATAAATGCTGACCAATATGAGCATGAACGGCAGCAAGATGGTCACTTACCGAATAATTGTCGGTTTCACCAGGCTGGGTCATCACATTGCATACAAACAACTTGACCGCATCCGATTGGACGATTGCTTCCGCTAGCTTCGGAACGATCAAATTCGGAATAATGCTCGTATACAAGCTCCCTGGGCCGATCAGTATCGCATCTGCCTCACGCAACGCTTGAACAGCCTCCGGTAGTGCCTCGACATCTGCAGGCTCGAGGAACACTTTACGAATAGCTAAACCCGCTTTCGGAATTTTGGACTCTCCAACTACAATTGACCCATCTTCCATCTCAGCCTTCAGAACGATAGCTTGATTCGCAGCAGGTAGAACTCGGCCACGAACCGCGAAGATCCGACTGAGCTCAGTAATCCCTGTTACGAAATCTCCCGTAATGTCAGTCATCGCTGCGAGAATAAGGTTACCCAAGCTATGCCCAGCTAGCCCTGTGCCACTATTAAATCTATAATTAAGCACTTCTGCTAGTAAAGGCTCTGTATCTGCTAACGCAGACAATACGTTACGTATATCCCCTGGAGGTGGAATTTGCAATTCCTCACGTAAAATACCCGAGCTTCCACCATCATCAGCCACTGTTACGATAGCTGTAATATCCAGAGGCTTCTGCTTTAATCCACGCAGCATTACGGATAATCCCGTACCCCCACCAATGACAACAATTCGTGGTTTACGAGAGAGGGTTTGCCTCTCCTTCATAGCCCCACCTCAGTTCTGCCTGTCGCGCTCTGAATCGCGATGGCTCACTCGTACTAATTCTGTCTCGCTGGAGCCTAACATACGCCCTAGGTATTCCGCTAATGCAACGGAACGATGTTTGCCTCCTGTGCATCCGATTCCGATAACAATCTGGCTTTTGCCTTCTTTGTGGTACAACGGAATTAAATATTGGAGCATATCCAGTAATTTCGTTAAGAAGGTTTGAGTTTCAGGCCATTTCATGACGTAGTCATACACTTCTGGCTCAACACCCGTCTTAGGCCGAAGGTTCTCAACATAATGTGGGTTAGGTAAAAAGCGTACATCGAAAATCAAATCTGCGTCGATGGGAACCCCATACTTAAATCCGAAGGAAGTCACGTTTATAGAAATGTTATTCCGATCTAGGTTGGTGAACCGACCTATGATCTTTTCCTTCAACGCTGCTGGCTTGAGACTACTTGTGTCAATAACTTGAGTCGCCCAGCCCTTCAAGTCCTCAAGTAGCTTACGTTCAGAATGTATTCCCTCAAGCGGCAATCCTTCTGGTGCAAGTGGGTGTCTGCGGCGGCTTTCTTTGTAACGCTGAACGAGGACTGAATCCGTCGCATCCAAAAACAAAATCTCATAATGAATCGTATAATGCTCTCGAATATGATTGAGAGATTCAGATAACGCCGTGAAAAACTCTCTCCCCCGCAAATCAATGACTAAAGCTACTTTCGCAATACGTCCCTGCGATTGCTCTATGAGTTCAGCAAATTTAGGTATAAGTACAGGCGGTAAATTATCAACGCAGAAAAAACCCAAATCCTCTAAGCTCTGAACAGCAATCGTTTTTCCGGCACCCGACATCCCAGTAATAATAATAAGAGTCGGCTGTGTTATCATCGTATCCAAGTCTATCCCCTCCACCTATTGCGATGAACGAAAGAACGCCCGACCCGCCTTATAAGCTAGCGGAACCGAGCGCTTGCTTCAATTATGCTCGTAGGAACAATCCTGCAGCACCTACAACCCCTGCATTGTTTCCTAGCTCGGCAGCGACGATCTCGACCCCATTGCGAGCATTGCCCGGAGTCAACTTATCGAATACCTCGCGAATTTGAGCAAAGAGGAATTCACCGGCTTTGCTCACCCCGCCTCCAACGATAAAGCGTTGTGGGTTAACGACGACAGCAACAGCAGCCATCGATTTTCCCAAATAAAACGCAGCACGAGACACAATTCGCTGAGCAACCTCGTCACCGTCTCTAGCCGCATCAATAACGTCCTTGGCCGTGATCTCACCCTCTATGAAAGTGAGTGAGGTTCGGTCTCCCCGTTCTACCGCATCGACAGCCATACGGATAATTCCCGTTGCCGAAGATACCGTCTCAAGGCACCCCATCTTACCACAACCACATTGAATCGCTTCAAGATCAGCTACGATCGACAAGTGACCAAGCTCTCCTGCCATACCCGTTGATCCTTCTATAAGCCGATTATTTAGAATAATACCGCCGCCGACCCCTGTACCTAGCGTATAGCATACGCAATTCGCAACATTTCTGCCTGCCCCGCCCCACGCTTCTCCAAGCGCAGCCACGTTAGCGTCGTTATTAATTTTGACCGGCTTGCCAATCTTCTCTTCCATAATCCGTGTGACAGGAACGTCTTTGAAAGGAAGATTTGGCGAGAAGTCAATAATCCCCTCGGGAATATTCAGAAATCCGGCGATACCGATCCCTACACCCGCTACGTTATCCCATTCTGGTGTTCCAGGAGGTACTAGCTCTTTGACATAGGTCGCAATATTGGATAATACAGCGTCCGCTCCACCAGCAGCTTGTGTGGGTCCTTCGTGAGTACGGAGTAAATCCCCGTTTGCATTGCACAAGCCTACCTTAACAGCAGTCCCGCCCAAATCTACGCCTACATACAATGATTCTGACATTGATCGACACCTCATAAACAATAATGTTGTTACTACTAGTATACAGGATCTTAGTCCTTATGCGGTATTAAAGTGATTGACTCCAATCATGCACCGCAGAGTTTTCTAAAAACTTCTCGCAATCAAGCGCAGCCATACATCCACTTCCCGCTGCAGTAATCGCTTGACGATATTTATGATCTTGAACATCACCACATGCGAACACACCTGGAATATTCGTCTCCGTCGTACCTGGATTCACTTTCAGATAGCCTAACTCGTCCGTATCCAGCTGATTGTCCAAGAACTTCGTATTTGGCGTATGGCCGATGGCCACGAATAAGCCCTGAGTGTCGATAATTTCTTCTTCACCGGTTGCATTGTTACGAACCTTCAGTCCTGTAACGCCGTTATCACCAGCAATAACCTCAATCGGAGTTTTGTTTAACCCCCACAGGATTTTGTTATTCTCATGCGCACGATCCTGCATGATCTTAGAAGCTCTCATCTCATCACGACGATGAACAAGCGTAACTTCGGAAGCAAAACGAGTTAGGAAATTAGCTTCCTCCATCGCTGAATCTCCGCCACCAACGACGATAATCTTTTTGCCACGAAAGAAAAATCCATCGCATGTCGCACAGGTGCTAACACCTCTACCAACGTTGTCCTTCTCCCCCGGTATCCCCATGTACTTAGCAGAAGCGCCAGTAGAGATAATCAATGTTTCTGCTTGTAGCTCTTCCCCGCCTTCGAGAGAAAGCGTGAACGGACGTTTAGACATATCCACTTTATTAATCCAGCCCGTGCGGAACTCTGCACCGAAGCGCTCTGCTTGCTTCCGCATATTCGCCATCAAATCTGGGCCCATTATCCCTTCAGGAAAGCCAGGAAAATTCTCCACCTCTGTCGTAGTCGTTAACTGACCTCCAGGCTCTGGACCTTCAATAACGAGGGGGGACAGATTAGCTCGTGCTAAATAGATGGTAGCCGTCAAGCCCGCAGGCCCTGTTCCGATAACGATTGTCTTGTGCATTCCTTGTTCCTCCTGTTGTACAACGAATAAGTTTCGCCAGCGAAACTGTTCCATTGTCATGTCATTTGTGTCTGCCTCTAGGTTGTCATTACACGTCCACGTCGATGTGCTAATAAAAAGAAGGTGTCGTTAAGTCTAGCTTCTCCCGAATGCCGCAAGCTTCATCAATCCGGTTCACATAACGGCTTATACTGGCCTGAGACACACCGTAACGATTGACCAAATCCGCATAAGTAACGGTTCTACGATGCATCTTAGCGGTCCAGTATTCCAAAGCCGCTGCCCAGCCCGTCGATTTATGAAGCTTAGGTACCTCTGGATACACACGAGATAAATAATCAACCCACAATGTCATCATGTCATGTTGCTGTACAACGTCGTATCGACCGGACATGCCTTCAAGTGCGTGCTCCAGAACTTCTTGCCAAGCCCCATCCCAAATGGGAAGCTTTGCTGACTTTCTTCGTGCTTCCAATGTAACCGTTCGCCCGCTGAAAGTGACCGTTAACGAATCTTGAACGCCGATGGAGCGCAGAACAAGAACGGCAACCCGTTTTAATTCATCATCTTCATCTGCATCAATCAGGAAAGCCTTCAGCGCCTCGATAACCTCTTCATCGGCAACGAGCCCGAGAGCCTGTATGACCTGTACTTTTGTATGACGATCTCCATGGCGGAGCGCCCAGAAAAACGAGGAGCGGATTAGTGGGTCGCGCTTCAACGCTTCCGTTACGAGCCCCGGACTATGCTCCCATTCTCGGAACTGTTCTTCAAAGGGAAGATGATAATGGTAGTGCGTAGGCGGACTTTCTTCGCCTGTGCGTACCTTCTCCAACCTGCGCAAGTAAAAGGAAGGAACCGGTGATTCTGGATCTAACCGCTCCGCCTGATTCCAGTGTCTCTCCGCATCAACGAAACGTTGCAGATTTACAGCGGCAACCGCAGCAAAATGGTGCAAACTCGGTTCTTCCGCAAGTTCTCCTGTCCTAAGCAAGCGGCGAAAATGAGTGTAAGCCTCACGATGCTCACCCACAATTCCAAGTGTTGTCGCCATTTTGAATACATGCTCAGGGTGGAACGGCACCGTCTTATTAAGCTTTTCAATTAAGGTTTGTAGCGCCTCTTCTTGATTCGAGTGCTGGTAGAATATCGCGAGGTTACACAAAGCGTGTAGGTTCCCTGGCTCCGCCTCTAACACTTGGGTTATCGTGGCGACTGATTTATCGAATAGCCCCATATAGTAGTATGCCAATCCAAGATTATTCCTTGCCGCAAGAAAGTCAGGCTCACGCCCGATAATTTCTTCCAGCATTTTAACCGCTTCTGCAAAGTGCCCTGCTTCTAATAATTCACGGGCTTTGTCATGTGCATATATATTTTCCTTTGCCTTTATGGTGACCAGCTTGGTTGGTCGGTTCAACTCGTAATTGAGCAGATCAAGTAGATCGTCCGACTCATCTAGGAATTGCCCCTCAGCGTCATTCTCTAAATACCGAACGAGAGCCTCTTCCGCAGCTTCGAACAAGTCCATATTGGCATAGTTATTGGCTAAGTAGTAATAGCATTCCGTCATCTCAGGGTCAATCTGATCCAATACCGAACGTAGAATAACGTTCGATTCTTCATATCGTCCCATTTCTGACAAAATTCCTGCCATATTACAGTGGTTAACTGGATTTTCCGGTTCGTACTCTACCGCACGGCGAAAATATTTGAGTGCCTTGTCGTAATGATATCGATCAAGCGACTGCACGGCGCGTTCAAAGAAGAATGTAGCGTCCAGACGCATCGGGATCACTTTGGGACGTCGGTTCTTGGCCGCACGCTTCCGCTGATTCATCGGCAAGGCACCTCCTAGTTGTTCTGGATCTTCATCACCCACGATTATAACACAGCCTGAGCATTCCATAAAATAAGAACGATGAATATACCTCTGACAAGGAAAGAGCACCCTCCTACATTTCTGTAGTTAGATGCTCTCATTTGTATATCATTCATAAAGAAGTTTTCAGGATTCCTTAAACTCCAGCGTTCTTGAACAGCGTGCTGATCGAGCCGCCCTCCATAATAATGCGTGTGGCTTCTGCCAACATTGGAGCAACGGTGATAACCTTAAAGCGTTCAGAACGTTCTTCTGGTAATAATATGGAGTCCGTAACCACGACTTCTTTGATGTTCGGGTGATCAAGTCGCTCTAGGGCAGGACCGGAGAACAGCGGATGGGTCGCACATACGTATACGTCTTCCGCGCCGCGTTCCTTCAAGCCTTCCACTACATTAACGATTGTCGTACCCGTATCAATCATATCTTCGATTATAATCGGTGTAAAACCTTGGACATCCCCGATCACATGGGTGATAACAGACTCGTTATGCGCCGGACGTTTCTTGATCATGATAGCAAAGCCGCAATCTAATTGATTCGCCAGCTTCTCAGCTGTCGAAGCACGTCCCGCATCCGGAGATACGACAACAGGATTAGCAATGTTCTTAGCCTTCAAATAATCACTAATCAAGTCTAGCGCCGTTAAGTGATCTACCGGAATATTAAAGAATCCTTGTATAGCTGGAGCATGAAGATCAATCGTAATAATTCGGTTAGCACCAACTGTCGTCAATACGTCGGCAACCATTTTTGCGGAGATAGGCTCACGAGGAGCAGCTTTCCGTTCCTGCCTAGCATAGCCGTAGTACGGTAGCACAACATTAACTGTACGTGCGGATGCCCTTTTGGCAGCATCAATCATGATCAGCAACTCAACGAAGTAATCATTGATAGGATGAGACAACGACTGGACTAGGAAAACATCGCAATTACGAATGGTTTCCTCATAGTGAACGTACACTTCGCCGCTCTTGAATCGGGAAAGTTTAATTTTCCCAAGGGGTAACCCGAGATGGTCGGCGATTTTACCTGCTAATAATGGATTGGATGATCCCGAAAAAATACGAAGTTTGCTGCTGCTGTACATGTGCCCCTCCAAATTTAGCGATTCAACACTTCTACGTGTCGAAAACCGTCATTAAACCTACTTGTCAACCTCATTATACATGACTGAGGCAATAATTCAAAAAGGTTTCAGTACCCGTTTACGCCCTTGAAAGGTCGCTAGGTGCGTATATCCGACGTTTTTCAGCATTGTTTGCGCGTCTGCCTGCTTTTGTCCAACTTTGTCGGGGTGGTGAGCATCGGAACCGAACGTCACAGGGATATCGTAAGCCTTAGCTCGCTCTAGCATTTTTACAGAGGGATACATCTCTTTGCATGGGGCATGAATGCCCGCTGCATTAAGCTCAAACGCTAAGTTATGCTTCTTAACAGCTTGTAATGCAGCATCTTCCAGGGCAGATGGATCTTCTTCTGGACGATAGCCAAAACGTTTTATCGCATCGATGTGTCCGATATAATCGTAAAATCCTGTAGCAGCAGCTTTCTGTATGGCATCGAAGTATTGCTCGTACGCTGCGATAACGCTTCGCCCTTCCCACTGATGCACTTGCCTAAAATCCGTCACATCCCATGTTCCTAGAAAATGAACCGAGCCGATCACGTAATCCCAGGGGTACGCCTGAACAATCGCCTCGATCTTCTCCTCGTAGCCTTCTATGAAGTCTCCCTCTAGTCCGACTCGAACGGCGATACGATCTTTATATTTTTCCTGCAGGCTAAGGCATTCCTCCACATAACGTGGAAGCTCCTCCATCGTCATGGCAATGTCTGGATTATCCTCGTGACTTATGTGTAGTAGCGGCATATGGTCGGATAAACCAATTTCATCCAAACCCTTATCAATAGCGCTTAGTACATATTCTTCTAAAGTTCCGACCGCGTGACCACAACGATAATTGTGAGTATGGTAGTCGATAGGTATGCCTTTACTCGTCATAGCCATCACCTAATCCTTCTTAACGGGTTTCCGATGACGGAATTCTAGCTCCTGCAAAACGCCATCGAACGGAATTTCTTGCTCGCGCAATAGAACCATTAAGTGGAAAATCAAGTCTGCCGCTTCACAGCGAAGCTCGTCTTGGTCGCGGTTTTTGGCAGCAATGATGACTTCAGCCGTTTCCTCTCCGACCTTCTTGAGGATTTTGTCTACGCCTTTCTCGAACAAATACGTGGTATACGCACCCTCTGGACGCTCTGCATCTCTCTGTGCGATCGTTTCTTCAAGGCGACTTAGCGGAGCGAAACGATCTTCGTTCTGCGGTGTAGAGGATGCTCCTGTATCCGTTGAAACAGATGCTTCACGATAGAAGCAGCTATAAGCACCTGTGTGGCACGCTGGACCTTTCTGACGCACCTTGACGAGTAAAGTATCCCCATCACAGTCATAGTGCAGGGAAGTGATTTGCTGCGTGTTCCCACTTGTCGCCCCTTTGTTCCAGAGCTCGTTACGAGAACGACTCCAGAACCAGGTTTGACCGCTTTCTAGCGACTTCTGTAGAGATTCCTTGTTCATATAGGCTAGCATCAACACTTCTTTGCTTAATGCATCCTGAACAACTGCAGGAACTAAACCTTCAGCGCTCCAGGCAATTTGCTCAATTAGTTGTTGTGCGGATTGAATTTGCGTCATCGAACGTTCACTCCTTTATTGCGCAAGGCCTCTTTAACCTCTTGCACCGATACTTCTTTATAATGAAAAATGCTTGCCGCAAGCGCCGCGTCCGCCTGACCTTCCGCGAACACATCTGCAAAATGCTGTACGTTACCCGCTCCACCGGAAGCAATAACTGGAATGCCCACGCTGCTCGATACCGCTTTAGTAAGGACGATGTCGAAGCCATCCTTCGTCCCATCCGCATCCATACTCGTCAGCAGCAGTTCCCCTGCTCCACGACGCTCGGCTTCCTGCGCCCATGCAAGAGCACGTATCCCTGTTGAATTGCGACCGCCATGGGTAAATACTTCCCATTCGCCCCACTCCGCATTAAACTTTGCGTCGATCGCGACCACGATACATTGCGCACCGAAGGTCCGTGAGCCATCTGTGATCAGCTCAGGATTACGTAGCGCTGCCGTATTAATACCGATCTTGTCCGCTCCGGCACGAAGCAGCCGCTTCATGTCTTCCACTGCGGAAATACCGCCGCCAACCGTAAAGGGAATCGTAATTTCCCCTGCCGTACGACGCACGACATCCACCATAGTAGCTCGACCCTCCACCGAAGCAGAGATATCTAGAAATACAAGCTCATCGGCGCCTTCACGGTCATAGATAGCTGCAAGCTCCACCGGATCTCCAGCATCACGCAAATTCACAAAATTAACACCTTTAACGACCCGACCATCTTTCACGTCAAGACAAGGAATAATCCGTTTTGCCAACATGAGGGTTGGCCCCCTTTCCTACTTTAATCACCTATACCGCGACTTCGCTATCCCGTTCGCTCAGGAACGTTTTTCCGCTACATCGTCGCTGTTGCTACGAGCTATTCCGCGCACCACGCACCGCGCACCACCAAGGCACTTTTTTGGCCTTCATCCGCACTCCGAGCTACTCCGAGCGCTGCCAAGGCACTTTTTTGGCCTTCATTTGCACACTTAGCTACTTCGAGCACCGCCAAGGCACTTTTTTGGCCTTCATTCGCACACTTAGCTACTTCGAGCGCTGCCAAGGCACTTTTTTGGCCTTCATTCGCACACTTAGCTACTTCGAGCGCTGCCAAGGCACTTTTTTGGCCTTCATCCGCACACTTAGCTACTCCGAGCACCGCCAAGGCACTTTTTTGGCCTTCATTTGCACACTTAGCTACTCCGAGCACCGCCAAGGCACTTTTTTGGCCTTCATTTGCACTCCGAGCTACTTCGAGCGCTGCCAAGGCACTTTTTTGGCCTTCATCCGCACTCCGAGCTACTTCGAGCACCGCCAAGGCACTTTTTTGGCCTTCATTTGTACTCCGAGCTACTCCGAGCACCGCCAAGGCACTTTTTTAGCCCTCGCGGGCTTCGGTAACGAAATCAATAATGCTAAGAGAACTTACTAACCGCTTCGGCTAAGCTGATGCTTCCTGTGTACAATGCTTTACCTACAATGGCACCGCCGATGCCTTCATCTGCGTGAACCGCAAGATGATCTAGATCTTCAGGTTTGCTAACGCCCCCCGATGCAATCACAGTACGTCCAGAAATCTTCGCCAGCGATAGAATCGCCTCGACATTCGGTCCACCCATCATGCCATCACGAGAAATGTCGGTAAAAATAAATGTCTGTGCGCCTTCGCCAGCTAATTCAACTGCCAAATCTTCTGCCTTCACTGCGGAAGTTTCTAGCCAGCCTCTTGTCGCGACCAATCCATCACGAGCATCAAGTCCAATGGCAATTGCTTTGCCGTACTTGTTCAGCACACGAGACACAAAAGCCCGATCCTCGATTGCAGCTGTGCCAAGAATAACCCGAGATACACCTAAGCCGAGCAAACGCTCCACATCTTCCTCTTTTCGCAGCCCTCCACCAACTTGCACTGGCACTTTAACGGCTTTGGCAATTCGTCCAATTAATTCGTCGTTAACAGGATGACCTGCCTTTGCGCCGTCTAAATCCACGAGATGGATCCATTGTCCGCCTTGCTCTTCCCAATCACGAGCTGCCGCTACTGGGTCTTCGTTGTAGATCGTTTCTTGGCTATAATCACCTTGTATTAAACGGACGCATTTACCGTCACGAATATCAATAGCTGGATAAATAACAAACTTGGACATTCCCAAATAACCTCCATAGTTAACCTGATATTATCTATTCCTATTGCGTCGAGACCCCGATAATCGTCGTTCCGCTATTCCACCCGATTCCCCGAAAACAGCGCCAGTAACGGATCGTCGTTCCGCAATTTCAACCGTATCCCCAAAAATCCCACTCTACTTTGTCTTAGCGAACTCAGCCAACCCAACGAATTTTTCCAACAATGCCATGCCTAACTCGCCACTTTTCTCTGGGTGAAACTGCATTCCGAACAAGGAGCCTCGACCCACAATTGCAGTTACAGGTTGGTGATAGTCCGACACTGCGAGCAAATCCGAGCTCAACTCTGGCAACGCATGATAGGAATGTACGAAATACACATGGCCAGGCTCGACACCCTCGAACAATGGACTCGACTGCTTAAACTCCAGCTCATTCCAGCCCATATGAGGCACCTTAAAGTCCCCCTGAAAACGAACAACACGGCCTGGAAGCAAATCCAAGCCTTGATGAACCCCGTGCTCTTCACTCTCCGTGAACAATAGCTGCATGCCTAAGCAAATGCCGAGAAGCGGCTTCCCAGAAGCCGCATACGCTTTAACAACATCCACTAGCCCAGTTTCACGTAAGTTACCCATCGCATCTCCGAAAGCACCAACACCGGGAAGGATCGCCCCATCCGCAGCAAGAATCTGCTCTGGATCGGAGGTAACGATCATCTCGCAGCCTAGTCTCTCTACGGCTTTACTGACACTATGAAGGTTCCCCATGCCGTAGTCGATAATGGCGATCACTTACAACACTCCTTTCGTGGAAGGCACGCCCTTCACTCGTGGATCGATCGATGTCGCTTCATCTAGAGCGCGTCCAAGCGCTTTGAACACTGCCTCTACCATGTGATGGGTGTTGCGCCCATAATGCACGATAACATGCAGGGTGATCCGCGCTTCTTGAGCTAGCTTCCATAGGAATTCATGAACAAGCTCTGTAGAGAAGCTTCCTACCGTTGCCGCTGGAAAGTCCGCACGCAATTCAAAATGTGGCCGATTACTAATGTCGATTACCACCTGTGCAAGCGCCTCATCCATCGGGACAAATACACTGGCATAACGTTTGATGCCCTTTTTATCCCCAAGTGCTTCGCGAAGCACTTGACCTAAACAGATACCAATATCCTCCACCGTATGGTGATCATCGATATCCACATCTCCACGTGCTTCGACCTTTAGATCGAATTGTCCGTGCTTGGCGAATAGATCCAGCATATGGTTCAAGAACGGTACGTCCGTCTCAAGGGAAACCTCGCCAGTACCATCTACACCTAATGACAATTGAATATCGGTTTCATTTGTCTTACGGGACACTGCTGAATTACGGCCTAATTTCACTTGTTCTTCACTCATTCTGTTCCCAACCCTTCGAATCGAATTTCCACCGCGCGAGCGTGAGCTTCCAGCCCTTCGTGGCGGGCAAGCGTTGCAATTCCTGCTGCATCTCTCGTCAATGCTTTCTTGCTATATCGGATCAAACTGGATTTCTTCAGAAAATCATCCACATTCAGCGGAGAGGAGAATCGCGCAGTCCCATTCGTCGGCAAAATATGGTTCGGTCCGGCGAAATAATCGCCAACCGGCTCGGAGCTGTACGGGCCAAGGAAGATTGCGCCCGCCGTCTCGATCCGACCAAGCAAATCAAGCGGATCCGTCGTCATCACCTCTAGATGCTCCGGCGCCAGCTTGTTCACCACATCCAGCCCTTCATCTAGGCTGTCTACGATCAAGATCGCCCCATATTGCTCCAGAGAGCGCCGAGCAATGTCCACGCGTGGCAGCGTAGCCACCTGCCGTTCAAGCTCTGCCGCGACCGCGTCAGCAAGCCCCTGCGACGGCGTCACAAGCACCGCCGACGCCATTTCATCGTGCTCCGCTTGCGACAGCATATCCGCAGCCACAAACCGCGGATCCGCACTGTCGTCCGCCAGCACCACAATCTCACTCGGCCCCGCGATGCTGTCGATGTCGACCGCGCCATACACGGCGCGTTTCGCCAACGCCACAAAGATGTTGCCGGGCCCACAAATCTTATCGACGGCGGGAATACTCGCCGTCCCATAGGCTAGCGCAGCTACCGCCTGCGCTCCGCCAACCCGGTACATCTCCGTCACTCCCGCTTCCGCGGCCGCCACTAAGATGTACGGATCAATCCCTTCACGCCCCCCAGTCGACGGGGGCGTCACGAGCACGATCTCCGGCACGCCAGCGACCTTCGCCGGAAGCACGTTCATTAGCACTGACGAAGGATAAGCCGCCTTCCCACCAGGCACGTAGAGCCCCACACGCCGCAGGGGTCGTACGACCATGCCTAACATCGTGCCATCTTCGGCTACATCCATCCATGTCCCACGCTTCTGCTTCTCATGGAAAGCCTTAATATTCGCTGCAGCCTGTCTTAGAGCATCGAGAAACTCTTGCTCTACTAAGGCATATGCACCCTGAATTTCTTCGTCGGTCACACGCAACTGCTCCGGCTTCAATGTGACTTTATCAAATGCCGCAGTATAACGGAGCAACGCATCGTCACCTTCGAGCTTTACGGCGTCAACAACTTCCTTTACCGTGGCGTTCTGCTCGGGAGAGCCGTATTCACTTTCCCGCTCCAAACGGAATTCATCCGCTCTTCCTATATACATGGTTTCCCCTCCATCCGCTTACTTCCTCATGATTCTCTCTATCTTCTAATACGATTTACACCCGAGCAGCAATTGCGATTCCCAAACGATCGCACAGCTCTTGAATAGCCGTATTTTTCAACCTATAGCTTACACGATTCGCGATCAAACGGCTCGTAACCTGGAAGAGAGTCTCCATCTCAACCAAACCATTCTCATTCAACGTCTGTCCGGTTTCTACCATATCAACGATACGATCTGCCAAGCCGATTAGAGGCGCTAATTCGATGGAACCGTTCAACTTGATCACTTCAACTTGCTGACCTAGCTCACGGAAATACTGTGAAGCTACATTCGCATATTTCGTTGCTATACGTGGATTAATAACTGGCTTCCAATCCGGTAAACCGATAACTGACATTCTGCATTTCGCGATACCGAGATCAAGCAATTCGTATACGTCTTTGCTTTCCTCCATGAGCACGTCTTTGCCCACGATCCCTATATCTGCAACGCCATATTCTACGTAGGTTGGCACATCGACTGGTTTAGCCATGATAAATTCCATATTCGCTTCGGGGACCGGAATGATCAAGCGTCTGGAATCATCGAAATCCTCGGGAATAGGAAGCCCTGCTTGCCGAAAAAGCTTGCTCGCTTGCTTATAGATACGCCCCTTGGGCATCGCAACCTTTAACACGCTGTTATCCCTCATGACAATCCCTCCACTTCCTTGCCGATCCTAACCACATATCCGTATTGTATCCCTCGGTAGGTGATCTTTTCGGTACCACCTTCCCATTGCCTTACAGTTAGCTGCTCCTCATCTTCAGGAGAATAGACAGCCGTTACTACAATCTGCCCAGCCTTACGCCGATGCTCCGCATCCTGTAATGCCTGTCTCCGCTCGTTCGAGTCATATAGGATCAAGCAGCGCTCCTGTTCTTCCAACACGTCATCAACAACCTCTAGAATTCTAGTTGTTTTCAGAGCGAAGCCTGTTGCATGCGCCGGACGTCCGAATTGAGCAAGCAAGTTATCATATCTCCCCCCACTACATACCGGAAAGCCTAAATGAGAAGCATAGCCCTCAAAAGTCATCCCGGTGTAATAAGAGAAATCCCCAATCATCGTCAAATCAATCAATACATGCTCCTGGATGCCGTAGGCCTCCAAAACATCCCATACTTCGCATAGATGCTTAATTGCCGCCTGAGCGCCTTCATTCACGCTAAGCTCTAGCGCTTGAACGCATACTTCCTGTCCCCCACGGAGACGCAAAATATCCTCAAGCTCCCGCTTCCAAGCTGCGTCAAGCGATAACGTGCGAATAACATCGCGGTAACCGACGTGGTCACGTTGTAATAAGCACGCCTTCAGTGCTTCCTGCTCGCTTTCAAGACCAGGCAACGTTTCCTGGAACAACCCGTTTAGGAAGCCAACATGGCCCATCGCGATTTTAAATGATTGCACACCCGCAGCCTGCAAAGATGCAATCGCCAGAGCAATCACTTCCGCATCTGCTTCAGGAGAGGAGTCCCCTACAAGCTCTAGGCCTGTCTGGTAAAACTCTGCTTCTCGACCGCCTTCTTCTTCGAATGCCCGGAATACATTGCCGTGATAGCTGAGTCGAATGGGAAAAGGTTCATCCTTAAGCAGTGAACCAACCACCCGCGCGATCGGAGCCGTCATATCAGATCGGAGTACAATCGTCGTCCCACGCTGATTCAACAGCTTGAATAGCTTCTGGTCAGAAGTGGCACTAGCCACACCCACCGTATCGTAATATTCAATTGTCGGAGTCATGATTTGCTCATATCCCCACAGACGCATACACTCCAGCACGTTGCGTTCGATGCGACGCAGCTTAGTTACCGCGTGAGGCAAATAATCTTTAACCCCTGTCGGTTTTTCGAATACTTTTGGTTTCGTCATAATCGCAGCCCCATCTCTATCGAAAAGATCGCTCTTTTTACACTTTAGTACGTTAATGCACTACCAAGTTACCATACTGCCAAAATAAAGCTTTAGTCGTATATTATCACGATGACCCTGCTCCGTCAATCCCGTGCAATGAGGTGAAAATTGTACCCGCTAGAACTCAATCTTTACCCTTATACAACAAAACCACCTAGTGCCACAAAGGCATTCAGGCGGTTGCAAATTTGCCGATCTATTATCGCTTAGAGCTCCCTTAAGGGATTTCCACCCACACGAGAGTGAGGTGCAACATCCTTATGAACAACAGCACCTGCTGCGACAATAGCTCCATCTCCGATAGTGACTCCCGGCAGAATCGTTACATTAGCACCGATCATGACATTAGAACCAATTACAATATTTCCTAAGCGGTATTCTTCAATTAAGTATTCATGCGTTAGTAGGGTTGAATTATACCCAATGATCGAGTTGTCACCAACCGTAATCCGCTCTGGAAAAAAGACGTCTACCATCACCATAAGGGCGAACGCCGTATGACGTCCCACCTTCATACCGAGTATGCGTCTATAAATCCAATTTTTCACGGGTAAGCTTGGGCAATATCGGGTCACTTGAATGAATATGAAATTACGAATAGCCTTAAATCGTGATACCGTTCGATATACCTGCCAAAGCGCATTCGGTCCTTCCACCGGATACCGCTCTACATTTCTCAACCTTCGACACCCTCATTCTCGATTCCACATAAGGAGAGAAGCTCATTCATCTCGTGTAGCATATGAACAGCTCCAGTCTCGAATAGATGATCCTCCCCTTTTAAGGACCAGACCACGCCAACAGGAATGGCTCCCGCAGCTATCGCCGATTGCATGTCAACCGAGCTATCTCCGATCATGAGTGTTTCTTCCGGATTCGAGCCTAGCGCTTGAATAGCTTTAGCTACCGGCTCTGGATGTGGTTTAGCATGCTCTACATCATCCAAGGAGACAATTGTCCCCATGTATTGATATATACCTAAAAGCTCTAATGCACGAATAGATGTAGCTCTCATTTTCGTCGTAACGATGCCAAGCTTGACCCCTGCATGATGTAATTGAGAGACGACCTCAGCTACGCCGGGGAACAAAGCAACCATCTCGTCATGACGAAGATGGTTGTACTCCCGATAAGCCTGCGTTAGCATCGCTACGTCTTCCTGCCCTGAGAAATGCTGTAGCTGCATCGTTAACGGTTGTCCCATACTTGGGATAATGTGCTCCCTACTAAAGCCTTCAGGAACTACACCCTTCAAAGCATGGAAGAAAGACTGGATAATGAGCTCATTCGTATCAATGATTGTACCATCGAGATCAAACAGTACGGTCGTGATCTTCTTTTGTTGTGTCATTCTCGCTAGGCTCCGTTTCTTCTGTTACAACTACAGCTTCTGTAGCTTTACGGTTAATAAGCGGGTCTGTATATCTTTGTTTGGCCCACCCTAGTTGGCGACGTACGACAATCAGAGCGATACCCCCGATAATAATCAGAAGCGCCAAAAATTGCGAAATACGTATATTACCTTCTGCTGGGTTCAAGTATCCCTGTTCGAACAACGTCGTCATTGGTGACCATATCGCATCCAAAAATGATTTCAACCACTCTGGACCTTTAAACGCCAAGCTGTCTGTACGAAGTGCCTCGATAAAAAAACGACCAATCGAGTACCAAATGAAATATACAAAAAACAACTCACCTGCACGAAGGAACTTCCGACGTCTGATGACGAACAATACAACTAAACCTAGTAAGCTCCATAACGATTCATACAAGAAGGTCGGATGATGATAAACTCCGCTAACGTTCATCTGATCAACAATAAAAGATGGGATATGTAACTTATCGGTTAAGAAAGATCGTTCTACTTCTCCGCCATAAGCTTCCTGATTGACGAAGTTACCCCAACGCCCGATCATTTGACCAATCAGCAAGGATGGTGCACAAATATCGACGATCCGCCAGAAGTCGTAGCCTTTGGCACGAATATAGAAAAATCCGCACAGCAATGCTCCAATTAACGCACCATAGATCGCGATTCCACCATTCCAGATTTGAAAAATCTCACCTGGATGCTCACTGTAATATCCCCATTTGAATGCGACATAGTATAAACGTGCCACTATGATTGAGGAAGGCACTCCATAAAGCATTAAATCAAGAAAGAAGTCAGGGTTAATGCCAAATCGCTTACCCTCTTGTACTGCGATTAGCAATCCAGATAGGGCTGCCAATCCTAGGATGATCCCATACCAATGTACCGTTAACGGTCCAATCGCAAATGCAATTGGATCCAAAAGTAAATTGAACATCTTCAACCTCCAATAGTTTACTCGTATTCCTCTTCGGAAATCGCTTCAGTCAACTTATTCGTAAATTGTAGTGCAGCATTATAACCCATCCGTTTCAAACGGAAATTCATAGCTGCCACTTCCAGAATGACCGCTAAGTTCCGTCCAGGTCGGACAGGTACTGTTAACAACGGCACTTCCGACTCAATGATCTTAGTCGTTTCTTCATCTAATCCGAGACGGTCGTATTGCTTATCCTGCTGCCAGTTCTCCAGCTTGACGACCAAGCTGATCCCGGTCTGATTTCTTACCGCTCCAGCTCCAAACAAAGTCATCACATTTAAAATTCCTAGACCGCGAATCTCAAGCAAATGACGAATCAAATCAGGTGCTGTACCGAACAGGTGATTGTCAGAAGTTTGACGTATCTCTACAGCATCATCCGCTATCAAGCGATGCCCCCGCTTAACGAGTTCAAGTGCTGTCTCACTTTTACCGATGCCACTACCTCCGGTAATAAGCATCCCCACGCCGTAAACATCAACGAGTACGCCATGAATTGTAACGGACGGAGCAAGCTTCTTCTCCAGAAAGTTCGTAATCCGGCTGAGGAGAATCGTAGTCGCAACTGAACTTCTAAGGACAGGAAAATGTCTCTCATTTGCAATTTCAATCAATTCACTCGGAATATCTAGCCCACGAGTTATGATAATACAAGGCGTTTCTTCATGACATAATCGCTCCATGCGATCACGACGCTCATCCGTGGTTAACGTCTCTAAAAATGCAAGCTCAGTACGTCCAAGCATTTGTGCCCGCTCTGTCGGATAATAGTTGAAATAGCCAGCCATCTCTAGACCCGGACGGTTCAAGTCATCTGTTATAATTGTCCGACGCAATCCATCTTCACCCGCGACAATTTCGAGGTGAAACTGCTGCACGAGTTCAGATACTCTCACTTTTTTAGCCATCGTACAGCTCCTTTCCTAATTTTCCTTATTTATCGTAACGAAAATAATCTAACAAAGCAATTTTTACTTTTAGTTATACAAGAAAACCGTCCAGCCAATGGCCGAACGGTTTCCGTTCATGTGAAGTATTAGCCTTCGAAAATGTTCAATTCCGAGTCTTTGTCGAAAACATGAATTTTGTTCATGTCGACTGCAAGCTTAATGTTTTGGTTCTCGCGAAGGCCAGAACGTCCATCAACACGGGCGATAACGTTGTCTTTACCCAAACCGTTCAAGTAGAGGAACATCTCGTGACCCAAGTTCTCGGATACTTCGATTGTTGCATTCACGATGCTGTTTGGAGAAGCTTCGATGAATACAGGCTCTTCGTGAAGATCTTCTGGACGAACTCCAAAAATGATCTCGCGGCCAATGTAGCCTTTAGCACGAAGTGCTTTCGCTTTGCCTTCAGGAACTTCAACGTTGAAGCCTGTAGCACGGAAACGAACAGATCCGCCTTCTTCAACCAATTGACCAGTGATGAAGTTCATGGATGGAGCTCCCATGAAGCCTGCAACGAACAGGTTAAGTGGGTGGTTGTAAAGCTCGTCAGGAGTACCTGCTTGTTGAATGAAACCGTCTTTCATAACTACGATACGATCGCCCATTGTCATCGCTTCTGTTTGGTCATGGGTAACGTAGATACAAGTTGTTTCAAGACGCTTCATCAATTTACTGATGTTAGCACGCATTTGCGTACGCAATTTAGCATCCAAGTTGGAAAGTGGCTCATCCATCAAGAAGACTTGCGGTTCACGAACGATTGCACGACCCAAGGCAACACGTTGACGTTGGCCCCCGGACAATGCTTTCGGTTTACGATCAAGCAAGTGCTCGATTTCGAGTGTGCGAGCTGCCTCGCGTACACGACGTTCGATTTCGTCTTTGCGGAATTTACGCAATTTCAAACCGAATGCCATGTTTTGATATACGTTCATATGAGGATACAAGGCGTAAGATTGGAATACCATTGCGATGTCGCGGTCTTTCGGCGCTACGTCATTCACAACACGATCACCAATGTACAGCTTGCCTTCGGAAATTTCTTCTAGACCTGCGATCATACGCAGTGTGGTCGATTTACCGCAACCGGAAGGACCAACGAGAACAAGGAATTCTTTGTCCTGGATATCCAGGCAAAAGTCGGTTACCGAAGCTTTATCGGTACCTGCATATTTTTTGTACACATTTTCTAAGCGAACGCCTGCCATTGTACATTTCCCCCTAAAATTCTTTTGAAGGTACAGGATTATTCTACCTCACACCAGGGCTAAATGACTATGCACAAAGCGTACAAAAAATTCATTTCCTTTTCGTGACTTTGTACAATAGCAATAATATGCGCACCAATACTGCGTCATTGAAGGAACGTACGTCCAAGCCTGCTTCGTGCTTAATTTTATCTAATCTATATAATAGAGTATTGCGATGGATATATAATTTTTTGGCGGTTTCACTGACATTGCAGTCCATGGAAAAGAAGGCATCTAGTGTTGAAACCGTCTCTGAATCAGTAAACATATCAGGTCTTCCCATCATTTCTTCCACAAAACGTGATCTTACCATCTCAGGGATACCACTTAGTAATCTCTCCAGATGAACGAGCCATGGCAAATGGATTTGCATGCCTACGTGAAACTTGCGACCAAGAAATATCGTCTCCCGTAATGTCCCAACAATGCGAACAACACTTTCAGAGGGAACAATGGGTTCTCCTACCGCAATGTGACACTCACCGCCCCATTCACCTGTAATCAACTGATGAAGTCCTTCTGCCAGTGTTGCAAGGGTTTCTTTGACCTCCTCATGACCGAGAACCTCATCGCTTTCGGCATCTGCCTCCATCAATACTCGATCACTGCTTAGAATAAGCCACTCGTGTTCCCTAAGTGGAATAAGCAAGGTTTCATCTGAAATAAACGAACGAATCGTCTTCTCAAGCTCTCCATATGAAGGTTCTTTCTCCTCCAATTGCTCACACAAAAGCAGGAATGGAACCATCCCATCAAATAAACGATTGCGAAGCTCCATACGATCAGGAACCTCCGCTCGCCACTCACCTGCAGTTACAGATTGCTGAATCCAATCACCGAACCGTCTTGCCTGACGCTCCAAATCCGAAGCTCCGGAAGAAATGGGACGAGAACCTTCTTGTTGGATTACCCAACCTAGCAATTGCTTTTCAACAGGTGTCAATATTGATGCAACTTCAATGCATTGTAGCTCTGATCCATTTACGCGAGCAAGCATTAAACAAGCCTTCTTAAGTTGAATCGCATCTCCGACCTCGGGATGTTTCTTTCCGCCTTCTTTTTCCCAATCGGCTGCCGTCAGTACTTTAGACACGACCGATGCATTCAATAGTTGTCCCAATTGTTGTAGCTTGGTTTTATTCATCATTGATGCCCCTTGTCAGCGATGATCAGCAATATATGCGTCATTGTATCATACTTAACACCTATACGGGGATCATCAACGAAGGATCAGTAGAATAACGATAGACAGCAAGGAGAACACTGCTGCTATTAAGTATAGAAATGAAACCGTTTGAACTTGTGTGAGTCCCCATTTCATTAGGCTATGGTGTGTATGTAGATTGTCAGCATGATGCAGCCCTTTCCCCACAATTAATCTTCTGGAGAAAACAATGACCGTATCTAAGATGGGTACTCCAAGTGCAAGTAAAGGGACCGATAAGGAAACGAGTGTAGCCCCTTTCAGAGTTCCATCTATAGCGGTGACTGCTAGGGTATAACCGAGGAACGTAGCTCCCGCATCCCCCATGAATATACGCGCGGGATGAAAGTTATACGTTAGGAAGGCTAAACAAGAGCCTGCCAATGCAATGGCAACCATCGCTGTTTCTGTATGATTGAAAATTAACGATACGACAAATAAAGTTAAAGCGGATATCACACATATCCCAGAAGCCAAACCGTCTACCCCATCGATAAAATTTAGCATGTTTATTAGCGAGAAAACCCAGATAATCGTAATCACAGCTGCCATCGTTTGTGAAAACAAGATCATCGATGATGAGGAGAGAGAGGACATACCATGAATGGAGATGCCTTGCCAAACGGGGATACATGCAACAACGATATAGACCAACAATCTTGGCCACACTGGGAATTCCCGACTTCTAGATTTATAACCATCATCAACGAGTCCGGTCACAACAAGGGCAATCCCACCGATAAGAATTGTACGAAATAATGCAGGATGTCCCATAAACATGAAAGACGTTAAGACTACCCCGACAAATATCGCCACACCTCCGGACAACGGTACGGGCTCAGCATGAATTTTGCGACGTGTTGGCTTATCCACGAATTTATAATGAATGGCTACTTTTCGAATAAGGGGAACAAGTACGATGACCAGTGTAAATGAGAATGCTAAAGCATATATATAGATCATTTGTGTTCCTCCAGTGGAAAGATTTGATCTTAACATTCCCCTTTCCTCACTGAAGGCATACAACGAAAAATAAACACAAAAAAAGCAGACGTTTGCACGTCTGCATGTTTGATAAACTGGTGAGCCATGAAGGACTCGAACCTTCGACACCCTGATTAAAAGTCAGGTGCTCTACCAACTGAGCTAATGGCTCGAAATAAAACTGGTGGAGGATGATGGATTTGAACCACCGAACCCGAAGGAAGAGATTTACAGTCTCCCGCGTTTGGCCACTTCGCTAATCCTCCACAATACAAGCCGGTCTGGTGAACCGGATAAATAATGGTGGCTCGAGACGGAATCGAACCGCCGACACGAGGATTTTCAGTCCTCTGCTCTACCAGCTGAGCTATCGAGCCTTACTTTAGTAAAAAAATGGCGGAGCTGACGGGATTCGAACCCGCGGTCTCCTGCGTGACAGGCAGGCATGTTGGGCCACTACACCACAGCTCCGTATTTTTATGGTGGAGGCTGACGGGATCGAACCGCCGACCCTCTGCTTGTAAGGCAGATGCTCTCCCAGCTGAGCTAAGCCTCCATGGGAATATAAGTGGTAGCGGCGAAGGGACTCGAACCCCCGACCCTCCGGGTATGAACCGAATGCTCTAGCCAGCTGAGCTACACCGCCACATTAAGTACGCGATTCGGTACAAGACCTGAACCGTTAAATCCATTATTAAGAGAACAAGGCTTGCGCCTTGAAAACTGGATGCGAAGTAAAGCTATATAGAAGAAGTGGTGTGTCATATGTCTTACAGTGTCAATTCGCTTAGGATAAGCCCTCGACCTATTAGTACTCGTCAGCTCCACACATTGCTGCGCTTCCACCCCGAGCCTATCAACCTCGTGTTCTTCAAGGGGTCTTACGAATTGGGAAATCTCATC
>NZ_JAMZCY010000027.1 GCF_024519285.1 Cohnella sp. WQ 127256 | reverse complement strand
ATGCGGTTGGGTGGTGCGGATGTGTCCGGCTGAATCTGCTTCCAGATACTGAAAATGCTTCTCCGAATTCTCTTCTTACTTCGGTCCGGACCAAGGGACGAATGTCCCGCAGCGTGAATATCGTGTTATGTGATGGACAGGTCTTCGAAGCTCAACTAACAATATCTTTAGGTACCCATGTGGCTATGTTATTTCCAGGACATGCAATTACTTCCCATACTTCTTTGTTTTCATTATCGTTATTCCAGACCCCTAATTGCCAGCATTCGTATTTCTCATTATGACCAAATATAAAGAGTACTTCCCCAGAATCTAAGTGTATATATAAATGTGGTACTTCTTTATCAAGTCTAATATTAATTATTCTCTTTAGTCTTAATTCACAAATCAACTTTGCTTCTTCAATCCAGTCTAACTTCTCAATCTCTAATTCGCTTTCGGGAATAACTATTGGAAGTGAGCTGAATATGCAAAAACGACTCTCAATATTTAGATATGTTTGTCCATTAATTCTATTTCGCCCTTGATCTGATTCAGACATTAATATTCTAGTGCCGTAAAAATTGATTCCTT
>NZ_JAMZCY010000026.1 GCF_024519285.1 Cohnella sp. WQ 127256 | reverse complement strand
AACACGTGATTAACAACGATTGGAAGCCTCTTTACGAACTTGTTCCATTTCACGCCCTCAAAGATAAATAGTTCTTCGTGCTCGACGTCGAAGCTGCCTAAACATTTCTGATCAGGGATCCAAATGATAAATCCGGTACCGCCATAACCTTCGACTTCTTTTGTAAAGTCCAGAAAAACTCTACCTTGCCATTGTATCGGTTTCACGTCAAAAATCGTTTCGAATTCGATGTATTCAGTGGGGCATGACTCAGTAAGATCAATTCTTCGATTTTCAGTTCCGAGCCATTTAATGATTTCCATCGGCATTCCCATCTTTTTAAGCTCTGCTGCACGCTTATCTGCTTCATGCCAGATGGGCGGTTCTAGCTTCTTAATATACTCAAGCATTTCCGTATTCTTATTCCGCTTCGCCTCTAGGAATGCACGGTCTCCGTACTTGTCTCTTATTGTTACATCTGCTCCTTGCTCTACCAAATATTTTACGACTTCAAAATGATTACTAGATGCGGCCATTTGAACTGGTGTCGTGCAATACGGGAAAACCTGATCCGCGCCATTGAAATTAACATCTGCTCCATATTCGACGAACAGGCGAACCATTTCAAGTTCTCCTTTCCAAGCAGCGGAACGAAGTGCTTTCCCACCCGAATAAGACTTCATCTCAAATCCCAGCTCAAGCAAGGCACGGACACCTTCATCATTATTAAATGCAAGAGCCCTGTCGACGGCAGCAGATTTCACATGAGTCATAGCGTTAATATCCGCGCCGAGCGCGATTAATTTTTAAAATAACGCCTTATTGCCGTAACGAGCCGCTGCCGTGATTATAGGATAGTTTTTATCGTTTAAATTATCAAAACTGTATCTATCTAGAATGTCGGAAGCCAAATCCATGAGGTTATTCTCTAGAACATCGTCCAGCACCAAAAACGACAGCATAGAGCCAGCGGGGGCTGTAGGCACAAATCTCGTGTAATCATTTTCCTTCAAAATATATTCCCCCATTT
>NZ_JAMZCY010000024.1 GCF_024519285.1 Cohnella sp. WQ 127256 | reverse complement strand
AGGTGAAAAGCACCGCGGGAGCGGAGTGAAAAAGAACCTGAAACCGTGCGCTTACAAAAAGTCAGAGCCCGATCTAGGGGTGATGGCGTGCCTTTTGTAGAATGAACCGGCGAGTTACGTTCACGTGCAAGGTTAAGCTGATGAGGCGGAGCCGAAGGGAAACCGAGTCTGAATAGGGCGAATAAGTACGTGGTCGTAGACCCGAAACCGTGTGATCTACCCCTGTGCAGGGTGAAGGTGCGGTAACACGCACTGGAGGCCCGAACTCGTGAACGTTGAAAAGTTCTGGGATGACGTGGGGGTAGGGGAGAAATTCCAATCGAACTCGGAGATAGCTGGTTCTCCCCGAAATAGCTTTAGGGCTAGCCTCGAGGTAAAGCATCGTGGAGGTAGAGCACTGATTGGGTGCGGGGCCCGCCAAGGGTTACCAAGTCCAGTCAAACTCCGAATGCCATGTATGTATACTCGGGAGTCAGACAGTGAGTGCTAAGATCCATTGTCAAGAGGGAAAGAGCCCAGATCATCAGCTAAGGTCCCCAAGTGTGTGTTAAGTGGGAAAGGATGTGGAGTTGCGAAGACAACCAGGATGTTGGCTTAGAAGCAGCCACCATTTAAAGAGTGCGTAATAGCTCACTGGTCGAGTGACTCTGCGCCGAAAATGTAACGGGGCTAAACACACCACCGAAGCTATGGCATGACACTTATGTGTCTTGGGTAGGGGAGCGTTGTATGCGGGTTGAAGTCAGACCGTAAGGACTGGTGGACTGCATAGAAGTGAGAATGCCGGTATGAGTAACGAAAAGACAGGTGAGAATCCTGTCCGCCGAAAGCCTAAGGGTTCCTGGGGTAGGTTCGTCCGCCCAGGGTAAGTCGGGACCTAACGCGAGGCCGAAAGGCGTAGTGGATGGACAACAGGTTGAAATTCCTGTACCACCGTAATCCGTTATGAGCAATGGGGGGACGCAGGAGGAGAACGACGCAGACTGATGGAATAGTCTGTCCAAGCAGTGAGAGGTGTGTGTAGGCAAATCCGCACACTGATACCTCAAGCTGTGATGGGGAGGGAAAATCATAGTACCGAAGGTCATGTACCCACGCTGCCAAGAAAAGCCTCTAGCCAGGAGAAGGTGCCCGTACCGTAAACCGACACAGGTGGGTGAGATGAGAATTCTAAGGCGCGCGGAAGAACTCTCGTTAAGGAACTCGGCAAAATGACCCCGTAACTTCGGGAGAAGGGGTGCCCCGGTAGTGTGAATAGCACGAGGGGGCCGCAGTGAAGAGGCCCAAGCGACTGTTTAGCAAAAACACAGGTCTGTGCGAAGCCGTAAGGCGAAGTATACGGGCTGACGCCTGCCCGGTGCTGGAAGGTTAAGAGGAGTGGTTAGCCGCAAGGCGAAGCTATGAATTGAAGCCCCAGTAAACGGCGGCCGTAACTATAACGGTCCTAAGGTAGCGAAATTCCTTGTCAGGTAAATTCTGACCCGCACGAATGGCGTAACGACTTGGGCGCTGTCTCAACGAGAGATCCGGTGAAATTTTAGTACCTGTGAAGATGCAGGTTACCCGCGACGTGACGGAAAGACCCCATGGAGCTTTACTGTAGCTTGATATTGAACTTTGGTACGGTCTGTACAGGATAGGTGGGAGCCTATGAAGCAGGAGCGCAAGCTTCTGTGGAGGCGCCGTTGGGATACCACCCTGATCGTATCGGAGTTCTAACTCACTACCCTAATCGGGTAGGAGGACCGTGTCAGGCGGACAGTTTGACTGGGGCGGTCGCCTCCTAAAGAGTAACGGAGGCGCTCTAAGGTTCCCTCAGCGCGGTTGGAAATCGCGCGCAGAGTGCAAAGGCATAAGGGAGCTTGACTGCGAGACCTACAAGTCGAGCAGGGACGAAAGTCGGACTTAGTGATCCGGTGGTACCGAATGGAAGGGCCATCGCTCAACGGATAAAAGCTACCCTGGGGATAACAGGCTTATCTCCCCCAAGAGTCCACATCGACGGGGAGGTTTGGCACCTCGATGTCGGCTCATCGCATCCTGGGGCTGAAGTAGGTCCCAAGGGTTGGGCTGTTCGCCCATTAAAGCGGTACGCGAGCTGGGTTCAGAACGTCGTGAGACAGTTCGGTCCCTATCTGTCGCGGGCGTAGGAAATTTGAGAGGGGCTGTCCTTAGTACGAGAGGACCGGGATGGACGCACCGCTGGTGTACCAGTTGTTCCGCCAGGAGCATCGCTGGGTAGCCAAGTGCGGAAGGGATAAGCGCTGAAAGCATCTAAGCGCGAAGCCTGCCTCAAGATGAGATTTCCCAATTCGTAAGACCCCTTGAAGAACACGAGGTTGATAGGCTCGGGGTGGAAGCGCAGCAATGTGTGGAGCTGACGAGTACTAATAGGTCGAGGGCTTATCCTAAGCGAATTGACA
>NZ_JAMZCY010000023.1 GCF_024519285.1 Cohnella sp. WQ 127256 | reverse complement strand
AAGTGCAGAAGGTGATTGGGCATACGCGCATGTTGTAGAGCTCCCTCAGCCTATATCGATGTACCGATCTGATTTAGAGGATCCACTTCAAGCGATTGTCATGAAGCTATTAGCGAAGTCGCCAGCTACTCGTTATCAAACCGCTTATGGCTTATTGGCTGACTTGAAGCTTTGCACCAGTAATCTGGAGAAGCACGGTATGCTGCTGCCTATTGAAATCGGGCAGATCGATCAACGTAGCCAGTTCCAACAACCGTCGAATCCCATTGGTCGTGAAAATGTGCTGCATGAAATAGAAACCGCTTACGCACAAGCAGCACAAGGATCTACCGTATGGGTGAATGTAAGTGGAGAGGAAGGCGCAGGGAAAAGCTTCCTCATGACACATTTTGTTAGGACCTTGATTAGTCGCGGCGTGCAAGTGATGACAGTAGTATGCAGAGATGGTGAGCAGACTCCTCTCTACGCACCTATTCTACAAGTGATTGGGCAAGGATTTGAGCAGCTCTGGTGTGAGAATGCTGAGACGATAGCAACCGTAACAAGTTATCTAGAGCGAGAGCTTGGACGGAATGTGGCTCATATCCATTCGTTATTGCCAGAGACAGCAGTTTTATTAGGCTTGGCCTCGAATGGGACGACCCCATCTCCGCTGAATGAATCGCAGACCAAGGAAGCTCTGTTAATTGTTCTCCGAAGTTTCATGAACTACTGTAAACCGTTAGTGCTGTGGATAGATGATCTGGATCGGGCGGATCCCGGCACACTGGATGTCATTAACAGCTTGCTTCAGCAGCAATTCAAATCTGGGATATTGCTGATTGAAACACAGGGTATGGAGATCGAGTTGAGCAATCGTACCTCCACAGATGATTCAAGCGATGCCGAAGCATCAACATGGTGTACGAAGTAGATTAAGCTAGAGCCATTCGTTTATGATGATGTGCGACAATGGATGATCGCGACTGTTCATGAGGATTCGACTAGGGTACGAGTGCTTGCCAGATGGGTATATGATCTGACTACAGGTAATCCTAGCGCTATCCAAAAGCTGCTTCAGCAATGGATAGCCCAGAAGAAGCTCGTATTTGACGAGCTTCAGCAGCGCTGGACATGGGATCAAGTGTTGAATGAGATGCAGGATGAACGGATCAGTCAGACGATGGATTTATACGAAGAAGGACTTCATCGACTGGATGAGCAAACACAGCATCTGCTGACTGTTGCCTCATTATGCGGGATGCGATTCCATTCCATTATCGTTAGTAAGGCATGCGGGATAACGCACTCTGAAGTGCTTGTGTTGCTGGAGTCGGCTGAGAGAGAAGGAATTATCTATCGAGACGATGAGGAAGTTATTGGCGATGAACAGGGTAGAGACTATTTATTCATGCATACACAACTGCAAAGTGTGCTGTATAAGCAGCTAGTGGGAAGTTATGAACAGTGGCATTATAAGCTCGGATCGATCTATATGAACCGTGGAGCGAGTACTCTACCGAAGGATGTCGAGCAAGTCACTTATCATTGGAATCGTTGTCTGGATCAGATCACGACGGAAGAGCAACGGATATTAGCGAAATATAATACGCAGATGTGTGTGCTGAAGAATAAACAACGGAAGTTTTTGAAGGCGAAAATTTATGGAGAAACGGCTATTCATCTTATGGAACGACTAGGGGAGCCAATTTCCAGTCGCTATCACTGCTATTCGGAGCGTCGGCAGCCCTTTTATATATGCCTGCCGGGGTCGCATTGGATCCTGCGGGCAATCTGTATATTTCGGATAGTTCTAATAATAAAATCCGTAAAGTGGATGCAGTTACAGGAAACATCAGCACGTTTGTCGGGACAGGGTCCAGCGTGTTTTCCGGGGATAACGTTCCAGCTTTGTGGGCCAAAATCGGAAATCCTCAAGGAATAGCGATCCATCCGGACGGAACCCTGTATATTGCCGATTCCAGCAATGGTAGAATCCGAGCCGTCAAACAGGGCTTTACGATTAGCTATGATGCCAACGGCGGCTCGGGAAGCGTACCGGCCTCCAAGGTCTATTCTCTGAACGAGAACGTCACGGTTTCGGGCAATACGGGAAGCTTAACGAAGACCGGGTATACGTTCAAAGGATGGAATACGCTGGCCACCGGTCTGGGGACCGATTATCCGGTTGATTCGACTTTCGCGGCTACAGGCGATCTGAAGCTCTTCGCCAAATGGGAGAAGAACCAGTATACATTATCCTACACGGTAGACGCGTATGGAAACATCGGCGGGCAGCGTTCGATGACGCAGAGCGTATACCATGGAGAAAATGGTACAGCCGTGACGGTGACTGTGGACACGGATTATCGGTTCGTGAAGTGGAGCGATGAGATTACGACCGCAACTCGTACCGATTTGAACGTCACGGGGCCGATCGATGTGACGGCGATCATCGAGCGGGACGTCTACACCGTTCACTATGAGACTAATGGCGGATTACCTGTACCGCCTGACCAAACCGTAGTCAAAAACGCTTTCGCCTCTGTGCCGTACCAGCCGCTAAAAACGGGTTATACCTTCGGTGGCTGGTACAGAGATCAGGCGCTAACTACGCCGTTTATTTTCCCAGGCATGCAAATCACGCAAAATATCACGTTGTATGCCAAGTGGAATCCTAAAACCTACACGTTGACCTACACGGCGGGAGCGAATGGGACAATCACGGGCGTGTCGCCGCAGACAGTTACTCATGGCAGCAACGGCACTTCGGTTACGGCGGTTGCGGACACGGGCTATCGGTTCGTGAAGTGGAGCGATAACAATGCGAATGCGACGCGTACTGATTTGAACGTCACGGGGCCGATCAACGTGACGGCGAACTTCGAGCGGGACGTCTACACCGTTCACTATGAGACTAATGGCGGATTACCTGT
>NZ_JAMZCY010000022.1 GCF_024519285.1 Cohnella sp. WQ 127256 | reverse complement strand
AACACGATATTCACGCTGCGGGACATTCGTCCCTTGGTCCGGACCGAAGTAAGAAGAGAATTCGGAGAAGCATTTTCAGTATCTGGAAGCAGATTCAGCCGGACACATCCGCACCACCCAACCGCATAGCGGCCAGTCGCTTCGCTTCCTTAGGGTGGTTGGACGTCGTGAATACAAGTACGTTAGAGGAAATTCCCTAATACAAATGAAGAACAAGAGGATACGAATTGTGTATTCTCTTTTTTAGTTATTCATGCTACATTGTACCTAATATCTGGAAATAAACATGTGGGTGTCAAGAGCGTTATTAAAGATTAAGAGAGTAATTGAAGAATCAAGAGACATTTAAAGATCAGGAACGTAATTGAAGATTAAAAGCGTTATTTAAGATTAAGGATTAATGCGAATTTTAAGATCAAGTTCGTAATAAAGATCAAGTTCGTAATAAAGATTAAGTTCGTAATAAAGATTAAGTTCGTAATAAAGATTAAGTTCGTAATAAAGATCAATAGAGCATTATTAAATCAAAGCGATTTGTAAGATTCTCGAAGAAGAGGGAACATCCTCTAACACAATATTCACGCTTCGGCAGACAAGCTGCCTCGGTCCGGACGGAAGTTAGAAGCGGATTCGAAGAGGAATTTCAGTAGCGTAGAAGTAGAATCAGCCGGACACATCCGCACCACCCAACCGCGTCGCGGCCGCCCCTTTGGGGCTTTAAGGTGGTGGGACGTCGTGAATACAAGAACGTTAGGTGAAACTCTCAAAAGATTAGAAGTCCGTGTTTTTCCTGGATGTACAAATAGAAATTAATTGAGGGATATAAAATCATGAAAAGTGTAGAGGCTAAAACCTTTTATCATATCTTATTATTCAGTACACTTGTTTTCATTCTTTATTTGCTATCAGGAGAATACTCTTTTTTTCCATGGTCTTCTCATAGTGATGGGTATAGATTTTATCATTTTGTATTAACTATTCCATTTCCTCTTATTGTCGTAATTATTTTAGGAACAATGGAAATAAGAAAAGTAAGAAACTGGTTATCAATAATCCGTATTTGTTTTCCAATTATATGTTTGGTATTTTCTGTAGGATTTTTTAGTATTGTTTCATTTTATTATGGGGAAAAAACTATCTTTAATATTTTCTTCTGCGTATCAATTTTATTGGTTTTGTGTGAGTTTTCCTTTATTTTTTATGATCTCAAACAAAACACTAAACGATAAACACAGAGTAATTTGTTAGAGAGTATCCTAACACTGTGTTAAGATTTCGGGGCATTGCTCCCTAGGTCCGGCAGAAGTTAGAAGTGGATTCGCAGTGGAAATTCAGCAGCAGGAGTAGCATCAACTGAACACATGCGTGCCACTTAACCGCATCGCAGCCGGTTCTTTCGGAATCATAAAGTGGTGGAACGTCGTGAATAGGAATGAAATAAATAGAATGATTGTATTTCAAGTTGCCGAGAGCATCACCTAACACCATATTCGCGCTTCGGGCCATACGGCCCTTGATCTACCCGAGGCATTTTCGAAGAAGTATTATCAGTCAGATACATCCATTCCCCTAAGATAAGAGCTATCTAAGGGGAATGGACGTCGCGAATACGACAACGTTAGGTGAAATTGCTTTATGGGACAATAACAAAACAAATATAAGGAGAAGAAAATTGAAGAGTATACAATTCATTCTGTTAATATTTATTTTGATTCTATCTGGTTGTGGCAAGAAATACACAGTTAATAATGATATTGAAGAGGTGAGCTCAGTAATGGATGCAAAAGATGACATTTTATCTATGTTTCATAAAGCAGGACTAGAAGATTATTCAGAAACATTTCAAAGTATGATCAAGCCATCTATCCGTTTAATTACGGAAAGAGAGTCAGAGAAAAAAATAGCAATTGGTCAAACAAAATTAGGGGGCCAACCTGATTTGCCTGCAAATATTGAATGGCCGTATTGGGAAGAGTACCCTATGTCATTTATTGCACAGATCAATTTACAAGAAATGCCTAACATTCAGATAGATAAAGATAATCTTCCAACTAAAGGAATCATTTATTTCTTCTATACATCATATCCCGAAGCGATGTATGAAGAAGGCAGTTTTGATAATAACCCTAAGACTTCAAAAGTATTATTTTATGACGGAGAAATAAATAATCTAATAAGAACTCAACCACCTAAAAAACTATTGAAAGAATTGCAGTTTTTTAGTGCGAGTGTTACTCCGCGACTTGAATGGAGTGTTCCCGAGTCGGATTCTTTTGAAGTATATAAAATGTTAGGGTTATCTTGGGGTGATGAAAATTACGATAAGTACTGGGAAGTATTCAAAGAAGAATTTTCAAAAAAATATATAGAGGGCTATACTTCGGAATTCCATGTAGGAATGAATAGACTTTATGGGTAGGATAATCTCTTGGGGGAATAGAAATGAAAGAAGTAAACTATGCCAATTACTTTTGGCAAGATGAAGAAATCAGATTGCGTGCTATTCAGCTCGAAGATTGGGAAGGACATTACCATAATCGATTTGATACGCCAGCTCGTCGTTTATTAGAATGCGCAGTTGAATTACCACCGACAATTGCAGAGGCGAAGAAGTTTGCTGAGACATTCTCTGATTTTTCATCCGGCAATGGACGAATTATGTTTACAATTGAAAATTTAATAGGTGAAAACATTGGAGGAATAAACCTAAATAGCATTGATGAAAGGAATGGCACTTTCAGTATTGGCATTCAAATTGATCAGGACCACCGAGGTAAAGGGTATGGTACAAGAGCTACTAGAATTCTATTAAGATACGCCTTCTATGAACGACGGCTTAATAAATTTAATGATTATGTTCTTGAAGGAAACGAAGCTTCAGCAACCATGATGAGGAATTTTGGATGTCTTCAAGAAGGAGTGAGACGTAAGGTCATATATACAAATGGGCAGTATCATGACCTCATCCTTTTTGGATTAACAAAAGATGAATTTATAGAGAAAGAGAAAGAAATAAGAGGTAAGTAGGTAGTTCGAGGAAGTTGTTGGCATCGCCTAACAATGTGTTCACGCATCGGGGCATACGCCCCTCGGTCCCGGAAGTAAAGTCGAAGAAGTGATTGCCGGGACACATCCGCACCACCCAACCGCATCGCGGCCAGTCACTTCGTTCCTTTAGGGTGGTGGGACGTCGTGAATACAAGAACGTTATAAGAAATTGGCGCAAAGAGTTTAAGATCTGAATTTCCTAATAGTCAGGAGAATGAAATATAAAAACCAAAATCGTATGGATTCCTTTAGTAGTTGCTTTTTCAATAATAATATTATTTTCATTACCGTGGTTACTCATTTTTATTGGAGGCATTTTGGAACCTAATCCCCCGCGTCCAGAAATTACATATGTAGAGTTTCCAATTCGCTTAGAATATGAAATTAATGGCCAACGAAAAGTAATTGAAGACACAATTATATGTGAATTTGATG
>NZ_JAMZCY010000021.1 GCF_024519285.1 Cohnella sp. WQ 127256 | reverse complement strand
TCACCCGTCCGCCACTAACCTCATCAGGAGCAAGCTCCATCAGAGATTCGTTCGACTTGCATGTATTAGGCACGCCGCCAGCGTTCGTCCTGAGCCAGGATCAAACTCTCCATAATAGTGAAGCCGAAGCTTCGTATTAAAGAGCCTTGAAGGCTCAATCTTTACAACTGGTTTGTCTTCCGACAGCCGAAGCCATCTTCCGACGTTTTGTTCGTTTTCTTACGCTCGATGTTCAGTTTTCAAAGAACAATTTGTGTTAACTTGTCCGCTTCGTTTCCGAAGCAAGATATATATCATATCATGTTAACAACATGTTTGCAAGCATTATTTTTAACTTCTTTTTTGCCTGCTCGCTTCATTTCCGAAGCAAGAGGTATATCATAACCCGATACAACACCCTTTGCAACAATCAAAATTTTACAGTTGGATTAGAGTCCGTTTTTTGGTTTACCGCTTTTATACTTCAGATGGAATTCGCCCAGAGTGCCGTTCATGCTGGACAGCAGAAACAAAACCACTGCTTGAGCAGATGGGTTCATCTGTCTTACATATTCTTCTCGGCTATCACTACCCTAACTCGCCATTCCAGTTAACGATATTGATCTCTATTATAGTGTACTTACTCCTTAGGTTTAGGGTAGGTCGAGGGAGAGTAAATCATTTTTAAGTAAACGATTGCTGATGTATGCGTTTTCTTGATAATATGAAGCTATTAATACTGCTTGTTACGGAGTAGCGGTCCAGCCACCGAACATGGGCAAAGGTCCTAGCTGAATCACCAGAACTTTTCTGAAAAAACTGGGCGATCTGTGAGACTGAAAGCAATCCTTTACCTGTCGAGAAGTTCATGGCCACAGTTGACGTTGGTAAACGCAACATTCGCAATTATATTCCTTGAATTATGCCTCGATATTGACGTTGACATAGACTTAGGAATGTCTTTATTCGTGTTCGATTTACAACAATAGCTTGGTGCCTCCTAACAGAGTACTTACACATATCAGGATTGAACCCGGTAGCAAACCTGCAAGGGACTAACCGCAAGACTTGAACTCTTCTTCATGAAGATTCATTGGCTTGGCGGTTATTTTTTAATATATGGGAGGAATACACATGGGAACAACTAAACATTCCGGCAGAACCAAGCTTCCTAGCCGTCCTCAATCAAAACTATGGGTAAGCAAGGTTCCTTTCGGGTTAGGCAAAATAAAACCCAAGCACATCCGCGATACGATGAAAGTCGTATGGGACAACCGTGATAACCTGCCTTATGCGTACCGGATTTTAACAAAGGGAGTGTGCGATGGTTGTGCACTTGGTGTTTCCGGTTTATATGACCAGACTCTAACGGGTCCGCATCTATGCACAACGAGACTGAACGTTCTTCGGCTAAATACAATGCCGGCTATCAAACCAGCAATCCTTCATGCGGATATCGATAAGCTTCGCCTCTTGGATAGTACGCAGCTTCGCGGACTTGGGCGGATTCCCTATCCACTCGTTCGTGGAAAGGGCGAACGTTCTTTCCGACGCGCGACTTGGGATGAGGCTCTTGATCGCATAGCAAGCAAAATTCGTAGCATCGATCCCAAACAGCTAGCCTTTTACCTTACTGCCCGTGGAATTACGAACGAGTCCTATTATGCTGCTGCTAAAGCAGTACGTTATATAGGTACGAACAATATTGATAATGCCTCAAGAATATGCCACTCCCCATCAAAGACCGCATTGAAGCGTTCACTAGGCATAGGAGCCTCTAGCTGCAATTATAAGGATTGGATCGGAACCGACGTTTTAATTTTCTGGGGGAGCGTTGCCTCCAATAATCAGCCGGTATCCACGAAGTACATGTATGCAGCCAAGCGCAAAGGGACGAAAATCATCGTCATCAATCCTTATCGGGAACCAGCCATGGAGGGGTACTGGATCCCGTCCATACCCGAATCGGCTTTGTTCGGAACGAAGCTTGCTGATGATTTCTATCAGGTCAACATCGGTGGAGACATCGCCTTCATGAACGGCATTATGAAAATTTGGTTTGAAATGGAGGATCAGGAGCTGGGATCTGCGATAGACCATTCATTCGTTAGCATGCATGCGACCGGCTACGAGCATTTGAAGGAGCATGTTGCCGCTCAAGAGTGGGAAACCCTGGAGCGTTCATCGGGTTTATCGCGAAAGCGTATTCGGGAGTTCGCCATTCTGCTCGCAAAAGCCAAATCCGGCGTATTCGTTTGGAGCATGGGTCTGACGCAGCATCGATTCGGAACAGATAATATTTCTCAGGTTGCCAACCTAGCGCTGCTTCGGGGTTTCTTGGGGCGTGAACACTGTGGAGTTATGCCTATCCGTGGACACAGCGGTGTTCAGGGCTCCGGAGAAATGGGTGCCGATCCGTTTAGCTTACCTGGTGGTGAATTTTCCGGTAAAGATATCGGTCGGATAGAGCAACTATGGGGATTCAAGCTTCCGGAATGGCAAGGCGATATCGTAGGCGTATCCCTTGAGAATTCTTTGCTACCAGAAAATCATGAGCGCAAATTGAAGCTGTTTTATACCTCCGGTGGAAACTTCCTTGAGACGATGCCGGATCCGGATTTTGTCAGAAGCTGCTTGGAAAATGTAGATATCCGCGTTCATCAAGATATCGTGCTGAATACCTCAACTCTCGCCGATGCGTTGGAGGAGGTATGGGTACTACCAGCAATGACCCGCTATGAGCAGCCAGGTGGTGGAACGTCCACTTCGACAGAGCGAATGGTTTACTTCTCGCCTGAAATTCAAGGACCGCGTATTGCTGAGGCACGTCCCGAATGGGCGATCTATTGCGAACTTGCTGCCCGTGTGAAGCCTGAGAACAGGAAAATCATTACGTTCAAGGATTCTGCGCATATTCGCGAGGAGATTGCAAAGGCTTCTCCCAATTATGACGGTATTCAGCACCTTACGAAGCAGGGCGAAGTTTTCCAATGGGGTGGAGCTTGGCTGTGCGAAGGAGGGGTTTGTCCGACTGAAGATGGTAAAGGCCACCTCATCCCGATTGAGTTGCCTGAGCTTCGTAAGCCCGAAGGTAGATTCTACGCAACTACGCGTCGAGGAAAGCAATTCAACTCGATGATCTATAGTGAGACCGATCAGTTCAACGGGGCGGGACGCTATGACGTTCTAATGAACCGTGAGGATACGGAAAAATTGGGAATCCGCGATGGCGAGGCTATCGTGGCATACAATCGTTATGGTGTTTTTCACGGTCGTGCGAAAGTTGAAGATATCGCTCCAGGCAACATTGAGTTCTATTGGCCAGAAGGAAACTCACTGATACCGAAAGGTGTCTATGAGCCTTATGCCGGCATTCCTGAGTATAATGCGTCCGTCATCGTAGAGAAGGCAGACACCTATCATGCACTTAAAGACACGCGCTATGTTGAACGTCGTATCGAGGAACTGGAGATTGACCTGCCAGGGTGATTAGATGGGAGAGGTTGTTAGCTATGGAACATCAGTCTAGCGTAGCTTGGAAAACGATCAAGGTAAACGGCGATCAATATATTGAGGTAGAAGACGAGATCGCTACGGAATTCCCACTTACAATTCGTCTCGATGGCAAAGAATTTGCCACTTTGGTATGCACTCCAAGCCATCTTAATGATCTAATTGTTGGATTTTTGGCCTCTGAAGGGATCATTCGCACAATGGAGGACATCAAAAGCTTAACTCTCGACGAAGATCGAGGATTCGCTCACATTGACCTCCATCGTCCTCAGTCGACTGCTAAGGAATTCCATTCCAAGAGAATCATCGGCTCCTGCTGCGGTAAAAGCCGTCAATTCTATTTTCATAACGATGCGAGAACTGCAAAGACGATTGTTGGTGGATCATCCATTCCAGCTAAGAGGTGCTTTGAATTAATGAAGCTCATGCAAATGAGCTCCGTTGACTTTCATGTGACCGGCGGTGTCCATAATGCCGCATTGTGCGATAATGATGGACTCATGGAAGTAAGAATGGATATCGGCCGACATAATGCACTGGATAAGCTGTTCGGTCATAGCATCCGCAACCGCCTGCAGTCCAAAAAGCAACTCATCGTCTTTAGTGGACGATTATCCTCAGAGGTCGTGCTGAAAGTAGCCAAAATCGGCTGCCCCATCCTGCTGTCAAAATCCGCACCAACAGACCTTGCTCTTCAATTAGCCGAAGACCTCGGTATCACCTGCGTCGGATTCATTCGCTCAGATAACATGAATGTATATACACATTCTCATAGGATCATTCTTTAGAGCATCCCCGTTCTTGATTCTCACACCCAGATCATGCCGAAAATACGATGAATTTCATTCTTGTTCATGCTAACGACAGTTGGAGTCCCTACAGTTAGATGTCATCTAACTACGTGATCGAATTCGCTCCTTAGTGCCTCTGTAGTTTCGTGCCATCTAACTGCATGGCTGAAATCGTTCATCAGTGCCTCTACAGTTAGATGTAACCGAACTGCATGAATGAAATCGCTCCTTAGTACCTCTTGTAGTTAGGCGAAACCGAACTGCGTAGACCAAAATTCACCCAAGTGTCGTCACAATCACGTATGACTAGAAATCATGTACCTTTTGCATACGAAAAAAAGCACCCGCAAGGGTGCTTTCTTCATTGTTGGCCTGGCAACGTCCTACTCTCCCAGGACCCTGCGGTCCAAGTACCATTGGCGCTGGAGGGCTTAACGGTCGTGTTCGAGATGGGTACGCGTGGAACCCCTCCGCCATTATTACCAGACCAGACTTACTAAACAAGGCTTGCGCCTTGAAAACTGGATGCGAAGTAAAGCT
>NZ_JAMZCY010000001.1 GCF_024519285.1 Cohnella sp. WQ 127256 | reverse complement strand
ATCATTAAATGGCTCGGAACTGAAAATCGAAGAATTGATCTTACTGAGTCATGCCCCACTGAATACATCGAATTCGAAACGATTTTTGACGTGAAGCCGATACAATGGCAAGGTAGAGTTTTTCTGGATTTTACAAAAGAAGTAGAAGGTTATGGCGGTACCGGATTTATCATTTGGATCCCTGATCAGAAATGTTTAGGCAGCTTCGACGTCGAGCACGAAGAACTATTTATCTTTGAGGGCGTGAAATGGAACAAGTTCGTAAAGAGGCTTCCAATCGTTGTTAATCACGTGTTGAATGGTGTTTCGATCGATGAGCTTTATAAATAGTGTAATATTATTAAACTAACGGGAAACGATAGTTGAGGAGCTTGCTACGAGTGAACTCCTTTTTTTGAAGTAACTGGCAGGTTAGTATGGTGATAGAAACAGAAGGCAGCCAATTATCAGGCTGCCTTCTGTTTATTAAAATGGGTAAGAGTATTCATTTAGACTTAGCTCCAAAATAAAACCCCATTCCCATTATTGTTAATAATCCTCCAATGATTTGAGAAGCAGTGACTGCTTCTCCCAAGATAAAGTATGCAAGGATTATTGCAAGCACAGGCTCACCGATAACGCCAACAGAAATAGTAGTTGCACCGATTGATTTTAGCAACAGATTAAATATAAAATGTCCAAATATGGTTGGAATTAAGGCAAGTAAAAAGAAGTACATCCAGTCAGAGGAACTATAACCTGTCCAAGAAAAATTGTTCACTAGGCTGTATATCAGCATGACGCTACCACCAATGAAAAAAACAATAACGCTGTATACATTAGCTGGTATTTTATGGCTCACTTTTTGTCCAGCCAGCATATAAGCAGCAATCGAGACAGTCCCCAATAATGAAAGTGCATCTCCGATCAGTGCTTCTCTTGAGACACCTAAATCGCCCCAAGCTATAATGATAGAACCGAATACGGCAGTTATCATGCTTACTACCATTAGTCTGTTTACTCGTTCTTTAAAAATAAAATAGGATCCAATCATTACGAACAGCGGTTGTAAAGTCAAAATAACCATCGAACTTGCTACCGATGTGTAAGATAAAGATTCCATCCAAAATAAAAAATGTAATCCAAGAAAAAATCCGGCAGATAATATAAGGCTCCAGTCACACATAGTTAATCGTGTTAATCTAAGTTTTTTCCAAGACACAAAAGGAAGCATGATTAATACAGTTATATATAATCTATACATTCCTGCAACGGATGGAGGAGTATTTGATGATTTAATCATAATTGATGATATGGCAATAGCAAGAATACCGATAATTAGCAAAATATACGGATTGACTACCACGTTTGATTTATTTAATTTCATGGATAACTCCTTCTTGCAGAATGTATTATTGAAACACTTAACAGGATATAATAATATCATCATCATTTATAAAATTCTGTAAGAATATCTCTAAAAAATATAGTTATATCGTCATATTTGAAAGGGAGATATAATTGGTTAATAAACTACACGAGATCAATCATTATCCCGATACTTCTTTTCCTTATGCTATGTATACCGTAACCTCCTTAAACTGTATTCCAGAGGGCAGAGGCTTTAATGAATTACACTGGCATGAAGAACTCCAGTTTACTTTGGTAACCGAAGGGAAAATTGTTATGCAAGTCAATGGTGTAACTCATGAGCTAGAAGCTGGACATGCAATTTTTATAAATAAGGGAGTATTACACGTATCTAAGCAAGTTGCTAAAAATAGTGAATATGTAAGCTTTAATTTTCCGGAGAAATTACTTTCTTTTTATTCAGACAGTCATATGGAAAAAAATTATGTACTTCCTTATACTAACTCTTTATTTTTATCGCTAATAATAAGACCAGAGACAGATTGGCAAATTACTATGTTGGGGATCCTCATGAGTTTAAAGGATAAGTTCAACGTTAAAAGATACTGGGGTTGGGAATACGAGGTTTCTATTATGACCGTACAGTTATGGTTGACCATGATAACAAATATTTCTTCGGCTACCGTGGAATCGCCCAAACACATAAAACAGCAGCAAGAACGAATTCAATTGATGATTAGTTATATCCATCAAAACTATGCTAATAACCAATCTCTACAAGAAATAGCTGATGCTGCACATCTTAGTGTTTCTGAGTGCACTCGAATTTTTAAGAAAACACTTCATACGACTCCTTATGACTATTTAATTAAGTATCGAATCAAAAAAAGTGCCGAGTTGTTAAACTCTACTGAATTCACAATAACCGAAGTAGCCAGTAGAGTGGGTTTCAATCATGTTAATCACTTCATTCAGTCTTTTAAAAAACACTATAATAAGACACCTAAAGAATATCGGAGTTTAAAGGATTGATCGAAGAAACATTTTGCGATAAGTCTTCAGTACTTATATAGCTCATTAAACTAACGGGGAACGATAGCGTGGAGCTGCCGAAAAAAAGGACAGCTCCTTTTTGATGTCTATTGAAGTAACGGGCAGGATAACGCAACAACTTCCAAATATTTTCGTCTAAATAGTGGGAGAAATTATGCTGATAAGGATGGCGTTGGTGTTTGTTTTCAGCTATTAGTTTTAACTGAAATAGAAGCCGAACCAGAAATTCTAAAAACCATCATTTGTGGAAGGAGAAATCTATAATGAACAATTCCAATCAAATGCTACGTGCTATGGTACTACTTATGACAATCACTATGTTGATATTGCTAGTCGGCTGCAATACCAGTGTACCTATTGAAACTATGAACCCCAGCATTGATTCGAGTTCAACACCGACTTCAACGTTATCTCAAACACCTTCTCAGATACCAAATCCGACACAAAACGGAGAAACTAAAACTTTTAATTTTGGCGGACTCAGACTTGAAGTAACAAATGTCTACGAAGTTCGAACCGAAAGTATGAATGATGACGGAGGTAATCCATGGGAATACAGTGTTTTTGTCTGTTATCCCGGCGCAAGTGTTACCGTATTAACCGCCGATATGAGTGACGTTAATATCACTGCCGATGGAAAGCCTCATGCGAATTGGGGTGTTCTCTTGGCGTCTGGTGGACGGAAAGATATCGTGGACGACATGAATTCATTTGATGTTACGCCTGATATACTCGGCATTTATAACCTCGAATCGAGCATGTATGTATTGAAATTAGAGATGTACAAAAATGACTGAAAGACCTAACGAATGGGCTTTTGCAAATCATCTTGGAAGGTTAGAGTGGCTTTCAGAACTTATGGCACTGGATGTTCTCAAGCAGCATTTTATAAAAAAGTAAGACGTATTCTTCACTTGGAGTTAAAAAGTTAAGCTCCCTCGAAGAACGATAGCTCCATAATACACAATGTAGGCGACCGGAAAAGATTCGGCCGCCTTCGTTATGTTAACGGGCAGGAAGTTCACTTACCCGACCGCTGACTAAGGGTGTTCATCGGAAGGCGTTAATTCGTACAGGCTGCGCACCTCGCACTGAAGCGTATCGGCGATCGAAATCGCAAGCTTAAGAGACATCACTCTTTTATTGTCGATAAAGTCATCCAGCCGCTCCCGTCTCACCCGCAGTTCAAGCGCCAGCCGTTCCAGCGGCATTCCTGCTTCCTGAAGCCTTTCTTCTAGCAGGCAACGGCTAAGTTCGTACTTCAATATGCATATGCCCCTTTCAGAAAAAATCGCCCAACGAATCTTATCATTTCCTTACCGCTTTAGCTTCATCCTGTTGATCAATTGTAGCTAGCTAACAGGCAGGGTAGTGGGGAAATATGGTAACGTATTCGCAATTTCTTCCTTGGGTAATACAGAATGGTCTTGATATTTCACAATTAGTACAAGGCTGAATTCAGCACGTACCTTATTCTAACGGGCAGTTTAGTTTACAAGAAACGCGGGATGGAACGGAAATCATATGGTAATGTAGTTACTGTTTGGTGAAATAGTCGATGGCTCAGTACAGAAAAATGTCAGTAGTTATAGGAACCTAAATTACTTGAGCATGTTGAAAAAAGTCAAATATATAGAACAAAGGAAGAGCACAAATGGTTAAAAAAAGAGGAGTAAGCAAATGAACTTTGTATTTGATTTAGATGGTACGATTTGTTTTAAAGGTAAGCCAGTAACAGAAAAAATATTAATTGCATTAGAAGCCCTCCAGTCCAAAGGGAACAATGTTATATTTGCTTCGGCAAGACCGATTCGTGACATGTTGCCCGTATTGGACCAACGATTTCACACATACACTTTGATTGGAGGGAACGGATCACTGATCTCTCAAAATGGTAAGTTAACACATTCTACTTCATTTTCTGATGATCAAATGAATTCAATCAAAGCCCTTCTGTCTGATTATGAGGTTACATACCTAATTGATGGGGAGTGGGACTATTCCTATACTGGTTCTCAAGACCATCCTATTCTAAATAATGTCGACCCAGCTAAGTTAGCGAAAATGGTTGATTTAGATACTCATAAATCTATTGTTAAGATATTAATTTTATCCGCTAATAACATGGAAGAGTTAGCAGAGAAATTGTTCAGGCTAGATGTAGTTATTCATAAGCACAAACATGAAAATTTAGTGGATATAAGTCCTAAAAATATTGATAAGTGGACGGCATTGAGTAAAATCAAAATTGAAAAAGAGAATTATTTAGCATTTGGCAATGATGCGAATGATTTAACAATGTTTTTGAATGCGGCTCATTCTGTGATGATCGGGTATCATGAAGAGCTTGCAAAATATGCCACAGAATCTATTTCTTTTGAAGAGAACATCGAAGATAGGATAGTGGACAAACTAAATCATTTTTCTAAAGTATATAATTTTGAGGTTGTATAGTTTTCTATCTGTTTGATTTGCGTTATTAACGCGACACGTTGTTCAATATACTCAAAGGGACGGCAGCCGTTGTTACTGGCTGTCGTTTTCTCAACTAAAGGGCAGTTTAGTGAAGTAACAATGATTAATACCTCTTGGTTATGGAGAACTTATCCATTGAGGTGAAATCATGATTAAAATAAAACAATCATCATCGGATTGATTATCTATTATGCATTTCCCATACCCATTAAGAAAGGCAGACGCAGCCGAATGAGAAATGAAACCAGGATACACATAAGCGTATCGAATGAAGGATGACCATGATAGCAGAGATAAAGCCGGGTACGATTGCTCAACATCAAAAACCCAGTCTAACACTTTATTTTTGTGTTTTGACTGGGTTTTTGTTTGTTAGTTGTAAAATGCGTAAAATCAGCACTGTCAGTCAATAACTTAATTTTCATTGGACAACAGTATTACTTCGACTTTTTCTTATCTGTGGATTTCCCCTGTTTCTTAGGTTCGTTTGATGGCGTCGCGGCACGTTGTGAATCGTTGGCACTGTTGATTTGAGTCATTTTGTTGCTCCTTTCATGTGGATTCCAGTTAATTATTCACCGATCAGAAAGGAACTATTACAACAAAGTCCATTCTCGTGGCGGTAGTCAGCTTGGGATGTAAAAGAAGGAAGCTGCTCCAAAAGTTTTCACTTATGGAGCAGCCTCTTCTAGCGATTGTTAGATATCAAGTTTTCGGGTACCGATCCATTTCACCATTTCAGGATCACGATGCGAGAAGAACAGGCTCTGATTCGTATCTAATGTAGCGATCGACTCCATATCCTCTTGATTTAATTCAAAATCAAAGATGTTGAAGTTTTCGATAATTCTTTCTTTACGAACAGACTTTGGAATGACAACGACTTCTCTTTGCGTTAACCAACGTAAAACGACCTGAGCAACGGATTTATTAACCTTTTCAGCTATGGATACCAATACCTCATTCTGGAATAAGTTATTTTTCCCTTCAGCAAAAGGTGCCCAGGATTCGATCTGAACTTTATTCTCTTTCATGAATTTTGCATTTTCGAGTTGCTGATTGAAAGGGTGTGTTTCTACCTGGTTTACGGAGGGAACGACTTCATTATGAATAATCAAATCGATTAGACGATCTTCATGGAAGTTACTAACGCCAATTGCACGGACCTTTCCCTCACGATACAATTCCTCCATAGCGCGCCATGAGCCATGCACATCGCCATATGGCTGATGAATTAAATACAAATCCAGATAATCCAATTGCATTCTATCCAGTGATTTCGCGAATGCTTTCTTCGTGTTCTCATAACCTGTATCCTGAACCCAAAGCTTCGTAGTGATAAATAATTCCTCTCTTGCTACACCACTCCGTTTGATCGCTCTGCCAACTGCTTCCTCATTCAGATAAGAGGCAGCTGTATCAATCAGCCGATAGCCTGCCATAATAGCGTCATAAACGCTTTGTTCACATTCATTTTGATCTACAATCTGAAATACTCCAAAACCGAGTATAGGCATCTCAACACCATTGTTCAAAATTACCTTTTGCATTTAAAACCCTCCATTGTCCCTACTTAGTAACTCTGGGCATGGCTTTATTATGCACTCCTGAACAAAGAACGGATATCTAATTTGTCTTAAATGATTGCCTAATCCTCTCAATACGATTTTTTAATAGCAAACTAATGGCGTATAATAAAACAAAATAAAGCATCAAGGAGAGACCATGGTTGAAGAAATAAGAATTCTACAGGATAACCTTACAAAACTGATTCACCACCATTGTAAACATGCCGGAGTGTTGCAGACTTCTATTCCTTCCCTGTTCCTTATTCGTTCGGATAGGGTGAGTGAGCCAGTCTACAAAGTGTATAGTCCTTCCTTTTGTTTTATCACTCAAGGGCTTAAAGAAATCTTTCTAGCTGGGGAACGCCTTGAATATGGCCCGTCCAAGTATCTGATAACGTCTATGAACCTTCCGGTAAGAGGGCAGGTTATTAAGGCTTCACACGATGCTCCGTATTTGAGCTTGAAAATTGATTTTAGCCAGAATGAAATTTTGGAGGTTTTGAAAGACGCTAATATTCAAGCCAATTCAAAGGAATACGCTTCACGAGCTATGTTTGTGGGTCAAATCGAGATACCCATATTGGATGCTGTGCTTCGTTTGGTTCAATTGCTCGATTCACCTCAAGACATTCCCTTCCTTGCTCCTATTCTTAAGAAAGAGATCATTTATAGACTCCTTCAAGGGCAATATGGCGTAATACTTGCACAAATTGCACTGGAAGGAAGCAATACCTATCGCATCAGGGGGGCAATCGACCAAATTATCCAACAGTATGATCAACCTTTAAGAATTGAAGAACTTGCTGATGTGGCTAGTATGAGCACTTCCTCGTTCCACAGACTTTTTAAAGAAATCACTGCCATGAGTCCACTTCAATTTCAAAAACAGCTTAGGTTGCAAGAAGCCCGGAGTCTATTGTTAATGGAGTCAGCGGATGCTACTGAGGTTGCCTATCGGGTTGGTTATGAAAGTGCATCCCAGTTTAGTCGTGAATATTCTCGTATGTTTGGTTATCCTCCCAAGGCGGACGTAAAGCGACTGAAGGAAACATATGAACAAATGGAGAGCAGTACAGAGCAAATCCTCGATAGGACACCCACTTAATGATGTTGAAAAGTTGATTGTTGTTCAACTAATCGAGTAGGAAGTCACTTTTTCCATGTTACATTTTAGCAACCCATCCTTGTTTAGGTTCGTCTATAGGTAAAAAGAGGAGGTGAGTCGCTAACCGATGCCTTTTACCTTCGCGCACCCGACCTATGCTTTTCCCTTAAAATTCATCAACCCGCGATGGTTCAGTGTAACCGGCCTCGTGCTGGGAAGTATGGCCCCTGATTTTGAATATTTTATCGCCTTGGAGCCACATCGGACGATCGGTCATTCGTTCTCGGGCTTTGTCCTTCAGGTGATTCCGCTATGTATCCTGTTCGCCTATCTTATTCACACTTTTGTTAAGGAGTCGCTCGTCCTGCACCTGCCATCCGCCTTTAGCTTGAATCGGAGGGCGTATAGCCTTTTAGGCATATGGAGCCTGCGAACGCTTCGCGACTGGATTATCTACATCGTATCTGTTTCCTTCGGCTTTCTCTCGCATGTTGCGGTCGACGCCTTTACGCATGAGGGCGGTTATATGGTCCAGCAACTTACCGTACTGCAGTCTACCGTCCTATTGGACCTGCCAGTGTACAAAATTTTACAGCACGGTCTGTCGATGACTGGCATGATGGTTATAGTCGGTTCAATTGGAGTCGCGCTTTATAAAACGGATCCCTATACGAAAGTGATCCCATTCATCACGTCCAAACAAAAACTGTTTTATTGGGGCTTCGCGGCGATGGTCGCAGTCTTCATGACAGGATTTAAACTGCTGCTAACCTCGGGCGGCAATATCATCGGAATGTTGGTCGTAGCGCCAATCACCGGCTTTTGTGCAGGGATCTTGCTCGCCTCCTTGATCTCAATAAGAACCAGGCATAGAAACAAATTGTAATAATTAACTAATCTATTAAAATTAATCTACAATTTGATTTGGAGATGCACAAATGGATAATGGTGCTTTTATTGCAATTTTTTCAACTTTTATAGGAGCATTTGTTTGTATAATGGTTGCCATAAAAGTAAGAAAGAAAAAAAGATAGTTAGAGATAGAAAATAAATAGTTACGTCTTAGTTTAAAACAGCCCAAATTGATCTCTTATTTGAGGTCTTTTATTATGCACTTTTAATTGTTTCAAAAGTTTTTTCGAAATATCATCTTTTGGTTCGGGAAAGGTGCAAACGGTTGCTAAGATGGTTTCTGTACTGTGAAAGTTGAGTTACAAACTTGAAATTAAATGCTAAACTACAGTTATCATCTTTGTTGCATGGAAATTTATGTTAATATATAACATTCAAGAAATGCATTCTAAGTAAAAAGAAAAAAAGTTATTTGCTTAGACATTATATGGAGGACTTACTTTGAAAAAATCTTTAAGCAAAAAAATGACAAAATTAGCCCTAGCTTTAACTCTTACAGCAGGAGCATTCGGAGCTTTAACTCCACACCATGTATTTGCAGCAGAAACGACGGATATTAAGGTCACAATTGAAAGCTACAAGTATACACAAGACGAATTAGATGGGTTAGATTATCTTAATGCTGTAAGAACAAAGGTTGGTTTGTCCAAGGTTAAGCTGGATCCTTACCTTATAAAGGCTGCGCAAAACCATGCAAAGTATTTATTTACGAATACCGTCAGTCTTTTTGAGCTCCATGATGAGGTTCCGGGAAACAGTGGGTTCACAGGAGTTACACCTGCTGATAGAGCTAACTTTGTCGGAGCAAGCGGTTACGATCATGTTGGTGAGGCTATCTTCATGGGGAATGGAACCATTATTACAGGTGTAAGAAGCTTAATTGAAGTACCTTACCACCGTATGACACTTATTAGTCCCAATCTAACCTCTATTGGACTAGCTAAAGAGGGTGGTTCGGTTGTCGGTTCGCTTGGGAATGAGAAAGGTAATTCTTCTGTAACTGTATACCCTTATGATGGGCAAAAGAATGTACCTGTTGCATTTCCTGGTGGAGAAGTTCCTAATCCTTTGGAGCAATTTGGAGTAGAGCGTTCAGGTTTTATTATCTCGTACCAACAAAAAGATTTGGGTAGTAACCCAAGCTTTAGTCTTAAGGATAGCAAGGGTAACGACGTTCCTGTCTTTAGTGAGAGTAATCAGATGTATTCACCTGACGCCCTACTATTAATCCCTAAAGAGAACTTAAAATACAGCGAAACCTATACTGCAACTGTGAATAATAAAAGCTGGTCTTTCACAACAATTAATGATCGTGTTAATAATGATTTGGCTAGTGTTTTGTCTGATGAGCCGATTGGAAAATACAGCGAGGACAATATCGGCTTAAGGTTTAACCGTAGTTACGTTGATTTGATGGGTCATCGAATGAAGATGGTAAACGGCACTTTATTTATGCCAATAACCGGAGTTTTTAGTGGGCTCTTTAAGGCAATTGGTGCAGATGTTCAGTTAGGGAATATTGGACCCTACGCATACACCGAGACCACGTCTATAGCGACAAATTTTGATTTAGCTAAGGCTTGGGTACGTACGGATGACCCGTACAGGGAGCGGGAGGTTGAATTAAGCGCCCCTCCTTTCAAGGATGAGGATGGTCTTGTTTATTTTCCTGTACGTCTATTCTTTGAAACATTAGGAGCAACAGTCACCTATGATGACAAAAGCTTCGTAATGTCTATAAACTTTAGCAAAACGAAGGATTCTGAGCCTACAAAGCCTGAAGTAAATCAATTTCCAACTTCTCCCGTCAAGTTAGATATTCCATCTAACTACTTGAAAATCACAGATCAAATGAAAGACCTTAAGGGGCATTGGGCGGCAAAAGAGATTGCTTGGGCAATCAGTAAAAATATTACTCAGGGATATCCAGACAACACATTCAGACCAGATCAACCAGTAACGGAGGCTGAGTTTTTAGCTTTCTTGTTTCGTGCGCTTAAATCTGACACAACAGGACTCGACCTACAACAACATCTCCATTGGGCTGATGGCTTATACAACATCGGAGCTAGATACCAACTTCCAATACCGGGTTATTATGATCTCAAAGCCCGAGAAACAAAGCTAACTCGCACCAGAGTAGCTGAGATCATCACAGCTGTTGATGGATTCGTCTACCAAGGTGACGATGCAATACAATACCTGTTATCCAAGGGGTACTCGGTTGGAAAGACAGCCCCAACCGTAGAAGGCTATCACGGTAACGATAAACTAACTCGCGCAGAAACAGTCAAGTTCTTATTGACAATCATGACTACAGGGCTTACAGAACTTAAGTAACTGGTCAAGCGTCAAAAGGCCCCCACCTTGGATTTAAGGTGGGGGCCTTTTGACGCTTACCGGAGAACCTTATGGAACCAGAGGATTGAAGTAACGGGCAGTTATGCTCAATCGCTAATAATTTAGAGTTTTTAGATGGTTCCTATATACGGCCTTCAAGGGCTAAAGATTTCGGTGATCACTATCAGAGAACGTATGAATTAAATGGAGCTCAACAAACTGCTTGGTTTCGCGCTGACAGAGCTATTGTTCAGATACCAAAACCTCCGGACCCAGAAAAATGGATATTAACAAAATAAAAGTATGATCACTTATTAACGTAAACTAAGCTAACGGGACACGTTTGTTCAATAAACTCAAAGGGACGGCAGCCGTTGTTACTGGCTGTCGTTTTCTCAACTAACGGGCAGAATTGCTCGATTAACGACACCCACAGCCATCATGCGGGAGACCTTGCATTGCATCATCTGGCCCGAATACGTAAAAAAAGTCGACCATCTCGTGGTCGGCCTCTAATTATTCTATTGCGCGGTCAGGATTTGTGGACCTTCAGCCGTGATGGCGATCGTATGCTCGTATTGGGCGGCGAGCTTGCGGTCCAGCGTCCGCGCGGTCCAGTCGTCCGGATCGATTGTCATGAAGTAGGTGCCTTCGGTGATCATTGGCTCGATCGTGAATACCATGCCTTCCTTGATGCGGAGGCCTTTCCCGGGCTTGCCGACATGCATATAGTTCGGTGCCTCGTGCAGGTCCCGGCCAATGCCATGCGCGAGAAGGTCGCGCACGACGCCGAAGCCGTTCGATTCGGCATGCCGCTGGATGGCACTCGTCACGTCACCGAGCCGATTGCCGGGCTGCGCCTGCGCGATGCCGAGGTCAAGGCATTCCTTCGTGACGCGCATCAGCTTCTCGGCCGTCGGCGAGATCTTCCCAACTGCATAGCTCCAGGCCGAATCGCCGAGCCAGCCGTCGAGCTCCGCGACCGTGTCGATCGTCACGATATCGCCCTCCTCAAGTGGCTTATCACTAGGGAAGCCATGCGCGATCACGTCGTTGACGGAGGCACAGGTCGCATATTGATAGTCCTTGTAGCCCTTCGTGTAGGGCTTGGCGCCGTGCTTCAAGATAATGTCCTCGAAGATGCGCTCAATCTCGTTCGTCGTGATTCCCGGTTTGATGAACGAGGCGATCGTGCGATGGCATTCGGCCACCACTTGGCATGCCTTGCGGATGGCCTCGATTTCATGCTTGCTTTTTAAGATGACCATATTCGTATCAGGACTCCTTCGTAATAGCTTGCATCGCGAGCTTGGCGATTCGATCGACGTCCAGCTCGGAAGTACCCGCATAGTAGTGCAGCCCACAGCAGCCGACCAGCACGGCAAGCATATGGTCGATGCTGTCGTCTTCGCGCTGGGCGATCGATTGGAGCGGAACGTACAGCCGATCCATGAATCGTCTCTTGATGGGGTGCCGATCCTTCTCAGGCAGTCCTGCATAATGTTCCGCCGCCATTTTGTAGACGAGATATGCGCGGGCGTCCGACTGCCACAGCCGGAGCAGCGCCTTGCAATACGTCAACAGCTGCCTATCATCCGGGCTGCCGCCGCAGATGTTTGCCCATTCTGCCAGGGCTTGCTCGCATCGCTCGAAGCCACTGCCCAGCACATCTTCTATTAATAAATGCCGGTTGGGGTAATAATGGTATACCGTGCCGTAACCGAGCTCGGCGTCGCGAGCGACGTCGCGAATATCAAAGCTACCGCCCGTGTGGAAATAGGTGCGCGCGGCGGCGTCCAGGATCTGGTCTCTGCGCTGCATGCGGATGAGCTCATTTTGTTCTTTGGTACGGGGGCACATGGGTGCTTGAACCTCCTTGTATAGACCTGCAAATTTGTCGATGTAAATATAGTAACGCATGGGGCGGGGATATGCAAATTACCAGGCAGGTAGTTTCGGAGGCGGCGATTTTCTGGGAGTGGAGATCCATGGTGATTTAGAATCACCGGGGGTTATGTTTTATCACAAGAAAAAAGGAGATACATGGTAAAGCGGAGGAGGTGGGGTGCGCGGCGGTAGCAGCATTGAACTAACGGACACTATAGCTCAATAAGCTCCCTCATGCGCTAACGGACGGTTCTGTGTATTGAAAAAATCCCCTTTTGGAAAACGTATCGGTATAGTTTGTAGAAGGGAAGGTCATTAAATGAGAAACAAGTTTATCATTGTACTTGTACTTTTCATTGTATTGTTAGTTACATGGCAGACTCCATGTGCTACTGCTGAAATAAAGAAACCTGTACAAGATTCTAGGGAATTACAATTTCAAGATATGCTTGTACTTTTTTTGTTGCCATACATGAATGACAAGATCGCTGAGGTATATTCCAAGGTTTTGAACGCTGCTCCTGAGTTGTATCCTTATTTCGTGGATGTGATACATGTTGAAAGAGTAAATGGATATCGAGGGTATGACTTTCTGATTACCCTTGATGCAATTCCTACTGTAGGACCTCACATTACAGTTGGTGAGGATCTATTTACGTTTGAAATATCCCCGATTGTGAATGTTAAGCTCGTAAAGTTCGAGCACGTAAAGGGGCCTAACAAAGAGGATTTTCCGCCAAATTATCAAGACCTTTTAAAAGAGTGATTAATGCAACCTTCAAATAAATATTAGGGTCTTAATGTATAAGGATATTAATCCTATCATTTTAATTGAAGGAGGAAAGTGCGTGAGAATCGTTATGTATATTCTTTTGTTAGTGTGTTTCATAACAACAGGGTGCACGTCCACTAAAACAATTGGAAATCCAACCGCAAGTGAAGTTTTAAAAATGGAACCGAATGCTAATGTTTTTATGTATAAAGACACCATTTATAATGCAGGAATTCCTTGGGTAGATGAGTTAGAATTAACCAAAGACATACAAGAAACTGAAATTACTCGCCAAAGTAATAAGGGTAGAGCTTTTAAAAACGGAACAGCAAATAAACTGGGGGTCGGAACAAAGGTCTTTCGTGTCAAAGAGCGGAATGACATGTTAATAGCTGAAACAGAGGGAGGGGACATTAGATTTTATCAATTAGTTGAAGGATAATAATATAGATTCTAAAGAGCTGCTCATCGCAGCTCTTTGAGTACAGGGGGAGATCATCCGGTGCCATGGAGTGATCTACTCTTTTTCGCTTGTCTTGGCAATTAGGACAGTGACACTTTGCTTTCTATTTCTTCAATTGTGTCAATATTAGCTTCTTCATCCGTTATCATAAGATCAATATCAGTGATGGGTCCTGCTTTCGTAAAGAAATCGACGCCTAATTTCTCGTGAGGGGCTAATTCGACTTCGACGAATGTCAGTATAGTTGGTATGCCGAAGACATTGCGATCCAACTCTATTATTTGCTGTATGTATTCGGGGAAGATTCGAAGTCCGAATGGAAGGTGCAGTAAGAACTTTTCATTAAACATTTCGAGCAAGGCTATACAGAGGAGGGCCGTTATTTGCCTGAAGGTTGGAAGGATCAGCTTGGGCTCTTCCTTAGACTACGCGAAATTATCGTTTTCGTCGGTATGTACCGAAGCTGGGATTTAAGTCAACCAGACGACTGGACACGTGATTTTTTGCGAGATAGTAGAATGCGGATTACAAAAGGAGTTTCGTTGATCGACGAATTTTGAACACCTAAAATGGAAGATAGCATTGAACTAACGGAGAACGATAGGTAATCCGTCTTCTTTTCTTCATTTCCCTTTCCGTAAATTTACTTGTGAGGTAACATATATATTCAGAGGGCTACTTTAGGAGGATACTTAAGTTGAAAACATTTCGTGGAAACATCTTCATCACCCTGTTAACCATCTGCGCTCTTTTACCGTTTTGCACATTTGCCAGCGCCGCCAACGGGACAACACAGGAAAAAAGCAACTATTACTTCGTCTATAATAGCTCTAATGTCGACTCTAAGGACCTCGCGGCTATCAAGCAATACGTCGCTAAGTTCAAGAACACGAATAACGTTTTGCTCGATGCAAAAAATTACAAGGAAGCCGCCAAGCTCTACGATGCCCTTAAAGGCGATCAGAAGAAGCGCGGCGGCAAAGTCGCCGGTATCCAAATCTTCGGCCTGGCGAGTGACGTGCCTTCATTCGTCTATACCAATAAGATGAAGCCTTCAGCGGGCAATTTCGAATGGAACGGCGTCGAGGAAGACAAAACCCAGAAGTTCGTAACCGATTTCCTATACTCCACCTTCAAGAACGACAGCAAATACCTGAAAGACGTCTCCGTCTACGGCATCGTTCAGGAGAATCGTCCGATCAGTGTAATTCCGGAATGGCCAGTCTCGCGCCTGCCGCTAACGAAAGGTGAATTTGCCAAGTACATTGGCAACTACGACGCCTACCGCAAGCAGATCGAAGGGAAATCCGTTCCGACCGTCGCCCTTTCGGCCCCCTACCAGATCCAAGACGGGAATGCACAGGACGACATCGCCCTTTTCATGAAGCGCCTGAAGGAAGATAAGGAATTCAGTCTCTTCAAGAATACCGACCAGCGTTTCTACTATAAGGATCTCGCCGCGAATTTGTCGAAGGAGAACAAGGCAGGAGTGATGGATCTTGTGGTAGGTAGCCAGGGTGACAACGAGGGGGCGACGCAGAAAAAAGCATACTTCTTTGATCGCAAGGGTGTCGCCGGACTGAACACGAATTACTATACGGCCTTCTTCTGGGGCTTCACCGCAGCCAAAGGCCTGAACGCGAACAGCATCGTCCACGACGGCCTGGCTAAGGGCAAAATGATCAACCCCATCGCCCACACCGTCCCGGCGTACAACAGAGGAGTCTATAATTATTTGTGGCTTCCGATTCCCACGCCGGAGGGTGAGACGGGAGACGACTGGCACGGCGACGTCGCGGTAAACAAGGAGCTTTTGAAGCAGGATAATTCGTTCTTCTTCGTCTACAAGTACTACGAGGGGATCGACAGCGGGAAAACCCGCCTGCAGAGCTTCTTCGAGGCGAATGCCGCCTACGCAACTCTGACCGTGGCCAACAAGAACACTCCACGGACCTTATTCGGGTTTGAACAAACGTATTCCGCGTTCGGCTTTGGGAACCTGTTCTCGCTGCACTACCTCGGCTTGGCCGACTACTGAGTCGAACTCACTTCTATCGATAATGACACCCAAAAGCAGTCGGTCGCAATGATCGGCTGCTTTTGTTTAACTAACGGGCAGCATTCCTATTATGAAAGTGGTGTTTTTTTGGAGCATTTATATATATCCATTGGGTTCTTACTTGTTGGTGCAATACTTTATAAAATTACGGATTCACCAAGCATTATTTATTTGGGATATTCATCTTGGTGGGCGGGATGGACTTGGTTGGTATCATGGATTATTACATTACTATTCGATGTCGAATTTTCTAAGTTATTAGGATTGAGTGTTCTTGCGGCATTGATGGCTGTTTTTTATGGGGGTAAAACAATTTTAAAGCACCTGAAAAATAATAATTAGCACTTTGGAGATTTCAAGTCTAACATCATCTTCACGTATCGGGGCATTCGCCCCTCGGTCGACCATTCATTAAGCTCCCTCGGATTGATTTGATTTTCTAACGGGACACGATAGTTTAATTATAGGAGAAACGGAACAGATAAGCGGGAAATGGAGGGAGAAGTCATTCGTGATTACGCTCAGAAAAATTACACTGGAAAACAGACGTGCCATATTTAACTTGGAAGTATCAGAAAACCAACGTGGCTTCGTTGCGTCCAATCTGTCGAGCGTGGCTTCATGTTATGTCCTAATAACCAATGGGGGACATCCATTTCCATTTGCCATTTACGCAGATGAGCAACCGGTCGGTTTTGTTATGTTGGCTTATGGAATCACCGGTTACGAAGAACCGTCAATCGCAGATAATAACTATTGCATCATGCGACTGATGGTTGATAAGGAATACCAGAACAGGGGTTATGGTCGGGAAGCTATGAATAAAATCTTGGAATTTATCCGTACCTTTCCGGCAGGACCAGCACAATACTGCTGGATTCCTTATAAACCCGATAACGTCGCTGCCAAAAAGCTTTATGAAAGCTTCGGCTTCCGTGATAACGGTGAAATCTTCAACGACGAGTCAATAACCGTCTTGCGACTCTCTGATCTTCCCTTGAACGGGACACTATAGTTCAATAAACAGCAAGGCTGCCGGCTGATCCAAAGTGCCAACCGGCGGCCTATCCATTCATTTGATATCAGAGTTACTTCGATTTCTTCTTAGCTGCAGATCTGCCTTGCTTCTTCGGATCGTCCGATGGCGGTGCGGCATGCTGTGAACCGTTGGGCTTAATCGAATCGGCCATCTTCTATTGCTCCTTTCCAGAGATGATTTGTAATTAGTTATATGCATAATTTTCTATCTCATCCAAAGGCGCTCATCACAATGATTTCCGAATACCTATCTCCAAGGCATGAATTAATTAAATCGAATTCGTTATATCCACATGATAACTACGGTGATAAATCGTCATAGTGAATTTCGCACATGTTTTGATTCTGAAGGTAGATTAGGTTATTGGGACAGCTTGTCTCCAAGCTTTACAATTTTCCATGATGATGATAAAACTTTTTCAAGCATCTGGACTTTGTACGGTGATGAATTTAATGAATTCTACAGCTGTTATCTTGATGATATGAAAATGTACGGAAGTGTTAAACAATTTGCCGCTAAAGCAAACGAGCCACCTAACACTGTCCCAATCAGGGGTATGAAATCCCGGCAATACAAGCAAACCAATTAAGGAATTTGATTGTACTTCCTCAAGTAGAGCAAGCGCGACTTCCAAAAACCGCGATCCGTTCTACCATTTATCTGAGTTAACCTGACAGCCATATCGTTTAATGAAAGAAGGAGCTTGCTTTGTGAAGCTCCTTCTTCGCATTTTTACCCATTGCCCGTGAAAATTGTACAAACAGGTATAAATTATGCATTGATGAGAACACTAGTTCGTAGTATTATGAGAACAAACGTTCTTGCTGAGGTGAAGAGATTTGACCAACCTAGATAATAAAGTTGGGAAGAAGCAGCCGCGTTTGTTTGCAGCGGATCGTATAGTGACCGCTCGGCCGGTGATGCGTTATGCCTCGTGAACGGACGATATTTCTGATCGATGGTCAATCTTTTTATGCTTCCGTAGAGAAGGCGGCACACCCGGAATATAGAAACAAACCGGTAGCGGTTGGGGATCCAGAGCGACGAAGCGGCATTATCCTCGCAGCCTGTCCAATGGCTAAGGAGAAGGGCGTGACGACAGCGTCGCGCGTTTTTGAAGCCCTTGCCGTATGTCCAGATCTTGTTATTATTCGTCCAAGGATGCAGCGTTATATTACGGTGTCCCTTTTGATTACGGAGATATTCGAATCTTTCACAGACCAGGTCGAGCCGTACAGTATCGATGAGCAGTTCTTGGATGTAACAGGCTCCCTCGATCATTATGGGACTGCTGAAGAGCTTGCTTACAACATCCAAACACGTGTCCAGCTATCAACAGGCGTTTGGTCGCGTGTGGGGATTGGCCCCACAAAGATACTAGCTAAGCAAGCCACTGATAATTTCTCGAAGAAAAGACCGGATGGCATTTTTAGGCTGGATTACGACAATATTGAGCGTGAGCTCTGGACGCTGCCGGTCCATAAGATGTTTATGGTAGGATCTCGGATGACGCAGCACTTTATGTATATGGGCTTAAATACGATCGGTGACATTGCCCGAATGCCGCTAGCTGACTTCAAACGGCGCATGAGGCAACGAATGGGTAAGCAAAGCGACATCCAAGCGGAATATTACTGGCAGACGGCACGAGGGATTGATCCGAGTCCAGTCGTGGCATCGATCCGAGGAGATCTGAAATCCGTAAGTCATGGCAAGACGTTGCGAGCTAGTCTTTACCGAAAGCTGGTAGATATAGAGGTCGTCCTACTGGAGCTAGTTGTGGAGGTTTGCCGGAGAGCGCGCAGACTTGGCTATCAAGGTCGGGTTATTTTTGTAGGAGCCGCGGAAACGGACGGACAACGCTCATCGGGGTTTGGACGGCAGATGACACTGCCGCAGCCGACCTCGCTTACACACGAGATTGCCTCTGCTGCGCGGAAGCTTTTTATAGACAATTGGCACGGACTTCCACTGAGTCATCTCTATATTTCGTTGACACAGCTATCCGACGATAGCACGTATCAGCTTACGCTTTTTGATGATCGGGCAGCAGCGTATGATATTGAACGGACGACGGATGCCATCAAAGATAGATACGGTAGTGGCGCGATCATGCGGGCATCATCGTTGCTGTCGAGCGGAGTGGCGCGGGAACGTACGGAGCAGATCGGAGGACATTACAAATGACTAAGCTCGATGGTAACGAACGATGGAAAGGGAAAATGCTGCTAACAGAGCATCAGGAGCAATACCAGGATCGTCATAACAAAACTCAAGGACGCGCAACAAATGATGAGCTTACCATGATCCGTGACGTGATCATGTACCCCCATATGCTTACGATGTGTGACAAGAGTCTGCAGGAGGTTAAGCGGAATCCTAATCTTTTCAAACGGTTTTTCGAGCAGTTCATCCAAATGGTAATGGATAGAATCAGTAAGGAGTTGTTCGCGCTTCGTCGCGAGCTGAAGATTCGGAACATTAAGGTATTCGATGATGAGACAGCAGACGGGATTATCTATCATCGTTATTCTTGCCGCGGGTATGAGGATAAATTCGGCATCGTCCGAGAGACATTGCGAACGGAGATAAGTCTCCGTCTAGCCCGATATGCAGGCGCCATTTTTAATCCGGAGAAGCCACAGCGTAAGGAGTGATTGGCGTTTCTGGCTACGGGGATTCAGTTGACCCCACTCGGCATGGATCACCAACAGCCTATAGTATCGAGATCGGAGCACTGTTAGTTATTATTGGAGTTGCATCCTTGTTAATCGGATTGTTATTCGGGCGTTTTACCGGTTAGTAGTTAAAACGAAAGAGCCAACGAATTGTTGATTTTTATCTACACACTTCACACAAGTGGAGTGTGTAATATTGATGATCTTAAATAATAGATGAGATGTGACAGATTCGCTCAATTACATTGATTTAATGATTGCGACACTTAGGACACGGGCAGCATTTCAATAGCTCTTGTTTTTATGCTCAGGACAATGGTAAAATCATACAGGAACATACGTTTGCTTTTTTATTTATTGTGTGTGTATTTTCCAAAGGATAGGGGGAAGAGGCGTGGTTGAAATTGTTGAAAAAGAGCAAAGTTCGGTTATTGGAAAATTAGGAAAGGGGTTCGCTGATGAAGCTCCCCAAGGGATACGACCACTATGGCAAGAAGCTGACTGTAACTTTATTGAGATAATCAACCTCGCCATCCATTATCATGTGCAAGTGGCTTCCGTTTGTTTCGTTAAGGAGCTGATGCGTACATGATCCAATTGACGAACCGCCAGGCACGGCAGTTTCTGTTATTGAAGCACGGGCTGTTGGGAAAATATCAATTTACCGGAAAGCAGGGAGTATTGGATTTTGTGCGGCAGGTTGGTTGTATTCAATATGATCCCATCGATGTTTGCGGAAAAAACGCCGAACTAGTGCTGCAGTCTCGAATCAGAGGATTTACCAAGAACATGCTCGACGAGTTGCTGTATAAAGATAGATTCCTGGTTGATTATCCCGACAAGAATCTGGCTATTATCCCTGTCGAGGACTGGCCGTACTTTGAGCGATACAGGCAGGCTGCCCGACAACATGCCAAGCGCTATCCCGAAATGGAAGCGTTGGCAGAGCAAGTGCTGGCTCAAATCCAAAATCACGGTGTGCTAAGTTCGAATGATTTAAAATTGGATGGAAATTTCAATTGGCAATCGGTCATCCACTGGAGCAGCGGAAACAATTCATCTCGGTCGGTGCTGGAGCAGATGTACTCGACAGGCGAGTTGATTATCCATCACAAAAAAGGAACGCGTAAATATTACGATATCGCCGGGAAGTACATACAGCCAAATCTGCTGAATGCGCCGGAGCCGTTGAAGGACGAGCTTGAGCATCATAAGTGGCGGGTACTGCGTCGAATCGGCGCTGTTGGCCTTTTATGGAATCGCGCATCCGATGCCTGGCTGAACATATGGGGATTGAGAGCGGAGCAGCGCAACGAGGTTTTCCGCCAGCTGTTGCACGAAGCTCGCATTGTTGCTGTTGCCGTGGAACAAATGAAGGATACACTGTACTGCCGCGCGGAGGATTTGCCGCTTATTGAAGTCGTCCTGCAAAATCCGGCGCCGAAATTGCGCTGCGAGCTGATTGCCCCGCTAGATAATTTCATATGGGATAGAAAACTGATCAACGAGTTGTTTGGATTCGATTACACTTGGGAGATTTATACGCCTGCAATCAAACGGAAGTTCGGCTATTATGTGCTGCCTCTATTATACGGAGAAAGCCTCATTGGACGAGCTGAGGTAATCGCGGAGCGAAAAGCCGGGACACTTGTTGTTAAAAACATCTGGTACGAGTGCGGCATAAAGCCAACAAAGCAAATGCGAACAGCCTTAGATAATTGTTTCCAAAATTTTGCATTATTCAACGGGTGCAAGACGATTTCGACAGAGTCTTTGAACTGATTTTCCAGTCCCTGGTACCATTTGCCAACGAGTTTCCGCGTAATATGAAGTTGTACAGTATGGGTTTATTGAGAAGGTCGTGGTGTCGAGGGATAGCACGGTTAAGTTTTATTATCGTTTTGCGGGTACGTCAGAAATTCTCGAACTGCTCGTTACGTTATCCAATATGGGTATCGTAAAAGGTACAGCGGATGGTTCATTCAAACCAAATGCTGAGGCCACGCGATCTGAGTCGCTACTCATGATCTTGCGTATGCTAAATGTCAGTCTTGGTCTTTCATTAGATATAGAATAGAAGTCTATCTCGGAGCAGATATGTGTAATCAAACAACGCCCTGTCTAATCTTACGGAATGCACTCGGAGTCATGCCCGTCTTCTTGCGAAACAGCCGAATGAAATAGCTGTAATCTGTAATTCCGACTTCTTCGGCTATGAATGGTACCGGCAGGTCCGTGTGGATCAGACTCCGTTTAGCTTCCTCAATTTTTAAGTGGTTGACGTATTGCAGGGGAGTCATTCCGGTATGTCGTTTCAAACATCTAGTTAAATAGTCGAACTGGAAATGGAGCTTATGTTCCATTTCTTTCGCTTTAAAAGGGGCATTACGATGATGTATGAGATAGCTTTCGATTTGTTTGCTATGAAGCAGTGACTGTGAAGGCTTGGAGGACTGAAAGAGCCATTGCTGCATATGGGCTAACAATTGGACAAGAAGGCTATGCAATTGAAGCGCAGTTCCATGGCACAGCTTATTTTGGACATTCAGCATCTCGTTCATAAGAGGAATAAGCGGCGTAGCATCAAACGGTGTCCATTTGGGAAGATACATCCATTGCTCTAGTGGTGAGTTATGGTTGTCCGTGCCTTGATCAATGATGGTGGACCAAGGGATATGCTTGTCTGATATTCGCTCTGCCTTACCTGGATGAATGAAATGAAGCCAATAGATGTCTGTGTCATCTTCGCAAGGCTGATGCCCAAAATGGGTTAATCCGGGTTCTAAAATCAAGAAATGACCGGCCCCGATCGCATAAGGAATATCATTCTCTGTCATATACAATGTTCCGCTCATGACAAACAAAACATCATAGACTTGAAAATTACGTTCGAAATGCTGATCTCCAGGTCTCCATACCCCATGACCAATCGTAATGAATTGCGGAAGCGGGGGAATTTGCAGCTGAATACAGTCCAAGGGGTTGTCCTCCTTGCAAGCTCTTTCCTCTATTGTAAATAATCTGACAGTCGATATCTACCATAATAGTCGATTTTGTCCTATGGAATGTCGATTCAAGCTCTATTTCAATGAATCGCAAGCGGTTACAGTAGAGATAGAAAATAGAAGACAGAAGTTACGCGAGCATAGGGGGATATGAACATGCGGTTCAGACAAGTTCACTTGGATTTTCATACTTCTGAGGCCATTGCAGGCATAGGAAGCCAATTCTCGAAGCAACAATTTCAGGAGATGCTTACAAAAGGGCATGTAGACTCCATTACGATTTTCTCCAAATGTCATCACGGCTGGGCTTATCACCCATCGGAAGCCAATGAGCAGCATCCGGAGCTAGAATTTGATTTACTTGGCGCCATGATCGAAGCTGCCCATGAGATTGGAGTCAAAACCCCTGTATATCTTTCAGCAGGGCTGGATGAGAAGGCCGCGCGTGAACACCCTGAATGGCTGACTCGCAATTTCGAAGGTAAACCCTTATGGGGCAATAGCTTCATGGAGCCCGGCTATCATGATCTATGTATGAACTCGCCATACCTTGATGTTCTCTTAGCTCAAATCAAGGAAGTTGTTACACGATATGATGCTGACGGCATTTTCTTAGACATTGTGGGTGTGCGGAAATGTTACTGTCACAATTGCGTAAACGATTTGCGCAAGGAGAATAAGGATCCAAGGGATATAGCCGCAATAATCGAGCTAGGGGAAAGAACGTATGCGAACTATACGAACAGAGTCCGGGAAACGATTCATTCGATCAAGCCGGGCATGGGCATTTTCCATAATGGCGGCCATATTCGCAGAGGCCGCCGAGATCTGGCAGTTATGAATACCCACCTTGAGCTGGAGTCGCTACCTACGGGGGGATGGGGATATGATCATTTTCCATTGTCGGCTCGGTATGCTCAGGCGCTTGGCATGGATTTCCTCGGCATGACCGGTAAATTCCATACCACTTGGGGGGAATTCGGAGGGTACAAACATCCCAATGCGCTTCGCTACGAAGTATCGCTGAACATCGCTAATGGTGCGAGATGCTCCATTGGGGATCAATTGCATCCAAGTGGGTTGATGGATGAAGCGACCTATGCTTTAATCGGAGCAGCTTATAAGGAAGTCGCCGACAAGGAACAGTGGTGTACAGCTGTGAACAATGTAGCAGATATTGCGTTATTATCGCTGGAAGCTCTAGGTGCCCATACGACGAATGACCAGTCTGACTTTACAGGCGTGACCGAATCGGGTGCGGTTCGAATGCTGCTTGAAGGCAATCTATTGTTCGATGTCATTGACCTGGAAGTCGACTTCAGTGCCTACAAGGTAATGATTCTTCCAGACGATGTTTTATTGACACCGGAGCTTGAGAACAGACTGAATGGTTATTTAGCTGGAGGCGGCAAGGTACTTGCTACTGGAAGATCAGGACTACGCCTATCTCGTGATGCTTTCGGTATAGATCTTGGCGTCACATGGGTAGAAGAGAATAAGTTCCGCCCCGATTACTTTAAGCCAGATTTTACTTTGACGAGCTTACTGAATGCTTCGTTCATCATGTATGGTCAAGGGCAACGGATAGAGCTTAATGGGGGAACAGAGCTTGCGCGTAGAGAGGATCCTTATTTTAACCGGGATACGTTTACGTTCTGTTCACACCAGCATACGCCAAGCTCCCACAATAACGGCGGACCTGGTATGGTGGAAAGCGAACAGGGGATTTACATCGCATGGAATGTTTTCGAGGATTATGCCACTAAAGGCAGCCTTGTTCTTAAAGAAATCGTGCTGTATGCACTCAACCGTCTGCTATCAGCAAGCAAAACTTTAAAGACGAATTTGCCTGCGCAAGGAGTCGTGACTTTACAGCATCAGCCGCAAGAAAACCGCTACATTAATCATCTGTTATATGCAACACCTGTCAAACGAGGCAACGGAGTTGAAGTCATCGAGGATATCGTGCCCCTAGCAAACATAAAAGTAGCTGTTACGATTCCTGGTGTTGTCCAAGACGTGTACCTAGCGCCGCAATTGACAAAGCTTGAATTCAAACAAATCGAGGGTGTAGTGGAATATACGGTTCCTCAATTGGAATGCCATCAAATGATTGTCATCCAGTCCTAAGAAGGAAAATACATTGTCATCAACGGCCCCATCGAATAACACTTTCGAAACCAGATTAGTAAGCTCGTTATCTAAAGTGTTTCCTGATGAGGCCCTGATGGATGTACCCTATCAGCAGGCAAAAGGAGTGATTCCACATGTATAACACGATGGTTGCTGCCCATACGGGTTTTGGGATTCATCCGGATAATACGATGGCTTCATTCGTGGAAGGTATCCAATCCGGAGCACATATCCTTGAAGTCGATGTGCGTGTATCTCAAGACGGTGTAGCCCTACTGCTGCACGACGATTCACCCTATCTTCATCTACATACGTACGAGCAGCTAAATCAGCCCGACATTCGACAGCTGCTCGGTCCGGTATATCAGGATCATGCAATTGTCACATTGGAACAAGTGCTGCGAGAGTCGGATTCTCTTGGGATGAAATTGAATTTGGATCTGAAGACAGCAGCAGCTATTGATCCCACAGTTAACCTCATCCGCCAGTACGGAGCAGAGAAGAGGGTGTTCATAACAGGATGTTCAGATACCCTTACACAGCGGTATCCGGACATTCAAGTGATGATGAACACGCCGGATGAACTGTCATTGGAACAAATGGAGAGGTATGGGGAGTTCGCGGACATCATTTGCAGGGAAGCGATACAAGGTGGATATGTCGGACTGAACATGAATGGCTTCACTTGTCTTCCACCTGTGGTGGATAGGGCCCATGCTTCAGGTTTGATGGTTTGGGTATATACAATAAATTCTTATGAAGTAATGGAATGGTTTCTCAGAATGCAAGTAAATGCCATAACTACACGTGAGCCGCATTGGCTTACGGAACTCATTAACAATTCAAATAAACTATGGTAATTTAACTGATAATTTGGTAAAATAAAACTACAGTAAGCGCTTTCTTTTTGGAAGTGCACTTTTTTTACACGGTTATGGTATCGATTCCATAAAAATGCACGATTCGACTATAATCGCAATTGGATAACAGGGAAGAAGGTGAATTTTGTCGTCATTCTAGATAATTCTGATAAACCAAAATTTAACAAAGAGATGACATGCAACAAACAAAGAAAGACTTCAACGATAATTTATTGCCAATATAATCAAGTTAGGAACTAAAATCCCATTAAAGGGTGAATGGATAAAGATTATTCGATCAGTAAGCTCGCTATGGAATCGATACCATAGATTAATTAGAAAGAAGGTGAATTCAGGATATGCAGCAAACGACTTTACCAATGAAGCCCGTAAAACAGGGAAGTATGTTATGGAGAAGAGTATTGCAGCATCGGTATCTATACTTTATGTTATTGCCGTGTATCGTGTTTTTCATCATTTTCAACTATATTCCAATGGGCGGTTTGCTGTTAGCATTTAAGGAATACAAGTTCAACAAGGGAATCTTAGGAAGTCCTTGGGTGGGCTTCGATTATTTCAAAATGTTTTTTAATACGTACCAAAGTAAAGAATTAGTTAGAAATACGCTGATCATTAGCGGTATGAAAATGTTCCTGTACCTGCCATTTCCAATAATATTGGCGCTGATGTTTAATGAAATACGCAATAAATGGTTTAAGAATGTAGCTCAGAGCATCCTTTACTTACCGCATTTCATATCCTGGGTTGTTGTTGTCGGCTTGATGCAACGGATTCTAGCTCCAGATACGGGCTTGCTGAATCAAGTGATTACGAACATGAATGGAGACGGAAGCACCTTCTTCATGATGGATCCTAAATACTTCTATCAGATTATGTTCGGAAGCCATGTGTGGAAATCGATAGGTTGGGATTCCATTATTTATATGGCAGCGATAGCAGGTGTTAATCCGGATATGTACGAGGCAGCCAAAATGGATGGAGCGAGTAAGCTCAGAGAAATTTGGAACATTACGTTACCCTCTATAACTCCCACTATCGTAATCCTGTTCATCTTGTCCTTGGGTAATATATTGTCCGCAGGATTTGATCAACTTTACTTACTTCGAACACCAGGAAATATGCATCTCGCCGATATTTTAGATACTTATGTTATTCGAGTGGGATTGCGAGAAGGTCAGTTTGGATATGCGACGGCAATTGGTATGCTACAAGGTGTTATTGGTTTAATCCTCGTCATTACAGTGAATAAGATTTCCCGTAAAGTTTCGGACACCTCTCTATGGTAACGATATCATGATATCGTTACCATAGAGCCGAAATACCATCCATTCGGTGGGAGACGCCTACTGGCGTATTTCATAAAAAATCACTTTTTTTGAAAAGGGGAAAAATGCATGAGCAAGAAGTGGGCAAAGTATTTTGCTATTCCTTTGATGGTGGCTATGCTGATCGCAGGTTGCTCCAATGGTAACAAGAACGACAAGGCAAGTCCGTCAGCGTCTGCACCAGCTAGCGGTACGGCTTCGGTTTCTCCTGCACCTGAAGGAAAGCCAGCTACGTGGATTGCCGATCGTAAGATTAAAGGGCTTATCTTCATGGGGACTGACGATTACACGGAAGATATGAATCCAGAAATCAAAGCGAAAATCAAAGAGCAAACAGGAATCGATTACGAAATCGAGATCATGAAGGCAGAGCACTCCATAGACGGCTTGATTGCAGGCCTTGCGGCGGGCGACTTACCAGATTTCGTTGCTTTTTACCTCAATAACAGCGGTAGACCGGAGATGCCAGTCGTACTGAAGGCGGCTCGTGAAGGGATGTTCACTGACCTAACTCCATTTTTGAAGAATACGAAAATCTTCAGTAAATATTTGCAAGAGGACTTTTTACCGCTCGATACGAGATATGGCGTTATGTTCCGTCCTGAGTTTAATGGTTCATCTTACTTTGTTCATATGAACATTAACCGTCAGGCTGGTTATGATACAAACAAATATGTAGGTGGACCTTACATTCGCAAGGATATTGCAGAAGCTCTGAAAATCGATCCGAGCACAATTAAAACGAGCGAACAAGTGTATGAATTAGCCCAAAAGATTAAAGCGGGTAACTTTAAAGACTCCAATGGTAAAGATGTCGTACCAATCGGTCCTGGATATTGGGGAGCTAACGGTCGCGAGGATTGGGAAATGCTGTTTACTGACCTGATGTGGGGCAAACAAGACCAACGGATCAATATGACGAATGACGGACAAATCCTTCATGAGGCAGAGACAGAATATGCAATGAAAAAAGTGGGTTTTTTCCAAAAAATGTTGAAAGAAAAGCTGATTTCAGCTGAAATGTTTACTATGGATGAAAGTCGTACATCCGAAGGTGCGATTAACGGAACTTGGGGAATCATTGCAAACACACACAATTACCAAGACTACAACCAAGACCTACACTATCTACCGCTTGGACCATTGGATGGGATTAAAGGACCGTACAAAATGGAGGTTTCTTTCAAATCCGGTTATAGTGCATGGGCTATTCCGTCAACTACGAAGAACCCAGAAGATGTGGTTAAATTTGCTGATTACCTAGCAAGTAGAGAAGGTAAAATGCTTTGGAAATACGGATTGGAAGGTCGTGACTATACACTCGGACAAGACGGAAATCCGGTTCCTAAACAAGAAGTAATTGATTTGTTAGCGAACGATCCGAATGAAGCCAAAAAGCTTGGTTTTAAAGGCGTGAACAATAGCTGGGGCGATATTCTTGGAGGCACAGACACAGATTCTATGGCTGATTTCGGTGAAATGGAATATGGAGATAAACTGAAAACGGATGCGACAAGAGGTCAATTGGCTATTGACTACTGGCATTATGATGATAGACGTAAAGAGGCAGTTATTACGGATACGTACACGCCGATTTCATTCCTCGGCGAGTTCGATAGAAGTACCGAGCTGAAAGCTGCGCTAGACAACTACAACGATAGTCTCATCCGTTCTTACTATACTAAGAGTACAGATGAAGCGAAGAAGATTTTGGATTCCGCGTTGAAACAACTGAAAGCTGCCGGATTGGACGACTATCTGAAGCTGATTACCGAGAAAAACAAAGATCCAAAAACGCCAATCGGTTTCCGAGTATATTAAGGTTTAATGAGTAGGTAGGCGGCTTTATTCGCAGTGGAATAAAGCCGCTTAGCCTATCACAAGGAGGAGGAACATGGGGAACGATTTTTATAAACTCAGCGCAAGTGAAAAGGCGTTCAAATTCGTCAACTATTTGCTCATTCTTGCGTTATGTCTATCGATTATTCTTCCGTTCTTGAACATTCTGGCTCTCGCTTTCAATGCGGGCAAAGATGCTGAAAGAGGCGGGATTTACTTCTGGCCGAGAGTATGGTCATTAGAAAACTTTGGTAAGGCATTTGAAGCGGCTAATATCGCAACTGCATTTGGGATTTCTGTATTTCGTACGGTTGTAGGGACGGTTGCAAGCGTATTTCTGACAGCAATGGCAGCTTACGCATTAAAGAGCAAAACATTGCCTGGCGGGAAGTTCTTCATGATGTTTATCTTCTTCACGATGCTATTCGGAGGGGGCATTATCCCTTACTACATGTTGCTTCAGTCGATCCATCTGACGAACAACATTTGGGTATATGTCATTCCTAGCTTATACAGCGCATGGAATTTGATCATATTCCGCACATTCTTCCAACAAATTCATGTTAGCTTGGAGGAATCTGCTCGGATTGATGGATACAATGATTTCTCTATCTTTTTGCGCATTATTTTACCGCTTAGTCGACCTGTGCTTGCAGTCATTGGCTTGTTTACAGCTGTTGGACATTGGAATGATTGGTTCACTGGAGCTTTCTATATTCGCAAAGCCGATTTACGCCCCCTATCCACGTTACTGCAAGAAATGTTGACGAGTGCGGAAGCGATGCGGGACACACTCAGTCAAGCAGCGGGAGTCAGATACGATTTGCTTGATAAAATCACAGTGACAGGGAATTCGCTAAAGATGGCAACGATTATCTTAGTTGTTGCTCCGATTATTCTTATCTATCCTTTCGTGCAGCGTTTTTTTGCCAAGGGAGTTATGATCGGCTCAATGAAGGAGTAAAGCAGCTTAGGAGAGGATGGGGAGACGGATGAAAATATGTAATCCTTATGTTGAGCTGGGGACTTGCTTAAGGGGCAGCTTTCATAATCACACAACGAATAGCGATGGTTGGTTTCCGCTTGAAACAGTTTACAAAATGTATGGAGGATATGATTTTCTCGGGATTTCAGATCATGATAAAATCACGAAGCACGAAGGCGAAAGAGAGATTCCTACCGTTTTCGAAGCCATCGAGGTGAGCAGTCGTCAAACCCATATGTTGCTCGTCAAACCACCTCACACGATTATGGAAAACTATAGCAGCGAGTTCACGATAGAAAACTATCAGAGATTTGTTGACCTAGCGAATGAGAATGGTGGTTTTGCAGTTCTTGTGCATCCGAACCGCTATTTCTCTAATTATTGGAACCTGGATGATATGTTTAAGATGGAAAGCTACCTTGGGGTTGAGGTCTATAACGGTGACGGCAATCCAGAGTATGATATTGCGTTCGATAAGTGGGATGCGCTCCTGTCCGCAGGACGTAAGGTGTGGGGATTCGGCAACGACGATTCACACGTGTACGGACAAGAAAGACGAGCATGGAATGTCGTTAGAGCTAAAGAAAATACGAATGAAGCGATTATCGAAGCGCTAAAAGAAGGCAACTTCTATGTCTCAACGGGATATGGTTTTGATGCAATTAGAGTGGAAGGCAATACCGTCGTCGTCGATCTTCGTTCCAATGATCTTCTGGATAAGATGTATAAGTACGTTACGTTTTTTGGCAAGGACGGACAAGTGCTGCACGAATCGACAGGACGAATCAAACAAGCTAAGTATGAGTGCCAAGGTGATGAAGGGTATGTGCGCATTGCGGTTTACTTGGAAGGTGGATATTCTGCGTTCTCACAGCCATTATTCGTCGAATAACAATTAAAAATAGACCAGTAGGTTGAATAGAAGGGAAGCTACCGTATGGAACGCAACCAATTGAGATTTCGATCAGAAGGTACATTTAAGATTGTACAATTTACCGATATGCACCTCAAAGATGGATTTGAACCAGAAAAGGATGTTCAAACCCTAACTCGGATGCAACATATTATTACATCGGAGAAGCCGGATCTTATCGTTCTTACGGGTGATGTTATATCTAGTTATGATGTAGAGGATCAAGAAGGAGCATTCCGCCGTGCAATAGCCGGTGTTGTCGACTCCGGAATACCTTTCGCTGTTATATATGGCAACCATGACTCTGAGAAAGGAATTACGCGTCAGCGATTAAATGATATCTTAAAAGAATTCGCTAATAACTTATCTGAGGATGGTCCTGAGGATATTCATGGCATTGGCAATTATGTATATCCTGTTGTTGGCTCTGCTAACGAAGAGGATGCGGCTGTTTTATACTTCTTTGATTCGGGAGATTACGCACCGGAGTCTATCGGTGGATATGGATGGATACATTCCGATCAGGTGGAGTGGTACCGTAAGGAATCTAGCAAGCTTATACAGAAAAATGAGAGTATATTACCTGGACTGGCCTTTTTCCATATCCCGATTCCAGAATATGAGCAAGCTTGGCAGGAGGGCACTAGTATAGGTGATAAAGGCGAAGAAGTCTGCTGTCCGAAGATAAATAGCGGTTTATTCACGGCAATGCTGGAGCAGGGGGATGTCATCGGCACCTTTGCCGGACATGATCATGATAATGATTATATCGGGGAGGTTCATGGCATTCGATTAGGCTATGGACGTGTTACAGGCAACAACACGTATGGAAAACTGGAGCGCGGCGCTAGAGTGATTATCCTTCAAGAAGGTAAGCGCGAGTTCGATACGTGGCTAACAGTAGCAGATATGTAGAAAACGATGAAGAAGTGGTGTTGGAGAGGTTAAACAGGGTTGGGTGAAAGCGATAATTATGCGATAATTAACCGAAAGAAATTGCGATTACCCTACTAACGAACGTATTGATAGACCTAGAAAGGTGAGAAATGTGCAGCCTAAAATTAAAGATGTAGCACAACGGGCGGGAGTTTCTGTCACGACTGTGTCCAGAGTGCTAAATGGAGAAAAATATGTTAAAGATGATCTCAAATCCAAAGTAAATAAAGCGATTGAAGAGCTGGGGTACGCGCCAAGTCAAATTGCTCGTAGCTTAGTGCGCAAAAAAACCAACCTCATAGGTGTCATTGTTCCTGATCTCACGTCGAGCTTTTATTCTACGATTCTCAGCAGTATCGAAGAAGCAGCAAGCTCGAATGATTATAATTTATTGGTGTGTAACATCATTGAAGATATCGACAAAGAGTTGAAATATTTGACTGTATTTCAGGAGATGCGAGTTGAGGGCATCATCATCATGCATGAGAAAATTAATGAGGATATTCGCAGCATAATTCACAAATTAAATATTCCAGTTATTTTCTCAAGTGTCAAACCGATGGATCAGGAATTTACCTCCATAATTATCGATGATTATAAGGCAGCGTATGAAGCAACGAAATATTTGATCGATCTGGGCCATGAGGAAATCGGCTTTATTGGTGGAGATATGCGGGACATTACCTCTGGACAAAATCGCTATAGCGGCTATCGAAATGCACTGTCAGACAACAAAATAAAAATCGTCTATGAAAATATCCGTTTCGGTGATTATAAGGTGCAAAGTGGTTATGACCAAATGAAAGATTTACTGAGCAATAAACAGCCACCGACGGCTGTATTTGCCGTTAGTGATGATATGGCGGTTGGAGCAATGAACTGCATACGAGATCAGAATCTAAGTGTACCGGATGACATTTCTATTATCGGGTTTGACGGAAGCCAGTTGACGGAGCTCGTCCGTCCTAAGTTAACTTCGATGGAGCAGCCTATACAAGAGATGGGTAAAGTGACGATGGCGGCGCTATTGAAACAAATATCCCATAAGGAAGCACCTAGCGAGGATATCATCTTGGAACATAAACTGGTTGTACGTGAAAGCTGTAGGACAAGGAATCACAAGAAATAGAGTGCACGGCAGGTGCATATTGGAATATATGGAGATGAGGAGCCATTGATAAATTACGATGTCATTGTAATTGGAGACGCGAATATCGATCTGGTTGTTGAGGGCTGCAACGAATTTCCGGCCCCGGGACAAGAGGTATTCGTTCAAAATATGACCATTCATGTCGGAGGCGGGGCAGCTTTGTTTAGTTTGGCGTTAGCCAAACTCAGCTTAAAGGTTGCCTTTAACGGGGTATTGGGCGACGACGGATTTGGTCAATTAATTAGGGCTCAATTTACCCAATATGGAATCGATACCAGTTATATAAGAAAGGGCAAGAGCAACACCGGTATTTCCATTGCGATCAACCCTGAGAATGATCGTTCTTTTATCACATTCGCAGGTTCCAACGCCGAGCTCAGCTTGCAGCAGTTAGACATGGATAGCGTTAAATTAGCTCGCCACGTTCATTTGACCGGTTATAAGGGAAGCCGCAATCATCTTGAGTTCTTGCAAACAGTGAGAAAGCTTAAAGCGCTTAACGTCACGACTTCCATTGATGTAGGGTGGGACGACACCGGGGAATGGTACTCAGGCATCTTCGAATTAATGAAGGAAGTTGATGTATTCTTTATGAACGAAACAGAAGCGAGTCATTTCACCGGTTGTTCCACGGTAGCGGATAGCCTAAGAGTGCTAGCGACATACAGCAACCACATCGTGCTCAAGCTGGGTTCACAAGGTGCGGTGACATCGGTTGATGGACAACAATCATACCGTTCAAGCTTCTCCGTCCAAGTCGTCGACACGACTGGAGCGGGTGATTCGTTTAATGCTGGGTATATTTATGGATATTTGGCAGGTAAACGACCAGAGGAATGCTTGATCTATGGCAACGCTTGTGGTGCATTGTCCGTTAGTGAATACGGTGGAAGCACAGGAACTTCGGACAAACAATTGCTAGAGAAGTTTATCACGGATCGCATTGGTGCCACGATCGATACTTTGGAGATCACACGATGAAACGCGGATGTTGATAGAAATGATGAACTAACAGCTAATCTAGAAGCAGATTTTAGGAGAGTGGAGATCATACAGACCGAGGAGCTGAATGCAGTCCTTGTTAAGCTGAAATCCCGCGTGACTGAAAGCTATTGGGGGAAGCGCATCGTAGCACAATTGGAGTATGCCAATCGGGTTTCTAAGGTGAGGGGAGGTCAGTATGACGATCTGATTCATACCGTTGTCATAGGTCTGCTGGAAACGCTAGAGCGGGAAGGTAAGCTTGGGGAGCAGGTGGTCTACGATGCAGAGGGACGTTTGTCTTCATTGGCTATAGCGGCGAAGTCCTACGACTTGATTTGTGTTGCACATGCACACTTGGATATGAACTTCCTGTGGGGCTGGGATGAGACGGTGTCGGCAACACTTAACACATTCCGGACGATGCTGATCTTGCTTCAGGAGTATCCGGATTACCATTTCTCCCATTCTCAAGCAGCTGCCTATCATATTGTCGAAACCTATGATCCTGAAATGCTAGAAGAGATTAAAGTCCGTGTACAAGAAGGACGATGGGAGGTTACAGCCTCCACATGGGTCGAAGCGGACAAAAACATGCCGAACGGCGAAAGTATGACAAGGCAATTTCTATATGCCAAAAATCATATGATGCGTTTGTTCGGACTGAAGCCAGAGCATTTGCAAATTGATTTTGAGCCGGACACCTTCGGTCACAGCCTTAATGTACCAGAGACATTACATCACGCGGGTGTTAAGTATTATTACTATTGCCGCGGTCATAACGATGAAGGACATCACTTGTATCGTTGGGTGGCACCCTCTGGTCGATCGGTTATTGCCTATAAAGAGCCTCATTGGTACGATTCCCGCGCTGAAGCGGAAATGGTGCTGACTGTACCGGAGTTTTGTCAGCAAACAGGCTTGAACACGATGATGAAAGTGTATGGGGTAGGTGATCATGGCGGAGGTCCTACACGGCGCGACATAGAGCGCATTCTCGATATGAGAGAGTGGCCGATATTCCCGACCATACGCTTCGGTAAGTATGCGGAGTATTTCGCTTTAACAGAGCAAATTGCTGATCAGCTGCCAATTGTACGCAATGAGCTGAACTTCATATTTACGGGCTGTTACAGCTCAGAAGCGCGTCTGAAGCAAGCGAACCGGGTTTCGGAGAACCTGCTGTATGAAGCTGAAGCATTGTCGAGTGTGTCCACGCTGTGGACTTCTTCCAAGTATTATGGAAAGCAATTGGAGGAAGCTTGGAGAAAGACGTTATTTAATCAATTTCACGATATTTTGCCGGGAACAGGCATTCCAGAAACCCGCGATCATGCACTTGGTGCATTCCAAGAAATATCAGCTATGGCAAATAGCAAACGTAGCGCTGCCATGCGGAGTCTCGCTTCACGCATCGATACTTCCCGTTATCTCATTCCCAATGAAAACCTGAAGGAAAGCTTCTCCGAAGGGGCTGGGGCCGGTGTGGGGGTCAGTGTTAAGCATCAGTTCCGAACGGGTGAAAGTGATCGTGGTCGCGGGAAAACACGGGTATTCAACGTGTTCAACAGCGCGACTATCGCGCGTAAAGAGTTAACTGAGATCACGATTTGGGATTGGGATGGAAATATTCAAACGATCGGGTTTCAAGATGACGAGGGAAATCCACTCGAGTTTCAATTTGTTGACCGCGGATTTGTCGAGCATTGGGGGCACTTTTTTTTACGAGTATTGTTGCCAGTGAACGTTCCGGCATTGGGATACAGCACTTATATCATGACGGAAAGAGCAGGGGACATGGCGTCTCTTACGGCAAATGACTTCTATCTCACTGGGCAAAACCTGCCGCCCGTGGAGCTGTATTCCTTCGTGTTGGAGAACGATCTGCTCAAGGTAGTTCTCGATGTGCAGAAGCTAACCATCGTCTCCTTGATCGACAAAGTTAAGGGGCAGCAGCTTATCGATGGCAGCAGACCCGCCGGCGTATTCCGATTCATTGAGGAGGATACGTTCCAGGGGGGCGGAAATGCATGGCTGGTAGGCCGATACCGCAAAATCATTGAGCTTACTGAAGGCATCCAAATCGAAAGTAGTGAGCTAGGTAGCAAGCGATTAAGGCAGTCGATTACGTTCAGTGTGCCGTTTCACAGATCCAAGCTGAAGGTGACTGTTTCTTTGGATCAAGGAAGCAGAAGGCTCGATTATAACGTGGAATGTGATTGGCATGAATATGGCAAAGACAAGGAATTTACGCCGCAGCTGCAGTTTTATGCGCCATTCGGTTATGAATGTGATTCCTATCGATATGATATGGCATTCGGTACAATTGAACGTCCTTCACTTGATTTGGATGTACCCGCGAACAGCTGGGCGCTTGGAGTTCCAACTAACCGTGAGCAGGGCAGCTCCCTTATGCTTTTGTCGGATTGCAAATATGGATTCCGAGGAAGGGAAAATGGACTTTCCGTCACTCTACTGCGTGGCTCCTATGGCCCGGATGCTTATCCGAACACAGGAGTTCATCAGATTCGTTTAAGCATTTGTTTGGTTGATGCAGCAAGTAATCAGAAATTAATCGAACAATCATCCCATTATCATCTTCCTCTCCAAACTCTTTCTGTAGCTGCGAGCACTGGAGACTTACCGACAACGCAGAGCTTCTTCCAGCTTGTCGAAGGAACGCTTGCTATAGCTGCGATTAAGATGCCAGAAAACAATCAAGCTAAGAAACAGTGGATCGTTCGGGGATATGAAACGGAAGGAAAGACAACTTCAGTGAAGCTGGAGCTGTTCCGCAAGGTGAGCAAAGCCTATTTCGTCGATACGTTTGAACGTCCGGTGACGGAAGGTGACGTTGCCATTATCGGTTCCCAGATTGGCTTTGAGGTTACGGCTCATGGCGTCGCAAGTCTATGTGTTGAATTTGAATCCTAATCGTCTTGTCATCAGTGAATAGAGGAGAATCCATGATGAATGAGAATATCGATCAACAAGTAGATGAGATGGCTCCAACTTTAATAATCCCTGTTTACCAAGAAAGCTTAGAGCGAATCTTAGAGCTGCCGCAAGTCGGCCAGCTATTCGATTCATCTGTTTTGCGAGCGCATATGGCTACCAAAGATGCGATAACGTGGTTCTATGGTCGCCTTGGACAACCGGATGTTGTAATTGTAGGCATGGGCGAGGCTGCGCTTATTCACCCCGCTCGTATTCGGGAAGCAGCTGGAAACACGGGACGTGCGGTAGCTAAGGTGCAGTGTCGTACCGCCCATGTTTCTTTTCAAGCACTATGGGATGTGAATACCGCATCCGATCAAGAAGCGGAAGCGGTCGCGGCATGGGTCGAAGGCTGGAACCTGGGTACTTATTCCTTCAATAAATATAAGACGAGAACGGAGAAACGCGAGGCTCCGACTCTTCGTTTCGATGGGCAATCGAGCTCGCAGATCCAAGAGGCGATTCGCCAAGGAGAAATTCATGCAGAGGGCACGATATGGGCGCGGGATCTCGCGAATGAACCCGCCAATCATTTGCGTCCATTGCAATTGGCTGACAAAGTGATGGAACGCTTTGCCGGCACGGATGTCGAGATTAAAGTGTTCACTGGCGCGGATCTGGAGCAACAAAACTTTGCCGGAGTCATAGCTGTAGGTAAAGGTAGCGTATTTCCGCCTGCATTTATCGAGCTTCGTTATTGCACGGATGATTCGAAGCCACTAACCGCGTTGATCGGCAAAGGAATCTCGTTCGACACGGGTGGGGTCAGCCTCAAACGCGACTTTGATATTAGTAGCATGAGGATGGATATGGCTGGAGCTGCAGGTGTGCTTGGGGCGTTGGATATTGTCGTTAAGAGTAGAGCGTCCGCCAATATTGTGGTGTTGGTGCCGACGGCGGAGAACGTGATATCGGGGAACAGCGTGCTCCCCAGTGACGTGATCCAATATGCGAACGGTCTTACAGTTCAAGTGGGCAATACCGATTCGGAGGGACGGCTCGTACTCGCGGATGCATTAATTTATGCGCATCGCATAGGTGCATCTGAAGCGATTGATATGGCGACGCTGACGTATGCTGTTGTTGGAGCGCTGGGCTCCAGGATCGCAGGTATTTTCGGAGACGATGAGCTAGTGCGTAGGTGTAAAGATTCGGGTGAGCCATACGGCGAGAAAGTGTGGCAGCTACCTTTAGTAGATGAATATGAATCATACATGGATAGCACCTATGCAGATGTCTGCAACATCAGTAGCGGTGAAGGTGCCGGAGCGATTACAGCGGCGTTGTTCTTGCGGAAATTTGTTCACCCCACGTTAAGGTGGGCGCATATTGACATGAACGGTCCGAAGGATTCATCCTCTGCCAAAGGTGAACAGGCAATCGGAGCCACAGGCTTCGGCGCGAGAATGCTAGCCAAGTACGTGATGACGAAGGAATAGGGAGAATAAGTTCTGATTATGGTATCGATTCCAGATGAAGGCCCTAGTAAAATAAACTTTCTCTGAAATCGAGACATACCTTCAAAGAAAAGGAGTGGATTCCAAGATGCGATTATCTCATTCAGTTGCTGCTGTGCTTGAAGATGCAGAAATCAAGCTTATAGCTTGTTCGGTGAATGGATCTACCAGCTAATGAAGACAGGTTACTTTGATGAGCCTCTTACACTTACACAGAAGGATTGAAGCGGGAACCTGTATTCATAGAAGAACAATAGAATAGGCGTAATGCTAGAGGAGAATTCATATGAAAATGATGGAGATTAAGGGTGTGAACAAGTTGATGTCCCGGCTGATCATGGGAACGGGAGATCTAAGAGTATTGGATGAACCGAAACGATTGATGCTCGATGCTTATATCGAGGCGGGTGGCAACTTTTTTGATACCGCCCATCAGTACAGAGGGAAAGAGCTAGTTCTAGGACAGTGGCTGGAGGAGAAAAAGCTCAGGGATAAAGTCGTTATTATGACGAAAGGCGCTCATCATGATGATGGAAGTCCGGGACCACGGGTGAACCCGCAAGCTATCCGGAAGGATCTAGCGGAGAGCTTGGAGAGGCTGGGTACAGATTATATTGATCTCTACGCACTCCATAGAGACGATCCAAGCGTCGAGGTTGGGCCGATCATTGAGGAGCTGAACGAACAGCTTGGGACTCAGAAGATCCGGGCAATCGGCGCTTCTAACTGGTCGTATCAGCGCATTCAGGAAGCGAATGAATACGCTGCGGCCCATCAATTAGTAGGTTTTACGTTTAGCAGTACGAACCTGAGTCTCGCCAAGGCAAAAGAACCGAGGTGGGAGGGCTGTGTTTCGGCTGACGAGGATACTTGTAATTGGCATGAGCGTAACCAGCTGACACTGCTGTCTTGGTCCTCTCAGGCCGGGGGGTTTTTCTCAGGTCATTTTACGCCAGACAATCTCTCTGATCCAGAAATGGTAAGAGTGTATTACAGTGATAGCAATTGGGAGCGGTACAGGCGTGTGGTGAAATTGGCGGAACAGAAGCAGGTAACACCGATTCAAATCTCATTATCCTATGTTCTTCATCAACCTTTTCCGACCTGTGCGATCATCGGACCACGCAATCCGGAAGAACTTCATGACTCCGTAATGGCGATGAATCTTCCGTTAACAATTGGCGAAGTCGATTGGCTCGATTTGAAGAAGGAGGAGATCGCGGAATGATCAGACATCAATTAGCGGCACAGCTATACACCTTGAGGAACGAAGTGAAGAAGGATTTTCCTGCAACATTGAAGCAGCTGAAGGAAATGGGCTGGGCGGCTGTTCAGATCGATGGACTGCACGGATACGCCGCGCGAGACATTGCTGCGGTGATGAAGGAGCTCGGGTTACGAACAGCGGGAATGCATGTCGGGCTGGAGAGAATGAAGCATGATTTAGATGCTGTGCTGGAGGAGGCTGATCTGTTTGATACGAAGGATTTCATCTGTCACTCCCTACCAGACGGTCTACAAAGTCCGGAAGGCTATGCCAGTGTGAAAAGGGACTTGCTAGAAGTCGCCGTCAAAGTTAAGGGTAAGCGATATCGCGTTGGCTATCATAATCATGATTTTGAATTTCATACCTCAATAGAAGGTAAATTTGCGCTTGAATATTTGCTCGACGATCCGACCATTTACGCGGAAATTGATACGTATTGGGTTCGCAAAGCCGATCAAGATCCCCTAAGCTTCATCCAGAATTATGCGAATCGTATGCCGATCCTTCATCTGAAGGATATGACTGCGGACAGCAGGCAGACTTTCGCTGAAATCGGTTCTGGAGTTATCGATTTCGCCCCGATTGTCCAGTGGGGACTACAAAATGGTGTTGAGTGGTTCGCGGTGGAGCAGGATTACTGCTCGGGAAGTCCGATGGACAGCTTGGCCATAAGCTTGGATCACTTGTTAAAGTTGAGGTTATGAGGTTATGACGATGAAAACAATTCGTTTGACGATGGCGCAGGCTTTGCTGCGATTTCTGGATCGACAGGTTTTGTCCGTGGACGGTGAGGAGATTAAGTTCGTTAGGGGAATTATGGGTATCTTCGGACACGGTAATGTTACAGGCATCGGCGAGGCTATAGAGCGCGAGCCTGGCAATTTGATGTTCCTTCAGGGCAAGAACGAACAGGGCATGGTTCATGCTGCCACTGCTTATGCCAAGCAGAAAAACCGTAGGCAGATTTTTGCCTGTACGACCTCGATCGGTCCGGGAGCGCTCAACATGATGACCGGCGCCGCAACGGCGACAGTCAATCGTATACCGGTGCTGCTGCTCCCTGGTGATAACTTCGCCTCCCGCCAGCCAGACCCTGTATTGCAGCAATTGGAGGTCCCAACCGATTACTCGGTATCAGCGAACGATCCGTTCAAAGCGGTCAGCAAGTTCTGGGACCGTATTGTTCGTCCGGAGCAGTTGATGTCATCGCTCATCCAAGCGATGCGAGTTCTGACTGATCCGGCCGAAACCGGAGCGGTCACGCTCGCGCTACCCCAGGACGTTCAAGCGGAAGCTTATGATTATCCGGCACACTTCTTCGAGAAGCGTGTCCATTTTCTGCAGCGTCGTCCGGCAGAGCAGGATGCTATTTATCGTGCAGTTGATTTGATCATGCGGAAGCAAAAGCCTTTGATTATTGCAGGGGGAGGCGTCCATTACGCGGATGCGACGAAAGAGCTGCTTGCATTCGCAGAAGCATTCGGGATTCCGGTAGCGGAGACACAGGCGGGCAAAAGCGCGATTCCTTGGAATCATCCACTAGGTGTTGGCGGCGTGGGTACGACCGGTACATTAGTGGCAAACCGGTTAGCTGCTGAAGCGGATTTGATTATCGGGGTCGGAACTCGATTCTCAGACTTCACTACTGCATCCAAATCCGCGTTCAGTAACCCATATGTCGCATTCCTGAGCTTGAATGTCAGCTCCTTCGATGCGGTTAAAATGGAAGCCGAGTCTGTCATAGCGGACGCGAAGGTTGCGCTTGTGGCGCTGCAGCAAGAATTGGCAGAACGTGGATTCCTTACTAGCTATGCTGATGGAGCTATCAGTGAGATGAAGACAGAGTGGGACAATGAAGTTGACCGCCTCTACGAGCTGGAGAGCGATGCTGGGTTAACCCAGACAAGAGCGCTTGGTATTATCAATGGCTACATCGGATCGACAGCAGTTGTCGTTGGCGCTGCGGGGAGCCTTCCAGGCGATCTGCACCGAGTGTGGCGGACAACTGAGCCGAAGACTTATCACATGGAATATGGTTTTTCCTGCATGGGATATGAGATAAGCGGCGCATTCGGTGTTGCTCTTGCGGAGCCGGGGCGGGACGTGTATGCATTAGTCGGTGATGGAAGCTACCTTATGCTGCACTCTGAGCTGGTTACGGCAATCCAAGAGGGCGTTAAGCTAACTGTTCTCCTATTCGACAACAACGGATTTCAGTGCATTCATAACTTACAGCGCGATCAAGGCAGCGACGGCTTCGGCAATGAGTTCCGCCTCCGTTCCAAAGAGACGGGCCGTCTGGATGGACCTTACATGTCGATCAATTATTCCGCGTTAGCCCGAGGTTTGGGTGCAGCTTCTTATACCGCCGGTACGGCCAAAGAACTGGAGCAGGCGCTTCGTGACGCGAAAGCGGAACAAGGACCTGTGCTGGTGGAGATTAAGGTGCTTCCAGGAACGAATACAGGTGGTTATGACTCTTGGTGGAACGTCGGCGTACCTGAGGTGTCCGTAAGCGACAAGGTGCTGAAGGCGCATGACAAGATGCAGCATAACCTCCGTACAGCGCGTCCTTATTAACAGGAAGAAGGGAATGCGATGGACTCGATAACTTTTGCGACTGATAGAGGGCTGGATTTTGTAGCGATCGGCCGTCTATGTATCGATCTGAATGCTAATGAGATTAATCGTCCGATGGAAGAGACGATGACATTTACTAAATATGTCGGCGGGTCACCGGCTAACATCTGCATCGGGATGTCCCGATTGGGCTTAAAAACAGATTTCATAGGCAAGGTAGCAGACGATCAAATGGGCCGGTTCATCATCGACTATTTGCACAATAACGGCATTGGCACTTCTGGGATTACGACAGATCGAACCGGCGCGGTTACCGGTCTCGCTTTTACAGAAATCAAGAGCCCTGAGGAATGCAGCATTCTGATGTACCGCAGCAACGTAGCAGATCTGCTACTTGCACCGATAGAAGTTGACGAATCGTTGCTCGCTCGAAGTAAGGTTCTCCTCGTATCTGGCACTGCTCTAGCGCAGAGCCCGTCCCGCGAGGCGGTTCTGCTTGCTCTACGTTACGCTCGTAAACATGGCACTAAGGTTATATTCGATATCGATTACCGGCCCTATTCGTGGGCATCCCTTGAGGAAACGGCAATATTCTACCATCTAGCAGCGGAAAAAAGCGATATTATAATCGGCACGCGTGAGGAATTCAATATGCTGGAGCGATTCGACGACAATGCGGAACACAGCGATGAGGTAACAGCGGCGCAATGGTTCGACTACCACGCAGAACTTGTCGTCATCAAGCACGGCAAGGATGGATCGATCGCTTATGGCAAGGACGGCAGCTCACAGCGAGGTTCTATTTTCCCAGCAAAGGTTATCAAAACGTTCGGAGCAGGTGATTCGTATGCGGCAGGTTTCATCTATGGACTTATGCAGGGATGGGACGTCAGTCGCAGTATGACATTTGGCAGTGCGTCCGCATCGATCGTTATTTCAAGTCATAGCTGCTCGGACGCCATGCCGACAGTCGAACAGGTCGAACAATATATGCTAGCTTCTAGAAAAGCGTAATGGAGAGGTGAGCGCTAAGATGATAGAGACAAAAGCATCCGAAACATTAAGTAACTTTATCGGAGGAGAATGGATCGCTTCCACATCAAGTAAGACGGAACCCGTATTCAATCCGGCAACCGAAGAAATTATCGCTAATGTGCCGCTTTCTTCCAAGGGTGACGTGGATCATGCCGTACAGAATGCCAAAGAAACATTCCAAACATGGAGTAAGACGCCCGTCCCGCGCCGGGCTCGAATTCTATTCAAATATCAACAGCTGTTGGTCGATCATTGGGAAGAGCTTGCTAGGATCATCACGTTAGAGAACGGAAAAAACTACCAAGAAGCGCATGGGGAAGTTATGCGAGGCATTGAATGTGTTGAATTTGCTGCTGGGGCACCGACTCTTATGATGGGCAAACAGCTTCCAGACATTGCTACGAATGTGGAGTCGGGCATGTATCGCTTTCCGATCGGTGTTGTAGGTGGAATTACACCCTTTAACTTCCCGATGATGGTGCCCTGTTGGATGTTCCCGCTTGCTATTGCATGTGGGAATACGTTTGTCCTGAAGCCTTCCGAGCGGACACCACTGTTAGCGAATCGGCTGGTGGAGCTGTTTAAGGAAGCGGGATTGCCAGACGGCGTGCTGAACCTGGTGCACGGATCGCATGATGTCGTGAATGGTCTACTCGAGCACCCTGACGTCATTGCGATTTCATTCGTTGGTTCTCAGCCAGTCGCGGAATATGTGTATACGAATGCAACCGTGCAAGGGAAACGAGTACAGGCACTCGCTGGCGCTAAGAACCATACGATCGTCATGCCGGATGCCGACATGGACGGTGCAGTGACACAGATCATTAACGCGGCTTTTGGTTCCGCGGGAGAGCGCTGTATGGCGTGCGCTGTTGTTGTCTCCGTTGGCGCAGCGTCCGAGACGTTGATCGATAAGCTGGTGTTCGCAGCTGACAAGCTGACCATAGGTAACGGGCTGGATAAGGATGTCTTTCTTGGCCCGGTCATTCGTGGTCCACACAAGGAACGTACGCTAGGCTATATCGCAACGGGCATAGAAGAAGGTGCGGTGCTGCTCCGCGACGGACGCACAGATACTGCATCCAACGGCACTGGTTATTTCGTCGGACCGACGATCTTCGATCAAGTGACGTGTGAGATGAAGATTTGGAAGGATGAAATTTTTGCCCCGGTGCTGTCAGTCGTTCGGGTAGACAGCCTTGAAGAGGCGATTGAGCTAGCGAATCGTTCTGAACTGGCTAACGGCGCATGTATTTTCACCCAGGACGGCAGTAACGTTCGTCAATTCCGCGAAACGATCGATGCTGGCATGCTTGGTGTGAATTTGGGAGTACCCGCACCCATGGCCTTTTTCCCATTCTCAGGCTGGAAGAAATCGTTCTATGGTGATTTGCATGCCAATGGATCGGACGGCGTTGAGTTCTATACGAGGAAGAAGATGGTCACTTCCCGCTGGTAAGCAACGGATTGAGGATAAGTTGATTCCGATGTACTTGTCTGAACAATGAATCTGATTCAGGAAAGGAGGCATTTGGAAATGAGCAAATTGATCGTGAAACCGAATCAACACCCAGATTCTGAAGGCAATATTCTTCGGATTACACCGGAATCGGCTGGCTGGAGTTATGTCGGTTTTGAAGTATACACGCTAAGGGAAGGCGAATCGATGAGTCGTCTGACGGAGGAGCGTGAAGCTTGTGTTGTCCTCCTTAGTGGAAAGGCTGACTTGTCCACAGAGAATTCGGAATGGAAGAGTATTGGTGGGCGAATGAGTGTATTCGAGAAAATCCCTCCGTATTCCGTTTATATTCCTTCCTCGGATACGTTTACGGTTACTGCGCTCACGGATTTGCAAATTGCCGTCTGCTGGGCTCCGGGAAGAGGGACGCACTCCGCACGATTGATCGGACCCAGGCAGGTTGGCGTTGAAAATCGTGGTGAAGGAAGCACGCAGCGACTCGTGCACAATATTTTGCCGGAAACCGCGCTTGCGGAAAATTTGCTTGTCGTGGAAGTATTTACGCCCGCAGGTCACTGGTCAAGCTTCCCACCGCACAAGCACGATCGTGACTTATTACCTGTGGAATCGCTGCTTGAAGAAACCTATTATTATCAAGTGAAGCCGGAGCGTGGATTTGCGGTACAACGCGTCTATACAGACAACCGTTCGTTGGATGAGACGTTGACTGTGGGAAATGGTGAGGCTGTACTCATACCTAAGGGATATCATCCGGTATGCGCCCCACCTGGTTATGAAGTGTATTATTTGAACGTGATGGCGGGTCCCGTTCGGATTTGGAAGTTTTATAACGATCCGGATCACGCTTGGCTGATGCCGAAACCACGATAAGTTCGATTAAGCAAAAACCCCCCTTGCTGGGGTTTTTTTGTATGGATGAGCATTTGGAAAAATTGGTTTATAATGGTGTTGAGAGTGAGAGGAGGAAGGATATATGTTTTCTTTTTGTGGGTTGGAGGGACAAAGGGTTAAATTAGTACCTCTAGAAAATGAACATGCGAAGCCATTATTTGCATGCTCAAGGGACCCTGAAATATGGAGGGGTTACCCAACAAAGATCAATTCTCTTGAAGATATGAATAACTTTATATATAAGGCATTAGAAGGCCGTGAACGTAAAGAACAATATCCGTTTGCAGTCTTTGATAAAGAAAATAATGAGTTCGTAGGTACAACCCGATTTCTTAGAATTTCAGAAGAGCACAACAATCTTAATATCGGATCAACCTGGTACACGTCCAAAGTATGGAGAACAAGAGTGAACACGGAAACGAAGTATTTAATGCTGAAATATGGATTTGAAACGTTAAAAACAGATAGAATTGAAATTGTAACGTCAACAGAAAATATAAGGTCACAGAGAGCAATTGAAAGACTAGGAGCAACTAAAGAAGGGGTATTGAGAAAAAAATATTACAATGTGGATTACGTGATTTACAGTATTATAGGAAGTGATTGGGAAGAGGTAAGAAATAGGCTCGAACAATACCTTAGAGTAGATCAATAAGAGGGACTTATACCATTCTATTAACTTCACCTAGAAAACGAGGCGTCCTATGGTTACAGTAGAGACTAAGATTATAATAGATGCTCCAATAGCATTGTGCTTTGACTTAGCGAGGGATATTGAAATCCATACGAGAACCGTTTGGAAACATACAAATGAGAGAGCTATTAAAGGGACAGTAACGGGATTGATAAATGAAGGGGAGACGGTAACCTTTCAAGCCACTCATTTTTTGATCAGACAGAAACTAACCTCTAGAATTACGGAAATGAACAAACCGTATTACTTTGTAGATCAGATGGTGAAGGGAGCCTTCAAGAATCTGAGGCACGAACATAAATTTGAAGAGCTTAAGGGAAAGACAATGATGACAGACTCACTTACCTTCTCCGCGCCATTAGGATTTATCGGGTGGATCGTAGAAAGAGCCGTGTTAAAGACATATATGAGAAGATTTCTAGAGCATCGAAATGAGCAATTGAAGGTCATTGCGGAACATCGTTGAAAGAGGGGAGAAGCAATTGGAATGCTGTTGGAGCCACTTAATAAGTCAGATTTCCCCCTCGTTGTTGAATGGGTGGTAGTTCGTATAAACAAGGTATATTACAAAGGAGATAGACCCTAAATGATTAGATTGTGTGATGATAATGACACAGCTACCCTACATCATATTATTAATGATGCGGCTACGGCCTACAAGGGGATTATACCTGATGACCGATATCATGAGCCCTATATGTCTATGGAGGAACTGGAACAAGAGCTTAAAGAGGACGTTGTGTTCTGGGGATATATGGATTCAAATCATCAATTAACGGGTGTGATGGGTTTACAGGATAAGGGCAAGGTGTGCTTAATAAGACATGCCTATGTAAGATCAACTCAAAGAAACACTGGAATAGGGAGCAAGCTGTTAATTCATTTAACGAATCAAACAGAGAAACCGATATTAATTGGCACCTGGGGATCAGCGACATGGGCGATTAAATTTTATGAGAAAAATGGATTCCATATTGTATCCACTGAAGATAAAGTAAATCTACTGCACGAATATTGGAACGTACCGGACAGACAAATCGAAACATCGGTCGTCTTAAGTAACTGTGAAATTGACTCGTTAGGACGATAACGTGATAGATAATCGTGAGAGTTAAAGGACATATTCAGAGGGAGAGACAGAACGGGTATGAGCGATGTCGTTACTCTGCTTGAAGAATTAAAGATTGACTATGAATTCATTAATCATGAAATTACGATTAAATCCGCACAAGAGGGAGCAGATTATTTCGGAATAGAGATTGGACAAACAGCTCCAACGTTAATATTAAAATCAGGAATGGATTATTATGCGATGATTATTTCTGGAGATTACGGGAAAATTGATTTTGAAATGTTAAAAGAAATATTAAAAATAGACGAAATTAGGCTAGCCAAGCCGAAAGAAGTAGAGCAAATTACAGGCTGTGTTGTAGGTAGCGTCGCCTTAATAGGTCATGGGTTACCGACAATTATGGATAGACAAATGAACCGTTATACTTATATTTACGGGGGAACAGGAAAGATCAATTCCACCTTGAAGATTAACGTTAGTGATGTAGAAAGGTTAAATGATGTTATTGCCTATGTTCGTTAAGGATATGGATCAACAGATCAAACCCAATTATTTACTCCTCGTATAATTTTAAAAAAACCCATCCGAAGCAATATTGTGAACCTAACCCTGTTCTCATTTGTCTATATTATTGAGGTGAGTATAGTTGAATGATGATTATATTAAAAGCGTAGCCAGTCTGGATCCCGTTACTCTTGATGAATTGATGGAGCAGTATGGACAAGACGTATGGAATTTTGCCCATCTTCTAACGAGAAACCGCAGTATGGCGGACGACATCGCCCAAGATGTTTTTTTGCAAGCCTACCGTCATGCTGAAACTTTTCGAGGAGAAGCTTCTGTAAAAACATGGCTTCTAAAAATCACTCGCAACATTAGCTACAATTATCGAAACACGGCCTTTTTCCGAAAGGTACTGCTTGTGGATGTGATGGCCTCTAAGGAATCAAGTCACTCAGCGGAACAATCTTTCTTAGAGGAAGAAGCGACGAACGACATTTGGAGACAGGTGTTTCAATTATCGATCAAGTATCGAGAAGTAATCGTGTTACATGCGAAGCATCAGCTTTCCCTCCAAGAGATCGCGCTTATTCTGAAAATCCCTGTAGGAACGGTGAAATCGAGATTGTTCGGAGCACGTAAGCGATTATCTTCATTGTTGAAGGAGGAGTTTCTGTATGGATCATCCATCTAATCCGGACTGGTATGAAGCGCTTCAAGGCAATCATTTGAGGAAGAGAACGTTCACAGACCAATTGGCTGCTAGAATTAAGGCGCGAGCCGTATCCACTACTACGGGTAGAATCTCTGTGACTCGTAAGTTCGCATTCTTAGGGGCTAGTATGCTTGCTGTAATGGCTATAATTGTCTTCATCAATGGGGATTACCTGAATAATTCAAACATGACGAGTGAAAGAAATTCGAATTCGACAAATCAATCCGTATCCGGTACTTCATCACAATTATCCAACGACGAGGCTATAGGCCAGAGTGATGATCAGATTCAATTCTCGAAGTCTCTCACGGATGGTGAGTGGCAACAATTACTGAATCGAGATGATCACCAAGGTTCAGGATTAGAGATGAGATATAAAGAAAGTGTTGGGGAGGATAAGATGTTGGTCTTCTCGTCTAATGGATTTGCTGATGGGAATTTGTATCTAAGAGTCGATGAATATGACTGGACCACACAAGTAAGAGGCCTATATAACAATACTCAGTACCAATGGGTTAATAACGGATTGACTTCAAGTAGCATGAGTGAAGAAAGTTATAAGAACACAATAATTACAGTGCCTACGCGACGAAATGATATTTCCATTTTTATGGGGGCCATCATTGATCCTCATGTTTCCGAGATTCGTGTATCCGACAATTATAATGGATTTAAGTTGGCAGAAATTGTTCGAGACGATGAAGGCAATGCCTATTGGTTCGCAGTCTTGACTTGGGATTCGATTAAGAAATGGGAGTACAAGGTAGAAGCATTGGATATAGAGAGTAAGTTACTATCCGAAGAAACATTTCGAATGTGATTCCTGTTAAAAACACAAGATAAAAGGTCTCCCTCGATAAAGGGAGACCTTTTATCTTGTGTTAACTATCTTGAAGCCATAAGTGTCGGCCATTGTTCTGCTACCCATTCCATAGCATCGATCAGAGTGTGGTCCTCATAACCTGGTTCATGGAAATATTCAATGACCATTTGGGTCCATAGCTCAGATTCCGCGGAGCGATTATTCCCTAACAACTCCAGATCTGCACCCTGCTCGCGCCAATCACTTAGTATACGGTTAACAAAGACGAACAATCGGTCATAGCCAACTTGATCCTCCCAATTTGCGCCCGTTATCCCTCTTGCATAATCCGAAAGACCATCATCTCGAATGGCATATTGTGAGGATTGTTGCTGATTTCTTTCTGTTGAACTGCTTTTAAAGGGGTTTCCATCATTTTGCAATAGCACAATCGCATAACAAAGCAATTGAATGGAGAATAGAAGCGCGGGAAGCACAACATGAGTGCCACCTGTGGCTGTTACATCTTTGATGGACAAGGATTCGTCAGAGTCTAATTCCTTGTGCATATTTGAAATTTTACGAGTGACATGCAGTTTGTAAAGAGAGTTTCCAATGATTCCGATACTAAACTTCATAATAAGATAAGCAAATATCGCATTTTCCAGAGGGTGCTGGATAAGGCTCTCATCCAATGAAAATAAGCCTCGATATAGGACGTTCATGAGTATGAATAATCCGACTAAGGTAAGTAACGAATAGAGATACATTTTGCGATACAGCATCCAATAGAAGCCCATCCAAAAGGCAGACCAGTTCCAGAAACGACTACGATCCCAAAATTCGATATAGACATTAGCTTTGCTTCCGACAAGAGCGTTTATATATTCTTGCTCATCCTCTTCATCGTCATCATAGAAGTCTTCAGCTTCAATTCCATCTGAAGATGATAGGGGTTCCTCGTATGTATCAATGAATTCACGATTATCGTTTTTCGCACGTATCGGAAATCCACATTTTTCACAAAAACGGTCATTCTGTTCAAATTGATTACCACACTGAGTACAAAACATGTGACTGCCTCCAAATGACTTAATAAATCTCAAAAATTATAACATGGTCTACCTGATTTTGGCATTGACAATATTACCATTTGAGATCAAAATTTACAGATATCCCAGCATGAAATCCCTTATCGCTCTCGCCCCGTAACTCCTCTTGAGATTACGAAGTTATTTTACATTAATGATTTTGATGAAATGTTCTAGAATAACCCTGTGGATCAGTTGGCTGAATTATTAGGGCTACAGCATTATGAATGGCTATCCTATGATTATTTGCAAAATGATATCAAAGCTAATCCATCTGAGGTAGAGGGTAAGGGGATCAAAGTCGTTAGTGGGATTCTAGGCTTCTAAGAGGTGCAACAAACAAAGGAGTTGTTGATCTGTGGGAGCATTAATCATCATCGTCATTTGGATAATAATCTCTATTGTCTTCTTTGTTATTTTGTACACAGTGATTCAGTCTGCAATGGATAATACGAAGATGGCTAGTAACATTCAAGAACTGCGAGATCACTTTGTTGGATTGAAACAAGAGGAATCTCTGTTATCGAAAGATGGACCCATTGTAGAGGTTGGTAGTAATGAAGAAGGCGAAGATTGTCCTGCCTGCGGCAACAAGGTTACATTGAACGAGTTCATGTGTCCGGTATGCGAATTAAAGCTTAGGGATTAAAGAGAAGGAGGAGCTTACTATGGAAAGATGGGAATACAAAACGCTTAAGATGAAGATAGGAACTTTCTGGGGTGGAGTTAAAGTAGATGAGAGTGAATTTGAAACCGTGCTAAATCAGGCTGGTGAGCAGGGCTGGGAGTTAGTTTCCAGCGTGGATACGAGCCAGTATCAAGGGCAATCCAAAGATTTGATATGCATTATGAAGAGAAGGAAGTCTTAAGATCTAGAGGAGCGGGATATGAGAAGATTTATCGTACTGATCATAGTCGTATTCATAGTCGTATTAGTTGGTTGTAATAAACAATCCTCGCAAGATGAGATTCAATACCCTTTAAATGAACAAGATGTTAAACGTCTTATGGCTGACAAAATGAATATCGAAGGCTGGAAGCTTTCTAAAGAAGGAGATCAGTACCTATTCTCATTTATCCCCAAAGAGTCGGGGGCCAATGGGATGTCCTATGCCGTTAACGCGAAGACTGGAACTGTCTATGACGAGATTTCAGGGGGTCCACAAACGAATTTAGTCGTTAAAGATGCACCTAACTTCATGGCTATTACGAATGGGGAAGACTATTACATAGAGCTCTATAAGCTTGCGAATCCCATCCTGCAAAGTAATGGTCTCGTTCCGAGCAACAAAGATTGGCTAACCGGTGGTTACGGTGATGGATATTTGTATGGTGACGTTCTGAAGGGTAATCAGTCCTTGTCGATTAAATTAGATGTATTTACGAAGCAATGGGAACAAATCGAGGATGAAGGGTTTTCAAGCTCGAATGAGCCTGAAATCGAACCCACGATCCAGCCTTCGAAGGAGTCTTCGGCTACTCAAGGGGCTGAGTCCGATCCTGTTCAGGAATATATAGCCAAGGTGAGTTCAGCAGAGGATAAGATTGTTTTCTATGAGGAAGAGGATCTGGATTTAGATGGCGTTAAGGAGATCATAGTTGCATTAGGGACTCCGGGAGAAGATGCAAATTCCTCCTCCATCTCTCAAGTCTATATTTTACATAATATTAAAGGTAAGGTTGAGCAACTCGTAGATCCTTTAATCTCTGGTGGTTACTATTTGTATGACATCAAACTCATACGTTTGCAGGATATGCCTAAGGTTTATATTTACTGTGGGAATACGAATGGTGCAGATTTGTTAGGCTTTGAAATCTACGAGCTAGCTGATAATGAACTTCAACCCGTTGCCTATAGCGCTTCAGCTACAGGAGTCGGTGATGACGAGTTATTAGACATTAACAAAGACGGCCAATATGATAGCTATGTACAAAATAGAATGAGCTATGATGTATTCTATTACCCTGTGCAGCGAACATTTGTATGGGAAAATAAAGATTTTGTCATTGACCATACTTTTGTAGAGTTGCCTCCCTATCCAGATAATGCACGAGATGTTCTGCTCCAGTATATTTCTTTAAAGGTTCTTAATGAAGACAAAGCTCCGGAAGTAGATGCGAGACTGGCAGAGCTATATTCAAATTCTAATGCTATAAATGTAGAGCCTTCATGGGATTCGTGGAATTCTGCAGTCAGTAATACGATATTGGAAATCGGTGAACCGGAAGCTCAGCTAGACATTAAGCTAGATGAGAAGGAGAATTCTACTGTTGCGAATGTAACCTTCCAAGAAAGCAATAAGATATACAAGATTAGCTTTGAGCTGAGCAAAGTTGATGGCAAATGGAGCATTACAGCATTTCAGAACATGTAAGCCGGGGTTTCCCGTGAGAAAGGGGTAAGCAATGAATTTATCCTGTACTACGATTCAGTTAATCGAAGAAATTGAAAGGTCAGAAGTCGAATATATGCAGGATCGTATGATTGCGATTAGGAGCAGAGCAGATAATCCTGAGGGAATTGAAATTGAGCGAATAGGCAATGTAACCTGTTACTACAGCCGCACGATGCCTTGGCCATCGTTCAATACGGTTAAGGGGATTAGAAGTAGTGACATGGATCTCATTGATCCTATCCTCGATTTCTATAGCTCAAAAGGTCGAAAGCCACAGTTGGAGGTTGTGCCCACTCTCGTTGAACAGAAGCTGCTGAAGTGCTTATCAGAGCGGGGCTTCTACCAGTCGGGCTTCCATACGTCTCTATACATGGACTTGACGCAATATGAAGAGGATGACGATAGAGATTCGATTACTGTACGAGAGCTTCAGGAAGATGAGATTGAAGTGTACGCAACGATTCATTGCAGAGGTACGGGACTGTCGAATGATGGCATCCCGCATGTCGCAGCGAATAATAAAGTGCTGTATAACCGTCCAGGCTGGAAGTTTTACATCGCATACAAGGATAAAACTGCTGCGGCTGTCGGCGTTATGTATATGAAGGATGGCGTAGCCTCGTTAACATTCGCAGCAACTTTACCCGAATTTCGGAGTCAAGGCTTCCAACAAAGCTTGTTGAAGAGAAGGATCTCCGAGGCAGCTAGAAGCGATTGTAGGTTAGTCGTCGCTCAATGCGCTTTTCTTTCTCAAAGTCACCGGAATATGGAACGTGTTGGAATGAGGATCGGTTATGTTCGAGCCTCTTGGAGCGTAGCGTAATTGAGAGTACAATGGATCGAAATACGAAATATTTAAGGAAATTAACATGGCCACACAGACTAAAAACCATCCCCTCGCAATAGATTGACGATGAGGGGATTTTTCCCATTGTCACACATTAAAAAAATTTAATTTTTACGGTAAGGACATGAAACTTTCCGTTTAGCATTTCCGTCTAATGGCTAATGGAAAGTGAAGGCTTCTGTTAGGGGCCCTGAAGGAGAGAATGCGGTTATGGTTAACAAAATGCTTTTTAGCTTCGTCGCCGTGTTATTCGGGTTCATGTCCTTTGGATTTATTCAAGCGAACACGAATGATTACATGCCTGTTCCAAGAGATTCGGACACCCATGTCGCTTACATCGATCAAATCTATCAGAAGAACGGTAAGATCTATCTGAATGCGGATTTCATACAATGGTATGAAGGGGAAGAGGCCAACAAAGTATTTCGTGAGAAGGAACAAGACCCGGAAATGACTGAGGCTCCAGATGGCTACTATATCGTGAATGAGGATACACAACTTCAAACGCTAGAAGTCGCAGCGGATGCCAAGGTATTCATGCAAATCTACAATCGGACAGGAAATGTTGCGGAAGCGGATATTGTATGGAACGAAGAGATCAGTGTTGCTAAATTGATCGAAGAAATGTCGGAACCGTCTGAAATGAACCTAGCGGAATTCCCTTATCATTTAGAAATACACGATAATAAGGTTGTCAAGATTACACAGCAGTATGTTCCTTAATCGACAATAATAGAAGCGTCACTCCTAGTGAGGACGCTTTTTTTGCTTTTTGTGTGCAACAACTGCTCTATCGGAGCGTCTATATTAACAGAGTCGCTTGAGTGTGTGATTTACTAGATTCAATACAGCTGATCTGGAGGGTATTAAAAATGCATTTTCGTAATCGTTTTCTGTTATTTGCTCTATGTTTTACCTTATGTATATCTGTAATGAGCGTTCCAGCTTCTGCTAAATCCCCCACTGCAATTAGTATTTATCTAGATGGGAAAAAAATCAATGCAGACGTCCCACCGTATATTATTCCCAAAGTGAACGTAACGATGGTCCCGCTTAGTGTCATTAGCAAAAATCTCGGTGCAGGCGTAGCCTGGTCGCAAAGCGAGAAAACAGCGACCATTACATACAATGATTTAACCTTAAGCATGAAGAGCGGACAAAAGTACGCCATCGTAAACGGGGAGCAAGTGGAGTTAGATGCATCCATCCAGATTATCAAAGGGCGGACGATGGTCCCCATTCGTTTTGTAAGCAATCAAATGAAGCTACTCGTCACATGGGTTCAATCTGAACAGATGATTAAGCTTCAATCAGAGAAAGGACTTGAGGACAAGACGCTAACAGGAGCATGGGTGTCTACTGTATTTAACTTGGATTGGCCTTCAAGCAGCTCTTATGGAAAGTCAGCCCAGCAGAAGCAAGAGTACATACAAATGCTAGATGAGCTGCAAGGAATGGGTATTAATACGGTGTTCGTGCAGGTGCGTCCGGCAGCGGATAGCTTCTACCCGTCGCAGCTTGTTCCTTGGTCGAAATTCCTGCAAGGAAAGCAGGGATTAGCTCCAGACTACGATCCATTACAATTCATGATTGAGGAAACCCACAACCGTGGAATGGAATTTCATGCTTGGTTCAACCCGTTCAGGGCGAATACAGATGCGAAGACCGAGAACCTGGCTGCAAATCACATAGCCATCACGAACCCGGAATGGATAGTGAAATCAGGTAGCTTATTGTACATCAACCCTGGTATCCCAGAAGCTCGGCAGCATATTATCGACGTCATTATGGAAGTCGTGAAAGGTTATGACATCGACGGAGTACATCTCGACGATTATTTCTATCCATCAAACGGGGTGTTCGATGATGATTCCACTTACCTCACCTACAACGCTAAATCTATTACGAATAAAGCGGATTGGCGCAGGGATAACATTAATCAATTTGTTGAACAGTTAGGCCAATCGATTCGTAAATCGAAGTCACAGGTTCAGTTCGGGATTAGCCCTTTTGGCGTATGGCGCAATCAATCCATAGATCCGACCGGCTCAGATACGAAAGCAGGTGTTACTGCTTATGACAATATGTATGCGGATGTACGTACCTGGATCAAACAAGAGTGGATCGATTATGTGACACCGCAAATCTATTGGAGCCTATCTCTGAAAATAGCCCAATACGATACTCTGGTCAATTGGTGGGCCAAGGAAGTAGAAGGGACGAATGTCGACCTCTATATTGGTCATGCTCCGTATAAGCTTGGAACGACAGAAGCGGGCTGGAGTAGCGCGCAAGAAATCATTAATCAGCTCGAATATAATAAAAAGGTTCCTGTAGTAAAGGGAGATATTTTCTTCAGTGCAAAGGATTTACGGAAAAATCCGCTTGGACTTATTCCGCTCTTACAAGATTACTATAAAGTGAAGCGTCCTTAGGGTAAGGACACCGAAAACCCCTGGATTCGCGAGATACTTCGCTGAATTAAGGGGTTTCTTTGTTGGATGATCTATTCGTTGTGGCTGGCTTTAATGCCGGTTAGTTGCTCCGTTAACCAGCTCTTCATGACCGTAAACACTTCTTCGCGTTTCAATTCATTATGCAGCTCATGCTTAAAGCCTGGCCATTCTCGCCAGCTACATAGAGAACCCGCCTGCTCGGCGAATTGCTTACTTGCTTGAATGGAAGTGACCTTGTCATCTCCACCATGCATTAACAGCAACGGAACCGTCAAATCCTTCGCATGCTCCAGTGCCCATTTCCCAGCACCTTGAACACCAAAGAAGAACCTCGCTGTTATGTTCCCATGACCCAGATTATCGTTGACGTAACGTTCGATCATTGCGGGATCGGTCGTGAGATTGGTTGCATTAATCGGACGGTTGTTCGTGTATGTCGGATATATCTTTTCGATTAATTTACCAACGACGGATTGTAGAGAAGGAGGCTTAAAGGCAAGCTTCAACCACGGACCGGTCACGATCGCACCCGCGATCTGAGGCTGTCTTCTTAAGAGGTAATTAAGCGTTACATTTCCACCCATACTATGCCCGAACAAGAAGAGGGGGAGCTCTGGGTATTTACGTTTGGCTTCCGCAATCAGTAAATCTAACCCTTCAAGAAGACCTTCATAGGTGGGCACATGACCGCGTTTCCCCTCCGTGCGTCCATGACCCCTCTGGTCGAATCCGATAACGGTATAGCCTTCTTTATTCAGCATCTCCGCCACATGGGCATAGCGGCCCATGTGTTCGCCCATACCATGAACAAGACCAATCACGGCTGTAGGTTTGTTAGATTGATCAAGTCTCCATTCGCATGCATGCATAGGAGTACCATCCGCGCATAGCCATTCCATTGGGCTGTAACCCATCGTTGATCCTCCTAACGGTTTCGATTCATTCTGTCACTGTTACTCTTATCATAAACGATTGTATAAGAAATGTGGCATTTACTGTTTTTCTCGGTTTACAATTAGAATAAGGAGTCATATTTCTGGGTGTTGCCTTAGGCTACACGGGTGGTCATACGGAAACATTTTGCGGAGGGTGATAATGGACGGACGCTGCTACCTATATCTTTATGTCGGGATATAAACAAAAAGAAGTCGCCAAAACGATAGAATCTGAAAGCGCTTTCGTGATAAAGTTAAACTGGAAAAGCCTAGATTTTTTAACGTCGATTTTTCAGGGGGGATACGATGAAGGTCGATACGAACAACAAACATTTACACGCCATCGTTGAACGTATATTCATCGAAGGATCCATTCTACGGAATAATGATATCGATTTGTACTTCGTCAAGCCGGACGGACGTCTGGTCTATCTGTATGATGCTGGCCAGAGATCCATATCGGTTGAAGCGAATGTAAACCAAGCCAAGCTGCTATGGCTGGACATTTTGGATTTGTCGGAAGAAACCTGTCGGTACTCCGACTTTTGGGCGTATTCGATTCCTATCCTGTACGACGAGGATCCTTTGTATTATATCGTGGCAAGATCTATTCAGAACGACTTGCTTCTCGCAAGTTATGTCTATATGACTGCGGAGTTGATCAGCCACGAATTCGTTCATAACCGAACTGTCGAGAAGGTATTTTTAAAAAGTGAATACCAAAGGGCTATTTGCGAGGCAGTCTCGCATGGGTACATGACCGTCGACCGTTTCGGCGTTATTACGTATTTAAACACGAACGGTGCCGTTTTGCTGAATACGTCCGCAGACCGTGTCATTGGAAAATATATGTACGACGTTCTTGCAGGGCAAGACCAGTTGTTGAATGTTTTGAAGACTGGACAACAGTGGTATCACCGGGAATTTACGATACCGATTCCAAAAGCTCAAGCCCGTCTTGTCTTCTCCGCACTGCCCATTTGGGACGATCGCAAACAGCTCGTTGGTGCTATATTCATTTTCGAAAAAGTAAAAACCGTGCAAAAAATGTATGCCGACATGGTCGGTTCGCATTCGATTTTTCGATTCGAAGATGTCTATTACCGCAGCAATGCGATGGAAGAAGTAATTCACCTAGCGAAAACTGCTGCCAAAACAGAGACTACGATTTTGATTGAAGGGGAGAGCGGGACGGGAAAGGAGTTAATTGCTCAAGCCATCCATAACTATAGCTTACGCTCGAAGGGGCCGTTCGTCGTAATCGATTGTTCTGCAATTCCTAGAGACCTAGTGGAAAGCGAACTGTTCGGTTACGTGGATGGTGCGTTTACCGGAGCTAGAAAAGGCGGGCGATTCGGTAAGTTCGAGCTTGCCAATGGGGGCACGGTCTTCTTGGACGAAATCGGAGAAATGCCGTTGGATATGCAGGCTAAGCTGTTGCGAGTCATTCAGAGCAAGACCATCGCCAGGGTCGGAGGCAGCGAAACGATTCCTGTGGATTTCCGAATCATCGCAGCAACGAACCGAAATCTGGAGGATGAAGTCAAGAACGGTAACTTCCGCTTGGATTTATATTATCGGATATATGTAATGCATTTGGTGATTCCATCCTTGAGGGAACGTCCCGAGGATATTCCCTACCTGGTAGGAAAGTTTATTGCGAAGGCAGCAGAAAGACATCTGGTCAAAGCACCCGAACTTTCGCAAGAGGCACTGAGTTGTTTGATAAACTACTCTTGGCCAGGGAACATCAGGGAACTCGAGAACGCAGTGGAACGGACGGTTGTGTTGTCCGGGGAGACGATCGAGCTTAGGCATCTGCCAAAACGGATTGTTGAGCCCTTTGCGAGCGGTGGATTCAAAGCGACGTACGAATTGAAGCCCTTCTTTGAGAAAGATCCTAACAGACTTCAAACAGCCGAACGGCAAGTCATTATCAAAATTTTGACGGACGTTGGATGGAATAAAAGCTTGGCAGCTAAGCAACTGGGCATATCCAGGTCTACTTTGTATGAAAAGATGAAGAAATACAAAATTGATTAGTATTGCAGTTTGCAAAGAGTGACGGGCAACCTATATTGCTTGTCGCTCTTTTTTTTGATGTGTACGACATTCGGACACTTCCCTGCAGGTGTACGATCGAAATGTCGAATTGTTCGGAAAATGGACAGATTGTTGCTCGCGAGCGAATGGACATAAAAAAAAATCAGAGTATTTTTTGCTGTAAACGCTTGCTTACATGTGTTTTCATGAAGTGGATTTCGCTTATTATCTTAAAGTTGGCATGGAAATTGCTAGTTGTAAGGTGGGAGAATTATCTCATCACATTACAAGGAGGATTTATTCAATGGCAAGAAATCCGCATTATATTTCCCAATTGGGCCACGTGGAGCTATACAGCCCGAAAGTGGACGACACCGTCAAATTCTTTAAAGACGTTATTGGTCTAGAAGAGTCTGCTCGAGACGGAAAATCCGTGTATTTCAGAGCGTGGGGCGAGTTCCACCACCACAGTTTGAAAATTACGGATCATACGACCAAAGGGTTGGGACACATCGGTTGGAGAGCAGATAGTGCCGAAGCGCTTGAAGACGCTGTCAAGCATATTGAGAGCTCAGGCCGCGGCAAAGGTTGGATCGAGGGGGATATTGGTCACGGGAAGGCCTTCCAATTCGAGTCTCCGGACGGCCATTTGGAAGAGATATTCTGGGACGTTGATCTTTACACGGCACCTGAGGAATTGAAAAGCGTATGGCATAACCGTCCACAGAAGAACCATGGACGCGGCGTGGCGCCTCGCCGTTTGGACCATGTTACTCTTCACAGCACTGATGTCCCGAAATGCCGCGAGTTTTATCAAGGACTTGGCTTCTACCATCGGGAAGGCATTCTGCTGGATGAACCGATCAGTAAAGAAATCGGTGCATGGTTCTCAGTGACGAACCTGTCCCACGATATCGCGCTGTTGGGCGATCAAAGCGGAAAACGCGGTTTGATCAACCATGTGTGCTATGCCGTTGAGAGCCGAGAAGAGGTATTGATGGCCGCTGATCACATTATCGAAAGCGGATACACATTGGTGATGGGAGCTCCTACTCGTCACAAAATCGCGGAAGGTTTCTTCTTCTACGTGGATGAACCGGGCGGAAACCGCTTTGAGCTGTATTCCGGCGCACATTTGATCTTTGCACCTGACTTCGGCCCGTATATGTGGAGACTGTCCGAAAACCCGAACGACGCATGGGGCAATGAAATGCCATGGACTAAGGACGGCAAAATCATTAAGTAATTAGACGATCGAAGAAAGGCGGGGATTAAGATGGCAAATCCGACTCAACAAGAAGTGTATTCTTACGATGAGGCTTTAGCTCACGCGAAGGCGCTTGCACCCAAAATCCGAGAGCGGGCTCAACAAACGGAAGCGATGAGAAAACAGATGGACGAGACGATCCAAGAGATTGTCGATTCCGGGTTAATTAGAGTTCTGCAGCCCCGAGCTTTCGGTGGGCATGAACTGCCGCTCGAAGCGTTGATCGATACGACGATCGAAATATCGAAAGCGGATCCTTCTACGGGCTGGTGCTATACCCTGCTTGGCCTACATTCCTTTATGTTGGCAGGTTGGCCGGAACAAGCGCAGAAGGACGTATGGGAACGCAGCCAGAACGCGCTCATCGCATCGGCCTTCGCGCCTGTCGGCAAGTTCATTCGAGTGGATGGTGGTTTTCAATTAAGCGGAAAGTGGAGTTTCTCATCGGGCATTGACCACAGTTTATGGGTGATGGTCGGCGGAATGGAACCGCCGACGAAGGAAGGCCAGCTGCCGAAGCACTTGATGTTCCTGCTGCCAAGAGAAGATATCGAAGTTGAAGATGATTGGCATGTCGCGGGGATCAAAGCCAGCGGAAGTAAGTCTATCGTTATTAATGAACCTATATTCGTGCCCGAGCATCGCGTGGCTGATCTGGTCATGTGGTCGAAATTCAGTAAATCGGCGGGTATGGACATTCACCAAGGCCGAATCTATCAGTTGCCGATCATGAACACGATAGGGTTCTTCCTTGCTTCGGCGACATATGGGGCGGCGCGCGGTGCGTTCGAGCTGTGGGTGGAAACCAGTCAGAAGAAGGTCGCCTTGTATTCACAGAAGAACGTAACCGGCTTCAGCCATCAACAGATTCGGATCGCAGAAATGTCCGCTGAGCTGGATTGCGCTGATCTGCTTTTGCACGAAGCCGTGCGGATTCTCCAGTCTTCAGGCAAGGTGGATGTCGCGAGAAAGATGCGTTGCGCGCGCGATTTCGCGTTCGTGAACAAAATCAGTTCCGATGTGGTCAGACGCTTGTTCGAAAACAGCGGAGCGAGCTCCATCTACGATTCCAACCCGATGCAGCGCTTCTGGCGCGATACCCAGATCATGTCGATGCATGCGGCTTTGAACTTCGATTTTGCGGGAGAAAACTACGGCCGGCATTTGATGGGAGTACCGTTGGATCCAAAAAATACGCTATATAACTAAGTACGGAAGGGGGATAACCGAATTGTGGCATTATTATCCTGATCATTATATGTTTTCCTACCAAGTCGTTCGGATTGCGAGCCAGAGCTTGTTCGGCGGCGGTGAATTCAATGAGATCATCGAAGCGTCCAGCCAGATCAATCCGGGAGATTACGAGAGCTTCCATCGGGCTTGGATGGGCTTAGGTCAACGCGTGCTGAGCGAAGGAAGCAAAGCTCTCGACGAAGGACACAACATTACGGCGCGGGCGGCTTTCCTGCGAGCATCGAACTATATTCGGACCGCCGAATTTTTCCTGACGCCGGAGGATCCGCGGAAAATCCCGACTTATCTGAAAGGGATTCACTTATTCCGCAAAGGGGCCGGTATGCTGGAAAATCCGCCAAGACAGGTGGAGATCCCCTATGAGAGCTCCTTCTTGCCGGGCTACTTCTTTCAGGCGCCGAATCAAAAGAACGGACCGTTGGTCATCATGTTCGGTGGATTGGATTCCACGGCTGAGGAATTGTATTTCGGTCCGGCCCAATTGTTGAACGAGCGGGGGATCTCCTTGCTTGCCGTAGACGGTCCGGGCCAAGGGGGAGCGCTGAGGCTCGGCCATATACGAACGAGATATGACTACAACGTTGCAGGTACCGCGGCGCTGGATTTCGCCATCGAGCAGCTTCCGATCGATCCGGAGCGCGTCGGCGTCATGGCTGTATCCATGGGCGGTTACATGGCTGCTCGCTGCGCGGCCTTCGAGTCTCGCTTTAAAGCTTGCGCCATCTGGAGCGCGATTTACAGCTACTACGATGTGTGGGCGAGAAGACCGGACGATCACCCGTTGTCCAAAATCGCTCAGCATATCGTGGGAGTCGAGAGCATGGCCGAGGCTAGAGAAAAGTTCAAAACCTTCACTCTGCAAGGGGTAGCCGAAAAAATCAAGGTGCCGACCTATATCGTGCATGGAGAAGACGACCGCCAAGTTCCGGTTGAACACGCATACAAAGTCTACAACGACCTGACTTGCGAGCGGACTTTGGTCGTCGTACCCGTAAGCAGCACCGGGTCAGCACATTGTCAGGTGGACAATGTGACCAAGACGTATCCGTTATACGATTGGCTGCAGGAGCAACTATAAAATTAAGGCGGGGTGCAAGCATGGCGAAATCCAAATCCATCTCGACCGAGCTATCGCCTGAGCAGCTTTTGCTCCTGGGTACGAATCCACTGATCTTATTGAGTACAGTCGACCATGAATCGGGATCGCCGAGTATCTCGGCGATCTCCTGGGTGAAGGCGATAGATACTAAGTCCGTTCGATTCGCGATCACCAGCAATTCCCGGATTCTTACCAATGTGAAGGCCGCCAATAAAGTGACGCTTTGCTTTATTGGCGGAGGTACAGTGCATACGGTGACAGGCTCGACTCAGGTATTAACGGAGAAATCAGACGGTGTCGCGATGACTCTATCCATCGTTGAAATATCGATCGATGCGGTATTCGATTCGATGTTCTGGGGAGCCCAAATCACACAAGCTCCGGCCTACGAGAAGACTTATGACGCAGATAAGGCGCAAGCGTTGGACGATCAAGTCTATAAAGCCATGCTTGGCTAGCTTGAAAGAACGGAGGGGTAACAATGGCCGTGAATAAAGTCATGCAATCATTCTCGGAAGCGATCGCCGATATCGGAGACGCTAATACGTTGATAGTTGGGGGATTCGGTTTGTGCGGTATTCCGGAGAAGAGTATCATGGCGCTACGGGACCGAGGGACGAAGGATTTGACCGTTGTTAGCAACAACTGCGGCGTCGACAATTGGGGTCTCGGCTTGTTGCTGGCCGGGAAGCAAATCAAAAAGATGGTGTCATCTTACGTCGGCGAGAACAAGATATTCGAAACGCAATATTTAAGCGGGGAACTTGAGGTCGAGTTGGTTCCGCAAGGGACGCTAGCCGAACGGATTAGAGCGGGAGGGGCCGGCATCCCGGCCTTTTTCACGCAGTCCGGCGTGGGCACACCGATCGCTGAAGGCAAAGAACAGCGGGTATTCGATGGCAGAACGTATATCATGGAACGCGGCATCAAAGGGGACTTCGCTCTCGTCAAGGCGTGGAAGGCGGACACGATGGGCAACCTCGTATTCCGCAAGACGTCAAGGAACTTTAACCCACTAGCCGCGATGGCTGGCAAAATTACGATCGCCGAGGTCGAGGAAATCGTGCAGTTGGGCGAGCTCGACCCCGATGAGATTCATACGCCCGGTATTTACGTAAAGCGCGTGCTCCTGGGTTCCAACTACGAGAAACGGATCGAGCGCAAAACGGTACGCGCGGTGATCGGTTAATTCAAATAGCAGGGCGGGATGAAACATGGATGTTCGTATGAAAATCGTGAAACGTGCGGTCAAGGAAATCGAAGACGGCATGTATATCAACCTGGGGATCGGCATGCCGACGCTTGCGGCCAACGAGATCCCAGAGGATTTCCATGTCATGCTGCAATCGGAGAACGGCTTGCTCGGAATCGGTCCTTACCCGACCGAGGAGCAGCTCGATCCCGACTTGATCAACGCGGGCAAAGAAACGGTAACCGCGGTGAAGGGAGCCGCGTTTTTCGACAGTGCGGAGTCTTTTGCGATGATTCGCGGCGGCCATATCGATCTGGCGATTCTAGGCGGCATGGAAGTATCGGAGAACGGTGATCTGGCAAATTGGATCATCCCCGGCAAGATGGTGAAAGGGATGGGGGGAGCGATGGACCTGGTGCATGGGGTAAAAAAGGTCATCGTCGTCATGGAGCATGTGAACAAGATGGGCGAGTCCAAGATAAAGAAGCAATGCTCGCTCCCGTTGACGGGACAGCGGGTCGTGAAAAGACTGATTACGGACTTGGCTGTTTTCGATTTTACCGAGCAAGGCATGGTATTGACCGAAGTGATGGAAGGCGCCACCCTGGAAGACATTCAGGCGAAAACCGAGGCTGCCTTTACGATCAAGGAGGGGTTGCAGTGAAATTCGTGACGTTCTTGAATCCATCAGGGGAGCAATGCTGCGGGTGGATTCATAAAGACGGTGTTATCGATATGCATAAGGAAAGCGGAGGGAAGCTACCGGTACGATTGCTGGATTTGCTGAACGAGTTCGAAGCCGGTATGGAAATTATTCGTGGCTTGCAACAAGAAGAACTTGAAGCGACGTATTCCCTGTCCGAGGTTAAGATACTGGCACCGATCCCCCGACCGCCCAGCGTACGGGATTTTGTCTCCTTCGAGACCCATATCCAGAACGCGACGCGCCGGACGAACAACTCGATGCCGAAGGAATGGTACGAGATTCCGGTGTTTTATTTTACAAACCATCATGCCATCGTCGGTCCGGACCAGCCGGTACAGCGTCCAAAAAAATGCACGAAGCTGGACTATGAATTGGAACTGGCCTGCGTAATTGGCAAGGAAGGCCGGAACATCAAGGCCTCCGAAGCAGACGACTATATCGCGGGGTACATGATTTTCAACGACTGGACCGCTCGCGACCTACAGGCTCAAGAGATGAAAGTCAATCTTGGTCCAGCTAAAGGCAAAGATTTTGCCACGGCCACGGGGCCGTATTTGGTCACCAAGGACGAATTGGAGACGTATCGGGTGAATGACCGTTACGATCTAGAGATGAAAGCATTCGTAAACGGCAAGCTGCTGTCGCACGGCAACTTTCAAACGGTCCATTACACGTTCGGCCAAATGATCGAACGGGCCTCGGAGGATGCGACATTGTATCCGGGGGACATCATCGGATCGGGCACCGTCGGCTTCGGATGTTTGCTGGAGCTTGGGCTGGAGACGCACCGTTGGCTGCAACCGGGGGATGAAGTCGAGTTAACGATTACGGGGCTGGGCCAACTGCGAAACAAAGTCGTATAAATATTAAATTCAAAGGGGGGAGTCGCATTGACACGAAATAGACCCAGAATCATCGATTTAAGCGTTTCGATCGGAAGTGACGTGATGGATCCGCTTCCTTTCGCCATTCGATACGAAAGCCACGAGGAAGGCGTTCACCTAGGAGCAAAATTATTCGGCGTCGTGCCGGAGGCGTTCCAGGAAGGGAAAGGGTTAGCCGGAGAGTTTTTGGAGCTTACAACGCATGCGGGAACACATGTGGATGCGCCATGGCACTATTGGCCGACCTCTGAGGGCAAGCCGGCACGCACTATTGACGAACTGCCGCTCGATTGGTTCTACAATGACGGAATCGTCCTGGATTTTACCGATAAGCCGGCGGGATACGAGATTTCATCGAACGATTTGATGATGAAGCTCGATTCGATTGGCTATGAGCTAAAGCCCTTCGATATCGTGATGATTCGTACGGATTGCGATAAGAAAATCTATGATCCGGCTTACGCACAGTCTCACCCCGGCGTATCGGCGGAAGCGACGCTGTGGCTGATCGATCAAGGCATCAAGGTAATGGGAATCGATGCTTGGGGCTGGGATATTCCATTGAAATACCAAGCGGAAGACTACAAGCGGAATCCGAGGGACGGCGTCCTGTGGGCCGCCCATTTCGCCGGCAAGGAAAAGGAATATTGCCAGATCGAGAAGCTGGCGAATCTTGACCAATTGCCGGCAACCGGATTTAAGGTATCCGTTTTTCCTGTAAAAATTCATCGGGCGAGTGCGGGCTGGGCGCGCGCCGTCGCCATCTTAAACTAAAGAACTAGGAGGAATACGATGCGAGAAGTGGTTATCGTCGAAGCCGTCCGTACGGCAATCGGTTCGTTCGGCGGCAGCTTGGCCGACATATCCGCCGTCGATCTTGGCGCTCATGTAGTTCGCGAAGCTGTCAGACGAAGCGGGATCAACCCGAACGAAGTGTCAGAGGTGATCATGGGCAATGTGCTGCAAGCTGGCCTCGGCCAAAATCCGGCTCGGCAAGCAGCGATCCATGCCGGATTGTCCGAATCCATACCTTCCTATACCGTGAACAAAGTGTGCGGATCCGGATTGAAAGCCATCGCTTTGGCCGCGCTCTCGGTTGCCGCGGGCGAGTCGGAGATCGTGGTTGCTGGTGGCATGGAGAATATGACCCAAGCGCCTCATCTGCTCAAGCATTCACGTAAGGGATATCGGCTAGGTCATGGAGAATTGGTAGATAGCATGATCTCGGATGGCCTGTGGGATGCCTTCCACGATATTCATATGGGAATCACGGCGGAGCATATCGCCGAGAAGTTTCAATTTAGCCGAACGGAGCTGGACGAGTTCGCGGCAAGGTCCCAGGCACGCGCGCGTTTGGCGCAGGAAGAAGGAAGATTTAAAGAAGAAATTGTGCCCTATCTCGTGCCTAGCAGAAAGCAAGAGCCACTGATGTTCCAACATGATGAAGGAGTTCGAGGAGACACAACACTGGATAAGCTTTCGGCATTGCGTCCCGCATTTAAGAAAGACGGCGTGGTCACGGCAGGGAATGCATCCACACTGAACGACGGAGCATCGGCCGTAATCGTTATATCCAGCGAGAGAGCCAAGCAGCTAGGGTTGAAACCTATGGCTGTCATTTCCGGATATGCATCGGTGGGTTGCGATCCAAGACTGATGGGGCTGGGTACGGTGCCTGTCGTTCAAGCTACGCTAAGAAAAACGGGATGGTCCATTCCCGATATCGATCTATTCGAATTGAACGAGGCTTTCGCTTCCCAATCGCTCGGCGTCACGATCGAGCTTGGATTGCCGATGGATCGGGTCAACGTCAACGGCGGTGCGATCGCCTTAGGACACCCTATCGGGGCAAGCGGCGCCCGCATTGTCACGACGCTGCTGCATGAGATGCTGAAGCGCGATGCCAAGAGAGGCATGGCCGGTCTATGCATTGGTGGCGGCCAGGGCATCGCTATGGCGTTCGAACGCGTGTAAAATAAGGAGACAATAAACAACCGTACGGGGGAGTGAAGATATGAAGCTTAACATGAGTATGAGCCAGAGGCGATTGTATAAGCTCATTATGACTTCTAAGATGGAGCAGTCGCTTTATATGCTTCAGGCCCCTATTACGGATATCGCAGAATACTTGCAGCATAAAGCGAACGAGAATCCGTTTCTCCACAGTGAGCTCGCTGCTGATTCATATGTAAGTTCCGTACCCTCCGAGAGGGGGAGCGATCCCGGAACGCTGGCATTCTATGGTTCGGGAGGCTTACTGGCAAATGTCGAAGATCAGCTCATACTGACAGATTGTTCTGAAGCCTTGCGCAGGAAAACGGTATTCTTAGCCGGTAACCTTGATGAAGCAGGTTATCTGCGAATCGACCTAGGAGAAGCAGCAGCTTTCCTGAATTGCTCAATAGAGGATGTTGAGCAAGCACTTGAAATACTGCAAAGTTTCGAGCCTGCAGGAATCGGAGCAAGAGATTTAAGAGAATGCTTGTTGCTGCAAATCGCAAGGGATTGTTCCGCAGCTCCCTATGCCGAAGACATTATCAAACGATTTCTCCAAGACTTGGCGGAAGGGACAGCGCTGTCGATCCAGCAAAAGCTCAAGATTACCAAAGATGAGCTCGAAACAGCCATAGACTATATTCGCGGCTTGGATCCGCGACCAGCGTCCTTTTATACAGAACCCGAGTTATTACAGATCGTCCCGGAAGCCGAGATTACCTGGGCACAGGACCAATTAGAAGTCCGATTGTTAGATAAGTACATGCCGATCGTTTCGTTGAACGAAGATTATTTGGAAATTCTGAGCAGGCAAGACATGAGTCCTGAGCTTAAGGAGCAATGGTTCGAGGCCCAATCGCTGATCGCCAATTTAGAACGAAGAAAGCAAACTCTTCGACAGGTAATTCTGACTGTAGTTAACGCACAGAAGTACGCTTTCAAAGAAGGCCTGACAAAGCTGAACCCGTTTTTGCTTAAGGATGCTGCATCGGCGTTGCAACTGCATGAATCGACCGTGAGCCGCGCCATTCAGAACAAATATATCCAAACCGATTTTGGCGTTATTCCTATTAAAGTTTTATTTAGCAAATCAATTCGAACGGCAGACGGCCAAGGAGTATCCGTTCCTTACGTCAAAAGCCGCATCGCAGCCATGGTTAGGCAAGAGGATCGGCAAAAACCGATTTCGGATGCCGAGATAGCGGAACGATTAAAGGAGGAAGGGATCCGTATATCCCGCAGAACCGTCGCACAGTATAGAAAGTCTCTTAACATCAAAAATTCGTCGCAGCGCAATCAGAAATAGCGTACGATTCCAAATAAAACTCGTCCCGAAGAGGGCTTGAGACGATGACGCAAACGAATAGGAGTCTCTGGAGAAAAAGGGGAGTTGCGACGATTTAAGTTGTCGTTTTCGAGAACGAAAGAACAACACGAACGTCTGATTAACGATAAAATAAGGTCGATTCTTGGGTAGATCGATCCTCTATAAAAGAGATAATATTTAGTCGTATACGTATGATCTTCTAGCAGGGTAGACGTATTTGGCTGTGTATCATTTTATATGGAGGGCTTTCTATGAACGATAAAATACTACATAATCCGATTTTGCCGGGCTTCTATCCGGATCCTTCGATCTGTCGTGTCAATGACAATTTCTATTTGATCACTTCGAGTTTCTCGGTTTTTCCAGGAATCCCTATCTTCCAAAGTACCGACTTGATGCACTGGGAGCAGATCGGGCATGTTCTTGACCGCAAGTCGCAACTGCATGTAACGGCGGATCATCTTGGGGGCGGAATCATGGCGCCAACGATCCGGTATCATAACGGAACTTTCTACGTGATCGGTACAAATTTCAGTGACAAAGGGAATTTTATCGTTACTGCGACCGATCCTCGAGGACCTTGGTCTGATCCGCACTGGCTGCCGGATGGTCCAGGCATCGATCCGTCGTTGTTCTTTGACGACGACGGCAGAGCGTACTTTACCGGAACAAGGCGGGATCCGAAAGCGGACGGCACGCTCGGCGCACAGGTGATTTGGATCAGCGAGATCGATTTGGAACATATGCGTCTTGTAGGCGAGAATCGGACCCTATGGGGAGGCGCTCTGAATAATTGCGCATCCCCTGAAGCCCCTCACCTCTACAAAAAGGAAGGATATTACTATCTGGTCATTGCCGAAGGTGGGACGGAGCACTACCATGCGGTCACGGTTGCTCGGTGCAAGTCGATATTCGGAGACTACGAGGGTTATGACGGCAACCCGATCATGACGCATAGACACTTGGGAAAGCTTTATCCACTCTGTAATGTTGGACATGCAGATTTCTTCGAGTTGAAGAATGGAGAATGGTATGCCGTGATGCTGGCTTCCCGTCTCATAGACGGATGCCACAAGAATTTGGGCAGGGAAACCTTCATCGCTCCAGTTACATGGGAGGAGGGTTGGCCTGTCATTAGCCCGGGAACGGGCAAGATCGAATGGAGCTATCCTGCGCCGGATCTACCCGTATTCTCCCCTCAATCCATTCCAGTAAGGGATGATTTCGACGGGGATCGTCTCCGCATGGATTGGATCTTCTTCGGTACGCCTAACGACGATTTCTATTCCTTGGCGGACAGCGGATTGACGTTGAAGCTGCTACCCCGATCCATGGCGCCAAAGCTAGAAAAAATCGATTTTACCAAAATCGGCAGGGAGCATCATGTTCCGAATCTAAGCTTCGTCGGACGCAGGCAGCAACATCCTAGCTTCCGCGCATCTCTACGCATGCGCTTCCATGCGCGTTCAGAGAATGAGGCGTCAGGCCTTGTCATCATGCAAGCAAGCAACCATCAGTTTCGGCTCGAACGCTCTATGGAGAATGACAAGCAAATTCTACGGCTGATTCAATGTGCTAGCCAACTAGAAGGGTATCCACATTTGCCTCATTTCAAGGCAGAGACAACAGAGGTAGAGCTTGCAAAAATCGATATCGAATCCGAAGAAATCATTCTTGGTATCGTTGCCGAAGAACAGGCATTCCATTTCTATTACGGCATATCGGAAGGAAGCCTTACCCCTCTATATAAAAACGCGGACGGGAGACTATTAAATCCGGAAATCGTTGGCGGCATGGTAGGAACGCTGATCGGGATGTACGCCAGCTCGAACGGTAAGGAGAGCGCTAACGTCGCTGTATTCGATTGGTTTTATTATGAGGGAGCTTGAGTGTCAAGACATCACAGAACAAATCGTGATCGAACTGTGCGAAGCTTTAGAAGCACGGTTCATTGATGAGAAGCGAATAGGACCGCGAAAAGATAGCTTACCGGAATGCCGCATATAGGTCGAATATTCGATAATTCGGAGTCGGTTCGCGGGTAGAATGCCGGTACTTAATTTCGGTAACATGAACGTAAGCTTGAAAATTTGGTTGACAATCGCAATATTTACAAAGGAGAGTAGAAGAAATGAGCAATCAACCAGGGGGAACGGGTAACCCCAAACGCGGCGTCTCGATTTATAGCTATGCGGGCGAATACGGCGTGACGATGACGCTTGAGGATATGTTTGCCGAGATGCACAGCATTGGCGCGAAAGGCGTGGAAATATTGGCGAATGGGCACATTGAAAACTATCCCAACCCAAGCCAAGAGTGGCTGGAAAATTGGGACCGATTGATCGCCAAATACGATATCGTGCCGGCTGAATACGGCCATTGGGTAGATTCGCGGATGTATCAAGGCCGGGAGTTGACTTCTCAGGAGTCTTATGACATGTTAGTTCGCGATTTCAAGTTGGCCAACCGACTCGGGTTCAAGGTGCTTCGCACCAAGCTTGGAGTGATCGACGACACGCTGACGCCTGTTCATAACTGGAGAGAGTTTATCGAGATGGCGCTGCCTATGGCGGAGCGATACGATGTGCGCATGTGTCCGGAAATTCACGTCCCTACGCTATTGAAATCCAAAATGGTAGATGATTACGTGGAGTTTATCAAGAAGACGGGAACGAAGCACTTCGGCCTCAACATCGACTTTGGCGTATTCGAAACGAAACGTTTGCCGGCTAGTGAATGGGGACCGGACGACTTCGTCATGCCGGAATCCGAGCATAGTCCGGTGGAAGATATCATTCCATTGCTTCCGTACGTTTATTGCTGCCACGCCAAGTTCGTTAAAATGTCCGACGATTTCGAAGAAATGACGATTCCCTACGAAAAAATTCTACGTACATTGATGGAGCATAATTGGGACGGCTACCTTGTCAGCGAATACGAAGGACCGAAGAAAGATGTACAGGGCTATGCCGTTGATCAGGTACGGAAGCATCACGTGATGATGAAACGAATCTTGGGCAAATAAGGAGAGGAGCATGCCAAATGCTTGAGAAAGAATGCATTCAACAAAGAGGGTTTCGTAACGTAGAGTTGGATGGAAAAGTCACGGGATTTCAAATCAACATAAGACTTACCAATTACCGAGGCCTCTGGCTGTCGCAGCTTCGCCCTGCGACGATTATCGTAGACGGCGAAACGTTCGCCGGACAACAGATTACTTGGACGATCAACGGCGTGACCTACGAACAAGCAGAGTTGGCGGAACGTGGGGATGATCATTGGAGCCTTTTGGATCCCGCGACGCTCACTGTCGCCAAAGAGGGCGGTCTGGCAAGCGGTTGCCATGAGATCGAAGTTCGTTTTGTATACAGTTCGTCTTACATACCGCCGGTTGCTGACACGCTTCTTGGCTCGAAACCGCATAAACGAACGCTGATTTTGGTTTAGAAGAGCAAACAGTAAAATCATTGTAATCATTATCCCGAGAATTCCGACTTCTCGGGATTTTCATGTTTGGAATCCATGAAAGAATGATCATCTGAGGTCGCAATAAATAATCGATTGCAAACGGAAACAAAACTGTGATATTCTAAAAACAAATACATTTACAATGTGTAAATGATTAATTAGTGTTTAATGGTTATCGATGTGTTAGTAGATGAATTGCTTGAATGACTATAAGGAGGTTGAAAGCAGATGCAGCTTGGAATCATTGCGTTGCCAGTCGAGGAAAGCTTTCAAATGGCAGCTCGGAGAGGACTGGACTTCTTGGAATTTTGTATCAATGAAAGTAATGACGGAAGAGCCTTCTATGAGGACCAGCAAAATCTTAAGCAATATATGAATCGATATCGCGTAAGTGTAGGCTCCGTCGGGAGATGGAAGTCCAAACGCATCGATATGCAAGGGAGATTGATCGAAGAAGAGTTGGAGATTTGCTACCGTCTGATTGACGTCGCCAGCGAACTAGGTTGCGCGAATTTCGTCAGCGGATGCAACTACGTGGATGAACTGTCATACTACGACAATTGCACGGCAGCCATCTCGTTTTTCTCGAAGCTTATCGATTACGGGAAGGACAAAGGCGTTACGATTTCATCCTATAATTGCCGCAAGGGCAACTTCATTCATAATCCGGCGGCTTGGACTGTCATTCACGGACACCTCGCCGAACTCGGCATTAAATACGACCCGTCGCACAGCAGGTACTTCGGAGGAGATTACTTGCAAGAGTCGAAGGATTGGGGTCATCGATTCAAGCATGTGCATCTGAAGGGCTCCATGATCGCAGGCGGTGAAAGGGTGGATGATCCGCCGGCTGGTCTGGATCAGACGGATTGGCCAGCGTTCTTTTCCTTGTTGCGTGCTAAAGGGTATAGCGGAGGGTTAAGCATCGAGCCGCATTCGCAGGTTTGGTCCGGCGAGCTCGGTCAGCAAGGGATCGACTATACGGTCCGATATATGAACGAATTATTGTTTAGAGCTTAGGGGAAGGAGAGGATGACACATGGAGCGGAAATTAAGATACGCCATCATCGGTGCGGGCAGCAATGCGGAGAAAAAGCATATTAAAGGATATCTTAATCTTCCACACGTCGAAATGGTCGCGGTTTGCGATGTAAACTTCGAACAAGCGAAACGTGTTGCGGATAAGTACCAAGTAAGCAAGGTTTACAGTGACTATAAGGAAATGCTGCGAAACGAAAACTTGGATATTGTTAGTATTTGCACGCCAAATTTCCTTCATGCGGAAATTTCGATTGCAGCTTTGCAAGCCGGCGTGAACGTTCACTGCGAGAAACCGTTGGCCGTTAACGGCAACGAAGCCCGGCAAATTCTGAGGGTGCAGGAAGCATCGGAGAAAGCTTTGATGGTAGGTTTGAACAACCGATTCACGAATGAGTCGGTTTTCGTCAAACAATACATCGACCAGGGGTTGTTAGGTGAAATATACCAAGCTAAAGCAGGCTGGGTGAGAAGAAGCGGCATTCCGGGTCGCGGTACATGGTTTACGAATCAGAAGCTCTCTGGCGGGGGCGTCATGATTGATCTTGGTGTCCATTACTTGGACTTGGTCCTGTATTTTATGAATATGCCTTCCCCGTCATTCATTGCGGGTTCTACACGTCAGACGTTCGCTGATACGACCACGCGGAACCGCAATGGTTATAAGGGAAATCCGAACGGCGTATTCGATGTGGAAGACAGCGCTGTCGGCCTGCTTCATTTAGAGAACGGCGCGACGGTAAGCTTCGAATTCAGCTGGGCATCCAACATCGAGCAGGACAAGTTTTATTACGAGCTGATCGGCACGAAGGGCGGCGTAAGCTTCGTAAACGGGGAGCTGAAGCTGTTCTCGGAACAGTCCGGGACTTGCGTGGACATAGGGCCGAAGCTGAATCCTAATATCCGAACGCTAGACGAGTTCCAGCATTTCACCGAATGTATCGCAACCGGCAAGCAACTGCTGGCCCCGGCTTGGCACGGCGAGTATTTCATGAATATCGTCGACGCTTTCTATGAAGCGGCAGGGAATCAAAAGCCTTACGATTTCAATAAAACAAAGGTTGGAGTGTAGAAGATGGGCGAAAAAATATACGTTGGCGTTGATCTAGGAGGCACGACGATAAAAGTTGGCCTTTGCGATGCGAAAGGACAATTATTAAAAACCTATGAAGGCGACACGGAAGCGCAGCATGGGGCAGAGCATGTACTGAGTAATAGTGCTGCTTATGTACGCAAGCTATTCGATCAGACCGAATACGACTGGGATCAAGTCGAAGGCATAGGTGCTGGGATTCCGGGCTTCATGGATATTCCGAACGGGTTTGTGAAATTATCACCTAATCTTGGCTGGAGAAATGTAGATGTCAAAGGGACGTTGGAAGCGAAGCTCGGGAAGTCCGTACGGATCGACAACGATGCCAACGTTGCTGCGCTAGGCGAAGCTTGGGGCGGTGCCGGAGCAGGCATCGACAACTTAATTTGCTTCACGTTAGGAACGGGCGTCGGCGGCGGAATTATTGCAAAGGGCAGCCTAATCCAAGGCTTCGCCGGCATGGCCGGAGAGCTCGGACATTTGAATGTTGTGCCGGAAGACGAAGCGATTTCATGCGGATGTGGCAAGAAGGGCTGTCTAGAGACGGTATCTTCCGCTACGGGCATTATCTACATGGCGAAACAAGCCGTTGCGGATGGAGCAGAAACGTCCTTATCATCTTTGGAATCGATAACGGCCAAGGATGTTATGGACGCAGCCAAGCTAGGAGACCAGACCGCGATCAAAATCGTTCATCGAGCTGCATTTTACTTAGGACGGGCGATGGCGTTGATGTCCGTTACTATAAACCCGCAGCGGTTTGTTGTAGGTGGCGGCGTATCGAAAGCCGGAGAATATTTGTTCCAGATCATCGATCACTACTATAGGGAGCTAGCCGTAGAGAACAGCCAAGAAGGCGTTGACATCGTGCCGGCCGTTCTCAGTAATGATGCAGGCGTTGTAGGAGCAGCCGGACTTCATTTATTCGGATAATGGTTATAGTCGTGAGGTCTGAAATCCGATAATAAATGGTCGCTTTTGGAGTAGAGCCCGTTTTTAAGTAAAGCCATAATGGAATTGTAAGCAATTGTAGTCGGAATGGCAGTGCGAGTACTAAAGTGTGCCCTAAAGGTTAACGTAGTGTTAAACATTAACTAAATGTAATCCATAAAGCAGGGATTACGCTAATCAAAAATCTAGGAGGAAATGAAAATGGAAAAATTAAGAATCGGTATTATCGGATGTGGCGGTATCGCCAATCAGAAGCATTTTCCATCCTTATCCCAATTGAAAAACGAATGCGAAATGGTCGCATTTTGCGACATCGTCGTTGAGCGCGCAGAGAAAGCCGCGAAAGAATACGGCTCGGCAGACGCGAAAGTATACACGGATTATAACGAGCTATTGAAGGACGAGTCTATCGATATCGTTCACGTATTGACTCCTAACGTCATGCACAGCCCGATCACGGTTGCGACCTTCGAAGCGGGCAAACACGTGTTATGCGAAAAGCCTATGGCCCATACGACGGAAGCGGCACAAGCGATGATGGATGCTTGGAAAAAGTCCGGCAAAAAATTCACGATCGCATACCAGAACCGGTTCAGAGAAGAAGTGCAATCGCTATATCAATCTTGCCAGAAACAAGAGCTTGGTGATGTATACTTCGCCAAGGCGCATGCTGTTCGTCGCCGCGCCGTTCCGACTTGGGGCGTTTTTCCGGACAAATCTCAGCAAGGCGGCGGTCCATTGATTGATATCGGTACGCATGCGTTAGATTTAACCTTGTGGATGATGGACAACTACAAGCCTGTTTCCGTTACCGGTTCAGTATTCTATAAGCTTGGTAGTTTGCCTGAGGCGGTTGAAGGCAATATGTTTGGGCCATGGGACCCAGAGACGTTCGAGGTTGAGGATTCAGCATTCGGTTATGTCAAAATGGAGAACGGAGCGACAATTTTCTTGGAATCCTCATGGGCGCTTAACGTTTCAGAATCCAAGGAAGCAGCAATGACGCTTTGCGGCACCAAAGCGGGAGCGGAGATCAAAGCCGGCATGAGCTATAAAACGAATGAATTGATTTATAACTCGGCACGAAACGGAATGCTGATGGAGCAGAAAAATTCAGCATCTGGAAATATTGCTTACTTCGAAGGCGGCTCGAACGCTCCGGGAGTGCTGGAAGCGAAGCAATGGTTGGACGCAGTTAAAAACGATAAGGAACCGCTTGTAAAGCCAGAGCAAGCCTTCATCGTGACAAAAATTCTCGATGCCATTTATAAGTCGGCAGAAACGGGCAAGGAAGTATTGTTTGACAAAGAATAATCCGTTATTGAACCTATTAGAAAGGAGCAAACGCATATGGCATTCATGTTGAAGCTGCCATTCGTCGATGTCGTTAGCGACGGAAGCCTCAAACATACTTATGTGAACGGCAAGAAGCTAGGGTACGAATTCCAAATTCGCCTGAGTAATTATCGTGGTCATTATCTCTCCTGCCTAAAGGAGTTAAGCATTAAGGTTGACGATGAAGCTGTTAATCCGGATGACATTGCGTTCTGTTTGCGTGATAAGGAATTTACCATAAAGCAGCTGCCAAGCCTGGTTTCCGAATTTTGGAATTTAATTGAGCCGGCAACGATCAAGGTTTACTTGCCTGACAGCTTAAAAGATGGAGCGCATGAGATCGAGGTCACGATGCAACTGAGAATTCCTTATATGGCGACGCCTGGAAGCAAGCATTCGCATGATTACGCGACATTGGATTCTTCGGGCCATAAAGTACTGACTATTTAATAATTGAAAAAGGAGTAAGGAATAAGATGGGAAATATTAAGCTGGGCGTGTCCTTATACAGCTTCACGGATGAATACGTCAAAGGCAAGCTTTCTTTGGAAGATTGCATTCGAACCGCAGCTGAATACGGTGCGGATGGCTTCGAACTGGTAGGTACGCAGATGCTTTCCTCATATCCTTACGTTACTGATAGAGTGTTAAGTGAGTTTAAAACGATGACGAACGCTTATGGCATTGATTTCGTGTCTTATGGGGCGAATACGGATCGAGGAGTTAGGTCCGACCGAGATCTAACCGAGGAAGAGATGCTTCAGTCTGCGATTATCGATGTAAAGACGGCCGGCAAATTAGGCTGTAAAGTAATGCGTGCGCAGTATCTGTTATCGCCTTCCGCACTGGCGAAGCTAGCGCCATATGCGGAAAGCTACGGGGTAAAAGTCGGCATCGAAATTCACAATCCAGAAACTCCGACGTCGCCCATCATGCAAAGCTACTTAGAAGTGATCGAGCAATCGGGATCGAAATTTATAGGGTTTACACCTGACTTCGGATGCTTCGCGACTCGCCCGAACAAACCGCACTGGGATTCGGCGCTGCAAAATGGGGCTCCCCTTGAATTATTGGAAATGGCGGCTCAACTGCGCTATGAAGGAGTGCCAAGAGAAGAGGGGAGACAACGCTTGCTGGATGCCGGCGCCAACGGTGCTGTTATGGGAGCATTCCAAGGGATGTATGGATTTGTTACCTTCTATAAAGAGCCTGATTTGGAAGGGCTGAAGAAGATTATGCCTTATGTAGTACACTTTCATGGGAAGTTTCATTATCTCGATGAAAAGCTTGAGGAAGCGAGCATTCCGTATAAGGACATTTTGCCGATTATTGCTGAATCCGACTTCGACGGCTACATTATGGCGGAATATGAGGATCACATATCCGGCAGAGCTTTGGAAATGACCGAACGTTTTTTGCGAATGGAACAGAAATTGTTAAGCAAGTAAAAATAATAAGCTTACTCAATCACAGGTTCATCCTTTAAGGATAACCTGTGAATGTGTTTTGGCGCGGCAGCTAAGCTAGGATTGATTTCGGCGATCTCAACCTTGTGGCTGCCTGAAACCGTAAAACGGATGCGCTAGAGCTAATACTGAATGAACAGGCTGAGCCAAAAGCCAATTGGCTTCAAAGATTCGTGCTGTCAATTCGTTCCCCATATTTCATGCTGCTTGTGCTTAGTTTCATTATGAACTTCGGCATTATGAATTATGAAACGGCTCTTTGCTGTTTGCAGCAATTACATTGTCACTGCTGCTGGCAGGCATGGGGCTTTTTATGTCACAAGAGCGAATAGGAACTCGTACTCGCAAACATGTCGGCAAATTTGAGAGAATGTAAAATGATGTTTAGGAGGAAACGAGCAATGAAATTAGGCGTATTCACCGTATTGTTAGTTCATAAGCCGCTTGAGGAAGCGATGGATTATATCGCTGCCAAAGGCTTGAATGCAGTCGAGATAGGAACAGGCGGATATCCGGGAAATGCTCATTGTAATGTGGATGAATTGCTTGCTGATCAAGGAAAGCTTAAGGCTTATATCAATGTGTTTAAATCCAGAGGTTTGGAAATTAGTGCGCTAAGCTGTCACGGCAATCCGTTGCACCCTCAAAAGCAAATTGCGAAATCGTATCACGACGATTTTATGAAAACATTGGAATTAGCTCATCTCATGGGAGTAAAAACCGTTGTTGGATTTTCTGGCTGTCCCGGAGACCATGAGCATGCCAAATACCCGAACTGGCCCGTAGCGCCATGGCCGAACGATTATAGAGAGATTTTGGATTGGCAATGGGAACAGAAATTGATTCCTTATTGGACGGAAATCGGGAAGCAGGTGGAAGAACTGGACGTCAATATCGCATTGGAGCTGCATGGCGGATTTTCGGTTCATTCTCCGGCAACCTTGCTTCGTTTGCGAGAAGCGGCTGGCTTGCGAATTGGAGCCAATCTTGATCCGAGTCATATGTGGTGGCAGGGCATCGATCCCGTACAAGCTATTCGTATCTTAGGTCGCAACGATGCGATTTATCATTTTCATGCTAAGGATACTGCGATCGATCCTGTTAATGTTAATATGCATGGGATTACGGATATGCAGTCGTACACGCAAATGCTCGATCGGGCCTGGCAGTTCCGCACCGTAGGTTACGGTCATGATCTTAAGACGTGGGCAGATATTCTTAGCACGCTGCGCCTTGTAGGGTACAACGGGGCAGTAAGCATCGAGCACGAGGATGGCTTGATGTCTGTGGACGAGGGCTTTACGAAAGCTGTGCAAAACCTTCAGCAAATCTTGCTACGGGAGCCGGTTGAGGAAATGTGGTGGGTTTGATTGGTATGCTCATAAAGCAGTAAATCTATTATTAACGGCTTGGTTATGTTAAGCCGTTTTATCTTTTTTTTCTGCAGTCTAAAAATCGATAGTTGTGTCTCGGGTAGAGAGAGGACAATTAATCAGCTAAAATGGCTACGATGCAAGATGGAAATGAAATGAAGGGGGATTTATCGATGAAATTCATGTATGACGATGTTGAAGTTTCTATTGCGAGGCTGCTTGAGCAGATGACGCTGGAAGAGAAAATCGGACAGCTAATGCAGTTATCGCCATCTTTGTTCGGTGCCTTCGGGTTGACCAAAGATGAAATTATCGCGCAAATGGTCAATGGCGAGCTCTCCTATGAGGAATTTAGTCAGATTGGGCGAGATTATCATGAAGATAAAATTCGAGCCGGTTTGATCGGCAGTATGGGCGGTGTAACTGGTGCAGCCAAAGTGAACGAGCTGCAACGCATTGCGGTCGAAGAATCACGCTTAGGCATCCCGATCTTGTTCGGTCTGGACGTTATCCACGGATACCGAACGATTTTTCCAATTCCACTGGCTGAGGCATGCAGCTGGGAGCCTGAGCTTGCTAGAGAAACTGCGAAAATTGCGGCAAAAGAGGCAGCTGCGGCTGGCTTGCATTGGACATTTGCGCCTATGGTGGACATTGCTCGTGATCCAAGGTGGGGGCGGATTTCCGAGGGAGCTGGCGAAGATCCGTACTTAGGGAGCCTAATGGCGGCAGCGCGTGTGAAAGGGTTTCAGGGAGAGGATTTATCCAATCCTAGTGCTTTGCTTGCTTGCGCCAAGCACCTAGTTGCTTACGGAGGAGCAGTTGGCGGACGTGATTACAATACAGTCGATATGTCGCTGCAAATGCTGCATGATGTTTATTTGCCCCCGTTTAAAGCGGCAGCTGAGGCTGGAGTCGGAACGTTCATGAGTGCCTTCAATGATCTGAACGGGATTCCATGTACAGCGAACCGATATCTACTCAGCGAGGTACTGAGGAAGCAATACGGCTTCCAAGGATTCGTTGTCAGTGATGCCAATTCTGTTGCTGAAGTTATGGTGCACGGATATGCGGAAACGAGAAAAGAAGCGAGCAAGAAAGCTTTGATGGCCGGTGTCGATATGGACATGAGCCACGGCACTTATGAAGAAGATTTACCGCAGTTGCTTGCGGAGGAACAATTATCACATGCTGATCTGAATGAAGCAGTTCGTCGCGTGCTGCGCATGAAATTTGCACTGGGATTGTTTGAAAATCCGTATCGGACGACTCCGGAACAAGAGCAGCGACTTTTACTGGCACCTGAGCACCTGACATTAGCTAGAGAAGCTGCCCAGCGGTCGATTGTTTTGCTGAAAAACGAAAACGAAGCCTTGCCATTAAGCAGGGGCAACAAAAAAATAGCTCTAATTGGACCCTTGGCTGACAATGCCGATGAGATGCTTGGCGCGTGGGCAATTTCCGGTAATCCGAATAATGTCGTTACGATCCGCGAAGGGATTGCAGCGGCTGCTGGCGGAGACACGCAGGTGGTATACGCCAAAGGCTGCGAAATAGATGACAATAAATCGGATTTTACAGAAGCATTGGAAGCTGCGCGCGGCAGCGATGTCGTCATCGCGGTTGTCGGTGAGAGCTCCAATATGAGCGGCGAAGCCGCAAGTAGGTTGAATTTGGGACTTCCGGGTAGACAAGAAGAGCTGCTCAAAGCGCTTCACGCTGCCGGCAAGCCGCTGATCGTCGTGCTCGTAAACGGTAGACCGCTCTCCATTCCTTGGGCGGCCGAGCATGCAGATGCCATTGTAGAGGCTTGGCAGCTCGGAACGCTAAGCGGGCACGCGCTTGCTGATGTTCTTTTTGGGGATTACAATCCGAGCGGCAAGCTTGTCGCGACCTTTCCGCATTCTGCAGGTCAGGTTCCGGTTTATTACAATCATCCGAATACTGGGCGGCCTACAGGCGAGTTTAAATTCACGATGAAATATTTGGATGGATCAACCGAGCCATTGTATCCTTTTGGTTACGGCCTGAGCTATACGACATTTGCCTATGAGCGATTGACATTATCTCAATCGGAAGTAACCGCAGATGGGCGAATTATTGCAGAGGTTGATATTACCAACACGGGTAATCGCTTCGGCGAAGAGGTAGTGCAATTATATGTTTCCGATGTTGTTGCAAGCAGAGTTAGGCCCATTAAAGAGCTGAAGGGTTTTGCGAAGGTAGCCCTGCAGCCTGGAGAGTGCAAACGGGTAGCTATTGAGCTGGAGGTAGCCAGCCTAGGATTTCATAATGAATTTCTGGAGTATGTGGTAGAGCCCGGCCGCTTCATGGTGTATGTCGGTCCTAACTCCAAAGATGGAATCGAGAGTGAATTTGTCTTAATTTCGTGAAATGGACCTCCTACGTGGTGCGTTTGGAAGGCATGAGGAAACTGATCGAGGTTTCGTCTAACCGAGGAAGTGGAAATTAAGCATTTAAGTCGAATATTCAATGAAACCGAGTCGGAAATGGAGCAGAATTGTAAACGCTAACAAGCTACGATAAAGTTGTATTCAATCATATATTTAGGGGGATTTGCATGAAACGGATTGGAAAATTAATGTTTGTACTACTTGCTCTAATTCTAGTGATCTCCGCTTGCGGAGGAAATTCGGGCAAAAACGGCTCGAATACCGATTCTGTTTCTAGTTCTGGCAATCAGGCAACTGGCAGTGAAGTACCTAAAAATGATTCAAAAGAAAAAATCACAAATTTGAATGTCCTTATTTTTGGTGATGGGAACACCGTAAAGGATCTTCCGATTATTCAAGATGCGGTCAATGCTCATATTAAAGACCTCATCAATGTGAAGGTCAATATGACCATTATTTCTCCGGGTGATTATGTGCAAAAGACGAATTTGCTCTTGAGCGGTAATGAGCAAGTCGACTTGATGATCGTTAGTCCGTTCTTCGGCTACTATAGCCAGGTGGCGAGAGGTCAGCTGCAACCGCTCGATGAATTGATCGATCAACACGGTCCGGATATCAAGAGCGTACTCGGTGAGGATTACTTGAACACGAGCAGGGTGAACGGGAAAATCTACGGAGTGGTACCGATGAAGGACATGGCGTCCGGTGCTGGTTTAACTATGCGGAAAGACTTGGTCGATAAGTACGGTATCGATGTTACCAAGATCAAATCTCTTGAAGATATGACGGCCGTCTTTAAAGTCATCAAAGAGAATGAGCCGGGAATAATTCCGCTGATTTCAGGAGCGACCGGTGCATCGATGCTCTACTTTAACAAATGGTACGATGATTTGGGAGATGGTCTAGGGGTTCTTCCAAATTTTGATAATGGTATGAAAGTAGTCAATTTATTTGAAACGACGGAGTATGCCGAGCAGTTAAAGCTCATGAGAGAATGGTATAACAAAGGTTACATCGGCAAGGATGCGGCTACTACCAAAGAAGTTCATTTGGATGTCGTTAAAGCTGGAAGAGCCTTCTCCTATTTTGGTCCAACCAAGGTAGGCAAAGTGGAACAAGAAAGCAATAGTACAGGCAGACCAATGGTTGGAGCTGAGTATCTTGCACCGGCAAGCACCACCAGTTCGGTCCTTTCATTCATGTGGGCTGTTCCGCTGAACGCCAAAACTCCCGAAAAGTCTATGAAGCTGCTGAATCTCATGTACAAGGACAAGGACTTAATCAATTTGCTAAGCTGGGGGGTCGAGGGTACACACTATGTGAAAATATCCGACAATGTCATTAACTATCCTGAAGGCATTACCGCAGCTAATAATCCTTATGCAATGGGAACGAAGTGGCAGTTCGGCAATTCCTTCTCAGCTTATACTCTAAATGGTTCAGATCCTGACATTTTTAAAAAGCTAGAGGAATTTAATAAGTCCGCCATTAAATCCAAGGCTCTAGGCTTCAGCTTTGACAATTCACAGGTGAAGACGGAAATTGCAGCTGTCACAAACGTTATGAACACGTATAAAAACGCATTGGAGGCAGGATTACTTGATCCTGCAGACAAGCTGCCGGAATATATTAGCAAGCTGAAGGAAGCCGGCATCGATAAAATTATTGAAGAGAAACAGAAGCAATTGGATGAATGGGTTAAATTCAACTAATAATCATTATGCCATGCGTCTCCTTCATAGGGGGGCGCATGATTTATAAAGAGAGATTATTTTACGAAAGGACAGATGAAGAATGAATACTAACTATATCCTTCCTTTTCTATGGATGAGAGGAGAGAGTGAAGACGTCATTAGAGAAGAAATGGGGAAGATTTACGATTGCGGAATTAGAGCAGTGTGCGTGGAAGCCAGACCGCATCCCGAGTTTGCTGGACCGGGCTGGTGGCATGATTTGGACATTGTAATGGATGAGGCGAGAAACCGGGAGATGCGCGTATGGGTGCTAGATGATGCTCATTTTCCTACGGGCTATGCGAACGGCTTCATCAAGGACAAATATCCGAGCCGCAAAAAGGTATATATCAACTACAATACTGCCGATGTATGGGGTGCCAAGGATGAGGTAACGCTTCATATCTCACGTATGTTAAAGCCGACAAGCTCATGGTTGGATATGGGCAAGCCAAAGGATACCGAGGAGCAAAAAAATAATCAATTAGTTGTAGTTGTAGCTATGGAGTTAGTCAGCAAAGGCTTGCTCAGCGAACAATTCATTAATTTGTCCGATCAAGTAAGCGACGGCTTTCTGACTTGCAAGCTGCCGGAGGGCAATTGGAGAATTTATGTCATCTACAAAACGAGAACAGACGGGGGCAACCCGACTTATATAAATATGCTTGACAAAGAATCCGCCGCTACTCAGCTCGAGGCCGTATATGAGCCTCACTACGAACGTTATGGTGCTGACTTTGGGAAGACGTTCGCAGGCTTCTTCTCGGATGAGCCTTCGTTTGGCAATGTCAACGGGTTTGATTTTAATGAAACGATTGGCCAGAAGGATATGCCTTTACCTTGGAGCGATGAGGCTGAAAGCATGCTGCAACAGGCTTTGGGAGACCAGTGGTATGCCTACTTGCCATACTTATGGGCAGATACGATCGAGATGAAGCAAAGCATCCATGTCAGATACAGCTATATGGATATTGTAACGAAACTATACGAGAAAAATTTTAGCCGGCAGCTGGGGGAATGGTGCGAAGCGAATCAGGTGGAATATATTGGACATGTCATCGAGGACAATAACCAGCACAGCAGGCTCGGAAGCGGCGCCGGTCACTATTTCAGGGCTATGGCTGGCCAGCATATGGCAGGAATCGACGTCATTGGAGGGCAGATCATTTTCGGCGGGGCAGGCTTAGAGCGAGTCGGAATAACAAAAGGAGACGGTGAGTTTTATCATTATGCGCTCGGAAAATTAGGATCGTCATGCGGACATTTGGATCCGAAAAAGCAGGGACGGACGATGTGCGAGCTGTACGGAGCATATGGCTGGAAGCTCGGAGTTCGGGATATGAAGTACATATTGGATCATCTGGTTGTGCGCGGCGTGAATTATCTCGTGCCGCATGCGTTTTCGATGCGCGATTACCCTGACGTTGATTGTCCTCCGCATTTTTATGCCGGTGGGAATAATCCTCAATTTAGACATTTTGCCTATTTGATGCGTTATGCAAATCGATTGTGCCATATCTTTAACGGCGGTACACATATCGCTCCAACAGCTGTACTATACCACGGGGAGAGCGAATGGACTGGCCGTTATATGAAAATGCAGGAGCCGGCGCGGGAGCTGACCGAAAACCAAATCGATTTTGACTTCGTACCAGCCGATATGTTGCATGCACTCGACTCTTATAACGGAAAAGTAGATCAGCACGAATTGAAAATCAATGGTGAGGTTTTTAGATGTCTCATTATTCCGTACAGCCAATATGTAACAAAAGAGCTGGCTTTATTTATGATGAAAAATCAAGAATTAGAGATTATATTTGTGGACGGTCATCCGGAGGGGATTTCGAATGAACGAAATGACCAAAGGGCAGCGGAGCTTCTTGCAGCGATCAAGACGCGCAGCGTTATCTCTTTAAGTCAATTAGCCGATGAGCTGAAGGCTAAACATATTTATGATATTTGCTTAAACAATTCGTTTAAGGATTTGACCTATTATCATTATTTCAAAGATAATCATCGCTTTATGTTTCAGAATGAGTCTGCATACGAAACCTTCCGAGGTGAGATTGAACTGCCAATTGAAGGAGCAGCGATTATTTATTATGGCCTGGAGGATCGGTACGAGAGACTGCGGACAAGGAAGGAAGCACAAAAAATAGTTATTGAATTGGAGCTACAGCCTTATGAATCTTGCGTCATATTGGAATGCACGGAGGAGCAGGCCAGCAAGTATGATTATTATATTCCTCATAGTGACAAGCTCGCAGCTTGCAGCAGCCAAATAGACCTTAGCGCAAACTGGGGCTATGCTCTCGTCCACAACAAAGCATATCCACATTTTGGAGAGGTGCAGAGGCTGGAGACATTGGTGCCGATTTCACGCGACAATCCGACGTTCACGGGCATTGTACGCTATGAAAAGGCTTTTGATCTGGCTGAGGCTCCGACGACGCGAGCGATCATTGCGTTTGAGTCGATTTATGAGGGTGCGGAGCTATGGATCAACGGTGAATATGTCGGGATGAAGGTTTGCCCTTCTTATACGTTCGAAGTTGAGCGCTTTGTAAAAAAAGGAATTAACTCTATTCGTATAGAGGTCGCCACAACATTAGATCGCGATCGATTGCTTTATCCGGAGCCGCCGTTTACGATTACGCACGATGCGATGGATCCTACGGGGATGTTTGGAGCAATAACGTTGTTTTTGGAATAGCCATCAGGAAAACAAGCAAGGTCGAGAAAACGACAATTCATAGTCGCACCTTGGGTAGAGAGTACAAGGCGAGTGCCTTAAGATGAAGATAACGGTGAGCATCCCGTATACTCGAAAAAGATGGAAGTGACGAAATGGACCAGAAGGCAGCTTCGCTGAGAATGATGAAATGGAAGAAAATACTTCCCCTGACTCTTATGGCATTGCCGGGAGTATTGTATTTGTTAATTAATAACTACATGCCGATGTTCGGGCTTGTGATTGCGTTTAAGGATGTCAATTTTGCAAAGGGCATTTTGGCGAGCGATTGGATTGGATTTAAAAACTTTTTTTATTTGTTTAAGACACAGGATGCTTACATTATTACTCGCAATACACTGCTGTATAATGGAGCCTTCATTGTCCTGACGACTGTATCGGCAATTGGGGTTGCGATTTTGCTGAACGAGGTAAAAAATCAAATTGTAAAAAGGTTTTACCAAAGTATTATATTGCTTCCCTTCCTAGTATCGATGGTTATTGTCAGTTACCTGGTGTACGCATTTTTAAGTACAGAAACAGGCTTGCTGAACAAGGTTGTCTTTCCGAAGCTTGGTATATCGGAAATCTCTTGGTACATCGAAGCAAAATACTGGCCTTATATTTTAACAATTATTCACGTTTGGAAAAATATCGGCTTTTCCTGTGTCATATATCTGGCTTCCATTATCGGTATTGACCAAGAATACTACGAAGCGGCTACGCTTGATGGAGCGAGCAAATGGCAGCAAATTCGCTCTATCACAATTCCGTTCATCATGCCGGTCATCGTTATGCTTTCATTAATTTCGATCGGACGAATCTTCTATTCCGACTTTGGGCTGTTCTACCAGGTGCCTATGAATTCGGGTACAATCTCCAGTACGACAAACGTCATCGATACGTATGTTTATCGCGGATTGCTGCAGTTAGGGGACATCGGAATGTCGTCGGCTGCGGGTCTGTATCAGTCGCTTGTGGGATTAGTGCTGGTAGTTTTGACTAACTATGTAATTCGCAAAATAAACAAAGAAAATGCTTTATTCTAGGAGGGAAATGAATGTACCGGGAACAAAGAGTTTGGCAGTGGTCATCACACATCGTATTGTTCTTGCTATCGCTATTATGTGTATTGCCGTTCATCCTGCTGTTTATGGCATCGATTACGGAAGAAAATACACTCATCTTAAACGGATACAATTTTATACCGAAGGAGCTGAGCCTTGAAGCTTATCGCTATTTGTGGGACAACTCCTCCAGCATTTTTCATGCATACTCCGTGACCATTATCGTTACGGTGATCGGAACGTCCGTCGGGCTTGTCATTACGTCCTTGCTCGCATATGCAGCATCACGCAACGATTATCCGTTACATAAAGTATTAGGCTTTTATATATTTTTCACTTTGTTGTTCAATGGCGGGCTTGTACCGACGTACCTGCTGTATACGCAGTATATTGATGTTAAGAATACATTGTTTGCATTAATTATTCCGTACCTATTAATGAACGGCTTTAATGTGATGCTAGTAAGAACATTTTATATCACGTCTGTTCCCAAGCCGCTAATTGAAGCCGCACATATTGATGGAGCGGGCGAGTGGCGTACGTTTTACTCCATTGTATTACCATTGTCGGTACCGATTCTTGCTACGGTCGGCTTATTGCAAACGATTATGTATTGGAACGACTGGTTTAACGGAATGATCTTTATTACGGACTCGAAATATTTTAGCTTGCAAAATGTGCTGAATACGATGATGACGAATATCGAGTTTCTCTCTTCTTCGAATAACAGCAATTTAAGTTCAGTCATGGTGCAGGTGCCGAGCACTGGCATTCGGATGGCGATTGCAGTTATTGCGGTAATTCCGATCTTTGTCGCTTACCCATTTTTTCAGGGGTATTTTGTAAAAGGAATTGCGTTAGGAGCTGTAAAAGGCTAGTAAGATCGATTTGGATATGAATAAGTATAAAAATGCCATTCCAGTGCGAATTTATTCGCGTGTGTTTGGCATTTTTATGCTAAATCTATGAATGGATGGTTTGATTGATGAGAATAGTTTGCTATGTTATTCTACTATGATGATAGCTGAACATCGTGTAAACCTCTAAGCAGCATGTCTATAAGAAAGGGTGGAATAAATCATGCTTCAACTGTTGATCGTAGATGACGAGAGAGTAGCAATTGAAGCGATACGACACGCGATTCCATGGGAAGAGCTTGAGATTTCAGGCGTATTCGAGGCAAGCAATATCAAGAAAGCAAAGGAAATTTTCGAGGAGCAATCGATTGATATATTGCTATGTGATATAGAGATGCCACAAGGGAGCGGGCTTGAGCTATTGGAATGGGTTCGCGAGAACGCGCCGATGACGGTTACGATATTTTTAACTTGCCATGCGGATTTTCAATTTGCCAAGAAAGCTATGGAACTCGGTAGCTTGGATTATATTTTGAAGCCGCTTCCATATGATGAGCTGACAGCCGCTATACAGAAAGCGATTCAAAAAATAAAGAAGGACAGCGAGTCGCTAGAAAACAATCAATTTCGTCAAGCGTGGAATCGGCATCATCCTCAGCTGTTCGAAAACTTTTGGCTTGAAGTTATCGAGCAGTCGATCCCGCCCAATCCTCAGGCGATTCTCGAAGCAGCTTCAAGTCGCAAAATATCGTTGCCTGATCGAATGAAATATGTCCCGATTCTACTGAAAATTCACCGTTGGAACAAGGAATTCAATAAGCGAGAGATCAAAATACTTGAATATGCATTGCGAAATGCCGGTCAGGAGCTATTGTTTAATAAAAACGGCGGCTCTGGTCACCTTATTGCAATCGACGAAAATACATTGCTTACGATTCAAGCCTATGAAGAGCTTCCCAATGCGGATTCGCTCCTGGCTAATTGCCGATTGTTTATCGAGGCTAGTAATCAATATTTTTATTGCGATCTTTGCTGTTATATAGGTAAGCCGAGTGCCGTTCATGAAATGGCCGGTGCGGTGGAGGAATTGCTGGAGTATGACCAGAACAACGTAACTGAAATTAATAAAGCATTGATCGTTTCGGAAAAATATCGCGCTTCTGCTGTAATTGATTTGCCGGACATGACGATGTGGGGAATTTTGCTTCAAGAGAACGCCAGAGATCGGGCACTGATCGAGATCAAAGAATATTTGGTACGGCTTTCGCACGGAAAGGGCGTTGACAAGCAGGTTTTACAGAGGTTTCAGCAGAATTTTATCCAAATGCTCTACTACGTATTGCAGGTGAAAGGGGTACAGGCTCATGAGTTGTATTCCGACCAAAAATCCTTCTTACTGGTATCTCAAGTGAATCATAACATTCAGGACCTCGTTGTGTGGGTCGAGAATGCTGTAAACAAAGCGATGAACTACATCAGTTCCAAGGAATTGAAGGATTCTGTCGTTCAACGGGTGATCAACTATATTAGTGCTAATCTGGATGAGGATTTGTCCAGAGATTCTATTGCCGACTATATTGGCATGAACCCCGATTATTTAACGAGAGTGTTCAAAAAGGAGACGGGGCTTTCCGTTGTAGAGTATATCTCGCAGCAAAGAGTAGAACGAGCTAAGGAATTGCTTTCTAAAACCGAAATGCAGATTAGTATGGTTGCTGCTTCAGTAGGATATCATAACTTTTCGCATTTTTCTCAAATGTTTAAGAAGCATGCATTTATGAATCCGGGGGCGTATCGCAATCATTCTCGGTCGTTGAATAGTTATTCTATATCTGGGCAGAGAAGGGATTAGCAGCATGAAATTAAATAGTAGGAAAACGCTTCCCTATAATTCGATTCGTTTTAAACTGCTCTTAATTATTATTGTAATCGTGCTTCCGTTAATTTTGCTTCTCATCTATTTCAGTCAATATTCAATTAAAGTCGTCCATGACCAGGTTGCAAAATCAAATAAAAACCTGCTCAGTTTGTATTTGGAGCGATTAGATTCGAGCTTGTTGGAGGTTAATGGCTATTTGTCTACAATTGGTGGCACCAATTATGATCTTGTCAATTTGGCCTCGTTCGATGAAGACAACTACACGATAGCTAAGGTGAATCTAGTGAATCGATTAAGTACGGATATTGGGTTGTATCCTTTAATCGATTCTTATTTTATTTTTGAGACGAAACGAGATGATTTTTTTTATACCTTTAACAAAGGCGGAACACTTCAAGAAAGGGAAACTGTAGAGCAATATATGAAACTCCAAATTTACTCTGATGATGCTAAGGGAGGGAGCTTCCCAACTGTAGATTGGGAGGTGCAAAGCATTGATGGACAATATTATCTTTTTCAGGTTTATAAATACGGCGACGTATATTTAGGCGCATGGGTGAATGTAAACAGACTGACACTTCCGATGAGCTTAATTAACATTGGAGAAACCGGGAGATCCTTTTACGTGACTGAAGAGGGAATTCCGATGGAGCCGGCTTCAATAAGAACTGTAGCTCAAGTCAATGTCACGAGAGGCGATGACAGCTTTTACTTGATTGGTGATGAGGCAAAGTTCCTTCTTATCCGTGAGCAGTCCAAGGTTGGTGATTTTAGCTTGGTCGTGCTTGTTCAGGAGAAAAGCATACTAGAAAATCTACCATTCTTGCGGCATTTGGTTCAGTTCATTTCTTATGGCTCGTTAATCACGCTGCCACTTGCCTATATTATGATAAGAAAGACTGTTCTGCTTCCATTAAATCGAATTCTTGCTGCTTTGAAGCTGACACGAGATGGATATATTGAATATCGAATCAAGAAATATCGGACGTCGGATGAATTCCAGAAGGTTAACGAGGCCTTCAACCAGATGATGTCGCAAATTCACAGGCTAAGAATTAACGTGTATGAAGAACAGTTGACTAATCAGCGAACCGAGCTCAAGTTGCTGCAGCTTCAACTGAACCCGCACTTCCTTATGAACTCTTTAAACATCATGCATAGTTTAGCTTTCATGAAGCGATTCGAGCTGATTCAGGAACTGAGCATAAATCTGGTCCAGTATTTCCGATATATGTTGAGGAGCAACGTGATGTTCGTTCCGCTAAAGGATGAGCTTAAGCACGGGCAGAATTATTTGCGGATCCAAGAGCTACGCTTTCAAGATCAGCTAACTTACGAGATTAAGTGTCCTGACCTGTACATGAATTTCGAAGTGCCGCCTCTCATTATCCAAACATTCGTGGAAAATACCGTGAAGCATGCCGTCACGATGGATGAACCGCTACACCTCGGCATTGAGGTCAAGATGGTAAGGGACCCGATGGCCTGCTTGAAAATTACAATATCTGATACGGGCAACGGATTTCCGGAATCTGTCCTGGAGACTATGCGCAAAGGAGAACAGATTCAGGACGAAAATGGAGAGCATATCGGTATTTGGAACGTACAACGACGGCTAGGTTTGCTATACCATGGCGAAGCGAGGATAGAGTTTTCAAATCGTCAGACAGGCGCGTATATCGATATTTGGCTACCTCTTCTTTAACGAACTGCAGATTACGTTGTTGTTTACTTGTGCAATCGAACCGTTATGATATACTGTTAACATGGAGATAATCATTGATTAGTGGTTAATGATTTACATACTTCCGGAAAAGGACGTGGCGATCATGGGTACAACCTGGCATATGGAGGTTCGAAACAAAAGTCGAGAAGAAATCATCCAGGCGGCTCAACACTTGTTCTTACTGTTAGATTTTTCGGACGTAGGAATCAAGGATATTTGTACGAGGGCCGGGGTAAGTAGGGTCACCTTCTATAAGTGCTTCAATTCGATCGTCGAATTGGCATTCGAAGTGCAGATCAACGTCATGTCCGAAATGATACAATTTATCGATAAACATTTCGATGCTGTTGGCACAGGCATCCAGAAGCTCGAAAAAATCCTGAATGCATGGCTTGAATTCGTCAAGATGTATCCAAATCATATGAAATACATCGGTTTCTTTGATCATTACTATCGCGATCGCAATCCCAACCCCGAATTAACAGAGCGATACAAGGTTTTCGTACACGAGGATCGCAACGGCATGAGGCTGTCTGAATTGATTCGCCAAGGGATGGAAGACGGGACTATCCGTGATGACTTAGACGTCAAACAAACAGCAGCTGTTATCTTCGAGTCAACGATCAGTATTTTGCAAAGAATGACTTCGATCGGCGAAACGATCAAGCAAGAACATGGGGTGCAACTTGAGGACATTGCAAAAACGATGTTTGATATGGTGATTCAATATGTGAAGAAGAAAGCATAGAGAGAATATAGAAGGCTGTTCCGAAGCGGAGTAGAATCTGTGAGGAACCGCCTTTTTCATGCTTCGCGTAGCACTGCCCCGAAACCAGGGGGATCAACACAATTAGATCAGATGGCTTTGTGAAGAGTGTGCTTAGTCATGTATAATGATGTTAAGCGTTACATTATGAAAGTACAGGAGGATGATCAACGTGGATCAACCCATTATGAATAATAGAGCTCAGGCGACTTTCGCTGGTGGATGCTTCTGGTGCATGGTCACTCCTTTCGAAGAGCTACCTGGTATTTTGGGTGTTGTTTCGGGCTATACAGGTGGTCATACCGAAAATCCGACGTATGAAGAGGTATGCTCGGAGACTACAGGGCATGCTGAAGCTGTCCAAATTACTTTTGATTCTGAAATCTTCCCTTATGGGAAGCTTCTCGATATTTACTGGCGTTCCGTTGATCCTACCGATGGTGAAGGGCAATTCCACGACAGGGGTTCCTCTTATCGTCCAGCAATCTTTTACCATAATGAAGATCAGCTAAAAGAAGCGACAGCCTCTAAAGAAGCTTTGCAAAATAGTGGAAGGTTCGATAAACCGATCGCGGTCACGCTGGAGCCTATAAGCGTATTCTACCCCGCAGAGGAGTATCATCAAGATTATCATCATAAAAACCAATTGAGATACAGGTATTATCGTGAAGGCTCTGGTCGGGATGCATTCCTGGAGAACAACTGGAATACCCCGAAGGATAAGGAAGAGCTCCGCAAGAAGCTGACGCCAATGCAGTATGAGGTAACACAGAACAAAGGGACAGAGCCACCTTTCCGTAATGAGTTTTACAACAATACAGAGCCTGGGCTCTATGTGGATATCGTTTCTGGGGAACCGCTCTTCAGCTCACGCGAGCAGTTTGATGCGGGATGCGGCTGGCCGAGCTTCTCTAAGCCGTTACACGGCGGAAGTATTCTGGAGCATCAGGACGTCTCACACGGAATGATTCGAGTTGAGGTGAGAAGCAGAGAAGCGGACTCGCACCTTGGACACGTCTTCGACGATGGGCCTAAACCAGGTGGATTGCGTTATTGCATCAATTCCGCTGCGCTACGATTTATTCCTAAAGACAAGTTAGAGGAAGAAGGGTACGGCAGATATTTGTCCAAATTGGAATAGATTGGATAGGATCTTGATTAAAGCCTACCTTTTGCGGTATAATTTTCTCGCCAAAATGAATAGATGAGGAGCACGAAAATGAGCAAAGTTTTGATCTTCGGTCACAAAAATCCAGATACAGATACGATTTGTTCAGCAATTGCCTATGCAGATTTGAAAACACAGCTAGGTGAAGAAGTAGAAGCGGTTCGTCTGGGCTCCGTTAGTGGTGAAACGCAATTTGCATTAGATAAATTCGGAGTTCAAGCACCGCGTCAAGTTGAGACGGTTGCTAACGAAGTAAAAGGTGTTATTCTCGTTGACCACAATGAACGCCAGCAAAGTGTGTCCGATATTGATCAAGTTACTGTTCTTGAGGTTATCGACCATCATCGCATTGCCAATTTCGAGACAAGTGCTCCGCTTTACTACCGCGCTGAGCCAGTTGGCTGCACCGCAACAATTCTTAATAAAATGTACAAAGAAAACGGAAAATCCATTCCTAAGAACATCGCTGGATTGATGCTTTCGGCAATCATCTCGGATTCACTTCTTTTCAAATCTCCAACTTGTACTGCACAAGATGTAGCTGCTGCTCGTGAGTTAGCTGAAATCGCAGGCGTAGATGCTGATAGCTATGGACTTGATATGTTGAAAGCTGGCGCTGACCTGAGCGACAAAACCATCGCGCAACTGATCTCCTTGGATGCTAAAGAGTTCCAAATGGGCAGTGCAAAGGTTGAAATTGCACAAGTAAACGCGGTTGATGTAAACGACGTTCTATCCAAACAAGCAGAGCTTGAAGACGCGCTTACGAATATTATCAACGATAAGGGCTTAGATCTATTCTTATTCGTTGTGACGGATATTCTAAACAATGATTCCGTTGGTCTTGCACTCGGACGTAGTGCAGATGCGGTTGAGCAAGCGTACAACGTGAAGCTTCAGGGCAACAAAGCGGTTATGAAGGGTGTCGTATCTCGCAAATCGCAAATCGTCCCTGTTCTAACTGATATTTTCAACAAACGTTAATTTTGAATACTAGCCCGCACTCGTTGCGGGCTTTTTTTACATACATACGCGTGCCAATGCAGCAGGAATGAAAGGAGGTTTATAATAGATGAGATTAAGCGTATTGGATCATTCGCATGTCAATGAAGGAAGAAGTGTGAAGGAAGCGCTGAATGAGACGGTCGCACTTGCTCAAGAAGTAGAGAAGCTCGGCTACCATCGCTTTTGGGTTTCTGAGCATCATGGTTCCGAAGCGTTAGCCTCCTCTAGCCCTGAAGTCCTAATCGCTCATATCGCTGCGCATACGAAGTCCATTCGGGTGGGCTCTGGGGGAATTATGCTTCCTCATTATAGTGCCTATAAGGTTGCGGAAAATTTTAAGCTGCTTGAAGCGTTGCATCCCGGACGTATCGATGTAGGTTTAGGTCGCGCACCAGGTGGAATGCCGATCGCGACTCGTGCGTTGCAAGAGCACAAGAGAGTGGATATCGATCTATACCCACAACAAGTTAGTGATTTGAATGATTATTTGCATGATGACAATCCATCAAACCACCGTTTTGCGGGATTACGCGCATTTCCACAGACAGAAACGGTACCCGAATTATGGCTGTTAGGCTCAAGTGATGGTAGCGCGAAGATTGCGGCATCACTAGGTTTACCCTACGCATTTGCTCAGTTTTTCGGTGCTGCTGGAGATGAGGCGCTTCATCTTTATCACTCTTATTTCCGTCCCTCGGTGCATTATAGCCACCCGCAATCGCTTGCTGCTGTTATGGTGATCTGTGCAGACACGGAGGAGGAGGCTCTTCAATTAGGGAAGAGCAATGAGCTGTTTTTCCTTAAGCTTTTGAGCGGACAAGAGCTAGGTTATCTCCCGTCCGTGAAGACGGCAACGGAGTATCCGTACTCTGCGATGGAATTGCAAATGATTGAACAGATGCGTTCTCGACGTTTTATTGGTACACCTGGTCAAGTGAAGGAAGCGCTTAAACGCTATGCCAATCGCATGCATCTAGAAGAGCTGATGATCGTATCTCATATTCACGATTTCGATAAGCGTATTCAATCCTATCGTCATATCGCCGAAGCATTTGACGGCTTGTGATCTTAATCAAAAAGACCGATGACTCCATGTTTATGGAATGGAAGCATCGGTCTTTCTGATTAATTTAGCTTTTCTTCATAAATAACCTTACCTTCACCATCAAGTCCTTGTATCGATTGCCAAGCATAGCTCTGTTCGATTTCATTCCATAGAAAGATAAACAACCGATCTTCCGTAAGGGTCTCCTTGAGAATGACATTGCTCTGTTGATTGACCCGAATATCATCCTGAGTATTATCTCGAGCAATCACATTCAGAACAACGCTTGAAATTCGTTCATCGGTTACATAGCCGAAGAACTTAGCTAATCTTAGTTTTTTATTGTAATGCTTGATTTCCCAGCTATAAGTGAGCGGTTTATTTGTATCGATTTCACGACCGCTAACTCCTCCGTCAGGAAACCACCCTAAACCTCTCTTATTTACCGTATCAGCGGAAAACCACTTCTTATAAGTTCCGAGATAAATGACGATGTCTTTATTGTAATGGATTTTTCTTGATATCTCTGAAGGCCCATAATGATAACTACTCTCGGATAATTCATGCGCCTTATCTGCGCTAAAGTTACCTATGACGAGGTGTCCTCCATTGAAGAAAAGAAAGATGAGGAGTACGGCAATAACCCATTCTACATAGCTCCGAATCGTCTTTCTTCTCATTGACCCTCACCCACTTTCTGAAGCGGAAGGTTCAAGATTACTTTGCGGTCGTACCATTCAAATATAAGATTCAAATTGGAAGCTGAAACGGTTAGTTTGTCATAAGCGAGGAATCCCGTTGATCCCCTAGAATTCCCACTGCTGGTTGAGGAACGATACTGGAGCTCATTGCCTCGTGGATCAAATAACTTAAAGGCGTTCTGAGGTAAAGACCATCCACCAGCCACTTTACTTTTGTACGAATAGTGGAGAACGACTTGTTTAGGTGTAACGTAGAGTGTTTTTACGATAAAAGTGTCCAGGTCGATTTCCATTCGTTTATTGATTTTGTATTTGGTCACAGGGCCATCCTGCTCCAATAATTTGATTGTCCCTTTAACGTCGCTACTTGTAGGGAAAAGATCAATGACCTGCGGGATCATCACTATCGCCAAGATAACGATGAGGGTCCGTCGAATAATCGTTAACGCTTGGAGTAAACCCTTCACATCTCAACCCCCTCTTTAATACAAAACGTGTTAATAGTGGAAAAGTTGCGATTGGATTTGCCTTCGTGGCATTGATTGAGAGGGGAATGGTCTATATGATAAAGCTATAAGATCAATTGGAATCGAGGTCGGTGCAGATGAAGCTCGTCGTTGTATCCGATACGCATATGCCTAGAATGAATAAGAAGCTTCCAGAAAGATTAATTCGTGAGTTAAAGACGGCAGATGCGATTATCCATGCTGGAGACTGGACGAACTTGTTGGTGTTCGAGCAATTGTCGGCATTTGCCCCAACGTATGGAGTCGCAGGGAACAACGATGGGGCAGACATCGTTCGTAAGTTCGGCTTACGCAAGCTGCTTGAACTCGAGGGCTGTAAGATTGGAATTGTACACGGACACGGTGCGTCGAAGAGAACGGCAACCGAAACGCAAGCCATTGAAGCATTCAAGGGAGTAGAGCTTGATGTGCTTGTCTATGGTCATTCTCACATTCCTGTGTCGAAATCTTCTGGAGGTATGTTAGTGTTTAACCCCGGCTCACCAACAGATAAGAGGCGGCAGCCGTTGTATTCATTCGGAATATTTACCTTGTTGGGTGGGGCATTGACTGCCAAGCATGTATATTACGCTGACAAATCATAAGATCGAATGCCACAGCTTATGTTATAATGAGTGCATCATTCTAATGGCTTGATCGATTGGAGTACCTGAAATTGAAAAAATTTAAAAAGTTTTATATTGAGATCACAAGCATCTGCAATCTAGCTTGTAGCTTCTGTCCACCAACGAAGCGTCAAGCAAACTTTATTAAAGTTGATGCATTCACGAATACATTGGATCAAATCCAAGGGCATGCTGAGCATATTTATTTTCATGTCAAAGGTGAGCCGTTACTTCATCCGAGAATTGACGAACTGCTGGACATCAGTCATGACAAAGGGTTCAAAGTTAACTTGACGACTAACGGGACGCTGCTGCATAAAGCGAAGTTTAAGATTTTAGGGAAGCCTGCATTGAGACAGATTAACTTCTCTTTACACAGCTTTGATGGACATGAAGGCTCAGTAGATAAAGATGGCTACGTATCTAGTGTCCTCGACTTTGCTAAGGAGGCCGTAGCGACTTCTAATGTTCTGATCTCCCTTAGACTGTGGAACCTCACACCGGATAATGAGACGAATTTGAAGAACGACCGAAACCGGGACATTCTTGAACAAATCGAGCAAGCCTTTAATCTAGACTTTAAGATCGAGGAGCATTTTGTTCGGGGTCAAGGAATTAAGATCGCAGATCGGATATACCTTAATCACGAGGAAGAGTTTCAGTGGCCAGATCTGAAGGAGAAAGAGGATCTCAGTAAGGGCTTCTGTCACGCACTTCGTAACCAAGCAGGTGTACTAGTAGACGGAACTGTAATCCCATGCTGCCTCGATGGCGAGGGCGTCATTAATCTAGGGAATATTAACAAAACCCCTTTTTCCGAAATCATTGAAGGGGAGCGTGCAACTAACCTATACGATGGCTTCTCGAGAAGAGAAGTTGTTGAAGAGCTATGTCGCAAATGTGGATACCGTCAAAGGTTTAACAATTAGCACAACTCAAAAAGTTAATTTTAGTCGCGGAAACGCGGCTTTTTTGTACCTAATTGTAACAGATCACTGCAAAATGACCGATATACGATAAGATGAAGTGTTTTCGTCGATCTCTAATATGTCTTCAACATGAGGATCCACGACTGAGCACTACATATGAAGGAGAGAAATTACACATGTCCACTTCCGTACAGCCTCAAATGAATCGCGAGTATATGATTGGTTTTCTTCAAGCCCTATTGCAAGTGCCTAGCCCAAGCGGGTTTTGTATGGAAATCATGAAGCTTATCCGCAAGGAAACGATCAAACTCGGCTATGAGTTGGAGATGACTCCTAAAGGAAATGCCGTTATTACAATTCCTAGTGCTAGTGAACCGACTGGGAAGGTTATCGCATTAACCGCACATGTGGACACACTCGGGGCCATGGTACGCTCGGTTAAACCTAATGGAATGTTAAGGTTTACACCTATTGGTGGATACGCGATGCATACGGTGGAAGGAGAGTATTGTCTCATTCACACTCGTGACGGTAAAGCATATGAGGGAACCGTACTTTCAACAAAGCCTTCGGTTCATGTTCATTCAGATGTACGGGAGTGGAAGCGGGACGAAGAGAATATGGAAATACGCATCGACGAGCCCGTAATGACGAAAGAAGATACGGAAAAGCTTGGTATATCACCAGGAGATTTCATTTCGTGGGATCCTCGTACGCGTATCCTATCGAACGGCTGGATTAAGTCTCGGCATCTGGATGACAAAGCAAGTGTTGCGGCGTTATTTGGACTGCTGGAATGGTTCAAGCGGGAAGGGAAGTCGCCGGTAAATACGATCAAAATCATCCTGTCCACCTACGAAGAGGTCGGCCATGGAAGCTCCTATATCCCACCGGACATAACAGAGCTGATTGCCGTCGATATGGGGGCTATTGGAGATGATCTAACGACGACAGAACGAGATGTCTCAATATGTGCAAAGGATTCCTCAGGACCTTATGATTATGAGATGACCTCGAAGCTCATCCAGCTAGCCAAGCGCGAGGACATTGCCCACGCAGTTGATATCTATCCCTATTATGGATCTGATGCATCGGCTGCTCTACGTGGAGGAAGCAATATCCGCGCTGCACTTATTGGACCAGGTGTTCACGCTTCGCATGGAATGGAACGGACTCATGCGGATGCCATCGTGAATACGGCGGCGTTATTAATTGCTTATATTATGGAAAATGAAAAGGAAGAGGTGCTGTGATGAACAACAGACCATTACAAGAAGAATATAGCAGCTACTACGAGCAGTACATCGGTCTTGTACCTGAAGGAGATATCAATGAAATTCTTGCAGGTTTTCTCAAGACTACCGCTGAGCTATTGTCCGATATCCCAGAAGCTCAAGGCAACTATCGTTATGCTCCGGATAAATGGAGCTTGAAGGAAGTTATCGGCCATATTAACGATAATGAACGAATTATGGGCTATCGTTTGCTCCGAATTGCAAGAGGAGATCGTACCCCTCTTGCTGGTTACGATCAAGATGATCTCATGAAAGGTGTCAATTTTGATTCCTGTTCGTTATCCGAATTAATCGAGGACTATATTTCTGTGAGAAGAGCTACGTTGACACTCATTCGCGGATTATCGGAGAAAGCTTGGTCACGGAGTGGAATTGCCAATGATAACGAGATCACCGCTAGAGCTTTAGCTTATATTATTGCAGGTCATGAGCTTCATCATCTTAATGTGATTAAAGAGAAATATATCATCGTGCGAGTATAACGGAATTAAGATGTAGTGCATATTAACATGCCCATGTCCGTTTCTCAAATGGACATGGGCATGTTGTGTAATTAGCGAAACAATTGAAGATAATATTGGCGAATGATATAGTGATTAAGCAAAAGTTATCATTACATAAATGGATTTGGAGGAAAATAAGTGAATACCGCTGGAGATTCTGCGCCTGCGCAGTACAAAGATTTAGGAAACATTAAACGATTACCAATATTGATTACCCTCGTTATTGGTGCATTCTTCTCCATTCTGAACGAAACCTTATTGAACATTGCTTTCGTTGATCTCACAATCGATCTGAATGTGTCCTACACAACGATTCAGTGGTTGTCGACAAGCTACATGCTGGTTGTTGGTATCTTGATTCCAATATCCGCCTTACTGGTTCAATGGTTTACAACAAGGCAGATGTTCCTGGGTGCAATGATCTTATTCTCGCTTGGAACGCTTGTATGTGCGTTAGCACCGGATTTCTCAGTCCTCTTGGGAGGACGAATTATTCAAGCTTTTGGTACTGGACTCATGCTCCCGGTTATGATGAATACGATTCTTGTTCTGTATCCGCCTGAGAAGCGTGGAGCGGCAATGGGGAGTATTGGACTAGTCATTATGTTCGCTCCGGCGATCGGACCGACATTGTCCGGCTTGATTCTGGAATCGTTAGATTGGCGCTGGTTATTTTACCTTGTGTTCCCGTTTGGTGTGATTTCAGTTATCATTGCTGCGATTTTTCTGAAAAACGTGACCGATGTAACGAAGCCTAAAGTAGACATTCTGTCGATTATCTTATCAACGATTGGTTTCGGCGGTATCGTATATGGTTTCAGTAGTGCGGGCGGTGAGAATAGCGGATGGTCTAGTCCTGAAGTTTATCTCACGCTAATCGCCGGAGGGATCGCATTACTGTTATTCATATGGCGGCAATTGGTATCCAAGGAACCGATGCTTAACCTGCGCGCGTTTCTATCGCCAATGTTCTCATTAACGACAGTATTACTTATCATCGTCATGATGGCATTATTCTCTACGTTGATGTTATTACCGATTTATTTGCAAAAGGGCTTGTTATTAACTGCTTATACATCGGGATTGTTATTGCTTCCGGGTGGTATATTGAATGGATTCCTGTCACCTGTGACGGGCAAGCTGTTCGATAAATTCGGACCTCGGGTGCTTGTTGTTCCGGGGGCGGCTATTCTAGTCGTTGTGATGTGGTTGTTTACGCAAATTGATCTGGACACGAGTAAAGGCACAATCATCTTATACCACTGTATTATGATGGTTGCCATTTCGATGATCATGATGCCTGCGCAGACGAATGGATTGAACCAGCTGCCTAGAAAATATTACCCTCACGGCACGGCAATTCTGAATACACTACAGCAAGTGTCCGGAGCGATTGGCGTCGCATTCTTCATCAGCATGATGTCGGCAGGGACCAAGGATTATTTGACCACGTCATCCGATCCAACAGCCCCAATCGAACAAGCGTTAGCGTTAAATGCCGGCATTCATAACGCATTCTATATCGGAATGATGTTCGCTATTGTCGGGTTGGTTTTATCGTTCTTCGTTAAACGTACGCACGCTCCGAAAGAATAGGTTGTTTAGGAATATTACATGTGAAAAACCGCTGCAGAATCTGCGCGGTTTTTCTCAATGATGAGGTATTAGAAGTTAGGTATAACATAAAAAATAAATACGATAATCGCGATAATGCTGCCGACCCTACTCATGAATAAATAGGCATCGCTTGGTTCCGAATCACCTTTGACCATCCAGCCATATCTGAGGTACCAACCAAAGCTCGGATAAATGATGTTTACGATGGCAATCGCAATGAAGAGAAATGCAAAGAAAAACATACAGATCAGCTCCTTATTCATTAATACTCTTAGAATGATCCGTTGTTTCGGTTATACTGAATAGATCACCAAATCCTTTACATAACGAGGTTGTCATCTATGAAAACAAGATATATTGCCGGTTTATCCTTAGTCACAATGGGAGTCGGTTTCGTCACGACATTGTTCCTGCCTGAGCATCCAATTGTGGAGCTGCTGAAAGGTGGATTTGAGGCGGGGTTAGTAGGTGGTTTCGCGGACTGGTTTGCCGTTACGGCATTGTTCCGCCATCCCATGGGCATTCCCATCCCGCATACGTCGCTGCTCCTGAAGAATAGGGACAAGATTGCTAATTCCTTGATCTCAGCGCTTGAGAATGAGCTGCTCAACAAGGATAGCATTACAAGTAAGCTAAAGAAATTCCAGCTCTTGAAGGTCGCTGGTTCCGCCGTGACGAGACTTGTTGCAAAGAGGAGCAATCGGATTGGCACGCTCAATTTCTTGCAAACCCTCTTATCGAAATTACCGCTCGAATCCTTCGTACCCCATCTTCAGTCGGGTATCGTATCGATCATTCGTCAAACGGATGCTAAACCATTCGTGGAGAAAATGTTGCATACTGCTGAGCAGGATCAATGGGATGAGAAGGCACTTGATTATGCGTTAAATCAAGGAAGAGTATGGGTAAGTAAGCCACAAACCGGACAATTGCTTGGCTCGATCGCACAACAGAAAATATCAGAAGCCAAGGTTGGCGGAATTATGGGGTTTGCTGTGCAAGCATTCGCAGGCTTCATGAACGAAGACAAGCTGGGGACAATGATTCAACAGCTGCTGTTATCGGGAATTCAGGATTTAATTCAACCTGGGAATGTGAATCGAGAAAGATTACTAGTCGAAATCCGTAATCAATTGCAACGGATCGCAAGTGATGAGGCCATGATGATTCGTGGGAAGCAGTGGCTCATCGATAAGGCGAGCCACCCGGACAGTGGGCAGTTTCTGTTGGAACGGTTAGAGGCTATTCGTAGTACGCTTCTTGCCGCATTAGAGAAGGAAAAGCAAAGCGGAGGACGCAAGGTTGTTACGACTGTTCGATATATCATTCGTAAGCTGCAATCCGAGAAGGAGCTAACGGAAAGTGCGGAGCACAAGGTGCTGTCGTTCATCGTAGATTTCGTTGAAGCTAACCATTATAGACTGGGTTTGTTGCTGAAAGATAATTTGGATCAGATGAATGACAAGGAACTGGTTCGCATGCTGGAAGAGAAGGTCGGAAGTGACTTGCAATGGATTCGTGTCAATGGAGCTCTGTGCGGGTTCTTCATCGGATTGATTCTTACTTGTATTCAGTGGTTGTAGGTCGCTTATAGGATGCTCGTCCCGTTAGGGAGAAGCCGATGCGGAGGGTGAAGAACTTTCCTTCCGGGCGGCCTCTTGATCCTGCCGGGCTTTAACGAGTTCTTCTTGCCCTTTCTCTTGAATCGTCTTTAATGCTTCCTCTACGGACTTCTTATCCGACAGCACGGAATCGATCTCCGTATTTACTAATGCATAAAATGCCTCGTAAAACCGTGGAAGAGTACTGGAATAATCATCTCCTATTCCGGATTTCGGTTCGAGCTTGTAAAATGGCTCCATGCTCCGGCCCTCTTTATCGGAATTGTACTGCATTCGGCTTAATATTCCGTTATAAGATTGTTTGGACTTGTGTTTGGCATATTCATCACTAGTGGCGTATTTCACGAACTCCCATGCTGCGCGTGGATTTGCAGAGCTCTTGTTCACGGCGAAAATGGTGCCTGGCCCGAAATAACTGCTTTGGGTCCGATTATTTGGATCGACGGGCGCTGTGACGATGCCCCAATTGACGGGCGCGACATCTTTCAGCATGTTTTTCGCATCGATAATTTGTTGAACCTCGTTGCTATACTTGAACGCCATTGCGGACCTGCCCGTAGTGAAGAGATTTCCCTTTAAAAACGCCATAAACGATCCACCAGATTGGCCGTCTTCATCCGTCGGTGCAAAGTACGTACCCGATTTGGCGGCTTCTATCACGGTTTGGAATACCATCTTCCAAGAATCCGTATTTATGGTCAATTGTGTGGCGTCCGCGTTCAGCACTTTTAAGTTTTGAGCGGCTCCAACTTGTTGAATAAATTGGGCGATTTTCGTATAATTATCGGTCGTTAACCCGTATAGTCTTTCCTCTGTATTCCCATCCGTTGGGAACCTCTTCGCAAGCTCGAACACTTCCTCCCAAGTCATCGAGTCCTTAGGAAACTCCACGCCGTATTTCGTGAAGAGATCGATATTGTAGAACAAAGCGGCGCTGGATATTTCCCCGCTCAGCCCGAACAGCTTGCCGTCCCCAAAGTCTCTTATCGAGTTGATCGCATAAGGATGGATGCCTTCGAAATCAGCTTTTTCCTGCTTAATTACCGTATCGAGCTCGAGTAGTGTGCCGTTTATCGCATATTTCCTGAATCGATCGTCGAAAAACAACAGCACGTCCGGTTTTTTCTCGGCGATGAATTGTTCGAGCGCCTCATCATACGAGAGCGACGGATTATCGTGGAGCGAGCTCATACTAGCGACTTCGAGATCGATGTTTGGAAACTTGTTTTGAAATAACATGCCATATTCTTTTGAGAATAAGCTCCCATCCCAATACATGACTTTTAATTTTACTTCTTTGTCTCTATTCAATGGATCCAATAGACTGTCGGTTTTATCACCACCGCCACCGATACATCCACTTATCCCTAGGAGCAGCATGGATAGAAGAACGAATGAAGAAAATGAAAATTTCAAAATAAAGACCTCCAAATCATGTATATATCATTCAAATATATACCGATTCGTTTGTTTTAGGGATGAACTTGAACAAGTAGAAGGCATTCTATTAAAAATAGTAGCTAATTATAATAAATGGCTTGCTGGCAACGACCCCTTCTAAGTTACTTGCACGACATTTATGTCTTCCCCCTTTTATAAGTCCCTGGAGTCACACCTGTTATTCTCTTGAATATACGGTGAAAATGGGGGAGGCTTTCGAAGCCACATTGTTCAGCGATCAAGCTGATGTTCTCATCGGTATCGTTCAGTAGCTCTTTGGCTTGAACGATGCGCTTGGCGTTGACGTAATCGGTGACGTTCATGCCGGTTAATTGTTTGAATACACGTGAAAAGTGAGCTCCCGTTACCGATGCCTGTTGCGCTAAGGCTGCTAGTCCTAGATCAGCATTCGGATGCTTAGCGATATAATGAAGAATCTCCTTCATCCACTGTGGGCCAATGCGTACATCCTCGAGATCATCGGAATGGGTTGAAATGACATGTCTATTGATGCGAAGAAGCCATTGTTGAAGGTGAAGAGAGATGGCATGCCGATAGCCTGGGCTTTTCAGTCCAAGCTCATGTTGGATATCGTCCAATACAGCTTCTGTGGATAGCTGAAGCTGATCGCTTGTCTCTAGCTTGTATTGCTTTCTTTTCTTAGCTAGCTCGAAGCAGCGTAAGTGGCTATAGGAATCATCCAATTGCTCATGAGGGAACAAGCTTGGAGAGAAAAAGACTGCCGTCGAGGTTACGGGATTGATCGGGTCAGGAAATGCTCGGTGGATCGAATTACCCGGGATAATAAATAGATTGCCTTTGCACATGTCGTAAAATTTCTGATCGATGAACATCGTGCCTTGGCCTTCGTAAACATACACAAATTCATATCGGTCATGGAGATGGTCAGGAAGCTCTCGCTCTGGGCTTTTGGTGTCTTTGTAAACAAAGTCGAAAGGGAATAAAGGGTCTTTCGAGAAGGGCTTGCGAATGGGATTCATACAGGTGGCCTCCGATCAGTCTTCTTCTCCTTATAAAATATCAAAATGGAGTACATTTATGCAAATATAAACTCTATTTATGTTATAAATAGCTGATAAAATTAAAGCATTAGTTATAAAGAGGGGAGAACGCTTGACCATGAGGATAGATGCTCATCAGCATTATTGGACGATCAAGCGGGATGTTCTGAGCGTGTGATGTTTGATGTTCGGTAGTGATTGGCCAATTTTTTTACTAGAAGCAAGCTACGATCAAGTGGTGAACATTGTTGAGCAGGCGCTACCTGACAGCTGGGGCGAACTGGAACGTGAACAGTTATTCGGAGGAAATGCGAAGGAGTTCTATAAGCTATGATGAGAGCATTAAATCAATCGACTTTGAGTGAAACAGAGCAACTTCAACTTGAAGAGGTGCGCACAAGCCCCATAACGGTGCTGCAAATCGGGGAAGGCAATTTCCTGCGTGGATTTTTTGACTGGATGATCCATGAATCTCGTAAGCAAGGCTTGTTCAAGGGGAGTATTGCTGTAACGCAGCCGCGACCTTCAGGGAAGCCTAAAATTGAAGCGTTAGCTAATCAAGACGGTTTGTATACGCTCGTCATTCGTGGACTTGAGAACAAGGAAATCGTAGAGCGTCGGGAAGTGATTTCCGTCTTCTCTGAGGTGTTCGATCCTTACACAGATTGGGCGCACTTGGTTGAGTTAGCTGTAAGTCCGGATTTGCGATTTGTCGTATCGAATACGACTGAAGCAGGTTTATTGTATCGACCAGAGTTGTTATCTGAAGGTACGCCTATCGTATCTTTTCCAGGAAAAATAGCCTATTTACTCTATCAGCGTTATCTGGCTTACGATGGGGCGAAAGATCGTGGGATTATTTTTCTTCCATGCGAGCTTCTTGAGAGAAATGGGGATGCCCTTAAAGAGGCTGTGCTGAAATACGCGACAGATTGGGAGCTTCCAGCTTCGTTCCTCGAATGGGTTCAGTCCGATAATCGCTTCCTTAATTCCCTAGTGGATCGGATCGTTACCGGCTATCCGGACACGGAACAAGCGGAGGAGTGGTTCGTGGATTGGGGATACAGAGATGAGCTGCTTAGTACGGCGGAGCCTTATCACCTATTGGCAATCGAGGCTGAACCGGAGCTGGATGAGTTACTTCCACTCAAACGAGCGGGTTTAAACGTATTATGGGTCGAGGATCTTAAGCCCTATCAGCAACGCAAGGTTCGTATTCTGAATGGAGCACATACGCTGATGACTCCTCTAGGAATCCTACATGGGATCGAGCATGTTCGCGAGCTAATGGAGCACGAAGAGCTTGGAGGGTACATTCGAGGAACGGTAATGCAAGACATTATTCCAACATTGCCGTACCCGGAAAATGAAATGAAAGCTTACGCGGAAACCGTGTTCGAAAGATACTTGAATCCGTACATTCGTCATCGGCTTGCGGATATCGCTATGAACAGTCTAAGCAAGTTTAAGACGCGGTTGCTGCCTACGATCGCGTATTATGCAGAGCGGGGCGAGTCGATTCCAACGAGTCTTCTGCAAGGATTTGCAGGGCTCCTACGTTACTATCAAGTGAAAAAACACGGCGATCAATACGAAGGCTTATCTTTGCAAGGATTGAGCTATGTTGTTCGTGATGATGTGAAATCTTTAGAGACAATAGCTGCAATTTGGGACAATGCAGAGAGTAGCGGTGAGCCTCTTAACGAGACGGTTGAACAGTTGCTTAAGCAGGAGTTGCTGTGGGGACAAGACCTGTCACGTTGGCAGAGATTAACGGAAGCCTTGACGGCTAGCTTAACGAACTGGAAGGGGGAGCAGTAATGAGCGATTGGATTAGACTATCGGCGAATGATCAGGTTGCGATTGCCTTGAAGGAATTTTCAGCGGGTGAGGTTATTACGCTTGAGGATGGTGCGCAGCTTCAGTTGACAGACGATGTGCCGAAAGGCCATAAAATATTGACCAATCCGGTAAGTGAAGGGCAGGACGTGTTAAAGTTTGGCTATTCCATCGGTAAAGCGAAGGTAGAGCTGACACCAGGAACATGGGTGCATACACATAACCTCGGAACGGGTTTGAAAGGCTTTCTGGAATATGAGTATGAGCCAACAACCCCTGTCGCACAAGCGCAAGCGCCTCGCAGACAAACCTTTCAAGGGTATGTTCGTGACAATGGTGATGTCGGAATACGAAATGATATTTGGATCATCAATACGGTAGGCTGCATTAACAAAACATGTGAAGTTATCGCCAATCGGGCGAATACACAGCATCGTGGAAGAGTGGACGGTGTGTATCATTTCTCCCATCCATTCGGCTGTTCACAGCTGGGAGACGATCTGAAGCACACTCAGAAGCTGCTTGCCTCCCTAGTGAATCATCCGAACGCGGCGGCAGTATTAGTTGTTGGTCTGGGCTGTGAGAACAACCAGATCGACTCCTTTAAGCTAGCAATTGGGGACTATGATCCACGGAGAATTAAGTTCATGAAGTCGCAGGAGGAAGAGGACGAGCTAGAGACTGGGCTTGCGCTTATTGAGGAATTGGTCGAATATGCGGAACAATTCCAGCGTGAATCGGTGCCTGCGTCCAAGCTGAAGTTAGGCTTGAAATGCGGCGGCTCAGACGGATTATCCGGAATCACAGCGAATCCACTTGTCGGCTCGGTATCAGATAGACTTATCTCGGCAGGCGGTACAGCGATTCTAACCGAGGTTCCAGAGATGTTCGGCGCAGAGACGATCCTCATGAATCGCGCGGCGGATAAGGAAGTGTTCGGGAGAATCGTTTCCCTCGTGAACGATTTCAAGCAATATTTCATCCGACATGATCAGGAAATTTACGAGAATCCTTCTCCAGGCAACAAAGCGGGAGGGATTAGTACATTAGAGGAAAAGTCACTTGGCTGTACGCAGAAGGGCGGTCATTCGATCGTAACGGATGTCGTCGCATATGGAGAACGAGTGAACAAATCTGGACTTAATCTACTGGAAGCGCCGGGTAATGATCTCGTTTCAGTTACAGCTTTATCCGCTGGTGGCGCACATATCGTGCTCTTCACAACAGGCAGAGGAACACCCTTCGGAGGACCCGTACCAACAGTGAAGATTTCAACGAACAGTGAGCTGGCTCAGCGCAAGAAAAATTGGATTGATTATAATGCGGGACAGCTGCTCGAAGGCAAGAGCATGGATGACTTGACGGATGAGCTGTGGGATCGGTTGTTAGATATCGCGTCGGGAGATACTCATACGAATAATGAGGTGAATGGGTTCCGCGAGATTGCTATATTCAAGGATGGAGTGATTTTGTAATGAGAACTCGCAAACTTGGCCAAACCGGTCTAGACGTATCCGTGTTAAGCTTTGGTGCTTCCTCACTCGGCTCCGTATTTCGGGAGACGAATGAAGCAGAAGCGATTCGTACCGTACATGCCGCACTGGATTCAGGCATCAATTATATCGATGTCTCACCGTATTATGGATTGACGAAGGCTGAGAGCGTATTAGGTAAGGCAATTAAGGATGTGTCGCGCGATAAGTTTCTCTTATCAACAAAAGCTGGACGCTATGGGACAGATCAGTTCGATTTTTCCCGTAAGCGGATTACGGACAGCGTGGAGGAAAGCTTCGCACGGTTGAATACGGATTATATCGATGTTCTATATCTTCATGATATTGAATTCGTGTCCTCCGACATTATCTTGGAGGAAGCGATCCCAGCTTTACAGCGTTTGAAGGCCGAGGGCAAAATTCGGTACTACGGCATTTGCGGACTTCCTATTCAGCTGTTCGAGACGCTGCTTCCGCAAGTACAGGTCGATGCGATCATCTCCTATTGTCATTATTCACTAAACGATACCGCGTTACTTAATCTATTGCCTTTGCTTGAACAACAAGGAACCGGTCTTGTCAACGCGTCGCCGCTGTCGATGGGATTGTTAAGCACACGTGGAACGCCGGATTGGCACTTAGCAAGCGCAGAGTTGAAGGCAACGTGCAAACAAGCGGCACAGTTGTGTGCTAGCCGCGGCTTCGATATTGCGAAGCTAGCTGTACAGTACTCAACCTCGAACGAGCGAATTCCAACAACGTTAGTCAGTACGGCTAATCCGGACAATATCCGTAATAACGCGGCATGGACGAACGAGCCAATCGATGAGGAACTGCTCAAGGATGTGTTAGACATTCTGAAGCCGGTTCATAATCGGACATGGGTAAGTGGTAGACCGGAATATAACGAAGATATCAGAGTATAAGGGGAGAGTGTCGTTATGTTAGGAATCGTGTGTGAAGAGATTGAACGCTTTAAGCTAGTGGAGCTTCCTGAGCCCTCATTTGTTGCTGGCGAAGCGATTGTGCGCATTAAAAGAGTTGGGATATGTGGTACGGATTTACATGCCTTCAAGGGGAATCAGCCGTTCTTCAGCTACCCTCGAGTGTTAGGTCATGAACTCGCAGGTGTCATCGAGCAGATCGGTGACAATAACGAAGGGCTCACGGTAGGCGATCAGGTTAGCGTTATCCCTTATATGCATTGCGGACAATGTATCGCTTGTCGTAACGGGAAAACCAATTGCTGTACGTCGATGAAGGTGCTTGGTGTTCATATCGATGGGGGAATGCGTGAGCTCATCTCCGTTCCAGTTACGCATCTGGTAGGAACGAATGGCTTATCACTCGATCAGTCAGCCGTATTGGAGCCTCTAAGTATTGGAGCTCATGCGGTAAGACGTGCCGGTCTGGTCAAAGGCGAGACAGTGCTTGTGATCGGCGGTGGACCTATTGGATTAGGAGTCATGGCATTCGCTAAATACGAGGGTGCTCGAGTCATTGCGATGGATATTAACGACGAAAGGCTTGCCTTCTGTCAGTCATGGGCTAACGTAGATGACACTTTGAATGCTTTGCATCAACCGGAGGAGAAGCTATCTGAGCTGACAAATGGAGATTTCCCAACAGTTGTATTCGACGCTACAGGCAATGCGAAATCGATGACAGGTGCTTTCGGACTCGCTGCGCATGGTGCGAAGATCGTCTATGTGGGTCTCGTTAAAGCGGATATAACGTTTAACGATCCGGAGTTTCACAAGCGGGAGCTCACGCTTATGGGCAGCCGTAACGCAACGAAGGAAGATTTCTCTCATGTATACGAGGCCGTTAAGAGTGGCAGCATTGACGTCAGTCGCTATATTACACATCGGTCGCCATTCGATGGAATGATTGGTCAATTCGAGAGCTGGTTGAAGCCAGAAACGAAAGTGATCAAAGCGATGGTTGAACTGTAAAGATAGGTGGACATGCTCGGAAATAAAGCCGTCTGGGGAGCAATGCTTCCTCAGACGGCTTTGTTTTCGGCAAATCAACTTACTCGTCGTTCGCTTTACCTTCACCTAGTAGCTTGGCTGTGATGCCCCCTATGAGCAATGACCATACTGCGGATGAAATACCAAGAAAGGATATATTAGAAATAGCGATAACAAAGGCAAACAATATCGAGTATTTGTAAGTCGTCTCTGAGAATGCAGATTTCAGACTACCTAATAACACGCCCATTAAGGAAAAGCCAGTTAGCATTGTAATGAAGAATGCAGGCAAAATCTCAATCACAACAATAAATTTCCAGGCAAAGACGCCAAACAGAGCAACTAATACACCGGATACAATGGCAGCGCGATAGCGACTGTCCTTCTGACCAGCCTCCTCACTGCTGCAAAGTGCTGTCATCATGCCACCTATATTTACCGCATGTCCTCCGAATAAGCTTGCAATCGATGTTCCCAAGCCAGAAAAGGCAATCGTTTTATTAATAGGTGGATGAAATCCGTTTTTTTGTAATGCAGCAAGAGCGACAGCAAGATCATTACTCAGAATCAAGACAGCGAGAGGAATGGCAAGCGATAAGAAACCATGCCCAGTAAATGAAGGTATAACGAACTGCGGCAAGCTAAACGGTACGCTTGCAACGCTAGGTAAATCATAACTAAGGAGAAGACCCACAACACCAAATGCGATAACCCCAAGCAGCGGAGGAATGGCTCTAGAAATTTTGGGGGCAAGGAAGAAGCCTGCTATTGCTAATCCAACAACGATTGGAGACTCCTTAAATGCAGGGACAATCTGAACGACAAAATTGAGGATGAGACCTGCAAGCATCGCATCAATGAGCGGTTTGGGGATGAGCTTCAAGAGCTTATTGAAAATTCCAGTGAAGCCGAGTATAGCGATTAAGCATCCCGCCATCATGAAGCTTCCGGCCAATTCCTGTATAGAAAACTGAGCGGCTGCTGTGCTCAGGAAGGCTGCAGCAGTAATGGAATGAGCTCCCGCAAATGGGATTTTATAAACTAGTGACAAAATAAGGTTTAAGCTTCCGCCAATAAAATAAACAATGAATAACCATGATAGGAGCTCGGGCCGAGATAATCCCATCAGCTCTGCCGTATTCATGATTAATATAGCTCCACCTGTGCACGCCATTAAAGCAGACAGGATTCCAGCAGCTATGTTCTGTGTACTCAAATAAAAAGGATAATTGCGCATACGTTTCAAGAACATCACCTTCGATTTATATCATTGACCAATGGATGGTATATTTGCATCCATGTATCATAACATAATCAATAAATAGTTGAGTGTGGATAATAAATAGCGAAAAGTCTTGAGAAACGAAGTAAAATGGAGTATGATTGTAATATTGATGAACTAAATAGGGAACACCGGAGGAGCCTGCCACCAGCAGGCTTCTTTTTGCTTTTTTTAGGGTTGCGTTTTAAAATTTCTCCTTCTCCTGCTGGTGTGCACGGATCAACGGTTTTATTTCCGATATCTGGACATCATGAAGGCAATTTACTTCAAGGAGGATACTATGGAACAGCAAGCAATTTGGGCAATTGGAATTTTCTTGGTTATTTACGCACTTATCGTTACGGAAAAAATTCATCGAACAATCGTCGCGATGATCGGTGGCATCTTGATGGTCGTTTTTGGCATTGTGGACCAAGAAACAGCGTTACATCATATCGACTTCAACACGTTAGGCTTATTAATCGGGATGATGATTATAGTTAGCGTAACAGCGGAAACAGGTTTATTCAAATATATCGCGATCGTCGCGGCCAAGAAAGCGAAGGGTGAGCCCGTTCGTATACTTGTCTCGTTGGCGCTCATTACCGCGGTGGGTTCAGCATTCCTTGATAACGTAACAACGGTCCTGTTGATGGTACCGGTTACGTTTAGCTTAACAAGGCAATTGAAGGTTAATCCATTACCTTTTCTTATTACTCAGATCATTGCCTCGAATATCGGGGGCACGGCTACGCTCATCGGGGATCCCCCGAACATTATGATTGGAAGTGCAGTGAAGGAGCTTAGCTTTACTGATTTCATTGTGAACTTGGCGCCTATAGCGGCCATTATTATGCTTATTAACATACCTATCTTCATCTGGCTATTCCGCAAAAGTATTCGTACTACGGATGCTCTTAAGCGCAGCATTATGGAAATAGATCAGAAGCAGCTAATTACAGATTCGAAGCTGTTGAAGAAATGTTTGATTATCTTAGGACTGACCATACTCGGATTTTTCACACATCAAATGCTTCATCTGGAGTCCGCGACAGTCGCATTAGCGGGTGCCTTTTTCTTACTGCTATTAACAGGTGAGCATAAGATGGAGGAAGCTTTCTCGAAGGTAGAATGGATGACCATCTTCTTCTTCATCGGACTGTTCGCGCTTGTATCCGGCTTAGTTGAGACAGGCGTTATTTCACAGCTAGCTGCGAGAGCCATCGAATGGACGGGCGGAGATTTGGCAGCGACCTCCATGCTCATTCTCTGGTTAAGTGCTATCGCTTCAGCCTTCCTAGACAATATCCCGTTCGTTGCTACGATGATTCCAATGATTCAAGAAATGGGAGTCATGGGTATAGATAATCTAGAGCCGCTGTGGTGGAGTCTTGCATTAGGTGCTTGCTTGGGTGGCAACGGTGCGTTGATTGGAGCTAGCGCCAATCTAATCGTAGCGGGTATGGCCGCCAAAGAAGGACATCCCATCACATTTATGAAGTACTTGAAGATCGGGTTCCCCCTTATGATTTTATCGGTTGCTGTAGCAAGTGTTTATGTTTACTTGAGGTTCTTGATGTAGGCAAAGATCCGGATATATCCATCGACTTCGAGTAAACAAATTCTTATGATTCTGTTTAATCAAAGGAGAGTAGATATGAACAAGAGATCACGGAGAGCGAAGAAGAAGACGATGACTGTTGCTACGATTGCGGCACTAGCGTTATCCATACAATTTGTTAGTGTTGCTGCGGCGAGTTCCACTTCTACACAATTAGCTTCTGTAACCACAATAGCAGCTTCTAGCAGTGCAACAGCTGCAAAAGTAGTGTCCCAATTTGAGGCTTATGTTAAGAAACAAGGTGAATTACCTCAAGCAATCGCATATTTGAAGGTAAATATTAATGAGGTAACCAAATCTGAGGCCACGATCATGGTTCTACATCTGGAAAATGCGATTAAAAAGCAAATGACAGCGATAGAGAAGCGTTTCGAGAAAAGCTCCGTACAGCTTGCGATTAGTAAAGTGTACTCGAGAGGGGATACCTTCGATAACATCATCACTCGTACGAAGGATACGAGCTTGAAGGTGTTATTGCGGGAAGCGCGTGATAGTGGGTATAAGCTGGAGACAGCTGAAGGATTCTATTTTCCAGTCGTAGATTATTCAAGATTCAAACCTTATGTGGGTAAGATTAATGCGGATATAGAAGCGTATATCGATATTATGGCTGTCGAGTCCGATCAAGTTAAGGTCAAGGATGCGGGAATCATGATTAGTTACCAACAACTTGTTGGCCGTGCCCTGAATCAAGAAAGCTTCATCGTCCAATACCCGTATTCTAACCGTGCTGCACACATTCGTAATCTTTTCAGCAGCTATGAAACGTTAACGTATTATGGAACGAATAATACGCCACTATTCGATTATTCAAATAAAGTGATCCAGCCGAACGCATTAAGGGGATACATGGGGATGCTGCAAAGGAACGATGTTGAGCTTAGTCCTTATCTGACAAAGTTGCAGGCTTTCATGAATTTACTTGAGGACAATGAATATAAGCTAACAGTTGAGGGTGAGAAGTTTCGTAAAGATAATGTACCGATTCAATAAGAGCTACAAACCTCTGAACTTTCAATAAGAAAAAGTGCGGGTGTCGGAAGATTGCTTCCACTACCCGCACTTTTTCTTTTTTGCTCAGTTGCGTACATTCTGAGCTGAGCATTACACGATATTTTGAAATCTTATAATTTGTCCAAATTCGCTTTAGTATTTCCGAGTTTAGGAGGACGAGTAGATGAGCTGGCAATCGACTCATGTTCAAGATTCCGCAATCTGTAAGAGATGTCTTCTAAGTAATCAAGCATCATCCCCATCGCGAAAAAGATGATCCCCGTTACAATGCCGCTGATCCACCACGTTATTGCAGTTCCCCATCCATTATGCGGCTTCGGATGTAGCTTTTGTTGACTTGTCGTCGGTGTATTCGTTCCTCATATAGAGTAGCAATCCTACAATAATGAATGCTCCTCCTATGAGTTGAGATGTACTAATCATCTCTTGGAAGAGTAGCATGCCGAGTAGACTCGCACCTACAGGTTCAGCGAAAACGGCAATTGATATCGTAGTCGGCTTCACGTATTGAAGCAACCAATTAAAGATTAAGTGCCCAAATACAGTAGGGACGATGGCGAGTAAGAGGAAGATGATCCATTCAGAAGAAGGGTAGCTCAACATGTTAATGCCCATGGAGAAATTGTAGACCCAGAAACAAATGAACGCTACGGCAAATACAATCAAGCTATACAAAAAGGAAGAGACCCGGGTGAGAATCACCTTAGCAATAAGAATGTTTACAACTACGGCGAGTGTACCGAGTAACGACAGGACATCGCCTTTAAATGCTTCACCCGACAAGCTAATATCGCCGGAACCTACACAAAACGCGCCGATAAGCGCAACAGTCATTCCAAGCAAGGCAAGCTTACCGATTCTGTCCTTGAATACAAAGTAGGCACCGATCATCACGAAGACAGGCTCTAGTGCCAATATTATCGTAGAGCTGGCAATGGACGTAAAGTTCAACGACGCCATCCAGAGCAGGAAATGTAGCGCCAGGAAAAAGCCTGCTAAGGCAAGTAGCACCCAATCTTTTCGCGTGATTGATCGAACTGTTCGAAGTTGACGGGTTCCGAAAGGGAGCATGAGGATGACTGTGAACAGCATACGATACATACCTTGGACCGATACAGGAGCATCCGAATAACGAACAAGTATGGGGGCGAAGGAAATAGCAATCATACCCACGATTAAGGGGATGAGTGTGGGTACGGGTGGATTCTTATTATTCATGAATAGTTACCTTCCTGTTCTCTGGAGCAATTAAGCTATTGTAATGCTGGAGAACAGAAAGATCAACAGGCGACGCAAGGATAATGTCTCCTTAACGTCGCCATTCCTGTGACTTTCTAATGGGGGGATAACTCAAGATAAGGCTATTGTGCTCATATTGGGGTATTTGGCAGAGAGCAGATTGTGGCGAGCAACGTTCCAGATCCTATCGATTAAGGCTTGTAGCTGCCAGGTGTTGTGTCCAAGTAGGCGTATGCAAATGCCATGTTGAGCGGTGGAGCTTGCTGCTGCGAGTAAGGTCGTTGAAGAAGCAGTGGATAGGATGGCGCGGATGGCCTCCAATAAATGACCGTCTACATGCTCTGAGAAGATCCAAAACGCACCACTATGTGTGAAATGCTCCATGGCCCCCGTCACTAGATAGTTCTGGCTAGCGGGCTCGAGTAGAAAGTGGTCCCAAGCGATCAGCTTATTTTCCTTGTAGACCTCAAGGTCGCTCGCGACCGACTCGTATTGGAACAGTTCATTGCGCTGTGTGCGTCCAGGTGTCCATATATCCGCATACAACAGCGTTGCGCCTGCCGCAAGGTGGAACGTTGTTCGACAATGAACTTGACTACCAGCGTAAGGAATTGTAGGTTTTGGGAAATATTCAAGCACAGCATTCGTACCGATTGTGCAGGTGAAGCTAACATCTGCACCAAGCTTAGGAGAAGGATGAACCTTCGTAAAAGATTGATTGGTTAGGATGAGGTGGGTATGTTCGTAAAGTGAAAAAACGAGCACATACCGATCCCCATCCATTAATCCAGGCGACACATCCATCACGTAGACGATGAGTGCATCTGTTGAGCTTTCGCGAAACGTCTTCGTCAGCTTCAGAGGCGTTTCGTGATAGCGGTCAGTCAGTACGGTCTTGCCCTCGATAAGTCGGCATACGGCGTTTAAGTGAGAGGTTCTGAATCGAAAAGAAGACTCCGTTGTGTCTAACTCAATGGTCATGGGAGTGCGCTCTGTCGAGCTGATGCTCCAACCAATGAATGATCTCACCTAACCCCTCGCCAGACATCATATTAGACATGACATAGGGACGAGTGCCGCGCATCTGCTCAGTGTCATGCTTCATTACTTCAAGGCTCGCACCAACGTAGGGGGCGAGATCGATTTTGTTAATGATTAGCAGATCCGACCGCATAATGCCTGGCCCGCCCTTGCGCGGTATTTTCTCCCCTTGTGCAACGTCGATAATATAGATGAAGCGATCAACGAGCTCAGGACTGAACGCTGCGGCAAGATTATCACCACCGCTTTCGATGAAGATGATTTCTAGATCAGGGAATCGCTGTTCAAGCTCCTCGACTGCCTCGAAGTTCATCGAAGCGTCCTCACGAATCGCTGTATGCGGACATCCGCCTGTCTCTACACCAATGATGCGATCCTCAGGTAATGCGGCTTGGCGAATAAGGATACGTGCATCCTCTGCTGTGTAGATATCATTTGTAATGACGGCGAGGCTAAACTGATCGCGCAGCGCCTTCGCTAGCTTTTCTACGAGTGCGGTTTTCCCTGATCCGACAGGACCTCCAATGCCGATGCGAATTGGACGATCCAGATCTCTTATAGGTGTGATCCATTGTTCATGTGAATGATTAGCTCCTTGGCACATATATAATTCCTCCTCTAATGTAATGGCTCTATGACATAAATAGTCTTGAATATAACGTCTCATGCTTCATCGCTCGGATGTCGTGGGCGGGGGTAAAGCTGTGAAGCTGATCCGGTGCAAGATCACGTACCATCAACCACTGCTCATGTGCAATGGGCTGAAGCCTACGGATGAGTACTTGACCTTCTGTTTGGCCAATCGACATGAGCCGAAGTGCGCTGTTGACCGTTGTTGTAATGTTTGTGTATAGATATCCTTCTACGGTGGTTTCCAAATCAACCTTCAGGTGATGGCAGATCCAGGCGAATACAATGGGCAACGTACAATAACCACCGCGTTGTACTAACACGCGTTCAAACGCAGTGACTGCAAGCTCAGGGTACATCGCTACAGCAAGTTTTAGTAGTCGCTTTCCCATCTTCTGAATACCTTCGCGAGATTCCTTCGCAATGCGCTGTACATGGATGATTTGGTCTAATCGCACGATACTGTGTAGATCATCTCGATCACGGTCTAACGCAGCATATACCCCTTTGATCGCTAGTCCCTCTAGCCGTACCCATCCGGCATGGAGCTGCCCGACGATGTAAGCCTCGAGCTGCTTCACATCGTTTATTTTCCCCTCCTGCACATAAGCTTCGAGTCCGAAGGAATGGGAGAATCCACCAATAGGCAGAGCTGAATCTAACAGCTGTACGAAAGCAAATCGATTGCTAATCATCTCAAAACGCTCCAATCAGAACATGAAATAACGTTGGGCCATCGGCAACATCTCAGCTGGCTCGCAGGTCACAATCTCGCCATCTACACGCACTTCGTACGTTTCTGGATTCACCTCTATAAGCGGAGTCTGATCGTTATGGATCATATCCTTCTTGCTGATGGCACGACAATTGCGTACAGGCTCTATATGCTTTTGCAGCTCTAGCTTCTGATGCACACCTGCTAGGTAGGCGGCTTCTGATAAGAAGGTCATGGATGTGCGATGCATTGCTTTTCCGAAGGAGCCGAACATCGCTCTACCATATACAGGCTGAGGAGTTGGGATAGAAGCGTTCGGATCTCCCATCTGGGCATAAGCGATAAAGCCTCCTTTAACAATGAGTTCAGGCTTTACGCCGAAGAAGGAAGGCTGCCATAGGACGAGATCCGCCCACTGGCCGGCTTCTAGCGATCCAACAAGATGAGAGATGCCGTGAGCGATGGCGGGATTAATCGTATATTTTGCGATATAGCGCTTAATTCGAAAATTATCTCCTCCACCTTGTTGTACATCCTCCGGTAATTCCCCTCGCTGTCGCTTCATTTTGTCCGCTGTCTGCCATGTGCGCATGATGACCTCTCCGACGCGACCCATCGCCTGTGAATCAGAGCTAATAATGCTAAATACGCCAAGATCATGCAAAATATCTTCTGCGGCAATCGTCTCAGGGCGAATACGAGAATCGGCAAAAGCGACATCTTCAGGAATTGAGCTATCGAGATGATGACACACCATGAGCATATCAAGATGCTCTTCAATCGTATTGATGGTAAATGGCCGTGTTGGATTGGTGGAGGAGGGGATGATGTAGGATTCTGCGGCTGCACGAATAATATCAGGTGCGTGACCTCCTCCTGCCCCCTCGGTGTGATACGTATGAATGGTGCGTCCTTTAATGGCTGCGAGCGTATCTTCAACAAAGCCGGCTTCATTGAGCGTATCGGTGTGAATGGCTACCTGCACATCATATTGATCGGCAACCATTAAGCAGCAATCGATTGTTGCTGGGGTCGTACCCCAATCCTCGTGAAGCTTGAGGCCGATTGCGCCTGCTTCGATCTGTTCGATGAGCGGCTCTGGTGTTGCGCAGTTGCCTTTGCCAAGGAAGCCGATATTCATTGGGAAATTCTCTACGGATTCCAGCATACGGTGGATATTCCATGCACCGGGTGTACAAGTTGTTGCCTTCGTACCTGTCGCGGGTCCTGTGCCACCGCCGATCATCGTGGTGATTCCTGAGGCAAGCGCGACTTCAATCTGTTGTGGGCAAATAAAATGGATATGTGTATCGATCGCTCCAGCGGTGACAATTAGACCTTCGGCAGCAATAACTTCGGTCGAGGCACCCACGATGAGGTTCTGATGAACACCATCCATTGTGTCGGGATTGCCTGCTTTGCCGATGCCGACGATGCGACCGTTGCGAATGCCGATGTCACCTTTTACAATGCCCCAGTGATCGATGATGATCGCATTCGTAATGACGAGGTCAAGCGCCCCGCAAGCACGCGTAATTCTAGATGATTGCCCCATTCCATCGCGAATAACTTTACCGCCGCCGAACTTACATTCATCACCGTAGACCGTGTAATCATGCTCGATTGTCGCCCATAGCTCGGTGTCTGCGAGACGTACCGCGTCTCCTGTAGTGGGGCCGAAGATGGAGGCATATTGCTTGCGTGACATTATACTCATTGTTGAAGCTCCGCCTTCCATCGCTGTAATCGCTCAAGCAATTGGGCGGGGTCTTCTGGTAGGTGCGCAATGCCTTCGGTTAATCGATTGAATCCATATACCTTCTGTGACCCTCCAAGCTGGACGAGTGTAATAGGCTTCTCTTCACCAGGCTCGAACCTGACCGCAGTTCCGGCTGGGATGTCTAATCGTTTGCCGTAGGCTTGTAGCCGATCGAACTGTAAAGCTCTATTTACTTCGAAAAAGTGATAATGAGAGCCGACCTGAACAGGGCGATCTCCGAGATTAGTTACGATGAGTGCAGTTAGCTCACGCCCTTTATTAATCGTAATATCTTCTGACATAACGCGGTATTCCCCAGGTATCATAGGCGATCACCTTTCTTTAAGTAGGAATTTAAGTACGAATCGGTTCGTGAACAGTAACGAGCTTTGTACCATCAGGAAATGTCGCTTCAACCTGTACTTCGCCGATCATCTCAGGGATACCAACCATACAATCACTCTTCTTGAGTACAGTTCCCCCATAGGCCATGAGCTGAGCTACGGTCTTCCCATCTCGTGCACCTTCCATGATCTCAGAGATCAATATAGCCATTGCCTCGGGATAGTTGAGCTTAACCCCCCGCTCTTGACGTCTTCGAGCTACATCGGCGGCATAGCTGATGAGCAGCTTTTCCTTCTCACGCTCTGTGAAATGCACAACATTGCCCTCCTATCTTAAAAAAATGTCACTTAACATAACATCAATAGGATTGAGATGTATATATATGTTACATGCACATCTCCTAATCACCTATTTAATAGCTATTATGTGTGAATTATTGCCAAAAAACAAGAAAAAAAATATTATTAGGATTTTTATGTTAAGTATATTGACGCGGAAAAATTAACCACATATAATTTGAAATGCGAACATTTTACAAAAAAATAGCAAGATTGTTCGTTAATTACAAATTTTCAAACAAGATGAGGGAGTGGAGAGATGAAGAAATCGTTAGGGTCCAGTATGATGCTTATGATTGTAGTTCTAAGTATGGTGATTGCGGGATGTTCATCAAACAAGGAGAGTGGCTCATCCAGCAGTCCAAGTGAAGGTTCGACCGAAGATACAATTAAAGTCGGAATTCTACATTCTCTTAGTGGCACGATGGCAATCAGTGAGGTTTCCGTTAAGGATTCTGAACTACTTGCTATAGAAGAGATTAATGCTGCGGGTGGTGTACTAGGGAAGAAGATCGTACCAGTCGTTGAAGATGGTGCATCCGACTGGCCGACTTTCGCCGAGAAGGCAAAAAAGCTTTTACAGCAAGATAAGGTGGCGACAGTATTTGGTGGATGGACATCATCAAGCCGTAAGGCGATGCTACCCGTATTCGAGGAGCTTAATGGTCTATTGTGGTATCCAGTTCAATATGAAGGTCTGGAATCCTCTCCGAACATTTTCTACACAGGTGCTACGACAAACCAACAGATTGTTCCTTCTGTAACTTGGCTGCTTGAAAACCGCGGCAAAAAGTTTTTTCTCCTAGGCTCTGACTACGTCTTCCCGCAAACAGCGAACAAGATCATTAAAGCTCAGCTAGCTGCAGAAGGTGGAGAGCTCGTAGGGGAGGAATATACACCGCTGGGTTATACAGATTACAGCACAGTTATTAGTAAAATCAAGGCGGCGAAGCCTGATGTTGTCTATAACACACTTAATGGAGATAGCAATGTGGCGTTCTTCAAGCAATTGAAGGATGCGGGGATTACGACAAGTGATCTCACGACACTATCCGTTAGTGTTGCAGAAGAAGAAATTCGTGGGATTGGTACAGATGTACTCGTGGGTCATCTGGCAGCATGGAACTATTATCAAACAACGGATACGCCTGCGAATAAGAAGTTCGTTGAAGCCTATAAAGCGAAGTACGGTGCCGACCGTGTAACGGCTGACCCGATTGAAGCAGGATATATTGCAGTTTACCTGTGGGCAGCAGCGGTAGAGAAAGCTGGTTCCACAGATGTAGATAAAGTGAGAGAAGCTGCGAAGGGTATTGAGTTCGATGCACCAGAAGGCAAAGTGACAATTGATGGAGAGACACAACACATCTACAAGAAGGTACTGATCGGTGAAGTGCAGGCTGATGGCATGTTTAAGGAGCTCTATAGTACGCCAGAGCCTGTTAAGCCGGACCCCTACTTGAAGGGCTATGCTTGGGCAAAAGGCTTGAGCAATGGATAGTGTTACAGCCAAATTTGCGAAATTGATTAATTAATAGGGTGAATGAACGGTTCTCTTATGGCTTATTTATTAGAGCCATAAGAGAACCGTACTATATTCACCATTAATGAAGAGAAGGAGATGCCTGATGAGCGTCATTATGCTACAGCTTTTTAACGGAGTGAGTGTGAGCTCGATATTGCTGTTGATTGCCTTAGGTCTCGCGATTACCTTCGGACTGATGAAAGTGATTAATATGGCACATGGTGAGTTCATTATGATTGGCGCCTATTCAACCTATGTCATTCAGCAGGCTTTCACTAGCAATGTATCTAAGGCAGGTTTTGACTATTACTTCATGTTCGCGATCCCTTTCGCGTTCCTAGTCGCCTTTATTATTGGGCTCATTCTCGAAGTTAGCTTGATACGATTTCTGTATGGGCGACCATTAGACAGCTTACTCGCAACTTGGGGTGTGGGGTTAATTCTCCAGCAGCTTGCCCGTAACATCTTCGGAGCTCCAAATGTGGCAGTCATTAGCCCCGAGTGGCTTAATGGAGGATGGGAAATTGTCGCAGGAACAGTGCTTCCATATAAACGCTTGTTCATTATTGGTCTTGTGGCCTTCTGTCTCATCTGTATGTACTTCTACATCTATCGCAGTGATGCAGGAAGAAGAATGCGCGCCGTCATGCAAAATCGGGAGATGGCTTCCTGTCTAGGGATTTCAACAAGACGAGTTGATATGATGACCTTTGCGATTGGATCGGGAATTGCGGGTGTTGCAGGGTGTGCATTAACTTTGCTTGGTTCCATCGGTCCGTCCATCGGTACCTATTATATTGTGGATGCGTTCATGGTTGTTGTGCTTGGTGGTGTAGGCAAATTGATAGGTACTGTGATTGGAGCCTTCGGCATCGGACTTACGGGAGCCTATTTGGAATACTGGACAACAGCATCACTTGGGAAGGTAATTGTATTTGCTGGCATTATGGCATTCCTGCAATGGAAGCCAATGGGGCTTGTCACGATGCGCTCACGGTCGCTTGACTAAGTTGTACACTTCTTGGAATGGAAAGGAGAGCAAACTGAATGTTGAAATCAATGACGCTTTCCTTGCAAAAGAAAGCATGGCTTTCCGTTGGTTCGAGTGCAGCGGTTATCCTCCTCTTGAGTGCCCCGCTGTTTCTATCTGACTTCAATCTGAATCTATTGGCGAAATTTCTCGCTTTTGCGATTGTTGCGATTGGATTGGATCTGATCTGGGGCTATACGGGGATTTTGAGCTTAGGACATGGGGTGTTCTTCGGGCTTGGGGCTTATTGCATGGCGATGTATTTGAAGCTGGAGAGTACAGGGGGGAAGCTCCCGGACTTCATGAATTGGAGCGGTCTGTCTCAGCTTCCAGCATTCTGGAAACCGTTCCAATATGCGGCTTTTGCCATTCCTGCTGGGATCATCGTTCCGATGGTTGTTGCCTTGATCTTGGGCTATTTTACTTTTCGAAATCGAATACGTGGTGTGTATTTCACGATATTAACGCAGGCGCTCGTTATTATTACAACGACTCTGTTCATTGGACAACAGAAGTTCACGGGTGGAACGAATGGCGTTACAGGCTTTAAAACATTGTTCGGATTTGCTCTGAAGGAACCTTCTACGAAGGTTGTCTTATATTTAGTTACAGTCGCTGCGCTCGTGGGTGTCTATCTAGTATGTCGCTATCTCGTGCGCAGCCGTACGGGGAAAGTATTAGCAGCTGTTCGGGATGCGGAGAATCGGGCGCGATTTATCGGATATGATCCAGTTAAATACCAGTTATTTGTATTTAGTCTTTCAGCAGGAATCGCAGGACTTGCAGGGATGCTATTCGTCCTTCATGTAGGGATCATTTCTCCTACATCTATGGGAATTGTCCCCTCAATTGAGATTGTGCTATGGGTTGCATTGGGCGGAAGAGGGACATTGATTGGTGCGATCATTGGGGCAATTGCTGTAAATGCGGCTAAGAGTGGATTAAGCTCTGCGTTTCCGGATATGTGGTTATTTTTCATGGGTGCACTTTTCGTCGTTGTCGTTGTATTCATGCCAAAGGGAATTGTTGGTTCATTGCCACAGATCATTGCATGGGTGAGATATAAGCTGAGGAGAACGAATGTGACGACCACACAAAACCTTATTGAGGAGGCTAAATCGTGATGAGCTTGAAGAGTCCGATTTTATCCTGTGAAGATGTAACGGTGTCATTCGATGGGTTCAAAGCGGTTAACCAAATGAATCTTACCTTAGAACAAGGTGAGCTGCGATTTCTGATCGGCCCGAATGGGGCTGGAAAGACGACTATGCTTGATGTGATTTGTGGAAAAGTACGAGCGACATCTGGCAAGATTCGCTATAGGGGGGATAACGACATTAGTCGGAAGAAGGAGTATCAGATTGCAGAGCTTGGAATCGGTCGCAAATTCCAGGCCCCGTCGATCTTCTCGCAATTATCAGTTATGGAAAATTTGGAGCTGGCGATGAGCCAGAAGCGGGGTGTATTCTCAACCTTGCGAGCGAAGATGACTGCGGTAGATGCGAAGCGAATTGAAGAGCAGCTAGTGCTAGTCGGTCTAGCTGATTATGCGAATACGAATGCAGGCGGATTGTCACATGGCGAGAAGCAGTGGCTGGAGATCGGGATGATTCTGATGCAAGAACCGCACGTTCTGCTGCTTGATGAACCGGTTGCGGGGATGACTGATGAAGAGACGGTAAAGACTGGGGAGCTGCTGAAGGAGATCACCAAACTACGCACAGTAATTGTCGTGGAGCATGATATGGAGTTTGTTCGGAACTATGCTTCCAAGGTAACTGTGATGCATGAGGGCAAGCTGCTTAAGGAAGGGAATATGGAGGAAGTGCAGGGGGATGCACAAGTCGCAGAAGTGTATCTCGGACAAAGGCGGGATGAACATGTTGTCAATCCAACAGCTTGAAACAGGGTATGGCGAAAGTGTGATCTTGCGAAATATTTCAATTCGGGTACAAGCTGGGCAGGTGGTGTGCTTGATGGGGCGAAATGGTGTCGGAAAGACGACGCTCCTCAAGAGTATCATGGGCTTGCTCAAGGTGAAAAGCGGGACGATTACCTATAATGGATCGGACATGAAGAAGCTCCCACCCTATGCGCGTGCGAAGCTAGGCATAGGGTATGTGCCGCAAGGACGGGAGATCTTCGGACAGTTGACCGTGGAGGAAAATTTGCTGCTTGGTATTGAAGCGAGTCGGCAATCACGAATTACAGTGCCCAAGGAAGCGATTGAGAAGTTCCCAGTGCTTAAGACGATGTATGCACGAAGGGGAGGGGACTTGAGCGGAGGACAACAGCAGCAGCTCGCATTTGCAAGGGCACTTGCTTCTAGACCTGATCTACTGTTGCTTGACGAACCGACTGAAGGGATTCAACCTTCCATCGTGCAGGATATCCAAGATGTTATCCGTGGGATCAAAACACAGGGAAGAACAGCCATTCTGCTCGTAGAGCAGAGTATTGCGTTCGTGAAGAGCGTTGCGGATTATTACTATATTATCGAAAAAGGTACCGTAGTTGCTGAAGGGGACATTGCGAGCTTTGATGATTCTCACGTGCGGAATCACCTAGTATTCTGACCGTGTACAGCTTGAAATGGATGGATCCGATTAATGAGAGTTCATTATGCATGCTAGACATCTCCGAAAGGGGCTGACCTAGCATGCTTTTTTATATCAATAAATCCACGATGTCACCCACTCAAAGCTCACGGTCCTGTAGTCATCCAACTGGAGGGTCTACAATTTTGTAAAGTGGATGGTCTCAGCAAATAACAAATCGGTTAAACTGAGCACAAAGGATGGTGCAGGTTTATGGACACTAATATAATGTTAATTGTGACCTTTATCATTATGGCGATTGCTGCAATATTGACGATCAGAGTAGGTTTATCCGCTGGGAATAAGGAAGAGAATAATAGCAGCTATGCCGCCAATAAAGGACGCAAAATAAGGCGACTGCTTTATATATACCTTGTCGTCATTGTGGCTGTACTGATTGTATTCATCGTTATTATGAGAAGGTAATGTGAATTAGCGCGAATTTTTCTCATCCCTGCATTGAAGATAGGCTTCTGCAAACCTTTGAATGCCTTGACCGATCAAGAGGTCATCAACCTTGCTATACGTTAATCGCACATGGCGACTTTGTGAACCAAGCGTACTTCCTGGGGTGAACACAACGCCCTTATCGATGGCTAGATTGAACATTTGTAGCTCGTCCCAATCACCCTGCAATTCACACCAGAGGTGGATTCCTCCGGATGGAATATGGAAACGCACCTTGTCACCCAATTCCGTACGGAGGGCATTCATCGTGAGCTGCAGTTTTTTTTGTAGGCCAACTCTTAATTGCATCAGGTGGTTGTCTAATTCCCCCGAGGAGAGTAGCTGAGCGGCGATCCACTGCGGGATATTGGAATGTCCAAAATCTAATTGCTGCTTCGCATCCGTCAGTCTCTGAATGACAGCCTGGGGTCCGGTCATCCATCCAATACGAAGTCCTGAAGATACGATCTTCGACAATGAGCTAATATAGAGCACGGAACCATCCTGATCCATAGACTTCAATGTACTCATCGGTTCTTGATTAAAGCTGGTCAGACTGTAAGGGTCATCCTCCACGATTGCAATCCCATACTTTGTTGAGATGTCTAGCAACCTTTTCCTTCTATTATAAGCAAGTGTCGTTCCGGTCGGATTGTGAAAAATAGGATTAACGAAAACCATTTTGATTTTATGCTGCTTATATAGCGAAACAATTTGTTCGGGATCAATTCCCTCTTCCCCGACAGGCAAGCGGAAAGTTCTTAACCCTGCGGAATGGAAAATAGGTAAGGAAAAGGAGTACGAGGGATCTTCAATCGCTACGCTGTCGCCAGGCTTCAGCAAGCATTGAATAATGAGCTGTAAAGCTTGCTGTGCTCCAGAAGTGACCAGTATAGAAGAAGAGGAAGACTCGATATTCCGATACCTATTCAAGTGATTCGCTATGCTTTCCCGTAGCTTAAGATTGCCTTGAATATGTTCATAGCCCAAGTACTGACTTAACTCCAATTGGCTATGGGCCTCCTGCATGAGAGTGACAGGGAACAGATCCGCGCTTAACTCACCAATCGCAAAGTTGATGTAAGGCTTATCCGAGCCTACGATCTTGTGAATTGTACGTGTTATGGGATCGTTCAACTGGAGGAACCCACTCTTTACGTATTCCTCCCAGTTCGGAACGCGCTTCACATGACCTTCTGCTGATGTAGATAAGGTCACTATGGTACCAAACCCCTTAACCCTTTTGACTAATCCTAATGAATTCAATTGATCATATGCTGAAATTATTGTACTTCGATTAAGGTCAAGAAGAGCGGCAAGCGTACGTTCTGAAGGTAGCGAGCTGCCCGCCGGATATTCTCCGTTCATGATCCTCGTCTCGAAATAATCGGATATTTGTATGTAAACCGGGATTTGTGAAGACTTGTCTGGTTTCCACTCCATGATGCTTCATTTTCCCCCAATTTTGAATCTTTTTTGTACCGTCTAAAAGTGTATGACAGTCGTGCTCAGCTGATTATAGCATACGGATCACACAGTATCTTTGCTTTTATAGGACGATCATGTGATAATGTCACGACACCATATAGTGGAGGCAGCATCTTATTGAGTCGATATCCTTTTGAATATGAGCATTCCAAGCCGTTTTTACAACAGGTTGGGGAATGGGTAGCAGATGTATTTTACGATATATTGCCTGACGCGGGCTTTGAGGTTCGTGATGAGCAAATTTATATGGCTTTCCAGCTAGAACGAGCTTTCGCTGAGAAGCAAACGATTTTCGCGGAAGCGGGAGTGGGAACAGGAAAGACGTTAGTTTATTTACTATACGCGATTTGTTATGCTCGTTATCATCGCAAGCCTGCGATCATAGCCTGTGCAGATGAATCGTTAATTGAGCAGCTGGTTAAACCAGAAGGGGATCTTGCGAAGCTCACTCAGCATTTGAACTTGATTATCGATGCGAGATTAGGTAAGTCTCAGGATCGTTATCTCTGTTTATCCAAGCTGGATAATGCGAGATCAGATCATGTTGATGTTGACGTGTATAATTCCTTATATCAAGATTTGCCTTCATTCGTCCATAAGAGTGGAGGCATGCAATCTTTCTATGCATACGGGGATCGTAAGCAATATCCTCATTTGAACGACGAGCAATGGGAGCGAATTAATTGGGATCCATTCCAGGATTGTTTCGTCTGCGATCAGAGACACCGCTGTGGGCAAACACTGTCGCGTGAGCATTATAGACAGTCGACGGATTTGATCATTTGTTCGCATGACTTCTATATGGAGCATGTATGGACGTATGAAGGACGTAAGAGGGAAGGGCAGCTTCCCTTACTTCCAGATCACTGTACAGTCATATTCGATGAAGGACATCTCTTAGAATCTGCGGCTCAGAAGGCTCTGACCTATCGGATTAAACACAATATATTCGAAGAATTAATTACTCGACTTTTGAAAAATGAAATTCGGGAAACGCTAGCTGTGCATATCGATGAAGCTATTGAGCATAGTGAAGCTTTGTTTGAGCTGCTGGAAGTCCAAAGCGTAGCGATTCCGGGTTCAGATCGCCGCCAGATTACGTTAAACGATGCACTTATCCAAAAGGTAACTCAATTACGTCGCGTGATTGATGGCATTGAAGAGGAGCTCGTTTTTGAAAGTGAGCTTTATACGTTGGATAGCTACCAGCTCCGTATAGTGGAAGAGCATCTGGAAATGATGCAGAAGGCACTTAGCTTGTTCCAAGGCTCTAGCTCGCTCATCTGCTGGGTAACGGAAAGCACGACAGGACTCACTTTAGTCATTATGCCGAAAGCAGTTAAGGAAGTTCTACGTGAGCGAGTTTTCGCGATGGACATGCCTGTTATTTTCTCATCCGCAACCTTATCTATAAATGGTTCATTCGATTACTTGGCTTATAGTTTAGGGATTGAGAAGTATTTATCCTTCAGCGTCAATTCTCCGTATGAGTACGAGAACCGGATGGAAGTTGTCGTGCCTAAGTGGGAGAATGAAGCTTCATTTGCGGAAAAAATGAAAGCAACGGTAAGGATGCTTCTGCGAACAGAAGGACGAGCCTTAATATTGTTCCCATCAAAAGAACTATTACGGCAATTCAAAGATGCGATCCCTGCTTTCTCGGAATGTGAGGCTATGAGCTTCGGCTTTGAAGGGGATCGTGAAATTAGCCATCTGATCTCGGACTTCCAGAGTGACGAGAGGAGTGTGCTATGCGCGGTTACGTTATGGGAAGGACTCGATGTTCCTGGTCCGTCGTTATCCAACGTTATCGTCTTTTCACTTCCGTATCCTCCCCAGGATCCAGTATTTATGGCTAAGCATCAGGAAGCAACTTCTCCTTATGAGGAAGTGGATTTGCCTTATATGCTGCTCCGTCTTAAGCAGGGAATTGGTCGCTTGATCCGTACCCGGGAAGACTCCGGAATAATCGTCATTTTAAGTGCGGAAATTCATTCGGATTCAGAGCTGCGGGAGCATATTCAAAGCTTGTTACCAGAGGGTGTTCATCTGAAACTGGAGTAACGAACAATTCTACTTCAACTAGCATTTGTTCTTTTTAGGGATTCGATGCTAAAATAGAATAAGATGTTCATTGGATAATACTAGAGGGGTTGTGATCGAATGTTGAAAATCGCCGTTATTATCGGAAGTCTTAGACAAGGTTCCTACAACTTACAATTAGCTCATACATTGAAGGAACGCTATATTAATAAAATAGACCTAGAAATTACGGACATTCGATCTCTTCCGTTTTTCGATCAAGATATCGAGTTAAACCCCCCACAGTCAGTTAAAGAATTATTGGTTAAGATTAAAGCTGCGGATGCCGTGTTCATCATTACTCCGGAATACAACTGGTCGGTTCCAGGCGTTCTTAAGAACGCGATCGATTGGCTGTCTCGAGTGGACAAGGTACTCATTGATAAACCCGTATTAACGATGGGGGTATCCCCTGGAATGATGGGTACGATTCGTGCCCAGCTTCATCTTCGAGAAATTCTAGCAAGTCCAGGTATTCAAGCAAAGCTTCTACCTCCAGCAGGTAATGAGATTTACATTAGCTCCGCAGGCTTGAAGTTTGACGAAACGACTAGTCGACTTGTTGATGATTCGACTCTTCGTTTTATCGATCGTGTAATCGAAAAGTTTATTGAGTTTGCTAAGTAACAAAATAGGTAAACGCGTAGATATGATTTTAAGTTGGGATTGTCGATACAGGGCAATCCTTTTTTGTTTCTATTTTTCGTTTAGGATATCTCTATTTATCATCAAATCATACTAAACATAACGAAAACCATTTCGTTTTTTGCAATCTTATGGTAGTCTCCATAATATATCCAGTCCATTATCTTGATTTCGGAGGAAAATGATCATGTTGAGAAAAAGCCTGTTAGCGAGTTTGAGTGTAGCCTTAGTTGTGGCCACGTTTTCCTTACCTGCAAATCCCTCTTATGCAGCTTCTAAAACAGAACTGCTAGTGTCGGCTGCTGCTAGCCTGAAAGATAGCCTGGATGAAATCGAGAAGAAATACGAGAAACTACATCCGGATATTGATCTGCAATTCAATCTAGGTTCTTCAGGAACACTTCAGAAGCAAATCGAGCAGGGAGCTCCGGCTGACTTATTCCTGTCTGCAGGGAAGAAGCAAATGGATGCGTTGATTGACGGGAAAATGATTTCTAAGAGCACGACATTACTTCTTAATGATCTCGTACTCATCGTGCCTAACGATTCCAAGTCCAAATTTTCTTCCGTTAAACAGCTCAGTGATAAAGCTATCAAGATGATCGCGATCGGCCAACCTGAATCCGTTCCCGCTGGACAATATGCTAAAGAAACATTAACTGCCCGCAAGGTTTGGGATACGCTTCAAGACAAACTGATTTTCGCGAAAGATGTGCGTCAAGTGTTAACCTATGTGGAGACAGGCAATGTCGAAGCAGGTTTCGTCTATAGAACGGATGCTCTAACTTCCAATAAGGTGAAAATTGCCTTGAAAATTAGTCCATATGCTCATAAGCCTATCGTATATCCAGCGGCTGTACTGAAGCAGTCCAAGCATCAGAAAGAAGCGGATGCTTTCTACGAGTATTTACAGTCCACTGAAGGAAAAGCTGTTTTCGTAAAGTTTGGATTTGAATTACCCAAATGATAATTGAGGAATGAGGGTGCTTGAAGTTTGAACAGCCATGATTTCTTAGATCCTATCATTCTTTCGATTAAAGTATCGGCCATTGCAAGCGTGCTAGTGTTTGTCCTAGCTGTCTTATTCTCTCGCTGGATGGCTAAGGCGAAATTCTATGGCAAGAATTTGGTTGAGACTTTGCTTCTGTTGCCGCTGGTCTTACCACCGACTGTTGTTGGATTTATTCTACTCGTTGCGCTAGGTCGTCGGAGTTTAATTGGGGAATGGTACGAGAAGCTGTTCAACGGGCCCATATTGTTTACTTGGGGAGTCGCGGTAATCGCTGCCGTCGTTATTGCATTCCCTCTAGCCTATCGGACGATGAGAGCCGGCTTCGAGGAAGTAGATCGTAACCTAGAGGATTCCGCTAGAGCCCAAGGAGCGACGGAGTGGCAGGTGTTCCGATATATCACAATGCCTCTTGCGGCAAAAACTTTAACAGCAGGATACATCCTCGGTTTTGCACGCGCACTTGGTGAATTTGGAGCTACTCTAATGGTAGCCGGTAATATTCCGGGACGAACCCAAACGATTCCGACAGCCATTTATATTGCGGTCGATGGTGGAAATATGAGAATCGTATGGTTATGGGTCGGTATCATGACTTTGCTAGCTTTCTTAATGCTCCTTGTAGCGAACCGATTTACGAGATCAGATTAATCAAAGAAGCCTTAGCCCCCACTTAATCGTGGAGCTAAGGCTTCTTTCAGCTACTAATCGCTAAGTACAGAGGCTGCTCTAAGTCCCTCTAAGTCTCATACAGGATTTGTCCTGTACGTGACAGATCGTATCCATGAATCATCTTAAGCTCATTTTTATATGCATCTGATTGAACGGTCTGTATGACAGATTGAATCCAATGTAAATTATCGGGAAGCTTGAGCATGACGAGATCATATTGCTCCTGAATGAGGGGGATATAATCCATATTTCCAACGAGCTGCGCCGCTTTTTCAATGCCAACACCTACATCTACTTCGTTGGCTGCCACTCGACCGGCAACTGCGAGATGATTGCTTTCTTCGTGCTCATAGCCGAGAAGCTCGGAAGACCGGTGCTTACGAATACGAAGCTGTTCATCAAGCAATGTGCGAGCTCCCGAACCTTTTTCCCGGTTAACGATTGTAATTCCCGGTTGAAGGAGATCGTCCCACCCCATAATATTTTTGGGATTACCCTTCTGTACATAAAGTCCGGCAGAACGCGCCAAGAGATGTACAACGATATAGGATTGGCTAACGAAGAGTTTACGAATATAGGGAATGTTATACTCGCAGGTATCGCCATCAAGTAGGTGGACACTCACGATATCCGACTCCCCACGATACATGGAGACTAGACTGTCCATACTGCTAGTGAAGGACCGTAGAGAACGAGTGCCTGCTGCCTGTTTCTCGATATGTCTGGAAAGGATGTCAAGACTAACGTCTTGTCCGGTAATGACGAGCTGTCTATCACCTATAGGAGCGGGGGAGGAGGTTTTCCTTGTAAGATCGTTCTGTATCGAAGATGACGCGGCGTCTTGTAAAATGTCGGCGCCAACTACACCTTTAGCACGGAGCTTAAACGCTTTAAGATCGCTTGCATCTACCCGCATCTGTTTTCCTACTCGATAGGAAGCAAGCTCGCCCTTTTTAAGCAAGTCATATACGGTTAGTTTTGATATTTTAAGTAATTTCGCGATTTCTTCCGTCGTATAGGACTCGTTGATCATCGTAATCCTCCGTAGGGATGTAGGGGCTTAATCTTATTCCATATTATAGCACAAGCGAAATAATGTGGCCGTTGATTGCATCAACAGCAACCAAGAAACCTTATGTCGAAATTGGCATATGTAAACATTGACATAGTTATTAAAAAAGAGTATTTTAATTCGTATGCGAAATATTCTGTTGCGAATAATAATCGGAAAGGAGAGTAGGAGATCCTATGAAGGATCAACAGAGAATTCAAAATATATTCACTTCATTCCGTGAAGTTAATCAGGCTTTGAACCACTCTATGCTGCATGCAACTCAACGGACAGGGATTACACCCATACAGTATTATGTTCTGATCGTCGTGGCGGAAACTCCAGGGATCGGATTAAATGAATTGTCCGAAAAAATATATTCCGTAACAAGCACAACAAGTGGCATCGTGGAAAGAATGGTCAAAGCGGGCTGGTTGAGACGTGAACGTCCAGCGACCAATCGTCGCTCCATTAGCTTGACTCTTACGCATGAAGGGATAGCTCTCGTGCAGCAGACAAGAGAAATGCGATTCTCACAGCTCGCCATATCCTTACTGCATTTATCTGAGGAGGATGAACAGCATCTGATCAGAATTCAAAAGGAAATTGTAAACAACATCCAGAGACAGAGAGAGGAAGAGATTGATGAGTAATACAAGCTCCACATTGAAAAGAGGGCCGATTGTCGCCGCTCTCCTTATAGGCGCATTCGTAGCGATACTAGCCCAAACCTTATTGAACGTTGCAATGCCTAAAATGATGGAAGACCTAGGTATTGGTGCAAATACCATCCAATGGCTTGCCACAGGTTATCTTCTAGTAAACGGTGTGCTTATTCCTGTTAGCGCTTATTTAATCGAGCGGTTCTCAACGAGGCAGTTGTTTACGACAGCCATGAGTTTGTTTACGGCAGGTACGATATTATGTGCAGTTGCTCCAAATTTCGAGTTAGTGCTAACCGGTCGTCTCATCCAAGCCGCTGGCGCTGGGATTTTGATGCCCTTAATGACTGTAATCTTCCTAACGATCTTCCCGATCAAAGAACGTGGCAAGGCGATGGGGATGATGGGACTAGCCATGATCTTCGCTCCTGCAGTAGGTCCAACGTTGTCTGGCTGGGTCGTAGAGCATTATGATTGGAGAGTATTGTTTTACATTATATTGCCACTCTCCGTGTTTGCTTTGATCTTCGGAATTGTATCGATGAGAAATGTAACCAAAACTTCTAACCCTAAATTGGATTCGCTTGGCGTTATTCTATCAACGCTCGGATTCGGTGGCTTACTTTACGGCTTCAGTGATGCGGGTCGCGATGGTTGGGATAGTACGATTGTTGTTACCTGTCTCATCGTTGGTGTAGTTGCACTAGTTCTGTTCTTTATTCGGCAACTCAAGTCAGACAAGCCGATCCTGGAGTTCCGTGTATTTAAGTACAATATGTTCTCTTTGACGACAGCCATTAATATGATTATTACGATGTCCATGTACTCCGGTATGATTTTGCTGCCGATATATCTTCAGAACATTCGCGGATTTACCCCTTTAGATGCCGGATTACTCTTATTACCAGGGGCAATTATTATGGGTATCATGTCACCGATCACAGGGATTATTTTCGATAAAGTGGGCGCTCGTTGGCTCGCAGTGATCGGGTTAATCATTACTGTTATTACGACCTTTGAGTTTAGCAAATTAACGATCGATACGACCTACACCCATATGGTGTGGATGTACACTTTCCGGATGTTCGGAATGTCCATGCTTATGATGCCGATTCAGACGGCGGGTATGAATCAATTGCCGCAACGCTTAAATGCACATGGTTCTGCAATGTCCCAAACCTTGCGTAATGTCGCGGGGGCGCTTGGAACGGCATTCCTTGTCACGATTATGACAAACACTGCAGCTAGTCGGGTGAAGGAACTTGCGATCCAAGGGAAAGTTGCAGAAAGTGATAAGGCTGGTATGTTGGAAATTACTCAGCAAGGTACGATTTATGGAATCAATCATGCCTTCGTTATCGCAACATGGATGACTGTAGCCGCGTTAGTGCTTGCTTTCTTCATTAAGAAAGTGAAGCCTCATTCGGAGACGATTAAGTCTACACAGCTAGAAAAACAAAGCAGCTAATATGATGTTGTTTTCAAAGCAACGTGGTCAACCTCATCTACTTTGAGGGTGACCACGTTTTAATTATTTCCAGGAGTGAGAAACTAACGTAAAAGTGGTATTATTATAAGCCACGACACCATGAGCGTTAGATGCTTGGGTCATGCATCAGGAGGCGTAATATTGAAGACAATGCTTAAAAAGATATTAATTCCAAGATGGTATTTCTACATGATGCATATGTTTCTGCTCCTCACTTTGACCGTATTTATTTTCTGGTATACGGATGCCAACGTTCACTTTAGAAGCATGTTCTCCAATGAAACGAAAGTGGCCGTAATTGCTCATCGTGGCGCTTCCGGTTATGCTCCAGAAAGCACGCTGTCCGCTTATCGGTTGGGGGTTAGGATGCAGGCCGATTATATTGAAATTGACTTGCAAGAGACTAAGGACGGTGAGCTCATCGTGATGCATGATGAGACGGTTAACCGCACAACGAATGGTTCTGGACGGGTTAAGAATATGACGTTAGACGAAATTAAAGTTTTGGATGCGGGATCTAGGTTTAATCAAGAGTATCAAATCTACGCAAGAGAAGAATATGCGAACGAGACGGTACCCACTCTACGCGAAGTATTCGAGGAGTTTGGTAAAGATACCAGATACATGCTGGAGACAAAATCTCCGGATGTGAATCCGGGTTTAGAGGAAAAGATGTGGGCTTTAGTCGAAGAATATGACCTAGTCGACTATGTTGCAGTGCAATCGTTCAGCAAGGAAAGCTTGATGAAAATACGAGGATGGAACAAAGATGTTCCCTTATTTCAATTGTTATGGTATAACGGTCCTGCCTACATATCCGACGCTACTCTAACCCGAATTAGTTCCTATGCAACTGGAATTGGTGCGAATTTCTTAAGAATAAATGAGAATTACGTACACAAGGTCAAAAACGCGGGACTACTTATGTATCCCTACACCGTTAATTATCAAGTCAATATGGATAAAGCGTTAAAATGGGGTGTCGATGGGGTGCATACCGACTATCCGGATCGCTTCAAGGAAGTCGTTGAAGAACTCAACAATCCTACGGCATAAACACAAATATTCGCTGAACATGCGATAAGGAGGCCATTAAGTTACTATGGCAAACAACAAGAAGAAACAACAACAGAGGAACGGTTCCCCGACGACAAAGGATCAAGGGGATAAGCCTGTGACGCTCAAGGATTTATTAGGTGCGGGAACGTTAGCCAAGCTGAAGCTACAGGCGGAGACGTTGAAACAGGAGGAGAATACTCGGCAGGAGAATATTAAGAAAGAAGCGGAGGCCGCAAGAAATGCGGAGCAGAAGCTTAAGGAGAATGACTTTGAGTATTTGTTGAACAATAGCACTAAGGTTGGGAAGAAATATAATTAAATGACTTTTTGTTTATTTCATTTCTTTAGGCTCAAAGCTCATGCAAGGCTTGCCGGATGACGAGAGTACGTTAATACTGGGCATGACGTGGGTCTTAAAGCCAAAAGATCTGCAGCCTTTAGGGAACTTTGGATCCCAGGTTACATAGTAATGACGACATTTGGTACAATCGATTCGTGGTGTTGCTGACAACTCAATCTTCCTCCTGACATGAAAATAAAACTATTATAACTTATTTATCACTTTTTGGGTGGAGAAGAGAGGGAATTACTCGATGAACATTAGGAGGAACTTAAGCTCTATTTCATTGTTAGTCATTATATCCTTCCTCCTACTTCCTCTGGCTTCGTGTACCTCGGGAGAGCAAGCTAGGGGACAATCAGCCAGCCCTGAAATGAAGCCTGAGTCGATCTCATTCATTAAAAGGGTAGCTGTTGAGAAGGATAAGGGAAATGAAGTCGAGGCCGTCACGAAGAAAAAAATGCTGCCTAAAGGCTTCGTTTACGTGGAAGACATCATTCCTGATGCAAAATTCGAAATCCGCTATTATGGAGAGTACAACTTTGTCGGTGAGAGGATTGATGGCTATAAGGAACCGGTAGCTATTCTCACGAGTCAGGCGGCTAAAGCTCTGAAGGCTGTCAACAAGGAGCTTGACAGCAAGGGCTATGTGCTACTTATCTATGATGCTTATCGTCCACAGAAGGCAGTTGATCATTTTATCCGCTGGTCCAAGGATGCAAAGGATACGAAAATGAAAGAGGAGTTCTATCCTGAGGTGGACAAAACTAAAGTGTTTAAGCTCGGGTATGTCGCTTCGAAATCTGGACATTCCCGTGGGAGCACTGTAGATCTGACCCTTGTTGAGAAGAAAACAGGAAAGATTGTGGATATGGGCAGTCCGTATGATTTTTTCGGAGCCATATCCAGCCATGGAACGAAGCTCATTACAGCAAAGCAAACTGCTAATCGTAATCTTCTTAAAAATGCCATGGTGAAACAAGGGTTTAAGTTCTATAATAAAGAGTGGTGGCACTATACACTGAATAAAGAACCGTATCCGAACAAGTATTTTACTTTCGACGTGGAATAGGAGGAACACGATGTCTATTTTTACTAGCGTTAACCGTGCAGAACCGGAAGATACGCAGGAGATTATGCGTCTTCTCGTCAACACAGCGGAATGGCTGCTCAGAAAGGGTTCGAGCCAATGGAGTCATCTGCTTAGAGGTGAAGATTCACATAATACGCCTGAAGCGATTAATCGTGGAGAAGTCTATCTCTTTAACCAAGAGGAACAAACTGTGGGTATGGTCATTTTATTACAGAAGCCTAACTCTTGGGATCACGATTTGTGGGGCGAGAGAGCGAACGACGATCAAGCGATTTATGTCCATCGTTTAGCTATTAATCGCAAATTTGCCGGTAAAGGCTACGGAAAGCATATGATGAAGTGGATAGAAGACACAGGGGCATCTCAGCTGGACAAAGGAGTAATCCGACTCGATTGTCTCGCCCATAATGAAGTACTTAATGAGTTCTACAGTGGACTAGGCTATGAGCACATTGGGAAAGCATCAAATTCACATGGTGATTTCAATAAGTTTGAGAAAAAACTATAAATCTTATCCGTGGACCGGACAGTGCCTTACTTGAGGCACTTCCGGTTTTTATATGATAAAGGGGAACCGTGTTAATGAAAGATTTTCGAATGTATTTTAGGTTTGTTAAACCTTATCGGGGGCTTGTGGCGCTAACGCTTATCATCGGGATGTTGAAGTTCGCCATCCCGCTCGCTGTTCCCTTGTTATTGCAATATGCTGTAGACGATATTTTACTTGCCGAATTATCCCAGGACGATAAGATCTCTCGTTTGCTTGAGCTCATCGGAATCTCCTTTGTATTATTTGTAGTGATTCGTTATCCCATAGAGTACTTCCGGCAATATTTTGCCCAACTAACCACAAGTCGAATTCTATTTGATCTTCGTAATCAACTGTATGGTCATTTGCAAAGAATGTCTCTACGGTTCTATCAGGAACGCAAATCTGGTGAAATTATTTCACGAATGATTAACGATGCGGAAAGAACCAAATCCATCGTCGAGACGGGCATGATGAACGTCTGGCTGGATTTGTTTACGTTGACGATCGCGCTTGGAATCATGTTTAGTATGAATGTGACCTTAACTTTGTGTGCCATCGTTATTTTACCTTTCTATGGAATTGCGGTAACTAAGCTATTTAAGAGATTGCGTTCTTATGCCAAATCTCGTTCAGCAGCACTTGCGGATATGCAAGGCTATTTGAACGAGCATGTCGTTGGGATACCGGTCGTTAAGAGCTTTACCCTTGAGCAGCATGAGCAGAAGCAATTTGGGATTAAGAATGGAAAATTCCTCGATCGGGCCATTGCCTTGACGAAGTGGAATGCCTTAACGAATGCGATCATTAACACCCTTACGGAAATAGCACCTTTGCTTATTTTGTTATATGGTGGTTACCTTGTCATAACGGAAGGTTTAACAATAGGGGGATTTGTGGCATTCTATGGGTATCTGGATCGATTATATATGCCCCTACGAAGACTAGTTAATGCTTCAACAGAATTGACACAAGCTTCTGCTTCCTTAGAGAGAGTCATGGAGCTTATGAACGAGCCTGAAGAAATTGAAGACGAAGCAGGCGCGAAGCCACTTCAGAAAATAGCAGGGAAAATTGAATTTCAAAATGTCAGCTTTAGATATCGGGATGAAAGTGATGATGTTCTGAAAAATATCAATTTGACTATTGAGCGAGGACAGACAGTAGCTTTTGTAGGCATGAGTGGAGGCGGGAAGTCGTCGCTAATTAGTTTGCTTCCAAGGTTTTATGATATACAGCAAGGGATTATAACGATTGATGGGCAAGACATTTCCAAGGTAACTCAGATCAGTCTACGTTCGCAAATTGGGATGGTGCTTCAAGATAATATCTTGTTTAGTGGAAGCGTACGAGAGAATATAATGCTAGGCAATCCGCAGGGATCAGAGCTTCTAATGTTCGAAGCTGCCAAACGGGCGAATGCACATGACTTTATCATGAGCTTACCAGATGGTTACAACACAGAAATAGGTGAACGTGGCGTTAAGCTGTCTGGTGGCCAGAAGCAGAGAATTGCGATTGCGCGGGTTTTCCTTAAAGATCCAGCAATATTAGTGCTTGATGAAGCAACCTCAGCGCTTGACTTAGAGTCTGAGCATCTGATTCAGGAGTCGCTGCAGGCACTAACGAATAATCGGACAACACTCGTTGTCGCTCATCGGCTTTCTACAATCACACATGCAGATCAAATCATTGTTATCGAGCACGGGAATATTGTGGAACGAGGAACTCATGACAATTTAATGAAGCTAGACGGTTCGTATGCTCGACTATACAATGTTCAAAATTTATAAGAGTAGGAGCCGACCTTGTGACGGATTTGAATAGGCTAGTCTCTTTTCATCCTGTTATTTCTTCTTGGTTCTCACAAGCCTTCGGGCAGCCGACTGACGTTCAGAGTCAATCCTGGCAATCGATCGGAGAAGATCAGCACACCTTAATTGCGGCTCCTACAGGCTCAGGTAAAACCCTTGCCGCATTGCTGCCATGTTTGGATAAGCTTATTCGCACTCGTTCTCAATCGACAGCAGCTGGTGTACGAATTGTATACATTACTCCGCTTAAATCATTGAATAACGATATCCATCATCATGCCTTACAGTTTGTTGAGCAATTAGACAAACAAGCCACAGCACTTGGTGCTAATTGGCCGGGTATTCGCTGTGAGATAAGGACGGGGGATACAAGTCAGAGTAAGCGAGCATCTATGCTGCGTAATCCTCCTGATTTGTTGATCACAACACCGGAATCCCTATTCTTGTTGCTTACCTCTGCCAAAGGACGTGCGATTCTAGAAACGGTAGAGCAAGTGATCATCGATGAAATTCATGATCTTGCTGCGGATAAGAGAGGTTCACATCTATCACTAACGCTGGAGAGATTAACTCACCACTGTAAGACTCCAGTGCAGCGAATCGGTGTCTCGGCTACTCAGAAGCCACTAGATAAGGTGGCTCGGTTTCTTGCGGGGTGGGAGCCTAAAAGTGATTCTCATGCCGATATGCAGCAAATGCAGCCGAGATCAGTAACAATTATCGAAAGCAAGATGACTAAGAGAATGAGCGTGCTCGTTACAATGCCAGACCAGAGCAAGCCTGCCGCTTCGCGGGAGGCTGTTTGGTTACCCCTATTAGATCGGATCATGCAAGCGATGGAGGGCTGTCACTCGGTTCTGCTCTTCGTGAATAGCCGTCGTCTATGTGAACGATTGTGTCTACGGATTAACGATCATGTCGGTTACGAGATGGCCAGATCTCATCATGGTAGCATCTCGCGAGAGCGTCGTCTGGAAGTCGAGCAGATGCTAAAAGAGGGCACGTTGCGCTGTATTGTTGCGACTTCCTCGTTGGAGCTTGGCATCGACGTTGGCCATATTGATCTAGTTATCCAAGTAGATTCCCCACAGGAGGCGGCTCGCGGAATTCAGCGAATCGGTCGTGCAGGGCATGCGGTTGGAGAGGCAAGCCGTGGCATTTTGTTAGCGCGGAATAAAGCTGCCCTACCGGAGCTTGCGGTATTAAGTAAGCAAATCGCTAACCGTGAGATTGAGGAGATTCGTATTCCTTATGGCCCGATGGATGTACTCTCCCAGCAAATCGTTTCGATGGTAGCAATGGATGACTGGGAAGTGGACGACCTTCATCAGTTGATCCTACATAGCGATAGTTATCGGAGCTATGGGAGAGAACAACTGGAGAGTGTGCTTCAAGTGCTCTCCGGTTATTATCCCTTCGTGAGGCCATTACTGGAATGGAACCATTCTACAAATAAGCTGACGAAGAGAAGTAATACTGCGATGGCTTCTATTACAGGGGTAGGGACAATTCCGCAAAGTGGTAATTATCCGGTGCATCATCTAGATAGTCGGGCACATCTAGGCGAGCTGGATGAGGAATTCATCCAAGAAAGTCGTGTTGGAGACGTCTTTCAGTTAGGAACTAGCTCTTGGATGATTCGAGATATTCGTAATGATCGAGTGTACGTGTCTGAAGCAGGCAATCGTTTCAGTGAGGTTCCTTTCTGGAGAAACGAAGCTGGAAGCAGATCTTACGAATTAGGAGTCAAGATGGGTTCGTTCATGCGGGATTTATCGGAACGTCTTGGCCTTAGAGATGATCATGTGAATAGCGAAAATGAAGCGGAAACGAATGATCTAGTTAATGAATGGCTTCAACAAAACAATGGAATGGACAGGACTTCAGCGAATGAGCTAATCACTCTTGTTAGATCACAGCACCATGCTTGCGCATTGCCGACAGATAAGAGAATTGTTATAGAGCATTACCGCGATGTCATGAATAAGACTCATGTCATCATCCATAATCAATGGGGACGGGACGTAAACCGTGCCTGGTTGCTCGCGATCGGTCGACAGTTCGAACAGCTTCTTCCCTACAGACCTTATGGGAATGCGAAGGATAACGGTATAGAATTCGTGCTGCCTGAATGGGATGCTTCCTGGCTCCAGATCATTAATCAAGTCACACCAGCCAATCTCAACACCTTACTTACCGAAGCTATAACTGGATCTCCTTTACTCGGAATTGCGTTTCGAAAAATCGCAGAGACATCACTCTTATTATCTCGTAGCTTCACGCGAACTCCATTATGGCAGAAACGGCTTCGGAGTGAGGAGCTGATTAAAGGAGCGCTACCGTATGCGGAGCATTTTCCTTATTTGAGAGAAGCGATGTCAGAGTGTATTCATAACTACTTAGCCTACGACGATCTGAAGCTTCTGCTAGAACAGCTCGTGGCGGGCCAAATTGCAGTCGTTGTCAGGGAAACACCGTTCCCCTCTCCATTGGCGGCACAATTTATTGCAGAATATGTGAACATGCAAGTGTATGAAGGCGACGGTTTAGATGAGACTACACGGCTTCAATTGCTTAATGTAAGCAAGGAGCTAGCAGGACAATTGTTCGATTCGAACGCATTCACCGATGCGATCAGCCGTGAGGTTATCGAGGAGGAAAGTCGAGGAATGAACGTGCTTGAGCATCCACCTGCAAATGTGGATGGGCTTGCGAAGCTTCTCAAGAGCCGAGGGGATCTAACATCGAGGGAAATTTCTAAGCTTGCAGGTGAGGCTGCGTTGACATGGCTTCAGTTGCTCCATGAACAAGGTAATGTGGTACCTATCGATTTGACTGGTGACGGTGAATTTCGGTGGATTTCAGCAGATGAAAGAGAGGTTTATGCTGAATTCCCCTCTCGTGCGACTTCCATTACTTTTGTGCTAGGCAGGTATGTGGATCACGTCATTTCATTTACGGAAGCTGAGCTATGTGAAAGATACCCTGCAATGACGCTTAAGATGGCGAGTCATGCAGTCGAACAGCTCATAGACAATGGAGTAATTGAAAGGGCACCTCATGCCGCTGATGACGATGAGCGGATATGGACGAGTACGAAGGTTGCTTCACGCCTCGTGCGTTTGTCGATCCGTCATGCGAGAAGTAAGGCTGAGCCTGCCGAGGCGGCTAGATGGTGTAGTCAAATCGCCTTGCTGCAGCATGCCTTACAGGGGACACAACAGCAAGGTAGCGAAGGGCTGCTCACGATCGTAGAACGTTTGCAGGGACTATTTCTACCCTTGTCTCATTGGGAGACGATTATTTTTCCTACTCGACTGATGTCCTATCGTAAGGAGCATCTTGATTTACTATGTGCTTCCGGCGAAGTGTTATGGATCGGTCGTAAGGAGGAGGGGGACAAGGAGGGGAAGATTGCGTTCTTCCTGACGAGCTCGAAGTCTTTATACACGCCTTTCCTAGATCAGGCAGCCCATCACCCCACCAAGCATCCGAAGCTGTTGAATGTATTAGAAACAGGGGGAGCGAGCTTCCTCACTCGCCTTAGCCGAGATGCAGACAAGCCTCCATCAGAGCTACTCGTGGATTTGCTTGACCTCGTATGGGAAGGGCGTGTCTCTAACGATCAATTTGCACCTCTACGTCTTCAGAACAGTACGAAACACGCCCATTGGGCAAAGACAGGCTCAGGTTTAGGGCGTTGGTATGCGACGAGTACATTACAGCAGGTTGAAGCTGCTTCTTCACCTAATCCGGAAGCCTCGTCGGAGGAGCAATCACCGTTGTTGGTGTGGACGCATCATTTGCTACAGGGATATGGGTTAATTAACAAGGATTTGGTAGCTAAATCTGCTCCGTTTTCCTGGGATGATTTTTATCCGGTATTAAAGAGGCTGGAACAATGGGGTGTTCTCACGAGAGGAACGTTTATCCGGGGGATGTCTACCCTGCAGTTCACAACTCGGGAACTCAGTGATTCTGTGAGACAGCCGCTTCCAACGCTATCCGAGACCACTTCCACAGTGCTTTCTTCCGCAGATCCAGCCAATCCGTATGGTGTGCTTATCGATTGGCCGAAAGATACAAGATCGACCTCTTACGCCCGAAAGCCAGGGAACTTCTTAGTGCTTCAACGTGAACAGTGGTTATTCTGGATCGAAAACAATGGGAAGAGAGTATTCACCGTACCTGGGAAGGACGAGGATTTGGCGCAGATGGAGCAGCAAGCAACGATACTCCAATCGGTATTCCAATCCATTATCCGTAGACAGAAGCTAGTCAAGCTCAAAGTAGAGCTGTGGAATGGCGAACCCATAACCGAGACAACCATCGGCACGATGTTAATAAAGCTTGGTGGAGAACGGGATCTCCGCTCACTCGTGTTCTGGTCAAGCTAGCGATCTCTGAATTTATGGAGCCAAGGAAACTATTCTAGTGTACAATAACTGTAGAAATCATCCATTTCTAAGGAGATGTTGAGATGTTGAATGAGAACGTGTTGTGGGAGGGTAAGCCTTTCAATTATGGGATTCCGAGCTTTACCCGTTATCAGATTACAGAACGCAGAGTCATTGTAGAGAGAGGTATATTCACGAAGAAACGTGAGGAAATTCAATTGTATCGCATCCGCGACATTACGTTGAAACGGAATTTGCTGGAGAGAATTTTGAAATTCGGAGATATTACAGTATTTTCTACGGATACAACCTCGCCCACTTACACGTTAAGGAACATTAGGGGGAGCATTGAGGTATCGGATTTACTCGGCCAAGCCGCTGAGAATGCTAGACTTAAATATAAGGCACAGGAGCTAACAGAAGTACAAGTTCAATAAATAATAATAGGTTGGATTTATAGCTCCTGAGTGAATTGCATTCATGCATATTCATTGAATAGTTGTCGTTCACTCAGGAGACCCATGGAGGAGTCACATGCGATGATGAGACTCCTCACGTCAGAAGCGATTAAATACGAAGCTTTATGGACTTCTTGTAGAGAGGATACAGCCATTTCACACCATTAGGCGTCAAAGTGTCGGCGAGAAGGTGTGATGCGTATCCAGCGACAGCAACGAATGTAATGCCAACGATTTGGAGCTGCTGCTCCAGCCCCCAGCCAATGGCCCCCCACAATAAGAGTGCCCACACGGTATGTGTCATTCCTCGATGCTTTAACCATGGAGCCCAAGCGATGAACAATCCGAATCCCATTAACCAATTTTGCTGTGAATCCCAGCCGAAATAGAGTAGGGCGAGACCGATCAGGCTTACGAGAGCGTTGCGGATCGTACCTTCTTTGGTGACGAAGCCTAACAAGAACACGGTAACCGCACTTGTTGTGAAGATCGGATAAAGTTTGTTCTGCATGAAATACATATAAGCTAAGGTGATGATGAGACCTACTCCAACCCATAACACAAGATTGCGTAATAGCTTAGAGACTTTGCTTAACTTGCCACTTAATAGACTAGGACCATCCAGATCCGCGCTCAATGCGGAAAATCCAGCGACAGATAAATACATAATCGTACTGTTGAAGCTAATTGGATAATACAAGCTTGCTGCCACGCCCACAGCACCGCCGATGGCGAGATGAGTCGTTCCTTTCATAATCCCTAATTCCCTCCGTTGACTGAACCTGATGTAAGATCGTTATGCCACTTCCTGCAGTTTTATGCAAACATACGTTTGCTTGGCAATTATACATGTATAAGGCATAAACAAACATCCTACTAGGAAACTAAAAAAACCGGGAGGTGCTGGAATAGCACTCCCGGTTGATTAACTTATTCTGCCTTTGTATTTACCTGTGTTGATTAAGTGAACCTTCACGTTTATGTGTCTCAGACTTTCTTGCTTCAATATAAAAGTTTGATTACGATGCAACTCATGCCATTGCTTTGGATGTGTACGGTAGAGTGTTTCCTCTAACCGTAATACATCAACTTTTTTGTCGAGTCCCTTCTTGAAGCTACTCCTGATTTCTTTTCGAACGACTTCCGCTGCTTGCTCTTCAATAGTGCGTATAGATTTATTCTCATTTAATTCATCGAGAGTTGCATCCAGCTTCAAATGGATATCAAACCAAGCTTTGCCGCTCTCTACCCCTGATTTCACCTTATAGTGCGGTTTAATGAGCACCAACGAGGCGCTTGGCTTTCCCTCTGAAGGGATGTTTATTAATGAACGCTTCAATGCTTTCTGTGTCCACCGACTTCCGGCAAGTTCTTCCTCCGATAGCCAAGCGGCCATTTTCGTTCCAGCGAAGAAAAAGGCGCCATTAATCTGAAGCAACGGTTTCGATTTTTTGTCCTCTTTCCATACGGTATCGTTAATCGTTAAGGAAGGTAACATGGCCGGTTCACCAGGCTCACGCAGCTGCGCGATAAACTTAAACCCGGGGATGGGAACAATGGAAGAACGCTGAGCATAGATTTGTTCGGGTGAAAACATGATCGTATCCAGTGGAGAGAGGTTGAATATCGATTTCTGTACGAAAATATCGGATAGTTTTTCTTTCGTTCCATAGATTAAGATGTTATACCGCACGTCTCCAAATCGGTGTACTGCGTTGTAGGCCTCTTCGACTTTTTCTTTCAATAGGTTTTCTGTAAATACGATCGATTTAACATGTCCCCAGAATATACGCATCTGCGAAGTGGCATAAATAGACGATAACGATTCGGCTATTGTCTGCCCCTGGCCTTTCCCAATCCATATCGGAACCGGTTTTCCGACTTCCACATTTTCAGACCTGCCTACATTCGAGAAATTGAGCACTTGGACATGGGTGATATATTCTCCTTTCTCGAAATCATAGTCGATTCCGATAGCCGTTGCGTAATCCAAATTCTGAATATCCTTGGAGTTCCAACAGCCCGCTAGAATGAGCAGAATGAGTAAGTAGAGTCCCCTCAGGCTAAGCCTGATCATGGCTTCTGATCTCCCTTGTGGTCGGGATCTGTTGGATGTAGAGCCTGTGGTCTCGTTCTTAATTTCATCCAAGGCAATCTTAAATAAGCGTTCGCCAAATCTTTGTAATGTAGAGGAGACAGGGGAGTCAGAAAGGGTACACCAAAGGAGTGAAGCCTCGATAAATAAGCCACAAAGAGGATGAGGCTAAGGATGAGCCCGTACATCCCAATGATGGAGCTAAAGAGAAATATGGATAACCGGATTACACTCACGACTGTACTTAAGGATTGATTGACTAAAGTAACAGAGGTTACAGCCGTGATGGCGCCAACGACGACAACGGAAGGAGAAACCAATCCAGCACGAATTGCGGCATCGCCAATAATTAGCCCCCCGACAACGGTTAAGGTTTGTCCGATAGAGCTTGGAAGTCGAACACCGGCTTCTCGAAATATTTCCAGCAACATTAGTAAAATAAACATTTCCATCTGAGCAGACAAGGGAAGACCGAGGCGTGCTCCAGATATCGTAGCCATCATTCGGAATGGAATTTGATCCTGATGGAATGCGGTAAGTGAAACCCAAAACCCTGGCAGGATAATGGATAGAAATAAGCTTATAAATCGGATAACTCGGGCGAAAGAGACATAAATGTAATTAAAGTGAATATCCTCGGGTGATTTCATAAGTAATGCTAACGAAGCAGGTCCGACGAGTACCATAGGAATTCCGTCGACAATGAGGATGAACCTTCCGGCCAGCAGACTGCTCACCACATAATCTGGCCTCCCGGTCAAGGCGAATAGTGGAAGTATGGATGATTTGGAGTCGGCGAGCATTTCCTGTAGCTGATTTATACTATAGATTCCATCGATATCGATTTTTTGTAAACGAGATTGAACTTCTTTTAAGATTTTAGGTGAAAGGATGTCTTCGATGTAGAGCAAACCCACTCTAGTCTTTGTCCTTCGCCCTAAAATAAAGGTTTCATAACTTAAGCTGGAGCTGCGAATCCTTTTGCGAATAAGAGCTACATTGATGACGATATCCTCGGTAAAGCCATCCCGGGGTCCTAGAATTGATATTTCTGTGCTGGATTCCGATGGAGATCTCTGGGGACGATTGGATATATTCATCTTAAACAAGACACCGCTAGCGGTAAATAGGAGAACAAGATCCCCCTGAAAAACATATTCTGCTAGGATGTCGGATGCTTCCTTGTCGTCAATGGGGATTAAGGGTAGCTTTCCGAATATCATACCCGATTGTAACTCAAATCCCCCCTGCTCGCGGTACAGATTTCCTAATTCGGGCAGCACTACTTTACCAATTTGTGCGGAATCGCATAAGCCTTCGCCATAGATCAGAATGACTTCTGAAAGCTTATGCTCGTCGAATTGACACCGTTGGAACTGAACATCGGATGAATGACTGAATAGATCACGTAGTTTGATTTCGTTCCAACGCACTTCGTTAGTTTTTGATGGCTCAGTCATGTGATGCCTCCTCGGGACGTTTGGCTAGATAAGAAATCAATATCCATACGAGTGACACGGATAAGGCAACGGTTAAAGTGATCGGAAAGTAATATCGATACATCCAAGTGTAGAAGGAGTACTCGTTAATTGGAATCATAGAGAGAAGGACATATATTCCCGCTATAATCCATACGAATAGCTTTCGATGTTGAGTAATACGTTTGGGTAATAAATCTATGGCTATGAAGATGGACAGACTAATCCGAATACACGCACCTGATAACCATTGGAAAATGGAAAAAAAGTCAACGTGCTCTACATAGGTCCCTAGCTTAACTAAGCGCCACTGTTCATATGGAGATACCATTTGTTTCGCTGCTTCGAAGGGACCAAACTCCGCAATAGCAGCGACTAACGGACCTAGCATAATATAGATAGAAATTGCGGCATAGATGAGCAGAGACCAGGGGCGAACCTTTGTATTTAGATGATGCTGCATGGCGATGAGAACGACTAATTCTATGAATCCTCCACCTGCGTAGATCATACCTTCGTATACGGGATTCCATCCGTGTTCGACAATGGGTTTAAGCAGACTGAAATTTTTCTCAGGTGCGTTCGAGACGCTTGCAAATATGCCAAGTATCATCACGATTGGAAGTAGTAATCCTGATGCAATCGCAATCACATGAATGCCCCAGGTTGCGAACAGAGCACATAGCAAGGCTAACGTAAGTGACAGAACGAACTTCGGAGTATTGGGTAAATAGTTGCTCGCTGTCCAAGCTGCTGTATAGCTAACGGTCATCCCGCCAATCATTAATAGTTGGATACATAAAGGAATTGTAAGAATCCAAGAGATGATTGGATGGGTACGTTCAGCAAGCCATGGCTGCAATTTTTGTTGTCCTGACCTCTTCATAAATAATAAAAGAAGCAGGCACCAACCTATAAATAAGATGCCAGTCCCAAGGACGGACAACCATGAATCTCTCCCCGCAGCATCTAGTAGCATTGGATTGACGATCACGTGGTTTGTCAGGCCATTCATTAACAGCAGCATCATGCTTACTTGAAGAAAACTGATCTTACCGCTCGTTGCCGACAAGTCTTTACCTCCCAAGCTGTTGGTAAAGCGAGTAACAACGATAGTATGTGCCGATTTTACTTATTTATGTAATTCATCCAATTCGTCCATAGTGGAGGGTTTTCAGACTCTTGCATAATTAGGCTTGTATGGGAGAGGCTACTCATTAATTCTGAGAAAACGTTAATTTTTGCTGTTTGAATATGGAGAAGGACTTAAACCCGCGCTGGTAGCGGGTTTTCTTTATTTTCCATAACAATGTCTAGTTAGTCCGACATCGACAAATTAACAATTTATATTCACTTAAAGAATGACAAGCTTTTCATCCGCATATATGTACAATCTAACCTATATTACTGCGAATAGCCTTCACCATTACAAGAAAGAGGTGTAGTCATGCGTAGAAAAGGAATACAAAAGTTGATTGCTTATGTGTTAGGCTTGGCGTTGATCTTAACCTTGGGTATGCGAACTCAACCCTCGCAATACGAAGCGACGAGAGCTTCCTCCTCCTCAATAATTCCCCAGTCTCATATGCCTATATCGTTTGTAGGCGCGTCTATTGCTCCTAACGTCACGGATCCTACTGATGCTCCTAATCAACCAGGTGCTCCTGAGCCGCCTAAAGCAGGTTCGATAGAAGACTCACAAGCCTCCAACCTATCTCAGCAAAGTATGGAGTTAGCGCTCGTCGAGGACATAGCCAAAAATCAAGAGAATGAAGTACATATCTCCGCGGCGTCACAGGAAATGACATATGAAGTTACGGCGTACTACTTGAACGTTCGTGCGAATCCTTTTCCAAAATCGAAAATACTTAACGTTGTCAAGAAAGGAACATTGCTGGAAATCGTGAGCATGACCGATAAAGGCTGGCTGAGGATCAAAGGTGGAGGGTATGTACACGGTGACTATGCAAAGTTGATTAGCGGGGAAAACCTGAGCATTAAACCCATTCAGAAGGAAGCAGATCAACCTGTACAATTAGAGGATCCGACTACTCGCGGAGATTCCATAGAACCTGCAGAGCCTGCAGACGCTGTAGATCCCGAGCAATCCGAAGAAATCGTAAAACCGTCGTCCGCTGTTGAAACTGATTCAGGCCTAAACGAAGAGGATATATCCGCCATCTTTGATGGAACAGCTTTGGCTGGTCATGGGCTGGAGGAAGCGATTCTGGAGGTTGAAGAGGAATATGGAATCAATGCCCTCTTCACAATTGCTGTAATGAAGCTGGAGAGCGGTAACGGCAGTAGCCGTCTCGCTAAGAATAAGAACAATTTATTTGGGCTTAATGCATCAGGCAAGGATGCGCATAACAGGGCGTATAGCTTTGAGACAAAAGGGGATAGTGTTCGGAAGTTCGGGCAGCTATTGGCTAAAAATTACGTGGGGAAAGGGTATACGACGATTGAGAAGATCTCGACGAAATATTGCCCAGCCAATTCCAAGTGGTCTGGTTTAGTTAAGAATATAATGAAGAAGGATTACAAGAAGCTTAACGTCATTTGAACCAGCCTTTCTCGTTAAACCGTTTGATCGCTTCTACGCGATTGTTCACTTTAAGCTTATCTAGAATGATCGAAATGTAATTGCGTATCGTACCGGTTGTGAGATACAGTTCTGTAGCAATTTCCTTCGTGTTCTTACCGTCGGCAATCATCTCCAGTACTTCCTTCTCTCGGACGGTTAGAGGGTTCTCATTATCGCTATAGGCTTCATCCACTAATTCGGGTGCGTACACTCTACGCCCAGTTAGTACACTCCGAATTGTACTGGCCAGCTCATCACTAGGGCTGTCCTTTAATAGATAGCCACTGACACCAGCTTTAATTGCACGTTCGAAATAACCAGAGCGAGCAAAGGTCGTTAAGATGATTACCTTGCAAGGAAGTTCCTTCAATTCTTCTGCGGCTTCCAGTCCCGTTTTTCCTGGCATTTCAATATCCATGATACAAATATCGGGTTGATGGAGACGCACGAGCTCGATGGCTTTCTCGCCATCGGAAGCTTTACCGACAACAACCATATCCTCTTCAAGATCGAGTAGGGAGCCTAGAGCACCGAGCAGCATACGCTGATCTTCGGCGATGACGATGCGAATCATGCGTTATCCTCCTTATCCATGCGCTTCATGATTTGTGGAATTCTTGTTATTATTGTCGTTCCTTCTGTTAATGTAATCTCAAGTGTGCCATTAACGAATTCCAGTCGTTCTTTCATTCCTTGTAAGCCGTGACCTTGTCTAAAATTCAACTCGCCGGTCGGGCTGACTCCATTGTCATTCACTTTCATGATAGCTTCGGTTTTCGTTTCCTCTAGGGTGAGATAGCAAATGGAGGCGCCACTATGCTTAATCACATTATTGATAGCTTCCTTCAGACACATGCTGAGTACGTTTTCCGATAAGAGAGAAACATTGGTCAACGTGGAGTTGCCTTCCATGATGAATTCGATCTGCGCTGCTTTGAGAATTTGTTTAATTCGCTTGATCTCATCATCGAGTCTTGTTCCGCGCATTCGGGAAACGAGTAGACGTACTTCTTGTAAGGCTGTTCTAGCGGTTTGTTGAACATCCTTCATTTCAATTCGGGCTTGATCTGGATTTTTGGCGATTAGCTTATGAGCAAGATCGCTTTTCAGTCCGATAAGGGACAGCTTCTGCCCAAGTGTATCGTGCAGGTCGCGTGCAATTCGCTGCCTTTCTTCAAGCTTTACAAGCTCTGAAATTCGAATATTAGCATCCTTAAGCTGATCTCGAAGCTCGCCGTGTTTGTTACGATTATAACTACCTAAAGGGAGCAAGATAACGCCGAGCAGGCTGATTAGGATAAATGGAGTTTGTGTAATGTAAAATTTGTCCTGCATAATAAAGCCGAAGTTAACGGTAATAAAACTACTCACAACATGAATCGTATATAACGTAATGAATCCGGCTTTGTTCTGAATGTTTCCGATGAAAAAGGCAAGGAAAAAAGAGAAGTATACATAGTTAAATAGTAGGGTCATCGCGATGGAGATGAGAATTTGGATGCTTGTCCCGACATAAACCGGCCAACCTTTAGCATTCAAGGTTAACCGGTAGCAGACGAAGAACCCTACGATCAATAGAATTCCGGAAACAATCTCAATATCGCTTGAAGCGCGGAAAATAAAATAAAACGGTAATATGCAGAACATAAGCCATACATAAGGGCTTATTCCTGTTGTTTTAGGGAAGATCTGAATTTTTTTCATATTCTTTAAGCTCGTGAACATCAGTAACGCTCCTCATTATGGGTACAAGTCGTACACTCATTTTATCATAACGAAGAGCTTATGTTACCGTTGTGGGACCGAAAGTCGAAGGTAGCTTTAGGCTACTTCATCTCCGACTCGGGATTTGGGCTTTTTTGGATCATTGTTTGCACCAGGTTTGTTGAGAAGGTGCTTGATTTGTTTGAAGGAAACGAAATCCTTTTTCTCTTCATCCCACAGTCTGAATCGAATAGCCTTTAAGCTGGTTTTTAAAGTAACCGTAGATGCATGTTGAAGTGGAGGGACGGCGTTATGAGCATCCTCCAACAAATAGTTAGGTACTCTTGGGCTTAAGTGATGGACATGGTGAAAACCGATGTTACCTGTAATCCATTGCAGCACTTTAGGTAGCTTGTAATACGAGCTGCCTTCAACCGCTGCCTTCACGTAGCTCCATTCCTCGTCATGCTCGAAATAAGACTCCTCGAATTGATGCTGCACATAGAACAGCCAAATTCCTAGAGCTCCAGAAAGCCAGAAAATCGGAGCTTGTACAAGTAGGAAGTTCTGCCATCCTAGCGCCCAAGCAAGTGCTCCATAGAGTACGACAATACCGATGTTTGTAATCCACGTATTGATGCGTTCTGCACGTTTGGCACGTTTGACGTTAAAGCGATATTCGAAGAGAAAGATCACGATCGGACCGATTCCGAACATCACGAGTGGATTCCGATAAATTCTGTAGTATATTTTTTTCCATTTAGGTAGCTCGAGATATTCATCCACAGTTAACATCCACATATCGCCGATTCCACGTTTGTCTAGATTACTGCTGGTGGAGTGATGAATGGAATGGCTGTGCTTCCATTGTTGATAAGGAAACATAGTTAAGATTCCCGTTATCGTACCGAGAATTTCATTTGCTTTGCGGCTTCTGAAAAACGATTGATGGCAGCAGTCGTGAAAGATGATAAAGGTGCGGATTACGAAACCAGCAGCTAGTATCACGAACAGTAGGGTGAGCCAGTAGGAAACGGACAAGCTCATGTAAGCAGCGGCCCATAAAATGAAAAAAGGCGGCAAAGTGTTTAGAAGCTGTCTAACACTTGATTTCGTATTCGGTTTTTCATAAGGAGCGACACCTTTTTTCAATTGTGCATGATTTGGACTAGACATGAGTTTCCTCCTTATGTTGTGAAGCTTTTTGGTAGCTAAGTTAGGTGTTATAAATCTATTGTAAAGGTTAGAACCGTTGTCCGTTAGTCACAAGTGTCAGTATACTCATATGACAAATGTCATGTGATGATTATGAAATGGAGAAAAACAAAGGATTTTATCGAATAATGTATAATTTATATAGATCACCTTAGATGATGGAGGCAAGTCTCTTGACCATAAAAGCCAAGCTTTCGCTTCTCATATCCATCATTGTCACGATTATCCTCTCTTTAAACCTATCCATCTATTATTATTCCACGAAAACTGAGCTGGTAACGAAAATGCAGCTAGAGATGATTACGATTGCTAAGCAGATTGGAACAAGCTTAGATGCTGCGGAGAAATCCAAGAAGTTTATGGAAGAAACTATTGGGGAGAAGCTGAGGGCTGTCGCTATTGCAGCAAAAACGGAGCTAGATCCTCGTATAGAGAATGTTAGTAATCATCAGCTTGCGGAGCTTAGTCGCGAATTAGGGGTCAATCACATATCGCTTTGGAAGAGAACGAAAGACGATATCGTTGTGTTTAAGTCATCGGAGCCGAACGAGATCAATATCGGTTCAAAAACCTGGGATTATTGGTATAAAGCTTTTGATCAACTGCTTGACCAGAAGCGTGTCACGGTCCCGCAAGGACAGAAGCTCCTTCATTTTTGGTCGGGTCCTTATGAATACGCGACTTCAGACCCTGATAAAATTAATAAATGGGGCTATTATTATGATGGCACCACGGATTACATCATTAATCCTTATATAAGTGCTAAAGTATTTCTCGACTATGAGAATACCATTGGAACAACGGCACTCATCCGCAACTTAATGAATGATAATCGAGATATTCTAGGAATAACCGGCTTTAATCCAGATTTTTTCGGTAAACCCCAGATCGTGAAAGTGAAGAGGGATAAGATCGTCTACAATCTGGATGTTCGAGGCGTTCCGTTTGGCGATTATGACTTTATAGATAAGAAGCAAGATGTGATAAACGTTCTGCAAGCAGCGAGAACAGGAGAAATTATCACGACTATGTTTACTAGGGACGGGCAGGAAGTAATGAAGAGCTTCATCCCACTTAGTGAAGAAATGCCTTATGTAATCAGCGTGAATTTCGATTATGGAGCAAATAAACAAGCGTTGAACCACCAGCTCTTCATCCATGCAATCATTTCTTTATGCTTGATCGTGGCATCATGGTTTGTAAGCTATTTGATCTCTGGATTTCTCATTCGACCTCTCCGCCATATTCTCGACTATGTAAACGAGATCGCTGAAGGAAAGTTTGGTCGTAAAATTGCGATCAGAAGCCAAGATGAGCTCGGACTCTTATCTTCGCGGGTAAACGCTATGGCGGACAGTCTCCAGAAATATATGGGGAGACTGCAAGCTTCAGCAGAAGAGCTCAGAAGCACGAAGGAGTATTTGGAATCTTTCGTGAATCATACTTCGGATGCGATTCATGTGACGGATTTGGAAGGACGCGTTATACAAATCAATGATGCTTTCCAGACGATGTATGGTTGGAGTGGAGAAGAAGTACTGCATCAGACGCTAGGTCACATTCCAGACAGATTACAGCAAGAATACAACACGATTCGTAAGCGCATAGAGCTCGGTGAATCATTAGCCGATTACGAGACTGTCCGTTATAGGAAGGATGGACAAGTCATAGACATAAGCATTACAGTATCCCCGATCCGTGACGAGAAGAAGACTGTCATTGCCATTGCGGAAATTTCCCGTAATATTACAGCACGCAAGCAATCCGAAGAGGTTATCCGTCGTTCCGAGAAGCTATCTGTGATTGGGCAGCTAGCTGCAGGGGTTGCACACGAAATTCGCAATCCGCTAACGACTTTAAGAGGCTTCGTTCAGCTCAACAAGCAGCAGGGATCTCTTTCAAATTCTTATTTAGATATTATGATTTCTGAACTTGATCGGATTAATTTTATTGTGGGTGAATTTCTTGTTTTGGCTAAACCGCAGGTAAGTCACTATGAACTTGTGGACGTTCGAGGGCTACTGAATGATATGGTTACCTTGTTGGATTCTCAAGCTAGCTTGAATAATGTGAAGTTCGACACCCGGTTTGCTGCTGATATTCCTTTACTATTATGTGAACCGAACCAGTTGAAGCAAGTTTTTATAAACATTATTAAGAATAGTCTTGAAGCGATGCAGGATCAAGGTGGACTCATTATCGTTGAATTGGAAAATGACCCCGCATATGAAGCTGTCGTTATTCGATTCAAGGATCAGGGTCGAGGAATATCTGAAAAGGATATGGCCCGGCTCGGGGAGCCCTTCTTCACAAGCAAGCCATCGGGTAATGGGCTTGGACTCATGGTCAGTCAACGCATTATTGCTAACCACAAGGGGACGATGAATATCACGAGTAAGCTGGGAGAGGGCACTTGTGTAGAGATTCGCTTAACGTCACAGCAGCAGTAAGTTATTCAGGAAAAAAAGGGGCTAATAGGGTGAGCGTCGCTTCAGATTTTCGTATTTTTATCCGGGTACGCTGGGCATGGATGCTAATTACAGCTATGTTCTTATACGGTATAGGAGTAGGTATTCTAGCTCCGATGAACGCCGTCTACTTGAAGGACGATATTGGTTTGACGAAAGTTGAGATCGCTGTTGTATTCATGAGCTCATTGCTATTGAACATGGTGTTCACCATCTGTGTAGGTTTCATAAGTGATAAACTTAAAAGCAGAAAAAGAATTCCGATGGTTGCGGCAGTGTTATGTGCTGCTGGATTGCTGCTCTACATGCAAGCTGACGGATTTGTCTTAGCATTGCTAGGCATGGCGCTGGCAACAGCACCTTCAGGGATGATCATGGGGCAAATGTTTGCCATGGCACGTAATCATTTTACACGGTGGGCGCCTGGGATCGTAGAGATGTCACAGCTCTGGCTTCGTGCGACATTCAGTGTTGGCTTCTTCACGGGTTTGCTGTTAGGTGCGAACATTTTCCTTATCGCTTCCTTTCAAGGTGTGCTATGGGGAAACCTGTTCGGTTACGTGGCTCTATTCGCGATACTGGTATTCTATCGTGAGGTTTCTGTTGAGCCTGTCAGCGGAAAACCCAAAGGCGGGGAGCCATTCTCACTTGTTATGCTAATCGCTTTATTGCTCTTGTTGTGTGCGGATGCCATTCGGGGCTTATACTTGCCACTCGTTGTGAACGAGCGGTTTGGAGATCCGAGATTAGCCTCGTACATATGGAGTGCGCAAGCGATATTCGAATTGTTATTCATGACAATAGCAGGTTATTGGGCAGCCAAGTATGGCAGTATACGGATTATCATACTCGGGGGAGTGTGTGCTTTTATCACATATATAACCTATGCTACTGTCGACTACCTTCCCGTATTTTTTATCGTACAGCCGCTATATTCTATTTTCGTATCCATCTTGCTCGGGGTAGCGATGGGGTACGTACAACGAATGTTCCTACATCGCACGGGCTTTGGCGCGAGTGTATACGTATTTATAACCCAGACTGCATCGCTTATTGGGTACGTCCTGCCTCTTATGATCAAGGGGATAACGCCTAATATCTTCTACATACCGGCGGCTCTAGTCATCGTTTCATTAACGACAATCGTAATATTTATGTTCAAAGAGCAAAAAATGAAGCGTATAACAAATAGACCGCAAATATCCCATTGACACAATATACTGTGGGGGGGTATATTAGAATCAAGTTATACCTACCGGGGGTATAATAGACGTGATATCGAAGTAAGAAAAAGCCATCATTCGGATACAATGAAATGAAATAGGAACAAACATAGGTATTTATTATCTAATACAAAAATGGAGGGATTTAGATGAGTAACGTTACATTAAAAGTACAAGGAATGTCTTGTGGTCACTGTGTCAATTCGGTAGAAACTGCGGTTAAAAACTTAGGAGCGACAGCTACAGTCGATCTTGCCAAAGGCTCGGTTGCGATTGAATACGATGATTCGAAAGCTTCACTAGCCGCAATTAAAGAAGCGATTGAGGATCAAGGCTACGACATCGTCTAAGTGTAAGAGGAGTCATCATGGATGGCTCCTTTTTTTATGTTTTTTGACTTTGAGAATTGTGATCATCTAAAATGAAGGAGATAAAAAGGGATATTGTTCTATGGATAGGGGGCAGGAAATATGAACAAAACAAAAGGAAAACCAGCCTCTTTATTTTATTCGGATACTCGTGAAGTGCTGTTACCTGGCTTGATGGCGTACAAAGCTTCTTCAAGCTTATATGATCGCTTCGGAACTTGCCAACAATCGGATTTACGAGTGTCATTACTTGACGGAGAAGAGCAATGGATTGATATAACCGCTGGCGAATTATTTTATATTCCTCAAGGCTATTCCTTCAAGATTGAATCGCTAACTTCGACGAATTCGACGGCTGTATTTATTTCATTTCGTGCTGAGTTTGCCAGCCGATCTTCATCATTGATCGATCCTTTCGTATTAAGGAGTTTTCGTGTTCCACAAATGAAGAACTGGATTTCTGAATTTATTAATTATGAACAGGAACATCTGCAAGTGGATTACTACCGGATTCAATCCCGTTTATATGCTTTGGCTTCCGCCGCTATGAAGAGTTCACATAGTGCGACAAGTATTCCAGCTGACTTAACAAGAGTTGTAGAGCAAGCAAGACAAACCATTCTTAATAAATTCGATACCTCATTAGATATGGAGCAGCTGGCGAAAAGCTCTGGGGTCGGTTCGAGCCGATTTTATAGAGCGTTCCGTAAGTATACGGGGCTTAGCCCGCTTAAATATTTAATTACAACTAGGCTTAATGCCTCCTTGCGGTTGTTAGCGGATCCTAATGTCAATGTTACGGAAGCCGCACACTCTGTGGGGTATTTGGATGAGTATTACTTCAGCAGATTGTTTAAGAAGCAAATGGGAGTTACACCAACGGAATATGCTTCTCGTGCCCAAGTGTCTATCGCAAGCTTAAGTCCAATTTTTGCAGGAGACTTAACTGTTCTCGGACTAACCCCAAGAGTAAGCTTGGAAAGAGACTGGGACCTGGAACTGGATAATAAAGAGTTGTATATTCAAGAGATTAGGCTTTCTCAGCCGGACTTCATCCTGACAGGACCGATCTCGGAAGCGTTACAAGGTGAGTTACGTCAAATTGCGCCGTTATTTGTTTATCATTGGCATGATTACTCTTGGAAAAGTCGACTAATCCAATTCGGCAAGCTATTCGGATTGGATACGGTTGCTGAGCGTTGGCTAGCAGACTTCGAACGCAAAACTGCAAATGCAAGATTACAAGTGGAAGAGTTATGGCCACAAGCACCTTATTTGATTATCGGAGTGCGTCCAGGTAATTTCCGCACCTATGGTAAGCAGAGGAGAAAGTTCACAGATTTGTTATACGACGAGCTTGGCTTCAATGCGCCTCCTGTGGCAGCCGAGATCGGATTTATGGATACAGCGACGATAGAAGGTGTAACTGAACTGGATAGTGATAACGCCTTGTTTTTAATCGAATTCTCCGCTTCAGATGCCTATTATGAGCAGTTGGAGCAACAATGGAAGAGCGCAAACCAAGGTGCGGGGAGAGAACGACACTGTATATTCATTCGCTTGGAGCAGCCCTTTCTCTATCATTCAGCGATGCATGAGCGATTGGTCGATCAGTTGGTTTCTCAATTACATACGGAAGATTTCTCCAAACAGGAAAGTCCATGCTGAAATCGGAATGTCCATTCCGGTTTCTTTTTTTTTCTGTAAAATAGATTTGAAAGTGCAAATGATAATCATTATCAAAGAAAGAGAATGGAAATGAAAATCGGATACCTATGGATTTTGTTAGTCGTGCTCTCTTTTACATCCTTATTTGTCGGAGTTACGGATTTAAGCCCATTGGATTTATTCCGCATGACGGAGTATCAATGGGAAGTGATGCAGATCAGCCGAATACCACGCCTAATTAGCATTATTATTGCGGGAATTGGGATGAGTGTTATTGGATTGATCATGCAGCAGCTTGCTCGGAATAAGTTCGTTTCACCAACAACGGCAGGAACGACGGACTCTGCAAGCTTGGGCGTGCTCGTGGCCATGTTACTTTTTCCCGGAGCATCACCCTTAATTAAAATACTTATCGCGTTCGTATTTGCATTTGTTGGAACGATGCTATTCATGAGAATTTTGACCAAGGTTCAGTTTCGAGACCCTATCTTGATTGCACTTATTGGTCTTATGTTCGGAGGTATTGTAGGTTCAGCAACGACTTTCTTAGCACTCAAGTACAATATGCTGCAAAGCGTTTCGAGCTGGCTCCAAGGAGATTTTTCGGTCATCCTCAAGGGCCGATATGAAATGTTGTATGTAAGCCTACCACTCATCGTGCTTGCTTACGTGTTCGCTAATCGATTCACGATTGCGGGCATGGGGGAGGACTTCGCGGCAAACCTTGGCCTTAAATACCGACAGGTTGTCAATTTTGGTCTCGTCATTGTGGCATTAGTATCAGCGGTCATTCTACTGACAGTAGGTTCGTTGCCTTTTCTCGGACTGATCATTCCCAATATTGTTTCGATTTACAAAGGGGATAATTTACGGAGCAGCTTGTCTCACACGGCTTTACTGGGTGCCATATTCGTGCTTGCCTGCGACATTCTTGGACGTATTATCATCTATCCTTATGAAGTCTCTATTGGTCTTATGGTCGGCGTACTCGGCAGTGGGATCTTCCTCTATCTGATCTTGAGGAGGAAGAGTAATGCATGATAAATGGAAGCTGATATTGCTATCTGTCCTGGCGACCGGATTAATTGTCCTATTCATGACCATCGATGGCAGCGGAAATTGGGATTATGTCCTCCCGCGTAGAGCGAAGAAGATTCTCGCCATGCTGCTAACGGGCTCAGCGATTGCACTATCAACCGTCGTCTTTCAGACGATGACGAATAACAAGATTCTGACGCCAAGCTTAATTGGATTAGATTCACTGTATTTATTGCTTCAGACAGCAATCGTGTTCTTCTACGGCTCAACGGCGCTTACGACGATGAGTAAAAATACACAGTTTATCCTTGCGATTGGGTTAATGGTGTTGTTTGCAGCGCTGCTCTATAAGCTGCTATTCAGGAGAGAAGGGAACCATCTCTATTTCCTTCTCCTAGTCGGCATAATATGTGGCACTTTTTTCTCAAGTATATCTAGCTTCTTGCAGATGCTGCTTGATCCGAATGAATTTTCGATCGTTCAGGATAAGATGTTTGCCAGCTTTAATAACGTTAACACCGATATTTTGATGATATCTGTTGTGCTGGTCATTGGGGTCGTCGTGTACTTCTACCGGGACTTCAAATACTTGGATGTATTGTCGTTAGGGAAAGATCATGCGGTTAACCTGGGTGTGCCGTATGATCGAATCACCAAGAAATTACTTATTGCGGTAGCGTTGCTCGTTGCAGTGTCGACGGCTCTAGTTGGGCCCATTACGTTCCTCGGACTGCTAATCTCAAACATTGCTTATAGGATGATGAGTACATTCCGACATAGGGTCGTCATCGTCTGCACCCTATTAATTAGTATTGTCGCTCTCGTTGGGGGACAGTTGATCGTTGAGCGCGTATTTACATTCTCAACGACACTAAGCGTCATCCTCAATTTTGTTGGGGGGATCTACTTTTTATACTTACTGCTTAAGGAGAACAAATCGTGATAGAGGCAAGGAATATAACCAAAAGCTACGGCGGTAAACATGGAATTCACGGGGTTTCGACTACCATCACCAAAGGGAAGATCACATCCTTTATCGGTCCGAACGGGGCAGGGAAGAGCACCCTGCTATCCGTCATTAGCCGTCTACTTCAGATGGATCAGGGCCAAGTGCTGATTGATGGGATGGATGTAGGTAAGACGGAAAGTAGTGAGCTTGCGAAGAAAATCTCGATCCTAAAGCAAGCGAACCACATTAACGTGAGGCTCAAGGTTATCGATCTGGTGGAGTTTGGGAGATTTCCTTACTCCAAAGGGAGATTAAATGCTGAGGATCGTCGTCACGTCGAATCGGCCATTCATTACATGGAGCTTGATGGAATGAGAGACAAGTACCTCGATGAGCTTAGTGGGGGACAGAAGCAACGTGCTTTTATAGCGATGGTTCTTGCTCAAGATACGGACTATGTCCTGCTTGATGAGCCGCTTAATAATCTGGATATGAAGCATTCTGTGCAGATTATGAAGGTGCTTCGTAGGTTAGTTGATGAGCTTGGCAAAACGGTCATTCTCGTGCTCCACGATATCAATTTTGCCTCCTCGTATTCGGATTACATTGTTGCGATGAAGGATGGCAGAATCGTACAGGAAGGGTCGACCGATGAGATGATCGATTCCGCTGTACTTAAGAGCGTATACGATATGGATATTCCGATTCATGTTGTTGAGGGCAAGAAAATATGCGTCTATTTTGCTTGAGTTATGTTGGCGGTGAATGCCCCAATTGACTATATAAAAAAACATACTTAGGAGTGGTTGATTGTGAAAAAGAGTTTATCTTTGCTACTTATGTCTGTGATGCTGATTGCGGTTCTGTCGGCATGTGGTTCGAAAAACAATAATGAAGGTGCAGCAAGCCCTTCAGCTTCATCAAGTCCAAGTACATCACCTGCAGCTAGTCCGAGCGCTTCCGCGTCCGAGGTTCCTGCTGAAGTCACAATTACGCACGCATTAGGTACAGCAACTGTGAAAACAAACCCTGCAAAGGTTGTCGTGTTCGACTTTGGGACATTGGATACATTGAACAAGTTAGGTATCGAGGTTACTGCATTGCCGAAGGCTTCCGTTCCTTCGAACTTATCCCAATTCAAAGATGCGAAATATGAAGATGCGGGAACGTTGTTCGAACCAGACTTCGAGAAGCTCAACAAGCTGAAGCCAGATGTTATCTTCATCAGTGGCAGAACTGCAGAAGCGTATGAAGAACTGAATAAGATTGCACCAACGATTCAAATGTCGCTCGATTACAGCAAATATGCGGAATCTTTCACAACGAACGCCAACATCATTGGCCAAATTTTTAACAAAGAGACTGAAGTGTCCGCTGAACTCGCTACTTACAATAGTGCAGTCGAAGAGCTTAAAGGTAAAGCTTCCACAGCAGGCAAAGCACTTATTGTTCTGACAACAGGCGGCAAGATTAGCGCATACGGCAAGGGATCGCGTTTCGGCAACATTCATGATACTTACGGGTTCGAAGCAGTTGACGAATCGATTAAGACCGATACACATGGCGACAAAATATCCAACGAGTATATCGCGGAGAAAAACCCTGACATTCTATTCGTCATCGACCGTGATGCGGTTGTAAGTGGCGATGGAACAATACCCGCCAAGGAAGTCATCGAGAATGATCTCGTTAAGAAAACAAATGCTTACAAGAACGGTAAAATTATTTACTTGAATGCAAACTATTGGTACCTGTCCGGTGGCGGCCTTCAAACGGAAGTAGAAATGGTTAAAGAAGCGGCTCAAGCGGTTCAATAGAAGGGAAAAATGGATTGGGATTGAAAGTTGTAAAGGAGGTTCAACTAGATGTTAATTCAAACCAGAACAATTGTGGTGGAAAAAGGGAATTCCGATAAGGTTGTGGAGCGCTTTAGCAAGGAAGGTCTGCTCGACGGAAGAGAAGGACTTATTGATATTTCTGTGATGGTTAATAAGAGGAGCAAAGAAAACGAAGAAGTCGTTGTTCTGATTCGTTGGGAGTCAGAGGAAGCTTGGAAGGCTTGGGAGAAAAGCCCGGAGCATATCCAAGGACATCGAAACAACAAGGGAAGCACACCACCCGAGTATGTGATTAGCACGACGGTCAATATGTATGAAGTAAAGAAGATCCGCAGCGGTCAGTTTGTACGGGACACAGAATAGTCACAAGAGGGGGGCATCCAAGTGGATGTCCTTTCTTGTTGTATTGGAACCAAACTGGAGAGCATCTCTACATTCCACTCATTTCCATTCCGATAATACAAGTAGATCACATTAGTGCGGGAAGAGAGGAAATAATCATGCGGATACAAGCTGGTCAAACCGTATCAACTTACTCGCAGCGTTCAAGCAACGGTGCTTCTCAACAATTATTTGAATCAACCCTTATGAAGGTGGAGAACAAGGAAGAGAAGCCGGAAGAGAAGAAGGGGAAGCTCGTTACAACAAAAGAAGGGGCGTACGTGCGCCAATACCTCGTTGGATCGGATGGAAGTAAAATTTTATTAAGCGAAACGAAGCAGTCTGAGGACGATACAACAGCTACTGAGAATTATCAGCCCCCAACTATAGCAGCCCCGAGCCCAAATATGAATGAGAGCGGTATGAGTACTAATGCGAAAGAAGCGCTAAATCTTGTTAATCTACAAATGGGAGCGACCGTACCCTCAAATCCAATAAATAGTAATCTTCCATGAGCTTGTAACTCATCCCAAACAAAAGCCGACCCTAATAGGATCGGCTTTTATTAGTCCCAGCTCTTACTCAACGCGTACACATCTTAAGATTTAGGTTCAATCGGGTCTGGATCGTAAAGGCCTGTCTGCTTTTTGAACCAACGGAACAAGTGTGTAGTAATAACCTTCAGGATGGCATATCCCGGAACAGCTAAAATAATCCCGATCATACCGAACAAGTTGCCAGCTCCAATGATGACGAAAATAATCGTGATCGGATGAACATGCATCGTTTTACCCATGATCTGTGGGGAGATGAATTTACCTTCAATGAACTGAACGATTGTCCATATGATAATCATCTTGAGCAGCATCACAGGGGAAGTTACCATTGCTACGATTAGTGCAGGTGTAATTGCTATAACTGGACCTAGGTAAGGGACTATGCTCGTACAAGCGGCGATAACAGCTAGTACAAGGGAATAGTCCAAACCGATTATGATGTAGCCGATATACAGCAATGCACCGATACAGAAGCTGATGATGATCTGCCCACGTATATAGGAGCTGATCTGGTGGTTCATCTCCAGCAAGACGTTGAATGAGCGCTCACGCAGCTTGGTCGGAACAAAGCTCAGCACGAATGGAGTCAGCTTCTTCCGATCCTTCAGTAAATAGAAGAGGATGAAAGGCACCGTAATAATGGCCAGAATAGTTTCTGTGATCTTGCCAACCAAGCTCCCGATGCCGGACCAAGCATTGTTCATGAGATCGGCAGCACGACCGGAGAAATCATTCACTATCTTCTCTGAATCAAATCCTAGAGTGTCTTGGATTTGATTGAAATATGTATTCCCGATCAGCTCTTCGAACTTCAACTGTGCATCTTTACTATAGGTAGGAAACTGTCCAATAAAGCTGGTGATCTGCTCGCTGAGTAAAGGGACGATTTTCATGACGACTACCGTGATGACGGAAATAATAATGAGGTACAGAACGATAATGGAATAGATGCGGCGAACTTTACGGGTTTCGAAGTATTCCACAATCGGATTTAATAAGTAGTAGGCAACCCCGGTTAGGAGGAAAGGAAGAAAGACTGTTTCCATAATGACAATGAATGGATGGAAGACATAAGAAATTTTGTCGAGTACCCAGATGTTTAAGCTTATGAGTAAAATGACGACTAGGAATAAGATGACTTTCTGATTAAGCAACATCCATTTAAAGCGATCGGACCACTTACTTGCAGGCTCCACGAAATTTCCCCCTTTGCTATTTTCTATTTTACCCGACTTCGAATAGGGAGAACAATGTTTGGAACATTGAATTGTCGTCTTTGTTAATAACGGTTTCCAGTTGTCCTTCACAATATGCAAGTATTGACATATATTTTTGATTGGGCTATAGTAGCCCTATGCTTAGTTTCCAGCTAAGGCTGGAAAGCGGGGGAACCACTTTTCTGGGGCGAATCATTCATATTGAATGTAGGGAACCATCTATCCCGAGTCCGACAGCTAACCTCGTCAGCAATGGATGGGTCGGACTGTTATGTGCAGATATCTGCTCATTCTATGACCCGTTGGGGTCTTTTTTTGTTTTCTTTTGACCCTACAAGCAGAAGGGATGGTCTTCTGCTCGTAGGGTCTTTTTGACTTCAAATAAGAAGGGGGAGTTATGGGGGATTGGAATGGATTCGTTCTCGAATTCGAATGAATATACCTTGAGGAGGAAATGGAATGCCGCAACCCAAGTATATTACCGATATCGGAAAAATCACTCGCATACCCGAGGAGCAACGTGAAAAGCTGAAGCAAATTACGGAGAAATTTGTGTTTCGTGTCAATGAGTATTATTTGAATCTCATTGATTGGAATGATCCAAATGATCCGATCCGCAAGCTAGTCATCCCAAACGAGGAAGAATTGCAGGAATACGGCAGATGGGATGCATCAGATGAAGATACGAATTATGTGGTTAAGGGATGTCAGCATAAGTATCAATCCACGGCACTCCTAATTGTCTCCGAAGTGTGTGGAGCCTACTGTAGGTACTGCTTCCGCAAACGGCTCTTCCGCAATGACGTATATGAAGCGACCTCGGACATTGAACCGGGATTGCAATATATTGCGGCACATCCGGAAATCAGCAACGTACTCCTCACGGGAGGAGATAGCTTGATCCTTGCCACATCTAAACTGCGTGCAATTTTGCATAGATTACGGGAAATCGATCATGTTAAAATCATTCGCTTGGGCTCTAAGATTCCCGTGTTTAACCCTATGCGAATTTATGAAGACGAGCATTTACTTGAAGCGATCCGGGAGTTCTCTAGCGCTGAGAAAAGAATATATGTGATGGCGCACATCAATCATCCAAGGGAAATTACTCCGGAAGCCATCCGAGGCTTTCAAGCCCTTCATGATGCGGGGGCAATTGTTGTTAACCAAACCCCTGTGCTAAAAGGCATTAATGATGATCCTAAAGTTCTCGGCGATCTTCTGGACAGATTATCTTGGGCAGGTGTGACACCATACTATTTTTTCATAAATCGGCCTGTCGCAGGTAATGGTGATTTTGTATTACCTCTAGCCAAGGTTTATGAACTCGTGGAGCAGGCGAAAGCTCGAACATCTGGACTGGGCAAACGTGTTCGACTTTCTATGAGTCATACGTCAGGGAAAATCGAAATCCTTGCGATTGAAAATGGGAAAGCCTATTTGAAGTATCATCAGTCCAGAGAGGATCAATATGGAAAATTTATGATACTGGATTGTCCTGACCATGCATCTTGGTTTGACGATCTGCCAGGAAGTGAGAACCACTGGAAGAAGCCAAAGAAAAAGACGGATGCTGTTGTTTCTGTGAACGAGCTGCCAGAGCTTCCTCAAGGGAGGACGAAAAAAGTAGCTGCTCTTTAATAAGCCTAACTTCCGAATATGTTAGATCACGAATACCGCCGAGAGGCGGTATTTTTGTGCGGTTTAAGAGGTATCTCCTGTAAAATGAGGGGTTCCGATGGGATATCTGTAGATGTGACAAATATTCCTGTAATACTCGCTGATCGTTTGACAAGCTTCTCTAAACCTAGTGGGTACAATCTATTTATCCTGAAGGTGGAGGGAATTAATAGAGATGTCCCGTGGAATAAAGACTCTTATTCTAGCACTCATTTTAGTCTGTTTGTACCAGGAAATCGCCCAAGCCGGAAGTCTTATTTCCAATCAGTGGAAGTCAATGCCGACTGAGCCACAGACATTCCCTGAACCCTATACCGAAGTAGAAGGGATACTGACCTTTCGAGGTACGAACGAACGTAGCGCGCCCTCCTATGGAACGACAGATATGAAGACGTTTAAGCCAAAGATTGTTTGGGAGAAAAAAACAAAGTCGAGCTCGTGGGGCGGCGGTGCAGGCTGGACCGGACAACCCGCTATCGTAAAGTGGGCTCCTGAAGTGCTACGAACGATGAATGTCAAAGCAAAATTTCTCACGAAGCCTGATTTTACGGAAGTGATCTACGCTTCACTCGATGGTTATGTGTACTTTATGGAATTGGAAACCGGAGAGGAAACACGTAGCCCAATTAAGGTCGGAAATCCTATTAAAGGGAGTGTATCGGTTGATGCTCGAGGATACCCTCTCTTATACGTGGGAGAAGGGATTCCTGAGAATGGTACGATTGGATTTAATCTATATAGCTTAACAGATCAGAAGAGACTTCTTCGTGTGAACGGTAAGGATCCATTTGCGTATCGGACGTGGGGGGCTTTCGACAGCTCGGCGATGTTTAATCGGTTGAATGACACGCTAATTGTCGGTGGTGAGAATGGAATCGTCTATCATTTGAAGCTGAATACCGTCTTCGATCCAGCCCGCAAATCGATCAAGATTGATCCTGTTATTAGCAAGTACCGTTATAAAATCTCCGGCAACAAATATCAAGGTATTGAGAATTCCTTAGCTATTCATAAAGACCTAGCCTATTTCGCGGACAATGGCGGCAGTATACAAGCATTGAACTTAAAGACGTACTCTTCGGAATGGGCGCTTTCACCTGTTGACGACACGGATGCGACTATTGTACTTGAAACGGAAGGCGGCGTACCCTATTTATATACCGGAACTGAAGTAGACAAGCAAGGTACGAAAGGCAACTCCTTCATACGGAAAATCAATGGATTAACGGGCGCGATTGTTTGGCAGAACAAATACGCGAGCTTTTCCTTATTGGGCGAACATCCTGTGAATGGTGGATTATTGGCGACACCCGTAATGGGTAAGAAGGAAATCGCAAAGCTCGTTATTTTTACGATTGCAAGGGTTGGCACCTTCAGCGGAGGGTTAATGGTGGCATTAGATAAGGCGACAGGAAAGGAAGTTTGGACACTTCCGATGGCGAATTATGCGTGGTCATCTCCTGTGGACGTATATGATAACACGGGCAAAGCCTATCTCATCCAGGCAAATTCTGTAGGCAGTGTCTCTGTTATTTCAGCGAGTAATGGAAAAGTGTTGGGGAGCTTGAACATTGGAACTAACATTGAATCATCCCCTGCGATATTTAACAATTATGCTGTCGTGGCTTCTCGCGGTGGTAAAATTTATGGAATTAAGCTGGAGTGATTCGTTGCACCTTTTGTTTCTAAGTCATCAATATTCCAAGGTGACTTGTTAGATTCACGCTTGAAAATAAACCTGTAATGCGTATTTCGATCCGGTTGACTGTTCTTATGAACCTTAATGGGCAAGTTAAGGTCTGTCGTTAAGCTTTCATTCCACCCTGAAGGATTGATTTGCTTTAACTTCTTAGGGAGATGAATTCGAATGGATGAGAGAGACCCCAATTCGGTGACGAAATAGGAGAGTCTCTCTTTTGTCATGCCATTTGCAATTTGCTGTAGCATTTCCACATCCTGTTGATTCATCGCCTCAATGAAGCTCTCCGCCAAGAGCATTGGGGAAGCAGAATCGAGATAAGGTCTGAGATTTCCCGTCGCTTTATAAACCATCAATTGGTGTGCGGGATCGGGGGCTGTGGATCGATGGGATGTGCTATCTAAGAAATGGACGCAGAAATGACCCGAGAAACCATTATCCGGAATGCCATCTCCGCCATGTGGCATGCCATTCATCGATGCAGCAATCCGTTTTCCACCAGATTGAACAAGAATCGCTTTGCGTTTCCAGCTCCAATGCCCACCATATATTTGTGACATGATTTTCGAATCCTCTTTCGTAATCGGCTGCACATCTGCATGACTACTCCCCGCGCGGCGTTGAACCTTGAAGGAAAGACCGGTTTCCAAATCGGTTATGGAAAAGATGCTTTTACGAGCGACTAAGCGCCTAGCATCTTCCCATTTTGTCAGCTTCCCATAGTGACTCTTACGCAAAGCCTCTGTGTATTTCAGTAAGGATTCCGTAATTGCTGGGGGGACAATTAGTGATTGAGAGGCTGCCTCATCCCATAGTTCTCCCGACTTTTCCATGCGATAATGTGATAGTTGTTGACCGTGCATGAAAGAAACCTCTATATCTGTAAACAAGGAAGCTTCGTTAGTGGCTTCCTTTTTGGCATTGAGTATTGCTTTGGTGATTTTCGGATTGGAGATTTCGAGCTTACTGAACATCAAGGCAGTTTGGCTAGAGCGAACCAAGATAGTTAATTGGGACGTGGGGGATGCTTCAGCGGGTTTAGCGGCGATGACGGGGAAACTTGGCTGCAGAAGTATGGAAAAGATCGTTAGCGCCATGAGCAGAGCTATTCCCTTTTTGAATTGTTTCATCCTGTTTCCCTCCATTTCAGTTATTTTATTCTCGGCAACGAGACAAATAATTATGTAATGAATTGGGGGATATTATAGTTTGTTGGACTTATTATGAACCATTCATGAATGGAGGTCAGGACTTTTGGGACTGAATTGGATCGTCAGTATCGTTATGTTAATTCAACAAGCTTTTCATCCAGATAGCCTAGTCATTGCGGAGCAGGGTCAACCCATAGTCAACATAAAGCGTTCCGATTACATACTTCCATATGTGGGCTTGCCGTTCACCAATGAAACTAAGCTAAATAAGCTCATCGATGAGGTGTATGGGCGCCTCTATCATGCTCCAATCAATGCGGGTCTTAACGAATATGAGGGAATCATACCTGAGCAAATGGGGAGCGAGTTGGATCGTCGCGCATTCATGGATCAGGTTTACAAATTTATAGTCGAGGGGACAGCCTCTAACATAGAGGCTCCACAGCAAATCATTCATCCGAAGGTAGATAGTGAGCTTCTTACTTCGATTAGGGAAAAGAAGATTGGTCAATATACGACTTACTTTAATTCTCGCAATAAGAACCGCTCGAAAAATATTAACCTCGCTGCCCAAGCGATCAACAATCAATATGTGTTTCCCGGAGAATCCTTCTCGTTTAATGGGATTGTTGGTGAACGTACAACGAGCAAAGGTTATTTACGAGCAAAAGTCATCGTGAAGGGGGAAGTGGCTGAGGGGATTGGTGGTGGGATATGCCAAATCTCATCGACACTGTTTAATGCAGTCGACAGGGCCGGGCTTCAGATCATCAAGCGCTACTCCCATAGCAGAAGTGTTCCCTATGTCCCTCCTGGACGCGATGCCACTGTAAGCTGGTACGGTCCTGACTTTGTTTTTCAGAACAAGTACGACCAACCGATCCTTATTCGGAGTGTTGTATATGGCGGCCAAGTGACCATTATCATTTATACCTCAGACGAGGTTCATGTCAAGCAACGTGGCGTTCCAAGCGCATCGAAACGATTACCTGAAGAGGTTCCTGCAGACCAGAATGTTAATCGAATTCATTAGATCGGTGGAGGTACGATATGCAGCCATTTCAAGTGTTTAAGCAAGCCTTTAACTCTTTTGTCAAGCAACCGATGCTTGTGATCTCCTTTGTCGCGGTTGCTTTAATTCCCTCGTTATATAGCGGTTTCTTGATCAAGGGGGCGTGGGATCCGTATGGCCAACTGAGCTCTCTTCCAGTTGCAGTGGTGAACCTGGATCAAGGTGCAACCGCTGATGGTAAAGCGTTGAATGTTGGTCAAGAATTCGTGGAGGAATTGAAAAAAAATACCAGTTTCGAATGGGATTTCGTCAGTGCAGATGAAGCGGAGCAAGGGATGAAGGGCAACCATTACTATGCATCACTCACCATTCCGGTTAACTTCTCAGAGGAAGCGGCTTCATTGACAAGTGAGCATCCAAAGCAAGCGGAAATTATTTTTGAATCGAATAGTTATTATAACTACGTGGCTGGGCAGATCAGTGAGAATGCAACTAGGGAGCTAAAGGATAAGCTTTCACAAAATATGACGGAAACCTATTCCCGCAGTATCTATAAGCAATTCGAAGCGTTATCTAGCGGGTTAAGCACGGCAAGTGATGGGGCGTTGGACTTGAACAAGGGGGCTATCCAGCTAGGAGATGGAGTTACCAAGCTTAAGGGAGGCATTAGTGATCTCGCAAGTGGGGCTAATCAAATCAATAGCAAGGTTAGTTTGCTTTTGGATGGTGCAACTAAGGTAGGATCAGGAGCTTCGCAAGTGAAATCTGCGGCATCTGATTTATCAGCGGGAGCTCAGAAGCTGTCAGCAGCGGGGTTAAAGCTTCAGGAGGGGGCATTGAAGGCGGAGCAAGGGTCAACGGTTTTGCGCTCTGGGATACAATCTACCAAAGAGGGGGCGGACCAATTAACTGCAGGTCTAAAGAGCTCGGTATCAGGCTTGGAGCAGCTTCAAAGCGGGTTAGAAGCATCTGTTTCGGCAAACGACGGGCTATCCACTGGAAGCGCTCAGGTTGCAGCAGGCTTGAAAAAAGTGATGGATTCCAATGCCGATCTCGCTGCTGATCCAGAATTACAGAAGCTGTTAGCGGCTAGCCAAGAAGTGTCGAAGGGAACCAAGGCATTGTTAACGGGGCAAAAAAAACTACTAACGGGCAGTAAAGCTGTTGTTACAGGGCAACAGAAATTACAGGCAGGCAGTCAAGCCTTAAGCTCAGGCCAAAGTCAGTTATTTCAAGGGGTGTCAGATTTACAAGCGGGTCAGAAGCAACTAACGACAGGCTTAAAGCAATTTAATACCAGCTTTACTCAGATCGTGAGCGGCAGTAGCAAGCTAGCTCAAGGAGCTAGTCAAGTCAATGGAGGAGCTTCGCAGCTACATACCGGCGTGGGGCAAATGGCAGATGGGATCAAGAAGGTAGCGAATGGAGCGACACAATTAAACAGTGGTGCAGTACCGCTAGTGGATGGTGTTGTTAAGCTGGTCGATGGGACTCATGAACTGGCTAGCAAATTAAAAGACGCCGCAGAGAAGTCTTCTGTGAAAGCCAATGATGAGATGATAAGCATGCTCGCACAGCCTGTTACGATCGTTTCGAATAATGAGCGAAAAGTGTCGCTGTATGGGAACGGCATTGCACCTTACTTTATTTCCATGGCTTTATTTGCAGGGGCTCTCGTGTTTACGACGATTGTTTCGGCTCGCAGCACGATTGTCGATGGGGCAAGGGGAATTCCACTCTTTATAAGTAAAACGTTAACCTTTGGTTTAATCAGTTTGGCTCAATCGCTAGTTGCGGTTACGATTCTTGTGTTTCTACTCGGGATGAAGGTCCAGAGTATCCCCCTGTTCTATATGTATACGGTGCTGGTGGGCTTCACCTTTATGTTTATTATTCAGGCAATTGTGACATGGTTGGATTTACCCGGGCGGTTTGTCGTGCTGTTACTTATGATCTTCCAGCTAGCTTCAAGTGCAGGAACATTCCCGCTTGAACTACTTCCCGGCTGGGCTAAAGCGATGAATCCTTTGCTTCCGATGACCTATAGTATTCGTGGCTTCAGGGATGTCATCAACAGCGGCGATTACAGCGACATGTGGCATCAAGTGGCCCGTTTAGCTGCTTATTTGATCGTCTTCCTGGCATTGACCCTCATCTACTTCTTGAGAAAAACAAAAGAACACACGGAGGAGCAGTTAATGCCAGTTAAGGTGTAAGCAAAGCCGACGGACCGTTAAGTCTCAATTGGAATAGGCGATCACCCATCGAAGCCTTAGCACATATGTTGTGTTATTGATGTTAAGGTGAAAGGGGAAGCGATGTGTCTATTGAATTTGTGGCGCGTTCGTTGGATGAAGTTAGATTCTGGTCGCGGATTATGAAGGAGCATTCTTTATTTCTTAAGCTAGGATTTCGTTGTGAGGATACCCAATTAATAAATGAGGCTAATCAGTTTTATGCCTTATTTGAAGCAATTGAGAATAAAGCAAATGGCTTTAATACAAATACAGACCCTCGGACCATTCAACATTTTAATTCAGAGGTTCATACCGCAACTTCTCATATATGGGTATTTAAGAGGAAAATATTAGGTCTCATTTTGCGATGTCAACTACCTGGGGCGAATAACTTTCCTTTGCTAGTGGATCATACCAGTCGGGAAGCCTTTTACTTCAGGAATCGCCTAGAGGAGCTTAATTCGGGGAAGCTAGAGCCACTCCCCGATGCGATCATTACTGAAAATGTATTTTTCCTGAAGATTATGGCGGATCACGCTAAATTTATTAGCCATCTTCTAGATCCATCCGAGAGACAGCTTGTTGAACAAGCGCGGGGCTTTAGTGATGATTTTGATAAGCTATTGTTTCAAGCTCAAGATTTGGAGCATATGAAGCCGCAATCCCAGACGGTTCCGCTGCTTGATCAATTCCTTGATGACAATCGAGTGTCTGTGAAATCATTGCGGGACTTTAAACAAACCGCTCGCGATCTGATTAATGCTTGCCGGATTAAGAGCATTATTCATCCCTTGCTTGCGGATCATGTATTTCGTGAAGCAGAGAGATTTCTCTTCATCATTGATATGTTTGAGCAGCATTTAGAAGGTAACAAGGTAGATGTTCATCAATTACAGCATTAACATTTTAGCATTAGAGACCAAAGGGAATGCCCCCAGTTGCTATTGGGTGCATTTCCTTTGTTTGATTAGTGGCCATCCAGAATAAAATCCTCAATTTTTGTTTTAATGGAATTACGCACAGCTCGGAATTGTTCCATGATTTCTTCTTCTGTACCGGTTGCTTTGGCGGGGTCGTCGAACCCCCAGTGTAATTTGATCACATTAGGATTAGAGATGACGGGGCAGTGCTCATCGGCGTGACCGCAAAGGGTTATAACATAAGCTGAGCGATTCAAAGTATTTGCGTCAATAACATTGGAGAGGTTATTGGAGATGTCGATACCGACCTCAGTCATTACCTTCACTGCGCGAGGATTCAGTCCATGAGCTTCTAAGCCAGCGCTTTTCACTTCATACTTGTATTCACCAAATGCATTCATGAAGCCATCCGCCATCTGACTCCGACAAGAATTGCCTGTACATAGAAAATAAATGAGTGGTTTAGCCATATTGAATGACGCTCCTTTAGGGATGGATTAAGGTTAACCAATGATTCTCAACCAGAAATAGAGGCTGGTAAGAGTGATGAACAATACCGGAACTGTGAGTACAATACCGATCTTAAAATAATAGCCCCAACTGATTTTGACACCTTTCGTGGACAACACGTGGAGCCATAGCAGTGTTGCTAATGAGCCAATTGGCGTTATTTTCGGTCCCAAGTCCGATCCGATGACGTTGGCGTAGATGAAAGCTTCCCGAACGACTCCGGATGATCCCGTCGCTTGAATAGCTAGAGCATCAATCATGACTGTAGGCATGTTGTTCATAAGCGAAGAGAGTATAGCTGCGATAAAACCTGAGCCAATAGTTGCGATGAAGAGGCCTTGATCACCGACCCAATCGAAGATCGTACTCAGCCTGTCAGTTAATCCTACATTGCGCAATCCGTAGACGATGACATACATCCCAATCGAGAATGAAACAACCGACCAAGGAGCACCTTTGACCAGCTTCCAAGTATGAATTTCTTGACTTCGTCTGGCGAGAAGCAGGAACACAATAGCGGCTGCTCCAGCAAGGATAGATACGGGAATGCTGATCCATTCACTTGCTAAATAAGCAATCAGAAGCATCGAAAGAATAACCCAAGATAATCGGAATAAACGAATGTCTTTTATCGCTTCGCTTGGTTGTTTCAATTGACTTAAGTCATATTGCTTAGGAATGCTCTTGCGGAACATCAGATAGAGGACTAACAGGCTTGAAGCAATGGCAAATAGTGTGGGAACAACCATACGAGAAGCATATTGTACAAATCCAATATCGAAAAAGTCTGAAGACACGATATTAACCAAGTTGCTGACAACGAGTGGAAGAGATGCTGTATCTGAGATGAATCCACTAGCCATGACGAAGGGGAGAATCATTCTGGAATCAAATTTTAACGCACGAACCATGGCAAGAACGATTGGGGTTAAGATTAATGCAGCACCATCATTAGCGAACAATGCAGCGACCGCAGCACCGAGTAAAATGACATATAAGAACATCAACAGTCCGTTTCCTTTGGCGAATCGTGCCATATGAAGGGCAGCCCATTCAAAGAATCCAATCTCGTCCAGAATAAGCGAGATCAAGATCACTGCGACAAAGGCTAGCGTTGCATTCCAGACGATGTGTGTGACATCCCAAACATCGTTAAAGTTAACGACTCCGCACAGAAGAGCAATGACAGCACCCCCACATGCAGACCAGCCTATATTCAAACCTTTGGGCTGCCAAATGACGAAGACTAAGGTGACGATAAAAACGATAAACGCAGTGAATAACATATTTCTCTAATAGCCCCCCTAGTGGTCAGTACGCTCATGATTCGTTATACTTATCTCCACCATACAACTTCAAGTTAACTTTAAGTCAAGGGGGAGCATCATGTTATCTATTGGGGAAGTAGCAGAGAGATGCGGAGTGGCAACCTCAGCCATTCGTTATTATGAGCAGATTGGACTAATCCCTTCACCTGAGCGGATTAAGGGGAGAAGATGCTTCTCGGATGATATCCTTAGTCGCATGGATACGATTAAATTAGCCCAGAGCGCTGGATTTCAGATCGATGAAATTAAACAGCTAATGGATGGCTTTGATTCTAATATTCCACCCTCAGAGCGCTGGAGAATGATGGCGATAAAGAAGCAAGAGGACCTTGATAAGCAAATGGAACAAATCTTGAAGATGAAAGCTATTTTATCAAAAAGCTTAGGGTGTAGCTGTCTGTCCTGGGAAGAATGCTTCTCTGAGCCTACGTTTACTATTCATCGAAAAAAATTGATTTAATCTTGATTTATTCAAATTTGATATGCTATCATTGTTAAATCAAAATAATTTGATTTATTAATCAAATTATCCAAAGTTATTGTGCAAAAGGAGCAGTATAAATATGGTCAAAGATCTTCCCATGTATAGTCAGCCAACGGAAACAGTTGATTTCACGATATACGAAAAAAAGTTCAAGGCACTCGCGGACGAGAAACGTCTACAAATCATGTACGAGCTTACTCAGCGAGGGAGTGTTTGTGTATGCGATCTATGCGAATGGATCGACATGCCTCAATCCAAGCTTTCGTATCATCTGAAGATTTTACTGGATGCCGGGTTCATTTTGCGTGAAACGAGAGGAACTTGGAGCTACTACCAGCTTAATGATAAGGAAGTAAATAGATTGCTGTCACCGGAATTGTGCTGTATTTTCCGTAAAGAGGACATAAGGAGCGAATAAATGATGAACGAAGTAGAAAATGATGAAATTCGTCAGCACGTCAGGAATCGTTACAAGAAAATTGCTTTGCAGGATACATCATCAGATAGCTGTTGTGAACCAGTAATCTGCTGTAAGGAGTCATCCCCTTCTGTTGATCAGATGTCTTCAAAGCTTGGTTATTCGGAAGAAGAGTTAACTGTTGTGCCGGTAGGAGCGAACCTTGGACTTGGTTGTGGGAATCCGCAAGCAATTGCCTCTCTTCAGCGAGGAGAAGTTGTTGTGGATCTTGGCAGCGGCGGCGGTTTCGATAGTTTCTTGGCTTCGAGGCAGGTTGGAGAGACCGGAAAGGTTATTGGGGTGGATATGACTCCAGAAATGATAAGCAAAGCTCGTGGAAATGCCTTAAAAAGTGGATATCAGAATACGGAGTTCCGTTTAGGGGAAATTGAGCACCTGCCTATCGCTGATCAAAGTGTTCATGTCATTATCTCCAACTGTGTAATTAATCTCTCACCAGATAAGCAGCAAGTATTCAATGAAGCTTATCGGATATTAAAGGTTGGAGGTAGATTGGCTATTTCGGATGTTGTTACGACTGCTGTGCTACCAGAACTTATCAAACAAGATATGGATGCCCTGGCCAGCTGTGTCTCAGGTGCATCCTCCATCGGAGAGATTGAACAAATGTTGATAAATAGTGGGTTTAAGGACATTGCTATCGAACCTAAAGACGAGTCGAGAGTGTTTATCAAGGATTGGGTTGAGGGAGTTAACATCGAGGATTACATCGTTTCCTCTGTTATTAAAGCTGTAAAATGAACTTGCGCTTGACATTGACGTTGCGGAAAGGAGTACGCTTATTTTGTCAGGAGGCACAAACATGGAATATACAGTACAGAAGCTTGGCCTTCTGGCAGGCGTAAGTACTCGAACGCTCAGGTACTATGATGAAATTGGCATTCTAAAGCCGGCTAGAATCAATTCGTCAGGGTATCGAATCTATGGGCAGAAAGAGGTTAATCAGTTGCAGCAGATCCTGTTCTATCGTGAACTTGGCGTAGGCTTGGAGGACATTAAAGCTTTGTTGACTTCCCCAGCCTTTGATGCGGATATTGCCCTTAGGGAGCATCGCGTTAAGCTACTTGAGAAACGGGAGCAGCTAGACACACTTATCGCCAATATTGATTTGACATTATTACAGAGAGAGGGAAGTCAATCGATGAGCGATGAACAAAGGTTCGAAGGCTTCAAAAAGCAGCTAATCGCGGACAATGAGAAGCAATACGGTGAAGAAATCCGAGCGAAGTACGGTGCGGATCAAATCGATCAATCGAATGATAAAATTAAAGGCATGACGGAGAAGCAATACGCGGAAGTCGAACAATTAGCTGCCGAAATTCACAACGTGTTGGCGGAAGCTTTCGTGACAGGAGATTCGGCTGGTGATCTCGCACAGAAAGCCGCACATCTTCACCGTCAATGGTTAAGCTTCTACTGGGCAAGCTATAGCAAAGAAGCTCATGCTGGTGTTGCTCAAATGTACGTGGAGGACGAACGGTTCACCTCTTATTACGATAAGGATCAGCCCGGAGTAGCTATGTTTCTTAGAGATGCTATATTGATCTATACTGAGAACGATTAAGCAGCGATTAGTACGGGAAAGACGACAGCTGATGGTAAAGGAGCATCTTACTACGGTCTGATTGACTATTTTGCTCCTAGACAATGGACGAGTAAGGCATTCGCTTATGCGCCAACTCCGCCACACAATTTGAAATCCTATATGCTAAGTTATCCGATTAAACTGAATGCGTATGCGGATATGCAAAACTTATGACAAAGCTATGCAAGAGATGCTTGAGGAGTTTAGAGCAATCAACGGCAAATAACCATTAGACACCGAGGCGCAAGACGGGTTCAACAATCCCTGCGCCGTTTTTCCGGGGACCGTCCGAAGACTAGTCGGGCGGTTTCTTCGCTTACTAGCCGAGCTTTTAATCGGGTGAGAGGAGGAAAAAAATATTTTCGAATAAAGGGACTTGAATTTTCCAAATTAATTGTTTATATTGAAATGGTAACGCAACCATTTTGAATGGAGAAGACAAATGGTAACCTTAAAAGATGTAGCACAATTGGCAGGAGTTGCTCCGATCACGGTCTCGCGAGTAATTAACTATCCTCAATCCGTTAAGGAAAGGACTCGTTTGAAAGTAGAACGTGCGATCAAGCAATTAAATTACTCTCCTAACAATATTGCGCGAAGTCTGGTGACCAATCGTACGAATATTATTGGGGTACTGCTGTCCAATATTGCTAATCCTTACTTTTCAGAATTCATTCTAGGAGTAGAGACCAAAGCAAGGCAGCTTGGGAAGAGTATTATTATTTGCAACGCCATGGACTATGAGAGTGCTAAGAGTAATGTCAACCTATTATTGGAGCAACGAGTGGATGGTATGATCTTTACCTCTCTAGAGTTCGACTCTATTGCTCTGCAAGAGCAGCTGTTCAGAGAACTAGAAGAGATTAATGAGAACCGAAAGCAAACTGTTCCGTTCGTGCTCGTGGATCCTTTCCCTAAGCAGACGTTACTTCCATCGATTCTGATCGATAACTATATGGCAGGAACTTTGGCGATGGAGCATCTCCACGAATTAGGACACGAAGTCATTGCGCACTTGAACTTGAATAGGGATGCGAATGTTTGGATTGATCGTTTTCGAGCTTACAGAGATGCTCAAGCGAATAAGGGGATTCAGCTTAACACGGATCACGTCGCACTTATTGAGAAGGAAGATGTCCGGGTGGCAGAAGAGGCCGCGTATTCCTTACTCCGAGCCATTCCAAGGCCAACAGCTATCTTCGCTGCTAATGATGTATTAGCTGTAGGAGCACTTCAGGCAGCTCATCGGATGAGGATTAAGATCCCGGAGGAGATATCTATTATCGGTGTAGACGGGAACGACATTGCTAAGCACAGCTATCCAAGAATGACGACGGTAGCACACCCCCGTTACCAATTAGGGGAGTTATCAGCGGAACTGCTGATTGATTTGATTAATGGGAAGGAGGATACTGTAAGGCAAATGGTTAATTGTACACTGCAAGTAAACGAAAGCACAGGCCCTTTACTATAGCAGCCGGAGGAAATACATGAGCAACAGATCAGAATGGCAAGCCAAATGGATATGGAGTTCGGGAGAACCGACAACTCTGATCGAAGGAAAACATGAAATTGTTTATTTTCGTAGAAGCTTCACCGTAACGGATATTGAATCCGCTAAGCTTGTGTCTCACATATCCGCTGACAGCCGTTATCGGTTATATCTAAACGGCGTGTCAGCGAGTGTTGGCCCTTCTAAGGGAGACCGGTTTACTCATTATTATGAAACGGTTGACTTGACGAATCTGCTAGTTACTGGACTAAATACATTGGCGGTCAAGGTTGTTCATTACACCCCCTGTGAACCATTCCGCCTAGGAGATGGAGGACCCGCATCGGTTTGGAGATCAAACAAGGGCGCTCTCTTATTCGAAGGTATTTTAACGCAACAAAATGGTAACGCAACCATTTGCCTTTCTAGTGATGAACAGTGGGAATGTTTAGTAGATCATGCAATTCGATTTGAATCGGGCGAGCAGGAAACTCTCTACGTTGGTGGAACAGAGCGTGTGGACGGTGAGAAGCTACCGTTCGGATGGCAGCGGAATCAAGATGTCGCAATGGGATGGAAGCCGTCCGTTATTGTCTCGAATATCATGGATCCCCTATTCGGACAATTAACCCCGTGGCCACTTGCTCCAAGGACGATTCCAGCCTTGTATGAACATGAGAGAGGATTTGTGGGCGTTAAACGCATAAGCTCGTCAAAGGCCGAGCCTGTGTTCCATTTGTTAAGCAATCCAACAGAATCGCAGTTCTGGGTCGTTGCACCCGGAGAAAAGTTCGTGGTTGAGCTTGATGCTGGGGAATTGCTGACAGGTTATTTAACTCTAGAGATTTCTGGAGGAAAGGCTGCAAATATTGAGATTCTATGCTCAGAGTGCTATGAGAAGGAGCCGGAATCGACGATCAGGAGAAACAAAGATATTCGCGATGATCCCAATGGTCGTCAACTATATGGGGAGAAAGATCTCTATGTTGCAGCAGGGGTAGGGAATGTTGAGCGGGGTCAGCTGGAATGTTATGAACCTTTCGAGTTTCGTACGTTCCGATACGTCAAACTGACGATTGAAGCACAGGAGCAAGAGCTTCGTCTGCACCGCTTCAACTATCGGGAGACGGGTTACCCCTTGAAAGTGAAAGCTACGTTCCAATGCTCTGACGAATCATTCACTCCCTTATGGGATATCAGCATCAACACACTGAAAAGGTGCATGCACGAAACGTACGAAGATTGTCCCTATTACGAGCAGCTTCAATATATTATGGATACTCGTCTGCAGGCCCTTTTTACATTCCAGCTTAGTGCGGATGACCGACTCGCCAGGAAAGCCATTTTCGACTTTCATAGCTCACTTATGCCGGACGGCATGATTCAGAGTCGCTATCCATCTCTGTATCCGCAAGTTATTCCTGGCTTTTCTGTGTACTGGATCATGATGGTTGCAGACCATTATCGCTATTTCGGAGACCTGTCGCTTGTTCGCAAATATTTATCAACGATTGATGCGATCTTGGGTTGGTTTGATGCTCAAGTCATTGAGAATGGTCTGGTCGGTAAATTACCTGCGGAAGTATGGTCCTTCGTGGATTGGGTAGAGGAATGGCGTCATAGTCAAGGTATACCCACAGCGAATGAGAGCGGTCCTCTAACTTATTATAGTCTTATTTATGTAAGTGCTCTTCAGACGGCAGCGGATCTTAACCTACAGGTCGGGCGTCACTCCACAGCGGAGGAATACATATCCCGTTCCGAAATCATTAAGAGTGCAGTTCGGCAGCATTGCTGGTCTGAGGAGGAACGAATGTTTGAGGATGGTCCAGGTACAGGATTATATTCTCAGCATGCACAAATCTGGGGGGTGCTTTCTGAAACGATCGAGGGAGAAGAAGCAAGCCAGCTGATGGATCGCATGCTGCTCAATCAACACTTGCCTACTGTCTCGTACGCGATGTCGTTTTTCTTGTTCCGTTCTTTAGAGAAGACGGGGAGATATGAACGATCCTTCGAGCTGTGGGACATCTGGAGAAAGCTTGCCGCGCAGGGATTAACGACTTGGGTCGAGGATCCGGTATCGCAAAGAAGCGACTGCCATGGCTGGGGAGCTGTTCCGATCTATGAATTTACGAATCAAATTCTCGGAGTACAGCCAGCTGATAACGGTTACCGCGGAATTCTTATTAAGCCGATTACAGGTAGCCTCACTTGGGCAGAGGGCACGGTGGCAACACCCGTAGGTGATGTGCAGGTCGCTTGGCGCAAAGAGGATAATGGATATTTTAACCTCACGTTATGTAGTCCGGAAGGTATACCCGCACGTATTGAATTGCCTGATGGTAGCGTCCATGAACGTATAAACGGAGGAAATTGGAGTACGTCATCACGGTAAGTTTTTTAATGTGTAAACATTGAAAATAAACTAATTTGAATAAGGGGAGCAAAGAAAATGAAAAAGATGACTAAGGTCTGGGGAGTCTGGTCGATTTGTGCAGCTCTAATCTTAATGCTAGCAGCTTGTGGGTCTGGAAATAAAGAAACAGGTGCCACGGAATCACCAGTTGCAACGAATGCAACGGAGCCAGCGGCATCAGCGTCGAACAGTTCAACGGAGCAGGTAACACTTAAATTTCTCTATATTTGGCCCGAGTTCGAAGATAAGATGAACGAAACGATCAAAAATTTTGAAGCAGCGAATCCGAATATTAAAATTAAACCTGAAATCGTCCCATGGGATAAGGTCATCGAGGTTCTACAAACCAAAGTAGCTTCAAAGCAAGAGCCAGACATCTCGTTCGGATGGACACACTGGATGGCACCGTTCGTCAATGAGGTCGATGCAGCACTTCCTCTAGATGAATATCTGAACAAAGATGAGGCTTGGAAAAATTCATTTGTTCGTAACGATCTGCTAGCAACAAGTATTGTAAGTCCAGAGAAGCCGTATGTTTCCAATATTCCGTTTAAGCTCTCCTTCCAGGTCGTCATTTATAACAAAAAGATATTCGAAGATAACCAGTTACAAATTCCGCAAACGTTGGAGCAATTCGAAATGATCATGTCGACATTAGCCTCGAAGAATATCATTCCACTTGCTGCCAGCGGTAAGGATGGAAATCTCGATATTCTTAAGGATTCATTCGCAGGTATGAACTTCTACCGTAACGGAACAGCGACTGGGGATTGGTTAAAGGGCGAGGAAAGCTATTCTTCACCTGAATATCTCGCAGCTATGGAGTTTACGAAAAAATGGTTTAATCAGGGGTATTTCGGTAAGGATTCTTTCGCGGTTGGTGGAGACGAGGTTTCTAATCTACTACTTAGCAAAAAAGCAGCTATGGTGTTAGGAAACAACAATCAGATCTCTGCGCTTCAGCCTCAAATCGATGATGAACTGGGAGCCTTCTTGTTCCCTGCTCCCGAAGGTATGAAAGCTCAAGCTCCGCTTACCGCAGATGGATTCTTCGTGCTGAAGGCGAGCAAACATCCAGAAGAATCGGTTACTTTCTTGAAATACTTGACTAGCCAGGAAAATCAGAAGCTCTGGGCGGAGTCAACGCAATCCATGCCTGTTTTGAAGGATCTGAAGACCGGAAACGAGACTATTGATACGCTGATCGATCAAGTTGCATCTAGCGCTTCAGATTATCCTAAACAACAACTAAGCTACAATCCAGGAGAACTAGCTAAGCTATTACAAGCAAGCTTTGCCGAGTATTTGCTCAAGAGTGATGCAGATGTGAAAAGCACTGCAGAGAAGATGGAGAAGGATCATCGCAATGCTATAAATTCAGGTAAACAATAGTCTTACATTTCCAAACGTCAGAGACTGGTGAGGTCATCCATATTGCCAGTCTCACGTTTGTGACGAGGAGATCCACATGACAGAACGTAAAACACTGATGTCTTACTTATTCTTATTACCGGCTTTGTTGTTATTCGTAGCCTTCTTTCTCTATCCGGTAACGACCAGCATCGTAAGAAGCTTTACCGATTGGAATGGCTTCAATGCAGCATTCAGATGGGTCGGATGGAGAAATTACGAAACGATATGGAGCGATATCCACTTCTGGGAATCGACTGGACGTACGCTTAAATTCGCTTTTATAACAACAGTCGCACAAACTGTCCTTGGATTTCTAATTGCATTTTTTATCTATTCTCTCGTGTCAGAGCGTTGGAAAAAATTACTGCGGGTGGCCATCTATACTCCGGTCATCTTGCCTGGGGCGGTCGTATCCCTCCTCTGGGTCAATATGCTTTCCCCGAATTTCGGCATGGTGAACGAATGGTTACACAAGCTGGGGCTCGGCTCCTTTGCCAGGGGATGGCTGGGTGATCCCAGTACGGCAATGAATATGATCATGGCAGTCAATACGTGGAAATATATTGGTCTGACGGTTACGTTCTACATCGTGGCTATGTTGACTATCCCTAAGGAAGTCATAGAGAGTGCTAAAATCGATGGTGCCGGAAAAACCAGGATGATGTGGAATATCTTTCGCCCATTATTAACGGGTATAACGGAAGTGAATTTCATTTTATCGTTAATCGGTGGTCTTAAAGCGTTCGACCTCATCTATATGATGACGGGAGGCGGACCGGGCGACAGTACGACGGTGCTTGGAATTATGGTTTATCGGAGGGCGTTCCTGTCCTTCAAATTCGGCGAAGCTATTACCATGGGAATTCTATTGTTCATCATCATCCTTGTGCTGACGTTGATTAGTAGAAAACTAATGGCGAATCGAGAGGGATGAAGATGTCCAGAAACAGACTAGCGCAGTGGAGTAACTATGTGTTGTTGTCGTTAATTACTTTAATTATTCTGTATCCTATGCTTTATATGATCTTGAATTCACTGAGATCGACTAAAGACATTATGTTGTTTCCTACACGGTTATGGCCTACAGGAAAGTTACAATGGATGAATTACGCAGATGCATTCCATATTGGTAAAGTATCTGTCTACTTTCTGAACAGTGTAACGGTTACAGGCGCTACACTGCTTATTCAATTAATCGTCGTAACGCTTGCCGCGTATGCGTTAGGCAAATGGAAACCGCCGGGGTATCAGATCCTGTTCTTTTTATTTCTAGCTACGTTGATGATAACCTCTGAGATGACGACTATTCCTGTATTCCTGATGCTTCGCCAATTCGATCTGCTGAATACACATCAGGGTTTAATCCTGGCGTATGTAGGCGGAGGGATTGGAATGGCCATCTATTTGATTAAGAATTTCGTCGATACCCTGCCCAAAGAGATGGAAGAGGCAGCAAAAATAGATGGAGCCGGGTTGTTACGTATATTCTGGTCGATCGATCTTCCGCTCATTGTTCCTGTTCTCGCAGTTGTCTCCATCATGAGCTTCGTAGGGGTTTGGAGCGAGTTCTTCTGGGCGTTGATTACGATATCGGAAGATCGGTTAAAAACATTGCCGCTAGGCTTGCTTAACTTTCAATCCCAGTATAATACCAATTATGGTGTTCTGTTGGCGGGTTTAACCATTGTAACGATTCCATCCATGCTCGTCTATTTGCTCTTCTCTCGTTATTTTATTGAGGGGATGACTGCTGGCTCTATTAAAGGATAGCTATTTGACATTGTGGAGGTAGGAAGATGAATCGGTTATTATCCGGATTGCTCTGCTTTTGTATGCTTTTGACAAGCGTAATCATAATAGCGCCAGATACGAATCGGGCTTATGCAGAGCAGGTGACACCCACACATGGGGAATTTGAAGCTGTTGAGTCCGCAACTGTTGAAAATCTAGAGGGTATACCTACACTTCACTTGAATGGAAATCCACGTCCACTGGTTGCTTGGTTTCAGTGGGAGTGGTACCCACAAATGACTAAATCGGCTAAGAAAGCGGGTATTCATATTTATCAGCCACGACTGACGACTGGATACCCTACGCTTGAAGTATGGTTACCCGAGATGGAGAAAATCATAGAGACTGATCCAAATGCCTATTTCCTTCCGATCCTCTGGCTGGGTTCGGATACGCCATTTGGTTTCGACCGTAATAATAGTGCGGAAGTAAACGGGGATAAAGGCTCGAGCTGGGGTGTAAATTCCACAGCTTCTATGGAATGGAAAAATCGTGCAGAATTGTTCCTAAGAGAACAGATCCGGCGATATGAATCTAGTCCTGTTGGCGACCATATTCTGGGATACATGCTAAGCGGCGGTAGCACTGGAGAATGGTTTAATGTTGATACTTGGGCTAATCGTGACTTTGATCACGGCTTGAGCAATGTAGCGACTTTTCGGGAGTGGTTAAAGAAAGCCTATGAAGGGGATGTTGAGAAGCTACGCGCTGCTTGGGGAGAAGACAATGTCACTTTTGAAAGCGCATCCATTCCGTCTAAGGCAAACGGGGACCCCTTTTTGAATCCGAATATGAATCGATCAGCAATCGATTACGTCCAATATCAGAATGGACAGCTTTCGAAATTCATTGTCGACCTGTCTAGTGTTGTCAAAGAAGAAGCCGGACGTAATAAGCTCATGTCCGTCTATAGTGGCTATACGATGGCCTTTGGTCAATTTGGGCCTATATCAGGTGAGCTTGATCTTGAGGCGTTGTTAGAGAGTCCGGATATCGACTTGATCTATTCACCTCTGGATTATACACATCGTAATCTATCCGACGGGTTCTCTAGCGTTCACGGAGCAATGGATTCGGCCAGACTACATGGCAAGCTGTATGTCGCAGAAGATGATTATGCGACGCACATAGGTACGGATACACATGGCGCTCCTCCATTATCGGACGATGTGGAAGGTTCGATTGCTCTGTTATGGAGAAACTTCGGATTGACGCTGACGAAATCATATGGCCAGCATTGGTATGATGATACAGGCTATGGCGGCTTTAACAATGCTCGTATGATAAACGAAATTCGTTTAATGAATCAGCTAGCAGAGGGTTCCATTCAATTACCAAGACAATCAGGTGCGGAAATCGCGCTTGTCGTGGACGAATTCTCCCAGATGATACAATCATCCTCATCCTCTCACGTGAACGAAAGACTTCGACTCATACGAGACGAGCTATCCCAGGCAGGTGCTCCGTATGATATCGTGTTGATGTCGGATGTGCTTGAAGGAAGGGCAGATCAGTATAAGCTGTATTTATTCGCCAATGCATATGCTTTGAACGATTCGCAGAGAAGCTCTCTGGAGCTATGGAAACGTACGGGAAAGACGCTGGTCTGGTTCTATGCTTCGGGTTATTGGAAAAGGGATTTAGAGGGTCTAGATACTCGATCGGCAACTCAGATGGAAGAAGTCATCGGCATTCCGATTACTGAAGCTGAACCGCAAACGTATACAATAGAGGCTATTGATTCTGCGCTTGAGCCACTGTTGCAAGGCATAGAACCAGGGTCAGCTTTGGGTGGATCAAGAAGTGTTCCAATTCCCTTATTCTCGGCATTACAATCCGAAGGGGCTAAGGTATTCGGACGTACCGGACAATTAGCAACCGCTGCATACAAAGATCATGCTGAAGGTAGTGATATTTGGATTAGCTCTCCCTCCATATCTTCTGTTCAGTTATATCGTAACTTGGCGGATAAGGCAGGAGTTCATCTGTATTCTAGAAGCGGCAAGCAGGTGAACGCGAATGATTCATTCCTGTTTATAACGTTTCCTGAAGGTATGACGGACACGGTAAGCTTTCCGGATGGACAGCCCAGATATGATGTAACGAACGACCGTATCGTGTATCCGGATCAAGATGGAAATCTGGTTATTACGACAACTGGGCCTCAAACACTCGTATTCTTCAATGGAGAAGAAGGGGCATTGGGTTTGGATAGAAGCGGCAGTTATACCACTGAGCTTAGTCGGCTTGTCGTTCGTCAATCGGGTGAGACCCTTCAGAAGCAAAAGCTCGAGTCCATGCAAGCTAGGAAGCTGGATGTGACGGTGGGTTCCCATTACGCTTTGGACGTTACTGGCATTACACCGGAAGGCTTCTATTTCTATCAGGATGAAATGTCTGATGCACCCCTATGGTCCAGTAGCGATGAAGCTATTGCAGCTATATCCTCTAATGGTCAGCTGTCAGCTCTAGCCCCTGGTACGGCGACCATTACGGCAAGGGTAGGCCAGATTAGCGCGACAATGGAGATCGCGGTCAAGCAGTCATTGGGGCAATCGTTGTTGCCACGAGTGGGGCAGGCAACATGGAGCACATGGTCTTTGGCTAACGGTTGGCATCCGTTTGCTTTAGGCACAGGTAGCGCTTATGGTACGGCGGCTGCGATGCAAGAGGTTGTATCGGAAGACGGGCAATCTTACAGCAATGTCTATCGCTATGAGCCCCTTCAATCGGGAGAGCAGGTGAGTGCCTCTGTTGATTCGATACTCGTTCCGAATAAATCCAAGGTGAAGGCAATTGCGACCTTCCGATACCCTGAAGGGACCCCACCAGGGACATACAACTCGGTAATATTCGATGCCTATAGGGAGGGCGGCGCAGGAAATATATTTGTAGTTCAGAAGGATTTGTCAGTAACGGGAACAGGAACGTCGATCGAAGCGGATTTATCCGCCTATGTGGGCCAAAAAATCAGAATCGACGTAAATGTTAGAAACAATTCGGTTACGAATATTACTTATGGAAAAGTTGATCTTACCGAGTTTAAGCTTGTTTATGAAGATGAGGCGCCACAGAGAGAGGTCAGTCATTTGGACTTTGTCCAAGTGAATAAAACTGTTCAAGTGGGTACCTCAGATGTGCTTACAGTTCAGAAGGTATACAGTGACGGCAGCCGCGAAGCATGGGTGCCAGGAGTGGATGCACACTTCTACAGTGATCGACCGGATTTGGTGACTATTTCAAATCAAGGTCATATCGAGGCTTTAGGCACAGGAACAGCAGCGATCACTCTGGTGACGAACGAGTACTTAGCCCGAGCTTACGTCCATGTTATCGGAGACGAGTATATCTACCAGGATCTGATTCAGACCTATGCGGAGCAAGGAGCTTGGACGATCGAACCTACGTATGCCTCGTTCCCATTCGGTACATCGACGCCATATGGAGGGGCTAGACGACCATCGTCAGTGCAAATGGAAGACGGACTGATCTATAATCATCCGATTGTATTCAGCGGTAGTGATACCGGTTTAGGAGTGAATGGTCGTATCGCGATGGAAATTCCAGACGCTGCGGAAGTTCATTTGATTGGCAAGCTTGGCTATACTGCAAACGTAGATCCTGAACCTGTCAATCAATCGTCTAGTTTCTACATGCGCTCATGGGATGCGAGACAACCCTTTTACAATTCTTATGATGTTGCTTATGACGGAAAGTTAGAAACTTTTGATATCGATTTGTCAGCATTTCGTGGTCAAACATTAACGGATACGGATATTTATTTCTTGAAGCCTATTGGCGTTAATCTTGAGATCGGTCTTGTAGAGCTGCAGTTCCGCTACAAAATGCCTGATGATTCAAACCCAGTAGCTATTTCATTGGATAGAGCGCATATCGTCTTAAGCATCGACGGAGAGGATAGCTTAACGGTTACAGAACTGACGGACACGGGGAATTATCGTATGCCTTCGTTGCCTGTTACTTGGAGTACCGAGCAAGCTGATATCCTATCACTAGATACTAATGGGACGATAAGGGGACTTAAACCAGGAATCGCCATCGTTCAAGCGGATATGGGTGCTCTGAGGGCTCAAATGATTGTAGAGGTTCGTCCAAAAGGGTTGATAAGAGGACCAGCAGCGGATCCTTACCGTTGGACAAGTCTGGAAAGGTTGCCTCAATTCTCACTTACTAATGCTGATCTCCCTTACCGTTATGTAGGTCTTCACTTAAGGGAACCCGTTATGTCACCGCCTGTAGTTACTAATCCGGTAGCATCGTCAACAACGCTTGAACATTCCTATACGATTACAGGAAGTGTTACTCAAGGTACAAAGATCCAAGTGTGGAATGATCAAAATGGTAACGGTTGGCTGGATAACTTAGATACACTAGTCACACAGACGCAGTTGTCAGACGGGGAGGTCGCATTCGAAGTTCAGGTTCCGTTTACTTCCTTCGGTGAGTATCGTTTTCTGGTAACGGCCTCGAATTCGATTGGTGAGCGAAGTGCAGAAACCGTTGTTCCGCTCATCACTTATATTGCACCAGGTAACGAGCTTGCTTCTAAGCCAGGAAAGCCACTTTTATCACATGATAATGGGTTTGAGACGGGGTTACATGATGGTGAGTACCATGTGAGTATGAATATGTGGTGGGGGAATAATGGCACTGTTTATAAGCTATATGAAAATGGAGCGTTAATCGAAACCAAGAATCTATCCGATCATTCTCCCGATCCACAGACATCGATTAAATCGGTATCAGGTAAAGAGAACGGTGCTTATAGTTACACTTGCGAGCTTATTAATTCCGTTGGAACGACCAATTGTGATCCACTTACAGTCACAGTAACGGATGCTTCTCCAGGTAAACCGGAATTGTCGAACAACAATTGGGGTCGTAAGGGGGATTATACCGTTACTATGAATATGTGGTGGGGGACGAATGGCACGAGTTATCGGTTGTATGAGAACGGGGTGCTGATTGATACGCAGCAATTGACAGCCAATACACCGAATGCGCAGTCCGCTACAACAGTAATAAAAGGGAAATTACCAGGCATCTATCAATATCAGGCTGAAATCACCAATGAAAACAGCTCATCCAGAAGTACAGAAATGAGTCTAACGGTGGAATAAAATTGGGTTAATGCTTGAGGCCGTCAGGTTATGCTGACGGTCTTTCTTATTATTTGATGGAATATGATTTGATGGAATAGCGAAATGGAGTACAAATTTGCCCGTGCTTGTGTTGGAAGTCCAAGCTATTGTTCAATTTTTCATAAATAATTAGTATTATACAAAACTTTAAGTTTGCCCTTTACGTCTACCCTATGCAAGCAATCAGACTTCTTGAGTTAAAGGAATGGACAGCATGAAACACATCAAGAGTACATACTCAGATCAATCTGGTTGGGGGAACCCCTATGCCTGAGAAATTCAATCGGAGCGGGCGCTATATGCCTGGCCTAGATGGCCTACGCGCGTTATCCGTATTAGCCGTAATCGCGTACCATCTTAATCGAAATTGGTTGCCTGGAGGACTGTTAGGTGTTGGGGTTTTCTTCGTGCTTTCAGGTTACCTGATCACGGATCAAATCGTCGCGAAGTGGAGAAGAGATAGGAAGATAGACCTCAAGGATTTCTGGATCAGACGAGCGCGAAGGTTATTACCTGCCATGTTGGTCATGTTAGCGTGCGTATTCGTATGGCTGTTATTAATCGATCGATCGCGATTGTTAGGATTACAAGGTGACTTCGTATCAGCCATGTTGTACTTTAACAACTGGTGGCTAATCTTCCACAAGGTTTCATATTTCGAAAGCTTTGGACCCTCATCACCGATAGGGCATCTTTGGTCGTTAGCCATTGAGGAACAATTTTACATCCTATGGCCTATTGTTCTCGTACTTGGGCTGAAATTTGTTCGGCAACGCGGCAAATTGATCTTGTTCATGTTAGCTGGAGCTGTAATATCGGTTATTTCGATGGCGCTGATCTATGAACCGGGTAGCGATCCAAGTCGCGTTTATTATGGTACGGATACAAGAGTGTTCGCCTTACTTATAGGTGCCGCTCTTGCCATCGCTTGGCCTAGCCAGAGCTTAACTGCGAATGTAGCTCGCAATTCACGCAATCTTATGGATTGGATCGGAACGATAAGTCTCGTTTCGATTCTGGTCATGATTGGACGCACGAGTGAATATGGAAATTTCCTATACTATGGGGGATTGTTACTCCTGTCCATTCTCTCTGCAATATTGATCGCCGTCCTTGCACATCCAGCTAGTCAACTAGCCAAAATATTGGGTTGTAGCCCGCTGCGCTGGCTTGGAGAGCGTTCCTATAGTATTTATATTTGGCATTATCCGGTTATCGTGCTGACTAGCTCAACGGTTAACACGGACGGGTTCAATATGTTTCGGATCCTTATCCAGCTTGGAGCAAGCATTGTATTAGCGACGCTATCTTATAAGCTTATCGAGCAACCGATTCGAAACGGAGCATGGAGTAGAACTTGGAGCGGGATGAGATCAAAACCTCGATTTCAATGGCGTATGTTATTCTTTGCAACACTCATTCCGGTCATTCTATTGGCCATGTCAGTCCACGGAAGCACGAATCAATCAGCTGCTGTTCAAGTGTTTACTCCTGTTGAAACGGAAATCGAAATCGATTTATCGAAGCCTGCGATAAAGCCTGATCATCCAGTCAAGAAAGTAAAAGCACCGCCTATAAACAAGCAACCCAATATAACAGACGATAAAATCAAGAAGATAGGAGCAGGAGAAGGGGTTACGGCGATTGGGGATTCGGTCATTCTTGACGCAGCGCCCTATCTAGAGGAGCTTCTTCCTGGAATCTTAATAGATGGAAAAATAGGTCGACAGATTTCACAAGCACAAGTAGTGGTCGACACTCTTAAAGCGAATGGCAAGCTGGACGATCGTATCATTATTGAATTGGGTACGAACGGGTCTTTCGATTCGAAGCAACTGCATAAGTTGCTCGACTCCCTAAGTGAGGTGAAGCAGATCCTTATTGTCAATACACGGGTTCCGAGAAAGTGGCAAAATAACGTGAACTCTACGTTGTCTAAAGTAGCAGCAGAATACAGCAATGCCACTTTAGTAGACTGGTTCTCTGCAAGCAAAGGTAAAGATTCATTTTTTTACAAAGACGGTGTACATCTCAAAAAAGAGGGATCTGAGTTCTACGCATCACTACTTGCTCAAGCGTTAAAGAAATAAATGCTAACAGCAATAAGGAGCATTACCCATTGACTTAAATCGGATCGCACTGTAATATTCAAAATGTCGCGTTTTAATCATTCATATAACTCGTTCGTATAACCTCACGACATTAGGGTGGGGGTATCTACAGGAAGCCTTAACTTCCTAACTACGAATATGGGATCATGTTTAGATGATTCTGTATTCCTGGTTAGGAAGTTTTTTGATTTCTACGATCGATTGCGAACGTTAAGGGAGGACAACATAGAGATGAAATATTTATTATCCGTATTATTGGGTGCGATGTGCTACGGTATTCTGTCAACCATTGTCGTTAAAGCTTATGGTAAAGGTTATACACTAGGTGAAGTTGTCGGTAGCCAGCTCTTCGTCGGATTTATACTCGTGTGGGGGCTGGTGCTGCTAACGAAGTGGAGAGAAAGACGTAAAGTTCAAGTGAATTCAGCTTCAGCTGAGGGAGCCACCCAAGTTGCAGCTTCCTCGAAATTAACATGGAAGCAAAAACTTTTCCTCATGGCAGCTGGAACACCAACAGCCATTACAGGACTTTTGTATTACGAATCACTTCGTTATATATCGAACTCCTTGGCAATTATTCTGCTGTTCCAATTTACATGGATGGGGGTACTTATTCACGCTATAAGCCAACGTAAAAGACCGAATGGCATCATGCTACTTACGCTAGCTGTATTATTCGGGGGTACTTTGCTTGCGGCAGGAATAGCAGAGCAGGGCTTATCTAAGTTTAATTGGACGGGTGTTCTTCTAGGCTTACTCTCTGCCGTGAGCTATACGCTGTTCATTCTAATAAGCGGGAAGGCGGTACCTTCAGTTCATCCGGCATATCGTAGTGGTTGGATGATCACCGGAGGGATGCTCCTTGTGTTTATTTTGTTCCCACCCTATTTTCTGTTCAACGGACTTCTAGGGGGAGACCTGCTTCTGTTCGGCTTGATGCTTGGCACTTTCGGAGCTTTCTTACCGCCCGTTCTGTTCGCGATCGGAGTTCCTCACATCGGTGAGGGGATGACCGGAATTCTTGGGGCTTCTGAGTTGCCCGTTGCCGTCATGCTGTCTTCAATCGTTCTGCATGAGCATGTGAGTATGCTCCAATGGATGGGTGTGCTATTGGTCATAATGGGTGTAGCGCTTCCTGAGATGATTAAGAGGCTTAGACGACCAAATGAAAGATATTCCACGTAAAAGCTCAGGTTATGTTTGAGAGGCTGTCCCAAAACAAAAAAAGTTGGTGCAGGAGGGTCTATTCCTATATCAACTTTTTTTCGTCTTTGGTCAATTGCTGCTTTCTTGGCAGGATAACCTCTTGGCTTAGTACACATGTTTTGGAGGTTGATCCGGACGTTTATACTTGGACACAAAAATTTTACAAGTTGTAGACATTGTCGCAACGTCATTGCGTTATAACTAGGTAGTGTTCAGCGATTGTGTATGGCTTAACATACGATTATTCGGAGCATCATAGTAGTGGACTCCAAGACTGTCGCAAAGGTATCATACGGATATGCAATAACTAAAGGAGCGGCAAATGGAAAAAGCAAAAATTCTCATCATCGAGGATGAGGCGGCGATTGCGGATTTGCTGGAGTACGGTTTGATTACGGAAGGCTATCTTGTGAAAATAGCCCATACAGGAACCGAGGGGTTGAAGGCTATCGAGCTATTCAAACCCGATTTGCTATTACTTGACTGGATGCTACCAGATATAAACGGTTTGGATATTTGCAAGAGAGTTACTGCGGATTACAATATTCCGATTATGATGATTACGGCGAAGTCTGATATCACGGATAAGATTTTAGGCTTAGAATTCGGGGCGGATGATTACATTACGAAGCCGTTCGATCTGCGAGAGGTCTTCGCCAGAATACGAACAATACTAAGGCGAGTAGCTCAAGCGAACCGAAGCGGCGATGATACAGAAGAGGCTATTATTCGTTTTAAAGAGATTGAGATTCATAGAAATGATAGGGTCGTCCACAAAAACGGTGAAGTGGTCGAGCTGACGCCTAAGGAATTCGACTTGCTCATCATGCTTTATCAATATAGAGGTAAAATTTTCACCCGTACGGAATTGTTGGATAGCGTATGGGGCTACGATTATTTCGGAGATACAAGAACAGTGGATACCCATATTCAACGCTTGCGCAAAAAGCTGGACATAAGCGATCAGATCATCACCGTATTCAGCATCGGTTACAAATTTCAAAAACAGGTGGATTCATGATGATTCATACGATCAGAGCGAAGCTGATTGTCGGGTTCTTCTTGATCTTCTCTGTTTTTTTCCTCATTCTGAATGTAATGGTGACTAAGAATATTGAATCGAGCAACCATAAAATCATTAACGATAATCTGATCGGGCTCAAAAAAAATAGCACTGCTTATGTGCGCCAATCGTTCATGATTCACCATTTTGCCAACGACGAGGTATATTTCGGACAAATTGCCGAAGAAATGGTCAAGGATTTACAATATGACACATCCAGCGAGATCGGGATGTATTCTTTGGACGGCGAATTGCTTTATTCCTCGGATATAACGCTCTTCGCCACAGCAGGAGATGATTTGAAGCAGGCGATAGAGGGCAAGACGGCATATACGCTTTCGTATCCGGATGGACAGGCTTCGGTACATTATTCATATCCAGTCGTTGTCGATGGCGCCAAGGTTGGAATTATGCGTTTCGTTAAAGATTTCACTCTGCTATACGAGCAAAGCAATCATATTCAGCGAACGAATATTACGATCGCGTTGGCCGTGTTTGCGGCTGCCTTCTTATTTTCATATCTACTGTCCCGACACATCACTGTTCCCTTAATCAAATTGACCAAAGCCTCAACAGAGGTCATGAACGGAAATCTGGATCTTCGCATTACCTTCAGACGTAAGGATGAGATTGGCAGGCTAGCTACTAATTTCAGCAGTATGATCGAGAAGATCCGGAGCCAGTTTACTAAAATCGAGAAGGATAGGGACCGGCTTGAGCAATTAAATCTGACGCGAAAGCAATTTTACGATAATGTTACCCATGAGCTGAAGACTCCTCTAACCACAATTATGGGCTACGCCGAGATCATACGAAAAAACGGGGAGAAAGATCCAATTTTTTTCGATAAAGGCATGAACCATATCATTGATGAAAGCAAACGACTACATGATATGGTATTGAAGCTGCTCGAACGTTCGATGGAAACGGAAGGTAGTGAATCGCTCGTACTTACAGATTCAGGCCGAATTCTTCGAGACGTATGTGAAACGATGACGATTAAAGCGCAAAGATACAGGAAAACGATTCACTACGAGGTCGAGGACGGTCTTCTTGTCCTTGGACATGCGGACAAGCTTCGGCAGCTCTTCATCAACCTGTTGGATAATGCCATTAAATATGGCTATGCCCATTCGGAAATTCACGTGCAAGCTAGGCGCGATTCGGGTAGCATCGGATTCACCTTCTCGAATCAAGGGGAAACAATTAGCCCCGATCATTTGGCTAGAATTTTCGAACCCTTCTACCGGGCGGATCTCCATTCTAAAGAAGCGGATAGCATCGGATTGGGCCTTGGGATTAGCAAGGAGATTGTGGAGGAGCACAAAGGCAGCATTCGTATTGCCAGCGAGCTTGAGCAAATCAACGTGTATATCAACATTCCTTATACGAATGAGGCGAGGGAGCGATAAGCCTATGAAACAGAAACGAATGGCAACGCTGCTCATCTTAATTGTCATAATAACTGTCGTTTTGGCGGGCTGCATGAGGCAATCCCGATCCGAAACCTTTATTATCCCGGATTCGGAGGAAGAGCTTATCTCCGGCGATGAGAATGAATTGTTTGGGGTTAAGACGATCTATCGATTATTGGACAAATCAGGGGAAGACGTGAATGTACTAGGCTGGATCGATCGGAAGACGATTCTTGGCTTGTTCGGTGAACAAAGTCGTGCGCCAAGTTTCGAGCGTATAGACTATCCCTATGAAACCCGTCTTAAGCTAAGCAAGGCGGATAAACTGGCCGGGTTTGCAACGCTGTCACCTGATGGCCGTTATCTCTCTACACTAACAGAGGAAAAGGGGAAGGATGCATACTCTCTTAAGCTTGTCTCCATGTCTGATCAGCAGGAGACGGACATTGCGATGATTACCTACGAGCAAATCCGGTCGCTGCGGGCGGCCTGGGCGAGTAATAGCAGATTCCTCGCCTATACTTTACGAAATGATACGAATGGCGAAGTAAGCATCTGTGTCTATGATATCGCTCGCGGACAAACAAAAGAGTACTCCATTCGGGATTGGCAGGAGAAGGATATCATTACAGCAGTGCACATTGCCGATGACGGTCAAAGCGCTGTTATCGTGAAGAGGTCCTTCGACCAATACTATGTCGTGTTTGGAGGCATGAAGGGAAGCGAATTCACGAGTCAATACGAGCATGCCATCAGCCCTGACGGCTGGGTGGAATGGATTCATGAGGACCAAATCGCATTTGCGGGGCCCGAAGGCACTTTGTATGGTTATGATCGACGAAATGCAGCACTCTCGGTTCTGTTGGAGCAAATAGATGCTTTCAGGCTGTCCCCAGACCGAAAATACATCGCCTATACACAGGGGGCGGATACCGTTTATGCCGCAGTCATGTACGGGAATAACATCCTTAACAAGAAGTCGCTCTATCGCGGAATTGTTCCTTCCCAGCTGGTATGGAGTCCAGATAACGGAAAGCTGCTCCTGAGCGGCTCGAAGCCATACGCACGGGAGGTGCCGCTACAGTCGGGTCCCGCAGTTGTCGCGCCTATGGGTAATCAGAGCTTGATTATTGAGTTTGAATAAATTTGCATAAGGAATCGAGAGTCGTTCGTGCCTCTCGGTTCTTTTTTTTGTGATCTTGCCCCTCTATATTCGGACACATCTTGTTGACAAGTCGATGAAGTTCTGGCGACATTCATGGATTAGATTGTAGAGGTAGGATAGTTACAATTACAAAAAAGGAATGGTGAACAAAATGAAGATAACGAAATTTTGGATGGGTCTTTGCTTGAGTGTGAGCTTAATCGGCTTGACGGCTTGTAGCAGCGGCAACGGTGGGGGGAATAATGCGGTGGAGGGGACGAACGCTCCTGAGACAGGGAAAACGGGAGGAGCCGTGTCCACGGAACAGGCAAAAGCGCCAGGAAATTCGCCTTCTAAGGGTGAGAAAGCCACTATCGTGTTTTCTACCTTTTGGCCTGATGATACGTTTAAGGAAGCCAAGAAGAAGTATGAAGCGAAGCATCCGAATATTACGATTGAGCTGCATGATGTGCAGGCTGATGATGCTCACACGGAGGCTGAACTAGAGAAGTACGTAACATCGACGAATGCGGCGATGCTGTCAGGCAAAGGACCTGACATCCTTCTGCTGGACATGCTGCCTTCCGAGAAGTATGTGGGTCAGCATTTGCTTGCCGATCTTAGCGATAAGCTGAAGCAGGACCCATCATTTAAGAACGGCGAATATTTCAATAACATTTTGGAAAATAGCCAAACTAGTGGTGGACTGTATGGGATACCTTTAAATTTCTTCTTGAACGTTCTACTTGGCGATGAAGCGGCGATTAAGCAAGCCGGCGTCCCCATTGACGATAAAACCTGGACCTGGGAAAAGCTCGCGGAAACGACCAAGCAGCTTGCTCAGAAAGGGCCCTACACTAGCGCACTGGGCACCTCTCCTGAATATCTGCTTGGTGAGATGGTCAAGGAAAACCATACCCGGTTCGTGGATGAAGAGAATAGGAAGGCCAGCTTTGATACGGCGGCTTTTACCGATATGATGCAGCAGGTGAAGACAATGAAAGAGGACGGCATCATCGCCGAAGGGCGGTTTGATACGTATTTTGCCCCTCGTAATATTAATTCGTCTTGGGATTATCTCGTTTCATTGAAGGAATTCGGCGAGCAAGCGAAGCTATACGCAAAACCGCAAGCGGAAGGCACGAAGGCCGGAGGTTATTTCTACACCTACAAGACGATTGGGATCAACGAGAAGTCTGCTGTGAAAGAGGAAGCATGGGAATTTCTTCAGTTCTTAATGTCGGAGGAGCTGCAGATTAGCCCCGAGCGTGCTGGATTTCCCATCAACAAAAAGGTTTACGAGAAGCAAGTACAAAAGCTGCTCAGCGATGGAACCTTTAAAACGTACGAGGAAGGTCCACTTCAGGGACAGTCGTTCCCAGTAGATAAACAGCTGTTACAGCAGCTGGAGAGCTATTTGACTGAAGCTGTGCATCCGGGCACCTTTCAGAAGTCCAAGATTGAGGAAATCGTAACCAAGGAATGCAAAGCTTTCTTTAGCGGTCAGAAAACGGCGCAGGAAGTCGCGAAGCTTATTCAGAACAAGGTTATGACCTATCTGAATGAATAAGCTTCGATTTACGGCTTGGCTTAGAAGGGACGGTGTGGCCGCACTGTTCTTTCTGGCTCCTAGCGCGGCGGGCTTTATCCTATTTTTCGTTATCCCGTTCGGGATGGGAATTGTATATTCATTCACGGACCGTACAATTGGCGGGAAATTCGTCGGCTTTGACAATTATTCTGCGCTTCTTGGCAGCGGGTCTTTCCGTAAAGCGGCGGAGAATTCGCTGCTGTTCACAGGTGTAAGTGTACCCTTGCTCATCGTATTGTCGCTACTGCTGGCCATTTTCCTAAACAGGCGCTTGTTTTTGCGGAATTGGCTGCAAACTGCCTTTATTTTACCGCTAGTTATACCCGTTGCTTCGATTGTCATGGTCTGGCAAATTTTCTTCGATTGGAATGGCAGCTTAAACGCATGGATGCAAGGCTTCGGCTGGGGAAGAATCGATTGGATGCAGTCAGATGGGTCCATGGGTGTGCTAATCCTTGTTTACATTTGGAAAAATATTGGATATAACATGATTCTGTTTCTTGCTGGCTTGCAAGCCATTCCGAGCACTTTTTATGAAACGGCACGGATTGAAGGCGCGGGGAAGCTTAAACAGCTGTTCCATGTCACTCTTGTTTATTTAACGCCTACGATGATCTTTGTTATTCTCATTTCAATTATTAATTCGTTTAAGATTTTCAGAGAGACGTACCTTCTAGCTGGCGAATATCCATACGACCGGATCTATACGCTGCAGCACTATATGAACAATATGTTTTTTTCTTTAGATATTCAGAAGCTGACAGCCGCCGCCACGCTGATGGTGGTTAGTATCCTGATTCTGGTGTCCGTTCTGCTCACGGCAGAGCGTCGGTTTCAGGCATTTATGGAGTAAAGGGGAAGAGCATATGAGTCGAACAAAACAGCTTCCCACGTTAGGATTAACTGTACTACTAGGAGTGATCGCTATTGTGGTCATGGCTCCTATCCTGATCACGATCACAAATTCGCTTACGACGGAACAGGAAATTAGCTTTAATTATGATTTGATCGGGAAAATGACGGATGTAGCCACCGGGGGAAAAGAAGCCTTCGTAAACCTGAAGCTCATTCCGGATTGGCTGACCTTTGATCAATATGCGCAGGTGCTAATTTGGAATCCGAAATTTCTATTGATGTTCTGGAACTCTGTGGGGATGGTTATACCGATTATTGCGGGACAAACTCTCGTCGCCTCGCTGGCGGCGTACGCCTTTGCGAAGCTTCGTTTCCGGGGGAGAGATCCGTTATTCATGGTTTATCTCTTGACGATGCTGATGCCCTTTCAGGTTACGCTGGTTCCCAACTACATTATCGTGGATAAGCTCGGACTGATGAATACAACGGCAGCGATTATTCTGCCTGGTATCTTCAGCGCCTTCGGAGTATTCATGCTGCGGCAATTTATGCTGCATATTCCATACGCATTAGTCGAAGCGGCTAAAATCGACGGAGCGGGTCATTTCATGATTTTTTTCCGAATCATTATTCCGCTTGTAAAACCGGGTCTCGCTGCGTTAATCGTTCTGCTATTCGTCGATTATTGGAATATGGTCGAGCAGCCGCTCATTTTCTTACAAGATGCATTTAAGCAGCCATTGTCGCTGTATTTGTCTCAGATTGGCACGGAAGCGCGTGGAGTCATTTTCGCTGCTTCCGTACTTTATATGACTCCGATGGTGCTGCTGTACTTATATGCGGAATCTTATTTCATTGAAGGAGTTCAGCTCTCCGGGATTAAAGGCTAGAGAGGGGGAGGGAGGAATGAACGTGATGATTCATATGGATGAAGAAAGAGAGGCTAGACGGAAACGCAAGATCAAATGGATTGCTGGCTTGTTTGTAGCTGTTATTATCACTTGTACGTTATTAGGTAACACAATGCTGGCATTAACATTGCCGAAGGTAGCAACTGTAGAAGTTGGGGCAGGTAAATATACTCAGACCTATCGGGGGAGCGGCTTTATCAAGCCATCGGAGGAAAGGGACTTAACAGGTCCGGTGGGGTGGACGATTAAAGAAGTGCTCGTTCATGAAGGAGCTACTGTGCATAAAGGACAAGCACTTGTGAGGTATGACAGTATGGAGGCTAGGCAGCAAATCGAGGACGAGAAAGCAGCGCTGAAGAAACTCAAGCTAACTATTGAAAAGCTGCAGTACGAATATATTGAAGCTGCACAAGGTGAAGACGCGGCGGCGAAATTGAACGTAAAAGCGGCGTTGGAAAGCACGAAAATAGACATTGACCTCCAGCAACAGCACATTGCGTATGGGCAGGAAAAGCTGTTGGTTAACCAGACGCTGACGGCTCCATACGATGCGATTGTGATGGCTGTCGGTGCAAAAGAAGGCTTGTCTGGTCCGACAACAGGTGTTCCGGATATTCGTCTTGCGAGTAAGCAAGAAGGGTTTCAGTTGGTTCTTCAGGTTCCTGATGGAATCGGGAGCAGCCTTAACTTAGGAGAGGCTGTCGAGGTTAGAATAGTCGATAAGGATAGTCGAATGATCCAAGGGCACATTGCAAAGATGGAAAAAGCCGCTGCCTTGGACAATGGAGCAGTCTTATCGAAGGGAGATCCCGTGGATGCAGGTGCAATGCTGTTGACTGTTAGTCTTAAGGATAAGGCGCTTCAGGGAGGAGAGAAGGCCGAGCTGAACCTTGTGAAGATGGGGCAAGAAGGCACCTTGCACCTAGCCAGCACAGCAATCCGGAAGGACAGTGAAGGTACTTATGTCTTTACGATTGAGGAGCGCAAAGGGCCACTGGGTAATGCTTTCTATGCGGTGCGGAGAAAGGTTACGGTTTCCGACGCCAGTGAGGGCACTACATCGATCAGCGAAGGCTTGTTCGAGCAAGAGCAGGTGATTGTGGAGTCGAGCGAGCCGATCTTGGATGGGGAGCGGGTACGCATGTAATGAGCAAGGGGAAAACGAAAAACGCTGCAGTCGCATGGAGCGGACTGCAGCGTTTATTTGCTAAGCTAAGATTGACTTAGAGTTGAATAATAATCGGAAGAATCATCGGTCTTCGTTTCGTTTGCATGAATAGAAATCTCCCAACTGATTCTTTGATCGTTTGTTTATAAATGCTCCAGGAGTTTACGGTATTGTCTTCCAGTAATTTGTTGATCGTGGTGACCGTAATTCGATTAACTTCTTCGATTAACCCTTCCGATTCACGAACATATACAAAGCCTCTTGAGATCGTATCTGGGCCGGACAGAATTTTACCATCTGTTCGGCTCAGTGTAACGACGATTATAAGAATGCCGTCCTCGGACAAATGCTTGCGATCTCGTAATACGACATTTCCGACATCGCCTACCCCCAAGCCATCTACAAGGGTATTACCGCTCGGCACCTTACGGTATTGGCGAGCCACCTGGCTATTAATATCGACGACGTCTCCATTTTTGACAATGAAAATGTCCTCCGTAGCCACACCAACAGCTTCCGCCAATAAGCGATGCTGGTGAAGCATCCGATATTCACCGTGAATGGGGATGAAGTATTTCGGTTTCATTAACGTCAACATTAGCTTTAACTCTTCTTGACTGGCATGTCCGGAAACATGCATACCTGTTACCGTACCGGACCCATAAATCACTTTAGCTCCCAGTTCATATAGATTATCCACGATTCGAGCAACATTACGTTCATTTCCTGGTATGGGTGTAGCTGCAATAATGACCGTGTCACCGCGCAAGATTTCAACCTGCCTATGGTCCGATCGGGCTAAGCGGGAAAGTGCCGCCATAGGCTCTCCTTGACTTCCGGTGCAGAGGACAACGATCTCATGTGGAGCGTATTTATTCACTTCAGAGGCTTCAATCAACATTCCCTCGGGCAATCTCAAATAGCCTAACGAATAGGCAATATGAACGACATTCACCATACTTCTTCCCAACAAGGCGATTTTACGCTTTGTTTTTAGTGCGGCATCGATAACCTGCTGTAAGCGGTGGACGTTGGATGCGAAGGTTGACAGAAAAATTTTCTGCGTAGTTTTGGTAAAGGCTTCTTCAATATGATCGCCTACTAGCCGTTCGGAAGGGGTAAAGCCAGGTCGTTCTGCATTCGTACTTTCGGATAATAGCACTAATACCCCATTCGTACCGAGTTCGGCCATCTTATGTATGTCGGGGTATTGCTCATTAACCGGTGTTAAATCAAATTTGAAATCTCCTGTATGTACTACGGTACCTTCGGGGGTATGAAGGGCGACTCCTAAGCAATCTGGGATACTATGATTTGTTCTAAAGAAGCTAATAGACAGGGTACCTAAAGTGATCTTGGAGTCAGCTTGGATCGGATTCAATTGCGCATTCGTAAGCAGACCATGCTCTTTCAATTTGCCTTCGATCAGACCAAGCGTGAGTCGTGTTCCATATATCGGCATTGTTAATTGCTTAAAGATATAAGGAATCCCCCCGATATGATCCTCGTGTCCGTGGGTGACAATCAAGGCTCTGACTTTATCCTGATTTTCAAGCAAATAAGTGATATCAGGGACGATAACGTCGATGCCCGGAAGGCTTTCATCGGGAAACTTGGAGCCGCAATCGATCACAATAATATCGTCAGCATATTGAATCACATACATATTTTTACCGATTTCATTTACGCCACCTAATGCGACGACAGAGAGTGTATTTTCCTCTACGCTCATATACAAAGCCTCCTTATTCAAATTGATTGTATGCAGTATGAGCAAGTTTGTTCCTATTTATCCAGAGAGTTGCTCGTTAAAGAGAGACGGGAGTGAATAGAAAATGTATTGATTTCTCGAAGAGATGTGAGTATAATTACTTCAACTTAATAGGTAGGATTAAAAGTCGATGAAGAGAAAGAGTAAGTTATGGATCTGATCTACAGAGAGTTGGGCTAGGTGAAAACCAACGATTAGGCATTAACTGAAAGCCATCTCCGAGACGCAGGCTGAATTTCAGTAGGCTCTGCCGCATTTCCAGCGTTAGCGGGAACACGTATTGTTGGATACGTTGTAGAGTGCCGTTTCTTTCTGAGAAGCGGAACTAGGGTGGTAACACGGGTAAAAACTCGTCCCTTGAGGACGGGTTTTTTTGTTTTTAAAAAAAGGAGGAAGAAAAATGAATCAACCGAGCTTTAAAGAGCTATTATCACCGCAAGTTCTCGCTATGCCGCCTTCCGGCATTCGCAAGTTCTTTGATTACACCTCGGGAATGAAAGATGTGATCTCTCTTGGTGTGGGTGAGCCGGATTTTGTCACTCCACAAATCGTAAGAGATGCTTGTAATGTCGCCTTGGAGAAGGGGCGAACATCGTATACTTCTAATTCGGGAATTCCAGAGCTTCGGGAAGCGATCGCGGAATATTTTCATACCCAATTCGAGGTCGCCTACGAGCCCTCAAATGAAGTGCTCGTTACAGTAGGGAGCAGTGAAGCGCTCGATCTTGCATTTCGGGCGCTAATTACGGAAGGGGATGAAATCCTTATTCCTGAGCCTTGCTATATTTCGTATTCCCCGATTGTGTATCTAAGTGGAGGTAAGCCGGTAGCTGTGGAAACCTGTGCTCACGATCAATTTAAACTCACGGCGGAGGCACTGAGAGAGAAGCTAACTAGTCGTTCCAAGGTAGTTGTATTATGTTATCCAAACAATCCGACGGGAGCAATTATGACCTATGACGACTGGCTTCCTATTGCTAAGCTTGTCGAGGAAAGGAACCTCATTGTCATCTCGGATGAGATATATGCAGAGTTGACTTATAGTGGGGATAAGCATGTCAGCTTTGCTTCACTCCCAGGTATGAAGGACAGAACGTTGCTCATCAGTGGATTTTCTAAAGCTTTTGCCATGACAGGATGGAGAGTCGGATACGCCTGCGGTCACCGCGAACTCATCTCAGCGATGCTTAAGATTCACCAGTATACCGTCATGTGCGCGCCGAATATTAGCCAGGTAGCGGCACTTGCTTCGCTCCAGGTGGGGATGGAGGAGAAGGATCTCATGATTGCGTCCTATAACCAACGGCGAAGAGCATTCGTCCATGGCTTAAGACAGATTGGATTGCCTTGTCACGAGCCGCTAGGGTCCTTCTACGCATTTCCGTCGATTGCACATACTGGCTTGAGCTCAGAACGTTTCGCTCAAAGGCTACTGCAGGAAGCTAAGGTTGTTACGGTACCTGGGCTAGTATTCGGTTCAGTCGGCGAAGGGTTTATCCGTTGTTCTTATGCGTCGTCACAGGTACAATTAGATGAGGCCTTAGATCGAATTCAGGATTTCCTGAATCATCATCTCTAGAATAGCAAGTTGTATAATTGCGCTCTTTCGTTATACTATCAAGTAAGGAATGGACTAGCTTATGAAGTACATAATCAAAGCTGATCTATGTAGAAGGAGTGGGAAAGTGGAAGCGACGAAAATGAATGTCATTAAATATTACGCTCCTAAGGGAGAGTACATAACGTTCACGAGTGAAGAAGAATACGCCGACAAAGGGAGAAGCTGGGGATTGTTCGCGAAGTCACCCAAGAAACAATTCTGGTATAAGACTGCGTCATCGCAAAGCTTGGTTACAATTAAAGGCTACGAAGAATACAAAAATCTAAATGTGCTTGTTGTTGAGTTTGAAGATGGGAAATTAACGTGTATTCACCCCTCTTTCTTGAAAGAGATGCAAGGTGGCGGCTTCGGCAAGGAACAAATGAGCATGGAAATTGAAGGTGTGGAAGACGGCGAAGGATTAATTACTGAAGTAGAAGCAACTAAGAAGGAATCTAAGGTGAAGGAAAAGACAGCAGTAGATAAAGCTGCTCCGAAAAAGCCGAAGGAGCCCAAAGAGAAAAAGGAGAAAAAAGAAAAGCTTGAATTACCTCTTGAGAAGGTAAAGTTTACAGCTAAGGTCAAGGAATTTGCGACAAAGCCTAATCCTTTCTCGGATCGGGATGATGAAGTCATTCTTCTCGAAGAAGTTGTCATCACTGGTGAGCTTTCGCTTGTCATTGGTGATGCTTGGTGTGGATATAGCAATACGCTTAAGGCTATCGGTTTAGAAGAAGGCGACTCGATTGAATTCGAGGGGAAAGTCGTGGATAAGAAATTTAACAAAGAAATCCTATACAAAGTCAATAATCCGTCTAAAATAACAAAGAAATAGTTATGGAAGTTACAAAAAAGCAAAGCCCTGAAAAGGCTTTGCTTTTTTTGTATTTCTATAGGATCTCATAATATAAGAGATATCTTATACGATACCGTGAGCTAACATAGCATCAGCAACACGTTTGAAACCAGCGATATTAGCACCAACAACAAGGTTACCCGGATTGCCGTATACTTCAGCTGCTCTTACGCTGTTTTGATAAATGTTTTTCATAATGCTGTGAAGCTTAGCGTCAACTTCTTCGAAAGTCCAAGACATTCTCATGCTGTTTTGGGACATTTCAAGAGCGGAAACCGCAACACCACCAGCATTGGCAGCTTTAGCTGGTCCGAACAATACTTGCTTATTCAGGAACACTTCGATAGCTTCCAAAGTAGAAGGCATGTTTGCTCCTTCGCCGACAGCTTTAACACCATTGGAAACGAGTAGCTTCGCAGCTTCTTCGTTAATCTCATTTTGTGTTGCGCAAGGAAGAGCGATATCACAAGGAATGGACCAAATACCAGCGCAGCCTTCAGTGTATACAGCAGATGGATGCTCAATCACATATTCGCTAATCCGTTTGCGTTCTACTTCTTTCAAACGTTTAACTGTGTTGAGGTTGATTCCATTAGGATCATAAATATAACCATTAGAATCGCTACAAGCAACAACTTTAGCGCCTAATTGGCTAGCTTTGTCAATCGCGTAGATAGATACGTTACCGGATCCGGATACGACAACTGTGCTTCCTTCGAAGCTTAAGCCTTTGGATTCAAGCATTTCATTTACGAAGTAAACACAACCGTAGCCAGTTGCTTCTGTACGAGTAAGGCTTCCACCGTAGATGATGCCTTTACCTGTAAGTACGCCAGCTTGATGTCCGCCTCTGATGCGTTTGTATTGCCCAAACATATAACCAATTTCACGAGCTCCTACGCCGATATCACCAGCAGGTACATCTTCGTCTGGCCCGATATATTTGTATAATTCAGTCATAAAGCTTTGTGTGAATTTCATAATTTCGTTGTCGGATTTGCCTTTAGGATCAAAGTCGGATCCACCTTTACCGCCACCAATTGGTAAGCCAGTTAAGGAGTTTTTGAAGATTTGTTCAAATCCAAGGAATTTGATGATACTTGCATTAACGGAAGGATGGAAGCGAAGACCGCCTTTATAAGGACCGATTGCACTGTTGAATTGTACACGGAAACCCCGGTTAACTTGAGTTTTACCTTTGTCATCAACCCATGGAACTCGGAAATAGACAACGCGCTCAGGTTCTACAAGACGTTCTAGTATACCATGCTCCATATACTTCGGGTGCTTTGCAAATACAGGTGTGAGGGAGTCCAGAATTTCTTTAACGGCTTGGTGGAATTCACTCTCGTGGGGATTGCGTTTGATTACGGCTTCATATACCGTTTGAACATATTGCTTGGCCGCTGTAGATTGTTCTGCAGTAATAGTTGTCACTATTTCATAACACTCCTTCAATTAATTTGCATTTTGCAAGTTAAAACATGCATTTTTATACTTAATGATTGTAGATTATACACTAAACATTAGCAAATTAAAATTTCTTTTATGCCTGAACAAAATACTTTATCTCTTAAATAGAAAAAAAACCGATTTATGACATATTATTGGATGTGGTTGACAAGGCAGCGTATTACGGGGATAATACACATTGAGTGTATGAACTAAATAATACACACACTCGAAAGTGAGGTTGAGGAATGAAAACAGGTGATGGTTGGGATGAGGTCACTTTCAACAATCGAGACCCCGTCTATCTGCAAGTGGTACAACATTTCAAAGAGCAAATCGTTACCAGCAAGCTAGGAGCGGGTCAAGTCATTCCTTCACGGAGGGAGCTAGGAGCTTTGCTCAAAATAAATCCAAATACGGCGCAGAGAGCTTATAAAGAGATGGAGGAACAGCAATTGATCGTTACGGAAGGGAATTCTCCAAGTCGAATTACAAGTGATGCCAGTATTCTACATACAATCCGATCGGAGCTTCTGGAGGTAGCGGTTGATGCGTTCGTCGCATCGGTTCGCAAGATCGATATTCCAGTTGAAGAGCTTCTTGATCTGGTAAAGGTTAAGTATGTAGAGGAAAGATCGACGGAAATTAGATCGGATGCAGGGGGAGACAAGTATGATTGAAGTCAAAAACATGAGCAAAAGCTATCTTCGCCGTCATGTGTTGAAGGATGTCTCCTTTACCGCTGAGAAAGGTCAAATTACTTGCTTAATCGGAATTAACGGGGCTGGTAAATCTACAATATTAAAATCGATAATGGGCCTGTCGCCGATTAAGAAGGGACAGATTCTAGTTGATGGACAACCATTGGATAAGCTCACTTATGAGAAAGTAGCTTTTATTCCGGATCACCTGACGATGCCTTTAGGAATGAAATTAGCTGAAGGGCTGCAATTTATGGCTGATTTCTATACGAATTGGGAACCAAGCAGAGCTGAAGAATTAATGGATTTCTTTCAGCTTGATGCGTTAGAGAAAATCGGGAATATGTCCAAAGGGACTGCTGCTAAATACAATTTGGTGCTGGGTCTCGCGCAAAAAACGGAATATGTGCTCATGGATGAGCCGTTCTCTGGAATCGATCTATTTAGTCGAGAACTGATCGCGGAGGTATTCTCCAGTCACTTAATCGAGGATCGTGGCGTTCTTCTCACGACACATGAAATTGGAGAAATCGAACAACTCATCGATAAAGCAGTCATTATGCAAAAGGGGACGATCGTCCGCGAGTTTAACTGTGAAGAGGTTCGCAGTGCAGAAGGGAAGTCCATCGTTGATGTCATGAGGGAGGTGTATCGTTCATGAATCGCTACTTAAAGCTTGTACATATGGAGATTCATAGATTCCGCTATGTCCTTGGCAGCTTAATGGGGATCACGATGATCTTTCAAATCAGTGCTTTGATCTGGCAAGTGAACAGTAAGTTGTCTATGGATAGAGAAACAGCAAAACAATTTCCTGAAAGTTTATTTTCTCAAATATCGTTTCACGAGATAGTGTTCAGTATACAATTTTGGTTTATTATTCCAATTCTAGTGAGTATCGCCGTGCTTTCCCTCTATGTATTTCTGATCTGGTACCGAGATTGGTTTGGACGGAATACGTTCATCTATCGGTTACTTATGCTACCCACTGCACGAAGACATATTTATTTAGCTAAGCTTACAGCTATTCTTACGTTCGTTTTCAGTCTAGTTGCGTTTCAGCTCTTGCTGCTCGTTATTGAGAAATTAATATTCAACATGATCGTCCCAGCAGATCGCATCCAATCTTCACACTTTTCTGACGTGATTGCGGCAAATCAGGCATTCAAGGAATTAATTCCAAGAGCATTTGATCAATTTGTCTTCAGCTATGGGCTAGGTATCATGGCTTTAATCATCATCTTCACAGCTATATTGATCGAAAGAAGTTATCGTATGGTTGGTATTGTATATGCCGCGCTCTATGTATTTGTCTGCGTGTTCGCTGTCGTCTTTCCGCTGCTCTCGCTTGGAATCGATAGATCAAATGCGTATCTCTATCCAGAAGAAATATTCGGAATCGTATTTGGGATCTGCGCAGTATTATTGGCAGCTTCTGTATGGCTCGGCTTCCGATTGCTGAGTAAAAAAATAGCAGTGTAAGAAGGGAGGAGAGAGTAGTAATGAAACGTTATTTGCTTTCGGTAATACTGGGTGTATTTATTGTTGTTGGAATCGGTGCCTACTACGTGAACGGTGCGATGGACCGTTTGCCTGAATATAAGCTAAGTACGTTGGAAGGCAATCCCGATGAAGCCCAAATGGTGAAGTTGAGCGGATCTTATGGCGGTAGGATGTTGTGGGAATCTTTAACTGTGGACACAGATGGGAGTATCTACAGAAAAGACAGATCAGAGTTTGCTAAATCTCTCTTCAATAATCAATCCTGGAAATTTAGGGATTCGGACATGAAGGCATTAAAGAAGGAACATCGCAATTTCATGAGAGGAAAAGGTTTAATGGACAGCTTCTACAAAGACGAGGAATGGCTAATCTATGCGGAAGGGATCGTACATCGTAACAATAACTCCATGTTGGACGCGAACTTGAAAATAGACTTATTGAACGAGAAGACAGGAAATGTTACTCAGTATAGGGTTGATATTAGTGATGAAGCTAACTATTCTTGGATTGATATCTTAGACGTTCAGAGGGTTGATGATCAAATTCACCTCTTAGTCCGTCAGCACGTAGAAGCCTCTTCTGAGTTACACGACTACGTTGTTGACTTGAAAAGTGGCCAGTTGATTCGAAATGAGATGTTAAACCATGGAATTAGGAGTGGTGAGAACGAGGAGCTTAATTTATTTGCCATTACGAATGAAATACGTTCAAAGCCAGGAGAGTTTGTTGTATTAAGCGTTCGCAAGGATCGGAGAACGAAAGAATCCTCCAATAGCTATAGACTAGATTCTGTATCCGAGGACTTATTCTCCTATTCCTATAAGACAGGCAAGCTGAACGAACTACTAATTTATAAAAATAAGAACAAGCTCGAAGATGATTCAAATGACTTTACACTTAATGGTAACATTCTATCTAACTTGAGAAATAATACGAATGCCATAACTTTGTCACGCTACGATTTATCATTGGATCAGAAGCTCGAGGGAATCACTTCCCTATCCGCACAGCAGCTTGGAGCGGATGACATTGGATCCTTAAGGTTGAGTCAAAACCGAGTTTACGTGCTACTTCGCAAAGATTCGATTCCGCAGCTTGCGGTTCTAGACACAGCGACAGGGACTGTCTTGTATAAAGGTCAGGCAACCTATGAAGGTCCGGCCTCGAATTCTGAAGAGCAGATGAAAAATTTACGCTTGCTGAATATCGATGTTCAATCGTAAAGAATGTCCTATCGTGAATCTGGATTACAAAGTTGAGATCTTACGAAGGCTTGAAACCTTTAGCTATCAGGTAGCCTATTTCATCCTTGAAGATGAAGGGCTAGCCATCGATGCGACGAAGAGAGCGCTAATCGAGGTAAGCTTGAATGCTGATTTTTATCGGCAGTCCCTTTCGAATCAACGCGAAACACTTAGAAAGCTGACAATCAGACAATCACTTGCACCCAAAACAAAAACGCTTCTTTCCAATTAGCTTGAGGAAAGAAGCGTTTTTTTATGCTTGTTGGGAACGGATATGATACACACATTTTTTGTCCCCTTTGGCCAGGCAATCGGTACGGCTGACCTCAGCGCCAAGCAGTGACTCGAATAGCTTTAATTCACAGCTACACGCATGGTTATACTTATTGGCGACCTTAGCGATCGGACAATTGTACTCGGTCAACGTATAATCTTGTTCGCTATTTTTTTCCCAAGTTGCCATATAGCCGTTATCGTTCTGGATCTCGGACAGGGCAGCAACTTTGTGCTCTAAATTCATATTCGCCATCTTACTTTCGTACCTTTGGAGTAAGGTAGCTTGGCGAAGATCGAACAGTTGATTCACCATCGGTTCACCAGCTTGACCTTCTAGCTCAGCTAACAGGTCGAGCGCCACCGAGTGATACTTTTTCGGAAAATAATCATCGGCTTGATCCGTCAAGCGATAAACTGCTGCAGGTCTTCCCATCGGAAGTTTGACCGTTGTAGAATCGATTAAGCCGTCCCGTTCCAGGATAGAGATGTGGCGTCTGACAGCCATGCCGGTAATTCCAAGCTTGTCAGTGAGGTCTTTGGCCGTATGCTCTCCTGAAGTTTTTAGCATTTGCATGATTTTGTGGCGAGTGGATAAGTCCAAATCATCTTTCATTATAAGACCTCCAGATAACGACTAATGATTTGAGGACTGAAGTACAAGATCATGACTCTCGCATTCGGTGGAACAATACCCATTTTTAGTCGTTTCGCATTCGTCGCATACTAGATGCTGGTCATGACAAGTATCGTCCTTACAGTTAATATAGCGATCCGTTTTCGTACCGCAATGGTGACATTCGCCAACGAGGATATGTTCATTGGTTTGATTTATCCGTACAGAGACGCGTTCATCGAACACATAACAATTTCCGTCAAAGCCACGACCTTGAACCTCGGGGTCTTGACCATAGGTGACGATGCCTCCATCCAACTGATAGACATCCTGGAAGCCTTCATTTTTAAGGACGGCGGTTAGCATTTCACAGCGGATTCCACCGGTACAATACGTTAGAATTTGTTTATCTTTATGCTCGGCAAGATTGTTACGAATCCATTCTGGGAATTCGCGGAACGTTTCCAGATCTGGCTTGATCGCATTGCGGAAATGACCGAGATCATATTCGTAATCGCTTCTTCCATCAAGGATGAGGACGTCATCTCGTTGCATCACCTCATGGAACTGCTTAGGCGTCAGTCTTCCACCACCATCGACATGCGGGTTTAGTTTAGTGTCATAGCGCAATGTGACGAGCTCTTGCTTATGTCGTACGAATAGCTTCTTAAAAGCATGTCCGCTGGATTCGTCGATCTTAAAGAGAAGGTCATGAAATAGAGGGTTGGCGTGCATAACCTCCATATACTTGTTCGTTTGCTCTATTGTGCCAGAGAGAGTTCCATTAATGCCTTCACTGGCAATAAGGATTCTTCCTTTAACGTCAAGGTCTTTGCAAAATTGCAGATGCTCTGCAGTAAAGGCTTCTGGGTCATCGATAGGTACATATTTGTAGTAAAGAAGGATACGGTAATCTGTGGTCATCATCGAACACCTTTCTGTCTTGTAAGAATAAAAATAATAGCGGAAGAGAAAGAAAATCCTTTGCTCTTCCGCTAAGCGATAGGTCACTTCGTAGCGGATTTTTAAAATTTCATATTACCTTATAATTTTAGCTTTTCATCCTAACTTAGTCAACATACATGTTTAGTAAGTCATGTGAGGTTTGTTTGACAATACATTATTATGCGCTTAGTATTAAATTACGCTTAATTCTCGATCTACTTAGGTTGAGAAGCGGGGGAACCAGTTTATTAGGGGCGAATCATTCATTGGGAATGTAGGGTACCATCTTACCCGAGTCCGTCAGCTAACCTCGTCAGCAGTAGATGGGTCTGTATCTCACTTTTTTGGAATCCTTCAGACCCTTTCAAGGGGTCTTTGTGTTTATTTAAGGCCCTTAACTATCAGTGCGCTTGTGCGTATGCACGGTAGGTTATGGGTTTTTTTTGTTTGAATTTATCAATAATAATCTCTTGGGAGGTGTCTTATGCACTATGCTGAAACCGTTAAAGCCACTTACGAGCATATTATGGAGAAATCAAAGCTCCTCGTTGAAATGAAGACAACAGAACTTGAGTTGCCCCCTACGGAAGACCAATATATCGTCTTGAATTTGACAGCACAGACATTAAGCAGCGAGAAGCAGAATCATGACCAAGATCTTGAATTAACCCAAGTTGGCATCGTCCGATTTATAACCGTTATCTCAGAGATCGTGTCCGGCTGGGGAGGAACGCTTATTGAAGCGAATCATCATTCCGTTACTGCAACATTCCCGATCTCAGAGCCGGATGCGGGGAGCTACAGCTGCATGTGCGGGCTACAAATTTTTAATGCCATAACGAAGATTATTAACCCGTCTTTGATTAGAGATGGAATTGATATGAGCTTTCAATGTGGCGTCGGGATCAGCATAGGATCTGTGTATGGCTTCCAAACCGGTCTGGAAGTCCCCCTAAACAGCTTATATTATGGGGAAGCTATAGAGAGCGCAGTTGAATATGCGAATATGTCAAGCGGCTCAGTTATCGTTGATAGGCTAGTGAAGGAGCGCTTTGAACGAGTAAGCTCTGACTTTAAAATCAACTTTCTACCTTATCGTCATCATGAGTGGGTAGGTTACAAAATGAATGTCGGGTAATTGAACATAATTAGTTAATCGGACTACGGCTTCTCCAACTTTTGTTGGGGAAGTTTTTTTGTTTGGATGAAAATCCATTATCAGGGAAATGCTTTTCTTATATCTTTTTTCGATGCTACTGGTAAAGGAGAGATCTATATGACGGAGGATATCGTTGACAGCAAGGCAAAAGGTTCTGAGGTTGTTGATCGTGACCTCGTCGTCCACCTGTCGGAGCTCCGCAAGCGTCTCATGTACGTTGGTGCTTTTTTCATTGTCTCGCTAAGCTTCGGTTTATATCTTTCATCCTCGATATTGACCTATATTAAAGAACATTTAGGTTCAGTACGGGTGGAATGGAGCGTTTTTGCATTTTCAGACGGTCTCGTCGTGTATATGAAGTGTGCGCTACTCGTTGGAGTTGTGTTGACGTTGCCGATGCTGTTTTACCATCTCTGGGCTTTTGCCCGGCCAGGTATGACAGACACGGAAGCGAAATCGACATTACTCTATGTGCCAATGTCACTCTTGTTGTTCCTATCAGGTGTTGGCTTCGGCTATACCGTTGCTCTGCCGATGATGATTCGATTTATGGTTCAGCTTAATCAAGGTCTCGGAGCTTCAGAGGTTTACGGGATACAGCACTATGTTTCGTTCCTGGTCAGCTTTCTGTTACCGATGGGAATTGCCTTTGAGATGCCGCTTGTGATGATGTTTCTAACGCGGATTGGAATGCTTACGCCGGAGAAGCTAAAACATATTCGGAAATACGCTTATGTGGGGCTAGCTGTCCTAGGTACGTTAATTTCACCTCCGGATTTCGTTTCCCATCTTTCGGTTACGGTGCCTCTCATTGTGTTATTTGAAATCAGCGCATTCATCTCGTCGAGGTATCATCGCAGGAGGACGATTCTTTCTGTTCGTCCGACCTAATCGATGAGGACTTCCAGCGCTGCAGGCTTACCTTTCTATATGCATTCAAGTGAAATTCGTCGAGGAGGGAGGTGCTGCAATGTTTAACAATATCGGCATTTCAGGGTTAATTATTATATTAGCCATCGCGTTAATTGTATTTGGTCCTGCCAAGCTGCCACAATTAGGCCGGGCTTTCGGTGATACGTTACGGGAGTTCCGGAATTCAACCAAAGGCATCGTTGATGACGAGCCCGAAGAAAAAGTAACTGTAGTTGAGATAGAAAATGCGAAGAGCTGAGCAATTGACCCAATCAAATGTGGTGGTGCAGGAGTTTCTTTTCCTGTGTCACCATTTTTTTCTTTTAAAACCTATTTATTAGGCGAAAAATATATTGACTCGATATATATCGGACTGATATATTATTCATGGAAAACAATGGTACACACCTATGTAAGAAGTTGCAACCTATCGGGGGAATTGGGAATGAACAGCCAAGATGTGATCTTAGGGATGCTTATGAAGAAGTCGTCATCCGGTTATGAAATTAAACAATCGTTGGAAGGATTGTTTAATTATTTTTATCAATCAAGCTATGGGACGATCTATCCCACTCTCAGTCGGATGGAGCAGGAGGAGCTCATCACGAAGGAGAACGTCCAGCAGGAAGGAAAACCGAATAAGAACGTCTATACGATCACTGAGTTCGGTAGAGCCAAGTTTAACGCCTACATGCTTAGCCCTGTGGAGAATGATTCCTTCAAGTCTGATTTCTTAATGAGGCTTTTCTTTGGGGAGTATGTCGGATATGACAAGGTCATCGCTTGGCTTCACGAGGCACAAAGGGCATTTCAAATGAATTTAGACCGATTAAATGATCTGTTTGAACACGAGAAGGACTATCTGCCTCTGACGAAAATCATTTGTATTCAAATCGGACTTAAAGGATATCGTGCCAATTTGGAGGCGATCGCTGAGGGGTTAGTGCAGATGGAACAATTAGAACAAGAGAAGAGGAAATAGAATGACGGGAACAGGCTCAAAAAAAGGTCTTATTGTCATAGCAATGGCTCTTGGATTGCTGATGTCTTCATTAGACAATACGATTGTTGCATCGTGTATAAGTAAGTTAAGTGAAGACTTTAATGTGTTTGATAAAATAAGCTGGGTGTTTACGGCCTATATGTTAGCGGCTACAAGTACGATGCTCGTGTTCGGTAAAATGTCGGATATCTTCGGTAGAAAGCTGTTCTACTTAATCGGAATCGGATTATTTCTAGTCGGGTCAGCGTTATGCGGAGTGGCTCAAAGCGTGGATCAGCTCATTTTCTTCCGCGTTATTCAGGGCATTGGCTCAGGTGCGTTATTCCCGATCAGCTTCACAATTATTTACACGATATTCAAGGATCCGAAGGATGCAGCGAAAATGGCTGGCGTGTTCGGAGCAATCTTCGGTCTTTCTTCTGTTGCTGGCCCCCAATTAGGTAGTTTTATTGCGGATCATCTCGGTTGGAGATGGAACTTCTATGTTAACGTTCCGATCGGTCTGGCGTCGATGATTGTTCTTATGATTGCGTTAAAGGAAACTCGTTCGGAAAGTAAACCAAAAATTGATTATATCGGTACAGTATTGCTAATCATTACAACAGTATCCTTAATGCTTGCACTGGAATGGGGGGGCAAGGATTACGCTTGGAGTTCTTGGCAGATCATTAGCCTGTTTGCTACAGCTGTTATCATGGGTACTCTGTTCTTTCGGGTCGAGTTGCGTGCTGCCGAACCTGTGCTTCCGCTGCGGATTTTTAAGAACAAGATGGTTCTTGGAACAAGCATACTCTGCTTCTGTCAAGGTGTGCTCATGTTTTCAGCGATTACTTATTTGCCTAGCTTTACGGTTGGAGTGCTGGGACACTCTAACTCCAATGGAACTTTAACGCCCATGATGGCTTCCTTAATAGCTGGGGCTGTATTGTTTGGCTTCTTGCAGTCCAAGTTTGCTTTTCGCACGTTGATGGTGGTCTCAATGCTCATGTCTATCGTGGTTTCCTGCTTGCTGTACGTAGTCAGCAGCGAGGCTTCTAGTGGTTATATGATTTTATTAATGATCATACTTGGCTTTGGTGCGGTTGGTCCTTTGATGAGTGTCGCTCAGAGCGCAATAGCTGCAAATGTTGATCCCAAATACATGGGGGTCAGCTCTTCCATCGTTGGCTTCTGGCGCAATATCGGCGGCGTATTGGGCGCATCTATTATGGCTACCATCGTGAATAATAATTTGACGACTTTAATTGCGGATGGTGCCACTAAGGTCGGAATTCCAGCGGATAAAATAAGCACGCTAGCTAATCCGGAGCTATTAATGCGAGGAGCTGACAAGCTTGATCCGCAAATCCGTAAGTTCCTACAAGAGTCGCTCGGCACCGCAATCAATCATGGTTTTATCCTTAGCATTTGTGTCGGGGGAATTGGTTTGATTACGGCGATGTTCGTTGGAGCGAGTAGACTCGCATCCACGAAGAAGCCTCAGTCCGGAGTTGCTCATATGTAGTTGAGTCCAATTAAAAATAATGACGGCAAGAGGGCACCCAAACAGGTGTCCTTTTCCTTATTTAGATGGACACAACTCTACACAAAATAGTCAAATATCAAGCTCATAATAGCCCCTTAGAGTCATTTTTTGTTAATCATTGGCGAGATATAGTAGTTAGGAAGATACATATTAACGAGTCGGAGTGATCTAATGAAAATCTCAAAGTGGAATCTACTGTTATTGCTTAGTGTATTCATGATTATTATGACTGCTTGTGGAACCTCCACTAATCAAGCTGGAGAAGACCCCAAGGATGTTTCCGTTGAACTGGTTACCGTACCAGCTCCTCCTCAAGCGGGTCAAGAAATCAAGCTTGGAGCTAATGTAACTGGATTAATTAACGCAGAGAACACGGAAGTGCAATTTGAGGTTCGCGCATTCAATATCCCAGCGGAGATTATCGATCTAGACAACCTTGGTGGAGGGAAATATGAGACCTCCTACACATTTAAGGCAGCAGCCCAATATGAGGTGTTTATCCATCTCTATCATGATGATGTCCATATCACTAAGAAGAAAGAGCTGGATGTGGTCGAATGATTCGCCACTCAATTGCTCGTTTCCTCTGCTGCGGACTGCTATTACTTACTTATTCTACGATCGTAATACAAGACTCTATCTCGGCGGCAAATAGGAATGCCGGAGCTGAACACTTACAGCAGATCATTGATGCGGCCAAATCGGGAGATGTAATCAAGCTTCCCGCGGGAGAGTATGAAGGTCCTGCTATCATCAACAAGCCGCTTACGATTATAGGTGGAGCAGCTGTCAGCGTACGTAATGAAAGTAATCAACCTGCTATAGAAATACGTTCCGAACAGGTTGAACTAAGTCAATTCTCTATACAGCACAGCCCTTCAGGTGAATCATCTGCCATACTCGTTACTGCAGATGGGGCTGTCATTGAACAGATGACGATAGAAACTCGTGGCTTCGGAATTCTAGTTCGAGACGCGGATAGGGGACTGTTTAAAGAGAATACGATCACGTGGTTTAAGACTAAGAAAGACAAGAAAACAAGCATGGCTAAGAAGCAGAATGGGATCGATCTGTATAACTCCCATGATAATCGTATAGAAGCCAACGAAATATACGACATGCGTGATGGAATCTACTTGGAGAATAGCGATCGTGTAAACGTAGAAGGTAACAAACTCTATCGATCACGATATGGCTTTCATTCGATGTATACCAAAGGCACAACATTGGTCGGTAATGTAGGTGAATTTAACGTCACTGGAGCGATGGTCATGGGTGTGAAGGATGCCCTTGTATCCGGGAACTCCTTTCGTAAGCAGAGCGAGAACGTGAACTCTCAGGGGATTCTGTTGTTCGATGTTCAGACCTCGGTAATTAAGAGCAATATTGTTGAAGGTAATCGAGTGGGGATCTATGTAGAGCAATCCTCAAACAATCAGCTTAGAGATAATTCAATCCTACGTAATTTCATGGGAATTCAATTTCTTGAATCTGAAGGAAATGAATTGAACAACAATCGTTTTATATCCAATGTAATCGAAGCAGAGGCATTGGATAGCAGTGGGAATCGGATGGACGGTAACTATTGGGACGCCTTTCAAGGGTTAGACGTGGACAAGAACGGAACAAGCGATATGGCTTATACCATCAACCCTTTCTATCAACAGCTTATCTCGAAGACATCTGCGTACCAGATCTTTTTCCAATCGCCAGGCATGACGTTCTTAAGTAGTATGTTCTCGGATGATCAGGAAAGCTGGGCTAAGGATCACTCACCCTTGATGAGTCAAGCTTCAAGCATTGACGACAACGCTAATCTATCCACTGGATCAAGTGTATGGATCGGTCTTGTTGGAGCTCTTCTACTATTTGTATCAATCTTCATCATTCTATTCTTGGGGGTAAGAAAACAATGAGAAAATGGACAATGGCATTGGTAATCTTAATGGCGATTACGGTATTAGCGGGCTGCGGTGGAAAGAAGTATGAGGCGGTTCCGATCAACGAAGAGGTTGATATTTGCGCGAATTGTAAAATGCAGGTGAAGGATGATGCCTATGCGACGCAATTGACAACAAAGGATGGTAAAACGCTCAAATTCGATGATATTGGCTGCATGAACAAATGGAAGTCATCAAATGGAGCAGATAACATCGGAATGGACTACGTCCGCGACTATAACGATAAGGATTGGATTGAATATAAGAAAGCTTCTTATGTGTATGATGCTTCATTACGTACACCGATGGCTTACGGAATTATTAGCTTTAAGGACAAGAAGTCCGCTGAAGCCTTCATTGCAGAGCAAGGTGTAGGTAAGCTGATGAGCTCAGAGGATTTGTCTTCCCATACATGGGAGCAGAATCGGGATATGATGAAGATGGGTGATATGGACGAGCATAACGAGGAGAACATGCATAGCGAGATGGACGGCGACAAAAAGAATGATATGGGGATGTAACGATGAGAGATTTGTTGCAAGTCGCGCGAAGAGAGATTAAGATCGGCTTTCGAAATCCGTGGGCCTACTCTTACCTCGCTCTATTTTCGATATTCAGCCTTAGCTTGTTGCTCATAAACTCGCAAAATATCGTTCAAGGCTATTCGGGAATTACAGGCTCCATGCTAAGTTTGATTTTATACTTATTGCCCTTGATGACTCTGTTCTTAGGCTCTTTCTCGTTAACGTCAGAGAAGGAGGAGGGGAGCTGGCAATTATTATCTACTTATCCTCTAGGAACGATGTCATTCGTCATTGGTAAATACTTAGGATTATCAGTCGTGTTAGTAACGATAGTTGGGTTCGGCTACGGACTGATGGGGATCGCAAGCGTGCTCACGGGCACCAGCTTTGATCTAAATACTTACATCCTCTTTCTATCGTTCTCAGTCGGGCTCGTGCTATTATTTCTATCCATATCCTTGATCGTGGGTTCGTTATCACGAAATCGATGGCAAGCGTTGACGATCAGTGTCTCGATATGGTTCTTCTTCATTATAGGCTGGCCAACCATTCTGATCTCCATATTAGATAATCTTCCTTATTTATGGATTAAGCCGATATTAGTTGTGCTAACCTTCTTTAACCCGGCCGAGCTAGTTCGATTATTCGTCGTCATAAAGCTTGGAGGAGGCTCCATCTTAGGTCCGGAATATTATCAATGGGTAAGCTGGATCCACCAGCCTAGCGGAACGCTCTTATTCCTAGGAGTGTGCATAGCTTGGATTGGCATATCTATGGGCCTCGTTTATTGGAAATGGGAAAGAGGGCGCTCTCATGGATGACACTATCGTTAAGGTTTCAGGAGTAAGCAAATCAATCAAAGGGCAGCAAATTGTCGATAATATCGACTTATCCATCGCCTCTGGTCAAGTTCTTGCGTTGTGTGGAGGGAACGGTGCAGGGAAAAGCACGATCTTGCGAATGATTGCGGGTATTATGCAGCCTACTCATGGAAATATTCAAATTAATGGAATGCAGTGGGGAAAAGATAGAGCGAATTTTGCCAAGCAAATCGGCTATATGCCTGATGATTACCAATTCAGCAACGGGTTGACCGCATATGAAGCGTTATCCTTCTGGGCAGCACTTAGATGTGTACCGAAGCAACGTATCGTTGAAGTGCTAACTTTGGTGGGGTTAGAACATAAGAAAAACAACAAAGTCCATACGTTCTCCAAGGGAATGCGCCAACGCTTATTGTTTGCTCAAGCGATTCTAGCTAAGCCTCCTCTCTTGATCATGGACGAGCCGACGAATGGACTAGATCCTTTCTGGATGAATGAGTTCGTACAATTAGTCAAGGGGATTAAACAAGAAGGACATGCGGTTATTTTCTCGACTCATCAGCTGCAGGTAGCGGAAGAGGTTGCAGACTACGTCATTTTTCTTAATAATGGGGTTAACAGAGGAGAAGGTACAGTCGACAACTACCGGATGAAATTTGGTGCTCAAGCTCTTCATGCCGCATTCCATGAGGCACTGCAATGAAGCCGGGAAGCTGGACGAGAAGAAGCATCCTAAGTACATTAATAGCCATCCTCTCCGTCGTCGCATTAGTATGGGTGTTTGTGGCGGATCAACAAGCGGATACACATCAGGAAACAAGCTCGATTCGTATCGGAGCTGCTCCACCAGATTTTACGGCAACGAATACTGTGGGACAGTCTGTTACTCTTCGTGGCTATGAAGATCAAGTTGTATTTCTTAACTTCTGGGCCTCTTGGTGCCATCCTTGTGTAGAGGAAATGCCCCTCATTGAAGAAATGTATCAATCCAATGAAATCGATTTTGAACTTGTATCCGTAAATGTGGGAGAATCAAGAGGCACAGTAAACGAGTTTCTGAAAGCTCATGACATTTCCTTTCCCGTTATTATTGATGTAACGGGCACAATCTCAGAAGCGTATCAGTTAGTTGGGCTACCCGCGACCTTTATCATCGATCATTCAGGAAAGCTCCGGCAGATCAAATTAGGTGAATTGACCGATAAGGAACAAATTAAGACACTACTGGAAGCAGCCTTATAAACAAATCGAAATAACGGGGTGACATAACTATGAACTCATCTATCCGTGTTGTAATCGTTGACGACCATATTCACGCTAGAGAAGGGATTAGAACCATTCTCAGCTCTGACCCGATTTTCGACATTGTCGCAGAGGGAACAAGTGGAATAGAAGCCATTCAACTCACAGAGAAATGGATGCCGGATCTTATTCTTATGGATATTAATATGAAGGACATGGGTGGACTTGAGGCGACTAAAGAAATTAAGTCTCGATATCCCTACGTTAAAATCGTTATGGTAACCGTGTCAGACGATATTACACATTTGTTCGAAGCATTGAAGAAGGGCGCGCAAGGGTATTTACTTAAGAACTTAAACCCTTCGACCTGGCATGAGTATTTAAGAGCTGTTATTTATGATCAAGCACCTTTCTCGAGAGAACTAGCCCAACGTATCTTGTTGGAATTCGCTCAGAAGGAGGCGCCTAAGTCAGATAACAGTCCGCTAACTCCACGGGAGCAGGAAATATTAAGATGGGTAGCAAAGGGTTTATCCAATCGCGATATTTCGGACAAGCTGGATATTTCCGAGCATACGGTGAAGAACCATCTCAAAAATATTTTGCAAAAGCTGCATTTGGATAACCGGGTTCAATTAACGCGATACGCTTACGAACAAGGTTACTTCCAGAACTAATTCTGAATGATTATCCCTACACATAGATTAGAGGACAAGCGAAATCCGTTTAAGTCCGATGTGTGAGAAGAGGGATAGTCTTGCAAACGATACGATTGTATATCACAGGTATGACTTGTGCTGCATGCTCCTCGAGGATTGAGAAGGCCGTAGGGCGTGTCGAAGGTGTTCTTGGGGTCTCAGTTAATCTGGCAACTGCTCAAGCGTCAGTTCAATTAGAGCCTAAATCGGTTAGTGAATCCGATATTTGTCGGAAGATCGAACAATTAGGCTATGGAATTGAAAAGGGACTTCAGCCGAGAGCAGCTAATGATGCGGAAATCCGGAACTATCTGATTCGATTCATAGCAGCACTCGTCCTCTCCATCCCTCTCCTCTGGGGGATGTTTATGCATTTTCCGATCCTTTCCTCATTCGTGTATGTCCCCCCTTTCTTTGTTAATCCTTATTTTCAATGGCTAATCGCGACGATCTTGCAATTTTATATCGGATATCCGTTTTTCCTTGGCGCTTATCAGGCATTAAAGCAACGAAGTGCCAATATGGATGTATTGATTGTCATAAGCACTACAGCTGCTTATTTTTATAGTCATTATCAGATTTTCCGCGGAAATCACCATGGGGGGCATATCCCTCATATCGCTCTATATTTCGATGCAATTGCTATGATCTTGACGGTTATCTTGCTTGGAAAGCTGCTTGAATCAATCGCGAAGGGGAAGGCCCTAAAGGATCTTAACGAGCTGTATGATCTCCAGATCCGCCTCGTTCGTGTCATTCGAGGGAATGTAGAGGTATGGATACCGGCAGAAGAGTTAATACAAGGTGAAATTGTATGCGTTCAAGCAGGCGAGTGGATTTCAGCAGACGGAATTGTTGTTTTCGGAATATCGGAAATCGATGAATCCCTACTGACGGGTGAAAGCTTGCCTGTAGTGCGGTCGATTAGAGATCAGGTGTACAGCGGAACACGGTGCTTGAATGGGAAGCTTCATATTAAAGCGAGCAGCGACAGGCAAGGCTCGCGTCTATCTCGGATGATCGCGATGGTTGAGGAATCACAAAGCAACAAACCCGTGATTGCACGCAAAGTAGATCGTGTTGCAGCCTATTTCGTCCCGTTCATGATCCTATGTGCTTTGGGTACATTTCTGGCATGGTATCTTCCGGGGAATGAAGGAGCCTCGGAAAAGGCGATCAGCTACGCTTTATCTGTGCTTCTAGTCGCCTGTCCTTGTGCCTTAGGCCTTGCTACGCCTGTTTCTATCCTCATCGCAACCGCACAATCTGCACGATCAGGCATTTTGTTCAAAGACGGCCGAGCTCTGGAGGAGCTCCACCTTATTGATCACGTGCTGCTCGACAAAACAGGGACGTTAACAGAAGGCAAACCTAAGCTGACGACCATCTGTTCACTAGGAGTATCGGATACGTACTTGCTTCGTATGGCCGCCTCTATCGAACAGCATTCCTCGCACTTACTGGCACAAGCGATACTCCAAGCAGCGGAAAGACACCGATTGATTTTACCGGAATCCTCGAATGTATTGGAAATCCCCGGTAACGGAATGTCTGGGCAAGTGGAAGGGAAAATCATTCGCGTTGGCCACCTGAAATGGCTACGTTCGGAACGTATTCAGATGACAGAGAAGGCCGCACCTATTTCTGAAGAAGTTGGTAGAACAATTCTCTATATCTCGATCAATTCACAATTAGCAGGATGGTTCATTTTAAGTGATCCACTTAGGGAGGATGCTTCTGAAGTCGTTCGAAGGTTGAAATCTCAGGCAGAGGTATGGATGGTAACGGGAGATCAGCCGCTACCCGCCAGCAAGATAGCCGATGAAGCGGGAATTGAGCAAGTGCATGCGGGGATGAGCCCCGAACAGAAGCTGGGTACGGTACGAGATCTGCGTAGTCAGGGGCGTATTGTCGCTGTGATCGGTGATGGCAATAACGACACAGCGGCTTTGTCCGCTGCGAACATCGGCATTGCGATGGGGGGTGGGGTGAACTCTGCGAAGGAAGTTGGAGATATCATTCTCGTCAATGATCGTTTATCTAGCGTACTGGAAGCGATAGCGATCAGTCGAACAACGATGAGAAATATTAAACAAAACTTAGGTATTGCTGTCGTCTATAACTTTATTGCTGTTCCCTTTGCTGCCCTAGGATATTTAGATCCACGAGTCGCTTGCGTTGGAATGGCAGCGAGCTCTATCACCGTCGTTACGAATGCGTTAAGACTCCAGAGGAACGGCAAGCGTCGGGGGTAAGAGAAGGGGGCGCTAGCGAATGATTTCTGGGAATTCTTTAGTTATTGTGGCCTTAGCGGGTATTGCAGGAGCTCCTCATTGTTTGATCATGTGCGGTGGGATAGCATCCTCCTTTGCACTTAATGCGAAGAAATCCCCACTGAAGTCCGTGCTTAGCTACAATGCAGGAAGGGTGACAACCTATTCGTTGATCGGTGGATTTATGGGTTTCGCGGGTTCATTCCTAAATGTAGCGGGTGGGTTTGTCGGCGTTCAGAGCATTGCAAGTATTGTTGGGGGAATTCTTATTCTGTTGTGGACCTACTTTCGTTACACGTTACCTATTCCTCATAATCTTCTCCCCGGAAATCGGTATTGGAGTAAGAAAATTGCCCGTATCAGAGAACAATACGAGCTAACCGGTATTTATATGACAGGCTTAATGCTCGGTTTCCTTCCGTGCGGACTCACCTATGCGATGCAGATGAATGCCGCTGCTACTGGATCTTGGACCGATGGGATTCTCATTATGTTCGTTTTTGGGTTAGCCACCTTCCCGATATTACTGTTGACGGGCCTCTTTGCAAGTGGGATTCAGAAAAAATGGAGAAAAGGGATGAGAACGGTCGGCGCGACGATGGCCTATATGATGGGGATTTTATCGCTGATGAAAGGCTTTGTCGCGAACGGATGGATTCCGTCCATTCACCCCTGGTTGTGGTGAATTTATTTAATAGCATTAATTAATCGGCAATAAAGGGATGCTTGACATGGATGAGCTTACTCGTTGTTTTTAGTGTAATTTGTACCTCCCACTTGCCTTGCATGACAGGTATACCCTTCACTTGGTACGTTCCGGGCTCATCTTCAACAATTTCAGTAGGAATGATTCCGCAATACATGTTCGGCATAACTAGAGTTGCTTGAAGATCAGCATGCTGGATCGGATTACCCGATGTGTCCTTTAGAGTCAGCGCAAAGGAGTTTTCATGCATACTGGAGGCGGTAGGCTGATTCGATGAAACGATCATCTGCACGGACTCGTCTTGGAACTTGGTCTGTGCGGCTACCTCTGCGGGGGACGATTGAAAGTACACGACTGCGAAGATTACGAGTAGGATGATGAGGGGGAGGGATAATTTTTTCATCTCATTCCTTCTTCCTAGAGATCAGTAATGTAAGATTATCGCTTATCGATACAATACGACGGCAACTGTACATTAAGAATCAGAAAATGAGCATGAAGCGGATTTGATAAACGATTAATGCGATTAATTAAACCATGGGTAACAGTCATTTTAACTGCTACCCATGGTTTATTCCTATTAGCTATGAGTAAGTAAAAACTTTTTGCCATACTCTCCATGGTCATGGATGGTGGCGTGCTCGATTTGGATTGTGGAATGGGCGATCTTGTATTTGTTCTTAAGCACTTCGTTGACAGCTAGAATGACGCAGAACGGTTGGATGTCGGCTCGAATGAAAACATGAGCGGTTAACGAATAGTGCTGGGTTGATATTGCCCATAGATGCATCTCATGAACGTCCTCAACACCTTCGATTGTTCCGATGTCTTGGCGAATCTCATCTAAATCGAATTGTGGCGGTACGGATTCCATAAGGATGAGATACGCTTCGCGTACAATTCTTGACCCACCGATACAGATGATTGCTCCGATCACCATACTGATCAAGGGATCTAAGATTTGCAAACCAGTGTAATGGATTAAGATTGCAGAAACAATGACACCAATAGAGCTTAGGAGATCCCCGATAAAGTGCCAAAGAGCACTCTTCACATTTAGATTCTCTTCTTCCTTCATGCTGCGTGATAGTACGTAAGTTAACGTGATATTAACGATTAGTCCGATTACGGCGATGATCAGCATCAGCTTCAAGTCCACCTCTTGAGGGTGGATCATTCTCTTAATTCCTTCAAAAAATATCCATACGGCTATGACAATGAGCGTCAGTCCATTAAGAAAGGAAGCGATGATCTCAAACCTTAAATATCCGAATGTATAGTGATTGTTGGGTTTGCGTGTGGCCATGAAAATGGCGAACATGCTTAGTCCTAAGGCAAGAACATCGGATATCATATGTGCGGAATCGGATAATAAGGCTAGTGATTGTGAGAGTAAACCGCCGATCACCTCAACGACAGTAAAGAATAAGGTCAATATTAAGGTAATCCATAATGTCTTCTTTGATTTTTGCTGTTCCTTGACGTGATCCAGATGGTGGTAGTCAGCATCTAGCATCGGATTAACCCCCTGACTAACAAATTATTAAATCCTATTATCAATATACATATCGTCGTCAGATGTGCGCAAATGGACATTTTATGGATAACAGAAGTGATTATCATTATCTATTCAAGTTGAAGGACTCAACTCGACAACTCCATAGTAAATATTCTTAATGTGGGGTGTGGAGTTTGGATATTGCTTTATTGACGATAATCAAGAATCAACTTCAAGTGCGCTTCTCCAGCAATTTGCCCAAATTGTTAATCCCGTTAATTATATTTTGATTGAGAATTCAGGGCAGCAGGATGACTACGCTCGTAATGAAACGACACATTATTGGAACGAACAGCTGATTTGGAAGGTCGCAGACTTCAAAAATAGCTTGATAAGCAAAGCGATCGAATTCAAGTATGACTATATTCTGTTAATTGATTCCGATGTACTGCTGCATCCCGGTACAGTAGATCAACTACTTGCGGCGGAAAAAGACATTATTTCTGAGATACCCATTATCCGGCTTATCACATTTATCGGGATTCAGATCTTAAAGGCGCGGACGAATTTCTTGCTGAGATCGGCAAGGAAGTAATAATGGAATATTCAATTGAGGCTAAGAGTGAGCCTTTATTTCCTACTATTATTTTTAATCGACCAACACTGACCTTGAGCATGGTCGTCAAGAACGAGTCCGGTCGCTATTTAACTTAAGTGCTAGAGGAACATCGCAAATATATCGATCAGGCCGTTATTATTGATGATGGTAGCAATGACAATACCGTTGAAGTGATCTTAAATATGCTCAAAGGCGTACCTATTCGTCTCATAGAGAACACCTCGTCTAAATTTAACAACGAGATCGATTTACGTAAGCAGCAATGGGAAGAAACGATTCAATCCGATCAGAATTGGATTCTTAACCTTGACTCAGATGAAATGTTCGGTTCTGGCGGAGAGATCAGGGTTTGAAGTAACATCTATTCAAGTGTATAACGGACATCTACTTGTTTGGTTGATGAAGGAGGAACTTTAGATATTTGCGAGACTAGCAGACAATCGTACAAGCCATATTGCACTCGACTGATATAATAGAGGATTAAGATGAAAGGAGGTGATTATATGCCTCCGAAAAAACCGCCTAAGCCTGGCAAGCCTTCAAATCCAGGGAAACCTCCCAAATCAGGTGGTAGCGGTGGAGGGTCAACCTGCTGCAGTAAATTTATCGAATTGCAACAGGCTTGGAGCAGTCGTCCGAGTTGGGCTACTTCCATCATCATTACCTTTGATCCAGGTGTAGGTGGATTACACCCCTTTGAAATTTCATCTTCAGCCTCATTTGATACAGCGACATGTACGCTTGTCAAAATAAAACCGTTGAATCCTGCTGATTCAGGAATTACGGCATTACAATGTCCTATTATTAATAATATTATTTCGTGGAAATACCAATGAAATCAACCGCGATAAGCGGTTTTTTTCTTATTGTCATGGCTTATTTTTTTCGTAGAGCGACCAAGCTCATCATCGCAAACCCTGCAATAGCGCCGCCTAAGTGAGCCCAAATATTAATGTTTGGAGCAATGAAGGAATAGACAAGTCCAAATAGGATGAGACTAAAAATTGTTTTGCGAGTCGCATCGTCTAAGCTTGACATGCGGAACACCGCAAGATACAAGAATGCACCAAAGACACCATAAATGGCTCCCGAAGCACCAACAGATCCATATTCTGAGCCTGCTTGGACGACAGTGGTTAAGATGTTACCTGCAACACCTGCCGCTAAGTAAAAGAATACATATCGAAAATGTCCTAATATTCGTTCCAATGGAGGCGCGAATACCAAAATAGAGAAGCTATTGAACAATAAGTGCTCCCAACCCGCATGTAGGAAGATGGAGGTAATGTACCTCCAAGGCTCGCTTAGTCCATATCGATTAAACACGGGCTCTATATAGAACATCCCTCGGATCGTCAACTCATCGTTCATAATCAGAGTGTCTGTGATCATAATCAATAGGTTGATTATAAGTATTAATGTTGTAATAGGGTACATGCGGATATAGCCTCTAAAGGTTTCGTTTCGTAAAAATAACATGTTCATCACTCCCAATAGAATCCTACAATTGTTAATTAATCATATCCCACGAGCACCTATTTTTCAAAGTTGAACGCTTTTAATTGGATAATAGGGTTAATCGCACATTTTTTGGTGCTAATTGCACAGGTATTACTCCATTATCAATATAACTGATTAAACCTATAAGATCATTCTAATTGACCCTAAACGTCTGCTATGGTAGGTTCAATAGAGCGAATAAATTAATGATACATGAATACTGGGTATTAACTTCTAGGTATGCGGAATGAACGAATTAATCGTGGGGTGGATATCGTTGGAACTTCAAGTCACAAACAGTCCTTTTAATCAGGAACAAATTGAGCTACTTAATCGCCTTCTACCTAGTCTGGCAGATTCACAACGAATTTGGCTGAGTGGGTATTTAACTGCCCTTCAAGGAGCAAAGTCTCCGGTAACATCTAGCGCAACACCGCTTGCGGATGTGGCAGCAACTGTACAAGCAGCACCAAAGGAAGTGACCGTGCTTTTCGGATCACAGACGGGTAACTGTAATAGACTCGCCAAAAAATTGACCAAAGAGCTCGAAGCTAAAGGACTTAAGGTATCGCTCTCCGCTATGGGAGACTTCAAGCCGAATAGCCTTAAGACAGTCCAAAACCTGCTTATTTTAGTGAGTACTCATGGAGAGGGAGATGCGCCGGATAATGCCATCACTTTCTATGAGTTTCTTCATAGTAAGAGAGCACCTAAATTAGACACATTAAACTTTTCCGTGCTCGCGCTTGGAGATACCTCCTACGAGTTTTATTGCCAAACAGGCAAAGATTTTGATAAGCGCTTAGAAGAACTAGGAGCTAAACGTATTAGTCCACGTATCGATTGTGATGTGGATTATGACGATTCTGCCGCGGAATGGTTTAAACAAGTGATTGGCTCCCTTAGTGTAGCGTCCGTAGCGGCGACTGTTGTTAGTGGTGTGAATGCGACGGATGTTAACGAAACGGAATCTGAATACTCTCGGACGAATCCATTCCAAGCTGAGGTTCTGGAGAACTTGAGTTTGAATGGCCGTGGCTCAGACCGTGAAACGCGCCACATTGAAATTTCTCTTGAAGGCTCTAATCTACAATACGAGCCAGGTGACAGCCTAGGTATTTACCCAGAAAATCACCCTCGACTTGTCGAAGAAATCATTGATGCCATGGGCTGGTCGACGACTGAGCTTGTGACTCTCAATAAGAATGGTGATAAAGGTTCTTTGCAGGAGGCATTACTTCGTTATTATGAAATCACTGTGCTGACTAAGCCGTTGATTGAGCAATTAGCTAAGCTGACTGCGAACGCGGGCTTGAATGAGCTACTCGTAGCAGGACGCGAACAGGAGCTAAGATCATATATTAATGGACGGGATTTGTTGGATCTGGTACAGGATTACGCCTTAAAGGGTGTGCCTGCAAATGATTTCGTATCGCTCTTGCGGAAGCTGCCAGCACGTTTATACTCGATCTCCAGTAGCTCGAAGGCATTTCCGGATGAAGTGCATGCGACGGTTCGTTCCGTGCGGTACGAAGCCCACGGAAGAAACCGTTACGGTGTTTGCTCAGTTCATCTTGCTGACCGCGTAGTTGCCGGTGATAAGCTGCCTGTGTATATTCAACAGAACATGAACTTCAAGCTTCCTGAAAATCCTGAAACTCCGATCATAATGATTGGACCTGGTACGGGTGTTGCACCATTCAGGGCTTTCATGGGAGAGCGAGAAGAGACTCAAGCACCAGGGAAATCATGGCTCTTCTACGGTGATCAGCATTTCATTACTGACTTCCTCTATCAGATTGAGTGGCAGCGTTGGCTTGGGGATGGTGTTCTGACGAAGATGGATGTCGCCTTCTCCCGCGATACAGATAAGAAAGTATACGTACAGCACCGGATGCAGGAAAATAGCCGTGAGTTATATGAATGGCTACAGGAAGGCGCTCATGTGTATGTCTGCGGTGACGAGAAGAAAATGGCACATGACGTCCAAACGACATTACTTGCGATTCTCGAACAAGAAGGCGGCTTAAGCCCAGAAGCGGCAGCAGAGTATTTGAGTGTTATGCAACAGCAAAAACGTTATCAGCGGGATGTATACTAAGCCTTGATCCCAATGATTACGAGAGGAGACTATCGAAATGTCAGAAAATAATCTACTATCCCCCAATAGTGCACCACATAGCGATGTAGAAGATATTAAACGCCGAACCAACTATTTGCGGGGTACCCTTGAAGAGACTCTTAAAGGTGTAATCACTTCTTCTATCCCCGAAGACGAAAATCGTTTGATGAAGTTTCATGGTAGCTACATGCAGGATGATCGGGATTTGCGTAATGAGCGGAATAAGCAAAAGCTAGAGCCTGCGTATCAGTTCATGCTTCGTGTGCGTGCTGCTGGCGGAGTAGTTACATCTGATCAATGGCTAATGATGGATAGAATCGCACACAAATACGGCAGTGGTACGATTCGTCTAACGACTCGTCAGTCTTTCCAGCTACACGGTGTCATTAAATGGAACCTGAAGAATACGATTCGTGAAGTAAACGATGCCATGTTAAGCACGCTTGCCGCTTGTGGTGATGTTAACCGTAACGTAATGTGTAACCCGAATCCTTATCAGTCGGATATTCATGCAGAGGTTTACGGATGGGCAAGTCGTATTAGTACGCACCTAGATCCGCAAACGAGAGCTTATCACGAGATTTGGCTTGACGGGGAGAAGCTCGTAGACAGCTCCGAGGAGCAAGAGCCGATCTACGGACATGTTTACTTACCTCGTAAGTTTAAGATCGGGATGGCTATTCCTCCTTCTAATGATGTTGATGTATTTTCCCAGGATTTAGGGTATATTGCCATTATTGAAGAGGGTCGCTTAGTTGGCTTTAACGTTACGGTAGGCGGCGGTATGGGAATGACGCATGGCGATACGAAGACATATCCACAAGTGTCTCAAGTCATTGGGTTCTGTACACCAGAGCAAGTTGTCGATGTAGCCGAGAAGACGGTTACGATTCAACGCGATTATGGTGATCGTTCCGTACGTAAGCATGCTCGGTTTAAGTATACGATCGATGATCGCGGTATTGAATGGTTTAGCAATGAGCTAAACACTCGATTAGGCTGGAAGCTTGAAGCGGCGCGAACGTACCATTTCGATCATAATGGTGATCGTTATGGATGGGTGAAAGGGGACAATGGCAAATGGCATTATACCCTCTTTATCCAGAACGGTAGAATTAAAGATGAAGACGACAATCTTCTGATGACAGGTTTACGGGAAATCGCTAAGGTGCATACCGGGGATTTCCGCCTGACGGCAAACCAGAACTTAATCATCGGTAACATTAGCAGTCAGAAGAAGAAAAAGATTGAGGAATTGATGCAAGCGCACGGCCTGACTGACGGGATTCAGTTATCCGCGTTGCGCAGAAATTCCATGGCTTGCGTAGCTTTCCCGACCTGTGGGATGGCAATGGCTGAATCAGAGCGTTACCTCCCTTCGTTCCTGGATAAGGTGGAGCCCATGCTGGAGGAAGCGGGCCTTCGCGATGAAGAAATTACGATTCGTATGACCGGCTGTCCGAATGGTTGTGCCCGTCCATCGTTAGCAGAGATCGCGTTCATTGGGAAAGCACCTGGCAAGTACAATATGTACTTGGGTGGCGGCTTTGCCGGTAATCGTCTTAACAAGCTATACAAAGAAAACATCGGTGAAGATGAGATTCTGAAGTCATTGCAGCCGATTATTAACCAATATTCAAAGGAACGTCAGGAAGGCGAGCACTTCGGTGATTTCGTAATCCGTGCAGGGCATGTGAAAGAAGTTCGTTCTGGCCAAGACTTTCATGTGTAAGACGGTATAAGAACGTAGAAGTGGTGATGCAGGAGGGGGTAATCCCTGACCTGCATCACCATTTTTTGTGTCTATTCATCCAATGTTAAGCTAATCCAGTAGAGGAACAGATGAGTATTTTTCAGGGTTTCTTGGACAAGTTATAAGATGTCCAGAAACCCATTTTTTTCGAGGGTAATACGTGAGTTTTAGAGCGACTAAAAATAGATTGGAGAAGTGAACATATGAATCAGCCAAATAATAGACAAGTCCTGTTGTCTTCTCGCCCTGTAGGGATGCCAACACAGCAAAATTTCGAGTTTAGAGATGTACCTATGGTTAATGCGCAAGAGGGACAAGTTGTTGTGCGTACTTTGTACTTATCGGTGGATCCTTATATGCGTGGAAGAATGAGCGATGCCAAATCTTATATTCCACCTTACCAGCTTAATGAGGTTATAGCAGGTGGACTTGTCGGAGAAATTGTGGAATCGAAATCGGAGCTGTTCAAAGCTGGTGACAAAATTATCGGTATGCTGGGCTGGCAGCTATACAATACAGTGGATGCAAAAACAGTAACTAAGATCGATGATTCGATTGCTCCTGTATCGGCTTACTTAAGTGTTCTTGGTTTGACAGGCCTCACAGCTTACTTTGGTTTACTTGATATCGGCCAGCCGAAAGAAGGAGAGACGGTCGTCGTGTCTGGGGCAGCGGGCTCCGTAGGGATGTTTGTTGGACAGATTGCCAAAATCAAAGGGGGGCGTGTTGTTGGAATCGCAGGCTCTGATGATAAATGCGACTTTTTGAAGAGAGAGCTTGGTTTTGATGCGGCGATTAATTATAAAACCACGAGAAACTTAGGTCAGGCATTGCAAGAAGCATGCCCGAAGGGTGTCGATGTCTATTTTGACAATGTGGGTGGAGTGATTTCAGACGCTGTGATGAGCTTACTGAATGATTATGCACGTATTCCACTCTGTGGAGCTATTTCCTCCTACAACAGTACAGACGGGGACGTCGGCCCACGTATTCAGACTAGATTGATCAAGACCCGTTCTCTAATTAAAGGATTCGTTCTCAGTGATTATGCAGCTCGACAGTCTGAAGGGCTTCAGGAGCTTGGAAAATGGCTAACAGAGGGTAAATTGAAGGTTGAAGAAACAGTTGTAGATGGTTTCGACAACGTGATTGAGGCATTCCTACAATTGTTCCAAGGTAAGAATCTCGGTAAAATGCTCGTCAAGGTGAGCGATTGATGTCTGGAATTCTGATTCAAACGGTGTGATGGATTGGGTTAAGCTAGAATAAAATAAACGATGGTGTACGTCATTTAAACGTATATCCGTACGAGAATGGGGGATGTTAATGACCAAAAAGCAGATGATCATTGTATTTCTACTGTGCTTTGCTGCCGTTGGTTTTTTTGCTTATCATCTCGTTAAACGTGAGGAAATAACACCATCGCCAAGTCCAGTTTCTACCGCAACACCGTCCGCCGAGTCTTCCAAATGACTTGTTGTCGTAGCGAATTTTCTCACATCAAACGAAAGAGGAGCTTGCTTCATGAAAGCTCCTTTTTTGTTTGATGAACATAGAGCAGGACATGAAACTAAAGCAAGAAATCATACTTTCTATTTGCATGCTGAACTCTGCGAATCTCTACACTATCTAATAGTACAACATAAAAAATGATCGCGATGGGGAGAATGCGCTAACAATGAGATTGATTCATCAAACGGGCTAAGAAGAGTTAATGCCGCCGGTATACGGCCCCTTAATTTACTCATTAACTCAGCATGATTAACTTTTTTGATATTTGGATTTGCACTTTCTTTTTCGGCGATAGCAAGCTTCTGGTACAATTCAATTACAGCCTGTTGTTTTTTGATGAGAATTTATATTGATGCTCCTCAAAATAAAAATCAATCTTAAGGTGCTTGGAGGTAACATTCGTGGTAACAATTGAGGATTTTATGAAATTAGATATTCGTGTGGGTACAGTAATTAAAGCAGAACCTTTTCCAGAAGCTCGAAAGCCGGCTATAAAATTAGAAATCGATTTTGGAGCGCTAGGTATTAAGAGCTCTTCGGCGCAAATCACACAAAGGTATACTCCAAAACAACTTATTGGTCGGCAAGTTGTTGCCGTAATAAACTTTCCAGCTAGACGTATCGCAGGTTATAAATCAGAGGTGCTTGTCATTGGTGGTACTCCCGAAGAGGGTGACGTAGTGCTCTTAAAACCTGATGAGCTTGTCGAGAATGGTACCCCAATTGCGTAAATCTAATGGTACTGATAAAGGGGTAAGGCAATGAACAACGAGCAGATAAGCATACAAGCATTGAAGTACGGTAATCATCGTCATTATGAATGGAATACTACACTTCTTGAGAAGACAGAAGGGTATGTCTTTGTTCTAGGTCATTATGGACGTGAGCTGCAACATTATACCAAAGGTAAAATCTTTACGATAGATAACTGGACAATTGAGTTTTTCTCCTTTGATTCTTGGTTTACGGTAAGTGCGGATATCGTCGACGGTAGGATTACACAGTACTACTGTAATATTTGTAAACCCGCACAGATGGACGGGAGCACGGTATCATTTGTAGATTTGGATATCGATCTTATTTATAAAAATGGAGAATGGATTGTTGTAGACGAGGATGAGTTCGCCGTCCATTCAATCAAGTTCTCATATCCTTCAGATCTGATCGACAGAGTTTGGCAGGAGCTCAGAGGTTTACAGCAACTTATAGCGCGGAAAGGCTTCCCTTTTGATGGAGCGATTGAGAAGCATATGGCTAAAATTCCGCGGCGCTAAGTTGCGAATAATGTAAATAGGTTAACAGCTTGTTATCCTGCTGCTTTCTCTTCTCCATGCTGAATGCCGCTCTTTAACTTAAACAGAGGGGCGAGAACCGCCACACCGATTATGAAAAATAAACCTGCGATTACGTACATCGGTGCGAGTGATATCGCGTTTTTGATCGCGCCGGATAGCGTCATCGTAACGACCATTGAACCTATGAATAGCGGATTCAGAATGCCGTTCACTCGGCCGATGAACGATTCCTCCGTATTTTGCAAAATCATTGTATTGATCCCGATCTGAATACAAGGCAGTACGAATCCGCTAATGAATTGTAGACCCAACGTGAACCAATAATCCGTTGAGAACTCGATAGCGATCATGGTCAAGCTGTCGACAGCCATACCGAACGCCAGTAGTTTTTGTGGAGATACTTTGCTCGATAAGCTCATCGCGAGCACACCGCCGATAATCATCGCTATTCCGTTGATTAATAGGAACCACTGTAAATAACCTTCTGGTTTCCCAAGCTGCTCTGTAATGAGGAAGATGCCCATCGGTTGAATAAGGCCGAGACCGAGCCCTGCAGCAATGAACCCTCCGCCGAGTTTACGGAGTATGATGCTGGACCATACGTAGCGGAAGCCTGCCTTAATGTCTTCCAACAATTGCGTTTTTTGTTTCTCGTCGTCATTTTTGCGGTCGCGTGGTAGGAAGGCCAGAGAAGCAGCAGACAAGAGAAAGGCTACGCCCATTATGCCGATAGCGGTCTTTATGCCATAGCTCTGATAAACAAACGTGCCGACAACTGGACCGAAAATCATAAATACAGCAAACAACGTTTGGTACATCGCCATACCCTTTTGTACGAAATGCTCAGGTACGTGCATCTTAAATAGCTTCATACCGGCGGGCTGTGAAAATTGAGATAATATTGCCGATGCTAACGTTGCAAAAAATACTGCTTTCCAAGAACCGTTTACCATGGCGTAAAGCACTGCGAGAATGGATAATGCGCTCAATAGGTCGCACCACACCATTGTCATTTTTGGTCGCCAGCGGTCTGCGAATGTCCCTCCAATAAACGAAAAGACGAAGATCGGCGCGAACTCCGCGACCGAGATAAGCGATACTGCGAATGCATCGTCATTAGTCATTTCTTTGACATAAAACAGGATGGCAATATTTCGCACCCATATCCCGATCTGCAGAAACAACGTGGACATCAAAATCGCTTGTACGAATCGGTTGCTCAGTAAGGATGATGCTGAAGAAGTTTGATTGGCAGTCATATTTTTCTCCCTTTCGATTTACCAAATTTATAAGAAATACCTTTGTCTTCCTTATAAATAGTACTTGACGTTCCCATTACCCAATAGGTTCGCCAGAACGAAAGTTCGCTCGGTCTTGAGACTGATTATTTCGACGAATTATCATACATACGAGATACCGCCATGGCCGATGCTAATGGCGGTATTTCCTTTGGTTAGTTCCAGTCTCGGTGAAGATAGGGCTATTATTACTATGGGAAAAGCCAATGCCGAAGCTACGTTCTTCACATAAAATAATAGCATGTACCGACATTGTAGAAATAAATCAAAGGAAGTTGATCATTTCATGGATTGTCATATCGGTAGTATTCTTATTGTAAGAAACGAAGGTACAATTATATTTGGAGATGTCGGTAGCCTTCCCACAAGCAACACTGGATCTAATCCAAGTGACTCGGGAGAGGTCTCTCTTGATAATGACCGATTCAACCTAACTATACCTATCAAATCGATCGTTCCTGATGGCATGACATCGAAGCGTAAGAAGAAATAGCAATGGTCGCATGTGAGAGACTCGTAGGTTAAACGAAGGAATAGAACTTATTTTTCAAATCAAAAACGCCCTGATCGCATCAAATTGCGTAAAGGGTGTTTTTTATGTCCAAAATACACCTGTACAGTGAGAATAAGCTTTCTAATAACTTATATCTATCATCTATATAGCAAATTTATATTATAAACAATAGATAATAGTGATACACTAAGATGATAGGTTTATTTGATCCAGAAAAGTTGTATGATTATGTCGCTCGCTGGCTTGCTGTAGCGCCTAAGCAGGAGCAACTACATTTTTTTTTTGCAAATTTTAGGGTATAAGGACGGTAAAAAATGAGCAACAGACAAACTAAAACAGACGTTATCTTAATTGGTGCCGGAATCATGAGTGCTACTTTGGGGGCACTTCTTAAAGAATTAGTACCGGACTGGAAAATTACAGTGTTCGAAAAGCTCGCAAGCGCAGGCGAGGAAAGTTCTAATGAATGGAACAATGCGGGAACCGGACATGCTGCACTGTGCGAGCTTAACTACACCGTCGAAAAACCGGACGGATCCATAGATATTAGCAAAGCTATTAATGTTAATGAACAATTTCAGGATTCAAGACAGTTTTGGTCTTATCTTGTGAATAACAATTTGATTCGTAATCCGCAGGACTTTATTAAGCCATTGCCTCATATGAGCTACGTACATGGGGAACAAAATGTAAAGTTTTTGAAAAAAAGGTTTGAAGCTCTTTCAAACAATCCGCTGTTTCAAGGAATGGAATTTTCCGATAACCCGGAAAAACTGATGGAATGGATTCCGCTGATGTTGAAAGACCGAACCTTAAATGAACCTATTGCGGCGACAAAGATTGATTCCGGGACGGATGTTAACTTTGGCGCTTTATCCCGTATGTTGTTTGACCACTTAAAGAGCAATAATGTCGATATTAATTACAACCATAGTGTTGATAATATGAAACGTACAAGTGACGGCTCGTGGGATTTGAAAGTACGAAATCTCGATAACGGTTCTGTCGAGCACCATACTGCCAAATTCGTCTTCATCGGTGCAGGCGGAGGAAGCCTACATTTGCTGCAAAAATCCGGTATTCCTGAAGGGAAGCGTATTGGAGGATTTCCGGTAAGTGGACTATTTATGGTATGTAACAATCCGGATATTGTAGAACAGCATCATGCGAAAGTATACGGAAAAGCTTCGGTTGGTGCTCCACCGATGTCTGTTCCGCATCTCGACACAAGATTTATCGACAACAAAAAATCATTGCTATTTGGACCGTTCGCGGGTTTCTCGCCTAAGTTCTTAAAAACGGGTTCAATGTTTGATTTGATAACTTCCGTAAAGCCTAATAATGTCATCACTATGCTGGCGTCAGGTGCAAAAAACATTCCGTTGACTAAATACTTGATCCAGCAAGTTATGTTATCAAAGGAAAAACGCATGGAAGAATTACGTGAGTTTGTTCCGAACGCCAAAATCGAGGATTGGGATATCGTGATAGCAGGCCAACGCGTGCAAGTTATCAAAGATACTGTTGAAGGTGGCAAGGGCACACTTCAATTCGGTACGGAAGTTGTTAGTGCCGCTGATGGCTCGATAGCAGCATTGCTCGGCGCTTCTCCTGGTGCTTCGACTGCCGTTTCCGTCATGCTTAAGGTATTAAAAAAATGTTTCCCGCAGCATATTAAAGAGTGGGAACCGAAATTAAAAGAAATGATTCCTTCTTATGGCGTGTCATTAATGGAAAACCCAGAGCTTATCGATGAAATTCATACTTCAACAGCTAGGGCACTCGGTCTAGGCGAAAACGTGCAACTACAGAGAGAACGCGAAACGGTCTCTGTTTAAGTTATCCACTTCGTAATAAGAAAATGGTGAAGTGTCATTTACTGGTGGATGAGCGCATATCTTTGTGATATTATGTTATCAATAAAAAATATAAGCGATAAGCGATGAAGAGAAAAACATACAATGGGACTTATGTTCAGAGAGCGAAGGGAATGCTGAAACCTTTGCCATAATCCTTGTATGATGTCATCTCGGAGCTTTTGCTCGAAAACTGACCCAGCATGGGTTCAGTGAGTAGACTCAAACGGAATGGCACACGATATCGTGCTGGAGGTAAGGAGGCTTCCTTACTTCATGAGGCTGGAACTGTAAGGTTTCAGTAAATCAGGGTGGTACCACGAAAATTTACCCCTTTCGTCCCTAGGTTGACAGTTGTTTTCTGTCGCCTACGGATGAGAGGGTTTTTGTGTTTTATAAAAAAGCGATGAAGAGAAAAAATACAAAGCACTTATGTTCAGAGAGCAAAGGGAATGCTGCAACCTTTGCCATAAACTTTGTATGATGTCGTCTCGGAGCATTTGATGGAAAGCGAAACCTAATCTCTATCTTGGGGAGTAGTGAGTAGACTCAAACGGAATGGCACACGTTACCGTGCTGAAGGTGAAGGAATTCCTTTACCTCATGAGGCTGGAATCGTAAAATTTCAGTAAAACAGGGTGGTACCGCGAAAATTTACCCCTTTCGTCCCTAGGCATGGCAGTAGTTTGCTGTCGCCTAAGGATGAAAGGGGATATTTCTATTTAAGGGGGCATTTCAAATGGAAAAATCAAAAAGAGGTACAGGATCGGAGATTCTATTACGTGCATTACTGACGGAGGGTGTTGATTGTGTATTTGGTTACCCAGGAGGAAATGTTCTCTACATCTATGATGCTATGGTGAGTAATCCAGATTTTAAACACATTTTGACTCGACACGAGCAAGGTGCGATCCATGCGGCGGACGGTTATGCCCGGTCGACAGGAAAGGTGGGAGTTTGTATCGCCACATCTGGTCCTGGTGCTACAAACCTAGTCACTGGAATTGCTACTGCTCATATGGATTCTGTACCTCTCGTAGTCATTACTGGTAATGTCCCAACAACAGTTACGGGAACTGATGCCTTTCAGGAAGCAGATATCATTAGCATGACAATGTCGATAACCAAACACAGCTACCAAGTTCGCGACGTACATGACCTTCCAAGAATGATAAATGAAGCATTTCATATTGCGAACACAGGAAGGAAAGGACCGGTTTTAATCGACATCCCGAAAGACGTTTCTAATCATACAATCCTTTTTCAACCTACTAACCAAATGAACTTACCAGGTTACAATTCGAGTCTGAATCTGGATCAAATGGAGATAGATAAATTAACTCAAGTTATTGCCGAATCAGAAAATCCGATCATTATTGCTGGAGGAGGGGTTGTCTATTCAGATGCATCTCAGGAGCTAATGGAGTTCGTAAAAATAACCCGAATTCCAGTGACAACGACATTGCTTGGTTTGTCCGGATTTCCAAGCGATCACGATCTGTGGCTGGGAATGTTGGGTCATCATGGTACCTATGCGGCGAATACGGCAATTCAAAATGCAGATCTGGTTATTTCGATTGGATCACGATTTGATGACCGGGTAACGATGAAGCTGGATGGTTTTGCTCCAAATGCCAAACGAATTGCCCACATTGATATTGATCCAGCTGAAATCGGAAAAAATATCAAAACGGATATAGCCTGTGTCGGAGATATAAAAGCAGTCTTAAAATATGCAAATACAAAAGCAAAGCCTTCCCTTTCAGGTAGCTGGATCACAAAAGTCCTGGAAAACAAATCAATGTATCCTTTGCGATACAAAGATTCCGATACGGAGCTCAAGCCTCAATATGTGCTAGAAATGATCAGTGAGACAACAGAAGGAAATGCAATAATTACAACAGATGTAGGTCAGCACCAAATGTGGGTCGCACAATTTTACAAATTTAAGCATCCCCGCTCACTGATTACTTCAGGAGGGCTTGGTACAATGGGCTTCGGCTTCCCATCTGCGATAGGTGCTCAGATAGGTAATCCAAACCGCCTTGTTATTGCTATTAACGGTGACGGGGGCATGCAAATGTGTGCACAAGAGATGGCTATTTGTGCTATTTATCATATTCCTGTCAAAATCGTCGTGCTTAACAATCAAGTGTTGGGTATGGTTAAACAACAGCAGGAGCTTATGTACGGAAGGCGCTTTAGCCATATCGATCTTGCTGGTAGTCCTGATTTTGTAAAGCTTGCTGAAGCATATGGAATTAAGGGATTAAGGGCAAAGAATAAAGAAGAGGCATCACTGATTTGGCAAGAAGCGCTTCAGACCCCTGGACCAGTACTTGTTGAGTTTGTCGTTTCAAAGGATGAGAATGTATATCCCATGGTTCTGGCAGGTACGACATTGGATCAGATGATCATGGGGGATTTCGAATGATATTTTTTAGAGCTGTATTTGCGAGGTAGGCTTAAGTAGTATAATCTAAATATCTTTGTTCGTGAGAATCCGTAAATAGCAAACGCTGGATCAATCAGTTAAGCGCAAAGGAGACAAATATGTTAACGGAACAACAATTGATAGCTATTGAGCAATTGCAAAAAGAGTGCGAAAGCTTCGAACCTATCCAACTGAAACTCAACTGGGAAATGCTTAAAGACCGCGGATCTAATCAACTAGATTTCCTTCATTATGAAAATGACGAGCTAGTCGCATTTCTAGGGTTATATGCTTTTGGTTCTACAGTTGAGGTGTGTGGTATGGTTAAACCAAGTGAACGGCGGAACGGATATTTCCAGCAACTGCTCCAACAAGGAATGGAAAGAGTGAAACAAAACGAATACAAGAAAATTTTATTAAACTCACCTTCGAAATCGGATGGAGGAAAAGCCTTTCTGCTCAAACAAGGCGCAGCATATGCATTTTCAGAGCATCAAATGGAGTGGCAAGAAGTGCCCATTCTTAAGGTTGAAGGGGTAACACTTCGACCTGCAATAGCAGCTGATTTTGACATGCGAATACGATTGTCTATTGAAGCATTCGGGGAAGAAGAAGCAGATGCAATAGAGACGGAAAACATGTTCAATAAGGAAAATGACACAGAAATGTTAATGATCAATGTGGGCGGAGAAACGATAGGAAAAATTCGTGTGAGTGTTAAGGACGGACAGGCGTGGATATACGGCTTTTGCATTTTGCCGGAGCAGCAGGGCAAAGGGATCGGTAGAAAAGTATTGCGTCAAGTCATAATAGATCAAAGCTCAGCAGGTCATTCTGTACACCTCGAAGTCGAAACGAAAAATGACCATGCTTTAGGGTTATATGAGTCTGTTGGTTTCAAATCTGTTCATACACAAGATTACTATACCTATACGCTTAAGCAGGGGGAGTAATTGAGATGGAAATTAAAGTTGACGATTTAACTGGACCTGAGGTAGTGAGATTAGTGGGGGAGCATTTTCAGAGTATGGAACAACAATCCCCAGCAGAAAGTATGCATGCCTTAAATCTAGAAGGGTTGAAAAAACCAGAAATTACGTTCTGGAGTGCATGGGAGCAGGATGAATTAATGGGCTGCGGAGCATTAAAGGAGCTTGATAGTCAGCATGGTGAGATTAAATCTATGCGGACTTCTTCCTTACATTTACGTAAGGGTGCTGCAAGGCAGCTGCTTGCACACATTATTGAAGAAGCTAAACGACGTGGTTACTTAAGGCTAAGCTTGGAGACAGGATCTATGGAATCCTTCCAACCTGCAATTAGACTTTACGAGAGCTTTGGTTTTCAAAATTCTTTACCCTTTGCGGATTACATCGAGGACCCTAATAGTGTGTTTATGACAAAGGAATTATAAGTGTATATTTGGACCCTTCGCCAAGGGCGAGCTTTGATAGACAAAGACCTTAACATCGGCTGATAACTGTGCCGTGGTTAAGGTCTTTTGTGTGTTTGTTCAATATCCGATTAGGTCTTGCGTTGAATGAGAACGGTCAAACTAACTAAGGTGACGAAGATAGTTGCTCCCATATCGGACAGGATGGCCACCCACAAAGTCAGCCAACCTGGAATTGTGAGCAGCAGGGCAATCAGCTTTAAACCTAATGATACACTGATGTTAAAGCGAATGACTCGGTTAACCTGACGCGCAACCTTCACCGCATCAGGAAGCTTGCCTAGGTGGTCCTGCATTAATACGATATCTGCAGTTTCAATCGCACTGTCCGTTCCCTTACCCATTGCGATACCGAGCTGGGCGGAAGCAAGAGCAGGGGCGTCATTAATCCCATCACCGATCATACCTACAACACCGTTATGAGCAAGCTCTTTCACTTTGGCTACTTTATCTTCTGGAAGCAGGTTTCCGAAATATTCCGTTACGCCAACAGCTCTAGCCACTTTCTCAGCTGTCTTTTGGTGATCACCCGTTAACATGACCGTATGACGGATGCCATTCCTATGGAGAGCTGCAATGACGTCTTTACTTTCCTCACGGATTTCATCTGTAATTCCGAACATCCCTAATACTTGTGTCTCATCTGCTACGAGAACGAGGGTCAAGCCACTCTCTTTCAGTTGGTCGATTGTCGTACGAATTTCATTTGGGATATGGAGATGCTCCATCGCTTTCTCGTTACCAAGCCAATATTTAATGCCTTCATACGTTGCCTCGACTCCTCGACCGGAAACAGCTTGAATGTCGTCTGCAGCCTTGATCTCAATTCCACGTAGCGCAACCTCCTTCATGATGGCTTTTGCAAGGGGATGGGTAGATGAACTCTCAATAGCACCTGCAACAGCGTAGAATCGCGGTTCATCATAAACAACGGATTGCTCAACATAAGGTTCGCCCTTAGTCAGCGTACCTGTTTTGTCAAATGCGAGTGTGTTTAGTTTACCTAGCTGCTCAAGGAATACGCCGCCTTTAATGAGAATACCGTTTCGAGCATTTCGTGTTATCCCGGCAACTATAGCGATTGGTGAAGATAAAATAAGTGCGCAAGGGCAGCCTACGATGAGTACTGCAAGTCCTTGATACAACCATGTCTTCCAATCTCCACCTAGCAACAGGGGAGGGACCACAATGACAAGAGCTGCAATGATCATAATAAGTGGAGTGTAATACCTGGCAAACTTATTGATGAACAGCTCTGTAGGTGTTTTCGTTTCTTGGGCTTCTTCTACAAGATGCAGAATTTTGGCAAGAGAAGAGTCTTGATACGCCTTTTCAATCCGGATATGAAGAACGCCTTCATTATTAATACTACCCCCGAATACCGGCTCACTCTCAGCCTTCTCGACAGGAAGGGATTCACCCGTTATTGCGGATTCGTTGACAGAGCTTTTACCAGCCAATACCGATCCATCCGACGGAATCTTCTCGCCTGGCTTAACGATAACCGTATCCCCAACCTGTAAGGATGCAATCGGAACGATGGTTTCTTTGCCATTTTCAAGTCTTGTCGCTTCCTTAGGAGCGACTTTAAGCAGTGTCTCCATGGAACGGCGAGCCTTTTCCATGCCGAGACCTTCAAGTAGCTCGTTCAGACCAAATAATATCGCAACTAATGTGGCTTCTTTCCATTCCCCGATGGAGATGGCACCCACTAATGCTATTGTCATTAAGGTGTCGATGTTGAACTTGAGCTTCACTATATTTTTGAGGCCTCTCCAGAAAGTGGAGTAGCCACTCATCGCTGTAGCGATCAAGTAAAGCAGGATGACAGTAGAAGATGCGACTTGACCTTCCATGAATATCGCACCTAAATAGATGACCGTAGATGCGACTAGGGTTCCGATAATCTGTTTAGTCCCCTGACTGTGACTGTGATCGTGATCATGATCATGTCCATGCTCGTCTCCATGCTCATGATTGTGATTGCTACCATGTTCGTGGTCATGCCCATGCTCGTGCCCTTCATGTCCATGCTCGTGCTCATCTTGCGACGGATTGCCTTGCACGGCAATATAAGCGCGGTCGGATTTCAGAATTTGCTTTACCTTATCCAAGGCGACTCGTTCATCTAGTTTCAATTTTCCACTATTATAACTTAGGGTTGCTGTCTGCCCATGCTCCAGTTGACGGATCTCATGCTCAAGAACAAGGGCACAATTCCCGCAGGATAGTCCTTTAACCCGATACTCCACCAAAATAATCATCTCCCGAAAACAAATGAATACTTGCTCATATATTATTCCGATGAGTGAGGATTGTCAACTCATTGCTTACATTTTTTAGTTTACAAATTTTCAAAAACAACATATATTTAGGTTAATCTTTATTTTTGCCCTTGTGCAAAAGTTTGTCCCTATACCACACTATATTTTTTTATACATTATTTTGCACAAGGTAAACTTATTTTCCCTAATCTAAAAAAGAAAGAGGGTATTGTCCATGTCGTTTAATGCAAAACGGCCTATGTCTAGACGGGAAGTCCTGAAGTGGGGAACTGTCGGTGCAATGGGGATTTTCGGTGGTAGTCTTTTGAATCCCACCTCATGGTTTAGTAAAACCGCAAAGGCCATGGATAAACACGAGCTACATTCGACGCTACAGCAACAAAAACATGCAATGATGGCCCATGGATACGATCCTGGTACTGACAAAACAAAGGGATTGGAAGCGGCAATCTTAGCTCTTACCCAATTTGATTACGGCAAAGTGAGTACCCGTGAAGATGGACGCACGGTGAGGGAGTATGAGCTTGTCGCCATTGACACGGAAGTCGAAATCGCCAAAGGTATCAAATTTCCAGGATGGACTTTTAACGGAACAATACCAGGCCCAACAATTCGATGTACGGAGGGAGATATTGTTCGTATTAAGTTCTGGAACGGATCCATGCACCCACATACGATTCATTTTCATGGTATTCATCCTACGAACATGGACGGCATTGAACCTGTGCCATCCGGCACAGAATTTACGTATGAGTTTGAAGCCAAGCCTGCGGGCATGCACATTTACCATTGCCATATCCCACCCCTTGCCAAACATATTCACAAAGGCTTATACGGAAATTTTATTATCGATCCGAAAAAGCCAAGACAGACAGCTCATGAGCTAAGTATGGTTATGAACGGCTTTGATCTGGATTTGGACGGAGAGAATGAGATTTATACGGTTAACGGCTATGCTTTTGCTTATCAGGCAGCACCCATTCAGGTCAAGGTTGGGCAGCTTGTTCGCATCTACTTAAGCAATTTAACAGAATTCGATCTCATCAATTCCTTTCATCTGCATGCAAACTTCTTCAAATATTATGAAGTTGGGGCTGATCCTGACGCAAGACCCGTCCTTACAGATACGGTCATGCAGTGCCAGGGGCAGCGAGGAATTATGGAAATGGTGTTCCCCGAGCCTGGTAAATATATGTTTCATGCCCATCAAAGTGAGTTCGCGGAGCTTGGATGGTTGGGATTCTTTGAAGCTAAAGCATAAGAGAGGAGGAATAAGAAATGCTTGGAGAAACGGCAGTTTCAATGAAACGTAAGCCATCGAAAATAGTGTGGATATGGGGGATTATCCCCTTGATCTTACTAGCCATTCTTGTGTATTTGATCTCAAGCTTCGGAACGGGAATCAAAGATGACCCTGTTGCTCCAATTGAAGTGTTGGATGTAGAGAAAATTACACTTACGGATGAAGGCTTTACGCTGAAGGTATTAAACTCGGGTCCGGAATCTGTAACGATTGCCCAAGTGATCGTTAACGATGCATTTTGGAATGCCAGCTTCCAACCGAGTGCAACAATTGATCGATTGAATCAGACTCAAATTACGATTCCTTATGGTTGGGTTGAAGGGGATCCGTATAGTATTAAGCTGATTACGACAAATGGACTTATTTTTACAGGAGAGGTAGCAGTTGCGGCCACAACACCTGTTCCGGATGCTAACAGATTTCTACAATTCGCTTTGATCGGGTTTTATGTTGGCGTTGTACCCGTTGGTCTTGGCTTGTTATGGTTCCCGTTTTTGCGTAGATTCTCAGATAAAGGGATGCAAGGGGTTCTTGCACTAACAGTTGGCTTGTTGTTTTTCCTTGTTATCGATACGTTTCAGGAGGGCCTTGAATTGGGAGCTGAAGCTCCAAGACTCTTTCAGGGTACGGGGCTAGTGTGGTTTGGTGCACTACTCAGCTTCTTATTCTTACTTGCACTAGACCAAGTGAACGATAAGAAAGGTGTGATGAGTGGTAAACAAGTTTCTTATAAAATCGCTGGTGGTATCGGGCTTCATAATCTGGGTGAAGGGCTGGCAATCGGGGCCGCCTTCGCTGCGGGAGAAGCTGCTCTAGGAACATTCTTAATTATTGGATTTACACTTCATAACATCACTGAAGGTGTGGGTATTGCTGCCCCTCTTCTGAAGGAAAGTCCGAGATGGAGAACGTTTCTGGGATTAGCGGTTGTTGGGGGCGGACCTGCAATTATGGGAACTTGGATAGGCGGCTTCGTGTTTAATGATACGTTAGCGGCTCTGTTCTTTGGAATCGGAGCTGGTGCAATTGTTCAAGTCATTTTTGTAATTAGTAAAATGATCATTCGCGAGGCTGCTAAGAGTGGGAGTCCAGCTGTTTCGTGGGTTAATCTTGGTAGTCTGACCCTTGGTATTGTCTTGATGTACGTAACTGCACTATTTGTTAGTGTATAGGATTAGGATTGAAGAGAAGAAGGGTGTGAGTGAATAATGCCATTGAATATCGGTGGAACGGGATTATTAATCATTATTCTGATTGCTATATTGTTTTTTGGTCCATCTAAGCTACCCCAACTTGGTAAAGCTATCGGCTCTACTCTTAGGGAGTTTAAAGCGGGCACGCGGGAATTAATCCAAAGTGAAGAACATGCACCTAAGGTGACAAAAGAATCAAATGAATGAGAAAGCACGCCATCTTTCCTCTAACAAGGGGGAAAGGTGGCTCTATTTGATTAACGCAGAAAGATGATACATAATATATGAGGAACTGTAGGCTTGGACAACTTTGAATTCACAAATCCTTATAGAATGTTGGTGTGTTAGCGTGGAGCAATTTGCTTTGAAATGGGAAAAAAATCGAAATTTGGGTAAGCAAAAGTATGTGCTACGGTACGGTGTCATTTATATCGGTATGTCTCTTACGATTCTATTTACTTTGGTTGATCTGATTGCGAACGGAACAGCTTCTGTTACCTATTTAGTAGGCCGATTACTCATGTTCCCGACAGTGGGTTCTATACTTGCTAGTCAGAGATTTGATAAAATGGACAAAAAGTATAATAAATATAAGAAGGGGTTGTAGAGTTGTCTAAATCCGGAAATAAAAGAAAATCAGTCTCTACTCAGAAAAAAAATCCAGGTAAAACTTTAGTGCTGTATACGGGGATATTCATTGTATTACTAGTTGCAATCTTTCTAATTAATAAAGCAAGTACGGATAAAGAACAGGATCTTACCCGCGTTAGCGAATTGCCTTCTATCGTAAATCAACCTGTAATCGGGAATGCAGATGCTAAAGTTACCCTAATTGAATTCGGTGATTACAAATGTCCTTCATGTAAGAAGTGGACTCAGACCGTTTATCCGGAGCTGAAAGAGCAGTATATTGATACGGGGAAACTGAAGATGGTATACATTAATACGTTGTTTCATGGTGCAGAATCTCAGCTTGGAGCCATTGCCGGGGAAGCTGTGCTTGCACAAAATGTAGATGCATTCTGGTCATTTAATAAAGCGATGTTTGAAGCTCAACCAACAGCGAATCATGATGTCGCATGGATAACCGAAGAGAAAATAATGGAGCTTGCTAAGACAATCACTCCAGCAATCGATTTGCAGCAACTGCAAAACGATATTAAAAATAAAATAACGTTACCTGAGGTTGAGATCGATAATAAGCTAATTGATAAATATCGGATTAATCAAACTCCTACCGTTATGATTAATGGAATTATTATTGAAAATCCATTTGATATGAATACGATTAAATCCGTGTTGGAGCAGGAGCTGGTTGGATAATATGAAGCCGGTACAATCGTCATCTTCACAGTACCTCTTATATTTCGCATGGCTTGTAGCTGTTGTTGCGACACTAGGAAGCTTATATTTTAGTGAAGTACTTGGATATGTCCCGTGTGAATTATGCTGGTACCAGAGAATATTCATGTATCCCTTGAGCATTATTCTGGGTATAGCGGCTTATCATGGGGAGAGAACGATTAAGAAGTACGTGTTACCGCTCTCGATTATTGGTGGCATCATTTCTCTCTATCATTATATGGTTCAGAAGGTACCGGGCTTTGAGGAAATTAAGCCGTGTACCAATGGGGTTCCTTGTAATGTTGACTACATCGATTGGCTTGGATTTATCACAATCCCATTCTTAGCTTTAATTGCGTTCGTACTCATTACGGTTAGTTTATTGTTCGTTAAGCAGGCTGAGAAAGAAGAAGATCAAGAACTAGAGCAAGGATTAGAGCAAGAATAATGATCATGAGCAGTGTAGAACTCGTTAAACAGTTCTATACTGCTCTCTTTTATTAAAAAGGAGTCGTCGACTTGCATTTAATAGCTACAGAGTTAAGCATGTTTAACGAGATTAGGGTAATTGAAACGACAGAATTATACGGGGAATTGGGAAAGTTTCGTTGCTTACAGTTTGCAGATGAGGCGATCCAAGGAGCGATGGACTTAAAAGATACGAAGCGCGTCGTGCTTCAGTATCAAAGGGCGATGCTTCATTTATTGGAGTTACTTAATCCCTCATTCGAAAGGGCTTTTGTTATTGGGCATGGCATTGGGACAATTGCTGGGCATTATCCAGACATAAAAATGACTGTTGCTGAGCTAGACGGGAAGGTTGTGGAGCTAAGCAAACAGTTTTTTGGCTATCGTCACAATAATGTCATTGTCGGAGATGGGCGTGAGATTCTCAGTCATGAACAATCCAATCAATTTGATTTCATTATTTTGGATGCCTTTAATAGCAAGGGAACTCCACTTCACTTTACAACACATGAATTTTTCGAATTGATGTTGGATAAGCTGGACTCCAGTGGAGCTATTATGATGAATTTGTTTGGGAAAATCAAAAATGACCGACTCATTAACGCGATTCATACAACTCTCAAGGAAACGTACACCTTCATAAGAGTATTTACTCTACCCGCAGCGCATGAGTCTGACGAACGGAATATGATTGTGATTGGAAGTAATAAGCCTATCGATTTTCACGTGCGAGGGGATAAGGTTGGGTTCGAGTGTATTGAGGTTGAATTAGAGCAAGGGCATACGATTAGGGATCGAGTAGTGGAGTAACCGCAAATTGGGGGAGAGCCCCTTCCCGTGAGGGGAGGGGCATAGCACTAGTTAATGGTGAGACTTGATTAGCGTTATTGCGGCTTGAACAGTATCTGCTGAGGGGCTGTTGGCACCAATAAATCGAGTGGATATACAAAAACCTTCCGACAGGACAAATAGTTGCCGGGCAAGAGAGGTGGATGATTTCGATCCAGCTTGTTCGCAAATAGATACCAATCGATCCAAAATAGATTGCTTATGTTCAACAGCTGCTTGGTTAACGATATGTTCGGGAAACGGGAATTCAACGGCAACGGCCTGATATAGACAGAAGGTCGACATTGGGGATAAAGAATGCTGGCGTGCGACTGCTTCGAATATAGCGATGAGCTGAGCTTCTGGATCAGCTATTCCTTGAATGGTGTTCTCAAACCATTCCCAATATAGCTCGTCCGATCGCTGCAATATGGTAACAATTAAATGATCTTTGGATGGGAAGTACTTGTACATTGTCATTTTCGTAATTCCTGATTCAGATGCAATCAAATCGACTCCGACAGCATGGAAGCCTCTTTCAAAAAACAACTTACTTGCAGTTACGAGTATTTGTTCTCGTGCAGCTGATTTTTTTTCAATCGATTTGCTCATAGAAAACGTCACCTCACCTGTTGACATTATACAGATCTGTAAAGTATACTGTCAATGTAATCCAAACTATACAGACCTGTATGTATACAAGAGGAGATGAAGTTGATGAAAATCGGTTTTATTGGCTCGGGTAATGTAGGGCAAACGCTTGGTAGTTCCCTTATTAAATTAGGTCATGATGTCAAATTGGGAGCAAGAAGTCCGGAGAAACTGAATACATGGCTGGAGCAATTTGGTCAAGGTGAGCGTGCAAGCGTGGGTTCCTTTCAGGAGGCTGCGGAGCATGGCGAGCTTATTTTCAATGCAACTCCAGGCACAGCATCGCTCGATGCCCTACTTGTAGCAGGTCACAATGCATTACGAGGTAAAATCTTGATTGATGTTGCACTTCCGCTTAACTTCTTAAATGGTGAACTGAGCTTGTCCGTAGCTAACACCGATTGTTTAGGGGAACAGATTCAACGCGCTTTTCCGGAAGTAAAGGTAGTAAAAACTCTGAATACGGTCAACTCTACATTAATGGTGAATCCACTAAGCCTCGCGGATGGTCAGCATGATCTTTTTATAAGTGGAAATGATACAGATGCGAAAAGCAAAGTCATGGGCTATCTAAAGGAATGGTTCGGTTGGAGGAGTATTATCGATTTGGGAGATATTTCTTCCGCGCGCGGTACGGAAATGTTGCTCGCTCTATCCTCTAGGGTGTATGGGGCAGTGGGTCACCCGAATTTTAGCTTCAAAATTGTGAGCAAAACCTAAATAGAATCTTAAACCTAGACTTAGAGCCCTCCAGATCATTTTTGATCAGGGGGGCTATTTCGCGTATTCAATGGCTCGAGTGACTTGGATAAATTTCGAAAAAGTAGCCACATTATAGAAAGATATGAAAGTCACAGAAATCGGGATGGATGCACATGTTATTTTTTCTTCTTCGTAAATTATTTGGAAACTCGCGTTCTTTGGGCTCACGTCAACCCGTACAAACTCGATCTAATAAGAAGTCATCATCAGGAAACAACATGGGGAACGAATTATCTACTAAATTGGAAGAAGTCCAGAAGCAGTTTCAGCTGACTCCGGATTTGGTTGTCAGGCACTTAACGATCCAAGCCACGGGTACAAAAGCCGCGCTTGTGTATTTAGATTCGCTAACGGATAACGAGGTTATTAACAATGATATTGTTAACCCACTGCTAAGTGAAGGCCCGGTAAATAAAGATGAGCATCCGTTTCATACGAATGTTGGCAATATCCGCAAAGGAACAGAGTGGGCCGATCTAGAAAGTGCAATTCTTTCTGGAGATACGGTATTGCTTATAGATGGGAATCCGGATGCTTTCTTCCTAGATACGAAGGGGTGGCCTAAGCGGGCAATCGAGGATCCTCAAATCGAAACTTCTCTTAAAGGTGCACATCAAGGTTTTCTGGAAACAGGTACGCAAAATATCGCTTTAATCCGAAGGTATCTTCCGGATCGCGAATTGAAAATCAAAGAGCTTACCATTGGTGTTAGGGGTAAGACAAAGGTTTGGATCATGTATTTGGCCGATGTGGCGAATCCGGATTTGTTGAAGGTACTTGAATCACGTCTGGCGGCAATAGATGTTGATTCCATCATAAACACGGGAGAATTGGTCGAATATATCGAGGATAATCCCTATTCACCTTTTCCTCAGTTTATCTTGACTGAACGACCGGATTCGACCGTATCCCAGCTGCTTCAAGGGAGAATGGCTGTTATTGTGGACTGCTCTCCAAGTGTCTTAGTTGCTCCAGCTACATTTATTACCTTTTTCCAAAGTATAGATGATTACAGCACCCGCTGGATGATTGCTTCGTTTATTCGATTACTGCGTTATTTGGCATTCATTATCGCTTTAATATTACCCGCTACTTACATTGCGTTTATTTCATTTAATTATGAAGTTATCCCTATGCAGCTGCTTTTGTCGATTGCTGAATCAAGGACGCGTGTTCCTTTTCCACCCTTACTTGAAGCGATGTTAATGGAAATAACGCTAGAAATGATGCGAGAATCAGGAATTCGTCTACCCGCGCCGGTCGGACAAACGGTCGGAATTGTGGGTGGTATCATCATCGGACAGACAGCCGTACAGGCAGGGATTGTTAGTAATATTATGGTCATTGTAGTTGCGTCTACCGCAATCGCCTCTTTTATTATCCCAAGCTATGATATGGGAACGGCTATTCGGTTACTTCGCTTTCCGATGATGATCATTGCGTTTATGTTCGGTATTGTGGGAATTATTATCGGCTTGATGATATTAGTTGCACATCTTGTTTCTTTAGAATCACTCGGAACGCCATATGGAAGTCCGCTTGCACCCTTCCGCTGGAGTGACATGAAGGATACGTTCGTGCGGATTCCACTCTCAAAGATGGTCAAGCGTCCGGAAAGCACTAGCCCCCTCCAATCGAGAAGGGGAAAGGATAATCGGCGTGCTGGGGGCAATCCATGAAGAAATATGCTAAGAACGAAATCAGCCTAATGCAGTTTATTTTCATTATTAATGGAGCTCAGGTGGGCACAGGGATAATGTCCTTATCCGGTGAGTTAGCTGCCTCATCGGGAACGGATGGCTGGATGTCGCTCATTATCGGTTGGTTATTGAATCTAGTCGCTTGCTTATTGATCATTCAAGTGTTTAAACGTTTCCCTGATGATACGGTATATGATCTGCTTAAACGTCTTTTTGGAAAATGGTTATCCCTTCTTGTCGTAATACCTATTACATTGTATTTCACTATTTTTTGCTGTCTAGTACAAATCAAGGCGATGCTCTATATTAAAGCATGGTTCTTACCGCAAACCCCTGATTATCTCATCATGTTCTTGTTTGCTATTCCGACTTATATGGTAGCTGGCAAAGGATTGAGGATATTAGGAAGGTATAATGAGCTAGTCTTCTACCTAACGGCGTGGATGCCTTTTACTCTTTTGTTTGTCTTAAAGGAATGTCATTGGCTTCATTTGTTACCGTTGTTTAAAGATGGGATTATGCCTGTTATTCGAGGCGTGGAACCGTCTATATATTCTATACTCGGGTTTGAAGTGTTATGGATAATCTATCCCTTCTTAAAGTACAAGGAAAAGGCAACGCAAGGAGTTATTATTGCTAATTCCATAACGATACTTGCTTATATCATGGCGACTATTATTTGTTTCGCATTTTTTAGTCCGGATGAGATTACAAGCTACCATCAACCCTTACTCAGCTTATTAAAAATGATCGAATTCAGCTTTTTGGAACGTTTTGACATGATCTTTTTGGCTTTCTTTTTATTCGTGGTATCTTCTTCATGGATTTCTTTTATGTTCATGGCCGCGTTTGGCGTAAGCCAAATGGTACGGAAGCAGGATCATAGTCCTTATGTTGCGATAATTGCCGTTCTGATCATCGTAATGGTATTTGTCATACATCCTTCATGGAATCAAGCGAACGAATGGCAAAAATGGTCGAGTCGCATGGGAATTGGTGTTGCTTATGCGCTGCCATTGCTCTTATGGGCATATGTTCAGGTCTATATAAGATTCCATAAGGGAGATACACGATGAAACGTACATTGTGCTGTACCGTGCTCGTGCTGATGTTATTCCTTACAGGTTGCACGGATCGTCTAAGTGTTGAAAACGTCACATTCATATTACTCGTTGGAATCGACGTAGACGAGGAAGATCATGTTGTTTACTCCTTATCCAGTCCTGTCTTCAGTAAAGAAGCCAAAAAGAAGGAGGAGGAGCTTGAAGTTCGTGCGATGACGATGAGGAATGCGAGAGAGAATTTCGATCGCAGTGTGGTTGCCTCTACTTTGGGAGGCAAAGTGCAGGTGATCTTGCTTGGTAAACGTATATTTGAACACAAAGATTGGTTCCAGCTTATGGATGTATTTTACCGCGACAACAAAGACACAGTTCTTCCTACTGTAGTACTAGTTGACGGCAAAGTTTCCGATCTTATTAATTTCGCTCCCAAAGATAAGCCTCGTCTCTCTACTTACTTAACTGAGCTTCTCCGCACGTCTCATAAAAGGAATATTACGGTGAATACAACGATCCAAGAGTTACATAGGCAAATGTATGATAAGGGAATAACACCGAGCATTTCGGAAGTACGTAAAGACAAGAATTTACTAGTGATGGGTACGGCTCTACTTAAAGAAGATGGGCGTTACGCATTAATGCTTGATCCATTGGCGAATAAACTCTTCAGTACATTAAGAGAGCACCGTTCTGGCGAATTCCCGATTACGCTCACAATGCCTTCCCACAATGAAGATAGCTTCTATAAGCTAAATAAATTAAGCATAACCGCAACGGATATATCTACAAAAACAAAGGTGAAATACGAAGATAATAAATTCCGCTATGATATCAAGGTAAATATGAGAGTTACATTAAGTGAACGTCTATATCCAATCAATCTAGATAAAAACGCCAAAAAAATTGAAAAAGAAATAGGGGAAGAGCTTGAGGCGCAATACAAACTGCTATTTAATAAAATTCAAACAGCAAAAATCGATCCTATAGGACTCGGGTTGTATGCGCGGGCTAAGGAATACAAGCAATGGAAAAAGGTACAGGACAATTGGGGAGAAGCCTTATCCAAGGCAGAAGTAAACGTTAAAGTAAAGATAAGGATTATGTCAGTAGGGTCGATAAATTAAAGGGAATGGAGAGGCTTTGAGTCATAACGAAAGTTGAGGATTCGAAAGAATCCTTCTCTTTTACACCCCAATAAAGGGTGGGGGGGTAAAGTAACTGTTGACAAAATAAAGGGTGGGGGGGTATATTTGAGGTGTGGTAATGATTAGGATTTAGTTGTTGTAGGTGAAAGTAAATCCATCAGCTAGATTAACGATAAATCGAGGTGTAGGTTATGGATACAAGTCATAAGGAATTAAAACAAGCTTCACTGCAAATTACAGGTATGACCTGTGCTGCATGCGCAAATCGGATTGAAAAAGGATTAAATAAGCTCGAAGGGGTCACAGCTGCTAATGTGAACTTTGCTATGGAGCGAGCTATGATCAAATATGATCCTGGTGTCGTGGATGTATCCAAGATGGAACAGCAGGTTCAGAAGTTAGGCTACGGAACGACCAAAGAAGTCGTCGATCTACAGTTAGTTGGTATGTACTGCGCCGCTTGTGCAACGAAGATTGAGAAAGTACTTAACAAGATGGATGGAGTGTCGAGTGCAACTGTTAACTTTGCATTAGAGACGGCTCGAGTTGAATTTAACGATGATGAGCTAACGATAGCTGACATCCAATCCAGAGTTGAGAAACTGGGCTATAAAGCTATTCTCAAGCAAGAGCAGTTGGACCAAGCGGAGCACCGTAAGAAAGCAATATCACAGCAAAAGCGCAAGCTACTTATATCCGCAATCCTATCTCTACCTTTACTATGGTCCATGGTCAGTCATTTCTCCTTCTTATCATGGATCTGGATGCCAGAGCTGTTCATGAATCCGTGGTTCCAACTGGCATTGGCAACTCCTGTTCAGTTTTATATCGGGAAACAGTTTTATATGGGGGCATTCAATGCACTTCGTAACAAAAGCGCCAATATGGATGTGCTTGTCTCCCTTGGGACTTCGGCTGCTTACTTCTACAGCCTTTACCTAACGATTGAATGGGCATCGGATGGAAGCATGGTCCACCATGGTCCTGCGATGTATTACGAAACAAGTGCAGTTCTTATTACACTCGTCCTTCTTGGAAAGCTATTCGAGTCACTGGCTAAGGGGCGCACATCTGAAGCGATCAAAACGCTGATGGGCTTGCAGGCTAAGACGGCACTTGTCATCCGTGAGGGGCAGGAAATGATCATCCCAGTGGAAGAAGTTCTTACCGGCGATGAATTGATCGTTAAGCCAGGTGAGAAGATTCCCGTAGATGGAGAAGTACTCGAAGGTCAATCTGCTGTAGATGAATCGATGTTAACGGGTGAAAGTATACCGGTTGAGAAGAAAGCTGGAGACAGCGTCATTGGAGCGACAATTAATAAAAATGGCAGGCTGAGATTAAGGGCTACCAAAGTTGGTAAAGAAACGGCGTTAGCACAAATCATTAAAGTCGTCGAAGAAGCTCAAGGCTCAAAAGCGCCTATTCAGCGGGTAGCTGATGTGATATCCGGTATTTTCGTTCCGATTGTCGTCGGGATTGCAATTGTTGGCTTTCTTGTCTGGTATTTCTGGGTCACGCCAGGAGATTTCGCACATGCATTGGAGATAGCTATTGCTATCCTCGTTATTGCTTGCCCATGTGCGCTTGGACTTGCAACACCAACGTCGATTATGGCTGGATCGGGTCGCGCAGCGGAGTTAGGTGTTTTATTTAAGGGCGGGGAGCATTTGGAATCGACCCATAAGATTGATGCGATCATTCTTGACAAAACCGGTACTGTGACGAAGGGGAAACCAGAGCTTACCGATGTGATCGTTGAGCAGATTGATGAGGGTTCGTTCCTTCGCTTAGTTGGAGCTGCGGAGAAGGACTCAGAGCATCCACTTGCGGAAGCCATTGTGATTGGTATTGCTGCTAAAGGAATTGATCTCCCATCGACTGAACAATTTGAAGCGATTCCGGGCTTTGGTGTTCGCGCAGTTGTAGATGGTAAAGAAATATTAGCGGGTACCCGTAAGCTAATGGCGAAATATGATGTACAGGTAGAACACGCTGTGGATAAGATGACCCAGCTGGAGCTAGAAGGGAAAACGGCGATGCTGATTGCGGTTGACCGTCAATATGCTGGCCTTGTCGCAGTTGCGGATACGATTAAAGAAACGTCCAAAGAAGCGGTCGCAAGACTGAAGCAGATGGGTATTGAGGTTATTATGATAACCGGAGATAACGAGCGTACAGCTCAAGCGATCGCCAAGCAGGTTGGCATCGAGGAAGTTCTGGCAGAAGTACTTCCGGAAGGTAAAGCGGAAGAAGTAAAGAAGCTTCAGGCACAAGGGAAAAAGGTAGCGATGGTTGGAGATGGCATTAATGACGCTCCAGCACTAGCAATGGCGGATATCGGAATGGCAATCGGAACAGGAACTGATGTGGCTATGGAAGCAGCGGACGTTACCTTAATGCGTGGTGACTTGAATAGCATTCCAGATGCGATCTATATGAGCCGCAAAACAATGAGTAATATTCGGCAAAATCTATTCTGGGCGCTAGGTTACAATTCTCTTGGTATTCCTATTGCAGCCATCGGCTTATTAGCTCCTTGGGTTGCCGGAGCGGCAATGGCTCTCAGCTCCGTATCCGTTGTGTTAAATGCACTTCGGCTTCAGCGAATGAAGGTTTAGGGAAGGGTTAGTTCTTTGTGATTTGTCTAAGCACTCCACACATGTGGAGTGTTTAATATTGATGGTTCGAAAATGAGATGTGAAACTATCGCTCAAATGCATTGATTTTAATGTCTCTGTACACTTAGGTGTATTATTAGACAAACGAGCAGTTAAGGTAAATCGCGGTAAACCTTACCACAAGTGATGGCAAGTTTTTGGTGAACAGCATTAAGTTTCAAGGGGGGCAGCCAATGAACAAAACAGACCGTTTATTAGCTATCGTTCTGGAGCTGCAAAGCAGAGAAGTGGTACGGGGCGAAGATTTAGCGGACCTATTCGAAACCAGTGTGCGGACCATCTATCGTGACATTCAGGCACTTAGTGAAGCGGGCGTGCCGATTATAGGTGCCCCAGGCACAGGATATTCTTTGATGAAAGGCTATTTCCTGCCGCCGATCAGTTTCACGGTAGAAGAAGCCGTGACCTTGCTTATAGGAACGGACTTTATCGAGCAACGATTTGATGATGAGTATTGTGTCAGAGCTCAAGCCGCTCGGAGGAAAATCGAGGCCATTCTATCGGAGAGCGTTCGCAATGAGACCTCTCGTGTGCGCAAGGCGCTGCGCTTGCTCACTCCCGGTAAACGGGTCGCGCTGTCAAAAGAAAGGGAATATTTCGAAAAGATCCGTCGAGCGATATTAGATGAACGAAAGATCAGATTTCATTATTCGAAAGGGATTGGGGATTCCAAGGGGAATCACCATAGTGATCGTACCGTCGCTCCCTATGGTCTGGTACTCGTTGAAGGATCTTGGATGCTCGTGGCCCGTTGCGATCTACGCCAAGACATTCGCCATTTCCGTTTGTCCCGAATGACCGAACTTATCGATCTGGAAGAACGATTCGAACTGCCGGCGCATTTTAACTTAAGGGAGTACACCCCTCCGGATGATCGCCACTTGCGAGTTCGCCTTCGATTTAACCATGACATCGCAGATAAGGTGAAGGAATCGAACTATCATTACATGGAGGATATGGAAGAGCATCAAGATGGATTGCATGTGGTCTTACGCGTTCGTCAACTGGATGAATTGCTCCAATGGGTGCTTGGCTGGGGAGCGGGTGTGATAGTATTGGAACCTGAATCATTCCGAAATTGGATTCGTGAGGAAGCCCAAAAAATGTTAAAACGCTACTGACATAACGTTGTCAGTAGCGTTGTTTTATAATCGGGTATGTAATCGTAAAGGAGTGGTAAGATAAATGCGAAGTACGTCTTGCATCGGCTGGGGGACATAGCCAATCTATTTTTCACAGCAACTTTGCCCATTAAGGAAGCTTCGCTGGTTCTGGCCCACGATATGATACGGTATTGTTTCATTTATTATAGGAAGGATGATATCTTGTGAATTTCGCTTCTGTGCGCATCATTACCGACGACGTGGATCGTCTCGTCGAGTTCTATGAGAAAGTCATGGGTGCTTCGGCGGAGCGCCCCGCGCCCGTTTTTGCCGAATTCGTAATGCCATCTTGCACCCTGGCAATCGGCCACTCCCAGACGGCGCAACTATTCGGCGCTGGTTCCGTAGTGGCGGCCAACAATCACACTGTCATCATCGAGTTCCGCGTCGACGATGTCGAAGCCGAATACGCGCGATTGAAGCCAATTGTCGATGATTGGGTAAAGGAACCGACCACGATGCCGTGGGGAAACCGTTCTGTGCTTTTCCGCGATCCCGACGGCAACCTCGTTAACCTCTTCGAGCCAGTGACCGAGGAAGCAATCAAACGGTTCAGCGTTAGGCGTTGACGGACAGTTAAAATGAGTGAGGCCTCAATTAGTTCAGCATTTTACTCAACTGGAAATTTCGGATGAAGAAATCCTTCGAGAAGTGTTTCATCGATTAATTCACAAGGTCGAGGTATTTGAGGATAGCAGCATAGAAATCCACAATAGTTTCAAAAATCCGTTGTCGCTGGGGGCTTAGAATGCCCCCCCTTCCAATATATCAATAATAAGCATTCGACACATATGGAGTGCTGTGTGTTGTTGATAAGGGAGTAATTTAAGGGGCAGCATTTACCTAATAGACTAAAGTTCAGACACAATATGGCTGGGCTTTTTTGTAATAAGCTGATCGTTGAATTCAAACCGGGTCTTGATATGGATACAGAATTGCAAGTAAAAAATAGCCGCCGATCAAGGTGTGGAGAACCCTAATCGGCGAGTATGTAACTCATTATTTTTCAAAAAATTTAGTATTCTATCTGCTTGGTTGACAATTAGGTGACCCGTATCAGGCAGCAGTTAATTGATCAGAATCGCCAAAAAGTATTAAAATTGGCTTGGTTAACTGATCAAGTGACTGATCACGAATTAGTGGCATTTTTGCCGTTCGTGGTTTGAAAATGTTTGAACGTAAGTGATGCAAATGTAAAACCTTCTCCCAATTAGGATAACGATGATGAAGAAATCTTGCTACCCACTAATTTAATAGAGCATATGCATCACTTGCGTAGCTTTGCCGGCTTGCCGCTGATAATCCTGCTTCTCCAATAAAGTCGATGGCATAGACATTGTGGGTTTTGGAAAGAGAAGCGACATCGCCGAATTCGTTTCGCTTCCATGCATGAGGATCAGTGGGAGATGGTCTTTTGATCCAGACATCTTTCTATTTCAAAAGCCATTTTTCAGCTTCTTCTTTACTTTCATACAATCTAAAATGATTGCCTTTGTTCGTTTCCATGGCCATTTCTTTAAATCTGCCTTTTTGAATTGTATCCTGAGGAATAATAGCAGCAGCTTTTATACCGTAGTTTGTAAATTTCTGAATCATATTTCCAGCTAATTTGGTTTTAAGTTTGAAGAAGTCTTCTGATAAGGCTGCATAGTGTATCATAAGCGCATTTGTCTCATGCTCCCAACATAAAGCTATTAGATCTAGTGCATCATTCTCTGTGTTTAGAGGTTCAGTGGTAGAAATCAGTTCAATATATTTTTTATTTTCTATTTCTCTAATTTGATAGTTCATTTTGTCTTTTTCCTCCATAACTTCATTTTCAAACAGCTTTTGACGGGTTTCATGGACCCAATTAAGTTCATTGTTATAGGTTGAAATAATGTTTTCTGAAATCATCTCCCATATTAAGCTTTCCCTAGTACTTCTATTAGGTGAATGAAGAGCACGCCTATATTTCTCCTTCTGCATAATCAATTGCAGCTTGATTTCATATTCATATTTTGAAAGTATCTCACTTAATTCTTGATTACTTAACATATCGGACCATGCAAACTGTACTAAAAAGGTTTTTTTTATCTCAGGAGCTTCTGGTGATGATGAGAGCCAAATTGTTAGTTCTTTAGATCCTTCTTCTGTTAGGGTATATATTTTTTTTGAAGGAGAGTTATCCTGATGGACCACTTCACATGTAACAAAATCTTCATTTTCCAAATTCATTAAAGCTTTGTAAATTTGATTATTATTACCGGACCAATACATGAAGGAGGAATCCTCAAACATTTTTTTTAGTTCATATCCTGTTGAGGGTTTCCAGCTCAGTATTCCTAATATTGCTAATTGGATTGACATAAATAATCACACCTCTATACAAATAACATAGGTTAAAAGTAACATATGTTATTGTTGTTGTAAATCTAAGAATGTTTTCCTTAGCTCAATACCAGAAGTTTTTTGAAAAAGAAATTCCGATTAACAACTAAATCTTGCAATAAAAGCCAAAGAGGTGGTGATAACACTTTGGCTTTTATTTGGATTGCCTAGCGGATTAGTAAAATAATATGATAATTTCTTAATCTGTTGCATGGAGTTAAGCGAAATGGTATAAAAAGGAGTGTGATTTTTGTCACATTATGTCGAATTATGTAATTAAATATGAGGGCAAACCAACTCGAAAGACTGGGACGCAAAGCCACGGGTCTAAGGAGAAACCTATGACAGCCGAGCTGCCGCATTTTTGGGAAATCCAATCTGAAGCGGTTGGATTTTTTTAGTACCAAAAAATAAATATCACCTGGAGGATTTATGGGAAAATTATCGAAAAGTATTCGTGCAAAATTAGTCATCTGGTTCTTAATCGTTGCTCTCGTTCCATTATTGATTTCGTCTTTGGTTTCCTACAAACAAAACTCACAAGAATTGATTAAGAAGCAGAAGGAAACGGCTCAAAGTTTAGTAGAAACGAAAGCCGTCGGTATGGATGATTGGCTCAATCGTCGGTTGGATGAAATCAAGTTAGCAGCAACAACTGAAACCGCACACTCTACTGACCCCAAGCGCATTTCGCCGTATTTAGTACAAATCAAGAAGCAATCAGATGTCTATGAGGATGTTATATTTGCTGGGGCGAGTGGGATTATTGAAGGAGCTTCCAGTGAAGGGGTGATTGGGATCAATATTAATGATCGCGAATACTTCCAGAAAGGAATGCTTGGTCAATCCTCCTATTCCGATATTTTAACCTCTAAAGGGTCAGGGAATCGAGTTATTGTTGTTAGTTCTCCGATTCAAGGTGACAATGGCAAGGTTCTCGGAATTATTTACGGTGTTGTAGATTTTGAGAAACTCTTACAAGCATTTGTTCTAGAACAAACAACGGGTGTAGATATTATGCTGGTGGATAATTTGAACCGCATTCAGCTCACATCTAATAAAGAGATACTAGGTAAATCCATTGACGAGTCCGGAATCGACGCTGAATATGTCTCCATTATTAATAAAGGTAAAACAGCAGTCGGAACTAAAACCTATACAGATAAGGGGAAAGAGTATTTAGTCGCTTATGCACCGCTTAAAGAAACGAATTATGAAATCTACTATACCATCAGTATGGATCTCATTCTGGAAAGCGCCAATGCGATGCAACAGAAGATGATTATCGTGATGATCATTGCATCAATCATTGTCGTATTATTCGCCTTCTATATAAGTGGTGCGATAGCTAAGCCTATTAAGAGAGTTACAGAGCAGGTTAAGCGTGTAGCCGATGGAGATTTAACGAACTCTACGTTTGCATCTAATAGAAGAGATGAGATTGGTGAGCTGGGTAGACATGTTCAGAGCATGACGACAAATCTACGTGAGCTGATTCACAAGGTGGCATCGGCATCAGAGCAAGTTGCAGCATCATCCGAAGAATTGACAGCAAGTGCAGAAGAAGCTAGCAGAGCTACGGAGCAAATATCAAACTCAGCTCAAGAAATTGCATCTGGTGCAGAACAGCAGGTTGTGAATACGAATGAATCACAGCAAATTGCCACTGATATGTCCGAAGGTGTTGCACAAATTTCATCACTTATTCAACGGGTATCCTCACTATCTGATCATGCTGTTCAAGCGTCGGCAAATGGAAATCAGGTTGTTTCTCTCTCGATTGGTCAGATGAATGAGATTGAAGAAAAAACAAATAAAGCCTCACAGACGGTTAATGAGCTAGGTAATAAATCAGCAGAAATAGAAAACATTACTTCAGTCATAACAGATATCGCTAGACAGACGAATTTGCTAGCCCTTAATGCGGCTATTGAAGCCGCTAGAGCGGGTGAACAAGGGCGTGGATTCGCAGTTGTCGCTGGTGAGGTCAGGAAGCTCGCAGAGCAATCGGGTCACGCAGCAGAGCAAATTAGCGAAATCATTCGTGAGGTACGAGATGACATACAAGCTTCGATTGTTGGGATGCAGGATGGGATCACTTCCGTCCAGGAAGGGACAAGATTAACTGAACAAGCCGGACATTCATTCGAAACGATTTCAAATTCGGTTAGTGAAGTGTTCACTCAAATTCAGGAGGTTTCCAATGCCATACAACAATTAAATGTAGGCTCAGAAGATGTGCTTAAATCTATTGAGTCCGTGAAAGCTATCTCTAATGATTTTTCAGGAAGCACTCAAGAGGTTGCTGCAGCAGCAGAACAACAAACCGCTTCGATGGAAGAGGTGGCAGCGGCTTCTCAAACCCTTGCTAAGATGGCCGAGGATCTGCAAGCGTCTGTGAGAACATTTAAGTTCTAATGTAGGACGTTCACCATTCTGGGTGACTGATCATACCCTGCTGATATTACGCTATGCAGAGGGGTGTTCCTACTGAATAAGCTTACTTTGGAAACGGCCAAACGGTTACTAGCGATCGCGGAGCAGAAAGCCACACAGATGGGGCTCTTATGCGATATCGCGATCGTTGATGAAGGTGCTAACCTCATTGCCTTCCACCGGATGGACAACGCCAAGATCGCGGGTATCGTTATTTCGCAGAACAAGGCTTGGACTAGCGTTGCCATGCAGATGCCGACAGCCAATCTTGCACAATCCGCTCAACCGGGTGGTCCGACATTTGGCATCAATACGACTAACGAAGGGCGAATAGTTATTCTAGGTGGTGGTATTCCGCTCTTGAACGAAGGTAGGATCGTTGGCGGTATCGGCGTGAGTGGTGGCTCAAGTGCCCAAGATATAGAAGTGGCCACAGCGGCCGTTCAAGCGTACGAGAACATGCGTGGGAACAATGAAGCGGTATTCGCTTCGGCTCGTATTGGTTCGTACCAACAGAATCGGATATAACAAACAAAACGAGCAACCCTTTTAAGGAGTTAGCTCGTTTTTTTGTGGCTTCCAATCTTGAACGCCGGCGTCTTCCGCAATGCCTAATGTAACGTCTGTAATATCAGGGTCATTCAGCAAGTGATCACGAATCCTGAACTTGATATCATCCGCATCGGCTAAGGTCATACCAGGCTTTAACTCAATTAGCCCTTCAACATGGTAATAACGCCCCTCCTGCAGAACCCGTAATTGAACAATGTCAGTCACAAGCTTTTCAGAGAAAATAATCTTAGCCACCTTATCCTCCACATCCGGTGGAGCGGAGACACCAATCAATCCAACCATGTTATCATATCCAACTCTAAAGGCGACTAAGACCATTAATAGCCCGATTAAGATCGTCATTATACCATCCAGTATGCTTGCATTGGTAAAAGCCGTGAATACAACCGCTACAAGAGCTAAGAAAGCACCGAGGGTGGCAACTAAGTCTTCATAAAATACGAGCCGAGTAGGGGGGGCGGCACGTTTAACGTTACGGAAAGCAGCGGAAAAAATCGCCGAACCCTGCGCTTCAACACGTGATTCCTTAAGGATTTCTTTCATTGCTTTAACTAGAACGTATCCATCTATTATTATGGATAAGACTAATACGGAAACATTTAACCAGAAGCCATGTGATGCAGCAGGATGTTTAATTAAGTGAATGCCTTCTCGAATCGTTTCGTATGCCATCAATGTAACTACAATTACCGCTATCATACAGAAAATGTTAATGACACGACCAAATCCAACGGGGAAACGTTTGGTTGGCTTTTTCTCTGCTAACACGCTACCGAAGAACACGAACATTTGATTGATTGCATCCGCAATGGAATGCATCATTGAAGCGAACATAGCCCCATTCCCGGTTACAGATGCTGTTAACCCCTTAGCAATGGCAATGATCGTATTCCCTAATGCTGCAACACCAGAAGAAGTATTTCCTTTCTTAATAAGTTGCATAAAGCCGGTCTTCGGTTGCCCTTCTGGGTTCATTCGCTTAATATCCCCCTAAGTGTTCTTTCCTTTTATGTATCATTATGGTCAAAGACTAAAATGATCATTCTAGATTAGTGAAATCTATTATATCGTTTCATTGAAAAAGTCATTGACAAAGAGTATCGATTTGACGGATATTATATAAGGATATTCCTTTTGTTAGCTAAAGCATCAAAGTAAATTTTGATCGATGTCAGCAACATCACTCGCCAAGTTGCTCTTCCATTCATAATGATGTAGCTATAGATCAAAGCTCAATATAGGTATTTGTTGATAGAATGAAGCTTTGAACAGGGAGTTTTTATTTCCTTTTTCGAAACTCATTCTATTTTTATTTTCCTAGATTGAACTTAATGAGTGTTGAGTGCTTGGTTGGCTTGCAGGATGAATATTTCTTATGTTAGAAAAAAAACGAATTGAGATGGAGTGTAGTCGAGAATGAAGAAGTGGGCTATGTTTACTGTTCTATGTCTTACTGTAGGATTGCTATCAGCGTGCGGATCAAATTCTAATAACAATGGGGAAAAGTCATCTTCATCGACGTCATCCCCGACAGCTTCTGCTTCAGCATCGTCTGAGCCCTCATCTGAACCTATCTCCTTAAGCATGGGCGTACAGCCTTGGGTAGGGAATGGTCCTTGGTGGATTGCTGATCAAGCAGGGATTTTCAAGAAGCATGGCTTGGATGTCACAATCAAAATGTTTAACCAAGATGCAGACCTGAATGCAGCTTTTGCTGCAGACGTTATTCAAGTCTCGAATATTGCGACGCATACGGCTATTAAACTAGCAGCGATTGATGGGATTAAGATGAGTGGAGTTCTATTCCTCGATGAATCTCATAAAGCGGATGCTGTGCTTGGCGGGAAAGACATCACTAGCATTGAGCAATTGAAAGGTAAGAAGGTAGCTTTCGAGGAAGGTACAACTTCCGATCTACTTATTAGAAGAGCGTTAAAAGAAAACAACATTAGTGCTGACGAGGTTACCTTTGTACTAATGCCAGCTTCTGATGCGGGTATGGCGCTATTGGCCAAAAAAGTAGACGCTGCAGTTACATACGAGCCATATATCTCAGCGATTACAAGCAAAGGCGAAGCAAAAATGCTGTACTCTGGTGAGAATGCACCTGGGCTGATCAGTGATCTTGCTGTTGTTCGCACAGACTTCTTAGAAAAAAATTCAGAAGTGAAACAAAAGCTGCAGCAAGTATGGGACGAAACAATGGAATATTGGAAAGCTAACCCAGATGCAGGTAACGCAATTGTAGCTAAGGAAAGTGGTATTCCTGTTGAGGAGCTTCCAGTTATTCTAGATGGATTGAAATATTTCACATCGGAAGAGCAGAGCCAGCTTCTGGATTCCGGCGAGCTATTGAAAACAGTTCAGAACATCCAACAGATTCTGATCGATCAAGGCGCACTTAAAGCTGAGGTTGATTTGAATAAAGTTGTTCCAACAAAGTAATAGAATTGTGAATTACTAGATTTGATAGGTTATATTCCACCTGCTATGCTTCATGATCCGGTAGCGTATTATCGTTCGCATGTTATTGAGCTGGGATCTTGAAGCATAGCGTTGAGTGGATTCGGAAAGGAGACAGATCATGTCGCGGTATACCATTTATTCGATATCCAGTGTCCTACTCGTGCTGGCAGTTTGGTCCATTTTTACATATTCAAATATGGTAGATAGTCTATTCCTACCTACACCTGGAGATACCGTTAAGGCTTTGGGTGAAGAAATTAAAGAAGGCATTTTCTTTAAGGATGTTGGAACAAGCTTTTATCGGATTTCGTTCGGTTTCCTTATTTCTACAGTATTCGCGGTTCCAATTGGGATGATGATTGCGACGTCCCGCACTTGGCAGGCGATCTGGGAGCCACTAATTGGCTTGATTCGTTACATGCCTGCAGTTGCTTTCATTCCTTTGTCGATTTTGTGGTTTGGTGCTTCTGACATTCAGAAGTTTTTTATTCTTTTTCTGGGCGTTTTCTTTCAAGAGGTTATTATGATCGCAGATAATTGCAAAACCGTAAATAAATCATTAATTGAAGTCGGTCAGACGTTAGGCTTTACCAAGGGTGAAGTGCTAAGGAACATCACATTTAAGGCTGCACTTCCAGGTATGATGGATACATTCCGCACCACTTGGGGATGGGCGTGGACCTATCTCGTCGTCGCAGAATTGGTAGCTGCTAACTCAGGACTAGGCTATCGAATTATGCAAGCACAACGTTATCTAGCCACCGATCGAATTGTTCTGGGGATTCTGGTCATTGGGTTATTAGGTTTGATTACAGATTTGCTGTTTTCACTCGTATACAAAAAGATGTTCCCTTGGAAAGCGCTCGAGAAAGCAAAGGGATAAGGAGGGACATTAGCAATGCAAGCAAACAAAGAACATGAGAACAAGCTGGAAGAGATGTTAGTTGCCAGGAATGTGACGAAAACCTTTGTTAGTCATAAAAAAGTAATTACTGCTATGGAAAATGTGAATCTGACGATCCATAAGGGAGAGTTTGTTTCATTACTTGGACCATCCGGTTGCGGGAAGTCTACCTTTCTCAGATTAGTGGCAGGTCTTGATCCTAAGACAGAAGGTGAGCTACTGCTACATAACGATCCTATTGTTGGTGCAGGTAAAGACAGGGGAGTCGTGTTCCAGCAATACAGCCTGCTACCGTGGATGCATGCATGGGAGAATGTTGCCTTTGCTTTGAAAAATGTGGATGAATTAAGCAAGGCGCAAAAAAAGGAAAAAGCCTATCATTATCTCGATTTAGTTGGTCTTAAGGGCTTCGAAAATTCTTACCCCGCTCAATTGTCTGGGGGAATGCAGCAGCGTGTGGCGATTGCCCGGGCCTTAGTATTCCATCCTTCGCTGTTGTTAATGGACGAACCTTTCGGGGCATTAGATGCTCAAACCCGTAGAGAAATGCAAGACCTTGTCATGAAGGTATGGTCTGAGGAAAAGTGTAGTGTTCTATTCGTAACACATGACGTTGACGAAGCGATTTATTTATCTGATCGTGTATACATCATGAGCGCTCATCCAGGTAAAATTGCCAAAGAATTAACGATTGAGATTCCGAAGCCAAGGGATTTCAATGACCAATTATCAATCGAATTTCTGGAATATAAGAGAGCAATCATTTCCGAATTAGAACGCCAGAAGTCATTGAAGAAATTGTCGAATGGGTAGCTTGGCTTGAAGGAGCGTGGAATGATGCTTAAGAAAATGCAACGACAGGAATTACAGGTTAATCGTAGTGAGGCTGCTTTAGGTCAAGATCGCAGGGAAGCCGTGTTGAGTATTATTGAACAGGTGAAACGGCAAGGTGATCAGGCTCTACACGAGTTGACTGAGAAGTTTGATAGCGTCGTGCTCATACAATTGGCTGTTCAACCTGATGAATTCCAGCAAGCTTATCACGCTATAGATGCACATTTGCTAGATGCGATACGCAGTGCGATTGGGAATATCCGAGACTATCATGAAAGACAGCTGCGGCAATCTTGGATGACTACCTCCGAGACTGGAACGATACTTGGACAACTGATTCGGCCATTGGAGCGTGTGGGTATTTATGTTCCTGGCGGCACTGCTGCATATCCCTCTTCTGTGATGATGAACGCAATACCAGCACTAACGGCGGGTGTGAAAGAGATTATCATGACGACACCTCCGGGCAAGGATGGCCGCATCAATCCGGCGGTACTCGTGGCTGCCCACGAATTAGGCATTACAGAAGTGTATAAAGTCGGTGGAGCTCAGGCGATAGCAGCATTAGCTTATGGCACAGAAACAATCGGTAAAGTTGACAAAATAACCGGACCTGGCAATGCATTCGTAGCGGCGGCCAAGCGTGAAGTGTTCGGAACTGTCGATATCGATATGATAGCGGGACCGAGTGAGGTTGTAATCTTAGCTGATGAAACGGCCAACCCTGCGTACATTGCAGCAGACTTACTTGCACAAGCTGAGCACGATCCGTTGGCATCTGCGATCTTGATTACGACATCAGATGAAATTGCTGAGAAAGTGCAGGAAGAGGTACGCAATCAACTACCTCAGCTAGATCGCAAGGAAATTGCCGCTCAGTCCATTTCGCAGTGGAGCGCAATATGTATCGCGACGAGTTTGGAAGAAGCGTTCGATATTGTCAACGAGCTAGCAACCGAGCATCTGCAATTATGTATCGCGGACCCCTTTGAACACTTGGGTAAAGTAAAGCATGCAGGCGCTGTGTTTGTCGGCAACAACAGTCCTGTTGCGATTGGGGATTATTTCGTTGGTCCTAACCATGTGCTACCGACTAACGGCAGAGCACGATTCTCGTCACCCTTATCCGTTGACGATTTTATTAAGAAAATGAGCCTCGTTAGCTATAGCCGTTCGGATATGGTAGCCAATGGGCATAAAATAGCGGCACTTGCCACATTCGAAGGCTTGCAGGCACATGCTCATTCCGTGAAGCTACGGCTTGAGGAATAAGTCTCTAAAGTCGATTATTAGAAGTGAAATGATTAGAAGCCATACCTATTAGCTAGGTGGCTTTTTTTATTACGTTACAATTGTCCGTTATATGGGGGATGGGGGATTGTCCGCCATATGGTTGCTGGGAAAGATTTAATAGAGGGTGAGGCAGATAAGCATGCTTACTAGAGAAGAGAACGAATTGCTTCAATCTATCGATGAGGCCGAACTAATCGGATTTCTCCAAGCGTTGGTTCGTACGAACAGTGAGAACCCTCCAGGCAGGGAGATGGCAGTTGCCAACCTCATCGCACATACTTTGCAATCTTTTGGCTGTCAGGTGGAAATACAGCCAGTTGATGGCGATCGGTTTAATGTTATTGTTATTTTGGAAGGCGAGCAGTCGGAAAAGATCTTATTTAATGGTCATACAGATACTGTACCTGTAGGGAACTTGAAATTATGGAGCTCTGACCCCTGGGCAGCTGAGATCCGAGATGGACGCTTGTATGGTCTGGGCTCTTGCGATATGAAGGCCGGTTTGGCAGCTATGATCTATGCCATTAAGGCCTTAGTGGAAAGCAAAACGAAATTCATAAGAGGCTTAATATTTACTGCTGTTATAGATGAAGAGGTTAATTTCCTTGGAACAACAGCATTACTCTCTGACAACAAACTAGCGGATTGTGTGATGGCGTATGTATCAGAGCCCACAAGCCTACGGATCGGTAACCGATTAAAGGGAGCGATAGAGTTCTCGGCTAGAACCTATGGGAAGAGTGCTCATACCGGTGTTGCTTTCAACGGGGAGAATGCCATTTACAAGATGAGTCGATATATTGAAGCATTACGCTCTTATAATGATAGCTTAGCCAAGGATTATAGCGATCCTGATCTTCGATATCCGACTGTGAATGTTGGCAAAATTCAGGGTGGAGTAGGCGTGACACTAGTACCTGATTATTGCGAGCTAGAGTTTGATCGGCAGGTTCTGCCTTCTGAATCTATGGATGAGGCTGAAATAGAGATTCGGAAATTGACCGCTTCGATCAATGAGAGTGAGCAAATAGGGGTAGAGTTAGTGGTTAGACAAAGCTTCAGTACGTGGACTATCCCTGAAGAGGAAGAAGTCGTTCGCCGCTTGTCGAGCTCTATCCAAGATGCAACGAGTCAGAAGCCAGAATTGATGGGCTTTAACGGCTATGCTGAGGTAGAGTTGCTGTCAGCTGCAGGTATACCATCTGTGCTTTACGGTCCTGGCAGCATTAATGTGGCACATGCTCCGGATGAATTCGTACCCATGGATGAAGTTATTCAAGCTGCGAGGGTGTATGCTCTTATGGCTTACCGGTTTGTTACTCAATCATGAGTTAAGGTGAATTAACGTTGTCATTATCCGCAAATAGAATTGAACATCGCAAAGAGAAGGAGCAGTTGCTTAGGGCAATTTGCTCTTTTCTTTGTTGAAAATGGAACAAAATCCTACTTTGATTGTCTAATTAAACGAGGTGATCCATTTGGAGTACTTGAAAAGCGTCGAGATCACGGATGACAACGTCAACTCTATTATAGAGGCGCTGATGACCCAGTATGGAAACGATGTATGGAATTATTCCTTTATGCTAGTTAAGAATCGAGACGCAGCGGATGACATCACACAGGATGTTTTCCTGAATGCATATCGAAATCTGCATCGTTTTGAAAGCAGGAGTTCACCGAAAACATGGCTATTGACGATTGCTCGTCATGCTTCAATCAATTGGCTGAAATCCTCCTTTATCAAGCGGGTAATCTTGGTGGGCTTTAATCCTCACAAGGCAAATCAGAGATCCGCAGAACAAGAAGTATTAGAACAGATGGGGATTAAGTCAATCTGGAAATCGATTATGATGTTACCGGTTAAGCTAAGAGAAGTATTAATACTGGATGCTCATTACCAGCTTTCCTATTCAGAAATAGCTCAGTTGTTGAAAGTATCGGAGGGAACAATCAAATCTCGATTGCACAGAGCCCGTGCAAAAATGGAAACTATTCTAAAGATTGAGCGGGAGGAGCTTGAATATGAGTAAAGACTCAAAGCCTAGCTGGTATGATGAACTTTCACAAACCCCATTTGATCGTCCTCAGTGGTCCATCGAGAAAACAAATAAAGTATTGAATACCTTTAGTCAATCAGTTCGGATAAGGCAGAGGAGTAGACGGACATCATATAGGATATCAACTGCAGTACTATTAACGACATTAATTGTTGTGACTATCATGTATGACCGTTCAGGAATAGGGAACGAGCGATCAATTGTTCAGCATGAGAATCCGTCAAAGACAGCACACAATGAGTATCGTTCCAATGGAGTCGTTCAGTGGGAGGTTTTCCCCGGTGGTGATCAAGTTGCGGGTAAGCGTGCAGGTGCTAGATGGATGATTAGCAAACCGATCGCTGAATTGCTTGATCGTAAGGTAAGGATTGTTGGGATTCATGAACAAACCGGTTTAACGATAGAGGAGCTTCCAGAAATTACGATTAATGAGACGAATGCGCAAGAGTACGGTATGCTTCGCAGTACATCGGGGGCAACGTTCACTCAAACACAAATTGTTTCAGATATGGCGATCCCATTGGCTGGAAAATGGACTTTTCAAATGTTTATTGACGGATCTAATAATGGAGAAATCGTTTTGGACGTTCCAGATGGGGATTGGCAGTTAAGTCCATCCTTTAAATCAGAAATGTCCCAATTGACGGGGATCGAGGAGAAGCTAGGTTTTATTGGCATGGGGTTTATTGAAGCGAAGAGGAATAAGTATTTGTGGCACTTCTGGGGTACGAGTGAGGAAGTGAAAGGAAACTTAGTGATATATGCTGCAAAGCAATCAACGGATGAGTTTCTACGTGTGTTCGATGGTTATCTTAGCCCGGGTAAAGTCAACGGAGCAGATGCGAGTATTCCTTCAAGTATGATGTTGCCAACGGCTGGGGTATGGAAGCTAATCGTTACAATCAATGGTCGCTGGTTTGAAAATGTGATTGTCCAGGTAGATAAGTTACTTTAGCTTTCAGGTCTATTATCTTTTCTGATTTTCATCTATGATAGAAACAAGACCAACAATGACTTTAAACGACATGTAACGATCTCTTTTGACATAGGGAAGAGCAGGGGGAGACATCATTCATTCTCATATCCAGGAATTACTTCAGCAATACGGGTATATCGGTATTTTCGTCGTATTTACGCTTGAGATGATTGGGCTTCCGTTTCCTGTTGAAACAACGCTTACGATAGCTGGAATAGGTGTATCTAATGGTACGTTTTCATTCCTTCCATTGTTTATTTCTGCAGTTCTGGGAAATATGATAGGTGCAACGATTGCCTATTATATTGGCTCTAAAGTCGGTAGTTCAGTTTTGATAAAATATGGTAAGTACGTCGGTGTTACCGACAAAAGACTAAAGGTAGCGGAGAGGATGCTATTGCAGTATCGAATTCCGGTATTCTTTTTATCCAAGTTTATTACTGGGGTACGTGTTTTCGTGCCCTATCTAAGCGGGATAAATCAATTTTCATTTAAGCTGTTTTTTATTTATAATGCTTTGGCTACTATGTTTTGGGCAGCTATCTTTATTTTCATGGGGCGCTGGATTCATATCTATTGGATGAAGTATCACACCTATTTGAGTAAGGGATGGCTAGTTTCGTTGATAAGTATGGCGATCATAGCTGCGGTCGGGTTACTGGTGTGGAGTAGAGTTAAGAAGCATAGGAGACAGCTAGGAAATGTTTAAGTGCCATTAGAGAAGATAGCTTCTTATGGTATACTGTATATCAGGTAAACAATTTACACAGAGGCTAGTTTAAAACAAAGCTACAAGATTCATTCATGGCGTAGAACTATGGGGGACTTGGATATATGCAAAATAAGGATCACCTGGATCACGAGGCATTGAATAATTTGCCTAACGGTGCAAAGCTCGGATGGGGGTTGGGTAAACAACCCAAAAGAGGTCCAAAAGGCGAACTGAGCATCAAAAAGATAGTAGAGGCAGCAATCTCAATCGCGGATAAGGAAGGGCTTTCCGCTGTCTCGATGAATCGGGTTGCTGGTTCCTTGGGCTTTACCACGATGTCACTATATAGGTACATTTCCAGCAAGGATGACCTGCTTATGCTTATGCAGGACGCTGCATGTGAGATTTCTATACCTCCCGAGAAGGAGGACGCGGATTGGCGCGAAGAAATGCGAGAATACGTGCATGCTGTCATCGATGTTTTTCGGATTCATCCCTGGTATGGAGATATCCCGATCATGAGTGTCCCGGTTACACCGAATAATCTACAAATGATTGATTGGGTGCTCCGGATCATGCGTAAATTTTCATTAAATGATTATGAAAAGATGTCAATCCTGCTTCTTCTAAGTAGTTACTCACGCTCTTGCGGGTTGATTCAACGGGATATGGATAGGGCCATCATAGCTGGTGGGAGTCCCAGTACTTTTAGTGGATTGGACTATAGCGCGGCGCTCAAGCAATTAGTTAAGCCGGAGCGCTTTCCAAATCTGCACCCGGTCATCATGTCCGGTGCATACACAGACGAGAATGAGAGTGATAACACGGTCGGCAATGATTTCGATTTTGGAATGGAACGGATTCTTGACGGAATCGAATACTTTCTTGTTAACAAGAAGCCTATATCGTCGGATACAGCGTGAAATACCGAAAAGTATAGCCGTATAAAAAGAACAGCGGTTAGACAATTGTCTAATCGCTGTTCTTTTTGGTATCTTGATAACTGTTATCTCCGTCCTGCTTTCTTCTGAAATGCGATGAAGCACCATATGAGGGATGTAAGGAGGATGAACGAGCACCAACCGATTGCCCACCACGCTTGATCATGGATCGGGGTACCCGTAAGTAGTCCACGGATCGTTTCAATAACTGGTGTGATCGGCTGGTGGTTCGCAACGCCTTGCAACCAATTCGGCATCGTGTCCGTTGGAACAAAGGCACTGGATAGGTAGGGCAGGAATAGCAATGCAAACCCATAACTGCTAGCGGCGGAAGGACTACCCGAGACCAATCCGATGGCGGCAAATAGCCAGGTGAAGGTAAGGATAAACAAGATAATGATCCCTAATGCGGCTAACCATTCGATCGCATTGGCTGAGGGCCGAAAACCAACTAGAAATGCAACACCAATGACAACGGCAGTTGCTAGTGAGTTACGAGCAAGGCTTGCGACGACATGACCTGTAATAACACTTAGACTTTGGATCGGCATTGTCCGAAATCGATCAATGATTCCGTTCGTCATGTCATGAGCGACATCAACCGCTGTACTGGCAGAGCCGAATCCGGCGCAGAGTAGAATGATACCGGGCACAACGTAGTTCACATAGTTTCCACCTGGATCGATAGCCCCACCAAACACGTATGTGAACAGTAGCATGAGCATGACGGGAAGCATAATGGCCATAATCAATGCCTCGGTATTGCGCAGGCTTAGACGAATGCTGCGTCCAATGAACACGGCATTCGTTAAGCCAAAGGATGAGGACTTAGTGAACGCTCGAGGGGTTATATTTGTCATGATAGGGATTCCTCCAATTTTTTCGATGTCAGGAGAAGAAATACATCATCTAAACTCGGTTTTCGAATGCTAACACGTGTCTCTTGCGGGTATTTCAGGGCGAGCTCATTAAGTGATAGTCGTATATCATGGATTGTTCCAGTCGTAGAAACCGTTCCGATCAATTCTTCATTGGAATTGTGCAGTTCAATGACTTCGCCACCTAATTTTGACTTCAAATCATTGGCTGTTCCACTCGCAACGACATGGCCGCCGTTTATTACTGCGATCCTATCAGCGAGTTGATCCGCTTCTTCTAAATACTGAGTCGTGAGAAATATGGTTATCCCTTGTGCCTTCAACTGAAGGATGATTTCCCATAAGGCCCGTCGGCTAATCGTATCCAGACCTGTCGTCGGCTCATCCAAGAATAACACTGGGCGACTTACAACAAGACTAATAGCGAGATCAAGTCGGCGGCGCATCCCTCCTGAATACGTTTTGACTAGTTTTTTGGCTGCGGCGGTTAGATCGAAGTGCTTCAGTAGTTCGTCTGTTCGAGTACGGGATTCTGCAATAGTGAGTCCAGAAAGTCTGCAAATCATTTGTAGATTTTCTTCACTTGTGAGCATTTCATCGACTGCGGCGAATTGTCCAGTAAGACTAATGGATTGTTTCACCTTATTCTTTTCGGAAACAACATCGTAACCGGCTACCTTTACGGATCCTTCGTCAGGGGCGACCAACGTAGACAGGATATGGATTAGCGTTGTCTTTCCAGCGCCGTTTGGACCAAGCAGGGCATAAACAGTGCCCACCGGTACGGAGATATCAATACCGTTAAGCACGACATGGCTGCCGAACTTTTTACGTAATCCTTTTACATCAATGGCCAATTTACTCATGTTTTCACTCCTCCATAGGCTTCTAAACTGTGTGTTATGTAAACAGTATATTAAGTAAACAGTTATTTGGCAATAAAAAAGATCGAAATCGGTATTTTATATTAAAGAAATTCATTATATCCCAGTATATTTAGTGAAAGGTGTTGAGTTTGATGCGGTTATTATCTATAATGGCTCGCAGGAGCAATAGGGTCATAATAGTGAGGTTCAGTTTTTAGTTGTTACTTAATGCACGAACAGGAAGGAATACATAAATGGATATCACTCAGGTTCTACTGAGCATTGTTCTCGTTCTTAACATGATCTTTGCAGCAGCTATCGTGTTTCTAGAGAGAAGGGACATCGGAACCACGTGGGCATGGTTACTCGTATTGTTCTTTATCCCTCTTCTTGGATTTGTGGTCTATTTGTTGTTTGCGCAAAACTTAAGCCGTTCGAAGTTATTCCGGTGGCGAGATTTTAAGAAAAGCGAAACGAGTAAATTATCGGAGCAGCAAAATAATCTGTTATTCTCAAGACAATTCCATCCTACAAATGAAAGCGCAACGAACAATTTGGAATTAATTTATTTGCATGCGATTAATAATCACGCAGTATATGCAGAAGATAACCAGGTTGAGCTGCTTATTGATGGAGAAGAGAAGTTTAATCGGCTGTATCAGGATATTCGTGAAGCTAAGGAGCATATTCATGTTCAATATTACATAATCAAGAGGGATTCGACGGGGAAGAGGTTGATGGAGGCATTAACCGAAAGGGCTAAGAGTGGTATTAAAGTAAAAGTCCTCTATGATGAAATGGGCTCAAGAGCATTGACGAGAAGCTTCTTCAAGGATTTTCTTGATGCAGGTGGTGAAATCGCCATCTTCTTTCCGTCTCGCTTCCGTCTCATCAATCTCCGATTAAATTACAGAAATCATCGGAAAATGGTCGTTATCGACGGGAAAATTGGCTATACAGGTGGATTCAATGTCGGTGATGAATATGTGGGAGTGAGCAAGAAATTCGGCTATTGGCGGGATACCCATATTAGAGTTGAGGGGACAGCTGTATTTGCGCTGCAGACACGTTTCATCCTAGACTGGAATCAAGCTTCCGGTCATGATATAGGGTATGACTCGGGATACTATCCTCAGCCTGAAGCGAAGGGGAAGGTTGGGATACAGATTGTGTCCAGCGGTCCCGACTCGGAAACGGAAAATATCAAAATCGGCTATATCAAAATGATTTTGTCAGCGAAAAAATCTGTGTCGATCCAAACGCCCTATTTTATCCCGGATGCTAGCCTGTTGGATGCTCTGCGGATTGCTTGTATGTCTGGTGTTGAAGTGAACCTTATGGTTCCTAATAAACCAGATCATCTCTTTGTATATTGGGCGACATTATCTCATGTTGGTGAGATGTTGAAGGCAGGGGCAAAGGTATATATTTATAACAAAGGGTTTATCCATGCGAAAACAATTGTCGTGGATGAAGAAATTTCATCAGTTGGCACAGCAAACATAGATGTGAGAAGCTTCAAGCTCAATTTTGAGGTGAATGCGTTCCTGTACGATAAGGAGTTCTCAAGGCGTCTGGCGCGCATATTCGAAAAGGACATCGAAGATAGCAAGCTTCTTACACTGGACGAGTATAGTCACAGAGCGAGATGGATTCGAGTTAAGGAATCGATCTCTCGATTGCTGTCGCCTATATTATAAGCTGTCAGCTACTCCTTCTATTTAATGAAATTGTGAAGGCCTATCCTTGCAAAAATAACGGATCTCAAGTCAGGTGCAAACTGCGAGAGATACAAATAACCTGGATGAGTGACATTATCCATGAGGTAGGCCAATTGATTGCTGCCGGGACGTCGGTTTTCGTTTAAGCCGGAAATGATCGTTGTTGCTGGTACGATACCGAATGGGTGTCCATAGTAGCTGTCATCCCCGATCTTGACCACATTCTCGCCACGCCACACCGGCGTATCAGGCGAGAAGTCAGGATTGTTGAAATAAAGAATGTCACCAGGGTAAGAATTGTTGGATCCGGTTTGTGTGGTCAGCCGCAAATTATCGTCAATGTGCCAGTCGTACAAGAGCAATCCGGAGAAGAGGCGGTTGAAATCGGTTTCCCTGATTGAATCAAGCACTCCCTTGTAGATGACAATGACGGTGGCGGTCGAGCATTCGGTAGCATATTTGCTGCCGTTCGCGAAAATATCCCGGATACCCTCAGCTGGTGTACTGTTGTCCTTGATCTGGAATCCACCTTGATCAGTTAAATTCCACAACTGCTCGTTGCATTGCGCCTTATCGAAGTCTGCAAACCTCAATCCGCTATTGCTTAAAGCATCAGCCGCGGCAATCATGGCAGCCCTGAGTGTCATTTCGAACCGCAAGTGCTGAACGGATTGATAAGGGTAGGTGACTGCGCTATTCTTTTTCAGCTCATAGATCTCGATTGCAATGGGAGACCATGAGGAAGTATCAACGGCTGTCTGCTGGCCAGTTATTGTAATGATCGTACCCACCTCCTATGCATCATCTTTAGAGAGTATGCAGAATTGAGGATAGAAATGAATTACTGTTGTTTATGACCAAATTATGTATAATAAGAGTTAATGGAAAAACGACTGGAAGGAGTGGGAGTATGAAAAGAAACAGAGGAGCAATAATCGTTCATCTTATCCATTCATATTCTTGTTCCTTTAAGACACTAAAGCATTCATTGCTTTAGTGTTTTTTTATATATCTGGAGGTGTTTTCATTGTATTTGTACAAAAGAGTTGCAGAACCGTATATTAGATTAAGAGCAATTCATAATTTAGAAAAAGGTTACATTGTATTTTTTGCAGGAAAAAGAATAAAGAAAGTAGGAATTTTAATATGATTCCGGCTAGAGTCAGCCTCATTACAATCGGAGCAAAGAATGTCCCAGTACTCAGAAAGTTCTATCAAGGCTTAGGGTGGACCGAAACAGAAATAAGTTCAGATAACTATGCCGTTTTTAAGACTTCAGGCGTTTTACTGTCTATTTATCCAATGGAAGAATTACTGAAGGATGCAGGACTAGAAATTTCAGATGCTCCGATTCAGTTTAAAGGTGTAACCCTCTCGATTAATGTGGATGAAATCAAAGACGTAGATCTGATTATTAATCAAGTAAAGAACAAGGGCGGTAAGATCGTTAAGGAGCCAAGTGATGCATTCTGGGGGGGAAGAACAGGACATTTTATGGATCCAGAGTATAATTCATGGGAAGTTGCGTGGAATCCGACTTCAATATTTAATGAATATGGGGCAATGATATCTTTTTAAGAACTACTTCTTTTGAGACTAACTATCAACAGTATAATTTTATTTTAGGAGGCAACAACATGGAAGTTTTTGCTGAATATTTAGCGCAGATTAAAAACCCGCAGCACCGGACCCGAACGGAAGAGGTTTTGGCTTGGGTAACGAATAAATTTCCATCCTTAATACCAAAAGTTGCGTGGAATCAGCCTATGTTTACCGATCATGGCACATTTATAATTGGCTTTAGCGTGGCCAAACATCATTTGGCTGTTGCCCCAGAAAAGGCAGGGATTATACATTTTTCTTACAAAATTGTACAATCTGGCTATGATCACACTAAGGAGCTGGTTCGTATCAAATGGGATAGTCCGGTTGATTTCACATTACTTGAGCAAATGATCGAGTTTAATATTATAGATAAAGCAGACTGTTCAACGTTTTGGCGGAAATAAAAAAAACAGAAAAGTCCATAGAGGTTTCTTCTGATATGAAAGGAAAATACTCAATGAAAGAACATCATCAGTTAGCAATAAGTAAATTGATCGACTTATTAAAAAGCAAAGAAGAATTTCTAGCCATTATTGTTGCTGGATCAATAGCTAAGGGAACAGCAAAAGATAGCTCAGATATCGATGTGTATCTTGTTGTGACAGACGATGAATTTAACATTCGGAAAAAAGAGAATAACTTATTTTTCTACAATCGTGAAATTTGTGATTATCCTGGGGGTTATATAGACGGGAAGATCATCAGCTATAACTTTTTAGTAAAAGCAGCATTACAAGGTAGCGAACCAACAAGAGCGTCCTTTATGGGTGCAACTGTTGTCTATTCAAGATTATTGGGCGTGGAAGAGGTTGTAAAACAAATCCCTATTTACCAAGAAACCAATAGATCAAAGAATCTTATTGATTTTTATGCACAAGTGCTACTTTATGGAAATTACTTTGCAATTCAATCATTAGAACAGGAAAACACTTATTTAGAAAAGCACTCAATAAGCAATTTAGTACTATTCGCTTCAAGAATGGTTTTGGCTCACAATAGAATTCTTTTTCCTTGTCATAAGTCATTGATGCAATTTGTTGATAAAGCAGATGAAAAACCAGATGCCTTTCTTCAAAAAGCGAATGAATTAATGAATGATCCCTCTAAAGAGAAAGTAGCCGATTTTGTGAATATGATCTCTTCCTTTCAAGATTGGGGAATTAATTATAGCCAGGCAGTAAGCCTATTTGTTGAAAACAATGAATGGAATTGGTTGGATCAGGAACCGCCATTGCAAGATCGATAAGATTAGAAAGCATTTCAAGTCAGACTCTGTAGAAGCTGACCGCAAGAGCATTAAAAAATCGTCTTCTGATTTATCAGAAGACGATGGAAAAAGCGGATGATGCTTTTCTAATACCGATCACAGCCAGTTGGTGTGAAAGAATCCTGTTACATCACTTCGTTCATAAGTATGAGCACCAAAATAGTCCCGTTGTGCTTGTAAAAGGTTAGCATTTGACATGCCTGTCCGATAGTTATCGTAATAAGTAATGGAAGAACTTAAGCATGGTAACGCGTTTCCAGTATTGATGCCCTCACTGACAACTTTGCGCAATCCGATTTGATATTGTTTAATCTTCTCAGCAAAATAGGGGGCTATTAATAAATTTGCCAGATTCGGCTGTGATTGATATGTTTCGCTTATTACGTTTAAAAAATCAGCACGAATGATACAACCACCACGGAAAATAAGAGCAATATCCTTCAAAGGTAAATCCCATTCGTAAAGTTCAGAAGTCATTCTATATTGTGTAAATCCTTGCGCGTAGGCACAAATTTTGCCCATATATAAGGCTTGTCTAATGTACTCAATCCACAAGTCTTTATCTAAATTCGGCTGATCCATCTCAGGGCCGGATAGGATATCTTCTGCATAAATCCGTTCCTCTTTTAAGGAGGAGATATAACGGGCAAACAAAGACTCTGTAATAATAGAGGATGGGATACCGTTATCTATTGCCTGAATGCTCGTCCATTTACCTGTACCTTTTTGCCCAGTTTTATCAAGAATCACATCGATCAGCGGTAAGCCCGTTATTTCATCCTTTTTCCGTAAAATCTCAGCTGTGATTTGGATTAAATAACTTTGTAGTTCACCCTCATTCCAGGATTCAAAGATCTCGGCAATTTCATCAACGGGTAAATCTAACCTTTTTCTTAAAAATGTATAGGCTTCTGCGATTAATTGCATATCTGCATACTCGATTCCGTTATGGACCATCTTTACAAAGTGACCTGAACCTTTTGGTCCAATATAAACGCAGCAAGGATCGTCGTCCACTTGGGCTGCTATTTTTGTTAGAATAGGAGCTACCTTATTGTATACGTCTTTATCTCCACCAGGCATGATCGAAGGTCCTTCTAAAGCTCCAACTTCGCCTCCGGAAATACCAATTCCTAAATAACCAATTCCTCGTGACCTCAATTCATCATATCTGCGTTCAGTATCTTCGAAATGGGAGTTTCCACCGTCCATGATTACATCTCCAGCTTCAAGAAAGGGTACTAATGCACCTATCACCGAATCGATCGGCTTGCCGGCTGTGACCATAAGGAAAATTTTTCTTGGAGTTTCTAGGGACTGAACAAATTCTTGAATTTCATAGTAGGGATGGATGAATTGACTTAATTGACCTTGAATTTTATCAACAAGTTGATCGGTTAAATCCCTCGTATAATTATAGATAGCCACTTGCTCACCTTTACTAGCCATGTTTAAAGCGATATTACTGCCCATTACCCCTAATCCAATGACACCAATTGTATTCAACATTTCTTCTTACCCCTTTTATACAAATAAACTTAGTAATAAAATGAATCCTAATCCAGCTACAGAAACGATGGTTTCAAGCAATGTCCATGTTGCAAATGTTTCTTTCATGCTTAGACCAAAATACTCTTTAAACATCCAGAAACCAGCATCGTTAACATGGGAAGCTATTACACTACCTGCTCCGGTTGCAAGCACGACTAAAGCAAGATTAACGTCAGATTGTCCTAAGATCGGAATAACCAAACCAGCAGTTGTTAAAGCTGCAACTGTAGCAGAGCCTAAGGAAATTCGTAAAATTGCAGCGATGATCCAGGCAAGCAAGATTGGTGATAGTGAAGTTCCATTGAATAATTCGGCTACATAGTCACCTACACCGCCATTAATCAATACTTGTTTGAAGGCTCCGCCGCCCCCAATGATTAAGAGCATCATCCCAATATGAGTAATAGCAGTTGTACACGATTCCATTACATTTTTAATTGGAATTTTTCTTGCTAGTCCCATGGTGTAGATAGCAACTAGTAAGGAAATCAACATGGAAGTTGATGCATCACCAATAAAACGGATAGCTGCTAGTAAATTATTATCTTCAAATTTTAATGTTTTTTGAAGCAAAGTAATAATCGTAGCTATAGACATCAAAATAACAGGAAGCATTGCGGTAAAAACACTGACACCAAATCCAGGTGTATTTTCCAATTTAAATTCTTTTTGTTCACCTAAAGAGGCAATATTACCCGTTTTCGTAAAGGATGCAGGTACGAGTTTTTTAGCTAGCTTAGTAAATAATGGTCCAGCAAAAAGGACTGTTGGAATTGCAATAATCAAGCCGTAAAGTAAAACCTCACCAATATTCGCGCCATATTCACCTGCAATAACTGTAGGTCCTGGGTGAGGAGGTAAGAAACCGTGTGTTACGGATAAAGCTGCAGCCATCGGAATACCGAGATATAAAATTGAAACTTTTATTTCTCTTGAAATGGCGAATACAATTGGAATTAATAACACTAAACCTACTTCAAAAAATAACGCCACACCAATAATGAATGAAGCAGCTACGACCGCCCATTGGATATTTTTTTCACCAAATTTGTGAACGAGGGTCATGGCAATTCTTTGAGCGCCACCAGAATCAGCGATTAACTTACCCAACATTGCTCCTAGACCAAAGATTAACGCTAAGTGACCAAGTGTTCCTCCTAATCCGGCTTCAATGGTTTTTACAATTTCCTCTAATGGCATTCCAAGTGCTAAAGCGACGCCGAACGATACAATGATTAATGAAATAAAGGTGTTTAATTTGAAGCCCATTATTAACACTAATAACGCTAAAATTCCAATTGCTACCGTAACTAATGGCATTGTAATTTCCCCTTGTGATTTAACTTCTAAGTTGTTGTTTGATTAAGCTTCTTTGATAATTGGCAATCCGTGTATAATCGTCTTCTAATACTTTAGATAGGCTAATAAAAATCTGCAGTAATTCCTTGTATTCTTTTGTTGCTTCTTCTTTTGGAGCGTGTTTGATTGTAGTGCCCACCATATCAGAAACGACTTCAAAGGATTGAATTTTTCCGGTGGCATATAAGCCTAAAATACAAGCACCTAGACAAGAGCTTTCGTAGCTTTCTGGAACAACTACTTCAGAGTTAAATATATCGGACAGCATTTGCCGCCAAACATCTGATCTAGCGAAGCCACCAGTAGCTTGAATTCGGGTAACAGGACCGTCCATACATTCGGTTAATGCTAAAAATACGGTGTATAAGTTGTAAATGACTCCTTCTAGGGCTGCTCGAATCATATGTTCTTTTTTATGTGACATCGTTAAACCGAAGAATGAGCCGCGTACGTCTGGATTCCATAATGGTGCACGTTCACCAGCGAGGTATGGGTGGAATAACAATCCATCAGCCCCTGGTCTTACACGTTCAGCAATCTTAGTGATAACATCATAGGGATCAATTCCTAGTCTTTTTGCTGTTTCTACTTCTGATGAGGCAAGCTCATCACGGATCCAGCGAAGGACCATGCCGCCGTTGTTTACCGGCCCGCCGATTACCCAGTTATTTTCTGTTAAGGCATAACAAAATATTCTACCCTGTTCATCAGTTTGCGGCTTGTCAATAATGGTCCGAATGGCACCACTTGTCCCAATTGTGACGGCAAGTTCACCTTTACGTATCGCATTTACACCCAAATTAGAAAGGACTCCATCGCTGGCACCAATGACAAACGGTGTTTGTGGATGGATACCAATCTGTTTTGCTAAATCTGAATCAAGGTTAGTAAATATCTTGGTTGTGGGTACGAGCTCAGATAGTTGGGCAGGTGTAACACCAGCAATTCTTAAAGCCTCTTCGTCCCAATTTAGTGTTTTGAGATTCATCATGCCCATAGCAGATGCCAGTGAGTGATCGACAACATATTGATTAAAGAACTTTTTGAAAATATATTCTTTTATTCCGATATATTTTTTAACCTTGATAGCGGTTTCAGGCAGGTCATTCACAATCCAAGCTATTTTAGTTAAAGGTGACATGGGGTGAATCGGTGTTCCCGTGCGCTTATAGACTTCATGGCCATTCAACTCATCTTTTATTTTATGTGCCCATGCTTCACTTCGGTTATCTGCCCAAGTGATACAAGGCGTCAGCGGCAGGTCATTTTCATCCATTGCAATGACACTATGCATGGCACTGCTAAATGAAACAAACAAGAGCTTGTTATATGAATGATGTTTCATAATATTCGAAATGGCTTGTAGCACTGCCTGGAATATTTCTTCTGGGTCTTGTTCAGCTGTCGACATATCCGGTGTATGAAGAGGGTACCCAATATTTTCTTGTTGGATGACTTCGCCTTTTTCAGTAAATAAAACGGCTTTCGTACTTGTGGTTCCGATATCTACAGCTAACATATAGTTAGTCATTTTGCTGCACTACCCCTTTAGAAAGCATTTGTTGCGATATCCATAGATCTTCTACCTTACCCTGAACATCATCAAAGTTTTCATGTAACGACTTAATCATGAGGTCTCTATCTTTGATTCTGATCGCTTCAATATAAAGCTCATGATTGCTTATAATCCGTGTAAAGTCTTCAACCTTATCCTTTAATCGCTTACGCATAGACAATAGAATGAAGCTTTCCATAACAGGTTTTAAATTATTCCAGATCATCAGGATGTAGGAATGATTAACGGAATGAATAATCGTTTCATGGAACAAGACATCCTGATATGAAAACTCATCAGCATCCCCATATTTAATTGAGATTTTCATCATTTCAAGTATTTTACTAAGTTCCTTTACTAATTCATTTGTGTCTATCCTTACAAGCCGTTCAAATACAAATGATTCTATAAGTAAACGGACATCATAAATTTCTTCTATTTCTTTATCTGATAACCCAATAACAACTGCACCCATTCTTTCTAAACGGATAATATTTTCGGATGCTAGTATTTTTAACGCTTCCCGAATGGGTGAGCGACTTACCGCAAAATCTGCAGCTAATTTGTTTTCTGATAATATAGTACCGCTTTCAATCTGGCCGGAAATAATACGCATTCTAAGCTCGTATGATACACGATCACCAGCAGAGGCTTTTGAAAGCCATTTGGAGGGATAAAGAAATTCACGTGATTCGGTCATAAATTTCACCTTCTCAACTAAGTATACTTGTATACAAGTATTATAACGATTATTTTTAATTTTCCAAGCGCTTTTTTAAGATTGGTGCCTGTCAAGTGATAGCAATTATTGGCTCCCAAATTATTTAAAGAAACCACTCCAGACATTGGAGTGGTTTCGCTTTTAGATATGAATCTATTTTGTGGTCAAACGGAGCTTAGGTCTTAATTAGTCCTTTGATATGCTGCTTGCCTGCCGAAAGAAGGTTGTCGCTGAGGTAAAGATCATTAACGGATCGTGCAAGCACTAGCGTACCGACCATTGTACTAAGCAGTACGCTACCTGTGGCTGTGTCTACTTTTGCTGCATTGGAAATGAATGCAATCATTCGTTCCAGCTCGTGGGTGAACACCTGACGAACCTCATCTGAAGATCGGGAAATTTCACTGGAAAGGGCAGGTAGAATACAGCCCATCTCAGTTCTGTCACGGTGATACGGGCTTAAATAGTAATCAATGATGGCATCGATTTTGGGTCCTTGCTTCACCTCGTCAGCAGCTTTCTGCAAAAGCGCAATTGTATCGCTGATGGCATACTGGCAGGCTTCGGCGACGAGTTGATCTTTGTTATCAAAGTACGAGTAGAACCCTCCATGAGTCAGTCCGGCTCCTTTCATAATGAAAGGGACACTGATGTCGCGAATTCCATTCGCACGAAAAGCTTGAGCGGCACTTTCGATGATCTTGCCTCTAACTTTTAACTTATGACCTTCAGGATATGGCATCGAGCAGACCCTCCGATACGTATAAATCTATTTTAAAATATTATAGTTATCATAATAAGTCATGTCAATTTTCTTATGCCAGCCGTTAGCTATAGAGAAAGAATAAACGAATCTATTGACTGGATTAAAATATGATGATTATAATATATTACGACCATCATATTTTAATGTACAGTTTAATTGGAGGTGTTAGGGGAATGAGTAAGCTTCAAACTGTGGACACATTGGTTATTGGAACAGGTCCAGGAGGATATGTTGCGGCGCAGCGATCCGCGCAGCTAGGGATGAAGACGTTAGTTGTTGAACGCTCCCATCTTGGTGGAGTCTGCACCCATGTGGGCTGCATACCTTCCAAAGCATTGATTGCCGAAGCACATCGCTTTGAATTGCATAGGCAGTGGAGTCAGACTGATGGTTCAGCTTTCTTTAAGAATGCTCAAGCTTTCAAACAAGGGGTCGTGACGAAGCAGGCCGGTGGAGTTAGATATTTGCTGAAAACCGCCGGGGTGGAGATTGTGGAGGGAGAGGCAAGTTTTATCGATGAGCATACCATTGCCGTTAAACACACAGGAATGGATCAGCTTATTTCTTTTAAGCATGTCATACTGGCAACGGGTTCTCGTCCGATTGAGCTGCAGGCATTGCCGTTCGGTGATCGCATCTTGTCTTCCACAGAAGCGTTATCGCTCTCTCATATTCCAGCCAGCCTGATCATTATCGGCGGTGGATACATTGGTGTAGAGCTAGGGCAGATGTATGCCAAGTTCGGAACAGAGGTGACGATACTGGAGGGGGGAGGGCAAGTGTTGCCTGGATTCGAGGCGGAGCTAGCTGCTCCTGTTATTCGGCAGTTGAAAGCCGACGGTATAAACATCATAACAGGGGCGACTGCTATAAAAGCAGAGCAAGATGCCGATTCCCTAACCCTTCATTATTTAAAAAATCAGGAGCAGCATCTGGTTAGAGCGGAATACGCGTTAGTGACTGTCGGAAGAAAACCGAATACAGACGGGAGCTTAGGACTGGAGCGCATCCATTTGCGGGTAACAAGCAGGGGGTTAATTGAAACAGACGAACAGTGCAGAACAGTGATCCCACATATTTTCGCAATTGGTGATATTACACACGGTCCGTCGCTTGCCCACAAAGCTTCCTATGAAGCCAAGGTTGCGGCAGAAGTCATTGCAAATCAACCTTCTGTCGTAGATTACAAAGCGATCCCGCTGGTCGTTTTTTCCGAACCGGAACTGTCTAGTGTTGGTCTAAGTGAAACGGAAGCAAAGGCAGATGCTATTCCTGTTGTGATTGGCAAGTCCTCCTTCGGTATTAACGGCAGAGCATTGGCGCTACAAGCAACGGTAGGGTTTGTCAAAATCATTGCGGATCAAGCGTCAGGAATCGTAATAGGTGCGCAAATCGTTGGTGAAGAGGCGTCAACTCTCATATCAGAGCTCTCTTTAGCCATCGAGATGGGAGCGACCGTGGAGGATTTGGCTATGACCATCCATCCTCATCCCACATTGGGAGAGGTGATTATGGAGGCTGCTGAGAACGCCGTTCGAATAATCAGAAGGAATAGAAATATAGAGCAGTATGTTTAGAAGCATTCAGGGAGAGGGAGAGATCAAACAATGAATATTAAAGCAGGTTTGTATATTGGAATTGCCGTCGTCGTTATCGCAGGAGGTGCGCTTCTTGCTGCAAAAGGCAAAGATGCAGTTAGTCAGGCGGAGAGTAGAAAACAAGGGATGCTTGAAGCGGAGCAAAAGATGATCGTGTATGACAAAAGTCCAGGGACAATCGTTAAAATCAACGCAGCTATAGGAGATTCCATCAAACAGGGAGACATTCTTTTCAAGGTGAAATCAACTGAAGGAGCGGAGGTAGACGTGCCTTCGTCGGATGATGGATTGATTAGTAGAATCATGATAAAGCCGGGAGATCAGCTTGCGCAAGGTATGCCAGTTGCAGTTGTGCAAAAGACCACCTATTATGCGGACCTCTATGTGCAAGAAGGGGAAATTCAGAAGCTTGAGGTCAACCAAAGCGTCCCCGTTCATTTTCCATATCTGAAGCATTCTGCCCAAGTCGATGGCGTTGTGTCTTCGATCTCGGCCGCCCCTCAATTTGCCAGCTTGCGCATGACGCGCGAGAAAGGTCAAGCTGATTTAAGCATGTTTCTAGTCAGAATATCCGTAAATTCAAACTCAGATCTTCTTCCGGGTATGACTGCGGAGGTGGACCTCAATGAAATCGCTGATTGAGGAGTGGAAATACGTAACGGGCAGCAAGTTCCTTCTTATGATTTTTATAGGCCCGCTGATTGCAGCTTTGTTTTTTGGATTGATGTTTTCAAATAACCAAATCAACAAATCACCGGTTGTTGTGATAGACGAGGACCACAGTGTTTATTCGCGACAATTGATTTCGAAATTGAATGCATCCCAATATATGAAAGTAACGAATGTGTTCGCAAATCGCATGGACCCCGAAACCTTGCTAGCAAACGAGCAAGCTGTAGCAGTCATTATGCTTCCTAATCAATTGGAATTACGAAATCTGCATGGGAAGTCTTCGAATATTGGGATTCTAATGGATAACACGATGCCCTCAGGGCTAATGGGGGTCCGCACCGCGATTCAAGAGATCATCACAACGGAAAATACGACTCTTTCCATGACACGTCTGGGACAAAGCGGGATGGATGCGGAAACTGCCAAAGGGCTTATATCTCCGTTATCTCTTCAACAGCGAATGCTGTTTAATCCAACGACAAGCTATGTCGGGTTTATGGTTCTTGGATTTGTGAATATCATCGTAGTCATGATAACAACTAGCGCGGCTGGATCGATTGCACCTCGTCTTCGCAAAGAAGGGAAGCTGTTTGTTAACGGTGTATCGCCTGTCCAGCTCTGGGTTCGCAGCGTACCTTATGCGATTCTGAGTACATTCTCTTTAATGCTAAGTTATGGACTACTCAAGCAAGTAGGAAGTATGCGGTTTGAGGCGGAGCCTTATCTATTTATCGTCCCATTGCTGGTTTATTGCTTTGCCTTGTCTCTTATGGGGTTATTGATAGGTTATACGGCAAAAGATGCGTCTAAAGTGGGTTTACGGTCAAGTCTAGTCGTGTATCCGTCGTTTCTGGCCACGGGGATTCAGTTGACTCCGCTTGCATTTCCAATGTTTTTTCAGATTACGGCATGGGCGTTGCCGATGAACTGGCTTAACCGTTTAATCCGTGGAATGGCATTTCGGCATGGATCGTTGACAGCCTACAGTGTGGAGATCGGAGCTCTGTTAGTCATTATTGGCATTGCGTCCTTGTTAATTGGATTGTTGATGCTTCGTGAATCGCGCAAAACGAATTCTTCTATTTAATATTTCAAGAAAGACTTATACTGGAAGGTAGATTTGATGAAACACGAATTTCATGCGGAGTAGGGAGCTTAGGGGGAATTAATGAATGATTAAATTTGAAAAGGTACATAATCTATCTAATATTCAAGGTTTAAGAGATAAATATTTTATGGACCTTCCTACTACTATGGATGGAATGTGGATTAGCATAATCAATAGTTCAGAGTTTTATGAAATCTATTATCAAACTAATTTAGCGGGATACTTTAGCTTAAGCTCTGACGGTATATTGATACAATTTTTCTTAGATAATGAATTCTTACACTTATCTCAAGACATTTTCACGAAAACATTACTTGATTATTCAATACAGATCGCACATACCTTCACTTTTGATCCTTTATTCTTTTCATTATGTTTGGATTTCCACAGAAGTTTATCCATTCATACCTATTTATTTCAGGATAGTAAAAGAAGTGTTTCCGAAATAGAAGACGATTATCAATTTATCCAAGCAGAGGAAGGACAATTTCAAGCTATTATCGATTTTTATCAGAAAAATACGGATATGGATGGTCTGTTCTTAAACCGTTTTGTGAGTGAACTTATCACAGATGGAGGGTGCTTTATACTCTTTAATAAAAATCATGAAATACTTGGAATCGGTGAATTAAGAAAGAATATCCATAGACCATCCTTCGTGGATCTCGGAGTGATCGTATCTGCTGAAAATAGAAGCAAGGGAATAGGAACTTGTATACTCACAAAGCTAAACAAGATTTCTAATCAAAAGGAGCTTGAGTCTATTTGCTCTTGTGAAAGTGATAATATTGCATCAAAAAGAATGATTGAAAAAGCAGGGTTTATAACGAATAAACATCGATTATGCTTAGTGCGGTTTGAATAATAACAATGAATGGTTTTGTATTTTATTTTTGATGGAAAACATTGAAGAGAAGCATAAGCATCTTTGGAGATTTATATACGACGAAACAGATAATAGGGCACCCTATGGGGGTGCCCTATTATCTGTTCAGCATCGTAAGGAGATAACTGAGACTTGAGCTAGCGTAAAAAAACTATTTCAGCATGTCGAATACTTGCTCAACGTCTTTATCGCCACGACCTGAGAGATTTATAATAATCACTTGGTCATTAGTGAGAGTAGGAGCAAGCTTTTTGGCGAATGCAACAGCATGAGCACTTTCCAATGCTGGGATAATTCCTTCTACACGAGAAAGTTCTTGGAAGGCGGCTAATACTTCTTCATTGCTCACGGTGGTATATTCTGCTCTACCGGACACTTTCAAGTGACTATGCTCTGGTCCGATTCCAGGGTAGTCTAATCCAGCAGCAATGGAGTATGTTGGCTTAGGGTTACCTTCTTCATCTAGAAGTACAAGACACTTAAATCCATGAATTATGCCAGGGACACCTTCTGTTAATGTGGGAGCTTGATCCGGTTCGACCCCGATTAATCTAACGGAAGGTTCATCAATATAGTGTGCGAAAGCGCCTATGGCATTACTTCCACCACCTACACAAGCAATGACAGCATCGGGTAGACGGCCTTCCTTTTCAAGAATTTGACGTTTAGACTCTTCACTAATAATAGATTGAAAATGTTTCACCATACTTGGGAATGGGTGCGGGCCAACAGCTGATCCTAGGAGATAGAAGGTATTTTTGTAGTTCTGTACCAAGTCATTCAATGCTTCGTCTACGGCATCTTTCAGTCGACCTTGGCCTTTGGATACAGGAATAACTTTGGCACCTAGGAGTTCCATTCGGAATACGTTAAGAGATTGACGACGTATGTCCTCAGCTCCCATGTAAATTTCGCAATCCATATTAAACATTGCACAAGCAGTAGCTGTTGCAACTCCGTGTTGACCCGCGCCAGTCTCAGCGATAACACGTTTGGCACCCATGCGTTTTGCAAGTAAGATTTGACCGACAACGTTATTGATTTTGTGAGCGCCAGTATGGTTAAGATCTTCACGCTTCAAATAAACCTTTGCACCACCCCAAGCTTCAGAAATGCGCTGAGCATAAGTTAATGGATTTTCCCGACCTACATATTCACGTAAATAATAATGTAATTCCTTATTAAACTCAGGTTCATCTTTATATTTTTTAAATTGCTCATTTAAATAAGAGAGTACTTCCTGAAGTTCTGGGGGAACGAAGCTACCACCAAATTCACCAAAATAACCTTCTTGCAACTGATCATGACTCATTGATTTAACCTCCATTATATTTAAATATTTTTACTAGGGTTAGTGTAACATATGGAATGAAAAATTGGATATTATTTGCACAGTGGGGCTTATACTAATCTTGTTTCTTGCAAGTTCATTCTGCCATCGTTTTTCTTTTCTCGGTTAAAAAGTAAACCAAAGCTAAAAGTGGCAGGAAGGTGCCAATGAGAGTGGTGAGTTTCCAGCCCCCTTGAACATAAGACCAACCTCCAACAGATGATCCGATGGCTCCTCCTATAAAGAAAATAGACATAAATAGTCCGTTTAGACGCCCCCTTGATTCGCTTCCCAACGAATAAACCGCACGTTGACTGATTACAAGATTTCCCGATACGGCCATGTCGAGCGTAAATGCGGATACAAAAAGAAATATCAAAGCAAGAATAGAATGGCTACTGAACAAATATATGAGTAAAAAAGATAGGGAGGCTACAAGCATGGATAGCCATGTTAACTTCTGGCTCCATCCTTTATCCGCTAATCTTCCGGCAATAGGAGCAGCAATTGCACCGCCCACTCCAACGAGTGCAAACCATGCAATGCCTTGCTGCGACATTCCGAAGTCTTCAGCCAGATGTAAAGGAACAACCGTCCAAAATAAACTAAAAGCTCCAAATAAACAAGCTTGATACAGAGCTCTGCGCCGTAAAACAGGCGTCTGCTTCATCAAATTGCCTAAAGAAGCAATCAGTTTTCCATAGCGTACAGTAGGAGAAGGCGAGCGCTTTGGAAGAGCAATTGATAGCACAACGGTCAATAACGAAATAACAATTGCGGACCCAATAAATACGGTTCTCCAACCCCAAAGACTGGTTATAAAGCTTGCTAATGGTCTGGCAAACATAATTCCAAGCAAGAGTCCGCTCATTACATTGCCAACCACGCGACCGCGTTGATCTTCTGACGCTAAATAAGCTGCGTAGGGCACCAGTATTTGAGCAACCGCAGATCCAATCCCGATAAATAGAGAGGCTGCCAAAAAGAAAGGCGCATTAGGCGCGGATCCAGCGGTTAACAACGCGACAACTGTAACTGTTAGCATAATAACTCCCAGTCGCCGATTTTCAATAATATCACTTAGCGGTACGATGAACAGCAGTCCCACAACATAACCGATTTGAGTTACTGTAACAATGAATCCCGCCGCTGTAGAGGTAAGGCCCGTTGCCTCGCTGATCGGTCCCACCAGAGTTTGAGCATAATAAAGATTAGCAACGATAAGTCCGCATGCAACTGCTAATAAAAATATCAACCAACTCGATATACCGCTTTTTCGAATGTCCTGTTCTTTTTCCATAATGATCCTCCTCAAATAAAATACTGAACGTTCAGTTTATTAATTAATGATTTGAATGTTATACTGAACGCATCGTTTTGTAAATAGGCTTTTTTTTAGTGCTCGTATTTTGTATACTAAACGTATCGTTTATTTAATGTGTGGAAAGTCCCATATACGCAGAGGAGGATTTATATGCAAGGGAAAAGAGGGCGTCCACGCAATATGGTGACACAAAACTCCATCCTTACCGCATCTTATGACTTATTGTTGGAAAGCGGCTTCGGAGCGGTTACGGTTGAAAAAATTGCTGATCTAGCGAAGGTCAGCAAAGCAACAATCTATAAATGGTGGCCTAACAAAGCGGCAGTGGTTATGGACGGATTTCTATCCGCTGCGGCTGCAAGACTGCCTGTGCCGGATACAGGTTCGGTATACAAGGACATGCTGGAGCATGCTACGAATATGGCACGGTTTATGACAAGCCGCGAGGGCTCCATATTTCTAGAGATTATAGGCGAAGGACAAGTAGATTCTGCATTAGCGGATGCATTTCGGACCCGTTATATACAGCCGAGGCGGCTGGAGGTACGGGGGGTATTGGATAAGGGGCTTCGGCGCGGAGAGCTAAAGAAAAATCTTGATATTGCATTATGTACGGATCTTATCTATGGGCCGATCTTTTACCGCTTGTTAGTATCCGGAGATCCGGTTGACGATAACTATGTAAAGCAGCTGGTTACCCATGTGTTTGAAGGAATCATTTAGCATTAAGGCAAACTGATTTCTACTTCTAATTTTTCTAAGTCGATGTGCAATAGTAACTTGAAAATAGTTTTAGATGTCGTGGATAGGTAAATGGGGACGAAACAACGTTGTTTCATATGGCTTCGGTTTTACGAGAGTTGTAAGGAGGTGGACTAATGAAGAAGGCTTGGGTAAATAAATTATTTATTAATTTGGGTTTCTTAGTCATTGTGATCTTAGTTTTTATATTAGGGTTGAAATATCAACATCATTTGCAGGAAGAAGCACGTATGACGTATCAAATTAGACCTAGCTTAGTCTTTTCTGTTCTATTTCCTATTTTCTTTGGAATGCTGCTCGGTTTGCTAAGATGGTTTGAATTATTGAGGAAGACTGGAGAATGGAGGATAAATTGGACTAAGCTTATTGTTTTCGGATTACCTTCACTCTATGTCTCGATATTACCATTGATAATGTGGTCTGGTTTATCTATATCTTATAATGCTCTACCTTTTGGCTACCTTTTGTTGACTTCAGGAACAACTCATACAGTCAGCGGTTTAATTTTAGGTTTTTTATTATTAAATGTATTTGAAAAAGGAAGTAAAGAAGGTTAGGGGCTGTAACACTGATTCCATCGATACACCCCAATACGAAGGTAAAGCTATTTATTTGACTTGCTACCATTTTCATATAGAAGGAAGGTAAAGAATGAAAATAGCTATGAACATATTTTTATTAATGTGTTTCATTACAACAGGCTGCTCGAAAGATGCAAGCACAAAAGATGAAATATTAATATCGGCCGCACAGATTAAAGAATCATTTGAGACGTATTATGATATTCCATTATCAGAGCCAAGTGGATTAAGTCCGGAAAATGTATTTATAAGGAACTTGAACGGAGTCAAACCTGAAACGTATACAATGAATGAAAATCAGTTTATCAGCTTTTATGTCTTTTCCAATAAGCAGGAAGCTGAAAAGGGACTCAAGGAGTTTGAAAATAGTACAGCAGCAGCGGAGTTGGTCATGCACAGCAAATACCAAATAGCGAATGTACTACTTTTCTATGTCGCGGACGAAGCAGTAAAAGATGGGCGTGTTAAAGATATTATGGAGGGATTTTTGGTTACGAAATGACATGATCGTTAATATAGCTGAGCCGGAGGAGGAAAACAATTGTGGAAATCCGTCGTTTAGGTCATACGGATGTTGCAAATATAAGGGAGCTCATGATAGACGTAATTTCAAGGCTCCCATCACAAGATCTTTTTGCTAAGGATGATGAAGAATACTTGCGCGCCCAAACCCAAGAAAACGGTGAAATATATGGTATATATCTCAATGGGAAACTCGTTGCCTATTCAATTTTGGCGTATCCAGGTTTGAGTGATCGTAATCTGGGAAGAGAATTAGGTGTGCCAGAGAATGAATTACCTTTTGTGGCTGCTTTGGATGCTACTGTTGTTCACGAATCCGTTCGTGGTATTGGTCTGCAACGACAATTCCATGAGTTACGTGAAAATAGTGCTCGGGAGAACGGTTATCGGTACCTGTATTCAACTGTCCATCCAGACAATCATGTGAGTATAATAAATTTAGAAGCAACAGGATTTATTCGCCAATTTACCCGTCTAATGTATGGCGGAAAATCTAGGCATTGTTATATGAAATTTTTAGATGAAGTAAAAAACGAAAGAGGTCAGCCCGTAAAATCTGGCTAACCTCATAATACGACAAGATACACAGTTTAATAATCGAATCCATAGTCAATCAAACTTAGCCTTTCAAGAGGCCCATCAGCGGCATAATGGATTTTACCATACCCATGCCCATGTTGACTGCAGGCCAAGCTTTATTCATGAAGTTCATAATTCCGCCTAAACCACCGAAACCACCTAGAAAACCGCCACCACCTCCGCCTCCTGGAGCTGCGGCTGCTGCAGCGGGAGCGAAATTGCCGCCAGCGCCACCGAAATTGCCACCACCGCCCAAATTACCTCCACCACCACCAAAATTACCGCCACCCAAATTGCCAAAGCCCATGCCTGGGAAAAATCCTGAAATCATCGCTTTTTTAGTTCTATGTGAGGAAGCGTGATTTATTTTCCCCCTGCCCTTTTTCCCCGAAAGGATCAATCTTCCGTTCTCGACATCCTTTATAAAGCCAACATAAAAGCTACCGTTGTTCAATATTACGCAAACAGGTTGATCTATCATCTGCTTTGCTTGCTTACTGATCGCAATTTGCTTTTTATGCATCATAGTCTGATCTCCTTTCCTGTACTCTTTCTACAATTTATTCAGAAGTTGATGTGCTGCTTGTACGTTTAACTATGCAATAACCGACATATCCCTAGTAGAAAATGGTTGAGAATATACACCATACCGCGACCGAAGTCATACATTATTTCGATAAGTGGGCTTTTGTCTAGAAGCCCCTACAATTAAGGTAATCTTGGGGGAGGCATAGAAAGTCTCATGGCCAATACCAAAGTATTAGCTGTCGGTGATGGTTCTTTACTAGTCTCATTAGGAGCAGCATTATTCGAATCGGGATTCGAATTTGAATTGTTTGAATGGACGATTTCCCTAAAAAAAGTGACAGCCTGGAGGAAAAAGGTACAGCCGTTTGATCGGGTAGTGTATGTAAGTGAACAGCTGATGGCAGATGAAATTCAATCTCTTCATACAGCATGCAGGGCTGAGAACAAGCCGCTTCTTACAGCGCTATGTAGTGGTCAAACGGGGCTTGTAGGACCGCTGGTACATCCGGACTCAGACATTTGCTGGGAAAGCGTATGGCGGCGAATACATCGTTCCGCGATTCGTATTGAGCCATTGAATCCTACACGCAATATTATTGCGCTGCAAATGCTGTCCAACATCATCGTATTTGACTTGAGTAGATCGATTACAGAGGTAACGGAATTAGAATTAAACTATAAATTTTATTTGCTTGATCTGGACTTCTTGGAGGGCAGCTATCATTCGTTCTTGCCACATCCACTCAAGAGCGATGGAAGCAATAGAATGACCACGGAACACATTCCGAACTGGGAGCATCTGCTTAGGGACGGCGGGAACAGCAGTGAAGAACTTACTGAGTTTTTGGAATTTATTAGTCACGTAACATCGCCGCAAGCGGGTATTTTACATCTTTGGGATGAGGGAAACCTGAAGCAGCTTCCACTTTCACAGTGCCTTATTCAGGCTGTCAACCCGCTGTCGGAAGGTCCAGCGGATTTGCTGCCTGCTGTTATTGGAACGGGACTTACGCATCTGGAGGCTCGCAGGGAAGCGGGGTTAGCTGGGATAGAAGATTACGTCACAAAGCTTGTGGGATTATACGGAATAGGAGCTGGGGTTACAGTTGAAGAGGCTATCTATCGTGGTCTCGAAAAATGCTTGATGCAGCAATTAAGCTTGGAAATAGCTATGCGGAACCCCACGATCTATAACGTTCAAATCCATTCGATCGAGGATCCGCACTGTCATTATTATTTACAAGCATTGACGACGATGCACGAAGCGCCGACGATCGGATGGGGCGAAGACATGCTCGGCTTACCAGTTGTGTGGGTCAACTCTGGCGATTGTTGGTATGGCAGAGTGGATTTGAATAGGACTTTAGCTCTTAGAATGGTACTTCAGCAGGCACTCCACAAAGCACAAAATCCAAAAGGAATTTCAACGATACAGGTTATAGAATGTCCAAGCGGAAATCTTCAAGAAGCTATCTTAATAAGCGCAGATATTGAAAAAGTCAAAGAAAAAGCGCATATGGAATGGCTTCAAAATGCCTTACACACCTTAAAACAGCATCAAACGAAGATCTCCATTGATGAGATTGGAGTCGAGCCCTATCTGAATGAGCATTTGGGTGGTTTATTTGATGTCAGGCTTGAGTTTGATGTCAGACTCGAAGGGGAGGAACCGTCCAAGTGAATGAGATCATAGTAATCGTCGGAATAGGAATGTTGGCTGAGCAAGTTAGTGAGCTGTTATCCGAACGATTCACAGTCGAGAGACAGATTGATTTCGAGCTTGGCTTCTCTGAATCGGCTAAGCTGGTTGTGGTACTGAGCGATGAGTGGAGACCCACACATTATGAGAACGCAGAAAGCATAATGCAGCAAGCCGGAATCCCTTGGCTGAGAGGCTTTATTTTACACGATGAGGGTGTGATCGGGCCGCTAATTCAGCCTGGTATAGCAGGCTGCTCCCAGTGTGCAGATTTAAGGTACAATACAGCGGGACGTGATCGAGACAATAGTTTGGAATTACAAATGAACTTATTGTTGGATGGTGTCGTTCAGCGTGATTTATCTACATCTCCATTTGGTGTTGTGCACACAAGCTACTTAATCGCAGCTGAAGCGCAGAAGATGATTCAAGGTGAATCTGTTCAAACAAAGGGGAAGCTGTACTTAGTCGATCTAAAAACATTGAAGAGTACACTTCACGCATTCCTGCCGGACCCCTTGTGCCCTTATTGCGGTAATCTGCCTAATGATACACCGGATCAAGCGAGATTTTCATTGCAGCCATGCCTTAAAGTCAACCCTGAAACGTATCGCTGCAAGTCGTTGGATGAACTCAGTTTAGGATTAATTAATTCATATTTGGATGAACGGGTGGGTATCTTCAATAACAAAATTGTGGATTGGTTATCGCCGTTTTCCAATGTGTATATGAATATGCCAGTGATAATGGGGAATGAAACTGCTGCTGGTCGTTCTCAATCTTATGCGCAAAGTGAACAAACTGCCATTCTGGAAGGATTAGAGCGTTATTGCGGAATGTTCCCAAGGGGCAAAAGAACGATGGTTTATGATACTTATCGTAATTTAGCTGAACTGGCATTAAATCCGGTGGAGTCGGGAGTTTACTCGGATGAACAGTATGCACAAACGGATTTCCCTTTCCAACCTTTTGATCCTAATGCTGCGATGAATTGGGTATGGGGTTATTCCTTTATGCTTGAGCGTCCGATTCTCGTTCCTGAGCAGCTTGCTTATTATAGCTCTGGAAATGGAGATAGCTTTGTCTCAGAAGGCTCGAATGGGTGTGCATTGGGAGGGAGCTTGGAGGAGGCGATTTTCTACGGCTTGATGGAGGTCGTCGAGCGCGATTCGTTCCTGTTGACATGGTATGCACAGCTTTCTGTCCCGCGACTTGATCCCTATTCATCTAACGACACGCAGTTGAAGCTAATGCTAGACCGATTGCAGGAGGTTGCAGGGTACGATATCTCCCTGTTTAACACGACGATGGAGAATGGTATTCCAAGCATTTGGGCGATCGCGCAAAACAAAAGGAAAACAGGAGCGAATCTGATTTGTGCCGGAGGAGCTCATCTGGATCCTGTGCAGGCTGCCAAAAGCGCGCTTATTGAAGTGGCGGGTAATATGACATTCCTCAACGAAATGTTAAAGGTGAACAGGGAGGAGATCACCCGAATGCTGGTTGATCCTTTCCTGGTGAGACGGATGGAGGATCACTCTTTGTTATACAGCCTTTCTGAATCTGAGGATCGGCTCCGTTTCCTGCTGAAACAGAATCGTCCGCTTAGAACGTTCGAGGAGGAGTTTCAACCCAAAGCGGCGCATGCTGATTTGACGGAGGATCTCAAGGAACTACTACAGAAATTCAGCCAATTAAATCTTAACATAATTGTGATTGATCAGACCACACCCGAAACATTACGACACGGACTACATTGTGTGAAGGTTTTGATCCCGGGCATGGTACCCATGTCATTCGGACATCACCTTGTACGGTTAACAGGATTAGACAGGATATTGAATGTACCGATGAAACTAGGCTATAAGAAAAGCTTATTGACCTTAGAGGAGCTAAATCCTCATCCTCACCCTTTCCCTTAATCTAAGGTGGGTATATGCGGATATTCAATGATTCTGTGCGAATGCACTGACCGGATAATTATCCCTGCATAATTTAACAGGGTGATGTATAATCACAGATCAAAGAATCAGGTGGTGATTTCGATGAGTTACGGTGGATCTTGTGCAGGTTACGGTGGTATGCAAGCAGCTGCTTTTGTACTTGTACTTTTCATTCTCTTGGTCATCATCTTACGCGCAGGCTATTAATGAACGTATTGCCACCATGCTAATTTAGCATGGTGGTTTTTACGTTTAAGCTTATTTCAGTTTGTAGAGTATATATTTAATATTTTTAAAATTGCCATGAAAAAAACCCGCGAATGCTGTTGCATCGCGGATTAATCCAATTTGATTAGTAACCTGCTTTTAAGATAATGACTAACAGAATGAAGAGAACAAGGGCAAATGCAGCTGCCTGCATTCCACCACCATTGCCTGCGCAACTTCCGCCATATCCACCAACAGCTCCGCTCAAAGAATTCACCACCGATTTGTTTAGTTGTGATAGTTGATCACCCGGTTAGCTTATGTAAAGATCCCTGTATGGTACAGTACATTTAACTAGAGTAAACAAAACTCCGCAAGTGCACAGAAGGGTTGAGGAATAATAATTCTGGATCTGTGCGAATGTACTGTCAATTTATTTGACCCATCATAAGCTATCAGTGTGATGAATAGTCACAATAATAACGGGTGGTGATACTATGGGTTATCCAGTTGCTGGTACAGGTGCAGGTTGCTCTTGTGCAGGTTATGGTGGTGGAATGGGAGCTGCTGCTTTCGCTCTTGTTCTCTTCATTCTGTTGGTCATCATCTTAAAAGCCGGAACAGGGATTTGCTAAGAAGTAAGTATAGTAAGGTTTATCAAGTGATCTAGTTATTATCCTCACATACTCCTCCGCTCCTACTTCGTTAATAAGATGGCGAACACACAATCCCGCTCAGCCACTCGGTTGGGCGGGATTGTGTGTTTGTTAACCATACATTATATATGCTTATGTTGACTATGTTGTTTGACGGGATTACAATAGGTCTGAACAACGAACGGCGACTTATCGAGGCAAAGCCCCAAAATGTTAAATTTGGATTAATGGGATAAGGTGATCATCGTGGAATATATAAAGGTTACAAATGTGCCTCCTATGAGTAAGGAGTCTATTGTACTTTGTATCGGAATTTTCGATGGGCTGCATAGGGGGCATCAGTATCTTTTCCAGCAAGCGCGTAAATTGTTGAATGAAGATGACAAATTAGCAGTGTGGACGTTCTCATCACTCGATCAAACATCAATAACCCCAATAGCACAGAAGAGGGATCTGCTAGAACGCCAAGGTATTCAGAAAATGTACGAAGTTGAAGTTTCTGAAGCCTACACCAAGATCACGCTAGAAACATTCACACTGGAACATTTAACCCTATTAAACGTTAAATACATTGTGGTAGGAGAAGGGTTTAGTTTTGGTAAAGGGCACGCTTCTGATGTTGAATTACTCCAGCAATTGTGTGAGCGAATTGGCGTGCAAGTTCTAATTGTTCCACTTCTGCGAAGGAATGACAAGATAATCAGTAGCACCGAAATTCGCGAATATATTAAGAATGGGCAGGTTCGATCTGCGAGCCAGTTGCTAGGACGTAATTATTCACTCAAAGGGATCGTTGCTCATGGGAACAAGGTGGGAAGAACACTAGGATTTCCAACAGCAAATTTGGATCAAATAGACGAATATGTCGCACCATCAGCGGGTGTTTATTTGGGAACTGTAGAACGATATGATCCGATAATAGAACAGACAGAATCGTGGAACTGTCTCATTAGTGCAGGGTATCGACCAACAGTTGGAGGGAAGTCATATAAAGTAGAAGCTTATCTTTTGGACTATTCCGGAGATTTGTACGATCAGACGATTTCTGTTTCTTTTGTTGAACGGATGAGAGGTGAGATCAATTTTGCTTCACTGGATGATTTAATCGTACAAATGAAGGAAGATGAACGGAGTGCCAGAGAAGCATTTGGTATGCCTCTGGATAGACAAAACACATGATAGCCAATAGAACCCCATCAAGCTCAAAATGAGTTTGATGGGGTTCTATTCGTTGGTAGCGCCAGTTCCTTATCTCTTCATATTACTACTATGACCAGGGGATAGCTTAGCATTTGGATCGACGTATACTTTGGCATTGTTAATAGCTGTCGGTGCTTCTCCGAATCCTACAGCTATTAATTTGAGCTTGCCTGGATAAGTAGTAATGTCGCCAGCTGCGAATATTCCCGGTATGCTAGTTTCCATTCTAGAGTCCACGACGATAGAGCCATTCTGAATCTCGATTCCCCATTGTGCAATAGGACCGAGAGAAGAGACAAATCCATAGTTTACGATAAGTGAATCACAAGGGATATCTTGTGTTTCTCCTGTTTTACTATGGCTGACGGTAATGGAATGAAGCTCATCATCTCCATGAAGCTTTTGTATTTCCACTGGGGTAATGATGTTGACTTTCGATTGCATTAAGGTCTGAACACTATGCTCGTGCGCACGGAATTTGTCGCGACGATGAATAAGCGTCACTTGCTCAGCGATCGGCTCCAGCATGAGTGCCCAGTCGACAGCGGAATCGCCCCCGCCACAGACAACGACCTTTTGGCCGGCATATTGGTTCAAGTCTTTAATGAAGTAATGTAAGTTTTTCTTCTCAAATTGAGTAGCTTCAGGCAACTCCAACCGTCTTGGTTCAAATGCACCCACACCACCGGTAATGATAACAGATTTACTATAATGTGTTGTTTTATCTGTCACGATTTCAAAATGATGCTCATCTATTTTATTCACTTGAAGTACTTTTTCCTCTAAGGCAATTTGAGTAGGGAAATGCTCTAATTGTTCTATTAGATTATTGACTAGCTGCTGTGCGGTCACTTTAGGAAATCCGGCAACATCGTAAATATATTTTTCCGGGTATAAAGCTGCAAGCTGACCACCTAACTGCGGCATACTATCAATAATTTTTGCGCTCGATTGACGCATACCTGCATAAAATGCGGCAAACATGCCCGCAGGTCCTCCACCGATAATCGTCATATCTATGAATTGTTCTGGTTGTATGCTTTTCAAGTGATCTGCTCCTGTTAATTATATATTTTATACATTTATATATACTAACATAAAACAGGAGACAGAGCCATTCCAATCTTCATTCTAGAAGTTAATTGGCCATAGAATTGATTGAATCCTGAGCAGAAAATACGGAAATATGGTCAACCTTGCCGGTTGATTTAGAAATGATAAATTTGAGCTGAAATTGTTTGTTCGCTTGGTAAATATAAATCGTGTCCTCACCGTTAACTTTGGTTTCGTCGGGTTTGCCTAGCGTCTGCTGAATTTGCTTCAAGGTTAATTTCTGCAGCTTAGCGTCACTTGAACGAACGTCAAAGATCAGGCTCCCTTTATTAAAGCCAAATACAGCATTTTTCTTCACGTATGTGGCGTATATTCCTTTTCCGGCGGCGTCCTGCGTATCTGCTTCACCCCAAGCCTTCTCAACTTCATCGATTAATCCTGTATGCGCAGCATACTCAATCCCGGGTGCTTTGCCATCCTTGGCAAGCTCGAGGATTTCCTTGATTTGTTTACTCGTAGCTGAAGCTTCTGCAGTCGCTGATGGTTCTTGAGAAGGTTTCACATTCTCGGGACTTGCGGACGGACTCGTTTTCGGACTAGAGGAAGGGCTCGCCAATGGACTTGCAGAAGGACTGGTGATTGGTGTTTCAGACGGCACTACTGACTGTGACGGACTGGATTGGTTATTAGAATTACACGCAGTTAGCGTTAGCATTCCAACAAGCATTGCGGAGAGTGTAATCATTTTAATCTGATTGTTCATGTTGTTATCTCCTCTAAGTTTCATTTATTGAATTCATTAAAGGAAACGATGCAATTCGCAATAAGTTACGAATATCATTCGAATAAAAAAAATATCTAGAGGCAAAATACCGATAAGCTGAATTTGTTATTTGGGGGTGACCGTGAGTTGTATACATTGTTGTTTATTTTAGGCCTAGTAGCTTGTGTGTATTTAATTGTCGGATCTATTGTGATCTTTCGCAGACAACAGAGGAATAATTCAACATTAGATAAGAGTGCCAGTCTAACTACAGTAAAGCATCCCATAGTCGCTAATCCGATATATATCCTATATATCGTCATCCCTGTGGTCACAATCATAATTGCAATGATTATTGTATTCTTAACTCAATAACAAGGGGGTGTAGGAATGGATTCCCAAACCTATTATGTGTCGGTTCAGTCCAAAACGATTATGACTCAGCAAGGTGATGCGGCATATGAGTTTGAAATTGAAGCTACTTCTGAGGAGCTCCAAAAGCTACAAGAGCTGTTCGTTGAGATGGAGGATTTCGATAACAGGAGCTATATCCGTAATCAAATCCCTGGAATTCCTTACCATCACGATAGTGAGAATGATGGTTATGACTATTATCTCAAGGAAATATATAATACGCTCCACGAATTGGGGACAGAAGAAACAAGAAATCATATCTCTTCAATGAATTTGTAAATAATCGTTTGATTTTGCACACACTAACGACTAGCTTGCTATTCCTACAAGCTTAGTCGTTTTTTTCTGTACTCGCTTGGTGCAACACCGTAGATTTGATGGAAAATGCGAGTAAAGTACACGGGCTCCATACCTACGTGCTGAGCGATTTGACTGACATTCATCTCGATATGTGTAACCAACAGTTGCTCCGCAGCTGTCATTCGGACTTGTCTTAAATATTGTAGTGGTGTGGTTTGGAAGGTTTGGACAAAAAGTCTAGTCAGTTGCTTCTGTGAGTATCCGACCTGTTCTGCAAGTTGTGAAATGCTGATGTTACGATGCATGTAATCTTGAAGAAACTTCGATGCTTTTAGCACGACGGACTCGCGGTAAGTCTCTGGTGCAGTCCGAGAATTTGTCAGAAGCTCAAGTTCAGCGTAAGACTGTTTACGAAGCTCAGTAAGTAATGAAAATAACAGCTCAGAGGAATTCCACATATCGTGGTTCAATCCTGAACTATGCCAGATGTCCTCTAACAACTCAAGTAATCGAGTCGTAGACTGTACAGGAATGATGGTTGGTTTATTTCCCAGCGCCCAAGATTCTCTAGCTGCATCCGATCCATGAAAGGATACGAAGCCAACTAGCCAGTCACCTTCGTTCTCAGCAACGTACTTATTTGGAAATCCAGCGGGAATATAGAGAACGGTATTCGGAGACACGATGTCCCATTTATTCTGATCAAACCAATGGACTTTACCATGCCCAGAAGCCGTTATGAGTAATTGGTGTGCAGAGAAGCCTTCCACTCGATTAATTGGAGGCTGTTGCTCCATGCCAGTCGTATACACAGCTAAGGGGAGAATGCGTTCATCGGATAATAGATTTGTTCGCAAAGCGAGAGTGGTCAAATTAATCCCCTCCTTAAAATGTCCATTTTGTACTGGGATTTGTCCTTTTCGAAAGCTATTTTGAACAGTATAGCACACCCTATAATAGAGAGGAGAAATCAGATGATTGATTAGAGAGGATGCGTGTAGCTCAGTGGTCAATATTGCGAAGAATTGGGAAGATCCAACCGTCCTGCAAGTAAACAGAGAGGCGGCTCGCGCTTATTTTGTTCCATATTCGGATTACGAGACTGCCGCCACAGAGAAGCGCGGTCACTCTCCCTTTTATACTACTCTGAACGGAAAATGGAAGTTTCGCTATTATTCTAGCGTATTGGATGCGGAAGAGGGGTTTTACGAAGAAACGGCTGATGTCTCAAGTTGGGATTCTCTTCTAGTACCATCCTGTTGGCAAGTTAATGGCTACGATCAGCTTCATTATACAAATATTAACTATCCAATTCCTTGTGATCCTCCGCATGTTCCCGATCGTAATCCTGCAGGACAATACGTAAGAGAGTTCGAAATATCGGAAGCATGGGAAGGTAAAGAAAAATTCATCGTATTTGAGGGTGTCAACTCGTGCTTTTATGTTTGGATAAACGGGGTTTACGTCGGCTATAGCCAAGGAAGTCGGGTTCCAGCCGAGTTCAATATCACTTCCCACGTCCGAGTGGGCATTAACAAGATCGCAGTTATGGTGCTGAAATGGTGCGATGGCACTTATATAGAAGATCAGGACAGCTGGAGATATTCCGGTATTTTTCGCGATGTTTATTTACTTGCTCGGAATGAAGCAAGGGTACGCGATGTGTTCTTGAAACCAGTGCTATCAGATGATTTCGGCACTGCTGTGTTGAAAGCAGAATTGGACGTCATTGGCGATATTGAGGTTAATATTGAATTGAAGGATGCAAAAGGACAGACGGTAGCAACCGATTCGGCAGTTGTCAGTAAGAGCGGAAGCATTGCGCTTACTATTGACCAACCAATCCTGTGGAATGCGGAGCAGCCGTATTTGTACCGTGTATTCATTAGCTCAGGTGGTGAGGTTGTTACCTTCACTGTCGGCTTCCGTACAATTGAGATAGCGGATGGTGTATTCACAGTAAATGGGCGTCCCGTTAAGCTGAAAGGCGTTAACCGCCATGACTCCCATCCTACACTAGGTCAAACGATTCCGCTCAACCATATGATCAAAGACCTCAAGCTAATGAAGCAGCACAATATTAATACAGTACGGACTTCACATTATCCGAATGATCCGCGTTTTCTTGATTTATGTGATTCCTACGGATTTTACGTAATCGACGAAGCGGATCTTGAGTGCCACGGCATCGGAGGAGGAGATCAAGCGTTAGAGAACGAATCACATCGCTTATCCGATGATCCACAATGGAAAGAGGCTTTTGTTGAGCGGGCGGTCAGAATGGTAGAGCGTGACAAGAACCATGCCTCTATTATGATATGGTCCATGGGCAACGAATCGGGATACGGCAACAATCATATCGCGATGCAAGAATGGACGAAGAATCGAGATTCCTCCAGGCCCGTACATTACGAAGGGGCAGCTCCTCATTACAAAGGCAGCACCAACTGTGAGAGCCTTGACATCGAGAGTCGTATGTATTCTTCGGTTGAGTATATTGAGGAATACGCAAAGAATTCATTGAATGAGAAGCCTTTGTTCTTGTGTGAGTATAGCCATGCCATGGGAAATGGGCCAGGAGACTTGAAGGATTACTGGGATATTATTTATAAATATCCGAAGCTAATGGGTGGTTGCGTTTGGGAATGGACGGACCATGGTATAAGCACAGAAACCTCAGACGGCACACCTTTCTTCGCTTATGGTGGGGATTTCGGGGACATGCCTAATGACGGTAACTTCTGTATTGACGGACTTGTAACACCGGACCGCAAGCCGCATACGGGATTACTAGAGCTTAAACAGGTCATCGCTCCTGTGAAGATTGACATACTGGATGTGAATGTGGACCAGTTCAAGATTACAAATTTATATGATTTTGTCGACTTATCTAACGTGTATTTGCAATGGAAGCTCGAAGATGAGAGCGGGATCATCCAGCAAGGTGTCATCTGGCATTTGAAGGCTGCCCCACAACAGTCAGAGACAGTTCAGCTCGAGATCGATCGTACGGTCGGTCCACGTAAGAACAGATTGCTGTCGTTCTCTGTAAGAACGAAAGAGGAAGCGCCATGGTCAGAAGCTGGCCACGAGATCACCTTCCAGCAATTTGAATTTGAGCTTCAAGCAAGCAGTGAGGAAGCGAAGTTGGCTGCGAAGTCGATGGCCATGCCAGCTATACGTGTTCGGCAGTCCGGTGCTGATCTTATCTTGGAAGGTAGTGGATATCGTCATACATTCGACTTGAACGGAGGAACGTTCCGCAGTATTTCGAAGCATGAGGTAGAAATGCTGGCTGCGCCTGCACGATTCGCTATATGGCGAGCACCGACGGACAATGATATGTACGCGAAGAAACAGTGGATCGACGAAGGCTATGATCACATTGAGATGAAGGTTTATAAATGCGCATGGAAGAGGATCGACGATGGTCAAGTGGACATAACGGTCCGATTTTCACTCGGTAGCTATATCCGGCGTCCGATTCTGAGCGGTGAAGCCATATGGAGAGTCGACGGTACAGGTCAAATTACACTTATGGTGAATGCACAGGTGCGCGAGGGGCTTGTCTACTTGCCACGATTCGGACTTCAATTGACGATGCCTCAAGGCAACGAAGAGATTGAATACTTCGGTTACGGTCCTCATGAAAGCTATATCGACAAGCGTCAAAGTGTGAAAAAGGGCCACTACCTATTCACGGTGGACGAAATGTTCGAGTCCTATATTATGCCGCAGGAAAATGGTTCTCGTTACGGTACCGAGTGGGCAATCGCATCCAATTTGCTAGGTATGGGACTTCGATTCGAAGGAGAGCAGCCATTCTCACTCAATGCATCCCATTATTCGGCAGAGGATCTGGAACGTGCTTCGCATAATCATCTACTGAAGAAGAGTAAGATGACGATTCTTCATCTCGATTACCGAATGAGTGGAGTCGGTTCCAATTCATGTGGACCAGCGCTTGCAGAAAAATATCAATTGCAAGAGAAGTCGATATCGTTTGTAATGAAAATCAAGCCTGTATTTAAGGAAGATGAATAATCGGATCGAGCAAGTGATGTAGCTACTATAAAGGAAGGGGCAAAGTAAGTTACTTGCCCCTTCCTTTTGACATTAGAGGGGATAACCTTGAGATTATGTCATTGCACACAAATCGCTTCTTTGTTATTTATGAAGTATGCGATATATTTATCTTATTAATCACAACAAATATAAGTGATCTATGTTAATAAAGTAGAACGATTAAGGGGCTTGTAACATTGATTAATAAAATGATGATGGTTGGATTGTACTTCATCATTGCAGCTACTCTTGCTGTGTATCGAGAACCATTAATTAATTGGATGGACTCGACTGCAGTTGGGGGAATGGATATTTACATAGCATTAATAGGATTGCTCATTGCGATTGTGCCAGGCATTCCATATGGAGTTGTTGCTGCAGTTTTTGGTGCAAAGTATGGGGTGCTTATAGGGACTGCCCTAAATATTGTAATCTCGGTACTAGCCGCAGTTATATTATTTATTATGGTACGAGTTTCTTCCTCAGAAGAAGGAAGGCAAAGATTAGCTAGTAGAAGGGGAATCGCTTATTTAGCTGCTTTAGCAGAACGAAACGCCTTCTTAGCGATTTTTTTTGCCCGGTTACTCCCTATTTTACCTGCTCAAGCGATCAATATCTTTGCTGCGATTACGAGGATGTCATGGAAGACGTATCTATATGCAACTATAGCCGGAAAAATCCCCTTTATCCTATTAGTTACCTTGTTAGGAGACCAATTCTTTAATACACCAGACATCCAAGGAATTATGATTACGGTTGGCGTCTATGGAATTTTCTTAGGGGTCGTGTACTGGATCTATCGTCATTTTTTTCAAAAATCACAGTAAAATGTACTCATCATAAAAAATCCCCCACCGATTAACAGTTCTTCGATACAGGAGGTGTCAATTATGTTAAACGTTGAACATTTGACGAAGACATTTTCCAACGGGAAAGGAATTTTCGACGTATCGTTCTCTGTGGAGCAGGGGGAGGTTTTTGGGTTTCTAGGACCCAATGGGGCGGGGAAGTCCACTACGATAAGGCATATTATGGGCTTTATGAAGCCGGATAAAGGACTTGTTAAGGTTAATGGGCTGGATACCTGGAAGGAGCAGGGGAAGGTTCAAAGTTATATCGGATACCTGCCTGGAGAAATCTCATTCATCGAAGGGATGACAGGGAAGACGTTTCTGGATTTCATGGGTAACATGCAAGGTGTGAAGGAGCTGTCCAAGCGTAACGTCTTAATCGACCGCCTACAGTTTGATGTGCAAACTCCGATCCGTAAAATGTCTAAAGGGATGAAGCAAAAAGTAGCGATCGTAGCCGCGTTCATGCATGATCCTGAAGTGATTATTTTGGATGAACCTACGTCAGGGCTTGATCCGCTTATGCAGAAGGTATTTATTGAAATCGTGCTGGAGGAGAAGGCTCAAGGGAAGACATTCTTGATGTCATCGCACAGCTTTCCAGAAATCGAGAGGACATGTGACAGGGCCGCTATTATCAAAGACGGCATCGTCATTACGATCAAGGATATCCATGAATTGCAGTCGATGCAGCGGAAGCTGTTCGAAGTTACCTTTGAAAGTGATACAGAGGCGGCTTCATTTCTAAGCTCTGGTTTGCATATCGAATCTCATGATGGGAATCGGGTAAGGGTAGCCGTACAGGGCAATTACAATAGATTTGTCGAAGAGACCGGAAAGTACAGTGTGCGCAATATCGATATTTTCACACAAAACCTTGAGGATATATTCATGAATTACTATGATCGAAAGGGGACGATGAAATGAATGTCACCCTATATAAGCAGATGATAAAGGTGAACATGAAGAGCTTTATGAACTATGCTTTCGGTTCAGCTTTCTATATCCTTCTTATGTTCTGGTTGTATCCCAGTATCGCCCAAAACACGAAAGCGATCGATGAGTTGATCCAATCCATGCCGGAAGGGGTGGGGAAGGCTTTCGGACTGAATGGCTTTGACAGTGCCGAAGCTTTCATATCAGGTGAATACTACGGATTAATTCTCATACTGATCTTATCTATTGTATGCGTTCAGTTATCGACCCAGCTTATGGCCAGATTGGTGGATCAAGGATCTATGGCCTACTTATTGTCCACACCAACAACAAGAGGGAAGGTTGCTTTTACGCAAGTAAGCGTGCTGACGACCGGACTTTTCTTGATCATAGCCGTCACGACGATTGCCGGATTCGTAGGAAGCGCTTGGTTTCTAAGCGGTACTTACGAATTCGATACCTCCAAATTCATGCAGATGAATGCCGTGGTGTTCCTGCTCTTCTTTGCTGTCGGCGGCATTACCTTCTTAGTCTCCTCACTTTGTAACGACGAGAAGAAAGCTCTCAGTATTTCCGGATTCATTACGTTTGGATTTTTTAGCTTGGATCTTCTAGGCAAATTCAGTGAAAAGATCGAATGGATAAGAAAGCTGTCCATCTTCTCCTTATACCAACCGGGTGAAATCGTTAACGGGAATGTAGATTTCGCCACCCCCTCAAGTATTCTCTCCATCGTCGGTATAGTCTCATTTGGTCTTGCCATCCTATTGTTTCGTAAACGCGACCTGCCTTTATAGATTGTTATTCCTAGTTGATTCGAGAATAACACTACACTATAATGTGTAGTGGAAGGTGAGCGGTTTGGAAATCAAGAATTTCAAGTATGGTGAAGCTGGGTTAAATCGTTTCTTCGGTTCCCTTGAAGCCAAGATCATGGAGCTATTATGGGAATGTGATGAATTAAGCATTAAAGAAGTGCAACAACGCTTGGAGAAGGAAAAGCCGATCAACTTTAACACGGTTATGACCGTAATGAATCGTTTAGTAGATAAAGGGATACTTGATAAGAGACAACAAGGAAGACTTTCCCTGTTTCGGCCAACGCAATCTAAGCTTGTCTTTATTGAAGAGCAGTCTAAGAAGCTGACAGAAAACCTGCTAGACGAGTTCGGTGGTGTCGTGATCAATCATATGATTGATTCCCTTAAACATGTTGATCATGCGTTGCTTGTTCAATTAGAACAAAGAATCCAACAATTAAAGAAGGACATGACATGATGCTGTGGAAGAGGAAATCATCTCTTGTTTTTGGGCTGAGTCTACTTATCGCAAGTGTGGTGTGGAGTCAGATGGGAATGTATTTAGCCCACTTGCTATTCGGTGTAAACCTGAAAATGAACTTTTTTAAGTTATGTCTCAGCTTGTTTAGGGACAATAGCTTGTACTACTTTATGATGATCTTCCTATTAAATACGGTAATCGTATATAGCATTATGATCACACTCGTGAATGTCGTGCAGCAATATGTGCGCTCTACAAAGTTTAAGTCGAAGATTATGAGTCTTAGAAATGATTATTTAACGAAACATCTGATCGAGGAGTTTGGGCTGCAACATCAGGATCTCATCGTAATCGATCATAATCAGTCGATGGCTTTTACATTGGGATTTAGAAATCCACTCATAGTCCTTTCCAGTGGCTTAGTGGAACTACTTGATCGTGATGAGCTTGAAGCAGTCATCGAGCATGAAGCCTTTCATAAGAATAATCATGATTCTATGAAAATTTTTATCCTGCAGGTCATATCACGTGCACTATGGTTCATCCCACTTACCAAATGGTCTTATCAGAACTGCACCATCATGAGTGAATTGTTAGCTGATGAATATGCGATAAGGAAGACAGGTTCTGAGCTTGGATTAAGCAGTGCTCTATTGAAGCTAATCAAAGTCAGCTTTACAAATCAAGCAGCACCTGCGATGACTCATTTTGCTGAAGTTTCCGTTAATTTCAGATTACAGCAGCTGTTGCATCCACAGAGATCAATTCCCGTTAAACTCGGAATGACTTCAATAGTAATCTCCATTCATATGCTTCTCTTACTGATGGGCGTAATTGTATTGGCGATTGCTTGATTTTTTTTGAATATATACACTACGCGATGTAGTGTTGCGGTGACGAGTGAAAATGAAAATAACTAAGTTGATTGGAGCGATAGAGGAATGAATGCATCTATGGTATGGGGAATCATTAGTGGAATTCTATTTATTTTGTCATTCATAAGTTACTACTATGCATCAAAGCTGAATAAACAAAATACCAGCCAAATCAAGAAGGAACAAAAGGCAATCTTAAAGAAGAAAACCGGTAAGATAAGGATTACGGCACATAGTTTATTAGTAGTTTCCATTGTATTGGGACTTATTACGTTAATCCAACAAAATTCTAGTAGCTATGATTTGAAGACGTTGAATTATGATGTTCAGATCGACGTCAGGACAGACAAATATTACGGAGCTGGGCATACTGAAACTAATGTATTGTACGAAATGGATATTCCAACTTCAGGTACTCACAGCTTTCATGATATCAAATTCGGGTTTTATAAAGAAAAGCCTACGTATGAATTATTAGTACACAATCTAGAGCATGGGGATATCATCATTTACTATCGCCCTGACGCAAGTGTCGAAATTAAGGATTCCGTTGAATACTTGAGTCATTTTAGAAAAGCAGGCGCTGGTGTGTTGGCAGTGCCCAGCGAGGACATACCGGACGGCAAGGAAGTTGTCGTGACAGCATGGACGAAAACAATGGAGCTTACGACCTATGATGTACAAAAAACGGGCGCATTTATTTACACGCATATTAATAATGGTCCTGAGAAAATTCCAGCAAATATCCGCAGGGGCGGAGGAACAATGTAATAAACTTCGAATGATTTGATGTAGAAGTGTTAAATGCTCGGTGGAGCCTCATCGATTCCTATCGATCAAGGACCGAGCATTTGACAGCTTTTCAATATGGTCGTATACTGTGCAATATATTAAACAGTTAAATTTGTTTATTTGATTTTACTGAGCTTGATCTTAAATCAGGTTATAATTATGGAGGTGTCATCGATGAAAGTGGAAATATGGTCTGATTATGTCTGTCCGTTCTGCTATATCGGCAAGCGTCGATTCGAGGCAGGGCTTCAGCAGTTCGCTCATAAAGATGCGATTGAAGTGGTATATAAAAGCTTTCAGCTAGACCCTCATGCAAGTCGTGATGGCAATCCTCCTGTATATGATATGTTAGCGAGCAAGTATGGCATGAGCCGTGAACAAGCTATCGCTAACTCGAATAATATTACGCAGCAAGCGAAAACGCTCGGACTCGATTATTACTTTGATCGTACAATCCAGACGAACACATTTGATGCGCATCGTTTAACGCATTACGCAGCAACGAAAGGGAAGCATGCGGAGATGACAGAGCGGCTGTTGAAGGCACATTTTACAGACACGCTTCATATCGGCAATCCGGAGACGCTAGCAGACTTAGCCGTTGAAGTAGGACTTGACCGTACCGATGCTCTACGTGTATTGGCAAATGATGACTACTCTAAGGAAGTTCATGCAGATATTCAAGAAGCTGGGGCGCTTGGCGTAAGAGGTGTTCCATTCTTTGTTGTTAATAGTAAATACGCCATATCTGGTGCACAGCCAAGTGAAGTGTTCCTGGATGCATTACAGAAAGCTTGGAATGAAGAGCATCCGCTCATTACGCTTGGCGGCTCAACTGAAGGTATCTTATGTACGGATGACGGTTGTGTCGTTCCAGAAAAAGATGGAAGTGCATTATGATTAAGTTAGGGGTTCTTGACCAAGTATTCATTAGTGAAGGTCGTACCGCTACAGAAGGACTGAAGGAATCTACGCGTCTCGCTCAAGCAACTGAGGCCAAGGGTTTTTCTCGTTACTGGGTATCTGAGCATCATTCGATGCGTGCACTTGCATTCTCAAGTCCAGAAGTTCTGATCGCTCATCTGGCAGCGGCTACGTCCCGAATTCGCGTAGGCTCTGGGGGCATCATGCTTCCGCATTACAGTGCTTATAAGGTAGCTGAAAACTTCCGACTACTAGAAGCGCTTCATCCTGGTCGCATAGATTTAGGTGTAGGTCGTGCTCCGGGAGGAATGCCGCTTGCGACGCGAGCTCTTCAACAGCATAAGATGGTTGATGTGAACACATTTCCGCAGCAGGTGCTTGATATCGTAGGCTATTTCCATAATGCGTTGCCAGCGGGTCATCCGTTCGAAAGATTATTGGCATCTCCAGATATTCCGACCGCTCCTGAAATCTGGGTGCTCGGATCTAGTGGTGAGGGCGCAAGAATTGCCGCTGAGCTGGGAACCTCCTATGCATTTGCGGAGTTCTTCGGTACGCCAGGTGGTGAAGAAGCGACGAATTACTATAACAACAACTTTAAGGTCAATCCGACATTGGAGGCTGATCCGCGCTCCATGATTGCCACACTTGCGATTTGCGCGGAGACTGAAGAAGAAGCGAATCGATTGGCAACAAGCAGTGATTTGTTATTCCTCGGGATTAGAACAGGGAGAGAGATGGAATATCTACCTTCCGTACAAACAGCAACCGATTATCCGTACACCGAGATGGATCATATGTATATTAAGCAAATTCGCCAACGCAGAGTTATCGGAACTCCGGCACAGGTGAAGGAGCAGCTGCTACAGATGGGCGCGGATTTCAATGTTGGAGAGATTCTCATCAATACTCCTATTCATGATGCGAAAGCACGTATCCGTTCGTATGAATTGATCTCGGAAGCGTTCGGTATGAAGGGCTAATAAGTTCTTCGGATTCATTTGCTTATTCCTCACCTTGACTGAACATGACATACAGTTGTCATATTGATTGTGATACGCTGTAAGTAAGATCAGGAATAGACATGGAGGAATGGGCAAATGGCTGAACCGTTAAAAGACATGTATGATGAAGGTTTTCTTCGTGAATTCAGCGGGAAAGTACACGCTGTATTTGCGGATTTTGATAGCGATGGATTTGTGGCTGCAACAATGGCCGAGGGATGGGAAGAGCTCAAGTTAAAAGAGCGGATTAGACATATTTCTGTAACGCTAGGAAAATTTCTGCCGTCCTCTTACGAAGATGCACTTGATGTCTTGTTTGCAATTGATGAAATATGCGTTGGATTCCCGTACTTGTTTTTCCCTGATTTTGTGGAGGTTCACGGTTCGGCCTTAGAACACTGGGAGCTGTCGATGAAAGCCATCGAACGATTTACTTCCAAGTCTTCTGCAGAATTTGCTGTGCGATCTTATCTCATTCGAGATCCGGAACGAATGATGCAACAGATGACAATATGGTCGGAGCATCCAAGTGAGCATGTACGTCGACTTTCTAGCGAGGGCTGTCGTCCGCGATTACCGTGGGGACAAGCTCTTCCCGAGTTTAAGCGCGATCCAGCTCCAGTGCTTCTGATCTTGGATAAATTAAAGAGGGACTCCTCTCTCTATGTACGCAAGAGTGTGGCTAACAACTTAAATGACATCGCCAAGGATCATCCATCGCTCGTGCTTGAAACCGCGCAACGTTGGAGAGGTGTTCATCCCAATACAGATTGGATCGTCCGGCATGGCTGTCGAACGCTAATCCGTAAGGCTGATCCCGAGGTGCTAGCGTTATTTGGTTATGCAAATTCAGAGAGTACTGAGCCGATTGCGATAGCCGCTTCATTGTCCGCAAGTCGGACTGTACTCGCGATAGGTGAAAGCTGCGATCTGAGCTATGAGCTTCATATTCGTGAAGGCGAGCAGGCTAAGATTCGTATCGAATACGGGATTTATTTTGTAAAAGCTGGAGGACGCACCTCACGTAAGCTGTTTTTACTGTCGGACAAGACAGTACCTGGGGGCTCACACTTAAAAGGTACTCGAACACATCGATGGGCTGATCTGTCGACACGTCGCCATTACAAGGGTGAGCATCTTATTGCTCTCGTAGTGAACGGGAATGAGGTCGCATCTTGTAACATTGATCTTGTGTAATGTTTGAAACTGTAACGATTCTGACACAGTAAAAGGTTAGATAGTATGGTATATTATTAAATCTGTAACTAAAATTTATTCTCATCATGGGGGAACTATAATGTCTAAAGTATTATTTATCAATGCTAATGATCGTCCTGTAGAGCAAGCAGTAAGCGCACAAATGTATGATGCATTCTATAAAACTTATCAAGAAGCGAACAGCTCTGACGAAATTGTTGAGTTGGACTTGTTTAAGGAAGAAATGCCTTACTACGGTAACACAGCAATTACGGGAACTTACAAACGTAACCAAGGCTATGAGCTTACAACTGAAGAAGCTGCTGCGGTTAAATTAGTTGATCAGTATTTAGAGCAGTTTTTTGCAGCTGACAAAATTGTGTTTGCTTTCCCTCTTTGGAACTCAACTGTACCAGCTCCGTTGATCACATATTTGTCCTACTTGGCACAAGCCGGTAAAATGTTCAAATATACAGCTGAAGGTCCTGTTGGATTTGCTGGTGAGAAAAAAGTAATGCTATTAAACGCTCGTGGTGCAGATTATGCATTAGAAGGCATGGCTTCTGCTGAAATGGCTGTAAATCTCGTTAAAGCGATTATTAGCTTGTGGGGCATTACTAACCCAGATGTAGTCGTAATCGAAGGACATAACCAGTACCCAGACCGCGCTAAAGACATCATTGCTGATGGACTAGCAAACGTTGCTAAAGCAGCTGCAAAATTCTAAACCAACTCCATATTCGGTTCAACAAAAAGAAGTCTGCGAATCTCGCAGGCTTCTTTTTGTTTATGGACAAAAAAGCGGCAACAAATAGTTAAGAAAAGCTTGGTAAATCAGGCTTTTTATTTTTATGTAGGTAGAATTGTGTCATCTGAAATCACCATTCCTACCCATCTGCCGAGACAGAAGCTATTGAACAAATCGAGATATTGCAACAGATCGTAAACATGATAGATGTTAATCGCAACAATCAGTCAGCAACGAGGCTTCCAGCAAAGAAAATCTATTTAGTAGCCGCAGCAATAATCAGTAGCTCAATTTCAGAAACCACTACACCAATGGAAGTCAAATTGAATGACATATCTGCAGTTGTGTATCCTTAGCAGTTTTTTAGTGCGAAAATAGGTATTTTGGGGAACATATGTGCTATAATAAGTACGCCAAACACGTATTTTGCGACCTTTCGTTTCTAAGCGATTTAATAATCTATTCACGGGATAATGCTAACAAGTTTTTGCGACGTTTTACGAGTTTTAGCTTGAAAAATAGCATCTAGAAGCACGATACATACAGAAATTGGATTGAGGGATTGCAATGGCTAGAAATGACATCTTAGAAGAAACCTATACAAATCCTTTAAAAGCATTTTCAATTTGGATGAAGCAGTCAGGATATACAGAAGCAACGAAGAAGGAATATATGAGGGAAGTTCATGACTATCTACTTTCCTTAGATGAAATGCCCGTTCAACAAGCGGGAAAAATGAATGTAGTAGGCTTCTTAGTATCCAAGCAAGGAACAGCAGGGGAAAAGACTAGAAATCGCACACTTTCTGCTATCCGGTCATTCTATGCGGCATTAATAGATTTTGAACTTGCAACAAGAAATCCCGCACTTGAAGTGAAAAAGTCGAAAACGGAAAAAAACAAAAACCCGGTTTATTTAGAAGAGCAAGAACTGGAGACAGCATTGACTTATATTGAAGGTCGCTATCGTGATCGAAATTTAACGATCTTTCTATTGATGGGATATTGTGGATTACGTGTCGGTGAAGTCCACCGAATTAATATCGCGCATTATAAGAAGGCGAAAGGAACATTAGAGGTGCTAGGTAAGGGGAGGAAATGGAATGAAATTCCTCTTCCAGAATTGTTAATTCAATACCTTTCCAAGGTTGAATTGGAAAGAATTCATCCATACAGTAAGAAGGAAGAAGCCTTTTTCATTTCCCAGAAAGGGAGAAGATTGTCAATTCGACAAATCCAAAAAATCACAGCTCAAGTGTTCGATGAATTAAAAAAGGACCATCCTCATCTGAATGATATGAAGTTATCTTGTCACAAGCTAAGGCATTCCTTTGCCACAATGCTTCTGAATAATAACGTCGATATCCGTGTTGTTAAAGAGCTTCTAGGTCACGCGTCGATAGAAACGACGATGATCTACACCCATATTAATGATGAGCAAAAGCGTGGAGCCATGACCACGATTAAGGTTCCGCAAATTTAGAAACTTCCTAATTCCTAGACTCGTCCAATAGATAGGTAAATAAAGGATGGAGTCTGAGGAATCTTGAAAATACGTAATTTTTTATCGGGAATCGTTATCGTACTCGCATTAACAGGCTGTTCTAGGCCTGCTGTGGCCCCTATAGCTACAGAGCAGGCTATCCATTCTCCAATCGTTGAAATTAGGGGTCCTGTCACTTTATATGAGCTTAGAACGGATTACTTTGAACAAAAGACGATTGAAATTCCTAGATATAGCAAAGGAGAAGTCACCAATGATTTTACCCAAAATATAGTTGATGGCTATAATGAGGGTCATAGTCCGACATTAGGCGATCCTGTGGTTCAGGCCATGGCTGCTATTTCTAATGTCATCCCATACGACTATTTGAAGGATTTTACGATAGGTGAGCAATTAGGGAAGGGTAAGGTCGATGGGGAGCCCTATCAAATCACAACCGCTATAGGCATCGTGTTTACAGAGCTACAAAGAGATTTTGTGACAACCAGAAGCTCTTCGGTTGAAGCAATAGTTCCTAATTGGGGTACTTACACGATATTCTTTAAAAATAGCAAGGATTCCGATTTGCAGCTGATTCAAAAAATCATCTTCACACAAGCACCGGATTTCAAAATTGATTTAATCGAGAAGCCCTTAATTGTCTATTCTGTATCCGAAGATACGTTACAAAAAGACATATCAAAAATCCCCTACTACGTAAGAGGGGATATCAACTATGTAACAAATGAAGAAGTTCAAAGTGTAAATGAGGGTCATTCTCCTTGGAAATCGACCCCTTTATTGACAGCCCAATTCATGACAACGAATCTTATTCCTGAAGGTATGGCCGAAGATCAAGTGCATTATGACGTAGTTAATGTTGAAAATGCTAGTGAAGATAATGAAATCACCATCGTGGAAGCGAAGGTACCAGGTCTTGGTACATATACGATCACTTTACAATATGCAGGTAAGAGCAGTATTTGTTTTATAACCAAAGTCACCCTTCAGCCTAGCTAAGAAGCGATTGACCCAAATACGAAAGGGGTGGCACAGAAATAGTAAAACCCTCTGTGCCACCCCTTTTCACTTTTATTATGATTAAATGTTTAACGGATTGTTTTCAATGCGCCGCTCCATGAGATCACTTGGTCAAGCATGCCATTCACATTCGTAAGATGCAGATCAGCTGGTTTGAAAACTGTTCCGTTCTCAAAATCAGTGAATAGTGATAGAGCAGGGTGTACACGAACGTCCGCCACAGACAACTCGCCCAAGATTCCACGCAAATGTTCAGCTGCACGAGCGCCGCCTACAGAACCGTAGCTTACAATACCGGCAGCTTTATTGTTCCATGCATCACGTGCATAGTCTAACGCATTTTTCAAGGATGCGGATATGCTATGGTTGTATTCTTGAACGATAAATACGAAGCCGTCTAATTGAGCAAGCTTGGTGTTCCAAGCAGTCGCTTGTTCAGTTGCATCTGCTTCACCTAGTAGCGGAAGCTTGAAGTCTGCGATATCTACGATCTCATAATTCGCATCTCCGCGTTTATCAGCGATGCTTTTTACCCATTCTCCTACTTGTGGACTAACGCGACCTTGACGAGTACTTCCTAGAATAATACCGATATTTAATTTAGACATTGTTTTTTCCTCCTTAGTTTTGGTCCTACCCATTAATCTGTCTAGAAAACTCATGACTATACCACCAATCCTTAACAACCTATTCACACTATCTTTAATTAAAGATTTATGAACATGAGATAATAATACACAAACCAATTCATAATGTCAAGTTACTAACTAAATGTTAGTTTATTTATTTGAAATGAATATCCTAGCCATACTATTGAGGACATATGTCCTTCACATGCATCAGGAAATATCATTTAATTGATAAAGAAATCAAATGTAGGGAGTCATAATATGAAAGGTATTTTATTTTCTTTTTTCGGTGGCGCATTTATAACGCTGCAAGGAGTAGCAAATTCTCGGATCAGCCAAGACATTGGCACGTGGCAAGCGGCGATGATTACACAGTTCACAGGCTTCTTAGTGGCATTCATTATCCTGCTCTTCATCCGTGACGGTAATTGGCAAAGCTTTAAGCAAGTAAATCCGATATACATGATAAGTGGCGCATTAGGTGCAATCGTAATTTTTAGTGATATTACGGCTATTCAGCAGATCGGTGCTACTCTTACAATATCCATTTTGATGATAGCCCAACTGAGCTTGACCTTTATTATTGAAATAAAGGGGTGGTTTGGTGTGGTTAAACAGAAGATGAAGCTACCACAGTTTATCGGTATGGGGATGATGATATTGGGTGTGGTGATCCTCGGGTTTTGAACCATTGAGTCAGCTTAATAAAGTCAGCCGAAATACTTAGAGGTGAGTTCTTGTCATGATTGAAGTGAGAGATCCTGAGCAATTGAAGCATTTTATGAACGTTCATCAAATAAATTCTGTCTTTAATGAACAGCTTTTAACACATTTATCACTTTACTTCTTCGAGCAGGGTGAGCTGATCTGTTCTCAAGGGGATCCTTCACAGATACTGTACGTGCTCGTCAAAGGAAAGATTAAAATCTATAATACCTCGGCTGAAGGCAAAGCGATCATTTTGTCATTTAGGACACCACTGGAAGTTATCGGGGATATCGAATATTTACGGAATATTGAAATCATTAATACGGTTGAGGCAGTATCCTCTGTTTGTATGATTGGCGTTCAATATCGATGGTTGTCTAAATACGGTAAGGATTACTCGCCATTTTTGAATTTTTTATTAGAGATCATCACTTATAAATTTTATGTGAAATCAAATTCCTTGAGCTTTAACCTGCTGTATCCAGTGGAGGTGCGACTGGCAAGCTATTTGATGTCAATCTCCTTTGATGAATCAGATTCATTATTGGAAGGGCAAATGCGAGCATCCAGCTTGAAGGATGCGGCCAAATTAATTGGAACGAGCTACAGACATTTGAATCGGGTTATCCAACAATTCTGCAAAGAAGGACTAATCGAGCGAGACAAAGGGTTCATCCTCATTAAGGACAGGGAAAGATTAAGCATAAAAGCCATTCATAATATTTACGAATAGATTTCAGCAAGTATAGGAGATTGGTGCATATGATTACAGGATTATTGTTTGCGACAGTTGCTGGCTTGTTAGTTAGCTTGCAAAATATTTTTAATAGCAAGGTTAATGAGCGCTCTGGAACTTGGACGACCACAACATTAGTGTTAGGTTTGGGCTTCCTTGCTTCATTAATTATGGGATTGTTATTTGAAGGGAAAGAGCAATTTTCCTTGGGGAATACGGAGATTTGGTACTGGTTCGCTGGATTAATTGGTGTCGGAGTGGTGATCTGTTTAGTCAATGGAATAAAGCTTCTAGATCCGACATATGCCATTTCAATTGCTCTCACCTCGCAGGTTGGATTTGCTCTATTGTTTGACTCCTTTGGGTGGCTTGGTTTGGAGAAGGTACCCTTTACCGTTAACAAGTTAATAGGTGTATTGGTTATTGTTGCTGGCATCTATGTATTTAAGTTAAGTGGCGGACGCAAAGAGAACGAATCTGAACAATCTTGCACATAAACATGTCGTATTTTATAATGTGCTTCATAAGGTTGCAATTGTAGTCGGATATGAAGTGAAGAGTCATATCTACATTTCTATAAGGAGTGGGATTGTAATGAGCACAGCAGATCGCGGAGTTAACATTGGTCCTCCTCATTTTAAAATAGCCGTGCATTCGATTGTCTGGTTAGCCAAGAGCGGCTGTACATTATCGAGTGCTATGATAGCCAATCAAGTGGATTCGCACGCAACCTTCATGCGTAGGGTTATGCAAGCACTTCTTGTCGCTGGAATCGTTGAGTCCAAGGGGGGACGAGAGGGGGGGTATATTTTACTCAAATCTTCAGCTGATATTACATTAGGTGAAATCTACTCTGCCGTGAATACCTGTGCTTCTGAACCCGAGTTGGACGTTAATAATTGTGGAGCAGCTGGTGATCAATTGGATGTTGAGTTAGAGAAAATTTTATATAATGCCGAACAGCAAACCATAGACTATTTGCGAAAATTTACGATAGCGGATGTCATGAATCGCGTGGATTTTTTTGTGGTTTAATTTTCAATCAAAAAAAGAGTCTAGACAAATAATGGTAAACCGATTAATATGTGCTTAAGATAGTTGCAATAAGGAGGGATGAACATGGATATTCTAGCTATTGTACTTCAAAGTATTCTGGCACTTGCGTTCTTGATGGCAGGTATAGGAAAAACTACAGGTTCCCAAATGCATGTAGAAGGCTTTAAGAGGTGGAGACTGCCACAATGGTTCCGTGTCGTAACCGGTTTTGTTGAACTCATAGTTGCAGCTGCCTTAATTATCGGCTTCTGGGAGCCAAGCTGGACGGCTGCTGGTGCACTATTACTTGGTGTTACTGCAATTGGTGGGATTATCACTCATTTGCGCATCAAGGATTCTTTCAAACAGACGTTCCCCATCCTTGTTTTCGGTATTTTAACTTTCATTCTATTTTTCATTCAGATGTCTGATCTAGCTGATTTCCCTGGGTTTAAGTAATGGATAGAATCAATGTGAGAATTTAAATAAGAGTCGCCCTGCAAGCTGTTCAATCAACAGCTCGTAGGGCGACTTTTCTTAGGATTGCTGAGCTTGTTGCATGTTCGGCTGAGCTTGCTGCATGGAGCCTGTCATCTCCATATAGGACTTTTGACAAACCATGTTCGAAATTCGCGGTACGTATACGATTTCCCCAGCATTCAATTGCTGTGGGTTGGCAAGGTGGGAGTTGGCCTCCTCTAGAATGGTCTGAGGAATATTATATCTGTGGCCTACAGCAGCTAAAGTGTCACCCTGTTGAACTTGGTGTTGCGCGAATAACATGTCATCCGATTTGCCATCTCGGAAGAAAGGAAAGAAAAACGGGGAGAAGAAGAAAAACGGTGATAAAAAACGATTAGGGAAAAAAGGATGGGGAAAAGGACGGAAAAATGGGCGACGCCCAAAACCACCACCAGGAAAAAATCCGCGATCCATACAGTAACCTCCAGTTAAATAATAGTCATTTGTCTATATAGGGTATTGCGAAGGCCTGTATTGGGTTACAAATCATTGAAAGGGATTTGCGAACAATGATCATTTAAATCTCATCTATGCACAAAGGGTGCGTACCGCCTATATATTGTACGAATACTTAAATAAGGAGTGTGTAATGAAAAGATATGTATGGTTATTACGCAAGCCCAAGTCATTACTATTATCCCTACAGGCAGGATTCTCCTAATGGTTGTTGGACATCGTCACATGTGGAATTAAACCAAAAGCTGCGGGCACTGTGGGAGCAGCATGTGTTCTGGACACGATTAACGGTGAATAGTATTGTTGGCCACTTACCAGATGAGAAGGTAACGATTGAGAGGCTTCTCCGCAATCCAATTGATTTCGCAGCAGTTCTTAAACCCTTCTATGGAGTAGACATTGCGAATAAGTTTGCTAAATTGCTTACGGAGCATCTCACAATAGCAGTAGAGCTCGTAAAGGCGTTGCAAGCGGGGGATACCGCAACTGCTACAGATGCCCAAAAGCGTTGGTTTGCTAATGCGGATGCAATAGCTGAGTTCCTGAGTAGAATCAACCCGTACTGGTCTAAAGAGGATTGGCAAAACATGCTCTATGAGCATTTAAGGCTACTAACGAATGAAGTCGCAACCCGTCTAGCCGGGAACTATGTGGATAACGTCGATTCAAGTGATGAAATCCAATCGCAGGCACATGAAATGGCTGATAATATGACTTATGGGATCATTCAACAGTTCCCAGCGGCATTTTCCCATTAATTACTGAGACGGAATAAGGTTATTACGTTCTGAAAAAATGGCTGACTGCGGAGCATTTTAGGTGTAATATTATGTTTCGCAGCTACATCTTTCATCTATTGAGATTACATATGTACATATCATGCAGACGATTTGTCGAATCGAAGTACAAGGTGTTAAAATGATGAGATAGTTGAAATATTATCTATAGACTGAATTGTGGTATTTGGAGGTTAGTAAATGAAGCTCATTAATGTTGCTGAAGTTCAGAAAATGATCGATCACCTAAAAGATCAAGAACTATATATCCATCTAGAGATGACAACTGGTGCTTACGCTGCTCACTTGGATAGCTCTAAACATCCAGCAGCGACCTTTATTTCTAATGCAGTCATTCAATTCTCCCAAGGATCGATATCAGGGAACGGACCTTATCGAGTTGGCTTAAAAATGAAGCATGGCTGGGTTTATTCGGAAGGGCTTACCCACTTCGAAGAAGACGAGAAAGACAGACTCATTATGGCAGGACATGATGGACAAGGTAAGCTGGTCGTAGCTTTGCAATTAAGCCGAGAACCGTTCTAATGGGAGAGGAGATGAGGAAGATAATGGAGAGACACATACTTGTTATATTACCGCATCCTGATGACGAGGCCTTTGGGATATCAGGAACGCTAGCAAAACATATTCACAACGGAACCCAAGTCACTTATGCTTGCCTAACCTTAGGGGAGATGGGCAGGAATATGGGGATTCCGCCTTTCGCAAGTCGGGTGACTTTACCGGAAATCCGTAAGAAGGAGCTCGAAGAGTCCTGCAGAGCCATTGGCATTCAAGATTTAAGATTGCTTGGTTTTCATGATAAGACGATCGAGTTCGAGGATCAGGATCAGTTAGATAGCCAAATCGAAGCTCTTGTGAAAGAACTCAACCCCTCACTGGTCATCACTTTCTATCCGGACTATAGCGTTCATCCCGATCATGATGCTACCGGAGCTGCGGTAATCCGTACGATTGGTAGAATGCCGAAGGATCAAAGACCTTTTGTGCACTGCGTAGCTTTTTCCAATAATCATGAGCAATTCATAGGGAAGCCAGTAGTTATTAATGACGTTAAAGATTATTTGCAACAGAAGATGGACTCCATAAGCGCTCATCGTTCCCAGTTCCAAGCTGCTGAATTACTAGGTAGCAAAAAGCTCAATGACAAAGAGATTCAAGAACGGTTTGGAACTGAACGGTTCTGGATATATCCCTTTGCATAAATAATCTATTATCGGGTCTCATACTTGGAGGGGAACAAGATGCAGGCACAAGAAATCATGATCCGCAACGTATATAAGGTCAAGGAATCTGACAAGGTTCGCTCTGTTATCGAGAAGTTTATAACACACCGAATTAGTGGTTTGCCGGTTGTTAATGAACGTAACGAAATTGTTGGTTACATTAGCGATGGTGACATTATGCGGTTTATCGGTAAGCAAAGCGATCGCGTTGTCGATTTCATGTATTTCTCCACTATTATCAGGGATCCGCGGTGTCTGGAAGATAAGGTTGCTGAAATCTTAAATTTAGATGTAATGACCTTATGTAAGAAGAAAGTGATTACAGCAGATTGGGAAACAGATATCGATCAGATCGCGGCAATACTCGGAAAAAAACAGATCAAGAAGCTTCCAATCGTGCGATCCGGCGTATTGGTTGGGATTATTAGCCGCGGCGACGTCATACGACATGCTTTCCGAACGATTATCTGAAAGATTGGAACTGTCTTGCCAAAAGGGGTTTATCTTTGTGCTACTAACGATATTCATCTTTTTACTTGCTGGTCTCGCTGAAATCGGCGGAGGTTATATGGTTTGGCTGTGGCTGCGCGAATCCAAACCGATGTGGGTTGGGATTGTTGGAAGTATCATCCTTGTTGTGTACGGCATCATTCCAACTCTGCAAAGCTTCCCATCATTTGGCCGTGTATACGCGGCTTATGGTGGAGTGTTTGTTGTTCTTGCAGTTCTATGGGGATGGCTCGTGGATAAGAAAGCCCCTGATATGTACGATTGTATTGGAGCTGGTATTTGCATGATTGGAGTTTCAGTCATGCTTTGGGCACCTCGAAGTTAATAGAGTTGTAATCAAAGTCTTCCATTAGGAGGGCTTTTTTTAGTTGTGATCAGACTATAACCCCACTAATAACAACGATGGACAGGAGGGAAGTCGCAGCATTTGTCGAAATCTTATACTTGGGAGAAGTAACCAATATAGGGAGTGTTCGAAAGATGAAAAAGATAATGCAAATAGGTATATTAATTGGATTCGTAATGGGTTTTTGTTTTATGGGTGGGGGATTTGGCAACAAGGCTGCAGCCGCTGGTGGCGAATCGCGAATCTCGAATATTATCGGGAAGGACACTTTTCTGATGGATAATGGCACGATGTGGTCATTAATCGATGGAAATCGGAAGATTCGTACGTTGGGCAGTGTCTCATCAATAACTGGCGATGAGTATTTCGGCATAGGAGTAACACAAGACGGTCAGTTAATCGAATGGAGCGTTAGCACAGCGCCTCGTCCAGTTGTTGGTCAGACCGGCGTCAAGCAAGTGGCAGGGTCCTTCTGGCTTAAGACGGACGGCTCAGTTTGGAATAGTGCAGGCAAGGTTAAGGATCTCGATGGGATCTCGATGATCGGATACGCTGAACGGCGCTTCGCCGCCTTGTCACGAAACGGGGATGTACTCTTATCAGACAGAAATATTACAGATAAGTACTTGAAATTAGGAAAAATCGAGAATGCAGATTCCGTAACTTCCTTGACCGTGATAGAGGATCATGTAGCCTTGCTATTCGAAAGTGGTCAGGTTGTTGTCTACGAGACTGCGAACTTTGACGATAATGGTAAGATTATTCCGGTTACGGTCGCACAAGATGCCATTCACATCGCTTATACTTCTGGGGACCCAACGGATGTACTCTTAGTTACTCGTAAGGACGGAACAGTATGGCAGACAGGGGAGTACCAGGCACGTTGGAAGTTGGATCAACAAATATCCGGGCTCGGTACAGTCGTTAAAACTGCGGCATATTTGGATTCCAATCATTTCTACGCACAGCGAAGTGATGGAAGCTGGGTGCTTTTTGCCGATAATGTTGTTACTTCTGTTGAAATTCCTAAAGTTGATAAAGTAGATGTATCGATATCAGAACTCAAGCCAAATGTCGGAGATATTCTGAAAGTAAGCATTCAGGAAACTTATTCTAATGGTGCGAAGATCAAGGTCATACCGAACGAGACTAATATCTCTGTAGACAAGCCGTATTTACTGAAGCTTCAGTCTGACGGTAGCCTCAAAGTGCTTGGTGTAGGTCAAACACAAGTTACCTTGACAACCGGTGGGGTTACTAAGACGCTAACGGTATCCGCGAGCTTGCAGAACAATTTGAAGTGGGCCAAACAGGTTAATGGTATCGAATTCGTTCCTGCGAAGGCCGTTATACAAGCATTAGGCGGGACCGTCTCTATCACGAGTGGTATCTTCGAAGCGAGTATTGGAGACGTGACATTCTCCTTCAAGGTCGGGGATATGAATGCGCAGTTGAATGGAGAAACTATAACGCTCAAAGCAGCGCCTCTAACGGAAAAAGGGGACACATACATCCCTGGGATGCTGCTGACATTCGCTGTTGGTGCCAGTGTAAATTGGGATGGCAAATGGAAGACAGCTGAAATCTCTTTCGGAGATGCAAAGATGACTGTTGTCTCTTCAGACACAGCGGGGCTTGTTAAGAAAGCGATGCAAGGAAGCCTAGCCAAATATATCGGAAAAAGCTACTGGATTAATTATTTTCAACAGTGGGATCGTTTCTCCAAGGTTACTGTGAGTGATATTCTCCCGGATGATTCAGGAGATTTCGTCATTGTCTTCAAATCAGCTGCTGGCAAAGAGTTAAAGAGCTTTCCAATGTCCTCCTCCTTTGTTTCCGAGCTGTTTACGAATGAAGATTATTTCTTTAACTTCGATCCTAAGAAGAAGTATCCATGGTCTGCTTCGACATGGAGTCTAATCAAAGCCGGTAAAATTGTGCTCGGAATGACTAAGGACCAGGTGAAAATGTCCTGGGGTTATCCGTCAGGTAGGAACGTCACGAACGCGAGCGGGAAAACGATAGAAACTTGGGTATATTATAACTTTGATGTGGTATCCTTCGTTAATGGAAAAGTGACTTTTATTCTAAATTAGATCGCGCAGGCTAAGGCTTAGGCGATTCGAATGGGAAGATCAACTAGATGGACTATCAAACAACCGATCAATGGAACGAACAAATATGGTCCGAAGCGGAGCAAGTGTACCACGAGGCTTTTCCAGAACACGGAAGAAAAGAACGTATGATAGTTCGTCGCATGTTCAATAGAGGGATATGCACGCTACATACGTGGAACGAACGAAATGTTATCGTCGCAATGGCCCTGACAGCTTTCAATTCGCGAGGTAAAGTACTTGTCATTGATTATCTTGCGGTTCGTCGAAGTAGTCAGGGTAAGGGAGTTGGTCGATTGTGCATCGAGAATATTCACGATTGGGCTAAGAACTCCATATCGGAATGTCGTGGGCTCGTCATCGAGGTGGAAGCCGAGGACACAAAGGAAAATGCGGACCGTATTCTGTTCTGGAAAAAAGTCGGATTTCAATTGACGGACTATATCCAGTCCTACATCTGGGTACCGGAAACTTACCGGGCTATGTATTATAGTTTTGATGCGGACACGCCATTAACTGATGACGGCAAACAATTATTCAAGGCAATTACGGATTATCACGAGAAGGCTTATCGAGGAAAATGAAAATAAGTATTCATACTATTCAACTAGAAGCCCGTTTCTTCATACGGGCTTTTTTTCATTCTAATGAGTTAGTTTATTAAAACTCTCATCCCGTTTCATATCCACTTAAGAAAGTTTAAGATAAAGTTAAGAATATGTTAATAGAATCCATTAACTGTTATTAATTAGATATCTCTATACTAGACTGAAATAAAGAATAGAGAGGGTTATCACATTGAAGAGAAATCATATTATTTTAGTTTTTATTGCGGTACTGCTGACAAATCTACTTGCTGCATGTGCGAAAACACCTGATGAGGTTACTGTCGTTATTGACGGTGTGGAGTTGAAGGTTGATTATGCCGTTATGATAAATGATGGTCAATTATATGTGCCGACGTCATTCATCGAGCAAGTATTCAAAATGAAGGTAGAAACGACTACTGCAAATGAAAGGGGAGATGGGGCTGCGAGCTATTATTCTGATCAGGTAGCTGTAATGATGTACCATGGGATCGAAGATGATCCGAACCCCAAATCAGAGCTTGCTACTGCGGAGTTGGAGAAGCAGCTGAGCTTGCTAAAGTCAAATGGATTTAACGTGATCAGTATGGAACAATACATTTCCTTCATGTTAGAGGGGGCAACTATTCCGGACAATGCAGTGCTCCTTACATTCGATGATGGTTATGAGAACTTCTATACCAAGGCATATCCGCTCTTGATCAAATATGATTATCCCGCAGTTAATTTCGTCATTGTTTCCTCCATAGATAACCCTAAGGGTGCACCTAAGATGACCTGGGATCAGATGAGAGAGATGCAGAAGGCAGGGATGAGCTTTTATAGCCATACATATGATTTGCACAAATATGGCGTCATGAACGAGAAAGGTACAACTAAGCCGGTAATGACTCGCAAGCAGTATTCAAAAGCGACCCAAACATTTGAAACAGATGAACATTATACGACACGGATTACGTCGGATTTGTCTAAGGCAGAGCAAAGACTCAAGGAGGAGCTCGGGAATACGAGGGGGATTATTGCATTCCCATACGGAGCTTACAATGATGATGTGATGGCCATATTGAAATCTCTGGGCATTGAGCTTTCTTTTACGGTGAAAGAAGGACTGAACACAGCGGATCAGAAAAATGCTTTCCGAATAAATGGAGCGAAGAAGGATGAGACGGCTGAGCAGGTGATTGAACGGCTTAAGAGCTTAGGTTCAGATGAGAGCACAATAATCGTTAGCATTAATGGGGAGAAAATGATATTCTCGGAGCTACAACCGCTCAAGCGTCAGGACGAAATTTTAATCCCGTTACGCGAATTTTGCAAGAAGTACGATATTAAGGTCGACTGGAACAATAAGAAGAAACAAGTGAGCTTGACAACTTGATCGTTCTATATAGAATTATTATACAAATGCGATGAAGAGAAGAGTAAATAAACTGTTCTTTGGCAGAGAGCTCCGGTAGGTGAAAAGGAGTAAAGAATGCTTTATCGAACCAAGTCTCTGAGCATCACATCGGAACCGAGCTAGTGTGCGGGGGTGGTGTGACAGGAGCTCCTGTTATAGAGCTAGAGTATAAGCATTCAGCGATTGCCGTACTCGATGAGGCTAATCTGGTGACAGATTGGCAAATCTGGGGTGGTACCACGACGATCATTCTCGTCCCCAAGACTTTGGTCTTAGGGGCGGGATTTTTTATGTTTAAATCATGGAAATATCCAACGATTCTGCTATTTGGTATTGGGATATCCAACGTTAGCGGTTGGATTTATTTCATCGCCCTCAATCTGATTGTTCTGGAAATGACACAGTCGGCATTGGCAGTATCTGCTCTGTACATCATCAGGCCTCTTTCCGCTTTATTTACGAATATCTGGTCAGGTAGCCTGATTGACCGTTTGAACAAGCGAAACCTCATGATTAGCCTTGATTTAATGCGATCTATCTTGATTGTCTTGCTTCCCTTGAATCCGGCTATTGGGTACATCTATTTGATCGTCTTCTTTATCAATATGGCGGAATCTATTTTTCGACCGGCATCTACAACATATATAACCAAGTTGATTCCAGTGGATCAAAGGCAAAGGTTTAACTCGCTTAACGCATTAATCGGGTCGGGAGCCTTCTTAATTGGTCCAGCGATTGCCGGAATGCTGTTCGTGATTGGCTCACCTATTTCTGCCATCTATATTAATGCATCTGCTCTTGTCTTGTCTGGATTGATTACGATATTCATGCCCAATCTAGAGAAAAACTCTAGCGATAAAAGGGATAATAGAATCACCTTGGCGATGATTAAAGAGGATTGGAACATTGTCCTTCGATTTTATCGGCGACATTTGTTTATTATGATGATTTGCATTCTATTCAGTAGCGTAATGGTAGTTATGCCATCAGCCATAGACTCGTTGGAGGTGGCATTTGCCAAAGTTGTTCTCGGCTTAACCGAAGGAGAATACGGAATTTTGGTCAGTGTTTCTGGAGCCGGTATTATCGTTGGAGCAAGCATCAATACATTAATAGTCAGAAAAGTCGCCAATTCACGGATGATTGGTTTAGGAGCACTAGGAGTGAGTGGGGGGTATCTCATTTACGCTTTCTCAACAGCTTTTAATGTCGCAGCTATCGGCTTTTTTGTCTTAGCTTTCTTTTTAGCCTTCGCAAATACGGGATTCGCCACCTTTTATCAGAACAACATTCCAGTAAATATCATGGGGCGTGTTAGCAGTGTAAATAGCTTTATCGAAGCCATATTCATTATGTTTACTACCGTTGTATGTGGAATTGCCGCTGAACTGTTTTCTATTCAGATTGTTGTCATCGTGGGTGTTATTATTATGGTTGCATTGGGAGTTGCGTTAAGCACTTACATTCTGCAGCCTTCGAGTATAAGTACTTCGACTAGCGACAAAGAACTTAATCAAAAGTGATATCTAGTAAGGATTAATTTTCGGTCATGAACGGAAATTTCATTTGTAACTGTGCTAATGCACTGTCCGTATATTTACCCGTGCATAAATTAAGACGGTGATAAACAATCACAGATCAAAGAATCAGGTGGTGATTTCGATGGGTTACGGTGGATCTTGTGCAGGTTATGGCGGTATGCAAGCAGCTGCTTTTGTACTTGTACTTTTCATTTTGTTGGTTATCATCTTGCGCGCAGGCTATTAATGAACGAATTGCCACCATGCTCAAGTAGTATGGTGGTTTTTTACGTGGATTAGGCTCTTGTTGAATAGTGAGATGCTTGTGTATAAGTGGATTTTTGATACAAGTGTACGAATGTACTGGCAATATAATCATCCAGACATAACCTAACAGGGTGATAAACATTCACAATTAAAAAATGGAGGTGTTACTATGGGTTGTCAAGTAGGTGGTGTAGAAACTGGTTCATGTGGAGGATATGGTGGTGGAATGGGAGCTGCCGCTTTTGCTCTTGTTCTCTTCATTTTGTTGGTCATCATATTGAAAGCTGGAACTGGGATTTACTAAGAGATAATTCTAGTACGCCTAATTCAGTTGAATCCCACATTATTCATCTCCGATCTTATTAATAAGATGGTTTATCTTGTTCTTGTATACAACCCCGCAGAGCCTAAGGCAAACCGGGGTTGTGTTTTTGAATAATAGGGGGTGAACTTGTTGCGTATATCTATTGTTGCTTTATTTGTACTTGTTATTTTCATTCTATTAGTTTTTATACTTATCGGCAGCGCTTTTTATACAAACAATATTTGGCATAATCGAGGGACATTGGGGTCAGTTTCCTAATTGAAGTCCACGTTAATCGCGGACCTATTCAGTAACAGAATAAAATTTGGACAAGTATCGGAGTATTGCGAAGAAATTACTTTCCAAAGGTTTCGATAATTTTGCCTATCAAACTCCTATAGGTCCGAACAAATAATAAAGGGATGAAATCCAAATGACCTGTGAGTTTATAAATGATATAGCTTATAAAGAAGGACAATACGATTGCGCCTGCTATGTCGCCTGGATAATGAACACCAACATAAACCCTTGATATTCCCGTGATTATCGCAAGGCATAGCATCCCTAACCCCAGCTTGCGTCTGACGAACAGCACGCTAAAGGCAAGAGTGAACGCCAATGTGGCATGGTCGCTAGGAAAAGAAGCATCGGGAGCGTGCGGTATTAATTGCATGACTTGATGTTCAACGAAGGGTCTTGCATGATTCACCCTGGGTGAGATGATGATGCTTGCTATGAATAGAGCAACTACTGCGGCATTTAACGAATAGAACGCCAACTTCTGATTGCCTTCTTTTCCGGTAAACCATAGACATGCTATTATAGCTAGCATAATCCATACGATATCTTGCGCGAAAACCTCCATGAGATCGTCAATCCAATCGTAATGCCCGGCAAAATGATTTAAGAAATGGAACAATGAGTTGTTCATTTAGCCACATCCTTTTTTTTCTTTACACTATAACGAAAGATTCTGTGTTTTTAATGAGAGTTTGATCATTGAATAATTATTTCAATCCATTTGAATATTCACATCATGATTTCATATAAGTCTGTTAATCTTGGAATGAGAAGCCACCGAGTATGCAACAATAAACGGAAAAGGGACAGGAGGGGAACGATGAAAAAGGTACTTATCGTGGAAGATGAACCTAACTTTGCGAGATTTCTTGAGTTAGAGCTAGTCCATGAATCGTATGATGTTTCGGTTGCCAATGATGGAACAAATGGACTTCAATTAGCACTTGAACAGGAATGGGACATGATCTTGCTTGATATCATGCTTCCTGGTATGAATGGGATAGAGGTGTGCCGAGCTATCCGAAACACCAAAAAAACCCTCATTATCATGCTCACTGCAAGAAATAATGTGACAGATCGGGTGTTAGGATTAGATTGTGGGGCGGATGATTATATTCCGAAGCCATTCGCAATCGAAGAGTTATTTGCTCGGATGCGAGCTTTATTTCGTAGATTCGAGCATAGCGAACAACAGTCAAACATTCTTGTCTTTCGCGATCTCAATCTAGATCTCAGTTCCAGAATTCTCAAACAAGCAGACAAAATCGTAGAACTTACGAAACGGGAATTCGATTTGCTTGCCGTCTTACTGCAGAATGTCAATGTCGTGCTGTCACGAGACTCTTTGTTGGATAAAGTATGGGGCTACGATACGGAAGTTGAAACGAACGTCGTCGATGTCTATGTCAGATATTTGAGAAATAAATTGAGCGATTCGGCAGACGAGCCTTACATAAACACTCAGCGAGGAATTGGATATGTGATGAGAGCATGAGAAAAGGAATATTGAATATAAACACTCTTCCGATTAAATGGAGAATTACCGTATGGGCTTCTTTATGGATGTGCATCTTCTTTCTTCTCTATAATTCTGTTCAATATCTTGTGCTTGACCGATGGACCCTTAAGCAAGAAGAGCTTGCGATAAAGAAGAGTATGGATGAAATCATTGGATACTATGAGGACAATGGCTCAAGAGATGTAACGGCAGGTAAAAGCTTCCTGGAGAAAGCAAACCAGAACGATCAATTGATTCGCCTATTGGACCTAGAAGGGAATCCCCTACTAACGATAAGCGACGGTTTGCCTGCTCAATGGGTGTCTCCGCAGCCTGTTGAAACCACACTTATGGTAAGTGTACGACACGAGCGGGAACATCTGCTCATTCTGAGAAGTCCACTTCAGATTGACTCTTTTAACGGAACCATTGAAATTGTTCGGAATTTAGAAAATTACGAGAAATTAAATCAAATGCTGCTTTTGGTTATGGTACTAGGGGGGCTAGGAGGTATTGCTTTTAGTTCTATAGGAGGCGTACTTCTTGGTAGACAATTCGTTAAACCCATAGCAAAGCTGTCCGGTACGATAGCGAACATCAATTACAACGGGTTATCCGAGAGGGTCGATTTCATAAATAATAATGACGAGTTATCTAAGCTTGGCCAGCTATTCAATGAGATGATGGATCGATTAGAAACTTCCTTTGAACAGCAAAATCAATTCGTGGAAGATGCATCGCATGAGCTTAGAACACCAATTGCGATAATCGAAGGACATTTGAAATTGCTATCACGTTGGGGAAAGGACGATCCTGCTATATTAAACGAATCATTAAATGCTTCGTTAGAAGAATTGGTGCGGCTCAAAAATCTGACCCAAGACTTACTTGCTTCCTCTCATTCGGAACCCATTCATATGGAGAAGGAACAAAAAACCGAACCAAATCGAATAATAATGAAAGTCGTGGAAGACTTCGCGATCATCCACCCGAATTTTATTTTCGATGTCAATTATCGCTCCCTGAGTCATGCTCAACTCGCAGTTTCCGCACATCATTTGAAGCAAATCCTGATGATCGTTATCGATAATGCGATTAAATATTCAACTAATGAGAAGACCATCATGATTTCAGGAAACACAACGACAGATCATAAAGTACAATTGCGCATAGCTGATAAAGGAGTGGGGATATCGGAAGAACATATTCCCTTCGTATTCGATCGTTTCTACCGAATAGATAAAGCAAGGAGCCGTAAAGTAGGAGGAAGTGGTTTGGGACTTGCGATCGCTAAACGTCTAGCTGAGGCGTATCATGGCAGCATTCATCTTACGAGCGTGGAAAACGAAGGGACTGTTGTTACGATAGTTTTACCGAGGTGGCGCAATTGAACGAAATAGAGACTAGCAATTGTAAGCAACCTTGTTTATCTTCTCACACTGTATTCTCATAATGCGGGTTTATACTACATGAGGCAGCGGAATATTACCGCTCAATCATGGGTGAGAGGGGAAATGAGGCTTGAAAATGTTAAATAAGGTACCCCAAGTATTCATCGTCTTCTGGATAATCAAAATTATGGCAACCACTGTGGGGGAAACGGCAGCAGACTATTTGAACGAGAACTTCGACTTAGGTTTAACGAATACGACCTTGATCATGTGCGCAATCTTGCTACTAACTCTCGTATTGCAGTTCAAAGCCAAAACTTACGTCCCTTGGATCTATTGGATCACGGTTGTACTAATTAGCGTTGTTGGCACACTAATTACCGACAACCTAACGGACAACTTCGGAGTTCCTTTGCTGACGACTACAATTCTCTTCAGTGTTTTACTTGCGGTGACCTTTGCTATTTGGTATGGGAGCGAGAAGACTCTGTCGATTCACTCGATCTACACGACCAAGCGGGAAGTGTTCTACTGGCTGGCTATCCTGTTCACTTTTGCCCTAGGCACGGCGGTAGGCGATCTAATCGCGGAAGGACTTAACTTTGGATATTCAACTTCTTTAATTTTGTTTGCTGTTATGATCGGGGCAGTTACCATCGCTTATTATCGCTTCAAGCTGAATGCGGTTTTGGCCTTCTGGATCGCTTATATCTTAACGCGCCCGCTCGGTGCCTCTATTGGAGATTACCTGTCGCAGACACGGGAGGATGGTGGACTTGAAGTAGGAACGACAGTGACTAGCGTTGTCTTCCTCGCAACCATTATTTGCTTGGTCATCTTTCTGACCGTGACGAGAAAAGACGAGATCCGCTCCGACTAATCTCACAAGTGCTCGGTATCCTTGTAATCTGAGGGAGTGTTACCTCAACGCTAATCTTGAGCAGGGGTTGCACTCCGTTCGATCAACTCAGTAATGCCCCAGAACACGATTGTACAAAGTATGGCCATAATAGCTGAACCACCTGCATGAATGATGGCAACAAGCGCAAACGCGGTAGCAAGCATGAAATGAACCTTTCGCATATTTTTCTTAGGTAAACGCTTAATTAGAAAGCCGTATATCCCAGCTGAGAGCAACAGTGAGAATGCAGCAATTCCGGTGTAGGTTTCTTTTTTAACGACGGCCTGGGTCAGAAAATAGATCCCGTGGGTGGCGATGAGGAGGATTGCTGAATAGCCGGTGTATTTGTGCAGCTTGTCAAACCATTTAACAATCAACCGGACTAAAGGGGAGGGTGATTTCCTTTTCTTCTTCAAATGATACCAGGCATAACTGACGGCTGTAATAAACACAGACAAAGTACCTAGTGTCTTGAATAATTCTTCTCCACCCTGTTCGACTCTTGGCCTTGCGCCGCCCAAATTCTCTTGAGTCAACCCAAAGATTGAGTAAAGAATAAGAAAGAGACTTACAATTGCCACCAGTTGGGCGGGTATCATTAAAGCTCGATTGCCTCGATTGCTTCTCATTGCTTGGCACCTCATCTCATGAATACCATAATCTTAATGCTCAAAGATTAAATTTTGATGAGATTTCAGCTTTATGAGCTAAGAGGGGCACAAAATTTGACCATCGATTACCACGTGTATGGTCGTAAATTATTATCACATCTGCAAAACTATTGTAGAGGGTGGAGTGGACGAACGACTTTTGCTCTAAATTCGGATGAATAGTACCTTCAATTTTGTACTTATTGAGGAACTGGTAAACTATCCATTCTGGCGAATGCTTTGAGGGTAAAGATAATTTACCACGGTTGTTTGAGGAATGAAGGGGCCTGTAAAAATGGGTTCCTTCTTTTTATTTCAGGACACATTAATACAAAAACATCTGGAGGCAGGTTTATGGAGTTCATTCTATATTTGGTTTTAATTCTGTTTTTTACGAAGGTTGTAGGAGATTTATCAGTACGTATTGGTCAACCAGCAGTTCTAGGGAAGTTGATTGTCGGGATAGTATTAGGGCCTGCAGTGCTTGGGTGGATTGAGCAAGGGAGCTTTATCCATGAGCTATCGGAAATTGGTGTACTTCTCCTTATGTTTATTGCAGGACTAGAAACCGACCTGGAGCAGCTGAAGCAAAATTGGAAATCAGCCTTTGCTGTTGCGATTGGTGGAATTATTCTTCCCTTCGTTGGGGGCTTTGGTATAGCTTCTGCTTTTGGCTTTAGTCAGAATTATGCCTTGTTCTTCGGCGTTATTTTTTGTGCAACCTCTGTAAGTATATCCGTGCAAGTGCTAAAGGAAATGAACAAATTGAATTCTCGCGAGGGGACGACCATTCTGGGAGCAGCTGTAATCGACGATGTGCTCGTTGTTATCCTGCTTGCGGTTATGATGAGTGTGATCGGAACTGGAAATGACATTTCAATTGGCATGCTCATAGGTAAAAAAGTAGCATTTTTCTTAGTTATATTCCTTGTGGGATGGTACGTCGTTCCAATGGTTATGAAGTGGATGGCCCCATTAAGAGTCACAGAGGCAGTCATTACAGCGGCTTTATTCATTTGTTTCGCCTTTGCCTATTTTGCGGAGTGGCTGCAGATGGCTGGAATCATTGGTGCCTTTGCAGCGGGGATTTCCGTATCTCAAACCAATTATAAGCATATCGTGGAGGAAAAGGTCGAGCCGATCGCTTTCTCCATTTTTGTGCCTGTATTCTTTGTTAGCATCGGTCTTAATGTTTCCTTCGAAGGAATTGGCGATCAGTGGGTGTTTTTAATTCTCATTACAATAGTGGCATGTCTAACTAAGCTATTCGGAGGGTGGATTGGGGCGCGAGTAACAGGCTTTAATTCAAGATCCTCACTGATTATCGGATCTGGTATGATAAGTCGGGGAGAGGTTGCATTAATCATTGGTGCAACAGGCTTACAGGCGGGGTTACTGCAGCAGGAGTATTTTACATCCGTGGTAATCATGGTTATTATTACAACATTAGTTACTCCGCCGTTATTGAAATTATTTTTTCGAGAACAGAATCCAGATGATAAAAAAGCATATTCTTGAGGGGAAGGAATGGTAGCATGATGCAGCTTATCGACGTAGGAATTATTGGTGGAGGTCCAGCGGGCTTGAATGCAGCTCTCGTGTTAGGCAGGGCGAGAAAAAGCGTAGTTGTGATCGATGAAGGGCGCCCGCGTAATCGGGTTACACATGAGACACATGGCTTTCTTACTAGAGATGGAATCAGTCCCGGCGACTTTCGGCAAGTGGCAATGGATCAAATAAAAGCTTATCCCTCAGTACAATTTGTGAAAGATTCTGCTGTATCTGTTGGGGGATCCGATGGTCATTTTCAAATGACAACAGCTTCCGGAACAACCTATTCGTGTAAAAAGCTTCTCTTTGCAGTTGGGAAAAGAGACCTTCCTCTGGACATTAACGGACTGTCAGAGGTGTATGGGAAAAGCGCATTTGTGTGCCCTTATTGCGATGGATGGGAGTTAAGGGATCAGCCACTTGTCATTATTATTAATGGTGCGAGGGCGGCGCATATGGCTATGATGATATCCGGATGGTCGAAGCAATTTACAATTTGTACAAATGGGTCTGATGATTGGTCATATGAACAGCACAAGCAACTTCTACTACATAAGGTTCCTATATATCATTCACCGATCCAACGTATCGAATCTAATGTGGGTATCGTTGAGCAGGTTGTACTGGAGGACGGTACCGTAATCCCATGTACAGGAATATTCTTTGCACCTAAGCTTGCTGAGGGGTCTGAATTACCGCGAGCGATTGGCTGCCGGCTCTCGGAAGCAGGTAGTGTTATCGCCGACGACTTTGGCAAGACGAATGTACCGGGTGTCTATAGTGCAGGAGATGCAGCGACTGAGCTGTATCAAGCCATAACTGCCGCCTCAATGGGCTCGATGGCTGCAATGGGCATTAACAGCGAGCTGCTCTCTGAGGCATGGAATGGCGAGAGTTAGAATCTGTAACCGAATAGTGATTAAAGAAGTTGTACCTATCAGGAATAAGCAGGAGCTGTTGCAGTGTCGGTTAATGGTAAACTTATTTCAGAAATATTAATACTAGCAGAGAATGCTGGATGGAATGAAATTACACCTATTGAGCTTAGTAATGGCGGAAACCTGATCATTCACTTGGCACCGCATCCCATTGTGGCACGAATAGCCACTGTTTTATCAAATGAAGATGCTGATTACGCCTACCAAATACTTGATCGCGAGTTAAGGGTAGCACGCCATCTCCAATCTAAGGGCGTCCCCGTATTAGCACCAACAGACCTTCTTGATGCAGGACCACACGATATGGGTGGCACATGGATGACATTGTGGAAGTATGTTCCTCCTACACAATTGCAGCCTCCTTCACCAAGTGAAGCCGTTGAATTAGTAAACAGACTTTCATTAGCCATGAAAGACTTCGTGGATGAGATTCCTATACTTGGTGTATGGGAGCGGACATGTCAATCGGCTGTAAAATTGATGAAGGTTCCCGATCAACGCATACAAACACTGTTAAATGTGTTCGTAAAGGTTAATACACAGATGCGTCTCAATACAAGCTTGTTAATACCGAGTCATGGAGACGCCCATGCAAGAAACTTATTACCAAGTCCAGAGGGATGGATCTGGGCGGATTTTGAAGATATATCACTGATGCCTCCATTCTGGGATTTGGCTTCATTTGTTGGAAATCTTGCTTTATTCAATGGAGTTCAGGAGCCAACATTTCGATATATTTTAACTCAAATTAACAATATGGCCGATCAAGAGGCTTTTGGATTTGCGATCATAGCTCGTATACTCATGTCTACAATAGGGAATTTGGATTTCGCCCTTGCAGGCCACGGAGATTTGGAGTTTGCAACCAAGCAGCTTGAACTTGCGGAAGATGTTATTCGTCTGATAGATCCATGCCTTGTAGATACATGTGCGTAGACATAAACCTTAGAAGGCTGCCGGCGTGAACGGCAGCTTTTTCGCGCCTGGTTGCTTTTTTCAGTTTTCTTCAATTGACTTGAAAACCGTCCAGACGGTATACTAAATGTAGGGGTGAGGAATGTGAATCGCAATTCTAAACGTAATGATATCCTAGTGGCTGCTACATTTATTGTGAAAAATCTCGGAGTCGAGAAGCTTACGCTTGAAGCCGTTGCTAAGGAAGCAGGAATTAGTAAAGGTGGATTACTGCACCATTTTCCGAATAAGGAAGCATTAATTAAAGGTATGGTGGAACAGTTAACTAACGATTTTGTTTCTGATGTCCAGAATAGAGCGACTAACTCAACCATGGAGGATGGGAAGTGGACTCGAGCATACATTGATTCAACTTCTGCTGATATCACGGATGGGAATGGGATTAGTACTGCACTGATTGCTGCGCTCTTTGCAAATCCGGAGTTACTAAGCCAACTTCAAAGCCAATATTCAATATGGCAAAGGAATATGGAAACAGACGGGATTGATCCGGTCATTTCTACGGTAGTCAGACTAGCAACGGATGGCTTATGGTTCTCAGAAATGTTCGGATTAGGGAAGTTGGATGCAGAGTTACGTGAACAAGTCATCCAGAAATTGACGAATATGATCAAGTAAGGGGTTGTTTTATTGAATTCATTTGTATTGTTGGCCATAGCCATCTTTAGTGAGGTTTTTGGGAGTTCAATGCTTAAATTATCAAATGGGTTTAAGAAGCTGTACCCTTCGATAGGTGTAGTTATTGGAATGGGCTCAGCATTTTATTGCCTGTCTTTGGCTATGAAGACTATTCCACTAGGAACGACTTATGCGATATGGTCCGGTGTTGGTACTGCTTTGACCGCATTAGTGGGGGTACTTATTTATAAAGAGAACTTTAATGTCAAAAAGGGGTTAGGTTTAGCTTTAATCATTGGTGGAGTGGTCATTATGAAGCTCTCAGCGGGTGGCTCACATTAACTTATAGACAATGGGGGGTATAGTTGTGAAAGGTTACTTGGCATTAGGAATAGCCATCGCTAGCGAGATAATTGGTACAACAATGCTGAAATTGTCAGAAGGATTTATTCATATATTCCCTACCATTGGCGTTATTTTTGGTTTTGCTATCTCATTTTATTGCCTATCATTAAGTCTTAAAACAATCCCATTAAGTTTAGCGTATGCGATATGGTCAGGTGTAGGTACGGTAATAACCGCGCTCATTGGGATATGGGTATGGGATGACCCATTCAGCACGGTTACTGTATTAGGCATAGTGTTAATCGTCGGAGGCGTCGTCTTATTAAACTCTTCGAGTAAACCTGAAAAGGTAATGGATACGCTAAGCTAGCTTAATCACATACGATCACCAAACAGGCTACCGACATCGGTAGCCTGTTTGGTGGTTAATAAAGTCATATTCTGTAACACATGTAACGTAAAAGGGTATTTGTACATAGGCTGGTTCTGACCATTATTGAATGATTGGGAGGATTATTATATGTATGGTGTACACCCTTATTGGATGAGATCCACATTTGTACCTGTTTGGTCCATAACTTTTTCACAGGCATTAGATTTAATAAAGGAAGCCGTTCAAGGAGAACGAAATGACGAGTTGTTCTATGATGAGCTAATTAAGCTTGCCCCAAACTCTGAACAAGCAGCAATTATTGCATCAATACGAGAAGACGAACGTGGTCATAATCATATGTTCCGAGGTATGTATAGAGAGCTTACGGGTCAGGAAATCACAGGTATTAGCAATGAGCTTCATAAGCCAGTCGAGTCGTATGTCGCAGGCTTACAGCAGGCTTTATTGGGGGAGCTGTCGGCAGTTGAGAAGTATCGTAAAATAGGGTTTGGACTACCTGTTGGAATATATCGTGATACAGTATTCGGAATTATTTTAGACGAAATGAAACACGCAAGTAAATATAACTATTTGATTACTTTGAATCTTACAAATGGATTAGTGAAAAAATAGGTATGTGAAACATGAGCAATTCATATATTGAAATTATAACTTCTTGTCCTAATCATTGTTTGCATACCCTATTACGAAATCCTGTTAGGAGGCGCCTATCCTTTGGAGAGTATAACCATTATGGGCATAGGTACAGCCGTTCCTGCTTATTGCCTAGAACAAGAAGACTCCGTACGCCGATTGAAGGAAGCAATGAAAGAGCGCCCAGAAGATGCACGGTGGGTGCATCGTATATTTGCTCATTGTGGTGTAGATACACGATACACATGCGAGCCTAACCTGTTAGAGCCAGTTGAGCGTTGCCGGTATATTCCCTCGACTCCCGAAATGAATATCCCCACGACTGAAGAACGAATGTCCATCTATCATAAGGAATCCATATTATTGGCGGTGGAAGCAGCCCAAAAGGCGCTTACCGACAGTAGGAAACGGCCTAGTGATATTACTCATCTGATTACGGTGAGCTGTACCGGTTTATTTCTTCCAGGGTTAGACGCTGAGCTGATAGGGCACCTCGATCTTCGAGGTGATGTACATAGAACCCCGTTAACTTTTATGGGTTGTGCCGCAGGGTTAACTGCACTTCGTCTATCTGAAGAGATCGTGCGAAGAGAACCAAACGCCAAAGTACTCATGGTAACCGTTGAATTGTGCAGCCTTCACATTCAACCTTCCTTTGACAAAGCTCACCTCTTTACCGCTGCATTATTCGGTGATGGCGCATCGGCTTGTGTAGTTGGAATGAAGGATCCTGAGCGCCTTCGAGGGTTTGCCATTCATAAGGCAGAAGCGATCCTGTTCCCACATACCGCAGATAAAATGAAATGGACCGTCGGGAATCACGGCTTCCAATTACATCTTTCACCTGAGATTCCTCAGCTGATTGCCAAAGAAGTTCCTGAGGCATTCCAAGCTTTCTGGGGCGATGAGGCTTTGCCGACATTATGGGCGATTCACCCTGGTGGCAGGGGGATCATTGATTCCTTACAAAAAGCATTCAACCTCACTGATATGCAAACAGCGCCCAGTCGGTCTGTTCTGCGCCAATATGGGAATATGTCATCCGCAACTATTTTGTTCGTATTGGCACAATTAAGAGAAGATCAGCTCAAGACGAATGAAGGATATCATGATGGAATCGCTTTAGCCTTCGGACCTGGAATGACAGCCGAAATGATTCGCTTTTCGTATCATCCATGATAGGGGGAGGTGGGTTTCGTCATCGCTCGCCAAAGCCAGAATTGATGGATGACTTTACACAAGGTGGAGCCCAGCTTCAAGAAGCTTTGCGTCATTTGCGAAGGCTTAACTTGATTTTCGGAGCTAAGGCTCCGGTACTTTATGGCATTAAACGTTTGTGGAAAAGCTCTGGAAAGCCTACCAGATTAACCATTCTTGACGTCGGTTCCGGTTCCGGGGATATTAATCAACGGATATTGAAATGGGCTGACAAGCAAGGAATAAAGATGAAGGTGATCTTGGCTGATGTAACCGATGAAGCTCGAGTGGAGGCTGAGCATCTGTTCCGCAATGATTCTCGGGTCCAATTCATACAACAAGATTTATTTAACCTGGCGGTCCAGCAGGCTGATATCGTGACAGCATCCCAATTCGTACATCATTTCCCAACAGAGGAACTTCCATCGATAGTAGAGAAGATGCTGGCGGTTTCAAGAATAGGTGTTGTCATTAATGATATACATAGGCATTGGATTCCTTGGGCAGCCGTTTGGCTCGTAACCCACTTCATCTCACGGAATAACTATATCCGACATGACGGTCCTCTGTCTGTGGCCAAAGGATTTCGCAGATCAGATTTCCGTTATCTCGCTAAGAGACTTAGGGGAGTCAGTATCATTTACAGTTGGAGGCCTCTATTTCGTTATGCCGTTATTGTTCCTAAAGAACGGGAGGCCAAGACGAATGAAAACGGAATTTGATGCTGTCGTGATCGGGGCAGGTATTGCGGGGAGCAGTATGGCTTATTGTTTGGCCAAGCAGGGTTGGCAGGTAGCTCTTGTCGATAAGGATACGTTCCCTCGTCATAAGGCGTGCGGAGAGTTTATATCCCCAGAGTCCTTAGGAACACTGAAGACTCTAGAATTGGATGGTATTGTAGCTTCCCTTCAGCCATCACCCATCACATTAGTTCGGCTACATACGGAACGTGGCGTATCCCTCACAATTCCCCTTACCGGTACAGCCATGGGATTAAGTCGCCAAGCTTTGGATGCGAGTTTACAGCGATCTGCGTTGGACAATGGGGCCAGTGTGTACACTGGAAGATCAGTGTCGGAACTGAAAGAGACAGTCAATGGACACGTTGTGGAGCTCGCCTCGAAAGAAGGAAGATCTCAGCTCACTTGTCGCACCGTGATTGCAGCTTGGGGTCGGCGACCATTAAACGGCTTTCAAACGACTGGACAAAAACACAAATCGAACAATAGGACTTATGTGGGAATTAAATCGCATTATACAAGATCTGACTCAGACCCTGTAGTCGATCTTTATTTTTTTCAAGGTGGATATATCGGTATTTCTCCGATTGAGGGGGGACACTTGAACGTTGCTGCACTGATCACAAATCCAGCATTAATTAAGCACGGTGGTTCCGACGCCATCCCTAATATTCTGAAGAGCGCAGTCAATCGGATTCCTGTTCTGAAGAAAAGATTGGAGCATGCGATTGCTGTGCCAGGAACCCAAGCGGCTACATTCCCGGTCATCATTCGCCCAGAGCCGAACGGATGGAACGGAATTCCATGCATCGGGGATGCCGTTGCCGTTATTCCTCCTTTCTGTGGGGACGGTATGGCGATGGCGTTGCGGTCCGTAGAGCTTTGCGCGCCAAGAGCTAACTCCTATCTACTAGGTCAGTGTTCTTATTCAGAGTGGAAAAATGCATATACGATGCAAATCAAACAACAATTATCAGGCGCACTCAGATGGGGGAGCTTGCTTGAACGCATACTTACAAATCCCATTCTTTCTTCGTGGTTGCTCCAATTGGGTTCGTTTATGCCGGGGACGGCAGAGAAGCTGGTAAGGGCGACCAGACTGCGAGGCTGATTAAAGAGGGGGATGGAGATGAAGAAACGGGTTGTGATTACGGGGATGGGCTGTGTCACCCCTATCGGTTTGGACAAGGAATCCACCTGGCACAATGCGATAAAAGGAGTCTCAGGCATCCGGCAAGTTTCGAACGAGTGGATGGAGGATTTACCGGTAAAGCTGGCTGCGGAAATTACTGGATTTGATCCTTTGCAAGAGATGGATGTTAAAGAAGCCAGAAGAACAGACCGATTCATACAGCTTGCCATTGCAGCAGCAGATGAAGCTTTGAGGGACAGTGGGTTAATTGTCGGCCATAACGTAGACCCGATGCGTACGGGAGTGTGGATTGGCAGTGGAGTTGGGGGAATCATGACCTTTGAATCGGGAATGCTTGACGTTCTTCAGAAGGGCTTTGGGCGGGTTTCACCTTTTGCACTATCTATGTTCCTTCCCAATATGGCGGCAAGTCGTATCTCGATTCGCTTGGGAGCCAGAGGACTGACGGGTTGTACAGTAACCGCATGTGCTTCGGGCTCACAGTCCATTGGTGGAGCCTTTAGAGCTGTCCAAAGAGGCGAAGCAGATGTCATGATTGCCGGAGGCACTGAAGCCCCCATTTGTAAAATTGGATTGGCTTCTTTTGCCGCAATGAGGGCACTGTCGGTACAAACAGATCCATGGCAAGGGAGCCGTCCATTTGACAAAAATCGAGACGGTTTCGTGATAGGAGAAGGCGCAGGCATACTCGTTCTAGAATCCTTGGATCATGCCCAAGCTCGTGGAGCTGAAATCTATGCAGAATTACTCGGATATGGGTCATGCGGTGAGGGCTTTCACATTTCTGCTCCTCGTTCAGATGGGAGCGATTGGACAAGGGCTATGAACTTAGCTTTGGAGGATGCCACCATTGACCCGGAGAAGATCCAGTATATAAATGCACATGGCACTAGCACCATCCTTAATGATTTGACGGAAACAAGAGCCATAAAAGCAGTTTTCGGTTCTCATGCTTACAATGTCAGTATTAGCTCTACCAAATCTATGACGGGCCATCTCTTAGGAGCCTCCGGCGCAGTGGAAGCGGTCTTGTCCATTCTTGCACTGAGGAATGATATCGTTCCACCAACGATCAATTATGTCGAGAGGGATGAGGAGATGGATCTTGATTACACACCTAACTCATTCAAGCGGAGAAAACTAGAAACAGTTATGTCCAATACGTTTGCATTTGGCGGCCATAATGCCGTATTGATTTTCGGTAAAAATCAACATTTGATCCCTCGAAGTGATTGTTTATATGATGCTCCGTAAAATAACTTCTTTTTCAATCCGATATTCGTCTTGGGTTATCGGCTTCTGGTTTGTTCTGACGGGTATCCTTGGTTCTTTCGCTGTACAGCTACCTTCCGTGCTAGGTGATCACGGACTCGTGACCAATGGACAATATGCTCAAGTTCAAAAAGTATTGTCCAGACAATTTCATATACCGGACGAGCCTGTCATTGTTTTGTTTAATAACGACAAGGGAATGTCTAAGCGTGCCTTTCATTCCTATATATTACGAACGTTGAATACGGTTGAGAGAATTAGCGGGGTGAATGTTGCAGCATCCCCACTTAACCGACAAGAGCTGGAGAAGGGGAATTATGCGTATGCGCTCTTATCCGTTCTTCCAGGCTCCACTCCAGATAAACTAAGGACAATGGAGCAAATTCGTGAAGCAGCTTCAGGGGATCAGAATTATAGGGTAACCATAACCGGTAAACCGGTCATCCAAGAAGATGTGAACCGTTCAAGTAAGCATGATTTGAAAGCAGCCGAAAGAATCGGTATTCCGGTGGCTTTTGTTTTTTTGGTATTTACATTGGGAGGACTTGTGCCCGCGAGCATTCCCATTATTGCTGGCGCCATGACCGTGATCATCGCGATGGGAATTATGTACGGGATCGGTGTTTACGGCGGTATGCCCTTGTCCGTCTTTGTTTATAATGTGATCCCTATGGTGGGGATGGCCGTATGTATAGACTTTGCCTTGCTGATGGTAAGCAGGTTCAGGGAGGAACGCGTTCATCTGTCGGTTAACGAAGCCCTTCTGCAAACAATGGCTACCTCAGGAAAAGCCATTGTCGTTTCTGTAGCTTGTGTCTCGCTAGCTCTAATCGGAACCTTTTATATCCGTATGCCGATTTTCAATTCGGTTTCTTTGGGGGCACTTGTTGTCCTCGCTGTCTCCTTATTGGTTAACCTAACCTTTGTACCGGCTCTTCTATATAAGCTTCGCAAACGAATCTCATCAAATGTTAGGAATGGAAATGTACATAGAGGAAGAAGTCCTTGGTATTTATTTATAGCTGTTGTAATGAAGCGGCCTTTGGTTTCGGCAGGGTTAGCGATTGGTGTACTATTCATTTGTTTGTATCCGATCCGTGCGATGCAAGTTAGCATTCCGGGCCCCGAATCACTTCCGAAAGATAAGGAGTCACGCATGGCTTCTGAAATCGTAATTGAACGATTTCAACCTCGCTTTGTCTCACAGGCATTGATGATTGTGAAGGATAAGGTAGATGGGGACGGGGTGGGAATCCCGAGCCAGCAAATCGTAGATCAAATCCGGCGAGAGCTTGGACAGGATCCGATAGTCATTGACATGGAGATTGAGAAGTCATCTGGAAGAAAGGGGCTTCATCTCATATCAGTGTGGCTTAAAGGGAACGAAACTTCGAAGGAAGTGATGGAATGGGTTCGCGAACGTGCAGATAAGTATGGAGCATTGGATGTTCAAATAGGAGGAGAACCGAAATATCACCAAGAAGTGCATGATGAAGTGTTCACTCGAATGAAATTTGTCCTCGTATTTGTCCTCCTCTCCAACTTCATTGTCTTATGCGTAGCTTTCCGTTCTCTCTTCATCCCGTTGAAAGCTATTCTTATGAATCTTGTCAGTATTGGAGCATCCTTTGGAATTTTAACATGGTTATTTCAAGAGGGACGATTTGGGATGGAGCCCACCGATATTGCAATTATGATTCCCGTGTTTATCTTTGGTTTGACCTTTGGGATTAGTATGGATTACGGCATATTTCTGCTGTCCAGAATTCAAGAGAGCTACAGGAATACGGGGGATAACGACCATGCGATCCGAGAAGGAATGACGGGCTCGGGGAAAATCATTACTTCCGCCGCAGCGATCATGATTGCCGTAACTGCTCCATTTGCAGTTGCTGACGTTTCGGGGGTGAAGCAGCTTGGAATGGGGATTGCAGTTGCTTTATTTCTAGATGCGACTATTGTTCGAATGGTTTTGGTGCCTTCGTTAATGAAATGTTTGGGCAAGTGGAATTGGTGGATGCCTTTTGTGAAAAACTAACACTGCTACCAAAGCATGCCTTGACAGAGAAGGAGCACATCTCATGATTCAGCTTCCCCAGTTCCCACAATCGTATTGGACAACATCGGTTGAACAACCGGAGTTTCCAAAACTTACATCAGACATGGATGCAGATGTTGTTATCGTCGGAGCAGGGATTACCGGAATTACCGCCGGTTATTTGCTCTCCAAAGAGGGAAAAAAAGTGGTCATTCTAGAGGCTGGCCGTATCCTTCACGGCACAACCGGTCACACAACCGCTAAAATCACCGCCCAGCACGATTTGATCTATGATGAGCTCATTCACCACTTTGGTGAAGATAAAGCCCGATTGTATTATGAGGCAAATCGTGAAGCATTGCTATTTATTCGAAAAACGGTAGAGGTGGAAGGGATAATCTGCGATTTAGCGGATGAGGACGCTTATATTTACACCCAATCGGAGGACACAATAGCAAAGCTTGAGAAAGAACGAAGAGCCTATGAGAAGCTTGGTATCGCCGGTAAGCTTACGGACCATATTGACTTGCCCATAGCTATCCAATCGGCGCTCGTCATGAATAATCAAGCTCAATTCAATCCGGTTCTTTATTTAATGGCATTAACTGATCGGATCATTCGCTCTAACTCCCAAGTTTTTGAGAATACAACCGCTGTGAAGGTGGAGGAAGGGGATTGTCCCGTCGTTGTTACGGAATCGGGGAATCGCATTACTTGCCAGCATGTGATCTCCGCTTCTCATTTTCCTTTTCTCGATTGGAAAGGCTTTTACTTTGCCCGAATGCATGCTGAGCGCTCCTACGTTCTCGGAATCCGGATAGGTCAGGAATATAACGGAGGAATGTATCTTAGTGCCGACCAGCCGAAGCGGTCTATCCGGGTCGTTCGTGAGGGGAAGGAGCCATTGATTCTAGTCGGAGGAGAAGGTCACAAAGCCGGCCAAAGTAACTGCACTATCAAACATTACGAGACGTTACAATCGTTTGCTACTTCAGTGTTTGATGTGAAGGAAATTGCTTATCGTTGGTCAACACAGGATTTAGTTACGTTAGACAAATTACCTTACGTGGGACAAATCAATGCTCGAACAGACAATATTTTCGTGGCAACGGGTTATAGAAAATGGGGCATGACAAACGGAACAGTAGCTGCACATCTTCTGAAAAATAGGGTTCTGGGTATTAAAGATCGTTATCAGGACTTATTTGATCCATCACGTCTTCACGCTGATCCTGATATCAAAAGCTTTGTCTCGGAAAACCTGAATGTTGCTAAAGAGCTAATTTCCGGAAAACTCGAAACGGTATACCGCAGTCCTAACAGTGTGGCTGTGGGAGAAGGCGCATTGGTCCTTATCAACGGTAAAAGGGCTGGAGCATATCGAGATCCTGATGATCAATTGCACTTGGTGGATACAACTTGTACACATATGGGCTGTGAGACGAACTGGAATGATGGAGATCGAACATGGGATTGTCCTTGCCACGGCTCCAGATTTTCGTATACCGGGGAAGTCATCGAGGGTCCAGCGAAGAAGCCTTTGGTCAAGATTGAATTTGCTCCAGAATACGAAGCTTGATTTTTCTGTTAGTGATTTCCCAGTTATCCGACCATGAACATTAAAGATTAAACAGGCTACCGATATCGGTAGCCTGTTTAACATGCGATCACCAGAAATCACATATAGATAGGAAGTAACCCGTGGTGGAGGTGTGAGGGATGATAGGCTCGAGATTCATGAAGATGTTGGGATTAAGCGCAGGGGTTGTGCTGCTGGACATTATCATTTTGTCACCCGGATTGTTGGGGGTTGAAATCGGGGGGGATAGTGCTCTTGAAACAGCTTCTGGCGTAACCTTATTAATGAGTAGCTTACTTGTGCTTTTATACGGGAGTTATGTATTACTGTTGAAGCCACCTGTTGCGTTACCTGTAAAAGACCTCAAAACGAATGAGGATTACATAGCCGCGCTTCAGCATTACAAAAAACTAAAAGTGTTAAATAAAGATATATCCCTAGTCTTAGAGCAGATTGATCGAATGGAAAAGAAGCTGGTTACTGTGTTAGAGCTGCTAAGCCAGAGGTTTGATCGCACGGAGCTAAGCTTTAAGAAGTTTATTAATGTCATTAATGAAGTCGAAAAGCTGTTTTATCTGAATATTAGAGGAATCCTCAATAAGCTTAGTGTATTTGACGCCTCAGAGTTCTCTGCATTCGCTAGTCCGCAAAGATCGACTCAGCTTTCGAATAAACTGCTACAACAAAAAACGGATCTTTACATGGAGTACTTAGCCTACGTAACGGGTTATGTAAGCGCAAATGAAGAAATTCTGCTGAAGCTAGATATGTTATTAATGGAAATCTCTCAATTAGGCTCTACGGATTATGAGAATGTCGAGGAAATGCCCTGCATGAAGGAAATAGATTCCTTAATCAAGCAGACCAAATTTTATCAGCAATGAGAGGGTGATGAGTATGGCTAGTAAAGGGAAGGCATTTATTGTGTTGGGGGTAATTGCCATTGTTGTTTTTGTCCTTGTGTATGCAGGAATCAGCTTAACATCCAATTTAGGTAAATCAAAGACAGAGGTCACTTCGGAAAATGCAGATAAACAACTGAACAAGATTTACAAAGATATATCCGTAACTACGATGGATCAAATTAAAGGTCAGATCGATCTAGATCCTGTAGCTATCGGCGACTCATTACCGGATATCTCTAAGTTTGCAATATCGGTAGCGAATACAACGGATAGCTTCGTTGAGATATTCTCTTCCACAGAAAAATCAGGGACGGGTAATGATGGGTGGTTAAATGAGGTAGCAACAGAATTCAACAAAGCGAATATAGAAGTAAATGGGAAGCCTGTTTCGGTCAAGATACGGAATATTGCATCGGGGACAGCTACGGATTACATAAGGTCTGGAAAGTATATGCCAGACGCGTTCACGCCATCGAATGAATTGTGGGGAGAGATGGTGAAAGCGCAAGGTATCCCAATCCAGCTTGTATCCAAGCGTCTTGTCGGTAATGTTGCTGGTGTTGTTGCGACTAAGAAAAAATTTGACGAGCTCGTCGCGAAGTACGGCTCATTAAACGTTAAGACGATTACAGACGCGATAGCGGATAACGAATTAGCAATGGGGTACACGGATCCATTCGCTAGCTCAACGGGCTTGAACTTTCTGGTGACAGCTCTTGCTACCTTTGATAGCTCCAATTTACTTGGAGAGAAAGCCGTTCAAGGGTTTGAGAAGTTCCAAGCGAATGTACCCTTCATTGCATCTACCACATTACAAATGCGGGATGCAGCTAAGACAGGGATGCTTGATGCTTTTGTCTTGGAGTACCAAACTTATGTCAATGCAGCGGATCTGAAGGGGGACTATGTATTCACTCCTTTTGGCGTAAGACATGATAGCCCACTGTATGCATTAGGTGATATACCTCAAGAGAAGCTGGATATTATTCATAAGTTTGCAGAGTTCGTCGCACAGGATAAATATCAGAGCCTGGCCAAAGACAAGGGCTTTAATGGACTTGAGGATTACAAATCGGAGCTCGGTGTCGTTGACGGTACGCTTTTATCCCCAGCACAGAAACTATGGAAGGAGAAGAAAAACGGCAATAAACCGATCGCTGCCGTATTTGTAGCTGATGTATCAGGGAGTATGAACGGGGAGCCTCTGCAGCGATTGAAGGAATCCTTATTGACCGGTCAAAAATACTTGGGTCGTGACAATAGTATTGGATTGGTTTCTTACTCCAGCAACGTTTCCATTAACCTTCCTATTGGGAAGTACGATACGAATCAACAATCGATGTTTGTTGGAGCTATTAATAGTCTTCAAGCCAGTGGAGGTACAGCTACATTCGATGGAATTGTGGTTGCTATGAAAATGCTGCAAGAGGAGATCGCTCGTAATCCTGATGTTAAGCCTTTGATCTTTGTGTTAAGTGATGGGGAAACGAATGAAGGACATTCACTCAAGGACATTAGAGGTCTGATCGAGACGCTTAAGATTCCTCTATATACGATTGGTTACAATGCAAATATTAAGGCGCTTCAAAGCATATCAAGTATTAATGAGGCATCTAGTATCAACGCGGATACAGATGATGTTGTGTATAAAATTGGCAATCTGCTCAACGTGCAAATGTAAATTTTTTATCAAATGAGGAGGGGTTATCATTTCATTTACAATGGAAGTCGTAAGTCCAGAGAAGATTAAGTCGGCGATCGAAGAGCAGGTTAAACCCGTACCCGAAGAAGTACAGCAGCTCAAGGAGTTGGCTGCGAGTAATGTCTCGTCGATCTTGGAATTAGATTTGGAGTCCGTAGAGAAGCGGAAAGAGGTATTGCAGTCTATTGATAGCTTCGGTATGGGCTCGATGAGATCATCCTCGGAGAAAAATTCACTCTTGCAGGTTTCTGTAGGCAATTTATCCAAGACTGGGGATGAAGGAGGGCAAGTGGCTAAAGGATTAACCGCCCTGCATCTCCAGTTGAAGGATTTAGACCCAAGTGTTGTAGATTTTGCCAAGAGCGGTTTTCTTGGGAAGTTCTTTAACCCCTTGCGGAGCTACTTTGCCAAGTATCAGAAAGCGGATGCGATGATTTCGGACATCATTACTTCTTTGGATAAAGGAAAGCTCGTGTTAAAGAATGACAATACAACGCTAGAGTTTGAACAACAAGCTCTAAGGGAGTTAACGAAGAGACTTCAGAAAGAAATCCAGCTTGGGATGCTGATGGATGAAGAAATTGAGACGCAGATTGAGGCAGCCAAAGCACGTAATGAAATCGAAGATAAAATTCGGTTCATCACGGAAGAAGTGTTGTTTCCTCTACGCCAGCGAGTGATGGACTTGCAACAGATGATGGTCGTGAATCAACAGGGGATCATGGCGATCGAAGTCGTCATCCGAAATAACAAAGAGCTGATCAGAGGGGTAGACAGAGCTAGAAATGTTACGGTATCAGCTCTGAAAATCTCGGTTACAGTAGCTAGTGCGCTCTACAATCAACGGATTGTTCTGAAAAAGATCGAACTTCTCAATCAAACAACTGACAGTCTCATCAGTGGCACCTCCAAAATGCTAAAGGATCAGGGCGCGGCGATTCATAAGCAATCTCTAGAAACGAGCATATCTGTAGATACGTTGAAACAGGCTTTCACGGACGTATTATCGGCTTTAGATTCCATTAGCACTTATAAGCAGGAAGCCCTTCCTAAGATGCGCGAAACGATTAATCAGTTCAGAGAATTAGCTGATAACGGAGAACAACAAATTCAACGTCTAGAAAAGGGTCACAAGCTGGGTTTATAAGTCAGTGCGCTCAAATAACTTATTTTATTCAACAATTAATTAAGTTATTATTAAGTTTGTACGGATATTATTCCATAGCAACACCATAAGGAGATCTATGAGGAAAATTGGCATATGTGCAGCGATTACCGGTTCAATGACCAGAAAAGATACTATGCCCGGTCTTCCTGTTACTGTTGAAGAAATTATCAATTGTGCGTATGAATGTTCAGTTGCAGGAGCAGCGATGGTTCATATTCATGTAAGGGACAAAAATGAAAGACCATCGTTGGATCCTACTCTGTACAAGGAAGTGTTGACCGGAATCCGTGAAAAATGCGACATCCTGGTATGCATTTCCACTTCAAATCACCTTGTTGATGTGTCGGATAAAGAGCGGATCAAATTAATGGAATTAAAACCAGATTTAGCATCATTAGAAGTGACTTCTCTCAAACGACCTGACGGTGGGATTAAGAACACTAAGAAATTTGTCGTCGATATCCTCCAAGCTATGAAGCAGTATGAAGTTAAACCAGAGTTTGAGATTTTTAATAAAAATATGTTAAAAGAGTTATTACGTTTGGTTGAGCTTGGTTTAATTGAAGACAATGCATATATCCAATTTGTTATTGGTTCAATCGGCGGAATGAAGCAGGACTATAAAAACATTCAATGGATGCTCGACTCGGTTCCACAAGGTTTTACTTGGTCTGCAGCAGGTATTGCAGGAATGCAGTTACCTGTTAATTTTATTAGTGTTTTAAATGGCTGTGATGTGATTCGCACGGGAATGGAAGACAATCGTTACTTCTTAAAAGGAATACCGGTAAACCATAATATGGAATTTGTAATTCGGGCGACAAAGATGATTCAATCATTAGGTTGTGAAGTGGCAGATTCCGTTGAAATGGCTAACATACTTAGAATAAAGGGACGGGAAAAATGATTAAAATTGCACAACCTCAGATTGGCCAAGAGGAGATCGATGCAGTTAATTCAGTGCTTGTAAGCGGTCAACTGGCAAGTGGAGAAAATGTTAAACGTTTTCAAGAGGCTTTTTCACAATATTTGAACTACAGAAGTTGCATCGCGGCTTCCTCTGGTACTACAGCTTTAGAAATAGCTCTCCGTTCACTTGGAATCAATCAGGGAGATAAAATCATTACGACATCATTCTCGTTTATCGCGACAGCCAATGTCATCGTACATGCAGGGGGAATTCCGCTTTTTGCAGATATTGATGAAACGAGCATGAACATCTCAACTGAGAGTATCGAACAGATTCTTCAAGTACACACAGATGTGAAAGCTATTGTCATCGTTCATTTGTTCGGTCAAAGCTGCGATATGGATAAAATCAAAGGAATAGCAAGTAAGTACCGTTTGCTGCTCATAGAGGATTGTGCCCAAGCGCACGGGGCCGAATGGAACGGACGAAAAGTGGGAACCTTTGGAGAGGCTGCAGCCTTTAGTTTTTATCCAACTAAGAATATGACGACTTCTGAAGGCGGTATGGTTATATTAAAGGATGAAATGACAGCCGGATTCGCAAGCCAACTTATTCAACATGGTGTTAAAGCCAAAAACCAATTTGAATTCATTGGATATAATTACCGATTGTCTGAAATTTCTGCGGCAATTGGTTTATGTCAACTAAAAAAGCTAGATCAGTTCAATGCTCTTAGAAGAGAAAATGCAGCTTTCTATGATAAGTATATTGACCATCACAACATCATCAAGCCATTGGAAGTTGCTGGGACAAAGCATGTGTATAATCAATATACACTCCGTATTCTAAATGGCAAACGAGATACATTTATTGCGTATTTGGAACAGAAAGGGATAGGCACTTCCATTTATTATCCCTATTCAATTCCGGAGCAAGCATGCTATCAATCATCTGACTTGTTAGAACTAGAATATGATAAAAGACTTGAAGTTACGAACAGAATTAAACGTGAAGTGGTTTCCATTCCTGTTCATCCAGGACTCATACAAGATGAAATCGAGCAAATTGTTACGGCAATTAACAAGTTCTAAAGATGAGTACTAGAATTATGAAAATGGAGATGGCTAATGTTGATTCATGAAAGCGCGTATATTGGTCAAAATACAAGGATAGGGCACGATGTCAGCATCGGTGAATTTTCAGTCATTGGTGAAAATGTGAGCATTGGCGATGGAGTTACCATTTGCAGCCATACAAAGATTCATTCAAACACTTTCATAGGAAGTGGGAGTTACATAGGAAGCTTTTGTTCAATAGGTTCCCTCCCCAATCTCAAGGGTTTTGATCACTCTATTGAATCCGGTCTACTTATAGGTTCCAACAATATGATCAACGATCATACCGTCATTGCAAGATCCAAAGATCCTGGTAGCAACACAATCATAGGAAATAGTAACCATATTGGTCACGGTGCATATCTAGGCCACGATGCAATAATTGGAAATTTAACTACATTATCAGCCCATGTGCGGATTTCCGGGCACACAGAGGTAGATGATTTTGCACATATAGGTATGTCTGCATTTACACATCAGTTTTCTAAGGTGGGTAAATATGTAATGATTGGTGCAATGGCCAAGGTGATTAGAGATGTTCCTCCTTATTTCCTTGTAGATGGCAACCCTGCACGCATAAAAAAAGTAAACAAAGTCGGTTTGGAAAGACAAGGTTTTTCTTTCGAACAGATAAATCAATTGGAGTGTATTTTGAAAGAATTGGGAAATAGCTCCTATCCTTCTTTTAATGATGAAGATCGAGCGAATCTCACGAGTAAATTTCACTCCTGTGAGATGTTCTCAAAGCTAATACTGTTCACAGACGATTCCAAGAGAGGGTGCTTGAGGATTGATGCTTAGTGTGGATGCTGAAAAGATATATAATCATTTAAAATATAAGGATTGCGTGATTTCATTTTGTCATGACGACTATCGAAAGGTTACTGGTGGTGCACAAAAATACATTTTAGACCTACAAAAAATGATGGAAGATCGCAATATTTCTTATGTTGCATTGTTTACAGTTAGTAATCCAAATGTGCATAATATACATCCTAATCATTTAATAATTGAAGTAGTCATCGATGGTGAAACAACGTGCTTTTTAACCGCATGGCAAGTAGGCTATTGTTTTGGTGAGCTTATCTCAACTAATAAAATCAATGTATTACGAATTTTTCTGAATACTTTATTCGGAATGAATATTGCTATGATTGATGAGATTGTCAGTAGAATCAGAGAGAGAAGTGACGTTGAACTCGTTCATATCTTGCATGATTATTACTCCATTTGTCGTAATGTTTTTTTGTTTTATAATGATGAGGAATTTTGCGGTCCAGCACCCGTCGCTTCACCTCGTTGTGTAACCTGTCGTCATGGAGAGGGCCGTGAAGCTCATTATGACAGTATCAATGAACTTTTTATCAAACATAAAGTAGCCATCGTTGCACCTTCAGAAAATGGGAAACGAATTTTTTTACGTTCATTTCCGCATTTCGAGCAAAATGTTCGCGTTGTTTCCCATCAAAATATGATATCATCGGGAAATATTCCTACAGGCTATTCAATTGAGGATCGTAAAATTAGAGTCGCATATCCTGGCTATTCCTCCAAACACAAAGGCTGGGATGCATGGGTAAAGTTGAATGGGATTCCAAATAAATTAGATTATGAATTTTTTCAATTTTCCGAAGTAGATCATACGTTGCCTGAGACGATTTTTGTAGACACAAGTTTTCACCATGGTTCTAAACGGGATACAACTACTAGGCTGATTGAGCATGAAATCGACGTAGTTCTTCTATGGTCAAATTGGTTTGGCACATATAACTACACGTATTACGAAAGTTTGGCAGCAAACTGTTTTGTTATCACCTACAAAGACAGCGGTAACATTGCTGATCAGACAAAGCACTTTAATAATGGACTTGTTTTGAATTCGGAACTAGAATTGGTTGAATTGTTTAATGATCCGGAAAAGCTGAAAGATTTAATTGTGAAATACAAAAATGCTGATGTGATCTACCGCGTAGTTGTGAATACCCAATTGGCAGACGAACTTAAGGACAAAAGGCTTTTCTTAGACACTGAAATTCAGTATTCCCACATACAATTGAGCAATGATTATGAGCAAACAATTGAATATCAAATCCAAATTCAGTTTGAATTGCAACGGAAACTACTTGAATGTGAACAAAACAATTACCGTTTGGAATTCCAGTCAATTGAAATGGAAAAACGATATAATGAAGGATTATTATTTTCACAACAATTAGAAACTCGTTACATTGAGTTATCCAATATCAATAACGAAAATGTAGTTAACATAGATCAGCTAAGAAGTCATTATAGTGAGTTGCATACAAATTATCAAATAACGTCCAAAAGACTAGCACAATTGGAATTGGAGGGATTTCTTAAAACCTTCCTTAGAGCATTTTATAAGTTATTTCCATATCGTATACGAACTAAATTGAAAAGTATTTTTATTGATCATCCAGAGTAATAGTTAAAGTTTGATATTAAACCAACTAACTATACTTTTGCTAGAGGCCTATGACAACTATCCTAACCCAGGGGGCGAGATAGGGATTAGTCAGCGTACGCTGCAAGGCTGGAGAAGTGAGCTCACGCCGCTTGAAGACCAACGTCTACAGGCAGAGGACTTAGGCCTAAAAAAAGCTGAGTGAGACCCGAGTGTTGTAGATTTACCAAGAGCGGTTTTCTTGGGAAGTTCTTTAACCCCTTGCGGAGCTACTTTGCCAAGTATCAGAAAGCGGATGCGATGATTTCGGACATCATTACATCTTTGGATAAAGGAAAGCTGGACTTAAAGAACGATAATACAACGTTAGAGTTTGAACAACAAGCTCTAAGGGAGTTAACGAAGAGACTTCAGAAAGAAATCCAGCTTGGGATGCTGATGGATGAAGAAATTGAGACACAGATTGAGGCAGCCAAAGCACGTAATGAAATCGAAGATAAAATTCGGTTCATCACGGAAGAAGTGTTGTTTCCTCTACGCCAGCGAGTGATGGACTTGCAACAGATGATGGTCGTGAATCAACAAGGGATCATGGCGATCGAAGTCGTCATCCGAAATAACAAAGAGCTGATCAGAGGGGTAGACAGAGCTAGAAATGTTACGGTATCAGCTCTGAAAATCTCGGTTACAGTAGCTAGTGCGCTATACAATCAACGGATTGTTCTGAAAAAGATCGAGCTACTCAATCAAACAACTGACAGTCTCATCAGTGGCACCTCCAAAATGCTAAAGGATCAAGGCGCGGCGATTCATAAGCAATCTCTAGAAACGAGCATATCTGTAGATACGTTGAAACAGGCTTTCACGGACGTAACATCTAGAAAAGGGTCACAAGCTGGGTTTATAAGTCATCGGCGTCTATGTTACAATTTAGGTAAAAAAATGACAGGGTGAGAGTATGCCGGATAAAGAAGAGCTGATCCGTTTCGGTGTTTCCTTTCCTGAAGTGCTGATCGGTCAGTTTGATCGTTATATCGCAGGTCAAGGGTACACGAATCGATCTGAGGCCATTCGAGATATGGCTAGGAAAGCGATGTTACAGCCCAGCCAGCTTCAATCGGAGGCGGTTGTCGCGGGTACGATCGTGATGGTGTACGATCATCACATTCAGGAGCTTCCACTGCTCTTAATGGAAATTCAGCATCAATTTCATCATGACATCATCTCTACTATGCACGTTCATCTTAATCATGCACAATGTCTGGAAGTTATCGTCGTTCGAGGTAAGCTTTTCAGACTTCGAACGCTTCATCAGCAGATTCAAGTTCAGAAAGGCGTGTACTATGCGGAGCTATCAGTAACGCATGCGGATGAGCACGGGGCAGAGCCTCATACACATAGTTAATCTAGCAAAGAAGCGATTGACCTTATATAGGGTTGATCGCTTTTTTTTGTGGTTTAAAAAGCTCTCGCAGGAAAATAAAGGATGATTCTATTGGGGTGGTGTGTTACTATTTGTTTAATTTGTGTTACTAATATGGAAATAATTATGCGGCTAAGAATGGAGTAGATGAGCATGAGGAAGCTTACTCGAAATCGGACGATTATGATGATCATGATTATAGGGCTCTTATTTACGGGGTGTAGTTCTGTCACCAAGGATAGCGGGCAAGAGAACAAAGAGGAATTGATATTGTCGATTAGCTCCGAACCAGAGTCAGGATTCGATCCGACAATGGGATGGGGATTATACGGATCACCATTATTCCAGAGCACGCTACTGAAGAGAGACGACGATCTGAAGATCGTGAACGACTTAGCAACTGACTATAAGGTGAGCGATGACGGAACGCTTTGGACAGTCCAAATAAGGCCTAATGTGAAATTTTCCGATGGTAGTGTCCTTACGGCTGCTGATGTCAAATTCACTTTTGATACAGCTGCCAGCAATGGCTCTGCGATTGATTTGACTAATCTAGAAAGTGTCGAGGCGAGCGGGGAGGACACGGTCCTATTTAAGCTGAAGGAGCCGCAATCCACGTTCATTTTCCATTTGGTTACATTGGGAATTGTACCGAAGATCGCCTATGGGGATCAATATGCAGAGCATCCAATTGGATCAGGACCTTACAAATTTGTGCAATGGGATAAAGGCCAGCAGGTCATCGTGGAAGCGAATCCTGATTATTATGGGGTAAAGCCTTACTTCAAGAAACTAACGTTCCTGTTTCTTAACGAGGATGCGGCTTTTGCAGCTGCCAAAGCTGGCAAGACGGATGTTTCCTACATTCCATCTGCTTACAGCAAGCAGGCTGTAGCTGGCATGCGCCTTGAGGACGTTAAGACCGTAGATAATCGCGGCATCTTGTTTCCTTATGTACCGTCAGGAAGCGTAACGAAGGAAGGTAATCCGATCGGAAATGATGTTACCTCCGATATTGCGATACGTAAAGCCGTTAACGCGGCTATCGACCGGGAGAAGCTAGTAGAAGGGTTGCTAGATGGTTATGGATCTCCTGCCCATTCGGCTAATGATGGACTCCCTTGGTGGAATGATCAGACAGTTGTGAAGGATGCAGATGTAGATGGAGCCCGTAAAATTCTGAATGATGCAGGCTGGAAAGATACGGATAGCGATGGGGTAATGGAGAAAGGCTCACTTAAGGCTGAATTCTCCTTACTCTATCCCTCCGGTGACTTGGTGCGGCAATCACTCGCTCTAGCTACAGCGGACATGGTTCTTCCTGCGGGCATTCGTATGAATGTGGAAGGGAAAAGCTGGGATGAAATCGAGAAGAGAATGCATGCCGATGCTTTAATGTTCGGTTGGGGAAGCCACGATCCGCTGGAGATGTTCAATCTCTATAGCAGCTCCTATCAAGGGGTGGAATACTATAATGCAGGATACTATAGCAATCCGATTGTAGACGAATGGTTGAACAAGGCACTTCTCGCCAAGAACGAAGAGGAAGCGCTGGTGTATTGGAAGAAAGCCCAGTGGGACGGTACGACGGGACTTAGTGCACTAGGGGATGCGCCTTGGGCATGGCTTGTGAATATCGATCATCTGTATCTCGTGAAAGAGAAGCTAGATATCGGTAAGCAGCGTATTCAACCACACGGACATGGCTGGCCGGTTACAGATAATATTGAGACATGGAAATGGAACAACTAGTGGGATGAGGTTAGATTATGATGCGTACTTTGGGCATTTTTCTCGGATTCAAAATCATACGTCTAATCACGCTGCTAGCTGCCGTAAGTATTGTTTCGTTCACGTTAGTTAGCTTATCACCAATCGATCCGGTACAAGCTTATATAGGTTCCGATATGCTACGTGTGGGACCGGAACAGCGCTTGCTTATCTCGGAATTTTGGGGGCTAGACAAATCTCCCCTTGAGCAGTATACCCGCTGGATTTATGCACTCATACGCGGTGACTTGGGAACCTCGATGATATACCGTGAGCCTGTAGCGCAAGTGATAAGCGAACGATTCATGAACTCTATAGCATTAATGGCTGTCGCTTGGCTTATATCGGGCGTCGTTGGGTTAGCGGCTGGTGTTGTTGCAGCAATGAAGAAAAATTCTTGGATCGATAGATTAATCCAGTGGTATTGTTATACGCTAGCCTCAACACCTACTTTCTGGTTGGGACTGCTTCTACTTATGCTATTTGCTGTAGGGTTGGGCTGGTTTCCAGTCGGTCTCGGTGTACCTGCGGGTGTGCTAGCGGAACAGGTTACGCTCATTGATCGGATTCAGCATCTTATTCTTCCTGCAATGACACTTAGTATGGTGGGGATTGCACCGATTGCTCTGCACACCCGTCAGAAGCTACTTGAAGTGCTAGCGAGCGAATATGTGTTGTTCGCCAAAGCTAGAGGAGAGAGGGGCTTCGGACTGGTGCGAAGACATGGCTTGCGCAATGTTGCCTTGCCGGCGATTACGTTGCAATTCGCTTCCTTTAGTGAGCTATTCGGTGGTGCAGTTCTGGCTGAGCAGGTGTTCTCGTATCCTGGTCTTGGTCAAGCAACGGTGGAAGCGGGATTAAGAGGGGACGTGCCGCTACTTATGGGGCTTGTGCTGTTCAGTACAATATTCGTCTTTACAGGCAATACGATCGCAGATCTCTTATATAGAGTTGTCGATCCGCGTGTCCGGGAAAGTCAGGTGAAGGAATGAACCGTTTGGTTAAACCTAACGTTAGTTCGAGACTTCCCTTGCGGATTAATCGAAGGAAACGTGCATTAATTACAGCAATATTAATAACGGCTTTCATGCTCTTGATTGGCGTAGGAGGCATGCTAATGGGTGACAGCCAGCTTGCTACGAACCTGGGCAACCGTAATGTACCGCCTTCGTTATCCCATCTATTTGGGACAGATTGGCTCGGCAGAGATATGTTTACCCGCACGGTTAAAGGACTTACTCTCAGTATAAGCGTTGGTATGATCGCAGCAACTTGCAGTGCAGTCATCGCAACGACTATCGGAATAGCTGCAGCAACACTTGGTAAGACCGCTGACCGATTCCTTTCTTGGGTCATCGATCTGTTTCTAAGTGTTCCTCATCTCGTAACGCTAATTCTCATTGCTTTTGTTTGTGGTGGGGGAATTAAAGGGGTTATTATAGGCATTTCTTTGACCCATTGGCCCAGTCTTTCACGTATTATTCGTGCTGAAGTGCTTCAGCTAAGATCATCTGAATACATCAAGGTGTCTAAGCGTTTAGGAAAGTCGAGCTGGTGGATCGCGACACGACATCTGCTGCCGCATTTATTACCTCAACTTCTTATCGGACTGTTGCTCCTGTTCCCACATGCGATATTGCATGAAGCCGCAATTACGTTTCTTGGTTTGGGCTTATCTCCCCATCAACCGGCTATCGGCATCATTTTGTCGGAAGCGATGCGCTATTTATCTACGGGGATGTGGTGGCTTGCTGTATTTCCAGGCTTATGTCTCCTAGTTGTTGTGAGATCATTCGATCGAATTGGCGACCATCTGCGAACATTACTAGATCCGAGACGCGCAAACGATTAGACCTTAAACTTACAGGAAAGTGAGGCGGGCGCGAAGTGGCATTGTTAGAGGTGAACAAGCTGTCCGTTTCTTTTATTCAATATACGAGCGGTTTGCGCCAGCATGAGGTGCAGACGATTAGAGATCTTAGTCTATCGATACATGCAGGTGAGATCGTTGCCGTATTTGGTTCAAGTGGATCAGGGAAGAGCTTACTGGCTCATGCCATTTTAGGTATTCTTCCGGAAAATGCGCGGATGTCAGGGACCATTCATTATGATGGAAATCTATTGGATGCATATAGATTACTCGCTCTGAGGGGGAAGGAAATTGCGCTTGTCCCGCAATCGGTGAATTATCTGGACCCACTCATGAAGGTAGGCGCACAAGTCAGATCGACTGCAGTCGGATCAGATCCGGTAGCCGTGCAACGTAGCATTTTTAAGCGATACCGACTTAAGGATCATGTGGACAATCTATATCCGTTTCAATTATCTGGAGGGATGGCGCGTCGAGTATTGGTTGCTACTGCTGCAGTCAGTGATGCTCGGCTCATCATCGCGGATGAACCGACGCCGGGTATGCATTCGGACGATGTAGCAGAAGCGCTACATACCTTCAAAGAAATGGCGGATAACGGCTCAGCGGTATTATTCATTACGCACGATATCGAGGCAGCCCTGCGAATCGCTGACCGGGTCGTTGTGTTATATGCGGGAACAACTTTTGAAATTGCAGCCGCTGAGGACTTCATGGGTAATGGTGAGCGATTAAGACATCCCTATACGAAGGCGCTATGGCAAGCGTTACCTCAGAACGAATTCAAACCTAATTTGGGGGTTCAACCGCAACCGAACAATCTGCCAACAGGCTGCTTGTTTGCGCCTCGTTGTGCTTCATCTACTCAAGCCTGTAAGGAGTCACGCCCGGAGATGCGCGATTTAAGAGCGGGATCGGTGAGGTGTATTCATGCTTCTTGAGGGGGAAAATATCGGCTTTCGCTATGAACGAAATTCCTGGCTCTTTCAGAATTTGAATATTTCAATCGAATCTGGTGAGGTAGTCGGGCTTAGGGGTCCAAGTGGTTACGGAAAAACAACACTAGGTCAAATATTGGCCGGACATCAAATGCCGCAAGAGGGCCAAGTAACAATTGACGGTCAAGCGTTGCCACTCAAAGGCTATCATCCCGTTCAATTGGTCTTCCAGCATCCGGAGCGGGCGGTCAATCCACGCTGGCGGATCCAGCGTGTTCTTGAAGAGGGAGGGAAGCCGGATTCCGATTTACTAAGCGCATTGGGCATTCAGAAGGAGTGGCTGAAACGATCACCCCATGAGCTATCCGGTGGAGAGCTACAGCGAATATGTATTGCGAGAGCATTAGGGAACGAGACCCGTTTCCTAATTGCCGATGAGATGACCACGATGCTGGATGCGATTACGCAGGCGCAAATCTGGCAGTCTGTGCTTGAGATTGCACGAGCCCGGAAGCTTGGACTTCTTGTGATTAGCCATGATCAGCACTTAATTAAGCGGATATGCGGGAGATGGATTTCCTTGAGTGAGCATTAGTGTTAAGTTCTGGAGTTGATGGGGATTTAGCTCAGTTGTTAGCACACCTCTGGTTGGTTACACTACCATAGAAATTGCAAGTTGATTTATCGTGGGGGCTTAGCTCAGCTGGGAGCACGGAGTGGTTAGTTTCATAACCCCAAAGAATTGAATACCAGGGGATCAGAATTATCACGGAGAATTAGCTCAGTCTGGGATCTGGGTCACAACTAAATAAGGGGCTATAGTTTAGGGGGAAAATAGGTCGCTGGCAGCGATCAGTCGGCGGTTCGATTCCGCCTAGCTCCACCATACTTTAAATCAAAAACGGCAGAAGTGCCGTTTTTTTTTGTATTGTTTTGATTGTGTTGTAGCACACCAGACATGTGGAGTGCTCAATATTGATGGAACGAAAATAAAAGAATGAGAAGTGACAGATTCGCTTGAGAAAGAAGAAAGACAGGCAGACAGGTCATTTGGATTGTTTAATAGTGATAGTGCTGAATGAATAGATGAGACGTGACTGTATTGCTCAAATGCATTGAAATATAATGATATGATCATGGTCTTTCTTCAAAATTTGCCGTTACAGAAAACGCGGTGAACCATATCACAAATAGTGGTAAAGCGCAGATTGGAAGTTTTCGTCAATTTAAAATACTGGAAACTTATTTCCAGTTGAATAATGCAAATGACCAGACAAGCTATTTAACTAGTCTGGTCATTTGTTTTTTGCCCATTTTCTTCAAGGCAATTTCAGAGATACTACCGATATGATCTAATCAAGAAGCCTAATATCAGCAGCTTTTACATGGGACGGCAATTGTTCGTATATCTCCATTTCATTAATAATTGGATATAATTCCTTCAATTCCTCTTCTTTATCGAGCATGTTCGATAAAGAAGGGTTCTTGGATGTGACTTAAGCGATTCTGAGTTAACGACTTACTCATTTAAAGTATTATAAATTTGACATTAGTGTGCAACACACAGTATGATGATTTTGAATGGAAGTGAGTGTATGACGGAGTTAGAGAATACCATTGATAAACTAAACCAGGAGTTAAGAAGAGGTACGATCGTTATTAGTGTATTGAGTCAGCTGAAAGAAATGCAATATGGGTATTCTCTTGTTCAATCTTTGAATGCGAATGGGCTTCGACTTGAACAAAACACGTTGTATCCTCTGCTTAGGCGGCTTGAGAGTCAAAATTTGCTTGAAAGCCACTGGGGCGTCGATGGCTCCAGACCAAGAAGATATTACAGGCTTAGTGCCGACGGTTTTCAAGCGTTGGAGATTTTAACCAAGGAATGGAATGAAATGGTGGTTGTCATGAATGGATTTATAAATCCAAAGGAAGGTGATGTTTAATGGTGAAAGTGGATAGGTACGTTTACGCAGTAGGCAAACACTTACCAAAGTCACATAGAGAAGATATCAAGAAGGAAATTCGATCGACGATAGAGGACATAATTGAAGAGCGAGCAGATGGAGAAACGCCAACAGAACAACAAATAGACGAGATCTTACTTGAGCTTGGTGAGCCTCGAGAATTTGCGTGCAAGTACCGTAAAGATGCAAACTATCTGATAGGTCCAGGCTTGTTTGATACGTATAAGCTTGTCTTGAAAATATGTTTAATCCTCGCGGCTATAGGGATATTTTCATTGATAACAAATAAAACTCCAGAGCTATCAGAGAGTTATAATTATTTCGGGTTTATTTTCCGCCTCTTGGTGGAGATAGTTAATCAAGGGATTCATGTCTTTGGTTTGGTGACAATTAGTTTTTTTCTTATACAATGGTTTGGCAACGCACGAGGAAAAGATTTCTTGAAAAAGAAAATGAATTCAGCCTGGCATCCATCCAAACTGGAAGCCATTCCGAAATCCCATGTACAAATCAAATATTCAGGATTGATAACTACAATCATTATTTCCGTATTGACGCTTGTTGTCTTCAATTTTTTTGCTGAAAAAATAGGGATTTATTATAATCGAGCAGGAGACCAAGATTCAGGTTTTTTGCAAATCCTTTCTCTAGACAGATTGGCGGACTACATGATTTTTTGGAACATTGAGATAATGCTTGTTATGGTTATAAGTCTTTATGTCCTTATCGGCAAAAGGTATACCCTATTTACAGTCGTTGCTGAATCGTTGCTGTCTATCGCTGTTATTGTACTCTTGCTTATCATGGTTCAGGACACGACACTTATTAACAACTCGGCCATTTCAGAAGCAATTTCGAGTACAGATATTAGCGGTGATGTAGGAACCTTCATCAGAAACTTGTGGAGAACTGCTCTAGCTATAATCATCGTCTTTATGGCTGTGAATCTCTTTGGCAGAGGGAAGGCCATTTTGAAGTTTCTCAAGTGAAGAAGTATAACAGGGAGTTGCAGACTGGTGATTTTAGAAGTGAATGCACTTGGTACGCTCGACTGTTGAGAATTGCCAGAAGGAAGCTATAAGAGGATTCATGTTGAAGAGCAAATAAAATTCGTTACACAGCCTAGGGCACCCGTCAAGAGTGCCCTAAAATTATTCGCCGTTGGAGTAATACGGTGATGTGTGTCGCGCATACTGGTACAGCAGAGAGTTGAGTTAATAGTAGAAGCAGCAATGCTAAAAGTGACAGTAGGTATGTAGGTCATAGCACCCTACACATGTGGAGTGTCTAATATTGATAGTGCTGAAAGAATAGATGTGATGTGGCAGGTTGGCTCAAGGAATTTGATATGTGGCTGCAGAAGGGAATTGGTGATTAGTCACAATTTATTTTCCAAGGAACGCCAAATCGATCGACTAATATACCATAACCTGCGGACCAAAACGTTTCTTCAAAGGGTAAATACACTTCTCCCCCAACCGATAATGAATCGAAAATCTTTTTCGCTACTAGTTGCTCAGGGAAATTTAATATAACAAAAACACCTTGAGGCTTCTTATATTCTCCGTGTAATGTATCCGCTCCAGCAAGCGTAAAATCATTAATTTGAAGAGTAGCGTGTATAATTCGATTATGCGAATCTGGAGCTACCTCTTTTGCCATAGGGGAATCCCCATACTTCAACATCGTGGCTATCTTTCCGCCCAAGATTCGTTGATATTCAAGAAAGGCTTCTTCACACTTCCCATCAAAACTTAAGTGGGGAGTTATTCTCATAGTAATGCTTCTCCTTGTCTAGAAATCATAGCAGCTAAAGAGCGACTACTCTTGTTGAAAATTCGTAGTTTTCAGGACTTTACTAAACCCCAATATTGAATTGTTGGTAAAGTTGATTTTTTAATTATATATGAAGAGATCATTATTATCAATTTTTGGTAGATTTCCTTGACCAAGGTAGGGGCAGTGCAACTAGCAACAAATGCTGTTTTTGTTTTAACTATTTTTAAACACTAGACACATGTCGAATGTGTAATATTGATGGTTCGCAAGGAATAGATGAGATGTGACAGTATTGCTCAAAAAGAATTGAAAAAGAGCTTGTGGAATCCCTCCCAACCAAGGTAACATGCAACAAACTTGTTCCTTGGGAGGGTTCCAAATGACCGCAGTTTCTCATATTTGTAGCAATGATCTTGAATCTAATAGCAGTTCTCTAGTCGGCATTGAACTGGACGATACACAGACTCAGATGCTCCTATCCATTACCCGAAAGCATTGCAAGCTCGCCCTTGAGCATAGCCAAGCGAGTACGACTCAGGGGCGGCGTCTAGAGCTCATGGCAGAAATTAAGAGCTTCCGATCCATACGCGATGATCTAATCGCCGAATGGCGAAAACAGTAAATTGTTTAGCTTAAATCGAGACCATGAAGACGCACCAAAACTGCATATTGAAAACAATCCCCTCCTACGGTAAGATCAACGAACTTTTACCTTGGGAGGGGATTTTGTTTTGGAACTACACTCATTACCAGAATGGTTCAAACCAGCATTTGATTTGCGCTTTATTGAACGGGCTAGAATAGCTGGGAAATCGCCAGAGATCGAACCATTACGGCTACGGCAAATCGAGTTGGAGAAGCAGTTGAAAGCCCAATTAGTTCCACAGTTATATCAACTCATCCTTTAATGGGAAGAAGTCCTTAACTATCGGCACACAATAGAAAAAGAATCTACGTATTATGCTGGGGTCGAAGATGGACTTTCCATCTGGAAGCATCTTCTGAACAACATCAACGTCAAGAATTGACTCAAATACCGAATGGAGCCGCCAGCTAATCTTTGGCGGCTCTAGTGCTTCTTTTCTTTAATTAGATCATTTCCGTTAATGCCGAGAAGTTCATAGGCTTGCTGTACCATGTCTTTGTCTTTCCCAAACAGCTGATTGGAATGATCATGTATACCGCTCTCTTTTGTTACATGCCGAAGGTTATGAACCATAAACTCAGAGTTGCATAGGACGGCGACTTTCTTTGTTGACCTTAAGAGTTTCTGCTGAAACTCAACTGCTTTCTCAGCAACTTCTGGTGAATATACAACAGGTTCCCCATCGGCGGCTAGCATGTCTCGGTGGTCTACAATAAGGAATCAATGACTTGTTTTATAAATATGGTAGTGTAATACCCCTAGGTGGTAGAGCGCTTCGCTGGCAGCGAAGAGGTCATGTAGAGAAAATAGTGTTAGTATAAACGGATATTGGGGATTTTTTAAACCGAAGATGAAGTCGAAAAGCCGCATCTAACAGGCATACTGTTCATGTGGCTTTTCATCGTATGAAATTCAAGCTAGAAGGAGTATGGGGACTTAAGCTCAAATTCGCAAAAACTTTAATGGACTGTCAGATTTAAAGCGCAGTGCAGCGAAAAATGTGCTCAAGCCGTCTAATAAGGTGGAGGTGATAATTCAGTGAAGCCGGCCGGCTCGAATAACAAGGAAAATTTCCCGAAAGATCCATCTCAAGCTTTAGAGCAGCTGATGGAAAGCTATGGCTCGACGGTCATGCGCACCGCTTATTTTTATACTGGCGATCGGCATTTTGCCGAGGATATCAGTCAGGAGGTATTCCTTCGCGCTTATCGCAACTGGAACTCGTTTCGTGGAGATAGCGCGGTTAAAACCTGGTTGACGACGATCGCCATCAACGTTTGCCGGGACAAGATGGGCGTGCGGATGTTTACGGAACAGCCGACCGATCCCAGCAGGATGGAGCGGGAACGGACATTCAACGTGGAAGAAGAAGCGCTTAAAAGATTGCAGAAAAGCGAGATTTTGCGGCATATGCTGCGTCTGCCTCTGCCGTATCAGGAGGCTTTGTATTTATATTATTATCTGGACTTGGACACACGGGAAATTGCGAAAGCGACGTCGTCGCCCGAGGGTACCGTGAGAAACAGACTGCACCGGGCGCGCGAGGCGTTGGCTCGGGAAATGCGTAAGGAGGAGATAACCGATGACGGACATGGAGCGTAATTTACGTCAACATTTGCAAAAGGAGTCGGATGATATGTTGTTTTCTAAAATGGAATTGAGCGATAGCGTTAAACAGAAGATCAGGGAGCAAGCCGCCGGGGAACAGAGAAGCCGCCGCCGATTCGTTCTTCCGAAAGCCTGGCTTGCAGGAGCGGCAGCGCTGGTCGCGGCAGTCGTCATAGTGACGGGATTTCCGATGATGCGAGAGCCCGCCGCAGTACCGACGCCAACGGATAATTCGTCGGGAACCGTGCTGCCCGGAATCGGAGGAGCCACAGGTTCGGAGTTGTCCCAATTGATTACAACTCCATTCGGAACGGCGGAAGCAACAAAAACAGCTTTCGGTTCCGGTGTACATGTTCCTCAAGTAGCCCCGGAAGGCTTCAAGCTGGCTGAGATCTTCGGCGTGGGAATGAAGGACCAACCGCTCAGAGATTTGAACTTCACATACAGCTCGGGTGATAAGACGGTGACGTTCAGCGCGAGCCGCATGCCGGCGGTGTTCCCGACGGACCTGTTCACACAGACCAAAGTGGGCGGAGCGGACGGCTTTATTTTCGAGCAAGCCGAGTTCACGGAGCTGTTCTGGGTGGTTGACGGCATTCAGTATAGCTTGTCCGGTCCGATTTCGGGTGATGAGGCAATGAAGGTAGCCGAATCGGTTGAGCCTTAATGAGTTGATGTGTGTATATCGTGAATGAATTGAACACCCCACCCGTAGATCCATAAACACGCATATCGAGCAATCCATATTTACTTCATAACGGGAAGCCATTCTCAATCAAAAATTTGATATTTCTCATCAATCAGGTTTCTGGAGTCTGGATTTGCGGATATACATCAACACTGGGCAAAGGATGCCATAGAAACATTAGCGCAGCATGGAATAGTGAAGGGATATGATGCTGGCACATTAAACCCGGATGCGACGATTACGAGAGAAGACATGGTTGTCATGATCATTCGGTTGTTGAATACAGAAGCTCTGAAACATGAATTTTATTGATTTAACGAGTGCAGGGAAAATTCTAGACTGAAGGAAATTCTGGAGCCATAATAAACGAAGGGTTACTCTAAAGGCAGTTGAACCCACTGCTTGAGAGTAACCCTTGTTTTATTTTAAAGTAGGTCGTTCCACATTTTATTTTACCAAGCTGCTAGCTAATTGTTTTTCTTTCCACATTATTGTAATGAGAAGACCAATAAACATGATGACAGCGGCAAAGAGATACGGATAGTTGATGTTTACATCAAATAGTATACCGCCTAATGCGGGCCCGACAATATTACCCAAGCTTGTATATGTGGAGTTCATTCCAGCAACAAATCCTTGTTCTTTTTCAGCCGTTTTTGATAAATAGGTCGTTAATGCGGGTCGCAGCAAGTCAAATGCGAGAAAGATGAAGCAAGTTACTAGCAAAATGGCTAAATAGCTGGAGATCATGGTGGAGACTACCGCAAAAAATACGCCAGCAATTAAGCATATTTGGATGAGTTTCTTTTCACCTAATAGATCAACCATTTTACCAAACATAAAGACCTGAACGACAACCCCAAAGATTGCGCTTATTGTAATAATGGTAGCGATATCTCGTGGAGTGAAACCAAATTTATGATCTGAAAACAGACTAAATACGGTTTCGTATGCTGATAAACCAAAGGCCAGTACAAACACAATAATAAAGGCAATAAAGTATTGTGGATGAATGGATCGTTTCAGATCAGTTACAAAGCTGGTACCTTTTTTGAGCTGAGTGATTTCCAGAAGCTCCTGTTTGGTTAGTGGCTCTCTTAAAATAAATAGAGATGAAATACATGTTATTAATGCGAAGCCAGCAGCAAAGTAGAATGGGGCACGCACACCCAGCTCAGCAATAAAACCTCCGATACCTGGGCCAATAATAAAACCGATACTAATAGCAGCAGAAATATAACCCATCGCTTTGGGCCTTTCCTCTATTGAGGTAATATCTGCAACAAAAGCAGTTACACCTGGCATAATAAATGCACCACTAATACCACCAAGAATTCTAGATAAATAAAGCACGGATATGTGTGTGCCTAATCCAAAGATCACCTCTGATATACTGAAGAGGAATAAGCCGATTACGATCATTTTCTTTCTGCCAAAAGTGTCAATCCATCGTCCTGCAAGGGGAGACATGAGTAATTGTGCAAACGCAAAGGCCGCCATAAGATAACCCATCGATTGGCCTGATAAATGCATCATATTCATAAAGGATGGCATAACAGGGACGATAAGTCCGACTCCTAGAAAAACAATGAATATATTACTTAATAGAATGAGTAAAACTGTTTTTTGTTCTTTCAATGGTTTTTTCATCAAGCAATACCTCTCTCTGTACAATCGTAGCTGTAAAATATCTTAACGTCAGTCTGTAATATTATCAAAATTCATTTTTTTATACAAATGTATGGGCAGTCGATACCTATGCTGTTTCGGGGTGATTTTTGCTTCAATAATAGGAAAATAAATGAGGTTGTGGATATGTTTCTAAACGAGATTATCGCGATTACAATAGATGGTCAGCCTATTAACCTAAATGAAGTATTACGTTATGCTAAGAACAATCAAGCATTTTCTGTTTTACAAAATAAGGCGAGACAAAGAGGGGAAATGGTCTATTACAAATAGCGGTGGCGGGCAAAGTCAAAGAATAGTGATTGCAAGAGCACTTCTTGGTAATCCTCCACTACTTGTATTCGATGAAGCTACGAGCGCTCTCGACACCGAATCAGAAAGAATGATTCAGAGGAGAGTTGCTTCGTGTGAAGGGGCTCTATTATTATTTAGTAAGCCAGCAATTGTAATTAGGGCTTGAATGTTAAAGCGATCAAGGAGGCGTCAATTGAAAAGAAAAAGCATAAAGATAGTTAAGATAACGATTTTAATTATTGCTTTGCTTGTTACAATCGGATTGTTTTTCCCGACATGGACACCTCGAATTGCAGGCGATAACAGCATAAGCTCATTAGAACAGATCGAAATCAATGGCTCGAAGCATGAAGTCATGATTAGGGGAGTGGACCGGCGCAATCCGGTAGTGATATTTGTGCATGGCGGTCCAGGCTGCTCTGAAATTCCTTATGTACGGAAGTATCAAGATTTGCTTGAGAAAAATTTTACAATCGTACATTATGATCAACGAGGAAGCGGCAAATCGTATCATTTTTATGAGGACTACTCCAATCTATCAACAGACTTGCTCGTAGATGATTTGTTGGCATTAACAGATTATATTGAAAAGGAATTGGGACAGGAGAAAGTGTTGCTGATAGGTCATTCTTTTGGTACATACATTGGGATGAAAGCTGCAGCTAAAGGACCTGACAAATTTGTTGCTTATATGGGTATCGGACAGGTTGCCGATCAAGTGAAAAGCGAATTGGACGGTTTGAATTATTCCATAGAGCAGGCAAAGCTAGCCGGCAATTTAAAGGATGTGGAACGATTAGAACAACTTCGAGGTCCAATAGAACAAGGGGATCAACTTACTCCCAGAGACATGATTCGAAAATATGGTGGAGCAGCAAGACTAATTGATGATAATAAAGATTATTACACAGGGTTTCTCTTTAATCGGGAGTATAACTTACTAGATATCATTCGTTATTTAAAAGGGGTTTCATTGTCGCAAGAAATCTTGTTGGATGAAGAATCGAAAAATAATATTACTACCATAGTCGATAGACTTGAGGTACCCGTGTATTTTGTCATGGGACAATTTGATTATATGACATCTGTAAATGCGGCAAGAGAATACTTTGATGTGCTAGAAGCACCGAATAAGGAATTTGTTATTTTCGAAAAGTCTGCTCATTATCCGCAGTTCGAAGAGGAAGAGTTGTTTGCTGAATGGTTGAATAAAACCTGGAGTCAGCTTGTATTCTAAGGGGGATAAATCATATGAAACCACGCATTACAGTACTCACACTTGGAGTAGAGGATTTGGAAAGATCATTGACTTTCTATCGGGATGGATTGGGTTTCCCGACCCAAGGAATAATTGGGAGGGAGTTCGAACATGGGGCGGTCGCATTTTTGACATGCAAGCAGAATTGAAGCTCGCCATCTGGAATCGTCACGATCTTGTTCATGAGGCAAAGGTTCCATTGGCATCGCCAAGCTCATCACGTGGTTTGGAATCCTGAATGGGAGATAGGGGATAGGGACGATTCTTGAATTAATTTATTAGTAAGTAAAACCAACTACAGTTATAATAGTTCTTAAGTCATATTAATAGGGTACATAGAGATATATACCTAAGGAGACATCATGGTGAACTATCGGATCTGTGACTTTTGTGGAAATTTATACGCGAAAAGAACTAATCAAATGTGCGAGAATTGCGAAAAGGTCTATCTCAAATTACGTAGCATTGTTGAAGTGTACCCGGATACAATCGTTCTAGATCTTTCGAACCAAACGGGAATAAGTGTAAGTCGCATATTATCCTTTGTTAGAAGTGGATACTTTATCATGAAGGAAGGAACGATTGAGATTCATAAGTAGGATATGAAGAAGACGCCATCAATGGAATATTCCATTAATGGCGTCTTTTGATTTAACTATCGCTTTGAAAGAACGTTCAACTCGCGTTCTTTTTGCTTGCTAAAAACGACGAAAGCAGCAAACAGCAGAAGAAGGATTCCTGTGAAAATAAAGCCCTCGATTATGGTGAGTGACAACCAGCCTAACACGGAAGAGCCGGCAACAACACCCAGCGAGAAGAAGGCGTAGAAGTAACCATATGCTTTCCCACGTAGCTCTGCTGGCGTAGCTTTAATGAGCATCGTATTCATGGATGGGAAGAAGAATGCAAAACCGACTCCATAAAGGCCTAACACCAAGTAAAGTGCTAAAGTCGTCGTTGATTGGCTAATAAGGAGCTGACTTAATCCAATTAAAGCAATTCCCAAAGCCATTGTTCTTGTTGGAGGAACACGATCAAAAATACGATTAGTAGGAAGTACAAATATCAATACGGCAATGATTCCAAAAGTGCTCATTAATGTACCACTTAATTTCGAATCATATCCAAGTGCTTGAACATGCAAGGGTAATAAATAAGCGATCACACCTTGTGAGAACATTAAAATAAAAGCACCGCAATAAGCCTTTACTACATCTGCATTGAAGAGCGAGCCTGATGATTGTAAGACAGTCTTGTCTGATTTCTTGGCTGGCTTATATTTATTGAGAAATATAGCGGACAGGATAGCTATTACAAATCCCATGATCGATACGCACATAAAGACGAAGGGGACGGAGGTTTTACTTGCCATAATTCCGCTGAAAGCTGGGCCGATAATGGCAGCTAGTCCCACAAATGTACCCGTGAAGGCGACTTTTTTCCCTTGTTGATCATTTAACGTAGTATTCGCAGAGAAGGTAAATGCAGCCGGAACGATTAACCCCGCAACAAAACCATGTAGGATTCGTACGATTATCAATATTTGGGGTGAATCGACGAATTGATAAAGCAGTAGAGCACTGCTTGTCAAAACCAATCCGACCATTAATACTTTGAAAGCTCCGATCTTATCCGTCATAATTCCAGATAAAATATTGCCAAGCGTATTGGTCAACGAATATAGGCCAACGACAAAACCTACAATAAACGTGCTAGCACCGACGGAAGTCGCAAATGTACTCATGACAGGCAGCTGTGAGAATAAATCAATAAAAGAAAAAAACACGATACTGTAAACGAGAAGGGCATAGTTGAAAGGCTTCACAATATATTTGGATTGAGCCTTCTTCAGCTTCCAGTCCAGCAAAAAGTTGCCCAAAGGGATAAATGCTGCGATTATTGCTGCTGCAGACCAAAGTAGGCTCCACTTTACCCGAATTGCAGCATAAAAGATGGCTAATGCATATAAACAGAAAATGCCTCCGTGAATACTTCCCATTATGGTTACGGCTTTATCTATCCCCCAAATATATTTCAAAGGCATAGCGATACTTAGTAATACAAGTAAGGAAAGACCATCTAAAAGACCTGTTAAACGTAAAATACGAATTGGATGTGCCTGCAATTTTAATGCTCCTAACGGTTATTGAACTGTGTATTCTATTCTAACATTTGCTTCAGCGTATAAAATAGACAAAAAAATGGATTTCATCTTGTCGTCACATCCTATTCCTGCTATTATGATGACAACTTATTAAATGCGTTTAATAAGTCTTGGTGATAATAGGTGGGAAAGTAAGGTGAGTGAGATCAATCTATCTTCGCAACAATTGAAATCAGAAATTATTCGAAGCATTCGATCAGCATTATTGGAATTAGGAAGGGCAACAAAAGTCGAATTGAGTCATAAGCTGACTTACAGCTTTCCAACGATAAGTAAGTTTTTAATGCAGATGGTGGATACAGGAGAAGTAGCTATTATTGGGCTTGATGAGTCTAGCGGTGGAAGAAGAGCGATCAGATATGCCTACAATCCCAATTTCATGTTGGGATTGGCTATATTTTTAGAAAAAAACGAAACAACATTTACGATCTACAACTGTATCGGTGAAGTCATTAAGCTAGGGAATATGCCTAGTATTCTGGCCGAAGATGTAGATGAATTGGTCAAGCTTATTGAAAGTGAAAAACTGGATTATCCTCAGATTAACTCCGTAGCTATAGGTGTACCAGGTGCCGTTAATAACGGAACTATCTTTCTTATCCCAGGGTATGAACAATATAAAGATATAGATCTGAAAAAGCATATAGAGGACAAACTGTCCATTCCCACAGTCGTTGAAAATGACATGAATGCTGCTGTAATCGGCTATATGACACAACTTAAGCTGAAGCAAGACATTTCCTTAATGTATGTCTATTTAGGGCAAAATGGTCCTGGTGCAGGAATGGTAATCAATGGTGAAATTGTTCGTGGAAAAACGTTTTTTTCAGGAGAGGTTTCATTTGTCCCGCAGTATAACGATAGAAATTTTATAGAAGCCTTATCCAACGAAAATGGTGAATTAACAGCTACTTTACAGATGGAGAATAAAATTGATGCGATTAGTCGATTGGTGGCATCTATCACAGCTATTTTGAATCCTCATTTTATTATTTTTAATGGGGATGAGATAGATACGGTAGTGCTTAATCAAATTGCTGAGCGAAGTGCCGCATACGTTCCGCAGGAACATCTTCCTGAGTTAAATGTAAGTGACTTAAAGCAAGATTATCTTAAAGGATTACAAAGTCTTGGACTCCATTTATTAATTTCTCAACAAGCAGATAACCAACCTTAAGGAGTACAAATCACAATGGCGACTTTCTTTATCATGATTATTTATTTAGCTTTTATTAGTTTAGGATTACCAGACTCCTTGCTTGGATCGGCATGGCCAGTCATGAGAATGGATCTGAATGCTTCCATAGGAACCGCAGGCATTGTTTCCATGGTTATTGCAGGCTGTACGATAGTGTCGAGTTTAATGAGTGGCACTGTACTTAAACGTTTTGGCACGGGGAAAGTAACACTTATAAGCGTTATGATGACTGCTGTCGCTTTACTTGGATTTGCATGGTCACCTTCACTCCTGTGGTTAATTCTATTTGCGATTCCACTAGGTTTAGGTGCGGGTTCTGTAGATGCGGGATTAAATAGTTATGTCGCTGCACACTATAAAGCTCATCATATGAGCTGGTTACATTGCTTTTGGGGAGTAGGGGCGACACTTGGTCCTATTATTATGGCATCCTACATTTCTGGGGAAAATTTATGGAGACAAGGTTATCTAACTGTAGCAATTATTCAATTTATTTTAGTTATCATTCTGTTCGCATCTCTTCCTTTGTGGGATAAAGTTGCTAAAAGCAATAATGTGTTGAATGATGAAAGTCAAAACGAGATACACTATCAGGAGTTAGAGCAAGCTTCAGAGAACACTAAGCCATGGCAACTACGAGGAGTTAAGCTAGCCATGTTAACGTTCTTATTTTATTGTGGGATCGAAGCTAGTATAGGATTGTGGGGAAGTAGCTTTCTTGTAAACATTAAAGATTTACCGGCTTCAACTGGAGCGAAATGGGTATCCTTGTTTTTTCTAGGGGTTACATTTGGTCGATTGGTTACGGGCTTCATCACTTTTAAAATGAGCAATCGAAAGCTGATTAGGTATGGTCAGTTTATTGCGTTAGTTGGTGCAATACTGTTAGTATTACCATTTCCAACTATTGTATCGCTTATAGGTTATATTATTATAGGCTTGGGTTTAGCGCCCATTTTTCCATGTATGCTGCATGAAACCCCTGTACGATTCGGGAAAAAGCATGCTCAGTCCATTATGGGCTTTCAGATGGCAACTGCTTATGCGGGGAGTACGTTCGTCCCACCTATGATTGGCTTGATAGCCTCTTATACAACGATGGGTATTTTTCCGACGCTTATTTTTATTTTCGCTATTGCAATGCTCTTATGTACAGAAAAGCTAAATCAATATTTCAAGAAAGTAAGAGTAGTTAAAGGATAATTAATGAGAACACGAACAAGACCACGTCGCTATGACGTGGTTTTTTACCGTTCACATTCAGTTCATAAAAGTGATTTATCATTCCTAAGTAATCAGTTAATTGGGAGGAATGGTAATGGATCATTTATACAGAAAGCAATTAGATAACAACCATGGAGAATGGGCAGTCGAGGCACGTGGACTCGTTAAAGCGTTTGGCAGTAATCGAGCAGTGGATGGCGTAGATTTAAATGTTCGTACAGGTTCAATCTATGGCGTGCTTGGTCCGAATGGGGCAGGCAAGACCACTGCAATCAGAATGCTAGCGACCCTACTTCGACCGGACGCGGGCTCAGCACGTATCTTCGGACACGATGTGGTGAAGGAGTCACAGATTGTCCGTCAATTAATTGGAGTAACCGGTCAGTACGCATCGGTCGACGAGTCACTCAGTGCTACTGAGAATTTGATTATCTTCTCCCGGCTGCTCGGCCTAGGGCGTGCAGAGGCTAAGCGCAAGGCAGATGAGCTGCTTGAGGAATTCGGTTTGACGGAGGCCGCAAGACGACCGCTCAAAAATTTCTCCGGTGGTATGCGTCGCCGACTGGATTTGGCTGCGAGTCTTATTGCTCAGCCACCGCTCATCTTCTTAGATGAACCGACTACTGGATTGGACCCGCGCACGCGTGCACAGATGTGGGATACGATTCGCCGCTTGGTGAAGACGGGGTCAACCGTTCTGCTAACGACGCAGTACCTGGATGAGGCTGATCAATTGGCTGACCGTATCGCGGTTATCGATCATGGCCGAGTTGTTGCTGAAGGCACCGTGGATGAACTGAAAGCGTCAGTTGGCACCTCGTCGTTGCAATTAAGAGTTCAAAATTCGCTGGATATCGAGAATGCCCGTCGAACGATTGAACAGGTGCTCAAGGTTCAGTCTATCGTATCGTCAGAAGCCGGAAAGATTACTGCACCGATGGCCAACGCCGACCTGGTAACTGACCTGCTTATCGCGCTTCGAGCAGAGGGGATTCACTTGGCGGAGATGAGTGTACAGAAACCGAGCCTTGACGAGGTATTTCTAACCCTTACTGGCCATGGAGTGAAGGAAGACGCCTCACAGGCTTCCAATGAATCGAACAAAGCGGAGGAGGTAAGAGTATGAGAACGACTACCATTAGACCAGGCGCTGAGCGCAAATTGAAAAACTATACGAGCTTCGGCCAGACGATACGCAACTCGTTGACAATGGCCTATCGAGGCTTGCTAAAAATTCGGCGTACACCGGAGCAATTGTTCGATGTAACGCTTCAACCCATCATCTTCACCCTGATGTTTACTTACATCTTTGGCGGGGCTATTTCTGGTGATATAGCGAGCTATTTGCCTGTCATCATTCCCGGCATCCTCGTGCAAACCGTGATCACGACTTCAATCGTGACTGGCGTCCAATTACGTGAGGATATGGACAAAGGCGTATTTGACAGATTCAAATCACTACCTATCGCGCGCATTGCACCATTGGCGGGAGCTCTGTTGGCAGACACCGTCCGGTATACCATTGCGACGGTACTCACCTTTACTATGGGTTTTATTATGGGCTATCGGCCTGATGGCGGACTGGGTAACGTGGCTATCGCCGCGGTACTTGTCATCGTTTGTGCTTGGGCAATCAGTTGGATATTCGCCTTCTTTGGTGTAATAGCTCGTACTGCTTCAAGCGTACAGGGGATATCGATGATCGTGCTGTTTCCGCTCACCTTCCTATCTAATGCGTTCGTTCCGGTCGATACCATGCCCAACTGGCTCCAGTGGTTTGTTAACATTAATCCGATCTCACACCTTGTCACAGCTGTCCGAGATTTAGCTAATACAGGAACCATAGGATGGGATCTCGGCATTTCCCTCATTGGAGCTGGTGTTATTGTGGCGATCTTCGCACCTATCACGGTACGTGCATATATGCGACGGACTTAATAATGATTCCCCTCTAACAATGACATAATTATTCCAAGTGTATATAGCTGTTTGATGGTCTCATCCTATTCCCTTCATCGTCGTTGTGAGACGTTGAAGAGAATAGGATGAGACCTTTTCAATTCAAGGATTTAGGAACCTTTTCTTAATTGTGTATAATAGTAATTGTTTAAGTTTGGTAAGATCGACTACTAAGAAAGCGGTGAATAAATGAGCGTATACATTGCTTTACTGCGAGGGATCAACGTAGGCGGGCACAATAAAATGAAGATGGCAGATTTAAGGGAAGCGCTTGGTGCGATAGGTTTAGCCCGGGTCCAGACTTATATTCAAAGCGGCAACATATTGTTCGAGTCGGAGGAAGATGAGGCTCACCTACGTCAACGGATCGAACAGCAAATTGAGAAGGTGTTCGGTCTCTCTATCAAGTCTGTTCTAAGAACGTCAACGGAATTGAAGAGGATTGGTGCAAGCTGTCCCTTCACAGAGAAGCAAATTGCTGATGCAGAAGCCACTTCGGAGGGGGAGTGCCTATACGTCACAATACTAGCGGACGAGCCCCAAGCGGAGCGTATCGACAAGCTGAAGGAATTTGACTCCAAGGATGATCAATTTCAAATCGTGGGGAGAGACGTGTTCCTCTTGTATGGAAAGAGTGCTCGGAATTCAAAGCTTGCCATCCAAGTGGAGAAGTTGGGCGTTCTAGCAACGACACGGAATTGGAAAACGATAAATAAGCTTATTTCATTATGTGAAGAAATGGAAGCCAAAATAACATAACAATAATTATGTAAACTAAATATAAAAGTATATTATGTAGAAAGGAAGATTTAAATGTGTACTGAGGTTGCACAATTGCTCTCCAACGATTTATTACATAGAAAAGGAGCTCGGAAAATAAGTGATATTCCAAGTGAAGTCGTAGAACTGCTGCAGAAGGGGAGGATACAATCTGTCAATTTGACGGAATGGCTTGCTGTGGATCATGTTGTACTTCTGCAAAATACGATGTGTGAGCTAGGACTAGAAATAGAGTCCAAGCCTATAATGCATAGGTTGGAAGCTTTGTCCGAAAAAAAATCATGAAGATAATACCTGCAGTTGCACGTGAGTGGCAAGTGCTTATGGATAGCATATCCGATGTGGAAAGTTCACGAATCTTCGTAGCATTATCTCAGCATTGTTCAGACAGTGTCCGCTGCTGGGCGGCGTATATTGTAGGTCAGAATCAGCACTTGAGCATTGAGGAGAAACTCAGAAGTATTCGCCCATTTGCTGCTGATTCCCATTTTGGTGTGCGTGAGATTGCTTGGATGGCCTTAAGGGAGCCAATCAGTAAACAGTTAATAGATTCAATAGATGATTTAAGTGTTTGGGTTCTTGATGAAGATGCGAATATTAGAAGGTTTGCTATCGAATCAACTCGCCCACAAGGCGTGTGGGCAAAGCATATTGTGGCATTAAAAGAAAATCCGGCGATTGCGCTTCCGCTTTTAGAAGTTGTTAAATCTGATCCAGTAAAGTATGTTCAGGATTCAGTTAGTAATTGGTTGAATGATGCTAGTAAAACGAACCCTGAGTGGGTTTTGCAAGTTTGTGATGAGTGGCTGAAGTCTTCGGATACAAAGGAAACCAAGCGGATCGTAACGCGAGCTAAAAGGAGCTTGAAATAGAAGCGTAATCAGAAGAAAGAGGTCCGTTTATGCGGTACATCATGATTTGCATCGTTATATGGTTTTTAACAGGGTGTCAGCAACAGATAAACTTAGCGGAGGAGGACATTTCATCAATGAATACAGCATTTTTTCAGGCAGCAGAACGTGGAGATACCGATGAAGTGCTACAAGAGATCAAAAATGGAGTAGATATTAATACGAGAGATGCACTAGGACGAACTGCTATTATAGCTGCTACTCATGCCAATAAAGTGGATGTGGTAAAAGCGTTGATCGAAGCTGGAGCAGACATCAATCTTCAGGATAACAAGCTAGATAATCCTTTCTTATACGCTGGAGCGGAAGGATTGCTTGAAATCCTAAAGCTAATGAACGATGCCGGCGCAGATCCAACGATTACGAATCGCTATGGAGGAACAGCACTCATCCCCGCTTCGGAGCATGGTTATGTAGAAGTCGTTGAAGAGTTGCTTACTCGATCGAAGGTTAATGTTAATCACATTAATAATCTAGGGTGGACAGCGTTGATGGAAGCCATCGTATTAAATAATGGCGGAGAAAAACAGCAACAAGTTATCAAGCTGCTTATTGAACATGGGGCTGATGTAACAATTCCCGATAAGAATGGGGTTACGCCATTGCAGCATGCTAGATCAAATCACTTTACAGCCATCGAGCGGTTGTTAGTGGATGCTGGAGCGTAACCCTAAGAAAAGGACGATATCCTGAGTCTTATGACTGTAGTGATATCGTCCTTTTCAGTTTTAAATAAGGTTTAAGAAGAAGATTTGCTTTGTTTTGACGCATTAAGATGTTGCATTTGCTCATCTAGCACTGTACTTGCTTTGCCTAAAAACTGAGTAATCAGCTCAAGCTCTTCAGCCGTATAGGAAGAAGCTAATTTGATCATAGCGGTGTGAAGGGGGTGGTACGTATTGCTGACATCTTCTCTTTGTTCATACTGGGGGACAATAATAACTCTGCGACGATCATTAGGATCATTTTGCCTCCGAACGTAGCCAACCTTTTCAAGTCGGTCTACTAAAGCGGTTATACTTCCCGTAGCAAGTCCAGTTAATTTGGCGAGCTCACCGGCGGTGATCGGTCCTTTTTCACGGAGAATATCAATGGATATATAGTCATTATTGTATAACCCAAGCGAGGTAGCTACATTTTGCTGATATAATACCGTTCTGTTTCCTAGTGAACGCATATTTGAGACGAATTGCTCCTGAGGATCCTTAGCTTGATCTTGCTGATGGCTTGACAAAAGGAAAACCTCCTTTTAAGATAAAATTATCTCGATGATCAAGATATTCGACAATCAAGTTATTAATTAGGTTTATTGTATCGAATTCACTGTTTATTTGCAAAGGTCTTTACCCAAGGGAAGATTTTCAGCTAGGAATGAGGAGGATTATTGTGAAAGATACCATTGTGATCAAGGGTGCCCGTGAAAACAACCTAAAAAATATTTCTCTTTCTATTCCTAAATATAAGCTAGTTGTACTTACTGGACCGTCAGGATCGGGAAAATCTACTCTGGCCATGGACACTCTTCAGCGGGAATGTCAGCGTCAGTACATGGATTCCATGAGGATGGCTGCGGATACGATTGGCAAGCCTAAGGTTGAGTCCATTGCTGGGTTGTCCCCATCCATTAGTGTTGGACAGCATGTCACGAATCGGAATCCCCGCTCGACAGTCGGTACCGTGACAGACCTCTATACGTTTGTCCGTTTCCTCTTTGCGAGACTGGGGGTGCGGATATGTCCTTCCTGTAACGGGAGTATTCCGCCTACTTTTGAACCAGCAGGACTGTTGGCAGATGAAGACGAGGATATGGAGCGTCAAAGGTTAGGTTGCCCTCATTGTGGGACAGAACTTGAGAAACTGGGAATGTCGCACTTTTCCTTCAACAAACCAGAGGGAGCTTGCGAATCATGCAGTGGACTTGGTCACGTGGCTAGCATCAATGAAGCCGCGGTCTTCCATCCAGCACTCAGCTTGAAAGAGGGTGGAGTTGCCTCCTTGAATGGGGTCCATCGCGATATCCAGATCCGTATAATTATGGCGGCTGCTAAGCATTACGGGTTTGAATTAGACCCGGATCAGCCCTTAAGAGATTACGGTGAAGTTCAGCGCGATTTGTTATATTACGGAGTCGAGAGCGAAGCATTCAAGCGACATTATCCGAATGTGAAGCCAGTCCAAGGTACGAAATTCGAAGGTGTAATCCCCGGCTTGTGGCGGCGTTACAAGGAGAAGGAAGAGGAGGCCGGTTCTCAAGAAAAAGAGGGTGGCTTCTTTCAAGCTCAGCTTTGCCCCGAATGCCTTGGAGCTCGCCTGAAAAAAGAAGTTCGTCTTGTTCGGGTAGCCAATTCCTCTATTAACGATGTATCCGACTGGTCATTAGGCGAAGTATTTGAATGGACCAAAGGCTTGGAGGCGGCACTCCCGCCTGAAGGCCTTCATCTGCTGGAGCCGATCCTCGTTGATATGCCTACGCGTCTGAAGCGGATCTTGGATGTAGGGCTTGGCTATTTGTCCATGAACCGGCAGACGGTAACGCTGTCCGGTGGTGAAGCTCAGCGCTTGAGGCTTGCATCGCTGCTTGGTTCAGGACTAACCGGAGTGCTCTATATTCTGGATGAACCAACGACTGGCCTTCATCCAAGAGATACGGTTGGTCTCATTCGAGTGCTCCAGCAGCTGCGTGATCTGGGTAATACCGTACTCGTCATTGAGCATGATATTGAGATGATGCGTGCAGCTGATCATATTATTGATATCGGACCAGGCGCTGGTTTGAACGGTGGAACCATTGTAGGAGAGGGTAGCATAGAGGATTTGATGGAAAGCGAGCTTTCGGTTACAGGCGCCTATTTGAGAGCAGAGAGACTTCCAGCTCCAGCACGAGTCCGCAGGAAGGGTAACGGACAGCACATTACGATTCGGCAGGCACTCGCTCGCAATATCGATATCCCGGCTGTATCCTTCCCACTAGGCTGTCTCGTCGCTGTGACGGGAGTTTCGGGCTCTGGTAAATCTACCCTTGTATTCGATATTCTCGCACAAGGAAATCAGAAAGAGCCTGAGCAGAAGGGATGTAAGGAAATAACGGGAATTGAGCATATCGGAAATATCGTGATCTTCGATCAATCCCCGATGGGGAGAATGCAGCGTTCGAATGTCGCGACCTATACCGATGTATTTACGCATCTTCGCTCCCTATTTGCCGGGCTGCCAGAAGCCAAGAAGAGAAAGCTGACAACGAAGCATTTCTCCTTCAATACACCAGGTGGAAGATGCGAAACCTGTCAGGGACTAGGCGTACTTAGCTTGGATATGAACTTCCTTCCGGATTTGGAGGTTAAGTGTCATGACTGCAGGGGGAGAAGGTTTACGGATGAGGTATTGCAGGTTCAGTATGAAGGCTACTCTATCTCTGATCTGTTAAATATGTCGGTGCAGGAGAGCCTACCTATCCTTAAGTCGGAAGCTAAAATCGCAGGTTTAATCGAAATGCTGTGCGAGGTTGGGCTAGGCTACCTGAAGTGGGGTCAATCCGTCAAAACCTTATCGGGCGGAGAGGGGCAACGGATAAGGCTAGCTAAGGAGTTGAGTAAGCCATCCAAAAACCATACTCTTTATTTATTGGACGAACCGACGACTGGTTTGCATCCGTCTGATATTAAGCAGCTTCATATTTTATTGAGTAAGCTGGTGGATTCAGGTAATACTGTTGTCGTTGTCGAGCACAGTCTGGAATTGATCCGCGAATCCGACTGGGTTATTGATATTGGCCCAGAAGGGGGCGCAGCTGGAGGGAAGCTTGTTGCCGAAGGCACGTCAGAACAGGTAGCTACAAGCCAGACCTCTTATACGGGTTTGTTTTTGAAACGGATTTTGGCCGAAGGGCTTTGATCATGATGGTTGGGTATATGAACAATGTGGAGGGAACAAGATTCGATGGTAAAGAAAAATAACATGGGCGTTATCCTTGGAGGTTTACTGCTGGCCATTCTTATGGCATCTATGGATAACACCATAGTAGCAACTGCAATCGGTACGATTGTCGGAGAGCTTGGCGGCTTTGACAAATTAATGTGGGTAACTTCAGCTTATCTTGTGGCAGAGATGGCTGGTATGCCGATTTTCGGTAAATTATCAGATATGTATGGTCGTAAACGCTTCTTTATATTCGGGATCATTGTCTTCATGATCGGCTCTGCCTTATGTGGTACGGCAGACACGATCGTAGAGCTAAGTATATACCGTGCAATTCAAGGTATTGGTGGCGGAGCTCTAATGCCCATCGCATTTACGATCATGTTCGATGTGGTTCCTGCCGATAAACGTGGGAAAATGGGCGGTTTGTTCGGTGCTGTATTTGGAATCTCCAGTATTTTTGGTCCGCTTCTGGGGGCTTATATTACGGATTATATCAATTGGCAGTGGATTTTCTACATCAACTTACCACTAGGCCTTATTGCTTTCGTGATGATTGCTTTCTTCTACAAAGAATCCGTCGAGCATTCCAAACAAAAAATCGACTACCTTGGCGCTTTTACGCTTGTCGCTGCAATCCTGTGCCTTATGTTTGCGCTTGAGTTTGGTGGTAAGCAGTATGCTTGGGATTCCAGCATGATTATAGGATTATTCGCAGCTTTTGCGCTGCTTATCATTGCATTTATTATGATCGAACGTCGTGCTCAAGAGCCGATCATCACCTTCGGTATGTTTAAGAACCGTCTCTATTCAACAAGTAATATTATGGCTATGTTTGCTGGGGCAGCGTTTATTACGGCTTCGATCTACATTCCGATCTTCATCCAAGGTGTTCTCGGTGGATCGGCAACGAATTCAGGTCTTGTCCTGCTTCCGATGATGCTTGGCTCCGTCGTTACTGCAGCGGGTGGAGGCGCCATGCTTACTAAGTTTAAGTATCGCTCCATTATGATTCCGACTTTAGCGTTGCTTGTTGTGGGAATTGCTCTGCTTACTACGTTAACGACTGGATCTACGCGCTTTATCGTTACGATCTTCATGATTTTGGTCGGTTTAGGTATCGGAGCCTCGTTCTCTGTATTAAGTAATGCGGCGATTCATGGCTTCTCTGCAAGACAACGCGGCTCTGCAAGTTCGACGCTTAACTTCATGCGGTCACTAGGAATGACGCTGGGGATTACGGTATTCGGAATAATTCAAAGCCATGTGTTTATGAATAAATTAGCTGCCATGTTCAGCGGTGGCGCTCAAATGCCGGAAGGTGTCGATCTAAGCGATCCTCGTAAAATTCTAACGCCGGAAACCCGGGATCAAATTCCGACTCCGGTTCTGGATAAGATTACAGAGGCACTTTCCTCATCCATTGTTCATACGTTTGCTTGGGCGATTATCCCCGCTGTTATTGCTCTTCTTGCAGCGCTGTTCATGAGTAAAGAGAAATTTGATCCCGCTGCCGAAATGAAAGAGTATTCGGCTTCGCATTAATGTAGACACTTCAAATCAGTCAATGGACCAGGGTGAAATTGCCTTGGTCCATTTTTATGTTTCGACACATTTACTTAAAAAGATGATCTCAAAAAAGGAATAATAATACATCATGTCGAAATGAGTACTCGAATAAATCTGTAGAATTAACATTTCATGTAAACCTCATCGTAGAAGGAGAATGGTTGTGAGAAGGAAACTACTACTGTTAATAACGATGCTTCTAATAGCAGGACTCATTACAAACCCATACAGAGGACAAGCGTTGTCCGAACTTGAGAAAGTTAATCAAGATCTGAAAAAAAACCAAGAAGAGATGAATAAAGCCCAGCAAAAACAGCGATATGCCACGAAAAGCGTCAAAGAGTTAACGGGAAAGAAAGTAGCAACGAAAGAAGATTTAGAAGCCGTACTTGGACGAATAGGTCAGATTCAGCAAAAGCTAGATGAAACATTAGTTGAAATTGCGGCTTCAGAAGAGAAGCTAGTAACAACAGGCAAAGAGCTAGATGAAGCGATTAAACAGCTGAATAACCGTAAAGAACTGATGGACTCGAGGGTACGTATGGCTTACGTGGCTGGACCTGTATCGTATTTAGACGTTCTATTTAGCGCGGCAAGCTTCTCAGATTTTCTTGTTCGGCTCGACGTAGTTGAATCGATCACTACTCAGGACCGCAACATCGCGAATGAGAAGGAGAAATACTCAGAAGAAGTCGCGGAGAAGAAAATTCAAAGAGAAAATGAATTGAAGGATGTTAAGGAGCTCTATGTTCAATTGGAAGCCCAAAAGGCGAAGCTACACCAAGAGGAATTGGATAAGGAAGTCTTACTAGCGAACTTAGATAAGCAAATTACTTACATGGAAGAGATCAGTGAAGAAGCAGAGCAGCAGCTTACGCAACTCATGAAGGAAGCTTCCGCTCTGGCGGCGAAGAAAAACCGAATCAAGAACTATTACAAAGGTGGCAAGCTTGGCGTGCCCTTGAAGGGAGATTATCGGGTTTCATCCGAATTTGGGTATCGCGATCATCCTGTTACCGGTAAGAGAAAGCTTCATGGGGGATTGGATATGGCTGCACCTAAAGGTACGCCTGTATATGCAGCAGAGTCTGGCGTCGTCACCATCGCGCAAAGCACAAGTGGCTACGGAAACACAATCGCCATTGATCACGGTGGAGACTTAGTAACCTTATACGGACATTTAAGTGCGATTCTTGTGAAAACAGACAAGACTGTCAAAAGAGGTGAAAAAATCGGTCTGGTAGGTTCAACAGGCATATCTACCGGTAATCATCTCCACTTTGAAGTTCGTAAAAAATTAGTACAGGTTAATCCCGCTCCCTATTTGAAATAGCATCTATTTTTCCTGAGTGAAGCAAAATCAATATGTTGAAGATTAAAGGCAGGTTACCATATCATCGGTAACCTGCCTTTTGAACGATTTAACCTTATCCTCTTGGAGGAATGTGAGCCAACAAATTGATTAGGACTGTTACCGCTTCAGCTCTAGTTGTTTTGTCATTAGGGAAGAAGGTATTGCTGCCTTTGCCTTGCATAATACCCCTATTGCTAATAAGATCCACTGCACTTTTTGCCCAAGCGGGTATGTGACTGTCATCTGTGAAGCTCGTTAGCTTTTCTTCGGATGCCAAACGCAAAGCTCTCGCGATCATCACTGCCATCTCTGATCGAGTGATGTCTACATCTGGACGGAAGCTACCATCTTCAAAGCCTTTGATAAGACCTGCTTGCACAGCCTGAGCGACTGCTATACGTGCCCATTGACCGATCTTAGACGAATCCATGAATGACAATGCCGCACCTTCATCTTGAGATTGTAACGCGTTCATTAGCATCACTGCGAATTCTGCGCGTGTCACGGTACGATTAGGTTTAAACGAACCGTCTGGGTAGCCTTTGACAATTCCACTTCTCACTGCTTGTTTGATACTGGCTTCAGCCCAATGTCCGGCAATGTCGCTAAAGGTCATTTCAGGCGTTGGGCTATTCCCCTTGTTTGGAACGCCGAATACGGCAAACGTACCTAAATGAGTGATATCTACAGAAATTTGTTTTCCGGTTACCTGTGAGCCACTGACTTGCACCCAATTCTTCTTCATCTCATCAAAGTAGAATACAACAGGATATTCGTCAGAATTCAATTTCGTAGGATCGAACGAGATGGTTAACGTTGCCGGCTTCGTGAAGTCATCCGGAATGTTCTTAGAGATCGCATAGATGGAAGTGATCTGGTTGTTTGCATTAACTGGAATATCCTTCGGATTCAATACCTTTTCAATAGTGATTTGCAGCTCTTTAGGCGTACTGTTAGCTGGAATTGAGACAGTTACCTCATCACCTAGACTGACTGTACCTTGTTTACCAGGAGGTACTGTTAATTTACCATTGGTTGAGGAGAGTGGGGAGCTTGGTTGACCTCCTCCAACTGAACCACCCGTGTTTCCACCGTTTGAACGATTGTTAACTTGTACGGTTGCATTCCCCGTAACGGATGGATTTGTATTGTCAACGGCAGTAATCGTCACGGTTCCGGGTACTGAAGGTGCCGTGAATGTCGTACTGAACTGACCACTAACATCCGTTGTCATGCGAGATGAACCTAATCTTCCTGATGTGGCCGTTAACACGACTATAGCACCCGAAATCGGCATAGCTTGACTGTCATTTACAACGCCAGTAATTGAGACATTTCCTCCGATCGTTATTGTAGAAGGTGTAACTACAAGTTGAATATGATCGGGAACAGGTACGGCTCTATTTACCTGGACGGAAGCAGTGCCCTGAACAGATTGATTTGCAATGTCCACGGCAGTAATCGTTACGGTTTCAGGGACAGAAGAGGCCGTAAAAATGGTACTGAACTGACCCTTTGCATCTGTGGTAACTTTAGATGAGCCGAGGCTACCTGATGTGACTGTTAAGCTAACAACGACGCCAGTAGCAGGTATTTCATTGCTGTCATAAACAATACCGGCAACAGAAATGCTGCCACCAACGGTAACCATGGAAGGAGTCGCGATAAGCTCGATATGATCGGGAACAATGAAAACCATTCCCTCTGATGCTGTTGTCCAAACGATGTCCTGACTTGTTGCTAAGACAAAATCTGTTGAAGTATAACTGCCTGAAGAAGGGTTGGTGACGCTGCTGATCAAGATACTCACACTTGTGTTTGCAGCTATATTTTGCGAAAGCGTTAGTGTTGCCTCATTGGAAGCCGTTTGCGTTACGGATAGAGCAGGCACGCCTTCAATTGTATAATTGAGGTTTGAAGAGGGGAGAGTTGTGCCCACAGGTGCCTGAACAGTAAGGGTATCCGTTCCACCTATCAAAGATCCATAATGTCCAGTTGTAAATTCAACCGACCAATCCGTAACTGTATTCTCCACATTAGATGAAGGAGTCATTTTCACTTCGGATACTTCTGAAATTCGGTGCGTCCAAGTGGTTTCGAAAAGGTAGTCATCATTATAACCGCTAAAGAGAACCGTTTGACCTTTCCGACTATCGAAGACCATATTGGATAAGCTTAGCGTAGGCAAATTCGCTTCAACCTGCTCAGTCCAAGTATCACCATCCCAGAACCATACGTCATCTTTAGGAACGTAGGTTGCCTCTCCGCCAACGAGAATGACTTTCTCGATGCTCGAATCATAGACCATACTAGCAAATACGCGTGGTGGAGGCGAGGTGGCGGGTGTTCGAAGATTCCATACATGACCGTCCCAGATCCAGGTCTTATTCGAGAGGGGAGGGGTATTACTCGTATACCCACCGAATAAAACGACTTCGTCATTTTTCTTGTCGTAAGCGATGCTCGTTCGATGAATGTATGTGGGAGAGTCGTTCGGATCGACAGGCGTCACTTCTCGCCAACCCATCTTGTTCCATATCCACGTGTCGTACAAGTAGCCATACTCACCGAATCCACCATAGAGAAGGACCTCGCCATCCCCGATATAAACCATACTGAATTGTTGTCGCGCGGGAGGATAGTTCACGCTTGTATCTGCCGGCGTGACATCGTTCCATTTGGCTCCGTCCCATAGCCACGTTTTGTTATAATAGTTGACGTTCTCACCACCGAAGAATAGCATTCCATTCTCAGGACCCCCATAAGCCATTTCACCATACTCATTCGGTTCCGGAGAATCGTTCGGGTCGGCAGGTGTCACGTCCGTCCATTTGTCCCCGTCCCACACCCAAGTATCATTCAGAACATCATAGTTAAAGTCAGCTCCGCCGAAAAGCACGGTATTGCCAGTTTCTTCATCGTAAGCCATGGCCGATGCAAATCTTGCGCTTGGTCCTGGGGAGGGCGACGGAGTCACTTCCTTCCATGGAGGTTGACTGTAACCAGTTCTCGTTCCAGATGCTTCTGCCGTATTCGTGAAAATCGATCCGATCAAGCATAAAATCAGCGTCAGTATCCCTAACTTCTTTGACTTTAAATACAGATCCATGATTCTACCCCTTCATATTAAATAGATTTTTTCAGTTCCATCACTGGACTGTATGTACCTAAACTAAGTATAGGAATGACCAATAAATGAATAATGAAAGAAATCAGCATGAAATGGACCAAATCCGCGTAGGATCAGGCCTAAACGATAGTGAGGGGTGTCGAAATATTTTTCATTTTGTCGGATTATAAAGTGGATATTTTTACTGGTTGCTTCTCCAAATGGTATAATAGCTAGCGTTAAGGTCACATGAACGGATGCTTTATGGATATTTAGGTTTGTTTGGGGGTCATAGTCGTGGATACAGGTCAATTGATGTCGATATTGCTTTTTCTCGCGACGGCGCTAATGCTGTTCGTCTCTTTCTTGTCGTATCGTAAACGCCATTTGCAGGTTGCAAGAACAATGGTTTTTATGATGCTGGCGGCGTCAATTTATGCATTAGGCTATGCGTTAGAGATATTAAGCTCAAGCTTGCAAGAAGTGAAGCTATCTCTCCAGATTGAATATTTCGGTATTCCCTTCGTCACGATATTTTGGCTCATTCTGGTCATTCAATTTACGGGAGTGGCGGCTCGTTATCGACGACGTCTCGTCATAGGTCTTCTTGTCATCCCTGTGGCGATTTTTTTCCTCCATTTGACTAATGATTGGCATCATCTCATCTATAAGGAATACGTGCTGAATACAAACTCGGAACTCCCTCTATACACAACAGTTAAGGGAATTGGATATCATATACATGCCCTATACAGTTATTTCATACTTGCATTCGGAATGTTACTTTTCATCCCCATGTATTTGAAGTCCCTACCGGTCGTGCGAAAACAGATTGTAGTCCTCATATTAGGCGCGACAGCCCCCATGCTCTGCAATATCGCTTTCTTCTTCGGTATCCTCGTCGATTTAACGCCATTTGGGTTTGCCATATCTGGCCTTGTATATGTATGGGGTATTTTCCGGTTCAATCTGCTTCGATTGACACCCCTTGCGTTAGCCAAAGTGTTCGATACAATTCGGGATGGGGTTGTATTGCTCGATAATGAAAATCAAATCGTCAACTGCAATCGCGCGGCTGAAGAGGTATTTCCCATGTTGGGTACAATGAATAAGTATCCCGCGTCCGGTAAGGCTCTATGGACTGCTTATCCTGAACTATTAGAACGGATTCAAGCTGTTGAAAGTGGGGATGAACGGTTCTCATTTCAGCAATATCAGAATAATCAGCGCAAGCATTATAATTGCACCTTAACTTTCATATACGATATGGGTCAAATCCCGATCGGGAAAATGCTCATGTTCAACAATATTACGGAGCTGATTGAGAATGAGGAGAGATTGCGTGAAAATGCGAAACAGCTGTCTCACTTGAATGCATTTAAGGACAAGCTATTCACCGTTGTGGCTCACGATATCCGCGATCCCATTGCGCTTCTTGTCAGCTTGACAGAGCTGTTGGGCGAGGAGCAGACGGATGAGGAGATCGTGCATGCTGAATTGTTCCGGGAAATTAAAGAGCAAGTGCGTGGTACGTTCCAGCTTGTCGATCATTTGCTTGATTGGTATCGTAGCCAGAAAGGGGAAATCGTATTTCGTCCGCAGTCCTGGAACTTACGACAGGTTGTAAATCAAGCTTTGTCACTTGTTGGAGCTAGGGCTGGGATGAAGAATATTCAAATGATAGAGCGTATTAACGAGACGTTGACGGTGAGTGCCGACAAAGAGATGCTCGACCTCATTTTCCGAAATTTATTATCGAATGCGATCAAGTTTACGGGCATAGGCGGAACAATTGCGATTGGCGCCTTTAGGGAAGGCGATCAAGTGGTTGTTTCTGTGAGCGACAATGGAATGGGGATCGACGAAGAGACGTCCAAGCTACTGCGGCAAGAAGAGATGTTCTTTAAGGAGCCAGGTTATTCGAATGAGAGAAATGAGATGAGATTTGGCCTCGTACTTACTCGCGAATTTCTTCGCATCCATGGGGGCAATCTCCAATTCGATAGTGTACCTGGTGAAGGAACGACCTTTAGGTTCAGTTTACCCGGCACTGTTAGCGGAGCTGGAACGATGAAAAGCAATGGAATGGCGGTGAAAGCGTATGAAAATCATACTGGTTGATGATGAACCTGTGATGCATTTGATCATGCGTAAAATGCTGGCTAAGTACCCTGAGGTACAGGTCGTCGGAGCATTCACGGATACGCTGACTGCAGAGACGTTTCTGAGTGCAAATGTCGACATAGGGCTAGCATTCGTGGACATCTCTATGGCGGGCGAAAGTGGGATGTCGTTTGCTGCTAGGATGGATGAGGTGAGTCGCAGCTTACAAATCGTCTTTGTCACTTCTCATAAAGAATTTGCTTTAGAGGCATATGATCTGTCAGTTACGGATTATTTGGTTAAGCCAGTATCACAGGAACGATTGGAACGAACGATAAATCGTGCGTTAGCGGTTAGAGAATCCACTCGAGCACATTTATTGAAGCCTGCGGATGCCAAGGGGAATCGTGAAATTCTTATTACGACATTAGGTGATTTCTCCGTACAGAACGAGGAGGGCCGGGTCAAATGGATATCTAGCAAAAGTGCTGAATTATTTGCGTACTTATTACTAAATCGCGGTAAACGGATTGCTCGTTCCCGGCTCGTTACGGATATCTTCGGAGGCATGTCCAGAGATAGCGCGGAAAAATACTTGAATACGACCGTCTATCAGCTGCGCAAGTCCCTAGAACCGCTTGGTTTGCGCGAGGTTGTTCGCTCTGAAAATGATGGTTACGTTTTGGAATTATCACATACAGTTATCGATTTTGAGGAATTTGAACAGAAGGCTGGGAAGCTGGAGAGGATCGACTCCTCTGATGTTGAAGATGTGCTTCAAGTTGAGAGACTTTATACGGGTGACTTATTCGGCAATAAATCTTATGTTTGGGCGATTTATGAAGCTGAGCGATTTGCGGTCATGTATGCTTCTTTCGTGAAACGGGTTTCTGAGGAGCTAATTACCCATCGAAGCACAACCATTGCCTTAAAGCTGTTATATAAGCTATACTCGCGTAACCCACTCGATGAATCGATCTTGAGAATGCTAATGAAGATACACGGACTGGACGGGAACAAAAAGGCATTAACCGCACAATATACCGATTATGTTAAGCTTCTAAGTAGGGAGCTCGGTATTCGTCCATCGAAGGAGCTAATCTTGCAGTATGATTCACTAGTGAACAATCTTTCGACAACAAAGGATGCATAAGGTAAAGTAGGTCTAAGTTAATGTCAAAAGGCAAAGTGGAGGAAAGTGAATGAGAAAATCTATTATCGCTGTCGATATGGACGATACGATATGCCATCTCGTCAAACGCGCGATATACCATAATAACAACGATTTCCCGACTCACCCGCTTCAATATGAGGAAATGTTCGATTGGAATACGGATCACTTGCGTCATCCGGAGTGCACGCAAGATGTATTCTTCGGTCGTCCTGGGCTATTCGAGGAGCTTGATCTGTTCGACGAGCATGTCATAGAGGAGATGGAAAAACTCCACAATGCTTACGATGTCATTATCGTTACGGCTAGCGAGCCTAAATCGGTCATCGAGAAGTGGAACTGGCTCCAGAAGCATATGCCGTTCATTTCTGTCGAGAATTTCATTGCTTGCAAGCGTAAATACCTGATCGACTACGATCTCTTGATCGATGATGGTCCTCATAATTTAGTGCCTGCCCTAGAAGCCGGGAAAAAAGTACTTTGCATTCCGCATCCTTGGAATCTAAAGGCTCGTGAGCAATACGATTTTCCACTTATGACAGGTTGGAAAAATGCAAAAGAACGAGTCGATCAAATTTTAGAAAATTAATGCAGAAAAACGAGAACAAATGTGCGTATTCTGTTATAATGATGATGACCACTTCTAAAGGGGGATTTCTGAAATGTACAAACAAATCGAAGATTTTGTCACCGCTTGGAGCTATGAAACAGCAGCAACATTACGTACGTTGGAGCTACTAACCGACGAGTCGCTAGGTCAACAAATTACGAATGATCATCGCACGCTAGGTCGCCTCGCTTGGCACATTGTTCTAACCTTGCACGAAATGCCGTCGCGTACTGGATTGTCTTTCGAAGGACCTGGTGAGGACGAGCCGGTACCCACTTCGGCAGCGGAAATTGTAGCAGCCTATAATCGGACCTCGCAAGCGCTGCTAAATACCGTGCAGTCTAGCTGGAATAATGAGAATCTGCTTGTCATGAGCGACATGTACGGTGATCAGTGGCCGAACGGCTTGGTTCTGGAAGTTCTTATCAAGCATGAGATTCATCATCGTGGTCAAATGACAGTGTTGATGCGTCAGGCTGGTCTTCGAGTACCAGATCTGTACGGCCCGACGAAAGAGCAGTGGGCTGAGTACGGTGTTCCGGCACCAGCAATTTAGATAATTTCGAGTCTCGTTAAAGATTTCTAAGCTTTTAGCCCTCATCTTCTTACTGGATGAGGGCTTTTTTGCACATAGGGTAAGAAGGTGGGTGAAGTCTACTTGCTTGACAGTGCGTGGAGAATTCGATATGCTTTATTTATTCTGACTGTTCAGTATAAATAAACGGAACGTCAGCTATTCATGAAACGAGGAAGTGAAAAAATGCCTAAAGTAGGAATAGAGCCAAAGCGTCGAGCAGAAGTCATAAACGCCACACTTACCTGTATAAGTAGACACGGGATTGATGGCATGACTCTGGATAAGGTCGCGAAGTACGCGGAATGCTCGAAGGGGGTCGTCACCTATTACTTTAAGAATAAAGATAACTTGATTATAGAGGCTTTTAAGGCATTTTTAGCCTACTATGGTTTGAAGATCAATTCGCAAATTCAGCATACAATGACCCCAAAAGATATGATAGGAGTTACGTTGCAGCACATCCTACCACCTTATAGCGATGCTGAGCAAGGATTAATTAATGTGTCAGACCTTGAAGGAAATGAAAGAATGTATATTCCACATGAAGATCAAGCAAAGCTATTTCTTCATTTCTTCTCTAAAGCGGTATTGGATCCTAAGCTACAAGAAGTCGTTGCCGCGGGTTATAAGGAAGACCTTAAAGGCATAGAGAAAATTTTTGACTACGGTAACCGGGCAGGGCAAATGAAGGTAAATGATACGCAAAGTGCTGCATACGGCATGCTTGCGATGGTTGTCGGGCTAAGCTTCTTTAGAGTAGCCAATATCCAACCGATGAATGGTGAGGATAATCGATATATATGTGAGGACTATGTCAAAAAGGTAATTGGAGGAGCGTGATGAGAGAGGTTAACTCTGATGAGAAGGAGGTAAGTGAAGTGTCAGATGGGATTCAGAGCCAAGTTTCAATGCTACATATACCACGCGGAGAAATAGAGTTAAGAGATGATCGAACCAAAAGGGTATGGAGTTCTGAAATTAAACCATTCCTTCTTGCCCAATATCCTGTGACGATGGAGCTCTATTGCGCGACTACTAATAAATCTTCGATTTCTTCGGAAGAAGCTCAGAAGCCAGTTGTGAATATTTCATGGAACGAAGCGATTTATTTCTGCAATCTACTTTCCCTGAAGGCTGGATTGAAGGAGTGTTATTCGATAATCAACGAGGGGGAAGAAGTGATCTGTGATTGGGAGGCTGACGGCTATCGCCTTCCATCAGAAGCAGAGTGGCAGTACGCATGTAAAGCGGGAACGACAGGATATCGATACGGAGAGCTTGATTCAATTGCCTGGTACAATGAAAATTCAGGCGGGCATGTCCATGAAGTGGGAAAAAAGGTACCTAATGCATGGGGTCTGAACGATATGTTAGGCAATGTTTGGGAGTGGTGCTGGGATTTATATGATGAGAAGGTTTATGGCCCCTATCGTATTTTTCGTGGAGGCAGCTGGGCTGAAGTGGAAAGGGGTTGTGGGGCCACTTGCCGTCGTCGTAGTCACCCATCATTTTGCATCGATGATCTTGGATTCCGGCTTGCGCAATCTTTGCCGACTCGTTGATGTTAGCGAAAGTGAAACTTTTTCACAATTGCAGGGATATTAATATTGACCATACGTTTTAGCAAGCGAATCGGTTTGCCGTATTTTTTGTAATCATAGTCTTGCTTCGATTTATTTAGAAATTCACTAGGCAGCTCTTCGGGTGTCACATAAGCAAAAATACGTCCTTTGCGCTCAGCAATGAAGATGATCGGCGAGTCTTCATATTGTTTAAGCCACTGTTTACGTGTCATCCGGAAGACAAGCAAGGTTAATACCTCTTCATATATCTTTCCTTTGTACTTGAAAAGGAAAAATACTCCGTATTCCCCATCACTCAGCCGTGATTTTGTCCTAACGACAATGTATTTTCGCCACCAACAGGGAAGCTTTACCGTAAATCCGTATTTCGGGTCATGATAATACAATTTTGAATGCAGAACGACTTTGTTTATGATAACCACGCCCTCTTAAAGGTTAGTTAAGGACAATCTGGATCATAATTAAAATATTCATACAGCTAAGCGATTGATTGTGCATTTAGAATACAATTAGCAGGTCTCCATGCAAGGATATCAAGTGTTTCAGTCTGAGAGTCTATATGACCATATGATCAAGTCACTTTAGCCTTCACATGGATGGGCGGAATGTATGTTCCGCAGAAAGAAGTAAAGACTAGGGGCGAGGTGAAGCCTATGTCGATCATAATCATTCTATCAAGTATTGTGATTCCGCTAATGATGGCGTATGTGCAGGGGAGATGGGTCCACTTCCAATACGCATTTCATGTTGCGTCAATCGTCGCGGCGCTTATTTTTGGGAATATCGCTGCAGTATCGGTATACCAAATCATTAGGGACCATGTCGTATTTATGACGACAATCCATGCCGTCTTACTCAATCCGTTCTTTCTTGTATCGGGTGCTTACCTCGGTATGTTTTTGATCTACCAGTTATTACTCCTGACAATGAAAGCTAATGGCGAGAGCGGATATCGGAGTCCGTAGGCGGGTAGGAGTGGATTAAGGTCCTATCCCTTCATGAGTGATCACTTTCCGAGCTAAGACATTACGAATACACCCTTAAGGATAAACATTGGATGTAACTCATGGTTAATCCAATGAAATTCTTTGGGTGTTTTTTTGTGGCTATTAATGGTCAAGATTCGACAGTCTTTAACATCATCTATCGAGTATGATTATAAAAAAGTACAAGAAGTAACACATCTTAATTATATAAGGAAAATTATTATACATTTATGAAAAGTTATTGACTATATATGGGCACGAAGATAAAATTTACTTATTAGCAGGCGGTGATTGTAATCGGTTGTTGGAGGGAGATCCAATGGGCGGATATCGAGCAAGCGGTAAGGTTAAAGTAGCGGCAATCGTAACGGAATATCGCTATAATTCCCACGCTGAGGTCATAGTTGGCCGGCTTCTCGGCGGTCTAAGCTATAATCCCCTCATTGAGGTCGTATCTTTATATACGGACCAAGTACCGGAGAATGATATGAGCAGGGGAGAAGCATTACGTTGTGGGATACCCATTTACTTGACGATTAGGGAGACCATTCGATCCAGTCATTGCACAGAGCCAATTGATGGCGTCATCCTAATTGGTGAGCATGGGGACTATCCCTTAAATGAAAAAGAGCAGATGATGTATCCGCGTAGACGCTTCTTAGAGGAAACAATCGCTGCGCTGGATGAACTCGATCTCATGGTTCCAATCTTCTCCGATAAGCACCTCGCCTACGAATTTGATGATGCGATTTGGATGTATGAACAAATGAGGGCTAGAGGGATACCGTTTATGGGAGGCTCATCTATTCCACATTGCGAACATGTTCCAACGTTTGATCAACGCCATCTCAAAACCTTGCAAGAAGTCGTCGTCGTTAGCTCGGGGGGGCTCGAAGGTTACGGGATTCACGCGTTGGAGGTTCTGCAATCGCTTACTGAACAGCGAGAGGGCGGAGAAACCGGCGTCCGATCGATCCATTTACTTAGAGGTACCGACGGAGAAGCCTGGGCCGCGATGGATCGGGGAGAGTGGCCGGAGGATCTATTATTACAAGCATTAAAGGCGATACCGAATTTGCCCGCCGTGCGTCCAAGAGAGGTAGAACCCGATCCGGCTTTGTTCATTATCGAATATCGAGACGGCACGAAGGGTTATATTATTCAATTTAAGAGGCTGGTGGAGCAGTGGAGCTTCGCATTTCGCCATCAACAGCAAGTCACTGCTGCGCTCTGCGACAGTGACTTGGATCGGCCGTTTGCCCATTTTGAACGATTGACCCGAATGATTGAAGCTTTCATGATGGATGGTCAAGAACCGTTCCCAGCCGATCGAACGCTGCTTACGACCGGGATGATCTGCTACGCAATGGATTCCTTGTATGAAGGGAAGAAGCTGGATACGCCCAAGCTTGACATGACCTACTAATAACGACGACAAGTCTGCATAGGGGAGGAATAGGCGTTGAAACCAAACTTGCTAGCTGGAATACCCGAGCAACACGCACGTTTTACACAATTGCCTAATGAAGAGGGACATAATGCAGTTTGGGACTTCGTTCGATCTCCGGACGGCCGATTCTATGTCAGTGTGTGTGGGGAAAATGAGAAGCCGCTCACGGCATTGCTCTATGAATATGATCCGAATACCGGTTATTTACGACTGATCTTAGACGTTGCGAAAATATGGATTGTCGGTCCGGAGCAGATGCCTCCTAGTAAAATACATACGAGCATCGACTTTATGCCGGACGGTCGGCTGATTATGGCGACACACAATACAGCTCCGGCACCGGGGCATAAGCAATGGATGTTCGAGCAGCATTACGAGCATCCCTGGGAAGGGTACCCCGGTTCGATCCTTATGCTCGTGAATCCCGACACCAACGAGGTACAAGTGAAGGGGATTCCCGTACCGAGGGAAAGCATATATGGAGGAATGCTCGGCGACGATTCCAGATTCTATTATTTTCTCGGTTATATGAGAGGCCACTTCTATCGAGTGGATCTGGAGACAAATGAAGTGAAGGACTACGGCAAGGTGTCCGAGTTCTCCTCTTGTCGACTTGTGAAGGATTCGAATGGTCGTTTCTACGGTAGTTCTTATTCAGGAAGCTTCTGGAGGTACGATCCCGAGAAAGACGAGATCGAGGATTTGAAAATCAGATTTCTTCCACCTAGCGGGACTAAGCATCGCAGACAATTTATTTTCGCTCTCCATACTCCACAGGATACGTTGCTCATGGTCGGCAATCTAGATGGGGAAATTATCGAGCTACACCCTGAGACGTTAGAGGTTACCCGCCATGGCTCAATTCTGCCCTCCTATATCCCATCTAGTAACGCGTATGGAATTGGCGGTTTTGCGGCAGATGAGAACTTCGTCATCTACTACGGTTTGAAAACTTATGATGAATATTGTCCGATCCGATTAGTTCGCTGGGATCTTCTGAACGGAGGCAAGCCCGAAAATCTAGGATTGATCACATGGGGTGGGAAGGATTCTCAATATATTTGTGAAATGATTTTCGACGATAATGGGTTGCTCCATATGGTAGATGTATGCGGTGAGTTTTCTCCTTACATATTGGCTGTAGATGTGAGTAAGCTGCAGCCGGTAGAAGAAGATGTGCCGAACGCGGTCATTAGTCCTTATGTCGAACCCAATTACAACGGCGTTGGCACTGCAGCCTTCATGCACATCGAGGCTAAGGAGGTTAGCACGCTGCCCCTGCACCAGGTTATGGACTGGAAGGATACAGCAGTCAGTCATATGAGCGCGATTAACGGCAAAATGTATACTCTCAGCGGTAAGCAAAGCGTTATCCTAACCGAATCGGAGTTTTCTACGAACAGCCCTCTGCACATTAAACCCGTTTATGAAGGGGGCGCCCCAGTCAGCTGTATGTCGATGAGTGAAAGTATAGTAGCAGTGCTAACGACAGATCATCGCATTGTACGGATCGACTTGATTCATGCGAGCTGTGAGGTGACGGTTCTTCCACAAGAGCTAATCTTGGTTAAGCTTCAAGCCGTACTCGATGATGGAAGGCTGCTTGGTAGCGATAGCGCAGGCTTCGTATACGTGAGCGAAGGTAGCGACTTTAGAAAACTCGAACAGCTCGAAGTCGAGCCCCGTGACGGCTTTATCGTCAAGCTGGACAATGACAGATTGCTGCTAAGTGGCCGGAATGACGATATCATAACCTATTCCATGAAAGAAGAACGATCCGAGCAATTGCCAGTAAAAGCAGCATCCATTAGAGGTCGAATGTTTAAAGCGACGATTACAGGAGGTGCTGTCTTGTTGGACGGTACCGTTGTGTTGGGTACGCTGGATGGTCTGCTATTTCGTCTCACACCCGATCTACAGAATAGAAGTGTATATGGGAGGCTTTATTCCAACGGCCAGCTTCGCGACTTTATTCGCAAAGGTCATGAAGAGGTGCTCGGAATTTATGGCGGGGATAAGGAAGCGGGACATGTATTTCATTATTCGTGCAAGCATGGCTTCGTCGATCTAGGCAGACCGCGCATGATTAAAGATAATGGGGAGCTTAACGCTCTTGCATCAGAATTCGGAAATATCCATCACATCTCCCGATTGGCATACGGGAAAGAGGACGATTGCTTGCACGTGGCATCAGCCGAATTATACGGCTGCGTCATTCGATATCGTGGTATCGCATTTCCTTAAAGTGGGGGGATCGGATATGGGTGGAACGGAACGCGTAACGATCGGGATGAGAGTCGTAGAGGAATCGTACGATATTGTCGTTTGCGGAGGAGGACTGGCAGGATTTTCCGCAGCGGTCGCAGCGGCAAGGCACGGGGCGCAGGTATGTCTGGTACAGGATCGCCCCGTGTTCGGTGGCAACAGCTCGTCTGAAATCCGCGTGCCTCCTCAAGGGGCAGCCAGCTTTCATGCTTACGCGCGCGAGACTGGAATCATTTCCGAGCTGCTCATTGAGGAGCGGGCGCGTAATCACGAAAGCCCTATATTCGATAATGGTTATATAAACAGCGTGTGGGATATGGTGATGTACGAAATGGCCATGGCGACGCCGGGCCTTACCTTCCGGTTGAATTCTACCGTTACGGATGTCGTACTGAGCGACGAGCGGACGGTCGAGGCTGTTATTGCTCGCGTCAGCCATGCGGAAACCGAGCTTCATTTGAGTGGGATCACCTTCATCGATTGCACGGGTGATGGAATCGTAGCGGCACTCGCTGGTTGCAAGTGGCGGTACGGAACAGAAGGTCGGGACGAGTTCGGTGAACCACATGCTCCAGAGAAAGCTAGCGATGCGGTGATGGGCAGTTCGATTCATATCAAAGCCAAGAACGTGGGTCATCCAATACCATTCACAGCTCCGGAATGGGCGGTTCGTTACGATGATCCCGATTTTTTCTGGAAGCGCGGACGTGGCGTCAATCCTTACAGTGGCTTCTGGTGGATGGAATTGTCCATGCCTTGGCATACGATCCATGATAATGAGACGTTGCGGCATGAATTAACTCGACATGTCCTTGGGGTGTGGGATTATATTAAGAACCGCGATCCGGTTCTCCAGGAAGAAGCACAGAATTACGCACTGGACTGGATTGGGCAAGTTCCTGGTAAACGGGAGAGTCGTAGAATTATCGGTGAATACTTGATGACGGAGCATGATCCTCTAGGGAAGACTGTGTTTCCCGATGAAGTCGCGTATGGAGGATGGTTTATCGATTTGCATGAACCCGGAGGGTTACTGGCGGAGTACAGCGAGAAAACCGCTGTTGAAGAGGACAACAATCAAACCTATATGGCAAAAAGCTATGTGGGTCCGTTCGGCATCCCGCTGAGAATTCTCATCGCCAAAGATATGAACAATCTGATGATGGCGGGACGTAATGTAAGTGTTACACACGCGGCACTGGGTACTGTACGGGTGATGGGCACGACCGCGGTAATGGGGCAGGCTGCGGGTACTGCCGCAGCAATTGCCTTAAAGAGAGGCATCCAAGTTCGCGAGGTCCCAGATAGTAGCAGTATTCATGAAGTACAGCAGGCGCTACTGCGCGATGGCTGCTTCCTGCCTAACAGGGGGAATGGAGACCCTGATGATTTAGCTCGCAAGGCAACGGTACGAGCGAGCAGCGAAGCGACGCTTGCCCCAGTCGGACCAGCTCCGAGGGGAAATCTATCAAATGCGCAGAATGATGCATTGACCGCTACACGTGGACAATGGATTGCTGTAGGAGCGGATCGCCTGGATTCGTTAGCGGTATGCATGAATAACGATTCCGGTACGGTGCAGTTTGTTGAAGCGCGGGTTTATGCTGTGGACCATCTTTGGGATTATCGGCTTCATCCCGATGAGCCGTTGGCAGCAACATTACTCACAATACCTGTTGGGGTGGAGCAATGGGTGGAGTGGCGCATTAACCTTTCTGTTGTGGCGATTCGTGGCTCTTACGTACGGCTGGATTTACTTGCGAATCCGCATGTTAGCTGGGTTTCGGCATCTTCAATCGAACCAGGTCATGTGAGCGCCTATGAAATCGGAGAAGAGAAAATGCGCAAGCTCGGTCATGGAGTCATGATGAGCCTTAAGGTCCAGCCTCCACAAGCCTGCTACGAAGCAGGTAATGTGCTTAGCGGTGTCACGAGACCCTATCGGTATACGAACCTCTGGCGATCTGATCCGTCTCAGAATTTACCCCAATGGCTGGAGCTTTCGTGGGAGGAGCAAGTCGAGGTTGGTGTGATTGAGCTGACTTTTCCTGGTCACTTGATACGTGGATATATGCAGTACCCTGCGCTGTACAAGGACCCACAATGCCCGAAGGATATTACGCTTGAAGCTATCGCAGATGGGCAATGGGTTGAGCTTGCAACGTTGCGTGGTAATTATCAGCGCAGACGGGTCATTACATTGGAAACAGCCATAATTACCAATCGGTTGCGCGTTGTCATTCATGCCACGAATGGCGACCCGTCTGCCGCGATCTATGAAATCCGCTGCTATCCGTTACCCAAACCTAAGCGTTCAGGGAAGGATGAGGAATGATGAAACAGGTCAGAATCGGCATGATTGGAGTGTCCGGCAGAGGACGTATTGCAGAGCTATGGCACGAGCCAAGTGGTAGATCCATGATCGTCGGAGGTGCCGATATTAACGAACGGCATCTCCAGGATTTCAAGAAGGATATCAACCCGGAAGCCTTCATTACAACGGATTATCGAGAGCTACTGGAACGTCAGGATATTGATGCGATCGCGGTCACATCACCTGATTATTGCCATGAAGAACATGCAATAGCGGCATTACAAGCGGGAAAGCATGTGTTTTGCGAGAAACCTCTAGCGATTACGGTTGAAGGGTGCGACCGGATCCTGCAAGCTCATAAGGAGTCAGGCAAACAGTTAATGGTCGGATTTAATATGCGTTACATGAATATGTTTCGGACGATGAAGGAAATTGTCGATTCCGGTGCGATCGGAGAGATAAAGGCTGTGTGGGTGAGGCATTTCGTTGGTCATGGGGGGGACTATTATTACCACGACTGGCATGCAAATTCTCGCAATACAACCTCGATGCTCTTACAGAAAGGCTCACATGATATTGATATCATTCATTGGATTACGGGTCAATATACAAAGAAGGTAGCGGCATTTGGAAGTCTTGATTTTTTTGGCGGCAACAAACCAAACGATTTGACATGTCCGACCTGTGATCAGCGGCAAATATGCACCGAGGCGCAGTTTGAGACACGAACGCAGTGCGCTTTCCGTCAAGAGATTGACGTTGAAGATAACAGTATGATGATCATGGAGCTTGAAGGAGGCATTAAGGCCTCCTATTTGCAGTGTCATTTTACTCCGGATTACCATCGCAATTATACGTTTATTGGTACGGAAGGAAGAATAGAAAATTCTCAGCCGGATAATAAGGTTTATGTCCAGACAAGGCGTTCGAATAGTTACCGAGAGCTAGCCGACCGGACATACGAGATCAAGCATGCCGAGGGAGGACATTCAGGCGCCGATCCTGGGATATTCGAGGATTTCATTCGAATGATCGTGGATGGCAAAGCTCCGCTAGCTACGCCAGTAGCAGGAAGAATGAGCGTAGCGGCGGGAGTTGCTGCAACAGAATCGATTCGTAGTGGTGGTCAGGTCGTCGAGGTTAAGCCGCTTGATCCTCAACTTCTGTAGGGAAGGTGATCAGAATGAACATGCTGCAGGACAAGGTTATTTTGATAACGGGATGCTTAGGCTCGCTTGGTCGCTCGGCAATCGAGATGTTTCTAGAACGTGGGGCAACGATATATGGATGTGATCGCGTTCCTTTGGACAAATATCCAGATATCGAGCTTCTACAGGAGCAATATGGGGAGCTTCGAATGAAGTATAGACAGGCGGACATGTGTGTGGAGGACGAGGTCAAAGCGGTCATCTCAGACGTCGATCGCAGCTTCGGTAGATTAGATGGGACATATCACAATGTTTACACAAACGGCTGGAAGCCGGTCGTGGAGATGTCGCTGGAAGAGTGGGATAGCTCCATTCGAGGGACGCTGACGAGTACCTTTCTATTAAATAAATATGCAATCCCTTTACTTATTCGGTCTGGTGGAGGCTCTATCGTGAACACCTCTTCGATTCTAGGTCAGATTGTTTCTAAGGGCTGTCTAGCTTACGGGGCGGCAAAGGCTGGGGTAGATCAGATGACGCGTGTAGTAGCTGCCGATTATGCCGAGGTTGGCATTCGGGCGAACGTGCTCGTGCCAGGAGATTTCGATGCGAAGGAATTGATCGAGCGCCAAACCGATCAGCAGATAGCTACGATTAAGCAAAATTCATGGATGGGGCGAAGTGGGAGTGCAGATGAAGTGAACGAGGTTGCTGCATTCCTGTTATCCGATGCTTCGTCTTATGTCACCGGTTCTCGCTATCAGGTTGACGGAGGCTTTCATTAACCACAAGTTGAAGCCATGGGATCTGTAGAAGATGAGTGAAGGAGATGAGATCATTGGATTATGTCAGCGCTGCGCTAACGTTACCAAGGAGCTTCACTAGCGGGATAGAAGGACCAGCCTGTGATGGAGCCGGCAATATCTATGCCGTTAATTATTCAAAGCCGGGTACTATCGGACAGGTAACTCCTCAGGGAGAAGAGAGCATTTTCGTTGAATTGCCTAATGGGAGTATAGGGAACGGAATTCGCTTTAATCGAGATGGAGAGATGTTCATCGCAGATTTCGTCCATCACAACATTATGAAGGTAGACATGTCCACGCGGAATCTGACCATACATGCCCATGAGCCTCGGATGCATCAACCAAACGATATTGCGATTACAAGGAAGGGAGTTATCTATGCTAGTGATCCGAATTGGGACGATGGCACAGGGAATTTATGGCGTATAGATCCAGACGGTACAGTAGCTCTATTAGAAGCCAATATGGGGACAACGAACGGTATCGAGGTCAATCCAGACGATACTATACTCTATGTTAACGAAACGTTGCAGCGCAAGATTTGGGCGTATGATCTGAATGAGAGAGGGGAAATCAGCAATAAGCGATTGCTCATTGCTTTCACCGATCATCTGCTAGATGGGATGCGTTGTGACATGAAGGGAAATTTGTATGTAACCCGCTTCGGTAAAGGTGTCATAGCGGTCATTTCTCCGCATGGCGACCTGCTTCGGGAAATCAGGCTAGAAGGAACGGATTGCACCAATCTGACGTTTGGCGGGCCGGAAGGCAAACACTGTTATGTGACTGTGTCGGATGTCGGCAATGTTCAGGTATTTGTCGTAGAGCATCCGGGTCGCTGTTGGGGAATGTGGAAATAAACGGGGGAGGGGATGTTACGATGAAATCGTTTCTATTTCACGAGCACACAAGGGAGCAATTAAATCAGAAGGCTGCGGAAGGATACATGGTTGTTGTTGCGCTGGCTGCGACCGAGCAGCATGGGCCCCATTTACCCGTATATACGGATAGCCTAATCGGACAATTCGTGGCGACCGAAGCAGTCGAGCAAGCGGCAAAAACCGTGCCGATTCTGCTATGTCCGTTAATATCGATCGGATGCTCGGATCATCACAAGCAGTTCGGGGGGACGTTATCCTTCTCCTCCTCTACCTATATGCAGATGCTAAGGGATATAGGTGAAAGTCTAGTGTCTTGTGGCTTTCGCAGGATCGTGTTCTTGAACGGCCATGGCGGAAACGAGCCAATCATGCACCAGACGGCCAATGACCTGGCTGTGAAACATCCAGTTTGGACCGCATCGGCATCCTATTGGAGTATATCCAGAGAACAATTGCACAGAGTAAATGCCGATGAAGTTGGTATGGTACCGGGACATGCTGGTGGATTTGAGACTTCGGTAATTATGGCCCTGCGGGAAGATCTAGTCGCTACCGATCTCATTGTTGCAGAGCATTCAGAGCGGGCTTGGATAAACTCCGGTCCTCCAGGGACTTTCATAGGCAGACATTTGGAGTTGACCGGCTCGGGTGGCTACACCGATGCGCCACATATGGCAACGAAAGAGCGGGGGGAAAGGTATTTAGAAGCGATTAATCATTCTGTAACAGCTTGGCTTATCAATGTATACGATTCAATGGACAGCGGGGAAAGGAGCATGAATAGGGATAAATGAGAACATTAACTTCAACATTCATTCAGAATCATCCTTCACTTGTAGCCTTTTGGGATTTCCAAGAGGCTGCTGGTGAGAGGAGGGTATCCAAAGGCCCTAATGGTTATAAACTGCAGGAGATGTCTGGTAGGATCGAACGGGTGGAGGATGGGCAATTCGGTACCTATAGCGCTTTACTGCGCGAAGGCGATTGGTTTAGAGTTTCTCGTGAAGAAGCGACTTCATTGAACATTTACGGTCATCATGCAGAAGTGACTGTCGCTGCATGGGTGAAGAGAAATGCGACAACGCGGAGTCATTGTGAATTTATTGCCGGAATATGGAACGAGACGAAGGAGAAGCGTCAATACGGGTTATTCTTGAATTTGGCAATCTGGGATAGCGGAGATCAAGTGTGTGGTCATGTATCTTCGATTGGCGGTCCGACTCCTGGTTATATGTATTGTATGGATGCTTCCATCGGACAATCAAGCGTACCTTTTGATCAGTGGCAATTCATAGCGTTTACCTATGACGGTGAATATGTCCGCTCTTACTTGAATGGCAAGTTAGATGCGAGAGATCGATATAATCCATATTCGTATAAAGGTGGTCTGTTCGACGGAGGGGCAGATGGTGCTGATTTCACCGTTGGGGCAGTAGACCGTTCAGGCGAGATTGGGAATTTCTACGCAGGGCAGATTGGGGGGCTAGCTGTGTTTAAGAAAGAACTCACGGAGCAAGAGATTGCAGAGCTGGCTCTTAATAAATAGTGCGTAGCGTTGCGGTTGTATTGTAGTAATGGACAACGCCCGATGGAATATGTCCTACGGGCGTTGTTATTTTACGATAAACAACTGCTACTTGCGAAGATTAGCAATAACATCAATCTCTACAAGGAGATTAAAGTTGAGCTCGCAATAGACCAGAGTACGTGCAGGATAGGGGCGTGGAAAGACGCGAGCATAAATGCGATTGAATAATTCGTAGTCGCTTTTGCTTTTTAGGTAGACGTTTACTTTAACAACGTCCTCTAGCTTCAATCCGGATTGAGCTAGAATATTCTCGATATTCTGAATCGTTAATAGAGTCTGACCTTCAAGATCATCGTCTGTCACTTCCCCGGTGAGCGGATCAGTGCCTCCCTGACCGGAAACAAACAGATGCGAATCGGACGGGGTGGCAGAGGAGAAGGGAAGCTCATCCATTCCATATTTGGTATTCATATTCAACAGTATTGTTCCTCCCCGCTGCTTACCAGCCTAGTGCCTTTCTTGTTTCTGCAGCCTTCAAATTATAAGCCTCAACCGCAGGAATACGAGAGCTAAAGTCACCGCCTTTGGTGATCATGGCGGCGATTGGTCCGTTTACAGTGTCTACTAAGGTGACAAGATCAGCAATGGCTGGGTCACGAGAGAAGCAACACATCTCGGTATTCATACGAATGGCATCCACGTTTTTCCCTTGCCACCTAGGCACCTCTGCATAATAGTCATACAACACCTGATCTTGAACCCAAGCGCCACTTCCATTCTCAATCATCGTCTTCTGCGCTTCGAGATCGAAGAGAAAGCTGATATATAAGAATGCTTCATCCTTGTGTTTGGACGATTTCGGAATTCCGATTGCCCCAGCTTGGTGGACGGTTGCTTGTTGGGCTTTACCTACCGGTAGGGGGAGTACATCCCATTCAAAGGTTGCTTTATCAAGCGATTCTAACACCCAGTCGGCGCCGAGAGTAAATAAAGAGTTACCTTGTAGAAATACTTCCATGGAATCACCTTGCATCCCTAGCTTCTCTCTTTCGATATCACTTGGCCGTACATGCCACTTAGTAGTGAGCTCTTGCGACCACTTAAGATCTTCCAATAGCGCAGGTGTATTAACCAAGCTTGAGCTGTTATCTCCATTCATATAGCGGTAATTGTCCGCGCTTCCGTTAGCCATTGTCATAATGCTTGTGAATTCGTCGACTAAACCGCTGATGCCCCAATCGTTGGTCGCAGGATCGGTTGCTTGCTTAGCCATCTCCAGTAAGTCGTCATAGGTCCAATCGTTACCTGGCATCTCCATACCGTATTTATGAAGCATTTCCGTATTTACGACGATCCACATCGGAATATCGGAGTAGGGGACGACCCATTGCTTGCCTCCGGTTTGGAATGCTTCAATGAATCCATCTGCCATCGAGGCACCTTGAATTCGAGTGTCCTTCTCTATATAAGGGCCTAAGTCTTCGAGAAGATCGCCAGACAACCATTGGGATAGGCCTGCGTCAAGGAAGACGAGATCGGCGTTCTCTCCGGCAATGACATTGTTGACGATTGCTTTATCGATTTTTGTATTTGCTTCTATTGTAATCCAGGGATACATCTCGTGGAACTTATCGTACAGAGCTTGATTGGGTCCTACAAACCAGGTTAGGGCGGTTAAGGTGACTGGTTCCTGAGTGGTTTCTGGCAGTCCGCTTGAGGACTCCGATGGGATAGGTTTCGTTGAACTTGAGGATGAGGACGTTGCGGAGCTTACAGCATTGTTGTTCGAACAAGATGCTAGAACAGGCAATAAAGCGAGAATAATAATGAGGCTTACTAGGTAATAACTCTTAGCCCTTAGCTTTCCTTCATTCATAGGCGTACACTCCCCGAATAGGATAGTTAATTATGCTGACAGGCTCATGCTGCAATGTATTGAAAGGGTTATCATACTTGAATTGTAACACGAGTATATTTCATGTCAAGAAAATGTATTCACATACTAACAAATTAGGCGGAAATAGGTGTGGATTGAGCTTAGTCACAAAGAATAGGATTTTCAAAACAACATTAAATTTGCTTAATAATCATGAGTTATTGAGTTTATTTTGTGGGTTTACGTGTTCAATTATATTTGCTATCATGATTTCATATACGTGAAACAAATTTAAAAAACAGTTTCGTGGGGGTAAAAGTTATGGGGAACGTAGCATTTAACCACGTATTCAAATATTACAAAGGAGAAGTAGATCCATCGGTTAACGATTTCCACCTGGATATCGCTGACGGAGAGTTTCTGATTATGGTAGGGCCATCAGGCTGCGGGAAGTCCTCGACCTTACGCATGTTGGCTGGTCTCGAAGAAGTGTCTGAAGGAGATATCTATATTGACGGGAAGTTAATGAACTACGTTTCCCCGAAAAATCGCGATATCGCCATGGTGTTCCAGAATTATGCGCTTTATCCGAATTTAACGGTATACGAGAATATGGCGCTTGGTCTTCAATTGCATAAGGTGGCCAAAAGTGAAATCGAACTACGCGTGAACCGTACGGCGAAGATGCTTGAAATTGCACATTTCTTGACGAAGAAGCCGAATCAATTATCTGGAGGACAGAAGCAACGCGTGGCTCTAGGACGCGCGCTAGTCAGAGAGCCTCAAGTATTTCTAATGGATGAGCCATTATCCAACTTAGATGCCAAGCTGCGGACTCAAACTCGGTTGGAAATCAGCAAGCTACACAAGGAGCTACGGACGACGATGGTCTACGTAACTCATGATCAGACGGAAGCAATGACGATGGGTACGCGTATCGTCGTCATGAAGGATGGCCGCATTCAGCAGGTCGCTCCACCTCAGAAATTGTATGATGAGCCTCGGAATTTGTTCGTAGCCGGATTTATCGGAACTCCCCAGATGAACTTTCTTCATGGAACGATCGTATCCGAGGACGATAAGTACTATTTTAGAAGCAAGCGACTGGAATTAAGAATACCAGAAGCCTACATCCCCCTCATAAATTCAACCCATAATGCTTTGCGTAATGTCGTAATGGGCATTCGTCCAGAATATGTATCGTGCGAGGCTTGGGCGCTTGAGAATTATCCGGAATGGAGCGTTTCCGCCATCGTCCATATGAGAGAGCCACTGGGATCGAATACGTACTTGTACGCGAAATTAGGTGAAGAAAATCTCATTTCACGAGCAGAAGCTCATACACTGATTGAGCCAGGCGATTCGGTCAAGTTTGCCCTTCGCTTGGACAAAGCTCATTTCTTCGATCGAGACAGCGGATTATCGTTGACAAGCTTAGGGGAGTGATTATGGTGAAGAGGAAGAGAAACCGTTCCATAATCGCGATATGCGGAATTGTCTTGTTCACCATCCTATTAGCATTCTTAATCGGAGCGAGACCTAGCAAAGAACAAGATTATCCCGTGTTAACGGCAGATGGGATCTTGTCCGCTATTCGCTCATCGGATAACGCCTCCCAGTCTTATACACATTGGATTCGGAGCGAAGGCTACGGCGCTTACAAGCTCGCAACAGGTGATGCCATTACAGTAATGGCTGTCGATTTTACTGAAGCTGCTACCGATGCGCAGGTTAAACGTCGATCGGATCAAGCACGAGAAACGGACGTAATAGATTGGAATAACGCCAAAGGCTGGATCGAGTGGCAGATCGAAGTACCGCAGGCGGGTATCTATGAATTGCAAATGGATTACGCACCTCTTAAGGGAGGTTTCACATCTATCGTTCGTGGAATTCAGATCGACGGCGTGTATCCGTTCGATGAAGCGGAGCGGGTTAGCCTTAATCGGCAGTGGAAGGATAGCGTATATCCGTATGAACGCAATGGAATAGGCAACGAGATTCGGCCGGTCCAAGAAGAGTTGCTGGATTGGCGTTCCGAGAGTGTTTCAAATTATTCGCTTAGCTCCGAGCCGCTTCGTTGGGTGTTAACGGCTGGAAAGCATACGATCCGTCTTGTAGGCAAGCGTGAGCCCATGTCTATACATTCGATTACTTTGACATCGCCTGAGCGGGTTCCTACCTACAAAGAATACGTAAATGAACAATTGTCTGGCAGCCATACGGATCAGCCCTGGTATGAAGTCATTGAAGCGGAACGTTATGCGCACAAATCCTCCGTTACCATTCAACTGCAGAGTGAATCCGAGCCTTACATTTCTCCCGACCCGAAGGGGAAAATTGTATACAATGCAATCGGAGGCGCGGATTGGACGAAGTCGGGAGAGTCGGTGGGGTGGGAGGTTTCAGTTCCGAAGTCGGGTTATTACGCGATTGACGTCAAATATTATCAGGGCTTTAACGGCAAATCGAGCGCCTACCGTACCGTGCTACTCGATGGAAAAGTTCCTTTTCAGGAGATGCAAAGTTTTCGTTTCGCTCCTAACAAATCGTTTGAAATTAACTCCCTCACTAACGGGGAGGGGAGCCCCTATTTGTTCTACCTTACAGAGGGCAAGCATGTACTTGAGATGGCTGTCGACACCTCCAGAATCCGTCCGGTCAGTCAGTTACTGCAAAATATTAATGAACGACTGACGATGATCGAAAGGGACATTCGCTCGATTACAGGAAACTACGGATATGACGGTGATCAGAATGTTGATAAAGCTCGTACTTGGGATCTTCGCAAATATGACCCAGAGCTTGATGTGAAGCTACAATCGATCATCGATGATCTACTTATGATCTGTGGCTATTTGGATGGACTGAATCAGGCTGAAACTGACTCTGTCAGGGCACTTCGCGTCAATGCGGATCGAATTCAACGCCTGCTTAACCGCTTGAATGACATACCTAATCGTGTGACGGAGTTCGCGACGATTAGAACGAGCCTCAATACTTGGATTCAGACGATAGAAGCACAGCCGATCGAGCTGGATTACCTGGTCGTTCGTACCCCTGAGTCCGATACCGGCTTGAAGGTACCGAGCACCTGGAATAAGGTTAGCTATTCCACGACAAATTTCTTCAGATCATTTTTTCAAAACTATGATACAAATGAGTCGGCTGATGAGAATGCACTGACCGTATGGGTGCAGCGGGGCAAAGATTATGTAGATTTGCTGGAGCTTATGGTCGAACAAGATTTCACTCCTAAAACGGGAATTAAGGTAAACATCAATTTGATACCGAATACTAACGTGCTGCTGTTGGGTAACGTGGCCGGAGATCAGCCCGATGTAGCACTAGGTGTCCCCCTTGAAACACCAGTCGATTTTGCCATCCGAGGTGCGGCGGAAGATTTAAGCACCTATCCTGGGTTCGATAAGGTGTTCAGCCAATTTAACCCAGGGTTGATGCGATCTTATCAATACAAGGATAAGAACTACGGTATGCCTGAAACCCAAAACTACTATATGATGTTCTACCGAACGGATATTTTCGAGGAACTGAAACTCCAACCACCGGACACGTGGGAGGATGTAACCAGCCTATTGCCAACCTTGCAAGAAAACGGACTAACGTTTAATTTACCAAAGAAGTATTTCCACATTCCGTTCTATCAGAGTGGCGCAGAGTTCTATCAACCGAACGGGCTACTACCGAATCTCACCTCTGAAGAGGGAATAGCGGCCTTCAAAACGTGGACGGATTGGTATAGCAAATATAATCTGCCTAAAGATATTCCCGTTTTCATCCATCATTTTCGCAATGGCGATATTCCGATTGGTATTGCCGACTTCGATATGTACATTCAATTAACAGTTGGTGCGCCCGAGATTGATGGGAAGTGGAGGATGCTCCCAATACCCGGCATAGCGCAGCCCGATGGAACGGTTGCCCGATGGTCGCATAATGAATCGATGACCCGACTACAGGAGCCTTCGTCCATCATGATGCTAAACAAGAGTGAACGGAAGGATGAGGCTTGGCAATTCATACAATGGTGGACTTCCGCGGACGTTCAAAGCCGATACAGCAACGACATCGAGTCATTCGCGGGCATCGCCTATCGCTGGAATACTGCTAATCTGGCAGCTATGCAGACAATACCTTGGCCAGAGGAGGATCTGGCGTCTCTAAATGAACAAGATAGATGGGTTAAAAATATGCCGTACGTGCCCGGTTATTACTATTTGGCCAGAGAGATCGAATTTGCTTGGAATAATGCAGTTATCGGTAAAGTGCCGCCCAGGGAAGCATTGGAGCGTTCGGAGATGTCTCTAGCGCGGGAGATGATGCGTAAGCAGGAGGAGTTCGGAATTACTTCTGAGGACGATCTCCACATCACACCGTACAACAAACCTTATGAGAGGAGTACGCCGTGAAAACTGTGAGTCCTACTGAGGTTGTTGTCAGTCAGCCGTCCGCGCCAATCGTAAGCTATGGAGTTCGACTTCGGCAGTTTGCACGCGAATGCTGGTCGGATCGCTTGTCGTATTTGTTTCTGGCGCCCTTCTTGCTATGCTTCATCTGTTTTATCATCGTTCCGGTTATCATTGCCATTCTGCTCAGTCTGACCTCTTTCAACGGCTTTGATTTTCCGCGCTTCATTGGAGTTAGCAACTTTATCTACATGTTCACGCAGGATGTCGTGTTCATGAAATATACAATTCCGAATACGCTGAAGTTTGCCATTGTTGTTGGGCCAGGCGGATACATCTTTTCCTTTATATTCGCCTGGTTGATTCATCAACTGCCGAAGAGCATTCGTGATTATTTCTCACTCGCTCTGTATGCACCATCAATGGTAGCGGGAGTGGCGCTGACGATGGTGTGGACCGCAACCTTCAGCGGGGACAGCATTGGCTATTTGAATCAAATATTGCTTAGCTTAGGCATCATTGAGTCACCACAATTGTGGTTACAAGACCCGAAATATTTAATGACAATTATGATCATTGTCACGATGTGGACCAGTATGGGTGTCGGATTTCTGGCAATGCTCGGCGGACTGCAAACCGTAAATACCGAGCTGTACGAAGCGGGAAGAATCGACGGGATCAAAAACAACCTGCAGGAAGTGTATTATATTACGATTCCGAGTATGAAACCGCAGATGCTGTTCAGCGCGGTGATGGCGATCGTTGGTGCGATCAAGGCGGGTTCTATTTCTAGTGGGCTTACCGGGATGACGATTACACCGCAATATGCCGGACATGTCATCAACAACCATATTTACGATTACGCGTTTCTAAGATACGAATGGGGTTATGCCTCGGCGCTATCGGTCGTGCTGCTCTTGCTAAGCTATACGATAATGAAGCTATGCTACAAGGTGTTCGGTACGAAGGAGGATGAATAAATGCTACTCTCCTTCCGTAAGCAAATTACCTTCTCGCGAATATCTCTCGTTGTATTCCTAACCGGTATCGGAATCTTCATGCTTTTGCCAATTATTTTTCTATTTAACAATGCCTTTAAGCCCTTGAATGAGTTGTTCCTATTTCCGCCGAGAATTTTCGTGCAGCATCCAACAATGTATAATTTCGAGCAACTGTTTCTGCATACTTCCGCTGGCGTAGTCCCGTTTACCCGTTATTTGTTTAATAGCGTATTCATTGCATTGATCACGACTTTTTCCGTTCTTATCGTCAGTACGATGGCAGGTTATGTTTTATCCAAGCACCGTTTTCACTTCAAGGCATTTATCATGGGGGCGATCTTAATCGCACTTATGTTTACGCCAGAGACAGTAGCTATTCCTCGTTATTTGATCGTCAGCGGACTAGGACTCAAAAATTCGTATTTGGCACACATACTTCCATTTCTAGCCTCGCCAGTCGCCGTATTCCTTATGAAACAATTTATCGACCAAATCCCCACCCCACTGATTGAAGCAGCAAAGCTGGACGGCGCAACGGACATGTATATTTTCATCCGAATTATCATTCCGTTAACTTCACCAGCGGTCGCTACAGCAGCCATTATTACTTTTCAAACCGTGTATATGGACGTTGAAGGGTCGACGTTGTATATGACCAAAGAAACAATGAAAACACTAGCCTACTACGTGGAAGCGATGACGTTAAATATCCCAGGAGTCGCACAGATCAGCATTGCTTCTTCCATTGGTCTCCTCATGTTTCTACCAAACTTAATTATTTTCTTGCTGTTCCAACGGAAAATGATCCAGACGATGCTGCATTCGGGTGTGAAATGAACGCGGGGAAAGAGAGGGGGGTGCAGATGTTCGATCGCACAAGGCATGGGCTGCTTATTAAAGCGTTCGCAACCTGTTGTTTGCTCGGTTTGCTCTTCCCGGAGTTCGTATCGGCCCAGCTTCCATACCATACCTGGTACAGGGATCTGAATTCCGGAATGATCGCCACACAACCGATCTATGTGCCGGATCGAGTAATCGATGGCAATCGAGTGGAAGGTGGGCTAGCCTCGCCAAGTGATGTATACATTGCAGGGGATAATCATGTGTACATTGCGGATACGAGCAACAATCGAATTGTGGAGTTGGATGAAGGCGGCGAATACTTGCGCAGCGTAGGTATGGAAGCAGGGCCAGGCAAGCTAAATCAACCGGAGGGCGTATTCGTATCGGCGGATGGAATGATCTACGCGGCGAATACTGGGGGTCAATCGATCATTCGTTATTCAGCAAATGGCCGTTTTGATCGAGAGTTTAAAAAACCCGAATCGAAGGTACTCACGGCCGACTATCACTTTCTCCCGACCAAGCTGGTCGTAGATCGACGCGGCGTGATGTATATCGTGGTAAAGGATACATTCCTGGGCTTGCTAAGGATGAGCCCGGACGGTGAATTTACGGGTTTCTTCGGTGCGAACAAGGCGAAGCTCTCCTGGCTTGATCGATTGAAGCGATCCCTGTTGAACGAACGGCAAATGGCTCAGGAAATTTCTAAGCAACCGAACCCGATACAGAACGTGTCACTCGCAGCGGATGGTTTCCTATTGACGACTAGCTCCGGACTTTCTAGCGATGGGCAGATCAAGAAATTAAATGCCGGTGGGTTCGACGCATTTCATAACAAGGCATTCTGGGAGCCGCATCTCGTGGACACGGCGATTGATCAGAATGGCTTCATGTATGGACTTAATCGGGATAATGTCGTCAGTATTTCTGTTTACGATCCGACTGGAGAGGTCATGTTCTATTTCGGATCGACGGAGAAGAGTGCTCGTCAGTTAGGCATCACTGATTATGGCATCAGTATCGACATTAACAGCAACAATGAGCTTTGGGTCGTTGATAATGCCTCTAATTTAATTCATATCTTTAAGCGAACAAGCTTCGGGGATACGTATATGATGGCAGCCCATTTGTACTTCGATGGAGATTATGAACAAAGTCGCTCGTATTGGGAAGAAGTCATTCGTCAGAACGGTATGCTCAACATTGCCTATAACGGTTTGGGCAAAATAGCGCTGCATGATCGGGATTATCGTACGGCACTTGATTACTTTAAACAGTCTAATGATTCCGTAGGTTATTCTAATGCTTTCTGGTATATCCGATATGAATGGTTAAAACAGAATTTCTTGTACGCGGTCGTCGTGCTAGTGATCGCAATATGGGGATTATCGTTCTTGGCACGTCGAGCGGCAGCGTTCATTCGTAAACGTATTTGGCCAGCTAGGCTAAAGCGATATTCGAGCGAATTGAGGGACGCGCTGTATGTAATGGTGCATCCATATCAGGGATTCTATCGGTTGAAGGATCGCAATATTTCGTACGGTGTCATCTGCTTCTTGTTGCTGTTGGCCATAGGCATTCATATCTGGTCCGTTTTCGCGTCGGGATTTATCTCTTATCCGTTCGAGCTCGGAAATTATAATATTCCTCGATCTCTAGCCTTTAAGGTGGTTCCTTGGGTGACCTGGGTCATTGCGAATTACTTAGTAAGCGCTGTGAAGGGTGGAGAGGGCAAGTTTAGGGAAGTTCTTCAGGCCAGTACATTTGCACTCGTTCCCTACATCGTCATCACCATCCCGACAACGATATTGACCAACTTTGTTGTGCTGGAGGAATGGATCATTATCGATCTGATCACTCGTGGGATGTGGATCTGGATCATCGTTCTGTTCTTCGTCATGACGCAGGTCATTCATAATTTTGATTTCACGGAAGCGGTTAAGAATGCAGCCATTACAATCTTTACAATCGGTGTCATCTGGGTGTTCGTGATGATTATTTCAGGTCTGGCTTATAACTTCTATGATTTCATCGAACAGACGTATCGGGAGGTGACCTATCGTGCATAGAACAATGTGGCCGGTAAGTCGTACGGCTCGACTAATGCTGATTCTCTCGATCGTTATCATTCTTATCCTAGCGGTGATCCTATACGGCAGACGGGATAAGCTACCTTCACTTCAGAAGATGGGGATTAGTGCTCCAATTGTACAACTCACCGCTGTTAAGGAAGGAGCTGCTTGGAAAGAAGGAGTAAAGGATGATGAAGGTTTTGCTGAAGTGGCGGACAATAAGAAATATACTCTGCTGCTTGAGCCTAAGACGAGTCAGATTTCCATTGTCGATAAGGACAGTAACTATAGATGGCGGAGCAATCCGTCACGAGAACAACTGGCAAGTGAAACCGTTAAGGGCGCTTTGCTGGAAAACTTGAAATCACCGTTTATTATGGAGATTGTCGCTGCGGGCCAAACAAGGCGCTCTTCGTTAAATACGCAGTCCAAGGGATTGAAGATTGACTATACGGTCCTCGACACCACGGGCATTCAGGTAAAGTATTCATTTGAGAAACAGAAGCTCTCATTCGTCATCCAGTACAGACTGACTAGTCATGGGATGGAGGCGATTATACCGAGTGATGGCATCCAGGAAGCAGGTACCAGCTTAATCTATTCGATTCATTTGTTACCTTATTTTGGCGCGGTATCAGCTGGGAGTGATACGGGCTATCTGTTCGTGCCAGATGGACCTGGCGGTTTAATCTACTATGATCGCATCAGGCCAACAATCGGCAGCAGCTACGAGTTTCCGATCTATGGAGATGATCCAGCCAAGCTTAATTATAATGAGGAGTCTATGGTGCTCCGTGAACAAATCGCTTTTCCCCTTTATGGCTTGAAGCGCGGTAATCAGGCGTTCGCCGCAATTGTGAAGGAGGGGCCCTATACAGCCAAGATTAAAGCGGCAACGCCAATCAATAAATCGAAATATCATTCGGTTAGCGTCAGCTTCAATTATCGGGATGAGTATGGGCGCAAAGTAAGTGGATTAACTAAGGAGACGGTGAATACGATTCGTCAGGAACGGAGCATGGAGGACCGTCGCGTGGAATTCCGGTTGTTATCCGGTGAGGAAGCAGATTACGTGGGGATGGCCCATGCGTACCGTGACTACTTGGAAGAGAATGGACAGCTTGGTCAACAACTGCAGCAGGCAAATCATATCCCGTTAATGCTCTCGATTGTCGGAGGAGGAAAAAAACCACAATACGGGAGTGACAGCTATGAGCCAGCAACCACGTTTAACGAGGCCGAGCTTATCGTGAATGGCTTACGCGATGCTGGGGTGGCTAGCATGAATGTAATCTATCAAGGCTGGCAGAACAGCGGCCATACGTATACGGATGAGCGCTTTCCGGTTGTCTCCAAATTAGGTGGTAATCAAGGAGCTAAGCAATTCGTGCGCAACATGCATGACATGGGGATCAAGGTGCTATTTGATGACTATATGGGATGGAAGGTAGCGGATTATAGCTCCTTCTATAAGAAAACGGATGGCATACGCAGTATCGATTCCACCGTCTTCTCGGGGCAGGGCGACAGCTTTATTGTAAATCCTGTGAAAGCCGTTCGCGAGCAGAAGCAAGTGATTGAGGCTTTGAAGGATATCGGGGTTGACGGTATTCATTATGTCGACGGACCAGGGAGCTTGACCTTCAGTGATTATCGCTCGTCAAACCCGCTTACGCGAAGCGATACCGTATTTTATTATCAAGCATTGCTAGATTATGTTCGCGAGCAATTATCCTTAGCAGGAGTCACGCGAGGGGAACAATACGCGTTGAAGCATGTCGATTATATCGAAGGGCTGCCGTACTCGTCCAGTCAAGATATTATGATCGACGAGACTGTCCCCGTCTATCCGATCGCTGTTCACGGTACGGTCGGTTATTCGACAGTTCCCGGAAATATGCGCGATATTTACGAGGATGAGATGCTGAAGGCGATCGAATATGGCGCTATTCCTTCCTTTAAGTTAACTTACGCCGAGAGTAGAGTGCTGAAGAGAACGGATTTCCAAGACGTCTATAGCAGTCAATACGACATTTGGAAAGACCGCATCGTTGAAGATTACAAGAAATTTGACCAATTAGCAGCAGTATACCATTTGAAAATCTCAAATCATGAAAAGCTTGAAGATGGAATCTATGTTACCTCGTATGAGGATGGAACGAAGGTTACCGTGAACTACAAAACGAAGCAATTCAGCGTCGAGGGAGGGAAAGCAGGATGAATGGAAAAACCTCACGACGCAAACAGCTCTTTCTATTTCGTTGGAAAGAATACGGAGTCGGCTATCTGTTCATGCTGCCGTGGCTCATTGGATTTATCGCATTCGTTGCTTTTCCAGTGGGATGGTCGTTGTGGAATAGCTTCAATCAAGTGTTCATAACGAGCGAGGGATTCAAATATACGTGGGTTGGACTGAACAATTTTCGGCGGATGCTCATAGAGAACAACGCTTATCCAATCATCTTACTCACGTATATGCAGGAAGTACTGTTGATTATCCCTCTTATCCTGATTTTCTCCTTCTTCGTATCCTTGCTATTAAATGAACGGTTTCCGGGACGAGCGTGGATGCGCGCTCTCTTCTTCTTACCCGTTATTTTCGCTACGGGTCAAGTCATCATGGAGCTGTTCGGACAGGGAGCAGGCCAGCTGCCATTCGTTCAAGACTACAAATTAGATGTCATCCTTCGTGAATATTTCAATGAAAGCACTGCCAACATGCTGTTAGGGATCCTCGGTAAAGCTGTAATCATCCTCTGGTATTCCGGTGTTCAAATCTTAATCTTTATTGCGGGGTTCCAAACGATCCCCAAAACGGTATATGAAGCAGTCAAGGTGGATGGCGCCTCACCCTGGGAAAGCTTCTGGAAGATTACCTTCCCGGGAATGCTGCCGTTCATTGGACTAAATGCGGTATATACGATCGTCGACTTGTTTACTTTCCCCTTAAATCCAGTTATGGAGATTGTCAGAAACAATATGTTCTCACCTACAACAGGATATGGCTACGCAAGTGCTATGGCTTGGTTGTACTTCGCAATCATAATGGTGTTGCTCGGAATTACTTTATGGCTGACCTATCGCGCGACTAAAGGAAGGGGAGACGTTCGATGAAGCTGGAAGGAGTGTATAAACAGGTCAGGGATGATGTGAGGGCTACACTTGCGGATCGTAAGACACAGAAGCTTAAGAGACTGATCATCGGGCAAAATGTGAAGGATGGGGTAATCGCCAAACTAATTATTATCGCATTGTTGACGGTGATTGGCTTTCTCTATGTGAAGCCCATACTGTACATGATCTCCACTAGCTTGAAAAGTGTAGCCGATATGATTGATCCCGTTGTCGGTCTAATCCCGAGGGAGTTGAATTTAGACAATTATAAGGATGCTTGGAAGGGGCTTAATTATCTAGATGGCTTCGCGGATACGATGACGATAGCCTTACTCGGATCCATCTTTCAGGTATTTACTTGCGCCCTGACCGGATATGCTCTGGCACGGTTGAAATTTCCAGGGAAAAACCTATTTTTCTTCCTTATTCTCATCGCTTTTCTGATCCCACCGCAGTTGACGATTGTTCCGCTCTATATGATCTACAGCGAGCTTGGATGGATTAACACTCCATTTGTCTTCCTGATTCCTGCCATATTTGGCCAAGGCTTACGAGGGGCGCTGTTCATCATTATCTTTCGGCAATTTTTCCACACTCAGCCGAAGGCGCTGGAGGAGGCGGCGAAAATTGATGGAGCTTCGGTGTTCCGCTTGTTCTTCCGGATCATGATGCCGTTGGCCACTGGAGCTTGTCTAGTCGTGTTCTTGTTCTCCTTCGTCTGGTATTGGAACATGAGCTACGAGGCTGCTTTATTTTTGAGCAAGGATTTCACTCCACTCTCATTACGACTAAGCTCCATGCAGATGGAACTGCTAGGTAACAAAGCAATTGACTTCAGCGCGGGAGTAGGTAAGGATCCCATCTCGGAAGGTCCCAAGATGGCCGGTGCATTCCTCATTATCTTTCCACCTCTTGTTATTTATCTGATTGCACAACGATGGTTCACGGAAGGGATAGAGCGCACGGGACTGGTGGAATAGCGGCATACCCGGTTCATCCTTAGGAACATGAACGAAGAGGCTGTCTCAGGAATGATCCTCTGAGACAGCCCCTAATTGTCATCTTATTCCACTCTAGTTTACTAGCGAGTGTTTATAACCTTCCTTACCAGATTACTTCTTGTTGGCTAATTCCATTTCGACCGCTTTGTTCAGCTCCGTCTCCGCAGATTGGAGGGCTTTCGCTGAATCAAGCTCACCACGGATAACCTTCTCGAATTCAACGGTTAGAATCGAAGCGTAGTTCAAAGTGAGAGTGGGATGAATCGCAGGTGAAGGAGCAAATTTATTATAATAGATGGCTGTTGCATTTTTACCCTTTAACAAGGCGACATCCGCACCGTATGCTTTACGGACTTCTTCATTAAGAAGGTGTGTCGGTCTGCCTTCTTTGGCTGCTGCTAGCTGCGCTTCATCGGATAATAGCGTGGATACTGCTTGGAGCGCGGCTTCTTTATTGGCTGCGGTATCCGTTATATAAATCATGGTAGGAAGGGATTGATAGCCAACTCCATTGTTATCGCTGAAAGTAGGAGCTGCAACCATATCCCAATTCAGTTGATCGAATCCAGGTCGTTTGTAGCTAGTAGAGAGGGAGAGAACCATGGCGATATTTTTCTGTTCGTAGAACTTGCTTAGCTCAAGTCCAGAGTCTGGCTCGTAGCCTTCAAGATTGCCCTTAATCTTGTAGAAACGAGATAGATTATCGAAGATTCGCTTCCAGCCTTCGTTATTTACGGTCGCTTTACCGCTTTGTGCATCGATAATCGGAAGGGAAAGCTCATTACCTAAGAGAGCAAATCGATAGAACATGCTAATGCCGCGATACTTGACCTTATCCTTAGTCCCAGTCACTTTCTTAGCTAGCTCATAAAGCTGATCCCAGGTCATACCATCTGTCGGGTAAGGCACATTGAACTTATCGAATATATCTTTGTTGTAGAACAATGCCATTGGATTGGAGCTTTCCGGCAAACCGTAGAGCTTTCCACCGGAGTAATTTTTAGCGGATTCAATGGAGGCAGGATCGAATCGGCTCAAGTCAATGATTCCAGAATCGACCAGGCTCGTGATATCCGTTTGGAGATTGTCAGCTAATAATACTCGCAAATCTGCTTCACTTGCTCCGTAGTGAATATCAGGCGTAATGCCTTTTTGCGCTTTCAGGTCCGGAATATTCAGTATGCAGGAGCAGTTGTAGGTGAGATTGATATTCGGATATTTCGCTTTAACCCAGCTATTAATCTGCGGCTCGAAAGCTTCCTCCGGAATGGAACCAAAAACACTCACTTCAATCTTGCTAGGCTCGGGTTCAGGCTCGGGCGATGGGGTTTCGGAGGCTGACGGCGATGGTGTCGGTGACGGTGTGGGGGATGGAGAAGCGCTTTCAGATGCCGGCGCACTGGAAGAAGGAGCTGCTTCATTGTTGTTGCCGCATGCGGAAAGGATCACCGTTAGCAGTACCACACACATGAGTAGAGAAGCGAAAAGGCGAGACTTGTTGATCATTCCTGTAACCTCCCTAAGGTTCTAAATAAAAGGCCTATATAGAATGAATAGCCGTTTCTTCAATTTTGCAGAAAAACGAGGTTCTGGTATATGGAATAAAAGTGGATTGTCATGGATAAATAGTTAAAAAATGATTTTATATTCGTGAAATGGGTTAGGGGGATAATCGATGTATGCCTTTTTTGACCGTTTCTATCCACAGATTCTCGATGTCCTTCACGGTAAGTTGGAGCATTGGGAGACGCATGGAACCCAGATCTACAAGAAGTCGACTAGCAAGCTTTGCTTGTTCTACGTTTACGAGGGTCAGGGCGTCATGGAGCTTGATGGAAAGCCATACATCCTTGCGGAAGGGATCATCGCGCAAATTCCCGTTAGACGTAAACTATTGATCCGTAATGCGCCTCCGCATCCCCTGCGTTATTTTATGATCGAATATGATTTCAAGATGATTAATTGGCAGGGCGAGTTAACGCAATGTGAGGAACCTCCAGAGAAGTGTTTGCCCTTTGACTTAGTCGTACCTCTCATGGATCATAGGGGGCTTCGCTCGGATATGCAGCTTCTTTATCGCATCTGGTCTGAGAGAAAGGAAGGGTTCTCCGGTCAAGTTAAGCTGTTGTTTTTCAACCTTATCCTCCGAATTAGTGAACAGTTGTATGAACGACAGAAGGACGATTCAGCTGAACGGTCGATTAGGGATTGCGTGAATTATATTCATAATCACTACCAGGAGTCTCTAGAACGGGAGCTACTTGCTCGCAAAGTGTCGCTATCAGGAAGCTATTTCTCCGTGTTGTTCAAGAAGTATGTGGGGTGCTCTCCCGTACAATATATAACGAGGGTGAGGCTCGACAAGGCGATGCAATTGTTAAGGGGAAGTAACAAGACGGTATCAGTCGTCGCGCTTGAGGTTGGATTTCATGATCCGCTATATTTCAGTCGGGTATTCACGCGCGAGATTGGAGTGACTCCGCGAGCTTATCGGGAAGCATAATCTGAATGTTATACTTTCTGATCGGTTAAAAAAAGCCAACCAGATCAAATCGATTCTGGTTGGCCATTCAGGATGGAATATGAAAATCCGATATCCTAGTTTTGTTGCCCATATACTTTGGTGCTCAACTCTTCGCAAGATCTCTTGATCCAATCATGTACTCTTCCCCATACTTCTCCGGTAATACGGACGACTGGAATGGAGATGCTGACTGAGGCAACAGTGCGACCATCCGCATCCACGATAGCTCCACCTACGCAGTGCACGCCATCGACGGTTTCGCCCATGTTATAGCCGAATCCCTGTGAGCGCACTTTGTTCAGCTCTTTGATTAGGTCTGAGAATGTGGAGATGGTCTTATCAGTTACTTTCTCCAGTTCGTCGTTTGGATAGAGCACTCGAAGCTCCTCCATGGATAGATCAGCCAATAAGATTTTGCCGGAAGCCGTGGAGTGCAAGGGCAGAGTCGTTCCGACGTTGGGATTAAAGCGAAGGGCGTGCGTGCTCACCTTTTCCCCAATATAGAGCAGGTCGCTTCCAACTTTAATAGCAAGGCTGGTCGTCTCATTCAAATCATCAATAATTTTCTCGGCGATGGAATTAAACTCTCCAGTTAAGCTGGAACTACGCATGTAACCGGAGCGAATCGTGAAGAGCTTATAGCCGATACGGAATTGCTTGCCTGAACGATCCGTTTCCAAATATCCTCGGTGTAGCATGTTTTGCAAAATGACATAAGTACTGCTTGGCGGCATGTTTAAGCCTTTGGAAATTTCGGTCAGATTGTAGGATTCCTTATCCCCGGTAAACAACTCGAAAATATCCAATACCCGATCCGCTGATTTGACCTTTGGTGGTTGTTGTCCCATTCAGATAACACCTTTCTCAGAAAGAAATTCATAAACATGAAATATATAATCATATTACCGTACTCCTGACGACTTGTCGATAGAGCCGTCTCTTTCTGTTGTAAAGATAAGGCTGTGATTGATGCTGAAATTAGCTTTATAAACCGTTCATAGCGTATTTCTGTATTCAATACTATCAAGTGGGGCGTTATTCCGAAGATAGGGTTTTTGCTTCGTCTTTAAGTGTTCCTAAGCTAATTTTAAAATTATATTCACATATATGAAAATTAATATTTACGTATGTGAATAATATGTTATAATGTGAAAACAAATTGCAATTTTACTAGGTTTACACCTTTTGCTACCAACACTAGAAGGGGGGTGAAATCAAGTAAAGAATTTGCATTCATGTATGCGGTTACATTCCTTCTTTGTATCTGCTATCCGATGGAATTCGAGGTGAATTTATTTTTCGATGGGGAGTGATTAAGATTATGCGCAAACGTTATTTGTCCACAATCATTATCGCTTGTTTGATTCTGTCGTTGGCTCCGTCCGCGCTAGCGAACTCGGGTGTGGGTTCGTCGGTGACCGGGACTTGGACCTTGTCGCAATTGATCGATCTCAAGGGTAAGCTGGATACCGCCATTAGCTCGACGAGCCGGATGAAGTTGAAAGCGTTTATGGAAGAGGCCCGGGATGATGCCGCAGCGGTGATCGCCTCACCCACTGTATCGCAAGAAACAGGATTGAGGACTAAAGAAGCGTTGGAATATGCTCTTAAGTTGGTGAAAGACGCAGAGCATACGCCAGGGCTATGGACGGAAACTCCATTTGTTGTATACAATGCTCCAGCGCTTAGTCCAGAGAAGCGATTGCCGAATACGCTTCCGACCGACGGTACGATTAGTGATCAGGTGAAGGTTGTATCCGCGCAAGGAGAGTACGAAGCCTCATCGTTCGTCATGGTCCCGCTTGTCGATTTAAGCTCAGTCACCTTTGCGGTGTATGATCTGCAAGGAACTGCGGGTAGCATTCCAGCCGACGCTATTGATCTTCGTGTCGTGAAGACGTGGTATCAAGGTGGAACGGCTTGGCAAAGTTACTTCTTTGATGATTCCAAGGACGTTCTGACGCCAGAACTGCTACTTCATGATGAGAGCCTTGTCCGCACGGATCACACAACTAAGCATAATTCTGTTCGTGTCAATAAGCCTGGAGGTCCGCAATATGTAGACGTTTCAGGAAGCCCCCCTGCACAATTCTCTACTTTCAAAAATTCATTCGAGGACAGCCCAACATTGCTACCGATCGAATTGAAGCAAGGCGAGTCGAAGCAAATGTGGATCACAACCAAAGTTCCAACGGGTACACCAGAAGGTATTTATACTGGAACAATTGCCATTAAGGCAGATGGAGTACCTACGGGTCAGATAACACTCAAAATCCGCGTGCTCCCTTTCGAATTACCTTCTCCGAAAACCTACTACGACCTCAACAAGGACTTTTACACGATGATGTATCACAGCTCCAGTCTGGCAAATGCACTGACGGGAACGAACAACAATGTTCAGCTTGCCGAAACTAGGCTGCTCAATCAATATCGTAACCTAGTGGAACACAACGTCGTTAACTTGCCGACGAATGCCAGCATTAATCTCAATCAGCCTCAAGTCTTTCTTCGTCAATTGGAATTGATGGAACAAGCCGGTATGGATTTGAATCCGCTCTTCGGCGCCAGTCATTTGTTCCCATCGAACGAGGATTATTCGAAATTCACGCTCTATTTGCAAGCTAAAGCGGCTTTTGAGACAAATCCTACTCCAGCCAATCAAGCTTTGATGGAGCAACGCTACGCCGCTTATCAGCAAACAGTAGTCCCAACAAAGGCATACGTTCAGCAAGCTTTTAACCTCGTTACTCAAGCGCTCGGACACACGAACGTGTATTTCGACGCATGGGACGAGGCGGAATGGAACCGGCTTCTCTGGCAGCAGGATATGTTTAAATTTGTTAAGGAAGAACTCGGTGCAAAAGTTTTTGCAACTGGTCACGAAACCCATTTCAATCTTGAGATCAAAGAAGATTTTCTGAACTGGGTTGGAGATCCGACACGAGAGAAATCGGCTGCATGGCACGCACTGGGTGACGACAAGATCATTACCAACTACGCGAACCCGCATACCGGTCCAGAGAATCCGGATTTAATGAGGCAAAGACACGGCATGTGGATGTATAAGGCCAATTACGACGCGGTCTACAATTACATCTGGTATTATGAAAGCCCCCAAGTGAGCGCATGGTCTGATTATGTAGATGCGACATATCGCGCATTCGGCTTCGTGTACCCGACGCAGACGGATGTCATCGACACGCTGGCATGGGAAGGCTTCCGTGAGGGTATTGACGATATTCGTTATGCGACGAAGCTGAAACAGCTCGCGGCAGATGCGCAGGCATCAGGAGACGCTCTACGTGTTGCAACCGCGAACAAAGCGTTGAACTGGTTGGAAGTCACAAATGAACGAGTCGTAAATTCGGATTTACTTCGCCTAGGACTGATTTCGCACATCATGAAGCTGCTTGATTTGGAAAATGGGAATTGAGGAGGAATTGACCATGTTGAGAAAAGCGAAACGATACGCGATGCTGCTGTTGACGATTTTCCTCGCTACCTCATCCTATCAACAGGCATCCGCGGAGGGAAACAATAGCAAGTTGGTGTATGAAGTCACCTATGCTACCGAAGATTTGTCCACACCGTCAGCTTGGTACAACAGCGGTTATTTGAATAATCCTGCCTTTAAAGAAAACCGTTTTGTGCAATATTGGGTGGAGACGCCGATTGCCCCAGGAGGCCCTCGGGATACGGGCTTCTATATGGCCTATCGCGAAGATGGACTCTATATCTTTTTTCAATCCAACGAACAGGAAAAGGATGCCACTAATAAGTGGAAAAACAGCTCAATTGAGTTATTCGTGAAGTACGGGCAAGGAGATCTTCCGTATCATCAGATGATCTTCGAGACGAACGATAGCAATATTCAATATTACGAATGGCAGACAGAATATCGTGATAATCTGCCCCTGAAGGGTAATGTTACGTTGGATAACGAGGAGTTGCCCACTGGCTGGGGCTCTGTGCTGTTCATCCCGTGGAAGACCGCGTACAACTTCGTACCTTTGAACGGCGAGGACTGGGAGTTCTCCATGATCCGCTGGTCACCGTCTACCTCACCAACGTGGGGAGGCAAGGTACATCAGGTCGGTCGATTCAATACGCTTGATTTTCAGGCACCGTCTGCTACTGTGCGCACTGCTATTCAGAAGAAAGTGATCCAGGATGCTTGGGATGCTTTTAATGAAGAGATTGTGCAGCTTGAAGCGACTTGGTTGAATGGAGACGCTGAGGATACGAGCTTCTTCGCTTCGCAAGTACAGCCCTTAATCGTCGAAGGACAAACGCTTGGCAGTCAAATACCGAATTTAAACAGTATAAGTGCAACGGAAATTGATGGATTATATGCGCATATCGAGAGCTGGTTCCAGCTTTCCCGAGACGTTGAAGACAAACGGTCCAGCTACATCAAGAGCAAGCTGTTCGATGAAGACGACGACCAGCCGCCAGTAACGGAGATTGTCCTGAATCCAGCAGAGCCGAACGGCTCGGGTGGATGGTATACATCTGATGTGACGGTTAGCTTGGAGACGACAGAAGAAGTGGACTACACGGAATATCGTCTTAACAATGGAGAATGGACGTCATATAGCGTACCATTCGTAATCTCGAATGATGGTGTTCATACGCTGGAATATCGGAGCGTAAACTCTACGGGTAATACGGAAGAGGTTAAGCAGAAGGTCATTTCGATCGACCGAACCTCACCTACCGCTGCGGTCGCATACAGCAACGTGGTGCCGACCCACGACAGCGTAATCGCGACGATTGATCCAAACGAAGAGGTCACGATTACGAACAATGGAGGATCGGACAGCTATACTTTCTTATTTAATGGCAGCTTCACCTTTGAATTCGTCGATGCCGCAGGCAACCTTGGCACGGCGACGGCAACCGTGAACAATATCATGGCAAACAGTACCGGAGTGCCAGGGAAACCGGTCTTGTCAGACGACAACGGACAGGATACGGGGCTGCTTGATGGCAGTTACAACATTAAGATGAATCAGTGGTGGGGTAATAACGGCCGGATTTACAAGCTATATGAGAACGATGTGCTGATCGACACTCAGATTGTGCCTGATCAGGCGCCGCAAGCGCAAACGCTCGTTACCTCCATAAACGACAAGCCGAACGGCACTTACCGCTACTATGCTGAACTGACCAATGCATTTGGTACGACGACAAGCGAGGAGTGGACGGTTACCGTCTCGCAGGGAGCACCGGCCAAGCCGATTTTATCAAGCAACAACTGGGATGGTGACGGCAACTACAACATTCAGATGAACATGTGGTGGGGCATGAACGGAACTACGTATCGCTTGTATGAGAACGGCGTGCTCGTCGCCGATCAGCCACTCGTCTCGGGAACACCCCAAGCGCAGTCAGCTGCTACAGCCATTAGCGGCAAGCCGATCGGAACCTACGAGTACCGAGGCGAGCTTGTGAATGCTGCCGGTACGACTTCCAGTGACACGATTATTGTGAATGTCACGAAATAATCTAGGGTAAGCGGTAAAGTGGTTTGCGAGGAAGGGCCGGCTTCACGGGGAAAGTTGAATGACCGTGAAGCCGGTTGTTTTGTTGAGAATATAGGATAGGAGGAAAATTTATGAGAAGCTTGGAGAAATCAGAGCAATTATTCCGTTTATCGCAACAGACGTTAGCTGGTGGGGTGTCGAGCACGCTTCGTAATGTAATGAAGCCCGTCCCGCTCTATTTGGAGAAGGCCAAAGGCTCTCGGGTATGGGACGTTGATCTTAACGAATACCTGGATTATGTCATGGGCTACGGTCCATTAATTCTAGGTCATTCGGATCCGGAATTGCTGGAAGAAGTGCAGAAGGCGACGTTGGACGGTCAACAGTTCGGCATGCAGCATTGGGCTGAGATTGAGCTGTCGCGTATGATTGTAGACCAAGTCCCGTGTGCGGAGAAGGTTGCCTTTAGCGGTTCCGGAACAGAGGCGGTCATGCTTGCTGTACGCTTAGCTAGAGCATTCACAGGGAAACAGAAAATCATCCGTTTCGAGGGTCATTATCATGGCTGGTATGACGGGATATTCACTTCGTTCCCGGATACAATAGACGAAGACTTGAGCGCATACGCGGGAACCCAAGGTCAAAGCGAGAATGCGCTGAAGGACATCCTCGTCGTGCCTTGGAATGATTCGAAGAAATTAGAGGCGGTCATGGTAGAGCACGGTCATGAAGTTGCCGCGATCATTACGGAACCTGTGCTGTGTAATGCAGGTTGCATTTATCCGGTGGAAGGCTATATGGAATGTATCCGGCGGTTGACGAGCGAATACGGATCCCTATTCATTTTGGACGAAGTGATTACTGGTTGTAGAGTGGCTTCAGGTGGAGCACAGGAATGGCTAGGCATAATGCCTGACCTGACAACCATGGGCAAAGCGATAGCGGGGGGTTACTCTCTGAGTCTCGTGGCTGGACGTCGCGAGGTCATGGATCTGATCTCAGAAGGACGGGTTGCGCATCTAGGGACATTGAATGGAAACAAGGTAGCTTTGTCTGCTGGAGTTGCAACCTTGAATATTATAAATCGCAATAATGGAGAATTGTTTAAGCGCTTGGAACGCGTATCTGAAGCATTAGTCGAAGGGCTCAGAGTGCTGCTGGCAGCTAAGGAAATCCCACATGTGATTAACCGGATAGGCTCAGTATTCCATTTAATGTTTACTGAGCTTAAAGAGGTCGTGCACTATTCGCAGTTTATGGCTAGAGATGCGGTAAAATATTCCGCATTTGCGGAAGCGGCACTGATGGAAGGTGTTCTTCTTCGACCAAGCGGTTTGTGGTATGTGTCAGCGGCTCATTCCATGGAGGATGTGCAGATAACATTGCAAAGATTGGAGAGCGCAATCGATCGTTTGTAACTGAATGCGTAGCAAGGTTGTGGAGAATAACAACAAAGGCTGATCTCACATTGTTGATGATCAGCCTTTGTTGTATGATGAATGAAATTAATGGGACACAATTGTATAGGGCTAATGCTGGCCACTGAAGGGAGAGCTTATGACGGACAATAAAGCAACACAACAACCTGCATGGAACTTCGATAATAGTTACGCTCGTCTACCGGAATCGTTTTTCACTCTGCTCAATCCCACTCCTGTGCACTCACCAAAGCTGATCATTCTCAATGAGCCATTGGCTACGTCTCTAGGGTTGAACTCCCAAGCTCTACGAACCATTGAAGGCGTAGAGGTGTTTGCTGGAAACCGGATTCCTGAAGGGGCACAGCCACTTGCGCAAGCCTACGCAGGGCATCAATTCGGGCATTTCAATCGCTTAGGGGATGGTCGGGCGTTGTTACTTAGCGAACAAATTACTCCCTTAGGCGAACGGTTCGATATTCAGCTTAAAGGTTCAGGAGCAACACCTTACTCTCGTAGAGGTGACGGTCGAGCTGCGCTGGGTCCAATGCTTCGCGAATATATCATTAGTGAAGCGATGTATGCACTTGGCATTCCGACGACCCGTAGCTTAGCGGTGGTGACGACCGGCGAGTCTATCATTCGCGAAATCGAGCTTCCGGGCGCCATTCTCACCCGTGTGGCCACGAGTCATCTACGCGTGGGTACCTTCCAATACATCGCACAATGGGGTACGGAGGAAGAGCTCCGGGCATTAGCTGATTACACGCTGCAAAGACACTATCCGGATTTAGACGTTGTGGGGGAGACGAATCGTTATCTTCTGCTTCTTCAAGAAGTAATTAAACGTCAGGCAGCGCTTATCGCTCAATGGCAGCTCGTCGGTTTTATTCACGGTGTTATGAACACGGATAACGTGTCTATTAGTGGAGAAACGATCGATTACGGTCCATGTGCTTTCATGGATGCCTACGATCCGGCGACCGTGTTCAGCTCCATCGACACGCAAGGTCGTTATGCTTACGGGAACCAGCCCTATATTGGCGGATGGAATGTGACAAGATTTGCGGAATCCTTATTGCCTTTGCTGCATGAAGACGAAACGTTAGCTGTGACAATTGCCGAGGAGGCTTTGTCCAGTTATACCGAGCTGTATGAGCGGAATTGGCTGAGTGGAATGAGGGCAAAGCTGGGCTTATTTAACGAAGAGCCGCAGGATAAGTCACTTGTGGATAGTCTCCTAAACTTGATGAAGGAGTACCATGCGGATTTTACGAATACGTTCCGTGCTTTAACGATCGATAAGTTGGAGGATACCGTCATGTTTGATGCCGCGGAATTTGCTCAGTGGCACGAACTTTGGCAGACTAGACTAAGCAGGCAGCAGGAATCAAAAGGCGAATCGCAGGAGTTGATGCGTAGCAGTAATCCCGCGGTCATCCCTCGTAATCATCGAGTAGAGGAAGCGCTAGAAGCTGCGGTGAACCGAGGGGATTTCAGTGTGATGGAGAGGCTACTCGAAGTCCTTTCGAATCCTTATGAGCTCACACCAGAGCAGGTTGATTTCTGTGCGATGCCTGCAGAATCCAATATGCCGTACAGAACCTTTTGCGGTACTTAATGACGTTAATTAATGATTATAACCATTGGAAGTAGAGAAGAGCGTATCGCCAAGGCGATACGCTCTTTGTCACGCTATTCGAAGTTTGCGGTTGTCATGCTTGTACAACATTACTAACGGACCCGATCCATAAAACTCCGAGCAGCACCGCTTAGCGGCATGTTACGCATCGTCATGATCCCTACATGAGAGGGCGGCAGAGGCACATCTAATTGAATTTCGAAAAGGGAGCCTTCCTCCAGTTCTTTCGATACGAATTCCCGAGTTACGTAAGAAATCCCGAGACCTCGCCGAGCAAACTCGATAAGAAGATCCACGCTTCCAACCTCGATTTCCGGCTTGATTGTATGGCCGTAGCTTTGGAAGATTTCCGTAATGGTCATTCGGGCCCGGCTGTTCCTAGAGAACAGGATGATAGGATACTGGAGCAGCATATCCATCGACAGGACCATGTCCTTAAGCTCGGCATATCCCGCACCCGCCACGAAGCAATCCTGGAGCTGGAAGCTCTGTTTTACTTCAAGCTGGGAATCGACGATCGGCATGCGAACGACGCCTAGATCGATTCTGCCTTCTTTCAAGAAAGTGATCACTTCCGGTGTCGTTCCATGGCTCAAGTGTAGCTTAATGCCGCGATGCTTCTGATGAAAGTCTTCCAAATACGGAAGCAAGTAATGCTTGAACAGGGAATCGCTACCGCCGATTCGCAGCTCTCCGCTGTCCAAATTTTTGAGCGCAGCCATTTTTTCTTCAGCCATGGAGATTAATATTTGTGACTGCTCAATATAGGAATACAGGATAGCGCCTTCTTGGGTGAGCTCAACACCTTTAGAATTCCGATAAAACAAGGTGATGCCAAAGCTTTCTTCAAGCTGCTTGATGGCGTGGCTGACGCTCGGCTGAGTGAGGTACAGTGCCTTGGCAGCCTGAGTTAAGCTTCCTGTCTTCGCTGCCCAGTAAAATACTTTGTACAGTTCATAATTATTGATCATAGATGTGGTCTATAGCTCCTGTTAAATATATTAATTACATGTATGACTCCTATTCGTATTATAGTGAAACTAGGTAAAAGAAACCAGAGCTTATTCAAGCTCATCTGGGAGGAGTAGGAATATGGAACCTCATACTTTTGTTTTGTTCGGGGCGACGGGGGATTTAGCCAAAAGAAAAATATACCCTGCCCTGTACAATTTATTCATAGACGGAAAACTTCCACAAGCCTTCTCTTTGGTCGGCCTTGGAAGAAGAGAATGGACCGATGAATCGTTTCAAGCCAACGTTGAGAAGTCTCTATACCAGTTTTCCAGACGCGTAACGAATGATGTAGCCTCTATAAAAAGATTTTTGAGCGCATTCCGCTACAGCGTTCTGGATATCGGTCATAAAGACGATTATCAGAAGCTGAAGCAGCTCATAGAACAACGGGAAGCTGAGCTTCACATCCCATCGAATCGTCTCTTTTATTTATCTGTTGGACCTGAATACTTCGATACGATCGCTGCTAATATCCAGGATAGCGGATTAGGTTCCGTGAACGGCTGGAAGCGACTCATTATCGAGAAGCCTTTCGGCCATGATTTGACAACGGCTCGAGAACTTAATCAGAAGCTGAGCAAAGCATTTGAAGAACAAGAAATTTTCCGCATTGATCATTATCTTGGCAAGCCGATGGTGCAGAAGCTAGAGTCTTTGCAGCAAGGCAATCCGGTCATTCAGGCTCTATGGTCCAATCGTTACATTGCTAACGTGCAGATTACGGCGAACGAATCCGTTGGCGTTGAAGAGAGAGCGGGGTATTACGATCACGTTGGCGCAGTAAGGGATATGTTCCAGAATCACATGCTGCAATTGCTAATGATGACGGCCATACATCTTCCACATAACAGCACCTCGGATAAGGTTCGATTTAAGAAGAAAAAGGTAATGGAAGCCCTTGTTCCCTTGCAAAAAGAGGATGTCGGCATCCACGTGATCCGTGGGCAATACACAGAAGGAAACGTTCAAGGAAAGCCGGTTATCGGTTATACTTCCGAACCGGGTATCGCACCAGCTTCCATGAACGATACGTTTATTGCCGCCAAATTACAGATTGATAGCAACTCTTGGCGCGGTGTTCCCTTTTATATTCGAACAGGCAAACGCTTGAAGGAGAAATCGACGAGAATCGTGATCGAATTTAAAGAGCCTATTCAGCATGACACCGCCATGAACGAAGAGCCGATCGCTCCTAATCTGCTCGTATTCGAGATTAATCCGAATGAGAGAATTACGCTTCAGCTAAATTCGAAGGAGATTGGACATAACGGAGCGTTCAAGCCTGTCCACATTGATCTTCACAAGAGTGAAGAAGATTCTCCAGAGGCTTATGAGAATTTGATTTACGATGCGCTGCATGGAGATTCTACGTTTTTCGCGCATTGGGACGAATTGGAACTATCTTGGAATTGGGTGGAGCCTATCCTGAACGCATTCGAAGAGAACCTCGTTCCTCTTCATCCCTACGCAGCGGGTACTTATGGTCCAGCCGAGTCCGACGCGTTGCTCGCGAAGGACGGCTATCATTGGTGGTTCGACGTCAAGCAAGAACAAAATAATGAGAGCAACGAAGGAGAACTTTATGAATACCACACAAACTATTGATCAGTTAGCAATTGATACGATCCGCACCTTGTCTATTGATGCTATTAACAGTGCCAATTCCGGTCACCCGGGACTTCCTATGGGAGCAGCGCCAATGGCTTATGCTCTATGGTCTGGGCAAATGAATCACAACCCAGGTAATTCTAAGTGGTTTAACCGCGATCGCTTCGTATTGTCTGCAGGCCATGGCTCGGCTTTGCTGTATAGCCTTCTCCATCTGTCTGGCTATCGAGTGTCTATCGATGATTTGAAACAGTTTCGGAAGCTGAACAGCCTTACACCTGGACATCCTGAGTTTGGACATACGGATGGCGTAGATGCAACGACAGGACCTTTGGGCCAAGGGGTTGCTATGGCAGTCGGAATGGCGATGGCTGAAGCTCATCTCGCTTCGAAATACAATCAGGAAGGATTCCCTGTTGTCGATCATCATACGTATGCGCTTGTCGGTGATGGTTGCTTGATGGAAGGAATCTCTTATGAAGCTATGTCTATGGCGGGACATATGAAGCTGGGTAAATTGATCGTGTTGTATGATTCCAACGACATCTCATTGGACGGCGACCTGAATCTTTCCTTCGGCGAAAATATGCAAAAGAGAGCAGAGTCTGCGAATTGGCAGTATTTGCGAGTAGATGATGGCAACGACATCACGAGTATTGGCGAAGCTATCGCGGCTGCCAAGAAAGACGATTCCAAGCCAACGCTTATCGAAATTCGTACGATTATCGGTTTCGGTAGCAAAGTCGCGGGAACGAACAAAGCGCATGGCAATCCGCTCGGTAAAGAAGAAGCTAAGGCAACTAAGGAAGCGTATGGCTGGCATTATGAGGAAGAGTTCACCGTACCCGAACAAGTCAAAGCGCATTTCGAGCAGTTGAAAAGCAAAGGAGCTGCCAAGGAAGAAGAGTGGAATAAGCTTCTCGCTTCGTACTCAGCGAAATATCCTTCGCAAAGCAAGGAGCTATCAGAAGTCATTGATGGATCTGTTACGATTGATGCCTCTAACATACTTACTTTTGATGCTGCTAAAACCATATCCACCCGCGTAGCCAGCGGTGAAGCGATCAATCATTACTTGAAAACCGTTCCATCTATCTTCGGCGGCAGTGCAGATTTATCCCATTCGACGATGACGGATATGAAAGGTGAGCAAATGTTCGCTGTCGATTCCTACTCAGGCCGCAACATCTATTTCGGTGTTCGTGAGCATGCTATGGGAGCAGCCGGTAACGGTATGGCGCTTCACGGAGGCGTCAAATCTTTCGTCAGTACTTTCTTCGTCTTTAGCGATTACTTGCGCCCTTCGATCCGATTGGCTGCTCTACAGAAGCTGCCCGTTATTTATGTGTTCACCCATGACTCGATTGCAGTCGGGGAAGATGGACCAACACACGAACCGGTAGAGCAATTAGCCGCGTTACGCACGATTCCAGGGCTAACTGTTATTAGACCTACGGATGCTAATGAAACAGCAAGCGCTTGGGCTTACGCTTTGGAGCAAAAAGAAGGTCCAGTTGCCTTAATATTGAGCAGACAAAACCTGCCGATATACGAAGCAACGAAAGCCAACAAGAATGAGGTTGCCCAAGGAGCTTATATCTTAACGGAAACGAACGATCAGCCAGACGTTATTCTAATCGGTACCGGTTCAGAAGTATCTCTAGCTGTGAATGCTAAAGCGGAGCTTGAGCGGGACAATGTCTCGGTTCGCGTCGTGGCTATGCCAAGTAGAGAGCTGTTTGATCGTCAATCTGAGGCTTACAAGCAAAGCATTCTTCCTGATTCCGTATCGAAGCGGATTTCCATTGAAGCGGGTATCTCATTAGGATGGGAACGTTATACAGGACCTAAGGGTAAAGTATTGTCAATTGATACGTTTGGCGCTTCAGGACCAGGGAATGAAGTTATGGAATACTTCGGTTTCTCTGTAAGCAATGTGGTTCGCTTGACGAAGGAATTGCTGAAATAACAAATAGATACAATTAAGAAATCTAATATTTATGACATTAACTAACTGGAGGTTATTCAAATGAAATTTTTCATCGACACAGCTAACCTGGTAGATATCAAAAAAGCGTATCAAATCGGAGTCTTATCCGGTGTAACGACAAATCCGTCATTGGTTGCCAAGGAAGGCGTCAAATTTGAAGACCGTATCGCGGAAATTTTACGTGAAGTTCCCGAGGTTGAATCTGTATCTGCAGAAGTCACGCCAGATGCGGTAACAGCGGATGAAATGATCGCACAAGCAAATGAATTGATCAAGATCAACAATGGCGATAAAAACATCACGATCAAGCTTCCGATGACACTTGCGGGCTTGGAAGCATGCCGTTACCTGACGAAAAAAGGTGTAAAAACAAACGTAACATTGATCTTCACCGTTAACCAAGCACTGTTGGCCGCTCGTGCGGGTGCGACTTATGTTTCTCCGTTTCTTGGCCGTTTAGACGATATTTCTGAAGATGGCGTCCAATTGATCGTTAAAGTCGCTGAATTGTTCCGTATTCATAATCTTGATGCGCAAATTATTGCCGCTTCCGTACGTCATCCGGATCACGTTACTCGCGTAGCGATGGCAGGCGCACATATTGCGACAATCCCGTTCTCCGTTATAGAACAAATTTCCAAGCACCCGCTGACGGATCAAGGGATGGAGAAGTTCGCAGCCGATTGGAAAAAAGCAGTTCAATAAAGAGATAAGACGGATAGGATATGGAGGAGCTTACTATGAGTAAACAGCAAATCGGGGTAGTCGGCTTAGCCGTCATGGGGAAGAACCTCGCGATGAATATCGAAAGCAAAGGTTTCTCCGTAGCGGTATATAACCGTTCGCCTGAGAAGACGAATGAATTATTGGCAGAAGCGGAAGGAAAGAACTTCGTTGGTGCTTTCAGCATCGAACAGTTCGTCCAATCGCTTGAGACACCACGCAAAATATTGATAATGGTCAAAGCAGGTCAACCGACGGATGATACCATAAATCAGCTTGTGCCATATCTCGATCAAGGAGATATACTGATCGATGGTGGCAACGCGTATTTCCCTGACACGCAGAGAAGAAACAAGGAGCTTCAGGCTCAAGGCTTCCGTTTTATCGGAGCTGGTGTTTCGGGTGGCGAAGAGGGAGCTTTGAAGGGACCTGCAATTATGCCGGGCGGGCAGAAGGACGCTTATGAATTAGTTGAGCCAATCTTAACTGCGATTTCAGCTAAGGTGAACGGTGAGGCTTGCTCGACCTATATTGGAGAAGACGGTGCTGGTCACTACGTTAAAATGGTGCACAACGGCATCGAATACGGCGATATGCAGCTCATTGGCGAAGCGTATCATTTGTTGAAGGATGTATTGCACTTAAATACGAACGAGCTGCATACGATTTTCACCGAATGGAACAACGGTGAGTTGGATAGCTACTTGATCGAAATTACGGCTGATATTTTCTCGAAAATCGATCCGGATACGGGCAAACCAATGGTAGATGTCATTCTTGATTCTGCTGGACAAAAAGGAACTGGGAAATGGACAAGTCAGAGCGCATTAGATCTGGGAGTACCCTTGTCTATTATTACAGAATCCGTGTTTGCTCGTTTTATCTCCGCGATGAAAGAAGAACGCGTAGCTGCAAGCAAGAAGCTGGAGGGTCCAGAAGCATCGAATTACGAAGGCGATTCTCAAGAGTTCGTCGAGGCAGTTCGCAAAGCTCTGTATGCCAGCAAGATCGCATCTTATGCCCAAGGCTTCGCACAGATGAGAGCGGCATCCGAGGCATACAATTGGAACCTGAACTATGGTGGAATTGCGATGATTTTCCGCGGAGGCTGCATTATCCGTGCAAGGTTCCTGCAAAATATTAAGGATGCTTATGACCGCGATCCGGAACTGAAGAACCTGCTTCTGGACGAGTACTTTAGCGGCGTCGTTAAGAACTACCAGGAAGCTTGGAGAAAGGTAATCTCGATTGCGGTTTCCAGAGGAATTCCGGTTCCAGCATTTTCTTCCGCTTTAGCTTACTATGACAGCTATCGCACAGAGAGGCTTCCAGCAAACTTGCTGCAAGCGCAAAGAGATTACTTTGGGGCTCATACGTTCGAGCGTTTGGATCGGAAGGGTAGCTTTCATTTTCAATGGATGGAAGCCACGGACTGATTATTTTCAATGAAAGGTTTACCTCGGAGCAGTTTTCTGATAATATAATCGCAATATCAAATGCAATGAAGAGACGAGTAAATAAGGGAATACTTTCAAAGAGAGCTCCGGTAGCTGAGATGGAGTAAAGCAATCCTTATTGAAAAAAGACTCTGAGCAGCACATCGGAACCTCATAAGAAGGGGATGGTATGCCAGGAGCTCCTGTTACAGAGCTAGAGTATAAGCATGACTTTGTTGTTATGTCGTACTTGAAGAGGCCAATAGGGCGACCTATTAGCGAAGCTGGGGTGGTACCGCGAGTATTCCAATCTCGTCCCTAAGACAATCGTCTTGGGGGTGGGGTTTTTTTGTTGTGGTCGAGGCAACTTAGTTCCACAATCTCATACGATACATCAGATCAGATGGCTTAAGTAGTTAATGTTATTAATCAATTCATATTGAAGGGATTTGAATAGGATATGTCAGAGAAATTGAAAGTCGGCATTGTTGGAGGAACAGGAATGGTTGGGCAACGTTTTGTTCAGCTGCTGGAAGAGCATCCCTGGTTTGAGGTTACGGTAATCGCTGCGAGCGCAAGCTCCGCAGGAAAAACTTACGAAGATTCCGTGCAAGGTAGATGGAAATTGACAAGCCCAATTCCTGAGAATGTGAAGAAGATCGTTGTTCAAGATGCTTCTAAAGTAGAAGAGGTCGCCGCTACAGTTGATTTTATTTTTTGTGCAGTCGACATGAAGAAGGATGAAATCAAAGCGTTGGAAGAGGCATACGCCAAAACAGGCACGCCAGTCGTATCCAATAACTCTGCACACCGTTGGACACCTGATGTTCCCATGGTTATTCCGGAAATTAATCCGGGTCATCTAGATGTAATTGCTGCTCAGAGAAAGCGACTCGGAACGTCAACTGGATTCATCGCTGTTAAGCCTAACTGCTCCATCCAAAGCTATGTGCCTGCTCTCCATGCACTGCACGATTTCAAACCGACTGTGGTCGTAGCTTCTACGTATCAGGCGATTTCTGGAGCTGGCAAGAACTTTACCGATTGGCCGGATATGCTGGACAATGTCATCCCTTATATCGGTGGTGAAGAAGAAAAGAGCGAGCAGGAGCCATTGCGAATCTGGGGGACAATTGTAAACGATGAGATCGTTAAAACAAACGCACCATTAATTACGACACAGTGTATTCGCGTACCTGTTCTTGATGGTCACATGGCTACAGTGTTCGTATCGTTCGAGAACAAGCCTTCGAAGGAAGAAATTTTGCAACGCTGGAGTCAATTCAAAGGTCGTCCTCAGGAGCTTGGTCTTCCAAGCGCGCCAAACCAGTTTATTACGTATTTTGAAGAAGAGAACAGACCTCAGACTAAGCTAGATCGTGATATCGAGCGCGGAATGGGAGTATCGACGGGGAGATTGCGTGAGGACTCTATATATGATTATAAATTCGTAGGACTCTCACATAATACGCTACGTGGTGCTGCAGGTGGTGCCGTCCTGATCGCCGAGCTACTGAAAGCAGAAGGCTACATTCAAGCGAAGTAATCATGCGTATGACGTTAACGATCGATCGAAATGCCAGCTCCGCAAGGGGCTGGCTTTTTTGCTGCAATCTCAGAATTCATATCGGAAATAGATGTCTTTTTAGATAAGAGTTTGTTACGCTTATTCCTATATACAGTCAAGGTTAAGTGAAGTTAAAAGGGGAGTATTTCATTGACTCTACAACAATTAAAGTATGCAATTGAAGTCGCGAATCGCGGCTCCATTAACGAAGCCGCTAAGCGGTTGTTTATTTCTCAGCCCAGTCTGTCAAATGCGATAAAGGACCTTGAAGATGAAATGCAGTTCGCGATTTTTGAAAGATCCAACAAAGGGATCTCGCTTTCTAAGGAAGGCGTCGAATTTATGGGTTATGCGCGACAGGTCGTCGAGCAGGCAGAGTTGCTGGAAAGCCGGTATCTTAACGCTAAGCCATCCCCGCAGCATTTCTCGGTTTCTACCCAGCATTACGCTTTTGCGGTAAATGCGTTCGTCAGTCTCGTTCAGGAGCATGGCCATGAGGAATACGAATTAACTTTGCGTGAGACCAAAACCTATGAAATTATCGAAGACGTCAAAAGCATGCGCAGTGAGATCGGGATTTTGTATCTAAATGAATTCAATGGAAAAGTCATTAATAAGCTACTCAAAACGGCGAATTTGCAATTTGTCAGCTTGTTTAGGGCTCAACCGCATGTATTCATCAGCAGTAAAAACCCGTTGGCCGTTCAAGAAATCGTGACCATTGACCAGCTTCAGAATTATCCTTATTTATTTTTCGATCAAGGTGACTATAATTCGTTTCACTTCTCCGAAGAAATTCTCAGTACAATGTCGCATAAAAAAAGCATTCGTGTAAACGACCGGGCAACGTTGTTCAATTTATTAATTGGCTTGAATGGCTATACGATCTCGACAGGGGTGCTAAGCGCCGACCTGAATGGTAACGAAATTATTCCCGTTCCCTTGGATGTCGGGGAAACGATCAATGTCGGTTGGATTTCTCATAAAAACACATCGTTATCCAAGCTCGGAGCGGCATATATCGAAGCGCTAACTCAGGCTGTTGCCCGGTAATTGTGTGGATATAGCTATTGGCTATAACTGGATATAGCATATTCCAGTTACGCTATATCAACGGTTACGTGTTATCTTTCTTGTAACAATACGTATAGGAGTGTTACAAGATGGCAAAAAGTAGTGTTTTGGGATATCCACGCATTGGCGCTGATCGCGAATGGAAGAAGGCGCTTGAATCGTTTTGGTCCGGCAAGCTAGAAGAATCGCAGTTTCAAGATCAGCTTCAGGAGATCCGGTTGAACCACTTGCGTAAGCAACAGGAGAAGGGCATAGACCTCATTCCGGTCAATGATTTCAGCTATTATGATCATGTTCTAGATACGGCAGCTATGTTCGGCATCATTCCGAAACGTTTTCCTTATGAGGGCGGTGTTGTCCCCTTATCCGTGTATTATGGGATTGCTCGTGGAACGAAGGATGCAGCAGCAAGTGAGATGACCAAGTGGTTTAATACCAATTATCACTATATCGTACCTGAGCTCGATGGAGCCGTACCGGTGATCACCGAAAATAAACCTCTTATTGCTTATCGAGAAGCAAAGGAAAAGCTCGGAATTGAAGGGAAGCCGGTTATCATTGGACCGTTAACCTTCTTGAAGCTTTCCAAAGGGTACTCCGCATCGGAGACAGATGTTTGGCTGGAACGTCTGTTGCCACTTTACATCCAGATTCTCCGGGAGCTAGCTCTCGAAGGCGTTCAATGGGTACAAATAGATGAACCGATTGTTGTGACGAAGATAAGTGCGGAAGATGTTCGGCGTCTTAAGACGATCTATGAGACGATCTCGGCGGCAGTACCTGAGTTGAACATCATGCTGCAAACCTATTTTGAATCGGTAGAGAACTATAGCGAAGTTATCGCGTTACCGGTTAAAGGGATCGGCCTTGATTTCGTGCATGGATTATCCAGCAACTTGGCTGCAATTAAACAACTCGGTTTCCCAGCGGACAAGGTATTAGGCGTTGGGATCATCGATGGCCGCGGCATCTGGAAGGCGTCGTTACGTGATAAGCTTGCACTGCTAGAGGAGTTAACTGGATTCGTAGCGTCAGACCGTTTGATCGTGCAATCGTCATGCAGCTTGCTTCATGTTCCAGTCACTTCGCAGAACGAGTCTAAGCTTTTACCTGAGCTCAAGGGTGCTCTTGCCTTTGCAGTCGAGAAGCTGGACGAGGTCGCTCTTCTGACGAAAGCTGTCAATTCCGGCAAGACTACTATTGAAAACGAGTTGAACGAATACGAGAATGCTCTTCAAGCTCTCAAGCAATCCAGCGAAAGAAATCGTAATGACATTCAACAAGCCGTCGCTGCCATTAGCGTGAAACAGCCAGAACGTCATCTTCCTTTTTCCCAACGTCATCTTGTGCAACAGGACAAATGGCAATTACCGCTATTTCCAACAACGACGATTGGTAGCTTCCCACAATCAGCCGAGGTTCGTAAGGCTCGTCAACTGTGGCGCAAGGGCGAATGGAACAATGAGCAATATGCCAGCTTCATTCGTGATCAAATCGATATTTGGGTAAAGCTGCAGGAAGAGATCGGGCTAGATGTACTCGTGCATGGCGAATTCGAACGTACGGATATGGTCGAATTTTTCGGGGAGAAGCTTGCAGGCTTCGCATTCACGCAATACGGTTGGGTTCAGTCTTACGGCTCCCGTTGTGTGAAACCACCAATTATCTTCGGTGATGTCGCCTTCGAAGAAGCGATGACTGTTGAGGAAACAAAGTATGCTCAATCGAAAACCAATCATCCTGTTAAAGGCATGCTAACTGGTCCGATCACGATCATGAACTGGTCATTCGTTCGCGAGGACATCACACGTGAACAAATCGCTTACCAGCTTGCTTATGCGTTAAGACAAGAGGTAGAAGCGCTTGAGCAGGCTGGAATCGGAATGATTCAAGTGGATGAGCCTGCGGTTCGCGAAGGGCTGCCTCTTAAAGAAGAAGAGCAAGCGAGCTACTTGGCATGGGCGGTCAAAGCATTCCGTATGACCACGTGCACGGTTCAAGACACAACGCAAATTCACACTCATATGTGTTATTGCGAGTTCCACGATATGATCGACTCGATCGAAGCGATGGATGCGGACGTAATCTCGATTGAAACTTCACGTAGCCATGGCGAGTTGATTCACAGCTTTGAGCTGAACACATACAAGCTGGGTATCGGTTTAGGCGTATATGATATTCATAGTCCTCGCGTCCCACGAGTTGAGGAAATGACTAACATGATCGAACGTGCCTTGCGCGTGCTGGATCCACAGCTTTTCTGGATCAATCCGGACTGCGGACTCAAAACTCGTGGATTAGAAGAAACGGTCGAATCCTTGCGTAACATGGTCGAAGCAACTCTAATCGCTCGTGCCAAGCATTCTCAACCAGTATCATAAATGATGTAGCATCATTAGAAGTCGCGATATTCATCGCGACTTTTTTTGTATGCAAAAATGTGCTGTCACGATACTTAGCTCAATTCAGTTAGATATCTATCTAGTTCACATTGAGTTCACACAACGCGATTATATTGAAATTGTTAAGGATTGGATTTAGACACAAAGCATTCTATATTCCGTTCGGAGTTGCACTTGCTGGAATCGTGCTCAGCTTAATGATTCGCAAACCCAAGAAGGCTTAGATGTAAGAAGTTGAAATCTGGAAATTTGATGTATGTTTTCAGAGGGTTGGGTATCCTAAATTATTGAAACAAATCGAAGGGAACCTTCCTATGGAACTATTTCTCGCTGTATTCATCATGATTTCGCTCATCGGTGTCTCTAATGTCATCGGCCGTTTCGTTCCGTTTATTCCGATACCGCTCATTCAGATTGGTTTAGGCATCCTCATCGCACTCTTGCCGGCCGGGATACACATTGAACTGGAACCGGAGCTTTTCTTCGTTCTGTTCATTGCCCCGTTATTGTATAACGATGGCAAACATACGCCCCGCAGTGAGTTGTGGAAGCTGCGCGCCCCGATATTGCTGCTAGCGGTAGGACTCGTATTCATTACCGTCTTCGTAGTCGGCAATGCGATTCACTGGATGATCCCGTCCATTCCTTTGCCAGCTGCATTCGGGCTTGCAGCCATATTATCACCAACGGATGCCGTGGCAGTAGGGGCATTAGCAGGAAGAATTCATATGCCCAAAACCTTAATGCGACTTCTCGAAGGTGAAGCGCTCATGAACGATGCTTCAGGACTCGTTGCTTTCAAGTTTGCCATTGCTGCTGCGGTGACGGGCGTGTTCTCGCTGCCTCAGGCTACAGTCAGCTTCCTTATCATTTCCCTTGGCGGTCTGTTAACAGGAGCGATCATTGCCTTCTTAATTATTGGGCTTCGGGCTATATTGCGTCGGGCAGGGATGGAAGATGTAACGATGCATATGCTGATACAAATTTTAACTCCATTCCTTCTATACATGATCGCGGAAGAGCTGGGGATGTCCGGTATACTAGCAGCGGTCGCCGGAGGTGTTGTACATGCCATCGAAGTTGACCGCGTGGAAACGTCGATAGCGAAGCTGAAAGTCGTTTCTAACAGCACGTGGTCTGTTCTGTTATTTCTCTTGAATGGACTCGTGTTTGTCATATTGGGTTTGCAAATCCCACATGTGTCGAACATCATATTCGCTGACCCTGCTTTCGACAATCTCGAGGTGATCGGCTACGCGGTGATCATTTTCGCGATGCTTATCGTACTCCGTTTTGCTTGGACATTTACTTTTACAAGGGGAAGCCGTCTACTCGGGAAGTATAAAGAGCAAAGCATGCCTGGATTCAAAATGCTTGTGCTAACTTCGTTCTCCGGCGTGCGTGGTGCGGTTACGCTAGCTGGTGCATTTTCCATTCCGCTAGTGCTGGAAGACGGAAGTCCGTTTCCCCAACGGGATTTGATGATATTTCTTGCAGCAGCAGTCATTTTGCTTTCCCTTATCGTCGCAAGCGTGCTGTTGCCGCTACTCTCAAAGAAGAAGGAGTCGGCTGATACAGCGGAGCAGGAGCAGCTTGATCGACAAGTCCAGATTCAAGTGATGACGGCAGCTATCCGTGCGGTTCATCAGGAGAGTGGTGATGAGAACGAGGCGGCAGTTTCCGCCGTAATCGCTGACTATAAACAATGGATTCAGGAAATCCGCAGGAATGGAAGGGGACGGAGGAACGGTCCGCATTCTCATGAGAAAGAAACCGAATTGCGTCGTATGGCGCTAGCAGAAGAACGTGAATGTATGCTCGATATGTTGGAGAAAGGGCAGATTAGCATGGAGAATGCTCGTCAGTTTTTGAAGATGCTCGATCAGGTAGAACTCATTTTGGCGAATCGGCTTCACTTTTGGAAAATGCTATTCAAGGTGTTGTGGGGTCGTCTACAGATTACCGTGAAGAGAAAGGAAGTCACGTTTACAAAGCTGTCGGCTTCAGATATGGAGCTCCTGAGAAAATCTAAAATCCGTACGTGCGAGGCCGCGATTAGTGAGCTGGAGAAGGTACGCTGCAGAGAAAATGAGCAAGAGACCATTCACGTCATATCGCATTATAATCACATGCTCGACCGACTGGTTCGTTCTCCGAAGGTAGAGAATCATTCCGACAGTCGCTTCTACGATCAGAAGAAGGAGCTTCACTGGGTGGCTGTTCAAGCTGAAAGGAATGCGTTACAGGAGTTGTACGAGAAAGGCGATATTTTCCGCGAGACAGCGGGCAGAATACGCGGGATTATCCGTGAACGGGAAGCATCTATGTACGAGCAGGACGAAATGGGTTGAAGGCTTATTCGGCATAAAGTCCGCGTTAATCGCGGGCTTTATTTGTGTTTTCAGAGAATGATATTTGTTAGCTGGGTTGTTTACCTTTTTATGGATTATTGTCTCTAAAAATATTATAATTTCGCTAACGCAAAAAAAATTAAGCAACATGTCGATTCTTAACATTCGTATTCGTCGTCTTTATATAGAGGCTGGTTTGTTGGCTATTGCGGTAGCGGATGGACAATAACTGTCGCTAATATGAACCCAAGAGGAGAGCTATTCATGCGATTCATGATGATTGTAAAAGCAACTAAGGATTCTGAAGCAGGCGTTATGCCAAATGCAGAGCTTGTCGAAGCGATGATGAGGTACAACGAGGAACTCGTCAAAGCCGGAGTGTTGCTTGCAGCGGATGGCTTACATTCGAGCGAGGGTGCGATTCGGATCTCTTATCCCGAGCCGGGAGGCAAGCCGAAGGTTATCGATGGTCCTTTCACTGAAGCGAAAGAAATGATTGCCGGATACACACTCATAGAAGTCAAATCGCGGGAGGAAGCCATCGGGTGGGCGATGCGCATGCCCGATCCCCATGGCTTCGGTGAAGGAGAGATTGAGCTCCGTCAGGTATTCGAAATCCCTGAAATCATTCAGGACCCGATCATGCAGGCGAAAGAAAATGCGCTGCGTGAACAGCTTGAGGGAAATAAGAAGGCGTGACGGCTTTGTCAGCTACCCACAGAACGATTGATGCGATTTGGCGGATTGAATCTACCAAATTAATTGCCGGACTTGCTAGAATGGTACGTGACATTGGGCTTGCTGAGGACTTAGCGCAGGATGCGCTTGTCATAGCGCTTGAGCGTTGGCCCTTATCTGGCATTCCAGACAATCCAGGAGCTTGGTTGATGACGACCGCCAAACGCCGCGCTATAGATCTAAAACGAAGAAGTCAATTGTACAATCGGAAGTTAGATGATCTAGGTCGTAGCGTTGATACCTACACCGAGGATGACTTGGACATTGCGATGGAAGGTGAGATTGGAGACGATATCCTTCGGCTGATCTTCATGACCTGTCATCCTGTCTTATCCTCGGATGCACGCGTCTCTTTGACCTTGCGCCTGCTTGGTGGATTAACAACCGATGAAATCGCGCACGCGTTCCTCGTAGCTGAATCTACCATAGCTCAACGAATCGTTCGGGCGAAGCGGACTCTCAGTTCTGCGCATGTTGCTTTTGATGTGCCTACAGGAGAAGAATTAAAGGTGCGTCTGTCTACGGTTCTTGAAGTCATTTATCTGATGTTTAATGAAGGATATTCGGCTACCTCAGGTGGGAGTTGGTTACGTCCATTGCTATGCCAGGAGGCTCTTCGATTGGGACGTATTCTTGCCGAGAGTGCACCCTTGGAGCCTGAGGTGCATGGTCTAGTTGCTTTAATGGAAATTCAGTCATCCCGCTTCAGAACTCGAGTCAATGCCGCAGGAGAGCCAATCCTATTGATGGAACAAAATAGAGCGCTATGGGATCAATTGCTTATCCGTCGAGGTTTGACCGCAATTGAGCGAGCCCGTAAGCTTGGTCGTCCGCTTGGTCCATATGCGCTACAAGCTGCGATTACTGCGTGTCATGCACAGGCAAGATCAGCAGAGGACACCGATTGGGTGAGAATTTCTGCTCTCTATGAAGCACTGTCGCGAGCGGCGCCATCTCCTATTGTTGAGTTGAATCGCGCGGTTGCGATTGCGATGGCTTTCGGTCCGGATTTCGGCCTCCAAATTGTGGATGAGCTGACTGCAGATTCGTCGATGAAGGAGTATCATTTACTGCCGAGCGTCCGAGGTGATTTTCTATTGAAATTAGGCCGTTCGGAAGAAGCACGTGCTGAGTTCGAAAGTGCTGCATTACTGACGCGTAATGAGCGTGAGCGCGAGTTATTGCTCAAGCGTGCTGCGGAATGTGAAATTTCAACATCAGAACAGGATGGACAATAATTATTTGTAAATCTGTCGATTTTAAGGTTTCCCGTTCGTCGTTTAATGAGATGCGAAATTGCGGCAGTACTTTTGTCGGAATTCAGTTCAATAGAGGAGAATGATATATGAACCAGGAAGTAACGGATTTCATTGCTGCTGTGAAAGAACCTTGGCAGAGAGAACTGTGTAACGGACTTCGCGAGGTTGTATACGAAGCAGTACCGAACATAACGGAGCGTATTCAATACAAGAAACCTCATTTTCTTAAAAATGGTAAATACGCCTCAGTCATAAGTACTTCGAAGGAAGCCGTAAGCTTCACAATCTTTAACGCAACCGGACTTGAGTTCCCAGAAGGCTTGTTCGACGGTCCTCCTGAGAGAAAAACAATCAAGCTGAAACAAGGTCAAACGTTCGATGCCGACCAGATATCTTCGCTCATGAGCCAAGCAGCTTCGACGTTATAAATTCAAAGGAGAAACACGATGAATTCAGTAGCTTCTAGAGACGGAACGAAGATTGCTTATGATAAAATGGGAGTAGGACCAGCTCTTATACTCGTAGCAGGTGCGTTCAGCTACCGTAAATTTCCGGGACAAGTGCAATTGGCGAATTTGTTGTCTGAGCACTTCACAGTCTACAATTACGACCGCAGAGGTCGAGGAGATAGTGAAGACACGCAACCCTATGCCATTGAACGCGAGATTGAAGACCTTCAGGCCATGATCGACGAAGCTGGAGGTTCGGCAAATGTATGGGGACTGTCATCTGGAGCGGTGCTTGCCCTGCAGGCAGCAGCGAAGGGATTGAACATCACAAAATTGGCGTTGCACGAACCTCCTTTTGTGGTTGAAGTGGCTGACCGCACGGCTCCGGCAAATTTCGTAATGCACGTTAAAGAGTTAATTTCCGCTGACCGCCGTGCTGAAACGATCAAGTACTTTATGACAAAGGGAATGGGTGCCCCATCATTCGTAATTAGCATGATGCGCATCATGCCAGGCGTGTGGTCAAAGCTCATGGCCGTTGCTCATACGCTCCCTTACGATGCGGCTTTGCTAGAAGGATTTATGGAGGGCAATAAGTTGCCTGACAAGTTGTGGAGTACAGTCTCAATGCCAACTCTGGTAATCGAAGGCACGGAAAGTCCAGCCTCGCTTCGTCATGGTGCCAAGGCATTAGCGAATGTACTCCCAAATGCACAGCTCTTAAGTAAAAAGGGACTTGGCCATACGAAGAAACTCGCTTCTAAAATGATTGCTCCAGAGCTAACAGCTTTCTTTCAGGGTAATCACTAACGCTATCTTATAATAGCCATTTTAGAATGAACTGAACCCCTCAGACTGCACATTGGATAACCTCCTAGGTTAAAGATCCGATGTCTATTCTAAGGGGTTCATTTATTGTGAAAATCATTTCCGACATGTATTTGCTTAAGCTTTCGGGTATTATTAGTTAGCCATATCGCAACATCATACAAGAAAAGCTTCATAATAAATGATATTTTTAGAACTATCATTACAGGATAGGGGAATAGCAGGATGTTAAATGAAATCCGAACGGTTTATCTTGATTCCGAGTTAAACATCGAAGCTTATCGGTTTAAAGGCATCATGCAAAAGTTTCCTGCACACTTTCATGACTATTATGTAATTGGCTTTATTGAAGAAGGTCAGCGTCATTTGGTTTGCAAAGGTGAAGAATACGTTATTAATCCTGGAGATTTATTGTTGTTCAATCCATATGATACTCATAGCTGTGAGCAAATAGATGGCAAAACACTGGATTATCGCTGCATCAATGTCAAGCCAGAAATCATGAAAAAGGCTGTGTTAGAAGTAACGGGTCACGAAAGCCTACCAAGCTTCAAACAATGCGTTCTATTTCAAAGTGAGCTTGTTTCCGACTTACAAGAGCTACATCTACAAATTTCGCAGGATGAGAGTGAGTTTAAGAAGGAGGAGTTATTCTTAACCTTATTGGAAGAGCTCATTCAGTCGCATTCTGACCTTACGATCCTTCCAATGGCTTCTGAAACCTCACATGAAATCAGAACAGTGTGTAATTATTTGGAGGATAATTATACAACAACGATTACGCTTAATGATTTAAGTGCCTTAACGGGATGGAGCAAATATCACCTACTAAGAACCTTTACGAGAAAAATGGGAATCTCACCGAACAGCTATTTGGAAACGATTCGAGTAAATCACGCAAAAGAGCTTTTGGAACAAGGAATAACCCCAATCGAAGTTGCTTTTTTAACAGGATTTAGCGATCAAAGTCATTTGACTAAATTCTTCAAAAGACTGGTTGGATTAACGCCAAAACAATATATGAGAATATTTGAAAGTGAAGGTTAAACAAGATGGATAACTTACTAGCCTATATTTTAATGGCCCTTATGATGTCTATGATACCTGGTACAGATACGATACTCATTATGAAAAATACGATTACTCACGGTGCAAAATCAGGACGGTATACGATACTTGGGATGGCAACAGGTCTTACTTTTTGGACTCTTGTTGCTGTGCTCGGTTTGTCTGTTGTCATTGCCCAATCCGTCTTTCTATTTAATGCTATTAAGTATTTGGGAGCTGCCTATTTGCTTTACTTAGGCGTAAGAGCGTTTATATCCAAAAGTACATTTTCAATAGAGTCTGTTCAAGCACATAGTCAGCGATCTAATGACAAGCTATCGCAATCTCATTGTAGAGAAGCCTACATACAGGGAGTATTCAGTAATATATTTAACCCAAAGACTGTTTTAGTCTACATCACTTTTATGCCTCAATTTATCAATCTTAACGGAGATACCAATCAACAACTGATTGGATTAGGCTTAATCCTTACGATAATAGCAGTAGGATGGTTTTTGATCTTGGTTTATTTATTAGATCATGTTAAGAAATGGCTTAAGCGCCCTAAGTTTCAAAAAGCATTTCAGAAATCAACGGGAGTCCTGTTAATAGGGTTTGGAGTGAAAACCGTCTTTTAAAGATACGAGAACTTGGCGTATCTTTTTTTGTATATTCACAATAACGGGCGACATTATTGACAACCAACTGATATGTTGTTATATTTAATTTATCTTAAAGTTAAGATATATGGTTTAGAGATTATTTAATTAACTGTTTTTCGAACATATGGGAAAGCTAAAATTGAACTGGAGGAATAGATCATGAATGGGTTAAAAGGGATACACCATGTGACAGCCATTACAAGTAATGCAGAGCGTAATTATGAATTTTTCACCTATGTTTTAGGAATGCGTTTAGTTAAAAAGACAGTTAACCAGGATGATATTCAGACTTATCATTTGTTTTTTGCAGATGACCAAGGTAACCCAGGTACAGATATGACGTTCTTCGATTTCCCTAATATCCAGAAGGGCGTTCATGGCACGAATGAGATTTCGAAAACTTCTTTCCGAGTACCTAACGATGCAGCACTAGATTACTGGGAACAACGATTTAATCGTCTGAAAGTTAAACATGAGGGAATACAAGAGCAGTTTGGCAAAAAGGCACTTTCTTTCGTCGACTTTGATGATCAGCACTATCAGTTAATATCCGATGAAAATAATCAGGGTGTGGCTTCGGGAATACCGTGGCAAAAAGGACCCATTCCTCTAGCATTTGCGATTACCGGTTTAGGACCTATCTTTATTCGTATTGCGCAATTTGATTATTTCAAAGAGCTGCTGGAAAAGGTCTTATTATTTAAGGAGCTTGCTAAGGAAGGATCATTCCACTTATTCGAGGTGGGTGAAGGCGGGAATGGCGCTCAAATCATTGTTGAGCATAATATCGTTCTTCCACAAGGATATCAAGGCTTCGGTACGGTTCATCATGTGGCCTTCCGAGTTGAAGACCGTAACGTATTGGAGGAATGGATTAACCGTCTAGGAAGCTTCGGCATACAATCGTCGGGCTATGTTGATCGCCATTTCTTTGAATCTCTGTACGCAAGGGTTGCTCCTCAAATTTTGTTTGAATTTGCTACAGATGGTCCAGGCTTTATGGGTGATGAGCCTTATGAAACGCTGGGGGAAAAATTATCTTTACCTCCGTTCTTAGAAGCAGAACGTGGAAGGATTGAATCCCTAGTCCGTCCAATTGATACGATCCGCAGTACAAGAGACTTGATTAAGGAATAAATGACGGTTGTTGAAAGGGGCTGTCCCATAATGGGCAGCCTTTTTTTTGCCAATGTGGAGCGTTATTTTAAGAAAACTTAATTATTTCTGCATTTAATATTAAAGTATTCCCCTTATTCTAGATAAGTAATAACAAAGGATAGAGGGATATAAAATGAAACAGAGAATAATCATGCTACGCTTAATGTTTATCGTTTATCTATATGTATTAATTAGAATCATTTTATTCAAATTCCATGTGATCAATATGACGTATCTATTGCAGCAGCTCAAGCTAGTCTGGATTAATCCTGAGCGTATCATTTGGCGCATGAAGCAGGGCAATCTGGTTCCATTCGAGGAGATATCCACATCCTTGCAAGCCCTATCCAGTCACGGCATGATTAACTTAGTTGGGAATGTCGCCATCTTTATTCCTTTTGGGATTTTACAAGGTTTGATGAGAGCGAATAACAAGATATCCTTAATGGAGGTACTCATACGATCATTCGGTGCAAGTCTGTGTCTGGAATGCGCACAAGCAATCTTCTCCATAGGAAGCTTTGACGTCGATGATCTCATTCTGAATACTAGTGGAGGCGTGATTGGTTTCTTAGCTTTCAGCATGTACAACAAATTCATGAGAACAGAACCTTATCCCATTCAGACAAGAACTGATCTGATATAATAATAGTCATGCAAAAGCTATGCAAGGAGTGTACACAATGAAGTCGATTAGGATATTAATTGCGGATGATGATATCGAAATTGCCGATTTAATTGAGCTGTATTTATTAAAAGAAGGCTATCGCTGTATCAAAACAGCGGATGGTCAGGCAGCTGTCGAGGCAGTAGAGAAAAACGCCATAGATTTGGCAATTCTAGATATTATGATGCCGAAATTAGACGGTTACGAAGTCACAAGGCAGATCCGGGACAAGTACCACACGCCAATCATTTTTCTAAGTGCCAAGGGGTCTGATCTCGATAAAATTACAGGGCTCATAAGTGGTGCTGATGATTATATGACCAAACCATTCAATCCTATGGAGTTGGTCGCTCGTGTGAATGCTCAGTTAAGACGTTCAATGCAGTTCAGTCAACCCATTATTGGCAAGATGGTGGTGGAAGCGGGGGGACTAGTGATCACTCCGGAAGAAAGGAAGGTTGTTTTTAATGGGAATCGGATCGAACTGACGCCCAAGGAATTTGACATTTTACACTTATTAGTCAGCTCACCCAAGAAGGTCTATAGCTCTGAAAATATTTTTCAGCAGGTATGGGGCGAAGAGTATTACGAAGGCAATAATACAGTCATGGTGCATATACGAACGCTGCGCAAAAAGCTTGGGGATGACTTGAACAAAAATAAACTGATCAAAACCGTATGGGGAGTGGGTTATTCATTTAATGGCTAAAATGATCCGAAGCTTTCGATCTAAAATGATATTATTATTTGGCTTAAGTATGCTTTTTGCCGGAACGATTACGTATGTGATTTATAAATTATCTCAGCTCTATTACTACACAACCAGGTTCGAAGACCCGATGACCCAAGTTCGATATTTCATTCGGGACGTCGGGGATGTGAACTTCTTTCTTATTTTTTTTATTCCGCTCTCGATTTGGTTTTTCTTTCTTCTCACCAAACGCTATGCGGGCTATTTCCATGTCATCTCCGGTGGGATTAATCAGCTTGCATCGGGTAACTTTCACAGTCAAATCACGATTCCGTCTAATGATGAGTTCGGTGACATTGCTAGAGATATTAATTTGGCAAGTGTAAAATTGCGGCAAGCTCTGGAAAGAGGAGATTTTGCCGAGAATAGCAAGGAACAATTGGTCTTGAATCTAGCTCACGACCTTCGTACTCCGTTAACTTCCGTTATCGGTTATTTGGATTTTATACTAAAGGACGACGGCCTTACTCCCGAGCAAATCAAGCATTATACAACGATCGCATATACCAAGTCACAACGTCTGAAAGGACTGATTGATGAATTATTCGAGGTGACCCGAATGAACTACGGCAAGCTTACAATCGAGAGTAGGCCTGTCGATTTAAGTGAGCTACTGCTCCAATTAAATGAAGAACTCTATCCTCTCTTAGAGAAGAATGACTTAACCTCCCGTTTATATGTAACTCCATTGTTGATGATATCAGGGGATGGCGAGCTGATAGCGCGTGTATTTGAGAATTTGCTAAGCAATGCGGCTCACTACAGTAGAGAAGGCAAGTTTATAGATATTCATTGTCATCCTGACAAAGAGGATATTGTTGTCCAAATCATTAATTACGGCGAATGTATTCCTGCGGGTGATTTGCCTCATATTTTTGATATGTTCTATACAGGAGATAAAGCCCGCTCGTATCATGAAGGGAGCACGGGGCTAGGCTTATTTATCGCTAAAAATATTGTGGAACAACATCAGGGAACGATTACTGTGGAAAGCAGCTTGATTTCTACACGATTTGAAGTCCGGCTACCTCGGCAATCTACAGACAAGCATGACTAGATAGGATATTCGGATCGATTTTAAGAAAATCTTTAACTTTACCCTACTTTTTATTTTAACTGTCTCCCGTATTCTATAGTTAGATATACAGGAGAGAGCAAAAATACTTAAGTGGTTGTTTTGTCATGCTTATAGGGAGGTAAGGATGAGTGATTGAGTGGGGAAGACAAGATTCTGATCGTGGGCGAAAAACATTCATCAGAATCTTATTCATAATTTTTACACTGGGAATAGTGCTAATCATTTTATTCGGAAATACTTTGACTTCGTTCGCTTTGCCCAAAGTAAGAACAGAGAAGCTCCAAAACGGAAGTCTTCCTCTATCGCTTGAAGGTAGCGAGCTGGAGAAGCGCTCAAGTAATGATGGTGTGATCTTATCGAATGAAGCAATCCATGAGGATAGAAATGGTAGTTACGTGTATAAAATCGAAGAACAGAGTGGAGCGTCAGGCATTGTGTATATCGCTCGTAAAGTTGCCATACAAGCTGTAATGACGACTGCTACCGAAACGCTGATTAAAGTGGGTCACTTATCTGAAGACGATGTCATTATTATAGAGAGCGGCGAATCCTTACAGGACGGAGATCGTGTTCGTCTACAGTAGCGGTGTCTTATTCAAGTAATCAATTCATTTTCTCGAATTGATAAGTGCCACTGAAAAGATTATCATCGTGGAATGCGATGATGAGCATATCATAATGCTCGCTCTTTAGAATCTCCCTTAAGCTGAACTCCGAATAGTAACGATTATCAAAAACAGTGAGCTTGTTAAAATGTTGTGCTAAATACGGTGTAATTGGATTCATAAATGAATCTTTAAGCAACAGGACATTTAATTGGTTATTCGCTTTTGAATTTTCATAAGTGATTTTACGTCTATCGCCACCATAGATGGTGCCATACGAATAAACGCTACGACCTTGCTTGAAGCCATAAAATTCGTTAAAGTTTGTGCTCGTTTGCTCGCCATCCTTACTAACAACTTCAAAGTTGTTAAAAGCGAAGGGGATTTTGGGTTCGTAAATCATCGTTCGATCTGCTTTTTTTGGGCTTACGACATCATTAATTTGGGTGTTATAGCTGCCTTCGAAGTTTCCGGTTGTTAGTTTAGAAACATTTAGTTCACTAAATGACATTGGCTTGTCTTCGAATTTGACCGACAGGCTAGAGATTTGGGTAATCATTTCTTGATATGCCGTAAAAGCGCCTTTAATATTCCAATGATGGTCGGTTTCCAGGTAAAGCTCTTCCAATTGTGCTTTCGTAAAGGTATCAAACTTGTTACCAATATTAACGACGTTAATATCTTTATCCAGCTTAGACAAGAAATAATCTTTCGATGTGGCATAAGCTTCGGTTTGTAAATATTTCGGATATAAATGCATTAAAGATTTGGTTCTTGAGGGGTTGAAGACGAAATACGTTTCCGTATTTTGCTCCTCGGCGAATGAAACCGCGTCATTTAATTTTGCGGTCGATTCGTCGATTTTTTCCGTATGAACGACTTTGTCGGTAACTGGTAAAATCCACTTGTGATTAGTTACTACAAGGTCAGACACCCTACGCGAATCTTTTATTTTTGTTCCGTCTTCGGGTTTCTGTGGTTCATTAGCGTTAACCATGTTTTCGAACAGCATGGAATTGAATAGGTTAGAGTTTTGTTGATGTTGGTAGATGCTAACCATTTCGTTACGAAAAATGATTTGGTCATTGACATACTGATTCATATCTTCAAAAAAGGTCCGAGTGGTAATGGCTTCTAAGCTGATTATTGGCAACTTGCTTAACGTTCTGTTTTCGATGGTGGAGATGTCTTTGTCGGGTGTAAGGATGCTGGCAATCGCGAAACCGAAAATAATAGCTAAAAAGGAGACCATATAAATAAATGAAATACGTTTGCTCACTTTATTACTCCTTATGATAATCAGAATCTAAAATACAAGAAAGGGTTGTAGGTTGAATTAATCAAATATAAGATCACTTCCGCAAACAGGAACAAGTGGAACAACAACGCAACAGCGGTTTGCACATAAGTTAGCGACTTACGGAATTGTATCTTTTGAAGTTTCGGATATACCGGCATGGCAACAAGAATAGCAATGGCAAAATAGAACCAATTGATAGATAACAACGACAGAGCCTCGGAATCGAATATTTCGTTGCCACGGGAGTAGAATAGGGAAGCGATGAAATCCGTTGCGTATTCAAAGTTGTCGGCACGGAAAAATACCCATCCAATCATGACAAGCAGCAAAACAACGACATGATTTAACGGATAAATCTTGGAAAGCATCTTTTCAAGACCTGCTTTTTCTAAAGCAATTAGGATCCCGTAATAAGTGCCCCAAGCAATGAAAGTCCAACTGGCTCCGTGCCAAAACCCCGTTAGAGCCCACACAATAAATAAGTTACGATAGATCTTCCATGGAGTAACTCTGTTTCCGCCGAGCGGAATGTACACATAATCTCTGAACCAACTGCCAAGAGAGATATGCCAGCGTCTCCAGAACTCAGAAATGCTCTTAGAGATATAGGGATAATTAAAATTCTCTGCAAACTCGAATCCAAACATTTTACCTAAACCGATAGCCATATCGCTGTAACCTGAGAAATCAAAATAGATTTGGAGGGTATACGCGATAATCCCAATCCAAGCGCTACCGGTTGATAGGTCCATTATAGAAGTGGCGAACACGGTATCTGCCAAGGACCCAAGAGGGTTGGCCAACAGTATTTTTTTAGACAAGCCTAGTATAAAACGTTTAATTCCCTCGGCGAATTGTATGGAAGAAAACAGACGTTTGCTGAGTTGATCCGCGACAGCGTTGTACCGGATAATGGGACCTGCTACGAGTTGCGGGAAAAAAGTAATGTACAGCGACAATTTAAATAGATTTCGTTGCGCTTTTTCTCTTTTTCGATAGACATCAATTAAATAACTGAGTGCATGGAATGTGTAAAAAGAAATGCCTATCGGTAATGGCACAGACTTTAGTAGAATATTCGTTTGCAGTGTAGAATTCATGACATCAACAAAGAAGTTAGCATACTTAAAAAAGCCCAGTAGTCCTATATTGACAACGATTGCAGACGTTAATATAGAGACTTTCTTCTTACCCTGATTGTCTGATTTGTCTATCCAAATCCCAAAGCCATAGTTAATGATAATGGATAATATCATGAGAAGAACATACCTTGGTTCACCCCAGGCATAGAAGACTAAACTGAAAATCAATAGAATTGTATTTTTAAACTTAAACGGAACAGAGAAGTATAGGGTAAGAACAAGCGGTAAAAAGAAAAACAAAAATAAAACTGAACTAAAGACCAAAACAAAGTTACCACCTTTCAAAAGTTTGATTATAACCGCAAACGACCAAAAAAGATGCTGTAACTTACTTCCATGTTTTGAAATGATAAATGACCCGATTTATAGCGATGCATATTCGAGCAGTAGGAGGGAATTATACCAAATGTTACATAAATGTTAATCAGGGGGGACATCAGTGGGGGTTTCCTTCTCTAAGCTGCAAATCCTATTTTTGCTGCTGTTATCGCTTGGTATCTCTAATCACGTACTGATTATTCCTCATCTTCTCCAAGCAGCAAAACGTGATGCATGGTTCAGCATTTTAATCGCTTATCTGGCGTTGATTGTCTGGAGCTTGTTCCTGTATCTAATCTTGAAATCGATGCGTAAATTATCTTTTACTGATTGGCTTATGGGGCGAGCAGGTAAGCTTGGAACTTGGATCATTAGCGGCTTTTTCGTGCTTTACTTATTGGCAGCTGGGATCATGATCGTTTTTGATACGACAATGAATGTCAACATCTACTTGCTTCCGGATACACCTAATTTCATTGTTATCTTATGTTTTATTTTTTTGTCTTACAGCGCCGCAAGTTCGGGACTCAAGACGCTTGTCTATATGTCCACGATGCTACTACCCACTGTGTGGTTACTAGGAATCGGAGTTTCTGTAATGACCGCTAGCAGCAAAGACTATGGCATGCTTCGCCCTTTCTTGAAGGAAGGATTTGGTTCGGAGCTGTTTGGTGGCGTTATCGTTTTTGGTGGAAGCATCGATTTGTTTGTATTGCTTCTGATTCAGCATAAAATGAGCAAACCTATGAATTATACAACCCTTTTCCTATTACTGACCTTATTAGTGGGATTAATCCTGGGACCAACCCTAGGAGCCACAGCTGTGTTTGGACCTTACCAAGCTGCAAACTTGCGATTTCCTGCCTTCGAACAGTGGAGGCTGGTCATGATCGGAAGTAATATTTCTCACGTTGATTTTTTAGCCGCGTTTCAATTAATGGCAGGCAGTATTTTGAGAACTGGCTTAATGATCCATCTCTTATGCGAGCTTATAGGAGGTAGGTCTCCATTACATCGACAAACGGTTATGATCATAGGTGCAGCCATCTTATCTATTCCTTCGCTTTTAGAGTTTAGCGATATCAAGATGCAAGGAATAATACACAATTACTTCTACACTTATTCGCTCTGGTTTGGGGTTATATTCACCGCTGTTTTATTTATGATAACCTTTGTTCCGCAACGGAAGGGGGACAGCAATGAATCAGTCGCATGAGGAATCTATAATATTCGCTGAGCAGGACATTTGGTTACATAACGGAACCTTGTTGACGGGTCAGTTGAAAGAAGCATTATCGCTTTATTCGGATGTACAGTTTCCGCCTCTTCCTCAATTGGAGATTGCAGATGGATTAATTGCGTTCTATTGCTCGGGTATGATTGAGAAGACGGAGCTAAACGCATACATATCTAGGGTATGTCAATACATAAATCGTCTGCCGATCAATTCGAATGTCGTTCCGGAATATTCGGAAGAGATGCCTCTCTTCGAAATGATTCGAACATTCGGGGAAATGATCAACAAATTGTTTACCGGAAATTTGATTATCTATCGGGAAGGTGCTTGTAACCTTTGGGCAGTGGATATTTCCAAGGTTCCCCAGAGATCATTACAGGAATCTAATACAGAGATTTCAATTAAGGGACCTAAGGATGCTTTCACCGAAGACTTATTTACGAATATCTCGCTAATACGGAAGCGGATGCAGACGAGATTGCTCTTCAGCGAAGAGTTCGTTATAGGAAGCTTAAGCAAGACCCAAGTCACTCTGCTATATCTAAGTCATAAAGCGAATCCTGATATGATTGCCGACGTGCGAAAGCGTTTGGAAACCTTCCAAACGGAAAGCATTGTTAGCAGTGGACAAATGGAGCAATGGTTGTCGGACAGATCCTTCTCCTTGCTTCCTTTGATAGATTATATCGGTCGGCCTGATTTTGTCGTTGAAGCACTACTTCGAGGAAGATTCTCGATCATTGTAGATGGGGCGCCTATGGTACTGATCGGGCCCAGCAACTTTCTTGAATTGTTAAAGACCCCTGAGGATGTTCATTTTCCCTTTCATTACGTGATGTTTCAACGGATACTTCGGATCTTTGGTCTATTGCTCGGTATTTTTTTGCCAGGCTTCTGGATCGCCATAGCAACAGTAAATCTAGACCAGATCCCTTTTTCGCTGCTATCCACTGTAGTCATTTCTCGCGAAGGGGTTCCACTTCCTTCATTTCTAGAAGCGTTGCTTTTGCTATTTCAATTTGAACTGTTAAGGGAAGCTGGCGTCCGGCTACCCAAAGCAGTCGGACAGACGATCGGAATCGTTGGGGGATTGATTATCGGAGACTCGCTTATCCGGGCCGGCCTTGCATCTCCGACATTGCTCGTAGTCGTAGCTCTCTCTACTGTGGCAACATTTTGTCTTGTGAACCAGTCGTTATCCGGGACGATTAGCCTGCTTAGGCTTTTTGTTTTGCTGATCTCCTCCTACCTTGGTATTTATGGATTCTATCTGGGAATGTTCCTGATTTTGATCTATCTGTGTCGTCTCGAATCCTTCGGGCTTGCATATCTCGAGCCGGTGTCCTCTTTGCGATTTAAGGATTGGTTAGCTGCGTTCGTCGTTGATCCATTCCGTAGGTCACGTTTCTCGTCATCTATGATCAATAAACGGAAGAGGTGATCGGGTTGAAGCGTTACTTGGTATGTAAGCTAGTTGTGACGGCTGGATTATTATTCGCATCGGGTTGCACTACAGACGTCAAGGATATTGAAAAGTTGAGTTATGCTTCTGCTATTGGTGTAGATTATAAGGACGGAAAGTACTATGGTTACATCCAATTCATTGATTTTCAATCTGTCGCCAAATCGAGCGATGGACAGAAACAGCCTACTAAAGTATGGGTAGGCGAGGGGATAGGGAACTCGTTTGAAGAGTCCCTATTTGAGCTATATCGAACAGCGCAAGAGAGAATTTATTGGGGGCATATGACTGCAATCGTGGTTAGCGAATCGACATTCAAGAAGGGATTTGGAGAAATTTACGATAGCCTACTCAGGTATTATGAATTTCGCCGCACGCCCTGGGTGTATGGAACCAAACAATCGGTTAAGGATATCCTCTCAGCAGGCGGTTTCTTCGGTCAATCTCCACTCAGTACCATCCTCCATGAACCGCAAGGAACCTACAGCCAGACTTCTTTAATTATGCCTATCAAGCTCCACAGATTGATCGGACAGATCAACGAGCCTGGATTTACTTCATGTATTCCGACACTAGCGGTGAACAAAAAACAATGGCATGTGAAAGATAAAATTGAACCAAAACTGATGCTTGATGGGGCGATTTTCTTGAAAAACGAAGCCTATAGAAGCTTCATGCCATTAGAAGAGCTGAACGGACTTCGCTGGATTCAGAAGGGGACAATACGCGCTGGCATTCCCGTTCCGAATAAAACGGAGCCAGTGGTTCAAATCGTCGTTGATTATCCCAAAACGAAGTTAAGGCTTGATAATACAGGAGGAGGACTACATTACAATATCAATATAAAAGCGACAGCCAACATCGTAAACCGTACTAAGAATAGTTTGCTGGGGTTCCAACAATTAACCCTGAAGACGACGGAGGCCATCGAACAAGAAATTCGCAAATCATTCTTGGCAGGTGTGCAAAGACAGACGGATATTTATAATCTTGAACACCACTTATATCGTTTTCATTATCAAGAGTGGAAGACCAACACAGCAGCGGAAGCGACATTGATAAATGAAAATGAGCTTGGTGATGTCCATATTGACTTAAATATAGAACATTCGAATTCGGAGATTAATTCGATCACGCACAGAAGAGACTAATTGCAATGCCTGTGAATGACTAGAAGTATTTAGACATGTAACCCTGCCAAGCTATTTGGGGCTTATCAGGATCAAGCGGTACTCAAAGATGTGACCGTTGTCTGCGGGCTGGATACCGTGACGTTTTTTGTGTTTATCTAGTAGATAACAGTGAAGGAGTCTGTGAAACGGCTATTCCACGGCGACGCGAGGAATGAGTTTTTCTTATTTATGCCTGATATTATTGACAGGGTAGAGCTAGTTAATTATACTGACGATATCCAATAATTCTTATAGGATAAGTATTAATATTTCATTTGATCAACCAGTCGACTGGAGACCAATCCGAATCATGGGGTAGGTTTCTTTTTTATTTTCAAAATAAGTAGGAAAGAAGATGACTCGAATTAGTAAAATGTATGATAGCGTTACAGATTTGATTGGAGATACACCAGTTGTCAAACTCAATCGACTTGTTAGTCAGAATGATGCTGAAGTATACGTGAAGCTAGAATCATTTAATCCAAGCGGCAGTGTGAAGGATAGAGCAGCTTATAACATGATTATACAGGCGGAAAATGCAGGTTTCTTGAAGCCGGGATCCACAATTATTGAACCGACTAGTGGAAATACTGGCATTGGATTGGCCATGAACGCAGCAGCCAAAGGATATCGGGCCATATTGATCATGCCTGACAATATGACATTGGAACGCATTAATATTCTTAAAGCCTATGGAGCAGAAGTCGTACTCACTCCTGCTGCGGAAAGAATGCCCGGCGCAATCCGGAAAGCTTTGGAATTAAAGAATGAAATTGCGAATAGCTTTATTCCCCAACAGTTTGAGAATCCAGCTAATCCGGATGCCCACAGGGGGACGACAGCTAAGGAAATTATTGAACAGATGGAAGGGAGACTAGATGTTTTTATCGCAACATCTGGAACGGGTGGAACCATTACAGGAACCGGAGAAGTCTTGAAAATAAATATACCTGGTATTCGTATTGTTGTTGTCGAACCTAAAGGCTCCCCTGTTCTCTCGGGAGGACAAGTGGGTCCACATAAATTGGTCGGAACAAGTCCGGGTTTTATTCCTTCTATATTGAATACAGACATATATAACGAAATCGTTCAAGTGTCGGATGAAGATGCCATTCGTACGATGCGTGAGCTGGCTTCACGAGAGGGGATCTTGGTCGGACCTTCTGCGGGCGCTTCTGTGTGGACTGCCTTGGAAACCGCAAAGAAAATTGGACCAGACAAACGAATTCTATGCATAGCCCCAGATACTGGAGAACGTTACTTAAGTATGGACTTATTTTAATTTGGGAGGTGCTTTTTATGGAATTAGCAGAACAGTATCCTAACGAATTTTTACTAGTGAGTGCTGACTGGGTGGAGCAACGATTGCTTGATGAGCAAGTCGTAATCATCGACGCACGTCCGAAAGGCTATGAGGAAGGGCATATTCCCAAAGCATTCTCCCTGACCCCCGGACAGATGAAAGCGGAGGACGGAATTCATATCGTTCCTTCTGACCGGTTTGCAGAGCTGGCGAAAGAACGGGGAATAGAGTCTGATACAATCATTCTTGTATACGACGATGGATATTCCAACAATGCCGCACGTATTTTCTATGCTTTTGAATATTACGGCCATTGGAACAAAGTCAGAATATTGAATGGTGGCTTCACCTCGTGGAAAGCGAACGGAAAACCGATTTCCAAAGAAACAATTGAACCCCACCGAGGGGGAGTTGTCGCAACTCCCAATCCAGACTTAATCTCGACAATTGATCAGGTACAACAGGAATTGAACGGGGAACAAGTGGTTCATCTTGATACCCGTACGTTAGAGGAATTTCGTGGCATAGATTTGAGAAGTAACGAACGAGGTGGATATATCCCGGGCGCAGTTCATCTAGAGTGGACAGAAACCATTGATATAACGATCCTCGATCAGCCCAAATTCAAAAGTTACCCGGTGTTAAAACAACTCTTTGAAAGCATAGGTGTGGTGAAGGAGAAAGCGATCGTGCCTTACTGCCAATCTAATGTACGAGGTGCTCACCTTTATTTTGTACTCAGATTACTGGATTATCGGCATATTCGGCCTTACGAAGGATCCTGGGCGGAGTGGGGGAATTCAAAAAACACTGTTATAGCGAGCTTATAATACGGAATGATTAGAGGAGGAAACAAAGTGGCAATCACTCATATGGATGATGTCATAGTTGATGTGGAGTGGTTATTTACGAATCTTCTGCATCCAAAGGTGCGTATCGTGGATGCTCGCAAGGAAGGATATGCTGATGGGCATATTCCGCATGCCGTTCATGCAAAGGGTTATACCTATTTTACAGATCCAAATGAAGAGATTGTAGGAAATACATCTTCAGAAGATTTTAGAGAAAAAGCAGAGTTACTCGGTATTAACAATGATTCTATTGTTGTTGTCTATGATAGCGGTAATCAATACGATGCGGCTAGATTATTTTATTTGTTGGAGTATTACGGTCATGAAAATGTGAAATGGCTGCAAGGGGGATTTACCTCTTGGGTTAGAAGTGGAAAGCCACTCCAAACGGTAGAGGAACATCCGACGCGTGGAACTTTCGTGACCACTATAAATACAAATAAGATTGCAACAAAATCGTATATTCAGGAAAATCTACATCGTAATGATGTCGTCATATTGGATGCTCGTTCAAAAGAGGAATACTTAGGGGATACATGTTATTCCAAAAGAGGTGGGCGAATACCAGGTTCAATTCATTTGGAATGGAGCCAGGTATTTAGTTTGGATGAAGTGCCCTTGCTTCGTTCAAAGAAAGAAATCTTTGAATCTTTGTTAGTACTCGGGGTAGACGAAACAAAAACAATAATTCCATATTGTCAGCAAAATATTCGTGGTTCAGTGTTATATCTTGCGCTCCGTTCTGCGGGAGTATTCAGCATCCGCCCCTACGAGGCTTCCTGGGAAGAATGGGGCAATGACTCCAGTACTCCAGTAGATTTTGGTTGAAGAGAAAGTCGGATCGTATGTAAAGAAGGGCGTTTACCGGCAGGAGTGCTCCGGTAAACGGCCCTTCTTTTACTTACTTGACGGTATAGAATTTGTTCTTGGCAGTTTTATATACGAACGTATTACCATCACTTCCGACGAATTGGTCGCCTACGGCAAGCTTAGCGATCGTTTTCTTTTGGGTGCCATCGCGTTTGACTTGGACTAAAGACAATGCGGTTACAGTTCCGTTCTTATCTGTCGTTGCTTCTTCATAATAAAACAGTTGCTTCTGATAGGAGATTGGCCGAATATTGGCCTTAGAAGTGATTTTTACTTTGTTCTTTCCGTTAAGATCTTGCAAGTAGGCGACTGTTGGGGTGCTGGATTCTGAGTAATACAGTACGCCGTCATAGAGCTTGTATCCGTTGTAGGGATCGACCTCGGCTTTGGAAATCGCAGATTTGCTCTTTCCGTCGGGCTTCATGCTGTATAGCTTGGAATCCTCTCTCGTATTGACGTAGAAGATCGTCCCCTTGGAGGCTTGATAAGACCAGGACACAAGCTCCTTGGAAATCAGCTTGCTGCCCGAACCGTCGAGCTTCATAGACCAGAGCTGAACTTCGTAATTTTCATCGTATGCGCCGTAGTAGATGGTCTGGTCATCAATGGAGAAGTTCGATACTTTGTTGCCTTTTGTGATTTCAGTTGATTTCGTACCGTCTTTCTTCATTTTTGTAATATTCCCAGCAACGACTTCGGAGTCGGGATCTTGCTTAAGGAAATAAACCCAGTCTCCGGCAACGGCGAGGAAACGCGCGTCTTCTTTAATTAACCGCTTGGTCGGGTTTGTTTTGCCATCCAGTGTCGTAGCATTAACGCCTATCCAGTTTTCATCTGAATAGTCTCCGGCCCAGACGAGAACTGGCTTGGCTGGCGATGCAGCCATTGCAGGAATGCTTCCCAGAATGAGAGATAAAATAAAGCCGAACGTGAGTAGTGTTTTTTTCATGGAGATCCTCTTTCGTTTTTTGTCGTATATTGCCAATTAATAATATAAAGAAAATTTTGGAATGTATCAATCAAAGGAGCTGGAATTTAGCATAAATTTAGGTAGGATAAATACATTGTATTTATTTCCTCTTATTGGGAAAATTAAGAATTCACGATGGCTCTAATTATAGTATAATAGTTATTTACTATATGGGATGGGACACAAGGAAAGAGGGAACGGATGCCTACTATTCTAGTTGCTGATGACGATGCGAACATTCGCGAACTCGTCTGTTTATTTCTACGTAATGACGGATTAGCCACAGTCGAAGCCGCTGATGGTAAGGAAGCACTTGCCGTCTATGCCTCGACGCAAGTCGATCTTGTCGTGCTCGATATTATGATGCCAATTATGGATGGTTGGACGTTATGCAAGGAGCTTCGAAAGGCTAACCCGGATCTTCCGCTGCTCATGCTGACAGCCAGGGGAGAAACATGGGAGAAAGTGAAAGGCTTCCAGCTCGGGACGGATGATTACTTGACGAAGCCGTTCGATCCGGTGGAGCTGACCGTTCGAGTTAGGGCACTCCTAAAACGATATCGGATTGGCACCACTCAGAGTATTCGGTTCGGCAACGTCATACTTGATCGGCAGACCTATAAGGTGATGAAAGGGACGGAGTCGCTCACGTTGCCACTTAAGGAGTTCGAATTACTTTATAAGCTTGCTGGAACACCCGGACAAATCTTTACGCGCGAGCAATTAATTGATCAAATATGGGGGATCGATTACGCTGGAGATGATCGAACGATAGACGTACATATTAAACGCCTGCGTGAACGGTTCGCGACTACACCCGATTTTCGTATTGAAACGGTACGTGGGCTTGGATACCGGCTTGAGGTCAACGAATGATCAGATCCTTATATATACGCGTAGTCCTGACATTTCTAATCTCAGTAATCGGAGGCACTACCATCGCTTTTTTTGTTGCGACCTGGGTATTTAAAGATAGAATGAACGAAAATTTGCACACCACCTTACTTCACTTTAGCCAAGATATCGCCCGCATTTACGACAAAATGCCTCTCAGTGAAGCTGACTCATTCGTGAGTGGAATGAAGCAACTCGATTCTTATTTTATCCGAATTTATGACATATCGGGCCAGTTTCAGTCTTACGGAGTGTTTAACGGACACTCCACTGTGACTATGGAGCAAATAAAGAAAGTACTAGATGGAGAAATTATTGAAGTCAACACGTCTGTATCTGAACCTGCTCTCTTCGGGTTGCCGTTGCAAACGGAAATAGGAACAAAAGCGATGTTTGTGGTGCCGCTTAATCCTTCCTCCTCTTTTCTCCTTACATGGGTATTGAACTTTTCGGCCTATTCGTTGTTAGCAGGAAGCTTATTGATTCTGATTGCCTCTATATTCCTAGTAAGACCACTTAACAAGTTGACCAAAGCGACAAAGCGGATTGCAGCTGGGGATTTCAATGTCAAGCTGAATATTAAACAAAAAAGCGAATTGGGAACGTTAGCCCAAAGCTTCGAGGAAATGATGCACGATCTGCAACAACTTGAACAGATGCGGCGGGACTTCGTTGCCAACGTGTCGCATGAAGTTCAGTCGCCGCTCACCTCGATATCCGGCTATGCTATAGCGCTTAAGCAAGTAAACATCGCAGATAACGAGCGAAGCCGTTATCTCGACATTATCATCGCTGAAGCGGAGCGGATGTCCAAGATGAGCGATAGCCTGTTAAAGCTAAGCTTGCTTGAATCGCAGTCACAGCAGTTGCACCTAGTCACACTCCGTCTTGATGAACAGATAAGACGAGTTATCGTCGCAATTCAGCCACAATGGTCGATTCGCAACATCACTTTCGAGCTCAATTTGCCGACGGTTACCTTAACTGCTGACCATGACCTGTTAAATCAGGTATGGACTAATTTACTTGGCAATAGCATCAAATTTTCTAAGGATGGCGGAGTTATTAACGTCAGCATCAAGCAAGATACCAGTAACGTGACAATCCGCGTATCCGACGCTGGTATTGGCATTTCACAAGAAGATCAGAAGCAAATATTCGAGCGATTTTTTAAGGCGGATCGTTCTCACAGCCGTAAGTACGATGGTAGCGGTATGGGGCTGGCGATTGTTAAACAGATCGTATCTCTTCACCAAGGTAACATCCAAGTAGAAAGTGAAATCGACCGAGGGACGACCTTCATTGTCACCTTGCCCATCACAACATCGACACAGTAAACGAATTTTCCATGTTACGACATCATGTGCAAGCTTCTCGGACGTGAAGGTTGTAGCATTTTTTTTACCTGTTCATATTCCGTTCATATTGTCGTCATAGGGAGTACATCTTCTTCATATAAGCTTCTCTTAGCAGCCCGGTTCGTGGCAGCCTAATACAGAGATGAAGACAGGAGAAGATGAGAGTGAATCCAAACGAAGGAATTAAAATAAAGAAGGGTACGAGAGTAAGTAGAATTCTCAACATTCTACTTAAAATAATAGGGGCAATCATTATAGCAATAGTTCTTTTTCTAGCCATTGTTTATATCGTTAATATTGTCAGCAACAAATCGGAAAAGGGGAAAATAGAACACTATGGTCAATTAGTACCTGTGGATGGGAAAAATATGAACGTTTTGATTCAAGGAAAAGGCGAAGAAACAATCGTGCTTCTACCTGGCTATGGAACAGCAGCACCAGCACTTGATTTTAAACCTCTCATAGATGAGCTATCTCCATTTTACAAAGTTGTCGCGGTTGAGCCTTTTGGCTATGGATTAAGTGATGGAACCAAAAAGGAACGAACCACAGAGAATATCGTAAGTGAAATTCATGAAGCTTTACAGAGTCTTAACATTGACCGATACATTCTAATGGGTCACTCCATTGCAGGTATTTACGGAATAGATTATGTGAACAAATATGAGAACGAAGTGAGTGCATTTGTCGGGATCGATAGCAGTGTTCCAACGCAAGGTGGTATGGATGTTGAATTTCCAATAGGCACATTTAAACTACTCAAAAAATCAGGCTTAGGTAGATTGATGATGAAATTTGGTAATGATCCTTATGAGGGTTTGCCATTTGATGAGGAGACAAAAAAACAAATTAGAATGCTATCTCTCAAAAACATGTATGAAGCCACAACATTAAATGAAATGGAACATATTTATCCTAATTTTGTAGCAGCTAGAAATTTAGCATTCCCCAAAAATCTTCCCCTTATTTTCTTTATTCAAGAAAATAATACAGGTGTTGAAAATTGGATTCCCCTGCATGAAGGGCAAATCAAAGATTCGGTTCATGGAAAAGTGATTACCCTTGAAGGGGATCATTATTTACACCATACCAGATCAAAAGAAATCACTCATGGCTTAAGGGAATTCATGAAAGAAATAAAATAAGTGCTTTCGGCGGCTATGGCAGCATGTGTAAGTTTACTTGCATGTGACGCCTCGGCTTTCGTTCAGTAAACGAAAAATTTAAGTATTAACATCGAAGAGAAGCCACAGTGGCTTCTTTTTTTGTTTGATCAGTCGAAAATATTATTTAGAATGACGACAAACTGCTTAACTTATGGCAGCTCTAGGGGAAATAAGATTATTGTTATACGTTTTTATATCATTTATGACTCCATCTTTCATTATTCTATTATTTGACTTCTATAGACTTATATTAGGAGAGTTAATGCTCCGTCTACGAGTTGAAATCTCCAGAAAATAAGATTACTAGAGAACAGTCCATGGTTATGATTGCCAATGCGATGAAAATAACAGGTTTACATGTTAATCTTCAGGCACATGAGTCAGAACAATTGCTAAGTGAATTTGAAGACGGCGATCTAGCATCCGAATGGGCGAAGGTTAGTATCGCAACTTGCTTAGATGTGGGAATTGTGACGGGTAGGAACGGTAATCAGCTTGAGCCAAAAGAGTATATCTCTAGAGCGGAGGTCGCAGTTCTTGTTCAGAGACTTTTGCAAAAATCTGGACTAATATAAACTTACAGCCCGTAAAGTTGATCGTCATCATCGGGTTCATTATGCTAATCATTAACAATAGTTCAATATTTCAGCGGCAGTCTAGGACTTTATTTCAAGTTTTTATACTACCGCTGTTTTTGTTATTATGAAACAATAAATAAGTATGATATGATCATTAAATCAAATTTATTTGATTAATGTGATGAATCCTAAGGAGGAATAATCATGAATAAAGAGCTTCCCTTGATCGATCAAGAAGGCAGAAAAGTTGATTTCACGCCATATGAAAGTAAGTTTAAAGCATTAGCAGACCAGAAGAGATTGCAAATCATGTATGAGCTAACTCAAAGAGGAAACACTTGCGTCTGTGATCTTGTAGAAATTTTAGATATGCCCCAATCCAAGCTGTCGTACCACCTTAGAATTTTACTTGATGCCGGATTAATTAACCGTGAGACAAGAGGGACTTGGAGCTACTATGAGTTGAATCATACAGAAGTCAATCAACTACTGTCACCGGAATTATGTTGCATTTTTCGGAAATGACATGAGTTTAGAGCGATTGGCGAAGATAGCAATCGTCTGAATTTTATATCAAAATAATTTGATTAATGCAATGCGTCATGGATATATTTGAATTGGAGGAAACAACTATGAAAAATATTGAAGTTAAACCTGTAGCGATCATTGGGGCAGGTCCGATAGGTTTAGCCGCGGCTGCGAATTTAGCCGAGCGTGGACAGAGTTTCATTCTCTTAGAAGCAGGATCACAAGTCGGACACAATATTTCGGATTGGGGACATGTTCGTTTGTTTTCACCTTGGCATTACAATGTTGATAAAGCAGCAGTAAGATTGTTGACCAAATATGGATGGAGCGCGCCATCACCTGATGACTTACCCACGGGACAAGTGTTCTTAGAACAATATTTGCAGCCATTAGCTAATCTTCCTGAGATAAAATCCCAAATTATTCTTAATGCTAAAGTTATAGCGATAAGCAGAAAAGACACTGACAAAATGAAATCAAAGCAACGGGAGAACAATCTTTTCGTGATTTATACTGAAGTAGAAGGTACCATGCAACGTTTTGAAGCAAAGGCAGTAATCGATGCTTCTGGAACTTGGGGACATTCCAATCCCCTCTATGCAAGTGGAATCTGGACGAATGAAGAACAATCGCTAAGCGAGCATATTTATTATGGTATTCCAAATATTCAAGGGAAAGACAAAGAAAGATATAGAGGCAAGAGCATTGCTGTGGTCGGTGGTGGCCACTCCGCTTTAAATACATTATTAGACCTTGCTCAGCTTAAAGATACTGATTCAGGTGTGAAGATTATGTGGATCATGCGGAAGATCAGTGTGGAGGATGCCTATGGTGGGGAAGAGAATGATCAATTAGAAGCAAGGGGAGAGCTAGGAAGCCGTATTCACCAATTGGTTAACTCCGAAAAAATTCAGGTTGTTACTCCATTTAGAATTCAAAAGCTAAGCCGATCAGGTGAGAAAATGACGATTAGCGGTGAAAACAATGAAGGTAGTCAGGATTTACATGGGATTGATGAAATTATTGTGAATACTGGAAGTCGACCGGATTTCACATTCTTGCGTGAGCTTAGATTAAGCATTGATCAAGCTACCGAAAGTATAGAAACTCTTGCCCCACTTATTGACCCTAATGTTCATAGCTGTGGTACGGTTCGACCACACGGAGAAAGGGAGCTGCGACATACTGAAAAAGACTTTTACATTGTGGGTATGAAGAGCTACGGCCGTGCTCCAACCTTCCTTATGGCAACCGGTTATGAACAAATAAGATCTGTTGTTGCTTATCTTGCCGGTGATTATGAAACCGCATTGAAAGTTGAGCTTGAGCTACCAGAAACAGGTGTTTGTAGCATTGGAGCCGCACCTAGAACAGGGGGGCAATCCGAAGACGATTGCAGCAAGGAGGGGTGTCAATCAATTAAAGTGATTACACCACCTAAATCTACTTGTTGCTCATAAGCACTGATCATAATTCTCCAAAATCGACTGTCGAATGGCACTTTCCCCATCCGATCTCTGACGACATGAGTAAGGAAGCTAAATCGGTAAACAATACCTTAAAAGCACTCTATTTGCCTGTGATAGATTAATGTATTGAACAAGCCGGCTTCGTTATCATTAGAAAATCGGAGGGAGAGGTATGAGCTTTCTGAGCGATATATTAAACCGATTATTGGAGCAATATGGATATATCGTTCTTTTTCTTTGCTTATTTTTAGAGCTTCTTGCCATTCCGCTGCCTGGAGAATTAATTATGACTTACGCAGGTTTTATTGTCTTTAAGGGTAAACTGGATTGGCTGCTTAGTGTGATTATCGGAGGAATAGGCGCATCGCTAGGGATGACCATTGCTTACTGGATAGGATATCGGCTAGGCAAACCATTTTTCGAAAAGTACGGTTCCCGGATTCACTTTGGTCCTGAGAAATTAGATAGCGTAGCTAAATGGTTCGAGCGTTATGGTAACAAAATGTTGATTATCGCCTATTTCATTCCAGGAGTTCGCCATATTACAGGCTATTTCTCAGGCGCGACGCGGCTTTCTTTCCGTAAATATGCCATTTATGCCTATTCGGGGGCATTCCTCTGGGTAAGTGTCTTCATTACGCTCGGTAAGCTGCTCGGCCCCAAATGGGAGCAATATCATCATACCATCAATCTTTACATGCTCATTTTAGGCTTGATAGCAGTAATCGCCTATGTACTCATTATCCTCTATAAGAAAAATAAGCAGCGTATTCGCAATCGTATCGATGTTTGGTTGGAAAAGAAACTGCAACAGTACCATTCCGTTGGCAAAGTTAAGTTTATTATCCTAACTGCAGGTGCATTATTCGTTGTATTCTTTTCTTTAATGATCGGTATAATACACGATTTCTTATCGCATGAATTTACCCGATTCGATGAAATTACTTCTTATATCGTCGGGCAAGTATTTAATTCCAGTTGGAATGAATCCATGAATCATTGGGCGATTTTTAGTTCCTCTTCGTTAATATTGTCTTTAATTCTCCTCACAAGCTTATGGATAAGGTTCAAAGGTAACGATCGCCTTCTGACGATTGCCTTCTATGTCATAGTTGTAGTTGGAGGGGAAGGACTGTGTGTAGGCTTGAGGCGTTTATTCCATCGAATCGGCCCAAGTGGCATTGAATTTACTTTCCCTAGTGAACAAGTATTTATGGCCTATACGTTTTATGGGTTTACAGCTTTTTTGTTTCTTCGCCACCATGGGAATTATAAAATTCGTATAATTGTTATTTTGATAATTTCCATAGTACTCCTCATGACAGGTATTAGCGGGGTTTATTTAGGATCTCAATATCCAAGCGATGTTGTTGCCGGTTATGTATTCGGCGGACTATGGATTAGCTCAAACGTAATCTTGCTAGAGATTTTCCGAGCTTCCGCACTTTCCCTCGCTTAGGTTTTTTTACAACAGCGTATTGCACTGCGGTGCTCTGGTACAATCGAACTGTTCATACGACTGTAAGTGCACAAGATTGGGAAGGGAGGGGAACAGGCAATGAAAGCTTGTCCGAATTGCGGAAATCAGAAGCAAAATTTGGATACTCTGTATTAATGCACAAACTGCTTTAAGGTTTATTGCCCTCGTTGTGGCAACAATTGTTGTCCGCAATGTAGCAGTGGAGGAGTTAATCCAATTATTGTTTTTCAATACAATAGAGTATCATATTTTCAGGTCGACTCTCATTAGAGAAGTCGGCTTTTTATTTTTTGAAACCATTCAACAATTTAATCGTCTAACAGGTATTACCATTTTATCCGGTTGGAGGTTTAACGTATGAAATCGACATATGTTGTTCTTATTTTCATTCTAATTCTAGTGGGCTGTCAAAGTCCAAGTAGTACCCCAAGTAAAAATAGCCAATCCTCAACTCCATCCTCAACTCCATCTGCAATTACACCCTCATTTTCACCGGATGCCACTTACAGCGATTTCGTCACACCAACAGATCTATTGACAGAATTGCGCAATCTGGAAGACACAAAGACAAACCTCGATGCTCTGTATCGATTGCATGAGTACAAAGTGGATGGTTCTTTGCAAGCTGTGGAGAAGTGGCTACGGGACGAGACGAAGCGAATAGGGGGAACGGTGACGGAACGGTACTCTTATGCAGCGTTCCAACAAATGGACTTAATTCTTAATTTGCCGTCTAAGCAGGGAATTCGAATCGTCAGCACGTACGCGCCCAAATATGGGGACGAGCAGCACCTGGTTGTTCTGGAAAGTACGTTCGATACCCTAGTCGAATTTGGAGTCGATACGGAAGATCACGCGCTTGTCGTTATAACGCCTGACAAAGACGGAAACACACACGAGACGTTCCTAGCCAATTATTTTCACCAGCACACGGACATTTACAGCGCTTATTTCTATACACAGGCTTTTTTCGCGCAATTGAAGGAGGAGGGCTACGAATTGGACCTCAATTATGGTAGCGATGTTGCTGACTACGTTGTCGGGTATTTTGATGCACAAGGGAATGAAGTGTTTGCTGAGGACATTACCGATACCAATCGACATTCGGTGGTGTTCGGTGTTCAACTCAATAAGGATTTTCTTCCTAAGCTCGCTGCCGAGAGAGAGTTGCTTCTGCGCAGCTGGGCTCAAACGTTACTTATGGGCAATAAGGCCGACTCATTCGATTACGACCTGACGCAGACGCTAAGCTTTTTAATGAAGGGACAAGTGTTTGCAAGTTACACGATCAGCGACTTGATCTAATGACTAAAACCCGATAAACCGGATACCGTCATGGAATTGACGGTATTTGAGCTGCAGATGAATTGATTTTCGATTTTATGAACGGTTCTAGCGCGAAAGCGATGCGAAATTGCAAGCTGACCATTGGGTCGCGCAAATGGACACCGGATAGCTTCTCGCATTTCTCCAATCTGTATACGACTGTATTACGATGGACGAATAGCTGTTTGCTCGTTTCCACGAGCTGGCATTGATTGTCGTAATACACTTTCAAAGTACGCATGAGCTCTTTGCTCTCATGAGCATTCAACGAAGAGAAGCACTTAAACGTTTCCTCGAAAAATTGGGTTAATTCGTCGGGAGGAATCAAGCGTAGCAAGTGACCGATTCCATTGGATTGATAGGACTGGACGAAGCGTTTCTTTTTCATGTGATAACCGAACTGGAGTGCCTTCATTGCCTCATTGTAGGAAATCCCAATGTCGAGTGCATGAGTGATCAGCTTACCGATCCCAATCGAGATGCTGAGCCGGGCGTTATCGTAGAGTTGGTCTGATATCTCCTCGGTGTACCGGATGAACGCGGCTTCATCCCACCCCGTTTCCTTCACTTTCACCAGCATCACGAATAAATCGTTTCGGGTGAACATAACGAAAGGAACATCCAGGAGGGAGAAATGATGCTTGATCAAGTCGTATTGCATATCTCGTTCTGAAATTTGTTTTTCTTCGAATTGGGTTTGCCCTTCACGTACGTCTTTTCCAAGTAAATCATCATTGCGAAGCACGACGAGCAAATAGCTTTTTTCCAGCTGCAGACCATATTTTTTTCCCATATGCATGGCTTCTTGTTCCGACACGATATACCCATCGATGAGATCGGAGAAAAACTCATTTTTGTAACGGCGCGAACGTTCCTTGAGCGCTTGCTGCTTGGTCAATTCCATTCCAATGACGTTGGCGGCTTGCTCGATTGCAAGCGCGGATGATTTGTTCAAGGGCGGATTTTCCCGGAAAGCGACAAGGTAGCCTTCATGCCGATAGGTATTAATAGGGTAAACATCCAAGTGCCGATAAGGTAGCAGGTATTCCGTTTGGAAGCTGCGCAATAGAGCAGGCTTACGCAGCGACAAGCGCGAAATCGCATTCATGGTATCCTCCAAAAATAAATTGCGATCAAGTTGATCAAAGTGAGAGGATTGCCCCTTAATCTGATTGTTACTATTTATGAGAAGAATTGGTGATAAGAGGGATTGTGCCAAGGAATCGATGATCTCCGGTATTCCTTGACCGTGCATGACGAGAGTAGAAAATTTCTTATGGATGGTGAGCGCATATCGCAGCTCATCATTTTTGTTGTCTAGAATGAGGCTGGTAGACAATTGCAGGATTTCTCCCAGAGACTGCGGGATCCCGGATAACTCGATGATCGGAAATTGCAGGAGAGTAGCTTTCTCCAGCACATTAGCAGGAATTTCGAGAGAAAAACGGTGGGATTTCACCCCGATGCCAGGGCAATTCAATCGGTCCATGTGCTCGATGAGCTGGATGAAAGCTTCGGGATGATCCTTAATGAAATAACCGTTAGTTAGCAAAAACTCTTCGGGTTTCAAATAGTTGATAATGTCCGGAGCGTCCATAATATTGACGGACTGAACGTTGCGCGACAGCCCATTGTCTCCCACGATCACTTTCGCGTTATGGTATATGTTGCTTGCTAGTAATTGTCCAAGTTGCATATTGTCACTCCCGGTTGTTGCTTAAATAGGTTTTGCTATAAATATGGATGGTGTCAAGGCGATGCGATTTGGATGATTGTTACTATGGCGAAGGGCATATTTGGATCAATCGTACAATGACTTTATTGGGACTATTATATATCATACTAAACAGGTAGGAAAACACAAAATTAAAAAGCGAGAAAGTGAGGAAGGAAAAGTTCAGAATAATGGGGGCATTAGCATTGGAAACCTTACTCATCAAGAACGTAACAATTGGCTTACAAAGGTTTGATATTCAAATCAATCAAACGCTAGGAATCTTCTCACACATTCAACCAAGCTCAGAAGCTAAAGATGGCGAGCTTTCGAACGCATCATGGAATGCCGAGGGATTGATGTATCTCCCCGCGTTGAAAGATCGGCACGTCCACCTGGACAAGCATTTTCTTGGGGAGCCTTGGAAATCGTTGAAGTCGTTCATTGCTTTGCCGGAACAGTTATCGTTCGAAAAATCGCATTTGGCTTCGTTACCGACTTCCGCTGGCGAAAGGGCTAGACGACTGCTTGATTTACTTCTGGAGCACGGAACGACTGGGATACGTACACATGTCGACGTTGATCCGAAGATCGGAGTAAGTCACCTGGAGGAAATCCTGAAGGTCAGATCGGATTACTCCGATCGGATGGACATCGAGATCGTGGCATTCCCGCAACAAGGACTTCTCCGATCGGGTTCGATTCCGGTGATGAAGGAAGCGATGAGAGCGGGTGCGGACCTGATTGGCGGAGTCGATCCGGCAAGTCTGGATCGCCAAGTGGAAGGAAGCTTGCAAGCGATGTTCGAGTTGAGTATAGAATTCGATGCAGGAATCGATTTGCACCTGCACGATCCGGGTCATCTAGGTCTATATACGATAGATCGTTTAGCGGAGTTGACCCTTGAGGCAGGCAAGCGCGGAAGAAACGCGGTGAGTCACGCATACTGTCTGGGACAAGTATCGGAGGCCGAATCTCTGGACATAGCGGAGCGGTTGAAAGAGGCGGATATCGAGATTATTACTAGTGTTCCACTAGATTCGCCTATGCCAAGAGTAGAGCAATTACTGGAGGCAGGCGTAAGGGTGGGGATCGGATGCGATAACATCCGGGATGCTTGGAGTCCTTATGGAGATGGGGACCTGCTTGCGCGCGGCTCGAGGTTATCCGAAAAGCTTGGATGGCGTACGGATGAACAGCTTCAACGCATCTATCCACTGATCTCGGAATTCTTACCTTCAATTGCGCCAAAAGTAGGCGAACGTGCGGATTTCATCCTTATCGACAGCCTCAATCCGATGCATGCGATCGCTTCCTCGCCGCGACGTCAAGCCGTATTCGCGGGAGGAGCTTGGGTCGGAGGACAACGGAAAGAAAAAGAACATTAAACAAAAGGATGGATAATCTACTATGAAAACGAACAATAAATTTATCGTAACCGCACTCTTAGTTCTTCTTATTACTTCAATTGTCGTTGGCTGTTCCTCCAACAATAACAAAAATTCTAATGAAGCTGCTTCAAGCAACAAAGGGGATTCTTTAAAGACTGTTCGTTTTAATGCTGTATCGACCTATGTACCACTTATGATCTCCAAGGAAAAAGGCTGGATGGAAGAGGAGTTTGCCAAAATCGGGGTTAAAGTGGAATGGTTGACGTTCCAAACCGGAGCAGCTGGATTGGAAGCGTTGGCTGGCGGACACTTGGATATCGGAAGCGTAGCCCCGACACCTACTATCACCGCGACGGCTAACGGTGTCGATCTGAAAGCAATCGCGACCGTTGCCGTCTTCAGTAAGGCGAATGCGCTGCTTGTCCACAAAGATAGCGACATTCAAAAGCTTCAAGATTTGAAAGGCAAGAAAATCGGTGTTGCCAAAGGAACGATGAGCTACGATCTGGTGAACACAGCCTTGAAGGAAGCGGGACTTACGGCAAGCGACGTGGAACTGATTCAACTTCTACCGGACGAAGGCCAAGCCGCGTTTGAATCGAAAAAGGTAGACGTATGGGGAATATGGGATCCGTTCGTCTCTACGCAAGTGGTTCAGAATGGTGCGCGGGTATTGACAGACGGCGAACAGTTAAAGGTGCCTAACCCTAACTTTGCAGTGGTAAGATCCGCATTCGCGGAAGAGCATCCAGAATACGTAGAGTTGTTCCTGAAGGTTAATCAGCAGTCGGCTGATTGGCTGCGTGACCATAAGGAAGAGGCGATCACGTTCTTTGCGGAGAACAGAAAACTGGATAAGACGCTTGTTAGTCATTTGGCCGAGAATAACCCCGTCGCTTATGAACCGATCTCCGACGATTTCATCCAGCTTGAGAAGAAGGTCGCACAACAGCTCTTGGACGATAAAACAGTCAAAACGCTTATCGATCCGACTACGTTCATCGATAATTCTTATTTCGAAGCCGCTTTGAAAAATCCGCTGGAGAAACGTTAATAGAGATGTCGGATATTCAACTGCAAATCGATAACCTGTCTAAGTCTTTTCATACCGATAAAGGTTCGGTTCAGGCCTTACATGATGTTGATCTGCAGGTCGAACGAGGCGAGTTCATTACGATTATCGGCGCGAGCGGCTGCGGGAAGAGCACGCTGCTCAAGCTGGTCGCCGGGCTGGATACGGATTATGAAGGATCGATTGAGCTTAACGGCAAACCGATCCCCGGTCCAGGAATCAATGTTGGATTTGTTTTCCAAGAACCGCGCCTTTTTCCATGGTTAAACGTGGAGAACAATATCGCCGCAGATCTTTCCGTTAGCAAGGGGGACGTGAGGGGACGAGTAAATGAATTGCTTGAGATCGTGCGCCTCACACCATTCGCAAAGTCTTACCCAAAGGAGCTCTCCGGGGGGATGTCACAACGGGTAGCCATTGCCCGTGCGCTTCTGCGTGAGCCAGAGATTCTGCTTCTAGACGAGCCGTTCGGTGCCTTAGATGCTTTTACTCGCGCACATCTTCAAGAAGCATTGCTGGAAATATGGCATCGAAAGCAGAGAACAATGATTTTGGTTACTCATGATTTGGACGAAGCCGTATTTTTAGCCAATAAGGTCGTCGTCATGAATTCTCGGCCAGGTACGATTCGTCGGATTATTCCGATCGATCTGCCTTTCCCGCGCAAAAAAAATAGCGAGTCGTTCCAAGCTTACCGCAGAAAGGTACTTGGAGAATTCGAGCAGGCTGATGAGCTATGACGAATGGAACGGAGTGAATCTAATGAAAGAAGTTACGGTGAAGCCGAGTCGAAACAACCGATTTCGCACAATAGCAAGGCCGTTCGCCGGCTTCTGGCTACCCGCTTTAATCGTCATCGTCTGGCAATGGCTATCCTACGCAGGAGTCCTGAATAGAACACTTGCTCCTTCACCCTATCGCGTAGCTATAGAGTTCTGGGATTTACTTATATCTGGAACGTTGCTGCATCATTTGAGAATAAGCACGATACGTGCGATGGCGGGATTCGGTTTAGGAGCGGCTGTTGGGCTCGTTCTTGGAGTTGCCGTAGGTTTCTTGCGTCCGGTGGAAAAGTCGATCGATCCGTCTTTCCAAATGTTAAGGACGATTCCACATCTTGCGATTACTCCGCTGTTCGTACTGTGGTTCGGAATTGGGGAGACGTCTAAAGTACTGCTGATAGCTCTCGGAGCTTTTTTTCCTTTATATATTAATACTTTTCTAGGCATTCGCAGTGCGGATAAGAAACTGTTCGAAGTAACACGCGTCTTGAATTTCTCGATTTGGAAGCAAATCACGCGCTTAATCATCCCGTCCGCGTTGCCGAATATTTTGCTTGGCGTGCGATTGTCGATGGGCGTTTCCTGGTTAGGCTTGGTCGTAGCCGAGATGATGGGTTCCAGCGCAGGGATCGGGTTCATGATCAATGATGCCCGTCAATATTCCCAGACAACCGTCGTTTACGTCGGCATCCTTATTTTCGCGGTAGTCGGCAAGCTATCGGATTCGCTAGTGCGTCTCTTGGAACGACATTGGCTGAAGTGGCGGGATAACTTCCAAGGATGAGTCGAACAATAGCCAAACTCTTAGAGGAGATGGATTTAAATGAGTATACAGAGTACTGTACGGAAAGATTGGGATTACCTTCAAGCTGCAGTCGAGCTCTCCAGGGAGTTCGCGACTAACGCTGTAGAGCGGGATAGGGAAGGGGGCAACGCGTTCGCGGAATTGGAGAAGCTACGGGAAAGCGGCTTGCTGAAGCTGAACATTCCGACCGAATTCGGAGGCTTTGGGAAACCGTGGTCGGCCGTCATGCAAGTAATCAGGGAGTTTGCAAAGGTTGACGGCTCCTTCGCCCACTTGTTCGGCTATCATTGCTTGAACATGACGATCGTGCACTTGACCGGAACTCCAGAGCAAGCGGCACGACTTTACACCGAGACAGCGAACAACAATTGGTTCTGGGGGAACGCTAACAATTCTCTGGACCGCAGAGTCGTGGGCAGAGAGAATGGCGACCATTATGTGTTGAATGGGATCAAGGGCTTTACTTCCGGTTCTCCATATGCCGACATTCTCCTAATCTCATTTCGGGATCAATCGAACGAAGACATCTTTCACAGAGCCGTAATTCCGGCAGAAAGACAAGGCGTTATCGTCCATAACGACTGGGATGCGATCGGTCAGCGTCAGACTGGCAGCGGAACGTTATCCTATCAGGATGCGATCGTTCATAAGAGCGAGCTGATCGACGAAACTTATCGGAAAGGCACCGTGCTATCTACGTTTCCGCCAATTTTGGCGCAACTAGTTTTATCGAACTTATTCGTAGGAAGCGCTCAGGGTGCGATTGCGGAAGCCGCGCAATACACGAGAACGCAATCCCGTCCTTGGGTAACATCGGGTGTCGAACGAGCTAACGAAGACCCGATCATCATAAGGCAGTATGGCGAGCTTGGTATCGAACTCGAAGCCGCCGTGAGCTTGGTCGATCGTGCAATTGTTCAAGTCGATAAGGCCTACGCGCAAGGATTCGATATGACCGCGGAGGAGCGGGGAGAAGCGGGATACATCGTCACAACGGCCAACGTCTTTTCTGGAAACGCCAGCCTAAATATTTGCTCTCGCGTCTTCGAGGTCATGGGCGCAAGAGCGTCGGCGAATAAGTATGGCTTCGACAGGTTTTGGAGGAACGTTCGCACACATACTCTTCATAATCCTGCAGAGTATAAGGTGCTTACGGCCGGCCATTATGTATTGAATGGTCAATTGCCTAGGCCAGGAATTTTCTCGTAGAAGGGATAAGGGATCGGATGATAGAAAATGTCGGATTGAAAAAGCTCTCCCTCGTCATGAACTTGCCGAATGAGGTCATGGTTGTGAATCCGGTCTTATTGTGGGGAGACAAGAATGCGTATGTGCTCGTGGATACGGGGATGCCCGGACAATTGGAAGCACTCAAGCAATGTCTCTGGGAAGAAGAGTTGACGCTTAACGATCTAGACGCGATCCTATTCACGCATCAAGATATCGATCATATCGGCAACTTGCCTCATCTTTTATCGGAACGAGAGGGTGAACGACCAGCCATCCTGGCTCATGAAGCGGACAAGCCTTACATCGACGGAAGTCGACCGCTCCTCAAGTTTAATCCGCAGAGGTATGAAACACTACTGCAAACTTTAGACGAGAAGGATCGGAATCAGTTCTTAAGTGTATTCTCGCCCTCGTCGTCGAATAACGTGACTCATTTGGTTAAGGACGGGGATTTCTTGCCTTATGGTGGAGGAATTACGATCATTCATACACCGGGACATACTCCCGGCCATATTAGCTTCTATCATCACGCAAGCCGAACGCTCGTAACTGGGGATGCGATGGTCGTTGTGAACGGACAGCTCTTTGGACCAGAAGCACGGCCAACGCTGAACATGGAGGAGGCTTTGCACTCTCTCCATAAATTCACCGAATTCGATATCTCAACGGTAATCTGTTATCATGGAGGATTCTTCGAGGATAGACCTAACGAGCGTATTCGGGAAATCATTGCTGAAGCTGGATTAACGATGTGACGGAACACAAAGAAGATCTTCACTCGAAGATCTTCTTTGTGTTGTGCTTGGGTGTTTCAAGGGAGACAACAGGACTTCAGGTGAGTTAAGTTGAATCACTCCTCGCAAATAAGGTAAAGTTAAATGAGAGATGATATATTCTTATTAGCTTACGACCTATAGATATCTTATGAAATGAGGAGATAGATCTGAGGAAGATAAGAGCAATCATAACGGGAGCTACAGGGATGGTTGGCGAAGGAGTATTAATCGAATGCCTAGCACATCCGGATGTCGAGCAAGTACTGGTTATTAACCGCAAGACAACTGGAATTTCACATCCTAAGCTCAAGGAAATCATTCAGGATCAATTCTACGATTTGTCGACAATCGCAAGTCAGCTTACCGGTTATAATGCTTGTTATTTTTGTTTAGGTGTTTCCTCTGTCGGGATGAAGGAGGAAGAGTACCGTCGTGTGACCTACGATCTAACGATCGGCGTGGCGAAGCTGTTGTCCGAACTGAATCCCGACATGGTGTTCTGCTACGTAACGGGAGCAGGAACGGATAGTACGGAGCGAGGCAAGAGCATGTGGGCGAGAGTCAAGGGGAAGACGGAGAACGATTTGCTCAAGCTTCCATTTCGTAAGGCATATATGTTCCGACCTGGCTACATGCATCCGACAAAAGGCGCAAGAAACACGCAAAGATACTATAAGGTGTTAAGTTGGTTCTATCCCGCGTTAAGGCGATTATTTCCTAAGCACGTAATCACGCTTAGAGAACTAGGTATTGCGATGATTCATTGCGTGAATGCCGACTATCCGAAGCCTGTGTTGAATGTGCAGGATATCTTATATTTGGTGAAAAAATAATGAATTTCTAGCAGGAAGTTTCCACTTAAATAAGGAGTTGGAAAGCATTGGGCGATAAGATTTTTACACTCAGCGAAGCAAAAGCTTGGCTACCGCAAATTAAAGAAGAACTGGCCGCGCTGAAGGAGCTCGTAGCTCGGATTGAAGACCAGTATCTCGATCTACAAAAACTGAAGCTAATCCATAAGCATTCGCAGGTCGGTGATGGAAAAGACGGGTTCTTTGAAGTAGAAAGCCGTATCGATTTCATGCGGATGGAAGCGGAAATGCTTATCCAGAACTTTGGGCGAAAAGGCGTTCAATTGAAGATGATCAGTCCAGGTCTAGTTGATTTTCCATCGCTACTGAATGGAGAAGAAATTCTTCTATGCTGGAGGGAGGGTGAGGAGACGATTACTCACTTTCACGGCTGGAATGATGGATTTATGGGACGTAAATTACTTCCGTAAGGAAAGAATATTAGACGCTCTTTCAATTTCGTTAACACCTGAAATTGCTTCGCTGGAAGAGCCTTATGTTCCTCATCCGATAGTTGGTCCTGACAGTTTGAATAAGAAAAGCTCAGAGTAGGTAGTGTCTCCTTTTTCATAGGATAATCGCCTCGCATTAAACCAGAACCCGACGTTCTAATGAACGCTGGGTTCTGGTTTTTTTCAATGAATGGAGATAGGAATTTAGAGAAAACACTTCCACTTCAACTATAGAATAGTACCAGAGATTATTGTATTCCCCCTGCAATAAATTTCCTTGTTTCAGTATAATGAAGGAATTAGTGAAGGGGAGGGCATATGCGAATGTACAAGCTATTAATCGTAGATGATGAACCAACTGTACGTTACGGTTTACAAAACTACTTTGACTGGTCAACTTATGGCATCGAAGTCGTTGGGGAAGCCGATGATGGTGACGTCGCACTAGAAGAAGTCGAACGGCTGAAGCCCGACCTTGTCTTTACCGATGTGAAGATGCCTAACCTGGACGGAATCCAGTTATCTAGAGAGCTTCGAGTTCGTTATCCTGATATTAGGATTGTATTTATTAGCGGGCATAATGACGCTGACTACTTAAAGTCTGCCATGCAAATCAACGCGGTGGATTATATATTTAAACCGGTAAATCTGCAGGAGCTGAAAGCAGTAGTCGAGCGGATATCCGCTGAGCTCAAGGAGCAGGAACGCGTTCGAAGCCTATCTCAGGATATGCAAGTTAAGCTCCGGGAAAGTATGCCGCTTCTAAGAGAGAAATTACTGCTAGCTCTCATTCATGGACAGTCACGCGCTATGATCAACTTGCAGGAACGTATTGATTTTCTGGAGTTATACCTGCCTGTCGACGCTGACTATGGCATTCTTGTCATGAGCGTAGATAATTATGCTGAAATACTAGATACCCGAACAGAACGGGATCGGCAGCTCTTAACGTATGCGGCGATTAATATTTGTCAGGAGTTAATCGATCGTGATATGGGCGGGTACGCTTTCGAAAGCAGCAATGGCGAATACGTTGGACTTCTTCGTTGGGAAGACGATGAGGGGCACGAAGAACGTCTACTGGCATTGGCTCATTTGATCCGAGAAAACCTAGAAAGATGGATGCGCATCGGTGTGACCATAGGTGTGGGTGAACGAATAAAAGGACTTAGACGTGTGAGCGACTCGTATGCTCAAGCGCGTGAAGCTGCAGGACATAAGTGGTATCTAGGCAAAAATCGTATTATTACAATGGATAGTCTGGAGACGCTAGATGATCGGTTGATTTGTATCAATCATGCCCAAATTGAGAAGTTAACGACATTAATTAAAGCAGGAGATGGCAACGAGCTTCAGGTGGAGCTAGAACATGTATTCAGTCAAGTGGCCCGCAACCGGAATGGTGGAGTTGGATACCTCCGTAATCTAAGTCTACAAATTGCGTTGCTCGCGGAACAATTAATGCTGGAGCTTGGGGTTGGTGCGGCTTCCGTAGAAGAGTCTCCTATTTGGGAAACGTTGATTCAACAGGAGACGATTGAGGAGCTTCAGAGGACGTTGGCAACCTACCTATTAGAAGTTTGCAGCCTGATTAAGGATAGACGTAGCGGCAAATCTAGAAATCTGATAGAGAGAGTTCAGGCCATCATCGAGACTAGGTTCTCTGAGAATTTGACCGTCACGGACATTGGTAAAGAAGTGTACCTGACGCCGACTTATGTCAGCTTGCTATACAAGCAGGAAACCGGACGAACGGTCAATGAATATTTGACACAAGTGAGAGTGGAGCAGGCGAAAAAGATGCTGCGTAATCCTCAGAACAAGTTCTATGACATCTGTTACGCAGTGGGATATGCAGATCCCAGTTATTTTACGAAGCTGTTCAAGAAAATGACCGGTGTTACGCCTAGCACCTATCGAGATCAACTTTTGTAATAGGAGGTGCTATTCATGAAGGAGGACATGACCATTCCTAAAGTAAGCTGGCTGAAGCAGCTGTCACGTCCTTATTGGGCGCTAAGAAAGTGGCTGCTTCTCTATTTACTCGTTATCGTATTGCCAGCATCTGTCCTGCTCTATAGCTACTATGAGCGATCAGCTTCTATTTTAGAGGAGGAAGTATCTCATTCGATGCTTCAAACCCTGAATCAAGCGGGTATTAATCTATCTTATCGCATTCATCAGATTGAGAATTTATCTAACTCTCTGCTTATGAACCCGAACCTGTACAAATACCTGGGACAAGCTGGAGAAAACCCGTCCGAGGGAATACAGCTAGACAATGTTAAGGATTTGCGGAATTTGGTGGATACGGTTGAAATGAATTCGGACGTATTTCACGTCCGTTTTTTTGTTGATGGAAGAAAGCTGATCGCAAGTGATCGGATCAACTTTTTCTCGCTTGAGAGTTTGCAAGAGAGGCCATTATTTAAACAAATCATCAATGCGAGCGGGGGGATCGTCTGGACAGGGGTATATGAAGAATCCTTCCTTGATAAGGAAAACACCTATATATTCTCCAGTGCCAGAATGATAAGGGACCCTCAGCAGTACGACACAGTGTTAGGGGTTATGCTGCTCGATATCCAAGAAAGGACATTTGCGGATATCCTGAATCTCATTGAAATGCCTCCCAATTCAAAGCTGTACATCGTAGACAACGAAGGCACCATCTTATGGCATCCAGACAGGCTTAAGATCGGAACGACAATAGCGGGGAATGAGAATGGGATAAATAAGGCGGCAAATAGTGAGCTCTATACCCTATCTTCACGTATTGAAGGTCCTGGGTGGAAACTTATTGCCGATGTTCCAGCATCGGAGATATCCCGTAGAGCACTTGATCAAGGGCGGGCTTCTAGTCTGGCTACTATTCTCGGCATATCGGCTGGCTTCCTGGCTATAATGTTCATCCTACTGGCATTTATGATCCGCGGGATGAACCGCAGACTGCAGCAGATTATTGTGACAATCCGCAAAGAGGGTGTCGAACGTCTAGATGAAGTCTCCGCTCCAAAAGGGGAGTTCTTCATGCTTGAGCAAAGCGTAGATCAGCTGATCCATCGTGTAAAGCAATCAATGGATCAAACGTATCGGGCGCAGGTTCAGCAGAGGGAAGCTCAGCTTAAGGCGCTTCAAGCTCAAATAAACCCACATTTTCTGTATAACACGCTCGATACGATTAACTGGATTGCTATCGGGCGCAATGCAACAGATATTAGTGAAATGATTGATGCTTTGGCCAAATACTTCCGTCTGAGCTTGAACAAGGGACGTGACATGACGAGTGTAGCCGATGAAATCCAACTCGCTCAGGTGTATTTGGGTATTCAGAAGAACCGATTTCCGTCCACCTTTCAATTAGAGGTATTGATGGACAAAGAAGTAGAGGCGTTTTTTATTCCAAAGCTGACATTACAGCCAATCGTTGAAAATGCGCTTCTACACGGAATTCGCAAAGCGAAGACGAAAACTGGCATTATCACGATCAAAGCGTTCAAGGAAAATGAAGATCTCGTGCTGGAAGTGACGGACGATGGCATTGGTATGGATGAGAAACGGGCACAAAGATTGTTGACTGAACCAATAAATGAGAAGGAGACGGATTCTACGGGTAGCTCCTACGGATTGTTTAATGTGAACGAGCGGATCAAGTTGTTCTCAGGACCGACTTATGGGTTAGTCATCCGATCACGGCTCGGAGAAGGAACAACTGTAACCGTCAGGCTGAAGGCGTTGACAGAGGATCTATTGGATACTACCAGAAAGTGAAGCTTTGTCATCTACAACGAGATTGAACCCCCTCATATAATGAAATTAAGAGATACAGGATAGGACGAAAGAGGGGATTGAAGAATGGAGCTTTCAACAACTAAGACGGTAAAGAAGACCGTACCGATCAGGTGGGGTGAGAAACGGCGGATTTTCCGTAACAATCTGGATATGTACATGCTTCTCGTGCCCGGATTGTTGTTCCTAGTCATTTTTAAGTACGTCCCGATGTATGGGATTATTATTGCCTTTCAGGACTTTAATATTTTTGATGGAATCATGGGCAGTGCGTGGGTAGGTATGGAGAACTTCATCAAGCTGACGCACTCGGATGAATTCAGACAGGTGTTCCGAAACACATTGCTGATCAGTGTTTACAAGATCGTGCTATTGTTTCCCCTACCGATCCTCATCGCACTATTGCTCAATGAAGCGAGAAGAATGTGGTTCAAGCGCACCGTTCAAACGATTATCTATCTCCCACACTTTCTATCGTGGGTTATCATTTCTGGACTGTTCGTCAACATCCTGGCGACATCAGGAGGAATCGTCAATCAGATAATCACCTCACTCGGTGGAGAGCCCATCAGTTTTTTACTCAGTAACGACTGGTTTAGAAGCGTTCTCGTGTTCACTGCAGGCTGGAAGGAAACAGGCTGGAACGCTATCATCTTCATTGCCGCAATCGCTGGAATAGATCAGGATCAGTATGAATCAGCTGCTATGGATGGAGCGAGTAGACTACAGCAAATGTGGTATATCACGATACCAGGCATTATGACCACGATTGTATTAATCTTTATTCTTCGTATTGGCGGACTGCTGGATGCAGGGACAGAACAGATCCTAACGATGTACAACCCTGTGGTATACGAAACTAGTGATGTTATAGGTACTTATGTTTACCGAATTGGATTAGGAAAAATGGATTACAGCTTCAGTACCGCTGTTGGGCTATTCAATTCCGTCATTGGTTTTATTCTAGTCATCTCAGGCAACAAGCTGTCCAAACGTTACACTGGACGAAGCATCTGGTAGAAGGAGGAGACTTACTTTGATCAAAAAAAGATTCGGGGACCGCGTGCTAGATATTGTCGTCTACTTCATGCTTGCCTTGTTTGCTGCATCTACGCTGCTCCCGTTTGCCAATGTATTCGCCAAGTCGGTAAGCGCAGAGTGGGCGGTTATCTCGGGTAAGGTTGGTTTGCTACCGGTTGATTTTCAATTGGACACGATGAAATTCGTCGTAACCTCTAGTCCCTTCCTTAAATCACTGACCGTGTCGGTCACAATCACTATAGTCGGAACGATCCTGTGCATGCTACTGACTGCAGTTACGGCTTATCCATTGTCGAAGCGTCATTTGCCAGGTATTGGCTTTATCCTTCTGTTATTTGTCTTTACGATGCTTTTCAGTGGTGGAATGATTCCTAATTATCTACTGATCCGCCAATTGGGGCTGATGGATAGCTTGTGGTCATTGATCTTGCCAGCGCTCGTTGGCGTATTCAACCTGTTAGTCATCAAGAGCTATTATGAGAACTTACCTGAGAGCTTGGAGGAAGCAGCTAAGCTGGAGGGAGCGGGAAATCTACGTATTCTCTTCAGCATTATCTTTCCGCTCAGTGGACCTGTATTGGCCACAATCTCGCTCTTCTACGCTGTATATTTCTGGAATGACTTCATAGGTCCGATGCTTTATATCAACACTCCTGCTTTAAAGCCGCTTCAGCTCTATCTACGAGATATCGTGATGGATGCGGACACCGTACAGATGGGCATTAACAGGAGCGTTGACGATATGATGAACATTACGCCAGAAGGAATTCGTGCCGCGACAGTAATCGCTTCGACCGTACCTATTCTACTTGTATACCCCTATTTGCAGAAGTATTTTATAAAAGGTGTTTTGATCGGCTCTGTCAAAGGGTAGCGCATTAATACCGACGAGGTACCCGGCGGGTTAATGATAATATACGCATGCCATGTTATTGAAAATCAAGAGGGAGGGTTTATTTCATGAGACTATCGTTAAAAAGAAATTTATCATTACTTTCGATGATTGGTGTAATTACCTTGACTGTTGCTGCTTGCGGTAACAATAACAATGAAGCAAAGAGCACATCAGCACCATCGACACAGCCCGCTTCATCGGTTGAAGCATCTAAGGAAGCACCTAGTGCATCACCAGAGGAAGCGAAGAAGCCGGACCTGAAAGCGTTGCATGTTTATCAAAATGATGATTATAATACGTATCCAGTTGCAAAGGTTATTGAAGAGAAAACAGGATATAAGGTCAAGTATGAAATGCTGCCACAGGATAAAGCAGATGATAAGTTGAATCTTCTGATCGCTTCGGGCGCTGAGTATGATTATGTGTTTATGAATGGCGGAAGTAATGGGAAAGCGTTGTATTCAGATTATGCTAAACGTGGGGCATTAACTGAAATTGGACCTCTCATTGAGGAATTCGGTCCGAACATCAAGGCAGCTATCGCTGATGCTTCATGGGAAGCCGTTAAGGTAGAAGGAAAAATTTACGCCATACCTACTAGTGCTTCGGATGGAGTCGGCTTTGACCTGATTATCCGTCAGGATTGGCTGGATAAGGTGAAATTACCGATGCCTACAACATTAGAAGAATTCACTGCAGTATTGAAAGCGTTTAAGGAGCAGGATCCTGGTGGAAATGGCAAACAAAATGTTCCCTTCTCAACCCGTGGGGATTATCCGGTCCTTCCTAATCTGAACGGAGCGTTCGGTATTGCCAACAGCTATAACGATGTTGACGGTAAGCTCGTTCCTTCAGCGCTAGATCCAAACTTTCAAAGTTATTTGGAATACATGAACGACTTATTCAAACAGGGACTACTTGAGAAGGAATTCGCAGTCAATAAAGATCCAAACCTGAAAGAAAAATTTACTAGCGGCAAGCTTGGTGTAATGCCTGCACACTGGGCAGATATACCGACGCTTACCGACGCATTACAGAAAACTCAACCGGATGCTGTTATTGCCTATATACCGTCACTTAAAGGAAAAGATGGCGTAAGCGGATTGGGTAGTAGTGGAGGCGGGTTAGATCGAATTACCTTTATCCCTAAATCCTCGAAGCATGCAGAGGACACGATCAAGTTCCTTAACGCTAAGCTGGAGAAGGAAACGCATAAGCTCATTGCCATCGGCGAGGAAGGTAAGCACTATACGTTCAAGGATGGAGCTTATACTCCAATTCTACCCATCTTCGCAGACGAGCGGAACGCGGCAAACAACTATCTGACGGGTGTAGATGAGGTTAACTATCCAATCTATTGGCAGGCCAGAGTTCGTAAGGATCCTAGATTGTTCGCAGCATGGGAATCGGTGAATGTGAAGCTACCTGTTGCGGAGAGGAAGCCGGACCTGCTTGCAACGGCTCCATACATGCCAGAATACACAAAAAATTATCAAACTCTAGGAACTTTAGTAAATGAATATGCAGTTAGGTTTATTGTCGGTAGCGAAAAAGCTGGCGATATCGGAGCCTTCCAGGAAAAATACAAATCCTCCGGTCGGGATGTCAGTCTTAAAGAAATTAATGATTGGTATACAACGAAGTAAAAGAATAGTCAGAGCTGCGAGGTAAACGTCAAGTTGCCTCGCGGCTCTATTTCATAGATTGGAAGAGCTACATTCAATGTTCTAATAAACGTTGGGGGACTGGATAAGAAATGAAGGCATATCGCATACAAGAGGAAGACATTCCGGTAAGCCGGGATACAGATGTACTTGTTGTTGGAGGTGGCCCTTCGGGAATCGCTGCTGCTATTGCTGCTGCTAGGAACGGGGCACGAACGTTGCTTATCGAGCAGCGGGGTTTTCTTGGGGGAATGGGAACAGTGGCGCTCGTGCCAGCCTTTTGCCCGTTCACGGATCATGAGAAGCCAGTCATTCGAGGAATCGGGCTGGAATTGATGGAAATAATGAAGAACAATTGTAATGAGCAATACCGCGAGCTGTACGATAAGCAGCTGGATTGGGTACCCATCGATTCTGAAGTGCTAAAGCGTGTCTACGATGATGCCGTACTCGATAGTGGGGCTGAATTGCTATATCATACGTTCGTCGGACAAATCTGTATGGATCCCTCCAGAAGTCGGATCGAGGGCGTCGTCATTGTAAACAAGACTGGGCGTTCGTTCGTGAAATGCGACTATGTGATCGACGCGACGGGGGATGCCGATATCGCGGCAATGGCAGGAGTACCTTTCCATAAGGGGGGTGAGCGAGGGGAACTGCAGCCGGGAACGATGTGCTATCTATTGACGAATGTCGATCGAAATCGCTTTACTCAGTATCTCCAAGAGAGTGGTGACATCGCACAAATCCCAATTGCCGTGCAGAAAGCACAGGCGAATGGAGACCTTCCGGAAGGTCGCAAGGAAGTTTCCGGTTTTGCTTGGATTTCCGATTACCTCGTAGGAATTAACTTCGGTCATATTTTTAACATAGACGGTACAAAAGCAGAGGATCTCACCCGAGGAGCGATCGAGGGCAGGAAGAAGGTTCAGGAGCAGCTACGATTTCTCCGAAAGTATGTTCCAGGCTTTGAGCACGCACATCTGATCTCCACAGGGGAACAGATCGGCATCCGAGAGACGAGAAGAATCGTCGGCGATTATGTTCTTGAGCAACAGGACTTCATGGAAATGCGCACGTTCCCGGACGACATTGCGAGGAATGCGTATTTTATCGATATTCACATGGCGACAAGTAAGGAAAACATGGCGATCCACCATCTGCCCCCAGGCAAATCTCATGGAGTGCCTTACCGATGCTTATTACCGATTGGCATCGACAATCTATGGGTTGCCGGCAGAGCCGCTTCTTCGGATCGTGTCGTTCAAGGCTCCCTTCGTGTTATGCCGAATTGCTTCGCAATGGGGCAGGCCGCGGGGACTGCAGCTTATATTGCTGGTTTGAGCGATGCGACTACCAGACAAGTTCCTGTCAAAGCATTACAACGGCTGCTAATTATTCAGGGAGCTTGGCTCGGAGAAGAAGCGCATAATAGGTTGGGTATGGGTGTATAAGTTCCGTAGTGATAAAAAGGAGAAGGAGCCTTCCATAGGTTCCTTTTTTCGTTCAAAATGGTAGGGAGATTTATTTGAAATGGTATTGGAATTTATCCCCAAAAATACATGGGAGTGTTACAATTAATATTCGATTGATATAGAGATTAGGGGTGTGACCTATGAAGAAACTCATTTTATTCATTGTACTGGTAGCAGGTCTCCCTGCACTATTGAGCTCCTGCAAGAACTCAGATGAAGTTAAATTCGGGAGCATCAACGCGAATACAGTGGAATCCACCCAAGCAACTGAGAGCTCATTAATGCCGACGTTAGAAGTAAAGCTGCCTCCTCCATATTCTTTAGTGAATATAAATAATGCCTTGGAAGAGTATATTAATTATCGTCTGTGGCTGTATCCCGCCAAAGTTAAACTGAATGCTTCCAGCAAAAACTTTGATCCCTATATCGGACAGGCGATAGAAGTTGAGGTCCGTGTTTATGAAGATAACTCTGGGGGGAAGAAGGTCTTCGCCCAGACAAATATAGGTGAGTGGTTGGTTGAATTCAAAATTGGGAATGGAATCGTGTATTGTGATGGACAAATTAGCAAAGAAGATATAGGACTATGGCCTGAGGGGAATGATGTAGTAGTTGGAAGCTTCGAAGTTCAAATAAAGGAGCCTCATAAACCGAATTATGGTACATCAACACGTAAGGATGCCATGATTACAGCTGCGGAGAAGCACTTAAAGGACATTTGTGATGATTTGCTCAGAGGTGAAGGTGGAGATATTTGGGTCGGAACAACCTTTTATCTTGAAGACTTTTATGAGTATACAGATGTGGTGTCCGCATGGTTGGTTAGACCCGATGGGTATGTATGGCTTTCTCCGATGTATTTTACCGAAGATAACGATGTTTATAGAGCTACAGGTATGAAAGGATTCGGTATTGATGATATAACGAAATGGGATCGGTATGACCTCACCCGCTATGCGTTCGATAAAGGGACTCAGGATGCCGTGAGAAAATTTACTTGTAACGGATGAGATAGTTGCTTTTTTGCGCTTTAATCTAGGTGGGATTTCTATTTCGAATATTCCTTGACGGAAATATTCCTTTTGGGTTATATTGATTTTACAAGGAAATACAAACTACAAACACAAAATGATATACGCGTTCTATTCCTGCAAGAGAATGGATGTTAACCATGAATCCAAGCGTCATGAGTGCCTTAGCAGAGCCTAATCGGATGCAGATTGTTGAGCTATTGCGCGAATGTCCTCTCACCGTAGGGGAAATCGCAGAACGGCTGCAACTGCGCCAGCCGCAAGCCTCCAAGCATTTGCGTGTTCTAAGTGAGGCTGGCATCGTGGAAGCTCAAGTGGACGCCAATCGTCGGATTTACAGGCTACGGCCGGATCCTTTTCGAGAGCTGGATGATTGGTTGGAGAGCTACCGTGTGATCTGGGAGAAGCGGTTCGACCAACTGGATGACTATTTGCAGAAGCTACAGAGCAAATAATAACAATGTGAACGCTGTGGAAGGACTACTTTGAACGAGGGTTGTAAACGAGGAGGAAGTTAAATTGACAAGTCAAATGGTATCCAAGGTAGAGGGAAATGTGTTAATTCTGGAGCGCGAATTCAATGCGCCTCGTGAGCTTGTGTTCCAAGCGTTCTCGCAAGCGGAGCATCTGAAGAATTGGTGGGGACCGAAAGGTTGGACAATTCCAGTATGTCATGTTGATTTCCAAGTAGGTGGAGTTTGGCATTATTGTATGAAGTGCGAGGATCCTAACCAAGGCGATTTCTATGGCATGGAATCATGGGGCAAAGCTGTGTACCGTGAAATTGTTGAGCCGGACAAGATTGTGTATGTGGATTATTTCTCCGATGCAGAGGGCAATGTGGCGGAAAATATGCCGTCAACGAACGTGACGCTGACCTTCATCCAGACGGATAGCGGAACAAAGGTCATTAGCCGCGGGGAATATGCGAAAGCTGAAGCGCTACAGCAGGTGATGGATATGGGCATGCTACAAGGTATCACAGAAACATGGAACAGACTGGTCGATCATCTGGAGTCGATACAAAAGAACGATACTAAGGGAGCGGAAAATCAATGATTAGTAAAGTTGGTCAAATTATGTTGTACGTGAATAACCAAGATGAGGCAGTAGAGTTTTGGACGGAAAAAGTAGGGTTTAGTATAATTTCTGAAGAAAATAACGGTCAAGGCATGAGATGGATTGAAATTGCTCCAACAAAGAGCGCGGAAACTACGATCATTTTGCACAATAAAGAAGTCGTTGCCAAAATGTCACCAGGAGTAAATCTAGGTACACCTTCTTTAATGTTCTTTTCGGACCATTTCGAGCAATTACATGGCGACTTGTCCAATAAAAATGTCAAAGTCGGAGACATTGTAAATTTGGGGCCTGTCCGTGTATTTAACTTTGCAGATAGTGAAGAAAATTACTTTGCTGTAATGGAAAAAAAGGAATAAAGCATACTTTAGTAAAACAATACAAGGAGCAGTTCGCTACGGCGCTACTCCTTGTTTTTCTATTGGTTTCTTCTTAGATACCTGGTTTATTTGAAGTGCCTACTTCACTAGCGATTATCTATCACTTATTCTAGTTACAAGGAGGTTAGATAATGATTTCTCCCGTTTTTTTGGCTCACGGATCCCCGTATACCACTTTCGAACAATCCGAATTCACGAAGTTCTTAAATCGATTCGGCAAAGAAAACAAACCTAAAGCCATTGTCATCTTCTCGGCGCATTTCGAAAGCGAGATCACGACAATCGCGGCCACGGACGACGTTCACGAAATGGAATACGATTATTACGGTTTTCCACCTTCATTTTATCAGGTTCAATATCCGGCTAGAGGATCCACCATTGTCGCTTCCATCGTTGAAGAACGTTTGCGCCGGCATAACATACCTTTTCAACGGAAATATCGGGGCTTGGATCATGGGGTATTTCCGATCATGATGCATGCTTACCCGGAAGCCGACATTCCCATCGTCCCCTTATCCATTAATCCGTTTTCACCTGCTAGGCAGCAAATTGCCATAGGGGAAGCGTTACAGGGTCTTGATCAAGAGGGTATTCTTGTCATCGGTAGCGGATTTTTGACACACAATTTTAATGAAATTGATCGGGAAAAGGATGCTCCACCTCGCGAATGGGCTATTCAGTTCACGGATTGGATTCGCGATAAAGTGCTCGCTAGAGATATTGAATCCTTAAGCAACTACATGACGTTAGCTCCACATGCTGCAAAAGCAGTGCCTCGTCCAGAGCACTTTTTACCTTTGCTCATTGCATTGGGAAGCAGTACGGCAAGTAGCAAATCACGCGTCTTATTCGACGACAAAATCGAGCACGGTTCAATGAGCTACTTAAGCTTTCAGTTTTAATGTCAGAAAGCATTTGAATTTCGAATAATAAAGCGCTTGACTTTGGGTTGAGATTATACAGGTACTTGACATCCGTGTGATATATTAAAAAGGATCATTTCACGGTAGGAGGTATCTTATGTTTCAACATAGTAATCAAAGTTATGAAGGAGTAAACTTCGGTACTCAAGATTTAAGTTACGGCGAGCTAATCAGTTGTACATTTAATCGTTGCTCATTTGCTAACGGGTCACTAGAGGAAATTACATCTAGCAACTGCCGTTTCATTGAATGTAATTTTCGCGGGGCATTGTTAAACAGCTCCATTCATAAAGAATCCGCGTTTGAGAATTGTAATTTTAACGCAGCGAATTTATTTGTTTCGAAATTTGAACATTGCAAAATGACAGGGTCGGATTTTTCTGGCTCCAACATGGATGGGATCACAATTTCTCAAGGCGATTGGTCATATACAAATTTGAGACAAGCCCGGTTAGTTAGACAGGACTTACGTGGGGTTAAATTCCATGAAGCGGACTTATCAGGAGCCAATTTAGAAAAAGCCGATTTAAGAGATTGTGATCTGACTATGGCGGTACTGGCAAAAGCGAAGCTGCAGGGTGCTGATGTAAGAGGGGCCAAAATGGACGGAGTCGACTTCAAAGCATTCGCCATTACGGGGTTGAGAATGGACACAGAGCAAGCTATACAGTTTGTGCTTTCTCATGGAGCCAAGGTAGGTTAATGAAAATAGGTATGGCAGAGGTTTACTAAATAAAACAAGGGGCAGCCATGGGGCTACTCCTTGTTTTATTTAGGTTTTGGACATTTTACCGCTACTCGTGATATTTGTCGAGAAAATATCGGTCAAAAAGGACATGAAATCGAAAGGTTTTTGCATGGACAGTCTATCGAACGTACGCTATTATTCTAATTAATAATGATAATCATTATTAATTAGGTTTAGGAGGATTAAGTGTATGTTAGGAAGTCATAAGGGGATTCATCGCAGATTTGGGATTTATTTTTCGGTTCTTGCACTAATGCTGACGATCCTTGCAGGATGCGGCAGCTCGGAATCGAGCAACGCAAACAACAAGACCCCAGAGTCGGTTGCGCCAGCAGCCACAGAAACGGCATCTGAAGATGGAAATACTCAAACGAGCACATCGGCAACAAGAATAGTAAAAGATTCATATGAAGATGTTGAGGTCCCGGAAAATCCCGAGCGGATCGTTGTACTGGATATCGGTGCCCTCGATAATCTACTGGAACTAGGGATCAAACCAATCGGCGCTCCTTCGATACTATCCGCTGGAGATCCTTATCCGGCCTATCTGAAGGGCACGGACGGTATTGAGAATATCGGAACGGTAAATGAACCGAATTTGGAAGCGATCGATGCGCTGAAGCCGGATTTAATTATCGGAAACAAAGACGCGCATGAAGCGATTCGCGATCAGTTGAAGCAAATCGCACCAACGGTGTATGTAGAATCCTTGGGCGTGACCTGGAAAGCCAATCTCTCGCTTCATGCGGAGACGGTGAATAAACAAGAAGCAGGCAAGAAGCTACTGGAAAACTACCAGCAAAGAATTGAAGAGCTGAAATCAAAGCTTTCCGCAAGTGAGCCCATCGAGGTTTCCTTATTCCGCCCGCGGGAAGAAAAAATCCAGATCTACCTGAAAGGTACGTTTGCGGGTAGTATAATGACCGATGCTGGCATTGCACGCCCTGCTGCACAAAGCGACGAAGGGTTTTCCAAAGACTTAACAATCGAGCAAATTGCTGATCTGGATGGAAATGTGATGCTCTGGTTTAATAGAGAGGAGAGCGCCTTCGCTAAGTTGGAAGGTAGTCCACTATGGGCGACTTTAGAAGGCGCCAAAAATAAACGCGTACATCCGGTAGACTGGGAATATTGGATGAGTGGACTTGGCATTCAAGCGGTAAATAAAGTGGTTGACGATTTGAATACTTATCTTGTCGATTAGGATAACGGCTACAGAAGGCATACCATCAGGCTTGCTTAATAAGCAAGCACTGCAAATTGATTGATCAGAGATTGGGTCGTCCTAGCGACGGCCCAATCTCTATTCTGCTATATTTTACAGTCATGCTGCGGGGGGATAGACATTGAAGATCAGATTCATAGGTTTGGCAGTCCTTCTGGTTCTTGTCATTGTAGCTACAATGATCAGTATCAGGTTTGGAATCGTAAGAATTCCTTTCCGCTCGGTGCTAAATGCGTTCTTGTCCTTCGACGGTTCACGCGAACAGTTGATCATTCGTTCCGTTAGAATGCCTAGAGCGATAATAGCGGTAATGGTAGGCAGTTCATTAGCCGTTGCGGGTTGTTTAATGCAAGTTCTTAGTCGGAACGCTCTCGCCGGTCCGGAATTGTTCGGAGTGAATTACGGTGCAGCTCTGGCTGCTGTTATTGCTTCCTTCTTATTTGGTTCGACTTCCCTTTCGATATTTGCTTGGTCGGCATTATTGGGAGCCGCGGTTTCAGGTAGCTCCGTATTTCTACTAGGATCACTAGGCAGAGATCCGTTGACACCGGTCAAGCTTGTATTGGCCGGATCTACAATAAATCTTCTACTAGCATCCTTAACGCAAGGGATACTTATCTTAAATGAACAAACTTTAGATACGATGCGATTTTGGCTTGCCGGCTCTCTTACAGGAAGGGATATCCATTTACTGGAGCAAATGCTTCCCTATATGCTGTTCGGATTAATTGCCGCATTCAGTATGGGCGGCCATATGAACGTCATTAATCTTGGTGACGATATGGCTCGTGGGTTGGGTCAGCGCGTGTTTTTCACAAAGGTTCTGTGCATCATTGTCATTGTCATGCTTGCGGGGAGCGCGGTAGCCATCGCTGGGCCCATTGGCTTTGTCGGGCTAGCGGTTCCACATATGGCGCGCTTCCTCGTAGGCGCCGACTATCGCTGGATTCTGCCTTATGCGGCTTTGCTTGGCGCGTTTCTCTTGTTAGCGGCAGATATTGCGGCACGTTTCGTGCATCCTGCTCAGGAAATCCCAGTAGGGGTCGTAACTGCCTTTTTCGGAGCGCCTTTTCTCATTTATTTGGTGCTGAGAAAGGGGGGGAGGACATAGTTTCTCTCGTGATCAAGAGACATTGGCTGTGGATCGTCCTGCTTTTACTTTTTTTAAATCTATTAGTACTTATCCTTAACATCATTCTCGGTGAAAGAGCAATTCCTGCTTTCGAAGCCCTTCGGACCGCATTGGGTTTGGGGAATGAGGAATACGCCTTTACGATTCGCCAGCTGCGGTTGCCAAGAGCATTGACCGGTTTCTTGGTAGGATGCGGCTTAGCCTTGTCAGGGACGATATTACAAATCATTACTCGTAATCCATTGGCATCGCCTGGCGTCATTGGACTTAATTCAGGAGCGGCTGCCGCTGTAGTAGCCGTAATAACGCTTATTCCATCCTTTCCAGTGAGTAGGCTTCCTGTGGTCGCATTTGGCGGGGCACTGATTGCTGCGGCATTAATATATGTGTTGTCATGGAGAAAAGGAAGTTCAACAGTACGCATGTTATTGGTCGGGATTGCCATTTCAGCTATGGCTGGAGCGCTGATTACGTACTTGTTAACAATCGGAAATATCTTTCAAGTAACGCAAGCCTCCATATGGATGGCAGGTAGTTTGTACGGGAGATCTTGGAGTCACTTCTGGCCATTGCTTCCTTGGTTGGTTCTTTTGTTTCCTTTGCTTCTGCTGTTCGCGCGACAGCTTAATCTGTTTCAGCTGGGTGATGAATCGGCAAAAGGGTTGGGCATCCGTTTAGAGACTATCCGGCTTCTTCTAATCTTGATTAGCGTGGGTTTAGCAGGTTCGGCCGTATCGATGGCGGGAACGATCGCTTTCGTTGGGCTGTTGGCTCCGCATATGGCGTTTCATTTGGTTGGAAATCCGAGTATTAAGAGGCTGCCGGTCGCAGCGCTGATCGGTGGGCTCATCGTCATGTCCGCGGATTTACTTGGGAGAATTGTATTCTCACCGTTCGAGATACCGGCCGGTTTAATCACGGCATTGATTGGAGCACCCTATATGGTCTATTTGCTGCTTCGTCGACGAATTATTTAAATCCAATGAATTATGCAGGTTTAAGGAAAGGCTGTGCTCATAGATGCTATCCCCTTCATCGGAGACTCATCCGATATTCTTACTCTCATCGGTTCGCAAGCGCAAAATCCTAAATAATTCGACTACTCGTTCGTATCGGGTTTACGTGCATTTGTTATGTTTTATTATTAAGGGAGAAGGGGTTGCTCTAATCGATGGGATGCTTTGTAAAATACGGCCTTTCGAGCTCTATTTGCTCGTTCCAGGCATGGTGATAGAGTTTTCGGAGCAAAGAGAAGATTTTGAATATTTCGGTGTATTCTTCGAACCGATTTCGCTAGCGAAATCAAAAGGGCAGCGTTCGGTGACAAAATCACTATCTTTGGCAGGTTCCTTCCTTCCCGGACAACTTCCGATCCGGCATCCACAGCAGGTGTTTCAACATATCCTTCAAATGTATGAAAAAAGCAGAGGACAGCAGAAGGAAAGTCACTTCTCGCTAAGACTACAACTAGAAGCCTTAATCAATGGCATTATCGAAAGCGTTGAGGACTCCTCAAATGTGAGTGATGAACGCATAGATCGAAGCATCTTCTATATGGAGCAGAACTATCAAGAGAAAATCAGCATGGAAGAGCTGGCTGATACAGCATGCATGGCATCAGCCGCGTATTCCCGTAAGTTCCGCAAGGTTACAGGATTATCTCCAGTTGAATATTTAAGCAATATTCGAATAGATCGGGCAAAGCAGCTGTTAAAACATGATTATAGCCGCGTCAAGGAAGTGGCCGCTTCTGTAGGCTTTCGCAGCGAATTTTATTTCAGCCGAATGTTCCAGCGTGTCGTTGGCGTTTCTCCTACTGTCTATATGAAACGAAGTACATTAAAGATAGCTGTGGCATCCTCGCTCGGATTCCATGATCATTTGCAACCGTTAGGCATCGAACCGGTTTGCGTAGTGGATTTATTCCAATATCCTGGTTTGGCGCAGGGAGAGTACGTGGAGATGTTGCGCGATCAGTTGGAGGAGTTGAAGCGTTCCGCTCCTGACCTGATCTTAGCCGATCACTATCATATGGAATTTAAGAATTCACTTAAAGAGATCGCATTCCCAGTCTTTCTTGACTTTTCCGTATGGGATTGGAAAGGGAACTTCATGAAAGTCGCCGATCTAGTCAACCGACAACGTGAAGCCGAGCAAATATTAAGCCGCTTGGAATTGCGTATTGCAGACGCCCGGCAAGAACTGCATCAAGCTCTGGGTGATGAACGCGTTACGATCATGCAAGTCAGTCATCGTGCTGTCGGCATCCAGGGAACGGCAGGTCACCCGTTAAATGAACTGATCTATGGAGAGCTTTCTTTGAAGTCCGGCGCTCAACAATCTGAATCGACGTGGAGAATGGAGGTGTTACCGGAGTCCATGCCTGTCTTGGAGACGGAGCATCTATTCATCCAGAAGCACCATGTCTTGGCTGGCAGTGAGAAGATGTTCGATGGGCTAACTCGGACAAAGGCTTGGTCTGAGATACCGGCGGTTCGCAAAGGGAATGTCAATCTGATCCCGAACTGGTTCGTGATGAGTTGGACGCCGAAGGGGCGACTAGTCATTATTGATTGGCTTGTGAATAGGATTGTGAAATAACATAACGATTATATATAATCAATAGAAGAGATGAAATGCAGTGTAGTGATAGGTAGTGCTTCCTATGTAGGCATCATTCTTAACAACTTGAAAGGTGGTTCAAAGCGATGCCGCATGATCCTCATAGTAAGTCAAACAGTCCAATTCGAGGGTACGTCGATTTCCCTGATAGACAGAGACAATTGTATAAACGCTCGCTTCTCATTGTAGTGCTATCCCAAATTTTCGGGGGTGCAGGGCTTGCTGCCGGAGTTACTGTCGGAGCGCTCCTTGCACAGGATATGTTGGGAACGGAAAGTATTACTGGCGTACCCACGGCCTTGTTCACCTTAGGATCTGCTGTGGCCGCCTTGCTAATAGGACGACTTTCACAACGTTATGGGCGCAGGTTAGGAATCTCCGCAGGATTCTTCATAGGTGGCATTGGGTCGATTGGAATAATCATCGCTGCACTCAATCAAAATATTGTTCTTTTGTTTGCGTCTTTGCTTATTTACGGTGCTGGAACGGCAACAAACTTACAAGCGCGTTATGCAGGAACAGATTTAGCTAACCCCTCGCAACGTGCGAAAGCGATTAGTATCGCCATGGTATCGACAACTTTCGGAGCCGTTGCTGGACCCAATTTGGTGGACGTTACCGGACGATTTGCTACATCAATCGGAGTTCCAGCCCTAGCGGGTCCGTTTATTTTAGCTGCTGCAGCTTACCTCCTTGCAGGTATGATCATTTTTATATTCCTCCGGCCGGACCCCTTGCTTGTAGCGAAAGCGATACATCAAGCACAGTCAGAGAGGGATCCATCTGCAGCACAAAAGACAACGCCTAAAAGTAACAATAAAGGCTTAGTTGTCGGGGCAACAGTCATGATCTTAACTCAAATGGTTATGGTCGCTATAATGACAATGACGCCTATACACATGAAGCACCATGGTCATAGCTTGCAAGATATAGGATTAGTCATTGGCATCCATATCGGTTCGATGTACTTACCTTCCCTAATTACCGGTGTTCTAGTTGATAAATTAGGTCGCACAGCCATGTCGATAGCATCAGGAGTCGTTCTCTTGTCTGCCGGTATCGTTGCAGCTGTTGCTCCAGCTGATTCGATGTGGATACTCATTATTGCTCTTTCTTTGCTGGGAATCGGGTGGAACTTTGGCTTGATCAGCGGAACAGCCATTATCGTAGATGCGACAGATCCATCGACCCGCGCCAAAACCCAAGGAACGATTGATGTGTTAGTTGCACTTTCGGGGGCGACGGGGGGAGTATTATCGGGAATGGTCGTTGCAAACACCAGTTACGTTACGCTTTCTCTTGCGGGCGGGTGCCTTGCATTATTACTAATTCCGGTAGTCATATGGTCAAACAAACAACAAAAGGCAGTGACATCAGACAGTATATCGTTGAACTAAATAGGGTTACTTAGCCATTAATTTTTACGATCTTAGTAATGGGTTCCGATATTTCTCTTCTAAGCAGAGAGATTTCATGTTTGTAAGGTGCATCTTTGTATTTGATTTCACCGATTGAAGGTGTCTCCAACAATTTAGGAATCTGAGTGAGTTGAGGGTGATGCACAATATAATCAAGAGCATTTAGACCGATGTATCCGTGTCCGATATTTTCGTGTCGATCTTTTCTTGACCCTCGTTCATTTTTAGAGTCATTAATGTGAAGCACTTTCAATCTGTTTATCCCAATCACACGATCAAACTCTTCAAGAACGCCGTCAAAATCATTGATGATATCATATCCGGCATCGTGAATGTGACAAGTATCTAAACAGACGGACAAACGATCATTCTGGTGAACTCCAGCAAAGATTTTCGCGAGCTCTTCGAAACTTCGACCGCATTCCGTGCCTTTTCCAGCCATCGTTTCCAATGAAACCTGTACGTGACTAACCTCAGATAAAGCATCATTCAATCCGCGAATAATTTGTTTGATCCCTTCCTCACTACCAGCACCTACATGAGAGCCGGGGTGCAACACTAATTGTTCAGATTGCAAGCTTTCTGTCCGTTTTATTTCCTCATGTAGAAACGTTACGCCAAAGTCAAAAATCTCTTTGTTTTTCGTGTTCGCTAGGTTAATGAGAAAGGGGGCATGAACAACTATGTTTGATATTCCGTGTAGTTTCATGTGGGCGTGACCACGTTCAATATTATATTGATCAATTGGTTTACGTTTGGAATTCTGAGGAGCTCCAGTATAGATTAAGAAGGTTGAGGCTCCATACGACGCCGCTTCTTTACTTGCTTGTAATAACATCTCTTTGCCACCCATAGAGACATGGGATCCTATTAATAGAGTCATTTCAACCTCCACTTATGTTTGAGACTTTACTATTCAACATAACATCAGCTTTACGAAAAAGAAAATGGGGATGCATGGGAATAGGAGGAGGTTAGGTGGGGCTTGGCTAACCGCATAAATGTAAGGTAAGCTTTAACTTAATACAACAAAGAAACTTTCCTTGTTAATGGAAAGTTTCTTTGTTGTAACGGAATCTCATGTACAAGCAATATCGAATATTAAGAGCTATGTCTTGAAGCATATTTATGGAGTTGCTGGAGGAACGAGCCGATTCTCCTTTCAGACGCAAGAGCCCATTGCAACCAACTTTTGTTTAATGGAAATCGATCGGATGATGAGAGAACCAAGCAAGTCGTCTGCGGGAATCTTAACCAGACTTGAATAAGATCATAATCTGTTTTACGAATCTTAGCGACCTGACGATAACCATTTAGAATCGCTTTAGCAATTGCAAAATCCCAATGATAATCTTTACAAGAATTGAAAATAACTCTATACAAATCGTAGGCGCGCAAATCTACGCAAAGCGTTTCAAAGTCGATGAGATGAGTGCCTTCGGCATTTAGAATAAAATTACTCGGACCTCCATCGCCGTGCGTGAGTACTCCGGTTTGGAGTGCTCTGTTGCAATACGAGCGATACCCACTGTTTCGCAGCAACGCTCTCGCTTGGTTCGAATAATGTAACACTTCCAAGCCGTGCTGCTGTAAAAAACGGCTAATCGGTGGACTGTAACCATTCCTTTTCGCCTTTGCGATTTTTCTTTGGAGGTCCCGATGCCGATTAATGAACGTAGAGTGCCATGTTCCGATCATGCTATTTGCAAATTTACCCTTCAGCGCGGCACGTCCGGCAACATGAAAGCGTGCCAATGCCACACCACAAGATCGCATATCGCTTAGAGAACGGGGGGAAGGGATTCTCCCCGAAATCCATCGTGTAAGTACATATGGATCGCCTTTATTCGAAAAAACATACGGCTTTCGTCCTTCAGATGTTTGTGGATTACGCCAAGCAAGGCGTGGACCGCTGTTTCGGACACGAAGAAGCACTCGGTCGATCCATCGTAAACGCGATAGCCGCTTCGACATTCGTTTCAAGCTGTATGATTTTCCTTTGGACGTGTTGACCCGATAAATCCCATTCCGAATTTTTATAATTCCGCGTACCTTTATCCCAAACCGTTCTGCGATGCTGACAATCGCTTCTTCGCTCAAATAGACTTCACCTTCCGCAGTTGCTTAAAGAGTGATTTATATCTTCGTGCGATCACAGGCCATTTGTAACGAGCTGCAGTTATACGTGCGTTAGTCACCCTTAACTTCGTTTTCGTTGGGCTCCTCCAAAGTGCAGTAATTGCATTCGCGATAGAAGAGCTATCAACGGAAGAAATGACTTGGGTATTCCGAGTGTTTGCGAATTCTCTTAAACCACCCGATAATGTGGACACAAGCGGTACGCCATTTGCCATCGCTTCTAGTGCGACTAGGCAGAAAGATTCTTTTTTGCTGGGGACAACGACAGCACCATAGGAAGCGTACATCCGCTGTACAGCAGCGTTCGGGCTCTTTTTAACCCAGTGAATACGCTTTGAAATGCCCAATTGTCTCGAGAGGGTGCGTAAACGATTCTCATAACGTGCTTTGCCACTTCCGACGATGGTTAAACTTACATTTTTATTTTTGTGTGATAACAAAGCAATGGCTTTTATTAAAGGGGTAATCCCTTTCGAAGAAATAAGTCTTCCAATGTAGAGCAATTTGTCAGGTGAACCTTTAGGTTGCATAGACAAGGATTTTACGCCATGCGGAATGATGGATATTATTCTATGTTTACCAGGGTATAACAGCTTGATTTCACCTGCCTGCCACTTACTCGGAACGACTATCCGTCTTGAGGCGCGAATAAGTTTGGCTTGGTTTTTCCCTGAAACCGAAGTGATCCCTTTTGAAACCATAGAATGGCAAGTATATACGATAGGGACTTTGTATAAGCTTCCGGCCGCCAAAGCAACGGCAGAGAAATCCGTACTATGCACATGAATGAGGTCCGGTTTACCGGAGCTTAGGGTTGCAGCTGCCCGCAGAACGTTACTCGATTTGAACGCTCGTGCGGAATGATTGTAGTGACGAGAATCTTTAGGAAGCCTAACAATTCGTGGCCTATCGCCCGATTTGGAATATGTGATTTTGTCAGAGTCACTAGCACATACGACGATTACTTCTACCCCAGAGTTGCTCAGCGCTTTAGTTAATTGAGTTGCGACAATCCCGAGTCCGCCGTTAATAATCGGATGAAATTCATTAGTAAGAACCCATACTTTTAATTTCTTCCGACTTTTCATTATGCCCTCCTCTTAGTCCAAAACTAAACGGACACCATGATAATATTCAAGCATTTATGGCTCATGATTTGTTTCATATTATGTATTTAAGCGCCTGATTGTACATATCTATGAACGGAAATATTTTCAACAACAAATCTCAAAACGGTTTGGATTTGAAGAGCAAATCTGGGCTTATCCTATTTGGACGCAGGGTCCCGCAACCCAGAATATCCCAAAGCGTATAATCTACAAACATGATAATGGGGGGAGCAAAATGGGAGTGCCGCCGGAATTGAATGTTTTATCCTGGATTATTTTTATATTCCTGTGTTTATGGACTGGAATTGCAATATTTGCAACGATAAATCCTTATTTTATCTGGAAGATAACTGAAGGTTGGAAAGCTAGGAGAGAACCGCCAAGGTCTTATTTCATTATAAGAAGGATAGTATCGGGCATTTTCGCCCTTGTTGGACTATCCTTGTTATTGCTACCCCATCTATTGTAAGGGTAACGAAATTGAGCGTCACTAATTGCGAATGAAGAAGGGAGTGGAAAAAATGAAGGTTATAACGACTTTATGTGTGTTCCTTTTGTTGGTTATGGGATGTCAAAGAAAGGAGCACATTCCTGTTATAAAGGAAGTGTCGTCCGACTTTTTTACACTTCGAGTCAAAGTAGAAAAAGTAGAAAAAGCAAAAATCAAAATCCACACGGAATTGGTGTATACAGGTGATCGTTCCATTCAGATCATCCATATGGACCCTTTGATCGGGGCAGTTGTTGGAGAACGTTCCAATCGGCCAGATATTGTTCGCAGCTTTGTCGGTATCCAAAGGACATTAAGTAATAATGAAGCATATAGCTACGAAAAGGACAGAATTATGGACATTAGATCCGATGATAAAGTACTATATGCGGAGGCGATTTTCTCGATCGAAGGTGAAAGTGTAGAGAAAAAGAAAATACTAGATTTAGAAATCAATTTAGATGAGCTTTAATGGTAATAGCATCAAATTTTCCAGGATGGTGGCATTATTAACGTCAGCATCAAACAAGATCTCAAAAACGTGACAGTCCGAATAGCAGACACTGGCATTGGTATTTCCTTAGAGGATCAGAAGCGTATATTCGAGCTGTTCTTTAAGACCGATCGTTCCCACAGTCGTAAGTATGACGGGAGTGGTATGGGACTCGCCATCGTTAAACAGATTGTATCGCTACATCAAGGTGACATTCGAGTGGAAAGCGAACCCGGCCAAGGAACGACCTTCATTGTCACCTTACCAATCACAACGCCGATAGTGTAATATTAGTACTTCCATGCTACGGCATCATGTGCAAGCTTCTTTGCATGTGAGGCTGTAGCTTTTTTTGTTCGTTCATATTCCGTTCATATTGTCGTCACAGGGAGTACATCTTAGTCGTATAAGCTTTTCTTAGCGGTCCGATAAGGCATCGGAATAAACAGATGAGGACAGGAGCAGATACTAATGGAACAAAGCGGGGTAATGAAAATGAGGATGAGCAAGAGAATGAAAAAAACGCTTATCGTTATACTTAAAGCAATATTAGTGATCGTTATATTAATTGGACTTTTTCTAGCCGTAGTTTTTATAGTTAATAGGATCAGTAACAAATCGGAGCAAGGTAAAATAGAACCCTATGGTCAGTCTGTGCTTGTAGACGGTAAAAATATGAATGTTCTGATTCAAGGACAAGGCGAAGAAACAGTCGTGCTCCTACCTGGTTATGGAACAGCAGCCCCAGCACTTGATTTCAAGCCACTAGTAGATGAGCTATCTCCATTTTACAAAGTCGTCGTGATTGAGCCTTTTGGCTATGGATTAAGTGATGGAACCGAAAAGGAACGAAGCACAGAGAATATTGTAAGTGAAGTTCATGAAGCTTTACAAAGTCTAAAAATTGAAAAATATATACTAATGGGTCACTCCATTGCTGGGATCTACGGACTAGATTATGTGAATAAATATGAGAACGAAGTGAGTGCATTTGTCGGGATCGATAGCAGTGTTCCAACGCAAGGCGGTATGGATGAAGAATTACCCATAGAAACGTTCAAACTACTCAAAAAATCAGGATTAGTCAGACTGCAAATGAAACTAAGTGCTGACCCCTATGCTGGACTGCCTTTTGATGATTATACAAAAGAACAAATGAGAATGCTTACTCTCAAAAACATGCTTAATCCCAGCACCTTGAATGAAATGAAAAATTTTAATCCTAATTTTAAGGCAGCTCAAAAATTAACATTTCCCAAAAATCTTCCCCTTATTATCTTTATCGAAGCGAATAATACAGACGTAGAAGGATGGGTACCCCTGCATGAAGCGCAAGTCAAAAATTCTACGCATGGAAAAGTAATTCAATTTGAAGGTGGACATTATTTGCACCATACTAAATCGAAAGAAATTGTTGAAAGCTTCAGAGGTTTTATGGAAGAAATAAAATAAGTGTTTCGTATAGAGAAGGACGGTAAAAATCATTAGACTACTTGATGACTTTTACCGTCCTTTGTTTATTCCATTAGATCCAGCCAGCGAGTTTCTGATCTGGTCAACGATACGCCAAGCGCATGTGCGCTGGAGTGAAGCTCTTCGACCGTAACCGGACCAATCAACGCACAGATGGGAAAAGGCTGATTAAGCACATAGGCCAAAGCAATATCATTAGTGGTTACACCTCTCGTTTGAGCGAGAGCTTCCGCTCTGCGGAATCTCTCCCAGTTTGCATCGTTGTAGTAAACGCGGATCAACTCCGGATCACCACTGTCGGGGGTATAACGACCGGTAAAAAAGCCTCCTGCTTGAGAAGACCAGGACATCAGCGGTAATTGCGTTCGTTCATGCCAAGCAAGTTCATCGGAATATACAGACACGCATCCAGCCCATCGAGGTTCATTTGGCTTTGCTAAACTCAGGTTGGGGCTGTTGCAGAGCAGACCATGCAGTTGATGTGCCGCAGTATATTCATTAGCTTCTTGGATACGTGACACCGACCAATTGGATACGCCAAGCGCTCTGCAACGCCCAGCTTCGAGTTGAGCGTTCATAGATTCCATGATGTAACCTACCGACTTGTCCAGATCATCTCTATGCAGCATGAAAATATCTACATAATCCGTCTGCATCCGCTCGAACGTTTCATACAGATCTTGTTCCATATATTCGACAGTCATTCGGGATTCAGAATTGGGATGAGCTCCTTTGCCGATGATGATGACATCCGACCTGTTATTTCTTTCCCGTATCCAATGACCGACTGCTCTAGAGCTGCTTGCTCCGTATACATGCGCTGTATCGATACAGTTCCCGCCAATCGCCGTAAAGGCATCCATTAATCCAGCAGAGTAGTCCATATCCTCCTCACGCAGCATCATTGAGCCGAGCACGAGTTGCGAGCAGGATAGTCTATTCGTAATGGCAATTTGCTTCATTGTCATGTTCATTCTCCTCCTATTAAAATTCATGCTTTTTTTATTGGCCGAGCTCAATCTATTTGTATAATATTGTTATCATAATAGAATTTTATTGTTTCCACTATAACAATATATTAAGGTGAATATAACGATATTGTGATTTTAGGTGAGGGATGGAATGCATAAACATATTGCATTGTCGACGATAAGCTCCGATCAATTCATTTGTTTTCCGGAATCTGTTGGTTGCTATAACGATAATCCGCAGCACTCAGTTATAAGGGAAACAGGAGAATTTCCAAATTTTAATATTCATCTCGTCACGAGAGGGAAGGGCTACATCCAGATGGATGGAAAAGCTCATGAGATCAAGAAAGGGGAAGCTTTTCTTTACGTTCCGATGCAGTATCAACAATATTACTCGAGCCAGGATGATCCATGGGAAGTATATTTTTTACATTTCTATGGGGAGAAAATCAAAGAGTTTCTATTGGAAAAAGGGTTCTATCAAACGAACTTGTGGACGATGAATCATTGGGAGAGGCTGCAACAGTCGTTTCAATCTCTAATTCATGAAGCTGAGACCTATAAGCAATTGCATCAATCGTTGTTGTCTACACTCGCTTATGGGATTGTTGCAGAATTCATAACGCAAGCAGCGCCACTTACACCTAGGCGAGAGCAAAGCAGCACTGAAGTAATGTTAAACCTATTAACTGAAATTCAGGAGAAAGCATGCGAGCCATTCGAGCTTCAAGTATGGGCAGATAAAGCAAATGTGAGCATGTATTATTTCTGTAAACTTTTTCGTAAATTAACCCAGCAAACGCCGATGCAATTCATCACTTTGTGCCGCATACGTCAGTCGAAGCAGTTATTAATAGAGCACAGAACAACACCGATCGCACAAATTGCTAACAAATGCGGCTATCCGAGTGTAAGTTATTTTATTCAAAGGTTTAAGAAGCAAGAAGGAATGACCCCATTGGAATATAGGAAAAGGATAATGACAACGATCTGATTCGTATGATTTGACGAGCAAATGATTCGTTTGTTAAAATGTCCCCATCAAATAGGAAAAGGATGAAAACGATGGTTCGTCGTTTGAAACGGCTTAAGAATGTAGCTACTGCATTAAGCTTCTAAGTGAAAATACGAATTATTTAACTTAGAAGCGAGGGAAAAGAATGAAACAACATCAATTTAACCACTGGTCTGAAATTAAGTATCTAAAGGATATTGTCACCAACCCCATGATTGAAGTAGGGGATTACTCCTACTACTCTGGTTATTACGATAATCATGATTTTGAAGATGGGTGCGTTAGATACCTTTGGGGAGATGAAAAATCAAGAAAGTTATTTAACCCCATTAACGATTATGGTTGGCATCTAGATAAATTGGTTATAGGAAATTACGTGTGTATTGCTAGCGGTGTAATTATATTAATGGGTGGCAATCACAATCATCATCCTGAGTGGATTACCGTGTATCCGTTTGTGGATCAGATTGAAGCTTCTTACGAACCAAAAGGGGATACCATCATCGAAAGTGATTCGTGGATTGGCATGAATGCTATGATTATGCCCGGTGTGAAAATAGGTGAAAGCGCCATTGTTGCGGCAGGTTCTGTTGTTGTAAAAGATGTCCTTCCCTACACGATAGTAGGCGGAAACCCAGCTAAAGAGATAAAGAAGCGTTTTTCAGACAATGAAATCGAAAAGTTAAAGGAAATGCGCTGGTTCGATTGGGAACGTGAGACAATTGAACGAGCCAGTTCTATCTTCTCAAGTTCATCTGTTAATCAATTATATGACTTTTATCAAAGGGAAATAAAACGATAATCAACTCATTTAATAAAAACGACTTGAATGCACGGTTGAGTAGATTTCCACCATTGGATTATTTGCTAACACTTTTTACAAATACGTGTTCGGCAAGGAGTAAGGGCAAACTTAATGAAGTCCGCGTATACCGCGGGCTTTTTTTTGGTTATTGAAGTCTATATGTCAGCCCTCCAATATAGAATTCGCGCAAGCGAAAATCGATGAATTGCAATTGTACGATCGTATGCTTACGGACGAACAGGTTGCGAAGCTCTACTCGCTGCGGTAGGCGCAAGAACATCATGAATGAGCTACTTCCGGAACGCTCTATTTTTAAGGCATATTCGCTCTTGTCCACATCATACAATCGGTTTTAGAGGGAACCGAGGACCTTCGCGGGTAGCTTACTACAAGTTTGTCATCTAAGCGAGGAGCGCACTGAGACGTCAATTAGGCGCAAGCCTAAGGCTCGACGTATCTGTATTGACGTAGTTGGCTGGCGGCGCGGGAAACGAATGTTTCGCGCTCCTACGCCTCTTGATGCTGCGTATAAGCGAACCAACGGGAGGGTAAGCGTATGGCTAAAGTTAACTTTAAATCGTCGGTGAAGGGTGTAATTATGGGGGCCTCGATGACCGGCGGTTGGCTTCTGGGCGACCTGCTGCTTCCGGAGCCGTGGGGAGACGTCGTCTTATTCTCGGCAATGGCGGTAGTGAATATCGGGATCGGTTGGAAACTCGGAAAGATGTACGACCAGCAGGAAGCTAAGGAATCGGCCGTCAAAGTCTTCGACACCAAGAGCGTGGTCAATTCCGAATCCCAATCCTAGATAGAGGGCAGTTAGCCTTGAGGGTTTCATATGAACAGGTCAGCCGGATATTTTGGGTTGACCTTTTTTATTTTTAAAAGTTTAACGATAGCTAATCCGACTCTTGACTTAATTAACGCCAGTTTGGAAATACCATAATCAGCGGAGGTTGCATGAAATTGGATCTTCCATGAAACACGAAACTGCATTCACATTCTGGGGGTATCAACTGTGAAGAAAACGCACATCAAAATCAGCGCTGCGCTAGCTTTATTGCTGGCGATTAGTGCTTGTACCGGAAAAAACAACAATGTTTCGCCTTCGCCAACGTCAGGTCAGACCGCCACAGCATCGCCTTCCGCATCCGGAGTGACAGGCACCTCCTTTGAAAATTGGGGCTCCTACGGCTATTCGCTTGCCAACACTCGGCACGTTCCTTTCAAACAAATTTCTGCCGATAACGTCAAAGATCTTGGCGTCATTTGGTCTGCAGAACTAAAGGCCCTCGACCCGGATGTCAAAAACGGAAATCAGTCATATCCTGTCGTCGTAGATGGAGTCGCCTTCATTACAACAGCCGGCAATCAAGCGTTCGCATTCGATGCCGTGACCGGCAAAACAATCTGGCATTGGAAGCCATCGGCCGAGCAAGCCGCGACCTTCTCGAAAGCAGGGATCATCGCCAACCGTGGAGTAGCGGTTGGCGAAGGCAAAGTATTTATGCTGGCGGTCGATAATTCGCTCATCTCCTTGGATCAGAAAACTGGCCAGTTGGTTAAGATGATTAAGCTTTCGGAATATATCGACGGAGTTACGCTGGAGAACGGTTACTATGAGACAACTGCCCCCCAATATTACAAAGGGAACGTCTATATCGGCAGTAGCGGCGGAGATAACGGTATTCGCGGATTCGTAGCGGCGTTTAAGGCGAGCGATTTGACGCCGGCCTGGGATTCTCCGTTCTGGACCGTACCACCGAAAGGTCAGGATTGGCTGGCAAACAGCAAGTTCCAAGGAGGCGGAGCGGTTTGGAATCCTGTTGCGATCGATGAAGAAACCGATATCATGTACTTCGCTACAGGCAATCCGGCTCCGGACTTTTACGGAGATAATCGTCCGGGAGATAACCCGAATACCGACTCGGTCGTGGCCGTCAACGCAATGACCGGCAAGATCGTATGGGCTAAGCAGGAAGTCAGCCATGACTTGTGGGACTACGATGCCGGGGCTTCTCCGATGATTATCGATGCCACTGTGAAAGGAAAGAAGCAGAAGCTCGTCGTTCAAGGTGGCAAATCCGGCCTGTGGTTCGCATGGGATGCCGCTACTGGGGATGCGGTATGGGATGGCATTCCGTTTGCCAAAATCGATCATCCGAAACCGACGCCCGAAGGTGTGGTTGGCTATCCCGGAGTTCTAGGCGGGGAGAATTACGCGCCGGAAGCTTACGATCCCGTAACGAATTACGTATTGATTCCGGGCATTGAGCAGCCCTCTATCTTTAAAGCCGCGAAAAATGAAGAGGAGGCGGCTACCCCGAACTTCCCAGGGGCGGCGGCTTTCGGAACGGTGACCGCAGAAGTACCGGATGTTAAGGGATACGGTACCATTACCGCGATTAATGTGGATACAGGCAAACAAGCTTATCAGATCAAGACGACAGATCCTCAGCGCGGCGGTTTGACGAGCACGGCTTCTGGTTTAGCATTCTTCGGAGAGCTGGACGGCAAGCTTAACGCGCTGGATATCAAGACGGGCAAGGTCGTCTGGACTTTCCAGATGGCGGGGGATAACGTGCAGGCAGCTCCTTCGATTTTCACGGTCGATGGCAAACAATATATCATCGTCACCACTGGCGGGTCGAAGCCAAAAGTGCATTTATTCGGGCTTGGAGGAGATAAGACTCAAGGAACGGCAGGAGAAGCCAATTCGGGTGGAGCTCATTCTTCGCCATAAAAGAGATTCGATCCGGCGGTCAAGTCAGACGAGCATCGTCTTGTCTTGACCGCCGCATTATAAGGAGACCTCATACTTGAAAATAATGATCAAAGCGGTATTGTTCGTGCTGTTGGCCGTTACAACGACGTATTGGACAGCCTTTCGTCAAGAAGCTAACGCACAAACGGAAGTTCCTCGAGGCCAAATCGAGCTTGAACGGACGACGTTTACCGTCAAGACGTGGCAGAAGGACGGTTCGCACATGACCACGGTCAAAGGTAGGTTGATTTTTGGTGGACAGCCGGTCGAGAATGCCGAGCTTCAAACCGATACAAGCAGAAGAAGCATTCGAACCGGAGAGAATGGCACCTTCGAGCTGATTGTCGACCGTAGTCTACCGGTCTACGCGGCCATTCACGCTGTGTCGGTCCATGATGCTAAGATCGATGGCAAGCCGCTCGGGAAGAGAGAGGAGGGTCAGCTTCTCACAACCTCCTCTGCAATCAATGTCTACCATCCGATCGTAGTGACTAAGACGGAGCCTTCAGAAGCGGATGCGCGCATGGTCAAAGTGCATGCACGTATCTTAAGTGATAAGGGTGATGCGGTTTCCTTCTTCCAAGTCGACAAGTTCCGTATCGCAGGCACAGTGTCGGACGCCCACGGCAATCCAGTCAAAGATGCAATCGTGTGGATAGACCGAGACGAAGGCGAAGGATTCGCCAAATCCACGCCGACGAATCAGGATGGGAGATATGAGATGTATTACTGGCCGGAAGAAGAGGAGACGAACCTTACCGTTATCGTCGGCATGCGCCGATATTCGCTGCCGGCCAATAAAGTATTTATTCTTCCCCGGAATACGAGTGTAGAAATTCAGATCAGGCTGCCGAGGGAAGGTTCGGTTATCGACGATAAGCCTCCGACGCTCGTCTGCACAACCACGAAGGGAGCGACGTACGCCGGATTGTTGGCCGGACTCCATGTCCCGCTCGGTGTTGATTACTCCGTCACCATTCCTGACAGCAAAGGGCGGTTCGTGCTGACGGTGCCGAAGGACTTATGGATACAACGTCCACCTTTTTTCGAGACCCGACTGACGAAATTCGTGGGACAAGAGAAGATGCTGAAAGCCGGCGATGCTTTACCCATCGGCTTTGTACTGCCAGGCGATCATGATCCGAGGGTAATCGCTTCAGAGAACTTAGAAAACCCATAATTAATCCGGCAAATGCTCCATGTAGAAACGGAACCAGTTGCCGTAGACGAATAGCTCGACATCTTCCTCCCGGTAATGCTTCAGCATCAGGTTCACCAACCGATCGTATTTTCCAGCATGCTCCAGACCGACGATCCATTGCTGTATCCCATCAAAGTCGGAGCCTAGACCGATATGGCGCTTGCCACCTAAAGAGCATATGTGATCGATATGAAGCAAAATTTTATCCATTTCGACCGGTTCATCCATGCTCACGAACGGAGGGACGAAGGTGATCCCGATAACGCCTCCGGTATGAATGATGGAGCCGATTTGGGCATCCGTCAGATTTCTCAATCGGGGACTGATTGTACTTGCGTTGGAGTGAGAAGCAATGACGGGCTTGTGGGAATCTTCGATGAGCTCCCAGAAGCCTTTCTCGGAGAGATGGGAAACGTCCATAATCATGCCCAGACGGTTGCATTCCTTAATCAAGTCTTTCCCTCGTGCGGTAAAACCGCTATTTCGAGGTTCCAATACGCCGTCCGCAGCCCAATTGGCGTGGTTCCAGGTCAAGCCTATGCTCCGTACGCCAAGGTGGTACAAAATTCGAAGATAGGCTAGATTTCCGTTCAGCGAATCTACCCCTTCCAAGGACAGAAGCGCTCCGATCCGTCCTTCATTTGAGGCAAGACGCAAATCGTTTTTCGTGCGAATAAACCGCAATTGCGGCTCTTTGAGAATGCGTTCATGGAACAAATCAATGCTTTCCAACACATACTTAAATTCACCGGAACGTCGCTCCGGCAAATAAACGGCAAAATTTTGCACGCCGATGCCCGATTCAAGCATTCTCTCCAATGTAACGTCCAAACCTTCTTTTTCATTAGCAAAATCAAGTTTTGGATTGTCCAACAGCTTGCTGAGCACATCGCAGTGGGCGTCGAAAATTTTCAATAATGGATCACCTGCCGCGGTAAGAATAATTAGACGTGCCGACATCGCCATTGCCATTCGCGATCGAGCCGACCATTTCCGCGATTGCGCCGCGATGGGGAGACCACTTGCATACGGGATCTGCAGCGCTCGCATCTCCGGTCAACAGAAAGGCTTGACAGCGGCATCCGCCATGGTCTAGCTCGCGTCGCTCACAGCTCTTACAGGGCTCAGCCATCCACTCATAGCCTCTATAAGCGTTAAAAGAAGGAGAATCATGCCAGATCCAGGCTAGATCACGTTCCTTTACATTTTCGAATGATAAGCTCCGAATGTCTGATGACACCGTGCAAGGCAGAACCCGCCCATCAGGTGCGACTGTCAGCGATACTTGGCCCCATCCACCCATGCAGGGCTTCGGGAAATCTTCATAATAGTCCGGTAAGATCCATAAAAGTTCGATTTGATGGCCGAAGCGCTCATGTGCTCGCGCATAGGCGGCTTCGGCTATTTGAATTTGTTCTTTACTCGGGAGCAAAAGATGAACGTTTTGCAAAGCCCAACCGTAATATTGCGCATTGGCAAGCTCAAGCCGCACCGCTCCCCATTCTGCGCAAAGTTCGATGATCTCTTCGACCCTATGAATGTTAGCCCGGTGGAGAACAACATTCATATGCAAATCTAGTCCGCTGGCACGGATCCACTCAGCAGCTTGCTTCTTCCGTTCATGAGCTTGGAAACCGGCAATCGAATCAGCAAGCTCGGGAGAAGAGGCCTGCACGCTAAGCTGAATGCTGTCGACCCCGGCCTCAACGAGCTGTCGTACTCGCTGCTCCGTAATTCCGACGCCGCTCGTAATGAGATTGACATAGAGGCCCAATTCCCGGGCACGGCGGATGAGCAGCTCCAAGTCCGGGCGAAGGAGCGGTTCTCCGCCCGTGAAATGGACTTGCACAACCCCGAGCTCGCTGGCCTGTTCCAATACGTTCAGCCACGTATCCGCCGACAGCTCATTCTCTCTTTTCAAGAGTTCGATCGGATTCGAGCAGTAGGGGCAATGAAGTGGACATCGATGGGTGAGTTCAGCGGTCATGGCATACGGCAAGTTTACCGACATAGCTCAATCCACCCTTTCTCCAAAGCAGAATCGAGAAAATCGACAACATCTTCCCGAAGGTCGGATTGACCGTATTTCGACTCAAGCTCAACAATCATTTGCGCAATTGTTCGATGTCCGTCGCAAAGCCAGAGAATCGCTCCCGCTGCCTCGTTAAGCTGGACGACTCGTTCTGGTAATAGCAGCAAATCGGATTGGCGAGCTTTGTCGTATTTCATGCGACCCGGTCCACGTAGCCTCGGCAGTTCCGAAAGCGCCAATGAGCTCATCGCTCGTTCTCCCCGGGGAAAGCCAAGCTTAAAGCATCCAGGAGTGCCCAGAGAACGTCACACTTGAACCGTAAAGCCGATATCGCTTGTTCTTGTTCTGTTCGGTTCCTGCATTCTCGTAATACAATATTCAAGCCATGATCCGCATCGCGCGGCGCTTGATGCAGTCTGGCCTGAAAGTAGGCTAGTCCTTCAGGACGTATCCAAGGATACAACTGTTCGAATACGGCAATCCGTTTGGATACAAGAATAGGTGCAAACAGTTCCGTTAGGGAGGAAGCGACGGCAATGGGCCAAGGCTCCAGTCGACAAAAGTTCACGTAGGCGTCGACAGCAAAACGAACGGCCGGAAGCACATGACGCTCATCCAGCATTTCCTCTCTCGGAATGTCCGCGGCTTCGCCAAGGCGGATCCACGCTTCGATACCGCCTTCTCCGCCTTCCCGACCATCATGATCGATAATTCGCTGAATCCATTCGCGGCGATCTTCGCGAGACGGTAGTTTAGAGAGGACCAGCGCATCTTTGATAGGGATGTTCTTCTGATAATAGAAACGGTTGGCGATCCATGCCCGAAGCTGAGCGGGGGATAGCTTTCCTTGGTGCATCGCGACATGATAAGGATGCTTGTCGTGATAGCGCTCCTCACCGACCTGCCGCAAGCGAGAAGTAAATTGTTCATTTGACATCAAAAATGTTTCCACAATTAAACCTCCAATTCCATTCCGTCATAACCGATTTCAATGCCAAGCTCCGTCAGACTTCGATGCTCCGGCGATCGCTGATCCAGAATCGGATTTGTGTTGTTCACGTGAATATATACCTTGCGACGTGCCGGTAATCGTGTAAGGCGATTGGCACTACCGTTTGGCCCAGCAATGGAGAGATGCCCCATATCAGCCGCGCTCAGATCGGATGCACCCAGCAAACTTAGCTCATCGCCTTCCCAGAAGGTTCCGTCTAGGAAAATGCAGTCGGCGTCTTCCAGATGCCTTTCTAGTGTCTGCGACCACGTCTCGATCCCCGGCGCGTATACGGCAATGCCTCCGGTCACCGGATCCGTAATGCGATAACCAATGACCCAAGCTTCCTTTTCTTGATGCTGTTTCGCATCAACATACCGAGGAGGCTTCTCGCCCAAATAAAATGGACATACCGATAATTGTCCCCCAAATAGTGGAAAAGATTCCTCCGGCACCACCTCCAGCCAGCGAAAGCTCGCAAACGGTTCGAGAATCCGCCTGACGGGGAAGGATTCCGCCAGCGCGAGGAGTATGGGAGAAGTCGCGTATACTTCCATGGTCGAGCTTTGCCTCAGTTGAAGAAGACCTGTCGTGTGGTCCAATTCCGAATCGGTAAGCAGAACCGCTTGAATAGGGGAGCCGCGCAAGGAAGGACCCGGATGAAGGGAGGCGTGCGTTTCCGATTGAAGGCAGACATCCGGCCCTGCATTCAGTAGAACCCACCTTATTCCATCCGGGCTAACGGCCAACGAATCATTCCTTCGAGCGCGAACGGACGGGTCTCCGCTTCTGACGCGTCTGCAGTTGGAACAAGCGCAATTCCATTGGGGAAATCCTCCCCCCGCAGCGGAGCCTAATACTTTTATGATCATGACTTCCCCCCTTTATAAAGAGATGCCGGATTTCTCCGGCATTAAAAGTCACTTCCGATAAGCGTATGCCGTCACTTCGGCGCAAATCTCGATAATTTTAAAATCGGGTTTAACCCACATGGTGACACCTCCCCTCGATGGAATAGCGCAAACGGTTCGAATTATTGTATGAGAGCATCAAGAGACCTCAGAAGTAAAAAATAACGATGCTAGTCTCGTCCGTTCATCGGGGCGAGTCTGCATCGTTATCGATTATACTTGTCAGTTCTTGCGCTGCGGATTTCTACTCCATATCCCTGCAAGTCCGATCAGGCCGAGCAATCCAAGCCACGCCCATCCTCCGCCCCTGGCCGGGGTCGTCGCGGTTGTCCGGTAACCGCCATCCGTATACGTTCTCGTACGATAAACTTCGGAAGGCTTCGTTGTGCCGGAAACTCCCGCATACCCAGTTCTGAACTGGCTGCCGGTTCCCGTTCCGTAGATGCTGACTTCATAATTAGGCGCAGCTTTTGCCCCTTTTACGCGATAACTTGTTCCGTCGTACATCCTCGTTTCATTAGAATTCGAGGAGATCCCACTGTGCGTTCCGGCTCCATTATGACCCATTCCATTGCCTAAACCGCCGTTTCCGCCATTTACCGTCCCTGTATGGGCGTAAGCCGGTAATGCAAGCATCAATGTCACGACGGTAACCCATAACCCACTTATGATTGTCCTTCTCATAGAGGAGTACCTGCCTTTTGAGTCTAATTGTTTTCTATCATTAGAGTGACACTGCTGCCAAGATCTTATGCAACAGCCTGTACTACTGGATTAGTGGCTGGAATATCTTTGTAAAAAGCTATCGCCGAGAGAGGGGTAAGCCGTGGACCTGACACTAGCCGCCTGGATATTAGCTATGGCGCTTGGCTTTGATACGATCATCATCTCTACCTCGTTAGGGCTACAAAAAAAAGCGAAGGATAAGGTGAAAATCGCACTTACTTTCGCTGCGGCGGAATCCGCCATGCCGCTTGTCGGATATTTTCTCGGTAACGCGATCAGTCAGTATTTTGAGAGCAAGGCATCCGTTATCGGCGCTTTTCTATTAATCGGGGTGGCGATTTACTTTCTTCTTTCCAACGATGAAGACGAAAGCAAATCGCTGGATAAGGAACTTGCTGGATGGGCTTTGGTCGCGACGGCGTTCAGCATCAGCATGGACGAGCTTGCAGTGGGGTTTACCGCCGGATTTATTCATGTGCCTATTTTGCTGACGGTTTTGCTGATTTTTTCCCGATCGTTCGTATTTACCTTTATCGGTATAACATTCGGTTCCAAACTCAAACCGTATTTGGGAGAATGGTCCGAAAAAGCATCAGGCGTCTTGTTGGGGCTAATGGGCATTTACATGCTGCTCGAGGGATAAGACTGAAAATTCGTCCTGAGAATGGAAACCTTCTACTTCGGAGTGAGCAGTGCTGTGGTCGGTTAATGATTTTTTTGAGTTTTGATTTGAACTTTGTTCGCTTTTCAAAAAACAATCCCGGCGGGACATTCCCCGCTGGGATTGTTGTGGTTATCCCCAAGTAGAACAAGTCGGAGTCTGAAGTATTAGAGTCAGTAGGAGCCTGTGGCAAGAAAGCAAATGAGTTCGGATCGACAAGATGAGGTTGACACGACACCAAATGGTGTCATATAATAAAAATGTCACTAAATGGTGTCCAATTATAAATTCGTCCAATGAACCGCAAGCTATAATGCGATGGTGAAACCAACGGCTTTCCCTTGGTAATAATATTGAGGAGAGGGTGTTGTGAGCGAGAACAACCAGTTGCGGGATGTGTATGACGCGATTGCAGATCCAACTAGGCGCCAACTGATTCATCTGTTATCAGAATCAGAGGAGATACCACTTCATGAGTTAACGGCACAGTTTCAAATGGGTCGTACAGCAGTATCGAAGCACTTAACAATCCTTAAAGAGGCCGGACTGATACTTGACCGAAAAGTCGGTAGAGAAACGCGATTTAAGCTAAATGCAGCCCCACTTAGAGAAATTCAAGATTGGTTGAGCTTCTACAGCAAGTTCTGGAGTACGAACATGCTGCGCTTGAACCAACTATTTGAGGAGGAAGAATAATGAGTTTAGCGTTATCTTTAGATTTTCAATATACAACATCGATTGAGAAGGCTTGGTCCGCTCTAACCGATTCTAACAAGCTTGCCAAGTGGATCATGGAAAATGATTTCAAACCGGTCGTAGGGCACAGTTTCCAATTTAGAACTCAACCGTCCGAATACTGGGATGGAATTATTGAAGGCAAAGTGATTATCGTGGACGCCCCTAACAAGTTGTCCTATACTTGGGCCAGTGGAGGGGAGCAGCATACAGTCGTCTGGACGCTGCAGGATTTAGGGGACGGAAAGGTTAACCTTCATCTTGACCAAACAGGATTCTCAAATCCTCAAGGACTTGAAGGCGCTAGATATGGCTGGGGGAATTGGTTCGGCGGGTTTGAAAAGGTGCTGGAGCAATAACCGCATGCAGTACCCCCAAATGTTAAAATGTAAGGGTGCGATAATCGAACTCTGCTAAGCACGAACCAATATAAACCGACAGCATATCGTTTGCAGCCGGTTTATACCTAATTGTGACAATGATAAATGTATGGTCGGACTACCTGAGTCATCGTACAATGTGAATATGTGAATATATGTAGAAAATAATAAGAATGGAAGGATGTAAATCATGAGCGAATTAAGTCAAGAGTATATCGTAATCTCCGGTGCTAGGGAAAACAATCTCAAGAACGTATCCTTGCGCATTCCTAAGAGGAAGATCACAATCTTCTCCGGGGTTTCTGGATCCGGTAAGTCATCGATCGTCTTCGATACGATCGCGGCCGAATCCCAGCGTCTACTGAACGAAAACTTCAGCATGTTTGTACGCACCTTTCTGCCACGTTTTCCTCAGCCGGATGCTGACGCGATTGAGAACCTGAGCATGGCCGTTATCGTGGATCAGAAGCGTCTGGGCGGCGGCTCGCATTCCACGATGGGCACGATTACTGATATATCTCCCATTCTCCGTCTTCTCTTCTCACGGGTGGGCCAACCCTATGTCGGACCGGTGAACATGTTCTCGTTTAATGATCCGCAGGGGATGTGTCTCGAGTGCAATGGGCTCGGTCGCAGACTGGGCGTGGACATGAGCAAGGCAGTGGACATGTCAAAATCACTGAATGAAGGGGCACTCCTGCTCCCGGGCTATACATTGAATAGTTGGGATTGGAACATAATTGTACAGTCGTGGCCATTCGATCTCGACAAGAAACTAAGCGATTATTCGGAGGAAGACCTGGAGCAACTGCTGTACGGTAAGGCGAGGAAAGTTAAGATGGATTTTGCCGGGAAGGCAACGAATATTACAGTGGAAGGTATCATTGAGAAGTTTACCAACAAATACATCAAGCAGGATGTGAAAACGAAGTCCGAACGCACACAACAATCTGTCGTTCCATACATAACCGAGGGTACGTGCACCACCTGTCACGGCGCGAGACTCAGTCAGGCCGCGCTTAACTGCCGAATTAATGGACATAACATTGCTGAGTTTTCCTCGATGGAGGTTGGACAGCTCATTCGCGTTACTCGGGAAATTAACGAACCTATAGCCGCACCTGTCGTCAAGGCACTGACGGATCGGCTGCAGCATCTGGTCGATATCGGACTTGACTACTTAACGCTGGACCGCGAGACGGATACATTGTCAGGCGGGGAGTCGCAGCGCGTCAAGATGGTTAAGCATCTGAGCGGCAGTTTGGTGGATGTTACATACATCTTCGATGAGCCAAGCATCGGCTTGCATCCCCGCGATGTACACCGGTTAAATGAATTACTTCAAAAGCTGCGCGACAAGGGCAATACCGTAATTGTCGTCGAGCATGATCCCGATGTGATCAAGGTGGCGGATCATATCGTCGACGTTGGGCCTCACGCCGGCAGCCGCGGTGGTAACATCGTGTACGAAGGAAGCTTCCAAGGCCTACTGGAATCCGGGACGCTGACAGGCACACATATGAAGCGTTCTGTCCAGCTAAAGCATGACTGCAGACAATCATCGGGCAAGCTATCCATCAAGGATGCCACTCAGCACAACTTGCGGCACGTGAGCGTTGATATCCCAATCGGCGTGCTGACTGTCGTTACGGGTGTCGCCGGCTCGGGGAAAAGTACGTTGATTAACGATGTATTCCTTAGCCAGCATTTAGATGCAATCGTCATCGACCAATCGGCCATAGGTGTGTCGACACGCTCAAATCCCGCAACCTACACGGGGATCATGGATGATGTGCGCAAAGCGTTTGCTTCCGCGAACAAGGTCAACCAAGGCTTGTTCAGCTTTAACTCCAAAGGGGCTTGCGAGAACTGCCAAGGGCTGGGCGTAGTATATACAGATGTTGGATACCTCGATAGCGTGAAGCTGCCATGTGAAGAATGCGGAGGTAAACGGTTCAAGGAAGAGGTTCTCGAGTACAAGCTGAACGGAAAGTCGATTGCAGAAGTGCTAGAGATGACTGTGGAGCAGGCTTTGGATTTCTTTCAGCTAAAAGAGGTTGTACGCAAGCTCCAAGCGATGAGCGATGTGGGGCTGAACTATATTACACTCGGCCAACCGCTCAGCACGTTATCGGGCGGGGAATGCCAGCGCATCAAGCTGGCGAGCGAGCTGCATAAGAAGGGCAGTATCTACGTGATGGACGAGCCGACGACCGGCTTACATATGTCAGATATTGGCCACCTTCTGGAAATAATGAACCGCCTTGTCGATGCCGGCAATACGGTGATTGTCATCGAGCACAACCTTGATGTGATCAGCCAAGCCGATTGGATTATCGATATGGGACCCGACGGAGGCAGCAAGGGTGGACAAGTAGTGTTCGAGGGCACACCCTCACAGATCATCCATGCGGAGCAGTCAATCACGGGAAAATACTTGATTTAATGCTCTAAATCCACTTTTTGTAATTATTATGACGAAGAGGGGTGTCCCTTGATGACAAATCCTAGATTGAATCCTAAGGTTGATGAATATTTAAGTAGGTCCAAAAAGTGGAAAGAGGAATATGAAAAGTTGAGAACTATCGTTCTCGACTGTGAGCTGACCGAAGAATTTAAGTGGATGCATCCTTGTTACACGTTTGATAATAAAAACATAGTCTTAATACATGGATTTAAAGAATATTGTGCGCTTCTCTTTCACAAGGGTGCCTTGTTACAGGATACCCCAGGTATTCTAATCCAACAAACGGAGAATGTGCAGGCGGCGCGCCAGATTCGGTTCACCAATGTTCAAGAAATAATTGAGATGGAATCCATCGTGAAAGCCTATATTCTTGAAGCTATTGAAGTTGAAAAAGCCGGTTTAGAGGTGAATTTTAAAAAGAATACAGAATTCGTAGTTTCAGATGAATTCCAAAATAAAATCGATGAAAATCCCGCCTTGAAGACTGCTTTTGAAGCCTTGACGCCCGGTCGGCAAAGAGCATATCTTCTTCATTTTTCTGAACCGAAACAAGCCAAAACCCGAGAGTCAAGGGTTGAAAAACATATGCAGCAAATTCTCAATGGTAAGGGATTAAATGATTAGGATGTATATGCACAGCTAAGTAATTCGAAGTAGGAATAACGGAGCCTCGTTCCGCTATATCATCCAATGCTACGTAACAAGAAGGTAGAGAAAAGTATTCAAATGCAAAGAGGCTGGTCAAAAGGGAAACACTTTTGATCCAGCTTTTTTTTGCTGGAATTTTATTATTAGCGAGAAGTAAATCGGCTGCGTCTACAGCCGTTGAAACTCGTGTCTCTCGACATTCAACAACGGTGGACAAGCATGGAATTATGTAACATGAAGAATTGATTTCTCATATATAAAATTACGGAGTTCTTTTCGAGCTCCGATGATTTGGAGGTGTTTAATAAAATGACTTATGTAATTGATTTGGTACAGTTTGGAATTCACAACGACGGCACGAATGCGCCGGCTACAACGGCAGGAATCAACAGCGCCATTACTTGGGCTAAAGCTCAGGGGCACAACCATATTTTGCTGCCGAATGGCACGTACAAGGTTAAGATGGACCCAGTTTCATTTTCTGCGATCATTATGCAAAGCGGTATGCATTTCGAAATGGATGACGGGTGCTCCATAGAAATGGAAACCAACTCTTCACCCAACTACAACATTTTTCAACTTAAAAGCATCGACGACGTGAAAATTTCAGGGGGGGCGATCGTTGGCGACAAAAAAACACACGTATACGAAATTTACATCGGCTTCGAAAGAGGTGGCATCAACGCCGATGGGTCATATAATACAAACCCGAACTGGATCCGCAGCAAAATCATCGACCGTTATGAGCATCCTGGCTTGCTATCCACGTTCCGGTTATGGAATACGAGCAGTGCATTGGTCGCGACCGGTTATCGCTTCTATCAATACAAGAACATCGTATCAAGCGCAACTTTAGTCGGATCAAGGGCGGACGGAGGCTTCGCGCCGACGTATCCAACAGGACGAGGTTGGTTTCTAAACAATGCCGGTGGCATAGTGGAGAACAACAAAATGGTGCTAGCGATTGACATTACCGCTTCACCGCTGACCGATACGGAAATCGCTGACCTCTCATTAAAAATCGATAACAGCTATTACACTCATGAGAGTGGGCATGGAATCGGATTATATGGTTCCAATCATATTGAGCTCGTGAATATCGACATCTCGAATTGTACTGGGGATGGGATTCTGACTGGCTGGGCGCAATATCAAATTGACCCGCTGTTGTATACACAAGAGCAGATGGGCCAGCATATTTCGATTCATAGCTGCAATATTCACCATTGCCGTCGACAAGGGATCTCGTTGTGTGCTTCCAACGATACCTTCGTCTATCACAATAACATCCATGATATCGGTTACGATGACGACGGAGTAACGACCAACTTTCGAAACGGTACGGCACCCATGTTCGGCATCGATATCGAGTCCATGGTCGGTGAGAGCAATATCCCTTATAAAATGGAGGACAGGCCTAACGGATTGGAGCTTAACTATCGGATCATCATAAAGAACAATTATATTCACAACAATAACCGCGGACACTTTGTGAATGCGGATGGTACGAATCTGACGATCGAGAGCAATACGTTCGAAGGATATAACGTAGGCGGAGTTAGTTCTCATCCGGGTAATACGCAAGTTAAGTTCCTGAATAACACGTTCCTTGGGTGCGAGCTCTGGGTACAGGGAGACAACTTCGTGAATGGCGCAGATTTCGTAAAAGGGAACTTGCGTTTTCTGGATGTCAGAGGAGCTGCGGTGAACAACATTAGAATTAAGGACGGAATCATGTACGGTTCCAGCGTTTACGGATACTTCGGCACTCCGTCGGTTAACGCGGTTACAGGAACATTCACGTATGCCACACCACACGGCATGGGCAATGGTGCCAAAATCTGCTTCGAGCAGTGGATTGGCAGCGTGCCGACGGGCATCAGCGTGGACAAGCTCTATTACACGGTTAACATTACTTCGACAAGCTTCCAGGTATCCGAAACGAAGGGTGGTGCACCGGTTGTCATCAGTGACGTGGGAGTAGCGGGATTCAATATCAGCCGCTTCAATTACGGCAGATGTTATATTACCAATATTACGGTGGAACGCGATTGGCGTAACGATAACGCCTCGTCGCCGAACTTTTCTCTGCTGGCGGCCGGCGCGGTAATCCGTAACGTGACGGTCAAGAACTATGACGTATCGGTACTTGTTCCCCAGAACTATGTAGGACGCCCGAACACCATTGAGGGATTGACGCTGATCGAAGGGGGAGCAAGATTCGAAGGCTGCCACTTGAGCGGTGGCAAGTTCGTCCGGGCCAAAACGGGAGCGCTCGGGAAGACGGATATTCAATTCGGTTCCACCAGTGCCCAGTATACGAGAAGAATACAGGTTCAGGACAGTTCGTTCCATCTGTTGGGCGCTGTCCTCGATGGCAATGCGCTAGTTACAGATTGCCAGTTCATTCAATCTGCGATCGTCAAAGGGAACAACGACAATAAAGCGATCATTGCCGATTGTTACTTGGAGAATACGAATGTGAACTTCTATTGGATAAACAAGGTGTACTCGGCCACCGTTGCGAAATGCGTGTTCAACAACGTTGTAGTAACAGGGACAAGCCCGTACGTGATTCTGCTGGACAATACGACTCTGTAGAAAGGAAGAAGGGTGTTACTTTCTTGCTAGCATCAATCCGTTGTCGTGTCAGGCCTCTCAGAAGCTTCTTGGGCAGAGAGGTGGCTTAGAAAAAAGAGAGCCTATCGGAACAATCCGATAGGCTTGAGTTCGGCTCAGTAGTCAGCCAGTCCCAGATAGTGCAGTGAAATGACATTCTCGAATCCGAACATGAAGCCGATTTTTTCGCGCTGCTTCAGTGCTTGGGTCGCGTAATCGACCTTCGCGTCGTGGAAGCTCTGTAGACTTAAAAAAAGCATGCAAATCGCGAAAACGATTTGCATGCTTTTATTATTATTATTCAAGCTTTTGCTGTGTTTTTACTGCCTGCGGTTTCAAAGCAGAAGCAAGGATAATGATGGAGCTAACTAAGCCAATCCAAGTGAGAGTGGAAAGTGCATGATTCCAACTCAATCCTTTGCCGAAGAAGAAAAGTTCTCGAAGACCTTCTACCATAAAACTCATTGGCAACCAAGAGTGCACCCAGTCCCTATAAAAGGGGGACATCATTTCCGGAGCTAAAGCAAGTAAAGGTGCACCGAAGAAAAGGATTAAGCCAAAGATGGCAATTCCTTTGATACCCAATAACGACACTACGGCAGATATCATAAGGAAAAAACAGAAGAAAGTAATGGTTAAGAAAAGTGCTGTATCCGTAAACAACGGAACATGAAGCCCTACCATACTGTCTGCGAGCCAAGTTAATCCAAATCCAACGACAACAGCAACAATAACCCCCATTAAAATCTGTATTAATTTCGCAGTAAGCTTCTCTTTCCGAGTTGTTGTCGTCATCTTGTTAATGGCAAGGAAGAGGATCGCTGCGCTCACCATACTTGCCATCCACAGGGGTTGGAATAAGGAAATAGGGGCATTCCCATTTGCGCTATTCGTACCAATTTCATTGACATTAGTAACTTTTTTAGTAACAGGAGTTACCAAGCTTGAAGCCTGTTCCACAGTCAGTGTTTTTCCTTGACTCTTAAATTGTTCAAGGATCTGGACACGAACGTTGTTGTTGATGTTATCAACGACTCCGTTCAGGATTTGTCCTGCCACTGTGGAAGCCGCGGTATTCATACCTTGATTAATAAAGATTTGAATCTCTGGCGAAGTAGGAGTCGGATTGTGCAAAGAAGCTTGCTTCTCGCTAAAATCCTTTGGAATGACTAGAGCTGCGTAATATTTCTGGTTATTTAACCCGTCTTGTACTTCTTCGACACTGGAAACTGCTACCCATTTTACAGCAGGTTCCTCACCTGATGTAGAAGAGATGTTTTTCTGCATCATGTCAACGATGGTTTGCCCCATATTCATCGTTGGCTGATTCGGTATCTCAACTCCCTGGTCTATGTTGACTATGGCTATGGGCATGTTCTTTGGTTGAACTTTTACAGATGGAAATAAAGTAAGCGAGAAAATAAATACGACCAAGAAGGCAATTATTGGCGCAATCAGCAAAAGCTTGTTCTTTAATACATTCATGAATAAATCACTCCATTATCATTTATTATCGAAAGAGGCTTTTTGAATACCATTTATTATAAAGTGGATAGCATCTTCAATTTCCTCGTCATTAATTGATTCCTGATTTAATAACACAAAGCGTGAAGCTACAAACCCGCCGATGAATGTGAAGATCAACTTTAATATTCGGGTGATGGGGATGTCGATGAGTTCACCGCGTTCTTTAAACAGTTCAATCACTTTCGTCATGAGCGGTGTAACGAGCTCGGAAAAATAAGGGAGTAGCTCATTTTTCAGTTCCTCCTTGTATATGATTTCTTTTATGAGGACTTGGAATATCTCCCTGTTTTCCACAATGAATGCTATACGGTTTTTAAGAAATGCCCTTATGAATCCTTCAAATGTCGAATCAGCTTTACTGATGATTTGATTAATGGTCTCATTCGCCTTAGAAGGAAAAAACTCTTTGATATAGGGCACAACAAGGGATAGAAGCAGTCTGTCCTTGGTAACATATTGTTTAAATATGCTAGCCTCAGATACCTCAGCAACTTTAGCGATTTCCGCCGTCGATGTATTGGAATAGCCTTTTTCAGCAAACAATCGAATGGCTGCAATGACAATCCGTTGTTGTTTTACGGTTCGATTCGCAGTTTGCGACGATAGGATTTCGTTAAACAGGCTATTAGTAGTCAAAATCAGTTTCACCACTTTCATTATCGATTCTATTCTTCACCAGAAGTAAGTACTCACTCACTTTATTGCATCGTATTATGTTTTGTCAAATGCCAGCAGCAGTAAAGGGACCTTTTTGGGAAAAGATTGTCCGTAACTTGTGTCAAGATACGACATTGTTTTTTCGAATTCGTGGTATTATTTACTAATAGCGATTCCACGAAACGACTAGGAGAGGAATACTTCTTGGCAAATCATTCACCGAAATACCCATTCAAAATGATTCATATTCTATTATTGATTGGATTATTATTTGTTATTTTATCTGGTTCCCGCATTTTGTGGATGGAAACGTTTCATAATCAAAAACAGGAGCCTATTAAAGCTGGGCAAATCGACTTGCGCAATTGGAATGCTGAAGATGGGGATATTGTTTTACTTGATGGGGAATGGGAGTTTTATCCCTCACTTCTGCTGACGGGTGGCGGGCAGCAGCAAGGATTTGGCGAAAGCAAGCCAAATCTTATTCAGGTTCCCGGAAGATGGAATGATTCCTTGCTGGCTGAGAAGTCAACTCCATACGGGTTTGGTTCCTATCGCTTGCGATTATATGTAAATCAGGATAAGGACATTAATTATAGTCTTCGTGTGCCCAGCGTACGCTCTTCATCAGAAATATATGTAAATGGCCGATTGCTTACTAAATCAGGACAGGTTGCGAAATCGGAAAATGATTATTTTGCGAAGAACCTGCCTAATTCTACAACCTTTACGGCAGACGAAAATGGAGTAATCGATCTAGTGATTCAAGCGGCAAATTATGTGGATAGTCGAAGCAGCGGCATCGTTCGATCCATTAAATTTGGTTCAGAAGAAGCAATTGCAAAGGAAATGAAGGTTTCCATTTCTATGCAGCTTCTGGCAGCCATTATTTTTCTTATGCATTCTGTATATGCCCTAATTTTATTTTTATTGGGAAATAGGGAGAAGAAGCTGCTTTATTTTTCTTTACTGACCTTATCGATAATGCTTAATAGCTTATTAAGCAATGATGAGAAGCTGTTCCATCAGTTATTTTACATCGGCTTTGAATGGGACTTTAGGTTAACGAATTGCATTTTAATTATCGGATCCTATGCCTTGTTGAAGTGTACAAATCATCGCGAGCTCCCTTATTGGAAAAGGATATATCCTGGATATACGGCAATGGTTATGGTGACTGTTGGCATTACGTTGTTTTTAGATCCCGATCAGGTGACGATGCTCTTTCCCGTTTATTATCTACTCGTTGGTATTGCTGGAGTCATCACGATGATTACGATCATTAAAAAAGTAATCAAGGATATAAAGGGCAATCTCTTATTGCTATTATCATTCCTTGCGTTGATTCATCATTTTATTTGGCTTCTACTTTGGCGGGAAAGCGGTTTTAGTATTGTCTACTACCCGTTTGATCTGATTATTTCGATGGGTTGTTTAGCTACTGTTTGGTTTAAGGGTTATTTTATCATGCATACGAACACGAAAGAGCTTGCGACAACCTTGCAAAGAATGAATGACCATAAAGATCAATTCCTGGCAAACACCTCGCATGAATTTAAAAATCCGCTTCATAGCATTCTTAACATGTCACAATCCGTTTTAAAACGGGAACGACATTTGTTGCAGGAACGGAGTATCAAAGAGCTTGAAACTGTTATATCTGTAGGGCGTCGAGTGACTTTGATCTTAAATGATTTGATTGATGTGATGAGTTTAAGGGAAGGCAATCCACGTATACAGAAAAAAGTCATATTTATTCAGCCTATTGTTACCGGAGTGCTTGATATGCTGCAATTAAACGCAGAAGTGAAGTCTGTAAAAATTGCCGATCAAATTCCTGAAAATTTTCCTCCAGTACATGCGGATGAGAACCGAGTTATTCAAATCGTCTTCAATTTACTTCATAATGCTGTGAAATATACGAATGGTGGGGTCATATCGATTCAAGCATCCGTAAAGGACGGACGAGCTTATATCGTCATTACGGATACCGGAATCGGAATGGATGTGAGCATGCTTAAGCGGCTATTCCGTCCATACGAGCAAGCCAGCACGAATGAGACGATGATTGAAGGTGGATTTGGGCTAGGTTTGAGTATAAGCAAGCAGCTGGTTGAACTTCATGGAGGTACGTTAGATGTGACCTCTGTTTTAGGAGAAGGATCAAAATTCACTTTTTCATTAAGCCTAGCAGATCACGAAGTGGAGGAAGAGATTGCTGTAACGAGCTCATATGAACCTGTTCCATTACAATCCACGCTGATTCAAGAAATTGATTCGATAGATGCTGAAAAAGCAAATCTCACGATGTCTGCGAATCCAACTGCTTTATTAGAAACGGATCATGACCGTCCGATTCTATTAATTGTTGATGATGATCCGATCAACCTTCAAGTGTTCGAGGCCATACTATCACCAGACGAATATGATATTACAATGGTAACGAGTGGCAAAGAAGCGTTGGAACTACTGGACAAAAAGGAGTGGGATTTGGTCATCTCCGATATTATGATGCCGCGGATGTCCGGTTATGAGTTAACACGAATGATTCGTAAGCGATTTTCATTCACTGAGCTCCCTATTTTGCTCCTTACTGCAAGAAGCCGACCGGAAGATATTCAAAGTGGTTTTATAGCGGGAGCAAACGATTATGTGACGAAGCCTATGGAAGCATTAGAAATCAAATCACGGATAGAGGCGCTAACTACGATTAAACAATCCGTCCAGGAACAACTTCGTTTAGAAGCGGCATGGCTACAAGCGCAAATCCAGCCTCATTTTTTATTCAATGCGTTGAATTCCGTAATAGCCTTAAGCCACATTGATTTGGATAAAATGCGTGATTTTCTTGATGAGTTCAGTCATTTAATGAGAAATAAATTTAAAATCCAAAAAACGGAAAATCTTGTGCCAATCGAAGAAGAGCTAAGTCTCGTGCGCTCTTATCTATATATCGAAAAGGTTCGGTTTGAAGAAAGGTTGCAGGTTAATTGGGAAATCGATGATTGCGAGGGCATCAAAGTCCCGTTCCTTACGATCCAGCCTCTCGTTGAAAACGCGATCAGACATGGTTTAATGAAGCGCAATCGTGGAGGTAAGATACTGATTCGGATCACTGCCTATGAGACGCAAGCGGAGATAACAGTTGAAGATGATGGCGACGGAATAGAAGAGGTGCTATTGCAACGAATATTGGAAAGAAAGGCAGATAGTCGTTCTGGTGTCGGATTAATTAATACGGATCAGCGGTTAAAACGGCACTTCGGAAAAGGACTAATTATCAAAAGTACGTTAGGCGCGGGGACAAAGGTAACTTTTCAAGTACCTAACAGGCTGAAATAAATGAGCAGTTGAAATGGCGAAAATGTAGTTGCATTCTATCCCGCAATCTAGATATTGTTCTTTTTAAGCGATAATTTCACCTATACATACTGTATCTTGTAAGATCGAAAATCGCATGCTACAATTAGAATAATTCAATTTCATATTTGTTTCAGTTAGGTACTACTGCGATAGTTTAATAGGGAAGCTAGTGCAATACTAGCGCTGTCCCCGCAACTGTAACGCTGACGACCGTTCAAAAATCCACTGTGCAATCGGCATGGGAAGGGAATGGGAGGACGAAGCGAAGCCAGGAGACCTGCCTAATTGGAACGCTAATTACATTTCTCCGGGGACTGAGGAATGGAACGAATATAGCTGTTTTTTGTCGACTTCTGCCGCATGTCGGTATGTTGGAGTCGAATTATGCTATTCGTTAGAACACCCCCGGAGACGTGGGTGTTCTATTTTTTTTGTGCGAAATGACTGGAGGAGACGAGAAGATGAAGCTTTATACAAGAACAGTGTGCCCGAAATGCATGTGGATCAAATCCGAATTGCAGAGAGCGGGACTTGAAGTCGAGATTATCAACGTCGATCATGACGCAGAGGCATTTGAAAAGCTCGTAAAGGCAGGAGCGATGAGCGTACCGGTCTTGGAGGTCGAGGGAGAATATATTTTTGATACGAACGAAATGGTCAAGCAATTGGAGAGTCTGAAAGTATGATCGCTTTTGCGAGCCGTACAGGAAACGTACGTTATATCGTTTCACGGCTTCAATTGCCCGCGGTTGAAATCGCTGACGACGTTAAGCTGACGCAGCCGTTTTTGCTGTTTACCTACACAGACGGGTTAGGCGATGTTCCTAGGATTGTGAATCAATTTTTAGAGCGTTGCGGTGCGCATTGTCAGGGAGTGATCGTGAGCGGAAACAGCAACTTCGGCCATCACGTATTCGGTGCGGCTGGGGATGCTATTTCGCGTCAATGGAAAGTTCCACTTGTCCGTAAAATTGACATGCGAGGCTTCGCCGAAGATTACGAGGCGATCCGCCGTTATTATGAGCATTGTTTCCGGGAGGAGAGAGTTGGATGAAGTCTTATCTAAAGTTGAACAACGAAGTTCTCAATCAATATAGCCGGACGGGAAAGCTCGATCTCGTGAAAGATAAAGAGGCGACGCGCCGTTATTTCCTGGAACACGTAAACGTGAAATTGCGCTACTTCATTGATACGGAAGAAAAAATCCGGTATCTCGTGGACGAAGGGTACTACGAAAAAGAGTTCCTTCAGCAATATAGTCAGGAGTTCATTGAACGGATTTACGAGAAAGCATATGAATACGAGTTCCGTTTCCCGTCGTTCATGAGCGCTAGTAAATTTTACGAGAGCTATGCAATGAAGAGCCGGGACGGCGAAGAAATTCTCGAGAAATACGAGGATCGCATCGTGATCATCGCTTTGTATTTAGCGCAAGGGAATGAACGAATGGCCGAATTGGCGGTTGAAGCGATGATGTCGGCCTACCAACCTGCGACGCCCACCGCGCTCAATAGCGGCAAGATGGCGAGAGGTGAGCTTGTCAGCTGCTTCCAATTGACGATGGACGATTCGATGAACAGTATTTCACATAATATCGGATACTGCCTCGAACTGTCTCGTTTGGGTGGTGGAGTTGGGGTTAACGTAACCGACCTGCGGCCGCTTGGCGATCCGATCAAAGGCATTCTTAACCGTGCGAGCGGGGTCATGCCCGTTGCCAAACTTCTTGAAAATTCCTTCTCCTATTCGAATCAACTCGGTCAACGTAACGGCTCCGGAGTCATCTATTTGAACGTTTTCCATGCTGACATCGAGAACTTTATTTCGGCCAAGAAGCCTAATGCCGACGACAAAATCCGTCTCGCAACGCTTTCGACGGGCATTATCGTGCCGCATATTTTCTTCGAGCTGATGAAGCGCGATAAGGATATGGTGTTGTTTAGTCCGTACGACATTTACAAGGAATACGGAAAACGGATGTCCGAGATCAGCATTAGTGAGATGTACTACGATCTGCTGGACAATCCTAATATTCGGAAAATCAAGCGGATCAACGCCCGCAAGCTTTATACAGAAGTCAAGAAAGCGCAGTTCGAGTCGGGCTATCCTTTCGAAGTGTTCGACGATCATGTGAACGATAAACACGCTTTGGGCAATTTGGGCCGGGTGAAGATGTCAAACCTTTGCACGGAGATTCTACAGGTGCAAGAAACAAGCGTTATTCACGATCACGGAACGGATAACGATTACGGTATGGACGTGTCCTGCAATTTAGGATCGATTGACATCCACAACGCAACGCGAGAAGCGTCTTTCGAGCAATTGGTCGATACAGCGATGCGATTGCTGACGAACGTATCGTTGATGACTGACATTCGTAACGTACCATCTGTTACGAAAGCGAACCGTAGCATGCATTCCGTTGGTCTTGGGGTTATGAACCTACACGGACATTTAATCTCGCAAGGGTTGGCTTACGGATCGAAGGAGTCCGTCCTCTTTATCGACACGTTCATGGAGGCGCTCAATTATTATTCGCTGTTATCCTCGATGCAGATCGCCAAAGAAAGAAACGAGACGTTTCATGGTTTTCAACAAAGCGACTACGCCAATGGGAGTTACTTCGATTCGTATATCGGCAAATCCGTTGAGACGCTTCCGGAAGAGGTTGCCGCTGCGTTGGGCAACGTCCCGTTAATTACGGCGGAGATGTGGGCTGAGCTCAAGGAACAGGTTATGGAGCATGGACTGTTCAACGCGTACCGTCTAGCCATCGCGCCTACTGGAAGTATTTCTTATATTCGTAATAGTACGGCTTCGATCGCCCCCTGCACGGAGAAGGTGGAAATTCGGGATTATGCCGACAGCCGCACCATTTATCCGATGCCGTTCTTGACAAACGATAACATTGAGCTCTATAAGGAAGCCTATGAGATCGATCAATTCCGAATGGTCGATTTGTATGCGGCTGCCCAGCGTCACATTGACCAGGGGATTTCGATGACATTATACGTGACGGACCAATGGACGACCGAGCAATTGGCGCGTCTTTACATCTATGCTTGGATGAAAGGGATCAAGACGGTGTACTATGTGCGTCAGCGTCTGCAGACCATTGAGGAGTGTGTATCGTGTTCGATCTAAAAGTGTTTGAAGCCGTAAACTGGAACCGGAGCCAACAGGAGTTGACGAAGGTATTCTGGGATCAGCAGTGGAAGCAAATTTGGTTCCCTGAAGAAATCGCGGTCAGCAAGGATCTGAAGCAGTGGCAAGATTTCGCGCATCAGGATACGTACAAGAAGGTGTTCGGTGGCCTTACGTTGCTTGATACGATTCAGACGAATATCGGGATGAACGAAATTGCTCGCCATGCTCCTGATCTGCAAGAAAAGGCGCTCTACACAGTATTCGCTTCGTTCGAAGCCATTCACGCGAAATCGTACTCTTATATATTCACGACATTATGCACGAACAGCGAGATCGACTCGATCTTCGAATGGGTGAAACACAACGAGTATTTGCAGTACAAAGCCAAGCGGATCAGCGACGTGTATCTTGCAATCGAAGAGGGCGATGAGGTTTCCTTATGGAAGGCGATGTTCGCCTCCGTCATGCTGGAGTCGTTCCTGTTCTACTCGGGCTTCTTCTTTCCGCTCTACTTGGGCGGGCAAGGGGTGCTACGAAACAGCTCGGAAGTCATCTCGCTCATTTTACGGGACGAATCGATTCACGGCGTTGCGATCGGTTTTTTTGCACAACAACGGTTCAAGCAATTTACCGCAGAGCAGAAAGAGCAGTTAACGGTTTGGGCTTATGAGTTCTTGTTGGACTTATACCATAACGAACTTAACTATACCAATGATTTATATGCGGAAACCGGCTTAAGCCCAGATGTGAAAAGCTATATTCGTTACAATGCGAACAAGGCGCTGATGAACATTGGCTTCGAGACGATGTTTCCGGACGAAGAAATCAATCCGATCGTCATGAACGGGATACGTAACGAGGGTTCGACTTACGATTTCTTTTCACAAAAGGGCTCGACGTATGCAGTAGCGAAGGTAGCCCCAATTACGGACGATACGTTTCGATTTTAATTGTTATGGTTCGGGAATTTGATTATTTAGTTTTCAGTAGACTCGTTTAATCTTCGCAACCGATAGGCGTTCGTTGCGGCTTGGCCAAGTTCCTCGAGAATGGAGTAATTTGCCCATGCCCCCGCGACAGCACCTATCCCCGGCACCATCTGCAGCATCTTTCGAAAGTCGATTGCGTCGCGATATTCCTTCTGGAACGTCTCCCAGTTCATATTTTTGGAGTATTCTGTATCTGAGGACCACAGCTCCTTATCAGAATCCCAGCTCTTGATCGAGTTCAACAGCTTGGCGCGTTGTTCCGGACCGGAGAACGTCATTTGGAATACTTTAAGAATGAAAACTCGTTCGGAAAAATGTTTCGTGTCATACCCGTAGTTATGAGCCAGCTCAAACAAGAATTTCATCTTGATCGCAATTAACGCAGGGAAGTCTACGACATTAAGTATAATACCACCCGCTCCGGTGCCTGCACCTTCGGCAACCGCGATCTTTTGGTACAAGGAAAACAATCGTTTTGCCTCTTGATCATTCAGTTCTAGATTAAGAGTCCGCTGTACGGCTCTTTTAGGTGTATATTCCGCACCGAACAATGCTGTACGCACGATCGACTTTATGGTGGCCGTAATGATATCGTGCATTTTGGGTGGAATCAAGTTGTTTATTCGATTACCGATCAACTTCGAGGTTTTCTCCAGCCATCCGGGCGGTTTGAATAACTGCTGCTCCCAAGCTACGATTTCTTTGCGCACTTTCTGTTCGTAATTCACGGTCGATCGCTCCTCTTTAAGACTCGCCATATTATAACGGATAAAGCCGTTGTGTTGAACAGTCCGAGGAAGGATGGGGAACCCGACGGAAGTCGTGGAGATGACAATTGATAGCGGGAATTCAAAGAAGAACCTGATAACTTTATCAGGTTCTTCTTTATTACTCCAACAAGCTAACTTTCTCGAATCCAAACCTGCATTTCTCCATGCTCCCGATTGCCCCATAGCGTGTAAGGAACGGCACGCAGCCTCGGGGTAGTCAGAATGGGCGGAGCAGAACGATACAGGGGAGTATACATCTCGTCCAAATCCTCAGCCCGTATTCCTTCCACCTCGATCGCGACGATGCCGCCCAAGGTAGGATCCTGAACACATTTCAGCTCAGCGTTCTTGGGCAGAGCGAGCGAAGAGAGCGGAGAAGCATTGTCTGTCTCCTCGAAGCAATAGACGAGCGGTCCGCGCTGTAGCGCGACCCGTCCAGCATTGGCCCGAACTTGAGGATGGGCGTAAATCCGGCGCGGGGTCATATCGAATTGAACGGCAATGGAGTCACCGCTGCTCCAGTCGTTCGTAAAGTAAGCGTAGCCGTCGCGAATAATTGGCTGTTGCGGAACACCATTGATATGAAATATCGTTTCGCTCGACCATGAAGGAATGCGCATGGCGAGTGTAAAGCTACCGCTTCCTTCGGCGCTTACGACTTGCAGCGAGGCATTTCCGTTCCACGGCAAGCCGCTCTCCAAGCGAACAAGTACATTGCGACCGGAAAGCGCGATTTCTGTCTCGTTGCCGATATACAGATGCGTGTACAGAGTGTCCGAGTTCGCCGTGTATACGTACTGCCCTGCTGAAATGAGCAGTCTTGCGGCGTTCGGCGGACAGCACGCGCAGCCGTACCATTTTTGCCGAACGGCTTTGATATGATGTTTCCCAGGATTGCCCTTGCTCGCCGCAGGCCATACTTCCATCGGATTTACATAAAAGTAATGTTTTCCGTCCAATCCGATTCCCGCTGTTACGGTATTGTAGAACGCGCGTTCCATGATGTCGCCGTATTCGCCCTTAGGCTCGAGCTGCAGCATGCGGCGGGCGAAAAAAATCATTCCGATTGACGCGCAGGTTTCGGAGTAGTTCGTATCATTCGGCAAATCGTAATCGAACGTAAAAGCTTCGCCGTGATGAGTTGATCCTATGCTTCCGGTAACATACATCTGTTTGTTCACCATGTTGCTCCATAACCTTCTGCAAGCCTCCAGTAGATCGGGGTCAGCGTTATGAATCACCAGGTCCGCCATGGCTGAATACATGTAAACCGCGCGCACGGCATGTCCAACCGCGACCTCTTGTTCACGAACCGGTTTGTGAGCTTGAAGGTATTCCAGTAACTGCGGTCTTGTCTGAACAACTCCGGGATTCCAATGCGATATTCGGCCGCGGGCTTCCCATTCCGCATGGAAGAAGTTCGGCTCTTGTCCGCGCTCGTTAATCAGGAAGCTGGCGAAATCCAGGTAACGCTGTTCGCCCGTTACCTCGTATAGCTTGACTAAAGCTAGCTCGATTTCTTGATGTCCGTCATACCCACGGATTTGATGCTCCTCTGGACCGAACAGCCGATCGATATGGTCAGCAAGACGTCTGGCGATATCGAGCAGTTTCGTTTTGCTGGTTCCTTGATAGTACGCGACGGCTGCTTCGATCAGATGACCCGCAGAATACATTTCATGACAGTCCATCAGGTTCGTCCAGCGTCCTTGCGGTTCTTTGATCGTAAAGTAAGTGTTAAGGTAGCCGTCCTCTTGCTGGGCTAAAGCAAGCAGATCGATCACTTCGTCTGCCAGCTGTTCAAGCTTCTCGTCGGGTTTATTGGCTAGCGAGAAGCCGACCGCCTCCAGCCACTTGTACAGATCTGTATCCTGGAAGAAAAAACCGGAGTATTCACCTTCCTCCAAACCAGCTGTGATTCGAAAATTGCGAATGCAATGGCTTGGCTCCGCTTCCGATACATTATCGTTGAGTGCCTCCCACTGGTAGGGAAGGATCGTATTGTTGACGAGATTCACGTAAGCTTGCCAGTAGTGATCGGTAATTCGGACATTTTTCAGGTCTATGGGACGGCTGAAGTCGGGTTGATGATTTGATATTCTCATCTTTCACTCTCCGTTATGATGTGATTTGGTGTATTATCATCTTAGCAAAGTGGTACAACCTTGTCGGTAGATGAACCGATAGAATAGGTGTCAAAAAGTGACTTTATAGTTAGACAGTGAGGAGGTGTCGTCGCGTGCTTCCGTTCTATATGCATCAGCCTTATCGCTTAAATATGGGTGGCCATTTTCTGGCAAATGAGCCTTGGTCCCATATGGCAAGAAAAATGTCGGAATACGAGCTGTTGATCGGAGTGTCTGAGAATGTCTATTTGGAAGTCGAGGGGGAGCCGTTCGAAATCAAGCCGGGCGACGTGATGATTCTAAAGCCGGGGCAGTTTCATCAGGGATACAAGCCCTCCTTACCGGGAGTATCGTTTTATTGGTTTCACTTTATGCAGCCTGAAGCGGACGGTCGCGAACCCGATGGCATGCTGTCGTTATACGCGGAATGTGCAAATCCAAACCGGATTCATATTCTCGCTCGGCAACTGCTACATGCAGCGAACGGAGGATATAGCCTGCCGAATGCGGGAGACTATTTTCTTTCTTGCTTGTTGATTGAATTGGTGGAACAAGGGAGAAATCCCAATTCAGATCCTAAGCTCGCCGATTTACTGGAATGGATCCGACTGCACGCGCTTGAGCAAGATCTCACGGTAGAGAGGATCGCAGCGTACAGCGGTTATAACAAGCAGTATTTGACGCGGATATTCAAGCGCAATTTCGGATCTGGATTGCTGAAATACGTTCATTCCATCAAGCTCGAATCGGCCAAGCGACTGTTGGCCGGCAGCAAGCTGTACGTCAAAGAAGTCGCCATGAAAGTCGGCTTCGCGGACGAAAAACAGTTCGCCAAGTGGTTTAAGCTGCAATCGGGCGTAACTCCTACGGCTTATCGGGAAGCGTTCACTAGAACGCATTTCAACAATGTCTAGAAATATTCGGCAAATTCGGAAAGCATGTACTGATTCCAACCCGCATAAATCGCTGGTTTTTCTGTGCACCCAGGAAGTGCGATTCCCGATTCGAATGTATTAAACGGAGAGAAGAATCGGAAGCTAAGAGTTAGAATAGGTATGATTTGAGTTCTTGAATTTGCTCCAATTGTGATGAATAGCACTTAAAAGTACCTATATTACTTTTAAGTACGTACTATTCAATTTATTCAATTTCATTTATTGTTGCACTTGTAGGCAATGATGACTATCACTCATCTATGGATTAAAAATAATTATTAATATGGGGGAAAATATAATGATAAAGAATTTGCAAGATACAACAACATTGCATAATGGTGTGAAGATGCCTTGGTTCGGATTGGGCGTATTTCTAGTGGAGGAAGGTCCTGAACTTGAAAATGCTGTGAAAACAGCGATCAAGAATGGTTATAGAAGTATTGATACAGCTGCTATTTACGGAAATGAAGAAGGTGTCGGTCGAGGAATTCGCCAAGGAATGGAAGAATCAGGAATTTCTAGAGAAGAACTTTTTATCACATCCAAAGTATGGAATGCGGATCTTGGTTATGAATCAGCGATAGCCGCTTATGAGACGAGCTTAAGTAAACTTGGATTGGAATATTTGGATTTATATCTCATTCACTGGCCGGTCGAAGGTAAGTTCAAGGAAGCTTGGAGAGCATTGGAGACCCTCTATAAAGAAGGACGTGTAAAAGCGATTGGTGTAAGCAACTTCCTTAAGCATCAGCTTGAAGAGCTAATGAAAGATGCAGAGATTAAGCCAATGGTGGATCAAATGGAACATCATCCACGTTTGACTCAAAAGGAACTTCAAGCATTTTGTAAGGAAAACGGCATCCAATTCGAAGCGTGGTCTCCATTAATGCAAGGTCAGTTATTAGATAATACGGAGTTAAAGGAAATTGGTAATAAGTACGGTAAATCCATTGCCCAAGTGATCTTGCGCTGGAATTTACAAAGTGGTGTTGTAACGATACCGAAATCAACGAAAGAACATCGCATCATTGAAAATGCATCTATTTTTGATTTTGAGCTGACTAAAGAAGATATGCAACAAATCGATGGATTGAATCAGAATCTTCGAGTAGGTCCTGACCCAGACAATTTTGATTTTTAATCTAATGATAATCACTTCAATCAAACGAACATACGTGACAATTAATACGATTATGCCCGGTTCCCGAATTGATGGGGGATTAGTGCGTAGTGTGTTTTAATAGCGGAGTAGAAATGCAACTCCGATCTCTATTGGGCTTCCCGAGGGGGTGGCGGAGGTAACTTCGGCGTGTACACTCAGTACAAATTCAAAACGATTCGCGCTCCAGAGACGGCGACAGTGTACCGCATCACTTGGCCTTGGGATCAATTCGAAGAAGTGCTCAAGGCCTGGCAACGATGGGCACCATCAGTCGATACCCGATTAGGAAGCGAATTATCAATTGGACCGAAAAAGGGCGGTAACGTTTCGATGGTCGGACTGTTCCTTGGATCAAAAACAGAAGCCGTCCGCATGCGCGAATTTCTAGAGAAAAGCGGAGGAGAGTACTCCGGCAGGATTCTTTTTCCTCAACTGGGGCGGAGCCGTTAGTCGTGTAGCGCCAAAAGCTACGGCATTTTACTGGCGTAATGCGAAATATTACGTGGAGTGGAATAGCTCATGGGTCAAGAAATCCGATGCTGCGAAAAATATCGACCTCGTGCGCAATACTCGCCGGAAGTTACAACCCTTTATCGTAGGATCTTATATCAACGTTCCGGACCAAGGAATTAAGAATTCCGGGCCGGTATACTATGGATCGAACTTCCCAAGATTGAGGAGAGTCAAAGCGAAATATGACCCCAAAAATGTATTTAATAATCCTCAAAGTATTCCGCCGGCTCGCAGTTAAAGATAATACGACAAGGCTTAACCAATAGAGCGAGTAGTCTAGGACTAAATTTACTAGTCCAAGGCTACTTTTCTTCCTTTTTATAGGGTAGTTTAGAGCCATAAAGCCAGTAATTAATTCAAGAGTCAATGGGATAAAATAAAGTAGAAAAGATAAAAGGTGGCGCATACATATGATCGTCGTTACGACCGAAAACATTCCGGGATATAAAGTCAAAGAAGTCAAAGGGATGTGCTTTGGATTGATTGTTAGGAGTCGCGGGCTTGGTGCTGACATCAAAGCAGCATTCAAAGGGTTGGTTGGAGGTGAAATCAAACAGTTCACTTCGTTGCTAGAAGATCTCCGTAAAGAATCCATGGATCGTTTGGTACAAAATGCCCAAGCAATGGGCGCGAACGCCATTGTGATGGTCCGCTTTGATTCCGGAGAAATCGGAAAGACGATGGGCGAAATCGTAGCATACGGCACCGCCGTAATGGTTGAAAAAGACAGAGAATGAAATGGATGCTTGGCTACTATGGAGTTCAGTTAGTTATCGTTTTGGTGATCATTATCTTGTCTGTGCTTGTCTATGACAAACGCTACAAAAGAAGAAAGTCCGGGGTTATTCCTAATGGGTTTATACATACGGAGGAAGTTAACGTAGATCCCGTTACGAATGAGAAACAGCGAGTTTATTACAATCCGAACACGGGTGAGCGAATCTATATCTGTGAATATAGAACGAAGAAGACAGAAAAGTGACTTACCCCCGGTGAATTCTGAATTTGTCTTTTAATGATTGTTTCAAGTTCCTATCAATTGACAAAATTCAACATACACACTAGTATTAACTTAAAATTACCCATTGGCATGTTACTGAAGAAGGCATGAGCCAAAAAAGGTTTCTGAACCCAGAGATCTCTTTTTGCTCATTTTTTTATTTTCAGAAGTAATAAAAAAGCAACGGTTCTGTGGAGGAGGTGAGAAACTGATTGAACGACAATACCGTTTATGTCATCGACCGTATCGTCGGCAACAACGTTGTGTTAGCCAAAAACGGAACCGGCGATGAATTGGTCTTATTCGGAAAAGGACTCGGTTTTTCCTCCAAAGCCGGAGCAACGATCGCTTCGAATGATGAGCGTATTGAAAAACGGTTCCGTTTGGACGATAGGGACAAGGTCAAGCAATATCAATCGCTTATCGAAGAACTGGATCCGGAAGTATTACGTATTTCGGAAAATATTATTGTTCTCATGGAATCCGAATTTCAAAAAAAGGTGAACAACAAAGTGTATTTAGCCCTTCCCAGCCACATTCAATTCGCGGTTTATCGGTTGCGGAACAACATTGACATCGTTAACCCTTTTTTGTACGAAACGAAGATATCTTACCCCAAAGAATATGAAATAGCACGGCAAGCCGCCAATATGATCGCAACCGCTTTTGATATAGAAATTCCCGAGGATGAAGTCGGTTTTTTGACATTCCATGTATATTCCGCCGTTGAGAATGTATCGGTCGGAGAACTGGTGAAGTTTACTAATTTAATTCAGGAGCTAGTTACGGAAATAGAAACCAGTCTCTCCATCCATATTCCACGGAGTGGAAGCGGTTATATTCGTTTAATTACACATTTGCGTTTCAGTTTCGAAAGAATCATCCAATTTAACGCGGTAGACAACCCCTTTTTCGAAGACATGCAGCAGAAATTCAAAGAAGAATATGAACTCGCGCTTAAACTAGGAAAAATCATGGAAGAACATTTGAATACGGAAATCCCGAAGGAAGAAATCGGATATTTGGTTATGCACTTGTATCGTTTCTTTCATGTTCATGTCAAGGAAGATAATGTGTGACTGGAGAAGGGGGCGGATTGATTGATAGCGATTTTGCAGAAGATGGGCAGGTCGCTAATGCTTCCTGTTGCCACGCTTCCGGCAGCTGCATTCTTGAGGCGGTTTGGAGCGATCGACTATGTGAAAGATTTTCATTTCAGCCAATCGATCGGCGGCTTTATCAATCATTACATCGCACCTTTCTTACTAGCCGGAGGCTCCGCGATTTTTGATCACCTTGGTCTGATATTCGCGGTAGGTATTGCTATAGGACTTGCTGGTGACGGCATCGCAGCTTTAGCAGCAGCGCTCGCCTATGAAGTATTGGATACAGTGTTGGTTCAAATCCCTACGGTATTTAGTAGCAGCCATGAAAAGTTGGATATGGGTGTGATGGGTGGTATCACGGCAGGCTTGGTAGCCTCCTATATGTATAAAAAATATCACCAAATCAAACTCCCTGATTGGCTAGGGTTTTTCAGTGGCAAGCGCTTCGTGTCGATCATGACGCCAATAGTGATGATACCCATAGCAATTTTGCTTGGTTTCATATGGGGACCGATCCAATCCGTTCTTGATGATTTTGGGCGTTGGATGGTCGAATTGGATGCTTTCGGTGCATTGATATACGGTACGTCGAATCGGTTACTGCTGCCGTTTGGATTGCATCATGTCATTAACAACATTGCATGGTTTCAAATCGGAATGTTCGAAGATTCGGGCGGTCGGGAAATATACGGAGATTTGGCACGATTTTTCGCCGGAGATCCGTCCGCGGGACTCTTTATGACCGGTTATTACCCGATCATGATGTTTGCTTTACCAGCAGGAGCACTAGCCATTATCCGTTCAGCAAATCCACGCAAACGGAAAGCAATTTCGTCGGTATTCATTAGCGCCGCGTTGGCATCCTTTTTTACGGGAATTACGGAACCGGTCGAGTTCGCGTTTTTGTTCGCCTCGCCGGTTCTTTACATCGTTCATGCCTTATTGACCGGAATATCGGGGTTTATAACCGCGATTCTGGGCATCAAAGACGGTTTCGGCTTCTCGGCTGGATTCATAGACTTCTTGATCAATTATCAGCTAGCAACCAAACCGCTTCTTCTCATACCGATCGGGATCGTATTCGGAACCGTTTACTATGCTCTGTTTCGCTATATGATCGTCAAGTTCAACTTGGCCACCCCCGGCCGAGAAGAGGAGGAGGCAGAAAGCGGACCAGAAACGTCTGAGACTAAGCCGACAATAATGCTTCAAGCTCAGCAAGTTTTGAATTCCTTAGGAGGAACTGACAACGTCGTCAGCATCGATGCGTGCATCACCCGATTGCGACTCGTATTGCGAAACGACAATCTGACGAACGACAAACTGCTGAAGGAACTTGGTGCGGCAGGAGTCATGAGGTTGGGACAGGGCGCCGTGCAAATCATATTCGGGACTCAATCCGAACGGTTGAAAGACGAAATAAAGAAGTTTATGTAAATTGTATATTGAAATATAATCCTATATCGTATATGATGACTTTAATTTGATAAACCTGCACGTGTTACCGAAAGGGCATGAGTGACAGGAAGCGCTATGCTTCTATCGCTCGTGCCCTTTTCTGTATTCTAATAACTAAATAAACCTACACGTGTTACCGAAAGGGCATGAGTGACAGGAAGCGCTACGCTTCTATCGCTCATGCCTATTTGCATTCAATTAACAAAGTGGGGGAGGTAAAATTATGCTATTTTTGTCAATATCTTTGCGGGTAAAGTTTATTACAAGTTTTGTAGTCATTATTATCGTATTAAGCAGTGTTAGCTTATTGACTTACTACCAAATGAAAACTTCCATGAATAAGTTAGATTCGATGGTTCAACTGTCTTTAACAGCGAGTTTAATTACAGAAAATTCTGTTATTGTTGGCGAAACACTTAGACAATACATGATTTTCCAATCACTTGAGGATAAGAAGAGTGTGGACAGGGGCTTAATCTCGATAAAGAGCAGCGTCGAGGAATTGAAACAGATAGTAACCGATGAAAAAGGTTTAACAGCATTAGATGCAGTAGTAGCGATATCCAAGAGTTATGCACTTAAAGTAACTGAGACTAGTAAACTCATTGACAATGATGATTTGACTAGTGCATCTGTAACAAATGTTGAAGCTGTAAAGATTGCAGGATTTTTAAATACAGGTGTTAGTGATTTTCTTAATGACGAGCTCAATTATCAAAAAACAACCAAGGAAAAGTTGAATAAACAAGCAGAACGTACAAAGCACCTCATCTTTTTGACGATTGGGCTGGTATCAGCAATCAGCCTATGTGGTACTGTCTTTTTTTCAACTAAGATTGCTAACACGATTGCATTATTAGTTCGGCGCTCGGAAAGCATTGCCAATAAAAATTTGAAACTTGAATCGCTCGATGTAAAAACAAAGGATGAATTAGCCGTATTAGGCAATTCATTTAACACATTGACAGATAATCTTAGAGAATTTGTTTGTGAGACGAATAAAAGCAGCCTAGAGGTAACGATAACAGCAGAAACATTGAAACTAAATGTAGAGCTTAGCTCCAAAGCGGTTGAGCAAATCTCCATCGTGCTCAATGAAGTATCAGAAGGAGCGATGGATCAACTTAGTAAATCCCGTAAAACACGTGAAATCGTAGAGAAGTTGTACCAGAGCAATAAAGAGATGCTTCAATTTGTAAAAAATGTGCTACAAGCTTCAGAAGATGCAAACCAAGCAGCTATAGTAGGCAATAAACAAATGAACTGTCTAACACAGCAAATTGAAATCATTGAGAAGAAGATTTTGGAAACACAAGCAAGCTCAGAAAAACTTCAAAACAAAACAAGACAAATTAGAGAAATCGTCACCGTGATTTCAGAAATGGCAAAACAAACGAATATTTTGGCTTTAAACGCAGGTATAGAAGCTGCCAGAGCTAGGAATGAAGGCAAAGGATTCGCAGTAGTTGCGCAAGAGATTAAAAAACTAGCAGAAAGCTCCTCTATGTCTGCTTTGAAAATAAATGAAATTCTACAAGAAATTCAAAGTGAATCTCAAAATGTTGCACTTAGTATGAGGAATGGAGTAAGTGAAATTGAAGAAGGTGCTCAGATGGCAGAAGCATCTAGACAAGCATTTACTGACATTGCGGAAAAATCGTCGGAGGTTGAGAGGCAAAATAGAATCGTCACCAGAGGTATTGAAGATATGGTTCAAGAGTTTAATGCGGTTGAAGAGATGAGCAAAAATATTACATCTATTATAGAAAAATCATCAGACGGGTATAGAGAAGTTGCGGCTTCAATAGAAGAGCAAACAGCGGGTTTACAAGAAATTACAGCCTCCGCCTATCAACTGTCAGATATGTCAGATAAGTTACAGAAAATCGTAGTGCAGTTTAATTATTAAACAATATTTGCTGCGATTAAATGAACCAAACCAATCTTCGTTTCTTTAAGTGGGGTCTTAAGAGCTCTAAGAACTCCTACTTTTTAGAATATATGCTTTATTAAAAAAAGGGAGGGTATTCGAATGCGGAACGTAAAAGGTTTATCCGTATTTATTTCAATCATGTTGTTAGTCTTAATCATTAGTGCTTGTGGAAAAAACGGTAACTCATCCGAAGGTGCTTCAAATTCTCAACCAGCTTCAGAAGATACGAAAGCATCAGTGTCTCCGTCAGCTCCTAAAAGCTTCAAAATTGGTTTTGCAGTAAGTACTCAACAAGAAGAGCGTTGGGTCAAAGAAGCGAAATATTTCGAAGATGCTGTAAAAGCACTTGGTGGTACTCCGATTGTTCAGTTCGCTGATAATGATGAAAGCAAACAAAACGACCAAGTTGAGAATATGGTTAGCCAAGGCGTGGATGTTCTAGTAATCGCCTCTATCAATGGCGAAACGATCGCGCCTGCTGTAGAAGCAGCCAAAAAAGAAGGCATACCCGTTATGTCCTACTCACGGTTAATCACCGGTGTTGATCACGATGCTTATATCGGATTTGATATACCGGGAATCGGTAGAGATCTTGCTCGAGCAGCTGTAGCAAAGGTTCCTAAAGGAAACTACATGTTGCTAAACGGTGCACCTGTCGATACCGTTTCGCACACTATCGCGGATGGAGCTAAAGAAATTCTCCAACCTCTTATCGACAAAGGCGACATCATACTGGTCGCTGAGCAATTTACAGATAAATGGTCACCTGAGAATGCGTTAGCAAGCGTTGAAAATACTTTGACGCAAAACAACGACAAAATCGATGCCATTATTAGTTCGAATGACGGTATGGCAGGCGGAGCTATTCAAGCTCTTAAGGCACAAGGACTTACAGGCAAAACTTTTGTAACGGGCACTGATGGTGATATCGCGGCGCTGCAAAGAATTGCTGAAGGAACCCAATCTATGACATTGCTTTTCCCTTCAAAAGATATGGCAGAGCTAGCCGCAAAAGCCGCATTTGAAATGGCAGAAACGAAGAAGGTTCCTTCGAATGCGACTGGTGAAACAGACAATAAGTTCAAAAAAGTACCTACTATATTCGTTAGCACTGTAACCGTAACTAAAGAAAACATCAATGATACGGTAATTAAATCAGGCTTTGCGAAAGTGGAAGATGTATTCAAAAATGTTCCAAAGGATCAATGGCCTAAGTAATTAAACAAACAGAATAAGGGCGGTTTAACGGGCTTGAATCGCCCTTATTAAAGGGGACTGATGAACTTTGACTACGACTTGGATATTGGAAATGAACAATATCATCAAGGAGTTTCCTGGGGTAAAGGCTCTGGGCGGTGTAAGTTTTAAAGTGAAAAAGGGTGAAATTCATGCATTGGTTGGAGAAAACGGTGCAGGAAAATCGACGTTAATGAAAGTACTTAGTGGCGTATATCCATATGGAACCTATACGGGTTCTATTACAGTAGAGGGTAAAGTACAAAATATTCAAAACACAAGCGACGCTGAAAAAGCTGGAATTAGTATTATCTTTCAGGAATTGTCGTTGTCTAGCAACCTATCCATTGCAGAAAACATTTTTATGGGCGATGAACCTACTAAGGGCATGCTGATTGATTGGGATTCCATGTATTCCCGGGCTAACGAACTGTTGGAGCTTGTTGGTGTTAGATTGGATTCAAATGTACTGGTGAAAAATCTCGGAATCGGTCATCAACAAATGGTAGAAATCGCAAAAGCATTAAGAACGGATAGTAAAATTCTTGTTCTAGATGAACCAACGTCTGCTCTAAGCAACAGTGAAATCAATATGCTTATGAATCTATTAGAAAAATTGAGAGATCAAGGTGTTACTTGTATATATATTTCTCATAAGTTTGACGAGATTTTTAGAATTGCTGATCGTGTTACCATTTTGCGAGATGGTCAAACGATCGATACGCTATCTATTGATAGCCTGAATGAATCGATGTTAATCAATTTAATGGTAGGTAGAGATTTGAACCAAAGATATCCGGAGAGAAAACGTGGAACGGGTAAAGGCAATCCTATTCTAGAACTTAAAAACTATTCATTATTTGACTATAAAGAGGGTAAAGAAAGACTACATAAGATCAACTTCTCACTACATCAAGGCGAGATCCTGGGAATAGCAGGATTAATGGGGGCGGGTAGAACCGAACTTGTCAGCAGCTTGTTTGGTGCCTTCAATGGGAAAAGCGAAGGTCAAATCATGATCGACGGCAAAGAAATTAAGATCAATTGTCCGCAAGATGCTATGAAACAAGGCATTAGCTTCATTACTGAAGATAGAAAGAATCTTGGTATTTTCCCAGTTTTGAGTATTAAAGAAAATATGGTTATCGCAAATTTGGACAATATACCTGGAAAGGTAATGGTTCAGGAGTCAGAAGAAAAACTGCTTTGTAATTTGTTTGTAGATAGTCTTCAAATTAAAATCGGATCGACGGAAAACAAAATAACGAGCTTGAGCGGCGGAAATCAACAAAAGGTGATCTTAGGCCGATGGTTAATGCGCAAGCCGAAGATATTAATATTGGATGAACCAACAAGAGGTATCGATGTAGGTGCAAAGTACGAAATATATAGCATTATTAATAGATTGGTTGAACATGGGGTAGCCGTTATTATGGTTTCTTCCGAACTTCCTGAAATATTGGGAATGTGCGATAGGATATTAGTCATGAAAGATGGGACGATCACCGGAGAAGTGTTGCAGGAAGAGGCAACCCAAGAAAAAATTATGAGTTTCGCTGTGGGAGGGAGTGTCTAACATGAGCAGAGAAAATACGATTCAACTAGAGGAGACAAATATGAATAAGCCTGGAGTTAATAGTCTATTGAAAAGCATTAATTTAAGATCGTTAATTATCGTGTTTGCTTTAATAGCCATTTGGATTAGTTTGCAAATTGCAACAGACGGTACGTTTTTAACTTCAAGGAATATTTCATTACTGTTCAGACAAATGACTCCAATCGGGATTATTTCAATCGGTATGGTTCTTGTTATCGTTGCAGGACATATTGATCTTTCGGTTGGTTCCATTGTGGCCGTTTCCGGCGCAATAGCAGCTGTCATGCAAACACAGATGCAGATGGGTACAATTCCAACCATAATTGCCCTACTTCTTACTGGTTTGATCGTCGGTGTCATCAATGGATACTTTTCTACATTCCAAAAAATCCCCCCCTTTATTGTAACTCTAGCCACAATGCTTGTTTTTAGAGGAGTGACATTGCTCATTACAGGCGGATCTACGATTTCAGGGATGAATCCTAGCTTTAAGTATATTGGAGACGGATATGTCTCCCAGCTATGGAGTACAATTATCGCGGCAATTGGTATTCTTTTCTATCTCATTTTCGAGATTACCAAAAGAAGAAGTAAAACATCTAAGGGCATGAATGTTACATCTACGAATTGGTTTGCACTTAAGTTAATTGCCGTATGCGCGATATGTGTGTTACTCGTTTCGACAATGAACAATTATGAAGGCATTCCCATTCCCGTTATTATTATGGCCGCAATTGTTATTGTCGTAACCTTTATATCAAAAAACACTAGATTCGGAAGACGGTTGTATGCAATAGGTGGAAATTCGGAAGCTGCTCGTTTATCGGGGATTAATGTTAATAAAGAGGGTTTGAAAGTATTCGCACTGTTGGGAATTCTGAGTGCAATATCGGGGCTTATCCTTACTGCTCGTTTGGATGCGGCAACTCCGGCTGCAGGAAATCAGTTTGAATTCGATGCCATTTCGGCTGCTATCATCGGTGGGGCAAGCTTTAGCGGTGGTCAAGGCACTGTATTTGGGGCGGTAATCGGTGCGCTTATTATGGCCAGTCTTAATAACGGAATGAGTATTCTAAATATTCCATCTGCAGCGCAGTTTATCTTGAAGGGTCTTGTCTTGCTTATAGCGGTCTGGTTTGATATGCGCGGAAAAATCAAAGGTAAATAGTTGAAAAAGATGCCGGGAAATACGGATGAATTTATGGAGAAGGGGATATCATTATGTTCCATGTATTAATCATCGGAGCAGGTACGATGGGAAAAATACACAACCAAGCTTTTGCTCTCATGAAGGATGTAAAGGTAGTTGGAGTAGTGGATTCGAATCACGATAATAAATGGATGGATGGTCAAGTGTTTTCCTCCTTCGAACAGGCTTTAGAAACTATGAATCAGATTGATGTTGTTGATATTTGTGTACCTACGCCATTTCATCTCGAATATGTAAAAAAAGCGGCAGATGCAAAGCTTAATATCATTTGCGAAAAGCCGCTCGCAAGAAGCGTTGAAGAAGGGCAAGCAATCATTAACTACTGCAAAGAAAAAAACGTGAAGCTATTTGTTGCCCATGTGCTTCGGTTTTTCCCAGAGTATGTCCAAGCAAAAGCGCTGATTGATAGTGGAACGATTGGAAAAATCGGTGTGGCCAGAACGAGCCGGGCCGGAAGTTTCCCGCAAGGGTTAAATGATTGGTATTCTGATTATCAAAGCAGCGGCGGAGTTATTCTTGATATGGTCATCCATGATATCGATTTTTTACGTTGGTGTTTTGGTGAGGTTGAACGAGTTTACGCAAAAGGAACGCTCGGTGAAGGTTATGAAAAGTTAGACTACGCCTTAATTACAATGAGATTCAAAAACGGCGTAATTGCACATTTAGAAGGATCCTGGGCGCATAGTAGCTTTTCGATGAAATTCGAATTTTCTGGTTTAACGGGTGTTATAGCTTACGATAGCGCAAAAGATAAACCGATTGAATTACACGCCCACACGAATGATGCAGGATTAGGAGGAGTAGCTGTACCTGAAAGTCCTTTGCAAACAAACCCATATTATCGAGAGCTGAGACATTTCTTGGATTGCTTAAAGAAAGAAATAGACCCATTAGTTTCTGCAGAAGATGCATTAATAGCAGTCAAAATCGCCCTTTCGGCTATTGAATCTATTCGTACATCACAACCTAAGTGGTTAGATTGACACGATAACCATTAAATAACATAAGGGGTAATCGTTATGAGGATAAAGGTAGGTATCGTTAGTTTTGCACACATCCATGTTGTGAGTTATGCGGAAGCCTTAAAGCGCATCGAAGGTGTGGAATTGGTCGGGATAATGGAAGAAGATCGAATCAGGGGTCCCAAATATTCTGAATGGTTTGAAACGAAATTGTTTACAAATATTAACGATCTCTTAATGCAAGATTTAGATGCGGTTATCGTCACATCTGAGAACGTTCACCATAAAGAACATGTCATCGCATCTGCATCGGCAGGCAAGCATGTATTGTGTGAGAAACCCATATCAGTATCTATACAAGATGCTCAAGAAATGATAGATATTTGCAAAGCTAATCAGGTCTTGTTGCAAACTGCTTTTCCGGTTAGGTTTAATTCTTCTATTATTCGGGCTAAAGAGATGATAGAGAACGGACAATTGGGAAAAATTATTGCAGTTAAAGGAACCAATCGAGGTCAATGCCCTGGCAACTGGTTTGTAGATGTAAACAAGTCTGGTGGCGGAGCTGTACTGGATCATACAGTCCATGTCACTGATATTTTACGTTGGATACTTGGAGCCGAGGTGAAAACGGTCTATGCCGAAGTCGACAATGTGTTTACCAATAATCTCATTGATGATTCAGGGATATTAACGATGCAGTTTGCGAACGGTGTTTTTGCATCATTGGATTGCAGTTGGTCGAGAAATGCTACTTATCCGATATGGGGTGACATAACATTAGAGATCATTGGATCCAAAGGTACATTATCAGTTGATGCATTTAATCAAAAACTTAATGTTTATACAAATAAGAGTGGGTACAATCACTCCTTCTGGGGCGATGATATGGACGAACAATTACTTAGGGATTTTATTAACTCTATCCAAGCTGGTAAGGAAGAGGCTTCAATCACAGGTGAAGATGGTCTTCGTGCATTGGAAGTAGCACTTGCGGCTTACGAATCCTCAAATGATAAAGCAGTTATTACATTGAAATTTCATTAAAGTCAATGCAAATACCTAGAAAGCCCACAGTTCAGATAACTCTGAATGTGGGCTTTATGTAAACATCTTATCTTCAGATTAAAGTATAGCGGAAATTAGGGCAGATTTTTATGAAAATCCGCAACTTGACACATCATCGACATCGAGGATATTATAGATATATTAAGTCTGTAAATGAGGTGCCCTATGAAATTTTCAAAAGCGACGAATTATGCTCTGCATACCATGCTCATGCTCGTTGACGCCTCACCGATTAAGCCGGTAGGCGTCCAGCAGTTGGCGGAATCCCAGGGTGTTTCACCAACTTATCTTTCTAAAATTTTAACGCGACTTGTGAAAGCAGGGATGATCGAATCGGTTACCGGAGCCAATGGAGGATACCGGTTATCCCGTAAAAAAGACGACATTACGTTTTTGGATATCATCCATGCAATTGAGGGCACCTCCTCCTTATTTGAATGCGACTTTCTCCACGGTGAAGAATGCTTGATTCAAACTGTAATGAAGGAAGCGGAAGAGAAGATGGAGTGGCATCTCAAAACAACAAAGCTAGCGGATCTAGCCCAAAATAAAACAACAGTTTAAGGTGAGCCACTTTATGTTGAAAGGAGGTGTACTGTCCGCAACTTATTAAAAGTTTTTTTTAGTTACATTACAGATATAAAATATCTTTAATATCGATATTGAGGGAGATGAGCTTCATGATTTACGATTGTGTCATTATTGGTGGAGGACCCGCTGGGTTGAATGCAGCCCTCGTGCTGGGCAGGGCAAGACGAAGATTAGCTTTGATAGACAACAATCGGCCTCGAAATGCTGTCACGCATGCGTCCCACGGTTTTATTACGAGAGACGGTGTAACGCCGGGCGAGTTCCGCCGGATTGCTTATGAGGAGATACGGCGTTATCCATCTGTTGATATTTTACAAACCGAGGTTGTTTCTGTTCGCAAAATCGAATCCGGATTTGAGCTGTATGATTCGTCAGGCCTTCGTGTTCAATCACGAAAACTGATCATGGCAACAGGAGTAAAGGAGATATTTCCTGAAATAGAAGGCTTTTATCCGCTATACGGGAAAAGTTTGTTTAATTGCCCCTATTGCGACGGCTGGGAGCTACGGGATCAACCGCTTGTCATTGTTTCCGAATATCCGACCGTTTTTCATACGGCCAAAATACTTCTCAATTGGAGCAAGGATCTGGTCGTATGCACGAACGGCCAGGCGTCCCTGTCAGACGAACAAAAAAACTGGCTTCAATTAAAGGGTATCGCGGTGAAGGAGCAACTTATTTCGGCATTCATCGGCCAAAATGGACGTCTTGAGCATGTTCGCTTTGCCGATGGGACTCAAGTCCCGAGGGCCGGAGGCTTCGTAATGCCCAAATTTGTGCAAAGCACACTGTTCGGAGAACGATTGGGCTGTGAAAAGACGGAGTCCGGAGGGATTAGGACGGATGAAAAGGGAAGAACATCGATACCTGGTTTATATGTCGCCGGGGACGCATCAACCTTCATGCCTTCCCAATTGGTTTTTGCCGCGGCCGACGGCAGCCGAACCGCTATGAGCGTAAATATGGATTTGACAGAAGAAGATTATCAATAACGAATCTTCAATCATAGGAGAGAAGACAATGAATCGCATTGCAATTTACTTATACCATTTGGCGTCTTGTCAACGGATTTTTCATCTTCGCATGAAAACGGTTGATCAGCTTAGGAAAAAATGTAGATGTTTCTTGTTGACGGGACTCTATATAGTGTCCTAAAATAAAGGCACCATTTGGTATAATTTCAATTCATGTAAAGGGGTAGGTATTGATGAGCGCAGTTGCACAGACACGGGATGTCTATTATGCCGTAGCCGATCCGACACGGCGTGAAATCATTCGGCTGCTGGCGGATGCGGAAGAATTGCCGCTCAATCGGTTAACTCCACATTTTGCAATGGGCCGATCCGCAGTTTCCAAGCATTTGACGATATTGAAGGAAGCCGGCCTCGTGAGTGAGCTTAAAGTCGGCCGTGAGACTCGAAACCGTCTCAATCCCGCACCGCTGAAGGAGCTTAAGGATTGGTTGTCGTACTACGAGAAATTTTGGAAACAAAATATGGTTCGTCTGGATAAGCTTCTTAAAGAGGAACAGGATTGAAGCAAGGACTGTCACTCGATTTTCAGTTCAAAAGTTCAAAAGTGAGAAAAGGAGCGATAAAAATGTCCTATATCGTTGATTTTAAAAATGTGTCTACGGTTGGATTAGAATCTTCACCTTTAGTAGATGCACTTGCTGGTTTACGTGCAAATGAGGCTCGTTACTTCATGAACAAATACAAGCATGAATTTACGGTAGTACCAGCTAGTGAAAGCCAGGAGACCCTCGATTATGTGCACCGAATTTTAAAAGAAGAACGTGATATTGAATTCGCGGCCAAACCTTTAGAAACGTCGAGTCTTCAAGTGGAAAATATCAAGTGGACCTTCGTCTTTTATGAGGATGGTCTAGCGGTTAACGTCCTGTATACGGTTGATAACCCTAAAAAACGGGCAGTTGGTTTTAAGCTTTCAGAGGGGATGGAGGTACCAAGGGAGTTAGAAGAGAAGAAGTTTAAGTTTGCTAGACAGAAGTCGAAACTAGCAGGAACAATTAGAGGCACGTTTTTTGTAATTAAGGGAGAATATTAAAACAAGCAATACGCAAGCATAGTGGTGGATCAGATATATCGTTCGCATCACCGCGCTACAACACATTATGCTAACGGGGTTCTTGTCATCTGGCATAATTTTATCGGTACACATTCTTGACAATAACTACTGTCAAGAATGTGTACCGATTGCCGTTTGAGGTCAAGAATATGTTACCTTTCCCGAAAATCTGATCTATTCAAATATTGTAGTGCAGGTATTATTTCTATTATTCAGGTTAATAACAATAAGAAGACTATTATAATGAAGGGAAGTCTCTAAATATGCATACTATATGGAAAGGAACCATACTGATTTCAAAGTTCCAAATCCCCGTAAAGTTATTCGCTGCTACTGAAGATAATGAAATATCCCTTAAGCAAACCCACAAACCATGTGGTAGTGGCATTTCTCATTTAAAGTTCTGCAAAACGTGCAATACCACCGTTGAACAGAATCAAATACAGAAAGTATATGAAATGGGTAGTGAAAACTTTGTAGAGGTTACTGACGAAGATTTAAAGTTAATCTCACCACAATCTAATAAAAATTTTGTTATCAAGCAATTTTTTCATGAGAACGAACTTAGCTTTGTCTACATGAAAAAACATTATTATATAGGTACTGATGAAGTAGGGGAAGAGGTACTTCAACTCTTACATCAATGTCTTCTTAAATCAAAAAAGGTTGGCATTGGCTACATCACACTGAGATCTACTCAAAGCCTAGCGGCAATCCGGCCTATGAATAATGGCATCGTACTATCAACGTTACACTATGCTGACGAAGTACGATCCAATCAACAAAATAATAACTTCAGTACTGAAGCTCAAATTAATCTATCAAGCGATCATTTATTCGTGTTCGATCAATTGGTTAATGCTATGACCAAACCTTTAGAGATCTCATCATACGGCAATAAATACAATGAAGAATTAAGATATCTATTAGAAAATAAAATTGCCAATCGACTACCTAATCAAAATGATACTCAAGATGTCACACATCGAAATAACAATTTTTCTGAGTTACTGTCATCATTACAGAGAAGCTTAGATTACGTTAAAGCTGATACCAATTTATTTTTCGCATCAGATAACACTAATCAACCTCATTAATTATTCTGTTTGCTGGGCAAAGTGTTTGGTCAAGAGACCAAACACTTTTCTTTTATTGTATTTGCGCGCTTAGCCAAGCTAAGCACAACTAATTCATGCAAGTTCAACATATAACCTACTTATTAGGCAGATTCTGACATGTGGGATATACTAGTAAATTGAAATCATTATTTGATTAAAGGTAGAGGAGAGAATATAAAGATGGATCATGAACTATTGGATCAACTCGATTATTGGCATAGCGAGGACGAGTATGAGGAAATCATAAACAAAATTATGGGAATATCCGAAGCAGAATGGGACTATGACTTAATTTGCCATTTGGGAAGAGCATTGAATAATCAGGATAACTATAATGAAGCTATCAAATATTTTTTATCTGTGCAAGAGCAAGGCGAGCACGACCCTCTTTGGCATTTTCGAATAGGATATGCTTATTATTACCTTAATCAGTATAAGGAAGCGATCGTTGCTTTCGAACAATCTTTAGCACTAGACCCTGAAGATTCACACGCCCGCATGTTTTTAGAAATGAGTCTCAATCGCGCTGGTATAATGAACGTTGAACAGGATGAGGATTTGTTAGAAGTTGAAGAAAAAATAAACCCATTTAAGCTAGTTGCGCATAATAATGGAAGCATTTCATTGATTTTAAATGTTGGAAAATATAAGCATGAAATTTTTCAAACACGAGCTGAAGAAGGATTTGAGGGTAATGGCTATGATTGGGAATCATTGGCAGCCGTGTTTCTTGAAGAAAAAATGCCTCACTTAGTTGATATCTTGAAATTTGACCCAGAGGCCGGTATGTTCGCTGCTTATACAGACAATAAAGAAGCGATACTTGGTTTTGCAATCGCTTTTAAGGAAGCATGTGATGATGACTTATTAATACAAGACCTATTTTCACGAGCTAAATTAGATGTATTGAAGGAACATTTCGTAAAAAAATCAAGTTCTGACATTGAATATTTAAAAGACATGTATGCTGATGGATACTTTCCTGATTTTCTTGTGGATAAAGTCAAAGCTGAACTCGTTAAAGTTGTTGAATTTTTGGAACAAGGACATCAAGACATCGAAGAAATTCAATCAAAGCTTGATTTCGCCATCCATGCAATCAATGATCTAGCAGAAGAGTTTGACGAAAATGACAGCGAAATTGAAACAGTTGGCAGAGAATCAATTGGACAAACTGTTAAAGATATTTTGGACTTTTTTGGTATCAAAATACATATAGAAGAAGCCATTCGTGAACGTGATTGGTAGTTTGATGGGGAAATAAAATGCTACAACAGTATCGTTTGTTGCATCGAAATGAAAGTATGCTTATTCGGTACATTGTCCAATAGAATTAAGATAATAGTTCTCCCACGAGTCTGTCATGTTACGACTATGCGGGTTATTCGGGATAATAAGCTTAGATGTCGGTAAGCAATAACGATTTTTGTATTCATGTTTGCCGATAACATAGCTGTTCTGGATGCCCGGTATATTTTTCAAATTTCTTTGTAAAGCGGAATAAAACCTTTGTATATTCTTATCTGGCTGTTTTTCGATTTGTCTGAGTTGAATTTGTTCACGCGTCTTTTCAGTCTCAACTCCGCCGTTTCCTTCAAGGGTGAAGGGCGCTATTTCTGGTGTATAAAATGTACCGAACTCTTTAACACTGTCCACATTTTGAAAGGGATAACACGAGAAATAAAAGCTGTAATAATTCGGATCATAGAAATGCTTTATAAATGTTTCTGGATCATTCTCATCATAAACATCTATTTTTCTTTGGCACGGTTTATCGCCTATCCTTTCTACATACGCAGAAACGTTAAATTTTTTCATTAAGTCATTACTGTAATGGAAAAAATCATCTGTCGGAATTGATATCCAGAAGTTAATGGCCACACCTAATTCACCACCTGAAAATTTAATTTCACTTCATCATTATGATATAACAATATACAAATTTCTAGAGGTGATGAGCGTATGGGAACAGCTCGGAGCAAATGAACACCCAACGCTTACTATCTACAGTTGGCATTGGAGTTCAATACGAGTTTGCTTATCCTAAGTTCGCCATCAATATTAAAAAGACATTGCTAGATTGGAAGCGAAATGAAAGCCGATACAGTGAAAAAGTTTCTAAAGAAACGATTACCAGATTAAATAGCTTATTAGTCCTCAATAAGTAGCTGTATATATTAGTAACTTAGAATATAAAGGGGGATTAACTATAAATACTTTTATTGCGGAACATTGGAATCTTGAAAAGCATGAACTTCCCGGCATTAATTGCATCATCTATCCGAATGGCACTGTAACAATCTTAAGTTGTTACAGCGCATATAACCCCAACACAAATGAAAGTAAATTTTATTGCTCACCCTTGTGTGACACAACGATTGAAAGCATATCAATGTATAATGTTGAATGTTGGACGATCGTTGACGAATGGGTCAGTATTGATTATCAAGACGGGAAAATCTGTGGCGGTGATGGTCAAATGGGGAATGAAGGATTTATTGCCTGTACGGATGCCGAGGACCGTTTGGTATGGGGAATATTTTTTGAAAATTCAAACCCTATAAAAAATTTAGAAATTAAAGATGAAATCCTAATCGCTATTAATGAGCATACCGAATTACAAATTGAAATCAACTTAGAAAACCTCACCCAAATTAAAATGACTTCAATAAAGTCCTAATAATTAGGGTATACAAATGAAAAGAGGCAGGCAGAGTGATGGAAAATGACCCTTTCGCACAACTTATTATTTGGCATCAAGAAAGAGAACATGAAAAAATAGTAGATAGAATTATGGAAATTCGCCAATCAGACAGAGATTATGAGACGGTCAGTTTATTGGCAAGAGCTATGAATAATCTGGAACGTTACGATGAAGCACTTCAACAGCTTTTGGCTATTGCAAAACTAGGTGAGAATGACCCACTTTGGCATTTTCGCGTGGGCTACTCCTACTACTATCTTAAACAATATGAGGAAGCATTAAGAGAATTTGAAATTTCAAATAAGCTAGATCCAAAAGATGGAGCTACTTTGGCATTATTAAATGCGAGCCGAGGTAAAGTCGACGGAAAGAAAAAGAAACCTAAGAAATCTGCAGCTTTGAACGCGATGAACGAACAGACTAAGGTTGAAAAACTGAATTCTGTAGTAAATGTTGCAGACAAAATTAAACCATTTATGCTAATAGAGCACGATAATGGTAGTGCGTCAGTCATTTTGAATGTGGGTACTTATAAAAACGAAATTTTTCAAAGTCGGAAAGACGAGGGATTCGAAGGCGGCGGTTATGATTGGGGTTCCTTGGCAGCTGTTTTCCTTGAGGAAAAAATGCCTGAGATGGTAGACATCATACATCTTGATCCAGAAGCGAGTATGTTCAGCGCGTATTCTGACAATAGAGAAGCTATACAAAGCTTTGTACTCGGATTTAAGGATGCTTGTGAGGACGATGATTCCATTAGGGATTTATTCTCGCGTGCTGTATTAGATTAATACGGAAATGTACCAGAGGAATAACATTATAGAGCCAATCCACAGAACAATCTGTAGACTGGCTCTCATGAAAAGTAAACTATCTCAATATACGAGAAAGATGAATTAAATTCATATTTCTTTGTCTTTTTTCCTCAGGCATACAATCCATTAAAATGTCCTGTTTACCTGAATCAATCCATTTCTTTCGCATGGTTTCAATGCGTTTCTTGTTAAAATCAATAAATTGAAAATCCAACTGTTTCAGCTTGGCCATATCTAATAAAAAATCAAACGCTTCCGCCTTGATCTTCGTATTAATTTCATTCAACTCTAAATTTTCCAAATTTGATGCAGTTTTTAAGACATCTATATCTACCAGTGATTTCATGTTTTTCAGTTCTAATTGTGTCAAGTTATCCATAGCAGAAAAATCGCATAGCTTCTCCACTCTGGATAAAGACAAACTCAAAAACTCCAAATTCTCGAATCTACTCAAGAAGGAAACATCCTCTAGTTTTGCAATGGATGATAGCTCTAAAATCTTCAAGGTTGGAACGTTGAGTATATCCAGATCACAATTCACGTTACAGTTATCGATAAGGAGATATTTTATGGGGATCTCTTTGACAAAGTTCAATTGTTCAACTGTGCACTGAAGGATTATGCTACTGAGATTTTTACAGTTTCCTATGGGAGATAAATCATCGAATTTGCCACTTAATTGCAAGTGATGAAGTTTTTGAAAACGACTTATAAAATCGATTGATAGTGTTTGATCAGAATCAATTTTCAAAAACTCCATGTTTTTTAAGGCCTGAAGTTTATTTAAATCTTGCTTTTGTTTCATGCTTAGATGCAAGGCAGTTACGTTTTTCAAACCAGCTAAGATGTCTAGCATTTCATCTGAATAATCCCCTTTATTTCTGTAACTCCAAATGTGCAAAATAAGATCAGGACGATGGGATAGGACCATTTCATCTAATTTTACTAAATCTTCTAATTTATCTGAATCAAAAGCAAAACTGATCGCAGCTCGTCGCCTTAGTTTTTCAACAGCTGCTTTCATTTTTTTAGGTGTCCAAGGCACACCATGCATAGCATGTATCCATTCTTCACTCATAAGTTTACCCCTCGCTTCATTTCTCATATAACTCCAATTGAACTGCATAGATCATATGGTCTATTATAAAATATGGCAATCATTTTTTGATTAAAGATAGAGATGAGGATGCAAAGATGGATAACGATCTATTGAAACAGCTCAATATTTGGCATAACAAGAGCCAATATAAGAAAATCATTAACAAAATTATGGAAATACCCGAAGCAGACAGGGACTATGACTTAGTTTGCCATTTGGGAAGAGCATTGAATAATCAAGACAATTATAGTGAAGCTATCAAATATTTTTTATCTGTTCAAGAGCAAGGCGAGCACGACCCTCTTTGGCATTTCCGAATAGGCTATGCTTATTATTATCATAAACAGTATAAGGAAGCGATCGTTGCTTTTGAACAAGCTGTAGCACTAGACCCTGAAGATTCACATGGTAGGTCGTTTTTAGAAATGAGCCGCAACGCTGCTGCTAGAGCAGGAAATGATACCCTTCCTATCGTAAACGTTGAAAAGGGGATGAGGATTGGGACTGACCCCCGTTTGTTAGATGTTGAAGAAAAAATAAGCCCATTTGGGCTAGTTGCGCATAGTAATGGAAGCATATCCATGATTTTAGGTGTTGGAAAATATAAGCATGAAATTTTTCAAACACGAGCCGAAGAAGGATTTGAGGGCAATGGCTATGATTGGGGTTCATTAGCAGCCGTGTTTCTTGAAGAAAAAATGCCTCACTTAGTTGATATCATACGATTTGACCCAGAAGCCGATACGTTCTGCATTTATACAGACAATAAAGAAGCCATAGTTAGTTTTGCAATCGCCTTTAAGGAAGCATGTGAAAATGACGCATTAATAAAAGACCTTTTTTCACGAGCTGTATTAGATTGAGGAACTATCAAGATACAACACATCAATAATAGTGCGGATCCATTATTATAATGTTGTGCCAGAACGAAAGGATGCGATAATACTGAAGAAATACAAGATCGATAGTTTTACCCGCGTCAGTGAACCGATTCGGACCCCAATAACGAAATTCGGAGGACAGCCAGTATGGCTAACAGAACCGCAATGGCCGCTTAGCAGCGGGTGGGACAAGCGCCCGATGATGTTTATCGGTCAGATTGAGCTGGATCAGCAATTATTCCCCACTCCAAACGTTCAAGTTCCTCTGATGGCCTATCTCTTTGTTACGCATGCGCAAAATATAGAGGAAGGCTTCTTTGATCCTGATATTATCGATCCTGATGGCGGTGAAAATGCGATCATTATCCAGCCCGGAGGTGAGCTCCTGTTAGATACAGCCCCATTGGTTAACGGACCAACGCTGTGGGATAACAATGGTGAATCTTATGAAGGCTTCCCTCAGTTGCAAGAAGCCCAAGACCCTGCCTTTCTCGATTCCGAAGATTACCTCCTTCTCTCTGATGATGAGCAGAAAGCATATAACGCTGAAGTTGACGGAGATAAAATTGGTGGTGTGCCCTATTTTTTCCAAGGCGATGGTTGGCCAGATGACAGCAACTGGGGTTTGCTGCTACAATTGCATGCCAATTTCAAGCCTTTCTGCTTGCTGGTGGGAGCCTCGCCGACGATTTTTGCATTTGTTAATGAGGATCTAAAGACCGGAAAGCTAGTCATTCAGGATTGTTAGTTAGGAGCATGATCAATCCTACATAATATATCGAGTAGGAGGACGCCCCTAGCCCCCGTCCTCTCACATCACTTATCCCGACTTTTGCTATTGATGCGCCATAAAGTATTGAAAACGCAGCGTTTTTAATACTATGGCCATCTTAAAAGTCGGGATAATACTTTTTAAAGATATCCCAATGTCGAAATCTCCCAGCAAATGAAAATATGGAAATAAACCGATAAGAAGTAGAAGCCATACTGTAGCATATAACTTTCTAGAGGTGATGAGCGAATGGGAACTTGGAGTGCTGAGATTTTTGGTAATGACACCTCGTGTGAGGTCAAGGAATATTTCTCTGAGCAGTACAATTGGGGTTCTGAAATTACTCAAATTGTAAGCGAATTACAAGAGAAATTTACATATAGCTTAAATAATTCAGATGATAGAAACAATGTATTATTTGCGTTGTCCTACTGCCTTTGGGAAACGAAATCCTTAGAGGATTCGCTGTTAGAGCAAGTTGCTCAGATCATTGAGAGTGGGAGTGATTTAACTGTCTGTGAACAGCTTGGAGCTAATGAACAATTTATTAACAAACGAAAAAAGTATTTACATACATTCATTACCAAAATTAGCGTACCCAAAAGTATAGCAAAAAAGAGGGTCAAGCCACCTACGCAAGTTGAAAGTGATTATCACAATGGAAGCTGTCTTACTTTTCAATATCCCAGTGGCTTATATGGCGGCATTATCATTATCGACTGCACCTTTTATCGTAACCGAGGTTCAATGCGCATAGCATTCACCGATATTGAGCAGCAATCTGAACCCGATTATAACGATTTTCTAGCTTCTCGCTTGATCAATTTCAGCTGGGAGGGAGTAAGTGGAGAGGCAAATAAGTATGCCGCCTTTGAGGGTAAGACTGCCCGCATTACTACCTATCCGCTTAGCTATGATCTTGCTAATGAGCGTATTTCTTATTTTGAGTATAATGATAAGATCTTCACAATTGTGGGTGAGCTCCCTAAATACACCCAATGTCTATTAGCTACAGTTGGCATTGGAGTCCATTACAATCTTGCTTATCCTGAGTTCGCCATCTCTATGGAAAAGACATTGCTACATTGGAAGCAAAATGAAGACCTATACAGTGAAAAAGTTTCTGAGGAAACGATTACTAAATTCAATACCTTATTAGTCCTTAACAAGTAGCTCGGCGTTGTTTCTTGATTTGGTAGGCAGACGATGCCGTAATTCTTTGTCAATCATAAACTGAAGCAAAACGTTGTGAAAGGTTTACTTATGAAAGTGTAATTAGAAAAGGAAATATCGAAAGAAATTTACAAGACAATGATATTAAAAGCGCAAATGAGTGGAGATTTATTGCACTGCTTGGCATGATTGGCAATACCGAAATCGGACTGTATCATACCGACCAACTCCGCGATTATTGATTCGAACAAAGAGCGATGTCCGTATTGGAAAAAAACGGGATGGACAAAAAGGTGGAATTCATAAAGCGATGAAAACATTCTGGGAAAGAAACGCATCTACACGTGCGCAAAACAAAATCAAAAAACTGGCCAAGGGTTTAAGCTTGGATTTTAAAGCTTTGAATATTCTTTTTAATTCGATTTGGGATTATGATGACGAATTATTTGGCTGGGTTGCTTCCAGCGGCGGTGACAATAAAATTCCAGATGCTGAATTCGAATATGGCAGAGCAAAAGGATTATTAAGGCCGAATGAGGAAATAACCGCGCAAAAACTTTTCGGTAGGATCGAGGCTCTCATAAACGGACTGGAAAAGGAACAAGTGAGTAACGCTTTTATAAAAGGGATCGCCACGCAGAATCCGGCCTATATCTCAGTTTTGGGGAGCTATTCCTATTATTTATCAATCGATGACAATTCTGTCGATACTTATTTGAGCTATAAAGAAAAGAACAAACATTTAAACCCGAGCCAAGTAGTCATTAACTATAATAAAAGAGTTTTCGACAGGTTGTTCCGGTCAGGCATTATGTCTCATCAAGACCCTGTGTACGCTTATGTTGACTTACTCGACTTCTCCAATACTGAAAGAATATCTATTTCTGAAACCGAAACCGCCATACTGGTGAATACGCTGAAAGCGATTCAAAATGTACCTAACGAAACGCAACCATCGGAATTGGAAAAAGTAACAAAGTCGTTTTTAATGGGAAATATGGCGTATAGACAAATTGTATTGCGTATTCTAGGCATCAGTGACATTTTGAATCCAAGTGTTAACAAACGAATTCGAGAAACCTATGAATTGGATCAAGAGCTACCAAATCACTTTTATAAGAAAGAAATGGGTTATCCGTTGGCTTGGTGGGAAGGTAAATATGGCTTGGATGATGAAGCCGTATCATTCTGGTTTAGCAATCTTGATGTTTCCGAAACATAGGGAGGAGTTATGTGGATACCGATAAGCCAGTGTTTCAAATTCGCAGCGTACAAGAAATTCTGGCACCCTTTGCCAATATGCAGGTATCGTTGTCTCGCCATATGCGCAATAAACTATCCACAGTGCCGCTGGATATTATCCGGCTTGTGTATGTGCTACAAATGCTGGCAGGTCAAGAGCTTGCTGCTGAAATGGTGTTTGAGGATGATAAAGGCGACAATCTGTATTCCGAAGATGAGCATTTGAAAAACAACTATATACAGATTGCCGCTAACGGCCAAGGTGATGCATGGCTGATGAACAGGATGGACGGGAACCTTTCTTTTTTTGACCATAGCCTGACCCAGCCGAAAGTGACAGCGCTATTTATTGATTTTTGGAAGTTTTTGCAGTTGGCTGATTTGATTCATCAATACGAAGAGTGGGCGGATCAGTTAGAAGATTTTGCAGAAAGCGACTTGCCCGGACAGTTGGAATCATGTCTCAGGATGTTGCATCCTGATTTGCCTGAGCATTATCCTTTCGCTTTTGTTTGATAACGATCAGCGTTTGTGAGAGCGGTTTATGAATATAGATCGTGAACGCCGATTTTGAGCGCTTACAAGGAGAAGTGGAGCCAATGACCGATTTTGCAGCGATCCGCAACTTGTTTCACATCACGGAATCCTGTGGTTTCGACGTGAAGGAATTGCAATCGTGGATCAGTCGATATGGGAGTATACCCGAGGTGTTGAAGGATTATTATCTTGAATTGGGCGCACATCCGCAATTGAATGGTTCCCAGGATTTCTTGATTAAGCCGAAAGATTTTCATCAATATGAGAATGACGACTACTTGATTTTCTATTTCGAAAATCAGGGTGCTTGCGTTTGGGGCATACGCCGGGAGGACTTGGCAGCGTCCAATCCCCCTGTGTATGAGAACTACGGGAAGGAGGAGTGGTATCAGACAAGCGAGTCTCTTACGGAGTTTCTACATGCCATGGCCTATTTTCAAGCAGTGATTTCTATGGAGTTATCCAATGAGGAATACTGGCAAATCGATGAACAGGTTGTAGAAGGGATTAAGATGATGTTTTCATCCAAGGAAGCGGATTCGGGCTTGTATACGGGCGTGCAGTTTTATGGTCAAGTGGGCGAGGTGATTGTGGTCATGAACAACCGTGACGGATATCTGCTGATGTTCTCAGCGGAAGATGAACAGCGATTTGACGCCCTGTATGCGACTTTGCTGCGGTTGGTTGATGGTGGTGGAAGAGGGGAAGCAGGATGAAGGAATTGCATCATGCCATGGAGAGATTTTTGGTGATGCAAGAACAATATCAGGAGAAACTTGGAAGAGTTCTATCAAAGTTATGAACTCATCGATGAGGCGGTAGCCCATAGAGTCTAGGAATGTATTTTCAACGGGATATTATGAATAGAGTACTGATAAGTGAGGGGTTAAAATGACTCTAGAAAAAAGAATAACCGGATTGTGGTCAGTTGATAATTTATATGCGCCAGGTGCTATGGAAGACATATTAGTTGTTTTCCTGCCAAGTGGTGAAGGCTGGTTATACTTTGCCCACCCATGCCAAAATATCGTTGAAAAATTTATTTGGAATATCGATTCTCTTAATTTACTACATGTCAGAGGAACTACTTCATCCCTTTATTATGATGTAGATGAAGATCACGAGCTAGCAAAGGATAGTTATCTCGACAAAAATTCTGATGTGATAATTCATGAAATTAAAGTGGAAGTTTCCGTCGAGTTTACCCCTCGAGGAGAGAATGAGGTTATTTCATTTTCTAAACCGTTGTGGGGTTCAGACGATAAATTTGCACTTGTACATAGAGACTTTGATCGAATTATTCCGCCTATATTTGACCTGTAAGAGTACGATTATTTGGGGTAAGGTTTGTGTTGAAAAAGTGCAAACATTTCATTTTGGAGGAGATTATTATGTTTTCAATGACGTCAAAGAAATTAACAATAGAAGACATTAGTAAAATTGAAGTTCAACTAGGTTTGAGGTTACCTTTGCAACTTGTCGAGCATTATTTGCAATTTAATGGAGGGGTCCCTAATAGAACCTATTTTTATTCAGAAGAGGCGGACATTGAGACCAATGTTCAGACATTTATACCATTTAGGTATGTAAACGAAATAGGCATTACAATCGAAGATCGATACGTAGATTACAGAAATAGAAAAATAATGCCGGAGAAGCTTCTTCCATTTGCTAGTGATGCAGGAGGAAATAAATTTTGTATCGATATAGAAACTGGCCAAATCTATATCGTGTGGTTAGATCTTGGTGAAGTTACGAAAGACTGCATCGTTTTTTTAGCTGAGGATTTTAATGAATTTTTGAATAAACTTGACGAAGATGAAGACGAAGATGAAGACGAAGATAAAGACGAAGCATCGGAGAAGTGCTAGCCGATGATAGGAGTGACCTTGCAGAAAAGGTGAAATTGATCTCAGATGAGCTGTGCATGCTCTGGATATGAGTCCTGTCGTCAAGGAGGGCACTCATGGCGTGGACCAATGTCTGCACTTGCCGATATGACTTGATATGGTTTAGAAGAAAGGATGATAGAAATGCCAAATGATAATCATGCTCGTCCTCCTGCTGCTTCCATAAGAGAAGATGGTAGTTTTCCCATCGACCTGACAGGTCCACGCAGTCACACTCTTGTCATTCAGCCCGGTGTGGGCAGTCTATCCATTGGACCGTCGCAATTGGGGAAGAAGGCAGATCTTCACGTTGCACCTGATGCGATCATTGATTGGACCGTATTCGATGCCTTTGCCACTCCGGCGGGCTCGTCCTGGCCGCGATTTCTGTACTATACAGGCAGTGACGCTGGCTTTTTGGACTGGGCACAGAAACGCCCTATTGAAGAGATGACGTGGGCTCCGATCTTGTCTGAAGACACAGTGGTGGACGCAAGCCAGTCCAATTTGCATGGCTTACATATTAAGTTGGATCAGACTGAGGGCCGTTTGAGCCTGAAGCTTCCAAAGCGGCAATTACGCCTGAGCTTGTCCGGCGATCTATCACGATTCACGGCCACTGGCGATATGCCATCTTCTCTGATTCTATCGCCGCGCACTAGCAGACGTAAGAATAATAATTCTTTGTTGCTGCCCGACCTGGGTGAATTGCACCAAGTTACGAGTCTAACGCTACAGAACGCGCCGCTAGGACAGCCCATCTCGCTGGAGTGTCTGAACCGGTTTCCAAACCTGAATTCACTGAGTTTGTGGGGGAACTTCTGCGACGTGGACTTGCTGGCTCGTCATGTCCAGTTAACGAATCTGGAGCTACGCTTTATGCCTGATCTGGAATACTTGCCATCCTTGAACACATGGCCGTTGCTTGACAGATTTATCGCCTACAATGTGGAAGAGATCTCGGGCAAGCGCCTTAAGCAGCAAATGAAAACACGTGCTAAAACACGAGCGTGGACCGGCCATGCTTCAGTGAGCCAATTGCGTAAACCAGAGTGGTGGACGACAGAGTTTGGCCGACCGTTCTCGTCCTGGCCTAAACGTCTGGCCAAGCTGGCTAACGAAGCTTACAACGTTGCACAGGCAACCTTGGCCCAGGCCCGCAGCTTTGCCGATGCCGAGGCAGCCATTAGCGCTTTCACCGTACGCTTCAATACCCTCAAAGATATCGAAACCACCGAACGAGAAGACCTTGGTGAAGCGGTTTGGCAACTCAGCCAGTCTGATCACCTGATTGGCCAGCCTATAACAGAGGAGATGGCTCAACGCTGGTTCGATGTAGCTCGCGATTACTGATTGAAGTGTGGAGATGAATCGGTAGGAGGAAAAATGAATATGAAATGTAATGAATTCATTAGTTGGACTAAAGATAATGGATGGGATATCACTGATAAATCTGAATACGAATTAAAATTAAATGCTAGTATAGCATCCAGGTATAAAGAAATTCCCGAAGGTTATTTAGATTTTCTAAAAAGGGTTAAAGAATGCATAACGCCTAGTGAGAAAACATGGTTTATATGTGAGGATGAGTATAATAACAACTCGGATAGTGCATTTAAATGGAATGAATTTGAAGTATTAAGCTTAGAAGCAGCAGAGAATGATGAGAAATGGAAATCAGAAATAACTTCATGGTGGGATAACTATCTACCCATAGTTATGTCAGTTGATGATGGATATTCATTCTATGCAATAGATTTAACGAATGATATAGGTGCTATTGTACAAGGATATGAGCCTGAATTCGAAGAGGTAGAAAAAATAGCAAATAGTCTTGAAGATTTTTTTCAATTAATCATATCTAATAGAATAAAGATGCAATAGAAAAAATGCATGATGAGGAAAGAGTAGGTGAGTATGTTGAGAAAACAAATACTGAATCAATGCCAAGAATGCGGAAAATCTATTGTTTTTAATGGAATCTGTTATCGCTGTCGAAATAAGAATCAGCGGGAAGCCTACCAAGCTATGAGCAGAGAAGAAGTGGAGAAAATGGTCGAATCGATCATCTCGAATATTGAAACGATCGGGAAGTGGGATCAAGTCTATCAAGACTTCAATGGGTTGCTTGGCTATCACGACATCAACACTGCGAGAATTGCACAAGCAGGGCTCGACAAGGGGATCTTCTTTCCAGCTAAGCTCTATCGGGACGCTTCACCTGAGGTACGGGATCAGCTGCTCACGCGTCTTTTTAATCCTGCATGTGATGAAGCAAGTCATTTACTGCTCTGCCTCGCCCTGCAAGGCGATGAAGTCGTTCAGGAAGCATTCCTGAAGCTCGAGAGAAATCCGCTGCCCTGGCGCAGCAAGCTTTATGTGAATCCGTCCGTCTATGCCCATCACGGTGGCTGGCATTTCGATGATCGGGGGAATCGCAGCTCATTGTGCTTCGAGCGATGCTACACGATGTTGCCAGGAGATGGAGTCGATCAGGCAGCGAAAGTGGGTCAATTATTGGAGCAGAACTGTCCGCATTGCGGTTGTCAGTTGATCGATGTCCTGCGACTGGACGGCCTTGATGAGCGATTTTCTTTTCTGGAGGTTAATGGAGTGCTGGCCATTCCCATCTGCCCGAATTGCATCACATTCACTGAAGAGACGTTCGTGTGCTATGACGAAAATGGTCGTAGTGAGATCATTCCTTATGAGCCACCCTTAACGGAAAATTATTGTTCGGAAGATGATCTTCTGGAGATGAGCCGCAATCAGCTCACACTAAGTGCCAAGGCGGTACCGAAGCATTACGCTAGCGGTGGTGATGAGGTCTTCACAATCGGAGGCTGGCCGGATTGGGTGCAGGACGCACAATTCGCGACATGCTCGGTCTGTGGTCAAACCATGAAATTTCTCGCAGCGCTTCCATGGAACGTATTGATGGATGGCTCTGAAGGTACGTTGTATATCGAGATTTGTACGGATTGCCGCACGCTGTGCCTGTTCCATCAACAGACATAAATCAGAAGGGGCGACAAGGTGGACAATAAATTACTGGACAATCTGGAGCTGTTGAAAGAAGCCTATGCGCGGACAGACCGAATACCGGAGACGGAGGAGGCTATCCATGCTTTTGAGGAAAAATACGATTGCCAGTTGCCCTCAAGCTATCGTTGGCTCCTCCTACATTTTGGCTCCTGCCATTTTCTCGATCCATGGATCAATTCGATCCGTGATTTGGACTGGGCTTATCCCTCTTTTGTGGAAAACTACAAGGAGTATGAGCGGGCGTACGAGCTAGCTCCCCGCCGCCTTTTTCCCGTTGGCGGGATGGGAGATGGCAGCACGGTAGTCGAAGATTTGGAGACAGGACAGTTGTTGATTTTGCTTCATGACTGTGCTGGGGATGATCCTTTTGAGGAATTGGCTGGTAGTTTTGACGAGTTGATTTTAGAACAAATCAACATGGTCAACCAATTTGAAGAGTAGAAATGATTCGGATTTGATAAGACTCGGTCATTTTATTAATCACATGATGAGGGGATAACGCAAGGTGACACAACACACTCTGATCAACACAGTAGCGGAAGAAATCCTTGCTGCAGTGGATGAATGGTTTCAACAGATCGAACAGAAAAAGGAAAAAGACGTAAACGAAATTATTGGGCGAACTTCGCTGCAAATCGGCATTCATGACCTTTTACATATCGAGTACAAGGATGGGATAATCAAATTATATTCTTGGATTAAAGGTTCACCTGACTATCAGCACAAGGGCACTCGTCTGGAAAACCCGCTGACCCATCAGGAAATAGAGAATGCGTTGATGCCATTGCTGGAAAAGGGAATCAGACAAAAGCTGCAAACCTATGAGGACAGCGCCTTGGTGAATTACCGATTTCAAGCAAGCATCAAAGTCGGCGGCTCCGAAACACTTCCCATACTAAACGATGTGAACCATCGCAAGCGCGAGCTGCTGTTGCAGCGCGTTCAAGCCTATATCTAGGACAAACTGGAGGGCCAGTCTTATCCGACCGCTCCGCTGGAGAGCTTCTTTCTCTCTCGACATCTGTCGATCCGCAGCTGTTTCCGAATATGGATACTGCCTTAATTATGCGCGTATATGAGCTGGTGATGGAACGGAACAAAGGGAATAAAACAAAGATGGACGATCATCGTTCCCAATTCATTCGTGCGTTTAGGCAGTGGGCTGAATATACGATAAAAGAGGGTATCGACTTAACCACTATGGAGCCGCAGCAAATGGAACTGGTTCTGCAAACGGCCATTTTGATTATTAAATACGAACCCAACTACTGTCGACAAGATGGACTCGATCTGCTGGAAAGACTGAAGGAACTAGGCAGTACGCAGGCGGTCAAAGTAATCAAGGAGGGCAGCGGAACGCTTCCTGCAGAAGATATCCATTATAAGAATGAACAGATCGAATGTCAGGCTAATGATGTTTTCTCGATTATCACCATTCGAATCAAGGAAGAATGCGCGGACAGTTATGCGAAGGGTCTAGATTTTATTTGTCGCCTGATGGAGAAAGGTTTCTTCCGAAGTTATCAGATCAGGCTGAAATCGCAAGCCAAATACATAGTATCTGTTCCCGGTCTGGTGAAATCGCAAACCCATCGTTTCTTTGCTAATGCTTTGCAGTATGAGGAGTTGCATCCGAAGCTGGAGACTTATGCGCGGCTGGCGATTGTGGAGCATGAATGGTATGAAGACACAGAGGGCGAGAAAACCTGCATGCCCGGCACGTATGCCGTATTCGGTCTGGGACTAGCGAATCGACGTTATTTCCCGCTCGTGGAGGCCTATATGGAGCGCGTAGATGAAGAGCATCAATCCGTTCAGGTTGCTTTTGCCGGGGCATTCATTATGCAGCATGGGATTGACGAAACGACGCTGCCGACGATAGCGACTTGTCTGCTTAGCTGTCAGGACGCCAAACTCACCAAATATCGCGCAGATTTCGAAACCGCAGCGAATCTGCAAGCTCTCGCCGGGATTATGGTGTCATTGGCTCCTCATTATGCCAGCCATCTGGTGGAACTGATCTGGGGCAGCATGGACAATCTGCATAAACGGCAGCAAAAAGAGAAGGGCGAGTGCGCGGACGGTTTCGTAGCTGTCTGGGCAGCAGCGAACCGGATGGACTAAAGATAATGGATGGGATATCACTGATAAATCTGATTATGAATTAAAAGATGAATTAATCCATTAAGTTAAAGGGAGTACGGGGGTGATAATTCACATGGATTACCATCAAGAATTAACAATAATTAGAAGAAATTTAGAAAACTTTGTTAACTCTGAGCTTGTAGATTTAGAGCTCGATTACCAAACAAATATTAAAATAAAAAAACAAGTTACGGACTTAATCTACATATCCCATTTTGACCCAAATATTAAAGATGATGAAAAAGATGAGATAATAAATATATCGTGTAGACTATTAGGTGAATACACAGGTTGTGCAGAGGATCTAGAGATATTGGATGAAATACTGGAACAATTAGATAAATATGAAATAATTAAAGAAAAACATCTTGAACATTTGAAGTTCAACAATGGACTAAACAGATGGCTATAATTTTAACATAACTTTATGGAACGGAGGGAGAACATTGCTTGAGTGGGATAGCGATGTATGGGGAAAGCTGACTGGACCGTATGGTTCTGCGGAGAACGTACCTGATCTATTGCAGCAGCTAATGAAGCAATTTAGCCAGGAGGTTCATGACGAACTCTTTCAGGAGCATTTGTTCCATCAAAATACGATATATACGGCTACATACGCTGCTGTACCGTTTTTGGCTCAAATAGCATGCTCGACATCTAATGCTGAGGTGCGCAAAGAACTGTTTATAACCTGCGGTATTATCGAGGCAAGCCGTGATGAGCAAGATAAGGCGCCATTTCCAGAATCTTGGGCTAAACTGGCTGAAGATGCGGACAGCTCCGTTTGTGCTGAATTGTATCGTGAATATATAGAGGCAATTGGCAAGCTCACGGCGCTTACAAAGGAAGTATTCGCTTATGCAGCCCATCATTCCATCGATGAGACGGATAAACGTTATATTCTTATTGCGGACGCTGCTTACCGGGGTTCGTATATTATTGCCAATATGTTGATGACGTTTAATATTGGTGATGAATATGTGGCCGTGTGCCCAGCCTGCGAAAAAGATGTATTCATATGGCCGAGTGAAGATAATCATGCAGAAATCCTTCAAGCCTATGAACATGATCCCGTTTCTCACACTGGGCAGGAAGCACATGCAATTGTTCCAGTAACGTCATTTGCGGATGAAGAAATACGAACATTAGCGGAGCAGGCGGAAGCGATCGGAGAGCAAATTTTGGCCAGACATTTGCCTTATTTAGCGGGGGAAACGTTATGTCCTTCCTGCCGTGAGAGGATTTCTGTATGGCCGTCTTTACTTAGCACATTTACAATGTAGGGTTGTAAGAAAGCATGAGGTAGTTTCGGTACAAATGACAATACATACAAGAAAGTGGAGAAGACTATGTACATAAGCAAATGGTGGGGAGATTTAATTGGCGGTTCCGATGATTCGCTGGCATTAATAGACTATTTGGAACAATTGGACTTAACGCATGTGACGCTCTATCAGATTTTAATGGACTTGGGTTTCGATGTTCTGCTTTCTGAGGGAGACTTGAAGAACGGCGGTCAAATTGGATTTGATAGGAGAAGTGCTAGCGGCATGTTTCGGGTAGAAATTGATATTGCCTGCAGTGCTCTAATCGATCTTGCAGCCATTGTGTTAGAGTGTCGTAAATCAGGCTATGTCGATTTGCATGATTTGGATAAGAGTAGGAATCCGTGCAAACTTTATATTGATGCCTCCGAAGAAAAAAGAAACCTGCTTCGGGATGAATTGAACAAGTTTACCTGTAATCCGCTGTCCTACGATTTAGCCAAGCTTGTTCCAGCCGATGATATGAGAGAGCTTGCGGAAAAGGCAAAAATGATCGCAGATGAGCTTATATAAATTGGTGGCGGCCCAACAAGGGCACCCAATTAATTGTCCGGGGTGAAACTAATGACAAATTCAACGATTTGGTTAGAACAGGATTATTGTTCCAACCAAATAAAAGATGCATATTTGAAAAATAGAAACTTCAAACTTAAAATACCTTTTAGTGAAAAACAGAGTAATTATGATATTTGTAGATTTAAACTTATTGTTGAAGAAGTGAGAAGTAATAAACAACTTTTGTTGGGCTCTGATGTGTTAGGTAAAAAAATAGCAGATGTAGATTATAAAAACGTATAATTTTTCAGAAAATGATATTTTATATTATTCACATGAGAATAATTTTACGGAAAGTGATAATAAAACCATTCAAACAGCTATTATTGATGGTGTATTGCTCCCTAAAAATCTTTATCAAAGAGATAACATAGAATTATTCGGGGATTATTATGTAAGTATTCAAATTTTTCGTAAAGAGATATCTCAGCCAGATTTTTTATCAGCGGAAGCACCACCAATTTTAACAGACTATGAACAAAAAATTGAAACAATTACTGTGTATATACTGATTTTCCAAGCCTCTATTGATCCGAAAAAAAAACAGTGAACTTAGTAATGTCTCTTTTTATGGTAGCTTGGGGAACTTAGGCTTCTTCATGGTTGATCTTGATTTATTTAGTGAATTTATCAGAAGTGAAGTTGGTGACGGGGCAGTCAATCTTGTAGAATCATTTACAACAACCGATCTGGTTGATAAATGTTTTGAAGAGGGGTTATTGATAGTTACATGGGGAATAAAGCCATGGCACTATTATATTCACGCAAAGAATAACTCAATTATTTATAATGAATGTATTGTCAGTGGAACTTACAAAATTAAAAATAAGACCAAAAAATTATCTATAATTCCAGGGAATGAATTACTTAAATGGCCGGAGTGTCTTGAAAAAGAATGGCCTACAATTTGTTTAGAGGGTGACGGTGAAAAAATTGTTTTATCGCTATGTACTTATTCAGGTAGTCTAGGAAATGAATTAATTCCTATGTATATTCTTCGTAGAAGTGAAGAAGATGTTGAAAATATTGAACCGATTATTAACTATAATTTTTTATGATTAATACATTAATTTAATAACTGAACATGCCCATAATCACTGTGAATAAATACAAATAGAGACGATAGTTTCAAACAACTAATACAGTCGCGTGATGTAAAAATACTTGAATTGGGTGATTAAGAAATGAATCAGTCCATTGTTCACATCGCTTTGGTTGTAAAAGAATATGATGAAGCGATAGAATTTTATACAAAAAAGCTAAATTTCATATTACTTGAAGATACGTATCAACTAGAGCAAGATAAGAGATGGGTAGTGGTTTCTCCTCCTGGCTCTGTCGGTACTACAATTTTACTTGCTAGAGCATCGAAACCTGAACAAGAGCAGTTTATTGGCAACCAAACAGGTGGTCGGATATTTCTGTTTCTAAACACCGACGACTTTTGGAGAGATTATAATGAAATGGTCTCAAAGGGAATAGAATTCGTTAGAGATCCCAAAGAACAATCATACGGAATGGTTGCAGTATTTAAGGATTTGTATGGAAACCTGTGGGACTTGCTGGAAATGAATGAAGATCATCCAATTTCCAAACGAGTTAGATGAGTTCTTATAGAGTAAACCACCCAATTAAACTAACTGGCAGAATAGTTCAATAAGAACACAAGAAATTTATGGTAAATATTTAAGGAAGATAAAAATCGGGGTATGTGATTGAATTGGGGAGTGTAGGCGTTTGAATAATTCTTGGAATAAAGTTATATATAAAATCGTTTCTCCAATTTATGATAAGTTTTTTAATTCGGGTATCTTCTTAAATGCCCGGAAACAAATACTCCAATCAATACCATTTAGTGGAGAACAAAAAATCTTATTTGTCGGTGTAGGAACGGGTGCTGATTTAGAGTTAATTAATTACTCTGACTTAGATATAACTGCAATTGATTATTCACCTAATATGCTTGGAAAGGCAAAAACAAAGTTCAAGGATTCTACGATTAAATTTTTAGAAATGGATGCTCAAAATATGGTTTTTGAAGACGAATTATTCGACTATGTAGTAGCAAGTCTAATACTTTCAGTTGTACCCGATGCTAATAAATGTTTTCAAGAAATTTCGAGAGTTTTAAAGCACGAAGGAAAAATAATTATTTTTGATAAATTTGCTCCTAAAAATAAAAAGCTTTCGTTACCAAAAGTGCTTTTAAGACCAATTATTAGCGTATTAGGAACTGATATTGGTCGAAGTTTTGAAGATATAATTCCAAAAAATAATAAAAGTTTAAAAGTAGAAGAGGATTCACCAGTTATGATGAATGGAATGTATAGAAAAATAATAATTGCTAAAATTCATTGATTATTTTTATTCAGCTAACGGGACACGCTAGTGCAATAAACGCGAAGAACGGCAGCCTTCATAATGGCTGTCGTTTTCTTAACTAACGGGCAGTTATGCTCAATCGCTAATAATTAGAGACATTATATGGAACTTACAAAAGGGATTTACTTATGTATTATAAAGTAAATTGAGATAAGGAGTTTTTAGATGGTTCCTACATACGGAAAAATTGCTATTTTTCTATTTATATTAATTATTTTTACTGGAGTTAGAATTGCTATATACTTTGGTCAAATACGAAAACATCAGGTGAAGATGAATAAAAGTGAAATAATAGATAAAATCCAATCAATTGAAGGGACGATAGTTACTATTCAAAAAGTCCGTTCTAATCAGACTCCTTTTAATAAGCCTTCAAGGGCTAAAGATTTCGGTGATCATTATCAGATAACGTATGAATTAAATGGAGCTCAACATACTGCTTGGTTTCGCGCTGACAGAGCTATTGTTCAGATACCAAAACCTCCGGACCCAGAAAAATGGATATTAACAAAATAAAAGTATATTGGCTATTTTGGAGAAGTTAACTGCCTGAAACTATTAGTCAATTTCCAGTATCGCAAAAGTCGAATATTCGTAACAAGAGTTGTGAGTAATGTTACACTTCTATAGGCTGGAACTGAGTATACTAACGATAAAGTCGCGAAGGAGGAAGACAAACCCATGGATAAAACTAAGACGTTTATTATGATCAAACCAGATGGAGTGCGCAGAGGATTAGTCGGCGAAATCGTGAGACGATTCGAACAGAGGGGATTCCGCCTTGTCGATGCCAAGCTGGTAGATGTGGATCAAGCTCATGCGGAGAAACACTATGGTGCGCACAGAGACAAGCCTTTCTTTCAAGAACTCGTTGATTATATTACATCCGGTCCGGTATTCGCGATGATCTGGGAAGCGGAAAACGCAGTGGAGATCGGAAGAAGCATGATCGGCGCGACCAATCCGGTGAAAGCCACATCTGGTACGATTCGCGGAGATTACGGTACGTCTGTCGAGTTCAACGTTATTCATGGATCAGACTCGCAGGATAGCGTCGAGAGGGAGATTGAGGCTTTCTTCGGCAGTAATCCTAGAGCGTAAACTTCGAGGATGATGATTAGGGTCGGATTAGCTTTAGGATTAAATAGGACGGACTGCCGGAAGGATTATCTTTCGAGCAGTCTGTCTTTTTTATGGGTACCTGGATCAGATTCAGCTAACTATCCCTCACCTGAATATATTGTGGTGATAAATGGATAAACATGGTAAAATTTAACGATTAAGATTTACCCGTTCAAGGCTTTATTCGAAAATCATAGAAAGGGATTAGTAGAAAATTGATTATTAATGTTGAGAATGTTAGCTGGCTTCGTGAAAAATCTAAGATATTAAATAATGTAAGTTGGAAAGTTCATTCAGGTGAACATTGGTGTATTGTCGGGTTAAACGGTTCTGGAAAGACAACACTTTTGAACATGATTAATGGGTACATTTGGCCAACAATAGGGGAAGTCACTGTTTTAGGGGAAAAATTTGGAGAAATTGATTTGAGGGAGCTTCGCAAGTCGATTGGTTGGGTAAGTTCATCACTTCAACAGCGCTTATATGGGAGTGAAACGGCTTTAAATACAGTTTTGAGCGGAAAGTTCGCCACAATTGGATTATATGACAATACCGGACAAGAGGATTTAGAAAAAGCACATGATTTATTAAACTTGTTGGGATGCGAAAAACTGACAGAACGTAGATATGACACCTTTTCTCAGGGAGAACGTCAACGGGTACTTATAGCAAGAGCATTAATGGCCTCTCCAGAGTTACTCATTTTAGATGAACCTTGTACTGGCTTAGACGTTTTTGCCCGTGAGTTGCTCCTTAGTATAGTGGAGAAAATAGCTAAGCAAGATAACGCACCTACGCTATTGTTTGTGACGCATCATATTGAAGAAATTATGCCTGTGTTCCGTAAAACACTCTTAATTAAAAACGGCGAGATCTTTAAGGCAGGCGACACACAAGAGTTAATGAACACTGAATTATTATCCAGCTTTTTTGATGCCCCATTGGAAGTAGAGCATCGAAATGAACGTACCTGGCTTAAACCATTAGTATTCTAAAATTAAGCTATATTAAAACTAAAATGCGGACATAACTGAGCGCGCGGAAGCTTGAGAAATCAAGCTTCTTTGTTTTTATGTATCGGCTTTTGTGTCATGACAAAACGCACAATAGTGGTACTATACAGAGCTTAGATTGTAAAACAATGCTGTAAATATTTGTGATATACTCTTACGAAAGAGGAGGTGTGTCTGTTGAAACTATGGGGCTCTGTCCAGCCGAAAGTATCACGTATTATGCTGTTTATTCTAACCATTTTTATAGTCATGCCTCATCCCTCTATGTTTGCTACTCAACCAATCAAACCAATCAGTCCCAATCCGGAAGTAAGTCCAATCGAAATCGATCAGAGCATGTCATTCTCCGATATTGCCGAACATTGGGCGAATGCGGATATCGTGAATGCTTTCGATAAGAAGATCATCAAGGGTTATCCAGATGGGACATTCCGTCCAGATGAGTTCGTTACCCGTTCAGAGTTTGCCGTTATGTTGATGGATGCTTATAATTTTGGTGGTGTTAGTATGGTTAGTAGTTTGACGCTGCTTCCATTTAAGGATAAATCCAAGATAGAGCCGTGGGCCGTGCAATCAATATCAAAAGCCGTAAGGCTAGGTATCATTAACGGTTATCCTGATGGAACTTTTCGTCCGCAAGACAACATTACTCATGCGGAGATGATGGAGTTAATTATTTTGATGGTGAGTTTAGTTAAAGATAAATTAGCGCCAACCGGATATGCCGACGACGAAACGATTCCGGCATGGGCAAGAGGCGCTGCAGCTTTATCAGGCAAGCTTGGACTACTCGGAGGAATCGTAGATAATAAGTTCGCTCCGAATGCAAGCTCCACTCGCGCCCAGGCTGTTGCTGCTATTGTTAGGGCATTAGATATATATATGTTGCAGTTTACACGGTGACATTGTCTTTTGCTTCTTCAGTGGACGATTCCGCTCCGTGCCATAACAGCTGCATTTCTACGCTGGTCGCTAGCATTCGAGTATAGCCCTGAATATTTATTACTTGTGAATCATTTTATAACTGGTCCTGAAAAGCTCTGGAATGAGCACAAAGATGTAGCATCGCCGCAATTTAAGTAAATGAATTAACTGAACGCTTAAAACAGGATAGTTATCAAATATTAAATGGTCCAAGAACAACAGGCGATGGTTATTATGAAAGCGTTGTTCTTGATCCTGAAAATAATATCATAGAAATTACGGAGTAATCTTTGAACTGTAGTTGAACAAATAATTATTGCAATGACTGCATAGCAATCCAAAAGAAACTTTTTTAACCATAATACGTTATCATAAGCATCAAACAAAATTTATTGCAGTTAGAAAGGAGTAAGGCATGGCAAATATCGAGCACTTGCAAACCGTACATGTTCCAGCGTCGAGGGTGTATGAATCTTTAACCACCGCTGAGGGACTGTCGGAAATATGGACCAATGAACTCCTTATTAATAATCAGATTGGCTTTATTAATGAATTTCGATTCGGCAGCAATGACATAACTAAGATGAGAATAGAGGAATTGATCACTAATAAAAAAGTCGTTTGGCAGTGTATAGATTCAGATCCAGAATGGATTGGTACGATTATTTCCTTTGATATTCAAGAGAAGAACGGGAAGTCTTTTATTACTTTGCGTCATACGAACTGGAAAGAAGTAACGCCATTTTATCGCTCCTGTAACTACAACTGGGCTATGTTCCTTTATAGTCTCAAATCCTATTGTGAAGATGGCGATGGTATACCCTATCATAAACGTAAGTTTTAATAATTTAAGTTATATTGCTCATTCCGCTATTGGGGAACGGTAGCTTAATAAACCGCCTTTTCACCTGAACTGCACCCCAATTGTTAGACACCATCTAACAATTGGAGGTGTAGTTTTTTTATGACTAAATCTAGTAAGCCGTGGAAAGAAATCATAGGGGTATTCTCGTCCGTTTTGGATGGAGAATACCCCTTGCTTCTTTTGCTGTGAGATAGGTTTATTTGTAGTTATCCATATTTCTTCAAAATGAGCACCGCATTGTGCCCGCCAAACCCAAATGAGCTTGATAAACCATATTGCAGCTCCGCTCGTCTCGCTACATGCGGTACATAGTCCAGATCACATTGTGGATCAGGATTGTCCAGATTGATGGTCGGTGGGATGAGGCTGTCCTGTAAGGTTTTGATCAAAGCGACGGCTTCGACTCCGCCAGCCGCGCCAAGCATGTGGCCGATCATCGACTTGTTTGCGCTGATCGGCACATCGTACGCGCCACGGCCAAGCAGTCGCTTGATGGCCAGCGTCTCAGAAAGATCACCCGCGACGGTACTCGTCGCGTGAGCGTTGATGGTACTGATCTCCGACGCGTCGATCCCCGCATCAACCAGCGCTTCACGCATGGCTCGATAGGCACCCGAGCCTTCAGGATCGGTCGCCACGATGTGGTAGGCGTCCGAGGTGGATCCATAGCCGACGATCTCGGCATGGATGCGAGCCCCGCGTCGCTCAGCATGCTCGAGCGACTCCAGGACGAGCACACCAGCCCCTTCGGCGGAGACGAACCCGTCGCGCTGCTCATCGAATGGGCGACTCGCCTGCTCCGGCGCATCATTGCGCGTCGACAACGCGGTTGCGTTGCCGAAGCCTGCAAGCGCCAGGTCGGTGACCGTCGCTTCAGCACCTCCAGCAATAACGGCATCGGCGCCTCCGCGTTGGATGAGCTTATAGGCTTCGCCGATCGCATTGTTACCGGTCGCACAGGCGGTCACAGGTGCTAGGGACGGCCCTTTGGCTCCATAGAGAATGCTGACCTGTGCCGCAGCCATATTAGCGATCATCATCGGTACAACAGTCGGACTGACGCGACTTGGCCCGCGGGAGAGCAAAGTCCGATAGTTGTCTAAAATAGTTTGAATACCGCCGATACCTGAACCAATGTACACGCCAACACGCTCCTCGTTAGAAGCATCAATAACTAGACCAGCATCATCAATGGCTTGTTTGGCCGCAGCAACGGCGAACTGGCAGTAACGATCCATGCGACGCACCTCGCGACGCCCGACTTCAGCTTCGGCATCGAATTCTTTGACAACACCAGCGAAGTTGGTTTTGTAATCAGAGGTGTCGAAATGCTCTATTTTAGAAATGCCAGATTGCCCCTTTGTCAAATTGCCCCAGAACGTATCCACACGATTTCCAATAGGCGTAATAACGCCCATACCTGTAATAACAACGCGTTTCATAAGTATCTTCCTCCATCAATCGAATAGATCAGACTATATGCACTTAGAATGTCACACGCTGTATCCTATTACAAGTTACCGTTTATACTAGTATAATAATTGCTATGATAATAGGCTAAGGAGGGAACTTGGTATGAACTCAAAGGAGCGGCTACAGGAGCTATCTCATTTTCTAACGGCTCATCGTTCACGATTACAACCTCATGAAGTTGGATTAATCGGTGGGAGTCGACGGCGTACCCCAGGTTTGAGAAGAGAAGAAGTTGCCACAGTTGCTGGTGTAAGTACGACTTGGTATACGTGGCTAGAGCAGGGCAGAGAAATCAAAATGTCCGTACAAGTGCTCGACCGTATCGCTTTTGCCTTACAGTTAAATGAAGATGAACGTCAGTATTTATTCATGTTAGCCCTAGAGCAGCCAGCGCCAACGACTTTTGTTGATAAAATACCCACGATAAGTCCAGCGTTGAATCGTATTCTAATTGAGCTCCATGATTGCCCAACCATTGTGTCAGATCGTAGATGTCATATTGTGGGTTGGAATCAAGCGGCAGCGGCCGTATTTCTTGATTTTGCTAAGCTGCCGGAAGGAGAGCGGAACATGATTTGGCTGCTATTTACGCGTAAAGAACTGAAATCCCTGGCGGTCAATTGGAGCGACTTTGCGAAAGGGTTTTTAGCTATGTTTCGTTCCTATTATGGCCAATATGTAAGTGATAATTGGTACAGCGCATTTATTGAGGATATGAGTGAGCGGAGCAAAGATTTTCGGGCGTTCTGGAATGAGAGTGATGTCAGCACGGCACCGGAAGTGTTTATTGAATTTAGACATGCGAAAGTAGGTAAAATGTTGTTCGATCTTACAACCCTGCAGGTACAAGGTCGAACAGATTTAAGATGCAGTGTGTATACGCCCTCGATTGGTTCCGATACGGAAACGAAAATCCGACTTCTCATGAGCAAAATAAGTGAGTAAAGCTCGGTGAAGACGTAGGAACCAAAGAAGCAAAGGTTCTTGCCGGCATATTAAAAGAGATCAATAGATCCGATCCGCAGATAGCTTTGGATTTACTGGGCACTAACCACGAAACATTCAAGAAAATTCGTCAACAGCGAAGAAAACGCAGATTGAAAACCAACGGCTACTTCGGTTTCACAATCACGTTTATCTCGATCAAAACTGTTGTGTACTTTAAAAACGTTGTGGTCTTAGAGTACAAGCAAACTGGTAAGATGCTGTGGAGCAAGATTAGCGTGGCTTAAAGCTTATTAAATGTGTCTAGGGACACAAATTTGGGGACATTGTCGCGATAGCCGAAGACAGTTTAATCATTAACGTTCTCCTGGTATCGAAAGAACGACTGGACAAGGACCTCCAACTGACAAAGTGGCTGGTCATCTCGTTGCTTCCTTAGACGGATTACGTTCGGCCGCTGCGATCAGGCTCTCCGTTCATTCTTCAGCCCAGCGTTCAAAGCGTGCACGTGGGGGAAGATCCTTAATTAATCGTTTGAAAAAGCTCTATTTTGCTTGTCTTCAGCATTTCCCTGAGGCTGGGTACTGAAGGAACAAAAAAAAGACCCAAATGTGATTTGGGTTGACGAATTGAAGGATGAGTTGTCTTAATAATAAATTATGTAAAGAATGTTGGATTTGTGGTATAACACTACCCTAGCATAAACCCAATTTTCTAAAAATAGTTTTTAGTCTAGCCAATAGCAGGCTATTAGTCCATGCCTAAAAAAACAGACTCACGTACACTGAACCATCTTTATAGGGAGGTGTCGTTATTGAGTTGTCCCGATATAAAAAAAAGTTGTAAAAAGAAAACCATAATTGTGTGCCATCCAAAAGAAAAAAAAAAGAAACGTCGTCTTCGAGTAATTAAAAAGATAGTTTGTAAAAAGTGTCCTCCGCCTAATGGACGGCAATTACTTCGAGGACTTGCGGGAGCAATTGCAGAAGCTGGACCTGAAGGACTTGCTGGAGCACTTGGACCCCAAGGAGCAGCAGGACTTGTAGGAGCGATTGGTGCACTTGGACCTGAAGGACTTGCTGGAGCACTTGGACCCCAAGGAGCAGCAGGACTTGTAGGAGCGATTGGTGCACTTGGACCTGAAGGACTTGCTGGAGCACTTGGACCCCAAGGACTAGCAGGACTTGCAGGAGCAATTGGCGCAATTGGACCCCAAGGACTTGCAGGAGCACTTGGACCCCAAGGACTAGCAGGACTTGCAGGAGCAATTGGCACAGCTGGACTGGCAGGACCAGCAGGACCAGCAGGACCAGCAGGGACTCAGGGAGCAGCAGGGCCAGCAGGACCAGCAGGGACTCAGGGAGAGCAAGGGCCAACAGGGTCTCAGGGACCAGCAGGAGCGGGAGGATTAATTCCATTTTCGACGGGTATCATCCTCAGTGGCGCTACAGTAGTATCAGCTGCTCCAATCTTAATGGGTTTTGGCAATCACACGGTTGAAGTTATTGATGGTTCTGGAGAATCAACTATGCCACCCGAAGCAGGTGGTTTTGCATTCCCAATTCCCTTTGCCGGTACCGTTCAAAATTTACAAATAAGTGTAGATTTATTGGTTGCTTCAGTGGTTTCTATCAATACTCTCGGTCTTCAATATGATTTTACAGTATTCCGCGCACCTTCAGTTCCTAATAATGGGATTGATCATAGTTCTTCACCTTACGTAACAACTCCGCTGACTAGTTCAGTCAGATTTGGATTTCCGAATACAGACATTACACCTGGTGTCCCATCCGGTTTCCGTACTGCAACAAATATAAATCTGGGATCATTAGTAGTCGCTGCTGGTGATCGTATTGGTATTCGTGTAAGGACGCTTATGTCGACGGATCCCTCAGCAGCTGATATCACCCAACTCTCATTTAGCGCTAGCCTATCTTATACTCCTTTTTAATAAGCCACCAAAACTCAATATTAAACTAACGGGACACGATAGTTGAGGAGTTGCTTCGAGGCAGCTCCTTTTTTGTTATATTGAAGTAACGGGCAGTATAGTTTATTCCCATTCCAACTTCTCCAGAAGCACTCCTTGCAGATAGGCGGTTGTTTGAAAGCAGAGTCATGTGATGAATTAGGAAAAGTGATTTTACTAGAGTGCGTCACCTTCTGCATGATTTTAAAATATAAATGACCCGTTTCCGCAACAAGAAGTCGGGTCACAAAACTTAATTGTTGAACAGTGATCTTACTGGCAAATTTGGCGATATAGTATCCAATGTTATCTCAACATATCAGCAATACCGGGGCTGTGTTCATTCGGCATATCCGGAAGCTGAGGTACGGGAAAGCCTTTAGGGGGAGGCGTGACGGATAGCGGACCGCTATTTCGACTTGGGCTTTCGCCTTGGAAGATCTCACCGATACGAGTCTCGTCTAACCTAAAATTAAATTGAACATTGTGATAGCCCATATCGACGAATTTGCGGCACTCGGGGTATTTGTTAATATCGTAATTCGGTACGGGAAACGTTTTGCCCCAGTCGACTCCTAGGGTTTCAAGTGCTTTGGCAAAAGCATTCTGATGTGCGTTGTCCCGAACGATGAGGAATCCTAACGTTTCCCGAAACGTTTTATTCGCGCTCATCTCATAAATCCTTGTTTTTTGCAGGACGCCCGTCGATTCAAGGACAACATTGTTCAACATATCTGCAATCAAATTACCATGACTGTAAACCCAAGAACCATTCCACGGATTGCCTCCTGCATCGACGGGCAAAGAGCTCTTCGCTCCCATGATGTAGTGATGGGGGTTCGCATGCTTAATGGCATCGTCAATCGGAGCAGCGTCGATTCCCGCATCGCCCGGAACGGTTAAACCGGAACCGTTCAGGAGCTGATTAATCGTGTTCTGCACAAGCTCGACATGAGCAATCTCTTCTAAGAACACCCCGCGAATAAGATCGCGAAATTGTTTTTCTTTGCCTCTGAAATTAGAGCTTTGGAAGGAATATTGCATCATGGTCCGCATTTCGCCGAATTGTCCGCCAAGCGCTTCCTGAAGTACCTTCGCAGCAACTGGATCCGGCTTGTCCGGTTGAATGATGTTAATTAGCTCTTCTTTGTAATAGTACACAGCGAATTCACTCCTTGAAGTTTTAAGTGGATCAAGAGCGGAGTCCTTAATGGGACATCTTTATGATCTCTAGCGGAAGGAAAAATTAACACTAATTCGAGCTGACTTCATCTGGGAAAATAAGTAGTCGCGTATATTAGGATACGGGGCTAAATGATGGACAAAATACATTTGATTCTACAACAAAGGGGGCAACTTTTTCGTGGGAATTCTAAGCGGTAACCCAAAAGATGAGCCGATGCATTTCGGTGAAGTATCCAGTGTATGGACAGCTTCTACTGCAGCTAAAGCAGTAATTTCTTTTTATCAAGCATATTTAAATCATACCGGTGACAAGGACCTAAGGAAATTGATTGAAGACTACATTGATCAAGCAAAACAAGAAGTAAAAGAACTGGATGAGATACTTAATGCGAATGGTATTGCTCCTGCTCCAATAATGGCTGACAGACCAAAAGCCAATCTCGAAGATATTCCTGTCGGTGCTCGTTTAGCCGATCAGGAAATTGCTGCTGCGATATCTGCGGACACAGCAATTGGTCTTGTTGCATGCACTCAAGCAATGGCAATGTGTATTCGCGAAGATATCGGCGCATTATTTGCAAAATATGCTGCCGCAAAAACGGTACTTGGTGGTAAAACCCTTAGAATGCTTAAGGATAAAGGTTGGCTAATTCCGCCTCCATTACTTGTCAAGAGACCAGACACAGTTAAAGTTTAAACGATGAAAATGGCACAAGTTGATGTTTGCTTGGCCTGGCTGAAGAGATAAGGTAGCGAAAGAACTTTAGATCGGGTCGACGTAAAACTTACAAAAATAACTCGCTTAGCCTAGTGCTAGCGGGTTATTTGAATTATTAGAATTACCATAAATCACCTAATGAAGGGCAGAAGCTAGATTTTATTTATTGAACGCCCTAGGTATGGCTGTCAGAAAAGAAACGCATATTAACAATTGTAAGAAAATGACCGAAAAGGGTGGTTAAATATGGGTAAAGTTGCATTGGTGCTAGTGGTTGTCGGGGCACTGAATTGGCTCCTCATCGGTTTGTTTGAATGGGACCTAGTCACCGCGTTACTCGGAGGAGATTCTCATCGTGTATCCTCATGGTTAAGCCGCATCGTATATAGCTTGGTCGGAATTAGTGGGTTGTATTGTATCAGATATTTATTTACGGATAATGCACAAGTAAGAGCGTAAATATCGTGAGCCTTTGATCGCTTTATACAAGATTCCGTGCCGTCGCGGAATCTTTTTATTTTTTATGGACTCTAGCCCGTTATACTTTGTAGATATCTCAGGCAACGATTCTTTGCTTCAGCCACCCATCGTGAAGTAGGAAGGGATGCGACAAATGTGGTACGGCAGTTCGTGAGACAAGAGAGACTTGGTGCTATTATGAACTAAACATTCTGAGCGATTGTTGTTCCTCTAACTTGAATCAAGTGACTTTTATGAAAAGAGATGAAATCAAGGCGCAGTGGAAGCAGTTGCGAAAGAAGTGGAGTTGGATTTACCTGATCCAGGGATTTGCAGTGTAGGCAACCTGTTAAATTCGAATGACGATGCTGTAGGAAGACAAGAATATTATCCGAATGAAGTTCGCGTAAATTGCGGGCTTTTTTATTTATCGGACAATGTTCTTGTCATTTGGAGATGACAAGAACATTGTCCGATTGTCACGGGATAAAAATAGAGAGGGCATACGAACGGGCAGGTTAGCGTAGCCATGAGCTGTTATCTACATCAGAGTGAGGACTGAGGAGCAAGCATTGCAGGGGTACAGCCTTGGCGTGTTGAATATCGAAGACTATAATGGGAGAATCGTACTATCGAAACGTGAAACGAATCTGGGTAAGCAATTGAAAGAGATGCATCATACCAGAGTCGTTCGATATCCGCTAATAAGAGACAATGCCAAACCCATATAGTTAATCGCGCTGATAACGGCCGTCTCCTTGTTCGGAGATTCAATGCTCTATATCGCTCTGCCCATTCATTGGAAAGAAGCCGGGTTGACTTCGCTCGTGGAAGTCGGGATTCTGCTGTCGGCCAATCGGTTCATCCGATTACCGCTCAGCCCGCTCATCTCCTGGTTGTATACGAAGCTAAGCATCCGGGGAGGTTTGGTCGCGGCTATCTTCATCGCCGGAACGACGACCTTCCTGTACGGATACGCGCAGAGCTTCTGGTTCTGGTTGCTGCTTCGATGCATATGGGGCATGCTCGGTTCAATCCGTTTCAAAGCAAGTTAAAGACGAAGTGAAGAGCTTGACATTGCCTAGCGGTGTCGAAGTAAGCTTTGGTGGAGGAATGGAGTCCATTAGCGCCGGCTTTACCAGCCTGATCATCGCGATGATTGTTGCCATTGGCCTTGTCTTCCTCGTAATGAGTGTGACATTTGGCGGTATCGTCACTCCATTGATTATCTTGTCTTCGCTTTTCTTTATTCCTGTAGGGTCATTGGGTGCATTACTCCTTACGGGCGAAGCCTTATCGATCAGTGCAATGATTGGGATGCTAATGCTTGTTGGCATCGTCGTTACGAATGCGGTCGTATTGCTTGATCGCGTTGAGAAGAATCGTCTGTCAAGCATGCCAATTAATGAAGCGATTATTGAAGCCTCCACGACTCGCTTGCGGCCGATTCTAATGACTGCATTCGCAACGATGCTGGCTCTTATGCCTGTTGCACTGTCTAACTCGTCGTCTACGAGTGTGGTGTCAGGAGGACTCGCTATTACGGTTATCGGGGGGCTGTTCACCTCAACACTCTTGACGCTAGTCGTATTGCCTGTGATTTACAGCCTGGCTTGGCGTAAGCGTAAGCCGAAGGAGATCGAAACGTTTTAATGTACTACCTAAATGGTGAAGGAGAGGCCGCCTAAACCGCAATGTCCTTAAGTTAAGGCGCAGAGCCAAAAATCAAGAAAAAGAGCAGGTTATCGAATAGATAGCCCGCTCTTTTTTAACTGCTATTAATCTATCATCTGATTTTGATCTGTTTATTTAGCTCAAGTCAGATACACATAATAATCTAAAGGAAATTTATGAGTCATTAAGGTTCGACAAAATATTTAATTTACGAGAAATATTTACAGTATTTTACTACGAGAAGTATAATAGAAATAATGACTCATTAATAGGAGGATATTCCTTGGATAACAATCACAAAGAGCCACAATACGGTTTTTCTCCGCTAACCCAATCTTACGTTCCGCCACAGGCGAAGACGAGTGGCAAAGCAATTACCTCCTTAGTACTAGGTATAATATCCTTAATTGCTTTGCCATTAGGAGGAATCATAGTCCTTGGAATCATTGGCTTCTTCAGCGGTATCGTTGCGATTGTGTTCGCGTCTTTATCGTTTAAAGAAATCAAGCGAGTACAGGTGCAAGGTCGCGGTATGGCAATTGCAGGATTGGTATGCGGAATCGTCGCGACGGCTATCAATGTGCTTGCCTTTGTTATCTCGTTTGTGATTAGCTTCATGAGAGCTATGAATAACGTCTAAACAGTCTGACCGCTTTCCCAAAACTGGGAAAGCGGTCAGACTGTTTAGAAATGCTACTTTTGGGACCTTGCTAAAAGGAATATGTATAGATTTATGGGGTATCACACAGAAAAAGCAACAAGGACACAAAAGTGGGGACATTGTGTTCAAACGACACAAATTCGGGGACATTGTCGCGATCGCCAACGACAGGCGCTTAGTGGCGCTATTTGCCGCGGCATCCCTGTTTAAGCACTACATGCTACCCGCGTACGTTCTTTAATAGGTATTTGGAAATGGAATATAATGAGGAGGACGTAACCCAAGCGATGGCGCGGGAGCGTTCTTTTTATTGAACTAACGGGCAGATTAGTTTAATAATGGCTGATTTCACCAAATGACGTTAGAATGGTTATAAGCCAATATCAGAGGAGGCAATCCATGCTTGATATTTATCAAATTAAAGAGCTTATTCCACATAGATATCCCTTTCTTTTGGTCGATAGAATCTTAGAGATTGTTGAGGGAAAGAAAGCCGTTGGAATTAAAAATGTAACTTTCAATGAACCTTATTTCCTTGGTCACTTTCCCGATTATCCCGTCATGCCTGGAGTCTTGATTGTAGAAGCACTGGCACAGGTGGGTGGTATCGCTATGTCCAACGTAGAGAGCAATAACCATAAGATAGGGTTGCTGACTGGTATTGATAATTGTCGGTTCAAAAAGCAAGTAAAACCAGGGGATCAACTCCGTCTTGAATTCGAAGTGACCCGAACCAAGGGACTGATTGTCAAAGGAACAGGCATCGCCATGGTAGACAATGAAATGGTTTGTGAAGCAGAAATAATGTTTGCATTTAATTCTATTGAGGCATTCAACTAACGGGACACTATAGTTCAATAAGCAATCAGAACGAGGCTGCCGGCATAATCGGCAGCCTTTCAACTATCGGGCAGTTATGTTCAGAAAACTAGAAACAGGAGGAAGAGTGTATGGCTATTGTACGATTAGCAACATTAGACGATGTAGATGGACTTGTTCAAATGCGTTGGGACTTTTCTACGGAGGATTATGGAGTTAGTACGGTTAGCTTTGAGGAGTTTCACCAGATTTGTAGCGAATTTTTGGTTGAAGCGATTGAAAGCGGAGATTGGTATATTTGGGTGGCAGAAGTTGAAAAAAATATAGTTTCACAAATGTATTTACAGTTAATACATAAAGTACCCAGACCAGGTAAAACTCCAGACCCTTATTACGGATATGTTACCAATGTCTTTACTCGCCCAGTCTTTAGAAGCAAAGGTTTAGGAACCGAGATTCAAATCGCTATGGAAAAATGGTCAAAAGAAAATGAAGTTGAATTTCTTATCCTTTGGCCCAGTAGCAACAGTGTGCAATTTTATAACAGAAATGGTTTTTCTCGATCTGAAGAAGCGTTAGAAAATCATTGGTAATTGGACGCTTAGAGTTTGAACTAACGGAACACTATAGCTCAATAAGTAACCGGAATGAGGCTGCTAGTATGCATCGGCAACCTCGTTGCGCTAACGGGCAGATTTTCGCAACATTATTGTCTTCGAAGAAAATTCAGATTTCCACTTGACCCTTACGTAACGTAATGAATTATAGTGAACGTATGAGCAGGACGAAACATGGCCTACTGCCAAAAAATCGAATAACTAAATTCAAAATCGGAGGAGAAGCAAACATGAGAAAACTCGTATTGTTCATGCATGTGTCGCTGGACGGGTATGCGTCGGATTCGAACGGAGGACTAGATTGGATTCCGTACAACGAGGAATTAGAGAAATACGCCGAGGAGGTCGTAGCCGAAGTCGGCTCTCCCGTATACGGACGCACGACGTATCGGATGATGGAGAGCTACTGGCCCACGGTGCTGGACAATCCGGATGCGTCGAGGCACGGTATGGAGCATGCCAAATGGCTACAGGATGTTAAGAAGATCGTCATTTCCGGCTCGATGGACATTGTCGAATGGAACAATACGATGCTAATCAAGGACAATATTGCAGAGGAAATCAAGGCGCTCAAGGAGCAGCCTGGCAAAAATCTTGTTATCTTCGGCAGTCCGGGGGCGGCGAAGACGTTGCTTGAGCTCGGCCTGATCGACGAATTCCTGCTGACGATTTGTCCGGTCATCTTGGGCGGCGGAAAATCGGCATTCCACGGCGACGGTGAGAAAATCAGGCTCAAGCTGCTGTCCAGCCGAACGCTTAAGTCGGGCATTATCACGGCCCGCTATGAGTTGGAGAAATAGCCGTGCCGTACAAGGTGTTCCACTAACGGGACACGATAACGGAATCAGGATGGTGAAAACATATACTAGAACATATTGATTTTACACCTGGGGTCATAACTTATAATCAATTGAACGGTTCTGCTTTAAATGAAGATCTTCTACATGTTAGTTACGAAAAAGATCTTTATATCGTTGATGTGGGCTGGTATAGAACGGAGTTTGCAGTCTATGTTATTAAGTCTTATGATTGGTCAAGTCCGATCTGGGAAAAGAGATGCAATGAAGTAGATGTGCTTCGTTCTTTGTTACAGGAAAGTACTAATTTTGTGAGGGAACTAATCCATCGTTAGGTGTTGATCTAACGGGACACGATAGTGGAATGAAGCAGATTGCAACGGCAGTCTGCTTTTTTCATTGAAGTAACGGGCAGGATAATGTAATAAACTGTATGGATATACTACAGGTATTTTTTTACAATGGAGCTTGACATGCAATTAAATGGTTGCATATAATAGGGGCATGGACAAAGTATTTAAAGCACTTGCCGATGGAACTCGCAGAGAATTACTCGACCTCTTGTTCGCGAATAACGGACAATCCTTAGGAGAAATTTGTAAACAAATGACTATGACTCGTCAAGCTGTTACAAAGCACCTTCAGCTGCTGGAAGAGGCAAACCTTGTTAATGTCGTTTGGCAAGGCCGTGAAAAGCTGCATTATCTTAATCCGGTACCTATCGGGGAAATTTATCAACGCTGGATCGGTAAGTTTGAGCGTCACCGGATTGAGGCATTAAACACACTAAAGCAAGCCTTAGAGGAGGATTCTAACCATGCATAAGACTTCATTCGTTTATACGACTTACATCGCAACTACGCCCGAGAAGCTTTGGCAAGCCCTAACTAACAGTGAATTCACCAAGCAGTATTTTTTCGGTCGTGAAATCATTTCAGATTGGCAAGTTGGCTCCAGCTTTAAATTGATGGATAAAGATAAGGTTGATCATCATGGTGAAGTTCTTGTATGTGAGCCGTATCGTCTACTCACAGTTACCTGGAGCGTCAAAGACGTTGAAGGAGAGCGATTCTCTAAGGTTAGTTATGAATTATCACCTTTGAACTCTACTGTAAAACTGACGCTCCGACACGAGGATTTATTAGAGAAGGATATTCGCAAAGATGAAGGCAAGATTGATGGATTTAATAATGGCTGGCCTGTCATTCTCAGCAATTTAAAGAGCTTGCTCGAAACAGGCAAAACCCTGGCAGCCTTTTAGTTTAACATTGGTTTAGACTAAACCTCTGGAAGTCTCGGCTTGACGAGTGTAATCGTAGTAATAACCACGGCTGATAACGTCTGCACTGACGGGCGTCTTTGGGGGCGCTCTTCGAAGGGCAGTTTTCATTCTATTAATGAAACAATTAAATCTAAGGTGAGGTGAGCAAATTGGAGCCGAATCAAGCGAATTACTCGGTTAACCATGCAGGTACATTTTCGAATTTTGGAAACGTTACGGAAGGAATGCTAAAAGGAAAAATCTTTCTAAAAGATTCCTTAAAACTTACGAGCATGGAAGTTTCACTCAATAATCTGCCCCCAAATGCGGAAGTCCCTTTCTATCACAAACACCAAGAAAATGAGGAACTCTACATCTTTGTTAAAGGACAAGGTCACTTACAAGTGGACGGAAACGAATTTGATGTGTTCGAAGGAACTTCAGTTCGAATCGCTCCTGACGGAGTGAGAGCGTTGCGGAATACGTCCGCTTCGGAAGACCTGTATTTTATCGTTATTCAAGCGAAAGAGAACAGCCTTACCCAATGGGTGGAGACAGACGGGGTAATCCTGGAGCAACCTGTCGAATGGGGGAAGAGCGTTGAGTTCAACTAACGGGTAACGTTTGTTCAATAAACTCAAAGGGACGGCAGCCGGTATTACTGGCTGTCGTTTTCTCAACTAACGGGCAGGATAGTTCAAGCATCTATAGAAATATTCAAATAACAAACTAATCTAATATCGGAGAGGTTCAAATTGCGAAATATCAATGGTTTATTGGGTTTGTTAGGTGAAATGAGGACTTTAATTGATTCGCCAAATACTAATGTCATATGGTCGCAATTCAATTCCGTTGAGAATGTACTAAATACATTGGATACGTTCAAAAGGCGGGTCGAACTTGGAGAACACGGGACACAAATGGCTGTTAATTAAGAACCCATGAACATATGTATAAAATACGGGTTTTGTGAAGAAGTAATGTAATAATCAAAGAATACTCAATTAATCATTGGTACACTTAAATCTCACCCTTAGCTACAGTCTGTGCTATCTTTACATGCTTTATCTTCCATAGGATGATGAATGATACTGAAGTTATTGCAACACAAACCCAATAAACTTCACGAATCCCAACGTACTGCGCAATGATACCACCACTTAAATTACCGATTAATCTGCCTATAATGGTTACGTTGTAATAGGTCGTTGAAGATCTACCCGGTGCGTTCGGGAGCAATTCAGTAAAATAACTTAGACCATTCCCCATTACGATTGCAACGAACATGGCTTGTAAAAGTTGCGCCGCGATAAGCTGCCAGGCATCAGTTGATACACTAATGATTAAATTGTAAATAATTGCAATTAAGCAAGCCCCAATCAACAAGGAGTTGTTTGATATCTTTCGGCCAATGGCTCCTAGAATAAACATAATTGGAATTTCTAATCCAGCACAAATGCTGACGACTAATCCGACATCCGTATGCGTACCATGAAGCTTGTTGACAATAAACAATGGAGTAATGATTCCATTAATCGCGTTGACTGCAAACAATAAAACGAAAGCGATAACCGGAAACCATATATGCCTACCGGTGGATGTAGTGCTGTGATCATTACCTGCTCGCTTCTTTTGAGAGGTTCTTTTTTTCGGTAGAAATACCGACACAAGTGATGCGATGACAAGGAAAATGCAAGCTGTACCTAGAAAGAGCCCTTTATACCCAATGGCACTTAAAATAAGGGTGCCAACTAAAGGGCCAATCAGAAATCCAAGCGAGACGAGCGAACGCAATGTCGACATCGCGAATGTTCGATCATCCGAGTTGCTTTCATTTGCCGACTCCTGCGCGTATGCGTATATTTGTGGCATGGCCGCAGCGCCTAACCCACTAAAAAAACTGACAATGACCAGTAAAATCAAAAAATGGTTAAAGACTAAATAGGAGCAGTAACCTGCAGCGGAAGAAACTGTGGCTACCATAATAATGAACTTTCGATCTAATATACGATCCGAATGTTTGCCAATGAACGAATTCGCAGCTACGCCGCTTAATGAGCTCACCGCAGTAAATAGCCCAAACGCCCCCGCGCTCATCCCCAATTCCTCCGTACAGTATAGAGCTAAATAAGGCATGGTAATCGATATTCCAATGCCGACTAATAAAACGCAGATGACAAATAAACGGTAACCTTTGATTGCTAATATATGATTTAATCTTGCAATCATTTTTTGCTTCCCCTTTCAGTTGATTCAAGCTGCTGCTCATCTTACCTTCACAAATTCTTACTTCATTATGCGACAGAGGACAAAAAGACTGTTATCTCATTTGTCTTAAATCATTGCCTAATCCTCTTAGCAGGTCATCCCATGTAAAAAGGCAAGCCGGTAGGCTTGCCTCTCTTCCCTCGTCATGCTTTTAGTCGGTTTATATCTTGCCTCGGAGGATATCCGAACAACCGTGAATACTCTCGGCTGAATTGCGAGCTACTTTCGTAGCCTACTCGATAAGCAACGTCTGCAGCATCCGCAGATTCGGTTAAGAGTAGACGTCGTGCCTCTTGCAATCGGATTTGTTTCTGAAACTGAATAGGGCTTAAGGCAGTCACTTCTTTAAAGTGTCGGTGAAAGGATGAAATACTCATGTTCGCGATGTCTGCAAGCTCTTCGATCCGAAAAGAGCGATCATAATGATGAACGATATGTTCGATAACTTCCCTGATTTGACGAATGGCCGTTTCTTCCATCACGATCCCCTTCAATATATTTCCATTCCGTCCTTGTAAAACCCGATAGAGAATTTCCTTTGTATACAACGGAGAAAGTACGGATATATCGTTTGGGGTATCTAATAATCGCGCTAATCGGATGACCGCATCCAATAAAGCGGATTCGATATGACTAACATACATGGCTCGTTGCTCGGTTCCGCTGGAAACCGTTCGGATATCAAACTCATCCAAAACCTCTAATACTTGACTTGGAGAAAGTTCAAGCTTGAGACCTAAGTACGGCACATCGGGACTGGCTTCCGTGACTTGGCTGCTTACCGGAAGATGAACGGATGCAACGAGATAATCGGCAGGACTGTATGTAAATCGTTCCTTTGCAAGCCAAACTTCCTTCTCCCCCTGCACGACCATGCAAAACGACGGTTTGTATAAACCGTGATTTGGCTCCGACATATTTGAACGACGCATGAAAAATAAGGATGGGATGGCGGTTTTAAAAACACCGTCTCCTTCCGTATACCGGTTGATAATGTGAATGAGTTCTTGTTGTTTCGTCATCGTGATTCGACTCCTCTTCCATGTTCCCTTTGCTTCGATTATAATCTGAAATTCGTCAATCCTTAAGGGTCGTGAGAAGATTAGGCAACAATTGAGTACGAATAGGATATCTTTCGAAGCGACGGTTCGTGCATAATGAGGTTTGTAAAGTATAGAGTTAGAACCTTTTACACATCATGACCATATAGAAGTGGAGGATAATCGGTTGCGCAGGTCGTTTTACGTTGGTTGACGCAAAGAGAAGTCATTGTGATTCCGAAATCGATACGTAAGGATCGCATTATTGAAAACTTCAATATCTTTGATTTCGAGTTGAATCAGAGTGAAATAGATTTGATCCATACTCTGGATACGAAACAAAGTCTATTCTTCTCACATCGCGATCCAGAGATGGTGAAATGGTTAGGAACCCGCAAGTTGGATATTTAATGAACAACCATCAAAGAGCAGCAAGGTTATCCCTCCTGCTCTTTGTCTAAAGTTATTTCACTCCAAAGACCGGGAAAAAGCTATGTTCACCATAATCTTGGATGCGTTCAATATTCCTCAGAGTCTCCATATCTGCATCGCTGATCACAAAATCAAGCTCCGCATTGATTCTCATATGATCCAGATTTTTCGTTTTCGGAAGAACGACAAGGCCAAGCTGGAGATCATACCGCAGGCCTATCTGTGCAACAGATACCCCATAATGATTAGCTATTTCCTTAATCTCTGCATGATCAAGGATTGCGCCGTGGGCAATCGGTGAATAGGCCTCCACCAGAATGTTATTCTTCCGGCAGAATTCAATGAGCTCCATAGGTGTATTGCTCACATGTGCTAAGATCTGATTGATCATAGGTTTGATCTCGCAGCTTGCAAGAATATTCTCTATATCGTCCTGGAGGAAGTTCGAAAGACCGATGGCCTTTACTTTGCCTGCCTTATAAGCATCCTCCAATGCTTTCCATACTTCTATATTTTCCTCGAAGTAACGGTTCTCCTCGCGGAACTCCTTCCAAGGCTGCGGGCTATGGATAATCACAAGGTCAATGTGATCCAGGCCTATTTTTGCTAACGACTCGTCAATAGACCTCGTTGCTGCGTCATAGTTCTTTACTTCAGCGGCGACCTTTGTCGTAATGAAAAGTTCTTCTCTTGCGACACCGCCGGACCGGATTCCCTCTCCTACACCAGCTTCATTCTGATAAGCCTGTGCAGTATCGATGTGGCGATAACCGATAGAAATCGCATCACGAACAGCCTGCGCTGCTTGTTCATCGTTAAGCAGCCAGGTGCCAAGACCTAATTTTGGGATTTCAACACCGTTCAATAATTTGTAGGTTTCGTCAAGCATGTTTTTGCCTCCTCGGTATTGATTTACATCACTTGATTTGCTTCCGCGTATTGCTCATCGTTTACGGGCTCGAACCATTCTGTTTCCGGTCTGTTTGGGTCGCCTGCAGCCGCGAGATGAACGAACCAAGAGTCATCTGCAGCGCCATGCCAATGTTTCATACCGGCTGGAATGATGACTACATCGCCGGCTTTTAAGCGTTGCGCGGGTTCACCTTCGGCTTGATAGTAACCTTCGCCGGCGGTAACGAACAAGAATTGCCCGCCCGCATGAGAATGCCAGTGGTTGCGGCAACCTGGTTCAAACGTTACGTTTCCGATCGCATTGGGTCCTGGCGTGAGCATTTTCAAATAACTTTGACCAACGAAATATTGAGAATACGGATTTGGTTCGCCTGCATCGAATAAAATGGTTTCTTTCCTATCCTTTATAATCATGAGTATTGTCCTCCCTAGTCCTTATAAATTTCTTTTGCAAAATTAAAAGCCGACCATGCTTTGGGCCACCCGCAATAAAAGGCTAAATGCGTAATCACTTCAACGATTTCTTCTTTTGTGACTCCATTCGCTTTTGCCTTCATCAAATGGAATTGTAATTGTTCGAAGTTTCCTCCGGAAAGAAGCGCTGCAACCGTGATCATACTGCGATCACGCGGACTCAACTCCGCTTCACGGCTCCATACTTGTCCAAACAAAACATCATCGTTGAATTCTGCAAATTTAGGTGCGAATTCGCCTAAAAGATCACGCCCTGCGGTTACTTTTTCCGCCATTCTATTTCCTCCTTCATCGTACGAATATCGATAACGAACCGATACCGGACATCCGAAGCTAATACGCGTTCCCAGGCTTCATCAATCTGATTAGCGGCAATAACCTCAATCTCGGGAGCGATGCGATGCTCTGCGCAAAAGTCGAGCATCTCCTGCGTCTCACGAATGCCGCCGATCGTAGAGCCGGCAAACGAGCGGCGCTGAAGGATGAGCGGCAAGACGTGAATGGACATCGGTTCCGCCGGAGCGCCTACGTTGACGATCGTACCGTCCAGCGTCAGCAACGAGAGATACGCACCGACATCGATCTTCGCGCTCACGGTATTGATGATGAGGTCGAACGAACCGACCAACTTGTTAAACGTCTCAGGATCGTTCGTGGCGTAATAATGATCCGCTCCCATCCGCAAGCCGTCGTCTTTTTTCTTCAACGTCTGGGATAAAACCGTAACCTCCGCGCCCATGGCGCGAGCAAGCTTCACGGCCATATGGCCGAGCCCGCCGAGTCCGACGACAGCGATTTTCTTGCCGGGTCCCGCCTTCCAATGGCGCAAAGGCGAATACGTCGTAATACCCGCGCATAGGAGCGGAGCGGCTACGTCAAGACCGAGCGCGTCCGGAATACGGACGACGAAGTCTTCCGTGACGACGATATGCGTGGAATACCCGCCTTGCGTGTATTGTCCGTATCGATCGGTGGCGGCATACGTCCCAGTGTTGCCATTGCGGCAATATTGTTCGTTCCCCTCGCGGCAGCGGTCGCACTCTCTGCAGGAGTCGACCATGCAGCCTACCCCTACTCTGTCTCCTATGGCATATTTCGTAACCTTACTGCCGACTTGAGCGACGACGCCGGCGATCTCGTGACCCGGGACGAGCGGATAGTTCACCGGCCCCCATTCGCCGCGAGCCGTATGGATATCGGAGTGGCAAATTCCCGAGTATTTGATTTCGATCAGTACGTCGTGCGGCTGTAGATCTCTTCGTTCGATCGTGGTTGGTTTGAATGGTCCTACCGAACCGAATACTGCGCGTGCGATAGCCTTAATCATTGACAATCCCTCCTGTAAATGGCGATTAAACAAGCGGTTTCTCGCTGAGATGAAGATGAAACCGAAGATCAACGATAGTAAGCGATAGTGTAAAAATTCAATTAGAGTTGATTAATCAACTTGTGTCTATTATTATAGAGGCTTGAAACGTACGTTCAATGGTTAATGAAGCGCGTCTTGTTCATAAATCAACAAAACCATCGAAGACGTTCATTATTTTAGAAAGTCAGGTGGGTACGATGGCGAAAGTAGATCGAAGAATCGCAAAGACGCAAGACGCCTTGAAACAAGCCGTCATCGGCCTGATGACCGAGAAAAAGTTCGACGACATCACCATTCAGGATATTGCGGACCGGGCGAACGTCAATCGCGGAACGATCTATCTGCATTATCAGGATAAATACGATTTGTTGGATAAACTCATCGAGATGCATTTGAACGAATTGGACGAGATGGGCGAATGGGCGTGCGAGTTGGATTGGACCGATGCTCTGATTCCTTATTTTGAATATTTCGAGAAAAATTATTTATTCTTCTCGACGATGCTAGCCAGCAAAGAAGCTCCGTTAACGTTCAGAACTCGGCTGTTGGCTGCATTCATGGAAGGATTCAAAGGCGAGATCGACAGAGACAGCGGCAAAAACGCGGAGCTAAGCGATGATGTCCTGTTGCAGTATGCGGGAACGGCTTATGTCGGGATCATTGAATGGTGGATTAAAAACGGCATGCCCTATCCCCCTAGAGATGTGGCTAAACAAGTCGGGACTTTGTTGGGAAGAAGCCTTTAGCTGGTAACGAGATCCTTGCGGCAAACAAAGATTAACGAGGATCCTCGCTACCCATTGTCGTGCTAAGAATGAAAACATTAACACTGCGCGTCAGCAGTTATTTGTTTTTCGTTGAATTATTTTACATAATTTATGTTATGTATTCATGTTCAGTATTTATTTAATCCCATTAATAACCCTCCTCCGCCACCTTATCATTAGGTTACATGGATAAAAAAACCATGAAAAAATCCCCTCTAGTTTAACAGGTGTAAAGTCCAAAAACTTAACCTATCTGGACCTTACTTCCCTGTCAACCCTAAGGGGATCATATCAACTACGCGGATTTCATTAACTCTAATGTCTATTAAGATGATCAGCCTTTTACACTGCCTGCCGTTAAGCCTTCAATAATTTGTTTTTGTAAAACGCCATAGATAATCATGACCGGAACGATGCTGTATACAATCCCTGCTGACATTTGAGCATAATTCGTATTATAGATATCGCGGAAACCGACCATTCCTACAGGCAGTGTCCTTAATTCATCCGTAGAGATGAAGAAGTTAGCCATCAGAAACTCGTTCCAGTTTCCAATGAAGTTAACAATAAACACGGTTACCAAGGCTGGCACTGTAATAGGTAAAATAATTTTAGTGAAAATCCCCTTTGCACTCAAGCCATCCATGACAGAAGCTTCTTCAAGCTCACCTGGTATAGATCGCATAAATGCAGACAATATAATTACCGTAAATGGAATGGCTCCAGCGGTATAGGGAATGATGAGCGCCAAATGGGTACCTAAAATAGATGTGTCTTTTAGCAATATGTAAATAGGTAGTAGTAAGGCATTTCCCGGAATGAGCATGCCGATCAGTATAAATTGGAACATTCCCTTGCTTATTTTCAAATAACGCATCCGTGTAATCGCAAATGCTGCCAGGGAGGAAATGATGATGGTTGCGATTGAGCAAAGCGTTGCGATATACAAACTATTAAAAAAATACACGTTAATTTTCGCGTTCACCCATGCTTCTTTATAATTTTCAAAATGAAACGAGGATGGGAGACCAAATGGATTGCTCGCAATCGCCTGATTATCCGTCTTAAAAGACGAAAAGAGAACGAACAGGAACGGATAAAGAATCGCGATCAAGTAGACAAGTAAAATAATGTGACTGACACTTTTTTTCATCGATCTTATCATCATTAGTATTCGACCCTTTCGCTTCTTCTAGCAATCAATAACTGATACAACACTGTAATGATTAGAGTGAAAACAAAAATTAACACAGCGATAGCGTTGCCGTAACCATACTTCACGTTCGTTATTCCATACTTGATCATGTAGGTTGCCATAACATCCGTTGCTCCCCCAGGGCCACCCTTGGTCATGACGATAACAATATCGGCCGCTTTCATCGCACCTGCGATGGAGAGCATAATAACAACGGAAATAATAGGCATGATCAGAGGCATCGTAATTCGGATTCCGCGTTGAAAACCGTTAGCCCCATCAATTACAGCGGCTTCATCGATTTCCTTTGGAATCGATAAGATCGCGGCAAGAACCATGACAATATAGAACCCTGTCCACTGCCAGGCATTCGTAATCAAAATTGAAATCATGGCCCATTTGGGTTCAGATAACCACATAACCGGATCAAATCCCATTTTCGTCAGGAGTATATTAAACAAGCCGATATCAGGCTCGTAGATGAAACTCCACAAAATACCGACTACCGCGGTTGACATGACGGAGGGAACAAATACGGCTGTTTTGTATAATCCCTTGAGTTTTTTTACATTGCTGATCAATAGAGAGAAAAATACGATGATCGGGACTTGCACGAAAACAGAGAACAAAATGAAGTAACTATTGTTTTTGACTGAATTCCAAAATTTATCATCTGAAAATGCTTTTTCAAAGTTTTTCATTCCATTAAACTCAGCCGTTCCAATGCCGTTCCATTTCGTAAAGCCTTTGGCAAAAGCATCGACCATCGGATATATGAAAAATAAGATATAGAGTATGAGAATGGGCAACATAAAGAATATATAAGTCATAGGTTTTCTTAATGCTTTATTCATTGTTACCTCCGTGAAGTCTGACTTGTACTCGTCTGATCGTTCTTATAAAAAGTACCACCCACTCTTAGGCGGGTGGTACTCTTCTACTCATCTTGCATTTCGATAATTACTCAGCGTCTTCGTTTGCCTCTTCTTGAACATCTTGAACGTCGTCTAGCATTTTCTTAGCAGTGGTTTTCCCGCCGATTAATTTTTGAATTCCTTCACTAATGGCCGTGTTCACGTCTGGTTGAACGAGAGCATCGAATGCCGGGAATGCACCGTTTGCTTTGTTGCCTACTGCAATAATTTCTTTCACTAGGTCAGAAACTTTTGCTTTTGCAATTTTTCCGCTATCTACTTTCATAGAAGGCAATACGCCGTCTGCTTCAAGTCCGCGAATTTGCATCGTGTCGTTATACATGTTTTTGATGAATGATTTAACTGCTGCTAATTGTTTAGCATTATCCTTAACTTTTGCCGAGAAACCATAACCGTTAGAGAAACCGCCGTTTACTGCAGTCTGACTGCCCTTGCCGTTAGTTGCTTTAGGCATTGGGAAGTATCCCACTTGGTTAGTCATTTTACCAGCTTGTTTAACATCTGCGAATACGCTTGAAGCCCATGAGCCATCATACATCATGATCGCTTCGCCGCGAATGAGTTGATTGCGTTGTTCAGCGTACTCTAGACCAAGTTCACCTTTTTTGAAGTAGCCTTTTTTAACCCAATCCGAGTACTTTGTGAAAGCTGCGACCATCTCAGGACTATTCCATTTGGTTTTGCCGGTTGCAAATCCGTAAGTAATTTCCGGTCCTGCATAACGGGACCACAATGTATTAGCTGTCATTAGTGCTACCCAAGCTTGTTTGGATGCTTGCGCAAAAGGAGTTTTCCCCTTCTTTTTAATGGTTTCGGCCAGCTTTTCAAGCTCGTCTAATGTTTTAGGAACTTGCAGCTTGTTTTGTGTAAAGTATTGTTTGTTGTAGAAGTAACCTTCTTGGAAACCGCCGATCGGAAGACCGTATACTTTACCGTCTACCGTAAACTCACCTAATGAAATGAATTTATTTTGTAAGCCAAGCTCTTTAATAATAGGGGTTAAATCCAAAAGCTTTCCTTCAGAAGCATACAACTGCGTATCGGCTCCACCAAACAGATCGAAAATTGCCGGAGCAGAATCAGTTGCCATTTCCGAGCGCAGTTTCTCTTTGCGGTTTACGTCGGAATCTACGCCGTCTAACTTGAAAGTAACTCCGGAGACTTCCTTTGTAACCCCTTTCAAAACATCGTTTAGAATATTGAGGCGTTGTTGTTTCGCCTCACCCAATTGCGTATGCCTTACAACCAAGGTTACACTTTTTTCTGCTGCGCCAACCGAACCAATGACTGTCGTTGCTGCAAGGATCGTGCTTAGCGGAATGAGCAGATGACTTTTTTTCATAAATAGTGGACCTCCTAGAGTGGTTGAGTCATAACAACTAGATTATATAATGGCAGTAAAATATTGGTAGAGCATTTTCCTATCATATAGGGATAATTTTGTATTGTGATGACAGGAACTGACAACTCAAGAGCTATCTAACTCTCAGGTTGGATCTAATTTCCTAGATGGATAGATATCGGCGCGACATGATTCTTCACCGCAATAAAGCAATTACGCTTTAAATCACGTGCTTGTCACGCTCTTATCTCTTGTTATACAATGCGTATTAATTAGTTTCACCATTAATTAACACAAGCACCGATGGAAAGAGTAAGCGGAGAAAAGTACGTTACAGGGACGGCCTGCCACCGACTGAAAGCAGCCGAAAGTACATCTCGCTGAAGTTCATTCCGGAGCTGATATCTGAATGTTTGCTATGACATGGCAGGCGGTAGGAATATCCGTATCCCCTACGTTACAGGGCTAAGTGAAATGGTGCTATTCGTTATTAGCTCATTTCTAAATTAGGGTGGTACCACGACTCCTCGTCCCTTGCGGCGGGGAGTTTTTTGCATTTTCATAAACCTAAGGAGGAGATTTACATGACCAAGAGTCAGAGCCATTTGGAACAACTACGGGGAAAGCTTGATACAATTAATCTTCAGGTGCTTGAGCTATTGTCAGAACGGGCACGTATCGCTCAAGAGATCGGTCTGGAGAAAGTAAAACAAGGAGTCCCTAAATTTGATCCCGTACGTGAAAAGCTCATGCTTGAAGAGCTCGTTTCTCAAAATACAGGTCCATTCGAGCACGACACCGTGCGTCATCTATTTAAGCAAATCTTTCAAGCTTCATTAAAGCTTCAAGAATCAGACCATCAGAAGCATTTGCTAGTCAGCCGCAAGAAACAGAAGGAAAATACAGTGATCACTCTTGGGGATGTCACGATCGGAGCTGGAAAACCGATGATGGTGGCTGGTCCCTGCTCTGTTGAAAGCTATGAGCAGGTTCGCCAAGTGGCGATTGCTCTCAAAGAAGCCGGTATCACCGTTATGCGTGGTGGTGCGTTCAAACCGAGAACGTCACCTTATGACTTCCAAGGCTTAGGCATTGAAGGTCTACGTATATTGAAGGAGGTTGCATCCGAGTTTGGACTCAAAACGATAAGTGAAATTGTGGATCCTGCACATATCGAGTTGGCTAGCGAATACATTGATGTCATTCAGATCGGCGCAAGGAACATGCACAACTTCGAATTACTAAAGGCTGCTGGCGACGTTCGTACTCCGATCCTTCTCAAACGTGGTTTAGCTGCAACGCTGGATGAATTTGTTCATGCTGCGGAATACATCGTATCTCGTGGGAATACCCAGGTTATGTTGATAGAACGCGGAATCCGCACCTATGAGAGGGCAACCCGCAACACCTTAGATATATCGGCTGTACCGATCCTCAAGCAAGAAACACATCTGCCGGTGCTCGTAGACGTTACTCATTCTACTGGTCGCAAGGATATTATGGCGCCATGCGCTAAGGCAGCTTTGGCTGCTGGAGCTGATGGCATTATGATTGAAGTTCATCCGAATCCAGCTGTTGCTTTATCCGATGCAGCACAACAACTGAATTTTGAGGAATTCAGTCGCTTCTATACAGATGTTAAGAATTCGGGATTACTATAAAAAAGGGCAATCCCATAGATCAGCAGAAATCTGATCTGTGGGAGTTGCCCTCATTCACTCTTTGTTCCACTTACTTAACTGATCCATCACTCATCATTTGTTTCCACTCATATACAAACTCACCTTTACGATTATCAGTCGCAATGCGGACCATAGCTTGAGCTACATCTTTCGCTTGTATCGGCTTGTATTTGCTTAATTTCCCTCTTAACAGCGGTGAAAGTATAGGACTAATGATCTCTGCGACCTTTTCTCCAAAGCGAAATTCATTTCGTTTGCCAAGCAATAAAGAAGGATGAAAAATATGCAACGATGGGAACTTAACCCGCTTCAATGCCTCTTCTATTTCACCTTTCACTCGGCTGTAAAAGACACGGGAATGACGATCAGCCCCCATTGCGGTTACAATTAGAAACTGTGTTGCACCATTCTCTTTTGCCAACTGTGCCACTTGTAATGGATAGTCAAAATCAACCTTCAAAAAGGCTTCTTTAGATCCAGCCTTCTTAATTGTCGTTCCAAGACAGCAAAAAACATCGTCAACACCGAACATTTGTTCTCCATTATCCAAATCATCAAAATCAACCACTTTTTGAATGAGCTTCGGATGATTGATCGCTAATGGTTTACGAATCAATACGATTACACTCTCATAAGCTTCTGATTGTAGCAATAACTGTAATAATTGGTTCCCGATAAGCCCAGTTCCACCAACAATGAGTGCTTTTCTCTTCGCTACATCCATTTTGACAGTCGCCCTTCCCTTATGCCATGACCTGCTTAATATATCTGGCTCTTATGAACAGGAAGTAAATCACCTGTATGAGAACAAATGTTCCCAATACCATAACAGACTCCTTCATCATGGAATATCCGAACATATTCTGTAAAGAAGTTAATGCGATAGCTCCATGTACAACAGCTACAACAATCGGAACGAAGAACAAGATGAGAAGCTGTTTCGTTAGGATTTTTGACAATTCTCCATCGGTTAACCCGATTTTAGTAATCGACTTGAACTTGAGCTTATCATCCGTAATATCCGCATAAAGTCTGAAGTATAGGAAGCTTCCAGAAGCTACAAAGAATACCGCCCCAATAAATAAGCCGATGAATAAGACAACTCCAAACCCTTGGATCATCTGATGCAATTGATATGCAAGAGACATAAAATGATTCCCTCTAGAAACCAACTTCTGAGTTAGCTTCTCCCCAACATCTTTGGTTCCCTTCATGTTCTCTACATCGAATGCATAGAACATTTCGAGCTTATCATGATTAAGCCGATCAAACAAAGAATCAGAAATGACATAGTAGTTCCCATACATAGGCAGAGTAACCGATGGAATACTGCCAAGGGGTTTCAGTTCTATCCCTTCCAATGCAGCAAGCTCGACGTTCTCTACGTTTCCTGTATTAACATTTCCGGCAATTGAATTTGTATAATAAATCATCATGGACTCGTTATCTTTCAGATTAACCGTTTGTTCATTAGCTGCCAAAGCAATGGGGTTATAATCCGCAGCCTTTACAATGATTACTTTACGGTCTGAATGGTTTACCTGTTGCTCTGACATTGCGACTTGCAGACGATTATAGGAAATTCCTTCACCTTGAAGAGAAGAATCGATTAACGCAACGTCCTCAGCCTCTGTTTTATTGTCGTTATAGGATACATATTCAAAAGCAAACGGATTTTCTTTCGTCATCATGTCCGTCGCCATCGTCTTAAACCCGACTAAGGAACCAATCGCAGAGAAGGATACGGTTGAGAGAATGGCCACCATAAAAAATGTACGTGCATTGTCCTTCATCCGGTAAGCGAGATCCGAGAGGAATAACATATTTGTCTTACGCCAAAACAACGAGCGGTGATTGCGCCCTTTATGGATGAGATATACACTTAACTGCGTAAACAAGAAATACGTGCCTACGATAACGACCAGAGTTACGGGAACCATCGCATAGAACACGAACATGCCTTTTACAACCAATGCAACCGCATATCCACCGCCTAAAAGGATGACCGCGAGCCAAGACAACAGAACGGACGACTTCGGCTCCTTCTTAGGCATGCTGCTACCCTTAATAAGGTCTATGACCTTGTTCGTCCTAAGAATGACCACGGTAAACAAAGAAATAAGGACAAACAACACCACGAATGCGACGAAGGTCAAAGCTAAAGCCTTAAATGGCATGTAAAATGGCAAAGCTTCATCAAGCATCAAGAAGTTTTCTGCTGCAAGTAGCATGATCTTAGACATCACTAAGCCCATCCCAATACCAGCTAGCGTTGCGAAGAAGCCAATGATGATATTTTCTAGAAATACCATCGTTCTTAACTGTGTATTTGTCATCCCGAGCATGACCATAAGACCGAACTCTTTCTTACGCGTTTTCAGGAATGAGCTCATGGAGTATAGAACAAAGAAGAACGAAAATACGTATATGAGCACCTCGGCAAATTGCATACCTGATGTAATCTGCTTCTTGATTCCCCCGCTTCCTAGCGCAGGATGAAAGGCAAATACAGCATAGACGAAGAAAACCATGACGGAGAACGCACTGCTAAGAAAGTAGGCGGCGTATGTGCGCTTATTGCGCAACACATTATTAAACGCGAATTGACGAAAGGTCATGCGCGTTCCCTCCTAACAAAGACAGTACATCAATGATTTTCTGGAAAAAGGCTTGGCGATTATCCCCACAATTAATCTCATTAAATAACTGGCCGTCTTTAATGAAAATAACGCGGTGGCAATAGCTGGCTGCTACAGCATCATGGGTAACGAGCATCATTGCCGTTCCTTCATTACGATTAATTGTGCTAAGCGTCTCCATCACATCTCTTGCAGACTTCGAATCCAAGTTACCGGTAGGCTCATCAGCGAACAGAAACTTCGGAGAATGAATCATCGCCCTAGCTATCGCTGTCCGCTGTGCTTGTCCCCCAGATATCTCGTAGGTACGTTTCTTCAGAATGGCTTCAATGCCTAGCTGCCGGGCTATGGCGGATACTTTCTCCTCCATCACCTTGACACGTTCTCCTTCTAGCGTCAGTGGCAGAACGATATTCTCTTCAACCGTCAATGTGTTCAGTAAGTTGAAGTCCTGAAATACAAAACCTAATTCCTTGCGTCGGAAGCGTGCTAACTCTCTTTTCTTCAGTTTGTGTGGATTCTTTCCATTGATGAGTACTTCTCCGGTCGTCGGTTCGTCGATCGCTGCAACCAAATTGAGTAGCGTCGTTTTCCCGCTTCCGGAAGGGCCCATAATACCTACGAATTCACCTTGCTCTATCGATAAGCTAATATCAGTTAGTGCGCGAGAAGGCACCTTCCCTCCATAAATCTTGTTTAATTGTCTAACACTTAGCATCTCCATCATGATTCTCTCCTCTTCATAGTGCAGACCATTTGCTGCTTCTAATAGAAGTGTAAGGGATGAGAGGAATAAGCACTATCGATTCGCCTTTCAGCAACATTACATCTTTGTAAGGTAGGAAGAAAACACAATACGTACACACGTTCCCTCTCCAACTTCTGAGTCTAATTCAATACGATGACCGAGTCTGTTACCAATTTCCTGCACGAAATAAAGTCCCATCCCAGTCGATTCCCGATACTTTCGACCATTGTCACCTGTATAGAAAGCTTGGAATACCCGCTTCCTGTCTGCTACAGGAATCCCAATGCCATGGTCACGAATTTCTAGACATGCTTCATTCTCTGACTGAGTGGCTGTAAAGATCACCTTCTGATGACTATCCGCAGAGTATTTGATCGCATTCGTAACGAGCTGGTTGATCATAAAGGTAAGCCATTTCGCATCGCTTTCGACGATTAAATGTGGATCTACATTGAGCTCGGGATATACTTTGCTGCCAATAAACAAACGTTTGTTCTCATGAATGACATTTTCCACGATTGCTCTAATCGGGACGGCCTCCACTTGAAAATCACGTTCGAAGGTTTCAAGCCTTGCCGCATATAATACGGTTTCAAGCCCTTTCTCCATTCTGTCCGTTTCCTCAAGAATACTTACAGAACGTGCATCATCACTCTCCTCCATCATAAGACGGATAACCGATAAGGGAGTCTTCATCTGATGAATCCATTGATTCATGAAGATAAGGTGATCATTGCGGGATTTCTCCTGTATTTTCAGTTGCTGCTGGTAATGTCCGTATTGCGTATGTAACAGATGATCAACGGCTTCAGATAACGGGGTATAACCGCCCCCCTGGATGGAATCGTCCAAAGTTTCTAGAGGGTCGGTTAACCTCCGATATAGCGATAGGTGACTAGTATAACGGTAGATCAAATAACCCGTTAGCAGCACAAGCCCAATAAAGATGGAATATAGAGCTGTATGGAAATTGCGATACCCATCTAACCAGTAGATGAGCAACACTAGGAACAATTGAACGATATGTAGAATAACTAGCGGCATGTGCTCACGCAAAAAAAGTTTCATTGTTTATTCCTTATTGTCCCAAGCAGCTAAGAGCTTGTAGCCGGCACCTCGAACGGTTTCAATCCCGTTATCAATCCCGATTTCCTGAAGCTTCTTGCGCAGACGTGTGATATTTACATTAAGCGTGTTCTCATCAACGAAAGCTTGATCATCCCACAGCTTCTCCAGTAAGGATTCGCGACTCACAACTCGTGGAAAATGTTGAATGAGTGTTTCTAAGAGATCGGCCTCTTTCTTGGTTAGCGGACTAATGATTCCTTTTAATTCGAGTTCCAGTCGTTCTGGATATAAGGTTAGTCCCATCAGCTTAACGAGACGTTCATCTGTATTCTGTGCGTATTCCCCATAAGCACGTCTTAATTGGCTGCGAATCTTCGCCATGACGACTTCAAGGTGGAAAGGCTTGGTGATATAATCATCCGCCCCATATTCCAGTGCCATCACTTGGTCCATCTCGCCTGATCGAGCCGATATGAATAGGATCTGGCATTTGGACACGGTGCGTATTTGTCTGCACCAATAAAAACCATCGAACTTGGGTAGGTTCACATCCATTAAGACGAGATGAGGATCATAAGCCTGGAAAAACTCTAACACCTTGTCGAAGTCCTCTACGATACCCGTTTCATATCCATATTTCTCGATATTCACTTTCAACAAAGCCCCAAGCTTCGGATCATCCTCGCAGATCATAATCCGATGCAATGAAATCATCCTCTCCTATTTTACTAGTATGGTCCAATGCATCAAGCATGTGCTTGTTTGAGGGATCGTCATACAGTTGTTTTTGTTCGGTACCACTTGTACGTTTCGGATATGATATCGATTAGAGCAAAAAATACAATGATTATGATGAGCCAGTCGGAAATTCCGTTCCATATCGAAATGACCGTGTCGTAATCCTTTCCGATGTCAGACATGACCCCTGCAGCTTGCAGTTGTTGGATGAAATCTGGATTCAAGATGGCAGGATCAGCTAACATAACACACAACAATACAGTGGTTACGACCGATATCACGATGTGGAACACAAGCAGCTTGGCTGTTCTTTGTCGCACGATAATTCGAACACTTTGATTCAAAATGCCCAACGCAGCAAGTATCCACACGAACGGTAGATAGTTCTGGAAAACATCGGCATTCAGAAACGGAATGACGGTACGATCACCGCCATCGAACCTCCACACGCCAACCAATTCGATTGAATATAAGCAAATCACCGTAAAAAGCACTGTAAAGATAATACCAGTAATCGGCTCGCTCATTTTAATCTGTTTGTTCACATCGGGGATATGTGGCAAGTCGGATGGCTTCCACTTCAAGTTCTTATCGCCGCTACTTAAGGTATCTTTCTGCTGGCGATAATCGATCATTGCGAAGACGATTGTGACCCAACCGAAGCCTTGGGCTCCTGCGATAATCAGGTTCGCAAAATAATCAATAAAATGTTCCAATATCTCATTAGGTGATGTGATCGTATCAATTGCAAACACAACGGTCATACCAATGGCGATCGAAAACATGACAACTTTAAGTATTGTTAGATACGAATCGAACAAAAACGGACTGATCAGATAGCGTTCATATCCCCGATACTTAGCAGCTAACGTATTAGGATGACCGAGCTCCAGCAGCACACTCTCCACATTCTCCTTCGAGGCCTGACCCGGCGATTCCCGCTCCTCCAACATATCCAAGATCAAGCCATGTAGCTCTTGCTTAATGTCCGCCCTCATCTTTTCGGGTAGACGCTGCGTGACCGCATAAATGTACCGTTCAATGATTTCCAACCTATTCTCCCCCTTAACCCTCTTCCATAATGCCTTCCATGCTAACGACCAGCTTGCGCCACTCCCGACGCAATCCCGCATAAACTTCGCGTCCAAACGGACTTAGAACGTAGTATTTGCGAGGACGGGCTTCATTCGTGTCCCACGTACTCTCAAGCAGTTCTTGCTTCTCCAGCCTGCGCAGCAGTGGATACAAGGTGCCAGGATCGACGGCCACTCCCTTCTCCTCCAAGATCGGGACAAGTGAGTATCCATATTGTGGCTCGGACAACTGACTAAGAACACCGATGATGATTGTTCCTCGTCTCAGCTCGCTCAATAAACCGTTAATCGTTTCATTCACATCAGCCATAAGATCAACTCCTGATTTCATCATACTGTACGGCACACACTATTGTAAATAAAAAACTAATATTGAATGATCAATATTAGTCTGTACACTTTATGATTTGCTTTTATTTCAACTTTTCTTCAACAGAACGTAGCTTCTGCTCCATCGTTCCCTTCTTATCCCTACGATCATCGATCGTAATGGTGGTAGACACTCTCATCGCCCCATTCTCGAATGGAACCTCATGCATCCGGCGTACAACCGTAAGTAAATCGTCCAACTCTCCTTCAATAATCGTACTCATCGGAGTGAGCTGATATTTGATCTTTTCTCCAGATTGCTGTAGCACTTCATGTACGGATGTTACATACTCACTAACGCTAGTCGTAGCTGTACCTAAAGGAACTATCGTTACTTGTACAATTGCCATAGGTAGTCACCCTTTCCTCGTTTCATAGGGACATTGTTGTGCTGAAAAATCAGGCTTTACAGGACATTCCTCCAAATCACTCTGATTCCATATGGGTGTAGCAGCAGGTGACATAGGTGGGATTAGCCAAGACCAACGCGCATTAACGCTGCGTTCTTGGTCCTGTTCACGCTTCATAAACCGCATGAATTGCTCGGCAGCCGTGTGATGATCGACAATGCTGACTCCATTTCGTTTGTAGGAGTGAATGATAGCGGTATTAAGCTCTAGTATCGCACGATCCTTCCACAATGACGTATTCGTTGTCCGATCAAGACCGAACACATCCGCAATAGCTGGAAGCTCGTTAAAACGATCGATATCCGCCATATTTCGTGAACCGATCTCTGTTCCCATATACCAGCCGTTAAAGGGGGCAGCATTGTAACGTATTCCACCGATATCGAGTACTAAATCTGCAAGGATGGGTACCGCGTACCATTTGAGTTGAAGCTGGTTAAATGCTTCACAATCAGGATGCACGAGCTCAACCTCTTTGATATAAGCTTCCGGAATCGGGAACCACTTTGGCTCACGTCCATTAAGCTGAACAACTAAGGGTAATACATCATATTTGGTCCCTTGTCCGCGCCACCCCAGCTGCAAACATTGCTCCGTGAATGCGATCGAAGCCGGATCACCTACAATACCTTCTGCGGTTTGGTAACCCGCATAACGAATCAGCTGATGATTCCATATACGAATATTCGATCGGTCAGACAGCTCTGGAGCAAATACAGTAAGGGTCGAGCGAATACGTCCTTCATTTGTAGCGTAAGCGATGTGTCTTAACAAAGCATCAGCTATCGATTGTTCCGTTTCTGCAGCTCTCTCGTCAATGACCTCTAGAGAGTCCCAGAAGAGTCTGCCGATACAACGGCTATTGTTGCGCCATGCAATACGTGCGCCATACTTTAACTCTTCAAACGTATGGGTGTATGTGCCCGTTTCTCTTATTAATGTAATCACTTGCTGCATTCGCTCTTCGTACTCATCTAGAGGAAGACCGTTCTCCTCATGAAAATTCCTTAGAAACCGTTCCGCTTCTCGAATCATCGGATTCAGTTTATTAACATCATTAATCATTGTGAATTCTCCTAGAAGTTTACATAATTATATTTATGTTTTATTTACCCGAACCTCGCTTAATTATACGACGGTCTAGTCCCATTCGTCAGACCCTGCATGGCATCTCCGCCCCTCTTCAGCATCGCACTATTCTCTCCATTATATCAAGAACGCTCAAAACCCGCCAAAAGACAAAGAGGTTAAGAGCGTTATGCTCCTAACCTCTTTAGTAACGACTCTATTCATTCCTCTGTGGGCCGCCAAAATTTCTCCAGAACCATGACCAGTAGAGTAGCGACCAATAGTCCGTTTCCAAGCACGTACTGCATCACAACAGGAAGTCCTTCAGGCAAAGATGCGGAAACCAAAGTGAACCCAACTCCGATAATTAAGCCAATTGCAAGAATCATCAGCTGCCGCTGACTTTGTACCGCTTTTGTTAAGGATTGAAATGAATTTGCCGTCATTTGCACGAAGGTAGCTAATGAAACTGCGCTGGCGACGGATGTCGGTAACAAGGCTAGATAATGAACGAAACCAGGCACAAGAGCGATTCCAATTAACGCAAGGCATGCTACAAGGAATGGTTTTCTCTGCGTCTGCCCACTCATACGCATGAAGCTTGCGGTAATCGGAAGCGGGACAATGCCAATCGTGGAAAAAGCCGCCGAAAGACCGTGAGACACTCCTCCAACCATACTACTCCGGTTATAAACTCCGCGGGACACCGCATCTTTACGTGGAACGACTTGTCCGGCGGCCGAAATGGCAGCGATGAGATTCGATACTAATATTAATGAAAACAGGACAGCCGTAATCGCCATTCCTGCATTCAATTTGGGCAGTCCCCAAGCAAAAATATCAGGAAGCTTAATGCCCCATTCTGTTGGTCCTGTCGTATCGAATCCTTTCCCCCCGTTGACCAAAACTTGAATCAGCCATCCGCAAACGATGCCTAAGAGCACGGCATAATTTCGTATCCAACCCTTTCCTTTAATCGTTAAACAGATGACCAAGATAAACACACCAAGAGCAATAAGAGCGCTCCAATAGTCTATCGTCTTCTCTCCTTCTTCAATGCCCAGCATGCCCTTAAGAAAGACTCCGCTCAACTGCATTGACAATATAAATAGGAAAGTATTTGTCACAAGTGGTGTAAACAACGAAATTAGCTTATAGAAAAGTCCGGTTACCCCGAGCAGAAATAATAATACACCTGCAAGCAGTAGACCTCCCTGTAGCAGTTGTAGGGCTTCTTTGACATCTTGCCCTGTTTGCGCAGCCATTGCAGCCATCATGATGAATACGCTGACCCAAGATCCTGCTGGGCCGTCAACGATCGGATAGCGGTGCCCGATAATCGCTTGAAGAGCTGAACTCAAGCCGACAACGAAGAAAGTTCGCTGCATTAGAGATGCGATTTCTTCATGAGGTAAATGGAACACACCACCAATAACAATGGGTAAAGCTACTGAGCTAGCCGTCATAAAAATAAACCATTGAATAACACGTAAGCTTGTACTTACGGAGAGGAATTGCCGCATATATCTCACCTTTTCTATTGAAATCGAAATCCCCAGCCATAAGCGGCAGGGGATATCCGAAAATTCACAAATTGAAATTAACGAAATAACATCGGGAATAAAATTTTCTTTTCTTCATCTGTAGGGCTTCTACCATAATCGGCGACTTCAAATGGTTCAGCATAACTAACCTTGTTAGCAATGTCCTCACCGTATGATGCGATCAACGTTGGGATCATTTCCTTTGAAACTTTTAGAAAAGTATCCCACCCTTTCAGTAGATATTCTCTTCTAAGCTCCCAGCCTTCAGGTACTTGATCAAGAAATCCGCGCTGCCAAGGGGCAAACTCGTAAAATTGGGATGCGTGTGCATCACAACCCAGAAGCTTCTTCTCAACTACGGATCCAACATCAATGACGATATCCGGTTTATAAGTACCTCTCTTCGCGTAATCAGGCATAAGTAGAAATAATGGCGACTTCGTCAGATGAGGTGCTTCCGGTACAGCATTAGGAACCATTGCGATGAAGTCTGCTGTGTCACGTACGATTTTTCCTGCAGTACGATTATCAACATGCCCTGGTCCGTCCGGGTGAAAGGAGATTACAACATCCGCTTTCCAGCCACGAATTTGCCGAATTACTTCGGCTCTTATTCCGTAATCATTCGTTAATTGCCCATCAGCTACGTCCAATAGTGTATATTCAAGCACTCCCAGCCTGCGAGCTGCTTCATATGCTTCTTGCTTCCTTCTCTCTATGAGTTCTTTTCCACTCATTTGAAAGTGTCCGCAATCCCCATTCGTTAACGATACGAATTTAACGTTGTGGCCCATTTCAGCATATAATGCTGCGGTACCGCCAGCATAAATTTCAGGTTCGTCGGGATGAGCTGCGATTACGATAATTTGTAGTGCATTAGTCATTGCTAGTTTCCTCCAAAGTTTAGCCTTTAACCGCACCCGCGGTCAGGCCTTTAATAACGGTTTCCTGCGAAATCATATATAGAACGAGCAGCGGTAGGATTGAAATCGCAATCGCTGCCATCATGGCGCCATAATCCGTTCCGTAGGCATTAGATACAAGCGATAATAACACGGAAATGGGCTGCATATCTCGAATCGGCAAGTAAACAAGTGGCATCAACAGTTCATTATACGACCATAAGAAAATCATAATCGATACTGTAGAGAATATCGGTATACAGAGCGGAATAATAATTCGATAATATATTTTCATAATACTTGCTCCATCCACAACTGCCGCTTCCTCTAACTCCGCGGGTAAGGAGGACATGAATCCTGTCATCATAATAATCGCAAAACTTAAATTACCCGCGATTTGCGGTAAAATGACGGACAAGTAAGTCCCATTAAGGCCTAATTCCTTAATAATAATGAAGTTAGGAATAATTACAGCGAATTGTGGCAGCAACATACATACGACAAATAGCACATGAAAGAGCTGTTTGCCCACGAATTGAAAACGAGATAACACGAAGGAAGCAAGACCTGCGACAAAAGCGACACCAAGCACGACGGAACCTGAGATGATTAGACTATTCAGGAAACCCTTCATCATATTAATATTGCCATATTCATTTAACTTAACGTAATTGATGAATCGATAGGCTTCAGGTAATCCAAAGGCGTTCGTCAATATTTCCTCGGAAGATTTGAAGCTATTCAACAGCACCCAAATTAGTGGCAGTATGGTCGTGCAAGACCAGGCGATAAGAAGAGCATAAATGAATACCTTGCTCGTATAAGAGCGTCTACTTGGCTTAATACCGAGCGTTCCAGCTAAAGTTGACATGACTTTCACCTACCTGCTTAAGCTGCTGAAAGGTTTCATTCAGTAGCTAATCGTATCTTTCTTTACGGCTTTATTTAGAAGTACGGTAATCATAACGCCAAGCAACATCATGGTGATGACGATCGTACTTGCATACCCAACGTTTTGTCCATTAAACGCCTTGTCATACATGTAAGTACTAAGTAGCTCACTGGAGTTCATTGGGCCACCTTTCGTTACGATATAGACGACGTCGAATACTTTGAGTGCACCAGCTGTTGCTAGTGTGAGACATGAGGCGATGACGTCCCGTAGCAGCGGTATCGTGATCTTAAATGCTTTCTGGAGACCCGTAATTCCATCCAGCTGTGCCGATTCGTAAATATCCTCGGGAATTTTGGACATGCCCGTTAGGAAGATTACGAAATAAAAGCCAACATATTGCCATAAAATCGGAATCAATACGAGGTAAATAGAGCTATTCTCTGTAAGCCATACTTGCTCAGGTATACCGAATGTCCGCATAATTGCGTTCAAAAGGCCGTAATCGTAATTGTAAATAATCGAGAACATCAATCCGATAGCTGTTCCTGAGATCACAATTGGGAAGAAAAACACCGTACGGAAAAACTTGAACCCCCGCTTAACGCTATCCGTCAATAGCGCGAGTGCCAGCCCTCCTCCAGCTTGCAATACAATCGCTCCCAAAGTGAGTATCAACGTATTTCTCAAAGCGATGCCGACGACTGGATCTTCGATCAACTGTTTGTAATTATCCAATCCAATAAACGTCTTTTCGTTCGAGAAATTGTACCAATCGGTGAAGCTGTAATATACCGATTGTAGCAAAGGATATAACAGAAACGCGAATAATAGAATAACCGTCGGAGCTAGGAAAAGCACAATATATCTTTTATCTTTGAAATTCACAACCGGTATTCCTCCTCTAGGAGGCATGCCCCTGGGATTCGACATTTCGTCAGCATCCCAGGGACGCCAGCCTTTACCGTTTAGCCTTTATTTCGATCGCTTAGCTTCTTCGCCTGATCGAGTACTTCTTCAGCCGATTTCTTGTTGTGAGCTACGTAAGAAATCCCTTTAAGAAACTCAGTATACGACTCACGCGATACGTAGGAATCGATTGGCATGACGAAATCCTTAGCTTGGGCAACCATAGCATTACCTGCTTTCAATAGCTCTGCGGTGTTACCGGAATCTAAGGTTTGCACCGCATATGTGCCACCAATCGCTGCAAACTTACCCGCGACCTCTGGTGAAGTGATGAACTTAATGAACAACAAAGAGGCATCATATTTGGCTTTGTCTTCGTTATTCTTCATATACCAACCAGATCCAAAGCCCGACACGATCATGTTCTCACCTTTCCCCCCCGGAACGAGCGGGAATGGCGTAATTTGAATGCCTGGATTTTTGGATAGGCCGACGGCAGTCCAGGAACCATTAAACATCATTGCTGCTTTCTCTCCAGAGAATAGCGCTTGGGCTTTATCATCATCGAGAGTTAGAGCGTCTTTAGGGAACGCTTTTTTCTCATTTAATTCTTTAATGATGTTAATTGCTGGTGCCCAGGATGGATCATACACTTGCTGCTGCCCTTCTGGTCCAACTAAGGAAAGTATAAGTGCCTCTTGAAGGTAAGGCGTCGTTAGCGAAGTCGCAAATGGAATAATATCGTTCTGGGCGAATACTTCGACTGCTTTCATGAAAGCTTCATAGGTTGTTGGAGCTGCCAATTGATGCTTGTCGAATAGCGTTTTGTTCCAGAACAATCCTTCATAGAAGCCGATGTAAGGCAAGGAATACTGTTTACCTTCGTATTTCACTTTTTCAAGAATAGAGGAGTTGAACAAAGCTGCCCAATCCGGATCTTTCTGCAGCTCTTCCTCCCAAGAAACGATTTCTCCTGATTCCACCAACATCTTCGTCTCGCTACCATTGAAGTAGAACATGACATCTGCTAGGTTACCAGTTGCTGCGTCTGCTTTGATCTTTGTGCGGAGCGCCTCTTGATTCACTGGGGTCGATTCGTCGACGATCTTAATGTTAGGATACTTCTCTTCGAAAGCTTTAATTGCTTCCGTCCAAGCAGGTACCCATGGATCTGATCCAGCGAACTGGGTAGCCATCCGCAATTTAATCTCTTTATCACTGTCTGGCGACTTCGATGCTGTGTTCTCACTGCTGCCACTGCTAGCGCTTACATCACTCGAATTACTTGATTTCTCCTTGTTCTCTCCGCCGCAGCCAGCCAGCAGTCCGATCACCAGCGTCATTAATAGCATTACGACAGTGAACTTGCTTCCCTTGACCATCCTCATTTTCTTGAACTCCCCTATTCTTAGATTTATATATTGAACTTAGACGACAGAGTCATCTAAGAAACAATCATTAGTTAATTAAGTTTCCTAACTAATAGAGGAGGAAAAGTCATCATCCTAAAGACTTTTCCACTAATACTTCATTGAAGATGGAATCCAACCCGATACTGATGCTGCCCATCAACACGGCTTTGTTCTTTAGCTCTGTTATTACAATAAGGGGATTGGTAGGAATATGCTTATGTACTTCAGCAGTTAACGTGTCCGTATAATGAGCTCCCAGTGATACGAAACCGCCCCCGAGTACGACGCACTCCAAGTCGAGTAATAATAACATATTTGTTACAGCGATCCCCATGATGCGAGCACACTCGGAAACATGTTTGACGCATAGAGGATCATCTGCGAGAGTCCCTTTAATGATTGTGTTAAAATCGATCTTATCGATTTGTCCCCCTGCATCATTCAGAACTTTGCTTTGTGCACCAGAAGCGATATCTCTTCTAACCGCATGAACGAGCGATTTGACGGAAACGAAATCGACTAATCTTCGTTCGGAGATTTCTTTCGCTTGTTCATCTTTATCCATAACGAAATTGCACATTTCTCCTGCAGCATACGTGCTACCCTTGAATAGGCTCCCGTTCAGTACGATACCAAGTCCGACGCCAACGTCTGCGCTTACGAATACGACATCCCTGCGTTCCTTAGCGATTCCATAATTCGTTTCCGCTAAGACAGCAGCATCAATATCCTTCTGTACCAGGACAGGAACATCATATTTTTGTTGTAATAATTCTTGAAAATGTACTTCACCCAACGGGGACAAGTAGGATCCACAATGAGCAATCCCCTTCTTACTGTCTACGATTCCCGGTACGGAAAGGGAGATCGCTAATAAATGATGAAGAGGCAGCCCACTGGTGTTCAATAGTTTATCGATGTTTTGAAATAACAGATCCATCAGTTGTTCAAGTTCAAATTGTTCCAGGTCAAACTTGAGCTCATCGAGAATGGTCGGTTTCAAGTTACTGATCGCGAGTGTGATGCAAGGATTACTAAGATCAATCGAAACGAGATATCCGAAATTGTAGTTCATCTTCAGCATTTTGGCTTTGCGGCCGACACTCGAGATCTCCTCACCTGTCTCCCGAATTATCCCAAGATCAATCAACTGGTCAACGTTCGTACATACGCTAGGCACGCTTAATTGGAGAGCTTTCGAGAGGCTACTTCTCGTAGCGCTTTCGTTAGATCGAATGGTATCCATAATGAGCTTCTGATTCGTAAGACGGATAAGCCTTTGATCCGCCGAGCGTTTAACCAATGCTATTCCTCTTTTCTGACTAGAAAACATTTCATTAATTAGGTTTATTAATTAATAGACTAATGGCATCCAAACTTCTTGTCAAGAGTCAATTTAAACTTATCAAACAATGCGCCGCTGGACATCTTGATCTTTTCAGCTATACCCCTTACATTTGAACTATACCGAATGAGGTGAAGGAATGAACTTACAGAAACGCAAGGATCGTGAAGAGCTAGATCAACGTATCCCGAGGATGCCTTGGTACGTGGAGAAGTTCATGAATTATAAGCTTCCCGACCTATCGCCCTCTTCCCTGTTGGAGTATATAAGAGATTATGAAGTATTTCTGTCGTGGTTAATGGCGGAGGGGTTAACTTCTGCAGCAAAAATGACAGAAGTCCCTCTCGAAGACCTGGAACGTCTCCATATGGATAGTGTCGATAACTTCCGAATGCATCTCGCTACAAAACGAGACAACGCTAATACGAAGACAACGATCTCCCGCAAGCTATCCTCCCTACGTTCCTTGTTCCACTATTTAAGTCAAATTGCCGAAGATGATAACTTTTACCCGCTATTGAAGCGTAATGTCATGGCCAAGGTATCGGTTAAACGGACTCAGAAGCCTAAAGATACTGCTGCAAAGCTTGAAGGCAAACTACTTCAGGAACAAGAGATTATTGAATTCATTAACTACATTAAATTAGACTATGCACATGACGTGGCGGCGAATAAACAAGCCATCTACTCCCATGAGTTAAATCGCATTCGCGATTGCTGTATTGTCAGCCTCATCCTCAATTCTGGCTTGCGGGTATCTGAGCTCGTCAACCTGAATATGGACGATGTCGACTTCAAGAAAAGGCTTGTATATGTGTTCCGCAAAGGGAAAAATGACGATACGTTCAAAACTCCAGTTTACTTCCGGCAAGAGGCCATTAGCGATCTAGAGGAGTACTTAGGACAGCGTGAATCCAGATATAAAGCACCGAAGAAAGAAAAAGCCCTATTCCTTGCTATCGCCAATGGGAAAAAGGAGGGCTCACGCATGACCAAGCGAGCGATACAGGAAATGGTCATGAAATATGCCAAACGATTCGGCAAACCCTTCTTGTCCGTACATAAGCTCCGGCACTCATTTGCCACCGATTACTACTTAAGTAATGATCTATATAAAACCCAAGAGCAGCTTGGACATGCCTCACCAGAAACGACACAAATTTATGCCCATCTCACCGACAAAACGATGGCTGAAGCCATTGATCGTCGTAAAGAGGAAGGCTAATCATGAAAAAACCACTCAGAGGAGTGGTTTTTTTCATTATTGAGCGACAGCCGCAGCTTCTTCTCTTCTCTTCATAATGGCGTTCAACCATTCTTTGCCCGTTCGTCCTTCTTGCTTGGCTTTGTGGAAATATTCCGCATAGTCCGCTGCCATCGGATAGCCGCCGAGCATTTCCATCACTGCTCTATATTCATCCACAATTTCTTTAGCTTCCACAGGTGTGTAATCGAACAGCGTTTGGAGTTCAGTTGCAATGGCTTTCTCATAGTTGCTTAATCTCTTCCCCGTTGCCATTATAGCGCCACCTTCTTCCTTGGTAGAGATAAATGCCGGTAATTGTAAGCATGGGTGCGAGGTTCTCATCACTAAAAGCAATCTGATTACCAAGCTCCATACTGTCGAGCTGTCGATTCGAATGATTACGCGTGATCTTGTCCAGAAACCATTCACTATCCTTCTTCAATCTTACCCCATTCTGCACAATCTTACCAGTATCGGCATCAGCCATTGGACCTATGATGATATTCGCGTGGCATTGACAAGGGTCTTCTCCCATGGTGGGGACTGTCCGGTGTTGATATATATATTTCGCCCATTTGGAGGAAATGCCTGTGAAAATATGATAACTAGGCTCGCTACTCAGTCGTTGTGTATCTATGTTGATCTCTAACACACAGGGATTTCCCTCATTCAGCTTATCTCGCATAGATCGAGCCCATGACTTAGCTTGCTCGATTGAGTTCGTTGTATAGAACCCTTGGCCAAAATCTCGACCGTATTTCCAATACTTCTTATTCAATAAGCGTTCCTTGAATGATTCAAGATGAATATCCACTGTGCCGTGATATACACTAGCCGGAAATACAACATCTATAGATATGAGAGGCACCTCCAACGACTCAGCTGTGTAGAACATGAATCTATTATAACTTTCATAATCTGGGTTAGAGAATAATTATTTTTTCATTTCCGAAGCTTATGTTTAATTTTGTTATATAAGATGAATCCTACGCTTAATGCTCATCTTCTTCCTTACCCATTAATCGAATGTGAGGTGTGTCTATGGAATTCCGAATCGAGAAAGACTCTCTTGGAGAGGTAAAAGTGCCATCAGATAAGCTTTGGGGTGCGCAAACAGAGCGTAGCTTAGCCAATTTTCGAATTGGTATGGAGAAAATGCCTATCGAATTAATCCATGTATTCGCCTTGCTCAAGAAAAGCGCAGCAATCGTAAACCTTGAGCTTGGTAAGCTGGACAGTGCTAAGGCTAACGCGGTAATTACAGCAGCAGATGAGATCATACAAGGAAGATGGGATAGTCACTTCCCTCTTGCGGTATGGCAAACAGGTAGCGGCACGCAATCCAATATGAACGTCAACGAAGTCATTGCCAATCGTGCCAATCAGCTCTTAATTGCTGAAGGTAGTGATCTTCGTGTTCATCCGAACGATGATGTGAATAAATCTCAGAGCTCCAACGATACTTTTCCAACTGCAATGCATATTGCCGCTCTTATCGCGGTCGAAGACCAGGTTCTCCCTGCGATCAAGAAGCTGAAAGAAACATTAGACCTCATGAGCAATCAATTCGCTAATGTAATCAAGATCGGTCGGACACACTTACAAGATGCTACCCCTCTTACTCTCGGGCAGGAGATGAGCGGTTGGGTGAGAATGCTAGACAAAACAACTCACATGATACAAGAAAGCTCAAAGAGCCTAAGAGAGCTAGCCATTGGTGGTACAGCCGTAGGAACGGGGATCAATGCCCACCCCCAATTCGGTGCGAAGGTTGCGAATAAGATTAGTGAATTAAGCGGGAAAACATTCGAAACCGCACACAATAAGTTTCATGCGCTCACTAGTCATGATGAACTCGTGTATGTTCACGGAGCACTGAAGGCTTTAGCTGCTGATCTGATGAAGATTGCCAACGATGTGAGATGGCTTGCAAGTGGGCCAAGAAGCGGGATTGGCGAAATCACCATCCCCGCGAACGAACCCGGAAGCTCCATCATGCCGGGAAAAGTGAATCCCACACAGTCTGAAGCGCTGACGATGGTTGTGGCACAGGTTATGGGTAACGATATCACGATAGGAATTGCGGCTAGCCAAGGAAATTTTGAACTAAACGTGTTCAAGCCTGTCATCATCTACAATTTCCTGCAAACCACGAGGTTGCTGTCAGATGCCATAGTTTCCTGGAATGATAACTGCGCAGTCGGTATAGAAGCAAATCTTGCGGTAATTCAAGAGAATGTAGAGCGCTCCTTAATGCTTGTCACTGCTCTTAATCCGCATATCGGTTACGAGAATGCAGCAGCTATCGCTAAGTCCGCCCATAGTAAGGGACTCACCTTGAAGGAGGCTGCTATGCAAAGCGGCTTGTTGACTGAAGCTCAATTCGATGAGATCGTTCGACCAGAACAAATGATTCATCCCCTATAAATGCTCAGTAATTATCAGCTAGTTGGAAAGTGAAGGTGTAATTATGATAATTGCGTTACGTTCTTTACTGCTCGTTATCGGTTTAAGTGTAACGATTATATTAAGCAGTCAGGTATTGACTCCGATAGCAAATGCATTCTCCATTCAGCCCGAATATGCCAAATGGGGAGAACTCGCCATGGTTCAAACGAAGGCCAAGTATCAAGCCGATATTGTTGACTATTTGCATGTCGGGCGTACCCAAGTTTCAGAGGGAATTGCCGAAGAGACATTTAAACTGTGGCTAAAGGACAGTAAGCATGAGTTCGGGGTGCGGATTTCGATCCGTTTTCATACAACGAATGATCAGATTATATCGATCAAGTTCCTAGAAACTAATTAACAACAATGGGACCCTTAGGGTCCCATCTGTAGGCCATATAGGATTAAAGAGCTGACTTACTATTTCTAATCATTTGCGTAAGATATGTACCCTCTTCATAGATTAAACAATTTAATTGCAAGCCGTAAGCGCATCCACCGTCAATTCCAATTTTGTTCTCATGAAACCAAATATCAGCAGCACCACTTATTTCTATAGCGCGTGTATGACCGAAAACGACCTTCTTTTTCACCCGTGTCTTGGCACGAATAAAGTCGTTCTTAATATACATAAAGTCATATGCCGGCTGATCCTTCCAATTCGCATAATGAGGATTCAGACCCGCATGCACACAAATATGTTGTTTATCTTCATAGTAATAAGGAAGCTCATTGAGAAACTCGATATGATGCTCATAGCTTGTAGCGATATGATTTCTAGCTGCTTGAAGTCGTTCAACGTTCATTTCTAAACCGATGAAGTCATCGCAATAGCTGTGAATGGTCTGGACTCCACCGTGCTCCATGAATTTGGCCTGAATATGTGTATCATTTGTTCTTATGAGATCAATCAATCTCTGATCGTGGTTCCCTCTTAAAGCAATAGCACGATGATTGTCGACCAAATCCATTACCCGATCAACAACATCCTTACTTTTAGGCCCTCTATCCACATAATCACCTAATAAGATGAGTTGATCCTTGTTAGAGTCGAATTGAGTCAATATTAACAGCTCATTTAATTGATCAATGCAGCCATGAATATCACTAATCATTAATGTTCGTGTCATAAAGTCACCTGTCCTTCCACCGCAATCCTCATCTTGATCCCGGCAACCTTCTCCGTATTGTAACCCTCCACAAGCATGATCTCGTAAGGGGTAAAACCAAGCTTTTGGTAGAAAAAAAGAGCTCGCGTGTTTGTGTTATGGCACACGAGATGAACCGTCTTCACTAGGTGCTCTTCGGCTGCTCTGTTCATCAGAGATTGAATTAATAAACAAGCCACTCCGGTACCTCGACTTTGGGGTTGAACGATAACATTGCCGATCCAGCATTCCGTTCCTACAATCACGTTGTAGAGATTGCCATAAGCGACAACTTCATCCGAATCGGTTACCACAGTTAGCGATTTCCTCTCAGCAGCTGCTTCTGCTAATTGTTCAGCATTGAGAGGGTATTTCCCTTTAGGGTACATGTAACATAGCTCTTGCTCGCTTTGTGGAAAAGAGGCGATTTGATTGAAATCGGCAAATGTTGCATCACGATATTGAAACACATTGCCTCACCCCTTTCTATTAATGATATTAACAACCTCATTTAATAATTCAATGTTGGTTAGTCTTTTCCTTTAATTTCTTGATGTTTTATCTCGACAAACGCAAAAAAGAGAACCGCTAGTCTACTAGTGGTCCTCCGTTTTATATAACATCGTGTCCATCTGCTATTCTTCTTCAAACAACCGTTCGCCTTTATGCAGTCTCCAAGCAATTTTAGCCGTATGTGGAAGCTCGCGCGCGGTTGGCGCGTGTGCCGCCAAATATCGGGTGCAGGCGAGAAGCATCGTTTCTCTGGCCTTCTCCGCAAAAGAGCCCGCGACCGCTTGCCAGCGGTCGTATTCGGCCACTGCGGCCTCATACATTTGGAACGAATGGAATTCCGCATCCTCCCGTAACAGCGCATGGCCTAGTGTGTTAAGCAGCGCTCCTGGCTCTCCACCTCCATGAATGTAGTCCATCACCCATTGCCCGGCTGATCCGACCTGCTGGCGCAGATCGAGCAAATCGAGCAGTTCCTGATGGTTGGCCGGAGCGGCGGAACCGGACGCCTTTGGCCGCACGGCTGTTGGTACGTTTAAGAAACGGTCAAGATAAACGCTGACGGCTCCGTGAAAAATCGCCCGCTGCAGAAGCGGCTCATCCGATTGTAGCAGCCTTTCATGCACAGCGTGAGCATACGTGAACGTATGGAGCACTGCAATCCAATCGCCGAAATCGTTCTGCGTATGGAAACGAACGATCCGTTCCGCGGCAGCCAAAGCAACGAGCTGCGCCAATTGCGCTGGAGCCGTTCCCGCGATGAGTAGGTCGCGCAGCACAGCAATCGTCTGCTCCGGCGTATCGCTTAGCAGTTTCTTCAGCAATTGCTCTTCCGTATCAGAAGACAGCCGCGTATTCGTTGACCCACCAGCGAGCTTCATCTGCACCACATTCTTCTCCAGCTCGATGACTGCTTGCTTGATCGGCTCTACGAGGTTCACTGGCGACTGCCACTGGTGCAGCTCCTCGCTCCGTGTCGGACGAGCCATCATCGGCACGAGCGAAGTTAGAATCCGCACCTTTTGCGACACCTCAGCCCACTCCAGCGCCTCAAAAGCTTTGCTGTGGAAATCAAACACATGCCCGCCGTCCAAGTAAAAGTGATCTGTTGCGGCGACAAGCATCATTTCCGACAGTCGCTTCGTGTCAATTCCTTTCATTATGGCGGTGATCAGCACTTTCTCAGCGCCTTGCGTATCCCGCACCTCTATGCAGTTGCGATACCACTCGGTCAACCGTTCGAACGGCACGTCCGCCGACGGTAGCGCCGTCAGCAAGTGGCGGGTTCCTCTGCCCGAGCTGCCTCGAGTCACATGGACAAGGCCTTGGTACAAAGCGAGTATTTTGCCGTTCTTATCCAGCTTGTCGACGCTTTGCGCCATCGCGGTAAGAATCGTAAGTCCGGCGTTCCAGCCCGTTCCATATGTCGTGCCGAATTCGATGCCAATGCGTGCTATATCCTGCTCCGGCACACCCGATTCGATCAATCCGACGACCGCTTTCGCGATGACAATGCCGATATTTTGCTCCAGTCCTTCTTTCAGTTTAAGCTTATACTTTTCTGCGCCTTTCTCTCTTCTGGAAACCGAATTTACCCACACTTCGCCGCCGTCGACTCGCACTTCATACGAAGGAACATCATCTGCCCATGGATCAAGCGTACCGCCGCTGCAGATGTCAAACCGGGCATGATGCCAATGGCATGTCAAAATTCCGTCGCACAAGCTCCCCATATGAAGCGGAAAGCCTAAATGCGGGCAGCGGTTATCCACCGCGTATACTTGCTCTTCATGATGAAAAACAGCAATACCGCCTCGTATAACCTTTGCACCGACCTGTTTAAGCGCTTCCAATTCACCTGCTGAAATCCAGTTTAAACTGACACTCATCGTTACAGCCTCCTTTTTTGAACAAGCTGCACTCCAAACTCTAACAATCGTATGCGGTCAGAATCTTTTGCGATATTTTCTATACTTTTATTATACCTTAATCTCCCAGCCACAGCTTCTACATGCGATTCAAATAATTAATCCCTTTACACGATAATCATTTCTAACAATCTATTGTGTTGATATATCACCAACGTCGCTTGGTAATTGAGTAAATTCAGATCTTTGCTTAATATCAAAGATAATGAAATCTTGTTACGCATAATTCCAACTCCTTGTAGTGATATCGGTAAAATTCAGACTCTATAACCTTTTTATAGTTGCATTATTGAGCAAAAAAAGAAGCTCCCCTAGGAAAGCTCCTCCGATATCGTTACTCGAGCGTTCTGCTCCAGGACAGCTTAACGAACATAACCTTTACTTCAGAATTGAGTTGCGCTTCTTTTTCTAATAAGCCTAATCTGTCCCCTATGGTTAATCTCGTCTTCGAATACATGAAACCACATAAAATAACGGTTGGCAGGCTTGTTATACCAGAATGGCTCCTCCGTGCTTAACCATGCATCGTCTACGGTGCGAAATAACTCAAACGTGCGTTCCCGCACAGTGTTCAAGTGTTCAATGTAATAGCTGAGCTCTTGACCTTTAATCTGTTGTCGTCCCGCTTCTCCTAAATCAAGAGCCGCCCCCCACTTAGAGAGCTCCTCTTCATTTAGATCTCTACCTTCGAAGGTTTCCACCTGATAAGCAAACTCGACAGCAGCGAAATGCAACAGGAGTGCACCAATCGAATTACTATTCTCATCTAACAAAAAGTCCAATTGGTTCACATCGAGATCTTTTGCTGCCTCGAACGTTGTATGTCTAGCATAATTCATCATCGATAAGAGCCGACTGATTTGTGGAGGATATCCTGGCATGTCCGTGATGAGATAGATTTTGTCCATATTAATCATTATTATGACCTCCTATGAATTGTCCTTTAAGTGTCGTTACCGCTTGTCCGCTCATGATGATCCTATCCTTGATCAAGTTAAGCCTGAGCGTCCCTTGCCTAGCTGATAATTGCTGAGCGACCAGCTGGCTCTTGTTCAGCTTGGCTTGCCAATAAGGACCAAGACAGCAATGAGCAGAACCAGTAACGGGGTCTTCATTCACACCGATCGCTGGGAAGAAGCAACGGGATACGAAATCAACATCTGACTTAGAGGCTTTGCTTGTCACGATAATCCCTCTTGTATCGATCTGGCTTAATAAATTAAAATCCGGACGCAATCCTCTGACCATTTCTTCATTTTCAACCTCTACAAGGTAGTCAAAGCGATTCATGCCAACGTAAGTAAAGGGAACATTCAAAGCTTGAACGAGTCGCTCAGGAGGTAGGCATTCCTTCTCGAGTTCAATAGGGAAGTTTAGATGGATGCCATCCTTATCTTTGGTCGCCGTTAATTGCCCACTTCTTGTCATAAAGGAGATTTCACTCTCATGGCATAACCTTTCTGACCATAATACATGTGCACTTGCTAGAGTCGCATGTCCGCATAAATCCACTTCTGCTGCTGGTGTAAACCATCTCAGTGAATAGTCGTTAACCCCTTTAATCAGGAACGCTGTTTCTGACAAGTTCATTTCGGCGGCAACATTCTGTAACCAAGAGTCCGGTTTGTGGGAATCGAGTAGGCACACGGCTGCCGGATTTCCACCAAAGGGTGTGTCCGTAAACGCATCAACGATATATATATTCAATTCTCTTTCTCCTTTAGCATCAATAACCGAATCATTCAAGTGTTATCCTATATTTACTCCTATTTTACCTTATTCTACATGGATATAAAATCAGAAAAAAAGCAGCTACATGGCCGTTATTCGACCGTAGCTGCTCCTTAGTAACGTATTATACTTCAGGGAATAGGGCTGTTGAGAGATACCGTTCGCCAGTGTCCGGTAACAACACGACAATCTTCTTCCCCTTATTCTCTGGTCTCATGGAAATTTGTAGAGCTGCATACACGGCTGCCCCAGATGAAATCCCAACGAGCAAGCCTTCACTTCTTGCCAGTTGCCGAGCAGACTCGAATGCGTCCTCGCTCTTCACCTGATAAACTTCATCTACAACCAAGGCATTATAGTTCCCAGGGATAAAACCAGCACCTATGCCTTGGATCTTATGGACACCTTTATTGCCGCCGGAGAGAACCGGAGAATCGCTAGGCTCTACAGCGATAATTTTCACTGAGCTATTTTTAGCTTTCAGAGCTTCACCGACACCGGATATCGTCCCACCAGACCCGACGCCACCAACGAAAATATCTACTTCGCCGTCCGTATCTGTCCAAATTTCTTCAGCCGTCGTAATCTTGTGAATAGCTGGGTTAGCTGGATTGTTAAATTGCTGGGGGACATAGGCATTGGGTAGCGAAGCAGCGATTTCATCCGCTTTGAGAATGGCTCCAGCCATCCCTTCGTTTGCTGGCGTAAGGACTAACTGTGCTCCTAGAGCCAGTAAAATCTTGCGACGCTCAACGCTGAAGCTCTCCGGCAAGGTAATGATTAACTGGTAACCTAGAGCAGCTGCCGCAAACGCAAGAGCTACTCCGGTATTCCCACTAGTCGGTTCAACGATGACCGAATCCTTATTGATTAACCCTTTATCTTCAGCATCCTTGATCATGGCAAATCCAATTCTATCCTTTACGCTACCGGCTGGATTGAAGTACTCCAGCTTAGCAATTAGACTTGCTTCAGCACCATTAAGCTTCATAAAGTTTGTCAATTCTAGAAGCGGTGTATTCCCGATGAGATCCGTTAGATTTTTCGCAATTTTAGACATAAGCTCACTCCGCTCCAGTTAATCCTACTCTATTAGTCGGTTTTATTCTTTTACTTTATCACTCCTAAACAATCAATTCAACTTACGACAAAAAGACACTCCAAGGAGTGTCTTAAATAATCCGAATGATTAGAATCTGATTCCCTCATCTAGTTGAGCGCGTCGGTTCTCACCTTTAATACAGGGTTTTCAATGCCTCCGCATTAAATGGAACGAGATCATCGAATCTTCCCTCACGAACCTTGGAAGCCCAAGCTGGATCTATCAGTAAGGCACGGCCAATGGCAACAAGATCAAATTCGTCATTGTCCATACGGACTAACAGTTCATTAATATCTGCCAATCCAGAACTCTTTCCTCTAAATGCACCTAGAAAATCCTCAGTGAGACCAACAGCACCTACCGTAATCGTTGGTTTCCCTGTTATTTTCTTAACCCATCCGGCAAAGTTCAAGTTTGAGCCTTCAAACTCGGGCTCCCAGAAGCGTCTAGTGGAGCAGTGGAAAATATCTACACCCGCTTCGAGTAGCGGAGTTAAGAATTGCTCCAACAGCTCCGGTGTTGCCGCAAGCTTCGCTTCATAATGGGATGTTTTCCATTGTGACATTCTAAAAATAATCGGAAAATCAGGGCCCACAGCAAGCCGACAAGCTTTAATAATCTCAGCGGCAAATCGAGTACGTGCGATCATGCTTCCACCATACTCATCCGTCCGTTGGTTTGTTCTCTCCCACAAAAACTGATCGATCAAGTAACCGTGCGCACCATGCAGCTCTATCCCATCAAATCCAATTCTCTTCGCATCGGCAGCCGCTAACGCGAAAGCTTGAATGATGGAGTTAATTTCCTCTTCTGTTAAAGGTTCGTTTATTTTTTCCCCTTGCAGATTAATACCCGACGGGCTTACGGATTGAGCTTCTGGATGGGGTAAAGAACCACTACGCCGTGTAATGCCAACGTGCCATAACTGAGGAACGATCTTCCCACCTGCTTCATGTACCTCAGCAACAACATTTGCCCAGCCCTCAAGTGCCTTCTCCCCATAGAAATGAGGAACATTAGGATCTCCCGTAGCCGCAGGATGATTGATTACTGTACCTTCAGTGATAATCAGACCAACACCATTCTCAGCACGACGTCTATAGTAGGCCGCCACATCCGGTCCAGGTATTCCATCAGGGGAAAAGCTTCGGGTCATTGGGGCCATTACGATACGAGTAGATAAATCTAAAATCCCTAAGGATAGTGATTTGAAAAGTGAATCGACAGATTTCAATTGCTGAGTGGTATTCGTTTTCTCCATGGTGTTCCCTCCAAATAGTTTCATTTTTATATTGTATATCTCGATTTATATAAATATAGATATACATTGAAGAAGAAAATAGCTTGATAACGCATCAAGACTATATTTCCTCAAAAAGCTTCTCCTTAAACTGCTGAATGCTCATCTCGTTGCGCCGGTAATAAGTCCATTGGCAATGGCGTCTAGATTCCAACAGCCCAGACTTTTGCATTTTGACTAAGTAACCGGAGATCACCGACTGAGCTAAGCCTGCCTTCTCAGAGATTGCTCCTACACAGATCCCACCATGAAAGTCACAATCGGTGGGCATATGGTTCTGAGGCCCGAAATGAACATCCGGCTCCTTCAGCCACTCCATGATCTTAAAACGTGTCTCATTAGACAGTGCTTTAATAACTGATAAAGTATCCATGGCTTTAGTATATCTATTTTTATAGAAATGTAAATACATTTAAATTTATTTCTCTATATACGTTTGAACACTAAGAGATCAAATAAGGATAATGTAGCACTTGCTTTGTTTCGGTGCTTTCACGTGATTCAAGGATAATGGACATTGGGAATATCGCAACCTTCTTATTTGACCCTAACCATATTCGTTCAAGCGAGGACAGGATTAATAATCCATCCTCCGCTCCAATCGGTGTGAACATGGAGTCCCCTGAAATATATACTTGCTCGTTATATTGTTTCAACAAGTATTCGGATAAACTCAGCACATCCTCTGCAGGCATACCTATTTCACTAATGTTGATCATGTCATCACGCGTAAATTCGTGACCTGTAGTTGACTTCTTATTGTGCCGAGCAATAAGTTCTACAATGTTCCCAGCAGGGTCATAGAAATAGATAGCATGAGAATTCCAGGTTTGTGAGAAAAAAACTTCCTCGCCGAAAGCTAAATTAATACGGACTCCTTTTTCCTTCAACCAAACGAGTGCTAGGTCTATTTTACTTTCCGAGATGTTTATCGCAAAATGGTAGTAGGGGTTAGCGGCCTCCTCACTTCGTTCAAACACTAATCTAGACGACCCTATACGAAATGAAACTGAACTCTCCGTATTCTCAATAAGGGGGAGCTCTAAGCCTCTATGATAAAAATCAATTAATGGCTCTAAGTCATTCGTAAGCAATTTAATTTCTTGAATTCTCATGCGTATTCTATCCCCCTCACATTAAATATATTAAATATCATCCCGATTAAAATCCTTTAAGGTTATTAATTTTTTCTTCCCTCTGTTGCCTTTTGTTATTGTGGTGTGGCCATCTTCGTCCGTTTTTCGAATGACGTAATCACCGGTGAGGAGATTGTAATCCTCTTCATCAGCATTCTCTCTCGTATGAGTACCGCTAAAATATTGTCCCTTTTTCGCTCCAATTAAGTACCAATCATTTTCTTGAAATCGAAATCTATAGACGTTATACCATCGCCAATTGCTTCCACCATATTCGGTAATGACAACAGATCCTTTGTCTATCGTGATACTCTCAAGGGGGTCACCCCAAATCCCACCCTCATCTGCTCTCAAGAGTGCTTTTTCCGAATTTATAGACAAAGTATAAGTATGATCCTTGCTGCCAAATGCAATGATTAACGCTCTGGGAGGTGCACCTTCTCCTTCAGTGCTTCCACTTTGTTCGATCACCAAAGCAATGTCAGCGATCCCGTCTTTGTTTAGGTCTCCTTCTGCTTGCATGGATTCCCCTTCAACATTCTCAAACAACTGCCATCCCGAAGGGATAAAAGAATTTTTATCCTTATTAACGTCATTAATTACTTCTTTTGTGTTCATCTCTTCTTCTACTTCAGTCGTTGGTGAATCGGAGGGTGTAGCGAACGAAGATGCCATAGCATCTTCACTTGGCGTATTTCCAACGCTAGCTAGACTTTTTTGACTTTCACTACATCCAGCAAGGCTCACACTTATAACAATAGTCAGAAATAGGAAAGTTATCTTTTTCATCAGACTGACCGTATTTTTCTGCAAATATATAAGCCATGAGTACTTATTCCTAGAATAGACTTCACTCTTAATGTTTCAAGATGATATTTATACCACGCCATAAATTGATCATCGGATAACTGATCTACATATTCCCCTATTAAATGACTTAATCCATCTGTCGCAACATGATCAATCTCTTCTGTATTAAATTTGCTAATGAAATCTACAATTTCATCTGGAGAAGTAAAATGAGATTCCGTCCAAAAACAATCCTCTGAATCCTCTTTAAAGGATCCATTATCAATAACCTTGTCAATCATATCTTCTCTAATGAAATTATTATTTCTTGTCACTAGCATAGGCATAATCGAGTATTTATTTATGTATGCAATGGCTAGAATACCCCCGTCTTTCAAGACTCTTAGGCACTCTTGGATACAGCTCTCCCTAGCCTCGGAAGTCGTAAGATGGTAAAGCGGACCAAAACACATTACGACGTCAAAGGATTGGGATGCAAACTGACTTAGGTTTGTAGCATCTGCTACATAGGCTTGAAGATTAGACATTCCTTGTTCCTGTGATTTATGAATAATGGTTTCAATATGTCTTGGGGTTAAATCAACCGCCACTACATCATGCCCTCGTTCAGCGTAGTAGAACGAATAAGCGCCTGGACCCGCACCTACATCAAGAATTTTACACTTTGCACCAATCAGCTTATCGAGAGTATGTGTACTCGTCAGGAATTCAATCTTTCGCGAATTACGCGAAAACCTAGAATCTTCATCATAACTATTATAATAATCGACAACTCCACTCATCTCATCAGCTCCTTTCAACCCAGAATAAGGATATTGTTTCAATCGTGTCAATAACTTCTTCTGTAATGAGTAATGGGACGCTCGTTTATAGTGTGTTTGTTTCGGGTGATATTATTGGCAATGGTATTAATCGGATAGGTCCCGAGAGCTTCAACGCTACTGCTTATTGTGATTAACAAGGAAAACCCTTCCGCGTATTAAAAAAAGATGTACTAACTCCAAGGAGATCAGCACATCATTAATGTTGTTAAATAATTATTTCGATAAGTGTTGAATACAGAGATCTTGTAATTTATCGCTAATATTCTCGAGCTCCAGAAGACCCTCGTATACGGATATCGCTTGTTCTCGAAGAACTTCTGCACCATCTACTCCGTCCAGGTATCGTCCAAGGAAATGGTGAAATACGTCGAGAATTCGAAGCTGAACAAGTAAAGGAATCGCTGCGATTTCCGCTTGCTCCAAGTTCAGTTGACTACCCACACCTTCGAGATATCTATCTATATTCTCTATAGCACTTCCATCGCTCAAGAATCCGGATACGACAACGGCAACTTCCATTACTCTTAAATCCCAGGTGCAGAATTCAAAATCAAGTACGGCCTCAAGCTGCCTCAGATCCTCTTCCCTTACTAGTGAATTCGAGAGGTTAATGTCTCCGTGAATAAGTTGATGAGGTAATGTTCGGAATTGAGGCAAGTAGGCGCGGAAGTTCTGAATCGCTGTCCCGATCACTCGCAGAGCACTAGCTTCTCCCTCAAGCTCAGACGGAGGTGACTTGCAAAATGCTGCAACTTTCTCTGAGGTGCATAGCGGATGCGCGGAATCCATCTCGTAATATGGAGGATATACAGGCTCACTGGATACCTTCAATTCCTCCAGTGCCTTACTCAGTTGTCCAGTCGCCACTCCGTAATCATAAGCTAGCAGACCGTTACTGCTCTCATCGGGTCTACGTCCTTCAATATAAGTAAATAGACAAGCCAGTCGTTCTGTGCCATCCTCCAGCGTAACAAGGGTATGTCCATCGATGCTACTTACGGGCATGGGAACTCGAAAGGGTAAACGAAGCTCATTGAGCGAAATGAGAATCTCATGCTCATAACGTATTTTTGCAATATCCTTATGTGTCTCATATACTCGAAGAACCCACCTAAGTCCTTCCGCTTCCACGAACCTCGTTGTGTTGTTCCACCCCGAAAGTCCCTCTTCGATAGTCCATACCCCATTAACAAAGTACTTCCGTAAAATAGTTCCGAATGGCAACGCTATTCTCCTACTTTCTCTACAACACGATCTATCGCATTTGCGAAATCATTTCCGTAAAAGGTTAACCGCCAGAAGGAAGCACCCTTTAACCCGTAACGTTTGGCTAGTCCAAGCTTATCGTCAACAGTTTCTGTCGTTTCATTCCATAAGCTGATGCCTAGAATAATCTTCTCCGCCGGGATTCCAGCTGTGACCATCATCTGGATAGCTTCTTCAACTTTGGTATTGGGCTCTGGGGTGTGATCTGGAGTCCCCTTTGGGTTATAATCATAAGCCATGATGACTAAGTCATCCGCATAGGTAGCTAATGTTTTGTAATCATAACCCTTATAATTACTATTCGGTGGAGGTACAGCTAAGGATAACTTCACACCTTTGGCTTCTAGCTTTGCATCAAGTACTTGAACGTAATCATTAAGAAGCTTCTGCTGTCCAAGAGGATCGAGCCATAATCCTAATCCCTCGAAATCTAGCAGAACGCCATCAAAGCGAGTGTCTTCTGCCAATCTCACGATATGATCAATGGACGTATTTCGAAGCGTCTCATCACTAAGCATCTTCGTTAATTCACCTTTACCATCGACCGAATAGACCATCAAATAAGGCTTAGCACCTTGTGCAGAAGAATCTTGTACCAATGCTTCTGGGGTGACTTCCCCTGCTGCTTCTGGCCAGTAATAATCCGCTCCTTCTAAGGTAAGCTCGCCTTTTTCGTTAATCCGTGTCCAGCCAAATGCGACAGAGTCCATGGAGGAAATTCTCGCACGCTGTCCGAACGATCCCAAAGCATAGAAGGCCCTTAAATGCATTGCTTTCTTCGGTGAAACGATCGTAATGATGTTTGTATCTTTGCTCCAACTCACCTTAGCACCAAACTGCGTGCCGAAGAAACTGAGCGGAATGAGAGTTTGATTGTTCACCACCATAGGAGCCGCGGTCAAATCTACGGTTTTACCGTCAACTGACGCTGTCTTCTGCCCTACCCTTAGCACTACATTACGTATTACTCCATCGACCAGACCTTGAGCATAAATTGTCTTCGTCTTAGCTTCCCAAGTCACAGCAATGCCAAGAGTATTAGCTAATGCGCGAAAAGGGACAAGCGTTACATTATTTTTCAACATAGGTTTAACTCCAAGAGTAAGCGGTACGTCATCCAGGATCATGCTCAGTTCAGGCTTTATCGCAGTTGCAGACACAGATGAACCTAGGGATGGACTACCTAATAGGGTTATTCCCATCACGGCGATCATAGCTTTTTTTCCCAATCCTAATCTATTCATCTCTTAATCTCCCATACCTATTCCTACAATGAAAGATTAATTATAACAGGAAGGGCAATATACTTAATCAGGCTGTAGGACTAAAAGTGTACATTCAAAATTGCTCTCATCCTCCATAAGGGATTGCGGAGGAACTTATTTTTGGGATACAAAATAGAAAAGAACCCCATACGACACATAGATCATGCGCCATTTTAAGGGGTTCTTTTGGTAATTGACCTAAGCGTTACCTATCTTGATCTATTAAGCAATCACAAGCCTTCGCAAAGCCTGATCGAATAACTAAGTCTACTCTACGTAACCTGAATATCTATACCAGCAAGCGAAGTAGAATTCGTCCCCACCAGCACGGTCACCTCGCAAGGCTCAAGCGTAAACTTCATATCACGATTCCAGATCGAGAGCTGCTCCTGACCCAATCGGAAAGTGATCGACTGACTAGCCCCAGCTTCCAACCACACCTTCTCAAAACCCTTGAGCTCAAGAATGCGCCGTGAGATACCAGACCTCTTGGATTGAAGGTATAATTGCACCGTTTCGGCACCTGCTCGATTTCCGGTATTGGTCACTTCGATGCTAACCTCATAACAGTCACCTTTAATAACTTCACTAACCTTCATTGCTTGTTTGCTAATATGCATTGGTCCATACGAAAAAGTCGTATAGCTTAGTCCGTAGCCGAAAGGATATAACGCAGCAGATGGCATATCTACATAAGGTCTTGGACGTCCCGGGTTTTTCTGGTTGTAATAAACCGGCAACTGAGCTGAGGAACGTGGCAGGCTGACGGACAGTTTCCCATTCGGATTAATAGCGCCGAATAGAACTTCTCCGATTGCCTTCCCCCCTTCCTGACCTGGGTACCATCCGCACAGCAGCGCATTACAATGGTCAACGATTTCGGTTAATGCATGAGGTCGTCCTTGGATAAGTACAACAATAACGGGTGTGCCTGTTGCTTGAACTTCGCGTACCAATCGCTCTTGCAAGCCTCCAAGCCGAAGATCGGCAAGGTCGACACCTTCACCGCAATCCATCTCCGAGAGAGCTCCTTCAGCGACGATCGCTTCGCCATTACTATCGAATTGTCCGTCGAATTGACGCGCACTACTACCGCCTAAGACCAGAATGGCGACATCGGATTTTTGAGCGTTCTCAACCGCTTCGTCCAAGCCTTTCTCGGACAAATCACGGATACCGCAGCCTGGGCTATACACAATTTCCACACCAGCCGGTGAAGCAAGCTTAATTCCCTGCAGCACAGTTGTCCCTTTATCTTTGCGCTGAACGCTTGTATAATCCCCCAGCTGATTGTATAGACGATCAGCATTAGGGCCGATGACAGCAATCCGCTGAATGGCTCCATTTAACGGAAGTAGATTGTTCTCATTCTTCAAGAGCACGATGGATTCACGTGCGACCTGAAGATTAATTTCCTGAAACGCAGCATTGCTTACGACGTTTGCAGCCAACTTCTCATCCGTATAGGGCTGATCGAACAAGCCCAACTTGAATTTTAATCTCAAGACACGTTCAACCGCGCGATCAATGAAAGATTGTTCTACTAGACCTAATTCAACTGCTTTTTGTAGCGTTGTAAAAGCCGTATCCCATAAGCTGATATCGACCCCTGAGGAAAGTGCTAATGCAGCCGCAGATTCATAATCACCTGTCATCGCGATCAGCCGGTCAAGCGCGCAGCCGTCCGCCATGACGATGCCGTCGAAGCCCCACTCCTCACGTAAAATACCTGTAAGGAGCTTCTCATTCACATGACAAGGGATGCCGTCTATTTCATTGTAAGCAGCCATACAGCCTAAGGCACCTGCTTCGATTCCAGCCTTCGCGGCAGGTAAATGAATTTCACGGAGTTCCCTTTCCCCTATCGAAGCGGGACCTGCATTACGTCCTCCCATTGCTGTTCCTTGGGCACTCAGATGCTTAAGCACTGCAGCTACCTTATTGGAGGACTTCAGCTGTTCAGGCTCATGCCCCTGCATACCTCTCACAACTGCCTCTGTCAATCGTGAAGCAAGGTAAGGATCTTCTCCATAACACTCTTCCGTTCGTCCCCAACGAGGATCATGTAAAATATCTAAAGTCGAGACAAGGCCAAGGTGGGCTCCACGCGATCGTATTTCAGCCGCAACTTGGGCATAAGCTCGCTCAATCAATTGTGGATTCCAGGTGGATCCTACGCCTAAGTTAACAGGGAGTAAAGTGCCGTCAAGAGCTTGATGCCCATGGGGTCCTTCCTCCGATAAAAGTACAGGTATACCAAGTCGGGTATTCTCGATCATATAGCGTTGGATTTCATTTGCGACTTTCGCACTGTCCTCTGTTGGGATCCCATTGTCATAAGTCACCTGTGACCAGGGATCGGCACGGAACAAACCATAAAGCGCACCCATCCCTTCGCCAATAGCCACTTGATCCTTGAAATGCTGCGTCAATTCAAAGTTTCCTTCGCTCCACTGATAAGCATCCCAACCGTACATTTTCTGATTAAGCTGTCCAACCTTCTCTTTCAGAGTCATCCTATCAATTAGATCGGTCACGCGTTCATCTATAGTCAACGAGCTATCTTTGTAGTTATCCATGTTAGAGTACACTTCTCCCTATGTATGACTTATCGATTAGCATTCAACACCCGGTATTCCTTAGGCGTCATTCCCGTATAAGACTTAAACACCGTTACAAAGTACTTGTATTCCTTATAGCCAACTTGATCAGAGATCTCGAATACTTTATCGGACGTCGTCGCTAACAACCGCTTGGCATCTTCAAGTCGTAGCTCGTTAATGTACTCGGAGAAGGTTTTTCCCGTTCCCTGCTTAAATATGAGGCTGAAGTAGCTTGGTGTTATTTTAAGCCATGCAGCAACTTCGAAAGCTTTAAGATCGTTACGATAATGCTCAGCCATATACTTCTTTACTTTCTCAATAATCCAATAGGATTTATCGATTCCGTTCTTATCCACGAGCTGTAACCATTGCTCAAGCTCATCCACGACAATAGCTTGTAAGCTCTCATAAGAGTTGTTCTCGTTCAAGTCGATAAGCTCTTTCCGAACATGCTCTAGTACATTCAAACCACTTTGACGCAATCGTTGACGAAGGAGAACTGAGATTTCCTCATATTCCTTCAATACTTCTGGCAATAAGAACCTGTGCTCTCGGAAGAAGAGAAACATATCCAACACAATCGTTTTCATTTCTGCTAGATCTTGCTTGAAAATGGCATGCACGAGAAGCTGAACAACCTTCGTATTTTCAAAGTCGGGTAACGTTCGATTACTGCCTATGCTTTCAAGTAACTCTGGTTGCAGGATCGTTTTTCCCTCGAGTACATGATATTGGATTAGCTGCTTTACATCTTTACAATGAATGTTAGTTGCAGCCAAACTATCGTAAACCCCAGATACGCCACAATACAAAGAGTGTTCCTCCACACTAGACTTCATAATATCGTCCAATGCATTAAGCCAGTCAAAGGGTCCGAACTCAGCACTCGTTATTACTAATGTATAGAGGAGATTGGGATGATCAAATACAGAAATACTCCGAATAGAACAAGATTCAAGGGATTGGTGTACGATGTTCATCCACTGCTGCTGAATAAGCGTATATTGCTCCGAAGTGAGGGCTGTACGCCATTCAGAGAAATACTCCAATTGTGTGACAACCATTCGATACCGTGACCCTTCGAGATGCACAGGCTGCACTTCCTTCGTATAGGAAGGGGCATTCCGAATTTGATTGGACAACCATTGCTCATCCTCTTGGACCAAATCCGTAACGTTCTCAGACCTTATACTAACAACGACCTTCCGAACAACCTCTATCAATTCCTCAATCTCAACAGGCTTAAGTAAATAATCAATAACGTCCATACGGATCGCTTGTCTTGCGTAAGAGAAATCTTCATAACCACTGATCATAATAACTCGAACGTTAGGATACCGAATGTTTAATTGCTCCGTCAGCTGTAACCCATCCATGCCATCCATGCGAATATCTGTCAGCACTAGGTTAACATCTTCCTGCTCTATGATTCGCAAAGCTTCTTCTCCATCGTAGGCAACGCCAATCACTTGAACACCTTGCTCTTCCCAATCAATCGTGTAACGAAGGCCCTCGCAGATTACAGGTTCATCATCAACGATTAAGAGCTTGATCATTCCGTCAAGCATCGGAAACTCAGTGAACTGATTACTCACTTTCCTCACCTCTATCGGCATTGGAAGAAGGGATTCTCAATCGAATCCAGCCTCCCTCGCCTGAAGTATCTATCATCTCCAAGCCATAATCTTCTCCGAAATAGATCGATATTCGCTCATGAATATTGCTTAATGCTCCTCCACGAGTTTCGCTCGTTTCAGCACTTTTACGTAAAGCGAGTATGGACTCAATTTTATCGGGACTTAGCCCACTTCCATTGTCTATCACATCAATCCAAATCATGTCAGACTGCTCATAACATCTCACAGCTATGCTATTTATTTTCCTTTTCCGATCAAAGCCATGCTTCAGAAAATTTTCTACAAGAGGTTGAATCGTTGCTTTGAGAATGACAGATCTAGAAATCGTAGCTTCCGTGTACAACGTATAGCGTAGCTTATCCTGACCCAGTCGTCTTTGTTGCAAATATAAGTAGGATTGAACAAATTCCAGCTCTTGTAAGATCGTAGTCTGATACTTCCCACTACTTAATCCCGAGCGAAAGAACTTTGAGAACATCTCGATAAGCTGACTGGTTTGCTTAGCTTTCTCTAACCGAGCCGTCCAACGAATCATATCTAACGTATTGTAAAGAAAATGAGGATCCATTTGATTCTGCAGCAGCTTAAGCTCAGATTCGCGTTCACGAAGCTCTAGCTTGAACTTATGCTCGATTAATTCTTGAATCGTCATGACCATTTCATTGAACTTGCGGTTAAGTTCAGCGATTTCATCATTTGACCCAATGGGCAGGCGAACGCTAAAGTCACCAAGCTTAACACGGTTTGTTCCTACTTTCAACCGGAGGATTGGACGAATGATGGTGTATTGAAACCCAATCAAAGCCAGAAAGCATAGCAACATGATCGCAGCCAGAATAAAGTTCATTACAAGCTTCACGCGGCGAAATTGCTCATTCACGACCTTCTCCGGTATCATTGCTATGATTTTCCAATTCGTATTCTCCATAGGTTGGTAGAAGGTTAAGACCTTCTCTCCGTTAACGACATGCCGCTTATACTCTTGACCACTTACCTCCAGAGAATGAAGCAACTTCTCATCCGGCTTGTAGTCCAATAATTGCGCTGAATTCGATTGCAAAATTCTTTCTCCATTATCATCGATAACATAGAGATAACCCGATTCCTTGGCAATTCCACTCTCTAGGAGGTTTCTTACATTGGCTTCTCCAAGTCGAATCGTAAGATTGCCAATGGGACGAGTAATATTGTTATAGGAATTAAGTATTCGGAAGAGAGAGATTAATTCGATATTACCACTCCAGCTGCTGTAAGTGGGGTAGCTGGAGCTCCAGACAATCCCTCCCCTATGAAGCTTAGCTTCTTCTACCCATTCCTCTTCGTTACCATGGATCGGCTCCCCCATTTCAATGGAATTGCCGTTTACACCTGCTATTGATATCGATTTGATGTAATTTTTGCTCATGAGCTGGAACGTAAGAAAATCTTCGATATTCCTTTTGTGGATTTCCATTTGGTCCATATTTAATGACGGTGACAAACGTAGGAATGCTTGCATATCCGGGTTAAGGATCATATAGTCTGCGATATCTTCTACCATCTTCGTCTGATCTTCCAACTGACTGGTCACGGTATCCAAATTACGCTTAGTATTCGAAGTGAATTGATTCAGAAGGATGTCGCTAAATTGAACTTGAACAAGTACGCCTACTCCGAAAGTAGGTAAAATGACAAATAACATAAATATCGCAATTGCTTTTTTCTGTAATCCGAAGGCTTTCTTTTTCCAATTAAATACCCGCATGGCCCATCTCCTTCATTGTCGGGCCAATACGGGTATCCGTAATTTATCCCTTTACAGAACCTGCAGTCATCCCGTTAACAAGCTGCTTCTGAAGCAGTAGGTAGAAAATGAGAATTGGGACAAGCGCAATCGTAAGTGCTGCCATCTGAAGCGTGAGGCTAGCGGTTTCAACACCAACGAAATTAGCGAGTCCAAGCGGTAATGTTTTGAGAGCTGATGAACTGATCAGTACTAGCGCGAACAAGAATTCGTTCCAATTATAAATAAAGTTAAGAATAATTACGGTAGCAAGTGCTGGTCTTGTAATCGGTAAAATGATCGACCAGAAAATGCGGAATACTCCGGCTCCATCCATAACGCCTGATTCTTCCAAGTCCCGTGGAAAACCTCGCATAAAGCCTTCAAGGATAAAAATCGTTAAAGATAAGTGAAATGCCGTATAAGGCAAAATAAGCGATAAATAGGTGTCCAGCAAATTAATATTTTTCATAATCATGAAGATAGGAATAAGTGTGGCATGAATCGGCACGAGCATTCCTAGCAGGAACAATCCATAGGTGAAGCCCCGAAGCTTAAACTCAAACCTGGATAAGAAATAAGCGGCAAGCGCACCAAGGAGTACGGTCACGATCAACGATGCGAATGTGATAATGATACTATTTACAAAATAAGTATTCATATTCGCGACTTCCCAAGCTTTGGAGTAATTCGAGAACTGAAGAACCTTAGGAAACGAGAACGGGTTACCGGAATATTCTTGCTCTGTCTTAAACGAATTGACGATCATCCAGAAAATCGGAAAAATATTAATTATAGCGAACATGCTTAGAAAAGCATAAACAAGTGTTCGGAACAAACCTGATTTCTTTTCCATCAGGGTATACCCCCTTTCTTTAAGCCTTCTCTTTGCCCAGACGATTAACGATAGTGACGACAATGAGACTGAAAATGAGAATTAAGACGGACACGGCACTCCCGTAACCGAAACGCATATTCACGAAGGCATTGTTATACATGTACACCGTCATAACCTCTGTTGCATGTGCAGGTCCGCCTCCGGTCATAATTTGAATGAGATCAAACACGCGGAATGAGTTACTTATGCTAAATACGACTGCAATAAGAATAGTGCCGCGAATCATCGGAATCGTAATCCGCATGACTTTATTTAACCCACTGGCTCCATCAAGCTCAGCAGCCTCATTCACTTCGTTCGGAATATTTTGTAATGCTGCAAGGAAGATGACCATAAAGAAACCACAGTTCTGCCAAATGTAAGCTACGCTTATGGAGAACATGGACCATTTTGTATCTCCGAGCCAATTTTGCTGCCAGCTGTCTAAACCAACAGAACCGAGTATGCTATTCAGTAAGCCGTATTCCGTGTTGTACACGGTACCAAATATTAACGAAACCATAACGGATGAGATAACGACAGGTAGAAATCCGATTGTCCGGAAAAATCCTGCACCCTTCATACTGCGGTTAAGAAGAAGAGCAAGTAGCAATCCGAGTGGAATTTGCCCGAGCACGCCTGTTAGAAGAATAATCATGTTGTTCTTAACAGATAGCCAGAAGATGCTATCCTTAAATATTTCAGTAAAGTTGTCGAAGCCCGTAAACGTCATGGGGTGGATTCCATCCCAATTCATGAACGAATAATAAGCAGACATTCCGATAGGAACAACAGCGATCCCTAAGTAAATGATTAGTGCAGGCAATAGACCGAAAAAAATCGCATATTTCGTCCCTTTAAGAGTGTGCAAAGAGATTCCTCCTTTTCCAATCCTGCCAACTATTAGCTGTAGGAATGAAGAAAACCCTCTCTGGGGTTTTCTTCGTTCCTAACCGTTTTCATAAGGCAAGCGGTATATTCATCTAACTAAATCTCAGATGCGATTAATTACTTCATGCCATCCAGAGCAGCTTGTACATCTTTAGCCAATTGCTCAGGCGTCATTCTGCCAACTGTAATCGCTTGAAGTCCGTTTTGCATAACGGATGTCACTTGTGTCGGGATAATGCTATCGAATACTGGTGAAGTTCCATTGCTTGTAAGAGCAATCATTTCTTTCAAGTATTCGCTAGCGTCAGCAGGAACATCTACTTTGGCAGGAACGACTACACCTTTGCTTATCAATTCTTTGTAAAGATCCTCATTAACGAAGAACTTCATGAATTCAAGTGCTGCAGCTTTTTGTTTCTCATCTAAATCACTTGAAATTGCAATTCCGTACTGAGCAACTCCAGAGCTTTTCTTAGCATCGCCTAGTCCACCCGTTACGCTAGGGAATAGAGCAATACCGAATTTATTTCCTTCTTCATTCGTAATCCGAATTCTGGAGTCTACAGTAGAAGAAGAAATGTGCATTGCTGCCTTGCCTTGAATGAAATAATCTTGTCCTTGTACGGAATCCATATTGTTCGCATCTGTGTTAAATGCTTTCAGCTTTGATAATTCTTCGATTACACCAAGTGCTTTAACGTATTCTGGATCCGTGAACTTCGCTTCCTTGTTCATTACCTTCGCCAGGAAGTCACTGCCAACGAAACGTTCTTGGATCGCTGACAAGTATGACGATTGAAGCGGCCATTGCTCTTTGTTACCTAAGGAAATAGGAGTGATACCGGAATCCTTGAGCTTCTTAATCGCATCTATGAACTGATCGTACGTTTCTGGGAATGTGTCATAGCCGACTTTTGCAAACATTTCTTTATTGTAGTAAATGATATCAACAAACGTTTGTTTCGTTGGAATCGCATATTGCTTTCCGCCTTGATTGAAGCCAGCAAGTGCTTCTGTTGATAAAATAGAGCTCCAGTTAGCCATTTCGGAATCAATTGGCATAAGCAGGTTACCTGCTACAAGTGGCTCAAGATCTGCACCCGGCCAAACGACATTAATGTCGGACAGGTTATTAGCTGCTGCAAGTGTTCTCAGCTTTGTTTTGTATTGAGCAGCAGCAACACCATCTTGTTTAATGGTGATTTCTGGATGGAGTTTCTCGAATGCAGCAATTCGCGCCTTGTATACTTCATTGTCAACGTTCGGGGAAGTCCAAGGATGCATCATGTTCAATGTTACTTTCTCACCATCGGCAGAACCTTTATTAGCATTATTGCTGTTTCCACATGCCGCTGTTACAAGCGTTAATAGTGCAACTGAACCGATAAGCAACGTTTTCTTCATGTTCTTAGTTGTTTTCATCTTATGCCCTCTTTTCTGTAGTGTTTGCTATTTGGCTCTATATGCGATGAAACAATGATCATTACTGTGGTTCGTTAAGGATATACTCAACCAAATCATCCAAAGGAACAGTAGCCAATGCGATTGCTGTATCTGTAACACCGTAGTAAATGTATAGCAATCCGTCTTTTACCACGTTACCTGTCGGGAAAATAACATTCGGAATTTGAAAACCGAATTTTTCGTAATAGGTTTCTGGCTCCATAATAAAATTATTCGTTCTTGCAATAACAATTTCTGGATTTTCCAGATCAAGCAGTAGTGCTCCTACACGGTATACGGTTTCACTATCCACACCGTGGTACAGGACTAACCAACCCTTGTCCGTGCGAACCGGAGGCGTTGATCCGCCAATTTTTTTGGACTCCCAGCTTTGATTCTCTGCTTTTGCAAGCAATTTAGGCTCATCCCAGTTGATGAGATCATCGGAGTAGCTGATCCACATCGCTGCTTTTTCCGTACCATAAGCTTCGCCAACATATTCTTCTGGACGACGTAGAAGAGCGAATTTCCCATTGATTTTCTCAGGGAATAGAATGTTGTCACGGTCATTGATCTCAAGTGGAGTTGTATCGCAGAGATACTCCCAATTAATAAGGTCCTTAGAGGTCATAATTCCGGAACGAGTTAACCAATGCTCCTCTTTCTCTCCCCATCCGTCTGGATATTGGGGAATGGAGCGCTCTGGGATTCCTGCGCCTGTCGGATAATAATTCATGGCACAAGGACGAAGTGCGTAGTTCAGGTAGAAAGTATCGTCAATCTTCACTATGCGTGGATCTTGAACGCTTCCATAAGGGAAACCAAGTTGATCTGGTGTAACAACCGGCTCGTCCTTCACGTGAGTGAAGTTGACGCCATCATCACTTTCCAAGAGACCAAGGAAGTTTTTGCATGGAGTCAGTGACCCCGCAGTTCTTTCAATCATGTAAAACTTATCATTGTCGATAATGACTGCTGGGTTAAATACAGTTACTTTACGCCATTCAAAAAGGCCTGGAACAACGATTGGGTTGTTCGGATGTCTTGTGATTTTCATGTAATGTCCTCCTTAAATGAGTAAATCCCGAGTTTGTTAAAGTTCATCAATAAATTCAATCCGTCTTTCTTACAACACATTATATCTCGGGGTACGACCTCAGAATATCCCACAAACTATTGAAAACATCTGAATTATAAAGATGAGTAACTGAGATTTACACATATCGAAGAAAGCGCACCCAATTGCTGGATGCGCTTTCACAAATTTTGTTAATAGATGATTATGATTTCTTCAATTTGTCTACCTTTAAACCCTCTAGCGGCTCACTTGAAGTAGCATGCAATAAAGGTGAATACATCATTAATGCGTGATTTTCCGTTATTTCCTCTTCTCTCAGCCATTCCCCATCGCGCGAATAGACATCCCGATATAGCCTATTGTGCCGAACATACCCTCCCCAAGGCTCAGATGTGATCGTGTGATCCCGTTCCTTCACCACATACTGATAACGTGAAGGCTGTTCAGCTAGCCAACTCCCATGCAAGTACTCTTGATCCAGACGAAGGCACAATTGATAGGTTGTCGAAGTGTTGTTCGTGATCTGCAAATCTCGATAATTGTAAGAGCAAGTCGCCCCGCTTCCGAACGGCTGGGTTCGACTTGCATCCGGAAATACATCATAGCTGTGACGATGGCGCTCAGTAATTGTTAAATCTGTATGTAAGGTCATCCAATAGATTAAATTAGACAGCTGGCACAATCCACCTGCGACTCCTGATCGCACTTCACCACAGAACAAGATCATGCCATCCACATATCCCTTGCGTCGAGTAGGCTTACCTAACAATCGCCAGTAAGAGAATGTCTCCCCAGGCCGTATAACAACAAGGTTTAAGCGTGGGACGGCGATCGAAAGATTAACAATTTTATTGCGCTGTAGCCACATATCGGTGTCTGCCAGCTTCCTCAATAAAGGTGTTCGATGCTGCATGACAACATGCGGAAGCGTGCTCTCATTTATTCTTCTTGCAAACTTCATCTTACCGAATATCCATACTATATAACGTTGCGATGTATAAGCCCATTTGCCAAGACGGAGTCGGATTGGCGAGCGTGGAATCGGTCGTAATTGTGGAATCAAGGATAGACGACTCCCTTCCAATCCGATTTCAGAATGCCCATCTGAATAACATCCCAATAACGGCCCTTCTTATATTGTCGCTCCCTAAGCCTCCCCTCCTGAACAAAACCGCAGGCGAGATAGCTCCGAATCGCACGCTCATTAAAGTCATACACCTCAAGCTCAATTCGATTCAAGTTCATCTCTAGGAAAGCGAATGAAATAAGCAGCTTCATCGCCTCTGTCCCATATCCGCGTCCCATCTGTTCAGATGAGCCGATCACAATACCTACGCGCGCAACCCGATTTTTCCAATCGATGGAGTCTAGGTTCACTTGTCCGATATATGCCTCAGTAGACAAGTCTGCGATAACGAAGCCCCTGCTGTCTGAGTTCCCCTCGAGCATCGCGTCCAAATATGCCTCAGTCGCTTCCAACGCATGAGGGTATAAGAAGATATCTGATAGATGCTGCACAATCTCAGGATCATTCACCCATTCGCGAATCCAGGGTAGATCGTCCTGACGGTATTCTCTAAGCATAATATGGGTACCTTGTAAACGCGACATCGATTATTCCTCCTCGGTTACCGGGTCATCTAGCAAGATGCCTTGAGCAATCGATCTTTGCAAAATTTCTAACGTAAATTTCCACAAAGTATCCGAAACTTCCCGAACAGGTTCAAGCCTTTTTAATACTTGGGATTTGACAATCCCATTGTTTTTCCAGCTGACGCCGCCTGTGTAGTAGTTATGGATAACCGGATGAAGCCGATCCAATGCTGCAGCGTATTTCGCTTCGTAGGTTACACCATCCTCAAACTCACGCCACAGTTCCATCCACTCTCCCCGCTGATCTTCAGGAAGCAAACCGAATAGCCTTCTAGCAGCCGCATTCTCACGTTCTTCTTTATCCAAATAGCCTTGCGTGTCATAGGCAAAAGTGTCACCCGCATCAATTTCCACCAAATCATGAAGAAGCAGCATTCGGATAACATGATTAAGATTAAGCGACGGATCGTTCGCATGCTCCAAGAGAACGACAGCCAATAATGAGACATGCCAGCTATGCTCCGCGGTATTCTCAAGACGGCTCTTATCTATGAGGAACGTTTTGCGAAGCACCGATTTTAGCTTGTCGATTTCAACGAGAAATGAAATTTGCCCCGAAAGACGTTCATTATTGATCCATTGGTCTGACATAAGATGATTACCCTCCACTAAGTTACCTTGTTATTCTTTTATTCATTTATTGTAACATGGACTTAAACCCTTAGCATGTGTGTATGTACCCGCTTTCCTCTCGCACCTTGAAGCTATCCATTTCCGTCCGTTCATATTCAGTTCACATACCTCATGCATGATGATCTCATCAAATACAAACTGTTCCGTTGGTAAAAAGATGGATTTGGTCTTATTGAAACCTCATAATGGAACAATAAACCTTATCCTAATCATTCTACAGTAGAAATGAGGATTCAAATATGTCTACAACTCAGAAGTCAGAGCAGCCCTCCACCCCACCTAAGATCAATTGGCGAACCTTTATCACCCTTATCAATAAAGCCAAGCCTTCCAAATCTATGCTCGTCATTGCACTCACGTTTAGCTTAATCTCGACCATAGTTGGCTTGTTTGTCCCCTTGTTCACGAAAAATTTGGTCGATGGATTCTCCTTAGACTCGTTAGAGTCTTATCAAATTGTTCTACTCGTCTGCGTGTTCGTAGCTCAAACGGTAGCGGGTGGCTTATCCATCTATCTACTTAACAAATTCGGTCAGCAAATATTATCCGGCTTGCGCGATTTACTATGGCGCAAACTGCTTTATTTGCCCGTGTCCCACTATGACAAAGAAGAAACCGGTGGTTTGATCAGCCGGGTGACCAATGATACGAATGTCGTTAAACAGGTCGTCTCTGAGCATATGTCCGGGTTCATTACGGGTATTATTTCCATCGTTGGTTCTATCATTATTTTGTTCACATTGGATTGGCAAATGACTTTAATGCTGTTGATCGCTGTCCCCCTGACCTTGATCATCTTGATGCCTCTCGGCAAGAAGATGCACCAAATCTCACGTAACATGCAGAACGAAACAGCGAATTTTACCTCCGTCCTTACTCAAGTACTCTCGGAAGTTCGGCTAGTGAAATCCTCGAATGCCGAACCCATCGAGTATGTACGCGGCAAATCGGGCATAGACAAGCTGTTCAAGCTAGGTGTTCGCGAAGGAAAGATTCAAGCTTTCATCGGTCCATTAATGGGTATTGTCATTATGGCGTTAATGGTCGTTATTATCGGATACGGTGGCTTGCGTGTTTCCAACGGATCAATTACTGCGGGTGAGCTTGTCGCATTCATTCTGTATCTCATTCAGATTGTCATGCCCCTTGGTCAAATTACCTCATTCTTCACCCAATTGCAGAAAGCAATCGGAGCAACGGAAAGAATGATCGATATTCTCAGCCAACCGGAAGAGGTTCAAGATCGAGGCTCTAAGGTTCCAGATACGGACGCAGCTATCTTCTTGAAGGATCTTAACTTCCATTATGACAACGGCGAGCCCATCCTGAAGCAAGTCAACTTCTCCATTCCCTCCGGTAAAGTGACAGCTTTAGTCGGTCCAAGCGGAAGTGGCAAGACATCTTTGTTTTCCCTGATCGAAAGGTATTATGAGCCCCAAGAAGGAACGATCACCTATGGCCAACATCCGATTGAAGATTTCTCCATAACTTCGTGGCGAAGCCAGATCGGGTATGTCTCTCAAGAAAGTCCATTAATGTCAGGTACGATCCGCGAAAATATTACGTATGGTCTAGATCACGAAGTGAGTGATGAGCAGTTAAGAGCCGTTGCTAAAATGGCTTATGCAGATGGATTCATCGACGAGCTGCCTGATGGTTTCCTGACTGAAGTTGGTGAACGAGGAATGAAGCTATCGGGTGGACAACGTCAACGGATAGCGATTGCTAGAGCTTTGCTACGCAATCCGCGGATCCTCATGTTAGATGAAGCGACCTCCGCACTTGATAGTACATCTGAACGGGTAGTACAGGAAGCCCTCAACAATCTTATGAAAGGTCGAACGACACTGGTTATTGCCCATCGCCTCTCCACCGTCGTAGACTCGGATCAGATTATCTTCCTCGACAAAGGTAGGATTACGGGAATCGGAACACATGAGCAGTTAGTTGTCAGTCATGAGCTCTATCGTGAGTTCGCTGAACAACAGCTCCGCTATCAGGAACAGTTCACTTAATCATTAATTCTAAAATAAAGGAGTTGTCACAGATGACTAGAATTCTCGTCGTAGATGATGATCCGCATATTCGCGAGCTTGTGAAAGTCTTTCTTGAGCAGGAGGGATTCGATGTCTGCGAAGCGACGAATGGAGCTCACGCCCTTCAGCTTCTTGAAGCAACGACCGTTGATCTTGTCATCCTCGACATTATGATGCCTCACATGGATGGTTGGGAGCTGTGTCAGGAGCTGCGCGAGCATTATGAGATGCCTTTGATCATGCTAACCGCCAAAGGTGAAACCACTCAGAAGCTTAAAGGCTTCCAGCTTGGAACGGACGATTATATCGTCAAGCCGTTCGAGCCAGTTGAGCTTGTTGCCAGAGTGAAGGCATTACTCAAGCGCTATCGGATATCCGTCTCTCAGAACGTATCCGTCGGAAGCATCGTTCTGAATCGCCACATCTTTACTGTACAAGTCGAAGACCAACAGCTTACTCTTCCGCTTAAAGAATTCGAACTTCTATTTAAATTGGCTAGCTACCCGGGTAAAACGTTTTCCAGAGAGCAGCTGATCGAACAATTATGGGGCTTCGATTATGAAGGGGATGAACGTACTGTAGATGTACATGTTAAAAGGCTGCGTGAGAGGTTTCCCGATGGACAGTTCGGATTTCGTATTACGACAATTCGTGGGCTTGGCTATCGACTGGAGGTGACGTCATGAAACGACACCGTGATACAGGAAACCCCGAGCAGCATCAGGAGCACAAAGATCGGGAACGTGGGTTTGGTAGAGCCTCCCGGAATCTGCGAAGGAACCCTAACGAAAAGAATCGTTGGTTTGATGGAGGTCAGCCGGAGGATGCGGAACATCGGAGACGAATGAAAGAACTAAGTCTACAATTTCGTCCTCCGAAGAAGTGGGTTGTCTTAACCACGATCGGCATTCAAGTCACTATAGCCGCAAGCTGGGGACTTGCCTACGCTCTTATGGGCTTCATCTATAACACTTGGTTCCCAGAATACGGACACGATCTACTTCGTCAATATTTAACCGTTGTCCTAGGATTGTTTATCTTATTTTACACGACGCTTCTGGTCCGTCGCTTTTTTGCTCCGGTGCGCCGAAGCATGGATTGGATCTTACAGCTTCTTGACGCGATGAAAAAGCTGTCTAAAGGCGATTTCAACGTGAATTTAGAAACGAACACTCGATTTATGGGGCAATTCGGTCCATTGGTAACCGGCTTTAACGAAATGGCTACTGAGCTTAGCCAGATGGAGCAGATGCGACAAGAATTCGTTTCGAACGTCTCTCATGAAATCCAGTCTCCACTTACCTCGATAACTGGGTTTGCCAAAGCTCTGCAGAACGACAAGCTTTCACCTGAAACGCGAAAACACTACCTAGAGATTATCGAAACAGAAAGCAAGCGTCTTTCCCGCATGAGCGATAACTTACTCAAGCTTACCTCATTGGAATCTAAGCATCATCCCTTCGAAGTAAAGCCATATCGGTTAGATAGACAAATTCGACATATCATTCTCTCGTGTGAACCCTTGTGGCAAGAAAAAAACATTGAGATGGATGTTGAATTACCTGAGCTCATTATTCATGCGGATGAAGATTTACTTAGCCAGGTATGGGTAAATCTACTGCATAACAGTATCAAGTTCACGCCTGAAGGCGGGACAATTAGCGTAGAGCTTGTTAGGAATGCTGATCTTATTCGAATTGTTATCACCGACAGTGGTGATGGGGTGTCCGATGAGGCTCTCCCCCATCTGTTCGAACGGTTCTATAAAGAAGACAAAGCCCGCGAACGTTCTGGTAGCGGAAGCGGGTTGGGATTATCGATTGTGAAGAAGATCGTGAATATGCATGGGGGTGAAGTATCCGCCAGCAATCATGTCCGTTTAGGAGCGGTATTGACTGTTGTGCTACCCATCCTACATTAATAAATGGATTAATGTCATTAATAGATTTGATCATTTGGCTTCCACCCATTGGGTTGGAAGCTTTTTTTGATCTTGCGCATATAGGATCAATAAAGTTGGGTCTGTCGAATTACGCCTTGATTCGTTATGATAGAGAGAGTCAGGATTAGAAGATTTACCCAAAACCTACTCGGGGGTGTACTCCAATTTGTTCCGGTCCCTTCGCTTTAAGATCGTTCTCGTGCTCATCTTAATAAACTCCATTTCCTTTATCATGATGAATTTAATTAACTATGAAACCTCAAATAAACAAATGAACAAGCAATTAATTAAGCATAGTATGATCAATCTGAAGAGCACCGTTGCCAATCTCAATACAAAGCTGGCACTTCGAATTAAAGAAGCAGAATTAGTGAGACATACGATTCCTCAAGATCTGAAGACGATTGAATTGCAGCTTGCCTTTTTAAGGGAAGACGTCCCTCTATCTAACTTATTGACAACTCAAATCGGGATAGCAGGAATTGATGGTTCGATGATCATGCTCGACGGTACAGTTGTACCCGTAGGAGGAATTGAAGCGTACCAGCAAGCTTTGAAAGGAGATTCCGGCTACTCTCACCTTTTATTGGATGTTCAAGGTAAACCCATGTTATGGCTAATGGTTCCTCGATACAATTCTTTTAATGGAATCATAGGAACGATCGGTTTCGCGCTTGATCCCTCCCAGTTGTTCGGAGATCAATTAAATGTACGCTCTTCAGAATATGAAGAAAGTGCGATCATCTTGGTTGATCGGGATACTAATATTTTATATTACTCCAAGGAATCTCCCATCTTAATGCAAGATTCCTCGAAAGACGAACCCGCCATTCGTGATTTTGCCCAGCAAATGGGCGATATTGAAGAAGGTTATGGTGAAGGTCAATTATATGGGCGCTCTTTGAAAATGTTCTATTTAAAAATACCGAATAAAGACTGGTATGCCGTTTTTTCAATTGCAAAGGAAGAATTTGAAGCGCCTTTTCGTCGTGCATCATGGATGAATGTAGGTTTAATCGCTTTGACTGAGATCATTCTGGGAATTTGTTTATTTATTATTGCACAAAAGTCTATCCTTAATAGACTTAAACAGGTCGTTGAAGTCACGAAGAATGTTGCCGCTGGTAATTTCTACACTCGACCGTTAGACATTCAAAGCCAAGATGAGATGGGAACATTGTCTAGCTCCGTTAATGGAATGATCGAAAACTTGCAGAACTTATTCGAGCCTTTCCAGGCTTTCATTCACCACAATCAGTATGCGATGATCGTAACCAATTCCGAGTTCGTTATTACAGCGTTTAACCAAAGAGCTGTGGAAATATTAGGCTACGAGGAGAACGAGGTCATCGGAAGGAAGTCTCTCCTACTCTGGCATGATCATGATCAATTGCATGATCGGGCCAATTTTTACTCAGACACGCTTAAACGTACAATAGCGATGGATGAATCCCTTTTATTCTTGCTCTCACAAAATGGATTTTTACCGGATTGGGAATGGATATGGATTAATCGTGAAGGAACCCGTATACGGGTCTCCTTAAATCCTAGCGTCATGCGGTATCCGGATGGAACCATCAAGGGGTATGTACTGATTGCAAGGGATATTAGCGAGATTAAACAAGCTGTTGAAATGAACACACGGCTACTAGAAATAATGGCTAGTGCTCATGATATGATCGCTTCCTTCGATTTGCGGGGATCTATCTTTTATCTTAACCAGGCAGGCCATGCTTTTCTTGGCATTGAAGCCATCAGTGAACATAATCAACGGCTTAGTCAGTACATGCCGATACCGATGACGGTCAAATTCGCGGATGGTTTAACAGAAGCTCAGAAGCATGGCTTCTGGCAAAGTGAAATTGAATTTATTAATGTTAACAACGAAGTTCAGATGACATCGATTACCGTTGTCGCACATCGAACGCATGATGATTCCGACACTTTCTTCTCCACGATCGTACGAGATATATCCGAGCAGAAGGAAATCGAGCTTCAGCTTGTTAATGCGAAAAATGAAGCGGACTTAGCCAATGAAGCGAAGAGCACCTTCCTCGCTAGGATGAGTCATGAAATCCGCACACCTCTTAACGGAATTATCGGTTTAACTTATTTACTTCAACGTTCAGAATTAACGAAAATCCAAGCAGATTACTTGCTTCAAATCTCGGATTCCTCTCAAAACTTGTTGCGTATACTGAATGATATTTTGGATTTTTCCAAATTCGAAGCCGACAAATTAACACTTGAGCAATTGCCATTTCGGGTAGAGGAATCACTCAACCGACTCGGAGGTATTTTCTCTGTGCTGTTAGGCACTAAGAATATTGATTTTATTATTCACTTAGACCCCCAAGTGCCGGATTGGCTTATCGGAGATCCCACACGGTTAGAGCAAGTGCTCCTTAATCTAGGCACCAATGCGATTAAGTTTACGAATATCGGTTTAATAGAGCTTGCCATCTCATTGGTCGACATAGCCAATGGACAAGCTCGCCTTAACTTTCAGGTGATTGATTCAGGAATTGGGATGACTCAGCAACAGCTTGATCAATTATTCAGACCCTTCGTACAAGTGGATGAGAAAACAAGTCGCAAATATGGCGGTACAGGTCTTGGTCTAGTGATCTCACAAACGATAATCGAAAGTATGGGTGGAAAGATTAACGTGGATAGCCTCTATCATGGAGGCAGCACCTTTAGCTTCGAGCTGATTTTCCCGATAGACAACAAGCTGCCCCTTCCAATAAAGCCTTACCCTCTTGGACTGAAAATCATCGTACTTGAGGACAATGATCTGATCGCCAAATACTGGAGCTCCCTTCTCTCTTCATTTGGCTGTCATGTCGTTACAGTATCCTCTTGGGAGCACGCTAAGACACATCTGCATGAGCTAAAATGGGATCTGTTTATTGTGGATATGGAAGCCGGAGATATGCATGGTGAAGAAACATGGAAGAACTGGAAGACTGTATTGGATGCGCATGAGATTAAGATCATCTCCAATACCTCGTTACTAGGTAGAGATGCTCTTCACCAGCTTCCTGATGAGTATAAGCCAATGGCTGTACTTGTTAAGCCCGTGACTCCATTACAGCTGCAGCAGGCTTTGCAAGTATTTACTAACTCCAAAGCTGACAAGAAGCTTATCCCTCATTCTGAAGAGGCCATCAAGTATCCCAATCAAAGCCCTTTCCATAGTTCTTTACGGATATTAGTCGTTGATGATCAGATTATTAACAGATTAGTTGTAAAACAATTGCTTAGCCAAAGTGGATTTGAGGTTGAGTTATTGGAGAGCGGTTCAGAGGCTGTAGCTGTGACGGACCTGGAACATTCGAATGTTAATTTGATCCTTATGGACTTGCATATGCCTGGGATGGATGGTATTGAAGCTACGATTGAAATTCGTAGAAGATTTAGCTCTGAACAATTGCCAATTATCGCATTAACGGCTGACATTACGAAGGAGCAACACGTGAAATGCTTAGCAGCCGGAATGAATGATATCCTTACAAAGCCTATTGAACCTGATATCTTGTTAGCTGTACTAAGTAAGTGGCTGCCGTTACCTCTACCTGTTTCTCCTAGCATGATTGATAAGGATATCCTTGAATGGCCGATCACGCCAGGAATTGATGTATCACTTGCATTAAGTAGATTGGATGGCAAAAGCATGCTTTATTTGCAGCTGTTAGATAAATTTTTAGCCCAGCATACCGAAACCTATAGTAAGCTTAACATTCTTCTAAATGAAGGAAATCGGAAAGGCGCTATTCGTCTAGTCCACTCCTTAAGTGGTGCTGCAGGTCACTTAGGGGCAACAGCTATACAGGAAGCTGCATCTACGATGGAAAAAACGCTAGAAGACAATGAAGACATCCTTCAGCCTTTAGACGCCCTTTCCAGGGCACTTCAAGAAGGACTAGAATCGATTAACAGCCTAACCTTGCAAAAAAGGAGTTAGACGAACACCGTTCGACAATATATAATAGAGTTAAATATTAGTAAAGTATGAGTATTCCTAACAAACTCTTAAAGGGTGTGACTGAATTGACGAGAGTACTCGTTATTGAAGATGATCCTATCATCGGAGAAATGCTCACCCTCTATCTAACAGAAGAGAGTTTTGAAGTACATCGCGTGGAGTCCTCTAGAGAAGGCAAATTTGCATTAAGCACATTTGACCCAGATATATTGCTGCTTGACCTGATGCTACCGGATGCTAGTGGAACAGAGCTGTGTTCAGAGTTTAGGCAGCTCACCGCAATCCCGATCATTGTGATTTCCATGAAGCCATCTGTTACCGTTCGAATCCAGGCGATTAGCTCTGGTGCGGATGATTTCCTCGTTAAACCATTCAGTATGCAAGAGCTTAAGGTTAGAATGGATGCCGTACTTCGAAGAACAGCAAGTCCTCGTCTAGCCGCAGCTCAGCCCATGCATCATGGTGTTTCCCAACCTGCTGAACCACAACTAGGGCTACAACTCGATCTAGAACGCAGAACAATCGTACTTAACGGTGAGCATATCGAGACCACCTTCTCCGAATACGAGATCATGAAGTTATTCTACCAGCATCCTAACCGAGTATTCAGTCGGGAGGAATTAATTAATACTGTTCGTGGAATTGATTCTTTCATAAATGATCGTGCCATTGACGTTCATGTTACCAATCTAAGACGCAAGCTGGAAAACAATCCAAAAGAACCGCAATTTATTAAGACGGTTTGGGGTGTCGGCTATAAGTTCATTAATTAACATAGGTGAGATAGATCAGGGCTCCTTCTTATCGAAGGTAGCCCTATTCGCGCAGGATTACAGCCATCAAATGATCACTCGATCTCCATAGGAGAAGTAATGAACTAAGCCATGTAAAACCAATTTTGCTACATTTGACTTGCTCTTATTACCAGCCCATTCTCACTCGAAGAGAAGTAATGTGCGCAACGTGATGTCGTCCATGCCATGCGTACATCCCTGTCGCATGCTCCAAGCGATTAACCTGCTTCGAACCAGGGTGGAAGAACGTTCGAGCATAATCTTCGTCTGTCATAGAACGAAGCAATATCACCCAGCGTTCATGTAGAGCTTTAATTAAAGTTGTAGACAGCTCCACTGGTGCTTCTAACGTATCAGAGAGTAGCGCCCAGCGATCTTCATAATAAGGCTTAATAGTGGGTTGCTCTTCAGTCAAAGCCAGCTTAAATCGTGTGAAACTATTCAGATGACTGTCCGCAATATGATGGGTGACCTGCCTAATCGTCCACCCCTCTGGTCGATAAGGGGTATCAAGCTGTTCAGAGCTTAGACCTTGTAAAGCGGCAGCAAGCCTCGTTGGCAGGACTGAAATCTCCGTGATCCAGTCGACTCGTTGCTGAACGGTAATTGGTCCTTCATGGTTGAAATGACCTATTGGATATTTCATATCCTCTGTCATGAGAAACAACTCCTTTATGTGGTTAAATAATTGCTCCGTACACCAATTGCTAAACTTTTTGCGCGACGATTTCACTTAGAGCTGTCATGAATATTTTCATTTCCTCATCGGTTCCAATACTAACACGCAAATATTGATCTATCCTCGGTTTGTTGAAGTATCGAACGAGAATTCCTCTGCTCTTCAACGTATGGAATAGCTCCTGCGCCGAAATTTGTGGGTGGGTGACGAAGATAAAATTAGCTTTGGATGCTATGACTTGAAACCCTAACGGCTTCAACGCTTCATGGGTCCACTCTCTTGTTGCGACAACTTTACGATTTGTTTCCTCGAAGTAGGCTTTATCCTCTATTGCAGCAACGGCACCCGCCAACGCTAAGCGATCCAACGTATAAGAATTAAATGAATTCTTGATCCTGTTTAATCCTTCAATTAGATCAGGATGCCCCATTGCCATCCCCACACGCAAACCAGCTAACGAACGTGATTTGGATAACGTTTGTACGACTAGCAAATTGGGATAATCCATAACGTACGGCAAGACCGACTCCCCGCCAAAATCGATGTACGCCTCATCCACGATGACCACCTGATCCTGGTTAGCATCTAGAATTTCCTTAAGGTGCTCAACCAACATAAAGCGGGCTGTAGGCGCATTGGGATTCGGGATAATAATGCCGCCATTCGGGATGCAGAAGCGCTTCGCATCGATCTCAAACTGATCACCCGTCGGTATCGTCTCATAATTAATACCATATAACTTCGCGTAAACTGGATAAAATGTGTAGGAAATGTCCGGAAATAAGATGGGCTTTGCTGCGGAGAAGAAGGCTTGAAAAGCGAAAGCCAATATTTCATCCGAGCCATTGCCTACGAAAATATGCTCTTTCGATAGCTGATAGTATGTAGCTAGTGATTCTCTAAGCTCGTCGCACGTTGGATCAGGATATAATCGTAGATCAGAATTCGTAGCGGCATGAATAGCTGCGATCACCTTAGGGGAAGGTGGATACGGGTTCTCGTTTGTATTCAATTTGATATATTGTTGGTCCTTAGGTTGCTCTCCCGGAACGTACGGAACAAGTGATGCGGTTAATTCACTCCAATATTTACTCATTTAAGCTACCTCCCTGAAGTGTACTACTCTTTGATTCCGTTTGTGTAATCATGTCGTTACTTCGTATGAACGCCTTAAATCACTTCCATAATTATACATCACTGATGATCCGAGGTATAGATTAGGTATGGATTATATCTCCTCCAAGTTGACATTAAACAAACATAATTATATATTGTCTATATAATTATAAACATTATTAGGATGTGTTTGAATAATGAATGTGTCAGAGTTCTTCTGGAATTCCTCGATTGACGAGCTCAAACAAGGATATATTCGGGAAAACGATTATTATGTATGTTTATTGTGCGGTAAGAGGACAGAGCTTGGTGTCATTTATCCAGAGGATGGCGTTTACTATGACGCTGAGAAATATATGCGTATTCATATTGAGCATACCCATGGCTCGGTATTTGATTATCTGATTGGTTTGGATAAGAAGCTGACCGGCCTTACAGACCATCAGAACAGCCTACTCCATCTGTTTCATCAAGGGAAAAGTGACAGCGAAATTCAGAAGGAAATGGACATAGGTAGTGCCTCCACCATTCGCAATCATCGCTTTGTCCTGAAGGAAAAGGAACGCCAATCCAAAGTATTCTTGGTCATGATGGAGCTACTGAAGGAAAAAGACCAGCATGCGCCGTCCATAGTTGACATACACAAGTCAGCGACAATGGTCGATGATCGTTACAACATCACCCAAGATGAAGCTGAGAAAGTACTAAAGAAGTATTTTCCCGATGGAACGGATGGCCCCCTCTCTACTTTCAAAATGCAGCAGAAGCATAAGTTGATCGTATTACGTGAAATCACCAAACGATTCCAGGGCAATCACAATTATACGGAGAAGGAAGTCAATGACATCCTCAAAACGGTATATGAGGATCATGTCACATTGAGACGTTATTTGATCGATTACGGGTTTCTAGACCGACAGCCTGATGGCAGCCAGTATTGGCTTAAAGAATAGGAGAAGATGACTATGAATAACAAAGAAGAACGAGCACGATTGGTGGACCAGTATAAAAAAATTCCAATTGAAGCCGGAGTGTACCAGATTAGGAACACAATAAGTGGCAAACTAGCCGTAGATACTACACCCAATTTAAAATCACTAAACGGACGCAGTATGTCTCTTCGCATGGGTACCGATAAGAACAAAGAACTTCAGAAGGATTGGAACGAACTAGGACCGGATGCATTCGTTATGGAAGTATTAGAGGTACTCAAACCAAGTGATAATCCATTTGTCATTCAAAAGGATGAATTAAAGAAATTAGCGGACAAATGGATCGATCAGCTTCAGCCTTTCGGAGATCGCGGTTATCATACCGTTAAATAGGTGATAAGTAACGTCCACTTTCAATACTCGTCTCTACAAAGCGTTGTCCTGACTGTTTGAGTACAGTAATGTTCTCACCTTCCGCCCCCATCCACTTCACGGCGATTACAATCCCGTCTGAGGATGCTGCAGCGAAGAGAAATGAGAACATCTCAGGTATAACTTCACCTTGGTCATCTACCCGCCATGTCGAATTTGCATCATATGTGGCTGGGTAATCCATAAACACCATTTGTACTCCATCATATAAGACTAAACTAGCCAACATTTGATCTTCTTGCCGTTCGAATTGAACTAAGAAGATCTGTTGGTTTTTATCCGTCGTTGCTAATAGCCAGCTGTGGGTAATGGCTCTATTCTTAGATTTAGATATCTTATCGGCAATCGCTGTTTGCGGCTCCTGAGGCTCTGACGGGTTAATCTTGATTAGAGAATTCAAGTTGAAGCTGGTTTCATTGATCAAATAATAGCTGTCATTTGCAACTGCAGTACCTTCGATAACCTCATATAAGTCGCCTTCAAGATTATCGAAATTATGAGCAGCTTGTCTACCGTTATCTTTCTCTGAACGGGCTTGATGCTTAACATACCGTATTGTAAGTATCTGACCCTGTTCTCCGATTGCCTTCGTTAATTGTTCCTTTAACTCCCCACTCACATTTCCCTCTTGATCCGTCTGTTCTTGCTGACTTGCTACCGTAATGATGCGATTACCCTCATTGTTTGCGAATCCAAAAGTGTTAGGCAACTTATTAGTATCCAGCAACTCTGACGTTACGGGTATTGGTTCTGCAGAAGGAGCTGTTGGAGCGGGTGTTACTGAGGTTGTTTCTTTCGGAATAGCCGTAGCCGTGGGTTTACTTGCATTTGGTGCTGATTTCTCATTACAGCCTGTAAGCATGAATGTGATTGCTATTAGAATGATCCATTTGTTCATTGAGAGTCCTCCTCCTTATATAAATTTAAGTTCATTTCAATTCCTATATTATAACAGTAATGTGCATAAAACTTGAAATCGTTGAGTTTTGCACCTTCTCCAGATTATAATAAGATTTAGTGTGCAAAAAAACGATGAATAAAGAAAAAGGTGTCTAATTATGAGCGTTCTAACAGTTAAAAATTTAACTCATGGTTTTGGCGATCGTGCGATATTTAATGACGTTTCATTTCGTTTGCTTAAAGGTGAGCATGTAGGACTTATTGGTGCCAATGGCGAAGGAAAATCAACGTTTATGAATATCATAACGGGAAGCTTGGAGCCAGATGCAGGTAAAGTCGAGTGGTCTAAAAAAGTTCGTGTAGGTTACTTGGATCAGCATTCTGTCTTACAGAAGGGTATGACCATTCGCGATGCTCTTCGTGGAGCATTTCAATACCTGATGGATCTTGAAGCAGAAATGAACGACATGTATGAGAAGATGGGATCTGCAACACCAGAGGAACTGGAGCAGCTCTTAGAAGAAGTAGGGAATAGTCAAGATATCCTAACGAATAATGACTTCTATTTAATCGATGCCAAAATCGAAGAAATCGCTCGTGGCCTCGGTTTAGGAGATATCGGATTAGATCGGGATGTGCATGATTTAAGTGGTGGACAACGGACTAAGGTGCTATTGGCTAAGCTACTTCTTGAGAAGCCAGACATTCTTTTACTCGATGAGCCTACCAACTACCTGGACGAACAACATATCGAATGGCTTCGCCGTTATTTGCAGGAATATGAGAATGCCTTTATTCTGGTTTCTCATGATATCCCCTTCTTAAATAGTGTTATCAACTTGATCTATCACATGGGTAACCAAGAGTTAAACCGTTATGTGGGTGATTATGATAACTTCTTGCTCCTACACGAGGCTAAGAAGCAGCAGCTTGAATCCGCGTTCAAACGTCAGCAACAGGAAATTGATGATCTGAAAGACTTTGTAGCCCGTAACAAAGCTCGTGTCTCCACTCGTAACATGGCCATGTCCCGTCAGAAGAAGCTCGACAACATGGATATTATCGAGCTTGCTAGAGAGAAGCCGAAGCCTGAATTCCGGTTTAAGGAAGCTCGTACATCGAGTCGTCTCATCTTTGAAGCGAAGAGCTTGGTCATCGGTTATGAAGAGCCTCTTTGTAGGAATATCGATTTACTCATGGAACGCGGACAGAAGATCGCGATTGTAGGAGCTAACGGAATCGGTAAAACAACGTTGCTACGTAGCCTTCTCGGAGAGATCCCACCTCTCTCAGGCTCTGTGAAGCAAGGTGAGAACATGTATACCGGCTACTTCGAGCAAGAAGTCAAAGGAAATCAAGACGAGACTTGTATTGAAGCCGTATGGAAGAACTTCCCGTCTATGACCCAATTCGAAGTTCGTGCTGCACTTGCCAAGTGTGGTCTAACAACAAAGCATATAGAAAGTAAAATCCATGTCCTCAGTGGTGGCGAGAAAGCCAAAGTTCGTCTCTGTAACCTGATCAATAAGGAAACCAACCTACTCGTACTCGATGAGCCGACGAACCACCTAGACGTTGATGCGAAGGACGAATTGAAGCGTGCGCTACAAGCTTACAAGGGTAGCATCCTCCTCATTAGCCATGAACCGGAATTTTACCGTGAAGTTGCGACCGAGATTTGGAACTGCGAATCTTGGACAACTAAATTATTCTAATGAAATGGGACAGCCCACAAGTGTTTAGCTTGTGGGCTGTCCCTTATTTTAAGATTGACCTTTCTTTTCTCTTAAGGTATCCCTGATTTCCTCTAACGTCTTCTGCATTTGGTTCATTCTTTGTAATGAAGAATATTGATTTCCAATAATGCCTGCTAATCCAATAATGATGATAATGACAATGAGTAAAGTCATCTTCATTCACTCTCCTTCTTACACTTTTCTCCCCATGATGACCACGTCTCTATCGATTCCATCCAAAGTCGCGACACCTGGAAGAAACCCCCACTGCTCGAACTCGAATTTTCTTAATAACGCTAAACTAGGCTGGTTATGTCCGAAAACTAGAGCTACGATATTGCGAATATGTAACCGCGGACATTCCTCGAGTGCTTTCTGAAGAAAAATACTTCCGATACCACGCGAACGACTCTTCGGAGAAATATAGATGCTAATCTCAGCTGTAGCATCATATGCGGCTCTAACATTGTAGGTTGAGAAGCTAAGCCATGCGATAATCTCGCCGTCGACCTTCATCACCCACAGTGGTCTATGATGCTCAGAATGCTCATCAAACCAATGTACTCGGTCCTCAACGGAGACCATTTCCAAGTCTGCTGTTACCATACGACTTGTGATTGTTGAATTATAAATTTCAACAATGGTTTCTAATTCATCTCTTGTTGCATGAACGATTTCATATGCTAGCTGCATCTCATATTCCCCCACTATGAAGTCCTTCTAGGTGTGTGTTTAATGTGTAATCTCTAAATTCTCTAAGCCAATTATAACTCTTCATATCCACATTGCTCAAATACAAAATTGTCAGCAGCGGTAAAAGGAAAATTGCTTTTAAATGCATCGACTACTAACACTTTATTTTCTTTTAACAAAAACACATACTTAAGCACATTCTAGGGTTCCTCATTTACACTTCACATTTTCATTCCCTCTCGGGTTTCAGTTCAACTCAAAATCTCGCTCCACCAAGGCACTTTTTTGGCCTTCGCATACACACAACTGAACGTTGCTAGCACGTCGGGGACGTCAAAGTTGTATCAAGATAGGCTTACTTTATTACGCGTATATACTGACGCTCTTTCCACTCGAACTCATTTTCTAAGCGAAATGTGGTTAGATCAAGCACGAGATCGAGCTCCTTATTTGGTGGCTCCAACAGTCGTTCGCGCCCATGCGCCCAACAAGAATAGAGCTCTAACTCTTCACCTAATTCCATATTTTGACGAAGGTAATCGAATAGCTCTGTTAAGCATTTTTTGTTCTTCTGGTAGCTGGTGGGGAAAGACTCTTTAATTTCGTCATTAATGTGGAAAGAACCGCCTTCAGAGTTCACTTGATACACGAATGGATGACGAAATACATGCGAAGGATCTTGAATGGGTATGGGTCCGGTGATATACAAGCCAGCTGCATCCTCTTCAGTCTCGTATATATCCATTAGCTTATCACCCTCTGGATATTTCTCCAGTAGCACTTGCATGAAGGGATTCTCCTTCTCAGAAGGATTCACATGCGTCACGTAATGCATAAGAGTCATAACCGTTTTCTTCTGTCCAAACGAGCCTGTCGGAAACTCATGGCTTGTAGCAAAATAATAAAATAGGGTCACCGGAAATATCATCTCCTTAAAGGGTTCTCTCTCTACAATCCTGCCGCTGCTTTTATTTGTGCTCTTTGAGCCATAATTAACTCTTTCAATTTTTCTGTTCCAAAACCACCCGCAGTAAAACCATTCGCTTTGGGATAATAGACCATCCGAAAAGACGTACCATCTTGTAGATGTACGCGTAGAAAAATACCGGATTCATGTTTTGTTTTCATATATACCGCATCGAAGCCGACATAGGGCAGAGGCAGAAGCTCCTGAATGAAAGCTATGGACGCCTCCTCACTGAAGTCACCAATCGGACTGCCGTCGTATGCGCTTTCTAGGCTAACTTTCTCCACTCGCCCGTCGATGTCTAATAGCTCTCCCATGGTTGCCGCATTCGGATTATCCTTAACTTCGTAGATCTTGTTATTCGCTACGACACGGAAATCCGACTTATAGCCCTGCAAAGCATATATAACTGTTCCTATCGGAAGAAATGCCGCATCCCCGTTCTTCACCACATGATCCGTGCAAGCATGCTCATTCAACATATAAGAGACTGAACCTACCTTGTCTCCGAGTATCTCCTCCGCTACTGCTTTGGTTCCATCGTAGTTGTGATAATACTTAATGTTATTAATCATCAAGAAATCGACCCATTCAAGAATTTCCATGCATGGTTCTGTTTCCTTCTCTACGACAGACTCAGGATCAGCTACTTGGGATTGTCGTGTCACTTCCCCATTGCCTATTGCTCCGCAGCTGACAACAATCATCATTAATAAAAGGTAAAGCGACGTCTTTCCCAAATGCATCATCCATTTCATAGCCAATCACCTCAAACGCTATAGACGAGTTTACTGCTTTCGATGTTTCGAGATTATCCAACATTTTACCAATTTTGATAACCGACTACTTTTCCTAACAGTTCGTCCTTAAGGAATGCTCCTGCCGTTTGACTGTCATTAAAGCCTCTCCAGCGCACATCCGCTAAGAGATAGTACTCATATTCTTTCAACGCTACCGCGTCCCAAGAATCATTGTTGTTAAAAGTAGAATCATCACCGTAGAAAGCGTCCAGTTTTTTGTTATCGATATAGACTTGCCCCTTATTAATGCTCACCGATTCATTAGGAAGCCCTACGATTCTTGCGATATCTGTGTTTTGCTCTTGATCTGTTTTGTCCTTAGTCTTAAACACCACAATATCCCCACGAGAAATTTCGTGTTGCTCGTAGTATTGCAAGTCTACTAACACCTCATTTTGCACACTAAAAGGATGTGGGTGACGATAACCAACGTCTGATAACATGCCATCTGTTCTTACCTTTACCTTCGTTAACGACAAATCAGGGTTCTCGATCGCCTTTATTTGCTTTTGAGACACGTTGTCGGTGATAGTATCCGTGCAACCGTTCAAAATCAAAGCAATGAGTAAAGTAATCCCAAGGACTGTTATTTTTCGTCCCAGCATTGATTTTCACCCTTTCCTATTTAGGAAATCGCTTTTGAAACGAATGGATATCCCAATCCAAAAGTTACACCAGTTGAGATAAAAAATATATTAAATAGCTGGGCTTCAGGTGAAAAGAAACTGCCACCACCATTCAATATGATAATGAATGTAGTTGGTATCACAAAAATTAGCCCACAACAAATCGGATAGAGTGAATAGCGAAGTAAGGGTTGACCCACTTTACGATTGATAACAACGCATATTAACAGATAAATTAGCCCTATTGGAATAAATGCGAACGCTGACCAAAATACGACCGAATAGTTGTCCCCTCCCAGTCTCTCCTTCCAGATCACCCAAAGAGCACTTTTATACATGAGGAAACCAATCCAATAGGATAAAACAAATGCAAATAATAAACATAGGTTTTTATAAAATCGCACAGCAAGTTCCACTTCCTCTAGTTGAGATATAATCGAGTCACTCACGAATTCTAGAATGTAAAATCTAGTTATCTGAATTATATCCGTTCTCCTAAGATTCAGTAGTTCTAACTTTTGTAGTACCCCATCCATCCCATCATCCATAATAAATATTGCAAATAACCACGATATCCGATAAACTTTACTTACCGATCGGTAAGTAAGTTCAATGGGGGATGTTAAAATGAAAATGACTTCGACGTATACTGATATTTTGAATGCGGGGTACCGTTTATTCGCAGAACACGGATTTGAAAAGACAAGTATGAGCATGATCGCTAAACAACTGAACATATCAAAGCCAGCTTTGTACTACCACTTTTTGTCTAAAGAAATCATTATCGATGTGCTGTTTGATGAGATATGCAAGAGTATCGGGTTTACAAACTTTTTCAATATCCAGGACTACACCAACAACAACTTCAAAGAGAAGCTTATATCTGATGGCCTTAGAATGATTTCTAGTCAGCAAGAAGATGAAAATTACTCGCGCATCATGAAGCAGTATCAAGTATTGGGCTACAGAAACCCAAAATATTCGCAAAAATTGCTTGAATTATTAGATGGATTTACTGTGGGGTTTGCCAACTTATTGCAGCACGGGGCTTCTATTGGGGCAATCCATGACCATGATATATTGATCAAAGCACAGACACTGAACATGATCATTGACAGTATAGATCATTTTATCAGCTACGGCTTCGAGTATGATTATGCCGACATATGGACAAAAGCAGTTCTTACCCTCGTTCAGGATGAGGATTCTAAATGAGCCACTCGACACAGCGTATAACAGCTCTTGATTTTGCAAGGGCATGGGCGATCTTCGGAATGATTATCGTGAACTATAAGCTTGCGATGCAGGCCGAAAACAACGGAGCTAAATGGTTGATCGAAATAGCGGGTTTGTTCGAAGGAAGAGCTTCGGCACTGTTTGTCATGCTTGCAGGGCTCGGAGTGTCATTAATGACTCGGAAAGCAAGAAGTTCAATGAACAAAGACCTCATTCTAAACAATCGGCGCAGCTTGTACAGGAGGGCTATTTTCCTTTTAATCACGGGAATGTTATTGCTGCTTGTGGGCTGGAGTGCTGACATTTTACATTATTATGCTGGGTTTATGCTTGTAGCCGCGGGCTTAATCACAGTGTCCAACAACAGAATACTTGGTTTGACTGTTGTTATCCTGTTAGCTTCCCAGTTGTTTCTAATCGTATTTGATTACAGTAAGGGCTGGGACACGACCTTCCACGAATATGCGAGCTTATGGACGATTGAAGGGTTTTTCCGCAATTTGTTGTTCAATGGATTTCACCCCCTATTTCCCTGGTTGAGCTTTTTCCTCTTTGGCATGTGGATGGGTAGGCAGCGTTGGCTAGACCCGGAAAACCGACTAAAGTTACTACTCTATTCTTTATTAGGGATTGTTTTTTTCGAGATGGTTTCCTATTCACTGATACAATGGACTTCATCTGTATTAGATAATGAAAGTACAAGTTATTTGTTTACGACAAAACCGATGCCACCCACCATTCTCTATGTATTATCAGCGACCTGTTCAGCTATTGCCATCATTGCGGTCAGTGTTTATATCGTCGATAAATTTGAAAAATCCCTTCTGGTGCAGACACTCATCAATACCGGTCAGCTATCGTTAACTCATTATATCGGACACGTGGTCATCGGATTAGGTTTTCTAGAGGCAGTTGGCAGGTTGGACAATGGAAATCTCGCTTTTGCAATTGCCTATGGGTGCGGTTATTTTATTATCTCCCTCTATTTTTCTTATAGGTGGAGAAGATGGCTGACAAGAGGCCCAATCGAACTACTCATGAGAAGATTGGGTTGATTCATTTGTGAGAAATTTACTATTTATTGGGAAAATAGTGCCGTATCTACTCGGTCAATTGGGTGTTATAGAACGCTAATGAATGGTTGTTTCCCTTGATGAGGTTATCTGCTATTTGTTTCATCACACCGGGCTCCCGAATTTCAATAAGACCAGAGCTTAATAAATCAGAAACCATTATCCACCTGCTATCTTTGATCTCATTTGCTTCTATTTGAAGAGAACCACCAACAATTTCACCGGTAAAATGAAACATAATCACTTGAGAGCCTAACCTGCTAATAAAATTATAGGTTCCGGTTGTTCCCGTTAACTTGACATCATATCCAGTTTCTTCTTTTACTTCTCTACGAGCAGCAGCTAGAATATCTTCTCCATGCTCTATCCTTCCAGATGGAAAATTCCAGGTATTCCTGACCTGCGGCTTGTTTTCTTGTACGATCAAAACTTTACTTTCTCGAATGATGGACACACTTACAACCAATACAATCCCGAGATTTATCATATCTTACTCCCTTCGTTCTCTGAACCTATTTCCATTTCATAACAAAGATTGACGGATCTGAGATCCGATACTATCATATAAGAATTGTAAAAAGATCATTTCTAACGTTGATGCTAAAGGAGCCCCATAATGTCTACGAATTACAATAATTCAAGTGCTCTTCCCCATAGAAGCCGCCTCAGTTTGCAAGCTGACTGTGAGAAATGCTTCGGCTTGTGCTGTGTCGCGTTGCCATTTGCAGCCTCTGTAGACTTCGCGATGGACAAAGCTGCCGGGCAGCCATGCCATAACCTGCAAGATAACTTCCGTTGTGGCATTCACACTACCCTCAGACAACGAGGATTAAAAGGATGTACAGTATATGATTGCTTCGGCGCGGGGCAAAAGATATCGCAAAGTACTTACGGCGGACGCGACTGGCGCCAAGCACCAGAAACCGCGAAACAAATGTTCGAATTGTTACCCCTCATGCGACAGCTCCATGAGCTCCTCTGGTATTTGTCAGAAGCGCTAACTTTGCAAGCCGCTAGATCAATTCATGGTGCGATGAGCTTGGCGCTCGTAGAGACGGAACGACTCGCTGACCTCGATCCCGATTCGCTCTTAGTAATAGACGTCGTTGCTCACCGTGCAGATGTCAACGCTCTTCTCCAACAGACAAGTGAACTCGTGCGAGCCGAAGCTCTTCGCCAGTTAAAGAGCTCCGTAGGTCGTCGAAAATCCTACGACAGAGGAGCCGATCTCATCGGTGCCAAACTTAAAGGAGCAGACCTCAGAGGGGCCAACTTAAGAGGGGCATACCTGATTGCAGCTGATCTCCGAGGAGCTGATCTGAGAGTAGCCGACCTTATCGGGGCAGATTTGCGAGATACAGATCTCCGGGGTGCCAATCTCACTGATAGTATCTTTCTCACCCAGGCCCAGCTTAACGCAGCAAAGGGTGACGCCAACACTAAGCTACCACCCTCATTCACGCGCCCATCTCACTGGTCCACCGTTGGTGCTTAAAGTAAGCCTCAAGCGCCATAGTTGGGTCAGTGACGAATAAGATGTTTATATCGCTTATCATTTTATTCACGATTTTTACCTTTATCGTTCCAAATGAATTGGTGTACTACAAACAGTACATTTATATGTGCTTTTCAATTACAGCACTAGTTGGCGCTTTATCAGCTGCTTACTCTTATTTAAGAGACTTCAAAAATTAATCCTATTATAAACACTTGATTCCCACGAACACTCTTCACCAGGGCTCCGCATCGGCCAACTCTAATTCAAAAACTTCAAGGAATATCTGATACAGCCGCTCACAATTGTCCTCTCCTCCGCAAAATGAGGGTGATAAAGCCACTGTGATCATATCGTAAGGGTATAGAGCCTTCAGGAAATTGAGCTCATCGCGGATTTGCTCCTCAGGCATTAGCTTCAGATCATTTGGATCATTTAAGTTGAGCTTGAACACGTCCAAATCTAGATCAAGGATGACAGAGCTAGGTAGATTTAATACCTGCTCTCCAGTCGTAAGGCTTCCAAGCTGATCCTTTAGCTGTACAACGGAGTCGAATCGCGAGCCTTTATACTCCCTCTCCATAAGTAAAGATTTAATCGGCTGTAATTGCTCCCCCTCCAGATTCCAATCAGACAGGTCAAAGGGATCGGAAGGATCGACATCCTTAGGACATACATAAACAATATGATCGATTAATTGAGCAGCAAATCCAGCCCATATGAAGTTATCAATCTCAAGCTTGCCGGCGACTTGCATGAAATCGACCTCATCGTTCATTTCATACAAGCCATCTACAATAACTCCGTCCCAAGTATCATCCAAATGAGCATCTACATGAAATAATGTCGTTTGAGGCCCGAGGTTCCCTACCTTTCTTCCCATTGCCCAAGCGGCAAAAGCCCATTGATGATTTCTCGATATGTATACCCGTTCCTTTGGAAAACACACCCTATAATTAGAGTCGAACTTCATATGTATAACTCCCTACTCATTTAACAAATCGTTGATGTTAATATCCCTAATCGAAGCCACAATCCGATCTGCCGCCGACAAATCCTGGTTACCTGAGTTTTCATTTATGTACCCGATACACGTCATCCCTGCTGCCTTAGCGGCAATGATTCCATTCCGGGAATCCTCTATGACCGTACATTGACTTGGCGATACTCCGAGAAGCCTCGCTGCTTCAATATAAACATCCGGTGCTGGCTTCCCTTTCTCCACTTCTTCACCGCTAACAACCTGTTTAAAATAATGTTCAATTTGAAACTTCTTTAATACCGCCATAATAAATAACCTAGGGGATGAAGACGCGATTCCGATTGGGATGTTCCGCGTCTTTAGTTGATCCAGAAGCTCCTTAATTCCATCAATCGGTTCAAAATCCATATCCCTAAGATGATTAAGCTTCATTGATAGCTGATAATCGATGATCTCAAGTACCGTTTGGGACAACTGATACTCCTCTATTATTATTTTCCACATCTCGGGATTCGTCATCCCGACAAACCTCTCTAATTGCTCTTTCGTAATCTTAGTGCCAAGGTGTTCCAATGTAAGTATGTCGACTTCAAAATGAAGCGGCTCACTGTCGATAATTACCCCATCCATGTCAAAAATAAATGCTAAGCTCATTTCATTTTCCTCCATTCAATATTGAATCTCTTCATCCTTCTCCACACGATACCCAATCGTTATGCTTCCGATGTTATCCTCACCACTAGGGGCTTCCATCCTATTTTTAACGTAGTAGTTAATGTTTCCATCATTCCACAGATGAATATAATAGTCCCGTTTAACGTATTCAAAGCTTGTTCCTACCTTGTGAAACCCTTTAGATTCTAGAATTCGAGTCGCATCATCGAATGAATGTCCAATCCTGATCCCCATAACGTTACTTGTTGGATCGGCTGTCGTTATCATTTTAACCTGCGGACTCTTATAGTCGTTAATCTCCTTGCCATTCATTCTACCAAAAGTTTCAGAGTACCGACCAAATAGCTTTAACTTCGGATAAATAAAGTTCATCTCGCATCCAAAGCATCCGATTGTCTTATCTATACCTAGTCCGTAAAGCTTTCCGACTTCCTCACGATTCATGAACAGATGGATTTCATTAATTTCAATATCCATCATCTCTTTCTTCAATTGATCATGTTGATATATTCTCACAAGGACGAATATGCCAATGAGCAAAATCAATGATAGTGCTGGAATAATGAAGCGTTTGCTTCTCAGAAACAGGATAAAGGAGTTCATCTTCTCACCTCAATTCATAATTAATTGGAATTAAAAAAACGAACACCATTGCCAAACTTCTGCTAAGTGTCCGTTATTTAATGAGGTTAAATGATAGGCACGCAGCCAACAACGTCAAGACGTCGCTTCGCTTCCTCATATACTTCTTGCGATAGCGAACCTTTCTGAGCATAACGAACATTTTCTGCTAAGTGCTCCGGATTTTTCGTACCCACGATTGTCGTGGACAGCTGTGGATGAGTAAGGGTGAAGCGAAGCAATAAGCCTGTGCGGCTCTCGCCTTCCTCACGAAGCTCATCCAATCCTGCCTTTTCCCACATGGCCCAACGATCCGCGTGACCAAGCCCTGCCCCAGGTTCACCCTGACCGACGCCACCACGGATTATGACTCCTGCGCCACCTTCTCCTGCTGCTTGAATTAACTTCTCATGCTCTCTCTCAAGTGCAGAGTAAGGGATTTGAAAGGTATCATAATGACCAGATTCAATATAGGAAGTAATATGAGGCAAGTAAGTTGAAATCCCTATCCAGCGTACCTTACCCGTTGCTTGGATTTCCTTGAGAACATCTACTAGATGTCCTTCTTCCGTTTGTTGAACAGTAGGTCCATGTAATTGCAGCAGATCAATATAGTCCGTCTTCATCCTACTCAGACTCGTATCAATATTATGTAAGAGGTTTTCCCTTGTCCATACGTGTGGAGTTTCGTCATGATCTCCATGATCAACTAATGTGCAGCCACACTTGGTTGCCAGAATAAATTCCTGTCTTCGATGACTTATGAAGCGTCCAATTAACTCTTCGCTTCGGCCATAGTCGTAAGCAGTATCTATAATGTTAATTCCGCAATCAAGAACAGCATTTAGGATTTGCTCAGATTCGGCATCCGTTACAGGTCTTCCACTCCACACCCGAGGTCCGCGAATTTCCATTGCCCCAAATCCGAGTTTGGTTACTTTCAAGCCGGTCTTACCCAAAGTTGCTTGCTCCATCACAATCCACGCTCCTTCTTTTTTCTATCATTATACTCTTCTCTTTCCTGAAGGAAAACGCTATCACTCAAAAAAGGAACGTGTCCTGCATATTAGCTAACCAAATTTTACATACTATTTCAGAGTATGATCAAGGAGTTGTATATCGAAATGACACCAGAATCGACCGCGTGCGATTTCTCACCTATGAAGAAACTAATCAAAGAAGATATCCAACAAATTGTATCGAAGCTAGAACATCTTATGATCACTATCGACAATGAAGAAGACTGCTTACTTGGTGATTTTGAGAAAATAAAAAAAAACTTTCTAGGCATCGAATCCAACGCAGCAACCTTTTACTTGAATTGCTATCTGTCACCCTTCATCGAACGATATATGGACCTTTCACTTACGATCCAAAGCTTGTCCGATAGAAGGCATGGAGCCTTAATCGCAGTCGAAAGACAAGATCCTATCGACTCCCTCCTTCAGCCGGGGATATCCATTGGCGCACCCATCACGCATTCATTGCTTGAATCCATATTTTATCCTGGCAGCCCACTACATGATGGAGCAGTTCTCATCCGAGCCAATCAAATCGTATCTGCGAAGAACATCCTTCCCTTAACCGCTTCTCAAGGGAATGATCGCATTACAGGTACGCGTCACAGAGCTGCTGTTGGTCTATCCGAGATAAGCGATGCCATTGTCCTCGTTGTATCCGAAGAAACAGGTAAAGCTTCCTTCGCGAACAAGGGGCAGCTTTACCCGGTCATCACTCCCTAAACAATCTAATAACTACTCTTGTTGACAGCCATGATGATCCTCTGTTCGTTACGTTTAAGCATAGTTGTTGTTGACTATACTACAGGCTAAGCTAGACTTGACATCATTGAACGGATAACCGTAAATGTGTCACTCCTAGGAATTCCAAGAAGCTATATTGCACAATTCCGGAGGACCATTATGGAAGCCAAAAAGAAGTGGGATCTCATTTCGATTGCATCAATCCCCCTAACGATGACATTAGCTAATTCAATGCTCATCCCTGTATTACCTGCCATGCAAAAGGCATTAAAAATTTCCTCTCTACAAGCTAGTCTCATCATTACGGCATATGCAGCAGTAGCTATTTTGTTTATTCCTCTTGCCGGGTATTTGTCTGATCGGTTTAGCCGCAAAGCGGTTATTCTCCCTGGGCTCATTCTTGTCTCTTTAGCAGGTGTAGGAGCAGGATTAGCCGCTGTGTGGTCGGATAAAGCTTACATTTTTATTCTTATAGCGAGGTTAGTACAAGGCTTGGGTTCAGCAGGTTGCTTCCCAGTTGTATTGCCATTAGTAGGTGATCTGTTCAAAAGTGATAAGGATGTTAGTAGTAGCCTCGGACTAGTGGAAACATCGAATACGTTCGGGAAGGTCGTCAGTCCGATCTTAGGAGCTTCGCTTGCAATCTGGGCGTGGTATATTCCTTTTTTCGCAATTCCCGTGTTTAGCATGATTTCCTTTATTCTTGTTCTTTTCTTGGTCAAATCTCCAGCTAAAGATAAAGAAGAAGTTTCTAAGATAAGGCTGAAGAAATTTCTCCAAGCGATCATAGCACTATTACGTATGAAGGGTAAATGGTTGTATGGCATCTTTGCTATTGGCGGTATTAGCATGTTTATCATTTTCGGCAGCTTATTTTATCTGTCGGAAACGTTGGAATTTCGTGGCATCAAGCCCATTATTAAAGGCTTAGTGCTAGCCATTCCATTAGCTGGTTTATGTATATTATCGTATTTAAGTGGCAAATGGATTGGACAAAATAAGCAAGTTATGAAGTGGACGAGCTTCATCGGATTAGTTCTTACTGCCGCTGTTTTGTACCTATTAGGTTTTGTGAAATGGGATCAAACCTGGTGGATTGTTCTCATGCTAACGATTGCCTCAGCCGGCATTGGTGCAGCATTACCGAGCTTGGACGCGCTCATTACAGAAGGAATAGACAAAAAACAACGAGGCACGGTGACCTCGTTGTACAGTAGCATGCGTTTTATCGGTGTAGCCGCTGGACCGCCTATTAGTGCTTTATTAATGCGTGGCTCCATGTCGACGTTGTTCTTCGTTATCGCAACTGCCGGATTAGCAGCAGCTCTATTGGCGGCTTTTACAATTCGTCCCGGACGTGGGTATCGTTGAGTCGCTTAATTTACAGATGCAGCCTCAATGAACTCATTGTTATTAATGGTCCCGTCCTTGGAAATTTCAATTTTCATGATGCGGTTTTTATCCTTCTCGCGAATGATGAAGGTTAGATCTTCATATTTATATTCATCATTTTCATTGAATTCAGGCAGTCTGCTATATAACCAGCCGCCAATGGAGTCCACATCATCATGCTCCAGTTCAACGCCTAATAACTGATTCACTTCTTGGATGAGTACAACCCCTTCGACCAAAAAGCGGTTATTCGCCAAGGCTTCAATCTCTTTTTTCTCGTCACTATCGAATTCATCACGAATTTCTCCAACAATTTCTTCAATAATGTCCTCGATTGTAATTAATCCTGATGTCCCACCATACTCATCCAGCAATAATGCAATGTGTACTCGTTCAAGCTGCATCTTCTTAAGCAATGCATTAACGGGCATAACCTCTGGTACAGTCATGATCGGCTGTAGGAGCTTTTTGAAATCAAACCCCGTGTTAACATCGTAGCTTAAGAAAAATTTCTTCGTATTTATAATCCCAATGATATGATCTTTACTTTCGTGTGCGACAGGAAATCGCGTATACTGCTCTTTCTTGATGATGGCCAAGTTCTGTTCCACCGTATTATTTGCATACAAACAAACCATATCTGTCCGCGGAATCATGATTTCGCGTGCGAGTAGCTCGTCGAACGCAAAAATTCGATTCACATAACCGTACTCTGCTTTATTAATTTTACCGCTCTGATAGCTCTCCGACAAAATAATACGAATTTCTTCTTCTGAATGCGCATCTTCATGCTCACCCACGGATTTCATACCGAACATCCGAAGGAGCAAATTAGCGGATCCATTGAGAATCCAAATAAACGGGTACATCACTTTGTAGAACACAATAATTAGTGGAGCAACAAGTATAGTTATTTGTTCGGCTTTCTGAATCGCTAGTGACTTAGGTGCCAATTCACCAAGAACTACGTGTAAGTAGGTCATCATCGCTAATGCGATAATCATCGAGAGAGCGTGGGATAAACCCTCTCCCATGTTCATCTGGTCAAACAAAGGATGGAGTATGATTTCAATCGTAGGTTCGCCCAGCCAGCCCAATCCAAGTGCTGTAATCGTAATACCCAATTGACACGCGGATAAGTATCCATCCAGGTTGGATGTCACTTTAAGAACAGCTGCAGCATTTTTCTTGCCTTCAAGCACCATCTGATCAACCCGGCTACCCCGAAGCTTAATGATTGCGAACTCCGTCGCAACGAAGAAAGCGGTTAAAATCAGAAGTATTGCGATTAACAAAATATTTAGTGCCATGTCGACCTTCCTTCTTAGGTGAGCTATTAAAAACATTGTTTATTTAATACATACATTAATAGTATAGGAATTATTATGATTAGACAAAGTCATAGAAAGAAGAAAATAGCCCGTATGGGAGCATACGAGCGCAAAGCTAACAATAGATGAGGATAATACCCGTTCTTTTAAGCTTTAGCACAGTCACATGCGTTATATATCCTGAATTATGACTTATGTGTCAGATAAATGAATCTTATTCTTCCATCGTTGGCGGATGATAACGATAATCTCGAATGCCCACCTTGTCCAAAATCTCATACACTTTACATAGGGGCTGGTTTATAAAGGTTGAAACAAGGACACGATTATACGGACTGTTAAGTAATCGTGTAAACCATTTTCGGTGAAAGCTCACTTATGGAGGGTACCATTTGACGATTCATAGTGAAGATATACAGATGAGTATTTATCAATCTGGGGACGAATCTGCAAGGCTCTTGCCAGTATCCTTCGAGGAGTGGGAAACCCGTGCAAAGAAGCATCTATCGGCCTCCTCGTTTGGTTATGTTTATGGCGCTGCTGGTGCAGGGCATACCCATCAAGGTAATGTAGATGCATTCCAGGCCTACCGTCTTCGCCCGCGGATTTGCTGTGACATTTCCAAATGTGAACTGTCGACAAATCTTTTTGGTGCTCAGCTTCCAGTCCCCTTCTTATTAGCACCAATTGGCGTAAACACGATTCTACATTCCGACGGAGAGGTGGCTCCTGCCAAAGCCGCTGCGAAGCTTGGAGTTCCCTATATTCTAAGCAACGTTTCAAGCATTCCTATGGAGAAAGTAGCGGAAGCAATGGGCAATGCCATTCGATGGTTCCAGCTTTATCCGCCTAAAGACCATGACCTGACGATTAGCTTTCTACAACGTGCGGAAGCAGCAGGATACTCGGCTATTGTGGTCACAGTGGACTCCACCCTCCTTGGATGGCGTGAGACGGATTTGCAAAATGCCTATTTGCCCTTTCTAACAGGTCAGGGAATGGGGAATTATTTTACAGATCCTGTATTTTGCTCAATGCTTCAAGAACCACCGGATAAAAATAGTAAAGCAGCCGTATTGAAAGCCTTAGAAGAAGGGAATAACACCTGCTTTACATGGGCAGAGCTAGACTTTATCCGTGGACAAACGAAGCTGCCTCTGCTTATTAAAGGGATTACCCACCCAAGCGATGCGCTAATGGCTATGGCTCATGGGGTTGACGGAATCATAGTTTCCAATCACGGTGGTCGTCAGCTCGACGGTGCTATCGCAACCTTAGAATCCCTGCCGTTGATTTACGAAGCGATTCAAGGAAAAATTCCGATTCTCATGGATAGTGGCATTCGAAGAGGAGCGGATATTCTCAAAGCTATCGCTCTTGGCGCTACTGCTGTTCTTGTGGGACGTCCTTATGCCTACGCCCTAGCCGTAGCTGGGGAGATTGGAGTGCAAGAGGTGATTCAGAATCTGATCGCCGAAACGGAGCTTCAGTTAGCCATTTCTGGGCGAAGTTGCATACAAGAAGTCGATCAATCCCTTATCATCAAAGTGAAATAAGGATCTTTAATAAAGATAGGCAAAAATCAAAAAAACAACTTCCAGAAGGACGGAACCTACAATGAAAAAGATAACAATTTTTGTCTGTAAGATTTTGCTCAGTATTTTTCTATTAGCAGCAGTAATCGTTAGCCCTATCGCCAATGCAGCTTCAAAAGTGACCGTAAAAGTAAAGCAAGTGATGGTAAAGATTATCAACACCTCGGGAGAGCATGTGGGAACCGCTATGCTCACTCAGCATACAGGTGCCGTGCAAATCCACATTACTGCGAAAAATCTTACACCGGGAATACATGGAGTACACTTCCATGAGGTCGGCAAATGTGAAACACCTGACTTTAAATCCGCAGGTGCACACTTGAACCCTAATCAAAAGCAGCACGGCTTTAATAATCCCAAAGGCTTTCATTCTGGTGATCTCCTGAATATTCAGGTGGGATCAGACGGAACCGTTGACGTAAAGATGAAAAGCAAAAATGTCACACTGATGACCGGTGCACCCAACTCCTTGCTAAAGCCAGGTGGAACTGCTCTAGTCATCCACGACAAAGAAGATGATTATGTAACGGACCCTTCTGGCAATTCGGGTGATCGAATTGCCTGTGGTCCAATCCAAGAATAGCATTCTAACCTACATTTAACCTTTAGGCCTGACGACCAAGGCTGCGAGAAACGAGAAGATGATCGCAGCCGAAATGCCTGCACTAGTCACTTTAAAGATCCCCGTAATAATACCGATCCACCCATCCTTCTCCAATTCCTTCAGAGCGCCATGAACAAGCGCATTCCCGAAGCTCGTAATGGGAACGGTTGCCCCCGCCCCTGCAAAATCAATAAATGGCTCATACAAACCGACCCCATCTAAGATGGCTCCAATAACAACTAAGGATGACATCGTATGTGCAGGAGTTAGCTTAAACACATCGAAACAAACTTGTCCAATAATACAGATGGCTCCGCCAATAACAAAAGCCCACAAATAGGTCATAATATATCCCCACTTTCGATAGATACCGCATGGGCAACACAAGGAATGCTTTCTCCTTGTTGAAAGGAAAGCGGTGATAACAAGGCACCCGTCGCGACAACAAGGATTCTCTTCAATTCCCCTCTACGCAATCGTTTAAGGAGATGCCCATAAGTAACAACCGCCGAACATCCACATCCACTTGCCCCTGACTGTACCGACTGTTTGTCGTAATCGTAAATCATCATGCCACAGTCGAAATACTGAGTTTGATTCATTGGGATCTTATGCTTATCGAATAAGTCACAGGCAATTTCGTAACCGACCTTGGCTAGATCCCCAGTCACAATCAAGTCATAATACCCAGGTTCAATTCTCATATCACGGAAATGTGCTTGGATGGTGTCGACGGCAGCAGGAGCCATAGCGGCCCCCATATTAAACGGATCCGTTAATCCCATATCCACAATCCGTCCAATAGTAGCCGAAGTCACTGCCAATCCCTCACCATCATGTGAAACAATGGATGCACCTGCACCGGTTACCGTAAATTGTGCGGTAGGAGGTTTCTGTGAGCCATATTCTGTTGGATAGCGGAATTGCTTCTCCACGGCTGCATTATGGCTACAGGCACTAGCCAGTACAAATTTAGCCGATCGTGAATTGACGAGATTAGCAGCGATAGCTAAGCTCTCCATCGATGTAGAACAAGCACCAAAAACGCCCAGATAAGGAATGGCTAATGTCCTTGCAGCGAAGCTACTGCTGATGATCTGATTCATTAAATCCCCGCCGACAAAAAAGTTAACTTGTTCCTGCGTCAATCCAGCATTCTCAATAGCAAGCTTGGATGCTTCCTCCAACAATGTCCTTTCTGCCTTTTCCCAGCTATCTTGTCCTATCGTTAAATCACCGTGGATAATATCAAAGTCATTCGCAAGAGGTCCCTGGCCTTCGAACGGCCCTACAACCGTAGCCTCACCTTTAATCCTTGGACGATTTTCAAACAACCAGCTTTGATGTCCTTTAAGCATTCGCGATCATCCTCCCACACTGCTCGGATTGAATATGAGATGCAGAATACCAATAATAAAGGCTGCAACTGTACCAAAAACAATAACTGATCCGGCAAGCTCGAACATTTTACCCCCAACACCAAGTACAAGGCCTTCGCTGCGGTGCTCTATCGCGGATGAAGCCATCGAATTAGCAAACCCAGTTACAGGAACAGCTGACCCAGCACCCGCCCATTGTGAAATTTTATCGTATACACCCATACTGGTTAAAATAACAGAAATGATAATTAATACAGCAACTGTGGGATTCGCTGCTTTCTCCTTATCAAAGCCACCCCAATGGATGAACATATCTGTAATCGCTTGACCGATCAGACAAATGGTCCCCCCAGATATAAAAGCACGAAAGCAATTTTTTAATATCGCTCTCGCGGGCTCTCGCTTTTTGGCCATTTCTTGATATTCCTGCTGAGTAGGTGTTAATTTCTTTTTCTTACTATTTGACACAATAATCCCCCTTCTCTATCGATGAAGTATGGGCTTTAGATCTTCGATGATCGTTTCCATCTGATTTACGCATTGCTCGTACATGTCTTTTGCTTTTTTATTTTTCGTTGTTAACCCAAATAACATGAGATCCGCTTCGCACTTTTTCAATGTCGCGAACAGTGCAGCCTTCTTCTGCGGAAGAGGTACTTTGAGCTGATCGTCAAACAAATCTACATACAATTCCCCATAGGAGTCGACTTGACCGAGATACACATTTTCTATTGCCGCACCAACCTTTTCCAATTCCGTATTTAACCAACCCCGACTTAAGCCTAATGTTGCGAGTGGCTCGTCCATAATTTTCCCGTCCATAATGACACATTGCGGCTCCTGCTCTGGACCTACTTTGATCCCAAGATGCTTCGGTGTAAGGGGCTGATTTTCTCTTGTTAACAGCACATTAATGTCACCACTTGGCTCCATAATTGCGAATTCTACATCTGCAACCTTAAACGCCATTTTCTTCCTTAGCTGCTCCATCAGCTCATCAGAGGTCAACCGTTCGCGCTTTAAGTTATCCTCCAGTATTTTCCCATCTTTTACGAGCACTCTTCCTTTACTATCAATAAAATCTCTGGCTTTTTTACTTTTCATTTGCAAATACTCAATTCCTAATGAAACAATAACCCAAACAAGGATAGCGATTAAACCCAAGTACCATTTCATGTCCGTATCCAAGGATATGTAGCCGACCAAGTTACCGATTGTAATCCCCGTAATGTATTCAAACATCGACATCTGTGACACTTGTCTCTTCCCCAACAGCTTAGTGAAAATAAAGAGAGCAACAACCGCTAATAAGGTTCGATATACAATTTCATACCATGCTGGCAAGTTAGGTCCTCCTCTTATCCTTTTGGCATCCTCATGATATAAATTGTTTGTTTAACCGACCCATATTATGAAAATCTCGCACTAGGAATGTTTAACCATTACAGGTAACACAAGTCGATTTCTTACACTCATAAAAAACGATCGTTGACATGATAATAAAAAGTACTTTAATCAGGAGGTGAGATCATTGACAGTAGCTTCTCAAGTAAAAACATGTGTTGCCTCACTCAAGAGTGTTCAAGCGAGTCTTGAGTCCTTTGCATTAGAAACTCAGAATCAAGAAGCAAAAACACTTTACACAAATGCAGCTGGCCAAACACAGCAAATTCTGGATCAGGTTGAGAACAGAGTTCAACAATTAGAAAATGAAGAACCTCAATATAAAGGCTTCTAAATCATTTAGCAGGGTTAAATAAGCTTCAAACACAACAAAGGAGCTAACTCATTAGGTCAATACAGACCTAGTAAGTTAGCTCCTGTTGTTGTTGGAGATGAGTAAATTATCCCTCTTTAGTCGCGAGTTCCTTTTTCTTTTTGTACCTTCGATTAATCCATAAGAACAATAATATGAGCGGTACCCCAATAACAAATATATATAAGGAAACGTCCTTAACCATACCTTCTGCTGTCTTACCATAGAAATAGAACAATATACCAACTGCATAGAACTTAACGGCACGACCGAGAGCAGCGTAAGCGAGTAATCGCCATAGAGGAAAATTCATGCAGCCAGACAATATCGTAAAAACCTTGAAAGGAATAGGTGTGAACGACCCAATCAATATCGCTGAATGTCCGTTTTTCTTAAACAATTCATTAGCAGAGTCAACCCATGATTTCTTTAGCACTTTATACAAAATAGAATGACCAAGCACTTTACCGATCAAATAGCCGAATGGCGTGCCAAGTAAACAAGCAATGTATCCTACGGTAGCTAACCAAAGCGCATTGGACGGATTAAGTAAGCTCAAGGGGACTTGCAGAAAAAAAGCAGGAATCGGAAAAAAAACTGCGTCGGCAAAAGAATGAATAAACAATCCCCATGCACCAAAGTCCATTAGAAAATCGATTACGTTCTTAAACATATCTATTTACTCCTATCCATTCTTGCAGGATTGCTTTCTCTTGAGGACGCCTCTCTCTCCATTCTATGTCATTATCTATATATGCTACCTTAACGCACAAATTGTTTAAATGGTTAGGAGTCAAGTTATAACCTTAGACGAAAGTCTAGTTATGACACAGACTGGTTAGATCGAGGGCATGACGTTACCGCCACTAACTGGGAGATAAGCGCCTGTGATGAAGCTAGCTAAATCTGATGCTAAGAAAGCCACTGCGTTCGCGATCTCCTGATCGGTGCCTCTGCGCTTCAACGGCACTGTCTGCTCATAAGCCTCACTATGCTCTGTGTTGTTCTCACGATCACGTTCACTGATCGTCCAGCCTGGCGCCACCTGATTAACAGTAATCTGATGTTCACCGATTTCTTTAGCCAATACCCGATAAATGCCGTCCATCCCACGTTTACCAGCAACATATGCAGATTGTGTTGGAAAGTTCTGCATCACGCACTCTGTATTAATTCCGATGAACCTGCCCCATTTTTGCTGAATCATGGCGGGTGCGAACGCTTTAGCTAGATATACACTCTGCATCACAGAAGAATCAAATTGGCTTTCATAATCCTCCGGAGATTGCTCGAGAATACTTGTCCATTCGTATTGAATAACCGCGTTAGCAACGACGATATCCACTGTACCCAACTGCTGGTGGATGATTTCTTTCATCGCTTGGACGGAATCTGAATTTGTGATATCTGCTTGTACAATTGTAGTCCGGCTTCCGATCGCTTGAATCTCGTCCTGTAGGGCATGCGCTTGTGCTTCATTACTCCGATAATGAATGGCAATATTTGCTCCACATTTCGCAAGTGTTCTTGCCATTACTCGACCTAATTGACCCGTTGCTCCTGTTATAAGAACAGTTTTATTGGTTAAATCGATATGCATCGTAGCGCTCCTCTTTTCATGTGTCTTCTCCATGATAGGCAACTTTTGCTTAAAAAACAACAAAAAAGCCGCAATCTTGCGGCTTTTTTCACGAGTTAGAGACTACTTACACATATTTCGTTAACAAGCTTTCGTACACCGACTTCGGACGTAATCCGATCAACTTATCAACGGGAACGCCGTTATGGAAAACGATTACGGTCGGCATCGACATCACCCCGTACTCGGATGCCACTGCTGGAGACTCATCACAGTTCACTTCAAGCACTGCTAGCTTCTCACCATATTCGCTACCAAGCTCATCTAGGATAGGCTTTAACACTTTACACGGAGGACACCAATGTGTGCCGAAATCCACCATAGTAACACCTTCTTGCTTGATGTGACTTCGAAAGGTAGTGTCATTAACCGCAAGCATATTCACTGTAACTCCTCCAATACGGGATAGATTAACTTATCTGTATGGATCGGATACGGTCCTCCAAATTCGATTTGATTTGCGTGAGTTGATGAATTTGATCGTCAATTTCCTTTAGCTTCTGCTCGTAGATTGGAAGGACTTCTTCGCAAAATGCTTCCTTGTTCTTCAATACACAAGTAAGGAAACTGGCGATTTGCTCCGTCGATAAACCCAGAGTCAAATAAAACTGGATTGTCCGCACTTGCTCTTCTGCCAAGGGAGAATATTCCCGATAACCGTTTGCCTCACGGACAGACGTTAGCAGCTTCTGTTGCTCGTAATAGCGTAGTGAGCGGATGCTGACTCCTGTACGCGTGGATAGCTCCCCGATTCTCATTCCTATTCCCCCCGCCGATCGATACAAATCCAGTATAAACCCTGACACTAGTGTCAGGGTCAAGTCCAAAATTTTAATCTCTTTCGTAGATCGAGCCAGAGCGGCTAGCAAAAAATTCAGCATACACCTTCTCAGCATAGGCGTCAGTCATCCCAGAGATATAATCTGCTGCGAGCCGCTCCCATGACCATGTATCCTTCTGCGCTTCGTAGCTTCCCAACCAGTCCGGTGGAATGATCAGTCGTCCCGTCTCATAGTTCTTGAAGCTCCCCCATAATCTTTCGATCATGACCTCGCTTCGCTTATGTAGCCGTTGTACCCGGAAATCCTTAATAAGCGTTACCCAAGCGAGCTTTTTCAGGATCTCAATTGTACGCATTAATTCCACGTTCTGCTGGCCATCACGAACTAAAGTGATCTTCTTCCACCCCGTAATAGGATCATCGATAATGCCAACCTCATTGGCGAACTTCCTTACCCACCGCGCCTTCATCTCTCTTCGAGTTCGCGAAGGCTCGCGATCGCATTCTGCGTAGATGGTTTCCCACTGTTCGAGATAATTCATGAGCACTTGCTTCACCATAGCCGCTTGGTCGATGTTCTCCCAATTGGCTTCGGAATAGCTTGGATCATCAATGATTTCCTGAATCACATGCGTGACTAACCGGTCGTCCTCGAAAAATCCGCGATCCATCTGAATTTTCCCTGCGCGAATTCCGTCCTCCAGATCATGTGTGGAATAGGCAATATCATCACATAGATCCATCAGCTGTGCTTCAAGAGTAGCAGAGCTTCCAGGCATTCCCCAAGCTTGGCGAAGAAAATCAATACCTTCCCACTCTTTACGGTATACGCCCTTAAGCTTTCCCGGTTCATCGATGCAATAAGGATATTTGTTGATCGCAAGCAATACCGAAGCGGTCAAATCTAAGCCGCTATCACTTCCAGCACGCTTCTCCAGAAACATGAGAATCCGGAAATTTTGCGCATTCCCTTCATACTTCAAGCCGTGCTCTTCCTGAAGGAGGCGGTTTAGTACCTCCTCCCCTTTATGTCCGAATGGTGGATGTCCTAGATCGTGCGCAAGCGATGCGCATTCTACGACCTCCGGATCGATCATTAATCCAGGATGCTCCTTCTTTGCTAAGAAGGAATACTGTTTACCCAAGCGCCGCGCAACTTCTCTGGCAATCTGGGAAACCTCGAGCGAGTGGGTTAATCTTGTTCGGTAATAATCCCCAGAGCCCGCGCCGAATACTTGCGACTTTCCTTGCAGTCTTCTGAACGCAGGAGACTGAATCAATCTGGCATAATCCTTCTCATATTCATCACGGTCTTCGCCGGAGTGGATGTTCTCGGTATCGAACAATCTCATCTTTCGTACGTTCATGAGCCAACCTCATTTCTATAACCCGAAAATATTCGTCTTCTTCTCCATGAATTGGTCCTGGATGAGATAAGTCCAAGTTCTGGCCGGAGGTTTAAGCCCCTCCTTCTCCCAATCAATCTGCTCTTTAGAGTCGCTTGTATTCAATTTAGTTAGTGTTTTGGCAGTTTCCTTCTCAATTTTTTCTGGTAACTGCTCGAACGCATGAATGATCCGATGATGAAACTCGTCGACTGGGTTTCGATTCGCTAAGCTTTCCAAATGGATGCCTTCTCGAATGTAAGAAACATAAGCCAGATGGTCAGACCAGCTTCGATCCATATGATACAGCCTGACGTATCTTTCCGTAGAGCTCAAGGAATCAACATTGTTTAATACCGATTCACGTTGCTCATGCTGAATACGACGTTGCTCCTCAACCATATCCGAATATTTGTTTAAGGTTTTGCGCATTTCGAAGTTCTGTCCCATAACTACACGTTGAATATGATCCATCTTCTTATGGAACACAGACGCTTCCAACTGCTCGTCCTGCTTTTTCGTTCGATAGGACGCAGGAATTGCCTTCTCTATTCCAAACCTGTTGATGAGCTCATCCTCTAAGCACACATAGAATCGCGATGACCCTGGATCTCCCTGACGTCCGGCGCGCCCTCTTAATTGATTGTCGATGCGGGCACTCTCATTCATATGCGTACCGATCACATATAACCCACCAAGACGAGCAACCTCATCCGCTTGCTTCACCTCGCCGCCACCAAGGCGAATATCGACGCCACGTCCCGCCATATTCGTAGATACAGTAACTGCACCAAGCTCTCCTGCTTTAGAGATGATCTCGGCTTCCTTCTCATCGTTCTTGGCATTCAGAACGTGACACGGAACATTCGCTTTCTTCAATTGCTCTGCGAGCTGATCCGATTCCTCCACACTACTTGTTCCAATGAGGATCGGTCGTTTCGTAGTATGAACCTCCGCGATTTCTTTCACCAACGCTTTGAGTCTTGCTTCTTTATGCGTATAGATGCGGCTCTCGTAATCAACTCTAATCCGTGGACGATTCGGTGGGATTTCAACGACGCTTAGTCCGTACGTTTCCTCGAATTCATCAGCGGAATCTTGAGCTGTTGCCGTCATCCCACTAATCTTCGGATATAAGCTCAACAAATGCTGTAAAGTTATTGTACCCAATATTTTACCGGATGACTTCGATACCATGCCTTCCTTAGCTTCAACTGCAGCTTGTAGTCCATCCGGCCAATGTCTATTTTCTGCGACACGACCCGTGTATAAATCAATAAGCTCCAGCTTACCGTCACGAATCATGTAATCGACATCTCTCTTTAAGAGAGATTCTGCATGTAGCGCACAATTTAATGACGTTAACAAATGACTATTATGAGACTCGTACAGATTGCCGCTTCGTAGCTTCTGCTCGGCTTTCTCAGCGCCAGCTTCCGTGAGGAACACATTCCGCTTATTCTCGTCGAAATCATAATCCTCGCCTAATGTAAGCTCTCTAGCCAGATTTGCCATCCGGCTTCCATCGCCTCCGGTGGAGGCAACTTCCCCTGCGATGACGAGGGGTACACGTGCCTCATCGATTAAGAGCGAATCGGCTTCATCCACAATCGTATAATTAAACGGACGATGGACGATATCACTCGTCTTCATCGCAATCGTATCGCGTAAATAATCGAATCCAGCTTCTTTCGCCGTCACATAGGTGATGTCAGCCGCATATGCCTGCTGTCTCTCCTCTGTCGTCATTCCATCCTTAACGAAGCCTACCGTCAAGCCAAGAAAACGATAAACCGGTCCCATCCAACCAGCATCGCGACCAGCCAAATAATCGTTAAACGTCAGAACGTGTACACCTTTTCCCTGCAGGGCATTCAAGTAAGCTGGCATAACTGCAGCAAGTGTCTTACCTTCACCCGTCTGCATTTCAACCAAATTACCTTCGTGCAGAGCTGCTCCTGCTTGATATTGCACGTCAAAGGGACGCATTCCAAGCACTCGATAGGCTGCTTCTCCGGCTATTGCATAAGCTTCCACGAGTAATTCATCCAAGGATACTCCGCTTTGAGCTTTCTTCTTTAAATTTAATGACTCAGCTTGCAGCCGTCCGTCGTCCCACGATTGCACATTAAAGCTGCTGATCTCTCGTAGCTTGTCTGTATAAGATTTAAGTTTATGCTGCACGAAACGATCTTTGACCTTCTGAACAAGCTTGCTGGCGAAATTCATCGGAAAAATCCTCTCTTGTAAAAACGATAATGATATTATTATAGGGATTTCTGGGGGAAATTCATAGCTTGGCATTTTCTAACCAGATCTTTTTAACAATTCACACAAAAAGAACGAGCAGGGTCATCTCCCATGCTCGCTCTAAAGGTTTAAATATACTTCGTCAGGATATTCTCCACATGCTGCAAATGCTTCTTCATTCTCTTCGCAGCAAGCTCTGAATCTTGCTTACGAACCGCCTCGTAAATAGCAGAATGCTCCAAGTAAAGCTGCTCTGCAACCTTCTGGTTGGCATACAGCTCAACCCTGCGAACCTCATGAATGGCCGTTTCTAGCTGATTCGCTATGGATTCGAATAAACGGACCATAATCGAATTATGCGTAGCCTTCGCTAGTGTGAGGTGAAATAAGAGGTCAGTTCGTTCTCCCTCCAGATCTTGCCCGATTGATCTTTCCATCGCTTTAATCAGCGTCTCGAATTCCGCTAAATCCGCATCTGTTCGCTTCATTGCCGCAATGGAGGCATTGGACACTTCTAGGGATTGCCGTGCTTCCAGCAGCTCCAATAAAGTATTCCTGTTAATCCGTAATGAATCTAACTCTGGTATCGCGAACTCCGTAGGCACGGTATGGATGACCCGGCAGCCTCCACCTTGTCGAATCTCAATGAGTCCCATCGCCTTCAAGGCGCTTAAAGCTTCCCTTGTCGTAGAACGCCCAACCCCAAAGCTCTCAGACATTTCCTTCGTCGATGGAAGCTTATCACCGACCTTAAGCTTCCCGTCCAAGATCATTTGTAGTAGCTGATCTTTGATTTCTTCATAATGATTCCGTTTCGTTAACCGGGTCATATTCATTATTCGACATGCCTCCGTTTCAGCCAACAATCAGGGCATATACAACCCCAGGTCCGTGCACGCCGATCGTCAGATCATTTTCGATATCAGCTGAACGACTTGGACCGGAGATGAAGTGAATGCCTGCTGGCAGGCTTGCACGTCCACCTTCATCGAAATGGACCATAATTTCACCAAGGCGCGTTTTCAATCGCTCCACGGGGATTATCGCCATTAGAACTGTAGGCAATAAGCTCACGGAACGTCCTTTATCCTTGGAGGAAAGCACGGTAATGGAGCCTGTATAAGCTGCAGCATAATCTGCAATGACTACTCCTATATCCGCTTCCGCTGCGCGAGCTTTCCAGAATTGCTCCGGATCACTATTCCATACCGATACTTGGGCATCGGGTAGAGCTCCTTCTAGATTCAAAGCTTCAAGCTCTGGCTGATTTTGCCGAACGATATATTTAGCACTTAATTCGTTAGCCTTATCTGTGATGAAGCGTTGCGCATCCTCCATCGTAGCTAGACGCTCTACATGGCCGCCAACACTCAGGAAGTTCGCAGTGAACCGATCGATACGCTCTTGTTCGCCCCACTCATAAGCGTTCCAGAAGTCAGGCGCTCCCCTGAAGGGATGACGAGGGGGCTCTGTAACCATTGGTCGTCTCAGCTTAGCAGATATTCCATCAATAAAACTCGTCTGTTTAGCACGCGACGCTGCTTCCATTTCCTTAAGCCATTCCTGATGTGATTGATTAGCTGTGCCCATGTCCATTGCCGCCTCCTTTCTCCCGATTTTTTACGATTTGCTCCATGCGGTTTTTCATATCTGGTGCCATCTCCTGTAAACCATTGCGAATTTCAGCTTCCATAGTCCCCCACTGATCACGGAACGATTTCTTAGGTAGGCTCGGTGTTACACGATGGCTATTCCAGCCTTTAAGCGGACCAACCTTCAAGCGAATTTCTCCGTTACGCGCGACAAGCTTCTGTCCCATCTTCCCTAGCTTCAGAATAGCCTTGAATCTTGCGGAATTAGACATGATCTTGGAGAAGCCAATCATTCCTGCTGATTCTAGCTTGTTGCCGTGTCCTGCCTCAACTTTACGTCTACGGAGATATACGAGCATTTCATGTAATGGAATCTTAACCGGGCAAGCTTCGTAACAAGCTCCGCATAGACTGGACGCATTCGCGATATCGTCCCACTCGGCAATATTTTTTTGCAAGGAAGGCGTGAGTACGGCACCGATAGGACCGCTATAAGTCCCCCCATAAGCATGACCGCCAATATGGCGATAGACCGGACATGCATTCAAGCACGCGCCGCAGCGAATACAATTGAGCAATTCTTGGAACTCAGGATCTCCAAGCTGTAAGGAGCGTCCGTTATCTACGATGATAATGTGCATTTCTTCCGGTCCGTCAGCATCTTCTGATCTGCGCGGCCCTGTGATTCCAGACATATAGACAGTCAGTTTCTGTCCGGTAGCCGAACGAGGAAGCAATGTAGCCATGACTTCGAGATCGGCCCAAGAAGGAATAATCCGTTCCATACCCATGAGTGTAATCTGAGTTTCGGGAACAGTTGTTACCATTCGAGCATTTCCTTCATTCTCGAACAACACCATTGAGCCTGTCTCCGCGATTGCGAAGTTACAGCCCGTCATCCCGATATCGGCTTCGAGAAATTTCTCGCGTAGCTTCTTACGGACATAACCCGCTAGCACTTTAGTATCGGGTTCAAGGGTTTCACCCGCATCTGCAGATAATAGATCCGCAATTTGATACCGGTTTTTATGAATGGCTGGAATGATAATATGGGAAGGAGTTTCCCCCGCAAGTTGGATAATATATTCACCCAAATCTGTCTCCACAGGCTCTACACCAATCGATTCAAGCGCATGATTAAGGTGTAGCTCCTCCGTAACCATCGATTTGGATTTCACGACTGACTTCGCATTTTTACGTTCCGCAATAGATAACGAGATATGAACCGCTTCTTCCGCCGTATTGGCAAAATGAACATGTACCCCATTAGCCCGCGCATTATCAACAAAGAGATTCAAATAGTAATCCAGATGAGCAATCGTATGAAGACGAATTTGCTTGCCTCTTTCCCGCCACTCTTCCCAGTTTCCATGCTCTTCCATGGCTTTAAGCTTGCCGCCCTTTAGCTTCTCCGTCGTGTACTTGACTGCTTTACGCAGAAACTCGTTGTTCAGCGCAAGGTCTGCACGATCCTTCACACTTGATCCCTTAGAGTGACCTGATGCTCCGCTCATGCCTGCTTCACTCCTTCATATAGAAGCTCTGCCAAGTGCATTACTCGAACCGGCTCATTACGATAACGCAAGTTACCCGCAATATTCATTAGACACGCCATATCCAAGCCGACTAGTACTTCTGCTTCTGTTTCTTTGACATGATCGACCTTCTCAGAAACCATCGCACCAGATATTTCCGACATCTTAATTGCGAAAGTACCTCCAAACCCACAGCAGTCTTCTGCGAACGGGAGAGGAACGAACTCCAAGCCCTTAACCTTGCTCATAAGCGCATGCGGTTCATCTTGAATTCCGAGAAGTCGACTTCCATGACAGGAAGGATGATAAGTGACTTTATGTGGGAAAGTGGCCCCAACATCTGACACACCAAGGACATGAATTAGAAATTGAGTAAACTCATAGGATTTATTTTGAAGTTTAATGGCTTTCTCATGTAGCACCTTATCGTCCTCGAATAGCTTCGGATAGTGATGGATCATGTAAGTACAAGAGCCCGAGGGTGCGATCACAAAGTCGCAATCATCAAACGCTTCAATAATTGTTTTGGCAGTGGTGCGAGCATCATCCCAATACCCACTATTGAAAGCGGGCTGTCCGCAGCAGGTTTGAACTTTTGGGAATGAAACCTCCACACCATATCTGGCTAGCAATCTAACCATCGCTTCCGAAACACGGGGATAAATCGCATCACTTAAGCAAGTAACAAATAATGAAACTTTCATTATGGCACCTCTCTTCCGCTTCTTCTAATGTTAATATTATCAGGTTATCAGACAAGTTGGAATAAATAAAACGGCTATGCCAGTCACTAAGGACTGGCAATAGTCGTTAATTAAACCGTAATCACGGTAATCCCACGGCTTTCCAATTGTTCAATGGTGTCCGTTGGCATATTACGATCGGTGATGATCACATGCACGGCCGACAGATCGGCAACATGCGTGAAGGCTTGAACCCCAAATTTACTAGAATCCACTAATAAAATGACCTCGTCCGCCATACCAATCATGCGTTCCTTAATTCGTGCTTGTAATTCATTAGACTCACTAATTCCGCGATCCAGATGAACTCCCTTGCAAGATAAGAATACTTTGTCCACGTGGTAGGCATCCAAGGAGCGTTCCGCTAAAGGTCCAACATAGGATAGCGATCGATGAGCGAGAATCCCACCGGTTGAGATCACTTCGATCTTTTCCTTATTGCTAAGCTCCGTCGCAACTTTGATCGAATTGGTAAGCACGGTAAGTGCAACATCAGGAACATCAGCAGCCATATACCAAGTCGTCGAGCTTGCATCCAGAAGAATACGATCCTTTGGAGCAATCCGCTTGATCGCCTCAAGTGCAATCCGTTTTTTCTCATCTGCGTTCATGATCTCACGAACGGAGTAAGGAATTTCCGGATGCTGCGGCATATCCTTAATGCTAACTGCACCACCATGAGAACGACGTAGGCGACCCGCTTGCTCTAGGCGATCCAAATCACGGCGGATGGTCTCCTCTGTTACATTGCACAGCTCGCTTAGCATGGAAACGCGAATGCTTCCTCTATCGTTAACTAGGCTTACAATTTTCTCATAGCGTTCCGCAACCAGCATGTCTTCCCTCTTTTCAACAACCAATTATTCCGCTAGACCAGTCAACTTGCAGAATCTCACATATGACTCTTTCCATGCCGTCTGATCTTCTGGTTCATATACAACCACCGGGAAGGAATCACGAATGGCACGACGAGCTTCCCATATATCTGCGAATTTGCCCTGTGCAATCCATTGTACGACCAAATTCCCAATGGCACTGCCTTCTGAAGGCCCCGCCCATACGGGTTTGCCAATGGCATTGGCAGTCCACTGACACAGAAGTGTATTCTGAATTCCGCCACCTACCATATGCAAACCGTTAAACGGTTGATCTGACAGCCGTTCCGTTAATTCGAATACGTGACGGTATTTCATAGCTAAGCTTTCCAATATACAACGGACAAATTCTCCTACTGTTGCTGGAGCTTGTTGACCTGTCTGTGTGCAATATTGAGCAATTCGCGCTGGCATATCCCCAGGTGGAAGGAACACAGCGTCATCCGGATCGATGAAAATAGTCAATGGCTTCGCATCCGCTGCCATTTGTACTAATTCGGGGAAGGAGTAAGATTTTCCTGCTCTCTCCCATTCTCTCCGGCATTCCTGAAGGATCCACAAGCCCATTATGTTTTTCAACAAACGGTAAGTGTCCCCGACTCCACCCTCGTTGGTGAAGTTTAACTTCTGCGCGAGATCATGAATAACAGGTTTGTTCACTTCAGTTCCCATGAGAGACCAAGTACCACAGCTTAGGTAAGCGAATGATTTCTCAGTAGCTGGAACTGCTGCAACCGCAGAGCCAGTATCGTGTTCTGCAACTGCGTAGACAGGAATAGACGGAATACTTAGCTCTTCACAAACGGATGCACGTAACATCCCTGCTTGATCCCCAGGCTTCAAAATATCGCCGAACCAGGATTTGGGCAGATCGAGCATTCGTAGCAATTCGGTATCCCATGTTCCCGTATTCGGATTGAACAATTGGGTCGTAGTCGCATTCGAGAATTCATTATGCATTTGTCCAGTTAAGAAGTATCTTAGTAAATCCGGAATCATCAGAAACCGGTTGCCCTCTTTAAGTAAAGGTGAGTTTGCTTGTTTAAGCGCGTACAGCTGATAGATCGTATTGAAGGGCAGAAACTGAATTCCTGTCCTAGCGAAAACAACTGAAGCCGGAATCTCGGCAAGTAAGCTCTCCATTGCTCCTTCGGTATGACGATCTCGGTAATGATAGGGATTGCCAACGAGTTCGCCATCCTTACCAATAAAACCGAAATCAACTGCCCAAGAATCGATCGCCATACTTTGTAGCTCGATTCCTTGATGCTTGGCTTTCAATAGTCCTTGTTTAATCTCATGATAGAGTCGTAAGATGTCCCAGTGCAGACGATCTCCCACCTGCACTGGATCATTAGGAAAACGATGAATTTCTTCTACTTCGATCTTGCCGTCCACAAGTCGACCAAGCAGCGCCCTACCGCTGCTCGCCCCGAGATCAAACGCGAGAATATTCGACAACTTGTATCACCCTTATCTTATGTTAAACGCCGCGTTTCAACAGCACTTCTTGCTCGTATGTTTTTACTTCTGTAAGCCACTCTTCACGAACAGGAACACCCATCTTCTCGCAATAGTAGTCCCATACTGCTCCGAATGGATAAGACTTGAATTCCTCAGTTAGAGCAAGTCTAGTTGTATAGTCGCCTTCAAGCTCAGCCTTCTTCAAAGCCTCGATAGGATCAAGCATCCCACGAAGTAGCGCTTTGATCGTATTACGCGTGCCGATGACCCATGCAGCGATCCTGTTGATGCTCGCATCGAAGAAATCAAGGCCGATGTGCGTCTTAGTTAGTAGATCACCACGGACAAGCTCTCTGCCGATTTCGATCAACTCATCGTCCATTGTGACCACATGGTCGCTGTCCCATCTCATTGGACGGCTAACGTGAAGCAGGATCCCTTCCGAGAACAGTGCAAGGGAAGACAATTTATTCGAAATGACTTCTGTTGGGTGGAAGTGACCTGCATCCAGACAGATCAGCTTATTATTCTGTATGCCATAACCCATGTAGAATTCATGGGAACCGACAACATAAGCTTCCGATCCGATACCGAACACCTTGCTCTCTACTGCATCCAAATTATGTGCCGGATTCAATGGTTCTGCGAACACTTCATCCAAGGAGTCCTTCAAACGCTGTCTTGGCGACAAGCGATCGACAGGAACATCCTTAAAGCCATCGGGAACCCATACGTTTGTTACACAGGTTTGCCCAAGCTGTTCACCGAAATAAGCACCGATTTTGCGCGAGGCTTTGCAGTGGTCAATCCAGAACCGACGAATTTCGCCATCCTGATGGCTTAATGTGAACCCATCCTTCGAATTCTCATGAGAGAAGCAAGTCGGGTTGAAATCCATACCTAGACCTTGTTCCTTAGCCCAATCCACCCATTTCTGGAAGTGCTTTGGTTCAATCTTGTCTAGTTCAACCTTCTCATCTGTATCCGCGTAGATCGCATGTAGATTTACTTTATGTTTACCGGGTATTAAGGAAAATGCCTTCTCCAGATCAGAGCGTAATTCGTCAGGTGTATTCGCTGCACCAGGATAATCACCCGTTACTGCAATCCCTCCAGTTAAATCCTGGCCCTTGTTCAAGAAGCCCCGAACATCGTCTCCCTGCCAGCAATGCATGGAAATTTTGATATTCTCAAGACGACTTAATACTTGTTCCACATCGATCCCATGTTTTGCATATAATTCTTTAGCCGCTTCATAATTGCTCTTCACATTGTGTTGCACGCCTGTTCCCCCTTGTATGAGCTAAGTAACTGGATGCGCCATTACGGACATCAGTGTATTCTCTGCCTGCGTTGAATCCAACCGGCTGTATTGCACAATGATAGGTATATCACTCTGTACCTCTATGGCATAAGGAACGCCGATCGGAATCAGCGTCCCTTCCTGCTGGAGTGTACTCGTTCTAATATGCTTAGTACGTCTTGCTGGGACAACGACCATAATATCCTCCATCGGATTACGATCCTCGAAGAAGATCGTAATTCTCAGCAGCGCATCCTCTGATGCGGTGTTCAGCACGCAGATGGATTCATGGCTCGTTAGCTGACCAGAACTAATCTCCGGGATATAGCCGTCTGGAATGTACCAGAGCATTTCCCCACGTGGCTTAAACATGTACGAAACCTCCGAATTATCGAGTAAATGCTGCGGGTACGCCACCATCGATCGTTAGCATACAGCCTGTTGTTTTGTCTGATTTGGAAGATGCGAAGAACGCAATGCCTTCCGCAATGTCTCTTGGGTAAATGTTAACAAGCAAGGTTGTACGTTTGCGGTAGTATTCTTCCAATTGATCTGGCTCAATGCCATATGCAGCCGCACGTTCGTTTCTCCAGCTTCCGTTCCAGATCGCAGAGCCTTGTAGAATCGCATCCGGTAGAATCGTGTTCACGCGGATTCCGAATTCTCCGCCTTCAGCAGCGATACAACGAGCAAGATGTGCTTCCAGTGCTTTAACCGAGCTATAAGCGGATGCATTCTTACCTGCGTATACAGAGTTTTTGGAGCCGATGAATACCATGTTACCGCCAATTGCTTGAGCTTTCATAAGCTTGAACGCTTCGCGGGCAACTAAGAAATAACCTGTTCCAAGTACAGCCATGTTCAAATTCCATTCTTTAAGGGATGTTTCATCGAATGGGCTTGAAGTCGCTAGACCTGCATTGTTAACGATGATGTCTACGCCGCCGTAGTTAAGCGCAGTTTCTGCATAAGCAGCCTGTACCAACTCTTCATTTGTTACATCTACTTTAACGGCAATCGCACGGTTTTCGCCATACTTCGCATTGATTTCAGCAGCGACTTTCTGTGCGCCTTCCAAGTTAAGATCAGCTAGTACGACATGCGCGCCTTCAGATACGAGTTTACGTGCTGTTTCGCTACCGATACCGCCAGCTCCACCTGTGATGAATGCAACCTTACGGGAGAACTCAGCTTCAGCTGGTGCTAGGGACAATTTGTAAAGCTCAAGAGGCCAGTATTCTACGTTGTAGGATTCGTTTTCTACCAAGGATACGAAGTTACCAAGAGCAGTAGCGCCTCTCATAACTGCGATAGCACGATGGTACAAAGCTCCACTTACTTGAGACATTGCCCAACTCTTACCTGTGTTGATCATCCCTACGCCTGGAATGAGGATAACGCGAGGAGCCGCTTCGAACATGACGTCCCCTTCATTCTTATTGCGCTCGAAGTAAGCTTTGTACATTTCTTTATAAGCTGCAACGCCTTCTTTAAGCTTCGCTTTAAGGCCTTCAATATCTTCAACGTTCGGAGTCCAGTCGATAAACAACGGAACAACCTTTGTGTGTACGAGATGATCCGGGCAAGCCGCGCCCACTTGGGACAACGTCGCAGAATCAGTTCCGCCTACGAATTCCAGAACATCGTCTGCATCGTCGAAGGAAAGAATCATTTTCTTCGCATCGCTTACCGCTCCACGAATCGTTGGCATAACTTGAGCTGCAACACTCCTACGAGCTTCTGCATCCAGTGTTGGATGTTTAACGCCGCCGAATACTTTCGCTGCATTTACGCGAGCTTCGATGAATTCTTCTGCTTCTGTGATGATCTTGATCGTTTGCGCATAGCACTCTTCAGAAGTATCGCCCCAAGTAACTAAACCGTGCTTCTCCATAAGTACGAGTTCTGCTTTAGGATTGTTCAGTACTCCTTCTGCGATCATCTTGGACAATGTAAAGCCAGGACGGATATAAGGAACCCATACGAAACGGTCACCGAAAATTTCTTGAGCAAGTGCTTTACCGTTATCTGCACAGCACAGGCTGATGATCGAATCTGGATGCGTGTGGTCAACATGCTTATACGGAAGGAATGCGTGAAGTAATGTTTCAATCGAAGCACGTGGATGCTTAGCATCAATCATGCAGTTCGCAAGATAAGCGACCATTTCTTCATCAGGCATTTCCGATTTCTCGAATAACGGACGAATATCATCCATACGCAAACCTGTGAAATTGCTAGCTTTCATCGATGCAAGGTCAGAACCGCTACCTTTCACATACATCACTTCTGTATCGCGGCCACGGAAATCTTTAACGATTGTTTTCGTGGATGTGTTACCGCCACCGAAGTTACATACGCGACGATCCGTACCAATGATATTAGAACGATATACGAGTTGATCTAAACCGTTTTGTTGCTCAGATGCTTTCGATGATTCCCACAAGCTTTGTACCATGATGATACCTCCGAATGTTTTGTTTATTTGTGTTTGTTTCATCTTAACACACCCGTTTGTGTTTGAATACAGTAAATTCAAACACAAACAAATAAAAAAACGACCCACATTTGTGGATCGCTCTTTGAATTTGAAGGTTTAAATAAAGGATTTATTAGGCAGGTAATGTAGCGTTCTTATGAAACGGATCGTCTTTGTTTTCGCACGCATCACAATCGAGTGCGTTTCAGCGCGATCATCCGGCAAATAACGTACGCCACCTAGAAACTCCCCAGGTGTTACCCCTGTCGCTGCGAAAATAACATCATCATTACCGATCATGTCCTCCATCGTCAGCACCTTATAAGGGTCTTCAATGCCCATTTGGATACAACGGGCATATTCTTTGGCATCCGATGGCATTAACCTCCCTTGGATTTCTCCACCTAGACATTTCAGGGCTGCTGCTGCAAGGACTCCCTCTGGTGCGCCTCCCGAGCCCACATACAAATCGATACCTGCTTCAGAGAAAGCAGGTGCCATCGCCCCAGCCACATCTCCATCAGACAAAAATTTAATTCTTACGCCGACTTTACGCAACGTATTAATGACCGTTTCATGCCTTACTCTGTCTAATACCATGACTGTGAGCTCGGATACTTTCTTATCTAATATATCCGCTGCCTTATTCAAGGTCACCTCTAGTGGATCCGTAATACTCAATCTGCCGACTAATTGAGGACCAACAGCAAGCTTCTCCATGTACATGTCTGGAGCGTGCAGCAGATTGCCCTTTTGCGCGATTGCGATAACAGACATTGCATTGTTCAAGCCTTTAGCGACGATCTCAGTGCCTTCGAGTGGATCAACAGCTACATCAACCTCAGGTCCATTCATACTTCCCACTTGCTCTCCAATGTAAAGCATCGGAGCCTCGTCCATTTCCCCTTCGCCGATAACAACTGTACCCCTAATAGAAACGGTGTCGAACATCGCTCTCATCGCGGATGTTGCAGCACCATCTGCATTTATTTTATCTCCACGGCCCATCCAAGGAGCAGATGCCAAAGCTGCTAATTCTGTAACGCGCACGACTTCTAAAGAAAGCTCTCTCTCCATATAAAACCCTCCAATTAACAATAAAGTCCATATATAATGTATAACATATTTACTATTATGACACAACATAAAACAATGTACATCATTAATACGACACATTTATGCAACAATACATCTTATTAATCCGCATATTTTTTTCATTTTTTAAAAATCATAATCAAAAAACCTTACTACAGCATCGGCATAACCGCTGTAGCAAGGTTCAGATCACAATCTTCGTTAAGATTGAAGCTTAATATTCAGTTGGATAATTTCACTTCGACTTCCGAGTCGGATCGGTGGACCCCAAGTTCCGAAGCCAGAGGATACAATGACGTGCATAGCACCCTTCTTCATATAACCCCAATCTAGCTCGAACAACCGCTTGGTGAACAGGTGGTTAGGAGTGAATTGACCACGATGCGTGTGACCGCTCAGCATCACATCAGCTCCAGCTTCGGATGCTTGCGCAAACTTAGTCGGTTGGTGATCCATAAGGAGGATTGGCCTGCTATGATCCAAAGGACGAACGAGCTCAGCTACACTCTGTCTCGAGCTTTCCGTGGACTCTGCGGTTTTATCTTTACGACCAACCACGTATAGCTCTCCACCGATATCCACTGTTTCATCCCTAAGAACCTTGATGCCGATTAAATTCATTTCGGCGACATATTGCTCAATATGTCCACCAAAATACTCATGATTACCAAGTACCGCATAAACGCCGCGTCTAGCCTTTAATTTCTGTAATACATCGCCCATTTTATTACGCAAGAACGGTTCGATCGAATCGTCGATCACGTCGCCAGGCAGCAATACTAAGTCAGGTTTCATTTCATTTACCCGATTAACGAGCTTAGCCAGATGTCTACGGCCTACCGTGTTCCCTAGATGAATATCCGATGCCATTGCAATCGTCCATTCGCGCTGTCCGCCTGAACCCGGGGGCTTAAGTATTTCGATATCATATTGACGTATGATCGGACTCCAAGCATTACGGGATCCGACCACTAACAGAACGATAATTAATGCTATAACGATGCTACCTGAATAAAGTGAATAGTCTTCTACCGTTACACCGAATAACTTCAGGAGGAGGTGAACCAAATCCGCTGCAATAAATAACAGTAATCCAGCTTCCATAATAAAAATATAATAGGATCCGATCACTTTCAGCAGTCTTATTACGGGTTTAGCAAGATTCGGCATCGGAAACCGACCGAGAATATAGCCGTAAACGATAATTCCAAAAGGCAACCAAAACAACCATGGGGTATAAGTGATTCCGACTGCGTCAAGCCAATCCGTCAAGTGCCATCCGATATAATAATTGATGCTTGAATAAACGACAATCAGAAAAGTGAACAATACGATCATACGGGATGTTATTTTCATCAGCGCAGCATTCTCCCAACACTCTCTATTCTATTAGTTACTGTGTAAATTATAGCATAGAAAGAACCCTTAACAGAAATAGTTAAGGGTCCTTTCTATCAGCCTTGAGAGAGGATGCCTTGCGGTCGATCTTGCATGATCGCGTGCGACCATCGATCTACGTCAAAAAATAGGATTTTGCGATTCTGCGTTAAATCATGACGTTTGCGAAGCATATCCCGCGTACGAAAAAGTACAGATTTAACGGTCGATAAGGTACATTCCATATCGTTAGCAATCTCTTGCATCGAATAGCCGAAATAGTTAAACAACAGCCACATTTCGATGTTCCGTCGCGGGAACCTCTCGGACAACCATTCGATTGCACCGCGAACCTCTACGTAATCATTATCTGTATAATAAGCTTTCGTGGTATCGGTTAGAGTCATCTTTCTTCTCTGCTTCTTTCGGCAATCGTCGATCCACGTATTTTTGGCAACCCTGAACAGAAATAGCTTCACATCGAAGTACGGCTCGGTATGGTTAAAGAATACCAATGACTTAAGCAAGGCATCTTGTAGCAGATCATCCGCATCCCATTTTGACTTCGTTATATAGAGACAATACTTCTTCAGATCAACGAGATGGGGAGCTATCCATGTATCATATATCGTATTGAAATCCATGTCGTGCATCCCCCATTCCTTTCCATTCCTTTATTTATTCGGTGCAGTCTCAATGGTTTGCCCATCTGTCAGGGCATGTTGGCCCGATATGATCAATTGATCACCTATTTTCAGTCCTTCCAACACCTCTTGATATGGACCATTGACCCGTCCAAGCACGATCCTGCGTTTCTCCGCTTTGCTTCCATTTTGTAAGAAAGTATACGTCTCCTTACCTTCTCTAATGATGCTGATTGATGGAATCGCTACGACGTTCTCTTCCTCGGGGGTCGTGAGCTGGATTTGAACGCGGCTACCCGGCTTAAGTGATCTATCCCCATTATCAACCACGAGTTCTATAGGATATAATTTTGTGCTTACATCAGGTAATTCGGACAAATAAATGACCTTTGCTTTTCTCAGCTTGTCATCACCCTTTGAATCTTTAAATACGAGTTCAAGTTTGTTCCGAGCTAATTGGGCTGCCGTCTCGGTTAATTGCGCCTTGAGCTTAACCTTTTCCGTGTTTTGAACGACTCCGAATGTGCCTCCGGCTTGAATGTTCATGCCAGCATCCGCCTTCACATCGGTCAGTACCCCGCTTGCCGGAGCTTTAATTTGTCCATTTCCCCACGACTTCTCCGCTTGCTCCAGAACTAATCGCGACGTTTCCACATTCGCCTCCAAAGCAGCGGTTGCTTGTGTTCCTTGTAAGGCTTCCAACTGCTTCATGGCCACGCCAAGGCTTCTCTTCGTTTCTTCAAGCTCCGCTTCTGTACCTTCCCTTGACTGCAATTTTAACTTATCCTTCATCAAATCTATCGTGTTATTCAATTCTAACCGTCTGGCAGATAACTCTGCAGAAGAACTAAGTAGCGATGATTGCGCGCTCTTCAATGCCGCCTCTGCTCTTTCCTTCTCAATGAAGGCATTTTTGTTATCGATTACGGCAATCACGTCACCTGCCATAACCTTGTCACCGTTCCTCTTCACCAGTCGCAGCAGCAAACCCCCGGCATCCGCTGTAATATCTACTGCTGTCGCAGCACTGACTTCAGCTACCTGCTCCCGCGGTTCTCCCATGCTATGCTTCCCGATCGCTTCAACCTTGACGAATGACTTAGATTGGTTACTCGTCGCTAACGGTTCATCCGCATTGCTAGCAGATGTCGAACATCCTGCAATATAGACGGTAAAGAAAATCAACAGAGCGATGTATTTCACCTTGCTTTGCGACGATTTGCGTATCATTCGATTCCTCATATGCCGAAACTCCTTTTCCGATTTTTATAAGCTAATATCCTCACCATGGCTCGATCGGTTATCTCGATTGAAGATGCGGCTCATTCTCGCTTTTAATGATTCGATCAACTCATAGATGATCGGAACAACGACTAACGTCAGTATCGTGGACGTGATGAGCCCCCCAATGACGACAACGGCAAGCCCCTTAGATATTAGCGTTCCATGCGATAAACCCAGTGCTAGAGGAATCATGGCCGCAATCGTCGCTCCGGCTGTCATAATGATCGGACGCAGCCTTACTTTGCCGGACTCTATCAACGCGTGGCGAACGAGATAGCCTTCTTTTCTCAATTGCTGTGTCCGATCGAGGAAGACGATTGCATTCGTGACGACAATCCCGATGAGCATCAGGAAGCCGATTAGGGAGGTGATATTAATGGACTCCCGTGCAACCCATAATCCCAGTAACCCGCCGATGACCGCTAATGGCAAGGAAAATAGAATAGCGAACGGCGTACCTGCATTCCCGAAGCATAGAACCATGATTAGGTAGACGATCGCGATGGCCGCGCCCATGGCCGCGAACATCTGGGCGAAGCCTTCCGCCATATCCATGCTCACTCCGCGGGTCGTGGTCGTCACCCCCGAAGGAAGTTCGAGTGCACCAAGCGTGTTTGATACTTTCTCGCTGATCGCAGCTTTGTTATTCGAATCAATCTTCGCAGTCATACTCACCATCAGCTTCTGACTCTCACGCTGTAAGGAAATTGGCGCGTTGACTTCCTCAAGCTTAGCGATCTCATTCAGGTGAACGACGGTTCCGTCTGCTATCTGTATCGGCATTTGACCTAGCAGTTCAAGCGAGTTTTTATCTTTGGGAGCTAGCTCGACCGCTGAGCGATATACGGTATTGTCCAAACGGACATTTCCTAATTCGTATTTCGCTATCCATCCCGCAGCATAATCATGAACCTCCGAAACACCCAATCCGAATTGTCTAGCTTTCAAAGGATTAACCGTAATTTGCACTTCTTTCTTCGCGTCTCCAAGACTATCCTTAATCTCTAGCAATTCCGGGAATTCCTTCATCTTGCTCTTGATCGTTGACGCGGCCTGCTCAAGGATCAATTGATCCTCTCCGTAAATCACGTACGTAAAATCAATAGAGGATGACCCGCTGCCACCAGCTAGCGACCCCGGCATAACTTCCGAGCCTTTAGGTAGCTGCTCCGCTATGAAACTGCTGTATCGATCCTTGACGGCTTTAGGGTTTACGTTATCCTGGACTTCCGTAATAATCTCAATCGTATAAGGAACACGATCTTCAGCCCAAGCATAACCAACTAACGATTCTACGAACTTAAACAACGGTTTATCGTTCTCGTCCTTCGCTTCCCGCAGTATCGCTTCGATCTGCTTTGCCTGCAAATCCGTGCTGTCAAACGAGGTTTCGTAAGGCAGTTTGATTGAATAATTGATCTGTTTTTGAGGCGGGCCGTCCGGTATAAAGCCTTTAGGTAGATTGGGCACGGTAAACAAGATTGTCAAGATGAGCATCAACCCCGAAAGCAGCAACGTCTTCATTCGGTGGGTTAAGCACCATACTAATGTTCGTTCATATAACGATACCCATTTCCCTCCTTCATGCTCCTTCACGTTCATAGCTTTGGCGCTGCGTAGCACCATCAGCTTCGCCATCATCGGGATGACGGTCAAGGAGACGAGCAAGGAAGCCAATAAGGCGACGGACACTGTAACCGCGAACGGACGGAACAACGCACCTATAATACCAGTTACGAAAGCGATTGGAAGGAATACGCCAACCGTAACGAATGTAGACGAGCTGATGGCCATAGCCACTTGCTTCACGGCTAACAGGATGACCGACTCATTCCTTTTTTGCGCTTTTTGCAGATTGGCATAAATACTCTCAATGACGACGATGCTATCGTCCACAATTCGACCGACGGCAATGAACATGCCTCCAAGGGACATAATGTTTAGCGTAATATGCATGTAATTCATCACGACTAACGTAAGCAAAATAGATAGTGGAATCGATACGACGACGATAAGCGTCATTCTTAAGTTCCGTAAGAAGACTAATATCATCAAGGATGCCAAAATAATTCCGAACAGGCCTTCCCTTAACAATCCACTAATGGATTCCCTGACTTCGTCTGCACTATCGTAAACCGTGTTAAACGCAATTCCCGGGTTCGATTGTTCCCACACTCGTATCTTAGCTTGGGCTTCATTGGAGAAATCGACGGCGTTTGTTCCACTCGACATGTACAGGTGAATACCGATCGCAGGCTTATCATCCATGCGAGCTATAAAGTTCGATTCATTGACCGCTTCGATTTCCGATAGGTCCTTCAAGAGAAGCGTCTGACCTGTCGGCGTTACGATCTCTAGGTTCTCCAGATCAAAAAGGCTGTTCATCTCACCCTTGACCCGTGCGATCTGCGTATTGCCGTTGAACTTGACGATACCTACAGAACCGTTAGTCATTGCAGCCTGTATGGCACTCGTAACCATAATAGGAGTCATTCTGTAGGCGGATAGTGCTCCCCCGTCTAACCGAATATCGAGGGAAGATTTGCGTGCGCCTATCGTATCAATGTGATCAATCCCGTTAATAGATTCAAAGCCGGGCTTCAATTCCTTATCGTACAATTCATCCAGCTCGGTCTGAGACATCGTCTCCTTTGCGTGAACCGCCAAATAGTAAGAAGGGAACGAAGCGTACCCGATGGTCGCTACTTTCGGTCTGCCGGCCTCTTTTGGAAGACCCACTTCCTGGACGAGGCTTTCAAGGTCTTGCTTCGTCTTCTCAACGTTTACCTTTTCATTGAATTCTAGGTTTATCGATGAGAAACCGTCGCTTGAGGACGAGCTTATCATCTTTAAGCCGGCAACGTTAGATATTTTGTCTTCGATCGGTTTAGTAACCAAGCTCATCACGTCTTGAGGTGAAGCCTGATACTGGGTATAGATCACGACAAACGGAAATGAAATATCGGGCATGTTCTCTACTTTAAGTGAGTTGCCCGCAAAACTTCCCGCACCTAGTACGATAGCGATCAAGATGAACATTGCCGCTACTTTGTTCATGGAAAACTGGATTAGCGCCTTCAACAGGTATAACCCTCCTGCAAACTCGATTCGTTATTTCATCTATTCGTCTGGGAAAGCTTTCCTTTCTCCCATGCTTGGCACTAGCTTACAACAGAATTATGAATAAAGTATGACGTACATGGGCATGCAACAGGTATTTGTTCCCTAATACGACAAAAAAGCCAATGAAAAGGGGTAATCCCCCTCTTCATTGGCTTAAACAATAATTATAAAATACGATGCGGCAACGTAATAGTAACAAGGGTTCCCCCGCCCGGGTTGTTGTTCAACACGATAGTTCCCCTATGCCTTGTCACGATTTTCTTGACGATCGCAAGCCCCAATCCGCTACCTGACTGATTCTTGTTGTGTGATTGATCCGATTTATAGAACCTTTCGAATACTTTCCCTTGATCTTCCGGTGGGATGCCGATTCCGGTATCCGCTATGAACACCTCGATCAAATCCATCTGCTTGACGATACGGATGCTAATCTTGCCGCCCGGAGGAGTAAACTTGATGCAGTTGCCGATCAGATTGATCCACACCTGATTCAATTGGTCTTCATCGGCATTAATTTTTGTTCTGGGCAAATCCAAACTCCAATCTAACGACTTCGCGGACCATAGAGGCTCACTGTTCACGATAGCCTTGCGGAGCTGCTCATCCAAATCGAACACATGCGGTTCGAACGGATGACGATTCGAATCCAGAGATGCCAACTTCAACAAATTATCACTGAGTCTGGAAAGTCTTTCGCTCTCGTTCTGAATAATTGTGAGATACCGGATCCTATCCTCATCGGAAAGATCACTTTGCTGAAGCGCTTTGGAGAATCCCGAGATAGAGGTCAATGGTGACTGGATTTCATGGGATACGTTGGAGACAAAGTTCTGTCTCATCGATTCGAGCTGCTTCATCTGGCTTGCCATGTAATTGAAGCTCTTCGCAAGCTGTCCTAGCTCATCCTTCCTCTTCCCCCATTTGAGTTCGATGTCAAATTCACCCTTGGCCATCCGCTCGGCTGCTGCCTTCATGCCTCGAAGAGGTTTAACCAAATAACGGGCCCCTACGATAATGATCAAACATCCCACTAGCAAATTAATCGCTAAAGCTAAAATGAGCAATTTCGAAGTAAAAGAAATTACGATGCCTTCGGATATTTGAATAAAGAGAGCATAATGCTCGCCATCTTCCTCATAAGGCAAGCCGACGATGAGCTCAGTCTGAGAAACGTCCATGCCCCTGTAGGACTCCCCGTTCAGCACGGAACGAACAACTTGGTCGGAGAGAATAAAGAGTTCGGAGGGCTCCACTCCATTTCTAGGCATCAGGTTTCCGTTTTTGTCGTACACCCTAACCTCGTACTTCTTCGCATAGCTTTCGTCTCTTAGTGCATCTTCCGCTTGGTCGATACCGTTAACCCGAAAAAGCTCCTGGATGCTTCTACCGTCTTGAACCAGCTCTCTCTGAAGCCTGTCTGCGTACCTATCGCCAATCGAGCTCAATACCAAAAGAGTTAAATAATATGTACTGACCAATCCAATAATTACGGCTAACAAATACGAGAGCACGACTCGTACATATAAAGTCTTAATCATTCCATAACCTCGAGCTTGTAACCAAGCCCCCGCTTTGTTTCGATCATGAATGCCGAGTTCAACTCTGCAAACCGATCTCTGATGCGCTTAATATGAACATCTACCGTACGATCATCGCCGGCAAAATCCGCCCCCCATACTTGCTCGATCAAATCATTTCGTGTAAAGATCTGACCGGGAAAGCTGGCAAGCTTGAATAAGAGATCGAATTCCCTCAACGGCAAGGAAAACTGAGCATTATCGATGACCGCCTCATACCGGTGCTTATCGAGTAGGACGTTTCCAATCTGAAGCTTCATCGCATTGTGAATCTTGTAACGCTTAAGTAACAGCTTGACCCGTGCAACCAGCTCCAACGGATCGAAGGGCTTAACCAGGTAATCGTCTGCGCCCAGATTAAAGCCTTTAATCTTGTGATTGGTCTCGCCTTTAGCGGTCACCATCAGGATTGGCATCTCGGGGTAATCTTCCCGCAGATGGTGGCATAACTCCCAGCCGTCCATATGAGGCATCATCACGTCTATGATCGCCAGATCGACTTTCGTCTTCTCCGCGACATCCATCGCTTCTAATCCGTTGCATGCATTCGAAACCTTAAAGCCGTCTCTATGCAAATAAAATCGAATAAGTTCAAGAATGTCCGGGTCGTCATCGACAATCAGAATGTTGGGCATATCGATTTAACCTCCCGTATGCTAGTGTTCCATTTCTAGTACGAGAGATTGTGGGATTTGGTTCCCATCGCATGCACTTCATCCTTCTGAAAGAATACATTGAGGTCTATCCTGCATGATCGCACGCGACCATCGCTCCACGTCTAAATGAATAACTTTGCGGGATTCAAGCATTTCATCTCGATTACGAAGCAATTCACGAGTTCGGTATAAGATGGATTTAACCGCAGACACCGAGCAACCCATTGCTACTGCGATTTCAAGCATCGAATAACCAAAATAATTTGCTAATAGCCACATCTCAATATTACGTCTGGGGAACCGCTCGGCTAACCATTCGATAGCGTTGCGTACTTCCACGTAATCATTGTCCGTATAATAGAGCTTCGGTTGGTCTATGAGCGTCCGCCTTCGTCTATTTGTTTTGCGGCAATCATCGATCCATAGGTTTCTGGCAACCCGAACAAGGAACGGCTTTACATCCAGATAAGGCTCGGTATGAAGGAAGAAAACTAACGATTTCAACAGCGTGTCCTGAAACAAATCCTCTCCATCCCATTTCGACTTTGTAAGATAGAAGCAATATTTACGTAATTCGTCCAAATGCGGTGTGACCAGCTTCTCATATTCCGGAATGATCCCGATGCGATTCCCCTCCTTTCTTAATTAAGTCAACAAGCTTCTTTATTAGAGCTTATTCGTACCGCAGTGCGTCAATCGGTTTAAGCTTCGCAGCTTTATTAGCTGGGAACATCCCAAACAATACACCAATAAATACAGAGAAGAAGAAAGCAACCATGATGATGTTGATCGAGAATTGAATATCCATATTAAAAACGGTGGAAGCACCTTTAGCCGCACCGATTCCAATTCCAATTCCTAGTACCCCGCCTAGCCCACTTAACATCATAGATTCAATAAGGAATTGAATTAAGATATCCCTCTTCTTCGCGCCTATAGCTTTACGAATACCAATTTCTCTCGTTCTCTCGGTCACGGATACAAGCATAATATTCATGATCCCTATCCCACCAACCAATAGAGAAATTCCTGCAATACCGGCCAAGGCAAGCGTTAACGTATCCGATACCGAGGTTAATGCGGATAACGCATCACTTTGGTTAAACACTCTGTAGCTGTCCGTGTTTCCTCGGAAGTGGTCGCTTAGCTCAGCTTCCAAGCCCGTAACAACAGAGTCGATCACTTCAGGAGTCTCTGCTTGGACATAGATGGTGCGAACTCCCTTGGATTTAAAGAGGCGTTCCGCGGACGTTTCCGGAATCATAACGACTTCGTCATTAGAGCCTGTTGTAGAATCACCCTTCTCCTCCAGAACTCCAACGACTTTAAATCTAGTGCCCTGAATGAGAATATACTCTCCAAGCGGACTCCCAAAACCGAACAAATCCGTCGCTGTAGTCGAGCCTATAACGGCCACCTTCTGATACACATCCAGATCGATCTGCGCGAGAAAACGTCCTGTTGCGACTTTATAATCTTTTACGAGTGCATAATCCGCATTCGTACCTACGATGCTTACCGTCTTCGTATTCGTTCCATACTTAACCGATGTACTTTGGGAGTTCGCAGGTGCGATATACTTGATACCTTCTACCTTGTCCGCAATCGCAACAGCCTCGGTTACTTTCAGGGTACTCGTCGTGCCACGACCCAAGATGTTAACCGTCAGTAAGTTCGTTCCCAGGCTCTCCACTTGCTCAGTGACTGACTTCGTTGCTCCTTGTCCTAGAGCAACTAGTGCGATTACAGCTGTTACGCCAATAATGATCCCGAGCATCGTCAATAAGGAGCGTAGCTTATTGGACAGAATGCTCATGAGCGCCATCTTAAATGCTTGTATGAAGTTCATCCTGCCCGCCACCCTCTTCGTTCAATTTCCCGTCCATTATTTTGACGACTCGCTTCGCCTGATGGGAAATCTCAATATCATGTGTGATCAGTATAATCGTATGACCAAGTGCATTCAGTTCCTTAATAAATCCCATCACTTCTTTACCTGTCTTCGTATCTAGCGCACCGGTTGGCTCATCCGCGAGTAAAATCGGAGGGTTTCCTGCGAGAGCACGAGCGATCGCTACCCGTTGCTGCTGCCCTCCTGACAATTCAACTGGGCGATGATGAATTCTCTCCTCTAGACCAACCTTCTTGAGCGCCTCTATCGCTTGCTGCTTCCGTTGCTTCGCGGGAATTCCACGATAAATTAGCGGGAGCTCTACATTCTCGATCGCAGTTAATTTCGTCAACAGATTGAAGCCTTGAAATATAAAGCCTATCTTCTGATTGCGAATATCTGCTAATTTGTTTTCCTTTAATCGGCTCACCTCAGCCCCGTCAAGCCAATACTCACCTGAGGTCGGTGCATCGAGGCAACCTATCACATTCATTAATGTTGATTTCCCTGAACCAGAAGGGCCGATAATCGCTAGAAAGTCTCCCTTCTCGACGGTTAATGAAACCTTATCCAATGCATTTAATGTTTCTCCACCCATACGATATTGTTTGCTCAATTCCTTAATACGGATCAAAGGTTCAACTTTAGCCAATGTGGTCATCAACGTGCACCACCTGCTCCACCGCCAGTGGATTGACGGGTGCCACCACCAGACATGCCACCTCCGCCACCAGGGAAGCCCCCTCCTCCTCCGCTTGTAAATCCGCCAACTCCCATGCCAGGGAATCCACCTTGCATGTTTGCACTAGAGCTTGAGCTTGCGACTGTTGGGAGTACAACGGAATCGCCTTCCTTAAGTCCAGACAAAATTTCGATATTATCTTCATTGTTAATACCAACCTTTACTTCAACGCGAGTTGTAGAGGTTACGCCCACACCAGCGTTCGCATTCGTGCCTCCCGAGCCACGATTGGCCGCAAATTGCTCACGCATGGCCGTTCTCTCTTCTTCAGACATGTTCTGGAAGCGATCGGAGTTTCCACCTGGTGCCTGTCCGGCTTGACCAGATTGACCTGCTTGACCGGTTTGTCCACCCTGTGGTCCTGGTGCCCCTACATCTCCATTTGTTCCTTGAGCAGGAGGTGTTTTTGTACTTGAACCTGAATTCGTCCCCGTGCCAGCACCTGTTCCTGATCCCGAACTCCCCGGTACCATAACGAAATATTTCCCTTGCGAGGACTGTACAGCTTCAACGGGTACATACAAGGCATCTGTTTTCTTATCCGTCATAATGCTCGCCTCCGCAGACATTCCAACCTTCAAAGCCTTAGCGTCTGTCAGTACAATCGTGACATCAAATGAGGCAACACCATTGCTTGTCGTTCCTTCATCCGCAATAGATACAACCTTGCCTGTAAATTTCTCCTCAGGCAAAGCCTCCACAAGAATTTCGGTCTCCTGCTCAAGCTTTACCTTTGAAATATCCAATTCGTCAATCCCCACTACCATTTGCAGCTGAGCAAAATTAACGATTTCACCAAGCTCCCCATTTGGATTAATCGAATCACCAGCAACAACATCAAATGTAGCCAGCACTCCATCAATAGGCGCAACGATTGGATCAATAATCTTGCCTGTCTTTAATGTAGATATATCTGATTGAGCCATCTCAATATCCAACTGCTGCTTCTGAATACTTAATACCAATGGCTTACGAGCCTCATCGTCTAATGCTTCTTTATATTTTGTCTGCAAATCATTAAGCTCCAGCTGCTTCTTCTTCAAGTCAATTGTTTTACTACGAATGCTGTCTGTAACGTCCTCTTGCTCATAAGTAATGAGAATATCACCTTTCTTGACGGTATCTCCTTCCTTATAATTAACTTTAAGCGCCGTTCCTGATGCCGCTGCCTTAAGTGTTTTCCGAGCGATCGGTTGAATACTGCCCGTCCCGCTTACCTTTACTTCAATCGTCCCTTTGCGAACTTGAGTCGTTATGTAGCTTGCCACTAGCTGTGTATCCTTTTTATTGTATAGCTGAATTCCTCCCCATGTTCCCGCTGCCAATACAATGACTAAGGCAACTGACCAAACCATTTTCTTCTTCATTCGTAATGTTCACCTTCGCTTTTCTATTGTCATGAGCACATTATGGAAGACGAACCTTAGCTCAACATGAATGCTAACTGAATGTTTTCTGAACGGCGCTTTCAGCATTCTTTCAGTTTTCTCTCAGCCAATGTTAAGGAAAATCGCTCATAATAGTAAATAATAAGAGCTAAGACCCTATGAGATTAGACATGAGTTGGAGGAATACATATGGCGCAGCAACAATTGAATGGAATTAAAGTCTTAGTCGTAGATGATGAACCGAATATATTACAATTTATTGAGCTTGGCCTAGTCAATGAGGGCTATCAAGTCCAGACGGCGCAAGACGGCGCAGAAGCGATCGCAATCTCCGAACAATTCTGTCCTCATGTCGTCATCTTGGATGTGATGATGCCGGGAATGGATGGCTATGAAGTTTGCACTGCCTTGAAAGGGATGAAGCCTGTTGCTGTTATCCTACTCACAGCGAAAGAAGAAATCGAAGATCGTGTCAAAGGACTGACCTTGGGTGCAGATGATTATATGTCCAAGCCCTTCGGCTTTGGTGAGCTTCTAGCTAGAATTCAAGCAAGAGTTCGCAATCAATTCCCCCATCTTCTGAACGAGATCACGATAGGTCCATTTTCCATTGATGCTGCACGCAAAGAGCTTCGTTACCATCAACGAGTGTTAGATTTATCTCCTACGGAGTACGAGTTGCTGAAGTACTTAATTTATAAACATGGACATGTGTTGAGTAAGAGCGTCATTCTTGATCAAGTGTGGGGATATGATTTCGGTGGGGAAGAGAACATTGTCGAAGTTTATATTCGTTCGTTGCGCGACAAGTTGCAGGATCGTGAACATCGGGTTATTCGTACGATTCGTGGTGCCGGATACCGGGTGGATTTGTGATAAGCCGTTGGACAATTCCATTGGATACCGTTCGTCGAATGATCTTCCCTCGATCTCTTCGTTACCAGCTCTTATCGCGCATATTAATCATTCTCGCAGTGCTGCTACTCGTCATTGGTGTATTGCAATATATATTGATGGAACGATTCCTCTATCAGAATAAAGCAGCGAGCATTCAAAGGCAGATTCAATCTGTACCCGGAGAAATGTGGGAACGATTAAATGGTTCAACTCAAAAGCCACGGGGCCCTGCGGAGCCATTTATTTTCTTCCCTGGATCCTCTGTTGCTTTTATCGACATGGAAGGACATTTCAAAGAAGTTACTTCATTCAACTCTTCTTCATCCGAGTCTATTCCAAGATTAGATAAGCAAGTATATAAGGATGCATTAAAGCCGCCGAGACGTAACAAAGCCACGTTTAGAATTGTGAACCATATGGCTAATGGGGAACAATTGGTTATTTTACAATCGGTGCGAAGCTTTAATGGGATAAAAGGTGTCGTCCAGGTCAGTATGAGCACAAAGCCGCTGAAGAGTGATCTTTATCGGCATTTCATGCTTTTCCTAGCACTAGCCTTTACGGCTTTGATAGGTGGATTGCTTGCGTTCTTGCCTGCTATTCGTAGAACATTAACCCCTTTGTCCCGAATGGTGGCAACCGTAGAAAAGATCGATTCCGGCAAATTAAATGAACGATTGCCGACTAACGATCAACCTATGGAAATCGAACGTCTGTCCCATTCCTTTAATCTCATGCTCGAGCGTCTTGGTGCTTCATTCCAGGCAGAGCAAGAAGCGAAGGAGCGGATGCGGCGTTTCGTCTCCGATGCCTCACATGAATTGCGTACGCCGCTGACTTCCATTCATGGCTTTCTTGAAGTATTGCTGAGGGGCGCTGCATCCGACTCTGTCCAACTGGACAAAGCTTTGAAGAGCATGCACGGAGAATCAGAGCGGATCAATAAGCTAGTGTTGGATTTATTGCAGTTGGCTAAGCTAGATCGAGCACCAGAAGCTTGGCTTAAGGCTTGTGACCTGGCTCTACTGATCGAGGAGATGGAGCCACAATTACGGATTTTGGCGGGACAAAGGCACATTACGATGGAGATGAATTCGAGGGTAGAGCTCTCATTGGACAAAGATAAAATCAAACAGGTATTGTTAAATTTATTTCAGAACGCTGTTCAGCATACGGATTCACAAGAAGGTGTCATTCAGATTGCCTTAAGCACAGTAGATCATGGTGTAGAGCTGACGATCCAAGATAACGGAACAGGGATTCCAGAAGATCATCTGCCCCATCTGTTCGACCGATTTTATCGGATTGACTCCTCACGGGCACGTAGACATGGCGGAGCTGGTCTAGGCCTATCGATCACCCGATCACTGGTCGAACTACATGGTGGCACATTATCCGTAGAAAGCCGCCTTGGAGAAGGCAGCTTATTCCGTGCATATTTTCCATTTACAGGCGATTCAGCTGTTGCACCCCATCAAATAGAGTAGCAATATAAAAGAAACGATCGTCCATATCTACATCAGTGACTTGGCAACCAATTTTTAATGCCATTAAAGAAATTTGGTTGCCAATGTAGCTCAATCGGTATAAGCCTCGATCCGTGCAAGCGAACACCTCATTCCCTCGAGTCACAATAGAGAAAATAAACATTTTACCGATGAGGTAACGTTCGAACTTCCCACGTTGATTGCCAACGAACAGTTCTCCATGCTCCGTTGCACCGATGATCCGACCATGATGAACAGCCAAGCTGGTCACTGATGAGCCAATCTTAAAGTGCATCCAGCTCGTCGTTAAGCGGTCAAGAATGGATAGTCCTTCATTTGTCCCCAATACCACATACTGAGGCAAATACAAGAAGTCATATACGATTACATCTGAACGCATCATGAGATTCCATTCCGCACCCTCGGTGTACCATAACCCACATGAAGTCCCTGCTACTCCAACCTCGTTATATTTCTTATATTGATAACAGCTAACAGCTAGCTCAGTCGTACTCCACTGCTCATCCTTGCACGAAAAAAGCCCTTTATTCGAACAGGCATACAATTGATCCTCATATACCTGTAGACGATTAATATGAGTCCGATCAGGTAAACCTTCATTGTTCTCTACCCATTCGTCCGATAATTGCTTCTTATGTACGATACCTTGTCCAAGTGGAGCTGCCACTAGCACATCTGACGATAACCTCTTAATGGAGGAAAAATGAAATACAAGCCCACCAGGGTTTGTAGAGATTTGCATCGTGCAATTCCAACTCCTTTACTCCGCTTACATTGGGATTAAGTCCATCTTAAATGATAATGATTATCAATGTCAAACAAATTAACGATAAAGGACAGCGCTGTACCTATAAAAAAGCCGCTCCCTACACACTTTCATGTGTAAGAACGGCTCATCTTAAATCTATCATTCTAGTTTTTCGCTGGCATTGGCAAAAATAAGAGGTTAATAGGCAGCATACTACCTGAAGCAGGCGTGAATGTTACAGTAACCGATTCCGTGGAGTCGCCTGTCTTATAGAGCATTCCCACTTCATTTGGGCTCGTAAGAATACTACTATTCGTCATATACACGACTTTGCCATTCACAGTAAAAGCTCCAGCATAATGACCACCACGAGAATTGAGGACAATCGCAGTATTAGGCTGTACTTTATTTAATCTTACCGTGTACAAGACACCGTAATTGCCCATATTAACGACTGGTTTCCCAGTTGTATTATCGACTCCTGTAAGTCCAGGATCGACGACATTGTCGACAAGAATCATCCGGCTTTTCTCGCTACCAAGAGGTTGATTGACGTATATCGTGCGATTGGCATCCTCGAACTTGCCGCGAATGTGAAAAGCATCGTTAGGCAACAGCTGTAAATTCGGAACCGAACTCATCATATCTCGGTTGGCATCCACAACGACTACCTGCAATTTGAGATTTGCACTCAACTGAACATCCCCGAACATGGAATACACATCTCCAGGTCTAACATTTTTGCTACTGTAATCAGTAAAGATAAGGCGGCTCTCACCAGCAGGAATATTCGTATACGTATATTTAGGATTCAACAAGGATTCTAGGTACCTTCCCGTAGCCGCTCTTCCAGTCGTAGACACTATCGGATTCGGTCCGGCCATCCCTACAGCCCCCGTCCTTACAGTAGCTGTCTCCGAATTCTCATTCGTTAGCAAAATATACACTTTAACGGGAGCAGTCCGGCCATTCTGATTATGAATAATGAATCTTACTTTTCCTGAAATCATATCTTCGTAATAAATTCCTTCATCCATAATCATTTCGGGACTATTTGATTTGATCAACGTTTGCTCACGATCTTCAATACTGAAGTTCACCTTCGGGAATGTTAATACGGAAGGTCCACTGAACCCAAATTTATCACCAATATCCGTATACAGAAGATTGAATTCGTCCTTTGAATACAGAGTTTCATCCGTAATCGTGATCGTTCTCGAATACTCACTAATCGATCCGTTATCGTCGGTAACCGTCAAGGTTACGATTTGCGGTCCAGGTTCGAAAAACACACTCTCATTATTATTCCACTTCCGACTCGTAATCTTGTTCAAGTCATCTGTACTTTGATCCTGATAAGTAATCAATTCACCCATTTTATACGTATCTTTCTCCGTACTAAACAAGGCTACTGGCGGTTGATTTGGCGGTTTGACCGGAGTCGTTGCCGTTCCCCACTTCAACTCAATTTTCTTTTGTTGGGAGTTGTAGATCAACGTCATACCGAAGTTTTGAGCTACCGTACGCACTGGGATCATTAATGATCCCTTGAGTTCATAAGGTGCACCCGCTGCATTATTTTTCGCGACTCCATTTAAGGTATAAGATGAAGTCCCCGTCTTAAAAATGAGCTTGTTCTCTCCACTGCTTAAGATAAACGTCTTGCTCTTCGAAACGTAATCGATGGTGCCATTAATCTCATTCATGAATGACCTAGCTGCAACATAAGTCACACCTTTAATCTCGGTTAGTGGCTGAGTCGCTGTCACATTAACCCCGTTATGTAACATCTTATTCGAGCCTTGAATCAGAACAAGAGATTCCTTACCCTCATCACTAACAGCAGCATAAGCTTCCTGAAGCGGTGATTGAATTGAACATATCAATAGTGTGGATAGAAATAATTGCTTAAACTTTTTATTCATTACGAGCTCCTTCTAATCTAGTTGATGGTCTAGTTATTGGATGACAAGCTTTTGCGCATTCGCACATGTAAGATCCCTGCATCAAGGAACGGAGTTACAGATTCTGTCGCATAACCTAGCTTGTTATAGAAGGCTTCGGCGGTGCATTGTGCGTCCAATACAGCCGCTTCATACCCGATCTGCTTGGCTGCCTCTTCCATTCCTTGCATTAGAAGCTTACCAACACCCAATCCACGATAAGCTGCTCGCACAGCGATCCGCTGCATCTTGGCAACACCGGCTTCATAGGTCTTTATTCTTCCAGCTGCAATCGGTTGCTCCTCATCGAGCACGATAAAATGATAGCTAGCAGCTGGTGATTCATCGTATTCATCGACTTCTAGGTCGGGGGAAACCCCTTGCTCTTGCACAAAAACTTCAAGGCGGATGTCTAGTGCTTGCCGCAACTGATCTACTGATTCTACTCGTACAACTCTCATCATTTTGAAAACCTACCTTTACTATTAGATTTCTATCCCAGGCTTTCTATGAGAATAATCATCTTTTAGCATAACGGAGTAAGTAACGTTGTTCAACGAATTTGTCCTCACCACATTTTGGCACAAGCGTCCGACAACAAGAAAAACCGCCTTATTCAGCGGTTTTTGAGCGATTCTATGAAATTACTCATTGTTATAATGGAATCACATTTCCCTCTTCGTCAATGATTCTAGTTGCTCCAACAGCTCCTGCTTGGAAAATCCTTCACCGATAAAAACAACAACATCATGAACAATCTTCTGGGGGGTTATGCGCAAATAATCGCTTTCTCGATAGGCGTACTGGAATAGAAAACGGCTAGCTGTATCATGAAAAGTAACGATCCCCTTAGCCCGATATATCCCTTCAGGCAATTGCCGAACGAAGGCTTCGAACTCATGGCTGTCCATAGATTCAGGTACATAATACGTTAAGGTGTTCACATGGTCATGTCGTGTATCGTGTATATGCTCATGATCGTGCTTGTGTTCATGATCCTGCTCACAATCACTCGAACACGTCGAATGTCCATGAGGGTGCTCATACCCATTCCTTTGCCCATCAAGGCTATATATTACCTCAGCATCCATTTGAGCCTTAACTGACGTTACTAATAGAGCATGAGGGTTCCAGTCTCCTAGCAATTGTTCAAGCTCCGCCTGCTCTGCTTTCCCGACGAGGTCTGTTTTATTTAATACGAGCACACTCGCAGAATGGATTTGCTCCTTCATGAGCTTGAACGTTTTACCTGATCCGATGCGAACACGATCAAGCAAGTGACGACTGTCTACGACCGTCACGACACCTTTCAACTCCAGCTTTTCATACAGCGATGCCTCAGTCACAGCATCCATAATTTCCAGCGGCTGGGCAATACCAGTGGACTCGATCCAGATCACATCTGGGCGATGCTCCTGAGCAAGCTTAACGAGCTCCATGCCAAGATCAGCACGAATCGTACAGCAGATGCAGCCACCAAGCATTTCCGCCATTGGAATGTCTTTCTCGATTAATTGACCTTCCACATTTACGTCTCCAACTTCATTCATCAGAATCGCTGGTTTCCAGCCCTTTAACTTGGCATCTTCAAGCAATAGATTTAATAATGTTGATTTGCCGCTGCCGAGAAATCCGGCAAGTACATATACAGGTATAACCTTGTGATTCATGCTGCCAAGCGCCTCCTATATAAACCCTATAGCAACGCCTCTCCAATTGTTCGGAGAGGCGTTGCTCATGCTCATGCTCATGCTAACGTTACGCCTCTTGAGGATGTCCTGCTTCAACTAGCTCTACCGCTGCAGCATTCGCTTCTACTTGCGCGGGATCCTTACAGCCAGGAATAACGGATGTTACCGCAGGATGCTTCAAGCACCAAGCAAGTGCCCAAGCAGCCATATCTGTACCCGCTGGAACCTCTTCTCGTCCGATCACTTCAACTTCCATCATCATCTGATCAAGCTGAGCAGCATCTCTTCTTGATCTCACATCATTGGATGCAAACTTAGCACCAGGCTTATATTTGCCACTCAGCAATCCACTTGCTAGCGGAACGCGAGCCAATACGCCTATGTTTTGTTCGATACAAGACGGAAACACTTCCAACTCAGGCTTACGGTCTAAACGATTATAGACGACTTGAATCGCTTCCGAATGTAACTTAGTCGATTGCGATGTCTGGTGAATGTTCTCATTTGAGCCGATAGAAATCCCAAGATGACGTATTTTCCCAGCTTCCACTTGCTTGTTCAATGTATCCCATAATTCATCCTGATCGAAGGAGGAATCCGGTCCAGAATGAAATTGGTACAAATCGATATAATCGGTCTTTAATGCCCGAAGAGATTGTTCCAATTGCTTGACCACACCCTTAGGATCAAAGACATCTGTACGATCAAAATTACTATGAAAATGATGACCAAACTTCGTTGCCACGATCCAATCTTGTCGGCTCGATTGAATGGATTCGCCAATTAACGATTCCGACAAGTGATCTCCGTAACATTCCGCCGTATCGATGAGATTGATTCCTAGCTCTTTCCCGCGGTCAAGAATTGCATCAACCTCATGCTGTTCATAGGTTCTTCCCCATTCACCGCCGAACTGCCAGGTTCCAATTCCGACGACAGATACTTTCAATCCTGTTTTTCCCAACATTCTATATTTCATTTCTTTTCCTCCTCAAGATAAATATTGGCTGTTCCCATATACGAGCAGAAATTGCTTCTTCGCACGTTCCCGCATTTCGTCATCGAAGCCGCGAATGTCATTTAACAGAGCAAATCGATCCCCTTGCGGCTTCTCTCCTCCAGCATACAGCAACCACTGAGCTAAATCATCTGACGCTCTTGTTCTGTCAAATGAATGGTGATACCATATCGAGGCTCGCTCCAGATACGCTGGAGCATCGAACGGACTTAGCTCGATCACTTTTGTGAAAGAGGACATTGCATCATCATGACGGTCGAGATGCTTATAGATCAAACCCAAATTGTAATACCCTTGCGAATCCTCCGGCATCAGCTCGGAATACGTGAGCGAATCCACAAGCGCTGCCTCATGATCATCCAATCGATATTGAATTAACCCTCTTAACCATGTCAAACGTGCATTACTTGAATTAAGCTGTAGCCCCCGATTACAATCCTCTAATGCCTCAGTTAGCCTATCGGCCGCAAAACGACAACGAGCCCTTCGGTCATAGATTTGCGGGTTATCCGGCTCCATCCCTAATGCTCGTGAATATTCAGCTTCAGCAAAATCCCAATTGCCCATCCCAACATAGAGCTCTCCAAGTGCATAAGCGGTCTTGCTTTCCTTAATTAAACTCTCATCTAGCTTCATCGCCGATTGAATATCAATCATCGCTTCTTCATAACGATCCTCCATGTAACGGGAGAAGCTACGACGCATATAGAAATCTGCAGTTTCACCTAGCTCAATCGCTGTTGTGTAGGCTTTATCCGCATCCGTATATCGATCCTCATCTATAGCGATTTCTGCACATTGCTTCCAATTTAACGGATCATCAGGCTCCATCTCCGTCAATTGTTCATTTTCCAGACGTGCTTCATCACCATGCCCAGACTCTCTGAGGGCATCTACTAACCAGAAACGAACAACGGTATGTTCCGGAAAAAGCTTCTTAGCTGCTTGAAGGACTCGAATAGCTTCGTCGTACAAACCTTGAATTCGGTAAATCGAGCTAAGCTCCATATAGGCTGGAAGCCATTCCGGATGATTATCCATTAAGTGTGTAAGAGCATCCGTGGCCTCAGGGTACCGTTCAAGCTGCTTCAGCAGGCTGCCTTTGCGCAGCTGTAGCTCAGGTGCAGCTGGAAACAGCTGAATGGCACTATTAATCGAAGCTAGTGCTTCGTCGATTTCACCGTTAGCTTCGTATAGCTTAGATTCAAATAATCGGAATCCGAATTCCTCTTGCGCTCCTTGGATGAAGCTGGCAACTGCGGCAAGCGAATAATTCGTCCGTTCCTTAAGATTAGCCGAGCCCAGATCACCTAGCTTCAGCCATTGCTCCTGTAGCTCTATACCTACGGAGAGAACAGCATGAGCTTCATCCAATCGGTTCAATTGTTCCAATGCTTGAGCTCTACGATAATAATAATGCGGAATCGCCTTCGCCGGGTTCGAGGTCGATTCTCGGTAGCAAGCTTCCGCTTCGATGAAGTTACCTTGCTTCATATAGACATTACCCAGCTCGTAATTCGTCGAAGCCTTGGAATCTTCTCGCCTTCTTAAAGCTTCCTTGAAATCATGTACTGCAAGCTCGTACTCCCCTCGGTCATGATGGGTGATTGCTCTTGTATACCAATAAATATAAGGCTCAGCATCAAGCTGTATAGCTGCATCTAGATCAGCTATTGCTTCCTCTTCATTCCCTAACTCATTGTAAATATGTGCTCTTCTTTCATAAGCATGTGGATGATTCGCATGCTTTAACAATTCCGTCAGTACTTCGACAGCTTGCAAGGATTTCCCACTATCGTGAAGAAGACCTGCATATTCAACCCGTTCGTCCAAAGACATCTTAGTGATGCCCCATCTTTCGTACCAACGAAGAGATTGCTGCAGCTTCTGCTGTTTATGCAGTCTTTTTGCCATCCAACGGGCAAATGAGTTAACCAAAGGCATCTCCTCCAATTGACGCAAAAGCTGCCGAGACTCTCGGCAGCTTCATTATTCCGTGTACTCACCCGGAGTCTCTATATCCTCTTCGATAGCAAATTCGAAATCATCAATGTCGAATAATTGTACCGGAATCGCGCTTTGTATGACTTTATCTTGAAATTCTACTTGATCGGTCAATACTGGACATTGTAAGCGTAGTGACAATAGAATGATTTCTGTTTCTATCGGATCAAACAGCTCTCCATATTGCATGTTCTCTGCTGCATTCACAATAACTATCGTGACATTCTCATTAATGGGCAGAGGAGGACTTTCTCTCCACGGGGCCATGAGCGCACGTTCTAGCTTCTTTTTATTAAATGGATCTTCGAAATAACTGATCATCTCACCAATCTTAGTTTTCACATAGGCATCGTCCTCCGCCTCCGGCATAACCGGCTCGGGACTATCCTTCATATCATAGAGCTCCATCACCGATGTATAGGGTATCCTGTATTCGACAGGACGTTTCGGCAGAAGCAGTTGCCCGTAGATGGCGATCATAACAGCCTCAATGACAAAACGCCGACTCATCTTAAGTGTTTCCCTCCCATAAAGCTATCCACTGTCTTACGCATTGTTTCTCATTATATCATAAAAAACTGGGAGTAATGCCACACCATACGGTATAATATTCGAAGAATGTTTCCAAATTATCTCTGTTAAGGGGCTGTCAGGGATGTCTGAGTTAACCTTTGACCATTATATGCAGATCACACAGGAACAATCTGAACTTACGTTCAAAACCGCAATAGAAGCTGCAGGTTATTTCACCTTTTACACTTTTATAGAAGATTTCCGTATGGGATTGAAAACCTACTCCGATGATCACCAAGCTATCTATCGTTTGAAGCTGGATCATGCACGTACTCTGTTCCCCACTCCAGAGCGTTTCAGTCCATCTCTATTCGCAATCTGGGACGAATTTGATTTGATCTTTACTTGCAAAAATGAAGTGTTGGATAAAATTCCAGCTTCTCGCAGAGATGGAGAATGGCAAATCCTACTCGATAACCCTTTCTCCCATCAGCAGGTCGTCTGTTATCCAAGTCTCGTTTTCCTCGAAGCCGCATATATGTATGGGTATTTCCAGCGCGAGCTCAAGCCTAACGAAATTTTGAGGCTGCAGAAGGTAACGGAGTTAATGTTTACGAATGGTCTTAAAGAAGCTTCTATCTTGCCTGAGCTTTAGTATAATGTTCGACAACATAATCACGAAACGTACGCGCTGCCTTTGACAGGTAGCGCTTTTTCAACCATACCATTTGTAAGGTCCATTCACAGACAGGCTCCTCAATATGCAGCAGTTGAAGTGAAGAATTATCGTACTTTGCAGATGCTGGAAGAAAAGCAACGCCAAGCCCCGTTCGAACCAAGCTTCCTATTGTCGATGGCTCGTCGCTCTCACAAACAATATTCGGATTAAACCCCGCTTGCCTACAAAACGAATCGCTCAACTCACGCAAGCTATTCCCTGCTTTTAGGCTAATGAAAGATTCATGTGCAACCTCATCCAAGTGAATGCTGTTGCGGCCTGACAGTCGATGCTGGGATGGGACAGCCAATAAAATCTCTTCATTAAGCAAAGGTAACCCACCAAGAACCGCTTCCATATCAGGTGTTGATGTCGTAAAGCAAAAATCAACCTCACCACTTTTTATTTGCTGCAGCTTCACTTCTTCGGTCGATGTTTGTGTGATGTGGAAGCGAACATGAGGATGAATAGAAACAAATGGTTCAAGCAGCTCGGAAAATTTCGATAAAGTCGTCACGACTAATGAAATGCTTCCACGCTCCATTCCCGCCATATCCAAAGCTTCACGTTTTCCTTCATCTAATGCAGTCAGCGCTATATTTACTTTCTCTAAATAAGCTTTTCCATACGCATTAAGTCGGATCTGTCGCCCATTGCGGTCGAATAAAGGTACTCCAATTTCCTTCTCTAGCCGTGCGATTGTCAAGCTTAATGCGGGTTGCGCAACATGAAGCTCATTCGCTGCATTCGTCATATGCTCCAATCGGGCAACGGTCTGGAAATATTGGAGATGTAGTAAATCCATTAGGGGATCTAACCTCCTCTTATATCTAAATCATTATCATTATATATCAATATATATATTTTTATTAATGAGACTTTAAACTTACACTAGGGAAGTGACTTTGATTCGATAGTGAAAATGAACAATTCGGATAACACTATGCACGCACAAGGAGGCATTTGTCATAGCTACCACAACCAGAAACATTCAGAGGATTCCATGGATTGTCGCACTCGGTATACTTCTAAATCCACTAAACTCCTCTATGATCGCAGTTGCACTATTACGCATCGGTTCGGGCTTCGAAATCAGTATTTCAACCGTGACGTGGCTCATTTCGACTTATTTCTTAGCTGCAGCAATCGGTCAGCCCCTAATGGGTAGACTTGCCGACTTGTTCGGTCCCCGTCGTATTTTTGTTATTGGATTAGCGCTAGTAGGGATTAGTAGCTTACTTTCCCCTTGGGTCCCCTCCTTCGGTTGGCTGCTCGCTTTGCGGGTCGTACAAGCGTTGGGTGCATCTGCTGCTTATCCAGCTGGGTTATCGATTATTCGCTCAATGGACCAAACTCTTAATGATGGACAAGTTAAGGCTTCTGCTTCGGCACTAGGCATCATCTCAATTTGTTCTAACGTAACTGCTGCACTCGGACCTGTTCTTGGTGGTTTCTTGGTTGCTATGGCAGGCTGGCAAGCCATCTTCTGGGTTAACGTACCGATTGTATTAATGGCATTAATTATTGCTTTGAAGTGGCTTCCTGCCGATCAACTCAATTCTTCAGAGGACAATCGTAAGGGTAAAGGAATGCTCCATCTTATAGATTTACCAGGGATCGTGTTATTCAGTGGATTACTTACAAGTCTTATGTTTTTTCTTTTATCGTTATCTGACAGTCCACAATGGGGTTGGCTGATCGCTGTTCCAATCGTCGGTGCACTCTTGATTTACCGAGAGTTGCATACGGACAAGCCCTTTATTAATGTTAGAATGCTAGCGTCTAATCGACGGATGGTTTCCGTCTTTGCTCAGTTCGCTTGCTTAAATATCGTCTTCTACTCTCTGTTCTTTAGTTTACCGATGTGGTTAGAGCAGGTCAGGGGATATGAACCCCAATATTCAGGTTTATTGATGCTTCCCTTCGCCGGAATTGGAATATTGACCACTCCGTTAGCTGTTCGAATCATTAAGAAGTCAGGCCATCGACAATCTATCGTCATCGGTAATATTGTTCTGGTTTTAGGAACGCTTCTCTTGCTCCTCCTCGAACCAGGTTCACCCGTAGCATTCATTCTCATAGTTGCTGCTGTCATCGGCATTCCCAACGGATTTAACAATATGGGATTGCAGACGGCTCTGTACAGCAACACGAAACCTGAACATACTGGAGCAGCCTTCGGACTATTCCAAACGTTCCGTTCGTTAGGTAGCATTTTATCTACGAGCTTACTCGGACTCGTCTTCAGCGGTACAGTAACGACTGCAGGCTTGCACACCATCGCATTAATTGCTGCAGTGATCAGTGTTGCGTTACTTGCTGTCAGCCTTTCTCGTCGGCTTACGTGACAAATCACGATTTGCCCCTCTAGTTCAAAATCATCTTGGATTAGGTTAGACTGATCATGAGACAATAGTACACAAACAACCGATCTCATCTGCTTCTACTTACAGATTGGAGCCTTACATGACGAACTCTACCTTCCAACTCTCATCATTGAACCTTGATCTGTTAACCCAGAAAGTGAACACATCAAAAATCGACTACTGCGAGGTTCGTCTTCGTGATCAGGTCATTTTCACGCATGAACGGAATGCGCAATCCAAAGATAATCTGCACAAAATCAATTCCATTACGAAAAGCGTGCTCTCCCTTCTCATCGGAATTGCCATCGAACGTGGAGAGCTTCCCAGTATTCAAACCTCGATAGCACAGTACTTCCCTGAAGCCTTAGAGGAATCCAAAGAGGATGTCACGATTGAGAATCTCCTCACCATGACGCCGGGTTGGGATTGGCCGGAGATGGGCGACTGGGGCGGTCTTCCGAAACCGATGATCAATAGTCCTGATTGGGTTAAATATATTTTATCGCGTCCAATGAAATATTCTCCAGGCAAGCGAATGTTCTATGATTCGGGAAGTTCACACCTCTTAAGCGCGATTGTGCAGAAAATATCGGGGATGACAACTGCGGATTATGCGGAGAAGTATTTATTCAAGCCACTAGGAATCGAGCAGTATCGGTGGCATTCCGACGCCAAAGGCATCTCTATTGGAGGCTTTGGACTGGAGCTGAAAGCGCCTGATCTCATGAAAATCGGACAACTGATGCTACATAAAGGAAGATGGAATAACGAACAACTCGTGCCGGAGCATTGGGTGACGAAGAGTACGACAGCACACCATCATACCTACGATCACATTGGCTCCTATGGGTATCACTGGTGGATCATGGCAAGCGATGACAAACCGATCTCCCCTGCTATTTACTTCGCTATGGGCTACGGAGGACAGTATATCTTCGTCATTCCCGAGCATGAGTTGATCGTCACCTTTGCTAGTACATTATACAAGCACACGTTTCTCCCCTATCGGCTGTTCAAGCAATTCGTAGGAATCGAGATGAACTAAAAACAAGCGTCCTAGGGTATAAACATCCCGAGACGCTTGTTTTATGACTACCTTCGAATCTATTCAACTACCCCAATAACCCCATCCCGATAGTACACCACTCTTCGCTGATCGTTGCGAAGCTTAACGTTAGCCATTTTCACCTCATGCTCCGACAGCTCCAATGGCTCCCAATCGCTCACATTTCCCGCTTCATCACTAGGAGTAATGCCCGCTTCCGCCAAAGCCTCGCTAATCTCACGAGGACCGGGCAACTGCTGCTCCCATAACAGAATTCCGTAATAGGCCAGCTTATAACCATTTCTCTGAACGCAGGAGAGTATCGTACCACTCGTTGCATGCTTTATCACATAAGGCACGGCTCCCAACCCCCATTCTTATAAATAAGGATTTTCGTGCTTCGCTTTAAGCTTATTCCAACGACGTTCGATCTCATTTTCAAACTCCCGAAGCGTTTCCGTATACTCTGGCTTTGTTAGATGCTTCGTCTTGCCCATCATCTTCAACCAATCCACGACAGGCACTCGTTTCCCCTTATCTTCAGGGTTATACGTGATTGTTGTTATTCCTTTCTCCACTTCATAGAGCGGGAAGAAGCAGCTATTAACCGCATTATCGATAATATCAGCGCCGTCCTTATCCTCGGAAAGCCAGTTTAATGGACAAGTGATCAGGATCTTACCATACACCAATCCGATGTTCTGTGCGTACCATTGGGCTTTTGCGCCTTTACGTACGAGATCCTGTGGACTTGCTTCGCTTCCCGTAAACACGTACGGAATGTTTGTTGCCGCCATAATCTGCGCCGTGTCCTTGTGGTGGAACACTTTACCGCCCTGATTTTTACCAACGTTAGATGTCGAAGTCCGGTGACCCATCGGAGTGGAATAAGAGAGTTGTGCACCTGTGTTCATATAGCCTTCGTTATCGTACTCCAGAATGATCATCTTATGGTTACGAAGCGCTGCTCCGATCGCAGGCCCCATTCCGATATCCATCCCACCGTCGCCCGTGATCATCACGAAGGTGAAGTCGTCCTTTAAGCCATATTCGTCCAGCTCTCCGCGACGTTTACGCTCATGGAACATCTCAACGACACCAGACATCGTTGCTGCACCATTCTGGAAAAGGTTATGGATGTATGTGGCTTTATGCGCCGAGTAAGGATATCCAGTCGTAACGACCATTGCACAACCGGTATGGAACAAGGCAACGATGTCACCCTCGATTCCCTTGAAAAATAGCTCCAAGCCAGAGAAAATACCACACCCAGGACATGCACCATGACCCGGTGCAATCCTCTTCGGCTTCTTGGTCAAGGAACGAAGAGGTGGAATCCGCACATTGATTTTACCTGTTGCCTCATCCGGAGTAACGGTTATGAGTCCTGTTTTCAAGTCCTCGTATTTCATCGGCTCAAGCACCCGCTTAGGTGCCTTGTCCGGATCTCCCGCCGTAATGCCATGATAATCATAAGGCTTCTCAACAAAGCCCTTCTCCATCGCATCGATAGCGAACTCGAACATGGCCAAGCCATCCTCCGCATAGAAGTCTTTGCCACCTAGACCATAGATCCGGCTAATGACCAATGTCGTGGAGTTCCCATACTGTTGTAACGCAGCACGAACCTCCATGACCATGTTACCGCCATGACCGCCGTAAGAATCTGAACGATCACCGACAGTGACAGCCTTCACGTTCTTCAGCGCTTCTGTAATCGCTTTGGCAGGGAACGGTCGAATAATATTCGGAGAGATCGCTCCCGCTTTAATCCCTTGAGCACGTAGCTGATCGACGACATCCTTAATGATCTCCGATGAAGAATTCAGTAGGAATACAGCGACCTCTGCATCTTCCATTTGATAAAGCTCCAGAATCGGATACTCTCTGCCGGTAAGCGCTGCATATTCCTTCTGAATCCGGTCAAATACACCTTCTGCACGATACATGGCTAAGCTCTGCTGGTAACAGTTGTTAATATAATCCGGTTCATTCATGTACGGTCCAACGGTAATTGGATTGTTACGGTCAAGCACATGCTTGAAGCCTTCCGGAGGGCGTTCACCGACGAACTTCTGAACATCCTCCTTATGCGTGAAGGTCATGACACGACGCTTCTGATGGCTTGTGAAGTATCCGTCAGATGCGACTAGAACGGGCAGTCTGACTTCAGGGTCCTCTGCAAGCTTAAGCGCGATGATGTTCATATCGTATACGGCTTGGGGATCACGGCAAAGCACGATCGGCCAGCCTGTATTAAGTGCAAAATATAAATCCGAATGATCTCCGTGAATATCCAAGGGTCCGGATACGGAGCGGCATACGAGATTCATAACCATCGGGAAACGTGTACCCGATTGGACAGGCATCTGCTCCAACATGTACAAGTAACCGTTTGCAGAAGTCGCATTAAATACGCGCCCGCCTGCAGTTGAGGCCCCATAACATACACCCGCTGAGCCATGCTCTCCATCCGCAGGGATTAAGACAATATCGTGCTGACCATTCGCTTTCATGAGATCGAGAAATTGAGCCACTTCCGTCGATGGTGAAATCGGGAAATACCCCATGACATGATAGTTAATCTGGTGTGCGGCATAAGCGGCCATCTCGTTGCCTGATTCATAGACGATTCGTTGCTCCACAGTGCCTTGCGAGCCTGTTTCCTTGCGCATGTCGATCGACATTTCAGAGTCCACCTTCCCTATCGTTTCTCGTTGATCGAAATTAAATCCATCTCTTAAATAGCTAAGTGAAATTTATGTGGAACGCGATTCCCGTCGGCATATCCATCTTCTTCTAACTCCGAAGAAAGAGCATCCGTCGGACAAGCTTGAACGCACTTTAGACAGCCTTTGCAATATTGATAATCAATGCCCTGTAGGAACATTTGCGGGCGACCCTTCTTATCCTCTTGTTCCTCCCATACGAAGCAGAAATCAGGACAAACATTGTCGCAAGCTGCACAGTGAATACACTTATCATCTGCGAAGTGAGGCATCATTCCCGCACGAGAAATACTTAGGTCCTTCAAGATACTGTTACCTGGATTTACCACGATGCCACCGATTGGCTGAGTCTCGTAACCTAGCGTAGGGGTGTCCATCCGTGTATAAGATGGCATAGAGTCTCCCTCAGTTAACGAATACGTTTGGAATTGGACCTCGTCATACCCGCGCTGGAATGTATTTAAAGCTGGTTGCACAGAGGCTGGATATTTTTTCTCGAGTGATTTACGAATAACACCCTTCATGAACTCCACATCTAGAAAAGGACATAAGCGGAACAGTCCGCCTAACATGGCCATGTTCACGCGATTGTTCTCATCCATAGAGATTCCTGTCGCGTCAACAACCGCAATGATGCCGCCCTTCAGCTTAAGCTGGTCTTTGAGTTGGTCTGTCGATTTCTTGGAGTTGACTAGCACGATGCTATCTTCGTGCATTCCGGAAATAACGTTGATCGTCTTGGATAGGTTTTCATGAAAAATGCCGATGACATGCGGTCTTTCAACAGGAGAAGTATCCCGAATCCGCGTATTAATATCGCAGAATCGAATATGCGCCTTAACCGGAGAACCTTTCTTCTCCGAGCCATAGGAGCTGAAGCTTACCCCGTTCAAACCGGCTCCCATCACTCCCGCTTCCGCCAGCATTTTGCCTGCCAGGTTGGCACCTAGCCCACCGATGGACTCCAGACGAATTTCAAAAAAGCCGAGCTCGTTTACCTTAGGCAGTATGACCATGTCGTGAGTAATCCCCTTTCGCACTCTAGTGGAGGAAAATTCTGAAAATTGGCAATACATAAACATTAATTATTTCGCCAGTATATCGAAGAATTCCTCCTATAGATGTGTAAAACCAACAATTTTTGTTATCTTTCTCATAGGGATAAGCTCGATTGCAGTTTTTGTAGTTCTTTCCACCCTATTAATCTGATCTGTTCATCCGCTAATACGTTTTTTACATCTGGATCTTTCCAGAAGCGCAGCTCCATCGCCCGTTTCTCAGGATGACCGTGGAAGGAACATAGTTCATCCGTTAGCCGCGAAGGATGTGAAATCCATTCTGTAACTCCCGTAAGTAAATTTCGTAACAGCTCAACACCTTCCATTTTCACATCCTCATACGTTCCACCAGCATTCAGATCGAATTCCGGTCCTATAACGTAGTCGGGCAAAATAATCCCACGATCATCCGCTTGACGGACTCTGATCTTCGCACGTTGTTCCAGTTCAGTTGGAATCATTCTGCCCCCTACTGGCATTAACTTGCGAGGCAGGCGGAATGGCAATCCATATCGTGCGCAAATATCGAATACAATCGGAAGCAAATCCCTCCCCGAATGAAATCCGTATAAGCTCCCCATATGATTGTCTGCGTGCGTTAAGGATAAGCCTGCATGAAGTGCGGCTTCCGTCTGGGCGATCAATTCATAACGAACCTCATCTGGGTCGGCTTTCCTCTCTACTTCAACAATCGTTTCCGGGAACCATCCATCTGCATGGGTCAGTGAAAGAGTTGATTTCCCTCTACATAGCGGACCCCATTTATATTTAGGCCATTCACTCGTTAATGTCCAATGAACACCGACATCCGCGTCAGGAATGGTATTTACAATTCGTGCTGCCGCATCCGCAGACCAAGGACAGTTCATCATGATGGTGGTAGAGCTAATCGCCTTGTCCGATAGCAGCTCAGCGACTGTCTCATTCACACTTTCACAAAGCCCATAATCGTCGGCATTTATGATTATTAACTTTTCCTCTTTTCCATACCCCAAACGCTGTGCAGTGTTCACATTCTATCGCCTCCCTACACCTATTGTATGTTCAAATTGATCATGGATTGACTCTAGTTGTCTAGCTTTGTGAGGTATCTTTCCTCTAGACAAATAAAGCGATATCCGAACGGATAACCGCCGCATATCGCTTTATTCATTTTTAATCGTTTTTAACGAATGATTTTACGCAGAAAAACATTTCCTTCAAAGCTTGGCCCATATACATCCGGAAGCGTAGCGACAGGGATAAAGCCATTCTTCCCATAGAAAGCGATAACATCATAATCCTCTGCGTATGTCATCATGAACAAGCAATAAACTCCCCTTACCTTCGCGAAGTCCTCTGCATACTTGAGTAGGATAGAACCGACTCCATGTCGTCTAGCCGCCATACTAACACCAATATGAAGGACCTCTGCTCTAGCGCCTAACGCATCAATCCCTTCTGGTGCTTCTTCGTGCAAAATCGCAATGATCCCAAATCGTTCCTCATTTTGCGAATCATGATAAACAAAAATCTCTGCGCCTCTGTCATAGTAACTACGAATTCGATTACGCAACCAACGCTCATGACTCGGGTTCCTTCTGTCTAATTGGGTGTGCTCCACCTCTGCCATTAGGTCTAAATAGGGGTCAATTTCTGCCAAGCTGACTGGTTTGATAGGGTTTCTCACTAAAGTAAAGTAATCATAATCCGCTTTGTCAGATAACGTAATGCGCCTTAGCTTCTTAAAACCTGCCTTCTCGATCACTCTAATTGATGCTTTATTGAATGGCTTAACAATGGCAACGATTTGCTCAAGCAATGAGTGATTTAATATATGAGAAACCATACCTATTACCGCTTCCGTTGCAAATCCTTGGTTTCTGTAATCCTTAGAAAGAGCATAGGCGACTTCTCTATCAGCTTCATTTAACATATCGTTAGGAAACACACCGCACCATCCGATTAACTGCTTATCCTCTCTATGTTCCATAGCTAGTAGTATTCTCACATCACCTGGATTGAAGGTTTCATAAGATGAAATAACAAAGTCGAGAAAATCATCTAATTGTTGCTCGGTCATATTCCAGTCTGGAAGGATATCTGTTATTTCTGTCTGTCGTGTCAGTTCAAACAAAGCTGAAGCATCTTCTTTAGTAAATGGTCTAAGGGTTAATTCATTCGTGTCAAAACGATGGGATCTGCTCATCTATTATTCGCTCCTCGAAAGCTGTTATTTAAATAAAAAGAAGCGGAGTGCCCCAAATAGGCACTCCGCAAGTAAATTCAATTCTCGCTAAAGTACTTGTAATGGGTCAAAAGGGCACAAAAATCCCGTTAATCTGAACAGGTTTTTCATACATCTTCGGAAACTCCAATTACAAGATAGCTGGCATACAGTTGAATTCCCCTTCCAAATCATAACTAAGACCACTTTAGCATCCGTAGGTTCCAATGTAAATAGATCGGTCGATCCCACCTTTGACGGTATCCTCTTCGTTCAGGACAGACGGCTGCCAAACCAAATAGCACTTTCTATTGTTCTGCCTGAAGCCTTTCCAATCTACTCGTAAATGTCTTCACCCAGCTAGCGGACAAGGCATCTACCGCGAGGACCCGACGGATTCCTTCGAGATCATTTTTATCTTTATGCATGACCCGGTTTGCTTCCGCAACAGATATTCCGGCTGGGTGAAATTGCTGTAGCCTCAATTCGTCCCCTGTCTTCACTTCACCGTTCTGAAGGACACGGAAATAGAACCCCGTCTCCCCACTCTCCGTTACGAGCAGCGGGAGATCATCCAATCCCCAGCGCATCGCGAGCTTCCAGCACGGCTGACGTGGCTGACTGATTTGAACGACAGCAGAACCCACGTGGAAAATATCGCCAACATGTACATCCTTTTCGCTCATACGCGCAACAGTGAAGTTTTCACCGAAGGTCCCATAGGGCAGGGTACGATTAAGAACGGCTTCCCAGTGGGGATAGTAATCAAAGTTATATACGCATATCGCCTTGTCAACGCCACCATGATTCACAAGATCAGCTTGCTCGTCACCCGTAAAACCTAGCTCAGACACCGCTACCACGTGCTCAACACTATTTTTATCAATACCTGATTTCGCTTCTTTGCCTTTATATGTACCTATCTGGACCTTACCAATATTCAAGGATAGTAACGGGTATTTGGGTATTGTTACGAGTTCACCCATCTTCTCAATACTCCTTCACAGCATTCTTCGAAACTTATGTATAAGGTCTGACGACAAACGCCACGATAAGGCATGTAACACATCGCTGTTCGAAAGGTGGAACACTATGCCGACTTCCAAACGACGTAGAGAGAGCGCATGGAAAAACCGGAAGCACAACCCGCAGCCGCATGGCAAAATAACTTCCCTGCACGATCTGGCCAATGATTCAAATTCTGCAAGTAAGGCAGATCCGACCTCGTAATTACGGCGAAAAGAAACTGACGTCATCTCAGTCGCTCATCAATTAAGCTAAACGACTGGTTGTGGCGTCAGATTTTCCTTCGATCAGGGTCTAGGTCAAACGAAGCTTCTCAGAAGCCGTTAATCTTCTACCTCTAATATTGACGACCAGTCGCCCGTCCTGCATGCCCCAAATTTCATCCGCAAATTTCTCGGCTAATTCAACGCGGTGTAATGCGGCTACGATTGTCGTCCCTTTCTCGTGGCAAAGCTTCTTAAGCGTTCTCATCATTTCTTCCGAAGAGTGCGGATCTAATCCAGATACCGGTTCGTCCGCGAGCACAAGCCTAGCTCCATGAACTAAAGCGCGAGCGATCGCGATACGTTGGCGCTCGCCTCCACTCATCTTCTCCACAGACTGCTGTGCTCTTTCCATCAGTCCAACGTGCTCTAGCATGTCCATTGCACCCATATGATCATCGCTGCGCACTGAGCCCGTTATTCTGCGCCACAGAGGTGTCTGTTCAGCAGCACCTATGAGTACATTCTTGAGCGCGGTTTTTTTCTCAAATAATAATGGCTTCTGTTCCAAGAAAGCAACCTGCCTGCGAAAGCGCATTTTAGCAAGAAAACCAGCTTCCATTAAGTCCTTGCCATCCACCCTATATTCACCAGAAGTCCAAACTTCCTTTAGAGCCAATGCCTTTAAGAGTGCGGATTTACCACTTCCACTTGAACCAACAACAGCAATAAAGGTGCCTGGCTCTAAGCGAGTGTTCACGTGATCTAGTATAGTTTTCCCCTCGGGAATTTTGCGAGTTAACCCCGAAATTACGATCATAGCTGATCTATCCCTTCAATCCAATATAAATCTAGTTTAAGGCATAATGTTAACACTTGCCATACGAACAAGTGTTTGGTATAATTAAAACAAGAACAAACGTTCTATATTATGTTTCTATAGGTGGGATAATGGATGGTGAACTGTGAACATCTCCGTTACCTGGAACCTCCTAGAGGACCCAGGCCGTCTCGAGACTTAACTTTCAAATTCTACAGCGACGGGAAGCTCGTCATCATTGATAACGACACAGGGGATACAATGAACCCCCGCGAGTTAAGCGGGGGCAGCTACGACTTCTATGTTCGACAACGCATGCGTTTCATTAAGCGCAACCTTGCAGAGAAAATACTTAAATATGCGTAAGGCAGACGCTGATGAGAAGGCAATCCGCTTCTACGTTTTATTAGGGTAGATTTTTATTGATCCCATTCAAACTTGGCGGATACTGTTTCATCTTATTAATTTGAACATCTTCTTCTCTATTTCTGGCTCTGGAGTTGGCACCTTGCTCGCCCATCTTCTGACTATTCTTTTTTGCCATATGTTTTCACCCCCCAGCCCTTCGACAATCGAAGGGTTTCTTTGTAGTGTTCCTATTTCCTCTCATTTACAAACCCTTTTTCTAACGCCATAATAATAAAGAACACAAAAAAGAAACGATGCTGCCGACACATTATGACCGATCTCAGGATAATCTGATTGGAGTCGGACTTCGCAACAGAGTTAGGAGAACAGCAACCCCAATGAGCCAAAAAATCATGTTTGACCTAGATGATACATTAGTCTATTGCAATAAGTATTTTCATTTCATCCTCGATCAATTTGCGGACGAGATGACAACTTGGTTTGGTCCTTATGGCATTGCTCGTGATACGATTACGGCGAAACAAACCGAGATTGATATTGCCGGTGTACAAATCCTTGGCTTCAAGAGCGAGCATTTCCCAGAATCATTAATAGACACTTACCGATATTTTCAGAACTTAACTGGACGAAAAGGTTCCAAGCTGGAGGAGGATTCCCTTTGGAAGCTTGGGATTAGCGTCTACGAGCTTGATATCGAGCCTTATCCGATGATGGAGGAAACTTTAGATTCCCTAGCAAGCCGTGGCCATGAGCTCCACCTCTACACTGGGGGAGACACACTCATTCAAAACCGCAAAATAGAGAGCATGAAGCTTGAGCGTTATTTCCAAAATCGAATCTACGTTAGACAACACAAAAACACGGATGCCTTGGAGCAAATCTTATCCGAGGGTAGCTTTGATCGAGCAAACACATGGATGATCGGCAACTCCGTGAGAACGGATGTTCTCCCCGCTCTTCATTGTGGGATCAATGCTGTTTATTTGAAGCAGGAAACCGAATGGACCTATAACGTCATTCCGATTGACGCCAAGCCTAGCGGAGCCTTATTGACGCTTACAGAGCTCCCCCAAGTCCCTCCTGCCATCCTAGAGTACTTGAATGAAGGAAAGATGAACGTATTGGGTTAAAAAATAGGAGCTGTCTCTAGAAGGTTGATCTAAACCTTCGGAGGCAGCTCCTATTTTTCAAGGTACTGGGGGTAAACTATTTAACTTATTGAAAATTTTCCTAACCCCATCGGACCATAACGGATCCTCGGCGTAAGTTTTGTTAAACCAACTGAAAGGGTCATGCCCTTCCGGACGACTCTTCGCTAGCTTAACAATCAATCTTGAAGCAATACCTACGGAGTTGTGAATATCGGTATTGTAGTCCATCCAACTATGACCTACGTTAAACGGATTGTTCGCTATGGTCTTAGCATCTTTGCCCTTCTTCGGTACAAAGCCTTGCTCCTGACCCGTAATTGCGAATAACAACAAAGGATTAATATCGTATTCACGAGCCGTGTCTACTATGGCTCCAAAATATGGCTCTTCTACAAGTAAGGAATCTCGACTCTTTAAGTATGTTTTAAGAGCGGCAACATCGATATCCGCATATTTCAAATGCTCTGGCATTCCGATATCAGGCAACTGTTGCGGTGCTTGAACGATCGCGATCGGCGTGACAGCGATAACTGGCTGCTTTACTGCTGGCTGGTTAAGGAACACAGCTACCCCAACAGCACTAACGATAACTACCGTTAAAATACCAAGAGTAGCAGCAGTCCAATACCGATTGCGCAGCAACTGCCTAACTCCCCATCCCAAGCGATGGATACCCCAACGATGCTTTTCCAGTTCAACATTCCCTGCGATTTGCTGAATCACTGCTAATGAGTCAATCTTTCCCCTATTCAAGCGGGAAGCGATCTGCTCGGCACTCCATCTGCCTGGTGAACGCTCATTCATCCAGCTCAGAATCGGCTGCATGAGCTGATCCCGGAGCTGCTCATCATCATAATCGAGCTCGGCGCATACATCGAGCACATCATCTGACTTAATATCTCTACGTTCACTTACCAAACAGCGAGTGATTAACTGATCGACAATCTGATTTTTCATTTCAGTCGGGATATTGGGTAGCCTCGTTTGTAGAGTGCGGCGTATCGCGTCAGCGACGATCTCTGCACGACGATTGCCCGGAAGCGGCGCATATTTCGTATGCACATAACGACGGATCGTATTCACATCTGTCGGTGACAGCAGTGCTACGCTTTCCATGACTTCGCCTCCCCATTCCCAAATATACACATTCATAGTTTATCATAGAGGAAAGATTTGGGGGAAGCCCTGTCCAACGAACTATTTGTAGACATGATGCGTGCTGGAGCGAGATTTAACGAAAGAATGCCTGCTTATTCGACTGTTAATGCTGCGTTAATAATCGCTTGTTGAACGGGTTTGGAACGAATAAATTCATTTATTTGATCCTTCTCCCATTCAGTCAGTTGGTATTCGCTATCACAGTCTTCGTCGAGGGTAACCAGTTGTAGCGGATGTCCTTGATGCGTACAAATCGCCATAATTTTGAAATCATTCAGCTCTAGCGGCAGCGGGGTGTCTTCCTCCGTCTCCACGGTCAAGGTGACATCCACCCACTGATGATCTCGTTTCTCTACTTCATATTGAAAGCTCTTAAATTTGAGCTCGTCCCATTGTTCGTTACTGTAACGGATCACTTCAATACTCCCCTTATCCTAGGTTATAAGTATTCTATTCGTTCAAAAAAGAGGCCGTTCCCAGTCAAGCGGAACGACCTCTTCTACATTAAACCATATCCGTTAAGGTAGCAATGTGCTCCCCATAAGGAATTTATCGACTTCACGAGCGGCTTCCCGACCTTCATTAATCGCCCAAACGATTAAGCTTTGACCACGTCTCATATCTCCAGCCGCGAATACCTTATCCACGTTGGTTGTATATTTGCCATAACGAGCTTTAACATTCGTACGGCGATCTGTATCCAGACCCAATTGATCGATGATCGTGCGTTCCGGTCCTTCGAAGCCAACAGCAACAAGTACAAGATCCGCAGGCCATACTTTCTCTGTTCCTGGAATTTCTTCATAGATTTTGCGACCTTGCTCGTCCACGTAACGACGAATTTGTACTGTGTGAAGCTCCTTGACGTTACCCTGCTCATCCCCAACGAATTTCTTCGTTAAGACAGAGAAAGCACGTGGATCTTCTCCGTACAACGCTCTCGCTTCCTCATGCGCGTAATCAAGCGTATAGACGTTCGGATATTCTGGCCAAGGATTATTGCTTGAGTCACGCTCTAGCGGTGCCTTAGCATGCGTACCGAATTGTGTCACACTCTCACAGCCATGACGAACTGCAGTTGCCACGCAGTCAGTTCCTGTATCTCCACCGCCGATGACGATGACATGCTTCTTATGTCCGGATATATAAGTGCCATCTGGGAGCTGAAGCCCATTATCCAAGTAGCTCTTGATTGTGCTGTTCAAGTAATCCATAGCTTGGTAGATGCCTTTAAGCTCATGACCTTCTACATTGCCAATCGGACGAGGCTTTGTAGCACCGCCACAGAGCACAACGGAATCGTACTGCTCAAGTAAATCATTCGAGGAAATATGTTTGCCGATTTCCGTATTTACGATGAACTGCACGCCCTCAGCTGCAAGAATATCCACACGGCGTTGAACGATATCCTTCTCCAGCTTCATCGAAGGAATACCATAGGTTAGGAGGCCTCCGAGACGATCTGCTCTCTCGAACACGGTAACCGAATGTCCCGCTTTGTTTAACTGCGCCGCAGCGGCTAGCCCAGCAGGTCCGGAGCCCACGACTGCGACTTTCTTACCTGTACGAACTTTAGGAGGTTGCGGTACAACCCAACCTTCCTCGAATGCACGGTCAATGATCGCTTGCTCTATGGACTTAATCGTTACAGGTTCGCCGATAAGTCCCACTGTACAAGAGCCTTCGCATGGCGCTGGACAGACACGTCCTGTGAACTCAGGGAAATTATTCGTTTTGCTAAGCCGATCATAAGCTTCTCTCCAGAGCCCACGATAAATCAGGTTATTCCACTCAGGTATCAAGTTGTTTACTGGGCAGCCGGATACGCTCCCACCAATCTCAATCCCTGTATGACAAAATGGTGTACCACAATCCATGCAGCGTGCGCCTTGCGTGCGAAGCTGCTCCTCAGAGAGCATCCGGTGGAATTCATTCCAGTCCTTGATGCGTTCCAACGGATCACGGTCGCTATGCAGCTCCCGTTTATATTCCATAAACCCCGTAGGTGTCGACATCTTCTTCTCCTCCGTCTGTCTGTATCTTCGATAGTGCACTTATTCAACATTTTATAGTCGATGATAAAATATCCTATCAAAAGCACACGCCAGTCAGAATGGATTATCCGTAATATTGTTTGTACTATTTCATAGTTGAGCGTTCATATACGCAAAATGCATGTGGAAGTAGGTTTTTGTCGTCTAGAACACCCTCGTCTCGCGATACTAAATTCCATTCCTTCCGATCAAAGTCGGGAAAATAAGTATCTCCCTCGAACGGCTGTCCGATCTCTGTTAATTGCAAGCGATCCGCCACCTCTAGCATTTGTGCATAGATGTCAGCACCACCAATGACCATTAACTCCTCATCCCCATATTGGGATATGGCTTCGGAGATGGAATGGACTAATTGACAGCCCTCTGGGGCTTCCTCAAGAGTTCGCGACAAAATAATATTAGTCCGATCCTTCAACGGGCGTCCCAATGATTCATACGTTTTGCGACCCATAAGAACGGGCTTTCCGGTCGTATGCTTCGCAAAATATTTCATATCAGCAGGTAGTCGCCAAGGCAATTTATTATCCAAGCCGATGACTCCATTAGAGGCGACAGCAGCTATAAAGGTTACAGTCATTGTCATTTTCCTTTCGATCGAATAGTCGGGTCAGCGGGAAAGCCCTTGCTCACACGGCTACTGGAGCTTTAATAGCTGGATGGTACTCATAATTGGCAAATTCGAAATCTTCGAATGTATAATCAAATATCGAATCAGGCTTACGCAAAATATTAAGTTTAGGGAGTGGCAACGGATCTCTAGTCAGTTGCTCCTTCACTTGCTCTAGGTGGTTGCTGTAAATATGAACATCCCCTCCAGACCAAATAAATTCCCCAACCTCAAGACCGCATTGCTGTGCAATCATATGAGTTAATAGGGCGTAAGAAGCGATGTTAAACGGAAGTCCGAGGAACGTATCCACGGAACGCATCGTTAACATGCAAGATAATTTCCCTTGTGCCACGTAAAATTGAAAGACGAAATGACAGGGCGGCAGCTTCATTTGATCTATAACAGAGACGTTCCACGCGCTCACAAGATGTCTGCGGGAGTCTGGGTTATTTTTAATCCCATCAACCACCTGCTGAATCTGATCGATCGTACGGCCATCCGGCGTCTCCCAAGCACGCCACTGAGAGCCGTATACGGGTCCTAGATCCCCGTTCTCATCTGCCCATTCGTCCCAGATTCGAACGCCATTCTCTTTCAAATAGTGAATATTGGTATCACCTCTCAGAAACCATAGCAGCTCATGCACGACCGATTTGAGATGAATCCGTTTCGTTGTCACAAGTGGGAAACCTTCTGATAAGTCAAATCGAAGCTGTCTGCCGAACACAGATAACGTCCCTGTCCCTGTTCGATCTTCTTTCACTGCTCCGTTATTAAGTACCTCTTGAAGTAAGTCTAGATAATTGCGCAAGGAGAATACACCTCGACGTAAGATTTTGTTGTTAATTGTAACATGTACTCCCCCGCTTGTCAGTCGTCAGTCTGTGGAGGAATACCTCTCCGCTCGGCGCTTCTTACGAAACTCGTAACGTTCTGGGGCACTATCGAACAATTTTTGCTCCGCTTCATTTTCCGGTTTCACGGGGGGAACGGCTACAGGTTTACCCTTCTCGTCAACAGCGACAAAGGTAGAGAATGCGGTACAAGTCACTCTACGCTCGCCTGTAAACAAATTCTCTGCTCGGACAACGACATACACTTCCATGGAGCTACGATGCGTTGAGGTAACGAATGCCTCAAGCTCCACCGCCTCCCCCATCCGTATGGGTGACAGAAAATCGAGACTATCCGATGATGCCGTAACAACAGGCTTACTACAGTGGCGCATGGCTGCTATTGCACTGATTTTGTCGATATATTTCATCAGTGTTCCACCGAACATCGTCCCATGATGATTCGTGTCTGTAGGAAAAACTAGCTCTGTCATAATCGAACGGGATCGACTCACCGGCCTTGTTTCTTCATTCATTTAGGGCTCTCTCCTTTATCCACCAATTGCGGTTAACACTTTAGAACAATATATTCTGCACGTTCATACCTTTGAACTGACAGAGCTCTATTCAGATGAAATCGTACAGTCGGACGGTCGCTAAAGGAAAATAAACCTTTATGAAGGTCAATCACAACGAAATGTCGTGAAGTCCTCATAAAGGTTTATTTGTTGAAAAATTATGATTTAGGAGCTAAAGTGTGGATCGGATGACCCATGGCTAGTTCAGCAGCGTCCATCGTAATTTCCGCTAATGTCGGATGAGCATGGATCGTAAGAGCGATATCTTCGATCGTAGCGCCCATCTCGATTGCAAGACCGATCTCAGCGATCATGTTAGACGCTTCTACGCCGGCGATTTGTGCACCAAGCACAAGACCATTGTCCACGTCGTGAATGAGCTTCAGGAAGCCGTCAGAGCCGTTCAACGTTACCGCACGACCATTACCGCCGAACGGGAACTTGCTGGACTTCACATTATAGCCTTTTTCCTTCGCTTCCTTCTCAGTATACCCAACGCTTGCGCATTCAGGATCAGAGAAAGCAACAGCTGGAATACATTTATAATCAACTTTGGATGGCAATCCGGCAATCGCTTCAGCAGCGACCTTCGCTTCGTAAGAAGCTTTGTGTGCAAGTGCAGCACCCGGTACGATATCACCAATCGCGAAAATATGCTTGATGTTTGTGCGGCATTGATCATCAACTTCGATCAAGCCACGCTCGCCAACTTTAACGCCGATCAGATCAAGGCCAAGCTCACCATCCGTATTCGGACGACGACCTACAGTAACGAGCAAGTAATCAGCTGTAACCGACTTTTGCTCTCCACCCACCTCATAAGTAACCGTAACGTCTTTATCCGTTTGCTCAGCACCCTTAGCAAGTGCGCCGTTAACGATATCTACGTTAGATTTCTTAAGCTTCTTCACAACAAGCTGGCTCATGTCTTTATCGAAGCCTGGAAGAACTGTATCTGCACCTTCAAGTACAGTTACTTTCGTTCCAAATTTCGCGTACATTTGACCAAGCTCGATTCCAATATATCCACCACCGATAACGATTAGGCTCTTCGGCAATTCAGGCAGAGATAACGCTTCGGTGGAGGACAGAATACGTCCGCCGAATGGGAAAGGCTTAAGCTCGATAGGACGGGAGCCCGTCGCGATAATACAGTTCTTGAAACGGTAACGTGGCGCTTCTTGGTCATTGAACAAACGAGCTTCGTTTTCATTGATGAACATAACTTCACCATTGAACATTTGAACCTTGTTTGCTTTCAGTAGCATTTCCACTCCACCTGTCATTTTGTTAACGACGGATGATTTGTACTCCTGAACTTTACCAAAATCCACGCTTACGTTTTCCGCTGACAATCCAAAATCGGATGCATGCTGCATCGACTCGAAATGGTGAGCGGCATTAATCAACGCTTTTGAAGGAATACAACCTACGTTCAAGCAGACCCCACCAAATTTAGCTTTGTCCGCGATAATAACTTTCTGACCTAATTGTGCAGCACGAATTGCGGCTACGTAACCACCAGGACCGGCACCAACGACGAGCAAGTCGATGTCTAGAGAAGCGTCTCCTACGACCATGGATTACACCTCCATAACTAGCAGTTCAGGATCACTGAGCAGCTGTTTAATGTAATTTAAGAAGTTCTGTGCAGTTGCACCATCGATAATACGGTGGTCAAAGCTTAGGGATAGAGCCATTACAGGAGCGATAACGATCTCGCCGTTCTTAACAACGGCTTTCTCCGTTATGCGACCCGTACCGAGGATAGCAACCTCAGGGAAATTAATGACTGGCGTGAAGAACATACCACCAGCGGAGCCGATATTCGTAATTGAAATCGTGCTGCCTCTCATTTCGTTCGGAGCCAATTTACCATCGCGTCCACGGATTGCAAGGTCGCGGATTTCATTGGCGACGGACCAAACATTCTTGCGATCCGCATCGTGAATGACAGGAACGATCAAGCCGTTATCCGTGTCCGTAGCGATACCTATATTGTAGTATTTCTTATAGACGATCTCATTAGCAACTTCATCAATCGTAGCATTAAGCGCCGGGAATTCGCGACACGCTGCAACGAGAGCCTTAACGATGAATGGCAAATAAGTAAGCTTGACGCCCTTCTTCTCTGCTACAGGCTTAGCTCTTGTGCGAAGCGCAACAAGACCTGTAACGTCCACTTCATCCATTAAAGTGACATGAGGAGCTGTATACACGGATTTAACCATGGCATTAGCAATTGCTTTACGGATTCCTTTGAATGGAACTCGCTCTTCAACGCCTGGTCCACTTACAGTAGCTTTCGGCGCTGCTGCACTAGCAGCTGTAGCTGCTGGAGCTTCAGTACTCGCTTCAACTGCCGCTGCCGCTTTTGGTGCTCCACCGGTTGCAAAACCTAGAACATCATCGCGAGTAATGCGACCGTTTTTACCACTGCCCGATACTTCAGCAATCACTACGCCTTTTTCGCGAGCAAGCTTGCGAACGCTTGGCGTTGCCAAGACTAAAGCTCCGGATGCAGGCTTCGCTTCAACTGCTGCCGCTGGTGCAGCTGCTTCAGTCGCCGGCTGTTGAGCTGGCTCACCTTTTGTATCCGCGCCACCAACCGCACTGTTGCCGCTAGCTCCGCCAACAGCTTGTGCTTGATCTTCAACTGAAGGCTCTTGATCTGGTACATCGCCTTCTGCCTCGATGATCGCAACAACTTCGCCAATATGCATAACCTGTCCGTCTTTGGCACGCACTTCAACGACTTTACCGTTAACTGGACATGGCACTTCTACGATTGCTTTATCGTTCTGAACTTCCATAATAATATCTTCGTCTGTAATCATCTGACCAGGCGTAATATGCATTTTGACGATTTCGCCTTCATGCAAGCCTTCGCCTAGCTCCGGGAACCGATATTCGAATCTCGTCACATGGAGACCTCCTCAATTAGAACTGAAGAACCTGATTTGCTGTTTTCACGATACGAGCGATACTAGGCAACCAGGCATCCTCGACTTGCGCGAACGGATACACGGTATCAGGTCCTGCGCAACGAAGCACGGGTGCTTCCAAGTGCAAGATAGCTTTTTCGTTAATTTGTGCAATAATTTCTGCAGCTGCTCCAGAAGTTTTCTGAGCTTCCTGCACAACCATAGCACGGTTTGTTTTCTGAATGGAAGCCACGATTGTATCGATATCAAGCGGCATAAGTGTACGAAGATCGATTACTTCAGCAGAAATACCGTTCTTCTCCAATTCTTCTGCAGCTTTCATGGAAGTATGCACCATTAGGCCATAAGAAAGAATGGTAATATCTTTACCTTCACGAACAACTTTAGCTTTACCGATGGGAACTGTGTAATCCTCTTCTGGTACTTCATCACGGAATGCATGGTATAAGTTCAAATGCTCCATGAAAAATACAGGATCATTATCGCGAATAGCTGAGATCATTAGACCTTTAGCATCGTATGGGTTAGAAGGAATAACAACTTTAATTCCCGGAGTTTGGATAGCCAAGCCCTCAAGGGAATCTGTATGCAATTCTGCAGCTTTAACACCGCCGCCGAAAGGAGTACGAAATACAATTGGTGCGTGGTAACGTCCGCCGGAACGGTAACGTAAGCGCGCTGCTTGGATGAACATTTGATCCAACGCTTCATAGATAAAGCCTACGAACTGAATTTCAGCAATTGGACGAAAGCCTTGCGTTCCAAGACCAACAGCCAATCCGCCAATTGCGGATTCAGCAAGCGGTGTATCGAATACACGAGACTCACCGAATTCCTTTTGCAAGCCTTCCGATACACGGAACACTCCACCCACATTACCCACGTCTTCTCCAAAGAGGACTACGTTAGGGTCGCGTTTCAGCTCAACGCGCATTGCGTCGCGAATCGCTTCTTTCATATTCATTTGAGCCATGCTGTTAAACTCTCCCGTCTAAGAGCGATCTACTGCGGAAGATGTTGGAACATCACCGCAGGTCGTCTCTATTTTAATCAGCAAATTTATTATTGGAAATCGGCTTTTTGCTCTTCAAGATGCGCTGGTGTCGTTTCGAACATCGAATCGATCAAACCTGCAACGGTCATTTTCTCCGTTTGCTCCGCTTTCTTGATATGCTCGTTCACCGTATTTTTCGCTTCTTCTTTAACACGAGCAGTATCTTCTTCCGTCCATAGGCCCTTCTTCTCCAGGAACTTACCAAAGCGCACAAGTGGATCCCTCAAGCTCCACTCTTGCTCTTCTTCTTTAGTCCGATATTTCGAAGTATCATCTGCCATGGAATGTGGACGATAACGATAAGTCAATGCCTCAATTAGAGTAGCGCCACCGCCGTTACGGCCGATTTCTGCTGCTTCTTGAACTGCTGAAATAACCGCCAGTACATCCATGCCGTCAATTTGTTGACCACGAATACCTGCAGCAAGCGCTTTGTGAGCGATCGATTGGGCAGCCGTTTGTTTAGCGAATGGAGTTGTAATCGCATAGCCGTTATTTTGTACAAAATAAACAACTGGCAACTTGAATGCGCCTGCGAAGTTCATGCCTTCGTAGAAATCACCTTCGGAAGAACCGCCATCACCTGTATAAGTAATCGCAACGCGTTTCTCGCCTTTAAGCTTAAAGGCCATAGCGATACCTGTTGCATGCAGCACTTGCGCGCCGATAATAATTTGTGGCATCAAGACGTTAACGTCTTCTGGGATTTGACCCCCATGCTGGTGACCACGCGAATACAGGAAAGCTTGATAAAGCGGAAGTCCATGCCAGACTAGCTGTGGCATATCGCGGTAGCCAGGGCAAATGAAATCTTCCTTCACCAATGCATACTCGCTTCCAACCATTGTCGCTTCTTGTCCGGATACAGGAGCATAGAAGCCTAGACGGCCTTGACGACCTAAATTAATTGCCCGATCATCCCATGTACGCGTGAAAACCATGCGATACATAATTTCTTTCAGTTGATCGTCAGACAGCTTAGGCATACGTTCAGGATTGACGACATCGCCTTCTAATGACAACACTTGCAATGGTGTGACATCTTCTGACCAAACTTCGTGCGAATTTTTTGTGCCGGATTTGATTACCGGAGCTTCAGTGGATACTTTACTCATAAGGTTCACCTCATCTTTAATTGTGGAAGAGGGCTTTCTGTTATATTATTATTATATCCCTGTTTGTATGGTTTGGTCAAAGAAAAACTCGAAATTTCCTTTAATTATCTAGCTTCTTTCTAATTCATGTTTGTATAACAGTGTTATATAATTTGTATAACAGCTTAATACAATTCACCTTTAATCGCATTCAATTGGTTTGCCCAAGCTTGAGTTTTCCCATACTTGTCAAGGAGGTTTGTCACACATGAGCGACAACCCACTATTTAAACGAACGATTCATAAGCATGAAGTTCCAAGTCATATTTTACCTGAAGGAAGCCGCACAATTCGAGTCTATTTGCCACCTGGTTTTCAGCAATGGATCAGTTACCCTGTCGTTTATTGTCAGGATGGCGAAGATTTTTTCAACTTCGGACGAATTGCGACCCATACTCAGAGACTTATTCTTGAGGAGGATTGGGAGCCATTTATTATTGTCGGAGTTGAGGTGGACAAAAGTCTTCGCACTTCGGAATATACACCTGATGGGGCTCGCTATCGTTTATATACCCAATTTTTCGCAGATGAATTAATTCCTTGGGTGGAATCCCATTATCCCGTGCGTGATGTTCCTGAACAAAGGCTTCTAGCCGGTGACTCCTTAGGAGGAGCCGTGTCATTGTCACTCGCCCTCACCTATCCTAGCCTGTTTAACCGAATCCTATCTCTTTCTGGCGCATTTTATGATTGTTATGTCGAGCAGATTGAACAAGCCTCTTCTTTAGACAAAATGAGAATTTGGATGCTGGTCGGACTTCAGGAAAATGAGTTCGCAACAGATCGAGGGACGTTCGATTTCGTGGCTTTGAATCGAAGTGCATTTAAGCTATTGGAGGATAAAGGAGCCGCTGTTCATTACTTGGAAAAAGACGGAGAGCATAAATGGGGTTTTTGGCAAAATGAGATACCTGGAGCGCTAGCCGCATTCCTAGGCCCAAAATCATTTCTTTAACCCATAAATATTAAGGGTTGTCGTATAACATTTCTCACGACAGCCCTTAATATCCTTAATCGTCATTCTTTCTGGGAGGCAACTGCTCATCCATCTTGTCAAACAATCGTTTTACCTCATCTTCCCCTTGATCCGACTGCTTGTGAAAGGCGATTAGCTGCGCACGGATATATGCTTCCGTCTCCGCGTAAGTTTCCTCTTCAGACAAACCCTCAGGATCATACCAAACAAACCCACCCTGCGGACCATTGCGCAAATATGGACGGTCCCATTGCTGAGGGTACTCAAATATTGGAGAGTCAAGCGCCAGCGCAATAACGTCATCATGCTCCAAGGGGAGTAAATGATGATATTCCTCCTCGACCCCACCGCCTGCGACATGAAGATGAAAAACGGCATAATGCAAATAATGCTCGCCCATTTCCGTGTCCTTAATAATCCGATACAGCTCAGTGGTGTCTTCCTTCAACACTTTAATCGACTCCATGCGCCGAGTAAGCTCATCCTGAGTAACGAATCTAAGCTGCTTAAACGATAAGGGGAACGAAGCTGTAGGAGTATCGTCCGAGCTTTCAACAACTTCTCCCATAGCTATAGTTCCGTTTTGATCTGTTTTAATATTTTCATGCAGCCGTCCTTAACCATCTCGTACACTTCATCGAAATTGCCCGTGTAGTAAGGGTCAGGAACATCGTCTATTCCTTTCTCTGGTAGAAAAGAAAGAAAACGAACGACCTTGGAGCGAGTCGAATGCCCTAAACGTTCTTGAATATCACGTTCATTTTTTGTATCCATAGCTACGATGAGATCAAAGCTCCCTCCATCTGTATCCTGAAGCTGTCTAGCTTTCATACCATCGTAGGAAATCGAATTCTGATCCAGAAGCTTACGCGTACCCTCATGAGGAGGATGACCGAGATGCCAATCTCCTGTACCCGCCGAGTCGACGGTAATTATGCTCTCCATCCCTTCACTTTTAACCAAATCACGAAACACTGCCTCCGCCATTGGCGAGCGACATATATTTCCTAGACAGACAAACAATACGGAATAACTCATGACTGACCTCCTGATTGGTTCTGACCACCCGCGATATGTATTTTGCGACGCGGTAGCTTCCATTTGTAAAATACGGATAACATTCTGAACACGACGATTAATAGGAACAATGTGAATAGCTCCCAAGGCATATTAATGTTCATTATACCCATTACGAACCCAGCCGCTATGGCCCACATTGCATAGATCTCATCACGAAGAACGAGCGGCTTTCGTCCGGCCATAATATCCCGAATCATTCCTCCACCAATTCCGGTGAGCATTGCGGCAACCATGACGGCACTTAACGGTAGATTTGCTTTAACGGCGAATGAAGCTCCTTGAATGGCGAATGCCGCAAGGCCAATCGCATCGAAGAATGCCTCTCCTTTTTTCCAATGATGAATCCAATCAATTGGAAGGATGAATACGATAAGGATGGCAACCCCTGCGGTCTTGAGAAATAACCCTTGATTCCACAACGTCGTGACCGGTACGCCGATGAGCAAATTACGAATAATTCCGCCGCCAAATGCAGTAACTAATCCTAATACAAACACACCTAAAATATCGTATTCCTCTTCCATTGCAACGATAGCTCCACTTACAGCGAATGCGATTGTACCTATGAGGCTAAAAACATGAAATTCCCATTCCAAACTAAACTCTCCCCCGCACTATCGCCTTCAACCGTTTCATTCGCAATGTTTGTCGATTCTTATGAATTCTTACTCATTGTAGCGGGAAGCCCAGGTGTTCCGCAACGATCATTTTCCCGTTATACTAAGAAAATAACTAGCTTGACCGAACATTAGGAGGTTCAATATGCTGTCCAAGCTTTCCCATACTCGCGCGCTCATCTATACCGGAGGTAATCTCGGCCCATGGGCATTAGATTGTATAGATTCTAAAGATTACATCATTGGTGCCGATCGTGGTGCTGAATTTCTTATCGCTAACGGTGTTACTCCCCATTTGGCATTAGGTGATTTCGATTCCATCACCCCTGGACAATTGCAGCATATTGCGAGTATCACTAGTGAACTGCTGACTTGCGATGCGATCGACAAGGATTGGACCGATACGGAGCTCGCTGTAAGAGAAGCAATAAGTAGAGGCTATCACGAAGTCATTGTCTTAGGAGCACTAGGTACCCGCTTCGATCATGGATTAGGCAATGTCCATTTACTGCGCCAAGCTTCTGAACAAGGCTGTAATTTGACGTTGATCGATGAACATAATGAAATTCGCCTCTGCACCGACAGTCTTCGGTTAGAAGCGAATTCACATTTTCCCTATACGTCGCTTCTACCGCTAACGCTCGAAGTGACTGGAGTTACTCTTGTTGGCTTTCGGTATCCATTAAAGGATGCCACATTAAAGTTAGGATGGTCTCTCGGGATCAGCAACGTGCTCGAAGACGTCCAGGGTACGGTGTCCATATCTGACGGACTGCTTCTCGTTATTCGTAGCCGAGATTAAACAGTTACAATCATCCCCGTTGTTGCGAGCTTCACATGTGACGGTAATTCATAGTCGCTTCGCACATCCACATCGTGTGAAAGATGAGTAAAAATTACCCTTTCAGGCTTCATTTCCTCTGCAAGCTGTAAGCCTTCCCTCATATCGTAAACAGATCGTGTATCCATAGGATACTGTTCTTCCACATAATTTGTACCTAGCACCATTAATGCCAAGCCGGCTAATGGTGCTTTCTGTGTTTCCGTCAACTGGATCGAATCCGAACAGTAAGCCCAGCTTATGTTACGCTCCTTATGATCGAAGCGGTAAGCATAGGAGTAGCCATTTTTCCCATGATTCACTTTCCAAGGCGTAACTCGCCAAAGTCCATAGTTCAATCCAGAATCATTTTCCGTCATTGTAAACTGTCTTTCAATCCACGGAAACCGCTGGCGGATCTCGCTTAACACCTCACGTGGAGCAAATACTTCTGCCTTTTCTTCCCGCCACCTGCAAGCATCAGCCCACTCGGTCAAACCACCAATGTGGTCAAAATGAGCGTGAGTCACTAGCGCTTGTTGGATGTGACGTAAGCCCTGTCTCTCCATTTGAACACGCCAGTCTGGCCCACAATCCAATAGCAGAGGAGATAACCCCTCAGTTTCTAGCAACAGAGAAGAGCGTAGACGTATATTTGCTCCGGTCGTACGAGATTCCTCGCAAACCGTGCATTCACAATAAACTCTTGGCGTCCCCATCGAGTCGCCTTGACCAAGAAATGTAATTCGCATCGTAAATCCCCTTCATTTGTCCAACAGTAGAAGTTATAAAGCTGACAGATGGATTTCCGAGAGGGTGTCCAATTGAGAAATCATCTCCACCCATTCCTTCGGTTTATTAGGCAAAGCAGAATAATATTGCTTAAGAAATTGAGTGACGAGATTTGCAGGAAGCTCTAGCAAATCCTCATCAACCGGACAAAAGCCCAAATCCAGTTCTGATACCGCTTTGCCTTCGTGATCCCATGACGGATGTACATACGAGAAATCAAGCTTCTTATACCCAATGTGAGATAACACTTCACGTCGGACCGCTGGATGCATCGGAAGCACGTTGCCAAATGTCAAATAGGAAACGGTGTGGGGCTTATATATTTCTGCGAACATCCCAAGCGATTGTGTCCCACTAACGTGTTGAAGGTGCTGGATATCCTTGGCTCGCTGAACAAATAAGAAACGGCCGACACCTAACCCCATTACACCAATAATCGTAAAATCAGTCATCGCCACTCGCATATCAGGATAATAGCGGTATTCCGTCGCCCCCACAACATTATCTTGATGTACAGCGACGTAAACGTGAATGTCGGGATCCTCGATAGGTTCCTTCCATAAATCGAATTCAAGAACCTCCTCTGGCGGAAATATCGTGCTCATTAGACGATGCATAGCTGCAAAATGAGGATCGTCAATTGATCTTACTCGAATGTACTCCATTCCATTCACTCCTCTTAAAGGGGTTTTTCCATTCCATTAACACGCCATAATGAGCGGAGTCTTCATCTTCTAAATAATGGGGAACGATACCAATCGGCAATCTTCCACACCGTAGCATAAAAGTGATGACTGGATCGAATAACATTCCATTCGTTACACGCTCGACATACAGCTCTGGTGTCAATGTGTCCATATACCTATAGTAGCCAGGCATCCGACCGACACCAAGCAAGCGAAGACAATCCAGATGAACGACAGTCTCATACATAGACTGCAATAACCACTTACCTAATCCAAGCTTGCGATACTCTGGGGCAACACATAGGTCTGCCACATAGACGGTATCCCCATTAGACTCGTGGTTGCGAATGTAACCATCGTCAGTAGCCGTAGACCAGTTATGGGGTTTTAGATCATCTATTGTTGTCCGTAATGCCGTCATAGAGCCAACAATACGTCCATTGATTTCTACACAAAGAGCCCCTTCGGGAAAACGTGTAATATGCTCCGTTAATTGAGCTTCATTCCACCATAACTCTGAAGGGTATGGCGGAGGAAAGCTTAATTGCTGTAAAGCGATTAAGTCCGTGAAATCCCCCCTATCATATTTTCGTATTGTCACCGGTAGCATTCGATCGCCATCCGGTATCCTTAATTGCTTAAACACCTATCCATCTCCTTTACTCAATTCCCTTCCAAAACCATGACAAAATACCCCTTACTCACTTCCTATATTAAAGGAAGTATTCCGCATGGGGCAACCCTGAATCAAGTTAATTATCGTTATAAAACGTGGAACAGGAGGTTATATGTAAAAAATGAGAAAATCCTCATATTATTCTAAGAAAGTACTCCAAAGTGTTCCGACGCCAACTTTTTCTTTCTTTTTGGTAGGATTTAGGGGAATGGTGTTTTGATATACTTTCATGGTAGCACCTGCAATTGGTGCGCGATGGAGGGATATCAGCATGAGCTTTAAAATCACACTCGTACGAAAAGTGGTCAGCGTAAGCCTTTGCGCTGTCATTGGATTTACCGGTATCGGCTTGGGGAATGTTCAGCAAGCTTCCGCAGCTACATCTAAAGCGGACAAAATCATAACGCTCGGAAAAAAATACATAGGCGTTAAATATCGATTTGGAGCACCTTCTGGCTCAACTTCCGCATTCGACTGCTCCAGCTTCACACAATATATTTATGGCAAATACGGCGTGAAGCTTCCTCGTGTATCCAGCACTCAGGCAACTAAAGGCTATAAAGTGGCAAAGGCAAACTTGAAGAAGGGGGATCTCGTATTTTTCAAAGTCGCACGTACTGGCAATAAGATCGGACATGTGGGTGTCTATGTAGGTAACAATAAAATGCTGCATACTTATGGAGCGCCAGGAGTGACCTATTCTTCAATTAACTCAAGCTATTGGAAGTCTCATTACGTGACCGCACGTCGCGTTCTGTAACCTCTCTACAATAACAATTAACGTTCAGGCTTTGAAGAAAGTTGCAATCAAAAAACGGCAAATTCGGGAAATTCCGAACTGCCGTTTTTTTCAACTCTTTTGCAAGGCTTCATTATCATGTATTGCCGTTATGTTGATTAAATTTGCGGGGCAAATAAATGGAGATCGTCGTTCCCGTACCCGGTTTACTATACACTTCCACATCCCCTTCATGGATGTCTATAATTTTCTTCGCAATCGAAAGCCCTAGACCACTGCCTCCCGTTGAACGATGCCTTGCTTCATCCACTCTGTAGAAGCGTTCAAACATATAGGGAATTTCACTTTCAACGATACCGATGCCGTAATCACTCACCTCTAGCTTAATCCCGTTCTTCTGTTGGCGAATACGAACATCGATCGGCTCCTTACTGTACTTGATCGCATTATCGATCAAAATAAGCAAAAGCTGTCGGATTTTATCTTTATCCCCTTTAATATGAACAGGTGAATTGGGGGAATGCACCCGAATTTCCCGCTGGAAGGTTTTACCGAGAACCCCGGAAAGCTCCTTAACCACAATTGTCACATCAAATCTTGATACACTCAACCAATCATCTTGCTCCGCCTCTGCTAATGTAAGCATGGAGCGAATCAAATTCTGCAGCCGTTCAGCTTCTCTGGAGATCGCTTCAATTGCTTCATCTCGCACTTCTGGTTTATCTCTTCCCCAGCGCTTCAACATGTCTGCGTAACTTGAAATAACCGTCAGTGGCGTCTTTAGCTCATGTGAAGCATCCGCTACGAAATGCTTCTGATGCTCGAGTGTACGATCAATGCGATCGATCATCTGGTTAAAGGCTCTGACCATTTGCTGAAGCTCTACCGATTCCTCTCGACCATTCAGCTTCACTCGATATAGCTTACCGCTTCGATCAATTTCCCGCATTGTTTGGACCATCTGACCGATAGGACCTGTCAAACGCGAAGTAAACCAATACGTGCCGAATATCGCGAATACAATCGCACCAATGGTCGTTATACTTAATGCCCCAACTAAGATTTGCAAATAGCTGTCTAATACCGTAAGACGACGAGCCGCCTCCACAGTACCAATCAAATGTCCTTGATCAAAAAACGGCATAGATAAATAAAGCACACGTTGACCGTTAATTTGTCTTGTTTCGGATTGATTATAGACTTGCATCTGCGGTGGAATAGAAAGGAGCTGCTCGTCCGTACCAACATGGTTAACAATACGAACATCACCTGTGACGATTCTCATCATCTCGTTGTAGTTGTACATGTCGCTCAGCAGCTTAGGATCCTCGAACCCACGCATCCCTTGCTTGCGTAGATTCTCAATAACCAAATCCGCCTTATTCGTAAGGAGTTGTAACTCCCCGCGTGTCGTGACACGAATAACGAAGAAATACACAAAAATATTGTACAAAATCAAAATAAAGATTAACCAAAAAACCGTAAATAAGGTGAATCTTGATCTTAAGGTCATGCATCCGGCTCCTTCAGCATGTAACCAACGCCTCGCACCGTATGAAGCAGCTTGTGGCGGTAGCCTTTATCCATCTTCTGTCTTAAGTAACGAATGTACACATCTACGACGTTCGTATCCCCGATGTACTCATAACCCCACACATCGGATAAAATTTCATCCCTGGTTTTCTCGCCATTCTTATGTTTGGCTAAGTACAGCAGCAATTCAAATTCTCGCGGGGTCAGGTCAATAGAATGATCTTTCCGGTAAACCTTACGCGTTAAGAGCTCGATAGACAAATCCCCGATACGCAATACATCTTCATTCTCACCTTCACGGGATGCCTTGAATATCCGCAATAAATTCCGCACTCGTGCTAATAGCTCTTCCATTGCAAAAGGCTTCGTAATGTAGTCGTTGGCTCCATGCTCGAAACCACTCACTTTATCTGGAACTGTGTCTCTAGCTGTTAATAGAATAACTGGAACCGCCCCATCGTTCTGCCTTAATCGACGTAGCACTTCCACCCCATTAAGCTCTGGAAGCATTACGTCAAGGAGGATAAGATCCCACTCCCCTGAAATTGCCATCTCCAAGCCTTTGCGGCCATCCGCAGCTCTTCCGACGCCATAGCCTTCATGTTCAAGCTCTAATTGCAGGATACGAGCAATAGAATCCTCGTCTTCGATGATTAATATATTTTCATTGTTCATTCAAGTCACCTCGTAAATAAAAGTATTGTTCAATCATTCAGCTCTAACACTTAATACTGCTCTTATCCGTGTATGAATTCGTAATCGAGACCAAAAAGGCATAACCCCAGCACCTAACCACAAAGGATGGGAGAAAAATGAAAACCAATATAATGATGGCTCTAATATACCCCTCCATACCGGAAGCGGATACAGCGCCTAAATAAGCAGTGAAAGTAAATAGAAATTATAACAGTCGAAAATATCCGATAGGATTTTCTTCCTTGCTAAATGCAATCTCCCATGTCCATTGTAACATGAGTGTCAAAGTGTTGGAAAATCGGTCGATTAATGCAGATCATTAAAATCAAATCCGCTTGATTATCGTTATCTAGTCCATGAAGAAATCCATTTGCGAAGCCCCTTATCCACAGCGTTTATACATTGTTGTTCCCCCGGTATCCCATCACCGCGCCACAACGCGTTCAGCATGGACACTCCAGAAAGATCAGGAAAATACACCTCCGGCTTAGTTGGAAATAAAGAAAGCCATTGCTGCCGATCAGGAAAGGGTTGGTCTCGATTTGCTAGCCACACACTTTCCGTATGACGTTTCTTAGCCTGCAGCTGCAGTTCCATGCACGAGTTTTGTCTACGGGGTGACCATTTTACCGGATAGCAATCCACTACCATCACAAGTTGATCCACCGACCTAGTTAGCCAATCCATCATTTCCGGCTCATCCCATCGACTTGAAACATCAAGAAGTACAATTGGGGCGCCTAGATTTCTTAGCCAGCTCGCAAACGCAGTACTTGGCTTCTGACTCAACCATTCATTAGGATCTGAAGGATAATAAGTTGCTTTGCCATTGCGCCATGCTGGAACAGCCGCTTGTTGACCATGGGCATGAGCATAAACAGCTCCCTTGGGCATTCTTCTAGCTCCATTAAGGAGCGCAAATAGCTCTGAGTCGCTTCCTGGACATTCAACTAATGCATGGGCAATGCCATGACGTGCTAAAGACGCTGACAAGGCAACAGAGACAAAAGTCGCTCCAGCACCTGAATAAGCAGATGTGAGTGCGATAACCGTAACTGTATCTTTATTCCCATAAGATTGAAGATCGTAATCATCACCAATACGTGTATTACGATCATAAAAATTCACGCTGATTCCCTCCGTTGCCTGTTGGATCAGCTTGAGCTCGGAGTATAATTGATGCGCTGATTGTGGCCGTTCATCAGCATGAATCGCTAATAATTGCTCTAATAAATCCAAAAATTCGGTAGGTACATCATCCTGGAGAACTCGCTTCAACGAACCTCGATGCCTGATTGCAAATTGCCCACCAGACAACAGATGGTAGACGAGCGCTCCTAGCCCGTACAAATCGGTACGACTGTCGGATTGCTCCCCTCGAAGCTGCTCTGGAGCTGCAAATCCAGGAGTACCGAGTTGTAAAGTATCACTAAGCCTATTCTCCTCATAACGACGAGCGATTCCGAAATCAACGAGGATCGCTTTATTATGCCGGTCTAATAACACGTTAGCAGGCTTAAGATCACGGAAAACAATAGAAGGATTTTGTGCGTGTAAATAGATTAGCACCTCACACAGATCGATCATCACCCCGAGGACGAAAGAAAATGATAGCTTAAGCTCGTATCGCACAAACCTCTCCGCAAGAGTATCGCCCGCGATATAGTCCATCACAATACAAGCGACACCCTCATCGTTAGGAGGATAATAGTCCACGATCGCAGGCAGATGAGGATGATCTAATTCACTCATCACCTGCGCTTCTGGCAGGAAGGAACGACGTTCGTCCGGGAGCGGTCTAGTCAGCTTCAATGCTCTGACTTTCCCACCAAGTCGAACATCCTCAGCCAAATATACACGCCCCATCCCTCCCTTACCTATGGGCATCACAATGCGATATCGTTCTCCAAATAATTGTCCTGGAATAAGCTCCATCCCTAAATGTCGTTGATCCTGCATCGTCATACCCCTCTCCAATTTGAACATAAAAAAACCGCACCACAGAGCGAAGCCCTGAACTTACTAGGCTTCACCCGGATGCGGGATGCTTTCCCGTCAACGGATCCTTTATTTACGTTTCACCCACATTGTAACTTCTTCACGGTTATGAAACAACTGCTTAACTTGGCGAATGTCAAATACTCGGCTATAGCTTTCCGTAATATCCTGAATGCTCTGAAAGGGTTTACGATGCATAAGCTTTAACGTAATGATCCCTGATCCTCCAGCAGATAGGGAAGAAGCGAGCTCCGAGACGATACGACAGGTGTGACGCGGATCCCAGCTCATATCACATACTAAGAGATCGAATGAGCCAGGAGCAAAGGATACATCCGCCGAATTCTGTCTCAAATGCCGAAGCCTAGGATGATATTCCAAGGCTGGGTCCATCTCAGCCGGATCAACCGCAGTAACCTTTAAACCTCTCTCCAGAAGGACTGAAGTCCATCCACCAGGGGCTGCACCCAAATCCAAAGCATTCGAGAATTGGTCTAAAGGCAATTTAAACGCCCGTTCAGCTTCCAGCAGCTTGAAGGCCGCACGAGAGATAAGTCCTTCATCTTTACGAAACCTAACGGCACCACCCGGCCAGTCAGACAAGTTATTGCGCGGGAGTGAGCATCCCATATACAGCTTTTTCTTCGATGCATAGATAGATATGATCCAATCAGAGTCACGGGCTACGACCTCGCCACCTAGCTCCTGAATGATCGGAGCTATAACATCTCTTCCCTCAGCCGAGGAATAAGGAAATGGACTACTCTGCTCTTTACGAACCTGAATCGCAACTTTCTTGCCTTTGATACGTTCTGCCAAAGTAGCTGCATACTGATTCAGCATCTCTGCGGATTGCTCCGGACTTTCCGTAACATCAGTTTCTTCATCTATCGGGAACATATGTCTTAGGAAAGTCGGCTCATTGCGACGCAAATCTGTAAGAAGCGGATCCGGGTCGAAATCTCCAGTCGTGAACAAGAATGTTTCTCCCGGCGCAAGTCCAGATACTTTGGTGCCTTGAATACGCCTACGCAGCTCTTCCATTGCGTAGGGTGCGAATCCGGGATTGGCAGTTCCGACATAGGTGATCATAGTCCATGCCCCTTCCCGACTTCGATCCACGGTCGATCATCCTTCCACTTGATCTCAAGGGGAAGGTCGTAAGCCTCTTGCAGCTTGTCCGGAGTTAGCACATCATGCTTAAGACCAGATGCAACTAACTGACCTTGTGACATAAGAGCAACATGCGTAAAGAGAGGAACAATTTCTTCGATATGATGTGTAACATATAGAATGGATAAATTAGTCGAAGCTAGCTCGGATAAAGAATGAAGAAACTTCTCGCGTTCGAATAAATCCAATCCTGCGCACGGCTCATCCAGGATAATAAGCTGAGGAGATGCCATCATCGTGCGAGCTAATAGCGCTTTTTTACGTTCACCTTGTGAAAGGGTTGAGAAAGGTAGCTCAGCAAGTGATCGTAATCCAACCCGCTCCAACTCCAGATAAGCACGCTCGCGAACCTCATCCTCCACTTCCTCGTAAAATCGCAAATAAGCAAAAGCTCCGCTCGCTACGATCTCCCATAGCGGATCCCGAAGCGTCATTTTCTCGATTAAGGAAGGACTGATGTATCCAATTTTCTTTCGTATTTCCCTTAAGTCTACTTGACCGTAGCGGTTACCAAGTACGTCAATCTTACCTGAAGTTGGGTATAAATATCCCATTATCATTTCTAGAACCGTGGACTTCCCACAGCCATTCCGGCCAAGTATTGCCCAATGCTCGCCAGGTTTTACGTTCAAATCGACTCCGCGAAGTATATCACGCTCGCCACGGCGAAAGGTCAAACCTTGTAAATGAATCATTGCCTATCCCTCGCAATTCTCAATTGTTCCACCAGCTCCGTTACAGAGGGGAACCGATAATGTTTATTCCACGTGCCATCCTTATGCTTCATGAGAAGACAAGGCACACTTTCGATCTGGAACATCTGTGCTAGATCAGGCATGACATTAATATTAGCAGACATTAGCTGAATTTCTGGTACGATTTCCGTTGCTACTGCCAGCATTCGCTTCGCTGCTAAACAGGTTCCACATAATGGCGTATGTATGAATAGTGCGAACGGTGCTTGCGTGAAGGTCCATTCTCGTTTCCATTCTGTTGCTTCCCATTCACGCATTACGACTATCTCCTGCGGCAGCTTCGAGAACATGAGAAGGCATCGGTCCGTCGTGTATCTTAACACCCGGAGGATTAGCCCCTCTCAGTGCCTGTACCATCTGAGCTCTCCCCAGCATGCTTGAGGAATGAACGAATACTTCCTTGGGGTACTTTCCACTCACAATGATCCCTTGTACGACAGCAAGACCATTCGGCTCGCCAAGACCAAGCTCAAAGTCGAGTGAAAGGATATTAACCTCACTCACGGACAAGAGCAACAAGCACTCTTCCGCTGAACGAGCCACAACAAATCCGCTTGGACAAGGTCGTACATCATCTAAAAATACATTAATCATCTCTGCGCCTCCCCCGACAATTGCCGCAAAAGTTGGATTTGTTCTCGATGAGTCCCGCTTTCTCCTGTTGGCGTTTCTAATACGAGCGGCAGTTGGCCCATTTCCGGTGTAGCCATAAACTCTATAAAACCATCACGCCCGATCCAGCCCTCCGCAATTGCGGCATGCCGATCTTTGCAAGAGCCTGACGGATAACGAGAATCATTTAGGTGAATCGCTTGTACATGATCCCAGAAGCCTAAACCTCTAGCACGCTCTGCAAATGATGTCCACTCCCCTTGCCTCCATTCTCCGCTAGCGAACAAATGACAGGTATCCAAACAAAACCCCACCTTCTCGGGTTGTTGGATTAAGGAACGGATTTGCAGCAGCTCCTCAGGCGTCGTTCCCATCGGCCCATGATCCCCCGCTTGATTTTCCAGCAAAATCAGCGCATTCCCTTCCCACAGGGAAGTTACGTTATTGATCCATTGTATTATATTTCGATAGCCCTGTAACGGGTCTTTCCCTTTGTAATGACCAAAATGGACGATGACCCCGATGGATCCACAAGCTTCGGCGATTTCCAAATCATTAAGCGTGCATAATGCCATTCGCTGAGCTGCTTCTCCCTCTGTTGCCGGATTGACCAAATAAGGCCCATGCGCGATAGAGACAACATCATTTTCTCTGCACCACTTGGCACAATTCTCAGCATCGGATCTATTGAAAGCCTTAAGCTCAAGTGTGCGAGGATTTTTCGGAAAATATTGAAAAGCTTGCCCGCCAAGGGCAACCGCATGTTCCGCTGCCTTGCGATAACCATATCTCGTGCTCACATGGCTTCCGATTGTTGTCATTTAGCTATCCTTTTGACATTGTGGACAGAAAAACATTTTGCGGCCGGTTAACGTTTCAAACTTAATAGGAGTACCACATTCATAACAAGCTTCGTCCATACGATCATACACCTTGCAGAGATTATTGTATCCGCCGGTTAACGTATCTTCAGCAGTAAGGGGGTGCTCCATGTAGCCTCCCGCTTCCTTTGCTTCTGTGAGGACATGACGAATCGAATGATAGAGACGCTCAGTTGCCGTAGCATCAAGAGTGTTCGCTGCTATCGCAGGGTGCAGCTTAGCATGAAAACAAATTTCATCACTGTAACAGTTGCCAATACCGGCTAGAAACCGTTGATCTGTTAGTGTTGTTTTCAGCTTACCTTTTTTCTGTCCAAGTCGTTTCTGGAACGCTTCCAGTGTCAACCGCGCATCATATGGATCTGGACCTAACTCCTTCAATTGCTCAATAGCTGCTTTCGCGGTAATCCGATGAAGATATCCGAGACGTAGCCCGCCGAAATATAAAGACAATCCATCTCCGAATGTTAGGATTACTTGAAAATGGCTGTCCTTCTTCGGACCCTCTTCACCATAGGCTAGCCAACCGCCAAGCATAAGATGAAGTAACAGACGATGACCATCATCTAGATGGAATAAGAGATTCTTGCCTCTACGCTCCACAAACAAGACAATACGATTAACGAGTGCAGCCGTAAATTCATCAATCGGCTCATTAATTGAAGCAGCACGATTTACAGTCACTCCGGTTATTTTCTGTCCGCATAATAGCGGGGATAATTGTGAGCGGTAATGCTCCATTTCTGGTAACTCAGGCATTTATGATCTTCCCTTCCTCTAGCTCAAAAGTTTTCTTTGTGAAGAAATTCATTCAGTAATTGCTCCAATTGTTCCGGCCCAGCACAAATCGCATCCGGTGTTACTCCGGCCGCAGCGCAGTGCTCCTGCCAGTTGCTTTCCGTACATAAGCCCGTTAGAACAAGTATTGACACACAACCCGAGTTCCGTGCAGCCGCTAAATCTGTATACGGGTTATCACCAATCACCCAAGTTCTAGCTGGCGAAGTACCACTAAGCTTTAGTGAATAATCCATGATGATAGTAGAAGGCTTTCCGATAATGATCGGCTCTACACCTGTAGCCGCTTGCAGTGAGGCTCCGATGCTCCCGGCTCCAGGAAGAAATCCTCCGTCTACCGGAAGAAGACGATCTGGATTCGTCTGAACAAAGACGGCTCCGTTTAATAGATGCTTCACGGCAATACGGATTTGTTCATATGTCAGCTTGCGATCCAGACCCTGCACAACTAGCTCAGCCGGTTGCTCATTGGTATTCTCGTCTAGAACATTCAGACCTGCATTCGTCAGAGCTTCATGCAAGCCTTTCTCTCCAATAACATAAGTATCGGTTCCCGGATGTCGCGACTTAACATAATAGGCGGCTGCCACAGCGGATGTGACGATTGCTTCTTCACTTGCCGGTATTCCCATTATGGACAAGTGCTCCACCACTTCAATCGGTGTTCGAGTTGAATTGTTCGTTACGAAAAGACAAGGTATTCCTTGACGCTGTAATCCTTCAATTAAGCGATCTGCCCCCGGAATCTTTTCATTGCCAAGATACAGCGTTCCATCCAGGTCGAACAATAACGCTTCAGGTGCTGGGTGTTCCTTAATCGAATTAAGGTGCATGGTCATGATGCGCTTACTCCTTTTCGCGAGACACTTTATGACGAAGCCTAGCGACTCTGTGCTGGATCGCTTCTTTCTCTTCTTTACGCTTTGCTAAGTCACTCATTAACCTAGCTCTTCGAAATACGAGTTCCAGCGCTTTCTCTGCATAATTTAATGCGGTTAACAACTGTTTGTCTCGATGTTCGTAGTAAATAGCCAATTCCACATGGGCAGCTATTTTGGGTGTTGAGGACTTTTCCGCTTTGACGGCTGATCTTCTCCATATCGGAAGCGCCCGCTCATGCTGACCTGACCGCTTGTATCTCGCTGCCAGTGCCAGGCTCCATCCTTCGCCTTCGCTGGAATCCTCCATATCGCTTAGTACAGAGAATAATTGTTCTGCATATTCCGTGTTCCCATGCTGCTCTAACCAGCAAGCGGTTCGGAATAGCTCCTCTCCTTCTTGTGCCTCTATCGCTTCACGACTCATCATTTCGCTAAGCAATAATCCAAAATGCACCGAAAGCGAAGCTAAAGTAAGAATGTCTTTCTCATTGTGGGAATACACCCCATGCAAATGACTCGCGTTACCATCACTCAAATATTGAAAATATAAAGCCGGCGCTAACGATCCCGGCACATCTTCGCCTCTCTGAATGCCTAATCTTGCTTCTTCAACGACACTGAGCCGACAAGAAGGCAGGGTATTGCGCCATAACGCACGAGAAGGATGAAGAAAATCGAGATGTCTTGGCTCCTGACTGCTTCGACGCCAGCCATTCAAGATAAACCGATTCACTAACACCGGCCAATCGAATGTTCTTCCATTATAGGTAACCAGATGCGTCTTGTCTTGCATATGGCCAAGTAAATAGGTCAGCATCGCTTTCTCCTCGCCGGGGTGACGAATAAGAGTTTGTTCGACGACGAAAGCTTGCTCGGTATAATAACCAAATCCGATCATGAAGGGGACGTTGCCCGTGCCAACTCCTAAACCTGTCGTTTCCGTATCTAGGAACAACAGCCGGTAGGGATCAATCTTATCCTCGGGGCTCTGGGTTTGCTGATTCTGACGTAAAGTAATCGGCTGCAGATAAGAAGCACAAGAGAGCAAATTCTTCAGATCGTATTTCCCATATTGATAGGGCAGCGGGTACTCTATTCGCCTCAATAGAAACTGCCCACTCTCATTATGCTGCAGCTCAACCCCAATGTGAAGAAAGTCGGGCGACAGCACCGGTTCATCTCCAACAGATTGTTGAGGAGCATCCGAAGTAACCTGCTCTACGGATTCCGTTGCCCGAAGTCTACTAAGCCTCTCCCTAAGTCCACTCATGAGCTCTCCCTCGTCACTTGCAGCAGAGATAACGCCAAATCCTTACCGAGTAACCCAACCTCTTCTATCGGCCCTACACAAGCGGGACAGCCGCTCAAACAGCCGCAGCCCACAATTAATCGCTGCGCTTCTGCTAGCAATTCGTCATGCTTCTCGTACAAGCGTTGGCTAAGTCCAATACCGCCAGGATATCGATCATAGAAATAAATCGTGGGCCGCTTCGTGTGTAACGCCTTTACTTGCGGCACGACGCGAATATCGAGCGGATCACACATCAGATGGAGCGGTGCAAGATGAATGAGGACGTTAGCGAGACCAAGCAAAGCCATTTGCATATCATTTGCACTTCTCTTACCCGACTCATCCCCGGAAAAAGAAAACCAATAGCCACTTGTATGCAAAATTTCTTCCGGCAGATGGATCGGTCCTGAGCCTACATTTTCATGCGTTCTTAAGCGAATTTTTTTGAAAATCGTGGGTTTGGCCATGACCGTAACTTCCCCGTATTGCCGCTCCAAAGGACCAGATGTTGATTCCAGATCTACGTGCAGGACTTTCAATTCCACCGCCATGCTCGCATCCGTGAAATAATCCACATTCACTTTGCGTACATAGGCTTTTTTCTCCGGATAGTCCAGCTTCTCTACCTGATATTGTACTCCTTCGTGAAGGTATATCGCCTCTTCATGGATTAGGGTTGGCGCGCTGAATCGATCTACCTCACCGATGACCCTGTGGCCTTCCGTCTGATCGATAATGACGAAATTCTCCTGAGCCGCTGAACGCAGCGAGATGTTGTGAGCCGGAAAAGCTTGTTCCATCCAATACCACCGATTGCCGACGCGATGCAGAACCTTCTCTTCAGCGAGAAATTCGAGCAGATCCGTTAGCTTCTCCCCGCCGAATGTATCATGTGCTTCAAAGGGAAGCTCATATGCCGCACATTTCAGATGGTCGAGTAAGATAAGTAGATTATCGGGATGAATTCGTGCTTCTTCAGGAGGACGCCCAAGGAAATAGTCCGGGTTCTGAATCAAATATTGATCAAGTGGATTGCTGCTCGCAACTAAGAACGTTACGGAGCTACCCAGTCTTCGCCCTGCGCGTCCCGATTGCTGCCACGTGCTCGCAATCGTTCCTGGGTACCCGTTCAGGACGCAAGCTTGAAGCTGCCCAATATCAATTCCCAGCTCAAGCGCGTTCGTGCTAACGACCCCGCGGATTTCGCCGTTTCGTAAGCCACGCTCAATCTCTCGACGCAGCTTTGGTAAATAACCGCCCCGATAGCCACGGATAGATTTCGTGCCTAATTCTTTCTTAATAGAATCTTGCAAGTAAGTGAGCAGAATCTCCACTCTTACACGGCTACGAGCAAACACGATCGTCTGTATACCGCTTTTCAGTAGCATCGTCGCCAGCTTCTGAGACTCTAGCACGCTGCTACGGCGAATACCAAGCTGCTTGTTTACAACCGGAGGGTTGTAGAACACCATATGTCGCTCACCAGTTGGAGCTCCATTATCATCGACTAGAGCAACGTTCTCCCCAATCAGACGCTCCGCATGCTCCTGCGGATTGCGAATGGTCGCGGAGGCACACAGAAATTGCGGCTCGCTGCCATAGAATCGACAGATCCGCTTCAATCTCCGAATAACATTCGCTACATGACTACCAAATACGCCGCGATAGGCGTGTAATTCATCTATGATAATAAACTTTATATTTTCGAATAGCTTAACCCATTTCGTATGATGCGGCAATATCGCGGAATGCAGCATATCTGGGTTTGTGACCACTATATGTCCTGCATTGCGAATCGCTTGACGTACGGTTGGCGGTGTATCCCCGTCATAGGTATGCGTCTTAATGTCGACTTCCATGAGGTTAGCCAGCTCCTGCAGTTCCGCCACCTGATCCTGAGCCAATGCCTTCGTAGGAAATAAATATAATGCCCTGGCACTCTCATCCTCTAATAGCTTTTGAATAACAGGTAGGTTATAACAAAGGGTTTTACCTGATGCGGTTGGTGTCACTGTTACAACATGGTGACCTGCAGCAACTGCTTTGTAGGATGCCGCTTGATGTGTGTATAAATCCGTAATCCCTTTCTGTTGTAGCGCATGAGCAAGCTTCGGATGCACGCCCTCAGGTAACTGAGCTGTGCGCGCCGGACGAGCTGGCTGCGTATGCCAGTGTGTCACGTTTTCCATCAACTCTGGTTTACTTCTCAGCAGCTCAAGCCACTCATCTACCGATTCCGTTTTTTCAGTCCACGGGTTCATGGCAGTTCTCCTAAATTCGTAATACTCTTATTGTACAGAATACATGTTCGTACGGCAACGGGAGTTCAGAATCGCCATTCGACAAATCCTCGCTATCCCGTTTTAAATATTCTGACAATTCGCAACAATAGGGCCCATTGCGACAATTGGTGTCGGCTCCTGCGCTTTCCCGGGAATTAATTATTACCCAAATAATCAGCTGTCATCATCACTGGAATATAATCTTTTTCTGCCTCTGCGCATAGAGAGCTTGATTTGGAACCATACTACTCGACGTGTTAGTGGGCTCTAAATAATTGGACTAGGAGTGATATACATGGCAAAACCAGACGACCGCTCGGACAATGTAGCGAAGCTTCAAGATGCTGTTCAGAATACGATTGAAAACCTTGGGGAATCCGAGCATTATCTTGACGAGCATTCCGTGGAGCTAAGCCCTCAGGAAACTCAAACACTCACTAATAAAAATGAAAAGCGCCGCGAAGCAATATCAAGCTTAAAAAGTGAAATCGAAGACGAAGCTAACGTTCAAGAGTAGTTCCTGTATCCCCATAAAAAAATCCCCGAATGAACAAACCTACTCGGTTATTCACTCGGGGATTTTACATATCTAATTACACTTTCTCAACGTTGAAATATTGCGCTTCCGGATGTGCGAATACCATTGCCGATACGGATGCTTCGGGCTCCATCATGAATCCCTCAGTCAGCTCAATTCCGATATCCTCTGGCTGCATAATCTCGAACAATGGGCCCTGATCCTCCAAGTCTGGACAAGCAGGGTAACCGAACGATACCCGTATGCCTTGATAACGAGCACCAAAACGTTTCTTCATCGTCATGTCCGCTGGATCTGGAAAGCCCCAGTTATCTCTCATGATTTGATGTACACGTTCAGCGAGGCCTTCTGCGACTTCCAATGCAGTAGCTAGCAATGCATGGGAGCGAAGGTAATCACCGTTTTCCTTCCATTTCTCCCCTTGCTCACGCGCTCCTTGACCTGCAGTTACGACGAGAAATCCAACACTGTCCATAATTCCGCTCTCTACGGATTTCAGGAAGTCCGATAAACAGAGGAACGGCTCCACTTGCTGACGAGGGAACGAGAAGCGTTTCAACTCGCGAGTAACATCCTTGGGATCATAGATGATAATATCATTGCCATCCGATTGAGCTGGGAAGTATCGATACATGGCCTGAGGATTCAACCATCCCTGCTCTTTCGATTGCATGAGAATATCGTCAACCGTTTCCTTCAGATTAACCGTCCTCTCGTCACCCGCTGCAAGAAGCTCTTCTACGTTTCCTTTTAATCCAAGGTGATGACCAAGCAGCATCTGCATGTTCACATATGGGATAACGTGAGAGATAGGATAATCACGCAGGACATGCCTGTCGTAATCCGGTGGTGTAAATACAGGGGCATCCGCTGAAATCTTCGAGCTACGTGCTCTAACTAACTCAGGAAGCTCCTTCGCCGGTTTATCCGCTTCTTCAGCCAATTGTGCTTGCGCAGCCCAATGTTCTTCGATAATACGAGCACGATGTCCTGGATCACTTAATTTGTTCGCGATATCTAGTCCATCCATTGCATCCTTTGCATATAACACAACTCCGTCATACTCGGGAGCGATACGATTTTTAGTAAATTTACGTGTGAGCGCTGCTCCCCCAACGAGGATCGGTGCATCGATTCCCGCTGCGCGAAGATCTTGTGCTGTAATAACCATCTGCTGTGCAGATTTCACGAGTAAACCTGATAATCCAATTGCATCTGGATTTTCTCTGCGGGCGGCTTCGATAATTTGATCAGGCGGTACTTTGATTCCAAGATTTATGATTTTGTAGCCATTATTAGACAGAATGATCTCGACCAGGTTTTTACCGATGTCATGGACATCACCTTTTACCGTCGCGAGCATGATTTTACCTTTAACCGCCGATTCATTTTTCTGCATATGCGGTTCCAGCTGTGACACTGACGCTTTCATAACCTCTGCGCTCTGTAATACCTCTGCTACGATTAGCTCATTGTTGTTGAATAACCGACCTACCTCTGACATACCCGTCATAAGAGGTCCATTAATGATATCCAGCGGTGCATATTTACTTAGAGCTTCGTCGAGATCTGCGATCAGTCCATCCTTGGACCCTTCTACTACATATCCGGAAAGACGCTCTTCCAGAGTAAGGTTGGTCAGCTTCTCTTTCTTCTGGATCTTCTTATCCCGGAATGCGGCAACGAATTCAGCTAGTGTCTCGTCGTTTGTATTATAAATCAGATTCTCGGCCAAACGGCGTTCTTCTTCTGGAATTGAAGCATAACGTTCCAGCTTCTCAGTATTAACGATGGCGTAGTCCAGTCCCGCCTTCGTACTATGATACAAATACACGGAGTTTAGAACTTCCCGACCGGCATCAGGCAATCCGAACGAAATGTTACTAAGTCCAAGTATCGTCTTGGCACGCGGATACTTCTCCTTAATCATGCGGATACCTTCAATTGTTTCCACCGCTGAACCTATATATTGCGGGTCACCCGAGCCAACTGGAAACATGTTAGGGTCAAAAATAATATCATCGGGATTCATGCCGTATTTATTAACGAGCAGCTCATAGGAACGGGTTGCGACTTCCATCTTAGCTTCCCTGGACACGGCCTGACCGCGTTCATCGATCAGTATACAAACGACCGCAGCTCCATAACGATGAATCAGCGGGAGAATTTGCTCGAATTTAGACTCCCCGTCCTCAAGGTTAATAGAGTTAATAATTGCTTTTCCTTGCGAAAATTTAAGACCCAGCTCAATGATATGATCATACGTGGAATCGAGCATAAGTGGGACTTTAATCTTCTTCGTCACCATCGGAAGGAACTGATTAACCGCATAAGCTTCGTCGATATCCGTATCCTGCAAGTTAATATCGATGACATGCGCCCCACCTTTAACTTGGGCACGAGCGATATCGGAAGCTTCGTCGAACTTCCCTTCCTGAATGAGACGCTTGAACTTCCGGGAGCCCGAAATGTTCGTTCTTTCCCCGATCATGATTGGACGATTATCCTCTTCAATGTAAACCGTCTCAATACCTGAAACTGCTGGAGGATGCTCACCTTCAATTTTACGAGGTGCTATGTCATTCATCACTGCAGCCATTGCAGCAATATGCGCTGGCGTTGTACCGCAGCAGCCGCCAGCAACGTTAATCCACCCCTGCTCTGCGAAGCCCTTCATCTTCAAGGCGAGCGATTCCGGAGACTCGTGGTAGTTACCATTCTCATCCGGAAGACCCGCATTCGGGTAACAGCTTACCGCAGAGTTGGCAATGCCAGATAACGTCCGGATATGATCGCGCATGAATTCAGGTCCAGTTGCACAGTTCAGCCCAATTGAAATTGGATTTAGATGCTCTAGTGAAATATAGAAGGATTCGATATTCTGACCAGCTAGCGTCGTTCCCATCGGTTCTATCGTACCGCTGATCATGATAGGAAGCTCTTGGCCCATTTTTGTAAAGGCTTGGCGAACACCTATGCTCGCAGCTTTAACATTAAGTGTATCCTGACAAGTCTCAATTAGAATACAATCGACTCCGCCTTCCATGAGTGCAACGACTTGCTCCTCATAGTCTAGAATCAGCTGGTCAAAAGTAACGCCACCGGTTACCGATAGGGTTTTCGTCGTTGGTCCTAATGCACCTGCTACGAATCGAGGTTTGTCTGGTGTTGAGTATTTATCACACGCTTCACGTGCAAGCTTGGCCGCCACAAGATTGATCTCTCTTGCTTTCTCCGGGATATCATATTCCATAAGAACAACAGCAGTCGCACCGAAAGTGTTCGTCTCGATGATATCTGCGCCTGCTTCTAGGTAAGCTTCATGTATGCCTGAGATAACATCAGGTCGAGTGAGAACAAGGATTTCATTACAGCCATCGAGATCATCGGAGCCGAAATCGTCAGCTGTTAAATCTGCTTGTTGGATCATCGTGCCCATAGCGCCGTCCATAATTAATATTCTAGAATTCAAAGCCTCTTGCAGAGACGGTTTAATATGCGATAAAGTCATAACTAGATCTCTTCCCCTATCTGTCAAATCATTAAACTTTATAGTACCAGAACTCTCACAGAACGAAAAGGTATGGATCGACAGCTTTGTGGAATTGTTCTATAATTAATACAATAATTCATATTGGGAAATGAGGAATTGACGATGGCAGAAATTCGTATCCGCAATACTGACGAACGTATTTCGAATCAGGAGGAAGTTCTTTCCTTTCTAACAAAACAAAACGTACTGTACGAACACTGGGATATGAGCAAGCTTCCTGAGCACCTTAATAACCATTTTACACTTTCAGACGACGATAAGAGCTTGCTTCTCTCTACCTTTGATACCGAAATTCGTGATCTTGCGGGTAGACGTGGATACAAGGTTTGGGATATCGTTGCCCTTTCCGAAGCGACTCCAAATTTGCCGGACATCTTGAAAAAATTCGAGCAGGTGCATACACACACAGAGGATGAAGTGCGTGCAATTACTGCAGGACGCGGGATCTTCATCATTAAAGGTGACGAGCAAACCGGATACTTCGATGTTGAACTGAGTGCCGGAGATGTTATCTCCGTACCCGAAGGCCAACCACACTTCTTTACTTTAATGGATAATAAGGCAATCGTTGCTGTGCGCCTCTTCATCGAGCCAGCTGGCTGGGTTGCTGATCCGTTTGAAGATTCCAGCTTTGTGAAGTAATTGCTGTAAGGATTTCACCAAGTATAATGAATACGTACAACAAAGAAGACACCTTTATCTAGCGAGGTGTCTTCTTTGTTATTCATATCGATCACTTTTCGTAAATACGTGGAAATAAAACGTTGTTCTCTATCTGGATATGTGCAAACATTCGAGTCTCCAGCTGCCTAAGCTTATTGTATGTTAAAACATAAGTTTGGCAGGCATGTGGAGGCAATGTGTAATTGGCTGTGGTCAATCGTATTTGTTTAAGAACAAATATAAAATAACTATGTGCTGCAACTAATCTATCAATGGATTGTTTAGCTTGTTTTAGAAATTCAGATGAATTTGTTTTTTCATAATCTACGATCGTGGGAAAGATCTGTTCCTCTTCTTCGTATAAATGCTGTTCTAACTCATTCTTCATGAGCTGATATAATCGGTGTAAGTCAATGAGTTGCTTATCCCGATGTCCATGTATTTGAACAATTTTCGTGATGCACTCACTTAAGTACGGAAGCTCGATTCTTAGAAAAAGATGGTGCTCGAGCATAATATGGTTGATAAGATACGCCAAAGATTGTTTATTCCCTTCTTTCGCCGTAGCTCTCTGTCTCGTTTCAATCATTTAAGTCGCCTCCTGTTCTATTTTTAGTTTATATTAAGTTATACGTCTGGTATGTGATTAATTTCACAACAAATGTGACAGAAATGAATCATATATTTACTCTTAAAAAACAAAATCGATAAAATTTACAAAGAGGCTTCCCAAAAGCTTATTTCACTTTTGGAAAGCCTCTCAATAGCTATAGTTGTTATTTCAATTTATTAAGAAGTTCAGGAAGCTCAGTCAAGCTCTTGATTTCGTACGATGGAATAATCTCATCATTGCGAACTGCATCATGACGATTAATCCAGACGGAAGTCATCCCGATGGTGTTCGCACCAAGAATGTCAGTCGTAAGCTTGTCCCCCACCATTATACCCTCTTCTTTTGAGATACCGATTTGTTCAAGAGCGTGCGCGAACAAATTGGAGGAAGGCTTTCCTTCTCCGAAATTACCGGAGATGACAATCGAATCGAAGTAAGGAATAAGATCAGGCATCCCATCCAGCTTTTCCTGCTGCAGGTCCGGAGAGCCATTCGTCAGAAGAAGGAGCTTGTAAGAGCCCTTAAGCTCATCTAACACGGAGAACGTTTCCTCATATACATACTTTAGCTTGCGACGTTGTGCTGGGAAAAATTCCGCCAGCTCCTGACCAAGCTGCGGTTTATCAATACCTAGAGCGGCTAATCCTCTAGTCCATGCATTCACTCGATATTCTGGAGCTAATTGCTGCAGCTTGCGGAACATCGGATGCTCACCGCGTTCGAACTTACCCCATAAAGCTTCAAACGGGTTGATCCCAATCATCTTCGTAAACTCATAGGTTTCATACGTTTCGTAAATAGCTCTAGCTTCGCGGCGTACCGATGCTTCAAGCTCATCTTCATTTACTCCTGTAGTTTGTGCAGCCATTTGGCATGTCAATTTAAATGCCTCGTTCACGCTGCGATCATCCCATAACAATGTATCATCTAAATCAAATAGAACGGCTTTGACCGACATTGTGCTTTCTCCTCACTTTACCTTTACTTCGAATTCGACATTGTGTAATTCGGAGTACGTCTTTAATCTTTCCGTCATAGCTTCAATCGGATACCGATTCATGACTCGTGAGAACACCCAGTTTGCACCTTTAACGGACTCAACGATAACATAACCAGGTTGAATCGTAAATTTGCGAATATCAGTTGGTCGTAATGTTTTGTAGCCAGTGAATTTACGAGTTTCAAGCGTATCACGTGAAACAGCGAGATAAGGTCGACGTAAATAATAGAACAATGCGAGCACGACATAACAACAGATCGTCACCCAAAATAGCGTTGGATCCTGCAGGAAATTATCTGACCAAGGTTGGGCTAATGTCACGTAAAAAATGATTAACGCGAGCAGCAATATTGGGACGATAAAATTCCGACCTTTGAACCGGTCAATTTGCGGAGCGTTAGGACTAATCCCCTTTTTGCCATCTTTCTTGCGACGCTTGTTAATTGTTTTAGAATTTTTCAACACCATACGTTCCCATGAGCGGGACATAAGCTTCCTCCTCTTTATGCAACAACCGTTCTACATCTGAGTAGCGATTTGTTGTCAACTCTATGTAACAAATGGTGCAACGCCAGCATTGTGAAATAATTCTTACAATGCCAGCGCTGCGACTTGTTATTAGTGCTTAATGGTTGGTTCGTCCACGATCTCAATACGATCTAATTCAGAGCGGAAATTTTGTTTGAAAATTGCAATATATTGCCGACGGAGAGTATCACGTTCTTCCACTTCGCTCTCGCTCAATCCATCGGTTTTATTTTTACGAGATAACTCATTAATTCTTTTAATGATTTGTTCCATTTCCATGTCCGTTTCACTCCCCTTTCATTACAACCTCTACTTTGCCATTTTCGCTAATAGGTTGTCAAGAAAAGCAGACAAGCAAAAAAAGACCGGGAGTGACCGGTCTGGTAATATTGTAAGATATAGGCTATGGCATCAAGCGACTTGGAATAATAAGGGTCTGACCAACCGTCACCTCGGACGTTGTTAGCCCATTGCGTTGTTGTATTGCATGAACAGCTTGACGAGTATCCATAGAATCCTTCTTATGCGCTCTTGCAACTTCCCATAATGTGTCCCCGCTATCAACGGAAATAACCAGCTCGTTACCCGTTGCAGGAGTGACCTCATCAGAAGAAGCGAATGTATGTACAATCGTAAATCCACTGAATAAGATAAGAAATGCGATTATGAAAAATACGCCTCTAGCAAGCTTCAATTGATGCCGTATAGACGCAAGCTTCTTAAAAGTACTTCCTGACTTAAAAGTAGCAGATTTACGTATAGAAGAAACAGGAGCAGAACTAGCCGTTACCCATGAATGCACCATTATCGTCACCCCAAACATTTGTTCTGGTTTCATCCTAACACGAACATATGTTCAAGTCAACAAAAAAAGAACATCTGTTCTGTCGAACGAATGTTTGTGCGAACTCGAGTTCTGTGCTATAATTTGTCATCATGAGCTAATACATAGGGAGGGTTTGGCGTGTCAAAGATGTCTAATCGCCAGAATTCCATACTAGAATTCATTAAGAACGAAGTTAGAGAGAAAGGGTATCCCCCTTCTGTACGTGAGATTGGTGAAGCCGTAGGACTTGCTTCCAGTTCAACTGTACATGGTCATCTGGATCGACTGGAGAAGAAGGGCTTGATTCGCCGCGATCCTACTAAACCACGTGCAATCGAGATTCTCGGAAGCGATGAAGATAACGTCTACAGAATATCGTCCTCCGTCCGCCAAATCCCTCTACTCGGGAAAGTTACTGCGGGCATTCCGATCACAGCAATGGAAAATATCGAAGAATATTATCCAATACCGGTTGGTATGGTTGGCGATCAACCCGCATTCATGCTTTCCATAATGGGAGACAGTATGATCGAAGCTGGCATTCATAATGGAGATTATGTTATTGTCCGTCAGCAACCTACCGCTACTAACGGTGATATCGTAGTTGCGATGACGGAAGAGAACGAAGCAACTGTAAAAACCTTTTACAAGGAAAAGGATCACATTCGACTACAGCCAGAAAACGCAAGCATGGAGCCTATCCGGTTACACAATGTGAGCATTCTTGGTAAGGTCATCGGATTAATTCGTTCTTTTAATTAAATGATTCAAACCCAAAAAGGCTGCCACTCAGACATTGGTCTGAAAGGCAGCCTTTTTATTTGATAAATCCTCGTTTAATACATCGTCAAGTACTGATCGCGTTCCCATTGGTGAACTTGCGTGCGGTACATATCCCACTCGATTTCCTTAAGCTCGTAGAAATGGCTTAATGCGTGATCGCCTAAGGCTTCGCAAATGACATCATCACGTAATAGCTCTGCCAAAGCTTCTTTAAGGTTAATCGGTAAGCTTGGAATACCAGAATCTTGACGTTCTTCTTCGCTCATTACATAGATGTTACGATCAACAGGAGCTGGGATCGACATTTTGTTGTTAATTCCGTCTAAGCCTGCTTTAAGCATAACAGCAAGAGCTAAGTATGGATTTGCTGCCGGGTCTGGATTACGAACTTCAATCCGAGTGCTAAGACCTCGGGAAGCCGGAATCCGGATCATTGGACTACGGTTACTTGCTGACCAAGCCACGTAACATGGTGCTTCATATCCTGGCACAAGTCGTTTGTAAGAATTGACTGTTGGATTCGTAATTGCTGCGATGCCCCGAGCATGCTTAAGTACACCGGCCATATATTGACGTGCTACGACACTCAAACCAAGCTTATCATTAGCATCATAGAAAGCATTTTCTTTACCCGTGAACAACGATTGGTGACAATGCATACCTGAGCCATTCATTCCGAACAAAGGCTTAGGCATGAACGTTGCATGTAAACCATGCTGGCGAGCAATTGTCTTAACTACAAGCTTAAAGGTTTGAATTTGATCCGCTGCTTTAATCGCTGGTGCATATTTAAAGTCGATTTCATGCTGTCCAGGCGCTACTTCGTGATGTGAGGCTTCGATTTCAAAGCCCATCTCTTCTAGCATTAATACGATATCACGGCGGCAATTCTCACCTAAGTCTGTCGGTGCCAAATCAAAGTATCCACCTTGGTCGTTAAGCTCCATAGTTGGATTACCTTTTTCATCGGTTTGGAATAAGAAAAATTCCGGCTCTGGGCCTACATTCATCGTAGAGTAACCCATTTCCTCTGCTTCCTGAAGCGCACGCTTCAGAATACCACGAGGATCTCCAGCGAACGGTGTACCGTCCGGCATGTAGATATCACAGATCAAACGAGCGATTTTGTTATCTGTAACCCAAGGGAAAATAACCCATGTGCTTAAATCTGGATATAAGTACATATCTGACTCTTCGATGCGAACGTATCCTTCGATAGAAGAACCGTCAAACATCATCTTATTATCCAAAGCTTTCTCCAATTGACTAAATGGAATTTCAACGTTCTTAATCGAACCGAGTAAATCCGTAAACTGCAATCGAATGAATCGAACGTTCTGATCTTTAGCAATCTGAATAATATCTTCACGAGTATAAGACATGGTAGCCTCCTAGGATACTCTTCTATATTGAATTATTTGTTCTTGAAAAAACGAGTAAGCTCTCCTTGAATCAAGGATACTTGTCCCGGTCGTTTGCCAGTCATCAGCTCTTGCTTCAGCATACGGTGAAGCTGAGAATCACTCATCTCCCGACGCTTAACCTCAGAAACTTCATTAATAATCGTTCCATCGTTCTCATCTTGCCCAACGGGGTTCATTACTTGCTTAATGCCAGCAATATTAACACCCTTCTCGATCAATGATTTGATTTCCATTAGTCGCTCAACATCATTGAAAGAAAACAATCGTTGGTTACCGTCTGTTCGAGCTGGCTGGATTAAATCATGCTGCTCATAATAACGGATTTGGCGGGCGGTCAGGTCGGTCAGCTTCATTACGATGCCAATCGGAAACAACGCCATATTCCTGCGAATCTCTTCGCCCATATCATACCAACCTTCCAACTTAACTTGTTGTTATTGTGTAATCACTTTCATTGTAACCTCGACCCAAAAACATGTCAAGCAATGTAAGGTTTATAACAACAAGGCTTACAATTCACAAATATCCCTGCGCTTGAAACTCCATTAATGCCTTCTTAACGGCAAACTTCACATGAGCATAGGTTAATCCACCTTGCATATAGGCAATATAAGGTTCTCGAACCGGAGCATCTGCTGACAACTCCAAGCTTCCGCCTTGGATAAAGGTTCCTGCAGCCATGATAACAGGATGTTCATATCCTGGCATATCCCAAGGAACAGGTACGACATGCGCATCCACAGCTGCCGCTTTCTGAATCGCCTGTACGAAATGGATAAGGGGATCCTCTGCTTTAAACCGAATGGCTTGTATTAAATCGGTCCGTGGATCGTTCCACTTTGGTTGAGTTTCAAAACCAAGCTTTCCAAATATCGCAGAAGCGAATACACTCCCTTTAACCGCTTGACCTACAAGCAAAGGAGCCATAAACAATCCCTGATAGATCGAACGCGTCGTCCCTAACATGGCACCCACTTCTCCACCGATACCAGGTGCGGTCAGTCGATAAGCAGCAAGCTCCACCAAGCTTTGTTTACCCGCAATATATCCCCCACTAGTGGCCAAGCCACCACCAGGATTCTTAATCAAGGAGCCCGCGATCAGATCGACGCCCACCTCAGTTGGTTCTCTTTCCTCAGTGAACTCTCCATAGCAATTATCGACGAATACAATGCCATCCGGTTTGATTGCTTTGATGCGTGTTACCATTTCCCCGATCTGATCTACCGTGAACGATGGTCTCCATTCGTAGCCTCTTGAACGCTGAATAGCGAAAACCTTCGTACGATCCGTAACCGCTGCCTGAACACCGTCCCAATCTACGCTTCCATCTTCATTTAAAGGTACAATCTTGGTCTGTACACCAAAGTCTGCTAAGGATCCTAGTCCGTCCCCTGGCTTACCGATTACCTTATGCAAAGTATCATAAGGTTTGCCGGTCACGAACAGAAGCTCGTCCCCCGGACGCAAGCATCCGAACAATGCCACGGAGATCGTATGAGTCCCCGATACCAGATGAGGTCTTACGATAGCTGACTCGGCTCCGAATACATCGGCATATACCAAATCAAGTACTTCACGTCCAGTGTCGTTGTATCCATAACCTGTCGACGACGCAAAGTGAAAATCACTAACTCTATGCTTCTGAAATGCTTGGATTACTTTCCATTGATTACGCTCTACAATTCGATCTAGAAGTCGGAACTGTGGTGCTGCTAGATCTTCAGCCGCATCTGCCCACTTCTCCCATTGCTGCTCAAAGTTAATCTGTGTAGGGTCCTGCATGATGTTCTCCTTTTCGTATAAGCAGCTCGCAATTACTGTTCGACCCGATAAGGCTCGAGTGTGCGACCTGATTTCTCCATATCCGTTGGGTTAAGCCTAACATTGAAAAGGAGGAAGTCCTCCTCTGTATCCTGATCCATTACTTCTCCTACACGGTACACTAATGCCGCCAAATCACCCCGGGATGCCGGAATGCGGAATTGTATTGTATCACCGAGAATACGATCCTCAATAGCTTCACGCAATTGCGTCATGTCTTGTTCGATGAAGGCGTTCACGCGAATCGTGTCCGGCCCACCGGTCAACAGAGACAAAGCATCCTCTGAGCTAAGATCGATTTTGTTATAGACAATCAGCGTCGGCTTGCCACCTGCACCAAGCTGTTGAAGCACCTCTTCAACGACTTTCATCTGTCTTTCACGCATTGGTGACGATGTATCCACGACGTGCAAGAGTAAGTCAGCTTCGCCAGCCTCCTCCAATGTCGCACGAAACGCAGCGACCAAATCATGGGGAAGGTTCTGTATAAATCCGACCGTGTCTGTAATAATGATCTCTTTGCCGCTTGGCAACTCCAGGCTGCGGGACGTTGGATCCAAGGTAGCGAAAAGCTTATCTTCCACAAGCACATCCGCTTCTGTCAATTGCCTAAGCAATGTCGACTTTCCTGCATTCGTATAACCCACAAGAGCAACTTGAACCGCCCCCACTTTACGACGGCGCTCGCGATGCAAGCTGCGGTGAGCGGTTACCGTTTCTAATTGACGCTTGAGCTCCGTTATTCGGTCACGAATGTGACGACGGTCTGTCTCTAGCTTCGTTTCACCAGGTCCTCGTGTACCGATGCCCCCGCCAAGACGCGATAAATTTACACCATGGCCAGAAAGTCTAGGAAGCAAATAAGACAGCTGCGCCAATTCCACCTGTAGAATACCTTCCCGAGTTTTGGCGCGGCCAGCGAATATATCCAAGATGAGCTGCGTGCGGTCGATGATCTTCATATCCAAAGCTTGTTCGAGATTTCTCACCTGCGAGCCTGACAGCTCTTGATCAAATATCGCAGTTGTCGCACCGGTCTTCTCAGCCAGTTCTAGCACCTCTTGCACTTTACCTTTACCTACGAAATACTTTTTGTCTGGAACTTCAAGATTTTGCATGATGGTATCGACAACCGCAACGCCAGCCGTTTCGGCTAGCGATGCGAGTTCATCAATGGAGTGCTGTGGGTCTGCTCCCGATCTTTTCACTTTATCGGTTACAAGACTAATGAGCAAAGCTTTCTCCAGTTCATCGGTTCCTGTGTCGTATGTACTTTGTCTCATTCATATCCTACTTTCTAATAGATCTTCATAAGCTCCGAATATCTTCGGGACGCAACGCCATAAGCTCCTGCCGTCCTGGTGATACCGTCGGATGCTGGGATAATAATCGTACCGCTTGATAACGGATTGCCCGCTCCAGAACATTACGTACATATCTTGCATTGCTGAAGTCGAATACCGATTCCAGCTTTTCTTGTACAAGCAGCTGTCGCAATTTATATACGGTTTGTGGGAGTAATGTGTAGTCCCTCTCCTTAGTCATGCCTTCTGCGATTTGGACGAGCTGATCGACCGTATAATCAGGAAATTCCATTTGTATTGGAAATCTTGAAGGTAATCCTGGATTGGTCATCAAGAAGTTGTCGATCTCAAGAGTGTACCCCGCTAATATGAGCACAAACTGATTTTTATAGTCTTCCATTGCCTTTACTAACGTATCGATCGCTTCTTTACCGAAATCCTTCTCCCCTCCACGGGCAAGGCTATAAGCTTCATCAACGAATAATACGCCCCCAAGAGATTTCTTCACCAATTCTCTCGTTTTCTGGGCCGTATGTCCGATGTACTCCCCCACGAGATCGGCTCGTTCCACTTCCACGAGGTGGCCTTTAGCAAGCAAGCCCATGCTTTGGAATAGCTTCGCAAGCAATCGCGCCACCGTCGTTTTTCCAGTTCCGGGATTCCCTTTAAAGATCATATGATAGACATGCGCTTGAGCCTGCAAGCTTGCTTCGCTGCGATACTGCATAATCTGCAGTAAGGCGTATATTTCATAAACGAGCTCCTTGATGTCATCTAGACCTGTCATACGGTCAAGTTCCTTCTGCCACTCCACCCATGGACCAGATTGTGGCAGCAATTTAGGAGTACCTGAGGACTCAGCTGCACCCGTATTTCCGGTTGAGTAATCAGGATCCGCACTGCGCAGGATGACGTTAATCTGTCTAGAGGGTCTCTTCTGCGCGGTCGAAGCTTCAATTGACTCAGATGCATTCGCTTTAGCATTCATCAAGCTTCACCCCATATGGCTTGTGTCGACGAATATGCCGCAATACCAATGTATTCCGTTCGTCCTTACACTAGTCATAGGAAGATCTTAGTAACGAGCCATTTCGTATAAGCTAACACTTCACGCGTTTCATGATAAGACATTTTCAATACTTTGGAATCGGTGACACTGACCTGAACGGGGTTAAAGCCAAGCTTCTTGGCAATATTAGCTGCTCTTGATCCGTGATAACTATGTGTAACGATGATAGCCGTATCCCACTCGTTCTGAGTCATGATTTCTTGTGCAAAATCTAAGTTCTCATAGGTGCTTCTGGAAAGAGAATCCATATAGATCGATTGCCGAGAGACACCTTGCTCGATTAAGTAATTTCTCATGCCTTCCGCTTCCGTTAATGTTGCCCCGTTACTATCAAGACCACCGGTTACAATGAAGCTCTTGAACGCCCCAGAACGATAGAGAGCGAGCGCATGATCCAGTCGCTCCCGCAAGCCTGGGCTCGGCTCATTATTCCATAAAGTTGCACCAAGTACGATTCCTACATCAGCAGGACTTGGATTTCCCGATTTAGGAACACCCTCGAAGCTCGTGATCCAATAATAAAGCATGCCGCACCAAGCCAGCAGCGCAATCAATCCGATCGCGAATAATCGTAGCAACATCCGAAGCCATTTGGAACGACGTTTCGGCTCCTGAGTTAATAAAGTACTCTGCATCAAGAGTTACCTTTCTCCCAACCCAGCTTTTCCAGCAATGTACGTCTGTGGTTTAAGCTCATGTCGAAATAGGGGAATTTATTCTGATTAATAAGCTCCATTAACCGCCCAGCAGTCTTCTGCGCCATGGCTGAATCACGTAGTGTAATCTGACCCTCATCCAATGCTTCCTCTAATTCATCTTCGTCTAGAAGCAGCTTCTCACCCGTCGGCAATACAACGATGTCTAGAAACAAATCGTCGAACCAAGGAACTTGCTGATCCGTTAAGCCTTGGATTTTACAAATGTCGATATACCACTGCACGACCTGTCCTTTGTCATCGAACATCGTTGTCACTACGAAGTGCTCACCGCGTGGAAAATGCTGCATCCACAAATATCCACGATCCGCTAAACACATTCTCCGTCCATTGTATTCCTTCCATAACGGATCCCGTAGCTCATGTATCCGATACAATGTAACGAAGCCTCTAAAATGAGGCTCATCCATCGGGATACAAGCATAACTTTTCTTTAATATTCGCCGCCAATTCGCTCGATCCGAAAATTTACGTTTCATTGCGACTTTCCTTTCCGTCTGTCCAACGTTAGTGTGGTGATCCTCATTGCCATCAGGGCAACTCAATATACTCAAAGCTTACCACAACTTGCCTTTACGAACCAGTTGAGAACCGTCCTGCCATGACAAAAAGCAGCTGAGCGTATACGAGATACGAGCTCAGCTGCTTCTTAACAATCTATTCAACGCTACACTTAAGATTATTACGTTCTTAAGGTGTAGTGTTAGCTTCTTCATTGGGTACCTGAACCGGTGGCACACCTTCCAACGGAGGTTGGGAAGGGCTCTCCGATGATGTTGGAGGTTCCGATGGTGTTGGTGACGGAGTTTCGCCCGGCACTACAATTTCAATCGGTGGCTCAGAAGATCCCGGATTTTCGTTATCATCTGGGAAATCACCATCCCCTTCTTCTCCGGGAGTGGGGGTGACCTCCATTCCGGTAGTGATCGTTATCGATAGTTTTTCCGACGGCTCGCTCTCCTGTTTCTTATCCCCATAATACGCCGTCACATAGTATGTGAAGGTCTGATCCGGCAATATCGCAAAATCGTCATACGCAGGATCTGGAATTTCTGCAAGAAGTTTAAATTCCGCTTCCCCATCTTCTTTGCGGTAAACCTTATAGGTAACATTTTCACCTTCAACTGCACCCCAAGTTAATTCAACGGATACGAGCTCAGGCGAGTATGCTGCCATAAATCCTGCTACTCCAGGAAGCTTTTGTTCCACTTGCAGACCAGATGGCTTAGGGAACGATTTACGTTCCACGCCTTCAAGCCCCTTAGACATAACAGCGGAGAACAAAGCAGCTGCTTGACCACTACTTTGCGTTTTAGACAATAAATGCTCCTTGTCGGTTTTGTCATAACCGAACCATACTGCCGCTGTCCACTCAGGGGTATAACCCACAAACCACACATCGCGGTTTTTGCTTGTTTTAAGTCCCGGAATACCGGCTTGTGTCGTACCTGTTTTACCTGCAACTGTACGACCACTAATGCTAGCCTTTACTCCAGTTCCACCCTTCTGAACGACACCCTTCAACAACTCCGTCACATAATAGGAAGTGTATTCGCTCATGACCTGATTACCTTTAGGTGCATCGAATTCATATACGGGTTTGCCTTTATTGTCCACAATTTTCAGAATGCTATGAGGATCTTGTAGCTTGCCACCATTAGCGAAAGCACCGTAAGCACGGACCATCTCCACTGGGGTAACTCCGCGAGTCAGACCCCCTAAACCAACAGCAAGGTTGCGATCTTCCTTCTCAAGCTTAATGCCAAGATTCTCTGCGAACTTCAATCCATTACTAATGCCAATTTCATTCAGCAACCAAACAGCAGATGCATTTCGCGACTCTTTAACAGCTTGTGTCATCGGAATGGTTCCAAGATAATTCCCATTGGAATTGCTTGGACAGTAATCCCCATAGCATTTCTTCACGTCCTGTACAGTTGACCACGGGAAGTAGTCACCCGTTTCAATCGCAGGACCATAATCCATGATCGGCTTAAAAGATGAGCCGGGCTGTCGCTTCCCAACCACACGATTCGTGCCTGACATCTCGTAATTGCGTCCACCAACCATGGCGATTAAAGAACCATCGTGTTGATCCATGATGACCATCGCGCCTTGTACAATCCTATCGTCAACGCTTTTCTCAAATCTAGCGTCGTTAGCGAATTCCTTCTCCATTACCGTCTGAGCTTTTGTATTAATTGTCGTTGTAATCTTGTATCCCGCACTTCTTAGTTCTTCTTCTGTTTTCCCTGTTCTTTCTACTGCTTCATCAATCACATAATCAATATACGTCATATACTTCGTGTCTTTATTACTTGAAGCGATGGGTTTATAGACGACCTTAGCTGCTTCTTCCTTCTCAGCTTCCGTTATAAGCCCTTGATCAAACATCAGCTTCAACACAACAGCGCGACGCTCCATCGATCTCTCCGGGTTAGAAACCGGATTATAGGCTCCAGGAGACTTAGGTATACCCGCTAAAGTAGCAATTTGCCATATCTTCAATTCATTAAGATCTGACTTACCGAAATAATATTTAGCTGCTGTTTTCACTCCATATTGCCCTTTACCGAAGTAAATCCGGTTCAAGTAGAGCTCAAGAATTTCCTGCTTACTCTTCTGCTGTTCTAATGCCAGAGCAATCGAAGCCTCTGTCCCCTTACGGAAAATCGTCTTATCCGCATTAAGGAATAGGTTTTTCGCAAGCTGCTGCGTAATTGTACTTGCACCTTCCACGGCGCTTCTCGCAATGACATCCTTCACGAGCGCCCGGCCGATGCCGAGCAAGTCAACGCCACTATGCTCATAGAAGCGTTTGTCTTCTGTTGCGATGAACGCATCCTGCATGAGCTTTGGAATATCGGCGAAGTGTACTAATTCACGATTCCCTTCAGCCACAACTAGCTTAGCTATTTCTTTATCATTTCTATCGTAGACGATGGATGCTTGATTTAAATTCAATTTATTAATATTGGCGCTCAATATTCGTTCGCCATTTAATATGATTAACAAATATCCGACAACTGCACAGACGATGCCAAACAATACTACGAAGAACAACCATATAAGTGCTGATTTTTTTCTACCTTTACGAGGACCTTTACCTTTCCCTTTGCCCTTAGTCTTACCGTTGTTTTTCCCCCTACCGTTATTGCCCGTATCACTATGAACATCAGGTTGATTCATTTTGTTCTCTCCTTCTATCCTTACTCTCTCTAGTCTCTAATTTACCCAACAATTGCGACTTAACCCAAACTACGTCTACAACCTCCATAAAGAAAGAACAACCCGGTTAGCGGGTTGCTCAGGTGCCGACCTATTGTGTTAGACGCAAGTTACAAACTAAAAGTTTCACTAACCCGGTGTCTAGGACCCTGGATCAGTTATCAGATCCACTATCTTGTTGCATAAGTGATACGTTACGTTGTGGCATAAACGTGCTTATCGCATGCTTGTAAACCATTTGTTGACGTCCCTCACTATCAATCACTATGGTGAAGTTGTCGAAGGCACGAACAACGCCACGAATTTGGAAACCGTTAGTTAAGTATACAGTGACCGGAATGCTGTCCTTACGAAGTTGATTTAGAAATGTATCCTGGATGTTAATGGATTTGTTCATTGGCCGTAAACTCCCATCGCAACACATATTTATGATCAAATATATTCAATATCAATCTGAAACTTTCCTGCTATTATAGCACAGATCTCAGCGAAAAGTGTGCTGTTTTTTGCATCGTTGCCAACATCGACCCATTCTAGGGCTTTCATATGCCTAAACCAACTCAGTTGACGTTTGGCAAAATGTCTCGTGTCCCTCTTAAGAATGTCTACCGCTTCCGCATCACTCATCTCCCCCGCTAAGCTCGCTACAATTTCCTTATAGCCGAGTCCTCGCATAGATACAGCGTCTCGCGGAACGCCCTCACGCAGGAGTGAACGCACTTCATCTACTAATCCCAATGCAAGCATTTCATCCACACGCTGCTCTATTCGACTATAGAGATCCGCTCGGTCCATCGTTAATCCGATAATACATAAGCGATAAGGGGACTTCTTGTCATCTCCGCGAGATTGGTCCTGCAATTCTGATAGCGGTTTACCTGTCAGATGAAAGACTTCAAGTGCTCGAATAACTCTGCCCTCATCGTTCGGGTGTAGCTTATTTGCTGATACAGAGTCAACACCCTGCAGACGGTCATGCAATGCTTGAGCCCCGTGCTCTTGAGCAAAGGTTCTCATTTCCCCTCTGAAGGACTCATCTGCGCCAATATCCTGGAACTGAAATCCGTAGCATACTGATTCTACATATAGGCCCGTCCCCCCTACAATAAAGGGTAATCGGCCGCGGCTATGAATTTCACTAATTTTCTCCGTACATAAGCTTTGAAACTCTGAAACTGAGAATGGATATTCCGGCTCACAAATGTCGATAAGATGATGAGGAATACCCTCTCTATCCACCGGCATAAGCTTGGCTGTCCCAATGTCCATTCGACGATACACTTGCATTGAATCCCCACTGATGATTTCTGCGTTTAAGGCTTTGGCCAGTTGTAGGCTCAACGCCGTTTTTCCAACTGCGGTGGGACCAACCAGTACAAGCAAAGGTGGGCGGTTGTCTGCTGATTCATCCATCAATCTCTATCACCCCGTAAGCTACCGCTGAAGCTGACACCCGAGCAAGGCGGAAGCCCAGTCGCTCGAACTGACCGCTATCGCGATGATCTTTAAGTACAACTTTCTTGCGCGCAATGCGAATCGCATCTTTAACTGCTTCTCTTGTCAGCGACTCACGAACGGCTTGGGATCTAATCGGAACCATCGAGTTGGACGTCGTCACCGGCTTCTCAAACATCGGATCGAAGTAAACGATATCTGCACTGTTATCCTCCATTCGAGACAGAAGCTCTTGATGCTGTCCCTGTACAGTCTGAATCCCACGCATTGCCTGATCAATATCCGCTAAACCCGTCTTGTAGGTTTGCAGTCCTTCTCTTACAATCACGTGAAGAGTCCGAGAAGCTTCCATAGCGACAACCTTACCTTGTTCTCCAACCACATATTTGAACACAAGCGAGTCCGAGCACAAGCCCGCTGTGCAATCCAACACCGTGTCACCCGTTACAGCGCCAGAGACGGAAATTAACGTATCGTTACCGCCTGATCTTAGTCTCTTAAGCCGAACGAGAGCCATACTAGGGTGAAAATAGAACGGCTGCTGCCCCTCCTGCATAAGACGAATTTCTTGAGGACTGACGACAACAATAGCCTCTTCTTCCCATTTCGTCTGCAGGGCACGGATTGTTTTGTTAGAACGAGGGGCATAGGATACTTCAAGCTCAGTTGCTATGCTCATCGCGTGTTCGATGGTTTCGACAGGCGGACGTTCCGACGTCGTAACGATCAAGATGTCACCCGCTTAAACATTTTCTCAAGCTCATACGTGCTAAAGCTAATGACGATTGGCCGACCATGTGGACAAGTATAGGGCTGTTGACAAGCGCCAAGCCGCTCAAGCAGCTTCTCTCCGGATTCCCTTGTTAAAGCTTGGTTCGCTTTAATTGACGCTTTACATGAGCACATAATCGCTGCTCTCTCACGCAGAACATGAAGGTCTACACTACGTTCCTCAATGATCCATTCGGCCATCTCGCGAACGATAGCCGCCTCGTCCCCACCTGGAAACCAATGGGGTACAGCTCGAATGATAAAGGTATTCCCACCGAAATCCTCCATATACACACCGGCACTTTCAAATGCAGCTAATCTCCCGCGAAGCACCGTACTTTCATCCGGTGCGAACTCCAGAGTGACAGGAAGCAATAGTTCCTGACTAGCCTCTTCAGGACGACCAAATTTATCGTAATAATATTCATAATGAATACGCTCATGGGCAGCATGCTGATCAATTAAATATAAGCCATTCGTATTCTGGGCCACGATATATGTCCCGTGTAGTTGCCCTACCCAGCTTAATTCCGGAAACTCAGGAACCTGAGGCTTGACTTCCGGCACAGCAAATGCGGACTTCCACACCTGCTCTGGAATTTTCTCCCCTACTGGTTTTTCCGTCCATGAAGATGATGATGAACGCTCAGAAGAAGAATAACTCGAACGCTCCTTCAGAGGTGGAGGTGCTGACCATCCTTCATGAGAAGCTAACTTGTTTACAGGCTCTGAGGGTGTTGGCGCGTAATTCGACTTGTTCTCAGCAACGGTTGGTCTGGAATCGAATTCCATCGCTGCTAGAACGGAAGCCGCCAGCTCGTCCTTCGCAGTATCAACTGCTGGCACTTGAAAGCGGATTTGATCCTGAACCCAAGCATTAACCTTCGGCGTTCGAACTGCTGCTCCAGACGGGATATAGGCTTCCGTACTCAATGCTTTCTTGATCGCATCTTCAACAAAAGCCCGCAGTTCATTTTCCTTACTGAACCGCACCTCCAGCTTCGCAGGATGGACGTTCACATCCACCAATGTCGGATGCATCTTCAAATCAAGCACAGTAAGTGGATAACGATGCAAGGGAAGCAAAGTGTGATAAGCCTGCATAAGTGGCTGAACAACCGCCTGACTGCGAACGTAACGACCATTTACTAGGACGGTTACAGCATTGCGATTCGCTCTTGTTTCAATGGGTAATGCTGTAAGACCTATGATTGAATAATCAGGACTCTCTTCCTTCACTTCAATCATCGCTTTCGCGGAAGAAGTCCCATAGATCGCCGCGACCACCTGTCGCAAATCTCCATTCCCGGGTGTACGAAGAAGCGTATTCCCGTTATGAATGAACGTGAACGCAATATCTGGTCGTGCGAGCGCTTGACGGTATACAACATCAGAGAGATGACCAAGCTCCGTCTGAATTGTTTTCATATATTTCAGGCGTGCAGGCGTGTTATAGAATAAATCTTTGACGACCATTTCCGTTCCTTTAGGTGCATTCGTGTCGCGATCTGCTAAAATCGCCCCACCCTCGATCTCAAGTAAACGACCTAAGCCACTGTCATCAGTCGCGCTCACACATTTCACCTTGGCAACAGCTGCAATACTTGGCAAAGCCTCTCCTCTAAATCCCAAGGTGAGAATCTGAAACAGATCCTTGCCCGTTGCTATCTTACTCGTCGCATGTCGTTGAAATGCAAGCAATATATCATCTGGTTGAATGCCATTTCCATCGTCCGCTACCCGAAGAAGGTTGAGTCCCCCTTCTTCGGCAGATACATGAATTCGGGTTGCATTGGCGTCAACCGCATTCTCGATTAATTCCTTCAATACGGAGGCCGGCCTTTCAACCACTTCACCAGCCGCGATCTGATTCGCTAAATGTTCATCGAGGGGGCGAATGATTCCCATGCCGACTCACTCCTTATCATCGAGTTTGACTTCCTTATTTAACTAGCCGTAAATTTGATCGTATCTCCTACTGGAGAGTAGGTGAAATTAGAAAACCATTTTTTCAACAATCTAACATCGATATACGATTGACCATCCTTCATCCTGATATGAGAGTCATTCGTCTTGATCGTCTGAACCTGCGCTCCCTTAGTAAGAGAAAGGGTATGATTTTTGGCGTTATATAATAGCTTGGAATCAATTAAGGAGCTTGCGAATTTAAGATTAACATACCAAACCGTTTTCTCTTTCCATGCTGCATTCGGCTGAGCAATTCGAACTCCATTAACCGTCAATACACCTTTACCAGAAGTTGCCGTCACCTTCTGTCCCCCAGCTAAGCGAAAGGCACCAATCAGCTGCTCTGCCGCCCCATTGAGTACGAGATTAGGTACAAGCCCCACTTTATCTACCTTTTTCCCTGTAGGTGTATAGTATTCTTCTATCGTAACCTTCAGCATACCGCCACTCTGAACAGGAATAATCGACTGGACAACGCCTTTACCATATGTTTTAGTCCCTACAAGCTTCGCAACACCATAATCTTGAAGAGCACCTGAGAGTAGCTCAGAAGCACTAGCAGAATTGCCGTTTACAAGAATAATAACCGGATAAGGTTTAACGGAGCCACTAATCGTGAGTGGATGATCAACCCCATCTCGATCGCGCATATGAGCTAACACACCCTCTTTAACGAACATGCCAGCGATTTCCTGCGCGGCATTCACATATCCTCCGCCATTATTGCGTAGATCTAGGACAAGCGAGGTAAGCCCATTTTTCTCCAATACCGCTAATTCGCGTCCGACTTCCTTCCCCGCATCCGAGCTAAATCCTGATAAAGCCAAATAACCAATGCCCTCATCCAGCATTCGAATAGTTACAACTGGAATCTGAACAGACTTACGTATGATTTTGAACTTTAGTGCTTTGCCATTACGTGAAACACTGAGGGCAACTTCCTCACCTTCTACACCGAGTAACACTTTCTGTATTTGAGCTGTCGTTTTTCCTTTAAGAGATTTCCCGTCTGCCTCTACGAGTGCATCACCTGGTTGAACGCCTGCTAATTGAGCAGGACTTCCAGGAATGACATCCTCGACATATACAGTTCCTTGTTCTTCGGCCATAACGATCCCAACGCCAACGAATGTTTGCTCCAATGAAGAATTAAAGGCTTCCCATTGCTCATCATCAAAATATTTCGTATAGGGATCATTCAAAGAACCAACCATCGCTTCGATGCCAGAATCGGATAAATCCTCATTACTTGGTTTACTCAGATGGTATTCCTCGAGAAGCTCACGAACTTCCTGGACCTGTTTGACGGTCGCTCCAAGAACAGCTGGTGTCCATAATCCGAATAGAGCTAACGATAATAGCAGTGCAACCGTAATCCGAAATTTCTTATATCGGTTCATCAATGATCCCCACTTTCCGTCAATTGATTTCTCGCGTCGTTTAACCATTCTAACGCTTGCATCGGTGTCATTCTCATGACATCAAGCTTCCGAAGCTTGTCGAGCAGCTTGTCATTGACGGTTGGCTTCGCAGGCTTAACGGAGGGAGCAGCATCTACGAACATAGACAGTTGGATAGCGTCATTCGTAGGAATTACAGGTTGAGAACCTAACTCTTGGCTTACAGGCTCGCTATAGGCTGTAGCTGTCGCCACTTCCTTGATGACAAGGCTATTCGCAATGCTGTTGAAACCACTTGTGTCAAACGAGCTATGCTCGTTGAGCAGGGTGTAAGCACGTGATACGATCGTTTCCGGTAACCCAGCAAGCTGGGCGCAGTAAATCCCGTAGCTCGAATCGGCTGCACCTGGTACTAGCTTACGAAGGAAAGTAACGCCATCTGCGCCTTCCTTAACCGCCATACAACCATTTCGAAGACCGGATAGTGAGCTTTCCAGATGTGCCAATTCGTGAAAATGGGTTGAGACAAGCGCCTTGCATCCAATATGATTATGTACATATTCAATAACAGATTGAGCAATCGCCATTCCCTCATCCGTTGAAGTCCCTCGACCTAACTCATCGATGATAATCAAGCTTCTCTTGGTTGCTTGCTCGGTCATCACCTGAATGTCCTTCATCTCAACCATGAACGTACTTTGACCGCCAACCAGATCATCAGCTGCCCCTATTCGAGTAAAGATGCGATCTACGAACGGCAGTACCGCTCGACGTGCTGGGACGAAGCAGCCAATCTGCGCCATGAGGCAGATCATTGCTACCTGACGCATATAGGTGCTTTTACCAGCCATATTAGGTCCTGTAATGAGTAAAATTGCACCTTCAGATGCGGTTAACGTCGTTTCGTTTGCAATGAATACACCATTCTCGTTAACGGATTCCACGACCGGATGACGGCCCTCTTCAATCGTCAGATCATACCCATCGCCATCGGTCCAGCTAGGACGGCTGTATCTGCGCTCCGCACTCGCTTCCGCGAAAGCTTGAAGCACGTCCAAAGCTGCAACGCTTTCCGCCAGACGCTGCAGTCTTGCCATTTGCCCTGCAATCTCTTCACGTAAGGCTATGAAACGCTCGTATTCCAGATCGAACATGCGATCCTCCGCTTCCAGAATAAGTGCTTCCTTCTCCTTCAGCTCAGGGGTAACATATCTCTCCGCATTCGCCAGCGTCTGCTTCCGTTCATATCTACCTTCAGGCAGATGAACTACATTTGCGCGTGTAACTTCCAAGTAATATCCGAATACTTTGTTGAAGCCGATTTTCAAAGATTTGATTCCTGTCGCTTCCCGCTCCTGGCGCTCTAGCTCGGCAATCCATTGCTTTCCATTCTGACTTGCTTCACGCAATTCATCCAGTTTGCTATCATAGCCTGTGCGGATTATGCCCCCGTCCTTTAAGGTTACAGGTGGCTCGTCCGCAATGGCTCGTTCAATCGCATCCGCAATATCTGAACAAGCATCCATGCGTTCAGCAAGTGCATTTAAGGAGACCACATCTAGCGTTTGGCATAGCTCCTGGATAGCTGGTATGCGTTTCAGTGAGTTTTTGAGAGCATTCAAATCTCGGGCATTAGCGGTTCCATAAGCAATTCGTCCCGCAAGCCTTTCAAGATCATATACCTCACCGAGCTCGTCCCGTAGCTCCTTGCGTTTAATCCAATCTTGATTGAGCGCTTCTACCGCATCCAATCTTCTCTCAGCTTCATTACGGTTTAACAACGGCTGGTCAATCCAGCGCTTAAGTAATCTAGCGCCCATAGCTGTACGTGTCCGATCAAGTAAAGACAATAAAGAGCCTTTACGAGAACGATCCCGTACGGTTTCCGTTAGCTCAAGATTGCGTCGAGTGAATGCGTCTAACGACATAAATGATTCTGAATCGTAAGCCTTCACTGAGCGCAGATGGGTCAGTGATCTTTTCTGTGTCTCATCCAAATAAGCAATCAAACGAGCAACTGCCTGCTGTCTTACAAGCTCATGGCTGTTCCATTGCTCATCAGGGAATTGATCAGCAAGCTTAGTCAGATCAACCTCATCCCTAACGGTTGTTAGTATCGCTCGTGCAGTCGCATTCCTATCGGATTGAATGGCAACTATCGATGCTTCATCTCCAACTGCCTCAGACGGTCGGTAGACATTAAGAATATTCTTAACCGTTTCATGAGAGTCTGATGAGGACGTCACATATAGCTCTCCGGTCGTCAAATCGCATGCGGCAATTCCGAAGCGTCCAGATTGATGCGCCGCCCCAACAATAAAGTTATTCGATGTGTCACCAACTGACTTCGAATCCATAACCGTTCCTGGAGTCACAATCCGCACAATCTCGCGTCGAACTACGCCTTTCGCACTGGCCGGATCTTCGACCTGTTCGCAAACTGCGACTTTGTAGCCTTTATCGATAAGTCTTGCAATATAACCTTCCGCGGCATGATGAGGAACACCGCACATTGGAATCCGTTCCTCTTGACCTGCTCCGCGTCCCGTCAATGTAATCTCTAATTCACGAGAGGCCGTAATTGCATCCTCGAAAAACATCTCATAAAAATCGCCTAGACGGAAAAACAAAATGGCGTCAGTTGCTGTCGCCTTCACTGATAAATACTGCTCCATCATCGGGGTATATCCGGCCATGGTGTTCCTCCTTGAATTCAACCGGGCATTCCGGTGCTGAAAACCTGACTATTTGAACTCTAATGTTCCGTTCAATAACTCATTATAACAAAAATGAATTGCGCGGGGACAGTTCCAAGCCAAAACTTAAGAAATCGGAATACGCCACTTTACTCGAAAGTCTGTGCTCTCATCCCAGCTCCGATTACGTCTGATTGCATCGAATACAAAATCGATAGGTTCACGATAAACTTGATAGGCTTCAGTCGCTGATATCGCGGCATACACTCGTTCAACTGCAGGCAGGAGTGACGTCCGATCGCCTTCATAGAACGCATCCCGACAATCATCACTATCCAGCGGACGATCCGCGGACAGTTCTCTTGAATGCTCAGCTGCAACTTTAGCAAGTGCGAACGCTGCCAGAGTCAAACGAGGAGATACGAGCCAGCTCGGGGGTGTTCGATATTCGAACCCCCCATGGCTCTGGCGCCGCACATCTCCAAGAGAGCCATAGCGTGGTCGCCTACGTGCCGCCGCAAACGGCTCAAGCATTCGTAGGGGCAGTGCCACCGCGTTATCAAGTGCACGCAAGCGTTCTCCAATCAAAGCAACACCGCTCAGATGAATATGACCCCCAAGAGGTAAACCGGGTACAGGTAAAGCTCCAGCACGCCAGGAGAGAGAGGCTCCTTCTGTACGATGAGCTGCAACGTGTAGCAGTCTACGCACATCAGCCGTCAGTTGGATTGGTTCCATGAACGGCTTGGGTCGCAGCTCAACAAGCGGCCAACGCTTCTCCCCACGAATTCTAACGGAGTCACATCCTGCATCCCCTTCGGGCAAGAAGTAGCGTGAAGCTGGAATGATCCGACCTTCCGTTGACATCAGTACAAATTCTGGATCTGCTCCAAGCTTAGCCTGAACGCCAAGAGACGTTTCGGAAGCCCATGTGGCTGAGAATTCTTGAAGCTTGGCTTTTAGCTTACGCTCGCCTTCCTTGCTCTGCAGGTCCATTTCATGTGAAATGCCCGTAACACTGAGCTTCCCTTTGCTATTCAACAGTAATTCAACCTGACCGAAGTCAAGTCCTAGTAAATATAAGCTACGTATGGCCATTTTCTCAGCGGGCTTCCATATCGCATGATCACTCGCTATGAACATCCTCTCGCGCCATAAGCCAGCTTTATATTTAACTCCATTAACTTTATGTAAAGTTGGGAATGAACGCCTCATCTCAACTGCTTCATAACCCCAAACCGTAACGGAGATAGGCGTACTATTCCAATCTGATTCTCCAATTCGTGCAGGCAGGCCTTCCCTGCGCAAACGCCTTTCCAGTTCAGCAGGTTCTAGTGCGGATACACTCCTCGCAACTTCATTCATAAGCCAAGGGGATATCGCCTTAGGGAGTATAGAGGATAAAGCATGCGCAGATCGAATCGCTGTTCCACGAGTTCCTATCATCATGACGCAATCATTCGACTTAGCCATCGCAAGGTTTCGAATCAAAGGAACACCCGCTCGCTCCATGCTGGTGACGCTCCCTTTTAACCCCTCAGCATACAACCACACTGTCCCCGATCGACTGTCCATGCGGATTCCCCCTACGAAACACGGGAAGGGCCTTCCCGCAGGCGGCGTGTAAGCGCCGAAGCCGAATGACCCTTCCCTATGTTTACCTTTGCTACAATCAGGCTTATCCCGATGCTCCGACAGGGCATTCGCCCTCGACTAATGTACCGTCTCTGCATAGACTTAAGTACCGGCCGATGACCGAACCGATTACAAATCGTCTTCCAGTAAATCGGAATCGAGATCCTCGAAATCTCCATCATCACCCAGACCGAAGTCAACTTCTTTCCCATCGTCGTCGCATCCGTTAGGATCCACTACGACACACACCTTCGTTTCCGCTACCATCTCCACGGCGAATTCCCGTTCGACGCGGATGAGCACTGAAGAACCATTAGAACTGATCGTCGCTTCCACACAGTTAGGTTCCTGCGTTGCATCCGCAGATACCTCTTCTGTAGAGGAGCGATGTTTCGGGTCTACATACGAGAGAGGAACGAGATCCACATACGAGATCGTCTCTTTCGCAACATCGGTTTGCGAATTCTTGTTGTAGGAATACCAGATGTTAATATCATAAGACCCGATTACTTCGATTCCGTCTCCTGATTTCACCGCTTCATATTGATGATTGATGATCCACGCCCCCAGAATGCTGGTCGGGTGGTGCGGCGGCGTTACGGTGTGGGTAATCGTTGAGAACTTACGGCCTTTGCCGCAAACTGCTTTCGTGATGATTTCCCTGCGTTGCAGCCGTTTATCCGCAATAGCCATTACAGATGACCTCCTCCATACGATCAAGTCACTTAAAGTCTATGCAGGACATTCGTCTAGAGTGACAAAAATGTATTGTTGCAGCCTGCAACCGTTACCCACTTCATTAGTTGCAGTCGGTTGGCGGAATAGACTTTACCTTTCATTGTATGATCGCTTGGGCAGAAGTTGACTTTTGTTTTTTTTCACGGCTTGCAATACTTAAATAACGCCTCAATTCACGCGAAAGATGGAAGAGTGCAGAGCGGGTTTCGAATTCGTCTCTTGAAGCTGGCAATGGCATTTCCTCGAAGCTTTTCTCCAACGCATCCAGCATCCGCTCCGTTTCTCCCTCATAGAATTCCGACTTCACATCTTCTATAAGACGGTCGAACAGAACCGCAATCAATTCAGCCTGTGGGACTTTACTGGATACGAAAGCAACAGACTCCATCATCAATTCAATAGATTCCAGTTGCTGACGTCGCATTTGAAAGTAATGCTGCCACGGCTCGTCCTGTGGAATTAGCCGATTTTCACGCGCACGCCTGGCTACCTCAATCCCTTCCTCAATAGCGGATTCCGTTTTCAAAACTTCCTCCCCACCCCACACGAAGCCGGGATTACGCAAGTGGACAGCTAAGTGAAAGAAAATACTAGAGAAGCCTTCCTCCGTCTTCTTGCGCAAAGCCGCTAGCGTCTTGTTTTCTTTAGGCATGTAGATAAGATTAAACACCGTTGCCCATCCAAGACCAATGACAAGAAGCTCTAATTCAGTTAGTAATGCATGAAGGGTAACTTCACCACGGGCGAACAAATGAAATACGATAACGGAACCCGTTATTATTCCATCCTTAAAGCCTACCCGCGATAGCAGGGGATAGGCGAGAAGGATATAGATAGCTAACACCCAAATATGAAATCCAATGAAATCAAATAAGATCGAAGCTAGCGCCAATCCCAATATGGAAGCCATGAACCGAGCAAATACAGATTTGATACCCCGCCAGCGTGTTGTCTCCACGCCTAAGATGGCCAGCAAGCCTGCAGATAACGGGTTATCTACGCCTAAGAGATAGGCGGTATAAATTGCGGTGAGTGTGGCTACCGCAGTTTTGATGACGCGAAAACCCATCTGATATCCTCCCGGCATGATCCAAGTAAAAAGAGGCGTAAGAGAGTTGTCTTCTCTCCGCCCCCACACCTATTATTCCAAACGATAAATTTCTCGATATTTATTTTCTAAGTAATCGCACAGATAAGAAGATTGCAACGGTTCACCGCTTATCCGTTCAATGATCTCTGACGGGTTAAGTAGCTTTCCGTGTTGATAAACCAGATCCGTTAACCATTCCTTAAGCGGAAGCAATTGTCCTGAAGCGACTTGCTGTTCTAGATCAGGAAGCTTCTGACGAGCAATGTTCATCATCTGGGCACCATACATATTGCCTAACGAGTAAGAAGGGAAATAGCCAAATGCTCCGCCTGACCAGTGAACATCCTGCAATACACCTTGTGCATCATTTGGAGGTGTAACCCCCAACGCTTCCGTATATTTCTTGTTCCATACTTCCGGTAAATCGCGTGGGTCCAAATCTTCGTTAAATAGCATTTTCTCAATTTCATAGCGGATCATGATATGCAGATTATAGGTCAGTTCATCCGCTTCAATCCGAATGAGTGATGGCTGTACGACATTAATTCCCTTATAGAACTGTTCTGCCGTGACTCCATCCAATTGTCCTGGAAAATGAGCCTTGAGGTCTGGTAAATAGCGTTCCCAGAAGCTTAAACTGCGTCCGACCATATTTTCCCACAGTCGCGATTGCGATTCATGAATTCCCATCGAAGTTCCTGTGCATAAAGAAGTTCCAATAAGCTCGGGTTTAATATTTTGTTCATAAAGAGCATGTCCACCTTCATGAAGCGTACCGAATAACGCACTCATAATGTCATCAGTTAAGTATCTCGTCGTAATTCGCACATCACCTGGGCTTAATCCTGTCGCGAAAGGATGTACACTCTCATCCAGTCTTCCTGCGTCGAAATCGTAACCCATTTCATTCAAAATAAACAAACTAAACTTCTTCTGCTTTTCTATGTCAAAGGTTCCTTCTAAGAACGATGTATCTGGCTTATGTTTGGAGTTCGCTATTTTCTCAGCAAGAGGCACGAGTCGTGCTCTGAGTTCACCGAACAAGCGATCCAATTCAACAGTTGTAAGTCCCTGTTCATGCATATCTAACAGCGTATCGTAAGGAGTATCCTTTACTCCCCATATTTCAATAAATTTGCGGTTGAATGCAATAATCTTCTCTAAGTATGGGACAAAGCCTGGAAAATCGTTCTTATCCTTAGCAATCTCCCAAGCGGATTCCGCCTGTGAGGTTAAGACAACATATTCACGATACATTTCAGGAGGAATTTTCCGATTGCGTTCATATTCCTTCGTCGTTTCCTCGACTAATCTGCGATTGATTTCATTAAGCTGGTTTTGTTCTTCCGACTCATTCAGCTTAGCTAGCAACTCTCCCATCTCACTAGATGTTGCTAATCTGAACGACTCTGAAGACAGAGCACCGACGGCCTCGGAACGTTGCTCTAGCCCTTTGCGCGGCGCACCTGTCCTCATGTCCCAGTAAACGACTCCCAATATTTCTTCGTATTGCTTAATTTGATTTGTCAATTCCCGAAATCGCTTCAAAGAAGGAGAAAAAGCTTGATCTACGGTACTCATAAGGGCACGACCTTTCCAGAGTAGATATTGTCTTCTTGATCATACTCTCCGTAAAATTTATAATCAACTTACTTGAAACATAATCAGGTAAGATTGGATGAAGTTTTTGGAGAGGAGAACATTGCCTATGAACATACAATGGAGCGAACAAGCGATCCAAGAAGTTCAAGCAAAATTCGGTGAAGATACAAAGGATTTGAAGCTCGTATTCGATTCAGAGGGATGCGGCTGCTCGGTGGATGGTGTTGCCACGATATGGGCGATCAGTGCGCCTCTGAGCGACGATCTACATGCCGAGAGTAATCACTTCGAGATCTGGTATGAAAAACGTCATGAGGTGTTCTTCGACGATCATATGCGCATTACTTATCAACCCGAGCATCGCGCCTTCAAATTAGCTAGCGATGGCCAAATCTATAGTAATCGATTCAAGATTGTAGACAAACGTACGAACATACAAGCGCTATAAATTGATAGGAGGAATAAGCAGTGCGTAAAATGGATGAAATCTTAAGTTATAATAAGCAATTCGTGCAAGATAAAGGATTTGAACAATATTTAACTAACAAACATAACGAGAAACGTGTCGTTATCGTCTCCTGCATGGATGCTCGCCTCACTGAGCTGCTTCCTAAAGCAATGAACCTCCGCAATGGAGATGCCAAGCTCATCAAGAATGCAGGTGGTATTGTAACCTTGCCATTCGGTAATATTATGCGGAGTATATTAGTTGCATTGTACGAGCTAAACGCAAATGAAGTATTTATAATCGGTCATCATAATTGCGGAATGACAGGGATCAATCCGGACAATGTTGTGGCACATATGAAAGAACGTGGTATTGAAGAGCATGTCATTCATACTTTGCGACACTCAGGAATCAATCTAAACCGTTGGTTGACTGGCTTCGATAACGTAAGAGAAAGCGTAGAGAACAGCGTTGAGATTGTTAGAAACCACCCTTTGCTTCCTCCTAACACTCCAGTACACGGACTAATTATTCATCCCGATACTGGTGCATTAGAAGTTGTTACAGACGGTTATCTTCATTCGGAACCTGCCGACTAAACGCTTTGCGCTTGGCTGATTCAGCTCTTTCAAGTACAACATCGCTCCTATCCCGCGTAAGATGACGATGAATGATCGGGTCCCCTGCCTCCTGTCCATGAATTCCCCATATATAACCAAGCTCATTACAACGTTGCCGAGCAGCGTCCTGCAGCTTGTGATCTATAATTGGTAATTGGAGATCTACATAGGTTCGGTTAGGTTGCGTCCAATCAAGAGCCGCTTGCCTCATCAATTCAACAAGCTTCGTTCCATCTAGACCAAGCTTGTCGAATTGATGAGCTTCTGCTTCTTCAGCAGCTTTGCCCATGAGCTTAATAGCCCCCGCCCAATTTCCTCTCCTCGAATGATACATACATACTGAAATCCGAATTAGGACTAACCAGCATGTCTTATATTCTGAATCCGGATGTTCCTTCCAATACTCTTCCATAATTTCATGACATTCGAAATAATCGCGAGAACCGTTATATTCTACTAAATATTGAATGTACTCATCGGGATAATCTATCGTTTTTTGCATCTTCACTATGCCCCTTTCCTTAATCAACAAACCCGTTAGTGGTAGCATACCTCAAAAATGATTTATGAGCATCACCACTTTAAGTGAAACCTGCGAAGTCTACGCACGTATAACATACTCGTAAGACAATTACGACAAATGCAGGAGGGTAATTAACATCATGTGGAAAAAAACATTATTAGTACTCAGCTTATTCGCTTTCACTATTGCCGTAACTATACCGGTCGATAGTGCAGATGCAAGACCACGCTCGTTCAGTTCAGGTAAGAAGTCCTTCAACAAAACACCAGCACAATCCCAAGACGGAGTTAGCAAAAGCTCCACTACAAATAAATCTTCGGCTACATCTGGAACCGGCACTTCTACGAAACGAGGACTGTTTAGTGGCGGTAGCTTTATGAAGGGCATGATGATTGGTGGGTTAGCCGGTTTAATGTTCGGCGGCATGTTCGGCTCTGGATTTTTCGGAAACATGATGGGCTTACTCGTTAACGTTCTCGCCTTGTTCGTCTTGTTCATGATTTTCAGAGGAATATACGATGCGATAAAACGCCGCAGGCAAAACCAAAATCCGAACAATCGTCGCTGGTAATCGATGATGCGCCTAACTATGGATCAGATCGTCAACGCCGTCTGCTTAAACATGGCAGAGCGTCATGAGGTTCCGATTACTTCGGTTGAAGTTGAGCTCTTCTATGAGGAAGATCAAGGCTTTAGCGCAGAAGTGTGGATTCAAGGTCGCAGCCGTTATCTCATTGAAGCCAATATTAAAGAAGCGATTATGCGCTACGTATTGAACGAATACCAACTTCGTGTCTACCCTTCACAAATTCAATTAGACGTTGAAGATGAAGTATGGGCGGATATCGCTACGTAATACACTGTTAAATCGGGTAGGAGGCTACCCATTAGTTGAGTAGCCGACCTCACCCGCATCATCTACATAGGTATGTCCGTGTAGTTAATTGGACTTCGTTTTGTATGGCAAACTCGTCCCATATCCTATATCTTATGATGTTCGTGTTCCTCGGGTCGGAATTTTGCCTCCAGCTTCCTTCAGATTCCACCTCGCGATGGACACCCTTGCTCTTGGCTAGTGGTTGGCAACTACAAGCCCCCACAGTGGACTTTCACCACCTAGTTAATCGCCATGCGTGGCGCACCACAAAAAAGCCAGCCTCTTGCGGCTGGTTTTGATGATGATGGAGGTGAACCATGGATTAGTAAATCCACATTTCTTCTCTCTCTACTCTATTCCCTTTAATACTACCATTCTTAAATTAATAAGCCCTTACTTGAATGTATCGGGATATTTCGCTAGCTCTAACTGATCTTCTATCGAAAAAATATCCGTAATCGGTTTATAGCTTAATCGGATAATTCGTTCATTATCTTGGACGGTGTAGGGTTTGAAATCAGACTCTATTCCACCCCTTAATTGATTATCCAGTTGCAAGGATACTACGGGCTCAACTTTAGAAAAGTTAAAGTTCTGCAGTTCAATTGATCGTATGGCCTTATTGCGATAATCTCGATAATGAATCGTTAAGTTCTTCATATCGAATACGATACTCCAATACGTAAAGGTAGGCGGAATCTTGTTCCCAACCCATCTCCAGATGCTTCCGAGAGAGGGCTTTACTGACACTTCTTCTAGTACGGCAAATGCCTCCTTGATCGGAATTTGCGAAGATGCATACCTTAGACTCTTATTCTCCACTATGCGATAAGCAAGTGTGAACCGGTCCAGAGAATTCACTCGCTTCGACAGCTTCGATATAGAGGTTTCTTTGAATTGATTCGCATGTTGTAGTGACTTATCGAAGCTGGTATTCGTTACCACAAAGTACTGTGCATCCTTGATCACCTGCGGCTTTCCAGCAACAAATTCAATGATGACGGTATGGCCTGAGGCATCTGAAACCGTATAGTGCAGCTCATACATTGATTTTTCTAATCGTATGTTATCTAGATGATTGACCACTTCTTCTACCGAAGCATACTGGTCTAATTGATATTGAATCCATTGCAGCTCATTTAGAGCAGGTCTGTTGTCTTCTTCCGGATATTGCCCATCTTCATGATACATCATAGCAATAGCCAAGCCTTTTTCGTTCATTCCACTCATCGGTAACTCACGTCCAAACTGCGTGAAGGTAACACTTCCGTATTTAGATGTCCATGTTACTCCTTTTTTGCCTTCTTCCTTAAGAGATTCCTTCAGCAGGTCTCTCTTACTGACTACAATTAAGCCATGCCCATAATAAAAATCATAGTTTTGTCCCAGTAAAATGGATACCTTATTTTGAAGCGTAAATGTAGTACACATAAGAAATCCCTCCAATAAAATAAGCTCTCTAGATTTCCAAGCCAACTTCTCGTTAACTTAAAAATACCAGAACGCTCATCTTATTTTTTGATTCTTATTGCTACTTTTATTGTTATTATCGAATTGAAAATGAGATCTCCATTTTTGAGTCTTCTTGATACGGCCCCTTAAAATCCGCGCCATACTTTTCAAGCAACAACTCATTGGTTAGTTCGTACGCTAAATAAGGGATACGATAACTATATAGGAACTGATAGGTATTAATAATTTTCTCTTCTTCACCTGCAAATAGCCTACCTTCATGGGTATAGGTAACCACTTTCGCGTATTCTATACGCTTCGCTGTCATTCCTAACGGCAAGTCAGAGTGATCCGTAACCTCCACAGCAATTAACTCTTTATATTGAGCAATCTCTTCTGACTGATCAATATCATAACAAACACGATAAATGGTTTCATTCACGATATTTGGTATTCGCTCAGCCTCTTGTATAAAATGCTCCATGGCTTCAATCACTGTGAAGCTGTTATTATCGTTGGTTACTCTTTCAATGCCCACCAGCCGTAAATCTTTTATGATCTCAACCTTCTCATGAACTATAATTTTTCCGCTAAAGTTTTTTATTTTCAGCTTAAGAGCATCTACATTAATTTTATTTGTCCTGCGTGAACGCCAGTTATACTCATTCATGCTTCGGAACTTAGCAGGGGGATAGTGAAATAGCTTCTTGAAATTACGTGTAAATACTTCTTGTGAATTAAAACCATACTTTACAGCCGTCATTAAGATGTCATCATTTGTGTTGCGAAGATGCTCCGCTGCCTTACTAAGTTTTCTTCTTTTTATATATTCGTGAACGCTTATACCAACAATAGCTTTAAATAATCGGTAAAAGTGAAACTTGGAAATATAGGATTTACTCACAGCTTCATCAATATCGATTTCCTCATCAAGATGATCTTCAATATAATCAATAAATCTCTGAGTCCGTTGAAAGTAATCCAACTATAATCCCCCTTCCCAATGTTATTCACAGTAATTATATTGGATAATGCTGTTCATGTAACTACTCCGTGCATCGAAAAACACACACTAAAGAGTCGAGGAAATAGCGCAAATCCACAACCTCGTGCAGTTGTGGATTTGCATGGTGGACCGAGGGGATTTGGCCCCCTGTCCGAAGATCACACCGCATGTGCTTCTACCGGTGTAGGCACAGTTTTGATGTCATCCGAGGATCGCCCCCGTAGAGTTGAGTTATAATCTCTTTGCGAATGTATTCAACTGCTCCGACATCCGATGAACCTCTTCAATAAAGTCCGAAACCTGCCGAGACGACGTCGCCTGCTGTTCAACGATTGCCGTCATACGTTCAATGGATACACGCATTTCTCCTATGTCCTTTTCGAATGTTTTCAATGTATGCTGAATCGCGTTCGTTGAAGTAACCGTTTCATTGGATAGTTTCCGTATCTCGTTGGCTACAATACCGAATCCTCTTCCTCGATCCCCTGCATGAGCCGCTTCAATTGCCGCATTAATACCTAATAAATTCGTTTGGTCCGCTACTCTTCTAACCATCGATACAACTTTATCCGTTTCATTTACCTGTTCTACCGTCTGTTGGGCCAGTGCAAGAAGCTGCTGGGCAGAATCCGCCAGTACATCCGAACCCTCCGCGACTTGCGAGAGCTGATTGTTGGCTTGGGTTAGTGAAAGCGAAATTTGATCGGCAATAGCTATTAATTCACTTTGTTTACGAAGCTGAATGGCTATGCCACCGATTACATTTCCTTTGGAGTCGTGGAGCGGTGTAGCCGTTCCTGTAAATTCAAAACCATAAAATGTGGCTGGCACCTCTGACTTTAGCGCTACATTGTTCCGAATCGCCTGCGTTAACGGTTCCTCGTGATGCAAGAGTTGACCGACTCGTATTTGTAAATCAATATTTTCTCCAGGCCAATATGCAATAAATTTCTCAGTATCACAAATAGCAATCGATAATTCAGCAGGAACTGCCGTCTTTAAGATTGGAATCATTGCAACCACAGTTTCTATAGATTCAATGCTGTTCATCGTGGATTCTCCTCAATACGTTAACTAGGTAATCGAAACTTCAATTATAACTTCTCTATCAAGCATTTCATTTTACCAGCCTTGATGAATGTTGTGAATATGTGTAGGAATACAAGATCATTAAAGCAAAAAGAGCACCCGATAAGGCGCTCTATCTCTTGGTATAGGTTGGGGTGAGGGCAGTATCCAATTGTTAAGTACCTTTTTTGAACCGTTTCACGATGATCCATTCCGAAATCACCACATTCAACACAGTACCCAACCAAATGTTGACCTCAAGCACCTGCCTCAATACTGCTTCAACGCTCCCATCCATCTGTCCTCTGTGCCCCGCTAAGTAAATCAATATACAAATGGGAGTGACAATACGCGCAGATGCCGCAACTAACGTGAATGCATAATTGCGAATCATCCATAGCCTATGTGCCTCAAACTGTTTTTCCCTTGCCGACTTGTATCCCTTCCACCCCGTATACAACCACAAGATAGCCAATGTCAGGAACGCCACTTGTCGAATATAGCTTTCCGTATACCCACCTACGATTAGTCCCGTTACTCCGCCTATAGCGACACAACTCAAATATATCCTTCCAACTAAACGATGAATGTGCGAATGTGTGCTCCTTAATCCAGGTAGAAATTGCAACCAACCCACGAGGAGAGCAAGGAATGACGAGAAAATATGAACTAGAAGTAATGGAAAATGTAGTTTAAACGAAGAGTCGAGCTGCACCCGGCTGTACGCCGGATCGATTAAAACATAAGGAGCCACGGCAAACCCGGCAGCACCTAGGGTAAGCACAACAATGAAACGCCATCCGATACGATTTCTTCGCGTTCCCATATTAATTAGAAATTTCGACAACGGCATGATAGGAGGATTGATCCGTAAGAGATCTAACCATATAGTCAGCCAGGTCGGCACGTGATATTCCTTGCGCATGCGGTAAAGACTCGTTGATTGCTGTTCGGTATGTTCCCGTTTTCGCACCGTTCGTCAGGCGCGGAGGACGAATAATCGTCCAATCAAACTTGGAAATCTGTACTTTAGCCTCCATACGCTCCATATCTTCGTAGGCGTTTTTATACATCTTCTGAATGATATGCTTTATTACGAGACGCTGAAGCATGGGGGTATCTGTCGGTATTTCCAAACCTGCCGAAGATAAACAAATCAAGCGCCGCACCCCCGTTGCATGCATGGCTTTCATTACATAATTCGTTCCGTCCGAGTAAACCGACGTCGGCTTGCGGTGCGATACGCCAAGTGCGGAAATGATCGCATCTTTGCCGACGATCGTTTGAGCGATCGAGGAAGGTTCCAAGACATCCCCTTTGATCACTTCGAGGCGTTTATGTCGAATATCTACCTTTTCCGGGCTTCTTACGATGGCTGTAACCTCATGTCCAATCTCAAGTGCCTGCATAACGACTTGACGACCTGTACCGCCCGTAGCTCCAATGACGACGATCTTCATAACTTTTTATCTTTCGCTAGTTCTTCAACAAGCCATGTTACGATCGCTTGATGTCCGGCAAGGATAGGATGAAGTCCGTCCGGACCTACCCATAAGGATGACGCGGGTGCTCCAAACCTCTCTTGTGTATCAACAACCCGATCAGGCAAGCTGCGGATGATGTCACCGATCAAGAGGATGTCAGAATTTCTCCAACTTAAATAGGCTTGCTGAAAATAGGAGAAAGCGGCAACTCGCTCTTCCACGAAGGTTGGCGGTGTTATCCACACCCACTCTGCCTTGGACCGTGCTGCAGCAATCTGCCGGATGGCAGCCAAATTCTGAGCGGTCTCATCCGCGGTGACTAACGTCTTCGTCGGTTCTGGCCCTACGCGTAATACATCGTTGCCCCCTAGCATGCACATAATCCAATCCGGCTCTTTGGCAATAATTCCGCTGAAGCGACCGAGGACTTGAGAGGATGTGTTACCGGATATCCCTTCGTTGATGAAACGAATACCGTCCTGAGGTCTCCGGATGTCAATTAATTGACGTAAAATCTCGAACCAGGAAAGAAGGTCGTCCGTGGTGCTTTCCCCGACTCCGATTACGGTTTCCCTCGGTTTGAAGGGCAAGTGATCGACCTTGTCGGCGAACGCCTGATCTTCTAGTAATTGCTTTGCCGCACCTCTCGCAAGCAAGACGAATTGATCCTTGATGGCCCGATACGTAATCGAATCCATTCCATATATAGCCGCTATCGCATTGTCATCGAGATTCCGAGCGAAGCTTAATAGCTTCTCGGGATGCTGCGTCTGAACAAGCTTCACCAAGTGCGGGTTCTGAGTTGGTTCTAATTGTTCATTCATTGGTTGTTCCCCCGTTATTTGATTTTTTCACAGTCGTTACCGCTCCCCAGAACAGCAGCATGGCGATCACCGGGTGAAGCGCAGCGATCGCGCCTATCGAAGAGAATAGCTGAACGGTTTGAAACTGCAGCACAATTAACAAGAATAAACCAAGACTAATCCAACGTCCCCGTCCCTTGATCCCTCCGACAAAGGTAAGCAGGAACATGATTAGAGGAGTTAAGGCAAAAAACTTCACGAATGTCCGATGTGCCTCCCAATTCGTTGAATCAGAGAAAGTCGCCAACCCCGCAATAAAGATTTGAATCACAATACAAACCAAGAACACCCACGCAATAATTGTATAAATGCGCCTCGCAACTCTCATGTTTAATCTCCTTCCCTAGAAATTCAGGTTCATCCCCTTTCTTACAATAACCCCTGAATCTCACGAAGCACTGCGTTAAAAAGTCACAAAACAATCAACAAAAGGTTTCATTTTGATCATTCCGACCGTATACTCCAGTTCGTATGCTACAATATTTTCAAAATCGCTTTCACTATGTTGTTGGAGGAGAATTCCATGAATAATAATCGCACGGTTTTGCTCGTGGATGATGATAAAGAAATCGTGGAATTGATGAGGGATTACCTGGAGGATGAGCAGTTCGAAGTGTTGGAAGCCTATAACGCCGTTCAAGCTTTAGAGGTGTTGGAGCGTAATAGAATCGACTGTATGTTACTAGACGTCATGATGCCTGGACAGAGCGGTTTAGAACTGTGCCGTCATATTCGAAGAACGCAGGATACGCCTATTCTGTTCCTTAGTGCACGAGATGAGGATATGGACAAAATAAGAGGGTTGAGTCTAGGGGGCGACGATTATATTGTCAAAACCGCGACTCCCGAAGAAGTTGTTGCCCGTATCAAAGCCGTACTCCGTCGTTACGGAAAGAGCGATACGGAACTCAAGCTTGAGTTAGATTTCGGTAGGCTCGTATTGGATGTTAAGGCACATGAAGCAAGAATCGATGGGAGTCCGGTCGCTTTTTCTCCTAAAGAATTCGAATTACTTAGCTTGTTCGCGGAATATCCACGTCAAGTATTCACTTATGATCAACTCCTTCAGCGTTTCTGGGAGGGGATCGGCGACAAACATTCCGTCACTGTCCAGATTGGAAGGATCCGCGAGAAGATAGAGGTAGATCATAGAAAACCCACACTTATAACCAATGTATGGGGAGTCGGTTATCGATTTGAAGGAGTCCGCAGATGAGATCATTAAGGATTCGTCAATGGATGTTTATCGGCATGTTAATGGTCCTCGTCATCCCTAGATTGTTCTATGAGATCCCGGGTCTGCTCGATCACTATCTATTCGAGCGGGCGCTCCATTCCCAGCAACAAGCCGACTTGAATGAGGCTATTAAAGAGGTTAGCAAAGTAGATGTATCTCATTGGCGTGAGACAAATTGGCAGAACTCCCTCGGAAAAGTTGCCTCATCCTCGCATGTCGGTATTATTTTGCTCGATGCTTCCAATCAAGAAGTGTTTCATTCCGTTCCATCCGGCTCCGAGAAAATGGCCTTCCGACAGATGGACTTCATAGAGCAAGGTCAATTACAAGGCAGCGCCCTCTTCTTTGCCCCAAAACCAAACAGCACGCTTGCGAATTTGTTTGCCATATTCGCCACGGCGTGCGCTATTCTTTTTATCGGTTGGCAGATTGGACGCGTTGTGGTTAAGCCTCTTGAAGCCATGAGCGCTGCAGCCAGACGAATCGCCAGTGGGGAACTTGATTTTCACCTGCCCGATACTACCGTCCGGGAGGTCGCGGACGTTCGATCCGCCTTCCAAGCCATGGGAAGCGGACTACGTGAATCTATAACCAGACAATCCGAGCTAGAAGAGGCGCGACGTTTTTTTATTAGTGCGATTGCTCATGACTTTAGAACGCCATTATTTACTTTAAGGGGGTTTTTGTCGCGGCTGGAACGGGGAATGACAAGCAATCCGGAGAAAGCCTCAAGATATATTGCGATATGTAGTAAGAAGACGGAACAGATCGATCGACTTGTGTCCGACCTATTCGCTTACGCTAAGTTGGAATCATTAGAGCAAGCCATGCGTTCTGAGATTGTAGAGTTCGACGTTCTTCTCGCGGAAATCATTGAGGATTACCGTCCTACTAGTAAAGAAAAGGGGATAGAATTAGAATTTGATCGTCCAAGAGAGAGTTCTATAATCCTAGGAGATCCTCATTTACTGAGGCGCGCATTAGGTAATCTAATAGACAATGCTCTTCGACATACCCCACGATCAGGTAAAATCTCAATACATTGGCGTCTAGAGAAGACGAGAATGTTCTTCTCCATCGAAGATACCGGTCTTGGCATCTCGGAGCAGGCTCTGCCTCACATTTTCGAGGCTTTTTACCGATCTGATGATTCCAGGAACCCAGAAAGCGGAGGAACAGGGCTGGGACTTACTATAGCAAGGCGAATCATTCGAGCTCACAATGGTGATCTCACCGCCGATAATCGTTCACCGTTAAGTGGGGCGATTTTTACTGGCTGGATTGCCCTCGAATGAAGTAACAACAAGAGAAATGCTGAATCCTCAGCTTTTCAATTTAGGCTATTAATAGAGAAAATCCACAACCTCATTTGGTTGTGAATTTTCATGGTTGAGGTGAACCGTAGCTTACCAAAACTACAATTCGCCTCCATACACTATTGCGAGATGCCATTTATTTTTTTATTTGTTGCTTTCAACCAGCAAATTAACGATGATATCCAACTGTTGTTCTACAGAAATCGGATCACTGGGAAGAAATTTATCGAAATCGATTTTGTAGATCCATCCCGCTTTCCCTGCTGGAGAATTTTGAATAAGCTTCTCCACTTCCTTCATTTCTTTCTCTGCCCCTTCATTCACAGCCAGAAATAACCGATCGCCTATGAAATCGGGGATTACCTCAGCAGATATTTCCCATGTTTCTCCTTTGATGACGTCAGTCTCTACTTTTTCCGTTGGCTTCAAGCCTAGATATTTGTAGATAATGTTGCCTCCCATATTGGTATCACCGTAAATATAAAGCGCACCGGAACGCACATTCAAAATCGAGAAGGTTTCATCAGCCCCAATGAATGGGTTAATTTTCTCCCTGTATTCGGCAATTTTTGTCGCAAATGTCTCATTCCATTGCTGCGCTTCCTCCTGCTTGCCAAGAATATCGCCAAACATTTCGACATCCTTGACTGGATCGTTGTACTGCTCCACAACAATCGTTGGTGCGATTTTGCTCAGAGCTTCGTATCCGCCCTCAAACGCCTCCGCAAATGGTGCCGTAGTAACAATCAGATCAGGCTCCAGCGTCAGAATCTTCTCCGCATTAGGTGGGACTCCAACATCTGCAATATCGGAAGTATCGCTTAAGAGCGGATTCTTCAGAATGAAGGTAGTTGAGCCTACCGGCTTCACCCCAAGCGCCATCAGTTCGCCCAGGTGGAAGAGGCTGACCACACGCTGAGGCTTCACAGGAATTTCTGTTTGACCTTTCAAATGCTCGTAAATACGCGTTTCCACAGCTGTGCTATCCGTAGCGGTATCTGTTGAAGCAGGCAAGGAGGTCGGCGTCCCTGTATTGTTCCCTGCCTGACATGCACTCAGAATCAAGGATGTGCATAATAGCATCATGGCTCCGAACGCTGGTCTTGAAAATCTGAACATGGATGTGTCCCCTTCTCTAATGTAATGATAATAATTCTCATTCTCATTATGGGGAACAGTCTTTTGCGATACAATAGACGATTTTAACAGATGTAATGGATTATACTGAACAGTCTGCCGATTGTCCTCCCGAAACTGAAGCGGAGAGCAACCGGTATGCTTCTTGAACAAGCGACTGAAATAATAGACATCCGCATAGCCAACGTTGCTCGCTATTTCCTGGACACGAGCCTCCGATCTCAGCAGGAACTGCTTCGATTTATGAATACGTACATGAATCAGGTATTCAATCGGACCTACTCCTATTTGGCTTTTGAACAAGCGAGACAAGGAGCTCGCGCTGCAACTATAAATCCCGGCCAATTCCTCGGCTGTAATCGACTTCTTGTAATGCTCATGAATATAGTGAATCGCTTCGGTTACCAAATTCAGTTTGCTGCTTTCCGTTGCTGACGTGCGGATTTGTCGCATGACCTCATACACAAACGGTAGAAAGGCAGACTGCGCCTGCAGCTTGTCCATTGGGGTGGATTGCTGCCACAGGCGATCCATCGCTTGACACTTTTCCTGCAGAGGCAGCAACGTATAAGGAGTGAATGCATACGACATATGGAAGCTCTCCCGGTCCTCCGGCGAGGCGCAGTCGGCATTATATAGAATCAAATAGCAGGCAAAGTCGTTTCCCAGCGGCATAAAGCCTAGCTCCGATCCCTTTCCTCCGTGCAGAATGTGAAGTGCACGGGTCCGGTAGACCGTTCCCGATAGATTCACTCTCGCCTCTCCATGGGTAGTAACTACGAAAAAGCCGGTATGCGCCACATAGCGATCAGGTACAGTTCCATTTTCCACACGATACTGTCGAATATCTAGCAATCTAACGGCAGTTCGGCTCCACCGTTCGATATGGACTTCCCAATCCATACTTTCTCCCCCTCTCACTCGATCCCCTCTTTAATCGTATAATAGCAAAAATCAACATCAGATTGAGGATAAACGTGGATTTACATGGTGGAGGCGAGGGGGAGTCGAACTCCTGTCCGAAGACAACGCCACATATGCTGGGCTTCACCGTGCACTCCAACTAGGCATGGAACATCCTTGCTACCGCTTCAGAAGCTAGCGACTCTCTGACTCCACTAGCTACTGCTTCTTTGACATACTCGGCGTACCCATGCAAAAGCTGCATACAGTCCGTTCTGTATGCAGCCTTTTGCTTCACTAGCTATTCTTTTCGATGATCGATGTCTTTTTGACATCTGCCGGGCTCTTAACTTTTATTAACGATTAAGAGAATTCTACAAAGTAAATTTCCTGACGATGGTTTGCAAATCCTTGGCTATCCCCGACAAAGTCTGAGAAGATTTCGTCATTTCTTCACTTGAAGCCAATTGCTCCTCTGTCGATGCTGCGACCTGCTGAGTCATTCCCGCTGTTTGCCTAGCGATATGTCCCATATTCGCAATGGATGCTGCCACTTCCTCTGAGCTAGCAGCAAGCTGTTCCGCTGCTGCTGCCGCTTCTTGTACCCGGCTAGAAACTTCGCCTGTGGAGCTAACAATTTCCTTGAAAGCAATTTCCGCTTGTTCAACAGCTCTAACGCCTTCTTGTACGTCAGCAAGGCTTTTCTTCATCGTATCTGCAGCGTATAAGGTGTCCTTCTGAATGGATGCAATCAATTCAATAATACCCTGTGAGGACACATCGCTTTGGGATGCTAATTTCCGAACTTCCCCAGCCACAACTGCAAATCCTTTACCATGCTCTCCAGCACGAGCTGCTTCGATGGCCGCATTTAGTGCCAGCAAATTTGTTTGCGCTGCAATATCGCTAATTAGAGCAGAGATTTCACTAATTTGCTCTGATTGATTTTCAAGCTTCTGAATCGTTTGGCTGGATCGTTCTACGGATTTATACACTCTATGCATTCTATCCGTAACGTCTTCAACCTTCTCCAACCCACTGTTTGCATTTACGGTTGCTTGTTGAGACAATTCTGAAACTTCACCTGTCGTTTCGGCAATTCGCTGAACACCTTCCGCCATCTCGTCAATGACACGCCCAACCTCGGAAGCAGAGTTGGCTTGTTCCTCTGAACCAGTAGCCACAAGTTCAATTGATTCTGTTACATGTCTTGCAGCCCCTGAATTTTGTTCGGAGCTTGCATACAATTGAACGGAAGCCGTAGCCACGGATGTTGAGGCTTCTTGCATTTGTTTGACAGACAGCTGTAAGCTAATCAATGTTTTATTCACAGACTCCATCATAACTCCGAATTCGTCTTTACGGTTAATAACCATTGGTTCTATCTTAAGATCACCGACAGCAATTCGATTCATAATAGCAGTAGTCGCTTTCAGTGGTCTAGTCAGATTAACGATGAGAGCCCACGCAAGGATCACAACAATAATTAATATTGCGATTCCTAAAAAGAAGATTATCGATGAAGTGGTCTCGTACAGATCATCGCTTTCCTTCTGACTATTCACAGCGCCTTCATGATTAAACGCAATTAATGCATCTACTGACATCCGTACGTCGGTGAAAGCTTTACCTACATCAATTGTAGCCTGAGCTTTTTGTTCTGCACTTATTGTGGTCGATGAAGAATCAGCAAGACTAGTCTGGAACCTTCCCCATGCTTCCTGAAGAGCTTCAAAGTCTTTTTCGTCCCCATTACCAACCGTTAAAGAGTAATTATTAATACCATTATCAATCGAAGCGACTAAAGATAGGCTTACCACATTTAACTTCTTCAATAGCTCCTGATCCTTGGTGTTTAAGGTTTGATAATAATTACCAAGAAATTGCTCGATATTCAGATTAACCTCACTAACGGCTTCAATTCCGAACATCCAATTGGTTGTAACTTCATTAGTGAAGTCACTCATTTTCTTGACTTGCGATAATCCGTTATAGCCCAGCACAACAACAAACACTAAAACAATCAAAAATGAACCGAGAAGCTTTGTTCTTACGGACCTCATGTTCTTCCTCCTGTTGTGTGAGACAAAGTATGCTCTCCCCTAAAATGCATAACTCATAATAAAAATGAAAAATCATCCAATTTATATTGTACAAAAAAAACTCCGGTCCTTATATGGACCGGAAGTCTCATAAAATATTTTAGAATAGAGACAAAAATAGAAGCGATACCCATCTTTGGGATGAATATGAATAGGATCTATCGGTGCTTGTTTCAATCCAAAAAAATCATATTATTAACGGTTTAATCAATGGATAATGTTGACTTTTGTTGCTTTGCTTTTTTATTAGATTGAACCAATATGCTGATTGTAAATAGGAGGGTTAGAACAATTGTGAAACCATACATTTCTGTATAACTGGTTAAGCCTGCTATAACACTAAGCGCTAAACTACCGAATCCAAGTCCGATATCGAAAGCATTGAAGTAAGCCATATTGGCCATCCCACCTCTATTCGGACCCGCTATACTATTGACCCATGATTGTATGGTTGGGAAAACCGAGCCAATTCCAAGTCCAAAGAATACACCTGCAAGCCAAACAAAATGAATAGAATGAGCAATCCATAAGAGAATTAACGCTATCGTCAACGAAAGCCCTGCTGGAACTAAAATCCAAGCGGGTCCCTTTGCGTCAAAAATTCGTCCTGCAAACAGCTGCGCGACAAATGCGCTTAATGCATTAATAACAAAAAATAGGCTAACCCCTAAAAACCCCTTCTCTCCTTCATACAACGAGATAAAGCTTAATATACCAGAGTATGAAATCGTTACAAGTAGCAGTAAAAAGCAAGGGAAAAGCAATGCCTTATCGAGATAGGGTCTAGCACCTTTAGTCTGCTCCCCATATACTCTCTTACCATTAGGTCTATCTACAAAATATGAAAGACTAACAGAAATGAGGGTTGTTACAAAAGCTAAACCAAATACCATTTTATAATTATTGGTTTGGGCTAATTCCAAAGCTAGAAAAGGGCCTACTGCTATAGCCAAGGTTGTACTCAATCCATAATAACCAAAACCCTCGCCACGACGAGATGCTGGTAAAAAGCTCCCCACACTAGCACCATTTACAGTTGTCGCAATTCCCCACCCAATACCGTGCAAAAAACGAATAAGGGCCACAACAATAACCGTGCCGGCAAAATAGTAGGCTCCGAATACGATTAGTAATATCACTTGGCTAAATATAAATAAAGTTTTTCGTTTCGTTGTGTCCATCAAACTACCAGTACCAAAACGAGTTAGAATACCACTAATACTTATTATAGAAGCAACGATACCCACTGTACCGTCCAGTGCCCCCAAACTTTTTACGTAGATCGGAATGGTCGGTAATAACATTTGGAACCCTAAAAATAAAAAGAAATTGGATAACGAGATCATGATAAAATTTTTGGTCCACAACTTTTCCTTATTTATGATGCAAAATTCCTCCAGATGATATAGATAATCAAAGTTGAAATAGCCCACGGGATACGATTTCCCATGACTTGCTGAATTTATCGTTAATATTCTCATCTCTCCACTGATCAGAAAAGGCTGGATGATAAAAAGCTGACATCAGTCCAAAAAGAGTACGCGCTAATAAGAAGCTATCCTGCTCCCTGATCGTTTTGTTCAATATTTCGCGTTTGATTATCGTTTCTAGCTGATTGATCAACCTATCTTCATGCTTCTGAGTCACTCGCGTATTTTGTTGAATCAATGAAGTGTTTAGAGTAAACATTTCCTCTTTCTCAAAAAGCTCATTTTTTTTGAGATTAAATAATAGGAAGAACCAGTCGTACAAAATATCCTTTGCACTGCCGTCTTTCTTGGTAATGGAATCTAATGCATTCGAATATTTGAGCAACCATCTTTCTAGTATGGCATCTCTCAATTCTACCTTGCTGCGAAAATAGGAATACAATGCAGCATGGCTCACATCGAGAGATTTGGCAATGCTAACAAGGGTTGTCCTATTCCAACTGTATTTTATAGTTCTTTTTCCGCTGAATCCAAAATAACTCCCACGTTTAAAGCTTTTTCAACCATGTCTCTCACCTTCCATGGGAACGAGTTCCTCCCAGCACTGATCACAGGTTCACAGCTTACCACTCACACTTACAACTTACAAATATAATAATTTGTAAGTTCAGCTCATGAAATTACCTATAGTTTAAGCAATTTTCTACTTGCAATTATTATTGCTCCGTTCAACCCACCCTCGGTAAACAGTTGCCAGTCCATCAGTACCGTGCTAATATTAGTCAATCTAACAGAATATGAACCTTCGGGGCAGGGTGAAATTCCCTACCGGCGGTGAGGATACTATCGCGTATCTAAGCCCGCGACTCCCGGCCTTAATTGGTTGGGACTGACTTGGTGTAATTCCAAGGCCGACGGTATAGTCCGGATGAGAGAAGGTGAAGGACAACTTGGTAAAAATTGAATTTTTACAGGTCTGTTTGTCGATGCCCCCGTTGATTTTTCACGGGGGCATCGTCTCTTTCAGAGGGTTCAATTCATAACATTCCTCAGGAGGTTTTTGAATTGGCAAATGCATTAAAGCTAGATAGTAAGCGACAGAATTGGGATTCATCACGCACCAGTGGCATCAGCGGGATTTGGTATGTCGCACTAGGAGCTACACTTTGGGGGCTGGACCCTCTCTTTCGAATCCTATTGTTGAAGGATTTTACCTCTGCACAAATCGTGTTTATAGAGCATCTCTTATTGGCTTGTTATGCAATACCCGTGTTGATTAAGTATCGAAGGACACTTGCAGGCAAGTTAACGCTAGCAGTCATTGGCGCACTCCTATTCATATCGTGGGGTGGGTCGGCAATAGCTACCATACTGTTCACTTCAGCTTTTGCTCACGGTAGTGCAAACGCAGTCCTTCTTCTACAGAAATTGCAGCCCTTGTTCGCCATCATACTGGCTCGTGTGCTGCTCAAAGAAACTTTGCCTTCTAAATTTCCTGCATACATTTTGATTGCACTTCTAGGTACTTATTTATTAACTTTTGGATTTAATTCTCCCGAGATGGGCTTGAAGGATTTAGGAACAATAAGCTGCTTATTTTCAATTCTGGCGGCAGTCTTATGGGGTGGCTCGACAGTCATGGGCAAGTTCCTCCTCCAAAAGAAATTAGATACCTCTGTCGTCACTTCACTCCGGTTTTTATTGGCTATTCCGTTGTTATCAATTGTATTGCTAATGAGTGGTGATGTCTGGAAAGTTAGTGGATCTAGTGGCGAACTTACGCTTATTGCAGTAAATCTTCTGTTCCAGGCCTTCATCCCAGGAGTGGTCAGCATGCTTCTCTATTACAAAGGTTTGTCTTCGACAAAAGCGTTCTTTGCAACACTAGCTGAGCTTGCTTTCCCTGCAGTTGGTGTATTCATGAACTGGATCGTATTTGGTCAGAAGCTGACCATTGGACAGCTCATCGGCTTTATCCTTATTTGGTCCATCCTATGGTTAATGAGTCGGAATAAGGGGAATTCCTGAGAAAGATTAGCTATTGATTAAATATACGAAATGGGTGGCACAGGAATATCCCCTGTCCCACCCATTTTCAAATTTTAAAACTGAAACATCAGGCGGATGTCCAAGCGAGTAGGTAGTTGTATGCATTAATTAGTTTAGAATTTATATTAGGAGGTATGCAACCTTGGCATGCAATTCGACTGGCACTGCGCTAACTTGTTGTACAGACAAAACTTTTGTGCAAGATAAAGTATGCACACCATGGAGTGGCACAGTTGTTGCTACTGAAGTTCTAGTTATCAATTTTACAAATAACATCAATCAGAACATTGTAGGTACAGGGTATTTGCAGTTTGACATCGGACCAGCGGATATCACTTTAGAATTTCTTGACAGCACAGGAGCTTCGATTACCGCAGCTCCAATTACAATTACCCCAGGAACAAGTTTGGCTTTTACTTATCGACGCTTCAGTGTTATACAGGTAAAGCTTCCAGCAGCAACAGCAGGTACTTATCAAGGCGAGTTCTGTATAACTACACGTTATCCTGTCCAATAAAAAATACCGAAGGAGGGATACTTCTTTATGTGTGATACCGCACTTAGTTGTTGCTCAGATAAGAACATTATGCAAGATAAAGTTTGCACCAATTGGCTAATTGCTACTATTGGAACGCAAACCATTTTTAGTGACAACATAGCCCAAACCATAAATGCTACTGGATATGTAAAGTTTGAAACAGGTACTGGAACTGTGACGGTAAACTTCTTCAAGACGGGAATCGTTGCTGCAATTAAAACCATAGTGATTCCTGCTGGAGGTAGCTCATCGTTTACTGTGTCACGATTTAATACCATTTCATTAACCTCTACAGCAGCAGCTGCACAAGGTGAATTTTGTATCACAGTTCGATATAGCATCTAAAAATAATGGTGGTTCGTTCATTCTAATGAAGAACCACCATTTTTATTTTCATTTCCTAAATGGTTATTTTCTTTTAGTTGAAGAGTTGTAGTAATGACATATTTTCCTTCCACAAGGGACATTGTTGTATTCCCTTTAGAGGATATACTGATGGTATGGACGCCTTGACCTATGAAATTGGCTGTATTGCCCACCGGTACATACATATTCCTCTTTTCTTCACCATCAATTTCCAGCTGCAGAGAATCTGTGCTCGATGAATCACAATATACGCTAATCTGAGTTACTGTCACATTAGATTGAACATCGGATTCCCAAATTAAGAATCCGGGTTGGTTTCCTTCTAATAATATATTTCCGCAACATTCCCTTTCTACGACTAATTTTTGTGGCTGTAGCACTGGGGTGACTGGATCGACTGGCACAACCGGATCGACTGGATCGACTGGATTTAGGGGAGGTATAGGTAGAATTGGGCATACGCAGTGAACTGGTCTTGGCTTTCGTTTGTGTCTACAACAACGTTTGGGGGGAGTGGGAAATATAGGGAAGCACCTTTTCTTTCTCCCACTTGGTCTACAACGTCTTTTCTTTATTAGACATTTTGATTTTGGTTTATTCTTATGAATACTAGAGGATTCCACCTTGATATTGACCATCAATGTTATTAAGGCCGCTCTCTTTGAACACCTTCTCCTCTTCCGCATTCTCAACCTCTTTAGAAAATCGTTTATGTTGTATTTACTTATATTAAATGATTATTTATGGCATATGGTTATTCGATATCAGCATTTATTTCAAATTAAAACATATTGTCATTCATAAATTTTAAGTGATTTCATGTACAGACCAAACTACGCCGTTTGAGGAACTACTACCTACATTAATGGAGATTGTAAGACCGTTCGCATTATAATAAAGACCAATAACATCCCCCGCTGTAAGTGTAACCTCGCCAGCCAAAGTGACTACTCCATTACCGAGAACAGCTCTTACTGTTAAAAGTAGTGCAATGTTTACATTTAAAATAGGTAGAAGTCCATTGACCAAACTCGTGACTGTAGGTGATGTTCTTTGGACCACAAAAAAGGGATTGACTCCAGCACCGAGACTTGCAGCAAGAGCTGTCGTAGTGACATAATTTATTGTCGCAAAAATAGAGTACCTTCCCGTAGCAGGGATTGTGAAATTACCTGTCGTTTGATTAAAATTTGCATGGCCATAATAAGGATTGGCTATGGACCAGTTGGTAATCTGCGTACTAGCTGAAATCGTCAGTGTAGATAAAAACGCGGAAAATCCTTCAGTAGCAAAATTGGGACCCGTAACTCCTGTTGGTCCTGTTGGTCCTGTGGCTCCTGTTGCACCCGTGACTCCCGTTGGTCCTGTTATTCCAGTTACTCCGGTTGGCCCCGTTGGGCCTATTACTCCCGTGGCTCCTGTACCTCCAGTTGCCCCTGTGACTCCTGTTACTCCGGTTGGCCCCGTTGGGCCTGTTTGACCAGTTGCCCCTGTTGGTCCTGTTGCCCCAGTTATTCCAGTTACTCCGGTTTGTCCCGTTGGGCTAGTTACTCCCGTGGCTCCTGTACCTCCAGTTGCCCCCGTGGCTCCTGTTACACCGGTTGCCCCTGTTACCCCTGTTACCCCTGTTACCCCTGTACCTCCTGTTACTCCTGTTACTCCTGTTACTCCTGTTACTCCTGTTTCTCCCGTTACTCCTGTTGGTCCCGTGGCTCCTGTACCTCCAGTTGCCCCCGTGACTCCTATTACTCCCGTTGGTCCTGTGACTCCAGTTACTCCGGTTTGCCCCGTTGGTCCTGTGACTCCAGTTACTCCGGTTGGCCCTGTTGCGCCTGTTGCTCCCGTTGCTCCTGTTACTCCTGTTACTCCTGTTGCTCCTGTTGGTCCTGTTGGGCCTGTTACTCCCGTGGCTCCTGTACCTCCAGTTGCCCCCGTGACTCCTGTTGCTCCGGTTGCCCCTGTTACTCCTGTTACTCCGGTTGGCCCTGTTGCGCCTGTTGCTCCCGTTGCTCCTGTTACTCCTGTTAATCCTGTACCTCCAGTTGCCCCCGTTGGCCCCGTGAATCCCGTTACTCCTGTACCTCCAGTTGCCCCTGTTACTCCCGTGACTCCTGTTACTCCAGTTACTCCCGTGACTCCTGTTACTCCGGTTGCACCTGTTGCTCCTGTTTCCCCAGTTGGACCTGTTGGACCAGTTGCCCCTGTTGCTCCTGTTTCCCCAGTTGGACCTGTTGGACCAGTTGCCCCTGTTGCTCCCGTTGGCCCTGTTGCTCCAGTTTCTCCGGTTGACCCAGTTGGTCCCGTTGGGCCAGTAGGGCCAGTGGGGCCAGTGGGGCCAGTAGGGCCAGTGGGGCCAGTGGGGCCAGTGATACCTTTCTTAGGAGAGATTCCATCACAACTTACAGAGCTAGAACATGAACAACCGCTTCGAGTGCATGCTGAGAGTGCTTTGTTCATTTTGGAGTGATTATACATTCGAATAGCCCCTCTATGCTCTAATGATTACTAGTACATGAATCGTGCGTTGCTATCGCTTGTACTCAAGCCTTTTTTCATTGAATAATGTGTAAGCCCATAAAAAAAACCACCTTCACTCTCGAGGAGGTTTTGAGCTCATCATTAGAACTTTGTCGTTCATGTCGACCGGAAATACGCTTGGTCTTTCCGGTAACGGGATCATTACTGGAGTCCCAGGAGCGGTTGGAAGGATCGGGACGTTCAAAACACTTAATCCAGCGTTCGAATTCGGCTCAATTTCAGCTGGAACGACAAACCAGATTCGATTGAACACCTCATGCGTGATCCTTCGACTGCCGCCCGGTTCATCTGTCCTTTATGCGGAGCTCATAAGGAGCGGTTACTCCAAGGATGGCTATCAAGATGTTAGGAATGTTATTAATAAACCTATCACCTTTTCGCTACCAGTGTTGATGATATTACTGTTGGTGCATCAATAGGTTATATACACTCTGCAAATGTAACAGAACACGTATGAGCCGCAGCGGAGGGTACGTATATAGCTGGCCAAATCCCTTCCACTCTTTTTCCAGTCGGATGGATACTTGCAGTTGTGTATCACAACGATATTTTACCCTTACGAAATTTGCTAGCCCCTAAGCTCGAATAAATAATTGGAACTTTTTCTTTAAACGGGCAGCTTGTCTTGGATGTCTTCTCACCTAATGATGTAACACTTTCTTTAACTGTCCCAACGATACTAGGTGGTGATAGTATTTTCCAATATCGTTACGCTTGAAATTGTTGAAGACGAAGATTGACACTGCTAAATACACCATGCAAAAAGAGCCTTAGCAGCAGCTAAAGCTCTTTTTGCCCTGATACAACCTATAATCTAAACTCTCAATCAAACAGAAAACCGTTGCTGCATCGATTCACTAAGCTTACCCAACTGACCAATTTCCGTATCGACTTGCTTAGCGGATTCGATCTGATTATCACATATCGCCGTAAGCTGCTCCATGGATGCCATACCCTCTTCAATAACTACGGAGATCCGAGTCATGTCCTCAGTCACCCCCATCGAATCCTGCCGAAACGTCATCATCATCTGATTCATCGATATTATGAATTCTAGTAAATGATGCATCGTTTGTTGTACTTGCTCGAATTGGGCAGCGAACTCTCCCACATGGGACACTGCTTGCTGAATCACAGCTTGTCCACTTTCAACGCCAGCAAAGGTCACATCACTTTCCGCTCGGATCTCAGCCATAACCTCTTGAATCTCCTCAGCAGCGAGCCTGCTTTGATTCGCCAGCTTCTGTATTTCACTCGCAACAACGGCGAATCCCCTACCATGTTCCCCTGCTCTTGCGGCTTCAATAGAAGCATTTAATGCAAGTAGATTCGTTTGGTTAGCTACCTGACGTACCGTGCTGACCATGCTCTCAGCGCGAGTCGAAGAATGCTTCAGTGATATCATCGTTTCTGCTACAGCATTAACCGATTCTGAAATATGAATCATATGCTCACTTAATAACTTGATCTTCTGATGACTCGCTTCGACTGACTGCCCCGTTGTTTCAGCATTTTTTTTCATTTCCTCAGATGAGATTAGCGCCGTTTGAATCGAATGATTAATATGACTTAGCTTCATTTCCATCTGTTCAATGGACAGTGCTTGATCTCCGAGCCCAATTGCCACCTCTGAAAATGCCGTACTCATTTCTTGATTACTCCGGACATTTGATTCTGATTTCCCGGACACAATACTGGAGGTGGAACCGATTTGAGCGGACAGAGAACGAACATGCTCTAGCAATTCCAATACTTTATCATCCTTGCTTCTTTTCTCCGCTTCCAATTGACTCGTAATTTTGTGTTTGGAATTGATTTGTAATACCGTAGCACTCGAAGTTAATATAAGAAAACCAGCATGAATAGCTACCATGAGGAATGAATATGTATCCACCCCGAATATAAGTTCAGGAACGAACAAATATCCGGCAATATGTTGAATGGCAAACAAGCCCGTCATCATATATATTAATTTAGTATTGTCATAGTATGCTGAAGCTGCAATGACCATAAAGATAGAGAAATGAAACTCAACACCACCTCCGCTACCACTTATAATGGCAATACTAGATAAAGTTAATGTTAAAGTGTTTATCCAAGGTAACCAACGATGCTCCTTATTTCTCTTAAACCAATAGATGTTAAGCCCCAGGCCTACAATTGGTAATATGAAAAGGAAATTTCCAGCCCATTGGATATGACTGCTCATCTCAGACACTTCACCGTGCATCCCCATATCATGACCGAACGGATCAAACCATCGGGTAAGTGTAAAAATGACGACATTAAGCAGCACTGCTGCCGTGGATATCCATAACATAAGGCCATTTTTCTGAACTTGCATAATTAATAATTCATCCTCTCTCACGATTATAAAAATTAAACTATTACTCGCATACTTCTATATTAAAGCTTTTTCTATATTAAAGCTTCCTACATACGATTATAAAATATAAAGTTGAAACATTTTTGAAACTAAAGTTTATTTATCATGCACAATCTTCAAGTAATTATAATTTGAATCCCAAATATTTTGAATAAACAAAGAAACCACTCCTTCTTTTAATGGCAGCTCGACACTACCATTTTACAAAGGATGGTTTCTTTTTGTTAATTGCAATTAAACATAATAGATAGAAAAAGGTTCATGCCCTTGATTTGGCTAGCAAGAATAGGAAATAAGGCGCTCCAATCACAGCCACTACGATGCCTGTAGGTATCTCTGAGGGCTGCAAAACCCAACGACCGAGTGTATCGGCTATAACGACTAGAAGCGATCCAACTAAAGCTGTGGTCGGCAGTAGAATTTGATGCTTAGAACCCACTAGACGACGCGCAAGATGAGGGCCGATTAAGCCGACAAATCCGATACCGCCGCTCACCGCTACGCAAGAGCCAGCAAGACCAACCGCAGCAGCTAACAGCAACAACCGTTCTTTCTCAACAGAGGTCCCCAAGCCGGTCGCGATATGCTCTCCCAAGTTCATTACATTTATTACGCGTGCCTTGTAGTATACAAAAGGAAGTAGAACAACAATCCACGGCAATAGTGCTAGTACAAACTTCCAATTGGTACCCCAGATGCTTCCCGCCATCCAAGTCGCGACAAATTGATATTTTTCCGGGCTGAGCCTAAGAGTCAATACAATAGTCGCCGCGCTGATTCCAGCAGCCACCGCTATTCCGGTCAGCAGCAATCGGGTTGGAGATATACCTTCATGTCGCTTGTAGGACAAGGAATAAATAAGTGCAGCAGTCAATCCTGCTCCAATTAAAGCTAGCACGGGAAGAAGAAATACCGGGGCAGCTGCTGTTGTCGGATAAAAAGAAATAAACAGCATCACCGTCAAACCCGCTCCCGCATTAATACCCAATATGCCTGGGTCGGCTAATGCGTTACGGGAAATCCCCTGCAAGATACAGCCCGAAACTGCGAGCCCTGCACCGATTAATACAGATATCACAATTCGTGGCAATCGGAAGTCGAATAGGATTAGCGATTGCTTCTTTGTTCCCATTCCAAATAGAGTTTTCATCAAATCCATTGGTGGCAGCCGAATATAGCCAGTATTCATACTGATTATAAAAACAATAACAATCAAAAGTCCCAGTACGGATAATACCATAACGTTCTTATTCCTTTTACGGAGATCATCAAGAGAGAGTGTTCGGATTTCCATATTTATAACTCCCTCCTTTCTTTACGTGCCAAGTAAAGGAAGAACGGAACACCGATGAGAGCGATGAGTGCTCCCATCGGTGTCTCATAGGGAGGGTTAACCATTCTTGCTGCTAAGTCAGCAATGACAACTAACAGACTGCCAAGTACCGCCGAGCACGGAATGATCCAGCGGTAATCGACGCCGACCAAATATCGAGTCAGGTGTGGAATAATTAATCCAACAAAAGCGACTGCTCCAACAACGGAAACCGCTGCTCCAGCTAGAATTAATACAATGACAACTCCCGCTAGCTTTACTAAGGCAGTACGTTGACCAAGTCCTTTGGCTACATCTTCTCCAAGACTAAGCATCGTAATGGATCTCGACAGCGCAATCGCACCGATGATCGCTGCAGCAATCCATGGAAACATAATTTTTAGCTGGATCCATTTCGTTCCTGCTACACCACCGGCATACCAGAAAGCCAGGTCCTGACCGATGTGGAAATAGAGTGCAACCCCTTCGCTAAGAGCGGATAGTAGCGCACTTAAAGCCGCACCAGCTAATATTAACCGTAATGGCGTCAATCCCCCTTTTGCCAAGGAGCCAATACCGTATACAAGCCCAGCCCCAACTGCTGCACCTAAGAAGGAATACATGATGAGATACATGAATGGCAGTCCAGGTAGAAATGCGAAACAAATCGCCAGCATAAATCCGGCTCCAGCATTTAGCCCGAGCAGCCCGGAATCGGCTAGCGGATTGCGTGTCATGCCCTGCATGATCGCTCCAGCAACGGCGAAGCACGCCCCGACCATCGCTCCGCCAAGCACACGCGGTAAGCGGAGTTCCTGAATAATCTGGTGCTGAGTAACATCAGGATTAAAGCTAAAAACGGCTTCCCATACGACAGAAAATTTAATATCCGCCGCCCCAAATGAAACAGACAAGGCTATTCCAAATACCAATGCGACTAACCCACCGGTTAGGATCAGAGTGGCGACCCATGGTCGGGAACGGAATTTGACTGCTTTTACTGAGGTTTCTTGAGGAATGGAACTAGCATGTTGATTCATATGTGCCACCTTCATTAACTACATGAATTATTGTGCTTGATTATCCTCTATGCCGAACTGCTTGTTCTTTTCTTTAAACCGTTGATTATGAGAGGAAACGTATGCCATAGTTGGCGCTTCCGGATCCAAGTAGAGCTTAGCGCTATTGAGCGCCAGCACACCGTCCGTAAACGTTCCAGCAATGAGTCCAACTTTACTGCCATAAGATACGAAATCTCCTGCACCGAATATACCGGGAATGTTGGTCGCCATCTTCTCACCTACAGTCGCATTCCACTCGCCTAAGTTGAGATCCCAATTACGAATCGGACCAAAATCACTCCTCATCCCGTGATTTACGATGACAGCATCGACCTCCAAAAATTCCTGCTCCTTGGTTTCCATATGCTCAATAGTCACTAGATCAATATCTTTCCCATTCTTACTATGGAGTGCTTGCACCGCATAGGGTGTACGTACGTCAACCGACGATTGCTTCATCCGGGACACGTTTCGCTCATGGCCCCCAAAGCTATCTCTTCTATGTACAACCGTTACACTTTCAGCAATGGCTTCCAACTCATTCGCCCAGTCCACCGCAGAATCACCACCGCCTGAAATCAATACCCTCTTGCCACGAAATACTTCCAGTTCCTGCACCGTATAATACAAATTCGTCACTTCGTAGCTGTCTGCCCCTTCGATCTCAAGCTTCGCCATCTTGCGAATGCCATAACCGATCGTCAAGATGACTGTTCTAGTATGGTGCCGTTCACCACTTAACGTAGACAGAATAAAGGTATCATCAGGCTGTCGCTCAAAGTCTGTGATCTGCTGGCCTAGTACAATCGTCGGTTCGAAGGTCCCTGCTTGTTCGATCAATTGAGCTATTAATTTCTCACAGCGGATCGGCGTCACTCCCCCGACATCCCATATGATCTTCTCAGGATAGGTGAGCAACCTCCCCCCTAATTGATCCTGTGCCTCTATCAGCTTTGTCTTCAACTCGCGCATTCCACTGTAAAAAGTCGTATATAGCCCTGCAGGGCCTCCACCAATAATCGTGACGTCATAAAGCTCCAGTTGTTCGTTCATCATGTACCTCCACATTCTTTTTCTATTTTTAACGATTAGTTGCCAAACTGGGCCCTGTGCAAACGGCTATATATCCCCTCAGCTGCAATCAATTCCTCATGCTTGCCTTGCTCAGATATCCCTTGATCAGCAACGACAATAATTCGATCTGCATTCTTAATGGTTGCCAATCGATGTGCGATCACAAGGGTTGTACGTCCTTGTGAAAGCTCTGACAGAGCTAGTTGGATGGCAGCTTCCGTTTCAGTATCCAAAGCCGATGTGGCTTCATCCAGAATGAGAATAGGCGGATTTTTCAAGAACATTCGTGCTATGGAGAGCCGCTGCTTCTGACCACCAGATAGCTTCACGCCTCTTTCACCAATAAACGTACCAAGCCCATCCGGTTGTGACTTAATCAGTTCCTCTAGTTGCGCACGTCGCGCAGCCTGCCATATTTCGGAGTCAGACGCATCTAGCTTGCCATAGGCGATGTTCTCCCTAATGGTGCCGTCAAACAGAAATACATCCTGCTGCACGATGCCAATATGCGAACGCAGAGATTCTAAGGTTAATCTTCGAATATCTATGCCATCTATTGAAATCGAACCATCGTCGACATCGTAAAATCTCGGCAATAATGAGCACAACGTCGTCTTGCCTGCACCGGAAGGACCGACGAGAGCGACAGTTTCACCAGCCCGAATGGATAGGCTTACTTCATTTAGTACCTTCTCTTTATTCTCATAACCGAAGGTTACCCCAGTAAATTTAATATCTCCTTGTACTTGCTTTATCGAGAGAGCATTCGGTGCGTCCTCAACATCCGGCACCGTTTCTAACAGCTCCAGGTACCTTCTAAATCCTGCGATCCCTTTCGGGTAGGTTTCAATCACGGAATTAATTTGCTGAATGGGACCCAGAAACACATTGGACAGCATGACAAAGGCGATAAACTCCCCATATGACATTTGACCCTGGATAACAAACCACGTCCCGCATACAAGCACAAACAAGGAAACACATTTCATCAGAATAAAACTGAGCGACGAGTTCCATGCCATGATCCGATAAGTGATCAACTTGGTCATTCGAAAGCGGTTGTTATTGTCAGCAAACCGGGAAATTTCATACTTTTCATTGGAGAACGCTTGAACGACGCGGATTCCACTGACATTGTTTTCAACTCGCGCATTATAGTCTGCAATATCCGCGAACATACGTTTGAAGGCTGCCGACATCTTACGGCTGAAATAAAGTGACAAATAAATCATCAGCGGGACGATGATAAAGGTCATCACTGCTAGCTGCCAATTAATGCTGAGCATGATACCAAATGCTCCTGCGAGTGTCATCACCGCAATAAACAAATCCTCTGGTCCATGATGGGCAATTTCTCCAATATCCATCAAATCGTTTGTCATCCGGGACACAAGATGACCCGTCTTATTGTTATCGAAAAAACGAAAGGATAGCTTTTGCACACGGTCAAACAGCTTCTTACGCATATCCGACTCAATGCTAATGCCCAGCTTATGCCCCCAATAGGTCACCACAAAATGAAGAGCAGCGCTGATAATATAAATACCAAGCAGGCCGAGGCATGAATATAAAATCCACTTCCAGTTACCACTTGGAAGTAAGTCGTCCACCACTTTATTCACGGCTAGAGGAAATGCCAGTTCCAACAAAGCAGCCAATATCGCGCAGGAAAAATCCAGAATAAACAAATTTTTATAAGGACGATAATAAACAAAAAAACGACGAAGCATGGATATCCTCCTTACCTGAAATTATGTTAAAATCCGCAGGAAAACTTCTCCTGCGGTTTTATCAATTATTTCGCCTTTCCAACTGTAGCAACACGAATAAAAACCTTTACTGCTGTCCTGTAAGCCAAGCAGCAATTTCCTCGGTCTGCGATAGAACGGCAATCGGATCATAGTACCATGAGCGTTCCTCTTTCCATACGTACACGTGATTGTTTTTAACTGCATCAAGCGTAGACCAGATCGGGTCAGCTTTAACATCTTCCAAAGTGCGCACGTTAGACGTCAGGATGATATAGTCGCCCGCATATTTTGACAGCACTTCATTAGACAGCTCAGCCCACTGCTTTTCTAGAATCTCAGCTGCGATAGGAGCAGGCGGTTTAAAACCAAGCGCTTGGTAGACGGCCTGACCCCCCCGACCAAAATTGTCTCCATAAACATAGGTAACTTTGTCCGCCATCTCAAAGATAGTAAATGTCGCATCGGGTGGGATTACCTTTTCTACACTTTCTCGTGCAACTGCAATCCGACGATCATAATCGGCAAGCCAAGCCTCCGCTTCCTTTTCTTTGCCGAAGAGCTTACCAAAGAAGGTCAACTCCTCATGCGCATTCTTCAATTCCCCATAAGGAATCGAAATAGTTGGGGCAATCTTGGATAATTGCTGATATCTTCCTTCATCTTCTGATGCTCCGGTCACAATTAAATCGGGCTGTAAATCGATTACCTTTTCCAAAGAGCCATTCACATCACCAACATCCTCAACTTCCTTGAGAGCTTCAGCTAAATAAGGATTTTTTCGGTGTAGTCCGGGTGTTCCAATCGGAGTGATACCAAGCGCAATGATACTGCCTAAATATTGATCGGCTACAATGCGTTGAGGATTTTTCGGGATTGTGACATCACCGTTGATCGTCGATATGACTTTGGTTTGCAGGTCTGCAGTGGTCTGTCCAGAATTCGATTGGGCTGAGCTTTGCGATACCGATATCGAGCTTGAAGGTGACGGAGTCCCCTCGGTTGCAGTTCTTGTGGTCGAAGTGCCTCCGGAACAAGCGCTGAGCAACAGCGCAAAGCTAAGCAACAATGTTGCTGCAGCGGTCGATTTGGAATGTGTGTACATCTGTGATTCTCCTCTATTTTTATATTGATAATGATTATCACTATCAATATAACGTCGAATCCTCTTCGAAACAATGGAGGATCGAATGAATTTAGAGGGATTATCTTCTGCTTCAAGCTGCACCCATTCCTTGGCTCTAAACCGATCAGGTGAAACGCCCTTAATCTTTTTGAACAGTCTTCCAAAATAATAAGGATCGTTATACCCCACGCTGGCGGCAATTTCTCGAATATTAGCGTTCGTTTCCGACAGAAGGCTGGCCGCCTTATCGATCCGTATCCGAATGAGATAATCGATTGGACTGTATCCGGTACACTTCTTAAACAATGCCGACAAATGTGGAATACTGTAATTCAGACTTTCCGCTAGCGATTCTAAATTTACTGATTTCGCATAATGCTCCTCTATGTACGAGATCGCTTGAGCAGCAAGATCCGGTTCTTTCATATCAATTCCTTGCCTATGAAGTTGCTGCAAAATACTGTAAACAAATTGATAAAACAACGATTTAACCTGAAATCGCTCTAGAGACCCAGACAGTCTCCATTCCTGATCCATTAATTTGACTTTATGAAAAAGTGAGATGGGATCGTTCGGCAACAAATTATATTGCATTTGAAACGGATTACTTCGCTCCATTAGTCTAATGATTTCCTGGCGACTCGGAAGCGGAATGGATGCTTTATAGAAGATCATATAATATTCGAATAACTCTTCTGTTGGAAAAATGTCCAACTGCGCTCCTTTGCCGCTATGTATCACTTGAAATCGGTCTAAGATAATCTCCATGCCGTCCAGCAATACTTGGGCGCCTCCGCGTGTCGCCAGAAGAAACATACTGGTCGGCAATCTGTATGAATACAAGGCATCGCCTGTTCTCATCATCGTATGGCGTATATCCAGCACCTTAATGGAAGCTTGACTCCATAGTAATATATGGTCATCTACAATGATCGTATCTTCCTCCCCTCTCCCTACTTCAATAACCATTATAATTGATAATGATTATCAATATCAATAATTAAATGGGAGAGTTAAGAAAAATTTCAAAATACGATGTCAAAACGTTAAGTAACCGATCATAGCGCTTGTTTCTACTTCTGATTTTCCAGTAAAACATTAACGATAGTATCTAATTGAAGCTCAAGTGAATAGGGATCCTCCATTACAAATTCGTCGCCGAATTCACCATAATAATAAACATTACCCTTCTTAACCGATGAAGCTCCCTTCCATATCGCGCTGTTATAAATCTGCTCGGCATCTTCTTTAGAATTCACATATACGAATGTATGATCACCCAGATACTCAGCTAATACCTCAAGTGAAATATTCTCAAATCCTTCTGCCATGTTTAATGCCTTCTCTGTTGGCTTTAATCCTAGCATTTGATAGATCGTCGCACTGCCATAATTTCCGCCTTTTGCGGCTAACACATATAATGCTTTCGACCCTATTTGTACTACGGAAACCGTTTCTCCTTCCTAACAACTCACTCCTTCTAAACAATTCAAAACTTAAACGCTATGTAGATATTACATTCTTAACAGTCCAATTAATGATACTGATTATCATTATCATATTAATGCACCTGTCTCATTTTGTGAATAGTCGATTGAATGTTTTAGCCATTTCAGGCTGATTGTTGCGAAAGAATATCAAATAATGCCACTAGCAATAACTATACAATAGTATAATCTAGGTAATATGTTTACTTAATGATTTAAAGGAGCTGACTGAAATGGTTCACGAACCTATAGGATCATATTATGCTGTCATATTTTCAAGTCAACGAACTGAAGGAGATAATGGCTATGGTGTCATGGCTGATAAAATGGAGCAGCTTGCATCCCGGCAGCCCGGTTTCATTGGGGTGGAAAGTGTCAGAGATGCTTCCGGATCTGGCATAACCATTTCCTATTGGGAGAGTCTTGAGGCGATTAGTAATTGGAAGCAAAATCAAGCTCACCTCGTTGCGCAAGAAAAAGGTAAACAAGACTGGTACCAGAACTATAAAGTGAAAATATGTAAAGTCGAAAGGTCTTATCCATGAATGATCTCACTCTAAGTTTGGATAAATACTTAACCAAATATGAAAACAATTGGCCACTAAGTGGCGCAATATTAGTAGCTCGAAATGGAGAAGTCATTTTAAGAAAAGCATTCGGTTATGCAAGTATTGAGCACCAAATAACAAATTCAATTGATACTAAGTTTAGAATTTGGTCCTTAACGAAGTCATTTACCGCGTTGGCCATTATGATGCTCTATGAACAAAACCTTCTTCGTTTCGAAGATCGTATTGGGACTTACCTGCCCGAGCTTAAACATTTCGAACATATTTCGATCACACACTTACTCAATCACACTTCTGGGCTTATCAATTACACCAGCACCCCTGACTACAATAAAACATTAAACAAGTTGAAGCTCACTCATCAAAAAGTACTTAACCTGTTCATGGATAAACCACTATCTAGTAAGCCAGGGACTTCTTTTGCATACAACAATTCAGGTTATTATTTGCTTGGTATGATTATTGAGAATATTACGGGGTTACCATTTGCGAATTATATAACGAATAACATATTAAAACCTCTCGGAATGGTAAATACCGGTATCGACGATAACAAAAGAGTAGTACCAAAGATGGCAGCTTCTTACCACTCCAGTTGGGAAGAGTTCGTTCAATGTGAGTACATGGATATGAGCTCCATCTTTGCAGCGGGCGCAATGTATTCAACAATCGATGATTTGTATAAATGGGATCAAGCTTTATATTCAGATACACTCGTTTCAACAAGCACAATGGAAATGGCTTTTACGTCAAATGACTTCAATTACGGTTTTGGTTGGTTTCTTGATCAACGATATAATCGCAGAAGAATTTATCATGGGGGAGCTTACCGTGGTTTCCGTAGCGAAATGCACCGATATCCAGATGAACACACGACCATAATTATGTTAACAAATTATGATTTTGTGCCTGTGACAAAGCTTACTGAAGCATTGTCCGGATTATTGTTTGGAGAAAATATCATTGTTCCCACTCGTCCGCCATCCTGCGCTCTCCAAGAAAGCACATATGCAAGTTACATGGGAACGTATGAAGGCTATGGCTGTAAAGCCATAGTTAGTCGAAATGAAGATCAATTGTATTTTATTTGGAACGATGAAGCAGTCATTCCCTTCTACCCCATTTCGGAGACGAAATTCCATCATATCTGGCAGGATTGGGAATGTGATTTCACATTAGAACATAACGGTGAACTTTCATTCCTTGGAATGCAAAAAACAAAGGAGCCATCGATGTAGATGGCTCCTTTCCCCTATTTATGTATCATTTTCATTCACATGACTATATTTAACGACCGGCCATTTCTCTTTACGCAGCGCGTCTAACAATTCCGGTCCAACATGCAAATTATCTCGAACCAGATCACGTGGAGTGAGTGCCATCCATTGGTTCAAGGACACATCGACAAACCGGTTGCTCTTGAACATTTCCAGAAACCACAAGGTTTGATTGCCTGTATTCTGAATATAATGACCATAAGCAAACGGGACATAACCGACATCACCGGCTCTGTAATCAAATGTGCGTGCTGTGCCGTTACCAGCAAAAACCGTCATACGTCCTTGTCCTGTAAGATAGTATTGCCACTCGTCATTATTAGGATGCCAATGTAGCTCTCTCATTGCACCGGGTTCAATCTCAACTAATGCAGCTGCAATGGTTTGGGAAATAGGAAAGTTCGTTGAATCTACGATTCGCACGCTTCCACCAGGCGTTCTAATCGGTACTTGCCCTAGGAGTTGATGCTTAAAGGTTTGGGGAATCGTACCATAAGGGGATTGAACCTTCTGACTTGCTATCGGGCCAGGCACCTTGTCCTGAAAAATATAAAGCTGATCTTTTGGTATACTGTCAAAAGCACTCTCAGGAACGCCAAAATTAGCGGATAGAACGTCTTTGGGTGTATGCGCAAACCAATCTGAAATTGATAATGTATTCAAGTCTGAAAAATGTCCATCATCGAATACAAGCAGGAATTCGCAGCCCTCTTCCAACCCTTGAATCGAATGTGGGAGTCCCGGTGGGAAGTACCAGAGATCTCCGGGACCAACATCAGCAATGAAATTTCGCCCCTCTTGGTCAACCGAGGTAATACGTGCCTGACCCAGTAGCATATAAGCCCATTCTGCTTGTTGATGCCAGTGGAGCTCACGAACACCCCCCGGAGTTAAGCGCATATTTACTCCCGCAAGACTGGTCGCAATTGGAAGCTCTCTAACTGTGATTTCTCTAGACCAGCCACCTTGATTTAATTGCATATGTGTATCCGAGAATGAAAATTTCAAATTTGGGATCAAGCCAGAGTCCGTAATTGGCGGAACTAGCAGGTTAGGGTTTTCTTTATCTCGCATGACGTCACGAGGTCCAAAATCCGTCGCTCCTGCTCCATCTACACTTCTAATGGGTTGCGGTATGTCTTCATTCATTGCTTGCGTCCTAATCTTATTTTCCAAGAGATATACTCCTCTCCTTTGGATGATTACAAGGACAATTTTATAACCTCATTGAAGCAAATTTATGTTATAAACTCCGTTCGTATGACTATTGGTCTCAGTACATAGAAACCGCCAGGGATATTTTTGTTAGTTGCTACAGTTAACATAGTAGCCATTAGTTAAACTTGTGTCAGACTTATGACAAGGAGCATAAAAAAAGACGCTAGGCGGTAAGCCCAACGTCTTCGAAATACGATTAAAATTTTATATTTCCGGTTTGTACACCATACAATACTGTTCGAGCGAGCTGTTTGTCAGCGGTATGATCTTCTCCGTGCGGTACTCATAATGTTCATAGATTGGTAAATTGCTCAACGTCTGTGTCTCTAATGTACATACGATATTTTTAGTGCGACATTCCGCAAGCAGTGGCTTGATTACCTTAGACACGTAACCCTGTCCGCGAAACTGCTCCTGTACAACTAGCATATCTAAATGCATATATTCACGATCTCCAAGCATGGACAGCCACGATGAGCTCATGCTATGAAGAATGGATATCCCTCGAATAAATCCCCGTACTCCAATGATTGTGCAGATTGGCGATGATTTGATAATCGCTAGTACAACACGAGTCATATACTTGATCTTCGAGCGTAATGTCCCCGCTTCTCGTTCCGAATGGAACACCAGTGCCACCGCTTCATGGCGATCTGACGTCGTCAATAAATCTGAATACGGATACATCATTTCAATATAACGATGGAAAAAAATATTCAGCACGCGCAGTCTTGTCTTCTCATCGGGCAAAATATGAGCATACAACGGGTCGTCCTTCGCGAATACTTGAGCTAGAACGCTCGCAGCTTTCGGAATGTCTTGTCGGTCAATTTTCACAATTGTGTTACAAATAGTTCCACCCCGTATCATGAATTCCTTTTCGCTCACCTCGTAATATCAACTACGCATCTCCAATTGGAATCGAATCTTCCAGCCCCTTCTCATCCATATGTTCTAGATGTGCTACTCCCCACTTGTGCATCTCATGAAGTAAAGGCATTAGCGTTTTCCCATAATCAGTTATGGAGTATTCCACTTTTGGCGGGATTTGAGCATAGATGACACGCTGAATTAAATCCTGTTCCTCCAGATCACGAAGCTGTGAGGTTAGCATCCTCTGCGTGATGTTGGGTATAAGTTTCCTTAATTCGCTGAATCGTTTGGTGCCCCCTGTCATGAGCTGCAACAATAGGATTGGCTTCCATTTGCCAACAATTGCATCAAGCGCCACAACAACCTTGCATTGACTTGGATTAAGCTCGTCATTTGGACTCATTGTCATACACTTCTTTCCTTACAGTATACTTTTTGATACTATAGCACATTAATGTTCCTACTTACAAATTGTAAGTAGTTGTTGCATAATCGTTTAAGACGGGCTTTGTTATTATACGTTGCCCTCAGGGAAAACTACTTGATGCAACAGAAGTTTTCACCAAGAAGATCGATCATAAGGAGATGGACAACGTGAGTAACGAATTTTTGGATGCAGTGAAGAAACGCCGCAGTATATATGCAATTAGTAAAGAAGAAATTCTGTCCGATGAGAAACTTGAGGCTTTGATCGGTGAAGCTGTACTACACACACCGTCATCCTTCAACTCCCAAAGCGCACGAGTGATCTTGCTCTTGAACGAACAACACAACAAGCTATGGGATCTTACTCAAGAGACGCTTAAAAAAATTGTCCCTGCGGACAGCTTTGAACCTACAGCTCAGAAAATGGCAGCATTCCGCAGTGGCTATGGCACAGTGTTATTTTTCGAGGATCAATCCGTCGTTCAAGGACTTCAAGAGCAATTCCCTCTATATCAAGAAAACTTCCCATTGTGGTCCCTTCATTCTACTGGGATGCTGCAGCACGTAATATGGACAGCACTAGCAACCGAAGGCTACGGGGCATCCTTGCAGCATTATAATCCGCTTATTGATGAGCAGGTCGCTAAAGAATGGAATGCACCATTCAGTTGGAAATTGATCGCGCAAATGCCATTTGGTAAAGCTACAATGCCTGCAGGCGAAAAAACATTCCAACCGCTAGATGATCGTTTGAAAGTGTTTAAATAATAGCCATTTTAAATGAAGAGATCAATGCTCCTTTTAGAATAGGGGCATTGATCTTTTTTTGTCGTTATCTTGCGATTACATTCAAGAAAACGTACAAACATTCACGACTGGGGTTATACTGTTCAAGGGGGTGTGATCTACGATGTCAAGAAAAATAGAGTACCTCTACAAAACTCCGAAAACGCTCTTAAATAAAGGTACAGGTTTCCTCTCAGGCTATAGTCATTCGTTAAATCCTTATACGGGATGCACTTTTGGCTGTTCGTATTGCTATGTACGGCGTATGCCTGTCTCAACATTCCGTAACGCAGAATGGGGTTCTTGGGTTGACATTAAGAAAGAGGCATCGGATATTTTCCGCAAGGAGCTTCTTCGTGCCAAGACCAAAGGTCCCGTAACCATCTTCATGTCATCGAGTACTGATCCTTATCAACCCATTGAATATAAAGAGCAAATAACCCGTTCATTACTGGAAGTCATGGCTCAACACCCTCCCGATTTCTTGCTTGTCCAAACCCGAAGCCCGCTTGTTCGTAGAGATATTGATTTATTCGTACACTTAAAGGATAAAGTGCGTGTCAGTATGACGATAGAGACAGACCTTGAAGAGATCCGCAAGCATTTTGCTCCCGACGCTCCCCCCATAGCCTCAAGATTAAAGACACTTCAATTATTGGCTGAAGCAGGCGTGCCTACACAGGTTGCGATTGCTCCAATGCTGCCAAGCAGTGAGGGGTTTGCGGAAATACTGCATCCACTCGTCAATCGAGTGTGTGTGGATGATTATTTCATGGGAGACGGCAGCGGAGGCAAAAGAACGCGTAGTTTAGGCATCCAGAATTTGTATACAAAGTTAGGCTTAGAGGAATGGTATCACCCGTCTGCCTATCGTCTAGTCTATGAGCGATTGAAACAGGTTTTTTCCGAAGATCAGCTTTATGTGAGCCAAGAAGGCTTTGAGCCTTAATTTATACGTCTTATTTGAGGTGAAAATATGTTGACTTCTATTTGTTTGGCGAAGCAATCAAGATCAAATGTTCATCTTGAAAATAATATTGGTACTTCACACTTCCACGAATGACTTTCGCCTCTGATTTATCTTCACTTTGGATCGCCTCATACAAGCCTAGATCCGTAAGTACTTCACTGATTTGATCAGAAGGGAGCTCTGGATTTGCGGCTCCAACCATCGAAGCCTTAGCTAAGAAAAATTCACTATTATCCTCAGCACTCTTATAGCTTATTGGATTTCCGATGACTACTTCTTTAATGAGATCATTCGTCGTATTCAAAGTTCCAATAATCGATAGTGAATCAGTTAGCAGAAGGACAAAAGACTTTTGTGAGTTTCCTAGTTGATCAGATAGTGAAACATCGCTTATTCTTGATTCCATTCCACCGATGTCCGCGTATTGATTAAAGGCTTCAGTGAATTGCTCTATTGTCAGCCCCAGTGAATCTTTAGGAATGAGTTCCGAAGGAGTATCCGCGTGTTCCAATGTTGATTCCGCTAATGCGGCTTGCTTTTTCATTTGTTCTGTAATTTTGGGCCACGAATCACTCGTATTTAGTGACCAATTCGCTTCAGGATTTCTATAGGTTTGATTAATATCCACCTTAATTTCATCCTCTGAAATCCACTTCACTGCTCCATTTCCCTTGTTGCCCCATCCATCATCCTCATATTCAAAATGATAGGCTCCATTAGAGAACACGGCTTCTACTTCAATGGAAGCATATCTGCTCGCAGGAGGATCTTGTGTAAATATCATTTCAATATTTACCGAGTCCGCATCTTTATTCTGAATGTTAATATAATAATAGCCCTTATTGGAGCTCGGAACCTGTCCCCATTCTCCAAGCAGCTTATTGGATAACTCGGTAGCCTCAGCTGTGTTAACGGTAGTAGCCTTCTTGTTCTCTTTCGCATGGCTATCAATCGCTTTATTTAATAAGTCATTCGCCTCGCTTGTTGGATTTATTTTCTTCGCCTCACCGAATAAGGAAATTGCGAGTTCAAAATCATTATTGATGTACGCGTCTTTCCCCTTCTCAATATAGTCAGTATACTGTGAATCCCCTTTATCACCCGTTGCACAGCCAATAAGCATTAAACACATCAAAACCACAGTTGTCAAAATCCGCATTTTGTAAGTACTCCTCTTAGCAAATATTAGAAAATGAATTCCCACGAATTATAACATTATCCTATAGCCTCAACATCATCAAACAATAAAAAAAGAATAACTATTCCCGGTTCATCAATGTCACATAGGGAATTCCCTGATCCTCAATTTAGGGGGGTTCCCTGAATTACAAATTCGCACAAAACCACTACAATAGTAATGTGGCAGGTTTATCATTCAGAGAACATAGGGAAGGGGAATATCCAGATGTCATTGATACATCGCAATATTACACAAGTACTGGAAAATTTCCGCCTACTATCCTGTAGTGATTTTTCCGCCCTCGCGATTACTCGATCTACTGAACACTGCTATCGCTGGACTTATGCAGTTGGCTGTCGAAGCGAGAAATATAGGCAGATGACTTTGAAGCCAGGTTCGGGTCCTGCAGGATTAGCTTTAAGGATTGGAAAAGTAATCAATTGGGATGATCGCTCGCCGCCTATTACTGGATTCCGTAAAGAATGTCCGTTAATGATGGCTGAGCAACTTCGTTGTGCCGCTGCCTTCCCTCTCACAATGGGTGAACAAATACAGGCTATTTTACTTGTTGCACGTCGATCACCACTCCCCTATGAATCTAGTGATATCCACGCTATACAAGATGAACTAGACTCTATATCGCTTACAAATGAATTCGAATAAGTGAATCCTATGACAGTGATTGTCGGGATTCTTTTTTATTTGGTATGATAGGATAGATGATGTAAATGAAAGGGGCATACCCATGGTCAAGATATTATTGGTAGACGATCACGCAGTCGTCCGATCGGGGCTTAAATTGCTTCTTGATGGCAAGAACGACATGTCTGTAATCGGTGAAGCCGCTGATGGAGACGAAGCGATTCAGACTGCAATGGAATTGCGGCCAGATGTTGTATTAATGGACTTAAATATGCCACATGGCAAAGATGGTCTAACCGCAACAACGGAGCTTAAGAAGCTTCTTCCGGATGTTGCTGTTCTCGTATTAACGATGCACGATGATGATGAGTATTTATTTCGCGCCATTCATGCCGGTGCTTCAGGTTATATATTAAAAAGCGCTCCCCATGAAGAATTGGTAACCGCGATTCAATCTGTAGCAACTGGCAACGCCTACCTCTACCCTATTGCAACGAAAAGACTTATGACAGAATATATAGAGAAAATTAAAAAAGGTGAGACTCCAAGCACTTACGAAACGCTTTCCGACCGAGAGAAGGAAGTATTGGCTCTTATCGCCAAAGGGTATAGCAACAAGGAAATTTCCGAGCAACTGATACTTAGCGTTAAAACTGTCGAGTCACACAAAAGCAATCTGATGGGCAAGCTTGGTCTCAAAACAAGACCCGATCTAGTCAAATACGCCTTAAAGAAAGGATTGTTGAGCTTTGAATAACGAAACCGATAAGGCGTATCCTGAAGGCATTGGCCACAATATTACCCGTCTACAGGAACAAATCGATGAGCATATCATCGACTCGGTATTTCGCGACGAATTAAAGCAGTCTTTAAGAGAGCTCACAGACGTTAAATTTGCCTTAGATGAATCTTCAATTGTGGCTGTAACCGATCACCGTGGGCGCATTCAATATGTGAACGACAAATTTTGCCAAATATCTCAATATGATCGGAATGAATTAATAGGACGGGATCACCGTATCATTAATTCTGGTTACCATAGCAAGGAGTTTATGGAGAAGCTTTGGGACACCATTTCCTCTGGTAGTGTTTGGCATGGTGAAATCAAAAACAAGGCAAGGGATGGTTCATTCTATTGGGTGAATACGACCATCGTGCCTTTTCTTGATGAGTTCAAACGTCCCTATCAATATTTAGCCATCCGAAATGAGGTTACCCAGCTTAAGAAGGTTGAAGTCGAGTTACAGCAGATGATGACGAATGTCATGAACATTCAAGAGGAAGAGCGCAGAAGATTCTCGCGAGAGCTTCATGATGGTATCGGCCAGAGCTTATTTTCTTTATTAATCCAAATGGATCGAGTAATCAGTGATACGAAGCTTAAGGAGCTTGAAACGATTCGAAGCAATGTTGCTTTAATTATCGAAGAAGTACGTGGTATGGCTTGGGAGCTTCGTCCCTCTGTTCTGGACGACTTAGGTGTTGTTCCAGCTATCCGCTCTTATATCGAGAATTATGCCGAACATTACGGCATTCAAGTTTATTTCGATTGTAACTTACGCAAGCGACTAGATTCGACGAAGGAAACGACAATATACCGTATCATTCAAGAAGCGCTTACGAATATTGGGAAATATGCAGATGTGGCTGAGGCGCGAGTTACCTTACACGAATTCGATACTCACGTAAAAGCAAGCATTGAAGACGATGGTAAAGGGTTTACTCGTGTTGCAGATTTACGTGGCGTTGGCTTGTTTAGCATGGAGGAACGGGCCCGCAGTGTTGGGGGTCAATTCACCATTATTTCCGAGCCCGGCCAAGGAACCAAGATTAATTTAATCGTCCCCAAGTAGCTTGGTGGATTAGCGGACACTTCCGACATTAAACCCACCGTTCCAACAATCGTCGTGTCCGCTTCTTCCCCGCTCATTCCCTACCTTCCAAGTCGCAAACTACCCTACTGAACTTTAAAATGATTAACCTCTTCACGAAGGCGATTAATGATGTCTGAAATCAACTGGAAATGATGGATCATGTTATCGACATGTGAGGACTGTTCATGAGCTGAAGCAGATACCTCTTCTGTTGATGCGGCCGATTGTTGAGTGATGCTCGCCACAGTTTCGATCCCCGACAGTACACTTTTTGACAGCGTAGCTACTTCACCAAAGAGCATCTGCATCTCTTTCACACTATGTTCAGTACGAACGACTTGCTCAACAATTTTTCCTAATGCATCATTTCCTTCTTGAATTTTCTCCGCCTGCTGATTAACTGCAATTAAGTTGCTGTCCATATTTATAGTCATATTCTCGATATCTTCTTGTATTTGATTGATTAACGCTGTAACTTGTTCCGTTGCCTTACTAGATTTAATAGCTAATTTGCGTACTTCCTCAGCAACGACCGCAAACCCCTTTCCCATGTTGCCTGCACGAGCGGCTTCAATTGCTGCATTCAGTGAAAGAATATTGGTTTGATAAGATATTTCTGATATCACAATAATCATTGCACCAATTTCAGTCGATCGTGTGTTCAGAACTTGTACGGAATCGGCAGCTAACGAGTTCGTATGAATCACTGTACTCAAATGATCAATTGCACTCTTGACGGCTTCTTCTCCTCGGTGAGCTTGTTTCGTTGATCCACTTGCAATCTCAAGTGCCACCCTAGCCTTGCTATCCCCAGAAATGACATTGCGCATCGTATCTTCAATTAAACTCAGCATATTTCCGGCTATGCCCGCTTGTTGAGTCGCGCCACTGGCTACTTCATCGGTTGCCATCGTAATCGAATGAGCAGATGCCCCAGTTTGTTCAGCTATTCTAGTAAGATCATTGTTATTGCGACTAAGCTGATCAGAGCTCAACTTCATTTGCTTAATCAGCATCGATAAATTGTTGACCATTTTATTGAAGTTGGCCGACAGCTGTCCGATCTCGTCCTTGCTTCTAACATCCAATGAAACGACACTTAGATCCCCGTTAGCTACTCGATTGACATGCTCATTCATTCTTCTGATCGGATGCATAATGGCTTTAACGACCAGGAACGTAATTAATGCAGCTAGAAATGGAAGCAAACTGCCAATGATTATCGTTGCTTTGACCATTTGCCAAGTTCGTTCTTTTAAGATACTTGCATCGAAATTAATAGCATTTAATGCAATTAAATTTTTATTGGAATCATTATCCTCATAGATCGGAGCGTACCCAGTCATTCTCTTGATGTCACCATATTCATACACATCCGTATATTCCGGGTGTTTCATTTTAACAATCATCTCAAGAGCATTTGTATCGATATAGAAGCTATCTCCTGCTTTATACCCCTCCGCTTGTAATGACTTGTCCGCTGCCAAAATTTTTCCGTCCAATGAGATTATGTAATGACTTTCGAAAATCGGCTTTTTGGAAACCGTCTTACTGATCTCATTTTCCACCTTGGTAACATTCGACATGTCCCCATTCGCCAGCTTAGCAATTTCTCCAGCATTAATAAGCCCAGTAGTGATATTAGCGCAGCCGATTAATTCAACTCCTGCTGCTTCCTTCACCTGATTGTAGCTTGTAAAATAACTAACAGTCGTGACCAACCCGATACTAACTAAAACAATGGATAAGGTTATGAGCGATATTTTCCCAGTAATTCCTAATTTCACATGAATTCCCCCTCATCCAGATTTAGAAATTTTGGTCGTGTACACTAACTTCATCTAGTAATCAGGATGTCTCTTACAGAACCGACTTTCACAAAACCCCTCATATTTTCCAAATTTTTATACGTGGCTAACTTTATCACAAGGATACCAAACATAATGTGACAATAATCACCAAAAGAGGGAATGCCAATTGCATCCTCATGGCCATTTAAACAAGTAAAGGCTCCCTTTTACATCCTCAGATGCAGTCAGGAGCCCCTAGTACTTTTTGATTTTCAAATTAGATTCTGCACAATTCTTTAGGACATTGTTCACACTTACATACACTCTGTAGATATTTCAAATTCAAAATCGTAATGGTTCCATCGTTCATGGAAATCACGCCCGCTTTTTTCAAATCACCTAACATACGATTCACGCTTTCTCGCGCGCTACCGATGTAATCCGCCAATTCAGAGTTCGTCAGCTTCAGTGAAATATGGATCCCATTCTCGTCAACAGAGCCGTAACTATTCGACAATCGAATGAGCGTTGAACAGAGCGCCCCTGGTTTGCCATACATAATGAGATCACGAAATTTCGATTGCGATAATCGTTGCATGTAACCCATCCAATTCATGAACTCGATAGCCAAATCTCCGTACTGCCATATGAGAATTTCTAGATCACTTCTTTGAATAATACCAATTTCACATTTTTCCATCGTAAGTGCAGTAAAGCTATGCTTGGATTCGTGAAAAGGATCTAGTTGCCCAAAAAAATCACCCGCATGATAGACGGACATAATATATTCCTTGCCTTCTTCGGAAAACTTCGTTACTTTAACCCTTCCAGAAAGGATGAAATACAGCTTATCGGCAGCATCTCCCTCATGGAAGACGGCTGTATCCAAATTGAATTTATAGGAATACATAATCTGTTTCATCTTCTCTAAATTCCCACTCGTGAAGTAGGAGGAATTCCGAATTTGTGAGTCCTCTGGCAAATTACGGACAGCTTCCATCTCAGGCACCTCCTTATCCATTGGAGTCATTATAACAAAAGCAGTTCCTGTAGAAATGTGATCAGTCTCACATTGGTGCGTCATGGTGAACAATAAATGTGATCGTCATCACAATGACAACAATATGAACTTTAAGTGATAGCTGTGAGATTGATCATAGAGCTAGAGGAGCGTTGGAGCGATAATCAAGTTATAATTAAGCCATGCAACTATTTCAATGATGATGTGGGGGCCTAAGATGATGGACATAGCCAAGCTGGTACGTACTGAGGAGCCGTCTATGCTGTCGGGGGTCATTATTGCCGGCGGTAAAAATCGGAGAATGGGCGGATCCCATAAAGCCTTGCTTCTATTTCAAAATGAGAGACTGATACATCGACAAATTCGTCAATTGAAGCAGATTTGCGATGAGATCATTCTTGTAACGAACGAGCCTAAAACATTTTTACCCTTAATAGATTCAGATGTTAGAATCATTACTGATTATTATTGCGACAAGGGTCCGCTTGCTGGCATACATGCCGGACTATCCTTAGCCCAATATCCCGATGTGTGGCTAGTCGGTTGCGACATGCCATTCCTTTCCGCTCGTGCTGCTCAATTCATGTTAGACTTGAAACGACAATCAGACAACGACGCAGTCATTCCTTACATCGATGGTCGGCTTCATCCGCTTCATGGCATCTACGATAAAAGGAGTGTTAACCTGATTCCGAGTCTATTAAATAAAGGACAATATCGAGTCGGGGGCTTCTTAGATATCATTCCGCATCTTAGCGTGGAGAAATCAACCTTTCTGGATAACCAAATAGATACAAACTTTGTCATCAATGTGAATACCCCTGAAGAATATGAACAATCCTTGTTCTTGGATAAAGATTCTGAAGGCTAATCAAGTAAACTGGTATCTGGCATTGTCACAATGCGTCAAAAAGGGGTGTCCCATTTATAACTCTCTGGGGCACCCCTTTGCATTTTCTATCCAATATGTTTTGGATTCGGATTCACAACTGTTCCAATAAACAGAATGCTATTCGTGACTTGATCAACAATAGCAACGATGAAAGGCCGGTCAATCGTCATATGGAAGGGATCACTAGGCTCCGAGCTTCCAGCAAGCATCTCTACTTTAGTCGCTGCGGCTGCCTCCGTTCCCTGTTCATTAATTTCTAGTGTTGTCTTATGATCGACTTTACTAATGAATATATTGGGAGGCTGTGGGGCCATAAGGGAGAAGTCCGCCCGGACCTCGTCGAATGCTTCACCCATACCCATTGCCTGAAGCGCGTCATTTAAGCTTATTGAATAGTCAAACTTAACCTTGGGTAAGTCCACCCTACCTTGGCGCAGCTCGAAAGGCTTGGTTATCAGCTCCGAATCAGCGGTTAGCTTCTGAAGAACTTGGTTAACCGATCCCTCTGCTGCTTCAGGGAGGAAGATGACCATGGATGCTGACTCCTTTTTGCCAAAAGGAATGCGAATCGCCTCATATTCGGGCTGTTTGGTGTATTCAAAGTGTCCGCTCTTAGACATCAATTCAATGGAAACCGCTTCTGAGTCCGGCACATGAAATTTACCCTCGGACGTAGCCTGAGGCTGAAAAGGCTGCGACCATGCCCCCTTAAAATACACAGCATTCAAAACATATAAGATAGATCGGGCATGAATGACTTTCACCATTTCTTTAATTTTCCCATTCGTTTGTTGATCCACCCAGTTGTTCATTTTCTTGACCGCTGAGGGGCTATTGAAATCAAGCTGGTTGGTTTCCGCATGGTAGGAGGTGCGACTACGTTGCACGAATGCTTCGTGAAACTTTTGACCTTCGCGCATCCATATGGAGTTAGCGACATTAAGCTCTACATCACGATCCTCTGAGCTCCTCAACAAATCAAGCAGCATACGGTATCCTTGACCGACTTCCTCCTTGGACATCGTGCCTAATTCAAGCGTTTTCATCAACGCCTTAGTTGTTTCCCCAGTTGCACCCTCATTGACTAATGAAAGAGCAGATGAAATACTCAGAGGCGATATGAACACATTATCGTCTGATTTCTGCTTCGACAATTCACTGAATAGAGTAAGACCAAATCGATTCGAGGCTTCAACTATTCGCGTATCAAGATCGGCCAACGTATATTCTCGTTGATGCTCGACTGACTCTACAGTATTTCCATTCTGACAACTGGAGCATACGAATGCGGTAAAGATGACTAGTAAATTTACTATTTTTTTCAACTGTATCTCCCCTGACCTATTCGACTTCCATTTATTAACGTAAATGTCGTCGATTATGTTTCAGAGATCATTTAACCCTTACAATGTATTTGATTCCTGCTGTCGCTTCAAACTGTCCTTCAACCACATCTACAAGAGTTCCTTGCTCGCTCGTTATGACAAGATCCGACTTAGCGTAGCTTAGCGTGCACTTCCCACCACGTTCGCTTAATACAATGGCCTCATCTAACTGTTGCTGTTGCCATGTCATAGCGATAGTGAACCCACCTCTTGCCTTAATTCCGCTCACGCTACCTTCCTTCCAAGCTTGTGGAAGCGCAGGTAACAGCTCAATATATCCCAAATGACTTTGCAGCAGCATCTCAGCAATCCCCGCTGTTCCTCCGAAATTCCCATCGATTTGAAACGGTGGATGAGCATCGAATAAATTGGAGTAAGTGGATTTGGATAGTAAGGTTTGAACACTACTATAGGCTTGACTTGCATCCTTAAGCCGAGCAAACTGGTTGATCAGCCAAGCGCAGCTCCAGCCCGTATGTCCTCCACCATGTGCAAGACGACGCTCAAGTGTAACTGCTGCAGCTCTGAATAACTCTGGTGTACCCTCATGAATCTGATCACTTGGATGAAGACCATACAGATGAGAAATATGTCGATGCCCTGGCTCCGCTTCCTCATAATCCTCAACCCACTCTTGGATTTGTCCGAAGCGACCGATTTGGTAATTTGGCAATTTCTCCAAAGCTTTCTTAAGCTCCAAATCAAATGCTTCATCTTTGTCTAATATTCGAATAGCTGCCTGACAATTAGTAAACAACTCACGAATAATCGCAATATCCATCGTTGAAGCTAGCGTCACGCTGCACGACTGGCCATCCGCGGTTAGAAAAGCATTCTCGGGTGAAGTAGATGGATTCGTTACCCATTGCCCGTCCGGTCCTTCAACTAACCAATCTAGGCAAAATAGAGCCGCTCCCTTCATGATCGGATAGGCACGCTCACGTAAAAATTGAATATCTAGGTCGAACAAATAGCGGTCCCATAGATGGCGAACCATCCAAGCGCCCCCAAGCGGCCAGAAAGCCCAACAAGCACTCCCTCCAGTCGGAGTCGTCATTCTCCATAAATCTACATTATGATTTGTTGTCCAACCTCGGCAGCCGTAATGAATTTCAGCCGTTCTGCTTCCGCTCACACTCAAGTCGTCCAGCATATCAAACAATGGCTCATGACACTCGCTTAAGTTACAAACCTCTGCGAGCCAATAGTTCATCTCCGTATTAATATTCACTGTATAATCGCTATTCCATGGCGGCTGAACATGTGCATTCCATATGCCTTGGAGATTCGCAGGCTCTGTCCCTGGTCTTGAGCTAGCCATGAGCAAATAACGTCCATAATGGAAAAATAACGCTTCTAGCCCTGGGTCGTTTTTTGTCTCTTTATACGCGCTTAGTCGTAAATCAGTTGGCAAATTGACACCATCTACACCCTCATTAGAACCTAATCGTAGATCCACTCGATTAAATAATTGCTGATGTTCGGCGCTGTGGTTTTGCTTTAGCTTCTCATAACCGAGTTCAACCGCAGCAGACAATTGCATCGTGCAACGGTCCGACATCTCACGACTTTCCGGTGAGGTTTGAAAATCAACAAATCCGGTCGCTGCAGCCAAATAAACGGTAACGAAACCAGCCTCTCTCAATTCCAGCTTACCGTCTCCCATGCGGAGAAGCCCATCCGTATCAACCCATACTTGGGCCTCAAATGGCAGGCCAAAATTATCCTCATAGAGTACTGAAGCAGGGTGATCCCCTTGATAGTTATCCGAAATGTGACTAGGAGCACGCCCAGTCATAACTAGCTTATTGTTTATAACTTCAATGTTATTTCGCAGAGGGGACTCTAGCGAAATATCATAGTTTAATTGTCCTTCTTGGGACACATAGTGAATGCAAATCACTTGATCAGGAACGCTTGCGAAATACTCACCCTTCACTTGCACCTGCCCCGAAAGAAAAGTAACCGCTGCCATTCCATCTTTCAAGGTTAGCTCACGTCTATAATCCGAATAGGCTTCGTTTGTTCTGGTGCCGCTTGAGTCAACTCTGGCCATCATAAGGTCGCCAAGGGGGAGATAAGGCTCGCAATCACGACCAAGCATCTTCGCCTCAATCAGCTTCTGGGCTTCCACATTCTCGCCTTCGAAGATTAGCGCTCTTGCACGATTGAGATGTCGACGCGCTTCATAATTCATCGTATCACGGGGAAATCCAGCCCATAGCGTATCTTCATTCAAGGCAATTCTTTCGACATCCGTTCCTCCGAATACCATTCCACCCAATCTTCCATTTCCAATAGGCAAAGCTTCTTCCCAAACGGATGCAGGCTGCTTGTACCACAGCTTCCATTCCTCGTTATGAATCGACATTGTTCGCTACTCACCTTCCTGGATAATCATTCATTCAGATATACACATTGTAAAGGAAATAGATAAAATAGAAAACGTTTTATTTTATTCGATAAACGGGTATATTTGCTAATTATCTCATGTTAGAATCAAGAAAACAGGCCATTTAAACCTGAATAGGAGCTGAATATATTGTCACATAAAATCGAATTCCCATTCCAAAATCCCGACCTATCACTCGCAGAGCGAGTAAGTAATCTAATCTCTCTGTTAACCCTTGATGAGAAAATTAATCTCATGTGCCAGTATCAAGATGAAGTCCCTCGCTTAGGCATTAAAGCTTATAAGCATGGAACAGAAGCTGCGCATGGTATGGCTTGGCTAGGGGAAGCAACCTCCTTTCCCCAACCCATCGGACTAGCTTGCACTTGGGACACTGAGCTCTTGCATCAGATTGGGAATGTAATCGGAGATGAAGCTCGAGGGTTTTATAAGAAAAATCCCGCCATTAACGGTCTCAGCCTATGGGCACCAACAGTGGATATGGAGCGCGATCCTCGTTGGGGTCGTACGGAAGAGGCTTATGGTGAAGACCCTCATTTGACAGGTAAGCTTTCTTCCGCGCTCATTCGCGGCTTACAGGGTGATGATCCCTTCTATTTGAAGGCCGTAGCATCATTGAAGCATTTCATTGGAAATAACAATGAGATTGACCGCGGGGAATGCTCTGTCAGCATCGACCCTAGAAACATGAAAGAATACTATTTGAAAGCTTTTGAAATTCCATTCAAGGAAGGCAAAGCCCAATCGATGATGACCGCCTACAATTCTGTGAATGGGGTTCCCGCTAACCTGAACCCTGACGTAAACCGGATTGTGAAGCAAGAATGGGGCATGGATGGGTTTGTTGTTAGTGATGCGGGTGACGTTCTCGGTACAGTTAATGAGCATAAATTTGTTGAAACCTACAAAGAAGCCGTCGCTCTAACGATTAAAGCCGGCGTTGATAGTATTACGGATGATCATGATATTTCGAAGCAAGCGATTCGCGATGCTCTCGCAGAGGATTTATTGTCCGAGAAGGATCTGGATCTTGCACTCACCAACACGTTCCGCGTTCGTTTCCGCCTTGGGGAGTTCGATCCGGATTCTCGTAATCCCTATGCACATATTGACGAATCCGTCATTTTGCAGCCCGATCATATTGCCCTATCCCTCGAAGCCGTGAGGAAAAGCGTTGTCCTGCTTAAGAATGATGGCGCTCTTCCACTTCAAAAAGATAAATTGAAAAAGGTCGCCGTAATTGGACCACTCGGTGGCAAAGTTTATCGGGACTGGTACAGTGGTTCTCTCCCTTATGCAATTACACCGCTAGACGGGATCATTAAGCAGCTTTCTGCAGAGGGACAAGCTGTACGATTCGCTAGTGGCTGTGATCACGTTAAAATGAAAGCTGTTTCTAACGGTAATTATGTGTCACTTTCGAAGGAAGATAAACAGCCACTTGTAGCCGATCAGCAATCCTCCGATCATGCGACGATCTTCGAAGTGTCCGACTGGGGCTGGGATAGCCACACTTTGATCGCCAATTCGAATGAACGTTATGTAACAACAGATGACACACAGGTAACCGCCTCATCAGAACATATTTGGGAGTGGTTCACGAAGGAAGTATTCCATGTTCGTTACGACAACAATGCAGCAAGGTTGACGACCTGGAATGACCGTCCTGTCACTGTGGATGCCCACACAGGTGCTCTTAACGTTCAGGATGGAAAGACTAACGATGCAAGCTCCTTCCAATTCGAGAAGGTTATAGATGGATTAACTGATGCCGTAGATGCTGCTCGTGAAGCAGAGGTAGCTATCGTATTCGTCGGCAATCATCCTTTGATTAATGGGAAAGAAACGATCGACCGCCCTGACCTCACACTTGCAGCTTCCCAAGAGCGACTTATCAAGGAGGTGTTTGCTGCCAATCCCAATACGATCGTCGTAATTATCGGTAGCTACCCCTATGCGATTAACTGGGTTAACGAGTATATTCCTGCCGTAGTTTATTGTTCTCACGCAGGTCATGAGATCGGTACCGCGCTTACAGATGTTCTGTTCGGCAATTACAACCCTGCAGGACGCTTAAACATGACCTGGTACCAATCAGTTGATCAACTTGGTGATTTTATGGATTATGACATTATTAAGAGCGAAAGCACGTATCAATATTTTGCTGGCAAGCCTCTGTATTCTTTTGGTCATGGGCTTTCCTATACGACATTCAAATACGATAATCTTCAACTGGATACGGATCAAATCTCTGAGGGTGGACAAATCGTTGTCCGATTATGCGTAAAAAATACCGGAAATATCAATGGTGAAGAAGTAGTTCAGCTGTATACTCATACAGACTCCTCTCGTGTTAAACGTCCGCTTAGACAGCTCCAAGGCTTTAAGCGACTAGCGCTAGCGGCTGGTGAAGCGGCAGAGGTTACTTTTGAGCTGAACGCTAGCGATCTCGTTTTCTGGGATGTTACACGTGAGAAATTCTGTTTGGAAAATGGCCAATGTACGCTTATGATTGGTTCCTCCTCCTCAAACATTCATATGAATCGTACGATAATGGTCATCGGGGAGACCATTCCAGCACGTCTTCCACTTCAACTCACGAAGGCTGTTAATTACGATGATTACGAAGGTGTGATTATCGGTGAAAATACAGAAGGTGGCGATAGTGTTATCGCATCAGCCCCAACTGCATGGATTCGCTTTGATGATATGGCTCTAAGTGCGGATATTAAGGCTATCGAGGTCCGTATCTCATCTCCAGTGGATCACACTATAGAGATACGCTTAGATGGCCCTGAAGGTCCTCTAGCGGGTTGCTGCGCTGTTCCTGGAACACCATCAGGGGCGTGGCAGACAATAAATGGCGAAGTCGAGCTGATTGACGGTAGCCGAAGTGTTTGCTTGGTGCTTAAGGACGGAATTAAACTAAGCTCTTTTCAATTTTTGAAATAACTGACTTCTATTCATTAATGAAATGATTTATAAGGAGGGAAATGCAATGGATAATCAGTCCATTATTCATTCAGTCATCTTTAAACTTAAGCACGAACAGGGCTCTATTGAAGAAGTTCGTTTCATAGAGGACGGCCGATCTATACTCTCATCAATTCCTGTTGTCCAAAATTTCAGAGTCTACCAGCAGGTCAGTCCAAAAAATGATTTCGATTTCGGATTTTCGATGGAATTTGCTAATGAGAACGATTACGAAGCGTATAACGTCCATCCACTACATGAGAAGTTTGTAAATGAACGATGGATTGTGGAAGTTGATTCATTTCTGGAGATTGATTACCGGAACAAAGATTAACTTGATAGGATTCAATAAGGGGCAGTTCATAAAAGATCATTATTGATCTTCCATGAACTGCCCCTTGTTTGTATTGCTTATTATGTAATGCTACGCACTACTTTTCCAGCTTTGTATATGCTGCGACTACAAATTGTTCAAAAAAAGCATCATCTTCTTCAAGCTGCTCATCAACGGCTTGAATTTCTTCTTCACTTCCAGGCTGGCTACTGAAATTCAGTGCATAACTCCAATTGTTCCTGCCGTTATTACTCTGTATCGTAACCTCGTACGGTTGCTTGTGCTGATCCACTTCAAATTGAACATGACCAACGAAGCCCGCATCCTCACTTTGGCTCATTTTTGCGCTAATGATATTCACCTTCACACCTTCACCCCCTTGAAATAGGATACGTTTCGTATCTAAATAATGCAATACTTCTTTGTTTCTCGATAGAAATTTATTAATAAATTATTAATATTAAACAACATTCTCTTGACACGATACATTTTGTATCATAAATTACTAATAGATACTCTATCTAGTGTCAAGGAGATATAACTTATGAAAATGGGAGAACGCCTGCGAGAATTGCGCCTTCGCCGCAAAATATCGCAGGAAGAAGTCGCACGACATATCGGTATTACCCGTTCGGCTTATAGTCATTACGAGATTAACAATAGGCAACCGGTATATGAAACCTTGATTAAACTAGCCGCATACTTCGACGTTTCCTTAGACTACATCATCGGGGGGACTCTTCCTGTTGCCAAGGTTGAGTTATCTGTCACGACGGATACACGGGAAATCCTGAGCTTGTTTCAGCATATGAGTCAAGAACAAAGAACGAAAACGATTTCTCTGATTACGGATTACATGCTTACTGAGCGAAGAGTGAACGGCAGTGGCTAGCAATATGATTTATCAGCTCCATTTTACAGGCAACTGAATCCGAAAAACACTACCACCCTCTGTTGAATTATACACATTGATTTGACCACCATGCAGTTCTACAACTTCCTTCGCAATCGAAAGTCCTAATCCGCTGCCTCCGGTGGAAGAATTACGTGATTTCTCTTTCTTGTAGAAGCGATCGAAAATGAAAGGCAAGTCATCAGGTTCAATTCCTATTCCATTGTCGGCAACAAGAACCTCAGCAATAGGGTTGTTTATCTGCGTTCTCATTGTAATGGTAATGGCTCCACCCTCGGGTGTGTATCTGAGTGCATTATATAACAAATTAGCAAATACTCGGTCCATTCGACGAATATCAATATTCACCATAGCTTGTATGGCTGATTCATCTTCAAGCTTACATACGAAAGAAATTCCCTTTGTTTGCATTTCCAAGCTATATTGTACTGTTAATCTTTCTTTCCAACCTTCGAGTGGAATATCCTCAAGCGATAATTCAACTTTCCTTGCTTCTAGAACGGATAAATCGAACAAGTCCTGAATTAAGGAATTTAGCCCCTCTACTTTCGTAAGCATCGAACGGATGGTGCGATCTCGTCGAGACGGCTCAGATATCACATTATCCCTTAATGCTTCTAGATATCCTTGGAGCAAAGTAATAGGTGTTCTCAGGTCATGTGAAATATCACTGATGAGCTGGGCGCGCGATTGTTCCATCCGTTGCAGCTCAATCGTCCGTTCCGAAATCCGTTCCTCCAATGAATTGTTCCATTCCATGAGTTCCTCAGACATTTGCTCCGCACGTTCATAGGTTAAAGAGAATCGTAATGAAATAATAAAGGAATTCATCACGATAAGAAACAGTAGGCCAAAGGGTAACAAGTCGAAGGAACGCCACCAGCCGTTATAGAATAGCATGTCATTCACAATCGTTAAGACAAAACCTGCTACGCCTATAAGCGCCAGAATAGCTCCTTCTCTCTTACGAAGAGCGGATTGAACTAAACCAATGAGAGCCCTAGCACTAAAAAATAAAATGTAAATTTGAAAGGCAAGGATCCACGAAGTAAATTGCAAAGGCTCCTTAAAGATTACGCACAGGATTAACAGCGCGGCTATTGTGCTTGAAATCTTGAACCATACCCGTCTGATCTCAAGTGGATACATCGATTGAAAATAAGCAAACCCCGCCCATCCGCTCATCACAAAGGCTATATATTCAATTCGGATCGCCAAATCCCAATTAATGAACTCGACCCATTGTACAATAAACCCTTCTCCAATTAACCCCATCCGAAGACCTACAAATAGACAGAGCAAGGCAAATAATACATTCGCAATCTCTTTGCGTCTTAGCAGAAATAGCCCCAGATGGTAAAATCCAATCATGATAAAACAACCTAATAGGATCAATTCTTGCGCAGCATGCCTAATCTGAAGCTTCTGAATGTGATCGGCGTTACCCATCACAATTGCGGTTCGAACGCCACCGTGTCTGTGGTCATAATTAGCCACAGTTAGTACGAGATTTGTCTTCGTTCCATCTGCAGTAAAGTACACCGTAGCAGGCAATTGAAAAGGTGTGACCTGCAAAGTCTGTTTGTCCAGCTTTCCTCTGGTGAGAACAACTTTTCCATCTATTGCAAATTCAAAAGCCGTGGAAATGTTCGGCAATCGTATCGCCATCATATCTCTCTGTGCTTGATGTAAGATTGTTAAGCGATATATTCCCAAGCCTTGATCATCTAGAGAAGTCCCTTTGCCTGATTTCAGTTTGCCCCAGGTTCCTGGCACATCCAGTGTCGAAGATTCAAAGCTGAACTCTTGATTGTCCACCCCAGAAGGAATACGCCACTCGAAATTCCATTGTCCATCTAATGGAACGATTCCATCCTCAACCCATGACCACTGTTGTAGATCAATGACCCCCCGCTCAGCTTTGGGAACAAGATGATTTTCTTTAGAAGTGGCTGAACACCCGCTTGCAACAACCACAAGAAAGAAGAGAATCATACTTATTTTTATTCCCATACGCCTATTCCACAATGGCTTCAACGCGTTTCGGGACACCACTTTCCCTCTCCCCCGCTCACCTTAAATCGATTCCGCAAAATATGTATTCGAACGTCATTGTAACGGTGCATTGATTAGTCGTCAACGCTTTCGTTATAATAAGGTTTTAAGACTCTTCAAGTTGGAGGGGGGAATCGTTAGAAATGAACAGCTCGGAGGGTACAATTCTTGTCGTTGATGACGAGCTCGAAATCACAGAATTAATAACCCTATACTTAGAAAGAGAAGGGTTCACAGTTCACACATCTGATAATGGCGTTCATGCCCTTCATATCGCTGAATCGATAATTCCAGATTTAATCGTATTGGATGTTTCGCTTGGTCGGATGGATGGAGTCGAAGTATGTCAATCCTTGCGGCAGGGAGCTTGTGCGGATGTCCCTATCCTCTTTCTAAGCTGCAAATCTGAAGATCGCGATATTATTCGCGGCTTATCTGAAGGCGGAGACGATTATATTACGAAGCCATTCAGCCCTAGTCAGCTCGTGGCAAGAATACAAGCTCATATCCGTAGACGCAGAACACGAGAAAGAATAGTGGATGAACAAGCTGTTTCTTTAAGCTTCTCTGGTCTTGAGATTGACTTCCATCGTTTAGAGGTGCGCTTGAATGAAGAGCATATTGCCTTGTCCGCCAAGGAGTTCGAGTTGTTAAGTGTTCTCGCTCGTCATCCAAATCGGGTGTTCCCGTTGGAGGAACTCTATCGACGAGTGTGGCAATCGGATAGTATGGGTGACACCCGTACCCTGATGGTACATATTAGCAACTTGAGAAAAAAACTGGAGATGGATCCTACTCGCCCACGCTGGGTGCAAACCGTTCGAGGCTTCGGATACAGGTTCTGTCCAACAAACAACTGCGAAGAAACAATTGCTCAACCCTAAATTGACGATAAAAAGGACGATAAGACAATGATGCAACAAGCTCAAGATTGGCAAGATTACGAATTAATTGATACAGGAAACGGTGAAAAGCTCGAACGTTGGGGAAACATCATCTTACGTCGTCCTGATCCGCAAATTATTTGGCCGCTTAAAGCTGAGAATGCAGACTGGAAACAAGCTGATGCTCATTATCACCGGAGTGGCAGCGGCGGTGGACAATGGACCTATAAGAATACCCTTCCAGAGCGATGGAATATTGCCTACGGTCCATTGAAGTTCCACATTAAGCCGACTAGCTTCAAGCACACCGGGTTATTCCCTGAGCAAGCCGTTAACTGGAGCTGGATGATGAATAAAATTCGCGAGGCAGACCGCCCTATACGCGTGCTTAATTTATTTGCCTATACAGGTGGAGCAACAGTAGCGGCTGCATCCGCAGGCGCAGATGTCGTCCATGTAGATGCTGCAAAGGGAATGGTGCAGTGGGCTAAGGAAAACGCCGAGCTTTCCGGACTGGGTTCAGCCCCCATTCGTTATATCACAGATGACGTGTTCAAGTTCGTACAGCGCGAAGAGCGACGCGGTCGTCAATATGAGGCTATCATTATGGATCCCCCCTCCTATGGACGTGGCCCTAATGGCGAAATGTGGAAGCTGGAGGAGAACCTGTTCCCGTTCTTGGAATCGTGTATGGCCATTCTCTCTGACAAGCCTTTGTTCGTGCTAGTAAACTCCTATACAACGGGGCTATCCCCTACTGTTCTAAGCAACCTGTTGAACCTTTCCTTTCGTCGCAAATTCGGAGGCACTCTGGACTGTGGAGAAATCGGTTTGCCGATTACTCGAAGCGGAATGACCTTACCTTGCGGGATATACGGCCGCTGGGAAAGTGAATCTTAATCGACTATTCACCACTATAGGGATGTGTACTGGATAAATGAAACGGCAGGCTTCTCTTTTACTAAGCTTAGGGTTGTTAGCATTAATGCTAACAGCCTGTTTGAATGATTCATCATCTGCTACACCTTCTTTACCAAAGCCGGTGCCTACGGAATCACAGCTTAGTCCATCACCTAGCCCGTCTGTATCTGAAAGTCCTGAGCCCTCACCATCACTTCCTGCTGAACCTGAGCAACGTGAAGCAACCCTAATTGCGATAGGCGACATCATGGTCCATATGCCACAGCTCCCGGCTTATTATAATAGCACTAGCAAAGGCTATAACTTCAAGCCTTGGTTCTCACAAGTAAAGCCGATTCTCGAGCAAGGAGATTGGGTCATTGGTAACCTTGAGGCACCCATTGCAGGTCAAGATTTGAAATACACGGGATTTCCAAGATTTAATGCTCCTTATGAGTTAGCGGAAGCTGTTGTCGATGCAGGCGTCCAATTGGTTTCTACGGCTAACAATCACACGATGGACCGGGCATTTCCAGGCGTGGAGCGAACACTTGCGAATGTGAAGAAAGCCGGACTCGTTCCCATTGGTTCATCTGCCACCGCCAAAGAGCAGCAGCGAATGGTCATTGAGGAAAGAAACGGGATCCGAATGGGCTTCTTAGCATACACTTATGGAACGAATGGAATCCCTGTACCGAAGGACAAAGCCTTTGCTGTTAACTTAATCGATCCTGAAGTGATTAAGAAGGATATTGCTCGCCTTCGCGAAGCTGAAGTGGACGTTGTAACGGTATCCTTACATTTTGGAGTAGAGTATCAACGCTTACCCAATGAGCAACAAACGAAGTTAGCTCATGAGCTCGTGAAAGCTGGAGCCGATATTATTCTTGGCTCTCACCCCCACGTTGTACAACCTTACGAAGAGATCAACATCCCTGCGTCTGAGAGCTATAACGGTGCGCCGCATCGAGGTGTAGTGATCTACTCGCTAGGAAATTTCATATCCAACCAAACGGAAGATTGGAAGGATGTTGGATTAATTTTCGGAGTACACTTGGTCAAAACTCGGCTCCCTGATGGCTCCTATTCTACAGAGTGGGACAAAATCACGACTGAGCCCACTTGGGTGCATATCCTGTGGAAAAAGCAAAAGCGCTATTATACGATAATCCCTATGAAAGCTGCCTTATCCGAGCAAAATATACCTGGCTTAACCGCTAAGGACTACAGTAAAATGAAAACTCTCTTGAACGGGATTAACAAGCATCTCGTGAAGCTTCAAACGAAAACCTAATAATAGGCAAGATAAAGAGAACGCCCCTCACAGGATATGGATACTGTGAGGGGCGTTCTCTTGTTCATTAGAATTAGATTGCCGAAGATTCAACATTGCTTTCTTGAGCGCCACTTGTTGCCTCAGTCTCGGTTGTCTTTCGTTCAGTCGCTGCGCTTGACTGCGGCTCCCTCGTACCCGCTACCTTACCAATCAAGTAGACGAGCAGCTGCCTGTTATGACTCGATACATGCTCCAGAGAGCGATTCACAATCACACTTCGCACTTCAACGCCACGCTCTACCTCCGAGCGTCCTAGCGCCGTCATCGTAACCCACACAATACGTCGGTCACCCTCATCTCTGTTCCTCTCGACTAAGCCTGCGCGTTCCATGCGATCTAATAACGTCGTGATCGCTGCAGGTGTCGTCTCTAGATGGGGAAGCAGATCCGAAGGCTTCATCGGCTCATACGCCTGCATGAGCTCAAGTACTTCTAACTGACCAACCGTTAATTGCGGAGCTAACTCCGCTTCCATTTGCGCGTTCCATTCCTTAGTGAGCTTTGTCCAGCTTTTCACAAAATCCGCCGCATTATCCATTGGTTAGCCTCCTTATCCCGAACATTGCCTTCTCCTTAATTATACTCAGACCCTATGTCGAAAGATAGATTAATGCGATTAAATATTTCCGACAGAGGCCTTCATAAAAGCGAACGTTGTGACAATTGATGACATATACTGGTTACGAAAAATGGGTAAATGCGGAGAATGAAGCGTATCAAGGAGGCGAGGCTCATGACCCCTTCAGAACAAAAAATTAAAATGATTGGTCAAATGGCACAGGATGCCGGCCTAATAGAAGACCCACAATGGCTAGAACGGCTCAATGAACCGGTGCCACTATGGGTCGTATTAGATTTATTGTTACGATGGATTGACCAAACAGAATCTGGTAACGGTCGCCCCTTTGATTGAATAAAAAGGATGCTTTTACTTAAGCCCCATTTAGTTAAGTTGACAGAGGCTTAATGAACGCTTCAGCAAGCACATCTCCACGGTCAACCGCAGTCATCAGCTTACCTTGACCTTTGCGATCATCTAATGGAGCATTCTCAGAGGAGAATTCAGACAAGGAGCCGCTCGTCGTTAAAGTGAGCAAGCTAACGGCTTCCCTGACATGGAACGCGGCGACAAGCTTCGTTCCATTCGGGCGAACCCGTTTGCCTTCCTTGAACTCGAACGTCTGGATCCCTTTACCGCCTCTACCCTGCTGAGGATAATCCAGCAATAATGTACGCTTCGCATAGCCGTAATCAGATAGAACGATAATTTCCCCTTCATCCCCTTGAACAGGAACGGCATCGGCCAGTTGGTCGCCCTCTTTAAGCGTGATTCCTTTAACCCCGCCCGCAACTCTGCCCTGCGCACTTACCTCGCTTTGATTAAAGCGAATACTCATGCCTTGCTCCGTCACAAGCAGCAGATCATCCTCTTGGTCCGCTCTGAACACTTTAATAATCTCATCGCCATCCGACACTTTACATGCCGCGATCGCCATGCTACGTGACGTCGCATAGTCAATGAGAGCCGTTCGTTTCACTTGTCCACGCTTTGTAATAAAGACTAGCATTGGACCCGCATTTCCGCTTGGATCTTCTTCAGATGTCGGAGGGGTTAACTCGACTGTTTTAGCCGGAATCACACCCACAATTCGATCATCCTTAGCAAGTGGCAGTAGATTCACGATTGCCGTCCCCGTATCCTTCCATTTAAACTCTGGAATCTGATGGACAGGCAACAAGAAGTAGGAACCTTTCTGAGTGAACAGCAGTAATGGATCTAACGTGTTTAGCCCCATACTCCAGCGGATAACATCGCCATCCTTCACACCAGCGCTTCCAATTTCCCCACCAGAGCGTGTAAAGGATAGCAAGCTAGTCCGCTTGACGTAACCCTCACGACTAAGCGTGACAAGTACTTCTTCCGCCGGTACTGTGACCTCAAGATTAACCTTGATCTCTTCCACTTCACCTTGAATGATAGAACGACGGTCGATCCCATATTTATTGCGGATTTCCAGCAGCTCTTCCTTGATCACATTCATCAGCTTACGCGGACTTTCGAGAATCGCCTTAAGAAGGGCAATTTTCTTCAGTGCATCGGCATGCTCTTTCTCTAACTGTGTAATCTCTAAGTTGGTTAGACGATATAATTGCAAGGTCAGAATCGCATCTGCTTGACGCTCTGAGAATCCGTATTTGGCCACCAGGTTATTCTGAGCGTCCATCCGATTATTGGAGGCTTTAATCGTTTCGATAATTTGATCCAATAAATTCAGTGCTTTAACGAGGCCTTCAAGTACGTGTGCACGGTCTTCCAGCTTCTCCAGGTCATACTGGGTACGATTCGTCACAACTTCCTTCTGGTGGGCAATGTACGCCTCTAGGATCTGTTTAATACCCAGTTGGCGAGGAGCTTTACTCACAATAGCAACCATATTGAAGTTATAAGCCGTCTGAAGATCCGTTTTCTTGAGCAAATACGCCAGAATACCTTCAGCGTCTACATCTTTCTTCAGCTCTACGACGATGCGAAGTCCGTTCCGTCCACTCTCATCGCGAACCTCAGCAATGCCTTCCACCTTCTTCTCCATACGGAGGTTATCGATGGCATTTACGAGCTTAGACTTGACGACCTGATACGGAACCTCAGTAATGACGATCTGCTGCTTGCCACCACGCATATCTTCTATAGCTGTTTTTGATCGGATATAAATTTTGCCCTTGCCGGTTTCATAAGCCTCGCGAATACCTTCTCCGCCCATAATGAGACCGCCAGTAGGAAAATCAGGACCTTTAACGATTTCCATCAGCTCTAGAACGCTCATATCCGGTTTATTCATGACAGCGACACAGGCATCGATAATTTCACGCAGATTATGCGTCGGAATTTCGGTTGCAAAGCCGGCAGAAATACCCGATACGCCGTTAACTAGCAGATTAGGATAGCGTGCAGGAAGAACGACAGGCTCTTTCGTCGTATTATCGAAATTATCCTTGAACAGAACAGTCCGTTTCTCGATATCGCGCAATAACTCCATCGCAATTGTAGACAAACGGGCCTCTGTATAACGCATCGCTGCTGGTGGATCATCGTCCATGGAACCCCAGTTCCCATGACCATCGACAAGCATATGCGCCATTTTCCAAGGCTGTGCCATACGTGCCATACCCTCATAGATGGATGAGTCACCGTGTGGGTGATAGTTACCCATGACGTCCCCAACCGTCTTAGCGGACTTACGGTAAGGCTTGTCCGGTGTGTTACCCGAATCGTACATGGCATATAGAATCCGGCGTTGAACCGGCTTCAGACCGTCGCGTACATCGGGAATCGCGCGGTCCTGGATAATATATTTAGAATAACGTCCGAAGCGGTCGCCTACGACCTCCTCCAGAAATGCCGGTAAAAACTGTTCAAGTAGGCCCAACTCCGTTCCCCCCTAAATGATGGCTAGCGCGAAATCCGGTACTACGAAAAAGGTTACCCCTTCCACCGCTGTTAAAATCAAGATTGCCTTTATTATATTTTTGAGGTGGCAACTTGATTTTAAAGGCGGACGTAAACTTTCCAGGGGCAATCCTTTCCCTCCGCACCTACAGCGCACCAAGCCCTATTTACTCCTCAAGCTCCGTGAAATCCACGTTCTCAATTATCCAACGCTTACGAGGATCAACCTTATCGCCCATCAATGTAGATACGCGACGTTCAGCTTTAGCTGCATCTTCGATCTGTACCTGAAGCAGCGTACGTGTCTCGTAGTTCATCGTCGTTTCCCAAAGCTGATCCGGATTCATCTCGCCCAATCCTTTGTACCGTTGCAGCTCCGAGCCTTTGCCGATTTCCTTCAAATAATTATTTAATTGGTCATCCGTCCAAGCATATCGCACCGTTACTAGCTTACCGGATTTCCTCGTCAGTTTATACAATGGTGGCTGTGCAATGAAAACTTTACCCGCGTCGATCAATGGCTTCATGTACCTGTAGAAGAAGGTTAACAGAAGCACTTGGATATGTGCACCGTCCGTGTCCGCATCCGTCATGATGATAATCTTAGAATAGTTACATTCCTCTACATCAAATTCCGATCCGATACCTGCACCAATCGCTGCGATGATTGCTTTGTACTCGTCGTTCTTCAGAATATCAGCAAGCTTAGATTTCTCGGGATTCATCGGCTTACCCTTAAGCGGCAATATCGCCTGATATTTGGAATCCCGTCCTTGCTTGGCAGAACCGCCCGCTGAGTCCCCTTCCACGATAAACAGCTCATTACGTGAGCTATCCTTGGACTGTGCTGGAGATAGCTTTCCACCGAGACTCGCACTCTCACTCCGCTTTTTCCCACTGCGAATTTCTTCACGGGCTTTCCGCGCCGCTTCACGTGCTTTCGAAGCTTGAATGGATTTGCGAATAAGCTGCTGACCGACTTGGGGGTTTTCCTCCAGAAATACGGTCATTTTATCCGCAACGATCGCGTCGACCACGCTACGAGCAGATGCGCTTCCGAGCTGATCCTTCGTCTGGCCAACAAATTCTACTTCTGACATTTTAATATTAATAACAGCCATTAAGCCTTCACGAAGATCATTTCCTTCAAGGTTCTTTTCTTTCTCCTTGAGCTGGGCGGTCTTGCGTGCATATTCATTCAATACCCGTGTATAAGCGGTCTTAAAGCCAGTCTCATGCGTACCACCGCCACGAGTCGGAATCGCGTTGACGAAAGAAGCGATCGTCTCTGTATAGCCGTCGTTGTACTGCAAAGCCACTTCGACCTCGATATCGTCCTTCTCGGAAGAGAAGTGGATAGCGTCATGCAATACCGATTTGCCCTCATTCAAGAACTGCACGAATTGACGTGCTCCGCCTTCGTAATGATACGTGTCTGCTTTACCGCTACGCTCGTCCTTAATGTTAACCTTGAACCCCGAATTAAGGAATGCGATCTCCTGAAGTCGTTCCGAAAGTGTATCATAGTTCATGCTGATGTGACCATGGAACACCTTAGTATCCGGCTTAAATGTTACTTTCGTGCCGGTTCTATTCGTGTTGCCGATCACTTCAAGACCCGTAACAGGCTCACCGACATGCTCTAAACCTTTGTCGTCAACCCATGTCTCGAATCTCATCTTATGTATTTTACCTTCACGGTAAATCTCAACCTCGAGCCACTCGGAAAGGGCATTCGTTACAGATGCGCCTACCCCATGCAAGCCACCGGATTTCTTGTAGCCTCCACCACCGAATTTACCCCCTGCATGCAGGATCGTATAGACGACTTGAGGAGTCGGTATGCCGCTTTTGTGCATCCCAGTCGGAATACCTCGCCCGTTATCGATTACCGTAATGGAATTGTCGTTATGAACGATGACATCAATTCGCGAGCAGAATTTAGCCAAGTGCTCATCGACAGCGTTATCCACGATCTCCCATAGCAGATGATGTAGACCTGATGCCGTCGTGCTCCCAATATACATCCCCGGCCTTTTGCGGACCGCGGTTAAGCCTTCCAGAATCTGAATATCGTCTGCACTATATTCACTTCCAGCAATTGATGCACTCTCAGTGAACAAATCGATTTCTTCGGCCACGAATGGACCCCCTTGCTGATCTCTTGCGCCTACATTTGCAGAACGCACTCTGTTTATTCTAATTCAAAATATAATTGTTGTCCAAAGATTCCATATACCCTTAATTTGTTTGAATTGCCTTTCCAAAGTTTATCGACCTTTGATCGTTACATTAGATACACTGTGTGGAGAGTTTCTGATTGAGGATTCGATCGTGAGAACCAGACATATAATAGAAGCACCTGGAAGAGATCCATATGCAAATATAGGGACGGTGTGAGCTGCCCCTTTTTTATTCGCGTATTTGTTGGAGAGCTTGCTTGGCTATATTTCCGCATTCGTAACCGTCAGGATATTTACCGTTAAATCCTGAAAACTCCAACAGAGCCTTCTCTGCTATCTCTAGTTTGGATAGGAGGTATTGAATATCACTGCGGTAGTTTTCTGCCCAATAAAATGATTCTCCCTTTAGAACCAACATCCCTATGTAATCCTGATCTAACTACTTTTCTTAATAATATTCCAAAGCCCTGTGCAATAGAGCGCCAGGAGTTTTTGGATACTTTAGGACAAGATCTCCCATACCGAAATCCTTTTTTCAAGTTCATACCTTTTTTGAGCGCTACAAGTCCTTTTGAAATAGCGTTGTTGTCTTGGAAAGTGGAATATCTACCGTATTCGTCAGCCAGTTTCATTATATTGTCATCAGCTTCACGAATATATTTAGCAATCAATTCCTTATCTCCTCAATTCCCTTCATTCAAAGCCCTCAGTTTCGCTTGTTCACCTAAAGTGTTGTTGTATGCTCTCGCCCAGGTCATACTGTGTCTCAATCCCGTCGACATTCGTACCTTTCCACCCTGCTCTTGCACCTCTTAACCAGTTGTGCCAAAACAATAATATTGATTTAGGGGTAATTTACCAAGGGCAATTGCCTCTATTGTTAGATTGTTTTTCTAAAAATTTTCAAAATAAAGACGCCCGCGAAGGCGTCTCTTTATTTATGTTCTATTCGTACTTAGCTTTTATCTTAGTGATAGTTTCTTTACTTGAGTCGATGACGGATTGATCAACCAATATAAGATTTTTTTTAAGAGCAATTAATTTTTTTAACTCAATTATGTTACGAGTATATGCTTCACTATTAGCTTGATTTGCTGCAGTAGATAGGCTCTTTTCCACGGATGTTAGTGATAATTCATATTCACGTATATTCGTTAATTGTTCATTAATCCTATTTTGAGCTATTTCAATCTGTTTTTCTATTCCTTTTATATATTCTGCATCTGCTGGTGTCATTGTTTTTAGTTCTTTTAGAGTTTCTGTAGCAATGGGTTCCTCCTTTGTCTCCTCGTACTTCTTCTTTATCTTCTCGATGAATGCTTGTTGGAGTGGAATATCATCTTTAGCTGATTGCAGAGAGATTTTAGCTCCTTTAATAGACTCCTTAATACTCAACACGTTCATCTCAGCCGTTTGCTTTTCATATTGATCAGCTGCTACGCTTAGTTTAGTTTCAGCAACCTTTAGTTCCACTTCTAGTTCTTTTATCTTTTCTGTATACTTCAGAATTCCTTTTTCCGAAATGATAATTTGTTCTTCTGAAGTTTTAATATTCACGATATCTTCTGGTGTCATCGTTTTTGGAAAATCAATTGTCGGTTCCGTTTGTGGTTGTTCCACCTTCTTAGTCACCTTTGGCTTTAATTCGACACCTGTTTTAGCACTATAGCTAACATTCATATCTAGTGCATCTCCAATTGCGCGTACTGGAAGATAACTTAAGCCGTCTATGACGACTGCTTTTTTATCAAGAAGTGCGCCATCCACCTTAACATTCACTTCATCTTGTACAGATTTGCCTATTAAACTCTTAATATCTTCCGCATATACAGAACCTGCCGTTGCTAATACCGCACCCATAACAAATGAAATGATAATCTTCTTCATAATATTCCTCATTCCGTGGTTTTAACCCAAATTATACCATGATGTCTGGTTATTTGTCATAGATGTAGGTTCTGACGGGGATCGTGATCAGAAGACATTCAGTAAAGATGATCGAGGAAAAAAGTTCGAACATGCACATCAAGCTCGTTCTTATGCCGAGAAGATTAAGGAACAGGTTGAAAAGGGGCGTAGCTTTAACTCTGTAAAGCTAAAAGATTATATGACCGAGTATTTCCAGAGGGTTGTCAAAGAGTAAGTTTCTGAGACAACATATCCTAAACCAGTGGCGTATTGCTTATCAGTATATTATCCCACACATCGGACACCATTTTGTTGATCGTATAAATGATGATATCCTCGATAAATATGATCCTAAATAAGTTCTTCAATTGTTGCCTGAAAAATCGAAAGATATAAGAGAATCCAATGAATCTCGTGGACAGATCATTCTACACCCCTCCTGAGAAGGTTATATGGACTCCACAGCAAACAGATTACTTCCTCAAGAGTTACTGCTGGAAATGAATTTCACGCCTTATACACGCTTGCAGAGGCTACAGGAATGCGTAGAGGTGAGATGTTAGCTTTACAATGGCCTGACATAGATTTTGACAACTCTCGTTTAGCCGTCAATAAGTATATCAAGTACACTGTTGTAAAGGGTACATTCGTATCCTTTACTAAAAAAACAAAACAGCAGAAGAACGATCACCTTACCACAGTATGTGATTGATGCATTGAAAGCTCATCGTGAAATACATTTACCTGGAGCATTATGAGTTTTCGATAACTTTGGTGATTTCTACTCACTCAGAATGGTTTCCGATCATTTTTTGAAAGATAATAAAAAGAGTGAACTTCCACTGTCCACTCTTCACGGCATACGTCATGCTCATGCAACTTTTTTATTATCCAATGGTTTTAGTGTGGCAGATGTGGAAGCTCGTCTGGGTGACAAAAAAACCAAAAAATCTGTGCATAACTATTGAATTGTGAGATATTATGTGATATTTCTAAATCGCTGTCCCGAATACCTAGTGCCAGTAAGGGCATTGGAGATTCGGGACATTCTAATTCAATATGTCTTGCTTCGTAAAGACAGTGAATGAAACGATAAGCGCAGCAACACCCCAAAGCCCTAATATCACTAGTGAAAATCCTAGCGACATGCCTTCAACTGGAGGCGGCGTTCCTCGCAAGTAGGATGATAATTCCAAGTTAACATTGAATAAATACTTAGCGCTTGTCCAAGATGAAGCCATGCTCGATAATATCGTTCCCGCAATAATGGTCGCCATCATCGTCACAAAGCTAGCCGCTGTGCTTCGAACGAGAACAGATATCATCAATGCGATAATCGCAACGATCATAGCCGAAAACCAGATAAGCCCTGACTGCATAAGCAAATATACACCTTGAGTAACCGCATGTACTCCCGTTGTGTCCACATCAGCCCCCTGCACCATAAACCCGACGAACACCGGCTCTTCCCAGCCCTTGTAGCCAAACACTAAGCCAGAAATCAAATAACAGAGCAGCGCTGTCGTAATAACGATGAGCGAGACATATAAGGTCAGGGCAGATAGCTTGGCGAATAATATTCGCCATCTTCGCACCGGACGGGTTAGCAGCATCTTAATTGTACCTGTCGATCGCTCCGAGGACACTAAATCCGAAGCAATGGCGAGCACCATCAAAGGGATGAATAGCGATACGGAGTTATCCATAAACGTTCTTGTGAAGGTTACAGCGTTCGGAGTCTGCGGATTAATATCATGATCCAGATAATATTGCAGCTGCTGTACAAGCGCACGCCGCCACTTCTTCCACTCTTCCGGAATTCGATCACTGCTAAGGGCGTTTGTATTATCCGTTATCCGACTTTGTAGCTCTGAGCGCCAATCTGCGTTGAATTTCTCTGTGGTATTCTGAGCGATTTTCATCTGAGCATAGACAAAGATAGGAATAAGGATAAGCAATATAAGCACGACGACAGCAAAACGCTTCTTTTTCCAAACCTTTAGCATCTCATTCTGAATCAAAGCTAGCATATTAGTCAATCTTATCACCCTCCGTCAGCTTCAAGAATAGCTCTTCCAGGGAAGGAGCAACGCGTTGAACGGAATGAATAGAAATACCAGAAGCTACGAACTTGTTAACCATTGTGCTAATAAGACTCTCATCCATTATCGTAATGATGGGATCATGAAGGGTTGTCAATAAGGACTCGTCTATTTGATGCTCGTTATCCGTTATCACTAATATGTCGGAATGATTTGCAAGCATAACTCTTGCATCCTGAGGGAGATTCACCTGCCACACCGTGTATGTAGCTGCTTGCGACACCAATTCATCTACTTCTCCGACTGCAATAACTGCCCCGTGCGCAATAATCGCAACACGATCACACATGAGCTGAATTTCGCTTAAGAGATGGCTGGAAATGAACAAGCTCATTCCGCTTTCCGCAAGCTTACGTATGAATTCGCGCAGCTCCTTAATCCCTTTGGGATCAAGTCCATTCGTAGGCTCATCCAGTATTAATAGCTTCGGCTTACCCAATAACGCTTGAGCAATACCCAGCCGTTGTCTCATGCCTAGGGAGTAGGTTTTCACCTTGTCATGGATTCTCTGGTCTAAACCTACGATTTCAACAACTTCCGTAATTCTGTCTTTGGTAATTCCATCCTGCATACGAGCGAAGTGCTCAAGATTTTCCCAGCCAGTCATGAAGCCGTACATTTCAGGATTTTCCACGATACATCCGATATGAGCAAGCGCTCGTTCCGGATGAATCCCGATATCTTCCCCGCACACGGTAATTTTACCCGCCGAAGGTTTAATGAGATCGACCAGCATACGGATTGTTGTTGTTTTACCTGAACCGTTAGGTCCGAGGAATCCGAATATTTCCCCTACGTAAACTTCAAATGATACTTCATGAATAATAGGCTTGCGACCGATCGTTTTCTTAAGTCCCTGAACAGACAATACGGTTTCTTTGGCCATAGCCATAATGCTTACCCCTCCCCCCTCCAGCCGTATTATTGAAGCGCTTGAACGATTCTGTCTGATATTCGAGTATAACCTTGTGCATTCGGGTGAAAATGGTCGGATGAAAGGTACGCCTTAACGTTGAACTCAAACAGATCATAGGTGGGAACAACCGTCGCGTTACCATCCGACTTCGCTAAGCTAAAAGCATAATCATTCCATTCCGCCACCGCTGTGCTAACCTGTCTCATTTCGGGCAAATCATAGAAAGCATTATATAATCCGACGTAAAGGATTCGCGCTTGGGGATTCAGCTCCCTGATCTTATGGAAAACAGCCTTAAGATTTGGTTGCGCTTGCGGTAACTGCTCTAACACGAGCTCAGGAGATAAATCTCCGCCCTCAGCCAAAGAACCGCCACTCTGAGCAATCTGGAACAGATCGTTGCCACCAATTGTCATGAGGATGATATCGGCTTTAGCGATCGCGTTTTTGAAGCCACTTTCGTCCAAGCGATCTACTAATTTTTCTGCGGTTAGCCCGTTAATGGCCATGTTATTGACTAAATTTATCGGCTTGTCTAGCTGCTTCGATAGACTCTTTACGACTCTATTCACATACCCTTCACCCGTTGCATCCCCTGTTCCCTTAGTTAGCGAATCTCCTAGAGTGGTGATGAACAGCTCATTCTTAGCACTCCAGTCCCCGCCTGTCGCCGCTTCAGGTTTAGAAGCCTCCGGCAAAGCAAGTCCATCCTTAGGAAACCACGTATCTTTCAACGCCCAACCAAATCCGGTTATCATAACGACAAGGCATATAAGCGTGGTCCAACCTAATATTTTCCACAACCAGGAAGATGACTTCATGTGATTTCCCCCATTCCGGATCCTCCGATGTCAAGCACCGGATTTTACCTACTACTAGCAACGATAACGTTTCTGGCGAAATTTTTCAAATATCCCATCGCAAGCATAAACGGCTACTGCCGTCCTTAGGGATGGCGGGGGAACGTATATGTCGGAGACCTATCAGAAAAGTATCGAGAATTTTAACCTTTCTGATATGTTCAAAAACCGTCCAATCAGCGAATCCTTCGCCAATTGAACGGTTATTTTATGACTATATTCTACACAATTACGCCGATAAAAACCGATACTGCGCATCGACAAGATTACGATAATGACCTGGACGCTTCATCAGTTCATCGTGACTTCCTTGATCCACGATTTGTCCATGATCCAGCACAACGATACAATCGGCATGACGAATTGTAGACAAGCGATGGGCGACGATGAAGGAGGTTCGCCCCTTCAATAACGTTGCAAGCGCCTCTTGAATCCGCAGCTCTGTCTCAGTATCAATACTTGCCGTTGCTTCATCCAGTACGAGAATGCGTGGATTGGCGAGCAATGCACGGGCGAAGCTCAACAGCTGACGTTGACCAACGGAAAGTGCATTCCCACGCTCCTCTACTTCCGTATCATAGCCGTTCGGTAGATTAACAATAAATTCATGTGCACGAACTGCGCGCGCTGCTGCCTCTACATCGGCATCCGTTGCCCCAGCTCGACCGTAACGGATATTATCTCTGATCGTACCCGAGAAGATAAACGTATCCTGTAGCACGATTCCGATTTGTGAGCGTAAGCTTTCAATCGTAACATCTCGAACATCTATCCCATCTAATAACACGCGTCCCTCTACCGTATCATAGAATCGGCAGAGTAGGTTCACGATTGTGCTTTTCCCCGAGCCAGTATGACCGACCAATGCGACCGATAAGCCTGCTTTCACATCGAGATTAATTCCCTTAAGCGCTGGACGATCAGATTCGTAACCAAAGGTTACGTTCTCGAGCTTTACACTTCCTTCTAGCTCAGGAAGCCGTATCGCTTTGTCCTTCTCCGGAACAGCAGGCTTCTCATCCATGAATTCAAAGATTCGTTCTGCTGAAGACATCGAAATCAGTAATTGAGAATACATATTCCCTAATCTATTGATCGGTTCCCAGAAGCTACCTACATAAGTTATGAATGCGACGAGAATACCGACAGTCATGACACCAGACTGAATGAGATAGGTTCCATAGAGGAGCAGGATCAACGTTCCTATTGCGGACGTGATTTCGATAACAGGCCCGAATAGATGATTCAATGCAGAAGCCATGTTCCATGAACGGATATTACTCGTATTCATTTTATCGAAGAAGCCAATATTTTCTTTTTCTTGAGCATAAGCTTGCGTAACCCGGATCCCTTGTATACTTTCATTCAAGTGAGCATTAATCCGAGATTGCTTAATCCGTACGACCTGCCAAGCCATCCTTATCTTTTTGCGTAAAGCGGACGACACGATGATCATAAGGGGTACCGTAATCATTATGGCAAGTCCCAGCTTCGGCTCCATCACAAGTAAAATGATCGTAATTCCGATTAATTGTACGATGTCAATGGCGGAGTTAATAACTCCGTTAGTGAACAAGTCCTGTAAGGAGTTAACGTCATTCGTTACTCTAACGAGTACGGAGCCCGCAGGACGTTTGTCAAAAAAACGAAACGATAACGATTGAATATGACGGAATAACGAAGCCCTAAGATCGAAAATAACCTTCTGACCTATCTCATTCGTCTTCATTATCGTGTACTTCTGAGCCCACCATCGCATACCATACATAACGAGCATAGCAGCTACAAGGCTTACGAGCAGGGATACGCTGCTATTCCCGTCTGCGGGGTGTATTGCACGGTCAATCGCTAAACTCATCAGGAACGGGATCGCAAGTCGCGATAGCATTCCGAATACCGTCATAACGAACGTGACCTTAGTTACTGCTTTTTGATAAGGTTTAACGTAAGTGAACAATCTGCCGATTTGCTTCCAGTTAAACGGCTTTTCAATCAATTCGTCATCTTGATATACGAACTTCCGACTCATCCCGTCACCCGTCTTTCTGTCGTGCTATTGGACCCATCGAGTTGTGAGCCCAACTCCTCAGGTCGGTCGGCATATTGAATCTGATAGGTTTCACGATACAAGCCTGGTTGACGCACGAGCTTATCATGAGTTCCTCTTTGAATCGTATGTCCCCGATCCAAAACGATGATCTCATCCGCATGGCGAAGTGTTGAGATTCGATGCGCGATCATGAATACTGTCCGATCCGCCATAACCGTTCTAATCGCGGTTTGGATCTCATGCTCCGTTTCCATATCTAAGGCGCTCGTCGCATCATCAAGAATAAGAATTTTCGGCTTACTCAGCAAGGCACGAGCAATGGCGACCCTTTGCTTCTGACCTCCCGATAGCCCCATCCCTCGTTCTCCAACGATCGTATCGTAGCCCAGAGGAAGCTCGCCAATAAATCCCGCCGCTTGAGCTAAACGTGCAGCTTCTTCTATTTGTTCCATCGTTGCATCCGGGCAGCCGTAGCTAATGTTCTCTTTAATGGTTGCAGAGAATAGGAAGGACTCCTGAAAGACGATTGCCATCTGACTCCGCAAGCTGGACAACTCGATGTTACGAACATCCACCCCATCTAAAGTAAGCGAGCCTTCACCTACATCATATGCCCTAAGTAGCAAGCCAACTGCTGTCGATTTTCCAGAACCGGTGCCCCCAAGCAAGCCAATTACTGAACCCGTAGGAGCATTCAAATTAAAGCCTAGCAATGCTGATGGCAAATCATCTCGGTTCGTATAACGGAAGCTGACGTCTTCGAAACGAATATGACCTTTCACGACCTTCTCATCAAGCTCAAGGCTATTCTTAACGCTCTTTACTGAGATAGGTTGATTCAATAATTCAAGCAAACGTTCTCCAGATGCCTTTGATTGTGTGTAGTTATTAATTTGGAAACCTAGATTCCATAGGGGTGCAACGATTAGGCCAAGCATCCCTGAGAGCGCAACCAAATCACCTAAAGTTAAAGTCCCATTAATGACTCGCCATCCACCAACTAACAGCAATGCCGCAACGCTCAAGTTAGCGATAAATTCGATCAGTGGAAAATATTTCGCCCACACGACAGCCAGATGGAGGTGATTATCTCGATAATCTACATTTTCCTTTACGAATTTATTAATTTCGAAAGGCTCACGAGCGAACGATTTGACGGTTCTTACGCCTGTAATATTTTCTTGCACTCGCACGGTTAAACGTCCGACAGCTGAACGTATGGAACGAAATACGGGATGGATGTTCTGCTCGAAACGAATCGCAACATATCCGATAACCGGAATAATCGCGATCGTCATTAGCGTTAGCTGCCAATCAATGAACATCATCATTGAGAATCCAAATACGAGCAGGAATGCCGTATTTAGCAATTGGGCGAAGCCGAAACCGATGAAGTTACGCATTCCCTCGATATCAGCTGTTAACCGCGACATCAAGTCCCCTGTTTTTGCAGTGTCATAATACGAAAAGGATAATTGCTGTAACTTCTCGTAGCATCCGTTGCGTAACCGATACGCCAGACGGTTACCTAGTCTCCCTCCGCAAAATCCGTGAACATACTGAAATGAGGCTTTAACGATAATAATGCCCATCGCCGCTAATGACAGACCGAGAACTCCTTCATACTTACCAGGATTAATCATGTCATCGATTAGCGTTTTCAGCAGTAGAGGGTATACCAATCCGAGTGCAGTTGCAATCGCAAGTCCTATAACGGACCCCCAAAGAAACCCCTTATCTTGCCAGTAGTACGATTTCAATTCCCGAAAAATATCCAAAAATGGTCCTCCCCTCTCTGCTTTCTACGGCAGTTTAGCGCAATCATATCCACCCAGCAACAACGCAATTTGCTCCTATTTGACCCTCATGTGGAAGCTAGAGCCATGAGTACGTCGCATGCACCGTATATCTCCTAAATCGTCGATTTACATACCCGATATCCCCAAGTTGATATGCTTATGGGAGGGAAATTAAGACATTATAAGCAAAAGCCTCCTTCCATCACGAAGATGATGGAAGAAGGCTGATTTTGAGAATTATTGCCTTATTATTCGCCATTGTTCTTGTAAATTCGACAACAACCGTTCCTCGCCTGGCTCAAGAAGAGTTTGACTCATACTTAACGCGAAGGAGGCTAATTGTTCGGACCATTGATGGGCTGCTGATTGCACCGTATTCTGGAGTGTGGCCTCGCCAATGGAATCCCATTGCTGTCTTAACCGTTCCAGCTCGGTATCCATTGTTCCGAAGAGAAGCTCGCTCAGAACCTCTCGCAGGGATGCCGCGCCTTCCTTCTCGAAGAAATGCTTCGGAGAACGGAACATGCTCCATAGCTGCCTTGTCTCGATGGCAGGGCCATTAGCGAACACCTCAGGTAAAGGTAGCTCCAACAACACTCTGTCGATCGACTCCGGCGTGAAGCCTTCCTGCTCCATCTCTGATAATCCTGATAACGCGTTAAGTGCCTTCTGCGCCATCGTGTGAATCGTGCCTTCCAAGCGCAAGCCTGCTGCGCGAAGCTCTTGAAGGAGATCCTCATGGAGAGAACGCTTAAGGTCCTCTCCGCAAGCTTGCAGCAGCTTCTTCAGATCCCGTCCATCGTCCTGAAGCACTGAAGAATGGAACGCAGATTGAAAATGCTCCTTAAACCTGAAATTAAGCCTTTGGCGTAAATGGTACAGCTGCTCACTAATTTCTTGATGCAGTGGCTGGACTGTCGCCGCTGGAACGTTGTCTGAGCCTTCATTGCTCCATCGCTGCGCTTGTTCCCTTAGACGTTGTGCTTTCAACTCTCTCGTAGCTGCATCTGCATTAGCCGACTGTAGCCAGCTTTCCAGCAGCTTCTCTACGCGATCCAATTCCTTGTTCGCCGAGGCAAGCGCCAATCCGCCGAGCTCCTCCTCAGAGAACGTACGGAAGGCCCCTTCAAAGGCTGCAACACCGGATGACCGAAGTGATTCCAAGCTATTGGCTTGCTTCGCCTGTAAACCGTTCAAGCTAGAAACCGCGAACAACCTAGGCTTACGAATACCATGCTTAAGGAGTTGATCTCCCACATGGGTACGTACCCCATCCAATTCGCTTTCCGATGATGCAAGATCCGCAGCATTAATGATGAAGAACATTTTATCGAGCTCGAATACATCCTTCACACTACCCAGCTGATTCAAGAACTCCCGATCTGCCTCTGTAAACGCGTGATTGTAATAGGTCACGAACAAGACCGCGTCCGCATTTTTAATATATTGGAAGGCGACACCGGTATGACGCGCGTTAATAGAGTCAGCCCCCGGAGTATCCACAAGTACGGCACCGCTCCGTGTAATTGGAGAATCTACGAATAAGTCAATTTCCGCCACAAAGCAGGACGCTTGCTCTTCTGCTGCGAACCGACGATACTCCTCCTCTTCCACCTTAAGCTTCTGACCAAGCAATTGGCCATAGAAGTCCCAGCCCTTAGTCGCAGCCGACAGGAAGGCTAAATGCGGACGACCACGGGGATGAAGCTCACTAGCGGAAATAGGATCTTTAAGGGCAAGTAACCGAGGGATATCATTTCCAACGTCCGTTATCTTCTCCTTGCTAACACCGATTCGCTTCAGCGAATGACGGATATCTTCACAGAAGTCATCTGCAGACTTCATCGTGACGAGCGCGGTTCCATCTTCATATTCGCCTGTCGGAGCGACAATCCGGTTTATCGTAGCTGTTGTTGGATTAGGAGACACCGGTAATACAGACTTCCCAACAAGAGCGTTCGCAAAGGAGGATTTACCCGCGCTGAAAGCTCCGAACAAAGCAATTGTGAAGCTTCTGTTCTTAAACCGCTCCGCTTTCGCTTGTAGCCCGTTAGCGACGCTACGTAGTGCGGGTACCGTTGACAGCAATGCCGCAGAGCGCTCCAGCATGTCCGCAGCTCCACGTGGCGCACCAAGCTGCTCTAACTGCTGCGACGTTTCGGACACTGAAGACGAATCCGATTCTGTCATACCTGCTAATGTGGATTGTAGCTCTAGGGATTTTAACGATAAAGAAGATTTCAATTGATCTTCTTGGGATCGGATCGTTATGCTATTTATCCGTTCATCAGATACCGCAACGGGAGATGGCAATACAAGCATCGAATGGCTTATCGTAGCAGGCAATAAAGAGAGCAATTCTAACTCTTCAGATCGTTCCTCCTCCTCAAGCCGTTCGATCGCTCTAGCCGCTTCATCCTTCACGGATAGCGCTGCTAATTGATGTTGCAGAGCCTGCAATTGTGTATCTAGTTCCGGTTGGAATCTAAGCTGAGTTTCATCAACCCACTGGAGTGCAGCTTTACGATAGTTCGATTTCAGCTCAGCGCTTATTTCAGCTGAATAATGCAAAGTCACTTGACCATCTGCACCCGCACCTGTTTTTACTTGATCCTTAAGCCAATCCGACGTAATAGGCTTGAAGCATGCCGATAAGATTAACTCTAAGTGCTCGCCATCCAAACCAGAGCCCTCAGCTTCTTTACGCAATATCTCCTTCAAATGCCCTGTGACGTGTGCCGATACTTGACGGTTGAAGTCATCCTCAAGCCGCCCTAACCGCGCTAGCTTCTCTGCATCCGTTTTAGCCGCGCTAGCCAGCCAACCCGACTTATATCCCGGTTGCATAGCCACAAGCACTTCTCTTGCTTTCTCACGAGTTTCCGCTGGCGTCAGATTCGCATTATTGAGCAGCTTATCCAATTCAGTTCTGACTCGCTGTCTGCGCCTATCTCCAGTCGATTCGATTTCTGACAGTTTCTGCTCAAGTGAGCTTCTCAAAGCCAGCCGTTGATCCGCTTCGCCGTCTTCACCTAGTTTATTAGCTAGCAACTCTCTCTTATCCTCGTTGCGCTGATGTAGGGTATCCTTGTACTGCTCTGCGAGATGATGTGCAGAACGTTCTGCACTTCGCAGCATTAAGGGTTCAGCCAAAGGTTGAAGATCTCTAATGAGCTGTAGCAGCTGCTCCCACTGAGATAGGGGATGGCTCGGATCTCTAAGCGATAAGAATAACGTAGCCGCTGGCTCAATATCCCAATTGCGAAGAGCTTGCCCTAGGCTGTCACGGAATTCTGTAAAAGCAATTTGCTCCTCACGGTGCTTATCCACTTGATTAACAATTAAGTACGTTGGCTTGCCCCATCTCGCCATGCTACGCAAGAATCGGAAGTTCACCTCAGATTGAACATGATTATAGTCCGTGACATAGAAAACCACATCCGCCAGATGAAGCGCAGACTCCGTTGCAGCACGGTGAGCCCCATCTGTCGAGTCCACTCCAGGGGTATCTACAATGGCCATCCGGTCGCCAAGCAACGGTATCGGATAGGATACCTGAATAGAGGTTACGCCCTCGCCGTCTACGGCAAAATCATGTAGCTGCTCCACCGGAATTTGGCGCGCTGGAAATACCGTACCTTCCGCATCTCTGAATATCGTTTCCGCTGAAGGTTCGCCATTCACAACAGTTACAACATTAGCACTAGTCGGAATAGGAGAAGCCGGGAGCAAAGAAGCTCCACATAGTGTGTTGACTAGCGTTGATTTCCCCGCAGAGAAATGACCACAGAATGCGACTGTCAATCGACCGATTCGAAGCTTCTCGGACAGCTCTCTGAACTTCTCCCCTTGCAGGGAATCCTGATGGGCTGCCACACGCAAGCTCATCTGTTCTAAGGAATTAAGAAATAAAGGGATATCGGATGCTTGCTGATCTTTCATCATTGGAGCACTAACGTCAATTGGACTCACGAGGTAACGCTCCTTTTCTTTAAGGCTGCCTTCATACGAGCTTTACCTTCCTTACAATGCTCTAGTATGGGACACACATCACATTTAGGGTTTTGGGCTTTACAATGGTATCTTCCAAAAAAAATAAGACGATGGTGAGTAATCGTCCACTCCTCACGTGGAACCTTGCGCATGAGCTTCTTCTCAACTTCAAGAACGGAATCGTCAGCTTTAGCAATACCAAGCCGCTTCGAGACACGTTCGACATGGGTATCCACTGCGATCGCGGGTACATCGAAGGCATTAGACATAACGACGTTAGCCGTCTTCCTTCCGACTCCAGGTAGCTCTATCAATTGCTCGTGCTTACGGGGAATTTCACCGCCAAACTTATCAATGACAAGTGTACATAGCTTTTGAATATTCGCCGCCTTATTGCGAAAGAGGCCAATTCTGCGAATATCATTTTGCAGTTCCTCTAAGGGAACGTTCAAATAATCTTGAGGTGTGCGGTATTTATCGAATAATGAAACAGTCACTTTATTGACTGTTTCATCCGTGCATTGCGCGGAGAGCAGGACTGCTATCGTCAACTCAAACGGATTGCGGTGATTAAGCTCACAATGAGCATCGGGAAACATCTCAGCCATCGTGTCCAACACGTGCCTTATCGTTACAGCGTTCATAGGCGCTCCTTCATTTTCCGAAATTCATTACAAGTTTACCGGAAGTTTGATTTTGCGGCAATATGTGCGGCACTGAAAGCTTATTGAAATCATATGTTGACAATAGAAATAAGTCCACGGAAAGGTGGAGATGCGATAGTGATTCGTTATGCTGCAATTGGAGACTCTCTGACCGCAGGTGTGGGAGATCTGTTTGGTGGCGGATTTGTTCCGAAATATGGTCGGTACATTCAAGAAGCCATTCAGCAGCCAGTTACCTACGACAAAATTGGATTTCCAGGAGCAAGATCAGCCTATATTCTAACTGTCATCCGTAGCGATAATAAGGTAAGGGATATTCTACAGCATGCAGATATTATTACCTTAACGGTTGGTGGCAACGATCTCGTTGATGCTGCCAAAGCTTTTGCCGTTCAGCAGAACGACGAACCCTTCAGACAAGCACTTGTGAATTGTAAGCATAATTTCGCTGGTATTCTATCGACGATTAGACAATTAAAATCCGGCCGCAATCCCTATCTAATAAGAGCTGTCGATCTATATAATCCATCTCCCTCCTTACCGGAATCGGATTACTGGGTCAAACGGTTTAATCAGCATCTCGAGAGCTTCGAGGATGGGAATATGAAGGTCGCAAATATTTTTAACTCCTTTAAAGGAAGAGAGCGCGCGCTCTTATGGATCGATCATCTTCATCCGAATGCGCGTGGATATCAAGTTATCGCCGAGGCACTGCACGATCAAGGTTATACGCCTTTTAGTTTATAGCTAGGGCTTGATTCCACCATAAAACAGCACCCCAGTCCAATGACTAGGGTGCTGCTCTTATGCCTACTCTAATTTACTTAACAATTTCAATAAGCTTGCCACGGAGGACGTACAAAGTGACTACGTCATCTGTCTTTAAGTTGGACAACGTTAATGTCGTTATCCCTTGATGAATATAAACTTGAGAATCGAGTGTAAACGAATTAGGCGTAGTATCATTGATCGATGATTTAAATACGTTCAATGTTTTCTTAACGCTATCCGTGTACTGAACGGTTTTCGTTAATGCTGGAATAATCTGAATGATTACACGATCATTCTCATCCCTACGGACTTCAACGCGATCATCTGCCTTAAGTGATGATAGCGAGCCCAATGTAACATTGTCACGAACGACAATCGGAGGTGTGAGGAAAGTTTTCGTCACGACAGCACCAGTTCCGGTTACGATATCAATCGAGGAGTTGGACGCATTAATAGACGAAACTCTTCCGTAAGTCGTAGGAATAACTTTGATTATTGTCGGTGTTTTTCCTTTGAATGTTACATTAAGAACGGTATTGTTCGTTGTTTGATTAAGCGAGTTTAAGCTGATCGATGTCCCGTTCTCATCCTGTAGAGCAACTGGGGAAGAATAAGTATTCATGCTCCATTCATCTACATAGCCATCCGCACGTTTGGCACGCAATTTGTATTGCGCTAGATCTACGGATACGAGTTCAAGTTGGAGCGTTTTCTGAACATTAACAACGATGATTTGCTCTTGCTTATTCGGATCCATAATCGCTGTAACACGATCCCCAACACGAATGTCTAAATACGATGCACCATTCTGCCCATAGATATCAACTGCAGGCGCATACGTACTATACGGAAGTGTGATGGAATTAGAAACATCCAAAGCCAATTTCAATGTTCTTGCCGTCGTATTATTCTCAAGCACAGTTCCTGTGTATTGAGATACGATGGAAATATAAGCGACATTGGATCCTGTATACCCAACATTGATTTTTTTGCCTTTGATTACATATTGAGCGGCTTCTACCTTAGTAATCTTCGCGCCATTCAAATCAAACCTTGTGGACTCGTTAATGATTAACGGAACCTTTTTGCCTGCTGTATCCGTTACGATTAGAATATCGTCCGTCATCCCAGCAGAGAAAACAGTCACACCCGTAAGGAAGTTCACTGATCTGCCCTGAACAGTAATGACTGAAACTTTCCCGCTTTCGTTAAGCGTTAAGGATACGGAATCTCCTTTGAAAATATCATCCAGAGACACATCTGCTAGTCCTTCGATCTTCACGACAACGTTATCGGCCATATATTTGGCGCCTAATTCGTTGTTGCCCGTCGTATATTGAATCGTTTTCCCTACTTTGTCAACTAAGCTAAGCACACCGTTAATCGGAGGAATGACCTTCTTCGTAATAATCATGCTTACTAAGACTCCATTTTTAATTTCATAGGAGATGACATCACCAACCAAAAGCTGATCTTGAGTTAAAATCACATCGTTTTGTTTAATCGTGAGCTTATCGGATACCGAATAAGTTTCCGATTTGCCTGCTGCATCTTTAACTTGAAGTGACAAAGTCGTAGGCGTCCATGCCTCGATCGTGCCTGCACCCGTTTTGTTGACGACAACCTGGTTTACTGTGAGGGACAGTACTTTGCCATCAGGTCTAAATGCATCAACACTCAGCTTCACAGGAACGTTAACCGGAAGATTGGCTATCGTTAATGTTTGCCCGCTAGCATCTTTGATCGTAGGCAGCTTCAGAGCATCATAATAGAACGTCTTGCTTTCCGCACCGACTTGGACTGTTATTTTCTGCTCTGCTTCCACTACACTAGTTAACGTACCTTCATAGTTATTCACTTTAGCAGTATCACTTGTTTGCTCTACGTAACCAATAGTTCCATCGGTATTGCTAATCATAAGAACTTCACCATACTGCTTCAAACTAGCAACTGATGAAGCTAGCTCAGACTGATAGGCGTAAATCGCAGCAGTTGGCGATAAGTTATATTCTTTCTGTACGCCATCCGAATGAAGGACAGTCAGTTTATTAGCATCGATGGCTATGAGTGCACCTTTTACTTGACCCGAATAAGCAACCCCAGTCATATAGGACTCAGCACGGCTAAATAGTGTGGAAGCCATCTCACGTGTAACAGTTGCAGAAGGGTCAAACTTAGTCGCTGATACACCGGTTACCAATGAGGAGGATAGTGCTACATTTACGTAGCCTTTATATTGGGATTTGATCTGTGCATCATCACCAAATGTGGTTGCTTGCGAAGCAGCTAGCTTAGCTTCTGCATCTTTACCTATCGCGCGAACAAGTAGACGAGTCATCCATTCCCGAGTCGCAGGGCTGCTTCCCCACTCCTTGCCCTTTTCACTTGCAACTAACAATTGTTCTTCCTCGAGGTTCAATATCTTTTTCTGCGTAGCTAACTTTATGTATGGCTTATAATCTTCTTTAATGACCAAGTCACTTGGAAATACAAGGACATTCGAAGGCATCACTTCATCTTCAATACCCATGAATCGAATGGCAATAATGACTGCTTCTTGACGTGTAATGGCGTTGCCTGGGCTAAATGTTCCCGCTGAAGCTCCAGTACCACCCTTTAAGATCCCTTGCAAAGCAAGCTTTGTAATATGCTTCTCTGCCCAATAATTCGTCTTAACATCTCTAAAAGGTGAAGCCGCAGACGCTGTGGACGATGTCCATGTTCCAACTGTCCCAATCATCGATGCTACCAATATCCCTGTTAATACTTTTGAACTTTTATTCATCGACATATGGTCCCCTCCCCAATATACACATATACCGACCCCCATAAAGAGGGCCGGATGGTTTACTATAACTTCTTAATATAATTTCAACTGAAGCTTAATACCCGTTGCGATAGCTTGTGCAACTCGATTCTGGAAATCTTCCGTCCATAGCTGCGGTTCATCGATTTTACTAGATAGATAACCTGCTTCTAGTAATATCGCTGGCATGACAGTTTCCCTCGTAACTGCAAGACTCTTCTTACGAACACCGTTATCCTTGAGCCCAGTAGATGGTGCGAATACGGAGTGCATCAAGTCAGCAAATGCTTTGCTATCATCTCTGGAATAGTAGGTTTCTGTACCATTCGTGTCAGGATTATAGCTGTTAGCATGAACAGATACGAATAGATCTGCCTGAATAGCATTTGCTAGCTTATATCGGTCTGCTAGAGTTGGAAAAGAATCATCTTCACGGGTAAGCACAAGCTTGAGACGCTCGTCCCCTGCTAGTAAATCTCTTACCTTCAGAATCACTGATAGATTAAAGACTTTCTCAGCCTTCTTAGTGATGCTGACCGCTCCCGGATCACTACCTCCATGACCTGCGTCAAGAACGACAGTGAACAAAGATTTATCAGGTAGGGGCTGCTTCAATAATATTCTAAGTTCTCCGACAGTAGCGTCATCAACAACCTCGTAATCCCAAGGCTGATTCAGGTCTAACACAAACCGTGGTGCTTTGTTCAAGGCTTCTCCAAACATCGAATAACGGATGGATGTCAAAGCAGCATTCTCAGAAACAAGAAGTTTACCTTCATTTACGCTCGTGAAATCAATAGCAGGAAAGAAATTGCTTCTGTACTGAGTATTAGGGAAATCAACGACAATCCGATTAGGACTATTCAGCTTAAATACTTTGGGAGCAATCGTTCCTTCATACCTGATAACAACGGTGTCCATACTATAATTCACTTCATATAGATTTCCTGTCACCACTGGATTAACAGGCGGAAGTGGCACCTCGGTGTTATCCGTAGGAGGGACAGAGCCCGTACCTCCACCATCAGTATTATCCGTACCATCGACAATACCAATATCATCTCCACCAGTTGGTGGCTTTGAAGGTTCTGTTGGTTTACTGTCAGTGTCACTGTTAGAGAAGAGAAATGCAGATTTACTTTTGTTATCCCAGACCACTTGAACGCCAAATGCGTCACTTAGGAATCTTAAGGGTACAAGAGTAGTACTGGATTTTTCCATAGGGGGCAAGACCATCTGCAAAGGCTCTTTATCGAGATACGCAGTAGACTTGTCCAAAGTCATGACAAGCTGCTTCGTACCTTTCGATACAGTGACCTGTTTTTGTTTGTTGTTGTAATCAACCTTGTAGCCCAAATTCTCAGCCGCGATCCGTACAGGGATCATCGTCGTGCTCTTAATGATGACCGGTGGAACTTTAGGCTGTAAAACATGGCCATCCACGACTAGTCTAGGGGTTTGAACTTCTGTTTTGGCGGCGCTAGCGATATCCGCATTCAGGAACAGCATGCAAGTTAGGACTGAAAACATGCACGCAACGACGGACAACAAGAGCAACCACTTCTTCATGCTTCACCTCGATGTAAAAATAAATTTGTGAACGCTGTCAAATTATGTAGTAGACGACTGCCTATTCACAAATCATTAGACGTAAAAAACGAGGAAAAGTTGCGTATGTAAGGAAAAAAAGACCCTTCGTCCCGAAATTTGCCGAATCGGGTACAAAGGGTCTTCCTAGCTGCATAAACAGCTACACAAAGGGTATATCAAGGTTATGCAGAAGCATTTGCAGCACGTTTCGCTTCGAATGCTGTAATCGATGCTTCATGCTGAAGCGTTAGACCAATATCATCTAAACCTTGAAGTAAAAATTGACGGCGATGCTCGTCTAAGTCAAACGGAATGTGCAGGCCTTCTCCGTCTGTGATCACCTTGTTTTCAAGATCAACATTCAGGGTGTAGCCTTCTTTAGCTTCGGTACGCTTAAACAAATCATCCACTTGCTCTTCACTTAATTTAATAGGTAGGATGCTGTTTTTAAAGCAGTTGTTGTAAAAAATATCTGCAAAAGATGGAGCGATAATGCAGCGGAAGCCATAGTCGCCAATCGCCCATGGAGCATGCTCACGAGAAGAACCACAGCCAAAGTTGGCACGAGATAGCAAGACGGAAGCGCCTTGATAACGTGGTTTGTTCAAATTGAACTCAGGAATGACGTTTCCTTGCTCATCCCATCTCCATTCGAAGAATAGAAACTGACCGAATCCACTTCTCTCGATTCTTTTCAAAAATTGTTTAGGAATGATTGCGTCCGTATCTACGTTAACCCGGTCAACCGGGGCGACAAGTCCATTTAACTTAACAAATGCTTCCATGTTGGTTAATCCTCCTCTTACGCTTTCACTTCGGATTTGAAATCCCATGTGCGAACATCAACGAAACGACCTTGAACAGCTGCTGCTGCTGCCATTTCCGGAGACACTAGATGTGTACGTCCACCACGGCCTTGACGACCTTCGAAGTTACGGTTGGACGTCGATGCACAACGTTGGCCAGGTTGAAGAACGTCTGGGTTCATCGCTAAGCACATGCTGCATCCCGCTTCACGCCATTCGAATCCCGCTTCTGTGAATACTTTGTCCAAGCCTTCTTTTTCCGCTTGAATTTTAACACGACCGGAACCAGGAACGACAATAGCCGTTACTCTAGAGCTAACCTTGTGTCCACGAGCCACAGAAGCAGCCGCTCTCAAATCTTCGATCCGACCATTCGTGCAAGAACCGATAAAGACATAATCAATCTCGATATCGGTCATCGGAGTGCCTGGCTTAAGATCCATATAGTCTAATGCGTTAGTCGCAGCTTTACGTTCGTTCTCAGTTGGAAGCTCTTCCGGTACCGGAACAGTGGAAGTGATACCCGTTCCCATTCCTGGGCTTGTGCCCCAAGTAACTTGAGGAATCAAGGAATCTACGTCGAAGTCAAGCGTAGTATCATATTCTGCGCCTTCATCAGAGCACAATGCTTTCCATTGTTCTACAGCAGCGTCGTATGCAGCACCCTGTGGAGCATATTCACGTCCGCGTAAATATTCGAAGGTTGTTTCGTCAGGAGCGATCAAGCCAGCACGAGCACCCGCTTCGATCGACATGTTACATACCGTCATACGCTCTTCCATCGTAAGCGAACGGATAGCTTCACCTGTGTACTCCATAACGTAGCCAGTTCCGAAATCTGTGCCGTATTGAGCGATCAAGCCGAGAATCATATCTTTGGCTGTAATGCCCGGCTTACGTTTGCCGTTGAAGCGAATGATCATTGTCTTCGCTTTTGATTGCTGTAAGCATTGTGTAGCTAGTACATGTTCAACCTCGCTTGTACCGATTCCGAAAGCCAATGCTCCGAAAGCGCCGTGCGTGGAAGTATGGCTATCGCCACAAACGATTGTTTTACCTGGATGAGTCAAGCCCAGCTCAGGTCCCATAACGTGAACAACACCTTGATCAATCGTGTTCAAGTCATAGAGCTTTACGCCGAATTCCTGACAGTTGGTTGTCAATGTGTCAACTTGCTGCTTGGAAATCGGATCAGAAATGTTGTAGCGGTCTTTCGTTGGTACGTTGTGATCCATCGTTGCAAATGTCAGCTCTGGACGTCTAACTTTACGTCCGGACAAGCGTAGACCTTCAAAAGCTTGTGGAGATGTTACTTCATGTACCAGGTGCAGGTCGATGTAAAGGATGCTAGGCTTACCTTGTTCAGCGACGATGACGTGGTTGTTCCAAATTTTCTCGAACATTGTTTGTTTACTCATGTCTCATTCACCCCAATAGGACTTCTATTAACTTTCATTCATCTTAACATGTACTCTTTCATTGTTCCAAGATATAATATCTATAAGGTTAATAGTTCAAAACTATGAAGAGAGGTTGGTATTCACATGGAATTTCGCCAACTATTATATACGATACAAATTGCAACCGAGAGAAACTTCTCGCGCGCTGCCGAGAAGCTGCATATCGCACAGCCGTCTCTTAGCCAGCAGCTCGCTAAGCTTGAGAAAGAGTTAGGAGTGCTACTATTTAAGAGAAGTACGAATTCCGTTGAGCTTACGTACGCGGGTTCTGTCTTCGTGGAGAAAGCCCAGCAAATCGTGGATATGACCGACCAGCTCCGCAGGGAAATGGAGGATATTGCCGATATGCGTAAAGGACGCTTGGTCGTCGGAAGCTTACCTATGACCGGCTCCCACGTCCTTCCACATGTTCTCCCTGTCTTCCGTGAGTCTTATCCCAATATCGAAATTGTACTTATAGAAGAATCCACTAAGCGATTAGAGCAGTTGACCGCAAACGGAGGTACGGATGTCAGCCTATTGTCGCTTCCACTCATTGAGCCATCACTCGCCTATTTGCCGCTTATCGAAGAAGGAATCTGCCTTGCTGTCCCGCCCGATCACGAGCTCGCGGATCCGAAATACAAGGATACCATCATCCCTATCTCTCGGTTACAGGAGGAACCGTTCATTCTATTAAAGAAGGGACAGGGCTTCAGAGCGATTGCTCATGATATTTGCCAATCCGCCGGTTACGATCCGCGAGTCGTGTTCGAAAGTGGGAATATCGAGACTGTACAATCCCTTGTCGCCGCTGGAATGGGCATTGCCTTCTTACCGAAAATGGTCACTCGTAACGATTGGCAAGGCCGCGCTCCCGTTTATTTAACCTTGGAAGGAAACCCGACTAGAAAGTTAGTCATTGCCTATCGCAAAGGACGGTACCTGTCTAATGCCGCAGAGGCTTTCATCTCTACGTTTCGTGAGATCATCGAGAAGATTGGCGTTTAATCGTATAGGTGAGGTCTGCGATCCGCAAACACAGGGATGCGGCCTCTCACTTCATCGACTAGCGGAAGAGAAACTTCCGCTACGAGAATCGTTTCCTCTTCCCCAGCCTCCACCAGCACTTCACCCCAAGGATCGATAACCATAGAATGTCCGAAGAAGCTTGAACCCCCGCTCTCTCCGACGGTATTACAAGACACTACATACATTTGATTCTCAATTGCCCGGGCTTGTAGCAGTGTCCGCCAATGATGCAAACGAGGATGTGGCCACTCCGCGGGAACGAATAAGATTTGGGCGCCATCAAGCGCTAGCTTGCGGGCAAGCTCAGGGAACCGAATGTCATAGCAAATCATAACCGCCGCTGGAACCCCATTCAGATCAAAGATACCGGGCACATCGCCCGCTTCCAAATACAAATGCTCATTCATCAATTGGAAGAGATGGATTTTGCTATACTCGGCAATTTCTGCTCCTGTCCGATCAAAGATATGTACGGTGTTCGTAACCACTTCTCCACGCAATTGCGCAATAGAGCCTGCAAGGACTGCAATCCCCTGCTCTCGACAAAATGCGGATATAACGGACTTCGTACGTTCACCATCTGGGTCCGCGAGGGTTTGAATTTCCGTCAGGGCATAACCCGTGTTCCACATTTCTGGCAGGACAAGCAGATCAGGCTTTGGCTCAAGAGCCGCTGCCTCAGCTAACTTAGCTTCCATTTTCGCAAAATTGGCTTCTGGATTTCCAGCCTCTATATTCATTTGAATGAGTGCAATACGTAATGGGGTTGTCATAATGATCCACTCCTATGCGTCACATAACATGCTATATATCGTACTTCATCGCACCTTTTCCGGCAACAAAAGGCTTGCAGCTCATTATTCCTACCTATTTACCCTGTTTATTTTCAAAACATACGTCCAATCCGTTGCCGAGTCTGTTTCATTATGCTACATTCATCCTATCCTAATTTTACGTATGATGGAGCGTGAACGATTCGCATGTCTTTTAATATAACTCCGGCTAAGCGGTTGCAATCTTTACCTGAACAATTTTTCGCTAAACTCGTCGCTAAAGCCAATGCGCGTATAGCCATGGGCCACGATGTTATCAATCTTGGACAAGGCAATCCGGATCTACCAACGCCTCCAGCGATTGTAGAAAGACTTAAACAGGCCGCAGAAAATCCGCTTTATCACAAATATCCACCCTTTCGTGGATTCCCTTTCCTGAAAAAAGCTGTAGCACAGCGTTATAAAGAAGATTATGGCGTCGAATTGAATCCAGATACGGAAGTGGCCGTCTTATTCGGTGGAAAATCGGGTTTAATCGAGATTAGTCAAGTGTTACTGAATCCTGGTGATGTGTGTCTCGTTCCAGACCCTGGTTATCCAGATTATTGGTCAGGTGTTGCACTTGCTGGTGCAGAGATGACTTTCATGTCTCTGAAGGAAGAGAACGATTTTCTTCCCGATTATGCAGCTATTACATCGGATGAGCTTAGTCGCGCTAAGCTCATGTTCTTGAACTATCCGAACAATCCAACTGCTGCGACTGCGACATCTGAGTTTTACGAGCAAACCGTTGCTTTCGCTAAAGAGAATGGGATTGTTGTCGCCAGTGACTTCGCATACGGTGCCATTGGATTTGATGGCAAGCATCCGATCAGCTTCATGGAAACCGAAGGTGCCAAAGATGTTGGTGTCGAGTTCTACACATTGTCCAAATCCTATAACATGGCCGGATGGCGCGTTGGCTTCGCGATCGGTAATCCGCAAATCATTGAAATGATTAACTTGATTCAGGACCATATGTATTGCAGCTTATTTGGTGGAATTCAAGAAGCGGCGGCAGAAGCACTTACGGGCTCCCAGCAATCCGTGTATGATCTCGTGGCTACTTATGAAAGCAGACGCAATGCCCTTTATGACGCGCTGGACGAGATTGGCTGGAAAGCGGACAAGCCTGCAGGCTCCTTCTTCTGCTGGCTTCCTGTTCCCGAGGGATATACTTCCATGTCCTTCGCGGATCTACTACTAGAGCAAGCTGATGTCGTCGTTGCGCCAGGCTCCGGCTTCGGAACGAGTGGTGAAGGGTATGTTCGACTCGGCTTACTGACTACCGAAGATAGGTTACGCGAGGTCGCGGCACGAATAGGTCGATTAGGACTGTTCTAAAGATGCATTTACACGTATTTCATTCCTTTACAAGCCTTTTGACGCATGGTATTCTTAGGATAATTCGACGCCGATCAGATTTGATTCGGCGCAACCATATGAACGCAATGACGGGAAACGAAGCGGATTCGGACATGACCAGAGAGTAAATTTCCAGGCTGAGAGAATTTACCCTGTCCCCCGCCTCCCCTATCCTTGAGCGGACGGTGAAGAGCCGTACAGTTCCTGCTGTTATCAGGACCATGAGCGGACGGATTGCCTATAACCTATAGGCGCCGTCAATTAAGGTGGCACCGCGGAAGTTAATCTCCCGTCCTTTATGAGGGCGGGAGTTTTTTTTATGGCTTGATGGGAGGTTGGACTTATGGCAAAACGGATCGTTGTAAAAATTGGAAGCAGCTCACTTACTTCAGAAGAAGGTGGACTCAATCGCGAGCAGGTACGTTTCTTCGCTGGCGAAATCGCCTCCTTACATGCAAGCGGACATCAAGTTCTGCTCGTTACTTCTGGGGCAATCGCGGCGGGATTCCGTAGACTTGGCTATACAAGTAGACCTAAGCTCGTTCATGAGAAGCAGGCTGCGGCCGCCGTTGGGCAGGCATTACTAATGGAAGCTTATCAGGAGACACTGATCGCCAAAGGAATTACTGCAGCGCAGATTCTGCTTACTCGTCCGGATTTCAGTAATCGTGGACGTGCGCAGAATGCAACTAGAACAATCGATGAATTACTGAAGCAGCATGCCGTTCCTATTATTAACGAGAATGATACTGTCGCAGTCGACGAAATCAAATTCGGAGAAAATGACTCTTTATCCGCATTGGTCGCCAATCTTGTTAAAGCCGACGGATTATACATTCTGACGGATATGGACGGAGTCTACACCGGAGATCCTCGCAAAGTTCCCGATGCCGTTCGCATTGAACGAGTTGAGGTTCTCACTGAGGAATTATATCGAGTTGCAGGTGGCGCTGGGTCATCCGTAGGGACAGGCGGCATGCGCTCCAAGATTGATGCAGCACATATCGCCATGCAAGGTGGTGTTCCACTCTTTGTGGGTCAAGTAACCGAGCCAGGAGATCTACAAGCTGCAGTGAATGGAACGGGTAAAGGTACTTATTTTGCTTCCTCTCTCCATTCAATGTCCGCTAAGAAGCATTGGCTTGGTTTTCTCGCCGTTCCTCAAGGACGAATCATTGTCGATGCTGGTGCAGAGAATGCCTTATTAAACCGTGGGCGTAGCCTACTCCCCGCAGGAATCGTTACTGTCGAAGGTGAATTCCATCCTGGAGAAGTCATTGAGGTCGTGAATGTGGAAGGACGCATTCTTGGTCGGGGAATAACACACTATGCCGCATGGCAGATTATTGCAGTTGCCGGGTTATCAAGTGAAGAGGTTATGAAACGTGTCGAAGTCAACCGTGTAGAAGTTATCCATCGTGATGAATGGGTAAGCACAACAAACCTTAAGGAGGCAATCATTCATGAGTGAAGTTGTAACCAAAGCCAGTGCAGCCAAAGAAGCCGCAACCGTCCTTAATCGATTAACAACAGCTGAGAAAAATGATGCTTTACTTCTAATGGCAGAAGCGTTAATTACCCATCAGGACCAAATCTTAGTTGCTAATGAGGAGGACCTTACCCGCGGTAAGGAACTCGGCACCTCATCTTCCTTATTGGATCGCTTGAAGCTGACGCCAGCAAGATTGAAGGATATCTCTGACGCCGTCAAGCAAATCGTTGAATTACCTGATCCAGTTGGGGATCTTCTTGATTCCGATCACCGTCCTAACGGCCTATTTATTGAGAAGAGACGCGTCCCTCTTGGTGTAATCGGCATCATCTATGAAGCACGGCCTAACGTAACCGTAGATGCCGCGACATTATGTCTCAAGTCAGGTAATGCCGTTGTGCTACGTGGAGGATCTGCAGCTATTTCCTCCAATCGCAGCATTATCGCTGTATTGCGGGATGCGTTATCCGCTTCTGCAATTCCTGCGGATGCGCTACAGCTCATCGAGGATTCCAACCGCAGCTCCGTCGACGAAATGCTCAAGCTTAATGGGCTATTAGACGTTATCATTCCAAGAGGTGGAGCCTCCCTCATTCAAAATGTAGTCATGAATGCAACTGTACCTGTTATCGAAACGGGCGCGGGCGTTTGCCACACTTATATCGATGAGACTGGCGAATATGCAATGGCAGAAGCGATTGCTGTTAATGCTAAAGCGCAGCGCCCTTCCGTATGCAACTCTATGGAAACGTTATTGATTCATGAATCATTTGCCCAGAAGCATCTTAACGCGATTGCGGATAAGTTCCGTAGCATTGACGTTGAGCTTAGAGGGTGTGACCGCACTCGTGAAATGGTATCTTGGGTGAAGGCTGCCAGCGATGAAGATTACGCTACGGAATATAATGATTACATTCTTAACCTTAAAGTTGTAAAAGATCTAGATGAAGCTCTGAAACATATTAGCCGGTTTGGAACGAAGCATTCGGAATGTATTGTCACAGAAAATCAAGATAACGCAAGTCGCTTCCTTCAAGAAATCGATGCGGCTGCCGTGTATCACAATGCTTCTACTCGCTTTACCGACGGATTCGAATTCGGCTTTGGAGCAGAGATCGGGATCAGCACACAGAAATTACATGCGCGTGGTCCTATGGGGCTCCCAGCTTTAACGTCGACCAAATATCGCGTTGTCGGCTCAGGTCAAATCAGATCCTAGGAGTGTGCTAACGATGATTGACAACAACACAACTTCAAACTCTTCACTCGCAGGCGTATCTCTTTGCTTCTACGGTGCCGGTTCTATGGCAGAGGCAATCTTACGAGGCCTAGTAGAAGCTCAGCTTACGAATCCTAAAAATATAACAGTGTTAAACCGACAAAATGCGGACCGCCTCCTCCAGCTAGAACAACAATATGGGGTTGTGCCAGCAACAACAGAGGCGATGAAACATTCAGCCTTAGCATCCTCTGACGTTGTTATTCTTAGCATGAAGCCGAAGGATTCTGCCAACGCCATTAAAGCGTTGCAGCCGTTCCTTCGCCCGGAACAGCTTGTCATCTCTATTATTGCGGGATTATCCATATCCACGATTCATCAGTTGCTTGGTCGCGACCAGCCAGTCGTTCGCACGATGCCTAATACATCGAGCACGATTGGTCTTGGCGCAACAGGTATCAGCTACTCTGAAGCTGTAACTTCAGAGCAACGCGAGCTTTCCCTTGCGATGTTTAACGCCATAGGATTAACAGCTGTTGTTGAAGAGCCGCTAATCGAAGCGGTTAATGGTGTATCTGGAAGCGGCCCGGCTTATGTCTATTACTTAATGGAAGCCATGATCAATGCCGGCGTTCAACTCGGGCTTACCCCCGAGGCCGCTAAGGATCTTACTGTACAAACCGTTCGTGGCGCCGCGGAAATGGTATTCTCTACAGGCGAGAACCCTGGAGAGCTTCGCCGGAAGGTGACTTCTCCGAATGGAACGACTCAAGCTGCGATCGAGACACTGGACGAGTTTTCCTTCCAGGAAGGCATGAACAAAGCAATCGTTCGTTGTGCAGAGAGAGCACGGGAAATGGGCGACGCGATCCGCGCTGAAGCCATCAAAGCTGAATAATGATTAGAGCACATTACTTAGGCTCAAAGATAGAAAGAAGGGTATACACTTGACCGGTTCCTATAGCAATGCGACTTACCGTCTATACGATGATAATGCTGATTTTCAGAAGAAAGCTCAAGGAATTGCGGTTGGACTAACCGTGGGTAGCTGGACTGAATTACCGGAAGCTGCTAAAGAACAAATGCAGAAGCATCTAGGACAAGTTGTTTCTGTGGAAGTCCATGAACCTGAAGGTGTTCAGCCTGGTGAACGTTATGCCGATATTACAATCGCTTATCCAGATGTTAACTTTAGCCGTGATATCCCCGCTTTCCTTGTGACGGCATTCGGTAAGTTATCTATGGATGGTAAAATCAAGCTATTAGATATTGCTCCTTCTGCAGACTTTCTAAGTGCTTTCCCTGGTCCTAAATTCGGTGTGCAGGGCGTTCGTGATTTACTAGGAGTGCATGATCGTCCGCTCGTAATGAGTATTTTCAAATCTGTCATTGGTCATGATATCACCAACCTACGCGAACAGTTTCTTCAGCAAGCGCTTGGTGGAGTAGATCTTATTAAAGATGATGAAATTCTATTCGAGAACCCTCTCACACCACTAGAAGAACGTGTTAAAGCCTGTATGAGTGCAGCGCGCGAGGCGGAGCAAATAACGGGTCAGAAGCTACTTTATTTCACTAACCTAACCGGATCTACCTTCCAGCTAAAAGCAAATGCTAAACGTGCAATTGCTGCAGGTGCTAACGGTTTGTTGTTTAACGTCCTTGCTTATGGCTTCGACGCTCTTGCCGAGCTAGCGGCGGATCCGGAAATTAATGTTCCAATTGCCGCACATCCAGCTATGGCTGGTGCATTATACCCTTCCTTGCATCACGGGATATCTGCACCACTATTACTTGGGAAGCTAATGAGAATTGCCGGAGCGGATCTCTCCCTCTTCCCTTCTCCTTACGGCTCCGTTGTCATGCCTAGAGATGAGAATCTTGCGGTTATGGAAGCCTTGTTAACCCCATCACTTCCGCAAAAGCCATCATTCCCTGTTCCATCTGCGGGCATTCACCCTGGACTAGTTCCTTTGATCATGGGTGACTTCGGACCAGAGGTGGTCGTTAATGCCGGAGGTGGCGTACATGGACATCCTGGAGGATCTGCTGATGGAGGACGTGCTTTCAGACAAGCCGTTGATGCAGTTAAAGCTGGATTGACACTTGAACAATACGCAACAGATCATGAACAATTACGCATTGCCATCGAACGCTGGGGGGTACGCACATCTTGAGCAATACGACATCACAGTTTCCACGTAAACCCGTTCTATTCTGCGACTTCGACGGGACCATCACTCTCGAAGACAACATTGTCGCTTTAATGACTCATTTCAACCCACCAGGCTGTGAAGCCATTATCAAGGATATTATTAGTGAAAAAAAATCCATTAAACAAGGCGTAGGCGATATGTTCGCGCTCCTCCCTTCTTCGCAAAAGGAGGAAATTACTGCCTTTATCGTGAACAATGCAGGGATTCGCCCTGGTTTTCCCGAGTTGCTTGAATGGTGCAAGACGCATGAAGTTCCTTTCTACGTAACAAGCGGAGGAATTGATTTCTTCATCTATCCTTTGTTAGAGCCGTTCGGCATCCCAATGGATCATATTTATTGTAATGGCAGCGACTTTAGCGGTAACAACATCAAGATCACTTGGCCACACCCTTGTGATGACGATTGTAACCATGGCGGCTGCGGGATGTGCAAGACAGCTGTTATTCGCAGGTTCCCTTCGGACAACTTTTACCGCATTCTGATCGGGGATAGCATCACTGATTTTGCTGGGGCTAAGCTTGTTGATCTTGTATTCTCCCGCTCCCACTTAACGGAGAAATGCCAAGAACTAGGTCTTCCGCATATCGCGTTTGAAACCTTCCACGATATTATCCGACATCTCAATCAAGGAGGTCAGCAATCTTGAGTTTTGCTACCATTACTACTGAACAGAAGCAGCATGTGATCAGTGAGCTTTCCACGGTTAAGGCGGATTTCGCAGCTCGGGGATTTTTCCCTGGCACAAGCGGGAACCTGTCCATGCGTGTTGGAGATTATTCGCCGGAGCAGTTCTACTTCGCCGTAACGGCCAGTGGCAAGGATAAATCCAAATCGACGCCGGAGGATTTCCTATTCGTTGATCAGAACGGGAAACCTTGTGAAGCGACAACGCTTAAACCGTCCGCGGAAACCGTCATCCACAACGAGATCTATCGCTTGACGGGCTGCGGCGCTATTTTTCACATCCATTCTATTTTCAACAGCCTTGTTTCGGAATTGTTCTGGGAGCAACGTGCAGTGCCGGTTGAAGGCGTAGAGCTTATCAAAGGCTTGAACATTTGGGAAGAAGAAGCTGTGATCAACATTCCGATATTGTCTAACTTCACCGAAGTTCCACGTATAGTACCCGAGATCGCGGAGCGCATAGCAGACCGCATTCCGGGCATTCTGCTTCGCAAGCACGGTATCTACGCTTGGGGGCGTGATGCTTTCGAAGCCAAACGTCATCTCGAAGCATTCGAATTTTTGTTTGAATACGTGTACCGGTGGGAATTACTCAAGAACCGCAAGTAGTGCTTAGAACCAAAAAGACCACTCTTCGAATTTGCCCCATGGCAGCTCGAGAGTGGTTTTTTAATTCATCCAAATCGGAAAGATTAAGAGCGCTATCGAAATTGTCGTTAAAATTTTTGTCACTTTCCTAACCTAGTCATAATCCGATTATTCCTTTAGTTACTTTATTCACCATAGAATGTATCCAGCTTTCCTTAGAACAAGTTCTGTGAATGGATTTAAATTTGGGATTGGTTCCGCCAATGAAAAATATAGAAGTCCAAGTCCTTCATCATCATTAATGGTTGGTTGGCCCTTTACATCCTTGGCCTCGTAAATTGCCATTACATTATAGACTTCATCACCATGAGGATACTTGTAATACATTTCTTTTCCAGATAAAACAGTAATAAATTTGAATGACTTTGCGCTTAATCCAGCCTCTTCATAAAGCTCGCGTTCTGCCGCTTCTTCTAATGACTCTCCTGGTTCTAACGCTCCACCGATTGTTCCCCAATCGAGACTATCCGTCCGTCTTTGGAGTAATAGATGTCCTGCAGAATTAAATACTAATACACAAGATCCAGCCATAATTAACGGTTTCGTTCCAACAACCTTCCGCAATTCCATAATATATCCCATAGACATCCCCCCTACCAACCCTTACGTTCTATTAATGATTTGATTTGCGAAATATGATGTTGATTATGCCAAACAAACCTTTGCAGAGCAGTATCAAGAGATATCTTGCCTAATACTTGGGTTTTTAATTTTCTATTAAAATCGCCTGGTTTCAACCCATTTAGTAGAATGAGAAAGCGACTGTGGAGCATTTCTAGAAGTAAAATTGAGGTTTTAATCGGGACATCCTTGTAATCGTTAAGTTCCCCCCATAAATCCTCACGATAGGAATCCGACAAAGGTTCATCTTCCGTTAGTGCCCGTTTAAAACGTAAATAAGCGTTCATATCGTTATCCGCTAAATGATGTATGATTTGTTGAATGGTCCATCCATCCGGACGATAGGGAACTTCCAATTGCTCGGAAGTGAGATCCTTCAACATCACTCTAAGAGTATTCACAATATCAGGAATTTGATTTTTGGAAGTTGTTCGCTCTTCAATAGTTGGATTGAGATTCGGAACGAAATGACCCATAGGAAAACGTAAATGTTCCATACCTCAGTTAACCCCCGATTCCACGTCAAACTCAATTAGCCAGCAATCCCTCAATTCTCCTTCATGCATTTCATGTTTCTCAAGGTATTTCTTCTTTTTGAATCCATTTTTCTCATAAACCCTAATTGCTCTTGAATTCCATGCTTGAGGATCCATCACAATTTTGTTGGCACCTTGTTGGTCAACTAGATAGCTAACTATTTCTTGGATTAATCGTGATCCAATTCCTTGGTTCCAATAACTCGGTTCCCCTATGAACTGATCCATACCATAGATCTTGCCTGGGTACTCTTTGTAATCAAAGATTTCTAATTCCTCATCACCAATTAAATAAAACTGAATAAACCCAATATCAACTTCCTTGTATTGAATAATGCACTGGGTTATTCCCTCTCTATCTTCATAAAAATGCTTTATTACGAGCTCCAAATCATGCGGTCTGTCACGACCCTCATAATACTCCAGCACGGTTGGATCCGAGAGCCATTTTACAAGTAATTCTGCGTCTTCGGGCTCTAGTGTTCTAATCGATATTTCATGTTTTTTGATAAAAATCATCGTATATGTCTCCTAATCTCCTATTCCAGCCCCTCATTAAGCAATACCATATGGAAATGGTCTTCCCATTTGCCATTAATCTTTAAATACTTCCTTGCAAGTCCCTCATTCAAAAATCCAAGCTTCTCCACAACTTGAATGGAGGCTGCATTTCTTGGCATGATATTAGCTTCAATTCGGTGCAATTGTAATTGTTTAAAAGCAAAGTCGATCACCTGTGATAATCCTTCTGTCACATAGCCTTTGTTCCGCTCTTCAAGATCTAATCGATATCCAAGATGACAAGATAGGAAGGCTCCCCTTACAATGTTATTTAAAGTAATGGTTCCAATAATTCTATCTGGCTCGTTTATTTTATACATCCAAACTTTAAGTAATTGTCCATTTTCGATATTAAAGTTATCACTTACTAGCATTTCCCTCTGCATTTCTACTGTAAAATAATCGCTTGTTCTACTGATTTCCCACTCTTCTAAAAAAACCTTATTCCGCAATACATAATCAAGTACTTGATCCACTTTAGATTCATCAATAGACTTTAGTATTAATCTTGGGGTGACTATTTCTATGCTCATAGTTAACCTCTTTGTAGGATTAGATTTGTATTTTCACCTGCCGCATGGCACCCAACACAATATTATATTTATCAGGATCCTGAATATAGGCGTTCATAAACTCCCAATTACCGTGAGAGCCAGTAAGCACCTCTATTGCAACACTACCTAGCTTGCTTTGAATCTCTTCCATTATTGAGTCAAAGTCATTCCAGTCCACATGAACAAAGGTATCCCATCCGTATTCAGGGCCTTCCCATTCCGTTGGATAATCTGATCGTTTTTGGGAGGGAGCATTTGGTCGTACATCCTCAGCATTAGCTGCTTGTTGCAAAATAAAAACCATTCCGTCACGTTCCGCATGTCCCCAGTCATCTATCTTACATCCGAGAACATCACGATAAAATAGCTGCGATTTCTTGAGGTCTGTCACCAAGCGTACTTGAATTGTTGTACCGAGTTTAACACCTTTATCGCCTAATTGTTCGTCCATTTCAATTCTCCTTTCGACTATAAACTAGTTAGAGATTCATCATAACGAACTAATCAAGTAAATAGACACGCCCCACATGATGACTGCCGATATTTTATTAATGTAGCCTGTAAAATAGCCTGATTTATCTTTACTCCCCACATAATGCCCTAACAATGCCAGCAGAAAAAACCAAGCCCATGAAATCAAAATGCAAGCACATGTAAAAATGAATTTACTGTACCCTTGATAGTTCAATGAATTGGTTCCGATTACGCCGACCGTGTCTAAAATAGCATGTGGGTTAAGGATGGATATCATTATCGTATAGCTTACGACTTTGCTAGTGTTCATACCGCTGTCTTTAACTTGTTCAGGATTACTCTCTGTTTTTGCCTTCCATGTTATTAAACCCATATAGATCAGAAACAATGAACCAAATACGATTAACACCGTCTTCATCCACAGGAAACTAAATACAATTACCGACACACCTAATACCGCAAACAAAATGAGAAGAGAATCACAAATAGCTGCTGTTATAACTATCGGTAGTACATATCTAAACTTTTTGCTAACTGCTCCTTGTGAAAAGATGAACATGTTCTGAACACCTAAAGGGATTATTAAACCCAAAGAGAGGATAAAACCGTGGAACAACGTTGAAGTCATGTTTTCTCCTTCTATGCCCTTCTCCTCACTCTCCACGGACTAATTTAACTCTCAATTTCTAAAAACTCTTCTTTATTGTTCCTTATATAAGAGTTCATCTCTCGAATTAATTCTTGTACTAAACCTTGATAAGCGTTGAACAAAGGCTTTATCGACTCAAGTAATTCATTATCTGTTTCAAGATCGGAGGGTGATGCATCTTTCCATATCCCTTCAGCAACTTTATTCTTGTTTTCTATTACTCTTTCCGTATGTTCTAATATATTTAATAATTCATGACCCTTGAAAAAGCGAACTCCAGACTTCAAACCATTCCACGCCTTAAGTTCACTTATAAAATAGGTAGAAAACCAATAGAACTCCGAGATGGTATGTACATGATTACTATAAGCATAAAACAAATATAATGCTTTTTGCCCCTCATTTAATTGATTATACACCGCTGATTTCTCGTCCAAATTCTTTCCACGTACTGAAAGTAACATAGGTTCAATACATACCCAGCTAAGATTGTCTTGTTGCAAATCTTCTTCCTTAAGTCTAATAAACATACAATTCTCCTCTCAAAATGTTCATGTACAAATGTATAAGGGTTATGGCTACTAGAGCACCGCTCTAAACTTCTCATCAAATATCAGAAGTTTAAGACCCTCTTCATCCGCTCACTAATTCAAAATTTATCTCTTCACCATTCTTGAATATCTGTATTTTCTCATAATCTTGAGCACTTCCTAATTTGAATATTCTTATGTCTTTTAATCTTTTGTCATGGTAATTATGGGTTCCAAGTTCTTCAATATTAATCATCATGGTTTTATCTGTTAACTTTCCCGTTATAGAATTAAGAAACTTTGCCTCTTCTCCTTGAAGTACATTTGAATACTTAACAATTATAAATTGATTTTCATTTACTGGAGAATAAAGATATAAACCATTACTATCTTGGGTATTGTTTATAAAGGTCTGAACATCTTTGTTCAGTTTTTGTTGTTTTACTTCATCTAATATTGTGTCAACTCCGTTAGTACATCCAATTAAACAGATTACGATTAGTATAATAATGAACGGTAAAGTACTAATTCTCTTCATCGTAACACCTCCAATTCTACTTTCTCCAAAAGACTTCGTAACGGCGGACATATAAAAAGGTTCCCTTCCGTTAAACAGTTGACCGCTTTTGCCGGACTGGATTCATCTGTTTACGAGTCGGGAACCATAAAGGCCGAAATGACATTTCTAATAGGAGTTCACACTACACTTCTAAGGAACATTTTACCATATCCCCACTAGTTCAAGGTAAATTTGTTTAAGGATGTTCTTTTCTGTAAAAATATTCTTTCGAGACTTTTCCCGATCTTAAAATAAATTCGCCTATCCAATAAGAAATATCATAAATTTCTTTGGCTAAATCCTTCGTCAGTTACAATTTTAACTTTTAATCCAGATATTTTTAAAGAGGTTGGATATTGTAATATTCACTTCTCCTGTTTCATTTAATGATACTTCATTTGTTTCATATGCCGTTAACGGAAAAATATAAAATGAAAAGTCATCCCCATCTTTGTAGTTCAAACCACTTATGCCAGATGTAGAACTGGAGTATTTCTTAGATTTATATTCTGCCGTCATTTGTGCTGACATTTCTGAAGTGAATGAATGATCCCCTAATGTAATATGATGTACTCCAGAAATCAGTGTAGCACCTGACAATGAATATTGACCGCTTGATCTAAAACCAATGCTATAGCCCCCTGAGTTTATATTGCCTGAATTGCTAACCCATGCTATATAAATCTTATGATTTCCATCATCGTATAAAACTTTTCCAATATTACTTTTTAGATCTGAAAGATTAATCGAAATAGTATAATTTTCTTGAATTATACGGCCATCTTTATCGCTATAATCCTTTGTGTTATTAACTATATATGACATCCCTTCATTCCATAAACCAAGCAATCCAATTCTCCAAGTTATTGTTATAACAACCCCGACAATTACTATAAAAAACAAAATCATATTTCTTATTTTAATGTTCATCATGTTTACTCCTATATGATCTGAACAATATTTCTTGAAATTTCCTTGTAAGTTTGAAAAATTGTTAAGTCATGATACGGCAATGGAATACATCCCTTATTAAAAGCATCGTTGATAAAAGATTCGTTTTTTTCGGTATTCGAATAGATGCCAATTGGTTTTTTCGTTATCAGATTATCGCACTTGTAGCATTCATCTCCAGTAATTACAAAGTTCTTTTCATTGTGTTCAAAGTAGATTACTGATGATCCGATTGTATGGCCCCCTATGACTTTGAAATTAAATTTATTATCAAATATTATTTCATCTTTAACTGTAACTACATTTTCTTTGAGAAGTCTTTCCTTTACAGATGAGCTCCCATTTTTTAAGGCATGTAGATACTCATCGTAACCAATAACTATTTGTGAGTCAGGAAACAAATCAAGATTATCAATGTGATCAAAATGGCTATGAGTAATAAAAACAACATCAACATGATTAAAGTTAAATATATGCTTAATTTCTTTATCGACATTAAAAAGATCTATGCCCCAATTTTTTGCGATAACGGGGTCACGAAATCCAACATCAAATAATATCGTTTTATTATTATATTTAGTAATGTAGTATGACCATGAGATGCGTATTAAATCTTCAGAAAATACATCACGATAGATATATTTAGAGTTCAAAGAAGATTCGCCGAACTTAACGGCATAGAGTTGCATATTTTTTCACTCCTTTAGTTTTTGCAACTTTTTCAGCTAACGTTCTTGTATTCGCCACGTCCATTCCCCTTAGATATCTCTTATCTTAGGGGAATGGATGTGTCCGGCTGATTCCGCTTCTTCGAAATCCCTCGGCCGGACCGAGGGGCGAATATGGTGTTATATGCTGTCGGGTCTTCCTAGAAATGACCCTCAAGATCAACTACATGATTGGTATTCTAATTATCATATTTGTCTTTTCTGGCCATCCAATACTTACATGACTTAAATGAATTTCCTTGTATTGATTGGTATTAGCTTTATATCCTTGTTCCTCTATGTATTCCTTAATTCTATCTATGGTCTGACTAATTTCATCATATGAACCTGTATGTAATAATTGACCGCATAATCCTTCTGTACTTTGTTCCAAGTAAAGGGGGTGTTCACTACTTCCAAGACAATCAAGCATTGCTATTTTCAGCTCGGACTGAGTAACATAATCCGGAACCCATAAACTAACCTTCATTTCTCTTCCCTGTTCAGTCTGCTTGCCCCACTCTAATTCAAAAGGACTCATAACAAAGTTTTTGTTCTGTTCCTTTACGGTGTATGACCTAATTCTATTGTTACAAACAAAAATCATATTACATTCTTCAATGCTCCTGATGTTATAAAAGTTTCCTCTTAAAATTCCAACTGAGGTTATGTATTTCATAGTTGGGATTTTCAAAATCCTTATTTCTTTACTTTTATTTGATAGCCCATATAAATCCTTGTGCAGCTTCCTAATATCATCTTTTACTGGTTTTTGAGTTATTGAATGCATCGATGAAACCTCCCACTGGTTTGGTTTTGAATGGTTACCCGATTGCATATAACGTTTCCGTGTTCACGACATCCCTCCGCCTTAAGCCACGAAGTGGCGGCCGCGATGCGGTTAGGTTGTGCGGGTGTGTCAGGCTGAATATACCTACGTCTTTTCTACATCGGTCCGGACCGAGTGGCGAAGCCACGAAGCGTGAATATGGTGTTATCAGATATCTATGCCTTCTTTGAAATTGCTGCACATTCCCTAACTGATCTTTCAAGAATTTCAATTACTTCATCAAATTCAAGAATTTCAAGTTCTTGTTCTTTCGCTTCATCCTTTAATTCAAAATCGTTCTCTAAATCATTTATTAATTCTGGTAGAAATCTATAATTGATTTCATCTATATGAATTGTTCTAACCTGCATCGGCTTAATAACTAAGGAATAATGGTCTATTAGTTTTCCATTCAATCTCCAAAAATCTCTATAATATTTTTGTTGAGCTTCCTTCTTTTCTGGCTGAGGCAACCACTTAATCTTCTTGTTATAAATTTCTTCTACCCATATCACATCAGATATCAAATGATAAAAGTATCCTAAGTAAAAAGGATCTTTCATGTGATTGAGGTACTTTTCATGGAATCCAAAGTAATCCGCAAAAAATGTGCCACCAGAATTTGTTCTTACAAAATGGGATTTACTTTTTGGTTCATTCATATTTTTATGAACATCGGGTGCAATACCACCTAAGATGAATTGATCGTCTTCTATTTCTAATTCTTTCGCTAGAAGCTCAGCGATACAGTAGTGCATTACTCTTGATCCCATGTTATTCTCCTTTGCATTGATTTCTGATAACGTTCTTGTATTCACGACGTCCAACTTCCTTAAGCCCGAAGGGCGGCCGCGATGCGGTTAGGGAGTTGGATGTGTCCGGCTGATTACGCTTCCCTGTGTCTGAATTCACTTCAGTCGAATCCTCTTCTGCCTCTGCCGGACCAAAGGGCGAATGCCCCGATGCGTGAATATGGTGTTATCTGAAGGATTGACGCTTCTCCGAGTTACTTACAAAGTCTCTTTATTTATAAGCTCTTTAACCATTCTTCATAGAATTTCTCTTGTCTCATTACATCTACAAATTCAATGTCCTTATCTTGATCAAAGATATTAATAATACCAGCTAAATTACCTTGCTTGCCTTTATTCAATTTATAAGCAGTGTCACCATACCCCATATTTAATTGCATTCTAGAAGGATATACATTAAGGCCTGCCCCGTTACATAATATTTGAATTCCCTTTGGTTCTAGTTTGGATCTTAATTCTAATAGTGCTTCAAAATAGTTCACTTGTATGCATAAGAATTGTTCACCATGAATAGTGAGTTCAATACTAACATGATCTTCTGGGCTTAATACTTCATCATTGAGTGCTATTTCATATGCTTCAATGTGTCCGTTATTTGATATCTCCAGATGTTTGAGTTCAACAGATATGACAAACACCCTCAATCTTTATGTAATTTATGCTATTGTCAATCTTTCAGATAACGTTCCCGTATCCACGACGTCCCACCGACTTAAACGACCAAGGGGAGTGGCCGCGATGCGGTTAGTCGGTGCAGATTTGTCCGCCTAATTCCACTTCCCAGCTTAATCCTCTTCGGGCGGATCGAGGAGCCGAAGGCCCCAAAGCGTGGATATGATGTTAGCCGAAGGAAGTTCTGGAAGCAGCCATTGTATTTAAGGCGTTCTCAAAATAGCTATATACTTCATCCGCAATTCCCAGAAACTCTTCAACAAATACATTACTATCCAAGTAACAAGCATACAGATAATCAACTAAAGCGGAGTCAATCTCGCAATAGTTTAATATGGCATTCTTCATCTTAATAATGTCATCTTGCCATACACCTGTATCTTCTAAAACCAATGAGTATAATGCACGAATTAATCTCTTAGAATAACCTTTAATATATCTAGTTTTCATTGTGTTATCACTAGCATTAGAAAGTAAACTATGTATACGATCTACTTCCTCCTTGGTCTCTGTATTTAAGTCTAAAATGAACTCTGGAGAAATAATTATCGGTGGTACTTTTTCACCAATGTCATGACCATATATGCAAACACAAATTATCTTAACCCAAAAACCCCACTCATTCGGTTTACTTAATACATCGTCAATCGAGCAAATTATCGTATCAATTTTAGTTACTACTGGATATTCTTCCAAAAGCCTGTCTTTAATATTTGACAATCTTTCGTAATCAACATCTTTGGGGTTTACACATACAATAGTAAAGTCTGCATCTGACTTAAAAGGTTTAGCAGTTCCTTTTGGAATCGAGCCACACATATAAATGCTATGAATCTTACCTTTAAATTCGGTAAGTATATTATCTATATACTTATCAACAAAATCCTTATATTCACTTTGTATTACAATTCTATTTATAACTTTTTCTAATATCATATAGATTCCTCCTAAACTAAGAACTTCTTTCGGCTAACGTTTTGTATTCACGACGTTCAACTCCCTTAAGCCCAGAGGGCGGCCGCGACGCGGTTAGGGAGTTGGATGTGTCCGGCTGATTCTGCTTCCCTGTAACCTGAGTTCGCTCCAGTCGAATCCTCCTCAGCCCCTGCCGGACCGAGGGGCAACGCCCCGATGCGTGAATATGGTGTTAGATGAAGTTATTGCCTTCTTCGAATCAGCTTCAGAAAAAACTCCTTATTGAGATCTTTAATCTGATTCCTATAGTCTTCTATTAATTTTGTCTTTTCGATAACATCATTTTGATCTTTAGGATTGTAGTAAAAGCCTAGATCTTCTATTAGACTTTCTAAGCCTATATATTCTCTGGGTATGAAACTGAAATCATAATCCGAAATGTCGTTTAGTGCTAATCTTGCGAGCCGTTCACATCCGGTAATTAAGTCGAACTCATCATTTGACATATTAACTACCAGCCAATAAACAATCTCTTCTTCAATGGCTATCTGATGATTTCGGTATATATTCTTTATTAATTTCTTTAACCTATACTTTGCATCCTTACTATTGAAATCAAAGGAAATTAAATCTATGTAATTATTTTGTAATTCTGTCTCTATGGTTGGAGATGAATATGTCCAGATTTCAAAATCACTTATTGAATATTCATCACAATAAAAAGGGATGAATATGTTTGATACTGAATCCGAAAACAAAAGCATGTTATCACCACTCTTTGCAATAATTTCATCTAACGTTAATGTGTTCACGACGTCCAACTCCCTTAAGCCCGGAGGGCGGCCGCGATGCGGTTAGGGAGTTGGATGTGTCCGGCTGACTACGCTTCCCTGCTACTGCCAATTACTTCTCCGAATCCACTTCGGACTCCTGCCGGACCGAGGCGGCTTGACCGCCGAAGCGTGAACATGGTGTTATCTGAAGTTCCCTGCTCTTGACCTATTAGACTTCATTAATTTTTGAAAAGAATTTAATAATAGATCCCGAAACTTCTATCACATACCAATTTATCGCAATTAGGTAATCCAGATTATTATTGGATATAAAGTACTCCATACCATATGAGTTTTCCATTAGATCACCAATTAATCTAGCATCCTTCACTTCTACAACTGTATTCCTATCACCACTTTCTTGATCAAAGAAAATGAAAGCAGACTCACTGTATAATGACTTAGAGTATGTAAACTCGTATTTCTCCAAAGGGATAGTTATTGAATCTCTTCCAATTGATAAGTGCCCTGTGACTTTATTTGGTTTAAATTTTTCGATTGCTCTTCTAATGAATTTTTTTGAGGCTCTGTCATCCAACACAAATACTTCTATACCTAAATTGCTACTGGTATTAGTTAACTCTTGGGCATTTGGTTTGATAATCATACACTCATCTCCTCATCTCCTTGATAATTGAACAAGGTCTACCCAGCACTAAAGGGAATTTCAGATAACGTTCATGTGTTCACGACGTCCCACCGACTTAAGGCGACAAAGTCGCCGGCTGCGCTTACGCAGTTAGTCGGTGCGGATGTGTCCGGCTGATTCCGCTTCCCTGCTACTGCCCATTACCCCCTGAATCCACTTCTGACTTCTGCCGGACCGAGAGCCGAATGGCTCGATGCGTGAATATGGTGTTATATGTTGCCGGCGACTTCTCGATTTAACTAGCTAAATCTTGTTTGAATACTTTGAAATATGTATTTACATTGTCTTCTGATCCATTCATGATTCTTTTATATATTTTTGCAGGTGGGTATATTTCAGTTTCTCCTATTTTTATTGCAATTGCATTTTTAAATGCATTGCTCATTGCCCATTCTCCGCCTAATTGTTTAATTATTGTTTCCCCTAAATATCCTCCCCAAATCTTTGCCATTTGATTGATTTGTTCTTCAGATGGTCCTTTAGTGAAGATTTTTTTGAATCCCTTAGGGATACCTTGATGATATTTTTCGAGAATCTGATCTAATTTAGTTAAGCTCTCTTCGGAAAAATTCAATTCAATATTTAACTGGTTTGCGAGATCTAAAGCATCTTCTGCATACGCACGCATCATATCAGCAACTGTATATTGCGTCATACTCATCATCCTTTTAGTTAAATTGTTTGGTTTGTATAGCTCTTCGCCGGTTTCATATAACTTCTCTTCTGCGAACTTCACAAATACCAGTACTAATGTGATGTTTGTGTAGTTCAAAAATACTAGATTCAATACAGAATTACTGAACTACACCACGAATAAATGATCTAATAATGACCAGTTGCTACTTATAAGGATGAGCAATAATCAATATCTTTCCCCAGCATAAATTCCACCCCTATCCACCACCCTCTCATTCTATCAACAAATCCTAGAATATGGAAAACAAAAAAGAGACTCCCCATCACTCAGATGGAAAATCCTCATATTTTTACCTAGTCTCATTAATCTCCTAAACACCCCAGCTTACAACTCACAAATCCATTCTAAGCCGGATCATATCCTTAACCTGGATACCGTCCTCAAATATCTCTGCCTCATAATTCCGAATGAAAAAATCAATATCTACTGCAAATATCCTAAAGCCGCATTTCTGGTATAGCTTGAGCTGCATAAAGCTTGAATTCCCTGTGCCAATCTCAAGCGTTCTCGCATCCATCCTCTTCGCTTCTTCAATTGCTCTTGCAATTAGTGTCTGTCCAATACCTTGTCCTTGATAGTGTTCCTTCACTGCGATGTTCACAATCTCGACGGTTTGAGGGTGTGTACGGATTAGAACAAATTCACCTACGGGTTCATCCCCGCTATAAGCAACAAAACAATCGCCTCTTTTGATGTATTCCTCAACCAATCTTCTGGAAGGATCCGCTAGCAATAAGAGTTCGTATGGAGCCTCTAAAGGGTTAAGTAGCGGTTTGATGTTAAGGCTCATGAACTCACCTACATTGGACCGGATCTATCGACCGGCGCGGAATTTCTGTGCATGTTGGCGGGCTTCCTCGACGTTAGTTACGCGATTGCGGCTCCACTCTAAAAGAATACGGTCAATGTAACGGAAATGAAGCTTACCAGCAAACACGGATTCCTTAAGCGCGAATCGGATGAGCTCCTCGGCATATTGATCTTGATCCAACCAACCGTTAATCGTCTCATATTCCATTGGCGTTAGCGGACGACCAAATTCCTGTTCGAACAGAATAAACAAATTATGAGTGCCTGCAGCATTCAACACCGGAGCAATTCGTGGAGGCTCGGGAGAGTACTGTTGATCATCGTCTTGTGTGTTACCGCTTCGAGTTGGCAGCTCACCTGCGGCGAGCAATTCCCCAATCTTCTGAAACAGACCGGATAAATTGTATTTCTCAGACTGTACACCCGTCTGAGGATCGAACACTTCATCAATGGTAATAAAGCTAAGCTTCAACAGCTTCTGTAGAGTTTGCCCCACTATCACTGGTGAACATCCAAGTCTCTCCTGAAGCTGCTCGATCGTTGGAAATTCATTCTGCTCCAGCTGGCGATAAGCAATAAGATGAAGCAACAGCATTCCCTCTGTATCGTTAAGCTTGAGTGCTCGATAAGTTCGAAGTAATGCGTAAGGAATACTGACGGAGCCATCCATGAACGCCTCCGCCATTCCTCTAGCCAGTGAATTACGATCATTCATTCCTTGAATTCACCTGCTTTCTTTCCCCAATAAATAATCCAATTAACACTAACTCTACGGATATAATCGATATAGTGTACGCGGAAACGCAATTGTCTCACGTACATGATCTAACCCGCAAATCCATGCAACAGCCCGCTCCAAACCTAAGCCAAAACCAGAATGCGGCACTGTACCATATCTACGTAAGTCCATATACCAGCCATAGGCTTCCTCGGATAGCTCGTGCTCCGCGAAACGCTGCTCCAGTAATTCTGGATCATCGATCCTTTGTGATCCCCCAATGATCTCCCCATAGCCTTCAGGAGCAATCATGTCCGCACACAGAACGACCTCTGGACGATTCGGATCAGGCTTCATATAGAAAGCCTTAAAGCTCGCTGGGTAGTGAGTGATGAATACAGGACGGTCGAATTTCTCGGCAATCGCTGTTTCATGCGGCGCACCAAAATCTTCGCCCCACGGTAGCTCCATCCCGATCTCCTTCAGCAAGTCGAGCGCCTTATCGTAAGTGATACGTGGGAAGGGTGGCATCACGCTCTCCAATGCGGATATATCGCGCTCCAGCACCGTCAGCTCAGCTTTGCAATTACTCAGCACCTGACCAACGATATGGGCAATAAACTGCTCCTGAACATTCAGGTTCTCCTCATGATCAACGAAAGCCATCTCCGGCTCGATCATCCAGAATTCGATTAAGTGACGACGGGTTTTGGATTTCTCCGCCCGAAACGTAGGCCCGAAGGAATAGACTTTACCGAGCGCCATTGCGGCCGCTTCCATATAAAGCTGACCACTCTGTGTCAGATACGCATCCTCATCAAAATATTTGGTATGGAACAAGTTCGTTGTTCCCTCACACGAGGATGGCGTTAATACCGGTGGATCGACAAGCGTAAAGTTTCGTTCATCGAAAAAGCCCTGAATAGCAGATATTATTTCCGCCCGAATGCGTAGGATTGCACGCTGCCGAGGAGCTCGAAGCCACAGATGGCGATGATCCATTAGAAAGTCAACGCCATGCTCCTTCGGGGTGATCGGATAATCCTTGACGATTTGGATAATTTCGATACCCGTAACGGCTAACTCGAACCCGGACGCGCTACGAGTATCCTCACGCACGATACCTGTCACATAGAAGGAGCTCTCTTGAGTGAGTTGGCTTGCACTTTCCCAGACGGATTCATCCACCTCCGCCTTGACAAGCACGCCTTGGATATACCCCATTCCGTCTCTAATTTGCAGAAACTGAATTTTCCCACTTGAGCGCTTACGATTGAGCCAGCCTCCGAAGGTGACCGATTGACCGACATAATTCCCGATTGTAGCCAAATCTACCTTACTCATTGCCATACCCAACATACCCCTCTCTTATAGCAAGCTGGAGTCCGCAGCCTGTTTCTCAAGAACAAGCCGATAAGTATCTCTTGCGATTAACAGCTCTTCGTTAGTAGGTACGACCAATACACTTACCTTTGAATCATCCGTCGTAATCCGCCGTGCTTCAGATGATCGTACTGCATTTCTCTTCTCATCCAATTGTACGCCGAAGAACGTCAGTCCCTTACATACTTCCTTACGCAATACATCCGAATTTTCTCCAACACCCGCTGTAAAGACAATCGCATCAACGCCATCCATTGCTGCAATATAAGCGCCAATGTATTTCCGAATGCGATAAGTGTACATTTCGAAAGCAAGCTTCGCCTTCTCGTTGCCATCGTTCATCGCTTCTATGACTTCGCGCATATCGCTACTAATCCCAGAAATGGCGAGCAATCCACTATGCTTATTCAGCATGGAATTAACTTCGTTTAGCGTCAAATCCTCTTTGTTAATCGTATAAGGAACGATCGCTGGATCCAAGTCCCCGCTCCGTGTTCCCATCATAAGCCCTTCAAGAGGAGTCATCCCCATGCTCGTATCAAACGATTTACCATTTAGAATCGCTGTACAGCTTGCTCCATTACCAATATGACAAGTAATCAGCTTCAAATTGTCTAACGGTAAGCCTAAATATTCTGCCGAGCGTTTGCTCACATAATCGTGAGAGGTGCCGTGAAAACCATAGCGACGGATTTTGTGCTTCCGATACAGCACTGTTGGAATCGCATATAAATAGGAATTTGGCGGCATAGTCTGATGGAAGGCTGTATCAAATACGACGGCTTGCGGAACTTCCGGAAGGTTCGCTTCAACCGCCGTAATCCCCATCATGTGTGCAGGATTGTGCAACGGAGCAAGGTCAAATAACTTACGGATTTCCAGCTTGACACCTTGATCAACCAACACAGACTTGCTGAAGGATTCGCCACCATGCACGACCCGATGACCAACTGCTTCAATCTCTTCAATATTTCGTAATACACCAAATTTACGCGATACTAACATGTCCAATACTTTCTTGATTGCCGTCGTATGATCAAGAATTTCACTGACTTCACGTACTTCCGGCGTACCGTCGACTTCATGGGTAAGAATCGAGGAATCCATCCCAATTCGTTCTACCCGACCTTTGGCTAACACTTCTTCTGTCTGCATATTATACAGCTGATATTTAAGCGAGGAGCTCCCCGCATTAATTATGAGTATATTCATATCAGGCGTTCACCATCCTTGTCGTACTTAAAGAAACCTATACCACTCTTAATTCCTAAATGGCCTGCACGTACTTTTTTCTTCAGTAAAAAGGAAGGTCTGTACTTCAATTCGCCATATTCACGGAACATTCTTTCAAGTGCGGCAAGTACGGCATCTAAACCAAACCGATCAGCCATCTCAAGAGGTCCATGCTCGAATTGATACCCCATCCTCATCGCAGTATCGATATCTTGAGGGGAGGCTACTCCTTCCTCCAATATATGAAGGGCTTCGTTGATGAGTAAGCAAATGAGTCTTGTTGTTACAAAGCCAGGGGATTCGAATACCATTACCCCTTTTTTGAATAGAACATGATCAATAAATGATTTCGTGCGATTGAAGGTTTCGTCCGAGGTTTGTAAGCCCCGGATAATCTCCACAACATCGATTCTTAGAGCCGGATATACAAAATGCATACCAATGACACGGTCAGGATGCTGACTCGCTCCAGCAAGCTCAGTTAAGCTTAGAGTTGAAGTGTTGCTGGCGACAACCGCATTACTCGACACAATGCCGTCTAATTCCCTGATCACTTCTTTTTTGCTTTCCATATCCTCGGTTATCGCCTCAATAATAAGCTCACAATCCGTAAAATATTGCAGCGATGTTTCCATATGTATTCGATTTAACGTTAATTTTTTCTCAGCGGCAGTAATTGCCCAACGTTCCATTTGGCGATCAAGACTTTGCTCGATCATTTCCCTTGCATGCTGCAATCTTTCAGGTGTTTTCTCCACCATATGAACGTCTAATCCCTTAACAGCAAGCATCTCAGCTATACTTTGTCCCATTGTACCCGCGCCTATAACACCTACAGTTTTGAACATTTATGCAATCCCTCCAAGCATGTAAGACGGTCAGAGCCGTATATAAATAATAAGATGATTGTATCCCTCTCTGCGGTGCGATTTGTCACACTCACAGTAAAAAGAGATACACTCATCTTATCATAATCAAGATTCATTTGCCGAATTAGCGAACCATTTACTAAACAGTTTGACCCAGCTATCGACATAGTTTGCTTGGGTTGCCCATTGAACCATCACAACAGATTCGTTAGGCGCGAGTTGAATGGGTAACTTCTTGCTTTCCGCATCCTCTAATCTGTAAGGATATAGCGTAATGTTACTGTCCGTGACGATGGCAACGATATCTTCATCTTGCGAAGTATAGGCATCGACCGCGTTCGACTCTAGGCTTTTAACCTCTTTCCACGAGAGAGCCAACTCCTCGTCTTTCACTATGTTTTTCGTAAGCTCCACAGAAATCGTAGGCAAATCTTGTATTTCCGACACATTCGTGACACTTGCTAGTTTGACCGGTTGCTTGGCTACCCATTTGCGATTTTCCCGAGCGATAGCCCATTGGTCGACATCTGTTAGCGTATTGCTATCTGTAAGCGCTTCGGAAAGGGAGAAATTCGTCGTTGCCAACAAATCTGCATCTTTTAATCTCTCCGCAGGACCTAGATCCTTAACCTCATTCACCCATAACTGACTTTGTTCAATCTCTTGACCTTTCACGTTCATTTTCGTCGTTTGTAATATGGATACAAATTGGTTGCCGGCATATAGAAGCTGCTCTGTTTGCTTCATTGACGTATCATTCTTCTCAACTGGTTGCTCCAGCTGCACTTGCTTCTTATCCGCACGAGTTGCCATGATCGTCTGATTCCCTTGACCTAAAGCATCCGGAACGGCATCTACACGCCAGAAATTAGTATTTACAGGCATCCAAATCCCTTCGCCTTCACCAATGATCGTAATTTCCTCATTCTGTGGAGCGACCATTATTGTCCGGTAGCTACTGCTTGAGACGCCATCTTGAGTACTATCAGCCCTTAATCCAATCAGGACAGCAGAATGCGGGATCGGGTTGATCTTAAGCTCTTCGGATGCTTGGGCACTTGTTGAAGCTTGCTCTGAAGGGATCGATAACTTGTCTGATTCCTCGGGACTAAAGCTCTCCCAGCTCCATATTGCAACTACGACTGCTACGATGAGTAGGAACGATGCACTGATTGCACCCCATCGAACGAACCAAGGTCGTCGTAAGCTTCTATGTGGGCTATCTAACTGATCGTTTATTTTTCTACGTAAATTATCATCAAATCCATTGTGTTTCAGAGGCCCGCGCGCAAGTTGTTCGAATAAATCCTTGTCATCCATAAGCGGTTCCCTCCTTTAACTTAGACAATTTTTTGCGTGCATGGAACATTCTTGATTTAACCGTACCTTCCGTCACATCGAGTATTTGGGCGATTTCCTTCAACGAAAGCTGATGATGAGCATAGAGGATAATCACTTCTCTATATTTCTTCGGTAATTCAAGCACCATTTTCCAAATATCGTTAACGACCATAGACTCTACGACATCCTGTTCGGTAGAATGACGCTCACCATAATCTTCAACAGTATTGGATAAGGTTACCTTGCGGAAAAAAGCAGATCTCTGGTAATCAATCGCCGTGTTGCGCGTTATCGTAAGTAACCAGGTTTTGACGGAGGCGTCTCTACGAAAAGCGTGCATATTCTTAAATACTTTGATAAATACCTCCTGCACGATGTCATCAGCCAAATCCCACTTGCGAGTTATACTATAGGCATAATTCCATACATCCTTACCGTAGGCAGTCATTAATTCATTAAGCAAACCCTTGTTGTCGTCGCTCTCAATCATATATTTAAGGAAATCGAAATTACGTTGGGAATCCAATCTTGCCACCTCTATTCCGTTAGACGATTCAAAAAGACACTAGGTTCAATGCTATCATATTTTTTGTTTAAATTCTTCATCAGATATTTACGAAAACCTTAAGAAATCCTAAAGAAACCGACGCGAAATACGCGTCGGTCCAGCTTTACAGCCTTATTCACCTACATCTTAAGATAGAAAAGTTAAATAATTCCGATTGACCTCAATCAGCTCGTCACACATCGCCACGATATCATCGAGGGAAAGCTCTGCTGACGTATGTGGATCGAGCATCGCTGCATGATATATACTCTCTTTCCTTCCATATAATGCGGCTTCAATAGTCAACAGCTGCATGTGAATGTTAGTGGAATTCAACCCCGCACAAACCGTTGGCAAATCTCCGATATAACATGGCGTTATTCCGCTTCCGTCAACCAAGCAAGGCACTTCTACACATGCATTGGCGGATACATTCGTAATTAAACCGGAATTCATCACGTTTCCACCAATTTTAATTGCCCGATCCGTTACTATAGCTTCCATAATAAAGGATGCATATTCATGAGTTCGTTCATGCGAAAGGTCCGCATTATCGATCATTTCCGCTTTCGTTTGGTTCCAGTATTGCTGCTGAGACTTGCCCCAATCCTTATACATTTCAGTCAAGATTCCGAATCTTGGCAGTAGCTCTGGGTAGTTTCTTTTGATGAAATACGGCATGTATTCAGAAGAGTGCTGAGTGGATTCAGTCACATAATAGCCAAAACGATTCATAATCTCGTAACGAACCCGATCATCATGCTCAACGTTACGCTCCGCAGCTCTCCGCTTAATCTCGGGATACAGATCCACGCCATCACGATGAACTTCCAGCAACCAAGCTTGATGATTGATTCCCGCAATCTTTGACTTTACATTAGCATCGTCCATGCCTAACCCATGAAGTAAATCCCTCACACATATTTGTACACTATGGCATAAACCTATGGCTTGAATGCTAGTCGCTTGATGAATCGCTCCCGTGACGATAGCCATTGGATTTGTATAATTCAACATTAATGCATTCGGGCAAACCTCTTCCATATCTCTTGCGATACTCAACATTACCGGTATTGTTCTCAGCCCTCTAAATAGGCCTCCGACACCTAACGTATCGGCATAAGTTTGCTTTAAGCCGTATTTCATCGGAATTTCGAAATCGGGTATGACAGCTTCATAACCACCAACTTGAATAGCGTTGATAACGAAATCCGCGCCGCGAAGCGCCTCACGCTGGTCTGTATAAGCTTTAATCGTTGCTCTGCCCAGATTAATATTATCGTTTAACTGGTTTAACATCTTCTCAGATAACTTCAGCTTCTCATGATCAATATCTAACAAGGCAATGTGAGCATCCTGCAGAGCAGGCGTCATTAAGCAATCACCAATGAGATTTTTTACGAAAATAATGCTGCCCGAACCGATAAAAACAATTTTAACCGCCATAAGTCCCTCCGAGTATTAGCCTTTGACACTGCCTAGTACAATGCCTTGGGTGAAGTATCGTTGCAAGAATGGATATACGAGAAGAACGGGCAGCATAGCGACGAATGCTTGAGCTGCTTTGGATGTCCGATCGGATACAGATCTGAGCGTTAATGCGTCCGCTGAAGTCATCAATGACATATCGCGATTGACAAGCACGGTCTGCAGGTAGCTCTGCAATGGATATCCGTCTGGGTTGTTTAATAGGATCAGCCCTTCAAACCATGAATTCCATTGCGTAACGATGCAGAATAACGTCAATGTTGCTACTGATGGTGCCGATAAAGGCACGACGATCTTCCAAAGAGATTGCCACACTCCGGCGCCATCCATTAATGCCGCTTCTTCGATTTCCTTAGGCAACGATTTGAAAAAATTAAGCATAAGAATAACATTGAATACTGGAACCGCACCTGGTAATATCAACGCCCAGAAGCTATCGATGATCCCAGTCATCTTGATCGCCATATACCAAGGAATCAAGCCTCCACTGAACAGCATCGTGATGACAAAAAGCCATGCATACTGATTTCTCCAGCGAAATTCACTCTTTTCCTTAGATAAGGGATACGCGATCAATATCGTAAGAAGCATATTAAGCGGCACTCCTACAATCACTCGCTTTAGCGATACGATGAATGCAGATACGAATTCGGGCTTGTTCAGAACGAACTCATAGGATTTTAACGTAAAGCTGACCGGCCACAATTTTACAAGTCCCGAATTGACGGCCGAGCTTGAGCTGAAAGAGATCGCTAGTACGTTAATTAATGGCAGCAGACACGCCGCCGCGATTACGGTTAATATGAAATAGTTAAAAAGGACGAACGTTTTCCTGCCAGTAGAACTGCGTTGTCTCATTTCATGACCTACTTTGCTTTAAAAAATGCGATAGCTCGTGAACCGATAAGCCAACCCGTACGAAACAGAGATCATCACGAACGAAACGACTGACTTGAATAAACCGACGGCCGTAGCAACACCGTAATTCGCATCTTCCATTCCTATTCTGTATACGAGCGTATCAATAATATCTCCGCTTCGATAAACCTGCGCACTATACAAGTTGAACACTTGATCGAATCCGGCATTCAACACATTGCCCAAGCTAAGAATGGTCATTAGCACGATCATAGGCAATAATCCGGGCAAAGTGACATGCACCGCTTGCTTAAACCGACCAGCTCCATCCATTGTCGCAGCTTCGTACAAAGTGGGATTGATTCCAGTTAGAGCCGCTAAGTAAACGATGGTCCCGTAACCGAATTCCTTCCAAGTCTCCGTTCCAACCAATGTAAACGGAAACCAATTTACATCACCAAGAAAGTAAATAGGCTTAATCCCAAACCAACCTAGAAATTCATTGAGCATTCCCGTAGATGGGGATAAAATATCGACAAAGATGCCGCCCAGAATAATCCAAGAAAGAAAGTGCGGGAAGTAGACGATCGTCTGAACGCTGCTCTTAAACCAGCGACTCTTGGCCTCATACAGCAATAAAGTAATGACGACAGGAACGACGACCCCAGCAATAATTTTCATTAACGCGATGAATACCGTATTCCATATCACTTGATAAATTCCCGGCATATTGAGCATGAATTCAAAGTTTTTCCATCCCACCCAAGGGGACAGGTACATCCCCTTAGACGGAACGAATCTTTCGAATGCCATGACAATCCCAGTCATGGGTACATAATTGTAGATCAGAATAAACAACAATCCAGGTAAAATCATCAGATGATAAGGAAATTGACGCCTAAATCTTAGATTTGTCATAAGCACCTCTTGCCTTGCTTCTCGATTATTTCTGAGCTAACGCCCATTCATTCAATTCCTTCGTGATCTCGTCTCCACCAAGCTGCTTCCATTTCTTCACGTACTCGTCGAACTTATCGATGGAATCTCCCATGATAATGCGTGTAAACGTCTCCAGCTGCAATTTCTGTAACGTCGCGTTGTTATCGATCATGGTTTGCGTTGGAGCACCGAAAAACTCATCATTCATGAGACTTTGGTTCTTAAAATAACCTTCGATAACGGATAGCGATCCTTTCTCGCCATACATTTTATCACTGCCCCAGAATTGATTGTCTCCTCCTTGATACGCCATGATATTGCTATAGTAGCCCTTCTCTTCCGCTGTTAGCTTGGAGTCATCCTTTGCGGTTAAAGCATCCATCACATTAAGATGAGCATCCAAGTTTTTGCGTGGCGCTTCTCCGTAGAGCAGAGCATATTCGAATATGGCAATTCCGTCCTTATCTACGTTATAGGCTTCCGGGTTCGCGGTTGCACCGTAAATATTCTCTAGGACCAGATTAAGCATCTTAATGGAGGCTTCTGGGTGTTTTGCCCCCTTCTTAACCACATAATATGTGTTGATTGCAAAAGGAACTTGTGCTTTCGCCGGTTGATCGTCAATCGAAGGCAATGGATAAGGAGTCCATTCCATTTCAGGGTTGGTTAGCTTTCCGTCCTGAAGCCATCCACTGTTCCAGAAGTACCCGTAGAACATTCCAAGCTTGCCTGCATTCGCTTCTTCGTTTACCTTGGAAGCGTCCTTCGTGCCGAACTCCTTATCGATCTGACCCGCTTTGTATAGCTCCTGCAGCTTCTGAAGAGCGTTCTTCATCTGCGGTTGAATGCTGCCATAAGCTAATTTCCCGGATTCATCCTTAACCCAAACATTCGGATAAGCATGGAATCCGTTAAAGAAGCCCTCCATTGCAGCGTAAAAACCCCAAATATCTTTATTTATTCCTAGTCCTCGTGTGTCATCCTTTTTGTTGCCGTCAGGATCTTGCTTCGTAAAGGCTTCCGCGATTTTCAGCACATCATCGATCGTTTTAGGTTCGGAGAGCTGTAATTTCTTTAGCCAATCCGTGCGAATCCATAGCACATGAGTTTGACCCAGCCCAGAACCCATTTTAGGTAAAGCAAATTGCTTGCCGTCAAAGGTACCCGATTTTAGAGCATTGCCTCCATCCTGTGAGAGCACCTCTTTCGTGAATGGAGCGGCGTATTGATCGTAAAGGCTTGATAAGTCTTCTAGCTGATCGTCCTCCACTAATCTCTTAAGCTGTGCCGCGTTTACCTCCATCACATCAGGCAAATCATCTGAAGCGATCGCAATGTTCAGCTTCTGGTCATATTGCGCAGTGGCAATTGTCCAGTTATATTTGATTTTAATTCCCAAGCTTTCCTGGTAGGCTTTTGACCAATTATTGTTGTCAATAGACTCGCCTTCCTTGAACTTGGTGCCCTCTGTAATTGGACGGACCGCCGTTATTTCAATAGGTGGATCGTACTTCCCCATAGGATCGGCCGCGACTGACTCCGAGGACTCAGTTGAAGTTGGCTGTGAGCTTGCTGAAGCGCTAGATTGTTCCGTCTTCTCATTCCCGCTACACGCTACAAGGCTGAATGCCATAGCTCCCGTCAAGCCTATCGCTAACCACTTTTTTCTATTCATCACTTTCATTGCGATCCCCCTGTACGCTTATTTAATAGATTTCTGGTTCATTATAGCAACCCAGCAGTTTTCCCCGTGAGTGGTGATTTTCCTCATCCGGTATGAATTTTTTGTGATTTCCCTTTGATTTCACTTCGTGCAAAATCTTCCTACACGATGAACATTTTTTTCGACATGGATTTGTTCGCAATAAAGATGCCCTCGTCATCGAAGACCAAGGGCAGAATCGTATGCTACTTTTAACTATTGTGCAGCCTGAACTCACTTGGGAGCATCCCGGTCTGATCCTTAAAGATTTTGCTGAAATAACGTTGATCCATGAATCCACATTGCTCCGCTACCCAGTAAATCGGATGATTGGTATTCAAAAGCATTTCTTTGGCCACATTCATACTCGCTAACTGCAAGTAATGAATAAACGATATTCCAAGTATTTCCTTAAAGCTCTTGCTGAAATAGCTTTTGCTTAAATTGACTTGGTCGGATACATAAGATTGTGATAAATGCTGATTGGAGCTATTATGCATAAAATCAAGAGAAGAGACGATCGAATGGATCACTTCCTCCGTGTATTTTGAACGACGAAGCCAGGCTTGTATTCCGGTCCTTAACTGCTTCATGTTGTGAAATAGCTCTTCCGAAGTAGCTGCAATCGAGTAGCTTGACCAATCTGGATACATAGGAAAGCTCATCTTCCACTTCTCTACCGCATCCATCCAGTTTCTAGACCATTGGGGAGCCGGATGATTTAACGCTACGCCCAATGTTCGCGTCAGCTCTTGAAATTCAGCATCATCTAGTACCCAGGATACCCGATTCCATTTCTCCGAGCTTGCAGGGCTGTAAGCTTCTGGTTGTATTTCAAGTGATATTTGCGGAGGAACAACCACCATAGCTTTTACGATCCGTTCGAGGATTTGATCAAGATTCTGCTTCTCAAGCTGTGTCTTAACAATATAATCGACAGCTCCCATTCGCAGTGCCTCCTGAATATATTCGAAATCCTGATGACAAGTCAGAATGACAACCTTAACAGTTGGGTATAACTCTCTTACTCGGCTGAACAATTCCATACCCGACATTCCTGGCATCGTAATATCAGTAATGAGCAGATGGATCGGATTGTTCTGCATGAAAGCAAGCGCCTTCTCCCCACTTGCCGCCTCACCTACAATCTCTATCTGATGCTTGTCCCATGGGAATACGAGCCTCATCCCTTTTCTTACCAAGCTCTCGTCATCCACGATCAGCGCTTTGATCACGATCGACTCCTCCAATCATCCGATCGGGTAAGGAAATAGTAATCTTCGTTCCCTTACCGACCTTGCTTTCTATTTTCAAGTGAGCTGACGTTCCATAATAGACCTCAAGCATTTTTTGCACATATCTTAATCCAATACCTAGACCGGAGCCACGCGTGGATTCGCTCTTCTCGAATAAATCCGATATTTTTTCTTGCTCTATCCCTATGCCGTTATCTGTAACTTCAAGCCCAACCCTACCCATAGCTCCCATCCTTATCGTTACAGTGATTTCCCCTTCGTCCTGCTCAAAACCATGATACAAAGCATTCTCGACAAGTGGTTGAAGGATAAAGCGTGGAATCGATACATGAAGTGTGTCCGGATCAATGTCCAATCTCACCTTGAATTGGTGATCATAGCGAATATTTTGTAATTCAATGTAATCCCTTATCGCATCCACTTCTTCACTAACGGTCACAATGATGCTTTTCTTACCTAGATTGTAATGTAATACACGAGTGAAAATAGATACAAGCTCTGCGATATTCGCTTGCCCTTGCATTCTCGCCAGCCATTGTATTGTATTAAGTGTGTTGTGAAGGAAATGAGGATTGATCTGCACGAGCAGCTTCTCCACCTCTAGTTGCCCTCTACGCTTTTCCTTTTCTTCGACATCGTAGATCAATTCGGTAATTCTACCGCGCATCTGGTGGAAATTGAATAAAATATAGTTGAACTCCTCAAGACCACTTACCGAGATCGGCTTTGATGATTGGTCATAGCTAAAGTGCGTAATTTCTTTATTGATCATGTGAATTGGCCGGTATACCATCTTCCAAATAAACCAGGACAGCAATATCCCGACCAAGAGGGACAAGGCAGAGAACAGTAAAAACTGCTTTTTCCATTTGTTCATTTCGCGGTTATATTCTTTCGAAGGGATGTATTGAATGATTTTCCACTTGTGTATTCCTTCCGATTCGAACACCTTGTAGCCTTTACTCGATGGCTTATACGCTGTTCCTATGCTGAAGCCTTCCTTCATATTGCTGAATACGATCTTTCCTTGTGGGTTCACTAAAACATGGTATACGTGGGACGACCCTTCCGGATGCGGTTTTACAGTGAACATGTCCTCTAGTCCAACAACCTTGGTTTCAATGTATGCATAGATTTTACTGCCCGTCCCGATGTTCATTTCACGCACTAAGGAAAATACCATGCTTCTATCCTGAACATTCATCGAAGGATTAGGTCCGTAGTAGGTCAGAAGCTTCTTTTGATAAAATTTGGGTAGTTTCTCGATATGAAAAGGAGAATTAATCCTCACATTAGGAAACAGGATCGGATCCTCTAAATCTGGCGCATAATAAAATATGACACCCAGATTAGGATTCGCGAAGTTCACGTTGGCAATGGATTGAGCTATACTGCGATAAAGCGCTGTCTTGTCGTACGAATCGCTTGGACTAGAAATATACTGAATAACATCGCGACCCATTCCGCCCTCTACGTCCAGTAGCTGCGAAATTCGAGTCATTTCCTCCAGCTTGCGATCTAACTCATCTTTCTCTCGAACAACATTGCTTTGAATGTCCCTTTCGATCTTTTCCGTTTGGACTATGTAAATCCATCGATACGAAATATATCCTGTCAAAATAATTGGCACAACAGTTGCAATAAATAAAACGAATGCTAGTCTTCCTCTTAGTGAACGCGTAAACGAAAACCTGTTCGGCATAAACGAACCTCTTTTCAAACTTTGGTATACTACCCTCGTGCTGAATAGTAGTAGCATACATTAAGACTAGCAAAAGTAAAGAGATATTCAAAGGTTTGGAATTTTCAGCCTTATTGGAAAATAACCGCATCCCCTAAGCCCAAAGTGCGAGGAATACGGTTATTTTCTTTGCTCTGTGATTAATCAAGCCGCCTTCTCACGCAAAATATCGCGCAATTGCTTACCAGATAAAGTCTCCTCACGAATGAGGTGGTCGAGCAATTGATTAAAGGTTTCTTTGTGCTTGCCTAGCAGCTCTCTCGTACGATCCGTTAGTTGATTCAGGATTTCAGCATTTTCCGCTGACCATTGCTCTTGTGTTAGCGCCTGAGGGTGAATAATTCCAAGCTTGGACATACCCGACTCGATCAATGTCCTTACGATATTCGTCGCTTGCTCGAAATCTCCTCGCGAACCTGTGCTTCTTCCACCGTAGAAAATTTCCTCTGCTACCGCTCCGCCAAGAGCGATCATAATTTGCTCCTCGAGCACGATCTGCGTGTACAAGTACTGATCCTGCTGCGGATGATGGCGTACGTATCCCAATGCTTGACCGCGAGGTGTGAGTGATACTTGTGCAACACTCTCCGGACGTACGTTCTCCGCAACAATAGCATGACCCAGCTCATGAATGGCCACTCTTTCGCGCTCTTCGCTATTCGTTTCCCTATCCATTCGTTCACCCATCATGACTTTATCGATTGCTTGAGTTAAATGCGACGTTTGTAAGGTATCGGAGCTTTCCCGCATTGCGTAAATCGCCGCTTCGTTCATCAGACTTTCCAACTGAGCACCGGAAAAACCGAAAGTCTCGTCCGCTACTTTGCTTAACGATACATCTTTGGCCATAGGTTTGTTACGAGCGTGCAGCTTTAGGATGTGCTCTCTTCCCGTTTTGTCTGGGAGGTCAACTTGAATTTGGCGATCAAATCTTCCTGGACGAAGTAAGGCAGGGTCCAGCAGCTCTTTACGATTCGTTGCCGCGATCAAGAGTACACGAACACTCTCGTCACCTTGTACGCCATCCATCTCGGTTAACAGCTGATTAAGCGTCTGATCATATTCTCTATGCTGTCCGCCATCTCGTTTCCCACCAATTCCGTCTATCTCATCAATAAAAATAATGGCACTATCTCGTTTTTGTTTGATCGCTTGTTGACGAACCTCTTTAAATAGATCACGGATTCTACCTGCGCCTACCCCTACGTACATTTCCACGAATTCACTACCGGAAGCCGCGATGAATGCAGAATGAGTATACTGCGCCGCTGCTTTGGCAAGAAGTGTTTTCCCAGTTCCTGGAGGCCCTGTTAACAAAATTCCCTTCAAGGGACGGATGCCTAACTTCTGAATCTTCTCACGATGCACTAGAAAATCCAGTGCTTCCGTAAGCTCCCGCTTCGGTTGATCTTGCCCACCGATATCCTCGAAGGTCAAATAATCGGGCTTGCGAGCTGTTGCTTTCTTTCCTGCGGTTCCCATTGCCAAACCACCCCTAGTCCGTGCGATGAAGAACAAGGCACCGAACATTAACAAACCCATAACCAGTATGGCCGGAGGCAAACCAACATACAATAGAAAGACGAACAATACAACGATTGCGCCTATTGCCATCTCTTTACCGAAAGAGTTTATTTTACGCATTTGGCCACACTCCCAACGTTGCAGGCTGACGAGGCAATACAACGAACTTAGCCTCATCCCCATCCCGCATCGAGATATATACGTTATTATCATCCATCTCTGTCGTTACAGTCACTCCTGGAAATTGCTCAGATAAATCCGTCATCGTATCCCTTATGCCAGAGTATTTACGATTTTCCATAGCCTCGGCCACGTCGAACAGGGCATAGCCCCATACTTTATCCAGACGAGCGCTATCCTTTTGTTGTACAGCTAACTCAAACTGTTTATTTCCAATCTCGCCAGCACCATTTTGCTTAATATATCGATACACTTCACCCAGATTAGCATCTGGAGCAAGCTTAACATTTACTTTAACAAGTCCTGTTGACATCTCGGCCTGTGCGGATTCAACGCCCGCTACCGATTTAGCAACACGGTCTAACGGCTGCTCTATGCCGTAGTGACGATAAGTAAACCAACCGCCGAATAAAATGGCGGCTGTAAGTGCCGCAGTTATTGTAAGTGGTAGTATTCTTAGTTTTTTCATGTTGTCATTGTCCCCCTCATATACGAAAAGTATATATATGAGTATATCACCTTATGATAGACGAATCGTTAGATGATCATTGGTAAATAAACAAAAAAACGCCTAAGCGGCGTTTTCCGGTGCTCTTATTGATTAGACAGCACATAGGTTTTCAATACACTTCCATCCATGAACGAATAGAAATCAAGCGACTGATGCTGTTTGCTTTCGTCGGTCCAATAACGAATCTCCCATGCAGGCTGACCCTTAAACCATCCAGGAATAATCCGAATCGGAGTTCGCCCAGCATGTTCACCAGTAAATTTCTCAAGCATTTGCTGCTGCGACATATTATCGCTTACTTTTTTCCGAATGAGCTCATCCTGACGTTCCCAGACCATCCAGATCTGATCTTCGGCATCCTTACCTGTTACCACCCATACTGTCTCATCCCAAGTATGGCTGACTGCTTCGGTCACTTCTGTTAGGCTCCCTTGCTCCTTAGCGATTCGAATAGCTCTATTCTCCGCTTGGCGATAATCCGAATCCGCCGACCGAACATATAAGACAAGGCTCACCACAACAAAGAGGATAAAACCGGTCAAGATGATGATCCACCTTGTACGCGAAAGGGACGGCATTTTCCGTTGCCCCTCACTACGGCTTAAATTCATCCCCGTAACCTCTGGAAACAGCGTTCCGCTTCCGCTAGAATTTTTTCCTCATCCAGCGTTAATAGCTGACCATCTCGAAGCAATTGCTTACCGTTAACCCATACATGAGCAACATCCGAGCCTCTAGCTGCATAAACCAAATGGGATACATAATCGGTATGCGGTACAAAATGAGGCTTCGTAATCGCTAACGCGATGAAATCCGCTTTTAAGCCTGTTTTAAGCTGTCCTGTAACGCCCTCTAAGCCGAGAGCGCGAGCCCCATGTACGGTTCCCATACGTAGCGCTTCAGCAGCAGGTACGACCGTTGGATCTCCGGAAACACCTTTATGAAGTAGTGCCGCCATCGAGATTTCTTGGAATAGATCAAGATTATTATTACTTGCTGCGCCATCCGTACCTAAGGATACCGTTACTCCAGCCTTCAATAGATCAGGCACCCTGGCTACTCCACTAGCTAGCTTCAAGTTACTAACCGGGTTATGGGATACGGCTACTTTACGTTCCGCTAGCAAAGCGATTTCTTCGTCGTTAAGATGAACGGCATGAGCAACCAATGTCGGACGGCTGAACATTCCGAGTCGATCAAGATGCTCCACTGGGCGATAGCCATAATCTCTTACGTTCTGTTCGACTTCTGCAATAGATTCCGACATGTGAGTATGCATAGGTAAATCTAGCTCATGCGCCGCTTCAACAAATTTCAAAATATAATCTGGCGGGCAAGTATAAGGCGCGTGCGGGGAAATCATAACACTTATGCGACCGTCTGCAGCACCATGCCAATCTTTAGCGAATTGAATCGCATCTTCCAGCTTAGCCTTCTGCACATCCTCAGGACATAGCCCAATAACACCTCTTGTTAAGCTAGCGCGAAGACCGGATTGCTCCACCACTTCGGCCACACGGTGCATGTGATCGTACATATCAACAAAAGTAGTCGTACCACTCTTAATCATCTCGGCAGCAGATAGCGCTGAGCCCCAATATACATCATCACCAGTAAATTTAGCTTCAGTAGGCCACATATGATTTTGCAGCCAATCCTGCAAATTCAAATCATCCGCAAGTCCACGCAGAAGAGACATCGCTGCATGTCCGTGTGTATTCACTAAACCAGGCATGAATAGAAGGCCTTTGCCATCCATAACTTCAGAAGCTTGCGTTAATTCCTCTTCTGGTGCTTGTCCTTGTCCCAAACCAACAATCTTATCGCCTTCAATCGCCATCCACCCTTGAAACTCCGACGGCATTTGTTCATCCATTGTTATGAAAAATCCATTATGAATTAGTAGACGAGACATTAAGCTTCGTCTCCTTCCTGATTATCATTATTATTATTATCCATATAATAAGCCAAACTAAGAAGCTCTGCAGTAAAATCTGCATTATGAATTCTTATCCCTGCCGATGGCTTGAGAACAACGGGAGCAAAATTGAGTATCCCACGTATGCCTGCGGCAATGAATTGATCCGCTACGTTCTGTGCTTCAACAGCTGGAACCGTAATAATACCAAGAGAGATATCTAATTGAGTGACCGAATTGGAGAGCTCCTCCATCGGTTGGACAATTAGATTATTAATGACGATCCCTTTTTTACTATGATCCGCATCGAATACAGAAACAATCTTCATGTTATCCTTGATGTACATATTATAGTTACATAAGGCTCGACCTAAATTTCCAGTCCCGACAAGTGCCACATACATCATTTTGTCCAGCTTGAGGATTTGGCGTATTTTCTCAATAAGGTAATCCACATTGTAACCTACACCTTTACGTCCGAACTCGCCAAAATAGGCCAAGTCTTTACGAATCTGAGCGGGATTAAGATCCAGCTTCTCCCCTAGATCCTGAGAAGAAACCGTTTGAATGCCACTAAGGCTCAGCTCATTCAGAAAACGTAAATAGATGGGAAGTCTTCTTACGACTGCTTCAGAAATTTTAATGGGTTTCATTCGACTCTCCCTCTTCTTGAACAGCATTCAACCATGAGCTAACCCGAGCGGCCATTGCAGCCGTTGGTAAATGCTCCATTTTCGGACCAGGCAAGGAATATAAGAAATATTTACCGTAATTCGTCTCGATAACTCTCGTATCATATAGAATAACAATTCCCTTGTCTGTTGCTGTTCGAACGAGCCGGCCAAAACCTTGCTTAAATCGGATGACCGCCTGAGGTAACGACAGTTTCATAAACGGATTTTTGTTCTCCGCCTGCAGCTTCTCTGATTTGGCTTCAGCAACAGGATGATTGGGCGGCTGGAAAGGTAAGCGCACAATGGCGAGACAAGTTAATGCATCCCCAGGTAAGTCGATGCCTTCCCAGAAGCTGCTCGTACCTAACAATACCGATGCAGGCTGCTTAATGAATTGCTGAGTTAGCCGAGTTCGACTCCCTCCATCCATACCTTGACCTAACACTTGAATGCCGCTCGATTCGAGACGTTCCTTCAGAGGTCCATAGACCGTTTTAAGCATGCGATGTGAGGTGAAAAGCACTAGCATACGCCCACCAACGGTTTGAGCCATCTCCTGTAAGGAATCTATCAACGCACTCAAGAACAACGCTTCTCCATCCCGACCTTTGATCGCGGGAAAATCTCTAGGAATGAGTACAAGTGCTTGCTCACGATAGCGAAAGGGGGACGGAAGCATCGCGGTTTTAAGTCGCCCATCCTTCTCCGCCTCATCCAAACCTAGCTGTTCAGTGACGTAACGGAATGATTTATCAATCGTTAACGTAGCCGAGGTCATAATGACACTCGCCTTCCGATCGAAGACACCTTCCTTAAGTAGACCGCTCACATCAGCAGGCACTCCAAATATCCATACAGATCTTCCGCGATATTGGGAATGACCTTCCAGCCAATACACGAATTCCGGTTTGCCTAGAGAAATGAAAGATTGCGTGTCTGCTCTCACAGAGGCTAGATCCTTCAATACACCACTGAGATCGGTTAGCAAGCCTTGCATGCCAAGCTCATCGGCTTCCTCGCGAATTTCAACCGTTAACTTCTCTAGCGGTCGAATAAAATCAGATAAGAGCTGTATGACGTTGTTGGCATCAACGGATAAGCTATCCCAATTAGCTGGAAGCTCAGCTGGCTTAATTCGCAAAGTTAGATTGCCCGTTTCATCCGATGCAGCCTGTCCAGCTAGCATATTATATAGAGCATCCATCAACTGCTCCCAAGCTTCACGTATTTCGTGAACCTTAGGAACGAGCACCTCAAGCTTCTCCGTCCATACTCCTGAATCTCTTGTCCCCATAGAGGATACAGCACTTATTAGCTGTGGGAGAACTCCGGTTCTAGCATCCTTCCACACACGCTGCAGAGGAACGATCAGAGAAGAGTGTCCTGTCTTCTGTCCTAGATGTTGGCTAGCTACTTCTTCGAGATGGTGAGCTTCATCTACGACCAAGCGATCGTACGCCGGTAGCAAACGATTCTCAGCGCGAAGGTCAGTGAATAGCAAAGCATGATTCGTAATGATAAGATCCGCTTTGCCCGCTTCTTGACGAGCTCTGTGATAGAAGCACCGTCTGAACCACGGACAAGCTCGGTTAAGACAAGATGCTGCGTCGCTAGAAACTGCATCCCACTCTTCTTTATTACGACCTCCGATATTCAGCTCCTCTGATTCACCTCTCGTCGTCTCCCCTAACCAAACCGTCATCCCACCTCGGATTAACGCTTCTTCACGACCCATCGCGTACTCCGGTATTTGCTGGCGATTCTCGAATTTCCGGAGACATAGGTAGTTACTACGGCCCTTGAACACTGAAGCACGAAAAGCCATGGGGAGAGCTTGCTGGAGCAGAGGCAAATCTCGCTCTCTAAGCTGTTCCTGCAGTTGAATCGTATGAGTACTGACGACGACTTTCTTGTCTTCCTTCATTCCATAATAGAGGGAAGGCAACAAGTAGCCTAAGGATTTACCCGTTCCCGTCCCCGCTTCTACTAGAAGATGGGAGTCATCTTGTAATGCAGCAAAAACCTCCTGAAACATAATGTCCTGTGCTTCTCTTGTTTCATAAGCAGGGAACATCACCTTCAAGTTGTCTTGAACCATTGTTAAGTATTGGTCAAAGCTAATATCCTTCAATGAATCAGAAGCGTCTGTCTCATCCTCATTACGATTCAAAGGTGACTCCTCACCCCAGTCACCAACGCTCATCGCGAATTGACGGAAATGATGAATGCCTTCTTCCGGAATGAGAGGTTGCGTCTCGCGCCATGACAGCGTATCCGCAATAAGCCAGCCCAAATCATTGATTTCCGAATCGAACATGGCATTTAACCGTTGTAGAGTAAATAAAGGAAGATTCCTAAGCTTATTCAAGCATACCAGAAACAGGTCTGCTGTTGCTACAGCATCGCTGTCCGCCTGGTGTGGACGATCATGCGCAATACCTAAAGCCTGTGTAAGAGAGGTTAAAGAATAAGAAGGCTGTGTAGGATAAAGTAATCTAGCCAGCTCTACCGTATCCAGCAGCCTACCTGTATACGGTAAATATCCGCTCTGATCTAGTGCATTTTGTAGGAATTGCAAATCGAAATTGACATTATGCCCGACCAGAATTACGTCCAGTAACATAGGCACAATATCGTTTAACATATTCTCTAGCTCAGGTGCTGAAGCAACATCTTCATCCTTGATCCCAGTTAAACGGGTGATTTCTGCCGGAATCGGTTTGCTTGGGCGAACATAGCTTGAATACGTGGAACAAACGGTACCCGCATCGTCAATAAACGCGAGTCCCGTTTGTATGATTTCATCATTATCGGACGACATGCCCGTTGTTTCAAAATCGAGCACGGCAAATTTCATTACAGACTTCCTTTCCTTACGACACGCAGAATGGGATATGACAGTCAGTGTATCTTACAAGTTAATGGATTAAACTTGGACTAAGGTTTGTAGCTTTGCACTACCGAATTGAAGTTGTAGTTGCCCATTGCCTTGCTGTACAGACTCCAGATTAAGCTTGGGGTCTGTAAAGGCTGGGTCGGCCTCCAGCGCTTTGTAGAAATAACATTGTGCCAGCTCCAGATGTGCATAGATGGCTTGAATACAACCAAGTGCATTATAAGCAATCGCCTGTAGCTTACTTTCTTCGGTAATGGCTTCAATGAGTTGGAAATGCCGCTGTGCGTCACCCCACTGCTTCATATGCATACAGGACATGGCAAGAAGTATTCGTGCCCCGACAAAATCAGGATATAAAGTTACGGCTTCCTTTAATTGGTCCGACGCATGCTTGAACATGTGTAGCTTAAAGTAGCCTTGTCCTTTAACAAAAGAATCCAAAAGCTTCTGCGATTCTGATACCTGTATCGGTTGCTGCTGAATGTCTCGAACCATTCCCATCTTGTCTTCAAGCTGAAGCCATGACTCAATAATATCATCACTTAGGGATTTGAGCATATCCCATTGTTGCTGCAGTGCATTTTTTTCTTCACCAGAAGCTTGTGGATAACGCAATATGAGATCGTCGAGCACATCGTTCATTGTTGCGAACCATTCCCGAATCATAATCGTCCCCCCTTGTTACGATGAAACTGTACTGCTCATTCTGCGTTGCAAGGAGGTGTTTCATACGTGTTATATAACGGTCGAATGCGGTTCTTCCGCCAATAATTTTACAACTTTATTATCCTCATCCAATATTGCCACTCTCGGATGATGTTGACGAGCTTCTTCATCGCTCATCAGTCCATAATTGATAATAATAACTTTATCACCAGGCTGTACAAGCCTTGCTGCCGCCCCGTTCAAGCAGATGACACCAGAGCCTCTAGGACCAGGAATCGCATATGTCTCAAAGCGAGCACCATTATTATTATTCACAATCTGAACCTTCTCATCGGGCAAAATATCGACCAACTCAAGCAAATCCTGGTCAATCGTTACGCTCCCAACATAATTCAAATTCGCTTCCGTCACCGTTGCACGGTGAATTTTGGCTTTCATCATTTGGCGAAACATGTATTTGCACCTACTTCCACTTGATTTATTAATTTATTATCTATAAGTCGGGTTTTACCGAATCGAACCGCAACTGCGATTAAGAGGTCAGATTCAGGTTGTACAGATCCAAGCAACATTTGATTGTCGATTGGGCTTAGATCAGGATAATTCAGAACATCAACATAATCAATATCAGCCAAAGGAACTCTGCTAATTTCTTCCTTTAGTCGAGCGATGAGTTGAGGAGCAGTTAACTCACTGTCTTGAATCCACTTCACAGCGTTGGACAATGATTTAGAGAGGATAAGAGCTTGCTTGCGTTCTTCCTGACCCAAATACACATTGCGTGAGCTAAGCGCCAACCCATCCGCCTCACGAATAATAGGACAAGGAACAATTTCGACTGGGACATTCAGATCTCGGACCATACTAGTTATGACTGCAACCTGCTGAGCGTCCTTCAATCCAAAGTAAGCTCGGTTTGGCTGCACAATATTGAAGAGCTTCATCACAACCGTTGATACCCCATCGAAGTGACCAGGACGACTTGTACCGCACAGACGATCCGTCACTTCGTTAACCGTAACAGTTGTCACCCTTTTATTCGGATACATCTCCTCAACCTGAGGAAGGAATACAATATCTACTCCTGCTTCAGCTGCAACAACGAGGTCGCGTTGTTCATCTCTTGGATATTTATCCAAGTCTTCACCAGGACCGAATTGAATCGGATTGACGAATATACTCAGTACGGTTAAGCCATTATCGGTTACCGATTTGTGGAGTAAGGATTTATGGCCTTCATGTAAAAAACCCATAGTAGGCACTAATCCGACAGTTTGGTTATCTGGATTTGCCTTTCTAAAAGAAGCGATCACTCGTCTTAATTCAGCTATCGTACGGATAATTTGAGGATATGTTGTCATTTCCCTTCTCCTCCATAAAGCTTAGCCACACTGTTTGAAGAGGAGTTTTGATCCAATGGGAACGAATGCTTCTCCTCTGGAAAAGCTTTCGTCTTCACTTCATCTACATATTGGGTAATCGCGCTCCGAATCGTATCTCCGATATCCGCGTAGCTTTTTACCATTTTTTTGTCCCTGATTCCGGAACCATAACGCAGAAGATCATGGTATACGAGCACTTGTCCATCGCACACACGACCTGCCCCTATCCCAATTGTCGGTATACTAATCGAATGCGTCACAGCCGCCGCTAGCTCCTCTGTAACGAGCTCCAGCACGATTCCGAATGCACCAGCCTGCTCAAGTGCTTTCGCGTCCTGTAGCATCTTCTCGGCTTCCTCGTGACTTTTCCCCTGCACCTTGTATCCACCTATCTGGTGAACGGATTGCGGAGTCAGGCCTAAGTGTCCGAGTACGGGAATTCCCGCCGAAGTTAACAGCCTAATTTCGTCGGCCAGCTCCGCTCCTCCCTCAAGCTTTACAGCATGAGCACCGCCTTCTTGCATGAGCCTTGCCGCATTGCGAAACGTTGCTTCCGGCCCTAGACGGTATGTTGCGAACGGCATATCGGTCACGACCATGGTGCCGGGTGCGCCGCGAACGACCGCTCGTGTATGGTAAATCATATCCTCAAGCTTCACAGGAATCGTTGTGTCGTAACCAAGAACCACATTACCTAAAGAATCGCCAACCAGAATCATGTCGATTCCAGCTTCTTCAGCTAACATCGCAGACGGATAATCGTAAGCCGTCAGCATTGCGATGGGTTTGTTCTGGTTCTTCATCGCCTTCAGACGTGGAAGAGTTAATGCTTGTTTCATGGGGGTATCCTCCTATTAATTACAGGATATAACAACAAAAAAACCCGTTTTTGCCATGAGCAAAAAGGGTGTCCATTCAACATAGAACGTCCATCACGTCCTTCTGTCTCGGTCCTTTCGGCTCAGAGCAGAATCCGCCGCGAATCATTCACGGTATTGGCTTGCTGTTCGTGGTGCTGTTAGTGGTGCAGCTACTACTGTTACTGATTCCGTTACTTGATAATCTTCATTGTCGGCAAGTGCGGTTCGCTTAATAGGATACCACCTTGCAACGAGATTATAACAGAAATCGGGTTTATCGTCTATGTACAATTATACATATTGCTCGCTTTTGCCTCTTGTTGGGTAACTCACAATAAGTACGCACCAGTTGCTACTTTAAGCCGCTCGCGGCGGTCTAATCCGCATTCCCATGCACCATATACAGCTACAACCGTCCGCGGCGGCCAAACTACTACTCCATGCGCGATGCGTGTGATTCTGTTTGGACTAGCCGATTTAAACCATAAATGAAGCAGAAGCCTTCCTACCACAACTAGTTTCGATTTTCGCTAATTTCAGCCGAATATATCGTTCGGAAGCTGCCATCAGCCAGCTCGACCCGTAATCCACCCATCTCATCCAAATTACGTGGAATGCCTTCGATCGGTCCTTGAGGTGTATGCAATAAGGTTTGCTTATTCAAGGTGACCGAATGAGCCTCCCATAAGGAGCGAATAGGTGCGAAGCCCTGTTCCAGATATAATTCATATAACTGTTCGAATTGTTCGAGGATACTTACAATGAGCTCACTGCGATTAATGATTGTCCCTGTAGCCATTTTCAAAGAAATAGCTTTGATTAAGAGCTCCTCAGGATAATCTTCCGCATCGAGATTAACTGAAATCCCCATGCCGACGACCACATAACGCAATCTCTCATCCTCGGCTGCTGATTCCAACAATATTCCACTAATTTTCTTACCCCCAACAAGCAGATCATTGGGCCATTTAATCCCAATCTCGACCGGAACGATCCGAGAAATGGCTCGGCTTAATGCAACCGCAGCGAGCAGCGTCAGTTGAGGTGTCAACGGCAACGGTACTGGTGGACGGAGGAGCAGACTCATCCATACCCCTTTGCCCGCTGGTGACACCCAATGCCGCCCCATTCTCCCTCGTCCGCTCGTCTGTTGCTCGGCAATAACAAGCGTCCCTTCTGCAGCACCTTGCTCTGCCAATCGGCGAAGCTCATCCTGAGTGGAAGGGATAACATCAAGCAAGCGTAATTGGTGTCCGAATTGTTTGGTTTTAAGCTTAGGAAGCAGCTCTTGAATCGACAATCGCGAAGGCTTGCCCACTAATTTGTAACCTAGGCGAGGCACAGCCTCAATAAGGTAGCCGTCCGCTTCTAGCTTACGAACTTGTTTCCATACCGCAGTACGACTGACATTAAGCTTACCGCTAATTTCTTCGCCAGATACATACTCACCGGCCCCGGCTTCCAATAGACTCAACAAATTTTCCTTGCTCACAGCCTATTCTCACCTACATTTTCCTATTTCCCATATTTTCTTTCGCTGCCACGAGTAGCGAGCCCTTATCATTAGGTACGTAACCTAATGCCACATCCTCCAAGAGCTCTTGTAATGTAATTGCAATCCATGGCCCAGGAGCTTGACCGATATAGCTTACTAGCTCGTCACCGCGAACATTCAACTCCGAGATTGTACTGACCAGAATTTCACTCAGCCATTCTCTAGCTTCTGGAACGAAGACTCCATTGCAAACTTCATTAATTTCCAACCAATCCTCTGCAATAGAACGTCCATAAGCGAGAACAACTCGAATCCAGCCTTCTTTGAAAGATAGCTCCTCGTAAGTCACCATTTGCTCGTTCATTCCGACAATTCCAACTATTCGCGTTGACCTGCGTCCACTCATTCTCAGCGTGTGACACAGCTCATCGCTATCCTCTTCGCTAATGCGCATTCCGATTAACAATGCCGCCCACCGCATATCAGGATCAAACAACAACGGGAGATTGAGGATATTACCAAAGGAGCTTTCATCTGCAGCTGCCATTCCCCATTTATCCCATTCCCAAGATAGCTCGTTAAAGCGATACTGCTCAATAGCATGTTGCACAGTTTCTGGTAACGGATCCTTCACATTTGTCAGAAGTCCGCTCTTGAACAAATAATGGCAAGCTTGCTCCGGTCCGCTACCTGCCATCATCTTGTCCCATTCTGAACTTACACGTTCAATCGCCACATGCTTCAGGTTTGAACGATGTTTAACAATGGCTTGCCATATGTCCGGTAACAGCACGAATTCGAATTCTGCCCCGAAACGAATAGCTCGAAGCATCCGCAGGGCATCTTCATTAAAGCGTTCAGATGCCTCGCCAACGCAATCAACGACTCCCGCTCGCAAGGCATCCTGCCCTCCGAACGGATCGACAATTACACCTTCTATGCCGATAGCCATCGCATTAAAGGTAAAGTCCCGCCTCGCCAAATCTTCTCTCACATCAAGAACAAACTCAACTTCATCCGGCCTACGAGAATCAGAATACCCGGATTCCTGTCGGAATGTCGTTACTTCAAAGGAGCGACCGCCTTCCAGGACCGTCACAGTACCATGCTTCAAACCGGTTGGCACAGTTCGATCGAACAAAGCGATAACTTCCTCAGGCTTCGCCGAAGTCGCAATATCGATATCATGGAGACTTCTCCCCATCAAATGATCCCTGACACATCCACCGACCAAGTAAGCCTGATATCCACTTGCTTCAAGCTTTCCAACGACTTCAAGTCCTTCTGCCCACATCAGTTCGTCAGCATTAGGTTCGTTATTCATAACTCACACACGTCCTTCGGTCAAACGGTCAATTTCATCGATTCATTAAATATTACAGACTGGCACAGGAATAGGCAAAGGCATTCCGAGTACCCGATAATAAATTTCCTCGTATTGGGACGTAATGAGCTTATCACAAAAAACATTGTGCGCCCGATGCAAGCAAGCTTCCCTAAAATCACTATACAGCTTCTTGTTCGTTAGCAGCTTAAGCGCGTTATCCGCCATATCATCCGTATTCCCAATTGGAGATAAGAACCCTGTCTTCCCATGCTGTACAAGTTCCGGAATGCCCCCGGCAACAGAACCTACTGTTGGAACTCCACAAGCCATCGCCTCTAAAGCAACCAAACCAAAGCTTTCCTTCTCCGATGGAAGCAGCATGAGATCCGCTAAAGAAATGACTTGAGCGACGTCGTCCTGCTTACCGAGAAAATGAACACGATGCCCCAAGCCTAACTCTTGGATTTTTTTCTGTATTTTAGGCAAATCAGGTCCTTCTCCAACTAGGATAAGCTTCGAAGGGATTGCAGCATTAACCTTAGCAAATACGTCCACAACGTCAGAAGTCCGTTTCACTGGGCGGAAATTGGAGATATGCATGAGTACCTTCTCATGGGGCTCCGCATATTCCCTGCGTAAATCCGTACACTCACGCGGATAATAAATCCGTTTATCAACGAAGTTATATGTTAAATCTATAGGCTCTTGGATATCTAACAATTCACGTGTTTCATTAATCAAATCACGACTTACCGCAGTGACCGCATCACTCTTGCGAATGCCGAGTCTGATAATATCTTTAAGTGTTTCATCTTGCGCTAGCACAGTAATATCTGTGCCATGCAACGTTGTCACTACCTTCAGATCATCTCCAGCCATCTGCTTCGCTAATATCGCGCAGATCGCGTGTGGTACGGCATAATGAACGTGGAGTAAATCCAGCTTCTGAAGTCTTGCCACTTGATTCATTTTACTTGCTAACGACAAATCATAAGGCGGATACCGGAACACGTAATAATCCGACACTTCAACCTCATGATAGAAAATATTGCGATCGAATTTACCTAAACGGAATGGAATACTATGCGTTATAAAATGGATCTCATGGCCTTTCTCAGCCAGTAATTTGCCTAGTTCAGTTGCAACTACGCCGGACCCTCCAAGCGATGGATAACAGGTTATACCTATTCTAAGCGGACGGTTCAAGTCGATTCCTCCATTCGGAAACGATCCAATAGGGCGTGCCTCCAGCATCGTTTGTCGGTCATCAATATAGATTATATTCCCGCATTAATTATGATTAGAAGCGCTGAAGAGCAAACGGACCCTTGGCAATAAAGCCTTCAGCGTATGTAAATTTCTTAGCTTGTCCAAGCAAACGATCTCTAGCTACTATGTTGTCCAAATATGCTCCAGTAAGCGGGGTTTCCACCCAGTCCACTTCATTTCTTTCGGGCATAAATTGAGAACGATAAGCCTTCAACGCATTCATCTTGATGTCGTGCACCTCGCTAATATCGATCAATAGCTGTGGAGGATGGGCATCATTAATAAAATAGAAAAATAACTGCTCCACCGTCCATGCTGGAAGCTCGGGCAAGTACCTTCTCAATTTCGCGTTAAACACAGCTTCTTCCGCCATGCGGCTACAAGTAATATGATCTGGATGACGATCAACGAAATAAGGTGCGAATACAAGCCGAGGGCGATACTTACGAATAGCAGCTACCATGAAGTCCGTTTGCTGAGCAATGACACATAAGCCTCGGTCAGGTAGACCCAGATTATCGCGAATCGACAATCCTAGCACTGCAGATGCCTCAGTTGCTTCTTGCTGCCGGATTTCCACATTTCCGTTAGAAGACATTTCGGCATATGTGAGGTCTATGATGCCCACAGTAAAGCCATCCTTCACATGTTTAGCAATCGTCCCGCCCATGCCAATCTCCGCATCATCAGGATGCGCAGCAAACACGAGCATGTCTAGTTGCATCTCTTCGTTAGGCTTCATCTGTAAGTAATCCTTCTACACCTGGCTTGTATTTATGTACGAGCTCGCGCCAAGCAAAATCCCCACGCTCCACCGCTTTAACAAGCAGCTCCCCGGTTGCTACATTCGTCGCCACAGGAATGCCCTGCACATCACACAACCTTAAGAGAGCAATAATATCCGGCTCATGCGGCTGCGCCATTAACGGGTCTCTGAAGAAGAGAATGAGATCCATAATATTCTCAGCTACTCTTGCTCCAATTTGTTGATCCCCACCGAGTGGACCAGACATAAACCTGTGAATTTTTAAGGACGTATTTTCCATAATCCGAGTACCTGTCGTTCCTGTTGCATAAAGGCGATGACGCTTCAGAACATGCTCATAGGCAATGGCGAAGTTAACCATCTCGTCTTTCTTGCGGTCATGGGCGATTAAAGCGATATCTATCATGAAAGTTCATCTCCTCAGCTGAAGTTGATCTAATCCAAGAAATGCTCAAAACCATACACCATGCCGGTAACAGACATGATTTTCTTAATTGCGGTATTCACACCTGGCATATATCCCGCTCGATCATGCGAATCGTGACGTATTTTTAGCGTCTGTCCGAATGCACCGAACACAACCTCTTGCTGCGCAAATACGCCAGGTAAACGAACGCTATGTATACGGAAGCCGTTGTAATAACCACCTCTTGCTCCTTCGATCACTTCTTCTTCATTTGGATTTCCTTGACGTATCTCCTGCCGAGCTTCCGCAATCCATTCCGCAGTTTTAATCGACGTTCCCGAAGGTGCATCTAATTTTTGGTCGCCATGGTATTCAATGATTTCTACATGGGGAAAATATTTGGCAGCCATTGCCGAAAACTTCATCATGAGGATCGCTCCTATAGAGAAGTTCGGTGCGATCAATCCGCCGATTCCTTGATCTCGACATTGCTTGTCCAGTTGTTCGATTTGCTCCGGAGTAAAGCCTGTCGTACCCATAACAGGACGAACACCGTAAGCTAGCGCAATTTCCGTATGGGGCATTGCCGACTTGGGATTAGTAAAATCAACAAGAACATCTGCTTTACAAGCGGCAAGAGCTTCTGCAAGGTCAGAGGTTACGATGACACCGGTATTGGGTTTACCAACTAGTGTACCGGCGTCAACGGGACCTGCTGAAGTTGCGATAGCCGCGACAAGTTGCAATTCAGGATCTTCCAACACCATTTTAACAACTTCCCGGCCCATTCGTCCGGCTGCACCAGCAACAGCGACATTAATTTTCTGAGACATTAGATCACCTATTCCTTTTCGAATGATAATACGAATATTGTTGTTTAAGAAGACGGCGCCTTTCAGCCCGAACTTCGTGCAGCAGACGTTTGGCTTCCTCGTGCTGTGGCTCAAGCAGCAAGGTGTCTCTTAGAGACTCAAGAGCAAGCTTGTAATTCCGTTGTAACCGGTATAATATTCCAAGTAATAATCTGGATTCTATAGACAACGGATCAAGCTGCGCTGCTTCCTTCAAGAGCTCCAAGCATTTGTCTACATCTGGAGAGGTCTGTGATAATAAATGTCTGACTTCAGCAACTTTCATTCTGGACATGATCATCCGGACATTTAATTGATAAGCCGATTCACCAGGATGAAGCTCAACAGCTCGCTGCGCATAAGACATAGCTAACGAGAGCTTCCCACTTCTAGCGCAAGTAATGGACCCGCTATAGAGATAAGCCGCATTATCGGGTTCTGTCTCAATGGCTCGCCCGAACAAAGTGATAGCTGATTCGAAATCCCCATGATAAATGGCTTCGTAAGCTTGTCGGATGAACGTTTCCCCATCCATACTGACCATCCTCCCTTCATAGCGGGGATAGATCAGCATATGAGCTTCAGCTGTTATCGGTGTGCATCTTCGTCCAACGATCCGCATCGCGGGTATTAAATTTATGCATGACCTTACGATGTGCTTCCGTTAAATCGATACCGAGAGAATTCGCAAAGCAAGTCACTATAAATAAGATGTCACCAAGCTCTAATTCGATGGAATTATCGGCTTCATCCTTTTTTTTCGGTTTCTCGCCGAACTGGTGATTCACTTCACGAGCCAATTCTCCAACCTCTTCTGTCATTCTGGCAAGCATCGACAAAGGAGAGAAATAACCTTCTTTGAATTGCGAAATATAGGCATCGACATCAAGTTGGATGTCGGCCAGGGTTCGTTCAGTTAACTTCATGTCGGTAATGCGAGATTGTCCCATCGTCCTCTTCCTTTCTTGATGGTGTCTATCCTATGTTAGCGCAAGATGTTTACGAAGACAAATGCATTTTTGGAGGAATCGTCGGATGAATCGAACCTTATTGTGGAGCAACGTCAAATCATGGTGCATGTTAATCGCAGGAACAGCGCTTTACGCTTTCGGTCTGCAATATTTCATCATACCCAATCTCCTTATGGAGGGTGGAGTAACGGGTATAGCTATCCTCTTGAATTATGCCTTAAATCTTCCGGTATCTCTAACCTCGCTCCTTATTAACTTACCCCTATTTTTCCTAGGCTGGCGTCAGCTTGGAAAACAAGCGATGATCTATACCTTAGCTGGCACATTGCTACTTTCTTTTTTCCTATGGATTGCTGAAATACTCGTCAACAGAGGCTGGTTAACTCCTTTTCAATCTGAACAGGACTTTATACTGATCGTGCTTTATGCTGGAGTGACCTTAGGAACAGGTCTTGGACTCGTCTTTCGCGCTGGAGGGACTACGGGGGGCGTAGATATTATCGCGAGGATTTTGCAACGGTTGAAGGGCTGGAGCATTGGTCAGATCATCCTGAGCTTAGATGTATTGATCCTCGGTATTTCCCTCTTATTTATCCCTAAGGAAAAAGTACTCTACACACTTGTTAGTGTGTTTATCGCATCTAAAATCATTGATTTCATTCAAGAGGGCTCTTACGCAGCCAAAGCATTCACGATTTTATGCCATACACCGGAGAAGCTGGCCAAAGATATCACAAGGGAGCTTGATCGTGGCGTAACGCTAATGCCCGCAATCGGAGCCTACTCCGGCGAAAATAAAACCATCGTCTATTGTGTGGTCAATCGGTTTGAAATTGGCAAATTAAAAAGCCTCATCCGTCAACATGACCGGAGGGCTTTTATAGTCATTAGCGACGTTCACGACGTTCTGGGGGAAGGCTTTCGGGATGAATGATTGAGATTCTGTATCTTCTCCATCCAACCCACGTTAGAATCGTGACAATGAATGAACCCATCATTGCCGACCATCCCCAGGACGGTGGAGCAACGCCGATAGGAGTAACTATTGTGGTAGACACTTCCTTGTTAAAGGGAAACAGATTTTCCATAGCCTCCTTGAGAGGTGCTATTGTGCTTTGTAACAGCTGTACATTTGGAGATTTCGCATCATAGATACGACCTGCGTAACGAAGAACAGAATCGCTCCATTCCACTTTCCATGGCTCTGATTGAAGAATAACCGCAGTCCGTATGACCCGATAATGCTCAGACAACAGGTTATACGCTTCATGTACAGCATCAGAAACAGAACCTGATGCTGCTGCATTCTGTGATATCTGTGAAATGGATTCATTGATCTTTACAATATCCTCTTGCAAAATCGCCCGATAGCGGTACCAGATCGGTGCATTAGGATGCACCAGTGCATCTGCAGCTAATCTCAGCTCTGCTGCGCCAGACTTCCACTTCAGCATGTCAGGCTTTACCGCCGCAGTAATCCTCTTCATCTCCGTGATGCTATGTGCAAGTGCTTGAATGCCTTCAACAGTCGCAATCTCTTTCATCGGTAAAAGAAGAAACTGTTGTTCAATCTCCTGCAAGTCTCGAAGAGACTGTTCGAGGTCTCCTTTGTTTACTGCAATATATAACGTTTCTGTCGCAGCTAGGAAACGATTATAGGCAACTCCAGTTGCAGAAGACTTGTCTATTGAGGTTAACTGATCACTTTTATTCGTAACGCCACCCCATGCGACTGAAGGTGCGATAATTAACATTCCCAATACCCCTACTATCAATAAGCCCGCCAACGGGAGGCGGCGTCTATTGCGCCACCGAGCTTTAAACAACAACACGGACATCCCCTCCTACCCCATGGATATGAGAAGATGTCCGCATTTAGAACAACTTGTCCTAATTGACCTTGTTTTTGACGAAGGCAAACTTCGCAATTGCTGTGGCGAGAACGCTTAGCGCTGTTAATAAGAAAGTAAACAGTCCAACGTAAAATAAATCATCCATCAGCTGCGATGGTAAATACGGGAATACGTCGAAGCGATAGTCCACGGTATCATTTAAGAAGGTCCAAGCTGCCGCTGCCACAAGCGCCATACCACCGAAAGTAAAAAATCGAGCATATAGCAGTGCTGTAACCGCCATTGCAGAATGGCCTATGATCAACATCCAATCCTGCCATTGCAATATGCTTCCTTGCGCTTGCCCTGCGAATATAATGGCTGTTGCCCAAATTCCATATTTGACCGACGTGACTACGCCAAGGGTTTCCACAACCCCACGAATTCCGTTTACCCATCCCTTACTAGAAGGCCTAGGAGAAACCCAAATCCAAATAATAGCCAGTGCAAAAAATAAAGATGCCGTTGGACTATCTGGAACAAAAGGAATTTGCCAATGTGGATGAGTATTCCAAGTGCTTTCCAGTTGATCCTTATACCAATAGTATCCGTATAACGTCCCTGGAATATAGATCAACAATAATAACAGCAAGGTTGTAGGATGAAGCAATATGTTACGAGAAAGTAGCCATTTCAGCCAGCTCATGAACGCTCGTCCTCTCCAAATCATAGCTTTATAAAAAAACCTGACCAGTTACGGTCAGGTTTAGAGCAGATGCGGATTATTGTGCTGCTTCTGCTTTTTGTTTGGAAAGCCAAGTTGCGACTTGATCGATTTGTTCTGCCGTTAATGAGCCATCAGCTCCACCAAACGGTGGCATACCGGCTCCTTTACCGTTCGTGACGATTTCAACGAGTTCTTCCTTGCTCAGAACGTCGCCAATCCCTGTCAAAGCAGGAGCGCCAGCGCCTTCAAGCTCAGCACCATGACATGCAATACATTGTGCTTGCGTCATCGTGTCAGTGAAAGCTGGATCGTCGGCTGCAACCATAGCAACGACTTTCTCTTTACCCGGAATAGGACGTGGCTGACCTTTCGCCACTGCTTCTTCCGCTTTAATCTTGCGCTCGATATGTTCAGGTACTGTTCCCGATAATGCCAACTCGTGCTCGTAGTGATCCCAAGATACCCAAGTTAAGTAAGCAACTGCTACTAATGAAACTAACATTAGTGAAGAAGCAATCGGGCGACGATAGAAGCGACGCTCTTTGCCTGTATCCAAAAATGGAGCAAGCAACAAAGCGATAAAAGGAATACCTGAAAGTCCAAGAACACCAAGAACGAGATAATCACCTGAAGCATATGGGTATTTCAGTAGCTGATACAAGAACAAGAAATACCAGTCTGGCATTGGAATGAATGCGCTATTCAGCGGATCCGCCGGGTAACCGAGCGGAGCTGGTTCAGCAATGACCAATGTCAAGAACCCTACTAGTGCGACAACTCCGACCATCCATTCTTTCAATAGAAAGTTCGGAATAAAAGCCTCTGACTTTCCAGGAAATTCAGTATAATCTGGAGGCGTTACATTAGAGTAATCACGTTTACGAATACGTGAATCGCCTACATATAGAACTTTTTCGTTTGGATCCTGTTTATGTGCCACCGATAGTCACTCCCCTCTCTTACAGCGGCCCGGAAATGCCCTGTTTTCGAATCATAATGAAGTGTCCGGCAAGCAATGCTAGCAATGCACCAGGCAAGAAGAACACGTGGATAGCGAAGAAACGAGTCAGTGTTTGTGCACCAACAATCGTACCACCATTCATTAACTCTTTGATGTAATCGCCTAAGATCGGCACTGCACCAGCAATTTCCAGACCAACCTTCGTCGCGTAATACGCTTTGTTATCCCAAGGAAGCAGGTAGCCTGTAAACCCTAGGCCCAACATAACGAAGAAAATCAACATTCCGACAACCCAGTTCATTTCACGTGGTGCTTTGTAAGAACCTGTGAAGAAAACACGTAAAGTATGTAGGAACATCATTACAATAACAAGACTTGCTCCCCAGTGATGCATACCCCGCACGATTGCTCCGAAAGCAACCTGATGCTGTAGGTAGTCAACGCTATAATAAGCATTGATAATGTCTGGGACGTAATACATCGTCAAGAACATCCCCGAAAGGATCTGTATGACGGTAATAAAGAACGTCAATCCGCCGAAGCAATATACAAAAGCAGAGAAATGATGCGCCGGGTTTACGTGCTCAGGAACCTCATGATCGGCGATATCTCTCCACATCGGCGTAATATCGAGACGTTCGTCGATCCAGTTATACATGTTTTTGAACATAGGATGAGACGTCCTCCTTCTATACGCGACTATTCGCTTCTATCGGTCCGAGATAAACCCAACCATTTTCCGATTTGACTTCATACTCGTCTAACGGCTTTGGTGCTACCTTTAATGCTTTACCATCTTTCGTGTAACGTGCTCCGTGACATGGGCAATGATACTCGTTCGGCGCTTCTTCGCCGCCCCAGCTCACCATACAGCCCAAATGCTTACATACAGGAGAAAGCGCGTAGATCTTGCCATCATCGCCCTTCGTAATCCATGCAGCAAGCTTCGGATCGCTTTCGTACCAGCCATCTACCTGATGAATCTTGAATTTCACTTCGGTAGGCTCATTCGTCACCTTACTTTCCTCGATGACTTTCACGAATCCGCTTTTTTCTCTTTTCTGCAATATAGGATCTACGGCAAAGCGGATCATAGGTAAAATGACCCCGCCGGCCATAAAGGCTGTTGCTCCGCCCAGTGTATACGCTAAAAATTGACGTCTCGTCATTTCTTTGCGCTTAACCGGTTTGTGCGTAATTTCCTGCTGCTTATTGTGGTCCATTCGTTCTACCCCCTTTGCCACACCAATCTTTCGTCCGATAAGGACATTAACATTTTGTTCACAAGGACATACCTATAATATCCCACGCGCTATGGAGCGTCAAGAATAGGGGCAGGAGTTTCCATCCTCAGTGGGTTTAGCACAACTAAAATGTTCTCAAATTGTCACATTTCCCCGTTAGTTGTGTCTGTCTATTGTTTACCCTTCATAGCCAACCTTATTCGTGTCCTTAGAAGGATTACAATAATAATAGCAAAATGATTAAGCAGTTGGCTTCCGCCACAAATCAGCAACTCTCTTACTAATAAGCGGACTATCCGGTTCAACTTCTTCTGCACCAGGATAAATGATTAGATCTGCATTTATGTATTCTTTCGGTTCTAGGGATTGACCGCTAACGATAATTACATAGCGAAACCCTACTTTTCTCCAATTGGCAATTAGCTGATTAATTCTCTCCGTCTGTTCGTTGCCATCCGCATCGTAATGGAATGCCGGCATTGTAACCGTTCGTCCCTTGAAGGCTTGCTCCAAGGGCGCTAGCCATTGTCCTGTACGTGCTACCTTATCTGTAGCCTCCCAAGGTGACTCCTCACCAGTCAAGCCAGACAAGGGAATAATGCAAGTATCCAGATAGGGTTGCAAGTCAGGCCAGCTAGCCTCATCGATCTCACTAAATTTCATTTCTCTTCTTCACTCCTCGAACATTTTAACCTTTATATCCACCTATTTTCATCGTACCCCAAAAGAGAGAACAATTAAAGCGCCATTCTTGACTTTTGACGATATGACAGGTAAAAACCCGACCCAAATGGGCCGGGCTATCCAACCGAAATTACGATTCTAATCTGATCTAGCTCTGGATCGACTTTAATTCCTCTGTGAGTTGCCGAAACGTTTCCACGTCACCTTGCGCGAGCGCATCATCGATCGCATGATATATTTTCTCCGTCCGGTAATTGCGCAGCGCTTCGTCTAGGACCATTTCTGCCGCCAATCCCAGCATCGTCTCGTAGGCGACTTTCATGTTGTCCATTCGTTGCACCTCCGTAATCCGGCATTAGGGCTCTTCTTGGGGGCTCCTGTATTGCTCGCCCTTGCTCACATAACTGTCCGTCGTCCGCTTCATACGCTGCAAATCCTGCTCGGTTAACTGTCGAACAACTTTTGCTGGCGATCCTAAACATAAGGTTCTAGGCGGAATAACCTGATTTTCAGTTACAAGTGAGCCGGCCCCTACTAAAGCATATTCACCGATGTCTGCCCCGTTCAAGACGATAGCCCCCATGCCAATCAATGTACCATCGCCTATTTTACACCCGTGTATTATTGCCGCATGTCCTACCGACACACCATCACCGAGAATTAACGGTTGATCTGTGTTCACATGACCGACGACACCGTCTTGAATATTACAATGCTTGCCAATTACAATCGGTGCTAAATCTCCGCGCAGTACCGCATTAAACCAAACCGTGCTCTTCTCGCCTATGGAGACATCGCCAACAATTTTGGCACCTTCAGCTACATAAACATCAGTCGCAAGTTGAGGAAGCTTCCCTTGAAATGGCAGTTGCATATCTATTGACTCCTTTTCTCTTCTGAAGTGCAGAAGGGTCGGTTTTCAAGAGATTGTAACAACTGACATGAAACAATGTCAAACCATTGGACTACCCAGGATCAGTGTGTCTTCGAACGCTAGAGAATTACCAGATACGAGCATTTTTCCTTGTGGTGTTATCCGCACGACCTGATCCCCATCTTCCGTCTCCCCCCAGGTTATTATCCCTAGATGCATGAGCATATTGAGCACTCGATGCTCTAGAATATCTTTCTGAGTATCGTAGTAGTAAGAGCGGATCAGGGGCTGGAGGATCAGATTCATCGAATCAACCGTTACCCATTCCGTTGACAACCGCATAACCCACTGCACTAAGGTAGATAGATTAGGGATCGGCCCTTTATAAAGCCGGAGCCAGAATCGATACAGCTTGGTTGGATTCGGCTTCACCAAACCATCGGCAATATTACGCCCTTCCGAGGTAAGAGTGAGACTTTCCGGTTGTTCGATAATGTACCCTTCGTAAAATGAATAGTCGTACAGCAAGGAAAAACGATCTGGGTAATCTCGAAAACGTCGACCATAACCAAAGCGCCACCCACCACGAGTTGGAATCGTCTCTTGAATGGAGAAGCAATCCAATGCTTGCGTGATCTGTCTCTTGTATAACACCCCTTCAGAGGTCAAAGGCAGATCGTTGTCGCGCACATACCGAAGAAAGTGAACAATATCCTCTACAAAGAGGCTTCTTTCATCTCGATACACCTGCGGTTCATTCACTGAAACAAGTGTTTCTCTATAACGCCGTTCTAACGCATCACATAGCCGATCTTTCACATCTTCAGGAACTTGATAAAGTAATTTTGTTTGCTGTGAGTAACCGTTGAACAACCAACCGAATTTCTTGAATCTTGAAATGGAAAGTCGCGCCGTCTCATCCGGACTTGGAGGTGGCTTCTGCACGATATTTTTCCCTTTACGAGAACGACTTCCGGCTTGGGGAGTGACAATAAGCATGTCTTTCGAAACTGTTGTTTGATCAGCCAATGTGGACTCTCCAGCTAATGCTCTAGCCTTTAATTCCTCTAAGCTGTACGATGCCCTTTTCTCAAATACGAGAGAATTCAAGAAACGTAAGTCGTTCCCCGTCATCTCACTCACCCTTGACTCCATCACATCTCGTCTTTGCACCGTTGTAAGAATGGATTGTATTAACTCATTCTTGGAGTGACTGCTACAGGTACAATCATAGGCTTCGGCAATTCTAGTCAGCTCAGCAATATCTGTATAACAGAGCATGTCGGCTAAATTCATCAGCATTCCTCACTTTTGTGGAGGATTTACTGAACAGTATTGTCGCGCGTGGCTTGTCTTAAACGTGTTGCTTCAGAGCAACATCAAAAATAAATCGATCGAAGAATGGGGTTCAGCGCGAAAATAATGGAGAGACGTGACGGGATATAGAGGTTTGCTACAAAGATTTAAAATAGAAAAGTGGTGTTGCAAGGGTTGATATCTTCCCGCAACACCACTTACATTTATGACTTATTTATAGAAGCGTCTGTAAGGTGCATCGTACAATTGTGTAGTAAAGGCTTCCAGCTACCCTGTAGCTGCTCAAGCACTGTTAATGACACATTGCGTAAGTGTGAATCATCAAGCTCCGTACAAAGGGATTGGAGCAGTCTAGCAAGGAAGCTGCCATGAGTAACGACAAGCCATGCTTCTCCTTGATGCTTCAATGTGAACTCATTAACGAAATGATGCCCACGGGTCCTAATCGTATCATCACTTTCCTGATCCGGAACTAAACGGCGCCAATCTGCTCCCCAACGAGCTATTCGCTCACCTTCTGTTGTTCCTTCCGCAGATCCAAAGGACCGTTCCCTTAATCGAGAATCTTTGATTAGCGGGATTCCTAATCGTTCTGCTAGTATTTCACTTGTTTGTACAGCCCGTTCTAGGTCACTGCAATAAATTCCGTTCCAAACATTGTTCTCCACCACTAGCCTGTCAGCAAGTAGTCGAGCTTGTTTCAATCCTTCAGTGTTTAATGGAATGTCTGTCACACCCTGGATTTTGCCCTGTTGATTCCAATCCGTGATCCCATGTCGAACCCACCCCATACGTGTAGCTATTGTCATGATCGAACACGAGAAAACCAATTCATAATGAGCAGCGTCATGATCATACCAACAATAGAGAGGGCAACCCAATATTCTGGCATAGCAGGGGATACATTAAGCATGATGGGGTCGCTTAAGCTGGCAACGGGAACATCGAGATGAATACTGTCTCCGAATTGGTGACTAACCGCAAATGCATTCGCTGATTTACTTACACTCCCACTTGAGCCACTATTTTGACCAAATGCAGCATAGAGAAATCCGCAAACAAATAGCGCAAATAACGCGGCTAAAACACCAGCAACCTTCTTCTTGAAGGAGAAGGTGAAAGCATAAGTGCGTCGTACTGTCGGCATAAACCAATTTTGTTCAGCGTATATACGATTCATTACATTCTGATTAACCCATTGGGATGTCACGGGCTGGTCTTCCTGTACGTCATCCATTGGAAATTCGTGAATGAGCAATGCGCTTTCTTCCCACATACTAAACTCTTCTGCACATTCCTTACATTGCTGAACATGCACATCAACGGCGAGTCTATCATCGGAATCCTCAGGTAAGTCCTGATAGATACCAAACCATTCCCCGGCCTCTTCGCACTTCATCGCAGCTTCATCTCCTCGTACTCCTTCATCATGGCCGGTTCTGTAAAGTACGATTCCAATTGTGTCTTCACACTGGCCCTGGCCCGGAATAGCAACGATTTGACGGAACTGACCGTCTGACCCAAGATGTTGGCGATTTCTTGGTAGTCCATTCCATCATATTCTCGCAAAATAAGCGCTGAACGCTGCTTCTCAGGCAAGCTATTAATGGCTTCTCTCACCATTGAAACCTTCTCGTTGCGCAGCAAACGCTGCTCGGGTGCCTCTTCTGCAGGGGCGGCTGGTATGTATGTGGAGTCGTCGAGCGAAATATGCGCTACTTTCTGCTTGCGCAATTCACTAAGAACCGTATTACGTGCAATTGTATATAGCCAAGTAGAAAAGGACGCGTCTACTTCCCGGAAGGAATGTAAACTTCGATATGCCTTGTAAAAGGTTTCAGAACTAAGATCTTCAGCTAGCATTTCCAGCTTGGCACTCTTAAGCATGTGATATACGAAAGATAAGATTTTCTTCTGATAACGTCCCATAAGTGTTGAATAAAGTTCTACATTACCGTCTTTAATTTCCCGTATTAATTGGGAATCGGTCATCATGTCCGCGACCCTCCCCCATGTCAGGGTGAAACGTTCGCAGCCGGTAGTCTTACTTATTGTACCGACCAGAAACGAAAAAGTTGCGCTAAGCAGCGCACTGAATTTTTGTAAGCCAGTATTTTACAAATTCTATATGCTATTGTAACACAGGTTGCGTTAATTTTAGCTTAAAAATTTCTCAAATTTTAGAGTGAAATCCACCCTATTTATACCTTATTAATGTAAATGTCGATTTAGACAAAAAAAATCCACCCCGCAGGGTGGTTGCACATAGTGCTAGGATTGGATAGGAGTGGAGAGAAACCATACTATATTCATATTATATGTATACGTTTTCATTTTGTCAATAAGCGCTTACATTTTTTTATATTTTTATTTTTTGAAGCATTATTCGAGTGGTAAACCTGCGCTGTAGCGGCGATTCGGACGGTTTAGTGGGTCTTGGTTGTGTCTTTTGGGTGCGTTAACGTCTTTGGTGAAATTTGGGGTGAAGTTTTCGTTAAATATCGGATCTTGGGACGTTATTTCGGTTAGTTAGCTTATCTGGGTCGTTACTTGCAGCCAATAACTTCCAAGTAAGTCCGACTCGCGGACTTACTTCGAGCATTTGGGTTACTTCGTGCTGGATAAGTCCGCCTCGCGAACTTACTTCGAGCATTTGAGTTACTTCGTGCTGGATAAGTCCGCCTCGCGGACTTACTTCGAGCATTTGGGTTACTTCGTGCTGAATAAGCCCGCCTCGCGGACTTACTTCGAGCATTTGGGTTACTTCGCGCTGGATAAGTCCGCCTCGCGGGCTTACTCTGTTCAATCGAGAAAAAGTTAACGGTTTGAGAATACTCTCCTTGTTATTCCTGCTGGCTTAATCATTCTGAAAAAAGAAAAAGGAATCAGCATCTTCGATGCTAATCCCTTCCTCTCCAACTCTTACATATGAACCTCATACTGCAAAGCCTTCAACAAGACCGTTGCCTTATCTAAATCATCGGACTGCTTGAAAGACAACCGTAGAATGCCCGGCACGTCTTCTCTGCTCTCGATAATTTGCAGATTGCTCAAGTTTATTTTAGCTTGACCAAGCTCAGTCGCAATTTTACCGATAATGCCTGGATGATCCGGTACGTCTACGTAACATTCGTATAGCGATGTGATCATCCCTTTGCGGCGTTCCGGAAGCTGACTACGGAACTGGCCAGCGCGGCGGAACTGCTCCACCACTCCATCCCCGTCTTCCTGCTCTAACAATTCCGTGAAACGTCCCATCTCAGCTTGCCAATCTTGGATAAGCTTCAGGATTACTTCACGGTTGTTGATCAGAATATCTCGCCAAATTAAAGGGTCGCTAGACGCGATTCGCGTAATATCGCGAAATCCACCTGCTGCCAATCTACGGTACAGCTCGTTCGTTTCATTGTAACCCGCAATTTGATTGACCAATGCAACAGCGATAATATGCGGCAAATGACTAATTGCACCTACAATATCATCATGCTGGATGGCGTCAGTCTTAACAATATGTGCTCTCGTCCACACTAACAACTGCTCAAGTCTACTCACGTAATGAGCCGGAGTACCCTCTACAGGTGTTAACACGTAAAAAGCATTTTCCAACAAATAGAGACTTGCAGCCTCTACCCCAGAGCGCTCAGATCCGGCCATAGGATGTCCACCGATAAATACAGCACCATGCAAAGCAAGCTTCTCCGCATGATGGACTACTGAAGCTTTCGTGCTCCCTACATCGGTAATGATACAGCCCGGTTTAAGCGGAAGCTTGGACAACTCATCCACATACTCCTCCAAACGTCCGACAGGGACGCATAGAAACAGGAAATCCGCATCCTTCGCTGCTTCAGGGATCGAGGTTGTCGCCCAATCCACCACACCACGTGCAACGTATTTCTCTGTTGACGCTGGATTAATGGAATGACCAACGACTTCAACACCAGGCTTCCCTTTAAAGCAAAGCGCCAACGAGCCTCCGATGAGACCTACTCCGAAGATCGCGATTTTAATTGGGTTTGATTCACTTATTTCAGTAAAGTCGCTAAACTCTCCGCTCATGCCTTCACACCTTTACCGCGATTTCTTGCAGCACGGTCGTCAGTGCAGCGATAACTTTCTCGTTCTGTTCTTGGTTTCCGACTGTAATCCGAATATAGTTCGGGTACAGCTTATGACCTGCTCTTATAATAATTCCTTTACGAAGCAAAGCTTCGAATACTTCTTGGCCCGGTCTCTGAACGTCCACCATAATAAAGTTTCCGTATGCGGGAAAAGCCTGTAAGCCCAGCTCCACGAAAGAACGATTGAAGTAAGCTAAACCTTTCTTGTTCTCTTCGCGGCAAAAAGCGACGAATTCTTCATCCTGTAAGGCAGCTACAGCAGCAGCTTGGCCGAATCTGGACGTATTGAAAGGCTCTCTAACCTGATTAATGCTACGAATGACATCTGCGCGACCTATTCCGTAGCCAATCCGCATAGATGCCAATCCATATATTTTGGAGAATGTACGTAGCAAGATTACATTCGGGTATTTATTTAACAGCTGTATGCCGTCTGGGAAAGAAGGATCATCAACATATTCACAATAAGCTTCGTCCAATACGACGAGTACATTGCTTGGCACCTTAAATAGGAATGCTTCAACTTCAACCGCTGTATTAATCGTTCCGGTTGGATTGTTCGGATTGCAAACCCAAATAATTTTGGTCTTGTCCGTTACACGCTCAAGCATTGCAGGAAGATCATGAGTCCCTTCCTTTAGTGGAACCTCAACGATCACTGCGTTCTCAACTTGTGCATTATGCTTGTATATAGGGAACGTCTGATCCGCCATGATCGTCTCATCCCCAGGTACGAGGAATGCGCGAGCGGTCATGAGGATGACTTCATCGGAGCCTGCTCCGAAAATGATCTGATCTGCATTGACGCCATGATACTTGGCGAGCGCATTTGTTAACTCAATAGCAGCTCCATCCGGATAAATGCTAATATTCTCTAGTTCGCGAGCAATGGCTTCTTTGACTTTCGGAGAGCTACCAAACGGATTTTCATTGGATGCCAGTTTAAGCACTTCAGTCAATCCAAGCTCCCGCTTCACGTCATCGACGGGTTTACCAGGTTGATAGACAGGTAAATGAACAATATTCGGTTTCGGTTGCATGAGTTTCCCTCCTGAGATACGACAAACGGAGCGATATGAACTCCGCCTGAGGCGGAGCTTCGGGCGCTCCGTATGGAAATGTATATTATATTGTGACACACCAATGCGGCACTGTACAGAAGACTTTTTGAACCTATCATAAAATAATTAATTCTCGAACCTATTCAAGACTTTATCACACTTGTTTACGAGGCTTCAAGCCTGCGATAAAGTCCTGAACAACTTGAAGACCTTGCTTACGCTCATCTTCATTACCCGACGTCAGCTGCGGAATCACGTCCTCCACTTGACGAACGATGGCACTTCCCACGATAACACCATCACACTGGCCAGCAAAACGCTCTGCATGCTCACGAGATGAGATACCAAACCCGACACAGATCGGTACGGAAGCTGCTCTACGAACCGTGCTCAAGAACGAATCGATTCCTTCGTGGAACGTGGAGCGAACACCCGTAACCCCTAACGAGGATACGCAATATACGAAGCCTTTGGCTTGTGAAGCAATGCGTTCTACTCTTGCTTCGGAGGTCGGCGCTACAAGAGGAATCAAATGAATGCCATTCACTTCAGCTAGTGCACGCATCTCGGAATCTTCCTCTAGCGGCAAATCAGGAATAATAATTCCACTAAAGCCATGTTCCTTCAGCAGTTCGAAGAATCTCTCCAACCCAAGCTGAAGCGCTGGATTAAAATAACTAAACAAGATGAATGGCATCTTAACGCCGCGCTCTCTCGCTTTCGAAGCAACAGCCATGCAATCCGTCAGGCTAATCCGATTCTTAAGCGCTCGCTCAGAAGCCCGTTGTATAACTGGACCGTCCGCAAGTGGATCTGAATAAGGAATACCGAGCTCGATCATATGCGCTCCCGCTGCCTCTGCAGCCTGTACTAGAGCAACCGATGTTTCCAAATCTGGATCGCCCATCGTCATGAAAGGCATGAGTGCCGTTTCCCCTCTAGCTTTCAGACCGGCGAAAACAGTATCGATAGCGTTGGGTGTTGTTATCGTACTCATGATTGCTGTCCCTCCTCTACTGCAAGATAAGACATAATGGATTCAACGTCTTTATCCCCACGTCCGGAAAGACTCACTACAATAATCTCATCTTTGCTCATTGTCGGAGCAACCTTCAGTACTTGAGCGATCGCATGTGCCGATTCAAGGGCAGGAATGATCCCTTCCATACGAGAAAGAATGTTCAGCGCATCTAATGCTTCCTTATCTGTAATCGGAACATATTCCGCACGATTGGTGTCTTTTAAGTAGGCATGCTCTGGTCCAATACCCGGGTAGTCAAGTCCAGCGGAGATGGAGTGGGCAGGCAATACTTGTCCGCCTTCATCCTGTAGGACGTAGCTCATCGAGCCTTGGAATACTCCTGGACGACCTTTCGTCATCGTTGCAGCATGCTCTTCGGTATCAACGCCCCGACCAGCCGCTTCCACACCAAGAAGACGGACACCGGTATCCTCGATAAATGGATGGAAAATACCGATCGCGTTACTTCCTCCACCAACGGCTGCTACTACGAGATCCGGTAGGCGACCTTCGGCTTCTAAAATTTGCTCACGAGATTCCAGTCCGATAATGCGTTGGAAATCGCGAACCATCATCGGATAAGGATGAGGACCCGTTACAGAGCCGAGAATGTAATACGTATCGTCAACGTGACTGACCCAATAGCGTAGTGTTTCGTTACAAGCATCCTTCAGCGTACGGGTTCCTGACATAACAGGAATAACCTCAGAGCCGAGCAGCTTCATACGGAAAACGTTCAATTGCTGGCGCTTCGTATCCTCTTCTCCCATAAAAACTTTACATTCAAGCCCCATCAGAGCAGCAACCGTCGCAGTAGCAACACCGTGTTGGCCCGCTCCAGTTTCGGCAATAACCTTCTTCTTACCCATGCGTTTGGCAAGGACGGCTTGTCCGATTGTATTGTTAATTTTGTGTGCCCCGGTATGGTTAAGATCCTCGCGCTTCAGATAGATTTTAGCTCCACCTAGATGCTGCGAAAGTCTTTCTGCATAATACAATGGCGTTGGACGACCTGAATATTGCTTGAGCAAATACCGGACTTCCTCTAGGAAATCAGGATCGTCCTTATATTTCTGGTAAGCTTCCTCTAGCTCGATTAAAGCGTTCATTAACGTTTCTGGAACATATTTCCCACCAAAAGGACCAAAGCGTCCGTGCTGATCTGGTACTTGACTCATGAGCTTTTCACCCTTTCTACGAATGCGGTGATTTTATCGTTATCCTTCACCCCGTCTGTTTCCACACCGCTGGAAATATCGACACCATCTGGATGATAGTTTGTAATTAATTCGTCTGCGTTATTAGGAGTAAGACCACCTGCTATGAACAAGACTAGGCCATTACGATTTGCAGCCTCTTGATAAGCCGGAATGACCTCCCAGCGAAAAGCTTTCCCCGTTCCGCCGCCTGCCGTATCCAGAAGGATCGTAGAAACCGCGTCCTTGTATGCTGTGAGTCGTTCTACGCCTTGTACGGAATGCGTTTGATCGATTCCCTCTGCAACAGGTAGCGCACGCCACACGTCAACCTTGAAACGCTCACGAACCTCTCGACAAAATTCTGGCGTCTCTTCTCCATGTAGCTGTATCACATCAAGCGGCACGATGGACAAGGTCTCTTCAAGCTGTTCTATGGACGGATTGACGAACACACCAACAGTTAGCGGAGGCTTTCCATTTGCCATTGGAATTTGTTGTGAGATGTTGTGGAGTTCAGCTGCTTGAAGTGGAGAAAGCTGCCTACGGCTCTTGGCAAAAACGAAGCCAATATACTCAGTAGGAAGTCCTTTCATCCCACGCAAGGTCCCTGCATCCATAATACCGCAAATTTTCACCATTGACTTCAACGGCAGAACATTCGTCATCCCGCGACTCCTTCTTTCGTAACTGGACTGAGAAGCTCATTCACAGCCACCTGCACATTGGATTGACGCATGAAATGCTCACCAATGAGTACAGCTTGAGCGCCAGCATTACGAACGAACGCAACATCTTCCGTGGAAGAAATTGCACTTTCACTCACCGCTACAATTCCCTTAGGCATCATTCCGATCAGCTCTTCCGTTACTTTCAAGTCGGTAACGAACGTTTTGAGATCTCGGTTGTTCACACCAATAAGCGATGCCTTGCCGATATCTAGTACTATATCCAACTCTGGACGGTTATGAACTTCGACTAGGACGTCTAACCCCAAATCACGGGCTAACGTATAGAACGATGACAGCTGGCTTTTCGTGAGAATAGCCGCAATCAGAAGAATGGCGTCCGCACCAATGAGCCGAGCTTCATAGATTTGACGTTCGTCAATGGTAAAATCTTTGCGTAGCAAAGGAACTTTGACTTGCTCGCGGATTTGCTTTAAGTACTCATTGCTGCCTTGAAAATAATCGGTATCCGTCAGTACGGAGATACAGTCCGTTCCTGCGTTCTCGTAATCTAGAGCTAAATTAACCGGATGAAAATCTGGACGAATAAGTCCTTTCGACGGACTTGCTTTCTTCACTTCAGCGATAAGGCCTACAGGACGATTACGTCCGATTAACGCTTGTTCGAAGCCGCGACAAGGCTCCATATCGGAAATTGTCTTCTCTGCTTGATTAATCAATAAGTTTTGTCTTAGCGCCGTTACCTCTTCGCGCTTGGTGGCGACGATGCGATCAAGAAACATAGCTCACTTCTCCTGTCGTAGCAATCCATTGCTGCAATTTATTATCCGCAAGACCAGCGTCGATCGTAGCTGCGGCAACTTTCACACCATCCACTAACGTTTCAGCACGACCAGCGACATAGATACATGCACCTGCATTCGCGAGCACAACATCGCGATAGGGGCTCTTCTCTCCACTGAGCACTCTACGTATGATTGCGGCATTCTCAGTTGCATCTCCACCTTGAACTTCCCCAAGTGGAATGGTCGACAAGCCGAGTAATTCAGGTGTGATGTCGTAAGTAATAACCTCACCCTCTCTCAGCTCGGATACTTGGGTCGGCGCTGAAATACTGATTTCATCTAGGCCATCGTGGCTCCCCACGACCATTGCTTTCTTTAAGCCAAGCCTAGACAACACTTCCGCTACCGTCGCTGTCCGTGTACGATCGTATAATCCGATCAACTGGCGATCCGCATTAGCTGGGTTAGCTAACGGTCCTAGCATGTTGAATATCGTGCGGACACCTAGCTCTCGCCGTGGAACCGCAGCATGCTTGAGTGCAGGATGATAGAGCTGAGCGAACATAAAGCATATGCCAGTCCGTTCTAAACATATTGCCGCTTGCTCTGCAGAGAGATTAATATTAACGCCAAGCGCTTCTAGAACGTCAGCGCTTCCCGCTTTACCAGACATTGCTCGATTGCCATGCTTGGCTACTCTTACACCAGCTGCAGCGGCAATAATGGCTGAAGCTGTAGAGATATTAAACTTATGAATGCCGGAGCCGCCTGTTCCGCACGTATCGAGAAGATCATGATTTTCTGTCGTGACATGATTGGAGAAAGCTCTCATCGCTTCGGCAAAGCCCGTAATTTCACTCACAGTCTCGCCTTTCATACGAAGGGCAATGACTATTCCGCTTATTTGAGCAGGCGTTGCTTCTCCTGTCATAATCGTTGTCATCGTGCCGAATGCCTCTTCATGTGTTAGATCTTGGCCACTTGTCAGCTTGGCTAATACCTGTGGCATCGTTAACTTCAGATTGTCACTCATAGCTCCAAGTTCCCCTTTCCTTAATCATAATCCAGATTCGTACGGCGATCTCCAGCGACAACGACAGGAAAATCAGCATTACTGCGCTGAGTCTTAGATCCAGCCGGAGGGAAAGCTGCTTCTGCAGCACGGATCGCCTTGAGCATCCCCTTCGCTTTGTTAACCGTTTCCTCATATTCATTTTCCGGAACAGAATCCCATACGATTCCTGCTCCAGCTTGTACGTAAGCTTTGCCATGCTTGAAAATAATTGTCCGAATCGTAATACAAGTATTGAGATTCCCTGAAAATCCGAGATAACCAATCGCTCCGGCGTAGGCACCTCTTGCTTCATTTTCTAGATCAGCGATCAGCTCCATTGCTCGTATTTTCGGAGCTCCAGATACTGTACCCGCTGGCAAGCAGGACAAGAATGCATCGTAGAAATCCTTGTCGGGGCGAAGCTGACCCGTTACGTTCGAGACGATGTGCATCACATGAGAGTAACGTTCTATTTCCATGTAGCTATCACATTTGACGGAGCCGAATGTCGACACTCGACCAAGGTCATTACGACCCAGATCTACAAGCATTACATGCTCTGCACGTTCTTTCTCATCGGCAAGTAGATCCTTTTCATACTGCAAGTCTTCCTCTGGTGTTTTACCGCGAGGTCTTGTACCTGCGATTGGACGAGTTTCCACTTTACCGTTGTCGACTTTGACCAATAGCTCCGGAGACGTCCCCACGACAACCTCATCATCCAGCTTAAGAACATACATGTAAGGTGACGGATTCATCGTTCTTAGTACGCGATAGACATGTAGCGGATCGACTTCAGTCTCGATATGGAATCGTTGGGATAGCACGACTTGAAAAATATCGCCCGCACGAATGTATTCCTTCGCTTGATGTACATTATCCAGAAATTGTTGCTTAGTCAGGTTCGATGAAACTTCACCAAGCTCCGGATCATTCGGAGGTGTTCCTCTAGACGGTTGTACGGGTAGAGGCTGCTGGATTCTGCGAATCGTATCATCGATCGCATTAAGCGTGTCTTTGTATGCAACCTTGATTTGAGCCTCGGTAGCTCCTTCTTGAATATGCACGTTACCAATGACCAACACCTGCTGCTTGAAGTGATCGAATACAATAATGCGATCGCAGAACATGAATTGCATATCATCCATGTTTAAGTCATCTTTCTTATGTGGTGGAATCTTTCTCTCATAATATTGCAGCAGATCGTATCCAAAAAATCCAATGGCACCGCCTGTAAAAGGAGGAAGCTCAGGTAGAGCCGGACTTCGGTAGGAGCGAAGCTTCTCTCTTAAATATGCCAACGGTTCGGTCGTCTCTAGCGACTCAATCTGGCCGTTCTGCTCCAAGGTGAGATGATTCTTCTTCAGCTTAAGAACGAGGAATGGATCTGTTCCGATAAAAGAATACCGAGCCCATTTCACGCCACCTTCTACACTCTCCAGTAAAAAAGCGCGCTTATCTCGGCTTAAATGTTGGAACACTCGAATTGGCGTTTCCGTATCCGCAAGCAATCTGCGAACGACTGGAATTACGTTATATTGCTCTGCCATTACTTTAATTCCTTGAAGCTCCTGCTGATCCATCATTAATCTCTCCCTTGTTAAAGACCGAATCCGACCTCTGGACGATTGTTCTTTTTTGCTTTGTGCTATATAAATCCATTAAAAAAGCACCCCTGCTTCGCAGAGATGCGCATAATTTGATAAGTTAAGTTCTGCCATCATTGCGCACATAATAAAACAATGCCAATGACACGGCGACTCCGCTCATCTAATCTCATCTCTGCTCACATCCACGTAAGTTGTCGTCCCTGTGGCCGACCGTTCCGTAATGTGTAATATGCTTCTAAATATATCACTGCTCGGTATCGATCGTCAACTCAGAATATTCCATATTCCCCCGCCTTAGGCGGCTTAGCGTGCGCCGTTCCTTGGTTTCTACACAATTAGACCGCCTCCAGCGGCTTAGCTCTACGTATGTTCTTAGCGTTCTACCAAAGATACTTACTCACTTCTTCATCCAGCACATATTCATGATAATAAAAAACGCCGTCCTCTCCGAAGAGAGAAACGGCGTGTGCTTCACGCGTAATTGAAGATGAGTACAATTTAATTAATAACATCCAACCTCAAATTACTTCCCAGCTAAATCTGGGCGAAGCACTTGAGCACGGTTGAGGTACACATGGCGAATGTCCTTCTGCGGAAGGTCTGTGTTGACCTGTACCATCAGTCGGATACATTTCTCTAGGCTTCCTTTGACAGGCACTTCGAGGGAGCACATCAGCGGCACTAGCTCCCAGCCTTCCATCTGTCTTATTGCACGAGCTGGGAAGGTAGCATCAAGGTCTTGAGTTACAGTAACAAACACACTAGCAATATCTTCGGGTGCAAAATGATTGACCTCGATAATTCCTTTTAACAATTCGATTGTCGCATCCAGAATTGGAGCTTCTTCATTCAGCTCAACCGTAATCGCTCCGCGGATTCCCCTAACGCTCATGATCGTTAATTCCCCTCTCTTAATCCATCCACGATTTCTTTAACCCACGAGGAAGGCACATCATTGCGAACTTCTACGCTCCCGATAGCTGTGGGAACAACGAACACCATTTTCCCCTCGGAAAATTTCTTATCGTGCAGCATAGCGCTCATTATTTCTTCCGTTGCACAGATATTCGGGATTCGCACTGGCAAGCCAAACTTGCGGAAAATCCGTTCCGTCTCCTCGGCAATTTCCGGAGAGTAACCGAATTTCGCAGCAAGTCTCGCCGATCCAACCATTCCAATAGCAATTGCTTCACCATGCAATAGTTCGCCGTAGCCTGCTACGGCTTCAAGGGCATGACCAATTGTATGACCGAGATTAAGGATCGCACGCAAATCGTTCTCCCGTTCGTCACGAGAAACGACGATTGACTTCACTTTGCAGCCTTCGTATAACGCATAACCGAGAGCATCAGGCTGTAACCCTAGCAATGGTTCCACGTTCAAGTCACACCAAGCTACGAATTCTTCATTCCAGATGAGTCCGTGCTTGATGACTTCCGATAACCCTGCACGCACTTCTCGCATAGGTAGGCTTGATAAAGTATCAAGATCGTATAGAACGAATTCTGGCTGATGGAAAGCACCGATAATATTTTTTGCCAGACGATGGTTAACCGCTACTTTACCTCCGACACTGCTATCATGAGCCAATATCGTAGTCGGAATCTGTACGAATCGAACGCCTCGCATGAAGGAAGCAGCAACGAAGCCTGCCAAATCACCGACAACCCCACCGCCCAAAGCGATAACAGTTGACTTGCGATCTAATCCTGCCTGTAACGCTGCGCCAATCAACTCGTCTAACATCTCTAACGATTTCGAGCCTTCGCCGGAAGGTACAACAGCCGTAGTGACGGAATATCCAGCTTTGGCAAGCGACTCTTCTACCTTCTCTGCGTATAAGTCCACTACAGAACTATCCGTCACGAGCAAGATCGGCGACTTCACAGGAAAACCGCGCTCCGCGAACTTCTCCCCGGTCTGTGCGATCAATCCTGTGCCGATATAGATCGGATAGGAACGTTCCCCGAGATCAACAGTAAGCTCTCTCGTCCCGCCCGACATTAGTACGCCTCTACTTGGCTCAAGTAGCTGTCCAAGTTCGCTTGAATTTCCTCAATTGAATCCCCGCCGAACTTCTCCAGGAAAGCAGTAGCCACTGCCCAAGTTACAACATGCTCCATAACGACGCTTGCTGCCGGTACGGCACAAGCATCGGAACGTTCTACCTGAGCCGTGAACGGCTCCTTCGTATCGATATCCACGCTTGCTAAAGGCTTGTATAGCGTAGGAATCGGCTTCATCACTCCACGAACAACGATTGGCTCGCCAGTTGTCATTCCGCCTTCGAAGCCACCTGCACGATTAGATGCCCGATGGAATCCTTTCTCAGCAGTATGTAAAATCTCGTCATGAACTTTAGAGCCAGGAATACGAGCAGCTTCGAAACCGATACCGACCTCAACACCCTTAAATGCGTTGATGGAAACGACCGCCTGAGCGATACGTCCGTCCAGCTTACGATCCCATTGGACATGACTTCCTAGTCCTACTGGTAATCCGGTTACAATACATTCAACAACACCGCCGATCGTATCTCCTTCCGCTTTCATACGGTCGATCAACTCTATCATTTTTTGCTCAGCTTCTTTGTCCGTAACACGAACAGGAGATTCTTCGGTTACGGCAATCAGCTCGTCGATCGGTAGATTAGGCGTAGCAGCCACAACTTCCCCAATCGATACAACGTGTCCTGCAACCTTTACTCCGAAATGACTGAGCAATTGTTTAGCAATCGCACCCACTGCAACACGAGCAGCAGTCTCACGAGCACTCGAGCGCTCTAGAACATTACGCAAATCCTTAAGATTATATTTCAAACCACCATTAAGATCGGCATGGCCTGGGCGTGGACGAAATACACGACGTTTCGCCTCGTCACTGCCTTCAACGGGTTCAACATTCATAACAGAAGTCCAATGCTTCCAATCCTTATTTTCAACTACGATTGCAACTGGAGCACCTGTCGTACGTCCGTGTCTTACGCCACCAACGATTTGAGCTGTATCCGTCTCGATTTGCATCCGACGACCACGACCATGACCCTTCTGGCGACGTTGCAATTGAAAATTCAAAGCTTCAAAGTCAAGCTCTAGGTTACTCGGTAATCCCTCAATAATGGCTGTAAGCTGCGGTCCATGTGTTTCCCCCGCTGTTAAATAACGTAAACTCAATTTATGTTCCTCCCTATGCCGCGAATCTCTTTGACCATTATAGTACAGCGTTAAAGCGTTTGACAAGAAAACAGCCCGTCATCAACGGACGGACTGTTTCTTATTCGCAATCGGCCGAGTCGTTCTCGACTCCCTCATGTATCCGAGCAATTCAACATTGTCTAAGCCTAAGATTTGCGCACACTCCTGGACCGAGATCAACCCTCGCCGGTATGCGGCTATGACTTTACGTTTGTCCATAGTTCCCTCCGAATAGACTGAATAGCTATATTATCGGTTGGGAGTCTATTTAACATACGCTTAATTGGTCCGCCGGTAAAAAAAAGTGTCAGCAGTCTCTAAGCCGTATTGGCCCGGAGAAAAGATCTGTTCTGTACTTCCAACGAACAGCAGCCCGCCAGGCTTAAGAGCACGAGCGAATTTGCCATATAAAATATGCTTCGCTTCCTCGGTGAAATAGATCATGACGTTGCGGCATACGATCAAATCGTACTTCTCACCGAACGTATCCAGCAGCAAGTTTTGCTTCTGAAACTTAACAACCTTTTTCAAACGGTCAGCTACTTTGAAGGCACCCTCAGAAGGAACAAAATATTTGTTCTTGTACGTTGCCGGTACGTCACGTAAGGAACGCTCCAAGTAAACGCCTTCCTTCGCCTTCGCGAGCACGCCATCATCAATATCTGTTGCGATTAATGTCGCCTTGTCTAGGATATCAAGCGAGTCCAATATCATCGCAAGTGTATAAGGTTCTTCACCCGTAGAACATGCTGCGCTCCAAATATGAAGCCGAGGCGAGTCCTTGATCATCGGTGGCAGGAGTTGATCCTTGAGAACTTGCCAGCGGTTCGGGTTTCGCCAAAATTCAGAAACATTGATGGTCATCCTGTCCAGGAATTCATTCCGTAATCTCGCCTCACCGGACAGAGCCGTAAAATAATCATGAAACGTAGAGTAACCGTATTTCATCCGTAAGGTGGTCAACCGACGTCTCATTTGATTTTCTTTGTACTGCGACAAATCAATGGATGTCAAGCGCTTGATATTGACGATAAACCGCGCAAAATCCTCGTCATCGGAAACATTCAAGCTAGCATTCAAATTGGAACGTATGTCTCCCATGAACGTTCTGCTCTCCCCTGCAACCGCATAGTGACAACACTTCATCAGATCTTTATTAGATCCACACCTGTATCACTTTATCATAAGAAATCAGTTCCTCTTCGGAGAAGAAAATAGCGATTTCACGTTCTGCATTATCGTGTGAATCTGAGCCGTGAATCAAATTAAAGTTCGTATGTATTGCAAAGTCGCTACGTATTGTTCCCGGTGCGGCTTCAAGAGCATTCGTTTTACCAATAAGAGCCCGTGACAAGCCTACCGCTTGATCACCTTCCCATACCATTGCAAACACAGGTCCTGCAGTAATAAATTGTAGTAATTTCTCATAGAAATCTTTGCCTTCATGCTCCTCATAATGCTTCTCTGCGCGTTCCTTAGAGACGTTCATGAGCTTGGCTCCGATTAGCTTTAACCCTTTGCGTTCAAAGCGGCTGACGATTTCACCAATCAATCCCCGCTGCACTCCATCAGGCTTAACCATTAAGTAGGTTCTTTCCATGAACTACTCTCCTCCTACTATTAACGACATTATTTAACCTTCACTATTTTACCATAAAAGAGATCGCTTAATAACTTCGCTTCGCCACAAATCGCGCAATATCGGCTAAATTCCGCTTTGCAGCAATATCGGGTAACAATTCCAGCGTTTTTAACGCTTTGGCAATATATCTATCCGCCAGTTTCTCCGCTGTCTTAATGCCTTCGTTGGATCGCACAAGCTTAACTGCTGCAGAAGAATTCGCTATCCCTTCACTATCCCTAATCAACGCAATTTCCTTCAGCAAAGGCTCTCTGATCGATTCATCCTGAAGAGCGTAAATAACGGGTAATGTGATGTTACCTTGACGCAAATCGCTTCCTGGTGGCTTGCCAATCGCTTTCTCCGTTCCACACAAATCAAGCAAGTCATCCGTAATCTGAAACGCCATCCCCACATTATAACCAAACCTATAGAGCGCATGGCTAACTCGATCTGGTGCGTCCGTCGCCTTAGCTCCGAGCTCGCAGCTAATCGCAATAAGTAGAGCTGTTTTTCGTCTAATTCTGCGTAAATAGTTACGAATGCTTTGGTCGACATTAAAGAAGTCACGGATTTGCTCCATTTCCCCTATGCACATCTGAACCATAGCGCCAGACAATATTTGATGAATCCGCGGTTTCTCTAGCTTAGTAACAACCATCAGAGCTTTCGCATAGATGTAATCGCCGGTGTACATCGCGATTCGGTTGTCCCATTTCGATTTAACGGTAAGCTGGCCGCGACGGGTTTCAGCATCATCAATGACGTCATCATGCACTAAAGAAGCCATATGAATGAGTTCAAGAGGAACAGCAACGCGCTTAAGCGTCTCTAGAGAATAGGTTCCAAACTTGCCTGATAGCAACACAAATACTGGACGAATTCGTTTTCCACCTGCTTTAAGCAAATGTAACGAGGTTTCACTTAAGATAGGCATCTCTGAAGTGACCGTTTGAGCCATGTCATTCTCGATTGCTTGTAAATCCGATTTCATTGCGGCATAGAGCTGCATTAACTTCATAAGTTCACCTGCGGTTCGATAGGTTATCTATTACATGTGGTCTAGGTAATTCCAACAGCTCAATCTCTCCATCCATCAGCCCAAGCTCCTTAGCGTATTGAAAGTAAAGCTTTAGGCCAGCCATCTGATCTGGACCAAAATCATGACACAATTGGCTGAAATAATTGTTCCAGTAAGCGGAAGTCCCGCCGATTTGACTCATCGCCTTAGCAACAAGCGGGTTCAGATCAAGGGTGGACTTTCTCTTGCTCTCAAGCAGTTCTTCATAAATACTTACAATCGCTTCGGGATATTGGTGAGCCGTTTCCTTATGAACCGCCCATAACGCGAACGTCATCCAATGGCCTGTCCACACATTCCAAATCTCACCTAGATCAAGAACACGATACCCATGGTCAGTCCAAGAAGCACGTATGGCATGGTCCCCAATGAGCAGTGCGGCGTCCGCATTCTCTAACATTTTGTCCAGAGAAGGCTCTGCATCTTCATAAGTTGGTTTGCCCCCGTAAAATTTCTCCATAATGATCTTTAGCAGATTAACGGAGGTTGCAGATGTTGTGGTCAAAGCAATTTTACCATGAATGACCTGCTCTAGTGGAGATTTCAGAAAGAGTAATATCGATTGCACTCGCCCAAAGGCGCTAACCGATAGGTTAGGTAGTAAATAGTATGACTCCGACGATATTCCATACGCATAAGAAGAAATCGCTGCCATATCGATCTCACCCGCTTTTAGGTTACGGTTGAGGGTCGCCGGCATGTCTGATATCATCTCAGCTTCAAAGGGAAGAGTACTCGGATCAAAATGATGAAAGATTGGCCATGCGTTCGTATACGATATCCGTCCAAGCTTGATTGGCCGGTTAAGTCCATTAATCATTGGGTTGTCCCCATCTTCTGTATAGATTGTGTTGTATGCCCATGTTGTCCATCACCTTGCCGACCATGAAGGAAACGATGTCCTCTATCGTTTGCGGACCGTTGTAGAAGGCCGGCATTGCTGGAATGATGCGAACTCCAAGACGGGCAAGCTTAAGCATGTTTTCTAGATGAATCGCATGAAGCGGTGTTTCTCTTGGAACAATCAGCAGGGGTCTGCCCTCCTTGAGCATGACATCCGCAGCACGCGTAAGTAAATTCGTTGAAGCCCCATTAGCAATCGCGGATAAAGAGCCCATCGAGCAAGGGATGACAACCATACCCTCACACCGAAACGAACCGCTAGCTATACTTGCTCCAATATCGTTAAGTGGATGGTAAGTCATCCGCTCTTCAGCAACAGCAAATTCGAATTGTTTGTTTAAACAGTCTTCCCGATGAGAGGCATTCCAACCTAGTTCTTCTTTAAGTACTCGCCATCCTGCATCAGAAATGACTAAATGCAGATGAAAACCGGCATGAAGCAATTGCCGGCATAATGTTACTCCATATATAGCGCCACTTGCGCCTGTTATTCCGACAACCCAACGAATAGGCTTTTCGGTTTTACTTACCTCTAGTGCTGCATTTACCAAGACCTCACCACCACAAGATCAATAAAAGTAAATACGAAAATGACTGCGCTCAGCACTCCATTCATCGTAAAGAACGCCGCGTTTAGCTTGCTTAAGTCGTTCGGCTTAACAAGACGGTGCTCATATAGAAGAATAGCAGCGGATATGATTGTACCTGCAAAATACCACCAACTCAAATCCGTCATGATGAGTAACAATGCAAAACCTGCAGCAGTTAAGGCATGAAGCATCCGTGCAATACCAAGCGCACGAGCTATTCCGAAACGTGCGGGAATGGAATACAAGCCTTCTTTGCGATCGATTTCCACATCTTGGCAAGCATAAATCGTGTCAAATCCAGCAGTCCATAGCGCTACCGTGATATATAGAATAATCGCAGTCCAAGTCATGCCGCCCGTTACAGCTACCCAGCCGCCAAGAGGAGCAAGTCCAATTGTCAAACCTAGGACGAGATGGCATGCCCATGTAAATCGCTTCGTGTAGGAATAGATCACAAGGAAAAACACAGTAAGAGGTAGTAATTTGACCGCCAAGCTATTCAGCTGAGCCGCAGCCCAGAATAATAAAATAAAAGAAATGATGATATAGATAATGACATCTTTGGATTTCAACAACCCCGCGGGGATCGCCCTCATAGCCGTTCGAGGATTACGTCCGTCTATCGCTCTATCTATAAGTCGATTCAAACCCATTGCAGCTGTACGCGCTCCTACCATTGCAAGGAGAATCCAGCCACATTCACTCCAGTCAGGCAATCTCTTCTCTACTGTAACCGCCCCAAGGATTGCACCTACGAAAGCAAACGGGAGAGCAAATAAGGTGTGCTCGAACTTAATCATTTCTAGAAAAATACGAACTTTGGACATCATACGCCTTCATTCCCTTTCGTTCCGATGTGCAACGCCCCACTTCCACCTGTAAGCGGATAAGCTTTCACGTTGCGCAATCCAACATCGCGGAAAATCTCGGCAAGTGCCTGCATGTCCGGAAAAGTTTTCAGTGACTCTGGCAGCCAGCTATATTGGTCATAACTCTTAGCGAACCACTTCCCCATTAAAGGCAGTATCTTCTCAAAGTAGAAATAATAAACTGATTTAAAAGGTTGCCTTGTAGGCTTGGACATCTCCAAACAAACAATTTTACCGCCCGGCTTCACAACTCTCTTCATTTCTTTAAGTGCTTTAATAATATCCGGAATGTTTCGCAGACCAAATCCGATCGTAATAATGTCAAAGGAGTTATCCTCAAATGGGAGATCCATAGCATTACCTTGAACGAGTGTGATTTGGTCATGGAGACCTACCTTATTAATTTTCGCTTGTCCGACTTCTAGCATATTACCACTGAAATCAAGTCCGACTGTTTTTCCTTTAACACTCGCCTTGGCGAGCGAAATGGTCCAATCGCATGTTCCGCAGCATATATCTAGGGATGACTGTCCAGGCTGAACGTCCATCTTGCGCATCGTAAATCGGCGCCATGCTTTATGTCTTCGAAAGCTAATGATGTCGTTCATCATATCGTATTTAGGTGCGATGCTTTCGAACACCGCGTGAACGTCCTTTGTTTTCGAATTTGATTCCATCATGCTCTGTTATCCCAGCTCCTTCAAAGCAGTTGCTCGTTGCGATCCTGTCGCCTGCAGAAATGGTTCAATCAAGGGCTGTAGCTCTTGCAACAACTTATCCGATTGAAGCTTCTGGAGCAACACTTGCAGTTGATCTGCAGATTGACGTAGCAAACCGCCTAATTTATCAGCAACGTCATACTTATGCAGCAATGTTTTAATCAGGTTATGGTCTTCTCGGCGCTCAATCAGATTGCGGCGATCCTCTTCAGTGCCTTCCTGAAGAATGTGCCACACCCCCCAGCTATGATCCATCGAAGACATGTCTTCTAGTTTGCGAAGCTCCTGTAACAGTACCTCACAGCGACTGAAGCATTCTACTAATTCAGGCCATAAACGTTCGTACAGCCCACTCATGAATCCAGTAAAAGAGAGGAAAAGTCCCGCTCTAAGTTCAGCACCGTATTGAAGGTATTCCTCTGCGTTCAACTTCATTTGTTTCATTTTGAGGTATACATTCATTTTAGTCTCGTTAATCTTGCATATGGCTTCGCTGAGTTGAAGTACCACCTCGGTTTGTCCAGCTTGTGCCAACAAGGAATAAAAGCGGCTGCTGAAATAATCTCCTGCGAGCACTTTCAACTGTTGGGCACGCATGCCTAATATCCCATTCTTAGCAGAATTAGGAGAGTTTTCAACCGTATCGTGTGTATCTAATCCCATCTGAACGAGCGAAGTAACGACCGATAACAAATCCTTCTGGGACGCAACGCGTGGTTGATAGCTTAAAACGGTGTGAAGTAAAGAAATCCTGCCAATTGGAAATTCAGGTAATTCCGTATGGAGGCCAATCATATCGTAATTTAAATACTTATTCGCCATTTGGGTTATCCGTACTTTATTCATTGCTTCCGCCTCCGAACATGCTGCCAGGCACCTTAACAACGGGTTTCATTTCAGTTATTATAACATATCCTTGAATAGCTCGCATAAGCTACGGATTTTGTTCATGAATTTGCAAAATTTGCGATCCAACGCTTACCGGACGGAGTTACTGAAAGCTTGAATTTTAAAATATTGTTAGAGTCAGCCAAAAGAGGAGATCGCTTTAATTCGTCCAGCTCTTTGTCTGTCCATTCGTACTTACGGGCTTCTGCTGCAAGAAGCAGCTCACGTCTCTCGCCCTTATCCGCAAAAACTCTAATAAGGACTTGCTTCACATTATTTACTTCTCCGAAGGAAAACACAATGAATTGCCCAAAGTCTGACCACATCGCATCCGGCACTTCCCCAATAATGTCAACTGTTAGGATCGAATGGTCCCATCCCACCTTCGCCAGTTGGTCTTTAAGGGGAAGATTAGCTATTAAATCCACCAAATTATTATCCGTTAGTACAATTGCTTTATTAGGTTGAAAAACAGGAACTGTGGAATGACGCTGTTGGAATCCACGGTCGACGGACGGTAGTTGGCTCATCAATAAGACAACAGCTACCCCAGATAGCAATAATAAGCTCCATTGTTTTAACTTGGTAATGGGCAATTTGAATCCCCCTTTCATGAGAGGCTCTCCTTACCCATTGTACAAACAAAAAGGGCAGGCTATGCCTGCCACTCCTGAGATGTTGTTCAAAAAGTCAGCTTTTGATCTCGAAGTCTACTCAAGAAGCTTATTCGACATCGAATCTTGAACTCATCCGGGTCTTCCGGTGCTCACGTAGTTTCCCTACGCTCCGCTCCTTTGTCCCTACACATCCGTATCGATTGAGCCATGTTTCGTTAAGATCGTGGCTTTGCCTCTAATTTTCATAGCGGAGGTATGGTCGGTAAATTGAACGATAAGGACTTCACCTTTATCTAGCTTTTCCGTGTGATGAAACTTTGTATCCTGTCCACGTGTCAAGCCAATAACCTGTACGCCGTTGTCTTTTGCTTTAATAACGATATATTCTTGTTGATCTGAATTCATATCCATAGAATTGAACCCCTTTCCTTAACTTCCATGATGAAGGAAAAGATAGAGTAAAGTCAAACAAAAACTGCTCTCCCACATAACGAATGCGAGAAAGCAGTCTAATGTTATGTAACACTACTTATTTGATGCCGTCTTTAAGCGCCTTACCCGGCTTGAATGCGGGGATTTTCCCGGCCGGAATTTCGATTTCTTCACCCGTTTGCGGATTGCGTCCTTTACGTGCAGAGCGCTCACGCACCTCAAAGTTACCAAATCCAACGAGTTGTACTTTATCTCCGTTTTGCAAAGCTTCGGAAATCACGTCGAATACAGCATCTACTGCTTGAGTAGCATCCTTCTTGGATAAGTCGGCCAATTCAGCCACTTTAGTGATCAATTCGGTTTTGTTCATAGCATTCACCTCCCCAGGGGATACGATGGCATGTTATCTGTTTGTCCGTTTCAACAGAAATTATACACTTGAGTCGTGCGAATTTTCAAGCATGACGGCAATATTTAGCGTTTCATCATGCTTTTCTTCGATTTAGATGAATAAATGTGATGGCAAGAGCAAGCACGAGGACCCCGCCCTTAATAATGTCCGTTGTATAATACTGGACATTCATCATCGTCATTCCATTCACCAATACGCCCATCAATACCGCTCCAAAGAAAGTACCAATGATGTTTGGACGTCCTGCAGCGAATACAGAATAGCCTACGAACACGGCTGCGACGGATTCCATCAGCATCGGTGCTCCCGCGTCTATTTGGCCTGATCCGATCCGTGAAGCGAATAGAATCCCACCAATGGATGCGAATACTCCTGAAGCGACATAAGCAAGTGTCCGCACGCGTTTGACCTTTAACCCGGACAGACGAGCAGCCTCCTCGTTACCGCCAGTCATAATCATCTGCCGACCCCACCGTGTGTATTTAAAGAAAATATGAGCCCCAATAACTGCAAGCAGCATCAGAATTACAGGGAACGGTACGCCTAGCAGCTTACCTTGACCAATCCATAAGAAATCCTTGTTCATCACTCCAGGAGCAGTCGTTCCATCTTGCAAGGGCATATTGCTATAGATCGAATATCCCTTTGTATAGGTTTTGTGAATGCCACCTACGATGTACATAACCGCTAATGTCGCTAGCAGGTCCGGGATTCGAATTTTGACAATTAACAATGCATTTAATAATCCAACAAGCGCACCCACGACAATGGGAACGATAAGCACGACAGCAAGCGGCATCTCGTACCATACCATAAGAGTAGCCGTCACGACGGTTGATAGAGATACGGTGGCGCCTACAGAGAGATCAAAGCCGTCTACGGTCAGCGATATGGTTACTCCAATAGCAACGAAGGTTACGATAGATATGGAACGAAGAATATCCGTTAAATTGCTATAAGTGAAGAAATACTCGCTTTTCATCGAGAAAAACAAAATAACTAAACCTATGAATATTAGCGCACCGTATTTGAATGTGAACGGCATAAGTTTATTTTTCACACGAATTCCTCCCGACCCGCGCTAGCATAATACAATAGATCCTCTTGGGATGCTTCTCCGCGGTTAAATGATTTTACAATACGACCATCACACATGATGAGTATGCGATCTGCTAATCCTAGTGCTTCGGCTAACTCGCAAGTTAGATAGACAATTCCTTTGCCTTCTTGGGCAAGCTTGCCAATGATTCTGAAAATATCACTCTTAGCCCCTACATCCACACCTTTAGTAGGCTCATCAAAGAGAAACACGTCCGCTTCTGTTCCCAACCATTTCCCGATCGCAACCTTTTGTTGATTGCCCCCACTTAAAAAAGCAGTAAGTTGAGAAATCGAAGAGGTTTTAATACCTAAGTTTGCTATCTGATTGTTGGCAAGCTCACGTTCTAACTTACCTGATAAAAACCCTAAACGACTAATCGACTTTAGAATCGGTAAACTCAAATTATGGAGCACGGATTCCTTAACGAGAATACCTTCCTTTCGCCGTTCTTCAGGGATCAGCGCAATTCCCGATTGTACAGCGTCCGAAGGGCTATTTAGCTTAGCCGGCTTTCCGGCAACTTCAACTGTCCCTCGGTCGGCAGGATCAGCGCCAAACAGCACACGGGACAGCTCCGTCTTGCCTGCTCCAACCAAGCCTACGATCGCAACGATTTCACCGCGTCGAACAACCATATCCACACCACGAACGCGACGTCCTGCCTCAAGACCTTTCACTGTTAGTACAGGCTCACCAATGACCGCTGCTAGCTTCGGAAATTCTTCCTCAAAGCTTCTGCCAAGCATCGCTCGTACAACACCCGCTGCATCCATATTCTGTTTCTCTTCAGTAAGCACACGTTCACCATCACGCATAACGGTAATTCGATCACATACGTCAAACACCTCTGGTAGACGGTGAGTAATGAAAATAACCCCAATACCTGATTTCTTCAAGCCTTTCATAATCCCAAATAGCTTGTGCGTCTCTTCAATGCTAAGCGGAGCGGTTGGCTCATCAAGGATAACAAATTTAGCTTTCTCGGCAAGTAATCGAGCGATGAGCACGAGCTGCTTCTCCGATAAGGTTAAATCTCTGACGAGAGCTCGCGGTGATATTGTTAATCCGATTTGACTTAGCACTGCCTTAGCTTCCTCGTGAAGACTTCCCCACTTCAACCAAGCTTTGCCCTTTGATGCGGCTAGCTTATCGAGGAATATGTTCTCAGAAACGCTTAGGTGAGCAACGAGTGAAGTATCCACTTCTTGATATACACAATGGATGCCCGCTCTCTTGGAATCAGATGGCGAGTTGAACGTGTATGAACCACTCTCCACTTCGATAGAGCCTGTATCTGTCTCAAAGGCGCCAGACAAAATTTTCATCAATGTGCTTTTACCTGCGCCATTGGCTCCGAGCAAAGCATGAATTTCCCCGCTTCGAACGTTAAAATCCACATTTTTTAATGCCGGAACACCTGCGAAAGATTTCGAAATACTCCGCATGTTTAATTCAGAAGTTTTAAGTATTGCCGTCATGTTAAGCCGTCCCCCTTTCCGAACGAAGACTGATGAAACAGGTTGTTGACAGCAGGAAACGGCGCGGTTGTTTCCCGCGCCGTACCTACTTAATTAATCGAACACTCTTGCCGGATTTTATTAGTGTGCTGCGGATAATTCTAGTTCTTTCAAATAATCCGTGTTTCCTAGATCACTGCTACCCCAGCCTTTAACGTATTCAGAAAGCTCAGCTGTCGTAATGATTTTGTCTGTTGGAAGAGCGCTACGGTGAACGAAAACTGGCTCAAGTTGAACAACTGGATCTGTCGTATCGCCATGTAGCTTCTGATACAAGTATCTCACTTGTACTGTACCAATGGAAGTCGGATCTACTGCAGCTGACGCTACCCAAGGGCTTGTTGGATCTTGAATCATCTTCAGATCCTCGTCGCTAAGATCGATACCGTATACTTTAATTTCATCGCGTCCTGCTTGTTTAATCGCATTAGCCGCGCCTTTAGCGAATTCATCCCATGCAGCCCAGACTGCTGTAATATCGCCTTTGTTCGGATATTGCTTCAATACAGCTTCCATTCTTGTTTGTGAATCAAGCTGAGGGTTTGAAGCATCGCCGAATTGCGCGATTTCTTTAATTTCTGGATATTTTCCAATGAAGGATCTGTAGGAAATTTCACGGCTCTCCATTGGAGGGAAGCCCGCTACCCATACTTTAACGATGTTACCTTTGCCGCCAGCTTCTTCAGCAAGCTTCTCTAGCGTAAATTCAGCTAGCTGTTGATCATTCTGAGCAAGATTTGTAATACCTTCAAATGCTTGCAAGCCAGAGTCGAAAGCAACGATTGGAATGCCCGCTTCTTTAGCTTTATTCAATCCATTTGTTAACGCTGCTGCATCTCCGTGATCGATCAAGATGCCATCAAATTTCTGATTAACAGCGGAATCAAGATTAGCTGTCATTTTAGCAAGATCATTCTCGGAAGCAAATACTTTCACTGTACCGCCGTATTTGGTTACTTGCTTCGTAACACCATCCACATACTGAGCGGAGAAAGTTCCTGTGTTGAAACGCATAACGAGTGCAATTTTCTTCCCTTTTAACGGATTCTCAGATGATGCATTTGCGGATGCTTCAGAAGATGCAGATGCAGATCCCGAAGCCGGCGCCGATGGACTAGCATTGTTCTTTTCTTTATTGCCGCAAGCCGCTAGTACCAATACGAGTACTAACGTTAATGCGAGCAATGCCCCTTTGAAATTTCTCTTTTTCATCTCTTTGTTTCCTCCCAAGTCTTCGCTGCTTAATAGAATAAATTTACTATAAACATTTATTCCGAGTATGTCAATCGGTTTTTAATTATTTAATGAAAATGCTTGTATACTCTAGGTTTACGCGCTAATACCATCCATTATTCTAGGTCATTTCCTTATCTATGACAACATCCAATCTATCATTTCTCCATATCCGCTTAAATGACAGCACTATATTTCACTTCTTTAGGAGACAAATTACATCTTCTCTAGTAAAAAAAACCCAAAACGCTCGATGGGAGCAGCTCCCACCTCAGCACTTTGGGTTTCCTTAATGAAACAGCTTACAATATAATCGCGATCAAACCGCCAGAACCTTCATTGATAATACGACCAAGCGTTTCCTGAAGCTTGTATCGAGCATTATCCGGCATCATCGCTATTTTGCCTTGGATGCCCTCTCTCACAATCGAATGTAAGGAACGACCGAATATGTCAGATTCCCAAATCTTAATCGGATCCTTCTCGAAATCCTGCATCAGATAGCGGACAAGCTCCTCACTCTGCTTTTCCGTTCCGATAATAGGTGCGAATTCAGATTCGACATCTACACGGATCATATGAATCGAAGGAGCCGTAGCCTTGAGTCTCACACCGAAGCGAGAGCCTTGACGGATAAGCTCTGGCTCATCGAGCGCCATCTCAGCAAGGGATGGGGCAGCAATGCCATAGCCTGTTGTTTTGACCATCTCAAGTGCTTCAGCGAACCGATCATACTCTCGTTTCGCATGAGAGAAATCCTGCATGAGCTGGAGTAAGTGATCTTTACCGCGAATTTCGGTTCCAACGACTTCCATGAGAATTTTATCGTACAATTCATCTGGAGCATACAGATCAATTTCCGCGACTCCTTGGCCCATATTCATACCGCTTAAACCGGCACGCGCAACAAAATCATATTCCATAAATTGTTCGACTACGCGCTCTACATCACGAAGACGGCGGATGTCTTTTACGGTTTCGCGAACGGAATTCTCGTAGCTTGCGCGAAGCCAATGACCTTCACTGAGAACCATGACCCAGCTTGGGAGATTAACGTTCACTTCATGGACAGGGAACTCGTAAAGCACCTCACGAAGCACGCCCATAACTTCCTCTTCGCCCATCGTAGCAGCGCTTAAAGTCATTACGGGGATATCGTATTTAGCGGCTAACTCATTGCGAAGAGCCTGAGCTTCTTCACCCTTAGGCCGCGCTGAATTTACGACTAATACGAATGGTTTGCCAACCTCTTTTAACTCGTTAATGACTCGTTCTTCTGCATCCACGTAAGAGCTACGTGGAATTTCAGCGATCGAACCATCGGTCGTAACGACTACACCAAGCGTAGAATGCTCTTGTATAACTTTGCGCGTACCAATCTCCGCAGCTTCCTGAAACGGAATAGGATCCTCGAACCACGGTGTCGTAATCATTCGCGGTCCGCCTTCGTCCTCGAAGCCTTTCGCCCCTTCGACGGTATATCCGACGCAATCCACAAGGCGAACATTAACTTCAAGACCTTCAGCTACTTTTAGCTGCACTGCATTGTTCGGAACGAACTTGGGCTCCGTCGTCATAATTGTTCGACCTGCCGCACTTTGCGGCAGCTCATCAATTGCGCGTACCCGGTCCGCTTCGTGCGCAATATTAGGCAATACTACGGTTTCCATAAACCGTTTGATAAAGGTCGATTTGCCCGTACGGACGGCACCCACGACCCCGAGGTAGATATCACCGCCGGTGCGTTCGGCAATATCTTTGAAAATGTCCACTTTTTCCACTGAGATTCCCTCCCATCGTAATCGCGAAACTTTCGTGACCCGCCTTCAGGGCGGAACTCGTACACGAACTTGGACTGGTAACATTGTATTACGCGAACGGCACATTTATGACGCTGCCCGCACAAAATGTTTGCCCTGCCGACTAACGCCTGTCGGCGCTCCTGTTGTTTCCCCCATGATCATATGAAAAAAGAGAGACTTGTATGTCAACTTCGCTTAAATAGATTGTGGAAATATAAACAAAAGCCGCATTCCCTCACAGTCCTTTGGACAGGGAAATGCGACTTTCTGATAGGCTAGCTCTTTATGCCCGCACGGGTAGCGGCTCTCCATTCACCCAATGATACACAGGGGAACGTACTGGAACGAAATAAGAGGCTTCGATGAGAACACGGCGTAAATCTACTTCAGGTTGCGGCTGATCATTCAACTTCTTAACAGCAGCCATCACATCAGTCCCGTAATCTACGAGCACTTGGCCTTGTTCATTCACAAGTAAATTCAATGATTGATTCGAGAACATGCTTTTAATTTTCGGCTCACTCATGTTTAGCTTCTTGAAATTGATCATCTGAAAGCCTGGGTAAAGCTCATCACCTGAAGGATTCTGATTCGCATGACTTGTACGGTAAGCATCGACCTTTTTCTGCACATCGGTTACCGCCTGAAACACAGCTAGATCCAAAAGCTTAACAAGCGGATTCATTTCCTCATCAATGATCAGAAATTGAAAGCCACCACCATTCTCGAATGCAGTGGAAGGAACTTGAGCAATGAAGTCCATGCGCTTAAGCTTGCCGAAATCAACCCTGAACTTCTCATACTCAAGCGTCTTAGCATCAGCATTCTGCATCGGAAGCACACCCGTTTTTTCTTGATAGCGATCTACAGCATCCTGCACAACTAACACGGATTCCCTCGCAGATCCATTGCCCACTTTACTTTGATCGTCAGGGTACAGGCAGCCTGTGAGGGAGAATAACATCATAGTGAGCAGACCTAATACAATGACTTTAGGAATTTTGCGTAAATTCATCATTAGTCCTCCTGGAAGGTATCATTTAAACCAATCGTTATCCTCTTCTTGCTGCTCCGCTAGCTTCTTGCGTATCGCTGCTTTTAAGGGATCTTCCGGTATCGTAACGATAACATTCCCCTTCGTCCGTGCTTGGCAGGAAAGACGTAATCCCTCCGCCAATTGGGAACCAAGCTTGCGCGATTCTGCTAGAGTAGGCGACTGTAGAAATTCAAGCTGCTCGTCTGCCACATGCACCTTGCACATTAAGCATCCAGCAACGCCTCCACACCGAGTACGGATATGTACGCCTGCACGACGAGAAGCATCCAGCAATGTCGTCCCTGGTCGAACAGATATAGAACGGTTATCAGGCTCAAAGGTGACCAAATGTTGATTTGTCATACCGGCTCCTTGTTCGAAGACGAGGGCGAAGGATATTGAGCAACATTATTTGCTAAGTTTAATGCTTCGGCTGCGATATCGGAAGAAATTGAATTTCTCTTCAGCAGAGCATGTAAAATGGGCAGATGCCGTTCGGGAGCTTGTCTAATTAAGTGACCCACAACTTCAGCCCTGTCCTTCCGATCCCGAAGCAAATTAAAAATTAACTCGTGACCGAGTGGAACTAACGGGACTTCATAGCCTTCAACACTAATTTTGTCACTATTCGGAAACAAAAATGGGCTCACTTCGGTCGTATATAACGACTGATAGGCTGATACGCGAAAATCCCCGACTAATTCCACTTGTGTCCCGATAATATTATAATGAGAAAGGATCGATTGATATCTCTCCGTTTGATTATCCACGGGCTCATCCAATGCGTACGAACTGAGTCTCTCATGGACAATAGAAACAGAAGCGTTATCCACATAGATGTCTAAATCCCTTGGAGCGCGGTCTAGCTTTGCCCCCCTTAATACTAACCCCGTACTACCCCCAACAACCCAAGTCGCTTTGCAGCCATCCAACATTGCGGCTAAGCGTGCAAGTGCGGAAGCTGGCAAATCAATACCCATTCGGGTCACTTCCATTCATCGTTCAAAAATAGGTTTTATTCATTGCTTTAATATTTCCATCCTGTTCAACAACTGCTTGGCAACCAAGCCGATAACCTGCATCTAGCTCATCAGGCCCCAGACGGTCCCATTCCGCATCATTAACTTCAGAGAGATAATCCGCGCCTTCTAATATGATACACCTGCACCTCGCACAAGTTCCCCGTGAGCAATTAAACTGCCAATCTACGGAAGCCTCTTGTGCAATTTTTAGCAAACTTTGGCCCAATTGAGCTTCTGTCGTTTTTGTAAGTGTTTTTCCAATTAGCGTAATCAAGTTTAAGCCCCTCCAAACAAACCATTAAAGAATAGATATAAGACCACTAATCAATCCATAGATGAGCAGAACAATAGCAAATAGAGTCAGAACAACTCGTATCCAGCCTTTAGTCTTCGTACGTGCGAATGTAATAATGAGTGCTGCAACGACCATTAACCCAATGCCAATCAAAGAAAGCCACATTTTACTCATTGCATCTAGCTTGGCAGCCATAAAAATTTGTAGCATCATATACATCTATGTATTCCTCCGTATTCTCAAGGACTCAAATGCATAATATTATACCATTCTAGAACAATAATGACAAAACGAAAGAAACATACAAATAAATTCGACAGAGCTTGAAGCAGATGCATCGACATTTTCTGACCTATTTGTCAAACATCGTTCATTAACTAAACAGCCGTCCCCCCTGCAGTAACCACGCAGTTGGACGGCTGTTTTCATTTCTTAATCATCATCTTCACAAGCGACTCCAAGCTATTTAAGTTCATCCCACTCTTCTTCACGGCATTTACAATTTCCTTCACCGTATCATCGGAAACGGGCACGTTAGCCATAGTCGACACTTGTTTAATCAGTTGCCTGATCTGTGCTTCGCTTTGCAACGTACTTGGAGTTACGCCACTCGCTATTTTCTTAATGGAATTCTCGGAAATACTTTTCCCTGCCTTTTTGTTAACAGCGCCAAGTAAATCTTTAGGAAATTTGTCCATGCTTCCCCTCCTCCGGGTGTTTGCACATCATCCTATGAGGAAAAAAGGCGAAGCGTGTGGGCTAGTTCTTGATTTTCCTAAAGCCATTCCTCTCGGGAAGCAGAAGCAATTTCCTCAATCTCATGAGTACGGACACGTCCCATTAGTGCTCCTACCGCTTTCTCAGGAGACAGCCCTTCAAATAATACAGCATACAGCTGATCAGTAATGGGCATCTCAACATGATATTGATCGGATAGCACATGAGCAGCCTTCGTCGTACGTACACCCTCAACAACCATCCCCATGCGCTCAAGAACTTCATTCAGGGGCAGACCTTGCGCAAGCATGGATCCGGCTCTCCAATTCCGACTATGCTGACTCGTGCAGGTTACAATCAAATCACCAACACCAGCTAAGCCTGCAAATGTTAAGGGGTTCGCACCCATCGCAGCACCTAAGCGGGCAATTTCCGCTAATCCACGCGTAATGAGTGCAGCTTTTGCGTTGTCACCGAAACCTAGACCATCGGATAGACCAGCACCTAGCGCAATAATATTTTTAATGGCTCCTGCGGTTTCAACACCGATAACATCTGGATTCGTGTACACACGGAAGTACGCATCATTCATGAATAAGTCTTGTGCTGCTTCTGCGCATGATAATTGTTCGGAAGCAACCACAACCGTCGTCGGATGCCGATTAATGACTTCCTCCGCATGGCTTGGTCCGGACAATACAACGATTTGTTCCTCAGGAAGATGAAGCTCCTCTGCAAGAACAGTGGACATCCTCTTCAGACTCTCACTCTCGAATCCCTTAGTCGCGTGTATGACCAAGGCATCCTTATGTATATATTTCGCCACTTGACGAGCGACATCGCGCATCGCCGAAGAAGGAGCGACGAACAAGACCGCTTCCGCATCCTTAACGGCTTCAGCCATATCTGTTGTAGCCGTAATGCCTTCCGGTAATATTGCACCCGGAAGAAACTTCTCATTACGACGCTCAACGTTTATTTGATCTGCTTGGGCCTCATTACGGGTCCAGAGCTTCACGAGATGTCCATTATCGGCCAATACTCTTGATAACGCTGTCCCCCAGCTACCTGCAACGATGACAGCTACTTTTTTATGCTCCATGAGGTTCACCCTTTTTGCTACTGCCTATCTTATTCTCAGTGCCATTCATGAGTTTAACGATATTTTTGCGATGGCGAACAATGGCCAATATCGCAACGACTAATGCTCCCCAGATATAGGCCGCTTCTAAATCAAAGAAGTAAAATAAAATGGGCAGTAATACCGCGAAAATCATCGATCCTAATGACACATAGCGGGTAAATACGATAACAAGGATCGCGACAACACCTGCAATTAAGGTTGGGACGAATGCCCACACCACTAATGCGCCAACGGTCGACGCGATTCCTTTACCACCTTTGAATCGAAAATATATTGGCCAGTTATGACCACCGATTGCAGCAAGACCACTCGCTACCGGTACCCAATCCCTTCCATCCCCGAGCCACAATCCTATTAATACAGCAGCGGATCCCTTCGCAATATCCAGCAAAAACACGGAAATGGCAGGTCCCTTACCCAAAACTCTTAGGGTGTTTGTAGCCCCTGCATTTCCACTACCATGTTCTCTGATATCGATTTTACGGAGCCACCGCGCGAATAAAATACTAAAGGATATGGAGCCTAACAAATAGCTGATAGCAATCGCAATTATCGAGTTTAACACCTAGACTCCCCTATTCTTGATCCGACTTCTTACGGGTGAACAATCTAAGCGGCGTTCCTTCGAATGCGAAGGCCGCACGGATCTTGTTCTCCAAGTAGCGTTCATAAGAAAAATGCATCAATTCGGGGTCATTAACAAAGATAAGCAATGTTGGCGGTTTTACCGCTACTTGTGTAACATAGTTAATTCGTAGTCTACGTCCCTTATCGGTAGGCGGTGGATTAATCGCAATTGCATCTGAAATAATGTCGTTAAGCACGTTTGTAGGAACTCGTAAGGCGTGTTGCTCCGCAACATGATTAACAACTGGAAATAGCTTCGTTAAGCGATGCTTCGTAAGTGCAGACAAGAATACAACCGGCGCATACGACATGAACAGGAAGTGATCACGAATTGTATTCGTAAAATGCTGCATTGTCTTATCACTTTTCTCAACAACATCCCATTTGTTTACGACGAATATTGCCGCTTTGCCATTCTCATGTGCATAGCCTGCGATATGCTTATCCTGCTCAATGATGCCTTCTTCTCCATTGATCACGACTAGTACTACGTCCGCACGTTCAATGGCCTTCATGGCTCTCATGACACTGTATTTCTCTGTTGTTTCATATACTTTACCCCGCTTGCGCATGCCAGCGGTATCGATCAATACATACTTTTGACCGTCCTTCTCAAAAGGCGTATCGATAGCATCACGAGTTGTACCCGCTACATCACTAACAATGACGCGCTCTTCGCCAAGAATAGCATTAACAAGCGAGGATTTCCCAACGTTGGGACGTCCGATCAGTGCAACTTTAATAATATCATCGTTGTATACTTGGTCTTCCTTTTCGGGCAGCTTGTTAACAGCAGCATCGAGTAGGTCACCGATTCCCATACCGTGCGATCCGGAAAGTGGCACAGGTTCACCAAAGCCTAGGGAATAAAACTCATAAATATCATCCATCCGCAGCAAATTATCCACTTTATTCACTGCAAGCACGATAGGCTTTTTGGAGCGGAATAGCATTTGAGCTACTTCTTCATCCGCATTCGTAACGCCAGCTTTAGCATCAACCATAAAAACAATAACATCTGCCTCTTCGATGGCAAGCTCTGCTTGCGCACGAACGGAACGAAGCAAGCTATCATCGCCCTCAAGCTCGATGCCTCCTGTATCTATAACGCTAAAGTTAACTCCATTCCATTCTCCAGTACCGTAGATACGATCACGGGTAATCCCCGGTTTATCTTCGACAATTGCAAGCCGGTCGCCAATAATCCGGTTAAAAATCGTGGATTTGCCCACATTGGGTCTTCCAACGATAGCGATAACGGGACGTGCCATATTTTCCACTCCTCAACATGTCAAACAGTTTCATCATCTTAGATGATTTGCACATTTAAAACACTCACAACTTTTATCATAACAAAAATAGAGCGGCTTGGCTAACAGTTATTACCGCCTTCCATGCAAATGTTGCTGAAACTTAGTCCATTCCACCTGTTTCTTAGTGTCTGTCGACTATAATGAATAGGTCTTCATCAACGGTATGTGCCGCACAATCCAGCACTTTCTCCAGTAAATGAGATATTTTTTGCAGGTGATCTCTGTCGCGAGCGACAAAAATCGGACCAACGCCACCTACTCTGTTACGATCAGTCGTAATAATACCGACGATTTTAGCCAATGGGCTTCGCCTCCGTACTTTTCCGATTCGCTTCTGTCGGCATACGAACTGCCGCTTCAAGTAATGGCACATTACTTACGGCTTGATAAGCCTTATCTATATCCTTCTCACGTGGCAGCACAAGCAAACCTAGCTTGCCTGTTCGCAATCCGAGCTTGCCAATAGGCATCAATGCAGGATCCCCATCATCACGATAAACACCCAGTCTTGTCGATACATCATGCAGAATGGCTTGACGTTGTCCCAGGTTGGCGATGGTAACCTTCGCATCGTCGCTCTTCGGTGTTAAAATAAAGCCAATGCCCTGCTCCCTAATAATCTCTCTGTTCTCCTCTAAACCTACATTCATCATATAGACATCGCCAACGTATAAATCTGGACCATCTAACCTCACATCAACCATTTCTACGTCCGCGATGTGTGATATTTTTTTCCCTTTCATGAATACATGGGCAACAATAAGCGCAAGCACCCCTACGATTAAACCGCACCACCAAGCGACCAACAAAACGAATAGACTTGATAGAAAGGCTGTAAATATCGCTAAATAATTTCTCCCTTCAAAAACAACCGATATGCCTTCTATATATACCGCACCTCTCGGTACAAGCTCCATATGATCAATTGCCGTTAACGTATTTCGCTCCATGTTGCGAACCTCACGAAATTGTTGGGCAGCCAAGGCAAGAAAAGTAATGGCAGTATAATCCTTATTAAATAGAGCGGGAACCGCTACGGCTCCTAATGCCCCCGCAATGAGTCCTAGAGCAAGATGAATGATCTTGCCATGCGGATACGCAGGATACTGACGATAATCGCTGCGCAGCATGAAAATTCTCGCACCCATTCCAAACATGGATCCTATAATGACACCGGACATATCCTTATGGGAATGAAACCAATCCAACAGCATCATGAACGCTGACCTCCTCTTTTTCCACCAATCTTAAGTGCCCATTTTCTTGTAGCTGTAACTACAGCTTTCGCTGAAACTGACACAATCCGCGCAGATAGTAACGCTATCCACCAGCCCTGCATCCATTCAGAAGCATGAATAATTTGGATAGAATCTAATGAAGCATGGACGAAAGCGTCAATCCCTTCATTTAGATAAAAGCCCGTTGAAATGGCCAGCATTTGCTCCGCCGCATGGCGTAAAAGAACCGCAGCGAACAAGCCAATAATTATTGCCACACCCCACGGTGCTACAAACTGCGAGAAACCAGAAGGATAATGCGCCAATCGGCTTAAGACCACGAATATTGAGCCCAATAGAATTCCTGCAGACACCGAAATCCATCTGCGCATGGCGGGTGTTCGCCATCCTAAAATCATAATCATGACCAACGTCCAAATCCATGCCCCATTAACAGAAAAAGCCGGTGTGATCGTGACATTTCCCAACAATGCCAGAGGCCAAATCGCAAGAAATATCCCTATCGCCCAATGAGGCACGTCTTCCATCGCCTCACCCCTCCAACCGCTCCACCATAGGATCGTTGCCATTAGCCACAAAAAAACAGCGCCAAACACTGGTGACATCACTCCACCTCCTTCAGCTAGTATGCGCCTGAATGAGTGGAAACCATGCCCTTGGATAGAGATAAATATGAGAAAGCGGCCCCCGATTGGAGACCGCTTAGTCATGAGTTAAGTTCTTATTTCTTAGTTGACGCTGCTTGAATGCCAAGTGCTGTTACCATGTTGCGGAAAACTTGAGTATTATCCATATAACCTGCGAATAAGTTTGCTCCTGGACCAGATGCGTTTACCGGTACATCATCGAAAGTATGAACCTCTACACTTTCATCATGTGGAATGTTACCCGTGAGATGTATTCCTTCCGGATCCTTATCCGGATTAGCAATATAATAGGCTTTATCTTTGATCGTAGGGTCTTGTATCGTCGGATTGATCGGAACTGGATTAGTCAAATAATCTTCATTGTAATCCGGATGATTGCCCCATCCTACTGCAATCTTCCAATCCGAATCCGGATTATCCGGGAACCCGTCCTTGTTCGCATCCACATATGTTGGGAATTTAGAATCCGCATAAGTTCCAACTAGCTCACGTAGCTCTTCACCCGATTTACCAGATGCTGCTGCTGTGTTGTAGGTACCGTTTAATGTCATAGAATGACCATGATCAGCAGTAACGATAACTAAGGTATCTGGATGCTTAACGGCATATTGCTTAGCAATACCTATCGTCTTGTCGAATTCAATTGTATCCCAGATTAGCCTTTCGAAATCCATCGGATGTGCCATCTTATCGATAGAAGCTGCTTCGACCATCAGGAAAAATCCGTTCTTGTTGTTGTCGAGAATATCGATAGCCTTCGTCGTCATTTCCATTAACGTGGGCTGATCCGTATCTTTACCTAGGACATCCGTATTGATTGGTTTTGTATACTCACGGTCGAAGTAAACGTTCATGTTGCCTTTCTTAAATAAACCTAGCAATTGGTTTTGGTTAGACACCTTGTTCAATTCAGTCGCATTCGTAACATAAGTATATCCAGCTGATTTGAAAGCATCGATCTTATTAGCGCCATCTTTCCGTTTGCCGCCCTGTGCCTCTGGAAGAAACCATTCTAAACCGCCGCCCATAAGAACATCCGGACGAGAATTAGGATCTAAGTACATGTTTACGATATCCTCTGATGCACTCCGCTTACGTGTGTGAGTAGCCATAGCCGCGGGTGTAGCGTCCGTGATATCCGCTGTTGTGACAAGCCCCGTGGCCATTTTTTTCGTCCGTTTTACAAGCTCTACGATATTTTCAACCCTTGGGTCATCTAGTGGATCTGAAGTATTGTCTGGGTATACACCCTCAGCGTTAACCGCTGTTTTATGACCTGTGGCATAGGCTGATGCAGAGTTCGCTGAATCGGTTACGATGGAATCCATCCCGGAAGTCGTCACGAGTCCCATGTAGTCCATCTTCTCCATTTCCAGCCAACCTTTGAATTTACCTTCATCAATTCCTTTGGAGACGACACGCGCTGCCGTACGAATATTCGCGCTCATCCCATCTCCGATCATCAAGATTACGTTTTTTGCTTTTTTTGCATTGCCGATAACTTGGTACACTTCATAATTAACGGTTTTCACTATTGCTTTTCCATCTACCTTCACAGTGGCCTTAACCGTAATATTTTCTGCTTTCGAGAAGCTCACATTTCTAATCGTAAATTCTGCACTTTTCTCATTCGCGTTCGTGCGAACAGCTTTTTTCCCAAAATAAGCTTCCGCATCTTTACCGTTAATGGTGACTTGTAACTCTTCTTTCTTCGCAAGCCCATCGTTTAGTTCTACACGGAAATCAAACTTTTGTCCTGCTAGCACGGTAGCTCGATCAATAGGTAGAATAGTAATGGAGGGCTTCGCCTCTGCGGCAGCAGTCGTTGCGATTCCTGACAGAGCAGATACATACAATAACATACAAACAAGCAGTAACGTCGATACCTTCTTTTTGAGCATAATCACGTATCAATCCCTCCAATAGAATTAATCTTTCTATTAGAGTGTAAATGCTATATGTAAATTAACGAGAATGTAAAGATGATCGGATTGTAAAATATACAAAAAAAGGTACCGCTATCCTGAGGATAGCGGTACCTTTTTTTGTTTCTTATATTTACTTATTTGAATTTGCTTAATTTGTCGCCAAATCTTTCGCCCAGGTTAAAGCTCATGTTCTCAACGGGTGGAAGATTTGTTTTTTCTTCTCTTGGTGCACGTGGAGCGCGCGGCTCACGTTGCTCGCGCTCTGGACGTTCTGGCGCTTCTTCCGTTTCCTTGATGGAAAGGGATACGCGTTTCTCAGCAGGGTTGAAATCAAGAACTTTAGCTTGAACTTCTTGACCTTCCTTCAACACTTCGAAAGGCGTGGCAATGTGACGATGTGCGATCTGGGAGATGTGAACAAGACCCTCAACACCTGGAGCAATTTCAACAAAAGCGCCAAATGTTACGAGACGTTTAACAACACCAGTAACGATATCGCCAACGTTAAATTGGCCATTAGCAGAATCCCAAGGTCCCGGTTGCGCAGCTTTAATGCTAAGCGAAATTTTGCCTAGGGAAGGATCAATTTTCAAAACCTTCACCTTAACGCTATCGCCTTCAGCTACAACATCCGAAGGATGTGCTACGTGCTGCCATGCCATTTCAGACACGTGTACGAGACCATCGATACCACCGATGTCAACAAAAGCGCCAAATGGAGTCAAACGTTGGATTTTACCTTCGAGTACTTGACCCGGTTGCAACGTTTCCATAATTTGTTTCTTTTGAGTTTCGTATTCTGCATCCAATACGTCTTTAGCGGAAAGAATGACCTTGTTGTTCTCACGGTCGATTTCTTTCACTTTTACTTTCAACGTACGGCCTTTGTAAGCAGCGAAATCTTCTACGAAATGACGCTCAACCATAGAAGCAGGAATAAATCCGCGAACGCCTACGTCTGCTACCAAACCGCCCTTAACGACGTCGGTGATAGCAACTTCGAACGCTTCGCCATTTTCGAACTTAGCTTGTAGCTCATCCCAAGCACGTGGGCTGTCAATCTGACGTTTGGAAAGAACAAGCGATTCTTTAGCATCATTGATGCTAACGATTTTCGCTTCCACTTCTTGACCGATTTGTACAGCTTCAGCAGCATTCTCCAAGTTAACGGAAGAAAGCTCGCGCAAAGGAATGACACCATCGTATTTATATCCAAGGCTGACATACGCTTGGTTATCCTCGATTTTGACTACCGTACCTTTCACGGTGTCCCCCTTTTTCAAGGTCACGAGATTTTCCAGTACTTCCTGGCTAATCGTTTCCGCTACAGTTTCAGCGGCCGCTGTTTCCTGGATGTTGATTTCTTCAGACATGAAAATTACCTCCTCAGTTCTACCCCAACTTTATTTAAACCCGCTTCTAGCGGTGCTTAAATCTTATTCACCCGAAATCATGAGAACCAAATAATACCTTTATTATGAGGGTTTCTCCTTAGAAACATGCATCCTTTAGGAAGCAGGCTGGCTTGTTTTAGCCATTTCCCGGATACGCGACATAATAAGCTCTGTTGCTTCTTCCATGCTTTCGGTCGTTCCTTGCTCTGCGTAAGGCACTAGATCAATGGGTGCGCCATATACAGCGATCATCTTACGAAACGGACGATATTCCCCAACTAACGCAACCGGCACGATAATCGCTTTGGAACGAATCGCCATTGTTACAGCTCCTCGTTTGCCCATTCCGACCGATTCGTTGCGTGTACCTTCTGGAAATATCCCCATCACATTACCAGCTTGCAAAAGATTGATTGCCGTCCGAATCGCTTCTTTACTCACACCTCCGCGCTTCACTGGAAACGCACCTACAGCTCTAATTAACGAGCCAAAAAGGGGAATACGAAACAATTCTTCCTTAGCCATATAATGAACTTTGCGGGGCACCCTTACCCCCAAAGTGATGGGATCTAATAAGCTCTTGTGATTACTACATAAAATTACGGGTCCATCGAGAGGAATGTTAGAAACCCCTCGCGCTTCTAAGCGAAACAGAAGTATAAAGATTGCACGTAGAATGGCCCTGCAAAAACGGTATAACATAATTTACTTCTCCTCCGCCAAAATGGTTCTTGTCGCTGCAAGTCCCCATTGTACGATTTCTTCCGCCACTTCGTCTACTGTTCGACCTGTTGAGTCGATTAGACGAGCATCCGGAGCTTGAAGGAGGGGAGCAATTTCCCGTTCTTGATCCAAACGATCGCGCTCGGTGATTTCTTTCTCCAACTGGTCTAACGTTATTCCTGCTTCTGGGTCCAGCTCTAGAAATCGGCGTTGCGCTCTTTCTTTCGGCGTTGCTGTCAAGAATACCTTTAATTCGGCATCTGGCAACACATGGGTGCCAATATCTCGACCGTCCATAACTACACCTTTCTCCAGAGCCATACGACGCTGAAGCTCAGCCATACGCGTTCTAACGCTTCCCAATCGGGCAACGTACGATACGTTGCGATTAATCTCCAAAGATCTTAGTTGCGTGGTAACGTCTACGCCATTCACATGAACAAGCTGGGATTCAGCTCCAGGTAACAGAACAATATCCAAAGCATTTGCCAAGCTTCCAACGCTGATGTCATCCTCGGTCGACAGCCCCGATTCGAGTACCTTAAGTGTAACCGCTCTGTACATTGCACCTGTATCTACGTAAATATATTGAAGCGCCCTGGCAACCTTGCGAGCTACAGTACTCTTACCCGCACCTGCCGGACCGTCGATAGCAATATTGATTCGATAAGATTGAGATTCACTCATGAGAGAAAAAATGCCTCCTAGACGCCATGCAACTTTACGATTCATACTCAAAAAATAAGGCAGGCGAAGCCTGCGAGGAATGAGAAAATTATACCACAGGGTACCTATGGATGCAAAAAACACGCCAAATACAGCTAACGTGCATCATAATGAAATGGAATGCCTTCTGATCCATCTATTGTCGTTAATACCCGACGCGCCGCTGGAAATTGCAAAATAAGCTGCGATAGAATGAGCAAGATAATGAGCAATTTGATGCTACGCACCAGTAATCGTTCTATCCGGTCTGACCAAGAGATGAAGTTGGACTTATACTTGTCACTCCCATATTCGTCCACTTCACATACCTCCCGTTCTCACCAGACTTTAGATACTTTGTCTTTAATCCTTGCGCATGTCCAATTGACGTTCAAAGCAATACCGCACGATCTTCTGTTGGTCGGATTCTCCAATATCTTGAAACCGCATCATGATAAGGTGCTTGTCCGTCTCCGTCGGCAGAACTCTTACGACTTCACCTTCGAAGTTCGCATGAGCAACCGATCCACCCTTATAATTTAATAATAGCCAACAAGAGAGAACATCATTCTGGGAGATCGGCCATCTTCTCTCACATGTGAAGGATACCCCTCCACCTCCGAGATCTTCTGTAACCGCAACAAACCCGAGCTTGTCTCCGAATTTCACGGCTAACTCCAAGTTGGCCTCCACCCTTAGGAAGCTGCGGCGTTGTTCTTTAGTAATCTCCTCTAGACTAGGTTTTCGAATGGCAACTAGAGACACCGTTTCTTTCCGAAATCCTGTAACCGTACTCGTGAATAGATGTTTAACTCCATCTTGTGTGAAATAATAAAATTGGAATTCTTCCCCTAATTGCGCACGATAGAGGCTACGGCTTTTTTCATTGAACGGAATTTCGATGTAAATGTTCTGGTTATCCTCATCTGCTACTCGAGAGCGCAATGTTGCGGGCTCGGAACCCGTCTCGGTCTGTATGTACATCGTTTGATTAATTTTCGGCAGCACTCGGAACCCTCCACATTAGGCGCGATTGGAAAACACTCCCTATCGATTCGCCTCATTATATCATGATGGAAGAGGTTTGGGGAATGACATACGCATGCGCTTCACCCCAATATAACCGGGTGAAGCGCATCGTTTTTTTCAACATAATCGTTCCCTTGCCATCACTAAGGAAGGCAAAAGTCGTTTATGCTTGTCTACTTGTAAATTGTTTTAGCTGAATCTGGAACTTCCTCTATGCTTTCTTCCAGTCCAGTTTCCGCGCTCATATAAATTCGATATTGATGTTTGTTGATTTTACCGAGAAATTCGTGACATAAAATCGGCTTCCTCATATCATCTTCAATAACAGCTAGGGAATAACCCTCGATCTTGAAATCAGGATTTAATCCCTCTTGTGCCTTCTCCTTCGTAATCTTTGCTTTACCCGGAGTGAGTAGCTTCTGGGCAAACACATGATCCGAGGCTTGTAATCCTACAACGTCCCCATTATCCAATGCAACACGCACGGTAACTTTATCTGGATAAATTTTCACTCCATCTATCGTATGGGCATAGGTAAACACTGCAACATGGTCATACTCATCATAGGTAATAGGGGTCATATCCTTGTAATTATGCCGCACTAGGAATTGAGATCCCTTATTGCGCGCGGTGTCGAAATTAAGCTTACGGGTTTTTACTTCGCGCGTATTCATGAACCAGAGAATCTTACCTCCCTTACGGGTATAATCCATTTGAATATTAGCACCGCCCTGTTCCTTCACAGTAACGGTGTATGCGGGTAGATCCGTTTTACTCCCATCCTCAGTCACTTTAGCTTCTACTCCATTTGCTTGTTTTCCTAGAAACTCCATCGCAAGCTTCTTAACTTGCTCCCCAGTCATATTCTGACCGTCCAACTCCGCTTCCGAACGCTTCCGGTCCGCAGATAGTGCAGAAGGACCCCAATCATTTTCGGGGTATGCACCCATCTGTTTATCTACTTCCTTAAAGCCATCAATGATCATATTGTCTTGTGGACCGTTCTCACTCGCCATCGCTACCTCAACATCCATCCAACGCAAACGATCGGCAATGACTGCATCCTGGACTTTACCTAACTCAGAATTCACGGACTCTGCAGTTTTATACAGAGACTTCATCGTCTTCATTTCTTCTGGACTAAGTGGTTGCTTCGTAAGGTCTCGCACTGCCGTACGATAAGCAAAGCTGGATACTCGCGTAAGAAACTCCTCCGCCTTATCAAAGGGAAGAAGCGAAAGTGGAAGCTGATTAATCTCACTTTGCGCTTGACTTGTCAGTCTCCAGACATTGACTAAGCCTTTACGTTGCATGCCTTGAGAAGCAGAAGACACAGCCAGACTTTGACCTAACTGTTCATGTAGACGTCCCATATTATGGCTGAGATCATGGAACGCACGCTGGTATTGATTTTCCGCTTTAATTAGAACCGAGTTTTTCTCCTGATGCTCCTGATACCCCCAAACGATAGCACCAATAAACAGAATTGTAGCAATCGGAAACATAATGGAACTTAGACGTGCATACATGAAAAGCCGACCCCTTTCATTCCCAAACGGTATGCCGTTATTGTGGGAAGAAGGTTCCCATTTTATGCGTGGAATTCATCATCTTCTCAAATACAAAAGAAGAGGAAGTACTCAGCTTGTTAGATGAGTACTTCCTCTTCAATGTCGAAATCCTCTGCATTACTACATAAGCATTGCTTAAAACCAGTGTCTACTCGTCCGCGATCTTTACGACCCCTTAATATAAACTTCTCGTTACAACGATTACACCGTATCGTGACCTTAAAGCGATGAGACAACTGTAATTCCCCCCTACCGGATATTCCCACACCCAGTATAGACGGAACGATTACGATTTAATCTCTTCCTCACGTTTTAAGAACCGAAAAGGAGAGACGGCATTCGCATTGTTCACCTTACGCATGCCCCCGAACCAAAGCAAAAACATAAAAGGAACAACAAGCCAAATCCACGTGGCAGGTACGGTCAGTAATATAAAATCATATACGCCATGCCAAATAATAGGTAACAGCAATGATAGACCTAGGTGAATCTTAACACTCCTACCGACAGAAAATTTGGCTTTCCCCAATGAGTAGCCCATGAATACACCAAACAATGCATGTCCTGATACCGGAAGCAATGCTCGCATCATAAGTGTACTGAATGTTGCGGGTTGCAGGAAGGCATACAGCACATTTTCTAAAGTCGCAAACCCGAGTGATACAGCGACGGCATAGACGATTCCATCATACGGTTCATCAAACTCCGTATGGTTATATATAATATGATAGAGGACGAACCACTTGAAGAACTCTTCAACACCAGAAGATATAATAAAGGAAAAGGTGAATGGCGATTCTCCCCACCAAAGCACTAACCCACGTTGTACGATCATTATCGGTATTACGATTAGAACTCCAGTCAGGAACATCCGGATGACGATCGAGACCGGCTCAGTGTCGTAGCGGTCTTTCCAATAGAAATAAACCAACAATGCTATTCCAGGTGCAATCGAGGCCGCTAATATCGACATGAGCGAGACCATGAGTCCCCTCCCTTCTTACCCCATCTATTATAACAGCAAAAGAGGAGCTAAAAAAAAGAACTTTGAGTGAAAATCAAAAATATTGACTGGACAAAGTACCAGCTTTTTCAGAAAAATAAATAAAATGGCAAAAAAAAGCAACCAAACCATGTGCAATCGGCTTGGTTACTTAACTGTACTGATCGATTTGCTTAATTAGAAAAATTTTCCGCTAAAACTTTAACAGCATTCTTGTCAATAATTACTTTACCGTATTCCTCTAGAACAGCATGCGTAATGGATGTTGCCTCTCCATACTCGGCTAATACAGCGATTAAAGCATGATAACCCGCGCTTTCCATACCTGCGGGATCAAAGAAGAGCACCCATTGGTTCTGATAACGGTACATGGTTCCTTCATCCGTTAAATGACCAAATAATGTTTTTGCCGCACCGATCGCGTCTTCAATGTCTTTAAATCGATATATAATAGCTTCGCTCTGTTCAAGCGTAACTTCCAATTCATAAACTTCTTCATCATCCTCAGATGATGAGTTTGCATCCCTCTCTAGCTTACCTCTTGTGACAATTACAACCATTCCTTGTGCAGGCATTGCGAACACTTCAACAGCTAGCGGGCCAGAGGCATCAAAGCCAAGCTCATTGTAGGCTTGATCCATCATTTCACTAAATAACTCATGAACCTTCGGAATCTCGCGCCACATATCTTCCTTCTGGATCCCGCGCTCAGTCAAATCATCGAAGGTGAGAAAAATCCGAATTTTATCTTGGCTAAGCCGCTCCATCCTCATGACAGGATCCTCCTTCTGTGGGTGATAACAGCTTATGATTAAGCATATAATGCGTGAATGAAACTTTCTTGAGAACATGTTATCACTTCTCAAACTGAAATGCACTAGGGAAAACCCTCGAAATACAAAAAAACGGCATCATGCCTCTCCTATCCGGAGAGGACGATGCCGTTTTTTCCCTGCATTCATTCCTGAACAATTACATTTAATGTTGTCCGTTCTGCTCTAATATGGTGTTAATTTCTTTGCTTACATCTGGGTCCTGCGAGATCAGTTTTTCAACCTCTTTCAGACCTTCACCATGTAGGGAGGATGATGAAGCGTCATGCTTTTCGGTGTTCATCGAAGTCTTAAAGCTGCTTGAAAAGCTTTTATCAATCGCCTTCCCTACAACATCGTTTTTCATGTGATTCATTCGGTGCTTAATATTACTTCCAACGCTTGCTGCAACAGCAGTCATCGTTTGATTGCGTTGGATCATCATAACAACTGCAGCGCCCGCTAATCCACCTAAAATGAAAGTCCCGATTTTCATTTGCCACCTCCTTATTAGCTTTAGTGTGACCGAGTGATCGTAAGACATGCCCCATCAAAATAAGGAAGGTTGTCACCTGTCGAAAAATGGGGTAATTATGATACAATCGGACTTACGCAACGAATGTTAATTGGAGGTCATTTCATCATGAATCGTCTAGTAATTGCATTATGTACAACCGTTTTACTATTAGGCCTTGCCGCCTGCGGAAATAGCTCTACAACAAACGGCAGTAGTTCTTCGTCCCCTCCTACCGTCACGGAGACCGCTTCACCAACTCCTACTTCTTCTTCCAGTCCAGAAGCTTCTGCTTCCGATGAAATCGAACCAAGCACCGCACCTGAACCAACCGAAGTTGAGAAAACGTATCAAATGAATAAAAATTATTTCATTGTTCCTATTGATAAAGAAAAGACGGAAAGCAAAGTTGTTCTCCTTACTTTTGATGACGGCCCTAAAGATCATGCAACGCTGGATCCTTTGTTAGATACATTGGACAAACATAATGCGAAAGCCATCTTTTTCGTAAATGGTTATCGCGTGAAAGAAAATCCTGATCTTCTCAAAGTCATTGACGAGCGCAACCAGGTTATCGGTAATCACTCCTGGGATCACATCTCTTTGAAGAAAGAAAAAGCACCGAAAATCAAAGAACAAATCGAACAAGTACAATCGCTTGTTAAAGAAATTACGGGCAAATCTCCCGTTTTCTTCAGGCCTCCATTTGGAGCCTCTAATGATGATGTGCGCAAAATATCTAAGGACAACGGATTATTGTTCATGACCTGGTCCAACGGCTCTCTGGACTGGGATATGAGCAAAATTGCTGAAGAAAAACGGCCTCAAGCCGTAATCGACAATGTCATGGAGCAATTGCACTCAGGAAGTAACATTCTTATGCATGAGCTACCATGGACCGCCAAAACATTAGATAACTTACTCACCCAGCTAGAGGAGAAGGGTTATTCCTTCGTTGATCCTAATGCCATTGATACTGAACTGTAACTTCACAAAAAAGGGCCATTGAGCAATGATGCTCAATGGCCCTTTTTTCAATAATTATATTCACGTTGTCCCCACCATATTAAACCAATCACCAAAGAGGCGAATAAAATAACAAGTGTCAAATAAAACCATCTAGACATTTGGCTTCGTTTAACTGGATGAACGCCCGAACGCGGAGGCAATCCAATTTCCGGGATCCCGGAGTTAGCTGCTTTCTCTGCTATAGCAGCCTCCAGCTCAGCTAAGCCTTGAAGCGCCTCGCTATCCTCCGGGGTACCGAAAGCCGTTTTCTTGGCCGCAACATATTTACCCCATACCGATGAAGAATCGCCTTCCTCTTGCATTACTCTTCCCTCCGAAAACGTATGATGCAACCCATCACGAAATCAATTAGAAAATGGGCCAAAATGGGAGCCCATAACGTACCTGTATGAATCATAATCCAACCTAAACCATAACTGATCAAGAATACCAAGCCCGTCGGTATCCAATGACGTAAATAACGAACGTGGATTGCAGCAAATAAAATACTAGTCCAATAAGGTCCTATCGCGAATTGAATAGCTCCACGGAACAAAACCTCTTCGCAAATCGCAACAACCAAAGAAATTACGGCGATATGCCACAATGCTCTTGTTTTAAAAATTCTTTCGTTAACGCCACCATCATCTGCCGCTTCTTCTGGGACGAAACGGGAGATCCCTAAATCAAAAATTAAAACAAGAATCGCCAGACCTGTTCCCCAGATAATAAAATCATTAGTTATCGGCAATTTGAAAAAATCAAGAGGATTTCGACCCTGAAATAAAATCCACACAATTCCGATAATAAGTGTAAGCACTTGGGTTACATACAAATTCATTAGTAGCATCTTATCATTCAACTGGTCAACGGTTACTTTGCGTATTTTGATGTTTCTAATGTCGAATTTTTTCATGTTCCCTCGTATTTTGTGAATTTTTGTGTGTTCAAGTGCAATTTTTTTTTCTATACTAGGACTACCAACAAACTACCGTTCAAAGGAGTAACCGATGGAAAAGCGCCTAAACAGATCAGATCTCATGTTTTCTCTAGCTTTCTTACTCATGCTTGTCATCGCAGTGGGTGCTTTTTTTTACGGCGTTAAAGTGGGCACTGATAGAACCGAAGCCAAGCAAGTCGCAAGTGAGGTGCAAGAGGCAGCGGCAACCCCGCAACCAAATGCCTACCAACAACAAGATTTAGTTTCATTCTATCATACCGTATTTTTACCTTACCGTGAATTTCAAAACGATTGGTTCGCCGCCCAAAATAAGTGGCAATCCGATCCAACTGCGGATCGTGCGGCATCTATGAAGGAATTATCCAAATCTGCCCAGAAAAAGTATGACTCAGTAAAAGCGGTTTATGTAGCTCCAATCTCACCACAACTTAAAAACTCACAAACAAGCTACTTAAAAAGCTTAAAGCTATTCCAAGAAACGTTCTCTTCGTTAGCAGCTTCGGCCAATGAAGGTACTGCAGACATGGTAATGGACAAAATTAACAAAGATTCCTTCTACAAGGAAGGGCGTACTCAATCACTAAATGCCCAGAAGGAATATTATAGCTCCATGGTAAGCTGGGCTAAATCAGTCAACTCCGATATTCCTGACAATTACGAAAGCCCTGAAGTTCTTACGATCGCGGCATGGAAGAAACTACCGTTCCTCGTTAAGAACAAAATATCCTCCGACTACTTGGCCGCACAATTGCAAATGTCTGAATATTTGCCGCATGATTTGACTGCGAGAATCGATCAATTTATTCTCTCAGGTCAAGCAGAAAAGCGGAAGGTCAAGAGCTTCAACGCAATCGCAGAGCTATTAACAAGTACTGAAGCTGTTCGTAGTGGCGACTTCGCTGAAATGAAATCTCGCTTCTACGATAGTGAGCAATTGCCACAGCTTCCGTTTTTCTTCCCTGGAAAGTAAAGCTATTTGTCAATTAACGTAGGTTCGAATCATTTTGTTGCACTTTCGCCATTGCAATTGCCTATCTCATTGCTATAAAATAGGATAGGCAATTGGAACCGGTGCTCGTGCGTATTGAGAAACAAGAATAGAAGTGACCTTGCGGAGTCACCCTCTACGCACCGTATGTCCGCTTCATGCGGAGAGCGGCGGTTGAGGGTGTTTTCTATATTTCGAAGGAGGATTCCACACATGTTTAAAGTTTTGGTATCAGATCCGATTAGCGACTTAGGTATTTCACTTCTAGTTGAAGCTTCCGACATTACTATTGACAAGAAAACAGGTTTAAGCGAAGACGAGCTAGTATCCATCATTGGTGAATATGACGCATTACTCGTTCGTAGCCAGACTCGTGTAACAGAAAAAATTATGAATGCCGGTAAGCAGTTAAAAGTAATCGGCAGAGCTGGCGTAGGCGTCGATAACATCGACCTTGAAGCGGCTACAAAACGCGGTATTATCGTTATCAATGCCCCTGATGGAAACACCATCACAACCTGTGAGCATACTTTCGCTATGATGATGGCCGTTGCTCGCCACATTCCGCAAGCATACTTGAAAACGGTAGGCGGCGTTTGGGATCGCAAATCCTTCGTTGGTGTTGAGCTTCGCAACAAAGTGCTTGGAGTATTAGGCATGGGACGTATCGGTAGCGAGGTTGCTGCTCGCGCCAAAGCATTCGGAATGAACGTTCTAGGCTTCGATCCCTTCCTAACGGAAGAACGTGCAGAGAAAATGGGTGTTCGTAAAGCATCCGTTGAAGACATTATTGCTGAGGCTGACTTTATTACTGTCCATACTCCACTGACTCCGGAAACCCGTCATATGATCGGCAAAGATCAATTTGCTCGCATCAAGCAAGGCGTACGTATCGTCAACTGCGCACGCGGCGGTATTATCGATGAATTGGCACTTGTTGAAGCAATCGATGCTGGACGAGTTGCTGGAGCGGCTTTCGACGTATTCGAAGAAGAGCCTCCTGCTTCCGATCACCCGTTCTTATCACATCCAAAAATCATCGTTACACCACATTTGGGTGCTTCCACTATCGAAGCCCAAGAGAATGTAGCTATCGATGTCTCGGAGCAACTTCTACACATCCTCCGTGGTGAGCCGTTCAAAAATGCGGTTAACATGCCTCCGGTTGCTGCTGAAGTTCTTTCTAAGCTTGAGCCTTACTTCTCGCTAGGTAAGAAGCTAGGTAGCTTTGCAGCTCAAATCGCTGCGGGTCCTGTGAAGGAAATTGCCGTTTCTTATGCAGGTGATCTAGCCGAAGTCGATACTCAACCGTTAACTCGCCACATTGTTGGAGGAGTTCTTGCTTATCATTTAGGTGCCGATCAAGTCAACGTTGTTAATGCGATGCATCTTGCTAAGAACCGCGATGTAAATATCGTGATTACGAAATCCCATACAGCCAAAGGGTTCACTAACCAAGTTAGCGTAACTTTGCGCACAGATAAAGAAGAACGTCTTGTCGCTGGTACACTCTTGAACGGATTCGGACCTAGAATTACTCAAGTTGACAAGTTCCCAGTTGACGTTGAACCACAAGGCCATATTCTACTTATCTCTCATGATGACAAACCAGGCATTATCGGTCGTGTAGGTACACTGCTTGGTACGAATGAAATCAATATCGCTACAATGCAAGTAGGACGTAAAATCGTCGGTGGCGAAGCGATCATGCTACTAGGTGTCGATAAAGGCGTAACTAAGCAAGTGTTAAGCGAGCTTACTGCCCTACCTGACCTGAAAACTGCTAAAGAAGTTCATTTGGATTAAGCAATAAGATGACTTTCAAGATTAAAGTCAAAAATGGGTGGTTCAGGGATTCATTCCTGTGCCACCCCTTTCGTTTTTTGGTCAACTTTCCTAAATCGATGAAAATAGAGGGTATGTATTTCCTGTAGGAGCGACAGTTTGCCTTTTGAATCGTGAAATCTCCTTGTTGTGAGTTTTGAAGACAAAAAAAAGATCGTGATCACCGGAAAACGGGATCAATCGATCTTACTTCTACTTCATAATCCGATTTGCATAAACGGGCAAATGAATCGAGAATGTTGTTCCTTCACCTGGCTGGCTAGTGGCACTAATCGTGCCTCCGTGGGCGACGATCAGGTTTTTGACAATGGCTAGTCCAAGTCCTGTTCCACCCGTCATTTCCCTCTTACGGGCTTTATCCGCCTTGTAGAAGCGTTCGAAGATGAAAGGCAAATCTTCAGGAGGAATACCCCGTCCTAGATCCATAACCTTAATCTCCAGCCAGCTACCCTTGTCATTATCAATACGAGCGGCAATCAAAGAAATAGCAGCTCCAGATGCGGTATGACGAAGAGCATTATCCATAAGGTTTGTTAATACCTGCTCAAGTCTATCTACATCCGCGGCTTCAAGCACAAGATTCGGATCCTCCTGTGACTTCGTAAGCACGATGTTGCGTTCCTTCGCCAAAGCATTAAACTTACGATACACTCGCGATATGAGGCCATTCACATCCAGCTGCTGGAATTCCATCTCTAAATATCCGGCTTCCATCCTCGCTAAATCAAGCAGATCCTTAACTAGGCGACCCATTCTTAATGATTCATCATGGATGACCTGCACCAGCTCCCTCCGTTCCTCCGGAGTTGCTACAATATCATCCATGAGCGCTTCACTATACCCTTGAACCATGGATAGGGGTGTTCTAATTTCATGCGATACATTCGCGACGAAGTCCTTACGCATCTTGTCCACGCGAAATTCTTCTGTGACATCCCGCAGCACTGCTACAGCGCCCCGGATCGAATCCGTTGACACAAGTGGCGTCATGACGACTGACCAAACTCCGCTCTTTACGTGGATTTTCCCAGTGAGCTCCTTACCACTAGTACTAATAATCACATTTTGGAAGAGGTCACGAAGCGGTCCTGGAACGTTAGAATCGCGCTCCGATAAGTCATCGTCGGACCAATCAACAGTACTCCAATCCTTAAGAAGGCATTGGCCTTGAGGATTCGTCAGGATGACCTCCCCTTCATTATTGAAGGAAATAACCGAGTCCGTCATACTTCTTAGTACACTGCTCAGGTGATCTCGTTCATGCTGAATATCACGAATGAGCGTGTGCAATTCAGAAGCCATTTGATTAAATGTATTAGCAAGCTCTCCGATTTCATCGGAAGAACGAATCGTTACCCGGGTCGAGTAATCTCCTTGAGCAACCCGATTCGCTGCATCCTTCATCTCCCTAAGGGGCTGGGTGATTTTGGTGAGAAGGAAAAAGGCGAAGAACGTTGTTAACAGAAAACCGATAATGCCAGAGTAAATGAACAAATGTTTGATTTTCTCTGGCTCAGTGAACGATAAATCGATATACTCCAGCAGGAACAGTCCAAGCGTTATTATTACAACTGCAACTAAGCCGATAATCGTTAGCCACATTTTTCCAACGACTGATCTCCATATGGCCATACCCTACTTCGCCGCCTCTAACTTGTAGCCGACTCCCCATACTGTCGTAATCATCGACGCCGCTTCCGAGGATACACGGTTTAGCTTCTCGCGCAGCCGCTTCACATGAGTGTCAACCGTACGCAGATCGCCGAAGAAATCGTAGTTCCAAACATCTTTAAGTAGTTCTTCACGGGAGAATACTTTGTCCGGAGTACTTGCTAAATAGTGAAGAAGCTCATATTCCTTAGGTGTTAAGTTCACTTCTTGGCTACTAGCGATGACGCGATGCGCATCATGCTCGATAATTAAATAAGGAAATACGATGTTGTTACTTGTATTCAATTCTTTGGATAAGAAAGCTGTCGCAGACGAACGACGAAGGATCGCTTTAATCCGGAAAATAACTTCCCGTGGACTAAATGGCTTCACGACATAATCATCCGCGCCCACTTCAAACCCTTGAACTCGATTTACTTCTTCACCTTTAGCCGTGAGCATAAGTACTGGAGTCGCTTTCTGCTGGCGCAGGCGTGCACATACCTCAAGCCCATCGATACCTGGAAGCATAAGATCTAGCACGATGAGATCGAATTCTTCCTCTTGTGCTTTACGAAGAGCGGTTTCACCATCCTCCGCCTCATCGATGATATAGCCTTCCTTCTCCAAATACATTCTGAGCAATCGACGAATTCTTTCCTCGTCATCCACTACCAAAATCCGATTTCCTGTATTCATACGAATGCACCCTCTCGGCTCTATGTTCTAAGTCTATCTTATACTCCGGAGTATGAATGCAACCCGGCAATGACGAGATTAACACCTACTAAGGTAAACATAACGACAAGGAAGCCGATAACCGCCAGCCACGCCGAGCGCGTTCCTTGCCATCCGCGAGACAATCGGAGATGCAAGTAAACACTGTAAAACAAAAATGTAACGAGAGCCCATACTTCCTTCGGATCCCAGCCCCAGAAACGTGACCAAGCGATTTCTGCCCATATCATGGCAAAGATGAGCGCACCCAGTGTAAAGATAGGGAATCCGATTGCAATAGCACGGTAACTAATTTCCTCCAAATCATCCGGGTCTATATCAGACAGATGAGGATGAATAACCGCCGCGAGCTTCTTGCGTGCGAACAATCGGAGCACACCGTATAGCAGGAGACCGGCAATGACTGACCATATTACTGTATTGAGCTTGCGTCCCGCATTGGCACCATTTAACCAAGATGGGGATTCAAACAATGGCTCTTTCATTCCAATGAAGGATTGGAATGAAACTGCTTCGCTATTATAAGGAGCTACTAGAGGCGGTAAGCTGTATATCACTTCTTTAACGGATGATTTGGCAATACCAGCGTCATCAATCACGATCGTCTCTTGGTTAAAGGTTGACTCATATCCCGCAGCACGGAACGTAAACACAGCAACAAGGAAGCCAATAAGAACGATAATGACAAACAGAGAGAACTCCGTCCAGAACTGCGAGCGTTTACCCGCTTTGTCTGTGCGGGTAAAATCGACCACTCGAATAAGCTGCATAAGAGCTGCGGCAAATCCAACTGCAAAGAAGGCTTCACCAGTCGCCGCCGTTGTAACATGTATTTTCAACCAATAGTTATTTAATGCCGGAATGAGCGGCTGCACTTCAGAAGGAAATACAGAAGCATAAGCGATAATAATAATAATCAGAGGCAGCGCGAAGGCTCCCAAGATCATGTTGCGGTAAATGAGATGCACAACGATGAATGCGAACATTATCGCCATACCTAGAAAAGTCATAAACTCATACATATTACTTGTCGGAATATGTCCGCCACCATACCATCGGGTAAAGAAGAAAGTCAGATGTGCAAGCCATCCAAGCACGGCCAAGCCAAAGCCAATTTTCCCCCAACGGGAAGTGTGATCCTCCGGTTTACGGTTGCTCCAACGCTTTCCTGCAACCGCGATCGCGAAGCATATAAATGAGGCACAATACAAATAAAAAGCAACTATAAAAGCATCACTGCTGAAATCTATCCACCCATTCAACGTCAACGTACATTCCTCCTATTATCAAGCGATTTGGGTTCTACCTCGATACCGGTTTTCCCCAAAGCCCAAGCAACATCAGCCCTTAGACCAAAGCTATTTTTGTTTGTATGACCTCCGAGTGAAAGTGAATGATCATCAAACCTCAACCATATCCGCCTATGCTGCCAGTAGAAGCCCATGATGAGTCCAATCATAGAAATCGCTGCACCGAACCAAATGTAAGGCATAGCCTTGTCCACTCGGATGTTCAAATAAGTCGAATATTCGGAATAGGTGATATTATTCATTTTACCATCGACGATCGGGTTTTCCACCTTAATTGTGAAAAGTCCCGTATTATCTCCTCTTTGCTTAAAGCTCTCATTGATAATTTTCTCATAATATTTACTTTTCTCGCTAGGCATTGCGAAATAGATATATAATTCTCCAGCAGCTTGAATGTTCGGACCATTGACTCTGATCACGAACGCAGGATTGTTTGGCTCCCTCGTCTTAGTCATTGGCTGGCTTTTATCATCTAAGGAGAAATCCGGATAATAATCACTAAGCGTCAGCTTATAAGACCCAACTTCAAGCTTCTCAGCTGGATGATCCATGGACAATTCGAACGTGCCTAATGATTTACCTGTTGCAGAGTTTATTAAAGACGGCTTAACAGAGATGAAACGTACTCGTTCTTGGTAGCTATTCTGATACAACTTCAAGCCCTTATATGAAAGCGCGCTATTCACTCGAATGTTATGATGCTTAACTTCGGTCAGAACAGGTTCTTTCATCGGATCATCACAAGCGTCCGTACATTCGTATAAACGGGCTTCCGTCTCGTACAGCTTAACGACCTTCGTCCCTTTCTGATTGTTCGCAAGCTCATCATCTGTATAATAGTCCACAGTGAAGTTTTCATTTTTTACGTAATAATTCGTATCTGGGATTTGTCTCGTTTCTCCTTCATAGAGAGTGAGATATTTATCCATATGCCAGGCAGGTATACTGCGACCTAATACTGCGAGTAGGAAAATAATAAGTCCAATGTGGTTAATATACGGTCCCCATCGGCTAAATCTATTTTTCTCTGCTAGCAAAGCTCCCTTTTCCTGATATACACGATAGTGCTTACGTTTAAGCTGTTTACCTAATTCAGTAAGCCATGCTTCTTGATCACCTTCAACTGTCCCGTTGTAAACAACCTGTTGTCGTGTGATGAATTGGAGATGCTTACGAATCTGCTGTTTAGATAGAGCGCGATAGAGCGGCAGAACTCGATCTAGACTACATATGACGAGCGAGGTGCCAATCATAACGAGAAGCAAGACGAACCACCAAGACTCGTACGTTCTCGACAAGCCTAACGCATGGTAGATGACGCCAAACGTTCCGTGCTGCTCTTTGTAAAAGGCTGCGAACTCCGATCTCTCGGTCATATTGATCAAAGTATTTTCTTGTTGGAAAATCGTACCGAGACAAGCTCCTACAAGCGTAATTGCAATCAGATAAACGGCAATTTTTACCGATGAGAAAAAATTCCAAATCCGATCTACAATATGAGGGTTCGCTTTCTGGGATCTACGGGCTACCCCGTCGTATCTCATTTCAAGTGGGGCGCTCTCGTCGGTCAGTAATTCCTCGAGTAGGGGCTTGCCGCATGACTCGCACAATACCGTACCTACAGGATTCTGGTGTCCACACTCGCACTTGGTGTTCTGGAACAACTGTATTGCCTCCTTAACTTTGCATTCAAGATTTCATTAACCTCTGCACGCGTACTTCTATTTCCTCTTCGGACAATAAACCACCGATGACAACCTCTTGGATTACACCCTTAGGGGTAATGAAAAATGTGGTCGGGTATTGCTTAAGACCGTACTTCTTCTCCGTTTTCTTATCCTTATCCATTAGAATCGGGAAGCTCACTCCAACTTGTCGAATGAAGCTTTCAACGGTTAACTTATCCTCGCTCAAGTTGATTCCCACAAGTTCAAGTCCTTCCCCTTTCCATTTATCATACTGCTTCTGCAGGGCGGGCATTTCATCACGGCAAGGGGGACAGAACGTACCCCAGAAATTCAAGATGAGAGGCTTCCCTTCATAATCCTGTAGCTCATGAACCTCATTGTCTAAGCCAGCTAGACGGAAAGATGGAGGCTTGTCTCCCTTAGTTAGTACGACACTCTTCGAAAATAAAGAATTGGCGATCGCATAGCCTCCTACTAGGAGTACAGCAGCCAATATTATGTATTGTATTGATTTGCGATAACGTCCCATATATAACCTACTCCCCACCCGTAATTCATTACTTCCATTGTAGCGGAATGATCGTCCATCATCAATCGACCTTCTCCAGTATACGTTGATTTTCCTCACGATTCAGCAGCTTTGTATGTCTAATTTAGTACAATAAAAAGGGTGACCACTTGCTGCTTGGGAAGTTACTGGAGCAACGCGATCTCGAGCTCATTGTGACCCGCCTCCCGTTTCAATCCGATTTTCAGTCGCTTCACTTTTCCGTACTCATTTTCAAGAGTTTCAGCAGCACTAAGTTTACTTTTGTACATAGAAAATACTCCCCTAACGGTATCAGGTTTTATTATTACACCTGTCTACTGTTTGGGGAGCATTTCACTCTTAGGACAACCCCTTGCATTTCAAAAAACCGTTGTCCTTATTTGACAGCTCTGAATTCTCAATCGATTGTATCTTCTAGCGTTGCTTCAGGATCGATGGCGATTCCCGCTACCGACTCTTCAAGCTTTCTTACCTCTTCTGCTGTAAGTCGTCGATGTTTGCCCCGCTGTAAATTATTAAGAAACAAGCCTCCGAAGGAAATCCTTTTCAATCGAGTAACAGGATGATGAATCGCGTCGAACATCCGGCGTACTTGACGGTTACGTCCTTCATGAATCGTAATAGATATCGTCGCAAACTTCTTCTCAGGATCGATATCATGATATTCAACTTCAGCCGGAGCCGTTATCCCATCCTCAAGCTTGATGCCCTTCACCAATTTCTCCAATGAATTACCATGGGGAACTCGCTCCACTGTGGCATGATAGGTTTTCGGTACATGATGGCTCGGATGAGTTAGCTTATGAGCTAGGTCACCATCATTCGTCATGAGTAGCAAACCTTCAGAATCGTAATCCAATCGTCCGACCGGATATAACCGCTCCTTGATTTCCTTCAAATAGTCCATAACGACACTTCGGCCTTGGGGATCGGATACGCTTGTAATGACTCCCTTGGGCTTGTTGAACATCAGATAAACCTTAGCTTCTTTCTTAATCGGTTTACCAGATACCGTTATGGTATCTTTAGTTGGATCGGCTTTGACCCCAAGCTCTGTTACGACTTCTCCATTAACCGTAACTTTACCGGCTGTAATGAGATCTTCGCATTTGCGCCTAGAAGCAACACCGGCATTAGCAAGAACCTTCTGTAATCTTTCCTCCACGGTCGTTCACCTCATTACCCATCATACCAAGCCAAACATCAACCAGCAAGCGGCAACAGCAGCAAAGAACCCAACTAGATCAGATAATAAGCCTACTTTTAATGCATAACGTGAATTCCGAATGCCTATTGCACCGAAATAAACCGTTAGAACATATAAAGTTGTGTCCGTGCTACCTTGAATGGTCGAGGCAATCCGTGCGACGAAAGTATCCGGCCCTTGTTCTTTAATTAGATCCGTAACAAAGGCTAATGAGCCCGCTCCAGTTATCGGACGAAGTAGGGCGAGGGGCAGCACATCACCTGGAATTCCAAAGCCCTCTAACAAAGGTCTAATTAACCCTACGAAAGCGTCCATTGCTCCAGATGCTCTGAACATGCTGATTGCTGTCATCATGCCAACTAAGTGAGGGATGATGCTAATGGCTGTTTGGAAACCGTCCTTGGCCCCATCAATAAAAGATTCATAAACAGGTACTTTACGGAGTGACGCGTATAAAGGAATAAAGGCTATAAGTACAGGTATCGTCCAAGTGGATACAATCTGAATCAACTCGACCAATAGAATCAGCCTCCCCCTGCGGGAGCGGAAGGGTTAATCTGGGATGTTGGAGGTGCAGCCCCCTTATTCATTCGAATTGATGAAGAGGTGGGCGGTGTTTTATTTTTGCTACGATACCACCTATCAATTAGGATGGCTGCCCCGGTGGATATGATTGTTGCCAATAAAGTAGGGGCAACGATATCCGCAGGATGAACGGAGCCGAAATTCATCCGGATCGCTATCATCGTCGTAGGGACCAGCGTAATACTTGCAGTATTTAGAGCTAGAAGTGTACACATCGCTGGAGTTGCTACTGTAGGCTCCGCGCTAAGCTTCTGCAGCTCCTGCATGGCCTTGATTCCCATCGGTGTTGCTGCGTTTCCTAAGCCTAGCAAATTCGCACTCATATTCGATAGAATGTACCCCATCGCAGGATGATCCGCCGGAACGTCTGGGAACAGCTTTCTGACAATCGGAGCCAACAGAACGGATAGCTTTCGTACGAGTCCCGCATCCTCTGCAATTCGCATGAGTCCCATCCAGAATACGAGAATGCTAATGAGGCCTAAACATACAGTAACTCCAGTCTGCGCACCACCGAATGCCGCTTCAGCGACTTGCTCCATTTTGCCATTCGCTGCACCAAACACAACACTGAACACGATCATCCCCATCCAAATCCAATTCACCATCTCTACGCCCCCTCTTGCAGAAACAGTGCTCTTATTGTAGATCTCATCGCTGTGAGAAATGAATGTTGTCCTGCTGTTGCACGAGCGTTAGACGGTTCTGAATCCTCCATCTCAATCGTCTGCTGTGATTGCTGCTGATCTGTTGCCTCAATGATGGTAACGGTTCCGATGAGCTTATCTTTCAAGACAAATTTTAGCTGTCCCCGGTAGCCCAAATTATAATGGACTGTTCCTTCTCGCAAAGGAGCCAATCGAATATCTAACTGATCACGTTCCCCTGCTGCGAATGGATATACGAAGCTGTTCGATACCTTGTAAGGGTATCCGGCGACACGCTCACCCGCTTTCGTGACACTGGTAAGGGGGAAATGAGCAAATCCATAATCGAGTAAATTCATGTGATCACGCCAATCATCCCCGTCGTTCAAGGTAACGGCAACAAGCTGCTGACCATTCCTAGTAGCAGAACTGACGAGTGTACGTAAGGCTTGCTTCGTATACCCGGTTTTAACACCATCTGCACCTTCATACATCGTTAGCATCTTATTTTTGTTCACCCATTTATAATCCCAGGAATCATTCGGGTTAGGAGCGGTCTTCACTTGAGTTTTAACAATTTCTTTGAAGTCTGAATTGTGCATGGCATAAGCAGTAAGCTTGGCCAAATCATTCGCTGATGAATAATGACCTTGTTCATCTAATCCGTGCGGATTCATGAAGTGACTATGGGTAAGTCCGATTTCCTCAGCTTTCTGATTCATCAGGTAAGCGAAGCCTTCGACAGAGCCTCCGACATGCTCTGCTACGGCCGTTGCAGCATCATTGCCTGAACGAAGCATAAGGCCGTAAAGCACATTTCGCAGCGAAATCTTCTCCCCAGCCTTCAGAAAAAGCGAAGAGCCTTCTTTACCCGCTGCACGAGTGCTCACTTTAACCGTGCTATCCAACTGGCCGTGCTCGATCGCAACGATCGCTGTCATGATCTTCGTTAAGCTAGCGATTTTCATGGGCTCATCCCCTCGCTGGCTGAACAAAATACGCCCAGAGGTAACGTCAATGAGCGCCGCAGATTTGGCGTGATTCATCGGTGGATTTGGTATTCCTGCTTCTTCAGGCGCGGCTTCTTGCGTTGCGGATACAGCGGTATGAACGGGCACCAAAAACAATGAAACCGTAATTATTCCCATTCCGATGAAACGTGGTAAATGATATCTGGTCAAGGTGAACATGCGTATCCTCCTCAAATCACTTGCCGCTCTTTGCTTTCTTGAGACCGTTACAATCGTCCATGTATCAATTTTATGTAAGCATGTCCAAAAGTATGTAAGTGGTATGCGACTTTTGGATAGGCGGGTTCATAAAAAAATACCGACCAATAGGTCGGTAGATCGGTAAAAGTAAATAACTTTATGAGTATTTGAGTGTTACATCATATTGTCAGATGATTTAGAGATGTCAGCTGAAATGTGGGTACTCGTAGTGGAGTCGTGATTGCTCTGGAAAGCATTTTTCAGCTTATCAACCCATAGTGGAGCAGCGTCAATTAAGCGTTCAAGAAGATGGGTCTGATTATCCAACGGTACAACCTTGACGCCTTGCGAGCCTACGACGAGAAACGCAATTGGCGTAATGGAGACACCACCACCACTACCTCCACCGAAAGGGAGGGATACTGAGGCATTATGTCCGTCTTGTCCATTTGACTTCTGGTGAGAACCCCCTGAAGGGTCTTCTATGCCAGTAAACTCACTCCCCCCAGCAGCAAATCCGAAACCAACTTTAGATATTGGTAAAATCACGCTGCCGTCAGGTGTTTGAACCGGTTCGCCGACAATAGTATTGACGTCCACCATGTCCTTAATGTTCTCCATGGCGGTTTGCATTAAACCGTTAATTGGATGCTCAGCCATTGTTTACTCCTCCTCGATTCGCGATATAGAAAAGAACTTACCTACGCTTTTTGTATTGTGCGCACTATGAGGAGCGAGTATGTACGAAGCAAAATTAAGCTTCCTTAGGCCCTGATAACCAATTGCGCCAAGCACGGATAGCCTTCTTTAACTGAATCGTTTTCGTGCCAAGCTTAAGTATTACCCCCAAAGCTGTGCCTAAGCGAATGCGAAAATCCGCTTCCCAAACGACCGTAAATTCAGGCGCAGAGTAATTAGTCGCTACCTGGCCTTGCGGGGAAGTCTTTAATGTTATGTATTGTCCGGCAATTCCCGAAGCACATCCGGATATTGCCCATAACAAGCCTGACACAACCGCCGTTGAAGCAGCATCCCCCGTTCCTACGCGGAAATCAAGCCGCCAACGGGTACACTCCACTTTTTTCATCGATTGTCTAGCCCAGCGCTTGAATTTCTTAGTCGATAGTAAAAGTGTCCTATAAGCTCTGGCGTATCGAAGAATAGTCCCTCTACCGATGAAACGTCTTTTTTTCTTTTGATTGTGGCCACCAGGCAATCCCCCAACACTTTGTTCGCGAAAAATGACGCTCCAGTCACGAATAACAATGGTCGGTAGAATAATCTGATAATGAAACAATCCGTACAAAGCTTGAGTGACAACTACAAGCTGATCCAAATGACCGCTACGCGAATAACGAACACGAACACGGATCCTCGAAAATAAAGCTGCGATGAAGCATACAACAACAATTGTCCCCGCAATCCAAAGCAACCAAAGCCAGAAGGCCATACCTCCCCCGCCTTTCCTAGGGGTAGTATGACCTTCTGACAATTCTTCATTCCATTATAAGAATATTATTCCGAATCTATTTCCGTATCCAGTTCTTTATCCATATCTTCCATAGAGAGCTGACGCCCTTCAATCCGATCGAACAGCATCTTCGTTCTTTCTTCCAACTCATCGTCGCCTTCAGATATGGATGGCTCCGGTAAGCCGGCTATACTCGCCAAACCAAAATAATCTAAGAATGATTTCGTCGTACCATAGAGAATCGGCCTACCTAGCGCATCGGCACGACCTTTCTCCTCGATTAAATCTTTATTAACCAGATTATGTAATGCGCGATCTGCCTTAACTCCACGGATTTCCTCGATCTCCACACGGGTAATCGGCTGCCTGTATGCAATGATCGATAAGGTTTCTAATGCGGCTTGCGAAAGCGCCGAACGCGAAGGTGAATAGGCGAGCTTCTCGAAATAGGGAGCGTGCTCAATCACGGTAGTTAACCGATAACCACCCGCTACTTCTGCAATTCGAATTCCTCGATTTTTCTTGCCGAGCTCCTTCTGTAAATCTTTAAGAACATCTTTGACGACTTCCACATCTGACTCAACCACTTCTGCGGCTGTTTTGGCGGTTATTCCTTCGTCGCCAGAGACGAATAGTAGTCCCTCAAGTACTGATTTCAATGTCGAGTAATCCATTGTTATCCTCTCTCCCCGTCCACGACAACACGATTTCATCAAACAAAGCGCTTTGATGGCAAGAAACCCATTTACGCTTCATTAATTCGAGGATAGCCAGAAAAGTCACAACGATTTCCCCACGGTCATCCTCATCGCTGAGCAACTGGGAAAATAATAATTTTCCCTCATTGGATCTGTTTTTTAATGTTTCTATAATATCAAAAATCCGATCTTTAACCGATATTTCATCTTTCCGAATAGAAGATACCCGATGACGTCCAGCTAATCGTCTCATTGCTTTCTGGAATGCATTCACCAGATCCTCTACATGTAGCCCTTCAACCGGATTCGTTTGCACGACTTTCTCGAAAGGCGTCAAATCCGTCGGCTCCCGCGTATACACTTGGCTTCGATCCCATTCCTTCTCACGTAGCTGCCCAGCTACCGATTTGAATTTACGGTATTCGAGTAGCTTGCGGATCAATTCTTCCCGCGGATCCAAATAATCATCGTCATCCACGGTAAGCCATGGCTCCTCGGTTACGGGAGGCTTCGGAAGGAGCTGTCTGCTCTTCATAGAAAGCAGTGTGGCAGCCATAACGAGAAACTCGCTGGTAATGTCAAGCTCGAGCACTTGCATAGCCGCTAAATACTCCATATATTGATCTGTAATGTCATTGATCGAAATATCCTGAATATCAATTTCTGCTTTATCGATAAGATGCAGCAGCAAATCGAGCGGCCCTTCGAAAGTTTCCAGCTTATATAACATTGCCACTCGAATTTCTCCTCCTGCTTATCACGCGTACTCATTTTGTCATCTTTTCATTATAAGGTTATTTACCCTGTAATTGCACGAGTCAAATTTGCCATTTCAATTGCCGTAGTTGCAGCTTCCCAGCCTTTATTCCCAGCTTTAGTGCCCGCACGCTCAACTGCTTGCTCAATACTATCCGTAGTCAATACTCCGAATATGGTAGGAACGCCCGTCTTCAATGAAATCGCAGCTACACCCTTAGTCACTTCACTGGAAACATAGTCGAAATGCGGTGTTGAACCACGAATAACAGCACCAAGCGTAATAACAGCATCATATTTGCCGCTTTCAGCAAATTTCTGCGCAATAAAGGGAATTTCGAATGCGCCTGGAACCCAAGCAATCTCAATTTCACTTTCCTCAGCACCATGCCGCTTAAGCGCATCAAGTGCTCCACCTAATAGCTTCGATGTAATAAACTCATTAAACCTACCGACGACTACCGCATATTTCAAACCTTTGGAAATTAAGTGACCTTCGTAAACAACTGACATTTCAATCATCCTCTCAAGTTTAAGTTATGTTTTTATGTTTTCAATCCCATTAGACTTCTGTGTTTACTTCGTCCTTAAAGGACAATAAGTGACCTAGCTTAGCTTTCTTCGTATGCAAATATTTCGTATTATCTTCGTTCTCAGTCATTTGGATGGGCACCCGCTCAACAACGTTTAGACCGTAGCCTTCTAAGCCTTTGATCTTGCGGGGATTATTGGTTAGAAGACGAATATCCTTGACCCCAATATCCTTCAATATTTGCGCTCCAATGCCATAATCGCGTAGATCTGGAGAAAAGCCAAGCTTGATATTCGCGTCCACGGTGTCTAATCCCTGCTCCTGTAATTCATAAGCACGTAGTTTATTAATCAAACCAATGCCTCTGCCTTCTTGGCGCATGTAGAGCAAGACACCACTCCCGGCTTCATCAATCTGCTTAAGTGCAGCCTCTAGCTGAGGACCGCAATCACACCGATGGGAGTGAAAAACATCACCAGTTAAGCATTCTGAATGCACGCGGACAAGCACGGGCTTCGAGCTGTCAATCTTCCCTTTAACGAAAGCAACATGTTCCTTGTTGTCTACTTCATTCGTATATGCAATCGCTTGGAATATCCCGAAGTCTGTAGGCATTCTGACCTCGACTTCCTTCTTAACAAGCTTCTCTTTTTCATTCCGATAACGAATCAATTCTTTGATCGTGATTAACTTTAAGGAATGCTCTTGCGCGAAAACCTCAAGATCAGGTAATCTCGCCATCGTTCCGTCCTCTTTAATAATTTCACAAATGACAGCCGATGGATCTGAGCCACACAATCTTGCGAGATCAACAGCGGCTTCTGTATGACCAGCACGTCTAAGTACGCCGCCCTTCCGCGCGATGAGCGGGAAAATATGTCCAGGCCTGCGGAAATCATGCGGCTTTGCTGACGGGTCAATTAGCGCTTTAATCGATAGCGAACGCTCAGGGGCAGAGATTCCCGTTGTTGTCGAACTATGATCGACGGATACGGTAAATGCCGTACCATGATAATCCGTATTGTGACTTACCATCGGCGGTAGGTCAAGAGCTTCCGCTCTTTCTTGTGTGATTGGAACACATAGAAGCCCTCTCGCCTCGCGGATCATGAAATTTATGACCTCTGGTGTAGCTTTATCCGCTAACGCAATAAGATCCCCTTCATTTTCACGATCCTCGTCATCTACTACAATGACAACCTTTCCTTCCATTAAATCATGAATCGCATCTTCGATTGTATCAAAATGACTTTGCACCATGACTCTCGCCCCTCTCACATAAATCCATTATCACGAAGTATAGATTCTGTTAATCCACCTGATTGTTTAGCCGGCTGAGTATCTCTCATGCTCAATAAGTGATCGACATATTTGCCAAGAATATCGCATTCAATATTCAAAGTATGTCCTGGATGCTTATTCTGAAGTACTGTTTCCCGCAAGGTGTGCGGAATGATTGAAACCGTAAAATGACCACTTTCACGATCAGCCGAAACGACGGTAAGACTAATCCCATCAAGTGTGATAGAGCCTTGCTGAACGACGTGTCGCATAATCTGGACATCATTCGGTTCAACCGTGAACACAATGGCGTTGGCCTGTGTGGACCTTTCTTTAATTGTCCCAGTGCCATCCACATGCCCTTGGACAAGATGACCTCCGAATCTTCCCCCCGCCATCATTGCCCTCTCTAGATTCAGAGCACTACCTGATGGGATGGAATGAAGATTTGTTAGCCGGTAGGTTTCTGGCATAACATCTACGGAAAAAGAATAGCGATCGAATTCCACCACCGTGAGGCAGACTCCATTAACAGAAATACTATCCCCCAGCTTGACATCGGCAAGAACTTTAGACGCAGAAATCGTTAAGATCATTGCCTCTCCACGTCGCTGTACTGCACGAAGTACACCCATTTCTTCAATTAGACCTGTGAACACTTTACTTCTCTCCTTTATGAGCAATGGCTTCGGATAAATCATTCATAGCCTTGCCTGTAGGATAGCCTGTGACGCACCAATCTTCGCCGAAGGCCTGCATTGAGACGCGATTCAAACGGAGTGCGGATGACATTTCATCAGGTCCTGTGAAAGCAAAAGCAGACGGCGATCCATCCCCACCAACGATGATAGGCGCATAGAATAACATCAGCTTATCTACTAATCCTGCTTCAATCATCGCTCCGTTGAGTACTCCGCCGCCTTCAAGCAAGATTGAGTTAATGCCTCGTTCACCTAACAGCTTCATCGCCTTAACAAGATCAACACGAGATCCAGTCCCGCAAGGCAGTACTTCTATGCCTAGCTCATGTAAACTTTTAACCTTAGACTCATCAGCTTGCTCTGTCGTCAAAATGATCGTAGGCGCTTCTTCATTCAGGACACGCGCGGTCAAAGGAACTCTGAGCTTGGAATCCACTATGATTCTTGTAGGATGCAAACCAGGTACGTTCAATCGTGTAGTTAATTCCGGATCATCCGCAAATACAGTTGCTGCCCCTATCATGATGGCATTATGACGGTGACGCAGTGTATGCACGATTTCCCTTGATTCCGGACCCGTAATCCAACGACTGTTCCCTGTACGCGTTGCAATACGACCGTCTAACGACAATGCGGTCTTCAAGGTTACGAAGGGAGTGCCCGTCAGAATGAACTTGTTAAACACTTCATTCAATTGGCAAGCTTGAGCCTCAAGCAGCCCTACCTCGACTTGAATTCCCATCTTCCGCATTTGCTCAATGCCTCTACCCGCTACTAGTGGATTGGGGTCAGATGTAGCTACGACAACTCGGGAAACACCTTCCTTAATGAGCCTTTCACAGCAAGGTGGTGTTTTACCATAGTGACTGCACGGTTCCAGCGTCACGTATGCAGTTGCGCCACGCGCTTGCTCACCAGCCATATTCAAGGCAAGTACTTCTGCGTGTCCTTCGCCGTGCTTCAGATGGGCTCCCATGCCAACGATTCTGCCGCCTTGCACGATGACACAACCTACAACGGGATTCACTCCGGTCTGTCCTGTCGCGCTCCCTGCTAAATTCAATGCAAGCTGCATGTAATAATCATCATTGAGCAGTTCCATTAGCATCCTCCTCTCCAATCCGCAAACAAACAGAAAACCCCCGAGATGAACGCCTCGGGGGTAGTTGGATACACAGCAATATAAAGACCCATAGGTCATGTCCTTAAAGCAAATACAATAGAAGTGATTTCACGACAAAACGAATAACCTCTTGTGAGGTGTAGACGTCTAACTTGACGTGCTGAATCCATTGTCCGCTAGCGCAGGATTGTGAAAAAAAGAACAAATAAAACTAATGTTCAAGATGGCATTAGACCTGCGGCAAGTTTTTGCTTCATATGGACACGGCTAGGCCGCGCTGCGCTTCCTTCTCCCATCCAGACTTTAACTGTCGGTCCCGGAATTGCACCAGGTCCACCGCACCACGCCCACCGGTTGCTCCGGAAGTAGCGATGACGGGTCACGGACTGACGGCTGCTAGATCTCTGTAATGAACTTACAGTGGATTCAAGTGCCGATCACCGCCGGTGGGGAATTACACCCCGCCCCGAAGGTTTAGCGATAAAAATGATAAAAATCAAGCTTTTGTAGATAACACGTAATACTGACTGGAATATTATCATTTATCCAGATAAAAAGCAAGGATAATGATCCCTGCTTGCGTTGTTCGACGAATCAAAAAACCGCGATCTATGCCAGAAGGCAGGATCACGGTTTCATGTCATTTTACTCAGAGCACTGAATTAGCTTACGCGGATTGATTCCATCTTCTCTTGACCTTTAAGAGCATCCACATGCTCCATACCTGCAGTTACTTTACCGAATACAGTGTGAACACCATCAAGATGCGGCTGAGCGTTATAGCAGATGTAAAACTGGCTTCCACCTGTATTAGGTCCACGATGTGCCATAGCAAAGCTGCCACGTTCGTGTTTATTTTTGTTGTGCTCGCAATTGATCGAATATCCAGGACCGCCAGTTCCATTCCCATTCGGGCAACCAGCTTGTGCTACGAATCCAGGAATGACACGATGGAAGGGAATTCCGTCATAAAATCCTTCGTTCGCAAGCTTTTCGAAGTTAGCAACCGTATTCGGAGCATCCTCGTTAAATAAATCCAATACGATCTCGTTACCATCCGTCATTTTAATTACCGCTTGTTTAGACAATTGTATATCCTCCTTAAATCATATCGCCTTATTGTACAACAAATTTCTATAAACCAAAACTATTCTATTAGATTATTATCAATTCCGACCAAAATCCCATACATCGTAAAATAGACATCATGCCCAGAGTAGGCACGATGTCCATCTTAATGGATAATTTCGTATTATTTCGCCACTGTCTGCTTTTGCAGCCTTTGTGGGATAATGTCATTCCCAACAATATTGAGATAAGATTCCCGAGCGACGACAAGATCCGCTTTACCATCCTTAACGAACACAACAGCCGGGCGGCGAATCCGATTATAGTTACTCGCCATCGCATAGTTATACGCACCCGTACAGAATACCGCAAGTAGATCTCCCGATTGTACGGTCGGCAGCTTCAGATCCCAAATCAACATATCTCCGCTTTCGCAGCATTTACCCGCAACAGAAACCACTTCTGTGAGCTCATCATTTGCACGATTCGCAAGAACCGCCTCATATTGGGATTCATAAAGTGCTGGACGAGGGTTGTCAGTCATTCCACCATCAACAGCGATATATTTACGAACACCAGGAATATCTTTGCTTGTCCCAACGGTATAAAGAGTCGTCCCTGCGTCACCGATAATGCTGCGACCCGGTTCAATCCATACTTCAGGCAATGTGAAGTTTGCACTCTCACATGTTGTTTTGATCGCATCCGCAATGGCTTGAACATAAACACCCACTGGAAGAGGCTGATCACCTTCCACATATCGGATTCCGAATCCACCACCAAGATTAAGCACTGTGAATGTATAGTTCAACTTATCTCGAATTTCCACAGCAAATGCAGCGACCTTCTCAACTGCCATGCGGAATCCTTCGACTTCGAATATTTGAGAACCAATATGGGAGTGAACTCCGAGCACCTTCAAGTGAGGTAAGCTGATCGCAGTTTCAATTGCCTTGAACGCTGTCCCATTCCCAAGGTCAAAGCCGAACTTCGAGTCCTGTTGACCTGTCGAAATGTAATCATGAGTATGAGCTTCCACGCCCGGTGTGATGCGAAGCAATACATTCACGCGTTTGCCCTTATCCGCTGCTAAAGCGTTGAGAAGCTGCAATTCGTTAAAGTTATCAACGACAAAGCAACCGATACCCGCATCCAAAGCCATGTTAATTTCTTCTGGTGTTTTGTTGTTTCCGTGGAAATGAATACGCGCAGCCGGGAATCCTGCTTGCAGCGCTGTATAGAGCTCTCCGTCTGATACGACATCAAGGCTCATTCCTTCCTCTTCAGCAACTCGGCACATAGCCATAACACAGAAAGCCTTCGATGCATACGCTACCTGGTGGCGAAGTCCCGTCAAACGAAAAGCATCCATAAATTCCCGCGCACGTTGGCGCACAAGAGCCTCATCCACAATGTATAAAGGCGTCCCAAACTCCTGAGCCAAGTCTGTAACGTCGCAGCCTCCGATCTCTAGATGACCTTTGCTGTTAATTTTGCTAGTTCCATGCAAGAACATTTCTATTTCCCCTTTGGCGAAAATTCCGGAACACAGTCTGATTCGACTCTTAACCGGTAGTTACACGATTTATCCTGAGTATAGCGGAAAACTGTCCTCGGGGAAATGGAGGATTTGCCACATCATTTGCATTATTACCTTTAGATCGGCTGTTTGCGATTTTTTTTGGTCCGGTAGATCGACAATCGTTTCTTGTTTGTTGAAAGAGGTCTTCTCAGCAAAATATTCAGAAAACCCGCGGCATTAAAGGGCAAAAACGGCCATAGGTAAGGCGTGTTGAAGGATCTTTTGAAAGCCAGATAGATAAACACTAAAGTTGTAACGACTACAAATCCAATCTGATGGAAAAAGAAAACAGTTAGCAGCAATCCCAGCCTAATAATTCGATTTGCCAGTCCTAATTCATAGCTTGGCGTTGCGAACATCCCTATTGCGGACACAGCCATATACAAAATGACCTCATTAATGAACAAACCTGTTTTCACGGCAATGTCGCCGATCAGAATCGCTGACAACAAGGTCATCGCTGTCACAAGTGGTGCAGGGGTATGCACAGCTGCTAGCCTGAGCAAATCTACTCCGATTTCTGCGATGAGAAACTGTAGAATGAGCGGTATTTGTCCCACTTTATCCGCACCTACGAACCATAACCACTGAGGTCTTAACGCTTGATTTTCATTGAACAAATACCAAAGCGGCATCATGAATAACGATACTAACATCCCCAAGTACCTAACCCAACGCATATACGTTCCCATAAATGGGTTCTGACGGTTTTCTTCCGCATGTTGAACAAGATCGAAGTAAGTCGTTGGTAATAGGATTGCACTTGGAGACGTATCAACGATAATCGTCACACTGCCTTCCAGAAGCTGCGCAGAAACGACGTCTGGTCTTTCTGTGTATCGAACGAGTGGGAACGGATTCCAACTGCTGTTAACCGTCATTTCTTCTAACTGCTTATCCGCTAGGGGTATGCCATCAATATCGATCGCTTTTATTTTATCCCGAATGGATTCAACCAGCTCCACATTTGCAATATCCTCAATATATCCAATACATACATCCGTCTGCGTTCGTCTTCCTACCTTTAACATTTCGAAACGCAAATTCGGATCCCTCAGTCTTCTACGAATGAGTGCAACGTTAACGATTAGAGTTTCGGTAAAGCCATCCTGACTCCCACGGACGACTTTCTCAAGCGAAGGCTGCTCTGGGTTACGTGCCGGATAGGTTTTAGCATCGATAATGAGGGCAGTCGGCTCTCCGTCTACATAGAACGCCGTATTTCCCATCAATACTTCATCAATCATTTTCGGAAAAGAATTTGTTGTTGTGATTTGTATGGCTGGTACATAGCATTCTAGGAACGTGTGCATTGAATCATGATCCATCACGCTATCTGTCTCAAGATAAGTCAGTCGCTTAATAATTTCTGTCAGTGCTGAATCTTTCGCAAATACGCTGAGAAACAGAAGCCCGACTTTTTTACCACCAAAGGTCATTTCTCTGACCTGAACCTCGAAGCTTTTGTTCAAGCCAATCGATTTAACAAGCAGCTCCTTCCATTCCTCAATGTTGTCCGGAATCTGTCTTTGTGTTTTGCGTGCTTGTTCTGATGCTGAAGGAGCAGGTTTTTTGGGGTTATTATTCATATCCGCGTATTGGTTTTTCTCTGCTTGATTGCTCGTTTTGGCGTATTCGTTGTTTTCTTCATTTCCGTTCTTCTCTGCTTGTTGTTGCTCTTTACCGCCTTGTTGCTCTTCATCGACGTGTTGTTGTGCATCCTCATTTTGTTCCTCTATGTTATATATGCCTGGATTCTCTGATTGCTCTAGGTCCACGCTTTCTTGATCTCTTGTTTCCATCACTATCACGCTCCTTTATGTAAAATGCTTAAGCTAGGGAATGAGGAGCGGAGCGTAGGAAAAACCTACGTGAGCACCGGAAGGCCCGGCTGAATTCAACCTTCGATGCCGACTCTACTCCTTGTAAAACTTCGTGATCAAAAGCTGACTTTTTGAACTTCAAAATTAATCGTTGTTCAAAAAGTTAGCTTTTCAGCACCGAGAAGGTTGGATGAAGCTAGGGACTGAGGAGCGGAGCGTAGGAAAAACCTACGTGAGCACCGGAAGGTCCGGCTGAATTCAACCTTCGATGCCGACTCTACTCCTTGTAAAACTTCGTGATCAAAAGCTGACTTTTTGAACTTCAAAATTAATCGTTGTTCAAAAAGTTAGCTTTTCAGCACCGAGAAGGTTGGATGAAGCTAGGGACTGAGGAGCGGAGCGTAGGAAAAACCTACGTGAGCACCGGAAGGTCCGGCTGAATTCAACCTTCGATGCCGACTCTACTCCTTGTTTAACTTCGTGATCAAAAGCTGACTTTTTGAACTTCCTCTCAAGGGTGTAGCCATAGCCAGTCGACCAGTGAACCAGTAACTTTCCCCAGCACCATTGCCATTAACAATGGCAATAAGTAAGGCTTGAGCTTAAACCTCTTAGACACAATCGGAATGACATTCAGCACCTCTGTCAGAGCAGCTGCGAACATTCCAACGAATAACCCTTGGAAAATAGCCGGGAGCAGCAGAAATTGAGCAGGAAGCTTAATGGACCAGTGGAATAAATCAGCACAGCTCCAGTAAAGTGCTCCAATTAAAATGCCCGACTCGAACACCGAGGAGCGTCGATAAGCTCTTGTTAACTGGACGAGTCTTGGAATAAGGTCAAGCACGATCAGCAAAGCGACGAAGGCACTCCCGACCGAGAACCCACCAGCCAAGCCGATAATCCCAAGCATGATCCCCTGCAATACTTCAGTCACGATTTTCTCCTGCCTGATCCTCATGTTTCTTGCTATACTCTTCTGTTATGACATAATGATTAACGTTTTCTTGATACATGAACATCTCCACCTCGAGAGGGTTCGGCTCGTCGTTAAGTCGTTTGCGCAGCAGCCTATTGAAGAACAGGAGCATTCCCATTCCAATGCCGATAGAGTAAGGGATTTGGAATAACCACGGATGCGATTGGGCTTTCCCCGTAATCAATTCTGTAATTCTGCGCTGCACCTGGGGCATATTTACATCTGCATGAAAATTCATCATTGCCATCCCCGAACCGAAGAACAACAGAAGCCATGCCAGCACTAACACGAACATACGCGGCTTCACTTCACCCTCAGGTGAAATCTCAAGCAACACGTGAGGCTCGCCGAACGTTTCAATAATTAATCCTGGCTCCTCCGTACGTATCGCCTTTACGACCTGCAGCATATCGATCAACAATAGATTTCCGTCTTTAGGGGTTATTCGATGAAGCGGCACACTCTTCAAACGCTTCTGCAAATCATCATCCGTAACAAGTCTCGCCACATCACCTAACGTAACTAATGACAAGGGTCGTACGACTGCCCTGCGTCGCATTCGTACATAGACGACTTTAGACTCTGTATTCGAACGCTCCACCTAGACCTCCCCCTTGTCTGCATTTTGCTTAGTATGTGGAACAATCGACCAATATAGTCGGATATGGGAAAAAAGAAAAAAGCCTCAAATGATGCTTTTGCCCGAAAGGAAGCCACGAATCTATCTACCGAGATTCGTGATTCCTATAGGTGTAACATCACTTAAAGCTTTCACTTTATTTCCTAACAACACTATTGAGCGATTTGGTCTTTAATATTCTGTAATATTTTTTTCTCCAAACGACTGACTTGAACTTGAGATATTCCAAGCCGTCCAGCAACTTCAGACTGGGTTTGATCGCGGAAATAACGAAGATAGACGATAAGCCGTTCTCGCTCACTCAAGCCTTGAATCGCTTCGGTGAGGGCCAGCTTGTCGAACCATCGTTCCTGTGATTCATCAGCGATTTGATCCATAAGTGTAATCGGATCTCCATCATTCTCGAACACGGTTTCGTGAATAGAAGCCGGTGGTTTATTCGCTTCTTGAGCAAACACGATTTCCTCCGGTGTAACGCCAATCTCTTCGGCTACTTCGCTAATCGTTGGAGCACGTCCGTGTCGCTTAGACAATTCGTCCTTTACCTTACGCACCCGGTTAGCCATTTCTTTAAGTGAACGGCTCACCTTCAAAGTGCCATCGTCCCGAAGAAATCTTTGGATTTCACCGATGATCATAGGTACCGCATAAGTTGAAAATTTCACATCGTAAGAAAGATCAAACTTATCGACGGATTTCAGCAACCCAATACAGCCAATTTGAAACAAATCATCACTATCGTACCCCCGGTTAGAAAACCGTTGAACGACCGACCACACTAACCGAATATTACTATTAACAAGCGTATCACGCGCGACCATATCTCCGGATTGACTTAGCGCAATTAGGCGCTTAACTTCAGAGTCATCCAAGTAAGCCGGCGGAGACGATCGCTTCCATTCTGAATCCATGCCTCCAACCCCTGCCGCACGGTTTTTAATTGAATAGTACTTTTTTCGATTCAATCCGCTTTTTCATCCTGAGCGAAGTACCGCCTGACACAGAACTAACAACATCAAATTCGTCCATGAAGTTTTCCATAATGGTGAAGCCCATTCCAGAACGCTCCAGTTCAGGTCTGGAAGTGAATAACGGCTGACGAGCAAGCTCCAAGTCCTCAATGCCTTTCCCTTGATCGCTTATGGATACCGTTACCGTATCTCCATCGATTTCTGCATCAACGGTAACAATACCGTCCTCAGTTCCGTTATAGCCGTGAATGATCGCATTCGTAACCGCTTCGGAAACAACTGTCTTTATCTCATCAAGCTGCTCCAAAGTAGGATCCATCTGCGAGACGAACGCTGCAACGGTAATTCTAGCAAAGGCTTCATTCTCAGAACGACTAGCAAACGACAGTTTCATGTGATTGTGTCCGCTCATGATACGACCTCCAGACCGGCAATTGCTGAGCGCTCGGTGTCATAGAACGATAAAATCTTAAACAGCCCCGATAATTCGAACAATCGTTTGACGCTAGCCTGTGTGTCGCATACGACCATTTTCCCACCGCGGCTCTTCACTAGCTTATAGCGGCCAAGAATAACGCCAAGACCGGAGCTATCCATGAATATCAATTCCTTCAAGCTCAGAACGACGTGATCACACCGGCCTCTTAATATCGCGTCCTCCATCTTAAACCGGACGATGTCCGCAGTATGATGATCCAATTCTCCCCTCAGTCGGACAATCAAAACATTGCGGTGCTGCTCCAGCTCGACCTGTAAGCTCATTCTCATTTCCCCTTCCCCATAAGTGCGAGCATAGCTCGTCACACCAGCTAGACCGATCATGCAACACCTATTCGCGCATCGACCTTTGTCACCAATTCTACGGAAGACTCTCCCATTCCTGCCCTCCGACAAAACTAGAAGTAACCTCGCTCTATTCGACAAAACACGTCAAAACGGCGTTGACATCATTCCCGTCAATCCGCCTTATGTCGCTTTAATCTGAAAGAAATAAGTGGCCTGTCGTTCTACGAAGAAGCGTCCACCAACCTGCTCGAGTAACTGCCATTGGAGATTCCACTGGGAATTCCGTTAATACTTCTGCACCACGATAGACGACTAGCTTCCCTATAGACTGTCCAACTTCAACCGGAGCCTTCACATTAGGATTAAGTATCAGCTCATGTCGAATACCCTTGCCCGCATCACCTTTCTTAAGCAGTACGCTATAAGAATGCTTTGCTGATAAAGGAATTTTATCAATTTTGCCTTTCTCTACCGACAAAGTTCCGATCGGATCACCTTTCTTGTAAATCGGAATGTTCGTATACTGGGCAAAAGCATAATCAAATAGTTGGGAAACTTCTGCGTTACGAGTTTTCGTATTTGGTTCGCCCATAACGACGGCAATCAATCGTAAATTGTTTCTACGCGCCGTTGCTGATAGGCAGAACTTGGCCTCACTCGTAAAACCAGTTTTCAAACCATCCGCCCCACTATAGAAGCGGACAAGCTTGTTCGTATTCACAAGCCAGAAGGGCTTCGGACTCCCTTTACGTAAGTAGTCTTGATAGAGCCCTGTATACTTTGTAATATCCTCGTATTTAAGCAGCTCCCTCGACATAAGGGCAATATCATTAGCTGACGACACGTGGCCCTCAGCAGGAAGTCCATTACAATTCATAAACTTCGTGTTCTTCATTCCTAATTGCACAGCTTTCTCGTTCATCATAGCAACGAACTGCTGTTCACTGCCTCCAAGCTTCTCTGCAATAGCTACGGATGCATCATTGCCTGAAGCTAGAGCGATGCCTTTAAGTATCTCCTCAACCGTCATTTCCTCGCCTGGCTCTAAGAAAATCTGAGATCCGCCCATAGAAGCGGCATATTCACTTGCTTGAACTTTATCTGTTAGCTTCAGTCGACCTTCATCAATCGCTTCCATGACGAGAAGCATCGTCATAATTTTGGTAATGCTAGCCGGTGGTAAGGAGTCGTTGCTGTTTTTCTCGTAAATGATTGTCCCACTATCTGCATCCATCAGAATTGCAGACCTCGCACTTGCAGCCATATCCGTAATCGTATTTCCCGGCGACTTTTCTTTAGCCCATGCAACGGAAGGAATCATTAAAGTAACCGAAAGCATACAGGCTAGCATCCATGCAAACGAGCGAAATCCAGATCTACGTGTATCGTTACAGGCCAAAAGTGGCTCCCCCTCCTGCGGCCGAATTTCGGCCAATATTTTCCTTCCCATTAGTTTGTCCTTCTGGGTAGAAAAATATTCCAAGAGGTGAGCATCACTTACCTGTTATGGCTCCCAACCAAAGCATGTTCACGAGCATAGCCCTTCGTCTCGGAAATAATGTATAAAGGTCTGTCCTTCGATTCGTCGTATACCCGCCCAATATATTCGCCCATGACCCCTAGAATCATCAGAATAATACCGTTGAACAGCAAATTTACTGCAAGAGTAGAGGACCAACCGGCAATTGTTGAATTCGTAAATACCTTCTGGTATAGCACTACGATTAAGTAAACAAAGCTAAACAATGAAAGAGTCATCCCAATATAGCTAGCCAGCTTTAGAGGTTTATAGGAGAACGATGTAATCGCATCGATTGCGAATCGAATCATCTTCTTGAGCGGATATTTCGTTTCTCCCGCCCATCGCTCTTCCCTTACATATTCCACACTCTTTTGTCGGAAACCAGCCCAACTGACTAAGCCGCGTACAAAGCGGTTTTTTTCCTTCAGCCCTTTTAGCACATCACAAACTTTACGATCAATCAGACGAAAATCTCCCGTATCTACGGGAATATCTACACTGGTCATACTTCTTAGTAATCTATAGAAAAATGATGCACTCGCCTTCTTAAATAGAGTTTCACCCTTTCGGACTAGACGTCTGCCATAGACAACGTCATAGCCTTGTTTCCACTCTGAAATCATCTCAAGAATGACCTCAGGTGGATCCTGTAGATCCGCGTCAATAACAACTATAGCTTGTCCTTGAGCGTAGTCCATTCCTGCACTTATCGCGATCTGATGTCCAAAGTTTCTGGAAAAGTTAATTAATCGTAAATGCTCATCTGAATTACAAAGCTTTTTTACAATTTCGACTGTTCGATCACGGCTTCCATCATTAACAAACACAAGCTCATAGGATTCGTGAGTTTGCTGCATCACTGTAGTCAAGCGATTGTAAGTTTCGTTAATGACTTCTTCCTCATTGAATAGCGGGACAATAACTGAGTATTTAATCGTCATTGTGTACCTCCATGTACCTTATATAATTTCCAATAACCATTAAATTCCTGATACAAAGTAGCCCATTCAGCCCCCTGATCATAGAGATTAGGATACTTTTGATTCACACTATCTAAGGACAGGACCGCTTGAGGATTAGGAAGTAAAATATAGTCTATCTTGTGCTCTGCTGGCTTATCAAGAGAATCTGTAAAGTCATGATCACTTGTAATGACAAAATTTTTGGAGTTTTGACTTCCCATAATAATCCGGAAGCTACTGAATGAGTCCGTTAAAATCATTTGATCCGACAAGTGCTCATTAATGAAAGCTGTGGCGTTCTTACCGGCTTCCTGCTCCGCATACAATTTATTCTGCCGGAAAGCTTCGTACTCATCAGATGCAATTTGGGGATTGTTCATCATCTTCCCCATGACTACAGTACTTACGAGTAATCCAATAACGAGTACAGTTGATCCGGTTTTCCGGAATTTCATTCGACTTATCTCATAGGGAATCCATACTGCTACTATCGGGAATGCGTACATGTAATAACGAATCCAAGCCGCGGTTCCCCCTTTGATCAATAATATAAACTGCATGGAGGGTATGGAAATCGCTAGAATAAGCAGCATAAGAAAATCCCATCTGAATAAGCGACGCTCAATTAATCGAATGACAAAAATGATCATGAGCGGTATACAAAAATACCATAATCGTTCAGCCACAAAGACCAAAGTTGCAATGGGGTTGCCCATCAAAGAAGTGAACTTATCATCACTCATGAGCAGGTCCGCTTGTCCTAAATTACCGTAAGAGGAAGTAAGGAAATAAAATCCATCACCCATAATGGTGTAATTAAAGAAAATCCATAACAATCCAGAGAAAACAACAGGAGTTAATAGTACCGTCCATGTTCCTTCCAGCTGTTGAAATCTTTCCTTTACGGGATCCTTCTTCGATTGCAATAGCCATACTAGCACAACAAGCGCTATTGCAACTCCGAAAAATACTGTTTCATAACGCGTCCAAAAGGCAAACGCAAGTGCCAACGCTGCAATGACAAGTGACCTCGAACCGTCATCACGCATCCAGAGTAGAATTTGAATAACCGCTAAATTTATAAAATAAATAAAGATAACCTCTGTTAAACCATTTGCTCCGTAATAAAAGATATATGGATTAAAGGCATAGAGAAGGGCAATGACGATACTTAACCATTTATTCAAGCCAAATTGCAGCCCTGCTTTTACAATGAGAGCTGCAGTCAAAGCTGCAAACAAGCTCGAAACAATCACAGCTGCTAACCCTTCCGAGGCAAGCCCCGGAAAGATCGGATAGAAGACGAGTAGAATCATTTCCATAAAGCTTGGTAGAGGATTCCATACAAACCCGATATTTGCTAGATTGGGTTCGCGGCTGTACAAAACATAAAATGCGTTAGCGACACGACTTGAAGCATCACCAGACATGAACCCGTAAATGGAAGTTAAATAATAGCCTACTGCAAGTTCTAATAACAAAATCACAATAAAAATACCGTAAATCGATCGTTTCCAAGCTGTAGCCATACCGCTTCTCCTATCCATTATTAAGGATTATCTACATTGCTTTTTCGTGTGTCGAATCAGTAAGTTGTGTATCGGTTGTTGCATGTCCATGTGTCGTTTTCTCCCAATAGAACGGTTTTGTAATGAGTTGAACCGCCGCCTTGACCGCTGCGATACTCATTAAAACCCAGTAAATCGGTGCCAGCAATGTATACTTTATGAGCGAAAAGGAGAACACTTTATTTCCTTTGTCGTGCAGCTCTTTTGTAACCCAATAGATTCCTACTGTTAGGCTATATACAAATATGAAGTTCCCAAGGAACAGCTCAAATGCAGCAAAGTAATAAATCGGGCCTGGGAAAAATAGTGGGATAATTTCTAATTTAGCTAAATACCACAGCAACAGCATGGACCAAAATATTGGGTTCAACAATGGAAGTAGAGGAGTAGCTAGAACCATCGCATGAAAACCAAAAAATCCCTTCGGACCTAAGTCACGCCACAACTGAAACGGATTGCGCATATGAACAAGCCAGGTCTGCATATAGCCTTTAATCCATCTCGACCGTTGTCTTATCCAGTTTCCTACACGACTTGTCGCTTCTTCCCAGGTACGAGAATCCACGATTGCCGTTTTATAACCCTCTTTATACAGTCGAACACCTAGATCGGCATCTTCAGTCACGTTATAAGGGTCCCATGCGTTAATTTTTTTCAAAATATCCGTCTTAAAATGATTAGAGGTTCCACCTAGAGGAATTGGAATATCGAGCTTCATTACACCAGGCAGCAGCAATTCAAACCACATACTATATTCGTGTGTAAACCAACCGGTAAGTAAATTCTGATTACTGTTAAAATAGTTAAGCTTCGCTTGTATACAGCAGCAATTATCTGGACTAGATTTAAATGCAAGATATACTTTCTTTAGTTGGTCTGGATCTGGGCGATCTTCGGCATCATAAATAACCACATATTCGCCTCTTGCCCGGATTAGCCCATAATTACAAGCCTTCGGTTTGGTTTTGGGCAAGCTGTGAGGTACGACTAATGTAGTAAAATAAGGGGGTAGCTTTTTCGTTACGAGTAATTGCTGGGCTTCTATATCATCCTCTTCAATTAATAGCCTGACATCCAGCTTCGATTTCGGATAATCCAAATTTTCTATATTATTGAGAAGCTGAGGGATGATATTACTTTCTTTGTATATGGGAACCAGAATACTATAAATAGGTAGAGAGCGTTCGTCGATTGCTGCGATTTCTTCATCCGTAAATCGTAGTTGCGATGATTTCTGAGCTCCGAAAATAATAATCGAATATTTAAAGATAGACATAACTAAATATCCTAACTGAACAGCAATATTGACCACGATCAAGGTCCAAAGCCAGTTCCACACCAAAGCGCCAACTAATAGAACACACGTTACAATAAAACCAATTTTTTGCATTGAAGTGAATGTGATATGTGCCGAGTTTTCAGGTCTCTCGAATAATAGCTTTTCTGTACTTACTTGGAGCAGTTCCTCAACGTACACTTCTTTCCAAAAATATTCCATCTCATCGCGAGTTGCCATAACTTGTTCGATCGGTTTACCCAGGTATTGTTCTAGTTCAGTGACTTGCTCCGATGTTAGAATCGTACTGACCGCAATCAAGAAACGATTAAAATCGCTATTAATAACGACCGCATTATAAGAACGAGCCATTTCTTCCGGAAGCTTGTTTTCCTTCTCGAAGGAAAACTCTGCTCCGATTCTACCAATATTATTCTGAGTTGCAATTGCCCGGTACAACCGATCTGGCTCAATAAAGTGTAACGATAACAGAATATCTCCAAGAACTCCGCCACTCTTCTGTTGGAAAGCGAGCGCACGATCCAGCTGCTCTTGGGAAATTTCACCGGTATTCACCAACATCTCACCTAGTCGACCTTTGACAGGCACTTGCTTTGTGATCCATTGAATCGTGTCGCTGTCCAAACCATTTAGTTCTACAATAATATCGCCTAACCGTCCACCGTGCTTCGTCTGATATTCAACAGCCTCTTGTAATTGTGCTTGAGTAATTATTCCTTCTTTTAAGAGGGCATCTCCAATTCTTATCGGTTTCATCCTAACTTACTTCCCTTCCCCTGAATGCTTTCTTCCCAATCATATTGATATCTAGTAATATCATCTTCACTCACAGATTTCCCAATTTGAACCTCTATCAAATCAACTCCATCAATGGCTTTAATCGCATGTTTGGTTCCAGATTCAATATGGATCACGTCACCAGCACCCACTTGAAACCGCTTTTCATTAATGACTACCTCAGCTATTCCGCTAATAAGTGTCCATATTTCATCTCGATGTTCATGTATTTGATAGCTTATATTTTTACCCGGCCAAATATGTACACGCTTCGTCACAACTTGATTGTTGTTCGGGTTATTGTCTACATCAATCACGCGATACCATCCGTATAACGTTTCTTCATACATCGGACGAGCTGAGATCGATTCTACCAAGTCTTTAAGTTTTGGACTTTTTTCTTTATCAGCAACAAGAACTCCATCTGGACTTGCTACGATAACTGCATTGGATATTCCCATCACAACTACCGGAATTTGTAATTCATTAATTACGTGGGTGTTCTCGCTATCTTCACTTAAAATCCCTCTACCATTCAGCCGATTCTGCATAATATCTGTCCAGTCATTCCAAGTCCCAAGATCATTCCATCTGCCCTGATAAGGTTTAACAACGATGTTCTCTTCCTTCTCTACTACTTGATAATCAAAGCTAATGGCAGGCATTAAATGAAACTGAGCCAAAAGCTCCTCATAGTGTGTAGGCCAACTGCCAGTCTCTAAAATCTGGAGAATATAACCTAATCGGAAGGAGAAAACACCACAATTCCATAACGCACCGGAATCAATCAGGTTGGAAGCATCTGCGGCGGAAGGCTTCTCAACAAATCTATCAATTGCTAAAAGTGTTGAATGACTATTAGAGGAGGGTTCCGTCAATATATAACCAAACTTTTCTGAAGGGTACGTAGGTTTCAAACCAATAAGCCCTATATTAGCTGTAGATTTTTCAAATTCAACCGCTAATTGCTTAATCGTTTCAAAGAACTGTTCATCCGCGTCCACATCTACAGGCATAACGACGATCACTTCGTCATCGTGCACTTTCATTTTCGACTTTAAATAGCTAGCAGCGAGACAGATTGCTGGAAAGGTATCTCTTTTAACTGGCTCCAGTACGAGTGGTACATCATCTCCAAGCTGGGATTGGATGATCTCTTGCTGAACCCTGCTCGCCGTAATTACCGCAGAATTAGCTAGATCGATCTCGTTCAAATGAGCCCAAACACGTTGAATCATCGAAGTTTGGTTTACTTCTTCAGATTTATCATTGTTCATCACTTTGATAAATTGCTTCGAACGATAATCGTTTGACAGAGGCCATAATCTTTTACCAGATCCCCCGGATAATAATATAATTCTCATACTAATCTCCCTTAAGCCCTCTAGCCGGCAAAATTCACTAGTTATTAATATATCAAAATTAGGCAATTTTATCTACTAGTTACATTTTTAATTTAGTTTTTAAGAACTACCATTACTTAAATGAAAAACGCCGATTGAGACTATTTAACTAAATTTATTTAAAGCAACATCTCATTTTATCGTTTATTTCTGAACAATCTCTGAACAAGACTGCAAATGTTCTATTAAATGTAATCAAATAAGCTTTCCAGTTTATTTTTTATCATTCATTATAGATTTTGTTCAGTTCATTCATCTAAAATAGTTAATGAGTAAATTTTAGGAGGTTAAAATGAAGAGACTATCCCTGATATTAATAACTGCCGGAGCTATTCTAATGCTGTTCCCTATAGCAAGAGAATATTACTACGATTGGGAGCAGCAACAACTCTTAAACGAGATGGAAGATTCGTCTCTCCCTATTAATAACGAATTAACGAACAAACACGTTGCGACAGAATATGAACAACTTTCGTCAATTTTTAACGGAAGCGCCGAAGAGTCTAGCCCCGATCAAACTTCGATCACAGACATGAATGATAAAGCTATCGCGGTTATCACAATCGACAAAATTGATTTAAAATTAGCGGTGTTAGAAGGCGCTACTCTAAAAAATATGAAGGTCGGCGCGGCACACATGACCGAAACAGCACCACTTGGCGAAATAGGGAATGCTGCTATAGCTGCACATAGAGCACGAACAAAAGGAAGACAATTCAACAGACTGAATGAGATGGAAGTCGGTGATGATATCTCGATCAGAACAAAGGATTCAACATTGATTTACACAGTAGATAAGATATCCGTCGTCAAGCCAACTGATCTGTCTGTATTGGAAGGCAATAACAAAGATGCTATTCTTACTCTCATTACTTGCGAGCCACTCGTTAATCCGACACATAGACTTATTGTCCATGCCAAGATGGTTAAGTAAACAAAAAACTACCAAGATCATTGAGCTTGGTAGTTTTTCTTATTTATGAAGATTAGTAGGTTTTGATAGCCTTATAATCAATAGCTTTTTTTGCAATTGAATCTTTTGCTAATCCTTTTTTCAAGCCTGCGTCAACCGTTGTATCCACGACGATCCATTTGCCACCTACATAAACTTCGTTCCAAGCATGATATTCAGATACCGCTTCTGCTGTCCCCATTAATAGCTTAGTAGGAATCCCTTCACTGCGAAGCATCGCTGCAAATAATGTAGCGTAACCATAACAAATGCCTTTGCCGGTTGCGAGTGTATCATTAATATTCGGGATATAATCCGTTTTCACAATTTTCGCAAGCTCAGTGTCGTACCGAACGTTACTCACAATATAATTGTAAATCGCTTTAACTTTCTCATCATCCGTCTTGCTGCTCTTCGTTAGTTCCTTCGCCTTAGCAATCGCTTTGTCTGCGTCCATCCAGTTAAGGTTTTGTACTGCATTTAGAAATACATCCGGACCATTTACCACTTTGACTTCAACTTTATCGGATACGATCGTTCTATATTGGTTACCTGTCACATTCTCGAACACTGCAATCTCATAGATTCCGTCACCCATTTGCAACGAGAACCATACGGTTTTTTTCTCTGCCAGTTGATCAAGCGTATAGGTATAAGCTGCGCCAGCTTTTGTGATTTTGACTTTCGTCAGTGTATCTTTTTTAACTTCATAATTGATGCCGATTGAACCTTTGTCCAGTTTGGACTTATCCAGCACTTCACTAGCTGTAGCCGTGTTGGCGAATACCATGGAAGGAACAGCAGCCATAACGATAATGAACGTCAACAATAATCCTGTAATCTTCCGCATCGGATAAAACTCCTTTCGGTAGCTGGCTGCCATCCTGACGGGAAGGCCCTTTAGCTTTGCGTCCCTGACTTTCGACAGGTTTGCCATTATCGTACTTGAGTTATCACCCATAAAAACAAAAAAACTAGTCATTCGGTAGCTGGCTGCCATCCTGACGGGAAGGCCCTTTAGCTTTGCGTCCCTGACTTTCGACAGGTTTGCCATTATCGTTCTAGTTATTACTACTTTAATAGTAATAGATTTCAAATGGAATAGCAACAAAAAAAACCTGCTGAAATGATCAGCAGGTTAAGGATATTTCAAATTTCTATCTTTCTAATTATTACGTCTAAGCTTTCTTGAAACTAAGAAGAATACACCCAGAACGATTAAACCAAGACCAGCCAATTGGATTGGCAAGTGGCTTTCTTCTCCTGTCTGAGGAAGTGTTAGGGATTTATTTCCACCATTAGCTCCTCCACGTGGTACATCTTCCACATCTAGATCAACAAGAATTTCAGTTTCATTACCGTCTTTGTCTTTGACAATAATCGTAAATGAATCTTTACCTTTATAACCTTTGTCTGGCGTGTACGTCCATTTTCCATCTGGCGTAATGGTTACTTTGCCATGCTCAGGCTGTTTACCAACCGTTACTTTACCCTCATCTGGAACTTTGACCTCCCCAGTCTTAGGAGTATCGATTGGTGTCTTTTCCTTCTCGATTTCCTTACCCGGAGTCGGACTTGGTGTCGGCTCAGGGCTTGGGCTCGGTTCAGGGCTTGGGCTAGGCTCAGGACTTGGGCTAGGCTTAGGACTTGGGCTAGGCTCAGGACTTGGGCTAGGCTCTGGGCTTGGAGTGGGCTCTACTGGAGGAGTCCAACCTCCCCCACCACCAGGTTTACTATTGTTTGTTTTTTCAACAAGAACAGTCACGGTTTGAACGTTCGTGATTTCGAATGGTACAGGTGTTTTGTTTAATTCATAACCACTTGGCGCTTGGATTTCAACCAACTGGTATTTATTAGCTGGTAGATCTTCTAATCTCAGTTCTCCATTCTTATTCGTTGTAAGCTTGGATACATCAATACCCGTAACAACCTCGTAGATGTAGTTTCCTTCAAGGTCAAAGAATGGTGTCTGGGCTCTTAATTCAAAAATAGCTCCTTCAAGCTTCAGACTTTTATTCGAGTTATATTTCGTTAATTGAACGGAACGATCGTTTTCTTTATTTTCAATCGTCAATATCGTCGAAGGTAGTTTAATTGACACAGCCGTTTCTGGTACTTCAATAACGAAACCGTCAGCTTTCGTTTCTACTAATGTGTATTTACCGTAAGTCAAATTGGTAAATTCGATTACACCATTTACATCCGTCGTCTTCTTATCAACGACTGTATTCGTGCTATCTCGAAGTTCGAATTCCACTCCCTCTACTGCAGAAAGATCCTTAGCATTGACCTTAGTAATGAGTAGCTTACCACCTGATCCCAACACATTCTTGCTCGTCAATTGTAAGATTACGGTTTGATCAGCAACGATTGTTAAAGGAATAGGTGTTACATCTAATTCATAAAACTCAGGAGCCGCAACTTCTACTAACGTGTAGTTTCCTGGTGCTAAATCACCTTTCGCAATTCTTCCATCCGCCCCTGTCGTCAGCGTGTCAATCACCGTACCGGCTGGATCGAGTAAATTAAAAGTAGCATCTATTAACTTTTTCGAATGATCTACGGAATCAACTTTTGTTAATTCAAAGCCTTGACGAATGATTTTGTTTGTAATCGTAAAAGGTACAGTAGGATCTTTGAAGGCAACGACCTTCCCTGTCGCAGCTGTATAATCAGGATCCATTAAATAACCGCTTGGTACAGACACTTCCTTAAGCTTATATGGCAAGCCAGTAGCCGTTTTATCATTGAATCTGTATTTTCGGGAAGTTGTAGCTTCACCTTTGTTATCTGTTACGAGTGTTTCCAAGAGTATCGTTCCGGATGCGTTATAGAGCTCAAACACAACGCCTTCGAGTGGTTGATTTAGATCATCTACTTTGACGATTTTCAACTTATCACGTCCTGTAGAAGCTCCTCCACCTGCTCCAGCTATTGAAACGATAAAACCTGCCTGATGGTCTGCCCCAATTACGGATACTTTCTTACCCGCAAATTGAACCTCGTTTCCAATTCTATCGCCACTATCTGCATTAATAAATGATTTATACTCCAACAGATAAGCCGTTTTCAATTCTTTCTTGAAAGTAATTGTGAAGGTGTTTTCGACCACAGTTAGCTCGTAGTCAGCTGCATTTACTGGGTTACCCTTGATCGAAATATCACCTGAGTTATTTGCAGGTAATTTTGTTTCATACAGTTTTATAGTGTCTTTTAATAAAATTTGATTGTCTGACAATGTATCCGTCACGACGGACCTCGCTGCTACATAAGATTGGCTTGGGTTAATATTTACCGTCCAAGAAGCCATATCCGTACTGCCTTCTTGTTTACCTGTTTTGTACACATAGTTTCCACCATGTTTAGGCGTTACATCAAACTCTTTCTTGAAAATAAACGGACCCGCAGCACCATCTTGTAGTGTTGCGTTATTAGAATACTTACCTACAACTGGATATAAACCATCAAGGCTTGTTTTGTACTGAATACGATAAGCTGTTTTTCCGATATTGCCGAGATTCAAAGTAAAACCTTTGCGATCCAGATTTAGTTTGAATTGGTTAGTCGTTGGTACAACTAGTGCACCGATAGTAAATGCGTTATTGCCACCTTTAAGCACTAACTTGTTGACTACCAAGGAACCATCTACAAAATCTTGATCCCCTGTATACGAATCTTTGATTATTGCTTCTTGAATATCATGAAGATTGTAGTTGACATCAATGGTCCAAGTAATTGTTTTGTCTTTCGCGTTATATTCCCCTATTTTGTTCCCATTGTTAATCGTATAATCTTGTGGTACTACTTCTGCTTCCTTTGTAATCGGAATTTGTGGAATTAATCCCTCATTCCAATTAAGTGTTGCAAAATTCTTATACTTTTTATCTGCATGCAATGGTTTCGTAGGATCAAATGATGTTGTATACGTAATTTCATGCTTTTTACTAATCGTTACGCCAGGTTTCAATCTAATTGTAAAGCCTTTTTCGTAATCCGGGTCGACAATAGTTGGAGCATCTAGAACAAAATCCGCTGCGTTTGGTCCAGTAACATTAATGATTGCTGGGTCCAGCTTCATATTTCTTCCTGTGTAATCATCTGTAATGACGATATTCGTCATGTCCTTCAAATCTTGATTAATAACGAGCTTCCACTCTATCGTTTTATTCTCGAAGTCTTCCTTTACTACACTTTTCGCAAAAATAACTTCTTTAATATCTTGTTCAGCTGGTTTAGTCGTACCATCGAACATTTTCACAATATTAGTCACTGTATCATCCAAATAGATACGATTAATTGCTTTAGTCTTATATTCGATATCATAGGCTTTGTTAATTCCGGCAACATCATTAAACTCTAATTTGAAGCTTGCAGGGGAGACTGCTGTATCCCTTAATGTGTATTTGCTCGGATCAACAAGAGTCCGCGTTCCTGCTGTACCATCAGCATTAATAGCAACCTCATATACGGCTGTAGAAACACTAACCAGCTCTTGTTTCGTAGTATCAAATGTATCTTCAAGCCACGCATTCGTCTTCGAGATCGATTGCTGGTTGTAATTATATTTGATTTTCCATGTGATCGTTTGCGAAGCTGAATCGTAATCAATAGCTTCTTTATTTAGTGGCTCATTAAAGCTAATCGTTACTTTACCAATTTCAGTTTCTTTGTCCACATTAGTTCCAGTAAGCTCTACCGAGTTTTTAAATTCTACATTTGTAAAAGGAGCCACAATAGGAGCGGTAACGCTAGTCGTATAAGTCACACGATAAGCTTTATCGATATTCCCCAAGCTAATTGGAAAGGAAGCTGCAGTTGTGCATACTGTACCTGTTTTTACTGCTACAGTCCCGTCCAATTTCACTTCCAACTCGCAAATATTAATCGAGCCTTTAAGGGCCAAACCAGTGGGAAGGGTATCCGTAAGTTGAGCACCATTAATCGTTTTCTCACCTTGGTTAAAGTCAACCGTCCAAGTAATTTCATCTGAGTTGAAGTTATTTTTATTAGGTACACCCGTTTTCTTAAGCGCGTCCACTGCTTTATTTTTAAAGTTTACATTAATAACACCTTGTCCAACTGAAGTGAAATCTAATGGTTGATGTATGCTCCCATTAAGTTGGTCCTTATCGAATTTTAACCATACGTAAAAGTTACCACTTAACTGTTGACCCTTGATGGAATCATTGAATGTGAAAGTGACTGTTCCATCAGTGCTCACTACATAGTCTCCGACTTCACCAGTTAGCTGTCCGCTTAGGACTGTTGGAACTTCAAACTCCTTAGGAAGTTTAAATGTATAAGTCGAACCCTCATCATAAGCATGTTGGTCATCTGGCAATGACCATTCATAGAAAATCGCAACTGCATTATTGACTTCCGGTCGAATCGTTTGAATTTCTTTCCCATCTGGATGAGGAACACTGGTTCCTTTAATAGGTTCTTTATCATACAACTTGACGTCAGTAATTAGGTTCACCTTAATCTCAGGACCAGCACCAGCCTTCCCGTAAACGTTACCAAACACACTTGCACCTTCAACACGAGTCAGCGTAGAAGGTAATACCAAACTCAACGTTAGAATGAAAGCTAAAAATATGTACAGCGGTTTTTTGAACTTTTCCATTTTGTTAACTTCACCTCATATGTTCTTTTTTAAGTCTAAGCCTGTCGAAACTGGTCCATCCAAAGCTATAGGGAATAATTCCTACATCATATTACCACAAAAAAATGAACACATTCTGAAAAATTTGTCGAGACAAGCTCGTTTCCAGATATAAATTGTCGAGACTTTCAATCTATAATCGTGATTTCTCGGCGCACAGAGAAAAAGAGCTAGCGCTTTGCGCCAACTCCTTCTCTAAGAGCATAAATAAAGCCAAATAACTGTAAAATTACATTTTTGGAATTATCGTAAGGACTAGAGATAAGAATTGTTCTTTGACCATTTCGGTCGTTTCCATAACCTCTTCATGGGACAACGGCTGATCTAGAATACCTGCTGCCATGTTGCTAATACATGAAATCCCGAGCACTTCGATGCCGGAATGTCTAGCAACAATAACCTCAGAGACGGTCGACATTCCAACAGCATCAACTCCTAGCGTACGTAGCATACGAATTTCAGCTGGAGTCTCATAATTCGGGCCAAGTAATCCAACATAGACGCCTTCTTGAACCGAGAACTTAAGCTCAGCAGCGGTTTCCTTCGCGATCTTACGCAAGCGGGTGCTGTAAGCATCGGACATATCTGGGAAGCGCACACCTAAAGCATTATCGTTAGGACCAATCAGCGGGTTTTTACCTGTAAGGTTAATATGATCAGAGATTAGCATCAGATTACCTGGTTTATAGTTCAGATTGATGCCACCTGCAGCGTTCGTTACGAGCAAAGTCTTCACGCCGAGTGCCTTCATGACACGAACAGGCAATGCTGTGCGCTCTGGTTCATAACCTTCATACATATGGAAACGTCCACGCATTAGCACGACGCTACGCCCTTGTAACTTACCAATGAGTAGCTCACCAGCGTGACCTTCAACTGTAGAAACTGGGAAGTGAGGAATGTCTTCATAAGGAATCGTTACTGCATCCTCCAACTCATCTCCAAGGATGCCCAATCCCGATCCTAGAATAAGGCCAATCTCTGGCCGAACATCTGTGGTGGAACGAATAAATGCTGCAGCTTCTTCAATAATTGCTTTCGATGTAACCTGTGCCAAATCCATCTCTCCTCGATTTCATTTTTACTTTAATAGCTCTAGGAAGCTCTTCCCATGCGTATTGTACTCAACTCCGAAATTATCCGCAATGGTTGCGGCTAAATCTGCGAAGCTTGCCCGGTCTGCTAGCTCACCTGCTCCAGTAAAGCTTGGACTCCATACCAGCAAAGGCACAAATTCCCGTGTGTGATCCGTTCCAGCGTGGATCGGATCATTGCCATGATCGGCTGTCAGGATAAGGAGATCATCATCCTTCATTGCTCCCATAAGCTCAGGAAGTGCCCGATCGAATTCTTCTAACGCTCTTCCATAGCCCTCAGGGTCACGTCTATGACCATACAAGGAGTCAAAGTCGACCAGATTAGTAAACAAGAAACCATGGAAATCAGTTTGCATTTCTCGTAATGTTACGGCAATTCCGTCTGCATTACTCTTCGTCGACGTAGACCGTGTAATTCCCTCACCACTAAAAATATCATTAATTTTCCCGACAGAGACAACATCCAGCCCTTTGTCCTTAAGCGCATTAAGTACAGTTTGTTGAGGTGGCTTCACGGCATAGTCATGACGATTCGGAGTGCGCTTGAAGGCTCCCGGCTCCCCAATGTAAGGCCGAGCAATGACTCTACCTACGGAAAATTCGTCCTTCATCGTTAGCCTACGCGCAATCCTACAAGCATTGTACAACTCTTCAAGAGGGATAACCTCTTCATGCGCAGCCAATTGAAATACACTATCTGCGGAGGTATAGACGATCCACGCACCGCTTTTCATTTGCTCGGCACCCAGCTCATCCAATATTTCTGTGCCGGAAGCCGGTTTATTGCCAATGACTGCTCTTCCTGTCTGCTCCTCGAACTCCCTTAATAACGCTTCAGGAAACCCATCTGGGAATGTACGGAACGGCGTGTCTATTCGTAATCCCGAGAGCTCCCAATGCCCCGTCATCGTATCCTTGCCTACAGACACTTCCGACATTTTGCCATGATAACCAACGACCTTACTTTCCGGTTTCCAATCTCCCAGCTGCTCAATATTACCAAGTCCTAAGCGACGCATATTTGGCAAAGCAAGCCCTTCAACCCTTTGAACAATATGCCCTAGAGTATGTGCACCTGTATCACCGTATTGCTCAGCATCAGGCATTTCGCCGATACCCACACTATCCAGCACAATTACGGTTATCCGTTGATAAGCCATTCGTTTGTACCCCTTTATTCGTAGTCAATCAGCTTCGCGCCCTCGGGTGACTTTGCTCGTATATCTCTTTGATCTTCAGCTTGGCGGAAGAAAGATACTGTTGCGTCGTAGAGGGGTCAGCATGTCCTAACATCTCTTGCACCGCCCGAATATCTGCCCCGTTATCCAATAAGTGAGTAGCGAAGGAGTTTCTAAGCGTATGCGGAGTCATATCTAAGCCCAATTGAGACGCGTACCTCTTCATCAGCTTCCAGAAGCCTTGACGGGTCAGTCTTGTGCCAAGATGGTTCAAAAATAACGCATCGTTGAGCTTATCCTGACGAGCTAGCTGTGGGCGGGCTTCCTCCAGATACTTGGCTACCCAAGTTGATCCGTGAGAACCAACAGGCACCATTCTTTCCCTGCCCCCAGAACCCAAGCATAGCAAAAATCCCATGTCTAGTCTAACGTGATTGATATCTAACATAACCAATTCCGTTACTCTAAGCCCAGTTGCATATAGTAGTTCAAGCATTGCACGGTCCCTTAATCCCATTTCATTACTTGTATCCGGCAGCTCTAATAGCTTGTCCAGAACAAGTGCATCTACGATCTTTGGTGTCTTTTTGTCAGGCTTGGGCGCTTCTAGCTGGATAGCTGGGTTGTAATCGATCGCTCTCTGTATCGTTAAAAACTTGCAGTAAGAGCGAATGGAAACAATTCTTCGCGTAATCGTAGCTATCGTCCGTCCCTCGTTACGTAAATGGTTCAAATACGAATTCAGGTGATGAGGCCGAAGCTCATTGGCTCGAGTCACTTGATTCGACTCCAAGTAGGCTAAGAAATCCGACAAATCACTCGAATAGCCCTGCATTGTATTAGGAGCAACTCGTCGTTCTTCTACCAAATATGCAAGATAGGTATGCAGCCAGATTCTCAATTCCATAATCATTACCTTCCTACGCTCTAGCTACATTTTCCAGACACGTTCAATATTCCACACTTGGTCCTATATTTCCTTCTAAGCTGCCTCATTCTCCAATCCAATAAAACAACCGAAGACGGTCTCCAGGGGAGCTATCAGGATCATTGCCTTCTCCGGTTTGAAACACCTTCGAAGCTCTCCCCTCAGGCACCTTGTAAGGATCTGAAGGTTTCAACCAATTATGAAACCAACCAAAAAAACTGTGAACGAATACCGTTAACGCGAGAAACAGGAGCGTATATTGCAGGCGCTCCCACCATTTGTTCATAGGCTGCTTCATTGTTCTTCCCCCATCTTGTCCGCTCATACTAAACCGTATGATGATGAGGTCGAATTCATGTCACCATAAGCTTTCGATTGGCGAATGCGAGAAACCAATGGCTTCCGCAACCTGAGGGTGAGTAATAGCTCCTTTGTAAACATTCACACCGAGCGCAAGCATCGAATTTGAACTCACCGAATTAAAGAAGCCTTTGGTCGCCAACTGCAAAACATAATCAATCGTCACGTTCGTTAAAGCTAAAGTTGAAGTCCGTGGCACAGCACCCGGCATATTGGCTACAGCGTAATGGATGACCCCATGCTTCTCATAGATGGGATTCTCGTGGGTAGTCACACGGTCAATCGTAGCAATTGATCCTCCCTGATCCACTGCTACATCGACGATTACTGCCCCTTTCTTCATCGTCTTGACCATCTCTTCTGTAACGAGCTGTGGTGCGCGTGCACCAGGGACAAGTACAGCACCAATAAGCAAGTCAGCTTTACGAACCGCATTTGCAATATTGTATGGATTACTCATTAAGGTACGAAGTCGTCCTTGAAATACATCATCCAAATAACGCATCCGATCCCCATTCTTCTCAAGCACCACAACATCGGCTCCGAGACCAAGCGCCATCTTGGCTGCATTCGTTCCGACAATACCTCCACCTATGATAATGACTTCAGCAGGCGGCACACCCGGTACGCCCCCAAGTAGCACACCTCTGCCTCCTTGGAACGCCTCCAAATATTTGGCCCCTTCCTGCACCGACATTCTCCCGGCCACCTCACTCATCGGCGTTAGCAACGGCAAGCTGCCATTCTGAGCTTGAATCGTTTCATATGCGATTGCCGTAACTTGTTTATCAACTAAAGCCTTCGCAAGATCTGGGGCTGTAGCTAGGTGTAAATAGGTAAAGAGAATTTGCCCCTGTCGAAAATAGTCAAACTCCTCCGGTAGCGGCTCCTTCACTTTAACAATCATCTCAGCTGTCGCCCATACTTCAGCGGCATCTGGAACCAGTCTTGCTCCTGCAGCTGCATATTCCTCGTCCGAGAAACCACTACCTTCTCCAGCCCCTTGCTGGAAAATGACATCTTGTCCTTGTTCAATGATCATTTTACAGCCTGCTGGAGTCAGCGCTACACGATATTCTTGCTTCTTTATTTCCTTAGGTAGCCCTACGATCATGTTACAACCCCCCACTAACTAAATTTATTCCTAACATAGCAATCTCCTAGGCGATTAAAAATATGTACGCAAATGATACTTATGCACTTATTAACCAAACTCGCCATACTTTACAACAGAATACGGCCAAGGCCCGCAAAGGAGAACCAATGATGAATAAATTAGCTAAACAATTAAGTCTCATGGTGAAACGCAGGCCAACTTTGCAAACGGAGCGAAGGAACATCGTATTTCACCGTGAACATGACTACCGTACCTGTCTCAAGCAGCTATCCCATGTTGGAATAACACCTGTAAAGACAAACGACTCTTTGCGCTCCATCTGTTGTTATGCCGATCGCACTAGGAGCTGGAAGCATCTTCACAATCATCCTCGTGTCGCTTTCGTCGAACGTGACCGGAAAGTGAAAGCCCACGAGGTTAAGTCTCCAATAAATAGCGCGCTCGTCATTAAAAGCCGAATTCCTTGGCATGTAAATCGGGTTAAAGCTCCACCGCTTTGGCTGGCAGCGCATTTCGGAAACGGGGTTAAGGTTGGCATTTTGGATACAGGCATTGCACGCCACCCCGATTTACGCATCGCAGGTGGAGTTAATACCATTGGTGGCAAATCTTTCGCCGATGATAATGGACACGGGACCCACGTTGCAGGTATCGCAGCAGCTACCGGACAGCGTAAAATTTATGGGGTTGCACCAAAGGTCAAGCTTTATGCCGTCAAGGTGCTTAATGCAGACGGCGCAGGATTCGTGTCGGACATTGTTGAAGGTATCGATTGGTGCTTATCCCATGGCATCTTGATCATGAACATGAGCTTTGGACTTAATGGCGATAGTCAGTTACTGAAAAATGCGGTTCGCAGGGCAAAGAGCAAAGGCGCAGTCATGGTTGCCTCAGCGGGAAATAGTGGCATGCAGTTCAAGCAAATTGATGCTCCCGCCCGGTATCCGGAAACTGTGGCCGTTGCCTCGACAACCCGTGGCAATCAAGTCGCTCTATTTTCCAGTCGGGGTCGAAGAATTGATGTGTCTGCTCCAGGAGTCAATATCTTATCAACATGGCTGAAAGGCACTTATGTAAGAGAATCCGGAACATCGATGTCTTCTCCTCATGTTACCGGCGTTGTCGCTCTTCTCAGAAGCGTCCGCTCAGGTTTAAGTCCCTCACAAGTAAGTCGAAGACTCAAGATGACCGCCCTTCACATCCCCGGTGGACTAGACGCTGCAGGTTATGGATTAGTGCAAGCTGCTCCAGCAGCAAGATTCTCTTGCTACAAAATACGAAGCAAAAATCGACATCAGATAGCAACAAATCGAGCAAAGATGCCGATATAGACTGATATAGACTGATATCAAAATAGAAATTGTATTTTTGCTTAAGGAGTGACACGAATTGAGAGCGATTTTAGTGGATGATGAAGGCTTAGCTCTGAGAGATCTTGAAAGGCAATTAGGTAAAATAGGCGGCATTGAAGTTGTGGCTACTTTTCAAAATGCAAATGAAGCTCTCCAGCAAATCGCGGAATTGAAGCCCGATGTCGTATTCCTCGATATTGAAATGCCAGAAATATCTGGTCTTGAAGCTGCTGATAAGCTACAGCAAATAGATAGCTCCATTGATATTGTGTTCGTGACTGCCTATGCAGAGTATGCCATAAAAGCATTCGATTTAGCCGCTTTGGATTATGTATTGAAACCCATTAACTCCGTTCGGCTACAACGCACGATTGAGAGGCTTATGCATCATAAACCAAACTTATTTGAACAGACCTCGGAGCCAATCGTAGCCATGGTCCACTGTTTCAAAAAATTGCACATTGACTACGGTAAGTCTGAACCCTTCTCATGGCGAACAGCCCGATCCCAAGAATTATTCGCCTATATGATATATAAGAGAAACCAATCTGTCCGTAAGGATGTCCTTCTTGAATTAATGTGGCCGAATACGGACTATAAGAAGGCTTATACACAGCTGTATACGACGATATACCAATTACGTAAGTCCCTTGAAGCAGCTGGTATTACGATTCGTCTATCGAATAGCGGAAGTGATTATTACTTAGACATGGGTAACAACCTATACGATGTTCAGGAATGGGAAAACGCGCGACAAGATTTACCTGAGCTCTCCATGGACACTGTTCCCGACCATGTGAAGTGGCTTCATGCCTATGAAGGAGAATATTTGTCTGAGCATGATTACTTGTGGGCTGAGAATGAGAAGCAGAGATTGAGGGATGTTTGGTACAAGCATGCTCTGGCAGTCAGCCAGGCTTGTATCGATGCGGGGAATACTCATGAAGCGATAGAGATCTATGACACCATCGAGAAGAAGTTTCCTTATCTCGAGGAGATTTACGTGCTATCGATGAAGCTTCATGTGAACAGCGGATATCTCCATTTGGCCAATAAAAAATATGAACAGCTATGCTCGATGCTGTTAGAGGAATACAATATTCAGCCGTCTCAATCCATAACACAATGGGTTAAGCAATTAAATAACTAAAGGGAAGCCGCGGCTTCCCTTTAGTTATTTATCAGCTTATTTATCAGTTAACCTAGAAGCTTCTCAATATCAGCACCGATATCCAGCGGTTTAATGGATGAGTCGTATTGCTTAATGACTTTTCCTTGGCCATCTACGAGAAATTTAGTGAAGTTCCACTTGATTTCCCCACCCGTTTGCTCGGTTAAATAACGGAATATTGGATCTGCATCTGGACCTTTGACGTCCAACTTCTCTAAGATTGGAAAGGTTACACCGAAATTCAAGCTGCAAAACTGCTCAACCTCAGCTGATGTACCCGGCTCCTGCCCGCCAAACTGATTGCAAGGAAAGCCTAGCACGACCAGTCCTTTATCTGCATAAGTCTCATATAGACTCTGAAGCTCCGCATATTGAGGTGTATATCCACATTCACTTGCTGTATTGACGAAAAGCAGCACCTTATCTTTGTATGTGCTCAGATCTACGGAGTCACCGTTAGGCTTGCGTGTTGAGAATTGATGGATGGTCATGTTTTTTCCTCCTCATGATTTCATTGCTGAGCTTGAACTTTTTGTAGCATTTCCGTAATTTGTGAGCGTAGTTCCTCAGCTTCGTTCGTAGAAATGCCTGCTTGGCAGAACAGTCTTTCAGGAATATCGATTGCCTTCTCCTTTAATAGAGAGCCTTGTTCCGTCAATGTGATAATAACGCTACGCTCATCCTTCTTATCCCTTACCCTAGTGAGAAGTCCCATACTCTCAAGCTTCTTGAGCAATGGAGTTAACGTACCGGAGTCCAAATAGAGGCGTTGTCCTAAGTACTTGACTGTGACCTCATCTTCCTCCCACAGCACGAGCATCGTAATATACTGTGTATAGGTAAGTCCTAGCTCTTTGAGGAGGGGATGGTAAAGCTTCGTGATCTCCCGAGCGCACGCATAGACGGCAAAGCATAATTGATTATCTAGTTTCAATACCGCGTCGGTATTCATTAGCGCCTCCTTTATCCCTTTAGGTCGGGCAGAGATTGATTTAATTGATTGCATACAATTTAATCGCCTTTACTATAACATTCAGCATGATCACTGTCAAAGCCTTGACTCCAGTCATATAGATTGTATACAATTGAATTAGAGGCGATTTATTAACTACTCATTCTAACGATGGAGGCGATGGAAAATGTCTGTATATGATATAAAAGTGAACTCATCTCGCGGAGAAACAAAGGATCTAAGCGACTATGAAGGTAAAGTGATGCTAATCGTCAACACAGCAAGTCAATGTGGGTTTGCTCCTCAGTTCAAAGGCTTGCAACGACTACATGAGACTTATGCAGATAAAGGATTGGCCGTGCTTGGATTTCCAAGCAATCAATTCAGAAACCAAGAACCACTTGAAGGTGAATCCCTTACCGAGCATTGCCAGATTAATCACGGTGTCACTTTCCCTTTATTCGCCAAGATTGATGTTAAAGGCAACGACATTCATCCCTTATATCAGCATTTAACGAATGCCTCACCTGGATTTCTAGGGCTCAAGAACATAAAATGGAATTTCACGAAATTTCTCGTAGATCGGAATGGGAAAATCATCAAGCGCTTCTCCCCAACTGTCACACCGGAGAAAATCGAGAGCTATATTCAGAAATTGCTATAAACAAATAGAGGCTACCCTATTACTTGATAGGGTTAGCCTCTATTTGTTTACTAAAGCTTTTTTATTCACTATCTGGTACTGCCGGTATATTGACTTGGCATTTGGCACAAATGCCTTGAAAGTCCAAGCGATGGTCAAGAACAGAGAAGTTATATTCCTTTTCCAGCCGTTCTTCTAGCGGTCCGAGCCAATCTTCCATAATCTCCGACATGGAACCGCATTTCACACAGATAAGATGATGATGATGGTGCTTGTTACTATCCGTACGCAGATCGTATCGGGCAACGCCATCACCGAAATTCAATTTCTCAACGACATGCATTTCACTGAGAAGCTCTAACGTCCGATACACCGTTGCAAGACCGATTTCTGGAGCTTTATCCTTAACGAGCATGAACACATCTTCCGCGCTTAGATGGTCTTCTTCATTCTCTAGGAGCACCCGAACCGTCGCTTCTCTTTGTGGAGTCAGCTTGTAGCCCTGAGACTGCAATTGCTGTTTAATTTTATCAATGCGGGCTTCCATAGTTTCCCCTCCGGTCGCTACTGCACTTCCCTCCATTATAGGATGAGCTTTATCGATAAGTCAAACCTCATATCAGAATTTAGAAGATGGTGGAGAAATTTCTGCGGAAACAACCGATGGAGTTACACGTTCTAATAAGACTGGTGATAGAAAAGCTTCAAAGAGAGAAGCAACGCATAGCATAACTAACATGAGCCCCGTTACAGCTGTATGGGCAAGAAACGGGGGAAGAAGCTGTCCTTTGCGGCGAAAAAGTCGTTCCCGTACGACAAAGTATGCAAACCTAGCGGCTGAAATACTGGCAATCATAAGAGCAGGAACGACAATAGCATTCTGAGGCGCTGTAGCGACAAGGAAGAAAAACACGCCCTTCCAAGCAAGCTCTTGTGCGAGCAAGGCGACTGCGAAGCCGATTAATACACCTTTGAGAAAATCTAACACCAATACGAGTGGCAGCCCAATAACAGACAATCCTAGAAACCAGATTAACAGCAACCATTTCCCATAAAAGAAGAAGCTTGACCAAAAAGTAGTCGCTGGTGAAAGATGCTCTGACACTTTAATCTTTGTCATGTATACGCCGATTTCATCTGCAAGCTCCTGCTGCTGCTCGAGGGTCAATGCATTTACTAATAATGCCCCGAATATTGCTCCCACAATGACAAGAACACCAACGAATACATACAAATTCACATTATCGCGAGCTGACAAATTCCATAACCGAAAATTCATGAGGGCATCCTCCTTGTCCACAACTCATAGCCTGTCTCGTGCCTATGTGTATGTTGGACAAGTCGAATTTATGATTGGAGTATACTCCCGTAGCTGCCCCCGCTCCCCGACGTGAAAAGAGCCTTACCTTCCCTTACCCCGACGATCAAACTTGCGATCTTGTCACCTGTTACCGTTGCAATTATATCCTGCGGTATGCGATGGAGGATTTCCATTTCAGTGCCTATTTCCATAAACATGCGCTCGCGTTTTGCCGGTCCTATTCCTGGAAAAAAAGATAACGGAACCTGTGGACGATAAGGCGGCCGAGATGTAGGCTGATACGACTGCTTACGATCAGCTAACTGCTGAATCCGCCCTGACACTCCCCGAGTGAGCTTGGCGTTCCCACAAGTAGGACAAACGCCGGACAACTCATGTGAGTCTGATAAAGCTTTCTTACAGCTGTTACAATACGTCGTATGATATTTACCGAGCTGTGGATGCAGTCCGTAGTTCGCAACGATATGTCGCCCTGCTTGACCCTTTAGTGCCATATCGAATTCTTCGAACGAAGGCTCCCTGAGTTGTATTTCATTACATTCTCGTCCAATCATACCTGTAGAGTGCGCATCCGAATTCGTCAGATAAGGATATCGATCCAGTTCCGAAATGGTTCCCGCCATTTCTGAGTCCGCGCTTAATCCAAGCTCAATCGCTGCGATCCGTTCTGGATCGAGTCGATCCTGTAGACGATCCGCTGAGCAGCCAAGCAGACCCCTATGCGGAGTGAATACATGTGCAGGGATGAGTAAGCCCCCCCTTGCGAGAAGCTCATCCTGCATCTCCCTCGCCGTAACCCGGATACGCTGCGAGCTTAAAGTTATGTTTGTGACTCGTGGCTTCATCCACGAGGTCCATTCCTGCATCGCCTGTAAATTCGGTAAGTAACCAAGCAAATGAAAAGGACCCCCGCCCTCCTCTTTCACTTCCATCTCAATGCCTAGCAGGATCGTCGTATCCCTGTAGCGGATTCCTCCTCCATTGATTTCTACCATCTCGCCACTATGTAAGCAATCCACAATATCCTTCTGAACAGCCGGAGAGTGGCAATCAATGATCCCGATCAGATCAATTCCTTTTCTCTCTGAGGCTTCTTTCGCAATATTTAGAAAGGTAAGGTTTTTACTTCCACTGATCTTAATAGGCTGACCATCTTGACTACGCCCGATATGCACATGTAAATCTGCAAAGTAAGTTTGGAGCTCCTCAGATCCCTTAGGATTATTACTCATTAGAAAGAGCCTGTCAGCGTGCGTAAACGCCATGCGTAGACGGCAAGTAATGTTTTGGCATCACAGATTCGGCCTTCCTTAATATACGCCTGAGCCTGCTCAAGAGTTATCGCTTCGCAGGTCAGAAATTCATCTTCGTCCAAATGTACATCACCCTGCTCAAGATCATCAGTGAAATAGACATGCACGATTTCATCCGCAAATCCCGGTGAGGTCGAGAAAGATTGTAGATGCTCGATACTCCTAGCTCGATATCCCGTCTCTTCTTCCAGTTCTCTGCGCGCTGCTGCTTCAGGCTCCTCTCCCGCATCCAGCTTTCCAGCAGGGATCTCGACCTGCAGCTTCTCTAACGGTTTGCGGAACTGTTCAACAACCAGCATTTTATTGTCTACGATGGCAACAACAGCAACAGCTCCTGGATGACGCACGATTTCCCGTGTTGAAGTTTCCCCATTAGGTAGGCGCACTGTATCCACCTGTAGAGAAATGATTTTCCCTTGGAAAATCGGCTTGCTCTCCAACGTCTCTTCGTTAAACGGATGCTGTGACTTAGTGTGATGATCACTCATTGTAATTCCTCCAGACATATTCATAATATTTCTCACATATGTTCAACATATAAGCTTGTCCATCCTATTGCAAGCACCGAAGCCAAATGCCTATTCGAATAGAGGAGGAATCATTCTATGTTGAAAAAATATATAACCCCTCAGAAACTGCAGCTCGTTGGCAAGGCATGGGAAATCCGTCACGCCCTGCGTCAAGAGAAGAAGTTACGAGGTGGCAACTTCCCCTTAATTGAATTGTTGTCGTCTAAGCCCCATCAATCCGGTTCTTAATTTATCCCTATGCTCACATGTACAATTGAAAGGAGCAGCGTTCTAGGCTCATACCTAGGACGCTGCCCCTTTTGTTTCCTTTATTTTTTCAAAGTTTCATTGATGATGGAGAGCACTAGCTCTGCAGTCTTAGCAAGGTCATCCACTTTAATCTGCTCTTTGGTCGTGTGAATATGCTCATAACCAACAGCTAGGTTTACAGTCGGAACACCGTTTCCGTTAAACATATTGGCATCACTACCGCCACCGGAAGCGAAGGTATGAGGCTTGAGACCGATAGCCTCGATCGCTGCTTTGGCAACTTGAACGACTTCATCCTCATCACCATAGGAATAAGCAGGGTAGATCGTTGTGGTGATGAATTCAAATTCCGCACCATACTCTTTAGCTGCGCTTTCCACTGCTTCGCGCATGGACTCGATTTGACGATCCATCTTCTCTTGCACCTGACTGCGAGCTTCTGCGAAAATCTTGATCGTATCCGTCACGATATTCACTTCGCCACCGCCTTCGAACCGACCGATGTTCGCTGTTGTTTCGCTGTCGATCCGACCAAGCTTCATTCGGGAAACCGCTTTAGAGGCAACCTGGATCGCACTAATACCATCCTCAGGATTAACGCCAGCATGTGCGGCTTTGCCGCTAATGGTAATGAATTGGCGAGAATTCGTTGGTGCAGCAACCGCAATTTCACCGATGGCTCCGTTTGAATCGAGCGCGTAACCGAATTTCGCACGCAGACGTGAGCCGTCCATGGCTCGTGAACCAAGCAAACCAGATTCCTCACCTGAGGTGATGACGAATTGAATGGCACCGTGCGGTAGGTTTTGTTCTTTAAGGACGCGCAAAGCTTCAAACATGGCAGATAGGCCTGCTTTATCATCGGCGCCTAGAATCGTTGTCCCATCACTACGTACATAACCATCAGCGTCTAAACGAGGCTTAATCCCTTTGCCTGGAGAGACGGTATCCATGTGGGAGGTAAACAAAATTACAGGAACATTCTCTTGGCCTGAAGAAGCAGGCAGCCATGCGAACAGGTTTCCAGCTCCATGTCCGATTTTCTCCGCTACATCATCCTCCGTCACCTCAAGACCGAAGGCTTCGAACTTCCCCTTCAATACCTTGCTAATTTCAGTTTCATATTTCGTTTCGCTATCAATTTGCACCAATTCCATAAATTCTGCTAATAATCGTTCTTTTTGTACCATGATCTTTCCTCCTGACGAAGCTTTAGTTACAATAGTAATGTGTACAAGAACTTATTGAAAGGATGTATCACAATGAACAAACGTTTGTTTAAAATCATCATTTACGTAACCTTACTGGTTATGCTTGTTTCAACTTTGCTAATGAGTTTAGGCTCTCTGATGCAATAGGAATGGAGTAACCGAATACTTCTGTGAAGTACGGAAGGATTTGTTGTCCAATGGCTTCCACCTGTAGCTCTGTTCCCGTTAGCATCTCGAGAGAGGCAATGCCATACTCCGTAATGCCGCATGGGATAATCCCCTGGAAGCCATCCTGTTCCACATTCTTCTTTACATTTAAAGCGAACCCGTGACTCGTAACGAACCCTCGACGAGTGCGGGCTTTATTAAATTTAACGCCAATTGCTGCAATTTTCAAATCTCCGACCCACACACCAGTATACTCCGGTTTTCTATCGCCTACAATTCCGAAGTCCGCCAACAGCTTAATGATAACTTCCTCTAAATTCCGTAGATACTGATGTAAATCTAGTCCAACTGCATCCAAATACAATAAGGGGTAACCCACCAATTGCCCTGGACCGTGATACGTGATGTCGCCGCCCCGATCAATCTCATACAGCGAGATTCCTCTTCGCGCCAATTCCTCTTTGCTATACAATAAGTGCTCAGGATGTCGATCGGAACCGATCGTATAGGTCGGCGAATGCTCTAAAAGCAATAGTGTATCAGAACGCTCTTCGCGATCGATTTCCTTAACGAGCTTTTTCTGAAGCTCCCACGCTTGACCGTAATCCATTCTGGACAACCACTCAGATTTAAGTATTGGCAAAGTCGTTCCTCCTTCCAAACAAACACATGACCACACTATTGTAGCTTATCGAAAACATCAACTGCAAACGACGAGTAAGTGGATTCGGAAACTTATGAATCGTTAAAGAAACCCGGAGCATCGCATAATCGCAATGAACCGGGCTACATTTTATTTAATACAGCTTCGTATCTGAATTGTAGCTTTCAAGATTTTCTTTTACTCGTTGTAGGAAGCGGCCGCAGATAACGCCATCAAGAATCCGATGATCAAGCGACAGACAGAGGTTTACCATTGAACGAACCCCAATCATATCGTTAATGACAACAGGTCTCTTGACGATAGATTCGAAGGTAAGAATCGCAGCCTGAGGATAGTTGATAATCGGCTGTGTCAAGATTGATCCGAACGAACCCGTATTGTTGACTGTGAACGTTCCGCCTTGAATATCGTCCAGCTTCAGCTTCTTCTCACGAGTTCGGCGTGCAAGATCATCAATCTCGTGGGCGATCCCCGCAATATTTTTCTGATCTGCATTACGAATGACCGGAGTTACAACCGAATCCTCCGTACCGACAGAGAGGGAGATGTTAATATCCCGCTTCACGATGATTTTATCCACCGCCCAAACAGAATTCATAATCGGATAATCCTTGATCGCATTCACCGCAGCCTTGATCAAGAAAGGCATATACGTGAGGTTGATCCCTTCCCGATTTTGGAATTCCCCTTTCAACTTATTGCGGAGGAGAACCAAATCCGTCACATCAACTTCAATCATCATCCAGCCATGTGGAATTTCACTCACACTTTGACGCATCTTCGTCGCTATGGTGTTCCGCACAGGGGTAATATCGATGAAATACTCCCCACGTCCTGGCGCTTCCTGTGCTTGTGTTTCAACAGAAGGAATGCGAGGAGACTCGGATAGATGCATTCCCGAGGAACGAACCTGCGTTTTCGGATCCATTGGCGCTGATACGGGTATACTCGCTACTCCGTTGGACGAAGTGCCGAAAGTCGCAGCACCTGCGGCTACAGCAGCTAGTACGTCTTTGCGGGTAATCCGTCCACCCTCTCCCGTTCCAGGTACTCGGTTCAGATCAATTCCATTGTCTGCCGCAAGCTTCTGAACTGCTGGAGAATAGCGATTACGCATCGGGGCGTTAGCATCAATCGTCGCTCCACCACTTCCTGCTCCGGCTAATTGTGGACGGGAAGTTGAAGGGGAAGAAGGCTGCTCAGCTGCTTCCGATTGTTGTATAACTGGATTCGCAACATTATCCGTAGCTCCTGTTGCTTCAACCTCAACGAGACAGATCGCCGCTCCAATTCCTACAGTCTCTCCTACGCCGACTAAATGTTTAACGAGTTTCCCTCGAACGGTTGAAGGAAGCTCCGCGTTTACTTTATCCGTAATTAGCTCGCAAATAGGCTCGTACATATCTATGCTATCACCCGGCTCCTTCAACCATCGTTCAATGGTTGCAGATACGAGTGATTCTGCTAATTGTGGCATTGTAATTTCAATTATTTGTTTAGCCATCCTATTTCATCTCCCCAGTAACAATCACCTGATTAGTATTTTGCAAGCTCCAGCATTGCTGCTTTGAGCTTTTCTTTGTTCAACAGGTAATGCTTCTCGCCCGGTGGATTTATCGGCATGGCTGGCACATCCGGCCCACATAGACGACGAATCGGCGCATCTAGCTCGTACAATAGTTCTTCAGCGATAATGGCAGCTACTTCAGCTCCGACTCCGCCCGTTTTATTATCTTCATGAACAATAAGTACTTTACCTGTCTTCGCCACAGCCTCGAGAATGCCTTCGCGATCCAACGGCTGGATCGTACGCAGATCAAGAATATGAGCTTCAATCCCGTGCTCTTGAGACAATTCCTCAGCCGCCTGCATGGCAAAATGAAGAGGCATACTATAGCCGATTACCGTAATGTCACTGCCTTCTCTCATCACGTTCGCCTTACCGATAGGGACGATATAATCATCATCCGGCACATCATCGCTAATTAATCGATAGCACTTTTTATTCTCAAAAAAGATAACCGGATCCGGGTCACGAATGGCAGCCTTAAGCAGACCTTTTGCATCGTAAGCCGTAGCCGGTGCTACAATCTTAAGTCCTGGAGTTCCGAAAAACACGGATTCCGTACACTGGGAATGGTAAAGCCCACCGAATACACCGCCGCCGATTGGCGCGCGAATGACGATCGGGCAATCCCAGTCATTATTAGAGCGATAGCGGATTTTGGCTGCTTCGCTAATGATTTGGTTGGTCGCAGGGAACATGAAATCTGAATATTGCATCTCGGCAATCGGCTTCATTCCTGCCATGGCAGCTCCAATCGCCGCTCCAGCAATCGCGGATTCAGCAAGTGGTGCATCAATAACACGCTGATCACCGAATTGCAGCTGCAATCCCTTCGTCGTACCGAAGACGCCGCCTTTTAGTCCTACGTCCTCACCTAAAACGAATACGTCATTGTCCCGTTCCATCTCTTCCTTCATGGCCAACCTAATCGCATCGATATACTCAATAACTGGCATTATTGACCCTCCCCGTTCTGCTCCGCGTATACATAGCGGAACGCATCTTCCACAGGCTGGAATGCAGCTTTCTCCGCATATTCGTTTCCTTCATCAATCGTAGCACGGATGTCTGCCTGAAGCTTGACTTCCTGTTCTTCAGTCCAAAGACCGGCATCCATTAAGTATTGTTGGTATACGGGTAAAGAGTCTTTCGCGCGATGAAGATCAACCTCTTCCTTCGTCCGATAAGCCATATCATTATCCGAAGTCGAATGCGCTGTGACCCGGTAAGTCATAATCTCGATTAAGGTTGGACCTTCTCCTGCTACCGCGCGTGCACGTGCTTCCTTCACGACTCGGTAAACTTCAAGCGGATCATTACCATCCACTCTTATGCCAGGGAATCCATACCCTAAAGCTCGGTCGCAAATGCGTCCCCTTGTTTGTTTATCAAGTGACATAGAAATCGCATATTGATTATTCTCGCAGACGAAAATAACCGGAAGCTGATGAACTCCAGCGAAATTACAGCCCTCATGGAAGTCGCCCTGATTGCTTGATCCGTCTCCGAAAGTTACGATCGCAACAGAGGGTTCACCTCTCAGCTTAGCGGCCAGAGCAAATCCAGTCGCATGTGGCACTTGAGTTGTCACCGGACTCGATCCCGTCACAATCCGTAGCCGCTTGCTCCCAAAGTGGCCTGGCATCTGTCTGCCTGCACTATTCGGATCTTCTCCTTTGGCAAATACCGATAACATCAATTCCTTAACGGTCATACCAAGAGACAATACAAAACCATAGTCCCTATAATACGGAAGGAACCAGTCGTGCTTTAGATCCATGGCAAAACCCATCGCAACCTGCGATGGCTCCTGAGTAATACCTGAGATATGAAAATTAACTTTGCCAGCGCGCTGCAATAACTGCCCCCGCTCATCGAAACGACGGGCAAGCATCATCGTCTTGTACATTTCGACTGCGCGTTCATCCGTTAAGCCGAGCGCGATATGTCGATGGGTTTGCTGGACGGAACCTGCTTGTTTCATGGACGCGTCCTCCTGGTATTGTTATTGTGGTGTAGTATAGTTTAGTTCTATAACCTGGTCTTAATACTTGAGCTTAAATCCTATTATACTCCGCTCGAAAGCAAAAAGAAACGCCCAACTCTTTCGCGAGAAAGAAATTACCTCATTAGGTAATTGTTCTTCACGTAGAAGACAAAGTCTTCCGAGTTGAGCATCCCTTCAGCTATCTTCAGCCGTGACCCGCGCCGCCATCTAATGCCAGCATGACTTCCTGCATCGCTTCAGACAAAGTCGGATGAGGATGGATCGTCCGGCCAATTTCCCAAGGTATCGCATCAAGCAGCTTCGCAAGAGAAGCCTCGGCAATAAGCTCCGTAGCGTGTGCGCCAACAAGATGAACACCAAGCAAATCTCCGGTTTTTGAATCTGCCACGACCTTAGCAAACCCTTCAACTTCCCCGTAAACCAATGCTTTTCCAAGAATACGTAACGGTAATTTTGCTGTCTTCACTGCAAACCCTTGTGTTTTGGCATCTGCTTCTGTCCAGCCTATCGACGCCGCTTCTGGACGAGAATAAATGCAACGTGGAATATCACGATCCGCAGCCCGAGACGGTTTAGTACCTGTCAAATGTTCAACAGCAACAGACGCTTCGTGCATAGCAGCATGCGCAAGCTGAATACCGCCAATACAATCGCCAATCGCATAAATATGAGCTTCGCCAGTCTGCAAAGTGTTTGGATTCACTTTCACAAAGCCCTTCTCCGCTTTGATGTCCGTATTTTCTAAGCCAAGATTCTCAACGTTCCCTTGTCTACCTATCGATACTAGCATCTTTTCTGCGTTAAGGATTACAACCTCATCTTTAACACTAACCGATGCTTGTACACCTGAATCCGTCAGACGGCAACCATCCGCTTGCAGTGATGCGTTAACGATGATCTTAACGCCTCTCTTCTGCAAAGCCTTCGCGATTTCTGAGCTTGTATCTTTGTCTTCCGTAGGGAGTATACGGTCGGCAGTCTCCACGATAGTAACCTCTGTTCCAAAATCGCAAAGCATTGAAGCCCATTCTACCCCAATAACTCCGCCGCCGATAATAAGAATAGATGAAGGTCGGGTCGACCAATCTAATGCTTCATCACTAGTCACGATATGCTCACTGTCATAGACTAGCCCATCCAACCGACGAGGACGGGAGCCTGTTGCTATAATTACATTTTTCGGTACGATCATCTCTGATTGTCCGTCTGCAAGTTCAACTGCAATTGCCCCACTACGAGGGGAGAAGATAGAAGGACCGATAATACGTCCGCTTCCGTTAATAACGTCAATTTTATGCTGCTTCATAAGGGATTGTAGTCCTTTATGTAACTGCTCCACGATACTATTCTTACGATCGAGCACCGCTTTCCAATCCACAGAAACGGTACCTTCCGGTAATGTAATGCCATAAGATATGGCTTCCCCAATTGTCGCATAGACTTCTGCACTTCTAAGTAGCGACTTACTAGGAATACAACCACGATGCAAGCAAGTTCCACCTAGCTTGTCCCGTTCAACGATAATAACGCTACGACCGGCCTGTGCCGCTTTAACCGCAGCTATGTAGCCTCCCGGCCCGCCACCCACAATGGCGACATCGACTTCGATTGGCATAGTTTCCCCTCCGTATGTAAACTCTCGTTCCTATTGTACCTTTTTTTAACGCTGTGAACAAAAATCAGTTGAAATAACGTGAAAACGAAAGAGGAATGCAACTAAATTTCACCTCTATTTTTTACAGATTTCTCCTGAGAGAAAGGGATAACAAGTGAGTCATCCTTGTTGCGTGGACAACTCACTGCTAAATCGTTTACAATTAAGGAATTGGAAGGAGGGCTTTTGCATCCTATGAAGTTGCTTATACAGCGCCTGATTGCCGTTCTACTACTCGTTATCCCCGGTTTATCCGCTGCTTACGGATTTCTTCTGATGAAAGATGCCTTGTTTGATTATTTCGCAAAAATGGGCGACGTAAATGTAATTACCCCCGTATTCTCATGGGGAATGTTCATCGGTGGCGCGATTCTATTTATTATTGGTATCGCTTTTATCGGTGGATGGATCTTTTTCCGCGATCGTAAGCATAATTATTTATCCTCACGATTCAGACCCAAAATCGCGCGTCCCCCGCGGCAACCGCGTCCGGAATCTGACATTTCACGTACTGATAATTCAGAATAAACAAGCTGCAGCAATGAAACTATACTAAAACGATTAAGGCTCTATCTCCCCTAAGGTGATAGAGCCTTTTAGTTATAGTAGTTATGATACGTTTAGTAAGAACCTCCATAGATCTTGCTATTGCCAGTCTACGAGCCCTCTTATCCCTTTCCTTACCTTCCAGCAGCCAAAATTGTTCATCCTTGAATAAATCAAGTAAGACTGCTTTTGTTGCGTTAATTGCTAATGCTTCCTCGACTAGAATGTGAATGCATAACGAGTAACAGAGCACTTCAAACACTTTCAAGTTAGCTATCCGGTTGTTATATTCGATCATGAGAAGGTCCTTTCCGCATAGGAGAGCAGCTTCTTTGTTTCCTCGAAACGCGCTTCCGGCGTGCTAGCTCCCATAACGACAGTAATATAACGCTTCCCATCTATTACAGTTGTGCCCGTGAAGCAATAACCAGCCTCTTGTGTGTACCCTGTTTTTAACCCATCATTGCCTTTCGTACCAAAGCGCTGTCCGGGTAGCATTTCGTTCGTCGTTTGCAGACGGATACTCGCATCTTCACTTGTCGTTGATTTCTTGGTGACTTTCAGCACTTCTGGATACGTTTCAATCAAATAATGCGCCAACAATGCAACATCCTCGGCACTCATTACCGTATCCCCATCCGACGCAGCCTTCATATATTTCTGGATGTCATCGCTTGGCAGCCCTGTTGCATTCGCAAAATGCGTATCTTTAGATAAACCGATTTCTCTTGCTTTAGCATTCATCCGATTCACGAATTCAGCTTCTGAACCCGCTATGTATTCAACCAAGGATACCGTTGCATCATTAGCTGAATGTATCGCCATCGAATCGAACAAAGCTCTTACCGTTATGACTTGCCCTTTAACGAGCCCCATCCCGGCTCCACCGACATTAGCAGCGTAAGAGCTAGCGGAAACCTCATCTTCCCATCCAAGCTCACCGAGCTTAACACTCTCAAGCACGAGAAGCTCAGTCATCATCTTAGACATGCTCGCTGGTGGTAACGGCTTCTTACCATTACTCGTATATAACCATTTCCCCGTATCTGCCTCCATCATGACTGCAGACACTACCGCTAAGCTAGGACCTGCATCCTTGGAAAATGTTAGCTTCCCTTTTATGTCCACTGCCCAGCCTAAAATGATAATTAAGCCAATCACAACTAATAAACGCTTTAGTCTCATAATCCTTTCCCTCCTGAACAACATTCCATAATCCTTATTGTAGAGGGAAGATTTAAAACAAACTGAAAGCAAATCATAAGATTACCTTAAGATAACGGAAGTCTAATCTGGAAGTTCGTGGTGCCTCCGTCGCTTGTCACTGCAATTGAGCCACCATGTTTCTCTACGATTCCTTTGGCGATCGCAAGACCTAACCCCGTTCCTCCCGTATTCTCCGTTCTAGATTTATCAACACGGTAGAAGCGATCGAACAAGTGGGGCAAGTCAGCAGAGGGGATCTCTTCGCCATAATTCACGATTTCAACTGTGGCAGCCTCGCTATGCTTGTTCAAATAGATATCGACCCTCCCACCTGCGTGACCATAAGTAATCGCATTGGAAAGCAAGTTTTCAAACACTCTAACTAGCTTATCGGGGTCCCCCACTATGGACAATTCGTGCTCATTCGTAATGAGATTTCCTGTCATCTTAACGTTCTCCAGTGATAAGCGATAATGAACTAACAATTGATTCATCATCTCAACGAGATTAAATGTCTTTTTATTTAAGGGAATTACATCATGTCGCATACGTGTGTATTCAAATAAATCCTGAATAAGCACATTCAGTCGCTCAGCCTTTGCATAGGCAATCTGAACATAATGACGAAGCTCCACTTCATCCCGATATCTATCCTGCTCAACAAGCCCCAAATATCCGATAATGGATGTCAGCGGTGTACGCAGATCGTGGGATACGTTAGTAATGAGCTCATTTTTCGTTTGCTCCGCTTTCCGTTCCTCATCCAGCGAGCGTTTGAGCTCAATGACCAATGAATTCATATTTTCGGCAAGTAAGGTCACTTCATTATCTTGTTTCACTGGAACGATATCGTCGAAATTTCCTTTGGCGATATGCTCGACCGATTGACTAAGCTTGGCATAATAACTGAAACGTCGCCAATTTAAGACGACCATATACATAATAAAGAGAACAAAGCTTCCAAATACGAGCAAAATCATATCATCAAACGTATTATTGATGTTGATGAAAATAGAACGAATGCCATAATTATTACGAGTCATTCGCTCCAATACGATGATGGACCAATAAAAAGTAACAATCGCTAAAATCGCACTTAAAACAATTTGCCACACTAACCGCCAAGCCATACGAAGAGCTAGATTAACCTTCAATTTTATAGCCGACCCCCCATACGGTCGTAATGAGCTTTCGTCCCATCTCCTGCTCAAGCTTTTCTCGCAATTTACTAATATGCACCATTACCGTGTTATTGGATTCAAAGTACTTTTCCTTCCACACTTGTTGAAAAATATCCTCCGCGCTAAACACACGCCCCGGATTGCTGGCAAGAAGATGTAATATGCCAAATTCCGTAGATGTTAAATGAATGGGTCGGCCTTCGACTTCCGCTGAATGGGTGGATTTGTTGATCGTCAATTCGTGTAGCTTCAGCAGTCCCTCTTCATTTCCCGAGGGGCTTGTTTGCTGCGTATACTGATAAGCTCTCCGTAGTAATGTTTTGACACGAACGACCAGCTCCAGCGGATTAAATGGCTTAACAACATAATCATCCGCCCCCGTCATAAGCCCGAGGATCTTGTCCATGTCCTCCGCCTTGGCGCTGGCCATGAGGATCGGGATTGATCCCTTTTCGCGAATACGCCTACAAACCTCCATCCCATCCATCTTAGGCATCATAATATCAAGCACAATAAGATGGAAGGCTTGACTCTCGAGCATTGCTAAGGCTTCTAAACCGTCATGAGCTTGAGCGGTATCAAATCCTTCATTGCGTAAATAAATATCGATGAGATTAGCAATTTCACGATCATCGTCAACGATTAGAATTGATTTAGACATCTGTAAGGTACTCCTTTACAAGGAAAACGATCTTCCCTTTATTCATTGAGTTATCCTCCCCACTATACCGTAACCTTTAGCATTCTGTCTCACTCCATACACTAGGTTTTACACTTCTTAAGGAAGCCTTAAGGTTATCTTTATCTTTGTTTGTCACTAAGATTATTGTTTAGGGTGAAAAAAAACAGCTCGTCCGAGATGCGCCGTGAGGCACATCCGGAAAGCTGTTCAATGAAATCTAATTATTGTGCCGCTGATGCTGATGGAGATGCTTCTGGTGAAGCCGGTGCTGTCGATGATGCTTCTGGAGAAGCAGAAGGACTAGCAGTTGCTTCTGGTTCTTTAACCAACAGGTTCTTATAATTTCTATCTTTCTTCAAGCTTTCTAACCAAGCTTTCGCTTCGTTGTTAAGCTTTTCAAGATAATAAGCATCCTTAACTTCGTCTTTCACTTCATCATAAGTAGGAATGACTGGTTCCTTAATGTCCGTTACCTTAATGATATGGAATCCGCTCTCCGCGGATACAACATCACTCATTTCACCTTTTGCTAAAGCAAATGCCGCCGTTTCAAACCCTTCGTTCATCATGCCGCGTCCGAAGAAGCCGAGATCTCCTCCCGCATCCTTGGAACCTGGATCTTGAGATTTTTCTTTCGCCAAAGTCGCGAAGTCTTTACCCGCTTTCAGTTCAGCAAGAACAGCATCTGCTTCTTCTTGTGTTTGCAGAAGGATGTGGGATGCTTTAACTTCCTTCGGTGTCGTAGCGAAAGTTTCCTTGTTCTTCTCAAAGTACCCTTGCAGATCTTCCTGTGATACGGGATGTGTATTCATAAATAGCTTTGTGATTCTGAGCTGTGGAAGCACTTGTTGTTCCTTGAATACTTCCAAAGTAATGTTGGATTGTTGAAGCGCAGCATTCAAATCCTCGTCGGAAGTCATGCCGTACATCTTTTTGATGGTCTCCATCTCTTTCTTAATATCCTCGTCTGTAATCTTAATGCCTGCTTTGTCAGACTCTAATTCGATGATTTTGTTTTGAGCGATACTATCAACGAGCGAGATCATCTGATCTTCACCCATTTGTTTCGCTATTTCGGCATACGCATCAGATTGCTTGATTGTAACTCCATCCAATTTACCTATTGTCTCGTTAGAGGAATCGCCTGCTGTGTTTTTAACAAGCACGAATACCAATGCAACAATGGCAATCACTGCGATGATCCATGGCACAATACTCGACGCTGATTTAGTAGCAGTTGCTGATGGCGTTGCAGCACTAACACTGGTCGATACATCAAAAGGCTTGTTCAATTCAACTTCATTGTTCTGAATCTCTCTTTCAATCTCATCGTTCGTGACCTCTTGCTCCCTATCGTTCAATTCATTGTCGTTGCGTTCACTCATAATTGTATTTCCTCCTCTTTTTCTTTAACAATCGCCTCATTTACTATAGCAGAATTTCGGGAAATTACCTTAAAGACTCCTAAATTTTTTGCAAAATTGCGAAGGAGTACAGTCAAATACCGACCTGAATTTTTTGCTGAAGTAGCTAAAATTGGTCAACCCTACCTCCATCGCTGCCTCGGCAACTGAAATTTTTGAATTTTGTAATAAGAAAGCCGCTTGTTGAATGCGATAATGGTTAACGTAGTCCATGGGTGTCTTTCTCATGAATACCTTAAAAACCCGACTGAAATGTCCGACACTCATACCCGCCAAACCCGCTAATTGAGGTACGGTTAGAGGTTCCCCGCAATGGTTCTCAATATAGGTAACCGTACTTTTTAATCGATCCATCGTTTGCGAATCTACGGAATAGGTTGCGGTGTCTCTCCGTGTCCATTGATCATGACTAAGTAAATCAGCGAACAAGAAGTATAATTCCGCCTTAATCCTCATTTCCTTCGCTCGATCACTCGACTCGTATAACCTATCTATTGTTGTGAGATGCTGAACAACGAGCTTACCCCAAGCTGTCTCTAAGCTATAGACAGAAGGAATGGTAACCTCCCCTCTTTGCAAGGGCTTCAGATATCGACTGGATATTCCGTCTTTGGCATCCGTAAACCAGTCCATATGGAACACAACAGCAATGTAGGAGCAAGGCGAGTTGTCAATAGAATATCCCCCATGCATCTCACCACTAGGAATAAATATAACTTCCCCAGCATGGAGCTCATACGTAGTAAGACCTATTTGAAAAACAGCTTGTCCACTTACCACATATAGAAACTCTGCTTCCTCGTGCCAGTGATTATCTAGAATCGCTTCGAAAGACTTCCGATCCTGCCTATAAGTTGCAAGTGGGAATTGTGGTGTACCATGGCGTCTATTCTCACGCAAATGTCTCTGATCCATAAACATTCTCCGTATTATCATAATTTTGTTATTATTGAGCATTATAATACAAGATATTTACTCATGGCATCATTATAATGTCAATTATACAACGAATTCAAACGTTCCATATAGAAGGGATGAATAGTGGATGAAGTTTTCAGACGGCTATTGGATGACAAGGCAAGGTTATCAGCTGTTAAGCCCTTATGAAATTCATGATGTGAAAACAGGAGCAGATTCCATTACGGTTTATGCCACGCATAGACATCTGGAAAACCGCGGAAATACTTTAAATGAGCCCCTAATGACAATGGAGTTTTCCTCACCGTTGCCAGATATCATTCGAGTAAAGCTATATCATCACAAAGGTACCGTTCGCAAAGGCCCATCCTCATTCGATCTATTGCCTACAGGTAACGTCCCTGTTGCCATAGACAACAATGCTGAATTTGTTAGCCTGACTAGCGGAGATACTACAGTAACAATTACCAAGAAAAACCCTGTCAGTATTACGTATACGTACAAAGGCAGAAAGCTAACTAGCAGTGGTACGAAATCAACGGCTTTCGTCAAAGCTGACGATGGCAATCACCACTTCCGCGAGCAATTATCCCTTAGCGTTGGGGAAACCGTCTACGGATTAGGAGAAAGATTCACCCCATTCGTGAAAAATGGACAAGTCGTCGATATTTGGAACCAAGATGGAGGTACTGCCTCCGAGCAATCTTATAAGAACATTCCTTTCTATGTCACGAACCGTGGTTATGGTGTGTTCGTGAATCACCCTGAGCTCGTCTCCTTCGAGGTTGGCTCGGAAATTGTATCGAAAACCCAATTCAGCGTTCCAGGGCAAAGCTTAGAATATTACCTCATTGGTGGCGATTCTCTCAAGGACGTATTGCAGAACTACACTTCACTAACAGGTAAACCCGCATTGCCACCAGCATGGTCATACGGTTTATGGTTAACGACGTCCTTTACTACGAATTACGATGAGGCAACAGTTACAAGCTTCGTTGAAGGTATGGCAGAGCGTGATCTCCCCTTAGCAGTATTCCACTTCGATTGCTTCTGGATGAAGGAGTACGAATGGTGTAACTTCGAGTGGGATGAGCGTGTATTCCCTGATCCAGTCGGAATGCTGGAACGCTTGAAAGCCAAAGGCTTGAAAATTTGCGTCTGGATTAATCCATATATTGCCCAGCGCTCCGCATTGTTCGATGAAGGCATGGAAAAAGGATATTTACTTAAACGTGCTGACGGAAGTGTGTGGCAGTGGGATTTATGGCAGTATGGCATGGGCATTGTCGATTTCACGAATCCTGCGGCTTGCCAATGGTTCAAGGATAAGCTTGGAGCGCTTCTAGATATGGGCGTGGATAGCTTCAAAACCGATTTCGGTGAGCGGATTCCAACCGATGTTGTATATTATGATGGCTCTGATCCACAGCAAATGCATAACTACTACACTCAGCTATACAATAAAGTCGTATTCGAGCTTCTTGAAGAGAAACGTGGCAAAGGCGAAGCCGCTTTATTCGCGAGATCCGCAACCGCTGGTGGCCAACAATTCCCTGTTCACTGGGGTGGAGATTGCGAAGCGACTTATGAATCGATGGCGGAAAGCCTTCGTGGAGGATTGTCTCTTGGATTATCTGGCTTTGGTTACTGGAGTCACGATATCGGAGGCTTCGAGCAAAGCTCACCTCCTGATTTGTACAAACGATGGGTGCAATTTGGCTTACTTTCCAGCCACAGCCGTCTTCATGGTAGCACCTCCTATCGCGTGCCTTGGTTATACGATGAAGAAGCTGTCGATGTCTTGCGGTTCTTTACGAAGCTCAAAATGCGCTTAATGCCTTATCTCTTCGGCAAATCCGTAGATTCTTCTAGAATCGGTATTCCACTTATGAGAGCTATGGTGCTTGAATTCGGCAGTGATCCGACCTGTGATTATGTCGATCGGCAATATATGCTGGGAGATTCCCTGCTTGTAGCGCCAATCTTCAATCCTGAAGGAGAAGCGTCCTACTATTTGCCCCACGGAACTTGGACTCATTTCCTCACAGGAGTACAGGTACAAGGCGGCATATGGCGTAAAGAAAGCTATGATTACTTCAGCCTGCCCTTGTTTGTCCGCGAGAATAGCCTGATTCCTGTGGGAAGTGAAGAAAATATCCCAGATTATGACTATGCAGATGGTGTTACGCTTCAGCTATTCGCACTCCAAGACGGCGCAAGCGCTACGGCTAATATTCCAACGATTAAAGGAGAAACACAGCTTTCCGTTACGGCTCGTCGTAATGGCAACACAATTACAATCGATGCTGAAGGACAAGCTGCAAACTGGAGCTTACTCCTTCGAGGGATAACTTCCATTGCTTCTATTTCTGGTGGCCAAGCGACTGCCACAGCTGAAGACCTTCAAATCATCAAGGATACTTCCGCAGCTACAATTACCATTCAATTAATCGATTAAACCTGTCTACACAAAAACAGGGTCGTTCCGCCAAGTTCACATCACTTGGTGGAACGACCCTGTTTCATTAACCGTTCAATTCCCACTTACAATTTGCGCGACTTCTGCGGTAATGCGATCTCCGCCAAGCCGTTTCCACTCTTGGACGAAATCATCAAATGCGCTTATCGGTTCATCCCCGACGATAATTTGCAAGAACGTCTCGTTCTCAAGCTTCTGCAGCATTGTCCATTCCGTCTCCATCGTCGTCGTCGTCCCGTAGAAAATCCCTCTTACTTGCACCATATCCGTCATGTAAAGCACGCCGCCGCCATATTCGGAAGCTTTGACCGCTTTCCAGCCATCCATATTTTTTTTCGGGTTTTCTTTCTCTGCGACAGACAATCCATATAGTTGTTTCGTATCGTTATCCAGCGAATTAGGATCGATTTCCCCTCGCATCGCCTTCTCGACATTTACATATCTCTGCGTGATTGCATCCGCATAATCAAGGAGCAGATCAAACGGATAATAGCTCCGCAGCTGCACTCCAGTCCGCGCGGAGAACTCATCGAGCTTCTTCACTTCATCCGCATTCGGATCTTGTCTTCTCTCTAATCTAGTGAACACATTAAGCAATTTTACGACAGCCTCTGGATGCTCATAGCCTTTGCGAACAACAAGAAAGCGATCTGTAGTGGGTGACATATGGGTAATGAACTTACCCTCAGAATCAAGCGGGGCGGCGTAAGCACGCCACTCCGCCTTCGTATCGTTCGATACCGCTTCTGCTAAAGGCCAATATGGCGTCCACCAGGGTCCGAAAAAGATGCCCGCTTTGTTCGTAATAATCGGCTCTTGAGCATCCTTATACAGAACGAACTGGTTATCTATAACTCCTCGTTTGTACCAATCAGCTAGCTTGGTGAGCACTTCCTTATTCTCTGGAGTAATTGACCCATATACAACTTGACCATTGGCATCCTTGATCCAGTTTTTTGGAAATGCATGATACGCGCTGAATAACGTATCAAATTCATTCAGCCCTGCTTTTTGTTGACCGTGAACAACCTTCTTATCCCCTGGGAGGCCAATTGTATCCCGCTTGCCATCCCCGTCAGGATCACGCTCTATGAACGCCAGAGCTATACGCTCCAGATCATCAAATGACTTTGGAGGCTGAAGGTTAAGCTTCTCTAGCCAGTCCTGTCGTATCCATAGCAATGATGGGGCATCCGCTTCGATCGCCACATTCGGCAAACCGTATAGCTTACCTCCTGAGGATGCATTTTGTAGGGCAATTCCTTTGGTGGAATCATACATGGCCTTGACTAGGCTGGAGCCGTATTTATTGTATACTTCGGTGAGGTCAGCGATCATATCATTCTCGATCAATTTTCTCAGTTGATTTCGATCCACAACCATCGCATCCGGCAAATCGCTGCTATCGATCGCTAGATTCACCTTCTGAACAAACGCCTCTTCTCGCTTCGCTTCCCAAGAATGTACGACCTTTATGTTCGTAATGCTTTCGAAGTATCGAGAGACCGGATTGTTATCATTCGTCTCACCTGTATTATTTTTCTCATCTGGAATTTTGAAGCCGATGTTAACAGTAATGGGTTGCTCGTATTTGCCATATATCGGATCGTCCGCGATCGAAGGTATATTCGTAGCCTTCAGGCCATTCTCAGAATGTGCTGAATTTGGATTATTAGATGTACAAGAGCTAAGCAAAAATACGATACTAACAACGACAAGCCATGATCTCATTTTCATGATAAGACCTCTTTCCCACCCTCGACTCGATATTCGGAGGGAAGCTTCCCAACTCGCTCGCGGAATAGCTTGCTGAAATATTTATCGTCCTCGAAGCCCGCCATTGAAGCGATTTCATAAATAGGTAAGGATGTTTGTAAGAGCAGCCCTTTCGCCCTGTCGATTCTCATATCTCTGAGTACATTGCCAAACGATTCTCCCACTAGTCTAGCAAAGCACTGGCTAAAATAACTACGGCTCATATTCACATGGCCAGCCACGTCAGCTTGATTAATTTTATCGCCAGCATTAAGCTTCATATACTTAACCGCCCGTATTAAACAAAGCATCACTTCTTTAGATAAGGACAGCTCGATCATCCGTAGCTGCACAAGATCCGCAAATCTCCTCAGCCAGTTCTTCCAATCAGCCCAGTTGCGATTGTGCTTAATATCGGACAAAAGAACAGACGCATCCGTTTGCTTCACAATCACACCAACCCATTCCTGACAAAGTGTCTCCGCAAAATGGATAATCTCCGCAGGCTCAGCACGCTGTTCCTCGATTATTCGCAAAAAGTCTCCCCAGTCCGCTGCATAAAGCGTCCATCTCAAATCCAAGCCATTATCCATGAATTGTTCGATTGGCTTCTGCATTTCGGATTTAGCAGGAGTGAGCTCATCGTAACTTATTCGTACTGGCTCCGCTCCATTCGCACGATAAAACAGGGTTAGGGGGAGCTTGCTTTCTAATGTCCGTCTCACATCTTCTAACGGCTGATCCTCAAGCCCAGTCACAATCGCGATTTGCCACCGTCGGTGTATTTCGCTTCCCAAGTCACGACTAATCTCCTCCAGGGTCGGCGTATGAACGAGCTGCGCCATCCACATACGCCCTAGCTCCTCAATCGGATTTCGACGCACAATACCAAGCTGGAACAATTGTCCGCCTTCCTTCGCATCCGTTAATGGATTAAAGAGCAACGCCGTTGAAGCTAATGTCCGCTTCGGATTCCCATCGGACTTATAGGTCGCTTGGCTTCCTTCCTCCCACTCGAACCGTTCCACAATGCGATTAATCACATCATCAGCGTTATCCATTTCCAGCAGCGTTTTGACAATATAGTCAATCGCACCAAGGCGTAACGCCTCCTGCACGAAATCAAATTCGTGGTGACAAGTAAGGACAACTGATTTCACTCGGGGATAACGTTGTCTGACCTCCTTGATAAGCTCAAAGCCCGACATCACGGGCATCGTAATATCCGTAAATAGAAGGTCAACTTCAACTCGCTCCAGCAGTTCAAGAGCCGATCGACCATCTGCAGCTTCACCTACCATCACGATTCCGAATTGAGCCCAGTCGATCAAGGATATAAACCCTTTGCGTACTAGCTTCTCATCATCGACGACGACCGCTCTAATCATCAAACTCCTCCTTTGATTTCCTCGGAATGACGATGGTTACCTGAGTACCCACGCCCGGTTCGCTTTGGATATCAAACTGAACTTCCGCTCCATAAAATTGCTTTAGCATTCGATTCACATAAGAAAGACCTATACCAAGCCCCCTGCGCTTGGTCCCTTCATCATCGTTTAACAGCTTCTCGATGGCATCCGGTTCGATACCTGCTCCGTTATCCTCTACGCTTAGCTTAACGTGATCAGTACCAACGGAACGGATCATGACTTGAACCCGTCCGTTCCTTTCACTTATCCCGTGATAGATCGCATTCTCTACGATAGGCTGCAGAAGAAATCTAGGTACCGCAACGAAGGAGGTACTTTCTTCAACGTCCACATGGAACTCAAATTCATAATCATACCGGATTCGTTGCAGCTCCATATAATGCTGCAGGGCTTCAATCTCGTCACCGATTGTCACGATCAAGCTCTGCTTTCCAAGATTGTAATGTAGAACCTTAACAAGTAAGGTGACTAATTTATCGATTTCCTTCTGTCCGTTCAATCGGGCAAGCCACTGTACCGTATTCAACGTGTTATGTAGAAAGTGTGGATTGATCTGGCTGAGCAGCTTCTCGATTTCGAATTGCCCTTTCTGTTTTTCGTTATGGGCAACGGCATCAATCAGATCGTTAACTTGGGTTTTCATCATCTGAAAATTATTAAGGACGAGATCAAACTCTACCACGTTCGTGAATGAAACAGGTGTTGTGCGGTTTTCCGCCATACGGACGATTTCCACATTCACCTTGCGGAGTGGCTTGTAAACCTGCCTCCAAATGAGATAAGCGAGTAATCCGGCAAAGAGAAGCGTCGATACAGCTAAAACGATCATCTTCGTTATCCACGAATAGATTTCGCTGTTAAAGGTAGATTTCTTCACAGCGGTGATCAGTTCCCATCCTTGCGGGCTAGCGTATCGAAATAAATGAAAGCCCTTGTATTCCTGATAAATGTCCGTGGATTGATCCCAGGACAAGCTCTGAATGCCAGCGGGAAGGTTATCATCATCCATGTATGCGATTTCACCATTCTCGTTAATGAGCAAATGATTAACCTTCATCCCATAGGATTGCTCACTAATGATTTTGCGAAATAGATTGTAATTCGTTTCTAAATAAATGAATACCTCTTGTTTCCCTTCCGCGCGCACAACTCTAAGCCCTGAGAAAACGATATTAGAGCCATCCTTGTACATGGTCTTATGAGGGCCAAAATAATCAGCTCCATTATAAGACATGAACTTCGGCAGCTTACTACGATTAAAGTCAGAGCTCATGCTTAGATTAGTAAACAAAATCTGATCCTCAGCACCTGGTAACACGTAAGCGGTAAGGCCCAGATAGGGATTTGTAAAGGTTACGAGATTCATCTTCTCATTAATAGAAGCCATAATTTGCGACTTCTTATAGATTTGTTTTTCTTGAAGAAATGACGATACTTCATCTACAATCTGCCCATCTAACGCAAATTGCTTAGAAGCGAAGTCGAGGTTATTAATGGTATTTTCAAGACTTGCAGACTCTTGCTGTAGACTAGCACTAATCCCACTTTGAATTTTTCCAGTGAGAATCGAGTAAATTGAGGAGTAAGTTACGATGCCTACTAATAGAAGAGGCAGCAAACAACCGATCATCAAATAGATGACTAATCTGCTCCTCAAGGATCGAGCAGCGAATCGATTCCGCCCTACAAGGTGTCCAAGCATCCGTTGCATCTTCTTCCTCTCAAAAACACCAGTATTCTCAATATTATACCATATTTACCCTGCCACAAATGGATTGACGACAAATCTGGCAGAGAGGCTCTTCCCCCCTCTGCCAGATCATGGGCCAACAAATAAAGTTAATTATTGTACACTTTTGCGTGCTTCGTACAATTCTTCAGCTTTCTTAATAGAGAATGCGATCACTTCGTCATAGCCTAAGCCTTTTACTTTATCTAGCATTTCTTGTTTGATTTTGTTGTACTGATCTTCGTTCTTAGCGTATACCATCTTCCATGAGTATTGCTGAATGACAGTACCGATCAATTTGTTCTTCTGTTCTAGCGTTTTATCCATTACTAGTGGTTCTTTACCCGTAAAGCCTTGAGGGGCAACCGCGATTTTATTATTTTTGACAAAATACTCTTTAGGCGTCAGTACGCCGTATTTCTCGCGCCAGCTGCTTTCCAGCTTGTTCGGATTCCGTTTGAGCGTTGTTTGCCATAGGTTGTGATCGTATGGCTCGCCAAACTCAGGGTTCACCTCTGCAGGTACAACGAAGGAGAAGTTCATTTGATTCGCACCGTAATAGTAATCTCCGCCACCAAATTCTTCTGGAATTTGTGTGTTTTGTTGATCTGCATAAGCTTTAATTCCAAAATCCGTGATCACTGGCTTACCGTCTGCTCCAACATCCCATGTCAATCCTTTAGGACCATTCGGAACAGCCGTACCGCCACCAGCCGAAATCATGCCACCTTCTGGAGTGTAGAACCAGTTAATGAATTCCATGATCCGCTTAGGATCTTTAGCATCTGCGCCGATTGAAATAATTCCGTTACCCCCATAAACGTTAAATCCAGTAGAATACATCACTTCTTCCTTAAATGGAACCGTTGCGAAGCCTTTACCAGCCTCAATATTTTCCGCTGTATTATAGTTCGCTGCTCCCATCCACGGGAACCAGGAGAATAGTAAGCGTCCGTCTTTGTACTTTGCTACTACGTCATCAAATTTCTGAGTCAATGAATCCGGGTCAAGCAAGCCCATCTGATTAGCGTCAAAATAAAGCTTAAGGGATTTCATGTACCAGCTTTCTTCCGACAGGAAGTCATAGTACTTTTCTTCATCCGCTTTTGTGTAAAGGGCAGTGTCGACGATTTCGTCATATCCGTACATGTTGGCGAACTGCTTAGCCAACGTCATCTTATAGTTGCCATCCCAATCGGACCACAGCGAGAATGCATACGTCTTTTTGCCTTGCGCGTTTTTAGGCTCAAGCGCCTGCATTTGCTTCAGTACAGGAAGGTAATCTGCCGCGCTATTAATTTCCGGTGAGCCCACTTGTTGATATAAATCCCAACGAAGATCCGGACCCCATGTCATGTCTTTTCCTTCAGAAGGGCCTGTAGGATTGCTAGCAACATTGTTACCAATTCCGAATACGGAAGAACCACTTCCAAAAGCGACCTTCGCCTTCTCGATTGCTTTCGGATACGTAGCTACGATGTCTTTGCCATACGTGTCCAGAAGTCCATCCTTCGCAAGATCCAGCAGCAAGCCGCCTTTAATCGCATTCGGATAGTGGTTTTTATCATCGCCCCAGATCACAATATCCCCCAGATTCCCAGACGCCATCATGGCTGCGATCTTAGTATCTCCACCCGTGAGGTTAGAAGCTACGATGTCGAGTTCAATGTTAAATTTGTCCTTGATCGCTTTTGCAAACCATCCAATTTGTGGGCCTGCATAGTTCGCCGTCGTGGAGAACACGGTAAGCTTAAGTGTCTCGGAATGATCAAGCCCAGTTGCCTCTGGACTTGCAGATGCAGATTCTGCTGGCTCTGTTGATGCTGAGCTTGCAGGGGGGGCCGAACTGGATGATGCAGATGGACTCGAGCTGTTGTTTCCTTTACTACACGCGGCCATGACGACTACGATCGCGAGTGACAACATAAGAATCAGCGTTCTTTTTAATCTCATTTCAGAATTGCCTCCCTTTAATAGATAGATGCTTTATTAGTTCAACCCCCGATAAGGGTGTAAACCCAAACCTATGTTTGACTTCGGCTTAGCCTTTAACTGCACCAATCAGAATCCCTTTAACAAAGAAGCGTTGGAAGAAGGGATAAATAATGAGGATCGGCAATACAACAATCATCGTTACAGTCATTCTCACGGAGCCCGGAGTCTGCTTGTGCTGCATGCTAGCAGCCATGTCTTGAGAGTTCCGAATAAGCGCGGCTAAGGAAGATGATTCGTTCAAGTAACGCCACAATAGAAACTGTAGGGTATAATACTTGGTGTCTGTCATAAGAAAAGCAGTATCGATAAAGGAGTTCCACTGGTTAACCGCTGAAAATATTGTAATTGTAGCTAGAATAGGTGTGATCAGTGGGATGATAATGCTCCTAAATACTTTCGAATAACCCGCTCCATCCAGCTCAGCTGATTCCTCCAATGAAGGGGGCAAAGCCTCTACAAATGTTTTGACGAGTATGATATTAAATGGAGTAATGATCGTAGGGAGAATATAAGCCAGGTAATTGTTCGTAAGACCGAGATTATTCATCGTGATATACCAAGGAATAAGTCCAGCACTGAAATACATCGTGACGATGAGCATCCGGTACCATAGCTTGCGCAGCCACATTTCCTTCTTCGTGAAAAGATAACCAAGGAATGCGGATGCTCCTACCGTAAGCAGCGTACCGACTACCGTTCTGTAAATCGAGACGTAGGCTGCTTCCGCCAATCCATTAATCTTCAAAACGTTCATATAATTATCGAAGTGAATTTCCCTCGGATAGAATGTGATATATCCAGCAGCACTTAGATCGTTGGAGCTGATTGTATTAATGAACAAATAATAGAACGGGTAAATACATGTCAGTGTAAATAGTCCGAAGAGCGTATAATTGATCGCTTGAAATGCGATTCCGCTCGAATGTAGCTTCTTCTTTCGCATACGGTCCCTCCGTTAAATAATCGTTTCGCCTCGCACGAGCTTAGACAATGAGTTAGCCATGAACAGCAGGAATACGCTGACAACTGATTTAAGCATGCTTACAGCGGTTGCAAACGGAAAATTGTTGGCAAACGCGATGTTGTAAACATACAAATCGAGCACCTCAATGGAATCCTTGTTCATTGCATTCTGAAAGGCAAAGTACTGATCAACGCCATTATTGATGAAATTTCCGATTGATAGAATGAGGAGTACGAAGAAGGTTGGGATAATACCTGGAACCGTAATATGCCATATTTTCCGGAAGCGATTAGCTCCATCCACTTCAGCAGCCTCGTACAATTCCTGATCGATCCCAGTAATCGCAGCAAGATACAGGATGGCTCCCCAGCCTAGCGATTTCCACCAATACCAAGCGATCATCGTTAACCAGATATTCGAGTTCGTAGCTAGGAAATTAATACCTTCCTCGATAATTCCAAGCTTGATAAGAAGCGTATTGACGACCCCGTTATCCACCGAGAACAGTGTAAATGCCAGTGCGTACACGAGAATCCAGCTAATAAAGTTCGGGATTGTCGTTAACGTCTGAACGAATCTACGAAACCAGCTCGTCTTGATTTCTGATAGCAATATGGCAAATGCGACGGGGAATACGGAAGTAATAATACCGAGTGCGCTCATAGCGACCGTATTTTTCAACACCCGCAGCACTTCTTCCATCTGCGTCTGATTGGCTACAATCGACTTGAACCATTTGAATCCGACGAATTCCGTATCGGACAAAGGAATGCCAGGCGTATAATCATAGAAAGCATAAATCCATCCACTAATCGGCAAGTAGTAAAAAATAAAAGTTGTGACTAGAAAAGGGAATGCCATTAGAAACAATTTATATTTGTTCGGAATTCCCCGCCTTGGCCCAGAACCATGATCCGTCACATGGGCAACATTTGTAGAAGGTGATCTCATTTCCTCGTCCCCTGTCGATCATTATTGTCTTGTTTGCGCTTTCATTGTAATCCATCCCTTGGTGTTGTTGAGAGTGAAAGGCGCTCTGCGCTGAGAGACAATCGTCGGTAATAACTAAACCAAATTCCTACCCTCACCAACCATTTTCTCTCCTTGACGAACAAAAAAAGCTTGCCTTTAGCTGTTACCAGCCTTAAGCAAGCTCATCCTATCCCTATCCATCAGGTTATTTGCAACGAATCATTGTGCATCTGTAAGCTCGGATATTTCCTTTGTTATTTGATCCCCACCATCGTTCTTCCACTTCTCCACGAACGAGTCGAAGGCATCAATAGGCAAATCCCCCGTAATAATCTGCAAGTAGGTATCGTGCTCCATCTGCTGAAGATTAGCCCAGCGCTGTTCCATTGTTGGGGTCGTGCCATAAAATAAGCTTTCCTTCTTAACCATGGGCTGCTTACTAACCGCTCCTCCCAACAATGCAATTTGGGAGATGCTCCAAGCATCCATATTTTTACGTGGTGCATTATGTTCAAGTAAAATGTCTTTATATATGGATTTCGTTTCTGGGTCCAAGCTTTCAGGATCTCGCTCGCCTTTCATAACCTGGTCCAACAAATCGTAGCGTTTCTCAATTACATCCGGATAATCTAGCAACAGGTCAAACGGATAATAATTGCGAAGCTGTGTCCCTAACTGCGCGGCTGTCGTCCTCAGCTTCTCTACCTCAAGCATATTCGGATCTTGGTTTCTTTCGAGCTGGGTTAGGACATTCATGACCTTTAAAGCAGCCTCTGGATGTGGATATCCCTTACGAACGACTAAGTAACGGTCTGTTGTAGGGGAACTGTTCGTCATGAATGTTCCATTGCTATCTACCGGTGCCGCATATACGCGCCATTCCGCCTTCGTATCCTTCGACACTGAGCTACTCAAAGGCCAATTAGGCGCCCACCATGGTCCAAAAATAATACCCGTTTGATTTAATTCTATGACGTCTAGTATCTCTTTACGTAATACAAAATCATGATCGATTATTCCTTTTTTATACCACATTGCAAGTCGATCCAAGGCAATTTTCGCTTCCGGACGGATCGAACCATAAACGATATTCCCACTCTCATCACGAATCCAGTTTTTCGGAAAGGCATGATAGGAAGAGAATACACCATTTAATCCATGTACACCCTTCTTATCCCCAAAGACGAGCACATTATCGACGGGAATGCCAATCGTATCGGCCTTATCGTTACCGTCTGGATCCTGCATTATAAATGCACTTGCAATTTTCTCAATATCATCCAATGTCCGAGGAGCAGGTAGCTTTAGCTTATCCAACCAATCCTGCCTCACCCAGACATAGCTCGGGGAGTCCGCTTCAATAGCCACGTTCGGCATCCCGTATATCTTGCCATCGACAGAAGCTTCCTTAAGCGCCTTTCCTTCTGTTGCATCGTATATGGATTTCACTAGCTTAGATGCATAGGGATCGTAATATGCGGTTAAATTCTCGATCATATCACGTTGGATGAGCTTCCGGAACTGCTCCCGGTCGACAATGAATGCATCTGGAAGATCATTACTTCGGATGGCTAGATCTAGCTTGCTTTTATATTGCTCTTCCCCGCCCGCTTCCCATTCATACTTAATGTTAATTCCAGTCTTCTTCTTGAGGTAACGGGTCAAGAAGTGATCGTCACGCAAATCTCCCTCAGGCAGAACGATATCGGAATAAGAATAAGCGATCTTGAGCATGATCGATGGCTCATAAGGAGCGAATGCCTTATCTTCTACGACTTGCTGCTCATCAGAACCATTCGACTGAAAACAACCCGTTGCGAGGGTGACAAGCAACGAACAGACACAGAGAGCTAACCCTAACCGGTGCCTTCCCGCTATTCGCATTGTTGCCATTTGATCTTACCCCCTTGTATCTCGCTGCATCCGAAACTCCGTTGGGTACAGCCCCACCCGTTCTCGGAATACCCGACTGAAATGTTTGTCATCCTCAAATCCGATCCGACTTGCAATTTCGTAAACGGATAAATCTGTATGCAGTAGAAGCTCCTTCGCATACTCCACTCTCATCTTCCGAAGGGTATCTCCGAACGACATTCCCGTAAATTTCTTATAGCATTGGCTGAAGTAGCTTCGGCTCATTCCGATTTGATGAGCGACTGCATTTTGATTCAAATCGGTCCACCTATTGTGCTTCATATAGACCATCGCCTGAAGCAGACAAACAACAACCTCTCGCGACAAAGACATCTCTACCATTCTTCGCTGAACATTCGTAGCCATGTCAGAAAGCCAGCCCTTTACCTGCTTCCAGCTTCGCGGTTTCTGCTCAGGTGTCCAATGCTCTAAGCTGTCTTCGTCCCATTCGAAATAAAGCAACCAATCATTGGCTAACTGTTGGATTAGAGCAAGTAACTGATCGGGATTCGGCTTGGTTTCTTCGATTTTATCGATTAAAACCTTCCAATCCTTACCGTATAACAGCCACTTCATATTGTCTAACTCGTTACGTAATTCCTTGCATTCGTCCTCTATGGATCTCGATCCATGATCCGTATCGAGATCCTCCAAACGAATGATTGTAAGAGGCTCTGTCTTGGTCCAATAAAATACATAAGGACGAAGCCCACTAACGATTGCCGCTTCTGCTTCCGGCAGAGTGAATTTGGCCGAAGTAGCGATATGTATAGCTTGCCATTGGTCCTTCACACTGTCTGGTAGCTCTCTCAGCCAATCAGCTGAATCCGTATTGTGGAGTGGAGCCATCCATACCGCATGATCTAATGGGGAAGCACGTAAGCTAGCGGGAAGTTCGTCTGTCAGAATCTCTTTATGTGGCACACTATCGAAAGAGCAAAACACTGCGGCGCCAGAGAACGTGCTAGCAATCGTAGCTGACACAACGGATTCCCTGGATTCCCATGAAAGACGCTTTAAGATCCGATTAATCGTCTCCGAGACATTGTTACGGTTAAGCAGCGTTTTAACGATGTAATCAATGGCACCCAGCCGTAGAGCTTCTTGAACGTAATCAAATTCGTGATGACAGGTAAGCACAACAGCTTTGATTTTAGGATATCGGTTGCGCACCTGCTCCATTAATTCAAAGCCAGACATCCCTGGCATACTAATATCCACGAACAGCAAGTCAACCTCGTGCTTGCCGAGCATCGCTAAAGCAGAGTTGCCATCCTTCGCTTCTCCAACAATATGAATGTCGAAAGCCTGCCAATCGGCTATCGCGATGAAGCCTTTACGTACTAGCTTCTCATCATCAACCACTAATGCGTTGATCATAGCGTTCCTCCTTGATGTCGTTCGGTATTTCTACAGATAGAATTGTCCCCTCACCGGGTTTACTTTGAATGATCAGCAACTCTTCATTTCCATAATAACGTTCAAGTAAGCTACGAACATATTTAAGCCCAATGCCCATCCCGAGTATAGGGGGTTCTCCCGAAGCGCCTATTAATCGCTGGACAGTATCCTCGTCTATACCCGGTCCATTGTCTTTTACTTCCAATCGCAGCTTACCCTGACTCGTCATAAGTGTCGAAATCTGAATGATGCCATGCTCCTCATTTTTTCCATGATAAATGGCGTTCTCCACTAACGGCTGTAGTAAAAATCGAGGGATGGGGAGATTTAGCGTCTCCTCCTCGATCTGAATATCGAAATCAAGCTCCCCTTCATATCGGAAGCCTTGAAGCTCTATATATTTTTTAAGTGCCTCTATTTCATCGCGAACCGTTACGATCAAGCTTTGCTTACCCATATTATAATGCAGCACTTGGACGAGCAAGGTTAAGAGTCTATCGATATCGTCCTGGCCATTGGAGCGGGCGAGCCATTGAACCGTATTCAATGTATTGTGGAGGAAATGAGGATTGATCTGGCTTAGTAGCTTCTCCATCTCTAATTGACCCTTCAATCGCTCATTACTCGCAATTTCACTAATTAACTCATTAACAGTCGTTTTCATCACTTGGAAGTTGCGCAAAAGCTGATCAAATTCTTCCACGTTTGTTAAGCTAACCGGCGCTTCTCGTTCACCTGTCATTCTGACAATTTCTCTATTCACCTTGCGTAGAGATCCATACACCTTGCGCCAGACCATCGTTGCTAAGAAAACCGCAAAGGCAGAGGTGACAATGAACAGAACAGCCATCCGCCATATCCACACATTAATCTCATGATTAAAGACGCCTTGATCTACTGCTGTTACTAGCTTCCAGCCCTGCGGACTCTCATATCCGAATAAGTACTGCCCTTCATGTAGTTGGTCACCTGAAGCTGCCATTTCCCACTTCAACGATTGTGCATCGAATGGAGCTTCACCATCATCTGCGTAAAATGCTAAGCCAGCCTCATTAATTAAATAATGTGATACCTTCATTCCGTAAGTTTCGTTAGATTGGCTATTCATGATTTGACGGAATAAATTATTGTTGGATTCCAAGTAGATATAGACAGGTTGTTCGCCGTCCGTTCTCACCTCTCTTAAAGACGAAAACACAATATTCTCACTGTTCTTATATTGGGTTTGGTGAGGTCCGAAATAAATCGCTCCATTGTATCTAACGAAGTTAGGCAGGTTGGAAACCCCAAATTCGGTGCTCACAGCTAAGTTCGTAAATAGAATCGGGTTTTTCGCTTGCGGATTATAATAAACCGTCAACCCCAAATTCGGATTTGTAAAATTGACGACGTTTAGACTCTCTTCAATATCTTTCATAATTTCAGCTTTCTCAGTCACCTTCACGGTGTTCAAATATTCATTCACACGTTCAGCGGTTTGCCCATCAAGAGCAAATTGCTTAGATACGAAGTCCAGGTTGTTAAACACATTTTCTAGTCCAGTCGCCTCTTGCTTTAAGCTAGCGTCGATTCCCGCCTTGATTTTGTGAGTAAGAATAGATAAGGAAGTGGAATATGTATACCCGGAAAAAATGATCGGTGGAAATAAACATGCGATCAGCAAATAGATCACTAGTGTACGTCTCAGAGTGCCCGATTTGAACGGATGAGGTATCTTACGAATATAGCGCAATACGGACAAATCGGTTATCCCCTTCCCGATGGAATCGCTTACTTCTCCTATGTTACCAGTTCATTCGACATCAAGAAACAGGTAAATGTAGAAAGGGTATGAAAGATCCCGCTGAGAGCGGTGTCTCTCATACCCTTTCGCAGCAGTTAATTAGCTGTTTTTACGGTATTCGAATACCTTTTTGTTTTGCTCAACATTGAATGCAAGAACTTCATCGTAGCCAAGACCTTTTGCTTTATCGATCATTTGCTTTTTCAGCTTGTCGAAATCTGCTTGGTTTTTAGCGAATATCATTTTCCAAGAATATTCCTTGATGATCGGTGCGATTTGGCCTCTCTTTTGCTCTAAATCAGCAGAAATAACGACTGGAGCTGTACCTGTGAAGATTGGTTTTTGAATGGCCAGCCTATTGTTTTTCTCTAGCCAATCTTTTGCAGAGCTCGCGTTCATCGCTTTAGTCCAGTTCTCATCCACTTTGTTAGTAACCTTTGCAAGCTCTGATGACCAAAGCTGATAGTCGTAAGGCTCCCCATTGTCTGGGTTCACGGATGTGAATTTGAAGGAGTTTATCAATTGGCTGCGTCCGTCTTTCCAGTTACCGCCACCGAATTCCTCTGGGATCGGTGTATCGTTTGAAGGTAATGCTTGCTCACCAAGTGCTGTTAATACCGGTTTACCGTCTTTCAGTTCATAGACCATGCCTTCAGGACCATAATTGGAAGTCATGTAACCTTCAGGAGTGTATAACCAGTCGATAAATTCCATAACACGTTCAGGATGCTTCGTCTTCGAGCCAATGGACCAGAAGCGATCTCCACCATAAGGATTAAAGCCATTGGAGAAATTGCGTTCTTCTTCGAACGGAACAAGATGGAAGCCTTTACCTTCAGCTAGACGCTCAGGTGTGCTATACATATCATCCTGCCATGCGAACATAGAGAACAAGATTTGTCCATCTTTCATTTTGTTCTGCGCATCATCGAACTTCTGTGTTAATGAGTCTGGATCCACAAGACCCATTTGGTTAGCATCGTAGTAGAGCTTCAGTGCTCTCAAATAGAGACCATCTTCATCAAGGATACCTTGTACTTCATCCTTGTCAGCGGAGATCAGCGAGAAGCCACCTGGATTAAATCCGTCTCCTTCTTCAAAGCCGTACAATGTGGACCAAGCTTTCGAATGCATCATCATGTTGCCATCCCAGTCGCCCCACATCGAGAATGCGTAGGTTGGACGGCCTGAATCACTCTTAGGCTGCAATTCCTGCATTTTCTTCAACACTGGCAAATAATCTTCCATCGTTTTGATTGCTGGACGGCCTGCCTTTTCATACAGGTCCCAACGTAAATTCGGATGGGCATTCAGCTCTTTAGCTTCGGAAGGACCCGCTTGATCCGGACCAACATCAAAGCCGATACCATAAATGCTCGTCCCTTTACCGAAGTTTACTTTATTTTTCTCTAGTGCCTTCGGTGCATTTTTCAGCATGTTTTGACCATACTTTTCTAGCAATCCATCTTTATTAAAATCCAGAAGCATCCCAGCATCGATTGCGTCCAACCACTTCTGGTCAGATCCGCCGAAAATAACTAGGTCTCCTAAATTGCCAGAAGCCATCATCGTGCTGAATTTCGCATCGCCGCCTTCAAGTTGAGATGCAATGATGTTCAGCTTAATGTTGAATTTGTCCTTTACCACTTTTGCAAACCAGCCAGGCTGTTCGCCGGAGAAGTTCGCTGTCATGGAAAATACATCAAGTGTAAGCTCTTCACGCTCAGGAGATGGTTCTGCTGATGGGCTAACCTCTCCAGACGCGGATGGTGCTGCTGGTGCTGAAGAGGATGCTCCCGCCTCTGGTTTATTATTGTTTCCAGAGGAACATGCTGCAAGTGAAACAGCAAGTATAACGGATAAGATGATGAAAATTGATTTTCTAAATGAAGCCACGCGGTTTGCCTCCCTTTAATGATGTTGCTTCAGTATTTTATTGCTAATAACTAGCGATCCTCACCCGCCCAGCATCACCACCCTTAATAAAAAATCGTTCGTTATCCTTTCACAGCCCCGATCATAATGCCTTTCACGAAGAAGCGTTGGAAAAACGGATAGACAAGCAGGATCGGAATGACCACGAACATGGACACCGTAGTTCTAATCGAATTAGGTGTTTGCAAGTTCGTCAAGTCGACATTACTTGTTCCTTGTGATCGGATAATGGAAGCGAGTGAATTCGACTCATTCAAATATTTCAAAAGTACATATTGCAAAGTATGATATTTCGCTTCGGTCATCAGGAAGACGGTATCGATAAAGGAGTTCCATTGAGCGACCGCAGAGAAGATCGCTGTCGTTGCCGCAATCGGCAAGATTAACGGAAACACGATCCGAACGAACAAGGTCATGATGCCTGCTCCATCAAGCTCAGCTGATTCCTGTAACGCATCTGGCAGGGATTCAACGAATGTTTTGATCAGAATCACATAAAAAGGAGAGACGATCGCTGGCAATATATAGGCAAGATAGTTGTTTGTCATGTGCAAGTTCATCATGATGATATACCAAGGAATAATACCTGCATTAAAGTACATCGTAACGACTACAAAGCGATACCAGAATTTTCTCCCCCACATCCGTCGCTTCGTGAAGAGAAACCCTAGGAATGCTGAGCCTAGAACCGTCAGGATTGTACCGATTACCGTCCTACCGACGGAAACCAATGCTGCATGAGAGAGTCCTTTAATCTTCAATACCTCGAGATAATTCGTTAAATGAATGTCCTTTGGATACCAAGTAACCAGTCCACGCGCACTTAAGTCATTGCCGCTGATCGTCTGTATGAACAAATAATAAAAAGGAAAAACGCACAGAAACGTAAATAATGCGAAGAAAGTATAGTTAAACACGGAGAACAATCGATCGCCGTTCGTTCGTTGAAGTTCCATGATGATGCTCCTCCTGTTCTGTTAGATGATGGTTTCTCCACGAACCAGCTTGGATAGCCGGTTAGCGAAAAATAAAAGCATAATACTGATCAAGGATTTAAGCATGCTGACAGTTGTAGCAAATGAGAAGTTAGATCCGAGCAATCCGATATTATAAACGTAAAGGTCCAGTACCTCGATTGAGTTTTTGTTGATCGGATTCTGGAATACGTAATACTGTTCTAAGCCGTTATTAATGAAGTTGGCAATGGACAGAAGGAGCAGCACGAAATACGTTGGCATAACACCAGGTAGCGTAATGTGCCACATCAGTCTGAACCGACCTGCACCATCCACCTTCGCCGCATCATACAGCTCTTGATCGATCGACGAAATGGCTGCTATGTATAAGATAGCTCCCCAGCCAAGTCCCTTCCAAAGGGACCATAAGGTCATTTTGAGCCAAATGTAACTGTCCGAAGCCAAGTAATTGATGCCCGCATCCTGAATCCCAAGGCTGATCATTATTTTGTTGATGATTCCGCTGTCCACCGATAACAACATGAATGCTATCGAGAAGACGAGAACCCAACTTATGAAATTAGGGAGCGTCGTAAGAATTTGCACCCACTTTTTAAACCTTTTTGATCTAATTTCAGTTAGGAGAATGGCGAAGATAACCGGAAAAATAGAAGTGACAATGCCCAACGTACTCATTGCCATCGTGTTTTTCATGACTCTAACGACTTCCGCCGTCTGTGTCGGATTAGATACTAGTGAACGGAACCATTTTAACCCTACGAACTCGGAAGAAAATAAGCTGAACCCTGGTCGAACATTGAAGAAGGCGTATACCCAACCGTACAAAGGTAAGTAGCTAAATAATAAGACGAGTAAGAGTAAAGGTGATGCGTACAAAAATAGCCGATAGCGTTCACTAATTCGTCCGCTTTTGATGGCTACAGATTTTGGTAGATTATTGTTTAGAACCGGCTTCATGTTATCCCCCCTGTTGTGTCAACCGACGATGAACGCCAATTGGTTTGAAAGCGTTTACTACGATTCCCTTCCTTTATTCTAATTGCTTGCAACACGGAGATGGGATGGGTACATGTTTCCGCTATTCCATTCGCGGTTCGTAATTTGTAAACAAATATCTAACTGAATGAAACCGTTTTCTAATCTGGTCAACAAAAAAAGGTAATCCTTGATCACTGGTTGATAACCAATGGCTCTGGAGTACCTCATTTATCTATTTGAATGCTTTAGGGTTCTTACAAACCTGACTCGATTAGTCAGATTGTTCTACCTGAAATTCAATATCAGTCATAAAAAATACCGTTATTCATTGGGTTTTTGCAAACCCAATGAATAACGGTATTAGTTGGTATGCTACATGGAAATTTATCGGTTTGGAATCGAGTATTTCAGATATTAACCGCCAAAATTGTTCTGGATGTTAAAATCTGCCAAAAAATCACGAACCCAACCACATCAACATAAATCTACAACTAGCTCACCTTATGCTCAATCCGTAGCTTGTCTGCAACCATAGCTATGAACTCGCTATTGGTAGGCTTTGACTTGCTAATATTGATCGTGTAGCCAAACAGATGGCTAATGCTGTCGATGTTACCACGCGTCCAAGCGACTTCAATCGCATGGCGGATAGCGCGTTCAACGCGGGAAGGCGTTGTTTTGAATTTTTCGGCAATTGCCGGGTAGAGCGTTTTCGTAATTGCGCCAAGAATTTCGATGTTGTTGTAAACCATCGTAATAGCTTCACGCAAATACTGATAGCCTTTAATATGTGCCGGAACCCCAATCTCATGGATGATGCTGGTGATGTTAGCATCGAGATTTTTGGGCTTACCGATTTGTACAATGTTCGAACGGTTGTGGAGACTACCACTGGAAGATGTCGTGACGGATGAGGACACGGAATTACCTGCAAGCTGCCGGATCCGATTAGCTAGAACATCCATATCGAACGGTTTTAGTATGTAGTATGAAGCGCCAAGTTGTACCGCACGCTGTGTAATGTTCTCTTGTCCGAAAGCTGTGAGCATAATAATTTTGGGCATTGGAGATAAATTGATATCCCGCAATTTTTCAAGGACGCCAAGTCCATCTAAATGCGGCATAATAATATCTAGGATCATGACATCCGGAACCCTTTGTGTTTCCTCCAGTTGACGGATGACCTCTTCTCCGTTGTACGCCACTCCGATGACCGTCATATCATCCTGCTCTTGGATGTACTCTGATAACAAATTCGTAAATTCTCGGTTGTCGTCTGCTAGGAACACTTCTATCCGTGGCAATGTCTGGTCCTCCCTTTCTCTGTGCAAAATTTAATGACGAAAAACGCTTATCGTTTCTCTGTTTATCCGTTTTCGACATTGCCATTCTGTATTCCTTCTGAAAATAAAAAAAAAACTTTATTTATTTATTAAAATCGAATATAATTAATAATTTGCGTCATGACCTGTCAAATCATGATAAATCATGATTATATTCGTACATTTTCGACAAGTAGTCAAACTTGCTCAAATTGACAAAATCTAAGGCGTTAAACCGCCTTAGATGTCGCTTGTTCTGGGTTGAGCATGATGCCAGCATCCTGAAGCATCCATTCAATAAAGCAACCATAACCCGAAGAAGGATCATTAACGAATACATGTGTAACTGCACCAACTAATTTTCCATTTTGAATAATTGGACTGCCGCTCATGCCTTGAACGATCCCACCCGTACGCTCCAACAGCTTAGGATCTGTGATTTTAATAACCATTCCTTTAGTCGCTGGTGATGATTGCTTGGATACATGAACAATTTCAATATTGAAGCTTTCCACCTTCTGCTTATCGATTACCGTCAATATTTGGGCTGGACCTTCTTTGACTTCCTCTGCAAAAGCGACAGGCATTGGCTCAGGGTTGTATGAATGCTCCGGTATTTGCTTCATTTGACCAAAGATGCCGAAAGGAGTGTTCCGCTCCACGTTGCCAAGTGTTTTACCTCCTTTAATAAAACCCGCTCTCTTCTCACCTGGCTCACCACTTTGACTCTTCGTAATCGAATTTACGTTCGACTGTAAAATTTCGCCGCTTCCGATAACGATCGGAGTTTGTGTATCCATATCCGTAATGACATGCCCTAATGCCCCATATACACCTTGATCAGGCGCGTAAAATGTTAATGTACCGACTCCAGCAGCCGAATCACGAATATACAGACCCAATCTCCAAGCTTTATCTTCTTCATCATAAGCAGGTGTTAAATTCGTTTTGAATCTTTCCTTGCCTCTTTGTACTAATAATTTCAGATGATCTCCATTGCGACCTGCCGTCTCAGCAAAAGAGGCGATTTTCGAAATATCGTTACACGGCTTCCCGTTAATTTCGACGATTAGATCTCCAAGCCTTAATTTTGCTTCCTCGCCAGGAGAAGTCTTAGCATTGCTTTTCGTCTGGACCAGGTGATGACCCACAACCATAATGCCAGCAGATTTAACTTTGACACCAATGGTCTGTCCTCCAGGAATGACCCGTAAATCAGGAATAACTTGAAGACGAACGGTTTTAAAAGGAATTTTACCAAACAGCTTAAGTTTAAGATCTGTTACGCCGCTATGCTTGGGTTGAATAGATAAAGGCTGTCTTAAGTCGACCCGCACTTGAGCATCGTTGCTCCCGTTAATTTCAGCAACACTTGGATTTAAGCTCCCTTGCGCATGAACCGGCATCGCATAATGTAGGGATACCGCTTGTCCTTGAAAAAGCCTTAATTGATTAGGAAATTTCGCAAAATGTTGAAAAGGAGCAGAACATACGGCAATACACAGCATAATAACAGCAACGAGACCTATGCGACGCTTCCTGGAGTGTTTCTGATACAAGTTCTCACGCTCCCCTACAGTCTGAATCGGCTCTTTTTTCTGTCGCCGATAACGTACCTATAAGGTAACCGTGCTGTGCCACTTTTATGTTGTCAAAAAGCTTCCTTTCATTTGATTTTTCGCGATACTACGCGTTTTTTTGTTGCTGAGCCAAACTAAGCATTTCTTGAGCATGATGGCGGGTTTTTTCCGTCACTTCCACTCCACCCAGCATTCTAGCCAATTCTTCCACTCTCTGAGCCGCTGTAAGCTCCGTTACGGAAGTCTGAGTACGGTCTTGCTCTGTTATCTGCTTGTAGATCTCATACTGGTGATCAGCCATACAGGCGACCTGAGGCAGATGCGTAATCGCGAATACTTGACAGTGGCTCGACAGTAACGACAGCTTCTCAGCGATTGCCTGAGCTGCTCTTCCACTTACGCCTGTGTCCACTTCATCGAACACCAAAACCGGAATTTCATCTATTTGAGCAAAAATCGCTTTAAGCGCCAACATAACCCGCGACATTTCGCCTCCCGATGCAATTTTAGCTAAAGGCTTCGGTGGTTCACCAGGATTTGTGGAGAGAACGAATTCAGCACTATCTGCTCCCGTACTCGTAAGAGCTACTGTACCTAGCTTAACCTCAAAAACAGAACGACTCATTTGTAATTCGGTTAGCTCTTGTTCAATTTTACGCGAGAGAACCCGTGATGCTGATCTTCTTATTGAAGTCAGCTTCTCTGCTTGGGCTTGAATTTCTTTATGCAGAGCTACTTCTTTCGTCGCTAGATCCTTGAGCAGCTCATCCCGATTATCAAGCTGATCCGTTTCACCTTTAATTCGAGCTTGATAATTCAATACATCTTCAATCGTCTCACCGTATTTGCGCTTCAAGCTATGAAGAAGATCTAAACGTTGTTCGATCTGCATGAGACGCTGTGGGTTAAATTCGATGCCTTCTTTGTAGTCGCGTAATTGGAATGCACTATCCTCCACACCGTAATACGAGGATTGCAATTGTTCAACAATCGGTTGTAGCGTCGTCGGATCTACTTTGACAATGTCTTGCAGACGCGTTAAGGCACGTGAAAGTGCTGGTAATCCTTTGGAGCCATATAGAAGATCATAAGCCTCTGTTACGGCATCTGTTAATTTCTCCGCATGGGCTAGTTTGCGTCTTTCATCAGCAAGGGATTCATCTTCTCCCGCTTTAAGCCGGGCAGCTGAAATTTCTTCCAATTGAAAACGATAGAGGTCGAGCATTTGCATGCCTTGACGCGACTTTTCTTCCAGCTCTCTTCGCTCTCTGCTAACCGTTTGATACTGCTGAAACAATTTACGATATGTAGATTTTTCTTCATGGATATCTTCTCCCGCAAAGAGATCCAACCACTCCAAATGCTTATCGGTCCGAAGTAACGACTGATGCTCATGCTGTCCATGGATATTAACAAGATGTTCTCCGATCTCTCTTAGCATCGTTAAGGTAACGCTTTGGCCGTTAATCCTTGCAGATGATTTGCCATGAGACAGCAGCTCACGACGGATAAGCAAGGTTTCTTCTTTGTCCGCTTCGATACCTAAGCGCTGAAGCGTCGCCCAAACGGGATGCTGTCGTGGCAAATCGAATACCGCTTCAATATCTGCTCGATCGCAGCCATGGCGAATCATTTCTGCGGAGCCACGACCTCCTGCTGTTAATGTCAAAGCGTCGATGACGATCGATTTACCAGCCCCAGTTTCACCCGTAAGAACATGAAATCCCGAATGAAAATTAACGGATACATTTTCGATAACTGCTAAGTTGTGGATGGATAATTCCCGAAGCATAAATAGCCTCCTTAATCTCGTCAAGTTAGGTTAGTGCATCATATCGGATATCCGTTTTAACACGTCTTCTCCATGGCTTTTTGATTTACTAATAATTAATGTTGTATCGTCGCCGCCGATCGTCCCAATTATTTCTGGCCATTCCATTCCGTCGATTAAAGAGGAAATTGTACCAGCTGTACCGGGCAAACATTTCAATACAACCAAATTTTCCGCAGCTTCCGCACCAATGAAATGATCAAGCAAAGCACGTTTTAGCTTATGTGAGGGATTGAATCGTTGGTCCTGTGGCAATGAATACTTATATCGACCATCCTCAAGTGGGACTTTAATAAGCTGTAGCTCTTTAATATCACGCGATACCGTTGCTTGCGTAACATGCATCTCTTCCATACTGAGCGCTTCAACTAGCTCCTCTTGCGTTTCAATTTCACGTGTACTAATTAATTCACGAATTTTACGTTGACGTTTCCCTTTCATTCCTCGCCAGCCTCCACTTTGAATCGTACCGTTTTTATTTGCTGTTCCTGAGCAAGAACAATGACGATTCCGTCGCAATCTGGGAACATTAATGCATATACGAGCAATTGTTCACGCAAGCCGCTTGCAGTCCATTCCATAGGCTGTCTCGCTCGCTCGAGCTTTACTAAATAATACTTATCTTCCTTCGTAATCAAATAATCAAAATATAGCCGCGTGGACATAACGGGTCCATCGTCCAGCACAACCCCAAGCGGAATACGGTGTTTACCTGAAAGCACTTCATAGCCATGCTCCTGTAACAGTAGGACAGTATCATCCTGGTCGACTCCACCAGCAAGCGCAAGCTTTCTTAGCCTTGATCCTGGAGGCTCATGCAGCCATCGATCAATTCTTCTAACAACCCACCACACCATAATCCCCGCAGCAGCCAGCATAATAACCCAATCACCGAGCCTATCCATACCGATACTACCTCCTAGATCATTTCGCGAACGGAGGAAAAGCAGGCTGTGTGGACATGTTGTGTTTTGATGCTCTTGCTCTCTTTTCTTTCGAGATTGATGTATGAATTTCCTCTTTAGGGGAACTTGGTTGATCGATTTTAGGTGAAAAAAAAAACCGGAGATGCCACACGACCGGTTCATCTTCTCCGGCCGTTCTTCGGCAGCTCCGGTCAACGGGGCAATCTTATAAAAAAATAATGATCATCGACGGAAGGTCGATCCAGCCTCTTCGACCGTTTGATTTATAAGTTTATCGAGCGCATCGTCTGGGATTTCCGGCAATGGAGTCCCTTGCTGTGACAATTGCCAGTAAGCAAGAAATTCAATGTTCCCTTCTCCACCTGTAATTGGAGAATAGGTGAGACCCTTGAGCTCAAAACCAAGCTTATTCGCGGCTGTCAGCACTTGATGAAGTACGCTGGTGTGCACAGCAGGATCTCTAATGACCCCTGATTTACCCACATGCTCTCTTCCTGCTTCAAACTGAGGCTTGATTAAGGCAACGGTCTGTCCACCTAATTCCAATAAAGTGGCGAGCACCGGCAAAATTAGTCTTAGCGAAATAAATGAGACGTCGATCGTAGCGAAGACGGGTCTTGGTCCTTCCAGCTGCTCCATCGTCATATGTCTGAAGTTCGTACGCTCCAGCACTTGAACTCGTTCATCTTGACGCAAGGACCAATCAAGCTGATTATAGCCAACATCCACTGCATAGACGAATGAAGCACCGTTCTGAAGAGCACAATCCGTAAACCCGCCAGTTGAAGCACCGATATCCAGCATAATGGCATCTTGTAGCTGCAAGTCAAAATGTTTGATCGCTTTTTCCAGCTTCAAGCCGCCTCGGCTGACGTAAGGGTGCAACGAGCCTTTGACCGTTATGGCTGCATCTCTTGGAACCTTAGTCCCTGCTTTATCTACGCTTTCCGTACCAATGAATACAAGTCCGGCCATGATGGCAGCCTTTGCCTTTTCCCTGCTCTCGTAATAACCAAGCTCAAGCAGCAGAACGTCAAGTCGTTCTTTCGTGACTGTTGTTTTTTCCATTAAGTTGCCTTCTGCCTCTTACGTACGGGGAGCGAAGCCAGTTGTTTAGCGATAGCTTCAGCCGTCAGGCCACTTTCCGCACGTTGTTCCTTAATTGTTGCGTGCTCGATGAAAATATCTGGAACACCAGCGATATGAATCGAAGCTGGCTGAATGGATTGTGTTGAATAATATTCGAGGATCGCGCTCCCCATCCCGCCTTGGACAGATCCCTCTTCGACCACGACGAGAGGTAACCGTTCCTTAACAAGGGCTTGAAGCATTTTCTCATCTAAGGGTTTGACGAATCTTGCGTTAATGACCCGAATATTAATTCCTTCACGCTTCAGCAGCTCAGATGCTTCTATTGCAACCTGCACCATCGGTCCGATTGCTAGCACTGCTGCATAATCACCTTCACAAACCGTTTCCCAAGTTCCGATCTCAATCGGAGTCATCTCAGAATCGATGGCCACACCTGTTCCCGCATTACGAGGATAACGAAGTGCGATTGGACCGTCTTCATATTCAACCGCTGTTTTCAGCATATTCCGAAGCTCATTCTCATCCTTAGGCATCATCAGTACCATGTTTGGAATATGTCTTAAGAACGCAATATCATAAACCCCTTGGTGAGTTTCGCCATCGGCTCCAACGAAGCCAGCCCGGTCTATTGCGAAAATCACATTTAGATTTTGCCGACAGATGTCATGGACGACTTGATCGTATGCCCGCTGAAGGAAAGTTGAATAGACCGCAAATACCGGCTTCATGCCTTCCATTGCCATCGCCGCTGACATCGTAGCCGCATGTTGCTCAGCGATTCCGACGTCAAACATCCGATCTGGAAATTTCTCAGCAAATTTCAGAAGACCGGAGCCGCCAGGCATCGCTGGAGTTACTGCAACAATCCGCTTATCTGATTCCGCAAGCTCGATTAAAGTGTTACCGAATACTTCAGTGTACATCGGAGGACCAACAGGCTTAACGACTTGACCTGACTCAATCTTGTAAGAGCCTGTTACGCCATGCCACTTATGAGAATCTTCTTCTGCTGGAGAATAACCTTTGCCTTTCACCGTCAGTACATGTACCAATACGGGTCCATCAACACTGTCTGCTTGTTTGAAGGTTTCCATCAGTTTATTGACATCGTGACCATCAACAGGTCCGAAATATTTCAAGCCAAATTCTTCGAACAGCATACCATCCGGAGCAATGAGGTATCTCAAGCTGTCTTTAACGCGTTCCGCCGTAGTAGCAAGCTTACCACCAATCGCCGGAACTTTACGTAGTAGCCAATCAAGCTCATCCTTAGCTTTACGATAGATCTTCTCCGATCTGACCTTGCCTAAATAATTATGAATAGCCCCCACATTCGGAGCAATGGACATCTCGTTATCATTAAGCACGACCATCAATTTACGTTTCTCATGGCCGATATGATTTAAAGCTTCAAGTGCCATACCCCCGGTAAGTGCACCGTCACCAATGACTGCGATGACTCTGTTGGATTCACCCTTCAGATCACGAGCCAAAGCCATCCCCATCGCTGCGGACAAAGAAGTACTGCTATGACCCGCTTCCCAGACATCATGTTCGCTTTCATTCCGCTTCACAAAGCCGCATAATCCGTCTTTCTGGCGCAACGTATCGAATCTATTTTGACGTCCCGTTAAGATCTTATGCACGTAAGCTTGATGTCCGACATCAAAGATAAATTTGTCCTGAGGACTGTTATACCTATAATGCAACGCCAAAGTGAGCTCAACTACACCCAGATTCGGGGCAAGATGACCTCCAGTAGCAGATAATTTTTGAATTAGGAATTGTCGAACTTCTTCAGCTAACAGAGGAAGTTCGGGTAACGTCAATTTTTTTAAGTCGGTAGGACTGTCGATATGATCGAGCAGCAAGAGATCTTCCCCGCTTTCCCCAAGTGAATATTATCGCTATTATATCATATCCCCAAACAATGCCCAAATTACAACAACATTAGTCTGCAAGTACAATTGATCTCCAAGTTATAACAAACCCCAATCTCATACGAGCTATTCCTCGACACGATTGGGGTGGATGGAACATTTAGTGATCCCTACTTAACAAATAATTTGCAATTTCGATTAATCTATCCGGTGCAGCAAGCCCTGCTTGAAGCAAAGTTTCATTCGCTTCATTCGTTAGCCGAGCAACTCGCTTGCGACTTTCATCCATTCCAAGCAGGAACGGGTAGGTGACCTTCTCCTGACGCTCATCACTCTTCACCGGCTTGCCCAGCTTCTCCGTCGTTCCAGTTAGATCAAGAATATCGTCTTGAATTTGAAACGCTAAGCCAACATTACGACCGTACAAGCCGAACGCATCCAACTGCTTATTATCTGCATCTGCTGCATGTCCACCAGCTCTAAGAGAGAACGCGATCAGATCACTTGTTTTATGTAAATGAATGTTTTCCAGCTGCTCTAATGTGGTGACGCCTTGTTCCCCAAGCATATCTTCCACCTGACCGCCAACCATCCCTTGGACTCCAGCTAATGCAGATAACTCCTGGACGACTGCAAGCACACGCTCTGGAGGAACCCCACTCGCTGCGGCTCTTGTTACAACATGAAAGGCATGCGTCAATAAACCATCACCAGCGAGTATCCCCATGGCTTCACCAAACACTTTATGATTCGTTAATCGGCCTCTACGATAATCATCATTGTCCATGGCCGGCAAATCATCATGAATTAGCGAATAAGTATGGATCATCTCTACAGCGCACGCAAAGGGCAGTGCCCGTTCGGATGCTTGCTCCTCACCTGATACCGCCTGTGATGCTGCCAGCACGAAAATAGGACGTAGCCGTTTCCCTCCAGCTAATAAAGAATAGTCCATCGCTTCCCGAAGCTGAGTGGGAATAAAACCATTTGTCGGAAAGACTGATTTTAGCGCTGTTTCCACTCTTTCACGTTGCTGTTCCAAATATGTATGTATTCCTACCGAAGTTGTCACGTGGTTACCCCTTTGTCTTCCGAAGCTTAATCTTCATCTTTCGTTGCTGCAAAAGGTTTACGTTGCAATCCCGCATCGCCTTCAACCAGCATTTCGATACGGCGCTCCACTTGCTCTAGCTTTTGCCCGCATAATTTGGAAAGAGACATCCCTTCTTGAAAGAGCTCTATTGCGGTTTCTAGAGGCACATCGCCGCTCTCTAGCTTGGATACGATCGTTTCCAAAGTTTCCATTGCCTGCTCGAACGTGATAGCGGGAGTGGTATTGTCGATAGCAGAGCTGTCCGTCGATCCCGAACTCTTCTTAGCCACTTGAGCTTTCCTCCCCGTGAATCCCCCATATTTGACAATCCAATTTCCCATCTCCTAAGCGCACATGGATTAAATCTCCAGGCTGCACTTCTTTAATGGAACGAACTAGAGTTTGCTCTTTCTCATCATAGACTAAGCTGTATCCCCGTGCCATTACTTTAAGAGGACTTAGCGCATCTAAGTGACGAACAAGCGATCCGAATTGATTGTGTCGCTGACGCAAAATTCCATTCATGGAAAGCTCTAAACCATGCGTAGCGGACTTGATACGTTTGCGGGCAAAAGCAATCTGCTGGCTCGGATTAACTGCGTACAGTCTACCATTAAGTCGGGATAGCTTTTCTTTCGATATAGCCGATTGTGCTCGCATTCTGTAGTGCAAAGTATCTCTTAGCCTATCCAATCGTTCAGCCTGAACAAGAAGACTCCGGCGAGGTTGAATAAAGTAAGGGGATCTAGCCGCATGCTGCCAACGTTCCTTGGCTTTATTGAGAAGACCGCTAAGCGATTTCGCCATTTTCTGCTCCAGGTGGACGAGGCCTTGCTTAAGCTCTCCTACGTGCATGACCGCTAATTCAGCTGCTGCCGTAGGTGTTGGTGCTCTCAAATCAGCAGCAAAGTCAGCTATCGTAAAGTCTGTCTCATGACCAACAGCGGATATCACTGGAATAGAAGAGGCTCTAATTGCCCTAGCGACCGCTTCTTCATTAAACGCCCATAGCTCCTCTAAGGAACCACCACCGCGACCAACAATCAACACATCAGCCTCAGCTAGTTCATTCATTGCTTGAATAGCTTTAACAATAGCTGGAGCAGCATTCTTTCCTTGTACCACAACAGGATATAACAGCACATGTACACCCGGATTACGACGCTCTAATGTAATCATGATGTCTCGGACTGCAGCACCCGTTGGTGATGTAATAATTCCTACAGTACGCGGATACTGGGGTAGAGGTCGTTTAACTCCCGCATGAAAAAGTCCTTCAGCGTCAAGCTTCCTCTTTAATTGCTCGAATGCAAGATAGAGACTACCAATCCCATCCGGCTGCATGGCAGTCGCATAAAATTGATACTGCCCATCTCTCTCATAGACAGAGATGCCTCCGCGAGCCAACACCTTCATTCCGTCTTTAGGAGAGAAAGGAAGCCGCTGGTTGTAGGAGGCGAACATGATACATTTAAGTCTTGCGCCTTCGTCCTTCAGCGTGAAATACATGTGACCGCTGGAATGGAAAGTAAAATTGGAAATTTCGCCTCTGAGCCAGATGTCTTGGAGTCCGGAGTCGCCTTCAAGCTTCATCTTAATGAGGCGATTAATATCGCGAATGCTTAACGCGCGCGCCGGTTCCATTCTGTGGCCCCTTTCTATCCTTGAGTGCGTTTAGCGGACTTCAACGTGTTCGCCATTAGCATCGTGATCGTCATAGGTCCTACACCACCTGGAACTGGAGTCACCCAGCCAGCCACGTCGAGTACATCTTCATAATCAACGTCACCGCAAAGCTTGCCATCTGGCAAACGGTTCATCCCTACGTCGATGACAACAGCGCCCGGTTTAACCCATTCCTTCTTCACTAGCTTAGCTACACCTACGGCTACGACTAGAATATCCGCTTGGCGAGCCATTTCCGATAAATTCGGAGTACGGGAATGACAGATTGTTACCGTTGCATTCTCACGAAGCAGCAGCATCGACACTGGTTTACCTACAATATTGCTTCTGCCAATAACAACGGCATGCTTCCCAGCAGGTGCATTCCCCGTTCTCTTAAGCAGTTCGATGACCCCAGAAGGTGTACAAGGCAATAAAGCATCGTCACCGATCATGAGATTACCGACGCTCTCCGGATGGAAGCCATCAACATCCTTTTCTACGGATATTGCATCAATGATTGCTTTCTCTTCGATATGCTTCGGCAAAGGAAGCTGTACCAAAATGCCATGAATATTAATTTGTTTATTGTATTGGTCAATTAAACGAAGGAGCTCGTCCTGTGTTGTTTCTGATGGAACTCTGATCACTTCTGAATAATAGCCAAGCTGTTCACAAGCTTTTGCTTTATTCCTAACATATACTTGAGAAGCAGGGTCTTCTCCAACGAGAATAACAACAAGTCCAGGCGTGATCCCTTGTTGCTTCAACTGCTCAACTTCCTGTCGCATTTCCTCACGGATAGAATCCGAAATCTGTTTCCCGTTAATGATTTGTGCGCTCACGACTAGTTACTCTCCTTTGATTGCTCTTCTTCTCTTTCCCGTAGCATCCGTCCGAGAACACCGTTCACGAACTTCCCATTCTCGTCTAAACCGAAATGCTTGGCGACTTCAATCGCTTCATTGATGACGACCTTAGGGGGTACATCTTGGCAGAATTTTAGTTCGTACACAGCTAATCTTAAAATTTGCCGATCAACTCTAGAAAGACGATCTACTTGCCATCCCGTTAAATAAGCAACAAGACTTTGATCAATAATGTCTTGATTGTCTTGAACTCCTTTAACCAATTCGCGCGTGAAAGCATCGATGCTAGCCAATTCAGCTACATCTGTGCCCATTTCGTTGTCTTGACGTGCTTCTTCCATCACAATATTGACGGCTTCATCACCCGTCACGCCGTTCATCTCTATCTGGTACAGGCTTTGTACCACAATTTCCCTTGCAAGTCTGCGCTTCATGAGTCCTCCTGAATGCTACATATCGTACTAGCTCTGTTTCCTTTATTATGGTGCAAAAAAGCTAAAACCTTACTTTATTCGAACGGAAACAATAAAAAACAAAAAAACCCATGAAGCATCTATTCCATAGGAAGCTGCAGAGCCACCATACGCGCTCCACCGTTCCAGCCTGGGCAAGAACATTCACAGGGATTATCGTGACCAAGGCCAACGGTCCGAAGCCCATTCCGTCAATCTTTCCCACGGAAAAAGCGGTCCCCGTCGTTCATCCTTGTGCTTTCCAATCCAATATCCGATGCCAATGAGCAAAGCGCAGAACAGCATGTCCCAGAATCCACATATTAAATAAATAATACCGAATAAGAGACCCGCCGCAACCCCCGCAATTCTTCCTCCAGAGGTTTCCCACCAGATTCTCCACATAGGCGGTTCTCCCCCTATTCTACACGGCTCTTAAAGCTAGTAGGTGCTTGCGTCACGTTCGCAATGAATACAGAAACTTCCGCAACCGGAATTCCTGTCGCCTCTTCGATCTGCTGCGAAACGGTCCGTTGCATTTCTTCGGACATGGTCGGTATAGATCCTTCTCCATCTACGAAAGCCCGAATGAGAATGCCAAGACCCGCTTCCGATACCCTTACACGTGCTCGTAAGTCTTTAACTCCGCGTGTACGTGAAGCTGCCTTCAGTGCAAGATTCTCAACCGTTTCCACAGAGATCCGAATATCTCCATGCTCTGTTCGTTGGGTAATAGAAGGAGCAGAATTGCCATCACGACGAATGGAGACGATAAAAAATCTGACGCTGATTAGCATTACAAGAATAGCAACACCAATGACAGACCCCTGTACGACTTTTACGTCGCCCGTAAAATCTGAAACGACATCCATAAGCCAACTCTCGGAAAATCCGCCGCTTGCTGCAATGATAGCGACAATCGATGCGATCCCAATCGCCAAACTATACAAAAATAAAAGCAGCCTGTCCAACACTTTAATCAACGTAAGAGCCCTCCCAGTTCCCTCATAGAGGGAGTTCAAAAAGTCATCCTTTTTATCACGAAGCTAACAGGAACTCTCTTACAGAGTAAATGTCCTCTATGATTGCGAAAAGGCCTCTGCGAGAGTTCCCTGAAGGAAATTCTCGTCAGAGGGCCATCATCAGCAGACCAGAGGTTATGTCGCTACCGCACCATTCAGGACGCGGTTACGTCATTATCGGACACGTACATTCGTCTCATCTTCTTCAGCCTTCTCGCCCGCTTTGAAGTGAACATCGTGTATATGTACGTTAACTTCTACAACATTAAGCCCGGTCATCGTCTCGATGGAGCGTTTGACATTACGTTGAATTTCCATTGAAATTTCCGGTATCCGACGTCCATACTGAACAATGATCGATACGTCAACAGCAGCTTCACGTTGTCCGACCTCCACCTTCACGCCCTTGGACAGGTTTTTACGTCCTAATAGTTCAGCGATTCCAGAGGAAAGCCCGCCACTCATGCCTGCAACGCCATCGATTTCCACAGTCGCGAGACCGGCAATCACTTCAATGACTTCCGGAGCGATCTCAATGGTGCCCATTTCTGTACGTTCATAATCCGGTGCTATCGTTTCCATGCCTAGTTCCACCTCCACTTACCCGGACCAAATCTGAGTAAGTCCGAGCACTTGCCTTCACTACTTATAAATATAGCATTCTCTGATTATTATGACAAACGCTTGGCCAGAAATTATCTCGAGAAGCCGTTATCTGTTGTTGCTTCACTTTCGCCATTAATATCATGGTCTTCAAGGAACATAATATCGAAAGTGCCTTTGTTAAAAATCGGATGATTCATGAGCTTCGTATGGAAAGGGATCGTTGTCTTAACGCCCTCAATCATAAATTCACTCAATGCCCGACGTGTTCTAGCAATGGCTTCTTCACGAGTAGGTGCCCATACGATCAGCTTGGCGATCATTGAATCGTAATGAGGGGAGATGACATACTGCGGGTAAGCAGCGCTGTCCACCCGAACACCAGGACCACCAGGCGGTAAATAGAAGCCGATGCGTCCAGCCGAAGGCATGAAATTACGTTCGGAATCTTCCGCATTAATCCGACACTCAATAGCCCAGCCGTCAAATTTCACGTCCTCCTGTTTGAAGGAAAGCGGTGCTCCCTCGGCGACGGAAATCATTTCTTTAATCAAGTCGATTCCCGTAATCATTTCCGTAACGGGATGCTCCACCTGAATCCGAGTATTCATTTCCATAAAGTAGTAATGACCATCTGGTCCAAGCAAGTACTCAATCGTGCCTGCTCCTGAATAATTAACAGCACGAGCAGCCCTAACTGAAGCCTGACCCATACGTTCGCGAAGCTCAGGTGTCATGATCGAGCAAGGTGCTTCCTCAACAAGCTTCTGGCGACGACGTTGCACAGAGCAATCCCGTTCACCTAGATGCACGACATTACCGTGCTTATCAGCAATAATTTGAATTTCAACATGCTTCATTCCCGTTAAATACTTCTCGAGATAGACACCCGCATTTCCAAAAGCCTTTTCAGCCTCTTGCTGCGCTGTCGTAATCTCACGAATAAGCATTTCCTCATTTTCCGCAATCCGAATACCGCGTCCTCCGCCACCAGCCGTTGCTTTTATAATAACGGGGTAACCAATATCACGCGCCACGCGAATAGCATCATCTAGATCTTCGAGCAAGCCGTCAGATCCAGGAATAACAGGAACATCCGCATCTTTCATCGTTTGCTTAGCAACTGATTTGTCGCCCATTCGGCTAATGGCAACCGAGGAAGGACCAATAAAAGTAATATTGCAAGTTTCGCAAATGTCCGCGAAATCAGCATTTTCAGAAAGGAATCCGTAACCCGGATGGATAGCATCGCATTCCGTCAAAGTTGCAACGCTCATAATATTTGTTAAGTTCAGATAGCTGTCCTTGGACGCTGTTGGTCCAATACAATAGGCTTCATCAGCCAAACGTACATGCAATGACTCTCGGTCGGCTTCGGAAAACACCGCTACCGCGGTAATACCCATTTCCCGGCATGCGCGGATAATTCTTACCGCGATTTCACCACGATTGGCTACCAAAATCTTATTAAATTTCAAGTTAAAATCCTCCTCGGGATTATTCCGGCTTAACTAAGAATAGCGGTTGGCCGAATTCGACGAGCTGTCCGTTCTCCACGAGAATGTCCACGATCTCACCCTTTATTTCAGCTTCCAAAGGATTCATCAGCTTCATCGCTTCTAAGATGCACACAACCGTCTTGTCTGAAACCTTATCGCCGATGTTAACAAATGATGAAGCATCAGGGGATGGAGAACGGTAAAAAGTGCCCACCATCGGAGATTCGATGCGATGGAACTTGGAAGTGTCTGCTGCTTTCTCTTCCAGAACGGGAGCGGCAGGAGCAGCATTAGGTGCTTGCACAGCTGTCTGTACTTGTGGCAGGTATGTATGAGAAATTTGGGGTGTTTGCACATTAACGACTTCAGTGCGACCCGGTTTGCGAATGGATAATCGCATACCTTCGTTCTCAATTTCCAATTCATGTACAGTAGTTTGGTCTACCAATTTGATCAATTCTTTAATTTCACTCAGCTTAAACATCTCGGTCACTCCTTGATTCGGGATTCCCCGTATAGAGAAAGCTTGTTCGATCCCACAACGGAACTATTATACCATAATCGACCGAAATGGAAAGAGTTATGCGCTTTCTATTAGGAGCAATCGTATGCAAAACCTTGCATTACAAGTAAAAGGACTATCCAAGAGTAGACGAAACCTACTCTTAAGATAGTCCCTCAGGGTGACTGGAGATTACCTTTTAATGCTTTCAGCCTTACTGTACATATTGTACTGAGATCAGATCTGGGGTTACTTTAAGCTCTTTCGTTGCCAGATCCATAATGCTGATCGCTTGTTTCTTATCCATCTTTTCACTCAGAACGATGACTTTGAATTTGTCTGCTTCTTCAGATACGACTGCATTGTCATAGTCCTTAAGCAATATTTCCTGGAGGTGCGTAATCCGTGTATCCAAGTCCTCAAGACGGTTCAACTGCTCCGCAGCGTTAATACTCTCTTCTTGGCTCACCTTATTGTTCGCCATGATAGCTGAGAATTCTTCCATTTTTTTGCTCGTATTTGTTAGACGCTCTAGCGCCTTTTCATCAAGTAGAGCGTTCCCTTTGGAATTGTTGATCCCTTTAATAACAGCTTCATCTTCAGGGGAAATCCCTTTTGAAGTCGCATCTGTTTCGTTGGTATTCTCGGCAACGGTTCCATTCGTCTTACCATCCACCTGAACGCCAGTTAGCTCGTCAGTTGCCTGATCGACTTCCGAAATAATGACTCCTTCTGCATTTGTAACAGTTGATTTCCCCTCATTCAGCAGCTGTGCGGCTTCCTTGTCGTTAACTTTGTTCGTCGGAGCATCCTCGGTAAATAAGTAGAAGGCAGACAATACGACCATCAAGCTCAGCATCGATACTAACCAAATGGTTTGACGTTTGTTGTTCATGTTTCCATTCCTCCTGGGATAATAAAATTTGATTTGTCATTAAGTTTTACGCGGCACGACAGAAATCCGATGAATCGGTACGTCGAGACCACGGGAAACTGCTTCAGCAATAAGCTTGTGCACGGTAGCATTCTCGGCCCCTTTAGCAACAATGAGGACGCCACGTATCCGCGGTTTTATTTTTTTCACGACAATAGGAGACTGGCTACCTGATACTTCGTACAACACAACCTGGCCATCCTTCGTGATATCGGTAATATGTCTCTTGGCACCGTTTCGATCGGTCTCATCTGTAATGGATGACATCATCTTCTCATTGAGTTGGACGACTGTTTCCTCCGTCGAATCGACCGTGACCATGATATCTGCAGTGCCGACACCTACCATTCTTTCCAGCAGCTCCTTCAGCCGTCCCTCATACTCGGATTCAATATCGGCAAAGGTTGTGCCCTTCCGTTCTTCATTGCCCAAGAAAGCTTCTTGCTGCGGAATATCTTCATCTCGAGGCGGAGAGAGGTCAGGTTCTTTGGCAGGATCCACCGTTTTGACATTCATCAGGGAAGCCGCTAGCAGCATGGCTGCACCGATCAATCCGATCAGCACAAGCCACCGGAATGCTTTAATTCTTCGCGGTCCGCCCGAGCCCCCACCGATGAACGATTCCAGTTGCTGTAGCCATTTAGCCATTTTGCACCCCCTCTGATCTTCTTCATTTTTCTACGTCTACCGCAGGTACTTTCACTTCGACGATGTTAGTCGCAATTCCGAAACGACTTGCGATCAAAGCCGACACACGCAAGCGTGTCTCACGGTCTATTTGCTTCTCAGGCTCCTGGTCTGCATCCGCGATTACGGCTTGGTCCGATTGTTGTTCTAGAGTTGATTCAGATGCAGATTCGGATGTGGGTCCTGTTGATGTCTCCTGATCCTTCGGCCATTGTTCAACTTCGATGTGAATATCAACCTCCGCGATCGGTTCTACTTCTTTATGGGAAGAAGATACTGAGCTGCTAGACGATCGAGCAGACTCGGGCTCAAGCAAGATGACGACCTTCGCAACCTGCAGAGAATCATCCTTGCCACGCTCTAGTTTGATATCCACCTTGCGCACACCGCGTTGCTCGCTTTGCTCCACTTCACTACGAATAGCGGCTTCGAGCTTAGCGGACACAAGCTGAGCAGCTTGATCGTTATGCTTATTACGAAGCTTCGCTCCCTCTTCTTCGATCATAGCCAATTGCTGGCTCGCTCGTTGTGGCGAATGCTCGACTACGTCAAGGCTAGCGGTAAGCTTGCTAGTGAAATCACCCTTCATCCATTGCAGGATCGGTGTCGCTAACGTCATAAGAATGAACAATCCAGCAACGAGCCGAACATATCTCTGCATTGTGCGATTCGGTAGGATCAAATCAATAAGCGACGCAAGCAAGATAACGGCGATAATCTGCCTGAGCCAATTGGACAATCCGTCCATCAACCCCAACGGGCGCTCACCTCCCTTGTCAGCGGATCATGAGTGCGGCGTTGCCGGCAGTTAGAATTATCGTAACGGCGAGGAAAAACATCAACCCCACCGAAGCCAATGCCGCAAATACATAGATTAGAGTTTTGCCGATCGTCTGGAGGCAGTGAACGATGGGGGTGTCTCCCAACGGCTGCATCACAGCACCTGCAAGATTGTAGATAAGCGCTAGAGTTAATATTTTCAGCGCGGGAAAGGCACAAAGGAACAATAAAACAATGACCCCGGTTAACCCCACCGCATTTTTAACGAGTAAGCTAGCCGACATGACGGTGTCCGTTGCATCTGAGAACATTTTCCCAACGACAGGTACGAAATTTCCGGTTACGAACTTAGCTGTTCGAAGCGCGACTCCGTCCGTTACCGCTCCTGTAGCGCCTTGCACTGACAGCACTCCGAGAAATACGGTCAGAAGAACCCCGAGCACACCAATGCCAATATTACGCAGCAGGTTTGCTAGCTGAGTCGCCTTATAACGTTCTGTTATCGCACTCACGAGATGTAGAACAGCCGAGAAGAACAACAAAGGAAATACGACAAGATGTACGAAGGTTCCTACCGTATGAATCATGAACACAATCAGTGGATGAAGTACAGCTACCGATGCAACTCCCCCAGTGCCTGCCAGAAGAGTAAGCAATAATGGCACCATCGCCAGCATGAATTGCACCATGCTTTCGATTGCATCACCTGCATAAGAAGTTGCTGTACGGAAGCTATTGACCGCCAAGATGATGAGTACCATATAAGAGATTCCATAAGCGACTTTACTTACTGCATTGCGTTCGAATGCACTCTGCATCGTCTCAAGCAGCATCGTAAACACCGTAAGCAGCACGATTGTCACTAATAGCTTGCCGCTGTAGAGGACTTCATGCAGGAAAAATTTCGCGAGACCGATGAACGCCTGACTTACGCTAAACCCATTCCCATCAGGGAACATGAGCTGACGAAGCTCGGGCAGCTTTCCTTCTGGAAAATACCCGCCATATTGTCCCTTCAGATCAGTCCAATATTTCTGAATTTGACCCAGCTCAACGTCCTCGCTTTGCTGCTTGGCCAATCCCCCTGATAGAGAGTCAGGCTCGTTAATCCCTTGTTCAGTCAAAGTGGGTTCTGGAGCACCTTTCTCCGCGAATACAAGGGAATCCCCCATCATTAGGAAGAACATAAGCATGAACAGCAGGATCATGAGTCGTTTCTCTATTCCCGTCTGCCAGAGCATGTTCATTCCTCCCGTTCAGCTTCCGTCAGGTCGGTAGCAAATTCAGCACCGTTTCGACGATGACGCTGATGATGGGCACTGCCATGACCAGAATAAGCATTTTGCCAGCGAATTCGATTTTCGATGCGATGCTTTCAAGCCCTGCGTCTTTGACGATTTGCGCTCCGAACTCTGCAACATAGGCAATTCCGATGATTTTTAGCATGGTCTTGAGATACACCGTAGGAATGCCTGAGCGATCCGCTAGTTCATCCAGAACAGAGATGACATCATCGATTTTCCCTACGAAAGCTAGAAAGATCGCAACACCAACAAATACGGCTAACAAATAGGCGAACATCGGCTTTTGTTCTCGGATGATAAGAATGAGTACAGTTGCTAGAAACCCAATCCCGACGATCTGGAGAATATCCACCCGCTTCACCTACTGGAACAGGAATATCGTCTTGATTTCCTGGAATAAATCATTAAGCATACGAACGACCATGAACAGTACGACCACGAACCCGATCAAAGTCACCCAATGCGCCATATCTTCCTTGCCCATCTGTTTCAGCACCGTATGAATCATTGCCACAATGATGCCGATGCCGGCAATTTGGAATATGGTGCTGATGTCGACGTTCATCGCTATGGCCTCCTAACTGTTCCTCCAAAATACACCAACTATATGATCAGAATGACGACTAAGGCTGCTCCAAGCATCCCCAAGCTTCGGCTCAGCTTCTCATACCGATTCTGATCGTCACGCGCCGCCGATTCTTCCACCTGCAGTTGAAGGGTCGTTAGGCGAATATGCTTGAGCTGATCTTCCCGTCCACTTCGTCCTAGCGTTGAGCCAAGACGGAGCATGGCTTCTTTTTCCCCTTTTTTCATCGCTGTTTCCGGCCAATGAGCGTTAATGGCTCTCTCCCAGCATTCTCTTACGGTTTCTCCTGATTCTGCTGAATCCTTCATGAGCGACTTGGAAATGTTCGCGAACAGATCGGACAAGGGATAGGGAACCATCCCAGAAATCCGCATTAGCGCTTCTGGCAGATGGGTTTGGCCATAGCTGATTTCCGTTTCCAGTCGCTGAAGCGCATGGAGCAGTCCACGAATTTGTCGCGGTCTTGCAGCAAAACGTGCTGCTTGCAGAAAGCCGATCATCGTACCGGCGAATAGCACGAGTATGATTCCCGCGAACTTAAGCATCCTCGAATCCCCTTAGCCCATCCCCATTAGGCGATCTAATGACCGGCATCTGTCTAGCTTTAACTGTAACTTGAGTAGGCGTAGGTGCGACTGCACTCGTTATCGGAAGCTTGGGATGGATAGGAGACGGAGCATCCCTTGGGGTTGCCCCTATCGTACGGCTATATCGACGTGATTTTTCATGCATTGCCTCCTCAGCCGTAACAATCCGATGCTCCACTTTCTTGCCAGCTCGAGACAAGAACACATAACAGTCAAATACTCCGTCCTCTGCAAGCTTGGCAAGCACCGGCCTTGCAAGTACGTCAGATAAGTTCGTAGCATGTGCTGTAGCTAACACACGCACGCCCGCGTGAATGGCTTCATAGATGGCTTCTGCATCCTCAGGACGACCAATCTCATCTGCGACAATAACTTCTGGAGATAGGGATCTAAGCATCATCATGATCCCTTCTGCTTTAGGGCATGCATCAAGCACATCAGAACGAGGACCCAGATCGAAGGTAGGAACTCCTCTCTCACTGGCGGCAATCTCCGAGCGTTCATCCACGATCCCGACCTTCCGACTTCCCCAATCACGCGCTGCTGGATGATGCCACTCTCCTGAACTAAGACAGCGAGCTAAATCACGTATGAGTGTTGTTTTCCCTTGTTGCGGCGGGGAGACGATTAAAGTGTGGCGGATCGTTCTTGCCTTGAAGTCTAGTAAGCCAGGCAACACCTCAGAACCGAATCCGATACGAGCACGAGCGATCCGCACATTAAATCCTGCGATATCTCGCAGGTGAGAAACGATACCTTTGTCCAGAATCGTTCGTCCCGCGAGACCAATGCGATGTCCGCCTGGTACTGTGACATAGCCTCGTCGAAGCTCCTCTTCTACCGCGTAGATAGAATGGTTTGTTACTCGTTCCAGTAGTGCTCGGCATTGTTCTTGGCTAGCTACAAATGCCTCTTTGTAGTGCTCCGTTAGTGTCCCATCTTCGCGAACAAACGAATACGTACTACCATAGCTGATCTCTAGAGCCCGATTTTCACGTATTCGGATCTCTTCCAACGACTCTCTAGCAAATGCCGGAATTCGTTCCAGCACTAGACGCAAGGTTGTCGGGAACAGTTCCATCAAAGGCTGCGGCAACTAGGTCCCCCCTTTCCGTCGGAAGTTGTCCTATGCTGTTTCATATGTATGCTCGGACCACCAGAATATGCCTGCTTGGCCGAACGGAATGAACAAGCATTACTTTCTCAGGATGCCTATTAATAGACAACCAACACCTGCGAGAATCCAAATGAACTTTGAGGGGGACAGCTTGTCCGCTAAGCCGACTAGGCCTATAGTTGTTGTCGACATAAGGACTAAGGGGCCTACCAAAGCTAACATGGAGTTAACGGTCAATGCTTTCTGTACATCGTTTAACCTGAGCATAATAATGGCTGCAATTAACTCAATACTTCCAGACATAATCCTAAGCATCGCCATGCTAAAAGCTGCTTTATCCATACCTGTACCTCCCAAACGCGACGTACGAATGACATCCACATATTAGTTCGACCTCATGAGTGCGTATTTATATGTATGCGTTATATGTATGCGGATCATGCTTGTAACTTGTCTCATTGATCGAAGAACTTTATCTAAATCATTGCGCTTAGACATCACCTAACTATGGGCAAATGCATATATTGGCTTGTAAAAATCCATCTAGGAACCGAACGAGGAGCGTTGTGAATGCAAAAAACAGCATTTAAGTCCACTTGGCCCGAGGCATTATCAGATCCTAGCGGACGTAGGCAAGCCAAACCTCGAACAACTGGCCAAACTATGGTCATAGACAAGGGACTCGGGTTACACTCTTTTACTGACATCCTAACGACTTCTGGGGAGTACATCGATATTATCAAGTTTGGATTTGGCACCTCCCCTCTGTACCCACTCCCTGTTATACGTAGCAAAATCGAACTCGCGAACAAACACAGAATCCAGGTTATTCCGGGTGGTACGTTGCTAGAAGCGGCGGTCCGTTTAGATTTAATCCCCGGATTTTTCCGACAAGTAACCGAGCTAGGCTTTACGGGTATAGAAGTGTCAGATGGAACGATTAACTTAAGCCGTTCCCTAAGGAATGAACTGATTAAAGACGCTAAGAGCTTAGGTTTGAAGGTGTTTACGGAATATGGGAAGAAGCTATTCGGTTCGCGGATCAATGTATATGATTTCGCAACAACTGTTGAGCAGGATTTGGCTTGCGGTGCAGAATTAGTGACCGTAGAGGCTAGGGAATCGGGCTTGGGTGTTGGCTTGTTCGACGAACAAGGAGACTGCAGAGATGAGGATTTATCCGAAATCATTAATGCTGTTTCTGATAGGAATCGAATCCTATGGGAAGCCCCTTTGAAAGATCAGCAGGTAATGTTAATTAAAACGCTTGGTCCGGATGTTCACCTAGGAAATATTGCACCTCAAGAGGTGATCACATTGGAATCTATAAGGCGTGGACTACGCTCCGACACCTTCGAGCTTCAACAAGTCCCGTATTTTGACTACATGATTTAAGCGATCCCTTAACAAGCCCCGCGTTCTAAACGCGGGGCTTGTTCCATATCGTGTACCAACTATCCAATCAGGGGTGTGTCGCCGTTATGTACGGAGAACTGGTACTTGTCACGCTAATTATCATAGGCTTAATCGGTAGATCGTCGATCATTACTACCGCAGCTTGTATCCTCTTGATCATCAAGCTGACCCATCTAGAACGCTATCTTCCGTCCATAGAACGTAGAGGCATCGAGTTAGGATTGCTGTTCTTAACTTTAGCCGTACTCGTTCCTTTTGCCTCTGGGCGAATACAACCTAAAGATATTATAATTGCCTTCTCTGGTTGGGTTGGCTGGGTCGCGCTAGCCGGAGGGGCAATTGGTGCTTATCTGAACAGTCGAGGATTAGAAACACTTAAAATGGATCCCCAGCTAATCGTCGGAATTGTAATCGGCTCAATTGTCGGAGTGATTTTACTAAGAGGAATTCCTGTCGGACCTCTTATGGCAGCCGGTCTAACCGCGGTTATTATTAAAGTCGTTCAGCTCTTTATAGGCAAATAAAAACCGCCCTTGGAAGTCATAAGACTTTCAAAAGGCAGCTCTCATTTATTCCTTATACGACAAAAAATTAGCGACGATCCTGTGGACCGCCAACAAATACGGTTTCTGCTGTATCCAACTCATAAGCCGTATGAAGTGCCCGAACAACCTCTTGAACAAGTTCAGCGGCAATCACACAGGATATTCTAATTTCCGAAGTGCTAACCATCTTGATGCTTACGCCCACGCTCGAAATGGCTTCGAACATTTTCGCTGCGACTCCTGGATTAGACACCATTCCAGCACCTACGATGGACACCTTTACCAAGCCTTCCTCATATGTCGCTTCACGGTAAGGCACTTCAGCTTTAATACTCGATAAAACATCAATTGCCCGTTGACGATCAGCTAATCCAACCGTGAATGAGAAGTCCGCTTTACCTTCTGCAACTCCACTTTGAATAATAATATCAACATCGATTCCATGACTTGCTAGAGCACCAAATATTTTCGCGAGTACCCCTGGTTGATCCTCAACACCAAGCACGCTGATGCGGGCTACATTTTTATCCGAAGCTATTCCTCTTACGACTACGCCTTGTTCCATTTCCGCGGCCTCCCTCACCAACGTGCCTTCATTTTGCGTAAAGCTCGAACGTACAACGAGATTCACCTTGTTGTGCTTAGCATACTCAACTGCTCGCGGATGAAGCACCGCAGCTCCTAAGTGAGCTAGCTCCAACATTTCATCGTATGAAATTTCATCTAGTTTTTTGGCGCATTTCACGACTCGTGGATCCGTGGAATAGATCCCATCTACATCCGTATAAATTTCGCAAACATCTGCTTTAAGAGCGGCAGCTAGCGCAACTGCAGTTGTATCGGAGCCACCACGGCCAAGTGTCGTAATCTCTCCGCTCTCCGTCATGCCTTGGAATCCGGCAACAATGACAATGTTACCCTGATCCAAGGATGCGAATAGTCGCTCAGGATTAATATCACTGATTTTGGCCTTCGCATGAACATCCTCGGTCACGATGCCTGCTTGCCACCCCGTATAAGACCTAGCTTCATGTCCAAGCTTATGAATTGCCATTGACAATAAAGCAACAGATATTTGCTCGCCTGTTGTCAGTAGCATATCCATTTCGCGGGAAGGCGGATTATCATTTATCTCATTTGCTTTGTCAATCAGATCATCCGTTGTATCTCCCATCGCCGACACAACGACGACGACGCGGTCACCTTGCAGCTTCTTATCGATAATACGCTGCGCTACTCGACCCATTCGCTCTGTCGTGCCGACGGAACTTCCGCCGAATTTCATTACTATCAAAGACACCGGTAGTCACTCCCCAAGAGAACTTCTGCATACAGCAGTATATTATAGCATAAGTATATTGGCCCAAAAACAAAAAAAATCCTTGTTTTCGCAATATTTCGCGAAAAACAAGGATTTATAGCTGAATCTCCTATGCGCGAGAGACATATTTTCCTTCACGTGTATCGATTGTCAAGACATCGCCTTCGTTGATGAATAGCGGCACTTGAACAGAATAGCCAGTCTCAAGCTTAGCGGATTTCGTCGCTCCTGTCGCTGTGCTTCCCTTAATCCCTGGCTCTGCTTCGACAACTTTCAAGTCAACGCTGTTCGGAAGAGAAATACCGATAATATCTCCTTGGTAGCTGGAGATGTTAACCGTCATGTTCTCAATGAGGAAGTTAACTTCCCACTCCAACTGCTTCTTGTTCAATTCGAATTGATCATACGTTTCGTTATCCATAAACGTATATTCATTTACAGAGTTGTAGAGGTATTGAACCGCACGGTTCTCAACATGTGCGCGGATTACGTTCTCGCCTGCACGGAAAGTTTTCTCGACAACGTTACCGTTACGAAGATTTTTCAGCTTTGAACGTACGAATGCAGCACCTTTACCTGGTTTAACATGCTGGAAGTCAAGTACGGAATAAAGACCGCCTTCCATTTCAATTGTCAATCCTGTCTTAAATTCGTTTACAGAAATCACTCAATAATTCCTCCTGTAGAGACATTGCTCCATAATTAGTCCAATACGATTAACTGCTTGGGTGAGCTAGTTAATACTCGAATACCCTTGTCAGTAATAACGATATCGTCCTCGATCCGCACTCCACCAAAGCCGGGGAGATAGATGCCAGGCTCGACCGTTACCGTCATACCGGGGGTTAGTACGATGCCGCCAGTTAAAGACAGCCGAGGCGCCTCATGAATTTCCATTCCGAGTCCGTGTCCCGTCCCATGGCCGAAATATTCACCATAACCATACTTTATGATGATATCCCTCGTCAAGGCATCCCCTTCTTTACCTGTCATTCCTGGGGTTAAATGGTCGAGGGCATATTGCTGAGCTTCCCTGACGATTTCATAAATTTCGCGATGTTTATCGCTTGGTTTACCTACGACGACTGTACGGGTTATGTCTGAGCAGTAGCCGTTATAATACGCTCCAAAATCGAGCTTAACAAACTCATCCCGTCCAATGATCCGATCACTCGCCACACCGTGCGGCAATGCTGAACGTTCGCCAGATGCTACGATGGTATCGAATGAAGAGCTCGTAGCTCCTTGGGAGCGCATAAACACTTCCATCTCTAAGGCAATGGATTTCTCACTCACACCAGGCTTAATGAAACCTAATATATGTTCGAAGGTTCGATCCGCTAAATCCGCAGCCTCCTGCATAATAGCGATCTCACTATCGTCTTTAACCATCCTCAGCTTCTCCACGATACCTTCCGATGGTAGCAGCTTTATAGGATTTAGAGCTTGCTCTATCTTTTTGTAAGTTGCAAAGGTAACATCCTGGTCCTCAATTAACAGCGTTTCAACTTTCCACTCGCTTAATAGCTCGGCAATCGTGATATTCACATCTGCACCGTGCTCGACGATTTGAAAGCCTACCGCCTGCTGAGGAGCCTGCTCCTTGTAGCGGAAATCCGTAAGTAAAGCAGCATGATCCGCTGAAATGAGAACAACACCAGATGATCCTGTAAACCCAGTCAGGTAACGGCGATTAATAGGATGAGTTACGAGTAGCGCACTCCCTGCAGATTTAGCAATTAACTCACGTAACAGTGCGACACGATTATTCGGCATAATAAATTCCCCGCTTTCGAATGAGATGATCTCCTCTGTCCGCTAAGGCTAGCAACTGGGGATTAATTCTGGATGTGGCGACATAAGGCCTGCAAACCTAGTTCGTAGCTTACAGGACCGAATCCGGCGATCTGACCAAGCATTACTGCTGCCGTTACCGAAGTATGGCGAAATTCTTCTCGTTTATGAATATTAGAAAGATGAACCTCAACAGCAGGAAGCCCAACAGCAGCCAACCCATCCCGCAAAGCGTAACTCGTATGCGTTAATGCCCCGGGATTAATAATGATTCCATCATGCTTGTTATAAGCGGCATGGATTTCATCTAACAATAAACCTTCATGATTGGATTGAAAGAAATGTAATTCAGCACCTAGCGTTTTCCCCAGATCGATTAGCCTTGTTTCGATTTCTGCTAAAGTCACTGCGCCATAGATGCCTGGCTCACGAACCCCTAACATATTCAGGTTTGGTCCGTTAATCACCAAGATACTAAGCATGTCTGATTCTCTCCTCCCGCTTATAGCCATAATTCTTTAAGGCCAGTTGCGCCAATAACGAGTAAAGTTCATCAGACATTGTATCATATTCAGATCCCTCAAGAAAACGGTTGAACAAGATGTTGGAACAGAAAGTGAAGGTCGAGCGCTCTCAGGAACTCGGTTGTGCAGACTTGCCCGCTGACTTACCCGAAGGCTCCCGCTCGGCTTCATTATGAAATTCAAAAGAAATGCTGAAGCCGATAAATAGCCCCCACATTAAAAACAGGCAAAAGTCAGTGACGATACTGCTCCATCCGATCTGATTAAGCGGGGGAACCGCACCGATCATCGGACCCACCCAAGCGTATATAATGGCCCACCACAGCGCTCCGAACCACAAACCCGGCCACGGACCCCTTAGGCTCTTTAGTAGCACAATGTAGAGCAATGCTGCGATCATGGACATCATAATAAACATTCCCAAGCCTGCAGCTTGCCAGTAAAAACCGCCCAGATGCTTTCTCGGAACGAAGGGATCGAGCAGAAACGCTTGTGTCACACTCGTGAAATTTAACCCTGTAGCAAGCCAGCGAATTAATCCCCATATCAAGCCTGCAAAAAAACCAATTTTCAAGCTATATAAAATAGGTTGAGTAGGACCAGGCTTTGTACCCTTTTTTCGACTTTGCGCTTCATCGGCCTTTTCAGATGTCATTTCATCCACCCTCATCCACAGTTGGTAAAACTGGAATATAGTGTTTCCCGAAGTACATATTCTAATCCTAGGACATTGCAATTTCCATTCCTTGTGGCTTTCTCTCCATCAATCTAGTAAAATAGATGTACTTGGGCGTAGATTAATCGCACCCTGAGATTCAAGCAAAGCAGGTGACCATTCATGTCCGATAAATCAACCGCAGTCTATGGCGGACAAGCTGTAATAGAAGGAGTTATGTTCGCGGGTAAGCACGTTCATGTAACCGCGGTTCGTCGTAAAGATCAGCAAATCACTTTCCTTGAAGTACCTAGGAAGCCGCAGCCTTTCCTAGCTGCAGTTAAGAAAATCCCTTTTATACGGGGGATCATCGGAATCGTCGAGTCTGCAGCAAAAGGCTCACAGCATTTGACTTACTCTGCCGAAGCTTATGCGGAGGACGAAACAACCCCTGAAGAAGTGGCCGCTAAGCCTAAGCAGAAAGAACGCTGGAATCTCACTATGATTTTAGGTGTCGCCCTTGTGGGTATACTATCCTTTGTTGTCGGAAAACTTATTTTCACATTGGTTCCCGCATTTGTGGAAGGTTTGATCTTTGGTCAAGCCTTTGAGAATAAGATAATGCACAACCTGCTGGAAGGTGCTATCAAGATCGTATTCCTGCTCTGCTATCTTTACTTCATATCCCAAACCCCATTGATCAAGAGGCTATTTCAATACCATGGCGCAGAGCATAAAGTCATTAGCGCTTTCGAAGCAGGCTCCGAGCTAACTGTCGCCGAAGTACAGAAGCATAGCCGACTTCACTACAGATGCGGAAGCAGCTTCATCATTTTCACCGTGTTGGTTGGTGTAATCATCTATTCATTCTTCACATGGGATAATATGGTGGAAAGAATCATTCAGCGGATCGTTCTATTACCAGTCGTTCTCGGAGTATCCTTCGAAGTGCTGAAATGGACAAATGCTCTAAGAGATATTCCGGTATTAAAGTGGTTGGGAGTTCCTGGATTGTGGCTTCAGCTCTTAACGACTAAAGAACCGAATGATGATCAAGTTGCAGTATCCATCGCTTCATTCAATCGGATGAGAGAATTGGATCAGCAAATCATTCCTTCTGTCGTTCTGTCTAAGCAAGCGTAACACTTGAACGATTTTGTCTTATGGGAGGAGGAAAAGCATGAGAAACCGAATCCAGCCTTGGTTTGCCGTCGTTCTCGTCTTCATGGCTATCGGATTGGTTACTTCTTTGTCGCGAGGCTCTACCCAATCTTGGCTAATCCCTTTAGTGCTTGTCACCATCGTATTCTTGCTGTATAAGTTCCCACCGGCAAGATGGAGAAACCCTTCGCACCGTGGCCGCTCTCCAGGACGGGGTGCACGCCCAGATATTCATCGCACGAGTACTAAATCGGAGAGACGACGTTCTTCCCCTTTCACTGTTATTGAAGGTCGGAAGAACAAGGACGACGAACCTCCACGGTACCATTAACTTAAAAAAAACAGCTTCCACTGTCAGGAACTTATCCCCTGCCATGGTAGCTTTTTTTTATATCATTATTGCGAAACAAACTTTGACGATATTCCCCTACCCAGTCCCATAGCTATAAAAAAGCTACCTTTCCTAGAGTAACCTAGAAACGGTAGCTTTCGTTCATTCATTCTACTAGTCATTGTCCAGCTCGGCTCGCAGCTTACTTAGTTCTTCACCACGAGATGGATCCCGATTGAAATATTCAACTAGCGCTTCAATGCAAGTAATCGAGTTCCAGCTGAGATGATGCTCGATTCCTTCTACATCTCCGTAAACTTTATCTTCCTGGACGCCAATGATATTCAAAAAGTTCTCGAGCAGTAAATGCCGGTCAACAAGTCTTTTGCCTGTTTTCTTGCCCTTGCTCGTTAAGACCAGTCCACGATATTTTTCATAAATTAAATAGTTATCCTTGTCCAGCTTTTGGATCATCTTCGTGACCGATGAAGGATGCACTTCCAGCCCCTCGGCGATATCGGAGACCCGGGCATATCCCTTCTCTTCAATCAACCGATAGATCCGTTCTAAATAGTCTTCCATACTTGGGGTTGGCAACGCAAATCCCCCTTTCCTACAATATCATACACTGCTGCATAGGCGTGGAGCAAGCCCCCAACTTATGTGCAGTCGTTATTAGCCAAGCCATGATGGCGTAATTCCTTGCAACCAAATGGTAATGGAAATCATCTTGTCCGTAAATAGCAGTATCCCCATGATAATCATAATGGCTCCGCCGATTTTCATAAGCAAATTCGAATATTTCAAAATCCATCTTGTTGACCCTAAGAAAAAGGCGAGTACGAAAAATGGAATCGCAAATCCGAGAGCGTATGCGGATGTGAGTCCAATCCAAGTCCCTGGATTACTCGCAGCTAGAAGTAAGATGGAGCCCAAGATAGGACCTACACAAGGTGACCACCCTGCTGAGAAGCCAATTCCGAATACGAATGAACCTAAATACCCTGCCGGTTTCCACTTCATATTCAGCTTACGTTCCTTCATCAGGAGATGAGGCTGGAAAATCCCCATTAAGAACAACCCCATTAATACGATGAAAATTGCGGATATTTTACGGATCGTGTCCTGATAATCTCTGAATGCATCCGCAAAAACGTTAGCTCCGTATGCGAGGGCGAAAAACACAACCGAAAATCCAAGAATAAAGAAAAAAGTATGACTCATTGTCTTAAATCGCATACTTCGACTCGTGTCCGTCTTAATTTGATTGACAGAAACACCTGTTATGTAGGAAAGGTACGCGGGATATAACGGCAAGCAGCATGGTGATATGAATGAAGCGAGTCCCGCCGCAAAAGCGATCCCAACGTTAACATCTGACATAATACTCTCCTCCTATGGGCTATGCCCGCAAAATACGTTTCACAGAAACGGATACAGCAAGAATAACAATCAACAGCATGACTATTGTTCCACCGGGTGCTAGGTTTGCGACACCCGCTACCCACAGACCTGCCAATACCGCAACTTCTCCGATAATAACGACCAATACGACCGCCTGCTTAAAGCTACGAGAAAGCGTAAGACTACAAGCTGCCGGAATGGTCAGCAAGGCCGAGACAAGCAAAGCTCCTACGATCTTGATAGACGCACTAATCACAAGAGCCGTTAGAATACTGAGCATGATATTAAAGTATCTGACAGGCAAACCACTGACTGCAGCTGCATCCTCGTCGAAGGTGAGTAGGAAAAGCTCCTTCTTATGTAGCAGCACCATTGTAAGTACAATGACCGTAACACCTGCAATGACAATCAAGTCCGTACGATCAAGGGTATAAATACTACCGAACAAATAAGAAGTAATATTTAGATTTTTGCCCATTGTAAATAAGAGCGAAGCAAGGGCAACCCCACCTGACATGATGATCGCAATTGATAATTCAGCATAAGATCGATACGTTCTACGCAATATTTCTATAGCGAAGGATGCCAATATGGCAAAAAGAAGCCCAACTGCAACCGGATATACATTGATCAGAAATCCGAGTGCAACCCCGGCAATACTGACATGCGCAAGCGTATCCCCGATCATGGCTAACCGCCTTAACACCAGAAACAGCCCCATTAGTGGAGCCGTCACCGCGATTAGAGCCCCTCCGATCAAAGCCCTTTGAAAAAATTCAGCCGATAATAGATCCAAGTTTTACTGACCTTCTTTCCGAATGGAGTGCAGCAAGTCCGTACCCTCGCAATTTTCCAGATCATGAGAATGCCGCACGTAGAACGAAAGCTTGCCACAACGCTCTTTCGGCTCTTCTCCCAAGTAGGAACGCACCATTTCCATATCGTGTGATACCATCAAAAATGTAATATTATGCCTCTGATGCATATGCTTAATCATTTGGAAGAAGCTTTCCTGCGTTTCAATATCTATACCTGATAGAGGCTCATCTAGAATGAGCAGCTTCGGATTATTGATAAGTGCGCGGGCAAGAAATACTCGCTGTTGCTGCCCACCTGAGAGGGCTCCGATTTTCTTATCGCCAAGATCTGCAATTTTCATCGCCCCAAGCGCATCCTCACAGCGGTTAATGTCCTCTTTAGATAAGCGCCGAAACATCTTCTTCCGACCGTACATTCCGGATAATACAACTTCCCTTACCGTTGCGGGAAACAAGGGATTAAAATTGTTTCTCTGTGGGACATAACCAATTTGATTCCAATCCTTGAACTGATCAGCGGGTGTTCCGAATAGTGTAATACTCCCACTCTGAGGTCTTGTCAGCCCTACGATCATTCGCAGCAGCGTCGTTTTGCCCGCCCCATTGGACCCGATTAAGCCGACGAAATCCCGTTCCATAATCTTAAAGGAAACATCGGAGAGGATGACCTGGGAGTCAAAGGAGAAAGAAACTCCATCCAAGCGGATAATCTCACGATGACATCCTGCCTGTTGTATGAATTCATTATTGTTCATGGAGAATACTCCTCTTTCGTTAAGCTACCGTGAGCCTTATTCCTTCTATGTTAGATTACTGCAAAGCCTTCTGCAAGTTTTGCAGATTTCTCTCACTCAATGTGAAATAATTTTCTCCAGCTTTTTCCTGTTCAGTGGTCAAGCCTTCCAGTGGATTAAGCACAAGCGTTTCTACATCTGCTTCGCTAGCTAATGTGTTAGCCAATTGTTCGGAAACGAGCTCCTCGAAGAAAATATAGGGGATTTGGTTTTCCTTCACAAAACGAATAATTTTAAGCAAATCTTGTGATCTCGGCTCTGCTTCTGGAGACAACCCCATAACCGCGATCTGATTGAGGTTGTAATCGCGACATAAATATCCAAAAGCTTGATGAGACACAACAATATCACGGCGCTCAAATCCAGCAAGCTTCTGCGTATATTGATCATCCAGCTGCTTGAGACGCATTTCCAAATCGGCATATCGCTCTTCATAACCTACTTTGTTGGTTGGATCTGCTTTCACAAAAGCATCTAAAATGTTTGCTGCCATTACTATGGCAGAGCGGGGACTCACCCAAGTGTGAGGGTCAACGTCAAGATCAGAGTGACCATGGTCCTCTTCCTCTTCCCCTTCGTGCTCAGCCTCATGTTCTGGATTACCTTGTATTAATTTAATACCTTTACTAGCCTCCACCGTTAGCACCTTGCTGTCTGAGCCTAGGCCATGAAGGAAGTCATCAACCCAACCCTCTAAACCAGCTCCGTTGTATAGAAACAATTGCGCTTTAGATACGGAGCTCAAATCCCTACTTTTTGGTGTCCAATCATGGGGCTCAACTCCGGATGGGATCAAGTTCATGACGTGGGCTCCATCTCCACCGATTTCCTTTGCGAAAAAATACAGAGGATAGAAGCTCGTCACAACATTAATTTTTCCTTCTACTGCATCTTGTTGATCCCCCTTACCACAACCCGAAACGACTGCAACAACAATTGTGCATAGGCATATAAAAAGCAATTTTGATAATTTTGACATTGAGGATGGCCTCTCCCTTAATCGTAATTTTTTTTATTAACAAACACGATTATAGCCCCCTCACAACTTGGTGTCAACAAAATACCCCCTCTCTATGGAAGAGAAGGGGAAGAATTCATCATTATTTCACAAGTGCGCCATTAGGCATACTGACTGGCACGGTTGCCAGCGTCAGTTGATCGCCCTGCGACGCCGCAAGAACCATACCTTGGGACATTTCACCACGTAGCTTCACGGGCTTAAGGTTAGTTACACAGATGACCTTACGGCCAACTAACTCCTCCGGCTTATAGAACTTCGCGATGCCCGATACGACTTGTCTTGTCTCAAAGCCTAGATCCAGTTGAAGCTTGAGTAGCTTGTCGGCTTTAGGAATCGGTTCACAGGCAAGAACCTGTGCGACTCGCAGCTCTACCTTCATGAAGTCATCTATTGTAATTTCTGGTGCAAGGTCAGGTGCTGCAACAGCTTCCGTAGTGGTTACAGGAGTCGACAAGCCTCCGGTTATATTGTCACCCGCAGCTACTATAGGAGCTGCTCCACCCGCCATCATTTCGGATATCCATGTCACTTCGTCTGCAAGCTCCAAACGCGGGAAGATCGGCTCCCCCTTGTCCGTCTTCGTTCCAGCAAGCTTAGAAGTGAATTCTCGCAAACTTTCCCATGATGTCAGCGATCCTTGCTCTAATCCCAGCTGCGTCCAAATTTTAAATGGAGTATGCGTAAGGAAAGGCTGAATGAGGATAGACACGAATCGTAGGCTCTCAGCGAGATGTCCCATAACAGACGCCAAAGCAGCTTTATTCTCGTCCTCTTTGGCTAATGTCCATGGCTTCGTTTCGTCGATATACTTATTCGTACGTCCTACCAAGGCCCATATCGCGCTTAGCGCAACCGAAAATTCCATATTTTCAAGTGCTGCTTCCACCTTCTCAACTGTCGACAATGACATTTGCTCCAACTCAACGTCAAACTCCGTCAGTCCAAGCTGGAATTCCGGCAGGGTACCGTCGAAGTACTTATTGATCATCGCGATTGTCCGATTGAGCAGGTTACCCAAATCATTGGCCAGATCAAAATTGATACGTTCTACGAAGTTCTCCGGTGTGAATGCCCCATCCGCGCCGAATGGCACTTCCCGAAGCAAGTAATAACGGACGGCATCCAATCCGAAGTGTTCGATCAGCTTCACTGGATCGACCACATTCCCTTTCGATTTGGACATCTTGCCATCCTTCATCAGAAGCCAGCCGTGCGCGAATACCTTTTCCGGTAACGGGAGATCAAGCGCCATCATCATGATCGGCCAATAGATCGTGTGGAAACGAACAATTTCTTTGCTCATCAGATGTACGCTAGCTGGCCAGTATTGACGGAATAGCTCATCAGAATCCGAACCGTAGCCAAGCGCCGTAATATAGTTCGATAGTGCGTCGATCCAGACATAGATAACGTGCTTCGGATCTCCAGGAACCGGAATTCCCCAATTAAACGTCGTGCGGGATACGGCCAAATCCTCAAGCCCTGGTTTAATGAAATTGTTGATCATTTCCGTTTTACGAGATACGGGCTGGATAAAATCTGGATGAGCTTCGTAATACGCCAACAATCGGTCTGCATACTTGCTCATACGGAAGAAATAAGACTCTTCCTTGACGAGTTCAACCGGGTGTCCGCTATCTGGACTTTTACCTCCGATGACCTCACCATTCTCACCTTTTACAACGTCCGTCAATTGTGTTTCTGTGTAATAGGTTTCGTCCGAAATGCTGTACCAGCCTTCGTACTCCCCTTTATAAATATCCCCTTGCTCAAGTAGCTTTGTGAAAATACCTTGAACAACTTTAGTGTGGCGCGGCTCCGTTGTACGAATGAAATCATCGTTCGTGATTTCAAGCTTACGCCACAGTTCCTTAATCCCTACGACAATATCATCGACAAATTGCTGTGGCGTCTTGCCCGATTCCTGAGCTTTGCGTTCAATCTTCTGACCATGCTCATCCGTCCCAGTCAAATAACGAACGTTGTACCCACGCAAGCGCTTGTAACGAGCCATCGCATCCCCAGCTACTGTTGTATAAGCATGACCGATATGCAACTTGTCACTTGGGTAGTAAATCGGTGTTGTAATGTAAAATGATTTGTTCGCTTCCGTCATTCATTCCATCTCCCTAAATAAGTTAAAATCATCTGGACAATAACTGACTTGTTGAGCTCCGTTTAAAGACAAAAAACTCCCGTCCGTATGGGACGAGAGTTGTTACTCACGCGGTACCACCCAATTTTCCCTCGCAAATCAAATAGCCGAAGGCTCATTAAGAAACATCCATAACGCCGGACATGCGTCTCCCCCTTACAAGTCCAAGGCTTACTCAGCCTCCACCTCACTCGAAGAAGATTCCTCCAGGACCATTTTCCAAAGCTGCCCTACACCGGTTCTCAGCTCCCCCGGCTCTCTGCAATAGGCGCATGTCTTCGTACTTATCCCTTCAATGGAAATGCTTGATATGATCTGATTGCCAAAATATAACCGACTTGCTTAACCCATGTCAAGCCCAACTAAATCGAAGCCTCACTTCTTGCTCTTCGGGAGAGGAACCGGATCGTAGCCACCACGGTGAAAGGGATGGCATTTGCTTATTCTTCTGACAGCTAAGTAGGAGCCCTTCGCCGCACCATGAACTTCGATCGCCTCCAGCGCATAAGCCGAGCAAGTTGGCAGAAACCGGCAAGAAGGTGGCGTTAATGGGGAGATAAACTTTCGGTAAAATTGGATCGGCGCCTGTAATGTTCGACGCGCAATCTTCCTTTTCCCCAAAAGAAACACCTCCTGTAAATACGCTTATCCCTTTACTATGCAGGAAATGAGATTATTCGTCAAACGAGATGTGGGCGAGCCCATTAGGCCTTAGAACAGGTCATATAGGTTAGTTCATCGTATACTGTACCAGATCCCTAGGAAGGAGCTTGATAAGAATGTCAGATTGCCCTAAATGTAATGGTAAGGCGATTTTCGACCCACCTCAAACCGTGTTCGAGGATTATTATCATCCTCAGCATGTCGATGTCGTGCACCAAATCGAAGTCATCAAACGGCATCATTGTGTACCCGTTTATCACCACGTAACGACGGTATCGGTTAAAGATGTCTTCTGCGGTGATTTCGAAGAACGTGGTGCTCGCACTGCAAGCATGAGAAAAAAACGTTAATCCGCTCAATCCTCTTAAATAGACAGCCCCGAATGCAGCAATCCGCTGTGTTCGGGGCTGTCTTTGTTTATTTTGTTTATGCAAACCAGGTATTAACTACCACTAACAGCATCACGAACGACACGACGGATAGCCCCATAAATATGCCACCTTGGCGCTTCTTAAGCTGGAATAAGCGTAATATCCCCACACTCATGAAAGATCCAATAACCATGATGAAGATAGCTCCAGTAATAAATAATGCTGGCGATACATTTGAAACGTCGACGACTTCCACAATCCATACCCCCAAATAGATTTGTTCATCCAAATTAATGCCGAATCATTGCTTCCTTTAGCATTATACCGATTTACGATTGGATAAACAATTCATATTCAGACTTTTCTGGGGGGCGTCGTTTGAAACGTATAACGAGCTGGCGTTCTTTCTTCATCACAGCCTTTCCGGTTCGGGCGTATACTAGACTCGGAAACCGCACAGTGCGCTTTTTATCCCCAGGCAGCCCAGTTATCTTAAGCCGATCCACGGTCGCGAATAGCTGCAATTTGTTCAGATCAATATCAGAATCAAGCTTGATCGTAACGGATACAAATTTTGCGTCCTGCTTCGTCTCAATTTGAACTAAGCTTTGAGCTTGAACTCGCGCTATATTTTTTGAGTTTTGCATCATATTTTTTACATATTGATTCAACCAATTAGAATCGCCACCCTGGTCCCAATTTTCCATTAGCTTCCAAGGAATATCTTTACCCATCCACTGCTGGATATGCTTCCAATCTGGAAGTGGTCCACTATCAAAAAAGGAGCTCACGCCCTCATCCCTCCCTTAACACGCTTGTGACCGTACAATAGGCCTCGCGACCCGCCCAGTTGATATCCTTCAACTTATGACCGAATCACCCTGTCTGTGCGTAAGATCATCTCATCTACAACCAACAGATGAACCTCTAGGCGATCGCCTTCATACTATGATGCAGGACCCTAAAGCGAAGGAGTCGTTATGCCCATGCCGTGCATTGTTGGCAATGTCAAAATCCTAAGCGTTGGCAGTGGCGGCATCGTTCAATTCGGGGATAGCCTACAAATATCTCCCTCGAGCATTTCCAAAACCTATGCCGGCTCAGGTTCCTTCCTAACAGGGGATTTATCACGTAGCAATAATGCTGTCAGTGCTACGAATACGAACGATCCAGATGTTCAAGACTCCACGGAAAATAATCTAGGTAACTCGGGGGTCATCTGATGAACTGGACAATAAATCAAACGATAACAATCTGTCAACTCCGAGTAGACGCAGTAACCAACTCCTCCGTCCTGCAAATCGGCAGCGCCGGTAGCATACAGTCCTTATCCCAGCTCAACAACACTGGGGGCTTCAAGGAAGCTGCACCCCAACTTGGTGAGCTGGCCGAGGCAACTTCGGCCCTATCACTCGTTCCACTTCCGAACCCAACCTGAAAGGAGGGATATTCAGATGCAGCAGCCTTTTATGTGGAACGGATCCTATCAAACGCCTACACCCGCTCCTATTTCACCGGATTGGTCAGGGTGGATTCAACGACTCTATCAATCCGAATTAAAGCTCCAGCAAATGTCAGAGCAACTGACGAGTATCCAGCAACAACTAAACGATATAAAGAACAAACCGCCCCTTCACATCGAATATCATTTTGATCAATTAAAGGTAAACCGTCTGGAAGGCACTCTAAATGTCGGCTTATCCCCTCAAGGCATACCGGGGATCGAATCACTTGAAACACCTGACCCTTCTTGCTGGAACGTTAAGACTGAAAAACCAGACGAACCCGCGCCCCCTATTGGAATCTTGCAAAATGAGATGGCAGCTTATATGGACAATCAATCTACGAATGATCTTCTGGGGTTGGAGCAGCAATTCGGAGTTTCATTAGAGGATACACATCGTCAAAATGTCGTAGCAGATGTGAAAAAACAGCTAAACAGTCGCGTGCAATATTATGCCAATACGAGTCCTTATCCAAGTAAAGGAACAGATGACGATAAGCAGAAGTGGTTCGACTCGATCAAGGATAAGACGACAAATGATATTCAAGGTGCGTTCACTGCCTATTTAAGCAAGCAGCAGCAATCTCAGAAAGGGGAATCCTCTAATCCATGAGCACTCCGTTAACCCTGAATGTTACGAATGGTCCAGTATGCGTGGGCAGCATCTGTCTTGTGGGGATATCAAGCTCATCCTCTCTCCTGCTTGGGGACACGGAATCTATAACGCTATACTCTTACTTCGACACCCCTCCAGAATCCGTTATCATAGGGCCATTGGCACCGCTACCTAACCCACCTAACGAGGATATCAAATGAGCATACAATACCGCTGTGTCATGCTGTCTTGTCTATTCGTAAATACAGTTAGTTCATCTGGAGTTGTTCAGCTAGGTGATAGTGATAAAGTGACTCAGTTTTCCAGAGCAATCGCCGTCCAAAGAGCAATACCCAACTACGAGGATGACGAATTCCGATTCGCCTCTTATCCTCTATTTCTACTCCCCAAGCAATCGCTACAGCCTTGTAAAACCGTCCAGTTCCAAAGCCAGTCCCCATTCCCCACCCTCCAAGTAGGGTTTGTCAGAACACTCGGTGTGTCCGCATCTTCCCAATTACGAGTAGGTAATGGTGGACCCCTAGTAGCGGAAACTCGGATCAAGCACATCCGGCAATACAACAATTTGGGTATCCGCTGAAAAGCATCGAATATTCGTCCTCCCGGTACAAACATACAGGATTTCACATGCCCCCGACCATATGCTGACATTGTGATTCGCCATCACAAACACATGAATCCAGGAGGTCTTTAACAATGGGTTATCCAGTAGCAGGTGCAGGTGCAGGTTGTGGTTGTGGTCCAACTCCAGGTCCAGTCGGAGGCGGTATGGGCGCAGCGGCATTCGCATTAGTTCTCTTCATTCTTTTGGTTATCATCCTTCGGGCTGGTCACTAACCTAAAGACCTAAACCTACGATGAGGCTGTCTTAGAAAGTCTGGATTGACTTTCTGAGACAGCCTCACGTTTGCATTCCTCACGTTAACCGGAAATTGACGGTGTAATCTGACCCAGCTTTAATGTTAATTGCAGCTGTAGTCGTTCTTCAGGATCATCTAAGGAGATGCCAAGGATTGATTGAATCTTCTCCAGCCGATAGACGACTGTATTGTAATGAGCGAACAGCTTCTCTGAGGTTAGCTTAATATTGCCGTTGCATTGGAAGAACATATCCAAAGTCTCCAGTAGACGCCCGCCACCTTTGCGATCTGCAAGCTGCAAAGGGACCATGAATCGACTTATAAATTGTTCCCTCTCATCGCCGGAGGGGATCAAATAGAGGAGAGAATAAACACCTAAACGATCATACGTAACGATCTCTCCTGGCAATCTACATACCTCAGCCACTTGCTTCGCACGTTTCGCTTGAGCCCAGCTTGCTTGTAGTCTGTCTTCACGCTCAATTATTTTTCCCACGAATAACTTTAATTCTCGGTCTCCAACAAATGTACGAAGCTCTTGAAGGAGCTTTCCCATTAATTGCGAGATCGCTTCATCCCGGTCTGATGCTCCGTATAGGTTAGGTGGAATCGAAATGACTACTGCCAGTTGATCTCCAATAGCTGTAGCGAGTAACGTATCCACACTATTGAATCTTTCGGAACGAAGTCTTCTAGCGATGTCACGGACATTCTCTGGAGTCACTGAAGCCTGCAACCCTACTAAAAACGCACATTTCGGCATCCCCTCTGGAATCATGCAACCACAAACTTCAGCCCTAAGCTTCCAATCCGCTTCCGAAACAATTTTACCCGACAGCCAATCCTGCATAAACTGTTCGAGATATTTCCCTTCGATCTCTCGCACAGCCTCTAGGTTTGCTAACTCCAATCCAGTAAGCGAGGCCAGTCGATCTAAACTAAGTGCATCAAGCGGCTGAATATCTCGATTCCGCTGAACTAACACCAAGTAAGCTTGTTTCATCTTATGAGTTGATATTTGTTTCACATAGATTTGATACGCTTTCTCCACAAGCATAAACCCTGTACTCGACCCACGCGCAACTTGCCGAAACGCGAGCGATTGCAATAGCGGCCATATTTCCGTTGGTTCTGCACTTCGAAGACCTCGCGACATCCAAGGCTGGTCATTTTCCCGAACGACTACAACGGGGTTTCCTAACGTATCCTCCATGGCATCCAAGTAAGTGTATAGACCGCTTCCTCCCATAAGTAAGCTAGTCATACTCTGTATACGATTTTGCAACTCCGCATATTGAGAAATTTCCTGCGCTAGAACTCGCTCCATAATCAAGTTGGACAGTTCCGAAATAACAATTTCTCCAGGTAACTCGATGAGTGGCAAGCCAAGCAATCTAGCATTCATCATAAAATCCGATGACCATTCATCGTTATACAGATTCGTTTTGAACGCTAGAGCGACAGCCCCATTCAACATAAGCTCCGACACTAATTTATGAAGCCTCTGAGGTTCGTCCTTCAAGGATGAGCCCGTAAGCATTAGGAATTGTCCAGGCCTAATCCAAGAAGAAAGGTTGCCATCAAGGTGCTCCACCACATTAACCTGGGTTATTGCCCGGTGAATGCCTTGATCACCCGTAATCAGACGTGCCTCTTTAAGCAGCGGAATGGCTAGTAAATCCTTAACGGTAAACCCAGCTTCCTCCACTTGGCTCCGTGTGACATTATCATTGCGCATGGCCATGGATTTATCTCCTTCTTGTATGTCCTTATTAGGATAAGAGGAAATACAGCTAAATATAAGAACATTTGTGCATATTCGAAAGTGAACTAACGTGACATATCGGTTGGATCGGTGATTATTTTATTATACATGTAATATAATATAACATAAGATCACGAAAGTCTTTAGAGATTTATACTAGTAATTTAAAGTTTTTTCCTGTAATTTCATTCAATTTATGAAATTGTACGTTTTTATTAGCGTTAACATAAGTTACACTAGCATTTGAATCATGATTTTGTTGAACACAAAAAAAAGGGCCGACAGGTTTCCCTGACGCCCCTTTACCATTCGTTATCAATTCAATTCGTATTGATTAGGTGGATCACAAATTTACTTGTTCGCCTCATAAACCTTCAGCAGCTTGCCTTTAACCGTTGTTGTCTTCATCGCTTTTAGCACAAGCGGACCTTTGCCATTCAGAATATCCACATAAGTAACGAGGTCCTGAATCGTAATGATCCCAATGTCTTCGGCTGTCACACCCTCTAGCTTAGCAATAGTACCGACGAAGTCTACAGCTCTAAGCTTTTTCTTCTTGCCACCATTAAAGTAAAGCTTCAAAATTTCTTTGTTTAATTGCTCGTTCTTATCCTTTTTGATCGTCGGCTGCGTATTCCTTTTCGCTTCGAACGCTTCCATTCTTAGTGCCACTTCTTCCGTAGAAGGTGCTTTCCTACGGCGGATTTCAAACCCGATATAGCCCTCAATTTCAGCTAAAAACTTATCCTCATTTGGTGTGGCAAAAGAGATCGCTTTACCCGTTTTACCCGCGCGGCCCGTTCTGCCTGTCCGATGCACGTAACTTTCCTTCTCCATTGGGAGGTTATAATTAATAACATGTGTGATGTTATCAATATCAATCCCTCTCGCAGCCACGTCTGTCGCAACTAGGAAGCGGAATTCCCCTCTTCTGAACTCATTCATAACCTTAAACCGATCCTCCTGCTCCATGCCTCCATGGATTTTACCGCAGGTGTAGCCCCACTCTTCTAGCTGCTTGTTTATGTTGTCTACATGCTCTTGAGTTCGGCCGAATATGATGCAGCTATCTGGATTTTCTACAATGAGAATGTCCTTAAGCAGCAGAAACTTGTCGTCCTCTCTCACTGTAATGAGGGAATGATCGATTTGCGTCGAAGCTGTTGTCGGCGGTTGAATCTCGATATCGATAGGATTTCTCATGTATTTGTGGCAGAGCTTCTCTACGTCCTTCGGTAAGGTTGCGGAGAAGAGCAGCGTTACTCTGTTCTTGGGAAGCTTCTGAATAATCTTCTCCACCTGCTCGATAAAGCCCATATTCAACATCTCGTCCGCTTCGTCGATGACCAGGTACTTCACTTGATCTAGCTCGATAGTATCTCTACCAATATGATCTAACACGCGCCCTGGTGTACCTACAACGACGTGTGTTTTCTGTTTTAATTCAGCCATTTGCTTCGCAAAGGACTCTCTACCATAGACAGCAGCTGCCTTAATCCGCTTAAATCTGCCGAAGTTAGTGATGTCCTCCTTCACTTGCGCAGCAAGCTCACGAGTAGGCGTTAAGATCAAGGCTTGTGGTTTATTCTCCTCCCACTCCACCATCTCGCAGATGGGAATGCCGAAAGCCGCAGTTTTACCACTTCCCGTACGCGCCTTCACTGCGATATCTTTCTTCGTAAGTGCCACAGGTATCACTTTATTCTGAACATCCGTCGGCTCTGTATAGCCCAAGCTAGCCAAAGCCCGGATGATCTCTTCACTTAATTTATAGTCATTAAAGCTTTTCTCACTCATTAATAAGCTCCTTCTTCTGTGGTGTAGCATCTTTCTATATATAGCCAACAATAACGGAGCTTTACTCAACTGTCCAGTCTGTGCGTTCATCTCCACCTATAGATTATCTAAAATCACCAAGCAAATCCAACGTGATTACCCTAAAATGCACAGTCCTTCGTTACGGTCTTGTCGAAACTTAGAGTAGAGTGCTATTGTATACAATTATTAACGCTTACTTATCGGAATGAGGGAATCCCATGCCACAGCCATTGAAATCTCCCCATCGTAAGAGATGGAAAATCTCAACCATCCTGATCGTCTCTTTCGTAATTATGATATCGCTTCCAATTACGTTGATCTCCGGCTATTTCGTCAAATCGTTCAATACTATCCTCTTAGATAACGCAACCTCCCGTGCTATGCAGACATTAGAGCAAGTCTCCTATACAGTAGATTCGAAGCTCAGATTGATGAAGAATACGATTGCTACGATTGCAAACGACCGTGAGATGATTACTGCCGCATCGTCCGTCCATTTTTCTGAAACCAAGCAGAACCAACTAGAACTAAGTCGAAAGCTAGAATCGAATCTACATAGTTACTTCCACTATACCCCCGACGTCATATCCATCATGTTCACTTTTAACGATCAAGGATTAGACAGCTACAAACAAAACATAACAATCGACGAAAAGCTGATGCGTAACCAGGATTGGTACAAAGAGGTGCTGCAAAACAAAAACAAGGTATTTATTATGGGCGTCGAAACGAACTCAAGCTTGTTCTCCAACGATAATGAATTCATTAGCGTTGCTGTCGCTCCTAACTACAGCACGTCATTCTTCAAAGTCGAAATGATCTATTTCGTGTTTAAAGCACGAGAAATCACGGAGCTGCTCAAGACTAAGGTATCCGATGCGGGGGACAGCTTCGTACTCAATGCTTCGGGCTCCGTCCTAGCTTCTACGAATGAAGCTGCGATGAGGAACGGAATTCGGGATGATCCTCACTTCCAGCAAGCCATCCAGGGGACAAGCGGTCATTACGTGGAAAATATCGATGGGCAGCAGTCTTTCATCGTTTACAGATCCTCCGACCAAGGCTATAAATACATACAAATTTACTCCTACAGCAATATGCTTGAACAAACCAATGCCATGTACAAAAGAATACTCATTCTATCAACAGCAGCATTAATCGTATTCCTACTTGTTTCCTATTTATTCGTTCGAAGTATCGTCAAACCAATTGGCTCGCTAGTCAATCAGATGGCGTCCGTTAAAGCCGGTAATCTAAAAGCAAAAATTAAGGAATCCGGTCCCGTAGAAACCTACATCCTTGGCGTTACATTTAATGAGATGGTGTCCCAATTAAAAGCATCTATCCAAGAGATCGAAGATAAGGAAACCCAGAAGCGACTCGCGGAGATCGCCGCGCTCCAATCGCAGATCAACCCGCATTTTCTGTTAAACACTTTAAACACGATTAAGCTGATGGCCAGCATCTCAAATGCGGGTAACATCCATAAAATGACCGAAGCACTAACAAAGCTACTCTCATCCGCTTTTAATCGAGGGGGCATGTATACAACCGTCGAAGAAGAAATTAAGCTACTCGACTACTATGTACAGATTATGAAAATTCGCTATGGCGACCAATTTGACATTCATTACGATATCGCTCCAGAGGCGAGATCCATTCAGATCTTAAAGCTTCTCCTGCAACCCATCGTTGAAAATGCGATCATTCATGGGCTTCACGAACGAGAATCAAGAGGTTGGATTCAAGTTACTGGAGCTACCTCCAACAACAATTTCCAAATTGTCATTCGCGACAACGGTAGGGGCATGAGCCCAGAAGTGCTTCAACAACTGCTGGAATCGAAGGAATCCAACATTCAAGAAAGCTTTAACGGGATCGGACTAAAAAACGTTCATGACAGACTTAGGTTGAATTATGGATCATCCTATGGCGTTACGATCGAAAGCGAACAATATAAGGGCACAATCGTTACGGTTGTCTTGCCTATACTTCGAGAGGATGGCGGCCATGCTAAAAGTATTAATCGTTGATGATGAACCCATTTATAGATTGGCATTAAGAGAGCTTATTTGTTGGGAGGAGTACAACTGTGAGATCGTAGGCGAAGCTTCCAACGGCCAGGACGCCCTCAGGTTGATCCCCTCCCTTCGCATTGACTTAGTCATTGCGGACATCCAGATGCCTATCCTATCTGGCATTGAGTTTCTGAAGAAGCTCCGGGAATCAGACGAGGGTCAAAAAATCGCCGTAATCGTGCTTAGCGCTTATTCTCAATACGAATACGTTCGTCAAGCTTTCATGTACGGAGTTTACGACTATATCATCAAAGAGGATTTGAATGCAGAGCACGTCGGAGAAGTGATACTAAAGACAGTTACTAGAATCGCTACGGTTAACGATGTCTATGAGCAGAAGCAAAGAGAAAGCCTCGCACTCGCAGAACAAACGAAAGAGGAAACCTTACTTTCCATCCTCTTTTCTGAAGAAATCCCCGCCCAAGATAACCAGGTCGCTTCTGAATGGTTGCTGTCTACCACTGGCTCACAGTACATTCTTTGCAGTCTATTCATCGACCGAGGTCCACCTATTGCGAATCGAGATTTGGAGAAACAGCGGAGCCGCTTGATCTCTCATTCGATCCGCCAGGTAGCGGGTGGATACCGGTTGGATTGTGTCATCACCCGCGTAAGCTTGTGGGAATATGCTATATTGTTACGCATCCCTGGACAAATGGGAGAGTTGCAGACACGGGAAATCATCACTGAGATGGCAAACAAAATCATTAGCCATATTCGGGATTACATGAATCTAGGAGCTACTTTAGGCATTTCGCGTGTTTGTGGTCCTTATTCCTCATGGGGGGAGCATTACAAACAAGCTAAGCACTGGGCAGAGACAAAGTTCTATCTCGGTTCTGGACGAGCCTACTTCGAAGAGGATGTCGCTCTCTATCCGAGTAAGCTCAACCCATTGATTTGGGATGCACCCGGAATTGTTAATCATTTAGAACTCGGCAATCCCGACTGGCAAAGGATGCTAGAGCAAGGCTTAGATACCCTCGCAAATGGTTGTGGAGTACCTGTCGAGAAGACGCTACAAGTGTACCAAGCATTGCTGTGGGATATCAGCTCCCTGCTTTATTCCAAGGGGATGACATGGACAACGATTGGTGAACAGGAGTCCCCCCTTGAGCACTTGGTTCTTTTCGAGCATGTCGCGCAGCTTAACATTTGGTTTCGATCACTCATTCAAACCGTCTTTGACAGCATCGATCCGAGAAAACGCATCATGGAAAATTCACCACCTCTAGTCGAAAAGGTGAAAAAATGGATCGATAGGCATTATCACGAACCGATTTCCTTGTCGAGAGCTAGCGAGGCCGCTGGCATCAGTGAAAGCTATTTAAGCAAAATATTTGCCAAGGAAACCGGAGAAACCTTCATCGAATATATCGCGCGGAAAAGGGTTGAAAAAGCGATTCAATTTATGAGCAGTGGAATGAAGATCTATGAGATTGCGGAGAAGGTTGGTTACCCAAATCAAGGACACTTCAGTAAAATTTTCAAAAAGGTTACCGGTAAGACCCCGTTAGAATATCGGGATGAACAATTGTCCAAATGACGTTATTCTCATCGTCAACAATAAAAAGAGAGAAGAAAAGAACAAGAACGTTCATATGAAAGCGTCTCCATTCCCGATAAAATCAATCTCGAAAGCGATTACACAAATACATTGGGAGGGTTACAAAGATGAAGAAAAATTCACGGATCGCGTTATTGCTCACGACCATTCTGGCTTCATTCACAGTTCTTGCAGCATGCGGTAGTACCAATAACGACCAAGGAACAGTATCGCCGAAGGCTTCAACACCAACAGCTTCGCAATCTGCAACTACGACTGCTAGCAAAGATAAGGTTACATTGAAAATGGCAATCTGGGATGTCAACAATGACTTCCTTACTTATCTCGATGAAAAAGTCAAAGAATATACCACAGTAGCTCCCAATGTCAAAGTCGAGCTCGAAACGTTCAAATCTGATGGGGACTATCTGCAAGCAATGAAGGTTCGCGCGACCGGCAACGAGCTACCAGATATTATGGGATTGAAGCCGAACTGGCTACATGATTTTCAAGAGCAGCTCCTACCGCTTGATGGCGAAGCTTATTTAGCCAAAAACAAATACGCCAGCAAATTCGCCATTGACAACAAAACGTATGCTGTACCGATGATGGCTTTCCCAGAACTCGTTTATTATCACCCAAGCATATTCAAGGAGCTTAATTTACAAGTGCCTACAACTTGGCCGCAATTCCTCGATGTACTGCAGAAGATCAAGGATAACGGTAAATACACTCCATACGCGATGGGTGGAAAAGATGCTTGGCCGGATTATCCGTTCAACGAATTCCTGCCACAGATTGTTTCAGGCTCGGAAAGCTATTTGAGCGATATCGCTCAAGATGATCAGCCTTTCACAGAAGGAAAACCTTTCTTCAAAGCTTACAAGCAAATCGAGCAATTGTATGCCAGCAAAGTAATGGGACGTGATCCGCTTGGCATTAGCTGGGATCAAGCAACTGATCTATTTACTTCCAAGCAAGCTGCAGTTGTCGCTGCCGGTTTATGGTTTGCACCTACTTACGAGTCCAAGGTTGGCAACATCGATGACCTTGCCGCCTTCCCAATGCCTTATCGAGAGACCGATAGTGAGCCACTTAAGATCATGATGTTCACCGATCATTTCTACGGCATTACGAACGGCTCCGATCATCAGGAAGAAGCAAAAGCGTTCTTGACTTGGTTCTTCTCTCCCGATGTTTACCAAACCTATATCGATGCACAGAAGCTGGTTTCCACGTTCGAAGGTGTTGAATCTAATGTTCCGTTTCTTAAAACTTTCTACGCAAGCAACCAAAATGAGATATTCAGCTATATTCCGGGAGATTCGGAATACACACGAATTACGAATGCGATCCAGCTTGATGTTAAAGCTATCGGCCAGGATATGATGACAGGCAAGAAGGTTGAGGATATCCTTGCTGATTTGAACACCAAATGGGCAAAAGCCAAAGCTTCCAAGTAAACCTACTCAGACGATAGCCTAACAAACAAACTAGAATCCATCATAATGGGAGGAAAGCCTCAAGCGGGGCTTTCCCCCTAGTATTAAGGGGATGTGGAATGAGTTATTCCTTGCAAAAGAAGCTCGTAATCGTCTCGTTTCTATTCGTGCCCGTTGCCTTGCTTCTTCTATTTCTGCTCTACCCGTCACTTCGGTTACTCCAATTCAGCTTGACGAATTGGAACGGAATCAGCAAAAGCTTTAATTACGTCGGACTTGACAACTACGTCAGCGCTTTTCAAAATCCGGATATATGGAAGGCATTATCCAACAACTTTCTCTATTTTGGGATTCATGCGTTATTTATTCCCTTGGAAGTGATGGTTGCCGTACTCCTGAACAATAAGCTCCGCACCAGCAACTTTTTTAGATCAATCGTATTCTTGCCCTATATTCTTAATGGTGTAGCCGTCGCATACTTATTCAGTTACATGTACAATCCGATCAACGGTCCCATTAACGCGCTCCTTGAAACGCTTGGGTTAGAAAGCTGGATTCAAAATTGGCTAAGCGATAAAGGCATTGTCAACTACTCACTCATCGTCGTCTCCTTATGGAGGTTCAGCGGTTTGCATGTGATTTTGTTCCTCGCCGGTCTGCAATCCATCCCGAACGACCTATACGAAGCTGCAACAATAGATGGCGCGGGCTCTTGGAAGAAATTCATCCACATTACTATGCCGGGTATTTCCCGCGTGATGGAGATTGTCCTGTTTCTAAACGTCCGCGGAGCGTTGCAAGTGTTCGACATTCCTTTTCTTATGACACAAGGTGGACCTGGGCTTGCGAGTACAACCTTTACGGTATATACCATTCAAACTGCGTTTAAATATAATAATTATGGACTTGCTTCCTCACTCGCCATCATTCTTATGCTCATGATCATTATCTTCAGTTATTTCCAAGGCAAATTGTTTAAAGGGAAAGGGGAATAAACATGAAGCTTAGCTACCAGACCCGCTCCCTACCATTTATGTATCTCTTGTTTGCTATGATTACTATAATTGTGCTCTTTCCAATACTCATTAACGTATTTACGGCATTCAAATCCGCATCTGACTTAATGAGCTCATCACCACTCGCTTTACCTAAGACTTGGACGTTCAGTAACCTACGAACTGCCTTCGAGAAAGGTAATATGCTCATCGGCTTCAAGAACACGGGAATTCTCGTCTTGGTTAGCGTTTTTCTGAACACAATTCTTGGAGCGATGACCGCTTTTGTTCTGAATCGTTTCAACTTCCGCTTCAAAAAAGTCATTATGAGCTTATTTATCGTCGCTATGGTCGTTCCGTTCTACACAACGGAAGTTGCCCGATTTCAGATTATTAAGAGCTTCGGGTTGTATGATTCATTAGGCGCTCCTTTGCTCATTTACGCAGGAACCGACTTGCTCCAAATTTTTATTTTCCTACAGTTCATCGAGAAAATCTCATCACAATTAGATGAGAGTGCGATGATTGACGGCGCAACCTATGTTAATATATTCACTCGCATCATTTTCCCTTTGCTGCTGCCTGCAGCCGCAACACTCGGCATCATTAAGGCAGTAGATATCATGAATGATATGTATATTCCGTATTTATACATGCCTTCCAAAGAGCTGCATACTCTCTCAACGTCGCTCATGACTTTTGTTGGACAGCGTGCTTCCAGCTTTGAGCAATTATCCGCAGCCATTCTTATCGTACTTATTCCAACCTTGCTGCTCTATTTATTCCTACAACGGTATATTTTCTCTGGCATTACTGCCGGCGCAGTCAAGGAGTAGCCGTTAAAACGAACGAAAAAAAAGGACAGTCCCGAGTCATTTGACCGTTGGGACTGTCCTTTTTTTACATTTAGCGCGTTGATTGCCCACAGGCTGGGCAGAAATGACTATCTGCATACAGCGGCGTGCTACAGCTTTTGCAAATCTGACGAGTATCCACATGTGCCTTAACAACGTCCGCCATTTCTGCATCCTCCGAGCTTGCTGTGTCATCCGTTACATACGACTCCACATCTATCGACGATTCATCAGTGCTGACTGGCTCTGGCTCCGGTTCAGGATCTGGGAATCGGTGACCACACGAAGAGCAGAACCGCGTGTCTTCAGGCAGCCTTTTGCCGCAAACACAATCCTTTTCGTTACGGATCGCTTTGATCCGATCATTCAACGCAGCAATTTCATCACGAATGTTCGTAATCTCATTGCATTGCGGGTAAACCTTCGATTCGGCGAGGGACAGATCATGCGCCAAGTAACCTTCGTATACGGACTCGCCAATTGTCGCGAATATTTTATCTATCTCTTTGCGTTTGCTAGATATTTGCGAGTTTAACTTCGTAATTTCCACGGTCTGTTGTGCTTTCTCTGTTGCCGATGTCACACCTTTACTAACGGTATCCGAAATCTTCTTGAAAAAACTCATCTTACCTCACTCCTTTCTCATGCTTATGCTTATTATCTCATACGGAGTACCATTACGCATGGTTCCAGAAGACTTAAAATAAGAAAACTCCTTGCTGCCCATAATAGCGCAAGCAAGGAGTTGTTCCTTATCTAAGTAAGCGTTAAGCAGCAAACATTACGCTTCGAGCTTAATGATCCATAAGTCCCGACCGGCTAATTCAACATTTCCGCTCAATTGTTTATCGGACAATAGATCTACTCCACTTTGTTGACCTAGCGATACAACAGAAGCTCCCGGGTTGTGGTTCAACACGAACAAATAGCTCACTCCGTCTTTCTCGCGCAAGGTCGTTTCCACACCATCAGGAGCGGAAGTAACCAAAGGCTCAATACCTCGGGCAGCACACAATTTCGGTAACCAATCCTGTAAGAAAGTCACATCAGGGCTAGTCGCCACATACCAAGCTTCGCCAGCACCAAACTTATTCACCGTTAGAGCAGGCATCCCTTTGTAGAAGTCTTCACCATACTCCGCAATGACCTCTGCTCCTTCGGAATGAATCAGATCACAGAGCATTCCGCAGTTGTAAGACTGTTCAAGCCCGTCAATAGACGACTTCAACATTATCCGATTACTTTGCGTCGGTAGTAATGCATCAATTTCCTCCGACCAAATACCTAGTAGCTTACGAAGCTCTCCTGGGTATCCTCCTAGTGTAACTCTATCATTCTCGTCCACAATTCCACTGAAATACGTCGTTAGGAATGTACCGCCATTTTCAACATAACGTTCAATCCGCTCTGCGACACCAGGCTTAACCATGTACATAACCGGTGCCAACACGAAGTCATAACCGCTAAGTTCGGCATCCACGCCAACAACATCCACTGCAATGTTAGCTTGATAGAACGCACTGTAATATTTGTGTAGCTCTTCGACGTATTTCAAGGCGATCGTTGGACCACTCGACAGCTCAACCGCCCACCAGTTGTCCCAATCGAACAGAATCGCAACCTTTGCTTTGACTCGAGCATCTAGCAATGAGTCTCCTAGCTTATACAGCTCCGAACCTAAGTCAGCACACTCTTGAAACACCCGAGTATTCTCATGACCCACATGCTCAATGACCGCACCATGATATTTCTCGCAAGCCCCAACCGATCGGCGCAATTGGAAAAACATGACCGTATCTGCACCACGAGCAACAGCTTGGTAGCTCCACAATCGCATAACGCCTGGACGCTTTAAGGAATTATAGGGCTGCCAGTTTTGTTGACTTGGCGTCTGCTCCATCAGCATGAAAGGCTGGCCGCCTTTCAAACCACGCATCAAGTCATGCATCATCGCTGTATAGCTATACGGCGTATCCAAGGATGGATAGTTGTCCCACGATACGACATCCAGATGTTTCGCCCATTTGTGATAATCCAACTCCTTATACGCACCCATTAGGTTGGTCGTTATAGGGATGTCAGGAGTCTGTTTCTTAAGCGCATCGTATTCAAGCTTATAGCAATCTAGTAGACTGTCTGATTGAAAACGGCAATAATCCAACGAAATCCCTTGGAAATTCGTTGCTGTCCTCCCGTTCCATCCCCGCCATTCCTCACTCAGTGAGCTAGGTGGTACGATATCATCCCAATCATAGAACGTGTGTCCCCAGAAGCTCGTGTTCCAAACTTTGTTGACTACATCGATCGAGCCATAGCGTTCTTGCAGCCAAGTCCGGAATGCCGCCGCACAATTATCACAGTAACAATAACCACCATACTCATTGGAGACATGCCAAATCAACAACGCAGGATGATTCTTATATCGCTCAGCTAATTTCTCCGCCATCTTTACAGAATACTCTCTGTAGGTCGGACTATTCGGGCAAGAGTTATGACGCCCCCCGAATTTTCGCTTACGTCCGTCGAAGTCAACACGTAGCACATCTGGATACTTTCTTGCCATCCAAGCGGGATGTGCCGCCGTACTCGTTGCCAAGCATACGCCTACTCCGTCCGCATGAAGCTTGTCCATCATTTCATCAAGCCAGCCAAATTCATAAGTATCCTCATCCGGCTGATTGTTAGCCCACGCAAACACATTTAAGGTAGCTACATCAATACCTGCCAGCTTAAACATTCTTAAATCTTCGTCCCAAATCGGCTTTTCCCATTGATCAGGATTGTAATCTCCGCCATACCATATTTTCGGCTTTTGAGTATTAATCATTTGGACACCTCGTCGTTATAATATCGTAAAATGTCGTTTCTAATCTAATTATATGTTTATTTTTTTCTTTATCCTATATAATAAAAGTGAAATAGCATATAACAATATGGAGGTTTTTGAAATGCTTCGCAGAGCCGTGTTCCCAACGCCGTCTGAACCCCTGCCCTTACAGTTAGAAACGATCGGACTCAACCCTGAACAGGAATATATTCAGCGTTCTGAGGGCTATCCTTTCTTTCATTGGCTGCAGACGATCGAAGGCGAAGGCGAGCTCAATGTGCAAGGTACCATCTTCAAGCTTCCTGAACGTTCCGGAATTCTCCTGCATCCCCATGTCCAGCATTTCTATTACGCCAAAAGCCCGAACTGGAAAACCTACTATGTTACCTTCACAGGTACAATGGCATCACAGCTCACTGTCGAGTTGCTCGGAGCCTTCTCGGACAAAATCCAATGGGACCGAAATGACGACGAAATTACGATTCAATTGGAGCAAATTTTAGCGCTTGCTGAATCAGGCTCGGATGCATCCGGTTGGAAAAGCTCCGCTGATCTGTATCGATTTCTAACTTTGCTCAAAACAAACGGAAGGAAAAACCACCTTCCCTCGTTAACCCGCCGGTTGGAAAGAATTCAACAGCTGCTCGATTGGTTAGAAATAGAATATGCCAACCCCGACTTGGGATTGGCAAAGATGGCTGAACAACTAAACATCGGTCAGCGACAGCTGAATGAACGATTCCGGGAGTTATTTGGTCAAACCGCTTATGCTTATCTTATTCAACTGCGGCTTCGCAAAGCAAAGGAATGGCTGCCTTCCCGTCCGAATTGGACGGTCCGACAGATCGGGGAGGCTGTAGGCTTCCGCGATGCAAGCCACTTCGTCGCTACCTTTCGCCAGAAGGAGGGGATGACCCCCGAAAGCTATCGTAGACTTCACGGTCCGTCACCACTTTAAATCCTCATTCGTCAATCTGGATCGAGAGGATTTGTTACGGCTTCGCCCCAAGATGAACAGTGTGACATATACGATTAGAATTAACGTACCGAACAAAATGGAAAACACAGCCGCATTCGCGTTAATACCTTCAATAATCCCATTGATCAGACGGAAGGGGCTGAACAGAACATCCCAGCTATTCAAGCGAACAACTCGTCCTAAATAAACGCCAAATCCTCCGAGAAACGACACAATAACGACGAACACCCATCCCACCCAGGCCGAAATATAATCGCTCACAATGGAATGGAATTGTCTCATAGACAAATAACACAAAAGTAATCCACACCAAGAAAACAGGAAAAACATCACTAAATCGTACCATAATAATAATCCGTGCTTATCATAACCCTCATAATTAGAGTTAAAAATGAGATGAATCAAATCCGTCGTTAAGTACGGAGCATTCGGAAATAAGAGCAGCCAAGCGACTCCGCAAAAAGCTAGACCGATTAACAGGTTAATCCCATTCGTAATGCGCGTAAGCAGCAACGCCAACATCGAGAATCCCAAAGGCAGCCATGCCAGAAAAAGATTCCATAGAAGAAACCGATACTGGACATATTCAACCTGGAATTCTCTTACGCTAATTAGAAGCGCACATAATATAGAAGTAAAGGTTAGCATGTAAAAAAGGGGATCTATGATTGGTTGGGCGAAGCCCGGAACTTCCCGCTTCCTCATTGGACAACTCCTTTTAGAAATGTTTATATTTCTTTTAGATGAGTTACATTACATAGTAAACTATAATTACCAAATTTAATCAATGAAAGAGGGTTCAATATGCCACAAGGAAAATGGTTTCGCATCGGATATGGGATCATTATCATTTTGTTAATTGCCTATCTAGCCTCGAAAGTCGATTATTTGTTCAGTCCTATTGCCGCGGTGTTACTCGCTATGTTCGTCCCTATTGTCCTATCAGGGATGTTCTATTACATGCTCCGACCACTCGTTCGCCTGATTGCCATAAAGCTTCCACTCTCGATATCTATCATCATCGTATATTTAATTGTATTCGGACTTATTTTTCTATCTGCCAAGCTCGTTTGGCCACCCATTCGTGAGCAAGCCATCCTGCTCGTCAACAATTTTCCGGAAATCATTGAATCCGTCAAGAAATGGTTGGAATCGTTACAGGAGCATCAATGGATTCAAAATATTAGTAAAGACGAATCCTTCTCCACCGAAAATTTATCTACCCAATTAACCTCTACCCTTGGAGATTTGCTCAATTCCATCGTAGGTAGTTTAACAAACATATTCAACATAATCATGAACTTTTTCCTATTACTTAGTCTAGTACCCTTTATTATTTATTACATGCTTAAAGAAGGTCATAAATTTCCCAACCAAGTTACCAAGCTGCTACCCGAACGTATAAAAGCCGAGGTTATTCCCACGTTAAAAGAAATCGACACCTCTATCGGCGCCTTCATCATGAGCAAGGTAATCACTTCCCTTCTCATAGGTGCTCTAACCTTCTGCGGTTATTTGATCATTGATCTGCCCTACCCATTATTACTAGGACTTGTCGCCGCTGTAACGAATGTCATCCCTTACCTAGGACCCTTGTTCGCAGCTATTCCGGCTGTCATTGTTGCACTGACCGTCTCACCGATGGCAGCACTACAGGTGTGCATCATTATCATCATTTCCAACCAAATCGAATCTAACTTGATCGGTCCCAAAATCACAGCTAAACAAATGAAGGTTCATCCGCTCACAGTCATGCTTCTTATTATTGGGGTAGGAGCCATTGTCGGACCACTCGGCATGGTTATCGTCGTCCCAACCTATGCGATCGTGAAAATCATTGTGATACGAATATACAATTTCTATAACCCTATCGAAACGAAGAAGGAACCGAATTTATTACCCCCGCGGTCCAAATAATGAATTGATCTCCCCATTTGGATATGAAAAATGACAAAAGACCAAGCAGATACGCACAATCTGCTTGGTCTTTCTTTCACTTGTCAAAATCCACTTTAACGTTCGTTGTTATAAGTTATTCACCGCAGCTTAATGCGTCGATTTGAGCTGCTCTCGCTTCCGAACATATTTACAAACCGTCGATACATAAGTCGCGTGAGACCAAGTTAACGGAGCAACCGATAATGGCGCTCCCGTCTCCGGATGAACCTGCTCCGGCAGATTGCCTCCAGGGATAGCGAAGGTCGTTACCTTCTCCAGCGTCCGACGAGGCTCATCTAGATCTTCAAGCGTCTTCGCTATTTCAATCTGGAAATTCGCAACCCATAGTGTACAGATGATCCATGGATTTCCGGGTACCTTCTCAATATCGTCGGATTGTCTGAAGTAGTAATCATTCGTATACCTCGCAATACCTCCGACCTCTGTATGAATGCGAAGCTTCTCCGAGATCGCCCTCATGGTGCGGACAACCCGATCATCCTCTGCTGGGAATACGCCGAATTCGAACAACCCAAACATGCTGCTCTCTACCGTCATATCCTTCTCCCAACGCCCCTCATGACTTACGATACCGCGAGCAAAGCGTCCGGCTTCTTCATCCCATAGATGCTCCACAATTCCTCGCTTAATCTTCTCAGCAACTTCCCGATAACGATCGCTTCGGTCGTAATCTCCGAATAGGTCCGCGAAATATGCGGCAGCCATCAGCCCTCCATACACAGACGCCACTGTATACGTCCAAATCCCGTAGCGCTCCTCCCACAAATCATAGCTCGGTTTCGGAAGTCCCAAGTCATGATCCATGTACTCACACAAAAATATCGACGATTTTCGAATGAGCGTACTGTACAAGCTTTGCGGCAGCTCAATTTCTCCATGACGAGCGTAATCCTTCCAAAGGGCGTAGAGAACTAAAGCTGTCTCATCCTCTTGAATGGGTAATCTCGGAACCCCTTGAACCACATAAGGATGCCAGCTAGAGCCTACAGTTCCATCTGGATTGTACTTATGCTGCAAATAACCTTCTGGCGTGAGGTTCCGTCCGCAAAAATGAAAGAATGGTGCAATCGTCCCATGATAGCCAGCAAGCGACATAGCGTCCGCTATAAGCGCCCCGTCCCGCGGCCACATATAGCTGTAATGATCACGATTGTATTGCATAATATCGGTATCGTTCGCAGCGAGAATGGCACCCCGTTCGTCGATCTGCGTTCTAACGATAAGCAAGCTATGCTTGAACTGCTTGCTCACAGAAGCTGGCAAATCTCCGAAGCTATCTCCTACCCGAGCTAGCCAATGATTCCAGTAGATCACTATTCGACTAAGCAGCTTCTCGGGATGACTATCCTGCACATATTGATCTAGCCGCTTCACTTCTTCCATATCTGATCCAACCGACATCCAATAATAGACCGTTCCTTCATTATGCGGAGGGACAATCGTACGCAAGCTTATCGTACTATCCACAGAGCCCTGCGCAATCGAATTGCCCATCAATTCGCCGTCTTCCGCATCTCTCCAAGTACCCTCAGCCGAATGAAATCTCTTAATGCCAGTCGAGAATTGGTATATCCCGCCTTGCTCAGATTTGCCGTTAAACATAAAGTAGGAAGAGCGTTTGTAATGGAATATTGTACGGTTTTCTGGGTAAAAAGCAGCCGTATCCCCGACTTCATTGCCATCGATCATGAGGTCATGGTGGAAAAACACCCGGACATCCTTCTCGGTATCGCTTAAATTCCGCACAACGACACGCTTCAGATAGATGCACTCTCGTTGATGAATGCCGTCATTAAGCTGTAGTTCAACCCCCAGACGATCATGTCGTGCCGTGACGTTCGTAACGAGTGAATCCTCGATATAGCTTAACTCGATTACCCATTCCGGATCGTCTAACCAAGCAAAGGCGCCATTGCACCATACTCCGAAACGGCAAGCATTGCCACCCACATGATTCAACTGTCCTACATACGGAAAATAAACATCGCGAATAAAACAATTATTGTCCAAGTTGACTAGCATTTTTCCATTCCCAATGACCAGATGTCGAGCCATGCCAATCCCTCTCCTTCTTATCTAGCTGACGAGTTCGCGATATAGTTTGTAATATAATCTTGCCGAGGATTCCCATCCGTAATCCTTCTTAGCACCATTTGCAACAACCCGCGTCCAATGCTCCTCCTTCTCGTAGAAGGCCAAAGCACGGCGAACTGTATATAACAAATCGTGAGTCGTTGCCGGACCAAAGGTAAAACCGGTCCCTGTTCCGGTATATTCGTTATACGGCTCTACCGTGTCACGAAGCCCTCCCGTTTCACGAACAATCGGGACGGTTCGATATCTCAGAGCGATAAGCTGACTAAGACCACACGGCTCGAACCTGGATGGCATTAAATACATATCCGAGGCAGCATATACACGGCGCGCCAGACCTTCATTAAAACCGAACCAAAGCGCGATCTTATTCCGGTATTTAAGCAATGCTTCCCGCAGATTAGCTTCAATACCAGGCTCTCCTGAGCCTAGAATGACAAGCTGAATGTTCTCTTTCATCAATTCAGGCATTGCCTCCCCGATGAGATCGAAGCCCTTCTGCCCCGTCAGCCTCGATACAATACCTATCATAGGAATCGTCTCATCTATCGGCAACCCAAGCTCCTGTTGTAAAGCAGTTTTATTCTGGCGCTTCTTAGCCTGGGAATTGCGATAAGGAACAGCAATATGTGGATCATTCATCGGATCATATACCTCTGTATCAATTCCATTCACAATGCCCCATAGATCGTGCGAGCGTTGCCTTATGACACCATCGAGCTTTTCTCCGTATTCAGGCGTCTGAATTTCATGGGCGTAAGTATTACTTACCGTAGACAGCTTGTCCGCAAAACGAAGACCTGCTTTCATACAGCTACCAGCACCATAGAAATCAAGACTATCTTCTGTAAACGAATCATCCCCTGTTGCTAGCAAATCCTGCAGCAGCTCACGAGAATATACGCCTTGATATTGCAGGTTATGGATCGTAAACACTGTCCGAATATGCTGATAACCGGGATGGTAGGCGTACCTCGTACGCAGCAGAAACGGGATTAGTCCCGTTTGCCAATCATGGCAATGGATAATATCAGGAAGCTGCTCGAGCTTACCAAGCATTTCAAGTACGGCGAAGCTGAAGAAAGCAAATCGCTCCGCCTCATCCCCATAGCCATACAAATAACCCCGCTTAAAATAAAATTCATTATCTATGAGTAAATAACGAATGCCTTCAACAGTAACCTCTTGTATGCCACAATACTGCCTTCTCCAGCCTAATTGAACTTCGATTACAGCAATCGTAACGACCGCATCCGTTATCGCTTTTGGGATCTCACCGTATTTAGGCAACACAACAGTCACATCGACGCCTCGATTAGCTAGTGCTTTAGGAAGGGCTCCGATAACATCCGCCAGCCCTCCTGTCTTCACGAGCGGCATTGCTTCAGACGCCGCAAACATTACCCGCACAAGATCAACTCCCGATTGTTATATAACTTTCCGCTTCAATGCGATGAATGGCATCTCTGTCGAGCCCCTAAGCTGCTGCATGGCGCGGATTTCCACTTCCTTGTCGAGAATACAATTTTCTAACGAACCATTCACTCCGATAATGCCATTCTGCATCACAATACTGTTGCGAACAACGGCTCCACTGGCAACCTTAACGCCACGAAATAGAATACTATTCGTTACTGTGCCTTCAATATCGCATCCATTCGCAACCAAGGAATGGGTCACATCAGCACCGTTACGGTAGTGCGTCGGAGGCTCATCTTTAACCTTCGTATAGATGGAGCCTGGTTTGAAAAACAGCTCATTCCAAACTCCAGGTTGTAGCAGCTCCATACTATGCTGGTAATACGCTGCGATATTATTGACAACCCCAAGTACACCCCCATGCATGTAAGCATGAACCTGTAATTCGTTCAATCGAGGCAATATCGAATGGCGTACGAAATGATCTCGGCCTTGCGCCAAGGATGTTTCCACCAAATCAAGCAATAGCTCCGTGCTAAGCACATACATTTCCATTGAAACAATATCACTATCTAGCCTGCCGAAGTGATCCTGCATTTCAACAATTCGCCCTGCCGCATTCACCTTTGCCTTACGTGCAAGTCCTGGTGTTCCTTCCAAGCTCTCTTTACAAACGACGGTAATGTCAGCACCTGTTTCACGATGCTGATCCAGCACCTTAGCGAAATCTACATTACAAACCATGTGGCTACGAGAAATCACTACGTATTCCATTGAGCTCCGGGAAAAATAATCGCGATTTCGATAGAAATGATAGAGATCACCTCTGCCGAAATCCGTCTGATCCTCCATAGATGGCGGAAGAACGAACAGCCCACTTTGTTTACGATGTAAATCCCAGTTGCTTCCGGAACCGAGATGATCCATAAGCGAGCGGAATTTCCGATGCGCGAAGACAGCGACCTTTGGAATGCCTGAATTGACCATGGAAGAAAGAGCGAAATCAATTAACCGATATCTCCCGCCGAACGGAACGGTCGCCAAGCAGCGATTAGCCGTCAGGGCTTCCATCTCATCCGCTTCATGGATTAAATTAATAACTCCCATCATAGGTAACTTCATACTGTCTCCGCCTCCTTAAGCTCTGCCTCCGGGCGGATAGTTTCACCACTACCCACAACCGCTATGTCCTCCGCATCAATGCTGCCTACTATACAGCCATCACCCACGACCGCACCCTCACCTACGATAGCCCGAATAATCTTGGCATTCTTTCCAATAATCGCGCCAGGCATCAGAATAGAAGAATCGACAACACTACCTTCCCCGACACGAGCACCATGGAATAATACCGAACGATTAACTTGCCCCTCCACGATACAACCTTCATTAATAAGTGCACTTTGCACTTTAGCCGTTGGCGCAATATATTGAGCAGGTTGATTGGGACTTGCGGAAAAAATACGCCAAGAGCGATCATTCAGTTGAAGCGACGGTTTATCTTCAAGCAAATCCATGTTGGCTTCCCACAAGCTATCAATTGTCCCTACGTCTTTCCAGTAGTCATTAAATTGATAGGAAAATAAACGAGCATTATCTTGAAGTAACGTAGGAATTATATCTTTACCGAAATCATTAGACGAAAGACGCTCCGCCTCATCACGGATCAACGCTTCCTTCAAAACCGCCCAAGAAAACATATAAACACCCATAGACGCAAGATTACTAGCTGGCTTCTTTGGTTTCTCCGCAAATTCGACAACTCTGCCTTCATCATCTACGCTCAAGATTCCAAATCTGCTCGCATCAGCCCAAGGTACACTAATGACTGCTATCGTTGCATCTGCACGGTTCTTTTTATGTGCATCTAATAGATGGTCATAATTCATTTTGTAGATGTGATCTCCAGAAATGATAAGCACATATTCCGGATCATAGCGTTCAATAAATCCTAGATTCTGATAAATTGCGTTCGCTGTGCCTTTATACCAGGTGCCGCCCTTCTGACGAACATATGGCGGAAGTACATGCATACCACCCTCACGTCGATCCAGCCCCCAAGGAGTACCGATGCCAAGATGCTGAGTCAATTCAAGCGGCTGATATTGCGTAAGTACACCAACGGTTTCTATTCCCGAATGAACGCAGTTACTTAAAGTGAAATCTATAATCCGGTATTTCCCTCCGAAATGAACGCCGGGTTTAGCTAAATCCTTAGTAAGAACACCCAATCTCCGCCCTTCCCCACCGGCTAGCAGCATGGCAATACACTCATTTTTGCGCATGAACTTCACTCCTCCCCAAGTAAAACGGCTTCGCCGTCCGAAATCTTAATGATCCTTGTGACTGATCAAGCTGATTCTGACTTCCACAGTTGGATGGATAGAGCGGGAACCGAAATTTCTATGCTATAGGGCTTACCGTGAAGAGGTATATTTTGTGCAACGATTTGGGATGGGAATTGCATTCCCGTTCCTCCATATTCCGATTTATCGCTATTAAGCAACAGGCGATACTTCCCTGGTTGAGATACTCCAATACGATAAATAGGGTGCGCATGTCTAGAGAAATTGCAAACCGTTATGATGGGACGATTGGACAACTGATCATTACGTTGGAAGGAAAGCATACACTGAGAGGCGTTATTGACATCAATCCACTCGAATCCGCTCTGCTCGTGATCACTTTCCCATAACGCTGAATGGTCCAAATACATGTGATTGAGCTCTCGGACATACCGCAGCATACTATCGTGTGAAGGATATTGTAGCAGGCTCCAATCTAGACCGGCATAATCCTTCCATTCGTCGAACTGTCCGAATTCACCACCCATGAAGAGTAGCTTCTTACCGGGATGCGTGATCCAATATCCGTAAAACAAACGAAGATTAGCAAATTTCTCTTGATAATTACCTGGCATCTTGTTTAATAACGAACGTTTACCGTGTACAACTTCATCGTGGGATAGAGGTAAAACATAATTTTCGGAAAAGGCATAATGTAGAGAAAACGTGATGAGAGAGTGGTGGGATGATCTATGGTCTGGGTCTGTCTCCATATAGCGGAGCATATCGTTCATCCAGCCCATATTCCATTTGTAGTTAAATCCGAGACCTCCTAGGTAGGTGGGTGATGTGACCGCAGGGTAGGATGAAGAATCTTCTGCCATCATGAGACTCTCGGGATAATAGAGAAAGACGGTTTCATTAAGCTTACGTAGAAATTGGAGTGCATCGATGTCCTCAGTTCCACCATAGCGGTTAACTGTCTTCATCGATTCGGGCTTATCAAAATTTAGGTCAATCATACTAGCAACGGCATCTACCCTCAGACCATCGATATGGTAGATATCAAGCCAGAACAATGCATTGGAGAGCAGGAAGCTCTGAACTTGCGGTTTGCCAAAATCAAAGGCAAGAGTGCCCCATAACGGCTTCTCTGCGCGGCGATAATCCGAGCTTTCGTATAAAGCTGTTCCATCAAATAGCCTAAGGCCATGATCATCTTTACAAAAATGACCACAAACCCAATCTAACAATACTCCGATTCCACGACGGTGACAGTGATCAACGAGCTTCTTCAGCCCATCCGCCGGCCCGTAACGGCTAGTAGCAGCGTAATAGCCAGTTGCCTGGTATCCCCATGAACGATCTAACGGATGCTCAGTAATCGGCAATACTTCAATATGGGTATACCCCATTGAACATACATAGTCGACAAGCTCTTGCGAAAGCTGCTCATAATCTCGAAATTGCTCCGGAGCGTCCATTCGCCAAGATGCGAGATGAACCTCATAAATAAGCATAGGCTTATCGTAGGGAAGATTTCTCTTTTTATTCATTTGCCATTCCTGATCCTGCCACGCGTGGTTATTAAGTGAAGAAATGATAGATGCAGTATTGGGTCGTAATTCACTTTGAAAGCCGAAAGGATCGGTTTTTAATTGTCGTTCTCCGCTAGCATTCACGATCTCGTACTTGTATCGAGCACCTTCGTGTAAATTCGGGCCGAATCCAACCCACACTCCCGTTGTCCCTACCTGCGTCATACTCACATGTCGATCGGCACTACTCCAATTGTTGAAGTCGCCACTGACGTAAACCTCACGAGCATAAGGAGCCCACAGCACGAAGCGAACACCTGATTGACCTTCAAATTCCATTGGATGAGCCCCGAAAGTACAATAGGCACGAAATAGTTGCCCGGTATTGAACAAGTACAGGTCGTCGGATGAAACCAAAGCCGGCGAAACCTGCATGCCAAGTCACCTCCCGACGAATAGGGCTTACTATCAGCGTTCACAACTACTAGAAATGTCATCCTGTGGTCAAAAATGTCAACTGAATGTTAACATACCTTACAAATTACGCAGAACTTACATTAATAATAACGAATATTATGAAAAAGGTCACCTCATTTTCAAAAAAGTCGTAAAAAAGTTTGTGGAATCATCCCCACATTGAGTTCATTGTATGCCTTACAAGTAATTCGTATTCCTATTCCCATTCTCCTGCTACCTTCTCGTAGGAAGTGAAAGAAATCGTAATTGGATTATGTCAACTTGAACAAATGCGTAAGCTGGGTAAGCTCGAATAGCTTATACATGTCCCCTTGAAGACCCGTGATCACAACCTCGCCCCCAAGCTTGTCCGCTCTCTTGTGAATGGCAAGCAGGAATCCAATGCCAGAGCTATCGATGTAATCCATTGCGGTCATATCAAACCAAAAACGGTTATAGCCTGCACCGAGATAAGGAAACAATCGTTCGCGAAGATCAATGGCTTTGTCGGCATAGACCTTTCCGGATAATACAATCTCTACAATGCCATTATGAATACGAATATTATCCATCTATTTCGCCCCTTGCCCGCCTATTCTTTTGACCATTGTTACTTCGTTACCGACTTCGTTATAGTAGATATCATCGAATACTTGCTCCATGATTAATAATCCTCTACCCGATTCGCTCATGATTTTATCCGCTTTAACTCGAGCACGCTTATCCCTTGATCTCCTTAATGAAAAACCTTGACCAAGGTCTTTAACCCGAATGACGAGATTATGCTCATCCACCTTACTCACCTTCATAACGACCAACGGTTTAGCGGATTCCCTATTCCCATGTAAAAAGGCATTATTTAGCGCTTCGTTTACCGCAATCTCGATAAGGGTATGACCCTTTGGAAACCAATCTTTCAGAAGCTCACCGACACTATTACGAAAATATGCATACATGTTCATGTCACTGAATCGAAGCTCTATCTCTTCCATGCCGACTCTCCCCTATCTACTCCGATTTGCTGTTAGTAGGCCGCCGCAAATAAATACAAATCGCAGAAGCATCATCTCGATTCGTGCCCTGTTTTGCTAATCTCCTTAAAGCAGTAACATATTGCTCGAAGCTATTACAATCATCCCTATCCATAGTTGTGAGCTCTAGTAAACCATCACTGGCGAAGATGACTCCAGCCTCAGCGTTCAACGTAACGATTTGCTGCTCATAACTACAATTTTCCAATAACCCTACATACCCTCCCGGGGTTTTCACCAATGAAATGCTACCTTCTTCATAGCTAATGAAATGGTTGATCCCACCGCTTGTTATGGATAAGCGACCCGTTTCAACATCTAATTCAAAGCTTATGACCGCTGCGAATGTATCCTCACTGAAATATTGAACAGTCTCATTATTTACTCGCGCTAGCCTTTCATGGAGTGGTTCCTCCCGATGACTGCCTTGGCGGAGCAAAACCCGAATCGCACACGCTTGCAACGCTGGAGTCATCCCGTGACCCATAATATCAATAACAAAACCGTACAGGCGCTTACGCTGCTCATCCCATACATAGTCTATAAAATCTCCACTAACGAATTGTTGAGGCTCATAGATCATACTCACCTGCACCCAATCGTTCTCGAATTCACTAGGCACAAGCTTCCGTTGGAAGTCCCCGGTTTTCATCACTTCTTTGCGAATCATTAAATTTTGCAGCATCGTGTTAAATGATTTCGATAATTGACCAACTTCATCATCTCTATCTACAACCAGTAGCGGCAATCGATAATGTCCATCCGCTACCTTATCCATCATCCTGATCAGCCTGCTTAACGGTCTTAAAATAAAGGTCATAACGGCCCAAGTAGCCACAGCGACGATTAATAAATTCAGCAATAGGATGATCAAGCCAATTCGTTTCAAATGCTCCACTTTAGCATCTGACTGATGCTGAACGATTGTCACATAACGATTAATATCAAAGCTTAAAAGATCATAAATCGATTGAATAGAAGACTTTAAAACTGCACTGTCCTTGACTGAAGACTCGTATAGAAGCTCGTCTAATAGAGCATGCATCTCAGCCCAGCTCCGCGACACCTTCTCATTAAGGAAACTCGCGCTTTCCAAGCTTTGCACCGAGGAACGGATTGTCTCATTTCCATATGTTAATATTTGAAGATTATGATCAAACTTTTGAATCACTCGTAGTAGCTCATCACGCTCTTCGGGAACATCTGCAGAAAGCTGCTGTGCTAATCTATAAATTTTCTCAGCATTCATTCGCTGCATTCCTGATAGATTGATAATAGCCGCATCACTCTGCATACTCGAAATGACTGGAGAAGCAAGCAGAAGCGACCCTGCATTGAGCAGAAAAAAGGTTACAAACACAACACCCAGCTTCAGGCTTAGCTTCATGTTTTTCAACTTCGTCATCAGCGTGTCCTTAAAATGTCTTCTATACAGTCATTTTTCATCTTACTCGCTATTCTAAAGAACCCTATGGCAAGAAGAATCGATATAAGTATGCTACCAATTAGGATGAAATCAACGGATACCTTGTTATTTCTCATTTCGACTAATAGATCCTGCATTAACTTTTCATTGTAATCAACAAGAGCATTATATTGCTTAATGATTTCATTTAGATGCGGCTTTGCATATCGCTGAAAGTAAGCATAGACTTCCTCATCTCTTCCGGTAACCGCCATAATCTCGACCTTCTTACGTTCAGGCCGGTATACATCGGTTGCCTCTTTAATATTACTGAGCTTATCTTTCTGATAAGAATCAATGTTACCTGCTCGTAACATCTCCAGCAGTTCATCATTACGGACAATCAATTTATTAATTTCTTCTTGTAAATTGATTATTTCCTGCGTGTCCGTAGCTAGCATCAATTCCTTCGTGTTCCGCTCAACCACATGGAAGTTCAAGCTTGCTTCTCCAGCCCACTTTATCGAAAGCAGCCGAGCCTTATAGATTTCCCCCTCATTGCGTTCCGTTTTTTCGATATATTTAGATCCAATGAAGCTCACCAAAAGGACGAACGCAATGCCGACCAGAATGATCGATATTAATTTCCCTCTAAATTTCATATCTCGCATCACGTTCATCTCACCTCCTCTTTTATCCCGTCAAATCAATAAGCTTTTCGTTTCTTGTCCGCATACATGGAGAAATCGGCCTTACGCAGCATTTGTTCCAAATCCTCAGCATCCTCTGGAAAAACACTAATCCCCACACTTGCGGTAACTACCATCTCTTGCTCATCAAAAATAAATGGCTCAAGCATATTTTGCACGATCGCACTTTTCACTCTCTCCGCATCCTTCCTGGTTGAAATATACGGAAGAATAACCGTGAATTCGTCGCCTGCAAGTCTAGAAACCAAATCAGACTGCCGAACAGACTGTTTAATTCTTTTGGCGGTCAAGCGAAGTAGCTTATCCCCTTCCACATGCCCGAAACGATCATTAACCAGCTTGAAGTTATTTAAGTCGATAAATAGCAAGGCAGCCATAGTCGAGCTTTTTTTCGCCTGAAGAAGTGTATCCTTCAGTGTTTCTAAAAATAGAGAGCGATTTGGGAGTCCCGTTAATTCATCATAGTGGGCCAAATAAGTTAAATGCTCTTCGGATTTTTTCTGAATCGTGATATCGCTAAAAATACCAACATAATTAATTGTGCGCCCTTCATCATCCCGGATTGCATTAATAGATAATCGTTCAGGGAATAGTTCTCCGTTCTTTCTCCGATTCCAGATTTCACCTCTCCAATTGCCCGTCTCATGAATCGTTGCCCACATGCGAATATAGAATTGCGCTTCATGATTGCCCGAAGAAATAATACGCGGGGTATGTCCTATAACTTCATCCATGGTGTATCCCGTCAACTTTGTGAATGCAGGATTAACACATAGAATCCGATTTTTGGTATCGGTGATCATCATTCCTTCATCCGAACACTCGAACACCTTAGCGTGTAGACGTAGTCGTTCCTCTGCCTGTTGGTGCGATGCCTCTACGTAGCCTTCAGCCTCGAACACATCGTAATTCATATCAATCACCCCTTGCCTAGGCTGTTATTCTCTTTCGAATACACTCGTTAGACGAGTCAGCTCGAATAGCTCTAGGACACCACCCTGCAATCCCACGAGTTTGACTCCCCCACCAATCTGCCGCGCTTTCTTCTGAACAGCAACAAGCATCCCAAGTCCTGAGCTATCGATATAAGTTACATCACTAAGGTGGACAACAAATTGAGAATAGCCTCTATCGATGAAGGGAAATAACTTCTCTTTAATTAGAGCCGCTTCATCCACGTAGATTTTCCCATGCAGTCGCAAAATGATTTCCCCGTTATCAACTACGATTTCATGAATCATCGTCGCCCCCCCCCCCAGACTTCTGTAAGCTCGCTTATCTTAGAGCCCGCCAGTTATTGAATACCCTTTATTTGCAAATTCATGTAGTTACTAAATTCGTTAGCTGGCAATGGTTTACTGAACAAGTACCCTTGAGCCTCATCGCAAGCATGGTCTGTCAAATACATCAGCTGCTCCATCGTCTCTACACCTTCAGCTACAACAGCTATATTTAAGTGATGAGCCATCGCTGTAATAGACGCAACGATAGCCGCATCGCTCGGATCGGTTGTAATATCTCTCACGAACGAACGGTCTATCTTGAGCCGATCGATAGGTAGACGCTTAAGATAGTTTAGCGAGCTGTATCCCGTGCCGAAATCATCAATATCTACCAATACGCCCAAAGACTTTAATTGATTTAACTTCTGAGCAGCTTGTCCAATATCCATTGCCATGCTTTCCGTAATTTCTAGTACTAAGGTTTGGGGAGGAATACCCACATCTCTCATAATTAAAGAAATCGTCTCTACGAGTCGTTCTTGATCAAATTGACGACTGGATAAATTCACCGCAAAGGTTGGTATGTCTAAGCCATTATTTTGCCATTCCAACCATTGATCACACGCCTCTCTTAGAACCCATTCCCCTAATGGGATAATAAAACCCGTTTCCTCGGCAATGGGGATGAAATCTGCAGGTGAGATGAGACCTCTTCGCGGATGGTTCCACCGAATTAATGCTTCGACACCCGTTACTCTGTTCCGAGCAATATCGATTCGCGGCTGATAATAAAGAACGAACTCTTTATTTTCAAGCGCTTTGTGCAATTCGTGCTCTATCGCAACATTATCCTGGTTTGGCTTCATATCTGACGTATACATCTCGACTTTGCTACGCCGCTCCTTCGCACGGTACATAGCAATGTCAGCTTGCTTCATCAATAACTCTGGAGTATCGCCATCTCGTGGAAATAGCGAAATCCCGATACTACCCGACATCCGGTATTCCTTATCTTCAACTCTGCAAGGGGTTCCTATCTCCTCAAGCAGCAGATGACCTAACCTCACCATATCCTTTGGATTCCCTGTATATGCAACAACGACGCTAAATTCATCCCCACCCATTCTGGCGAGGTAACCTCTTCCCTCGCAAAAATGCCTCAGCTTGACTGCAATCGCCCTCAGAAGTGAATCTCCAAAAGTATGACCCATCGTATCGTTCACTGACTTAAACCTGTCAATGTCCAGAAGCAACAGAGCATAATCCCCCCTGTCGTCCAATCCGATTTTCTCGTATAGAGTCGCCATAAATTTACGTCTGTTAGGCAGCCCGGTGAGCTCATCAACAAAGGCTAGCTCCTTATAGCGATGTTCACTTTGTTCAATATGCTTCTTATGTTCTAAGAGCGCTCGCTTCGTCTGCTTCTGAATAGCAAAAGGCTCATCTACGGTCACGACATAAATCCCGATCAAAAAGCCGTAATAGCCAAGCAACTTAAAAATATGCCCTAGCAGGTTAATGCTATCTTGCTCCACTTTATTTAAGGTGAACATGATCCCACCCAGAATGAGTAGGATTAGCGCCCAGGCGAGTGTGAGCAGATATCCATTCCTACGTCGACAATACATACTCATAAGCAGCGCAATGGATAGTAGCTTCAGCAGGATGCACGTATGTTCAATGCCAACTTTCAATCTCGTTGATCCTAGATCGCTCAAGAGGAGAGGGGGCAAGTGTGAAGCATTTTCAAACAAATAAATAGACACTGCCACGAAGGCGACCAATGCAAATGAAAACAATACACTTCTGGATAAAAAATGAACGGAAGAACGTTGGAAGATAGCAAATGTGATTAACAATCCTGCAGATTCGACGATCCGAGCAACACTCCAGAACCATGTTGAGCTTTCAGGATTCAATGCAAATAAAGGCATCCCATAGTAGGTCATCATATGCATCGAATCAAGCAGACCTACTCCTAGGAAAACGGCAGCAAGCAGCAACGCCTGCCTAGTAATGGAATGAATCGAGGTTAGCCAGCCTTGAAGGGCTATGGATAACGAAACCACAATACTTCCCAGCTCCAAAAACGTGTGAAAACTAATATAATTGTTATCTTCCATAACAAAATACGTCCATGGACTCATCATGATGACCAGAAGCACTCCAGCTAGAGCAGCAAGTATTGGCCATCGAACACCCTTCAAGGTTGGGGGTTTATTCGAACTGAACTCTATCTTCGTATCCATACCCCGTTCACCTCAGAAACTGCAAATGATAACTTAGCCTATTAAATTCAATAATTTGTCACATTTATGAAAGCGGTTAACATCTGGAATGGGGGATTTCCCCCGTTTCTGAGAATTACAATTGGCGCAGAATACATTTCCATACGGACTTAAGCTCTGTTATACCTAGGATTTCAGCCTTCTACAATTTATCTGTACTTATGCTAATTTTCGGCAAGATGTATAGTTTTATCCTATTTGTAAAACTTTCCCGTGTAAGTGATAATTGTCACATTCACCACACCCTAAACCACATAGAAAAACCCCCGATCTCACTACATGATCGGGGGTTTGAACTTATTTGGATTAGCTTATCCTTATGTTCCTATTCCTTTATTTCCAAGCAACCTGACTCCAGCGTAGCTCATTGCGGAATTGTACTGGGTTCGTGTTCTTATCGATAACAACGCATTCGATTCCGACAATTTCCGCGAAGTCTAGCATTTGCTCTGTCGTGACAGCGAAGGAATATACGGTGTGATGGGCACCACCAGCTAATATCCATGCTTCTGCTCCTAGCTGTAAGGAAGGCTGCGGCTTCCACAGTACTCGTGCTACCGGCAGCTTCGGCATTGCTTGATCTACTTTTACACCTTCAACTTCATTTACAATCATTCGGAAACGGTTACCCATGTCTACAACAGACACATTGATCGCCGATCCGCCCTTCCCATCGAACACGATGCGTGCAGGATCCGCTTTACCTCCGATTCCGAGAGGATGAACCTCGATGCGAGGCTTGGAAGCAGCTAATGTCGGACACACCTCCAGCATATGTGACCCAAGCACGAGCTCATTGCCAGGTTCAAAGTGATAGGTATAATCTTCCATGAACGAAGTATCCACACCCCCAGCGATAATTTTCACAAGACGAGTGAGTGCCGCGGTTTTCCAATCCCCTTCTCCTGCGAAGCCGTAACCTTGCTCCATTAACCGTTGAGCAGCGAGTCCAGGCAGTTGCTCCAAGCCATGTAAATCCTCGAATGTCGTTGTGAAAGCTGTGTATCCACCTTCTTCTAAGAATGATTTCAGCGCAATCTCAATACGAGCTTGATACGCAATGGCGTTACGAACAGACCCTTCTGTGCGACCTTCTTCAACAATGGTGTATTTCTCATCATACTCTGCCAACAGCTCGTTAACCGCTTGTTCCGATACTGCATTAACACGTTCAACGAGATCACCAACGCCGTAACCATTCACTTCCCAGCCAAACTTTATTTGCGCTTCAACCTTATCCCCATCCGTAACGGCAACTTGACGCATATTGTCTCCGAAGCGTGCAACCTTTAACTGACGACTCTCCGAGTAAGCCGCTGCAGTGCGAATCCATCCACCGATTCTATTACGAACCTGCTTATCCTGCCAATAACCGACAACGACTTTGCGAGCAATGCCCATACGAGCACCGATAAAGCCATATTCGCGATCCCCATGAGCAGCTTGGTTTGTATTCATGAAATCCATGTCGATCGTATCCCAAGGGATATCTCGATTATATTGGGTATGCAAGTGAAGCAAAGGCTTGCGAAGCTCAGAAAGCCCAGCAATCCACATTTTTGCAGGTGAAAACGTATGCATCCACGTGATGATACCCGCGCAGGATTCACTCGAATTTGCCTCAATGCAAATTTGGCGGATCTCCTGAGAAGTTTTAACGACTGATTTGAATACAATCGGGAATGGAACGTTAGAGTCACTTGCTAAGCTTCGCGCTATCTCTTCGGAATGGGTAGCAACCTCCTCCAAAGTTTCAGGACCGTACAAATGTTGGCTACCTGTAATAAACCAGAATTCATAATGCTTCAATTGCAACATAAGGAAACCCTCCATTATTGTTAAATGATAAAATTCAAACTTGTACGTACATGATAATAAACTTATATTACTGCTATTTTAGGCTTAATACAACCAGATATTTATTATTTATTCATAATAAACGAAGACTCCTTCTAATATATATTCAATGTTGTACATACCAGTACTTAAGGAGCTCCCCTTCATAAGTAGACAAAAAAAGAAACCGCGTTATCCACGGTTTCTTTACCATCCGTTAAAAAGTTGGCAGTTGATCTAGGTTGTTGTCTGTACGACCGTCTGGATCAGAGCGCAGGTGCTCGTCCCCGTCACGACCCTTAAACACATTGACGTTTGCAATTTCATCGTTTTTGGCCATTTGCTGAGCTTCTTTATAGCCTACAACTTGACCAGATGACAGCTGCATTTCCACGATATCGCCATCCCCATTTTTGCGAACAGCTACAATCTGTTGTTGCTTCCCATCCTGTTGTTCCATATGACTCACCTCCAAGAGGTTAGTCTTTGCAACAGCAAGAGAGTTCATTCATGACCTTCTTATTTTTTAATGAGGCGCCACGTATAGCTCTGATAGTCCCCATCTAATTTTGGAATGGCTAGACCGGCATACATGAGCTGATCGCCTCCATAGAGGGCTTCCTCATCTCCAACCTGATATTTCGCATCCGGATCTAGACCCTTGAATTTGAGCCAATCGAGTGGCGCATTCGGCTCGGCCAACACTCGTACATACACAACGAATGCTTCAGATCCATCCCCCGCAACCATCATCCAGGAAGTATCATTGCCTTCGAATGGACTGCGCAGCCGATAAAAGTCACCAAATTGCACGAGATGGCGAATTTCTTTGTACTGCTGCACTTGGGCTTTTATTTGATCTTTCTCAAGATCAGTCAACTGTGTTAAGTCCAGCTCATAGCCAAAGTTACCAGACATCGCTACATCCCCTCGTGTCTTCAGCGAAGTCATGCGATGCACCTGGTGATTCGGAACTGCGGATACATGGGCTCCCATCGTGCTAATCGGATAAACCATACTCGTCCCGTATTGAATCCGCAAGCGACTCACGGCATCCGTATTATCACTTGTCCATGTTTGTGGCATGTAATAGAGCATACCTGGATCGAAGCGACCGCCTCCCCCAGAACAGCTCTCGAATAAGATGTTTGGAAATTCAGAGGTAATTGTTTCCAACACCTTGTATAAGCCAAGCATGTAACGATGCGCGGTTTCACGCTGCCGCTCAGGCGCTAACAATGCAGAGCCAATCTCCGTCATGTTACGGTTCATATCCCACTTCACGTATGTGATTGGAGCAGAACGAAGTACTGAGCCGATAGATTCGATTAAATATTCACATACATCCTCACGAGATAGATCAAGAATTAACTGCTGACGTGCCTCAGTTCGCCTACGATCAGGAACATGAAGGCACCAGTCTGGATGTGCACGATACAAATCACTGTCCGGAGAAACCATCTCCGGCTCGAACCATAAACCAAACTGCATATCGAGTCGATTCACCCGCTCTGCCAGATCCGCTAAACCACCAGGCAACTTACGGTAATCAACCTTCCAGTCGCCTAGCGAAGAGTCATCGTTATCCCGATGACCAAACCAGCCGTCATCCAATACGAATAGCTCTATACCAAGCTCTTGTCCAACCTTTGCGATATTCTCAATCTTATCCGCATTGAATTGAAAGTAGGTCGCCTCCCAGTTATTCACGAGAACCGGCCTCGTGCGATCACGGTGAATACCACGACACAATCGGCTCCGGTATAAACGATGATAGATTCTCGACATTCCACCGAGCCCCGCTCCGGAATACACCATGACCATTTCTGGGGTTTGGAACTCTTGCCCTGCCTCTAATCGCCATTCGAAATCAAACGGATTAATCCCCATTGTAACCCGAGTCGTCCGGAATTGGTCGACCTCCGCTTGAGCGATGAAGCTTCCGCTGTAAACGAGACTGAAGCCATAAGCTTCACCTTGCTCCTCATCCGTATTCGGGGAAACGAGAGCGATAAATGGGTTTTGCTGATGACTGCTCGACCCTCTACGACTTTCGACCGATTGGATACCCGGAACGACCTGTCGTCTGAACATATCCCTTTCCCGCGACCAAGCTCCTGATAGCTGTAGAAAATGAAACTTATCGTGACGGAAATCCACGCTACCACTTAATGCCCGAAGCAGGCGCAGTGTTGTATTGCCCTTATTCTTTAATTTGACCGATCTTACGATCGCATCATGCTCTGCAAATACGGAATAGATGAGCATTACACGCAATCCGCTTTTCTCATCCTGCAGTTCTAGCTCCAACGTGTGTGCTTCCGAATCGTTCTCTGCATATGTTGAAGGCAAGCCCTTTAGCTGCGGTTTGCCAGACGATATCCGATGCTCGACGTAAGTAAGCTCTGTAATCGTTGAACCATCCTCAAGCTGAACTTGATAGGCAGGGTGACGAAAATCACTGCTCCCATACGCCGGGTATTCTTGTGGAAGGGTATCGAAGGAGATCGTCCGATCTTCCGGGTAAGGATTAGGTGAGAAGGAAGCACGCTCCTGAAAATTAAGCATTCCCACCCACGGCGCATCCGACACTTTGCGCCCCCAATAAGCATGCATAGGCACACCGTTCTTGTTTAATTGGATAATGTAACTTGTATTCGGGCCCTGTAGATGGAATAAACGATGTTCCTCATTGTAATGAATTCCCATATTGATCCTCCGATATATTTATAATCTACATATTGTACAGCCAGTTTAACCAACAATCCCTTTAAGAACAAAAGAATAGGAATAATGACGATTAGCAAACAGCATAAAATCGGGATGTGTCCTTGCGCCCCAGCTATCGTCTCCGCCGACACCCATTTGTTTATAGTTGACTCGAACGACTGATTTAGTTGGTAGAGGTAGAAGATGGTGATGGTCATATTGCTCCATCTCTTGAGGTGTGTAAGGGAGCACATTAAGCTCGAATACAGGTGATCCTTCAAGCTTGATTCCCAAGCCATCTTCATTAGTCAGCATCGCGTAGCGCACTTCCGTCTTGTTCCCAGTTTCTTGTGGCCTTAGGTAGGGTGCAGCCTGCTCGTTCACTTTACCCGTAAATAGACCGAGCCTAGCCCCCGAGCTACGGTCCCAATAATTCTCGTGTGGACCATTACCATACCAAGTGACTGTATCGAACGCTTTGTCTAGCTCGAAGAGAACCCCGATCTCCGGAATTTCCGGAACACCTTTCCCCGGACGAAGTGTCAGCCTCACTTCGATCTCGCCATTGCCATGAATCGAATAAATCATGGAACAATGCGAAACCGAATTTGTTGAAAGGGTGTACTCTACGATAACTTCAGCACCAGCTGAGGTCGCTCTCGTCGCAAATCTTGCAAGCTTGCGATTCTGACCCGCTTCCCTCCAGACGGCACAGCGCTCTTGATGCTTATTACCTCTGTCATTATCCGTATAGGCTCTCCAGAAGTTCGGAGCCATTCCTTGCTTTAATAATTGCGCACCCTTCACCTGATAAGAAACCATATCCCCTGTTAAAGTATTGAAGCTAACAGAGAAGCCGTCTCCCTTCGCGACCCATTCCTGTCCACTGGATACGATGTCCAGTGGCTTAGCATCTTCGACAGCTAACTCAACTACAGCACGAGCTTGAATCGGCAGCACAAATTGCTCGAATGCCATTTCGTGACCCGCTTCGGCCCATGCTGTCCCCTGTTGCAATAGAATCGCAATGGTAAGCACGAATTCATCACCAATATCCGCTTCTGATGGATAAGAGTGGGATAAATCTAACATTGCCGATTGACCTGCAGGTACTTGAATGACTTGTTTGCCTTCCTTAACAAGAACGCCGCTGCTTTCTAATTTCCATGCCAACTGATAGGCATTCAAATCTGTGAACAGATGGCGATTAGTTACAATAAACTGTCCGTTTTCCAGGCTTTCAGCTGTAAACTTCACATTCTGGTAGCATTTCTTAACTTCATATAGCTTTGGTGAAACCGTACGATCCGCGAAAATAAGACCATTACCACAGAAGTTCCCATCATGGGGAGACTCCCCGAAATCCCCACCATAAGCCATGTGAGATGAACCATCTGCAGCTTGTACACGAATAGCTTGGTCAATCCAATCCCAAATGAACCCTCCCTGCAGGATCGGATATTTCTCGAATAGCTCCGTATATTTATATAATCCACCACATGAATTTCCCATCGCATGGCTATATTCGCACAAGATAAGAGGCTTGGACGGAGCTGGATTTCGAAGCGCATATTGCTCAATATCCCACGGCTTCGAATACATCTGGCTTTCGATATCTGTAGCGGCTTCCGACTTACGCCAATGGAATACCCCTTCATAATGCACGACACGGGAAGGATCCTTAGCTCGAAGAAAATCATGCATGAGCACAAAATTATCCCCGCCTAACGATTCGTTGCCTAATGACCAGATAATAACAGACGGATGATTCTTATCGTGCTGCAGCATGGAATTACAGCGATCGAGGACATTATCGCGCCATTCCCGTTTACTGCCGGGAACGGTATTTAATTCCTCCTGCTGACCGTATACCCATGAGCCATGAGTTTCTAGATTTGTTTCATCAATAACATACAAGCCGTACTCATCACATAACTCATACCATCTCGACTGATTCGGATAATGGGAAGTCCGAACCGCATTAATGTTGTGTGATTTCATCAGAATAACATCCTTGACCATATCCTCTTCGCCAAGTGCACGCCCTGTATCGCATGAAAACTCATGCCGATTTACACCCTTGAATTCAATACGTTCGCCATTGATCTTCATAAGTCCGTCGTGAATCTCAAACCTGCGGAAACCAACCTTGCAGCTTACGAATTGTACAGGTTGCTCATCCTCATTCGATAGCTGAAGGACTAGCGTGTATAAATTTGGCTGCTCTGCACTCCATTTCAACGGATTAGAAACTGCTATTGAGCCTTGAACCTCAAGGCTTTCATTTGAACCGATAGCCGCCTCAATCTTCAGTGCCTGTTCCAGCACCGAATAATTCTGAGAATCGTATAACTCAGCTTCCACGACCAGTGCTCCAACATTTTTCCGGAAGTAATTCTGAATGGTTACATCGACTCTTAACCGTGCATCTCGGAATTCATCATCCAAGTCTGTATGGACAAAGAAATCATATATTTGCGTATTCGGCGCCGTAAACAAATACACATCGCGGAATATTCCACTCATCCGCCAGAAATCCTGATCCTCAAGCCAGCTCGCATCGCACCAGCGATAAACCTCTACTGCCAGCTTATTTTCCCCAGCAACGAGATAAGGGGTTAGATCGAACTCTGCAGGAGTAAACGAATCCTCGCTATAACCTACGAGTTCCCCATTTAACCATACGTAGAAAGCAGATTCCACACCTTGAAAGCTAATAAACACCGGCTTACCCTGCCAACCCTCAGGTACCTCGAATGTACGAATGTACGATCCTACTGGATTATACTTCGTTGGTGCAAACGGTGGCTGTAACACTTCGGAATCGATCCACGGGTATTTAACGTTAGTGTATTGCGGATAATCGTACCCCTGAAGCTGCCAGTGAGCCGGAACTACGATTTCCTCCCAACTGCTATCATCGAATGCTAGCTCATAGAAATCTTTAATCCGCTTGTCCGGATTTTCCGCAAACGAGAACTTCCACAATCCATTCAAGGATGAATAATGCTTAGAAGCTTGTCGTTCACCCTTCAACGCTTCTTCCAAGGAGTCATAGGTCATTAAAGTCGCATGGGCATCCATGCGATTAAGTTGAAATATCTCAGGGTTATTATTCCACTCTGGATAACCATTGTTAGGCGGCGCGTATTTGAATTTTGACTTAGACAAATGTTACACTCCCTATAATAATATAACTATATTCATATTATAAAATGATATCTATCCTTTTTGTATTTAACAATATTCACATGACTATCAAAATATGAAAGTAGTGATCCCTCATGACCAAACCCTCCTTCCCTGTCGTGACCGAGAAGGACGCCCAGCTTCCGCTATACTTGACCAGTATCGGGTACTGGGAATCCCAAGAGCGCACGAAGCGTCCTGACGGGTTTCCAGATTATCAATGGCTGCAAGCTATTGCAGGTACAGGTGAACTATTGATCAACAATCAAATCTATCCTGTCAAACCAGGTCAAGGATTTTTACTATTTCCGAATGAAGCTCATATGTACCAGCCGTTATCTGAGCCTTGGGGAGTCCATTGGGTTTCTTTTAACGGCAGCCTCGTACCCCAACTTCTCCAGCAATCTGGAATAACGAGATCAGGTGTCTTCACATTAACGACTCCAGATAGTCTAATCATGCATATCACGAATATTTACAATATGTCATCTACAGGACACCCCTTCTTAGCTATGGAATGCTCGAAGCTCCTTTATTCATTCCTACTGGATCTTATGAGAAGCGTCTGGACAAACTCGCCTTCGACAGCCCACAATTACATGAAGCTCCATCCCGTAACCCAATTCATTGAAGCCAACTGCCACCGTCCAATTACGATTGACGAGATGGCTCATTGCATTGAGGTCAGTCCGCAATATCTGTGTCACCTGTTTAAGATTACGTTAAAGATGAGACCTATGGAGTACGTCAACCGAGAACGAATCAATAAGAGCAAGGAATGGATGTTCCGTGAGCCGAATATGAAGATGCAGGACATCGCCCTTCGGATTGGGTTCGATAATCCTAGCTATTTCAGCTCCGTATTTAAGAAAATAGAGGGAGTTAGCCCGGAGCAGTTTCGGAGGTCTTACGGTAGACGAGGTTGATAGCTTCAGTCAGCCTCCCTTACCCATTCAGATTTCACGATTTCAACAACAACCGGAAGGAATACATACTCGCAAAAAACATAATCGATAGAAAATGCAAAAAAGCTGCCCAAAGAGTTACTTATGGGACAGCTCTTTCTCTACATCGTTAGTTATTTTATTGGGACATTAGCTAATCATTAAGCCCCTCTGCTTCGTTTCCACCATACAATGGCTGAAGGAGTTTGCTAGACCTTCGAGGTAAGCATAATCCGTAACCCCAATGATCTCTTTTTCGCCAGAAGAGAATACTAGCGTTAACTTATGAACCGGTTTCACTAAAACATAAATTAACGCATTAGCAATAAACCCAAGACTACCAACCAAAGTTAAGATGGAATGAAATTTGAAGTCCCACATCAAACCCGTAACGATCAGAAGTATTTCAAGGATCAGTAACGTATATGGTATTTGTCGCCTGGATTTGACTAGCTTAATGGAGCATAGATGCTGTATGGCATATCGCGTATTACCACTTATGAACAGTTCCTTCGTTAAGGTGAAATTATTATCTTTAAAGATAGGTTGTTGGACTTCCATTATTCATTCCTCCTCAAGGATGGGCTCCTAATTAAACTTCGACACCCAGATGGAAATACCTACCTAAAATAGGTCAACTCAATAAAGAAAGCTGTCTCAAAGGGTCAATACAGACCCTCTGAGACAGCTTCTATGTTTAACATGGTTGTAAACTTAATATACGATAGCTATTTTTAGCTTATTCATAAATTACAGCTTTAACTTCTTCCGAATCGATATTCGATTTGTCGTACCATACGAAGCCACTATCGATTACAGGATCAACCTTCTCACCTTTAGCAGCTGCAACGGCCGCTTTTACTGTTTCATAGCCAATACCTATTGGATTTTGGGAAACTGCACCCGCCATCAAACCATTTTTGATCCCATCAATTTGTGCTTTACCGGAATCAAAACCGACAACAATAATTTTGCCTTCTTTTTTCGTTTCGGCTACTGCATTGATTACTCCGATCGCGGAGCCTTCGTTCGTACCGAAGATGCCTTTAAGGTTAGGGTAAGCTTGCATGATCGCTTTAGCAAGGTCAGTTGATTTCAGGTGATCTCCGCCGCCATATTGAATGTCAACAATCTTGATGTTCGGATATTTTTCTTTCATACGGTTTACGAAGCCATCGCGACGATCAATACCTGTGCGGCTTGTTTGGTCATGTGCGATAACTGCAACTTCGCCTTCACTGCCGATCAACTCAGCCATCTTATCAGCTGCGATACCTGCAGCTACAGCGTTGTTCGTTGCTACTGAGGCAACCGGGATATTGCTTTCAACACCGGAGTCAAATGCAATAATCGGGATGCCCGCATCTTGCGCTTTTTTCAAATATGGAATTGAAGCTTGGCTGTCCAGAGCAGCGAATCCAATTGCGCTCGGCTTTTTGTCTAATGCGACCTGAAGCATTTCAAGCTGCTTGTCGATCTGTGATTCCGTCTCAGGGCCTTCGAACGTAATCTCAACATTTAACTCAGCAGCCGCTTTCTCTGCACCAATCTTAACAGCTTGCCAGAACTGATGCTGGAATCCCTTGGAGATGATCGGAATGTACATCTTTTGTCCGTCTGCCGCAGGCGCTTCTGAACTAGCCTTTGCGGATGGCGAAGCGTTGCTGCCCTTATTGTTATCCTTGGAACCGCAAGCGCTGATGACCAATACAAGTGCCAATACCGCCAATAACCATGCCTTTTTCATGTTCTTATCCCCTTTTGAATGAATGATGAGTACGTGATTTATATAATCTCCAATGGAGAAGATACCAAAGTTAAGCTTTGCGACGTCGTAAGATATCCGCATACACAGCTAGTAAAATAACTAAACCGACAACGACCGTCTGCCATTCCTGAGGTACCGACATAATACGTAGTCCATTCGTCAGAACACTCATAATTAACGCACCGATCACTGTACCTACAATCGAGCCTTTACCACCATTCAGTGAGGTACCACCAATGACAACAGCTGCAATTGCTTCCAGCTCATAACCCATACCAAGAGCCGGCTGAGCTGAGTTAAGTCTTGATGCCATCAGAACACCTGCAAGACCGGTAAATAAACCCGCAATCATGTAAATAATGATCTTCCATTTCCGCACATCGACACCAGATAAGCGAGTCGCTTCCTCATTACTGCCAATCGCGAAGTTATAACGTCCGATAATGGTACGAGCAAGTACTATACTTCCGATGATCGCAGCAAGGAAGAAAATGAGCACCGCATTCGGAATATCGAAGCCGGGGATCAGATCACCGAGCACTGATCCTAAAGCGATCTCCATAAATACTTCGTTATCCGTGAAATAGATGGGCTTCGTTCCTGAGATGACCAGTGCAAGCCCCTTGGCAATCATCATCATGGCCAGCGTCGCAATAAACGGGGGAATGCCCAGTCGTGCGATAACAAAGCCGGAGATGAGTCCGCATAGCGCGCCCGTCAGTAAGCCACCGATAACACCAACCCACACCGGTAGTCCCCACATCGTAATGAATACGCCCGTCATGACTGCACTTAGAGTCATAACCGTACCGACCGATAAGTCAATCCCGCCAGTAACGATAATGAACGTTGCACCAAGTGCGAGTACGCCAATTACTGCTGTGGACAGCAAAATTCCGACGATGTTAGAAAAGTGGAAAAAGTTACTTGACGCTATCGAGAAAAAGATGACGAGTAAGATCAAGCTTCCGAAAGCCAAAAACTGCTGCAGCCCTGCATGAAATGCAAACTGCTTTTTCTGAATACCTACTGTTGTTGCTGTCTTCATTGAACTCCCTCTCTTTCTTTGCCGGGTCCTAGCTGATCCGGTCCGTTGCGTAGGTCATAATCTGTTCTTGGGTCGCACTATCATCATTAATAAGCTCGCCTGTAATTCTACCTTCACACATAACGATAATCCGATGGCTAAGTCTTAAAATTTCCGGTAACTCCGAGCTGATCATAATAATCGACTTTCCTTCAGCTGCTAAGCTTTCAAGCAACTTATAAATTTCACTCTTAGCCCCAATATCGATTCCGCGAGTAGGCTCATCGAATATTAGAATATCGCAGTCCCGCGTCAGCCATTTGCCGATGATCACCTTTTGTTGGTTACCTCCGGACAAATTTTTCAGCATCTGTCCGATGCCCGGTGTCTTGACCTTTAAATCCTCGACAACCTTCTTCGATGCACTCGCCATATGCTTGTCATTCATCCAGCTGAAAAACTTTGTAAATTTGCCTAACGAAGCTAGAGCGACGTTCGTCTTAACATCCATTTCTAGCAAGCAACCATAGTGCTTTCTATCCTCAGACAGATAGCCGATGCCATGCATGACAGCTTGATGCGGTCCGTTGATTTGCACCTTGCGACCATGGACAAAAATCTCTCCTGAATCAATTGGGTCAGCACCGAAGATGGCCCGCGCCGTTTCCGTTCTTCCAGCTCCTACGAGTCCTGCTACACCAAGAATCTCTCCCTTACCAAGCGTGAAGCTAACATTTTTGACCCCTTTGCCGCGATTCAGATTGCGTACTTCAAACACATGCTCCTGGTCATTGCTCTTCTGACGGTCTGGCTTGGCTGGCTGATAGATTTCTCTCCCTACCATCATCGCTATGATACGATCAATACTGACCTCAGCCGTGTTCACGGTATCGATATAAGTGCCGTCCCGCATAACCGTGATCCGGTCGGTAATCCGCTTTAATTCAGCCATGCGATGAGAAATATAGACTATGCCAACTCCCTTCGCACGCAGCTGATCGATCATTTTGAATAGCTCATCGATCTCTGTATCACTAAGCGCCGCTGTTGGTTCATCCATGATCATGACCTGTGAATCGTAGGAAATGGCTTTAATAATTTCAACCATTTGCTGCTTAGCTACTGTCAGCTCCGATACTAGAGCCGTCGGCTCAATATCCAAATTCATTTGCTTTAATAGAATCGCTGTCTGCCGATTCATTTCCTTATCATCAAGAAACAATCGAATCGCTTTACGAGGCTCCTTACCGATAAAGATGTTCTGGGCGACAGTCAGATCGAGGGCAAGATTCAGCTCTTGGTGAATCATGCTGATCCCTAATTTCTGAGCTGTGCGTGTATCTGGAATATGTGCCTCATTCCCATGATAGATAATGCGTCCCTCATCCTTCTGATAGACGCCAGTAAGTACTTTCATCATCGTCGATTTGCCTGCTCCGTTCTCACCAACTAGAGCATGCACCTCACCGGCTCGCAAATCGAACTGGCATTGCTTTAATGCGTGTACTCCGGCGAAGTGCTTTTCAATTCCTTCCATCCTCACAACCGTTTGACTCATGCTTCTATCCCTCCCAGCCCCTTGCGAATGTCTTTGTGCTTCTCGTTGTTATTAACTTTACACGCAGAATCGAAACGCTTACATGTGATTTCTTTCTATATGAGTCGAATAATTTTGGGAATTAAACCAAAAAAAAAAAGGTTTCAAAAAGTCATCTGCCGACTTTTTGAAACCTTCCCTTAGCTTCCTACGAATGGGAACAATAGCTTCTGGTTCTCTTCTTCGTACATATTTTGTTTGGTTATGATTAAGGAGCCCGTATCGATCAGCTTGGGAACCTTCTTGCCTTTAATCACCTCAACTGCTGTCTTAATGCTTAAATATCCCATCTGGAAAGGTCTCTGAATGACAGTCGCCTTCATAACACCTTCATCCAACAATTTTATTTCATTCACAGAGCTATCGAAGCCAATCAATTTGACTCGTTCTCCAATTCCCAGCTCTCGGATTGCCCGGCCTGCTCCGACGGAGGTCGGCTCGTTCAGACCGATGATTCCTAGCACATCAGAATGCTCCTGTAATATTTCCTTTGCCTTTAAGTATGCCTTTTGCTCAGATCCCTCTACAAAATAAGTATCCAATAGTTCAATACCCGGACGATTACTTAATACCTCGCGTACGCCTTTTTCTCTATCGATATGAGACGCCGCATTTTTAACGTAGCTTATGATACCTATTTTCGCAGGACCTTTAATTTCTCCAAGCATCGCTCGCCCCGCCTCTTTACCCGCGTTGAAGTTATCTGTCGAGACAATGCTTCTTGCCACATTGGAATTAATCCCAGAATCCACAATAATTAACTTGATCCCTTTGCTCACCACATTATTCGCGACAGGAACTAAACGGTCGAAATCGGTGGCAGCGAGTACAATCGCATCCGGTCGCTCTTTTATCGCTTTCTCTACAAGAGCGATCTGACCCTCAACGTCCGTTTCATCCCTTGCTCCCCACACCTGAACTCGTGTGTCGAATTCCTTTGCCGCCTCATTGACGCCATCAACCAACACCTGCCAAAACTCAATGGATGCATCCGCTGATTTAATAATCACTGTGACATCCATTGGTTTTCTTTTGGCGAAACCGTCATACCAATAGATTAAGCCGACCACAACGATGAGAAGAACGGCTACCACTCTAACTAACCACTTATGTTTCCAAGGCATCATTCGCTATCCTCCAATGATTGAAGGGATTTCGGGAATTGAATATAGACGGTTGTTCCCACGCCCAACGTACTTTTATAAGTTAAACCAAACTGTGGGCCAAAATATAGCTTGAGTCGCTCATGGACGTTGCGGACACCGACACCTCTTCCTTCTTCTGTTTTGGGAGAAGACAGTAACAGAGTTCTTAGTTTCTCCTCGTCCATCCCGTTCCCATTATCTTCAACAATTAGGTAAATGTCCGATTCCGTCTCTTCGGCTGTAATCCGAATTAAGCCAGGTCCATGCTTCATCTTAATGCCATGATAGATTGCATTCTCAACAATCGGTTGAAGAATGATCTTAATCGTCTTGTAATCTAGCACCGTATCGCTAATCTCAATCTCATAGTCTAATTTGTTCTTATAGCGCATCTTCTGAATCATCAAATAGTTGGTAATGTGCTCAATTTCCGTACGAATGGCGACAAGCTCTTCCCCTTTTCCAATTGAAGCCCGAAATAACTTGGCGAGCGCGGAGGTCATCAATACGACCTCTTTGGACTTATTGCTCTCGGCCATCCACACGATAGAATCTAGCGTATTGTATAGAAAATGTGGATTTATCTGAGCCTGTAACGCGTTAATCTCGCTCTTGCGCTTCTGTTCCTGGTCCAATACAACCTGTGACATAAGCTCCTTGATTTTCCCTACCATAATATTGAACGCACGTGCTAGCCTACCGATTTCAACTGTCTTAGATACCGGAACATGGATATCAAAGTTGCCCTTCTCCACTTCCTTCATATAATCCTGAAGCTGCTTGATCGGCTGACTCACCCGCTGAGACAAGAAGAAGGAAATAATAATCGCGATGACAATACATATGAATCCTAAAATAAAAAAGGACAGCCGGACCTCATTCTGATTATCTACAAGCTCGTTGACATAAGAGACACCCACGATCTTCCACCCGAAATCCGACTCCTGAACGGTATACATTCGGCTGTCGTTGCCTTCATCGCTTGTAAAGGTACCATTTTTAATTTCCAGCACTTTATCAATCATCTCAGATTTCAAGTTGCTATAGATTAATTGCTGCTGGGGATGATAAACAATTTTCCCACTGGAATCAACAATAAATAGATAACCCCTCTGCCCGAGCCTAATCTCTTTAACCATGTCATTCATAACACTAAAATTCAAATCAACCAAAAACACGCCAAGCTTCGACTCGCCATCCCTACTGATCAGTTCTCTACTTAGAGACACGACCCAAGGATAACGATCTTTGAAAACCGGCTGAACATGAGAGGGAGAAATAACACTTTTACCCCCTGCCTCTTGCGCAAGGGTATACCAGTTCATGCTTGTTATATCTACATAAGGATTGAGCTCCAAGTTTTTGCGCCCAGAGACAAACTGTCCTCCATAGCCAAATACATTCACTGAAGCAATATCCGTGCGAGATACAAGCATTGACTCTAGCATATCGGATACGGCGATCTTAGCCTGTTGCTCTTCTTGCAAGCTATTAAAACCAGTTGGAGATAAATATTGCTGAACAGTATGGTTACCCGCCACTAGATCCGACATCGTCTTCATGCCATTCACATAGTCTTTGATGTTGTAATTCACTTGCTTCACAAGCTCTGTCGTATAAGCTTGCGCTTTAGAAGTCACTGCATCTTTAGTCAAGTAGTAAGAGGTGATGCTCATAATTAATATGGTCATCAAAATCAGAATAACAAAGGCAAGAACCATATTCGTCTGGATGCTGCGTAACCGCGAAAAGATACTCACCTGATCTCACACTTTCCCTGTCGTTATATTATTACGATAGTCCGTTGGCGTATCTCCTGTATGCTTCTTGAAAGCCCCGCTGAAATAATGAGGGTCGCTATAACCAACCGCATAGGCAATTTCGTAGCTCTTCATTGCAGTAAGAATAAGCAGCTCTTTTGCTTTTTCCATTCGCTCATGGGTTACGAACTCTACGAATGTTTTGCCATTGTTCACCTTAAAAATTGTGCTGAAATAGCTACTACTAAGCGACACATGATGACAAACCGTCTTAAGTGAAAGCTCTGGATCCATATAATTCTGTTTGACAAATTCGACTGCCTTCGCGATTTGAAGCGCTGTTTGATCCTCTCGTTTACTTCTGATAATAGATACCGCATTGCCACACAATTCCTTCATCCAAGCTTCAATTTCATCCAATGTAGTAAATCTATTGATTTCGGATATGGGATTGAGTTCCTCGCCGGACGCCTGTGAGAGCTTGCTATTCATTTCATATAAAGTGTGCATCATCGTCAATAGGATGCGTTGAAGGTAGATGTAACAGATATCAATTGGAAACACCTGCTCACGGAAGGTCGCAAACAGCTTCTTTAACCACTCGTCCATCTCTTGCGGTGTACCGGTTTTAAGCTTCGTAATTAACTCGCTCTCCCAGGTCACAACCGATAGCAGCTCTGGACGTTCACGCTGTTCCATATCGGCGATGTGGATAATCTCATTCATTCCGATCACATATCGATAGTCAAGAGCTGATAATGCAGATTGGTGAACAATGGAAACATTCTCCGTCAATAAGCAAGCGTGTCCAATACCTATCGATAGCTTGATCGGCAAATATGAAGCTGCTGCACTATGGATTTCTTCCGCAAGTATCACGCTCAGCTCGTACAATTCCTCTGTGACTTCACCGGAAATTAATACAAGCACGCGATTTTCCCGATCCCGGAAGATAGCCGCTCCCGTATACCTAGCCGTAATTTCTTGAGCGATATTATACACAGCAAATTGAATAAGCTCCTGATCGAATAACGTTGAGGGCAGATGCCATTCAAACTCGTCTACATCTATAGCAAGCTCCATTAAATAAGGCCCGTTCCATTCGATCTGAAAGTAACTACAGCTTTCCTTAATTTGCTTTACTGTCATTGGAGAGGAGACAAGACGCTCCAGAAACCGTTCCTTCAATTGTGGCAGACTCTCTGCGAGCTGGCGCTTCAGCTGCTCGTAATCTTGGATTTGACTTCGCTCATGATCCAATTCCTGAGCCATTTTCCGAACAATCGTTTCAAGCTCCGCTGCTGTAATCGGTTTCAAAATATAGTCCACGGCTTGTAGCTTCAAAGCTTGCTGCGCATAATCGAAATCATCGTACCCCGTTAGGATAATGACCTTCACGCTTGGATAACTGATTGACAGCTCTCTTGTCAGCTCCAGTCCGTTCATGAACGGCATACCAATGTCGGTCAGCACGACGTCGGGCGTTTCACGCTTAATATATTCAAGCGCTTCTTGTCCATCCTCGCAATCGCCAATGCATTCAAAGCCGAGCTGTTCCCAGTTCATCTGCTCTTTAATTGCTTCCCGTACCAATGCTTCGTCATCTACGATTAGCAGCTTGTACACGGAATCCCCGCCTCTTGTTGTTCTAATGGCAACGAATGCAAAAAATATCTATTGCTATGAATTTGTTTGTTTTCCCTGAGTCTAACATATTTTCTATAACATTATGCAAACTCCACAAATCGAAATATTTCTATTTTATCGAACAAAATGAAACATTAAAATGTGAATATCTACTTTATTAGTCGAATTTCTTTTGGTGTTATCCAATAAAATAAAAACTGGGACTTTTTGTAATTTAATCACTCATGGTAGGAAATCTAACAATATTCTATTGTGATTAATATAAATATTATATTTATTACATTATATACCTTTACTTCAACTATAAATCTCATATATTATGATGAGAAAAATCAGTTCTTAAGGGTGATGATATTGTCGGATTTCAGATGGGCTATTGGGTCTGGTTCAAGCAACAAACAGGTACAAGTACCCACTTGGGTGCAAGGCATCGAACATGCAATCGGAAAAATCGAGCTGCGTGACGAGACACAATTACTCAGTCAACTAGCGATGATTAACCTGACTGAGGCTGACCTGAAGCTCATAAAGGCATATCAACCCCGGGTTATCGAGAATATCGACCACATCGTGGATGCTTTTTATTCGAAAGTAGTCGAGCTTCCCCACCTCCAGAGTCTGATCATGCACAACAGTTCGGTAGAGCGGTTGCGCTCCACCCTCCGACAGCACATGATCGAGATGTTCGATGGATGCATCGATCGAGCCTTCATCGAGAAACGGATGCTCATTGCGAACGTTCACTCCCGTATCGGACTTCAGCCCCAATGGTATATGGGAGCATTTCAAAATTTGCAGCATGAATTACTTGCCATGATTCAAACCGAACAGATTCAAGTTTCGATTACTACCGCATTGACTAATGCTGTTACAAAGATTCTCAATTACGAGCAGCAGCTCGTACTTGAAGCGTATGAACGGAAAAATCTCGAAGTACAGGAACGCCAGTACGAGGTAGTTAAGGACGACTTAAAGCGTCGAATCGGTGCAATCAGCCAGGAGCTTGCCGCACTAACAGAACAAACTAGCGCCTCAGCGGAGCTACTCATAGAGTCGAGCAATGAAGTCAATAGCGCGTTTCTATTAAGTGCAAATAAAGCTAAGCAAACACAAAACCTCGTGCTCTCTGGAGAAGACAAAGTTAACGAGCTTGATAATGGGATTAAGGCGATCTATGACAGCTCTGTGAATATGCAGCAGTCGGTCTCACAATTGACGGATTCAGCCGTTCAAATTCGCAACATCGTGAACATCGTCGAGGGGATTTCCAGACAAACCAAGATGCTTTCACTTAATGCCTCAATCGAAGCGGCTCGAGCGGGTGTGCACGGTGCGGGATTTTCCGTCGTTGCCTTAGAGGTCAAAAAGCTTGCAGAAGGTACGAATCAAGCCCTTCTGAGAATCCGTGAGCTGATCGATCAGTCGAATAACTTTACTCAACAGGTTGTACAATCAATCGGAGATGTCCAGCAAAGAGTGGCAATAGGTCAGGAGGAAGTGATCAGCACGAAAGCAGTGTTTGATAACATCCGCACGAATCTGGGAGCTAGCTTATCAGAGATTGCCCATGTTGAAGTAGAAATTGCTTCGCTAGTTCGCGTAATTGAAGAGGTTGGATCCGCTACCGACAAGGTTGCAGGCATGGCTGGTGCCATGAACGCAGCGACGGAAAATTTATAATGATAACAAAGTGGCTGTCTCGCATGTTGAGACAGCCACTTGTTTGTCTATTTAAGCTTCATTTGTTCGAAATCCTCAACTGTAATCCTTAACTACTGGTCAAAGCACTGCTCACTTCACTTCTCAAGTCGCCAATCCATCTTCTTAACAACGATCCAGAAGGATAAGAGCGTGAATAACATAAGGACAATCATATCGAGCGTAACCGAAGTTGTCCACGTCCCTTGGAGCATCTGCCTCAGGCCGTCAGCTGCATATGTGGTCGGGAACAAATAAGAGATGATCTGCAGCGCCTTAGGCAGTTGGTTAATATCGATCATCACAGGAGTAAGAAAGTTTAAAAATACCATCAGCAGATTCGTGATCATGCTCGTCAAATCCGGATTTTTCGAAAGGAATCCGATGAGTATTCCGAATCCAGCTGGTGCCGCTACGGATAAGAGCACCATCGGAAGAAGACCAAATGTCAGATGAATCTGAATGTGAAATACGACCTGTCCGACGATAGACATAATAATAACGGAAGGCAGTGACATCAAGAAGCCACGGATCATGAACGCCAGCAAAAAGTTGATTTTGGATATGGGTAAGGAGGCGTAAAAGGTAAATTGCCCTTGCTGCTTACTCCAAGCAATATGATTACCGAGACCGTTGATTCCCATAATAATGATTGGAAATATAATATTCCCACTCACAATCCTCATCACTACCTCAGGGCTTGGATTTTCCAGAAAGAACTTCATGAATAGCAAAGTTGTGAATGGAAAAATCGAGGCCAATCCAATAACCCACATCCAGGTTTCACGGACTTCTGCATATTGGATTCTTAGCAGGTACATCAGTTCCGTCATCGATGCCGCGATGCTACTCAGCAAAGGTACCGGCGCAGCCTTTGTCAAAGTAGCTGTTGCTATAGGAGTAGCATTTGTCTGCGCTAACCCTTCATCAACAGAGTTCATCGTGATCATGCCCCCCAAGCTTCATATAAACATCCTCTAGACTAGGCGGAACGATCTTGTACTCCATACATGAAAGTTCATCTAAATTTTTTATAATGCGAGACACAAGATTGTTAACTTCATCTCGTCCAACGAGCATCTGCACACGATTTTCACTGATGATATCAACTGTTCCCCATTGCTTTAAGATCGCTTCAGCTTCCGCTCGCTTGCCGCTTTGCACAATGATTTCCACCTTTAGACGTGGGTCCACCCTTGTTTTCAAATTCGTGATGGTATCAATCACTTGCAGTTTTCCATGATTGATAATGGCTACACGATCTACAACCTGCTCCGCTTCAAGCACATTGTGCGTCACGAGAAGAACGGTCGTTCCGTTGTCACGGTTTTTCTCGCGCACCAACTCCCACACAATCTTCCGTTTAACAGGATCTAGCTCGTTGGTCGGTTCATCTAGGATAAGCACAGGCGGATCTCCGATCATTATGGCTGCTAGCCCAGCAAGTCGTCTTTGCCCACCGGATATCCGTTTCATCATATTGTCGGAAATACCGTTCAAGCTGAGCTTCTCGAGCCACCATCCTGTAAGACGCTCGGCATCAGACTTCCCGATTCCTCTTAACCGTGCTGTGAAGAAGATCGCCTCTCGTACCGTTAAGTTCGCAAGAGCCCAAGATTCCTGTGCATAATAACCAACAAGTCGACTAACGTCCCGTGAATGTTGAATAACATCTCGCTGGAACAGAAATATGGAACCAGATGTCGGTCTGGAATGCGCCACCATTTGTTTAACAAGGGTCGACTTGCCGGCGCCGTTCGGACCAAGCACCGATAATATCTCCCCTTCCTTTACGTCGAATGAAATATCGTCGTTCGCAAGCTTTCTCCCTTTCTTATAAACCTTCCGTAAATTCTCAATTTCGTAAACACTCTTCACACACACCCCTCCTCTATCCACATTGGGACTTTGATTCTATACATGAACCGAACTTAACGCGGCTAATAAACAACGATCCAGTACTGGGATGACCTCCGTCATTTGCTCGTAGAGAAAGAAGTGCCCTCCCTCAAATTCGTGAAACTGGCATCCCCTAGCTGTCAGCGGGATCCACTCTTTGATTCGATTTTGTGTCCACTCATCCTCTCTCCCCGTCAAGATGACAAATTCGGAGTTAATCGGTTGGGGGCGTTCAGCGCATTCGTACGTTTCGATCATCCGATAATCCGCCTTCAAGATCGGCATGAATAAATTCAATAGCTCCTTATGTTCAAATAGCTCGGCGGGCGTTAATCCCAGCTTTTTGATTTCCGCTGTAAATTCATCATCTGGTAGTAGATGTAATACCTTTTCGTCTTCTTTGAGGTGTGGAGCAATCCGACCAGAGAACAATACGGTGTTAGGGTCTCTGAAGCCCATTTTCCTGATATGGTGGCACATTTCATAGATGAGCAACGTCCCCATGCTGTGACCTAGTAGCGCGTAAGGACGACCCCCCGCTTCCTTCACAAGCAGGGGGTACAAATCCTGTACAGCTTCCGTAATGCTTTCGTAGAATGGGAGACCTCCCTTCGTTCCCCGCCCTCTCAGTTCGATTGGACAAAGCTCGATTCTGGGATCAAGTCGCTTTTTCCATTTGTTGAATCCAACAGCAGAGCCTCCGGCATGAGCGAAACAAAACAATTTAATTGTCGTCAGACTCCATCACCTCTACATTCCTCTTCACGCAAGTGAGCCCAGTCTCTCCATTGGGGTAAATGAGTATAGAGTTCGGTATAAATCTTGTTCATCGTTTGAGTGAGAACATTCGTCAAATCTCTTCGCTGATCTGAAGTCAGGTTTAAAATTGCGTTGTGAGCATCCCCAATAGACGAAATAAGCATTTCAATTGGTGTAGACGATCCCTTAAACTCGTCGAATTGCATAGACAAATCATCCAGTACATCTCTTAGAAAAATAAAGTTGTATTTCCAATCGATTAGTATCGTGGATAGGAACGCCGTATTCAACTGTTCATCCGTCAAAAACTGCTCAGCGCTAACCATGTTCATCATTTCGTTAATGGCTCCTAGTCCTACAGCTCTAGAATAGACAATCCCCTCTGCTTCAATTTCTCTTTCTTGCAAGCTTAAGAAGTCATTAATCAACTCGATAAAAATAGATAGGCCCAATTGCTGATCCTTGCGAACTATTACCTCCTGCTTGCTTGTATGAAATACCCGATAGGAGTAGTCGTTGTATTGCGGGACTTCATCCTTGAATTGAACATTGCGATAACCGGAAAACGATTGCAGCAAATCATCATAAGAAACTTCACCAAAAAAGTTGTAGCTCGTGTCATACACGAGAAAACCCGACTCCGTTCGGTCAATGACTAATAAGGAATGATCGAATGGAACATTTGAAGCAGGTTTTTGTAACCTTTCTCGACATTCCGCCTCAGGCAGCATGTAATCGGGCGTGTAATTCAAGAAATAAGTAATCCCGCCTATCGCCACGATTTCGTTATTACTTAAGCTAAGCTCAACCGCAGCCATACCTTCTTCCAACGAAGGATAAGCCGTAAATTGAAAGGATATGCCCGATTTTTCTATTATTCTGGCAAGCCCCATTGTCGGAACAAATGGGAGTTTACGATATTCCTTACCGTCCACACCCTGTTCCGATCTCCCGTATTCTAAAGTAGTCAAAGCCAAACCATCGGACACAGGCAGGAAGCCCCTTGCCAGTGAAAAACCAAATTGATGTTTGATCTTCTCAAACATGACCGCAATGAGGCACGGATAATAGTAGGGGTAATCATAAGTGACCTCGAAAGATCGATTAAACCGTCTATCTTCATGAACTGCCGCGGTTACGGAATGAATCAACTTCTTGTTTTCCGTAATCCTTCGAATCGTCTGATAATCCCAGATGTCCTTAACGGAAAGGTTCAACTGGAGCGTATTCGTTCTAGCGATGACTTGGATCGAATTCAAGGAATTTCCACCCACTTCAAAGAAGTTGTCATGTACGCCGACGATGGGAATGCGAAGCACTTCCTGCCAAATCTTGACTAACAGCTCTTCGATAGCATTGGCAGGACCTTCATATTCAGAGATTAAGGTCCTGTCATGCTCTGGGGCAGGCAGCTGTTTACGGTCAATTTTCCCGTTTGGCGTGAGCGGCAATTGCTCCAAACGTACAAAATAGGACGGAATCATATACCCTGGCAGCTTAGCGGAGAGCGAGCCTCTAAGCTCGCCGATGCTCAGTTCGATATCCGCCACGTAATAGGCGCACAGATTTTTGTGCCCGTTATCGTCAACTCTTGCAACAACGACTACGTCTTGAACAGACGCGAGTTGTCGCAATTGATCCTCCACTTCACCAAGCTCGATGCGGTAACCGCGAATTTTGACCTGATGATCGTTCCGACCTACGTATTCCAGGTTTCCACTCGGCAGCCATCGCGCCAAGTCGCCTGTGCGATACATTTTTGTTCCCGGATGGAATGGATTATCCACGAACTTCTCCACCGTCAAGTCCACTCTATTCCAATAGCCTCTAGCTAGCCCATCACCAGCAATGCACAGTTCTCCGACTGCCCCGATCGGTTGCAAACGATCTCCGTCATTCACGATATAGATTTGAGTGTTAGCAATTGGCGAGCCGATCGTGATCTCATCATTGGCGACAATTTCAGCCATAGTTGACCATACCGTCGTCTCTGTCGGTCCATACATGTTATAGATCCTGGCCGAGGTAGCTTGGAGTAGATCATCCTTCAGCTTTGCCGGGAACGCTTCTCCTCCGAGTAGAATCTCAGTCAGTTGACGAACGCCAGTGGAATACGCAGCATCGCTCATCCATAGTCGCATCCTCGAAGGCGTCATCTGCACAATGTTCACTCCGTGACTTATGACCAGGTCACTGATGAGTTGCGGATCTTGCTGATCTTCAGCGCTTCCGATAATGACTTTGCCTCCATGCGTCAGGGGCACGAACGTTTCCAGCACGAAAATATCGAACGAGATCGTCGTCAGCGACAAAATCGTCTTCTCCACGGAGAAATCGATCCGATCCGCCATCCCTTGGATGAAGTTGATCACACTTCGATGCTCGAGCATGACTCCCTTCGGTTGCCCGGTGGATCCCGACGTGTAAATGACATAAGCGAGCTGATTCGAAGGCTGCGTCAACTCCAAATTCGAACTGTCTTGAAATTCATAGAGAGAATCAGCCATGTCTAACCGGATTCCCTCGAATGTAGGTACGGCAATCGACTTCTGAGTGAGTAGGTGCTTGGCTTGACTGTCCTCCAGCATGTATTGAATCCGTTCTTGCGGGTAGTCGGGATCGATCGGCAAATAAGCGCCGCCAGCCTTCAGAATACCTAATAAGCCAATCATCATCTCTAGTGAACGTTCGACCATAATACCAACGACGCTCTCATGCTGTACGCCTTGCTCGTGCAATGTTCGAGCCAATTGATTTGCTCGTTCATTCAGCTCTCGATAGGTAAGCTGCTGATCTGCGAACACGACTGCCACATCGTTAGGCGTCTTAGCTGCCTGATCCTCAAACATCGTATGGATCGTCTTCTCGTGCGGATAGTCCATTATTGTTTCGTTGAACGATAGCAGGATTTGCTCCATTTCCGGTTGTGTCATCATTGTAAGCGATCCAATCGTTCTCTCAGGTTGTTCCACGATGGAGTGAGCAAGTTGGACGAAGTGGCCGGCCATTCGACGGATCGTAGCTTCGCTGAATAGAGAGCTGCTGTATTCCAAGCTACAGATCAATTCGTCGTCTTGCTCTATGACTGTAAGCGTAAGATCGAATTTTGTGATCAACTGATCCTGAACGTAAGGTAAAAAGCTTAGCGATTCGACTTCGAGCTTCCCGTTCTCGGTATTCTGTAGCACGAACATCGCGTCGAACAGAGGATTCCGGCTGAGATCCCGCGCCACATTCACATTCGAGACCAATTCCTCGAAGGGATAGTCTTGATTCTCATAAGCGCGCAAGGCGCTTTCCTTCACATCCGCTAGATAAGCAAGGAACGCCTTATCTTTCACCGGATAGTTCCGCATCGCAAGTGTGTTAATAAACATACCGATCAGTGGCTCCAAGTCTGCGGATAACCTCCCCGCGATCGGAGTTCCCACGATAATATCCTCTTGTCCCGAGTATTGATGTAGCAACGTTGTATATGTTGCCATTAGAACCATATACAATGTGCTTCCACTATTCATCGCCAACTGTCGCAACTGTTCCGTTAGCTCAGTCGGTACAATAAACTCGATCTGCGCCCCAACGAAGCTACGCACAGAAGGTCTTGGGAAATCAGTGAATAGATCCAATACGGGTATGTCTCCTGCAAAGGCTTCAAGCCAGTATTTCTCTTGCTGTCGATAACGCTCGCTGTGCATTTGCTGCCTTTGCCAATACGAATAATCCTTGTATTGGATCCGTAAGGGCATCAACTCTTCTCCTGTATATAAACTGGAAAATTCCTGCACCAGGATGCCCATCGATGTTCCATCCGTGATGATATGATGCATATCGAACAATAACACGTGGCGCTCGACTTCGAGCTCAATCAGCTCGATTCGGAAGAGCGGTGCCTGCCCCAGATCGAACGCGCGAACAAATCCGCGGACTCTCGTCTCCAACTCTTCATCTCCAAGCCGACTGTACGACGCGACGAAATCCACTGTTTCATGAACTCGCTGCATCGGTTCCCCGTTGACCAACTCGAAGCTCGTTCGCAGTGTCTCGTGTCGATCAATTAGACGCTGGATATTTGCCTCCAATCGCTTTCGGTCTATCGCTCCTTCAACAGTCATTACAGCGGGAACATTATAGCTGGTTTCTCCCTCCTCCATCTGACTCAATATGAATAACCGTTTCTGCGCCGAAGAAACGGGATACGTGCCCCTTACTTCTACGACAGGTATCGTTAAATACGCGCTTTGTTGCATACCTTCAATCGCTTGCGCCATCTGCTCAAGCGTTGGAAATTCGAACACATTTCGCAACGGAAAGGAAATGTTCATCTCTTTGTGAAGCTTTGTTACCAAGCTTGTTGCCCGTAAAGAATGCCCTCCGATTTCGAAGAAGTTGTCGTCCTTGTTGATCTCGTTGAGGCCAAGCACGTCTTTCCATATTTGTGTGAGCTGCGACTCCAGCGCCGTTCTTGGCCCCACATCCGCAGATTCACTTCTCACCTGTCGCTCAGGCTCAGGCAATGCTTTCCGGTCGATCTTACCGTTCGAGGTTAACGGTAATCGCTCCAACGGTACGAATGCAGAAGGCACCATATAACCCGGTAGCTTACCAGACAAGTACTCTCTTAATTGCTGCGAGGTCATAGGTTCATGGCAAACGACATATGCACACAAATAAGCAACGCCGTCCGTATCCTGTTTGCTTAGAACGACCGCTTCCCTAATCTGCTCATGCTTGAACAGATGGCTCTCGATTTCGCCAAGCTCTACACGGAATCCTCGGATTTTGACCTGGTGGTCCTTCCTCCCCAGAAATTCCATTGCCCCGTTTGGGAGCATCCGCCCAAGATCCCCGGTTTTGTACATTCTTTCTCCCGGTCCCGGTAAGAACGGATTCAGCACGAAGGCATTCGCCGTCTTCTCGCTATCGTTCATATAACCCCGTGCCACTCCCACGCCGCCGATATAAAGCTCTCCGGCTACCCCGTACGGAACGGGGCTTAATTGATTATCCAAAATGTAAAACGTATTGTTGTCCATCGGATTGCCATACGGGATGCTCGTTTGCGTCCTCTCTACTCCTTGGATCGGATAATAGTTCGACCAGACCGTCGCTTCCGTCGCCCCTCCGAGTGCGATCACTTCCGCATTCGGGAAGAAGGAACGGATCGTATCTGGAAGCGGAACGGGAATCCAGTCACCGCTTAGGAAAACGAGCCTTAAGTTCATCTGCGAGAAATCAGGCTCTTCCTGCCCGATCATGTTAACCAGATGGTTCATCGTGGAAGGCACGGAATCCCAGAAGGTGATCTTCTCCTCATTCATCAAGCGAATGAGCTCGACATGGTTCTGCACCTGCTCTTTGCGTGCAATAACGACCTTGCCACCGCATGCCAATGTCCCAAATACATCATAGACCGATAGATCGAAGCACATTGAAGTCACGAACAGCAGCGTATCCTGCTCGCCCACCTCAAATCGCTTATTCACCCATTGAACCAGATTCACGGCCGAATGATGCTCGATCATGACACCTTTGGGCGTACCCGTTGAGCCTGATGTGTAGATGATATACGCGAGCTCCCGCGAATCCTTGAACAGCTCCAGATTGTCAGTTGCATAATGACCATACACACCGGCATCCAGCAATACCGTGTTCTCAATCGCGAGTCCATAATCGCGATCTGTGAGCAGTGCCGTCATTTCCGCGTTCTGGCAAATATAAGCTTTGCGGTCATCCGGATACTCGGGGTCGATCGGAACGTAAGCCGCACCAGCTTTCAATATCGCATACATCCCAACAATCATATCGAATCCGCGTTCCGCTAACAGACCTACGTGATCCCCCATCTTTACGCCGCTGCTCAGCAGCATGCGGGCTACCTGATTCGCTAGGCCGTTTAATTCCCTATAGGTCATTACCGTTTGATCTAGCTTCAGAGCAACTTGCTCCGGCGTCTTTTCTGCTTGTTCTTCTAGCAGTGCATGCAGCGTCTTCTCTTTGGCATAGACTACTTGCGTCGCATTGAAGTCGTAAAGTATCCGCTTGCGTTCCCTATCCTGCATTACCGGAAGCTCTTGCAGGGTGCCAGTCGGATGCTCGGCGAATTCACGCAATATCCGAACATAGAGCGCAAAAGCTGTTTCGATCTCCGTCTGATGAAAGTGCGTCTGCGCATATTTGATCTGAATGTATACCTGATTCATTGTGTTGGACACTTCCAGATCGAATAACGTGTTGGTCATCTCGCTGGACGTAAGCTCTAGTTGGCGATTTGATCCGCGAATGAATGCATTGTTCTCCAACCCATCCATGACATGGAAATCCGTGAAATTGAACAAGGTGTCGAACAACGGATTGCTCAAATCGCCTTTCGTATCCCCAACCTCTTGGGCGATATCCACTAAGAACAGCTCATGTGCGAACATGTCGTGCATTCGGATTTTCACTTGTTCGAGGAATTGCAGCCTCGTCATCTCGCGATTAACTTCAATTCGAAACGGCAGCGTGTTCAAGAAGCAGCCCAGCATCGCGTCCCCATCCTCAATCTGTGGACGGTCGTGGGTAACAATTCCAGTAACCAGGTCATTCTCGGTTGTGAGAATGTGCATGACATACAAATATGCGGAGAAGCAAATTTCCCTCATTGAGTACCGGTGCTGCTGCGAGAACTTGTTAACCGTTTCCCAAATATGTGAATCCACCTGTTGCCGATGAATAGCATGCCCTTCTTGCTCACTGATTCGCTTACCTGCCAGGTTGAAGGGGAGCTTGCTACGTGTGTAGCCGTCCAAATATCCCCTCCAGAAACGCCGCGTTTCATCCGACGCTTGTTTTGACATTTGAATGGCCACATAATCTTTGTAATTTGCTTTTAGCGACGGAAGCGAATGCGGCTTACCAGCGACAAGGGCGCTATAGGTTTCGATCAACTCTTTGTTAAAGGTCGCTACGCTCCAGCCGTCCAATATCGCATGATGGAACGACAGCACGACGCACGCTTCTTTGCAGCTCAGTTGAAATACTCGCAAACGCCACAACAAATCGCCGTCGAACTTGAATTTGTCCTGCAAATCCTGTGCCATGTATGCACGAATCGCCAGCTCCTGTTCGTCCTCCCGGTTCCCGTTCAAATCAACTAGCTCCACGAGCGGCAAGCGATGGCGGTGAACGATTTGGAGCGGAGTGCTGTAGCGCTCCAACTCCATGGATGTTCTCAGGATGGGATGGCGCTGCGTTAAGATGGTGATCGTGCGTTGAAACATTACCCAATCAAATCCGGGCATTTCCAATACAAAGAAAAACTGATCATGATAGATCGGTTCCTGGGGCATCATCTTCGAATAGAAAACCATACTCATCTGAATATTACTGAGTGGATAACAGTCTTCTGTATGTTCCGGTAACGGATGTTCCACTGCTTCGGCGGCGATCTGTTCCGTGATTGCAGCTACCCTTCGTAAGCCATTCTCTCGCTCATCGCTGGCCGCTGGGCGATCATCAACCAACACCGCCAATTCGGCAATTGTAGGGTACGAGTAGAAATCCGCAACCGAGATCGAGGTACGAAGCTGCTCGTTGATCTTGCTAATAATTCGGATCACCTTGATCGAGTCTCCGCCGATCGCAAAGAACGGATCATGAATACCGACTTGCATCAATCCAAGCACTTCCTGCCAAACTTCCACGAACTGTCTTTCTATCGCGTTGCGAGGCATTTGATACGCTGTTCCGGACTGTACGCTGGCTTGCGGGGCAGGTAGCGATTTGCGGTCGACTTTACCATTCGAGGTCAGCGGCATCTGTTCTAATTGCACGAAGTAAGTAGGAATCATATAGCTCGGCAGCTCGTGCGCTAGCGTTTCTCTCAGCTCACTAGCCGTTCTTGGACAATCCGCTACGAAATAAGCGCATAGCTCCTTCTGGCCTTCGTCGTCCTCCCGCGCGATGACTATCGCTTCAAGAACTGCTGCCGCTTTCAGTAGTTGGGCCTCTACCTCACCAAGCTCGATACGGTATCCACGGATTTTCACTTGGTGATCAATCCGTCCCAAATATTCGAGGTTCCCATCCGGCTGCCATCTCGCCAAATCCCCTGTTCGATACATCTTCGTTCCGGGATGGAATGGATTATCCACAAACTTCTCCAATGTTAGGTCTGCCCGGTTAAGATAGCCTCGTGCCAATCCGTCACCGGCAACAAATAACTCACCCTGCATCCCGATCGGTAGTAGCAGGCGATTCTCGTCGAGAATATACGCGTGCAAGGTCGGGATTGCTTTGCCGATGTTGCTCTTCGCTTGCTCAATTTCGACCGTCGTAATCTCCTTGTAGGTAACATGGACGGTCGTTTCGGTAATGCCGTACATATTGATCAGCTTTGTGCTCGGATATTTTGCATGCCAATCCTTCAATGCGTAAGGACTTAACGCCTCACCGCCGAAGATCACTTTTCTTAAGATCAGGTTGCGGCTGGATTGGGCATTATTCGCTTTATCTGCTTGAATCACCTGATAAAAATAGGTCGGAGTCTGATTCAGAATTGTCACTTTCTCGTCTTGGAGCAATTGTAGGAATTGCTCTGGGCTTCTCGCGGTCAAGCTTGGAACGATGACCAATTTCCCACCGTTTAATAGAGCCCCATACATTTCCCACACCGAGAAATCAAAACAAAAGGAATGAAACAATGTCCATGTGTCATCAGTGCCAAAGTCAAACAGATTGTCACTGTTGAACAACAATCGAACCACATTCTTATGCTCGATTAATGCCCCTTTTGGTTTTCCCGTTGAGCCCGATGTATAGATGACATAGGCAAGATGCTCAGGCCCCGATACCGGCTCCACATTCGAGCTATACGCATCATAAGATGAAGCCTCGTCAACATAGAGCACGTTGCCCGTGAACGAAAGCTCCTGAAGATGCTTCTGCATCAGCAGCAGCTCCACTCCGGAATCTTCCAGCATATAAGCGATTCGCTCAGGTGGATAGTCCGGATCAATCGGGACGTACGCACCGCCAGCCTTCAAGATGGCTAGGATAGCAACAATCATCTCGATCGAGCGCTCAGCCATAATTCCGACCAATTGGTCAGCCTGAACGCCTTGCAATATTAGTGTGCGTGCGAGCTGATTGGCTCTTGCGTTCAATTCTCCATAAGTCATTCGACTATCCTCATAGCTAACCGCGACTGCATCCGGTGTCTTCTCGGCTTGCTCCTCGAATAGCTTGTGGATCGTCTTCTCTTGCGGATAAGTTGCCGAAGTGCGGTTGAAACCAACCAGCAATTGCTCCTTTTCTTCCGGTTCAAGGAGCTCAATCTCTGACAGTAAGCACTCTGGGTAAACCATGATGGACTTATAGTACGTCAGTAATTGCCTCACAATCGCGTCCACGGTCTGTTCCTTGAACAATCCGGAGTCGTAATGAAGGATTAAGCTTACAGATTTCTCTTCTCTGGCGAAGTTGAACAGCATGTCGTGATCCATACTTTGGGCATATGTCTGCTCTTGAATGTTGTCGAGCATAACGATTACACGGTAATAGAAGGCTTCCATTGTATGAGTTGGTTGCGACGACATCCATTGTTGCAGCGGGAAACGGTCATGTTCATGAGTGTCCTTCAAAGTGCGTTTGATCTCCAGAATCCATTGCTTGAACGTAGCTTCGGTGTTTACCTCAACCCTTAGAGGGAGCATGTGGTTCATCTTAGGCGAATCGCTTCGGAACACAGGAGATCCTATGATGAGATCCGTTTGTTGGGTGTACTTGTTTAAAAGAAATAAGACGCCAGATAGGACAATCATATACAGACCATAATCCGAGTTATTGGTCATCGAGGACAATTTTGCAGCTAATTCGCCCGGTAACGGGAAGCTTTTGTTCACCATACTCCTTTTGCTCCGATCGGATAAAGCATTATCGACGGGAAAGGTTGAAGGCTCCATTACCCCTTGCAATTGATTTTGCCAATATTGTTTGTCTACTTCAGTCTCGGAGCTCACTTTCAATACACTTTCGACATTATTAACCATCAATGTAAGACCTCCTTCTTAATGAATACAAAACTGTCAATGCTACGAAAACAAGTCAACTCTCCTACTAAAAGTTGAAATCCACATCTTCAAGCACGATGGATTGACGATTAAATGAGGCATTTTCCAAAATCACGCTTCGTAATTGTATCGATGGATCAGATACGACAGTCTGTAGAACGTAAACAAAGTCGGAAAGTAATCTTTCGGATGTCTTCTTACGGAAAAGCTTGACTGCATATTCCAACGTCATCTCCAAACCGTCTTCCCGTTCGTATACTTCCAACGTGAAGTCAAATTTGGTTGTCTCAGATACATAGGGAAGCGGTGAAGCGCTAAGCTGATCGGTCTTTAGTTCCATTGTTTCGTAATTTTGCATCACAAACGAAGTATCGAATAAAGGATTTCGAGTGATATCGCGTGGAAGATTCAATGTCTTGATCAGCTCTTCAAGTGGGTATTCTTGATGTTCAAAAGCCGACAGCATCATTTTCTTCACATCCTGCAAATACCCGTCGAAGCTAAGCGTATTTATTGGCTTACACCGTAGAGCCAGCATTTGGACGAACATACCAATCAAGGGCTGCAAATCGCTATCCGTCCTTCCCGCAGAAGGGGTTCCAATGATCATGTCCTCTTGTCCGGTGTATTTGGAGAGCAGAACAGAATAAGAAGCGAATAAAACCATATATAAAGTTGTACCGTTATCGGCAGCGATCGCTTTCAATTTCTCCGTCAGATCCGTGCCGATAGATTGATGGACTCTGTTGCCTTCAAAGCTTTGAACGGTCGGACGCGGATAGTCTGTCGGCATTCTCAGATCGGGGAGTGTGCCGCTGAACACATCCAACCAATAAGTCGCATGCTGCGTAAACACATCGCTCTCCAACTGTTGTTGCTGCCATACTGCGTAATCTTTATATTGAATGCGGAGCTCAGGAAGCTCCTTCCCATCATATAGCTGCACGAAATCCCGCATCAGAATGGCTAAGGAAACCCCGTCCGAAATGATATGATGCATATCGAAAAACAACACATGACGTTGTCTATCGACTGAGTCTGAAACACTCTGAGCTTCGAACGGTCTATTCATCAGCTTGATCAGAACAACCCGCATAAGCGGAGGTCTACTTAAATCGAATGACGCAACAAGTGATTTCTGTATGACCTCGAAGTTATCCTCGTAATCCTCCCGATACTCAATTTCAAACGCCACTTCAGGATGTATGAATTGAACGAATTGACCATTCTCAACCGCAAAAGAAGTACGCAGCGACTCATGCCTGCGTATTAATTCCTTAAATGCCTTCTCCGCCCTAACCCGATCGATTGTTCCTTCCAGCCTATAGGCACCTGGAAGGTTATAAGCGGTTGCTCCGCCTTCCAGCTGATGGAGGACAAACATCTTCAATTGTCCGGAAGACAATGGATAATGAAGCCTGAGCATGGCCACTGGAATGCTGGAATATACAGCCGGGGAGGCCTGCTCAATCACGAGAGCGAGCTCCTTAATCGTAGGCGATTGGAATATGTCCGTTAATGACAGCTCAACTTGAAACGCTTGATGGATTCGGGTCCGCACAGCGATCGCATTTAAGGAATGTCCACCCATTTCAAAGAAGTGGTCTTGCACGCCGATCGTCTCGACACCGAGAACTTCCGACCACATTTTCGCTAATTCAGCTTCCAAGATCGTGCTAGGAGAATCGTAAGCATGATCTTGGGAGAGTACTGGCTCCGGCAGAGATTTAAGATTGATTTTCCCGTTAGCATTTAACGGCATGCTGTCCAGCTGCATAAAGCGAGAAGGAATCATGTACCCAGGCAATTCTTTAGCTAATGCCCCTCGCAGTTCAGCGGTAGATAACAACTTCGTGGCAACGAAATACGCACCAAGATACTGTTGCCCCGATCCATCCGTCAACGCTACCACGATTGCTTCTACGATAGATGTTACTTTCCGTATGTGGGATTCCACTTCGCCAAGCTCGATACGATAGCCACGAATTTTAACCTGATGGTCGATTCGTCCCAAATATTCGATATTTCCGTCTGGTAGCCAGCGGACCAAATCACCGGTTCTGTACATCCGATCCCCAGGGACATTAGGATTGACAACGAACTTCTCCGCCATGAGCTCCGGCCGATTGAGATAGCCCCGCGCCAATCCCTCACCCGATATGCACAACTCCCCATGCACACCGATAGGTTGAAGTTGAAGACTGCTGTTCACGATCCAAGCCTGCACATTCCCGAGTGGTTTCCCGATTGGAACGTTCGACAATTCCGTCGTACCTAAGCTCGTTGGATATTGCGTTGCATAAATCGTCACTTCGGTCGGTCCATAAATATTTTCCAGCTTGGCTGGCAGATCTAACTGGTGATACTGTTTGACTAACTTTTGGGATAACGCTTCGCCAGCAACGAATATATATTTCAGCTTCCGGGCGCTTGCCAACTGTGACACCGTGACGGAATTCAACAAGGCATGAAACATCGAGGGTACAAAGTTGACATGGGTAATGTGCTGTTGCTCGATCGTCTGTAGCAGCAGAGAGGGATCTTTCTCCTGTCCTGGCGGCAAAATGACCAATGTTCCATTTCCAACAAACCAACCGAATAGTTCGGCAACAGAGACGTCAAACGCATATGTCGTTTTCAGTAAATAATGGTCCCCCGCTACCATTGGATACTTCCGCTCCAACTGACTGAGGATGTGAACGACGGAACGATGCTCAATCATGACCCCTTTGGGCTTGCCCGTAGAACCCGATGTGTAAATGACATAGGCCAAATGAGACGATGTTGCAATTGGCTCGATAGGGAATCCGTTCTGGTTGTAGGCTAGCGGATCATCTAAATCAATTAACTTTCCGTCAAAACCTGCAACAGGTAGTCTTTCATGCAAATGACCTTGTAGTAACAGCAGCTTCGCCCCGGAATCCTCCAAAATATAGCTCATTCGTTCCGGTGGATATTCCGGATCTATAGGAACGTAAGCCCCTCCCGCTTTTAGGATCGCGATAATGCCGATTAGCATTTCAAACGAACGCTCAACCATAATCCCAACCAATTGATCCGGCTGAACACCTTCGTCCCTTAACGTTCGCGCTAACTGATTCGCTCTTTCATTCAGTTCCTGGTAAGTGAGGCACTGATTCTCATAAACGACAGCCTTCTGCGCTGGGGTGAGATGAACCCGTTCCTCGAACAGCTGATGAACCGTCTTATGTGCCGCATATTCGGCGAAGGTCGCATTAAACCCGAATAAAATTTGCGACTTTTCAACTTTGTCTAGCATATCGATTTGAGCCAGCTCGATGTCTGGTGTAGCAGTGACAGCATTCAGAATTTGAATGAAATGTCGCGATAGAAGCTCGATCGTCTTTGGCATAAACAAATCCGTTGCATATTCCAAATGAACACGCATTCCTTCACCAATCTCCGCCATTTCCAAAGTCAAATCAAAACGGCTCTGTCCGGAATCGTAGGCGTAGGGTTGAAACCGCAATCCCTCCGTTTGCTGGTCCGTCCAGTCCATGTTCTGATATACAAACATAGTGTCGAACAACGGATTTCGGCTGAGGTCACGCGGAACATTCAGCTTCTCCACCAACGTCTCGAACGGATAATCCTGATGCTCAAAAGCCTTCAACGTGCTTTCCTTCACTTCTGCGACAAACTGCCTGAACGTACGACCACCCGCAGGTCTATTCCGAAGCGCAAGAGTTTGTACGAACATGCCGACCATCGTCTGTAGATCTGCATGAGGTCTTCCAGCAACAGGCGAACCAACCACAATATCCTCCTGTCCGGAGGTTTTGGCTAACAGAATATTGAACACGGCTAAATACACCATATAAGGTGTAGCTCCTGCAGCGAACGCAAGCTTCTTGACCGCTTCCTGCAGTTCAGCAGCTAGCTCGAATCTGAAACGTCGACCATCGAGGCTCCGTATAGCGGAACGCGGAGCATCAACTGGTAAATTCAATACGGGAATATCATCCGCAAAGACGTTTAACCAATAGGCTTCCAGATGCTGCATGGATGGCCCGGAGAAGAAGTTTTCCTGCCATACGGCATAGTCGCGATATTGAATGCGAAGCTCAGGCAAATGTATACCTTGATAAAGATCTATGAAGTCCTTCATTAAGATGCTGATGGACACCCCATCTGCAGCAATATGATGCATATCGAACAACAACACATGCTTGTTCTCAGCAGCTTTGATTAACCCCGCACGAAACAGAGGCGCTTTCGTCAAGTCGAACGGTCGAATAAATTGGGCGATTAAGTCATTTAAGCTTTCCTGGCCTAACTCATAATAATCAATATGGACAATTGTTGAGTAATCGACGTATCCTAAAAATTTACCTTGCTCCCATTTGAAAGCTGTCGTCAGAACGTGATGTCTACGCACCAGTTGCTCGCAGACTTGCTGGAAGCGATCCACATCTAACTGTCCGTCTACCGTAAACAAACTCGGCTGATTGTAGGCCAAATTCGGTGCATCTAATTGCTGAAGCACAAGCAATCTCTTCTGCGCTGATGTGACTAAGTATGAGACTGAGTCAAGATCTGACTCTATAGGATCATAATGTGATTGTTCCGTTCGAACAATCAGACTTGATAGCTGGCGAATCGTAGGTACGGCGAACAGGTCACGCAGGGATATCTCCACATTGAAATGCTGGTGTATGCGGGAGGCTAGCGATACCGCTTGTAGTGAATTGCCCCCAATATCGAAGAAATGATCCTGAATACCGATTGGTTCTATATCAAGAATCTCTTCCCATATGCTGATCAGTTCCATTTCTGTTACATTTCTTGGTTCGTCGTCTTCCCCTCTGATTCGATGCATTTGATCTAGCCTACGTATCGTTAGCTTCAATAATTGATCTGCCCTATGGTACTGCAAGGGGAGAAGCTGGTTGTGGTGGGTTAACTCGCTGTGATCATAGCCAAACACTTCCCAATGCAAAAGCTGCTCCTGTTGCTCCTCTGGAGCATCCAATGTTATCTGATTGGCGGGTTGTGAGAAGCTGGCAGCAACCTGACGCTCAGGAAGACTTAACTCCGAATTGTCTTCCCAGATTGTAATGAATTCAGCCTCATCTGGAATTTGATCCAATGACAGACTGTAATAAACTTGGTCTGATTCGCCCTCCTTGTCGCTGTGCTCCCAACCTGTTTGTTCAAGGAAGAGCCTGAAGGGATCATTTTTAGCAGTAGCGACAAATGGGGCTTCAATGGTGTGTGCATGAATAGAGATGGCGACGCGCTTCAATTCACTTAATATTGCATGCTCCACTCGTCTCCCCAACACCCGACAGCTTAGCAGGAAAGTATCCAATACGAATGCATCTCGTTTCAACAAACCAAACACAACGCCTACGAATCCGTAATCTCCAAACCGGTCAGCTACCTCGATTCCCCAGCACATCATTGAAGGATCCGCGATCAGTCTTCGAACTTCATCATCTGTTCTACAAATTGTACTGAGATTGAATTGATTCGTTCGCTGCGTCAATTGCGCCGTGCGATCTATCTGTTCCTCGGTCAAAGGGCGCATCTTCATCTTAAGATTCAAGCTACTAAGAAATTGTTCAATCGATGCAGTCGATTGATCCTGTATACTGCGTCTTTGAGACTCGGCAGCATAATACGATGACCGCCTACGATCTTCCTCGGTAACAACAAATTTATCAAACGCCCATACGTGCTTTAGATAATACGGAATATGCCAGATCAGCTCTGGTATTTGTAGCGTAAGTACTGAAGGACAGCGCGCCATCATCTCTCCGCATTCCTTGGCATTGTCATCCACGAATACAAAGCTATCGAGCGCTAGGTTCAGCTCATCTGATAACTGGCGGATATTGTCGGCCTTAGCTTCCCAATTCATCTTAACGCCTACGAAATGCTCCCTCTTGAGTAGCATGTTCGGATTGTTCTCGAATACTTCCCATACGTCGTCTTCATTGTTTTTACTACATATCGCCAGCAGCATACCCTCGTTGTATCGGTCTAACATAAACTGTTGTAATGCCAAGAAAGGTTCATCAATCGTGATACCTAACGGACCATCCTCCCCACAAACTCCCCTCCACAAGGTGTTGTCGCAATCTAGGACGATCACCTTGAAGGGCTTTGCGCTGCGGCTCACGATTTTACGAGCAATGGCTGTACCTATCGCAGCGTAGAACTCATCGCTGAAAGGCAAATGTCCCTCATGATCCTTGATCGGATCAAACATTTCCGAGACTTGATAAAGTGCAGCTAGTGACTCGCCTAAGTCAAGAACATGCACGTTGTTGAGTTCAGTAAGGTCTCTATGCCAGCGCTCATTCAAGCTTTCCAAATAAGTGATCAATTCACTTGAATACAACTTGTGAGTAGAAACTAGAAAAGTCCCGATAAAATAAGTTCCACGCTGACTGCGATTATGCAGAGCCGTCATCAGTTCGCTATAAATGCGTTCAAGCTTGTTTGATATACCCTCAATATCCTCAATAGAGGTAACATCGTCTCGAATCCAATCTTCAAACCGGATCAAGAGCAGGTTAATTCCGTCATTAGTTGAAATTAAGCTCGAACCTTCCAGCAATTGCTGAAAAATTTGATGATACGCTGCGAATTCAATCGTCACTTCTTGAAGAAATTGCTGGCACCACCATTTCACGGGAGCTGCAATCGGTTCAGCTGTGAACGTTGCGCTTACCGCGATTTGAAGAGGTGAATTCACTTGTGTACCAAGCTTAGCTTGGCTTTCAGGTGCTTTAGAGGAAGCGGTTCCCGACAGCAGCATATCTGGGTTCGTCGCCACGATTTCCGCCAAACCTATGAATCGCTTCAGCCACTGCAGCATCGTGCTTTCCATGTACAAGGACGTATCATATTGCAGAACAAGCGTTAAGCTCTCCGCAAGGCCATTCCATACATCCAGCTTGAAATCCAGAGGTGAAGCCGGATTCAGTAAGGGATATTCCTCGAATTGCAAACCAACCTCATCCATGCTCAACTGATCCGTTGGATTCATGCTGAATTCATTATGGTAAACAAACATCGTATCGTATAGCGGATTGCGCGACCGCTCGGTCTTCACCTGTAAATCGCTAATCATCTGCTCGAAAGGATAGTCATATCCGTAGGCATCCACTACCGTACGATGAACTTCGGTAGCGAACTCGGCGAAGGAACGCTCCTTCGGTACCACGATGCGTACAGGTAAGAAGTTAATGAACATTCCGATTATATTTTCTAAACGCGGGTTATTTCTTCCCGTGACGAGCGTACCGACAATCAGATCGGTCTGACCGGACAGATCGTGTAGCATTAAGGTATACACCGAGAACAACAACGAATTCAAGGTCATGCCGCGTTCTTGGGCAAGGCGCTCAAGCTTCGATTTCAATTCAGCGGGAATCGATGCGTTCACCGAGTTTCCGTTAAAAGTCTTGTACGCACCTCTAGCGAAATCGGTCGGTACATTCAACAGAGGAATTGTGCCGGACAGCTGGTTCAGCCAGTATTGCTTCTGCTGCTGAAATCCGTCTTGAGCGAGCATGTCATGCTGCCAAATGGAATAATCCGTATATTGCAGCGGCAGCTCCAACAACGTCACACCTTTATAAACCTCGCAGAATTCTTTGATCAGAATACTTGTCGACACGCCGTCAGAAATAATATGATGCAGATCGATCATGATCACATGCTGGCTCTTAGAAATACCCACAAGACCAACGCGTAGTAAGGGAGACTTCGCTAAATCAAACGGGCAAATAAATTCACGAATGACGCGATCAAGTCGGTCCTCTGAACAACGATAATGCTGCACTTGAAAATCCACTATGCGAGCAACTCGAAGAACCGCTTCTCCATTCACAAACTCGAATGAAGATCTCAACGATTCATGTCGATCGACCAGTTGCCGAAAGCAAGCTTCGAAGTGCTTCACATCTAACTCGCCGTGTACCTTAATGCAGAACGGCGTATTGTTGCCAGTACCGGAAGCCGCGAATTGTTCTTGTATAAACACACGGTATTGCGAGGATGTTAGTGGATATTGCTCTCTAGCAACCCTTTTAGATATAGCTGGGATTCCAACAGTGGATTGCTGATCTTCGATCGGCAAATGATCTACGTAAGCAGCCAACTCACTGATGGTAGGATGCTTAAGCAAATCTGCCACTTCCAATCGGATAGTCAGCTGCAAGCTTATTTTGTTGACGATTCTCATCGCTAGAATCGAGTCTCCACCCAATTCATAGTAATTGTCCGTCAATCTCACTTGACTTAGTCCAAGGACTTCTCCCCAGGCTTGAGCGATCACGGTTTCATTGTAGGAATAGCTGCCGTTCGAATTCCCTGTCCATTCGACTTCGCTGACCCTCGAAGAACTCCACTTCGTAGCAAATCCAGAACCCGATTGGAGCTGCTCCTCCGAATTAGGAACATCTAGCCAGCACCGGCTTTTTTCGAATGGATAAGTGGGCAGGGGAATTCGATAACGCCGCTGACCAACGTAAAGTCTACTCCATTCGATATCCGTTCCTTCCGTATACCGTTGTGCGAGTTCATGCCTGTGATCCGATAGATCATCCGCGACTAGTCGGTCCGCATTTATGGAGCTACCCCCTTCTACTGCGGATAATACTAATTTAGTAAAACCATAATAGATGCCTTGGGATCGATTATCGGTAAAACTGCTGTCTCTTAAGAAAACGAGCTGTTCTGACAGTTCACTCGCATCCTGGAATACGAAGGCCATACGATATTCGTAATGTCCTCTTCCCGTATTTGCCGTATAGCATAGGTCAGCCAGCTGAGCTTGCTCCAAGCTAAACTCACTGTATTGTTGAACCAACCGTTTAAGCGCATTTTCGCTTCTCGCAGATAAGGTTAAGAGGTAATTGTTGTTGGAATGAATCTCGCCTGCTTCCCCGCTTTCTTCACTCTCAGAAGCTTCCTCCAGAATGACGTGGCAATTCGTTCCACTCATCCCGAAAGCACTAACTCCACATCTGCGAGGAAAGTGATCCGTCTTCCATTCCGTCAGCTTATCGTTGACGAATAGAGGAGATTCAACAAATTCTATGGCTCGATTTGGCTTTGTGAAATGTGCAAGTGGAGGAATTTGCTTATTCCGCATAGCTAGGACGGATTTCAACATCCCCGCCATGCCAGCGGCATGGTCCAGATGCCCAATGTTCGCTTTAATGGATCCGATAGCTACGAATTGCTTGCGATCCGTAAATCTGCGGAAAGCACGATCGAGTCCATCTATTTCAATCGGATCACCTAGCTTCGTCCCCGTTCCATGAGCTTCGATATAAGAGATCGATTCAGGATCAATGCCCGCATCCTGCCAAGCGCGAACGATTACTTCCTCCTGGGCTTTCACGTTAGGTGCAGTCATTCCAACAGAGTTTCCATCCTGATTAGTCGCGCTACCCTTGATGACCCCATAGATGAAATTACCGTCTTGAAGCGCTTTATGGAGAGGCTTTAATAGGAACGCGATGACACCTTCACCCGCCCCCGTACCATTGGAGCTATCGTCAAACGTATGAGCTCGCCAATCGGAAGCCTCGATGCCGATTTTCACTTCATTTTTTAAAGGCATTAGGTTTATTTTGACGCTGCCTGCAATTGCCATTTCGCATTCTTGATTGCGGATGGCCTGACAAGCCAGATGCACCGCAACCAGAGAAGAGGAGCATGCCGTATCGATGCACATACTTGGCCCCTTCAAATCGAGCAAATACGAAAGTCTACCTGCGATAACTGAGGTTAAATTTCCTGGTACCGCTAGCGATAACGATTCCGGGTCCGTTTCGGCTATCATTCTTTTATAATCATAGAGCGTATCCGTGTTAAACCCGACGTACACTCCAGTCTGGCTACCTGCCATTTGAGTTTTGCTATATCCGGCATCCTCGATGGCTTTCCAAGCCGTTTCGAGAAACATCCGTTGATTAGGATTCATCAAGCTCGCTTCTTTCGGTGATAGACGGAAAAAAGCATGATCGAAACAATCGATATCATCTAAATAAGCACCGTCAAAGTAAGCAGGCTGCTCCCCTTCCTTGGTTCTGCTTCGGGCATAGACATCCGTGTCCTTACGCCTCGACTCTGGAAATTCCGAAATGAAATCCACTCCGTTGCTTATAAACTTCCAGAATTGATCAAGGCTCTCGACCAGTGGTAGCTTTGCCGAAATCCCGATAATAGCGACTTCCTGCGAGGAAAGCTCTTCAATATCATCGCCATCACCTGCGTCCGCATCGTTAAATTCGATCAAGTTAAAATCCAACATAGATTCCCCTCCTAAGCAACCATTGTGTTGGCTTGTTCGTCAGCGGAGCTTTGTGCGCGTTTGGTCTCCCGATTTTTCCACAAATAATACATCAAGCTAAGGACGACAATTGAACTGATCACGAGTGCCCATACGACTCCAGGCCCGTAGCTGAGATTAAGCTTTCTTAACACGTAGTACGCGGCAAAGACAAAAAACTCGTTAATGATCGGCGCCCAGATCGACTTATACCATTCAAACATCAGACTGAAAATAAGGGCTCCTAGCGAAGCGTAGATTGTCAGAGGAACATCCCAGTTGAAGAACAAACCTCCGTAAATAATTCCCGTACCTACAACCGATATCCAGACTGGCATTGCCGTCCTTAGCACGTTAAATATCAATGCGCGGAAATAGATCTCTTTGTAAATGGAATGAATGATCAAAAACAATAAATAAACGGGAACAATCGTAGTCGTTAAATATACGGTCAACTGATCAAATTGCGGATAATTGTCTCTGAAGTAGGGAATTTCGAAGAAGCATTGTACCCATACGCCCATCGCGATTCCCAGGATAGAAATGATGACCCCGTTCTTAAACGACATGCGCGTGAAATTGCTAGCTTTAATCAGGTTTTTCTTATTCACCCATTTCATCACGTAGAAATAAATGACTAACGCTAAAATATCGTAAGGAACAAATCCAATCACATTATTTGCACCCAGCCAAGGAGCTATCGCATCGATGCCCATAATATACTGATTCCATACGATGAAAATGAAAGGGTAGTAGAATGCCGCATAAACGAACGTCCACAGAAGTAGATTTCCAGTCATTTTCAAGACGGCTACTTTGGTGTCACCTTTCCATACCGCTACTAATAAAGCGATCATGAAGAAGAGGCAGAAGCCCGAAGTAAACATTAGAATATTATCCGGAATAGTCGCGATGCTATCTTGAACGCCGTATTCCCTTGTTACGAAGATAACGGTGTTCATTACCGCAGCCCCAATTAAAGAGGACCAGATCGATTTTAATCGGTAATAGAGAATGCCATAGACGATTGCCAGGAAAAATGCCATCACCTGTATGCTTGGATTGGGCTGGGCATATCCATAAAAGACGGCTTGCAGTAATAACGCCGCAACGAATGGTAAGCTTTTGCGCATGATGTTAAACAGCAAACCCCGGAATAGGACTTCCTCGAACAAGGGCCCAATGATCGACAATCCGATGATCGTTATGATGAAAGATTCGGAATTCATAAACATAGCGACATAATTCTCGAAGTCCGGGAATCCATCGATGATGAATGATAATTTCATGAAGCATATGAAGAAAATGCCCAAGAACAAACCGATTAAGGCGGAGATCGTCACATCGATCTTGTTCATTTTCTTAAAGTTGCTCATTTGGATGATACTTTCATAGTTTTTCTTAACGAATCGTTTCTTCACTTGGAAATAAATCACGTAGAGCACCGACGTAATCGCAAACATCATCGTGATCCAGATCGGTAGATTTCTCCCAACAAAATCCCCATAGGCACCCGAATTAGGTACGATAATCGTGTTGTGAAGGATGGATACCCCCAAAAAGGTTCCTAATAGCAACGCGACTTCCCCGACCATCAGCAAATATTTTCTCATCATCTTCTCCCTCTCGTATAAAAATCACTTGCGAATGTGCTGTTAGATTCCGCTCATTATTAGCTCTACCTCTAGCAATAGCATTTCCCGTTCCTCTTGATCCACCCTCTTAACAAGCAAGATCGATTGAAGATTTTCATATATGGTTTTCATTTGCAAAGAAGAAGGCGGATGACCCAATTGCTCACATTCCTGCTGAATTCGCAATAAGTTTTTGTAAGGTTCGACAACCCCTATCTCAAATTGTTCCCTATCGTCATTATGATTTCGCGTAGCAACTGCGATGGATAAACATCTGTCGATAAGAGCAGGCTTGAGACGCTGCATTTCAACGATTCGGGTGTAATCTTCTGCTTCATCCCAGGAATAAGCACGAATGTTACGCGCCGTTTTACGGTTCAGCTTCTTAAGAATCGAATTCGGTCCTAGCTCCACCGCATACGAAATCCCTTCTTGCTGCATGTGGCGAACGGTTTCCTCCCAACGAACGGGATGTGTTAACTGTCGCGCCAGATGGTCAATTACACCCTCCGATCCCCGTTCGTAGGGCTTCGCTGTAACATTCGAAAGGACAGGACAGAGCGGTTCATTTAACTGGATTTGCAGCAACTTCTCTCTCAGTCTGTCCGCGGCCGATACCATAAGTGAGGTGTGAAACGGTACATTAGAATTTAACGTGATCGTTTGCGCGCCAAGCTCTCTCAATGCTTCCGATACTCTGGTTACAGCTGCTCTATGGCCAGCGATCACGATTTGATCGGATGAATTGTAACAAGCAATCGAAACCGTTCCATCTTCAGCATTTGATCGCTTGCATTGCTCCTGCACGAGCTCTGCAGAAAGATGCTTGATTGCCGTTATGGCGCCCCCTCCTTCAGGGACCGCTGCTTCCATCGCTTCACCTCTTAACCAAACAGCTTCAGCCGCGTCCTGAACTCGGAACACTCCTGCACAGGTTAAGGCTGACAATTCGCCTAAGCTATGACCCGCCATCAAGCTTGGCTTAATGCCTACCTCGTTCATATACACCCGGTAGGCGGCTACATTGCACACGAATATTGCGGTTTGCGCATAGGCGATGCTTAACTGCTCCTGAAACCCATCGGTGAAACACCTCTCTGCCAAGTTGAGCTTGAGGACTTCTTCAACTTCGTCGAACGTCTCTCTCACTAGTGCGTACTGTTCATATTGAGATTTAAACATCCCGATATACTGAGATCCTGTTCCTGGGAAAAGCAATGCTACTTTGCCGATCATACCGTCTCACCATCCCGAGCAGTCGATACTTCCTTATCGCTGCGATATTGACTAACAAACCACCGGGCTAATTTCGCGTACCCCTGCATCAATTGTTTTATTTTGTCTTTACGCAATCTTCTCCCGTTGTAATCGCAGTAAAGAACAATTTGTCTATTCTCGATTCGGTAGGAAACAATCACATCGAAGGTTTCCGTTAAACGAGCATGTGCCGCAAAGTGATTCGGGTCGTACAACAATGCGGAAATACACTTCTCTGGCGGATTGAGCTGTTTCTTCAAGATGTCTTTCCCGTCGTAGCCTTTTCCTAGATCACGAATTCGTTGAGTCTCACTGGCAAAATAATGCGCAAACGTTTGCGCAAAAGACAAAGTTTTTGGTATTTGTTGAAGATCAACCTCTATGGGGTAAATCCTCTGATCAGATAATCCAATGTGTATTCCATTCTTAGATCTCTGGGTCAGCTGAGCAAATAGATAAGCATAAAGTGCAGTTAATATGGCTTCTAACCCAGTGGTAATCTCGTTGCCTGCTTGGATTAAATCTTTCGATACCGCTTCGTCGAGTTGAATTTTGAATGCCGCACCTGGAGCTTGCTGTTCCTGGCGGCTAACGAAAAACTCAGACGGAAATTCGATGTACTCTAACGATATTTCCGAATTAGAGCCCGAGCCAGCTGTAACGAAGAACTCAGCTAATTTCTCAATCGTTGGATAAGCAAATAAATCGGTTACTTTCGCTTTGCCTGGGAATTCACCCTCAAGCTTTGCGTGCATACGGAGAAGAAGTAACGAATGTCCACCGATATCGAAGAAGTTCTCTCGAATACCGACGCGCTCCACATTCAGAAGCTCTCTCCAAATCTCAGCCAGCTTCACTTCTAGCTCGTTCTGCGGTGCAACGTAGTCTTCATTGGAATGGAGACTCAGCTCGAGCTTAGCTAACGCAGCACGGTTTGCTTTTCCGCTTGCAGTCAATGGCATAGCTTCCACTTGCGTATAAGAGGACGGGATCATATACTCCGGCAGAACGCGTGACAGCTGTTGTCGAATAGCTGTGACATCAAGCTCATGACTCGATACGAGATAAGCACACAAGCGTTTATCTCCTTGCAGCGACTCTTTCACAAGCACGACCGCTTCGGCGATTTCCTTGTTTTGTAGCAACCCCGCTTCAATCTCTCCGAGCTCGATTCGATAGCCGCGAAGCTTCACTTGATGATCAAGCCTGCCCCGATATTCGATATTTCCATCTGGGAGCCATCTCGCCAAATCCCCAGTCCTGTAGAGCCGCTTTCCTAGTACGAATGGATTGGGAATGAACTTCTCTGCCGTTAGCTCCGGACGTTCCATATACCCGCGTGCTAATCCTACGCCTGCAATACACAGTTCTCCAGGCAAGCCAATAGGTTGTAAGTGCATCTGTGAATTCACGATGTACAGCTGAATATTGTCAATCGGTTTACCGATTGGAATGACCTCCGCAGGCTCTCCAGACTGACAATCATAATAGGAAACATCGATCGCTGCCTCCGTCGGACCGTACAAATTAATGAGCTTAGCCCCGCCCTCCATTCGGGATTGAATTAACTCGTAAAACCTCTTCACTTGCTGTATAGGCAATGCCTCTCCACTCGCAAAAACTTGCTTCAAGCTTGCCATTCCCGCAGTTCCAATACTTTCGAGATCCGGCTGCCTTTCCAAATAATCTAGGAAGAGGTGCAGCATTGAAGGTACGAAGTGCATTGTCGTCACGTTGTGGCGACCGATCGCCTGTACGATCTTCTCCGGATCCTTCTCTCCTCCAGGTTCCAAGAAACAAACAGTCGCACCCGCTAAGCTCCACCAGAACAGCTCCCACACGGAAACATCGAACGTAAAAGCCGTTTTATGCAAAATAACATCACCGGGTCCGATCGCATATTGCTTCTGCATCCAATACAATCGATTGACTATAGCGCTATGCTCAACCATAACCCCTTTCGGATTACCCGTTGAACCGGACGTATAGATCATGTATGCCATGTCTCGCGGAGAAACTTCCAGTGTTAAGTTTGCAGGATCTCCCTCATACATTGATGAATCATCTAAGTTAATTATTGTCCCAGCAAATTCGATCTGAGGTGCAGACGGAGTCAACCCTCGCTCCTGCGCTAGCAAGATTAAAGCCCCGCTATCCTTGAGCATATAGCTAATTCGATCCACCGGATAATCTGGGGCAATCGGTAAGTATGCTCCTCCTGCTTTCACAATCGCGAGCAGAGCAATCATCATTTCCGGTGATCGTTCAGCGATAACTGCGGCAATCCGATTCTGACCCAACCCCTTCTCCCTTAACACATGAGCTAATTGATTGGCTTTCGCATTGAGATCAAAGTAAGTCAATTGGGTATCACCAAAGATCAGTGCAATTTGTTCAGGTTGGCGGTTCACTTGATTTTCCAGCCACTGATGAAGTGTTTCATCTTGCGGATAATCGCATGCCGTATCATTGAACTCATGAATAATCTGGTGTCGCTCTTGTGGCGACATCATCTCGATTTCCCCAATAGAAATGTACGAATCCGTTAATATACTCGAAATTATCGCTTGGAAATGCTTGATGAGACGTTCAACCGTTTCGGTCGCAAACAACTCCGTGCAATATTCGAAGTTGCATGTCAGACCGCCCTCTTGCTCGAACACCTCCAAAGTGAGATCAAATTTCGCTTGAGAATGCGGTAGAGCTAGCCGCTTCATGCTGATCTGATTAATCCTTAGTTCGGGAATATCCATGTTCTGCATGACGAACATGACATCGAACAGAGGATTACGACTTAAATCACGACTCACCTGCAAATCTCCAACTAATTCTTCGAATGGATAATCCTGATTCTCGAAGACGGTTAGTACATTCTCTTTCAGCTCCTGCAAGAACACCATGAACGATTTATCTGCAGCAGGGTAATTCCGCAGTGGAATCGTATTGACGAACATCCCAATCAAGTTACGCAGATCGGCATGAGGCCTTCCTGAAACCGGTGATCCGACAACAATATCTTCTTGGCTGGAATACTTGGCGAGTAATACATTAAACAACGCCAACATGACCATGTATAAGGTCGTTTTCGATTCATTCGCTAGCTGTTTCAATTGAAGCGTTTGTTCCGCATTAAGGTCGAACGGGATTAGGCTACCTACATACGATTTGACCAAAGGCCGTTTGAAATCCGTAGGCAGCTCCAACAAAGGCACACCATCTGCAAATACTTCCTGCCAATATTGCCGTTGGTTTTGAAGTGGCTGGGAAGCTAATTGAATCGTTTGCCATGCTATATAGTCTTTAACCTGCACTTGTAATTCCGGAAGCGGCCTTCCCTCGTATAGCTCGACGAAATCACGGACGAGAACGCCCATAGACAAACCGTCAGAAACGAGATGATGCATATCAAGCAGGATCAATTGCTTCTCATCCGGTAATTCCCTTAGACCAGCCCTTAACAGCGGAGCATGATCAAGCTCGAACGGACGGCTAAACTTCTTATACGATCCGTGTAAGCTGGCTTCGTAACCTTCAAACGTCTCTAATTGAAAAGTAACCTGATCATGGATTTTCTGCATTGGAATTCCGTCTACGAGTTCAAAAGTCGTCCGTAAACTCTCGTGCCTAGCGATTAGAGCCTGAATCGTTTGCTCGAAACGAATGGGATCGATGACTCCCTCGGATAGGAATGCGACCGGGAGATGATAGGTCGTTTCGATCCCTTCAAATTTGTTCAGAATGTACAGTCGGCTCTGCGCGGAGGACAATGGATAATAAGCTCGGCTCGCCGTTTCAACAATCGGAGCAAGCACACTTTCCGTTTTATTCTCCATAAACATCGCTAGCTCTTTAATCGTTGGAAAGCTGAAAATCTCCCTTAGCGTAAGCTCAATTTTCAACTTTTGTTGTACCGAATGAACGAGCTGCGCCGCTTTAAGGGAGTGCCCACCTAACTCAAAGAAATCATGATCAATACCAATGTCATTCGCCTGAAGTATTTCCTCCCAAATCTCAGCAAGTGCAATCTGCATCGGACTTTGTGGAGGCATGAACGGCTTACTGAGCATGATCTCTGTATATAGATTGGACAAGGCTTTGCGATCTGCTTTGCCGCTAGAAGAGAGAGGCATTCTTTCGATTTTCACGAAATACGCTGGCACCATATATTCAGGTAACCGCTTGATCAAGAAGGAACGAAATTCTGCTGCATTTAATGGCTGCCCTACGACGAGATAAGCGTATAATTCCGTATTTCCATCCTCAACAGATTTCGTAATTACGACTGCTTCTTGAATAGCTTCATGCTGTAGCAGATGATGCTCAATTTCACCAAGCTCCATCCGGTAGCCACGAACTTTGACTTGATGGTCAAGACGCCCTAAATATTCGAGGTTGCCATCTAGACGTTGCTTCGCCAAATCGCCTGTACGATACATTAGTGCTCCCGGCACGAACGGGTTCTCCACGAATTTCTCTTCCGTTAGCTCCGGTCGATTCAAATATCCTCTCGCCAAACCTATGCCACCGATGCATAATTCACCAGGAATGCCCGGCGGTAACAACCGTCTATGCTTATCAACGACGTATAGCTGAGTATTGTCGATTGGCTTGCCGATCGGTATCGAACTTAAAGCCTCTCCCATTGAACAATCGAAGTACGACACGTCCACTGTTGCTTCAGTAGGTCCATACAAATTAATTAACTTGGTGCCGAGATGATCGTGCAGCAAAGCGTTAAATCGATTCACTTGGCCTACTGGCAGGGCTTCTCCGCTTGCAAACACATAGTGTAGGCTCCGCAAAGCTTCTATCTGCTCCGGGTTCCCTTCGATATAAGCTAAGAATAAGTGCAGCATTGAAGGTACGAAATGCATCGTGGTTACGCGGTTTCTCTCAATCGCCTTCACGATCGCTTGTGGTTCCTTTTCACCTCCCGGAATGAGAAAATGAACAGCAGCCCCCGATTGAGCCCACCAAAAGAGCTCCCATACCGATACATCGAACGTAAACGCCGTTTTTTGCATGATGACATCTTGTGCATGAAGCGGATATGCGTTTTGCATCCACTCGATTCGATTAATGACCGAACGATGCTCGATCATTACTCCTTTGGGATTACCCGTAGACCCAGAAGTATAAATCACATAAGCCAAATGATTCGGCTCCATCATGGTATTTAGGTTAGTAGGATCTCCCCTATACAGACCTTCGTCATCCAAGCGAATGCGACTGCCATCGAACGGAAGGTCATCGAGTCCCCCATCATTAACTAGCAGTAGCTTCGCTCCGCTGTCTTCAAGCATGTAGCGGATTCTTTCCACTGGGATTTCAGGGGCTATAGGCAGGTAAGCCCCACCCGCCTTCAATATGGCTAATATCCCAACAATCATTACTGGTGATCGGACCACGGAGATCGGAACAATGGAATCCGGCTTCACTCCCCGCTCACGAAGCACTCGAGCCAGTTGATTTGCTTTAGAGTTCAACTCCCCATAAGACAGATCACTTTCATCGAAAATAACCGCACGTTGATCAGCTCTAACCTCTGCCTGCTTTTCAACCCACTGATGTACAAGACAGTTGTCGGTAGAAGGCTTCGCAATAGGGTTAAATTCCAGCAGCAGTCGCTTCTGTTCCTCTGCCCTCAGCAGCTCTATATCGTCCAATCTCATATCCGGTTGGTCAATAACCAGCTCTAGTAAGCGAAGGAAATGAGCGTTGAAGCACTCGATCGTGCTCTTGTGGAACAAATTCGTATTAAACTCCCATACAAGCTCCCATTCCGACGAGCCTAGCAGGTAGACGTCGAGCTTAATATCCAGCTTCGCTGTAACGCTCGGCAATGGATAATGAGCTACGGACAAATCCTGCAAAACAAGTGTCTTCGCAAAATCCATCTGATTGTGCAGGATGACCATTGTATCGAAAAGTGGATTACGAGATGGAGAAGTTGTGCATTTCGTAAGCGATACGATCTCTTCAAAGGGCAATTGCTGATGTTCGAAATCTTGGATGATCGCTTGTTGAGCATTTCGGATGTAGCCAGACCAACTCGCATTAGCGTCGACCTGGAAGCGGATCGGAATATAATTGATGAAAGCGCCCATGACAGAGATCAAATCAGCATGATTCCTGCCAGCGACTAATGCCCCAATGATCACGTCGTCCTGTCTTGCATACTTATTCAATAACAAAGAATAGGCCGACAATAGGAACGAGTATAACGATACCTTCTCTTCCTGGATCCAATTCTGTACGCGGCTAGACAAATGATGCGGGACTTGAATTCGTATGGTGTCACCGTCGAAGGATTTACGCTCAGGCCTCTTGAAATCTGTTGGTAAATCCAACACCGGCAATTCCGAATACAGCCGTTCAGACCAGTAGCCTTCTAATGACTGCTTCTCTTCAAGTCCAGAACTTGTAGTGAGCCACACGGCATAATCGCGGTATTGTAGGGACGGCTGCGGAAGTTCAATTCCTTGATACAACTGAAAGAGTTCATTCCATAATAGATTTGCGGATATTCCGTCAGAACAAATGTGATGAATGTCTAGGTGAAGGATGTGATAGTTCATGTGTGAGTGAACCAAGATGAGGGTACTACGAATGAGAGGTAAGTTGTGTAGGTTAAAAGAAAGGTTCAGCTTAGTTAATAATTCCGGTAGATTTTCTTCATCAGCTGTCAATTGCTCCATCGGAACATGTTCATTCGGATGGATGATTTGCCTAACCTCGCCTTCTATCATGGCGAATGACGTACGTAGAGCGTCGTGTCGGCTGACCACCAGCTGTAACGCTTGTTCCAATCGAATCTCATCTACTTTTCCTTCAAGCTTCAATGCGAAAGGCATATTATAGGCCGTCCCGGCCCCGATGAATTGTTCTTGAAGGTACATTCTTCGCTGTGTTGGAGAAACCGGATCATGCGCTGCAGCTTCTGCTCTAACGATTGGATTGTACGGAGTAACTTCGGAATGACGGATATATTCAGCGATCGCTCGGATAGTCGCATTTTCATGAAAGACATTCGTAGGAATGTCTACCTGAAAATGTTTATGAATGCTGGATAGTAGTAATGCAGCTTTCAAAGAATCTCCGCCGTAATCGTAGAACGAATCCGACATTCCAACCTTGCTTCCCATAATACTTGCCCAAAGCTCAGCTAGCTTGTGTTCCACTTCGTCATGAGGTAATTCTAGGCTCGAATCACTTCGGCTATTCATTATGCTTCGAAATTGCTCGATACGATCCTGAAATTCCCCTTTTGTGTACTGTTCCACTAATTTATATCGCTGTGGCTTTCCACTTGTTGTTTTGGGGATTTGCTTGATCGGTATAACGCATGCAATATTTAATCCCGAGCTCCGGCTGAGATGCCTTCTTAACTCCCACGCGATTGAAGCAAACGAATCATCTTTACCCCGATGCTGTAGGAATGCAACAATCTCATCCGTTCCTAACCCATCGTTTGTCACGCCACAGATTGCGATTTTACCAAATTCTATACCATCAACCTCCAGAGCGGACTGCTCTAAGTCATGAGGGAAATAATTACGACCGTGAACGAAAATGATGTCTTTTTTCCGTCCGGTGATGACTAATCTACCGCCTCGCATAAATCCGATATCCCCGGTTTGCAACCATCCGTCCTCGGATATTAAACGCTGTGTAGCATCCTCGTTCCGATAATAACCTCTCGTTACGTTGTCCCCTTTGATTTGAATATGACCGATAACATGCTCAGCCTGTGGTTGATTTGCATCGTCACATATTCGCACCTGGCAATGGCTGACCGGAAAGCCAACATCGACGAATGCTACACTGGTTGAACGATCAGCCTCACTATAAACAACCGCTGTTCCAACACCGATAGTTGACCGCTCCACATAGACAGCTTGGAGTTCTTCCTCTATCGGGGGGAAAGTGACGGCTAAGCTCGCCTCCGCCATTCCGTAAACAGGAAACATTGCATTTCTGGATAGGCCATATGGCTCCATACGTGTAAGAAACTCATTAGCTAAATGTACAGAAATCGGTTCAGCACCGTTAAAAATAAATTTAATGGATGATAAATCCCAGTTGTAGTTATCTTCCGGGGTGAGATGATTTAATACATGCTTATATCCAAAGTTAGGAGAAGAAATCTGTGTGACTTGGTATTCATGAGCTTTACTCAGCCACAGATGTGGTCGCATTAAGAATAGTCTAGGCTGCATGATCCATTGATCCATCTGGGCGACTAGTGGGGCTAAATGAAAACCGATCAAACCCATATCATGTGTAAGGGGCATCCAGCTTAGTGATCTGTCACTCGGAACAGCATTCGAACAAGTCAAGATGGCATCTATGTTCGTTAACAAGTTCCGATGAGTGAGAATAACTCCTTTAGGATCCCCCGTAGATCCGGAGGAGAACTGTAGGAATGCAATATCATCAGCCTGGGAGGAGTGTATTATTCCCTTTGCGGAATAATTGGTCATGATGGAGTCTGTATCCCACAATCGCTCATTAAACTTAACCGCCAGTGGGTCTCCCCCTCCCTGCTCAATCGGTTCATCGAACGATAAGCGTAATTCTGGTGATGCGATCAGGTAGGGATGATCTGAGAGTTCCCATATTCGCCTAACCTTCATCCGGTGCTCGGGAGTTGAACCTACGGTAATGGGGACCGGGATGATGCCTCCTTGCAAACACGCCCAGAAGACGAGAAGGAAGCATCGAGGCTCCTCGATTTGAAGGAGCAGAAGATCTCCTGCTTTCATCCCTTTTCTTTGCAAATGATTAAGGATATATAAAGATTCCTCATAAAGCTGATAATAGGAAACCCTTTGGTCTCTATTTTTGTCGACAAAAATAATGCCTTTATCTGAACGACACGCCCATTCGAAAGCTTCGTTTAGATTGTTATATTGCTTCTTCACAATACTCCTCCTCAGTCAAATTCATCTGTACAAACGTTTGCACAAATAAGCAAAAAAAGACTGCGAAAATGACCACCTCATCTATTTATGAACTTTTTGATCTAATATTCTTAAAACAAAAATTATACAATTCATATAAAATGTGATGTAATTAATATATATTTTGTCAGGTCTGTATTGTAACATTACATCCATAAATTACTAAATAGTTATTTAGACCTAATGCACATAGATATAAAGAACTAAACACTTATGGATTGTATGCTTATTCTGTCGTTTTTTTTCTTTTAGTAATGACTTATAAATAATTGCTATATCCTATTTAATTATGATTATTTTAACAATAATAATATACAATTTGGGGGATAATGCTGCTTGAATATCTATCTTGTTCGAATCGATCATCTTCGACATTCGGAAATGATCAAACGGTTATCTCCATACGTATCCAAGTCCCGATTGGATAAAGCAATCCGATTTAAGCAGGCCAACGATTTTAACCGCTCCATCGTCAGTGAATTGCTTGTGAATTATATTCTCCTAACCAAACACAACATGTCCGGGCAACGCTTGGATTGGGGTACTCACAAATCAGGGAAGCCCTATTTATTAGCCCAACCCGGTCTATACTTCAACCTATCGCATACCGCAGATTATGTAGCCTGTGTTTTTGATCACGCCGAAATTGGAATTGATATTGAATACATACGAGATTTTCAATATTCCAGCATAGCTATCCGGAATTTTACACTTAATGAAAATAGTTATATTTCTAAACAAAGCACCCCTAAGAAGTTAAATGCCTTTTATAAAATTTGGACACAAAAAGAAAGCTATCTCAAAGCCATAGGCTCCGGTCTATTTACCCCACTTGATTCATTTGAAATTCAGTCACTTGAGGAAAACGAAACGCAAGTCCATACTCCAGATCAGACATGGATCCTGCGTACGCTGCAAATTGAGCCTGATTATATGCTATCTGTGTGCCGATCAACTGCTATCGAAGAGCTTATTGCCAATCCCATTTCACTTGAAGACATCTCCTCTATGTATCCTATACCTCACCCACAAACGGGGAAGCAATCGGATACATTTTAACGAAAACACAAAAAGTGATTAGCCGCTCAGGGCTAACCACTTTACACCAATCATATTTCTACATTTTTTACATTAACATACTTATTTAATGAGTTTATCAATAAAACGAAAACCTCGTTTATGGTCTATTTGTGTCGAACTCTTGATCCAAATAGAATCATCAGACTTGGGCTTTAATTAACGGCAATATAAATATCAACTTGGACATTCTCAGGATCTGAGCTACGCTCATCGTAGAGCTCGAAATCCCCCGTGAACGTTCGCTTCAGCTCAGATGTGGCAGACCATCTCCAGATGGCTTGCCATGCTTCGATGACAACAGTCGATACAGGACCCATCTTAGTCGTAAAGACGGCATACTGTGATGCTGGGAGCACCCTTCCTACCATTCCGGAAGGTAGAGAATTGATCTCCTTTACCTGACACCCAAGTAAAATCGTATATTCACCAGCAGCTCCATTCTCATAATCACAATAACAGCCATAAATCGATTGCGGACCTGCATGAGCCAAGTTTGGGATGGATTGCTGGATGCCTTCTCCATAGAATCTTCCCCACAAACCGCCAATCTTTGCTTGCTCGGTCATCTCCGCTTTATTCGTTGTTCTCTCTGCGATACCTACAAGCTTGATTTCTTCTAATTGAATGAGCGAGTAGGTTGGCACGATGGGTTGCCCTTCGACCGATGACCATCGCTTTAGACTAGGAAGTGAATTTGTGAGAAGCTCTCTAGCCTGCTTCTCTTCCATTCCCTCTTCTACAAGAAACGGAATGCAGAATCCTATCATTTCGTCCATTGTGAAAGACGGTTGAGTGAATTCACCTTTCTCGTAGCAGTATTTACAGTAATCCTGTACGACATTGCCTGTGGCATCCGTTCCAAACACTTCTGAACTTAGTAGCGGCATTCCGCAGCTTTGACATTGCAATCCAACCTGTTGCATCTCATCGACTCCTTATTGGTTATGTCTAAACTATACAAGGAGTAACTTGACAGCTGTTTGTCAGGTTTAATTCATTCGTTAATAGATTTGTTCAATATTCCGAGCAATCCCTTTAATTTTGCTGCGGATATGCTCAGGCTCCAGCACCTCTACATCCTGTCCAAAGCTAAGAATGAAGCCATATAACCAGCGATCCTCCGGAAAATCAACAACGACTACGTATTTCTCTTCTGTACTCTCACTCTCTTGAGGCTCTGCAATAAGAGCCTCTACTCCAAACCATTCCTCTGCAAGATGCTTCACACTCTGGTTGAATCGTAGACGCAAGGAGGTTGTTTTCTCAGCTGTTGTCCACTGCTGGTTCCATGGAATCTGATCTAGAGAAATATTTTGACGGACAAAATAACTCAACTGAACCTCAACATCCCTCATTCTGAACAGCTTGAATAAGCGGAACTGCTTGCGCTCCAAACAATTGGCATAGAGGTACCAGGTTTGTTGCTTCAGCACAAGTGTATAGGGTTCAACGCGACGTTGAGTCACCTCTCCCTGCGCATTACAGTAGGTAAAGATTACCTCACGCGCTTCCTCAACGGCTTTCTTCAAATGCGCCAGCTTGTCCTCCATATGACTTTGCCTCCCCCAAGGAGACAGATCAACGATAAACTGCTGGGTTCTGATCTGAAATTGCTCTGACTCCGCGGCAGGGACGACACTTTGCATCTTTTCAAGCAGCTGCTTAATATCTGGGCTATCATGTGTTGTTGAAACACTTTGAAGCGCGGTCACAATTGCAACCATTTCATTGTTAGTCAGAACGTTGCGATCGAGCCGATAACCCTCCGATAAGCCTATGCCACCCCCAGCGCCCTGGTAAGAAATGACCGGTATTCCTGCTTGGTTAAGGACATCCATATCTCGATAAATCGTACGCACCGACACTTCAAAATGATCCGCCAACTCTTTGGCTTGAATGATCCGGCGGTTTATTAATAGGATAACAATTGCGAGTAGACGATCTAGCTTCACAGTCAACAGCCCCATTACGATAATGACATAGTTAATGTCTATTTTAACAGATAGATTAACTATGGCGACAGGCACAGGGAAGTGCAAAAAGCATTAATACATTCTAGGGATAATAAATGCATTATCCTTCCTATCGAAGCCGATAGAAGGATAATAATTCATCGCGGTTGGTGCCGATAACAATAGTAAGGATACTTCCTCACCAATAAGCTCGTGCAGACGACGAATAAGCTCCTTGCCAATTCCGGTCCTCTGGTACTCCTTGCTGACTGCCAGATCTGATAAATAGCAACAATAAGAGTAATCCGTAATGGCCCTCGCAATTCCCACAAGCTTAGTTCCATCCCAAGCGGAGAGATTGACGTCGGCATTGTCGATCATACGTTGAATACGCTCCAAATCATCCGCCGGCCGCTTGATTCCTGAACTATGGAAAACATTTGATACATCTACAGCTTGCAGTACCTCGTTTATTTTATATTCAATGTTCATGGATTGACTGCCCCCCTTATTTGGTTTCATTTGTCGTTTCATCATTCGCACTCACGAATAATCCTTGTGTAGACTTTGAGCAAACCCTGATCTCCAGGTTGGATAAAGCGGGGTCCACCCATAATCTTTACGAGCTTTGGCATTTGATGCACCCCGATCCCAACTGTTACAGACCGGATGAAGATCCGGCTGAGGTGCTTGCAGGGCTTCCGCATACACGGGAAGCCATTCTGTTCCCGCTGCCGGCTCGTCATCTACTACATTAATTGTTCCCGTTGGCCAATCTAACGAAAGCAAGGCTGCATTAGCCGCATCTTCTACATGGAGGAAGGAAGTGATACCGTCAGTTGCAGGTACTTGCTTATTCCGTATTTTCTCTGCCAGTATCCCTTCATGGTCGTACCAGGTATTGGGTCCATATAGCATCCCATACCTCAAAATAACGTGATTAGGTACTTCGGATACAGCCCGTTCCAATGCCACAACACCGTCAATCGTCATTTTCCTAGGCATGGGGGAATCTACATCCAAAGGGACATCCTCCGTCGCGAACCCCTCTCCTGGTTCATATGCCCAAGATATACTTTGCGCGATGATTCGCTTAACCCCCACCTCCAGGGCAGCATCCACCAAATTTCGAGTGCCTTCCCTTCTGATCCTGGCGTTATCCGATAGATTCCATTTACTTAGAGATGTGAGTTGATGGATGACCACATCTGGCTGTACCTCTTTCATTGCCAATAGAATCGAATCACGTTCGAAGACATCGGCAATAATTGCTTTTGCCCCCCCATTTTCAATGCTTTCCTTGTTCAGCTTGTGATGGGTTATCCCAACGACCTCGTGACCTGCACTTACTAACTTCGGTAGTAACAGACGGCCAATCACACCTGTTGATCCCGCTACGAATATTTTCATTTGTTAATCCCCTTGATCTTGACTCTGCGGTATTTTTTATCCATCCTAACATGCAAAATTGGCATTGTTAAGATCCAATTTACTATCACTTTGAGTGTGCCAATTCTCATAACAGATCGGTTCGAGGAACACTAGCCCTGCCATACTTGACCGCACTAAGCCAAACTTAGAGTTGTCCTAACACTCTATTTGCCGCCCGCACGCCACGGAGCTCATGAATAACGTTACGCCATCACTCTATCGATCACAAACGCACCAAAAACAGGTTCTGAGAAGCCTTTAACGTTATCCCATCACTCTATTTCTCACCACATCGGTAGTTTCTGACGAATAACGTTACACCATCACCTTATTGATTCATACAAATCATCTACGATAAAAAAACAGTAATCCAGCCGGCATGAGGAGTCGACTAGATTACTGTTTTTGTTTCTCTTAGGTATCTGCGGACTTATTCCCGGTGATGGGTTAACTTTGTGTTAATCCCACACGTCTTCCGCTTCCACTTCTCACGGATAATATAAAGCTTATAAATAAGATAACGGCTGCAAGCACATAAGGGTAGTTAATATCAACATCAAATAAGAATCCTGCAACCATAGGTCCAGCGATATTCCCCAGACTCGTAAAAGCAGAGTTCAAGCCAGCGACATACCCTTGCTGCTCTTGGGCCATTAACGACATCTGTGTACCGATCGCCGGACGTAAAATATCGATCGATAAAAACACGATAAAAGTAACCGCGAAAATCATCCAAAAACTGCTCACAAAAAGTGTCAATAAGATAAAAAGTCCTGCAATTAATAAACAGATTGAGATGACTTTCCTCTCTCCAAAGCGTTCCAAAATCCATCCAAACACGGTGATTTGTACAACAGCACCTGCGATGGAACCAAACGTAATAATAAACGCAATGTCTTTCGGAGTGAACCCAAACTTATGATCAACAAACAGCCCAAAGATCGTTTCATAATTCGCTAAACCAAAAGACATAACAAACACAATGATCAAGCTAATAAAATAAGGCTCATGGACGGAGTGTAGCAACTGCTGAATAAAGCTTTTTTTCTTCTCCAGAACCGCGTTTGAATTTATCGGCTTGCTAGCTCGTGCTGATTCAGGCAAAATCAATGCCGTAATAACCGCCGCTATAAGTGCAGCAATTGCAGCAGCGTAGAACGGAACGCGAATACCGAATTCAGCAAGATACCCACCAATGCCAGGACCGATAATAAATCCCGTTGTTATCGCTGCATTGATAAATCCCATCCCTTTCGCTCTTTCTTCATTCGTCGTCACATCTGCTGTATAAGCCATTACAGCCGGCATAATTAGAGCTGCTCCGATTCCCCCCAGCATTCTTGCGAGAAATAACAGAGCTGGCGAGCCAGCAATCCCGAAGAGTAACTCGGAAAAGCTAAAAACAAGCATCCCCAGCACAATGATTCTTTTCCGACCATACGAATCAGACAGCCTACCAGCTAAAGGTGAAAATAAGAGCTGAGTTAACGAGAATGCTGCGACAAGGAGTCCCACAACAGTTCCACTAATATTTAGATCTGCCATATACATAGGCATAATTGGAATAACTAAACCGATTCCTGTAAATACCAGAAATATATTTAGCATAAGGAGCAGAATAGCTCCCCTATTTTTAAGTAACAATACCATCATAAATCCCCCAAACAATTATACTGAACGTTCATTCTAAGATGTTGGTTTGGATAAGGATTGTTGTTCCTAACCCTTAGAGATCAAACCGGAGCTTTTGTAATTCCATTAAGGAAGATATCCATCGCTAATTTATATAATTCGAGTGCAGCTTCCTGCTGCATTTTGCGAGAATGCTGACTAAGTCCAATAATTAAGCTATCAAGAACAATAGCAAGACTGTCCACGTTAAGTTCCATAAGCTCACCGTCTTCAATTCCCTGCTGAAGCAGCTTGCGATTAAATTTAAGATAACCTGCCATCATCTCAGCTATTCGTTCTTGAACATCACTTGCTTTTTCCGCATTGTTAAAAAACTCATCAGCCGCTTTAGTTAGAGGGTGATTGAGATTATCAACAACTAATTGCTCCGCCATACCGTAAAGCTTTTCTTTAGTCGTATGATAAATCGCTTCTTTCTCACTCCACCTCTGCTCCCATTCTCGATCCCATTCGCTTATTAAATAGAGAAATAAGCCTTCCTTGCTTTTAAAATGATAATAAATATTCCCGGCACTACTCCCCGTTGCATTCACGATATCGTCTATCGAAGTTGCCTTATATCCCTTCTGAACAAATAAAGCTTTTGCAGCATCCGCGACTCGTTTTTTTGTTTGCTCGCTCTGGAGCTTCTTTTTATTCAATTCATCCACTCCGATCCAAAGAAGGCGATACACTACAATACTGAACGATAATTCAGTATTCTAACGAAAAAAGTTCAAATTCGCAAGAGGTAGAGATAGGATCCAAAAAATAATAGATCCCGTCCCTTCATCGAAGAAGGAACAGGATCATAAAGATCAGTTACGTTATGTGAATTACTTCGTGATAACGCCTTTTTTCAATATCAAATTCGCATAAAGCGCGCCTTCTCCTGTGGAGATGATCGCATAGGCCTTCTTAGCTCGCTCGTAAAATGCGAACCGTTCCACTTCCTCGAACGGAGCCTTAATGCCCGTATGTGCTTCAATGATTTCGCCGTAAGTGCTCCAGATCGGCGTTTCCACCGTATCACCTGGCACCACTTGCATAAGGGCTACAGGTTTGTCCACGTATTGATCTAACGGAAACAAGCGAAGAATGGCATCAAGCAGCTCAGGAGCACCGTGACCATCTGCACGAATTAATCTTTGCGCATGGCTGGCAGCAGGAAAGTTACCGTCGCCGATCACAATCTCATCACTATGTCCCATTTCCATTAACACTTTAAGCAGTTCCGGAGAAATTAAGCTTGAGATCCCTTTTAACATCTACGTTTCCTCCTGTTATACCCGACCGAAGCCAAGGAAAGTCTCATAGGCAGTGGACCAATTCGCATCAATACTAGGCTCATAGACATCGATTGGGAACGAATCTGCAACGAGCTTACGTGCTTCCCGCAAATCTTTGCATTCCCCTAGCGCTACTAGCTGCATCAGCATATTGCCAATTGCACTCGCTTCAATTGGCCCGGCCCATACTGGTTTTCCTAACGCATTAGCTGTGAATTGACATAGGAGTTGATTTTGAATGCCACCGCCAACCATGTGAAGACCGCCATAACGAGTATCTGTTAACTTCTCCGCCTGCTCTAGTGCTTGGCGATAACGTAACGCTAGACTCTCTAGAATACAACGAACAATTTCTCCCTCGGTTTGAGGAATCGGTTGATTCGTTTCGGCACAGAAGCCGCGGACTTTGTCCACCATGCCAGACGGCGAGAAAAACCTCGGATCATCAGGATGGATCAGACTACGGAACGGCGTAGCCTGTTCGGCCATACGGACCAATTCAGGGAAGCTGATCTCTTTCCCTTGCTCGTCCCATTCCCGCTTACATTCCTGTAGCAGCCACAGACCCATGATGTTTTTAAGCAATTGGTACGTCCCGCCTACGCCGCCTTCGTTGGAAAATTCCAGCTCCATCGTCTCATTGCTTAGCAAAGGCTGCTTCATCTCAGTACCTAACAGCGACCATGTCCCGCACACAAGAAAAGCAAACGGCTCATCTCCTGCAGGAACAGCAGCTATCGCGGACTCCGTATCGTGCGTTCCGACCGATACCGACCGGATAGCTGGAACGCCTAACTCTGCCATGACTTCAGGTGACAAGGAACCCGTGACCGTTCCTGGATGCACAGGTGTGAGGAATAGCTGAGAAGGAATGCCTAAACGCTCCATTAGCTCCGTATTCCAAGCTTGTGTACCCGGATGATAGAGCTGTGTAGTCGTCGCCATCGTGAACTCACATGACTTCACTCCGGTAAGCAAATACGTCAATAAATCAGGCGTTAGCAGTAACGTCTGTGCGATATCTAACTTCGGAGAAGCCGCCTTCTTCATCGCGTACAACTGATACAGAGTATTAAAAGGCATGAACTGCAAGCCGCTCATCTTAAACAATGCTTCTTGTCCAATCAAACCGCTTACTTCTTCGATGAGACCTTCCGTATGTGAATCACGGTAGTGATAAGGGTTACCTAGTAGCTCACCATTCGCATCAAGCAACCCAAAATCGACACCCCATGTATCAATACCAAATGTCGCCGGCGAGTATCCACCTTGGAAGGCAAGACGAATTGCCTTCTTCAACTCATGAAGCAGTCGCAATATGTCCCAGTGTAAATGCTGTCCAACTTGAATCGCATGATTGGGAAAGCGATGGATTTCCGTAACTTCCAGCTTACGTACGCCCTCTGAATCAGACATCAACTGTCCGATCACAGCCCGCCCACTGCTAGCCCCCATGTCGAATGCCAATACCGTTGTTCCCGTTGTCATGACAATCCCCTCTCTTCTTCGAAGCGAGAGCTTCTTCTATTTCATCTTCTGTAGCAATTCTACACGGTAAGCTTCGCTCTCAAGGGAAGCGATTTCCTCGAACTCTTCCTTAGTTAGAACCTTCGGCTCTTTAATCGCTTTAGCGATAAGGAAAATCTTCGCGCTTTCCTCAACAACCTCGGTGCGATAGTAAGCTTCACGTAAATTGCGCCCAGTTGTTACTAAGCCATGGTTGCCTAAGAGGATCGAAGCATGCTCGATTTTCTCAACAACAGCGTCGGCAAGCTTATCCGTAGTCGGTAGCACATAGTCAACGTATACCGTTTTGCCTACAAGAGCCGCTTGGTCTGGGAACATGATCGGAAGATCCCTCTCCACAAGTGTAAAAGCGATGCAATAAGGCGGATGCGTGTGTACCATAGCTCCGATGTTCGGATTTTGGCGATATGCGTAAAGATGCATAAGCACTTCTGAAGAAGGACGAAGACCGATGTCCGTAATGTGCCCTGTCTCGATATCAACTTCTACCCATTGCTCTGGTTGAATTTCATCCAAAGCGAAGCCGCTTGGAGAAAGATACATTTTACCCTCGAATCGTGCGCTCAGGTTGCCACCAGGTCCTACAACTAACTTGTTCGATACGGTTTTCTGAGCGTATTTGCATAGTTCTTGACGTATATCATGGCTACTCATGGGATTACTCCATTCTATGGACAGACAACTGCCGTCTGCTTCATTGCTGAAACAGTCGACAGTGTCGTCAGATTATTATTTATAAAGAGGTCCGAAATTGTTGCATGCGCGATAGTCTGCGCTTTCTGCATTGTCTGTACCGAACAAGCCCCATACACGAGGACGGAAAACTTGATCGTCAGCAACGTTGTGCATGCTAACCGGGATACGAAGCATAGAAGCAAGCGTGATTAGATCCGCTCCAATGTGACCATAGCTGATTGAGCCATGGTTAGCACCCCAGTTGTCCATGACATCATATACGCTGCTGAACGAGCCCTTACCCGTAAGGATCGGTGCAAACCAAGTTGTCGGCCAAGTCGAATCTGTCCGTTTGTCCAACGTGTCATGTACATCAGATGGGAGATCTACGGAATAGCCTTCCGCAATTTGCAGCACAGGTCCGATTCCTTTAACCAAGTTCAGACGGGACATCGTCATCGGCATACCACCGCGAGTTAGGAAGTCGGAGGAGTAACCGCCCCCACGGAAATATTCAACAGAAGCCGGGCGCCAAGAAGTTTCATCTAGACATTTCTGAGCTTCTTCAGCGGAAATTTCCCAGAAAGGCTTCATTGCTGGCTTACCGTCTCTCGTTTGCTCACCAGTTCCGTCCATTGTCGAAGAACCCGAGTTGATCAAATGTAAAATTCCGTTTGCCGCAGCACCTTCAAGCTTGTGACCTGTAACTCGCTCTACAGATTCTGGGCTCCAGTAAGTACGTACGTCCGAGAAGATTTGCGCTGTGTTAGTCAGTAGGTTACCGAACAACATAACGGCACCGTTCAAGCTATCATTTTCCGTTGCAACCATGTATGGAGCACGAATCCCGTTCCAATCGAATGAGGAGTTAAGGATCGTTTCCATGAAATCGCCGTTAGGGAAATGATCCGTCCACTGACGTTGACCTTGGAAACCAGACACGATTGCATTATGTCCCTGTGCTTCTTCGTAGAAGCCCAGTTCATCTAAGCGAGGATTGCCAATCATCAGGTCGCGAGCAATGATCGTCATCTTAACAACAGTTTCCCAATCCTTGTCCTTTTGTTCGCGGGATGTTTGAATCTCCGCTGGATTGTTATCAGGACCTTCAATGCAATTTTCCTTTACCCAAGCAAATGCCTTCTCATACTCGATTGGATCGTAGATGTTTTCTTCCATACGACGAACGAATTCGCTCATATCGATATACTCGGTACGTAAACCTAAGTATTCCTGGAAGAAGCTATCATTGACGATCGAACCCGCGATACCCATAGATACAGAACCCATAGATAAGTAAGATTTGCCTTTCATCAGAGCCACTGCAAGTCCTGCTCTAGCGAAACCAAGCAATTTCCCTTTTACGTCTTCTGGAACCTCTGTTGATCCAGCATCTTGTACGTCTTTACCGTAGATTCCGAATGCGGGTAGACCTTTCTGAGCATATGCGGACAATACCGCTGCAAGATACACAGCCCCTGGACGCTCAGTACCATTAAAGCCCCATACCGCTTTAGGGATTGAAGGATCCATATCCATTGTTTCCGTTCCGTAACACCAGCAAGGCGTAACCGTTATCGATACACCCACGTTTTCTCTAGCAAATTTGCTTGCAGCTGCAGCAGATTCCGCTACACCACCGATTGTTGTATCCGCTATCACACATTCCACTGGTGAACCATCTGGATAGCGCAAGTTTTCAGAGAATAGCTTAGCTACACCTTTAGCCATGTTCATTGTTTGTTCTTCTAGTGATTCACGAACGCCTCTGCGTCTGCCATCAATCGTAGGACGAATACCGATTTTCGGAAATCCGCCGTTCCATCTGAAATTTTGCTCTGCCATGTGATCAGCCTCCAAAGTGTTATAAAATGTTACCGATAACATTAAATTATCAGGCAAAACGCTTGCTGTCAATTCTTTAATTTTGTAAGATAGAAGAACCTATTGACGACGAGGAGTCTTATTCATGGTTACAATATACGACATTGCTGCCAAAGCAGGTGTGTCTGCGATGACCGTTTCTAGGGTTATCAATAACACTGGTAAAATCAGCGATAAAACGAGGTCCAAGGTTCGTCGTGTCATGGAAGATTTGAATTATGTCCCTAACCATATGGCTCGTAGCTTAGTGCTTCAGCAGAGCAATCTGCTGTTCCTGCTTATAACGGATATTACGAATCCTTTCTATACGACATTAGCGCGCGGTGCGGAGGATGCTGCCAAGAAGCATGGCTATCGTCTTTTATTCGGTAATTCGGATGAAAGCGTGGAGAAGGAAAAGGATTACGTCGACACGATCTTGACCACCAGAGTGGATGGCGTCCTAGTTGCCCCGGCAGGTGATCCCTCTTTGCCACACCTAGAAACCCTTCGCAAGCATCGGGTCCCTTTCGTGCTGCTGGATCGGGAAGTTCCTGGCATGGACAGTGACGTTGTACTTGGCGACAGTAAAGAAGGTGCGCGTAAGCTCGTGGACCACTTAACCTCGCTGGGGCACAAACGGATTGCATTAATCAATGGATCTCCGAATGTTTCTAGCGCCCGGTTAAGATTAGAAGGCTACAAGGAAGCTCTGAAGCTGAACGATCTACAATTTGACGAGAATTATGTACTAGAGACTGCCTTTGAGCCTCGAAGTGACTTATCCGATATCGAAAGCTGGCTAAATCGAATGGACCCCCTACCGACTGCGATTGTTGCGGGAAACAATGTTCTAGCGGTAGAAGTCATACGAACACTACACAACCGTGGCATTACCGTGCCTGAGCACATGTCCCTTGTCTGCTTTGATGATCTGGGTCCATTTTCCGATATCGACCCTTTCTTAACCGTTGTTGCTCAGCAAGCTTATCAATTCGGCTATCTCGGCACTCAGATGCTCGTAGAACGCATTCAAGAACGCGAAGAAACAGGCATGCCGTGGAAGAAGATCGTCCTCCCTGCCGACATGATCGTCCGGCGTTCGGTATCTGAAATAGATTAATCATGTCGAATAACATTAAAAAGAGCCAATCCCACGATAATTACCGTGTGGATTGACTCTTTTTGATTTTAGGACCTATTAGCCTTCAAGCCAAACTGTCTTCTCTTTACCCGAAATCCGCTTACCAAGAGGCTGTTGCATATCCGGGTAGCCTATATAAATAAGTCCAACAACCTGTTCGTTCCCACCAAGCCCAAACGCTTGCTTCATCTTCGGATGATACATCGGATCTCCCGAACGCCACACTGCACCAAGACCACTTGCATGTGCCATTAACAATAGATTTTGCACAGCAGAATGAGCTGCGGCAAGCTCTTCAATCGGATTTACCTTGGGAGCATCCGAGGGGACACATACCGCCGCAATAACAACCGGAGCACGGAATGCCTTAGCGACTTCCTTCTCCAACCGTATGTTCCGCTCTTCCTCAGTGAAGTCCTGAATCGATTCCAATGTTATGTCCACATAGGCTTGACCTAATACCCGTCTGCCTTCTCCTGTCATAACGATAAATTTCCACGGTTCAGTTCCATGATGGTTCGGTGCCCAAACTGCGGCTTCGATCAGCTTCTCCACTAGCTCCTTAGGAACTGGATCCGCCTTTACTTTCCCGATACTGCGACGTCCGCGAACGACTTCTTCAAAGCTTGCCATGATCATCTTTCCTCTCGTCACATTGGTTTAGTAAAGGTTGTTGTATGATGCTTCGCGCGAAGAGGAATTTTCATCACCCGCTCATCCCACACTCTGTTGTACACCCCCGCCAGTAAACTGGCTGTTGTACAGATCCGCATAGAAGCCATCCTGAGCTAACAGCTCATTATGCGTGCCTTTCTCGATAATGCTACCTTTATTCATGACAAGAATCAAATCTGCTTCCCGAATTGTTGATAGGCGATGAGCGATAACGAAGCTTGTTCTGCCATTCATCAGCTCATGCATTGCCTTCTGAATATGCACTTCCGTCCGTGTATCTACACTACTTGTCGCTTCATCCAGAATGAGAATCGCGGGATCCGCCAATATCGCGCGGGCAATCGTCAACAGCTGTTTCTGGCCTTGCGACAAGTTAGAAGCTTCTTCATTCAACACAGTACTATAGCCTTCTGGTAACGTGCGGATAAAGTGATCCGCATGTGCTGCTTTGGCGGCTTCAATAATTTGCTCCTCCGTTGCCCCCTTGCGTCCATAAGCAATATTGTCGCGGATCGTCCCGTTGAACAGCCAAGTATCCTGAAGCACCATACCAAACAAGCTGCGAAGTTGACCACGCTTCATCTGCGTAATATCAACCCCGTCTATCGTAATATGACCTTCATTTACTTCATAGAAACGCATAAGCAGGTTAACTAACGTTGTTTTCCCAGCTCCAGTTGGACCAACAATCGCCACTGTCTGACCATTCTTAACGTTGATATCCATATTTTCAATGAGCATTGCATCTTCCTTGTAGCCGAAACTCACTCCATGCAGGGCAACGTCCCCTTTCGGAGAAACTAGCTCAGCTTCAAGCCCCCCACTGGCTTCTGGAATTTCTTCAGCTTCGTCCAATAGCTCAAACACACGCTCAGCCGACGCGATTGTCGATTGAATAATGTTGGCGATATTTGCAGTTTGTACTAGCGGCATGGAGAACTGTCTAGCGTATTGGATAAAAGCTTGAATATTACCAATCGAGATCGAACCCTTCGTAACCATAATTCCACCAACTACGCTGATGAACACATAGCCGATGTTACTCACCATGCTCATTAGCGGCATAATATTCCCAGATACGAATTGTGCACGCCACCCAGATTCGTACAATCTTTCGTTAATTTTATCGAATTTGGCAACAGAGATTTCTTCCTGCCCATACGCTTTAACGATTTTGTGACCGGAATACATTTCTTCAACGTGGCCATTCAAAGTGCCTAACTCCATCTGCTGAGCTTTAAAATGCTTCTGGGACCGACCCGCTGCCCCTTTAATGACGATAAGAGAAAGTGGGAGTGTTAGTAGCAGAATAAGCGTCAACCACGGGCTAATCGTGAGCATCATAATGATTACGCCAATGATCGTAATGACTGATGTAATCAGTTGAGTCAAGCTCTGCTGTAAGGTGTTGCTAATATTATCGACATCGTTAACTGCTCGGCTCAGAATTTCACCATGCGTTCGGCTATCGAAAAACTTAAGCGGAAGCTTACCAAGCTTGGCATTCACTTCATTGCGCAAGCCATATACTGTTTTCTGAGCAACTCCAGCCATGAGAAACTGCTGGATATAGCTAAATATCGAGCTTACTAAGTAGAGAGCAGCAAGGAAAGCAACAATTTGCCAAATGCCTGCAAGATCGAAATGGGCATCCGGGTCGCCACGAAGCTTACCCATCATACCATCGAACAATATTGTCGTTGCGTTACCGAGCACCTTTGGGCTATAGATTGCAAAAGCTGTACTAAGTACTGCGGTTATAAGCACAGCCAGTAATTTCGTGCGTTGCGGACGCAAATATCCCATTAGCCTACGTAGTGTACCTTTGAAATTTTTAGCTTTCTGTACAGGCATGCCCATACCACCGCCGCCCATGCCTCCACCCATCGGTCCTCTACCTGGTGGTGGTCCTTTATGATGCATCTCCTGATTACCGCGTGGTTCACTCATGCGATTTCCTCCTCAGACAGCTGCGATGATACAATCTCACGATACACTCTGCAGCCTTCCATCAATTCCTTGTGATTGCCGATGCCGACTATTTGTCCTTCATCGAGCACAATGATCCGATTAGCATCCATGACTGTACTCACCCTCTGTGCCACAATAATAACGGTAGCTTCCGTCGTTTCTCCCTTGAGAGCTGCCCTTAATTTCGCATCTGTCTTGAAATCAAGTGCGGAGAAGCTGTCATCGAACAAATAGATTTGTGGCTTCCGAACAAGCGCACGAGCGATGGATAACCGTTGCTTCTGTCCACCAGACAGATTCGATCCACCTTGCGAGACGGGCGCAGCATACCCTTCAGGCATTCCGTTAATAAACTCATCAGCCTGTGCAGTCCTTGCTGCATGATTTACGTCTTCATCGCTCGCATCGGTTTTTCCATAACGAATATTATCAGCCACCGTTCCAGTGAACAGCATGGCCTTCTGTGGCACTAGGCCAATTTTTGAGCGGAGCTCATCAATCGATAGATCACGAACATCGCGTCCATCAATACGAACAACGCCGTCCTCAATATCGTAGAACCTTGGAATCAAGCTAATCAATGTGGATTTGCCTGATCCTGTTCCTCCGATAATCGCCGTCACCTCTCCTGGGCGAGCCTGAAAGGAAATCCCTGTTATCGCTGGGCTCTCTGCACCTGGGTAGCGGAAGGTCACATTGTCGAAGTCAACTACGCCTGCACCTTGTTCCAATGCGTCCGATCCACTCTCCGTTTCTGGATCTCTACCTTTGTCTACGATAACTGGCACAGTATTCAATACTTCGTTAATCCTCACTGCAGATGCCGAAGCTCGTGGAACCATAACGAACATCATCGATACCATGAGGAGAGAGAACATAATTTGCATCGCATATTGCAAGAAAGCCATGAGATCCCCAACTTGCATATGACCGCCGCTGACCCTTATCCCACCAAACCAAATAATTGCAATCGAAGAAAAGTTGAGAATGAGCATCATCATTGGCATCATAAAAGCCATAATTTGATTCACTTTGATCGCGGTTTGCGTCAAATCTTGGTTCGCTTCCTCGAAGCGCTCTGTCTCATGCTCGAATCGGTTAAACGACCGAATAACCCGCATCCCAGTCAAACCTTCGCGAAGCACAAGATTTAGCTTATCGATCTTCTTCTGCATCACTTTGAAATAGGGAATCCCTTTACTTGCAATAATAAATATCGTTAGCGCTAGAATAGGAATGGCGCCAACAAATACGAGCGATAGATGCGCGTCCTTAGATACAGCCATGATCAATCCGCCGATGCACATCATCGGTGCCGCAACCATTAACCGCATCATCATCATGAGCACCATTTGCACTTGAGTAATGTCATTGGTCGTGCGAGTAATGAGCGATGCCGTTCCAATCTTGTCAAATTCCTGTAAGGAGAAATTCTCAACGTGACGAAATGTCTTACTTCGTAGATCACGACCAAAGCCAGCTGCAATACGAGAAGATAGGTAGCTTGCAGCAATGGAAACTAGGGTGCCTACTGCCGTAACAGCAAGCATGAACCCACCAATTTTCCAAATATATGGAATGTCGCCCTTCACAACCCCATCGTTGATAATATCAGCCATTAAAGTGGGCAAATATAGCTCACTTAAAGACTGCATGAGAATAAGCGCCATCACTACAACAACGATCCAGCGGTACGGCTTCAAAAAACGAAATAGCTTTATCATTAGCATCATCTCCGGTTCGAATCAAAATATCATTGCTATAATAACATAGATTTCATATGTAAAAATTATTATATGACTTAATTATGAACTGAATATGAACGGAGCTGCTTTAAGGCAAGGCCATCCTTTGAGGATGGCCCGCTTTACCTTGATCACGAAGACATGCTACAGAAGTTCCTCCACCTCAAATAACGATATATCGATTGTCGGAATGAAGTGTGTCCATTCTCCTGTTGTATAGAGCAAGAGGCAATGCATCGCGCGCGTACATGCCGTATAGAAGAGCTTGCGTTCGCTTTCCCGATTGTATACTTGAGTAGAAGCATCGTAGATCAGTACCGCATCAAACTCAACACCTTTGGCGAGATAAGCAGGTATAACCGACACCCCCTTCTCGAAGGTGAGCGTCTCTTTCGTAATAAGCCGCAGCGCTTCACAGCCCTGTGTCGTCAATGCTTCGTAGGCCTCGCGGCTTTCGGCTTCAGTTTTCGTTATTATGGAGATGGAGTCGTAGCCTTCAGCCCTCAGCGTCGCGAGGTCTTCAATTATTCGCGCCGCCCGTTTTTCACTGCTGACAGCCTTCACAAGATACGGCTTCCTACCGCTTCTCTCGAATGGCACGATCTCTTCGCTGTTTAGCAATGACTTCGTAAACTCCACAATCTCGCGGGTTGAACGATAACTTCGTACAAGACGAATCAAGCTCGTTTCCGCCTCGCCGTAAAGCCGGATCAAAGGAGAATCCGCCTCGTGCAGATTCGTTGCCTGGGGAAAGATCGCCTGGCAGAAATCTCCTAGCACAGTCATGCGAGCCCGAGGAAACAACTGTTTGAGAAACGCATATTGGAACGGCGAATAATCCTGACCCTCGTCGACAAACAAATGCAGCACCTCCGTGTTTGTCCGAGCTCCCTCAAGGAGTTCTTTTAAATACAAGAACGGGGTCGCATCCTCATAAAACAGCTCAAGCCGACTTAGCTTATCCTTCGTTTGCTTACAGATTTCCGGCCACAGGTCGGGCACAACGGTATCGTTCGTCATTTTACGATAAGCGCCCTCGTCATTGAACAATTGATCGTACAGCCCGATTGAATCTATGAACATTAACCTCTTCACTTCCCGTCTCAGCGGTTTAAAATGCTCCTTCACGATCGTCCGACGAAGCAGTTCTTCTTCCTGCATGGTAAAGTCGAAGACATTTTCTTCTCCCTGCTCCTGGCTGCGAAACTCCCCATAGGCTTCCACATATTGTTCTGTAAAATCAAAAACCGCCGTTTCTCGCTGGTACTTCTTGAGCAATGTACGGTAGGCTTCGGTATATTGCTCGTTATCAAGGTAATCGAGCTCATCTTGAACCCAGAACGCATCCTGTTCCTTACGCTCCAACATAGTCAGTTCTCTCAGCAGCCATTCCCGCAGCAGAAAGACACGATTAACGAGACGAATGGAACTGTCGTAGCTGTAAAATTGTGATTTCATTTGTTCCGCCGTAATCAACTCGCGATCCCGAAAGCGAATATCGTGGAATAGCATGCCTTCCTTCCTCAACCACAGCGCATAGCTTTGGATGGCTTGCAAGAAGGCTTCAGACGCCTTATATTGAATCCCATCCAACCGTGCTCTATACTCTTGCGTAAAGTTAGACGTTAGTACATATTCGATTTGCTCGAATGGATCCTCTATACGCAATGCGGATTCAAGCCAATATGCAAGATATTCCTGAAAGGTCGTCTGCTGCATATTTTCCTCGCCAAGCTCGGGAAGGACCGTAGATACATAACTGTTAAACATCGGATTAGGTGAGAAAAGAACGATCTGGTCCGCCTTGAGATGATTGCGATATTTATACAACAAGTATGCTGCACGTTGCAGCGCTGCAGATGTCTTTCCGCTGCCTGCCGCCCCTTGAACAATAAGCATACGGCTCTTGTCGTTGCGAATGATGGCATTTTGCTCCTTCTGGATTGTAGCCACGATGCTTTTCATTTGTGTATCCGCACCCTTGCCAAGCACCTGCTGAAGCAATTCGTCACCGATCGTCAGACTCGTGTCGAACACATTTTGGAGCTGACCGTCGCGGATCTGGTATTGCCGCTTCAGTTCCATTGTTCCCGTAATTTGTCCATCTGGCGTTTCATAAGCGGACATCCCTGGGGAATAGTCATAGTACATACTGGCAATTGGCGTTCGCCAGTCATACACAAGAAAGCTCATACCGTCTTCATCTACGAAGGACGATACACCGATATATATTTGCTCACTGAAGCTCAATCCACCCTCTTGAAAATCGATGCGTCCAAAGTAGGGAGACGGCAGAAGCCGATTCATGTTTTTCCAACGCTGCATCCGTAATCGGTGACTACGCTCCCTTTCGGAAAGCAACGCTTCTTGCTGCTTTATACTGTAGAAGGTCTCTTCGAAATCTTCGTCCGTGCTCGTGTTGACTGTAACTTCTTCCCAAAACCGCTTGCGAATGTCCGTCACCTGATCTCGCAGTCCAGCTACTTCCGGTTCCAATTCGGTGATTCTTGATCTTATTCTTTCCTTAACCAGATCTAGCCGCTCTTGTTCTCGCTGCCATTCCTCCACGTTTTTCATTATTACGAACACGCTCCTTTTCGGTTTGGTATGAAGAAACAAAATAACATTTGACAAACCGCAAATCCACATGGTATGATAATACTGTAGATAAGATGAAATAAATTTGTCTTAACAACCATATATGCAACAGTCTTTTTATCTTATCATGATGACGCTTAGCATGCAAACCTTTTATATAGAAGAGAACCGGCATCGTTTGCCGGTTCTCTTTTTTTCTATGTCAGCAAAATTATCTAACAGGATTCCTCTGTCTCTTCTAAATATAACGGCTGAAACTACCATGCCCTCAGAAGCTTTTATGTGAAAGGCAACAAAAAAAGATCATCAATAGATGATCTATCCATGTTTTACTTATGCACCTTTTTATTTGAATATCAATATCAAATTAAGAGTAATTAACTAATGAAGCTTAACACCATTGCTATGATGGTTTACTTCCTCATAGACAGTAAAAAAGAGCTACCCCACAAGTCTTACGACTTTATGGGGTAACTCTTATTTCAAAATTGGAAAATATCATTTTATCTCAGAAGTGTTATTTACGAATCTTACGCTCAATCAAATAAGGTCCAAAAGGGATAAATGCGGCGATGACTGCAAGCACAGCTAATAGAAATGACATTTTACGAACAAGGAGCGTATTTAGCACGGCTAACAAATATAATACGAACAAAGCCCCATGTGCAGCTCCGACCCATCTTACAGCTTCCGGAATATCAGCAAAATACTTAAGCGGCATTGCGATCAATAGCAGGGCTAGGAATGAAATCGTCTCGACAGTTCCAATAAGGTGCAATCGCCCAAGTGTTGTTTTTAACATATGCTGAACCCTCCGACATGAGCCAAATTAGTACTATCATACCAATGCCCCATTCAGAATGGTGTGAAGAAGTTGTGTCATTTAACGAGAAACGTATTTAAGGGCTTCCTTCATGCTTAGAGGGGATAGCTTCGTATCGGCTACAAAACGACGAACGGCTGATTCATCGGTTTTCGAATATTCCCGGAGCACCCAACCGATCGCCTTACGGATGAAAAACTCATTCTCATCTTTACAACGCACAATGTAGTCGAACAACCTCTCCACGTCCGTATGCTGCTTATATCTCAATTGGTACAACAATGCGGTTCGGCGTAGCCAGAGATTATCAGAAAGAATCCATCGCTCCGTATAGCTCGGGATGAGCTCCGGAAACCTCTTCAGATGATCCCCCATCGTGTGTGATGCCAAATAATCGACCGTATCCCACCAGGATTTCGCCGTTACGAGACTCTCAAACACATCGATATCCGACTTCACCGCCTGTTTACCGTATTTCTCGAGAAAATCCATTGCCACATTCTGAAACTCGCGTTCCGGCAATTGCCACAGCTGTTGCACGACCGTTAGGAGTTGCCCCTCACTCGGAATACCGTGTTCCTTCCAGAACTGTTTGATCAGCTGTTTACGCTCCGGTGATTTTATTCCAAGGAACGGATACTGATTGCGCATATATCCTTCCATCGGCAAAGCTTTCTCCCGGTCAGCATACTGTCTAAACCATGCTGCTAAGGCATCTATGTAGCCCATCATTCCTATCGCCCCCCACTAAATCACCATAACAACCTCTGTTTAGAAATTCGAATTCAGACCTACTCGTTCAGCAACTGTACACATCTGCGCAGGCAATGGTGCCTTGAACTCACGTCCGTCCGGTAAGACGATACGCCAAGCATGCAACAGCTGATGGTTCACATCACCGAATCGATTACCCCCATATTTAATATCCCCTAGCACGGAATGACCGATATCTTGAAAATGAGTACGGATCTGATGCGTCCGTCCACTAATGAGCTCAATCTCAACAAGGGAGTGCGAGTTACCCGTCTGCAGAACACGATACCGCGTCTCAGCTGTCTTCACTTGTTCGGCACCGCCATGCTTCGCAACATCCGTCTTATCACTGACGACGTGGGTCCGGTTTTTCTTCTCATCGCGAATGAGATCACCCTTTAATATCCCTTCCCCAGTCAATCTGCCTTCTACAATCGTTACATAATATTTCTGCAGCTCATGCTTCTGAATCCACTGATTTAATTGATGCAGCATGCCCGCTGTTTTCCCAACAAGAATTATTCCACTTGTGTTGCGATCCAATCGATTGGCAGTAGCAGGCATGAACATTGGACTATCGAGCTCGCCCTGGCGATACAGATAGGCATGCACACGATTGACGAGCGTATCCTTCTGGTCTGCTTGGTCGGGATGCGTCAGCATCCCAACAGGCTTATTAACGACCATCAGCTCAGCGTCCTCATAAATAACATTCACATTTGCATTAACTCCGACATACTTGGCCTTCTTCTGGCCAATGCTCGCTTCCTGATAGGCAGCGTCCTCCACGTACAGAACCAGCTCATCGCCAGCGACTAGCTCATAGTTTTGATTTTTCCGCTTCCCATTTACTTTAACTTTTCCGGAATCGATCATCTTGTATATTTGCCCCAGTGGAATGTTCGGCATGAGATTTCTAAGGAAGCGGTGCAGCCTTTTGCCGCCTTCCGAGGGGGTAACTTTGCGGTTAATCATATTTCATCTATCTCCTCTGGCTGTAGTACACCCTAATTTGAATATCTTGATTATAGTTGCCGAAGCCCGATCCATACAAAGTTAAACCACCCACATGGGTCGCATCCTCTTCCACCGCGAAACGAAAAGTCCAAAAATGCTTATCTAATAACAGATCACTTATCGTAACATCTGATATTTTCTGCCCATCCATGTATGTACCACTTCGATTTACTCTTAATACCTTCCACAGCCCATATTGGTTCAGATCAATCGTCCACCATTCAGGTGTGAATCGCCCTCTTGTATGTGCGCCGTAATCTCCTGGGCTCGTCCATTCCCCTAACCGAACATCATTCAGATAGAATCGAATGTCCGACGGCCACTGATCATTTGCCCCTGGTGCTTCTGATGCAAGCTCTAGAGAAATTTCTAACTCCTCTGGCTCTTGGCTTGGCAGCAAGTAATTCGGCATTTTGTATTCCACATACCCTTTACCAAACCATAGGATCGCTGCATTAACTCTATCGGGATCTAGAAAATAGCGCGGATCGTCAAACTGACCAACCAGCTTCTCACGCGTCGCTAAACCACAAGTTGGGAAAACCTCGAAGGAGGTATAATGCCCCACAGGAATATGCTGCTCATAAAACAATCTTTCCGTTGCCCCCGCCTGCGGCAAGCTGATTTCCACACCTGTCTCGGCCAAGGAACAAATCTTATGTGTTCCACCTTGCTTGCGTATCATCTTCGTATCGATCAAGCCTGCTAGCTCTAGCTTACGCACATGCATCGTCAGAATCGCGCTGCTCAGCTCGAGTCGCTCAGCGATTTCCTTCAAGTTCATCGACTTCTCTGCAAGCAGTTCCAATATTCGCAAACGCACTTCACTAGCTAACGCCTCATATAGAGGCAGCCATTTGCGATCGGTATTTGCTCTGATCATTGGGGTCCTCCCCATTCTATCGGACTCATTCGATATGGAATAGAATGTCCGGGATTATAACCTGCAGCCCACTTCATCACTTAAATTAATATATATATAAATCCTTGAAAGATCAAATAAAATTGTTAAAAGGTTATTGCAAATTGTCTGATTATCTTGTTTAATAAGTTTTGAATAGTTGTATATGTTTATTGATTAACAAATATATTAATCCAAGGAGAGATCATCATGTCCCATTCAGCTAAAATGATCGTCGACAAAGATTTCGTAATTTCCACGATTGACGACCGCTTATACGGTTCTTTCATTGAGCATTTAGGAAGAGCCGTATATGGTGGTATTTATGAGCCCGGACATCCCACAGCCGATGAACAAGGTTTCCGCAAGGATGTCATCACTCTGATTCAAGCTCTTCAAGTTCCCATCATCCGTTATCCAGGTGGCAACTTCGTCTCAGGCTATGATTGGAAGGACGGGATCGGACCCAAAGATCAACGTCCTAGTCGACTTGAACTGGCGTGGAGAACAGTCGAACCAAATCAATTCGGATTAAACGAATTCGTGGACTGGTCACGTATCGCGGGCACAGACGTCATGTGGGCGATCAATCTTGGTACACATGGCGTCGACGAAGCACGTAACATCGTCGAATATGCGAATCATGCTTCTGGCTCCTACTGGAGCGATCTACGGATTAGCCATGGCTACAAGCAGCCGCATGCGATCAAGACGTGGTGCCTAGGTAACGAAATGGACGGTCCTTGGCAGATCGGTGCGAAAACAGCCATAGAATACGGACGCATCGCAGCAGAATCAGCGAAAGTAATGAAGTGGGTCGATCCTTCCATCGAGCTCGCTGCATGTGGAAGCTCTAGTAAAGGAATGGCCACATACCCAGAATGGGAAGCAACTGTACTTGATCATACTTACGATCATGTGGAGTTCCTTTCCCTGCATAGCTACTACGGAAATCATGACAATGATACGGCCACCTTCCTTGGACGCTCACTTGAAATGGAAGACTTTATTCGAAGCGTTGTGGCCACCTGCGATTTTATTAAAGCGAAGAAGCGCAGCAAGAAAACAATGCAGCTCTCGTTCGATGAGTGGAATGTTTGGTTCCATTCCAACGAGGCAGATAAGAAAATTGAACCTTGGCAAATCGCTCCGCCCCAGTTGGAAGACCTGTATACAATGGAAGATGCCCTAGTTGTGGGATGCTTGCTGATCGCCCTTCTGAAAAACTCTGATCGCGTCAAAATGGCTTGCTTGGCACAGCTCGTCAACGTCATCGCCCCAATCATGACGGAAAATAACGGTCAGGCTTGGGCACAAACGATTTACTACCCTTACATGCACGCATCTGTATATGGTCGAGGTCAGGCGCTCGTACCACTCGTTCAATCTCCTAAGTATGATACGAAGGATATTACAGACATTCCTTACTTGGAATCGATCGCCGTATACAATGAACAATTAAACGAAGTAACTGTGTTTGCCGTTAACCGTGACCTGACGAACCCCCTTCCGTTGGAGGTCGATCTGCGCAGCTTCGGAGCTTGCCGTGTTCTTGAGCATATCGTACTTGAGAATCAAGATCTCAAGGCTACGAACACAGCTAGCCAACCGAATCGTGTTAAGCCTCACTCGAACGGTAATGCTCATGCGGACGGATCTAAGATTAGCGCCACACTAAATAAAGCTTCTTGGAATGTCATCCGAATTAGCCTTCTGAATCATTAATAAAATGAAGTCCCATTGGAATGATGAAATCAAATCATCATTATTCTGATGGGGCTTATTTCTTATTTTTGTGAATCTTTATAATATTTTTAGGAAAGTTACCCAAAACACCGATTTTCGTGTTATACTGAAAGCGCTACCATTTAGCAACATCATTCTAAGGGGGATTGGAACGATGACTGTAGCGCTACAAGAAAAAAATGTGTATGAGGATTTCGAGCCACATCAAGACACTTTGTTCTTCAAAGTTGGCTCACATGGGTTAATCAGCTTTCACGGAAGGAATTACAATATCAAAAAGAGACTCTCCTCCGATGAAAGAAACCGCATCATGGCAGACTCCGCAACGTTTTTCCGCGTCTCATCCGATTGTTATGTTAACGTAAAGAACATCACAACCTTAGGTGAGAACCACATTTTCTTCGGAGACACAACCAAACGACTAAGCTGCTCCCAACGGAAGCAACAAATGATTCGTCAATTGATCGATAAGTAGTCTTTACCGAGTCCGAGTTTGACTGATACACTAACAAAGCCTGAGTGAACCATGGGAATTCTCATCCCTCGGTTGACCCAGGCTTTGTTCGTTCTATCCTTACTACCCCTTAACCGATCCTCCAAGTAGACCTCTGACGAAGTACTTTTGTAGACCAAAGAATACAGCAAGCGGCATTAACATCGACACGAATGCAGCTGCAGTCAGCAGGTGCCAATCATTGCCTCGGGTACCGACCATGTCGGCAATTTTCATCGACAACACTTGAACTCCTGGTTGATTACCGATGAATACAAGCGACACCAAATAGTCGTTCCACACCCATAAAAATTGAAAGATACTTATAGATGCGATCGAAGGCACAGCGAGTGGCAATATCAACTTTGTGAAAATAGTGAAATTCGAAGCACCGTCCATGAAGGCCGACTCGAACAAATCCTTCGGAAGCTGGCTAATATACGAATACATGAAGTAAGTAGCTAACGGTAATCCAAATCCGGCATGTGCGATCCATACGCCAAGGAACGTGCCGTTAAGACCAAGCGCGGTGTAGTCCCTCAATACGGGGATCATCGCCACCTGGAGCGGAACGACAAGCAGCATGATCACGATTACGAACATTGTTTTCCTTAGCGGAAACTTGAGCCAAGCAAATGCATAAGCCGCGAAGGTGGCTATAAGAATCGGTATAATCGTCGCAGGTATCGATACGGTCACAGTGTTGAGAAATGCACGCGATAACCCACTGCCTTTCTTTGTCTTCACACTGCCATCTGTATCGGTAATTTGATATTGCTTACCAGTAAGGACGCCTTTATAGTTTTCTGTCGTAAAGGACGTATTCATCGTCCAGCCTGATTGTTGGACATTAATCGTTCTTCCACGACGATTCTCCCAAATGAGAAACGAGCCATCACTCGCTTTAACCCCACTCTTAAGCTCAGCGTCGGAATAGGCTTTCCCCTTTACTTCTATTGGCTGTCTCAGATCGGTTTCCTTAGGTAACTGAATCGTATCCTTGGTCACGTTCTCCTTATGTGGAAACACGGTCCACCAGCCAGTCTTCAATATCTCTGTAGCTGGGCGGAAGGAAGAGACGAATAGCCCGAATGTTGGGATCAACCATATTAAGCAAATAAAAGCTAGCACGACATTAACGACGGTTTTGGAACGTGCTCTCCCCTTTCTGCGACGCATTAGAATCCCCCCTGTTTACGCATTTGTCGCAAATTAAACACGATGACGGGAATAACCGCAATGAGCAGAACAATTGCGAGCGTCGATCCATACCCAAAATTACGATACATGAAAAATTGTCGATAAAATTGGGTCGCGACCACTTCCGTGTCGTATTGCCCACCTGTCATTATCATGACGACATCGAAAATTTTCAGAGTAAACACAATTATCGTTGTAGTTACCGATAAAATCGTCGTAGAGATGAACGGGGTAATAATTTTAAAGAAAATTGTGAATTCGCCAGCTCCATCCATTCTTGCGGCTTCCAATAAATCTTCGGGCACACCTTTTAACGCTGCTGAAAAAATGACCATTGCAAACCCAGTCTGCATCCAGATTAGAATGGCGATCAGAAACAGATTGTTCCACGGCTGCATCATACTCGTCCAAGCTTGAGGTTCTCCTCCAAAAGCCACGACGATGGCATTTAATAAGCCGACTTGCTCATTACCTGGTTGATAGTAGTAGATAAACTTCCAGATAACCCCTGCTGCCACAAAGGATATGGCCATCGGCAGGAAGATGATCGCTTTGGCAATCCGCTCAAAGCTGCTTCTATCCGCCAATACAGCAATAAGCAAACCAAGCACGATACATGCCGTTGCCCCGAATAGCACCCACAGCAGATTGTTGCGCAATGCGGTAAGTAGCAATCGATTCGTGAAAATTGCAGCATAGTTAGCTAAACCTACAAACTTGGAAGAACTCTCATCAAGAAAGCTCATGTACAACGTACGGAGTGTAGGGATGAGCAGTAGCCAGCTTAAGAGAAGAAACGCAGGACCTACGAATAAATAAGGCTGGATCCGTCTTCGCCACAAATCTGAATACCGTTCAACCGCCCAGTTAAGCGACCAATAGATTAAATAAATGCCCCCGACTCCCCATAGGATCGCTAAGATCGCATGGATTATTGGATTCATCTCACTGTCCCTAAGGAAAATGAATATTCCCGTATGCATTAAAACATTTAAAGCAACGACGATAATGGACAAAATGACATTCAGTAAAACATTGTTTTTGGGTTTTGTATTCGGTGTTGTTACCGTGGAAGTTGTCATTTAGGTTGGGCTCCCTTCCATAAACAAAACGGAGGGAAGCATCCAAGTTATGCAATACCCTCCGTTATGGAACGATCAGTTATTCCGATGAACGTATCGTTATTACTCCGCTTATTTCCAGCCCGCTTGAATTTCTTTCAAAGCACCATCTAGATCAACCGTACCACTCACGTAGTCCGTCATCCCTTTCCAGAATGTCCCTGCGCCTACAGCGCCCGGCATAAGATCAGAACCATCGAATCTTAGCGTTGTTGCTTTCTGTGCCAGTTCAGCCATTCTCCGCTCTACGTCGCTCGTATACCATTCTGGTTTAGCATCGTTCATCGGTGCGATTACACCACCCGATTGAATCCAAGTTTTAATCGACTCACCCGTAGTGAAAAATTCCATAACCGCACGAACTTCTGGACGATCATTAAACATCGCATATATGTCACCCGCTACGAGTACAGGATTGCCGTATTGTGGATCGATGGGTGGCAGATAGAACCAGTCATAATCCTCGCCAGACTTGAGGTTTTGTGGGAAGAAGCTTGTAATGAAGCTTGCTTGACGATGCAGCCATGCTTTTGGTGGATTATCAAACATAACCTTCGGAGCATCACCAAATGCAGTCGTGACGATCGATTTAGTGCCGCCATATACATAATCCTTGTTCAGCCAGATGTCGGACATTTTCTTAACGGCATTTTTCACAATATCATCTGTAAACGGAAGCTCACCCTTAACCCATTTATCATAATTTTCAGGTGAAGTCGTACGAAGCATAATATCCTCGATCCAGTCTGTAGCTGCCCAGCCCGTCGCCGCTCCACTTTCAATACCGATTGCCCACGCTGGATCTCCGTCCTTCGCGATTTGCTCGGTTAGAGCTAACAATTCATCCCAAGTTTGCGGCACCGTGTAGCCTGCTTCTGCGAACGCCTTTTTAGGATACCAAACTAGACTTTTAACGCTACTACGTGCCCAAATACCCGCCATTAACTTCCCATTTGGACCATCCATAGTCGCCATGTCCAGCCAACTCTGATTGTAGTTAGCTTTCAGCTTCTCTGCGTCCATGAACGAAGCGACGTCAATAACTTTACCTGACTTCACGAACGTGTTTAGCAAGCCTGGCTGCGGGAAGTCAGCGATATCTGGTGCGCTGCCACCGTCTACGCGAATCGAAATCGTAGCTTCGAATTCCTTGGAGCCTTCATATTGGATGTCGATACCTGTTGTATCCTCAAAAGCTTTAATTGCTTCTTCAAATTTAACCTGATCGACATCAGTGAACGGTCCGAACATCGATACCTTCGTGCCTTTATATTTACCTGCTAATGCATCATCGAGCGCAGTTGCACCTGAACTCTCTGCCGGTTCGCTGCTCGCTGATGGAGAAGGCTCTGTAGAAGCAGCTACCGAAGGAGAAGGCTCGTTTGAGCTTGATGCCGATGCTGGAGTATTCTCGTTGTTATTCCCGCAAGCCGCGAGAACAATGGCAAAAACTAGAATGAATGCAGTAATCACAGTGCTTGTTTTTTTGAATGGTTTCAATTGAATCAGCCCCTTTAGAATTTGTTGTTGCGTTAATCGGGAATTTGATTGCTAATTTGATTCCTGTTTCAAAGATATCGCACGTTTTAAGTTTTTATTCACCTCCCAAATAGAATATAAAACATTGATATACCAACTACTGAGTGACATTTCGTCGATCAAGCGGTTTACTGAAAAGCTTTTCAAATTCGACAAAAAATAAAGGCTATATCTTTCTCGTAGATGCCCGCTCAATAATTTCATGAGTCAGAAGCTCACGAAGTACAGGATCTTCCTTCTCTTCGATAATCGCATCCAGCTTCTCTACTGAACGATAGCCGATTTCATACGTTGGTTGTGCAACAGTCGTCAGCTTCGGGATCGTAATTCTAGAAAGCCTAATATTGTCGAAGCCAATAACGGAAATGTCCCCAGGCACGCCAATTCCCTGCTCATCGAGATAACACAAGAGTCCAATTGCGAGTTCATCCGATGCTGTGAAAATGGCAGTGACATCCGGGCATTTGGCCAATAATTTGGCCGATGCGTCCGGCGTATCGTAGGACCATCCATCCACGTATACGATATTGTCTTTACATTCATCTATGTCATGCTCTCTCAGTGCGCGCACAAATCCCTGATACCTAGTCAGACCTGCAATACCGTCACTTAAGTCGAAGCCGATCATTCCGATTTTTCGATGCCCACTATCAATTAAATATTTCACGGCATCGTAGGCTGCCTGTTCATCATCAATCTTAACGGAGGGTAGTTCATATTCCATCGAATGGGTGGCTACTAGCATAACCGGTATGTTCAAACGCTTGATTTCATTGTAATAGTCGGGAAAAATAGGATCACTCGTATATAGGATACCGTCAACTTGTCGCTCGTAAAAATTGTTCAAGTAAGAAAACAAACGTTTCTTGTCTCTATCCGTATTACAAATAATAAGGTTGTAGCCTAATTTCTTCGATGCATCCTCCATTCCTCTAATAATGTCAGCGTAGTAAGGATTTCGTATATCGGGAATAACAACAGCTAGGGTGTTTGTTTTTTTGTAGATCAATCCTCTAGCAAGGGCATTGGGTTTGTACTTAAGCTTCTCTATCGCTTCCAATACTTTGGCCTTCTTATCCTCCACTACCGATTCCGGTGTATTCATCACACGTGAAACGGTACTAATGGAGACATCTGCCATCTTCGCTACATCTCTGATCGTTGGTTTCATTATGTATCCCGCTTTCTTGAAAAGCTTTTCAGACTATTTCGACTTCATGATAACGCTTCCAAACGTCACTGTCAACAATAAAATATAACAGCTATTCCCATGTGTAATTTTGGCTTGTTTTGTTTAATCTAACACTTAAGTAAAGAGACTAGATGTTACTTTCGTGGAGGTCCTATGGCAATTGTAGAAGTAAAGGATTTAACAAAGATATTTGGAAGTGAGCCTGAGAAGGCTTTGTCTATGCTGGCAAAAGGAATGACCAAGAAAGCCATCCACGAGCTGACAAAGCATACGGTAGGTGTAAACCGCGTTAGCTTCCAGATTGAAGAAGGCGAAATCTTCGTCATCATGGGGCTTTCCGGCAGCGGGAAATCCACCTTGGTGCGACTATTAAACCGATTAATCGAGCCGACCGGTGGTAGTGTGCTTATTAACGGAGTAGATATCGTTACCTTAAATCCTCAACAGTTGAGAGAAATCCGGCGCGAAAGCATGGCCATGGTGTTCCAGAAATTCGCCCTCTTTCCGCATAAAACGATTATCGAGAACGTTGAATATGGCATGGAAGTTAAAGGTTTAAAAAAACAAGAGCGTCACGGTAAAGCTTTGCATTCCCTTGAGCTCGTTGGCTTAAAGGGCATGGAGGATAGTTACCCTGATCAATTAAGTGGGGGTATGCAACAGCGCGTCGGCCTCGCCAGAGCACTTGCAAATGAGCCGGAAATTCTTCTCATGGATGAGGCATTCAGCGCACTAGATCCCCTTATTCGCAAAGATATGCAGGACGAGCTGCTAGATCTGCAACAAAATTTGAAGAAAACAATCATTTTTATTACACATGATTTGGATGAAGCGCTCAGAATAGGGGATCGCGTAGCTTTGATGCGTGATGGATCTATTGTTCAAATCGGTACACCAGAGGAAATTATGATTAACCCCGCAAATAAATTTGTCGCACGATTCGTCGAGGATGTCGATTTGTCGAAGGTGCTCACAGCTTCACATGTCATGATTAGACCTGAAACGATCAGCCCAGATCGTGGACCTCGGGTAGCCCTTCAGCTGATGCATGATAGTGGAGTATCCAACCTATATGTTGTCGATAAGTCCAAGCGGCTAATAGGTGTCATTTCGGCTGAAGATGCTTCGAACGCTATCCGCAATAAACAATCTCTCATGGATATCGTTATTCGTGATGTACCTACCTTTCGTCCAGATCAACTGCTGAACGAGTTATTCGAAGTTGTCGGAAGTAGTCGAGTTCCCGCAGCGGTTGTAGGGGATAACGGTAAGCTTCTCGGTATTATTTTGCGCGGAGCGGTTCTGTCCGCTCTCACGGGAAGTATCGATGATGAATCGGGAGGCCATCCGCAATGACGAAGCTTCCATTAGATCGCTGGGTAGAACACCTTGTAGAATGGCTGGGAACAAACTTAGGTTTTTTGTTTGATTTTCTGGCCTCCATAATCGGTGGGACTGTAGATGGCATTTCCTCTCTACTCCACCTTCTCCCAGCATGGGTAATCATCGTGATCATTACGGCGATAGCTTATCGGCTAGGAAGATGGACTTTAGCTCTATTCGCTGCAGTTGGTTTGCTTCTCATCTGGAATCTTGGTTATTGGGATCCTACGATGGATACATCCGCGCTTGTGCTAACCTCGTCATTAGTGTCTATTGTATTGGGACTCCCACTTGGTATAGCAAGTGCAAGATGGCGGGGTATACAGAACATCTTGACCCCTTTGTTAGATTTCATGCAGACGATGCCTGCTTTCGTATACTTGATTCCTGCGGTTACTTTTTTCGGCTTGGGAGTTGTTCCGGGAGTCATTGCTTCCGTCATATTTTCGATATCGCCAACCATTCGCTTAACGAATCTAGGCATTCGTCAAGTTCCCGAAGATTTAATTGAAGCGGCAGATGCATTTGGTTCCACTCCACGTCAGAAACTGTTTCAAGTTCAACTGCCCTTAGCGTTGCCCAACATTATGGCCGGAATTAACCAGACGATTATGCTTTCTCTGTCCATGGTCGTTATCGCATCTATGATTGGAGCTCAAGGAGTCGGTGCTGATGTCTATCGTTCTGTAACCCAGCTCAATACTGGTAAAGGCTTCGAGGCTGGTCTAGCTGTCGTCGTTCTCGCTATTCTACTTGATCGAATGTCGCAGAAGCTCGTTAAGCAAGGTCGTAGGAAAAAAACAGGATCTCTGAAAAGAAACGCTTGGATAGCTGGTGGGTTAGTTATTGTTCTAATCGCGGCAGTGATTTATCAAAATGTCAAAGGTAACAACATTAAAGGCGGGAACGTCATCGGGGATCAAGTCGGGTATCAAATTATCGGAATTGATCCGGGATCTGGCTTGATGAAAGCAGCCGCTAAAGCAATCGAGGATTATGGGTTGAAGGATTGGACGCTGCTGGAGGGCTCCGGTACAGCTATGACCGCGGCGCTGGACAAAGCATACAAGAGCAAGCAACCGATCATCATTACAGGCTGGACCCCCCACTGGATGTTCGTTAAATATGATTTGAAATATTTAGAGGACCCCAATCATTCATTCGGGGAAAGCGAGCAAATTCACACCATAGTCAGATTGAATCTGAACAAGGAACAGCCTTCTGCTTACCAAATGCTAGATCGATTTAATTGGCAACCTTCCGATATGGAAACCGTTATGAGTCTAATCAGTGGAGGAGAGGATCCTAACAAAGCTGCAGCTGAATGGGTTAAAAACAACCCTGAATTAGTGGATAGCTGGGTGAAGGACCTTCCCAAAGCTTCTGGTCAGAAAATAAAGCTAGCTTATGTCGCTTGGGATTCAGAAATTGCCAGCACCTATGTCGTTAAGACCGTTCTAGAAAGCAGACTAGAGATGAAGGTCGAGATGCTGCAAGTTGAGATCGGACCCATGTGGGCAGGGATCGCGAACGGGGATGCGGATGGCATGGTCGCTGCATGGCTACCCACTACCGCCATTGATTATTATGAGAAATACAAGGGAAGCTTCGAGGATTTGGGACTCAACCTTACAGGAACGAAGCTTGGATTCGTAGTTCCAAAATATATGGATATTAACTCGATTGAGGATTTGAAGTAGTCCATACAAACAGATGTGAAGAAACCCAACCCACGATAATTGGGTTGGGTTTCTTCCTCATTTCTCTTACTTTAGTTTTAAGAATAGGTTATACATCGCCTGTACCATCTCAGCACGAGTTATGAATTGTTTAGGCGCGAATTTATTGCCGTTTATCCCTTTCATTAATCCTTGCTCTGATACCACACCCACACTGCTCTTAGCCCATTCTGAGATTGAACTCGTATCTCCAAATGTTACGGAAGATGCCACTGCAGTTTTTCCCGTAATGTAAGCATAAGCATGCTCTAATATAACGGCTACTTCTTCACGAGTGATGACACCATTAGGAACGAATTTAGTCTCTGTCCGTCCTCTGATCATTCCTGCTTGATATGCAGCATTCACTGCATTTTGGTACCAATTGGATGAAGATACATCCTCGAAATAATTGTTGCCGTCCGATGGCAAATCAAGAAGCCTTGCCAATACGGCTATAAACTCCGCACGGGTCGCCTGGCCATTCGGCTCGAAACGATTGTCCGAACGCCCTTCAACAACATGGAGAGCGGTCATGATTTTAAGCGCTTGATTGACCCAATGGCTGAGAGGAACATCTTGGAATGCCTTGTTATATTCCAATACAGAATAGATACCTGAACTGGATATCGGAATACTTATTGACGAAGATGCTCCCTCTCGTTTCCCTTGAATATACTCGAATTTCCCACTCATTTTATTGAAGTAATAAACACCAAGTAGGTCCTTATCAGATCTAGTTCCATCGAAGGCAAACTTAACGTTTACAGGAGGATCGAATGAATACTTTTTCTTCTCAATTCCGTCCTGTACAATCGATAATTCGAGCGTCCAAGCTTCGCCTGCCGATTTGAGGAAAGCACCTTCCCCCGTGCCTTACAGCAGTGAGCTCAGATTCTGTTCGGAAAGCTTTGCCACATGGACTGAGATTTGCAATCCTTGTGCCGCTTCGCTCCCGATCAATTTAAAAAGTGAATTCAATACTTCAGGGGACAATTGTACAACAGTACTTCCAATTCTAATTTCCAATGCTCGATTGTTTAGGAGCTCCGCTGCATTCACAGGTAACAGAATCTCATTAATCCCATCGCCTGCTTCGAGCACTACATCATTTCCGGAAGCATTTCGCAAGAAACTCTCGCTGACAATTTGCGTTCCCATGTCCTGGATTCCGCCGCCATTACTGTTGCTATTGGTGCCACTACCAGTAACACCGCCACTATTACCACCACTACCATTGCTACCACTACCATTGCCACCACTACCATTGTCCTTAGCATCAACAATTACTGTTATCGACCACATCTGGATCGTTCCATCTTCTGCTGTAACGATATATGATTGCGGCGTACTAAAATTCACGACAGCACCTTGATTTGGGCTAACCTGTGCTTTATCTGAGATCGATACGTCAGGTGTCAATTTTGAAACATCCGATCCAAAGGGCATATGAAGGGTAACGGTATGCGCGTTTGTATTTATCGTGCTGACACCGACTTGACCTGAAACCTTAAAGTCTTTAATCAACTTCCCGCTACTCTTTACATAATCCTCAGCATTAATAATTACCGTGATTGTCCATTCTTGAACCGATCCATCTTCCGCTGTAACGCTATACGTTTGCGGTGTACTAAAATTCACGATAGCACCTTGATTTGGGCTAACCTGTGCTTTAACTGATACCGATATGTCAGGTGTCAATCTTGAAACATCCGATCCAAAGGGCATATGAATGGTAACGGTATGCGCGTTTGTATCTATCGTGCTGACACCAACTTGACCTGGAACCTTAAAGCCTGTAATCAACTTCTCGCTACTCTTTGCGTTAATAATCGCCGTGATCACCCAAGGCTGAATTAAACCATTTTCCGCAGTAACCGAAAATGTCTGTGGCGTATTTAAGTCAACGATAGCACCACGCATAGGACTGACCCGAGCCTTATCCGATACTAATACATCAGCTGTCATTCTCGAAACATCCGTTCCGAAAGGGACATGAAGGGTAACCGTATTAGCGGTTTCATCCAGTATACTAGCACCCACTTGACCTGGAACCTTAAAGTCTGTAATCGCCCTCTCGCTGCTCTTACCTGCAATAGGTGCCTGTTCCGCGTTCCACCCTAAGACGAGTGATAAATCGTCGACATAAGTTACGTCTTTATTACCTTCACCTTTCCACAAATATATATTTGCTTCCGTATCCGTTGGACCCGTTCTAAACTGCAACATGGCCATTTCGTAAACGGTGCCGGTTACGCTCGTGTTTTGCGAGCCCCCATAGCCTTGTACACCCAGAAAAGTAACATCACCCTTGAATCTATTCTTAATGACGGCCGTTACCTGATAGTTAGTATTTGGAGTTAAACCCGTAACGGTTTTATCAAATCCATTGTAGCCAACCCCAAGCTCCATAGCATACGTTCCGTTATGCGCATTCGTATTTACAACTTTTCCTTGAACTTCGACAGGTCCCGTCTTGCCCCAAGGTGCAATATCCCCTGTTTCGAAGCCCGGATTAATCAGAATATTCCGACTACTAACTTCAAACGGAGGGGCCTGTGGACTGCCTACCACGCCTGGGCCGTTATATGCTCCCCGGTTCGGACGTTCCGTTGCTGATACCGGATTACCCCAGTAGTCTTCGCCTCCGTTATTCGCAACTACTGCACCCGATCCGATCGCTGGGGAACCTTCCAATAATTTGTATCCATCCACTGTATCTCGGCCTATGCCTCCACTACCCGGGAATACAAACATCGGATCTGTTGTGATTTTGTTCGCATCTTCTGGTTCACTTGCAGGATGATTGCCGTAAAATACATTTGAATCAAATACGCTACGCGGTGCATAATAGCCGCCAGAGCCTAAATTGTAAAATATATTGTTCGTTAAATAATACGTATTATCTTGAAATAAATCACCGCTATAACCGCCAATCATCCAATTGCTTATAGACGGTCCCGAATAGAAAGTGTTGTTATAGATTTGTGTGTTATAAGGAATTCCTTGTGAGAACTGAATGACCCAGTTTCCAACCGTAGCATCATTCTGGCTAATATTATAACGTATCGTTACATCATCATTATTACGAGGATCCATCCGATTATGAGCACCCATGATCATCACGAATCCACCTGCGTTATCATGACTGTAATTGTATTGAATCGTCGTGCCTTTGCTGTCATAATCCGCATCAAAGCCCATACCATCAAGTATGCCATTTGAATTGTAAGCTTCATTGTATTGGAACGTGATATTGTCAGAATTCCCTGTCCACATCGTCGCTGCGTAACGGTTGCCCGTGCTCATCGTGTTCGCCCGGTAATTTCCGTCATATGCCACGTTGTTCTGCACGATCGCTCCAGATGTAACCAATGGTAATATCGCATCGCCACCAAAATCGTATACTGTATTATTCTGAATAACAACATTTGTATGACCTATCCATTCTCTTTCCCCCCAATCCACATAATGGCGGTTGGCCCAGCTGGATGACATGAAGATGCCCACACGATCAACGCTATAAACCGTATTTCCTTCCACGAGGATATCGTTGTATTTCGTAGGCACTGAATTACCTGTTACTGTAAAAATAATGCCTCCTTGCTCGTAACGATTATTGTTAGCGTTTACATCATGAACGACAAGATTACGCAAATAAATATGTTCTAACGTTCCTCCATCATGAGCGGTAATAAACACTCCTTTTCTATGATCGACAGCGACAGTTCCCTTATTCGTAATTTCCAAGTTATTAATTTCCCAATATTGCTGATTGAATAAAAAAATGACTTCTCTCACTGCGCCGTTCCCAGCAATCAACGGTTTACTTCCAACACCGTACATATCGATCGTAATCGGATTAGCACTGTTTCCGGAACCACGCGGATACATCCTTCCGTTCCATATTCCGCCAGCCTTAAAGAGAATCTTATCCCCCGGCTGAAAGATAGTTGCATTCACATTTGCCAATGACTTCCACGCTTCTGATGGGCTATGCCCACTGTTTTGATCATTCCCTCCGTCCGAATCGACATAGTAGCTTACCCCAACTGCGGCATGAGCCTTATCTGTTTGATGAATAAAAACTCCACTACCCATCCCTAATGCAATGACGCAAACAAGGAACAATTTACTCCATTTCATCATTCTGTTCAATGTATTCTAACCTCCTCAAAGTTGGCAGATCTCTAAAACCATTCTCTTCATTCAGCAACAACTCGATCGAATACGTCTCGATTGATTTCAATTTCAGCCTCTTTCGAAAGCTTGTCTATGGTTTGGCTGTATAAATCTACATAATAAAGCTGTTCAACCGCCTTCTTAACTTCAGCGAAAGGACGATAACTGAATCCATCCTTGGAAATGCAATGAAGCAAGTACGCCTTGTTTCCCTCAATAACTACCTCGGACGTTTGTCCCACATTCAAGGTAAATGCCATCTCCGTCAAATTCGGGATCATAGCGTTTTCCCGTTCAGTGAGAGGGCTGAATTCACGTATCGTTAATTTCATATCAAGCTCTTCAACAGCTTCTTTAAATGTCTGACCTTTCTCGAGCTTCTCATTGATCTGTTTAAACAACAAGCTTGCACTGTCCATAGTAAACGTATTTAGCGATAATTCAGTGACCTCGGTAATTACTGTTCCTTTGATTCGAAACAGTCCCTTATGAATTTCGTAATAGTCCATCAATTGCTCATTGGCTGCCGGAAACTGCTCCGCTAGCTTGTTTTGCATCCGTGTACGCATATTGCTTAATAAGTAATTGTAATACCCTTGTTCATCGTATTGCAGGGGTCCATATATCACCTCCTTAAGAAGTTCAGCTTGCTTGCGCCGTTTGTTCTCAACTGCAAGACTCTGAACAAAATCCTCATAGCTTACACTGCTAACGAGATCATTTTGTTTAGCTAGCAATTGCTGAAGCTTAATCTTGACGACTTCTTCCAATGAAAGGGATTTCCACTTTTCGATCGGTACTTCTTCATTATCGCTGCGCGTCCAGAACGAAGCGTCGTAATCCATGTTATAGAGGTTCTTAAAGTAATTGAGAACAACGGCCCGATTCTGAACAAACCTCAGATTGAACTCCCCATACGTAATGGGTTCCCCGTTTACGGCTGCAATGATTTCCTCTGAGCCAATGGGATCAACCACATCTGACGGTTTCTGCAGCATCCAAGCGCTAATGATAAGTGTGACGATAATCATAACCGCCGAGCCGAGTATCAGGTAGATTCTTGCCATTCTTTTTCTGTCACGCTTGCTCGCCAATTTCAACCCGTTCCGTTTGTTCAACAAAATACCCTCCCGACAAAAAAAATAAAACAATCTGGCTGAATCCGGTCAGGATATCCTCATATACAAGCTAATTTTCGTCCCGCCATTTTCCGCTGAATCGATAGAAATCCCGTAGTTTGTATCATAGCGATGTTTCAACCGCGAGTTCACGTTCATTAAGCCGATATGCCGATCCGTCTCTGGTAAGCCCCCTGTTCGAAGCCTTTCTTCGAGCTGCTTCCTCTTCACCGGATCCATGCCAATCCCGGTATCCTTAATCTCGATTAATAGTTCTTCTATACCAACCTTACGAACGTTAATTGTAATTCGTCCAGATTTCCCCGATTTCAGTATTCCATGATGAATGGCATTTTCTACGATCGGCTGAATGATTAATCTCGGCACTGGAATGTGCTTCAACTCCTCGGTCACATCTACTCGCAGCTCAATTTTGTCAGGATATTTAATGCGAAAGATATCGACATAATCGTTGCAATGCTCAAGCTCTTCCTTCAAAGTACAATTGCTTTGAGAGTTTAAGGCGTATCGGAAGCAATTGGACATCTTCAATATAAGCTCGCTTATCACTTCGCTCTCTTTCGATAATGCCAACGCATCAATCGCCTCCAGCGTATTAAAGAGAAAGTGCGGATTAATTTGAGCTTGCAAGGCCTGAAGCTGAGCATTCTTCTCCCCAAGTTCTGCGACGTAAAGCTTCTCATATAAGTCCTTAATTCCCACGACCATGCGATTGAATGAGTGAATGAGTACGCCGATTTCATCCCTTGACCGAATCTTTACTTTGACGTTCAGATTACCCTCTTCGGCCTTCAACATTCCTTTCTTCAAATCGTAGATTTGTAATGAAAGTCGCCTAGCAATGAAATACGAGACAATGATCGAAAGAAGTAGGCAAAGACTGAAAATAGCAATTTGAATCACATACGCCCGTTGTATTTTATTTTGTGTTTTCTTAAACGAAGAATAATAGACTAGACTCCACGGATATTGATCCAATTTGGCGTAAGATACGATATACGTGTTTCCATTCACGTTTTGAAGATAGGCTCCTGAGCTCGGCTCGACAGATTTCGAGAAGAACAATGGAAGCTCTTCCTTGTCTTTCACATTAGAGATGATCGTCTGTTCCAACTGATCTTGCAGCTTATATACGCCGTCCCCAATAATGGAGCTTTCCAAAACATTGTGTGTAATATAGGTTAACGGGAAATCTACTTTAAGGTAGCCTTCCAAAACGAACGACTCCGGATTAACGATTTTTCGAATAATAGACAAGCTCGGCTTTGCACCGAATATCGTCTCGTCTTTATCGTAGACCGGGAGGATGATAAAATTCTCAGAAGATGAGGAAAGTTGCGAATACCATTCCTCTTTTTGAATATCCTGAATGTTACTATAGGTTGCCGTTCGGGATCGAAACAGCGTTCCACCGTTCAAAGGGAAAACTGTGATCGCCGATATCTGTTTCCACGAAATCAGAAGAGAAGTAAGGATGTTCTCTACTTCTTGCTTCTTGTTTTCATCTTCGATTAATTTTTCCATATTGGAGGCTATTGTCTTATTAACCGCTAATGAGAACGAAATTCTATTTAGCAGCATCATTTGCATATCCAGCTTTTGCCCAATCTGTTCAACATTGATTTGAGCCGATTGCTTGGAAGTTACAATAATCGAAACCGACTCTCTCTTATAGGAATAAATGCTGACCATAAGCATTACCAAAGCTATGAATAGTGAAAAAACGACAACAATCTTATTACGATAATTAAGTCCTCTTTGAAATTTGTTCATTTCGCTTCAATCTTTTCTATGTATCTTTGTTTGTAAGAGCTTGGTGTCATGCCTATGCTTTTGTAAAAAACTTGGCTGAAATATCGATTGTCCTCATATCCCACCATAGCCGAAACCTCGCCAACCGACTTATTACCGATCCGGATCAATTCACAGGCTTTCTTCACACGAATCTCAGTTATTATCTCTTGAAACGTTTTACCATACACCTGTTTAAATGTGCGCGAAAGATGGCTGCGATTGATAAAGAAATGCTCAGCAATGCCACTTAGAGTGATCGTGTTCATGTAGTTTTGCACAATGTAGTCCATTGCTTGCTTGACGATTTCTTTACCGCTACTAACACTACGTTCATTTGGCTCGAAGCAAGATTTTTGCAAGAACTCTAGCATCTCGCGACAATAGCGAACCGTATTGTCGCAGGAATACAACACGCTTTCATCAAATAACTCATTGATAATAGGATGACCCTTCCTTATTTCGGTCAAGAGACTGTTCCACGAGTCATTGATGACCTGTTGAGGAACAGCCTGGAAAGTAAACAGCTCCGATATCAGTTCCAAACTTTTTTTATCGTTTTTAACCGCCACATACTTCATAATGACAGGCAGCAATTCACGTGTTTTTTCTTTGAACTTCTTAACGGCTATCGCAGCTGTTTGCTCAATTTCCACATCAAGACTAGTAACATGACACCCTAGCATCAGATGAGATTTCAGCCACGAAAGCCCTGTCTTAACTTCGGTCCATAACTGTTCATGGTGATCAATCCTTGCACAGGAATATACCGTAATTGTTTCTTCATGGACAATATTACCGAGTTCAGAGCAGGTGAATTGCTCTTCCAATCTCTCAAACCAAACATATAAATTAGGCATGCCTGGAAAAATAAGACCCCATTCGTAATGTATCCTCCTATCGAACCACGAGCTCTCACTGTTCCAGTTGCCGATCAATGCCATTTTGAGACAATACCCCTCAGAAAAACAGCTCTTAAATGTATGGGCTGCAGCCTCGTTCAGATTCGTATTCCCGTTGCTCGATAGAATAACCGCCATCTCATCTAGACACTGTTTCTTCCACTTGCGATCCCTCAATGTCAGCTTCTCCACAAACTGCTGTAACGTTTCATTCAACATTTTCGCGTCAATGGGCTTTAATAAATAATGATCCACTTCTAACAATATGGCCTGCTGCAAATACTCAAAATCATTATGCGCACTTAACATTATAATGAGCAAATCAGGATATAAGCGTTTCAAAGCTCTCACCAATTCCAAGCCATTCATAAGCGGCATTACAATATCGACGAAAACGAGATCAATTGCATACGGTCCATGGCATTCCAAGTAGTTCAACAGCTCCTGTCCGTGATCGGACTCAAATGCTACTTGGTAGTTCGGATTTGATATTTTCATTTGAACACTTTTTCTAACTAAATATTCATCATCGATAATTGCTATTTGGATTGTCATTAAGAATTCCCCATTCTCATATTTCCACTATCTTTCGACAAAGGACAAATTTTCATCTATTTTACCGCACCGGACATAAGTCCCGAAATAATATAACGTTGCAGAAAGAAGAAAACCACTAGCAACGGAATCATCGACAATATAAGTGCAGCAAATAACAAATTCCAACTTGTGATATACTCGCCTTTGAAATAAAACACCTCTAAAGGTATCGTTCTGGCGCTTTTTCCCGGTAAGAAGAGAAGCGGTGTCATAAAGTCATTCCAGACAGCGACCACATTCAGAATAACGAGAGTCATGATTGGCGGTACCATTAACCTAAGCGTAATTTTAGAAAAAATTTGTAAAGGGCCTGCTCCATCGATTTTCGCAGATTCCTCCAGTGCCATCGGGACGGTATTAATAAAACCACAAAGCAACAATATTGCCAAGCTGGTCCCGCCCCCTATAATAATTAAGGACACGCCAGGAATGGAATTCATCAAATGCAATTCTCTCATAATGAAAATAAGTGGTGGAAGCGAGGTTTGGGAGGGAAGAACCTGTCCAATAATAAACAGCAGGTAAAAGCTCCGAAACAACCATTTCCACCTTTTCGCGCGCGCGATTCCATATGCAGCAAGTGCATATAGTAGAACACCAGCAATAGTCGAGATTGCCGTCAAGGTAACGGAATTGGTAAACACGTTCATGTAGTTCATTTTTTGGAACGCATCGACGTAATTTTGGAAAACAAATTCACTAGGAAAGCTTAACGGTGAAGAAGACGCTTCCGAATTGGTCTTCACTGAGATCATTAGAATCATGATGATTGGGTAGAAGATAATGGCTGTACAAGCGATCATCACAATTTCGATTCCTATTTTCGAGTAAGTCGACGTTTTCATTCGTAGTTAGCCTCTCTTTTCCGCAAAAACGTATAAACAATTCCATTGAACAATAGCGTAAAGAAAAATAAGATGATCCCCATAGCAGCGGCATAGCCCACTTGATTATTTGTAATTTCTCGGACAATATAGGTCGCCATCATTTCCGTCGAATAGCCAGGTCCCCCATTGGTCAGTCCATAAATAATATCGAACACTTGCATAGTACCACTGAATGCTAACAACACATTAATTGTTGTTGAGGGTGCTAGAAGCGGAAAGATGATTCTCCAAAACCTTTTCCAACTGTTTGCCCCATCTATTTCTGAAGCCTCGATTACTTCATGAGGAATACTTTGCAGATTAGCTAAATAAATAACAGCTGTGTATCCAATGAATCGCCATACATGAGCAATTACGACTCCGTATAGTGCAAAGCTTTCATCTCCGAGCCATGTTTTCATTTCATCAATAAACCCAAGCTTCTTCAGAACCGTGTTCAGAGGGCCATTAAAGTCGAAAATATACGACCAAATATAAGCAACGACAATCGCATTAATTAATGCGGGTGAAAACAATACCGTACGCAATATATTTTTGGATTTCAATGCTTGGTTCAAACCAATCGCAGCTAACAGGCCTAATGTATTCTGAAGCACAGTAACCAGAATCGAGAAATAGATCGTATTGCTCATTGCCTCAATAAAATGTCTCTCTTGAAATAGATTGACGTAATTTTTCATCCCTAAAAAAGTAAAATTCGTCGTAATGCCGTTAAAATCAGTCAGACTAAAATAGAAGCTAGATAATGAAGGGATAATCTTAAATACCATATAAAGAATCAGCACCGGCAGGACCATTAATAAGTAAATGTAAAAGTTATCATACGTCAAGGTCCCTTTCTTAAATTTGATTGCATGCTGCTTCCGGTTTTTCACTTGTACGGATGATGTAGCCATCGTTGTCCTCCTAAAGAAAAGCAATCCCATGGGAGATATGGCTGTTCACTGAGGAACAGCCACCCCTTGAAATTCATAGCTTATTTATTTACTGCTTTATCGCGTGCTACTTGCATTTCTTTCGTAATGTCCTCAGGATTAGCATTCTTATTGGCAATCAGTAGCGGAATCATTTTTGTTTCTGGAGTCCAGAAATCAATGTTATATTTACCGGATGGAATATACGGTTGAATAACGTCACCATTTTTCAGCGCTGCAGCAAACGGAGCCGCATGCTGATCATCCGTACTCGTTCCGTTCACTAGAGGCGAGAATGCGCTCTGACTTTTGACATATTGCGACAGGTTCTCATCCTTCATGAACCAATCCACGAATGTATTCGCTGCATCAAGCTGCTTGGATTTAGCATTTACCCACCAGCCAGTTCCATAAATGATATTAACCTTAGCGTTACCACTGTCATTTACAGGAGCCGCACCAAACACGAATTTAAAGTCTTTATTCGCTTGAGACAATTGGGAAATCATCCACGTTCCGCCGATCATAAACGCGCTGTTCCCCTTCAAATATTCTGAAATCGCCGCATCACTGAACTCCATACCTAAGGATTGTTCACCGTTAATATATCCACTTTGAGATAATTGCTGAATCTTCTTCAGAGCTGGGCCGTACCAAGCATCCATCGTTAATTCGCCTGATTCTACTTGCGCAGCTGTCGTATCCGTATTGTTTTGGAATACCGTCAAATCTGCGAAAACCGCAGCTGACCAACCGGTTTTGTTGCCCATCACAATGGGTGTAACTCCTGCTTGTTTCAATTTCTCACAAGCTGCCAAAAATTCTTCCCAGTTTTTCGGAATTTGCAAACCATTCTTTTCTAGAACATCTGTATTAAAGAACATACCCAAGCCGCTCAACTCAATTGGAGCTCCATAAACCTTTTTGTCTTCTGATGTTGATTGCGCCAGCGCTTTTACAGCATCCCCTAGCTCACTTGCCCAAGGACGATCCGACATATTTGCAATGTCCCCAGATTTAGCAAAAACCTTTTCAATCTCGGAATTACCATTCATATACACATCAGGGCCTTCGCCGCCAGCGAACTTCGCTTTGAGAGCATCATGGTATCCACTTCCAGTGGAAGTCGCTTCATAATCGATTTTGATATCTGGATTTTCGGTTTCGAATTTTTTAATTAAATCCGGCAGAGCGCCAGCTTCCGAGCCTGCTTTATGTGAAAAAACAGTGAGTGTGACCTGCTTGTTTGCAGATGGCGCGTTAGTACCCGCCGCTTTTTCGCTAGCGTTACCTCCGCTCCCCTCATTATTGCTTCCACATGCGGATAAGAAAATGCTAGATGCTAGAACCAAAACAGTAGCTCCAAGAAAACTGCGCTTGACCATTTCTTCATTCCCCTTTTCTAATAAATTGCGATTGCTTTGTAGTTCTTTATCATCATACATTCAAATGATAGCGCTTTAAATGCGGTGAATGTTGCAGGTTCGTGTTGAATATTATCACAATCGGGAGCTAAACATTTAGGTAAAATAATTGAAAGACCTTCCGAAATCGGAAGGTCTTTCAATTATCATTAATTTGAGAGAAGCTCCATAATCAGTCCGGCAGTCTCCTCGATTGCCTTTTCGGATACGTCGATAATGGGACACTTTAACCGCTCCATAATCTCAAAAGCGAATTGCAGCTCTTTTTCAATTCGCTCCATAGAAGCATACTTTGCTTGACTCGGTAACCCCAAAGCTTTCAAGCGCTCAGTACGGATTTTAAGTAAGCGTTCCGGATGCATCGTCAAACCAACAACGAGACGATTAGATGCTGTAAATAACTCTTGCGGCGGTTTAACCTCTATGGTGAGCGGATAGTTCGCCGTCTTGATTCCCTTATGCGCCAAATAGATGCTTAATGGTGTCTTCGATGTCCGCGAAATTCCGACGAGCACCACTTGTGCCTGCAGCAATCCTCGGGCATCTTTGCCATCATCGTACTTGACGGCAAATTCAACTGCTTCTATTTTACGATAGTAATTCTCATCCATCTCATGAAGCAAGCCCGGTTTATATTTCGGTGAATCATTGAACGTATCAATAAAGGCTTGCATCATCGGGCCCATGACATCAACAGCACGGACGCCCAGCCGAATTGTCTCTTCTCTCATCGTTTCACGTAACTCAGGCTGAACAAGGGTGTACGCGATAAAACCTCCGACTAACACAGCTTCTTGAATGATCGACTTAATTTCATCCTCATGCTTGATGTTGCCAAACCTACGAATTTTGACCTGTTCGGTCGCGAATTGACGAGCCGTTGCTTTCGCGACAGCCTCCGCTGTTTCACCGACGGCGTCCGAACATACGAAAATAACCTTCTGTCGTTGCTCCGACATCCATTCTCCCCCTACTCAGTGATAAACCCCGAGGTCAAGTCTACCAATGCTTGCGTCATATTGGTTTTGGTAATTCGCCCTACCACTTCAAGGCGATTGTGGTCACTATGAGCATTCACGACCGGCATGCCACCAACTTGAAAGTCGAGCATTTTTTTGGCAGCCTCCAGCACCGAATCTTCGGGAGAAACGTATGCAAGACGCGTGACTCTAGTCATGACCATACTGATCGGGATAGCTGCAGCATTCGGATTACCTAAAGTCACTTTAAGCAGATCCTTCAGGGAAACCATCCCTGTGAGCGATCCCTGGTCATCCGTAACCGTTAGAAATCCGGTATTCTCTACGTACAAGGCAATGACTGCGTCGTTAACCGTGGCGCTATCTACGATAATAACAGGTCGATTCATGACATCTTTGACCTTCAGATTCATGAACTTCTCACTCTGCTGGCCTTCTGAAGTCATAACCTTTCCGAGGAAATAGCCGACTTTAGGCTTGGCATCGATATAGCCAAGCATGACTAACACAGACAAGTCCGACCTAATGGTCGGACGGCTAATTCCCAAGCACTCGGCGATTTGCTCACCGGTGATGGGGGCATGTTTTTTGACAATCTCGATAATCGTTAATTGCCTTACTGTGAGTTCGATAACCATCTCACTCCTTTATTACTCTATCTCAACAACTTGTACAATTATAAGCTAACTAATTCCTACTAAGAAACAAAACGATTATACCACCTTTATGGTATACCATAAAATAATATATGACACAATATATAAGTGATTTGATTTTTGTGTTGTCATATTAGGATGGATTATGAGTTCACAGCAGTTAAACAGACTCTTGCGTATGCCCAGAACTCGCGCGTTCCTTGCCTTTGTCAGATTCACCAGCGTTTTTGTTGGCAGCGTCGCGATCCTGCTGCATCTCTTCTACCGATTTTACTTTCAAGCGAGCAGCACCGCGATAGCCGTCATTCGTTGGAATGAGATTTCCAGACGCAAGACGACTCTTAGCTGCTTCAATCGAATAGCCGTACTGAGGAAGCCACTTTTCCTGCGCAACAAGCATTTCATCGACCATCTGCCATACTTCTCGCGGATTACATACCGCTCCGACTAGTGGATCCATCATGAAGGCTTGGCGAAGAAGCTGGTCATCCCCATGAACGGCTGCTTCAACCGCAAGTCTTTGCACGGAAATGCTAACATTACAAACCGCTGCTGGACCTAAAGGTAGCTTACCGACAAGTGGCATAGAGATTCCGTTGCGGTCCACATAACCCGGTGCCTCGATAATTGCATCCTCAGGTAGATTCGCAATAACGTCGTTATTCCTCACATTGAAGTGTCCGCGATATACCCGTCCCGTTTCCAATCCTTCTATGATATAAGAGCCATGCTCTTCTCCACGCTCTTCAGCGATATATTTCATTGGAGGCTCTTTCATCCAGTTCGGGAAATCCGTCTCGAACCAGTTACGACCTTCGGTGCATACCCGTAAATAACCACCTGTCTCACCGTTGATCCAATAACTAAGATCAATCCACTGCTCGATCTCTTCCGGGCGCTTGCGATACCATGGCACATACTCACTTAGGTGCCCATTCGATTCCGTGCTATAGTATCCGAACCTACGAAGCATATCGATACGAACCTTCTCCGTACGGCTGAAATCCGGATGCTTCTCGAACGCTTCGAGTAGCTTGCCCGTTAGATCCTCACCATTGTGACGAATTTGAATGTACCAGGTTTGGTGATTGATACCCGCACAGATGATGTCGACTTCCTTCTTCTCTAAACCGAAAACTTCAGCAATCTGCCAGTGCCCACCCTGTACGCCGTGACAAAGTCCAATCGTACGAACTCCGCCATACTCATTGCACGCCCATGTAAGCATTGCCATTGGATTCGCATAGTTCAAGAGCAACACATTATGTGCAGCTACCTCGCGAATATCCTTACATATATTTAGCATCTCTGCGATCCCGCGTTGTCCATACATAATGCCGCCCGCCGACAAGGTATCTCCTACACATTGGTCGACTCCATATTTCAGAGGAATGTCTACATCTGTCGCAAATGCTTCCAAGCCCCCAACCCGAATCGTACAGAAAACATATTTCGCTCCTTCAAGTGCTTTACGCCGATCCGTTGTGGCTACAATCTGAATAGATAACCCATTTTCCGTAATATCTCTTTGGCATAGCTGTGTTACCATCTCAAGGTTGTGTGCATTAATGTCTGTAAAAGCAACCTCAATCTCATTAAACTCGGGCACACTTAGTAAATCGCGAAGCAATCCACGAGTGAATCCGATACTTCCAGCTCCAATAAACGCGATCTTAAAAGTCATTTCTTTCGCCCTCCAGCTCATGATCAAATGAAATCATTCCGTTTGATTCATTGTAACCAGCTTAATAGAGAAAGCGTTATCAAAATCATGACCTTCTTACGGAGCATCTGTCAAAAATCCTCACTTCTCAACTCCAAATAACGATGAGTATTCATGGAATTTCGGAATTCAATCGGGGTTAACTTTGAGTGCTTCTTAAAGAGGGCATGAAAGTATTGCCTACTTCCAATACCCACGTAATCGGAAATATCTGCGACCTGAATATCCGTATGAAGGAGCAGCATTTTCGCCTTTTCCATACGAATTGCCGTTAAATACTCCATCAATGTTTGGCCCGTTTGCGCTTTAAAAATTCGTTGCAAATAACCGGGATGCAGGATGACAAACGATGCGATTTCCTGTACGAGAATATTACGATCATAATTCTGATACATAAATTCAATACTCGTCTTCACATAATGCTCCGCTTGCTGCCATCGGTTCTTTTCCGCTTCGCGCCTCAATCTGCTAATTCGAATCAAAAGCTGGGATAGAAGCATACGGTCTAACATGCCACCGTCGTTACCTCGTTCGTCCAGCTCCAATACCAAGGCTTTCAAACAATGATACACCTCGTCTGGATCCTGCAGCTTCAAATAAGAGACTGGGGAAGCAACCATCGCTCGAAGTGTCTCCTCTTCATCCGCAACTTGCTTAATGGATGGAAACCCACCCGTATGTGTGGTAAAGCCAAACTCAACATTTAGCATTCGACATGTGTGCTCAACGATAAGGCGATGAGGAACATTGGAATCTAGCAAAATAAACTCACCTTTAGTGAGCCTAACCTTATCTTGCTTGCCCGCTTCCCCATCCCACTCGACTAAACACTCGCCATGAATAACGTACATGATCTCAGTGGAATCATGTTGATGGAAAGCCATCTGAAATTCTTCCCATTGCTTAAAATAATAAGCATAAATACGGGGAGAATAATGAGCATTCAATAAATCTGCATCGAAAATGCTACCGTTTCTCATCGGATCCTCCTGATTAATCACGTATACGAGTAACACATTTACTCGATCCTCTGATATAATGTTATATTATCTAACACCTAACATTAATGGAGGTAAGCTGAATGAATATCTCACGCTTATTGTCAGAATTACCCAAGGTTGATTTGCATGTCCATTTAGATGGTAGCGTTCAACCTACTACCCTCCTAAAGCTTGCTGAAGATCAAGGGATTTCCCTACCATCGGAAAATGCATTCGAATTAATTCCTTATGTTCAAGTTGAGGAAAACTGCACAAGCTTAACGGAGTACCTTATGAAATTCGATTTCGTGCTTCCTTTTCTGCAAACCAAACAATCTCTTGAGCAGGTTGCATACGAGGTCGTAGGGCAAGCAGCCGAGCATCAGATTAAATATATCGAAGTTCGTTTCGCCCCACAATTGCATCGGAGGAATGGATTATCCACTGCGGATACGATTCACCACGTGATCCAAGGCTTAAGACAAGGAGAATCCCAATTCGGTGTTAAAGCTCGAGTGATTGCCATCTGTATGAGGAATCACACCGTTGCAATGAATATTGCTGTCGTTGAAGCAGCTTCCCTATTTCTTGGACACGGATTAGTTGCTGTAGATTTAGCTGGAGATGAAACGAAGTTTCCTGCTGGGTTATTCCGTGAAGTATTTGCAGTTGCGCGTAAGCTTCAGATCCCTGTCACCATTCATGCTGGCGAAGCTGCTGGTTCTGAGAATATCAAAGAAGCAATAACACATCTCGGAGCAAGAAGAATTGGCCACGGCGTTCGACTAAGGGAAAATTCAGAGCTCATGGACATCATACGGGAGCAAAAAATACCCTTGGAGCTATGTCCGACAAGCAATATTCAAACCAAAGCGGTATATGACTGGAGCTCTTATCCGATTCGGGATTATTTCGATCAGGGAATCGTATTGACGATCAATACAGATAATCCTGGAGTTTCTGGAACCAACCTTACGAAGGAATATCAAATTATCGCCGAGAAATTCGGATTCACGATTAAAGAAATCACGAAGCTAATCATGAACGGAGTGGAGGCATCATTCCTGGAGGACGACGAGAAGGCTATGCTAAGACGTGACTTCGAGAAAATACTCAATAAACTCGGGGTATACGACTCCATCGACATCCCTCAATAAAGGGTTTCAGCAGCCCTATGTTAAAACAACCGAGCAGAAGGGCTTCGCACTTCGCTCGGTTGTTCTTTATTTATTATCTCGTAATTTCTTTTCCACCAGATAGAAGTCTATCTAACTCATCACGCTTCGGAAGGCCTTCCCAATCCCCTTTGTACTGTGTCGCCAAGGACCCCATGAAGTTTGCCCGTTCCAACGCTTTCAGCAGGTGATCATCGTGCTCTAGATCGCCACCGTTGTCCAAGAACCCCGACAGGAATCCAGCAGCAAAGGCGTCACCCGCACCGACAGTATCTACGATTCGCGTCACCGGGAACGGAGCTGCCGTAACGGAGTGATCCCCGATAAATCCCATGGAGCCTCGCTCACCCAGCTTAAGAACGACAACTTTAGCGCCGAGCTTGAGAAAATGAGGACCATATTCGGTTTCAGCTTTCTCGCCAACAAGAAACTCTGCTTCTTCGATGCCCGGCAAGAAAATATCGCATAGTGGAATCAAGGAGAGCAGCGTAGCCCGCGCTTCCTCTTCCCCCCAAAGCTTACGACGTAAGTTCGGATCGAAGGAAATCGTCATCCCATGCTGACGGGCTTGCTTCATCAGCTCCTTGACCGCATCTCCCGTCTCGGGTCCAAGAGCAGGTGTAATCCCGGTCACATGCAAATGCTTGGCACCTTGCAGCCATGAAGCTTCCACATCACGAGGAGTTAACCGGCTAACCGCTGAGCCTTTACGATAATAATAAACATTCGGATCCCCGTAGCCCTTAAATTCTTTGAAATAGATTGCAGTAGGATATGCAGCATCTCTTTCCACTAGCGAGACGTCTATGCCTTCTCCAGCTAAAGTGGACAAGATGACATCACCGAATGGATCAGCGCCCAATCGGCTAATCCAGCGTACCTTGAAGCCTAATCTGGACAAACCAATGGACACATTCGATTCGGCACCTGCAATGGAACGAGTAAATAAGGGAGCATAAGCTAGCGAGCCTTCACTCATCGGTTGCATTAACACCATGCTCTCGCCTATCGTAACGACATCCGCTTCCCTTAAGGAACTCATACCGCCTTCGCCCCTTGGACCTCATTTACGAAGGCTCGAGCAAGCTTCTGCAATTCTTCGAATTTCCCATCTGTCACAAGCTGCTTATCTACAAGATTTCCACCCAATCCAACGGCAATCGCACCCGCATCAAGGACGGTATTAATATTTTGCAAATTAACTCCACCGGTAGCAACCATAGGAATATGATTCAGAGGAGCACGAATTTCTTTCAAATAGTTGATCCCAAGAGAACCCATTGGGAACACTTTCACAGCAGAAGCACCAGCCTTATAAGCGCGGACAATTTCTGTAGGCGTCATCGTTCCAGGCCATACCTCAACACCTTGTTCGACGCCGTGATAGATGACCTCTTCATCTAAGTTAGGTGAAATAATATATTCAGCGCCCGCAGCGATGGCTTCCTTGGCTTGTCCTAGATCAAGAACTGTGCCCGCTCCAATACGTAGGCGCCCTGTATATTCTTCGCGAAACCGCGAGATCATGTCCAGTGCACCATCTGTATTCAAAGTAACTTCGAGGAACACGATTCCACCATCTGCTAACGCTTTAGCTGTAGCGTCACCAGACTTTGCGGAAATACCACGAATGATAGCAACAATCTTCTCGCGAGATAAGGCTTGCATAAGTTCTGAGGGCATAAGAAAGCTCCTTTGGTGGGTAGAGTTGTGTTTAACCTTCTGAAATAACCAACGCATCCCATTTTACCACCACGAAGCAAAGGATGATAGCGTTTAATCCCTGCATTAATATACTGTATTTTGACTATTCTACGGATAATCCTGATTAGACGCTGCGCGCTCCTTGGTCAGAGCTTCCCACATCCCGTTCAAGTAAACAGCTCCCAGAGCGCGATCATATAAGCCATAGCCCGGTTTCCCCGTCTCGCCCCATATCATACGGCCGTGGTCTGGACGGACAGGTCCTATATAATGAACATCCCTTAATGCTCTAACGATCTCCGCCATGTCGAGCGAACCTGCAGATGACAGGTGAGCTGATTCTTGGAAAGATCGCTCGCCTGTAAATTTAATATTCCGAGCATGCATGAAGTTGATCTTGCCTTCCGCTCCGAACTGACGAATAAGTGCCGGTATATCATTAGCAGGATTCGCCCCAAGGGAGCCACTACATAGACAGAGCCCGTTTACAGGACTGTCATAGAGCTGAACAAATCGTTGTAGAGCATCGCCATCGGTAATAATGCGCGGGAGCCCGAATATTGGCCAAGGTGGATCATCCGGATGAATCGCCATTAAGACGCCAGCTTCCTCCGCAATAGGCATAATCGCTTTTACGAAATAAGACAGATTATCCCACAGCTTCTCATGATCTACTGTGGCATACTGATCGAATAACAACCGAAGATCCTCTTTCCTGTAGCTACTATCCCAACCCGGTAGCTGCAGCTCTCCGCTCAGAGGATTCATGCGTTGAACGACCTCATCCTCATAGATGAGCGCATTCGAGCCATCCTCCAGCTCATAATCTAGCTGAGACCTCGTCCAATCGAATACAGGCATGAAGTTATAACAAACAATACCCACTCCTGCTTGAGCCAGATTACGAAGCGTTCGACCATAATTATCGATTAAGCGATCCCGATCTGGAAGTCCTAGCTTAATGTGCTCATGCACAGGTACGCTTTCAATAACGCTAAGGGAAAGTCCTGCAGCTTCAACCTTCGTCTTCAACTCCATTATTTTCTCAATCGGCCATTCTTCACCCACTGGAACATCATAGATCGCACTAACAATTCCAGTCACTCCGGGAATTTGCCGAATTTGCCACAGCTTCACCGGATCACTATCTCCATACCAACGAAAAGTCATTTGCATCTAACTCCGGCACTCCCTTTCCTGAATGAACTACAAAAGTTACAGCATTTTATTAAATGGTCATCGCTCCGAAACCACCATCCACTCGAAGTAGTGAACCCGTGACGAATCCGGAGGCTTTCTCCGAGGCTAAATAAACAGCAGCGCCCTGTAGCTCCGAGGGATCTCCAAATCTTTTCATTGGGGTATGCGCCATTATCGACGACACTCGCTCCTCAGACAAGATCGCCCGATTTTGCACCGCAGGGAAAAAGCCTGGAATAATCGCATTCACCCTAACCCGGGCAGGAGCGAATTCGCGAGCGAGAAATTGGGTCATATTATTAACAGCGGCTTTAGATACCGAATATGTAAAAACCCGCGATAACGGAAGGGTTGAAGATACAGAGGACAAGTTAACAATACTACCTCCAAGCCCCCTATCGACCATATGCTTACCGAACACCTGACAAGCCAGCAAGACACTCTTGGCGTTCACATTAATAATCCGATCCCATTCCGCTTCTTCAATATCGAAGAATGGAGTCACACTGTTCACGCCTGGACAATTGAGCAGAACGTCAACCCCACCGGTCCAAGCCATCACCTCTTGAAGCAGCCTCTCTAGGTCCTGTTTCGACGTCGCTTCGACCGCATAACTCCGAGCTTGCCCACCCGCTGCTTCGATCCTAGATTGAACCGGCTCCGCATTTTTTACTTTACGACCCGTCAACGCAACATTCGCACCATAAGCAGCTAATGCTTCAGCCATTACTCCACCTAATGTAGAAGATCCGCCAATAACAACAGCCGTCTTCCCTTTGAGATCAAATAAATTCATCCGCCATTCCCACCCTCTGTATTGACGTGCGTTGTTCCTTCAACTGCTTTTTGTAACGTTCAGGCGTTAGTCCAGCCTGCTGTTTGAATAGCCTACTGAAATGAGCAAGATGCTTGAAGCCAAGCCGCAAGGATACTTCCGTCACAGCCAAGCTTGGATGTAGCAGGAATAAGATTTTAGCCTCATTGATACGCTTGCGATACACATACTCGAATATCGTAACACCCGTTACTTCTTTAAATATTTTGGCCAAATAGGATTTGCTTAGATGAAGCTCCTGCTGTAGCCGCTCCATGTTCAATTCATCGTCCGTATATCGATCTTCAAGCAAAGCGATAACATCCTGCACGGACTTCTCCTTGTCGGTAGGGAACTCCCTCTGCTCACTTAGAGGCTGAAGACACCGATCATAGACAAAGTTCAACAAATCCACGAATGCCAGTATTAACCGACTCTCCCCGACTTGACCCCCTCGCTGTCGATGCCCCTGCATCACTTCCAAAATCCGCTCTAGCTCCACTTTGTCTGCCCCTCGCAAGCAAAGTCGGTAATTTTTAAATTGCTCAAAGGGCTGCATAACAGGGACAGCCTGCGGCAATTCCAGGTAAGGACGAAGAAGGGCTGGGTCAAAATGAATAATGGAGCGAATATAGGGAACCGCAGGATCAATCTTAGGGCAATGTAGCGTCATTCCATACATGAGGATGAGATCACCTGGAGCGAGATTGTAGATTGTATCTCCGATTAAATAATTGCATTTGCCCTCGTGAAAATAATAAACTTCATAATACGTATGGGAATGAAATACGGGCTCGAACAACCCGATCGTTCGATAATTAAACTCAAACATTAGACTGAAGCTCCACCAACAAACCTCCGATATATTCGGAAAAATGGTTAAGCATCGAAGGGGAGTCCGCAAACTGTTTACTGAAATCCTCGACTCCCAAATAACCATCGTAACCGACAGCGATCAAATCAGCGATCACCTGTCTCCAAGGAACCATACCTTCCTTGAGACCTTTCCACTCGGAATGCCATACTGTACTTCCATCCTCAGTTGTCTCTTTCACCTGCCAACCTGCATTTTTCACATGTACATGTGCCAGGTAAGGACCTAGTAATTCCAAAGACATTTTGTAATTCTCAAAGCCTTCATGGACCGTATTACCTGGATCGAAAAGCACGCCAATAAAGTTCGGATCATGACCCTCAACCAGTCTACGTGCCCCAGAAGCTGAGGCAGAGAGGGTCCCATGATGAATCTCGATCAAGCCTTTGATTCCATATTTCCGGCAGAGCCCTTCTGCCTCTTTCAAATAGGCTCGTGCTAGCTCGAATAATTCGGTATACGTCTTCCTGCGATCATAGCCAGGAACGCCTAGACGAATGAATGATGCCCCCATATACTGTGCGGCTTGTAGCACCTTCTCCGTCGCTGCCAAATCACCCGCTTGCAAGTACGGAGTAACACTTACATTTTGGATGCCATATTGTTCTGCCGCTGCCTTGAAACGATCCAGCTCATCTTGACCACCAGAAGGAGAAATCGTACAACGATTGTTACCCCAGAATGAGGGTACTTCCTCTGCTAGATGATCAGGAGTTTCCGTGTATCTCCATTCTACCCCTTGAATACCCGCTTGCTTTGCTGCGGCCGCAAGCTCGACTGGATTCAATTCCGGCGTTGCTACTGTAAATATCGAAAGCTTCATCATAGGGCGAGCTCCTCCTCTTAATAGTACTTCTTATTCGATGCGAATCGCTCTCGCTTGCGCTTGTAGGCACAGTTCTGCTGCTTTGAACGTATGTGCTTGCGTCATCGCATTCTCTGTTCGATTCAAGCTATCTAATAGGAGTTGACCGAAATAGGGATATCCCACCTTACCTCCAAGCTCCATATGAAACTCACCCTCATTATTTACTATATAAAGCTGGTCTCCATTAGAGCTCCGTGCGATATCCACGTATTTACGCAATTCAATATAACCACTCGTCCCCATGATGACCGTACGGCCATCGCCCCAAGTAGATAGACCGTTAGGTGTCAGCCAATCGACGCGAAAATAATTTGTCGAGCCATTGTCACCTACTAGACTCGCATCCCCGAAATCCTCGAGCTCTAGATAGTTCTTGTTGTTGTAATTCGCCACTTTGCTATTAACCACTTCTGCATCACTGCAGCCAGCATAAGACAGAAACTGCTCAATCTGATGGCTGCCGATGTCACATAGAATTCCTCCATATTGCTGACGATTGAAAAACCAATCCGGTCTTTGAGTCGCATTCAATCGGTGTGGTCCAAGTCCAAGCACCTGCACGACACGCCCAATGGCTCCATCCTGTATTAATTGTCCAGCAAACACTGCACTTTCCACATGAAGTCGCTCACTATAATAAACCGAATATTTGCGCCCAGTTAATTCGACGGTACGCTTCGCTTGCTCAAGCTGCTCCATTTCTGTAAACGGAGTTTTGTCGGTGAAATAATCTTTGCCATGCTCCATCACCTTCACACCAAGCGGACCGCGAAGATTAGGTATAGCCGCAGCAGCGATAAGCGATACCTCAGGGTCTTGTAAAATTTGCAGCTCAGACTTCGCCACTTGCACATGCGGGTACGTTTCGATAAAGCTACGAACCTTAACAGGATCTGGATCATAAACCCATTTCAATGTTGCACCTGCCTCTTGCAATCCATTGCACATTCCATAGATGTGCCCGTGATCAAGAGACATAGCTGCGAACACAAACTCTCCTCGCCCAACAACCGGACTTGGTTTCCCTTGCGGCGCATAGTTCATACCATTCGCTTGAGACATTCTCATTCTCCTTATCGTTTGGCAGCCTTTGATTGAGAGATTTGCTCTTGCAGCTTGTGATAGAACAAATCCTCATCGATCGGTAGCTCCACCCAATTGTCCGTCCAAGTAGACAGCAGCATCGCGTTGGAAAGGGTCAAGCCTTTTATTCCATCTTCACCTGGAGCGAGCAATGGGGTTCCATCAAGGATTGCGTTCGTCCAATTTTGCGTAATTTCCATGTGCTGAGTGCCACCCTTCGCTACAGGAATGTCACATTTCCATATTTCTGGTTGAGCGAATGCGCTCGTATTGTCACGGTTAAATTCTGACTCTAATTGACGTAATCTCCAGAACGTCATTTGGTCTTCCTCGATGACGATTTTACCGCGATCTCCAGATATTTCTAGACGGTTCGTACCTGGGCAATCATAAGTAGACGTAACAAAAACCCCAGTTGCTCCGTTCTCATATTCGGCATAGGCTGTCACATCGTTCTCTACTTCTATATCACGGTGCTTGCCAAAGGAACAAAATGCACGAATTCGCGTCGGCATAAGACCTGTTACCCACTGCCACAAATCCAACTGATGGGGATCCTGATTAATAAGCACCCCACCGCCCTCACCAGCCCAAGTCGCTCTCCAGCCACCAGAGTTATAATACGCTTGAGAGCGGTACCAATTCGTTATAATCCAATTCATACGTCGGATTTCTCCGAGCTCATCTGAATGGATCAAATCCCGTAGCTTCATATATAGAGGATTCATGCGCTGATTGTACATAATGCCATAGACTTTGCCACTAGCCGCTGCTGCTTCGTTCATTTCACGTACTTGCCGAGTATAGACTCCAGCAGGCTTCTCAACTAGAACATGAAGTCCATGCTTAAACGCTTCGATCGCTTGTGCCGGGTGATCGTAGTGGGGGGTACAGAGCAGAACACCATCAACGGCGCCAGAGCGATACATCGCTTCAGGCGTTTCGAACGTTTGGACACAGTCCCCCCATTGCTCATTAACCTGCTTCAAGCGCTCAAGTCTAAAGTCGCTAACTGCAACTAGTTTCGCCCCTTTAACTTGACCTTCAATCAAATACTGCGCATGCCCTGTACCCATGTTCCCTAGACCAACAATACCGATTCTAACGTTATCCAATTGGGATTCTCCTTCTTAGGTTAAGGTTTATTCTTCTGTAATTATTGTATCATTGTTGACTGTAAGTGAACTTCACTCTCAGGAAAGATTATTCCTATTCATTTAACTGTGAGTCTTCTCTTTATCCACCTAGGTCACTCTTCGAGTATTTCGTCCGGATGCGCTTCGTTCATGCTATACTATCCCTAACAAAACTGGGTAATCCATCTGCAAAGGATGAAGAAGCATGGCTTTTGGCATTAAGAGAGTAGAGTTAAACGAATGGAAGACAGCAGTTACCCGGGGGGAAACCTCCTTCTTAACCCATTACTGGTTTGACCCACGATTTCCGAATATCCGCACCGTAACGAAGGTAGGTAATTCAGATATCGCCAAATTAGCACAATGGTGCATCGAGAATGGTCTAAATCCAAAATACATTCATAACCGTCCACCGTTCCCCCACTTTGATCTGATGGGGCCTAAGCAGAAGGAAATCCTCATTAAAGAAAATCTCATGAATCATCTTGAAAGATTCGGATTGAACAAGTAGAAGCCTAGTCAAGATACAAAGTTAAAATTCCACATCAAAAAACCAATCCCACAGCAGCTAGAAATGGGATTGGTTTTTTGATTGAACTGGATTACATCTTAATTTCTTTGTTCCTCTACAACCGTAACAAATAAATAACCACGGAGACCGTCACAATACTAAGCACCGTTGATACAAGCACAGTCTGCGAAGCAAATTCCTTTTCATTATCAAACTCTACCGCAAGCAGCACACTGGATAGGGATGTCGGGACAGCCGATGAAACAATTAACGCCGCAGCTACCATTTTATCCACATCAAACAAGAGGATAACACCCCAAGCGAGTAAAGGACCCACAATGAGGCGAAGCCCCGATGCAATGCCGACATCAAGCGCCAGCTTCCGGTTAAACACACTCTTCATGCTTCCTAATTGCACACCCAGTGTAAACAGTGCCGTCCCAATAAAGGCACTAGACAAATACCCGATCGAAATATCCATAAATTCAGGCAGCGGTACTTGAAAGCCACGTAACAACAAAGCAAGTGGGATGATATAAATAACCGGCATCGATAAGATGACCTTACGAATTTCTCGCCAGTTCGCTTTGTGTGCATTCACGCTATAGATGCCATAAGTATTCGGAATGAGCGATTGCATCATCATGATAATGATCTGAATCGATAAGGTATAGGCATTACCCGCGAATGCAAGCTGGTTAATAGGAATACCATAGTTCGCACTATTATAGAAAAGAACACTGTTTCTCATGGCCGCTCGCATTCCGCCGTCGTATTTGCGAAGTCGAATAACAACCTCAAGCAAGCCATATTGCGCTAGCATAAACAAGACAAAGAAGAGCAATACTTGACCGAACAATTGCAGCGAAATAGCAGTCCCATACAGCAGCTCAAACATAATAGCTGGTGAGAACAAATAGAAGTTCATCTTGGAAAGCGTCTTGATATCCAGAGTAAAAATGCGATGCAAGAGAATACCTAGACCGATTACAAGGGATAAAGGAAGAACGTTATTTGTGAGAATATGTAGAAAAATGTCCACGGTGTATATAATCCTCTCTGTCCCACAAGCTATCGTAACTAAGTGTTCTGAATCTCAAAGCCAATTATATCCCATTAATTTCATCAACGTATATAGAAAAACCGCCAATCTCTCGCACGCTGCGAGCATTGGCGGTCCTAATGCGTATCCTTTACCCTCTATTCCAATCGAACCCGATCTTGTTCAGGAACGCTCTCGCGAGTACGGCATGTCCGGCTTGAGTTGGATGTACACGATCCCAAGCTAATGTAGAGGAGTATAGATCCTTCAGCACCACATTAAATGCAGCCTGCGTATCCACGAACATAGCTCCAGTATCCTCAGCAATCTTTTTCACGATAGCCCCGTATTCATCCATCGTCTTGCGCATAGCATCCTGTTCGTTGCTTTCCAGATAGAAAGGTGTCATCAGCACTAGGTTGCTAATATGAGGTTTTGTTTGTTCAACCAAAGCACGGAGCGTCGCTTCATACTTGTCCGCATACACATGCCATTCTTTAATAAAGGGGGTGTCGTATTGACGCCATACATCATTCGTTCCAATCATGATCGATAGCCAATCTGGCTTCCGGTCTAGAACATCCTCCTGCCACCTTGCTTGTAGATCGACTACGTTATTACCACTTGAACCTGTATTGATAACACGGATTCCAAGATCAGGGTATACGGCTTGCAGCAAAGCATCAACCAATGATACATAGCCTTTCCCAAGCGCTCCGAACAGTCCTTCACCCGTCGGTCTCACTCGGTCGCAATCTGTGATAGAATCGCCAATGAATAATAGCTTCTGACCTTTATGTAGCAACATGATCGTATCTCTCCCAATCAAATAACATTATGATATCGATTCAATTAAGCTTTTAAGCTTGTTGGCAGAGCGTTGCAGAAGAACCTCTTCCTCTTCTGTCATTTGAATATTCAGAACTTCCCTCACCCCATGATGGTCGACGATACATGGCACTCCCATGAATACATCAGAGATCCCGTGGTAGTCCGTCAGCAATGTTGATACGTTCAACACTGCGCCTTCATCTCTTAAGATTGCCGTACAAATCCGATCAAGTGCCAATGCAATCGCGTAGAACGTCGCACCCTTGGCGCTAATAATCTGATAAGCCGCATCACGTGTGTTAGTGAAAATTTCCTCTTTGTCTTCCTCACTGATCTGCAGCTCAGCACCAGCCACATTCGCAAGGCTCCATAATGGAAGCTCCGAATCGCCATGCTCCCCTACGATATGTCCATGCACGCTACGTGGGTCGATGTCCAGCTTATCACCGATCAGGTAACGGAACCTTGCGCTATCGAGTAGCGTTCCCGAACCGATAATCCGCTTCACCGGCCACTCCGATTTCCTCCAGGAAAAATAAGTCATGACGTCTACTGGATTAGAGGCGATCAATAAAATGCCATGAGAATTGTACTTCATAACCTCGGTCATAATGCTGTCGAAGATCGCTACATTACGCTTCAATAGATCAACGCGAGTTTCTCCATCTCTTTGGGCAGCTCCAGCCGTGATCACAATAATATCCGCTTCGCGACAATCCTCATATGTTCCTGCCCACAGCTTTGCCCCACCTAGAAATGGCATGCCGTGATTCATGTCCAAGGCATCTCCGACTGCTTTCTTATGATTAGCATCAATAAGTACTAACTCATCCACACGATTCCTAAGTAACAATGTATAAGCAGTCGTCGAGCCAACAGCACCCGCGCCGATAATTACGATTCTTGTCTTCTTTTTAATCATTTTATAAATCCTCCAATTAATCTTCCAAAAAAGGTTTATTTACATAGTAGTACATGTACGCCATTAACACTCCGCCGCCAACCAAATTCCCTAAAGTTACCGGAATCAGATTGTGCATCACCCCATCAAACGATATCGTCCCTGGATGATTCAGAACTAGTGCAATCGCGAACGTACATAGATTAGCAATGCTATGCTCGTAGCCAGAAATAAAGAAGCAAAATACGAACAACATCATGGCAAACATTTTGGCGCCATCGCTCTTCATCGACATAGGGATGAAGAAGGCGAGACATACGAGCCAATTACACAAAATCCCGCGGAAAAATAATTCCATCGTTGGCGTATGCATCTTCTTCTCAACGACACTAAGTAGAAATCCGTTGACGGAGCTGTCATCGAAAAGTCCAGTCGTATAGATCATAAATGCAAACACAGCCGCTCCTAATACATTACCCGCATAACTCCAAATCCAAAGCTTCACCACAGTCAACCATTTGAGCTTCTTACGCAATGCTGTATAGGAAAAGTAGAACGTATTTCCAGTAAACAGATCGCCTCCACCATAGGAGATTAAGATAATGGCTGCTCCGAAAGTAAGGGCTGCCGCCGGATACGTTAGTGGCGAATGCTCAACATAGAAAAAGCTGCCCGTTTTGAACGCGACAATGACCCCAAAACCGATGAACATAGCGGCTAACATAGACCTTGATAAATACCGCAGCTTACTTTGTTTGTACACCTTCGACTTCTTCAACGCTAACTCTTCAACCTTCTTTAAAGCTTCTGTTTCCATTAACATCTCCCCCTCAATATCTCTTCTTAGTTGAGATGGATTGAATGGATCTACTGTAACACGCTGAAAGTAATGAAAATGTGAAAATAGTCACAAGTAGTAACTCCTACTCCACTTTGCTCAGCTACGGCTGCTCTTTCCACCTCCCATTTTCCCAGGTCCTTCGGAAGGAACTCCCTCCAACAATAAGCAGCTCAACGACTTATACAGCATTTCTTTGTCTTCTAAGTAGAGTAATAGCATCCAATATCCACTAGCTTTAAGCTCGTAGAAGAACCAAACATTGTACTGGTAAGATTATACACGAAAGCTCCGGAAATCGTATAGATGAAGCTAATGAGCACAGGAAAATAGCAATAAAGCATAACTCCGGTTTATGAACGGTTTGTTTCATATTCGGAGCGACTACCTATTAATCTAACAATGCCAAGCAAACCAAAGCAAAGAATGAGCACCACGAGCTCCAGTTGGAGTAAATACCATGGCCAAGGGGCGAGCAGATCGAGCATGGATGCCGTGTCCGGCTTGCGAGCAAGGAACATAAAGTTTGTACCTGCTAGGCTATTCGTTATTGCCGCGGGTATGGCCAGCACATGCAACCAACCGATTGCCCGAAATACGGAAGCTACGGTTGGACGGTAGCCTTCGATCACTGTTAGGAAGACGCTTGCTCCAACAATAGCGCTATGAGCAATGAAGAAGTGAAAGTAACGAAATTGTGGGAAAGTTACATCAAGATTCGGAGTCAGTAGCGCCTGCAGTGCACCCATGACACCTAGAAAAAAGGTGATTTCATAAAGCTTATGGTTGCGAGTTAACAACAGCAGAGCAGACAACCACATCATAATGCTGCACAGCTGAAAGGGTAAGGAGTATAAGCCCCAATTATCCGTTATGCCGTACCATACTTGAAGAGATAGCTCGCAGCTGACGAGCACCGCGACCAGTGCGTACCTGGCGTTGCGATTAGCTGTTGTTGCTCTTAATCTCTTGCGAAAGGCAACAATCGCGATGACTAAAGCCGCCGCCATTGCCATTCCTAGAAAATGCGCCAACGAGAAGGGCTCGAACACCGTTATCCCTCATTTCATCGTTTTGTATATCCTTGTTACAGGTTCATTCTAGAATATCTGCACAAAAAAAATAGTACCAATTTCATATGGTACCCTTGATTTGGCTGACGTAGCCTTATTAAATTATCGGTGTATCGTTAGCATTTACCTAGAAGAGCCCCTTCTCTTTCGCCTCCTGCGCGGCTTCTTTCGAGCCCTTGGAGCCGAGCTTCTTAAGAATATGATTGATGTGATTTTTGACAGTGCGGATGGATACAACAAGTCGCCCTGCGATTTCTGTTTGCGTGTAGCCCTTGTCGATGAGCTTAAGCAGCTCCAATTCCGACGGCGTAATCTTATCCTGCATCTTCTTGACCTCGAACTCCCGCTCCATTCGCTTCAATCGGCGAAACTCCTCACGCATCTGCTCCGCTGCAGCCGAACTAATCGGCGATTCACGGCGCCAAGCAGCTTGGATGGCCTCCGGCAAAGCCTCAAAATCAGATTTAATTTGATAATCTATAGCACCGGCTTGGAAGGATCGGAAAATAAGCTCTTTCTCTTCCATCGATGTGAGCATAATCACTCTGGCACCGGTAGCGATCGCCACCTCTTCCGCAAGGATAATTCCCTCTGGAACACCGTCCAGCATAATATCCATAAGTACCACGTCAGCCGTATGAACTACCGCTTCATCCCTAAGAGCTATCCGAACAGCATCTGGATGGATCGCCGTAAACGTGACCTCTATGCCCTCTTGTCGGCCCAAATACGCACTTAGTCCACGAAGCCAGTCTTTATCGTCCTCGACAATCCAAACGTTAATGTTGCCCATGAGCCAAGCCTCCTTCAGTAGTGGATCGATCGAGTAACTTTCGTATTGCGGTTACGCTTCGCTTTGGGAAAATCAAGTAGACACGGGTCCCCACACCCGGTTTACTTCGGATATGCAGCGTACCTCCATGCTTGCGCATGACATAATACGCATAAGGCAGTCCAAGTCCGAAGTTCGCATCCTTACCGCTTTTCGTCGTATAGAAGGGTTCGAGGGACTTGGCAACCTGTACCTTATCCATTCCGGGACCCGTATCTCGAACCTCAATCGTTAGCTCACGCTTCCCCTCACGCATCGTTACAAATAGACGACCTTCGCCATTCATTGCATCCACAGCATTAGAAATGAGATTATTGAGCGTTTCTCCTACTTGCGCGGGATCTATGGTACATTGCCAGCCTTCTGGAACCGAAATATGTAGCTTAACCTTATGCATCAAAGGCTCATAAGGCTTTAGCGTCTCATACAGGAATTGCCCCATCTCTACGACTTGGGGCTTTACAACAAGATCCTCCGTACGGCGATGAACCCGAGAGATCATCTCTTGAATGTGGCTCGACGCATTCTGAACGACACGAATATCTTCCGCAAGCTCCGATTGATTCGTCGCTTCGGCATACGCCTGCATTTTCTCCGTAAACAGTCTCATTTTCCCCACGTCATTCTTAATCGCATGATGAAGAATAGCGGTACCCGAAGTTACTGCACGAAGCGTAGAATCAAGTCTACGTCTATCAACGAATACTCGCAAACCAAGGAACCCATAAGTGAAAAGTCCGATCAAGAAAACGGACACTCCGATTCCGACGAACCAAACATTATATTCCCACATTCTCCGCATACCAAAATTCGGGAGAATGTAGCTCAGGTACATGGTGAATAAAACCGGAGGAAACACCGCAAGACAAATAATCCAATGAGTATGTGATAACGAGAAATGTCGTGTTTTCTTGGACAAGACAAGTGCCGTTCCGGTCAGAAAATAGGGAACTGCCCACCAAACTACAATGGAATAAGTGATCGGATTGTATTCCGTGTAATGCGGCGTGAAAAGTAGACACAGTGCAATGGGAATGAGTAAAGCTAACGCTAGACCTCGCTGTAACTTGGGGGATAAGCTTACGGAGTTATAAGCCATAGCGAACATCATATAAAAGTAGGGGAGTCCATAATAAGACAACAAAGAAGAACCGACTTGGATACGATACAATAGGTCTTCCAAGCGTTCATAGGGTTGGTTGGCTTGAAGATAGGGAATAAATACGTCATCAAGCGTCGCAGCTAGAGCTCCCGCTCCCCCGCATATTGCAACAGCACTCAGTCTGCGATTCACGGGAGAACGAGGATCTGCTAGCCATACAATTAGCGCAATAGCCCATAAAGCGATCCAAACGAAAAGCATGGCATAGCTCCTAACTTAGAACTGCTGTCGCTTAAGCCACAGTCCGCACACGGTTGTCCATGTCGCAACATGCGGATCCTCCTCGGCCAAGCCGAGTCCATGTCGTCCTGTTTCATACACATGCAAGTCGAATGGAACATTGTTCTTCCTTAACGCGCTTGCTAACAGTAAGGCATTCTCCACGGGTACAGCCGCGTCGTCCGCAGTATGCCATATAAATGTAGGTGGGGTATCCGGCGTCACTTGATTTTCTAAGCATAACGATTCAAGGAGGTCTGGATCAGGATTCTCTCCAAGTAAATTCATGGCAGAGCCCCCATGATAGAACGGCGGCTTCAATGTTATGACTGGATAACAAGGTACGATAGCATCTGGTCTGCACGATTGCCTGTCGATAGGGTCCACAGCTTCCGGATTACCTGAATCGTAATGAGTTCCGATTGAAGCCGTCAAATGTCCCCCCGCGGAAAATCCAAGCACACCGATTTTGCCGGCGTTAATCCCTAGCTCACCTGCATGATGCCTGATATAGCGAACAGCCCGTTGCACATCCGTCAACGCACAAGGGTATCGATAGGGTGCAACCCGGTAACGTAATACAAATGCAGGAATACCGATGCTGTTAAGCCATAAAGCAATTGGTTCACCTTCATGCTCGGCACGGCCAGAGTATCCTCCACCCGGACAAACAATTACAGCCCCCCTGCCATCTTCGTTTACTGGATACGCCATAATCGCGGGAATATCTTCATCCCCAGTTCCTTGCGCCCAAGGAGCATCATTCGGCCAAAGTCTAATCCATTCCCTGCTGTTGTCCGTCATCTATGCATTCTCCTAACATTCAATAGTTTCTATTTGTTTTACTTCTTCATTAATAATATCTATTGTAAAGGGTTACATTGAAATCGACAATCTTTATTGCAATTCCAGTTCTCCCACTCATTCAGATCGAATCGTCTCTAAACAACGAAGAAAGCCGCCCCCATGAAGCACGATATCGCTCGGGGGCGGCAATTCTATTGCCATCTAGCACCTTCTAATCTCATTCTAGTTGCCGGTCACTTTCCAAGATGAGATCCCTGTTGAGGTTGTGGCTTTTGCAGTAACATTTAGACGAATTTTACTCGTCGACACAGGTGTAAAGGTCGTCGTATTGTATTGGTTCGCTAGCAAGCCGAGTCCAGTAGGACTTACAACATTGACCCAAGCCGTCCCATTCCAGTACTGAATGGTATAGGAAGCTGGAAGATCAATGCCTCCATCATCATCAAACCAATAGACGTCTACGCTGGATATCGTGTAATTCTGAGCGAAATCATATTGAACCCATTGCGTCGAATTCGGATTGTCCCAGTTCCCATAAACAAGGTGCCCTCGATCACCCGAGCTAGTCGGCGTATACCCGTCATTGAGACCGGTTAGGCTTTCCCAGCTAGAGACGAAGGATGTGGAAGCCGTACCTAAGGGAGCGATATTCGTAGCTGATGGGGTTCCGATAAACAAAGTGTTTATCTCCACCGAACTCAATGCCCTGCTGTAGATTTGGAAATCATCTACTAGGCCATTCAAATACGGATCACTGAATTGGGACTTCCCTATATAATTCAGATTGGTATTGCCCAAGCTAGATGGCTTAAGCGTCATGCTGGCGTTGATTGCCACCTGCACCCCGTCCACATATAACCGGCCAGTCGTACCGGAAAGAGTAATGGCAACATGCTTCCATACGCCAGTTGGCAGGGCAGGTGCGTTCAACACTTGCTCCGAGCCGTTGCCTCCGGTTGTAATCGCGAATCTAAGACCCGCACCACCTGCCTGTGGAGCGAGGAACATATAGTTCGTTGTATTTGTGCCAAAGTCGAAAATACGTGCCCAATCGCTTAAGCTGTTCACTTTAACCCACGTAGCGATTGTAAAGTCGTTCAGACTACTTACGATCCCACTCGGTAGACTTGCATAAGCATTACTGCCGTTCAAGCTAAGGGCACTACCCGCATGACCCGTCACCCATGTCGTTCCTCCGGTTAACGCCGCATGTTTTCCGTTACCCGAAGAATCGTTGGCGGTTGCTCCGCTTGTTTCGTTAAACAAATAGTTGACGATGACTTCCGGTACTGGCAGTGCCGGATTTACCGTATGAGTAACTGTTGCTGACGATGACAAGACACCATCGCTAGCGTTTAATTGGAATACGTAGGTACCCGCGAGCGACACGGTCGCAGTCGTATTCACAGCGCCGGCATTTGCGAATGTTGCTGTTCCTGGGCCGCTTTGGAGGCTCCAGGTCGTCGTCAAGGTACCGCTTGGTAAGCCATCATCGGTAGCTGTACCCACTAGAGCTATACTAGCTGGTAGCGTAAAAGTCGCATTGGACCCCGCACTCACGACAGGAGCTGTATTGGCTGGTGGTGTTCCCTGCTGCAGCTTCACATCATAAGTCGCTACCGTACCCACGTTTAAGCTAATCGTTGCTTTATTTCCGCTCGTCACGTTAACACTTCCCGCAGCCGCGTTGTTCAATAAAATATTGTAAGAACCTGGCGCAAGACCGGAGAAGGTAACCTTAGTTGTATGTGCTGTGCTCGGAGTGGAATTCTTAAGCGTAAAGTTAACGTAGTTTTTGGCGATTGCAACGGTCGCCGCCGTATACTTGTCGCGCTCCAGCTCCATTCCGAATTTCTCCGTAATTAGATTCAGGCGCTGGAATACGCCATCCTTCGGAATTACAGAATAGTTGCCACCGCTTGAAGTAACCTCGCAACCATAACAATACAATCCGAAGATCGGATCAACGGAGACATCAGAGCTCAGAATCTTAATGGCTCCGAATAAACCGAGGTCCGCTTCTCCCGACATCCCCCTCCAACCATTTTGCAATGGTCCTCCTCCGTGGCCTAACGCCCCATAGTTGCCTTTCTCGGCTTGATAGGTCCACGCAACTGCTCCGATATTAGCAGGATCAGAGCTAATTTGACCAGAGTTGATCGCGCCCACATTAGCGATCTTCGCCGCATAAGACATCCGTTGTTCGACTTCCGGTGTTGCTGAATTGTTGCGAATCCAATCATCCATAGCATAGCCAGCCAAAGATACAGTGTATTGGAAGTTCCACCAATTCTCACCTGTTATCGTCACAGGATCCGCATAGTAATACCAGATCGGCATATGACCACGTGCTGCACGTGTTTTGGCATTGATCTTGCTTTTCATCGTTGTGTTGTTGTTCATTTTCGCGAGTGTGTATACGGCTTCTTCACCTGTATTGTCATAGTTGTACTCTGAACCATAAGGATAAGTCGTATTCTTGAAGTTGTTATACTTTGTCGCCATCTTCGCGATCATATCGTTAGCTTGTGTCGTGTAGCCCTCGTCCTGCAAAGCCTTAATCATCTCCGGAGTCGTTAACTCTCCCATCAAGCCCGTATTCCAGTTGTAGGCTACCGGTCCATCATACAACGTCTTGAAGATGTTATACGCTCTTAGCAAATAGGTGTTTTTCGGATTAATATAGGTGACGATCTCTGGGTATAGCTTGGCGATCTTATACATACTGAAATAAGTGTTGTAAATGTGCGGATATGCGTAACCCCGATAGGTTGGAGTTGTATTCGGAGCCGGCATTAGAAAGTCGTAGATGAGATAATCCGAATGATTCGTGGCCATGAGCTTGTTCCAGATTGCCGTTTCCAAATACTGATCAACTGCCGTGATTTCCGATGCGACCGGCGTCTGGACGTTCTTCTCCGCTAGGAATTGTCCGTGGGTGTACCCCCAATCATCTCCCCAGCCCCAATAGCCATTGAATACGTTTCTCTTCGCTTTCGTATCCATCATCCAATCGTCGAACACTTTATCCTGGATCTGACCAGGTGCGTTCCATTGGGTGCTATTGACCATGAAAGTAGAATGCCTTTGGAGCGCGGTGTCAATTGGCTCAATCGCGTAAAACTGCAGGACTGTCTTCTCACCGCTTCCGTAATTGACCGTAATGTTGTTCGGACCTAGATGGCCTAACGTCAGCTCATAGATGTTATGGCCCCCGGTTACCGTATTAAGAAAATTAATCGTCGTCTCTGCAGGGTATTGTGCTGTAACAGAAGTAATTGTCTTCGTCGTCCTCAGATCGATCTTCGCCTTCATATTGGTCGAGAAGATCATTCCGGGAACCGCCGTAACGTCGACCAGCCCTTCGCTATAGAGCTTGTCCTTCACAGCATTCTCATTCGCCACCTTAAAAAATTTGAATGAATAAGTTTTGCTTTGGTTAGCAGCCAAGGTCAAGCTCGTGTTCGGCAAGTACCCCCGATTCGTGCTCTTAATCACGTTCGAATGTAGATAGTAAACGTTAAGACCTTCGCCCCATCCTCCTTGATCCATTGCCCACTTACTTCCTGGATGCTCTTCGATCCGCCAACGATCCTGATACTCGAATCCGGCACCCGTGGTCGCATCCGGGACCATCAATAGCGATGGGCCAACTCCACTTGGCCTTCCGACCGTAATATAGGAGCTGTTGTTTCCCACGAATGAGTGGTTTAGTACCCTTGTTTCATAGATCTCTTCATTATTACCTCCAGTCCAGAATTCATTGAAGGGAAGCGGTAAGCCGAAATCTCCGAACTCGATCGTTTGTGTGCTTGTATTCGTAACGTTGATCGACCACAGCAAGTAATCATTCACGAGCGAGTACGTCTCCACAACCTTAAAGTTTTTGATTCCTTCCGCGTTAGTAGAGTTCTGGTACGTAACCGTTACCGTATTACCACTCTGACTCTGCGTTCTACCATCTGCGGATTTACTAGTCCATGCATTGGTCCATGCCCCGCTACCTAGCTTGTACTTAAACATTAATTCACCAAGCCATTGGTGATCTGCGGTATTCTGATTGGGTGCGTTCGTAGCGTTCATAACATAATTCGTCGGAAAAGAATCCCCCACCAGTTGTAGCGAGGTGATCTCACCATTCGTTCCGGTTTGAACGTTGAAAGTCGTATTCGTTATCGTGTACGCGGAAGCAATCTTGGGCAACAGAAGCACTAACACAGCAGTTGCAAAGAAGGCTACGACTTGATTGAAAAAGTGCTTCGAACGAAATGCCGTTTGCGTGAACATGAACTACTCCTCCTCGAGACGCAATTTAGTACAGCTTTTCTCCTCCTTCTTGATGTCGCTTTAACTGTCTATTTAGTGGAATCCTCTCTAAAAGGCAATCACCTCCCTTCCGATCAAAAAAAACCCTTCATGACAAAGCGGCTATAAGTACCTGCTTCTCAGATGAGGGTATGATAATTGCTGCGAATGGGGGGCGATGAATAGTCTAGGTTAAAATCTAAACGTTTAGATTTTAGAATAAAGAGAAAGCTAGCGAATTCTAGGTGCAGCTACGGATTCTCTCTCGATCAGCTTGCAGCTGGGCATGGGCTGTTTCTCGACCTTTTCCCCTTTAATGAGGAGTGCGAGTGACTCCATAGCCTGATACCCCATCTCATGAAGCGGTAACTCCATCGTCGTGATACGAGGGATTAAATAGTTACTAAATTCCCGATTATCAAATCCGATTACGGAAAGATCCTTTGGTATGTGTACCCCCTTTTCCGAAGCGGCACGAATGACCCCAACAGCCATAACGTCGTTCATCGCTACGATTGCAGTAGGCGGTTGCTCAAGCTCCAGCAATTCAAGTGTGAGCCGATAGCCGGATTCTGCTTCCCAGTCTCCTATCTTGATCAATTGAGGATCGAAAGGCAGTTCATATTCCGTCACTGCCTTGTAGAAGCCATTAAACCTGAGACGAGACGGCGTTGAATCCATCACCCCGCTAATGATGCCGATACGGGTATGTCCTTTCTGAACCAAATAAGCCATCGCATCGTATGAAGCTTGTTCATCATTATATTGAATCGATAAGTCATGATGAGTATAGCTGTATGTATAGACGATCGGTTTGCCGAAAGTATCGATGAATCCCGTAAGATCGCGGGGATGAACACCGATATAGATGATCCCTTCGACCTGTTTGCTCAGTAGCTCCGATACGGCGTTATCCGCATAATGGCGATAGCTATCCATACGATCAAATTCCCGCCCAATTCTCTTATCTAGACGTAGATTCGTTAGTAAGATATGCATGTCCATTCGGTCCGCGCAATCGTTTATCCCATCAATGATTTCCGGTACATTGAACACGGTAACGTCTTCGGCAATAACACCAATCGTATTCGTTCGCTTTCTTTTTAAGCTTTGCGCAGCATTATTCGGCTTATAATTCATTTCTTGGATGACGCGAAGCACGCGTTCCCTAGTGTTGAGCTTCACATTCCGCGTCCCGTTCAGAACATAAGATACGGTTGCTGTTGATACATTAGCCTTAGCTGCGATATCCTTAATACCGATTTCAGACAATGCTTCACCCCGTTACAATTTATATCTAAACGTTTAGATAGACTATTAATTCCTTTATATCATATTATCCTTTAAATGAAAACGCTTTTATTGTAAAAAAATGTGAATTTACTTTGAGGGCGGGACCTCAGGATCAATGAAGTATATATTCTCAAGTGCGCAGTGCGGTCTTATTCCTGGCAATCGGGTTACTTTGGGCTGGATAAGTCCGCCTCGCGGTCTTATTTCCGACAATCGGGTTACTTTGGACAGGATAAGTCCGCCTCGCGGTCTTATTCCTGGCAATCGGGTTACTTTGGTCTGGATAAGTCCGCCTCGCGGTCTTATTCCCGGCAATCGGGTTACTTTGGGCTGGATAAGTCCGCCTCGCGGTCTTATTCCCAGAGCAATGAGGTAGTTTAGCAGAGATGATTCAGAGGCGAATAGACGTGAACTAATACATTCAGCACAACTAAAAAAGACAGGTTTCCCTGTCTTCCTTCGCCAAATCCACTTATTTGTTTTTGAATGCTTCGTTATAACAACGACGGCATACTGGCTTGTAGTCCTCGTTGCCACCGATTTGGACTTGCTCCCCTTCGTTCACAGGAATATCATCACGGTACCGGATAACCATCGTAGCCTTGCGGTCACAGTGCCAGCAGATTGTTTTGATTTCTTCAATTTTATCTGCTTGGATTAATAAGTTATAGCTTCCTTCAAACAGCTTGTTCTGAAAATCGTTCTTGAGCCCGAACGCCATTACCGGAATGCCCAGTTCATCCACAACTTGAGCCAACTCCAGCACTTGATTCTTCGATAGGAACTGAGCTTCATCGACAAGTACGCAGTAAATTCTATTGTTTTCTGTTTCGGCTTGATGAGCTTGAACACTCTCCAACAGATTCGTATTCTCATCCACCGGAATCGCCTTACGGGATAATCCAACCCGGGAGCCCACTTGATCGGCGCCTCCCCTAGTGTCGATAGAAGGAGAAAATATAAGTACGGGCTTGCCTTGCTCTTCGTAATTGTGAGCAACCTTAATGATTTCAAAGGATTTACCGCTATTCATCGTTCCATATTTAAAATACAACTGAGCCAAAGTGCTACCTCCATAACGATCATGATAGTTAGCAATAATTATACAACAGATATGCTTGTAGCAATAGAGAGGTTTGTTGGATAAGGACGCTATAACAAATCTGAAATCATGATTTTCTGCCCCGTCTTAGAGCTTTCAATCGCCCCTAGAACCATCGCCATGCTATAAATATTGTCCCGACAATCGGTTTCTGCTGATCTTCCTTCAGTTAGTGCAGAGAACATCTCATCCAGGCAGCTTTCGTGAAATGGCTTTAACTGCTCTGGCACATCCGCATCTATCCGGACACATTCGCGAATAAAATTGCCCTCTTGATCACCAGTCGCCACTACATCCGCATAGGGATTTCCTAAACCATCCCAGATCGCTGTTCCTTTTTCCCCTGTAACTCGCCAAGCAGCTTCCCATGAAGTAGGCGAGCCTTCCGCGCACCAAGAACCACGATAACAGAACACGGATCCATCAGACATTTCGAAAATACAGACGGCTGCTGCTTGACCCGCATACCATGACCCGACAGGATTGAATTCCTGACAATATACAGATACCGGATTCGCCCCAAGAATAAGCCGTGCTTGATCAAAGGTATGAATCGCCATATCCAGTAATAGTGGGCTTTCCATAGCATCCCGGAATCCTCCAAAATGAGGACCCAAGAAGAAGTCTGCGCCTACATACCCCGGCTTTCCGATGGTTCCAGCTGTAATCAGTTCACGGAGAGCCCGAATGCGGACGTCAAATCGACGGTTCTGCATAACCGTGTGCTTCCGCCCAGTCTGATCCGATATGTTGATAATTTCCTGGCACTCTTCCATCGACTCGGCAAGTGGTTTTTCTGTAAACACATCACATCCCAAGCTCATAGCCGACGTGCTAATCGTAAAATGACTCGCCGGAATGGTAATATCGAAAACGAGATTAGCCCCTGTCTCCTCTATTGCTTGCTTAATATCCGTATAGGTACAGCACGTTAGCCCATGCCTATCCGCCATCGCTTGTGCAAATTCCTGCTTAATATCAACTAGCGCGACGATTTCTGCATCCATTCGTCCTAACACATATTTCACCCATGTATTCGCCATACCACCGCAGCCTGCGATCGCAATCTTATAAGCTATTGTCATCGAGAAATCTATCCCTTCTATACATCAAGTAAGCTAATAGGGTTGCAATTATTTAACAACCTTATTATATCTATCAAAAACGAAAGGTTCTCTATGTAATCCTGTGATAAACTAGCACTATCTTGTTCTCATGGAGGCAAGGCACTATGACCTATTCGAAAGACCTTTGGGAAAACACGTTGCTATCCGATAGGCAATTCCCAATCAATATGTTCTGCAACCGAGTACCTCATGCGAGAAAAGAGCAAAATGTGCTGTTCTTGCATTGGCATGAGCACTTCGAAGTGATCTACATGCAGGAAGGACATGCTCTCTTTTATATCGATAGCTTGCCCTATGAAGCTAGTCCTGGCGACGTCTTATTCGTGCCATCTGGCGGACTTCATGTTGGTTACAGCTTAGCAGATTGTCCCGTTCAGTATATGTCCATCGTATTTAACACCTCATTACTTGAGGATTCCGCCATCGATCCTGCCTATCAGAGATACATTAAACCATTTATGGTGAGCAAGGTTTCATCCCCCGTTAAGCTGAGTCAAACGGATGAGAACTCTGCAAAGGTTCAATCGTTGCTGCAGCAGATGATCGAAGAATTTACGACCAAGGATGCAGCCTATCAATTAGCGATCAAAACGCACATGCTCCTCCTATTCATACATATCGCTCGCTTATCTTTACCCAATGATGCTACAGGAACATCCAGTGAACCTCCATCGCGAAATTTAGAGCCATTCAAGCAGCTCATTCGATATTTGGAATCCCATTATTCAGACAAGCTTTCTATTGAGCAAGCAGCGAAGTACGTCAACTTGAGTTCGTTTCATTTCTGTAAAACATTCAAGAAAATAACGGGGCGGACCTTTATCGAATACGTTAACTTATACCGGATGAACGAAGCGGATCGTTTACTTCTTGAAAGCACTTTGTCTGTTACTGAAATCGCAGAACGGATCGGCTGCGACAATCCGAACTATTTTACGAAGCTATTCAAGCGATACAAAGGAATGACTCCCTCTCAATGGAGAAAAATGTAACGCATGATCTCGTTAGTCACGCAAAAGAGGACGATTCGGACATTATGCCCTATCGCCCTCTTATTTACTTATCTGCGTCAGCCCTGCAAGCCTTTTTTAACCCAGCCTGCGACTGTCACTGTTCTCTTCGCTTGATGCTGAACAGCAGCTTGCACATCCTCGACCATTTTGCCTGACGAATCGACGGTAACGCTCGTACCGTAGGGGTTACCACCTGCCGTATACGTAACTGGGTCGGTATAACCAGGTGCAACGACAATGCCACCCCAGTGATAAATAGATGTGTACAGCGACAACAGGGTGGCTTCCTGCCCCCCGTGTGCATTGCCTGCACTCGCCATGGCGCTAACTACCTTGTTCGTCAATTTACCTTGGAACCAAAGTCCGCCTAATGAATCTAGAAATTGCTTCATCTGTGCGGGCATGTTACCAAAGCGGGTTGGCACCGAGAAAATATAAGCGTCCGCCCACTCCAAATCCTCATTTTTCACAGTTGGAACGTCCTTCGTGGCATCCACATGTGCTTTCCATGCTGGATTAGAGGCAATTGCCGCTTCCGGAGCTAGCTCTGGAACCTTGAGAACCTTAACCTCTGCTCCCGCTTGTTTCGCACCTTCAGCAGCCCACTGTGACAACTGATAATTCGTACCTGTTGAGCTATAATAAATAACTGCAAGTTTGACTTCGGACAGGGGAACCATCTCCTTGGGTTTGAAATGCGAACCCCCTTAATCTGTCCTTCTATGTACCTGAATTATTCGAAATGCTCACCGTATATCGCGAGTCGCCTTGGTTGCCAAGCCTCAATGACTAAATCACATTCTGATGATATAACTGTATGAATGCCTCAACAATTCGGGGTTCGAAATGAATTCCCTTCTGTCTCTCCACTTCGGCAAGCGCCTCTTCCGCTGTCCATGCCTTCTTATATGGGCGTTCATGAGTCAACGCGTCATAGAAATCGGCAAGCGCTACAACTCGTGCCTCAACAGGTATTTCCTCCCCCTTGAGGCCATGAGGATAACCAGAACCATCCCATTTCTCATGATGCGATCTAGCGATAATACCGGCCAGCTTCAGCACGGCAAAGGAGCTCCCTTCCAGGATGCTCTCACCGATCGTCGTGTGGCTTTTCATCTGTTCAAACTCATGGGGCTCATATCGGCCTGGCTTTAAGAGAAGCTCATCGGAAATGCCGATTTTACCAATATCGTGCAGGGGTGCTGCTCTTCGGATCATATCCACCTGCTTGTCAGGGATGCCGATTGCTCTAGCAATTAACCCTGACAAATGTCCAACTCTCTGCGTATGCTGTCCAGTCATATCGTCGCGGAATTCCGATGCACGACCAAGGAGTTGTAAAATTTCATGCTTCGCATTTTGAAGCTCATTCGTTCGTTGCTGTACCTTCTCCTCCAGCGTGTTTTTATGCTGTTGAAGCTGTACATGTAGATAACGTGTCTTTAATAAATTATTAATTCGTAGGATCACTTCCGTGCGGTCATAGGGCTTCGTCAGAAAATCATTCACGCCGGCCTGCAAGCCACGCTGCTTGGCTTCAGGAGTCATATCTGCGGTAAGCATCAGCACGGGCAAATAACTGTCCGTTCCCGTCTTCTCCCGGATCATCTGAAGAGCTTGAAGTCCATCCATCCCTGGCATGTGCAAATCAAGCAGTACGATATCAGGATTGATGTCGAATAGCATTTGCTCGATTTGTAAGGGGTCCATTGTGCTATATATTTGGTCGAAGCTCGCTCGACGTAAAATTCTTTCCAATAAGCTAATATTATATTCTTGATCATCCACTATTAAAATATTGGCTTGCTTGAGTCTAAGCTCGATCTGATCCATCTTTATACGCACCTTTCAACATTACCTTCTCCATAGCCAATTCAATCTTGCCGATTAGTCGGCTCAGTTCAATCGGCTTCGTATCGAAATCGTCACATCCAGCTTGGTAAGCCTTCTCTTTATCTCCTGCCATAGCATGAGCAGTTAGAGCAATAATCGGAATTGCCTTCGTCTCAAGCTTGTTCTTCAAAATCCGCGTCGCTTCCCATCCATCTAGTACCGGCAAGCTCATATCCATCAAGATGAGATCAGGGCTTTGTTGAATCGCAAGCTCGACACCTTGCTGGCCATCCTCAGCCACAATGACCTGATATCCCTTACGGGCAAGGCGCCGAGTCAGCATGTCTCGATTTAATTCGTTATCTTCGACTAATAGTATTTTAAGCAAATCGCTCATGCTCCTTTGGCAGCTGCCATGAAACGGCTAATTTCTGACAGTAATGCTTTGTGATCAAACGATCCTTTTTGAATGACGCCATTTACAAAGCCGTTCAATTTCAATCGATCCTGAGACGTAATGGATTTGGCAGTTATAACTACGATCGGAATCGAACTCCAGGCCTCATGTTTGCGCAGCTCCTCGATAAACTGAAATCCGTCCATCTCCGGCATCATCAGATCAAGTAAAATCAATGTGGGTATCGACTTCGTCATACATTCCAATCCAATCCTACCATTCGAAGCTTGAGTTACGTCATAGCCTTCCTTATGCAGTAGCTTCGTCATTAATTCACTAGTCATCGTGTCATCTTCGATAACAAGAACGGAATGATCCTTGCGATTGGAAATATACTTGTCCATGACCTGAATGAGCTTGTCATGCTGTAGAGGCTTTGTCAGAAATTCGGAGGCGCCAAGTGAAAAGCCTAATTGTTTATCATTCGTCAACGAAGTGATGACGACCGGAATGTCAGCTAGCTCGGGGTCGCTCTTAAGTGCCGAAAGTACACTCCACCCATCCATGCTAGGCATGAGAATATCTAAGCAAATTACTTTAGGACGAAGTTGCTTTGATAGCTTGATCCCTTCCAATCCGCTATCTGCGAAAGCTAACGTCCACCCCTCTTTAACCAGAAAGCTCCGCATAATTTGTTGATTAACCGGCTCATCATCGATAAGTAGAATACTCACCTGATGGTCCTCATTTGCTTTGTCAGGAAGATTCAGTACCGTATGACTCACCAAACCTTCTGTCGCAGGAGATGCGGGAAGCCAGCAAGTAAACGTGCTGCCTTGTTCAGGCATGCTTTCGACACTTATGGTCCCCCCCATAATCTCGCAAAAGCGTTGACTAATCGCTAGACCGAGACCGGTTCCTCCATATTTACGCGTCGTCGACGAATCCCCTTGAGAGAAAGGCTGAAATAGCTTCTCTAGCTGTTCGCTAGTCATTCCTATCCCCGTATCCTTCACGCTAAATTGATATCCGTCGATGGCATTTCTAGGGTGACAACTAACTTCAAATGTAATCCTTCCATTTTTGCAAAATTTGCTCGCATTGCTTAGCAGATTAATTAGAATTTGCCTCAGCTTCGTCACATCGGTAACCATTGCACCTTTCACAAAATGAGTATGGATCTCATTCCCATTCCCTGCGATGAGAGGATTGACGGTCATAATCACATCCTGCAACAGCTCCGTTAGCTCACATTCCTCGAAGTAAATATCCATTTTTCCAGCTTCGATTTTCGAAATATCTAATATATCGTTAATAAGAGCGAGCAGATGCTTTCCTGATTTACTAATTTTACCGAGATCATCCGTGAAGGTTGGCTCACCCAACTCTTCTGATTCTTCCATCAACATCTCGCTATAGCCGATAATCGCATTCAACGGCGTTCTAAGCTCATGACTCATATTAGCCAAAAACTGACTCTTAATCCGATTTGCTTGAATCGCCTCATCATGAGCTTTTTCCAGCTGCGCGGTCCGTTCAGCCACCAGCTGCTCCAAGTTATCATTTAGCTGTCGCAGCTCTTGGTTGATAAAATAGATTTCATCCTGCTTCTCTTGAATTTCTGAGTTTTTGAAGGAGAATCGCTTAGATATGAATATTCCTAAGAGAGATAAACCTAAAGTAAACAATGTCCCCCCCGCGATGAAATACGCCAACCATTTTTGATCCAACACCACCCCCGACGAGAGTATAGATTCTCCTCCAAGATGAAATTCGCTTGCAACCATACCTGTAAAATGCATTCCGGTAATCGCAGCACCCATAATCAGTCCGCTGCCTAGCTTCTTCCACACCCCATCGTTTCCTGCTCCCTTATGGAAGGAGAACGATAACCACAATGCCGCAATAGATGCAATAATCGCAATGATAATAGACAGAGAGAAATAGAATGGATCATAGGTAATATCCATTTGCATAGCTGCCATTCCAATATAATGCATCGAAGAAATGCCGAATGCGAGCAGCAATCCACCACTCAGTAAACGAATAATCGTTAATTGATCCTTACTAACTATGAATAATGCAATAAAGGAAGCGACAATCGCAACAAGCACAGACACTAGAACGATGACGACATCATACGCAATCGGAACGTGCAGCGAGAAGGCCATCATCCCAATAAAATGCATCGACCAAATTCCCGTTCCCATCGCAAGCGCACCGAATAAGAGCCACAGCCATCGACTCCTTCCGATCGTTGCACTCACTCTACCTGCTAAATCTAATGTCGTATAAGACGCTGCAACTGCAACAATATACGAAAAAATAACGAGAACTTTATCGTACGAACCATGAACATGCTCCATTATGTGACCTCACTTATTTAATGAATCGTCATAGAATTTAGCCACAGCTTCAAAATTCACTGGGAAATATTCCATTTCACTTCTTATCAAATTGAATCATAGTTGCTCTTTGTTTACAACAATTTTCGACATTATCTTAGGTTCATCTTACCTGTCCCCACAAGCATAAAAAATGCAGCTACCGCTATGTTTGCGGTGCTGCATTTTTATTGCACTTCAATTAGATCTTCACTAGTGACAAAGACGGATGAACCTCTGCGATACAATCAGGAGTTTCCCAAGTCGTATTTTCTATGGATGGTGTGACCGGATAGGTTCGAAAATCAGCATCTGGTAACGACTGTAGAAGTGATTGAAGCATTTCTATCCGCGTTTCATTCGGATTCAGCCAAATTTCTAATGATTCGTCATCTAGAATGACGGGTAATGGCTGATTGGTATCAAACGCAGTTCCCCTAGTGATGACCGTACACATTGGAAATTCATTTTTCTCCGAATCTAGCCATACATCGAATATGCCTGGCATTGCAAACGTTGACTTCCCCCGAGTTACGGCACGCCACGCGCTCTTGGTCTTCCCCTCGTGCTTCCAGAAGTAAAATCCACTGCAAGGAATGACACATCTTTTTTTCGTGAGCATATTACGTAAATATTTCCTGTCTCCAAGCGTATCTACGTTTGCATTGATTGAATTTTTGCCCCAATAAGGCATTAAGCCCCACCGCTGTTCATTCAAGCAACGCTCTTCTCCGATTTGTTGAATGATGGGGATTTGTTGCGTTGGCGAAATATTGTAACGCATTAAGTAGGGTACATGAACCCGATCGATGCGAAAATCCTCGGTTAAATCCGATAGTTCCGCTGTTAACGAAAAGCGATTACACATGTACATCAGCCCTTTTCCGAGAATTTACTCGTATTCAGTGTGGGCTGATCTTAGGAAAATTATGTGGAGGAACCTATATTCACCAATCTCAATCTAGGGGGCTCCGAAACATTCTCGGAAATCCGTTACATTACGACCACAATAACGCCGCAACGATGGCTAACACGATTACAAATAACGTCGAGCTCACAACCATAAGTCTGACCGTCAATCGAATATGTTCAGCTTCGAGCGGATGAATAGCATCCCCCATCCTTGCCCTGTCAGATGCGACTCCTTTGTAATAGTTGAGGCCTCCAAGCTGAATACCCAACGCACCGGCTACCGCAGATTCGGGAAAACCACTGTTTGGACTTGGGTGGAGACGCGCAAAGCGAGAAACTGTTCGTAAAGATCTACTTGCTGGACGCCGCAGCACAACCCCCGCTAGGGCAATAAATAGTGCAGATAACCGCGCAGGAATCCAGTTCGCCACATCGTCAAAACGGGCAGAAGCCCAGCCAAGATTCAGATATTTATCATTTTTATAGCCAACCATTGAGTCTAGCGTATTCGCCGCTCGGTAAGCCATAGCAAGAGGGGCCCCACCGATTAGGGCATACAATAGCGGAGATAAGATCGCATCAACGATATTCTCTGCGACAGTCTCTACTGCGCCTCGAGTAATTTCACCTTCATTAAGCTTATCCGTATCCCGTCCTACGATCATGGATAAAGCATAACGAGCTTTCGGAAGATCCCCTTGTTTCAGAAGACGATAGATTTCCATCCCTGCATCCGCGAGCCCTTTCGTAGCAATCGTTGTTGAGATGAGCCAAACTTCCGCCCCATAAGCAAGCCAAGGATGAATTCGAGCTAGCAACTCTAACAGCAGCCAAGTAAGAGCGAACGATCCGCCAACCAACACAATCGGATAGGCTATCCCAGCGAGCTTAAGTGACCGATTGCCGGAAGAAGCTTTTGCTACAGAGGTGGATGTACGTCCATCTGTCAACCGCTGGAACCATTGCCGATTAGCCAACTCACGCAAAGGCTGCTCTAGCTTCTTAATGACATAACCCATCCCCACAACAGGATGGGGCAGAGCTCTTGGGTCCCCTACGATAAGATCTATGACAAATGCGCATAGGAGAATCCACACTTCGATCATCATCGAGGTTCTCCTTGTGTCCGTATCGCTTCATGGACAGCTTCATAGACTAGGCGACTTATCGCATTTCCAATCGTTGTTGCCGCGCCAGCATAACGATGAGTATGCTCATAGCTTGCTGACTGACTTACAGCTACAAGGACAGCATCGGTCGAAGTGCCCGTTGCGATGCAGCCATGACTGTGATCTCGAATGTTCAAGGCTTCGAATGCTGAACTTTTCGCTTCTGTCGCGCTAATGACTGCATTGACCATCGCGCTGGACGTCATCCGACCGTCAATCACGATCATGATATTGACGGTTCCTGGCATATAAGCCGAAAATGTCTCCCGCTCAAGTCCACCCCGCACCGCATTACCTGTTCCAGCAGATGCGCAGACGAGTATTTTGAATTCGTCACCGTTTTCTTCATAGAAGGAGGTATGTGTAATATGGGCCGCTGTCTGCAGACCAATAGCTGATGCGGAGTGATAGCCCCACTTCTTCAGCTCGGCCTGCATCATTGACACTGGATCCGTACAGTCGTAGTTGATAGGTACTTTCCAATTCACAAACCTGTTGCCGCTACTCAGCCCCCCATTAAAAGGAGCATTACTGAGCACTTCATAAATTTCGTCGCTTTGAATGAGTACATGATCTTCGGAATATTGGATAATAAGCTCTGGCCACAGATCAGCTTGGTAGATCGTTTCTGCTCCACGAAAAGGTTGAGTCATTGCGTCATTTCAGTCTCCTGTTCAGTTATAGGATAGGATTGTTTAAGAGAATCAGATAAAGGAGTAAAACAAGGGTTTCCATCGTTTCGATCAACGCTCCGTATACATCGCCAGTAAACCCACCTAGCTTGCGAACGATCGATCGACTGAACAGCCAACCTACGAGTAACATGACTCCGAATACGATCCAGCCGTGCAAGCCTATCGTGAAATATAATACAGCTAAAATCAGAATCATATTTAGAAACAGGCTAAATTTATTAACACCCTGGCGTAATCCACTTCCTAACCCTTTTTCCTGAATATAGGGGAAGTAGTAGATTGCAAGTAGAAGCGTAAACCGCGCCATTGCGGGAATAATCACAATCATTATAAGTTCATCGCGAACGAATAATTGCTGCACGGCTACAATCTTAATAACAATGAGAATAACCGCCACGACAACACCCATCGCTCCCACACGGCTGTCCTTCATAATCTCAAGCATTCGTTCACGACTACGATAACTACCGAGACCGTCAGCCAAGTCCATCAGACCGTCTAAGTGTAGCGCTCCGGTTATGTAAATCCAGAAAGCAACCGATATGGCTGCAGATACAGCAATTGCTGAAGTCCCAAAGCCCAGCTCCGCAAGCCAACCGACTACCCAGAGAGAACATCCAATGAGTAAGCCGACCAATGGGTAATAACGTGGGCTGTGATCCCAGCCTTTAAGAGTCTGTGCCTTAGAAGGTACGGGAAAACGGGACAAGAAACCAACCGCCTGCCAAAATGCATTCATCCCTTCAGCCTCCAAGGCAAGCCGCTAATAACTGCAAACACTTCATCCGCACTTGCCGCCAACAGTTGGTTTGCCTCTCCAATGACATCTTGAAACCAGCGTCCAAGAGGTGACATGGCGATGCCTCCCCAGCCTACTTCATCGGTAACGATAATGAGACTATGTAGCTTTAATTGTTTCAACTCATCTATGTACGCGTGAATTCTCATCAAAATAGACTCTGTGATATCACGATCTCTGATTCGCTCTTCTGGGACAACGAATAGCTGATTGCCGATCCATGCCGTCAGCGTATCCACAAGAACAATATCGTAATCCTTATAAGGATCAGCACTTAGCTCATTTGGCGCCTCTAATGTATCCCATGACTCAGGACGGCGTTGCTGATGGGCCTCAATTCGTGTATCCATCTCACCGTCAGATCGCATCCCGGTTGCAACATACAACACTTTAGTGGGTGGGGATACGGATGCTTGCTCATTAACTAGTTTCTCAACAAGCTTCTCCGCATAAGCACTTTTCCCTGATCGAACACCGCCGCTCACCATGATGATGTTCATCCTTCACCGCTCCCCTTTATCGCGATCTACTTCCTCGAACGCTTGCAAAATACGCTCATTGTCCTCTCGGTCGCGAACAGCAATACGAATATCTCTCTCCGTCAGTCCCTCATACATCGCGCAGCTACGAACCATTACCGCTTTCGGACCTAACGCTTGCTGCAACTTACTTGCTGTCCATGGTGCAGACAATCTGATGAGTAGAAAATTTGCTTCTCCAGACCACACTTGCCAACCAAGCCGCTTCGTTATTTCAGTGATCAGGTAACTTCTTTCCCTGGAGATAAGCTCGCGCGTTTCCGTTTCATACGCGGCCACTTCCGGTTGGAGGCATGCTTGTCCAGCTAGAAGCGCCATTCCATTGACGCTCCATGTGACTTGCTTGCGTCCCATCTTCTGAATCAGTTCTGGAGCAGCAACCGCATAACCGAGCCGTAAACCTGGGATGGCATAAAATTTCGTCATCGAATGGATGAGGATGACATGAGGATAGCTCTTAAGCTCAGGTAATAACGTAACGCGCTGCTCCTGCGGGATGAAGTCAATGAAGGCTTCGTCTAACACCAGGTATGTGGATGTGAGCTCCGCGCGATTGGCGATCTCACGAAGCTGCTCTAGGGAATAAGTGAGGCCTGTCGGGTTATTCGGATGACCAAGAAAGAGAAGGTCCACTTGCTCCAATAATACATGCAAATCGTCAGGATTGGCATTAAAGCCATTCTCTTCTCGACCAACGACTGTGACCACTTCCGCGCCAAAATCCTGCGCTAACTGCGCATATTCAGAGAAACAAGGGGCAACTACGCCAACTTTCTCGATTTCCAATCCTAAGAGGGCGAGCGCCATACATTCCGCAGCACCATTACCGATAAGTAGTTGGTTTACATGAACGCTTAGCTTATCTGCGATCATCTGCTTAAGCTGACGATGGGCTGGATCAGGGTAATTAACAATGGCGCTGATCCCTTCACGGAGTGCTTCCATCACTTGTTTAGGTGGTCCAAGAGGGTTAATGTTTGCACTATAATCAAGCCAATCCTGCGAGTTGATCCCGAAGAAGCTAGAGGCTGTTAAGATGTCCCCCCCATGTCCGAAGGGCTCCATCTTACTACTGTTATGATTTCCGTTCATCACACTCATAGACCAATCTCCTCATTCGAATTCATGATCTCATACACCTTTTGCATATCCATATGCTTACGCACATGATCCGCTAAACGGTTAAATTCAGCTTCACGCAGCTTGTTAAAGTTCAACTCATTGGCGAGCGGTGCCCAGTCCTTGGAGGAACGAATGGCATTCAACCAATTGCGCCGAAACGCATCATTATGCAAAATACCATGAATATACGTTCCCCACACTTTGCCATCCTCGGAGCGTGCTCCTTCCTGATGAAGCGATGGAGTTTCCGCGGTTTCTCTAACATGACCTATATTCATCGGATGCTCAACATCCCTAGTAAAAGAGGTTCTGCCCATATGAATCTCATAGCCTTCGATCATTTCAACTTGAGAATCCCAGCCTTGAGCGTGTCCAGCAACGCGTTCAGTTCGCTTGTCCGAAGCAAACACAGTCTCCATTGGAAAAATACCTAAGCCCGGTAAAATACGATGAGCGGACTCGATTCCATCGGGGTCCAGCAACCGCTCTCCAAGCATCTGATAGCCTCCGCATATTCCAGTGAGCCACCCCCCCTGTTTTCTATGATCCAGAAGTAATAGATCAAGACCCGTCTCGCGGAGAAACAGTAGATCCTCCGCCGTGTTTTTGCTACCAGGAACAATGACCGCATCCGGATTTCCAAACTCCTCCACACGAGTGACATATCGAACTGTCGTATCCTGCTCCGCATAGAGCGGATCGATATCCGTGAAGTTAGCCACTCGTGGAAAACGGATAACAACGATATCCAGATGGTCTTCATTTGTTTTCCGGCTTGCCGAGTGCTGTAGAATAGATAAAGAGTCCTCGGACTCCAGTCTTAAGCTATCGATATGGGGAATAACGCCAAGGACGGGCTTACCCGTCTTCTGCTCCAGCCAGTCGAGTCCCGGCTGCAATAGAGCGACATCTCCCCTGAATTTATTAATGATAAACCCTTTAACTCGTGCCCGTTCGTCAGGCTCAAGTAATTCCAGTGTCCCTACAATAGACGCAAACACGCCCCCACGATCGATATCCGCGACGAGAATCACAGGTGCATCGGCCCATCTTGCCATCCGCATGTTCACGATATCCCGGTCCTTGAGATTAATTTCCGCCGGGCTTCCGGCTCCCTCAAGAAGGATAACCTCATATTCCATTCGCAACCGATCCAATGCTTCTCTCACGATCAGCCCAGCTTCAGCCAAATATTCATTCCGATAACTGAACGCATCCATCGTTCGATAAGGCTTGCCATGCACAACAACCTGAGAAGCGCGATCCGTTGTTGGCTTAAGCAAGATAGGATTCATATCGGTTGTAGCCACGATGCCGCAAGCATCGGCTTGCATGCCTTGAGCCCGACCAATCTCTTTACCGTCCAGTGTAACATAGCTATTTAAAGACATGTTTTGCGATTTAAATGGAGCCACTGACAAACCATCCTGAACTAGAATACGGCACAAAGCAGCAGTAAGAATACTTTTGCCTACATCCGATGCGGTTCCTTGAATCATCAATGTTCGAGCAGGGCTTTTAACTAAAGTATCTGCTATGTTCATCACTCTTTCGACACACCCGCACTCTCGAACGTCGCCATTTCCCGCATAATCTTGCTCGCTGCATCAATAAAGTGGAAGCACAGAACCGCTCCTGTCCCTTCACCTAGCCGCATATCCATATGAATCATCGGAGCTAGACCAATAGATTCAAGCATCCGACTATGTCCCAATTCAAGCGACATATGAGATCCCATCATATAGGATACCGACAGCGGCGCAAGGCGGCTGGCTATGAGAGCTGCGGCCGATGAGATGAACCCATCGATGACGACGATCGCGCGATGCGCAGCCGCGCCCAGAATAACGCCGACGAGGCCGGCGATTTCCAGTCCTCCAAGCTTCGCGAGGACGTCAAGAGCATCCGCCGGGTCGGCGGCATTGACCTGCAGCGCGCGTTCGATGACGCGCTGCTTATGCAACAGGCGCGCATCGTCTATGCCGGTGCCGCGGCCAACTGCTTCCTCTGGCGAGATCCCCGCCAGAGCAATCAAAATTGCGGCACTCGGCGTCGTATTGCCGATGCCCATTTCGCCGGTGGCGAACACGCGGGTCCCCTTGGCGGATAACTCCGCCACAAGGTCGTAACCGACGCGGATAGCCGCCACCGCTTCTTCGTGTGACATCGCCGCTCCTTGGGCGATGTTTGCCGTGCCTTTGCGGACCTTGCGCGCCACTAGCAAAGGGTGCTCAAGGTCTGCATTCACACCGATGTCAACGCACATGACATCGGCTCCTGCATGGCGAGCTAGCACATTAACAGCTGCTCCGCCTTCTAAGAAGTTAAGTACCATTTGCGGTGTCACTTCTGCCGGGAATGCACTAATTCCTTCTTCGCATACCCCATGATCCCCTGCCATCACGATAACTGCTTTGCGTGACAGATCCGGTATGCTTTCTCCTGTAATTCCTGCCGCTTGCTTCGCCACAGCTTCAAGCTTACCCAAGCTCCCTTGCGGCTTAGTCAAGCTATCCAACCTATGTTGTGCATCATCCATTGCTTTCTGATCCAAGGGGATAATGGACCCCAACATGCTTTCCATATCCCGAGCATAATTCGCATTCATATTAACGCTCCCTCTCCATAACAATCAATTCTATTTAACCGAAAAAAGCTCCGTCCTTATAATACGGACAGAGCTTCAGCAAACACGGGAATAATAGTCCAACCACTAAAGATAAACATCCCAAGTGAGCCGTATCCTTATCCGCGAAGGAATTCGTCTACTTCCCTTGGGGCAGGTCATCTGACTGATAGGTTATTCCCTATTTCACAGTGGCGGGACCGTGCCGGATTCATACCGGCTTCCCTTTTAACCTATATATGCATACTACATGCATTTAAGGCACCCTAAGGCAATATAGCTATTTAATTATGGCATGCGACCAATCACTTGGAATCACTCGAAGTAATACATAAAGCCTATCGCGCCAACACCGGTATGTGTACTTATAATGGGCGTCGTATCCTCAATACTAATCCGGTCATATCCGGTTAATTCTTTAATCGTTTCCTTCAGCTTGGAAGCCATTTCATGACCTTCGGCATGAACTAGCCCAACACCTTTGATTGCTTTCCCCTTCACATCCTCGGCAAATTGCTTCGCCAGATGGGTAACGACATGCGCACGGCTTCGAACCTTCGCAACCGGAGTGTATTCTCCACCGTCCAGAGAAGCGATGATTTTGATCTTCAACAAGGAGCCAATCCACGCTTTGCCTTTACCAATTCGACCGCCTTTAACGAGGTTGTCCAACGTATCGACGACGACAAAAAGCTTGGTCTGCAATCGAATCTCATTAAGTCTGGCTACGATAGCGTCCATACTTCTGCCTGCCTTGGCCATAGTCGCAGCTTCGATGACTTGGAAGGAGAGTGCTTTGGAAATATAGCGAGAGTCCACAACCGTAACCTTCGTATCGGACATCTCTGCGCCCATTTCAGCAGAACGAACCGTACCGCTCATTCCACCGGTCATATGAATAGAGATGACTTCACTACCATCGCTACCTAACCGATCGTACAGCTCAAGGAACGCACCTGCTGGAGGCTGTGAGCTCTTCGGAAGCTCACTTGCTTGCTTCATCTTGCTAATAAATTCAGTTGGGGTAATATCCACACGATCCAAATAAGTTTCATTATCTATACTTAACGATAATGGGACAACTTCAATGCCGTATTCTTGTATGATGTCATCGGACAGATCAACAGTCGAATCTGTCACCACTCTAATGTTACCCACGGCGGTCATCCTGCTTTCATTTGATGTCGTAAAATGTAGAAAAATAGAACTTATCCTTATATTTTACCACTCTGGACCTAGTACTTTCAACTTACCTCCTGTCCACACCTTCTACTGCTGATGCTCTTTAAGCAGATTAGTTTTCAGTTCTGAGATCATACTACTGAAATTTATGCGATACATTTGTGGATTTAGCTTTCGCAGATGCTCAGGCCAAAACAACGCCAGCTGATCTTGATGATAGGTACGAATGTCATCCAGCTTAGGCAGCTCAAAAACCAGTTTGCCTTGCACGAAAATAGGCAGCAATAATGGAATCGCGTCATAGCTTTCAACGAATTTATATAGATGTGGATGAAGAGGGTCGACTAGCTTGATCGGTTGTACCCGCTGTATATCCTCTTCCTCAGGTAAGCATATATAGTCCGCTTCTGCCATTCCGGTCTGCTTGCTAACAATTCGGTATACCTCTTTAATACCTGGATTCGATATTTTCTCGGGATTTCCGGAAATTTTGATGACGGGTACGAGATCCCCATCTTTCTCACGGGCAACTAGCTTGTATACTCCCCCTAAAGAAGGTTGATCGAAAGCCGTAATTAATTGTGTGCCTACTCCCCATACATCGATTTTGGCACCTTGGGCTTTAAGCTCCGCGATAATATTCTCATCCAAATCGTTAGAAGCTACAATTTGCACATCTGGATAGCCCGCTTCATCTAGCATGACACGCGCACGCTTCGACAGGTAAGCGAGATCACCACTGTCTAATCTAATTGCCTTAAGACGTTTTCCCTGCTGCTCCAATCCTTTCGCGATCTTGATCGCATTCGGAACTCCACTCTTAAGCGTATTATAAGTGTCCACAAGGAGAGTGACATGGTCGGGTAATGCCTCCGCATACTGCCGAAAGGCGTCTTCTTCCGTATCGTGGCCTTGTATCCAGGAATGAGCATGAGTGCCCGAAGTCGGAATGCCGAACATCATACCTGCTCGCATATTCGAGGTGGCATGGAATCCTACGATATAAGTCGCCCTTGCTCCCCATACCGCTGCATCTGCTTCCTGTGCACGTCTTGTTCCAAATTCCAATAATAGTTCATGCGGTGCAACAAGCTTTATCCTTGAAGCTTTAGTTGCGACTAGCGTTTGATAATTCATAAAATTAAGCAATGCAGTCTCAATAAGCTGAGCTTCGAACACCCTTGCTTCTACTCGGATGAGAGGCTCATTCGGAAAAGCCAGCGTTCCCTCTCTCATTGCATGCAAATTCCCCGTAAACTTAAAGCTTCTAAGCTCTGTCAGAAAACCCGTCTCATAGTTCTCTTCTTGCTCTTGCAAGTATTTTATCTCCGCTTCACCGAAGGCTAATCCTTGAATATATTCAACGATGCGCTCCAATCCAGCAAATACAGCATATCCATTACCAAAAGGAAGCTTACGGAAATACGCCTCGAATACAAATTTATCGTTCAGGGTGCCCTTTTTCCAATGGGCGTACATCATGTTGATCTGATACTTGTCCGTATGTAGCGTTAAGTTTGTATGATTCATCTGATCGATATAGACTCCCTTCGCGAGCTTAAGTTACTGAAAATGACTCACGACCGTCGCTCCAAGAACTTTCTCAAAGTGACCCATTGCCCATTCATGACCTATTGGATTAAAGCTGGCGACTGCGTCTTCATGGATATAGGTTTGGAATCCTTTATTATAAGCATCTACTGCCGTATGCAATACACAGATATCGGTGCACACCCCGACCAAATGAACTTCCTGAATGCCCCGCTCGCGGAGTTTCAGCTCTAGATCAGTGCCACAAAACGCACTGTACCTCGTTTTATCCATCCAATTGGCTGCCTGTTCATGAACGGAGTACCATTCTCCTAGTTTCCCATACAGCTGTCTACCTTCCGTATTCCTAATGTTGTGTGCGGGGAACAGCTTTGTTTCTGGATGATTCACATCTTCTTCTTCATGAAGGTCAACAGCCAAAACGATATAATCTCCATTAACCGCAAACCGTTCCGTTAATTCTACTATTCGAGCTTCGATTTCGATTCCAGGCTGGCCCACAGGCAAATTCCCGACTACAAAATCAACGGTATAATCAATGACGATTAAAGCCTTCATTCCTACACACTCCCACTTTGACTGTAGATTCATAATTTATTTTATTAAAGCATTATAAGAAGAAAAAAACGCCTCGCTATATTATATAGCAAAGGCGTTCTAATTAATGATATCCGTCACTTATGAGCGAAAATAATCCACTTTGCTCCGTAACTCCGTCGATTTCGCACGTAAAGAATCAGTTGAAGCAGATATTTCTTGCATTACTGCAGTCTGCTCCTGAGAGGCAGCGAATACCTGTTGCGCACCTAAGCGTATTTTCTCCGCGACTTGCGCGACTTGCCGTGCTTCGTTTAATTGCTCTGTAGCTTGTTTCGCCTGCAAAGTCAGATCTCCAGCCATCGATTCCACGATTCCAACAACTAGCTGAGCTTCCTCGTTAACCTCATGGAATGCCGTTGCGAACTCTTCGCCTTTCATCGCTTCCCGCTGAGATACCTCATATTGCGAACGAATATGACCTACAGCATGAGTCACTTCATTTTGAATTTGTTTGATAAGTCCACGAATATTTTTGACAGAAACCGCACTTTCATCCGCAAGAGCTTTGACTGCTTGAGCGACAACCTCGAAGCCTCTTCCCTCTTCTCCAGCCCGTGCCGCTTCAATCGAAGCATTCAGGGCAAGCAGGTGAGTCTGGTCGGCAATTTCCCCGACAACATTGGAGATCGATCCGATTTCATTTGCATGCGTACTCAACCTTGCCACGACATTCATCGCTTCCCGATTAAGCTCTGACAACTGATACATGCCCCCCACCAAGGACTGGAACACTTCTTCACTTTGCTTAGCCGCTCGGTTCATGTGCCCTGCACGTTCCCGTGCGTGAGAAGCTTCCTCACTCATCCGATCTGCAGCCGCTGAAAGTGCTTCCGCATCTTGATGCAAACGATCCGCTGAATCAGCTTGTGACTGTGTACCAGAAGTGATGGCTTCCGTTTCGTTCGTCATTTGCTCAATCTGTCCTGTCGCTTGACCGATCGCTTGCTGCAACTCCTTAACATGCGAGTCTGTAAGTCGTGAATTATCCTTAATTCCTGCAATAATTATTTTTAATTGGCCTAACATTTGCTCGAAAGCTTCCCCAAGGGCTTGCATCTCATCATTAGAAGGACGCGCTACAACCTTAACACCAAGATTTCCAGTTGCTGCCTCCTGAGCTGCAGTTGTTAATGCAAGCAGTGGCCTCAAAAGCCATCTTGCTGCGAAATATCCAAATAGCCCGGTCCAGAACACACCGAGTAAGAGCGTTAGAAGAACAAATAGCCATCCAGGAACGAAAGTGAACATATCCTTAAGAACGAGTAAAAAAAAGGCGCTTGTCGCATAGGTAACTGTTGAAGAAACTGTAATACCGACGACCATTTTCTTAACGATGCCAAATTGTTTTTGCATGTCTTAACTCCTCTGTCCCCGAGATGTTCTTTCATTAAAGCACGTATGATTGAAAAGGGGCTGTGATGAATATCACATTTACTTCAGGCTTGACCACACATTCTTTAACTGCGCACGTAAACGTGTTAAATTATTATGAAGTGAGAAAGGATGATCCACCTTGCCCTTAACCCTATTCGTAGTGTTACTATTCATAATTGCATTAGTTGGTGCTTATGGAATATTCATAGAGCGAAGACGATTATCCATTACTCGACATGACGTCCATTCAACAGCACTTCCAGAAGGATTTCATGGTAAGACCATTGTACAGTTCAGCGATACTCATATCGGGCCCCAATACTCCCTTGAGCATCTGAAGCAACTTATTTTACATATTAACTCTCTTCACCCTGATATCGTCGTTTTTACGGGTGACCTATTCGATGCACGGTACAAGGATATCGCCAAGAGCTACGACCCAACGATGATCCTTGCACAAATCAATGCATCGCTAGGCAAATATGCTGTATACGGAAACCATGATTTCGGCTATACAAGAAAAGCCCGAAATTCCGGGTCACACCTTAGTCACGCAGGATTCAAAGTGCTCATTAATGAAGTCGATAGAATTACGCTTCCTAACGGTGAATATATTACAGTCGCTGGCTTGGACGATTACGTTAACGGAAAACCAAATGCAAACTCTACCTTTTCCGTACGGAATGGTGATGGCTTTCATCTGCTACTCGCACATGAGCCTGATATTGCTGATCGTCTTGTTCGATACCCGATAGACCTTCAGCTATCCGGGCATAGCCACGGTGGTCAAGTCACTCTACCTTGGGTTGGAGCATTGATTAAAACTCCACTAGGTAAGAAGTATATTAGCGGAATGTATCAGATTAAGAAAAGATCCTATGATGACCGTCCCTATAGGCTATACGTAAATCGGGGCATTGGAACAACCCGGATTCCGATCCGAATAGGCTGCGTGCCCGAGTTGTCCGTGTTCACTCTATGGAGAAGTCGATAACAGGCTCATTCGCCAATACAAAATAAAAAGCAGCTACGCGATTTGCGAGCTGCTTTTATACTTTTCGATAGAAGATTAGGATTCCATTATATTTTGACCAATATATTGTCCTTCTCGTAAGCCACCTGGACAAGCAAACATGGCGCTGGCGACATGAGTGGCATAGGCGTTAAGTGCGTCTTTGCTTTGCATTAGCTTAAGCATCGGGATGAGCTGCTCTTCAGGATTCCTCTGATAACTAATAAATAGCAGCCCTGCGTTCACGTTCCCCGTAAGCGGATCGACGCCTTCCGTGTAGGAATAGCCTCTTCGATGAATCAGCTGCTTCGATTCCTTAGCGAGACGAACATGTGCATCTATCGGCATTTGCGAAGGATCGGGTTTGTCAAATTCATCCTTCATTCCATAAGCAGCCCCTGACTCCTTATGTCGGCCGAATGTATCCTCCTGATCCGTCATAGACGATCGATCCCATACCTCAAGAAGCATGCGAACCTTCCGATAAGCTAAGTAAGTACCACCTTGCATCCATGATGGCTCATCCTCGCCCACCCACACAACATCCTTGTAGCCATCTGAAGTCTGATGTAGGACATTCGCCGTACCATCCTTAAAGCCGAACAGGTTACGTGGTGTTTGGCCTGCAGCTCCACCACTGATGAAGCCCTCCTGCAGCCAATTCAACGTGACTGATCCTGAAGAGAGACGAATAAAGTTCCGCAGCGCATGGAACGCAACTTGCTGATCCTCCGCGCACACTTGGATACATACATCTCCACCCGACAAGGACGGATCGAGATAATCGCGTGGCATTCGAGGGATATCCTTCAAATGAAGAGGCATCTTGTTAGCGATACCGAATCGATCCTTACCGTCCTTCATAAAGAAAGTGGGTCCGAATCCGAAGGTCACCGTCAATCTCGAAGCTAAAAGATCCAGCGTTTCTCCCGTATCGGAGGGTGGGAGCATCGGATTATCTCCCGTTCTCATCGTTCCACCCGCGACACTTAAATGGCTGAACTTCGTCCAATCGCGTAACACACGAATGACCGCTTCTCGATCCGTAGCCGTAATGCGAAAGCTAGCAAGATACATGTACGTTTGCTGTGGAGTGATAATACCAGCTTGGTGCTCACCATACATCGGTATGCTCTCATCCATAAGCTTACCGTTATCCGTAGTTGAAGTCGACTTGCTGGAAGGAGACACTATATTCTCAATCGCAGCCATTCCCGACGCCCCAATCGCTAAACCAACACCGACTGAAGCAGAGATTTTAAGAAAATCCCGTCGAGATATCTGATCTTTCTTATTGTTGGAGTCCATTACCTACTCCCCTTCTCTAATGACTAGAGGATACTTGCAGTTTGAGACATTAAGTTGGACAACTGGCTAATTTGGTCACTGATCAGGCGGATTTGCTCTGTCGTCAGTTTGTCATACGTTACAAATATTCCATTGGTTTGATGACCACGAAGCGTCTCCTCAAGCACTTGGAATTGCTTATCCAATTGATTCGCGAGATCCGGGTTTTTTTCGTTAAGTGCCGGAATAATTGCTAAGTAAACCGTCTTAGATCCATCTACGTTGGCTGCGAAATCAACCAAATCAGTATGAGAGTAGAGCTCCTCTTCACCCGTAATTTTGGATATTGCCGCTTCGTTCAATAGCTCCATAGCTCCTGCAACCATTGCTTTCGGCTCCAGCTCTATCGTTTTCACCTTTTGCAATAATTCCTCTGTATCTTTAACCAACTGATCGCCATAAGCGTCCATACCCTCTAAAGAGTTGTCCAGCCATAGCGCTTTCTCAATTCGGTGGAATCCGCCCCAAGTGCTCTCATCCTCTGCATCGGCAAGACGCGCATCGATTCTTGGATCCAGATCTCCGAAGCTCTCGGCAATCGGTTCGATATTCTCAAAAAATACACGAGCTTTCGGATATTCAAGCTTCGCCTGATCTGAATTTCCGGCTTTAACAGCATCCACGAACACTTTAGTCTGGTTTACTAGATTCGTAGCTTGTTCCTCAACATAAACTTTGTAGTTAGCTACTGCCTTCGTCAAAATCTCAGATGTGCTAGCTGTCGTTTCTTTCGCATTAAGCAAAGTCGTTAGTGCAACTTGAAGCTTCTCAGCCGTTATTTTCAAAGCATCAAAGTCTACTTTATCATAAGCTGAAGCCGAGAAGATAGGCATTTCGTATTTCTCAACTTCCGTATATTCGAGTGGAAATACTTGACGTACATTGTTCTCAAAGGCTAACCAAGCATCATTAATGGTCTTACCTAGGCGCTTAACCTCTTCCAAATCCTTTTTCTCAATCGCGTCTTGCAGCTTCTTAGTTTCTTCCTGAAGCTTAATCGTGCCTTGCTGAATGACTCCCTTATCTCCTGATGGAGCTTCGCTTTGACTCGCTTCACTAGACGCTACTGGTGCACTATTATTTTCTTTCCCACATGCACTAAGAACCAATGTTGCTGCAATAAACAATCCTGCAATTTTTTTCTGCTTACTCATTGTTATTCCCCCATTAATTTCATTTTGGTTGCTGTAATCATATTGATTTCCTTACTTACTCTCTTCTTCTTCGCTCTCTGAACAATGACTACCGCAACGGCAATCATCACAAAGAGTAATTGTGGTAGCGTGCTGTACCAAGAAGGATATAAACTGATGCTCAGTTGCTCAGGTAAATACTCTTCAATTGTAGAAGGGATAACTCCCGCCATCTGCAAACTATGTATGCCAGAGCCCATGAACTTAAAGCATAGATAGAATACAATAATACTTGAAACGAGAAATACCGGGCGTATGGGTAATCTTGTGCCTAACTTGATCATCACTACTGCACAGACCGCGAGTATTCCGAAGCCCGCCGCAATACCTCCTGCCAATTCAGCACCCGGCATCTTCCCAACCATTCCAACGAGGAAAATAACAGTTTCTAATCCCTCGCGTACGATTGCAAAGAAAGCTAGCAGCGCTAAAGATATCATTCTGCCACTCGTTAAGGCTTGGGTACTCTTCGATTGCAGGAACTGATTCCAGCGTTTAACGTCAGAGTTCCGATGCAGCCAGTAACTTACATATAGCAGCAACACGCTTGCTAACACACCAGTCCAGCCGTTAATCAACGAGTTGTTGTGACCAAATGCGCTTGACGAGAGTAGGAAAGCAACAACAAAACCAACAGCAATACATACGAGCGCACCAACCGATGAGCCCCCGATAACCCAGCGTCTAGCCGCCTTGGAGTCAGACTTCTTGGCATACATCAGTAAGGTTCCTACGACTAGAAGCGCCTCGAGTCCTTCTCGAAGTGGAATCAGAGCCGCATCCCACCAAGAATATTGCGCATCGATGAGCGGTGTTAAGGATACAATCATCCGCTCTACAATTGGCTCAGCTTGATCTTGTTTATCGGAGCTAGACAAATAGGCATCCATCAATACAAGATCCCGCTCCGAATGATTATAGACAGTCTGGGATTGGCTAACGATATCTCCCTCAACAGACAACCATTGACGTTGTAGCAGCTTCACTTCGGTTTGCGCTTCTGACCAAGCTTGGCGCTTCATTAGTTCGCTTGCTTGTCTAAGCTTCATGACGTATGCGCTTAACGTCATCTGCTGATTCCCAGCATTATCGACATAAGCCCCGTCTGAATAATTACGCAACGAGAATTGCAGTGCACCTGCTTCATCCGTTGCTTGCTGCAGCTCTTTATTTAGAAACGCCAAGGAAAGACTCGCGATTTGACGATCAATCTCTAACGACATATCGAGCGAGTTTTGTTTGACGACCTTCTTGTTTGTATTCCACCATTTTTTAATTAAACGAAATGCTTCAGAGGATTGCTCTAGGTTTCCTGATTGTAAGCTTTTAACCATCTCTTCCGTATGAACAAGTGCTGTTCCTATAGCATCATCAGCAGTCGCAGCCATTGCCTTATAAGGAGATGAGACCAGAATCATGAACAGAGCCCCGATCAGAATGAACGAACAAACCGTCTTCATAAGAGCCCTAGTACCATGTCGGCTTGTCGTGCTCATTCGGAATGCCCCCTTACGTCTTTTTATATATGTAGTCGAACGTTAATGATAATAGTTCTCAATGCACCAACTTATTATAGTCATATCCCTATTTGGTGTCAATGGGGCGAACAGCAGTAAGCCCACGTAATTACTGACACCATAATCCATTGCTCACACAATTATCACATTCTTGTTCATTCCGATAAAAGTTACGTGGTTCTCGAGTACTCACTGGTTTATCAAGATACATTTCGAGCTTCTGCATAACATGCAAAAACACAGAATCCAGGGGATCCCGGGTTCTGTGTTTTTCGATCTCTTCCTATTAATATATTAATATACATTTGCTTTAACAATCTGCGGCAATGCTTTAGTCTGATTGATCATGCTGGATTGACACATTGGACAAATTGGCTTCTGCGAAAAAGAATACTCATCTCTTAGCCAACATTTACAGCTCTGATTGGAGCATATCCAGATTTGCGTGTCAATCAAGTTCACTGCTTCCGCATTTTGCTTACTCCGATAAAAACTTGCCATCTCTAGCTGCACCCCTTTTGAATTGCGGTCATTCTCCAGTTGCTATCGTCAGTTGCTTCTTCGGTCGACAAAATTTACATACTTTCGTTGCTGTTCCGTCAATGAGTGATCCATCATAAAGCAGCTTTATTCCTGTTCTTGCGCAGCGAGGGCATTCCCCTCTACCCTTTGCATGAAGTCCTAGCAACACATTTCCACGAGTTTTGGTAGCCATTATTATTATTCTCTCCCCATATCATGATTTGTACATTCCTACGATCAACCTTGTACAAAGCTTGTCCCCTATCGGGGAATAAGACAGAAAACATAGCATCACCACCTTACCCATTTAATGTAAAAAGCCCCATACAACGAATGAAGACACCTCGCTCTGGCGCGAGATGCCTCATTTAGTTTAGGATACCACAATTGGAAGCAGGTATCAACTTTTATAAATATTTCCCATTTTAAGTAAGAGTATATATTAAAAACCTTCTGGTCTATTTTGCTTTTCAAAAAATTGGATTCACTCTTAGAGTGATGGATTATCCACCACACTCCACCGGCTTCCATATTGCTCTAGCCTCGGATGGAGCGTTGCCGGCTCCGATAATAACAGCAATCGAATTTTGACAATCCAATCCTCGAAGGACGTAAAAGAAGCGAATACGTTTGCTATCTTTGGCGTAACGAATAGAAAATGTGGGGCAGGAAGCGTCTCCGTCAAATGACGTAAGGCGGAATCAATTGGCGTATATTTTTTCCGCTTCCCTTCCCATCCGTCTAACGTAATCCTCTCATCCTCCTTTTCCCGTAACCACTCGAATAGCCGTTTTTCCCGCTTGTAGTAGGGACTAACCGGCTCCTTGGACATCCTCCTCATCGTTTCCTCATGAATCGGATACATCACAAGCTTCACGAATGAGCGAGCAGTCGCACTCTCTGCCGCAAGATCCAGTTCCTCATCCGTTATATGTTCGAACGAATCATAGAAAATAAGTGTGCCCTTATCCCGCTCTACTGGTGGCTCGTAGCCATAGGGAACACTTTGCACAATCTTAGACACACGCCACTCCTCCTTAAGCCTCATTTAGGTATAGCTTTCCCTTTATTATGAAAAAGGTGATTGTTACACCTTCCTATTTCTCTCCTTATCCAAGCAAAACCTTCTTTCGTCTTTTGACGAGCATCTTTGGTTTGGTGGGGTTGGGGAATGGAATTGAAATGGATTGGGATGGCGAATGGGGAATAGGGAAAAGGGATGAAGAATGAAGAATGGATGGGTAAGTGAGGACTGTAGTCGATAGAGTGATGGCATAATTGGGAGCTGAAAGGATGTGAGAATCGTGAGGATGCGAAATTGAACCCGTTTATTTTGTAACGATGTGCTTAAAATAAACCGGTATAAGAATCAACATTGTCACATCCTACTCCTGCATTCTTAACAAATAGGAAAGCTGCTCGTTCATGTATTCCGGGCTATGGGCAAAGCCGACCTCGTTCCATTCGATAAGCATGCCCATGATCGCGTTAGCCTGGTATGCGACCAGCAAAGAAATATTTCTCTCATCGATTGTATAACCCGAAGAGTATTCCTGCATTAAGCTCTTAATCTTCGCGAACAACGAATAATAATAAGACAGCGTCGATTTCTTATCAAACACGATCTCATAAAACGACTGGTATTTCTTTACGTGATGAAAGATCCGAATCGTCGAAGGGTCGAGATGGCTCGGAACTAAATGCTCCACGTGCCGATAAGGCTCGTAATACGAGTCCTCCAAATCCTTCAGCAAATTATGGATATGCTCATCGAATAAAGCCCCAATATCCTTGAAATGCATGTAAAAGGCGCCTCTACTTACGACCGCTTCGCGGCAAAGAGTAGACACGGTGATCGATTCGAGTGATTTGGTTTTCAATAACGTCAAGAGCGCTTGGTGCAGGGCTTTTTTCGTGTTGATAACCCTTAAATCGTTTTCATTCATTCTATCTCTTCCTCGCTTGTTAAGCCGTGCTAATATACGAAATGTATTATATAACGCGATCTGCGAAATGTAAAAAGGTAACAAGAAGTCGGAACTTCTCGTCACCTTTTTAGTCGAACATCTATTTGTTAATACGAAGCTGAAAGCTACTTTAGAAGCCTGCCGTCCAACCGCCGTCCGCAGCGATAACCGCTCCGTTAACGAAACTGGATTCATCGGAAGCTAAGAACAATGCCACTTGCGCGATTTCTTCCGCTTGACCAACGCGAGGAATAACGCCTTGTGTAACCTTTGTTCGTGACGCACCAAACTCATTTACGTTGGTAATCGTCGAAGCAATGTTTGTCATCGTCGCACCCGGCGCGATCGCATTGCAGCGAATGCCTTTTTGTGCGTACATGAATCCCGTGTTTTTAGTGATGCCGATAACTGCATGTTTGGAAGCCGTATACGCTGCGCCCGCATGTGCCCCGCTAAATCCACCCGTCGACGCTGTATTGATAATGACGCCTTTTCCTTTTTCCAAGAAGATTGGAATCGCTTTACGAATGGCGCGCATGACGCCTTTCGTATTCACGTCAAAGATGAGATCCCATTTATCGTCGTTCACGTCGCCTACAGCTGCCATGTTATCCATAATTCCGGCGTTGTTGACTAAAATATCAAGTGTTCCGTATTCATTAACGGCTGTGTCGATCATGGCGTTAATATCATTCAAGTCGGCAACATTCGTTTTTACCGCAATGGCATCGCCGCCGTTAGTACGAATCTCAGCAACAACCGCTTCCGCACCTTCGATGTTCAAGTCCGAGACAATGACTTTAGCTCCTTCTTTTGCATATAACTCAGCAATCGCTTTGCCCATGCCCGATGCGGCGCCGGTTACGACCGCGACTTTACCTTCTAAACGCATAACAGATCCCTCCAAATAGTTAATGAACAGTTGTACAATAAAATTATAGAAAGAATTCAGGTGCGATGTCAACTTGGTTAATGCTAGCTTCTGTACTTCTTAAATGAAATCGACTGACATTGTCTATCATGTCGATAACAATAGACATTTATGTTGAAAATGATAATTAGATTTTACCCCTTATTGGTATCACTTTCACGACTCCTTATGGAAATAATGTCGCATCAAGGAAATTTGTTTGGCCATAAAAAGTGGTGTGTAAGGCATTTCTTTGCGAAGCCACGTGACGATCGTGCCGATCAAGGCAGACGAACCGTACCAGATGGTAATTTCCCGTTTAATGCCTAACTCGTCCAATTGAGCGTCGCTCGTACGCTCCATGTTTTCGGTGATTAGCTTCATCAGAAGCTTTAACAAACGATCGGTAAATACCGTTGTTCTATTCGTAGCAAGAATAACTTTATAGAACCGGGAATGCTCGGCGATATGTTCAAGCAACTTTACCAATAGTGGCCACTCTATCTCCTTGTCGTTGCATAGCTTCGAGTCCGGTGCATAAAGAATCGAAGAAATATCCTCGATCATATCGCCCGCCATCTTATCCATCATATCCGGGATATCCCGATAATGGAGGTAAAACGTGACTCTGTTTATTGTAGCTCGCTCAGCGAGACGATTGACCGATATTTTCTCGACGTCCATTTCCTCGAGTAATTCGACTAAAGCATCTCTTAGCAATCGGCGCGTACGAACAATTCGGGGATCCGTTCGTGTAGTGGAATGATTCATCTCGTTTTGTTCCTCCATTATCTTCTTGCATTACATTTTTTCTCAAAAACGTCGAATATCCTCAACTTGCGCTACATAAATCACATTAATCGTAAACAAATTTACATTTTTCAATAAAATGTAAATTGCAAATTGAATAAATCTGTATAGAATCTATTAAATGCTGCGTTTATTATATTACACTGTGTAAATTAAGTACATCGCAAACTTGAAAGGATGAAGTAGTTTGAGTAACAGTTTGACAGGAAACACAAGTACCATTAAAAAAGGACCGATCTTGTTCATTATGATTTTGGGTGCCTTTCTGGCGACGTTGAATCAGACCGTCATGACCGTTGCCATTCCGGAGCTTATGATCGATTTTGATATTTCTGCGACTACGGCCCAATGGCTGACTACCGGATATATGTTGGTCAATGGTGTCCTCATTCCAATTACCGCCTTCTTGATGCAGCGCTTTACGACAAGAGAGCTTTTTCAAACGTCTATGATTATTTTTCTTGCCGGAACTCTCACGTCGGCCATCGCAACCGGATTCCCCGTCCTACTGACTGGACGCCTCATTCAAGCAGCCGGCGCAGGCATTATTATGCCTTTGCTGATGAATGTGATTCTAACGCTATTCCCTCCGAATAAGCGGGGAGCAGCAATGGGCATGGTCGGATTCGCTATTATTTTCGCACCCGCAATCGGTCCTACTCTTGCCGGTTATATTATGGAAAATTTCGCTTGGGAATTGATGTTCTACGGAATGCTCCCGTTCATTGTAGCGGTAATCATTTTAGCTCATATTTATCTCAAAAACGTTTCGGAAAGAGAATTCCCGAAAATCGATATGCTTAGTGTCGTCCTATCTACTGTTGGTTTCGGCACACTACTCTTCGGGTTCAGCCGCGCCGGCAGCCAAGGCTGGTCGAGCATGGAGGTCCTCGCGTCAATTAGTGCCGGAGTCGTTGCTCTTGGCTTATTCACTTGGCGGCAGCTATCGTCCCACAATCCACTTCTAGATCTTAGGGTTTTCAAATACAACATGTTCTCCTTAACTACCCTAATCAATATCGCGGTAACAATGGTGATGTATGCGGATATGATGCTGCTTCCACTGTATCTCCAGAACGTTCGGGGCTATACCGCCCTGGAATCGGGATTATTGCTATTACCTGGTGCGCTTGTGATGGGCTTCCTGATGCCGGTTGCCGGAAAGTTGTTCGATATGTTCGGAGCGAAATGGCTAGCCATAATCGGCTTGTTAATTACGACTGTCACGACTATAGGCTTTGTCGACTTATCAGATTCGACTAGCTATACGTACCTAGTTCTCATGTCTACGGGTCGACGCATCGGAATGGCTTTACTTCTCATGCCTATCCAAACCGCAGGCTTGAATCAATTGCCTAACAGGTTAAATACGCACGGCACGGCGATTTCTAATACCATTAGACAAGTAGCAGGAGCCGTTGGCACATCGTTGCTAGTTACTGTAATGATTAGTCGTACCCAAACTCACATGCAGAATATGATGACTTCAGCCGGTTCCAGTAGCACCACTAAGGAGCATATGATTTCGGAAGCCACTATCCAAGGGATCAATGACGCTTATATGGTCATCATCGCAATTGGGATCGTCGGCTTACTGCTCTCCTTCTTCATTAAACGTACCGGCCAATCAAAAGAGGAAGATGTGCAAGCTAAAAGGACAGAACTTAAGACTACTGAAGCCTGAGAACAAGTACTGAAAAAGCTGGCCCCGTCGTTATCTACGGGCCAGCTTTTTTTGTTAACTCCCCTTGAGAATCCAACTTTAATCGTGCTATGTTGATCGAAGACTAAACTTTGAATAAATGAATGAAAGCGGGGATATTTACATGCAGGATTCAACGATGAACCTCAAGTTGGTGTGCGATGCGAAGGCGGCTTTAGCTGAAGGACCTGTTTGGGATACCGTTAAAGGTTGTCTATATTGGGTTGATATTTTAGGACAAAAACTTCATATTCACTACCCCAATGAACCTGAATCTGACAAAACCATTGAGTGTACGCCTTATGTCAGTTCAGTTGTTCCAAGACTTTCGGGTGGCTTAGTTATAACCTTGCAAAATGGATTTCATACCTTTGATCCGGATACGAACGAAATCTCATTACTCGCGGAAATGGAGGAAGCTCTTACTGATAATCGTTTTAACGATGGCAAATGCGATCCCGCTGGACGATTTTTGGCGGGAACGATGTCGATGAAAGACAAGCCTTCAAAAGGGGCTTTATACTGCTTGGACACTGATCATTCGGTAAAACCTCTCTTATCAGAAGTTAGTATTTCAAACGGACTAGCCTGGTCTTCGGATAATAAAATCATGTATTATATCGACACACCCACGCAGCAGGTCGTAGCGTTTGACTATGAAATTGAAACCGGTGCAATTAGCGAGCGAAGAGTTGCGGTGGAGATTTCATATCCAGGTTTCCCTGACGGAATGACGATCGACTCGGAAGGGATGATCTGGGTTGCTCACTGGGGCGGTTGGTGTGTAACAAGATGGAATCCATTCACCGGACAACAGTTAGCCTCCATTCCCGTTCCTGCTTCTCAGGTGACATCATGCACTTTCGGCGGTCCAAATCTAGACAAACTATACATTAGTACAGCTCGTATCGGGCTCAGTGAAGATGAGCTTGCTAAACAACCTCACGCTGGTGGAATCTTCTGTGCGGATCTAGGAATCCGAGGAACTCCCGCGATTCCATACCTAGGATAAATAAGATAGACACATTCAACAAGGCTGACTCAGAAGGTCTACTTAGACTCTCTGTGTCAGCCTCATTGCATGAGTTGATAGATCAACCCTTCATTTATAAATCTTAATTGCAGTGAACGATGCGCTGTTAACCTATCTATTTTACAGACTCGCTATCGACTTAGTGCAGTTGTATTTGCGATGTATATGATGAAGTAGCTTCGTGATTTCAATATTTCAGCGTTCTTGAATGATTCCTGGGTTTTCACATATTCGCACAAGGTACAAGTACTGCCCTTTTGTAAGGTCATATTCTTCAAATTCGACACAACCCGCTCAATCCCAATTATTGAATATGATTTCCTCGATCGTCCTCGGTTTCCAGTACTCTGCCTGCTTTTTCTCTACTTCATCTAGTTGTTCGATCTCTTCCACCAACAACTCTTCATCAAGCTCTTCACGACTCAATACTTGATATTGGAACAGCCCCAGACTAGGAAATTGCTCCTCCAGCTCCATGGCCTTCAAATATCCAAATTCACTCTTGGGCGATTCTATTCGGATAGCCGCAAGGGGATAATAAGCATTCAAGAAGAAGCTTAATTGCTGCCCGTTGGTCGAGACTAGGAACCAGTAGTAGTTCTTACCCACGAGATCAATATCCTCCCACTCCACCTTCCCTTTCACAACGGCATGAATAAAGCTTACAAAGCTTTGTCGATCAAGTGGGACTCTTATATTATCCATGGTCGTAAAACCGGTAATTCCTCTCTGAATATGGCTTTTCATTTCTTCCTCCCTGACCTTCTAGGATTATTATCGATAACCGAATGGATACCGTTAGTAAAAAAACTAAACGCATATGTCTCGCTTGGTCTCGCTAAGCCTGCGACTGATATATTATATCATCAACGGAAATGATCACAAAAATGCTGTTCCCAAGTTTCAAATAGGGAACAGCAATTCGTCGAATTAGACGTTCAACAGACGAGGCTATTCTTCGGATTTGGCCAACAAGGGGAAACGCGGACCTGTGATCGGTTGTCCGGCAACGAAACCCAGGCCATCCGTGACCATATGTTCCTTGCCGTTGTATGTGATGCCGTCCGGCATGAAAATAATCGCCAGAACGCGTCGCGGTTTATCCGTCACGTTTGAGTGTGCGTAGTGAAAGGTCAAGCCATTGTGGAACGTACAACTGCCGGCTTTGAGAGGCACGATGACGGGTTTCTGTTTCTCTTCTTTTCCGCCTTCCACATAATCGAATATGTTTTGCGGATTAAGGAAGTCGATTCCGGTCAACTTACCAAAATTGTGGGATTTCGGGACGAATGCCATACACCCATTGTTAACGTCCACGTCGTCGAGCGTGATCCAGATTGACATCATTCCCGCTTGGGCATCGTTGACCGGCCAGTACGGCGTATCTTGGTGCCAGGGTGTCGCTTTAGAATCCTCTGGCATCTTCCATAGACCGTGATCGTGGAAGAATCGAATGCCGCTAGCACCTGTCAGTTCCAAGGCGGATTGTGCGAAACGGGGGTGAAAGCTGTACTTTCCCATTCCGGCGTGATAGCGCCATAAGTTGACCTTCTGATTCAGAACACGGTAATACGAACCACCAATCTGATCTGTAGTTTTGGAATTTTCTCCTTCGGATTGCATCGCTTCCTCTAGATAGACTCGCAGTTCTGCCAATTCCCCTGGTGTCAGCATGCCAACCACCTTTACAAACCCATTTTCCTGATAAAAGTCGATGTGTTCTTGCGTAATTGGCGTTTGCGTTTTCATTGATGTACTCATCCTCTAGTTCCTCCTTGTGTATGTCTTTGACTGTATTATAATAAGGTGGACCACGAATGGCGATGGAGGGATTTCCGTGATATTTGTAAAAAAGTCGAATCTTTCGCGGAGGAGATCATGAGCGAGTTGTTGCGGGTAGATTACCGAACGATTTCTCCTTACGTACGTTACGTGCATGAGGTCGAACTGCCGGCAGGGTGCCAAGTACCCAGGCGCTTTATTTACGATCACGAGCTCATTTACGTCGTGAAGGGAAGTGGGACGGTCCGAATCGAGAATCGCACTTATTCGATTCGTGGAGGGGATCTCGTGCATATTCGGCCGCATCTTGAGAACGAGATGACGGTCGGGGACGATATGCCGATGCAATGCTTCGCCGTACACTTTGATTTCGTTTTTCTAGGGGAAGGAATGGATTTCTCCCCTTATTCGGTTTACTTGGGCAAGAAAGGAGATCATGCGGAGACGGATTCCGAGAGCTGGCTGGGGCAGCGACCTACCGTGGAAGTTGCCGAGCTAGATATTCCAGAGAAGCTGCAGCCTATCGAAGTTCAGCAGTTCTACGAAGTGTTTCGTGAGCTTTGCACCGGATTCGAAGAATCGAGAATGGATTCTTGGCTATGGCTCAAAGCGACGATGCTAAGGTTGATCGGTCTCATCCATCGTGAATTAATGACCAAGGAAGGGGTTAGAATCGATCATTCGCATGCGGAATTGGTGCTTAACGCGATCTCCTATATGGAAGAACATTTCGTCGAACCGATCAGCGCCGGCATACTGGCAAAGAGGGCTTCGCTAACGCCTAAATATTTCGGTACGATTTTCCGACAGGCGACGGGCCAGTCTATCTCTGAGTATTTATTGCGCCTGCGCATAGACGAGGCGAAGCGATTATTGCGACGGAGAAAATGGAACGTCCGGCAAGTTGCAGAGCAGATTGGCATACCCGATCTTTATTATTTCAGCAAGCTTTTCAAACGTGCAGAGGGCATCTCGCCCAAGCGGTACGCTGATTCGGTGTCCAGGCTCGGATAACATCGTTAAAGCGCTACATTTCATCTCTTGCGCAAGCCCTTCACCGATTTACACTGGCTTTTATAGCTTCTGCTACCTTTTCCATTCCTTCGCCGATCAGTTCTGCCGAAATATTGGATACGTTAAGCTTGAGAATCTTCTCTCTTGGGAACTCTGTTAAATAATTTCGATCAGCTGTTTCAATTGCCACGTTTCTTTTCTTGGCATGTAATACAAGTTGATTAAGATTTACCTGTTTATCCAGTGCAATGTGTGTATGCATGACCTGTGTCGGTTGATGGACAGAGACAACGCCCGGCAGTGATTCTCCAATAAATTGTTGTATTGCATCATTCAACGCTTGGGAACGCTTGATATAAGAAGTTTGAATTCTAAATTTATGATGATCGAACATTCCACTTTTCATATAAATTTCTAAAGCCGCTTGCGAAATCATAGGGCTGTCAATATCGATATATTTCTTATATTGATGAAATGCTTGCAACAGCGCAGGGGGTACAACCGCAATACCGACCCGAAGCCCTGGGAACATAATTTTGGAGTAGCTCTTTAGATAGATGACCCGTTCATGTCTGTCATAGGCATAGAGCGGGTCTCTTTTTGTATCCCGATCAAAGTCCGCCAAAAAGTCATCCTCAACAATGTATACATCATATTTCTCCGCAAGCCTTACAATCTCTATCTTTTCTTCTTTCGAATAAGACGTTCCTAGTGGATTATGAAATCGAGGCATCGAATAAAAAAATTTAATGTCTTCCTGTTGAAAGATCTGTTCAAGCCGGTTCAAGTCAATGCCCTGAGCCGATCGCGCAATTCCAATAGCTTCGAGTCCATATTGATTAATGTAATCGATTAGAAGATGGTATCCCGGCTGCTCAACGAGTATTTTCCTTCTCTGATTCGGAAAAGGAATCGACTGCAAAATAAATAGCGCCTGTTGTACACCGGATGTGACCATAATATGCTCTTCTTTTGCGAATACTTGATCATTCTCCAGCTGTCTTTGAACCACCTTAAGCAGAGATGGTAAACCTTTGGACGTACCATAGATAAACAATTCTTGCTGGTACGCATCTATGGCTTTAAGGATACAGTGTTGAAAGTCAGCATAAGGAAACTCGTTCCAATCGGGGGCGGAAGTCGCAAAATCATACACGTTCTTTTTTTCGTCTAATGGCTGAAATGATTTCTTTAATACATAATACCCACTCCGTGGAACTGAGTAGATGACATGCCTTTTCTCAAGCTCCTGTAGCGCCTGAATCACTGTGCTCTTATTACAATGATACTGATTACATAGAGCACGAATAGATGGAAGCTTCTCGCCTTCTTTGTATGTCGAGGATTTAATAGCTTGCTCCAAATCGTAGGAAATCTCATTAAACTTAAACATGATCTTCACCCTTCTGTACCGGTACAGTTGTTGTTTTTTCACATTGTAACAGTGTGCATTGACTCTTACAATGACGATATAAACAAACGACAACATCGGAGGGTTTGCAATGTCAACATCAAAAAAGGCATATGCCGCGGCGTTTCTATACGCTTTGATTATTGGATTATCATTCATGTTTACAAAAGTAGCTCTGACCGCTGCCAGTCCGATCGATACGTTAGCTCATCGGTTCACACTATCCTTACTTGCAGCCTCTATCCCACTCGTGCTGGGAAAAATCAAAATCACGATGAAGCTGAAGGATATGGTTTCCATATTGCCGCTGGCTGTCCTTTATCCTGCATGTTTTTTTGCATTTCAAGCCTTCGGGCTTTCTTATTCTTCTTCCTCTGAAGCAGGAATTATTCAAGCCAGCGTTCCTGTTTTCACTTTAGTGTTAGCCGCAATTTTATTAAAAGAGACTTCGTCTCTTCAACAAAAACTGGCTACCTTCCTATCAACAGCAGGAGTTATCTATATTTTTGCAATGAAGGGCTTCGATCTGGCAGGCTCAAGCTTTCTAGGCTCTATTCTTATTCTCCTATCGGCCTTATCGGCATCTGGTTACAATGTGCTCGCGAGCAAGCTTACCAGGAAATACTCCTTGTACGATCTCACCTATGTCATGCTGCTGATCGGTTTTATTGTTTTTAATTTCGCTGCACTTGTTCAACATCAGACGTCAAATACATTACCCCATTTTTTTCAACCCTTTACTAACACTGACTTTTTGCTTTCCATTATATATTTAGGAGTTCTTTCTTCTCTGGGAACAGCGTTGCTATCCAATTATGCACTATCGATCATGAAGGCCTCACAAATGAGTGTCTTCAGTAATTTAGCTACTTTAATAACCATGGCTGCCGGGGTGTTATTCCTAAATGAGCAGCTTCGATATTTTCATATCATTGGAGCAATTATAATCATCGGCGGAGTCATCGGTACCAATGTTAATTTCAAGAAGGTTAAGCCTGACGTGCGGAGAGAATAATAGATGCAACTCAAGCAGGAGGATTATCTATGCGTTGGACAAATTATATCTTATTACTCGTTATAGGAGTTATCTGGGGTTCTCAATTTTTCTTCGTTAAAATCGTTGTCGATGACATACAACCACTTACATTGGCTGCATATAAGGCACTTTTTGGAGCAGCTACTTTAGGTATATTATCTTTATTCGTTAAAGATCGCCCAAGCCATAACCAGCCCAAAACATCTAAAAAACAGTGGTTATCCTATTTTTGGATTGCGTTGTTGGAAGCGGTGATTCCATTTTTCTTAATCGGGTGGGGGCAACAACGGATCAGCAGCAGTCTGTCATCCATTCTCATGGGGACGATTCCTATTTTCACTATTCTGTTGACAGCGATTTTTGTACCGAAGGAAAAAATAAACGCCTTAAAGTGGATAAGTGTTTTATGTGGATTTATTGGATTACTAATACTCATTGCGCCGGATATCTCATTTACATCAGTGAGTCACGACATATATAGGATATTAGCTATTCTAGGGGCTGCGTTTAGCTTTGCCGGTTCGTTAATCTTAATAAACCGATTGCCCTCTATCTCACCATTAATAGCCATGAGGAATGTGTTGTTAATTGCCGCCGTTCTATTGATTCCTTTGGCTTTTATATTTGAAAGTCCCATGGAAGTAATTTTAAGTTATTCGCAGTGGCTTGCCCTCGTCATTCTTGGTGTTTTTCACGCAGGTATTGTATATATGCTCTACAATCTGCTTATCAATAAATCTGGTCCTATATTTGCTTCGCTCAACAATTACTTGGTTCCCCTTGTCGGGGTCATTCTGGGAATGTTATTCCTTCATGAACATTTAACCTTGACGGATCAAATATCGCTTATCATTATCCTTGTTTCTCTAGGAATAGGCGGGATTAACTTCCGTAAAAGAAAATCAACTTGATTCGCTGTTACATGACTGATTAGCTGCTTGGTATGTCGAACATGGTACACCAGCATTATTTCGACTCAACAACCCGTGAGCGGAGAGTCAATGCCCAAAATAGGAGGGCCAAAGTACTGACAGCAGCACCCAGCAGGCATACGCCTTTCCAGCCGGCGAATGCGTAGATACTGGTCGAAGCGATGGAACCAGTGGCGCTGCCTATGGAATAGAAAATCATGTAGCCGGCGGTAAGCCGACTGCGTGCCTCAGGGCGAGAGTCAAAGATTAAGCTCTGGTTTGTGACATGTACGGCTTGCACTGCTAGATCGAGGAGGATAATTCCAACGACCAATGCGAACAGTGATTGTTCGGTATAGCTGATTGGTAGCCATGATACCAGCAATAGAATTAGCGCGACGCCAGTCGTTCTCTGTCCTAAACCTCGATCGGCGAGCCGTCCGGCCCGAGCTGCCGCTAGCGCTCCAGCAACGCCAGCGAGACCAAAAGCTCCAATTACGGTATGAGAAAGCGACAGCGGTGGGCTGCTTAGAGGCAGTACCAGCGAAGTCCACAATATGCTGAATGCGGTGAAAATCAGCATAGCCAGTATGGCGCGAATGCGTAAGATTCGTTCTTGCATGAACAACGCAAGCACTGAATGAAGAAGCTGTGGATAGGTAAGTGATACTTTTTCGCGTTCATCATGCGGCAGCACCCGGAACAACGCGCCAGCCATGACGAGCATCAACGCTGAGGAGACGAAATAAACCGAACGCCAACCAGCGAGATCGGTCAATACGCCAGCGAAGGATCGCGCAAGCAGAATGCCGATCACGACTCCGCTTGTCACCAAACCGACTATACGTCCGCGCTCGACTGGAGCAGCCAAAGTCGCCGCGAATGCCACGAGTATCTGAGTCACTACAGCGAGCAGTCCGACCGCAGCCATGCCTATGAGCAGTACCGTTCCGGTGGTTGCGATGCCAACTACGATTAGAGCCAACACGGATAATAGCATTAGACCAGGAATCAGACGACGCCGATTTAGCAGATCACCAAGTGGTACAAGCATCAAAAGTCCCAGTGCATAACAAATCTGAGTAATGGTAATGACAATACCTACGGATGAATGAGCAAGACCAAATTCGCTCGCCAGCGCGTCCAGTAGTGGTTGCGCGTAGTAGATATTGGCGACAGCAAGCCCACAGGAGGTTGCGAACAACAGAGCTACAAAGCGAGACATTCTAGTAACTGGAACAGATTCGGATACGATAAACGCCTCTTCGGTAATGACTACCGCTTTTTCTTCGAGTTTTTCCACTTTTGACACACCTCTCTTCTTATAATCCTTTATTTACCAAGCATAATACTGTACCGATCGGTATGTTATAACGCCACATAAACATAATCCACAACATCTCATAATGTCAAGGATATATCAACTAACATGATGTCGATATAAAACTGCAATTTGACAGCAGATCCTTTAATGGATAGAATCATAACATACTGATCGATACAGAAAAAAAAGAGGTGTTATCATGGCTCGGCAACGGGAATTTAATGTGGATAAAGCATTAGACGCAGCTATGCAAATATTTTGGGAGAAGGGATTCGAAGCTACCTCTTTAAGCGATCTAACATCCAGAATGGGCATTCAACGGCCAAGCATGTACTCAGCCTTTGGAGATAAGAAAGAACTTTTCGAAGCCGCCCTTCGGAAATATACAACCTCCCACTCTTCCAATATCCGAGCTAAGCTTCAGAATCGTTTATCCGTAAAAGAAGGGTTTCGCACTTTTTTTGAGGGTATTGTGGCAGATGGATATTCAGATATTAACAATCGGGGTTGCTTTTGCATCAATACGATGGTTGAGCTTGCACCTCATGATGAGAAATTTGAAATCCTTACAAGGGAACATCAGATGTATCTATCAGCCATATTTCATGAAGCGATTGAACGAGGTCTTCAAGCAGGTGAGCTTAAAACGGATATAAATGCAAAAGCATTAGCTCAAACTCTAGTTGTATCCTTGATCGGACTTACCGTGATGATGAAGTCCCGTCCTGAACGGACATTTGTAGATCATTCAGTAGAGGTAATACTATCACTGATTAAGTAGATGTTGGGTACTTCCCATCTTCCATGATTCAACAAAAAAGAGACCCCGAAGGGTCTATTTCTGTAAGTTTTCGTTCTTTAGTTAAAAAAAGTCTTTTTTATATCGAACTGCTAGATAGATTGCTGAAGCAAGGAATGCAAGAGAATATTTATATAAGAAGAAAATCTGCCACATATATTCTTTCGGGAAAATCACGTCGCATAAGATTACTACACATAACACTAAAAGGGCACTAGTTAAAGATATTTGTTTTGTTCTTTCATCAGCTTTACCCATTTTTTTGTGTAGTACGTATGTTAGAATAGCTCCGACAAAAACCAATACAAAACCGCTAACAATTAAAATATTCCAATTTCCTTGTGATTGTTCAGCCCAAGACTTTAACGGGTTAAAAATAGCGTTAGAGATATCAGAAAAATTAATCACTATGATCACTTCCTTTCTCATAAGTAAAAATATCGTTTACATCAACATTAAAAAATTCGGCAATTCGAAAGGCTAACAGCAGTGTCGGAACATAATTTCCTTTTTCCATGACGAAAATGGTTTGTTTGGAAACCCCGACTTTCTCTGCTAATTCTTGCTGAGACATTCTGGCAAGTACGCGATATTCATAAACCTTATTTGATATCGAATCACCAAAATCTTTCTTCATGACCATCACCTCATGAATCAAATTATAAACCGACCTTTTATAAAAGTAAAGTATACTTATGCAAAACGATTAAATTACTTTATTTTATCTTAGATTACTTTGAATTAACAAGAGCCAGAATACAGAAAGAACCTAACGAAATTCATGATTCCGTCAGGTTCACATATCGATCTAGAGTAATTTATGATTTTTGATGGTGTATTTTATGATATTCAGTTGTGCAAAAAACGGTTAGAGTGGTGTAGTCGGGTGATAATATTCAGCCAAGATTGATTAGAAATCCTCTTACGGCCGATAAAGAGAAAATCTACTACGATGGACTTGTCGTAGTTGTTTTTGTTTATCGATGGGGATTTATTAAACCACCAAAAAAGAACACACGCTCGTAATCTGTGTCGAACCTTCAAATAAAGGTAGTACTTCATATGCCCCCCCCCCCCAATATTTTATTTCAAAAAAAAGCACTCCAATGATAGCCAGTTCGGCGATCATTGGAGTGCTTCTCCCATATAATTTAATTTCTAAATATATGCAGGATAACATATTCATATCAATTCTATGATGGGCTTGTGTATCAATTTAGTTATAGTCCGGCAGTGTATTTACTCCAACAGACGATACACCTAATATCACAGCGGAGATAACACTGCTTTAGTACACTTACCCCTACGAGCACTTACTATAGCCACAGTTCCCACAAGTTTTACATCCCTCTACATTCAGCAACGATGCTGATCCGCAGGATGGGCAAAGGTCTTTCGACGTGTAAGCCATCTTAAATGTTTCTGTATTGCTATTTGCCGCGATTGGCGTTTCGGCTGCTGCTGCATGCTCGTGATCAACGATGCCGGCATGGGATTCTAACGCTTGAGCTACCGCGTCTGCGATAGACTCGACACGATTCGGGCCGAAGCCGACTGCACCGGAGCCACCAATACCTTTCAGATGCTTCACGAGAAGCTGGACTTTGTTTCCATGATCCCCATAACGCAGGAACAGAGAGCACACACGACCAAGAGCTTCCGCCATAGCGAATACGTCTGAACCCGCCTTACCAACGTTCAAGAAGATTTCTCCTGGAATACCGTCGATATCGTTAACCGTGATATACGCCATACCGAAAGGCGTATTATATTTGTAAGTCGCGCCACGAAGAATTTTTGGACGGCTCTTATATTGTTTGTCGAACACTTGCTTCTGCTCAGGAGTCACACTAACGTTGAGAGCCGCACTTAGTGTTTCTGCTGGGCTTTCTTCCACTGCTGGAGCATCAGTTACGGCTTCCGCCTTCTTCTCATCCTTAGCTGTGCTAAGAACTTGAACATCACGGCTACCATCCCGATAGATGGTCACGCCTTTACAACCAAGCTCGAATGCCATCTCGTACAGCTCAGCTGTCTCTTCGACTGTGAAGTCGGCAGGGCAGTTAGCCGTCTTGGAAATGGAGCTATCCACCCAACGCTGAATAGCGGCTTGTGCACGAATGTGATCCTTCGCGGATAAATCCATCGAAGTAACAAACCATTCCGGAAGCTCTTTACCCGGATTCGCTTCTTGCCATTCCTGAGCGATCGGAACCAATTGCTTGTCATAACCCAATCGGCTTTGACGGAAAAATTCAAACGCGAAGTAGGGTTCGATTCCCGTTGATGTACCAACCATTGTCCCTGTAGAGCCCGTAGGCGCTTGGGTAATAACGGTAACATTGCGCATACCTCGCTTGCTAATCGCTTCTCCGACTTCTGGGAACTCTTCAACCATATTTTTCATGAATCCGCTTTGCATGAAAGGCTCCAGATCGAATGCTGGGAAAGAACCTTTTTCAGCTGCGAGTTCAGTGGATGCAAGATAAGCTTCGCGAGCCATAAAGCCGTATAGTTTGTCTAGGAACTCCATGCTTTCCGGACTGCCGTAACGAACTTCCAAACGGATCATCAATTCAGCAAGACCCATCGTACCGAGACCTACGCGGCGCTCATTCTGCTGGTTCTTCTTATTCTCAGGGAAATGATAAGGTGTCTTATCGATTACATTATCTAGGAAACGAGTCGAGTAACGAACGACTCGGGACAACTCATCCCAAGCCACATCATGTTTGTCCGCATCATAGAACTTTGATAAGTTGACCGCAGATAAGTTACACACGCCCCATGCTGGGAGCCCTTGCTCGCCACACGGATTCGTACAAATAATCGGGTTAAAATACCAGCTATTCGACATCTGGTTGTAGTATTCCATGAATACTACGCCCGGCTCTGCAGACTTCCAAGCTCCATCAATGATGCTCTTCCATACATCGCGAGCGCGAACTGTACGGTAGAGAGTGACTTGCTTGCCAAGCTTCTTCCACTTATCCAAGTCGCCGTCCCATAGGGAGTCATAATCTGGATCCTTGGAGTCCGGGAATACGAGGTCCCAATCTGCATCCTCTTTGACGGCTTTCATGAATGCGTTACTCACACATACAGAAAGGTTCGCGTTCGTCACTTGACCCATCGTCTGCTTAACCGTAATGAAATCCTCAACGTCAGGATGCCAGTCGTTGATCATAAGCATTAACGCTCCACGACGGCTTCCGCCTTGTTCGATCAATCCGGTCGTGTAGCTGAACAATCCACCCCATGAAACTGCACCGCTGGACGAACCATTAACGCCTTTGACAATCGCACGACGAGGACGCAACGAGGACAAGTTAATGCCAACTCCGCCGCCACGCGCCATGATTTCAGTCATCTCAGACAACGTCTGCATAATTCCGCCACGACTATCATGAGGCGATGGGATAACGTAGCAATTGAAGAGTGTCAGCTCTTCACTTGCGCCAGCACCTGCTGCAATCCGACCACCCGGAACTAGCTTCCAATCATCGAGCAACCAGCGGAATTTCTCTTCCCATTCCTTCTGCTTCTCGGGGGAATCTTCCACGGACGACATCGCACCTGCGAGCCGTGTCCACATTTCCTCAGGTGTTTTCTCAATAGTTAACGTCAGCTTCTCAACGGTTGATTGTACTAACTCTCCGTTACGTAGCTTAACGGTTACATTCTGACCTTCACGTTTAACAACTTCTCCAACATCTTTAGCGGGAAACTTAGGATCATCCTTTGTGAGTACGAGGACTACATCCCCAACCTTTGTTTCATTCGTATCGGCATTTTTCCAAGCATAACGATCCAAAAATATTTTCTCGCTAAGTCCTTCTAACCTTCTAGTCTGCATCGTTTTCAATCCGTCACAGCCTCCTAAATTTAAGAGTATAAAACGTATTTCATCCGGCTCGCAGCACTTTTAATATATGTAAACAGTACAATATGTTGTGTGCGTTTACCATTATACTACACCACATCTGGTGCATCCATAGGACAATAAGCATATAAATCGAAAACAGGCGAAAATGGGAGAAAGCTCTCAAAAAAGGTGAGCTAAGCCTACTTTTTTTACTCTTGTTTTGAATTGTTCTGGATTGCTCATACTAAGGGAGAAACACTTATCCATTCCAGAACATTACCCTGCGAAACTTCACTCATTCTTATTCAGAGGATCAAGTTATCGCCCAGGAGGACCTACTTTTGCAGATCCCGTTCCCTTCTCCCGCCGACACTTCAACGAGTGTCGTTTCACCCTCCATTCCAGGCAGCTCCTCTGACCCAGCGCCACGTAAACTTCATCCCTTTGTTGAGATGCATGTTGAACGTAGTGCTTTCGAAGATCTGGAACGCCGCGTAGAACGTAATGGCTCATGGGACGATTGGACCTTATATCAGCTAGCGTTGGAAGCCGAGGAAGCATCACTTGTAACCGACTTCCACGCCCTACAGTGTCTCGCCTTATTACCGCATTTTGAACCCTTGCCCCATCAAGTTGACACGGCACGCAAAGTGCTCCATGAAATGCGAGGACGCGCGATACTAGCCGATGAGGTGGGTCTGGGCAAGACGATCGAAGCCGGACTAATCCTGAAGGAATATCTTATTCGCGGCCTCGTTAAGAAGGTGCTCATCCTCGTTCCCGCTTCATTGGTATTGCAATGGGTTCGAGAGCTAAACAGCAAATTCGACATTCCTGCAATCGCACAGAGAAAAACCTATATGTGGGATAACGACATCGTAGTCGCCTCCATGGATACGGCCAAGCGTGATCCGAATCGCACTATCCTGCTAGATTACGAATTTGACCTGATCATCGTCGACGAAGCCCATAAGCTGAAGAACAAACGAACAGGCAACTATCAGTTTATTAATGAGCTTCGCAAAAAATATTGTCTCCTACTCACTGCGACGCCGGTTCAGAATGACTTGTCTGAGCTATATAACCTCATTACGTTGCTCAAGCCTGGTCAACTCGGAGGTGAAGGCGACTTCGCCGCGAACTTCGTCGCTGATCGTAGAATCCCTAAGAACGAGAGCAAGCTACATGAAGCTCTTGGTCAAGTCATGATACGCAATCGTCGCAGTGATGGCGGAGTCGAATTCACGAAGCGCATCGTAACGAACGTCCCGCTTCGACTCTCACCTGAGGAAATGGCTCTGTATCAAGGCGTTACCGACTATGTCCGCAAACATGCGACCGCAGAGATGGGTGATTTAACAAGCATGCTGTCACTCGTAACGCTACAGCGCGAGGTTTGCTCTAGTCGAGATGCCGTATTTATCACCCTCATTAATCTGTTCAAGAAGACGACGGAGGACTCTCCACTACGTGCTCGTATATGGGAGCTGGTCGAGCTGATCCGCAGCATTAAAGCGAACACAAAAGCGGAGAAAACGATGGAGCTTGTCCAGCAAATGAACGACAAGGTCATTATTTTCACAGAATATCGGGCGACTCAGGAATATTTGCTTAAGTTTTTCAAAGAACACGATATAACAGCCGTCCCTTACCGTGGCGGAATGAACCGCGGGAAGAAAGACTGGATGATGGATCTCTTTCGCCGAAAAGCACAGGTAATGATCGCAACCGAAGCCGGTGGAGAAGGAATTAATCTCCAATTTTGCCATCATGTCATCAACTTCGACCTTCCGTGGAACCCAATGCGAGTTGAACAACGGATTGGTCGCGTCCATCGCTTAGGTCAAACAGATGATGTACAAATCTTTAATTTGTGTACCCTTGGGACAATCGAAGAACATATCGTACACCTGCTCCATGAGAAAATCAATATGTTTGAATTGGTTATTGGCGAGCTAGATGATATCATCCAACACCTCGAAAAAGAGGAATCTCTGGAGCGTCGTTTAGCTAAAATGGTGCTGGAATCCACGGATGGCGAGCAATTACGCCAGCGCATTGACGGGCTTGGGGATACTTTGCTAGCAACAAAAAATCAAATCCATCGGGAGAATAAGCCATGAATACCAAACAAGTCCATAAATTCGTTACCTCCTATTTGGATTCCATGGGCTGCCATTTTATAGAAAAGAGTCCAAGCAGCGTTACAGTGAAGCTATCACCTGATGCGGATCGGGCTTTAACGAACCGCCCTTACTATTGGAGCTTCGTTGATCGAACCGGTGCTGAACCGGAAACGATGACTTATCGTTGGTCCTTCGAGAACCCTTCCATGGCGGATAGAGCAGCAGCTTCTCCTATCTCTTATGTGATGACCGAATCAGGAAGAATCGTGCAGGAGGATGTCTATTTCGGCTCCAGACGTCTTCTCCAGCTGTTCGAGGCCTCCCATCAGGGGGGGCGTTGCGTTACGTTATTCGAAGAACCCTTACGTGGTAGAAGTGATCCCCTTGGCTCACAGCCGTATACGGCATGGCTAGGGGTCAACTTCAAAGTCAGCTATGAATGCGACATGAAACGCGAGGAGTTATATGGATGGGGAATCTCACTTGCTACGGGATTTATCGACGAGAAGTTTATGGAAACGCTGAAGCTGAAGAGACTAACTCCCCGCCTCCCATCTAATGTTCATATTTTGCGCAATGGCATCTCCCTTCGCAAAGGGATGTCCCAGTTGGAGCTGACATTGGAGCGTAAGCTCAAAAATGTCGACTTCACTTGGGCCGTAGAAGCGGAACAACGTCGACAAGATGAGCTTGAGCGAATTCGGCTCTATTATCAACCGATGCTCGAAGCAATGACTCATGAGGATCAGAAGGCACAGAAAGAGGAGCAGACCGCGCGTTACTTGCAAAGAGAAGCTGAGATTGATTGGCAATACCGCCCTAGAGTATCCATGTCCGTCATGAATTGCGGAATTTTTCACCTTCCCGGTATCCACTAGATACCGAGAAGTGGAATTACGCGATTAATCGGCAAAAATAGAACAAATGAGCCTACTATCTGTTGACAGGTTGTAACAGTCTCGGCATAGCTTGTCCATTACAATAAGAACGAACAAGCATTCGTTTTTCCATTTGTAGCAGCTCAATCCCATATATTACACCACTATCAAACAATCGCAGGAGGTACTATGTCACTTCTTCCTCATCGACCAAGACCAAAGCAGCGAATCCGTTCGCTCCTTCTCGTTACATTTGTTGCTCTGTATATGGGAGTTATCCCCACGCAGGCATTCGCCGCTGCAGCTCAGCCAGCTACAAACCCACACCCTTCTAAGCTCGAGCAGCAGGTTCAGGAGTGGGTGGCTAAGCTGTCAGAGCAGAAGCTGTTTCAAGCATGGCAAACTGCCGATCCGCAAATTGAAGCGCTCGGCCCTGGTACGCATAGCTGGCTTGTATTGTTCACTAAAGAAGGCAAAGATATCGGCTACATGGTCGTCAATGCAGTAACAGATGGCTCCTTCCAGCTTGGAGAATACGGCGTCGGGCCTTTTTCCCTTTTCTCCCAGCAGCGTTTAAGACAATCGTTGATCGACGGGGGTTTTATTCCTTCGGAAAAGCAGTTTCAACATTTGACTACCATCAAGCATTACGTCCACCCCTTCGCTACCGCTTGGGAAGTGACGATAGGTGATGAAACCCTTTGGTTTGATGCCAAAACAGCGGAACAGTTACCGGTGGATAGTGGAGGATGGAATAAAATGTTTCCTGCAACTCTGCCCGCTAATCCGGGAACAGATGTAAGCTCACAAATCGTTAATCTAGCTCTAAATGAGGAGTTTGATGCCTACGAGAAGCTTCCATGGCTCACCAAAGAGGCGCCTTTCTCCGTGAAAGACGTCAAAAAGCTGCAGAAAAGGTTGGATACCAAGCTGCATCTGCGATATGTAACTGAACCGTTCGGAGATGCCATGCTGTACGCAGTACCGATTATTGGTTACCAGCGTTGGTCGAACGGCCGTATGGATCTAGCAATAGATATGCTGGGAACTCGATTTATTCCCTTGGATGCCTTAGTAAACAAAGGACTATTTTATCGATAACTGGTCATCTATGCTCGCTGAACGCACCTCAGGGTGTGTTCTTTTCTTTTTATCCGTTCGATTCCCCCACCACATCATCAATCCCATTGGAGCTACTCCGAACCATCTCGTTAACCACGGCTCGCGGCTAAGTTTCTTGTTCTGCTTTTCTTCTTCCTCTTCGGTCTGACTGGGACTATCCATATAGCTAACGACTCGTTCAGTCACATACTTCAAATATTCAGAGCTATCCATCTTTAATCCCCTCCTTAGCAATAGCATGCCCTGAAAGTGAATTCTACAACCATTCGCTTGATTAGAACACATCTGTTCCTTTGCTTGTATGAGGAAGGTCGATTTGTGCCACGATAACAGAAGTGAAAAAAGAAGTAATGGAGGTTGAGCCATTGTCTCGGGTTATGTTAATGTTCTGTGCCCTATTATTGCTTACCGGCTGGAGATCAGAGTATGAACCTACACATATTAAGCGCGCGCTACCGAGTGCAGATGTGCTCATAGATGCTGGCCATGGAGGAATTGATGGCGGAACCCATTGGAATAATGTGCTGGAGAAGGATATTAATTTAGCAATCTCACGCAAACTATATTTACTGCTCCGTAGCAAAGGATTGAAGGTTGTACTTAATCGCACTGGAGATTATGCGCTTAGCGACGACAACCGTTGGCATATAACACGCTCCAGACATCGGCGGGACTTATCACAGCGGCGAGGCTTGTCCGAAGAGATTGGGGGATCAATGTTCGTTAGCATCCATGTGAACTGGTCTTCTAAGGGCAATCGAAGAGGACCACTTGTTATCCACCAGAACGATGGTCGTAGTACTTTGCTTGCAGGCTTTATTCAGAACAGCTTGAACCAACAGCAAGGGAAATCTCGTCTCCCCCAAATGGCTGACAAGTTTTACTTGCTTAACCGTGTGCAAGCACCAAGCGTAATTGTGGAGACGGCTTTCCTGAATGATCCAGATGATCGGGCAATGCTCACCTCTATTCCCGGACAGAATCGGATAGCCGCCGCCATCGCAAACGGAATTATGAGTTATCTTTCCTTCAGCCCTTGAACAAACGGTTCCGGCATAGGAAGTAACTGAGTGAGAGGAACGAATGTCGCTTTACTTTGCAAATCTGGAATGGCGCTCTTCAGTACACCAGAGGTAAATAAACCTGGAGCCCCGACATGGCCGATAACGATGCAGCGCTCATTCTGAGTGAGAAATTTTTTCACCACATCAATTTGATGTAAAACATGATTCTGCGTATATACATCATCCAGAAATACATCATTGTGTAAGGCGACAATTCCTACTTCCTTCGCTACCTTCGGAATAACCGTTCGATAAGAGGTCCGACTGTCGAGGAAAAATAACCCTTTCTCTTTGCACACCTGCAGCACGACTCGCATCACACGATTATCCGCAGTCGCTTTGGAGCCCATATGGTTGTTCATCCCTATAGCATGGGGAACCTCTGCAATGGCTGCTTCTACGCGCTTACGGATTTCTTCGTCTGTTAAGTCCGTTGTGATCGAGCCAGGTCCAAGCCAGCTTTTCAAGCCCCTAATCGGCTCCATAGGAAGGTGTACGATAACGTCATGCCCTTTCAGATGCGCTGCCTCCGCATCCTTCTTCGTCGTTGGCAGGAATGGCATAACCGCCACTGTCAGCTTAATCGGAAGATTTAGCATCTGTTCCGTACCCTTCATTCCATTGCCGAAATCATCGATGACAACGGCGATTTGTCGGGATGGCTTGTGTGCATGTTGAGTGTCAGGAGCAGCTGCCTGTACAGTTATTCCTCCGAGAAGGGTACCTAAGCTCAGGAATATAGCTATTTTTTTTAGACTTGTGCGGCTTGCGATTTTCATCCTTTGTATGCCTCCATTACCGTCTGTGAACTGATTACGGGATTGATTAACGTTAAGTATTGGTCACATTGGAAAAATTTATGTATAACAAAGAAAAGCTGTCGCTGAAAGGTCATTTCCGACCTTACGCGACAGCCCCACTTAAATAGATTAGTTAAGACCTGTTGATTTAGTAGCCCAGTGCTGATCTTGCCTTTTTCCATTTTGCATTGAGTTCGTCATATGCTTTTTGCAAATCTTTAGCGACAATCAGATCTTGCGTTGTTTTACCCACGTAGAGATCTATTTCAGCCTTGTTGGCAATTTCATTGAATTTCGGATCAGTAGCTATTTCTTCTAAAAATGTCGGGTTGAATGAATTGAACTCAGCCAATTGCGGAACTTTAGGCTCTTGAGATTTATCAACTGGCATGAAGCCTTGCGCATCAACATAACCAGATTCTTTAACGAAGAACTCAACCCACGCGAAAGCAAGTTCTTTGTTTTTACTATTCTTGCTTACACCCATCATGTAGTCGGAACCCAGTGGAGCATTGTATTTACCACTATTGTCGTATGGCAATGGGAAGAAACCGATATCCTCTGAAGCAGCACCCGCACCGATAATTTGTGGAATTACCCAGTTACCAAGGAAGTACATTGCAGCTTTACCAGAAGCAATTTCGCCTTTAGACATCTCCCAGTTGTTTGTAGCCAAATCTTTTTCTACATACCCTTTTTGTACCAGCGTGCGAGCAATGGTAATGAGTGTACCCCAAGCATTATCTACCTGCCAAGGAGTGTCACTTGTTACAAATTGATCAAACCACTTCATATCTCCAGCAACATATTTAACGGAGCCTTCTGCCCAGTTCCCGATTGGCCATTGTGCGCCATAGTTCATGTACAAAGGAATAATTCCAGCGGCTTTCAATTTTTCACAAGCAGCATAGAATTCGTCCAAGGTAGTAGGTACTTTGTCAACGCCAGCTTGCGCAAACGCCTTCTTGTTATAAACAATACCTTGTGTGTTCACACCTGTCGAAAGACCATAACGTTTGCCTTCGTAAGCTTTGAAATCTGCGAAATAAACATTTTCGAACATCGAATCGGGAAGAGGCTCGTAATAATTGCCTGCTTCACTGTTAGGTAAGCTGGAGTCGATCATGTTTACGTCCCCTGCTTCGCCTGTGGTCAAACGAACCTTAATATCGTTAGCATAGTTAGTCATACCTTCAAACTCTAGTTCAGCGTTCGGGTACTTCGCTTTGAATGCTTCTGCGTATTTATCCATCGTGCCATCATCAATCAAATCTGTGCGATGAGTCAGAATTTTTAATTTGCCGCTTAGCTCAGCTGCTGCCGGGCTCTCGCTTGGACTCTCACTCGCAGTACCACTAGCCTCAGGAGAAGGTGATACCGATGCTGAAGTAGATGGTGAAGAGCCTTCGTTGTTGTTTTTGCCACCGCATGCGGCAAGCAATGTAATAGACATGATCATTGTTAATGCAAGAAGCAATGTTTTTTTCATCTTTGATTTACCCCCATAGCTTATTTTGGGCGGGTGTCATTTACAATTTTCGTAAGGATGACATCGCTTACATTCCTAATTATAAGGTTTTCACCGTTGATGAAAATGCTTTATATTTGTTTTTATTGTCCCTAATTATGATAACAAATAAATAAAATTAGGTTACAAAAGCTACAACATGAGAAACGCATACTCTGGCTTTTTCATGAGCTCGAGATTTCGAGAAATCAATTCCATACGCTGCTCGACACTCGCACGGGAGCGAAGCAAATCTGTTGGCGTGTTGATGCATGCATCAACGAGTTGAGAAACCGTAGTTGCAGCTACATGTATTCGAGTATCCGAAGACGCATAGTAGAGGTATACTTCGCCGCTATCTTTCGTGATCAAACCGTTACAGAATACGACATTGGAAACATCGCCCACTCTCTCTGTTCCTTCAGGAGCGATCATATGTCCTCCCGGGGAATAGATAACTTTGTTAGGCTCATCCAATGCTGTCATGAACATATAGAGAACATAACGCAAGCCAGCAGCAGTATTCCGTACACCATGCGCAATGTGCAGCCAACCTTTATCTGTCTTGATCGGTGCCGGTCCTTGACCATTTTTCACTTCCTTGATCGTGTGGTACTGTCGCTCATCAACGATAACTTCTTTGTCTACGATGGCCGGATTCATGCTTTCGGACAATCCCCAGCCAATACCACCGCCTGCTCCTGCATCGATGAATCCATCCTGTGGACGAGTGTAGAAAGCATATTTGCCATCCACGAATTCAGGATGTAGCACCACGTTGCGCTGCTGCGGGGAAGGAGTTTGGAGATCAGGTAATCTCTCCCACGTGATTAAATCTTTAGTCCGAGCAATGCCTCCTTGTGCAACTGCACTGGACGTATCACTTGGTGGTGCGGATGGATCTTTGCGTTCAGAACAGAATAACCCGTAAATCCATCCGTCAGCATGCTTCACCAGACGCATATCATATACGTTAATGTCAGGATCCTCCGTCTCAGGAAGTAGAACTGGAAAGTCCCAGAACTTAAAGCCATCCACTGGGCTATCACTTTCAGCAACTGCGAAGAACGACTTGCGGTCTACCCCTTCGGCTCTAACCATAAGATAATATTTGCCATCTAGCTCGATTGCACCCGGATTGAATGCTGCATTCACTCCGATTCTCTCCATTAGATAAGGATTAGTTTCCGGATTAAGATCATAACGCCAGTGAATGGGAGCATGCGCGTTCGTAAGTACCGGATACTCATAACGCTCGTATACACCATTTGAAACAGTTGGAACGTTCTTCCTATGTATCAAACGATCATGTTCAGCCTTTAAAGCTTTCAATTTCTGCATAAATTCACTCATCGATAATTCCCCCTTATTTTAATAGCGAATAAGTGCCAATCTTTCTAAAGCTTCAAAGCAAGCTCTGCTATTGTGATAAGGGCATTTCCATGGGTCAACCTTCGCATAGGCTAGATTTGGCACCCCTTCGCGAGATACCTGCCAATGCCATTCCCCATTCTCGGAGTCACAAATGAACAGCTTAGTGAATGTCCAGCTATCTTTAGCCGCTTGCAAGTATTCAGCATTTCCTGACAGCTGATAGGCATTGATGAAACCGACCATTGCTTCAGCTTGCGGCCACCAGTCCTTCGAGTAATCGATATGACCATGACCATCCGCTTCATTATACAGGCCCCCGTCTTTATCCAAACCTTCTGCCAAAGTTACCACAGCCATCGCAGTGGCTACTTTGTTGACCCGGTCGATTGCCTCCTCATCACCAAGAACTTCGGCTGCTTCGCATAGTAACCAGCTTCCTTCAATGTCATGTCCATAAGAAATGTGTTCCGATTTCGAATTCCATTCCTCATCAAAAAACAACATAAAATGATGATTGTCTTTGTTTATGATTAAATCCAAATGAATGTCGATAAGCTCTGTCAGCTTCATTCGCAAATCTTCCGACTTCCACACTCTGTAAAGATTCGTATAAGCTTCGAGCACATGCAAGTGGGTGTTCATCGATTTGCGTTCGTTCAGATCCTTACCACTTAAGCTTAAATCGTCCGTTTCCGACCAGTCTCGCGCTAAAGCTTCGACATAACCACGATGCCTATAATCATAGGCATGCTTCTCGATCAAATAAAAGAGTTCCCGGGCCCATGCTAGAGCTTCTTCTGAGCCTGTAGCTCGGTAGTATTCGGAAAGGGCATAGATTACGAATGCTTGACCGTAAATTTGTTTTTTCTCCTGAACGGGTATACCGGACACATCCACCATCCAATATAGTCCTCCGTGCTCCCTATCTCTGAAAAACTTATCAAGCGCATCGTAAGCTCTCCGCGCCATGATCAGATAAGGAACATCCTGATAGAGACGATATGCCGTAGCGAAGGTCCATAAGATGCGTGCATGTAGCACTAAACCTTTGTCAGCGTCTGGCATAACGGTCATATCACTCTTAATTTCACCTACGAAACCCCCATTCAACTCATCCACAGTATGCTTAATCCAGAAATCGAGAATGTTCGATTTCAATTCTTCTTCTAGTTGGGAGCGCCAATGCTCCATTGTAAGATCGCTATTCATTGCCCCTCTATACCCTCCGCTCATGCTTAAATCTTAGATAAATAATAATCTCGCACAACAGTTTCTGCTTTTTTGCCATACATACAATAATCGTTATTATGCACGGCTTGTTCCAGAGAGTAGAGCTTTGCCGGCCAATCCCATAACATAAACCCTCTCATCCATTCTCTGCGCGAGCAAGCTTCGAACATGGCATTATAGTATACTTGCTGCTCCTCTTCCGACGGCCCACCCGGCAACGACCAATCGTTTGGCTTCAGACTGGAGCCTTCCCTGCTCGGGCAACCTGCTTCCATGAAGAAGAACGGCTTATTCCACTTCACTAGCATCTGCTCGATTCTATCTAAATGAAACTCCCAATGATTGATCGGATAATAACCACTTGAAGAAATAATGTCGACTGCATCCCACCAGGTTAGGCGATCCTCCTGGTATTTGTCGCAATTATAAGTAATCAAGCCCCTGTAAACCGTTCGAACCTCGGCAATTAACGCTCTCCACTCCGCTTCTCTGGAATCCGTCTGCACCATCTCGCATCCAATACAGAGCATCTCACAGTTTTCCTGCTCGGCAATCTTCGCATAATGGACAATAAACTCTCCGTATGAGGCAAACCATTGCCCCCAACTCGGCTCACCTGGAACATCATCTTGAAAGAAGCTAATATGTGCCCTCCAAGTCCCGTTGGCGCAGTTAACTACTGGCTTCAAACAAACCTTCATGCCCAGTTTCTTGGCATTGCGAATGGCCCATAACGTCTCCTCGTCTGTAACAGTTGGTGCCTCACGAAATGGAATACTTGTGGACTGGGGAGTTTCCTGTTCCGCAGCAAGCGCAATAGCAACCCAGTTGACGCCCATCGAGTTCATCGTTCTCATGGAATCTTCTGCTTCTGAGCTAGACCACGTCCCTCTAACTCCTGTCCAGCCCCATGTCATTCCGTTAACTGTCTCAACCCATGTATTCAAATTGTCACTCCTCATCTTTCTTATGCTAACAAAATATTTGTTAGCTATTTGTTTGTTATAAACAATAACAACTTTAAGGAAAATTGTACCACTAGCCAACCTTTTGTCAACCGGAATAACGAATATATCCGCTACAAAATTGCAAAATACTACCTGGAGAATTCCATTCATATAGACTTGAGGGTTATCGTGCAAGTAATTAACCGACTTGGGGAAATGAAAGCACTTTTTTGGCCTTCGTTCTTCAATCACAACAGTCGCCGCTTTACGAAGGTACTTTTTTGGCCTTCGTGCGCACCAAGCTTTGATCAGGAGCTCATTGAGAAAAAAGTAATTAGGAGGGCTAAAGAGGATTGCAAGGATGGTTATTCTGAGGGGTTATTTTGAGTTAGTTGGATTTCCAGAAACGTGAATGTCGTATGAGTTGTTTGTGTTGCGAGAGGTGCGAGAGGTGCGAGGGGTGCGAGAGGTGCGAGGGGTGCGAGAATTAAATTAAAAATGGTGATACAGGAATCCCCTGTACCACCATTTCATGATTAATTGGGAGCTGCTGCTGTGGAAGCCCGTAGAACGAAGTCACCTGCAAGCAATATTTTTTCTTTCGGTCCGTCAGGATTAGCGATCCGCCAGAGTAGTGTTTCTACCGAGCGTTGCCCAAGAGCTTCTTTGTTAACATGCACCGTGCTGAGCGCTGGAGAGGAAATTCCTGCATCCTCGATGTTGTCGAAGCCTGAAACCGAACATTGATCTGGCACATTAATGCCGAGGCGTGTCAGAACAGTCATCACACAAATTGCAATGGAATCATTCGCGCAGACAAACGCAGTCGGGAAATCCTCCGTCTGTAGCATTTCACCAATAATATGGTCAAGCTGCTCCGTCATCTCCGACCGGTTAACTCCTTCAAACTCCAAAAGCCCTTTATTTTGTCGCAAATCTATGCTCAGTTCCTCAAGCATGGAGCGAAAGCCTAACCAACGATCATAGAAGCTTCGAGAGTAGTGAATATCTCCTACGAATTGTAGCTTGCGATGTCCATTACCTAGTAAATAGTTCGTCGCCCTACGAACACATTCATAATTGTTCATGAACAGAACGTCAGATGGGATAAGTGAATCTTCGTGATCAACAAGCACGAAAGGAATACCCAAATTTCGGATTTCCAATAACTGCTGGTTAGAGATCAATCCCACTCCGACGAGACCTAGCACTGCTTCTGGATTAATCAGTCTTGTAAAGTTATCTGTTATATGTTCAGTCACAATCATCATACCTAGATGATTTTCTTCAAGGCTTGTAGTAATCCCATCAATAATCCGACCCCAGAAGCTCGATTGTCGATTCTGCTCTCGCACATTCGGGATAAGAACGATGATCGTATTTCGATCAGTCGAGGTTGGTCTAATAGGCGTGTTGCGGCTAACAACGGGCTTATTTCGTTTCTGTACAAAGTAGCCTAGTTGGGTGGCGGCATGAATGATTTTCTCCCGTGTATCCGGACTAACTCCGGATTTTCCTGATAACGCTTTGGATACGGCAAACTTGGACACGTTGACGTGATCGGCAATTTGCTGCATAGTAACTTTTTTCGACATGAAATATTCCACTCCGCTCATTCGATACGCATATGTTCACCTATCAGATCAGAAAGTATAGATTTCTCGATCCTTATCTGATAGTACTCAAACTCAAATGTTAACTCCGTGGAAGGACTGCGTCCTCCGTTTATGCTTGATAACAAATTCTTTTGTTATCATAACACATCATATTCGTTAGCGGTACTCACTACACTATACAACCTCCATGCCGCTATCAGCGGTCTAATTCCCTGAACGACATGTCGTTACTTCACAGCTCCATTGGTGACACCCGCAAAAATATAGCGCTGCAAGAGTAAGAAGATAACAACAGTAGGGATAAAGATGATCAGAATACCTGCAGAAATGACGTTAAGCTGTGCAGCGTTCGGCCCGACAAAGCTATATATAGCTGTAGAAACAACCTTCAGCTTCTGAGACGGCATATACAAATACGGAGTGTAAAAGTCATTATAGATCGAAATAGTTTTCAAAATAATAAGGGTAGCCGTTGCCGGTCCGAGTAACGGGAAAATAATAGATCGGTAGATTTTGAAAAAGGAAGCACCTTCGACCATTGCGTTCTCATCCAAATCCTTCGGAATGCTAGCTACGAATTGCAAGTAAATAACGATTTGGAGGACATCTGCCCCTAAGTATAGAAGCATTGGTGCTTTAATCGTGTTATAGACGCCAAGCGCTTTGATTACACTGAAGGTTGCAACCTGCGTCGTAACGAGTGGGATAATCTGAGCAATGAGATAGAGCGCCATAATCGGCTTCTTCAGCGCAAAGTCAAAACGACCAAGCGCATAAGCGACCATTGTACCGATGATTACGTTGCCGGTTAGCGTAACCGCCAAAATAATAGATATATTTTGAAACCCAAGTCCAAGCTTGCCTACCTTAAATACCCGCTTAAAATTGTCAAAGTTAAAGAAATTCTCAGGCAGGCTAAGCCCCGATTGATAAAACTCGACCTTCGATTTGAATGCCCCAACAAAAATAGAATAGATCGGAAAAAATACAATAATAACAGCAAACGCTAGTGTAGAGTATTGTAGTGCTCGTACGTATCCCGGAGTTTTTCCCATCGTTAATTCCCCTCCCTGAATAGCACTTTTCTCTGAATGAAGATGAAGAATATAACGATGAACAGCAATACGACCGCCATAGCCGATGCCAACCCAAATTTTTCGAAGTGGAAAGCCATATCGACCGTCTGAATAACGAAGGTAGATGTTCCATTTGCACCGAGCATCATGATGAATGGAATATCAAATGCTTCAAGCGCACCTGTCAAAGTGAGAACGAGCATGAGCTCTATGACTCGGCGTAGGCTAGGCAACGTGATGAACCGGAAGGATTGCCAGCTAGAGGCGCCATCAATTGTGGAAGCTTCATATAAATCCCTCGGGATCGATTGTAGGGCACCAATAAAAATTACCATACTAAGCCCGAAATATTTCCACATCGAGATAAAAGCTAGCGAGTAGTTTACGAGTTTAGGATTACCCAGCCACATTTGCTGCCATGATTCTAATCCAATGGCTCCCAAGAAGACATTGATCGAGCCATATTCGGCATGGTACAAATTCTTAAACATAATGACTGTTGCTACACTATGCAGGACATAAGGCAAAAACAGTAATACCCTGAAGGCATACCTTCCGCGCAACCGTCCGTTAAGGATGATCGCGAAATAAAGTGCAATTGCGGTCTGAAGTATTCCCCCAACGAAATAATACAGATTGTTCTTGAATGCGCCGAATATTTCCGGTCTCATGAATATTTCCTTATAGTTCGCTAGGCCGACCCACTTCTGGTCGAAGCCTAATCCATCCCATTCCGTAAAGCTGAAATAAAACAATGAGACTGCTGGATACAGTGAGAACATACATAATAAGACTAATGGAACCGTAAGAAAACCGAACAAGATGATGTATCTCTGTACTTTGTAGCTGATGTTCAACTTGAATCCCCCTAACCCTGATTACGTCTTTGCATACAAAGCAAACGCTTTCAGTCTATTATATAGGGTTTTGTTATTTAATTTAATGTTCTCTGTTTGTTTTAATTGTCTTCAATTTAGATAATATTCACCTAACACGATCTTTAAATTCCTTCGGGGTACATCCGACAACCTTCTTAAACACTTTGTTAAAGTAGGCTGGGTCAGCATATCCAACCTTCTCACCAACCTCATAGGTTTTTAATCCATTTTTCTCCTTAAGCCAATCCTTAGCATGCTCTATCCGCACAGAAATAAGGAAGTCCGTAATCGTCTCCCCTGATTCGGTCTTAAATAGTTTACTTAGATAGCTTGGTGTCAAAAAGACTTCCTCCGCTAGACGATGAAGCTCCAGCTCATCAGCAAAATGATGACGAATATATTGTTTGATCGTATCCACAACGCGATTCTCTTGACGGAATTGCATCAATTGTACAAAAAGCTGATCCACAGCACCAAGGAAGAAGGTCATAAAAGCATCCTTGCTCGCAAATTTCTCCGGTTCGCAAGCCATAACCCGCTCCTCAAGTTCATCCTCTTCAGTCCTCTTGATGGGGCTAACCTTTGCAATCAGAGACAGCACAGTTTCACAAGCTTCGGATAGCTCGTTCCAACTTGGCATGAGCAGCATACATTCCTCAAACCATCGATGTATTGCTTTCTGGGCACCCGAATAATTCGACAAAGCCATCTCCGCTTGAAATTCACTAATGATTTGCATTAACAAATGATTAAGCGATTTGGTCTTACGTAAAATACGTGCATAATCAGTGAACGCCATCTTGCCGGTATCATACCAAGCTTGCTGTAAGGCACAATCCGCTTGACGATAAGCTTCACGAAGCCAGGTTGTTCCTTGGAAGACGTCACTCGCTCCGAGTCTGCCTTCATAGGATACAGGCAAACGATGAAGTAACGTCTGTCCCAGCTCCCTAACCCGATCCGCATGTTCGGTGCTAGGAATGCCTACAATGAGAATAACTCGATCCTCCCTCTCCACGATCGTCCAATTCGCTAGCCAACCAGAAACAACCTTCCGCATTTGTTCTATCGTTAATGGAGTATGTCCACGCATAACAAATACGAAATACGGCTGTTGGAATAACGGCGTTTGCTCCAATTGCCGACAGGCTTCCACTCTCAAGGGCTTAGGTAAAGCTTCTGTATCATTAAATAACAACAGCTTCAACTGATCGTCCTGATTAACTTCTCCAGCTTGCTGATCATACTCAAGCTTATCTCTAACCTTATGAAGCATTTGCTCTAGCTCATCTTTGTCTACAGGCTTTAACAAGTATTCCTCCACACCATAACGGAGTGCTTGTCTAGCAAAAGTAAAATCATCAAATCCGCTAATAATAGCCATTCTGAGCTTAGGTAAACGATGCTGAAGCTGCTTAATCAGTTCAAGTCCATTCATAACCGGCATCTTGATGTCCGTAATAACAAGATCAACGTGAATGGAGTCTATATGCGACAACAGTTCTTGAGCCCCAGCAAATATTCCCGTCACTTGAAACTCCTTACCGACTTGGGCAATCAGCTTGGCCAACCCTAGCCGAATTCTCTCCTCATCATCAACCACAACGACATTAACCAATTAGTCTCTCTCCCTTCGTCTTTTCTTTCGGGAGCCGAACTGTAACTTCAGTCCCCACACCTTGCTTGCTCATAATACGGATGCCATAGCCTTCACCAAATAGAAGCTTCAATCGCTCATGAACATTACGTAATCCAATTCCTCGACCATTGTTTACATGAGAATCCTTAGGCTCGTTTAATCGCTGACGAAGATGCTTTAAGTTAGCATCTGACATCCCTACGCCGTCATCTTTAATCGTAAACAGATGATCCATACCCTCCTCCTCATAGCTGAGATTGATCGTCATCGATGACTTGGATTCGTCCATACCGTGATAGACCGCATTTTCAACAATAGGCTGGAATAGAAGCTTCATAACAGGCAGGTTCATGTCCGTCACATTCGATATTCCTAGCACGAACCGATTTCCATATCGATAATTCAACAGCTGCATATACATATCCAGATGCTCAAGCTCTCTAGACAAGGCGACCGTTTCGGTTCCCGTTCCCATTCCGTATCTCAGTAATTTCCCTAATAGCTGCGTCATGTCGCTTACTTCAACATCATCATTCATAACCGCTGTCATCCGGATAGATTCCAAGGTGTTATATATGAAATGCGGATTAATCTGGTTCTGCAGCGCTTCAAGCTCCGCCTCTTTCTTACGCTGTCCCGCCATATAGACGTCCTCGACTAAGCTTTTGACCCGGATGATCATTCGGTTGAACGCATTACCGACGAGCCCCATCTCATCTCTACTCCGAACCGGAAAAGTAACATCAAGATTACCGGTTTGCACAACCTTCATCATTCGAACTAATGATCGCAGAGGCTTCGTTAAAGTAAAGGTAAAAATAAGCGATATAAGCAAGGCGAAGCCAATGATGGAGATTGCCGATACAAGGGTGAATGCACGAATTCGCAGCGCCTCACCCATGAGCTTTTGCTCTGGGATTGTAATATATATTTTCCACCCCGTATTACTAGATTGCTTATAAATTGATAACACCGGCTTCCCGTCAACCTTAGTATGTAAGCTACCTTCTTCTCCTAGAGCTTGAAGCTTGTCGTTTGACTTCATGTTCTGTCCTATAAATTTCTTCTCACTATCATATACAACCTGCCCATTGTTATCGACGATAAGAGTCGTTCCATGCGTAGCCTTGTCTAAATCCTTTACGATGTTCTCAATGACGACGATATTCGCATCAACAGCAATGAGACCTAGCGACTCATAGTTCGTATCAATAATCTCTCTAACAATCGTAAATACATATCGACTTCCACTCGTACTCCCACTCACCTGCTGAGTACTCACGAGCACGGGGTATCCCGCGGCATCATACGCAAGATTTCTCCAGTCTTGATACACTGATTTCAGATCCGAACGCACACCTCCGCTTTTGGTTGCAAAATAGGAATGCCCGTACCGATCAAATAAATAAACGGTATTTGCTCCATTCTTAATATTATTCAAGAAGTAAATACTACCTTCAACACGTCGTAACAGCTCTAACTGTTCATTAGAAAGGGTGGCCGCTCGTCCCGTAGTCGGGTCCAATTGCTCGTCAGTCGATTCAATGGAAAGGCTTTCATAAATTCGGTTAGATTCCTTAAGTCCTGCTTTGATCTCAGCTAAATAGGAAGGAATGATCGAAATCTTCTTCATATCTTCCATATAATCATCTAATTTACTAATCATGAGATCAGATACTTGAGAAACATAAGTAACCGTATTGCGCTCAATGGAGTCCGTATATCTTTCAGCCGAAATGTAACTAAGTACCCCAATAGGTAAAATAATGAGAAATAAAAATACAACAAACAGCTTACCTTCCATCCTAGCGATTGACGAGGAAATCCGTCTCCACGTTCCACGTAGCAACCATTTCATCAAGTGAACTCCTTCGCTATAAGACAACAAAAGGTGACTCCCCATTAGATCGAGCCACCTTGTTATGTTGATATGAGTGTAACATAATTTTATGCTAACAAAAATGAAATTTGAAAATCCCCATTCGGCTTATTAGCCAAATGAGGATCACTTATTCCTATATTTTATCGTACATCATCACGACTACGGCTGCGCATACCCGCTAATCCGAATAATCCAATTAAACCTAACCAACCCCAGTTAAAGCTTCTCTTAGTCGTTGTTTCCATAGCTCTTACCGTGTTTTTTGCACGAGTGGTCATATGCGTACTGTAAGGTCTGTAGGTGTTCATTCTTGTTGAATCATAAGCTCCATAGGTCCCATTCGTCCCGTAGGTTCTGTATGTCCCATTATTAACTCCGTTAGTTCCGTACACCCCGTTCGTCCCGTATGTTCCATTTACGCCATTAGTTCCATACGTTCCTAATGGGGTATTAGGAGTGCCCGTTATTCCATTGTAAGTGCCGTTGTACGTTCCAGTCCCATTATTCGTTGTAACGTTCATGCGGTTAATCGTGGCATTAGGACTTGGATTATAGGTCTTCGTTACACTTGGAGTTGTAAGCGAAGGCGGCGTGGTACTGTTGGTAGTCACCTTGCTCGTTGTGTGCTCAGCGAAGGCAGGTACCATTAGAACCAATGACAAGCTCATGACCATTGACAAGCTGACCAAAAACTTTCTCAAAAGAAAACCCCCTTAGAATAATTGATTACCCTCATAAGGTGTCCTTGGAGGTTCAATTTATGCTTAGGAGGCATTCGCCTGTTTTTAGTTCAACTGGGTAAATGTACTGTCCATATAGGTAGCCCGGCATAAGCTACATAAATGACTAATTGTCATAATAAAAGCACGGTGGTGATAGACTTGGGATACCCTGTTGCAGGTGTTGGTGCAGGTTGTGGCGTTAGTGGTGGTGGAATGAGTGCTGCGGCATTCGCACTTGTTCTATTCGTACTCTTGGTAATCATCTTGCGTGCTGGTTATTAATATCAGCTGTCTCTGCTCCCCTAATTCGACCATAATATTCGAATCATTTTGTATTATTCGAGCTAGCTAGAGTACAACCCACTTGCCTTCCATTAGGTTTGTGGGCTTTCTTCTATGCACGCAATTCAGTAAGCTTACCGTCTGTCATTCGCATGATTCGGTCGCACAGATCAAGCATCCGTTCATCATGTGTAACCATAATAGCTGCTTTCTTTCTTGTTTTTACTTCCTTTACCAGCATCTGTACCACTTCACGCCCACGTTGCGTATCCAGACTCGCTGTCGGCTCATCCGCCAGAATGATGTCCGGATTATTCATTAAAGCTCTAGCAATTGCTACCCTTTGCTTCTCTCCCCCGGACAAAGCTTCTGGATAATGATTCATCCGATGTGCTAAACCTAAATTTGACAGAAGCTCCTCCGCGCGATTACGATATTCCCTCCCATTATTTCCTGCCATATGGGAAAGCAGCAGCAATTGATCTTTAGCGGTTAAATAAGGTATTAAATTCGATGATTGCAAAATAAACCCGATTTGATTCATCCTTATTTTTGTGAGCTGACTAGAGGTTAACCCCTTCATTTCAATGCCGTTTAATTTAATGCTTCCTTGGGTTGGTTTCAGCAATGCTCCTACAATAGCTAGAAGTGAGGTTTTCCCCGAGCCCGATGGACCAACTACAGCAATAAACTCCCCTTCCTTTACATTAAGGGACACCGAATCCAATGCTTTAACGGAGGACTCCTTCTCGCCATACACCTTGGATACTTGATTGATCATTAGTTTTTCCATTATTCGACCCTCCCGATTGCCTGAAGCGCATCGATCTTGGCAATTCTTCCCAAAGAAAGAATTGTACCCAACAATGCAATAACCAGTAATAACAAGCTGTATATAGCCACGGTCAAGTTATCTAGCGCAAAGGGCACTTTCTCGGGAATTACACTTGCTATTCCATAGGTTAAGACAACACCCACCAATATCCCTATTGCTGTCACGATCAACACCTGCATGATTAAATTTTTGGATAAAAAAGCCGTATTTGCCCCAATTGCTTTCAACACACCAAATTGATTACTCTTCTGCAAAGTAATGACGTAGAAAAATACGGCAAGCACAAATGCCGCAATAATAAATAAGAAGAAAAGCATCATATTAACGCTAAGCGATTCTGCACTATACCCAGGAAGATTCTGAAGCGCAGTATTTTTCGTAACGACATCGATATTCGATATTTGATTTAGTATATCCTTATTAAAATCACTATCCTTTTGCACCGCGATCACACTAACAGGATTTTCTATACCCGATTTGGACTGCTCTGTCGGAAATTTCAATGTCTGCCAATGCTGAATATCCATAAACAGGACTGGCATATGATTATAAGCTTGGTTAGATACAAAACCGACCACTTTGAGCACTTTATCGCTCTGAATAATTTTTAATTGATCGCCGATCGCGTAACCGTAGCTCTTGAACGAATCATCGAGGATAATCTCATTCGAGTCGTTGTGGAACGATGTGCCTTCGTTGATTTTGGGAACCAAGAAGCTGTTCGGTTCGGTAGCTAAGATCGTCGCGTCTACTTGCTCTTCATCGTTAACCTTGGCTATCGATACTGTTAACTGACCTAACGGAGCGGCATCTTTTACGCCTGGCGTTTTCTTGATTTCATCCACCATGGAGTCAGGTAGCAACGACCTGAGCATGGACACACTGGAATTTTTATCGAATACTACATAATCCGCTTTCATGCTCTGAATCGAGGCTCCGTTAGCTGTGGATAGCCCATTTGCTAATCCTGATAAAAAAAATACAAGCCACGCGATCAACATAATAATAAGACCGATCAATAAGTACCTGAGTTTGGAATGCTTAATTTCACGCCATGCTAAAAACAATGCAACCGCCTCCTGATGTTATTTCTTTAATATTTTCCACTAACTACAAAGATGATGACAAAGGCCAACACGGCGAATATCAATGTCACGATGATGAAGGTTATGATGCTTTTCCCGACTAAGCTCCAGTTGCCTTCAGCTATTCGCTTAATGACCTTTTTGCCTAGAATGGATACCGTAATAATGAAAATCAAAATGACCATTGAACCGAACATTTCCATAAACTTTAGCCAGAATGGAAAGTTATCGTGATTTTCCATTCCGATTCTCATCAGCATCCATATGCCCGATAACAATACAAGAAACGCACTTGGATGTGTGACTCGAGTAAATACACGAATCGTCTTGCTAGTTAGACTCGAGATATCAGTCGCTTGAATGTTCCTCTTCATGATCATCAATTGAAGAGCAACCATGACAGCTGAACCTAGCCAGACCGACAAACCTCCAAGGTGGAGAAACAGCAATAAAGCATCCATTATGAAAAACTCCCCCTCGTTTTCGACAGTTGTGTCGAATTAATTTAAAAAAATATTCTGCTCGCCTTCATCTATTTTGCATCATTCCGACTCATGTGTCAAATTGAACGATTTTACATTTATTACTCACGATTCCCACCGTCCAACCATAGCTTAAATAACATTTCCGCCCACTGCTCCGCAGGAAGCTCCAGCCAATTTGGTGTTTCGATCGCATGGAAAAAAACCGCGACTATGACGGGTAAAGGAATATCAGCCCGGATTAAACCCTCCTGTTTCGCTTTCTCGAACAGGGCCATCAGTTGAGCTTTAAGCTCCATATGCCCTTGATCCAGATAGAGTAAATCAACCTTAGCCTTCTCTGAAGCGGTTTGGTCAACCTTAGGTGCCGCTAGCATCAATTTATGAAAATGAGCTTGTTCCAGAAAAATAACTAACGTCTTCTTCAAAGCCAGCATAGGAGGAAGGTTTTCGATCGCTGTACATGCAGCAAGCATCTGCTCCATCGTCCGGCGCATACATGCCGCGACAATCTCATCCTTGTTCGAAAAATATTCATAAATCGTGCTTCTTGCTCCATTTAACTTCTCAGATAATGCCTTCAAATGAAAACCATCATAACCTCGCTCTAACAAAAGCTCTTCCGTTGCATCTAGAAGCTCAGTCTTTGTAAATGCTCGTTGGCGTGCCATTGGATCGTCCCCTTCCTATAGTTAATCTAGCAAGACAACCCCCGACAAGCCAAACAAGGCCATGTGGGGGTTGTTCATTGTTTATGTTAATTACTTACGCTACGAGTTTGACGTCAGGAGACGGCTTTTCCCAGTTTCTTGCACGGCTTACTATTATTTTTGCACTTATTGTATACGCCAGTGAAATCTAGACGATGATCGGTCACTTGAAAGCCATATTCACGAGCAATTTTTTGCTCCAAATCCGTTAACCAATCGTCTTCTATTTCCTCCAGTGCTCCGCACACGCCGCAGATCAGATGGTGGTGCATATGCTCGTGCCCTTCAAAACGAAGATCGAAACGAGCGACCCCGTCTCCAAAATTCATTTTCTGCACAATATGCAATTCCGCGAGTAGCTCCAAAGTACGATAGACCGTGGCAAGACCTATTTCAGGAAATTTCCTTTTCACCAGCATGTATACATCCTCGGCGCTTAAATGATCCTTCTCATTCTCAAGCAGCACCTTTAGCGTAATTTCACGTTGAGGAGTAAGTTTGTATCCTTTAACCGTCAATTGGCGATTAATCTTGTCGATTTGCTCCACGATATCCATTCTGTTGCTCACCCCAGCTTCCATCTCAAATTCAAGTGTGTAATTATTACTTATAATAACGGAGATAGGAATAAAAATCAAAAAGCAATTCATTGTAACCTAATTAAGTCCCTTCATCCGTTCATACAAAAAATCAACGATATGAATGGCCTGCATCTGATTGTTGTCGGCATGCTTATCAATTCCCAGCTTCATCTGCAACAGACACCCCGGATTACTCGTCACGATATAATGAGGTCTTGTCGCATTTACGTGCTGCATTTTGTGATCAAGAATTTGATTCGCCATCTCAGGCTGCGTTACATTATATATCCCTGCCGAGCCGCAGCATGAACCTGCATCTTGCATTTCCACAAAGTCAACATTAGGTAATGAAGATAATAGCTTCCTTGGCGCAGCTCCTGCTTTCATTACATTCTTCAAATGACACGAATCTTGATAGGTGATGCGGACAGGCTCCGATTTATCATTACTGTTGTTAAATAGAAGCGGGTTTCCCTTTTCCACCAAAATGGCACTAATATCTTTAACTCTTTTTGCAAACCATAAGCTTTGCTCCTGCCACTCCGGTTCATCGTGTAGCAGGTGATCGTATTCGACCAGGATTGCCCCGCATCCACCTGCATTAGAGATGATGTAATCGACACCCGCTTCCTGGAAAGCGCGAATATTATTTTTGGCTAGCTCTTTCGCTTGCGTCGTTTCTCCACTATGAGCATGTAAAGCGCCACAGCAATTTTGTTGATCTGGGATGACCACTTCGAACCCTGCTTCAGTGAGTAACCCCACCGTTTTATAATTTGTTTCCATGAATAACGTATCCATTAAGCAACCCCTGAACATGCCAACCGTAGCAATCTTCTTGCCTTTAGCCGGAATACGAGTACCAAGCTGATCAACAACCCCTTTACCCGATGCTTTAGGCAATATCCGTTCTAAGGAAGACAATTGTTTGGAAAATAGCTTGACTGCTCCTGTTTTACGAACAACGCTTTGAAGCCCTGACCTTTGATAAAAGCGGAGGCCTTTGCCCAGCATTTTCATCCGACCTTGATGCGGAAATAATTGCTTAAATACGAGCTTACGAACTCCCTTTACCCATACACGATGCTGTGTAGTATGGTCTTCAATAGCATCTCTGGCTTGCTCGATCAATTGACCGTACTTTACATCTGCAGGACAAGCTGGCTCGCAGGCTCTGCAGCCAAGGCAATGACTCATTTGTTCCTCGAAACGAACATCCGGCTCCATTAAACCGTCTACTGCCGCTTTCATGAGAGCGATACGCCCACGCGGGGATTCTGCTTCAATTCCTGTTTCCTTGAATGTTGGACAAGCTGGCAAACAAAAACCGCAGCGCATACAATTCGTTAGTTGATCGTAATCCAGCTTTAGCTGCAAGGTTTGCCGTAACGCTTCGGATGTTGAGGATGATGAATTAGCCACGATTAAGCACCACCCTACGTCTTGTTTCTTTTGCAAATATTTTACCGGGATTTAACAAGTGCATCGGATCGAACGCTAGCTTAATCCCTTTCATCAATTCAATACCTGCTGCGCCTACTTTCCACTCCAGAAACGGAGCCTTAACTAACCCAACCCCATGCTCCCCTGTTATGGTGCCTCCCAAAGCGATGGCTGCTTCGAATATTTCGGCGAATGCCTCTTCAACGCGATGAATTTCTTCCTTATCTCGTGCATCCGTCGTTGCCGTTGGATGAAGATTGCCGTCTCCAGCATGTCCGAACGTGCAAATCTGTACATTATATTTGAGGGCAATGCGATTGATTTCCAATACCATTTCCGCAATCTTGGAACGGGGAACCGTCGCATCCTCCAGAATGGTCGTTGGACGTAATCTTGCCAATGCCGTAAAAGCACTACGTCTTGCGGTTAATAGCTTCAACGCCTCTTCTTGATTATTAGCAATACTGATTTGCGCCGCTTGCTCTTCTCGGCATATTTCGGAAATCCGTTGAATATCACGCTCCACCATCTCAGGCTCTCCATCCTGCTCAATGAGAAGAATAGCTGCCATATCCAGAGGTAGACCTAGCTTGGCATAATCATCTACAACTTTAATCGTTGGATTATCCATAAATTCAAGCGTTGCAGGGATAATTCGGTTCTCAATAATATGAGAAACTGTGCGAGCTGCGCTATATAAATCCGTGAACATCGCGAGCATCGTCTTCTTGTGCTTAGGCATGGGAATAAGCTTTAGTGTCGCTTCCGTAATAATCGCCAAAGTCCCTTCTGATCCGATCAGAAGCTTTGTTAGATCATAACCAGCTACATCCTTCATTAATTTGCCGCCTGTACGCACGATTTCCCCCGAAGCTAGAACACACTCCAGCCCTAAAACATAATCCTTCGTTGTCCCATATTTTAAGCCGCGAAGCCCACCAGAGCATTCTGCAATATTACCTCCGATTGTTGAAATAGACATGCTGCTTGGATCCGGAGGGTAGAACAGTCCCATTCCTTCAACATGCTCGATGAATTGCTTCGTGATCATCCCAGGCTGAACCGTTGCCGTTAGATTTTGCAAATCAACCTCTAATATGGCATTCATTCGGTGCATGACCATAACGACACCCCCTTGGACAGGGACGGTACCTCCACACAGATTCGTACCCGATCCCCGGCTAACAAGCGGAACATGGTTCCTATTAAGTATTTTCATAATGGCCGATACTTCTGCTGTATCCTTGGGGTAAATTACTCCATCAGGTAAAGATTGAAGCATGGGTGTACCATCATAAGAATGTGTGACCAGTGATTCTTCATCATCCTTGAAGTAGTTTTGACCCACTATATCCCTTAGTTCCTGCTTAATCGTGTTATTCATTGTGAGACTCAGTCCCCCTATATTAGTATTCATTTTGTAATTGATCATGTGATCAGATGACTTTTACATTAGTTTAACGTATGCTTTAATTGTTGTATATCATTTTTATGGAGGTTTTTCTGTGTCATTCCAGAAAATCATGACTTTAAAAGGGTCTGAAGTCATTCAGCAGCAGATAAAAGAGCAAATTACATCACATATTTATGCTCCTGGCTCGAAATTGCCTACTGTAGTCGAATTAGCAGAAAGCTTTGCTGTCGGTCGTTCGACGGTGAGAGAAGCACTAAGTGCATTAAAAGCGATGGGTTGGGTGACCATCCGACATGGAGGGGGGACCTTTGTAAGCCTACAGCCACCTAAAGAGGATAACATCGAGCTAGATTACAATACGACATTGTTGCAGGAAGTACTCGAAGTGCGTAAATTCATTGAGATGGGTTCGGCCTCTCTTGCCGCCAAGCATAGAACAGACGACGATATCCTCCACTTAAAAGCAACGCTCTCAGCAATGGAAGCGGCACTCCATGACGAAGAAGGTAGTGATCAAGCGGATTTTCAATTTCATCTGCAGATCGCTAAAGCCTCGCATAATTCAATATTGAGCTCGATGATGGAATCTATGACTGACAGAATGCGCGAAAGCATGAAAGAATCGCGCCGACTCTGGTTTTTCGCTGAGCGTGCCTCAACAGAGAAGCTTCTGCAAGAGCATAAGGATATCGTCGACGCAATTGAAGCCATGGATGAGAAGCTAGCTGGGGAAAGAATGCTACAGCACTTGTTAAAGGTAGAGAGAGTGCTTGCTAGAAAATAAAGAGGCTCGGGAGCGATGTCCCCAGCCTCATCTTTCTATCCGATTAGATGCTTATCACTTCTTTATTTCCGAAATATTTCAAAGTCAAGCGTAAACCCACGGGAATCGCCACGATATATTCTTAGCTCGGTATTCGCGAAGCGCTGCATCCAGCAATCCCTGCTTCCCAGAAACGGGAGCATCGTTTCACGAACTCTCTCATCTGTCAGGAAACCCCTTGTAACCAGCCAGTTACCCTCACCTACTTGTCCGCTATGCCTCCAGAGCGTCGGTGTCAGCCAGCTCGCGATTATGACCGTCGCACCCGATTCAGCCTGACTGCGTACTGCGGTCAGCGTTTCGGCAGAGAGCCGTGAACCAGCTACCACAATCAGTTTCGGTTGGCCAAGCTCCTTCTCCGTGACCTTTTCATCGAATACAAGCACATTGTTCATCGGCTCAAATAACGAATGTACCCGTTGATCAGCTTCGAATAGAATTCCTGCCTCAAGCGGAAATCGATCCGCCGCGGTGTTCGCCTTCAACTGATGTCTGGGGAAAGTATATCCGGGAATGTGCATACAGCTTCCATGAGCAGGAATCGTTCCATGGCTGAGTAAATGCCATACTTGAAAAACGCTTTGGCTTGCATCCTCAGCACGTAATTGGCGATTACCATACAAGCGTTCATTCTGGCCATAGTTACTGTCATCGGCATGAATAAACACGATATCCGCATTCGCCTCCGAGTGGCTCCACTCCAACGGATTCTCCGGTACAAATTTACGCGCAAATTCATCCCAAACCTCGCCAAATTCGGTTTTCAGAAATCGATTCTTCTCAAATCTGAGAAGTGCATCAATATTTTCTGTGAATAAGTGAGTTGGAGCCATATAGTAGCCCATTCTTAACGCGGATGCATATTCTTCAGGAGAGTGCCCGGGAAGTCCAGGGGTACGGATAAACCAGGGTCCTGTATCTGGTCCCCATAGATCCGCACAAATCCACATCTGCCGATTGTACTGCTTGGCTGCGCCCAAAGCTGACGACAGCTGCAGAGATTGGAACGACTCCTTCATCACTTTCGGACAGAGTGCCATGCCTCCGCGTGCCATCGTGTGAAACATAACCGGAAAGACATGCTCGGAAAGAAGTGGAACAGTAGCGGAATTCAGCCCATTCTGTTCCAATAGCTTATCGACATGCGATACCCTCGCCGCAACAGCATCCGTCACCTTGTCTTCAGCTTCTGCAAGAGAGAGCCCCTCCGTTATCCCCCAATGCGGGTAAAAACCATCTTTACGGTATTGGTCAGCATTGATCTGAAGGTGCTCGGGCTCATCATACAGCAAACCGATCAGCCTTCCACTGCGGGATGCCTCCAGTACCTCTTTATCGGGTATATCGTAACGGTTCGTCCCCTCTATATAAGGACCGTTGATATTGCCATACTCATTTCCTAGAACAATATCCAGGCCATGTGCAACCGCATCACGAATCATCTCGGATTGGCCCAGAGAATTAGGAAGCAGATGGTGAACGTAGAACTCTGCTCCTAATTGCTGCATGGCTTGGATGAATTCCTCCGGCTCCGGCGTCGGATCTTGTGGCGGTAACACACTGCCTGTACCTGTCCGCATAATCTGGGAGGAAGCTTCCCCCGCCCACGGATCCAACCAAGAAACGGTCGGTCCTTGTAAGCCTAGCCTCGGCTGGACGATTGACTTCTTCATGATTACCTCTCCCTCCATGCTCATCAAGCCTTAACGGCTCCACTCGTAAGCCCATGCACGAAATATTTCATAGCGAATCCAATCACAAGCATTAATGGAATCGAGGCCAGAACATAAGCCGCCATCATCGGTCCGTAATCTGTCGAATAATCATTCGAGAATGACATAATCCCCGTCACTACAGGTTTAAGCGCATTCTTATTAATCGTGACCAACGGCCAAATATAATCGTTCCAGGAGGAATGAAAATTCAGAACGGCGATCGTACCCATGATCGGCTTGGAAAGAGGCAGCACCAAGCGGGTTAGAATCGTGATTTCCCTTGCGCCATCAATTCGAAAGCTCTCGAATAGATCTTCAGGCAGCCCCGCGAAGAAGCTTCTTAGGAGAAACACAGCGATAATGCAACCGCTGGCAATTTGCGGTAAGATAACGACCCAGTAGGTGTTCAGCATATCCAATGCAACAACCAGCTTGAACATTGGAATTAAGATAAGTACTGCTGGGACCATCATTAACGCGATGATCAAATAATATAAGATCTCGCGACCGGGAAAACGATATCTAGCAAAGGCATAAGCCGCAAACGAAGAAGCGATCAGTACACCTATCACCGCTGCGACGGCTATAAAGATTGAATTCATCGCATATGGAAGAACAGCATCGAACGCCCGGCTGTAATTGTCCCAATGAATAACCGATGGAAACTTGAATACGCCTAAGCTAACTTGCATATTAGATTTCAAAGAAGTTAGAAGCATAATCAAAATCGGAAAAAAGCTAAATAAAATAAACAAAGATAATAAGAAGATCAAGATAAAGGAAGCTATCTTATTCTTGTTCATGATAAACCTCCCAAGTCATTAATGATCGTCCTCGGTCTTGATCAGTTTGTTCGAAACAATCGTCAATACCAGCATGAGAATTAACATGACGAACCCGATTGTGGAAGCATATCCGAAATCGTTGTGTCTGAATCCCGCTTGAAACATGTGTAAGCCGGGAACGAGCGTTTCGTTGCCAGGTCCCCCATCCGTCATGATCATTTGTTTGTAAAAGGATTGCATTCCGTGCAATATTCCTAATATAAAAATGAGCTTCAACTGTCCGAGGATCAACGGAATATCAATAGACAGGATCCGTTTCCAAACGCCACAGCCTTCCATCACAGACGCTTCGTGCAATGACTTAGGTATCGCTTGGAGTGCTGCGAAAACAATGAGAAGAAAGATAGGATTAATGAAAGGAAAGCCTGAGAAAATAATAGAAAATAATGCGGTATCCGTCCCTCCGAGCCAAAGCTGTGGGGAGATGCCAATGATGTCCACCAACACATTCATACCGCCAATGGACGGATTGTACAGAAACACCCAGATTAGTATGATAATAACGGACGGTACGGTGATCGTCGCGACGAACAGCGTCCGATATACATATTGCAATCGCGTGCTCTTCAAATGAAACAGCAGCTCGGCTACGATCAGCGGCATGAGCACGCCTACAGTACAATCGAATAGGATAAACCATAGTGCATTTTTCAGCGATACATAAAAAGCCTTATCCTTAAACAAGGTCACAAAATTATCAAACCCGATAAATACAGCTTCGTTGCCGCCCTTCCAATGGTAAAAGGACATTTTCAACGCCATCACAATGGGGTAATAGCTGAACAGTCCCAGAAGAACGATGAGCGGCAATAGGAATACATACGCATGCTTGAATCGATAAACGGATTTCCATAGGTTAACGCGTGGTTGCGACATGCTGAAGTACCTCCTATCTATCCACCGTGCACATCTAACAAATCCCCGCAATGGATAGCAGCTCCGGCTGCGGGGATTTGCAAAGCACGATTAGGGATTACTTATGACCGTAGTCATTTTCCTTGGACCATCCTTTTTCTTTCTTGAGCTTCGCTACTTCTTCCTTTACATTCTTATCGATAGAATCGACAAGTTGGTCGATCGTAATGTCGTCCAGAACATAGCGTTGAATTTGCTGAAATACGAATTGTCTTGGTACAGACCCCAGAATCGCATTTGAATTCAAATCGATCTGATTTTGCGGTCTATATTTTGGCAAATACATTTCTAGATTCGCATTAGGCTCCACATCGACTACAGTCGGTGTGATCCAATTCATATCCGCCAATTGGGTTGCCATCTCAGGTGACGTATAGAACATAATAAAGTCCATAACCTCGTCTTGGATGTTAGCCTTGATCGCTGAAGGCATTACGACGAATGCATCGGCGAAATCACCGAATTCTGCAGGATCTTCATTGGAGGTAGGCGCGATATCCTTCGTTATTACTGGGAATTCGAATGTGCCCCAATTAAAGGATGGCTTCATGTCGCTTGCAAATGGCTTAGCATCTATATTGATCGTAAATGCGTGCACTGTTTTTGCTTGCAGCCACATATCTCTTGCTTCTGTATTCGTCATAGCCATAGCCCCTGGCGCCCAATAAGTCGTAAACTCCTTAAAGAGCTCGTACAAGTTCCTAACCTCGGGCTTACGGATATCAATGATTCCTTCATCTATTGCCTTCACGTATTCATCCTGCTGATACTTGTTGTTCTTAAATAGGGTATCGATCTGGGGCACATATTGCTCTTGCGTCTGCTGAGCTGTAAACCTTGCGAACCAGTCCCAAGCAGCGCCAGCCTTCAGAAAACCTGAGAAGGGCTCTGCACCGATCTTCGCTTCCCGAATTTTCTTGAAATTCTCGATCATCTCGGTATAAGTAGTAGGAATTTGCAGACCCAATTGGTCATACATGTCCTTGTTATAGGCGATTTTCAATGTGACCATCGAGGTTGCCACATTGTTCAGCTTCCCGTTCTGTGGAGACCTCATGAGATTGAGATCTACCTCACGAAAGCTCTCTCCCCACTTCTTGTTCGTATATGGACTCACCTTGTCCAAATACGGGTCCATCTCCAGGATGTTATATCCCTTATCAATGTACTTGTCATACGGATTGTGGTAGCTGAAGTCCATGATTACTTCTGGCTCTTGATTTCCGGACAACTGAGCAGACATCCAAACATCGAAATCCGTGTTCGATTGAGCTACTTCTTCATAAGTGACTTTGACATTAGGTTTAACTTTTTTGTACTCCTCAATAATTTTATCCATCCCTTCTTTCTTACCAGGTCCGGCCCATGAAGAGATTTTGAATTCTACCTTCTTGCTTTCTCCCCCCGCGTTTCCGCCTTCATTTGCTCCCTTTGAATTAGAATTGCTTCCGCAGGCACTGAAAAGAAGCATGGAACTACAAATAACGGAAAGTAATGCAACTGACGACTTTGTTGACGCTTTCAATATGATTTCCCCTTTCTAAGTTAAGAATTGCACCATAGTCGGTTTCATAGCTCATGATAGATACGAAACGAGTAGAAACCGCTTACCTAAAGGTTAATCTTTAGAGAAGAGGAAGGTAATGAGGTAAACTTGTTATCGATGTTTAATTTTTGGTCTGTATCCTCTGATAGTCACTTGGTGTCATACCTGTATGCTTGCGGAACACCTGACTGAAATACCGCTGGTCCTCATAACCAGTCTTGCCCGCAATTTCATATACCTTATTTTGGGGATTTTTTAGAAATTCACACGCTTTAGCCATTCTAATTTGGGTCAAATAACTAAGATACGTTACACCCGTCGTTTTCTTAAATACTTTGCAGAAATAGCTTGGATCAATATAAAAGGTTTTAGAAATGAGCTCAAGATCAATATTCTTGTCGTAATTGGCATTCATGAACAGAATGATAGGATCAATGGGTTCTCCATTAACTCGACTGGAACGTCTATCAATAAAATCGATCGTATTCTTGAAGATGACGCCAAGCCAATGCTTGAGCTCCTCCAGAGTCTCATATCGAGACATCACTTTCTTAGAGAAAATATCCTCGTCTACGATATCATCCATATTCACACCAATTTCAGTCAGAGCCTTCCTAGTCTCGAACAGGATTTCGGTGCACATCCGGTAGACGGAGTCAGGAGACAACATGCCCGTCCGCTGTATTTTCTCGAACAAATCATCGATTACTGCATATACCTTCTCTACATCCATCTCACTGACTCCAGAGATTAAGAGCCTGGCCTGATCCTCCAAATAACCATAGGTAGACTGATCAAGCCTATTTAATTGGCTGTAATAAATCACACTGCCTTTACCTTCATACATTTTGTAACGAACAGCTGTTACTACCTCCGTATAAAGGGTGGGCAGCTCTTCCCTCCCTGCTGTCGTCGATACCCCGATCGTCAACCGCAAGCCTAACCACTTGTCAGCCGCTCTCTGAATACTCTCCAATCCTTCCCTCAGCCTAAGGAATTCATCTCCCTCTCCACTCAATACCACCACCATACGCTCCTCGATTCGAGCAACTAACGCATAAATCCCGCACTGACCAAGAGCTTCTTGGATAATTTCCATCAGCTTCATTTCACTCAGCATGCGCTGATCCTCATCCGTATCCGCAAATTCCTGATCTAGCATTACTATTTGGAATACGTCACCAGCTAGCCGGATATCGTAATACTTCAAATTCTCCTCACTAAGTTCAATAGGAGTAAGACTACCTTTAACCATATCTCCAATGAATTTTTCTCGTAAAATAGGATAGCTTTCCTGTAATCTTCGTTCAAGCGCTGATAAATCCGACTTCCTTCTCTCTCCATCGGCAAGCTGCGTGCGTATGTTGGTTAATACCGAGATCAATTCCGCTTCATCAATCGGCTTCAACAAATAGTCTGCTACCCGGCTTTTCAGTGCTCTCTTGGCATATTCGAATTCGTTAAATCCAGTTAAGACGACAAAAGCCGGCTGCAAGCCATTCGATAAGCAATCCTCAATCATCTCAAGCCCGCTTTTGTAAGGCATCTTAATATCCGTCAGAACGATATCGGGTCTCAACTGCTGCACGGCCTGAAAGCCTTCCTCCCCGTCTCTTGCCGTACCCACGATTTCGAATCCCATTCCGCTCCAATCCACAATGAGCTCAAGTCCTTTAACAATCATGGCGTCATCGTCAACAATCAGTACTGTATGCATATCCCATTTCTCCTCCTGTTAACGGTTGGCTCGATCTTTGGGTATCCTTATGAACACATTAGTATAGCTGTCACGCACACTCTCTAGGGTAAGTCCATAGGGCTCTCCGAAATACAATCGTAATCTCCGATGAACATTCCTTAAACCGATGTGGTCAATATCTGAATTCGCATCATCAAGATTGTCCTGGAGGCTGATCAGCTTGTCTGGATCTATTCCCGCACCTTCATCCCAGACTTGAATGAGTACATCGTCTTCGACTTCCGTAGCAGAGACTCGGATGAGCTTCCCGCCTCTCTTATAATTGATGCCATGCTCAATAGAGTTTTCCACCAGAGGCTGTAGGACAAGCTTCTGTAATTTAACGTTCATCAGATGATCGGGTATATCGATCTCTACCTCTAGCCGATCTTCGTATCTAATTTTTTGTAGCTTAATATAACTATGTAAATATTCCAGCTCGTCCGCTAATGTCGTGTTATTCTTCTGATCCGTCATAATGTATCGAAACAGATGACCGAGCGATTTAATCATATCCGCAGTACTCGGATCTTTGTTAATGACAGCTAGCATCCTCACAGACTCAAGTGAGTTATATAGAAAGTGAGGCTTTATTTTACTTTTCATCGCATCAAGCTCAGCCTCACGCTTGATGATTTCTACTTTGTGCATCTTATTCTTTGTTTCGTTCAAGTCCGCTACCAGCCTGTAGAAGCCTTGACCCAATCCAGCAATCTCGTCCTGCCACGAGGGCTCCTGCATAGGCCAGAAGGCAAAATCACCATTCTTGATCCGCTGCTTCACATCCTTTGACAGTCTCTTCAGCGGCTGTGTCATTCTATGAGCTAATAGAGCTGCCAAGATAAAAGCACCTATTACGCATAAGCCTGTCGAAATCATAATCATATTTTTAATTTTGTGTTGCATCTGCAACAGCTCCTCAATAGGAGCAGATACGATCAGACTCCAATCGCTGTTCGGGATAGCATCGTACACCATAAGACGATTGGCCATACCAGATGGATATAGGGTGGAAAGATCAAGTTCACGGTTTCCCTTCTGCAAGGGAAGAATACCGGGTGCAAGCGACTTTCCGACCTGGGAAGCTTCTGTTCCTGAAATCATAAGACCGTTTGCATTCCCAATCAGAATTTCGGAGCGATTAACCAAGTTCACTGAAGAATTGATAGAGGCAAATTCTCTCTCGTCAAAGCTCATAAGCACAACTCCAAGCTCCTCGAAGCGCTTCTCAGACTTGATATAATGCTTAACTTGGCGGGCAACATAAATATATTTTCCGTTATTGTTAAAGCTCCCCCAATAAGGCTTACCTTCAAGCTTTGTCACTTGCTCATGCCAATTCGTAACGGACATAGATTGCAGAACAAACGTGTTTGCTCCAGAGTAGATTTTCTCGTTCGACGTATTTATAACTGCGATCTCTTTAGCCCTTATGCCATGGATTTTCAGCTCGTACAAATATTTCTCCAGCAGCTTGGAGACACCAATTCTTTGCTGAACTGTTCCCTGCTTGTCCGACTTCAAAATCGGATCTGTTATCGCAGTGTTGGTCATGATCACAAGCGCGGCATCTGCAGCACCATCCATAAAATTTTGGGTGTTCTCCATCGAGTGCATAAGTGCAGTTTCCATCATATCCATCCCGTTCTGTTCGATCATGGCCGTGAATTTGTTAATGGTAAACACGGAAATGATCGTTGTCGGCGTGATAATGAACACCAGCAGTAAGATCAGAATTTGAGATCGAACACTACCTAATAAATGCCACCTTTTCAACATCCTCATGCCACCTCCCGTACGTAAACAACCTTCCGAAGACTTGATCTCTCCGGAAGGTTATTCGTTATCTATTCATGCTCGAATTTAAACTAGACTCATAGAGTGCTTAGGAACTCATAAGTGCCCGATGGAATATAGAATTTCAAGCTATTCTCTTCTTCTCCCATGGCTGTACACCCAGCCAGAGCAGTGTCTCCAGCTGAACCTCCGTTAATGGAAACCGTCCCTTTCGGAACCCATACCGTAGCGGTCGTATTCGGAGGAATCACAACTTTAAGACGGAATGTTCCTTTTCTTTCCTGCTCCCAATGCGAAGAGATCGTACCGTATAACGATTCGTAGGATGCTTCCACTTCAGTCAGTGCTCCACCCGGACGGGGGCGAATAATCGCATGACGGAAACCGGATGCCGCTGCGTCTGTCTCTATCCCTGCCATATATCGATACATCCATTCCCCGACGGAACCAAGAGAGTAATGATTGAAGGAGTTCATGGATGGGGTCTGGAAGCCATTGTCCTCGGTCCAACCGTCCCAACGTTCCCATATGGTCGTCGCACCGTGCTTGATCGAGTACATCCAAGAAGGAAACTCCTCTTGGGTTAACAGCTGATAAGCGACATCCAGACGGCCATTATCCGTAAGTGCAGGAAGCAAGTAACCTACCCCTAGGAATCCCGTAGACAATCGATCACCTCGCTGTTTAATATCCGCTGTCAGGTGTGCAACAGCCTTCTCTCGGAGCTCATCGGTCAATAATCCAAATTGTAGCGCTAGTACATATACGGTTTGGGTGTGACCTCGAATAACTCCAGCTTCATCGACGAATGCACCTCGGAATGCCGCTGCTATATCCACGAACAAGGCTTGATAATGCGCCTCATCATCCGTTTTTCCTAACGCACCTGCAATACGCGATAGCAGCTTTGTGCTGTAAGCAAAATAAGCTGTAGCAAGCACTTCATTAGGCGTATCCGCGCCAATCGATAACCAGTCTCCATAATTGGCATAGTCCGGACGAACAAGGTTATCTGTGCTGCAACGCAAATATTCAACCCAACGTTCCATAGCGCCATAGTTAGCCTCTAGAATACGCGTATCCCCGTACATCAGATACAGAGTCCATGGAATAACGACACCTGCATCCCCCCAGCCCGAATTGTCCGGCGCATACCAATTCAGTCTCGTGTTCCACATTTTATGCCGAATCCATCCTGCATCCGGAGCGACATCGGTGAATGCCCCTGAAGGAAGCTGGCAATCTAGCATATCCTGATAGAACTTAGTGAAAAATTGCGAGACATCCATGTTATAGGATGCTGTACGAGCAAATATTTGCGCATCACCCGTCCACCCCAGTCGCTCATCGCGTTGAGGACAATCCGTTGGAACCGATAGGAAGTTGCCTCTCTGTCCCCACGTAATATTCGAATAAAGCTTATTTATCTTCTCATCTGAAGTACGCAGACTTCCGGTTTTAGGCGTATCGGAATGGACTACCTTGCCGACAATCGTGTCGAGATCAGCTTCACCCGGATAGCCGATCAGCTCGACATATCGGAAGCCGTGGAAGGTGAAGTTCGGCTCGTAGCGCTCTTCTCCTTCGCCCTTAAGGATATAATGATTCTGCTGAACAGCCACACGTAAGTTATCCAAATACATCGAACCGTCCGGATTAAGCATTTCCGCATGACTTAACGTAATTCGCGTTCCGCGCTTACCGTTAACCTTCACTTCCGTCCAGCCCACCATATTTTGTCCCATATCATAAATATAGGTTCCGATGTCTGTCTTACGAATACTGATCGGCTTAAGAACTTCTGTCGTCCGTATAGGAGGTTCGAGAGTTGCGCTCAGAACCCCATTGTAACCTGGACGTACATCTGGCTTCTCCCAAGCAGAGTCGTCATAGTTAGTCGTGTCCCAGCCGCTCAGTTCCTTCGTCGCGTCATAGGTTTCACCTTTGATCATGTCAGAATAGAGGATCGGACCTGTTGTCACTGCCCAGCTACCATCGGTAACTACGCTGTCGCGGCTTCCGTCTTCATACTCGATGTTCGTCTGCAGGAGGAAAAAAGGTCTTTCTCCATATACTTTATCGCCTAGAAATCCAACCGTCCCTGAATACCAGCCATCTCCCAAAATAACGTTGAACGTATTGTCGCCCGCTTGCAGCTGTCCCGTAATATCGTAGGCTTGCACTTGCGTACGAACGTTGTAGTCCGTCCATCCCGGTGCGAACCAATCTCCACCCACGCGGGCACCGTTTACACTTAACTTATAGACACCAAGTGCGGTCGCATAGGCAGTTGCGCGCTTAATAGGACCGCGAATTGCGAATGTTTTACGTAAATAAGGGGAGGGCAATAGCTGCTTCTCCAGTTCAGGTTTATGTTCATCTGATCCCGAAGCGTCCTCGGAAATTACATTCGTCACAGGCTTACGTCCGATCCATTTCCCCTTCCAAGCCAGACGAGAGAGCAATCCAATACTCCAGAATGCAGACTCGCTCCATTCGGATTGCTGATCTTCGCCATCCCAAACACGAACCTTCCAATAATAAACGCCTTCCTGCTTAAGCGTTTTACCTTCATATACAATCTGAATGGATTTGCTGGTAGCCACTTTACCGCTATCCCACATATCGGCATCGTTAAGATCAAGCTGCTGTTGGGATGAGGCTACGAGAATCTGATAAGCGGTTTGTCGTACAGCTTGCTCCTCGGTTTCTATTCTCCAGAAAAGACGGGGCGCAAGTGTACTTAGCCCGAGCGGATTGATCGCATATTCTGTTTTGCAGCCTACTATTTTAAGTGTCATGATGGCGTTCTCCCCTTCTCTTCGTTGTAAGCATGGAACAATACTAGCTTAGCGTACATGTCCTCAAGTGTGAACCTGGAATCTACATAGCGATAAACTCGGATGATTCGTCCATCCTCCCGGTCCTCATAGCTCATATCCTCGCGAATATATGGGGCCTTGCGCAAGTCGTATTCGAATGTGTGATCATCGATCAGAAGCGACACTGCGGGAGAATCCCCAAGCATCCACATCTCACCTTTAGGCCACCTCGCATGATGTCTCGGTAATAGGTTGAATTCGACTAACTGCTCGTACAAATACTTCCCGATTTCTCCATAGGGACGAACTCTAACCGCTAGCTCAGCCAAGCTAACCCGGATCATGGAATAGACGTTCTTAGGAACCTGCCACAACGGTATCGGAGATTGGAACACGATATTCGCTGCTTTAATATCGTTTTGTAAATTAAATTCCTCTGCACCATGTGGATACGTTCCGCCTCCAATCCAAACCGCTGTTAACTTGTCTGCAATTTGAGGCTCCATTAAATAAGCGGAAGCCAGATCCGTTAGCGGACCGAGGAAAATGACGTACAACGGTAACGGATCATCCTTCAGCGCCTCACGGATAATCAGCTCGGCACCTTCAGAGATAACGGGGATCGACTCATTCTCAAGCGCATGTGGAGCACCCTTATAGAGTGGAACAGTATGTTCCATATCCATTAGCTTCAGCACCTTACTTGCTTCCGCATACGATTCCTCCATCGTCGTTGTCGTACGTGTACCGAAGTGTGCTGCGATGATTCCAGCAATGTGGAACCTTGGCGTCAGTAGCGCATGTACGATCGCATATTGATCATCAGCTTCGTTCGCTGGATCCGTATTTATGATGACGCGTATTCTTTTGTTATCGGCGATCTGGAAGGGCATGATCATATGTACCGACTCCTTAGATTCGTTAATTTAATGCCGCTTCTGCGGTAAGAACTCCCTTGAGCGCGGCTTGCCAGCCTTTGTCTAGGCGACTGCGTTCTTCCTCATCCATATGAGGAATATACGTCTGCCGCTTGCGATAGAAGCTAGCCAGCTCTTGTTCGTTAGCCCATACGCCGAGCGCTAGCCCGCCGATGTAAGCCGAGCCGAGCGCGGACAGCTCCGCGGTCTCGGAAGAAACGACCGGAACATTAAGCAGATCCGCCTGGAGCTGCATCAATGTTCCATTCGTCGTTGCACCCCCGTCGACGCGAAGCTCGGCGAGGTGCATGCCCGTATGTCGCTCCAGTAGACGGACGGCGTCCGTCACCTGATAAGCGATGCTCTCGACTGTGGCGCGAAGCAGATGGCGGCGATCGGAGGAACGGTTCATTCCGACGAAGGCTGCGCGAGCGCGCGGGTTCCAATGAGGTGCGCCGAGGCCGACGAAGGCCGGCACTAGGTACACGCCGCCGGTATCCGGGATGGCGGTGATCATCTCTTCAAGCTCTTCAAAGGTGCGGTATAACCCCATCTGATCACGAGCCCAGTTCAAGCTGTCTCCTGTCGAATGAATGATCGCTTCTAGCGCATATTCTACACGTCCACCGACACCCCAGGCGATAGCAGATACTAAGCCGCCCGACGCCTGAATCGGCTTCTCACCCACATTCATGAGAATCGATGTGCCAGTGCCGAACGTTCCTTTGGCCATACCAGAATGGATACACTGCTGTCCGAATAAGGCACCTTGCGAATCTCCGATCACGCCTGCAATCTGTGCGCCCTCGGGAAACAGCTCGGGCTCATCAATCCGTCCAAACAAGTGATCACTTGGGTAAACCTGCGGCAGAATACTCAAGGGTACACCGAAGAGTTCAGCCAGCTCCTCATCCCATTGTAACGTATGAATATTAAATAACTGCGTTCTGCTCGCATTCGTGTAATCGGTTGCATGAACACGCCCACCTGTTAGCTTCCATAGTAGCCAGCTATCGATCGTGCCTGCCATGAGGTCAGCAATGGTGTGGTCAGTCGAATGATGATCAAGCAGCCAGCGCCATTTCGCTGCAGAGAAGTAGGGATCGAGCAGCAAGCCTGTTTTGGCTTGTACAAAGGCTTCTTTACCTTCTGCCTTCAATCGGTCGCAGAAATCTGCGGTCCGACGACATTGCCATACAATGGCATTCGCTTCTGGCAAGCCTGTTTTCCTATTCCAGATTAACGCTGTCTCTCGTTGATTCGTAATCGTAATTCCCGCAATTTCCGCGGGAGACAAATCGGCTTGGGTGAGCACACCTCGAATGACAGACTTCACATTATGATAGAGCTCCATTGGGTCGTGCTCCACCCAACCCTCTTGAGGATAGTATTGCTGATGGGGCATCGCGAGCTTGCTCACGATGCGCCCCTCATGATTCGTCAAGATCGCCTTGGTTCCTGTCGTGCTCTGATCAATCGTTAGCAGAATTGAGCCGTTCATCTCTGCTGCTCCTTCTTCGCAAGCCGCTCTTGAGCGATTGCTAATACATTCTCTGCTGAGAGTCCATAATGGCGGAAAATTTCAGAAGTCTTACCCGCAATAGCCGGCTCGTCAGGAATCCCGAGAATATGAACCGGTACTGGACATGAGCTGGAGGTGACTTCGGCAACAGCCGCGCCCAGCCCCCCATAGATGCTATGCTCCTCCAGCGTAATAATCAAGCCTGTTTCCCTTGCCGCACTAAGTATAGCTTCCACATCAAGCGGCTTAATCGTATGCATATTAAGCACCCGCGCGTGAATGCCCTGCTTCGCCATGAGCTCAGCTGCATCTAATGCGATCCGGACGGTTTCACCTACTGCAATTAAAGTCAAATGTTCGCCATTTTTCATTTGAACCGCCTTGCCGATCTCGAACTCATAATCCTCCGACTCATAGACGTCTTCAACCGGATTACGACCAATTCGGACATATACGCCGCCATCATGCTTAACGAGAGCCTCCGTCAGCTTCTTCGTCTCATGCCGATCCGCAGGAACAACAACCGCTAAACCTGGGATCGCCCGTGTTACCGCATAATCCTGCAAGGAATGATGCGACATGCCCAGCGCTCCGTAGCTCACGCCTCCGCTAATACCAATAAGCTTAACGTTAGTCCCCGAATAGGCGACATCAACTTTGATTTGCTCGATGCTGCGCATGCTCAGGAAACATGCAGGTGAGGTAACAAAAGGTATTTTACCACTGTGTGCTAGCCCGGATGCGATACCTACAATATTCTGTTCAGCGATCCCTGTCTCTACGAATTGGTCTGGATATTGCTTCGCAAAAGGTGCCATAGCCGCAGACCCACGAGAATCGCTCGTCAGCACCATAATATCTCTATCTGTTTGAGCCAGCTCCAATAGCTTCTCGCACATGGCCTGACGATTAGGAATGGTTTGCATGAGTAGGAACACTCCCTTCTGCCTGATTCGTAAGCGCTGCTGTCAGCTCATCAATAGCTCGCTGCAGCTCTGCATCATTCGGAACATGATGATGCCATTCTGGAACATTTTCAGCGAAGGATACGCCTTTGCCCTTAATCGTATTCGCAATGACAAGCGTAGGTTTACCGGCTACCTGCGGCGCAGATTCGAACGTGTGAACCAGTTGGTCATAGTCATGTCCATCAATAGATACAACGTTCCAACCAAAGGCTTCCCACTTCTTATCAAGAGGATCAATTCCCATGACATCCTCTGTGGAACCACTAATCTGCAGCCGATTACGGTCGATAATACCCACGAGATTATCTAGCTTATAATGAGCACCAGCCATCGCGGCTTCCCATACGGAGCCCTCCGCTTGCTCTCCGTCACCCATCAGGCAGAACACCCGGGTAGGTCTGCTATCCTTCCGTGCGGCGAGTGCCATTCCAACGGAAACGGACAAGCCGTGACCGAGTGCTCCCGTATTCATCTCAATCCCTGGCACCTTGTTATTCGGATGACCAATTAGGCGAGTGCCGAACTGACAGAAAGTAGAAAGCTCCTCCTTGGGGAAATAACCGAGATCGGCGAGTATACACCAGAGCGACTCTACAGAGTGACCCTTACTCGCTATAAAACGATCCCGATCCGGCCATTTCGGATTAAGCGGATCATGGCGCATGACGCGATAATACAATGCTGTCAATACATCTGTGTTACTAAGCGAGCCTCCGGTATGCCCCATCTTTGCTCCATGAATCAGTCGAAGCAGGTCCATGCGGATTTGTAGAGATTTATTACGCAGGTTTTCTGTCGTAGTCATCCTCATACACTTCCTCTCAGCCAAGCTTGAATTTGCGCCTCTGTCGGATCAACAGGATCTGGCGTTAAGCCTGGGATGTAGGAGCACGCTTCATATAAAGAAGGAATAACATTTGCATGAATCCCAACGGAATGATGAACATAAGGACCTTTAACCAGCTTCTCTTCCCACAACGGCCAATCATTGACCTCTACCCACACATAGGAGCCACGAGTGTAAGGACCTTGAATCCCACGAGCTTTGCCAAGGAACAGCTGATATTCTCCATGATCGCCGTCAAATCGAGCCAGCGTCATATCCCCTCCTCGAATCTCACCTTCGTGTGTTCCCGGTGCATGGTCATCGAATAGAAAATGCTTGCGCATCTTCGGCTTATCTTCAACAGATAAGGATACAGGGAAGTTCCCACAATGAAATAACAGCTCTCCATTTGCATTCTCAGGATGGCGAATCGTTAAATCTGCGAAAAAGGTTGGTGCTTCGTTCATCGCTGCAGCCTGCACCATGATAGATGTGATCGCACCATGGATATCCGTTTCACAGGTAACTGGGATCTGCTCGTCTGTGAGTAGTGCATTCGCTAGGCATGGCATGATTCCAATCGCATCTTGCAGGGAGGACCAGCATTGAATGGCAATCGCAGTGCTCCCCGTATCTATCGCATACTTCTTCATCGCAACTTTTAACGCAGCTACTCGGCGTACATCATCGTCCGTCACTTCAGAAATATCAAGCTTCTCGCGTATATAAGTTATCGCCTCTTGCATCTCTGTGCTGTTTTTCTTCTCTTGGTTTTTCGCGGCTTTCGTTATATCCACAAGAGTGATCGGGTACAGCTCAATTCCGAAACGCTCCAGCAGCTCTCCTTCATTACACATCATCGTCCAGAAAGAATGAGGACGTGGACCAATCTGCAGAATACGCAGCTTTCGGAATTGCCGAACGACGTTAGCCGCCGATACGAAATTTTTGAATCCTCTTTCGAAGACAGGGTCATTCACTCTGCTATTCGTGATGTAAGTAAAAGGTACATTGAATCGACGTAGCACCTTACCCGTGGCAAAAAGTCCACATTGGGTATCGCGTAACCGCATTCCATCCTCTAATGGCGCTTCATCTCTTGGACCCCATAGCAATACGGGCTTGCCCAGGCTTTTAGCTACACGGGCGACTGTATCCTCCGTACCGAAGTTGCAATGCGGGAAAAATACCGCATCCACATTTTGTTGCTTGAAGCGCTCTGCAATTTGATCCGCGTTGATGTGATCATCATAGAGCAAGCCTTCTGAATTCAGACCCTCTAGGTCAACAATATCGATGTCCATTCCAAAGGAATCCATCTTCTCTCGGATAAGCACCTTATACTTAAAAGCATCCTCTTCGCTAAATGTGAAACGACGCGTTGGCGCGTACCCTAGCTTTAATTTTTTCATCGTAATATCCCCCTAAACTAAACTAAATTATTAACTAAACATTATGGCTGTAACGCCCTAAATACAACTAAACTGATTACTTGTTTTCATCCTAACATCGTATTTTAACCCCGTCAATACAAATCAATGAACCTATTTAGCTTAAATTTAGTTTATTTTTAATAAACTCAACTAAACTAAAACCATTGATTATTGCTATTGTTTAGAAACAATTGTAAACTAAACTTATTATTTGTTGAGATACTTCAATCGTTTCGTCTTACTATCATGACGAGGCTTACTATTTACTTAGAAAATTTGGTGAAGATGGGGAATGTTAGCGTGAAAATGGAGGATATTGCCAAGCAAGCCAATGTCTCTAAATCGGCTGTGTCACTTGCTCTTAATGGCAAACCCGGTATTAGCGAGGAAACGCGTGAAAAGATTATCCGAATTGCACAAGAGTCGGGGTATATCACGAAGAGAAGATCGGCTCCTTCCCAAGAGCGCCCCCTATCTTCCCTGTTATTTCTCGTATGTGCGAATTCAGGGATCGTATTAGAGCAGTATTATCAACAGCCCTTCTTTCGGGAATTGATTCATTATATTGAGGAACGCTGCCGCTCTAAAGGGTATTCCTTACAATTCACCTCCCTTGATACGGAAGCGTTGGAGCAGAACTTAAAAAGCCTTAGTGAGGATAATCGGAATAGAGGCGTTATTCTACTTGGGACAAATTTGAGCAAACAGCAGATCGTAAGTATCGCGGAACAGCTGCCGCATCTAGTTGTGCTCGATACTTGCTTCGAAACGTTGCCGATCCCTTTTGTAGAAATTAATAATGTGATGGGGGCTTATCAAGCAGGCGCTCATTTATATGAGATCGGACACCGGGAAATCGGTTATGTCGCCTCTAATGTACGTATCCACAATTTCAACTCCCGCAAGCGAGGCTTTATGTCTGCGCTTCAGGACAGAACGCATACGATTCCCGATAGCCGCATGTTCTCGGTCTCTCCGACGATTCTTTACTCGCAAGAATCGATGAGAGAGCAGCTTCAGGCTTATTTGCAAGCGAACGGTCGTCTTCCAACTGCTTTATTCTGTGAGTGCGACTATATCGCCATTAGTACGATGAAGACACTGAACGAGTTAGGCTTCCGAGTGCCGGAGGATGTATCCGTTATCGGCTTTGATAATATTACGGAGTCTATGGTCATCTCCCCTGAGCTCACAACGATTCACGTTGAGAAGGAGAAAATGGCACAGGTCGCCGTCGACTTGCTTATCGAGCGGATGGAAGAAGGCTTGAGCGTGACAACAAAAACAACGATCGATACGAAATTCATCGAAAGATTGTCCTGTCGTGCTCCTGCGAACCCCTCCAAATAGCTACAATTAGATATAGATGTCAGTCAAATTGCTACGGGGCTGTCCGTCCAAGGCGGAGCGCGAAGTTGAGTTTGGCTGGTACGAAGGCCAAAAAACTGCCTTGGCGGAGCGCAAAGTTGAGTTTGGCGGGTACGAAGGCCAAAATACTGCCTTGGCGGAGCACGAAGTTGAGTTTGGCTGGTGCGAAGGCCAAAAAACTGCCTTGGTGGAGCGCGAAGTTGAGTTTGGCGGGTGCGAAGGCCAAAAAAGTGCCTTGGCAGAGCGCGAAGTTGAGTTTGGCGGGTGCGAAGGCCAAAAAACTGCCTTGGCGGAGCAGCACCGTAAGGAGATACTTATCCGCAAGAAATCCATAATCGATAGAAAAAGCAATAAAGACACCCCCCTTACAGCGTTGGGCAGCAAAGGGGTGATGTCTTTATTGCTTTTCTCCTATAGGGAGAGGATTAAGTTGTCCTCCCACGTCTCACTTGATCAAAGAAGTGAACACCGCCTACTTGGCCGCCCTTCAATACCAGCTCTAGACCATCAAGCCGAGAGTCTGACGAAGAGGCGCGACACAGTGGTGCACCAGGGGTCAGTGCCGCAACGCACTCCAACGCATAAATACCCAGCTCTCTGGTGACATAGCCAGACGTATCCCCACCGGCAATGACGATTCTCGTCAACCCCGTCTCCGTAATGAGCAACTTCGCGAGCGCCCCAAGAATCGAGCCGAGCAGTCTGCTGCTGTCGTCGGCACTGTAGCCTCCGGTGACGAGTGCATGGCGGAAATGCGCGATACTGCTATCGTTTGGTCCTGCAGCTGAATACAGGATGACGCTCTTCTCCTGCTCCAGCAAAGCTTTCGCTTCTTCTATCAGCCGTTCACTTGCATGCTTAGCAGATAATGGGTCGATCAATTCATCCACCGGAACGCGCAGCCCGACAAAACCATCTGTTAGAGCAGCCTTAATCTGCCCTTCGGTAATCGGAGAGCAGCTCCCCGATACGATAAGCACCTGCTCAACTGACGAAACGTTAGTCGGATAATCCGACCGCCTTTCAATCAACCCTTCCGACTTCCAGCAAGCGCCAAGCGCATATTCGATTCCGGATGAGCCGATAACGAACAGGCCATCACTTTGGGCAGCCTCGTCCCATATTAGATGTCCAGCTGTCTCCAGTCGTTCTTCATCTAGCACATCAAATAGAACGATTTCTGGTTGCTGCGAGGAAACACATTGGTTCAACCGTTCCCGCACTTCAGGGAAATCGCCTTGCAGCGCCAAGATATCGATCAAAGAGATCCGATAATCGCATTGCTCTGCAAGATGCTTGCGCAGATCCGCTTCCTTCATTGGAGTGATCGGGTGCCGCGACATTGTCGGATGGCGATCCAGTCGATGAACCTCATTTCCTGCAGCTGCGTAATGATTGCCGAACAACGTATATCGGCCCAAATACGGAACGCCGACAAGCAGCGGAATGAATCGGCCACCGAACGTCTCACGACCGATTCGCGCGGCTGTTCCGATATTGCCGATTTCCGGCGAGGAATCGAAGGTGGAACAAATTTTATAATGTACGATAGCCGCGTCGGCTCTCTTCAACATCTCGAAGATCGGAAGAAGCTCCTGCTCCGCCGCATCCGGTGACAAGGACCGTCCGATACCAGCCACTCCAAACGCCTCCAGCGAAGCGAAGCGTCCCTGAAGCTGTTCATCGCTTGGCGGCTCCAAGAACAGCGCGCTTCTCACGCCGGCGCGGAATAGCGATTCCAGAACATCCGTCGAGCCGGTGAAATCGTCACCGTAATAACAAAGCAGCTTACTATGTCGGCGGTTGTGGGCTACGGATACGCTGCCCCCGTCGTCCGACTGAGCTTGCTCTAACGTTTCCGTCATCGCCGATCAGCCCTTTCCATATTTCTCGATTGCCCGTTTCAGCGAAGGATGTGCCTTGGCATATTCCTCAAGTGGAATGCCATTAACCGCCGCTTCCCATCCCAGCTTCATGCTTTCAAACCCTGCAGCGGCGCCATCCGGATGCGCCAAAATACCTCCGCCTGCCAAATGCATGACGTCAACCGTGCGTGTAGCCGCGAAAGTAGCCGGGGCTGTACCCGCCCATTGCGCCGACGATACGACTGGCATCGTCGCGTAACCACCATGCATCGGTGCTACGCACGCTTGAATGGATCGGACAACAGAGTCATTACTCTCATAGAACTTGCTATTCAACCCATTCACGTGCAGATGATCTGCGCCTGCGAGCCGGCAAAGCTTCTGGTAAGCGGAAAACTCGAAACCAAGCAGTGGAGAGCGGGTCAGCATCCCCCACTGATTGCGATGACCGTGTATGGGCACTTCACTGTAGCTGTTTAGATGCGCTAAACCAGCTAAGCCGACACTCATGATGCTAACCATTACGCAATTACCGCCCGCCTTCACGACCAAGTCATGATTGCGTTTCATCTCTTCAATGTCACCGGTAATATTGAAGGCGTACATTATTTTTTTGCCTGTGGCGTCTGCCGCTCTATCGATGGCTTCCATCACGGATTTCACCTTCAGCTCGAGAGGAGCATAAGGTGGATTCGCGTTCAATTCGTCATCCTTGATAAAATCGAGTCCAGCTTCGGATACATCCATGATGATCCGCTGCAAATCCTCCATCGCCAGGCCGATGCTTGGCTTCACAATCGTCCCTAGAATGGGACGATCAGTAACTCCGGTTAAGCGACGTGTACCCTCGATACCGAACTTCGGACCGGGATAACGAGCCGTGAAGGCATCCGGCAGCTCCAAATCAACTAGCCGCAAACCAGACAGCTCTTGCAATTCATATAAATTACCTGCTATCGCAGACATGAGATTGGGGATGGACGGACCGAAGTTATGCAACGGAAATGATACCGTTACAAGACCCCGGTTATAAAACCCGTCATGCCCAGGCGGCGTCTTGGATCCGGGTAACGAAGGCTCTCCCACCCGCTCCAACTCCACTATTTTTTCCACGCGGGCGCCATGCTTACGCTTCAATTCGTCCGTCTCACCGGGAACAGCTGTGAACGTTCCAGTAGACTGTTCCCCGGCGATTACCTCCGCTGCTCTTTGTAGAGAGTAGGGTGTCTCGACGAGATAGACGGCTGTAACTCTATCCTGATCCAATGAAACCAATGGGATAACCTCCATTTCTATGCGTTACTGCTTCCTGCCTGCTCCGCATCGAGCCGCTCCAGCACAGCCTTCACTTGCTCAACACCAAGTCGAGGACTGGACAATACAGGTTTACCTGTTGCTTCGCGCAGCCCGTTCTCCATGCGTGCCATCGAACCTTGCGCGAGCACAAGCACATCCGCTTGCTCGCAAACCCGTTTAGCCGTTTCCAGCAATATTCGGTCGTGCTCCTCTGGCTTTCCACCGACCAATGCATCGAATGCACCTTCAGCAAGTCCTTTAACTAATACCACTTCTTTTCCGAGCAAACCCGCTTCCCTTTGAATCAAGCGCAAGGTAGGCTCAAGCGTGGATGGCAGCGTCGCTAGCACAGCGATCCGCCCATACTCTGCAGCAGCTTTCGCCGCCATGGATTGATCGATCTTGACGATGGGTACACCGATCAACGAAGCTGCGCTATCCGCGACTTCACCAACGGATGAGCAAGTGTTCAGAATAACGTCCGCTCCAAGCTCTTCTCCGTTATGATAATATTGCACAAGTCTTCTAGCGACGCCTGGAGGAATATGTCCCGCTTTAACGACATCACCGATTAAGCTATCATCAATAATATTAACCAGACGAATGTTCGGAAGTACTTCCTTGAATACCGCTTTAAGCGGATCGGCCAATCCTTGGCCGGTATAGATCGCTACTACTGTTCTCATGGTTCAACGCCTCCTCGATTTGTTCTACCAGACGAGCTCGTTCTCGATCCGACGGAAACCGCCTTCGCGCATCGGCGCTTTGTCATATACCTTGCGTCCACTATAGAAAGGATGCTTCGTTCCCGAGGGGGAGATGTTCACAACATCGTCTCCGCGCCATTCGGTCTCGAACACTTGACCGATTGCCGTCTCGATTGTCTTGCGATGAGACAGCGGGAATTCAATCGTAATCGTCTCACCTGCGTTAGCCGAACCGAGAAGTAAGAAGCATTCATTGACCCATGAGCTCGGCTCGCTTCCTTTGCCTGATCTGATCTCTCCATCGTTCGACACGCGGGTATAAGCAACCTTAGCGAACCCTGCCCATTCCGGAATGCGTACGAGTAACCGTTTGATGTCTTCGTGAATATGCAGCACTAGCTTGCCTTCGTGCGGAAGATAGCTGTCCACGTCCAGCCACTTGGACCCCCGGTTGAGCAAGAAATTGACACTGACCGTGCCATTTTTCTCGGTAACCGTATTGCTCCACCCCATATACAAGCCGCGAGTTCCCGAGCCTAAGCAGCAGATTTGCAAGTCATTCGTATGCCCGCGGCCATGGTTTACGTCGCAGCAGAAGTCGTTCGGTGCGGAATAACCGGCGAAAGCTCCGCGCGTCCGCTCCGCGATGTTGTGATAAGTAATTTTACCGGGTACGTCTTTGGACCGATCATCCGATTCCTTCACCCAATCCATGTCCAAGAGCTGCGATTCCGTTAAATGATTACGAATATATCTCTCTACGATACTCCAGTATTTCGTATAACCGCTCTTAGCGAGCGTAATCCCTGTCGCGATCAGATCGACCAATGAACAGGTTTCGTGCTCGTAAGCCTGTTCCTTCATATCACCTGGCGTCCAGCCGAATGCCGTGCATTGCGTAACCGCCCAAGCATAGCTTTTCTCGACATAGCTAATTAAAGCTGCGTCACCGGTAAATACGCCGAATCTTGCAAGCGCGTCTAGCGTTCCTAGGCGGGTGTGAAAGTGTCCGCTACGATAAGCTAGCGAATCATTAAAGCTGCCATCCGCATTAAATACGCCACTGCGCTGTACAATCAGTGCGGTAAAAAATTGGCATAGCTCAAAAGCATCCTGATTGCCCGTCAGCTCATGGTACTTCAGCAGCGGCATAACCAGTCGACCACTGAAAGCAGCGGGGTCTGGGGCAAGCCGAAGCAGAATTTGATTGGATGATGGCCAGCCGCCTTCTTTGTATTCAGAGGAAGGATAATACCAAATATCCTTTTCTTTGATCGCGACCCGCTTAAGCGCTGCGACATGCTTGTCAGCTGCTTCCTTCACCTTTGGATCCTTCGTGTCCATGAACCATGTCGTCAATGACAAGATAACCGCACGCTGATCAATAAAGTTCGCATTCGCTTCCCAATCATAATTCGGATTTTTCTGGCGGTAGCTTAAGCCATCCTCCTTGAAGAAGGATAGGAGGTTCGAACGGTATTTCTCTTCAATATCTGTACCGAACGTTTCACCGGACATATGCCGGGCAAGAATCATCCCGTCAACCATCCGCCCGTGAGAGGAACCATAATCCCAATCTCCGTGTGTCAGGTTCGCTGGTTCGGTCATCAAATTAGCTGCGAAAAAGGGAATATAATTATAATCACGGTCCGCCATGCCAGCAATCGCATTCATTGCGTGTCCAGCTCTCACTTCCAGCGTTAGCGTATCCGGTATTTGTCTTTTCTCCATTATGATTCTCTCCTTAAGTTTTCTCTAAGTGTTGCTCCTGCGTGCTACGGAATTCTCCAATTGTCATGCCCATTTTTTTCTTGAAAATCTGGCTAAAATAACGGTAATCCTCGTATCCGACTTTACTGGCGATTTCATAGTTTTTGTGATTCGTATATTTCAAGTATTCGATAGACTTGGCAATCCGATAATCGGTTAAATAATCGACGAAGTTATGTCCTGTCGTCTTCTTGAACAGCCGGCTCAAGTAATCCGGATTCAGAAACCGGCTTTCTGCGATGTGCTGCAAGGAGAGAGGCTGGGCATATTGAACTTCGATCAACTTCTGTATTTCTTTAACGATTTTTTCCCCTTGGTTAGCTCGGGGGACGCTGTAGTACTTATTTACGGCAGGGATCAAGCAACAATCGAATACTTCGCGAATCGAAGCCGCATCATTGCGGACTTGTATGAGCTCCGTATAGCTGAGCGTACCCTTGCCGCTAACTTCCTCCAAGCTCGAATGCGCGGTTTGAAGCTGACGTTCAATAGAATGGACAAGCATAGAGGAGCAACGTTGCAAATGATCGACGGTCATTCCGTCGTCGGAGATAACCTCGTAGAAACGATTAAACTCCGCATTCGTCGCATCTAAATTGCCTGTTTGCAGCGTAAGCAGCAATACGTCTTCTTTGTGCTGCGGATACTGGTGCAGGCAGCTTTTCTGTTCCGGATTCGTATTCGGGTACAGGACAGCGCCCCATTCTCCCAACAACTTGCCGGAAAGCAGTTGTTTGGCCTGCTTATAAGCCAGTTGAATCGTCGCGACACTCTCCACTTTATCGTTGACGCCAACACTGTAGCTGACATTCCCTAGCTGCTTCAATTGATTCTGTACAACGGCGATAAACGGTATCAATTCCTTAGGGTTTAATGCACCTGTAACTCCTGTAACGGTCATGACGATTTCCCCGGTTCCTCCGAACGAAGACGCAATGGCGAAATTCCATGATCCGTTAAAATAAAATCCCTTGTCCGCCATGAGCTTCCTTTGCAGCCATGACACGTGCTGTTGTGTCTCATAACGATCGCAGTATCGATCTGGCAGGGCAACTAGCAGCACGAATGGGTTGTCAAACCCGTCTCTTGGAGGTTTTATGCCTATGTCATGCTCCGATAGATTCGAATATTCAGAATTAAACAGCGCATTCCAAAGCCAGTTCTCATCCTGCCCCATATGCTTCTCACTTTGGATCGCATCACGCTCTTCGAGCTTAACGCAAACCTTATCAAGCACAGAGGTCAACTCTTCTTTCTTGACCGGCTTAAGCAAATAATCGAAGGCACCGAAACGGATCGCTTCCTTCGTATATTCAAAATCGGAGTATCCGCTGACGACGATCGTAAGCAAATCCGGCATATCCCTCTTGAGCATGCTGAGTAATTGCCTGCCATCCAAGCCAGGCATCCGCATATCCAGGAACAGCAAATCAGGTTTTCTTTCGATGACCATGTCGTAAGCATCTTGTCCGTCTCCAGCCTCTCCGACCAGCTCAAGTCCCATCTCGTCCCAAGGGATGGCTCCAATCAGGCCACGTCGAATCCAACGTTCATCGTCGACGATGATGACTTGCCTCATTTTATCCGCCCCCCTTGATCTCTGTGTTTTTATGGAACTTAACCTTTCATGGAACCGGCAGTTAGACCATCGATAATATAACGTTGCAAAAATAAGTAAATGACAAGCACAGGAGTTATAACGACGATCATAAAGGCGAACACAACGCCCCAGTTCGTACTATAGAGCGTTACGAAATTGAATACTTGTAGAACAATTGTCCACTTCGTACTGTCGGTAACCAGATAAAACGGCCCAAAGAAATCATTCCAAACCGATACGACGACAACGATGGACACTGTGACGAGCACCGTGCTGATGAGCGGAAGAATGATTCGGAAGAACAATCGGAAATAACCGCAGCCTTCCAGCAAAGCCGCCTCATCCAACTCTCGCGGGATTGATTTCATGAACCCCACGAGCAAAAATACTGCAAAAGGAAGCAACACAGCCGAATAGTACATAATGATGCTGAAATAGGTTCCCTTAATATGCAGTTCATTCATCAATTTGATCGTTGGAATAATGGACACCGGAACGATCAATCCCATGATGAAGGCAAGATAAACGCCGTTGAGAAATTTACCACCGCGGCGTTGAATGATAAACGCCGACATGGCTGCGAACAAGTTCACGCATACGACAGTTAAGCCGGAGATTAAGAAGCTGTTCTTAAATCCGCGCATGATATTGTCTTGCTTAAAGACGTCCTTGTAGTTGCCGAATTCCCATGTCGTTGGCAACGAAAGGCCGAATAGAGCCGATTCTCGGATTCCCTTGAAGGAGTTCACCAAGATCATAAAGAAAGGAATCAGAATAAGGAGAGCAAGCGCGATGGCTACAATCTCTAGTGCGATTAATGAGCTTCGTCTCGTCATCACATCTCGACCTCCCTTTTCTTCATCATCATCAATACTGGCACGCCTACAAGCGATACGAAGGCGAATAGCAGCATGTTTACTGCGGTTGCATATCCCATTTCACCCGAGCTGAATGTCGTGCGGATCAAAGTATAGAACACTTCAGTCGTATAGCCAGGTCCACCCTCGGTCAGTACCATGACGATCTCGAATACTTTCATCGATCCGATCATCGCAAGCAGTATGTTTACAGTAAACGCCGGAGCCAGCAACGGAAACACAATGTGCCTAAAGCGACTCCAGTAATTCGCCCCGTCGATGGACGAGCTCTCGATCAAATCTTTCGGGATGAACTGCAAGCCAGCCAAGTAGACGACCATCGAGAATCCGGCGACGCGCCAAATGTCTGTAATAATGATCGTAAACAACGCGTATTTCGGGTCGTTCAACCAATCCTGCATCATGAAATCGAGTCCTATGAGATCGAGAAACTGGTTGACAACTCCGTGCCCAGGATGATAAATGGCGCGAAAAATATACCCGATAACAAGAGGAGCGATGACATAAGGCATGAAGAAGATCATGCGCAATAGGTTACGGGATTTCAGCTTTTCATTCAGAATCAACGCAAGCGCTATCCCCGTTACGTTCTGAAGCACGGTTACCGCAGCAGCGAAAATAATCGTATTAATAAAAGCCTGTTTAAGACGCGGTTCCTTGAATAATTCCACGTAGTTGTCCAAACCGATAAACTTGATTGCGTCAGCGTTAATATTCCAATCTGTAAAGCTATAATAGACCCCGATAATCGTCGGAGCGATGAAGAACAATAGGAATATGGCAATTGCCGGAAATGAAAAATAAAGTGGATACTTCAGCCTCTTCATGTTAATCCCTCCTTCCAAGTAAAACGGTTTCGCTGTCATTGGGACGGCGGCACACGTTTGTATCGAGCTATCAGATAGATAATAAGCAAGTGTGAAACTTAGAGCTTCTGATAGTCTATAAAAGAAAGGGACCGCCACGCACAGAACAAACTCTGCAGCGAAGCCGTCCCTCCGTTGTGTCGTGTACTGTTAGTTAGTCATTCGTTATTCGAAGCCTGTCAAACGTTTGGAATTGCCGTCTTTAATATAGTTCTTAGCCATCTCGTTAATTGCCTTGTCTACATCCCCATCGATGTGGAAGTTTTGCAACGTTTTGCCCAGATCCAAGAATGACGCGGTCAGACGATTTTGTACGTTTACAGTTGACTTGCCCGCATCGATGAATCCTTGAACCGTTTGTTGTACGGGATACATCTCGCTAGTCGCGCCTTTGAAAATCGGAATTCCGGGTTGACTTGCATAGAACTTATTGATGCTTTCCTGTGAAATCATAAATTTAACCAATTCTTTAGCTTGCTCCAGATGCTTCGCCTTAGAAGGAACCATTAACTGATTCGGAGGCGTAATCATTGCAGTTCCGGCATCCGTAGCGGACGGGAATGGGAAGAATCCAACTTTGTCAGTTAAGAACTCTTTACCGAACTTTTTCTCCAGCTGTGGTAGAACGCCATCCAGCATGAAGATCATCCCGATTTTGCCATCGCCGAACTCATTTTGCATCTCATCGTATGTTCCCGAGAGCGCATTTTTCTGGAACAGATCCAGAGCCTTCAACTCTTTAGCTTTAGTGAACAAATCTTTCAATTCGGCAATGTCGGACAGCTTCATCTCGTTTACGTTCAGCTTCTGAACGCCTTCGGCGCCGACAGCTTGATCGACCTGAGATACCCAGCCTGACAAATAGAAGATTTGCGTCGGCCAGCCTTCTTTGACCGCTTCGTAGAACGGGGTAACGCCAGCCGCTTTGATCTTTTTGGCAATCTCAATGAGATCAGCATAATTTTTCGGTGGCTCTACGCCGGCTTTCGTGAAGACTTCTTTGTTGTAGAAAACGCCCATTTGACCGGTTTTGCCGAATGGCACGCCATAGGCAAGACCTTCAGGTGTTTTCTGGAAGTCTGCGATGGATTCGATTACGTTGTCCCATACGCCAGCTTCTTTGGACCACTCCGTCAACGTCTCGTCCGCTCTTAGCTTCACGTATTGCTTGGTACCTGGTTGCATGAGGAACACATCCGGGAAATCGCCAGTTGAGAACCGGGTTTTCAGCATATTGTCGTAGTCTCCACCAGGTAACGCTTGAACTTCGACTTTATTGCCGGTTTGTTTTTCGAATTCGGAGAAAATCTCATTGTACGGTGTAACATCGTCCGTATTCGGAATCAGGAAAGTCAAAGTAACGGGATCCTTCTTCGGCTCAACCGAAGGACTTGCTGCCGACGAACTCGCGGGAGCGCTTACAGACGCGCTAGACGACGGTGAAGCATTCTCCTTGTTATTGCTGCCGCATGCTGACAGTGCAAGAGTAGCTAACATTACAGTTAATACGGGGTAAACCGCTTTCATCTTTCTCACTTCATGACACCCTCTCAGTCGTAATCTCTTACAACTTGATTATATGAAAACGCTTCCGAAGACCCCATTCACGATTATGACCTGTTATGTTTAATATTCTGACTACTTTGGCGAATTAATCCTCAAATGATGGAAAGATCAACGTAATTTCCGTGCCGATCCCTTTCTTGCTGTCAATAAAGAAATCAAAGCGGTCACCGAAACGAATCCTATATCGGGAGTATACATTTGTGATGCCGATTCCGTTCTCCTGGGCGGAGAAGGTGACTTCAGCTTGCTGCATAGGTGGTTTCAGCTTTTCTCTAATCTCGTTTAATCTTCTCTCCGATATGCCGACGCCATCATCCTTGATGGTTAGTCTGATTCGAGCTTGTTCGCGCTGAGCCGAGATCGTAATGTTTCCTTTTCCACGCTTACGCTCAATCCCATGAAACACGGCATTTTCCACAAGGGGTTGCAGTGTCATTTTCAACAATGGAGACCCATACAGCTCCTCATCGATCATCTGATGATAGACGATCTTGTCCTCGAATCGGATGCTCTGAATCTGAATGTAAGCGTCGATCTGTACGAGTTCCTCTTGCAGCGTGACAATTTCGTCCCGGTTTTTCGTATTATACCTGAACATGTCCGCGAGCGACTGCGCCATCACACTTATCTCAGGCACCTTATAATAATCCGACATCGAGCGAATGCTATCGAGCGTGTTATAGAGGAAATGCGGATTGATCTGCGAATAAAGCATCGCCAGCTCGACTTCCTGCAGCTTGATCTGGTTCAAATACTTCGTCTCGATCAACGTCTGAAGCTCATCCTGCATCGCGTTGAAGTTTTTCCCGATAAGACCGATCTCATCGTTCCGGTCGACCTCAACCCGAATGGAGAAATCCCCCCGCTTAATGCGATTAACGGACTTGAATAAGTTCAGGATCGGCTTTGTAATTCGTTGACCGAACATCACGGAGATGAGGAATGTAATGACGAATGCGATTAGCGCGGTAAAAATAACCGTCGTCTTAATTTTGTCGAGCGCTCCGAATATTTCGACCCTCGGTGTGATGATAACAGCTTTCCAATTCGAGTATTCGGACCTCGTATACGACACGAGCATTTCCTGATCACCGATAGTTGTCCAGAATTTCCCTTCCTTGCCAATCACTCGTCCAAGCTTATCCGCTTCGGAGAGAGAGCTTGGATGATCCCCTGATTCGTAAATAAGTCGATTATTCTCGTCCAAAAACACGATTTGGCTGTTCTCGGATAAATTGTCGTTCAGTCCGATACTGTGGAATAGACTCGATCTGTATTCCGTCCGCATTATAATGAAGCGGTCTGGATTAGAGAAGTCCCGGATCATAATGGATGAGGAATAAGAGGCCACTTCCGACGTGTCCTTCCCATCCGTCTCAATTAATCCACTAAAGAATACTTCTCCATCCTTGGCGACGGTCGAGCGAAACCATTCCGAATTGCGCACCTGCGCCGGTGTCCAAGGCTTCCGTGCATCTGAAGAGCTTAACAGTTCCCCGTTGCTATAATAGATTTGGAACCGGATGAAATCGCGGATCGGAGTCACATTAAAGCTTTTTAAGTAGAGATCTCCAATGTTTTGCCGGAACTGAAACTTCTCTTGAGCGCTCATATCTTCATAACGGTTAATTCCGTCAACATATTCAGAATCATTATAGGGTGCAAGCAATAAATTGCGTTTGCTATGAAAGTCGTTATCCATATTGTTCTCAATCTGCCTGATGACCTGCATACTGGCCGATTCGATTCTCTCAGATATCGTCTTGGAAGAGATATAGAACGATACGGTCCCGACTAATGTAATACTAAGTAAAATGACAACAAAGTAGCTAAGTAATAGTACGGTGCGGATGCGGATGACGGTGCCCCCCTTTATGCTAGCGTTTACAATACCAAATATCGCTATCTCCTGCAACCGATCAGCACTTCTTGTGAGCTTCTCATTGGTCATCATAGAGTAATTCCATTCCGCATCCCTTGATGCTAAGCTTTAATTTAGGAAAATGAAAGAGGGGGACTTTCCCAAAACGAAAAAGGTTGGTGCAGCAGGGTTTATTCCCATAGCACTTTTTTTCGTCTTTGGTCAATTGCTGCTATCTTGACGAGATTGCCTCTCATCTTAGGGGACATGTTTTGGAGGTGGATTTGAAAGAATAACGTTATCGCATCACTCTATCGACCGGATGTTGGAGTTAAGCACCTGAATAACGTTACGCCATAACGTTATTGGCTTCGAATTCACGTTTTGGAGGCAGATTTGGAACAATAACGTTATCGCATCACTCTATCGACCGAATGTTGGAGTTAAGCTCTTGAATAACGTTATGCCATATCGTTATTCGCTATAGATTCACGTTTTGGAGGAGGAGTTGGAGCATTGGCTTCGAATCCGGTAGCGTTTTGGAGGCAGCTTTGGAAGTTGATCCGGCAGAAAAGTAAAGAGGCTGATCATAAGGTTCACTTATGGCACAGCCCCCTCTCTATAGCCTGACTTTCAACGCAATAGCAGCATGTACGATTTTAGAAGGGCAAGTGCGAGCCGTCCGCATGGATGAAGAATCCATCATGGTCAGGCTTCTGCAGCCCTGCTACCAGTTCATAGATTTGCTTGGCCGGCTCGCAAGCATCGAGTGGCGCATCCGGCCCCCCCTGATCCGTGCGTACCCAACCGGGATGAACGGAGTAAACCTTAATGCTGCGGCCAGCCAACTCATGGCGTAACTTGCCGGTAAACATATTTAACGCTGCCTTCGACATCCCGTAGGAATAATCTGGACTCTTACAGTTGTCCATAATTCCGGATGTAGAAGACATATTGATCACCATCGCCCGCTCGCCTTCCTGAATAAGCGGGATAAAATGTTTGCACACTCGAACCGGACCGAACACGTTCGTCTGGAATGTGGTCTCATAGTCGGCCAAATCTGCGTTACCGACTGTATCCGGTCTTCCGATCGCGATCGCTGCATTATTGATGATTACGTCGATATTTCCTTGCGCCTCACTCACTTGGCTCGCGGCTTCGCGAACGGATTCCTCTTCCTGCACATCCAACGTGAGCAACGTAAGCAAGCCGGGGTGGGCTTCCCGCAACTCCGCAAGCTTGTCCGCGCGGCCGATATCTCTGACGCCCGCAATCACTTCATGTCCTTGCTTCAGGAACTCCCCGACAATAGCTAATCCGATCCCGCGATTGGCACCTGTAATCATTATTCTCATGTTGTCAACCTTCTCCCGAATTCGATTGTTTCTAAGTCCAATAGCAGCACATCGGCACTTGGCCCTTTCAACTCATCAATCATGCTTCGTCTTTCGCACGGCTACAATCGATATTTCAAAGCGCTGCTCCTTAGAGCTAAGCAAATATTTGTCCATCGTTGGCGCATAGCCGCAGCTATGATTACCGATTCCACTATGTCCGGCATCCAGCTTAACAATTGTCTCATTCAGACGTGTCAGCTGATGAATGTGACGAGATTCGGTCATATCCTTAGTCGAATAATGATGAACGCTCATCTCGTAAGGAAGCTTACCCTTGAACTGCAAGCCGAGCCCTTGCTCATTCACAATCGTGGACCAGCGCACCTCCGACTTATTTCCGTTCTCTTGAGGCTTCTCATAGGGGACAAATTGTTCTTCAACAGTTCCGCTGTATACACCTAGTTTTCCACTTTCTTTGCGATCTGGGTAGCATTCGTGAGGACCTTTGCCGAACCAGGTAAGTTGATCATAGCTGTCCGTTAGACGAAGCTCTAAGCCGAATCGCGGCAATGAAGGCAATTCCTTCGTGGGATCAAGGGTAGCTTCGATGTTCACCTGTCCGTTACGGTCAATCTCATAATGGATAATAGATCGGAAGGCAAGCCCTTCCCCTCTGGCTCCCAAAGTCATTTCCACCGATAGACGGCAGATATCCTCATTACTCTCGCACACCGTAAATTTCCGAACATCGGCAACGAGTCGATTATACCCAGCTTTAATCCATTCCTTGGCCAGATGGACATCGTTGTCAACCGGAGCACGCCAGAGGTTGAGCTTAGGTCCAGAAATAAGCACATTCTCACCCTGTTGCTCCCAAGCCGAGATCCATCCTGTGAGCTTATCGAAAGTAATTCGGAAGCCTTCGCCGGAGATAATCATTTCCTTCTTCTCTTCTTCCACCCGCAGAGGATGTTGCTTTGCTATAGTCGCAGATACAGTGCTAGCGCCTTCTACTGGTAGCTGCAAATCTGCCCATGCGATTTCATGTCCCGCTTCTGCCCACGCCGTATCTTCTCTTAGTAAAAATCGAATGTGAATCCAATAATCACCGGAAGATTTCAACAGAGCGCCATTAAGAGGTAACTCAATGATGTCCTGTGAGCCAGCTTCTGTGGATAGGGACTCAATCGTTCCCCCGTCTAGCTCTATACCGTCCCGCATCAGCTTCCATTCCCCATACAGATGCGCAAGCGATACAAAATGATAGCGATTCGTAATGCGTACTCGGCCGGCAAGTATATCGATTGCTTCAATCTTCACGGGCTCTATCGCTTTTTTGTATTCGAGTATCGAAGGCTTCAGACCGCGATCCGGGAACGTAAGCCCATCCATACAGAAGGGTCCACTATGTGGCTCATCTCCGAAATCTCCGCCGTATGCGTACCAGTTCTTCCCTTCGGCTGTGCTCTGAGTGATACCTAAATCAGACCATTCCCATATCAGTCCACCGAGCAGCCGCGGATAGGCGTACACCGCATCCCAATATTCCTTCTGGTTGCCCGTGGAATTTCCCATGGCATGACCGAATTCGATCATTAGATAAGGTCGTGGGTCATCCTTTTCCCCTTCCGCGATCAGCATATCAACTGAGGGATACATCGTGCTGACGACGTCGACAACGGAAGCTTCATAGGCTCGTTCATAATGGATCGGTCGTGTAGGATCTGCTTCTCTGACCCAATGCGCCATCGCATCGTGATTCGAACCATAGCCGGATTCGTTACCTAGTGACCATAGAATAACGGACGGGTGATTCTTATCCCGCTCCACCATTTTTCTCGCCCGCTGAACATAAGCTTCTCGCCAATCCTCATGCTTGCTTAGATAGCTCTCATCCTCAATAAAGTGAAAGCCATGCGTTTCCAGATCTGCCTCGTCAATCGCGAACAAACCGTATTGATCACATAGATTCAGCCAACGGGTATCGTTAGGATAGTGGGATAGCCGAACAGTATTGACATTGTGCTGCTTCATCAGCTTAATATCCGCAACCATAGCTTCCAGCGTCGTTACATAACCGGTAACCGGGTGGAATTCATTCCGATTTACACCTTTAATAATAATCGGCTTCCCATTGATATACAGCTGTCCCTCTCTAATCGCAATATCGCGGAAGCCGACCGATATCTCCTTAACCTCCTGGATCACATCGTTAGCATCGTATATCGTTATCAGTAGCTTGTACAAATAGGGGGTTTCCGCTGTCCATGTGCTTGGAGCTTCGATCTGTTCCGAGAGCATAATACTCCTCTCTAGACCATCTTCCGGCTGAAGCGATCCCTCATAATAACGATCAAAAATTGTCTCTCGCTGCTCGTCCATCAATATCGTACGAAGCTTCCATGAGTCAAAGTCCGCAGAGTTTGCTTCTCGATGCCCTTGATGGGTTTGCGTTATTTTCAGCTTCATCTCCAGCTCGGCACTCCGATAATCGCTAGCCAGTATCGTACGTACACGAGCATCTTCAATGGTCATGTTCGGAAGCGATAATAGGAACACATCCCGAAAAATCCCACTTAATCGCCATTTGTCCTGAGACTCCAGATAGCTTCCATCGCACCATTGGTACACTCGAACGGCCAACACATTATGTCCAGCCTGAACGAACGAAGAGATATCAAACTCTGAACGGTTATGGCTGCCTTGGCTGTATCCAACAAACTGACCATTTACCCACACATGATAGGACGAATCCACACCGTCGAAAACGAGCCGAGTCTGCCTGTCATCCCAACCCTCTCTAAGCTGAAACACCGTGCGATAACAGCCAACTGGATTCATGAGCGGCACATTCGGCGGATCTATAGGAAAAGGATAAGGACAGCTACTGTAATGTGGGCTTCCGTATCCATTCATTTGCCAATTTCCAGGTACCGGTATTTGATCCCAGTCTTCATCTCTGAAATCGGTTACAAAAAAATGAGCAGGAGCCAAATCCGGACTTCCAGCATAGCAGAATTTCCAGCTTCCATTTAATAAATGATAGTAAGGCGATGCCTCACGTTTTTTCTCCAAAGCGCTATTAAAATCCCCGTAAGGAAGCAAGTCTGCCCGTGGGGCTATCGTATTACGTTCCAGAATGTTCAAATTCATCCAATCTGGTATTTCAGTATCGATTGTGTTCATAACCATCCTCCAGTTCTACCGTATAAGACAAGCATTATTTAAGCATATCCCCTTCGCCTGATGTGGCAAAGGGGACGATTCTGACTTCCAATATTGAATATTCTGCCTATCTAATCTGAAATCGGTACAACCCGATACGATTTCCCCGCTTCAGTCATGAACTCGACAACACCATCAGCCACAATCTTACTGTCGACGCCATCAATTGTGACAGACTCGGATAATCGCAACTTACAGTTCCCGTTCAAGGAAGCCTTAATAACTGCATGATGCAATTTCCCCTGCTTCCATTCCATGCTTAGTTCATATCCACCGCGGGCGCGAAGTCCTCTCACGCTGCCGCTGCTCCAAGCTGAAGGCAATGCGGGCAGCAAATGTAATTCGCTAGCATGGCTTTGTACAAGTAGCTCAGCAATACCCGCTGTAGCCGCGAAGTTCGCCTCTATCGAGAACGGATAAAACGTAATTTTGGGATGTCGATGCGCGTTAAAGAGGTTCGGAAACGGATTACCGAGCAGCTTTCTTAAATAGCCGTAAGCGTTGTCCGGATCTTCCAGCCGTGCGTAAATGTTAATATTCCAAGCAAAGCACCAGCCGATCGTATCCGTGCCCTCGTACACTCGACGGCGATCTAATGTCGTTCGCACGGCTTGCGTCAGCTCTGGCGTTCCCCGAGGTGTAATTTGGTTACCCGGATGCAGTCCATACAGATGAGCCGTATGCCGGTGACCCGGCTCTGCTTCTTCAAAATCCTGGAACCACTCCTGAAGCTGGCCATGCTGGCCAATCTGGAATGGCAATAAGCGATCGTATGCCTGGCTCAACGTATCCCCGAAGCCATCGGTTTCGTTCAATATCCGATAGCTTTGAATGCAATTGGTGAACAGCTCGCGCATAAGCGCAATATCCATCGTTGAGCTCATCCCGACCGCAACATGCGATCCGTCCGGCGCGATGAACGTATTTTCCGGCGATGTCGATGGAGACGATACGAGATTCCCGTTCTCATCCTCAACCAGATAATCAAGGCAGAACATTGCCGCTTCTTTCATGATTGGGTAGGCGACTTCCCGTAGGAAATCGACATCTCCACTGAAAGCATAATGCTCCCATAGATGCTGGCACATCCAAGGCCCAGTCATCGGCCAGTAAGCCCAAGTCGCCGGTCCTTTCGATGGTCCTCCCTGCGGTGTGGCCGTGCGCCATAGATCGACGCCATGATGTGCGGTCCAGCCTCTAGCGCCGTAATAGACATCTGCCATTTTACCGCCTGTCGTCCGCAGATCATTCAGCATATCGAATAATGGAAAATGGAACTCTGCGAGGTTACAGCTTTCGGCTGGCCAGTAGTTCATTTCCGTATTGATATTGGTCGTATAATTACATGACCAAGGCGGCTTCGTCATGTTGTTCCATATGCCCTGAAGATTAGTCGCCTGTGTTCCGGGCCGCGAGCTGCTGATCATCAAATAACGACCGAATTGGAAAAATAGCGCAGCGAGCTGTGCGTCTTCCCCACCGTCGCGCACAGCAATAATACGCTCATCGGTTGGTAGCTCGGTTCGGCTGTCCCCGCCTAAATCCAGCTCCACCCGATCGAAGTAAGGTTGGAAATCTGCGATGTGTCGCTCCCTTAATTGTGCATAGCTATACCGAGAGGCCTCAACTAACGAGCCTTCGCACAGCTCAGCCGGATTTCTCCCCTCAGTTACGGGATCCTTATCATAGCCATTGAAGCTGGTCGCGGCACTAAGCAGTAAAGTGACGGCATTTGCGGATTTGACGAGCAAACGCGCGCCATGCGTCTCGACATGCCCGCCTTCCGCTATAGCTTGAAGCTGAACTTGAAAGCGCACCCCTTTGTTCTCCTCGAAGAATACCGTTTCTTCGGCAGGGCTACCCATTGGATCCATACGGCTAGGCGCTGCACCAGCCATGAAAATGCGATCCACACCAATTTTTCCTGTCGAATAGTTCAACGGACTGCGCAACGAAGCATGCAGGTTTATTTTGTTGGGCTGATCCGCAGTAATCCGAATAACCATGACTTGATCGACGGCTGAAATGAAAGCTTCACGTACATAAGTCGTGTCTCCATACGTAAACTCCGTGCGGCTAATTGCGCTGTTTAGATCTAGCTCACGGCGATAGGACAGTACGTTGGAGCCATGTTCCATTTCCAGCTCTAGGTCTCCCATCGCCTGATAAGCTTCCGACCAGGGTCCGAGCATATGGTTCTCGATTACCGTCTGAGCTTCACGATATTGCCCAGCAAAAATCAGCTTACGAGATTCATCCAGATGCTTAATTGCTTCCAGATTGTCGGCTTCCCTTGGCGAGCCGGTCCACAGGGTATCCTCGTTTAATGAAATGCGTTCTCTCTTAATGCCGCCATGCACCATGGCTCCCATTCTGCCGTTCCCAAGCGGAAGTGCTTCCACCCACTCCTCAGCTGGATTTTGATACCAGAGCAGCATCGGATTGTTGTTATTTATGCTCATGGTTACGTTCACTCTCCTATTTGCAGCAGTAGAACACCTTTGGGATCAAGCTTAACTTCTCCGCTCAACTCACCACCGCGCAACAAATCCTTATGCGCTAGTGGCCCAATGTTCACAAGCTTCGCATCATCATTATGGTTTAACACGAACATGTAACGGTGCCCATCCTTTTCCCTGAACGTCGCTTCAACATTCGCAGGGGTATCCAGCAAGGGGGTAATCCCTTTATTCGCACACAGATGCAGTACAAGCTTATCCAGGAAACTCGGCTCCGGGCTAGAGGCGACATACCAGGCTTCGCCGCTGCCGAAGGAATGACGGGTTAGCGCTGGCATCCCTTGATAAAATTCACGACCGAACTCCGCGAGCACCTCGGCACCTTCGGAATGCAGCACATCACACAAAATGCTACATTCATACGACCCAGCAAGCTCTCCAGCTGATCTGTTCATTCGCATCAGGTTGCGCTGCGAAGGTAGGAGCGCATCAATCTCTTCAACCCATATTCCTAACAGATTACGCAGCTTACCTGGGTACCCGCCAAGTGGGATTTTGTCGTTCTCGTCTACGATTCCGCTAAAGGACGTAGTTAAAAATGTCCCCCCGGCGGAGACGAACTGCTCCAGCTTCTTAGCATAGCCTTCCTTCACCATATACAGCACAGGCGCTACTAGGACGTCATATCCACTGAGGTCCGATTCCGTACTGACGAAATCGACCGCGATATTACGACCATGGAACGCATCGTAGTATTTTTGAACCTCCTGCAAATACTTTAGCTGATCGGTTAGCCCGCTCGAATACTCGATCGCCCACCAATTGTCCCAATCGAAGACGATGGCCGCCTTTGCAGGCGTTCGTGCACCCACAATTCGATCGCCTAACTGGCCAAGCTCCTGTCCAACTAAAGCACATTCCTGAAATACGCGAGTATTCTCATGACCGGCGTGATCTATCATAGCGCCATGGAATTTCTCGAACGCTCCCGCACAGCGTCTCATTTGAAAATACATAATGCTGTCCGCACCCCGAGAAATCGACTGATAGCTCCATAGTCTGGACACACCAGGTCTTTTGAGCGGATTTTGCGGCTTCCAGTTCAGCTGGCTCGGACAAGACTCCATTAGCATGAACGGTGCTCCGCCCTTAAGCCCTCTCATCAGATCATGCCGCATCGACGTATAGCTGGGCGGCGCATCATCTGGCGGATAGCTATCGAGCGCGATCACATCGAGCTCCTTGGCCCATTTGAAATAATCCAGTGGCTTATACGTTCCGTTGCCCTGGAAGTTCGTTGTCACAACTGCATTCGGGATAACGCTCTTGATCGCATCCCGTTCAAGCTTATAGCTCTCCAGAATGCTATCTGAATTAAATCGAGCATAATCCAAGGAAATTCCTTGAAAAGCCGTCGCATCCTGATTGCTTGAGCTCAGATGCTCACTCAGCACGTTCGGCAGGACAATCTCGTTCCAATCATAGAAGGTGTGTCCCCAAAAGCGAGTGTACCAGGCCTCATTCAGAGCATCCAAGCTGCCATACTTACGCTGCAGCCATTTCCGAAATTCCTTCTCACAATTATCGCAATAACAGCGCGAACCATACTCGTTGTTCACATGCCATAACAGCAAGGCTGGATGGTCTTTATATCTTTCAGCAAGCCGATAAGCGATTTGCTGGGAGTAGGTTTTGAATGTCGGACTATTGGCGCACGAATTGTGACGTCGGCCATACTTTCTCTTTCGACCTTCAAAATCGACCATCAGAACGTCGGGATATTGGGTCGCCATCCATGCCGGATGAGCTGCTGTCCCTGTTCCCATGCAAGCGTATACACCATTGTCATGAAGCATGTCCATCACTTGATCAAGCCAGCCGAATTCATACGTATTCTCGTCAGGCTGGTTCAACGCCCAAGAGAACACGTTTATCGTCGCAATATCAACCCCTGCAAGCTTGAAAAGCCGCATATCCTCTTGCCATATTTCCTCAGGCCATTGCTCTGGATTGTAATCCCCACCGTGAAGTATTTTCGGGATAGGCTTATTAAACATTGGCATCACATCCTTATTCCCCTATTTTCACATGAATAACGGCTATACAAAATAGAACATATCTCAGGTTCGAATGTTCTTTTTGAAGCATTCGGTCTTCGATATGTTCTATGGATAGTCCAACATTGTTTCTATCCTTTCATCAGCACCTTATTTGAAGCTTGAATTGTTCCCGATATTCTCCGGGAGTCGCGCCGCTGTATTTTTTGAACACATTAAAGAAATGTCTCACACTTTCATAGCCCACACGCTCTGATATTTGATGAAAAGACAGCTCGATATCCTTGACCATCATTTCTTTGGCTTTCTTGATCCGATAAAGATGCAAATAATGAATGAAGGTAAGCCCCGTTTCCTTACGGAATAAAGCGCTGATGTAATTCGGATGCAAGAACACATGGTCGGCAATCTGATCCAAGGAAAGATCCTTCGTATAGTGCAGATCGATATACTGAATAATTTTTTTCACGTTCTTGGAGAGCCGACTTACCTCTAATTCGTCAATCGTCGGATCGGATACCGTATGGCTTAGTACATTCGAATATTCCTTAGGAGTCGATGAGTTCATCAGCTCAAGCGATACATTCGCCAAGATGTCGTACAGCTCCGTTTTGTCGATCGGCTTCATCAAATAGTCGATCACCCGGCGTTTGATCGCTTGTCTCATATACTTCACATCATCATAGCCGGACAAAATAATAAAACGCTTGCAAAGACCTCTTTCCTGAACTTGGCGGATGAGCTCGAGCCCATCCATCTCTGGCATCTGGATATCCGTAATCATCAAGTCCGGTCTAAATTTTTCCAGCTTTTCTAGCGCATCAAAACCATCGGAAGCCTTGATCACTTCCGAACAAGGCGTATTTCCCTTCTCGATAATATTCATCAGACCGTTAATCATGAATGGTTCATCATCGACAATCATTAGATTAAGCATTTGGAGTTCCCCTTTCTCTTAGAAGCTTCACAACATAAAGCGTGCCTTCTCCAACCTTGCTGTAAATATCCAGCCCCGAGCTTTCTCCGAAATAGACCTTAATCCGCTCACTCACATTGTATAATCCCAAACCAGAGTCTTCGGTTTGGAGTTCACTTCGATCCAATCGATTGTCTAGCACACCTCGTATGATAGCAAGACGTTCCTCCGTAATGCCCGCTCCGTTATCGGCAATGGTGATCTGAATGAACGGGTCGGCTTCCGTTATCTTCACCTTGATCTCACCTTGGCCTCGGATCTTGGATATTCCGTGATAGATACTATTTTCAACTAGTGGCTGAAGAATAAAGCGCGGACAAAATAATCCAGAGATCTCTGCATCCACATGAATTTCATAGCTTAGACGATCTAGCATCCGCAGCTTGTACATTTCCAAGTAATTGCGAATATTCTTAAGTTCATCTACAAGCGGCGTTTCATTTTCCCCCGAGGATAACGTATACCGCAGTAATTTGCCGAACGTATGAGTTGCATCGACGACTTCTTGATCGTCGTTTATTTCAGCTAGCATGCGAATCGATTCCAAGGTATTGTACAGAAAATGAGGCTTGATTTGGGCTTGCATGACCAAATAATCGGCTTCCTTCTTCATCAATTCCGCTTTCTGAACCTTATTCAGCAGCTCATCGATCCGATGAATCATTGAGTTGTAGGAATGGGTCAGGAATCCGATCTCATCGCTCGCTGTCTCGCCTTCATATACACTCAGATTGTTCTCATCCACCCGTCGCATATGCTTCGCCAGCTTCAATATTCGTTTGGTCAGCAAAGAAGCGATCAAATAATAAAGAACGGAAAGCACGATGAGCATTACAAAGAGGATACTTCCGGTTACCCACGTTGCTTTACGAAAATCCAAAAACACCTCGTCCAACGGACTGAAAAAATAAAAGGTGAGCTGCAGATCATTTCGCACGAGTACGTTAACGAGCAGATTGCCATCTTTCCAATAGCCATTCTTACCTTTGAACGCAGCCATAGCCGCTTGCTCTCGTTCATCATTGAAGCTATCGCTTTTGTCCCGATATACGACCTTCTGATCGTGAACAATCATGACTTCCGTTCCCTTAGATGCCTTCACCGTATTCATAAAATTGGATAAAATCGTATCATCCACAACCACTTCCATAACAGCCAGCTGTCTCGCATAGCTGTTGTTGTAGAGCCTTTGGTAATAGGCAATATAAGGAATGCCTGCTGCTCCGCTCTCCTCTTGTTTTTGCCACAATCCCTGGCTGACCTTGAGCTCCTTCAACTGTTCCAGAATCTTAGGATTAGATAGTGTATTCAAATTATCCACTTCTCCGGCTACAGCTAATACCGATGGGTTGGATTTGAACAAGCGGATGGATTTGATCGCCTCATTGCCTAAATAAGCAAATGAAAATGCCGGGCGAACGTCTTTCAAATAATTATAAACCTGATCGACCTCTGCCAAATAATTGCCATTCAAGTATTCAAGTACTTGCTGATTGTATTGGAACAACGAATGGACCGATTTCACCTGCTCAAGACTCACATCGAAGCTTCCTGCTGCTTGTCTAACCAACTCTTGCTTTCCTCGCGAGTATTCTTCCATCATTTCATCATAGATTTGATTAAAAAAATAAAATCCGAAGGTAATGAACGGGACAACAACGAGGAGAATGTAACCTAAAGCCATTTTTCTAACAATACGAACACTGCTGAATTTATCCCACAATTGACGGAAGAACGTGAATAGCTCCCTGCTTTTCATAACCTAATCACTACTTTTCCAAATATTAGACGTTCCACCTTTTGTTAAGCGCTTTCATTAGACAATAAAAAAAAGTAACAGTACAAGCATTGTACCGTTACTTCAGTAAAATCGAAAGTGAATATTTATAAGATGTCGATGTTCATTTCAAAGAATTTAGCTATTCGATGACTGCACTTTAATACGTACAGGACCGTATAATCCGCCTGAAGCGAAATCGTCCTGAGCGGTCGGACTCATCGAAGATAGCGCCCAATACGACACTTTCGGATCCGTGCTGCCTCCTACATTACTGGTCGGTCGTCCCACCTCATAATGCGTCCCTAGGGTATTCGTCACGCGGATGCGAAGCGCATATTTGCCTGCTGGAAGATCATCCCCCAGTCTGAACCGATACGGTCGCCAAGCCCTAACTCCAAGAGATTGACCATTCAACCAGCATTCTGCCGTTCCACGCACATGACCCAGTTCAAGATCAGCCTGCCCTGTGCCGGACAATTCGATCGTCGTTTCGTATTCTACCGCGCCGCTGTAATGCGGCATATTGAGTGCTGACCGCCAATCTCCAACACATCCCAATGTCGGAACGGTCTCATAACGAATCGGTCCCTTCAACACATCCGTATCAGAGCTTATGCCGAACGGTTCGACTCGCACTGCAGCTTGGACATGGGCTGGCTGTGGTGTAAAATCTGCTATGCCATTACGAACGGTGATCTCCTGCCCATCGATCCATAATCTACTCTTACCTGAACATTGCAGCTTCATTCGGTTAGCCCCAATCGGCAAGGTGTATCGCAGCCAAATCGCTTTACCCGCTTCGGAAGGATCTCGCTGAAAGCTAAGTGGTGTGGGATCCGGTATGGCGTACGGCATCAACCACCCCACGCCAGATAGTGGATGATCTCGGTCAGTGATCCACAGCGATTCCGTCTCAGCGAATTGCAAGACCGCTTCATGCAATAGGAATGGTGCGTTATCCTGTTCGTCCTGCCAATGCTCTCCCGTGCAGAAGGAGATCGCATCTCCGTCCGTACGTTCAATGATCCCATCTGCGAATACCTCTCCCACACCTTCGGGTAGCACGAATTTTATTTCGTTCTCTCCGCTACGCCATAGTGCAGTCAGATCCAGCTCCTCCTGCCCTTGACGAATATAGGGGTTGAAGTCTCCATGCTCAATAACCTGCTCCCCGTTCACGAACAAAATGGCTCTGCCTTTGGCTGCGAATACCATTCGAACCTTTTGAACCGGTCCATCGCTGGATGGAATTGTTAGCTTCAGAGAGGAGCTCCTATTCGGATTCTGCGCATAAATCCACTTCGGCAATGCAGGGCGAGCTACCGTATTAACTTCAACAGCTGCTCGGATGACCCCCTTAACAATCGCCTTCGCGCGAAGGATGAGTGCATTTGCTCCGCTGTCTAGCTCCAGCCATGCGGTTTGTTCTTCAGGTCCGCCAGTCCACTCAATCGCTTTGCCATTCAACGAACCCTCTAACCTTGCATTGCTCTCTGCTCGGATCCAATAACGCCCAGTGGTTGGTGCGATGACATGCGTGGCCGCGCATACCGTTTCCCCCGCTTCCAAGTATCCGAGGTTGAGAAATCTTCGCGGGACTCTGCCCATCCGCCCAGCCCAAGTTCTGAATTTCATATCCCCCATGATTTGCGAGTAGGTAACAGGCCAACAATGCTCGGGATCGTGCTGCTCACCCTTAGAGGCTGTCCAGTAATCCGCTTCACTCCACAGACGCTGCTTCCACTCGGAATCATCATATGCACTTAAGTGCCAGCCAATTTGCAATCCAGTCTGACCCCCAGACTCTCTTTGAACCTTAACAAGCCGCGTCTCAATCGGTACATACTCACAGTACTCACCATGAAGGTCAAAATCTCCATATCGATTATCAAGGGTCGACACCGCTTGAATCCGCCATGCATCGCTCGGAATCTCGATCTCTTCACCGGACCCCTGTTCACCCCGAACATGTGCCGGCATTGGGCCTTGCTGGAAGTCGAGTCCCGGTGCTTGCTCCATGGCTGATGTCGTCAAGGACGATGACTGAGGACATACAACTAATGCAGCGGGCCAACTGTCGAAGGGGACATCAACCTTTACCCATTCCCCATCTCGTTTATACACGGCATCTAATACCTCTCCGCTAACAGGATCCCAAATCTGAGGCGCTCCAGCCGTGCGTAAGCGATATGTGCCTTGTCGCTGCACCGTCGTGCGTTCATTCGCAGGCTCGTGCATTCTTAGCAATGTACCTTCTTCAGGCAATAATAGGAACACATCCGCATCATTTGTCCGGCGGTGCAAGCTCATGCCCGATCCTTCTATCCTTACAGGTACGCTTGCGGTAATCATGGCAACCGCTTCTTCGGCAGAAGCCGCATAGATCGCTCCTTCAAGCGGAGGCTGCTCGTCAAGGACATCGACTACAATCACTTGTCCTCCTTGCTTAATCCACCCTTCTACCCGCAATCGCGCGGCTTCGTCCATTTCTGTTGTTCCACAGAGCAGGAGTACAGAGAACCGCTCATTCGCAATGGCTAGCTTGCCCTCCTCAACGAACGACTTCTCTAACGCCGAATCATCCACGATATCATAATCTCGGAACACTTCTCTCAGTGCTCCAAGATTGCGCTGCTCCTTCCGTCCCCAGCGCCCCGTTATGCTTACATACGTATTGTGAATGTGCTGTAGCGAGGGATGAGGCATCTGGTTGGCAACGACCATCGGATGCTCCAGATCGCCGCCATCTGCTAAGGACATGTATCCGCATACTGCATTTGCTGGATAATGTACTGCGATATCTGCCACATGAGAACCTTCGCTTAATAACGAACACACTCGGCTGATCGTATCCGCGAAGATTGAATAATGCTCATAATAGGGCTGACGCCAACCCGTATCTGGGGGTGCCCACTCCCACCAGCCTCCTCTCGTGCTGTAATACACGGAATGAGGACTATATAAGGTGACTCCTGCTTGCAGCCACGGAATGAGCCAATGTAAGGTTTCTTCGAGAGTTCCGCCCCACCCACTCGTATGGAACGCTTCCAGAAATACTCGCTTGCCGCCATGAAGGTGCACCATCGAAGAATGCGGCTTAATTTCTCCATCCATGTCGCTACCCGCTGCATTATACCAGCGATGCGTACGGAAATAATCCAAATACAATCGCTGTGCGCCATGCACATCAGCCCTGCGTGCAGGACCCGCTTGATCGCAGCAGATTAACATGTCGTACTTCTCATGCCATTGTGCTAGTGGAATGAACAAAGACTGCTCAGCCAGTTCAGCCGCTAGCTTGTACACCCGTCTGCGCACAATTGCTGAGTTGGGCAGATCATCGAATAAAGCGGGCAGATCAGGATATATATCCTCACCGTATTGAAGCTTATATTTTGCGGGTAATTCCGTCGTCCATAACGGTAGCGGTGGCAATTCATCCTGGAAGCTCCCGCCGAGCGTCTTACCCAGATCGTTCGGAAATCTCCGCTCGAATTCACCATGAACGAGCTTGAGCAATGACGACGTCGCCACAGGGTCAAGCCAATTGAAGCCTTGTCTTACGGCAACGTAGCGGTAATCTTCACGCTCAAGGAGCAACGTCGCGCCTTCCGACAACGGTTCACTTACCGGCAAGCGGCGCAAGCCATAGCCGGCATACTCAGGGTTCTCGGTTACGAGTCTTGACGGGATATTGGATCCGGAAAATCCGATTTGATCATAGAAATACAGGCGCATACCGAGCCGTTCCGCTTCGCGTAATGCGATCTCGAACATCGTCCACCAGCGTTCTGAATAGTGAACGGGATTGTCGCTTACGCTTCCATACTGAGGACCCGTAGGAGCGATATTAATGATGCCAATATTCCGGAGGCCTCCGCTACGGAACTTCTGCAATTGCCAACGTACTCGCTCAGCCGTAACCTCTTCCGCGCTCCACCACCAGAACGGTAACGGACCGAAATTCGGATCGGCTTGACTAAAGCGCTTTCTTACTTCCATTATCGTTGTCACAAAGGATCGCCTCCCATCTTTCGTTCAAGTATAGTTCGTTCCGTAGGATGAACATAGCGATCATTTTTAACAAAAAGCCTTAATTTTCGGAATCTAAATCCGGACTGCAACATGCTAAGCTTAGGATGGATAATCATGTGCGCTCCACTTGAAAGGATGTTGAACCTATGTACGTCAGAAACCTGTATGTGAATGCTCAAATCCATCCATTAGGCCTTGACAGCCATCAGCCAACATTAAGTTGGAGTCTCGCCAGCGATGGAGAACGAATAGAAAATCAAAGCGCCTATCGCGTTCTCGTCTCCACGAACGAACATGCGACAGAGCAAGAGCAATGGGACGTATGGGATAGCGGAATCGTCCACAGTCGGCGTCAATTCGGCATTGAATACGAGGGAATCCCGCTACTATCCCGTAAACGATATTATTGGAAGGTTCAAATTTGGGATAATCATAATCGTATGACGGAAAGCCAAACAAGCTGGTGGGAAATGGGCTTACTCCACGCGCACGACTGGTCTGCCAAATGGATCGAGCATGAAACGGCCGCAGACGGAATGGACAACGACTTGTCTATGCCGGTCTTTAGGCATGAATTCAGCACGAAAAAATCTATCCATCGTTCTCGAGCCTACATTTGCGGATTGGGCCAATATGAGCTTCGTATTAATGGCTGCAAGGTCGAAGATCATGTCCTTGAGCCAGGCTGGACCCACTATGACCATACCTGCCTTTACAAGGCATATGACATTACGAAGCTCTTAACCTCGGATCAACACGCTGTCGGTGTCATGCTAGGCAACGGCTTCTATCATGTGACAAGTGGAGGTCGCTACGCGAAGTACGAGAAGTCCTTCGGACGCCCTCTATGTATTGTACAAATCGAAATCGAATATACCGATGGTACGACCGAGACGGTCGGCAGCAATGCCGAGTGGGTTTCATCGAAAGGTCCGATTACCTTCTCAACCGTATACGGAGGAGAAGATTACGATGCGCAGCTGTGGCAGCCCGGATGGGATCAGCCCGCTTTCTCTGGATCGGTTTCCTGGCAGAAGGCTAAGGAAGCGTCTGCGCCACTCGGTCAACTCAAGTGGGACAAGTCACCACCGTTAAAGGTTATGCAAACCTTTCAACCGCTCAAGATTACGCGGATAGAGCCGCACAAATACGTATACGATCTTGGACAAAACTTCTCCGGATGGATCAGGATTACGGTCCAAGGACGATCGAATTCACGTGTAAAAATCACACCCGCAGAGCTTCTGAATGACGATGGTACCGTAAACCAGAAATGGACGGGCTCTCCGAATGAGTGGCATTATACTTTGTGCGGGGAAGGCATCGAAAGCTGGCAGCCCCGTTTCTCTTATTCTGGATTTCGTTACGTTCAGATTGAAGGTGCTGTTCCAGCAATCGAGGTAGAGGCGAATAGCGGCATAGCTAGCGAGCTTCCTATTCTATTGCAGCTGGAAGGTCAGATGATCTACCCAGACATCGAAGTGAGTGGCCAATTCGAATGCTCAGATTTGCTGCTGAATCGCACGCACGAGATTATTAATTGGGCCATCCTCAGCAATATGAAGAGCGTCTTCACCGACTGTCCTCATCGAGAGAAGTTTGGCTGGCTGGAACAGGTGCATCTCATGGGGCCCTCGATGATCTATAATTACTCCATTGAAGCCCTGCTCACAAAAGTCATGGACGACATACGAGATGCCCAGCTTCCGAACGGGATGGTTCCAACAACCGCTCCGGAATTCGTTATTTTCGAGAAGCCATGGGACGTATTCCGGCATTCTGTTCCCTGGGGTGCAACTTATATCTTGAATGCTTGGATTCTGTATACCCAATACGGAAATCGGAAAGTCATGAACGAGCACTATCCAGATATGAAAAGATACATCGACTTCTTGGTCAGTCATTCGGAAGAGCTTATCATACAGGACGGGCTAGGGGACTGGTATGACGTTGGCGAACTAGGTCCAGGCTTTACCCAGAACACGCCGATTGCGCTTCCCGAAACCGCCATGTTCTATCATATTGTTGATGTCCTTAGGCAGATTGCAGCTTTGCTTGGTCATAGCGACGATGCATTGCAGTACACTTCTCTCTGCTCGCAAATTAAAGCTGCATACGAAGCAGCCTTCTTCGATCCAATCACAAAGAAATATGGACCCGGAAGTCAGGCAGCACAAGCGATGTCGCTTGCGCTTGGTTTAGTCGATGAAAAATACGAGTCGGATGTACTGAGCCATCTGGTTAATGATATTAAGGCACGCGGCTATCATACGTCATCTGGAGATGTAGCCTATCGCTTTGTTCTGCTCGCGTTGTCACAGCACAATTGCAATGATTTGATCTTAAAAATGTCGAGACAAACGGAACACCCAAGCTATGGCTATCAGATTCAAAATGGCGCAACCTCCTTAACGGAAGCCTGGGACGGACCGACTGTCGGCAAGTCGCAAAACCACTTTATGCTAGGTCATCTGGAAGAATGGTTCTATCGAGACTTGGCGGGCATCCATTATTCGCATGACCCTGTTACAGAAGCTATACATTATGTGATTAAGCCTCATATCGTAGATAGTCTAACTTACGTCAAAGCAAAAATTCGTACGGACTTTGGAGAAATGAGCATCGAATGGCAGCGTAGCGGTGACGGAAGCCTAACGCTCGACCTGACTATACCTGTGAACAGCACTGCGACTGTCCATATTCCAATCTCTAATACGCAGACAATAACCGAAAATGGAAGTCCGATCGAGGCTGCTGTCGGAATCTCACTTGAGCGCAATGAGACGGGTTGGATGGTTCTGCACTTAAGCTCTGGTCAATACAGCTTTAACGTTGTCGTAGACTAGGAGGGCTATGCCTTGACTCAAACTCAAATTCGTATTGCTGTTGTCGGTTTAAACTTCGGTTCAAGCTTCGTTGAAATCTATCATAAGCATCCGAATGTCGAATATGTCGGCATATGCGATACGGATACGCATAAGATTGAGCAGGTTTCCCAAGAACACGGCATAACCCGAACACATTCCAGCATTCAAGAGGTATTGGATAGTCCTGATTACGATGCTGTTCACCTATGCACGCCGATTCCTACGCATGCACAGCTCACCTTAGATGTCTTGAATGCCGGTAAGCACTGCGCCTGCACAGTGCCCATGGGAACGACACTAGAGGAGCTTCGGCAAATCGTATATACGGCCGAAACCCGTCAAAAAAACGATATGATGATGGAAACAGCCGTCTATACTTCATTCTATTTGATGGTCAAAGAATGGATTGCTCGTGGGGAATTTGGGAATATCCAATTTTTGCGAGGCTATCACTATCAGGATATGGAAAACTGGCCCTCTTACTGGAGAGGGCTTCCGCCTATGCATTATGCAACGCATGCGATTGCTCCGTTACTTGCGATAAGTAACACGCGTGCTGCTAAGGTACATTGTTTCGGATCTGGCTATATGCGTGAAGAGCTCGTTAGCCAGTATGGAAATCCGTTTCCTATTGAATGTGCAATCTTCGAGCTGGACCAACCAGGCTTGTGCGCGGAGGTGACAAGGAGCTTATTCCATACTGCCAAGCAAGCCATAGAAAGCTTCAGCGTCTATGGGGAGAAGGCCTCCTTTGATTGGCCGATTGATGGACCCGTGCTCTTCAGATTAGATGAACAAGCGCAGAGCATTTTCGGAAGCAACGCTTATATCCGTGAGAAGGTGGAACCTATGAATTTCGGGCATCTGCTTCCCTTAGAAATTGCGCATTTAACACGTGGGGGACATCATGGCTCGCATCCCCATCTCATTCATGAGTTTGTAAGAAGCATCGTGGAGCATCGCAGCCCTTCGATCGACGCCAAAACCGCAGCCAATTGGACGGCTGCGGGAATATGTGCGCATCAATCTGCTATGAATGGTGGACAGGCAGTCATTATTCCTACTTTCTGAAAACATCCTGTGAAGCCGCTACGGTAATCGTCCTAAATTCGTTGCCCATGTTAATCGTCCGATCCCCCTCCTGCGTTTTCCTGCAAGAGCAATAGAAATGATAGAGTACGCCGTTGTGCGAGATTACAGAGGGCTTGTGTGCGAATACAGCATCGATATCCCCTGCCTCGCCTACCTCAATAATGGGCTCAGGATACTTGCTCCAGTCCAGTAAATTATCGGACAGTGCAAGGCCCTCCTGGGCCTTCTTGAAATTAAACCCGAAATAATACATGACCCATTGGGAGCCGTGTCTGAGGACGCAGGGATCGCTTGCGAAGCCGCTGTCCCAGCCTTCAGGAGTTACAGGAAGCACCGGATTGTGCTCATATCTCGTCCACTCTCGCAAATTATTGGAGAAGGCTACACCCGTTTGCTCCACCCACGGAACGTCAGTTGTCTTTGCATTATAGTACAAATAGAAAGTCCCCTCATGCTCTACGAGACATTCCTTGTATAAGCCTCCCCGCTCCCATTCCGCGCCTTCCTCAGGTACAAGGATCGGCTCCGGCAAACGGTGCCAATTCAGCAAATCTTCATCTTCTGTCCAAGCCAATCCGATCTTTGCCGGTCCTTCCTCATACCCTTGATGAGGATAGGAATGATAGACGAGCCAATACTTGTTATCCCATTTCTTGAGAATCGGCGGTGCATCCAGCTCATTCTCTCTCAGGATCCAAGTTCCTGCAACATTTTGGGAGTCCCACGCACCATCCTCTTTTCTCTGCAAAATAATGCTAAGATGCTCCCAGCTGAGGAGGTCATCGCTAACTGCCAGTGCCGTCTGATAGCCAATGCCGTCATAACCGACATACATCATATAGAAGCGACTGCGGTGCTCGAATACGAAAGGACAATCAACAGAATTCCGGTCGAAGCTTCCCGGCTTACCTGAACCAACCAACACTGGTTTACCATACTTGTAGGGAGTTACATAGGGTTGAATATCCATCTTTTGATGCTCCTTTTCTCATGATTCATCCCACAAACGAACAAAGGAGGGGGTAGAGCAGGAATCATCCCTGCCCACCACCTCCCGTTTATTAAGTGAGCTATCTCTTTAGAAATTTTTCTGATATTCTTTGTACTTCGTCGTAGCCCAAGCTTCCAGCTTACTTAGCCCCATGCTTTCCATTTGCGCAATCATTTTTTCATATGCCTTTTTAGCCTCTTCCTCAGATTTGGCCATATAGATTTTCAATTCTTCCGTTGCTACCATATTTTTGATTTGGCTCTCGATGACCTGCTCATCCGTGTCCGGATTCGTTGCGACAAGACCAAGTGCCGGGTTAAACTTCAGGGTATCTCTTAGAGCGAGTCCCCACGGCGTTTGCAATGCTTTCTCATCGTAGCGTTGAAGCGCTTCCGTAACTCCGCTGCTTCCAAGCAGCCCCCAATAAACATAACCGAATTCCTTTTGTACTTCAGCGTTATTCATATCGTATTTCATGACAGGGAATTGTCCTTCTTCGTTCCAAGTCCAATCTTCGCCTTCAATCCCCCACACGCCTAAACGCTGTCCCTCTTCGCTCATCATAAACTGCATGAATTTGATGGAAGCTTCTACGTTTTTATTGTTTTTCGTAATGTACATGCCTGACCAGCCTGATCCACCCATTGGCGTGCCCGCTTTGTCACTTAATACTTTAGGCAATGACATAAAGGAGAAATCCTTCTTCAACGTTAACAATTGAGCATTTAAGGTATCAGCCATCGCCCCACCGTGCACGAATACTTGTCCGTTTAGCGATAATTGATCGTCCTGCTGAGCATCCTTGAAGGTGAAATTCTCGGCAGTCATTAATTTTTCACGATAGAGACGGTTCATGTACAAGTAGTAATCCACGTAGTTAGGATCCTTCAAATAATGAACGGCATTCCCGTTCAGATCAATAAAGCCTGTATTTCTTTTCAAGCCGAAGTTAATGCGGAAAAACTGACCAATTTGATCTTTATCGAAAATAATCGGCATCATTTTCGGATACTTCTGCTTTACGGACATTAGGATTTGATACAGATCTTCCAGTGTGTCTAGTTTAGGATTACCAAGCTCATCCAAGATATCTTGTCTAATCGCTAGTCCTGAACCTCCTGGTAGCGCTTTCGGATTATCCTTCCATTCTTGCTCTGTAGAATATCCATTCTTGACCGTATAATAATTTCCGTCAGGCATTGTGTTGACGCCAATCCGACTCTGATCAATTTTGAAATCGGGAGCATATTGCGGAATAATCTCATTCCAAGCATACGAAATATCAGGATTTGCTAATCGAGTCAGATCAGATGCGGTGTAAACCAGATCTGGCAATTCATTTGAAGCAATGAGAAGCGGAAGCTGTTTATCATCGACAGCGAGCTGAATATTCAGCTTTACACCCGTTCTTTTCGTAATTTCTTCTGGGATTTTGCCTTTCCACTCTTTGAACGGCCACCATGGATGATTCACTAGCAGTGTAAGCTCAACCACTTCCTTCGGCTCTTCACTTGCTGATTGGCTTGCCGATTCACTTGGAGAAGCACTCGAACCGGAGCTGGCTGTAGGAGAAGCCTCATTTTTCTTCTCGTTGCCACCGCATGCCGAAATCAACATGACGATTACAAGAGATAAGATCATTAATACTTTCTTTTTATTACCCACCATTTTCATTTCCTCCCTTTTCTTATCGCAGATTATTTATGTGAAACCAGTTGGAGCGCACCACGTATCTGATCCGGGTTGCACTCCATCCTGTTCAACACCAGATTGGAATGCCTACCCTTTAACGGAACCTAGCATAATTCCTTTAACGAAATACTTTTGCAGGAACGGGTACACACATAAGATCGGAAGCACTGCGATAACCATTGCCGTAATCTGAATCGAGAAGGTCGTTACCCCTGTAACAGCTGCTGCACGTTCTGCGCTTTCCGCATCCAACGGAGACATCCCCTGGTTAATGATTTCCATCATTCGATAGGTTAACGTACGCAGGCCATCGTTGTTGACGAAGTAAGCCGAGTCGAGCCAGGAATTCCATTGCCCTACCCCTACGAACAGTCCCATTGCAGCTAGCAACGGCTTAGACAAGGGTAGAATGAGCTTATAGTAAATTTTAAGATCGGAAGCGCCATCTATTCTCGCTGACTCTTCCATCTCGGCAGGAATCTCTTTAAAGAAAGAAACGGCAACAATTAGGAAAAAGATATTAATCGCGCCTGGTATAACGTACACCCAGAAAGTATTGAGTAATCCTAACCCTCGAAGGACGACATAATAAGGGATAAGACCCCCTGCAGTATACATCCCAACGATGAAGAAACTATAGTACAATTTCTGGAATTTAAGATTTTTATATGCTAATCCGTAAGCTGCCAAGCAAGTAAACCAAATCGTAATGAAGGCACCGACCAATGTTCGCGCTATCGATACGAAGAACGATTGCATCCATTTCGGATCGCTCAAAAATTCGCTGTAGTTGTTGAATGTAAAGTCTCTAGGCCAAAAATAGATGCCACCTAATGTTGAATCCAGTCCATTATTGAATGAAATAACGACCATATAGTAGAAAGGATAAGTAGTTACAATGGCTATCAAGCTTAAGATTAGAATATTGAAAAAATCAAATATGCGGTCTTCATTTGTTCTCCGATGCATCGTTCTCACCTCACTGTCTATGTTAGAATAATCCGCTCTTCGTCGTCTTCTTGGAAATATAGTTACTGCCGAATACTAAAATGATCGCGATGAGTGATTGCAGCAGATCAATTGCCGTTGCAAAAGCATATCTTCCCTGCGCTAACCCCATCTTGAATGCATAGGTTTGTAAAATTTCGGATTTTTCATTATTCATGACATTTCCTAGTAAATACGATTGCTCGAAATTAGAACCGACTAGGCCTCCGCCTAGCAAACTTCCGACTGCCAATATGAGCACGACGACAATCGTTCCTCTGATACCAGGCAATGTAATATGCCAAATTCTTTTCAACCGCCCAGCCCCATCTATTTCGGCTGCCTCATACAGGGAAGGATCCAAACCGCTAATCGCAGCTAGGAAAATGATGGTCCACCAGCCCGCTTCCTTCCACATCGCACTACCGACAGCCAAGCCCCAGAAGTAGTCTGGATCACTTAGTAGAGCGATCGGTTCTTCAATGATACCCAGCGATAGCAGCGCGTCATTGACAATACCGGAGTTCGTCGAGAAAAAAATAACGAGCAAGCCGGATACGACGATCCAGGAAATAAAGTGCGGGAAGTAGCTGACGGTTTGCACGAATCGCTTGAAAAAACGACTCTTGACTTCGTTAAGCATGATCGCCAGCAATATAGGCACCGGGAAGGTGAATACCAGCTTCAGCAAGCTAATTCCTATCGTGTTTTTCACCATTTGCTCGAAATTGTATGCATTGAAAAATTCTACGAAATACTTAAGGCCCACCCACTGACTTGTAAAAATACCTTTAATGCCGGTGGTAATTGAATACTGCTTAAAGGCCATTAGAATGCCGAACATCGGCAGGTACTGGAAGATGAAGACAATCAGCATCCCGGTCAGTACGAACATATGGGCATACTTTTGTCTCTTTATGCTGCTCCACATAGCGGCTCACTCCTTCTTTCTCTTCATCTGTAATCGTTTCCATTTCGTATGAAAGCTGGCTGAGCAATCTCATACTCTTATTCTAAAACCATTAGCAAACGCTGAATATTGATGAAAACTTAGAATGGTATAGCTCATTTTTAAGATCGACACCTTCAGGAATGCTAATGTTAAGCGACTAAATGAGTAAGAAGGGGTAAAGGGGCATGTAAATAAAAGCGCCCCACACCTCCCTGCAGAATTGGCCAGGGTAGATTGGGGCTTGGTTGGTCTTTCTATTCGTTCACATAGCGTGCTTAATTACCGTTCTCCGTTCTTCACGCGGCTGAAGAAATCAATTCCGCCAACCTGTCCGCCTTTAAGCACTAGCTCGAGGCCATCAAGCTGAGGATGCTCTGATGCTGCCCGACACAAAGGTGCGCCGGGAGTGAGTACTGCTGTGCACTCCAGCGAGCAAATGCCGAGCTCGCGAGTGACATAACCAGATGTGTCGCCGCCCGCGATAACTAGGCGTGTCAGCCCCGTCTCGATGAGCAGTGAACGAGCTAACGAACCCAGGATCCCGCCTAGCAGCTTGCTGCTATCCTCTGCTCGGAAGCCGCCGGCAACGAGTGCACTGCGAAGCTGCTCAATGCTGCTGTCGTGGGGTCCGGTAGCGGAGTATAACAAGACACTTCTTCCCATCTCCAGCTGTTCCTTCGCTTCTTCCAGTAGCTGCTGACTTGTCTGTGCCGCAAATTCAGTATCGATTAGCTTATGAACCGGCACGCGGATTCCAACAAATCCCGATGCTACTGCATCACGAATCTGCGCCTCTGTTACGGGAGAGCAGCTCCCTGATACGACAAGCAATCGTTCAACGGACGAGACACTTGTCCGCACTTCCGGCTGCAGCTCCGGCAGCTGTAAGGATTTCCAGCAAGCTCCAAGCGCATATTCAATCCCAGAGGATCCGATCAAGAATGACCCCTCATTGCTGCTTAAAGCCTCCTCCCACAGCAGGTGCCCCGTTGTCTCCAGTCTTTCCTCATCCAGTACATCGAACAGCAGCATGTCCGGCTGCTCCTTCATCACTTGACGCTCCAGCCGCATGCGAACATCAGGCAGCTTACCTGCCAATGCCATAATGTCAAATAAAGATATCCGGTCATCGCTCTGCTCGGCGAGATGCTTTCGCAAATCCGCCTCCTTCATAGGTGTAATCGGATGCTTGGACATGGTCGGATGACGATCCAGCCTGTGCACCTCTGTCCCCGACTTGGCAAAATGATTGCCAAACAAAGTATATCTGCCCAGGTAAGGCACTCCGACTAACAAAGGAATATACCGCCCGCCGAACGTTTCACGCCCCATCCGAGCCGCAACACCGATGTTGCCTATTTCCGGCGATGAATCGAAGGTAGAGCAAATCTTATAGTGAATGATCGCGGCTCCAGCTCTCTTCAGCGACTCAAAGATTGGACGAAGCTCCCTCTCCGCTTCTTCAGGTATTAAGGAACGACCGATTCCAGCCACGCCGAAGGCATCCAAGGAAGCGTAACGCTCCTCCCGCAGTTGCTCATCGTCCGGCGGATCTAAGAATAGTGCCGTCTTGACGCCAACTCGGAATAGAGATTCCAATACATCTGTCGAGCCAGTGAAATCATCACCGTAATAACAGAGCAGCTTACGAAAGCGACCACTGGACGGATCTATGGCTACTCGATTTGCATCAGCTTCTTCCTGTGACCGTAGGGTCATCACGGCTCAGCCCTTTCCATATTTTTCAATCGCCCTCTTCAGCGATGGATGCGATTTTGCATATTCATCGAGCTGAATGCCATTCACAGCGGCTTCCCAGCCGAGCTTCATACTCTCGAATCCGGCTGCCGCCCCATCTGGATGCGCCAGGATACCGCCACCAGCCAGATGCATGACATCTACGGATTTTGTGGCTGCATAAGTGTCAATCGCCGTCCCCGCCCACTGCGCTGAAGAGACGACCGGCATCGAAGCATACCCACCGTACATTGGAGAAATGCATGCCTGAATAGAACGAACGACTGATTCATTACTTTCGTAAAATTTGCTATTCAACCCATTCACGTGAAGATGATCGGCACCCGCGAGTCGGCATAGCTTCTGATAGGCAGCAAACTCGAATCCGAGATTAGGGCAGCGCGTCATCATCCCCCATTGATTGCGGTGTCCGTGAATCGGCACTTCACTATACTCGTTCAAATGGGCTAAACCCGCAAGACCAACGCTCATGATGCTGACCATCACGCAATTCCCACCCGCCTTGACAACAAGCTCGTGATGGCGCTTCATCTCTTCGATATCGCCGGTAATATTGAAGGCATACATGATTTTCTTACCCGTCGCGTCTGCTGCCCGCTCAATAGCTTCCATGACAGCCTTCACCTTCACCTCAAGGGGTGCATATGGCGGATTGGCGTTTAACTCGTCATCCTTAATGAAATCCAAACCCGCTGCGGACACTTCAATGATCATCTTCTGCAGCTGTTCCGGTGCCAATCCAATACTAGGCTTGACGATTGTGCCTAGAATCGGACGATCGTACACGTTAGTCAGCTTGCGCGTACCCTCGATTCCGAATTTAGGTCCGGGATACCGTTCCGAGAAAGCAGCCGGAAGCTCCAGATCCACCATTCGCAACCCGGACAATTGCTGTAGCTCGAACAAATTGCCCGCAATGGCAGACATCAGGTTCGGAATGGACGGTCCAAAATTGTGTAAGGGAAATGACAAAGTCACTAAGCCACTACGATAAAGACCATCATGCCCAGCAGGGATATTGGAGCCTGGAAGCGTAGGTTGCCCTGCTATTCCAAGTTCCACAATCTTCTCAATTCGGGCACCGAACTTCTCCTTAAGCGCATCGGTCTCACCCGGTACCGCAGTGAACGTTCCGGTAGATTGCTCGCCCGCAATCACTTCAGCCGCAACCTGCAGAGAATAGGGAGTTTCCACGAGGTACGTGGCATTTACTCGATCTTGGTTCATTAGGCGACCTCCATTCTAGCTGTTGTTTCCTGCTTGCTCACGATCAAGCTGCTCCAATATCACTTTTACCTGCTCTACGCCAAGGTGCGGACTAGACAGCACCGGCTTCCCCGTCGCCTCATGCAACGATTGCGCCATACGTGCCATTGAGCCCTGCGCCAGTACGAGCACATCCGCTTCCTCCGATATTCGCTTGGCCGTTTCTAACAATATCCGATCGTGCTCTTCAGGCTTGCCTCCAACTAGCGAATCAAATGCTCCGACCGCCAGCCCTTGAATTAATTTGATTTCTTTGCCTAGCAAGGTAGCCTCCTTCGAGATTAAGCGCATCGTTGGGTCAAGCGTAGAAGGCAATGTTGCAAGGACGGCAATCGTTGAGTATTCAGCGGCAGCTTTAGCCGCCATCGCCTGATCAATCTTGACAATGGGAACCCCGATTAGTGAGCTTGCGCTATCCACAACCTCTCCTACAGATGAACAGGTGTTCAAGATGACGTCCGCTCCAAGCTCTTCGCCATGATGATAGTACTGCACGAGTCTTCTTGCGACTCCTGGTGGAACATGTCCAGCTCGAACAACGTCCCCAATCAAACTGTCATCGATAATATTAACGAGCCGAACATTCGGCAGTTGTTCTTTAAATACCGCTTTTAACGGGTCGGCCAATCCTTGACCGGTATAGATGGCTACAACCGTTCTCATATCTGTCGCCTCCACTGCTATATCATTTGGTGATCTTACCAGACAAGCTCATTCTCGTTACGACGTAATGAACCCTCGCGCATAGGCGCTTTATCAAACACTTGACGCCCAGAGTAGAATGGATGCTTCATCCCTGCCGGAGAAATAGCAACAACATCATCTCCACGCCACGTCGTCTCGAACGCCTGCCCGATTGCTGTTTCAGTTGTTGTACGGTGCGACAATGGGAATTCGATTGTAATGATCTCTCCCGCTTTCGCCGCGCCAAGCAGCAGGAAGTGTTCATTCACCCAGGTGCTTGGTTCACTTCCTCTGCCCGATCTTATCTCGCCGTCCAATTCACGGGTATAGCTAACCTTGGCATAGCCCGCCCATTCCGGAATACGAACCTGCAATCTTGGAAGATCACGATGAATATGCAGCACCAGCTTGCCCTCATGCGGAAGATAGCTGTCCACATCGAGCCAAACAGAACCACGGTTGAGCAGGAAGTTAACGCTGATCGCGCCATCTTTTTCCGTAATCGTATTGCTCCACCCCATGTAGAGACCGCGAGTTCCCGAGCCAAGGCAGCAAATCTGCAAATCATTCGTATGTCCGCGGCCGTAATTCACATCACAGCAGAAGTCGTTAGGCGCAGAGTAACCCGCGAATGCGCCGCGCGTACGTTGAGCGATATTCTGGAAAGTAATCTTACCTTTAATTTCCTTCGTGAGGTCATCCGTCTCCTTCACCCAATCCATATCCAACAGCTGCGATTCGACAAGATGATTGCGAATATATCTTTCCACCGTTCCCCAATACTTCGTGTAACCGCTCTTCGCTAGCGTGATTCCTGTAGCTATTAGGTCCACCAGTGAGCAGGTTTCATGCTCATAGGCCTGCTCCTTCAGATCACCCGGTGTCCAACCGAAGGCTGTGCATTGCGTCGTTGCCCAAGCGAAGCTTTTTTCGACATAGCTAATTAATGCCGCATCCCCTGTAAATACCCCGAATCGGGCTAGTGCATCCAACGTTCCGAGTCGAGTATGGAAATGTCCGCTGCGGTAAGCGAGTGAATCGTTAAAGCTGCCATCCGGGTTAAACACACCACTACGCTGTACGATTAGTTGTGTGAAAAACTGGCACAGCTCAAATGCATCCTGATTTCCTGTCAGCTCATGATACTTTAGCAGCGGCATAACTAATCGTCCGCAGAAAGCGGCAGGATCCGGTGCAAGCCGGAGCAGAATCGCGTTGGAGGAAGGCCAACCGCCCTCCTTGTATTCCGATGCAGGATAGTACCATACATCCCGTTCCTTGATAGCCACGCGTTTAAGAGCCGCAACATGCTTATCCGCTGCTTCCTTTACCTTCAAGTCTCCCGTGTCCATGTACCAAGACGTAAGCGATAAAATCACTGCTCGCTGGTCGATAAAGTTAGCATTAGGCTCCCAATTGTGGTTAGGATTCGTCTGACGATAGCTAAGACCATCCTCTTTAAAAAACGATAACAGGTTGGAACGGTAGATTTCTTCAATATCTGTACCCAATGTTTCCCCCGACATATGACGAGCCAGCACCAACGCATCGACCATGCGTCCATGTGAAGAGCCATAATCCCAATCTCCGTGCGTAAGGTTAGCAGGGTCCTTCATAAGATTCGCCGCAAAAAAAGGAATATGGTTATAATCCTGGTCCGCCATACCTACGATGGCATTCATCGCAATTCCGGCTCTATCCTCTAATGTTAGCGTATCGGGCAATCTTCGTTTTTCCATATTGAATCTCTCCTCTTCGTTGTTCTCTACTACTTGCGCTCACAGTAACAAATAACAATTGCTCTCACAAGCGATGGTTTCTAAGCTCTTAAGATTTGTGGGTGTTGAACTCGTGCAGGATTCGTGCATGGACCTCCTGCAGAAAACTGATAAAAGCGCACCAAAAAAGCTGTCCAAAAGTGATTCACTTTAGAACAGCTTTTAATTCGATATTAGTGCCTTCATTCCGCCGCGGCTGCTGCTCTCGCTTCTCCAAGGCCAAAAAAGTGCCTTCATTCTGCCGCGGCTGCTGCATTCGCTTCTCCAAGGCCAAAAAAGTGCCTTCATTCTGCCGTGGCTGCTATTCTCGTTTCTCCAAGGCCAAAAAAGTGCCTTCATTCTGCCGCGGCTGCTGCATTCGCTTCACCAAGGCCAATAAAGTGCCTTCCTTCTGCCGCGATTGCCGCGATTGCTGCATTCGCTTCACCAAGGCCAATAAAGTGCCTTCCTTCTGCCGCGGCTGCTGCATTCGCTTCTCCAAGGCCAAAAAAGTGCCTTCATTCTGCCGCGGCTGCTGCATTCGCTTCTCCAAGGCCAAAAAAGTGCCTTCATTCTGCCGCGGCTGCTGCTCTCGCTTCACCAAGACTTGAACTAAAACCCAATCCCCGCGCCACCATCGATGCGCAAGTCTACTCCCGTAACAAAACGTGCCGCTGGCGAACATAAATAAACAGCAGCCAAACCAATATCCTCGGCACTGCCTAAGTGTCCCATTGGTGTTCTCGACATGATTTTCTTCTCTCGCTCTGGATCTCCAGCGAACGCCTTGCGGGTCATACTACTATCGATCCAGCCAGGTGCAATCGAATTCACCCGTACTCCATGCGGAGACAGCTCGCTTGCTAAGGCACGGACCATACCGGTTACTGCTGTCTTTGCCGCTGTATAGGCAACAATATTTGGAATGCCCATCATTGTCGACATCGAAGAGATAAACAAAATCGAACCAGATTTACGTGACACCATACGCTTGGCGCATTCTCGCGTTAAGCTGAACCCTCCCTGTACATGGGTTTGAAGCACCTCTGCAAAGCCTTCATCACTGGTTTCATCCACACTACACTTGAGATGGTTTCCTGCATTATTAATCAGAATCTCAATCGGTCCAAAGCGGCTCTCTACCTCATGAACCAGATCAGGTATCGTTTGGAGCTGATTGATATCATGCTGGATGTAAGCTGCTCCCGATCCAAGCTCCTCACATGCCTCTTGAAGCTTATCTTCCCTTCGTCCCGTAATGACGACTTGCCCACCTGCCTGCAATAGGGCATGTGCCATTCCTAATCCTAGCCCAGTGCCGCCTCCTGTTATTAACGCAAGCTTTCCTGATAGACTGAACGGATTATTCATCTTTCTCCCACCCTTGTTCAAGCTTCAATTTTTTTGTAGGAAACACACTGCCGTTCAATGAGCTCCCAATCCAGCTCAGCTCCGATTCCGGGACTTTCCGGTACTGTGATCATCCCTTCCGAATCAATGGGCAGCTTCCCTTTCATCGGAAATTGAAATTGATCCTCCGGCACAAAATATTCAAAGTACTCGCAATTGCGAATGGCACACGAGACATGCAAATTAACGATATCCATGTAGTTGATCGTTGTCGTATGAATCTCGCAGCGCAAACCAAAAGCTTCTGCTAGGTGAGCAATCTTCAAGGTGCCAGTTATCCCATTTTTCCAAGATACATCCGCCCGCACAATATCAGCCGCATTGTTGACGATCGATTGTGCGACTCCCCAATGGCAACCTCTCGTCGTTTCCGTAGCGGCGATCGGGATATCAAGCGCTGCACATAGCTGCTTATACTTATTCACTTCGAAATCCCTAAAGGGCTCTTCAAACCACAAGTAATTGAGCTGCTCCAGATGACGTCCGACTTTAATCGCTTCATCCAAGCTATACTCTGCAACTGGATCAGTAAGCAGAACATGCTCGTCCCCTACCGCTTCTCTTAGAGCTTGATGGATTTGCATATCCATCTGAACGGGGCCAGGAGGATGCGCCTTATAAGCGTGAATGCCTAACGATTTGTAATACAGCGCTTCTTCAACATATTGATCAACCGTCTCATGGAAAAGACCGCTCGCGTATACCGGAAGCTTATTCCGATAGGCACCCATATATTTGTACAAAGGAAGTCCAGCAGCTTGAGCCGCAATATCCCATAGGGCGACATCAACTGGACCAGGTAAATATACTGGGAAAAATCCGAGATGCCGATCGATGTTCCACAATTCATGCCAGATGGCTTCTCGATCATACGGATCTCTCCCTATGAGGATTGGAGCAATATTGTCCTGTAAATAAGCTTCCGTAACCGCACCAGATCTTGCAGCCATGGCCACAGCCTGACCTTCAATTTGATTGTCCGTCGTGATTTTGATAACGACAACATCCCAAGGCATCTTGCTCTTCCCTTGCCGCTTCTCATCGAATAAACAATTATCCCGTTGAACCCACCAGGTTTCGAATTTAACGATCTTCATAATAGCCTCCAAGTTCTATTTGCTACCCCCGACAAAGCTGCCGCGAAGGGCTGAAGAATGAAGTAAATGTGGCTCTAACGCGGAACGATTAAATACGATACCATGACCCGGAAGCGATGACGGAACTCCTATCCCGTTCTGTACAATAATTGGGGTTTCCAACAAGCCTAGCTCCGTCAACGATCCTCCAACAACATTTTCAAGCATGTAGCTATTTGTTACCCCACATAACATATGAAGGGAAAGCTCCATCATAAAATGCGGGGCTACCGGTTTACCGAAGGCATTCGCAAGATGAGCGATCTTCAGCCATTCCGTAATTCCTCCAACAAAGGCGACATCCGCTTGTACAATATCGACGGCATCGGCTTTTAAGTATTCAAGAAATTGCTGCTTGCTGTACATGCTCTCTCCCAACGCGATCGGCGTCCGGATGGCCTTCTTAAGCTGAGAATGTCCATGGATGTCTTGATACAGCATTGGCTCTTCAATCCAACCTAGATTTAGCGAATCTAAACGAGCGCATTTCTGAATTGCTTCAGCTGCACTCCACTTCTGATTCAAGTCAACAAGTAGCGTACCACCTGGTCCAAGACGCTCTTGAACCTTCGTTATTCTTTCGATATCCTCTTCGAAATCCGGTTTGCCAATCTTCATCTTGACGGTCCGGTATCCCTGCGCCATATAGCTATCCACTCGGTCTAGCAAATCCTCAACGGTGTCATTACTCCTGAGGTTGATCTCACTGATGTACGCTGGGATTTGGTCACGTGCTCCGCCAAGCAGCTTGTATAGCGGTTGATTGTAGTGCTTACCCATCAAATCCCACATTGCGATATCGATTGCCGCAATTGCCATTGAATTAACGCCCAAGCCGAGACGTCTCGATTGACGCTGTAAATGATGCCAAACCTGCTCGTAATGGAGCGGATTCATGCCGATGACGAGTGGTGCCAAGTAATCCTCAATGAGAGTCTTAATGACCGTACCGCCAATATCTACCGTATAACTCAGACCTGTACCGATCAACCCGTTATCCGTCAGCACTTCAACGATAATGAATTCCAATCCATCCACTTTATTCGTAGCATCTTCCCATGGCGAGCTAGGTGGTAATCGATATACATTCGTCTGAATATTCAGAATTTTCATCAGGTGACCCTCCCAAGGATATCGTGCGATTGTTCCATTATTTAAGATTACATTTCAATAAGAGCTTTAATCACACCGCTCTCCCGCTTCAACCACGTGTTGAAGGAATCTATCGTTTGGTCAAATGGCGCACGATGGGAGATAAACGAATCCGCATCAATATGACCCGCCTTCATACATGCAATGACATGCTCGAACTCTTGCAGGTTCGCCGCCCGACTCCCTAGTAACGTGAGCTCCTTCTTATGAAACTCAGGATCACTAAACGTAATATCCGCTTGTACTAAGCTAACGAATACAACCTTGCCCCCATGAGCCGCATAACTGAACGTGTTCATCATCGAATGCGCGTTACCTGTAGCGTCGATTACCGTTGTTGGGTAATCTCCCTTAGTAATCGTCTTAAGAGCCTCATCTACATCTCCCAACGCATCTACTATAGCATCTACTTGAGCCCATTTTTCCGCGAACGACAGCCGTTCCTTATTCATATCCATAGCTATAACTTGCGCTCCAGCAAGCTTCGCAAACTTCATCACAGCTAGCCCTATCGGTCCCGCTCCGACGACTAATACAACTTCATCAGACTCAATCCGTGCCCGATTGACAGCATGTAAACCAATACTTAACGGCTCGATAATCGCAATTTGATTCACACTCATGCCCTCTGCCTTAACGATGTACTCCGTTGGAACGGTCATATATTCACACATGGAGCCGTCAGCATGAACGCCGAGCACCTTTAACTGGGAGCATGCGTTGGACTTCCCTTGACGACAAGCAATACAGGTCTGACAGGCAATATAGGGCATAACCGTAACTCGATCACCTGCTCGTAGACCACCCGATTTCCCGCTTGATACTTCAGCGATTTCTCCAGCGATTTCATGACCCAATACTCTTGGATAGGCAAAGTAAGGCTGATTACCACGAAAAGCATGATAGTCAGTACCGCATACACCGACAGCAAGAACCTTGATTAATGCTTCTCCCTCCTTCGGAGTAGGGATTGCTATTTGCTGCATTTCGAATAAATCAGGCTTTCTGCACACTAAGCTTCTCATCGATAGGACTCCTCATCTATTAAATACGAGTATAGTATCTTGTTCGTTAAACATGAGAATTCCGATACTCCTGTGGCGTCGTTCCATAATGCTTCTTGAACAGCTTGATGAAATAGTGAGGATTCTGGTAACCCACCTCTATGGAAATCTCATATACCTTTTTAGTGCTTGATTTCAATAGCTGAATCGACTTTTCTAATTTGAGCTTCGTAATATAGTCGCTTATGTTTTCCCCCATCTCCAGCTTATAAAGCCGAGATAAGTAGGAAGGATGTAGCCTCAAGTGATCCGCGATCGATTGCACCGAGATATCGTAGCTGAGATTAGACAGAATATATTTCTGCGCTTCCTTCACTGTCGACAACCGGGCACTATGTGTTTCACTTTGCGCTTGCAGCTGAAATTTGTTAAATACGCTCCATACCCACTCACTCAAATGCTTAACCGTTTTACAGGGCAGCAGCTCTTTCGCTCGCAAATAGTCGTTATCTATGAGATCGATTAGCTTCTTCCCATTGGTATGAGCCATATTAGAGAAGGCCGCGTATACCGCGAAAAAGGCTTCCATCAGATGCTCAGGAGATTCCGCCCAGCGCTGCTCCAATTCCTCGATGATATATTCCAGTTTCTGCGCAATGGCGTTCCAATCTCCTGCTTCCATAAGATGGAGCAGTACCGGAGGCTCGTATAAGCGTTGAAGTGTGCTAATATCCGCCATTTGTCCGCCGTCCGTGATAAATAGCGGCATGTCCTGCTCGCTGCCGAAGCGCTGCCGAAATAAGAGCAATAGATTATGGTAAGTTCGAAGCAAATCATTCGGAAAAACACCTCCATGCCCGAAAAGCACAGATATGTTTCGTTTCAAATAATGCTGAACATTCATCTGGAATTGATTGATTAATCGATTTAACAATACTTCAGAAGGCTGAATTAACGCTGAATCAAGCTGTTTCGGAATGAGCACAACCGCCAAATAATCATGAACATCTCGACAACACCAGATATGGTAGCATTCCTCGAACGTTTCTTCCGCCATATTGCCAACTGCGAATTCCATCAATGATATTTCATAGGGGTCGTAGTCAGAGAATTGCTCCTTGAAACGGATGAGCATCATCGCAACATGCTCACCGATGTCTATCGGCACTTCTAGAAGATTGATTTTCTCGGCAAGCTTCTCTGACGTAATCCGCTTACCTTGGAGCAAATCATACAACAGCTCGCTACGAAACCTGGGGATATGCTCACGCATCGTATCCTTCGCCCGTTGAACGACACTATGGGATTCTCGTTCCACACGAATCGTTTCAACCACGGTTTGAACCCGCGTTATAAGCTCTTGATCACTGATGGGCTTAAGAATGTAATCACATATATTATTCTGGATAGCCGTTTGCGCATAATCGAAATCTGCATGGGCGGTCAGCAGCAAACACTTCGTATGCTTCCAATGCAAATATATATTTCGCGATAATTCCAAACCATCCATCCCTGGCATACCAACATCCGTAATGACAATATCGATTTGATGAATATTTAACAAATTCATAGCCTCTAGGGCGGAATAAGCCTTATGCACCGCGCCAATGCCTAGCTCTTCCCAATGAATCGTCTGGGCTAGCGTATCCACGACACTCATCTCATCATCTACGAGCAGTAGCTGAAGCATCTTATCGACTCCTCCTCTAGGCACCTATCAATCGGGTTCTTTCCAATGTACGATGACTCGTAAGCCTCCAAGTGGAGAAGATTCGAACTTTAGACCTGCGTACTGATCGTATTGATAGAACAATCTTTGATGCACATTCCATAATCCGCAGCCCTCCTCCTGATCAAGAGGTTGGGACACCTTTAACGTCAGGTCTCTAAGTAGCTCTTCCGTGATTCCTCCACCATTATCATCAATAATGATGCGGTATTGTCCATCACTCTGTTCTCCAGCAATATGAATGATGCCATAGTTTTCATTTTTTTCGACACTATGGATAATTGTGTTTTCCACGATCGGCTGAATCATTAATCTCGGAATTTGTAGATTAGACATCCATTCAGGAATGTCTATCTCATAATGAAACCGTTGGATTCTCAAGTTCTGGATCGTCAAATAGTTTTCAATGAGATGTATTTCCTCTTGAAGCGTCGTTAATGTATGTTCCAGCTTCGTAATGTAACGGAAGTATTCCCCCAAGTTGAGAATCATCGTCGTCGCGGCCTCTTTATCATCCACAGCAATCATATTTTTCACAAAAAATAAGCTATTAGACAAGAAGTGAGGATTAATCTGCGACTGCAGATGCTTCAGCTTAACTTCACGGAACCGAATATTTTCCACGTAAACCTTCTCCAGTAACCGCTGAATTTCATCCGTCATCTCATTAAACTTCGTAAACAAGAAGTCAAATTCATTTCGTGGTCGGAAGTTCAATCGATGGGAATAGGAGCCCGTTTGAATTTTCTGAACTCCCCTGAGCAGTATCTTGATCGGTCTCTGGACCTGCCGGTACAACACAATCGTTGCCAATACACCGATGAGTAAGATGAGCGCAATCGCTCCGTAAAATAAATTCCGACTCTTCGTGATTGGAGCAAGCACCTGCTTAAGCGGCAGGTAGTCAACTGTATACCATCCTAAGCTCTTTGATTGAACATAACTGACTAAATACTGCTCTTTGCCGATGACTATCGTCTGATATCCTGATTTACTAAGGGTTTGCTTGTCCATCACGCTTGATATCTGCTTCGTTATGTCACTGTTTGCGATATCCCCTACCGTAGTCTGAACTCCTTGCTTGTAAAAAAATGCATTTACATTCTGTCCATCATTCTTATAGTCACCTAACATACGAAGCATATTGCTTTCAAAGAAACGAATCTCTACAACCGCATCCGCTTCGAGCAGACTTTTATTCACGAGCAACGGACTCCAAAGTACTTTAGAAAAATAACCCTCGTTCTGGTCATTTGGAGTTGGGTGGTATGTCCATGTCTTTGCCGTATGGTTACGTAAGTATTCGTCGCTATACGTGCTGAAGTAGTCATTAGATATCGACTGCTTCGATCGTGGTAAATAGATAATGAGACTGTTCTTCCAACTGCTAGATACACTTAATAAGCCTAGCTTCTGAATCAAATCCTCTTGCGCTTGCAGCTGCGCATAGGAATCAGGTGTTGACTCCGACTCCCCTAGCTTCTTCACGCTTGGATCCTTGCTAACAATAATGGAGAGAATGGATAACTGCTCTACAATGTTGTCGATCTGACTTGTGAAGAAGCTGAGTCTATTCAGATTCTTATCCTGCAATTCTTGCCTGATTACACTAACCGAGGTATGGTTCGTGTAGCTGTAGATAATGACAATGGGTAATATTAAAAGCATGATCAACAGGATCATCTTGCTAAATGTATTCCACCTTTGATGCATTACCACAGCTCCTTAAACCTAACCTTTGACCGCGCCTGCCGATAACCCGCTAACGACATATTTTTGCGCCAGCATCGCAATAATGATGACCGGAAGTGTAATAATACAAGCCGCAGCCATTAATGCACCCCAATTAATCGATGTTCCGCCCATGAAGTTGTAAACCGCAATAGGGAGTGTCTTCGTCTTCTCACCCGCTAACACGAAGGAGAACATAAAGTTATTCCATGAGAAAATAAATGCTAGCAAGGATGATGTAATTATACCCGGAAGGGAAACCGGCAGCACCATCTGTACAAAGGTACGGATTTTGGAGCTACCATCAATCCATGAGGACTCCTCAATCTCCCGTGGGAATGAGCTGAAGAATGGAATCATGATCCACATGATGAAAGGAAGCCCGATGACCATATGACTCATAATTAATCCGATATACGTATCAATAAGATGCATCTTATTGAAGATTACATACCAAGGAACCAAATAACTAATTCCAGGCAAAATCTTAGCCACGAGAATAATAAGTGATAAGTTATGCATCTTGTATTTAGCAATCGCGTAAGCAGCTGGAAGTCCGAGCACTAACGATCCTAAAGTAGATAAAGTCGCTACAACAAAGCTGCTCGTTATATATTTCAGATAGTCATAATCTTCGAAAACGGATACATAATTTTTAAGCGTCGGTGTAAATTTGAACAAATAATCAGGATTGAGAATTTGAAGCTGTGACTTAAAGGATGCCGTTATCATCCAGAAGAACGGAAACAAAAGGCAGACTATGACAATAACATTCAATAGAGAATAACCAATACGGGCTGTCATTGTCGTTTTCATTCTAAACCACCTAACCTTTTGCGTATAGCCGTTAATAATAAAACAATCACAATAAGAATGATGAAGAATACCATAAGCAATGCTGAAGCGTAACCGAACTGGAACCTAGAGAAGGCTGTATCGAAGATCATCAGATTCAACGTTTGGGAAGCAAAATTCGGTCCCCCCTGAGTCGTTGCATAGATCGTATCGAAGGTTTTAACTAGGTCTATCATACGTAAAGTTACAGCTGTAAGAATCGTAGGCATAAGCAACGGCAAAGTAATGTGAAAAAACTTCTGCCAAGCATTGGCCCCATCCACACTTGCGGATTCATAGGGATCGGAAGGAATTGTCGCTATCCCCGCGATCGTGATTAACGCTATCATCGGAGTCCATTGCCATACGTCTACCAGAATAAGAGAAGGCATAACCTGTGTAACCGAGCCTAGCCATTCCTGAGTTTCGAAGCCTAGTTGCTTTAAGAGTTGGTTGGCTAATCCAATCGATGGCTCGTATATGAGCAACCAGACTAACCCGATCGATACTGGAGTAGCTACCATCGGTAGCATCATCATCGTCTTGATCGTTTTAGCACCGGCCATTTTTCGAGAGAATAGAATTGCAATTGCTACACCTAGAATCGTTTCCAGAACGATACTAATAGAAGAATGATAGAAGGTAATCCATAAGGCATCCCAAAATTCCTTACCTTTGAGCAGTGTAATATAGTTGTCTAGCCCGATCCATTTCGATGGATTAACTGCGGACATGCTCCATTCAAAGAAGCTAAGCCGTGCTGTGTAGAAGATTGGGTACGCAACCATTAAAGCAATGAATAACAGGGCTGGCAGCATAAATACCCACTTGATATTACGATCTAACCAGTTGGTAATCACCGAACCTCCTCCTTCTCATGAAGATAACGCACAGCCGAGTGCCAACAATGCATGCTTAGCATCCGGCTTGTACGAGCTCTTGAATTATTTTACTTAGTCTTATCTTTATCAATAATGGCTTGTAGTTCTTTGTTCGCTAGATCGGCAGCTGCCTGAATATCTTCACCCAGAAGCGCCTTCACGACGATTGCCCCGACCACATCACGCGATTCGGTAACGCTCATCACTTGAGGTACGTTGTGATCCACACCCGTTTTCATTGTGTCCTGAATCGCTGTAGCGAGATCAGCTGGGAATTTCTCAATCCCTTCCTTGGATGCCCATACCGAATCACGAGCTCCCGGAACGCCGTTTTGTTGAATCATCAATACATTTTGCTTGTTCGTTGCCCATTCGATGAATGCCCATGCTGCGTCTTTGTGCTGAGATTGTGGATTAATTGCAGCTGACCAAGAAGCTATATTATAAGGCTTGGATCCTGCACTTCCTGCTGGCAAAGTTGCAAAACCAACCTTATCAGAAATTAATGATTTTTCCGGATCTGTTGTATTTTTGTATAGGGCAGCGGAATCCACATAGAATGCCGCTTTGCCTTGTCCGAACAAGGCGATGGCTTGCGCCCAGTTCATGTTCAATACACCTTTAGGGCCGTAATTCTTAACGAGATCTGCATACAGCTTGAAGCCCTTAACGGCTTCAGGTGTGTTGACTGATGCTTGACCATTTGTCATAAAGTCTCCGCCTTCTGAGAAGACGAAAGAGGATACTGCAGTAACAAGCGCATTCCGTTGTCCTCTAGCCACGAAGCCATAGAAGTCATCTTTAGGGTTGTGAAGCTTCTTCATCGCATCTTCAAATTCCACCATTGTTTTTGGTACTGCAATATTGTTCTTCTCCAAAATGTCCTTGCGATAATACATGACAAATTGATCCGTCCATAGTGGAATCGACATCAGCTTTCCATCAATCGTGCTTGCATCGATTGTCGCTTTGGAGAAATCCCCAAAGTCATATTCTGAGTTTTTAGTTACATATTCATCTAATGGGGTAGTCCAACCATTTTTAGAGTATAAAATCTTCTCCATATAGGGTCGGTAGGTGTAGGCATCCGGCGATTCTGCTCCTGTTGTCAGTTGCACAGCAAGCTTCTGTTGAAGCTGCTCTTCCGCGAAGATTTGGAAATCTACTTTAATGCCTGAAGCTTTTTCAAATTCCGGAATTTGCGTCTTTAACGCATCTGACCAAGGATGACTAACCGCGAATATCGTGATCTTCTGTCCATCGTAAGGCTTCTCGTTTACAACCGGTGCTCCTGATTCTGAAGCTTGTGCTGGTGCGGAGCTGGAAGGGGACGCTGCCTCATTGTTGCTATTGCCGCAAGCAGAGACCGTTAATGATGTTACTAGCGCCAAACCCACTAAACCTTTTCTTTTTAATTTCATGTTGTTACCCCTCTCAACTGAAGTTGTCTACGCTTTCATTTTATACACTTCTAGAGTCTGAACCTATAGCAATAATCCAACATTCATGTATCCATATCTTCAAAATCACCTAACGAAATACAATCATTCATCCTCATCCGAAAGAGAAAAAAGAAAAAAGCCTCGGTTTTCAAGGCTTCTTCTCGGGTTAATTCCTAGAATCCGATTAACGCTCCGCCATCCACAGGGAGTATTGTACCATTAACGAACGATGCTGCCGAAGAAGCCAGATAGACAGCAGCCCAACCGATATCCTCAGGCTCGCCGAATTTCTTCATAGGCGTACGGCCGAGAATTTTCTGCTTCCTTGGCTCATCCCCGTGCAACGCTTTATGGAGCATTGGCGTTTCGATCCATCCAGGAGCAATTCCATTCACACGAATTCCATGCGCAGAGGTTTCAGATGCCAAGGTTCGAACCATTCCTAAATATGCTGACTTTGCGCTGGAATAAGCAATAACGTTTGGTTGTCCAATAAATGAGGTCATAGAAGCCTGAAAAATAATATTTCCTTTTCCCCGTTGCTTCATACGCGGGACTAGAGCTCTACATAGGGAGAATGCGCCCATAAGATGCACATCTAGAACAGACCGAAAATCCTCATCCGTCATATCTTCAATCGGCTTCTTGCAATGATTGCCTGCATTATTGATCAGCACGCTAATGGGTCCGATGGATTGCTCTAATTGTGCGATAAACTGATCCGTATTCGCTGTATCGGCTACATCAAAGGATCTATACCAAACCCCTTCGCCCATATGCTTGGCAAGACTTTCTCGATCCTCTCCGCTCCCAGAGCCGACCATAATTACCTCGGCTCCAGCATTATAGAAGCATTGACTCATGGCTAGTCCTAATCCTGTTGCCCCACCCGTAATCAGCACACGTTCTCCTTTGAGACTGAACATTTCCTGATAGCTCTTCATCTTATCTTACACCTCACATCTCACAATTTGTACCTGCTGATTGATATTTATAAGGGATGAAATACTCTTTGTGATTCAGTAGCTCTGCCTTTGTTTGCTCTCCTCGACACGTCGAAATCACTAGCTCTAATAGCTCTTCAGCCAAGCTGTCCATAGACTTCTCGCCGGTTAGTGCTGCTCCAGAACAGAAATCAAGGTCATCGGACATGCGACGGTACGTATTCTCGTTTCCAGTAATTTTGATAACCGGAGATACCGCGCTCCCCACAACAGTCCCTCTTCCGGTTACGAGAAAGAGCAAATGCGAGTTGCTACAGACCAAATCCATCAAGCCTTCGTTATCATTCGGATTCGTATATCCAAAGCTCATAAAGTGCGGGTCTGGTGTACTGTCCAGCAACCATAATCCGGGATGCAATGGAGGTTGCGACACTTTAAGCACACCTTCGATCGGCTTCGTGCCGCTCTTGGCGAACGCCCCCATGCTTTTCTCTTCAATGGTCGTAAGTCCACCTGCAAAATTCCCTGGGGATACCGAATACTGACGCACACTCTTACAGTACTCAAGCATTTTGTCGTATGCGGCTCCGAGCTCCTTTTGTACGGATTCATTTATGCCACGGCCCAGTAAGATGTCCTTTAAGCCGATCGCTTCCACGATTTCTTCGAAAATCGCTGTACCTCCTGCTTCCACAAGCCGATCAAATAGACGGCCCACCACCACATTTCCTGCTAAGCCCGACGTGTAGTCAGATCCTCCACATTCTGCACCGATCACGAGGTCACTTAAACCCATCTCGACGAGAACCGTTTCCTTGGCAAGCCGCTCATGCAGCTGCTGAACAACACGCTTCCCTTCTTCTATCGTCTTCAATGTGCCGCCATAGTCTTGGATGAGCATCCATGCCGCCGGTTTACCTTCGTTCTCCGCGATTTCCACCAAGCTTTTCCCTTGCAAATACTCACAGCCGAGTCCTACTGTCATCACAGCTCCGACATTCGGGTGGCGAATCATCGCAATCATCATACGTAGCGCATATTCATTGTCCGTACATCCGCCGAAGCCGACGACATCAACATCCATACCCGAATTTCGATAGGCTGCACCAATTTCCTTAGCTACGAAGGATGCGCATTCTACCGTATACATCACCAGGATTTTGTTACGGATTCCCTTCGTACCGTTATTCCGGTAAAACCCTTTCCAAGTTAGCTCTGCATTCCCACTCATCGTATAGAGCCCCCTTTAATCATATTGAATGTCTGTCGGTGCCCCGGACTCTAGATCAAGTGTGGATGAACGCTTATCATAATAGCTTTTGCAATTATGAAGGTGTACCCATTTCCCTGCCTCAATGTCATGAATGGCTATGCCGATAGGAACCCCATATTTCAGTACAGGCTCTCCCTCACTGATCATACGGTTTGCAATCTTATGTCCCTGTTTGACCGCATCTGTGATTACGATAACCTCTAGTAGGGAAGATCCATGAATCCGAATGCTTCCCGGTTCAAGGTCGGATAAAGCGACAGCGACATTATCATCCTTCTCGATTTGAAAGCTCGCTTGATGAAATTTATCATTCATAACGGGACCCCTCATTTCATGTTCTGCTTGCTACAAGATGCCATACTTTTGGAATGCTTCCGTACTCGACATTCCAGCTTCAATTTCTTTACGTACCACTTTTTCACCTTTTGCCTTCTCCAGCGCACGTTCGATGACTTCAGCTTCCAGCTCCTGCGGAATAACTAACACGCCATCCAGATCAGCAAAGATCAAGTCGCCTGGGTTAATCCAAACGCCTTCTACTTCAATCGGACAGCGGTAGTCCACGACTTTGGTACGGACGCCAGAGTCTTGAGCATAACGTCCACGGGAAAAGACGGGCCAATTCTGCTCGAGTACTTGAGGAGTATCTCGATGATAACCATTAATAATTGCACCTGCGGCTTGTCGTGATCTGGCCGTCGCTGTTAAGATTTCACCCCAGTAGGCACATCTCATATGACCTCCACTTGCCACATAAATATCACCCTGCTGCAATTGATCTAGCGCTTCAGTTAACAAACCAAATGGCTTCTCCTGTTTGCCGTAAACATCAATCATGACGACCGGCATAGCCCGTCCAGCTAATACCATATGTTCCTTCATAGGTTGAATGGCCGCAGGAAGGATTTGATGATACCTGCCCATATCATCCATGATATCTCCGATTACAGGTGTATATAGCTCGCTTTTCATCAGTTCAAATAGATCTTGATCGTTACTAGGAATGCTCATCGGTTGAACCCCCATACACATTATTTGATTGCTTACAATCTCATTATATTTGGGGTAATATATAAATACATCGCCAATTATCAACTGAAAATACATAAAAATTGCGAGGTTATCTTCGATGACTAATGCTTATAGCCTGATCCAGGATAACATCCGAACGGACTCCATCCATCTTTTACATACACCAAACCCCACAGCCGCAATGCTGCCGTTTCGGATATTCGCCTGCGGTCATTATTACTGTTTGAAAGGCTATAGGGTCGAGCGTCAAGGCTTAAATAACCGCCTCTTAGTCCTTACCTTAGCAGGCAGCGGTCACATCACCTATCGGGGTGTAAGTTATCCTCTAACTAAGGGTCAAGCGTTCTTAATTGATTGTAATGAACTGCAAATCTACGAAAGTGTTGGAGATGATTGGGAAATTCAGTGGGTTCGTTATGAGGAGAGCAAGGGGATTGATTACGAATTTACGATCAATGGTGGACGATTTCAGCCGATCGCACTGCAAAGACTTGGATATGTTGAAACGCGAATGAACACTATCCTACAACAAGCCAACCATTACGCTCCAGCTGCTGATTTAATTATGTCCGAGGCTCTTTGCGGTGTTTTAACCGCTATGTATGAGGACAAGCATGTCCATGATACCTTGAAAATGTCCAGTTCAGTCACGAAGGCCATCTCTGAAACCGTAATTTACATGGAGCGCCATTATGCTGACAATACAACGGTCAAGGAGCTAGCGCACAAAATTCATATGACGCCTTACGCTTTTATCCGTTTATTTAAACGACAAATAGGCTTAACGCCATATGAATATATATTGAAAGTCCGTATTACCCAAGCAAGATTTATTCTAGAGCAAACCGACCTGTCCATTACTGAAATCTCGGAGCAGGTCGGTTTTCATAATATTAATAATTTTATTAGGAAGTTTAAGATGTTAACGAACACAACCCCGCTTAAATATCGTCAGTTAAACGGTGGGTTATATGAGCGGGGGACTTGAAGATTATTGTTCTATTTGCTAACTACAATTTCCACGCCATTCTCTTTGCAGGCGGTTACTAAACCTACCTCCGGCATCCGATCTGTTACGATCCGATTGATTGCAGACAGAGAAGCAAAGGAGAATAATCCCTGAGTACCGAACTTCGTATGGTCCATCACGATATTCACTTCAGAAGACTGTGCGATGGCCAATCGCTTAATTTCTGCTTCATACATGTTGGAGTTACTGAAGCCATGATTGTCCGTTAACCCTGTAGCTCCTAAAAAAACACGATCAAATGCCATTCGTGCTATATTCTCTATCGCGATCGGTCCGATCAGTGTAGCCGTTTGCTCAAGGAGTACTCCGCCGAGTAGTATCGTGGATATTCGCTTACTATGAAGCTCTTGGGCAATATTAATCGCATTGGTCACGACAGTTATATTCATTTCCGGGTTTATAAACTTGGAGATTTGAAGAGTTGTAGATCCACCATCGATGAAGATTGACTCATTAGGGCGAAGCAGCTCCGCAACTTTCATCCCGATTCGAGCCTTTTCCTCAGTCAAGACACCCGTTCTTTCGTGCAAAGCAATATCCTTGCCTACTAGAATGGCTCCACCGAATATTCTTCGAATTGAACCCAACTGTTCAAGCTTTTCCAAATCTCGACGAATCGTCATCTCTGTGACAGCGAACATTTCCTTCAACTCCGACAGCTTCACTTCACCATCGCTCGTTAAACGATCCATGATCCGTTGCTGTCTTTGATTCAGAGGCATTTGCATTGATCGGCACCCCGTTGCTTCTTAGCTATGTCCCCTATTATCTCAATATTCCGACTGAACTTTCAACTCTAATCTATATTTAACGACTTCTCCAGGCTCCAAATGAGAAAGCGTTCCGGCTTCTCGTTCTGCTGCTCTACCTCCCACACCGCAATTTGCAGGCTCAATCCCCAGCACATGTGTACTTGCGCTAGGCATCTTCCATTGCACTAGGCGGGGTAAGGTATCGGTTGACCAAGATAACTCGACGCTAACTGGCACTGAGCCGGCTGGGGTTGGGAACTCCGGATTCCTAATTTCGACTCTACCCTCGATCGGAGTATGATAATAGACTTGTTCCTCACTACTCGGATCAGGAGCTTGCCATTCCCCATAGCCAAGTATTGACGTACCCTCTACGTGTGGACGAGGCTCGCTACCCGTGAACAATACCTTCGTCTGCTCCGCCATCAGCGGAAAACCAAAATTAAAATGATAGAGAATCAGATGCGGACAACTCTTAAACCCCACGTTCCTTACCTCATCCTCTATCCGAATCGTATTTTCTCCAAGTCGGCTCGAAATTCTTCTCGTCATTTGCAGGTAATGTCCGAAGAGAGAGGTTTCCTCGACAATTCCCCCTACCGTCATCTCATAGTCATCGTTGATCCATTCCCCGGTCGCATATACGGATCGTGCAGGCGTATGATGAATTCGACCATGTTGCCCGAGCATCTCACCTGCGTCTTCACAGGGTGAGCCTACTTGTGTTAACCCACAGGTCATCAATAGTCCACCAGATGCCGTTCGCAGCCAACCGTTTCCTTTAGGATCGTAGAACGAAGGATGGGCATCTCCGTTTCCCGATTGCCAGCTGATCGGCAGTCCTCCATATTCTGCAAGAGAGATATCCAAGCCTTTAGAAGGCGTGACATGATAACATAGTCCTGAACCGGTTCTAACCCGAATTTGTTCTACACCCGATTCAGGCCCCTCTGATTGTGTATAGCGCTGAACACCTGCAATCTGTTCCAATCGTCCCACACGCTCTTCGAGTTGTCTGCGCGTCCACTCTCTTCCATATAATCGCATTGGGTGCTCCTTTTATTAATCTTCGGATAATGTAGGCATTCTATCGATATTCGGATCGGTAAAAATATCATGCTCATCGCGGCTCGTACTCGAAAACTCAGATACAATCGCTCCTTCTGGACCCCCTTGAAACCAATGCTTCGTTTCGGGATTGATCGTATACTGCTCTCCCGGATTCAGCTCAATTTCGTGAAATACGGTATAGAATGACTCACTACCCTCAGGTATACTAGCCTGAATATTAGCGGTTGGCTCACCCTCTACGTATAGCCATACTTTACCTGCACGACAGCGAAAAGTTTCTTGCTTACCAGGATCAGCACCAACCGGTGGATGGATGTGCTCCGGGCAAGTTTGTCGGGGAAATAGTACGAGCTCTTTTGCACAATAACGATCCGTATTAACATAGGTAACGAGCTCTAAGCCCTGTTTCTCCAGATGATCTAAACCGAACCAGGCGACCTCAATATTCGCCACTTCCTCAGCTGTTAACTGAATGCCCGCTTGACTGAACATCTCTGCAGTACGTTGTTTGGCACGGTTCAATTCATTTCTATTCATCCCTATTCCCTTCCTCTCGCCCGGATTCAGCCCAAAGTCCAGCACCAATCGCTCGCCAACTCGGTAAGCTCAGCGTTAAACTCCGATGATCCCAGCCTTCGTTAATTCTTGCTTGCACCTCATCCCAGGTCGGAACGCCGCTTGTCGCATCTGATTTCTCTACGTTACATGCGCCAACACCAACAGCAAACCGGAGTGCTTCTTCTATTGTGACACCTCTAAGCATAGCTGCAAGGAAGCCTGCGATCGTGCAGTCTCCAGCTCCAGTCGTACCCGCAACCTTAACCTGATAACAGTTGGCCAGCAGCTCCTGATTACACCACGCTTGAATGTTCGCCTCTTCAGGCGCACACCTTCCCATCCCAGCTATAGCATTTGCGTTAGGAGAAGTCCTCACGTACAAACCATGCTCACCCAACTTTAAGCCAACTACTGCAGCACCCATAGCTAGTAAATCGTCCGAAATCATTGAAAGAATAGAGCCATCCACGAGATGTAAAATATCGTTAGACCCTGCTCTTTCTATGAAGCTTGTGTACACTTCCGGATATAGCATGTATAAAATCTCTTCGAAGCTGGGTAGAAAAATATCTACGTGAGGAAGTGCTTTGTTAAGAATCGTCCTCCAGTGAACTTGCCCCGCTGGAGATTCCGGATCTGGCTTAGCCATATCAAGCGATACAGTCACTCCTCGTTCCTTTGCCTGTCGAAGAAGATCAACTAACCCTTCACCCTCGTTCTCGTACATGCATCTCATCAGAGGAGGGTATCCAAAATGAAACAACTTAGCGCTATCCAATTGCTCAAAGGAAATATCCTTCGCAGAGTAAGTATCGTTCGTACCGGTGCAATGGAGGAAGATGCGATCAACACCCGGCGGACTAATCACAATGCTATAAGAGCTTGCTTCCCCTTCGGCCACGATCATCCCTTCGGCAAGTAGAGGTGAATGGCTCTCTAGCACATCGATTATGGCCTTACCGAATAAGTCATTACCTATCTTACCCATCAGCTTAACTGGGCTGCCAAGGCGATGAAGCGCGATTCCTGTATTAGAAACCGCACCTCCTGTTGAAATTATCGCTTCCCCGATATCGACCAGTTTGCCGGGAACGAGCAACGCATCCGTACTTACATTTCTGTTTGGAATAGTAGGAATAATATCAAGACATATGTGCCCAGCTACAATAACTTCTGCTTGGTTAAGCGACAAGCTTATACCCCCCAATCCAGGTTAATGGTCTGTCCCGTCCGGTTAGATTCAAGTGCTGCTGTGAATAGCTTATGGCTGTCCGCTGCTTCTGTGGGAGTCGCACAATGAAAGGACTGTAACTTATTTTCCCCGTTCACTAGCTCATCGCAGAAAGCAGCCCACATTTGCAGGATGGAATCCGAGAATCCGAATTCGAAAATACCTCCTGTGATTGTTCCATAGGCCGATTTATAAGGAGCATCAACAACATGCCATGCTTGTTGCGCGCCTGGCGTATAAGGTAATGAAGATACCTGCTTCGGATTTTTAGTCGTGAATTCTGCGGACATCTCAGTACCTTGAATACGAATAAACCATGTGTTTGCATGACCTGGAGCAATTCTCTTCGTAGATAGAATCATCGGGAAATGCTGATCCTCCGTCTTCACTTCCGTAGCTAATATCGCATTATCCCACGTTTCGCACGGAACAAGATTACCTTTTCCATCTGGACGCTCAGGCACAATCTTGGAAAGCAAGGAACGAACGTTAGCCGGCTTCCAGCCGAAACGCAGTGGCAAATGAAGGACGTGCATGCCCAAATCGCCCATACAGCCATATTCGCCATTCGTAGCAATCCGTCTCTTCCAATTAATAACCTTCGTCGGATCCAGATCGCTAGAATGCCAGAAGCCTGCTTCTACTTCGATAATTTTACCAAACTTATTGTCCTGAACCCATTGCACAATTTGACTCGCGCCTGGATAGAACGGGAATTCAGAGGAGCAACGTACGATAACATTTGGATTGTTATTCATTGCAGCTATAATTTTCGCATTCGCTTCCTTATCAATCCCGAAAGGCTTCTCTCCAAGAAGATGCTTTCCTGCTTCAATAATATCAATATAAATCTGTTCATGTAGATTATGAGGAACAGCGCAGTATACTGCATCCACATCGCGATTTGCAAGTAATTCCTTGTAGTCTGTATACGTTGCAGTTACTGTGCTTACATGCTCTGTGAACCAATCGGTTGCAGCTGGATTGGCATCGCAGACAGCGATAATTTGCGGTTCGAAGTTCACTTGTGACAGGTGTAGCCAACGGGCCGCAGCGCTTGCAAATTCTTTCCCCATTAGCCCACAGCCGATAACACCGAATTTTACAATTGTTTTGGACATTTTCAAATTTCCCCCTGTAAGTTCTATTGGGCTAGTATTGCTAGCGCTTCTTGTTCTGTAGCTCCGTGATGAACGATTTGCATCAAAGCTTTGGTCATGCCCGCCGGTTTAGGGTGTTGAATGACGTTACGACCGTAAACGATTCCAGAAGCCCCTTGCTTCATCAGCTCAACCGTACGAGCAACAATCTCTTCGTCACTTGCTCGTCCACCACCGCGCACAAGCACGGGAATACCGGAAGCGACTTCAATTACGCGATGATACTCTTCCACATTGTCACAAGGATCTGACTTAATGACATCCGCCCCAAGCTCAACAGCCTGACGGACAAGCGGCATAATCTTCGTAATATCGCCGTCTGTCATATAGCCGCCCTTCTGTTCGTTAGGCAACATAACGAGTGGTTCAACCATGAGCGTCATTCCGTATTTCTCGGTTTCAGTCTTAAGCATCGATATATTCCGAACACATTGATGGTGCAGCTCTGGCTGGTTCGGAAGCAACAGTAAGTTAACACATACAGCTACAGCATCCATACGCACAGCATGCTCAATGGCGTTATTGATCAGTTCACTGAACAGAAACTTAGGAAGCATGTTTCCGTATATATTCGCGGCATCTGTCCGAAGCACAAGTCCTGGCTTCTGTTTCCCTGGAATATCCTGCAGATGCTTCGCTTGTCCCAAGCTAAGCTGAATGCAATCCGGATTTGCGTCAACGATCGTATGGACGGCTTCCTTCATGTTCTCAATGCTAGATAAAAACGAATACTCGTTAAAAAATCCATGGTCTATCGCAACATCAAAGCACTTCCCTTGCTCGCTGAACATTCTGTTTTGTCTCGCTTTGGTCATACTTAAACACATCCTTAGTTAATGTTTTAATAACACATAAAATGTTTGTTTGTAACATTAATATACGTCATAAACCAACATCTGTCTAGCTGTTTAATCGAAAATTTAGGAGTTACTTTGGGTGGTCCTGAGTCTTCAGATGATTGGGGCAGGGGAATAAACTTTTCAGAAGCTGATAAGAAATGGGGAACATGCAATAGGATAAGCGATTAAAAGAATGAGCAAGAAGGTGAAAAAATGATTTTTTCACCTCACGTTTTCCTGCAGGTAGTAATTTCTGAACTCGGTTGGTGTGAGCCCGATGCCTTTTTTGAACAATGTACTGAAGTAACGTGAATCCTGATACCCTACCTTATCGGCCACTTCATACACTTTAATATTGTTCTCGATGAGAAGATCGGCGGCTTTCTTGATGCGAAAATTCGTACAATATTCGAGGAATGTGAAGGAGGTCTTATTCTTAAACAGCTTGCTCAAATAACTTTCGCTAATATGTAAATAGTCCGCAATGTCTTTAATTGAGAAGCTCTTCTCAATATTATTGTTAATATAATCGATTGCTGCGGTTAAATATCTATCATTAGATTTCGTGTTCACATAGGAAGAGAACTTCTCGTAGAAATCGGCAACGCTTGAGGAATGATTGTTAATGGCAAAGTCATATCTCTTCTTCTTGTTCACGACTTCAACGGTTTTCAGAAGGACGGCTTCGAACTCTTCATCGTCAATCGGCTTCAAGATAAAGCCCTGGGCCCCAAGATCAACCGCTGCCTTCGCATATGTAAAATCGCTGAAGCCCGTAATGAGGATGAATTCAGTATCTACCGTTTCACATACTTCTCTCATCATCTCAATCCCATCCATTCCTGGCATCCGAATATCCGTAATGACGATGTCCGGCTGTAGTTTATGGATGAGACGTTTGCCTTCAATCCCGTCACCGACTTCTCCAATAATCTCGCATCCGTAGGATTGCCAAGGTGTAGTCATTACTAGACCTTTCCTCAATATTCTCTCATCCTCAATGACCATAACTTTAATCATACGTGTCACTCCTCAGGTCGCCGATAAGGCAATATGAATTCGATTCTAGTCCCCTTATCCTCTTCGCTGTAAATCTGTAGACCGTACGAATGTCCATAATAGAGTTGAATTCTCTTATGAACATTGCTGACTCCAATTCCACCTTGATTCGTGCCCTGCCTAATTCTCTCTAGTACTTCATGCTTCATTCCAATGCCATTGTCCGTAATCTCGAAATGAATTTCATCCTTGTGAAGCACACCACTGATACTCAAATAAACATTGCCTACCTTTTTCTCAAACCCATGGATGATAGCGTTCTCAACTAACGGATGAATTAATAGTCTGGGAATGGGAACATCCATTATCTCAGAATCAATCTGAATATCCACGAACAATCGATCCATAAATCTGTAGCGTTGAATGTATAGATAATGATCAATAAGGGTCATTTCACCTTTCAGCGTCGTAATCTCATCATCCACATGAATCATCCCTCTTAGAAGCCTTGCTAAGTGAACAACAATATGATTAATGTCTTGCGTATTGTTCATCTTGGCATTCCACTTAATTAAATCAAGCGTGTTATAAATAAAATGAGGATTAAGCTGTGCTTGCAAAGCTTTAATCTCAGCTATACGTAGCCTTCTTTGCTCATCCTTAGCACTCGATATTAAATCCTTGATTTGTGTGGCCATCGAGTTAAAGCCTCTCCCTACGATGCCAAACTCATCGTTTCGCTGCGATACAATTCTGACGGACAAATCCCCCATCGCAATTCTTTTCATCGATTGCACTAATTCGTTAATCGGCTTCGATACATTCTTGGTGAGGATGTAGGCAAACCATACGCAAATAAGAATGCTAATAAACGCAGCAATTGCGAATAGCACCTGAAGATAACTCATACTCTGCCTAATAATCGTATCCGGAGAATAACCTATCGATACAAGCTTCATACGATTTGAAGTTGAGGACTGTACGAGTTGTCCATCTCCAATGGTATCAGGATTACGCTCCAATGTGCCTTCCAGCTCTGGATGCTTCGAATTGAGTACCGTATAGGCATTTGGATCGAGAACAACAAAATCCATTGTAAATGGAGTATCATTTGCACCTACAAGCTCCATCATCAAGCTTTTAGTAAAATCAACGATGACATACCCAAGAAGATCACCGGAGGAGGAATGAATCGTTTGAATCATGCTAAGAACGACCTTACCCCCACCCGGCATCTCGTAGGTATGCGGGTATACTTGCAATTTATCCTCAACCGTATGAGCAGTTCGGAATATTCCCCAAGCTCTATATTTCACAGGATTATAAATCGAAGGTAGCTCACTCGTTGCGAAGTTAGCGCTTCCATCCGCGCTTAGCAAGTAGATTGAAGCTTTATATTTCTTACCTACTAATAATAAATGAATTCTTTGCTCAATATCCTTCTTCTGGCTCGTATCCTTATTAAGCAGTGCTCTTCTCACTTCGGGAAGATCACTTAATGTGTTCATTATCCCACCGTATTCTTCTGCTAGAAGATCGAACTTCTCCGATATACCAGACAGCTTGTTATATGACTGCTGTTTGAATTGCTCTAGAAAAAAACGTTTGGAAAACCCATAAGTGATCGACCCAATAATGATCAGTGGGATTACGCCTACTATAATGAAGAGAATCAACAATTTGTAATAGAAGCTCATCGATTTAAGCATACGGAAGGACTCCTTAAGTAATGTCATTGATGTATGCAGTCCGCTTTATTAATGACAATACCCTCTTTGGACTTGAATAACAACAATCAATTACTCGCTAGAATGCTTAAATCATTCGTTCTCGCTAGTTCTGATAATGGCTAGTAGCTCATCGTGAATATGGCTATTGGTAGAAACGATATCCGTTATATATAATCCTTCCTCCAATGCCCTTCCCATCCAATCGCTTACCCTTCCCCCCGCTTCCTCCAATACAACTATCCCTGCGGCGATATCCCATATTTTCAAATCCTTCTCTACGTAACCGTCTATTCTCCCCGCAGCCACATAAGCCAAGTCTAAGGAAGCAGGTCCTTTGCGTTTCATATCCTGGCATGTTTCATAAACCTTCTCAACCATCCGGAATGTAGCACCCGATTTTGTCCTGTCATAGGGAAGTCCGAAGCCGATAATAGAGCCGCTTAATTTTTGATTAGTGGATACATGGATTCGTTCACCATTTACAAAAGCCCCCTGGCCTGACAACGCAGTAAACAACTCATCATTAAACGGATTATAAATAATCCCAAAACGTTGGTGTTCATCATAATAAGCAACTGAAATTGCGACATGTGGATAGCCGTGAATAAGATTCGTTGTTCCATCGATAGGATCGACAATCCATCTTGATTTCTTCGTTGCATAATCATTTGTTTCATTCTCTTCTGAAATAAATACGCTGTTAGGTGAAAGTGCGGACAACACCTCATGCAATTGCTGTTGCACAGCCATATCAATATTTGTTACGTAGTTCGCAAAGCCTTTTTCTTCAACTTGAAGCTCCTTGTATTTATTTCTGACGAGTTCCCCGGCATCTTTCACATGTTGAATCGCTTGCTCCATCATTGCATTCATTCTTATTCCCCTTACGCATAAAGTTATAGTTACAACGTTACATCATGACGCTTCTACCGCCTGAGAATTTATTAAAGATAAGAAGTGAAATAACGGTTGCTACAGATAAAATAGATGCAAGTGCAGCAGCCGTCCCATAGCTATCCTTAAAGATTTCTGTGAAAATAGCAACCGATATCGTACCAGTTTTTCCAGAGAAAAGGATCAGCGTCGAGCTGAGCTCATTAATGGTTTGAACCCAGCTTAGTATCGCCCCAGCAAACAAACCAGGTAACATGAGCACCGATGTCGTCTTGAAGAACGTTCTCATCGGAGGTACGCCTAAGCTGATCGACGCTTCTTCAATACTTGGATCAATCTGGTATAAGATCGCTGAACTTGACCGCAGAATGAATGGCAGCTTACGAATAACATAGGATACTACGATAATGGTAACCGTTCCTGTCAACAGCAGAGGTCCCTTGTTAAAGGCCATAATTAACCCGATACCTAGCACAGAGCCAGGGATCACATAAGGGAACATCGCTAAGGAATCTAGCAATGAAGTGATAAAGGATTTCCTACGCACCACAACATAAGAGAGTAGTAAGCCAAGAATAACCATGATAACAATGGCGATACCTGCGAAATAAAAGGTATTCGTAATGTTCTTGGAAAGCTTGAATCCAATTGTACGATAGCTTTCTAGGCTAAAGCCACTAACGAATAAGGGTCCCCTTGTCTTGATGAATGATGTAATGAATACAACGATCTGAGGGGTCACAGCAAATAAAGAGATGAAAAAAGCAATCGCCGTCAACAACAATCGATTACCAAGCTTTAGCTTCTGAACGACTGGAGGACGAAGCCCGCTCATGCGGTAATTTTTCCTTGAAACGATAAATTTCTGAACGAACATCACCAGTAATGCGCACAACACAATTACGGTGCTTAATGTGCTAGCTAAATACACGTTACCGCCAATATCGCTCATGTATTCCTCATACACAATAACTGGCAATACTTTATAGCCCTCTGCAATCAGAAGTGGTGTTCCGAAATCAGCGAGAGAGGTCATGAATACGACCAACGCTCCTGCGGTAATGGTTGGGACAATAACGGGAAAGGTAACCGTAAGCAGCTTACGGATTCGGGACATTCCCAGGTTCTCCGCCGCTTCCTCCAAGGAACTGTCCATCGTACTCAGAGCACCAGAAACGTACATATACACAAATGGGAACAGCTTAAGCGTGAAGACAAGGATCATCCCTTGAAACCCGTATATAGTTGGTAAAATAATACCAATTTTCTCAAATAAATTTGTTATGAAGCCATTGCGACCTAATAGTAATATCCATGAATAAGCGCCGATAAAAGGAGGCGAGAGCAAGGATAAAATGATCATAATATTAATAACCGATTTACCCCAAACATTAAATCTAGTCATGATATAAGCTAACGGTACTCCAATCAAAGTAGCCAGAACAGTAGTTGTCCCTGATACCGCAAGACTATGCTTTAACGTATTGAAATAATAAGGTGTCGTGAAGAAATCCATAAAGTTTACAAAGGATAACTTTTCTGTTTCTGGATGAAAGAAGCTCTTCAGAAATAAGGAGCCGAACGGATAGACGAGAAATACGACCATCAAAACCAGAAATCCGATAATGACCAGAGTCCAGAAGGAAGGCATTTTCCAGCGAATTTTGGCGCGAGGTGACTCCTTTCCTACGTTAGGAAGCACGGGTTGACTCATCTGATCGCCTCCTTCGTCTCCTGGTCATACACATTGATCTTATCCGCAGAAAGTCGAAGGCCAATCCTATCTCCTATAGTTCTTAATTGATCCGTGTCCTTGGAATATTCATTGACTTCGAGTAGCTTCCCATTATCTAGTTGAACTTCATAGCTAATATAATCGCCTAAGAAGGTAACGAGTGATATCGTTCCATTCATTCCCCTTTCCTGCGGCTGCTCGATGTAGATATCTTCAGGTCTGATCGCAATGTCCACTTTACCGATAACTGGTTTGTTCAAAGCTAGTTCCAGCTTCAATGTGCCTTCAATCGATATTGTACATCCGTTCATCGCCCCCTCAGAAATCTCACCCTCTAGAAAGTTAGATGTTCCGATAAACCCAGCTACGAACGCAGTCGCTGGTTTTGAATAGATTTCCTTAGGTGTTCCGATCTGCTCAATTACACCCGAGTTCATAACCGCTATCCGATCAGACATCGATAATGCTTCTTCCTGATCATGAGTAACATAGATCGTCGTGATGTTCATTTCCTTCTGGATTTTCATAATGGCGATCCGCATTTCGATTCTTAACTTCGCATCCAGATTACTCAATGGCTCATCCATTAAGAGAATGGTAGGATGAATAACAAGTGCTCTAGCTAATGCAACACGTTGCTGTTGTCCTCCACTAAGCTGGGAAGGGTCACGATCCTTGTATTGTTTGATGTGCATCATTTGCAAAATTTCGTCTACTCTCTCCGCGATGATCTGCTTGGATAATCTGCGAGCTTTCAAACCGTATGCCACATTTTTCTGAATCGTCATATGAGGAAAGATGGCATAATTCTGAAATACCATCCCGATATTTCGCTTGTAAGCCGGGATATCGTTAATGACCCGGTCGTCGAAACAAATTTCTCCGTTTTCGATAGAGTTAAAGCCTGCTATCATCCGCAATAATGTCGTTTTTCCGCAACCCGACGGACCTAATATTGTAAAAAACTCACCTTCTTTAATCGAAAAATCAATTCCGTTAACCGCTGTGTTCTCTCCGTATTTCTTGGTCAAGTTTCGAAAAGTGACACTATGACTCATAAGATCACTCCTAGTCTGATTGGAAAGAGTCCTGACTTGTCTGGTTAACGACTCGTCATAATCGTCAAGTTCGACAAGACAGGACACTTTCATTGATGTGCTTTTTTATTGACCAACGATGAACTCTTTCCATTTCTTCGTAATCATTTCTTTGTTCGCAATAGCCCATTCCATGTCGTATTCAATCGGAACGAGAGATTTCAAAGGCACCATCCCTGCAGGTTCACTTAAATCCGTTCTAACCGTACGACGGAAAATATCTCCGATATTCGTTTGCACGTCTTTACTTAACAGGAAGTCAACGAACTTCTGAGCGTTCTCCATGTTTTTAGCGCCTTTAACAATGCCTATTCCAGAAGTGAGTAACGTATTGCCATCGCTCGGATAGACGATATTCAGATCTGCACCGGATTCCATATATTTCAGTGCGCCTTGCTCATAAGTAACACCTACGCTGTACTCTCCATCGGATACACCTTTGAATGTACCTGACGAGCTACTAATCAATTTGCCATCCAGATTATCAACGAAGCGCTTAATCAAATCCATTCCCTCATCGCGATTAAGCTTAGAAAGAATCATATTGACTACAGCGGTGAAAGAAGATCCGGATTTAATAGGATCGGCATGGGCAATTTTACCTTTCCATTTCGGATTGGTCAGATCCTCCCAGCTCTTAGGCGCCTCTTCGTCCTTGACTAGTTTCGGATTATAGATGATAACCATAGGCTCAAGATTAAAGCCATACCAAGTGTTGTTAGCGCTCTTGGCTTCCGGAATTAGAGAATCAATTTCTGTACTTTTGTAAGATTCGAGCAGATCATCAATGACCGCATAACCATCAACAAATCCCCCCCACAGAACATCACCAAGCGGATTATCTTTCTCCGCACGGATTCTTGCGATTAGCTCCCCCGTACCTGCACCCACTAAGTTAACGGTAATTCCCGTTTTCTCTTGGAACTCTTTCACAATTGGATCAGACCAGTCTGCTGCATGGGAATAATAGAGGGTCAAGGAATTCGACTTTTTGTCCCCGTCTTTTTTATTGGAGCCACATCCTGCTACTACAATACTGCTGACAAGAAGCAAAACAAGTAGATATGCATATTTCTTTTTCATAGTTAATGTCCTCCCCTTTTTTGAATTCTTCCACATTATAAAGCGTTTACATTTTGACAACAACGCAACAATCCTGCATTAATGTTTGAAATACAGCACAACAATTGAAGCAAGCAACAAAAAAAAGCCTGGCTATCCAAGGCTTCTCGAATGTATTCCTTTACCCCTCACACCGCTTCTGTACTATGCTCCAATGTTATAACAACATTTCCCTTCTTGTGCCCTTCGTCAACATAGCGATGGGCCTCGGCAACCTGTTCTAATGGATAACGTCTATCAATAACGGATTTGATTTTCCCCGCTTCAATTAGCTCCTTGAGAAATATTAAATCTTCCTTTTTTTCGCTTGCGATACCCGATCGCGCTTTCCTCCTGCCAATCATAGAAGTCCATAGTATGGGAACAATCTGAGGAAAATCCATAACAATAAAAAGATAAAGCCCTTTCGGAGTTAGCGCGTGTTTACACTGGGAAAACGATGATTTTCCAACCGTTTCTAAAATAATGTCATAGGTTTGACCGCTTCGGGTAAAATCATCTTTCGTATAGTCGATGACATGATCGGCGCCTAGAGATCTCACCCATTCTAAATTCGCAGTACTGCATACCCCTGTCACTTCTGCACCAAAATATTTAGCAATCTGTACCGCATAAGTACCTACACTTCCAGATGCGCCATAGATGAGAACCTTTTGCCCGCTCTGAATATTGCCCTTCCTAAGAAAACTCAACGCAGTTGATGCTCCAACAGGAACAGCAGCGGCTTCCTCATAGGTCATATTGATAGGTTTTATTGCCACTGCCCCATTTTCAGGAAGACAAATGTACTCCGCATAACCACCAAAACCAAAACCACTCAATGCAAATACCTCGTCACCCTTCTTAAATCGTTTTACACTGTTGCCTACTGCTTCAATTACCCCGGCTAGCTCAATTCCTAGTATCGGATTTTTTGGTTTTCTGAGACCAATTGCTATTTTGGAGAGAGGCCAGAACGGCAAAGACTTTCTGGTTCCCTTTCGAACTCTTGTATCCCCTGCGGACACGGTTGTCGCGATGATTTGGATGAGTACTTCATTTTCCTTAGGAGACGGCTTTTCTACCTCTTTCAGTTGAAGCACATCTGGTGGCCCGAACTTCGTGCATACGATAGCTTTCATCATTTCCCTCCTTGATTAGGGTGCTTCACAGTGATGACCACATTTCCTCTTTTGCGCCCTGTTTCAACATACCTATGAGCTTCGGCAACCTGTTCTAACGGATAACTTCTATCTATGACCGCTTTGATTTTCTCGGCTTCGAAAAGGGTCTGGAGAAAAGCTAGGTTTTCTTTAGTTTGCTTTAATCCCGTAGCCGTAAACATAGCTTTTTTGCTACTGAGCTTAGACGTCCATAACATTTGAAGCATAATTCTCATCGTAGGAACAGTTAAGAGATAGACCCCTTTTTGCTTTAGTAAGCTTTTACAGCGTGCAAACGAACTCTTACCTATCGCATCGAAAATAACGTCATAGGTTTGACCGCTTTGAGTAAAATCCTCACGGGTATAATCGATGACCTTGTCGGCTCCTAGAGATTTCACCCGTTCGACATTCGTTGTACTGCACACTCCAGTAACTTCTGCCCCATAGTACTTGGCAAGCTGTACCGCATAAGCGCCTACCGCACCAGAAGCGCCATTAATAAGCACTTTTTGTCCGGGCTGAACCTTCGCCGTATCTCTAAGGAACGTCAATGCGGTTGTTGCCCCATCACAGATGCCAACTGCTTCTTCATAGGACGCGTTAGCCGGTTTGATAACGACCGCTTTATTTTCGGGCAAACACAAGTACTCAGCATGAGCACCCAGTCGATTTGGACTCAACCCAATAACTTGATCCCCTATATGAAATAACGTCACATCTTTGCCCACTGCATCAATTTCTCCAGCTAACTCAACCCCTGGCACACTATATTTGGGTCTTAAGAAACCATAAATAAATCTCACGATAAAGGGGTCAGCTTTACGGAAGGCACAATCCGATGGTGTAACGACTGCTGCATATATTCTGATCCGCACTTCATTATCCAAGGGAGTAGGTTTTTCTACCTCTTTAAACTGAAGAACATCCGATGAACCGTATTTTGTACATACAATAGCTTTCATGAGTCACCCCTAAGATTGAACTTATTCATCACTTGATCCATGTAAAGGTAGTATATCTACCCTCTGGTATTAATGAATAGCTACTAAAGTAGGGTTCAAGGTTTTCTAAAGAAATTGTAGTGGGGGAATGAAACGGGGGAAATACCTTGCTACAACAAGCCTAGCTCGCGGGCACGCGCTACAGCTTCGGTTCTTCTTTGGACATGTAGCTTACCAAAAATAATCTGATTGTGTCCTTTAACCGTACTCAAAGCGAGGAAAAGCCGCTCGCTAATCTCACGATTCGAGAGTCCTTGGGCAATCAATTGTAACACCTCTAACTCGCGCTCGCTTAATGGGTCAATTAGGAATTGAACAGTGGATGCCTCATGCAGAGCCGTTTTGTCTACGCTCTTCTGCTTCTCCACTTCAAAACCTGCCAGTAACTTATCCCTATATTTAGACGTACTTTCACGAGCAGCTGTTACGGACAATAGTTGGGCCATTGGAGCTCCTTCGTCGACAAAAATACGAATGAAGCCGTTCGGTTCAGCCAGAGCTAGCGCATCCCCTAGAAGCTGAGTGGCACTCTTCATCTCGCCATGTGCCTGTAGAACGACCGCCTCTAGAACCATAACCTTGAGCCGTTCATCCTCCCAACCTTTTGCCTCCATCTGCTGGCGCAACAGCTGAAGAACAGCCAGTGATGTCGTTGTGTCTCCCTGTGCCAAATATACCCGAGCCTGGCTAAGGGGGAGCTCGTGCGAGTGAGCCAGACGAGCGGCTTCCTCCAGATTTCCCTGGTGAAGAAATGTAAGCACTTGTGCCGCAGCAACCTCAGGCATCACATAGACGAAGTTATGCTGACGTACGAGCTGACTAGCCATTGCTAAAATAGCAGCAGCCCCAACCGCATTACCTTTGGCAAGTTCCAGGCGGGCGTGAAACACCTCACTGGCCACGACTCTGTCCGTGTTCTCAAATTGACGCGCCAGTTGCAGGCTCTGTTGCTCGTGGTACCCAGCCATATCCAAGTCGTTCCATTCGTAGAAAATACGTGCTAGACCAAGATGTGCTTCGCAGACGACTGGCAACGGTGAATCCCCTACGAATTTCAGCACGCTCTGGTAGGTTTGAACTGCCACTTCAAGCTGATTTTCTACTTCCTGTACGTTACCTAAGCCCATCGTAGCCATTATGATGATCACGAAATGACCGATTGATTGACTAAACGATAAGGCTTCGGCATAGGCTTGACTCGCTGCAGCACGATCTCCCAAGAGATAATAGGCATACCCCAGTGTCCATGTCGTGGCCGTCCGAACGGGGAGATTGTCTGGATGCAAATGCGCCAAGGCGCGGCGCGACTGGACAAGGATGTTATCAACATCGTGCTGACTTACTGCCACAGTAGCACGCACGGAGGCAATATGCCCGACAACATCATTGATCTTGTCATCTGGCTCTATGCCTTGCAAGGCGGCTTCAGCAGCTTGTAATTTCTGTTCGACTCCGGTCAATTGGCTGTTAAATAATAACACCGAGGCATATGTGACCCATAACATTGGCCTTGCGTTCAAAACAGTCGTTGGCTGCGACTCCAGCCACTTCATTACAGGGGCAGCCGCTCCACGAAAGTATAGAGGCATCCCCTCACCTTCCAAAAGTCGCACGACGCGTTCGACATCATTGGCTGCAGTTGCATGGTGAAAGGCTTCAATTTCCAAGCCATTTTCTTCATACCATTCGCTGGCACGAAGATGTAATTCTACCCTATCCCTTCCCTCATACCTTGTTGACGAAGCAGTGCTCTGGCTCTGGTGCATTCGCTTCCGTAGCAAATCCGCAAAGAGATGGTGATAGCGATACCAGCGCCGCTCGTTATCTAAGGGAACAATAAACAGATTGACATGTTCGAGATATTCCAATGTTTCTTGCCCTGTACTCCTCTCCTCCCCAACTTCCCGGGGAAGAATAGCATCACAAAGAGGACCGCATAGGCGGTCCAGGATAGAAGTCTGTAACAAGAAGTTCTGAATACGCTCAGGCTGACGTAACAATACTTCTTCAACCAAATAGTCCAGCACAAAATGGTGACTTCCGGTGAAGGTTTGAATAAAGTTGGAGGAATCTTTAAGTCCCTGCATGGATATTGCAGCTAACTGCAAACCAGCAATCCAGCCTTCCGTGCGGGTTTCGAGAAGCGTGATGTCTTGTGACGAAAGGCTTAAGCCCATCACCTCGTTGAGAAATCCAGCGGCTTCGGAAGGGGTAAACCGCAAGTCTGCGACGCGTAATTCGATGAGTTGATCCCGGACACGTAACCGGGCCAAGGGTAGACGAGGATCCTCACGGGTAGTGATGACCAGATTCATCTGTGGTGGCAGGTGCTCGAGCAGGAAGAGGACGGCGTTCTCCACTGGCTTAGCATCAATCATATGATAGTCGTCAAGAACAAGGACGAAAGGGTAGGGTAGGCTCGTAATTTCATTGATTAGAGCTGTCAAAATCACTTCGGTTGGGGGTGACTGTGGGGAGTGGAGCATGGCAAACACACCCTCTCCAATGTTCACCTCAATCGTTTGCAGAGCCGCGATGAGATAAGTCAGAAAGCGTGTAGCATCGTTATCCCCTTCGTCCAACGATAGCCAAGTGACTGGACGTTCACAACCGGCCACCCATTCGCTAACCAACGTGGTTTTACCAAAACCAGCAGAGGCAGAGATGAGCGTTAATTTACGGTGCAGCCCTTCGTTCAAACAAGCATTGAGACGAGGGCGAAGGACGACATTAGTCCGAGATGGAGGGACATATAGCTTGGTGGATAAAATTGGAATAGGCATAAGTCAATTATAAAAGCCTCGACTTTACACCGTCAACTACAACACCAATCAATCCGCTTGAATTGCCCTGTTTCTGCCGATTCTTTGGCCTTTAAGCACATGAGCGCGCTCAGCATCCCGTCCTCAAGTGTCGAAAGCGAGCGTGACCCAGCTCTATTACGCATTAAATCTATAAAATTAGCGGCAAGCGCAGTATCCCCACCAAAATGTCCATCACCCGCTCCGAGATCGTATGTTTCTACCCTCGGTGTATGATGCATGAACACCTTGAGCTGCCCCGTAATAAAATCAAATTCCAATGTTCCCTTGTATCCCAAGAACCGTGCTCCTCGGCGTCCAGCACCTCTTCGAGCGAAGAAATTCTGAGAGTAAGAGACATGCATACCCGATTCATAGCGGATCAACGCACTTCCTGAATCCTCATTGCCGGTATCCTCTGCGAAGACGCAGTACTCCCAATCGTCAGCTACATCAGAGCGATAAGCCGTGCTTTCCTCACAGGTCCGATTGTCCTCGCAATCCTTGCACTTCAATCCTGCTGGCTTCGTGCCCTTGAATACCTGTTTAGACGTCATCGCGCAAATTTCAGTTGGCTTCGTCCCCAATAGGGAGTGCACATAATCGAAATCATGCGTCGCTTTCTGCAAGAACATTCCCCCGGTAATCTGCTCATCTCGATACCAAGAATGATAATATACGCCGCCATAGGGAACGTTGTTAACAGCCTGAACATGCTCTACAGTCCCAATCTTTCCTGAATCGATGATTTCCTTAGCCATCTGGACGATACTCGTAAGACGCAACGGAAAAGAAACAACTACATTGGATCCAAAGGCTTCATACCCTGCCTTCAAGCGTACGAGATCCTCCATGTTCGTAGAAACAGGCTTCTCCATATACAATGGAATACCACTTGGTAGCACCTTCAATGCCATCTCTGTATGCAGAGAGCACCGAGTCCCAATCAGAATACCATCTAAATGCTCCTGTTGAAGCATTTCTTCTGGCGTATTGTACAAGGGGTAGGCTGCTGGAGAATCTATACCACTGGCTTGCTGATGTTTGGGATCAACCAGCGCGGCGATCTTGCAGGACGGATCTACGTTTTGTATTTCTTTCATCACATGACTTGCTCTCATTCCAAGACCAATAACTCCGATCCTCATCAAATGATCCTCCCATTTAAGCTTCGATATGTAGTAGAATATTTGTAGTATAGGAAGTTTTGAGCATAATAGATTTGTAAAATAAGCAATGTAATTTGTCCTATCGATGCTCATGTAATGGAGGATTCTAGCGAACATGCCAAACAATCAATCCATCCTAGACAATTTGCAACGAACGCGGCTTAAACCGGTCATCGTCGTACAAAAGCTTATTACTCTCTACTATTTTGAGTTTGGAAAAAACTATAAGTTCCCGGGGGAAAAACATAATTTCTGGGAGTTTCTTTATGTTGATCGCGGTGAGGTTGAAGTAAGCACAGACGAGGGACAACATTTATTGAAGCAGGGCTCGATTATTTTCCATAAACCGAACGAATTTCATCGTTTTCATGCCGTTGAAGGAATTGCTCCTAATGTTATTGTTATCACCTTCGATTGTCATTCTCCCGCTATGCGGAAGTTCAATAACAAGGTGCTTAAGCTTGGCGAAGAAGATCGCAAGCTGCTTGTACAGATAATGAACGAAGGGCAGAATGCCTTCGTGTTCCCTTTTGATTTCCCCTTGAAGCGCTTGGACAGCCCCGTTCCTGGGAGCGAGCAGCTACTGAAATGTTATTTGGAAATGTTTCTGATTGTGCTTTTCCGCAGATTAGACCACTTAGTTGATGGTTTCGATCGAAATGACAGTAAGAGCACCCGTGTTCCTACCCTCACCCCAGCCACCCGTGAGAACTTCGAGGAGGATCTCTTTAAGAGCATCGTCCGTTACCTCGTGGAGCATCTCGCCGAAGAGCTAAGTGTAAAGCTGATCTGTAATCAATTTTATATTAGCCGCACCCGACTTCAGAATTTATTCCAGAAGTATGCTGGTAACACGTTCATGGAATATATTATCCACCTTAGAATTCGCCAAGCCAAAAGCTTAATCCGAGAAGAAACATATAACCTTACCGGAATTGCCGAAGAACTTGGATTTTCCAGCATTCATTACTTCTCCAAAGTATTCAAGAAAGAGACCGGCATGAGTCCGTCTGAATATGCTCGTTCGGTTAAAGCGAGGATGGGGGGATGAGGAAGAGGACAAGACTTCTATATTGTATATCAATTCCCCTTAACCGCTAAATGTGAAAGCATCTCTACAGTCATTTGATCCAAATCATAGTTCACCTGAAATCCCCACTGTTCTATCGAGGCACTGCTATCGATGGCATTGGGCCAGCTATCCGCAATCGCTTGCCTCAGCGGGTCCGGCTTATAATCTACTTTGAAAGCGGGGATATGCTTTCTTATCGCTTCAGCGAGCATCTCCGGATCAATACTCATGGCCGAGACATTAAACGCGTTGCGATGCTTGAGCTTCGAACCGTCTGCTTCCATTATAGAAATAATCGCATCCAGTGCATCCGGCATGTACATCATATCCAGAAACGTACCTGGCGAAAGATAACTTGTATATTTGCCTCTAGCAACAGCCTGGATATACATTTCTACGACATAATCAGTAGTCCCTCCACCTGGGAGAGTTACATAAGAAATAAGCCCAGGAAACCGGAGACCACGGGTGTCCAAGCCAAATTTATGATAATAATAGTCACACAATAATTCCCCCGCAACCTTACTTACACCATACATAGAGTTCGGCCGTTGAATCGTTTCCTGAGGCGTATGATCCTTCGTTGTTGTTGGTCCGAATGCGGCAATCGAGCTAGGTGTGAACAACTGACAGCCAAGTGATCTAGACACCTCCAATGCATTCATCAATCCGCCGATATTCAATTGCCATGCCTGCACAGGTTTTTCCTCAGAGGTAGCCGACAATAAGGCGGCTAAATGAATGATCGTATCCACACCGTATTTGTTCGCGATATCAAACATAGCGAGCCCGTTCGTAACGTCCAGTGCTTCATATGGGCCCGACGCTACTTCTGAACTCGTCCTTTTTAGGATATCTGTTGCGATAACCCCTTCCGTACCATACAGATTACGCAGCTTCCCCACAAGCTCCGAGCCAATTTGACCTAGGGCACCCGTTACAAGTATTTTTTTCATCGCATGCGCTCTCCTCGTCTCCCTATATCAAATTCAACTCTTGCCCAACCTTGGCATAGACATCCAAAACCTGCCCCAACAAAGCTTCGGAGTGTCCCGCAGTCGGCATGTTCCTGATTCTCCCCGTACCTCTCGGCACTGTTGGAAATACAACCGCTTTCGCGTACACCCCTTCTTCATATAGCCTTCTACTGAACAACTGCGACAGCTTCTCGTCTCCAATGATGCAGGGTGTAATCGGCGTTTCACTATTCCCCGTGTTAAAGCCTAATTCCTGAAGTCCCTTTCTCAAATAACGACTATTTTCCCATAAACGATCTATTAATTCAGGAGTATTCTTAATGATATCGATAGCCGTAATACATGGAGCTACAGATGCAGGGGGCAGCGCTGTGGAGAATAGGAATGGCTTGCTTCTCGCCTTAAGCCAATCGATCAGATTTCTTTTGCCAGCTACATAACCCCCTACGACTCCGATGGCTTTGGAGAGCGTACCGATTTGCATATCAATTCGATCGGATAACCCGAAATGCTGAACAGTGCCCGCTCCCTTACCCAGTACACCCGAGCCATGAGCATCGTCCACATAAGTAATCAAATCGAGTTCTTCAGCTATGTGAACGATTTCCGGAAGCTTTGCAATGTCCCCGTCCATCGAAAATACTCCATCTGTGATGACCATAATTTTCTTAAATAATCCGGATTGTTTGGCTGCTATCGCCTTACTTCTAAGATCAGTCATATCCGAATGGTTATACCGTATGATTGCAGCCCTTGAAAGTCTACAGCCTTCAATAATAGATGCATGATTTAATTCATCGGATAGTATCGCATCATCCTTATCCATTACTGCAGATATTGCCGCAATATTACATATAAAACCAGATGGGTAAGTGATAACCGCCTCCGTCTTCTTAAATGCGATCAGCTTTTCTTCTAATTGCACATGTAAATCTAACGTACCATTGATCGTTCTAACAGCCCCGGCACCTACGCCATAGATTCTGGCTGCTTCGACCGCGGATTGAATCAACCGTGGATCCGTAGCCAATCCAAGATAATTATTCGAGGATAGATTTATCAATTGTTTCCCTGCAATGGTAATCATGAAATCGTTAGCTCCCTGTAAGGGGTCGATCACATTGTACAAACCATTATTGTTAAGATCCTCTAAATTCTCAGTTAAGAAATGCTCCAATACTAAGCTTGACATGATTATCCTCCTCACGTCATTCAACCTAGCCGGTCTTACTCACGATTCTGCAATAAGCTCTACTCTACAATATGCTTTACTCCACAATAAGCTCTTCGCAATTGTCCGCGACGATGTGTACTTCTTCCGCAACATGATAATAACGATTACCGCGGATTAGTCCTCCAGATAACGAATCCACAGTAATTCCTCTATGGCCGTTCCCGTATACGACATTATTCGTAAAGGTGAACCGTCGATGAACACCCTTTTCCGCTCCAGCGCTCTCCGTCATTAACGCCAACGCCGATGCTTGCCTCATCGTCGCAGCTGCCATTCCGCAAGAAAGGAAGAGATTGTCGCTTATCGTTACATCAGCTGTAGCGATGGATTCCTTCCAGCCATCCGCACAATTGACATGAATAGCTGTTCCTGTACAATGGTCGAAAGTGTTGCCGGTGATTTCTACGCCACGAGTTTGCACGAGGATGGCGCGGGCTCGATTGTTGCGCACGATGCTGTTACAGAACCGCAATGTAGCAATTCGTGATGCATTCGCTAACAAATCTTCCCTAGAGAAATCCGGAGGCAGCTTCTCCTGAAATTCAAGCTCCACCTCGCCAGAAATTAGCACCACTGCCTTCTGAACGGTCAACGTTGCATAAGGCTTTAACGTGCTACGACGAGTGAATTCTAGCACATCTCCCACGACTGGATGTTCTGGAAACTCTGACTGAGTATCTACATCAACGCCACACAGAAGTGTACCATTCTCCCGAATGTCCCTCACGCTCAAGTAAAAGCCATGAACATTCGTCGCATCATCGCCCATCCCCTCGAATAAGCAATCCTCAAAATCAATATGGCCTGTACAGCCAATGAAGTGTGTCGCATCTGTATTTGTGCTCAGAATATGCTCACTTCCAGGTCGTCTCATGACTCGCAAACTGTGCATAAACACATCGCCACAGCGATGCCCGACGACCCCCATACCTGGTGTTGTATAAATCGTAACCCGATCAAGAACGACGCGATCACACTCATAGAATAGGAATGCGGCTTTATAATTCATAATGTGCCGAACGACAACATGCATCCCCGGTAAAGGTACGGCAGCCAATCCGCTTTGCTTACGTGCGAGAACGCGGTCCTTCAGCTTTACGCGTAGTCGTTGAGGTCCAACCAGCTCAGAGCTTTCTGCAAAATGAAACCAATCGATCGTCCCGCGAAGCGGATGTGCACTCCCCGGCACGTAATCGATCATCGCAGCCAGAGGTACACCTGAGCGAATGGGATAGCTATCATCAAACAATAGCTCGAAGCCATCCTCATCTACTGCAGTAACCTCGGCTTGTGAGAACAACGGTCTAGCCCAATCTAGTTGTGCGTTCCGAATATTAACTTCCTTACAGCCAATGAATGAGAACGGTTGAATCAAGCCATGGAAACGCAGCAGCGCCCCCTGAAAGTCTAACGTAATACATTCCAAGCCCTCTACCTGGATGAAAATATGCTTTAAATCCGTGTTCTCGCCCAAGTCCCATGAACCTACTCCGCCCATATAAGAGTCAAAGTCTCGAATCGCATTCACGTCTGCGATCTCATATATCCCCTTCTTAAATTGGAACGTGTGTATCCCCTTAGCCAAGCCTTCCTGAACAAACGACCTGATTGCACCTGTCATATCCACACCTGTATTAGGTTCAATTCCAAAAGAAGCGGCTTCCCACACTCCGTGCATTCTCATCGTCCTCCTCCGAAACCATCCTTATATACATCAATTGCCTCTCGCGTTGTTCATCCACTGCGAGAGGCAATCGGTTCTTTAAACGTTTACAAGATCGTGATTACTCCTGCAGGCGGTACTCCAACCTCATGAAGTCCTGCCCTCAGTTCAATATTAGCCTCCGAAACGATTACGCCTTGGCAATCCTGAATACGCATGATGCGCTTACTCATATCCTCTTGCACTCGTACAACCATGCTGTCTGATAAAGTTCCATTCACGAGAAGATAAGAAGCATCCGAACGATCCAACCTGATCACATTTTGGCCATAGGACACGTAGCAGATCTCATTATTTGCAGTTGCTTTCACAAGCGGGAATAGCAGCTCTGGATGCTCCGGCTCCAGCTTTCCGCCGAGCAGCACATGGCGATGCTCCTGCCAGAGCTTAAGCCAGAATCCAAGCATCCTACGGTGGTCCTCAGGCAGCCGATCGATCAGAACAGAAATCTGCGGCACGGAGAACAGCACATTAATGATTTGCAAAGCTGCTGATGCTGTCGGCTCCGATGGATGCCACATAATCATGTCCGAGTGTACAGCGGTATTCCCCGAGAGAAGCCGAAGATCCAACGTGCGAACACGATTGGACAACGAATCGCTTGGGCAGTCCAGCGCGCGGAAGATATTGCCGTACTTCCGCATCATTGGCCCCGTGTAACTCTGTCTAAACTCAATAAGAATGCTAGGTTTAAGTCCTTTAAGCCTAGTCATAATGTCGCTCAACAATCGGTCAACGGCTTCAGGTACCGATACATAATCCATATTCGGATGAAATGGAAGTTCTGCCTTCTCTACCTTTTCCGGTAACCGAAACGTATCAACGAAATCGAGCTTTAATCCATCTACGTCCCATTCCGATACCGCTTTCTCGTAAATGCGGATCAAATACTCTCTCACATTCGGATATCTAGGATCGACGATTCCGGCAGCCAGCTCTTCATTTACATAGAGCATTTTATCCTTTAAAGCGTGCCATGCTTTGCTTTCCTTACCAACGAACGGAACGGAATACCACAGTAGATAATCCATACCTAGCTCATGGATGCCAGCAACATGCGCCTTTAGGCTCGGAATTTTATCCGGACTAACCAGCCAATCCCCACAATACGCGTAACCGCGATTATTATCTGAGGTTTGCCAGCCATCATCAACGATAACCGCACCGCACCCAAGCTGTTGTGCTAGTCTGCATTGCTCTTCCACCTCATGTGGCGTTAACTTCTGATGGAAGCTATACCAAGTGGAGTACATCGGAACAAGCGCAGATTGAGGCACTTCTGCCGGTTCGTAACCCGGCATCGAGCTCCACCACTGCTCAACCTGTAGCAACGATTCATAATAGGGAATGTTGCGGGTATCTACCCACAATTCAGCTTGATATTCCAGTAATGGCACTGCTTGTTCTCCGAATAGCTCAACCTCACACTTAAATACAGCCGTCTCTTCGTTCACACCCGCCTTTAGAATAAGCGGGTGAAGTGCGTCCGAGAAAGCGAACGTCATCCGATTGCGACCTCTATTGTTAAATAAGCAGCCAACGGGGGCATTGTAAGTCGCCCTCGTCCGGAAGCCTGTCGCCCAGTCGGCAGACAATACCCTGTTCCTGCCTGCGCCAGGATGCCACAGATGATGAATATCGCAAATCGGATGCGTCCAGTTGAGCTTGATCGGAGGAGGAACGATGGCTGCGGGGAACTGCAGTTCAATCGTTATTCGCTCAAGACCGTCCACAATGGACTGCCTCGTGAGAGCAACCTGTGAACCGCTTGGTGCCCCAGCAATCGTATACTCATGTTCAAAAGCTTGTGTCATGACTTTTCCTCCGAATTTCATGCTAGCTTAACGATTGGCATTATTAGCTTGGTATCTTTCTGTCCATGCTTTCTCTACTTCTGCAAGCCCTAATTTATCAGCCTTTTCCATAAATTCAGCATAGAGTGAAAGTGCTGTTGCCTCATCTTTAGCGAAAATAAACTTAGAGAAATAACCCGTGTACAGATCAATGATTTTCTTCTCTGTAATCCCGATAGCACTTGTAGAATCAAGGTTCATATTAGATAATGTTGGATCGTATTCGACATATTGACCGAACATCTTGTTGTACTCGATGAACTCCTTATCATTCGCATCCCATTCCGGTCCGTTCCACCAAACAGAGTTCGCGGATAACCAGTATTCTGACAATTTGTTCTGTTTAGATACGCCATCCCAATCCTTCTGCAGTGCAGCCCAGTATTCTGGCAAGTAAGTCGCTTTACCATCTACCATATGGTAATGAGCACCTTTAAGAGGATCCGTGTACGTCTCGCCCTCCACTCCCCATTTGGTCAACTTATGCCCTTCTTCAGAGGAGAGGAACGCAAGGAACTCAATCGCTCTCTTAGGATCCTTGTTTGTCTTCGGAATCGCAATCGCTGTCCAGCCGCTACCATCTCGAACCTGCTTATAAGTGCTGAAAGGAGTTAAAACAGTATAAGAGGTATTCGCATTATCTGCAGGAACCTTCGTACCATCAGCGATCGTCCATGTGTAAGAAACTGGATCACCATTGTTAATCTTTTGGCTAAAAATATCCTTCGTATCGATATAGGAATCTTTAGTGAGAAGACCTTTGGTCGCTAGCTTGTTCAAGAATTTAATGACTTCTTGGTAAGCTGGGCTTCTAAGACCTGACTTAATCGTGTCTCCGTCTTTAGTTAAAGCTTGTGCACCAAAGAAGTTTCCAGTACCGAGGGTTACGACTGACGAGGTGTTCAGATATTTAACCGTCGACACACCGACAGCATTCGTATAGAAGCCGATTTTGTCCTTATGCTTAGCTTGAATTTGCTCAAGAGCAGCGATGAACGCATCTGGATTCGATACATCTGGCTTACCGATCTCATCCCAATAATCCTGACGAATCGACCAAGTCGGTTGATTTGAACCCACGAGTGAATTATATTTTTTAGCCGCTTCAACATACTGTTCACCTTCGATAAAGCTTACAAGCGCATAGGTTTTGCCATCGCTGGATTTATAGTTAGTCAATGCCTCTTTAGGTAGTACCTCTTTGATCTCTGGCGTATATTGATCGATTAATTCATCAATGGAGTACAGCAACCCACCTTCAATCATACGTTGAAGAGCTGGATCCGTCTTATCTAAAAGAACTAGATCCGGAAGCTGTTTGTTAGATAGCATAATGTTAAGCTTCTGATTGTCATCCGATACAGGCTTCGTAATATTCAATGTGACGCCAGTTGCGGCCGTAAGATTCTTCGCAACTGGATCATTCCACTCATTTCCATACCAAGAAAAGTTAACAAACATATCAAATGTAATCGGATCCGTCGATCGTGCTTCATTGCTTGGTTCCGAGCTAGCACTAGCCGTTTCCGTACTGCTGGGCTGCGCTGATGGCGATGATGACGTTGCTGCTTCATTGTTATTTTTCGACGAACAGGCTGCCAACAAACCAATCACCATGAGCACACACATAACCATTGCAAGATTACTTTTCATCTTCTTCATGCAGGTATGACCTCCTGTACTTTTTTTTTATATTTTAACTTGATAGCCGCTGAGCAAGCCAGCTACAAGTCAAAAGCAGCTTTATGCTACGCTTTGATCGAGCCTACGAGCATCCCTTTTACGAAAAATCTCTGAACAAATGGATAGAGTAGCGTTATCGGTAAGATTGAAACAAATAGAGTAGCATATCGAAGGGATTCCATCGTCACCTTCGACTGATGAGTGCCCAAATACTGCTGAATTTGCTGCTGCGCCTCATTGAGCGATAGCAACCGAATAAGGATGACAGGCAATGTCTGCAAATGCTCCTGAGAGATGAAGAAGGAAGGAATAAAATAATCATTCCAATGATGAACCCCTACGAATAAAGCGATAGTGGCCACAACAGGCATCGAGAGTGGAATGACGATTTTGAAAAAGATGAACAGTTCATTCGCCCCGTCCATATAAGCCGATTCGAATAGCTCCTTAGGCAGCTCTCTGAAAAAAGCCATAAACAGTAAGCAGTGAAAAAAGGTGAATAAGGAAGGCAAAATATAGACGAGAAAGTTATCTAGCAAATGAAGTTCATTCAATACAAAATACAAAGGAATGAGTCCGCCGGAAAAATACATCGTAACGATAGCTAGCATCAAATACAGCTTCCTGAATCTCAGCTTTTCCTTCGTCAACGCGTATGCAGCCATTCCAGTAACCAGCACCGCTGTAATTGTACCTGCCACGGTTCTTAGTACAGACATACCCAGTCCCGTAAGAAGGTAGTTCTGTTTGAATACCATACGATAGTTTTCTAAGGAGAACTTCCTTGGGTATAGGTAGATCTGCCCTCGGGCAGCATCCGCTCCATCATTGAGTGAATTTATAAGAACATAATAGAGCGGATAAGCAGCTACAATAAGCAAGAGGCTTGCCAGAAGAACAGCAACGAAATTAACAGATTTGTCTTCCCATGTCATCTTAATTGCATTCATCCGGTTCAGTCCTTTCTTGAGGTCAGATCAACGAGCTTAAAAAATATTGCTACCATTCATTTTCTTAGCTCCCCAATTCGCAAGAAGAAGGAGCACAAGGGCTACGCAGGATTGGAATAGATCTACAGCAGTAGCGAAAGCATATCTCATCTGCAACAACCCATTATCCAACGTATAGTAGCCAAGCACATAAGAGGCGTCTCTATTAAACACGTTTCCTAACAAATAGGATTGGTTAAAGTTGGAGCCCCCGTAGATGATATTCCCAATATGCAGGATCAACAGTACCATGATGGTACCTCTAATGGCAGGCAAGTTGATGTGCCAGATCGTACGTAGTCTTCCGGCTCCATCGACTTTAGCAGCTTCATAGATTTCTGTATTAATGCCTGCAATCGCAGCAAGATAGATGATCGCTCCCCAGCCCGTCTCCTGCCACAAGTCTAGGGAAGCACCCAATAACCAGAAATGACTAGATTCTGCTAAAAACTCGATCGGCTTATCGATAATGCCAAGTCCACTAAGAATTTTATTGATAATCCCCTTCGGATCAAGGAAGATCATCGCAATTGTCGCAATAATTACGTAAGACAGAAAATGTGGTAATGTCGTAAGGGTTTGCGCCCATTTTTTGAAGCGTGCAAACGGAATTTCATTCAATAATAGAGCAAATATAACCGGTGCCAGAAAAGTAATGAGCAGCTTGATCGAGCTCATGGCCAATGTGTTTCGAAGAGCAGTCTGAAACCTATCATCTGCGAACATCTCGCGGAAATGTGCGAATCCGATCCACTTTCCTCCGAACAAGCCGTCGAGCACGTTATATTCCTTGAAGGCGATGATAATCCCGAACATCGGGAGATAGCTGAAGATCAGCATCGTCAACAACGCGGGTAACACCATAAGCTGGAGCATTGCCTGGTTATCCCATTTTCGAATTCCTTTATTCCTATCTAGCTGCAAATGGAGCCACCCTCCTTCTAAAGGAATCTCTTTCATAGCTAAATTGTAAACGTTATCATGAACGGAAATCAGGAGAAATTCTTTAGGTTTAGTCGAATATTTATTGCTATTTATAAGAGGGGTGCGGGTCGTGTGGACGGAAGTTATAGATTCCCCTACAATAATAGGGAGGGAGGCGTATGATGAGAAGATTATCGCTTTTTAGACACTTTGGCAGGCTCAGCTTCAAGTCCAAGCTGTTCTTATCGTACATGCTTATCGTACTCATTCCTGTGTCCGTAAGTGGCGCATGGATATATAATCAGGTTATTGTACCCGCTCGGGGAGAGCGCTTACTTTTAATTGAGCAGGCAATGAATCAGCTTCTTACGACAGTTGACAAAGAAGTAGATGATATCGAGAAGACAGGATACTTAATCTCGACAAATAATGTTCTCAAAAAATCACTTCTCAAACGGTATTACGATGAATCCGAAATCATTGAGGTCATGAATACATCCATCCAATCCCTGCTGTCCTGGTTCGTAGCCACCCATAAGGATATTGGTGAATTTCACTTCTTCAATGTGAATGAGACACTTCCTGAGAGTCGATATTTTATCCCCCTCTCCACTGTGGACGATCAACCTTGGTTTTTGGATATTAAGACGCAATTCGAGAACTTCTATCCCTATTGGGAAAATCGTCATACCCAACGTGAATACCCCTATCGGAAGGATTCTCACCAACCGGTCTATTCGATGTTCTATCCGATTAATGAAGACTTCCCTGATGACACCTCCTACCTTGAATTTGAAATCGACATTAGTCATTTCTTTGCCAAGTTAGAAGCCTTAACGTTATCCAGCTCTGGCTTTGTGCTCGCCTTAGATTGGGATGGGCAAATCGCTTATGCTCCGCAAGCAGCAGTTGCGCTCGTCGAGAAGCCACAAGATCTTACGACCCTGCAACAAATAGATCCCAGGAAGATAACCTCCGGTGAACTCACCTTCAATGGAATTCCGTATCGTTACGAAGTCAAACCTATTCAGCGCTTGCAAACATCACTCGTAGGTCTTGTCCCTTTATCCGATATTAATGGACCCTGGAACCAAACCAAAAATATATTCATTCTACTCATCTTGTTCCTGACAATTCTGCTTGCCGTTCTATCCTTTCTACTCTCTGGATTGTTAATTAAAAAAATTGTTCGAATTATAAGCAATGTGCGGAAAATACAAAATGGAAACTTTCAGGTGCGAATTCCGGTTCACGGAGAGGATGAAATCGATCGACTTGCGCTCAATATTAATGCAATGGCCAGCCAAATCGATGAGCTTATTAATAGAGTGTACAAATCTCAAGTGTCGCAAAAAGAAGCCGAGCTAATGGCGTTGCAAGCTCAGATTAACCCACACTTTCTATTCAATACACTGGAAACTCTACGCATGATGGCAGAAACTCGCGATGAGCAGCAATTGTCTGATGCGATCACGGCACTTGGAAGCATTATGAGATATAACATCAATAACGGGAACATCTCTGTTACCCTCGCAACCGAAATAGAGCACATTCAGGATTACATTCAAATTCAGAACCTGCTCCATAACGAACGTATTGTTCTGCATTGTAATATTCCAGACAAGCTACAAAGCTATCAGGTTCCGAATTTGCTCCTGCAGCCTATCGTAGAAAACGCCGTCGTTCATGGCATGAAGGGTCACGTCGGCAGCTTATTCATTAGTATTACCATCACCGAAGATGACTCGAACCCTGTCCTTCGTTGTGTCATCACGGATAATGGAAGTGGCATCGAGGCTAATCGGCTAGAGCTCGTCCATCGCCAGCTATCACTTGATCCGGAGCAGCGCTCCCCTCTATCGGAGGCTAACAGCAAGATTGGTAGATCAGGTGGTGTAGCGCTTACGAATGTCAGCGATCGCATTAAGCATTATTACGAACGGGACTCTGGCATTGAACTAAGCAGTGAACCGGGACAAGGAACGACTGTAACGATAACTTTACCCACAACTCCTGAACACTAGATATTAGGTAGGTGAACAAGCATGTACCGCTTACTCATTGTTGAAGATGAAGACATTATTCGCCTAGGGATCAAGAAGATTATTCAAGAGATGGGGCTACGCCTAAGTGAGATCCTTGAAGCCTCCAGCGGGAGCGAAGCCCTGTTACTTGCTAAGAATGACCCTGTGGACATTATCATTACAGACATTAAGATGGATAATGGAGACGGCCTCGAGCTCATTCGTAAGCTCACAGAAACCAAATCCAACACCAAATTTATCATCCTAAGCGGTTACGGTCAGTTTGCTTTAGCCCAGCAGGCCATCTCGATGGGGGTCAGTGAATATTTACTCAAACCGATCAAGAAAAAAAATCTGTTCGATGCGTTAACGAAGCTCATAGCGCAGCTTGATGCGACAAAGCCTTTAGCATCAGTGGAAAGCACCCACACCTCATCGGTTTATAACCATCGCTATCTATTCGCGGTCTGTCTGCCACTCGCTGACTATAAGCCTCCTCAGGTAGATAAGAAGTCCGAGAAGGTCGTCCATCCAGAATCCTTGTCCGCTCATCTGTACTCCCACAATCGATCAGACAGTGGGTATGTCGAAATGATTATTGGGATCGCTACGGCTACAGTGACAGGGAATCGCCAGCTATATCAGCTCGTCGTAAATCTATTAACCCAACAAGGGCTATTGAAAAATCTGACACCGACGATTGGAATCAGTCCCTATTCTGAAGAGTCAGAAATGCTACCGAGGTTAATCGAGCAGTCCTCTTACGCGTTAGATTTCCGACTGCTTCGCCCAAGTATAAGGCACTTCAGCTTCAAAGAGATTGCATCATCCAACTCGCCCTTCATGAACTCGAATGTGTTCACACAGTCGATTCGCAGCGCTCTTCACGAACGCAATCTTCAACCGTTGCTTCAAGCGGTTGAGGACTGGTTTAGATTCAACCTACAGCAGCCGGATATCACTCCTAGCTTCATCATTGAAACCTTATACAGCCTGTTAGTCTTCTCCGAATTCAATTCCGAGAAGGAGAACGAATGGAACTGGCAAACCCATAACGATCTCATTCGTATGTATCGAGGATCTGACTCGTTCGAACAATTCAAAGATCGCGTGAAGGATCGATTCGCCCAGATTCAGAGAGCAACAGCCCGCAACCGTCCAATTGATAGCAATGCGATCTCCTTCATCGTCAAGTACCTTGAGCGGCATTATGATCAGAATATCACTCTAAGCTCAGCTGCCGAGCAAATCTTTATGAATCCGAGCTATTTCAGCACCTTATTCAAGAAGAAAACAGGCATCAACTTCGTTCATTATTTACAAAAGCTGCGAATTGAGAAGTCCAAGGACCTTCTCCTCCATTCCCAACTCAAAATTTATGAGGTCGCTACGCAATGTGGCTTTACCGATGAGAAATACTTCTTCAAAGTATTCAAAAACTTAACTGGCTTGACCCCGAACGAATACCGTGACAAAAGCGATTATCAATAACTTAATGGACAAAAAAATAGTCTCGACACCCCTTAAGGTAATCGAGACTACGCTATTATTTATTCATTGTCCTCATCATTGTGCGCTTTACCTTTAGCTTTGACCTTAATCTCAAGTTGGTCACTCAGAGAGAGTCCATTCAGGATTGAACTAGCCGTGATCGTCGTATTCCCGATACCCTGAATTGTTACCTTCCCCTCTGTGTTCACCGTCGCCACGGAAGGATTAGAACTGAGATAGGTGATGGCTCCGTCGTCCACACGCACTTTTTTTCCTTTACCATTCAGAACCTTCACATCCAGTTTAACCTTCTGGTTTACTTTCACTTCTGTCTTGTTGGCTGAGAGGACTAAGCGGGTCGGCACATCGAATAATTCTCGCAGAACCACATCATCCACAAAAATAGAATCGCTCCCAACTTCCCTCTTCGCGTAAACCTGTGCACTACTGTAATTAGAAGGGACAAGGAAAGATACACTGCCCTTACGATAGGTGGTATCGTTCATGTTAAACGAATACTGTCCTACTACTTCGCCAATTCCATCCTTCAACACAATTCCGATTTCTGCGTAATCCCCCGGTGCCATTGACTTAGACCATGCACTCAACTGATAAATGCTTTCTTTATTTAGCTCGGAAGTGATCGTCTGCTGTGCTCCTCCTAAATCAGGACTGAGCACAAGGGCATTTGCATCGGAATTTGCCACCAACGTTGAGCCGAGAACGTGCTTAACCTCTGCACTGCCAAAGCGTTCCCAGTTAACGTCATCAAATTCAAATCCTCCATTGTATATCCGGTTTGTTCCTGTCTTAAGATCATCCACCGCTTTTTTTGCTCCATTAACAGCGTCAAACCACACACTGCTCACACTACCGGGGATCATCCAGTCGCCACTGCCAGCGGGTTCATTATAGTACCAGACAACTTCGTCCGCTGAACGGAGCGCGTTTTCCAGAGTGTCTCTCATAATGGTCGGATCCATCGGGTAATTGGCCATCCAATGCTCATTATAGACGCCGAAAGCCAGGTTTGAATTTTGAGCATATTTACTTCTTAAATCCTCAGGTATAAAAGCATTATTGCTGTATGCGTCGGCCAATTCATATTTGCGGAATTGATAGGCGTCTTCAAAATCCCCTTGAGAACGCATTAAATAGAGTTCGCCGCCGTCAATGACCTTCGCATGGTTTCCGGAAGCGTCAGCAGCTTGCATCATCCCTATGAAAAAGGGTCCCATCAGATTGACTGTTCCGACTACATTTTTGACGAACCAATCTGGCTTGTTAGGGTCTGTAATATACGGTCCATGCAGCACCAGAACGGAAGCTTCCGGCATTTCGCTAATGATGGCGTTCATCATCTGCCTACCTCTGTCACGGGCCTTATCTTGATATTCCTGTAAAGACTTCTCTGTATAAAATGAGGTTTGAGGATAATTCGTAAATCGACCGAAATACTCCTCATTATCATAAAGAATACGCTTTATCCCAACCTTCTTAGCAGCACGGGCGAAATTTTTCATGTTGCTTTCGACCACTGCCCAGCCTTCATCGTCAAACAGATCACCCGTTCTTCCCGTCGTATCCGCAGGATCAGAAGGACGGTTGGAGAAAACCTCCAGGTAATTTTTGTTCACCTTCTTAAACAAGCCTTTAAGAACCTTGAGCTCCTCCATCATCGTCTCATAGGAGACCGACTCTCGGCTCATAAGCTTGGAAGAAAATGTTGGGGTTATGGTTATGCCATCGAAGGGCAGCGATTCAATATGCTCGATATTTTCCTTCACTTTTGCCGGCCATGTGGTGCCCGCTCCCGGATGCTCCATTAGCAATAGATGCGGCTGTTTTTTCGATGGTTCATTCAGAACCGTTCGGGCCGTCCGCTTCGGTATTTCCACCGTACCTTGAGCACTCCACTCCGTAATCGTGAAGTCATCCACAGCGACCCAACCGGTTCCTGGCTCTTTCCAAATGACGACTGTCGCCTTCGAGAAACCTGCTGGAGCTGTAAAATATAAGGTGTAGTCATTGTAAGCGGAGGAATCAACCGTTACGCGACTGCCTTGCAGTCCAAGTCCCGGCACATCCCAGAAGTTAATCCCGACCACATTCAATTCCGCCGGACCGACTCTTTTCCCTTTGAAGGTTAGCTTGTAGCTTTTACCCGAATCGATATTAACCGTCTGCTCGCGACTGCTGGCATTAACCATCAATGCTTGGCTTCCGGTTGCAGAGTCGCTAGTGAGTTGTTCAACAGTGTCTGGCCATGTCAAGTCCCATCCCGCAAGTCCTTCCTCGAATCCAGGGTTAACGACCTGATTAGCAAGCTCAACCAGCTCAACATCATCTACATAAACCCATCCGGCTCCGGGTTCCTTCCAAATGACAATTGTCGAAGATGAGAACCCGATTGGAGCGGTAAAATAAATCTCGTATTTCTTGTATACGTTGGAATCAACAGCAACACGAGCTCCCTGAAGGCCTACACCTGGCACATCCCAGAAGTTCATACCGACGACGTTTTGCTCAGCTGGACCCCCAGTCTTGGCCCAAAAAGTTAATTTATAGCTTTTTTCTGGTTCAATCGGCACCGTCTGTTCTTGGCTGCTTTGTTTAACTCTGATCGCCTTGCTACCGCTATGTGCATCATAAGTGGCTTCTACGACTGAATCTGGAAAAGATACGTCCCAGCCGCTGAGGTCATATTCAAACCCGGGATTCTGAACGAGATTCGGATTGACACTGGCCAACGATGCTTGATCATTTTCTTCCGCCCAAGCTCCCATTGGAAACGAAACAGAAGCAATTATCAACTGTAGGATTAAAATAAAGGCCGTCATTTTTGAAAAATGTCTTGGAGTCGGTATCATTCGCATTGTCATTTTCCCCCTTCGAATGGTCAGGATAATTTGATCAATTGCCCTCCATCAACAACCAAGCAATGGCCTGTCATGTAACGCGATTCATCGGATGCCATGAACAAGGCGGTATCCGCGATTTCTTCCGGCTGTCCGACCCGCCCGAGCGGAATAGTTCGCAAATAAGGAGCCAATGCCTCAGGATTGACGATCTGCGCTCGGGTCAACCTCGTTTCGATATACCCAGGGCAAAGTGAATTGACCCGGATACCGTATGGTGCTAACTCAAGTGCCATCGACATCGTCAGCAGGTTTATTCCGCCCTTTGAGGCGTTATAATGAGCCTGATCAGCTTCAGCTGCAAGTCCGTTAACGCTGGACATGTTAATGATCGAGCCTCGCGTTCCTTGCTTCACCATCTCCCGGGCGACCAGCTGCCCGACCAGGAATGTCCCTTTGAGGTTGATGGCCATATGCCGATCCCAATCCGCTTCCTCAATATCCAGAAATGAGGCGGGCTCACATATCCCTGCATTATTGACGACAATGTCGATCGAACCCCACTGCTGGAGCACACTGTCGACCATATGCTGCACATCTTCACGCAATTGAATATCCCCTGAGATGGCAATCGCTTCCTGACCTTTGGCAGTTATAACCGACACAGCTTCATCAAGCGCTTGTCTGTTCCAATCCATGATAGCCACCCGGGCTCCTTCGGCAGCGAAGCGTTGCGCCGTCGCGAAGCCAATGCCCATCGACCCTCCAGTTATGACCGCTGTTTTTCCATGTAATCTCATCGCAAACCCTCTCTCTTGCCCCCATATCTCGGAGTCGGCTCTTCGTCCAATGGATAGACAGGTCTCACAACGTTCTGGTACATAAAATGCTGCAAGTTTGAGCTGCAGCAGCCAGGAGAATCAACGTTGATCACCTTTTTGACAAAAGCTTCGAACGCAGTCTGCCATGCGATTGCCGATTTGGCTACGATAATCTTGTAATCTTCAGGCCATAGACCGACGGAGCGGATGTGTCCGAGATCCCAAGGTGCCGTCCGTTTCTCGGTTAGTACTAGTGTCAGCAAACCACACTCGACAACAGCCGTCCGTCCCATATCGGCGCGGTGTCCCGTCATGTAAGGCCCGACGTGAGAGTAGATACCATCGAAGAGCAAGCGAATGCGGCTACGTATGAAGACAGGATCACCATGTAGAGCATCTGTGTTACCGCCGATGTCCGTTGCCAGTTCGCCGCCAACGCCAATTTCGAAAGCAGATACTACCGCCTTCGGATCACAGATGACAACCAATGCCTTTTGCGGAACATCAACAAGGTGCTTCAGCAAGTGGGTAGCATCCCCAGGAGCCCCTCCGCCCACATTGTCGGAGCCTTCACTGAGTAGAACCGGACCGATAGGCTCCGCCAGTGCAGCAGCAACCGCTTCGGCAGGCTCGAGGTACATGACATTAAACGTTTCACGATGCTCCAGTGCCCACCCCACCAGTTCGGTTACGTAACGGTTGGCTAAATTGCGGTCACCATCGGTCGTAACCACAATGGACATTCCAGCATCCGGGACGTCGCTGTAAGGAAATCCGCCCGCCACTGTGACGTTGAGCACCTGTTCGTTGCCTTCCACTACGAATGCGAGATCCATTAATGTCTTCATACTGCCTTTAGCGGTCATCATTCCCTGTGGCACAACAAGCATTCCCGTATGCCCAATAGCTTGAACCGGTTGAATCTGGCCACGGATTTGCTGGATCAACAATTCGATTGCCTCTACCGCACGTTCGAACATATCCACATGAGGGTAGGTGTCATAGCCTACAATAAAATCCGACAATTCCACCATGGATGAGCTGATGTTCGCATGCAGGTCTACCGTCAAAGCAATGGGAAATTCGCCTCCCCATCGTGCACGTAGCTTGCGAAGAAGCTCGCCTTCCACGTCGTCATACTGTTCAGATACCATCGCACCGTGCATGATGAGCACAAGGCCGTTTGCACTCGGGTCAACAGATTCAACAACTGCATCAATTAGAATATCAGCCGCATCCTCCTTCACCATTCCACTAGGCGTCGCTGCCGCGTAAAATCCCGGCAGGAGCTGCGCTTCATGAGCCAAAGCGGCTTCGATGATGCCGCCCATTGTAGTTCGTGTACCCGCATAACGATCGATAAAAGCTTTCCCGCCAACAATCCACTCGCTGTTAAACGCCTCCAGCCCAGTTAGGCCGGGTGCGAATGTATTCGTTTCATGCATGATGCCGGCCACGGCAATTCGTAAAGGTAGACGGTCCACTGCCTGCTCCTCCCTTCGCTTTTTACAGCCTCATTTGTCCGGCTTTCCGGTCAACTTTGCCCTCTGCGAGACGGTGCATAAGCAATCGCATCGATCTCGATCAGATAAGGGCTAAGGTTGGAAGGTAGCGAGGTACGAGTTGGAAACGGCTTATTAAAAACCTGTTCATAGGTGCGGTTGTAAGCTGGAAAGTCTTCCGAACGCGAGATATAAGCATTGATTTTAATCACATGATCGAGAGTAAGACCCGCTTCTTCCAGAATGATCTCGATATTGCGCAGACATTGCTCCGTTTGCTCTTCAATTGTTGGTCCGACGATTTCTCGAGTGGAGGGATACACGCCTACCTGACCTGATACGTAAACGAAATCGCCTGCTCGCAGTGCTTGCGACATGGGCAGCGGAAATTCCGGTGCCTTGTTCGTATGAATGTGTTCAGACATAAAACTCACCCTTCCTCTAATGTTTCATAAGTTATTCAGATCCAGATCCAGAATCGAATTCAGCGCACTTGACCGCGCGCTTCGACCTGTAGCCACCTCTCAAGTCGTCCTTTACGCAGTCCAGCTAGACGGTCGTGCAAGTTCGTAACCGTGCAGCAGTGGTTCGGAATGATCGACACGATCTCTCCGATGCGCAGTTCAGTACCTTCCGGCAACTGAATAATGCCGTGCTCCTCACTGAGCTGCACAATAATGGCTTCCGGTAGCTCAGGAATATAACCGAATCCTTGACGGTGAGGGCTTCTATCGCTAGTAAGCGTTTTGGAGCCAGCATCAATGATGACGGTTCCCGGACGTGGCGTGCTGACGACAGTCGCAAATATGCGCATAGCGCATTCCTCTTCTTCGATCAATCCCGTAAACAACTGAGAGCCATCACCAAATACATAAGCCCCTGGCCGCATCTCGGTCACTCCTGCCAGCTCACCAACGAATTTAGAAGTAGGCGTTGAACCGACGCTAATGCCAGGAATCAACATCCCTTGCTGTCTCAACAGGATTTGCGTCCGCACCAAAGCCTCCGCTTCCGTATGGGCAACTTCCCGACAATCCTCCCCGCGGCTTTTACTATAAGCTTGCCCGGCGTGAGTCATAAGCGCGACAACTTCGATACCCGGTAGCTGCCCAATCTGCTGTGCAAGCTTCGCAGTTTCTTCCCCAGGCTCCTTGCCACATCGATTTAAACCGGAGTTCACATCAATGTACAATGGAATTCGCAGCTTCAGATGTTCTCCTAGCTCTGACAAATCCTTGGCCACCTCATAGCTGTCCGTGCTAACCGAAACCTTGATGCGACGCAGCAGATTGCCGAGACGTTCCAGCTTCGATTTACCCACAATCGGATACGCGATGAGGATGTCATCTATGCCGCCATCAGCCATCACTTCGGCTTCGCCCAGTTTGGCTACCGTAATGCCGGCTGCACCATGAATCATCTGACGTTGTGCGATCCAAACGCTTTTATGCGTTTTGACATGGGGTCTAAGCTTTACCCCCGCCTGAGAAGCAAGCTTAGCTGTTCGCTCAAGATTCGCGTCGAGAAGGTCGAGATCAATCGTAACGGCAGGAGTGTCCAGCATTGTCGTCCATGCATGCATACGTTTCCCGCCCTTCACCTTGTCATTAAATGATCGATTTTTTCCCCCATTTGTTTCCTTGCCCCTTCAAGCTTGCGGTAATCCTTGGTCCAATCGTGCCAGTCCGGACCCACACTTTGCGATATTTCGAGTGCCCATTGCTCATGACCGAGGCTTTTGAGAATCTCGATATATTCATAATCCTCGATTCCCTTTCTCAAAGCTTTAAGTCGGACAGATGGAACGACGCCGTCAATGCCAACTTGCTCTCCGGGATACACAAGCATCCCTTCCCCGTTGAAATCCATACCGTCCGCTTTGAAGGTTAGAACATCATGCCAAGGATCCTCCGTCCAGAAATCTACCCTCCAATAGAGAATTCCAGTCAAACCAAGACTTTGATTGATAAACCCGGGTTGAATGCGGAATTCGATCGGACTAAAATCGACCTGCCATTTGGGCGAGTAGTCATCTTGGACGCAGCAGTTATAGGACCATACCTCATCCCCTTTGGCAAGCACCTCTTCAATTCGAGCCTTATCGTACTGCATTGGAAGGATGACCCAAATGTCTACGGCCGATCTGCCACTTCCCGAGCCATCGTCATAAAGCTCAGGAATGGGAGCCATCGTGATCAGATTAGCGATCCCAGCCTCGTGAAGATTTCTAGCCCAAGCCTTAATCGGTTCGTACAAGCTCGTGTATTGTCCAATCTCGTCGGCCGTATAATTGTATAGAAACAGATCTGACGGATGTGCCGCAGCAGCGGCTTGAATTTCTTCTACAGTCGGAGGCGGGGGCATCACACCGTTAAAAGTGTCCGCCTTGCTCCAGAATCCAAGTCCTGAGCAGTTCACTCCATACTTCTCTATCCATTCCCGTTCATTAGAAGGATTAGCGTCTTGTTCCTCTTCACTCAAGTTCCATTGCTGGCACATCAGCTTATGCTTTAACAGTTCCTCGACCGTGCTTTTCTTTCTACTGCTCCATATGAGGAAGGTAGATTTTAATGAAGGCTTCAGCGGCAGCTCGAAGTTCCAAACCGTCAGGGAAATTCGACCTGTCACCTCCCCACTTTCACTTGAAACGGTATACGTACCCGAATAGTGACCCGCTTTGGCATCCCTCGGGACATAAATATCTACCCAAATGACCTGATTGCAGTTATTATCAAGCGCAAACGGAGCCGCTTTTATTTCTCCATACGCAGGAGGTTCGTTGGTTGCAGGGTCGAGAAAAGGGATCAACGCGTCAGGATACCATCCAGGACCCCCGGGCAATACCGATCCTCTCTGCGGACTGGATACACTGACATAGACATAATACTCTCTATAAAGGGTAAGATTCGACTTCGAAATCATAGATTCGTCAGCGCCCTTCAGGTCACTGACTGCAAAATGGACATGACTATGTTCACCCTCCGGTGATTTCAGCGCGACTTGAAACGATTCATATTCACCTCTTGCGGCGAAAAGCTCGATATCGAGGCACTCCCCTGCAGGATCGTCCTGTCTGACCCTTTCGAGACTGGATGCGGTCCATACCGCAAACAACTCTGATTTTTGCGTAGTTGTCATCCACTACGTCCCCTTTCCACTATTAACATCCAACCTCAGAAATCGATTCCGCAATGTGCTCGTAATAATCAGCCAACTCAATGGATGCTCCTTTGCGGAGACGCGAATGTTCAGCTGCGAAAGCCATCATATGACTTTGCACGGATGCTGACGCTGAGGATCGACTTTCTTGTCCGTGGTAATGACGGACTTCATGAAGGTAATTGCGCATGATCGCTTTGTCGGCTCCACCGTGTCCGGTTTGGTGGGGGATCGTCACCCGAGTCTCCTCATGAGTGAGAAAATCACGCAGCACAATGTGGTCGTCTTGCCCCCGAATTTCACCTTTTGTCCCCATAATCTGAATCACTCGCTGCGGTTCAAGCGTGAACCCGCACATACTGAATGTTGCAGTGGCTCCATTAGCGAATTCCATATTGACCACTTGATGATCAACGACGTTATTATCGCTTTTGTACACACAGCGTCCGTAAGAGGATTCATGCAGCCCTTTAACAATTTTGTCGCGGGAAGGCTCACCCGTGAAATCATTTGTAAAATACTTGGAATAAAATGACTTGCCTTCACCAGTCAAGTAAAAGCGAGGTGCGGAATACGGACAGGTCGCTTCGACTGCACAGCCATCGATACAGAAATCCGTCGAGCCTTCCGGAGCGTTGCCAGAATGAAAATGCATCAAGGAGCCGAAGGAGCTCACCCTTGTGCAAGGCTGATCCATCAACCAAGCCAACATGTCCATGTCATGACATGACTTGGCAAGGATCATCGGGCTTGACGTATCCGAATTGTTCCATGGACCACGGACAAAGCTATGGGCAATATGCCAGTAGCCAACATTTTCGTTTAATTGAATGGAGACGATCTGTCCGATTTTTCCCTCGTCGATGATTCGCTTGATCGCAGACCACAACGGAGCGTAACGCATGACATGGCACACAGTCAGCAGACGGTCATTCTCCTTGGCTGCGCGCTCGATCTGAATGCATTCCAGCGGGCTCGGTGACATCGGCTTTTCTAATAACACATGATATTTTTGTTTCAATGCCAGCATCACAGGCTCGAAGTGCATGCGATCCTGCGTACAGATCAATGCAATGTCAGCCACTGGCGACTGCTCTAACAACGGCTCCCACGATTCATAACAGCATTGATCTGGAATACCGTGTGCTTCCGCGAAGCTAGCTCTTCTTGCAGCGTTCGGTTCTGCAACGGCTACAATTTTTAATTCATGAGGGAAATCAAGCGCGTAGCTTGCATAACTGTGAAAGCCTCTGCCTCCCGCCCCAATGAGAACGGCCGTAAGCTGGTCCATCTTATGATCTCTCCTTAGTCGAGTAATGAAGGTTGTTGAGGATGAGGAATCGCTTTACTCCTTGACGCTACCTAATACAATTCCTTTAATAAAATGCCTTTGCAGAAAAGGATAAGCAAGTAGCACAGGAAGTGCTCCGATGAGAATCTGCGCGGCCTTTACCGTCCGGTCATTGATTTCCTTTAACATTTCGGAATTAGTTGTATTGAGAAAGAGGGAAGACATGTTGACGACAATCGTTTGCATATAAGATTGCAGTGGATAATTGGCGGGAGTGTTCATCAAGATCAATCCATCAAACCAGGCGTTCCAATGGTCCACTATCGAAAATAACAATAGAGTGGCAAGTGCCGGACCAGACAACGGAATGTAGATACGCAACAAAACGTTCATATGTCCCGCTCCATCCAAGAAGGCAGATTCCTCAAGCTCTTTTGGTAGCTGCCTGAAAAAATTCAGTAAAATGATGATGCTATATACCTGTACAGCACCCGGCAAAACCAATGCCCACAACGAATTCATCAGTCCCGTATACTTAATAACGATATACCATGGAATGAGCCCACCCCCGAAGAGGATCGTAAAAACAAAGAACCACGCAAATACGGTTCGCATCGGAAAAGCCCGAAGGGTTTTGGATAATGGGTAGGCTGTAAGAACCGTCAGTAGCATGTTAATGGTCGTACCCAGTACAACTCGTTTGAACGAAACCGCTAACGATTGCAAATACTCCTTCTTGTCAATGACATATTCATAAGCCTTCCACGTAAATTCGACCGGCCACAGCTTAACCTCTCCTGCAGTCGACGCTGCTGGCGAGCTAAAGGAGACCGCCATGATATGGATAAAAGGGAGCAAGCAGCTCAATGCCACCAAGAAAAGAAACACATTATTCGCGATTAGGAACAATTTCCTCCCCGTTGAATGACCAACGTCCATGCACACGCCTCCTTCCTCAGAAGATTCTGTAGTTGATCAATTTATAAGCCAAGAAGTATGACAAGGAAACGAAGAAAAAGGATACACAAGATTTGAATAACCCCACCGCAGTAGCTAATCCGTATTGAGCATTTGCAATGCCGAGTCGATAGACAAATGTATCTATAATTTCACCACTGTTCAGTACTAGCGTATTGGTATTGTTGTTTGTCAGCACCAGCACCTGTTCAAACCCCGCGTTCAGTACGTTCCCGATGCTGAGCGTCGCCAGCAGTACGATAATGGGAGCCATTCCCGGCAAGGTCACATGCAGGGTTTGCCGCCAACGGCTTGCTCCGTCTACTATGGCCGCTTCATAAATGGTTGGATTAATGCTTACGATAGCTGCTAGGTAGATGATGGTCGCGTATCCGAACGTTTTCCAAAGATCGGTCGTAACGAGCAAATAAGGAAATAGAGTATCATTGCCAAAGAAGAAGATGTTAGACACGTTAAAATAGCTCAGGAAGGTGTTCACAATGCCTTCTCTGCCCAACATATCGTACAGAATGCCCCCTACAATAATCCATGACAGAAAGTACGGCATATAAATAACGGTTTGGATGCTTCTCTTGAACCACTTTATTTTTAACTCGTTCAACAGAATTGCAATGAGAATTGGGAATATAAGTCCAGCAACGATTTTCATGAGAGCGATATAAACCGTGTTCCATAAAATGTGGATCGTTTCAGGTAAGCCGATGACATATTCGAAATTTTTCCAACCAACCCACTCGGAGCCGAAAATCCCTTTGGAAGGGGTGAACTTTTCAAAAGCAATTGCCAATCCCGCCATCGGCCCGTAACTGTAGACGAGCACTAATATAATCGCGGGTAGAAGCATCAAATATAAGGCGTAATTTCGTTTTAATTCCCGCTTAAGTGCCATAAGTCTGGAGGACTCCCCCCTGGGCAGTAAATTTGATGGTGGAAGGAAAGCAAGTTCACACCTCGCTTCCCTTCCTTTCTCATGCCATGTGTTGGTCGGAATTATTTATTCTGAAGTTGATACCACTCATTGACTTCCTTCGTAATGTCATCGCCACCGTTGGCTTTCCAATACTCTTGGAATTTATCCCATTCATCCATAGAAGCGCCCATAATGATCTTGTTAATGGTTTCATTTAACTTCTTCATGATGATCGGTCCTTTTTCAACCATTGTCTTCGTCGGAGAGCCCATAAATTCGTCGTATTGGAAAAGATCATTTTTCTGGTTATCGATTGTGACATTCCATGAGCCATCAATACCGAAAATTTTCTCATAATGCCAATGGGAGATATCCCCTGACTCGTACTTTAGTACATTGTTGTAAGTGTTCGTTTCATCCACATTTAAGCCTTCTGGACTTTTGGTTTCCAAAGCATTTTTGACCTTCTGGAATTTGATCATGTTTTTGTGGCCCAGTTCAACCCATACTGCGCTGTACTTCCACATGGCGTTTCCTTTTGTTGGGTCAGCCTTGTTCAGATAAGTTTCCGCATCGGCCGTTGCTCCGAAGGATTTTTCAAGCGTCAAGTTCGCTAGCTTAATAAGGGCTTCTGGGTTTTTGTAGCCTTTGATGACGACATTATGATTTCGGAGCCATAATCCCGTAGCTGATGTTTTGGCCGGCGTTCCATCGATCGAAGGAATCGGATACGCCTTCCAATCCGCGTTGGGGTCCTTGTTTACGTTTTCTTGAATTGGCCATGATGGATACCACCAAACCCCGAACAGCATGCCGACCTTGCCGTTAGCTAAAGCCTTGGTTAACGTATCGTAGTCTTGAGCGGCGTATTGCTTATCAATCCAACCTTTCTTGTAGAACTCCTGCAGCTTCTGTAATGCCGTTGTCATTTCCGGCTGGAACAGCCCTGTGACCAGTTGCCCGGATGAATCCTTCAACCATTTGACCGGATACCCCATCTGCTGTTGAAAAGCCGGATAAGCATGGTATCCGTTAAAGAACGGGGTTAAATGGTACGTAATATCCGAGGTAACCGTGAATCCTGGTGTGTTGTTTTTCTTATCCCCATCGGGGTCCTGCGTTGTAAACGCTTCCGCAATTTTATCGAAATCAGCCATCGTTTTTGGTTCCGGTAGATTTAACTTTTTCAGCCAGTCGGTCCTCACCCACAGCATTTCCGTATCATCGAGCGGATCTAGGAAAGTGGGAATACTGTACAATTTCCCATCTCGGGTAGCGGATTTCATCGCGCGACCTTCATCGTAAGTAAGCTGTTCCTTCAGAAATGGGGTTGCATATTTCTCATATGCATCGGTTAAGTCCTCCAGCATGCCAGCATCGTAAAGCTGCTGAAATTGGTTGTCGTTAACCGACATAATATTCGGCAAATCTTCGGATACGATCATGAGGTTAACCTTTTGCGCAGCCTGCTCACTTGGACCGGTCCATTTGATTTTTACCTTGATCCCAAGCTGCTCTTCGTAGGTTTTCGTCCAAATGTTATTTTCCGGTGATTCCCCTTCTGGAAACTTCACATCGCTATCCAGAGAACTGAGGGTGGAAATCTCAATTGGGGGGTCGTATTTGCCCATCGGATCGATTGGAGCCGTGCTTTCACTTGCCGTGCTACTTTCAGTTGCCGTGCTACTCTCTTTTGCCGTTTCGCTCGGCTTGTTTGACCCCACTGATGAAGCTTCTTCGTTATTCCCCGAACTACAAGCGGTAGGTAGAATCAATGCTGCCGTTAACACCAAGGACAATAAGACAGTAGAACTTTTATTTCGCTTCATACGAAAATCCTCCTCTGTTCTCCCTTGTAATCACGGTTTCAATACGTGGCACATATGTTTCATTTGTATTATAGCATAATGGTTTAATTTGTAAACGAGTTTTTTTAAACCTCACTTGAGTACATTAAGGTATAAAAAAACCAAGCAGACGAGGTACAACAAGTCGCTTGGTTTCCATGGGGTATTGGTTCTATTTTGTTATATTTAATACTGCTCTCGCTTAAAAAGCTTCACTCATCCAGTGCAACAGCTGCAGCAGCATTGCCTAATTTAAGAGAGATTGCAGATGCAGCCGCAGCGACGTGTTCGGCGATTCCTGGGATTTTGTCATCGGTATAGCGATGCATCGGACCAGAAAGGCTAATGGCACCGTACACATTGCCAAACATACCGAATATAGGTGCCGCTACACAATGGGCTCCTTCAACAATCTCCTGATTATCCAGGGCATAACCATTTCTGCGCACCTTCTCTAGCTCCTCCTTGAACCGTTCGGGAGTTGAAATGGTCTGCTCAGTTACAGGGGGCAGTCCATGGCGATCCAGTAGTTCTTGCACAACCCGTTCCGGCAAATGGGCAGTAATCGCTTTTCCCATTGCAGTAGCATGGAACGGAGATCTCGATCCTACGGAATCCGTCATTCTCAAGGCATGAGTGCTTTCAATGATCTCAACATACATAATTTCACCGTCGATTAAGACACCGAGGTTAACCGTGTCGCCATATATGTCCGACAGCTTTTTCATTTCCAGCAAGGACGCCGATCGGATATTATTCCGCTCCAACAAGTTTTTCGTGATGATCAATTGCTTGTAACCCAAACAATATTTTCCGTCCTCGTCGCTGCGACTGATGAATCCCCGATTTTCCAATGTCAAAATGATTCGGTATGTCGACGACTTTGGTTGATTGAGCATATCCGTTAATTCAATAAGGCTCATCGATCCATGCTCCGACAGTAGCTCAATTAAATCCAACGCCTTGTCGATAGATTGAATCGTGTACCGTTCCTGTTTTTCTTCCATTTCCTTCATTGAGTCTCCTTATCCATTTGAGTATTTCGGCCTCATATCCGATCGAGCGCCCGATCAACGGCAGCCAGTGTTTCCTTCACTTCTTGTTCACTGTGCACCGCCGATACGTACCAAAGTCCATTCGGACGTAGTAGCACCCCCTCTTCAAGCATCCTTTCGGCGAATGTCGAGTAGGCTGACGCATCACGATTGTTAAAAGCTTCGAAGTTCTCGACATGTTTTTCTTGCGTGAACATCATGTGGAAGACAGGACCGATCTGATTCACGATACCGTCTATCCCTTTCTTGCTAAGGAGATCTCGAATACCCTCGACTATCCTGCGGGATATGGATTCCATCCGTTCGTAAATAGCCCCCTCATTATCAGAAAGAACTTTCAAGGTGGCTAGGGCAGCAGAGGTAGCAACCCGATTACCGTTTAAAGTGCCCAGGTGACTAACCGCGCCTGTCTCAAGTAACGACATAATGGATTGTTTGCCGCCGACGGCACTAACGGCAATTCCTCCACCTAGAGCTTTACCAACTGTAACGAGATCGGGCATGATCGCGAAACGACCATGAGCACCATTCAAGGCGACACGGAATCCGGTAATGACTTCGTCCAAAATCATGACGATGCCGAGTTCGCTCGTCAGCTCGCGCATCTTCTCCAGATAACCAGGCGCAGGCAATATACAACCCGAGTTACACATGACTGGCTCGGAAATGACAGCAGCGATCTGGTCTTTGCCTTCTCGGAGCGTGCGCTCTAGCAGAATCGTATCGTTCCATGGTAGCAAAATGACTTCTGTAAGAGCAATGTCACTCTGCCCCCCTGTTCCTGGAAGCGATTGTTCCTCCTTATATTCCTCAGAGGAAGTGGACGTCTGTATCATATCGGAGCTTGGGAACGAGGTGAAAATGGTGTCTGACCAGCCATGATAATGTCCGTGAAATCGCACAATTTTTCGTTTTCCCGTATGAGCTCGGGCGAGTCGCAGGGCGAGCATTACAGCTTCTGTGCCTGAGCCGCTGAGAGCGATCGATTCGGCGCACGGCAACAGTTCCGTTAAACGGCGCGCGAGTTGGATTTCCCCCTCATGCTGCAAACCATAGCTTGCGCCTTTGGTCATTGCCTCGTATACGCTTTCAACCAGAGCAGGATGGGAATGGCCAAGAATCGAAGGTCCATAGGCGAGCAGATAATCGATGTATTCATTGCCGTCGACATCTCGAATTCGCGCTCCCGATGCAGATTCAGCGAATAGGGGGATCGGTTTCATTGCTGCGCGCAGTGAGCTAGCAACCCCTTGCGCAAGAAATTGGCGCGACTCCGCAAACTTCCTTGTGGATTGTTCATAGTGATAGATAGCCATATCATCCTTCTCCCAACATGATGGATTGACGACGATGGAACAAACCAATCGCAATAGCTTGTTTTTCTTACTTATCTAAGTTTCACATTGTGGTACACTGGTTTCATTAAGTAATATATCATAAGTTAACAAATATGAATAGCTTTATTTGATCATTTCTCCTCGTAAAATGACTGCCTGCACATGAATCTCTTCGTCCACGAGAATGATGTTCGCCCATTTCCCCTGCTCGATGCTTCCAATTTCATGTTCCATACCAATAACAACTGCCGGATTCGTAGCGCTCATTCGGAAAGCATCCACAATCCCGACGCTTGCATGCTTCATCATGTTACGAACTGCACCGTCCATGGTCAGCTTACTCCCAGCCAGAGCACCCTTATAGTTGTAATTAACATCAGGTTCGTCAGGGTCAGCCAACCCTGAGTCGGGCATGCCATCGGTAATAATAATGACTCGGTCCGTCCCCTTTGTCTTATGGATCAGCTTGAGCATCAGTGGGCGCACATGAATACCCAGCTTGTCGGGGATGACCTCTGCATAGAGATCGTCATGAACAAGCACAGCTTCATCCACCCCCACCTCCCGTGTACCGAGAAAACTGGATGGGCTTGGGGTCGTGCCGCTTGCGTTCGTACAGTGGCAGCCGACTTGCAGTCCAAGGGGCACTAATCGATATATTTGTTCAGCAGTCGCCTCCGAATGACCGACGGACAAAGCAATACCGTATCGCGCAGCAGCTATGGCAAACTCGTATTGACCGTCAAGCTCAGGAGCTAACGTCCAAAGCTTAATCTCTTCTCCCGCCAAACTCAGCAGCTCATTATACTCCTCTGGGTCGACAGGCCTGATCGGAGAAGTAACTGCGCCGTATTTTTTATTAATATAAGGACCTTCTAGATGAATGCCAACGATCGCAGAACGATAAGGTGCATCGGAATAAATTGCATTCTTTATTTCCAGTACACCCTGCCGTGTCTCTTCACGGCTTTCGTTATAAGTTAAGGTCGGAAGAATACTCGTCGTCCCGTGCAGGAGATGGGCAACTGCAAATTCGTACGGTTGGTGAAACGACCACACCCCACCACCCCCGTGACAATGGATGTCGACGAAACCCGGCGCAATGTAAGCCCCACATGTGTCGATGACTTCCATGTCGGGTGTGATTTCAGGAATCTCACCTTGCTCCCCGAATGCCTTGATTTTACCGTCACAAATATGTACAAATCCATTCGGGATCAACCTATCACGCCCCACTACTGTTCCATTTATTAACAGCATGTCACCCATCGGTTATCCTCTCCGATCTTTTATACCTACCTGATCAATTGCCCCAATCGTGTATTGCCACAAAATGAAACTTGTGTTTCAATTAGATAATAGTGAATTACCATTCATTTGTAAACCGTATTTTACAGGCAAAGGAGTCTAACGATGAAACTGCTGACCTTTAAAGAAGATCAACACTACCGATTAGGCATTCGAATGGACAAAGGTGTACTGGATGTTGCTTCTGCAGCGAAGCAATTGTTGTTGAAGGATGTCCCCCTTACGATTCAAGAAGTGATCGAACAGGGTTCATCGGCAATCCAAGTACTTAGTAGGTTGGTTGAGCTGGCGTCTTCTCCCTCAGAGACATCCAATTACTGGCTGGATGAAGCGAGTCTTCAATTCGGCCCCTGCGTGACGAATCCAGGTAAAATCATTTGCGTCGGGCTCAACTATCGCAAGCATGCGGAAGAAACGAATTCGCTCATTCCGCAGTATCCGATCTTATTTAACAAATTTAATAATTCATTGGCCGCGAATGAGGAACAAATTGTGATTCCGCGAGTCACGCAGAAGGTAGATTATGAAGCCGAGCTTGTCATGGTCATCGGAAATAAAGCAAAAGATGTGTCCGAAGAGGATGCACTGAATTATGTATTCGGCTATTGCAACGCGAATGATTTGTCCGCACGAGATTTGCAGTTGCGGACTGCGCAATGGTTGCTTGGCAAAACCTGTGATGGGTTCTCGCCTTTGGGTCCTTATCTTGTAACGGCGGACGAAGTCGACAATCCGAACGACCTTACGATTAAATCGTTTGTGAATGGCGAGAACCGTCAACATTCCAATACGAGCGATATGATTTTTAGTTGTGCTGAAATCATAAGCTACATTTCTCAACATTTCACGTTGTTACCGGGAGATATTATTCTTACTGGAACGCCAGAAGGGGTCGTGATGGGTTATCCACCAGAGCGACAGGTTTACTTGAAAGACGGGGATGTCGTGACGATTGAAATCGAGAAGCTAGGTTCATTAACGAATCGGTTTATCGCGGAGGTCTAACTTGTAAGTCTAATGAAAAAGGGGATTTATATCATTTCTAGGGGAGAGCTTCCGTTGACAAATCGGTTAGAAGTCGTTGGCGATGTCAAATCGCTGCTTGGTGAAGGCCCCTTGTGGCTACCCGATCGTAAGCAAATCGTTTGGGTTGATATTGAGGCTATGCTAGTTAACTTTCATACTCCTGAGTCTGGAGATCATCAGGTTATTCCTATCGGACAGCGCATTGGTGCAATTGTACCTGCAGAAGATGGAAGAATGGTGTGTGCTCTTGAGCATGGCTTTTACTATCTGGATCTACAGAACCAAAATCTCGAACTGATCATAGACCCTGAATCGGATCTTCAAGACAATCGATTCAATGACGGCAAGTGCGATTCATCTGGACGGTTCTGGGCGGGAACGATGCCCAAGCGTGGCAGTGTTCCGGCAGGGTCGCTTTACCGTCTGGACGGAGATGGCACCGTAATTCAACAGCTCACGGAAATCGGTTGCTCCAATGGGATTAGCTGGAGTCTGGATGACACCGTTATGTACTATATAGATACAGCCACACGGAGAATTGATCGCTTTAATTACGACTCTGTGACCGGAAGGATCAGCAACCGACAACCCGCTGTTAGGATTCCACAAGAACAGGGCTATCCGGATGGTATGACAATAGATGTGGAAGGCATGCTGTGGGTTGCCCATTGGGGCGGCAATTGCATTAGCCGTTGGAACCCTCTGACCGGTGAATGTCTGGAGCAGGTTGAATTGCCGGTATCGCAAGTGACCTCTTGCTGCTTCGGTGGTGAGCATCTAGATGAGCTCTATATTACATCAGCACGAGTGGGGCTAAGTGAGGAACAGCTTCAGATGGAGCCTCTTGCGGGGAGCTTGTTCAAATATATCCCTGGCGTAAAAGGGTTGCCTGCGCAGGTGTTTAAGTCCGTGTAGTATCTGTCTCTTTCTAGGACGACAAAAATCAAAGATTTGGCTGAATTTGCTTATCATGCAAGTGCCACCTGGCGGTCGTATACTAGTTCCCACCTATGGCTCCGTAGGTCCGATGACAATGTTCTCCTAGAAGGAACATATCTTACCCATCGATATTCATGGCCGATCGATAGACGAAATTTCTCAGCAGCATTAAGTTTACTTTAGTACATAGAAATTGCTCCCCTATCGGTAGCGGGTTTTATTATTTCACCTGTCTACTGTTTGGGGAGCATATCAAAATTTTTCGCATTAGCTTTAGGGATAGCCCCTTATTCCTTATACAAATCGATAAAACTTATTCTTTATGTAGAAGGTTAAGGTACAAATGGTTTAATTCCTTAACGATAGTGGAAACGGACTCCGTTCGCTTCACCAATGAACGACTAAGTGCTTCATGTAGCACAACTCCAGCTTGTTCTTGATAGGAAGGAAAGGTATGGTTTCTAGGTCTCATGTAGCTATGCTCAAGCGTACATCTTGTCGCCTCGAAAAAATCACCGCAATCTTCGTTCACTTTCGTATCCGTCCATGCCGACGCATGTCCGGGTTGTCCACCGGCTTCGTAATAAATCGTGCTCTGAACGTGAGAACTGGCGGCGAACATCGTAAACTCGACGGCTTGGAGAACATACTTCGACAGCGCCGAAACCGCCATTCCTACACCTCCAAGCAGTGCATTCTCAGCCTTGCCCTTCGTTGAAGGAACGTCGGCAAACCGCAAGCGATTGCCGGCATATGATTTGCGAGCGTAGTTGGTATATCCAAAGGCAAGTGGCACATAGACGATCTCATCAGAAGATGACATCAAGTCGTACATCTGGATGGGATTTGAGGCCAGTGAAGATTCATGGAGCATGGGGAGAAGATCAAGCATGATCTCCAATGCAGCTTCCCCGACCTCCTGTGGAATCCCTTCAGCTTCATTGAAAAATGTCTTTCCCCCGATATTCGCGCATAACGACAAGAAGCTGCACATCGCATCCGTCGGACAGAGAGGCCAGCCGATTCGACGGTTATGCGGAAGGGATAAAGCCCATTCATGAACTTCCCCCCAATTCGTGGGCAGCTTACGCTCCGCCAACAAATCCGGTCGATAAGAAGCTACCTGCGCCGCGGCATCCACCGCAAGCGCCCATTGGTGACCGCCCCAATTGTAGCTCATATGGCTTGGTCCAACGCTGTTCGCCTGCTGATCTGCCAAAAACTCGGTCGGCATCCATTCGTCAAGCGGAATCAAGACGCCTTGCGAGGAGCTAATCCCGACATGGGGATGATCAATCAATAGGATGTCGTATTCCTTGGCAAGTAAATCTACCGGGTAGTCTCCAAAATCTTTTAAAGATCGACGATCCCAAGTCAAATTCACATTTGGATTCCGCTCATGAAACTTCTCGGAGGCTAGAAGAAGCGGAGCGTATCCGCGCTCATGATTCCACGTCATGCCCCTCAAGTTAATCATCTTAGATGACCCCATTTCGCTTCATCTCGGAAATCAGATCGCCACCATACCCTAGCTCCTTCAAGATTTCCTCGTTGTGCTCTCCGACGAGTGGAGGATGGCGAAGAATTTCTCCAGGCGTTTCGCTGAACTTAACCGGAATATTGACCGTTTTCACTTCACCTGCGGTGGGGTGCTCATATGTTGTAAAAGCTTGAAGGTGAACGGCTTGTGGATCCTGTTCAACCTCGAGATGGTTTTTCACCTCGGATACCCACATATCCCGCTCCAGCATTTTCTCCACCCAATAAGCAGTCGATTGTTTGACAACGCTCGCCTGAATTCGGAAAAACACTTCATCCCTCTTATCGTACAACGTATCGGGATTGTCGTAGTCGTTCAACCCTTCGTCACCTAGCACTTCTGCTAGTACCGGAATCGGATTCACTGAAATGCACATATAGCCGTCAGAAGTCTGGTAGATGCCGAAAGGAGCTGACTGTCCGGGATGGGCGATACCCGACATCGGACGATCGAATAGCTTGCCGGAATTAAGTGTGACTGCAAATTCCTGAAGCTGATGGGTAATCAGACATTGGAACAGATTGATTTCGATTTTCTGGCCTTTGCCAGACCGCTCTCTGTAATAGAGGGCAGAAAGTAATCCATATACGATGTTATAAGCGCCTAATTGGTCAGCTATGCCCGTACCTAGCGGTGTTGGATCTGCATCCTTGCGTCCGGTTAGCGTTGTCAAGCCGCTAAGCGCTTGAATCATTAAATCTTGACCAGGTCTGTCAACGTAAGGGCCATCCTGTCCGTAGCCGGTGCTTGAGCAGTAAATGATTCGAGGGTTGATTTTTTTGAAATCCTCGAATCCGAAGCCGAGCTTATCCATCACTCCCGGACGGAAGTTCTCAATGACAAAGTCACATTCCGCGACCAATTTATAAATAATTTCTTTGGCTTCTTGGGATTTCAGGTTTAGCGCCAACGAACGTTTATTTCGATTAAAGGCTAGAAAACAGGGTGATTCCGTCCCACCCACCCAATATTTCAAAAACGACCATTGACGATAGCTGTCACCGCTATCTTTGCGTTCCACTTTAATCACATCTGCTCCCAAATCGCCTAGCATTTGCGTTGCGAATGGTCCCTGCAACAAATGTGTGAAGTCCAGGACTTTAATGCCTTCTAATGCTTTCTCCATGATGCTTCATCCTCTCTTCGACGTTCATCTAGTCATCTGTTCCACTTGCCACGCCCACTCCATCCTACGCCTTTCCCCAGCTTTCAGTCCTACAGCCCCTGTCAGCTCAGAAGATAAGGGTGAATTATAGGCATCCGAGATACTGCTCCAAGGTTCGAGCGATAGAGCATTCGCCCACTTCGGCTTAAACACCACAAGATAAGGAAAGCCCTTATCGAACTCAAAATGAACAACAATATCCTCTTCTTGACGGACAATCTGGCAGTAATGGTGGGTACCGTCCATTCGAAATACAAAATGGTCACAGTCAGCAGGGAGTCGGTCCAAGGACAAGCCAGCTCTCATCTTCTCGCATAAATCTGTAGGCATTGGAGACCGACGGAAGATTCCATCCGCATCTGCAATGTATTGCGAGCCTACTGACGCACTCAGCTCGATATCTTTCAATTTCCCAGGGAAAGAAAAATAGGGATGTAAACCAAAAGCGTATGGGACTTCTTCGTCACCTTTATTAATCACTTCCAATGCCCCGGAAATCCGGTTTCCGCTTAATCGCCATGTCATTCTAAGCACGACGTCATGGGGATAGTACGCTTGCTCGGCATCCGTCCGTTCAAACCTTAATTCGGCGATAACGGCTGCGTATTCTTCGCTCGTTTCAAGCGATATAACTTGCCAAGGTCTCATGCGAATTTCACCATGAAGGTGATTTAACCCCTCATGAACAGGATACGTATAAGCTTTACCCTGGTAAGTGAACCTCCCCCCAGCAATTCGTCCGGGTGGCCAGAGCAAGGGAACACCAAATTCGGAAGAGCGCGATGCAAGCGTCGGTATGTCGGGCGGTCCTTCGATGGTTTCGTGCCCTTCTAGTCGGCAACGAATCAGATTAAACCCGATAGAAGGTAGGATAACGGCACGTGAGTCCCGTTCCCGGTCCTCTAGCACAACCACCCGATGCTCGCCGTGGTTTTCCTCAAAGGCATGAAATCTCATGTTTGTTTGTATCCCCTCAATCGAAAGCTTATTTTCCGACAAAAACAGGTGGACGTTTCTCGACGAAAGCGGCTATTCCCTCTTGAGCATCCGTACTATAGAAAAGATTCGCCAGGTAAGCCCTATCGTAAGCTTGCGCGGTTTCCAAGCTTGCATCGCGTCCTTCGTTAACTAGCTTTTTTAATCCCTGTACGGCTAGCGGCGCTTTCTCAGCGATCGTCTGCGCCAGAGCTGTCGCAACCTCAAGCAGCTGATCCGGCGATGTGACCTGATTAATGATCCGTAAATCCAAACCCTCCTGCGCAGTTAGGAATCTCCCTGTCATCAGCATTTCCTTGGCCGCATAGGGTCCAACGGCACGTAATGCTTTCTGAACACCGCCACCTCCAGGAACGAGACCCAGATTAACTTCTGGCAGACCGAATTTCGCTTTTTCAGACGCCACGACCATATCGCAAGCCAACACAATTTCGAACCCGCCTCCGAGCGCATATCCGTTGACAGCTGCTATAACAGGCTTCGGACATTCCTCGATGGCACGATACATCTCGCGCCCCTTATTCTGGAAGGAGAAGAATGCCCCTAAATCGAAACCGCTGTATTCTTCAATATCCGCACCTGCCATGAATGCTTTACCGGAACCCGTCAATATAACCACGCGTACGTCTGACCGATCATGAATTCGACGGAAGCAATCCGTAAGCTCAGCCATCATAGCGCTGTTCATCGCATTTAGCTTCGCTTCACGAAGAAGGGTCAACGTCATAACCCATCCGTTCTGCTCCACCTTCAAATAGACATAATTCTGATTGTTCATATCCAACCGCCCTTTGGTTTTATTCGCCCTGAACCGACTGTCCGCCATCAGCCACGAACGTTTGCCCCGTGATGAAAGACGACGCATCACTACACAAATAGAGGACAAGGTCAGCGATTTCACTTGGTTGTCCGAATCTTCCGATCGGATGAGCATTGTTCCAGGTCTGGATCAGCGCTTCGGGATCTTCAGCTTCGTCGAAGATTTTCTCGTTCATCGGTGTCATGATCGTTCCCGGTGCTACGGCATTAATTCGAATACCTTGTTTGGCATATTGGACCGCAGCTTGCCTTGTCACCGCGAGAATGCCACCTTTGGACGCGCTATAAGCAGCCCATCCCATAAACCCATTAATCGCCTGGGTAGAAGAACAATTCACAATAACTCCCTTACCTTGTTGCTGCATATAGGGAATCGCATATTTACAGCCGCGGTATACGCCGCCAAGATTAATGTTCAGCACCTTCTGCCAGTCTGACTCGCTCGTCTCTACGAGCTCTCCCGCAATCGCTATACCGGCATTATTATAAACAATGTCAAGCCTACCTTTTAGCGAATAAGCTTGCTCCATAAGACTCTTCATCTGCATGTCACTGCCAACATCGGTCGGGATAAAGTGAACATCCCAGCCTTCTCCACGTAGCTCACTCTCTAGCAATCGACCTTGGACCTCATCAAGATCCGCAATAATCGTCGTCGCGCCGGCTTCGGCGAATTTACGTACAACTGCGCCGCCTATGCCCATTGAGCCCCCGGTTACCACAGCAACCTGTCCTTTAAAATTAAAAATCACGTTAGACGTCAATCGAGAACCCCCTCTATCAGGTATCGCTTCGTGTCCTTAAACAAATAAGTTTAAGAGATGTCGATACTATAATCGTACAGGGTTCCCGATGCTCGCGTAACGGGACGGATTTTACTTTTCTTCTATTCTTTTGGGATGTTTATAAGCTGCGATGGTCAGCTGGCGTTAAACCTGTCAGATCCTTGAATATTTTATTGAAATATTTCACATCGGTATAGCCAACCGCTTCGCTCACTTCGTATACCTTCATATGAGTCGTTTTGAGTAAATGCTGGGCTTTGGCGATGCGAAGCTTCATTAAATACTTAGTAAAAATCTCTCCTACCTCTTCCTTGAACAATCGACTAAGATAGGAAGAATTGACGAAAAACTTATCCGCCAGCTTTTGCAGGGAAACTTCCTCCATATAATGCACATCTAAATCATGAAGCACATCCACGATCAGCTTACTTTTTCGATGCTTTTTATTTTTACCTGCTTCCAACGTAACTGAAATATACCGGGCGGTTATATACTCCTGAATTTCATGCAATGTATCAAAAGCATTCACCTTGCTTAGGCATTCCTCGAAGGAAATACAGGCTTGGGCATCTCTCTCGTGCTCACGGTTCTCCCATAGGATTCGAACCAGCGCTTGCATAATTTCGTCCATGTCTCCTGCTAATAGCTGGTTGCGCCGAATTTCATCGAATAAGCCCGATAGAAAGGAGACGATTTCGCCCTCATTGCCCGAAGCTACGCAGTTGAATACCCTCTGTTGCATTTCCCTGTTAAATAGCTTCCCCTTGTCCTCCAGAGTTAAATTTTCAAAAAAAGTCGCCCGATCATTCCCAATATACATTTTCATCTTTAATGAATTGAGTGCTTCTGTATAAGCCTGGAACACTTCGAACTTTGAGTCATGTTTTCCACTGACCCCTACCGATACCGTCACCTTAATAAATCTTTTGACGCTATCACGTATACGTTCCAGCATGTATTCCATCTTAGAAGATTCGGACATCGACTCGCACCATACCACGATTCTTTCATCAATCTCAAATAGATAATACTGCAGACCAGTCTCCTTAACGTACTCTTCCACAATATTATGAATGCCGTAATGAAAAAGCTCCAAATCCCGGCGGCTGAAACGCTCAAGCAATATGTAAAGCTGATCGACCTCCAGCAAAAAAACAACATATCGTTCCGCCTTCCATTCGATATCCAGCTCCTTACATTGCTTCTTAATGAAATCCTCATCGATTTCCCTACCGGAAAACCAATTCATTAACAATTGCTCCCTCATGACATGCCTGCTTTGATTCCATTTGGACTCTTCCATGACACGCCTGTGCCGCTCTGCCTGATGTTCATTCTTTTGGCTAGCTAGCTTGAGAAATAATTGAAGCATCTCGTCATCGTTAACTGGCTTCAACATGTAGTCGTGGGCACCCAATCGCATCGCGGTACGAATATATTCGAAATCGTCATAGCCCGTCAGCATCACCTTAGTCGTACTGGGATGCGTTTCATTAATTTGAGCTAACAACTCTAACCCATTCATAATAGGCATGCGGATATCAGAAAGTAGGAAATCTACTTTCTCCGTTTGCAGAATGTGTAAAGCATCCTCTCCATTATCCGCCTCAAAAATTCGCGTAATCCCGCAAAGTCTCCAATAATCGGCGTTCACAAGTACTTCGCGCGTCCAGCTTTCATCTTCAGTAATAAGTAAACTATACATGAGTACCTCCGGAAGGTTTCGGCAAGGTGACTTCCAATGTTGTTCCTTGACCGGGTTGACTGTAAATTTGCAAACCGTAATTGTCCCCATAATAATGCTTGATTCGGTTGTTGACGTTACTTAAAGCGAATATTTCGGCAGATGTTTGAGCTCGTGACTTTAAGTGCTCTCGGACTTCCTCTAAGCGTTCTGGTGACATACCTAGCCCATCATCGCTGATGACAAATACAACGTCGGTACTCATTCGATATCCGGTGACCATGATCGATCCTTTGTCCTTTTTCATTTCTATGCCATGTATAATCGCATTCTCCACCAGAGGCTGAAGCAGCAGCTTGAGAACCGGCATCTCCATCAACTCGTCTTCTACATCGATGGTAACGTCGAATTTATCACGGTATCTGATCTTTTGAATGAGAAGATAATACTGGATATGCTCCAGCATTTCCTTTACCGTGATCCAATCATCGCCCTTTAGGCTATGTCGGAAAAAGTGCGATAACGCGTACGTCATCTCCGTCACTTCCCGAACCCCATGAATCTTGGCGATTGAATAAATCGAATTGAGTGTATTGTAGAGGAAATGAGGATTGATTTTCGACTGCATAAGCTTGAGCTCGAATTCCTGCTTCATAAGCTTCTCTTCATATAGATTTTTGACGAGCTGCTGTAAGTTCTGGATCATCGTATTGAAACCCGCGAACAGAATACCAAATTCGTCTTTACGTTTTTCTTGAATCTGGTAGTCGAAATCCTCCTTGCCAACGAATTGCTTCATCGCACTGAGTAGCCGAAACATCGGATTATATATGCTTTTCATGAAAAGAAACGACAAGACCAACGTAGCCGCGATAGCGATAGCTGCGACAGCCAGAATATCATTACGCAAATGAACAATCTCTTTGTTCCAATCCTCTCGAGGGATGAAAGCAAAGTATTTGAAGCCAGTGCTTGCCGACGTATTAAAAACGACGAATAGCTCCTTCCCCCCCACCTTCTGGGAGAAGCTACCTTCCTTCTTCTCACTAATCAGCTTTGTATGGTTAAAAAAATCGGGAACATCTCCGAATCGAACCGGAAAAGGTGTATCACTGTCTCCCGAGGTTTCTACTAAGCTTCTTCCTTCCCCGGTCAATACCAGCGTCTTAATTCCGTTATTTTTTGTATTCAAATTGTTGATGTAATGAGCGATCGTATTTTCACTCACTTGCACAAACAGAATGTTACTGTTGTCTGTTGGGTCAAGGAGAATCGGAAAAGTGATATAGTTCGCTTCCCTCGTCATGTAGGTGAACCCCGCTCCATTTTCCAAAAACCAATGAGGAGCTGCTGCCTGTTCAGCCACTAAATTCTCGACGTGCAGAACCTCGTTGTTGGGATAGAAATACATGGTTTTCTCCGAGGTGAGTAGCATGCGGTTGCGACTGTTATATAAGCTGATTGAATAGATATTGTGTCCTGCGATCTGCATCGAGTTGATTTCGCTCATCATCTGGTTGATTTTCGACAGATCGCTATAATTGGACAAATCGATCTCTCTCTGCAGAAACTCTCTATAGGAGAAATTAATGAGAAACGGAGTCACGGTATACCGCGACTCCTTGAGTACTGATTCGATGCTCTCTTCTAGCATTAGCAAAGTGGTAGAGACCGAATCACTAACTTTATCTTCAATGATCGTCGTAGATCTCTCGTAAGTGAAGAAAGAAACGACGACTAAGGGCAAGCAAATTAAAATGAGAAAATAACAAATTAGCTTGAAACGCAAACTGTGTATGTTCATGTGGTGTTTGGGCTCTCCTTTGTTCGCGTCCTCACTGTGTATTTAACCTTTTGTAGCCCCTTCTGTCAATCCAGATATCAATTGCTTTTGAATGACCATAAACAGGATGAATACCGGGATCGAGATGATGATAGAAGCGGCCATCATTGTTCCCCAATTCGTTTCGTATTGTCCTTTGAAATCCATAATACCTATCGGTAGCGTTCTTTTTAATGGATCTGTAATAAACACCAACGAGAATAGAAATTCCTGCCATGTCATCAAGAAGACATAAGCGGCCGTTGCCCCTATTCCGGGTCTGAGTAGTGGAACGACGACTTTCATAAATGCCTGTAGCTTCGTCGCACCTTCCATCATAGCGGATTCTTCCATATCAAACGGGATATTAATCATAAAGCTACGTAACAGCCAAACGGCTACCGGAACAGTAAAGGCCATATAAGCCAGAATCAGACCAGGAAATGAGTTCAACAGTCCCAATGCGCTTACGATCTTGTATAAAGGAATCACGATTGCGCTCATGCAGAACATCTGGCTCACCAGAATGACATTCAGGAAAAACTTTCTGCCTGGGAATTCTAACCGAGTAAAGCTATACGCGGCAAGAACTGAAACGATAATGACCAGAATACAGGTGACCACGGAAACGAACAGACTGTTCATAAAATAGTGAATAAACTGTTTATGCTCCCATGCAGCCGTGAAATTGGAAAACGTAATATTTTTCGGAATCCAGGCTGGTGGAAAGGTGAACAATTGGTCCGCAGATTTCAGGGATGTCGACAGCATTTGCATAAACGGAAACAAGGAGAAAAACATCAGCAATCCGATTCCGCCTGCGAATATAATCCGTGTCCCTAAACGTTTAATCATCATAGCATTACCCCTCAATTTCTTTCATTCTTATGCATTTGCCGGATGAGAAAAAGACTAATCAAGAAAATAAAGATAAAGCTAAATACGGAAACCCGTGAAGCCTCACCGAAATTGAAGTGGCCGAAGCTTAACTCATAAATGTAAGTTGGAGCGATATGCGTTGAACGTATAGGTCCGCCGCCTGTGAGAATATAAATCATCTCAAAGTAATTAAATGTCCAGATCGATACGAGCATAATGACTGTTTTCAACACACCAGATATGGACGGCAGCGTGATGTGTATGAACTGTCTCAAGCCATCGGCTCCATCAATTTTTGCGGCTTCATATTGATCATGCGGAACGCTTTGTAGTGCGGCAAGTAGCATGAGCATAGCAAACGGGAAGCCTTTCCATATTGCAGCTAAGATGACAGAGAACATCGCGAGCCCAGGAGTACCCAGCCAATCCGTCGCATGTTGCCCGAAGCCTAGCTTGGCGATTAAGGAATTGAGAAATCCAAATTGCGAGTCGTAAACCAATCTCCATGTCAATGCAGCGATTACGCCTGGCAATACCCATGGCAGCAATACCATTGCGCGAACGAGCCACCTGAACCGGAACTTGCGATTTAGAAGGAGCGCAGCAACGAGACCAATGACAACCTGGAAGAAAGCTACGCACACGGTCCATACAGTTGAGTGCATAAACACCTTCAAGAGCTCTCCGTCTTTCCATGAATCAACGTATCCAGCCAATCCGATCCACTTCGGTGCCCCGTGGGATAGGTCCGTATCTTGAAGAGAAATTTGTACCGTATACACTAAGGGGATAAACAAAAGTACAATAAGCAGTAAAATCGATGGTCCAATTAGCATATAACCTAAAAACGTCGAGCGTGTTCTCATGTCTTCACTCCCGTTATTTCCGTCCTTGTAAGAAAAAAAGGCGCTGCGCAAGATGAATGTCGAATCCGTCGCAGCGCCTTCTATGTGTAACTATGGTTTGATGATGATTCGTTGTTATTTGTTCAGAAGCTTATTGATTTTGTCAGCGGCTTCTTGCAAAGCGTCTTTAGCGTTCATATTTCCGGTCATTACCTTTTGTGTAGCTTGGAGCTGCAGATCCGCAATCTCAGGATAATTAGCAACATTTGGGCGATAAGTCGCTGTTGTCAGTTGTTGATAAATAACGTCTGGATATTGGCGAGTTAGCTCTAAGTATTCTTTCGCCGCTTTCTTGTTCGCCGGCGTCAGCATCGTAATTGTTTTTTGATTTTCGTAATTCGTGGAATATTGAATGAATTCCCAAGCTAAGTCTTTTTTGCTGGAGTTAGAGTTGATTGCTAGATTAAATCCTCCGAAGGTACCAATCGATTCGCCACCCTCCGGCTTAGGTAAATTCGCGACTCCGTAGTTCATGCTAGGGGCCCTTGTCTTGATCGTATCTTGTCCCCATTCCCCATACATCGTCATGGCAGTCTGTCCGCTAGTGAACAATGTCATGGCGTCTTCTTCATTCTTGCCGACGCTGCCTGGAGGACTGAACTCGCTCATCCCTGCCCAGAATTCCAATGCTTTAACTCCCGCGTCTTCATTAATAAGGATTTTCTTGCCGGATTCGTCTAGTAATTTCCCACCACCTGCAACTGTGAATGCGTCGACTAGACATTGCACCGATTCGCTGCTGCCTGCCCAGTTGGAAGTACCGAACTTGCCGTCTTTGGTTAGCTGTTGAGCGTATTGATTAAACTCATCCCATGTCACCGGAGGTTTCTCAGGATCAAGACCGGCAGCCTTGAACATATCCTTGTTGTAGTATAGAACGCCCCATACTCCAACATCGAATGGAATCGCATACACGTTATTCTTGAAGGAGCCCGCTCCCCATGCCCCAGCGAAATAATCTTCGGCTTTGACTTCTGACTTGCCCATATAATCGTCTAGAGGAACAATGTACTTCGCAGCCGCATACTGTGCGATCCATACTTGATCAAGCAATAGAACATCTGGTCCTTCTCCTCCTGCCACTGCGGGTAGAAGCTTGCTTTTCAACTGATCATAAGGAAAGGAAGTGATTTGAACCTCGGTGTTGAATTTTTCCTCGAAAGATTTAGCCGCGTTCTCTTGTGCCTCTTGAATATTGGTATCCGCTTGTTGAAGCGTCCAAATGACCAAGCTCTGCTTCTTACCTCCCGATACGCTCGATGTTGCTGTAGACTGGCTACCGGAAGCTTCTGAGTTATTACCTTTGTTTGTTCCACATCCCGCTAACAACACCAGAATCATACAAGACACAAGTGCCAACTGCCCGATTCTTTTCAATTCAATGTCCCCTTTGACTTATAGTTTTTACCTAACCCCAGTATAGAGAGGTCCTCAGATGTTAGACATCCCTCCCATATTACTTTTGTTCTATTATTTTTACCTCTATGGACAAAATAGAGATCAGAGCTTAGGTTATCACAACAAAATCAAAAACAAGACCACAAATTCATCATTCATGGTCTTGTTTCGTATTTTCGATATAGGGTATGGCTTTCCTTAAATAAATCGTTTACCGACGAACGCTATCTTTAGCAGCTTTGAATGCTTCTACATACTGGGAGGCACGTTTAGCTATTAAGCTGTAATCCCCTTTTTTCAGCGCTTCAGCCGTGAGATCAGAGCCGATTCCAACCGCAACAGCCCCAGATGAGATCCATTCCCCCAAGTTATCAAGTGTCACTCCACCTGTTGGCATAATATTCGCTTGAGGCATTGGGCCTTTAATCGCTTTAATCATGGAAGGGGAGCTGCTTGGGAACAGCTTAACAATATCGACGCCAAGCTCCAGAGCCTCTTGTATTTCTTTGATCGTCATCACTCCTGGCATAACGGGTATCCGATAACGGTTACAGAGGGCAATGGTCGCCGGATTAAGAGACGGTCCAACTACGAATTCCGAACCACTTAGAATAGCGGAACGAGCTGTTTCTGGATCTAACACTGTTCCTACACCAATGATGGCGAACTTACTAGATTCCTCCGCTGAACTGGAATATTTCGCGGCTAGCTTTTCAATCGCTGCTAATGCTGAAGGAACTGTCATGGTCACCTCAATGACTTTGATTCCACCCGCAATCGCCTGCTCAGCCATTTCAACGACTTCATTCGCGTCTTTCCCGCGTAGCACTGCTACAACACCTTGTTCGACAATACGTTCAATTAATTTTAGCTTTTTCATGATATCCTCGTTTTCTGTGTGATTCACACTTAGATTTATCTCTCGACATGCATCTGATTGCTTAATATAGCGTTCACTTCATCCCAAGTCGGAAGCCCTTCCCAATCGCCCTCCATCTGGATAACTAGGGAGCCGATCAAGTTGCCTAACCGGACAGCTTCGGGAAGCGAATATCCACGAAGAAGTCCTGAAATAAAACCGGAACAAAAACCGTCCCCGGCACCTATCGGGTCTACTACTTGACGGACTTTAAAATACGGAACTGCCGTGACTTGTTTATTGTCGTCGATAAGATAAGTCTCATTATTTCCGCCTTTGACTATCGAGATTGCGGATAATCGGCGCAGGCGATCTACAATCGTATCGATATCATCCGTTTCGTATAATAGCTTCAATTCGTCAAGCCCAGGTAAAAAGTAATCTACTTCTTCCGCCAGTTGAAGCAGAACGCTTCTTGCTTCTTCTAGCTTCCATAGCTTAAGCCGCAAATTGGGATCGAAGCATACTTTGACTCCGTTTGCTTTGGCAATTCTAATGGCTTCGAATAGCGTATCGCGGCAGCTTTCACTTAGTGCAGGAGTGATACCGGTGATATGTAGAATCTTAGCTTGAGCAATATAACTAACATCAATATGATCTGGCTGCATATCACTTGCCGCCGAATGCTTCCGATAGTAATAAACGGAAGTCTTGCCAGATAGCTCTTCGCGCAGCATGAGACCGGTCGGCGCCTTTTCGCTGAACTGCACCCTTGAGACATCTACGCCTTCACCACGAATTTTCTTATAAATCATACGACCTAAAGGGTCTTTCCCAAGGATACCAAACCATCCCGCACTATGGCCCAGCCTTGAAAGCCCGATTGCAACGTTGCTTTCGGCCCCTCCAAACGATTTGTCCATCGTGTCACTGTATTCTATGCCCTTTGATGAGCCGCTCATAAACAATGCCATTGTTTCTCCGAACGTTACGACTTCCGGGTTGGATTGTTGCCCCATACTATTACCCCCAAATGCTGATCTTTTTCTTATTCTTATTCATTCGCCACCATACTTCTCTCAGGTGTTGGATAAATAGTCTTTCGATTTCCTCCTCATTTCCACTTTGCAGAGCTTCAATGAGGGGAAGGTGACCTGCGGCGATCGAGTTCAAGTCGGAAAAATAAATTTTATTCGTAATGGACAGAAACCGTTTGATTTTAATGTGGATTTGGTCCCATATTTGTAGGATCGTCTTATTACCTGACTTGATGAAGAAAAATCTGTGAAATTCCATATCCAGATCAATGAGCTGGAACTGATCGTCATTTTCAGCAGCCTGCAACATACTCTCGTAAATTCCCTTAAGATGGGCAAAGTCGGATTGTTGTAGATCTGGAATCGATTTCTTGACGGCATCCCATTCAATAAGCTCCCGCAAAATATAGATTTCTTCGATCTCTTCTTGCTTAATTTCGGATACGAATGAACCTTTATTGTGTTTACTAATCAACAGCCCTTCTTGCTTTAACCGTTCCATCGCTTCTCTCACTGGTGCCTGACTGACATTCAGGGAAGTGGCGATTTCCAGTACCAGCAAGCGAAAACCAGGATTAAATTCTCCTTGCACGATTGACTCTCTAAGCGCTAAGTAAATCTGCTCGCTGAGCGAGTCCCCTCGTTCGTCCAGACGATATTGAATGGATATTCCTCCTCGTTTAATTATCGATAATCTTATCGATAATTTAATTGATAGAGAGAATTATAACAAGGGTGTACTGCACCGTCAACTCGTCACAATCCTCTTCTCTATCGGATTCTGCTTTGCTATGCTGTTCAGTTGATTAGATATTATTATTAATGTGTATACAGCCTATCCTCTGATTCTGTAACTAGTCGATCCCTGATTTCTTCTAAGCATTTAATTGCTTCAAGCCTAAATTCATCCGACTGAGGTATACAATGTTTCACGTACTCGATACCATCGAAAGCCATGTCCTGGAAAAACCATTCTTCTAGGCCTTGTCCATTTGCCGTTTGCTGTCTTACTATTTTAAGAAGACCTTTCACATCATCATATAAATTCTCAAAATAAATGTTTGTATTCATACATCCTCCCAATCTGGAGTTCAACGATACATAAACTCCTTCAACCCATTTTCATTTGTTGATTCGTTATACCTTTTTCTATTACCCTATTGATAGTCTACTTCAAACATTTGATTTGGAAAGCGATAGAAAAAGCAAAGAGGCTCCCCAAAAGTTTATCACTTCTGGGGCAGCCCCTTGCCTTGGCGTGCAATCCTGCTCCATATGGCCTTAAGTAAACTATTCGGATCTGCATTTCTTATTCTTCCTTAAAGTAAATTTCTCGACCCAGCTTCGCTGATTCATAAATTCCACATAGCATTTTCATCATTTCCACGCCGTCTTCAACGGGACTAAGTGTTTCCGTCCGGCCCAAGCAGCAATCGACAAAATGATTGATTTCATTCTTAAAACCCTGAATGCCGTCAAATCCGAGGTTATCTACCTGAGGTGTGATGTTCAGAATCGTATCGTGCTTTTCACTAATTAGTAGCAATTCCGGCTCGAGCTCAACGCCGCCTTTTTCCCCGTAGATTCTAGCCGAAATTTCATCCTCCTTCGCATGAAGGGTGAAGCTTACATCGACCATGAGCGAGGCCCCGTTCTCGAAACGGATCAACGCGTTCGCCAAATCCTCAACATCATTCTTGACCGGATCATAATCCGCTGACTTATAGAACGATAAATTTTGCACATTCGAACGATTGCCTAGCTTCTTGTATGTGTTCCCGCTTACCGAGGCTACCTTCGGTCTACCCATCAAGTACCAGCAAATATCAATCATGTGTACACCCAAGTCAATTAACGGCCCGCCTCCGGAACGCTCCAAATCGGAAAACCAGCCTCCTGGATTGCCAAGTCTGCGAATACAAGATGCCTTAGCATAATAAACCTCACCGATTTCTCCAGCTTGGATAAAGCGGTTCACGAGCTGCGTATTACTCCCGTAACGACGGACGAATCCGACCTGCAGCACGCGGTCACTTTCCTTACAGGCCTTCTCGACCTCAAGCGCTTCCTCAACCGTCATGCAGAGCGGCTTCTCGACTAACACATGCTTGCCTGCATTTATGGCTGCGATCGCGATTGGAGCATGAGAGTTGTTATGCGTACATATGCTCACTGCATCCATGTCCGGGTCCTTCAGCATTTCGCGATAGTCCGTATAAATTCGTGTTACCCCGTATTTCTTCGCCTTTTCCGCGGCTCTCTCTTCGATCAGATCGCAGAATGCAACCATCTCTACTTCCTTATTGTCAGCATAGGAGCCTGTATGAACATCAGAGATACTACCTGAGCCAATAATTCCAATTCTCAACTTTCCCATGATCGAATTCGCCTTCTTTCCTTTGAAGGTGATCATTGCCTTATTTACTGTAATCGTACAAGGAAAGCGCGGGACCGTCTTTAACCAAAGACGTTAATCTATTGTGCCTTTTTTGATATTTCCAATCATTTGCTGATATTCGGTTGGTGAGAGGCCATAGCTTTTACGGAACGCTTTACTAAACGTATGGATGGATTGATAGCCTAACTTTTCAGATATATGTGTAATGCTGCATGTCGAGTCCTTCAATAATTGCACAGCTTTCTCAAAGCGTTTGCGGTTAAAATACTGCTTGATGGTGCTACCAGTCGTTTGCGAGAATAGACGGGACAGATGGGAATAGCTGTAACCAAGCTCTTCTTCAAGTTGGATGAGCTGTATAATCGTCTCGCTCTCCAGGTTACTATCTATATAATGGATAATTTCATAAATCGGGCTATAATTTTTATCCGTTCCATTCTCACGAGTATACTGCCTCTCCCAGCTATCGAAAAAATTCCGATAGGCAAACGTAATAATTTGGACTATATAGGTTTTTATCAGCAAGTCCGAATATGCCTTCAGGTTGATCATCTCGTTGAAAATGCCCAGAAACGGCGAGTAGATTCCAAACTTATCTGCGGTTACCGGCATTTTCACTTGATCAAACATCCGTTGAATGTGAACTAGGCTTCCGTATTCACTTTGCGATTCATCGAAGCCGAATCCGATATAATAGTAGCGAAACGGATCATCCCTATCTGCTTGACCATCATGCTGTTCACCCGGCAAGCTAAGATAAATGTCTCCAGCTTTGACAGGGTAACACCTATCGTTGCTCCAATAATATCCACTACCCGAAGCGATATAACTAATCTCGTAACAAAACTGATCATGGTTGCCGATCGAAAATCCAGAGTCCACACTTAAATCTCCAACTTGGTATAGAAGAATTGCATCATAAATACGGGGAGTGTGATAATACTTATTGTCAAAATGAAATTTGATTCCGCTTCTAGCTTGCTCGGAAATATCCCCTGATTGTTTTAGTGGAGCGTTAAGTTTAGGTTTCAAGCTTTGCTGATCATTATTCATCTAAGCCCGCCCCTCTCGACTAATTGCTCCATCAATCAAATGAACGATCCCGCTAACTTTAGGGTACCTGAGAATTGCCTTTGCATCTAATCTAAGCCTTACCACTGTAAACTACAACAATAATTCGAATTGTCGCATACCATGCAATATCGTACTCAACTCTGTCCATCCCACTCAACAAGCAATCATATTCATATAAAAAGAAAAGACGCCCTGCAAAGCAAGGCTTCTTGAATTTGTATGTATGGTGCGGCCAAGAGGACTCGAACCTCCACGTCATTGCTGACACTAGAACCTGAATCTTGAAAATGGTATTTTGGTGCTTGTTCTACGTATCGGGAACATCGACTGTAAACCCAATCAGGACAAGGGATCTCAGCTGACGGACCGTTTTTTTTATGCATTCGAGGATTAGCTGTTGTACCGATGTTAGAAGAAATGTTAGAAAGAATATGACTTTTTTCGTGATCCACTATTCCTTAGAATTGATTATAGTGCTCTTGAATAGCTTTTTATAGTTGATCAACAAAGCCTCTTTCTAATCCTATATCACTGTCAAACTGCTGATGCTCTTTTCCTTATGGAGTTCATTGAATTTAGTATTATTTCGCCCCAAAGATGTCCCCATTTTCTACACTACACCTTTCTTTTATATATGGAATTTAAGCTATTTAATAGTGCATGATCAATATGTGCTTCATTTCCCTCACATAACATCATAACCGGATGACCCCTGCCCCCAGCCATGACTGTCACCTAGCATAAGCACTTCTAAATCGGTAGTGATATGTCCTCTACGTCTAGTAGTTAAGATCGGAAAATTAGCGACCTTCAAATTTATCGCATACTTTGCTAGAAAGTTCAACATATCCAGCTTCAATCACTTTCACCCCCAAATGATCGTTTATTGATCGCATCATACTCCGGTTTTCTATTATTATTAATAATTAACGGTTAATCAAATGGGACTAACCCAAAAGGTCTTTGACCTCACCGGATAGCCCCATTACCTTCTCTCATTCAACCTACTGAATCCGCTACAAATGTATTTCTAAGTGTTCCGATTCCCTCTATCGAAGCTTCTACTACGTCACCTGGCTTCAGCCAGACTTGTGGCTTCCTACCCATTCCAACTCCTGGCGGTGTTCCTGTACTAATGATATCACCGGGCTGGAGCGTGATCGTATTTGAGAGGAATGAAACGAGATGCGGAATGTCGAAGATGAGCTCTTTCGTATTCGAGTTCTGCATAGTTTGTCCGTTCAATGTCAGTGAGATATTTAGTCCGCCCGGATTATCCATTTCATCTGCCGTAACAATCCAAGGCCCCACTGGTGCGAAACCATCTATCGCTTTGCCTCGTGTCCATTGCGGCTCATTGAGTTGAATATCTCGGGCACTCACATCGTTTAACACGGTATAACCGAATACATAGTCCATTGCTGTTTTCTTGGATACCCTTTTCGCCGTTCTGCCGATGATGACCGCAAGCTCGACTTCATAATCACATTGTGTGACTTCCTGCGGAATGACGATGTCATCCTCGTGACCCACTAAACAGTTGTTATATTTAGGAAACAATACGGGAACCTTGGGCACCTGCATATTGGATTCAATCACATGGTCGTGATAGTTGAGTCCAATACAGATGATTTTCTCTGGATCCGTCAAAGGTGATATAAGCTTTACGTCGTCTAGAGCGTGAACAGCCCCACCCTCTGATAGAATAGTAAGCTCCTCAGACTTCTGATCAAACTTGGCCAGATGGCGAATCACGTCACGTGAACTACCAGGAAAGCTCAATGCCTGTACTTGGTTAACTCCCTTTAACACACCGACTTGAGGAGTACAATTCACATCTTCTTTAACGTAAAATTGCAATAATTTCATGATTTCTACCCCTTCTACTGTTCACTTACACGCAAAATGATTTTCGCTACTTTCCCAGGTCCTGCAATGAGCTTCTCGAAGCTGGCTCCACCGTCGCTCAACGGTGCTGTCTCAATCCATTTCAGCAAATTGATGCGACCTTGTCCGATCCATTTCATTGCTGTTTCGAAGTCATCCTGTGAATATGCAAACGCACCCTTCACCCAGGTTTCGCTGCGAATCATATCGTTAACAGGAAGCTTGCTCTCCGCTTCGTGCAGACCCGTGAATACAACCCTTCCACCTGGTCGTGTAGCCTGGATACTTTTGCTTCTAGTGACTTCTGCTCCAACCGCATCAATTACGGCATCAAACCCAGCATCAGCATCTGCTCCCAGTTGATCCAAACCCGTCACCGCAATACCACCCAGCTCCCTAGCGATCTCAAGTCGGGATTCATTCAGATCAATAATAACGATGTCCCGAAGACCATACACTTGTGCCGCCTGCAGGGCAAATAGCCCAATCGGACCAGCGCCATACACAAGAAGTCGATCCGTAGGCGCGAGCTCTAACAAACGACAGATATGAACGGCACAAGCAAACGGCTCGGCGAAGGCTCCCTCATCCATCGATACATGATCAGGCAGATGATATACGTTTTTAGCCGGAACTGCTACGAATTCGGCAAACGCTCCCGGACGATGTGCTCCAAGTAAAGCCCTCGCACCACACAGCTGCGATTGTCCATTTCGGCAGTAGCTGCAGGTCCCGCAGGTTACAAGTGGATTTGCGGTTACTCGGTCTCCCTGCTTAAGGGTAGCTACCTCAACTCCAAGCTGCTCGACTACACCCGCGAATTCATGCCCCATAATAAGAGGTGGCTTGCGGAGGGAGTTATGACCGAGATATCCACCGAGCTCCGAACCGCATATTCCCACCCGCTCCACGCGAATAAGCACCTCATCCGGCTTCAACTCCGGAGTGGGAACCTCTCTTATGTTCATCGTGCGCGGACCTTCATAGACTAATGCTTTCATTGAGCAAATCTCTCCTCTACACAGCAGCTTCTTATGATCAACGTACCCGGTAACGGTTCAGAACCTCTTCATCGATGTCAACGCCAAGTCCCGGACGATCAAGGGGAACCGTAACATAACCGTCCTTGAATTCCACTTCTCGGCTAACTAAATCCCGAGCTAACGGAGATTTCGAAACCGTATGCTCGATCATGAAGCCGTTGGGGATCGCTGCAGCGAAATGTGTACTTGCCGCAACCAATATTCCGGTCTTAAAGGCATGCGGAACAACCTTCTTATGACGATCATAGGCCAAATAAGCAATGCGCTTTCCTTCGGTCAAGCCACCGACTCTTGCTAGATCAGGTTGGATAATGTCCAAATGTCCTTCATCGAGCAAGCGTTGGAAGGCAAGTCTTCCACTCTCCTGCTCCCCACCCGCAATGGAGATTTTCGAACGATCTGCCAATTCCCGATACCCTGCGATATCATTAGAATGAACCGGCTCTTCTAGCCAGTAAACTCCGTATTTCTCGTAGATATCCGCCATTCGCAGCGCGCCCTTCAAATCCCAAGCAAGCCCCGCATCAATCATAATATCAATGTCATCCCCAACAACTTCGCGGATGGCCTTCACCTGTGCCTCATCGAATTTAGCATCTCTTCCAATTGGGCCCCAGCCGAACTTCATCGCTTTATATCCAAGCTTCGCATAATGCTCCCCCATGCGAGCGGCTTCCTCAATCGTTTCCGGCATTAGCATGCTGGCATAAGCTTTCAGCTTCCGATTAAATACACCGCCCATCATTTCGCAGACGGGACGGTTCATGGCTTTGCCAAGAATATCCCACAGAGCGATATCCACACCGCTTATCGCATGCAGTGCTGGACCAGATCTGCCGAAATAAATCGTACCCCGATACATTTTATCCCAAAGTCGCTCGATTTCAATTGGATTTTCACCAATTAGAAGATTTCGAAGTCCGACTGCTATCGAATGGGAAGCCGGCGCATCAACCACAGCTTTCGCAACTAATGGAGATGAATCGACCTCTCCTACCCCTACAATTCCCTCATCCGTATGGATGCGGATAACAAGCGTATCCTGCGTTCCATCGCATTGTGCGGCATCCAGATCCGGTATTCTTAAATAAATGGCTTCAACTTCAGTAATCTTCATGAGCTCATCTCCACATCTAATCTATTTAATTAGGCAACGTTGCTAATAAATCCTCACGCAAGGGGGTAAACGTTTCCAACAAAAGCGTATCCTCTAATGCCAAGACAGAATGTGGGACGTTGCTTGGAACCCATACCTGTTCCCCGGTCGCCACCACAATTTCCTTATCCCCGAGCACCATTTTGATTTTCCCCGACACCACATAGCCAAGCTGCTCATGGGGATGAGCATGTTCTGGACCGAACCCACCTTGCTTAAATTCAACCAGCATGCTCATTAACTGCTTGCCTGGTGGCAGTATTTTACGACGAATTTCCTGAGAGATTTGCTGCCACTCCCCTTGCGACATGACTTTCAGCTCCTTAGAACGTAATAGATAAGCCACCATCTACAGGGATAATTGCACCTTGTATGTAGGTCGAGGCTTCGGATGCTAGAAAAGTGATTACTGAAGCAACCTCGTTGACGGTTCCGGCTCTTGCCTGCGGAATTTTTCTTTGCTCAACGTAGAACTGCTTAAACCAGTCTGTTTCCAGCTCATTGACTCCACCAACGACGGAAAGCTCTGTATCGATAAAACCCGGAGCCACGCCGTTGACCCGAATGCCATGCGGAGAAAGCTCTAATGCTGTGCAACGCGTCAATTGATCGAGCGCACCTTTGGCAGCATTGTAATGGCTAGACTGGTTTAATGCGCGATAGCCATTAATGGAAGATACATTCACGATTGCTCCGCTTATTCCCTTTTGAATCATCGCTTCCGCAGCATATTTCGAACACCAATAAGCCCCATTCACAATCGTATCGAAGACGGCCTTCCAGCGCTCCGTCGTTTCCGTTAAAAAATCACTTTCATAGAACATCGCTGCATTGTTGATCATGACATCCAGACGGCCAGTATGCTCTAAAGCTCGATTCATCAAATTCTGGACGGCCGCTTCGTCACTGATATCCGTTTGCACGAATATTGGGTTTCCGCCAATCGACTTGAGCTCACTCAAAGCACGCATTCCATTCTCCTCGCCACGGCTTGCGATAACAACATTTGCACCTTCAGCTGCGAAAAGCTTGGCGGTTGCAAATCCAATGCCGGTCGCTCCGCCAGTCACGATGACCGTTAGACCTGTAAAACGATGCATGATAAGTCCTCCTTATCGAATAGAAAAAGTGTCAAGGTAGCAATGATCCAGTAATATTGCGAGGATACGCTTTAGCTCTGATAAAGCCTTCCGCGTAACGCACACCACTCTGAATACCGCGGAAACGGGCGATGACCTCGATCATCTCCATGGCATTTGAACCATATTGATCCTTCAGCCAATCCCCAACCTGACTCTCATGCTTGGCAAGCATCCTTTGCTTCAATTCGAACGTATCTGTGATATCCACGTATTCTTCCGGCTGAAAGCCAAGTCCTGCGACGCTTTCAATAAAATAAACGATCGGGATTTTGGACAGTGGCGGACTCGATGTCACGATATTAGGAACTGTTGTCATGATTGCTACATCGTTAGCTACTTGGCCGGTTATCGTATGGTCAGGGTTATACAAGTCATCAGGCCAATGCGTTAGCACAACTTCCGCTTTACTGACACGCATCGCTTCAATGAAAGATAACCGAGTTTCCTCCGTATCGAATAGAAATTCATCACGATAGCCCATCCAGATGAGCTCTGCTCCGATGACTTCAGCCGCCGCAATCGCTTCTAATCGGCGAATCTCCGCAATCTCTTCCTTAGGAAGCGTTGGTGATCCTACTTCCCCGTTCGTGACGACTGCAATCGTCACCTTATCTCCGCGCTCGGCATATTTCGCAAGCGTACCCCCACACCAGATTTCAGCATCATCTGGATGAGCGCAGATCGCTAATACATTCATATCGGGATATACCTCCTGTGTATCGGTTTATGGTTATCATACGATCAGATTTCAGGATTGTCAACAATCGATCGACAACAATCATTTGTAATTTAAATCTGCTTTGTTATAATGAATTTAGATCTTCTCTTCGCTAACGAAGTTGAAGTAATCTTGTAATCAAGGAGTCGAACAACGAACAATGGATACCTTTCATTTCAAAAGCCAAGAAAATCTCTCTTTACGTCAACGTGTCATGAATGATATACGAAATGCGATTATTCAGGGGCATCTCAAGCCAGGTGACAAGCTCAAGGAACTGGAAATTTCCCAGCAAATGTCCATCAGTAGAGGACCTATTCGGGAAGCACTCAGGGATCTGGAGGCATTGGGTCTGATCGTGAGCTCTCCTTACCGCGAAACAACTGTAGCTGAAGTTAGAAAAGAAGAAGTCGTAGATTTATTAATCCCCATTCGACTTCAACTCGAATTGTTCGCGCTCAAATACAATCTAGCCAAGAGAGACGAAGTGTTCTTCGGTAACCTAAGCAGCATTGTTGAGCGAATGAAGGTGTCTGCCACTAACGGAGACTTGTTTGCTCTGGTCGAGGAAGACATACAGTTCCATGAGCATATCCTCTCACTCGATAACTCTTCATACATCATGCAGATTTGGTCAGGAATCGTGAATAGACTTCGTATGCACTTTATTAAGAATACGAGCAAGTTTACAGATCTGCACAAAGTTGTCGAAGATCACGAAGCATTATTGAACGCACTTCAGAATGATTCCGCCGAGAAGATTGAAGCTCTTTGGACCCGACATATCAAGGATGAGGATTGCCTGCTCTGCTTTGATGATGAATCCGAGCAAGGAAGTGATTGATATGCCCAACACACTTCCATCACAGCTTCAACAATTCGATCATCGCTATGCTACTCTGTCCAATGAGCATGGGGGACGCTTGATCATTCTAGAAAAGGGAGCACGAGCTCTAGAAATGATAGCCGCTCCAGATAAAGATTCCGCATTTTGGAGAGATCCAAGCGCTCTTGGGACTAATGACAAGTGGAATTTGGGCGGTGACCGTACTTGGATGAGTCCCGAGTTGGAATATTTCATCGATGGCTCCGGTAACTACCATTTTCCAGCTCAGCTCGATCCAGGAAGCTGGAAACTAACGCAGACTTCCCCATCTCAAGCTATTGCGAGCATGTCTTGCGAGCTGCAGCACTCATCATCGTCTAAAAATGTGGAATTAGAGCTCGAAAAGCACTTTACACTTCTGTCGAATCCGTTCCCTATGAACCTATCTACTTCAATAACGGATTGTTCGAACCTTTCCTATATCGGATATGAAACCCGAACCCATATGACACTGACTCCTGCTAATCTGAATTCAATACACACAGACAGCAGCTTTTCTCCTTCTGGTTATTGCAATCTATGGAGTATCATGCAAGTGCCACCTGGAGGGAATATACTAGCTCCAACCTTTGGCTCCGTACGTCCGATGACCATGTTCTCACAGACGGAGCATATCGATATGACTTTACTACCCAATGGTCTACAGCTCCCTTGTAAAGGTCAAAGTAGCTTTAAGCTATCCATTGACGCCCTATCGTCAACTGGGAGATTCGGGTATTTACGCCAAATAAACGATAAGAAAAGCAGCCTCATCGTCCGGCAATTCAGTGTAAATCCTACTGGTATTTATCCGGATTATCCTCCTAATCTACCTAATCACTTAGGATCATGCATGCAATTCTACTTCGACGGGGGTCAATTGGGACATTTTGCGGAGCTTGAGTATCACTCCCCCGCCTTACCCATCGATGTTCAAGGCCAGTCGACAGACGTCTCACAGTTGTATTATTTTGTAGGCGACACGCCAGCCATTCAAGAAATAGCTAAGGTATTTCTTGGTTTTCTCTCCTAGCAATAACTGATACTAGTAATAAGTGTGCCGCAGTCTTTAGACAGCGGCACACTTTAATATCATGCTCCTTACTCTAGACTCAAGTAGAGTGTCGTCATCATACCCGGTTGAAACGCATCTTATGGCTCGTTATAGACCTCAACTTCCCCAAGCTGAAGAAGATAATGCCCATTATCATCCGTGTGCAGCCCCGATGCGAGAATTCTTATTTTACTCGTTGTATCGGAGTAACCCCAGGTATAAGAGAGCACTGCCCCTGAAGAAGGCTGCGATTCGTTCGTACGAATTACCCGATCCTGCCAATTTACACCGTCCCAAACCTGAATCTTAAAATCTTTCGGGTAACCATACGGCTCAGTGCGACTTGCAAGCACGACCTTATTAAAGGTTTTCGGGGTTCCCATATTGACCTCGATCCATTCAGAATGATTGCTCATAATCCCCGTCTGAGTGGAGAAAATACTCATCCTATTCCCATCCGTAAGCAGTGCCTTTGGCCAGTCTAAGTATTCACTGCTTACCGTGACTGCGGCGTTTAAAGCCAGATTCTCAGGAGCTAGAGGCAAAACGTACAATCTTCCTTCTCCAGGAGCAAAGCTTGATGATAGGGTTCCTGTGATTGAGTTGTAATTCGTACTCACCTCAGCTCCTGTTGTTTTGGATACTTCCGTTACTGCGCTCGGTTTGGATGGCAATACGAACGACACGGTTCTGGAATTGGTAATATCCCGGTTAGTAACCATTACATACTTCTGCCCATTGGTATCTGTTGAATAACCGATAACCAGTGGATCCGTTGTATTCGATGGCTGCAGGAAAAAACTTGAAGGCAGTGCTGTCGTGTTGGCAGGCAACGTTCCGGTATGATATACAGCCTGAGAGGTCAGTGACAATAGCTTAGGTCCGAGCTTCAAGACCTCTGCATTAATATTTTTGACATGCGTATAGGATGCATTCTTGGTTCCATCAGGAAGAATGATTCCATCATGGAATGAATCTCCTTGCCCGGAAGGAGTTACGTAAGTGAAGTAATTAATACCTTTGGCACCATAGGTGAGGCTAGTATACACTTGATACCGAATTTCCCCTTCTGTAGGAGCCCTAAGTGCCCCATTAATCCCAACGGATTGAATATAGGTCCAAAAATCGATCGATGCCGCTAGAGATTGTCTGCGTATAATCTCCAAATTCGGATAATATGCTGCCCCTACTCCGCTAGCCATACTGTATGGATAATGGTCATACATCATGAAATCGGGGTTTTTACTTGCCCAACGGTATACATAGTCTTCATAAGAGAATGCAGTTAGGTTTTGATTAATAGTAAACCAGAAGTCTCCGACTTCAGGACTACCTGCAACATAGGCCGAACCGTCTTTCTCCCATTCCGTTCCGTCCGTCGACTTAACTACCCAACCTACAGAATTATCTCCACCACCGTCATGTGTAAGCTCCCAATAATAAACTGTATTGGGGCTCACTGTCGCATTCAGTGTAAACTGCGGGTAATTGGTGCTAGCTCCAGATTGGGTCTGCTGAGCTAACAGCACGGTTTTGGCAGGAGAATTCCATAGCTTCAGAGTTAAGGGCTCATTCACACCCCATTGATTCTTATCGATATATAATTGAATCGTGGATATACTTGTCGTTTTCGAATTGGTTTTAAAAGTCTGACCTGCAGAATGAGTTGGATTCACGAATACTCCCGTCTGACCGCCAAAACCGAGATTGCCTGCATAGTTTGGGAGCAAATTTACATAGGTAAGATGATCTGGATCCACTGCTCTAATTCGTTCAATCGTACTTTGTATACCTGTCATCTGGGCAGCTGTGGGTTCATCGATAAGATGATAGCCAAGAAACGCTGTATTCGATTTATAATGGTTTGCAAATGCAACAATATCTGCAGTGTGAGGCTCACTACCACCGTTAAACATACTTCTGGCATAGTTCAGAACAAACCATAAATCACGATCTGACTTGGCAACGCCGTCCTCGAAAGCAGTCCCTCCACTGTAGACGTCAGAAGTATTATATTTAACATAACTTTGAGCTAATGGACCATCGCTAGTTAGCTCCATATAGTAAGTTGTATTGGGATTAAGCCATTTATATAAATAAAAAGTAGGATTGATCGTACCCGTTGGTCCTGTAATAGACGCACTTCCAAATAGAGTCGTCTTGCTTGGGGAATCATAGATCCTCAATGTAATCTTCTCACCATTAGCCGGTAAATTTTGATCCATGAATAGCTGTATAGTATCAATCGCTAAATCCGGAGTATTCGGGGTTATAAAGGTTTGCCCGAACGAATGTCCGTAATTTAAGTAGCCTCCACCATCACCAGCATTTTGTAAATCATTAAACTTATAGGAGCCTAGTCTCTCTTCTTGTATGACACATTTTAATCCGTTAGCTGCACACTGTACCAATGCGGCATCGTTTTGTGCTTGGCTCAAGATATTATTCGTCAAAAGCACGTACGTTGCATTCATATCCTTGATCTCTTTGTATTTATCGAATGTGGTATCTTGAACACTTGGTGACCAAAATATCCCTATTGGGAACGGGTCAACAATCGGATTGGGCACTGCTGCCTGAGTAGAAGATAACCCCATAGAAATAAATAAAATAGCTGCCGTTATGAATAAACGGGAACGTCCTCTTCTTCGCATAAATATTCCTCCTTTATTACTCTCTTGGATTATTTAACAATTAATACTTATTTCCTAGCCTCATTAGACTTGCCGTTTCCTAGATCATTCAACTCATCCCCTTTAAATATGAGAGCGCTTACCAAAATGGATTACACTCTTTTTAATACTGTAAATATAGGCTACTGCCCTAACTATTTATAGTAATTATCTTACTGTTTTTTTGGATTTTTTTTACTCAAGTAAACTAATGGACTCCCTCTGCGAAACGAAAAAAAGAACACCTGGAAAGGTGTCCTTCTAAACTAGTCTTCATTACATACTATCTAATATTTGCATAAGCTTACGATCGAGCAAGTTCAATCTACTTGAGAAGTCCGCCCATTCGATCTTGTGCTCTGTATTCCAAACGCGTTCCGCCATTGCCGGAAGTCGAAGGTGCAGAGATTCGATCTCGTTCTTCTCCTCGTTCTCCCACGAACAGAACTGAGCTCCGATCAAATTCGCATCCTCGTCTAATTGAATCGGCGTGAGATGCGCCTTCGATTTCTCCCACCAGTGCTCCCAGCGCCTTACGTTCCAGCCATAAATATGTTCAGGAGACCACCCACCATTAGGCGTCACATAGAGTGGCTGCCATGATGAATTAATAATGGGGTATCCTGACGAAGCCAGCTCATCAGCAGGATGATAATAAGATTCCCAGGCAATAACCGTAATATCTGTGGGAATCTCGATTCCCGGATCCGGGGAGAAGCCCTCCCAAACGATTGGTTTTCTACCGTTACGTTTGACCATCTCGACAGCACGTAGAATATAAGAACGTAACAAGCCCTCAGCATTCGTCATATCCAATTCCTTCATGCGCTCACGGCAAGTCGGACAGTTATCGAATATTTCCATCTTCGCTTCATCGCATCCAAGATGAATATATTGGGAATATTTGAATACCTTACATAGCTCGTCCATAATTTTCTCTACAGCTTCGTAGGTATCGGCGTTCCCGAGACATATGGCATTCTCATGTTCAGCGCCTCTACCAGATGTAAAAATATCCGGTTCAGCCTTATTAAGAATCTCTGAATGCCCTGGTAGATCGATCTCTGGAACAAGCTCCACTCCCCGCTGATGCGCAAATTCTACAAGCTCCTCTAATTGCTGCCTCGTATAATGTCTACCAGGTGTAGGGAGGTGCGGGAAGCTTGTCAGTGGAAAAGTAAACGATTGATCATCCGTTAAATGCAGTTGCAAATGGGACAGCCTGTAATAACGGCACAGCTCAATTGCCTTCTTCACACAATCGATAGAATGCCAATGTCTGGCCAGATCAAGCATAAGCCCTCTATACGGAAGATCTGGTTCGTCTTCAATGCAGCCATACGGAAGCTCGCCCGTATCCGTCATGAGCTGGAGCAGCATAGAGGTACCTCCCGCTACAGCTGAATAACTCCCACCGAGCACAACAACGTTATGGTCAATCGTAATTTTAATCTGCTCTTCCCGTAGAGTCTGGTCAATTCGCAGCTCAATCGACGTGTAATCATCGTCTAATCTCATTGGAACTGAGCCCTGTATGATTCTGATTTCTTGCTCAAATACGGGGATGAGCTCCTCCAGCTGCGCATCACCTGTCATGATACAAGCATTTCGCAAGGAAACCTTGCCCTGCTTCTCTTGGACTGATTTTGCTACAGGAATTAAATGAAATCTCTCCATCCTTTTCTCCGTTCCCTCCAGGTAAAGAAGTTCTATATTTAACACATGGGATTAATTTACGCCCAGGTCAGGAACAGTCTTTAAGTTATTCGTTCTTTCCTCGGAAATTTCGTCATACCCTAATTTTCTTTCCGTCTCTTGCCATTTCGCAATAATCTGCCTGATTTCATCATTAGATTTAGCTAACACACCTGAAACCACCATATCTTTCCATCTGGTCACATAACCAGCACCCTTTTTAATTTCAATAGGGCCGGGAAGGACATAGGCTGCTTTGTCAGTAATATAGGAATAGACCTCTTGGCCTTCGACATAACCCATATTTTTCAATGTTTCAATGACATCGGTCCTTTTGTCATAAGCGGTTGGAGCATAGTATTTCATTTGGAGATCATAGTTAGGAGTAGGACTGTAATACCAGATCCCTTCAGGGATTTTTGTTCCAAGATTTCCTTTGAATTTATCTACGGCTTCCTTTGTCTCCACAATCTTATTGTCAGCATCATACTCCCAATCCTTGCCCTCTTGTCCGAAGGTAGTCAGCTTCCAGCCTTCTTCACCCATCGTATATTCCATATACTTGATAAAAGCGTTCAAGTTCTCTTCACTAATGCTCTTCTTGATGATCCAGTAAGAGTTGACCCCTAGCATGCCCTTTTTAATAAATGCTGTGTCTAGCGATGGATTCGTTCTACTATCGAATACCGTTGTACCGACAAACATAGCTTTAGGATCAACACTCGCCAAGGTATCATTAACTGTTATGACATGAGTACCTCCTGCACCGTATAGACCCACTCTACCACTGGATATTTTCTCCATGTATTGTCCATACTTCATCGTCAGGCTTTCCTTGTCGAGCAAGCCCTCTTTGTAGAGAGAGTTGTAATACGCTAGGAATTCGTACACATTTTCGGAGAACTCCATGTCATGTCTTTTGACTTTACCATCTGTTTTATCTGTGAACCAATCATTCAAACCAACAGTAATATTAGCGGAACCTGCATAGGAGTATTCCGGATTATCAAACATATACTTATTGACCCAGAACATTTCGCCGAAATCAACCGAAGGAATTACCTTCTGTCCGTCTGGCAGCTTAATGTTATCCCTGAAGGCAATTAATGTATCGCGCAATTCGTCCGTTGTCTTGGGCACTGGAAGGCCTAACTGGTCGAGCCAATCCTTCCGGATTAGAGGTGCAGTAGACGGTTTGACCGCCTTCGGGGATTCGAAGTTCTGTGGTGCCCGGAACAACTTGCCGGACTCAACATCTGTACTTATCGGTAGGAGATGGTTAACCTGAGCCTTGTAATTCGGCATACGATCCAAAATTTCATTCCATTCGAGTAAAATTCCGTTTCTTCCCAAAGAATCTATCGTTTGCGCTGCAAGGGTCGAGCTTGTTGTCATTAATATATCTGGCATATCTGCTGCTTTCGTAGCCGCCCATAGCTGAAGCTTCTTGTCGGCTTCATCGGAGCTTCCCGCCTTTAGTACGTTCAGCTTGACTTTGAACCCTAGCGCTTTCTCTAGCTCGGGCCCGATTCTGTCCTGAGCTTCATCAACGGTTGGCCATCCCCAGTTGAATGAGGATACGACAAGCTCTTCCGGAAGCGCTTCCTTAACAGGCTCAGAAGTAGCTGTTTCTTGCGGTTGGGACGAAGACGCCGGCGCCGATTCATTAACAGCGTTGTTTGACTTGGCACAACCAGCCAGTACACTTGAAATCAACAGCATAAGCACGACTAACGGAGCAACAATCTTCTTACTTTTTCTCATGTTAACCTCTCCCTTTGATCTTTTATTATATATAAATACCTAAAGGTACTCATATCCACCTAAATTCCTACCCTTTAACAGAACCGAGCATCATGCCCTTGACAAAATACTTCTGAAGGAACGGGTAGACAATAATAACTGGAACTGTTGTGAGGACTAGCATGGCCATCTTGACCGACTCTGCTGTAACGGTTTGTTTAAAGCCTGAGTTCATTTTGGAAATTGAAGCAATGTTAGAAGCTTCATTGGATTGTATGATCTTCAGAAGCACATTCTGAGCGGTCCAGAGCTTTTCACTTGTCATATAGGTAAAACCAGTAAACCAATCATTCCAATGAAATACACCGATGAATAAAGCAATCGTCGCCATTACTGGAGCACTTAATGGAATAATGATCTTCCAATAAACCGCTACATCACCCGCCCCATCAATGACAGCCGACTCTTCCAACGCAGGTGGTAATTCACTCAGATAGGTTCGCATGATTAGGATATGGAAGGTCGCTAGCAGATGAGGCAGAACATAAACCATCACATTGTTGACCAGTCCAAGCATGTCCATAACGACATAGGTAGGAATAATTCCTCCTGAGAAATACATCGGGATCAGCATCCACCAATTCAGAAACTTTCTGAATACAAAATGCTTCTTGGTCAACGCATAGGCAAACATCGATGTAAGGATTAAATGTAAGATAGAACCCACAACAACCCTGAATATCGTAATTTGATAAGAATTAAGCAGCTCTGCCGTTTTGAAGATCGCTTTATAATTTTCTATCGAGAATGACCGAACCATTAGATAGATGCCTCCACGTTGAGCATCCAAAGGATCATTAAGTGAAATAATAATCACATAGTAGAAGGGATATATACAGATGAAAGCGAATAACAGCATCAGAATAGTGTTACATATTACGAACAAATCAATCTTCTTTGTACTCATTGATGTACCTCCTCACTTAAATAATGGAATCGCTCTTCGCTGCTTTGGCTATGTAATTACAGGTAATAAATAAGACAAGTCCAATAAATGCTTGAAAGATCCCCATAGCCGTTCCAATCGAATAACCCATCATCCCCATATCCTTCAAGTATCTAAGAACAAGCGTATCCAGAATCTCGGCCTTATGCTGAACCGTTACGTTCGACATTGTCCACATTTGATCTTGTCCGGCTCTGAGCAATCCAGACACACTAAGAATGAACATTAATACGATCGTATTTTTGATACCGGGAAGCGAGATATGCCAGATCTGCCTGAACCGGCTTGCTCCATCCACTCTTGCCGCTTCGTATAGCTGCATATCTATTCCTGACAGGGCTGCAATAAAAATAATTGCACTGAACCCCATGCCCTTCCATGCCTCGGTAAATATAATAAGGGGATAAAAAGCATTCTGATCAGCGACAAAATAAAATGGCTCCTTGATAATATGAAGGGACATCAACAAGTCATTTACAACTCCACCGTCAATCGAGAGCAGCTTGTACCAGATCCCGGCTGCGATGACCCAGGATACAAAGTAAGGGAGATAGGAGGTTGTTTGTACGAACTTCCTGAACCACCCCGTATTGATCTCATTAATAAGTAGTGCGAAAATAATCGTAGCCGGAAAAATAATAAACAATTTCATCAAACTGATAATAATCGTATTTTTGAGCGCATTCGTAAAGTCAGGCATGTCGAACAGTGTTTTGAAATTCTCAAACCCAACAAAATCGCTGTGTAAAATTCCTTTGAACACGTCGTAGTCCTGAAAGGAAATAATAACTCCATACATAGGAAAGTAGGAGAACACGAGAAAGAATATAAATCCGGGTAATGTAAAAGCGATAAGCCAACGTTGACGATAAAGTTTATTCATGTGATCACCTTCTTCGAGAATTTATGTAAGCGCTTACTTTATGGCTAATATCAAAATCGCTTTCTGGATCTTAACAACGCACCAGCTTAGCTTCTCTCTTCACCACCGTTTTGCCAACTAGCGTTCTGCCATTGCTTATACTCTTACTTTACGTTAAAACACATGTTGAATATAGTAAAAATCTTACGTATTTTTTGGACTTTTTTTACTCTTCGACCGCGCTTCATTAGGTGTCATTTCCGTCGTTTTCTTGAATACCCTGTTGAAATATTGCTGATCGGAGAAACCCAACCCATGAGCGATATCCGCTATCTCCATGCTGCTGTTCTCAAGAAGATCCCGTGCTTTGGCGACCTTGAGACCGGTTACATACTTAACGAAGCCTTGTTCAGTAGCTGCTTTAAATACCCTCGATAAATACGAAGGGTTAATCGAAAACTTCTCAGCGATCATCTGGAGGGTGATATCTTCATTGATATTTTCATTTATATAATGGATAATATTGTCAATTATAGAAGAGTAAAGAGCTGGGTTAATCTGATGCTCATCTTCATTCTGAACTGGGCTGTTAAAGATACTTTCTATCGTTGTCCCTAATAATTTTACAATCGTACAATTGTCATCCAAGCCTTCAAGTACTTTTCCTGATAAGACATCCGGCTCGATTTGCTCAAGGAAAGAATCATTATTTTTTAGACAGTAGCGGATGATGATATTGAGATATTCATTAAAGAGATAGTCTATGGAGGTTTCACCAAGATAATCGGCAATATGATTGATGAATACTTCCTCTGCGAATTGACGAAGAATCCCTTTAACCTTCAATGTGCGATTATTTTCTAGGCTTTTTTCCACAAGCTTCACCTTAAACATAAAGGATTGAATCGCTTTTCCCTTGTGTAATACAGGAGTACTGTAGATGAATACCCTGCCCACCCCTAACAAAAACCGACTTTTAAGAGCGATCATACTGTTTGAGTAGGCCGTTCTCAAATCGCCACATGCATTGCTAATTCCTATCGTGGCCGCTAGCTGGTATTCCTTGCTTAGCCGCTGGTGTAGCTTATTTATTTCCTTTTCTGCCTTTAGGACGATATCGTCCCCAGCTCGTCCGCCGAATATAAGAATAAAGGAGTCTCTACCACCCATGTTCTCCATCAACCAAATGTGATCTGATTGTAAGTCAAAGGATTGCTGCAATTCGGTATACATATCTCGTATTCGCTGTTGCTGTTGCTGTTGCTGTTGCTGTTGCTGATCTGGATGAAGCTTAACGACTGAAACGATATATGCATTATGATTAAGGATTTCTCCATTATTTGCCAGATTACGTTTCGAGCCGTTATCAACGTGATGATCGTTCAGCATCTGATACAGCTTCTTCTCAATAACCATCCGGTTATTTTCAACTTTTACAGACTCCGTCTGTTTCATCGCTTCCATCTCTTGCTTAGCCTTAGCAATCTCATCCTGCAGCTGCTCAACAGCAACGATAAGCTCATGCTCCTTAACAGGTTTGAGTACATAATTGGTTACCCCATATTGCATAGCTTTGACAGCATACTCGAATTCGGCAAATCCACTAATGACAACAAATCGGACCTCTGGGTGCAAGCTCTTTACTATTTCAATCAATTCCAAGCCATTAATAACGGGCATTCTTACGTCAGTCAAGATAATATCCGGTATATCACCAGCTGCGATCAGGTTAAGCGCCTCCTGACCGTTCCCTGCGCACCCTATGGATTCGCACCTAAGCGAACTCTTATTTAACAAATATATAATTTTATCTACGATTAGCTCTTCATCATCTACGACCAATACTTTCATCATGAGCGCACCTCATTTCAGGATCTGACTAGTGATGATTACTCTTGTCCCTATACCTGGCGTACTTCTAATCACGATTCCATACGCGTCACCAAACACGAGCTTAAACCGCAAATTCACATTTCTAAGACCTATGCCTCCGTTGCCTCCGTGATCCAGCGTCTGTTTTTCCCCGTTAATATAGCTCATAATTTTACTCAAGAGATTTTCCTCAATACCCATCCCATTGTCCGACACCTCTAGGAATACAGCTTCCTTGCCCGCATAGGCATTAATGTCAATGACACAATCTAGATATCTTTCATTAAAGGCGTGCTTGACACAATTCTCAACAACGGGCTGCAGCATAAATCTGATCGTTTGATTATCCAACACAGCCTCATCAATGTCATAGTTAATCTTCAATCTAGTGCCGTAACGGAGAGTAATGATTTCCAGGTAGTTTTTCACATGCTGAATTTCCGTTCCGATCTTAACAAGATTGTTGCTTTCGAAATTCATATTGTAGCGATAAAAATCGGCCAGCTTCTCCACCGTTTGGTTGATGGTTATATAATCCTGCTTTATAGCCAGAGAACTAATGTTGTCTAACGTATTATATAGAAAATGTGGATTGATCTGATCCTGCAAGCTTTTAATTTCCGCTTCTTTTCTCAGTATCTGATTTTCCAGCACATTTCTGACCATGGAATTAAAGCTGCGACTTAAATCGCCGATTTCGTCATTTCTATTCATTTCACTTTTGCTTTGAAAGTTTTCCTTTTCTATATTTTTCATCATTTTGGCTAACCTCTTTAAATCTCGGGTACTTCTCGAAAGATACAAATTTACAGCGATAATAAGAATGAGGATTACGGTGATACCTATAATAATGATGGTCATTTTAGAGTCATATATTTGCTTGTCGATCTTATTCTTGTTAATCAACGAAACGACATACCATTCTGTTGAAGCGGACTTATTAAGGGTTGCATAATAACTCCCCCCATTAAAGTTGAGAGTATCGAATGCGGATAAACTTCCAATATCTTTGTCTTTGAGCTCTGAATACGCCGATACTTTGGAGTTCAGGCTGAAGATGACTTGTCCCTCTGCGGTCGTGATCAAGATATCATCGAAAGCTTTATTATTGACACCCGCTAGGAAACTCGTAAAAAGATTCTTATCTGCGCTAAGCACCATGAAGTCTTTCTCTCCTGGAAGATTTCCCCATAGCTTAATCGCTTGTGAGAATAGGACATTGTTATCTTTTTCGGGTAGCAGTGAAAATTCAGGTAATAAGATCATCGACTGCTCAGAATCGGTAATATCTTTGTAAGTGTTATTATTCAGTGCTTGACGAAAATATTTGAAGTCCTGACCATCCGTTAAATCCGTTGTCAGAATCTCCTCTCGATCATATAAAACAACTGACAATGACTTGTAGCCTTTGAAGAAAATTAGCGATCGTATATTGTTATAAAACTGGCTATATGCCTGATAGCCTTCATAGGTTCCTATAAATTTGTTGTCTTCTATGATAGGAAGATTTTCATCCTCTGAGAGAATCATCAGCACCTTCTGCATATCGTCGACATATAGATCGATGCTGTTACTGATTTGTACATTAAGACTCATTACGTACTGATTTATGTTTTCCATCGTGTATTTCTCCATAAATTGCGACAGCAATGCGCTTAGAACCGTAATGAACACCACACCAACGAGAGAATTAAACAAAATGAACTTTTTACTCAGACCAAAAAAGTGTCGCTGCAGTCCTTTTAAATAGCTCTGAATTTTATTCATAGCTGTCAAGTAACCTCTCTCTCGAAAGCTGCTGTTCATTGAAGAAGTAAATAGATTTCCTGAATAACAATCGAACGCACACTCGATTAGGTGTGCGTTCCTAGATGGATTATAGCATAACTCATTCGACAAACTGCGATTAGAAGTGTAAAGTTATTTCCGCATTCCCGGTAAAGCTATCAATTCGAACGAATTCCTGGGATACGGAATAGGTGCCCCCCGTGACTTGAGTGGGAGTTATTCCTCCAGGGTGGGGCAACCTGATCGTTATCGACTCTGGTTTTCTATGCGATTCACAGCTCACCTTTGCCACAATCTTACCTCTTTCCAGTTGCGATTCAACCTGTAATGTTAAAGGCCCGAAATAAGTCGCAACTTCATTCAGCTCGATGACATTTCCATTATCCATCCATTTTCGCGGAATGCCCGGTAACAGCTTCAGTGTGCTTCCCTCTTCCATATAGAGCATCCAGCGGGTTTGCATGAGGAACCAGCCTTCCTCATGGGTTTTGTGCGGGCTAGCATACCAGAAATGCTCCCAGAAAGTGTACGTCTCCCGGTCTGCCAATGCTGCAAAGCTATTATAATAAGCCTTCAGGAAAGGCTTAATCTCCCCACGCTTGAGATGAATCCACGGATGAATACTATAATAGGGTTGGCTTAATGCGACATTATTCGTGCACATCAGTTCGTTATGATAATTAAGGATGAACGCCGCTACAGCCTCGTCTGGTTGAACAACCTCCTGAAGAACTAAGTACAGAGGGCCAAGCAATGAATCACGGGCGACGGCTGAGCCGTGTGTGAACCATTTTCCCGCCTTCGTTTGTAGAGAAAGCGGCCCGCGATGCTCGACCCATGGAGGTACAGTCGGCACCCAGCTGCCGTCTGCTAGCGGCACGACTGGGGATCTAGACATTGAAGTGAACAAGCCTTGGCGGATATCTTCTTTCAATGCCTCTGCTTCTGCACGGATTTGTCCTGCTCGTACTGGATCATCTGTAGCTAAAATCTCCGCCAGTCTGCTCATGCCAACATAAGCATACCCATTTAACATAAAGGAATGGAACGGGTCCTCCGGATCTGCTGTCTTGCCCTCGAGCATGCCATAGCCTTTCCCCCGAAGCTCATCTGTCTTGTTACGGTTACGCCATTCCACGAGATAATCGAACGCTTTCAACAGTTTCCCTTTAATTCGGCTCAGCCACTCATCGTCGTTCGTATACCGGTAATGCTCACCTATGCTCCACAACGAAGCTCCCGTTTCCAGCATATATCCGCCGAAATTCTGAATAAATCCATCGTCATGCTGCTTATCAAGGAAAAATTGTAATGATCTTTCCGCTAGATTGCTCCATCCCATAGAGTCCATGAATTGAATAATTGGAGCACTTTCCGAACCGATTGCTGTATAGACTCCAATCGTCGGAACAACCGTACTGCCAGCCTCCAATCCATAGGTGACGAGATCAAGATGAAGCAGTCCAGCATTGACCATCTCCTCAATACGCTTCTCTGGTAGTTTCATTGCCGCTGCTTTGGACAGCTTATTCGTCCAGAATTCACGGCACTCTTCCCGTCTTGCGGTGAAGGATTGACGGATAAGACCTTCGGCACGCTTTCGAGAAATTGGGCGATGAGGCAAGTAAAATTCAAAAGTGGCTGTTCCACCTGGAGGAATTAAGATCGCTGTCTCTTCGGCTGTAAGGGGGCTCCCGTTCAGCTTGGAAACACAGCAAACACGGTCTTCTGAGAATTGAACATAGCCGCGTTCTATATCAAAGGTGTAATTCTGTTCGTTATTCAATACAAAGGCATTCGGAATGACATTCTTAAACCAAGCGTACCTTGGCACCTTCGCATTGTTCGTGGCAATTGCCTGAAAGTACAGCACCGTCTCCTCTTCCTGGTCAAGCTCCTGCTGTAATAATTGCTCCCTTTGGTTCTTCTGTGCTTCCGTAAACATATGTCCATGTCCGTACCCATCGGCCGCCAAATAGTGGGTACCTCTAAGAGTTTCAGCAGTTAAGCGACTGTTCTCATAAGAAACGAAGGAAACTGTATGATAGACAACATCTTTGTCCATAATCGTCGCGTGTAAAATAGGTAATGTACCGTCTTCGAGCCTACGGGTCACACCTTCTGTACTGCCAATCCCTCTTCCCAGCATGTAACGGTAACAGACCGGCTTATCATCGTTCTCTGGAAGTGTCACCTCATAACCATGAAATCTTGGCTGCACCCAGTCCCATAGACGCTCCTCCCCGCCAACACCACGAAAGCCTACTCCGAATATCCGCATATCACGAGATAAACCTAGCCAGGTCTGGGAAGCAATCTCACGACTTTGATTCGCCGCGTTCTCATAGCTTTCTTCAGGTTCAGCTTCAATTTGCTGCAAATCAGTACGAAGCTCTAATACCTTGATTTCCTGCTCAATCTGCACATAGCTTCTAGCATCATCAGTGCGAATTATCGCGACTTCATATGCGGGGATGTAGATGGGGTACTGCCCACTCACATCACGTAGGAAGAAACTGAATGGGTTCTCTCCTGTGTCAATCATCACAAGAGTAGCAGTCGACTCATCCGCATCCGCAAGATCAACCGTAATCTCCAATCTGAGCGGGCCTCCGACGGTCGAGAAGCCTTTTTCACTATATTTACCTTCTCCTCGAACTATTGTTCCTTTAACGACCTCGCCTTCGGAAACGTTAATACTCCCGAAGCTCGGCCCCTTCTTCCACTCTATAGCAAAGCTTGCGATCATTTTATCTCGTCCTTTCACACATCTGGTGAGAGCGCTTCCCATTATGGATTTGCGTCGACTTACACTATTACTATAGGACAGAACCTAATCATCGATATAGTAAAAATCTTACACGTTTTTTGGACTTTTTTGACTTAGACTTTAAGCAAATCGTTTGTATGATAGAATTGCGATGAAAACATCTTTTCCCGCTGATGCTGTTATAGCCGCGTGGCAGGAAGGGGGATGTGGTGTACAGAATCCGGTAAGAGTATTTTGGGCAAATCCTCGTCTACGTTTACCAGCAACGCTCGTCCATTTGAAGATTTTTCTTCGAATCTATCTAGGTCAGATTGAACGTGCAGAAAAGAATCCAACTATCCTTACACTTGAAAAGATAGCAGGTGCCCTTGATATTACAATCGTTGATCTTCTCAATGAAGTACTTGAAGGAAAAGGAAGTGAAGCGATCCACAATAAAAATCAAATATTAGCCATTCTTACCCCTGAAGATATATGAAATTATCTCAATCTTTTGAGAACATCATAAATTCCGACTCTAACGCTTCAAATCATAAAAATAAAGCAATGTTAGAAGAATGTTTGAAAAACCATTCCGAATCCTCACTACCCGACCCATACAACGAACAATCAAATTCAGACAAAAAGAAAAGAAGCCCCACCGTAGTAGGACTTCCTGAGTTTAATTGTATGGTGCGGCCAAGAGGACTCGAACCTCCACGTCATTGCTGACACTAGAACCTGAATCTAGCGCGTCTGCCAATTCCGCCATGGCCGCAAGTTCTGACCTATTAGCTAACAAGTCAGGAATTAAAATATATCATATGTGATTTCTTGATGTCAATAATGCACGACAGAGAGATTATTAATTTATTTGCAAAATATCCTCAAGGAGCGGTGTTAAACCATTTGCCATCTGCATGAAGCCCAGATCGGTCGGATGTACACCGTCAACAGTGCACTCATTCCATATTTCCCCAAGTAAATCAGCCCCATCGCAAAAATAAACGAAGCGATCGCCTTGTTCCTGAAGCTCTTTAACTAATTCGCATTGATAGTTCCTACTTGCCATTCTGTCTTCATAAGATGAAGACTTGGCATGTTCATTCCCAAATGGGAGTCGTGACACGATAAGTATAGGTACCTCTGAATGCCGACTACGAATAATTCGAATAAATTCAGGCAGGGTTGTCATCAGATCTTCAAGAGTCGCGCAATTCGTTTCATAATCTAGTATAAGACATCTCGGCTTCTCAATTGTGCTAATCAAATCTGCGATTTCTGGGTCGCCCTTGCCATTTCCGGAAAAGCCCAGATTAATAAATTCGATATTGATTCTTCGGCTTAAAATATTGCTGTATGCCATGCCGGGACGTGAAGCGCATCCTCCTTGTGTAATCGATGTTCCGTACACAATAATCTTTCCATCATGTTCATATGGAGGATATTCCATAACCATAGCATCTTTATTTACTCCAATTTTCACTTCATGTACGCCTTGATAAAGCGGGAAATTAAGGGTGATGTAGCGCAAGTCAGGCTCAACAAATTCAAACGCACTTTCGTATTCATCTGCGGTCTGAGGGAACCTCGTTGTCCCATAATACATCTGGGAGCCAGGCAAACCCAGATAGCAATCAAATCCGGTCACTGCGGTTGAAGGGATATGATCCATGCTATTTGGACCAAATAGCTTCACTTTTATTTTTAATAGAGTAGCATTTGTCTGGAAACGAATTTGCCCGCCCGCTGTATGATCTGCCAATTCGTCTACCTCTTTGCGAATGGCTCCTTCGATCACAACCGGCAGACGGCGGAACTTGTGCTCCTTCGACCACCAAGCGAATCCGGAAATTTGAAAAGGGAGCTCACTAGGGGAGAGCCAAACCAGTTCCTGATCTTCTTGAATGAGTTGTTCCATCTATTAAAACCTCCTAATGTTGTGGTGATTTTCGAAAGGATTGGTTAACACTATATTATTTGATAAAACCCTCTGTTCCCCTTCTTTGTTTATCAAAAAAAAAAAATAAAAGACCCTTCCTGAGAAGAGTCTGTTTATTAAAGTATGGTGCGGCCAAGAGGACTCGAACCTCCACGTCATTGCTGACACTAGAACCTGAATCTAGCGCGTCTGCCAATTCCAGATCGTTTATGGCTCTCATCCTAGTACTTAAGCCGGTACCAAAGATGAAATCCGATCCAACAGCAGCCCCAACGCCGCTGTCTCTTTTACCTTCAACTGACCCAAATACTTAATCACATTTTGAAAACATTTCGGATCATTGCTTAACGAAAATACGATAATTTCATCCCGCGTCTTATAGGCCAGCCGCTCGACTTCCTTAAGCGGACCCAGGTCAAAATCACGTAACAACCCATGCTTGCGTTGCATATAGGCTACGCGGTCGATCATGCATTTCTTATGTTCCCATAAAATGTGGAGCGAATTGATCTTCAACTGGACCTTGCCCTTCAATAGCTGTTCGAAATACTCGATCAAGTAATCATAACAGGCCATCCCGAACGCGGAACGATAAGGCTCTCGAACCATGCTATATTGCTCCGACGTGTTACGCGATAAGCAATAATCCTCCAACAGGCTTGCCACTTGCTTCAACCGGAACGGATATTCCGCATCGTAGGCGGGCTTCAGCAGGTGAATGTTGTTCATATAACTGGCCGTCATCTTGAGGTTGTTGAAACCTTGGGCAAAGTGTTCGAAGCCGACCGTGAATTTCTCGTACTGGAACTTGTCCGAAAAGCCGATCGCGTGAAACTGCTTGGCAGAGTCGTCGTAACCGAAAATCATGATTTCGTGAGGGAAAGTTACCTTGGCTTTGAACGCCCCTTTCCCCGGAATATAACGCTCGTCGACGAAGGTGTAGAAATAGTAGTCCGTATCCAAACAATGCTTGGCGAATTCCACGACATCGTAGCGGCCCTTCATAAAGGCATCCATGCACATCGAATGATGGTCGAGAAGCGGCTGACGGAAACGGGTGAAATCATGCTCGTAGAAGTTTAATCCGCCCGACAAATAATCGTCGTATATCTGAACGTAGCTGCTATAGTACCAATCTTCGAAATTCGGGCAATTGCCAGCGATGGATAACACGTACGCATGATGCAAATAACCGAGTACTCTCGGTTCGGCCAAGGGAAGCGTTTTTACCGACATGGCGATTTAACCTCCTAGATTTGGGATGAACGCATAGATAACAACGATTCATGGATAGCGCTTAGCACCTGCTGACGGAATTCATGAATGAAGAAATGACCGCCGTCATATTCGACGATACGAGTGTCGCCGCTTACGTACTGGTTCCATTCCTCTGCCTCCGTCCGCCCGTAGCTATCCTGCGTGCCTCGCATAACGGTAATCCCGCAATCCAGCTTGTCTGGTTTGCCCGTATCGCGATAGGTCTCGGACAGGCGGTAATCCGAGCGAAGAATCGGCATATAGATGTCGCTCAGCTCCTTATGTTGGAACAGCTCCGCCGGCGTTCCGCCCAATCGCAACACCTCGGCTTGAAATTCCGGGTCGGGTAATTCGTGAATCACAGACTCGGAACGTGCTGTATGTGGAGCACCGCGCCCGGATAGGAATAGATGCGCAAGAGGTTGTCCGGTTTCGCGTACGATACGATGTGCCAATTCATAGGCAAATAACGTCCCCATGCTGTGCCCGAATAGGGCAATCGGCGATCCGTCTAACTCCTTCTCCACACTGCGGTATAGGTCATCCGTTCCGTCCGCTTCAATGCTACGGTAGAACGATTGTCCCATCCGCTCCCCCCTGCCCGCCAATTCGAGAGGAACGACTTTGATCGAAGGGTGTATCAGCTTCTTCCACGGGTAATAAACCGTCGCGGAGCCTCCCGCATAGGGGATACATATTAATTTCATTCCACCACCCCCACTTCCTCAACTGAGCGGACCGGCTGGTTCACGATATAACTCGCCAGAGCTTCGATCGTCCGGTGTTGGAACGATAACGAAGTGTCCCGCTCCGGCAGTAATTCCTCCCGCTCCAGCGCCATATGAAGACGTACAAGCTGAATGGAATTGCCTCCAAGATCGAAGAAATCATCATGGACGCCGATCGTTTCGAGCTCCAAAATTTCCGACCAGATTTCCACGAGCTTAGCCTCTATCTCGTTACGCGGCGCCACGTATTCCACTCCGCCATGGATATTTCCTTGCGGTTCCGGCAACGCTCTTCGGTCAATCTTCCCGTTAGGGGTCAGCGGGATGTTATCCAGCCGAATGAAAAAGGAAGGGACCATGTATTCCGGCAACGCGAGCATTGCATGTTCCTTGTATTGCGCAGTCGTTAGCTCTTCATTCGCGACCACATAGGCGCACAAGAAGGAAGGTCGGTTCTCATCTTCACGAGCAATGACTACGGCTTCTTGAATAGAATCGTGCAGACGCATAACAGCTTCGATCTCTCCCAACTCGATCCGGTAGCCGCGAATTTTGACCTGGTGGTCGATTCTTCCCATGTAAGCCAGATTTCCATCAGGCAACCATTTGGCCAAATCGCCGGTTCGATACATTCGACCCTGATCACGGTAAGGATCGGGCGGGAATTTCTCGTTCGTCAAATCCGGACGATTCCAATACCCTCTCGCCAAGCCGTCCCCCGCAATGCATAGCTCGCCTATGACGCCGATCGGCTGCACCCGGTCCGAACGATCGAGCACGTACATCCGCGTATTCGCGATCGGCTTGCCGATCGCAACGTCGGCCGTATCGGTTAATTCACGGACCGCGGACCAGACCGTCGTTTCCGTCGGTCCGTACATATTGAATATTCGTGCCGCTGTCGTTGCTTGTAACGTTTGCAGTAAATCCGCGGGTAAGGGCTCACCGCCGATGAGCAGGAAGCTTGCTCGACGAAGTGGTTCTAAAACTTGCCCGTCCAGCAGCATACGTAAACGAGAAGGCGTGAGCTGTATCGTCTTGACCGGATACTCGGCGATGTATTGTTCCAACGAACGCAGGTCGCGTTCCCGTTCTTGCGCGGGTGCAACCAAGGTCATCCCTGCGGCGAGCGGAATGAGCGACTCCAAGACGAAAATATCGAACGAAATCGAAGTTAGCGTCAAAATCGAATCGCCGGCGGAGAAAGGGATTTCTTGCGTCATACCGGCAAACAGATTCGCTAGCGCTTGGTGCTCGATCATTACGCCTTTCGGCTTCCCGGTCGAACCCGACGTATAAATGACGTAAGCTAAATTCAGTGGCCCGGCAATCGTAGGCAAAGCAGCTTTGTTATCGCTATATAGGTTCGGATCAGCCAGTTGCATCGTCTCGACGGATACCGGAACGGATTGGCTCGTATGCGATAAGACGAGCTTTGCTCCGCTATCCAGCAACATATAATCGAGTCTTTCCTGCGGGTATGCCGGATCCATAGGCAAATACGAGGCGCCCGCCTTCAGAATGCCATAGATCCCGATGAACATTTCCAGCGATCGCTCCGCCATCAGTCCGACGACCGTATCCTGCGTTACGCCGCGCTCCCGAAGCGTATGGGCGAGCCGATTCGATCGTTCATCCAATTCCCCATAGGTTAGCCGCTCGTGTTCGAATACGATCGCGACTTCGTCCGGCCTTGCCGCCGCTTGCTCCTCGAACATGTGATGTAACGTCTTGTCCTTAGCGTAGTCGATCGTCGTATCGTTGAATTCATGGACGATCAACCGCCGTTCTTCCTCAGGCAAAATATCGATATCCGCTAAACGTAGCGACGGATCTAAGAGGATGTATTGAAGAATTCGCAGCCAGTGCGTGGCCAGACGTTCGATCGTTTCCTTCTTGAACAGCTTGGTGCCGAATTCCATCGTGAAAGAAAGGACATCCGCTTCCTCTGAGGCTTGCAGAGTCAAGTCGTACTTAGATGTTCTCAAATCGAACGGGTACGGCGTTAACGTTAATCCCGGAATTTCGAGCTGCTCTTGATCCATATTTTGCAGGATGAACATCGTATCGAACAAAGGATTGCGACTGAGGTCCTTGCGCAGGTTCAGCTTGTCTACCAATTGCTCGAATGGGTAGTCCTGATGCGCGTATGCCTGTAGGGCGTTCTCTTTCACCTCGAGCAGAAGCTGCTCGAACGTTTTATCCGGCTCCGGCGCGTTCCGCATCGCAAGCGTGTTAATGAATACGCCCAGCATGCCTTCCAGATCCGCGTGCGACCTTCCCGCGATCGGCGATCCGACCACGATATCCGTCTGTCCCGTTACTTTCGCCAGCAATACGTTATAGGCCGCGAGCAGTACCATATACATCGAGCTGCCCGTCCGAGCCGCGACCTGATGTAGCCCTTCCGTCATTTCTCTGTTCGCGGAGAACTGAATCCGATCTCCCTCATAGCTGAACACGGCCGGCCTTCTATCATCCGAAGGCAAGTCCAACACAGGAAGCTCACCGGCGAATCTGTTAAGCCAATAGGTCTCGTCATCCAGCAAAGCGTCTTGATAAGCCGCCTCCTGCTGCCAAGTCGCGAAATCTTTATACTGGATTCGCAGCGCGGGCAGTTCCTTGCCTTCATAGAGAGCGATGAATTCACGGACGAAAATCCCCATCGATACGCCGTCGGATATAATATGATGCATGTCGAACAGCAGTAAATGGCGGTCTTCCGCAATCTTAGCTAATCCGATTCGCAATAGAGGGGCGACATGCAAATCGAACGGCCGAACGAAACGGCGGATGATGTCCTCTAGGGAGCTCCGTTCAGATGTCTCTGACCGATTCATCTCGTACCGTTCTATAGATATGGCCGCATCCGAGTCGATACGCTGCACCGGAAGCTCGTTCTCCATGACGAACGAAGTTCGTAATGTATCATGGCGCACCAACAACTGCCGGAATGCTTCCGCTAGTCGTTGCTCATCGAGCGCTCCGGCCAGTAGAAAGGCATTTGGATTATTGTATTGCACGCCCTTCCCTTCCATTTGATTCAGGATGAACATTCTTCGCTGCGCCGCCGACATCGGGTAATACTCCCGGATCTCCGCGTTCGGAATGGCGTCATAACCGCGAATTTCCTTCAAGCGGATACATTCCGCCAATTCCTCTAAGAACGGGTGCTGAAAAACTTCCCGAACCTGGGCTTCGACGCCGAACTCCTTCTGAATCCGCGATACGAGTACCATCGCTTTCAGCGAGTGCCCCCCCAGGTCGAAGAAATGATCTTGAAGCCCGACGGATTCGATTCCTAACAATTGCTGCCAGATTTCGGCTAACTGCCGTTCGATCGTATCGCGCGGCGCGACGTACGGCGTTCCGGTATGGATACGTTCGACCGGTTCGGGCAACCGTCTTCGATCAAGCTTTCCGTTTGCCGTTAACGGCATCCGATCCAATCTCACGAAATAGGAAGGAATCATATAGTCGGGAAGCTTGCTCAACAAATATGCCCTTAGCTCGGATACCGTTATTTCCTCATTCGAAGCGTAATAAGCGCACAAATAACGGGATTGTTGCGCGTCCGTCCGATCGATAACCGCAGCTTCAAGAATGGATGGGTACTTAGATAGCTGCGCTTCGATCTCGCCTAGCTCGATCCGGAAGCCGCGTATCTTAACCTGGTGATCTAATCTGCCCCGGTATTCGATCAAACCGTCCGGCAACCACCTTGCCAAATCGCCGGTTTTGTACATGCGCTCGCCCGAAACGTAAGGATGGTCGACGAACCGGTCTTGCGTACGGCCCAGTTCCCCGGCATATCCTCTCGCTAAGCCAACGCCAGCGATGCATAATTCGCCGATAACGCCGATCGGCTGCAATCGGCCTAACGGATCTACGACGAATACCGACGTATTATCGATCGGTCTGCCGATCGGGATCATCGTATCGTCATCGTTCGGCGAACAATCGTAATACGTCACGTCCACGGTTGCTTCCGTCGGTCCGTACAAATTAGCCAGCCGGATGGAATGCGGACGGCCTAGGACACGGTTGAATCGTTGGACGGATGCGAGAGGCAATGCCTCGCCGCTGCATACGACCCAGCGTAAGGAAGATGTCCTATTCGCGACAGTATCCGATTGCTCCGCGTAATCCAAGAAAGCGTTCAGCATCGACGGCACGAAGTGAATAACCGTGACGCCATCGCGCTCTATCGTCTCCGCCAATCGGTTCGGGTCCATCTCCACTTCCGGAGATAGAACGCTTAACCGTGCCCCAGCCATAAACCACCAGAACATTTCCCATACGGATACGTCGAAGCTGTACCTTGTTTTTTGGAGAAGAACGTCGTCGCCCGTTAACGGATATTGCTTCTGCATCCAGTTCAGCCGGTTCATGACGGAACGATGCTCGATCATGACTCCCTTCGGTTTCCCCGTCGAACCGGAAGTATAGATCACGTAGGCCAAATGAGTCGGACCGGAAATCGAAGGCAAATTCGAATCTTCTCCGGCATATAGTCTACTATCGGTTAATAGGATCGTAGAGACAGGTAACGACAACGCGGTATCCGATTGCGTAAGCACGAGCTCGATCCCGCTATCCCGCAGCATGTATAATAGACGCTCTTCCGGGTAGGCCGGGTCTAACGGGACATAGGCTCCGCCAGCTTTCAAAATCGCGTAGATGCCCACGATCATCTCGAACGAACGATCCGCCATGACGCCGACGACCATATCCGCGCGAACTCCCCGCTCCCGCAAATGACGGGCCAACTGATTCGACCGTGCATTTAATTCGTGATATGTCATCTGTCGATCTTCGAATACGACGGCTACCCGATCCGGCGTTCGGGCGGCTTGCTCCTCGAACGTCTCGTGCAGCGTCGTATGTTCCGGATAAGATGCCGCTGTATTGTTGAAAGTCTTTAGAATTTGACGCTTCTCTTCCTCCGATATCATCTCGATATCCGCTAACCGTTGAGACGGATTGAGGGCAATGCTCCGAAGAAGCTGCAGCCAATGCCCGGAAAGACGATCCACGGTCGCCTTCTTGAACAGCTTCGTACCGTATTCCCAATCGAAGCGAATACCGTTCGAATCTTCCATGACTTGTAACGTGAGATCGAATTTGACTGCTTGATGTTCCAATGACTGCTCCGCAAAAGTAAGGCCGTCCAGCTCATAACGCATGCGGTCCGTATTTTGCAGAATGAACATCGTATCGAATAAGGGGTTGCGGCTAATGTCATTGCGCAAATTCAGCTTCTCAACCAATTGCTCGAACGGGTAGTCCTGATTCGCATACGCCTGTAAGGCGTTCTCCTTCACTTCGAGTAGAAGCTGCTCGAAAGTCTTGTCCGGTTCCGGCGAATTCCGCATCGCGAGCGTGTTGATGAATACGCCCAGCATGCTCTCCAAGTCTGCATGCGATCTTCCCGCAATCGGCGAACCGACCACGATATCCGTTTGTCCAGAATATTTCGCCAGCAATACGTTGTAGGCCGCGAGCAGTACCATGTACAGCGTACCTCCCGAGCTTGCCGCGACCCGCTGCAGCCCTTCGGCCAATTCCTTGTCCGCCGAGCTCGATAGTCTGTCTCCCTCGAAGCTTTTGACCGCCGGCCTCTGGTAATCCGTCGCGATCTGAAGCACCGGGATTTCATCGGCGAATCGGTTCAGCCAATAGTTACGCTGCTCCGCCATTGCCTCGCCGTTCAATGCTTGTTGCTGCCAAGCCGCGTAATCCCTGTATTGAATGCGAGGTGCCTCAAGCTGCTGTTGCTCATAGTAGGCTATGAATTCCCTAATCAAAATGCCCATCGACACGCCGTCGGAAATCATATGGTGCATGTCGAATAACAGCAAGTGGCGGTTTGCTCCCCATTGCGCGAGGCCAACGCGGAGCAGCGGCGCATTCGCGAGATCGAAAGATCTGACGAAGGTGCGAATGACGTCTAACACTTCGGTTTCCGCGCTAGCTTCAACGTCAAGCTTAATCCGCTCAACCGACCATTCCAAATCCGCGTGAATACGTTGAACCATTACGCCGTCCTTCAAGGCGAACGAGGTACGCAAGATTTCATGACGACTCAACAGCGAGCGGAACGCTTCCTCTAACCGGGCAGCGTCCAGATTTCCTTCGACGACGAAAGCCGCGGGAGAATTGTAGTGCAAACCTTCCCCCTCGATCCGATTCAAGATGAACATCCGTTGCTGCGCGGAAGATAGTGGGTATTCGTCCATTTCCGGCGCGCGTTCGATGCGGCGATGAATCGACCGCTTGGCCGACCTGACGATATCGGCTATCTCTAGAACGGTAGGATGATTGAATATCACGAGCAGAGGGATATCGATTCCGAATTCCCGGTTCATTTTCAGCGCAAGCGATGTCGCCAGCAACGAATGTCCGCCGATTTCGAAAAAATGATCGCGGATGCCGATTCGTTCCTTGCCCAACACCTCCTGCCATATTCGCGTCAATCGTTCCTCGACCGGGTCGCGCGGTCCCTCGTATTCGCTTCCGGTATAGAAGCTATCATCCGGCTCGGGAAGCGCCTTGCGATCGATTTTGCCATTCGCGGTCAGCGGTAATCGCTCTAGCGGGATGAAGATCGAAGGTATCATGTAACCGGGCAGCTTGCTCGCCAATTCATCCCGCAATTGTTGGGAAGTCATAACTTGATCGAACGCGACGTAAGCGCATAGATGAGGAATGCCTTCCTTATCGGGCCGATCCACGACGACGGCTTCGCGAACGTGCTTCAGCTTGACGAGTTGGCTTTCGATCTCGCCAAGCTCGACGCGGAAGCCGCGAATCTTCACTTGATGATCCTTTCTTCCCAAGAACTCCATGACTCCGCTCGGCAGCATCCGGCCTAGATCCCCGGTCTTGTACATGCGCTCGCCGGGTTCCGGCAGGAACGGGTTAGGCAAGAAAGCGTTCATCGTTTTACCGGGATCGTTCATGTAACCGCGGGCTACGCCGACGCCCCCGATATACAACTCTCCTGCTACGCCGTAAGGAACCGGATTCAGCTCCTCGTCCAAAATGTAGAAGTAGTTGTTGTCCATCGGAACGCCGTACGGAATACTGCTCTGCGTATCCTCGACTGCCCCGATCGGATAATAGTTGGACCATACCGTCGCTTCCGTGGCACCGCCGAGGGCGATAGCCGACGCGTTCGGGAAAAACCGCTCGATCCGTTTGGGCAGCGTGACGGGAATCCAATCCCCGCTCATGAAGACAAGCCTTAAGTCCGTTTGCGTGAAATCCGGTTCATCTTGCCCCAGCATGCTCACGAGGTGATTCATCGTGGACGGAACGGAATCCCAGAAAGTAATCCGATCCTGCTTCAATAAGCGAATCATCTCCGTATGATCGCTGATCTGGTCTTTGCGGGCGATGACGACTTTCCCCCCGCAAGCCAGCATGCCGAATAGGTCGTATACCGACAAATCGAAGCACATCGACGTGATAAAGAGCAGCGTATCGTTTTCGCCGACCTCGAATCGTTTGTTCACCCATTGGATAAGGTTGACGGCGGAATGATGCTCGATCATGACACCTTTCGGATTACCCGTCGATCCTGACGTATAGATGATATAAGCCAGATCCGTCGGCTCCGCGTAAATCCCGCTCTCTTCGTCGGACCATTGTCCATAGTATTCCGGGTCCAGCTTCAGCGTATTGCCGATGCCTAATCCATCGTCGCGGTCGGCCAATAGGGCGGTCACTTCCGCGTTCTCGCAAATATATCGTTGACGGGCTTCCGGATATTCAGGGTCGATCGGGACGTAAGCCGCGCCGGCTTTCAGAATGCCGAACATGCCGATGACCATCTCGAATCCGCGATCCGCGATCAGTGCGACGCGATCACGGGGACGAACTCCCCGTTCGGCGAGCATAACCGCTACTTGATTGGCTTTGGAGTTCAGTTCCGCATACGTTAATTCCGCTCCTTCCATCGTCAAAGCAACCCGGCTCGGCGACCGCGCCGCTTGTTCCTCGAACAACCGATGCATCGTCTTCTCCCGAGCATACGGGGTTTGCGTGCTATTGAAGCCATAGACGATTCTTTCGCGTTGTTCCGCCTCCATCAGCGGAATTTCTCGCAACGTAGCTACGGGATCGGCAGCGAAATTACGCAATATGCGCAAGTACATGTTAAACGCCGTTTCGATTTCCGTTTCGTAGAAATAGTTCCGCGCGTATTTGATCTGCACGCCCAATCGATTCCACGTTCTCGTCACTTCCAGATCGAAGAGGGTATTGGTCATCTCGCTGGACTTAAGATTAAGCCGGCGATCCGATCCTTTGATTTCGTTCTGGCGGTCCATATTGTCCAGCACATGAAAGTCGGTAAAGTTGAACAAGGCGTCGAACAACGGATTGGCCGCGTGCTGACGGCCTTCTCCTAGCAGGTTAGCGATATCGACTAACGGCATATCGTGCGTCGCGACCTGCCGCAAACGCTGCTGAACTTGGCCCATGAATGATAGTCCCGTGCGGGTTCTATCGATCGCTTCGCGGAACGGCAACGTGTTGAGGAAACAGCCGAGCATATTTTCTCCGTCTTCGATCGCCGGACGGTCATGCGTGACGATTCCCGTTACCAGATCCTGCTCCGTCGTAATAACGGACATCAAATACAAGTAAGCGGAGAAACAAATCTCCTTTAACGTAAACCCTTGATCGCGTGTTAACCGGTCCAACGCGACTAGGAGCTCCTGATCGATCTCGCTGCGATAGATCGCGCTCTCCGGCCGGTTTTCGATCTGCTTGGCCCCCAGGTTGAACGGCAGCTTGTTGCGCGTATACCCTTCCAGTTCCCTCTTCCAGAATTGTTCCGTTTCCAGAGAGGAGTTGCGAGACAATTGGATGCCCACGTAATCCTTGTAACTCGCCTTCAAAGGCTCCGCCGAGACTACGCCGCCGTGAAGCAATCGTTCGTAAGTATCAATGATTTCCTTATTGAAGCTTGCGACGCTCCACCCGTCCAAGATGGCGTGATGGAACGATAGAACGATGCATACTTCTCCCGGGCTTAGTTGAAATACGCCAAGCCGCCATAGCAGATCGTCGTCAAACCGAAATTTGTTCCGCAAATCTTCGGCCATATAATCTTGGATTCGTTGTTCTTGCTCTTCGATCGCGCATGCCGATAAATTCTCAAGCGCCATTGCGGGCATTCGATCCCGGTGAACGATCTGAATCGGTTCGCTATACCGCTCCAATTGCATGGACGTTCGAAGGATCGGATGTTTAACGGCAAGCCTAAAGACGGTCTCGCGCAGCAACTCCCAATCGAACCGGGCGAAATCCAAGACATAATAAAACTGATCGTGATAGATCGGTTCATCCGGTTTCAACTTGGAGTAGAATACCATGCTCATCTGGATGCTGCTTAGCGGATAGTAATCCTCGGCGTCCGCGGGCATCGGAACATCCGCAAGTTCGTTTTGCAGCCTGCTCTTCATCCCATCGATCAGATGCAGCCCCCGTTCACGCTCGTCGCCTCCCTCTGAGGCCGGCATCGATAGCAATACCCCTAATTCGGCTATCGTCGGATTTCGATAGAAATCGGCAACGGAAAGGTTGCTCCCCTGAGCTTTGTTCATACGGCTAAGGAAGCGAATCACCTTGATCGAATCGCCGCCGATGGAGAAGAAATTATCGTGAATGCCGATTTCCTCCAGCTGCAGCACGTCGGCCCACAGGTCGGCGATTTCATGTTCCGTCGGCGTGCGGGGCGCAACATAGACATGCCCCGATGCACGTGCCAACTCGGGCTGAGGCAACGCTTTTCTATCCACTTTTCCGTTATCGGTTAAAGGTAATGCGAGAAGATGCTTAAAGAAGGCCGGAATCATGAAATCGGGCAATTCGGTGGCAAGGTGATCGCGTAAGGAACTTACGTCCATCTCTTGCTCCGCGACATAGTACGCCACCAAGTCGAATTGACCGGCCACGTCCTTTCTTGCGATGACGAGACACTCTTGTATTTCTTCTTGCTGGAGCAGCTTCGTTTCGATTTCCCCTAGCTCGATGCGGTGACCTCTAATCTTGACTTGGTGGTCGATGCGCCCGAAATACTCAAGCTCGCCTTCGTCCGTCCATCTGGCCAAATCCCCCGACCGATACAGTCTCTCCTTCGGCAGGAACGGGTCGTACAGAAACTTTTCGCCCGTCAAATTTTCATTATGGATATAACCTCTCGCTACGCCTTCTCCGCCGACATAGAGTTCTCCGACGACGCCTTGCGGCACGAGATTTAACCTGTCGTCGAGAATGTAACAGCGCAGCGTGGGAATCGGCTTGCCGATGTTGCTGACATTGGTCGCGATTTCCGCATCCGTGATTTCTTTGAACGTCACGTGCACCGTCGTCTCCGTGATCCCGTACATGTTGATGAGCTTGGTGTCGGCATAACGTTCTTTGAATGGCTTCAGGATCGCCGGCTTTAACGCTTCTCCGCCGAATATGACATACCGAAGCCGCAGCTCCGGTTGCTCCCGCTCCAAGTCATGCTGAATGATATGGTAGAAGGACGACGGCGTCTGGTTCAATACGGTTACGTTTTCCAGGATCATCGTTTCCACGAACCGCAACGGATCCTGCGCCACTTCCTTGCGAATTACGACTAATTTACCGCCGTACAACAACGCGCCGTACATTTCCCATACCGAGAAGTCGAAGCAATACGAATGGAACATCGTCCATACGTCGTTCTCTTCAAATTGAAATAGCGGCTTGTCGTGAAAGAACAACCGTACGACGTTGCGGTGTTCAATCATGACTCCCTTCGGTTTACCCGTCGTACCGGAAGTATAGATCACGTATGCCAAATCGTCCGATGTATTCACATCGGGTAAAGGATCGAACGATACCGTCGGCACGAGGGAAAGATCAATAGTGTCGCACGATAGCTCCTGCAATCCCTTCGGATCGCTAAAATCGTGAACAAGCAACCGCACTCCGCTGTTTTCCAGCATGTATGCAATGCGATCCGCCGGATAAGCGGGATCGATCGGCACGTAAGCTCCGCCGGCTTTCAGGATGGCGAGCATGCTCAGGATCATCCCCGTCGATCGTTCCGTCATTACGCCTACGCATTGATTCGGAATGACGCCTTTGCCGCGCAATACATGCGCTAGATTATTCGCTTTCTCGTCCAATTCCCGATAGGTCCATTGCTCGCTGCCGTCGACGATGGCGATTCGATCGGGTGTCTTCAACGCTTGTCTTTCGAATATACGATGGATCGTAGCGTTCTCGTCATAGACGGCATGCGTATCGTTAAAATCGTATACCAGCCGCCGCTTTTCCTCGGATTCCACCAAGTCGATATCCGCCATCATGACGTTCGGTTCATCTAGCACGACTTGCAAATAACGCGTCAATCGGCGAAAGATAGCATCGATCGTCGGCTGTTCGTACGAATCAGCGCGGAAATCCACCTCGACGTGCAGCGTCTGTTCGCGCTTGGCAAGCGCGAACGTCATATCCGGACAATACCCGTCCGCAAAGCCCGCTTTATGAATACGATCGAAGAGAACCACGACTCGCGTAAGTTCCTCCACCCATTGGCGCAACGGAAAAAACTCATGATCGTTCGCTTCCGTTACCTTTCGCTTAATGTCGGACAATGTCGCCTTAAAGCTGCTCTGTCCGTCATAGGAAATACGTAACGGCAAAATCTCGTTCATTCGGTCGGCTTCGCTGGCCTCGCCGCGAAATACGGGCGATCCGATGACGATCTCATCGGCTTGCGCGTACAGATGCAGCAGAAAGGGGAAAGCGGACAATACCGTCATGTATACGCCGTAATCCGAGTGGTTACAGAATACGTATAATCGCTCCGATAGCTCTTGAGGCAAAGCATAGCTTCTCGTTATCGAAGCCCGTTCGCGTTGATCCGGGGCGGGCGCCGCTACGTCATATGGAAAAGTCACCGGTGTAAGGTCTCCCTTTAATTGCTGTAGCCAATACCGTTGCTCTTCCTCGAATTCGCCGCTTGCCGAAAGCATATTTAGTGCATATTTATCGATCATCGATACTCCTCCGATTCAAAAGTTGAACTCGATTTCCTCAGAAATCACTTTTTTCCTTCTCGTGATTTGACCGTGCAATCGAATGTCTTGCAGCTTTACATCCGGATTCGTCGCGATTTCGGAAAGAATTCTAGCATAATCGTCCAGCAATCGGTTTGCCGTCTCCGTCCGATATAACTTAACCGCGTATTCTAACCTGAGCGCGAGTCCCCCCTCTTTCTCCACCGCTTCGAGACTGAGGTCGAATTTCGATACGGCAGGCAAGAACGAATAGGGGGCGACCCCTAGCCGGCCAGCCTTAAGCTCGACCGATTCGAAATTCTGCATCATAAAGAGGACATCGAAAAGCGGATTCCGGCTAATATCCCTAGGCAAGCTCAGATTCTCAAGAAGCGTGTCGAAAGGATAGTCTTGGTTATCGAAAGCCGACAGAGACTTTTCTTTCACTGCTATGAGCAATTCCTTGAAAGGTTGATGCCCAGACAATCGGGTACGAATGACTAACGTATTCACGAACATGCCGATGATCCGTTGCAGATCCGCGTGCGTTCTGCCCGCGGAAGGCGTCCCGACGATAAGGTCTTCCTGGCCGCTGTACTTGGACAATAGAATGAAAAATCCAGTCAGCATAACCATATATAACGTGCTTCCGCTGTCCGCCGCGACTTTTCTAAGCCGATCTGTCAGCTCCTCGTCGATGGTCAGGAAGACGTGCGCTCCTTCAAAACTTTGCACGGACGGTCTAGGGAAATCCGTTGGAAGCTGCAACGAAGGAAGATCGCCGGACAGCGAGTCCATCCAATACTTCTCTTGCCTTTCAATCATCGAAACCGCGCTCGGACTCGACTGCCAGACCGCGTAATCCTTGTAATGGATCCGAAGGTCCTCCAACTCTATCCCTTCGTACAGGTTAAGAAAATCTCGGATGAGAATACCGCTAGATACGCCGTCCGATATCAAATGATGCATATCGATGAAGAGCACGTGGGCATCCAAGTCCGAGTCCGACGGGTCGCCATGAAGGAGCTTCAGAAGAGCAACGCGAACCAATGGCGGCCTGCTTAGATCAAATGGAGTAACCAACTCTCTTAGCGTTTCTTCCAACCGTTCTTCGGAAGTCTCCCCATATTGGATCGTAAAAGGAACGTCGTCATGAATAAATTGGACGAATTCGCCGTCTTCGACGGCAAACGATGTGCGTAGCGCTTCATGCCTCCGGAGCAAAGCCTTGAAAGAAGCTTCCAACCGCGAGATATCGATCTCGCCTTCGATACGATAGGCACCCGCGATGTTATAGGCCGTTTGCGCGCCTTCAAGCTGCTGTAGAACAAACAGCTTTTTCTGTCCGTGGGTGACCGGATAGCTGCTCCGGGCTTCGACTGCCGGAAGCGCATCGTAGCGAGTCGGCTTCGTATCCGATATCAAGCGCGAGAGCCGCTGGATCGTCGGTGCTTGAAAGAGCTGCTTTAACATCAGCTCGACGCCCAACTCCTCATGAATGCGAGTCAGCAACGCTATGGCTTTAAGCGAATGTCCACCCAGCTCGAAGAAGTGATCCTGAATACCGATCTTATCGACGGAGAGAATGTCGCTCCACATCCAGGCAAGTCGGCGTTCGGTTTCATTCGTCGGCGGCTCGTAGCTTTCATTGGAAGCGCGGGCGGGCTCAGGCAACGCCTTTTTGTCTACTTTCCCGTTCGAAGTGAGCGGAAGCTTGTCCAACACGACGACGTAGGCGGGAACCATATAATCCGGTAGACGCTCCCCGACGAAACTACGAATTTCGCTCGCGGCAAGCGCATGTCCATCCGTACCGATGTAGGCGCACAGTTCGATCCCGCCCTGCGAATCCGCGTAAGGAACGACAATGCATTCCGTTACGTTCGGATGGCTCGACAAACAATTCCCTACCTCGCCCAGCTCGATGCGATACCCGCGTATTTTGACTTGATCGTCCATCCGGCCCACGTATTCGATCGTCCCGTCCGGCAGCCACTTAGCCTGATCGCCGGTTCTATACATTCGGGTACCGGATACGAAAGGATTGGAGACGAACTGCTTCTCCGTCAAGTCGGGACGATGCAGATAACCTCTAGCCAGCCCCGCTCCTCCTATGCACAATTCGCCGGGTACGCCGACCGGTTGCAATTGATCGTGTTCATTAACGATGTAGGCTTGCGCATTCGGGATCGGAATTCCGATCGGGACGGACGTGCTCTCGCTGGAATCTCCGGCTGGAGGGGCAGTCCATACTGTCGCGCAGATCGTTGTTTCGGTCGGCCCGTAAGCGTTGACGTACTGTACTTTGCTCCTCCACTTAGCCAGCAAATCCGCAGTGGAAGAGGAGCCCGCCGTAATGACCGCGCGCAGCATCCGCACGTTCTCCGGCCGTAATCCCGCCAAGTAGGTTGGCGGCAAAGTCGCGACCGTGATCCCCTGATCGTTGAAATAATGCTCCAGTTTGTCGTAATGATGAATCGTTTCCGAAGCTAAGACGTGCAGCTCTCCGCCATTGAATAAGCTCATGAACATTTCCCACACGGAGGCGTCGAATGAAAAGCTGGCGAATTGCGCGATTTTGTCGGTATTCGCGACGTTCAGCTTCCGTTGGAAATAAATCTGTAAGTTAATCATGCCGCCGTGCTCGACCATGACTCCTTTCGGTTTGCCCGTCGAACCGGAAGTGTAGATGACATAGGCAAGATCTTTTGTCGTATTTCGCGACAAAGGATTACCCGTTGGCCAATGGTCGCCCACGTCCGCGAAACGTTGATCGTCGACGTGTAACGTCTGAAGATTTGCAGGAATTCGTTCCGCCAGTCGAAGTTGACTGATCACGATGCCCGTCCGGCTGTCCTCCAGCATGTAGCGAATGCGCTCCTCCGGATATTGCGGATCGATCGGCAAATACGCGGCTCCGGCTTTCAATACGCCCAATACCGCAACGACCATCTCCGGCGAGCGTTCGACCATGATGCCGACGATTTGATTCGGGGCGGCTCCCCGTTCCCTTAATTCCATTGCCAAACGATTGGCCCTTTCGTTCAATTGCGCGTAAGTCAATCTTTGATTGCCGAAGACGACCGCGATCGCGTCGGGAGATTGGCGCGCTTGCTCTTCGAAGACCGAGTGCATCGTACGCTCCGTTTCATATTCGACATGAGTCGCATTGAAGCCGAACAATAGCCTGGCCTTCTCCGAATCATCCAGCATGTCGATCGCGGACAGCAACTGATCGGGAGAACGCGTCACTTGCGCGAGGATGTTCGTATAATGACGGATCAATCGTTCCATCGTCTTCTCATGGAACAACTCGGTCGCATATTCTACGTTCAAACGAATGGAATCGCCGTGCTCCGCCAGCTCTAACGTGAAGTCGAATCGGCTGCTACCCGCGTCATACGGATACAGCCGCACCTTCGCAGCTTCCATGTCGCCGTCCGCCCACGACATATTCTGATACGCGAACATCGTATCGAAGAGCGGATTCCGGCTAAGATCCCTGCGAAGCGCCAGCTTGTCTACTAATTGTTCGAACGGATAATCCTGATGCTCCATTGCCCGCAACGTATTCTCCTTCACCTCGGCCAGAAACCTACGGAACATGAGGTTCCCTTCGGGCTTGTTGCGTAGAACGAGCGTATGGACGAACATGCCGATCAACCGATCCAGATCAGCATGGGATCTCCCGGCTACGGGAGAGCCGACCACGATGTCCTCTTGTCCGGAATATTTGGCGAGCAGCACGTAATACGCGGACAAATACACCATGAATGGCGTCGCCTCAACGTCTGCGGCCAGAGATCGCACCGCTTCATGTAACGTTTTGTCCAATTCGATGCTAAGGCGCTTGCCCTCATAGCTGCGTATGGCGGGTCTTGGCGAGTCAAGCGGTACATTCAAGACCGGCACTTCGTCCGAGAACGACTCTAGCCAATACCTTTCCTGCATTCTCATGTGATCTGAATGCAGCAACCCCGTCTGCCAGACGGCATAATCGCGATATTGGATGCGAAATTCGGGAAGCTCGTTGCCTTGATAGAGAGCCAATAATTCTTGGATCATCACGCCGATGGACACTCCGTCCGATACTACGTGATACATATCGAACATTAGGAGCCACTTTGCTTCTCCCATTCTGACGATACCTGCCCGGAATAACGGACATTGTCCCAGATCGAACGGACGAATAAAGCGAGCGATATGCGCCTCCCCGTTCTCGTTGTCCGCATCGTGGAATTCGACGGAAAAATCGACCGTCTGCGAGATGATTTGCACGAATTCGCCTTCCTGCCAACGGAACGAAGTTCGAAGACTTTCATGCCTATGCACCAGCTTCTCGCAAGCGGCTTGAAACCGTTCGACGTTCAAAGCGCCTTCTACTTCGAAAAAGCAAGGCTGATTATATGCCGTGTCCGCCGTCTTAGCGTCATCCAACCGGCTAAGCACCAGCAACCGCTTCTGAGCCGAAGTTACCGGATAGTAATCGCGATGCTCAGCAGGCCCGATAGTGGAATGGACGGTTGGACCCGTCCGGTGGATCAATGCCGACAAGCCCCGAATCGTCGGCACGGCGAACAAGTCGCGTAGAGAAATCCGCGCATCGAACTGCCGATGAATTCTCGAAGCCAGCGAGACGGCCTGCAACGAGTTGCCGCCAATATCGAAGAAAGAATCCGTAACTCCGATGGGTTGAATGTCCAATAGCTCTTCCCACAGCTCGACTAATTCGCGTTCGGCCGACGTTACGGGTTCCTTATAATCCGTCTTCCTTCCCGATACGGATTGCTTCCGTTTCTGAACGAGCCGCAAGAGGCTTCCCGCGTTGTGATAACGCAAAGGCAGCAAGTGGCTGGCATGACTTAACGCGGCGACATCCTTAAATGCTTCAGAGCTATGCCAATTTCGCGGACCTTCCTCCTGGCTCGGGCGATTTTTGACCGAGGGGACGGAAGTCGCAGCTGCTAGTAAGATCGGCGGAGTGCTGGCCGCGCATTCTCGTTCCCCGGAATTCATTGCCCGCGGCAATGACAACACGGTAGCCTTCAGCCGTTCGTTCGTTAGCGTGATATGAGGGGAGCGGTCCGGAATGCTATCCACGCGCAGTCGATAGGCGGTCCTCCCGCTAGCGATGTCCTCCAACCGCCAACCGGACGTTTCCAGAAATTCGCGGAAAGGGGCGTTCTTCTCGGTAGCCACGTATTGCATCTCGATATATTCGGCCTGATAACTCGTGGTAACCCGTTTCACTTCGGATAGAATCGCATGTTCTACCCCTCTGCCGAGTACGCGGCAGCTTAACAGGAACGTATCCAGGATGAACGATTCACGTTCGGCATGCCCTGTTACTAATCCAACGAATCCGTACTCACCAAAGCGATCCTCTACCTCGATGCTCCACATAGGCTTGCCGGATATCGAAAGCATGCTCGCGAGCTCATTTTCCGTCCTAGGAAGGGAATGCATATTGAATTGATTTGTGCGCTGCGTTAACTGGGCTGCCCGAGGAACTTGATCCTCGCGCAAGCTTGTCATGTAGATTCGCAGCCCCAAGCCGCGAAGAAATTGTTCCATTGAAACATTGTCTTCCTGCAAATATTGGCGACGTATGGATTCGGCCGCATAGAGAGCGGTTCGCTTGCGATCTTCTTCCGTCACGACCAGCTTATCGAACCCCCATACGTGACGAAGGTAATCCGGGATTTGTCGTTCATCCTCCGGCAACTGCAAGGTCAACACAGACGGACAATTCTGCATCATTTCTGCGCATTCCATCCCGCTATCGTCGACGAAGATAAAACTGTCCAATCCTAAATTCAATTGCTCGGCAATTTCTCGTAAAGCCGTCGACTTAGCGCCCCAATGAATTCTCGCGGCGGCAAAATGCTCCTTCTTCAGAAGCATATTCGGGTGGCGCTCGAACGTTTCCCATACGTCCGCTTCATTGTTCTTGCTGCTGATCGCCAGAAGCATGCCTTCCTCGTACCTGTCCAACATGAAACGTTGCAAATCTCGATAATTTTCGGAAATTTCTACGCCGGTCGGACCGTCCTCCCCGCAAATTCCCTTCCAGAGTGTATTGTCGCAATCGAGGACGACGACTTTAAAGTTCTGTCTTTTCCAAGCGATCAGCTTACGGGCAATCGTTGTTCCGATCACCGCGTAAAATTGTTCCGTGAAAGGGGCATGCCCTTCCTGATCCGTTACTCTGTCGTACATTTGCCGCACTTCATACGAATCGGCCAACACTTCGTTCAACTCGAGAACGAAAACGCGATCGAGGCTGCCAAGGAACTGCCTCCAGCGTTCGTTCAACGCTGCCAAGTACGAGAACAGTTCGCTTTCGAACGGCAAATGATCGGAGACGGGGAATATCGCTACAAAGTGAGGAACTCCCTTCTTCCGCTGACCAAAAGCCTCAATCAGATCCGAATATATTTTTTCGAGTTTGGCGATTGTGACGCCGATCGGACTTTCGTCATCCCGGATCCAATCTTCGAACCGGATCATGAACACGTTAACCCCGTCGTTCCTGCCGAGAAGGCTGCCATGATCCAGCAACTCCTGGAACACTTGATGGTACGGCGCGAACGATACGCGGACCGGCAGATCAAACTGTCTGCACCACCAGTTCACATGCTCGCCGATGTGCTCGACGGTGAACGTGGCGCTAACCACTACCGAAAGAGAAGGCTTAATATCGTAAGCAGCCGCGCTTTCTTTGATCACGACCTCCTCTTGCTCCTCGGCGGATTTCTCCGCAAGCAAGCGCGACAGAGGCGCCTCCGGTTCGGCGACAGCCGCTTCCGCAAGCTTCAAGAATGAGGACATCCACTGCTTCATCGTTGTTTCCGCGAACAAAGCCGTGTCGTATTCCAACACGAGTACGAGCCGATCGTCCGCATCCTGCCACACGTCCAGCTTTAAATCCAACGATGACGTAGGACGGTTTAGCGGATATTCCGCGAACGACAGCCCCTCGACCTCCATCCGATACGGATTCGCCGAATTCATTTTATACTCGTTGTGATAGACGAACATCGTGTCGTACAGAGGGTTGCGCGAGCGATCCGTCTTTAACGCCGAATCCGATAACATCAGATCGAACGGATAGTCGTTCGCATAAGATTTGCCTATCGTCTCGTTAATTTCCGTCAAATAGTCCGCAAAAGTCGCCTTCGGAGCAAACCGGACGTCAATAGGCAAGAAGTTGATGAACATCCCGAATACCCGCTCAAGATCCGGATGGTTTCTTCCCGCCACCAGCGTACCGACGATAAGGCGATCTTGATTGGAATATCCATGTAATAGCAGAGCGTACAGCGCGAAAAGAAGGGCGTTCATCGTTAATCTGCGCTCGATTGCAAGCTGCTCCAATTGTCGTTTCAATGAGGCTTCCATCGGAACTCTTACGCGGCTTCCGCCCGGCTGCTTGCGGTCGGATCTAGGAAAATCATACGGAAGCTCCAACACGGGAAGCTCGCCCGACAATCGATCCGTCCAATAGGCTTTGCGGTCCCGAAGTTCCCCTTCGTTAATCGAACGTTGCTGCCAGACCGCGTAGTCCTTATATTGAATTTTAAGCTCAGCCAGCGGAGTTCCGTTGTACAGATCGCAGAACTCTTTCATTAAGATGCCTGTGGACATGCCGTCCGACATTATATGGTGAAGATCGATCATAAGCAGATGACGATTCGTCTGAAGCGTCACCAAACCTACCCTCAGCAACGGCGGGCACGATAGGTCGAAAGGCCGGATGAATGCATCGATGATGTCGTCCAATCGTTCCGTCGTACCGTTATGGATCTCGATTGCGAAATTCGTTCGATCGACGACCCGCTGTCTCGCTTCCCCGTCGACGAATTCGAATGCGGTTCTCAGAGATTCATGCCTGTCCACCAGTCGCGTGAATGCCTCGTTCACCCGGCCGGAATCTAGCTCGCCCTCCACCATCGCGCAGAACGGCGTATTGTTCGCCGTACCGATCGATCCGAATTGCTCCTGCGCGAATACGCGCAATTGCGAAGAAGTGAGCGGATAATAGTCCCTTGCGCTTGCTTTCGACAAGGAAAAAGTTGCTTCCGACCGGAGAGGACCATCGCCGGATCGTCGTTCCACGAATGCCGCCAGCTCGGGTAATGTTGCATGGGTGAACAAGTCGGCCACGCTGACGTCCACCGCCCACTGCCCGCGAATCCGATTCGCAATTTTAAGTGCAAGAATGGAGTCCCCGCCCAGCTCGAAGAAATTGTCCTCGTAATGAATTTGTCGAAATCCGAGCACCTCGCCCCAAATTCGGGCAATCTCCTGTTCCGCAGACGAGTACGTATCTTGGTCGCGACCCGTCAATGCTACTTCATAGACCGTGGTTTGGCGGCTTTCCTTATGAGGAGAGTCAGCGGTCATTAACGGGATACGATCGAGCTCTATCCAACAGCGGGTTCTCTCGAAAGGGTAGGTAGGTAGATGAACTCGCGCGTACGACTTCGCCGAATACAGACGATCCCAATCGATTTCCGCACCAAGCGTGTAACGCTCCGCGATCTCTACCCAGTCTTGCCCTTCCGAAGCAAAGTCGAGATCTTCCGATCCCGCTGCCGCTGGCTTACGCGAGCCATAATAAATACCTTGCGGCTCCAGAGAGGCGAATTCGCCGGTCGTCAGACGGTCCAGCTTGTTCCGCAGCTCTTTATAATCCCGGAACACGATTGCCAACCGATGATCATGATGGTCTCTTCCCGTGTGTGCAGTAAAGCAAATACGTTCCGCGCTTGTCTCGTTCCCAACGATCGTCCGATATAAAGCAACTAGCTCACGCAAAGCCTTTTCGCTTTTGGCGGATAAAGTCAGCATATGACCGTGACGGTTCCCATCCGACTCTGCGGGTAGAAGCTCGCTTTTCTCGCAATCGGTATCCGGCGCTTCCTCCAGCACAATATGGCAGTTGGTTCCACTGATCCCGAACGCGCTGACACCGCATCTGCGAGGATACATCTCCGCCGTCCATTCCATCAAGCGATCGTTCACGTAGACCGGAGAATCAATGAAATCAATGCTTCTATTCGGCCTTACGAAATGCAGCAGCGGTGGAATCTGCTTCCGCTTCATAGCAAAGATGGCCTTGAGCATCCCAATAGCCCCTGCCGCGTGATCTAGATGTCCGACGTTCGACTTGATCGACCCGACGGCTACGAACTGCTTGCGGTCGGTATACTTGCGGAACGCTCTGTCCATGCCTGCGATCTCAATCGGATCTCCCAGCTTAGTACCCGTTCCGTGCGCTTCCATATAAGAGATCGTTTCTGGATGAATGCCCGCATTGTCCCATGCCCTGGCCAGAACGTCCTCTTGCGCCGCTACGTTCGGTGCCGTCAGCCCGACCGATCTCCCGTCTTGATTGACCGCGCTCCCTTTAATAACGGCATGAACCGCGTCACCATCCCGCAGCGCTTTGACGAGCGGTTTGAGAACGAAAGCGATAACGCCTTCGCCTGCTCCTGTACCGTCCGCGCTGTCGTCGAAGGTACGGGCACGCCCATTAGAGGATTCGATCCCGATCTTCACTTCATTCGCGAGCGGAAGCAAATTAATTTTTACGCTTCCTGCGATCGCCATCTCGCATTCTCTGTTACGTATCGCCTGGCATGCCAGATGAATCGCCACCAATGAAGACGAGCAGGCCGTATCAACGCATAAGCTTGGTCCGTTCAAGTCAAGTAAGTAGGAGATTCTTCCAGCGATGATCGAGGAGATGTTGCCGGGCACACCCATCGACAGAAGCTCTGGATCCGCGTCGACGATCATTCTCTTGTAATCGTACAAGCTATCCGCATTGAAGCCTACGTACACACCGGTACGGGAGCCCGCCAGTGTTCGCCTACAGTAACCTGCGTCCTCGATCGATTTCCACGCAGTCTGCAGGAATAATCGCTGGTTCGGGGTCATCAGACTTGCTTCTTTGGGCGATAGCCGGAAGAAGCTATAGTCGAACTCATCGATCCGATCGAGATAGGCGCCATCGAAATAGGTCAGAGGGGATTCGCCACCCCGGGCTTTGCTCCGCGCGAATAGATCTACGTCCATTCGCCTCGCCTCGGGAAATTCCGTGATGAAGTCCACTCCATTGCAAATGAATTGCCAGAACTGTTCGATGTCGTCTACCATTGGAAGCTGTGCCGACAGACCAATAATGGCAATTTCCTGCATCGAATCTTCTTCGATTTCGAATGGTTCTTCCGTTTCATTGTCGTCCAATAGATTAAAATCTAGCATAATTGTCCTCCTAACCTTAAGTCCGAAAATGAACGATGTAAGCTAAGCCGCGTGATGGCTTACTTCGCGATCGCTTTCCGCTTAGAAGGATCGACGTTGATCGGATGTGGTGCTTGTCCAGCTCGATCAGGCGCGGAGGAATCGACCGGCGCGCTTTCCCGCATCCGGTAAAGAATGACCATCATGGAGACAACCAACACCGAACTTATCGCCATCAGCCAGACCATGCCTGAGCTATAGGGCATATCCAGCTTTCTCATCACGAAATATGTCCCGAACAGGAATAGCTCGTTCACAATCGGAGCCCAGATCGTCTTGAACCATTCGAACATAAGACCGAAGATCAACGCTCCAGCAAGGGCATAGATCGTCATGGGAATATCCCATAAGAAAAACAGCCCTCCATAAATAATGCCTGTCACGAGAATCGAGACGGAGATCGGCTGGACGGACCTCAAAACGTTATAGACCAAGGCGCGGAAAAATATTTCTTTATAGGCGGAATGAATGAATAGAAACAAAATAAAGATCGGAATGGAAGCGGTCGTTAGGTATTCGAATAGCTGCTCGAATTGCGGGAAGGTATCATGAAAATAAGGGATTTTGAAAAAAGCCTGTACCCATACACCCATGCCGACGCCCAGAATCGAGATCATTACCATAACCTTACGATCGATTCGCGAGAAATTGCTTACGACGATCAGGTTTTTCTTATGGATCGCTTTCATCGCGTAGAAAAAGATGGCGAAAGTCGCCAAGTCGAAAATGACGAATCCGATGACGTTATTATTGCCGAGCCAGCCAGATATTGAGGAGATAGACATAATCTTGTTATTCCATACATTCAGGAAGGGAAAATAGGTCACGACGAAGATGAGTGGCCATAGGAGCAGCCCGCCGATCATCTTAAGGTGGCCCACCTTCTCGTGACCTTTCCAAACCGAGACGACCAACACGACCGTGACGAACAAGCATAAGACTGCCATTAGGAACAGCACGGAATCGGTGAAAGTCGAGAACAGCTCCAGCAAACCGAACTTCTGGGAGCAAAACAAAATCGTGTTGATGACGAATGCCGTCCAGATCGTTGCCCAGACCGATTGCAGCTTCGTATACAAAATTCCGTACATCAGGGCAAGGAAAAACGCGGTAACCTGGATACTCGGATTAGGTTGGGCATACCCGTAGATGATCGCTTGCAACAGTAAAGCAACACCGAACGGAACGGCGCGGCGCATAAGGTTAAAGAGCACACCGCGGAAGAGTACTTCCTCGAATAGCGGACCGATGATACACACGCCTACGATGACCATGACGAAGCTATCCGATTTCATAAACAAGTTCAAGTAATCATCAAAGTCGGGCAAAGCGTCGGCTACCGAAGAAATCCGGATAACGCTCATGAACAGAAGTGCCGCGAAAATACCGATCAAAGTCAGCATCGCCGCATCCACCCGGCTCACTTTAGCGAACTTGCTCATTTTCCATACGCTGACGTAACGTTCTCCTACTATTCTCTTTTTAATTTGAAAGACGATCAGAATGATTGCCGCTGTAATCGCGAACATAATCGAAATCCACACAGGCAGATTGTCCATCAAATAATTGCCGTAGGCCCCAGAATCCGGTACGATCACCGTGTTGTGAACGAATGCCACCGCCATGAACAAGCCAAGCAGAAGCAATACTTCTCCCAGCATGAACGCTATCTTTTTCATTAACGTCATCCCTCTCCGTTGAGTTGGTAAACCAAGTGTGCCAGGCGTTCGTTTTGCTCATCTTCCGCGACTCGTTTGCACGCCAATATTTCCGTTAACAGTTCGAAGCTTTCTTTCATCCGCGAATACGATAGCTCGCTCCCTTCGGCGACCGATTGTTCCTGGATTTGCAGCAATCGCTTATAAGGCTCGACCGCTCCCTTGCGGTATTGCTCGGCATCGTCATTGCGATTCCGGGTCGTGACGGCGACGGTCAGGCACTGGTCGATGAATGCAGGCTTCAGCCGGCGCAGCTCGAACATCGAGTCCCAGTCCTCGGGCACGTCCAGCGCATAGGAACGGATATTTCGGGCCGTCTTGCGGTTAAGCTGCTTCAATACTTTGTGCGGACCGATCTCGATGGCGTATTGAACCCCTTGCCGTTGCATGAGCCGTACGGTTTCCTCCCATCGGACCGCCGTCGTCAGTTGTTCGGCCAATTTCTGCCTCAACGTAGTTGAATCGTGCTCGTGCGGGATGGCGGTAACGTTGGAAATGACAGGCCATTCCGGCTTGCTGAACGATAGGTTGGTTAGCTCAATTGACAGTTTCTCGGCGGCGGGCCGCATGAGCGAAGTATGGAAAGGAACCTTCGCGCGTAATCGGACGACTTTGCCGCCCAATGATTCGAGAACAAGCGCGATCCGTTCGACGGCTTCGCTGTGACCTGCGATGACCGCCTGGTCAGGAGCATTGAGACACGCGATCTCGACGACTTGCCCCGTGACCGGGTCGGAGACGCAGTATTCCTTTATCACATGCAGTGGTAAATGGTTCACCGCGACAATGAGTCCGCCTCCGTCCGGAACGGCTTCCTCCATCCATTTGCCCCGTTGCCGTACCGCCTTGACGGCGTCGGGCAACTTGAGTACACCCGCGCACGTTAGCGCGGACCACTCTCCCAAGCTATGCCCGGCCGCAACGTAAGGCTTCAAGCCGACCTCTTGCGCCAAGAGCCGATGTCCCGCTACGCTGCAGGCGAGGATGGCGACTTGCGTATTCGCGATGCTTCCCTCTTCGGGAAAGCCGTCTTCGAAGCACGTTCGCGCCAGATCGAGCCCAATCGACTCCCCCGCTTCCTCGAAAGTATGTCTGACGACCGCATAACTCTCGTGCAGGCTCTTGAACATTCCGGTGTATTGCGATCCGGTACCCGGATAGAGAAATGCCGTTTTATTCATGCGTCGCTCCTTCCTTTCCAGCCGCCGTTTGCCGACTGCTCGCGTATGGTTTGGTCAACCAACCGACCATTTTCACGTAGCCTTGGCAAAACTCTTTCATTTTCTCTTTGCGAAGCTTCCTTTCGTCGTAGCTGCATAGTAGCGTAATCCGATCGTTCTCTTCGAAGAAAGACAAGGCAATATCGAACGCTTCGTCCATATTCGCGCTGGCTCCGCTCCGGCCGTATTTATAGAACAACGGATAGATGCCGCTCTCTGGGGAAGGGGGTATGGCGTTCAATGGTTTGGTAACCGATACGTCCTCGTTTCCGGCACGCATCCCAACAAGATGCTGCTGAACCGAACAGACAAGCGCGAACGCCTCCTGTTGCCCGCTTAAATCGATATCCACCACATGTACCGTCTGATCGCGAGCCATTACGTAAATGGTCTGTTCGGCTTTCTTCGTCAATTGCGCAAACAGATAGAGATAAGCCCCCGCCAATACCGAATCCAGGTCGCCTTGGGCATCTTCCGCCATGCGCTTCGCGTCGGACGTCATTCGCGAATCCAACTGGAACGTAAGGGATGTCCGCTGCGGCTGGCCTTGCCGGTTCGCGAAGAACGATTCGGGCAGCTCAACGTGACGCATTGTCCCTAAAGCCGAATCGGACGCCGTTTCGGCTTCGATGAACGCGGCCAACGCATGAATCGTCGGATAGGTGAACAAGTCCGTCACCTTTACGACCCCGGGATAATCCTGTTCCAAAAGGGAATGCAATCGAAGCAGAAGCAGCGAATGGCCGCCGACGTCGAAGAAATTGTCGTGAGCGCCGACGCTGTCCAACGAGAGCACATCTTGCCATATCTCGCTTATTTTCCTTTCAAGCTCGTTCCGAGGCGCCGCGTTAGAAGCGCTCGTCCGTCGTTCCGCCTCCAAACGCAGAAGAGCGTTTCGGTCGATTTTGCCGTTCACCGTTAGCGGTAATTTCTCCATCTGCACATAGAACGACGGAATCATATAATCAGGGAGCGTTGCGGATAGATGTTTACGCAGCTCGGCGATCGGCAGCTCTTCTTTCACGGCTACGTAACCCCATAACGCCTTTTCCCCGGCCGCATCGTCTTTTGCCAGCACGACGGCTTCGCGAATATGCGGATGCTGCTGAAGCCCGTGCTCGATTTCCCCAAGCTCGATTCGGAATCCCCGAACTTTCACCTGGTGATCTATCCGGCCCATGTACTCCAATTCGCCGTCCGTAGACATGCGGACCAGATCGCCTGAACGATATAAAGTCTCACCAGGGCGATAGGGATTGGCGATGAACTTCTGCTCCGTCAATTCCGGGCGGTTCAAGTATCCTCGCGCGACGCCCTTGCCGCCAACGTATAGTTCCCCGGCAACGCCTACCGGCAGAAGCTTTAAGTTGCCGTCCAGAATATAGGTATTTAACGTCGGAATCGGCTGACCGATTCGGCTGACGTTCGACGAGATTTCTACGTCCGTCATTTCTTTGTAAGTGACATGAACCGTCGTTTCGGTAATCCCGTACATGTTCACCAGTTTGGTATCGGGGTATCGTTGTTTCCAAGAGCCGAGCATCGACGGCTTCAATGCCTCGCCTCCGAAGATCACGTAACGGAACTGAAGCTCCGGTCTCTGCTTCGCCGATTCATAGCGAATGAGATGATAGAAGGACGAAGGCGTCTGATTGAATACCGTCACCTTCTCCCCTATCAATACATCCAGCAATCGTTCCGGATCTTGCGCGACCTGCTTCTCCAGCACGACCAGCTTTCCTCCGAATAACAAGGCACCGTACATCTCCCATACGGAGAAATCGAAGCAATAGGAATGGAACATCGTCCAAGCGTCGTTTGCATTGAAGTCGAATAACGATGGGTCATGAACCATTAGACTAACTACGTTGCGATGCTCGATCATGACCCCTTTAGGCTTTCCGGTCGTACCGGACGTATAGATGATATAGGCCAGATTACCGGATACGCTCGCGCTCTTCGCGAAATCGCCAGACCGAGTAGAAAGCTGGGCGATATCGATGACTTCCGGAGCGATTAACCGCAGACCGGCTTCGTACTTCGATTCCGTTACGACGATAGAGGCTTCGCTATCGGCAATCATATACGCCGCCCGTTCCGCCGGGTAATCCGGATCGATTGGTACATAAGCGCCCCCGGCTTTCAGAACCGCGAGGATGCCAACGATCATGTCGATGGAGCGATCCAGCATGAGACCGACCCTCTGATCGGGTACGACCCCTTTGCTCCGCAACCCTACGGCCAGTCGATTCGCCTTCTCGTTCAGTTCCCGATAAGTAATGCGCTCGTTGCCGCAGACGACGGCGATATTATCCGGCGTTCGTTCCACCTGGTCTTCGAACAACCCGTGTATCGTTTTCTCGCGCGGATAACGCACCTCATCATCAGGAACGGATAACAACTGGCTGATCTCGTCCGAGGAAAGCATATCGATATTTCCGATCGCGATCTCCGGGTTGACCGTCACTTCTTTCAGAATATTGCGAAAATGATGTACCCACGTCCCGACCGTCTCTTCCCGGAACAGCTTCGTGCAATATTCGAAATGGCATTCGATTTCCGTTTCTTCCGTCTCGACAACTTCCAAAGTGAAGTCGAATTTAGCAGAGACGTGCGGAGACTCGCAACGCTTCAACGGAAGTTGATCGAGCGTCAGCTCCGGTATCGTCATGTTCTGCATGACGAACATAGCGTCGAACAGCGGATTTCGGCTAAGACTGCGCGTCAGCTGCAATTTTCCGACCAACTCTTCGAACGGATAGTCTTGATTGCTGAACGCGCCTAGCGTATTTTCCCTTAATTCCTCCGCGAACGATTTGAACGTTTTATGCGCTGACGGGTAATTTCTTATAGGCAGCGTATTGACGAACATGCCCACCGCGTTATGCAGATCGGCATGGGACCTGCCCGACACCGGCGTACCGACCACAATATCGTCCTGACCGGAATAACGGGACAGAAAAACGTTGAAGACGGCCAACATGGCCATATATATCGTGATTCGAAGATCCGCGGCGAGCTTCCGCAACGCGTGCGTTTCTTCTTCTGTCAGTCGAAACGTAAGCTTGTCTCCTTCGAACGATCTCATGGAAGGCCGGTTGTAATCGGCTAGCATGTTCAGCGTCGGCACCCCATCGGCGAATTGCCCGACCCAATAGCGCTCCTGCTCTCTCCAAGTCCCGTTAGCCAATGCTTCCCGCTGCCAAACGGCGAAATCCTTATATGGAACGACTGGCTTATCCGGCTCTTCTCCTTCATAGAACCCGACGAAATCTTCTACGAGAACGCCCATCGAGACGCCGTCGGACACAAGATGATGCATATCGAACAGAATAAGCTGCTCGTTCGGGTGCAATTGCACAATCGAAGCCCGCATAAGCGGAGCCTCGTTCAAATCGAACGGGCGAATGAAATCCCCGATCACCTCCGGTAATGTCGCTTGCGAACCGTCCCTCCGTTCGATCGAAACGGTTGAGGAAGGATGGACTTTCTGTACGGGCACTCCATCCACCATCCGGAATGAGGTTCGCAAGCTTTCATGCCGCCCGACGACCGAACTCAACGCTTTCTCGAACCGGTCTTGATCGACGGTCCCTTCGTATAGGAAAGCCGCGGGCAAATGATAAGCCGTGCCGATCTGTTCGAATTGCTGCAGGACGTACAGTCTGCTCTGAGCCGGCGAAAGCGCGTAATGCTCTTTTTCCTCCGATGGAGGGATCAGGGCAACGTCGCTTTTGCCCTTTCCGCGCAGTACGTTTGCCATTTTGCGTACCGTCGGGTTGTCGAAGATCTCTTTTAACGATAGGGTAGCCCTAAGCTCTTTGTGCAGCTTGTTCAGAAGCTCGGTCGCTTTAAGCGAGTGCCCTCCGATCTCGAAAAAGTTGTCTAAGGCGCCGATTCGCTCCCGATGAAGCACCGTTTGCCATAATGCGATCAAGGCCTCTTCCGTTGAATCGAGCGGCGCCTCGTAATCCGCGGCGGCCAGCTCGACATCTTCTAGATTAGCCAGCGCCTTCCGATCGACTTTGCCGCTCGAAGTCAGCGGCATTTTCCCAATGAGGCTATAGCGAGCGGGAATCATATATTCCGGGAGCAACTTGTCCAAATGACCACGAATATCGGCAATGGTCAGCGTCTGGTCGCTCACCATGTGCGCGCTCAAATACTTGTCGCCTTCGGGCGTTGCTTTCACCGTCACGACGGCTTCATGAATATCCGGGTGCCGCAGCAGTCCCGCTTCGATTTCCCCTAGTTCTATCCGATAGCCGCGCAGCTTCACTTGATGGTCAAGCCTGCCCATGTAAACGATCGTTCCGTCCGCCTGCCATTTCGCGAGATCTCCCGTCCGGTACATCCGCGTTCCCGAGACGAAAGGATTGTCGACGAATTTCTCCGAGGTCAGCTCCTGCAATTGAATATAGCCACGGGCTAACCCCTTGCCCGCGATGTACAATTCGCCAGGAACGCCAATCGGAAGCAATTGCCGCGCTTCGTCGAGAACGTATAATTGAATGTTATCGATCGGTCTACCGATGGGAACGCTGTCCGCTAGCGGTTCCGGCTGGCAATCGTAATACGATACGTCGATGGCCGCTTCCGTAGGTCCGTATAAATTAACGAGCATAAGTCCGCCCTGCAACAATCCGAACCGCTCGTAAAAGCGTTCGACATGCTGCGGGGGCAAGGCTTCCCCGCTTGCGAACACGTATTTCAAAGTCGCCAAAGAAGCTTGGCTCTTACCGGTTTCTTGCCGTCTTTCCTGGTGCTCCAGAAATAAATGCAGCATGGAAGGCACGAAGTGAAGAGTCGTCACCCGATGCTCCTCGATCGTTCGGACGATGATGTCCGGATCCTTCTCGCCGCCCGGCGGTAAGAAGCTAACTGCGGCTCCGGCGAAAAACCACCAAAGCAGCTCCCATACCGACACGTCGAACGTATAAGCCGTCTTCTGCAGAATGACATCGTTCTGTCCGATTGGATATTGCTTCTGCATCCAACGAATCCGGTTGACCGCGGCTCTATGTTCGATCATGACCCCTTTCGGGTTGCCCGTCGAACCTGATGTATAGATGACGTATGCTAAGTTCCGACTATGGACGGTCTCGACTCCAATCGTCGCTTCATTGTGACTATCGTCGCGATACCTCCCTTCGTCTCCGATGTCCAGAATCGCGCCGGAAAATGGAATGCAAGTCACCTTATGCTGCCCGTCCTCGGACATGACAAATAATTTCAGCCATGGCTTCTGGGTGAGTAATAGGACGGCTCCGCTATCTTCGAGCATGAAACGTATCCGTTCAGGCGGATAGTCGGGAGAGATCGGCAAGTAAGCTCCGCCCGCTTTCAGAATGGCAAGAATGCCGATCATCATCTCCGCGGATCGTTCGACGACGATCGCGGCGATCCGATCGGGGCCCAGACCGTTCCTCCTTAATTCCGCTGCTAGCCGGTTCGCTTTCTCATTTAACTCTCGATACGTGATCCGTTGATCGCCATTTAAGACGGCTATCCGATCGGGCCAATGTCCAGCGGCCTGCTCGAACCATTTGTGCAGCACGCTCTCATCGCTATCAACGGTTGTTTCCTCGCTGTTGAACGACCGAAGAATTTGCAGACGTTCTGTCCCGGACAACATGTCGATATCAAGCAGGCGGGCATGCGGATTAAGAAGCGCCGAGTGGACGATCTTCTCGAAGTGTCCGCACAATCTCTCCATCGTCTCGCGGTCGAAGAGCCGGCGGTTATATTCCAGCCAGCAAGTTAAACCGCTCCCCTCCACGTAAACGTCCAGCTTGAAATCGAGCTTCGACGTATTCGTCCGCCATTCCTCGAATGTCAGTTTCCTATCGCCAATTGTTTTTACCGAACCGAGATCCATCTGATTGTGCAAAATCAGCATCGTATCGAATAACGGATTACGCCCCAGTGGCGTTCTAGCCGGCACTAAACCGATCATGTCCTCGTAGGGGAAGTTCTGATGGGAATAATCCTCCGTTATGGAACTTGCGCAACGTTCAAGCGTCTCCATGAAGGTCGTTTCCGGATTAATCATCATCCGCAATGGGACATAATTAACGAACATGCCGACGATGGACTCCAAATCCGCATGATTCCTACCCGAAACCAATGAACCGACGACAATATCCTGCTGTCTCGTATATTTATTTAATAGAATTGCATAGACGGTTAATAAGATCGCATTAACGGTGACCGAATGCCGATGCGCAAGCTCGTTCAGCTTCCTCGTGTAGAACGAGTCGAGAGAGAATGGAATCGAATCTCCTTCGAAGCTTCGAGCGTCCGTCCTTTTGCGATCCGTCGGCATCTCCAGAAGTGGAACCTCGCCGGATAATCTCCGTTCCCAATAGCGCCTGTCTCGTTCATATCGATCCGAATGCTTCTGCTCCAGATGCCACATCACATAGTCTTTGTATTGCAGTTCAGAGTCAGGAAGACCCTCCCCTGCATATAGCTTGGCGAATTGTTCGATTAATTGGTTGACCGAGATCCCATCGGAAATGGCATGATGCATATCCAGAATAAGATGGTGCTTGCGCGCTCCCGTCCGCTCCTCGTCGCTCGAAGCAATCCCCGCTCGAAATAATGGCGCTACGCTCAGACGAAACGGACGTATAAATCCATCGATCGCTTCCCGTACACCGGCATGTCCGATACTTAAGGTTTGCAAAGCAAACTCAATATCCTCCACCCGATGGACGATTTGAACAATGTCTCCGTCGATTTCGGAAAAAGAGGTTCGCAAGCTCTCATGGAGGCCTATTAATCGGCGGAAGACGTCCTCCGCTTTCACGATGTCGAGTTCGCCTTCGATATGGATGAGAACCGGCATATTATAGCTAGTTCCGACTCCTTGGGACTGTTCTTGCACGTACACCCGGTATTGCGAGGAGGAAACCGGATAATACTCGCTGTTCTCTGCCTTTGAAATCGGCTTGTAAATGCTCGTCTCCGCATCCCGCATATAATCGGCTAGCTTCCTCACAGTAAATAAATCAAATAGAGAGGCTGCCGGTATTTCGACATGAAACTCTCTATGAATACGATTGAGCAGCAAGGCCGCGGTTAAAGAATCTCCACCCAGCTCGAAAAAATCTTGATCGATGCCTACGCTTCCCAGCTCCAATGCATCAGCCCATAACAGGGACAACCGCCACTCCAGCGAATCGTCCGAAGCTTCCATAGCTTCAGGCGTAATCCGCTCGTTTAGCAGCTCTTGCAGTCTCTCCATGACTTCCGTAAATTCTCCCCTTACAAAGTTTTCTTCCAGCTTGTATCGTTGCAATTTTCCGCTGGTCGTTTTGGGTATACTTCTTACCGGTATGACATGCTTGATCGATAGTCCGGTCGCTTTATTCAAGGTCATCTTGACATCCAAGGCGATATCGACGAAACTGTCTGGTTTGCCCCGATGTATGATGAAGGAAACGATCTCGTCCGTCCCCGCACTCTCGCTGGCAATACCGCATATCGCGATTTTTCCAAGCTCAATATCAAGCTGTTCCTGTACGATACTTTCCAAATCATGAGGAAAATAATTTTGTCCTCTTACGAAAATAATATCTTTTTTCCTTCCGGTAACGACAAGGCGCCCCCTTCGCAAAAATCCCAAATCTCCGGTACTCAGCCAGCCCTCTTCGTTCAAGAGCTTGTCTGTCTCCGTGGGATTACGATAGTAACCCTGCGTAACGTTACTTCCTTTGATCTGGATATTTCCGATATAGCCCTCTATCAATAGGCCGCCGTCATCATCGCATACACGGACCTGGCAATCTTGTACAGGATAACCGACGTCCACGAACGTTACGCATTCCTTGTCATCGGGGCCGGTATCCCTAACGGGTTCGCCCGCCGAAAGCCGATTTCTATCCAAATATACGGGAATCACTTCTTCGTTCGTCGGAGGAAAGGTGACGGCTAGACTAGCTTCCGCCATTCCGTAGACGGGGAACAAAATGTTTCTGTTCGCCCCGGTCGGTCCGATCGCATCCAAAAACCGATTGCATAGCTTTGCCGATACCGGCTCCGCCCCATTGAAGATGAGCCTTAATCGCGATAGATTCCATTCGGCGATACGCTCCTTCTTGCAGTGACTCAGGAAATGCTTGTAACCGAAATTGGGTGAGGAGAGCAGCGTAATCCCATGCTCATGCGCTTTATGCAGCCACAGCTCTGGATCCATAACGAATAACGTCGGCTGCATGATGAATTGATTAATGTTGGCGGTAAAAGCTGTCAGATGGCAGCCGATCAACCCCATATCGTGCGTAAGTGGCATCCAGCTCAGGGAGGAATCGGCCGAGGATACCCCAGCACCTTCGATGATGGCGTAGATGTTGCAAAGTATATTCCCGTGCGTCAAGATGACCCCTTTGGGCGTGCCGGTCGAACCTGATGAGTATTGTATTAACGCAATATCCTCCGACCGCATCGGTTGCGGGTTTCCTTTCCTGGGTTCTAACACCCCCTCGTCTTCATCAGTGAGGATCGCTTGTCTTTTCATTGCCGCGATACAAGATGATATCTCAGGAAGCTCTGCGTATTTCTCGATTTGCCGAAGAATTTCCTTCGAACATGCCAGATAAGGTTGACGAAGGGAATTCCAGACTCTAGCCAGCTTAAGCTTGTGATCCTCGTTATTCCCAGCTGCAAGGGGTACGGGAATAATGCCTCCTAACTGGCAAGCCCAGAATAAAGTGATAAATTCGCCGTTATCCTCCACCTGAAATACAAGCTCGTCTTTGGGCTGCATACCTTTCTGTTGCAGGACATATAATTTTTCCTGCGCTTTACCGTACAACTCCCCGTATGAGACGAAAATATCTTCCTTCCTGGTCGTATAAGTTATCCCTTTATCGGAATTCCTAAGGTCGTGAAGAACTTCCGCAAGTGTCAATTGTCGCGTCCGCATCATGGCTACCTCCTTATTCCGCTAACCTTTGGATCTAAAACCTAGCTTCGCTCTTATCGACTGGTTTCTTCTATCTCTCATGATCCTGCGATATAGCGAGTCCCACTCCTCTACAGTATCTGATTCACCTAATGCGCCTTCGAATTGTATCAATATCTCATTCACGATCAGGGTCGGGATATTATCGTAGAACGTTCTGCGAAAAATATAACTGGAGGGTGTTCTGAATTTCTCATAAAAATACTCGATGTTTCGTTTAAGCTCATTCATACGCGAAGCGCTCATCGTCGAATTCATCCAGAACTTTCGACCGATCGGGTGAATTTGATGATAATTCAACGCCTCAGGATATTCTTTTAGCTCCAGTCCATTCCTGTCCAGCCTGTAGCAGAGCTCGGAATCCTCCATTCCCCAACCTTTGAATTCCGTATCGAACATACCTGCTTCGATTACGGCATCCTTGCTTACGGAGAGGTTGGCCGTCGTACCTAGCATCCACTTCAAGCGAAAATCTTCGATCTGATCGATTGGGACCCCTAAAACATGATCCGATTCGAACTCTTTCCCTAGATATAATCGATCGATGGTCGGCTTGAAATTCGTCTCCACTTCCTCGGCTGATGCAAGTTCGGCATACGCCGTCTTTCGAATCCGATGCCAACGATCACCAAGTCTCTCCTCAAGCTTTCGGCGGTCCTTCCCTTGTAGAATCAACTGATTCCGGCACCAAATCGTTAAAATCCGCCCTTTGCCACCGATATGAACAGTGTTCGACTCTCCTAAGAGTGCTTTTTGATGCCGATCGACAAAGTCGCCCTGAACGATACGATCGTCATCATTAAACAGAAGATACTCTCCCGAGCTAGCGGCAATCCCTTTATTCCTCGCAGCCGATCGGCCTAGGTTGTCCTGTTTCAAGTAGATCAAATTCAGTTTATTCTTGTACTTCTCCGCGATGGCTGGCGTGCTATCTACGCTGCCGTCATCAATTAGAACGATTTCGTAATCCTTGGAGGTTTGCCTTGCGAACGAGGCTAAAGTCAGATTCAAATAAGCTGCTTTATTGAATGTCGGCATAATAACGCTAATCACGAGCTCCCTACTTTCATTTCCGAATACGGTTGATACACTTTCCCTTCTTCAATACAATAGGCGACGTCCACCCGATACCGTGACTTAGATTCATGAGCAATAACGAGACACGTCTTAATCCCCCTCATGCTGTTGACGACATCCGCAACTGCATTCGCTGCCGCGGCATCTAGAGATGAACTTGGTTCGTCAAGAAGTAGAATCGGGGCGTCTTTCAGAAAAGCTCTAGCAATTGTAATCCTTTGCTTCTGACCGCCCGATAGGTTGGACGCATCTTGTGCGATGTTCGTGCCATAACCGTCGGGTAGTGACTCGATGAAGTCATGGGCTCCTGCGGCAGCTGCGGCTGCCCGTACATCCTCATCCGATGCTTCAAGATTACCGAAACGAATATTATCCTCGATCGTCCCAGAAAATAGAAATGGCTCCTGTGGAACATAGGCGATTTTGCTTCTCCAATCGGCAAGCGAGCACTGCGAGAAATCATCGCCAAGCAATCTAATACTGCCGCTGTCGGGTCGATAAAAACCAAGCAGCAGCTTGCACAGCGTGCTTTTTCCATTGCCGCTCCCTCCCGTGATGACGGCCGTCTCACCTGACCGAACCGACATTGAGACCCCTCGTAGGACAGAACGCTGGTCATAGGAGAAAAATACATCGTCAAATTCGATGGCAAAGTCTATCGTGCCTTCTGAATGAATCATGCCTCCTTCCACAATCACATGTTCTTCCTCTTCAGTTTCAAGCAATCCGTTGACTCGTTCGGAAGCTGTAATGGAAACCTGCATTCTTGCAAACAATCCACCCATAAGCATGATGACGAACGTAACGTTCATCTGTAACTGGATAAGGGCGATCAGCGAGCCCGTTTCGATTGAATCGCGCAACACTAGAATCGTTCCCGCTACGGCAATACCTCCGAAGCTTATGAAGGTTAGCAAATAGTTTACGGCTTCCAGCCACGCGGATTGACGTCCAAATCTGCTCGTTAAGTACTGAATCTCGCGATTTTTCTTATCATATTGATTGATGACGACGGCTTCCAGCTGATAGAGCTTGATCGTGGACAGACCATGTAACAGATCGCTGCATCTGGCATTCGCTTCTCCTTTCCGTTGCTGCAACGTATCGCTAAGCGTTCGCAATGGTCGAAGGAATCGATAGTTCACCACTCCAATCACAACGGTTAACGCGATCAGTGATAGGGCAAATCGCCAGTCCAAGAAAAGCATTGCCGCGAATGAGCCAGCACCCACGATCGTATAGTGAACCAGATTACGCATATGCTCGGTATACATTTCCTCCATTTGAAGCACGTCGTTCGACATCTTAGACATCAACTCACCGCTTTCATGCCGCTCGAAGAACGGGAAGGACAAGAATGCGACCTTGTCGATCAACCGGCCGCGAATGCCGATGCTTAGCTGCTTGGCCGATCGTTTCAACCTGTAGACGAGCAAGGGTGACAGGGCGGCGAACAGGAGAGTGGAGCCACATAGAATGTAAAACGTTTTCCATAACATATTCATATCTTCCGACACCGACGAATCTATCGTCCATTTGAGAGCGAATGCCGTGACGATCGGAACAACCGAACGAATCAAGGACTCACCGATCGCGTATTGGACATACCTTCGCCTCGGTTTCTGCAGCATGGAATAGAAGCTCAACCATTCCGAACGCCGTTCGGCCATTAGGAGACTCCTTCTAATAAATTTTGATACAAGCCTGAATATAGCCCGCTATGCCGAATTAACTGTTCGTGCGTTCCCGACTCGACTATGCGGCCTTGGTCCATCACCAGAATGAGATCCGCATCTTGTACCCTAGACAACCGATGCGCGATGACGATGATGGTTTTCTTCCTTCGGACTTTCCGAAGTGTCTCTTGAATGATTGCTTCCGAATCTCCGTCCAACGAGGAGGTCGGTTCGTCAAAAATGATAATCGGAGCTTCCTTCAACAGTGCGCGCGAAATCGCAATCCTTTGCATCTGACCACCGGATAATCCCGCCCCCCTCTCGCCTATCTGCGTCAGGTAACTATCGGGAAGCTGTTGAATAAACACGTCTGCCCCTGCAGCTATGCTCGCTTCGATCACCTCCTTATCCGTTGCAATTGGGTTGCCATGTCTGATGTTGTCCAGGATTGTGCCCGGGAACAAAAACGTATGCTGCTTCACGAAAGAGATCAGTGAGCGAACTGCTTGTGGATGATAATCTACCAATGGCTCACCAAGTAACCGAATTTCTCCCCCATTCGGTTCGTATAGCTTGCTTATTAGCTTCATAATCGTGCTCTTCCCAGATCCGCTCGGACCAACAATAGCAACGAATTGACCTTTCTCAATGACATAAGAAATATCCTTGAGTGCATGATCAGATCGTCCCTCATAATTAAAATTGACCTTGTCGAAAGAAATTACGCTCTCGCTTTCATTCGTATTTGTCCGATCGCCTAAATAAGCCAATAACTTACCTGTATCGTTTTCCGTTTGATAGCCCATGATCTGATCTAGCCGCCTAACAGCACCCGCAGCAACAAAGAGCTGTCCAATCAGCTCCGGAAGCGCGGATGCGGATTGAATGCAATAGCCTAATAGATAGATGAAAGCAAGCAGCTCTGCCGGCCGCATCTGGCCATGAATGGAAAGCCAGCCTCCATAAAGGATACATAACGAAAATGGAAGCGTTTGCAGTAGGATTTGCCACGGTATGATGAACGACCTTTGCCGTTCCAAATCAAAGCTTTTGAGTAGCCCCATCCTCAAAGTACGATCAAAACGTTCCCTTAGCCAAACCTGCCTTCCATACGACTTGATTAGTGCCTGACCGATCACGGCATCCTGGACTTGGGAATTGATCGTCCCTTCGATCTCTTGCAATTGCTGCGATTTTCTGATGATCGGTTTGCCGAGTTGCCACGAAATCAGGAGCGATAACGGCATGATCAAGCAGCAAAGTAGAACAAGCTTCCATTGCAACAAGAACAAGAATATAAAAGTACCTACCGCCATGACAGGGTGAAATAACATATTGCTTAAGTGAAAAGTGAAAAATTGCTCGACCGCGAACGCATCATTGGATAGAACAGACATCCAGTCACCCGCATGTCGGGATTCCGCTTCGGATTGCTTTATTTTTGCAATATGCCCGAATAGCGATGAGCGCAACCTAAAGGCGGTATTTGCCCCGAATTGCGTTGCGGCGGATTTCATCGAAAATTTCAACAGAAAACCGACCAATATCGTTGCCGCCATGTAAATCGACATCCGAATAGCGGAACTCTCATCCCCTGATAATCCGGCATCCGCCATTCGCATAATCGACATGGCTATGCCCATGTCGGCCAGAGCCCCCCCAAGAGCTGCCAACACCGCCATAAGCAAATATCGGTATGAGCCCATGACTGAGTGGTTCATAATACGACTAGAATTAAACTTCTCAAAAAACAACGCATCACCTCTTTGTCTACGTCGTTCGGATAAATTCTTGTCTATAGGTTAAATCAGATTTATCATCTTCCCCCTAATCCTTAGAGTATTTTGTACACAAACGATAATAGTATCTTTTTGAGTTGACCTGATGCTGAAATTGATGGATTTTGTCGCGGTTTGGAGACTACACCGCTTTACTAAGAAGTGAAAAACAGAATCGGAGTGGTTAGGAAGGCGAATTGCAGGAATATCACCTTATACAATGTTGTTGGCAAAGATTAATATAGACAAATAATAACATAAACCTAAGTGATATTACACTAATATATTATAAAAATGTAAAATATTTTAATATTTATTCTTCACGAATTCATGTTATAAAACGTTTTCTAAATCATCAACAGTAAGTTATCACGTAATCATCCCTATGTATATAGGCTGTCGAGACCATGTTTTATTCGACAAAAAAAGCCTTGCTGAACAAGGCTATTAAGATGATGAGGTTGGGGCAAGCTTATTCAAACGACCATACCCGAGGTTCACTCGCTAGCTGGATGGTGTAGGCTCTTTTCACCTTCACAACCTTACGGTTAGGGCGTCGGATAAGTAATTGTTCATCATCCCAAGCGACTACGATTCCTACGACGTCATTTTGTTCCAATGAATCTCTCACGATCCTGACTTTCGTACCTTCTACTCTATAATGATCCAGTTGATCTTCGCTAATCAATTTATTGTCCCCCTTACAATGAGATAGAAAAACCCGCAAAGACCTAAGTCCACGCGGGTTCCCCGGATTTGTTCCCAAGTAGCTCCGTATCATCAATTAGCCAACGTGCTCTCTCGTATCGTTCGTTTCATACCAGCAATCCAGAACCTTGCCAGACATCACACGCTTACTCACATAATCAGCCTGATGACTTGCAAATCGTTCGATCCAAGGAATATTAAGCTCTTCACAAAGCTTAACGATTGTAAGAAGTTCAGACCAAGCTACATAACGCTTATACCAGAAAAATTGCGGGTGCTCGATCATGTATGGATACAGGTCATCGAACTCCGTGTGTTTGCAGTCAAGTGCACGCTCAAAATGAACTTTGGACTCATCCAGCTTTTTCAAGAAATATTCGACCGACAAATTAATGTTTTCCATTTGCTGTTCGCCTCCCCATATGCAGGTTACCCTTATTATACGACAATGAATTCCGTTTGGGAAAGGATGTTCATAGCCCTTATATTAATCGGCAAAGGTAATGGTATTGTTTTCTAACGACTTAACCTTAACTAACATCTCCACTTGATGACCAAGCTCACGTAACATGTTACCACCTGCTTGGAATGACTTTTCTAACACAATTCCGATTCCCACGAGGTCAGCTCCGGATTGTTCGATGATCTTAATGAGTCCGCGAGCAGCGTCGCCATTCGCAATAATATCATCTATGAAAAGAACGGAATCATTAGCACTCAATAAATCACGTGAAATGATTAAGTCAGTTACGATCCCTTTGGTAAAGGAAGGTACTCTTTCACAATATGCATCTGGTTCCCCAAGTAATGTCTTCTTCCTCCGGGCAAAAACAAGTGGAACTCCGAGCTGGTATGCAGTAGCAAATGCGACGGGAATTCCCGAGGATTCTACTGTAACCACTTTCGTAATTTTCTTACCAGCAAATCTTGCTACAAATTCCTTACCCATTTCCATCGTCAACTGTGGATCGACGCCATGGTTGAGCAGAGAATCCAATTTCAACACTCCTGAGTTAATGACGCTTGCTTCTTTTAGAATTCTCTCTTTGAGAATATCCATCGTCTTCACCACCACCTGTTGTCTTTTCCGTCTAACGTACCATATCCTTTTCCCTCGTGCAACATTTTGAGCTTATTTGAATGGGATCAATTGTTGATTTTATCATCTTAAAATAATACGACTTTAGTCCCGACAAACTGCGACTCGATATGACAAAAGGTTTATTTTTCAAAAATAATGAACAAGCACGAAACTTTCCCACGATATGTAATGTCTTATAGAGTATACCGAATTTGAAGGAGGGATGATCATGCCGAGAACTTCCCCTGCTCGATTAAGAATTTGGGGTGCTCTTCTGTTGTCCTTTAGCCTGGTATCCTGCAGCACTTCTCCTGCTGCACTGCCGACTCTCGAAGCTTCGGGTGATCTTCCACTGATTCATTCACAAGTACCTTTGCCGACAGCCTCCGCACCTGGACAATCAAGCCCGGGATCTCCAGACAGCTCATCGGCTACAACGCCTTCACCCTTAACATCATCACCAACTCTAATAGACAAGCAACCGGTTGAATCTGCGTCCACAGTTGAAGCATCGACTATACATACCAAACCAACAGATCAAGCTAAAACGCCCAAGGAACATGCCTTCGAACCGAAATCACCTTCGTTAGCAAGTATTGCACTAGGCGCAACGGATAAGATTGTAGTGAAGCACTTCGGACTTCCTCCGGAAACTTACCCCCTACCCGGAGACAAGCAAACGATTGAGATATGGCAATACGACGGCTTCTCCATTGGTTTGAATGACAAAGATAAAGTGGTCTATGTCGAGATAACGTCATCACAGGTGAAATCAGGTATTCAAGGGCTTCTCATCGGAATGAATAGCTCCGAAGCCGCTGATAAGCTTGGGATCGAATCCAATGAACAATCTAATGTACTTACAGTAGAAGTATCCGGTGGATGGATTAAGGTCGATCTCGATCCCGACACTCAGAAAGTGCTATCACTTAAGCTTATAAGCAAAGAAATCTAAAAACAGCCATCCATTATCGGTTATTCAACCGACAATAGGATGGCTGTTCATTTCATTTACACTGGCTTCAGATCCTTTTCGTTCTCTTATTTTGACTTTTGAAGTGTCAGTCCATGAGTGTCATTGAGGATATCTAGCTCTTTTTGTGAAAGTTCGTCTATATAGCCTTGTGGTACAGTCAGTCCCTTGGAAATATGTTTCTCAATTCGATCAACAATCTTTTCAGAGCTGAGCTTTACCGGCTTAATGCTTTCCTTCGATTGTGTAGGCACCTTATTACCATTCTTATCAAAGGATTCAACTTTTCCATTCGAATACTTAATGGTAACATTAGCCCCTGTTATTTCCTTAGATGACGGCACAGCCGACCCCGCCGCATATGCGGTAGCCCCACCGCTTCCAATCAAAGCAATCGTAGCAACAAGCGACAGCAACATCATCGACTTTTTTGTTTTTTTCTCATTCATTAGATTGATAAGTCTCCTTTTCATCTCTGTTTTAGGATTAGTTAGACGACTTGTACAAATCACATTCCGCTGTCCGACACTATACTCCAGCATGGATAGGAGAGTCTCTCCGTATAACCTTCGGCTATCCCTGTCCATTTTCTGAACAACTTTCTCATCGCAAGATAACTCGCAAAGCATAGTGACCTGTTTATTCATCGTATATACCGCTGGGTTAAACCAGTGAACTGCATTTGCCACAAATACGAGCAGCTTCACATACAGATCCCCTCGTTTGTAATGAACGAGTTCATGCGACAAGATCATAGATCGTTCTTTTTCCCCCAAAGGCTTATTAGGCAATACAATTACGGGCTTCCAAAAACCGATAAGCATGGGAGTCGTTACATGATCGCTTACAATAACCTTTACTGAACATTGCACATTATCACATATGCGGCTTTCTTGTAAGATCGAATGTTTGAAAGTCCAATAATTTTTAATATTCACAGCTAGGAAAACCAGAATTCCAATCCCCCAAATGACTATGGCCAACAGAAGAAATGGTTTCTGATCCTCCAACCGCAGAACGAAGTCGGCCAATGAATTCATAAACGAAGCCTTGCCTTCCGGTAATGAAAAAGGGGTGACGCTTAACTGTTGTTCAGCTATCGTTATCGTTTCTGACTTCGCACTCTTTCCAAAATCAGCTGAGATAGATCGTATTAAAGGACTTAGCCTATTTACAATCTCTGAACCGCCAAGAAGAAAAAATACAGGAACTAATCCGGTGTAATAATGCCACGTCTGCGAAAAAGCTATGTTCGTAAAACGCCTTATCGCTAGTTGCACAATCCAAATGATCGTTCCAACAGCAGATGAAAGGAAGAGACATACAACTAAAGCCATCATTTCTTACCTTCCTTGCTCTTAAACCATTCTTTTAACTCGGTTATGTCTTCTTGACTGAGTTCATTGTCATCAACCAAAGCAGCAATAAAATTTTTGGCTTTCCCATGATATAAACGACTAAGAAATGATTGTGTTTCGACCTTCTTGTAATCATGCATGCTCATAACAGGATCATAGTAATTCACCTTGCCGCTCAATGATTTTGTCAAAAAGCCTTTTTCAATCAGCCGTTTCAGTATGGTCGATAACGTAGACGTTTTCCAACCTTTGCTTTCAAAAATGTCTAACAGCTGTGAAACCGTTACAGGCGGTTCTAATTCCCAAATCACCTCCATCACTTCTAATTCTGTTTCAGACAATCTTCCAACTTTTCCCATGGTGTACACCTCTGGTTACTAAGTTTTTACTGCGACAACTTGTCGTACGTTTAAATTACGACAAGTTGTCGCAGTTGTCAATGTAAAAATGAAAATTATTTTGCTGCAAGCAAAAAGAGGAGGCTTGCACATTTGTGCAAGCCTCCTCTTCGATCTATTATACGAAAAATGTCATAGCCTCACAGCTCTCCGCGCTCGGCCAGCATATGAACAGCCAGTACGAACATCGCATGAGACCAAGTGAGTGGTACAACCCAAGCCGTCTCGCCCGTATTCTGATCGACTTGCTCAGGGAGAAGTCCAGATGGGGTTACATGCTTCACCGCATAATCCAACAGCTGTCTTGCATCCTCATAACGTCCCTGAAGAGTTCGATAATGGCTTAACCACAAGGTAGTCAATATCCACGGATTCCCACCGATATAAGTATCATTCTCATACCGTTTAATACCGCCAACCTTAGGTGAAGTGAGCAACTGCTCAATCGTATCCGCAGTTTGTACCATTCGTGGATTGTCAACTGATACAGCGTTAAATGGGACACTTATTCCGAGTAGGCTAATATCGACAATAGGATCGAACTCTAGGACATATTTCACATAACCTTTGTCCCTTTGTTGAATAGATCCGCGCTCACCTCGTGCGATAGCTGCTTCATAGGCTTCCTTAGAAACCGTAAGTTTTAATCCACGATAATAGGAGCCCTTGGATTCATTCCAGCAACGCTCCTCAATGGAAGCAGCGATTTGCTGTGCAACCTTGCCCCACGTCTCCGCTAATTGCACTTTATCTTTACGTCTAGCGAAGGACGCTGCGGCCGTCAAGCCACCGTACACCGCTGCTGCTGAATAAGTATGCTCCGCTTCGCGTTCTTCCCACAAGTCCTTACTTGGCTGAGGAAGACCGGTTTCCGGGTCCACATATTGAACCAGGAACGAAGCACCTTTCTCAATAGCAGGCCACATCCGTTCAAGAAATGCCTCCTGCTCTCCGGAATGCAGATAGTACTCCCACATTCCCCAGATTAGGGACGAGCCTTCGTCGATTTGCAGCCCCCAATGAGGTGCCAAGCTGCCATCGTGATAATGGCGTTGCTGCCAAGAACCATCCGGTTCTTGTGCTGTAACGGACCAATCGTAGAACTTCTCCGTTAACGATCCTAAGCCGGCTTTGTTAAAAGCCGTCGTTACGAATGCTGCATCGCGGCCCCAGCTATAGGCATATCCACCGCATCGGCTGAAATATTCGTCAAATTCAGGAGCAGCGACTATCGTTCCAGTTGCTTCATCAGCCATTAGCTTCATCGCAAGCTGAGAACGCTCGTATAACGCAACAATCGCTTCATTCCCACCAGGGCAAGGTGCTGCATTACGCAGATAATCCGACCAATACGATTCCATCCCTACGAACCATTCCGAGTATGAACGACTTTTGGCCAATGTTAATTCGGCTAAAGCTTCGTTACGAGAATGACCAGCTGCGATATAGACTGGAAACTCCACCGATTGACCTGGCTCGATTGCTGCGAAATTCCATTTCATAGCGCCGTCCGTCTTCATATCGATTTGATTTCCATTCAAACTTCCATTAGCGGCATGATGCCATGCGCCGCCTCCAGCTTGGTACCCGCCACACTCCTCAGAGCTACCTACAGCAAAAGCATACTGATGGCGGAAATGAAGTAGTGCGTCTTGCTCGCCAGCGAACTCCGTTGTCATGTACAATTCATTGTCCATAATTCGGAAAGAGCTGTAGTGGTAAAACTCTAAATCCGTTGCTTCGTTACCGTGATTCGTCAGACGGTACCCTCTAACCATGATAGACTGCCCTGGAACAGCAAAATCTGTCTGTTCCACCGTCACCGGATATTGAGGATGGGTAGAGGTTACACGGTATGCGTTTGTACGAGGTACGTAGCTTGCAGTATGCTGCCAACCCGCATCGGAATCATCAAACCAGGTTACGCCCCCCGGCGTAGACCCAAGCTTCAAGCCCGTCCGAATTTCATCCATATGCTGCGGGTAATCAATGTGCGGCCACCATAACCGGTACAATCTCCCCGTTTGACCAAGAGAGACCAGCATAGCGGAGTTCCCCGCAATAGCGTCTACTAAATAAGGTTTCTTACTTAAATGTTGTTGCAATTGTAATTCATTAATCATGATGCAGCTCCTTTAATGCCCGGAACACACGGACGATTCTCCCGGGCCGGGTAGTCGTCAACTCACATCACTGATTTAAGCTTTTCAGCCATCAGCGCCCGAAGCAATCACAATACGGTTTGGAGCACCCAAACCGATAGTTCCTCGCTTCCCCCTCGGGACCGTGAATCGTCCTCATTCTATTTTACCTTATCTTTTCCTTCCATCAACCCCTTCATTACGTTCTTTCCGCAAGTTTTCGACTCTTTTTATCTACATTTGCAATTAAAGCGCTACCAAATGTTCTGTACCCTCCAACGGAAGTCATGCCCGTCCACTTCGTTACATAGATTATTAGAATAGTGGACGAGTCAGGTTGGGAGGTTCCTTACTAATGAAGCAATGGGCTAAAAGTATACAGGTCGCACTCGTGTTTATTGGAACCGTCGTAGGGGCTGGCTTTGCTTCTGGAAGAGAAGTCATGCAATTTTTTACCCGTTTCGGTCACTGGGGGCCGTATCTCATCATTGTATCCACGCTATTCTTCGTGTGGATCGGAGCAAAAGTCATGCTGCTCGCAGCTGAGTTAAAGGCGAAATCTTATGAAGATCTCAACAAATACTTATTTGGGGAAAAAACAGGGCGTTGGGTCAGTCATGTGATGCTAATCGTGTTACTTGGAGTCAATGCGGTCATGCTTGCTGGTGCTGGCTCCGTATTCTCTGAGCATTTGAATTTAAGCTATCAGTCTGGATTAATCATTACGATGTTCGCCTGTTTCATGCTGCTGCGCAAGGGTATGAATGCCATATTAACGATAAACACCGTTGTCGTGCCTCTGATGATAGGATTTACGGCTTTTCTAGTGTTCGAGACGCTTCGCACCCCCATTTCCGATCACTGGATGCGGAGCCCTAACGAGCTTTCACCCTGGGCGGCCTGGCTATCGCCCTTTCTATACGCTGCATTTAACTTGTCCATGTCACAAGCTGTCCTTGTCCCACTTGGAGCAGCAATAGGCGATGCTAAGCTCTTACGAAGAGGGGCATGGATGGGCGGTATTGGAATCGGGCTGCTGCTGCTAGGAGGACATTTCGCCTTATCCGCTCGTATGCCTGGCATTTTACAATTTGAAATCCCAATGGGTGGAATCGCTCGCGAGCTTGGTCCCTGGATACACTGGATTTACATTTTCCTCATATTCATGGAAATTTTCACGACACTAGTCGCTGATATTTATGGACTAACCCTGCAACTACAAGAAAGAACAAAAGCCTCGCAATGGATGATTACCGCGATTCTGTTGCTCTTGTGCTTTCTCGCAGGCCAGTTCGGCTTCGGCACGTTATTGTCGACTCTGTATCCGATATTCGGAATACTCAGCTTAGGCTGGCTCTTTCTGATAAGCCGTGATCGAACACGTCCGCCTTATCCACCAACGTCTTCTTCTCCCCCAGGGTCAGCATCCGGGCTGCTGGAATCCCCGAAGCTATAGTCTGAGCTACATGCCGATGACAAGTAAATAAGATCACTTGTCTGGCTTGTCCTAGCTTTTCTAATACAGGTAAGGTGTGCATTAGTCGTTGCTCATCAAAATGAACAAACAAATCATCTAGAAGTAACGGCAGTGGATGCTCGGGTGATGCTGCATCACACAATGCGAATCGCATTGCCAAATATAGCTGCTCCTGGGTGCCCCTGCTAAGGAATAGACTATCCAGCATGCGGTGGTCACTGGTTTCTGCATATAAGGTTTTGGAATCACTAGGAGCCACAATACGAGTATAAGCACCATTCGTCATCTGGTGAAAATACAAAGATGCGCGTTGCAGAACAATCGGCTGCTTCTCTTCTTCGTAAACCGCTTTCGTCTGAACAATAAGCCTATCCGTGATCGCCAGAATCGCATACCGTTCGGTTAGAAGCTCAAGCTTGCTTTGGAGCTCACGCAGACGTTGTCCATTGTCTTCAAGCTCAGCTTCTGTGCGTTGCCGTTCGAGTTCTTGAGATAAGCGCCCGCGCTTATCCAGCAACTCCGTACGAGATGCCTCTTCTTGCTCCAACAAAGCTTGCCGTTCACTTAGGAGGGATGAGAGGGAGGCTTCATCGTAAGCTCTAAGCAGTTCATATAGCTGTGCCTGCTCATCGGAGCCCCGTCCAGATTCTAGCCGAAGCTGGATTTCACGAGCTTCCTTACGCAGCACCAAGCAGCGTTCATCCATGCGCAATCGTTGTTCCAATTGTACTGCGGTTTCAACTTGCGCCACATGGAACAATGCTGCGATGCCGTTGTCTACGTCGTGAAGCGCATCTTGAGCTGCTACTACAGTTAGCTTCAATTCAGCGAGCCTGCGATCTAACTTGCTCGCCTCTTCCTTCACCAATAGCTGCTTGGCCGATTCCCGATGTAGCCACTGAACAGCAACGACAGCATCCTGTCGCATGCCAACAGGAGGTGGACATTCCTCCATAAGCCTAGCTGCTGCTTGCTCGAACTCTTGAATCGCTTTGTCTAGTGTTTGTGATCGTTCCATTGTACGCTGACGCTGCCGTAGCATCGTCTGCCCTTGCTCGGCCATTCCGAGCAACTCCGGTAAACTATCCGGTGTAAGATGAAGAGGAAGCTTCCGCGCGTGTAGCCACTGCTGCCAGCGCTCTTGTAGCTCTTCCATTCGTGTGTCTTGCACGATAGAATCACGTTCTACAAGCTCTCGCTCCATCTGCAGCTCCTGCGTTCTACCTTGCAATTCCTGCTGCTTGGATTTATCCCGATCCAATTCCTCAAGTCGTTCAATCTGTTCGTGAACAGCATCCCGAAGCTGCTGCCATACTAGATCGAACGTCTCTGAAGAAGGCATGAACTCCGATGGTTCCAATTCTGATAAGTCTGGTATAAGCTGAGTAGCCGCGACCTCAGGATCTTGTATTAATTGACGCAGCCGTTCGCTCATCTGTCGATGATGCACTCTAATGCTGGCTATGTAGTCATCCGAAACCTGATTCATCGTTGAAGATGTACCTGCTGTAGCTCGTTCTCGATCAGCTTTGCCCCATTTACGACGTGAACCAGCAAACGCTAATCCAATGGATAAAAGTAGTAAGCCAGTGGATATTCCAAAATACATTGCTGAGTTATGTCCCTCACTACTTAGAATGAACGGCAATACAATTGACACTATTCCAAGTAGCCCCGCCATCGCATACAATACGGTTGTAGAAATCTGTTCGGAACTTGATCTAACCCGAGTCGTAATCAAACGTGAAGGGCGTATGCTTGTCCGAGCCCGCTCGTAATCCCGTCTCGCATCCTCAGAGTTGTGCCAAGCCTGTAACAGAGCTGCCTTCGTCCGCGGAACGAAATGTCCGAAAGGCAACATAAGATCTTTAGATGAGGCGTGGGCGTAACCAAATAAAGCATCGCTACTTCCCAATGCTGACCTTTCTTCGGCTTGCAGCACCTCCTGCTGCCTCGCAATTCTACGCAATTCAGCCTGTAATGTTACCGTCGCTCGTTCAGATTGCTCCCACTCCTGCTGAATTTTGCGAACCTGTTCACGCTCAGCCGCTAGACCACCGAATGCAAGCAGCTCTGTCTCTCCCCAAGCCACGGACAATCTCGACAACGTACTTTGCACGGTTTCTTCCAATGTCCTACGTTCAGCTTCGAGCTCTGACCTCTCATCCCTCTTAGCGATGATTGCTTCACGTACAGACTCTAAACGTTCCCACTCTGGATAAGAGGCTACGAACGCCTCATCCCATAAAAGCTGGTCTCGTACCAAGTGCAATTCCTGAGCCGAGCTTCGAGCACCTGCTAGCCTACTCGATGCTTCACTCCGTTGCCGCTTCATTTCCTCCCAAGAGGATGCCATTTCCTCCGACAATAATGGCACCGAGGGATCTGCTAGCTGTCCACGTAATTCCGCTTCCTCAGCGAGCAGCATTTCCCGTTTCAGCCACCATTCACGCAGCTCGTAGGCACCTTGGAGCCTTGCAGTTTGTAAACGTAGCTTCGGAAAGGTCAACTCCAGTGACGCCAATTGCTGCTCAACGTGAGCCAGCTCCTGCCCCGTCTCCTGGTAATAGCGGACTCCGTCACGATTGTGGCGAATAGCTGTTTCGATTTCCTTCATCGCGCTGAGTAGCTTATTGATCTCCTGAGTTGCTCCTTTGGGACGAAACAGGCGATCCATTTCCGTGCCAATCTGGCGTCTAGCAGCTGTTAATGCGGTACCGCCCGCAAGCCCGGAGTGGTACAAATAATTACCAACATCCTCGCCTTGTAGCGTACGCAGCTCATGTAACTCATTTAATGAAACAGCAAACAATTGCCGAAACAGTCGCTCCGAGACTCCACCAAGGAATAAGCGCTCCCATTCATTTTGTCCGAATGTTTGCTCAATTCCGCTGTCATCTCTAACCGTTAGAACGCTTCCTCGTTCTGAATATCGCTCAAGTATCCAATCGCGACCAGACTTGTCCGATAAAAGGATTCGTCCGCCATGCTTGCCCCCGAATACGGGCTCTCCCCGTTCCACTAGATCTTTGCGCGTGGGAAATCCGTAAAGCATACTTCGTACAAACCGAAGCAAGGTACTTTTACCTGCTTCATTAGGACCATAGAGAACGGTAACAGGCGTTTCCAACTGAAGCTTCACGTCTTGAAGCGCACCATATCCGTCTACATGGAGCTCTCGTAAATACATCGCGTAGCCTCCTTTCTTTCGCTTTTACCCCGTCTCATCATCCCTTAATAATGAAACAGACAGCTCCATCGCTTGCTGTATCCATTGCACACGATCTTCATGGCTTCTTGTTTCCAGCCATTCTCGAATTTTGGGCTGTTTATTAAGAGCTTCCATCGCTTCATCCAATAGAGATTTCGATCCTTCGGAGTGTTGCGCCACTGCTAGGCCTCTTCGCAGAAGCTCGCCTACAAACCCGTCCTCCTCTGCAACTACCTCTAGCTGCAGGTTGCTCCCGGTACGCACGACAATCGACTCCGGCCATATCCAGTCCTCTATGACCTCTGTCTCGCCAAGCGACTCCCTTAACTCCTCCAACCACTCCTCCGCAACAGTCGGCTGGAGCAGCCGATCGTGCAAGCTGCCACGACCTTCCAAGCGAATTCGCACGACGACGGGTCTCATCTCGGCGTCGGAACGCACTTCATCTAGCGCAGACAACAGTCTCATCTTAAGCTCTTGCTCTCGCTCAATCCCTTGTATGGATACGGTTAATTCCTTCCACAAGACATCTGCAATATCCCGAAACCGCATGTCAATAGCCCCCGCATCTGAGACCGAGACGACATAGACACCTTTGCCACCCGTTTCGCGGATGCTGCGTCCTTGTATGTTGCCTGGATAGACGACATGGGGGTATTCATTAAGAATCCGACGGTTATGTACATGACCAAGCGCCCAATATTGAAACCCAGCTGAAGTTAACTCTTCTAGCTTGCATGGTGCATAATTGTCATGAGAAGGCTCTCCATCTACGTTGGCATGCAGCAGCGCCAAATGAAAAGGCGCCCCCTCCCGTTTCTTGAAGCGGAGCGCCAGATTCTCAGTGACAGCAGGAGTTGGATAAGAGATACCATAAATATGTGCCACAAGCTCACCCTCTCGGGTATAGGCAGGAAAGCAATCTACGTCCATAGATCCGAATACTTGAACCCCTTGTGGCCAATCCAGCTTAGCTTGGCGACCACTCTCCGGATCATGATTGCCATGAACGATGAACACTTGAGCTCCCTGTTCTGTAATACTGCCAAGAGCGCGTTGCAGCCGCAATTGCGCGCGCAAGGAGCGATCTGCGGCATCAAAGAGGTCGCCCGCTAGCACGACAAAATCAATCTTATCCCTCTTGACGATCTCACATATCCCTTGCAATGCAGCGAACGTCGATTCACGGAGCCTGTCTCGTACAGTGTCCGGAACCTTGGTCAGTCCTTTGAATGGACTATCGAGATGAAGATCGGCTGCATGCACGAAAGTAAAAGGAACAGCCACTCCGATCACATCTCCTGTTCATAAATCTGCTTCAGCTCGCTAATGACTCGGTTAAGAGAGTATGTTTTCTTCGCCTTGTTCCAGCCTGCCCGCGCCATCTCATAACGGAAATGGGGGTCATTAATGACCGTCTCAAGCGCTCCAGCAAGAGCAATCGGATCTTCCGAGGGAACAAGCAACCCATTCGTGCCGTTCTCAATCTGCTCCGCGATTCCGCCAACATCCGTTCCAACTAGGGCAAGTAAACAAAGCGCAGCTTCTGCGAACACAGAACCAAATGCCTCTGCACGCGAAGGTAGAACGAAGATGTCGAAAAACGGAAGCAATTCTTCAGGATGCAGCATGTACCCGTAAAAAATCGTATCGTCATATATACCGAGCTGTTGAGATAAAGCTTCCAGCTCTTCGCGAATAGGTCCGTCTCCGATAATATGCAATACAAACTTACTGTTTCTCTTGCGAAGCTCCGCACAAGCGTGAAGCAGAATATCTAAGCCTTTCGCTGGTACGAGACGACATATTGTCACTAGTTGTGCCACTTCATTCTCATGGGGAATCGGCTTAAACCTTTTTTCATCGTAACCATTCGGAATAACAATCGTTTCCTTAGGTTCTTGTAAGAATGTGCCGATATATTGAGCAAAGGAGTTCGATACCGTCATCAATCGTTCGGTTTGATGCTCTAGCTCTCCATATATCGATGTAAGAAAACGATGCTCTGGGCCACCTTCGACTATACGTCCGTTCAGGATAAGCTCCCGCTCATAGCTCGAGTGAATCGTCATAAGCACTGGAGTATTCGGAAATACGTGCTTCATTGCTAACGCTGCAATCGGATGATGAGCATGAATAAGATCGTATTTCTGGCCGGAAAGCCTTAGCTTCACCCACCAGATGTAATCCTTGTAGGTCTGAATATATCTGTCTACGATAGCATTTCCTGCATAAGGCAGACAGTCAAATGTCACAAAATTAATCTCTTCATGTCCTTTGTTACGGATTCGTTTCGGCAAAGAGAACATTTCCATTTCCCAGCCGATTTTACGGAACCGTTCCCCAATATAAGGTACCATGGACGAGACGCCACCCGGTTGCTCTGGTGGGAAAAACAGCGCCTGCAAGATGTTCAAGGGCGATTCCTCCTCGCTTCCGTCAATCTAAGTCGTCAAGATGAATAAATAACGCTCTAAGTCTCTCAAAAAATATGATATATTAGAAACATATGTTCTGCAAGTTACATCGTCATCTTAAAGGAGCCAAACATGTACCAGATCACACTCTCACTCAATAATTTCGGCCTCCTATTCTCATCTGCTATGGCTGTCGTCATTGTGGCTCTCATGTTATTCATGTCCTATCGTCTATATCAGCGCAACCATACAAGAGCCTATCGGTCGTTACTCACTTCTCTCGCATTCATCCTTATCCATCATTTACTACAGTTAGCCATATCCATAGGGCTAACTCCTTCATTGCCATCTTTAGTCTTTATCGGGAAGCTTCTACAAGTATATGCATTCATTGTCATCAATTTCGCTGTTTTCGAATTGTATCATCGCAGACGTCCGAGAACCCGATTATGGTTTATCGGATTACTGATAACCGGTCTACTCATTGCCATTGGAGATGTATTACCAGGCGTATCTAAATCGGATCACAATTGGATGAGTAATATCCAATCAACCCCTGTGTTAGACGGTTTCTTACTATTACTCGGTCCACTGTTCGTGCTCATGTTTGCCCCGCACATCGGACAACCGCGCAAATATATGGCCAGCCTTATGATTGCATTTACGATGCAGCTTGCCGTTATATCCGGTACTTATTGGGCTCCAGAAGTCCAAATCTTCAAGACAATCGCAGGACTATTACCGGTTGTTTATTACATCTTATTATTCGTACTTCTGTTCGAACGAGTCGTCGAGATCCTTCAGTCTGTTTATCGCTCATCGATCACCGATGGACTAACGAACCTTTATAACCGAAGATATTTTATGGGAAGATTGGAGCAATCCCTATTTGCCGGACGTCAGCTAGGAGTTATTTTCTGTGATATCGATAATTTCAAGAAATTAAACGATACCCATGGTCACCATAAAGCCGATGGCGTACTTAAACAGACGGCAGCCCTGTTGATGGAGGAAACAGATGGCGTTGGACTAGCTGGCCGTTACGGAGGAGAAGAGCTTGTTGCGTTCGTATTCGGACCCGTCTCAGCGGTTATGCAAGTCGCTGAATCCATTCGTTCACGTACAGAGAAGGAAACAATCGTCACGATCAGTGTCGGCTATAGTATGTCCGCCCCTGGAGAAACAGCTGAGTCCTTAATGAAGCAAGCAGACCAGGGCATGTATCATAGTAAGACCTCTGGTAAAAATCGAATCACGGACTACGATACAATAAGAGAAGATAGGGTTCCTGTAACTAAGAAACGTCAAGGAAGTAAAAATTAATCCTCTGAACACCGCTTAAAGCAAGCCGAGAATGTTTCGGCTTGCTTTTTTTCATTATTCGCTTCAATCATTCAACTACGCTAACACCCGTTGCTCGATTACGATAGCAACGCCATCCTCATTGTTGGAAACCGTAACTTCATTTGCCTCTGCCTTGACCTCAGGAGGTGAGTTATCCATCGCCACTCCCCATCCCGCATAAGTAAGCATCGCGGTATCATTATAATAATTGCCGAGTGCTAAAATTTGCTCCCGTGGTATTCCTCTTTTATTCGCGAACTGTTCAAGCGCTTTGCCTTTAGAAGCTTGATGATGCTGTACATCAATAAAATAATCTCCACTTCTAATCGTTTGTAGCTCATGATTCCAGCTCGACCATCCTGCCTCTAAATCATCGAGCTCTTCCTTCAAAGCAAAAATGGACAGCTTCACCATGCCCTCCGGAAAACCTTCATTCCTGCTGCGTATAATCGGACGAGCTAACATCCGGCTATACATCATCTCAGCATCATCCCTCATAGCTTCCACATACAATTCGAAAGCTGTATTCATATCAAAATGAATGCCTCGCTCACGGCAATAGTCTGTATAGCGCTGCGCTTGCTCATGGGATATGGTCGTCGCATAAATAATTTCCCGGCTCTCACTATCTACGACAGAAGCACCATTGTGGGTAATCATCGTTCCTTTTAAGCCTAATTCATTTAGCACAGGTAACGCGCTAGACGAGCCACGCCCCGTGCAAAGTACGATCTCAGATCCTTGCTCAGCAGCTGCTCGAACAGCATTGCGAACTCGAGGGGTTAGCTCGTGTTCATCATTAAGTAACGTGCCGTCTACATCAAGTGCAATAATGCCATATTTCATTCCGTTCCACCCTTTCGATAGTTACGCAGGCTGTCGACTTCTTCTTCCGTCAGTTCACGCCATTCCCCTGGTGCAAGTGCCGGATCTAGCTTCAGAGGCCCCATTGAAATACGACGCAAATAGAGTACCTTTTTACCAACGGCTTCGAACATGCGCTTCACTTGATGAAACTTCCCTTCATGGATCGTTAGCTCTATCCAGCTTAACGCTACATTCGGATCAAGCTCCGCTTCTTGAGGAACAAGCATCACTGCAGACGTCAATTCATCTTCGTATTGAGCTTCTCCGACAACTGGGCTGCCTTCGCCACTTTTACTCGCTAATACACCCAACTGCGCAGACATCGTCACATAATCATCATCAAGTGTAACTCCTCGCTTGAACTCCTCGATATCCGTGTCTCCGACTTGTCCTGCGACTAAAGCGCGATACGTCTTAGGAACATGCTTGCGAGGGGATAGAAGCTCATGAGACAGCTTTCCATCGTTCGTAATCAGGAGTAGGCCTTCCGTGTCTTTATCTAAGCGTCCAACAGGAAAAGGCGACATCACCGTTATATCCTCGTCTAGTAGATCAATAACCGTTTGATCACGCTTATCTTCCGTCGCGGAAATAACCCCCGCAGGCTTATGGAGAAGAACATAGACGGTATCCCGATACTGAATCGTCATGCCATCGAGTACCACTTCGTCCTCATTTGGATTAATTTGTAGTCCATGGTCCTTAACCAAAGTTCCATTAACAGTCACAGCACCTTGCTTGATCAACAGCTTAATAGAACTCCTCGTTCCATAGCCTAGATTCCCAAGCATTTTATCTATTCGCATTTTCACTTTCATAAGGTAACCAACTTTCTTTTTGACAGTTTAATGTCATTCCACCTAATTCCTTTATGCGAATAACCCAAATCAAGTATAATGTAAATGTTGAACGGGCCTGTCCATTTTAACTAAAATATAGACCAATACATAATGGGGGAATTAAGAATGAACGCCAAGAAATTATCGATTTTTTTCGGAATACTTGCTGTACTTATTGTAGCACTAGTTGTAATTAATAACTCGAAACCAGACACTGTCTACGGTAAACCGTCGGATGATCTATTTCAAGAGACAAGAGCAATATTAAATGATCCTAACTATAACAATATCATTATTCCAGATAAATTGGACGATAAGATCGCCAATAAAGAAAGCTTCTTCGTCTATTACTTTGCTTCAGATTGTCCTCATTGCAAAGTGACAACTCCTCAATTGAAGCCTGTTGCCGATGAGATGGGGATTAATCTTCATCAATTTAATCTTCTCGAATTCAGACCCTATTTCAATAAAATGGGTATTGAAGCTACTCCAACACTTGTCTATTACAAAGACGGTGTAGAAAGCGATCGGATGAAAGGTGGCTTGCGGCAAGGAAACGCGACGGCTGGCTACTCCATTGAAGATTTTAAGGCTTTCTTTAACAAGCACAAACCAGAAGGTAACGACTAATGAAGGCAGCCAAGTGGTTACTAGTATTGCCTGCTGCTCTATTAGCATGTGGAGTCATTCTAGTTGCTTGCGGAGGCGGAGCGAAAGAAGGCGAGCCTCATCTTCACGGAAGTGAAACCTGGGAGCTCGAAGCATCCTATGCAAATATGCCTTCTTTCTTAGAGGACTATACAGATCAGACAAAACATCTCTATTCCGTTGTTGGAAAATATGAAGAAATCATGCAATTGGTGAAGTGCTATTGTGGCTGTATGGAGTTTGATGATGTACACACTTCCTTGCATCGTTGCTATGTCGCAAGCAAGAATGATAAAGGAATCACTTGGACCGATCACAGTGGTCACTGCGGTATCTGTACAGAAGAATTGGTGAAAATAGAAGATTGGAGTAATGAAGGCAAAACTCCCGACCAAATTAACCAACTCATCGAAGAAAACTTTAATCCAAATGCTTAATAAAGAAAGGCGTTATCCCCCTATTTGCTGGTGGATAACGCCTTTTTTGCTGCTTCAGCATTAGGTTGAAAGACCGCCTTTACCTGCACGATCTAGTGCTGCCTGAATTTCAAGGGATAGCTCCTTCAGCCCCCACACGTCATCATGCTCCCATAGTTCATTGAAACGGAGCTGGAATTGCGCAGCTTCTCTAACCCTACGAAAAAAGTAAAGCTCCTGAATTTCGTTAAGCACTCTGCGCACAATAACAGAGCTTTCTTCGAAATCCTGCTGAGCATCGACAATTTCCTGACGAATGCTGGACATCTCGTTGTCCAGTGAAAACGCAGCCTCAGCTGCTTTACGCAGTCGTTCTCTAACATGTGGCGGTAATTGATCACGATACTTATAATTCAAGGAATGCTCAATCGTCGCCCAGAAATTCATAGCTAACGTACGGATTTGGATCTCAGCTAGTACTGGCTTGGATCCTAGTGATGTCTGAACGGGGTATTCCACGATGAGGTGGTAGCTCCGATAACCACTATCCTTAAAGTTCGTTATATAATCCTTCTCATATACAAGCGTCAAATCTTTCCGATGTCGGATCAGATCTGCAACTCTGTATATATCATCAACGAACTGACACATAATGCGAATTCCTGCAATGTCCTCAATGCCAAGCTCGATACGATCTAGGGGCACGGACAACCTCCGTGCTTTCTCCAATATGCTGGACACCCGCTTCACTCGCCCGGTGACGAATTCAATCGGAGCATATTCATCCCTTGATTTAAGCTCGGCTCGGAGCGCCTTAAGCTTTACCTTAAGCTCTTCGGCCGCTTGTTCATAGGGGAGCAAGAACTTTCCCCAATCCCTTCCGTCCATCGAAATTCCTCCTAACGATGATCCGCACCTATCGCTTGAGTAATACGTGTAAATCCATCCTGCTTCAATCTTGTAAGAAGACCGCGATGTATTTCCTTAAGAAGAGCTGGCCCTTTATAGATCATCGCCGTATACACCTCGACAAGACTAGCTCCCGCACGAATTTTGTCATAGGCATCATCTGCTGTAAAGATGCCTCCTGAACCGATAATCGGAAGCTTCCCGTTCGTGATTTTATACAAGCTACGGATAACTTCTGTCGAACGTGCTGTTAACGGTCTTCCGCTTAGTCCGCCCGTTTCTCCGGCATTTTTATGCGTTAATCCTTCACGACTAATCGTCGTATTCGTTGCAATAACGCCCGACATTCCACTAAGCTGAATCGCTTCCGCCATATAAGCTAACTGCTCCTCCGTATTATCAGGAGCAATCTTAACTAAAATAGGCTTAGGCAACTCCCCATGCTTCTCGGCCTGCTTCGCCATCTCATCCTTCACCGCGTTCAATAGGTTTCGTAAATCATCTCCATGCTGCAGTGCACGCAAATCCGGTGTATTAGGTGAGCTAATGTTGACTACGAAGAAATCTCCGTATGGAAAAAGCTTCTGTACGCACGCTCGGTAGTCATCCGCAGCATTTTCGTTAGGTGTTATCTTATTTTTACCGATATTTACAGCCAGAGGAACCCGATGACGTGATAGCTTGGAAAGCCGTGCAGCCATCACATCCGCCCCTTCATTATTAAAGCCCATCCGATTAATGAGCGCTTCATCAGGTGGAAGCCTAAATAGACGAGGCTGTTCATTGCCGCTTTGCCCCTTGGGTGTCACTGTTCCCACTTCGAGGAAAGATAATCCGATTCTGGATAATCCAGTTACTGCTTTAGCATTCTTATCGAGGCCAGCGGCCAGTCCGACTGGGTGTGTAAAATGAAGTCCGAATAAATCCACCGCGAGTTCAGGAGAAGCTTTCGTGCCCCATACTGCAGATAGAAGTGAGGGTACTCCAGGTATCCTAGCAGCAGTACCCATTCCGTCCACGATCAAGTGGTGAGCCGCTTCAGGGTCCATCTTGAACAAGAAGGGTTTGGCGATTTGGTACAACAATGAATTCGACATCCTTTCACGGAACCGATACGATGGATAGAGATAGTTGTTGGTGAATAAAGAAAACCTTTCGGGTAACAGTTTAGCCTTTTCCAAGCAAAAAGAAAAGAGCTTAGTGCCTTTAATGACAACAATATTCATATAAAGAACACAACTGCAATCTCCAATGCCATCCAACTTGTCTAGTATTCCTTGGAGAAAACGATTACAATGTAAAGAGTTCACGAATCATATGATAGAGAGGTTGATAAACATGAGCACACACAAAAGGAAACCACCCATCACGTCACGCCAGAAACCAAAGGAAGAAATTAATAAGAAGGCGCTTATATGGATTGGGGTGGCTTTTGGAGTTATTGTAGTGGTCATGACTTTGCTTCTTGCTTTGGACAAGTAATAGGTAAGCGATCGTACTAATTTAACCAATCATATACCTTGTGGGGGTTTGTCTCGTCCTGCGTGCTCGACAGTCGGAAACGTTCCGACGGTACGCGCTGCTCGTCGGGCAAGCCTCCTTTTACAATAGTGACAGGAGTACCCATAGGTACAAGATCATATAACTCCTCGATATCTTCTTTTTTCATTCTAATACAACCTAAGGATTCATCCTTCCCCATACTTGCGGGCTCATCCGTACCGTGAATACCATATCGACTATCCGATAAGGTCATCCCCCGACTACCAAATACTCCAGTGCTGCTTCCATTCGGATTCTTAACCTTCTCTGTAATCGCGAATTTCCCTTCGGGAGTTTTACTTCCCCCTAAACCCACTTCATAATTACGCAAAATGACATCGCCACTCACAACAGCTAGTCTATGATTGCTTTTATCCACGATAATTTCGAGTGCTTCCTCCGCCAGTGGAGACAATTTACCAGATGGAGTCCCATGTCCACTATTCGGCCCTGTATCTTCCGGCCACCCAGCCGTTCGTGGAATTTTACCATCCTTCTTATTCTCAAGCTCAGCTTTAAGCTCATCGAACCAAGATGTCATACTTTCTGACCAACCTGCCATCGTATTCGCCGGATAATCCGCCGCTAACGTTTCAGGTGTTGCTGGCCACTTGCCTGTCTTTTCCCGATATCGAGTCATCGCCGAGCGGAGCGCAATTTTCTCCTCCTGAAGCGGCTTCCAGCTTTGTACTAGCTTCTGTATAGCCTTTGAGTCGTCCGGTTTACAATCACACCACTTTGGATCGTACCATTGAACACTTGCAGTTCCCGCTTCCTTATCTGAAGTAGTAGAGGCAATCGGCTTTCCACTCTTCACCCAATCATTCCATTTGCCAAGCTCAGGTGTTGATATGAGGATCCGCGGTTGCTTCGTCGGATTCAATGTTAACAAAGACCCTAAAACATCATGACCTTTATCATTAGGTCCAGATGCACCTGCGATTTGATCCGGCGGCACCATATTAGAAGGTAATATCGTTGGTTTCCCAGTGGAGCCCTGCTTCACATTTGTATCTACAGGAGGAGAAGCTATCTCTTCATTTACTGGCTTCGCTGCCAGTGGTTTGTTGTCTTCCGGATTAAGTATTTTAAGGGCAAGAATAGCAGACCCTGCTAAGAAAATAAATAATAACAGTCCAAGGAGCCATTTCCCCCAGCTGCTTTTCTTATTGGATGTCCCCCCAGGCAAGCTTGGTGCAGGCTTAGATTCAAACGCCTCATAGATATCTCCAGCTTGCGCAAAACAATAATTCGCTTTCGCCGCATCTCCCCGTCCTTCATACTCCTTACCAAGCAAGTACCAAGCCATTCGACTATCCTCATGCTTAAGGAGGTAATCTTTGAGCGGCAGGGCGTCTCCGACATCGGGAACGTTGTCATAGAAGTGCTGGATCTGTTCATCAATGCGTGACTCTTTGCTCATGCCGTTCACCTCCCATTCTAAAATTGCATTCTTCTTATTATCGGTTGCACATTGATTTTTCTGTACAAATTTGAAGTAAAAATAAAGAAAGCTTAGTAAGTTAACAGACGTTAACTTACTAAGCTTTCTTCATTACTAACCATGATTAGCTTCTAGTTCTATAATCCTGAATTAAAAACCACATTACGAATGACTACAGTTTGATTTTCTGCATCCCATTGAATATCAAGGCCACTTTCATTTGCAAAGAAACGAACGGGAATGAACACTCTCTTATCTACTTCTGCAACTGGAGCATTCAAGGTGAGCGTTTGCTTAACGCCTTTCACCGATTTCGTTACTGTATTTGCACCGCTCTTGATTGTGTATGTCGTTTCACCCTTGGTTAAGATCGCCGCTCCAGTCTTTTTGTCAAATGACACCTTGTATCCTAAGGCGGCTCCTACACTGCGGACAGGAAGCAAGACGGCATTAGATTTCAATTGAGCAGGTACATCCGACGATACAATCTTACCATTTAGTAGAACGGATATGGACTTGTCCGAAGGCATGGATGCCGGTTTGGCATACTTCTGTAGGACACGAATCTTATTTCCAGATTCATCTACGATAACAAGACGACCATCTTTGAGAACAGTCACATCCGTAGGATGATTAAACTGCGCGTGATTCGTTAGGCCATCCGCAACGCCAAACTCTACAGGTATCCCTGTTAAAGTTGTGACCTTTCCGTCTTGAATAATTCGAATGGCATGATTCAAGCTATCTGCCACAATGAGTGAGCCGTCTTCAGTCAGCGCTAAGCCTTCAGGGGCATTAAACTTAGACTCTACTGCAGCACCATCCAAGAAGTCTCCTAATGCATAAGCACTATTCTTCGTATAGATAGATGTTCCATTGTCTGATGATTTACCACCTGCTACCGTTGTTACGGTGCCTTTAGTGAAGTCGATATAACGTATTCTCTGATTACCACGATCACTTACATACAGGTTATCATTTCCATCCACAGCTAGCCCGCTTGGTTCATTAAACTTGGCGTTGGCAATTGCTCCATCCGCATAATCTCCTGCAAACTCTGCTGCTCCTGGGAAATACTCAATAGCTCGATTAGACGATGCCGTTAAAGTCGTTACCACACCTTCTGGCGTAATTTTACGGATCGTATGATTCAAAGTATCTGACACATACACGGTCCCTTTTGAATCTACTGCAATATCCGAAGGGGAATAGAAGGTTGCTTCTTTACCCTTCGCATCCTTATTACCAATCGAGCCATTCCCTGCTAGTGTATTCACTTTGCCATCCTTAGTAATCTTACGAATCGCGTTGTTGCCAGAATCTGCGATATAGATGTTGCCTAGCGAATCTACAGTCAGTCCAGTTGGCTGATTATAAGCTGCCAAGTTTAGCTGATCATCGTTGTATGCTCCAATCGGGGTACGTGATTCAGATTCTCCAACAAATAAACCGCTATAAGTCGTTACGGCATCCACAGAAATCTCCCGCAACATATGGTTCTCTGTGTCCGCGACAAGCAGCTTACCATTCGGAAGCTCCACAATGGAACGCGGGTGAAAGAGAGTCGCAGATTTGACTGGACCATCAACATGCCCCCATTGTGATTGGCCTGTCCAAGTGCGAATCTCATAGAGCTCGCTTGACTTCGTCCAGTTAGTATCCGTTGCTGCAAGCGCAACGGAGGGCACAATCAGGGACAAGCCTAATGTGAGTAATCCAATCGTCCGTATATTATTCCTCATTTAATGAGTCTCCTTAATCGCTAGCTTCGCGTTTCATTATTATCCAATATTCGTCGGGGTAGTCGTTACTATTACATCGTATATTATTTTTCGATCACCTGTTTGAAGGAAGAAGGTTACCACGCGATCGGAACCATTGAATGGAATCACAAAGGGTTCTGAAGGATTAGATACTTCCACCGTTTGCCCGTCGTTCATGTACTCTACCGTCAATATCTCAACGCCCTCTGCAAATATCGGTGTAAAATTCGCTGCCGTTGCCTCTTCTGTTACAACTGCAAACCATGAAGGTAATTCTTTAATAAAAAAGCGATCAAAAGCGCCGAAACTTGATATAGCAAATTCCGGAGGTTCAGCGTCACCTTTCCAAATACTTAGCTTATAATCCACATGATTTTTTTTGGAAAAGTCCCAGAGTCGTATCGTAACATCGTTCCATCCTTCACGAAGTTCAATGCGGTAACCCAAAGTAGTCTTTGAGAGACCTTCACTCAATAATATGACTTCAACAATAGTAAAATCGTTATCCAAAGTGGGCTTAACATATAAGTCATATTCGCTTGTTTCTCGCCCCGCAAACGCAAGATATTCATTTTCGCTTAGCTTACGAGTATCTATTGAGTACATATCTTCAGAATATTTTATTTCTACATCATTCATAATCATGGATTCAACGTCCAATTGACCCTTTTGGATGATCAATGTTAAGCTATAATATTTTTCATGATCAATTTCATCAATAGAATAATTAATATTGAAGCGCGTATATCGCTCAAGCTCGTTCAACTTGATAAGGTGATCGCTTAATGAAATTGGAGCTCCACTAATATCCTTCTCTAAAATTAATGGAGAGCTTTCGCCTTCTCCTTCTCCACGTACTCCATATACAGCAACATGATTTACTTTATCACTGAAACTCATATCCATGAAGAGTGAAGTGGTCGAGTCTGAGACGACCGTCGCATATTGGTAATACAGCATATCTGCAACAATTTTTTCATCTTTTTTATTAATTATTGCATAGCTCTGGGGAGAATCAGTTAATGTCCAATTTGTTACTCCCTCTGGCAGTTCTTCCGGAATTGGTTCAGGACTTGGTGATGGTTCTGGACTCGGACTTGGACTTGGTTCAGGACTTGGTGATGGTGATGGTTCTGGACTCGGACTTGGACTTGGACTCGGACTTGGTGATGGTTCTGGGCTTGGCGAAGATACAGGGCCTCCACCCGATCCCGAATTACCGGACCCAGAAGGGGGAGTCGACGGAGTTGCTTCTTGCCCTAATTTCAATTGCTCCTCCGCTTTCTTTCTCGCGGCTTCTTCTGCCTTTTGTTTCTCTGCTTTTTGTTTCTCCAACTGCTCTTGAAGCTTCTTTAGTAAATCTTCCTTTTGCTTTTGCAGTTCCTCTTGTTTTTTCTTCTCAGCTTCTTGCTGTTTCTTTTTTGCTTCCTGCAATGCCTTTAGCTCGGCTTGCTTTTCTTTTTCTTGAGCGCTGAGCTCCAGAGGCTTCACATTATCAAGATCGAGCTTCTTGTTTACTTGTTTGTTAATTTGATCAATTAAATCTTTAATCGCAGTCTCATCAACTTTATTCTGCTTAATCGCCTCTTTAACAATGTTACCTATCAGATTCTCAAGATTTTGCTTGATTCGGTCTATCTCAGCTTGATTCAGTATATTCGGAAGATTCGGTACATTACTCAATTCATTTTGTTCCTTGAGCCTAGCAATATATTCTTCATTCTCTTTATCAATTGCTGCTTTACTAGCAATAATTGCTTCGATGATCGCATTACTTGTTGATGAAACTAAATCACCTAGGTTAACTATATTTTTATGATCATCATACTCTCCAGCTTCTAGTTCCTGATCTAGATTGATACTCTGACCTGGAAACAAGATTGTTCCATTACCCGGACCTTCTTCACCCTTTTTGTCCACATTCCCTACACCAGAAACAATAAAGAACCTAGACTCTCCTGTCACAGGATCAACGCCTATTAGCAGATTAGTTCCGCGAACGCCCATGATTGCAGTTGGAGTTTCAAGAGTGAACTCATCTTCTGAATTCGTAATGGACTTGACCGTTGACCATACTGTGCCCTTAAGCATGCTGACTTTAGTTACCGTCCCTTTGCTATTTGATAGCTTAGAGAACGTTAATGTCGTATTTTCTGAAGCAGTCATCTGGTCATCCGTAGAAGTACCGTTGGAAAATTGCAATACTGCAGAGCTCTCTGCTCCTACAGCAAGAATATCCCCCTCGTTTAAGCTCATCTTTGCAAAAGCAGTGAATTCCTTCGTTCCACCAGCCTTCTTGACTGTCGCCTTCCCTTTAAGCTCCTTAATAATCGCTACCCTGGATGTCGCCGCTGATGACTTGTTTGCAAAGCCTCCCAATAGAGGCAATGCAATTAATAATAACACCATTAATCTAATCGTCATTTTTCTCAACTTGTCTATCTCCCTTCAATTTATATGTTCAGAATTTGTATAGATCACTTTGATAGATTGGAGAACAGCTATTGAACTATCTACTTTACTTCTCTCCATTAAGCCCAAGAAGCTCGTATACCCTAATTGGATGCGACTTCCCTTTGAACATACGATCTTCACCCTCGTTGAAGCGGAAGAAGTCTTTCGTCTGCTCATACACTTGCTCAGAGACATGAACTTGCCCCTTCTTCGTCTGCGATTCGATCCGTGCTGCAATATTGACGTTATCGCCAATGGCCGTATAATCGACCCGTAAATAGGAACCAATATTACCAACAACGACATTCCCTGTATGTATCCCAATACCCACATTGACTTCACATTGGTATTTGTCCATAATTTCATCTCTAATCTTAATCATGCCTTGCTGGATTTCATAAGCGGTTTTGACAGCCATACGTTCATGCTCCACAACTTCAAGAGGGGCATTAAACAAAATCATAGCTGCGTCTCCGATGAACTTATCGATTGTTCCGTCATTACTTAAGGTCGTTTCAGTAATCATATTGAACATCGTATTCAGAGTATCTACCAATTCCGGTGGAGACAATTTCTCGGATAATGGTGTAAACCCTCTGATATCCAAGAAAAGAATCGTAATGAGCTTCAAATCTCCACCCAACTTGATCTCAATGTCTTGAGCCACAATCTGTTTAACAAGATCAGGTGAAATATAGCGTCCGAATTGTCGGGTTACGAAGCTCTTCTGAACGCTATCCATGTAGGATTTAAGCGATACGTTAGCCAAGTATGCAAGAGTCAGAGCTAGCAAAGAATCAACAATATTAATATGCACAGCGTATGCTTGATAGAGTTGATACTGTCCGTAAAGAATACCTATGAATACGACAATGAAAATCAAAATTGAATATATATTTTTTAGTCTCCATGGCAGCAAAACAAATAATGCAAACAGCAATACTGCCAAAGCGAGCTCCGACCAATTCGGGGCATAAGAAACCTGAGTACCGTTCAACAATTGATTCGTAATATTCGCATGCGCGTACATTAATTTGAAGTTTTTCTCGATTGGAGATACTCCTGTATCTTGCCCTCCATCACTAGCCAGTCCAACAGCCGAAAACCCAACGAAAACAATAGAGTCCTTAAACAAGTCAGGTGGCAACGCCCCATTCAACACATCAACGAATGAAACAGTCATGAAGTCATCTGTCACGAGCTGATAATCAATCGTCATCGTATTCTTCGCAATAGGCTCATTAGACTTCTTCGGATCTGTAACGTCGGTGTACTTACTTAAATCCGCTCCAGCCATTTCAGCAACTTTCCATGCCAATGACGGAATCGTATCCCCATCAGGCCCCTGCATATTCAGCCAGGTTTGTCGGATGACCCCGTCCTTACTAACAACACGGTTAATATGTGCAAGCTGAGCTAGTTCGGCAAATAATTCATAAGGCTTGGCAGTTGCCTGTGCCTTTATTAGCTCATCCCGTTTTGCTATAGAGGTACTAAACACATCTCCCATGATTCCCGTTACCGGTAAAATCACGTTAGGATAGCTAGCCAATGCTTCCGCAAAAGCCATATCACTATCAGGGCTCTCACTTGATTCACTGAAAATAATATCAAAAGCGATAGCTTTGGGTATATTCCCCTCCTGGTTTAGTGCAGCTAGGAAAGGTGCGTATACAGCCCGATCCCATGGAAATCTACCCAGCTCTGCTAATGAAGCATCATCAATCGCCACGACAACGATTCGAGAATCGGGAGTATGGTTTGCTGCTTGTTTCATATCATAATCAAATAATAAATTGTCAACTCTCTGCAAGGAATGTGACTGATAAATAAAATAAACAGCGATTAGTAGTAGCACATTCAGCACTATCGCAATCTTCTTAATTCGTTCCTTCAATAAGCCCTCGCCCACCTTAATGTAAATGATTCCAGTTATACTCTATTATAACGTAGGTACTTGGTTTCTTGTAGTATTTTGCCTAATAATTGACTTTTGTGACGAAAGTCATGGGAAACACAAAAAAACAGCTTACCCCTAGGTCTATTCACCTAGAAATAAGCTGTTTTCATTCTCAATATCAATTACATATTGAATTGTGATTCTGCAATCTTGATGGAATCCGTAGGACATCCGTCTGATGCATCTTGTAGATCATCATATAAATCCTCTGGAATTTCAGTGTTACCATGATTTCCATCGTTACTATAAATCACTTCAGCAAGACCTTCATCATCATAATCATAAATGTCAGGTGCAGAAGCGCCGCATGCGCCACAAGCGATACATGTGTCTTTATCTACGTAAGTATACTTAGCCATGAGTTAACCTCCCAAATATCTTTACTAACCGAATTCATTAATAGTCCAGTCCTTACTGTCCAATATAATATAAAACCTAGCTAAGATCAAACGAAATTCCAGATCATATCCATCGCTTCCAGTTCTTAATAATCATTCTCATCGGTTGCCAATTTCTCCCGCAAAAAATCCTTCTGAAGCGAGGTCCCTCTAAGCTTCTTATTCCGAATGAGAGTAGATGGATCATCCCCTAACATGCCAGCAGTAAGTACCGCATCCTCGCCATACTTATCCCTTAATATATCCATTGCATTCATCAATCGTTCCTTCTTCGGATTTTCCTCATATGAGAAGAGATCCAGTTGCAAAGGCGTTTCTTTTTTCTGCGTCAAGCCCTGTAAAGTAATGCCAAGCAACCTGACCGGGTTCCCTTCCTTCCAATGCATATCCATTAGTCGACATGCAATCCTATAGACATCCTCATTGGCTTCAGTTGGAATCGATAAAGTTGATGATCTTGAGATTGTACGCATATCTGGATCTCGAATTGTAATCTGAACGGTAGAGCATACCATACGTTGATGCCTTAGTCTCCTTGTCGTCTGGTCAGCTAGATTAAGCAGTACTCTCCGATATTGGTCTCGATCAATTAAATCCGCTGGGAGAGTCGTTGTATGTCCAATTGATTTGGGTGCCTCCTGCAGCGGTTCAACCGGAGCATCATCTGATCCGTTCGCTGCTCTCTTCATCCATGCACCATATACACCAAATCTCTCTATTAACACCTTCTCGTCTGCTGCAGCTAGCTCCCCGATCGTCCTAATATTAAGCCTTAGCAATTTATCTGCCGTACGAGAACCGATCCCATACAAGGTTTGGCATGGCTTGCCCCATAAAAGTTTAGGCACTTCCCGCTTACGAAGAATCGTAATCGCATCCGGTTTGCGCATATCAGATGCCATCTTAGCGAGCAGCTTATTCGGAGCTATTCCAATTGAACAAGGCAGGGATAGTTCCTCCTTGACTCTCCATGCAATGGTTTCAGCAATTTGAATAGGTGTGCCGAATTGCGAGCTTCCGGTAATATCAAGAAAACACTCATCAATCGATACGGCTTCAACGAGTGGTGTATAATTGCCTACAATTTTTAGAAAACCACGACTATACTTCCGATATAGATCGAAGTTAGGTGAAATTAGAATCAATTCCGGACAAAGGATAAGCGCCTGACGAACGGTCATTCCAGTACGAATTCCCAGTGCCCTTGCTTCATATGAGCTTGTAACTAATATTCCTTTCCGCAGCTCCACACTTCCGGCAACAGCTGTCGGCTTTCCTTTATATACATCTGGCTCTTCGGCGGCATGAACAGAGCAATAGAACGCGTTCATATCAATGTGTAAAATGATTCTTCTCTTCCTCGCGCCCTCGTTATCGCTCACATTCATCCCTCCTAGTCGTCCCTTCATTATACAGAGGTAATGAATACATCGGCAATGACGCGTTGCTCTCTACATTTTATCCAAGAAGTGCTATAATAGTTTCACCTGTTTTTACTGAAGGAGGCTTTCCGTTTAAGCATGTCAACTCCAATATGTATTTTTGATACGACCTTGCGCGACGGCACGCAGGGCGAAGGTATTAGCCTTACAGCCGAGGACAAAGTTAAAATTGCTCTAAAGCTTGATGCTTTGGGTGTCCATTATATTGAAGGTGGTAATCCTGGCAGTAATAGCAAAGACATCGAGTTTTTTCGTCGTGTCCGGGAAATGAAGTTGCAAGCTAAACTGACTGCATTCGGAAGTACTCGACGAAAGAATAGCACCTGTGAGCAGGATATCAACCTCAAGCATTTGACAGAATCAGGCGCTCAAGCTGCGACACTGGTCGGCAAATCTTGGGACTTCCATGTTCACACTGCATTGCAAACGACTTTGGAAGAAAATCTAGCTATGATCTATGAATCGTTAGCATTTGTGAAAAATAGCGGGATGGAAGCCCTTTTCGATGCTGAACACTTCTTCGATGGATATAAAGCGAATCCCGAATATGCCTTGGCTGCGCTCAAAAAAGCGAAGGATGCGGGAGCCGCTTGGATCGTTCTGTGTGATACGAATGGCGGTACACTCCCCGGAGAAATTAGCGAAATCGTCTCACGCGTAGTGACAACGATTGATGCTCCAATCGGTATCCACACCCATAACGACAGCGAGCTTGCAGTTGCGAACACACTTGCCGCGATTACTGCTGGCGCTCGTCATATCCAAGGTACAATTAATGGTTACGGCGAACGTTGTGGCAACGCAAATCTCTGCTCCATTTTACCTACACTACAATTGAAAATGGGCTATAGCTGCGTTAGTAATGAGCAACTGAAAATGCTCACGAATGTCGCTCGCTATGTAAGCGAGATCGCTAACGTTAGTATGCCAGTTAACCAACCTTACGTCGGCAATGCTGCTTTTGCCCACAAAGGCGGTATTCACGTCTCTGCGATCATGAAAGATTCTAAAACCTATGAGCATATTGAGCCGCAGCTTGTTGGGAACAAACAGCGTGTTCTTGTGTCAGAGCTTGCTGGTCAAAGTAATATTTTGTCCAAAGCTCAGGAAATGGGCCTCGATATCAATCAAGAAGGTATGAAGTCCAGAGATGTCATTGATCGAATCAAGGAGCTTGAGCATCAGGGCTATCAATTCGAAGGTGCGGACGCCTCCCTTGAGTTGCTCTTAAGAGACGCATTCGACGGAACCATGCAACAAGCATTCACTGTGGATTCATTTAAGATTATGGTGGAAAAAACAGGCGGAAGCATGGTTACCGAAGCCATTATGAAAATTACCGTTGCCGGAGAACAAGTATATACCGTCGCCGAAGGTAACGGTCCTGTGAATGCTTTAGATAACGCCCTGCGTAAAGCACTCATACACTTTTATCCAGGTATCCGCGATATCCATCTTACCGACTACAAGGTGCGTGTACTGGATGAGAAGGATACAACTGCGGCAAAAGTTAGAGTATTGATCGAATCGACCGATTTCAAAGATACTTGGAGCACAGTCGGTGTATCATCCAACGTCATAGAAGCAAGCTGGGAAGCACTTGTTGATAGCATCCGTTATGCCCTGCTCGGCATGGTCAAGGATGAATTCGAGCCTGAGTTTACTGGTGGTATGCACGGATTAATTAATCATTAAACAAAAAAAGAGAGGCTGTGGCCTCTCTTTTTCATGCTAACCGAACTAAGATTCCATAACCTCTTGCAAATAGATCTCCCATTGCTCCCTGTCAATAACGCCCTCTATCCGATGACGGATGACCCCATCACGATCGATGATTAAGCTTAATGGGTACCCACCCACCTTATACATATCCAAAACCTCACCCTTTGGATCTGTTAATACAGGAAATACGAACTCTTGCTCCTTAACAAAATCCTTAGCTTCTCTAACCTTATCGAATTTGGTCGCATTGACCGCATATAAATCCAGCTTATCCTTGTGCTTCTCGTATATGTCTTTTAGATCAGGTGCTTCCAATTCACAAGGCCCACACCAAGCTGCCCAGAAATTAATGATAAGTACTTTGTCCCGCTTGCCCCCAACCTCATAACTTGAATTTCCATCCAACGAATCGAGACTAAAGGAAGGTGCATAACGATTAACTTTTGGCGCAGGAGCGCTTGGAATATCCCCATCAACTTTTTCGCCCACAACCCCTTCTGTCAATTGACCTGCCGACTTTTTGTCCGATGACTCCCAGTACCATACTGCAGCAGCAATGATAAACACCAAGGCTAAAATTAAATAATTTTTCTTCATCAGGTACACACTCATCTCTTTCTAAGCATTTATGTTAACTCTATTTTACCCCATTTGCGCTTCCTGTACCAATTACAACAACATCCAACTCCTAGAAACATTTCTTTAACATCCATACAAATTCTTAATCACATATTTTATGATTCTCTTGGGAACCTTAAGCCTGTATTCATGTACAAGGACAGGGCTTTGTCATAAGGAGGATCAACAGGTGCCGTCATCAACAAAATCCAAGCGTAAGATTAGTGTCACCTTCACAAGCGACATCACTTCTGACACCACTTCTGAGCAAGCAAAAGGGAAGTCCGATTCCTCAGATAAGGGCAGTCGTAAAAGTAAAATTTGGGAATACATTGCTCTCTCCACTGTCCCTTTAGTACTTGTGCTCGGCAATTCGATGCTCGTTCCTATTTTACCGACTTTGAAAAGCAAGCTAGGAATTTCACAATTTCAAAGTAGCTTGGTCATCAGCCTATTTTCTTTTTGCGCAGCACTAATCATTCCTATCGCTGGATATTTGTCAGACAGATTTAGTCGTAAAGCCGTTATGATCCCTTCTCTTATCGTGTATGGGGGAGCAGGTATTTTGGCAGGCTTTGGGGCAGTTTGGGACTCCTATGGCATTCTTATCGGCGCAAGAGCTCTGCAAGGCATCGGCGCTGCAGGTACTGCCCCCATAGCTATGGCCTTAGTCGGAGACTTGTATAAGGGAGGACAGGAAAGCCAAGCGCTTGGTTTAATCGAAGCCTCCAATGGCGCAGGTAAGGTCGTGAGCCCGATTCTCGGAGCCTTGCTTGCACTAATCGTCTGGTATGCGGCTTTCTTTGCTTTCCCGGCATTCTGCTTGCTATCCTTGCTTGCTGTTATCTTTATCATTAAAGAACCAAAACGCAAAGAAGAGCCCAAGCCTCTCAAACAATACCTCCAGTCCATCAAAAGAATTTTTTCTCAGGATGGGCGTTGGCTCATTTCTTCATTTTTCGCTGGATCATTGGCATTGTTCATCTTGTTTGGTGTCCTCTTCTTTCTTTCGAATATTTTAGAGGAGCCCCCCTATTCCATTGATGGTGTTCGTAAAGGATTCGTGCTGGCGATACCTCTTTTCGGAATGGTGACCACTGCGTATATTACGGGATCAGTCATCCGGAAGAACGGAGTTCTCATGCGATGGCTCATGAATATTGGTCTTGCACTTATGGTCATTTCTCTCGCTCTCGCCATCTGGTGGAATACCAACTTATACTTTTTTATTGGTTTGTTAACGATTAGTAGCATCGGAACAGGATTATTGCTACCTTGTCTTAATACGATGATTACCGGATCAGTGGAAAAGGCGGAGCGAGGAATGATCACATCACTTTACAGCAGCTTGAGATTTTTCGGCGTCGCCTTAGGTCCACCTCTATTCGGATGGATGATGGGAAAATCAAATCAGCTCGTGTTCATTACCGTCTCGGCACTGTCGTTAATTGCTCTTGGGCTCGTATTCTTCATGGTTAAACCAGGAAAAAAAGTGCAATGAAGCTTGCCCGTATCGCATTGTTACCTCATAATGCATGGTGAGGAAGTGATGCCGTGATGGAATCAACGATAACAGAAGTGCGACTAGCTGTAAGTTTGGAAAATAATATGATATCCGCCACTCGTCAACGACTTCCTTATGAAACATGCGGGGTCGTATTCGGTGTTGAATTCGATGGGATCATCCTTGCTGACGGATTCAGTATTATTCGTAATATCTCACCCTCCCCATTAGATTCCTTCTCCTTTCACCCTGAAGACTGGATTGCCATTACCTATAAAGCACAAAAAAACCAACGAACAATCGTTGGTTTATTTCATACCCACCCAAAAGGATCAACCCGTCCTAGCCTCCATGACAGCCAAGGATCTATTCCATGGGGTACTTATTGGATTATTAGTCTAGCTCAAAGCAATCATGTGATCGCCGTATTCACGCGGAATTCCCAAGGAGATTGGGTTGGACTTCCGATTAAGTCTAATGTCGACTCAAGTAAGCATATAACTCGCCCAGTGTTGTAACCTGTCTATCTCTGATGAGTTTCAAAAATTTAAAGTATAGCTTAGAGGTCATCACTGAATCATGAAGCGCATGATGCCGTACCGTCACCTCTACTCCAAACCGTTCGAGCACCTCGTCCAATCCGTAATGGATAGCTCTAGGCTCCAGCCACTTCGCAATCATCATCGTATCCAAGATTCGATGAGTTAAATTAACTTTCGATGTGCGCCACAATGCACAATTCAAAAATTGCTTATCGTGTCCGCTACCATGAGCGATTAACACTCTTTTCCCAACAAAGTCCATAAAGTCATGCAATACCTGCATTAAATCGGGCGCATTCTCTGCCATCTCATTCGTAATTCCAGTTAGCTCCGTAATATGACGAGGAACTTTTCTTTTCGGATTCACTAGCTGATAGAATGGCTCCACATCCTCAAAGTTTTCCCCGCGGATAATAACTCCACCAATTGAAATAATTTCATCTTCGTTGTAAGGATGAAATCCTGTCGTCTCCAGATCGAAAACAACAGCCTCCATCTCTGAAAGTTGCATTTCCAAAGAGCTTTCCTTCCGTTGATCCCGTGACATGGAACGGATAAAGGCCATTTGTTGAGCATTAGATGAGCCAAGCATGGATGCAATAGCCGGAGTAATTCCGCCCATCTTGTATAAGTTCCACATTCTCCCCATTGAATTCGTATTTTTGGGTTCCTTCATCGCTATCACCTCCCGCCGAAGCGGTGCTGCAACTCCCTTTGAACTTTACGCTGAATTTTTTTGCCAGCCTTCAAAGCCTTCTTCAACAAATCTATCAATTCTTTAGTTAATTGCTCCGGAGATAGCTTTCCATCATTCATAATCGTAGTTAGCAATCGCATTTTCAAGAAGAAAGAGAATGCTTCGTACGCTTCATCCGCTTCTTCTTCGGTCAAGAGGTTCTTTAGCCTTAGCGCTTGAATTCGCTGAAGTGTACTCGTCTCACGAATGCCCGCTTGCGTGGCAAGCAGCCTGAAAGCATTAACCATAGGAATATATGCACCATACTTAATATCTAAGCTTCCAGCATTTTCACCGTATCTCTCCGTTAACAATTGACCAAATACTCCAACAAGCATTTTGTGCTTGAGTGTATTTTCCATCATTCGACGAGCAATAATCGGATGATTAAGTAAATCATTATAGAAATGATCCTGTAATTTACCCGCTAGCTCCATATTCCCAAACACCGCTCGTCCATCAGCGACAATTAGCAGATACCTAACATTTTCCCAGCTCGGTTCAGCGAACCAGTTTTCGATTTTGTTCACCCAGCCCTGAAATGACAAGCACCATTCCGGATTGGACGAAATTACATTTCCTTCACACGGAGGATACTCCAGAGCAATTAAATATTGAACTACCGTTTCAGCTAACAGAGGAAAATAGTTCTGACATCGACCTTTATCAAGCTCATTAGAAGGGTCAGCATACACTAAGCCACTGTCTTGATCACTGTACATCGTTTGCTCATAACGACCACCACTGCCATATAGCATATACGCATAAAGCACGGGAGGGGCACCTAGCCCCAACCGTGCCAATTCGTTCTCCGCAAACTTTAACGTTTGAGTAATTAGAGCGTCATGAAGCTCATTGAGCGACTCTACCACTTCGTGTGTTGAAGATTCGGATAGCTCCATTGTCAATCGGTTTTGTTCTCTAACTCTTATCTCTCTAAGTTGCTCAATATTCTCGGCGCCGGCGATGTCAAGCAACCGCTTCTCCCTTAAGGGATTATGCATGCGGCTTCAACCCCTCCTGTATTTACGCCGGTATATGGACTATTGGATTAGACCGACGTTCCAGCTTTTTTCATTTGCTCTGGATAACCATAGTTACCGTGCTCACTTAAATCCAAACCAACAATTTCTTGCTCTTCTGTTACACGGAAACCAATTGCTTTCTTCACTACCCACAATACGATGAACGATGCGATGAAAGCGAAAGCTCCAGCGATAACAACCGACTCAAATTGCACCCACAATTGCTCCCAGCCGCCGCCTTCGAACAATCCCGCTCTACCCACACCAACTTTTGCGGACAATTCTTCTGTAGCAAACAAACCATTCGCTAGCGTACCCCAAACTCCTGCTGCTCCATGAACAGAAAGTGCATAGATCGGATCGTCTATTTTCATTTTTTCGAAAAATTTAGCACTGAAGAATACGAGTACACCTGCAACCAAACCGATAACAACCGCTGCCCAAGGATCTACGAACGCACAAGACGCTGTGATGGCTACAAGTCCAGCTAGTGCACCATTAAGCATTGCCGTAATATCCGCTTTCCCGTTAACCAACCATGAGATCAACATCGCAGCTACCGCACCAGCTGCAGCACCTAATTGCGTGTTGAATGCGACGAAGCCGAAGAATCCATCACCGATCGCGATTGTACTACCTGCATTAAACCCAAACCAACCTACCCACAAAATCAATACCGATAACGCTGTGAACACTTGGTTATGACCAAGAATTTCGTTTGCAGAGCCATCTTTATTAAATTTACCAATACGAGGTTTCAATAATATCGTTGCCGCTAGAGCAGCGATAGCACCCGTTAAGTGAACAACTGTCGAACCCGCGAAGTCTTGTGCACCATCTGCTGCAAGAAATCCGCCGCCCCAAATCCAGTGAGCAACAACCGGATAAATAACAGATACGAAGAATAGTGTGAAGATAAGGTAAGCAGATAGCTTAGCCCGTTCTGCGAATCCACCCCATGCAATCGAGAGCGATACGGCAGCAAATGCTAATTGGAAGATGAAGAATATAGAGGAAGGTGCTCCATTGTCTATCGAAGCAATTTCCGGATTAAAAAAGAAGCTTCCTAACCCAATGAATTTGTTTAGAGACTCAGAAGCGTCTCCTCCAAAAGTGATGCCGTATCCAACTGCCCAATATACGATCGAAGCTAGGCCAAGCGTGAAGATTGTTTTACCCGCAACATGACCTGCATTTTTCATTCGTGTGGAACCAGCCTCTAGAAGTATAAATCCACCTTGCATAAGAATAACAAGAATAGCTGCAAGCATTACCCATAATGCATTAAGCCCCATGTTAAGTTGACCTGCAGATGGATCCTCAGCAAATGCGATTGTCGGAAACAGCACGAGAAGTGCTCCTAATGAAACTAAACTTTTCTTAACCACAACGACCACTCCTCAAATGTAATATTACATGACATCTAACGAAAGACTTAGTGTCATTATAGGATGATAAAAGCATTTTGACAATATAAATCACAAAAAATAATTCACTTTTCTTATTTTAGAGCTGTTTATTTAGAGTTTTCATCTATTCATGTTAGGAATTAGACCATTAAAAAATCCAACTCTTACTTTTATGCTCATGGATTTCAGACCACACTGCCTATTTTCTTCCTCCCCATTCGTCCTTCATGTAAGTATATGTTCCGTGGTTTTTAAAAATCCTATAATAGTACGTCTCGTGGGGCTAAGTATCACGTTTGACTGTACGGTTCCTCATTCGGTATGATAAGAAAAAAGTTATTAGCAAGAAAGAAGGTGTACCGATGCGAAATGGAGCTATGAATTCCCCGCGCCTGTACCGGATTGGTGAACTATCCGCGTTAGCCGGCATTAGCCCTCGTACAATCGATTACTACACAGGCTTAGGCCTATTAGCCCCAATCAAACGCTCGACCGGTAATTACCGCCTTTATGACGATGATACTGTAGCTCGCATACGGAGAATTGAACAGCTAAAGGCACAAAAATATTCATTAGAAGAAATTCGTGAGCAATTCACTTCATTGAAACGCATCGTCGCTGATGAAGATGTAACGCGTAAGCTTTCAGAGCTACAAACTCATTTAGCCCAACTGGAACGAGAAGTTAAAGACCTCGAGCCTGTTCTCGATCAAATGAAGCCACAGCAGGTGAAACGTCTTTTTCACGCCATCACACCTCAAACTGCCGCTTGCGTAGAGGCTCTACTTCTCCTTTTAGGGAAGAGTAACTTTATGTAGCTTAGCTTATGACATCCACCCAATAGACGGAGGGACAACACCATGATTCTCTTTCACCCGATGGATTATCTCATCATCATCGCTTTTCTCTTGTCACTGTGGGCTCAATACCGAGTTAAGAGTACATTTAACCGATGGTCTGGCGTGCACAGCGCGAGTGGTTTAACTGGATATGATGCAGCAAGGCGTATGTTAGACCACAACGGCCTTCATGATGTGCCGATCGAGCCCGTCCCAGGTAAATTGTCTGATCACTACGATCCGATCAAACGTGTTGTACGGTTGTCAGAGCCTGTTTATTATGAAAATTCAATATCCGCAATTTCAGTTGCCTGCCACGAAGTCGGTCATGCGATCCAGCATCAGAACTCCTACCCCATGCTCGTGTTGCGTCATCGAATGTTTCCAGCCGTTCGTTTAGCCTCTGGAGCCGCACCTATCCTGCTCATCGCAGGATTCCTACTCTCCTCATTCAATTTGATTGGAATTGGGATCATCTTCTTCTCAGCTGCCGTTGCTTTTCAGCTCGTAACGCTACCTGTCGAATTTAATGCAAGCTCACGCGCTCGTGATCTGATGATTTCGGAAGGCTTTATTACTCACGAAGAAGAACGAGGAGTTGCCAAAGTATTAAATGCGGCTGCGCTAACTTATGTAGCAGCTGCCCTGATCGCTCTTCTCGAGCTGTTGAAATACATTCTGATCTTCACGAACAATAACCGGGACTAAAAAAAGAGCATTTAAACAGAAAAAATAGGTGGTGCATGGAAATTCCAGCACTACCTATTTTTCGTTTTGGGGCCACCTCTTCAAAGGCAACCTCTTATTCACTTGTTTTTATGGTCAAACAAAGTCACAATGACTTATATTTTTTATTGAAAAAATCAAGCAGGAACTCATGAAAAATCTGAACAACCAGAGGTAGCTTTTCCCCCGTACGTCTAATAAGCCCAATTGTTCGAGTAACATGCGGCTCGCTGATCTTAACAACTGCTGGCATCATTGAGCTTGTCTCATACATCGCCATTTCCGGCAGCAAGCTTACACCCATCCCAGCCGCGACGAGTCCACGAATGGTTCCCGACTCCTCGCCTTCAAAGCCGATTTTAGGAGTAAAGCCCGCTTCCTTGCATGCATCCCAAACGATTGGTCGTAAAGAATAACCTGAACTAAATAAAACAAAGTTTTCATCTTTAAGATCACTTAATCGAATCGAATCCTCCATCGCAAACTTATGCGTTTTAGGCAGAATCGCGAATAGCTCTTCTGTTAAGATGACCTCCCCAGTAACTTGTTCACTTTTCTCAGGGAACGGGGATATGAACGCAATATCGACCTCTGCATCCACAACATCCCGAATGAGCGATGGATACATCCCTTGGCGGAATCGAAACTTAACATTCGGATGCAGCTTACGGAATGCGGCAACAACTTGGGGCACAAGGTGAATTCCTAAGCTATGCGGAAATCCTAATCTGATCTCCCCGACTTCGGGATCAATAAATTCATGAATTTCCATGACTGCACGATCCAGATCACCAAGCACAGCTTCCGCTCGCCGAAGGAACAATTGGCCCACTGGAGTCAATTGAACATTGCGTCCTCGCTGCATAAACAGGGGAATCCCAAGCTCTTCTTCAAGCCTATGGATTTGTCTGCTGACTGCAGATTGAGCCACATGAAGCTCCTCCGCGGCTTTCGTAACGTGTTGTAGTCGAGCGACATGAACGAAATATTGTAATTGCCTTAATTCCAATGGAGTATCCCCTTCCATGCCCATCCTTCAGATTCCAATGATTGGACAATGGTCTTCGATAACGATTATAATGATAACGGCAAACCTTATCAATAAAGGAGGAATAAATTCATGTCTCAAGAACGTTCAGCTGCTCTTAAAGGAAATCCAATCACACTCGTTGGTCCCGTATTAAAGGCTGGGGATTCCGCTCCTGATTTCACCCTAAACAAAAACCTGCTTGAAACTTCATCTCTGCAAGATTTCGCAGGAAAAGTAAAGCTTATCAGCGTTGTTCCATCAATAGATACAGGTGTCTGTGACGCGCAAACTCGCCGCCTCAACGAAGAAGCATCTAAGTTAGGTGACAATGTTGTTATTATTACCGTAAGCGCGGATTTACCCTTCGCTCAAGCTCGCTGGTGTGGTGCGGCAGGTGTAGACCGTGTTGTCTTGCTTTCGGATTACAAAGATAATAGCTTTGGTAAGGCTTATGGCGTCTTCATTAAAGAAATTCATTTGGATATGAGAGCCATTTTCGTAGTGGACGGTAACAATCAAATTACTTATGTAGAAGTCCTTAGCGAAATGACTGAGCACCCGAATTATGAAAATGCACTAACTGCAGTTAAAAGCCTGATCTAATTAAACACGATACAATAAACAAATACAACAAAAGCGAGGAAAGGTAAACCACCTTCCTCGCTTTTGTATTTTGTGTTTCGTCGATTTAACTTTTGTATGAGGACAGCTTGCGATCTAATACACTATATATCTCCTGAATAATACGATAATTCGAACCCAAATCACCTAGTGATCCACGGGAAGCGGAATAAATATCAACTGCCGTATTACCAGGGCCTGTACCAACCACTTGAATTGTAATATCCATTGTACGACCAGACATCGTTTTCTTTTCCATGACGATTTCTCCAACATTCTGTACTTCATGAAGAACCTTATAGCCCTTCATTTTCTTCAGAATGGAAGTGACCTCGTCCCAAGCACGATCCTTCGATAGCCGATAATAATGAGACTTAAGCTTAGGATCTTTCGCCTTATCGCTTGTATGTTCGTGGCTGCGGATTAATCCAATCAGCGTTCGCTTCAATACTCTCTCTCCCTCCGGGTACCTTAGGCGCTACATTCTATCTTACCACGCCTAACCCGGGGATTAAAGACCAAGGATAGAGAAAACCCGCCTATGCCGTCCGACGTAAATGTTTCTGAACCTGCTTTGGCAGGTGGGTGCCCGCAGCTAAGCTTTTGACTTCCCTTTTCGAGGGCATGTCAGCTACTCAGCAATCTAGAGCTCCCGTGAAACAAACATTGGTTCAAAACACTTAGGACGTCGTAACGCACATGGCAGGAGTATTCTCATTATAAGCAGGTGGTTAAGAAAAGTAAAATGTTAAACCTTGGGATTACTTCTCTACTTCTTCGGAATCAGATTCGGAATCTTTCTCCTCATCAGCTGCTTCCTTCATTAGCATCATCTTCTGAATAACGAGATTAAAGTTGTAGAAGGTGTAGACAGCAATCATGCTTCCAAAAAAGAATGGGATCAGAAACGTGAATCTCGTACTAATGAATAGAACTGCCACCGCACCAATAGCCATTATCAACGAACGAATTGGACGACCAATTGTAAGAATAAGAGCATTCTTGAGCAATTGAATCGTTTTCATATGAAAATGGGATAAAAGGGAGAAGAAGTGCAGCAAAGAGATTAGCAATAACAGCATCAATGCGACAAATAAGTATGCGAGCAATTGATAACCGGCCATTTGTTTCAAATAAACCTGGAAATCAATAATCAATATCGCAAATAACAACGCATAGACAATACCACCAAGCATTGCTTGCACATAATTCTGCTTGTAGCTACGGAAAAAGGTTTTGAGCAACGGAACATCCGTGTCTCCTAATACCCATTTCCGGGCGACCGAAAACATAGCTGAGGTCGCCGGAAACAAGGTAAATGGGGCCACAACCGCAAGCGGAATAATTACCGCCTGCAGTTGTCCAACCTCACTAGCATTAAGGAAAACGATCACCAAGAACCAAAAAGGTATTGATGTGAGAAGCCATAATACATTTGTAACTGACAACCTCATGATCCATTCGGATAGCTTATAAAAGCCACCCATCATGCCCCGCATTTCCATGGGGATTCCTCCCTGATGACGTTCGTCAGTAAGCTATTGTTTATACTTTTACGAAATCTTCGCTGGAGCGACTACCTTCGCGGCGTTCTGGACGACCGCCACGATTAGAATCACGGTAGCTGCTATCACTGCTGCTGCTGTTAGAACGATTACCGCCATTGTATGGCTTGCGTTGACCGCCGCCATATCCGGAACCACCACGTGAATCGCTACGACCTTGTCCTTGACGCCATGCGCCTTGGCCACCACCGGAGCTAGAGCTGGAGCTGGAACCATTGCTTCCGCCATAACGACGTCCGCTGCTGCTTCCGCCGCCACTTCCGTAACCACCACGATTGCCTTCGAATTTGCGTTTCTTCGAACGAATCGGATCCTCCGGAGTCAATTCTACATTCACGTCTTTCTTGTCGCCTGTTAGCAATTTCATAGCTGCTGCAAGTAACTCAACGGAATCATATTGCTCCAGAAGCTGCATAGCCACCCATTTGAAAGGATTGACTTCTTCTTCGGAACGAATGGTGTCCATGATGCGTTCTGCCATCAGCTTTTGTTTGCCTTCCATTGCTTCAGTTAACGTTGGCAATGTTTTCTTGGAAATACGATGACGCGTCACTTTCTCAATGAAGTGCAAGTGATCTGTCTCACGAGCAGTAACGAAGGACCATGAAGTACCTTCTTTACCCGCACGACCTGTACGACCAATCCGGTGAACATAGCTTTCCGGATCTTGCGGAAGGTCAAAGTTGATTACGTGAGTTACGCCAGATACATCCAAACCACGAGCTGCAACGTCAGTAGCAACCAAAATGTCGATACTTCCGTCACGGAACTTACGCATTACGGAGTCACGTTGATTTTGGGACAAATCACCATGTAATCCATCGCAAGCATAGCCGCGTTTCATCAATGCTTCTGAAAGCTCAGCTACACGACGCTTGGTACGACCAAAGATGATAGCTAGTTCTGGCGGTTCCATGTCAAGAAGTCGGCATAGTCCGTCAAATTTCATACGCTCATGAATTTCAACATAATGCTGTTCAATCAAAGGTGCGCTAAGCAACTTCGACTCGACCTTCACATGCTCCGGATTACGCAAAAACTGTTGCGCTAACTTCTGAATGTTCGTAGGCATCGTTGCCGAGAACAACAAAGTCTGGCGATCTTCTGGAACGAGTCTAAGGATGGATTGAATATCCTCCATAAAGCCCATATCCAGCATTTCGTCCGCTTCATCAAGTACGATTGTGCGAACATCGTCAAGACGAATGGTTTTACGATTAATGTGGTCTAACAAACGACCTGGTGTTCCGATAATGATTTGCGGCTTCCGCTTCAAGGAGCGGATTTGACGTGAGATGTCTTGACCGCCATATATAGCCAAGGAACGAAGTCCCTTGAAACGTCCAAGCTTCTCAATTTCTTCCGATACCTGAATCGCGAGTTCGCGAGTCGGCGCCATGATTAGCGCAACGATACGATCTTCCGATGGTGAAATCTTGGTAATCATTGGTATACCAAATGCTGCGGTTTTACCTGTACCTGTCTGCGCCTGCCCGATCATATCTTTGCCTGCTATGGCAATGGGTATGGCTTTCGCTTGGATTGGGGTCGCCTCTTCAAATCCCATCTCCGATATGGCTTGAAGAACATCAGGCTCCAAACCAAACTCTGCAAATGTGCTCAAACTTTTTCAATCTCCTTCTGTGTTGGGCCTTCAACTTACGGCTTCCAAAAAAATGATCAGTTCATTATAGCACAAACCATCTTGTAAACTCCAGCCTTAGGAAAAGTATACCATTTATTGAATTTTCTTTTCCTGGGGGAACCTAAGATTACATTGTCCCGTTTAGCTCACAAAGGAGTGCTAGCATGAAAAGGATAGCCCAGATTGGCCCCATATTTTTGATGATAATCAGTGCTGCTGCAGTCGGTTGTGGTTTCCAACTGCTTCTTATCCCTGAAAAGCTGTTAAGCAGCGGAGTTTCCGGTGTTGCCATGGTTATTGGATACTTAAGCGGATGGAACATCGGCTGGTTGTATTTTGCCCTAAATGTCCCTATTTTGCTCTGGGGATATCGCATTTTAGGGAAACGATTTATTGGGCTTAGCATAGTCACGGTAATATCCACGGCTTTTTTTCTGCAGGTTATACCTGAAATCAAGCTGACGAACGATCGGCTCTTAGCATCCGTCTTTGGCGGAGTGCTTGTCGGTCTTGGTACAACTACAACGCTGCGATATGGTGGCTCCACGGGTGGCTTTGACATCATCGCCTCTATTATAACACGTTATAGAAACTTACCCATCGGCATTCTTACAATTCTTTTGAATACTGTAGTTGTCGCTGCACTTGGATTTCTGAAGAATGATTGGAATGCCGCTCTTTATTCTATGCTGTCGATCTATTTAACGGGAAAAATAATTGATGCCGTTCATACCCCACACCACAAAGTAACTGCATTAATTGTCACTAACCACACACAAGAGCTTGCTTCTAGACTGTTGAAGCTTCCTCGTGGCGTTACAATCATTAAGACCAGAGGTGCGTTTACCAGCGAGGAACGAGATATGTTGATGACAGTTACCACACGTTATGAATTGGCAGAATTACGCAAAATGATTTCTGAGGTGGATAAGAAGGCTTTCGTCAACATTGTTCAGACGGTCGAAGTAATCGGAGATTTTCGTAAACGCTAAAATAAATTTATTTATCCTGACTATTTTCCACAAAATACTACAAAATACCTGTGTTTACTCCCCCTATTCTCGTTTATAATCAGGGTACAGAGCTTAAAGGGAGAGAAAACAGGATGAATATTTTATTGACTTTTATTTTACTTTTAAACACAGCATTAGGAAATCCGCAATCTGGCGATGGTTCTTCGAGTAAATTGTGGAAAACGATTACAACCTCAGTAAGTCAGCAGACCACAACAACTCCCGATGATAGTGATCAAACCTCTGAGCATGCAGGCGATCCTCAACCCGATGCACCCGTCGTTAAAGGGATTTATGTAACAGCATATAGTGCTGGCGGGGAAAGAATGGCGACTTTACTTAACTTGTTGGATAAGACGGAATTAAATGCAATGGTCATTGATATCAAGGATGATCTAGGAAATATTACTTATAAGACAGACAACCCGAAGTTGCAGAAGCTAGGTAATCCCCAGCCTTACATTAAAGACATCAACAAGCTGATGACTACATTAGAAGAACATGAAATTTACCCCATCGCAAGGGTAGTCGTATTCAAGGATAGCGTTCTCGCCAAAAATCATCCAGAGTATTCATTCGTACAAAAGGATGGAACGGTTTGGCACAATAAGAATAATGATAAATTCGTTAATCCCTACCGTAAAGAAGTGTGGGAATATAACGTTGAAGTTGCCAAGGAAGCTGCTAAGCTAGGCTTTAAGGAAGTTCAGTTCGATTACGTCAGATTCCCAGAAGGCTTTGAGAAAAAGGCGGACGGCTTGAAGTTTACGAAGAATGAGCTAAACCGAGTCGATATCGTTACTGGCTTTGTGGAGTATGCGAAGAAAGAACTGGCACCTCTAGGAGTTCGCGTTTCAGTTGATATTTTCGGTTACGCAGCATCCGTTCCCGCTGCCGAAGGTATTGGTCAAGACTTCGTCAAAATTTCAAATGCGGTAAATGTTATTAGTCCGATGATCTACCCAAGCCATTACAGCACGGGATGGTTCAAGCAAAAAGATCCGGATAGAGCTCCTTACGCTACAATTAAGGGCGCAATGGACGACACCCACAAGAAGCTGGATCCGCTTGGTGACAATAAACCAATTATCCGGCCTTGGATTCAAGATTTCACGGCAAGCTGGCTTGGCAAAGGGCATTACACAAAATATGGTGCCGCGGAAGTACAAGCACAAATTAAAGCTCTAAATGATAGTGGAGTCGAAGAATACCTGCTTTGGAATGCAGGCAATAAATATACCGCGGGCGTTAAATATTAAACGATTGAGCACTTTATTTATTCAACTAGAATGGGGCAGATCCCATAAGGTCAAGCGACCTTATGGAATCTGCCCCATTTGATTAATATGCAATGCCAAGGATAAGTCCGCCTCGCGGACTTATTGTTGCCGATATTACGGATCGTGGTTCCGTTATTTCTGGCAGCAGCACTCCACGCACTCCGTGATGCACATGCCCGCTCAAAAAGAGTATAGTCCACAAAAAAGAAGCCCCGTATCCCACACTGACGGTGGTACTCCAAGGCTTCTTCTTTACTAATAAAGGAAACTTCCTTCTCGATTCCTACACTTTAACAAAATCACAACTCACAAGCTGGTTAAGACGTAATCTCTTGGAACTATCTCTTACCGGAGTCGTAGGGTTCCCCCACTGCCTTAGGCGCTCTAGAGGACTTAGAAAACACAATTAATGCAATTAGCGTCACGACGTACGGGAAAACCTTGAGAATGATGGGCGGGAACACAGCGAGCGATGGAATGACCTGTGATACGTTCGCAACTGTGCTGGCAATCCCGAAAAACAGAGTTGCACCGAGAACACCTAACGGCTTCCACTGTCCAAATATCAACGAAGCTAAAGCCAAGAAGCCTAGTCCCGCAACACTGCCAGTAAATTCACCCGCATAGGTCACGATGATAATAGCCCCGCCGAGACCTGAGAACGCTCCCGAGATCATAACACCGAAATACCGCATTCTCTTCACATTGACACCCGCTGCCTCCGCAGCATGCGGATGCTCTCCACAGGCTCTTAGACGCAAACCAAACGGTGTCTTATAGAGTATAAAGGAGCTTAGGCCAACTATGATTAGAATTAACCATGTGGTCCAATAGGTTTTTGTAAAGATCAATGGTCCGATAATGGGAATCTCGGAAAGCCAAGGTACATTAAAAGGCACAAAGCTGCCGATGTGAATATTACCGCTACCGGTCATGTTGCGTGCCAGGAAAATCGTGATAGCTCCAGCAATCATATTAATCGCTGTACCACTAATAACCTGATTAGCGCTTAGATTAATACTTGCAAAAGCATGTAGGAGAGAAAATAACATTCCGGCCAGCATAGCCACAAGAAGACCGATCCACATGACACTTGGATTGTTCGGATATTGAGCCTGTAGCTTGAAAATGGTAAATGCTCCAGCAAAGGCACCCATGATCATAAGCCCTTCTAGTCCGATATTAACAACACCACTTCGTTCACTGAACAGTCCGCCTAATGCGGTTATAAGCAATGGAATGGTGAAAACAATGGCATACGGAGCAATTTGTGTAATCGTTGTCCACATATGACTACTTCACCTTCCCTTCATGCTCTGCAGACGATTTGGCATTTGCTTTACGACGGATAAGCCATCTAACTAGCCGTTCGATTAGAATGCTCGTAGCTGCGAAATAAATAATGATCGCAATGATTGAATCCGCGATTTCGGGAGGAATATCAGTCATCGCATTCATAAATCCTCTTCCCGAGTACAAGAGACCAAAGAACAACGCGGAGAGCAACACACCAACCGGAGCATTAGCCCCTAGTAAAGCGACCGCAATCCCATCGAAGCCTTGTGAGGGTAAAATCCCAATTTGGATATTCGACGCATTACCTGCATAGAGTGCAACTCCACCTATTCCCGCAATCCCACCTGATATTGCCATCGATAAAATAATACTCCGATTAACGGCGATACCTGAATATTCTGCAGCATGTCTGTTATGCCCCACTGCCTTCAGTTCATATCCAAAAGTTGTTTTGTTAATGATGAAGGAGATTATAATAGTAGCAAGCACTGCGACGAATAGACCAAGATTAATATAAGAACCATCGAACATCTCGGTTAGGAATGAAACCTTGAGAGAAGCGGTGTCCGGTAAAGCTTTCGATTCCGTCTCCAGGAATTCTCCCTTCAGATAAGCAGGGACCGCATAGTATATTGTCCAATAGGCAATCCAGTTCATCATGATCGAAGAGACAACTTCATGTACATTAAATTTAGCCTTCAAGAAACCAGGGACAACCGCCCAGAGAGCTCCACCCACAAATCCTGCAAGTAGCATGAGAGTAAGCAAAAGCGCCTTCGGAAGATCTAAGCTTAATCCTACAGCCGATGCACAGAAGCCTCCGAACAGCAATTGTCCAGCAACTCCGATATTAAACAATCCTGTCCGGAATGCAAAAGCGACTGAAAGCCCGCTGAAAATCAGAGGTGTAGCTGTAGCGAGCGTATTCCCGATTCTTTCCGGATTTTTAAGCCCACCTTCGAGCAAATAAGAATAACCAGTAATCGGATTATGACCTGTCACCAACATCAAGATAGCTCCAGCCAACAATCCGAATACAACGGCGAATAAGGAGACGACAATTTTGTTATTCATGCGCCTTCCTCCCTTTTTACGCCAGCCATCATTAATCCGATTTCATTTTCACTCGTCTCAGAGGCTTGTACCAAGCCAATCAGTTCTCCTTGATTCACGACCGCAATTCGATCTGAAATATTCATGACTTCTTGCAGCTCAAGCGAGACTAACAGTACCGCCTTGCCGTTATCTCGATGACCGATCAGACGTTTATGAATGTACTCTATTGAGCCCACATCAAGTCCCCTTGTCGGTTGAACAGCTATGAGCAGAATGGGATCCCGTTCGATCTCCCGACCGATAATCGCCTTCTGTTGATTCCCCCCGGAGAGCGATCTAGCCAGAGAAGCAGCACCTTCTCCTGAGCGAACATCATAGCTTTCGATAATCTGATTTGCATATTGCTTAATTTTTGCATCCTTTAAAATCCCTTTGCGGGAATAGGGCTCACGATGATAAACCTCAAGCACAATATTTTCTGCCAAGGTGTAATCCAGGACTAATCCCCGTTTCTGGCGATCCTCAGGAATATGACCAATACCAGCTTCAATTCGCTCACGAATTGACTTATTCGTGATCTCTTGTCCATTCAGAAAAACGCTTCCTGACTCAGCTTTTCGAAGTCCAGTGACCGCTTCTATCAAATCTGATTGCCCATTGCCCTCTACTCCAGCAATACCGACAATTTCACCTGCTCTAACCTCTAACGAGAAGTTTTTAAGTCCAAGGACCTTCTTAGCATTTTTTACAGAAAGCGATTCCACTTTTAACACGACTTCGCCGGGTACACTTGGAATCTTGTCCACCTTAAAGGAAACCCTTCGACCAACCATCATTTCCGCCATATCAGCTTCACTGGTCGGAGCGACATCAACCGTACCGATTGTCTTCCCACGTCGAATAACCGTACAACGATCGGCGAAAGCCTTGATCTCCTTCAACTTGTGCGTAATGATAATAATTGATTTGCCTTCAGCAATCAGATTTTTCATAATGCGACCAAGCTCTTCGATCTCTTGTGGCGTCAATACTGCTGTCGGTTCATCTAAGATGAGTACATCTGCGTTCCGATACAATGTCTTGAGAATTTCCACCCGTTGCTGCATGCCTACTGAGATATCCTCAACCTTAGCATGTGGGTCAACATTCAAGCCGTAACGTTCGGATAGCTCAGAGATTTTCTTGCTAGCTTTCTTAATATCAATTCCGAGTCCAAACCACTTACGAGGCTCTATGCCCATAATGATGTTTTCCGTAACTGTAAAATCCTCCACCAGTTTAAAGTGCTGATGAACCATACCGATTCCGAGCTCGTTCGCGACATTCGGATTGGTGATCCTTACTTCCTTACCGTTAACCTTTATTGCTCCTCGGTCAGCTTGGTACATACCGAACAGAATACTCATCAGTGTGGATTTACCCGCGCCGTTCTCTCCGAGCAAAGCATGGATTTCCCCACGCTTCAAGCACAATGTAATATCGTCATTAGCAACGATACCGGTAAATTCTTTCCTGATGTTTAACATTTCCACTACGTAATCCATGATAAGCTCCCTCCTCTGGACAGGACGAATGATTATAATTAACGATAAGAGTACTAGTTCGAGTTCAACACGCCTGATAAGCCCATCACGATCGCTTATCAGGTCTGTTGAACAAAAAAAGACGGAGTACCCGTCTTTTTTCTATTCAATTCAATCTCTCTTACTTGATCAAGGTGCCTTGCTCACCAGCAACAGTAATTTCGCCGGCTTTCATTTTATTAAACACTTCTGCAACTTTAGCTACTGTCTCAGCCGAAAGATTCGGATTTTCCTTCGGAAGACCAATGCCATCATTTTTCGCATCAAATGTCAAAGTTTCGCCGCCTGGGAATTTACCCTCAGCTTCAGCTTTGATCATATCAAATGCAACAGTGTCAAGTTGCTTCATAGCAGAAGTCAGAATAATCGACTTACCATCTGCTTTCACGCCATCTTTATATTGGTCACTATCTACGCCTACAATCCATACGTCCGAACGGTTTTTAGCTTCGTTAATTGCTCCTACGCCAACGCCGCCAGCTGCAGCGAAGATAACCTTAACGCCACGATCGTACATTTGCGCAGCCAATTGACCACCCGCAGCAACGTTATCGAAGCTTCCTTGATAGACAACGTTATCCTTCTTAATCGTTACTTTAGTACCCAAGTTCTCGTTTGCATAAGCTAGACCTTGTTGGAAGCCCCAGTTATACTTCTGAACCGCAGGAATTTCCATTCCCCCGATGAAGCCAGCTTCGCCTTCTTTAACTTCAAGAGCAGTAGCAATCCCCGCTAAATAGCCAGACTCATGCTCAGCGAAATAAATTGAAACCGTGTTTGGCTTTACATCATATTTATAATCTCCAGCATGCGGTCCACCATCAATAATAACGAACTTAGCATCTTTATATTTATCTTGGGCCTTGAAAATCGCTGTTTCGAACTTAAAGCCTGGAGCTAAGATGAACTTAAAGCCAGCATCATAGAGGTTACCGATTTCTTTCATATAGTCGGCTTCTGTCGTGCCAGATGGTTTCAAGTACTTCTCTTTAACTCCCAAGTCCGCTTTTGCTCTTAGTACGCCTTCCCAAGTTCCTTGGTTGAAAGACTTATCATCAATTGTTCCCGAATCTGTAACCATACCCACTTTAAAGTCAGCAGTCGGTTTTGCTGGAGCGGAGCTTCCGCTTTCCGTTGCCGGGGAACTCGCGCCACCATTATTATTATTCTTGCTACCACAACCTACAAGCACAGAAAACACCATTGTCAAAATGGCCAACGTCACAATACTTTTTTTCACCTTAAAAGCCTCCCCAATATCTAATGTGTGAACTCTTAAACCAAAACATATCAAATTATAGCATAAAAGGACTGGGCTAAATATCAACTTTGTCCTGAACCCTCATGGATCACGATTCGTAAAAGAAATGTTTACAATCTAGCCACAATCTCTCTAACTAGAGAGATAAACATCGGCTTGGTACGATTGGCCACCTCTATCACTTGTTCATGGCTTAACGGCTCCAAATGCTCACCGATCGCCATATCCGTTACACAGGAAATACCAATGACCTTCATTGCCATATGACTAGCTACGATAACTTCGGGAACGGTGGACATTCCAACTGCATCGCCACCTAGCTTCCGGAGCATCGTCAATTCTGCTGGCGTCATATACGTTGGTCCAGTAATTCCGGCATAAACACCCTGTTGGACAGTAATACCAAGTGATTTGGCCGTATCACGGACAAGCTCAAGTAATTCAGGTGTGTACGCACGGCTCATATCTGGAAATCTTGGTCCCAAAGTAGAATCATTGGACCCAATCAGTGGGTTGGCACCCGTCATATTCAAATGGTCCTCGATGAGCATTAAATCTCCAGGATTGAAATCGGGATTCATCCCACCGCACGCATTAGTTACAATAAGCTGATCTACCCCTAATGCTTTCATTACTCGAACTGGAAACGTGACCTCTTGCATGGAATAGCCTTCATAATAATGGAATCGCCCTTGCATTGCGATGACCGTCTTATTATGAAGATGCCCGATGACAAGCTGGCCCGCATGACCCTCAACCGTAGATATCGGAAAGTGCGGGATCGATTCGTAAGGAATTCGTATTGCATCTTGAATCTCATCAGCAAGCTCACCTAAACCGGAGCCAAGGATAAGACCGATTTGCGGTTGAATGGCTGTTTGAGACTGAATATAAGTTTTCGCCTCTTCCATTTGACGAAGCAACTGGCCCATTTCAATTTCCCCCCTAATAAAGTAAAGTATACCTCACTTTTACCAACTACTCGTCCAAATTCTAAGTCTACTTCACTTCTCCAACGATTAAAGGAGGTGGAGTTACAGCTTGGCCCTGAATCTGAATAGACTCGTATACCTGAGCGATAACTTCATTTACCGATTCACTATTCGCATGGATGGTCGCGATCGATTGTCCAAGCTCTACGGAGTCCCCGATCTTCTTGTGAATCACGATTCCAACCGCTAGATCGATTATAGATTCCTTAGTCGCACGACCCGCTCCAAGAAGCATCGCGGCTAGTCCCATATTCTCGGCTGCAATTGAAGCCACATATCCCGCTTCCTTCGCTGGTACCTCATAACGATACTTTGCTGTAGGTAAATTTTCAGGATGGTCAACAACCGAAGCATCACCACCTTGCGCGGTAAGGAACGTCTTAAACTTCTCAAGAGCACTTCCATTTGCGATGGCTTGCTCCAGTAAAGTCCGAGCTTCCTCCTTACTAGAAGCAACCCCAGACAACACAGCCATATGACTACCAAGCGTCAAGCATAGCTCGGTCAAGTCAGCAGGTCCGACCCCTCTTAACGTATCTATTGCTTCTTTAACCTCTAGAGCGTTACCAATCGCATTCCCAAGTGGCTGACTCATATCAGATAACACGGCAACCGTACGCCGTCCAACACGATTACCGATATCAACCATACAAGTGGCCAATTCTTCAGCTTCAGCCAGCTCTTTCATGAAGGCGCCATCACCTGTTTTGACATCCAGAACAATAGCATCCGCACCAGAAGCAATCTTCTTGCTCATAATGGAGCTGGCAATTAAAGGGATGGAATTGACGGTGCCCGTTACGTCCCTAAGTCCGTATAGCTTCTTATCCGCAGGAGTAAGGTTATCACTTTGTCCAATGACCGCAAGTCCATTCTGATTGACTAGATCAATGAATGTCGCATTGTCGATCTCGACGTGAAAGCCCGGAACAGATTCCAGCTTATCGATTGTACCTCCAGTGTGGCCTAGTCCCCTTCCTGACATCTTGGCAACGGGAACTCCAATGGAAGCAACGAGCGGGGCAAGAACGAGCGTAGTTGTATCTCCCACGCCTCCCGTACTATGCTTATCTACTTTAATACCGGATATCGCAGACAAATCAATAGTCTCGCCCGAATGCACCATGGCCATCGTCAAATTCGCTCTCTCCGTTGATGTCATTCCTCGGAAGAAGATAGCCATCGCCATCGCTGACATTTGATAGTCAGGAATAGACCCATTCGTGTAACCTTTTACGAGACTATTTATTTCGTTTTCCGTTAATTGTCCACCATCACGCTTCTTCGTAATTAGATCAACAGTTCTCATTGCTCATTTCCCTCCCTGTTGCACACTGGCTATCCTTATAAGGCTTAATACCCCTGTCCAACCCCACCTGTAACGATCGCGATTGAGGCGCTCGCCCCAAGCCTTGTCGCACCAGCTCGAATTAACTTCTCAGCAATATCCGCATCACGAACCCCACCGGATGCTTTAATTCCCATGTCTGGTCCAACCACATGACGGATGAGTGCGATATCTTCAACAGTCGCTCCTCCAGTACCAAACCCAGTAGAAGTTTTTACGAAATCCGCACCCGCTTCTTTACATAATAGAGAAGCCTGTCTTTTCTCCTCATCGGTCAAATAACAAGTCTCGATTATAACTTTAACCGCTGCTTTACCTTTGCAAGCTTTGACGACTTCTTCAATATCTCGTTTGACCGCATCTAGATGTCCAGACTTCAAGGCACCAACATTTAGAACCATATCGATCTCGGTTGCACCTGCATGAATAGCATCCGTTGCTTCCGCTGCTTTTATTTCAGTTCTGCTGACCCCAAGTGGAAATCCGATTACGGTCGTTACTCCTACTTGACTGCCCTTTAATTCATGCGAGGCAAGAGGAACCCAGTAAGGATTCACACATACTGTTGCAAAACCATATTGCTTTGCTTCCCCACAAATCCGTATAATCTCCGCTTCGGAGCTTATCGAACTCAATAAAGTGTGGTCAATCATTCCGGCAATTTGTTCAGGTGTCATATTTGTCATTTCTCCTATGTGTCCAATTTTTTCAACAAAGCTTTAGCAGTGATTTGATCCGTCACTAAAGTATTTCCATATTTCCCTTTTAAAGCACCAAAAATCGCATTAATTTTAGATGGGCCGCCAGCGACGAGAACGGAATGCTCCTTCGTACGTAAATCCGCTAGTTCAATACCAACCGTGCGTTCATCAATACTAGGCAAGCAGATTTCACCGTTGCTATCATAATACCTTGAGCAGATGTCACCAACTGCATTCGTTTTAATAATTTCAAGCTCATCATCATGAAAATAATTCGAATTGATCAACACAGAATCCGGTGTCGGCGCTCCAGCTGTAAATACGGCTATATTTGCGTTTTTCCCCATGTCCATTACTCTGCGAATATGGCGATCTGTGAGCATCGCTTGCTTAACAAGAATATGGTCTACAATTGCTGGCAAATACATGAAATAGGGCGTGACGTTAAAAGCTTTACCAAACAAATGTACAATCTCAGAGGGAGAAATGTGAACGTCTGCATCACTGACGCCTCCATTTAATTGAACGACAAAGGAGTTATTTAGTGACTTTTCCTTCAAGTGAAGGGCAACCTGATACATCGTTGAACCCCACGAAGCACTAATCATATCACCGTCTTTGGCCAACTCATGAACATAATTCGCCGCAGCTTGCCCGATGTATTTCTTCACTACGCTTTCTTCATAAGTCGGAGTAAAAGCGATTACAACATGCTTAAGCTGAAACTTTACTTTAAGCAAGCTTCTCAGAACTTCAACATCTTCCGTTGGATCTTTAATATCAATCGTGACAATACCCTCAGCCTTCGCTTGCTGAAGAAGACGAGACACCGTCGGCCTAGATACTCCCAACGTGTCTGCAATTTGATTCTGACTGTAATCTAATTGGTAATATAGCTTTGCAGCTTCAATTACCTTCCTCATTTTGTCGTTCTCCAACAAAATTCACACCATTCATTAAGCAAAATTTGAAATTTTGTTCAACTTACCTGAAATTTTGTTCTCACAATTGCTATTATAATAGAATTTCTATTTTTTCGCTATACTATTTCCTATCTACCGGAAACAAGAAAACTGCTCAGGATGACCGATTGGCCTCCTGAGCAGTCTCTTAACATCTATGTTCAATTATTGAGATAATCTTAAGGCCAGATTATAAATATCGAGGTTAAAAGACTTCTTCGTTGTGACTACTTTCTCAATATCGGTTGCAACGAATTCTCCTTTAATAATGCCAATTCCCTTCCCGGAATCACCTTCCTGCAAACGTTGAACCGCATAGTCCGCAAGGCGACTAGCCAGAATTCTGTCGTTGTGCGTCGGAGCACCACCGCGTTGAATATGTCCAAGCACAGTAACCCGTGGTTCGATGCCGCTATATTCTGTAATATTTCTTGCGACTTCTTCTCCAGAACAAACTCCTTCAGCTACGACGACAATACCGTGGCGTTTCCCTTTACTGAAGTTGTCTTTCATGCGCATGGCAATATCTTTTATATCGAAAGGAACCTCCGGAACGAGAATGGCTTCAGCTCCACTTGCTAGGCCAGCATACAGAGCAATATCACCACAATGGCGACCCATGACCTCTACTACCGAAGATCTCTCGTGGGAAGTCATTGTATCACGAAGCTTGTTAATCGCATCTACCACAATACTAACCGCAGTATCAAATCCGATAGTAAAATCCGTAAATGGAATATCGTTATCGATCGTGCCCGGTAGTCCCATCGTCTTAATTCCTAGCTTACTTAGCTTATGAGCACCATGATAAGAACCGTCTCCTCCGATTACGACTAAACCGTCGATACCGTTATTACGAAGCACCTCAGCTCCGCGTTGTTGACCTTCCGGAGTCATAAACTCTTTGCAGCGTGCCGTTTGGAGAATGGTTCCACCACGCTGAATGATATCTCCTACACTTCGCAAATCCATCGGTCTCAGATCCTCGTTAAGTAGCCCCTGATAACCTCTTTGTACTCCGTATACTTCTAGTCCTCGGTACAAAGCGCTTCTCACGACAGCCCGGACCGCTGCGTTCATCCCTTGTGAATCTCCACCGCTTGTTAATACTGCTATTTTTTTCACTGCACTCATCCGAATTCCTCCCTAAATATCTCTATGTCTTTACATTGCCTTTCGTATCCAATGGCTGTTCAGCCAGAAAAACACTCTCGTCCAAGGGCTTCCCTTCATAAGAAGCTTAGCCGTCCTTCGAACTTCCTTCTGATCGCGAACTTTAGGATCAGATAAGTACAAAGCCACCAAGCCTTCCACGATCATACGATGAAAATGTCCAAACGGAAGCTCATCAGCAGATCTTCTAGCGGCTTGAACCATTTGTTTCATTCGATCATTTAGCATGGCCTGATCGTCATAGTAGCTACAGAAATTCAAATCTCCGCCTATTTGATCTTCAGCTTGATCAATCAAATAATCAAGGAGAATATGCAAGCCACATATCGACGGAAAATAATGATTCCTAATCGCTTCGGCTTGATCAGCCTTAAGCATAGGATCGCTAGCTGCCAGAAATAACATAAACATCCCTAGGGTTGATCCTGTTGCTGCTGCAAATTCATTCCACTTTAGTTGTGGATACCGAGCAGAGTGTCTATCCCACCACTTCAGAAGCTCTGGCTCTCTGTCTGAGTGGGTAATATGTTTATAAACTTGTAAGTCTACATACATCTGTACAAGTTCGATAACATCATTCTGCACATGCTTATACGTAGGTAATTGAGCAATAGAGGCTCTGCACTGAGTAACTAGCGCAGCAAGATATCCCCCATCGTCTTGCTCTTCCCTCAAGGCATAATAATTTTGGGTTTGCGCCTCAGGTGTAACCGCATCTAACATACTTTGATGAATTAGCCGAAAATCGTGTGGATCAAGGGATGTGCTTCGATCACACAAATTATCCAAGTAGTCGCTAATCGTCTGTAGCGCCACGATTAATGGGATTAGCACATGCCGTTGCTCTAGATTTGCGGCAGCATACACTCCCCCACCTTCGCAATGAAATTGCTTAGTGTTCATACTGTCGAGAGCTTGCTTGCGAAGTTCAAGATTCGGAATTTCATTGGCGCGTGAACGCCAACGTCCCAGTTCCGCCCGAACCTCCGGCAAAATATATTTATATACTCTCTTCATCAACGAAAACGGTCCGCGAGGAGATCGTCCAACTAGCAGGGTTTGGCTCTTCATTTCGTAGTACCTCCACTTGCACTATCCAATATGCATTTTTGAATGGTCATTCAAGTTTTGCTGCGTACGAAACCAGATGTTCAGGTCATTTACTCGGCTAGCCAAATCGGCAATTTCAGAATTAATAAGACAGGCTTGAACGAAATCATTTTCCTCGAACAACTTTTGCTGCTTAATCCTAATGATAGCTTCAAAGCGCATAATATGTTCTGGAATATTACCACGAATCATTTCCCAGTGTGCGAGTATTCCAATCCGATGTTCTAGCTTGAGCTCATCCCAATCGCGATCCAGACATGGAATTGATATTCCGTGCCGCTCGCTATATTCGAATTGGTTGTTAATCCACTGCTCGTCTATCTGCATCTCTCTCACCCAATCTTCAACTAAAGCCTATCAAAAAGCATTATTCTTTAATTTATCATTTCACACCGGCGAAATCCAGCATTATCGTCCGATTTATTGTCTGAATTCCTCCCCCGATATTCGTCAGAATCTGCTATAATACAAGCAATCCCAGCGAATGAGCATACATACCGCTCTAAAAGGAGCTCTTTTATGAAGACAAATAACGAGCCGGTCTCTTTGAGACGGCTTTTCATATTTTTCATACCGATGGGTATTTCTGTCCTGTTAATCAATTTATCCCATGTCATTATTAATGGTACTTTAGCAAGATCAAGCAATCCTGAAATCATTCTCGCAGGATATGCGCTGGCAATGAGTCTGCTCATCGTAACTGAGAAGCCTGCAGTATTGTTCCGGCAAACGGTTTCGGCATTAGTGAGAGATCGGATTTCCTTCAGGGCAGTAAGACGAGTTAGTTATTATGTATTTGGAGCTTCCCTCATCTTCGGAGCACTTGTGGCCTATACACCAATCGGTCATTGGATTTTTGGGGGTGCATACGGCGCCGACCCCATCGTTGAAAGAGAAGCGGTCCATGCCTATTATGCGTTGATGTTCTTGTCCGTTTTTTCGGGTATTCGTTGTTTGTACCAAGGGGTCATTATTTACAAAATGAGGACGCGTTGGCTAACTATCGCGATGATCTTCCGCTTAGGCGGGATGTTCTTACTTTCCCAATACTTTCTTAAGGTCGGTGTCGACAGCGCGCTACAGGGAACGGTTATTTTCGTATTCGGAATGATGATTGAAGCAGGCATCAGTTGGTGGGAATCCAGCAGGCTGCTGAAGAAGCTGCCGGACAAGGATCCGGATTGTGAAGTTTCGAAGCCTAAGGAAGTTATGGCTTTTTACAATCCATTACTTTATTCCTCCCTCATTGTCGTTTGGCTGCTGCCTATCTTAAATGCATTGCTTGGAACGACCGATAGAGGAACGCTTGCTGTAGCTTCTTTCGCCGTAGCCGGCAGTTTAATGAATTTAGTTCTCGGCTTCTTTACTTATTTTCATCAAATTGCTCTATTGTTCGTCAAATCCAATCCGGCCATTGTTCGTAAATTCACACTTCTATTAGGTTTTATCCCCCCACTTCTGATGTTATTAATGGCTTTCACGCCACTTGGGGCTTGGATGTTTTCTCATATTCTAGGGGTTAAGGGTGACTTACTTGAAGCTTGTATTCATGCCTTGCGGGGATTTTTCCCCTTTGTGCTTGTATTCCCTTGGCTCGACACTTTAAATGGAATTGTCATGGCACATGGAGAAACTAAGCTCATGTTCGGTTCTCAAATGGCTAATGCGATTATTACAGCGATTTCGATAGTCCTGCTCGTCTTGTTTTTGCCCGCATGGAGTGGCGTTCTAGGTTCATTGGCTCAATCTGGAGGAATCATCGCGGAATTGATTTTCTTGACTTGGCTATTTCGTCGTCGTCATCGAGTGGTAAATTAATTATTGATCAACTTAGAACAGGGGAATACGATGTATGGACAAACCAGCTATACAATCGGTGCGAGGGCAAATCTTCGTGTTGAGAACGATGCAGTTCGCTAACTACGCGACCGCTGTACTACTTATCACCTATTTTCCACTTTATTTCGAAAGCCTCGGATATACAAAGCTTCAGATTGGGGCTATCTACTCGGTGGGTCCCTTTTTGTCCATTGTATCTAATTTAATTGTCGGTATTTTAAGTGACCGCACCAAAAACTTACGCCGCATTCTCAGCACACTTTATTGCGTTCAAATTTTAGCGCTTGCGCTACTACTGCCGCAGAAAGAATTCGGTATTATGGCTGGCATTATGGCTTTATTCTATTTGTTCCAGACGCCTAACAACTCCATGCTGGATAGTGTTTCACTTCTTGCAGCAGAACAGTTGAAACGAAGCTTTGCAGCTATTCGAATGTTCGGATCGCTTGGCTATGCCATTTGTGCTATCGCTTTCGGTTATTTGTTAAAAATGTATGGGTCGGACCTGACCATTATCCTTGCTCTTTGCACGATTGTAGTTTCGCTCATTTTTTCCTTCTTTATCAGCAACTATCAAGCAACATTGAAAAAATTTGAATTCAGTGGATTATGGACTCTCATACGAAGAAAGGAAACACTTACCTTCTTCCTCCTCATCATGGTTGTATCTGTTGCTCATCGACTAAATGAGGGCTTTCTATCCATCTCCATGAGGGAGATCGGAGCTGATGATTCTATTATCGGATTCGCCTCAATGGCTTCCGCTGTGAGTGAGATTCCCATGTTCTTCTTACTCGCAAAGTTCGGGCATCGCTTCCGTGAGCTACCGTTACTCGCTCTTGCAAGCTTCTTATACGTGATTCGCTTAGGATTACTCAGCTATGCTAGTGAGCCATGGATGATGGTTGCCTTACAGACAATGCACTGTATCACCTTCGCTATTTTCTATATTACAGCTCTACGCTGTTTGCAAACTTTAATTCCTGATGAATATCGTTCATCCGGACAAGCTGTGTTCGCTGTAGTCTGGTCCGGTCTCGCTGGGCTCATTGCAGGAACGCTTGGAGGCTGGCTCTACGATGCCATGGGTTTATCTTATGTGTTTCGAACGGGCGCTCTATTCGCCCTGGTAGGCGCCTTAGGCTTCTTGCTCGTGCATATGCGTCGTGGCAATACTTAAAGTGTAGATTCACACATGCCTCACAGACGCAAAGACACATAGGAATCCAAAACAGGCAGTATAGGAGAAAGATCTACATCCCCTATACTGCCTGTTTTTTTAACCTGTTTCAGCTTGCGGTTCCCAGTCTACTTCGTCCGATCGAGTAACGAAGATTCTAGCTATTCGCAAGTGATCGGTCTCTTCAATCGTGAACCGGAAGCCCTCTAGTGAGGTTACATACTGGTTCTTCTTCGGTGGATTCTCGATCTGAGAGTATATCCAGCCACCAATTGTATCGTAATCCTCTGTAGAAATATCGATTCCGAAGAAGCTGTTCACTTCTTCAATGAGCATCATACCATTAATCGAATAAGTGCTTTCATCCAGCTTCTCGACATCAGGACGCTCTTCATCGAATTCGTCTTGAATTTCCCCTACGATTTCTTCCATGATATCTTCCAGTGTCACTAAACCCGAGGTTCCACCATATTCATCAATCAGAATCGCAATTTGCGATTTCCGCTTCTGCATCAGCTTAAGCAACGTACTGATCGGCATGCTCTCTGGTACGGTTGTCATCGGGCGCATTACATCTCGAATGTCTAGAATCGAGTTGTCTGTGACTTTCAATAAGTCTTTAATATGGACGAATCCAATAATATTATCTTTATCCTTCTCACATACAGGATATCTCGTGTGCATTTCGCGGAGTGCGATGATTTTGTTCTCCTCAAACGACAAATTGCCGAATAGGCAGCTCATCTCAGTACGGGGAATCATAATCTCGCGTGCATTGGTTTCAGCAAATTCGAAAATATTATCCATAAGCGTTAACTCGGTCTTATCGATCAACCCGCTCTTGTGACTCTCTTTCACTAAGATCCGAATTTCTTCCTCCGTATGGCCAGAAGAAGAAACTTCCGAAGTATCGATACCAAAGGGCTTAAGTAATAATCCCGCGATACCGTTGAGTACCCAGATAAAGGGACTCATTACTTTACGGAAAAAAATCAGCGGAGTAGCCGTCCAAAGAGCAACAGCTTCGGCTTTACGAATGGCAACCGACTTCGGTGCCATTTCACCTAGAACGATATGGAGAATCGTAATAAGTGTAAAACCGATAATGAATGATATGGGGTGAATAAACTTATCACTCAAATTCATCGCTTCAAACCAAGGCTCGATCATTCGGGAAATCGCTGGTTCACCGATCAACCCAAGCCCCAGTGAAGAGAGGGTAATACCTAGCTGACAGGCTGATAAATAAGCATCAAGGTGATCCATCAGATGAGAAGCGACCTTCGCTTTTTTGTGCCCTTCTTGCACCAATGTATCAATTCTTGAACCACGAGCTTTGACCATGGCGAATTCTGCCGCTACGAAGAAGCCGTTCAGAAGCACCAAGACAAAAATGAGAACCAAGTCCACGCTTAATGGAAAGGGGTCACTGTCCAAATAATCCCTATCCTCACCAGTTGGAGAGGATAGGTACACCTCCTTTATATAATGAAAAATAACTAACTAAAATAAATAAACTAAAAAAGGGTATACGGCTTTATTATAGCTTAGACGGTTTAAAGCAGTCCGTCAAACGACGGTTAACCCTGTAATATGCCGTAGTATCCATCTCTATTCGCTTGAGCCTGCCACCTATACCGATTTATCGAACATCAAGGCCGTATATCCCCGATTCCACGGAAATAAGTAGAAATACTGCTTAATTCAAAACTTTTTCTGCTACTGATATTGAGTTTCTTCCTTGATTTTTGGCTTTGTACAAGGCTTGATCCGCAGCCCGTAGCCACTGCTCCCAGCTTTGGTCGTAAGCAAGATCGGAAGTCGCTACACCGATGCTAATGGTCACAAGGGTATCTGAGGAAATACCTGCATTGGGAATAAACCGCTCCTCAATAGCCTGTCTAATCCTACTCGCTACATGTAATGCTTTATCCTCATTAAGATCTGGCAATAGGATCGCAAATTCTTCTCCACCATAACGATATGCTGTCCCACCAACTTTCTTCGCTTCATCTTCTGCCGTATCGGCAATACTCTGCAAGCAGACGTCTCCTGCTTGATGACCATAAAAGTCGTTATAAGCTTTAAAATTATCAATATCAAACAGCAAAATAGTAATGGGTACCTGATTATGTTTAGAAGCATTCCAGTATTTCTGAATATCCTCATCAAACGATCGTCTATTTGAAATACCCGTTAATCCATCCAACATAGATAATCGCTGCAGCAAGGTATTAGCCATTTCCATCTTACGCTCGGCTTCCTTACGAAATCCGACTTCCCTAGCCATTATCAATACAGCTGGACGGCCATTGTATGGGAAGCCGATGGCGGTGACCTCCACGTCTATTATCTCTCCGTCTAGCTTAATAAACTGCTCGTCCAAGGCTCCAACTTCATTATCTTCTATCGCTTGCTTAGCACGACTTACGACGAGATCCGCAAAGGGTTGATGAACGAATTTCAACATCGGCATGCCGATTAATTGCGCTGAATCATCGACCCCCATCAATTGCGCGCACGCTGGATTGGCGAACACAACAATTCCATCTTGATGAACGGCGATCGCGTCCGGCGAATGATCCACTAATCTTCGATAACGTCTCTCACTATCGAACGTGTTTTTGAGAGCTTGCTTCGTTGTTCGGAACATCATCCATGTTGCAATAATAGCGAAGAAAGAAATAATCGAGCCAGCAATAATCATATTCATAGAGTAATTGGCACGACTTTTCTGGTCGCTCCATGACTTCGCTATCGTGCTCACCACAAGCTTGGACAAGCTCTGAATTTGTTCCCGAAACAGCTCCATCTCACTATTACCTTCGTTATGCAATATAAAGGCTTCTTCAACCTGATCATCATCAATTAATTGCTTAACCTGGAGAAAAAACAGCTCCACTTGAGCCAAACTTTCCTGAATCGATTCAATAGCTGCCTTGTAATGATGATCTCTTATGCCAATATCGGTTAATTGTTGATTAACGATCTCAGCCTCACGCTTCCCTTGCTCGAAAGGTTCTAGGAATGTCTGATTCTGAGTAAGCAAAAATCCACGAATTGCAGTCTCCTGGCTCACGACAGCCAGTAATAAATGGCCTACCGTTTGATCCAACGGATACATTTGTTCGTTTACTTGAGTTGTAGATGTGGTAATTTCTCGGAAGGAGACATAGTTAACAATACTAATGATCAAAAATAGACCAACCGTACAAATATACAAGCTAGCGAGACGCCAATCATTGCGACGCACCACGCTTACTCCTCCATTTGTCTCTTAATTATTGTAGTTTACTTACATTTATTAATTTTACCATATATCCAACATTTTTTACCTGTATTTTACTTTTGTTTTCGTGGACCTCTTCGTTTTATTTGATTTTGGCGTATTTTATCTTCCATTCCTTGCTCGGTTGCTTCATAGAACACTTTAGTAGACAGCTTCTCAGGGAAATAGTTCTGTTCAACGAAGTGTCCAGGATAATCATGCGGATATTGATAGCCTACATGGCCCAGCTTCATAGCCCCGCTATAATGACCATCCCTTAAATGAAGGGGGACCTCTGCAGATTTAAGCGAATCAAACGATTCCATTATTCTGCCAATCGTGACCGCAATCGCATTGGATTTCGGACTTTCCACAGCAAACAAAATCGCTTGTGACACAATATACTTGGATTCGGGCCACCCGATCCGGTGATAGGCTTCCATGGCGCTTACAGCTTGTACCATCGCTTGAGGGTTAGCTAGTCCAATATCTTCACTACATGCAACGGTCAAGCGCCGCAAAAACACCATAGGGTCCATCCCCAGCTTCTCCACTGCATAAAGAAACCAGAAAAGTGCGGCATCACTTGAGCCTCTGAGACTCTTATGAAATGCAGACAATACGTCATACTGTGTCGACTCGTCCGCTTGAACTGTCGGCTGGCGAATAGACTCTTCAGCAACGTCCAGGGTCACACGAACCGTCCCGTCAAGGTCGGAAGGCGTTGTAACCGCCGCCAGTTCAAGCGCCGTCAATGCACGCCGAATATCCCCGTTTGCCATTGATGCGATATGCTCCAATGCCTCTTCGTCAGCAGATAGCTTCATAAATCCTAGTCCTTTGGACGAGTCGGCTAGAGCTCTCCGCATAGCGATCATGGAGTGTTCCTTGGCCAATGGTTCCAAACGGAATAACGTTGAACGCGATAATAAAGCTCCGTTCACGGAGTGAAACGGATTTTCCGTTGTTGCTCCTATAAATATAATAATTCCCCGCTCTACAGCAGGAAGCAAAGCATCTTGTCGTGCGCTATTAAAGCGATGTACCTCGTCTAGGAACAATATGGTTTTACGACCGTACATGTTCTTATTACTTTCCGCTTGCTGGATGACTTCCCGCACGTCTTTGACCGTTGCATCGACCGCGTTTAGTCGAACAAAGTCACCCTCTGTTTGCTTGGAAATAATATGCGCCAACGTCGTCTTGCCGCATCCAGGAGGCCCAAATAAGAGTATGGAGGATACGACATCCCCCTCAATCGCCCGTCTCAACAATTTACCCGGGCCAATGAGGTGCTCCTGGCCGATATATTCCTCCAAGGTTTCAGGGCGCATCCGATCAGCGAGCAATCGAGCTCGTGGCTCCGAATGTGCTTGAAAGCTGAATAAATCCATTGTGCAAACCGCCTTTCTTCTCCCCCCATCATATCAGAAACGATCACCGACAGGAAGAGAATAGGAACGTACGTTCTTCTAAAGACGGCGTAGTTCTGACTGTATGATGGCTCTCCTTTCCCTGATATAACTACGGAATACACTTGGTTCCCCAAGAAATTCACCATATGACCATCTCCGTGCTCGGTCATCCCGAACATCAGGAGCAACTTCACTTATCATTTTTTCTACGATGGGCATTAAACTGCTTTCCGTAAAGGGACCGTTCAGAGCTTTCTGTAAAATCGTTTTATACTGTTTCCTTATGCTCGAATACGATAGAAGCTTACGGGTTAAAAAGTTGTATCCGGATACCGCTACCAAGTCGCTATCCACGATTCTGCCATAGCAATTTCGTCCCCAGGTTCCTTCGTAGTCCCATGGAATCATACGCAGCTTGTTTGTTTTCTGGCTGCGATAGATCGCATAATTTTGTTCAAAACCGTCGTAGTTCCCTGTTAACACCGCTCCCGCCAACCAACTCAGATAATTGTTAACATCCAGACGAGATTGTATGAAGGCCAGTCCTTGTTCACCTTTATGTGTGTTAAGTCCCTTTACAAATGATTTTAGCTTTGTTTTCTCAGATGAATTTCCAAACCGATATTCATAGCCCGACAGAAGAGACGATTTGGGGCGATTCGTTTCGGGATTATTAATCCCGAAATCCGCTCCGTTATTTATCGCATAGAACAAGGCGGAGGCTCCGATCTTTCTTCTGCGAAAGAAAAGCTTCTCCACACCTTCAATTTCTAAGTAGATTCCTAGTGCTTCGCCATTGATCATTAAAAGCACGTGCTTTGTTCTAGGTGCAGGTACACCGATCATCGGGAAAAAGGCAAAGGATAAAGCATTACGAATGATCGAAGGATCATCAAATTCTGCATTATAATGAAATGCTTGATTTTTACGAACAACCTCATAAGAACGTTTGGGATAGCTTCTTGTATGCCCACCGCGATAACGAACTGATACCGACACGATTGTTCCATTAGCCTTCATTTTTGCCGGCACATACTTGTCATTCCACAAATTTTTCTCTAACTCTCGGCTCGCCGATTCACTAATAATAAGTGTTCTAACGGGTAGAGGCATGTCGTCTCCGCCTTTCCTCCTGAAACGTCCATTCATCTATATCAGCGTATGTCGCCCTGGTATTAGCGGAAACGGCATTCGTCTATGAACCAAGCCAAAAAGAAGAGGCTACCCTTACAGCTCACGCTGAAAAAAATAACCTCTACAATAGTTGCGGCATTCACGATTCAGAAATTAACAGCGTCCTCTGCTTCCGCCGGTACGTCCACCATTTCCTCCTGTACGCCCTCTGCTTCCGCCGGTACGTCCACCATTTCCTCCTGTACGCCCTCTGCTTCCGCCAGTACGTCCACCAATTCCTCCAGTTCGCCCTCTGCTTCCACCGGTACGTCCACCATTTCCTCCAGATCGCCCTCTGCTTCCGCCGGTACGTCCATCGTTTCTACCGGTTTTTCCACTTCTTCCACCTGTTCGATTACGATTTCCGTCACTCATATGCCGTCCGTCTGTTCTTCCGCCAGTACGACCACCCCAGTCTCCCCAGGTTTGATGATCATTTTGCGGTGCTTGAACATTGTCATCTTGATTTGTCCCTTGATTCTGCCCCCCACCTTGCTTCTTACCACCGTCTTTCCTCCACCAGCATTTGCATTTCCGGTAATAACGCTTAGGACGGAGATTGTTACAATTACGATTTGCATGCAATTCCATGTTCAATGAAGCTACACCTCCCATTTGAAGATCATTCACTCTATGTAGAATTGTTTGATAGTGACAGAGACAAGCGCAGAATACGAGCTGAAAATGAAGTAAATAGGGCATTTCACTCCTATTAAACGTGGAATTTACAAGGGGCTAGGACAACCAACCGTATCTCTTTATCAAGGGTACACATAGATATAGATTACAAACTCACTTCCCCCACAAGTGCAAAGGAGGGACAAAGTATAAGGATAACAATTGAGTATCTATGCTTGAAGGCAGCTGTCCCCTCATTCACGATGTGAGAAGTTAGTTTAGCGATTCTATCAACATGAAATCCATTTCCCTATTATGGAAGGAGAATGAACCAATGTTTAGTTTTCACCAGCCGGTTCAAACCGTACAGCAACAGGAGACTCAAAGTCGCCAACACAATTATGCCATGCAAGCCAATCACCTTATTGGTCAAGAGGTTCGTATCAATCGTGGAGGTCACGATAGCGTAGAAGGTGCGCTTATCGCTATCCCTGGCGATTATCTCGTTATCCGGTCTGACAATGTTGTTGTCTATGTTAATGGAGCTCACGTAAAAAGCATTACAGAGGGCTCCACCGGTGGAGGGAAAAGTGGTGGCAATTCCGGTGGCAATCGAAGTGGTGCTCGCTCAGGAGGGTCCCGTCATAGAAGCTTTATTAGCGCACCTAACTTCCAATCCCTACTGACACATTTGAAACATAGACACATTCAAATCAATCGCGGAGGACATGAAAAGCTCGACGGCTTCCTTGCTGAAATATCCAGAGATAACGTATTACTGATTGTTGACCGTGAACTTGTAAGAATTCCGACCTTCCACATTAAAAACGTAAGTACCTCCCAAAAAAATCAAAACAACAATAACAACAAAAATAATAACAACAAAAACGAAAACAAAAACGAAAATAAAAACAACAACAAATCTGGAAATAACAAATCCGGCAACGTCAATAACAAGTCGGGTGGCAACAACTCCACCAAAAAATCTGGCAGCAACAGATCAGGTGGTAACAAATCTGGGGGCAACAAATCCGGCAACAGAAATCGGAGCAATAGTGGTCGTCAAGGGGAAAGCCGTAACAAAGGAAATGGCCGCGGTTAACCAAACTCAAGCCCCGATTGTAGTGTAGTTGCAAAGGAGGTGCTTCCGCTGAACCCATGGAAACTTATTTGAACCAATCCGTATCTCTAACCGTATCGGGCACCCGGCTTCCTGTTAAAGGTAGGCTCATTGATCTGGGCACCGATATTCTAGTTTTGCACAATGGCACCCAATTCCTCTACGTCCCTCTCGTTCATATCCAGCAATTAACTCGCTGCCCTGTACTCGAATCTAATTTCGGTGTGCCATCCGAACCGCCACTTGATCCCGCTATGGATTTGTCCTATCGAAAAGTACTGCTTAACGCCAAGGGAATGTTTTCTGAGCTTTATATTGCAGGTAGTCAGACGGTTCATGGATATGTTACAAGCATCATGAATGATTTTTTCGTCTTCTACTCTCCTATGTTCAGATCGTTATATGTGTCGATGAGACACCTAAAAATACTTGTACCCTATGACCCCCATACAACGCCATATGCACTCGAACAAGAAAAGTTCCCAGTCCATCCGACAACCGCTTCACTTGCCCGAACCTTTGACCAACAATTAAGAAAATTCCAGAATGAGTTCGTTATCTTAGATTTGGGAGAACATCCGGAGAAAATAGGCCTTCTCAAATCTGTACAAAATAATCTTCTTGAATTGGTCACTGCGGACGGCGCCAGTACCTTTATCCATCTCGATCATGTTAAAACGATTCATCGACCTTAGTCGATAGATATCGTATAACAAAATAAGGCTATTCCAGGGATACACTCCCTGGAATAGCCTATTTTATATAACCATTATTTCTTATACATATGGCTTATCCACTTTGGCAAGTAGATCTTTGAACACGACACTAACCATGATCAAGCCTGCTACCGGAGGGACAAACGCATTGCTAGAAGGGGGTTGCTGTGCTTTACGAATTTCAGGAGCAGTATCCGGTACAATCCGCTGTGTCACATCTTCTCTCGGTTTAATAGGAAGCTCCGTGGAGAATACGACCTGAACACCCTTCTTGATCCCTTCACTGCGCAGCTTCTTACGAATAACTCTAGCCATTGGATCTACGGTTGTTTTCGAAATATCCGCAACTTGAAAGCGTGTTGGATCAGTCTTATTAGCCGCGCCCATACTAGAAATAATCGGAATCTTGCGCTCCAAGCATTGCTTAATGAGATGAATCTTATACCCGATCGTATCCGAAGCATCTATAACATAATCAAGGGGGTACTTGAATAGCTCTTCATACGTTTCCTCGGTGTAGAACATCCTTAACGCAATCACATCACACTCTGGATTAATGAGCTTAATGCGATCCTTCATCAAATCTGCTTTAGGTTGGCCGACAGTTGTCGTTAACGCATGGATTTGACGGTTAATGTTCGTAATATCGACAACATCCTTGTCGATCAAGATAATCCGCCCGACACCCGAGCGAGCGATCGCTTCAGCCGCAATCCCGCCGACTCCGCCAATACCAAGCACAGCGACTGTGCTGCCCTTAAGCAGCTCCAGCCCCTCTGGCCCGATGGCTAATTCCGTTCTGGAGAACTGATGCAACATCGGTGCTTCTCTCCTTTTTAATTAGCCTTGGCTTTGATCGTCAGAATCGCCCGCTTCTTCCGATTGCTCCGAAGTTGCCGTAGCTTTTGTTTGTGCAGCAATGGCTTTAGCCGACAGACGAACGTGAAGGTCGTCTAATTGACGTTCTGTAACCGCAGATGGAGCGTCGCACAACAAATCCGTAGCGCTTGCTGTTTTCGGGAATGCGATCGTTTCGCGCAAGTTCGTGCGACCTGTCAGCAACATGATCAGGCGATCCAATCCGAAAGCGATTCCTCCATGCGGAGGCGTGCCATATTCGAACGCGTCGAGGAAGAAACCAAACTTTTCTTGTGCTTCTTCAGCAGAGAACCCAAGTGCTTTGAACATTTGTTCTTGAACTTCGCGGCGATAGATACGCATGGACCCACCACCAACTTCATAACCGTTAAGCACGATATCATAGGCTTGCGCACGAATAGCACCTGGATCTGTTTCGAACAATGGTAGATCCTCATCTGCTGGGCGGGTGAAGGGATGGTGTTCCGCAACAAAGCGCTTGCCTTCTTCGTCCCAACCGAGTAATGGGAAGTCAACAACCCATAAGAATTTGTAAGCCTTGTTGTCGATGAGACCAAGATCGCGTCCTACCTTTTGACGCAAGTTACCCATAATATCCGCAGCTGTTTTCAACTTATCAGCGGAGAAGGTCAGTAAGTCGCCATCTTCAACGTTCAAACGCTCCGTTAATGCTGCAATTTCTTCAGGCTTGAAGAATTTAACGATCGGTCCCTTCCACTCGCCGTCTTTTACCGTAATCCAAGCGATACCTTTACCGCCATAACGTGCCGCGAATGGTTGAAGATCATCTAGCTCTTTACGGCTCCAGCTTGCACAGCCCTTAGCATTCAATGCTTTAACAACACCACCGGATGCAGCAACAGATGCGAACACCTTCACTTCACTCGTTTTTACAATATCTGTAACGTCTTCGATTTCCAGACCGAAACGTAGGTCCGGCTTATCGGAGCCGTATTTATGGATCGCATCATGGTAAGTCAAGCGTTGGAATGGTGTCGGAATTTCTACGCCAATCGTTTCACGGAATAGACGAGCCATCAATTGCTCCATCATACCAAGCAGCTGATCTTGGGAGAGGAAAGAAGTCTCGATATCGATTTGCGTAAATTCAGGTTGACGGTCAGCACGAAGGTCTTCATCGCGGAAGCAACGAGCCACTTGATAATAGCGTTCGATTCCGCCAACCATCAACAATTGCTTGAACAATTGTGGGGATTGCGGCAATGCGAAAAACTCGCCTGGATGAACCCGGCTCGGCACCAGGTAGTCACGTGCGCCTTCCGGTGTGCTCTTCGTTAGAATCGGTGTCTCTACATCGATAAAGCCATTGTCATCCAAGAAATCGCGGAAAATTTTAGTCGCTTTGGAACGAAGCAAAAGTGTTCTTTGCATTTCAGGACGGCGAAGGTCCAAATAACGATATTTCAGGCGAAGTGATTCATCCACTTCTACGCCATCTTCGATTGGGAAAGGAGGCGTTTTTGCTGCATTGATGATCTCTACTTCTTCAACTTGAACTTCGATCTCACCTGTTGCTAGGTTTGGGTTGAACGTAGCTGCATCACGCTCTACGATTTTCCCTTTCACAGCTAATACGTATTCATTACGAGCGCGGCTTCCTAGATCCAACGCTTGACCTGAAAAATCTGGATTAAAAACGATCTGTACAATCCCTGAACGGTCACGAAGGTCAATGAAGAGAATGCCTCCGAAGTCGCGCCAGCCTTGCACCCAGCCGTTCAAAATAACCGTCTGACCTACGTTCTCCTTGGACAATTTACCGCAATCAATATTTTTAAGCATCATGATTAGTTGTTCCCCTTTACGTCTATGGATGTGAGTGATTGAATCGTTTGTGCTAGATCCACTAGCTTCACGACTTGCTGTTCGCCACCCGTAACGGGTCTAAGCGAAATCTCTCCGCGATCTAATTCATCATCGCCGAGAACTGCCGCAAAACGTGCACCACTGCGCTCAGCTGCTTTGAATTGAGCTTTTGTCTTACGTCCTTGATAATCGCGTTCCGCAGCAATACCAGCCGTACGAAGCTGCTGTAGTAATTGAGGCAAAGCCTTCTCCGCACGATCGCCAAGTGCGACGACGTATACATCAGCGTTGTTACCCAAATCAGGTTTAATGCCTTGGCTTTCTAGCAGGAGTAGTGTTCGCTCCAAACCGAGTCCAAGCCCAACTCCCGGTTTGTCGTCTCCACCAACTTCAGCAACGAGTCCATTATATCTCCCGCCACCGCCAATCGTATCGATTGCGCCAATACCTTGAGCCTTGTATTCGAATGCCGTGTGTGTGTAATAATCCAATCCACGGACAAGCCTTGAATTCAGATTGTAGGGAATTCCCATTTCATCAAGGCACTCACGTACCCTTGCGAAATGAGTTTCACACTCCTCATCCAGACTGTCCACGATCGAAGGAGCATTCGTAAATTTATCTTGATCGACTTTACAGTCGAGCACACGCAGCGGATTACGATCCATTCTCGCTTGACAATCCTTGCACAAATCCTCTTTGATCGGTAACAAAAAGGCTAATAGCTTTTCTCTAAAAGCGGCTCTAACTGCAGGCGTTCCGACGGAATTAAGATCCACAGTTACCCCTTTAAGGCCTAGTTCAGCATAGAACATGTAACCTAAAGCAATAACCTCGGCGTCCAGAGCCGGATCAGACGACCCTAAGGCTTCAATTCCGAACTGATGGAATTGGCGGAACCTTCCCGCTTGTGCCCGCTCGTATCGGAACATGGGTCCAATATAGTACAGCTTGGTAAGATCAGGCTCACCATAAAGCTTATTCTCCACATAGGAGCGGACGACTCCGGCAGTACCCTCCGGCCGAAGTGTCATACTGCGCTTACCGCGGTCCTCGAACGTATACATCTCTTTTTCTACGATATCTGTTGTTTCGCCAACTCCACGCTTGAACAGCTCTGTTCCCTCGAATATTGGCGTACGAATTTCACTAAAGCGATAACGTCGACAAATATCACGAGCAGTATTTTCAACGAATTGCCATAGCTCTGAGTTTCCAGGTAAAATGTCCTGTGTTCCAGGCGGTTTTTGAAAATTCATAAAGATTCACTCCTTTTTTCAAAAATAAAAAAGCTCTCGTCCCACAACGATCCTAAGATCGTCAGGGACGAGAGCGTATTTGATATGCTCCCGCGGTGCCACCCGACATTCAAGCTAACTTCAGCTTGCGCTTCATCCGGTTAACGCCCGGCTACGCCATAATGCTATCGAACACTTCCGAAATGTCGGGTCATGTCGTTCACATCGGGTTCTCAAGGATGTCTTTCGTCTAATCATCGCCGGAAAGCTTACAGCCTAAAGGCTTTCCTCTCTGGGGGCGTGGGGTCAGAGTACTGTTTCCCATCATAGAATCAAAGGCAAAATGCAATTGTTACTAATTGTAGTATGTTGCCGTGAGCATGTCAAGTTGTCACTTTCGATCAAAAGTATATTTCTTGCCAATTGTAGAAAGAAAATAACCTGCCAACGTATTGGCAGGTTCATAAATTATTATATTGAAAAGGGGGTCGTCTATAGATTAGTCTATTTACTTTAAGAGGGTGTGAATAACAGATTACAGTTTCGTTACAAAAAAGTAAGCGGATTCTTAAATCCACACCTTCACGGTTGGTCTAGCTAATTATTCAATGAGGCTCACGAGGAAAGTCTGAATAGACCTACCGCGTCAGCCTCATTAGTTAGAGCCCAATCCTCACCCTCGTCCACCTGGAGGATGACGCCTTCCGTGGGCGGCGCCAGCAGGTGAATTCGAACCCATATCGCTCGCGAACTCCTCGCGAATTTGGCTCGACACCACCATCGCCTCCCTACGTTCCGGAATTAATCCTTCCCGCATCATCCATTCCATATTCGCTTCCTTGCGCGATTGCCTCATGTCGTCACTCCTAGCTTAACCAAGAAAGGGTTTGACATGTAGTGTTACCGCTTCGCGCTTATTTCAACCGTTCTTACTATCAAGGATCAGTGTAACAGGCCCGTCGTTGATGAGAGCGACATCCATCATCGCACCGAATGTGCCCGTTTCCACTTGTAGTCCCCGTGCACGTAAACGGGCGTTGAACTGTTCATACAGGGTTTCGGCAACGTCAGGTTTCGCTGCTGCCATGAAGTTAGGTCTTTTGCCGTTGCGACAATCCCCGTACAAAGTAAATTGGGATACCGACAAAATTGCTCCCTTAACGTCTTCCACTGACAGGTTCATTTTCCCAGTATCATCTTCAAATATTCGTAATCCTGCAAGCTTGTTTGCCATCCAGACCAAATCCTGCTCCGCATCCTCGTGACCAAAGCCAACAAGGAGTACCAAACCTTTTCCGATCTCACCTACAATCGTACCATTCACGGTTACCCGAGCTTCAGATACCCGCTGTAAAACAACCTTCATTACTGCAACCTCCGTCCTAACAATCCTAGCTACCCACTGCTATTGCATCATCCGTTGCACGGAAAAAATATCTTTGACACGTTTGATTTTATCGACAACGGATTGAAGATGGTCCTTATTACGTATAAGGATCGTCATATGCATAATCGCCATTTTATTCTTATCGGACCGACCGGATACTGCGGCAATATTCGTCTTGCTCTCCGAGACGGCTTGCAGCACTTCATTTAATAACCCTCGGCGATCATGGCCTAGGATCTCAATTTCAACGCTATAATTCGACTCGACCGCCGATTCCCACTCGACTTCTATAACTCGTGCCACTTCTTCGCCGTCTTCACCCGTAGGAATGTTCGGACAATCGCTCCGGTGAACCGATACTCCTCGTCCTCGCGTAATATAGCCGACAATGTCATCCCCGGGTACAGGATTACAGCAACGGGCAAAGCGCACGAGCAAGTTATCTACACCTTTGACGCTAACCCCATGGGTTGGACGCTTCTTCTCCACAGATGATGAAGGAGCCTTCATCTCTTTTACTTCTGTCGTCAGTTGAATTTGCTGTGCTTCTTCCGCTATCTTGCGCAGCTTCTCCGTCAGCTTCGTACAGATTTGTGCAGCTGTAATTCCCCCGAAGCCAATCGCTGACATCATATCTTCCATGTCATTAAACGTAAATTTCTTAGCCACTTCTTGGAGCTTGTCCTCCGTCATCCACTCATATGGCTCTAAACCAAGTCGCTTAAGCTCACGCTCAAGAAGCTCACGACCTTTATCAACGCTCTCTTCCCGCTGTTCCTTCTTAAACCATTGGCGAATCTTGCTTCTCGAGTGAGAAGATTGTGCAATTTTCAGCCAATCTTGGCTCGGCCCATAAGAATGCTTGGAAGTCAGAATCTCGACAATATCACCCGTCTTAAGCTTATGATCGAGGGGAACAATTCGACCATTAACCTTGGCTCCAATCGTCCTGTTTCCGACCTCCGTATGAACCCGATAGGCAAAATCAAGCGGGACTGATCCCGCAGGAAGCTCAAATACTTCACCCTTAGGAGTAAACACAAATACAAGATCGGTGAAAAAGTCCATTTTCAACGATTCCATAAACTCCGCCGCATCACGAGTTTCCTGTTGTAGCTCTATGATCTCGCGGAACCAGTTCATCTTGTCTCCGAAGCTGCCTGGTGCTACTCCTGCTGAATTTCCGTCCTTATATGCCCAGTGTGCTGCGATCCCGATCTCACTCGTCCGATGCATATCCCATGTCCGGATCTGAACTTCCGTCGGTTCACCAGTCGAGCCCACTATCGTGGTATGCAATGATTGATACATGTTCGCCTTAGGCATAGCAATATAATCTTTAAAGCGACCCGGCATCGGCTTCCATAGCGTATGAATTATCCCGAGCGTCGCATAGCAATCCTTCACGTTATCAACAAGAATACGAATAGCTAATAAATCATAAATCTCGTTAAATTGCTTATTGCGGCTGCTCATCTTCTTATAAACGCTATAAATATGTTTAGGTCGACCGGATATATCACCATGGATGCCCATTTCATCGAGCTTCTCATGAATGCGATCGATCAGTTCGGTAATATGCTGCTCCCGCTCAGTCCGTTTCATCTTCATAAGGTGGGCTATGCGATAGTATTGCTGTGGGTTGAGGAATCGAAGTGCAATATCCTCCATCTCCCATTTAATTGAGCTAATCCCTAATCTATGAGCGATCGGGCAGAAAATTTCTAATGTTTCATGCGCAATACGACGCTGACTTTCCTCCGACTGGAATTTAAGCGTGCGCATATTGTGCAGTCGGTCAGCCAGTTTAATAAGAATCACGCGAATATCATTGGCCATAGCCACGAACATTTTCCGATAATTCTCGTTCTGCTGCTCCTCCTTGGATTGGAATTGAATCCGCTCCAGCTTGGTTAATCCGTCGACTAGGCCCGCTAATGTTTCACCAAATCGGCTACGCAAATCGTCTAGCGTGACATTCGTGTCTTCGACTACATCATGAAGTAATGCCGCCATAACTGTGACGACATCCATTTGCATCCCCATAATAATTTCAGCTACAGCTAGAGGATGTAAAATATAAGGTTCACCGGATTTACGAACTTGTCCGCGATGTGCCTCTTCAGCGAATTCGTACGCTTCCCGAATTTTCTGCAAATCTTGCTCTTTCATATACGTAGATGCTTTCTCAAGAAGCAGCTCCATGCCCATGCTAGTTTCCTTTCCGCCGGATCCGTCACCGGGAGTTTTCCCTGAAGTTTATTGCTACCATTATGCCTCTTCACGGCGGAAATCGTCAACCTTGAAGCGATGGGCAGGGTGGACCAGACCGACTAACTATCCGATTTGCAAAAAAGGACACCCTACTAGCCATTAGACTAAAGTGGATGTCCTGATCGTGTTCGATTAATACGTCATCAAAGAAAATACATCAATACCCGACAGCTTCTCACGTCCGCTTAAATAACCAAGCTCGATCAAGAAAGCTGCACCTACAATTTCGCCACCGAGCTGATTAATCAAATCGATTGAAGTTGCAATTGTGCCTCCTGTAGCCAGTAAATCGTCAGCGATCAATATTTTTTGCCCTGGCTTGATCGAATCATTATGAATCGCGAGGCGATCTTTGCCATATTCCAGATCATAAGCCGCTTCTACGGTTTGCCCTGGAAGCTTGCCACTTTTACGAATCGGAACGAAGCCCACACCAAGTGCAATTGCAAGTGGTGCGCCGATCACGAACCCACGTGCTTCTGGTCCTGCTATTAAGTCGATTTCCTTATCCTTTATCAGTTCTTTCATAGCTTCAATAGCTGCCCGATATGCCGGACCATCTTTAAGTAATGTTGTAATATCCTTAAACCGGATGCCCGGCTGCGGAAAATCAGGGATAACTCTGATGTAGTCTTTGAAATTCACGAATATCAAACTCCTTTAAAGTGCGTGTTCAACCTCTAATTAGGAATGCAGCTAAATGTTTCAAGATCACGAACAGCATTATACACTTTTTACATACCCTTTGGCTAGAGAGTAGCTTGAACAAGGGAATTCCTCTCCATTACCCCAGCCTCACCCTCCCAGCGGCTTAATCGCCCGAAGCCAAGTGACAGGAGTCAATCCAGTTCTGAAGCTCTTCCGTTGACATCTCCGTCAAGCTTAAATCGGTGGCAAGCTCGCGAGCTTTACGATACCGTTCAGACTCTTCTAAGCCCTTGCGGGGAGGATCTGAAACTATTTTCCGTGATGCCCCTGATACAGAAATGAAGCCGAGCTCAATGAATACTTCGTGCATCATCCGAATTGTAGATAAGGGCCTTTCACATACCATCGCCGTCTCTTGCATGAAACCGTCAGGGCTATCCAACCACGTAACTCGTTTGCGGCACATCGCATATACTTCGGCGAAATGCTGTCTTTCGGGAAAAGTAACTTTCTCTGTTATTTTATGACTAGCATCTTGCTCAGAGAATACGGTTACGCTCTCTAATCCTCGCTCTAGTGATAACCATTGCTTCAAAGCTCTAACCTCTTGGTCACTCGTCGGTAGACCAAGTAATATGAAATGTCGACGTCCATGAAGTTGATCATTACCTGAATCTTTATATAAGCTAACAACAATTTCAGACTGGCCGAATCTGGAGCTGGCCTCCTTATATAACGTCGTAGAAGCGCAGCAGATGACAAAGTCTGTTTGCGGCTTATTTAACACATGTCCCTCTATACCCGTCCAACTCTTCTGGTCCTTACGCCGATCGGTCACTCGCAATTTCTGCGAACGAAAGTCCTGGAACATCATCTGAACTTTGCGATTGCCATTCCATTCATTAATGGACAGCTCTCCGAGCAAGTCTATGAACAGCCCAGGTGCCAATCGATCCTTGTGTTCCCCCATACCAAACGCGACCACATCGATCGATTGTCCGCTTTGCTCAACCGTAATACGCAGATGATTGCCTTCCTTCCCCATTGTGCGACTAGATTGGATCAGCACATCACGAATCATAATACGTGGGGTTGGATTCCCATTGCCGAATGGCTCCAAGCTAGCTAGCTGATCTACAGCTTTAATCGTAATATCCGCAAGGGTAATGCCTAGATCCACGCGTCTCTTAGGCTGCCAGTCTTCTTTACTCAACCATTGCTCCGCCAGGTTATGCAAGCGATCGGCAAGCTCCCCAACACTTTCCTGGGAAATAGTCATCCCCGCCGCCGCTTGATGACCACCATAATGCTCCAGCAAGCTAGCACATTCCGTTAGCGCAGCGTATAGATCAAACCCTTCTATGGAGCGAGCCGAGCCTTTGCATAATCCCGTTACCACATCCAAGGCAAGAATGATGACAGGTCGATAATAACGCTCCACAAGCTTGGAGGCAACTAAACCAGCGATTCCTGCATTCCAGCCTTCCTTAGCAAGAACGATAACATTCCGCTGCACGCCCCCAGCGTCGGCACATTGGCTCTGCCACATGTCGTCTGCTTCGATTACGGTTTGTTCCACTAGCGCTTGGCGTTCACTGTTTAATCCATCCAGTTCAATAGCCAGCTTCTCTGCTTCCTCATCATCCATCGCTGTAAGTAATTTAAGTGCGACATCCGCATGAGCTAGTCGCCCCCCAGCATTAAGTCTTGGAGCCAAGGAGAAGCCTATACGTCCACTATTCAAATCCTCAGGATTAACATTGGATACCTTCGCAAGCGCACGAATTCCAGCAATCGGTCTTTGTCTCATCTGCTCCAATCCAAGCCGAGCAATAATTCGATTCTCACCAGTAAGGGGCATAAGATCAGCTATTGTCCCTATCGCCGCTAAATCTGCATATTCCTTTACGGGATGTCCAAGCATTGCATGAGCGAGCTTAAATACTACCCCAGCCCCACATAACCCCTTGAAAGGATAAGGACAATCCTTCTGCTTAGGGTTAACAAGAGCTATCGCAATCGGTAGTATCTCCGGTGCTTCATGATGATCCGTAACGATCACATCTATCCCTCTATGTGTTGCATATGCAATTTGCTCGACTGCACTGATCCCATTGTCTACGGTAATCAGAAGCTGAACGCCTGCTTCCACAGCCAGATCAATCGCTCCTAGATTAAGCCCATACCCTTCGCGGCTCCTATGGGGAATATACGTATCAAAGGAAGCCCCCAATTGCTTGAGCAGACGCATCATAAGAGCTGTTGAAGTGACCCCATCCGCGTCGTAATCTCCGTAAACTCGAATCCGTTCTCCATCTCGTATTGCGCGGGAAATTCGCTCGACTGCTTCAGCCATTCCTTTCATTTCAAACGGATCTAAGAGATGATCCATATCATGATGGAGAAAAGCAGCAGTTTCCTCCAAGGATGTCCATCCTCGACCTGCGAGAACCCCTGCGACCAAACCGCTAACATTCAAGCTTTCGGCTAGTTCCGCGACCTTGTTGTCCTCTACCTTAGGTAAATCCCATCTATACTTAGATTTAATCACGATATTGCTAACCTCCCTCAAGCGAAAAAAATAAATAAATCCGCCGTCAGGTTGGCGGCGGATTTATTCATGACATAAACACTTAAAAACCTAATTATTGCACAAATGATGCTAGCTCATCTTCTTGATGATTAGACTTGTAAGGAAAGCCTGGATCATAAGGCTGTACCTTCACATTGGCATCCATCACATGCAAGAAGCGCTTGGTCAATTGCCGACGTACGCGAAGTGCGACATCTTGCCCTTCGAATACGCTAATTCGTGGATTCACTCGGATAATGACATCTAAGATCACATAATGGCCTTGCTCACGGGCTTTCACCTCGTCAACGGCTACGACACCGTCCACCCTTTGAACAGCCTCCAGCAAGGTCTGTGCATCCGCATCATCCATAACAGAATGGTCAGATGACCGAAGGACGCCTGCAATTAACCGATAGCCCATTCGAATGACAAATACGGAGATCACAAGACCAGCCGCCGGATCAAGCACATAAAGAAACGGCATGTCGTAAAGGCCACCAATGAACGCACCAGACGTACCGACCAAAGCGGTTAATGAAGCAAAAATATCAGAACGATTGTCTCCGGCCCGATCTCCACGAATTCCGCAGCGGAGGTCGCTACTTCGCTTATAACGGACAAGACCTTCTCGAACTCCAATACCGATCGCAATGACGATAACGGCTCCTACACCCGGTGCTTCATCCACTCCATTTGCAACCGATCGAACCGACGAGATCCCGATTTCAATTCCCACAACGAGCAACAAAGCAGATAAGACAATTGCCGCCATGGATTCTGGCTGCTTACGAGATGAACTCATCGCATTTGGATCAGTCCGAGCTTTACGGATTCCTAGATAAGAGGTTGCTGTGCTAGCGCAATCGGCTGCGGAATGACAAGCATCTGCGAGCAGTGCTTTACTTCCAGTCATCCAACCGACCGTGCCTTTTACAATAAACAAACCGAGTAGCCCCCATAAGGAAACGAGAGAGCCCCTTTCCGCTGTCACGGAGTGTTGTTCCATAGCCACTAGAGCCACTCCTTTCCTGTTGCTTAAGGCGTGCTTTGCGGTTTAACTGCTACTTTCTTAATCGGTTGCTTCTTCTTCAGGTACAACCACAATTGGCTAGCAATGAAGATGGAAGAATACGCACCACTTACCAATCCGAAGATCATTGCCAATGAAAATAGCTTAATCGACTCTCCACCAAAGATGAATAGACAAACTGAAGCAATCAGAACGGTAATAACCGTGTTAATGGAACGAGACAATGTCTGCCAAATACTATTGTTAACAAGTAAATCAAGATCTCCATGAGTCTTGATCTTAGTAAAGCGTAAGTTTTCACGAATTCGGTCAAAGATAACGACCGTATCGTTAATGGCATAACCGATAATCGTTAGCACCGCCAGAATGAAAGGTAAATTGACCTCGAAGCGGAAGATCGAGAACATTGTAATAACGAAAAACGCACTGTAAATCAAAGACGTAACCGCTGCAATGGCAAAGCGCCACTCGAAGCGCATACTCACATAGAGGACGATACCTAGGCAGGCAACAGCCATCCCGATTAATGCACTCTTCTGTTGCTCTTGTGCGATATCCGCGTCTACGATATTGATTTCATAGGAGGCATCAACATCAATCTGTGAGCTGAAAGCGGCTTTAAAAGCCTTTTCCTGCTGGTCGTTAAGTGCATTCTTGAATCGAATAGAATCGCGACTCTCCGCTGTTGTAAGGGAATACTCGCCAAATTCCGATTTTTGCTCATCCAGAAAAATTCTCAATTTTGCTTCATCAACCGATTTCGAAGTCGTGACATCAACTGAAGTACCGGAGCTGAAATCAATGCCGTAATTCAAACCAGAGATGCTGACGATCACGATTCCTAATAGCGTGACTAAAGCGGAAAAAATCATAAATTTGCGACTAGATTTGACGAAGTCAAAGGTACGTTTAGAGCGCATTGATCTCACTCTCCTTTACGCTATAATGAGACGGCTTGTTCACGAATCCGCTCTTGATCAATAAGGAAAGTAAATAACGCGGCAAGAATACGTTTGTCGCGATGTTAACCACAATACTCCAGATGAGCACGACAGCAAAGCTCTTCACTATACCGTGACCCATGAAGTAAAGAACACTACCCGCGATAAGCGTCGTAATATGCGCATCAATAATCGTCCGGAAGCTGTTCTTCGCTCCAGCACGTAGTGAGGAGGTGACCGTCTTGCCATTGCGTAGTTCATCTTTAATCCGTTCAGCGGTTATGATGTTAGAATCCACGGCAATCCCGATTCCAAGTACGAAGGCCGCGATACCCGGAAGCGTTAACGTGGCTCCCATTAAGAAGAAGATACCCAGAAGCACCCACACAAAGACGAGCAAGCAAATGCTCGCTACTACACCAGGAATACGATAGAAATACAGCATAAACACTAGAATAAGAACGGACGCCAGGGCACCTGCAAACAAGGTATCATGCAGGGATTGCTTCCCTAACGTTGCGCCAACGCTTTGGGTATACTTCTCAGTTAGCTTTAATGGTAATGCGCCCAGGTTAATGATATCTGCTAAGTTTTGAGCCTCAGCACGAGAATCTTGACCGGAAATAACAGCTGTCCCATCGGTCAGAGCCGTTTGAACAACAGGTGTAGATATCTCATCATCATCCAAATAAATAGCCATTACTTTGCCAATAAGCTTAGTTGAAGCATCAGCTAGCTTCTTTTTATCATTCACAACAATTCGAACCATTGTTGGATTTCCAAATTCATCTGCTTCAACCTTAGCGGCTCCTTCTTTGAAGTCACTTCCGAGCAGCACAGGTGTGCAGTAAGAACCATCCGCACAGCCTTCTGAGCTCCGGAACTGAAGATCTGCCGGCCTTTTCATCAGTTCGCGAATTTGCTCGATAGCCGCATCTCGTTCTTTATCCGTAGTTCCCGTTGAAACAGGGATTTTCAACCGAATCCGGTTTTTCCCTTCGGTTGTCACATCAGGCTCTGCCACATTATTGCGATTCGCCCGTTTCTCAAGACTCTTAGCGGTTTGGTTCAAAGCTTCTTTCGTTACTACGCCGCCTTCTGTTAACGGATGCGCTTCGTACAGGATTTCCACTCCGCCTTTTAAGTCGAGCCCAAGCTTCGTTGCTTTTAGTAATCCTGGTGTAAAAATACCCATAATCCCAAAGCTAACGACAACAATGAGCACGAAAGCCAACAATCGTTTCATCTCTAATGTGATCCCCTTTCGAATTCTCAATGTTCCTATTATAACTACGTGATCAAATGGAAGTCAAAAATAAAGCCTTCCCCCTCAGGAGAAGACTCGGCATAATCCGATAATCATTTACGTATTTCGCCTCTATACATGCTCAAAGTGATAAAATTCATAAATTGCGTCACCTTAAGGGACAAAATGTCGTTCACAATCTCATATAATGGCGGAGTGCCTTTTTTATGATATTTATCACTTACACATTCCCATACGTCAGCTCCGGATACGTGATCATACCCAATTAAATGGAACTCCTCCGCCTTACTTAGGCATAGCATTTCAATGGTTTCGTTGATCTCGATTTCATTCAATTTAGGCTCTGATTCATTGGACTCACCTTCGAGCTCATGATTCGGCAACTCTTCGTTTGACTCTTCCATTCGAAATCCCTCCTAGCCTCTGAATGAGCGTCGTCCCCTAATGATGCTCTTTATTTGTTCTATACTCAAGCTTTAATTCCTGCTAAAGGCATGAAGATGGACAACCACTGCATACATATGGACTAACTCACCCGAGGGAAGAGGGATTCCATTGAGCTTGCGTAAACAATCTTTTATCCAGGGAGCCATGATTCTTCTGGCTGCTGGTCTTCTTAACCGTATTCTAGGGTTTGTTCCTCGCATCGCTTTGCCACGGATGATTGGTGCGGAGGGTGTTGGGCTTATTCAACTCGTATATCCTTTTACCATAGTGTTACTTACGCTTATTGCAGGCGGAATTCCTTTAGCCGTGGCAAAAATGGTAGCGGAAGCTGATTCCAAAGATGAGCAACACTTGGTCAGCAAAATATTACGGGTATCCGTCATTTTATCCATGACGATAAGCCTTATCGCTGCGGCCGTTTGTTTTGTCTTATCTGAGTTTATTGCCACAAAGATAATGACGGATCCACGGGTTCATACTGCATTCCTGATGATGATACCGGTTTTACCACTCGTGGCACTGTCTTCCGTTTGGCGTGGATATTTTCAAGGGAAGCAAAATATGATTCCAACCGCTTTATCGCAAACCTCTGAAACTGTATTCCGTATCGTGCTAACGCTGTTGTTTGTCTGGATGTTCCTTCCCTATGGCTTAGAGCTTGCAGCAGCAGGAGCTGTTCTCGGTATGGTGGCAGGGGAATGTGCGGGGTTAATTGTGTTAGGCATTCAATTCCTAATGGAGCGTAGAAAACCTCTCCAATTCACACCAGCAATAGCGAGTAACCCGAAGGAACGATTAGCTTTACCTTCTATTCGCCACAAACCTATACTGAGGGAATTGCTAAATACAGCCATCCCTGTTACAGGTAGTAAGATGATTGGATCGCTTTCCTACTTGCTAGAATCGATTCTAACCGTAAGAAGCTTAACGATAGCTGGAATAGCTGCAGCAGGGGCAACAGCTCAATATGGAGCACTACAAGGCATGGTCATCCCGTTACTCCTACTTCCTGGAGCCTTAACCTATTCTTTGGCTGTTTCTCTCGTCCCTTCACTTTCTGAGGCTGCCTCACGAGGGGATTGGGCAACGATCCATCTTCGGTTACATCAATCGATGAGGCTTGCAATCGTAACAGGTGCTCCATTCGTTGTGCTTATGGGATTACTTGCTGGCCCCATCTGTACATTGCTCTATGGTAATGATTCTATGGCTGGCATGTTGCGTTGGCTCGCACCGATTGCCGTATTCCTCTATATGCAAGCTCCTTTACAGGCTGCTTTGCAAGCACTAAACCGTCCGGGTACCGCATTATTCAATACTTTCGCTGGAGCGGCCATCAAATTAATTCTAATCGTTCAATTAGCAACCAATCCGCAATATGGAATCACTGGTGTTGTCATTGCGATAGGTGTCAATATGATTCTTGTCACCTTGCTGCATTGGATTAGCGTCGCCAGATTGACAGGCTTTCGGATGCATCCACTCGATTTTCTCAAGGTTACCATCGCCATGATCGTGATGAGCGCTGCTGCTCTGTGGATTTGGAACGTCAACCTTATGGGGCAAAATATCTTAAATTTATTCTTAGCTAGCTTCGTTGCTACCGTAATTTATTTACTCCTGCTCATCTTGCTCAAGCTTATTGATCGGCATGATGCGGCTCGGGTGCCAATTATCGGACGTTTTTTTCTCCCTAAATAAGTTTCTTTGAAACGAACTTAGTGCTTTTTATCCACATAAAGCTTACCTTTGTGATCAATGCTACAAAAAAATACGTTTTTGAAATTATCAACTTCGTAGCTTTGTAGAACATTTTTTAGCCAAAATCGTGTTTTACCCAGCTTTTCCAAATTGTCGTCTTGAACTTGCCCATCCATAATTAGGGGCATCGGCAGAAGCTCATATCTTATTTTAGGATTTTCATCCATCTTAGAGTATCCGCGTTCTTGATCACCATCAAAGCTGGAGCCGTTTTTTCTAGTACTTCCTTCTTCAATAGTTGAATTTTGTTCTTTCTTAATGACGGACAACTTACCCGAAGTCTCCAGTACAGCAAGCTCAACATCACTAATTTCAGTCAGCTGATTTTCACGAAGTTGCCCCATAAGATCATCAAGATTATATCTCTGCCGGTGCATTTCATGGCGATTTAAACGCCCATCACGTATAAGGACACTTGGTTTCCCATCGAATAACGTGCGCACCTTTCTACTCTTCAAAGAGAAGAATGCAATACTGATTTGGATAAGCACAAGAAGCAGCATTGGAGCTACGGCAAGTAGTAATGATTTCTCCGTTGATTCGATGACGATTACAGCGATTTCAGCGATCATAATTGATATGACCAAATCAAACACCGAGAGCTTACCGATTTCACGCTTACCCATTAAACGTAAAATCAAAAAAATGAAGAAGTACATAAAAGTTGTCCTAAGTAATATCGAGGTCAGTTCCATGGTCTCCCCCTCCGTCTTATCAGAATGCTTAGATTAACCTTCCGGTGGAGTTACTTGGACTTATAGTGTCACCGTGTACTTGATCACTCATTCCCATCAACTGCACGGAAAATATGGTAATTGGGTTTGGTCTAGCCTGTACTAGGTAGCACCCTATCGCCATAAGCTGTACAAACGAGTATTTACTAAGGAGTGATATGATTTGAATCCATTTTCCCGCTTATTCTGCTTGCGCAATGCCTCACCTGTTGCTTCTGGCTTATATTGGTCTGGAATTTGGCTTGCTCTGGGAGCCATTGTTCTGTCGATCATGCTAATGGGTTCTTCGTTAAGTGAGTCCAACATGCTGCCATCTGTAATCGGTGTACACGGCTGTGCATCATTAGCAGGTGGTTTCGTCTCCGCCAAGCGTTCTGGACGCAGGGGATGGTACTTTGGTATGGCGAATGGCTTGTTGTACACACTGCTATTAATTACGATCAGCTTCTTGGCAACGGATGCAGATTGGACTGTCACAGTCCCTATCTTGCTCATGGTTACTTGCTTAGCAGGAGCCTTCGGGGGAATGCTAGGAGTTAATGCGAGCCCTAAAACTCGGTAAATCGATATTCTCCCCTAGGTTGTGCTATAATAATGCGTGCTTGCATCACTAGGGGAAGTTCGGGGGGCTCGTCATGGTTTTGTTCCAAAGCATGTCAGCTGTGGCAACCTATTCAACAATTGCGGTCACCATCCTAATTGCCTTCGGTACGGGTCGTCAGCCTTTTGCAGCGGCATGGTCATTTCTTAAGTCCATGGTTACCTCTCGAAAGTACTTACTGTTCTTCATTGCGGTATTAGCTATCATGTATCTAAACAAACATGAGCTCCAACTGGAAGAATGGTTTCAGGTTACATACGATCTAACACCCTTACTTAGCGGTTGGGAAGGAAACTGGCCCGTTTGGCTTCAGACGAACCTTCAATCTGATCTTCTGACTGCAATTTGCGGCATCTTCTACCTCGTCTTATTTCAATCTACCTTGATAGCATCCGTAGGAATTTATACACACCATCAAAACATGAAACTGTATTATGCCTTTTGCATCGCAATATTACTGAACTATTTATTGGCAGTGCCATTTTACTTATTCATTCCTGTTAACGAAGTTTGGTATGTGCATCCTCAGGTTAAATTTCTTCTGCTAGATGTGTTCCCATCGTTCGAACAGGAATATCGTTCACTATCTGGCTTGAATAACTGTTTCCCTAGCCTGCACACCTCCATATCTGTCACAATTGCTCTAATTGCCAGCAAATCCGGCATACGCCGTTGGGCAATCTTTACTTGGATCAATGCTATCGTCATTATTTTTTCGATTTTCTATCTCGGGATTCATTGGTTCACGGATATGATCGCAGGTTTTGCTTTGGCTGTTCTGTCTGTTACTATCGGGCTTAAAGTAGGATCCTGGGCGGAAAGCAATTCCTTCAAGAGCCTATTCCTTCGGGAAAAAGCTAAGCTTAAAGAGTCACCTCGGCCTGTCGGATCCAAACCGTAACCGCACCGTGTGGTTAGATCGCTTAATCAAAAAAAGTGGCTCCGATAACCAAATGGTTATCGGAGCCACTTTTTTGTTTAATTAATTAAAAGATCGGCATGGCTGAAGATTAAGCTTCGCCTGCTTCACTTTTCTCATTTGAACGTGCTGATACGTTATTAACGGAAGAACGATCAAACGTAAGCTTAGTTACATCATTTACTTTGATGACTACAGTGTCATCGGAAATTTCCGCAATTGTACCATGTAAGCCGCCAACTGTTACTACTTTGTCGCCTTTTTTCAAGGCATTCAGCATAGAGCCGCGTTGACGTTGCTTCTTTTGCTGCGGACGAATCAGCAGGAAATAGAAAATAGCAAACATGAGTATAAAAGGTGCTAACGTGTAAAGAAGGTTTCCACCACCTGATTCTGCTAACCACATATGTGTTCCCTCCTTTCTTTAGAAACCGCTATTGTTTTGAGACATTCCGTATTTCTCAAAAAATTCGTCGCGGAAGGTTCCCAGTCTGTCTTCCCGAATTGCCTCACGAACCTGAACCATAAGATTTACTAGAAAGTGTAGATTATGTATGGTCGTCAGGCGGAGTCCGAACATCTCGTCCGCTTTAATCAGGTGTCGAATATAGGCTCTGGAAAAGTTCTGACAGGCATAACAGGAGCATTCCGGATCCAAAGGACTGAAATCGCTGCTGTACTTGGCGTTACGGACCACCATGCGACCTTGGCTGGTCATCAAAGTTCCATTACGAGCGATACGTGTAGGTAGCACGCAATCGAACATATCTACTCCGCGAATGCTTCCGTCGAGGAGAGCATCCGGTGAGCCGACTCCCATCAAGTATCTAGGCTTGTTGCTAGGCAGCAAATGTATGGTCTCTTCCAACATTTCGTACATAAGCGGCTTGGGCTCGCCCACACTCAGTCCACCCATAGCATACCCTGGAAAATCAAGCGAAGTCAAATCTAAAGCGCTCTGTTTACGTAAATCTTTGTGCATACCACCTTGTATAATACCGAACAACGCCTGGTCATCCGGTCGTCCATGTGCTTTAAGGCATCTTTCGGCCCAACGACTCGTCCGTTCAGTTGATTTTTTAACATATTCGTACTCCGCTGGGTAAGGTGGACATTCATCGAAAGCCATAATAATATCGGCTCCGAGATCGTTCTGCACCTGTGTTGCGCTCTCGGGAGTGAGAGATAGCTTGTCTCCGTTAATATGCGAACGGAATTCTACACCTTGCTCCGTAATTTTACGCATTTCACTTAAGGAGAACACTTGGAATCCGCCGCTATCGGTTAGAATGGGACGATTCCAGTTCATGAACTTATGCAGTCCACCAGCCGCTTTTACAAGCTCATTTCCCGGACGGAGATATAGATGATACGTATTACTAAGGATGATCTGGGCGTTGATTGATTTGAGCTCCTCGGGGCTTATCCCCTTAACGGAAGCTTGAGTACCTACTGGCATGAAGGTAGGAGTATCAATAATGCCATGCGGCGTGTGTAATCTGCCTAGTCTTGCGCCGGTTTGGGCACATGTTTTGATTAATTCATATTTAACTGCCATTCGTGTAGGAGTTCCTTTCGTATAAGGCGATTAGGTAATGCTAGTAAGCTTGGTTCCATTGGGAGAAATAGCGAAATGTAGTTCCGCTATTCACGTCCACACCGTTCTTAGTGGATCCCCCTAAGAAATAAACATTGCGTCGCCGAAGCTGAAGAATCGGTATTGCTGTGCAACTGCCTCATTGTAAGCATTAAGGACATGATCTCGTCCTGCAAGGGCGCTTACAAGCATGACTAGCGTCGAGCGCGGAAGATGGAAGTTCGTGAGAAGAGCCTTCACCATTGTGAACTTGTAACCGGGATAGATAAAGATATCCGTCCAACCGTTACAAGCCTGAATCGGCTCATTCTGATATCGTTGACCAATGGTCTCAAGCGTTCGAGCCGATGTCGTTCCGACAGCGACAATCCTTCCACCGCTCTCACGAGCTTCATTGAGAAGCGCAGCGCTCTCCTCACTGACGGAGTACCATTCTGCATGCATCGCATGCTCTTCGATCGTATCTGCAGATACAGGTCGGAACGTCCCCAATCCAACGTGTAGCGTAATCGGACAAAGCTTGATCCCTTTGGACAGTAGCTGCTCCAAGAACGAATCTGTGAAATGAAGTCCAGCAGTCGGAGCGGCAGCCGAGCCTTCGTTGCGAGAATACACCGTTTGATAACGCTCGCGGTCGGACAACCGTTCTTTAATATATGGTGGAAGTGGCATCTGTCCGAGTCGTTCCAACAGCTCGTTGAATATTCCTTCGTACTCAAAGCGGATAATACGCGCTCCCATGTCTCCTTCTTCTTCAACGATTGCGGAGAGTAACGGTGTTGGATTCACAGCGTCATCAACGTTCTCCGTCTGCTCCGAGCTTCCAAAGCTTAGCCTCGCACCTTTATGAATCTTTTTACCTGGGCGAACTAAGGCTTCCCAACGATCACCTTCAATCCGTTTGAGCAATAATAGCTCAACCTTGGCACCCGTGTCCGCTTTGACGCCGAACAGACGTGCAGGAAGTACCCTTGTATCATTGAGTACAAGTGTATCTCCCGGCTTCAGGTAGTCCGCTAAATCTGTAAAAGTCCGATGTTCAATTTTACCGTTGTTCCGGTCTAATGCTAAGAGTCGTGATGCAGTCCGCTCAAGGAGTGGAGTTTGAGCAATCAATGACTCAGGTAATTCAAAATCGTAATCGCTAACATTCATCATTTAAGCATCCTTTTCGATGGTCACATTCTTATAGTAGTATTGCAGGATATATTGGTAGTCATACCCTTGTTCAGCTAACCCTTTTGCACCCCATTGAGACATTCCTAAACCATGACCATAGCCTTTCCCTGAGAAAACAAAAGTTGGAGTCGTGGTCGCAGCTCGTAAATTCCCGTTACCATCCATAATATAAACATTGGGATCCGTTAAAGCCCGTTTATTCCCATCGCTACTGATGACTTGAAGCGTTCCAGCCTGATTGGGAATGTCACGTTGCACTCCGGTTCCATTCATAATCGTATAACGTCCCGTCTCCTCCAGGGAGAACAGCGTGCTTTTCAATCCTCCGAGTGCCCCACGTAAATTGTCTCCGACTCCTACATTAACAGCTATCCCGTTTGCCTTCACTTCTGTTACGCGCCCTGAAGGACCTGTCTTAGATATTTCTAGCGTCCGTAACGGTCCGGCTATCGGAGTTTTGGAGCGTTTGTTTAAACTGACAAGCAATTGATCTGCAGTCGTTGGGGCTTCCACCCAACTATAATCCGAGTACTCTCCCACTTTGTCTAGCTCAACGACAAGAGTTCCTGCTCCAACACGAGCAATTGGTTCGACTGTAGATACGACCTGCGGTCTTGAGCGGACGGCCGTACCCTCTTCCAATACTTTCAACACTTTCGCTCCGCTAACATGAGCCTGCCCACTGTCTGTAAGCAGATCTGAGCGAATATATCCTGCTTGACCTGAAGGAAGAGCAACATAATACCAGTCCAGCTTCCCTTTCTGAGGCCCATCGTCTGGACTTAAGACGCCTGATGCCAAATAGGAGTTGTCACCGCCCCAAATCTCAATATTATTATCGGCAGTTATCCCTCCCGCGTTCGATGAGAAAACGGCATTTATGACTTTACCTCCAGATGTCAGAACTTCGCCTGCAGTCTGCGATACTCCAGCAGTGGAGTTTGCGTTCTCTGAGCTAATTCCGTAATAAGCCTGGCTAAGAGTCGTATCCACAACGTTCGCGATCTGATAACCCACACCTGCAAACAGTGCATATGAACGCGCGGCAACAGCTTGCGCTTTCTGCGCTTCCAGCGGCCAGCTCGAAGGAACTTCGGTTCCAACGACAGAGTATAAGTACTCTTCAAAATTGACATCGTTGATTACAGCAAGAGACTGATTTAGTGCACTCATTTCCATACTGCCTCGATAAATTCTTTTACTCCGCTCAGTAAGCTGAATGCCACCTGCACCCGCTGGCTCCGCCCTAAGAACGGCGCCCCCAACGAACGAGATAGCAAAGAGAGAAGCGGTCGAACTGACTCCACCTTGATTCGTCATACTGTTACGTACAGTCACATATGGTTCAGACGCATCAGGAATGCGTGTATTCCCCTCTCCAACCGCCGCAGCGGCTTGCTGCAATGCGCTAAGAGATAATGCATCCTTTTCCTGACCAATACGTACAACGTAGGCTAGAGCGCCATTCTGCGGCTTCATCGCTACGAAAGCATCCAAGCCAGCGTTTCCTAGACGATCCGCTGCAGCCTGCGCCTCTGCTAGTCCATAATAAGGACCTGTTTCGACTGCCCAAGGTCCCATAATTCGAGCACTAAGTAATGTTTGTATTCCTGAAGCCACTCCTGAACTAGCCCACTTTGTTAGGGCAGAATTCGCTCCAGCAGCAGTCGAATACGCCCCTTCTGTTACTTGGTATACGATTTTTCCGGATTTGGTTAATTGGGTTATGTACACCGCATTAGAAGAGGCCTGCACCTTCTTCATCACTGTAAGTGCCGCATTTGAATCCGCAGTTTCAACAATAAGCGCACGATAACCATCAAGCGTGAATTGAACACCCTGCCCCGCAGGAACGATACCAACAGGGAAGCTTCCCTGCGGATCACGCCATACGAGATTCATTCCCCCTGCTGATTGTAATGTCGCAGTTGGAGTTAAAGATTGATACTTATTCGCACCCAAGTTAATAAAGAATGCTACCCGAATATTATCCGGAACATTAATCGCGGCATGAACAACGATACGCGTTGAGCCTGACGTTACTGCGATTAGAAGAAGAACCAATAATAAGATCCGAGAGTACGAGTGCTTAACATTTAGCGTCATCCTGTTCTCCTCCGTCGTGGCTAGTCTGATTATCCATTTAGCTCTGGGATCGGTAATCCTAGATGTCGGTAGGCAGCAGCCGTTACAATTCTACCTCGTGGTGTTCGCTGGAGAAATCCGATCTGCATCAGATACGGCTCATATACATCTTCGATCGTTTGACTTTCTTCTCCGATAGAAGCAGCGATTGTATCCAACCCTACAGGCCTGCCCCCATAATTCTGAATCATGGAACGAAGCATTTTATGGTCAATACTATCTAGTCCCATCGGATCGACTTGAATTCGTTCTAATGCGTCCAGAGCGACAACATCTGTAATGACTCCGTCACCTCTAACCTGCGCGTGATCTCGTACTCGCTTGAGCAGCCTATTGGCAATCCTTGGTGTCCCTCTAGCACGTCTAGCAATCTCTCGTGATGCTTCTCCTACCATTCCTACTCCGAATATTTCTGCTGTTCTTGTCACAATAAACGCAAGCTCGTCCTCAGTATAGAATTCCAACCGGCTCACGACCCCGAACCGGTCTCTTAAGGGTGCCGATAGCAACCCCGCACGCGTCGTCGCGCCAATTAAAGTAAACTTCGGCAAATCCAGTCGAACTGAACGGGCACTTGGTCCTTTACCAATGATGAAATCTAACGCGAAATCTTCCATTGCAGGATACAATACTTCCTCGACTGTACGGTGCAAGCGATGAATTTCATCAATGAAGAGAACGTCGTTCTCTTGCAAATTGGATAAAATCGCCGCTAAATCACCTGGACGTTCAATAGCAGGTCCACTAGTCGTCCGAATATGAACGCCAAGCTCGTTAGCGATTATGTTCGATAAGGTTGTTTTCCCAAGTCCCGGCGGACCATACAAGAGCACGTGATCCAATGGTTCACGCCGCATTTTAGCAGCCTCTATGTAAACCTTAAGATTTTCCTTTGCTTGCGTTTGACCGATATATTCTGCCAAATAACGAGGGCGCAGGCTGTATTCTACCTCTTGATCTTCCATCATTAAATGGGAGGTAATGATACGGTCTTCATCCACGATTCCAACCCCCTTCTCTCTAGCAAATTATCCTTGGAATAATTGCTGGAGCGCTTTCTTGATCAATACATCCGGGGATTCCTCACCGGTTAAGTTATCCTTCAATACTAACCATGCCTTATCAAGCTCCGCATCCCGATAGCCAAGACCAGCCAATGCTTCACGCGCCTCAGCCCAAGCTGAAGCATTATCAGCAGTCGATGCCACTTCAAACTCTACTAATGGTGCAACATCCCATTTACTATTAATAGATCCCAGCTTGTCTTTCAGATCCAGAATCATTCTTTGGGCTGTTTTTCTACCGATTCCCGGGAGCTTAGTTAAGAAGGTGATATTCTCTTGCTGGATAGCCGCTACTACAGCTTCAGGACGACCACCCGCAAGCACACCCAACGCCACCTTAGGACCGATACCAGACACTTCTAGCAATCTACGAAATAGGGACTGCTCATCACGCGTCGTAAATCCGAATAAATGAATCGCGTCCTCGCGAACATTGTGGTGAACAAATAATTGTACAGGCTCTTCCGAACGTGCCAGCGCATAAGGATTCGGCGTAAATACTCGATACCCGATATCGCGAACATCGAGCACGACATATTCACTTTCAAGATGAACAACTTTTCCCCGTATAAAATCGATCATTAGCGTATCACTCCGTTTATTCTGTCATTTAGGACGATGGAGTGGGCGTGGCAGATCGCAACTGCGAGAGCATCGGCAACATCGTCTGGCTTTGGAACTGTAGATAATTTCAGCAGCATCTTGACCATTTCCTGGACTTGCTTCTTCTCGGCAGCACCGTACCCGACAACCGCTTGCTTAACCTGCATTGGCGTATATTCCCCAATCGTCAATCCCCGCTGTGCTGCTGCTAAAATGAACACACCTCGCGCTTGTCCTACACTGAAAGCATTAGTCACATTTTTGTTAAAAAACAGCTTTTCTACTGCTACTGTATCGGGCTTATATTTATCTAGCAAACTACAGGATGATTCATAGATTTGCTTCAATCTAATTTCCTGTGGTGTTCCCGCCTCGGTCTGGATACAACCATATTGAACGGGTGTCAATTTGTGTCCTTCTTTGTCAATAAACCCAAATCCCATAATGGCTATCCCAGGGTCGATTCCTAGTACTCGCATGAATCTGATCCCTCACTCTTCACTTTACATGACATAATTCTTTTAATTATATCAAATGTTACCCCCTATGAGAACAGAAGGAGAACACAAATAAAGAAGAATCTCTTCATAATCCAAAAAGGCCAACTTTGGCCTCTTGGAGTTACTCTTATTAGGATTGTTACGGTTACGGAACTGACTTCAATGAATTCAAGCTTGCAAACTCATTAAACGTTGATAGCACGCTGTTATACTCGTCCTTATCCGTTACGCGAATGCCCTTGGTCAATTCTCGAAGTCGTTCCTCATTCAAGCGTGACTCCAGCATTTCAATATCCAATTGGAAAAATGTACGGATCACCTTTTCCTTCTTTGGAGGACCATCGAACAAAATCAGGTTAGCATCCTTATCCATTCCGATATAGGCGGTCTTACTACATTGCGGGGATAAATCATCGATGGACTCCTCCATCTGCAATTTCCCCAACGTGTCAAGGCTCGCTTCCCACTCGCGGTGAGATTTCAGAAGATTCTCTGCCTCCGTCGCGGAGTGCTTCCCTAGATGTCGAGTTTCTTCCCCGCATAAGTAGGTCCGGTGAAGAATGAGTTCGACCTGTCCCTTCCACCCTCTTAATGCATTTAGCGTTTTCTCACGAGATGATGCATTTGGGGCAACATTAGGGTTGTCCACCCAAGCGGGAACCGATTCAATTGGCAGGATCACCTCTGAAGAAATCCCCGTAACAACACGATCAGCAAGCCATGAACCAAGCAATGCAGCGAGTAGAAATAAAGTGAAGCCCGCTCCAAGAGACCACACATGGCGACGTTTTCTCTTTAACGATTTTTTAAGCTCCTTAAGGATACGAAAGCGAGACACCGGAATCCCCTTCTCTGCTTTTTTCTTTAGTGTTTCCTGGGAATTCCGGTGCTATGCACTTATTTTACCATTTAATCCAAGGAACGCTTTCCCTCTGCTTAGGCTTATTGTTCCTCACTGCACTGAGCCTAGGCTTAGGTTTAGCTTGCCGCTTCTTAGCTGTGGTCGCTTTAATCAATATCTCTGTCTCATTCGGATCAGAACGTTCATCTGTACCAGCCTCACTTAAGGGACGCAAGCCTGGCATTGGAGGCATTGGTGGTATTGGTGGGAATCCTCCATAGAAGTTCTGATTCTGCGGATTAGCATAATAGCTTTGGAAGCCATCCGATACCGGACTATAGCCTACGGGTATATCCCCCATTGGCATACCATAATAGGCAGGATTAACCGCTTGCTGCATATTTCCTAATGAGCCAGTTGTGAACGGAGATACTCCATAAGGAACTCTTCCATCTGGGTAGCCCATTCCTGGATAGTTACCAGCATACGGCACTTCACCCATATTCATATTTACAGGTGCCTGATATGAAATCCGCCCGCCGCAGGTTTTGCAGCCGGAGGCCGTCTTCCCACTTGCCATCATCATTGGAGTGGAAATCCCAGGTACTCTTGTTGGATCATCAGGAGGGCTATAGGAATAATCCTGGTGTCCGTACAAATCACCCATGTTTCCGGCAATTGTGCCCCCCAACGGGTTAATCGCTTGAGGATTCCCGTGACCGTGACCATGTCCATGCCCGCAACCACAAGGCTTCTGCGAAGTAGTCTCAGGACTAATGTTCGGCTGCTGCATGCCATATCCGTACCCTGGATAAGCCGACTCGGCTCCTACGACTGGCTGCTGCATCCCGTATCCGTAGCCCGGATAAGCCGACTCCACCCCTGCGACTGGCTGCTGCATGCCATATCCATAACCCGGATAAGCTGACTCCACTCCTGCAACTGGCTGCTGCATTCCGTACCCGTAGCCCGGATAAGCCGACTCCGCTCCTGCGACTGGCTGCTGCATTCCATATCCATAAGATGGCGCGTTGTAAGTAGGATACGGCATTTCTACCTGATTAGCGGCCTGAACTGGAGGAACCTTATACGAATTGTACATTTCAACATGTTCATGGATTTCAATACCATAGATCGGCTTCGATTCAGCGATTGGCGCTACAACAACCGGCGCTGGTGCTGGTGCTGGTGCTGGTTGAGGAGCAGGAGCTTGCACGATAGGTGCCACTTGCTCAGGTACAGGAGCTGTGTTTGCTTTTCCACCCGTCCCCATCTTCATGCCCGTGTTTACCTTGCCCTGCACAGAACCTCCCTGCACAGAACCTCCCTGCACAGAACCTCCCTGCATAGCCGCTTCTGTAGAGTTTGATCCATGAGGCGTTTTGGGAATGTTAACCACTTCACCTGTCAACAAAGCATTCGGGTTTTTAAGCTGGGGGTTAGCCTTGATCATATCCGTAAGCTGTATTCCCCATGCCTTGGACAGCTTCCACAAAGTATCGCCCTGCTGTACGATATGATGGTGAATGACTTCCAAAGGTGGCTTAGTTTGCGAAGGGATTTTCACCTTCATCCCTACATCAATCACGTCGGGATTACTGATTTCAGGATTCGCCTTGACGACATCCTCCAGATGTACATTGTATTTCTTGGCGATCGAATACAGCGAATCCCCTTGTTTAACGATATGGATCTTCACGCCGTTCCCTCCTGATGAATTGACTTAGTTCACGAGCGGGCATTTGCCCTCGCGCAATCTTTACATCCTATGCAGGTAATGGGCGTTTGACATCCTTTATTGAGAAAAACCACTGTAACGGCTTTAAGACAGCTTTTACAACCCCAAAGCTAAGATAATAAATACAAATCTGTACAACAAAAATCCGACAGCCCATAATCTGGCGTGCCGGAATGTGTTGAATAAATAGAGTAGAATGGATTGAGTTAATCCTTCACGAAAGGCAAGCTAGGATATGCCCCTAATAGACGAACCTGACAACCAATCGCTTCGATCTCGGCTATAGCTGCTGGAAGTAGAACGGAGTCCAGTGCATATACGATATCGATGTAGAAGTAATAGCTCCCTAACTTCTTCTTAGTAGGGCGCGATTCAATCTTGGACAAGCTAATCTTGCGCCAAGCGAAAGCGGACAACACTTGGTGGAGTGCTCCTGGATAATCTTCTGGTAACGTAATCAGGATACTCGTCTTCTGTACCTGAGCATTCTCTTTCTCGTACGGTGTATTCCCAACAAGCGCAAACCGTGTGAAGTTATTATCATGGTCTGTTACACCGGCTTCAAGAACTTCAAGCTCCAGATCTGCTGCCGCCAAACGCGTTCCAAATGCCGCCCAGCCCTTACCTGGATTGTTCTTGACCATCCGCACAGCTTCAGTCGTGCTACTCAGTGTCTCCAGCTCCGCATGAGGCAGCTTTCCACGTACGAATTGTAAGCACTGCGCCATGGCAACCGGATGGCTCATGACCTTCGTAATCTTACTCGCGTCCCATTGCCCATCTTCACCTGCTAACTCGCTAGCAGATCCAATCAGATTCTGAATTGACGGATAAACCCACTCTGCACGAATGGGCAAGTCCACTTCATGGACAAGCCAGTCAATATGCAAACTTACAGAGCCGTCAATCGTATTTTCAATCGGAATAACGCTCCAGTCTGTATGACCATTAGCCGTCGATTGAAAAACATCCGCAATCATTTTACAATAAACGAATTCCACATCTTCATTGCGAAATAAGTAGCGTACCGCTTCGTCTGAAACCGTACCTTGGGGCAATAGAGCTACGGATTTACGCTTGCTCATACGCTCACCTCCGCTTCAATATTTCCCAATATTTGTTGTGGCTCCAGATGATAGTTGGGGTCGTTCGCGTCTACTAGTTGAACCTGTGGTCCATGTAAGTAAGGCTCCAACCAGCGCGTTGTAACTTTAACCCCCGCCTCGGCCATAACCTCTTGTACGAACGCAATCAGCTGCCCATTACCGGAGAGCTCACTCCTTGAAAGCAGTAGTAAAGTCGGACCAGCACCAGATAGAACGGCACCTAGAGCACCATGCTCGGTTGCTTCGCGTAGAATCTTCTCCATACCTGGAATCAGCTTAGCGCGATAAGGCTGATGTAGACGGTCTCTCATCGCATGGCTTAATAAATCCAATCTACCCATGGCTAGCGCTGCAGTTAACAGGGAGCTATGTGTCACGTTAAAAACAGCATCCTGTAACGAAATTTGTTCCGGAAGCACGTTTCGGGCTTTTTTCGTCGACAACTCGAACTCTGGAATAGCTACTAGCACATCCATCCCAACCGGCGGTTCAATTCGAACATACTCCGCTCTTGTGCCGTCCCATGCCGCAGCAATAATGCCTCCGAACATAGACGCACCCACATTATCAGGATGCTTCTCAAGCTCTGTTGCCATCTGAAACAGCTCGTCGTCGGATAATGCATTGCCAATTAATGAGTTGGCCGCAACAAGTGCTCCAACGATCGCGGCTGCACTGCTACCTAGTCCTCTTGTAAGAGGAATGTCACTCCGAATTCCAATATCTAGCTCTGGAAGCTCAATCCCTGCTTTAGCAAATACGGCTTGAGCGACCTCATACACTAAATTTGTTTTATCTTGTGTGACGCCCTCAAGATTGTCACCTACCAATGTAACGCGGGTCGATGTTGCAGGTGCCATGCTTACCCAAGCGAATAAAGACAAGGCTATCCCGAGTGTATCGAATCCTGGACCTAAATTGGCTGAGCTCGCAGCTACCTTGACGACAACTCGACCGGATATCACTTTACCCATATTTCCAGCTTCATAACGCATAACAATGCTCCTTTAATGCAGTAGTAATCAAATGAGGAAGGGATTAACCTTCTACGCGATAAACACTTTTGATCTTCCGAACAGAGGATAAGCCTTCAAAAGCTTCCAGTACCTTATTCATCGAAGCTTTGCTTGCTTGATGTGTAATAATAATGATCTCAGCACTCGATTGATTGGGTGCTGAAGGCTGCATGACCGATTCGATACTGACCTCACAGTTCGACAATACTTGTGCGATTTGGGCCAGTACACCCGTGCGATCATCCACATGAAGCAATAGGAAAAACTTCGATGATATTTGTTCGTCTGTCTTCAATTTCACGACATTGTAGGACAGCTGAGCTTGACGACCATTTACACCAAGCTTCATATTTTTAACGACAGCCACGATATCTGCGACAATTGAAGTCGCCGTTGGTAATTCCCCGGCGCCTGCTCCATAGAACATCGTTTCGCCAACCGCTTCACCGTGTACATACACAGCATTAAACACTCCGTTAACAGTTGCAATTGGGTGACTTTGCTTAATCATCGTAGGTTGAACACTGACGCTAATATGATCATCTTGACGTTCTGCAATACCTAGAAGCTTCACTTCATATCCAAGTCGTTTGGCATATTGAATATCCTCTTGAGTCACATTGCTTATGCCTTTGACACTAATGTCGTCTAACGAAACGTTCGCCCTGAAGCCTAACGTAGATAAGATCGTCATTTTGCGTGCAGCATCAAGTCCTTCTACGTCCGAAGTCGGATCAGCTTCTGCATATCCAAGCTCTTGAGCTTCTTTAAGCACATCTGCATATGCCGCGCCTTCTTGGCTCATCTTTGTCAAAATGTAGTTAGTCGTACCGTTGACGATGCCCATAATCTTCGTAATCCTGTCTGAAGAGAAGCCTTCGACTAGAGTACGGATAATCGGAATCCCACCCGCTACGCTTGCCTCGTATAACACGTCACAGCCATGCTCACGTGCTTTCGCCAATATTTCTGGTCCATGAAGTGCCATTAGGTCTTTATTGGCTGTTACGATATGCTTGCCACGTTCCAGTGCTTCCAATATATATTCTTTGGTCAAAGCAATTCCACCCATAACCTCGACAATAACGTCAATTTCAGGGTTACGAACAACTTCCCAAGGATCTTCAGTAAGCTTGGAAGCATCGATTGAGATGCTACGAGTCTTAGTGCGATCTTTGACTAAGATTTGTACGATAGAGATCGGAGAACCTACTTGGTTAGACAAATCCTCTTGGTGACCTTCCACGATTTTAACAACACCTGTACCAACTGTGCCTAATCCAAGCAATCCTACTTTAACCGACTTCATCATTGTTCCTCCATTTCCATCTATAGCGATATTCTAATATTTAGGAATGAGTTTAACAACTGCTTAACTACGTCCAACAACGGTTACCCGTTTGACACCATCTAATGAGCGAAGCTTCTCCAACAGTTCCGTTAATGCTCCGTTAATGAGCGAGATATCGATAGATACGACAACATTAGCCATCCCTTGTAGGGGAATGGACTGGGATATCGTCAATACGTTACCCTCGCTAAATGCTAGCATACCGAGCACCTTTGATAGAACGCCCGAACGGTGTTCTAAATCCATTGACAAAGTTGCAATAGATTCGCGAGAAGCATGCTCAAGTGCGTAAACACCATCTTTGTATTTGTAATATGCACTACGACTTAAGCCCACTCGTTCAGCCGCTTCATGAATCGTAGCCGCTTCGCCGCGTCTTAGCAGCTCTTTCGCTTGCTCCGTCTTAAGTATGCCTTCCGGCAGCAAGTCCTCTCGGACGACATAATAACGTTCCGCCATAATGCGTCCTCCCAGGAAAGACGAATGTTTGTGTATAGTGGACATTATATCGAATTGACGATCAGGCGGCAATAGGCAATGTACACTTCAATGAAAGCTTCAACGTATCAAATTCCAACAAAAAAACCAGCCCCCTAAGAGAAGACTGGTCATGGTAGTTGAATATCTACTCTTTGTCGTACACGTATTCATCGGATCCGCCTTCGAAAAACTCAAATTCGAATTTACCAATTCGAATCAAGTTGCCGTCTTTGGCCCCACGCTTACGTAACTCTGCATCAATACCGGCGCCACGCAATATCCGACCGAAACGCATAATCGCTTCATAGGAATTAAATTGCGTCCGTCTCATCAATCTTTCGATCGCTTCGCTCTCAATAACGTAAACCTCGTTGTCTCTTGTAATCTTGAAATCAAGATCGCCAGAGGATTGGTAGCGATAAACGATGCCTTCCTCTGCTTTAGCCTGCTTCTCGAGCTCTTCGATTTCCGAAGGTTCCGGCAAGGATTCAAGCAGATCGGCAACACGATGAAGCAATTCATTTATACCTTGCTTCGTAAGTGATGAGATCGGCATGATCACGATGTCTGGATTAATTTCGCCAACTTTCTTACGAAACTCAGCCAGATTTTCCTCCGAAGCAGGCATATCCATCTTATTGGCTGCGACAATTTGTGGACGATCAGCAAGCTTAATATTATAAAGCTTTAGCTCGTCATTGATTTTAACCCAATCCTCGAAGGGATCGCGCTCTTCCATACCCGACATATCTACGACATGAACGATGATTCTTGTACGCTCAACATGTCTTAGAAATTCATGTCCAAGACCGACTCCTGTATGTGCGCCTTCGATCAATCCTGGTAAATCAGCCATGACAAAGCCACGTTCGTCACCCAAGTCTACTACACCTAAGTTGGGTGTAATCGTCGTAAAGTGATACGCTCCGATTTTAGGCCGAGCTCCGGAAACAACTGACAATAAAGTTGATTTACCTACGCTAGGGAATCCAACCAGTCCAACATCAGCCATCACTTTAAGCTCCAGAGTTACCCAGCGCGCCTTGCCTTCTTCGCCGTTCTCCGCAATTGCTGGAGCTGTATTTACCGCGCTCTTAAAGCGGATATTCCCTCTCCCACCACGGCCGCCTTTAGCGATAATGACCTGTTGACCATGACGAGTCAAATCTGCGATTTTTTCCCCTGTATCATCATCAACGACAATTGTTCCGGGGGGCACACGAACGATCATATGGTCCGCGTTAGCGCCATGCTGCGATTTGTTACGACCTTTTTCACCCTTGGTTGCTTTGAAATGCTTCTGATAACGGAAATCCATTAGCGTCCGCAAGCCTTCATCAACCTTAAAAATAACGTGACCGCCGTTGCCGCCGTCTCCGCCCGCTGGTCCACCTTCGGGCACATACAATTCTCTGCGGAAAGAAACGAGACCGTCTCCGCCATCTCCGCCTTTAACAAAAATCTTCGCTTTGTCAACAAACATGTTAAATCACTCCGTTATGCCGGCAGAGGGAAATGGATAACCATTGTCCGCGCTTGTGGCGATTTCTCTGCTTGCTCTTCTCCCTGATCTAATTGCCCTATACCTTCCAAACACTTCTCTAACTCCACAATTACGCCTTCCGCCGCAGCCAGTTCACCCTCATAGATCATTTCGATCTTAAAAGTATTCTCTAGATAAGAAAATAACAATCTCAGAACATTTTCACCGTCCAGTGGACTCACCGCTCGGAAACGAATGACATTCACTAACCCGATAATCGTCTTTGACAGGTCCTCCGCTGCATAAGAGAGACGGTCTAAATAAAGTCCGTCCTGAATTTCCACTTCCAAGCGCAATGTATCGCATACTGTACGAAAGGACAACAGGAATGCAGCTAGCTCAGGTATTCCGATCTGCGATATCCTGCTTTCTTGTTCCATCCGTTCTCTTATTCTATCCACTACAGCCACTGCTTTATCGGGCTTGTTAAGCCTTAAGTATCCATACAAAATTTGCAGCTCATTCATCCAATCGTGCCGATGGTGGCTTAAAGTCCGTATGGTCGATAATTGAGCACGTGTAAGTAGTCGATCGCAATGCTCCCGGTGTTTACGCCTTTCCAGCAGTCCCATTAAAGAGCCGACAGCGAATGTCCAAAGGACAAATGTGATTAACGACCACCAAGAATGATGCCAGATAAAAATAGCCGCAGTAGGTAGGGAAAGCGATAATAAAGCTGCAAGTCCCCACAGTGTTATTCCCCTCAACATCATGTGACTTCCCCGTTTCGTTAATCCTTTCCTTCCAATACCCGGAAACACTGTCTGCATGTCTATAGTATAACATGGAGAGATCAGCTTAACCATGAAAGGCCGATATCGTTCATCAAGCAAAAACGCCTACGGCGTCTTTCGACGTCGAGGTAGCTTTGCGGAGATTATACAGAAAGTGTAATGTGTAGCTGATACATTCTGTATAACTCATACAAAAACCCTGACCAACTTGCATTGGCCAGGGTTCTAGATGCCGTATTAAACTTCTAGAGTAGCAGCTACAGGAGCTTGCTCTACAGAATAGACGCTAACTTTCTTGCGATCGCGTCCCCAACGTTCGAATTTAACAACGCCTTGCACTAAAGCAAAGAGTGTATCGTCTTTGCCGATGCCAACGTTTGTTCCCGGATGGATCTTAGTGCCGCGTTGGCGGTACAAGATACTACCAGCTGTTACAACTTGACCGTCAGCTCTCTTAGCGCCAAGACGCTTAGAGTGGCTATCCCGTCCGTTCCTCGTCGATCCAACCCCTTTTTTCGAGGCGAATAACTGAAGATTTAACTTCAACATGGTGTCAACCTCCTTTTCCTACAAAGGTTTCATTTATAATCACGTGCTTGCCGTAAGATTCCACAATGGATTCGAGAGCAACGATCATTCCCTCCAGCAAAAGCTGGACCTGATCGTTCCGCAGGTGATCCGTGCTGTACGGAATTTCCGCCTTGAGCAAACCGGATTTCGAAGTCGCACGAGGCACAAGGCCCGTCAATTTCTCAATTGCGTTAATTGCTCCTATGGTTACAGCCGATACACCGGCACAGACAATGTCCTTGCCAGGATCGTCGTAAAAAGCATGTCCCGATACATTAAAACGTATAATAGCCTTCTCAACGTTGCGCACGATCGTTATCGTAATCATCTTAGCTTACGCCTTAATGTTCTCGATCGTCACTTTCGTGTACGGTTGACGATGGCCTTGCTTGCGCTTGTAGTTTTTCTTAGCTTTGTACTTGAAGACGATAATTTTCTCGCCTTTTACGTGTTGCTCGACTTTGCCTGTTACCGAAGCTCCTGTCAAAAGTGGAGATCCTGTAGTCAAGCCGTCTTTGCTGGATACAGCTAACACGCGGTCAAACGTGATGCTTTCGCCTACGTTAGCGGAAAGCTTCTCGATGAAAATAACATCGCCTGCTTGTACTTTGTACTGTTTACCGCCTGTTTCAATAATCGCGTACATCTGGTGCACCTCCTCATGTCTAAGACTCGCCTCGGAGGGTGTCGGACTACTTACTCTAATGAGCAATGCAGTGCCGAACTTGTCAACCCGGTGGAGTGCGGTTGTAGCCTGCAAATCTTCAGATTGCACGCACTATGGGATTATATCATATCAAGATATTATTATCAATATTTAATTAAAGGACATTTGTTTAGCGGATATATATTTTGCCTCTTCCCTTGCAAGAAGCACAGGTTTCGTAGAAAAAATTCATTGCATTCTCGCGAGCTTTCTTACGAGTGATTTCCATCAAGCCTAGCCGAGTCCATCCGACCACCTGACATTTCGTACGATCTCGCTTGATTCGTATCTCTAATTGCTGAGCGATTTGATGGCGATGCACTTCGGTTTCCATATCGATAAAATCAATAATGATGATTCCTCCAACATCTCGCAACCGAAGCAACCGAGCAACCTCTTCCGCGGCTTCCTTATTTGTCTGGAATACCGTCTCTTCCAAGTCGATAGAACCGGTGTATTTCCCCGTATTCACATCAATGACTGTCAAAGCCTCGGTCTGCTCCCAGACAAGATATCCACCACTAGGCAACCAAATTTTAGGCTGAAAAGCTTTGTCGAGCTGATCCTTGATCCCGAACTTATCAAATAAGGACTTCGATTCATGATAGAACTGAACTTTACTCTCCAGAGCAGGAGCTGTTTGCCGTAAATAGGCTTTAGCTGCCTGAAAGCTAACCTCATCGTCGATAATCAATTGCTCAGTATCGGGAGTAATTACGTCTCGAACCATTCGCTCGACAAGCCCAGAATCTCGATGAAGCTCTGATGGAGCGTCTGCTCGCTCGCTTAGACTGGTAATGTTCTGCCAAGCACGACGTAAGGAATTAAGATCCCCTTCAAGCGACTCGCGACTAACACCCTCTGCATTCGTACGGAGAATAATACCCTCTCCATCGGATCGCATTGTATCCGCCAAGCTCTTCAGCCGGCTACGCTCCGATTCTAATTCAATCTTCTTCGATATGCCGATGTAATCCGCATTAGGCATATATACGAGCCATCTCCCCGGAATGGAAAAGTGGGTCGTCACTCGAGCCCCTTTGCTTCCTAGTGGCTCTTTCATGATCTGAACGAGCAGCTCATCCCCGGGCTTTAACAGCTCAGAAATGGCCGGCTTTTCTTTAGGTTGCTTGTCTAAGTGAGGGTGTAGCGCATCATCTACGTAAAGAAAGGCATTCTTAGATAATCCGATATCGACAAAGGCGGCTTGCATCCCTGGAAGGACATTCACGACACGTCCCTTGTAGAGGTTGCCGATTAGCGATGTTCCTTCCATCCGTTCCACACTGAACTCCGTTAGCTTTCCGTCTTCCAACAGTGCCGATTGGGTAACATTTTGCGAACAATGGATAAACAGCTGCTTCATGCAAACCTCCCGCGACTCTGCTATTTTCTCCATTTTACATGAAAAACTTCAAATCCGCATTCTCTGATGGCAAACGACCGAGAAATCCGTCGATTATCGTCTTTTCCGGGACAACGTTTGCGATTTTTCCTCGTTTCATCACATAGACCAAATGATACTGCTCTTTCATAAATAGCTTAAGAATTTGAGCTAGTGGTCGGTTTTCCGCAATGACGATCGGCTGAGATAGCTTGCCCCGATCTATGTGCTTCTCCGCTCTTTCACTCCGATGAACAAGAAATCGCAAGAAAACAAAAGGGACGTTACGAAAATAAGTCCAATTGGAAGCACATAAGAATAGACCTACTGTGAGGAGATTAAGTTGCAGAAGACCACCATTCCAGAGTGGATATATTGATGCAAGGATGATTAGCGCGCTGAAAGCTAAGCTTATTTTTGCACTCCACATCAATGTTCGGTGATAAGGAGCTTGAAGGCTGATCCAAGCCTGAAGAATACGACCTCCATCTAGCGGCAGAATGGGCAATAAATTGAAGAGGCCGATCAGCACGTTGGCACGCACAAAACTGTCCACCCATACATGATCAACCCAACCAAGATGACCTAATAGTAACGCAATTCCAGCCAGTAGGGCATTCTGAGCTGGACCCGCCATCGCTACCCACACTTCTTCCTTAGCAGGCAATGTTCCCGCTTCCTCAACCTCAACAACTCCCCCAAAAGGGAGCAGCTTTATTTCCTTTACCGTCCAGCCGAAGTGTAACGCCGCTAATAGATGCCCAAGCTCGTGCCACAAGACAATAACAAACAATGTTGCAATCTCGGTAAACCTACCTGTTGCAATCGAGGCAATCATAACGAGCACGAACAAAGGATGTAGACGCAATGCGATTCCATGCCATTTAATCAAGGGTAATCACTTCCGCAGGATTTAACATCTCCCCATTTTGTTGGACAGCAAAATATAAAACTCCTTGGCTATTCCCGTCCCCAGAGTTACTGACCTGTCCGAGTTGTTGTCCCGTTTGTACCCAATCGTTTGCTTTTACCTTAGCTATGTCCAAGCTTCCATAGATGGTTTGGATTTGATTTTCATGCTGCAAAATAATCGTCACACCGCCATCTGGATCTTGTGTAACTTGTTGCACCCTCCCTGTGTAGATCGCATAAACTTGGCTGCCGCCGGAAGCTGCTATTTTAACGCCAGTGCCGTTCTGAGCGAATGTTTGCACGAGTTTCCCCTTGATCGGGATCGCGGTTTCAGACGGATTTAATAACGCGGATACTTCCTTCGTGTCCGGTTCATTATTGGAAAAGGATAAAAAAGAAGGGACTCCCCCGAAATTTTCGCTGTACCATGCTTCAACCGCTTGGAAGTTCATATCTTGAGTTACTGAGGATACCATCCAATTACGCCCCTCTATGCTACCTGGCATTTCAAGCTTAAACCAACCCCAAATCCCGATAAAAGCCAGTGAAGCAACGACAAGACGTAACGTAAAACCACGGATTAGCTTTTTAAGATTAAAGCCTCCTGGAGGGTTATCTACTCTAGAGCCAGAAGAAGGCGGGATACCTGGGATACCTTTAAGTCCTTGCCACCCCGGTGCTTGTCCTGTTTTCAATTGTTTTTCTCGTTCTTTCCACCATTGCTCGGGGTCTGGGTTAGGATTACTCGTTATGTCGGTAGAAGTGATGGCTGGATACGCGTCAGGGGGTGGTGGCATATTTGATTGGGAACTAAGTGATGGTCGTATTTCTGAGTCAGAGCGGGGTGCTGGTGGAGCAATTAAGTTGGAACGAGATGATGATGGCGTATTTGAGTCTGATCGAGGTACTGATTGCATATTTGAGTCTGATCGAGGTGCTAGTGGCGTATTTAAGTCATAGCGAGTTGCTGATTGCATATTTGAGTCATAGTGGGGAGCTGGTGATCTACTAGGAGTCGAATTTGACGACGCATTAATTGTAGGTATAGTGCTGGCAGAATCCGCCCATACATTCTCCTCAGCAGCGCTATTCGACTTACTAGAATCCTTTAAGGAATTGTCCGAAATTTTCGCTCTCTCTATTTCATGCAATCCGATAAGCTGCTCAATCCGCTCCCGTCTTCGTTCCCGAACATTATCCCGTATTTGCATCGAAATCCCCCCTTGTCCCCATTCTATTATTACTTTATGGCGGACAAGCGGCGATTAGACCTTCGTAGCTACTGGGAGAGGAGATGCACTTATTAGGTTAGCAGGGAGCTTGCGGTGTTGTGGCTGGAGTTCGATGGCATCTAACTGCATGCACGGGGGTGAGGTTAGTCTCAAAATTGAAACAAAAACAAAAAAAACAGCGTATCAGGAATGCACCCCGTTCCGCTGCTTGACTACCATAAATTTATTCTTCATCCAATGAATGTCGAATCATGACTAGCTCTCCATCGTGTACTTCTCTTGATGTGCCCGAATACTGAAAATGAAACCAATCGATATCATATTGAGCAGCAGGGAAGTTCCTCCATAGCTGATAAAAGGAAGTGTGATTCCCGTAATGGGCATGATCCCAATCATCATTCCGACGTTCTGAAAGATCTGAAACACCATCATCGTTGCGATCCCAATGATGATAAATGACCCTCGAAGATCGTAACATTGATAAGCGATCAAGATCATTCTGTAGATAAAGAGGAAATACAGTAAGAGTAAGACAGCCGCTCCCTGAAACCCGAATTCCTCACCAACAACAACGAAGATAGAATCGGAATAGGTGTAAGGGATAAAGTTACGTTTCTTGGACTCCCCTTGTAAATAGCCATCCCCAGCGAGACCACCCGAGCCTATGGCTATCTGGGCATACTTCGACTGACGAACTGCATCATCGGAAGCTTCACTCGGATGAATGTACGTATTGATCCGCTCGTACCAATGTCCTAACTCATGTTTCCCTAAATAGGTTTGAATCTCTGTATTGTAGGTGTTGAATAGAGTAACGAACAGCAAGAGACCGCCCACGACAACAGTCAAACCAATCGTCACATATGAATAGCGAACGTTGCCGATCCATAGCATTCCAAGCACGATGAAAATGTAGATCATCGCGTTCCCTAAATCCGGCTGCATCATAACAAGCACGAACGGCACAAAAGAAACAGCCGCCACGGCCATGACGTCCGTACGCATCCGGAGCGAATCCCCTTGTCGTCTTCCCATTATTGCGGCAACCGCAATGATGAGAAAAAGCTTCATGACTTCCGCGGGTTGAAATGAAAATGAACCCAACTCAAACCAGCTCTGGGCACCATTCTTCTTCTCAACTAATACAAAGATGAGTACAAGCATAATAATGCCGATTCCATACCAAATGTACCAAGTCTTCAGGATTAGCCGGTAATCCACTAACGTCATAAAGAGGATTACGACAAACCCAACCGCATAATAGATAATTGTCTGCTTATCCATATTCTGATAAGCAGGTAATGGATTATTAATCGTCGCACTTTTTACTAGAAGGGTGCTTATCCCCATAAACAATAGGAGAATGACGAGCATCATCCAGTCCATTTTCTTCAATCGGTTTAGCAAGCTCCGATCATCCCATTCCCAAGAACTTCTTTACTTTACGAAACATACCGGACTTCTCGTCCATCTGCGACAAGGGAACCGTTTCTCCTAATATACGCCTTGCGATATTACGATAAGCAATAGCAGCACGCGAATCCACGTTCATCACTGTGGGTTCTCCTGAGTTCGCAGCTTTGATTACATATTCATCATCAGGGATAATTCCAATCAAATCAATAGCTAGAACCTGGCAAATATCATCAATTTCCAGCATATCTCCGCTTTTCATCATATTCGGACGAATACGATTAATAACGAGCTTAGGTGACGGGAAGTTACTTTTTTCAAGTAATCCGATAACCCGATCTGCATCGCGAACTGCAGCATTCTCCGGGGTCGTGACCACGATAGCTTGAGACGCACCCGCAATCGCATTACGAAAACCTTGCTCGATGCCAGCTGGACAATCAATAATAATATAATCGAAATCCGGCTTTAAGCTTTCTATGATCTGGCGTACCTGTTCTGGAGAAATATCATTCTTGTCTTTCGTCTGTGCAGCCGGAAGCATGTACAGCTCATCGAAGCGCTTATCTTTGATTAACGCTTGATTTACTCGACAACGTCCTTCGGCTACGTCGATAAGATCGTAAATAATCCGATTCTCAAGTCCCATGACCACATCGAGATTACGTAAGCCGATATCGGTATCCACCATACATACCTTTTTCCCAAAAATCGCTAAAGCCGTACCCAAATTGGCTGAGGTTGTCGTTTTACCGACTCCTCCCTTACCTGAGGTGACAACGATCGCTTCTCCCACGATTCTACACTCCTTTGAACTGCATGACTTCCTTGCGTTGACGGTTTAAGCTCGTCATTTTGTCAATCGCCATTGTGCCTTCACGTAAAAATGCATACTCCATCCAAGGCTCTGCGGAAGTCCATTCATCTGGTGGTCTGCTAATGATGTCCGCTATTCGTAACTGAGTTGGTTTCATCAGAGAAGCGGCGATAATCGCATTAACATCGCCTTCCACCCCTGCATGCACAGACCCTCTTAGCGCACCTAGCACATACACATCCCCACTACATTTGATCGTGCCACCCGGATTCACATCCCCAAGCAATAGCAGATGGCCATCAAATTCCATCGTTTGTCCAGATCTAATAATTCCGGTCATTGTATGTAAAGTAGGTGCTATCTTAAGGGTAGGATCCACTGTCGGAGGATCACTTTCAATGGACTGGATCAGCAGATTACCTTGTCTACGAAGAATAGAACGTATCCGTTCCTTATCCTCTTCTTCCAATTGCCTCGCACCAAGTTTAATAAAGATATGCACAATAGGTCCAGTGAATTGTTGGACATGCTTATCTAATTTCGCATTCAATTCATCTAAGAGAGTGACAAATTCACATTGATCGTCTAGCAGAAATACGAGGCCTTCTTTAATTCCTTTGATTGTAATGTACGATTTGCCGGTCACGTTGTCCGCTCCTCCCCACGGTAATTGAAATTCGGCTTCATGAAGCCGAATTCCTGCCTGTCAGGTTAAACGGTTCATCTTATTCCGGGTTTTCTTCTCCCGAAGCTAGAGAAGGTTTAACTAAGAAGCGGCGTACTGGAACATACATAAGGAGTGCTATCAACAGTTGAAGCAAGGCAGTTGGAGCCACTTGCCAATAGAAAACATAAGTGTACTGTAAATCTGTAATGAGGAACAGCTTATAAATAAAATAAATGATCGAATCTAGCAATAAACCGCTAATTATAACCGTACCTATAAAAAATCCAATCGTGGTGCTTTTGCGTTCGGATGCTAAACCTGCCAAGTAACCGATCAATCCCATTCCGAATCCATAGGGTCCGATCAAATGACCGTAAGACAATAAGTCCTGGAGAAGCCCAAAACCTAAACCGAACAGAAATGCGGGATGACGGCCCGCAAACGTAGCAACAAACAACGTCACAATAAAGCATAAGTGCGGAAGCAATCTTTCACTCCAAGCGGAAGGAATAATCCAAGGAACAACAGCATTCTCAATAACAAGAAGCACCAATGCGCATAGGATCACCCAGTTGATTCGCATATTCACGGCTCATCCACCTCGGAGGGAACGACTACAACGAAAACTTCTCTCAGATGATTAAACTTAGCAGCAGGTTCAATAATCGCCGTATAAGTCAAACCAAAGTCACCAACCTGACTACTTTTTACCGTACCAATAATGATCCCTTTAGGAAACAAGCTTCCCAGCCCTGAAGTAATGACCTTATCGCCCTCAACAGGCTTGTCACGTTCATCGATTTTGGTCATTTGTAGCGCACCGGATTCATCATCGTATTCTATTATTCCGAAAGAATCGGGTTTACTTAAGAATGTAGCGGATACAGGGGTTCCCCTGGATGAATTAGGATCCAAGTTCGTGATTAACGTAACTGTGGAAGTGAAGTTCTTGACCTTACTTACTAATCCAACCAATCCATCAACCGTCCTGACAGCCATCTCAGGCTTAATCCCATCCCGTGAACCTAGGTTAATTGTGATGGTTTTCTCATAAGGGTTGGACGTACTTCCCTCAACCTGCGCGATCAAGTAACGATAATTGTCCGAGTTCTTCTGTTGCTCCGTAAAATTTAAATCCTCTTGTAACCGTTTGTTTTCTGCTTCTAGCAAGTTAAATTTAATTTGATCCTGAGTATATTGAGCAACGGTTTGACGTAGCTGCTCATTTTCCTTATACACATCGGAAAGCCGGCCGATGTCGCGGAAAAAATCCGCGACCGCTCCGACCGGCCGGTACAAAACTCCTTGCACAGTTCCAAAGGCATCATTAATGAATTTCTCTGGCCAAGTCAAGCGAGTCCGACCTAATGTAATTCCCATGAGGACGATAAATAATATCAACCCAATCATAAGAATAAACAACCGCTTGTTGCGCATTAATCGAAAAATCTGACCCACCTGCTCTCCCGTCCAAAAATAATAAAACTAGCGGCCGAGCCGAGAAGTTCCGCCTTTGGACTTGAAGAGATGGATGTTCTCGAGTGCTCTTCCTGTACCGATTGCCACACAATCGAGTGGGTTCTCAGCAACCAAAACAGGCATTCCTGTCTCACGCGCCAGCATCTTGTCCAGATTGCGGAGTAGGGCTCCCCCGCCCGTCAATACGATACCGCGATCCATAATATCTGCAGAAAGCTCCGGAGGGCATTTCTCTAGGGTCACTTTAACGGCATCGATAATCGAATTAACGGTATCTGACAACGCTTCAGTGATTTCATCGGAAGTGATAGCCAGCGTCTTAGGTAAGCCTGACACAAGATCACGTCCACGAATCTCTGTGGACTCAACTTTATCAAGTGGCATAGCTGAACCAATTTCCATCTTCAGCTGCTCAGAGGTTCTTTCGCCGATCATCAGATTATACAGACGCTTGATGTACGCAATAATTGCATCATCCATCTCGTCACCGGCTACGCGAATTGATTTGCTTGTTACGATACCACCTAGAGAGATTACTGCAACTTCTGTAGTTCCGCCTCCGATATCAACGACCATACTCCCCATCGGTTCCCATACCGGTAAATCTGCACCGATAGCTGCAGCGAATGGCTCTTCAATAATATAAGCTTCTCTTGCGCCTGCTTGTTTAGTTGCATCCTCTACCGCACGCTTCTCAACGGCTGTAATACCGGAAGGAACACAAACCATGACATCAGGATGGCGGGGAAATAAGGATCTAGGCTTTTGAGCACTACGAATAAAATATTTAATCATCGTCGCTGTTGTTTCGAAATCCGCGATGACTCCATCTTTCATAGGTCGAATGGCGACAATATTTCCTGGGGTACGACCGATCATCTTTTTCGCATCTGAACCGACCGCTACGATTTTTTTTGTATCAGTACGCAGAGCAACCACTGATGGCTCCCTGACAACGATCCCTCTACCCTTAACATATACCAACGTGTTTGCTGTTCCGAGATCGATACCTAGATCTCGCGTAAATCCTCCAACCATTCTGCTACCTCCTGCTATAACCGCGACTTCTATGTTGACACCGTTGAAGGTTCACCAGTCGTCGGGACAATCCTTATTATTATATTACAAACAGCCCATTTCCTTCAAACTGATAAAGCGATTGTCACCTATTACCAAATGGTCCAGTAGCTCAATTCCGATCAATTGTCCGGCTTCCCCTAATCGCTTCGTAAGCTGAATATCTTCAGCGCTAGGTGTAGGATCACCACTAGGGTGATTATGCGCACATAGAATCGAGGCACTACTTCTTCTAATTGCCGCTTTAAATACTTCTCTCGGATGTACGATTGAAGCATTCAAGCTGCCTATGGACAACGTCTGACGTCCTATAACTTGATTTTTGGTATTGAGAAATAAGCATACAAAATGCTCTTCTTTATGGTGCCTTAGCTCTTCCATCAGTAAGTCAGCTGCATCTTGTGGACATGTGATCTTAATCATTTCCGGCAATCTAGAGCGTGCAACTCTGCGACCAAGTTCAATTGAGGCTTGAAGCTGGAGCGCCTTCGCAGGACCTATCCCGTGAATTCTCGTTAGGTCCTCCCATTTATTGTCCGCCAAGCTACGAAGACCCCCACATTCGTTAAGAATGCGTTGAGCTAAGTGTATAGCAGATTCTTTAGATGAGCCCGTGCGCAGTAAGATGGCTAGTAATTCTGCATGACTTAGAGCTTCTGCTCCGTATTGCTGCATACGTTCCCGTGGGCGCTCTCCGGATGGAATGTCGCGTAAACGAAAGGATCGTTGCTCCATAACGTTAACCTACCTTCGACAGCCGCGTCGGCCGCGGGAATGGCTTCAAGGTTCAGGGCACCACAATATCGAATTGCTCCAATTGAACAGCTAGGAGCGACACGGGCAATCCAACGACGTTGAAATAACAGCCTTCGATGGATTCAACTAGCAATGAGCCGATCTCTTGAATGCCATATGCACCCGCTTTATCCATCGGCTCACCGGTAGCGACATAGCGAGAAATCTGTTGTTCTGAACATTTTCTCATTTTAACCTTTGTCACACGATGAGAAGTGATCATCTTCGAATCGGATACCCGGACGCAAGTTACTCCCGTATATACTTCATGAGTCTCACCTGATAGCAGACTCAGCATCCTAATAGCATCTTCTTCATCTCTAGGTTTACCCATCACATCGCCCTTCAACACAACAATAGTATCGCTGCCCACGATAATAGACGATTCATCCGATGGATTTGTTAATTTCTCTTTAACAGCTAGAGCTTTCCGTAATGAAAGTCCCTCTACAATCTGGGCTGGAGACCAGTCATCCGGCGTATCTTCATCCACTTGGCTAGGTAAAATATCAACAGGTAACCCAAGCAAAGAAATTAATTGTTGTCTACGTGGTGATGCAGAAGCGAGAATAAGCTTCGGACTACTGTTAGAAGCGAATATCATACTGCAATTCTTCCTTCCTCTTACAATTTACGGTACAACCATATCGCAACAATAGCCCCAATAACGCTCAACAGGCTAAAGTTAACGCTTAAATCCAAGCTATATTGGATCACGGATAAATCTGCTGCTGGTGACCAACTTACTTGAATTGAACGAGTTAAAAAGGTGAGTCCAGGAACCTCCTTAAGCCAAACGGCCACGAGTGCACCTGCTAGTAGTCCTAAGAAAATGAACAAAAGAAGTATCCATCCGTTTTTCTTCATAAATCCCCGTCTCCCACCATTTTTTGACACCCGTCTATCCATTATACGTTCCCTAGACAAGTCACACAATGTATAAAACAAAGACAGCCCCAACGATGCAGGCTGTCCCGTTCTAAAGTCCTGATGTAACCATTTTCCAGATCAATCCGTTATAATTAATCTCATATGACGATCAGCAAGTAAAGCTGCCATTACCGACGATTGTACACTCCACAAGTGGAACCGCGATGGTTTCCGATTATATTCCGTCATAGAATTCATTGCAGAGTCTAATGCTTTAACAATTGTTTTCCCATCTTCGATCGCTTTACTGTCCAATTTATCAACTGATGGGACGGATTCCAACCATTGCTGATGAGCTTCCTGTAGTGCGACTATATCCGTAGCTTCCATTTTCTGAGGTGATTCATCCTGTAAAGCGTATCCTGAATACTGAACCAGCTTCCGACTCAAGCTTGCGCTTGCATTCATAAACTGAACTCCCTCACGTGAGAGCACCTTAGAAGAGACCTGCAACGGTTCGCCTCCAAGTGGCTTAATGTACACCGTCGTATTAGGCATCTGCGCAGCAAGCAGCTCCGCTTCATCCTTAGTTCGAGCCATCCCTGCATACACGTGATAACCGTCGCTCGTCTCCGAAGCGGATGACAAGCCTTTACCCTGTAGCTCCTTAACAGCTGTTAGCATACTCTCCTCACTCTGAAATACACCATATTGAAGCATGTAATAAACATCTGCTGCAACCTGTAAAGTAGAAGCACTTGCGGCTTCTTCAACCTTGCCCTCGAGGGGAGCCGTATCCGAGGGGACTGATCCTTCAGATGATGCAGATTTGTCTGTTGTAGAATGAGTAGATTTCCCGGCAGAAGCTTGAACCGATAATGGGGTACCTAGCTCTGTTTTACCAGGAAACAAAGGCTCACCTGTAAATAGACTTAATACCATATAGCCGAATAATGCTCCTGTAGCGACCGCTCCGGTTACCGAAAGAAATACCCTCCCCCAGGAAGGTCCCTTCTCTTGTATCGTCTGTGCGCGATTATACCATCCTGAGCTGCGCTGCCCTTCCTGATCCTCATCCACTAAATCCTCGTTCCACTTCTCTTCGGTCAAATGATCATCCGCGATGTCCTTCCAAGTAGCCTCAGACAATCGTAATATTCGCTTTTCTACTACCGGAGGAGTAGGCTGAACAAACTTAACCGTTTCAGCAACGGCATGGGGCACTTTCGTCGCTTCAGATTGACGTATTATTTCCTCTAAGGCATGTATATCATCTTGATAGGGGCTATTCCATGTCTTAAAATCTTGCAAGTTCTCAATCTTTACCTGCTCTTCGAGAAACTCCTGATTAGAATCGATAGGTAGCTCGATCGGTAGCTTTACTAGTTTCGGCTTGACGGCAGGCTCGAAACGAATGGTCATTCTAGCTTTGGATTGCATGTTACGTCTCCCCTTGTCCTCAATCTAGTAATTAGAATATGAGAGAGGAGAGAGAAATATGATCGTGAAAATGGGACTGTCTCACAAGGTCCTAATTGAACCTGCAAGACAATCCCATCCTAAATATGTAGAGATCACTTGGACCTCGTACATATCCTACTCACTTATTCGCGTTCACGCAGGATACGTGACAAATCAACCGCCGTCTTCCAAATGTCGCCTGCACCCATTGTTAACACCAAGTCTCCAGGTGCAACTCGTTCCGCCAATAGATCGCGAACCTCTTCCTTGGTAGGAACGTAGGTTACGTTGGCGTTACTATTCTGGGAAATCAACTCAACTAGCTTACGCGAGTTGACTCCTTCAATTTTTTGTTCACCTGCTGGGGAATAGATGTCCGTAATAATGACCTCATCCGCATCAGCGAACGCCCGACTGAAGGCATCTAATAAGAAAAACGTCCGTGTATAGCGCTGTGGTTGGAATACAGCGATAATTCGTTTACCAGTCGCTTTGGCCGCTTGAATCGTCGCTTGAATTTCGGTCGGATGATGAGCATAGTCATCAATGACTAGCATGTCCTTCACTTCTCCAAGCACTTGAAACCGGCGTTTAGCTCCTCGAAATTCGCGAATAGCTTCCGCGATCGACTCAAAGGAGGCACCTGCTTCAAGACACACGACAAGCGTAGCAAGAGCGTTGTACACGTTATGTCTACCTGGGACCGATAAAGTTATCGTACCAAGAACGTCATCATGATGATGAACGGTGAACGTAGCACAACGATCTCCAAGCTGGATATCGGTAGCTCTATAATCTAGCCCGCTGAATTCAATCCCATAAGTAATGATTCGGCGATCCTTTACTTGAGGAAGCAGCTCTTGAACATTCTCATCATCCCCGCAAACAACAGCACAGCCATCCGGCTTTACATTGCGCAGAAATGAAACATAAGCTTCTTTAAGCTTATTGAAATCCCCATCGTAATTTTCCAGATGATCGGCTTCAATGTTCAATACGACACCCATTGCAGATTCATACTGCAAGAATGATCCATCGCTTTCGTCGGCTTCAGCCACGACAAATTGGCTTTTACCCGCTTTCGCGTTCGTACCGACGTTTACGATTTCCCCACCGATGATATACGTCGGATCAAGTCCGCAGTTTTCCATCACGAGTGCAATCATGGAGGATGTCGTTGTTTTACCATGCGCCCCAGCTACCGCAATGCCTGTACGGGCATTCAGTAAACGAGCTAACATCTGTGCCCGATGGATAATCGGAATGTTTAACACTTCAGCTTCCTGACGTTCAACATTATCTCTTGATAAAGCCGTAGAATACACAACAAGATCAGCTCCCCGAACATGCTCCGGTTCATGACCAATATAAATTTGTGCTCCTTTGGCAGCCAGTTTGTCAGTTAATTCCTGTCGTACGACATCGGAACCGGATACTTGATACCCCATCTCCAGCATAACCCGGGCGATGGCGCTCATTCCATATCCTCCGATACCGATAAAATGAACATGCTCAGCGGTCCGCAACAACGCTTCACCAGCCTTTTTCAGATTTCGTTCCATGGAGCAGCCACGAACGGACGTCGGCAATCAAATATAGAGTGCCAGTAATCACGTTTAATGTATTCTCGCCTTTGGAGGACGATGATGAAGCCTCTAGCAGACGCTCCAAGGCACTTCGCCAATCAGGCTCCACGATAACGTGCCGCGGCCCTCCGAGCTCCGTACGCAACCCTTCAGCGACGGTGGCTAGGTCAGCAGCGTTCATTTTTTTATGGAAATCAGGTTCTGTGATTACAAGTGTATCCACCATGGGTAGTATATGCCGCAAGGAATGCTCATGATTCTTATTCGGCATCATCGCGATCATTACATTTAATTGATCAAACTTGTAAATATCGCGAAGCGCATGACTTAGAGCTTCCATGCCTTCCGGATTATGAGCTCCATCAATCAATATCCTTGGATGCTGTGACACCATTTCCAGCCTACCTGGCCACGACGTATTCCTCAGTCCAACAGCTAGATCTTCATCGTCCACGATTAAAGCGTAATATTGCCGAAGCACTTCTATGGTCATAACTGCAGTAGCTGCATTCGTGATTTGATGAGCCCCGTTCATGGTTACCGTTAAAGATTGTAAAGCACGGAACGGTCCTTGAAAAGAAAACTTTTGCTCATTTTCAGCAACTTCTAGCGGCAGATAAGAGAACTTATCTCCAAGGAGGTATAAAGTCGACTTTCGTGCTTGTGCCGTTTCCCGTGCAATCTCGATTGCTTCAGGCTGCGATAGGGCAGAAACGACTGGAACGCCCGCCTTAATGATCCCCGCCTTTTCCCTCGTAATATCAACAAGAGTTGGACCGAGCACGTCCATATGGTCGTGACCAACATTCGTTATGACACTAACGATTGGGGTTACGATGTTCGTGACATCTAATCGCCCGCCAAGCCCCGTTTCCCATACGACGAAATCCGGGAAAGCGACCGTTCCATAATAGAGAAGCGCTAAAGCCGTAGTCACCTCGAACATTGTCGGGGATCCCCATTCGCCTCGCGCCATCTCCTCAGCGGCTGGCTTCAATTTGTTAACGAGCCGGACTAGCACTTCATCCTCTATATCTTGCCCATTATATTGGAGTCTATTGGCATACGAAGTAAGATATGGGGAAGTAAATGTCCCCACATCATATCCGCATTGACTGAGCACGCTCGTTAAATAGGCACATACTGAGCCTTTGCCATTCGTTCCTGCCACGTGGATAAATTTTAATCTCCGTTGTGGGTGATTAAAGATTTCCATTAGCTGATTAATTCGGTCTAAGCCCGGACGTATTCCAAAGGAGGTCAGGCCCGTAATCCAGGCCATCGCTTCTTCGGCTGTTTGAAAGGACGTCGTAGAGGAGGTAATATCTGTATTCATGCTATCATCCTCTCCCATCACCCTTGAAGCTCTGCAATTCTTGCGATAACTTTATCCCGTCTATCCCGATAGTCCTGCCCTTTAATCCGCTCCTGCTCAACAACTTGGGCTGGTGCTTTGGCAATGTAACCTTCATTGGATAGCTTCTTCTCTACACGTTCCACTTCAACATTCAAATTGTCGACCTCTTTGGTCAAACGAGCAATCTCCTGCCCGATATCGATCAAGCCGGCCAGCGGGAAAAACAGCTCTGCTCCCGACATAATCGCCGTCATCGCTTTATCCGGTGCCGTTAATGCACGATCAAGTGTATACGAAGACGTGTTACAGAAACGTTGAATATAGATTTCATTACGCAAGAAAATCCCCTCTTCTGCTTCACCGGTTGGTTTCAGAAGCAGCTCAATCTTCTTACCTGGGGACACGTTCACTTCTGCACGTACGTTACGTACCGCACGGATAGCTTCCATGAGAAGCTCCATTTCCTTAAGCGAATTTGCTGCTTCGAAGTCGGCGCGATACTCTGGCCAAGCAGCCAATGTAATCGTCTCGCCCGGCTCGTGCGGCAAATGCTGCCAAATCTCTTCAGATAGAAATGGCATGAATGGATGCAACAAGCGAAGCGTGCGGTCCAGCACATAAGCTAGAACGGATTGTGTGCTCTTCTTAGCCGTAGCATCCTCACCGTATAGCGTAAGCTTCGAGAACTCAATATACCAATCACACAGATCATCCCAGATGAAGTTGTACAGCAGGCGTCCGGTTTCCCCGAACTCATAGCTGTCCATCAGTCGTGTAATATCGCGTGCGGTATCATTGAACCTGTGGAGAATCCAACGATCAGCCGTTGACAATTCGCCGCTCAGGTCGATTTGTTCGTAAGTGAAGCCTTCGAGGTTCATCAGTGCAAACCGAGAAGCGTTCCAAATCTTGTTGGCAAAGTTACGGGTTTGCTCGACTTTCTCTAAACGGAAGCGCAAATCCTGACCTGGTGTGCTGCTGGTGGAAATCATGTAACGCATCGCATCTGCACCATATTGCTCGATGACGTCAAGAGGATCAACCCCATTGCCTAACGACTTGGACATTTTCCGACCTTCCGCATCACGAACTAGACCGTGGATGAGAACATCCTTAAACGGAATTTGTTCCGTAAATTCGAGCGCGGTGAAGATCATCCGGGCAACCCAGAAGTAAATAATGTCGTAGCCAGTAACAAGCACGCCAGTTGGGTAGTAGTTTTTCAGATCCTCGCTGTCCTCAGGCCATCCCAACGTGGAGAATGGCCACAGCGCAGAGCTAAACCACGTATCAAGCACATCATTGTCCTGCTTCCAAGGAGAACCCGGTTGATCCGCGCCCTCAGGAGCTTCTGTGCCAACGTATATTTCACCCGTCGTTTCATGATGCCATGCTGGAATCCGATGACCCCACCAAAGCTGACGGGAAATACACCAATCGCGTACATTCTCGATCCATTGTAAATATATTTTTTCGAAACGATCCGGAACAAAATTAACGCCTTGGCCCGATTTCTGCGAATCAATTGCCTTCGCTGCTAACGGCTTCATATTTACGAACCATTGCGTGGACAAATAAGGCTCGACGACAGCACCGGAACGCTCGCTATGGCCAACTTGGTGAACATGATCTTCAATTTGGATGCATATCCCTTGCTCCTGCATATCCTTAACGATGGCTTTGCGGCAATCTGAGCGATCCATGCCTTGATAAGGACCGGCATGCTCATTCATACGACCGCCTTCATCCATAACCGTAATTTGCGGAAGCTCGTGCCTTGCACCTACTTCGAAGTCGTTAGGATCATGAGCAGGAGTAATCTTAACCGCACCGCTTCCGAATTCCTTGTCGACGTAGTCGTCGCCAATGATTGGAATTTCCCGATTTACAATTGGGAGCATAATCATTTGACCAACAAGATGCTTATAACGCTCATCTTCTGGATGAACAGCAACAGCAGTATCACCGAGCATCGTCTCTGGACGAGTCGTCGCAACTGTAATATACCCGCTTCCGTCAGCTAACGGATAACGTAAATGGTACAGGTGTCCGTTTACTTCCTTATATTCAACTTCAATATCCGAGAGTGCAGTCCTTGCTGCAGGATCCCAGTTAATGATTCTCTTGCCACGGTAGATCAGGCCCTTGTCATACAAGCGCACGAACACTTCACGTACTGCCTTAGACATCCCATCGTCTAAAGTAAAGCGTTCGCGAGAGTAATCTAGACTGAGGCCCATTTTCGCCCATTGCTCACGAATCGTGTTTGCGTAATGATCCTTCCATTCCCACACCTTTTCCAGAAAAGCTTCGCGTCCGAGATCGTAGCGGCTTTTGCCTTCTTCGCGGAGCTTCTGCTCCACCTTAGTTTGGGTAGCTATTCCGGCATGATCTGTACCCGGTAGCCATAGCGCATCAAAGCCTTGCATCCGCTTGAAACGAATGAGAATATCCTGCAGCGTAAAATCAAGGGCATGTCCAATATGCAGCATCCCCGTAACATTAGGCGGCGGAATCACTATCGTGTATTTGGGAGCATCTGGACGACGTCCTGCTTGGAAGTATCCATTGCTCAACCAATATTCGTACCATTTGCGTTCTGCACTTGTTGGATCGTAAACTGTCGGCATTTCGACATTAAGGCGTTCTTGAGATTCGGACATCAGTGATACAACCTCCATAAGACATCTAGTCGGCAATTCAAATTGTGGGGTTCTCCTCACAAAGTAACGAAAAAACACAAAAACCTCCCGTCGCAAAGGACGAAAGGTTAACTTCCGTGGTACCACCTTCGTTCCGTACGGGCATTATTCACCGTAACGGCACTCACTGCAAAGTAACGGTTGCTACCGTCCTGTTCTCATTGTTCGCCCTAAAAGGAACGACATTCGAACAGAAAACTCCAGGGCGACTTGTAGCCATTCTATATCCTGTGGAACCTCTCAGCGCTGGCTTAGCAGCGGTTCCGCTCTCTGATGGATAAACGAACTACTCTTCCCTATCCTTGTTATTGATATTTATTTTACCCTCCACCTGTATGAGAGTCAATATAGTCAATAACAAACGAGTTAGCCTGACGAATTAAGGAATATATAGCACTTGGCCTTCAGATAAGTATGGTTCGTGCATTCGATTGAATAACTGTAACTCCCTCGGCTGGACATTGTATCGGTTGGCGATCAAATCGAGTGTTTCCTCCCGTTGGACAATGCACATTTTTACTTTACGAAACGACTGTTCCTGCTTCCCATTGTTCAAGAATAGACGAGTCCACTCTAACTCATCACCAGAGCTGTGTGATTCATTGTTTTGTACTTCTTCTGCTTTGGCTGCCTCTTGGATGCGGAGCTCCGCTTCCCTTTTCGCACCCTTATCTCCCAATTGTGATAGAAGCCCTACTCCGAATTGTTGGGGCTGTGTCGCAATCGACTCCAGCGGTTTACCGCCCAATGCCACTCTCACATCTGGTTTTTCTTCGACTTCCGGAATAATTGGAGCTAGCTCAGTTTCCAGCTGGAGAACGGGATCGAGGTTCATTTCTGCCTCGACATTCCGTTCTTTGGAAACATCTCCCCACTGGGTAGAATCAAATTCAGTTGCTTCCCTCTGTAATGGTAATTGGGAGTGCGTTTGTGCGAATACAGCTCCCTCTTTCCGTGACTCCTCCAAATTCTGAAACATGGATAACCAGTTGCTTTCCTTGGATGCTTCTGTGGTTAGCGCATCCGTCTCTGCTTGGAGGTTCCAATCATCATCTCTTTCCTGCTCGATAAATTGCGCACCTATTGTCTTTTCATAGTCGCTAGTCGTTAACAAATCCACTTCTTCTTCAAGCTCATTATCTTCGAGCTGCAAGTATCTCTGTTGTTGCTCCTCAGCTTCCGTTTGCGCTTGATGTACAACGGTGAAGCTGTCATCTCGCCATATTGGACTTTGTTCCGCTTGGATTTGTAATCCTCGCAGTGCCAATACACCCGTTACATTTAGTGAGCGGGTAGTGAGCAAATCGACATCGAAGTTATCGATTTCCACAGCCAACTCATCAACGCTTTGTATTCGGTTGAGCGGTAATGAAATCTCCACCGGAATCCAGTGCTCCAGCTGGTTCACTTCTGCTCTGTCCTGCGACCGATATATTCCCGACAACAACAGATGACCTCTTAGTAATACCTGATCATCCTGAGGCAACGCCTGCATGTGAGGCACCAATTCGATTTCTTCCAGCTCATCAATAGCAGCAACATCGTCAGGCAGATGCACACGTTCGTAAATATCAAAACGCAATCCATTCAACTGATCCGTCACGACGAAATCCTCCTTTCAGCATAAGCGCCCGACTGTATCGATCGGGGCCATTACGATTCCCTAATTATCTATATGCCAGGTATAGTTAGGCATGACTGAAAAAGCAAACAACCCCTTAGCTTTTTGCCAAGGAGTTGTTCTGGAAATCGAATATCACTATGTTATATTTTCGCGAGAGCCGTTCTATGTGCTTCGATTGTTTGATCGATGTCGTCTTCTGTATGGGCGATGGACATGAACCATCCTTCATATGGCGATGGTGCTATGTTCACGCCGTTGTCTAATAATCCGCTAAATACAGAGCGGAAACGATCCATATCTGCAGTCTTGGCGACATCATAATTTATGACTTGTTTGTCCGTGAAGAATGGACAAATCATGGAGCCCACCCGGTTAATAACCATTGGAATGCCTAGCTTCTGTGCATTAGCTTCTAGGCCAACTTGAAGGCGAAGAGACATACGCTCCAACTGCTCATAAGCTTCCTTAGTCATCAGCTTCAGCGTTGTGTAGCCCGCTGCCATCGCAAGCGGATTACCGGACAGCGTGCCCGCTTGATAGATCGGTCCGACAGGAGCCATCTGCTCCATAATTTCTCTTTTTCCACCATACGCGCCAACGGGAAGACCCCCGCCGATGACTTTGCCCATACAGGTCAAGTCCGGCGTAACGCAATATAAACCCTGCGCACAATGATAATTCACTCTGAACCCGGTCATAACTTCATCAAAAATAAGCAAGCTACCATACTTCGTCGTAAGCTCCCGCAAGCCCTGTAGAAATCCTGGAAGTGGCGGTACGACGCCCATATTCCCTGCAATCGGCTCAACGATAATCGCCGCGATATCCTCGCCATAATGCTCGAACATCAGCTTAACAGATTCAAGATCGTTATAAGGTACCGTTAGAGTATGGGCAGCTACGCTCTCAGGAATTCCTGGGCTATCCGGCAGTCCAAGTGTGGCCACACCAGAACCCGCTTTAATCAGCAAGCTGTCTGCATGTCCGTGATAGGACCCCTCAAATTTGAGAATTTTGCTCCGCTTCGTATATCCGCGAGCTAATCTTAATGCACTCATCGTCGCTTCCGTGCCGGAATTGACCATGCGAACAATGTCAACGGAAGGGACACGTTCACATACAAGCTCAGCCATCAAAGTTTCGAGCTCGGTCGGTGCTCCGAAGCTTGTCCCCTTTTCCGCGGTCCGTTTAATCGCTTCAACCACTTCAGGATGAGCATGTCCTGCGATCAAGGGGCCCCAAGATAGCACATAATCAATATACGTTTGACCATCGATATCCGTAATTCGGCTACCTTCGCCACGTTCGATAACGAGTGGGGTTTGCCCGACCGATTTAAATGCACGTACTGGACTATTTACTCCACCCGGAATGACAAGTTTCGCACGTTCAAATGCCGCTTTAGAACGGGCGTCTACGCGTGTTCGTTGATTATCGCTCATATTCGTCACATCCTAATCTCAGATTTGAAAAGTATATCTTTATATCTATTTGATATCCTGCCGAAGGACCGCAATTACCCTTAGCGATTCTCTTGTAGCCAACGTGCAGCATCCTTCGCATGATACGTAATAATCAAATCCGCACCCGCACGTTTCATGCCGATTAACGTTTCCAGCACGATCGCTTTCTCATCAATCCAGCCTTGCTGTGCAGCGGCTTTAACCATTGAGTACTCCGCACTAACGTTATAGATAACGATAGGCAAGGAGTAACGGTCTCTCAGCATTCTGACAATGTCTAGGTAAGCTAGCCCAGGCTTCACCATAAGGAAGTCCGCTCCCTCTTCCACGTCAGTCTGAGCCTCCCTTAACGCTTCGCGAGCGTTAGCAGGATCCATTTGATACGTCTTGCGATCCCCGAATTGAGGAGAAGAATGTGCAGCCTCTCGGAAAGGTCCATAATAAGCAGATGAGAATTTAACGGAATAAGACATAATCGGTGTATTCGTAAACCCTGCTTCATCTAAACCTTGGCGAATTGCGGTTACAAACCCATCCATCATATTGGAAGGGGCAATAATATCCGCACCCGCCCTAGCTTGGGATACAGCTGCTTTCGTAAGCAGCACAAGCGATTCATCATTATCGATATCCGCACCGCATTCTGTCGTATGGACAACGCCACAATGACCGTGATCGGTAAACTGACATAAGCAGGTATCCGCAACCACAACGAGCTCTGGATACATGGCTTTGATTTTCCGAATGGCTCTTTGCACAATTCCATTGTCATCATAAGCTGACGTTCCTGTTGCGTCCTTATGATTGGGAACTCCAAATACGAGAACCGACTGAATGCCGAGATCCACGATTTCTGCTAGCTCCTGTTCCAATGTATCCAATGACCAATGGAAAACACCTGGCATAGAAGAAATCTCGTCTTTAACTCCTTCGCCCTCCGTCACGAAAATGGGAGCAATGAAGTCATTAACCTCAATGCTCGTTTCCCTAACAAGGTTACGCAAAGCTGCTGAATTTCTAAGTCTACGATGTCTGACTAACGGATAAGCCATAAGTTGTTATTCTCCCTTCGTAACACGCCGTATTTCCACTATTGCTTCCACTAAGCCATCTAGCGTATATTTTTCCGGAACGACGGTTACTTTCAAGCCATGATCCTCGGCTGTTTTCGCAGTAACCGGTCCGATGCAGGCAATATCAATATTTTGCAGAGCTTCAACAGGGTTCTGAACCCCTAACCGACGAAGAGCCTCCAGTAAATTATTGACCGTGGAGGAACTCGTAAAAGTAATAACATGGATTTTTCCCTTTTCTAGCAATTCAGGCAACCACACATCCCGAGGTGCGGACAATACCGTTTCATACACATCTATCTCAACCGTTTGTACACCAAGTTCCCGTAGCTCCCTCGGTAAGATCTCTCTTGCCAAATCACCGCGAGGCAGCAATGCGAATTGTCCTGTGGATACGACGCTATTTAAGCTTTCCAGCATACTCTCTGCTCGGAAGCTTTCTGGTATTAATTCAGCTCGAACGCCACGCGTAGCAAGCGCTTCAGCCGTCTTAGGTCCAACCGCAGCGAACTTAGCACGATGGAACCGTCGAATATCTACCCCGAAATGGTCAAGCCAACGATAAAAATACTCGACTCCATTCACGCTAGTCAGCATGACCCAATCATAAGCTTCCGCTTGCGCCATTGCCTGTTCAATCGCTTGTAACGCTTCACTCGACGAGGGTAGCTTCGTTTCAATAACCGGAAATTCGTAGGCTTCTCCGCCCAAATCGTCGATTTTGGCAACTAATTCGCTTGCTTGTGATCGAGCACGGGTAATCAGAATTCTTTGACCAAACAAAGGCTTCTTTTCAATCCATGACAAGGTCTCACGTTGATTAACAACATCACCCACAATAATAACCGCAGGGGGCTTAAGATTCGCCGCTTTAACTTCGGCCTCGATCGTGCTAAGTGTCCCCACGACCGTTCTTTGCTCTGCTCTTGTTCCCCACTGGACTAATGCTACAGGTGTTTCTGGTGATCTACCATGCGCGATCAATTGCTCACTAATATAACCGATTTTAGCAACGCCCATAAGGAATACGAGCGTCCCAGTTGCATTCGTAACTTTATCCCACTGGATAGAGAGATCAAGCTTGTCCGGGCTTTCATGACCTGTAATAACAGAAAAAGAGGAAGCCATATCACGATGAGTCACCGGGATTCCCGCATAAGCAGGTACCGCAATCGCTGAGGTGATTCCTGGAATAATTTCATATATAATTCCGTTTTTCTGCAATAAATCCGCTTCTTCTCCGACTCTACCAAATACCGTCGGATCGCCACCCTTCAAACGGATGACATTTTTCCCTTGAAGCGCCAGATCCACTAACAATTGATTAATATCCTCTTGCTTCATCGTATGTCGATCAGAAAGCTTACCCACATAAATACACTCAGCATCAGGCTTCGCAAAATGGAGCAGCTGAGGTCCAGCTAGACGGTCGTATACGACGACATCGGATCGCTTCAAGGCTTCCAAACCACGTAAGGTAATCAGCTTAGGATCTCCAGGACCTGCCCCAACCAAATAGACTATTCCTCTGTCCATTCGCTTATTCCCTCGATTCCGCTAATATATTCCCTGCTCCGCGGTGCAATAGTGCTTGCGCAACTTCAGAGCCGACTATGTGCGGATCAGTGCCTGTTGCAGTTTCCCTCAGCAAACGAGTTCCATCTGGAGAGGATACTAAGCCAATCAACGCCATCGTGGAATCCGAAGCCTCCGTATCCAATCGAGCATAGGCTCCGATCGGCACCTGGCAGCCTCCATTCAATAAACCTAACAAACGTCTTTCCGCTGCTACTGTTCTTTCCGTAGCTGTATCATTCAGAAGTCCGAGTAAATGCAATACCTCAGGATCATTATCACGGCATTCAATCGCTAACGCTCCCTGCCCAACGGCGGGCAAGCATACCTCTGGTGTAAGATATTCCGTAATGCGATCCTTCCAGCCCATCCGATGCAAACCCGCTGCTGCAAGAAGAATGGCATCTAAACCTTCTTCCGTAAGCTTGCGTAATCGGGTATCGATATTCCCCCGAATAGATTCGATTCGAAGATCCGGTCTGTGAGCTTGCAATTGAGCAGCTCTGCGCAAGCTGCTTGTCCCTACTCGAGCTCCCTCTGGCAACTCCGCTAAGCTCTTGCCTTCTCTACTGATTAAGCAATCCCTTGGATCTTCTCTCTGCGGCACAGCTCCAATGACCAAACCCACAGGAAGCTCAAAGGGCATGTCCTTCATACTATGTATTGCCAAGTCAATCTCACTCGTGAGCAAAGCTTCCTCGATTTCCTTAACAAACAGTCCTTTGCCGCCAACCTTAGAAAGCGTTACGTCTAGAATGCGATCTCCCCGAGTAATAATCGGTTTAACTTCAAAAGTAAAGGCTAGATTTTCTCTGCTACATATATCCTTCAAGAGTTGTACCGTCTGATTCGTCTGAGTTAGAGCTAGCGTGCTTTGTCTTGATCCGACAATAATGTTACGCATTTGCTATCATCCCTTCCGGTCATTTACTAGTTGCCGAAGCCTAGTCATCAGCTTATCCTTGTCATGAAGCCAAGAGGCCTCCCGCCATTCCTGAAGCGCTTCGTCTGTAACGGCCGCTTTCAATAGCTCTCGCCGTTCCGAAATATCGGCTACCTCATCTTTTACGATTAATCGAATGGCTCTTAAAATCTCAATGCTCTCATTGTATTCCTGACCGTATCGATCAGCAAGCTCTAGAATAATTCGGGAGGCCAACGCGGGTCCAGCACCTGAAGTGCTTGCCGTAAGAACCAAATCTCCTTGACGTAATACGGCAGGGACGAGAAAGTCTCCCGCTTCACCCTCATCCGCAATATTAACTGGAATGGCTCGTTGTGCGCAAACTTCAGCAATCCAACGATTAATATGCGGCTGATCAGTTGCTGCGAACACAAGTACGGCGCCATCTAAGTCCTTCTCCTCTACCTGTCTCTCGACCCAACGCACACGACCAGCATCCGACCATTCGCGCAATGAGGGTGTCGACTGAGGACTAATAAGTACCACATCCGCTTGCGCCTGCATCAAGCCCTCTGCTTTACGCTGTGCGACAGAACCGCCGCCAATGACGACGCATTTCCGTCCTTCAAGCTTAAGCATAATCGGGTACCAACTCGGCATCTGCAGGCACTCCTTCTGGTTCTAAATGGGATGCTGTTATATGTTCTAGCTTTTATCTTCTATAACAATTGATGAAACGAAGAGAACGAGCTTGCGAAAAAACCCATAACCAACAAAGCATATCCAAGCAAATTCCAAATCGCCAGCTTGGTTCCATCATCACGCGAGGCCATTCTACGAATGAGGTATATGATGTACAACAAGCCAGCTCCGAAAGATAAAAGCACTTTCTCATCCAACAGCTTAGATGGACTATTATCAAGTAGTAATGCCATTGTGCCTGTAGACAAGGATAACAGTAGCAGAGGAACACCGATTAAGCCTGCCCGATAAGCATACTGATCAATCCATTCCAGGCTTGGCATCTTACTCATAACATGCGTCCATTTTTTAGCCTTAAGCCTTTGATGAAGGAAGAGGTACATCACACCCAATATTGCGGCAATCGTTAGAACGGCAAATGCTAGAGTGATTAAACTGACATGAACAATTAATAGCTGCCTTGCCACTTCCCAGGGCTCAAGCGCAGCGGCTTTTTTAGGACGTCCGATTAAATTAACTGCAAGAACAGCAAATCCAACTACATTCACTAACAGGACAAGCAGTTCTGCTCGAAACAACCGATTTAAGATAAAAGAGACAGAAAGGAGCAACCAAGATACAAAAAATAAATAGTCCTTCAACGTCATTTCAGGAACAGAAAATCGCTGAGACAGGAACATTAACAAAAAAGCTCCTTGTAGCACCCAAACAAAAACAAGTAGCCCTGTTCCTACCTTCTTAGCTCGCCGATTGCCAGAAGCGGCATCGGACACAAAGAAAAGCAGACTCAGGGCGTAAATATAAAGTACAGCGTCGGTTAACCAATCTTGCGTTACCATGAGGGCAGCGCCTCCAGCATTCCTTGCATTATCGAAGAGCACCCGCCAACTGAGAAATCAACTTCTCAACATCCAGCACAGAGCCAGACGAAGATTCTAAGCTTCTGGAAATAGCAGCCGATTCTTTCCGGGACTTCTCTCCATCTTTCTCTTCCGCTTTCAGCTTAGCGACATCATCGTCTAGAGCGAATAATTGAATAAACAGCTTCATCGCTTCATCGCTACGCTTCTCGGAGGCAAGTTCCTTGATACGCAATATAGGATCATGTATGACTTGATTAACAATGCTCTTAGTAAGCTTACTGATCACTTTAACTTGTCGAGTATCCAGCTCCGGAAGCTTACGAATTAAGCTTTCCATCGTGTTCTCTTGTATGACAGCAGCCTTCTCTTGAAGCGCACGGATTAACGGACTAACCCCAAGAGTCATATACCATTGTTGATATGCTTCCTGCTCAAGAGCGATCATCTCTTCAATAATTGCAGCTTCCTTGCGACGCTTAGCCATGTTCGTTTCCACGATACCCTCTAGATCATCGATATCATACAAGAAGACGTTAGGAATATCTCCACACGATGGCTCAATATCGCGAGGCACCGCGATATCAATCAGAAACAGAGGTTTCTTCTTACGCGTAGACATAGCCTTCTGGATATGCTCACGAGTAATTACGAATTGCTCCGATCCCGTACTACTGATAACAATGTCCGTATCTTTCAAGCGTTCCAGTGCTTCCACTAAAGCGATCGCTGAGCCCTGGAATTTCTCGGCCAGCTCCTCCGCCTTCTCTACCGTACGATTAACAACGAGTATTTCTTTGGCCCCGTTGCTATGAAGGTGCTTCGCGGTTAATTCGCTCATCTTGCCCGCTCCAACGATCATAACCTTCTTATCATCGAATCGACCGAATATTCGTTTACCGAGCTCTACAGCAGCATAACTCACGGAAACTGCATTCTCTCCAACCGAGGTTTCGGAGTGCGCCCGTTTAGCAAGAGTGATCGATTGCTTGAATAAGCGGTTAAACAATGTTCCTGTTGCACCTTGCTCCTGAGCAAGTAGGAAGGCATCCCGCACCTGGCCTAAAATCTGAGTTTCACCAATAATCATCGAATCAAGTCCGCTAGTCACTCGGAAGAGATGCTCGACAGCGCGGTCATCTTCATACATATAAAGGTGAGAGTTAAATTCTTTACGTGGAATTTTAAACCATTGCTCCATGAAGGCGCGGATAAAATGTCCACAGAGATGTAATCTGTCTACAACTGCATAAAGCTCCGTCCGGTTGCAGGTAGCTACGATTACTCCTTCAAGGATGCCCGTGGTTTGCTTTAACGCTTGCAGAGCAAGCGGCATCTCACGTTCAGACAGTGCAAAGCGCTCCCGCATTTCAACAGGGGCCGTACGATAATTCAATCCAACTACGATAAGATGCATGTGCAATCACCTGACTTTCGCCTTGAGAGTAAGAACTAGCCTGTACGTCAACGATTATTATAGCATAGTTAGACAGCCTCTCCCGCGGCAAATATGAAAAGTTTATGAAAACCGTGCTGACGCTTTTTTCCTATTGTCGACTAATTGTCCTAATCATATTCCATATACATATGAAAAAACCATGAGGTATGTACCCCATGGTTTTTACCGCATTCTTATTTAACGAGTTCGACCTGCTTAATCATCGGATCTTCGACTTGCAATTCCCCGAGTCCACGGATCAATTTCTTCGCATAGGTTTTTTCTGGTTTAAGCACATTGACGAGATAGTCAATCGCTGCTTGTGGATCCACAGTCTCGCCACAGGTATAACAATCGATCGCGGCAAAACCTTTCTCAGGATACGTATGAATGGAGATGTGACTCTCCGATAGCAGTACCAACACGGTTGCACCTTGAGGTTCAAATTGTTGCGCTTGAACCGAGAGTACAGTCGCTCCGCATGCTTCAGCTGCTTCCACCATGTGCGATTGGAGAAGTTCTGCACTGTTCAATAAATCAATATTGCCTCCCCATGTATCAACCGCAACGTGCCGTCCGAAAGTCGAGTATTCCATCTTTCGGTTCCCCCTTCCTAGGAATAAAATGTGTAACTGATTTCATCCGCTAGGACCTACGTCATTCACTTGGAGGGAATTTGCTCTCACCGCATTCCTTGAGTGAATCCTGGTTCCTATTGTATCAAGTTGTCAACGAATCTAAAAATAACATCTATCCTGGGGAAATGCAATAGTTTTTTCAAAAAAACAAAGGAGCCATTTACATGGCTCCTTACTGCTTGTTCAAGTGTTCAAACCCTATAAGATTCGTTCATGCTTCTAATGCGAATAATAAGCGACTTTGGTTTTTCAATCCTTGGTCGATTTCAGCGATTAGCCCAGGCTCCTTCGTCTGATTGCGCATATCGAGCAACTCATTCACAGAACCTCGCAAGCGATTAATCTCTTCCTCAATTGAAAATAAAGCAAATTGGGATTGCAATTTTCCTACTGTATCCTTATGTTCGAATATCGTGCGCTGAAGAACTCCTTTGTTCTCCACAATGCGTGCAACGTTACCCCGAATGTAATAATACACAATTGTATAACTAGGATAAATTCGATTGACAACCGCGTCACCCTTGAAGGAAGATATGATCTTCCGCAAAGCATCAGTCAGTCTGGGATGAATAACACGGCAAGTTAGCTTACAACGATAATCACCGTTTAATCGTTCAAAAGTCAAGCGAATGGATTCTCCACAGACATCGTCTTCTAACACGACTTCCTGATTACCATTATCCAGCACGAAAACTTGCAGTCTCAGTTGCTGAATCTCGCACAGAGAGATCAGTCTCGGCATTTCGGCTTCCGTCAGTGTCAGGCTGGCATTGACATACTCCGTGGCTACCCGTTGAGCCATAAAATCTCCTCAATTCCCATTGTCTAGCGATTGTATAACCTACATCTATCCATTATTATACGCTAAATCTTAAATCGTTTCTTCTCGCCCGATTGTTATTTTCACGGAAAAAACGTGCAAAAATCGATTTCTACTGCGATCCTGCCCATATTTTAACCGTTATCCTCTGTTTCCTGCACGATGTTAGGGGGTTCAGAGGGGGGATTAAGCGGTATTTCTGCCGATTGCATGATAATGCTCCATAATTCGTCTCTTCCATAACCCGTTTCCGACGAGAACAGGACAAGAGGAACATGCCCTGGCATTCCGAGGGTTTGCCGAATGATCTTCATGTGTTTAGGCCACTGTGAACGCGATACTTTATCCGCTTTGGTCGCAACGACTGTCATCGGGATTTCGTAATGGGAGAGCCATTCGTACATACGTTGATCCTCAGCAGAGGGAGGATGACGCAAATCGACGAGCTGAAGCACTAACTTCAGGGGTTCGCGTCCCCTTAAGTATCGCTCGATCATTTTGCCCCAAGCTTCCCGTTCGGATTTGGACACCCTTGCATAACCGTAACCGGGAAAATCAACGAAGAATAAATCTTCGTTGATTTTATAATAGTTAAGCGTCTGTGTCTTGCCCGGTTGTTGGCTTGTGCGGGCCAAGTTGCGGCGAAGCAGCATTTTGTTAATAAGGGAAGATTTCCCTACGTTGGAGCGACCAGCTAGAGCGATCTCCGGCAATCCATTATCCGGGTATTGATCTGGGCCTACCGCGCTGATGACAAATTCTGTTTGCTTGATTTTCATAACAACTTAGGTCTCCTGTCAGTGTGTTCCGAGTGGCGGCGTTTCTTTCGGCTCATCGTTAACCGTAGTCTCGATAGCCACAGCGCCTACCTCTAATTCATTTTCTTCCTGTCCCTTGGTACCCGATTTGAGGTCAATCGGCTCGGATAAAGCATGCTGCAGCACCTCATCCATATGTGCAACAGGTACGAATGTCATATTCTCCCGAACGCTATCGGGAATATCCCGTAAATCACGCTCGTTTTCTTTAGGCATTAACACCTTCGTAATACCGGCACGATGAGCAGCAAGTGACTTCTCCTTCAATCCGCCAATTGGAAGCACGCGACCGCGCAACGTAATCTCACCGGTCATTGCCACTTCGCGAGAAACCTTTCGGTTAGTTAAAGCTGAGATGAGAGCCGTTGCCAGCGTAATCCCCGCTGAAGGACCGTCTTTAGGGATCGCCCCTTCTGGAATATGAATGTGGACATCGTTCTTCTCGTGGAACTGCGGATCGATGCCAAGCTCATTTACACGACTTCTCGTATAGCTGAAAGCCGCTTGGGCAGATTCCTTCATCACATCGCCAAGTTGGCCTGTTAATGTCAGCTTACCACTACCTGGCATGATTGTAACCTCTATAACTAGAGTATCTCCACCCACTTCAGTCCAGGCAAGCCCCGTTACGGCCCCAATTTGATCCTCATGCTCTGCCATTCCGTGGCGGAATCTCGGTGGTCCTAGCAGCTCCTTGAGCTTCTCCTCGTCAACTACGAACGGCGCAGCATCCGGATTAGCCACGATCGCTTTAGCTGCTTTCCTGCAAATAGAAGCAATTTGCTGCTCCATGTTCCGCACGCCAGATTCTCTCGTATAATGTCGGATAAGCGACATGAGCGCATCACTTTCCAACACCAGTTGATTTTCTTCTAAGCCATGATCTCGCTTCTGCTTCTGAAGAAGATGGCGCTCAGCTATTTGCTGCTTCTCAAGCTCGGTATAACCTGGAACCTGCAGCAGCTCCATCCGATCTAATAATGGCCGAGGAATATTGTGCACGACATTCGCAGTTGTCACGAACATCACATTAGATAAGTCGAAAGGCATCTCAATATAATGATCGCTGAATGTGTTATTTTGCTCCGGATCAAGCACTTCTAGCAATGCCGAGGAGGGGTCCCCACGGAAATCCATCGCCATCTTGTCGATCTCATCCAGTAGGAACACAGGATTAGCCGACCCTGCATTACGCATGCCTTGAAGAATACGACCAGGCATTGCTCCGACATAGGTCCGGCGATGACCACGAATTTCTGCCTCGTCCCTTACGCCACCCAAAGAAATTCGCACGAATTCTCGGCCGAGTGACTTCGCTATAGATTTAGCTAATGAAGTTTTACCAACCCCTGGAGGGCCTACCAAGCAAAGAATTGGGCCTTTGAGCTTCTTGACCAGCTTCTGCACAGCCAAATACTCCAGCACCCGTTCCTTCGGCTTATCTAGTCCATAATGCTCTTCATTCAGGATGTTCTCGGCTTTGTTAATGTCAAGATCATCGTCGGTCATCTTATTCCACGGGAGTGCAAGCAGCCATTCTACATAATTACGAATAACCGCACCTTCCGCAGACGCTGCTGGCATTTTCTCCAGACGATCGATTTCCTTCTCTACTTTGGCCGCAATTTTCTCCGGAAGCTCAGCTTCAGTTAGTTGTGCTCTAAGCTCTTCAGCTTCGCCAGCACGACCTTCCTTCTCCCCAAGCTCTTTCTGAATCGCCTTCATTTGTTCACGAAGGTAATATTCCTTCTGTGTCTTCTCCATCTGTTTCTTGACTCGCTGGCTGATCTTGCGCTCAAGCTCAAGCACTTCTCGCTCATTGTTAAGAAAATCGAGCAGCTTCTCCAGACGAGGGCGAACCTCGATAGTTTCAAGAATTTCTTGTTTATCTTTTATTTTCAGTGACAAATGACTCGTAATGACGTCAGCTAATCGCCCAGGCTGATCAATGTCAGATACCGCAGCAAGCGTCTCTGGAGTCACCTTCTTAGATAGATTGATGTAATGCTCGAACTGACTAAGCACTGCACGCATAAGTGCATCTAGCTCTGAGTCATTAGACTGCCCTTCAAGCAATTCATGTGCCAGCACTTCATAAAAATCCTCGTTCGGCAAATATTGCTCAATCTGTGCCCTGCTAACGCCCTCTACGAGAACACGAATTGTCCCATTAGGTAGCTTCAACATCTGACGCACTTTAGCGATGGTACCGACTTGATAAATATCTTCCTGTGTCGGCTCCTCGATATTAATTTCCGATTGCGAGCATAGCAGAATCATATGATCATCGATCATACATTGCTCCAGCGCTTTAACGGACTTCTCCCTACCTACATCCAGATGAAGCACCATACTGGGATAAACGAGTAGCCCTCTTAGGGGTAGCAGGGGAATGGAACGACTTTTCTGTTTGCTTGAACCCATAATTGACGCACCTCGCAGTTCTGGAACGATTTCAAACACTCCAGTCATTGTATCAAATGTATTCGCTCGCCGCAAAAATGAGCCACCCAGATGGGCAGCTCATTAATATTATTTCTCAACGTTAGCCTTCGGAATGAATCGTCTCCGCATGAAGCACAGACCCTGCAGGCGCCGCAGCAAAGGCATCCGCAGCAACAGGAAGCTCGCTAACTTGCCATTTAGACTCCATCCAGCCGGATTGATCCCCGAATACATGTTGAAACACATCTTCCATACGATCTACCGGTATGACCTTGACACCTTCCAGCCCTTCGAATATGACTTGCCAATTTTCCTTGGGGATAATTACAGTGTCCGCACCCGATTGAAAAGCCGCTTCGACTTTCGCAACAACTCCACCCACAGGTTTAACTGCACCGTGTATGCTTACTTCTCCGGTCATTGCGATTTTATTATCTACGGGCTGCTTTGTCATCGCTGAAGCGATCGCAACAGCCATTGCTACACCAGCAGATGGACCATCTACCGGCGTTCCGCCTGGAAAGTTAATATGTAAGTCATAATCTTCCGGCTGGAAGCCATTCCGTCTAAGCACAGTCAATACGTTATCCAAGGAGCCTTTGGCCATACTCTTACGTCGTATCGTCCTTTGGCCACCTCCAAGCTCTTCTTCCTCGACTACGCCGGTAATATTCAATTTGCCTTTGCCGAGCAATGCAGGAATAGCCGTAACTTCGATTTCAAGCAGCGCCCCCATACTCGGACCATAAACAGCTAATCCATTTACAAGTCCGACTTGCGGCATGGATGGTACTTTACGGTCTGGACGTGGTGGCAGTTGACTACTGTTCACTACCCACTCTACATCAGCGGCGGCCAGTTCATCCCGACTCTCAGATAAAGCAAGTCCTGCTGCAAGTTGAATAATATTAACAGCTTCCCTTCCGTTCGTTGCATAACGCTTCACGACATCCAGAGCCTCAGGACTAGGGGAGAAGCCGACTTTCTGAATGGCATTCTCAGCAATCAGGGCAATTTCCTCGGGTAGCAACGGACGGAAGTAAACTTCCATGCATCGACTACGAAGCGCGGGTGGAAGTTCACTTGGTGACCTTGTCGTTGCGCCAACAAGCCTGAAATCAGCTGGGAGCCCGTTCTGGAAAATATCATGAATGTACATCGGAATATTATTATCCTCAGCATGATAATACGCGCTCTCTAAATAGACTTTGCGATCCTCAAGCACCTTAAGTAATTTGTTCAACTGAATGGGATGGAGCTCACCAATCTCGTCGATAAATAAGATGCCTCCATGCGCTTTCGTAACTGCACCTTGCTTAGGCTGAGGAATCCCTGCAACCCCCATTGCCCCAGCACCTTGATAAATGGGATCATGCACTGATCCGATCAATGGATCTGCAATTCCGCGTTCATCAAATCGCGCCGTTGTGGCATCTATTTCTGTAAACTTCGCTTCCTGACGGAAGGGCGACAACTTGTTCTTCTTTGCTTCTTCTAAGATGACTCGCGCTGCAGCGGTTTTCCCTACCCCTGGAGGTCCATATACGAGCACATGCTGTGGGTTGCTACTGCACAGTGCAGCTTTCAGTGCTCGTAATCCTTCCTTCTGACCGACAATATCCGATATGGTCGCTGGTCTAGTTTTCTCCGAAAGTGGCTTAGTCAAGGAGATGGAGCGTAGCTTGCGAAGCTTATCCATTTCCTTACGAGATTCTCGATCTACTGCGCTACGGTTATTTTTCTGATTGCGCAGCAAATTCCAAAAATAAATACCAATAACAACTGCAAAAAACACTTGAACAAGCATAAGAATCATACTTAAAGTCATTTTCTCATCCTCCCCGATCACGCCCTCAGGTAGGCACAACTTCGGTTAATCAAAAACAAAAAAACCGGCACCCGGGCTATACTTGGTAGTATTGCCCGAATATCGGTTTAAATAGTCACCTAAATTTCCAATAACTCACGAATATCATCTTCTGTCAGTGTGGACAATGCCGTTTCGCCTGAATGGATGACTTCATCTATCAAATCTTTCTTCCGCTGCTGAAGCTCCAGCATTTTCTCCTCGATCGTCCCTTGGGCCACTAGCTTGATGACTTGCACGACCTTCTTCTGCCCGATACGATGCGCTCGGTCGGCCGCCTGTTGTTCGACAGCAGGATTCCACCATAGATCGAATAAGACGACTGTATCCGCACCAGTCAGGTTAAGTCCCGTGCCTCCGGCTTTCAAAGAGATCAAGAAAATATCCCTTGCACCAGCATTGAATTCGTCGCACAATTCGAGTCGTTGGGCGGAAGGCGTCGAACCATCTAAGTAGAAATATGGCGTATCCCGTCCATCCAATTCCTTCCGAATAATATCTAACATCGAAGTGAATTGGGAGAAGATCAGCATCCGTTTACTGCTGCCCTGGCACTCCTCGATAATTTCTAACAATTGTTCAAGCTTGCCCGATGAACCCTCATACCCTTCTAAAAATAACGCTGGATGACAACACAACTGTCGAAGACGAGTGAGTCCAGCCAAAATTTTCATCCGGTTTTTCTGAAAGCCTCCATCAGTAGCTAGATCTCGAACAATGTCGGATTGTAGCTTCTCTAGGTAGGCCATATAGATTTGCTTCTGCTCTGTCGAGAGCTCTGATGGCTGTACGCTCTCAATCTTATCTGGAAGCTCCTTGAGCACTTCACTCTTTAATCGACGCAATATGAACGGGCGCACGATTCGAGCGATTTTGTCGCGTGGCAAGTCTGAAAATGATTTTTTTCCACTAAACAAGCCTGGGAAAATCGCGTCGAATATCGACCATAGTTCATCGAGCGAATTTTCAATCGGAGTCCCTGTAAGAGCAAAACGCTGTCCAACCTTCAATCGTCTAACTGCATGTGAGGTTAAGGAAGCATGGTTCTTGATCGCTTGGGCTTCATCTAGGAACAGGATGCGGAAGCTTTGCTTCTCATACCATTCGATATCCCTACGTAGGAGAGGATATGAGGTAATCCAAACGTCAACGTCTTTCATTTCCGACATCAACTCGCTTCGTTCCTGACGATCACCGGCCGCTACAATCGTTCTAAGCTGCGGAGCGAACTTCTTGCACTCACGCTCCCAGTTATAAATCAAGGAGGCAGGTGAAACGATTAGGACCGGTGAAGGCTCAATCCCTTCCTCGGCAGACTTGCCCGTCTCGGATACGATGTAGGCAATACTTTGAATCGTCTTACCCAACCCCATATCGTCAGCGAGAATGCCGCCAAGTCGGTAATGCGCTAGCGTCTTCAACCATTGAAAGCCGTATTTCTGGTAATCTCGAAGAACCGGATCAAGGCCCGCTGGAACCTCAAAATCAAGATTGTCTGGGTTACGCAGATTATCCCAGAGCTTGCGTAGCGTTTTTCCGAGGTGCACACCAGACGATGATTTACCGAACTGCTCCATCAGTTGGAAGCCCTTCACGGCTGGCATTCGAATACTGTTCCCATTCATATCCGGCTTTCTAAGATCAAGCTCTTCGAATAACCGATTAATTTCCCGGAAGCTTTCCTGTTCTAGAGATAGGAACTCTCCGCTAGGCAGACGGAAATACTTCTTCTTCTCCACTAAGTTGCGAAGTAGATTCTGGATTTCATTCTCGTCCATGCCTTCCATATCAAAGGACACTTCCAGCCAATTCGTGCCAACATCGACATCGAGACGTGCCTTCGGCTGATATTCTACCGTTCGCATAATCGTTTTTACGGATTCGGTTGCATAAATTTCTACATCGTCACCCAACTGCGGCAAAATATCGTATAAAAAATCGTAAATGTCGTCTTCCTGATCCAAGTACACGTCTTTACCGTTAAACTTGAAAGAGGAGCGTTCAATGAGTGCCATAATTCGGTTCTCCCGATCAAGATCCCTCATTAGAATAACGTCATCCCGTGCATTCTTAACTGCCTTTTGTGGTAAGGGGGAAATAATAATATCATCATAGATGTACTCTAAGCTTGCGAGCAGCCTGTCATCCTCGAAATCCAAATGCAATCGAGCCTGAAGCGCTGGATTAATGATTCGATCCGCAATTTGCGGAGAGATTTCCACGTTAACGAACTGCTTAAGTCCCCGGACAACACGGTCAATGAAGGGTTCAATTTGATCAGAAGTAATCATCAATCGAGTACTCTTCTCATAGTGAAACATTTTCTTCAATTCCGATATCCGCTTTAATTGCGCTGGATCGGATTTGAATAACAAACCGTTCACAATCGCAACCCCATAGTTGTCCATGAATATCGAGTTCTTAAGACCTTCAATCTCAAGTTGATACCCTTCGACTCCAGCTTTATTCAATTGCACCGAAATCGGGAGCGCACCATCCATCATCTCCATGCGATGAGCGCCAACATTCTTGTCCTCGAAGCTAATATTCACAAGTTCTAATAACGGAAGCATCCTCTCCCATATCGCAGGAGGGATGACGAGAATCCGTTCTTCTCTATGGGAATAAGATGAGAACGAGTGGAACAAATCTTTGTAAATTTCTTCAACTTGCATCGCTTCGATGAGTAATTGAATAAACTTTGCATCATGTTCCTTCAGTGTATGCTCAAGAGGGTCATAAGAAAAATGCTTCGCAAACGCCATAGGAGTTCCGGCATCCACATGATTCAGAAAATCTTTGATCCTTTGGACAATATAAAGCCGAGAAAGTCCGATTTTCATCGAGACAGCGAACATCGGCTTGTTGGAGAAGCTGCTCACGATTTTACAGGAGAATTCTACCTCAAGTGGCTGAGTATCCATGAAATCGTCATTGATCGCATTCAAATCATCATCAGATTGCTTACTTAGAGCACGGTCAAATAAAAAGATAACCTGCTTAGTCAGATGGGTGTCCTTCTCAGAAATCACTTCATCTTCAGCAGGCAGTTCTTTAGAATCCGTCTCCATAAGCTTTAATAGAACTGCGGCGATATGCTTGCAAAATGAAAGCGGAGAATAAGCTGTACACTCACAGGAGGCCCCGATTTCACCATCCTCATCGAATGCAACCTCAACCTCATATCGGTTCCGATTTGATCCTTTAACGGTTGCCCGATAACTCGCGCCATCTGCTTCTCTTTTGACAGTTAGAACTTGACCTGATCGGAAGTATGCTTCCCCACGCATGTAAGAGGCGGGTCCACACAGCTCTTGAATCGATTGTTTATTGAGAATGAACTCTCTCACATCCCCTACACGAACCATCATTCATCATCCCACATTCCGTTCTAGTCAACTTTGGGGCATTGAGGTATCTGTCGGATTAGCATATCCAGTGCTATACGTATTATCGATGTACTCACGGATTTCCAAATCTGACTTGCCTTGCATTTTCATCTCGGCAGACTTCATGGCAATCTGCACACATACTCCGCATCTTGTACCGTGGTCGTCCCACTCTACCGTTCCGTCTTCTCGCACCTCGTTAATAAAGCAATTCAAGTTGCTCTTGTGCCCAGCGCTATCGCCGCAGCCACAGTAACAAGGAATCCATTTCAGCGTGTCTTCAAGCTTTCCAGCAGCTTGATAAGCTAACCTTACAGCCTCTGTTTGCTTATCTAGGAAGGAAGGTAGCTTCTGCACAGAAGCTGTTGTCTCCCTTAAGTCGCCATTAGGTGCATGGTTACTATGTCCACCGTTAGTCGCCTGCTCTTTCCCGCAAGCTGTAACTGCCAGTAGCCCCAATCCGACAACGAGAATCGCCAACTTCTTCATCTTATCCATGTTTCCGCCCCGGGATAACCCCCGTTTCGTTATAGGAAGCGACGATTTGGTCGATTTCTTTCTTCAGCTCATTCACTAGCTCATCTTCAGGCACCTTACGAATCATCTCGCCATAGCGAAATAGCATCCCTTCGCCGCGGGCACCCGCAATTCCGATATCGGCTTCACGTGCTTCACCCGGCCCATTCACTGCGCAGCCAAGAACGGATACCTTGATCGGCACTTTAAGGTTGGATATATATTGTTCGACTTCGTTTGCTACAGAAAATAAATCAATGTCCAGACGACCACATGTCGGACAAGATATGAGAGTCGGAGCATCCGTAATTAATCCGAATACTTTAAGCAGCTCCCGAGCCACCTTGATTTCCTCTACAGGGTCCGCACTTAAAGATATCCGCATCGTGTTACCTATTCCATGATTCAGCAGTACACCAAGGCCCGCTGAGCTCTTCACAGTACCCGAGAATAACGTTCCGGCTTCTGTAATGCCAAGGTGAAGTGGGTAACGAATAACCTCGGCTGCTTTCGTATAAGCTTCAATCGCCATTGGAACATCCGAAGCTTTCAGGGAAACGATAATATCATGAAAGTCGAGCTCCTCAAGAATACCGATGTGAAACAATGCGCTTTCCACCATTGCATCGGCAGTTGGGTACCCATACTTCTCGAGAAGATGGTTTTCCAAAGAACCTGCGTTTACGCCAATCCGAATTGGAATTCCACGTTCCTTACAAGCATTAACAACGGCTTCCACCTTCTCGCGACGTCCGATATTGCCCGGATTGATCCGAACCTTATCAATGCCGTTCTCAATAGCTAATAAAGCTAGTCGATAATCAAAATGAATATCCGCAACAAGTGGGATACTGATCTGCTTCTTAATTTCTTTAATCGCTTCAGCCGCTTCTTTATTATTGACAGTGACACGAACAAGCTGACAGCCTGCCTCCTCGAGCCGTTTGATCTCGGCGACTGTAGCGGCGACGTCTGCAGTCTTCGTCGTGCACATGCTTTGAAGAATAACTTGATTATTCCCACCAATGGTAAGATTCCCAACCTGAACAGCTACAGTGTCTGTACGTTTGAACATAACCATTTCTCCCCTGTATACGCCAAAGTCCACCCCGTGTTTAGACGGGGTGGAACCGGCAATCTAGGCGAACGCCGCGTCGGCCGAAAGGCCTTGTTGGCGGCTTTCGTCCTGCTCCCGTTACGCGCTCTCTTCTTTTTTCTTACCTTTTTTGGTTGTGAGCTCTGGCAATATTTTCTCCTTAATAACCTTCTCCGTTACTAAGCAGTTTACGACGTCATCACGCGATGGCACTTCGTACATAACCTCGAGCATGATTCCTTCGATGATGGCCCGCAATCCCCGCGCACCTGTATTCCGCTTAATCGCTTCACGAGCAATTTCCTCAAGCGCACCGCTATCGAATTCGAGCTTCACATTGTCCATTTCAAGCAGCTTCTGATACTGCTTAACCAATGCGTTCTTCGGCTCCGAAAGGATACGAACAAGAGCAGGCTCATCGAGTGGCTCAAGCGTTGAAATGACAGGCAACCGTCCAACAAACTCAGGGATTAGACCAAATTTGAGCAGGTCCTCAGGCTGAGCTAGGGACAAGTATTCACCTGGCTTCATATCCTTCTGTCCTTCAAGGACGGAACTGAAGCCGATAACTTTTTTACCAATACGACGTTTGATCAGCTGCTCAAGGCCATCGAAAGCACCACCGCAGATGAACAGAATGTTCGTCGTATCAATTTGAATGAATTCTTGATGAGGATGCTTACGTCCGCCTTGCGGTGGAACGGAGGCAACCGTACCTTCGAGAATTTTCAGCAATGCTTGCTGAACACCTTCGCCGGAAACATCCCGGGTAATCGAAGGATTCTCGGATTTACGCGCCACTTTATCGATTTCATCGATATAAATGATCCCGCGCTCTGCCTTCTCGACATCATAATCAGCTGCTTGAATGAGCTTAAGCAAAATATTCTCTACATCTTCACCCACGTATCCAGCTTCTGTTAAAGAAGTGGCATCCGCAATGGCAAATGGGACATTAAGAATTTTGGCCATCGTCTGAGCAAGTAGCGTTTTACCTGAACCCGTTGGACCTACAAGCATAATGTTACTCTTCTGAAGCTCAACATCCTCGATCTTGGATTGAGAATTAATGCGTTTGTAGTGATTATATACAGCAACCGATAGTGATTTCTTCGCTTGTTCTTGACCAATAACGTATTGGTCCAGAATGTTGCGAATATCTTTCGGCTTCGGAATATCCTTCAGATCCAGCTCATCTTCATGACCTAGCTCTTCCTCCACGATTTCTGTACAAAGCTCAATACATTCATCGCATATATATACGCCAGGACCGGCTACCAGCTTTCGAACCTGATCCTGCGATTTGCCACAGAATGAGCACTTCAACTGACCTTTTTCGTCGCTAAATTTAAACATGTAAAACCCTCCTTAGTAAACCGCGTCTTACATTATTTCCGAAAGAACGACTTCCTTATGCTTTCTGGTCATCTGTTGCAATCGGAGCTGTGATTACTCTATCAACCAAGCCATACAACACCGCTTCATCCGCACTCATGAAGTTATCACGATCCGTATCGCGTTCGATCTTCTCATAAGGTTGACCTGTGCGATCGACTAAAATTTGATTCAGCTTCTGCTTAGTCTTAATAATCCAATCCGCATGAATCTTAATATCCGATGCTTGACCTCTTACCCCGCCAAGCGGCTGGTGAATCATGATCTCACTATTCGGTAAAGCAAAGCGCTTGCCTTTAGCACCTGCAGTGAGGAGCAGGGAGCCCATGCTAGCAGCCATACCCACACAAATCGTGGAAACATCTGGCTTAATGAATTGCATCGTATCGTAGATTCCCATTCCGGCCGTTACCGAACCGCCTGGGGAGTTAATGTACAGATGGATGTCCTTCTCTGGATCTTCCGCTGCTAAGAATAGCAGTTGAGCGATAATGAGATTGGCGACATCGTCGTCAATCGCGCTTCCGAGAAATACAATCCGGTCCTTTAAGAGCCTTGAATAGATGTCGTACGACCGCTCTCCGCGATTCGTTTGCTCGACGACCATAGGTACTAACATGTTACCAACCCCTTTTCTCATTGGACTTCAAATCTCGGTAATAGTTTAACACGTTCAAATCGGAATGTCATGTTGCCAAGTCCGTTTCGGGCATATGCTAACATTTTGTTAAGGTCGATCTTATGTATTCGGGGTGAAAAATAAGGCACGCAAATTGCACGTGCCTTTTCATTGGTGTGGAATTACGCTGATTTGCTGTTGTCGACTAAGAATTTCACGGCTTTACGAACTTTCAAATCCGCATCCATGTTCTCAAGGTAACCATTGCTTGCAAAGAGTGTACGAAGCTCTTCAGCAGGACGATTATAAAGCTTGGAAAGGTTCTCCAGCTCTTCATCAATCTCTGCAGGAGTGATCTCAAGCTTCTCTGCTTTCGCTACTTCTTCAAGAACTAGGTTGTTGCGAACGCGTTTCTCAGCGTCGCCTTGCATTTGTGCTTTCAGTGCAGCCTCATCTTGGCCACTGAACTGGTAGTATAGATCCAAGTTCATGCCTTGTTGACGAAGACGGTTTTCGAAATCCTTCAGCATATGTGTGATTTCGGAATCAACCATCACTTGTGGCACTTCTAATTCAGCAGCTTCAGTCGCTTTGTCTACAATCGCAGTCTCGCGCGCGATTTCAGCATCTTTAACTTTACGTTCATTCAGCTTACTAGTTAGATCTGCTTTGTATTCATCCAACGTGTCAAATTCGCTAACATCTTTAGCGAACTCATCGTCTAGTGCAGGCAAATTTTTGCGTTTGATTTCAAGCAGCTTCACTTTGAATACAACCGCTTTACCAGCAAGGTCTTCTGATTGGTAGTTTTCTGGGAAAGTGACATCGATGTCTTTTTCCTCAGCGATGTTAAGACCTACCACTTGTTCTTCGAAGCCCGGAATGAAAGAACCGGAACCAAGCTCAAGGGAATAGCTCTCACCTTTGCCACCGTCGAAAGGAACTCCCTCTAGGAAGCCTTCGAAATCGATTGAAGTATGGTCGCCCAATTGAGCAGGACCTTCATCAACGACAACAAGCTCAGCATGACGTTGTTGCAGACGCTCTAACTCAGCACTTACTTCCTCATCCGTCACTTCAGCTGCTTCAACAGGAACGACTAAGCCTTTGTAATCTCCAAGCTTAACTTCAGGCTTAACTGTTACTTTCGCTTTGAATTTGAACGTTTGGCCTTTGCCAAACTGCTCAACATCAACATCTGGACGATCAATTGGCTCAATGCCCGCTTCGTCAATTGCCTTTGTGTAAGCTTCAGGAAGCAGGATATCGATTGCATCTTGGTAGAGACTTTCGATTCCAAAACGAGCTTCGAAAATACCGCGAGGTACTTTACCTTTACGGAAACCCGGTACGTTTACTTTTTGAACCACTTTGCGGAACGCTTTGTCCAATGCTAGTGTTACCTGTTCTACTTCTACCTCAACTTCAAGAACCCCAACGTTCTTCTCTATCTTTTCCCAGTTTGCTGTCATATTATGCTTTCCCCTCCGTAACATCTTTCCGCTTCTTTGCGGACGATCACATAAACCACTCTATTATAGAACAACATCGTTCACCATTCAAGGTAAAAACCTAACTAAGCTTAACTTACGACTGAGTTGGATGCGGCTCAATGGAATATTGCCTTAGCCAACGTAGTGCTTGTTCGTAACGAAATCGCAATTCATTCGTTATCGTGTACTGCTCTTTGATCCACTCATCACCTTGTTTGCCGTGCAATTTCTCGATAAGTAGTTGGTGAAGAGCTGCACCCCAAAGATCGGCAGAGCTATCATTATCCTCAATCATACCCTTATAGATTAAAGTTCCATACGCAACCTCGACACATTCCTTCCACATCTCTTCAGCAAAATAAGACAATGTTGGGTCTGAAACCTCGGCTGTTTGGCGAACTCTATCGAGCACATGATGAATCCCTTGAGGAAATTCCGAGAAGGTTATCGGAGTATCACTGGCTTCTACAGATAGGCTTTCTCCCTCTCTCCAGAAAGAAACCAAGCCTGATGCTCCTTGCTTCTTTAACACCTGAAGAGCACGGAATTGCACGGGTGAAATATATTCCTCGCGACCCAGCCATTGCCTCAAGGATAACTCAATATCCGGATGAGTAATGTGCATCAATTGACCCAATATAAGCATTTGCTGCTCGGGGTCTTCTCCATTATAAAGAGAAGCTAATAATTGCGGGATATACTCGGTATCAGAATCGTTACGTTCCATAACCTTTCGTTTGAAAATATCCTCTTCATCGACATCAGAATCTTCATCCTGCTCATCATACAGCCCAAAATCCGAGCTGCCTGCAGCGTCTGGAAATGCCGCATCTAACCAGCCAAGCAATGCCTGCCACTCGGTATGATGCCGATCAGCTTCTCCATGGCACTGAAGCAGGAAGAACAGCAACGCCTTGGCTTCGCCATAACGTTCCGTCTCCAGCATCTTCGTCAATTGTATTTGATAATAATCCAATGTTTTTGGAAATAACACCAAATTGTCCTTGGTTCCATCCGTCATGGGGTAATCCCCCCTCCAAATTTACCGGATTTATTGCTGGTTTTACCTCCCGGCTCTCCGAGTCAGCCAGCCTAAGCAGCAAATTCAGTTCCTTCGCATTATATCATGATCAAACAGTAAAATGAAAAGTACAGGTCAACCAGAAGCTTGACGCATGACACAGGGTTTAGCGTGTGGAATACCTTGAAATTCCCCAATAAATATGGTATATTATCGTTCTACATAACATGCGGGTGTAGTTCAGTGGTAGAACGCCAGCTTCCCAAGCTTGAGGTGAGGGTTCGATTCCCTTCACCCGCTCCATTATGAACTTACAACCACCTTACTTTATAGTAAGGTGGTTTTTTGTACGATATGACCCTCTAGGGATTTCTTACTATGAAGTTGCATTATGGATTAAAGATTCCATATGGTTACGTGGTTCTCTGATAATGTCGAAAATAAACTCTTGACGTCTCAATAAACTTCATGGTAAGATACTTTTTGCGTGTCTCAGTAGCTCAGCTGGATAGAGCAACGCCCTTCTAAGGCGTCGGTCGGGGGTTCGAATCCCTCCTGGGACGCCACCTAATTAATTTTAAGCTAATTAATTGATTTTAATCTAATTAATCAATCACAACCCTCGAAACGTTGCAGATCAACGGTTTCGGGGGTTTTCTCTATTTGTACAAAAAACCAGAAAGTACCGTTTAGCGTTATTTCTGTTATAATGACTCAGATCTGGAGGTGAGCCAATTGACAAAAAGTGATGAACAATTTATTGAAGTAGCCATTAAATTAGCTCAACAAGCTAGACAAGATGGAAACGAACCATTTGGCGCTATTTTAGTAAAAAATAACGAAATAGTTATGTATGGAGAAAATAAAATAAATAGCAATTGTGATCCTACACATCATGCAGAAATTGGACTCATACGCACTTTTTGCTCTGAAAATAATATTTTTGATCTTAGTGAATTCACATTGTATACCAGCTGTGAGCCTTGCGTTATGTGTACAGGAGCTATGGTGTGGTCTCATTTAGGGAAAATAGTCTATAGTGTTTCACATGATCAACTCGCAGAAATCGCAGGCAGCAACATCATGATCTCTTGTAAGGAAGTTATTGAAAGAAGCCCACATAAACCAATTGTAGTTGAGCAAGTATTAAATGACGAAGGGCTAAAAGTATTTGAGGGATATATATTTTCCCATCACAATTAGGACCTATTCCCCCTTCATTAAACAAAATTACATCTCTCCAAAAAAAACCTCAACAACCTTGTCCTTCAATGATTTTGAGGTTTTTTTCAGCGTGTACGACCACAATTTCGGTATACACTGGCAACTTAGCCTAGGTTGTTTACTAGCGTAGTTTCATTTATTATTTAAGACAATAAGCCTAACAATGCACGGCTTATCATTTCACACAACTAGGAGAACTTATGACTATAAAACTAGCCTTACCAGAGAATGCTGCTCCAATTGCCAAACTTATATTGCTCGCCATAGATGACATTGCTAATCAACTCACAGGTGAAATGGAAGAATCGAACGTTCTGAAGCAGTTAGAAGCATTTATTACGACCGATGGCAATCGTTTCAGCTGTGATTGTATTCTTGTAAAGGAAATCAATAATGAACCCGTAGGCATGATCCTCTGTTATCACGGTAGCCATGCTGCCCAATTGTACACTCCCGTTATTGACCATTTAATTAAAAAAAGCGGTGATCCATCCATTACTATCGATGATGAGGCTGATATCGATGAGTATTATATCGACGCCATTGCAGTCAGTCCTAGCTTTCAGGGCCAAGGAATTGCGAAACAATTAATTGCAGCCGCTGAACTAAGAGCTATAGACATGGGATATGATAAAATCGCTCTAAACGTCGACCAGACCAATGAGGGTGCCCATGCGCTTTACGTTAAGCTGGGATATAAAGCCGACAAAGAAATTACGATTCACGATAAGCCATACTGGCACATGGTCAAATTCCTCTCCTAAATACAAATACAACAAGTACCGCTCTCAGCGACGACTGACTCGCTAGGGCGGTATTTGTTATTGAGACCGATAATTGCAAAAGGTAAAATAACGTATAATAGTCAAACAAAGCCGTCGGCACACAGGAGGATACGCAATGGGAACTTGGTTAATTTACGCTCTACTTTCGGCAGCAACAGCAGCACTCGTAGCCATCTTCGGAAAAATCGGTTTAAAGGACATTGACGCCAATTCGGCAACAGCTATCCGCGCGGTCATTATGGCCATATTCTTATTAGGAGTCGTCATCGTTCAGGGTAAGTTCAGTCAGCTTGGAGAAATCATGGCGCAGAAAAAAGCGATGTCCTTCATTGTGCTTAGCGGTGTGGCAGGAGCACTCTCTTGGATGTTTTACTTTCTGGCGCTTAAAGGTGGGAAAGTATCTCAGGTCGGTCCTATCGACAAGCTGAGTGTCGTTCTCGCTGTCGCTCTGGCGTTCTTCTTCCTTGGAGAAAAGATATCATGGATGAATGCGTTAGGCGTCGCTATGATAGCCGGAGGAGCTATTCTGGTTGCACTCAAATAAGACGAACGAGCGATATAGCAAAGCTGCCTCATCCCGCATTCGGAGGGCAGCTTTTGTTTGGTGCTGAAGAAGCTAGCGATTGTGTGGTTTTGCTGGACTATTTTGCGCAGGATGGAACGTATTTTTCTTCAAGGTTTCCTCTACGAACTCTTCGCCTTTGTTGGCAATTTGATTGCCTTTGTTTTTCTTGAATTTATTAGCCACTTCTCTTTTCTCACCTCCCTAACTAAATTTGCCTCACCGAGTAAAATTTCTCTCAAGCGCTTCTCTAACCCCAGCAAACTCCAATATCTGTGTTGCAAATTCATCCCTATCGTTAGCAGCCAGATGATCTGGCGTTGAGAACATGGGCTTCATGACATCCTCGAATGCGGAATGTAAGCTATTATCAAACCAGTCAACCTCATAGTTTGCATCATTTGAAATGATCCTTACGAGCGAATATGTTCCATTCTGACCCTCGCGAAAATAAGCCAGCATTTGCGCGTCACGCTGATGATCGGTTAATACCTCCACTTCAGCGAAGGCTTGTCCACCGCGATCCAACATCCGACGAAAATGTGCTTCTCTAACGTTCATCACAGGATGATTCTCCCTCCTTTCATCTGTAAAGAACCTGTCATCTTGGACTTTACGTATTTTCTCCCTATGGACAAACATTTTATGCCTCTTTTCGCATATCCATCTTATGATCGGTTTTTAGGCAGAGGAAAGGGCTGAAGGCACATGTGTGGAATTACCGGATGGATTGACTGGAATGTGGATTTAACAACACAGGCGGATACCATTGAGAAAATGACCGAGACGCTAAGTCTGCGTGGACCTGATGCAACAGGGACTTGGCTATCCCCTCATTGCGCCTTAGGTCATCGCCGGTTATCGGTAATGGATCCGGCAAATGGTGCTCAGCCTATGATTCGCCCAGCTAACAGCGCAGATAGCCATGATTGCATTCTCGTGTATAACGGGGAGCTGTACAATGCACTGGAGCTTCGCAAACAATTAGAGGGCCTAGGCTATCGGTTTCGCACAACATGCGACACCGAGGTATTGCTTCTCGCTTATGTGGAGTGGGGACCAGAATGTGTAGAGAAACTCAACGGTATCTTCGCTTTTGCAGTATGGCAAACAGCTGAGGAAAAACTGTTTATGGCGCGGGATCGGCTTGGCGTTAAACCGTTATTTTACCGTCCTGAGGTAGGAAGGTTTATGTTCGGCTCAGAGCCCAAAGCGATATTAGCTCATCCCGAGGTTCCTGCCGAAATCGATGCGGAAGGACTTGCGGAGCTGTTCGTCGTTGGCCCAGCACGCACTCCTGGACATGGGATTTGGCGGAATTTCTATGAATTGAAGCCGGGACATTGCCTCCAGTATGATCGCAACGGAATGAGAATTTTCTCTTACTGGAAGCTAGAGAGCGCCGATCATGAGGAAGATGTATCGCAAACAGCAGAGAAGGTCCGCGAGCTACTTCAAGACACTGTCGAGCGTCAGCTTATCTCCGATGTTCCGATCTGTACATTGCTTTCCGGTGGCCTGGACTCTAGTGCCTTAACTGCACTGGCGGTTAACTATTACAAGACAACGAATCAAGGGCGTGTACACACTTTTTCCGTAGATTACGTGGACAATGATAAGCATTTCCATGCGCATGATTTCCAGCCTAATTCCGATGCACCTTGGATTAAACGAATGCATGAATACTTGAACACTGTTCATCATCCCATTCAATTCGATACGCCAGAGCTCGTAAGCGCACTAGAAGCTGCGGTATTAGCTAAGGATACTCCCGGCATGGCCGATATTGACGCTTCCTTATATTTATTTTGTCGAGAGATTAAGAAGGAAGCGACTGTAGCGATCTCGGGGGAAGCTGCGGACGAAATATTCGGCGGATACCCTTGGTTCCATCGCGAGGATGCTTTGCAAGCGGAAACCTTCCCCTGGTCCTTGGCAACTGGATTAAGATCCAGCTTGCTATCCCCTGAGCTCAAGGAGAAGCTTCGCCCACAAGAGTATTTAGCCGATCGTTATGCACAAGCCGTTGCCGAGGTTCCAACATTAGACGGCGAAGACGAGACTCGCAGACGAATGAGACGCATGTCTTACCTGAATATTACAAGGTTTATGCCGACATTACTTGATCGCAAGGATCGAATGAGCATGGCAGTTGGATTAGAGGTCCGGGTTCCCTTCTGTGACCATCGCCTGGTCGAGTATGTGTGGAACATTCCCTGGGAGATCAAGTCGGCAGGGACTCGGGAAAAAGGCATCCTCAGAAAATCACTTGAGGGCATTCTCCCTGACGATGTCCTTTATCGCAAAAAAAGCCCGTACCCAAAAACACACAATCCAAATTATTTATCCGCTGTCCGCTCTTTGCTACTTGAACGACTGGACGATCCGAATTGTCCACTCCTTCCGCTCATTAATGCGGATAAGATCAGAGAGCTAGCCCTAACATCAGATGCATCGTCTCATCTTCCATGGTTCGGCCAACTCATGTCTGGGCCACAATTGTTCGCTTATTTGCTCCAAATGGACTTTTGGCTCCGGCATTACAAGGTCAAACTTGCTTTGTAAAATTTAAATGACAAAAATCCTCCAACACCACGAATGGTTTTGGAGGATTTTACATGATTGCATATGTCTATTTACCGATCATCGCCATCAAGCGACGCAATGCCTGTCCACGATGGCTAATCTCATTTTTCGAATCTAAGGGAAGTTCTGCCATACTGCTCTGATGTGAAGGAAGCCAGAACAATGGATCATATCCAAAGCCGTCATTTCCTCGAGCTTGGCGAAGGATATTTCCTTCAACTGTACCTTCCGCTTGAAGCCTACCTTTGTCAGCCGGATCATAGAGGACAAGAGCGCATACGAACCTCGCAGAACTCAATAGCTCAGGCTCCAAAGCCGAATCTAATTGGTTGTCCGCTTGATCCGCGCTTCCCAGTACTACCGCAAGCTCTTGAAGAAGCTTCGCATTGTTCGCTTCATCACTTGCAGATAGTCCTGCATAACGTGCGGAATAGACACCTGGAGCACCATTCAACGCATCGACACACAATCCAGAATCATCCGCAAGCACCGGCAAGCCTACGATGTCCGCCACAGCTTTAGCCTTAATGAAAGCATTATCCTCGAAGGTTTCTCCGGTTTCTTCAATATCCGGAATGCCTTCTATATCATGCAAATCTTTAACGGTTATACCGAGTTTAAGGAATGCTTCGCGAAATTCCTTCGTTTTGCCCCGATTACGCGTTGCAACTAGAAGGGTTTGACCTTCTCTGATCATGCCTTGCCTCCACCGATCCGCTCACCTGCAGCGCCTAAAGTATCCTTCTGCAGGACAATAAGCTGCTGAATCGCTTCTTCAGCAAGAGATAGCATACTGTCGAACTCTGAGCGTGTGAATGGAGCTTCCTCGCCTGTACCTTGAACCTCTACGAAAGCACCTGCTCCCGTCATCACGACGTTCATGTCTACTTTGGCTTTGGAATCTTCCTCATAGTTCAAATCCACAACCGCTTTCTCTTGAATAACGCCTACGCTAATGGATGCTAGAAAATCAGTAAGCGGATATTTAGCGTAATTCACGGTTCCGTCCAACTTATGAATCGCTAGAGCTAATGCGATATAAGCACCCGTTATCGAAGTAGTCCGTGTTCCTCCATCTGCTTGGAGTACGTCGCAATCCAGCGTAATCGTTCTTTCGCCAAGCGCGTGCAAATTAACAACAGAACGAAGAGATCGCCCAATGAGGCGTTGGATTTCCATTGTACGTCCAGTCAATTTCCCTTTAGAAGCTTCTCGTTGGTTACGAGTGTGTGTGGCTCTTGGCAGCATGGAATATTCTGCTGTAACCCAGCCTTTGCCTTGCCCCTTCAGGAATGGAGGAACTCTTTCTTCCACGGAAGCCGTACACAGCACCTTCGTATTCCCAGCTTCAATCAGTACGGACCCTTCCGCATATTTATTCGGATGAAGTGTAACCGCGAATGACCGCAGGTCACTAGATTGTCTACCATCGGATCTCATTTCTCTGCCTCCCAAGTACTAGAACTTTCACCATTTTACCAAAGGTTGATCATAAAAGCATCTAGACACCCTGGAATTTAGCAGTATAACACAAGTTGAGCAGTTTTATGGGATCCGATTTATCGGGATAACGTGTTCACATAGGCTGGACGCGTTACTGGGCGATCATAAGTGCGCTGGTCTGAGTCAACCAATGAGTCGTTACCATTCATCATTACTTGTACTTGCGGAGCACCCGTTGCTTCGGTAAGAGTAAGGACAATCGCCTCCATCATTTCTGAAGGCACTGGGGATTTAGGCATCCAATCCGAATCCTGAAGGGATACATTGATGGTGTCTGCCATTTGTGATACCTTCTCGATCGTCATATCGGTAGTCAGAACCGCTTTAAGTGCACCTTTTTTCGGTCCGATGATTAATTGCTCAAGTGCGGCCTTGGCTGGGTTAGCTTGACGATTGATTAAACGAGTTACAGGAACGAAGTAACCTTCTCCGTCCTCAGATTGTGAGGAAAAATACAGCGTTACACCCATCGCACGATTGAGCTGTATATCCTTAGTCATTTCAAGATTAATGCCAAGCCCCCGCGTGAGAGTCTTGTCAATCGGAAGCCCTGAGGATGGGAGCGATTGAATCGGTTTACCCGCAACAGAAAGCTTAACCTTGTTAATACCAGGGAGCTCTGTCAAGGTCCATACAAGTGCCTCAATCACCTTCCGTTCATGAGAGGCAATAATGCCCGAAAACGGAGCGGCGAAGTCAACAGAAATCGTTTCGTCGGATAAATTCTCATTGATGGAGCTAACCGCTGTTCCTTTTGGCAAAATCGCAGTAAATCCCGCAGGAAGCTGATCTGCTAGCTGCTCATTAACCGTCATCCAAGCGATCGCCTTCTCTGCTGATGTGAGGGAAGAGGAATGTTCCGTATCTAATCTTAAAGACATAGGGGCAAGAAAATCATTACGGTCGAGCAAATAAACCGTGACAACGTCATTCCCTTCTGAGATCGTCGTTTCCACTGTGTCCTGGAGCATAACCTGCTCAATTTCCATAGGCGGTGGATCAATGGCTTCTGCCAATTTCTGGTCGCCACTCCCTCCTCGACTGCACGCAGATAACAAGGGCAGAAGAAGCAGTAGCATCGCCCATCTTTTAAATGTTTTGCCTTGATCAGACTTCACTTTCATGATTAAATCCTCCCAACATAATTTAACCTTATAGTGGGCTGCCGTTCCATCGGCATCCTATTTGTAGTACTATATATACGAGCCCTTGGGATAATTATGTGTATTTGTCCTATTAAGTTCACGACGGAGGCCAATGGCTTCGGAAAGAGGTGTTGTTACATGTCCCAGCCGAGTAAGTACCGTCTTAACAGCAAGGAAGTTGCTAGAGCAACAGAAGAGTGGCTGACGAAGCGTGGAGTGACTAAGGAACAAATCGGTCAACTCGTGATGCTCCTGCAGAAAGATTATTTTCCAGAGCTAACACTTGCCGAATGTGTGGTTAATGTAGATGCAGTGCTGTCCAAACGCGAGGTTCAGAATGCAGTCTTAACAGGAATTCAGCTTGATATGTTAGCGGAAGAAGGTAAATTGCTCCCCCCTCTGCAAAACATGATCGCTAACGACGAAGGTCTCTACGGTTGTGACGAAATTTTGGCGCTTAGTATCGTTAACGTATACGGAAGTATCGGTTTTACAAACTTCGGTTACGTAGATAAGCTTAAGCCTGGTATCCTCAGAAAATTAAATGATAAAAATAGCGGAGAAATCCATACTTTTCTAGATGATATCGTCGGAGCTATTGCAGCATCCGCAGCAAGTCGCATCGCCCATCGTAAGCAAGCAGAGCGTGAAGAGAGAGAAGAAGCCTTGGAAAATAACGGCTGATCATTGCAAAAGAAAATGGGTGGTACATGGGGGAATCCCCTGTACTACCCATTTTTCTTATCTGGCTCGGTCATAAGCTGCTGTATTTAGCAGATCGAGGACATTAGCCTGATCAGGTTCTCTTTACCTTCGGTAAACAATGATCGACTTCCCATTCGACGATTCACCTTCCACCCGTTTCACCATTCCCCGCTTCTCCAGTTGAACAAGATGGGCAATGGTCTCGGCAAGCGCGAATCGCAAATTGTGAATATTGCTTCGTAATCGTACCCCAAACATTAATTCACACACTTCGAAAGCAGACTTCTCATCCTCACCGATAAGCTCAGTCATCTTGAGCAATCGACGCTCATGATGCTCAATCAGCCCCTCGACACGTTGCCGATATTGAGGAAACGGATCTCGATGACCCGGATAAACCATCTCAACATCAAGATGCCACAGCTCCTGCAGGCTCTTCAAGAAGGAGCCAAGTGGATCTGGATCACCATCTGGCATCCATCCGATGTTCGGCGATATATCAGGAAGCACCTGATCCCCACATAATAGCCTGCGATTCACAGGGTCGTAGAAAATCAGATGACCTGGGGCATGACCTTCTCCTCCGTAGATAACCCATTTTGTGCTGCCCATATGAAACTCTTCATTTAACCGCAATAGTTGCACATTCGAGGGATGAGGAGATACTCTCTCACTAAAACCACTCATGTGGACACTCATATCACCCACTAGCTCTTCCGCTAATCCATGCTGAATAAACGCCTCGGTCAGTTCATCGGAGAAGGTCTCATGTTCGTCCCATAACCTTCGCGCATTATCCATAGCAACTTGCGACATCCATACCTTTGCACCCGTACGATCTTGAAACCATCCTGCTAGCCCATAATGATCTGGATGATGGTGAGTAATGACAATAGACTTAATGTCTTGCCATTCGATAGCTCTCTCCGCCAACAAGGAAATCCAGAAAGCTTCGATTTCCTCTGTGCGAAGTCCTGGATCTATAATCGTCCAGCCTTCCTTATCCGGTAAAAGATAGGCATTGACCCATTTCAACGAGTAAGGAAGCGGAACCTTAACCTGTAGCCAACCATCCTCCAGCAGTGAAACCGCTGTATTTGTCTGTATGCTCACACCGTTCGCCTCCCTAGCAATAGGAGACGTCTGGAGCTATCCGCCACATAAGCACTCCCGTTATAATCGCCATGTACCTGCTCCAAGTCTAGACCTGCTTCTGTAAGCATTTGTTTGAACTGTTCCAATCCGATTAATCGGACCCGTTCTTCATAATGCCGAATAGGCTGCAGATTGCCGTCTGCATCAGCCGGAGGCTTGACTTGGATTTTTTTAACGACAAAATCCTTCTCGATCGTACGCGTTTCTGATATATGTAATCCTGATAGCTCATCCACACGTTCCGAGTGAGGCACCAAATGACGTAATAAATAGGCTGGATTCAAAAAATCGATCAAATAGCGTCCTTCAGGGATCAATACCCTCTTCATTTCCTTCAACACACGTATATTATCTTCGTAATCGGCGAAATAACCAAATGAAGTAAACCAATTCACGGTCGCATCGAATGTTCCGTTCTCAAAGGGTAATCTCCTCATATCACCTTTCATCCAAGTTACAGTGCCCTCTGTATCCATCTGCCTTGCCTCAGTAAGCAAAACATCCGATAGATCCAATCCTGTCACAATGTAACCAAGATCACTTAGTGCGATCGCATGTCTTCCCATCCCACATCCTACGTCCAACACCCTAGAATTCGGCCTTATGTTCGCCCATTTCATCATGGAGCCAATTTCTCGGATTGCATTCTCACAGTTCCGATGACGATACACGACTTTATAGTCTTCACCGAAGCTTTCCTTAAACCAATCAGCCATACGTTCAATACTCCTTTATGCCTTCTTGCCAATCCTAAATTAAAGAAATCGTTAAATAACATCATAACATCTATTCTATATCAAGTCCCAATCGAATAAGGGCAATCACCGATAGATAGATGTCCTCATATGATGGAGTATTCTCGCTAGCCCCCGGGAAGGAAGCCTACGAGAGCCTTCGCCACGACATATGCAAAGGTGGAAGGAGTACGAAACATGTCCACCCCGAAAATTGACGTCCAGGTCATCAGTTCCGGCATATTGTCCGATGACGTCCTGATGCTGGGGGAATCCCTGATGAAGCAGTGGAAAATACCTGCCCAGCAACATCTATCTTTGCAGTTCGGTTCTTTCCGCCACTCCGTCACGATCGTCCCTGTACCCCGTTATGAAGGGTTACGAATCAGCCAGACGCTTGCTCGCAGAATGGGGATCTATTCCGGAACACCACTGCGAATCCAGTACAAATCAACAACTAGAACGTTCACACTCGGGCCTTTAATTGGTGTACTTATTAGTCGGGATAATCCCGAGCAGCTCGACAAGCCTTTTGGGGATATAACGATGTTCTGTCGCGAAGTCACCGATGCTTGCCGAAGCCAAGGCGCCTACGTGTATTTTTTCACTCCGAATGGGATTGGGTCAAATCTGTCTTCGGTGGAAGGCTGGGTTTACACCAAAGGCTGGCACAAGCTGAATCTTCCAGCACCTGATGTCGTGAACAATCGTTTAACTTCCCGCAAACTGGAAAACCGTCCTATCGTTCAGCAATTCATGCGAGAAATTAAAAACCAATTTGGATCACAAGTCTTTAACGAGAAGTTTCTAGACAAATCGGAAGTGTTCGATGCTCTGAAGAAAGAGAGTTCTTTACAAAAATATTTACCAGAGTCCCATACTTTACACAACTATACGATGCTAAAGAGTATGTGCTCGAGGTACAACTCCGTATTCCTTAAGCCTGTTAGAGGAAGCTTGGGCAAAGGCATCATTCGCCTAACCCATATCGGTCCGGATAGTTGGCAAGCGTCATACGCTACGGTTGGCGGCACTAAGAGGCAATCGTTCAACAACCTAATCAAGCTATTCTCCACCATCTCAGGCAAGATGAAAACCGTTCGCTATCTTATTCAGCAGGGCTTGAGCCTCATCGAAGTCGGTGGACGTCCTGTGGATTTCCGCGCTTTAACACAAAAAAACGCATCTGGAAAATGGGCAATTACCTCGATCGTAGCCCGAACAGCGGGAAACCATCAATTCGTATCTAATCTCGCCAGAGGCGGTACACTTTCTACGGTCAAGGAATCCGTTGCCAAGTCCAATCTTCCCGTCCAGTTCCGGGGAGATGCTTCCTTGCGCTTGTCGAAGGCTGCTCTGGACATAGCCCGGGGGATAGATACGTATATTCCGGCACACTTCGGCGAGCTAGGAATCGATCTTGCACTTGATAACACGGGTCGAGTTTGGCTACTAGAGGTCAACTCCAAGCCATCAAAAAATGATAATACACCACTCAAAGAAGGGAAAATCCGTCCTTCGGTACGGATGATGATTCAATATGCCCGTTATATCGCCGGCTTCTAACCCGTACAGCACGAATCCCGTATTAGGAATTCTCATCTATGAACGTAACGGAAATCCCCCATTTGCGGAAAGCTCGTTCCTTCAGCGTCTCAACTTAATCGGGGCCAAAGTCGGGCAACAGGTTATTGCCTTCGACCCATGCACCTGGGATGCACAGAACGATACCGTTAAAGGCTGGATCTGGAATAAACAGAAGCAACTTTGGGAATCAGCAATGCGGAAGCTTCCTTCCGTCGTCTATGATCGCTCTTGGCCAGAAACACCTGAAGAAAAACAACGCTATTCGGATGCTCTGCAGCATATTCGAGCTACTAAACGTCTCACCTTTTTGAATGGGCGCTTGCCACACAAAGGTAAAGTCTACGAAATGTTATCCCAAGACCGAATGTTAGTTTCTGTTCTTCCTCCAACAGCTTTATACAAAGGACCGGCATCCTTGGCCTCTTGGCTTCGGAAGCATCACGGATCCGCCTTTCTTAAGCCGATATCCGGAAGTCAGGGAAAACGTGTAATGGCCATTGTCAAAGCCGACAATGGCACGATAAAGCTAGCCGGCAGACACAATGATAATCGTCCACTAACCTTAGATTGCTCCAGCTTGGCAGAAGCCTTGAGACGACTTGAGCGTTGGATCGGCGAACGCACCTATATCATGCAACCGTTGCTGGAGTTAACAGGTCGACAGAGCGAACCCTTCGATCTACGTGCATTGATGCAAAAGGACAAAACAGCCCGTTGGACGTTGACCGGCATCGCCGCGCGACTTGGGGCACCCGGCACCGTTACAGCGAATCTGCATGGAGGCGGAACTGCCGCACCCGCAGACGAAGTACTAACTCTCCTTTTTGGAGAACAACGTGGAGCAGAGTTGCTTCAGGAAGTGAGCAACCTATCGTTCCTGATCGTCGCTCGGCTAGAACATACATTTGGACGATTTGCCGAAATCGGTTTGGACTATGGGGTAGACCGTAGCGGGAAGTTGTGGTTTCTAGAGGCCAACTCCAAGCCAGGACGCACCGCTATGGGCTCTGTGGGTAAAAAGGCCGCATTTATTGCCTCGGAGCAGCCACTTTCCTACGCCAGATCTATCCTGCTTCGACCACCTGGGAGGGTAATTCATGAGTTTGACCATTTGTAACGTCCATTTCACACAGCAGCCGGAACGTATCGTATGGTTCTCCAGCCCGCTTGCGAAGCTGCTCAAACTGGGCGGACGCAAATCGGTGAATGTCAAGCTCGGCAACGACATCGTACCCGCCACGGTGCGGACCATTAAACGTAAGGGTCATCATGTCTATATGTCTGCTGGGCTTCGACGTTCCGTAAGAATTCCTAAATCGGGTAACGTGTATTTGGCTAATGACGAAGGCGAAGAAATTCAACTAGGGCCGCTCATCGGAGTCCTAACCGATAGTGGTAGTGGTACCCGCTCGTCAACAGCTCCATTCGGAGAACGAACAGGGTTTGTTAAACAGTTACTTCAGCTTGGACAGAAAAAAGCTTATTTCTTCGCCTTCACCCCTCGTGATATTAACTGGCAGCAGGAAACGATCCATGGTTGGTTCCTCGATGGCGGTGGTGGCTGGACTCGGCGAGTCGTTCCGTTACCCGATGTCGTGTATAATCGGCTTCCGAGCAGACGCGCTGAAACAGGCTCCGCGATGACTAGCCTGCGCGAGCGATTCGTCAAAAAACGGATCCCATTCTTCAACTGGAGCTTCTTCAATAAATCGGATGTATATAGCCTTCTGGATAACGACGTAGAAGCATTAAAGCATTTACCGGAGTCCGTTAACAACCCAACTCCAGAGAAAATCAAAGAGCTTCTGGAGAAGCACCAGTTTCTCTATTACAAGCCATCCGCTGGCAGTCTAGGTGCTGGAATATATCGGCTTACCTACCATCCTCGCAAAGGATACTTTGTCCGCTATCGTCGAAACGGCGGCAATGTGCTGTTACGCTTTAGTAATTTCAATAGCCTAATGAAAATGCTCCGAGCGAGACATGGTGGAACGATTAGCAATTACGTCGTACAACAAGGGATTCGATTGGTCGAAATCGATAACTGTCCGATTGATTTCCGGTTTCACATGCATAAGGATGGCAACAATGAATGGGTCGTTGCCGGAATTGGCGCTAAGAAGGCGGGTCGCGGCAGCGTTACGACTCATATCAAGAACGGCGGTTCTCTCATGACTCCGGAGCAAGCACTAAGCCGAACATTCGGAGACAAATCAGAAGAAGTGCTAAAGGATGCCAAGAGTGTAGCTATCAAGCTATCTGAAGCCATCGAACGGAACTATCCGCATCAGCTTGGTGAGCTAGGTCTCGATATCGGTATTGATCGGGATAGTGCTGTTTGGATGTTCGAGGCAAATGCCAAGCCTGGTAGATCCATCTTCAAGCATCCAGCATTAAAGGAGCAGGGTAAAGCTTCGCTCGAATATATACTCGATCACTGTCTCTATTTGAGTAAATTTCGCAGGAGGGATGAAGCTTGATCATTCCGCAGCCTCCCTCAGCGAATCCGAGTATAGTGGAAGCGACGACCGAGAAACCGGTCGTCGCGATTCTTACCATTGATGATAACATTCAATTGTTCCGTGGCAATCGGAGTAATTTCATTGATTTGATTAATACAGGTCAGCAGATGGGTATCGTTACCTATGTCCTTACGGTTAAGAACTTGAAGCTTCATGCAGCACGGGTTCTTGGATTTACATTTCGAAACGAAGATGAGACTTGGGTGCAGTCATGGTTTCCTCGCCCAAGTATCGTCTACAATCGAATCCCACAACGAGAGGACGAGCGACTGCCTCGAGTGAAAAAAAAACTAGCCGCTTTATCGAAGCAAACGGATATCCGCCTATTCAATCGCCGCTTTTTCAACAAATGGTCCCTGTTTCAATGGCTTAACGATAATAAGTTAACAAAGCCATACATTCCGGAAACGAAGAGATTGACGGATGCCATTTCCTTGTCCAATCTTCTAAAGAAACATCAATTACTCTATTTGAAGCCGGTCCGCGGCAAAGCGGGCGTCGGAATCATGACTGTGACGGTGCAGCCTGAGAAAAAGCTACCCTACCGTTTGCAAATTCAAGAGGAAAAAGGGAGTCGCACTTATCGATCAGGGACGATGAAGCGGTTGTGGGATCGAGTGGTCAGACAATCCGATGTTCTCGGAGAACCTTATATTGCCCAGCAAGGCATAGCACTTGCCACAGCAAACAATCGCCCCTTCGATCTAAGAGCGCTCATACAGAAGAACGGTATCGGACAATGGGAGTTATCCGGCATTGGAGCACGAGTAGCGGGTGATTCCAGCATTACAACCCATGTCCCTCGTGGAGGGTATATCGACGATCCGGAGAAGCTGCTCTTATCTATATTCGGCAAAGAGAAAACGGGTAAAGTACTCGGAAAGGTTCGAAGCACGACGCTTACTTTAGCTAAGCAAATCGAACGTTCGGCACATTCTCGCTTGTGCGAGATGTCCATGGATCTTGGTGTGGATACGACGGGTCATGTGTGGTTTTTTGAAGCCAATTCCAAGCCCATGAAGTTCGATGAGCTGCATATTCGAAATAAGTCGCTCGAACGAATTTTCCAATATAGTCTTTATTTGCATCGTAAGAAGCAAGAATTAAGGGAGGCGTAAGCTAGTGAATGTGAAATCAGCCTTCCGTTGCTGCGGCTCCATCATCTCCAAGCCGGCTTTGTCGGCATGGAGGTGAATATTTTATGGCAAAGCCCGTACTCGGTATACTAACTTTATATTTAAATGATTCCAAGGTATTAGAAGAAAGACCCGTCTATGAGAAAATGATTGCTGCGGGCAAACGGATCGGAATATCCGTATTTGTGTTTACACCACAAGATGTAGATGACAAGAATGGGAAAATCCATGCGTTACTCTATGATCCAGAATCAAAAAAATGGGGAAGGCGTTGGATCAATTTCCCCAATGTCATCTATGATCGTTGCCGCATCCAAAGAAGCCATCGCTTCCAGCAGCTTCTAGCTTTCCGTAAGCGATATTCTCACCTCTTGTTCCTTAATCGTCCTCTGCGCAACAAATGGACCGTATATCGTACGCTAGGTAAAGTAGCTTCCTTTCGTTCTCACTTGCCCTTTACGAAACTATACCAATCCCCAGATGATGTTTTGTCCATGCTGAAGAAGTTTCAAACGGTTTACTTCAAACCTATTAACGGAACCGGAGGTCGTGGAATACTCCGAATCGATCGCAGTAAGGACGGCACATTCCTTCTACAAGGTCGCAATCATTCTAGAAGCATCGTTGAACCGCGTCGTGTATCAAGAAGTGGTCTTACCTCCGCTCTCGGGCAGTGGGATATGCACGATGACCGTTACATCGTTCAGCAAGGACTCAACATTAAATTACCGAGTGGCCGAATACATGACTATAGAATGCTCGTACAGAAAAATGGTTCAGGCGTTTGGGAAGTTACAGGATGTGCAGGACGTGTTGGACCTCTTCGCAGTATTACGTCTAACTTGCATGGCGGAGGAGAAGCAGCACCTATGAATTCCTTGCTTCGACAGTGGATCGGTAACGAATCCACTCTTTCGCAAATTCGTGAAACTGCAGAAAACTTCAGCTTAAATGTTGCTCGCCATTTGGAATCCACTTATGGCGCGTTATGCGAATTAGCGCTTGATCTTGCGATCGATAGAAGTGGTAAAGTGTGGCTGATCGAGGTCAATCCAAAGCCATCCCGTGAAGTATTTAAGCAAGCGGGTGAGCGTGAGGTATATCATAAAGCGATACTGCGCCCCATCGAATATGGGCTATGGTCCTATCGACAAAAAAAAGAATCTCGAAGTGAGAAATCATCTGCCGTCTTAGAGTTCGAACAGCTATTGAAGGCAGAGCGTGACCGTACGAATGGCGTGTATGCTGAATCTTCCAATGATGTGTACTAACAACGAAGGGGCTATCTCGAAAGGTCGTTAAGACCTGCGAGTTAGCCCCTGTCGTTTGTTTACTAGCAATTAAGGCAATAGCTTCAACAGCTCTGGGAATGTCTGGATTAAGGCATCCGATCCATCTAGCTCGCCTTCGCGTCGAAACCCCGCGTAATCGCAGCCGACGACGAACAAGCCGTTACTTTGACCTGCTTCTACATCGGAAGAACGGTCCCCCACCATCCATGCATCATTGACTTCATACGTATCAAGTAACTGACGGACCAAATCCACCTTCGTTGTCGTTGCAAATTGACCAGCACTGTACATCGCTTCGAACAAATCGCCTATCTCTCTCAGCTTGGGAACGCCTTTCACATATTCCTCCAGCCCATTGCTAGCAATGAATAATCGGATGCCCCGACTATGTAGCTCACGTAATGTATCACTAACCCCTGGGTACAAATGACCGCATCCATTCGCTAATTCTTCCATCTCGTATTGCAGCAATAGCTCGTTTGCACGGTCATGCGCTGCTGGTGAGCCATCTGGCATTACACGCTGCCATATATCTGACAGAAGCATACCAAGCGACCCCAAGAGGAGATCAATTGAAGGTAATGGCTTCTCATATAATCCTTCCTTAGCAAGCGTCTCAAACACCCGCTTATGAACGGTTACTAAAAGTGTTTCTGTTTGGAATAATGTACCGTCTAGATCGAAAATAATGGCTTGGGGTACGTGATCTGATTTCATTTCTCTCATGATGATCTCCCTTGATGTTTTTCTTCCATCATACCTTATATTGCTGATCATCAAAAGAATCATTCCTAGATGACACATGCCTCAAGATATTTAAGCACTTCATACATATTTTGAATTGTTGTCATATGTAAAAATATAACGGAGTAGGTGTTTGTACATGCACGTTTTAATTGTAGCCCCTGAACAAATTCCAGTCCCCCCCATCCTGGGAGGATCAGTCGAAATTACGATACTAGCCATTGCCAAACGGTTAGCAAAAATGCATCGCGTCACAATCGTTAGCCGTGCACATTCCCGTTACCCGCGGCACTCCGTAATCGATGGGGTTCACATTTACCGTGTACCCACCGGAAGCGCGATGACCTACTTGTCCCATGTCAAAAGCTTCATTAAGGGCAAGCGATTCGATTTCGTCCAAGTCGATAATCGCCCTCGTTTCATTGAACCTTTGAAGCAGATTCTTAAAGGCACTCCAATTTCTCTCTTTCTACATTCCTTGACCTTTGTTAGTTCACCGTATGCTTCGCGTGCAACTGCCGCAAGAGGCTTGACGAAGGCGGATGTTATTATTGCCAATAGCGCCTCGTTGAAACAACAGCTATCAGATAGGTTTCCCGGCACTGCAAAGCGAATTCGTAAAGTGTGGCTAGGTGTTGATACTAATCGGTTTTCTCCTGCTATGCAAGCCAGAAAAAACGGTGTTTTCCGTGTTCTGTTCGCCGGAAGAGTTATTCCGCGTAAAGGTGTCCCTGTTCTACTTAAGGCCGTAAAGTTAGCGCAGTCCACAACTTCCAAGCCGATTCGTGTGACCATCGCTGGAGGCACAGGCTCTTCAAGATCAAATTACCTGAACAGCATGCGCTCCCTTTCCCGTAAGCTTCGAGTCAATACCCACTTTCTAGGCACTGTTCCCCATAGTCGAATCCATAAAGTGTATCGACAAGCGGATGTATTCGTGTGCCCCTCACAGCAGCACGAGGCTTTCGGCTTAGTAAATGTAGAAGCGATGTCATCTGGTCTGCCTGTTATTGCCTCAAAAAATGGTGGAATCAAAGAAATCGTGAAACATAATCGGAATGGAATATTGATTAATGACTACCATCAACCCCAAGCGTTCGCCAGAGCGATTACGAGACTTATTAAAGAAAGCAGCACAAGAAAACGGATGTCGATCCATGCAAGACAAGATTGCTTAAAGCAGTTCAGTTGGGGGGCATCTGCTAAACGGCTTAGTAAAATATACGTCAGTTTACACAAATAAAAGGCAGTCTCAACAGGAGCTTAAAAGCCTGCTGGGACTGCCTTTTTGTTTACATACCTATCTATTTCCTTAACAAGATGTGAATCCCGTGTGGAGATTCTCATCGTTTTTTCATAATCGATGAAATGGCTAAGGGTGCCGCGGAAAATTGAAACCTTGGAAAATCATGTCTCATTTTATTTGTGATAGTGTTTGTTGCAGGTGATCACCAGAATACGATTTTCTAGGAGGACTTTTATATGAATACCTTTATGAATACTTTTACGAAGAGCCGCATCAGTAAGTTAATCATTGGGACAAGTCTTAGCTTTACCATGCTATTTGCTGCTGCAAGCGTGACTCTACCTGCCCCGTCTGCTTATGCAGCTACTACGACTTCCACAGCGAGCAAAATCATCTCGACGGGCAAGCAATTCCTCGGGGTACCTTATAAATTTGGCGCCAAAACAGGTAATGTGAGTTCATTTGACTGTTCTTCCTTTACCCAATACGTGTACAAAAAAAGTGGAATCAATCTGCCTCGCTCTTCTAAACAGCAAGCCAAAGCAGGTAAATATGTTTCCAAAAGTCAGTTACAGCCGGGCGATCTTGTGTTCTCCGATACGAATCGGGATGGTGTAATCAACCACGTAAGTATTTATATCGGGAATGGTCAGTTGCTTCATACTTATAGAGTAGGAATTGGCGTTACAATCTCGAAGTTCGCAGGAAGCACTTGGGATAAAACCTATGTAACTGCGCGACGAGTTCTCTAGTCCATGGGACAACCATCCTCAAAACAGCAAAGAGGCATGAATGAAGGATTGTCATTCATGCCTCTTTGCTGTTTAACGTACTTTCTCTATGGGTTCGGCCCCGTAGGATGCAATTTCAACTCTGTTACGCCCAGAATGCTTGGCACGATATAATGCATCATCGGCTTTGCGGAAAAGCTGGTCTGCACTAAATGCCATTCCCGGATAATGTGCCAAACCGATTGATAACGTAACCTTCGTACCGGTAGGGCTTTCCGTATCCGACATGAAGCTACGAATCAGCTCCGCTTTCTGTAGACCGATATCAAATTGCTCATTCGGAACCAACACGACGAATTCCTCGCCTCCGAAACGACATATGATATCATTTTCACTTAGTAGCCTTTTCAGGGAGGTGGACAAGAACTTCAGCACCTCGTCCCCTACCTTATGCCCATAAGTATCATTGACCAATTTAAAGTGATCCAAATCCATAAGAATAATCGAAAAGGAACTTCGTTGACCTATCCAGCTATTAATGAATCGATCTAACGTCCTGCGGTTATATAATCCTGTTAACGGATCAGTTTGTGCTTCCATAGACAAGCTATCGAACTGGTAACGGAAATGTCGTACTGCTCTTCCAAGAGCTTTGTGAAGCTCATTCGCTTCGTAATTCAAGGAATCGATTCTAGGCAGCTCATCCCCACCACTATGATTCGGAGACAGCATCGATGCGAATGTTGCCAATTTAGCTAGTGGATCCGACAGCTTACCGACAATCCAATAGATCACTGCCATAATAACGAATAGTGCAGGCAACATATAGAGCATCATCTTCATAACCAGCTTCTGAGCTGTAGATAATACGACCTCTGTTGGAGTTTGGGCAACAATTCCCCATCCTGATTCCTTAATGTAAGAATAACTTGCTAGCATGTCCACTCCCTGCGAGTTCTCGATACGCTGTATTCCGCTTTTGCCTGCCATTAGATTATTTATAACCGGATTACCAGTAATCTTCTCTCCAATTCGATCTGGATCTGGATGGTACAGCAGTTCGCCAGATGAACTCACCACGTAGGCGTAAGAGCCATTCGTATTGTCAGGGACGCTCCCAAGGACAGTTTGAAAAATATTCGTTTCATGAAGCCGAATTGCCCCTCCAATAAAACCCAAATATTGTCCTTCTTCGTCCACAAGCGGTTGACTCACCATGACGATTAGCTTATTCGTTGTAGCACTAATGTATGGCTTTGAAATGAGAGGTCGCTGTTCTCTAAGCGCTTCTTTAGTGCCTTCTGATACAATCTTGATCCCTTTGGCATTCTGCTCCGGGTCAGAGTGGTACAATAGGATCCCATCTTTATCGATAATGAACAAAGAATTAAATGATGTATTGCTACGCTGAAACAAGACCAATTGCTCATAAATATTCGGCTTGTTCAAGTCCTTTGCGACGAATTCCCCTGTCACTGCAAGGCTTTGCTTCATGTTCATAAATAACGAATTCACTGTATCCGCAATTTTATCGGTATAGACTTGATTGAGTTGAAAGGTCATATGGGTGAGCGATTGTTTCTCGCTTCTGTACGCAATGAACGAACTTATTATCAGGGTGGCAATAACTGTAATTAGAACAAGCGCATTAACGGCAAATCTTAACTTGATACCCCTCTTGATCAGCATATAAATTCTCCTAGTTCACTGAGATACAATTCTATGTCTATGTGTATATTAGTAATTATTCGACATGTATCAACATTCCCCTTGCTAACAATCAAAATATCATCTTTTTAATAATAAAAAAGCAATACTAAAGAACCACCCTCAGGCGAGAGGGTGGTTCGAATTTTAATACTATTGACCTACTTGATCCTGATCTTTCTTAACTGCATTGTCACCTTGCGCTAGCTTTCGAAGCCATTGGTTAACATCCACTCCAGTAAGCGCGCCCACGGTTTCCGGCATCTTAGCTAGCAAATCCGTTACATAACCGGTTACTTTGCCTGCACCTCCGTTAGGACCACTACCTCCACCATCGACAATGACGATTTTCTCCGTCTTCGAGAGGGGATCCGCAATCGCTCTTGCGATCTCGGGAAGCTTCTCTACGATAAGCTCAATAACAGCTGCTTCCCCATACTTACGAAGGGCATCTGCGATTTTGTCCTTCGCTTCCGCTTCTGCTAAACCTTTCAGCCTTATTACATCTGCTTCCGCTGTACCTTCTGCCCTTTCTTTATCCGCATTCGCATTACCAGACAGTCTGACCGATTCCGCTTCCGCCTTTGCTTTCGCTTCTATTTGATAGCGATCGCCTTCTGCCCGCTGCTCCTGTGCGAACCGCTCCGCTTCCGCTTGCTTCTTCACTGTAGCCACGAGTTCCCGTTCACGACGTTCAATTTCCTTACTCTCAAGCTCGATCTGCTTTTCCCGCTCGATAACTTGAATTTGCATTTCCTCTGCCTTAACGGATTGCATGGTGCGCGCTTCCTGTAGTTTGTACGCTTGATCCGCCTCAGCCCTCTTCATGTCCTGCTCCTGCTTAAACGCTGCCTTCTTTACTTCCATCGCCTTATGAGCTTCCGCGATGTTCGTCTCTGCGGTGAACTCTGCCTTCTTGCCATCCTCCAACGCCTTCGACTTCGCCACCTGTTCATCACGATAAGCATTCGCCTTAGCGATTTCCGCATCCCGCTTAACCGAAGCGATCTGCGGCTGGCCAAGGGCATCCAAATAACCATTCTTATCTCTAACGTCACGAATCGTAAACGATACAATCTGCAAGCCCATCTTGTTTAAGTCGCTTGCCGCAACCTCCTGTACATTTCTAGCAAATTCTTCACGGTTCTTATAGACGTCCTCGACCGTCATCGTACCTAGAATCGCTCTCAGATGTCCTTCCATCGTCTGTGTGGCAATTCCTTTCAGCTCCGCATCCGGTTTACCAAGAAACTGTTCCGCCGCAGTAGCCATCGATTCCTGATCACCTTTGATTTTAATTTGGGCTACACCATCAACCATGACGGGAACACCATGAACGGTATACACTTCAGGTGTATGCACTTCAACGGTTTGAACTTGCAAGGAGAGGAATGTTGCACTCTGCACGACTGGCCATACGAACGTACCTCCGGCTTTCACAATTTTCATGCCATCCCGAGTTAACGCTCCCGTGACGATCATCGCCTCATCCGCTTTAACGGTTCGATATCTAGAAGCAAATACGATAATAAGTAAAATAACGACAATAACGATACCTACGGGAATGTACAATGTTGCATCGATGTTCAATGAAATCTTCCTCTCTATGTAGAATTAGAAATATATTTAACACTTTTCTACGATGAATGTGCCAGCCATTTCATCCAATATTCTAACTTGAGTACCCTGTGGGATAACGATATCCTCCAACGCTTTAGCTGGAGCGCTAAGTCTGGTACCGCCTTGTTCATATACGATTTCGCCCAAGCGCTGTGCCTCGATAGAGGTTATCACCTTAGCTTCAAGGCCAATCATCGCCTTCGATGAGAGCGCCGTTCCTTTCTGAGCGGCATACAGAGGGATCACGACGAGGAAGAGAACTGCCGATGAAACTCCAAGACCAACTAGTAAGGACAAGCCTGCAATTGGAAATGCTGACCACTCGGTATTATGTAAGAGCATATAACCTATACCGCCAAAAACAGTTAAGAAGGTGGCAATAATCGTCGGAGATAAGAACGGAAGCTCTCCTGCATGGATTTCTAACCCAAACAAATCACCGACGACAGCAGTAAGAATAGCGTAACCGACTCCGATCCCGAACAATACTAACATTAAAGTTTCCACGTTGTACCTCCTCTCTAAGTGGAAAATGATTCTAAAAGGTTATACGCTTTCGCGGTTGGAAAGTTCCTCCTAATTATGGAAGCGTCGCGAATCATGAATAACCTGCTCCGAGTAACAGACGCCGGAACAGGTTATGGCTTACAGACATATCCCTAGCTACTTAAGCTTTAGTACACCTTCTTCTGATCCCTGTCTACCTTAAGTATTTCTACCGCTTCCTTGAACCTTAGGGAATGTATAATTTCACGCTCACGAAGAAACCTCAAGCTGTCTTGGAGATCAACATCATCCGTAAAATCGATTAGCCACTGATACGTCGCTCTTGCTTTCTCTTCAGCTGCGATGTCTTCATAGAGATCTGCGATTGGATCGCCTTTGGTTCCGATATAAGAAGCTGTCCAGGGCACTCCAGCAGCGTTATTATAGAACATCGCCCCATCATGACTGACGAAATTAGCTCCAAGTCCAGCTACCTCTAATTGTTCTGGGGTTGCATCCTTCGTCAGCTTATAGATCATCGTCGCAATCATTTCAAGATGGGCAAATTCCTCGGTTCCTATGTCTGTTAATAATCCGATGACTTTGTCTGGAATCGTGTAGCGTTGATTCAAATAGCGTAAAGCCGCGGACAGCTCCCCATCCGCGCCGCCGTATTGCTCAACCAAGTAACGTGCCATACGGGGGTCACACTTACTTACTCTAACGGGATATTGCAGCTTTTTCTCATAAATCCACATTCGATCAGCCCCCTTCTAAACTTGCCACGGCCAAGGGCTATCGACCCATTGCCATGGAAATCGGCTATAGCTATGACCATATTGCAGTAAAGGTCCATACTTCATTTCAAATTCATTCGCTAATTGTTGTCTACGTTGCGCCAACTGGTTAAACTGCTGTACAGCTTGCATGTCCGTAGGGTGTGTGTCCAAATATAGCGTGAGTTCTACAAGAGCGAAATCCACCTTCTGAAGCTCCAGAAGCTCCGTGCAGTAAGCTTCATCTCCCCGCATGTTATCTTGCGCCTTCTTGCTTTGCTCATTACGTTCGTTACGATCATTACGTTCGTTACGATCATTTTGGTAATTCCGGTCATTGCGTTCATCCCGATCGAATCGATCAACCATTTCCCTTGCCCCCTTTAGCTGAACGCCTTGAAGGATAAGGACTATAAAGCGCAGGCCATAACGTGCCTCTTCGCAAAGCTTCTTCTAACGAATATTGTGGTAAATTCATCGGCTGAAAAGTAATAAACTGATTCGGCGGCACAATGTACCACTTCACACGAATAGGGGGACAGGGGTCGTTGGGACTGACATACGGCATATAATCTCGCCACTGGGCATCATACATGCGAGTTCTACCTCCTCTGAAGTTAAATCATTTGATGAGCAGCACCTAATTATCTCCGCTTATAGCCTATGTCGAGCAGCATGTACAACTGCTATTATTTTTTCATTAAACAATATTCCGATTGACTTAGTCGGAATTTATTGGTAGTATCTTCTCATAAATCATATTGAATCGACCAGATAACTGGAGATTTATCCTACGAGTGCTTTAGAGACTCGTCTAGGGTAAATCTTTTTTTATACCCGTTAAACCCATTTCACCTATTGGAATATCACATTTTAACGAAAAGAGAGGAAAACCTCATGGAATTGTTTTGGTTTTTTCCAACTTACGGAGATGGTCGCCACATCGGTACGAACCGAGGCGCAAGAGCAGTAACCCCCGCTTATCTCAAACAGATTGCAACCGCTATTGATGATCTTGGTTACGACGGGGCGCTTCTACCGACAGGTAGAGCTTGTGAGGACGCTTGGGTTGTCGCGTCAACGCTCATGCCGTTTACAAAGCGATTGAAATTTCTCATTGCGGTCAGACCTGGCCTCATGTCTCCGACACTCGCGGCGAGAATGGCATCGGCTTTCGACCGTGCTTCCGAAGGAAGGCTACTTGTTAATGTCGTAACGGGTGGTGACCCCGAGGAGCTTGAAGGAGATGGAATATATCTCGATCATGGTGCACGTTATGAACTAAGTGATGAATTTCTACACATTTGGCGCCAAACGTTAAATGGTGAATTCGTCGACTTTGCCGGAGAGCATCTGCAGGTTACCGGTGCTAAAGTATTTTATCCACCCGTTCAACAGCCACATCCCCCTCTTTTCTTTGGAGGATCATCTCCTGCGGGGATCGATGTAGCCATTAAACATTGTGATGTCTATTTAACTTGGGGGGAACCGCCAGAGCAAGTAAAGGAAAAGATCCAAGCGATTAGAGAGCAAGCTGCTCTGGTCGGCAAGAAGCTTCGTTTCGGTATCCGACTGCACATCATTGTAAGGGAGACGGAGCAGGAAGCCTGGGAGGCTGCAGACGATTTAATTCGCTACCTGGATGATGAAACGATAGCTAAAGCGCAGAAGGTTTACGCAAGAATGGATTCGCACGGTCAACGTCGTATGACTGAATTACATGGAGGAGATCGCTCCAATCTCGTCATTAGCCCGAATTTGTGGGCTGGGATTGGATTGGCTCGTGGGGGAGCAGGAACCGCTCTCGTTGGTAGCCCTGTGCAGGTTGCCGAAAGGATTCAAGAGTATGCCGACCTTGGCATCGAAACCTTCATTCTCTCCGGCTACCCTCATCTTGAGGAGGCTCACAGAGTTGCGGAGCTTTTGTTTCCATTATTACCGAGGAAATTATCGATTCCTTCGACAAGTAAGCAGCAAGCACAAGCTGCCGCAGGGGAGATCGTCGCTTATGAGCATTTTCCAACGTCCAGCACACGTTAGACGCCGTTTCAATTGGAACGAGAGGAGTTGAAGCTCATGAACTTACGCAACCTCGGAATTTCAACGATAGCAGTGCTTGCAGTTATTGCGGCCTGGTGGATCGTTAGCGTTAGCGGAGCTGTCAGTTCCTTGTTCCTCCCTACTCCGATTGCTGTGTGGAAAGCCTTCTTAGAAGTCATTCACGACGGCTACAAGGGCAGTTCCCTTCTCCTTCATATCGGTCAAAGTCTCAAGAGATTAGGCATTGCTTTTGCAATAGCGCTATTAATTGCGATTCCTCTTGGTTTACTCAGCGGTTACTTTGCTAAAGTACGGGCACTGATCGATCCCTTCATCGAATTTTATCGCCCGCTTCCCCCGTTGGCCTATTACACGCTACTCGTGTTATGGCTAGGAATCGGTGACGCATCCAAGATTGCACTTCTCGCACTCGCTGCATTTGCACCTCTCTACTTATCCGTTGTTTCTGGAGTATCCAAAGTACCTCGCGACAGAATAAACGGTGCTCGATCGCTTGGAGCAAACCAGTGGGATATTTTCGCTCATGTGATCTTTCCTTCTACGTTGCCAGATCTGTTCACCGGTATCCGCACTTCCATTGGTATAACATATACGACATTGGTCGCTGCTGAAATGATCGCGGCTGTATCCGGGATGGGGTGGATGGTGCTTGATGCAAGTAAGTTTCTACGGAGCGATATCATTTTTGTCGGCATCATTCTAATGGGGCTGATTGCAATACTTATCGACGTACTCATCCGATGGCTCGAATACAACCGCGTTCCATGGAAAGGCAAGGAATAATCGAAAATGAGAGATGAGGTCATTTCAAATGTTAACAGCCAAATTCCAAGGTAAAAGCTTGATCGCAACACTTGCACTTATCGTTTCCCTATCTGTTTTACTCGTTGCCTGTGGATCCAAAAACTCAGATAGCGCTGGTAACACTCCGAAAGAAGTAACGATTGGCTATCAAGTGATTCCAAATGCAGAATTGCTCGTCAAGACGCAGGGTCTCGCAGAGAAGAAGTTCCCGAATACGAAAATCACTTGGAAAGCATTTGATTCCGGCCGGGACGTGAATACGGCCATCGCCGCTGGCGGGATTGATCTCGGATTAGCAGGCTCCGTTCCAGTCGCGATTGGCGTTGCGAATAAGCTTCCGTACCAGGTGTATTTCATTCACGATATTATTGGAGAAGCGGAATCCCTAGCTGTTCGTAATTCCTCGAACATTAAGAGCCTTAAAGACCTTGCTGGCAAAAAGGTAGCCGTCCCGTTTGGGTCCACTGCCCACTTCAGTCTGTTATCTGCACTTAAATCTGAAGGTGTAGATCCAGCCACGGTAACGATACTTGATCTCCAGCCGCAAGATATCCTCGCTGCATGGCAACGTAAAGACATTGATGGTGCATTCCTATGGAATCCAATCCTCGCCAAGCTGATAGCAGAAGACGGTTCCGTTCTCATTACTGCGCAGCAATTAGCGGACAAAGGTATTATTACCGCAGACGTTGGCGTTGTCCGTACGAAATTTGCCGATGACTATCCCGATTTCGTGAAAAGCTATGTTGCCGTTCTTGACGAAGCTGTTAAGCAGTATCGCGACAAGCCAGAAGAAGCGGCCAAAGCACTAGCAGCCGTACTAAGTACCGATGAGAAGGATGCACTTGCTCAAACGAAACAGCTCGTATGGTTAACATCCGAAGAACAACGCGATGCTAAATACTTGGGAAGCAAAAAAGACGAAAGCGGGTTTGCAGACGTTCTTCTCCAGACCGCACAATTTCTGGTCGATCAGAAGCAAATTCCAGCTGCACCTGAATTGAAGGTTTTCCAGGATGCGGTCCGTCAGGAAGCATTGAAATAAGAGGAGGCTCATCTCATGGCACTCTCTATCCCAGAGCTCGAACTTCAGCATGAATCTCACCCATCAGACGGGAACATTCTCATCGAACTGAAGGATCTGTCATTGACTTATGGATCCGGGAAGCACGCTAAGCAAGTGCTAAACCAGATCAGCTTGGACATTCGCGAGCAAGAATTCGTCGCAGTTCTTGGCTCCTCGGGTTGTGGGAAAACATCTTTGCTGCGCATTCTCGCCGGCTACGAGCAGCCTTCGACCGGAACTGTCCATGTACTCGGCGAGTCTCGTATAGCTCCCAATGCAGAGATAGGGGTCGTATTCCAACACGCCAATCTCTTCCCTTGGCTCAGTGTCCAGAAAAATGTTGAATTCGGGTTGAAAATGAAGCGGGTTCCTAAACCAGAACGTAAAGCCATTTCCTCAGAAATCATCGCTAGAGTCGGCTTAGAACCTTATATGCACTACTTGCCTTACCAGCTATCTGGAGGGATGAAGCAACGGGCTGCAATTGCACGAACACTAGCAACAGAACCCCGAATAATGCTAATGGATGAGCCCTTTGGTGCATTAGATGCGATTACTAGGGAAAGCTTGCAAACGTTTCTTAAGTCCATATGGAAACAGCATCGTCGTACGATCTTCTTCATCACCCATGACGTAGACGAAGCTTTATTGTTAGGCACGCGAATTATTGTAATGAATCAATCTCCAGGTATTATTGGGACAGATATGCTTAACCCTATTTTTGAGGACGGTGGCAGCACCTCATCTTTGCGCAAAAGTAAAGAGTATGCCTACTTGCGGGAATCGCTACTAGAACGCATGTAAGACAGAAGGGTTTGAGAAACAAAAAAAGCAGATCCTCAATTATGAGGGCCTGCTTTTTTTATATTAATCCAGCAATCCTACTTCAATTACGTAGCGATCTCCTGGCACTCCTCACATATCCCATATACCTCAAAACGATGATTAAGTATTTTGTACCGCCCAGGCAACTCCATTTGCTGCTCCATAGGACAATACTCGAAAGTGAGCGTCTTCTCGCAATTGACACAAATCAAATGATGATGGTGATGATCCACGCAGCTCCCCTTGAATTTCAAGCCGCCGTCCATAAAGTAAAATTGCTCCAAAACGCCCATCTCGCTTAGCATCCGTAGATTGCGATACACGGTATCGAAGCTTACACTCGGATATTTCATGCTCATCTGATCATATACATCTTTGGGAGACAAGTAGCCGGCATTATCGGTAAAAATTTGCGCCAGCATTCTACGTTGATCCGTAATTCTCCAACCGCTTTTTGTCATTGCAGCTAACATTTCGTGGCCCAAATTGTGCTCTGACACCGTTGTACCCCCTTCCGCTAAACTACTGAAATTTGATCTTGAAATCAAACAGCCCCGCTTTGCGCATCGCCATGAATACGATGACTACGATCGGACCCAAGAACACACCGATCAAGCCGACAAGCTCGTACCCTACATACAAGCTGATCAATGCAGACAAGGCACCAATACCTACCGCATCCCCTAGTATTTTCGGCTCTATAATTCTGCGAACAATCGTTATGATCAAGAAGAGTAGTATCAGCCCCATACCGGTATACACATCACCAATCGCAATTTGGTAAACCGCCCAAGGAATGAGTGCTGAGCCCACTCCCAGTACAGGTAATATATCGACCACCACAATGACTAATGCAATAGCTAGAGGATACCCCGTTCCGATAATCAACAGACCTATAAATGATATCACATAGGTGATGACGCTTAGCAATAGCTGCGCACGAAGAAATCCGAATACCGACTTACGCAAGCTAATTAGAACTTCCTCTACTTGCAGCTTAGATTTGTCCTCAAACAAGGAAAGAAACGAGATTTTCATCATCGGTAAACCAAGAGTGAACAGGTAAACAGCTACTAAGAATACGATAAAGAATATGAAGAAATCAGGAATTCCTGTTGCAAACCCAAAAAGCACACCTGATATTTTCGTAGAAAGTTGGCCCAGCGTTCCTATAATATTAGATACCCACTGCTCCAATTGATCTGGCACAGGAGTTTCTCCATTACTGGAATACCTCTGTGCTTGCTCAATCAAATCCCTTATGTAGTCGCTCACACTCTCAAGCATGCCTGGCAGTTTATCGAAAAATGCTCTAAGCTCGACGACAAGCTTCATTCCTATGAGCCCTAATAAGCCTAACAAAATAACCGTAAACATAGTGCTAGTAATCGTAGAGGCAGCCAATCTATTCATACGAGTCTTATCCATTAACAGCACGGTTAGTGGATCAAGAAATATAGCTGCCACTAACGCTAACAAGAACGGAGCTCCTACCGTAAACAGTAGGTATAGAAAGGCAAGTGAGACTACCATCAGCAGCATCGTGCGAATCGGCATAACCCTTATCCCTCTCTGCCTCTAACTCCTTCTATCTCTTCGGCTGATCGGTCGTTGATGAATCAAGTTTTGGAGTATCCACAACGGCAATTTTATTTTTGTAAATGTGCACTCTTTGCACACGCAAGCGCTCTGTCTGAGCAATCTCAAACACATAGCTGTTATGGATAACCTTCTGACCCTTGGAGATGTTTCCTTCGAGGTGGTTAAACAACCAGCCGCCAATCGAATCCACTTCTTCATCCTCGATCTCAAGCCCAAACAGATCATTCACGTCTTCTATAAGAATACGCCCGTCCACGGACGTTAATTCCCCTTTTACAACGACCATTGGAAGCTCATCATCAAATTCGTCATGAAGCTCTCCAACAAGCTCCTCTAATATCGTTTCGGCAGTCAGCATACCCGCCGTTCCACCATATTCATCAATAACGATGGCGACCTGCGACTTTTTACGTTGCATAAGCTTTAATATCTTACTGACTTCCATGGATTCAGGTACACTGAGAATCGGTCTTAAGAAGTTCTTAAGCTCATGCTCTTCATCTGGATCAGCGGTTAACAAATCCGTAATATGAACGAAGCCAAGAATCTGATCTTTATCCTCTAGCCCAACAGGATAGCGGGTGTGCTTGGATAAGTAAACCTGCTTCATGTTGTCTGCATAGCTCATATTCGCAAACAAGCAATCCATATCGGTCCTAGGCAACATAACCTCGCGGGCAACCCGATCAGCAAATTCGAACACATTATCGAATAACGTCATCTCATCTTTATCAATGATACCGCTTTTGGCACTTTCGTCCATCAGAATTCGAATTTCTTCTTCTGTATGTGCGGCCTCATGCTCTCCCGCAGGCTCTACGCCCAACAGCTTAAGTAAGCGATTCGCTGTCCCATTCAGAAACCAAATAACAGGTAGGAATAAGCGATAGAACATCAGTAGTGGTAAAGAAAGCCAGAGTGAAACTCCAACCGACCGTTGAATGGCAAGCGACTTAGGCGCCAATTCTCCAAGCACGATATGCAAGAACGTGATGACACAGAAGGCTACTGCGAATGCAATGGTATGAATTACCGTTTCATCCATTACCCCAAATTGAGTGAGCAGTGGAGCGATTATTAAATCAGCGATCGCCGGCTCTCCTACCCAACCTAGTCCTAGTGAAGCTAATGTAATCCCGAGTTGTGTCGCTGACAAATAGGTGTCTAATCTCTTGTTGACCTTGAGAGCATACTTAGCTCGTACATTCCCTTCGTTGCTCAACTGAGTCAGGCGTGACTGACGAACTTTAACTAATGCGAATTCTGAAGCTACGAAAAACGCGTTAAGAAGCACTAAGAACATAACAAGAACAATATTCCAGAAAATTGATCCCCATTGAAGTTCCAATTAAATCAAGTTCCTCCTCGTCTACCCCATTCCAGCACTTTATACTGCCTTAGGGGATTGCACGCCTTTTGGTAAAATCAATTCCGCGATAAAGCATATCAGATACAAGTAAATTAGGACCGCAACAATTGGCAACCGGACAATGACAATTAACAGCTTGCTGCATAGGATGCTCACGCCACTTGGCAAAGATGTCATCCAGCTTATCGTTATGAACATTGCCAAAGGAAGGGATGGAGGCAAAATCCGTGACGTAAACATCACCGCTGAACATATTTACATTTACCCGATTACGTCCATCTGGATCATTACGAACAGTCACATTAGCTTCCTCTCTTATCCTTCTCACAAGCCGCCGCTCTTCTTCATTTTCGCTGCAGGCAAAGAAAGGCAAAGTACCAAACAACATCCAGATATCGGGATGGCGGTTGTTCAAGAGCGTCTCAATTGCTTCAAACATTTGATCTCGAGAAATCGTAGGAAGATTTGTTGCAAAGGAAGTCGAGTACATAGGATGTACTTCGTGACGTTGGCAGCCCATCTCAACAATTAACCGGTGAATGTCTGATATCTTATTATAAGTTCGATAGTTGATCATCGATTCAGCAGATACTAATAAACCGCCCTTAGATAGCTTTTGTGCATTTTCAATCATTCTTTCGTACATCTTGGAGGTTGTTTCCAATCGAACATTGCGACCTGTACGAGCAAAGCCAACCTGATGGAAATCTTCCGCTTGCGTATAATTAAAGGATATGTGCATGACATCCAAAAAAGGAGCAATAAGCTCATATCTTTCGTAATCCAACGTTACATTTGAATTCAATTGTGTTCGAATTCCGCGTGCTCGGGCATACTTCAACAATGGGATCATAATGTTGCGTACTGTATCCATGCTAAAAGTAGGTTCTCCCCCGGTCATGCTAAGCGTTTCAAGATGTTCTACTTCATCTAACCGTTTGAAGATGAGCTCCATGGGAATATGGGGCGCTTCCGTCATTGTCAGGCTGTCTCCAACGGCACAATGCTCGCATCTCATGTTGCATAAGTGGGTGACGGTCAACTCCACGCTTGTTAATTCGTGGCGTCCGAACTGTTGTAATGAACGAATCGGATCCCATGGATCATTCGCAGGGCTTAATGCTCTCCAGCCTGATGGCGGTGCGAACGGGGCCGCTGTTGCTGATTGGGAAATCACTTGCATAATCAATACTCCTGTCTTCTGTTACGTTCCATTTAGAGGAATCGAAAAGTCGTCCTCTATCATTTGTACTCCTTTTATTGTAATGGTCGAGCGCAATAAAAACAAATATCACACAAAAATAAGCTGACCCCATACGCAGGAAAAGCACTGCAATGGGACAGCTGAATTTGTGATTATGCCGGCACTCCATCTGCGCCCAACTCAATCTTCGAGATAAGAACGCTCAGATTTGTGGACAAATCCATATCAAATGGTGCCTTTAACTCAACCCCGTATTCGTCAGTCAGCACTCTGATAACAGGACGATGCGCGCACGTCGAATTGATATCGCAGACGATTGCACTTTGCCCCGTATTAAGCTTAACCGATAAGCCAACAGGATAGATGGCAACTTTATCTCTGAATAACCGAAGCATTGAAGTTTCGTATAAAATATCGCTACCCGAATACAAAGCCTCTACAGCTTGGTGAGGAAGCATCGCATTTCGATATATCCTTTGACTCGTCATGGCGTCGTAAGAATCCACAATGCCTATCCACTTCGCATATTCGTGTATTTGGTCACCTTTGATCCCTCTAGGATAACCACAGCCATTTATTCTTTCATGATGCTGGTAAGCACAATGAGCGGCTAACAACGGAATATTAGGCTCATCTTTAAGTAAGTAATAGCCTCGTTCGGTATGACGCTTCATCTCAGCGAACTCGTACTCTGACAGTGCACCTGGCTTCAATAGTACTTCCATAGATATTTGCGTCTTTCCAATATCATGCAGCAAAGCTCCAAGTCCAAGTGTAATCAATTTTTCATGATCATAACCTTGCGCCATACCAAGCAATGTCGTGTACACACAAACATTAAGCGAATGTTTATATAAATAATGGTCAACCGTATGCAAGTTCGTCAACATGATCATGGCGTCCTTACTATTGCTCAAGTCCTCCATAATGAGGTTCATGACATCCCTCATTTTGCGACCGACATACGGATAAGTACTGGCATTATTTTTACGTGGTTGATTGACGAATTCACGAAAAGTCGTGCGTATCTCTTTAATCGATCGTTGATGGGTTTCGTCACTTAGCAGTTCAGGCACGACTATACCTTCTGTTTTAGCATCCTGAATGTAAATGAAACTAATTCCACACTCACTTAATCGACGTATAAGCGACGATGTCAGTTCAACCCCCTCAGCCAATAGAACAATACCATCATCGGAGTAAATTTTTTTGGCCAGTTTCATGCCCGGCCGACTTAAAGCAATCGGCATCATGCGCATTTCGTCATATTTCCTCCTTCTATATGTCCATTACGGGTAAGTAAATTGACATCCCCCTTCTCTTAACATCGGAAATCTTTCATTTATATTAAAGAGATTTTTCAATAAAAAAAATGATAATTCCACAAATTTCGACATCATTCATCATAAAAAGAATATTATCACATAATAAATACATAGAATATAGCTGCAATTAGAAAACGATACCATGCGAAGTACTTTAATTTAAGCTTCTGCAGAACTTTTAGGAAAGCGATGACGACAACCCAAGCCACGAGGAAAGAAACAATAAAGCCAGATAACAAAAACCCAAGATCGATATCGCCAGAACGGAAACTGTCCAGGTTGCTTAACACCTCATATCCCGTAGCAACCGTCATAATCGGAATAGCAATGAAAAATGAGAAATCAGCGGATGCACGATAGCTAACCCCGCCAAGCATACCTGCCGCAATGGTCGAACCCGATCGTGAGAAACCCGGCCAAACAGCCGATACGCATTGCAGTACACCAATCAATAGTGCTTGCTTGTAGGATATATCATCCATTGTGTGTGCTGTTTTCTTGATTTTACCCGAATCATATAGGATTTCAGTCACCCACATATAGATCCCGCCGACGACGAGAGCCCATAAAACGGGGGCAGTGTGAAATCCAATTTCCTTGATATAGTCGCGAAATAGGAAGGCAATACCTAACGGAGGAACGATGCCTAACGCCACGTGAATGAGATTAAGACGTCGCCGAGGAAAAGAATCAACGGAAAGCCCTCGAACGGTTTCCTGCTTGCCGATTCCGAATACTTGCAGGATTTTATGTCGGTAAACAAGAGCAATAGCTAAAATAGCAGCAAACTGGATCACAATCTCGAAGGTCTTGAGCTGTTCGGGTGTTTCTTCATAACCTAGTAGCTTATTGGTTAAGATCATATGTCCTGTAGAGGATACGGGTAGAAACTCTGTTAATCCTTCAACAATCCCAAGAATAATAGAATCAAACCAGTGCAGCATATGAATTGTTCACTCCCCACTATGAATGGATTGTACATTCTATAGGTGTCCTTCAAACCGCCAACGAGGCACTTTACAATCTTTGATCCATTGCTCATCATTTAGAGCATCAGATAATACATCACGAATAAATTCTGGAAGGAAGTATTGTACATCATGTCCTGACTTAAGCCCAAGATAACCTACGCCGAATGTAAACATATCCAGCGTTCCCACAGAATAGATCTTATCCTCATCGAGAATAGCCCCGTTTACTTTGACTTCAACAATTCGTCGATACGGCGCTTGGTCAAGATCAACCCTAACCTCCAATCCATCAAGGCATAACATCCCTAGTACATTTCCTCGAAAGCCAAATCCACGAATACTAAGATCTTGAAATTCCGGTAATAAACTCTCCTCTAATGTCCTAACAATTAACCTTCCACTTAACTTGATCGTGCAGGCATTAATCGGCGAAGGACATATGGAATGAATTGTCTCTTCGGTTACCTTGCCTATAGGGAGACCTTTCAGTAGCTGACCCGCATTCACAAGTCCAATCTCAGCACCCGTCAGATGCCGAATTCCGCAAGCGAGTAACGTAGGTAATGGGGATTCCCTGTTATGCTGCGTATGTAAAGGCTCTGTTAATTCCGCAATTTGCCGATTCATCTTCTGTCTAGCTTGCTTGCGATAAGCTTCTATGAGATTGTCAAGCTCAACATGATGAGGAAAATCATCCGTTGATCTACATCCACCGGTAACCCTAATCAGCTTGTTGTCCACCCCGAATTCCAACTCCAAATGGCCAACATAAAATCCAAACTTGCCAGCAGCACAAATCGCAGTTTGCCCGACTTGAAGAGGAACCTCCAGAAGATGATGGGTGTGACCGCCTAAAATAAGATCGATCCCTTCTATCGTAGCAGCGATTTTCTCATCGTTGCGCAAGCCAAGATGGGACAATACGATTAACACATCCACTTCTGGACGAAGTCGAGCTGCTTCCGTTTGCAAAGTGTCCATCGGATCCGATGCATCCCAGCCCAGTAGATCGTAATAATCGTTAAAAGGGGCGGTTAAACCGATGAATCCGATTCGAATACCAGATCTCTCAATAATCATAGAAGGAATCATCCAAGAGGGGGGGAGCTTCGATTCATTACGCACCATATTTGCACAGACAACAGGGACTGACATTCCTGTGAATAGCCTGTCTAGTTCTACTGGGGTATAACTTAAACCTTCGTTGTTCCCTAGCAGGACGGCATCGTAACCCATGCTTTCAACGACTGCTCTGTTCACATCCCCATTTGTACCTTCTGTTTCCATCCGAGCCCGATCTAGAAAATCCCCGCAATCAACGACAATCAGCTTATCAGGATTAATACAGCTTCGAACGTCCGCAAAATAACCTGCAATTCGACAAGCTTCTTCGAAATGGCTATGTATGTCATTTGTATGAAGGAGGGTAAGCGTCACATTAGGTTCGGTCATCGGGCTTTTGATAAAGGACAAATTTCTTCTCTCCTAACCACCGATTTGCGACATCCGCCGCTCCGTCGGCACATGGCTTTGTTTATCTCCAACGAGCAATGCTGCCATCTCGTGGTTTTCCGGTTTAATATCCATCGCCTTGAGGAACAACTGCTCCATGGCTTCCTGCGAGCCAAACGCCGGCCTGACATTTAATTCATCAACCCAATATAAACAAGGCTTGATGTGGCCATCAGCTGTGAGACGCAGCCGATTGCAGTTTTTACAGAAATGCTCACTGATCGGATGAATGAGACCAAAAGTCCCCACTCCACCCTCGATCCGCCAATTTTCGGAAGGACCGCTACCCTTTGGCCCCTCATCTTGCTTAAGCACGTAACCCAAATGATTCGCTACTTCTAACACCTTGGAGAGCGGTAGATAATGATCTCGCCAACCCTTATCGTCATGTCCGATTGGCATATATTCAATAAATCTGATATGCATCGGCTGCTCCATCGACAGCTTAAGGAAGCGTCCTATTTCGTCTTCATTTACTCCCTTTAATAGCACGCAGTTCAATTTTATCGGGCTTAAGCCTACCTCGATCGCCGCTTCAATGCCTTCCCACACCTTGTCAAGATTTCCACGTCTCGCAATAAACTTGAATCGGGTAGCATCCATCGTATCTAAACTAATATTAACTCGCTTTAGCCCAGCTTTCTTTAACTTGGCTGCCTGTGAGGCTAGCAGCAAACCATTCGTTGTCAACGATATGTCATCCACACCTGGCAATGCAGAAATTCCAGCAATTAATTGTTCAAGACCGGGTCTTACGAGCGGCTCACCGCCGGTAATTCTGAATTTATGTATGCCGAGCTTAACCGCAGTTTCCGCGACTTCGATTATCTGTTCATAGGATAGCAATTTGTCTTGATCCATAAATACCATGCCCTCTTCGGGCATGCAATATAAGCATCGCAGATTACATCGATCCGTTACAGAAATTCGCAAATAGGTATGCCGTCTTCCGAATTTATCTAGTAATTCTGGCATATCCGCCCACTCCTCGAATGCCTATTTCGTGTCCTTACAGCATAACATTTTCCTAAGCGATATGGTATGCTTGAACGGGTTTGTTTGATGTTTCACGGAAGGAAGTTGTACATGCAAATGACATTTAATTGGAAAATTTATTTATTCGCAGGGCTTGCTGAACGATTAGGTACTCGTACCTTGCAATTGGCTTGGGATGAACCCCAATTAACAGCAGGACAAATAAAAACTCGATTAGCCCGTCAATATTCTGACCATGCAGCTATTCTATCCCTTTGTTTCGTGGCGCAGAACCAAGCTTATGCTCATGATGAGACCCTCATCAACTACACGGACGAGCTGGCGATGCTACCTCCCGTGTCCGGTGGTTCTGACCAACCCTTACCTTGCAATGAATTAACAATAGAGGACAAGCGTTATATCATTACCGAAAGTCCTCTCGAGGTAAATCATATATTATCCAAAGTTTATCACCCGGATCATGGTGCCGCGATTGCTTTTGTTGGGACGACCAGGGAATGGACGGCTGGCCAAAGAACCGTAACTTTGGAATATGAAGCTTATGTTCCGATGGCTGAAGCTGCCCTCTCCCAAATTGGAGAAGAAATCTCTGCGCGCTGGCCAAGCACACTATGCGCGATTTCACACCGTATTGGAACCGTGGGAATAGGGGAAATAAGCGTTGTCATCGCAGTATCCTCATCACATCGAGCAGGGGCATACGAAGCAAGTCGGTATGCGATTGAACGTTTGAAACAAAAGGTGCCTATATGGAAGAAGGAAATATACGAGGACGGTACGGAATGGAAAGGTCATCAATTAGGACCTTGGGATCCATTGGCTTCGATGGATGAGTCAGGAGGATTTGAAAAATGACTTCATTAAGCAGTGACTCCCGATATGCTAGACAAGTCCGATTTTCGGCTATTGGAGAAAAGGGACAAGCGAAGCTATTACAAGCACATGCAGTTATCGTTGGCATTGGAGCGCTCGGTTGCGTGATCTCCAACCATCTTGCACGTGCGGGCGTTGGCACGCTAACCCTTATCGACCGAGACATTGTGGACCGAAGCAATTTACAACGCCAGCTGCTTTATGATGAGAGGGATGCCGAAACAGCAACTCCGAAAGCGATTGCTGCTGCTGCTCGATTAATGAAAATTAACAGCGACATTACTATTATTCCTCAAGTTGCGGACCTATCTTCCTATAATGCAGAGACTATACTGTCTGGCGCAGATATTATCATCGATGGCTCTGACAATTTCGGAGTCAGATATTTGATCAATGAATTCAGTGTAAAGCATCGTATCCCTTGGATATACGGCGGAGCAGTCGGGGCATCCGGAATGAGCTTTACGATCATTCCTAGAGTGACGCCTTGTTTACGTTGTCTATTTCCCGAAACTCCAGCCGGAGGTTCGTTGGACACTTGTGAGACAGCGGGTGTACTTTCCCCTATCGTGGATACAATCGCCTCCATCCAGGTCATGGAGGCGCTAAAGCTGTTGACTGGTCAGCATGAAGCACTTCACAGCTCTCTTCTTCAAATCGATCTGTGGCACCATGAATGGCAATCTTTATCGATTACGGGAGCCCGCAAGCCCTCATGTCCTGTATGCGGGCAACATCAATTTGAAATTCTAGACGACGATGTTCAACAGGAGACGATGACGGCATCCCTGTGCGGAAGGAACACTGTCCAGGTGTCACCTGCTCGCCCCTTAAGGCTTGATCTCAAATCGCTCGAACTGCGGCTGAGCAAAGCCGGGCACACCGAAACAAACCCATATTCGTTACGTGTTCACTTAAATGATAGCCTTACATTCCTGCTCTTCACGGATGGCCGTGCTCTTGTCATGGGCACTGACGACCCTCATCTCGCAAGACGTACCTATACGCAGCTAATGGGAGATTAATTTTACAGAAGCCGATTCCAAATATTATGAAATTCGATAAACTATCTTATTGCAAGTAAGCGCTTTAGTTGGTAGCATAGAAGTTAATAGATTTTTTTATCGAAATCGCTCGAACATTCGAATATCTTGTCGAGGTGCCAAATGAGAATTCACATAACCGACGTGAAATCCGGAGACAAATTATCTGAGGATACCTTCAACTCCTTCGGATTACATGTCCTTTCCAAAGGAACTATCTTAAATGAGAAAGAACTATCAAGGTTGTTTCAGCACCAAATAGACTATATTGAGATAGAGTGGCGTATCGGAGATGTGCCAACCATCGTCAATGAAGATAAACCTGCCCCTACATACAATCCTTTACTTCGACCTCTTTATCAAGACGCTGTTGCTGGAGCAGAGCAATTGTTCGAACGTGCTCTAATAGAAGGACGTATCTACGAGGGTGATGTTAAAGAAAGCTTCCAGCCTCTTGTCGATAATTTTCGTACAGAGCGAGATGTCGTATCCTTACTGCTCATGCTTAATAGTCAAGACGATTATACTTACCAGCACTCTGTCCAGGTAGGCATGCTCAGCTATTACATAGCACTATGGTTAGGTTGGAGCGAAGAACAAACCGTCATTGCAGGTAAAGCAGGATTTCTACACGATATCGGTAAATGTAAAATTGCTGAAGCCATCTTGAACAAGCCTACCAAGCTAACGGATGACGAATTTGATGAAATCAAAAATCATCCTCAGTTTGGTTACGATATTCTGAAGAACTCATTCGGAGATCCTTCCATTGCTTTAGCTGCCTTGCAGCACCATGAGCGTATGGATGGCACAGGCTACCCCAATGGACTCAGCAAAGAAGATATTCATCCTATGGCCAAAGTGGTTGCCGTTGCAGATGTATATAGCGCTATGATCTCTTCGCGAGTGTACCGTGAAAAAAAAGATTTACTGCATGTCTTGCGAAAAATGTACGATCTGAGCTTCCAGGAGCTTGACCCTGATATCACCCATACATTTATTCGTCATATGTTGCCCAACTTCATTGGCAAGAGGGTTGAGCTTACGACAGGGGAATCCGGAACGATCGTCATGACGCATCCCACAGACTTTTTCCGCCCACTTGTTCAAGTTGGGGATCAGTTTATTGATTTATCCATACAACGAAATCAAGAAATCAATCATGTTCATATGTAAAATAAACAGGCAATTCCCAAAGCATTTGGGAATTGCCTGTTTTCATAACCTCACAAAAACCTCTTAGCGTATAGGAAAGTGTCCTTCCAATAGGTTTTGTTTATCGGAGTCACTTGAACGCCATCCTTCGGTTTGGGAGATGCATGAATCATGTTCCCGTCACCGATATAAATACCAACATGCCCAACCGCCTCATTACTCTTGAATCGCCCTGGAACATAGAAGAACAGCAAATCGCCGATTTGAAGTTTATCCCGTTCAACATATTTCCCTTTTTCTGCTTGCTGCCTCGCTACTCTCGGCAATTCGATCCCAAATTGGTTGAATACATACTGAGTGAATGAGGAGCAATCAAAGCTTTTTGTTTGCTCGTATGTGCCTGTACCGAACACGTATTTAATTCCTAGAAACTTCTTAGCAAAGGTTAATACGGATTGCTCTTGTGCCGTATCTGCTTCGCCACCTGCTGCTAATCTTGCCATTGCTGGCTTCGTAGGCTTTGCGTCGGAGAAGTCCAGGTGTTGACCGGCTACTCCTGTTTCATTAGGCGACGGTTTCGGAAAGAAAGCCACATCATCCGTTTCCACAGTGAAAACCGTAACATCACCGAACAGCTTCTTCAATCCGGAAACAGGCATGAAGAGCTTGTCTCCTTCTTTGATCGCCGCTGCAGGCATTTGAACCTTCTTTCCAGCGACCGACACCGAGGCTTGCCCTGTTCTGAATACCCACACAGCATCATAATCCCCTACCCCATAAGTACCATCATGAAGCCAAGCCCCATGATAACCAGTTGCTTGTGTGAGGTCATCCAAAGATACATAAGCCGTGTTTTGAAGTTGATGAATGGATACAATATGACGGCCCTCCGTCAAATCTGCCGCGCTTTTCCCATTCGACTGTACTTTCACCGGACTGGTATACTGTCTTGATTTCATAGTGTTGCCCGTCTGATTCCCGCAGCCAGTCAACAACATTAAGACGAGCATCAGTGATATAAATATGTTGCGCATTCGCTTCATAACAATGAGTCCCCACCTTCCTCAGATTTGTTATTTTCCAATAGGATGACGTTTCGTCTCCTCGATTATACTTAATTGTGTTTTCGGCTTTTTGTGGCGCAGCAATTCAGTAACAGTGACCATTGTGTATCCTCGTTTCTTCAATTCAGGCAATATTTTCTCCAGAGCACGTACAGTTTGTAAGGAGCCATTGATATGGTCATGCAATAAGACAATATCCCCGTTCCTCAGGTTATTCAGTACTTTATTTACGATTTTATCTACACCTGGCGTACTCCAATCCTTAGTGTCCTGATGCCAAGACCACAGAACCAATGTATATCCATTCTTCCTCGCCGTATAAATAACCTTATCATTAAAAAAACCGCCCGGCGGCCGGAACCACTGACAATTTTGCCCTGTTAGATCCGTAATCATTTTTTGTGTTCGCGCAAGCTCATCTGTAATTTTAACCGCACTTACCTGACGGTTAAAATAAATATGACTATATGTATGATTCGCAACTTCGTGTCCTTCCAATGCCTCTCGCTTGATCACGTCTGGAAATTGCTCAACTCTTTTACCGACTACGAAAAATGTAGCCTTAGCTTCATTACGAGCTAACAAATCCAATATCATAGGTGTTGTTCTTGGACTAGGGCCATCGTCAAAGGTTAAAGCAATTAGTTTTTCTTTCATAGGTACTTCCCAGACAATATCCCCGGTCGCTTCGTAGTCCTTTCGTGTCTTATTGACTGGCTGAACCGTAAATCCCGTTGTTAACAACAAACCTGCAAACGATAGCATCAGTGCTGAGCTTAATTTCCATGCCAAACCTATAACCCCCTGCAAATATTTCATAAGTGTCGGTAAATAACAGCTATTATTATGGACTTAAATAGAAAAAAAATGCGTATCCGAGAAACTCGGACGCGCATAAGTAATATCTTGTTCTTTATGGTTCAATTCTTATAATATCAATAACCCAATTATTCGGATCCCATAGTATTTATTGTATATATGCGGATTACTGATGGACCTGTGTGAATGCACTGACGGTATGCTTTTCCATTCATATAATACGAATGGGAATCTGTAGGAAGGTGGTGAACATATGGCAGTTCCAAAAAAACATCTGAAAACAAAATCTATTCACAGAAACTCAAACAAAAATAAAAATCAGAAGAATGTCCCTACAAGTACAAGAAAGCTTAAAACCGTAAAACCTGTGCGTACAAATGCATTTTTTCCGTTTGGATTCGGTTTTGAGCCCTTCGAACGCTTTGAACGCTTTGAACCATTTGAACGTTTTGAACCATTTGAGCCATTCGAACGATTTGAGTCACCTTTTTTCTTTAGAAGAGGCTTCCGAGATTTCTTGTAAACAGACTCGCAAAAATCAACATCCCCGCAGACCATACAGCGGGGATGTTTGTCATATTATAAGATTAAGTGTTAAAAAACTGCCAGCCGAAGCCCCTGAGAGATGGCGATACATTCGCGGATTATTCATTAATTCTAGGTGGAAGTACTGACGGTATGCTTATCCTTACATAAACTATTAATGTGATAAACATTCACAATTTACATTGGTGGTGATATACATGCAAGCAGCTGCATTCGTACTTGTTCTTTTCATTCTGTTGGTTATCATCTTAAAAGCCGGACACCACGGCTACTAAGTATTATTACCTCACCCTTAAATCGAGAATATGAAAAAGAATGCTTATGTGCCCCGCCAAGCTATTTGAGGTTGGCGGGGTTTTTTTGAAATCTAAACATCATAAGGACGGTGATTAAATGGGCATTTCAGTTGTTGGCTTAATTGTACTTGTTATTTTTATCCTCTTGGTCTTTATACTTATTGGATTAGCACTTTCAAGTATGCATAATCGAAGAAAGATAAGGTAAGGAAATGTTCCCTTACCTATAACAAAAAAAGCCTGGAAACTGTAGTCTCCAGGCGATTGATTACTTGTTACCTTTACCTAATCCTTGCATCCGAAGGGGTACGGTCATACGCCATCCCTCATCCGTAAGCTTAACCTATACTGCCTTCCATCTCGAATTTAATAAGACGGTTCATCTCAACCGCATATTCCATTGGAAGTTCTTTAGTGAATGGCTCGATGAAGCCCATTACGATCATTTGCGTCGCTTCGGCATCTGTAAGTCCGCGGCTCATCAGATAGAACAATTGATCTTCTGATACTTTGGATACAGTTGCTTCATGCTCCAACGTAATGTTATCGTTCATGATCTCGTTATAAGGAATTGTATCGCTTGTTGACTGATCATCAAGGATAAGAGTATCACACTTGATGTTCGACTTCGCGCCTTCAGCGTTGCGTCCAAAGGATGCAAGACCACGATACGTAACTTTACCGCCATGCTTGGAGATCGACTTAGAAACGATCGTTGAGCTCGTATCTGGTGCCAAGTGAATCATCTTAGCTCCAGCATCTTGATGCTGGCCTTTACCAGCAACTGCGATGGAAAGAACCATACCTTTAGCTCCACGGCCTTTCAGAACAACCGCTGGGTATTTCATCGTCAGCTTAGAGCCGATGTTACCATCAACCCATTCCATCGTCGCGTTCTCTTCTGCAACCGCACGCTTTGTAACAAGGTTGTAGATGTTAGGCGCCCAGTTCTGAATCGTCGTGTAACGGACGCGTGCGTCCTTCTTAACGATGATCTCAACAACTGCACTATGAAGTGAGTTCGTGCTGTATACAGGCGCTGTGCACCCTTCAACGTAGTGTACGGAGCTGCCTTCGTCGGCGATGATCAACGTACGCTCGAATTGACCCATATTCTCGGAATTAATACGGAAGTAAGCTTGTAATGGAACCGTACATTGTACGCCCTTAGGCACGTAGATAAAGCTGCCTCCGGACCATACCGCACTGTTCAATGCAGCAAACTTGTTATCTGTTGGTGGGATAACGGTAGCGAAATATTCCTTGAACAGTTCTGGATGCTCACGGATTGCACTGTCAGTATCCATGAAGATAACACCTTGCTTCTCCAGATCCTCTTGCATGCTGTGGTATACAACCTCAGATTCATACTGAGCGGATACACCAGCAAGGAACTTCTGTTCTGCTTCCGGAATACCAAGCTTGTCGAATGTTGCCTTGATTTCTTCCGGTACTTCTTCCCATGTTTTCCCTTGTCGCTCGGACGGCTTCACATAATACTGGATCTCTTCGAAATCCAGATCATCCATGTTTCCACCCCATTGAGGCATTTCCATCTTACGGAATTGCTCCAATGCTTTCAAGCGGAATTTAAGCATAAATTCCGGTTCACCCTTCATCTCCGAAATCGTGCGAACGATTTCTTCCGTCAAGCCTTTACCGGATTGGAAAATAGCCTTATGTTCATCGCGAAACCCGTACTTGTACTCTTCCATATCGGGCATTTGCTTAGCCATAATCGTCAACCTCCTTGTTTATTCTTCTGTATCCTCATGCTTGCCTTTGCCCTGCTCTACGCCTTTGCGAAGCGCGTTCCAAGCCAATGTCGCGCATTTAATCCGTGCAGGAAATTTATTAACACCAGACAAGGCTTCTACATCTTCGTAATCCCCAAAGTCTGGATTCTCACCCTTCATCAGAGCAGAAAACTTATCCGCTAGCTGAACGGCTTCTTCAGCCGTCTTGCCCATCACAGCTTCAGTCATCATTGAAGCAGATGACATGCTGATGGAACAACCTTCACCGGTAAACTTGACGTTCCGAACGATTCCATCCTCCAACTGAAGCTGTAAGGAGATACGATCACCACATGTCGGGTTGTTCAAGTTAACCGTAACGGAGCCTTCATCTAGCTCGCCGCGGTTACGCGGCGTTTTATAATGATCCATGATAACACGACGGTACAAATCATCCAATTGACTCATAACCGAAAAACTCCTTTGTCTTAACCAGCGATTCGGCCAGACGGTCGACATCTTGCTCGGTATTGTATAAATAAAAGCTAGCTCTTGCCGTAGCACTCACGTTTAACCATCTCATCAACGGCTGACAGCAATGGTGACCCGCTCGAACGGCAATGCCCTCCGTATCCAGTACGGTTGCGACATCATGAGGGTGAACATCTCCAAGATTAAAGGTGATTAATCCTGCACGCTCTTCACGTGGTCCGAATATCGTCAAACCCTCAATGTTGGATAGCCTCTCCATAGCATACCGGGTAAGCTTTTTCTCATGCTGGTCGATATTGTGAAGTCCAACTTGCTCAAGAAAATCAATGGCTGCTCCAAGACCTACCGCACCTGCGATAATTGGCGTTCCACCTTCGAATTTCCAAGGAAGCTCCTTCCAAGTGGAATCGTGGAGCTCGACAAAATCGATCATTTCGCCGCCGAACTCAACAGGCTCCATACGTTCTAACAATTGTGCTTTCCCGTATAGTGCCCCGATTCCTGTTGGTGCGCACATCTTGTGACCGGAGAAGGCATAGAAGTCCAGGTTCAACGCTTGCACATCGACCTTCATATGTGGAGTGCTCTGCGCTCCGTCTACGACGATGATCGCACCTTTACGGTGAGCGATCTCCGCAATCTTCGCAATCGGGTTAATCGTGCCTAGAACGTTGGAGACATACGTAATGGAGACGATTTTCGTGCGCTCTGTCACCGTTGCTTCTACGTCTTCTAAGGTGATAGTCCCGTCCGGCTGCAAGGGAATATATTTTAGCGTAGCGCCCGTTGCTTTGGCAGCTTGCTGCCAAGGAATGAGGTTACTGTGATGCTCCATCGGAGTAATGACAATTTCGTCACCTTCGCGGAGCATCTGACGCGCATAACCTGTCGCTACGATATTCAATGCTGTTGTTGTTCCCCGAGTGAAAATAATTTCACGCGTAGATGCAGCATTGAGGAAGCGAGCGACCTTCTCACGCGCACCTTCATAAGCATCTGTTGCTCGTGAGCCTAGCGTATGAACACCACGATGAACGTTAGCATTGTCCCATTCGTAGTAACGTTTGACTGCTTCGATAACCGAACGCGGCTTCTGTGTCGTTGCCGCATTATCTAGGTATACGAGCGGATGACCGTTAATATCCTGATGAAGGATCGGAAATTCCGATTTCAATGCATTGGGATCCATAGTTAGCCCAGCTTTCTTTCGAGGATACTGTGCAATTGCTCGCGCAGACCTTTGAGCGGAATTTCTGAAACAACTGGATCTAAAAACCCGTGAATAATGAGGCGTTCCGCTTCTTGACGAGTAATTCCACGTGACATCAAATAGTATACTTGATCCGCGTTTACTTGTCCGACACTTGCTGCATGGCCTGCTTTAACATCATCTTCGTCGATTAATAGAATAGGATTAGCATCTCCGCGCGATTTCGGACTTAGCATAAGAACCTTCTCTGTTTGCTGGCCGTTCGACTTCGTTGCACCTTTCTCAATCTTCGTGATGCCGTTAATGATCGCTGTAGCCTCGTCTTTCATTACAGCACGGGTAATCATATCGCTCTCTGTATTGCGACCGAAGTGAACAGCTTGAGTCGTAAGACTCATACGCTGCTTGCCCGTTCCAACGGAAATAATCATGGAATTAGAGGAAGAACCGTTGCCTTTCAGCACCGATTTCGTATCTGTAATAGAGTTGCCATTGTGGAGATCCCCAATGATCCACTCAATACGAGAATCACTTTCCAGAATTGCACGACGGTAGGCAATATCGATTGCACTGCTGTCCATTTGGTGAACGGCTGCATATCTAACGACCGCGCCCGCTTTCGCGAATACTTCCACTGCGCTATTGTGCAGCAATGTAGTAGTCGTGTCTCCAAGAGAAGAAGCAACTTGCTCTACGAACGAGAAGTGACTGTTGCTCTCTGCGATAACGATAATGTGTGGCATAAAGGTCGCTTCAGCGTCGTCCGCGAATAGCAAAGCTTGGATCGGTGCTTCAATTGTCACATTCCGTGGTACGTAGAGGAATACTCCACCATTCCACAATGCAGCATGAACTGCAGCCAGCTTATGCTCTTCCTTCGTGTACGCAGTCATAAAATGCTTGCGAAGCAATTCCTCATGGTTACGTGCTGCATCTTCCATGCTGCAAAGAATAACGCCTTGTGCCTTCAACTCATCAGACAATTGTGTAAATACAACGGATGAATTGTGTTGAACGATCAAGGCACTGCTATTTTCTTCAGTCAACAATGCAGTAATCGCAGCCGGTAAATCCAATGCAGAGTTGACAGACTGTCCAGGGCGGTTAACGCCATATTGATCCAATGTCCAACGAGTAAGCGGAAGCTTCTCCGGCTTAGGCAGATTAAGTTCAGTTGCTAGCTGTCCAGCTTCTTCACGCAAAGCAACTAGCCATGCAGGCTCGTTCTTGCTACGTGAGAGTGCCGCTGCCGCTTCCCGTCCAAAGGAGGTAATTGGTGTACTCATGAATGCTATTCCCCCTTCTTTAAGCTTGGCCGACGGTCTCGTCGACGATGCCCAATTCTTCTTTAACCCAATCATAGCCTTCCGCTTCCAGTCGCGTTGCCAGCTCTGGTCCACCGGATTTAACAATACGACCTTGCATCATAACGTGTACGAAATCAGGAGTAATATAGTTAAGCAAACGCTGATAGTGAGTAATGATTAGAAATCCGCGATCTTCAGAACGCATAGCGTTAACGCCTTCAGCAACGATGCGAAGAGCATCGATATCAAGACCGGAGTCAATTTCATCTAGAATAACGAGCTTAGGCTCGAGCAGCAACATTTGCAAAATTTCGTTACGTTTCTTCTCGCCACCGGAGAAGCCTTCGTTCAGATAACGATGCATGAACTCAGGGTTCATCTCAAGTTCCTTCATCTTACCTTCCATTTGACGAACAAATTTAATAAGGGAAATCTCGTTGCCTTCTCCACGACGAGCATTAATTGCGCTACGCAAGAAGTCAGCGTTCGTTACTCCCGTGATTTCGCTAGGGTATTGCATCGCCAAGAACAGACCTGCGCGTGCACGCTCGTCCACTCCCATATCTAGTACGTCTTCGCCGTTAAGCGTAACGGAACCGTCAGTCACTTCATATTTAGGGTGACCCATAAGTGCGGAAGCCAACGTACTTTTACCTGTACCGTTTGGTCCCATGATGGCATGAACTTCGCCACCTTTAATTTTAAGGTCGATCCCTTTTAATATTTCTTTGCCCTCTATGGACGACTTTAGCCCTTGAATTTCGAATTGAGTAGACATTCTCTTACCTCCAAGTTTCTATGTGGATTTACCTTAATAATAAATCCTTCTTTATAATCATTTTAATTTGATTCTCAATGATTCTCAATAACAATTTTATGAAAGTTACATTAAAAAAGCAAACCGGGCCTTTTCCTGCTTAGGAAATGAGGTCCGGAATGATTTTATTTTGAGCTATTAATTTGATTTCGTACCGCTTCGACCTGCACTCCAAAGGCATTCTCACTCAATACCGGATTCATCGGTACGGATAAAACGTCTTCTAGCTCATGCCAAGATTTACAACCCCCATAGCTTTCCCGCATGGGAATGATTTGTGGGGTTTCTAACTTATATACCCGTAAAATTAATACGTGAAGCGGTTTTGTCTTTTTCCACTTCAACCGTTCTTCAGCATAGTCTTCCGTCCAGATGTGCAGATTATCCAACTTCCGTAGCGTCTCAACGTCTGTAATTTCAATATCCTCTATGACTTCAGCATAAGAAGTAATACGTACTTCATCCGTTAATTCCGCAGCTTCAGCAGCTGTCAAACTCACCAAGTCGCTTACCTCAGGTTTAACCAGGTTCGACCTTTGATGCTCGAACGAGGGGAATAAATAGAACTTCGGGCTCTCAAGCTTGAATTCCTTAGTCTCCTCGGCTATGCCGCCTTTGCGCAGGACGATGACCTGACGACCTTCCTCCAGTGCCTTCACGGCTACAGCCCATTCCCTTAATGCAACAGGTTTTTCCATCTCTTGCTGATCTCCTCTACCCCAACATTATGGCTACATTATATCATAGTTAGGGTTGCGGGAGGTCGATGCGCGCCTCTAACTCAGGGATATAGGTTCTCGGATACATCGGTCGAGTAAGGAACGTCACAGGGGTATCCCGTGAGAAAGGTTTGAATTCAGTCGCCCCCCCAATTGCCAATGTAATAATCGGTATCAGGTTTCCCTTATCGTCTTGGATGGCAAACCCTGCTCCACTTGTATTGGGCTGCTTCGTATAAACGACCGTCTTGTCAGCCAAGTATTCGATTCCTGTAATTTCCAATTGCCCTGCTTCTCCAATTGGTAGAATTAAAGGTTCTTCCACTGTCGGTTGTGTCACTAAAAGAGTATGAAAGTGATCCTCCAGTTCAACTTGCTTATTGTTCCGGAAGTCGTCGTAGAAAGGACGAATAATCAGTGTTTTTGCTTGATCAGTCACTGGGAGTAGATCCATATAATTTAGGTCATCGGCGCTTCTCGAGATGTGACTTCCGTAATGAAAGCCCTTGTCGTCGGTCACCTCTACCCCTACCCAAGATTGTTCGCCTAAGGCCCCCGCTTCGAAGTTAAACGAGAATTGAGTAGACACGCGCGAGAGAATCAATCTATTTACTTTAAGGGTACCCTCTTTGGATGTCTTCAGCAGGGCGGGACGAATCATAGTCGTGTCAGAGGTTACAGTTACCGGAATATCCAACGCCCACTTCCCCACTTGGCCTCCAATACTGGTGGCATTTACTTTCAGGTGGAACGACCGAGGAAGATAATCCGAGTAAGCTAGCTTCCATGTCCCCATGACTCCTTCGTATTGATTAGAATCGTATTTCTCGTAACGATGATTTAAGTTCCCCGGTTCATCCGAGGTAGCATACCCCACTCTCCCAATTTCCTTAGTATCCATGGCCAAGCTCGCATCCATCGAGAATCCGTCTATTTCCTTGTCCGATTTAACGGAATATCTTATCGCCACCTCGTATCCGTCATACGTAACGTCTCTTATCATTAGCGTAATTCCTTGGTCTGTTACGCTCGGTCCGTCTTTATTCACAACCGAATCTTCGAGTAGCGACCCCATCATGGGAGTCCCAATGAGCTCGGATTGATAATCTAAACGATTATGCTGCGGTAAACTCGCTATATCTGATTGTTGATCCCGTGAGAAAAGGAAGTAGCTTGCGAGCGTCCCTCCGACAATTGTGATGGATGCCGCCATAAGCGCCAATCTGCGAATCCGTTTTGTTCTGCTTTCAATCGCTCTTCTGTCTGGTAAGGTATGTAGCGTATTTTCAATGCGATTAGCCACGATAGATGGTAAGCTTAACGGCATGGCTGTCCCGCCGTCTTTAAGAAGTAAATCCAATTCATTAGAACTCATATCCAATCTCCCCTTTCTCCGGTAGATTCAACCACTTTGCCAAGTACCGCCTCGCCCGATGCAATCTCGACTTTAGTGTCCCTTCCGAAATATCCATCATCTCTGAAAGCTGTGAAAGTGGTAAATCTGCAAAGTAATGTAGCTTTACCAACGTCCTTAACGGTTCTTCAAGCCGTTCAACGGCCGCTTGTAAATCCAAGTCTGTCTCTGTCGACAGAGCCTTCTGATCCGGCAGTTTGTCCGATGGAGAGGTTCGCTTCTCCCTGCGATATAGCTGCTGACATTCGTGAATCAGAATCCGTAACAGCCAAGTCCGAAAATACGCTGGCTCTCTCAGCTTAGGGATACCACGATAAGCTTTCAGAATCGCCTCCTGAATTGCGTCGGCGCAATCTTCATCCTTGTTCAGCAGCGTTCGGGCCATTCCATATAGCTCATTTTGCATTTCACGAATAAGTCTAGCAAAAGCATCCCGATCGCCAGAACAAGCTAGCTGTACATCTGTTTTCCAAGCCAAGTCAGACACACGATTACCTCCGATCGTTTGCTGCTTCGTGTAGATTTATCATTTTATGTTTCTATAGAGTTAGATGTAGCACCGAGTTATTCGGTTCATTTTATTTTAATAGTTTCCATTGAATATATTATATCGTATACTAAGGTTATTAATTAGAAGGCCCTGTTGCCTAGTCGATGACTTAAGGCACAACCTCGGAGCGAACGTTCCCTGGTTGTGCCTTTTTTGATGTTTCGGGCAAACCATGATTCCTAATAAGTCAAATAAAGGAGAACATAATTATGCTTAAAGAAGCCATTTATCATCGCCCCAAGAACAACTGGTCCTATGCTTATGATCAAGAAACGATCCACATTCGCTTACGTACCAAACGAGATGATGTCACTCAAATATCCTTCATACACGGAGATAAATATAGCTGGCCTGTTATTGGTTCTAACTTACTAGAGATGCACATATTCGCACAGGATGCACTTTTCGATTATTGGCAGGTTGCCGTTAAGCCAACCTATCGCAGACTGAAATATGGGTTTCATCTGCAATCGAATAACGAGTCATTGTGGATGAACGAGCAAGGACTTCACGAGCATGAGCCTGATAATATTAATCTTTACTTCGAGTTTCCTTTTCTCAATCCTGCTGACGTATTCACACCTCCTGCTTGGGTTAAGGATGCCGTTTTCTATCAAATATTTCCCGAACGCTTCGCCAAAGGTGATCCATCAATCGATCCTAATAACGTAGAACCTTGGGGCGGGACACCCACAGCTAGAAATTTCTTCGGTGGAGACCTCCAAGGGGTCATAGACCATCTTGACCATCTAGAGAATCTGGGGATAAATGCTATTTATTTCAACCCCTTGTTCCAAGCTCTTACGAATCACAAGTATGATACAATCGATTATTTGAAAATCGATACGCAATTTGGAACGAATGAGAAAATGAAAGAGCTAGTCGACGCCTGCCATTCCCGTGGAATTCGCGTATTGTTAGATGCTGTATTCAACCATAGCGGTGGAAACTTCCCTCCCTTCCTCGACGTAAAGGAGAACGGTGCTGCCTCCATCTATGCGGACTGGTTCCACGTACGCGAATTCCCGTTGGAGGTTCAAGATCGTATTCCAACCTACGATACTTTCTCCTTCGAGCCCCACATGCCTAAGCTCAATACGGAGAATGCTGCCGTACAAGAATACTTACTGGAAGTTGCCCGCTACTGGATTGAAGATATCGGGGTCGATGGCTGGCGTCTTGATGTCGCCAACGAAGTCGATCATCAATTTTGGAGGCTTTTCCGAGATGTCGTTAAGAAGGTAAATCCTGATGCCTATATCCTCGGGGAAATCTGGCATGATTCCTTACCTTGGTTAAACGGAGATCAGTTCGATGCCGTTATGAACTATCCATTGACTGAAGCCATGCTCGAATATGCGGTACGAGGTACAAGAGATGGTCGCCAATTCACCGATCTAGTCGGTTATTTACTAGCCGCTTACCCACAGCAGGCAACTGAAGTCGCCTTTAACTTGCTAGGAAGCCATGATACCCCTCGATTGCTTACTTTATGTAAGGATGACAAGCGGAGGTTGAAGCTAGCTACAGCGATTCAATTCACACTTTCAGGAACGCCATGTATTTACTATGGAGACGAAGTGGGCTTGTCCGGGGAGCATGATCCGGGCTGCCGGAAATGTATGGAGTGGGATGAATCCATGCAGGATCAGGATTTACTCCTGTTTTTCACGGAATTGGTTAAGCTGCGCAAATCCCATCGTGCTCTACGTGACGGAGTATTCGAGGTACTGTATTCCGCTTCCGGCAACATGGCACTGGCATACGCTCGCGAAGCTGATGGAGAGAAGTTCATCATTGCTCTGAATGCGGGGGATGAACATGCATCTCTCGAATTTAATGCTGATAAAGACTCCTCATATGAAGTCGTTTTGGGTGAAGGTAGAGCAGCTGTACAAGAAAGTCGTTTACTCGTTACACTTCCTACGTTCGGCTTCGCCATCATCAAGGTCATTTAGTTCAAGCTCTCTCTATCAGAAAAAGCTGTCCATAGCTCTTCAGCATCCGGGACAGCTTTTTCTGATGAGCAATCTAAACCTGCTCTCTACTCTTAAACCAAGAACATAGCTACGATCGTAGTAACCGTTAAACCAATGAGCACTGGCTTAAGGTTACGTCGTGCAAGCTCGAACGGACTCACACCGCAGATCGCCGCTGCTGGGATGAGCGCCCAAGGGATCAGCGTGCCTCCACCAACCCATATGGCTGCGACTTGCCCAAGAGCTGTTAGCGTAGCTGCTCCCGACCCAAGAGCTGTCGAGAACATATGAGCAATCGAACCTACGAGAGAGATACCGGAGAAGCCAGAGCCGTCCAATCCCGTTATTGCTCCCGTTGCAGACAACGTAACGGATGCAACTGCTCCGTTCATAGGAACGTGATTGGCAAGTGCAACTCCGAGATCGTTCACGATCCCGTGTGAGCCTTGCAGCAGCCCGTCTCCAAACAAATCCTTGAAGGCTGCATCCCCCAAGTAGAAGAAGGCTGCGATAGGAATGACCGGTCCGAAAACACGAAAGCCAAATTGTAATCCTTCAATTAAATAAGAGGTCGTTTCCTCCAGTCCCTTGTTCCGGTGTGCAAGCATCGTAACCCCGATGAGAATGAGAACTGCGGTTCCCCCTATTAACGCAGTCGCATCTCCTCCCTGCAGATCATAAGCAAACATCACAGCAACATCGACCGCAAACAGAATGGGGATTAGAATAGCCAAAGCTCTCTTCGTTCTATGAGGTAAAGCAACAGACACCCCTGATTTGCTCAAACTATCCTCTACACCATTATCGACTAGCCCATCCCTCCACTTCCCGTTCTTCATATCCTTCCGCATCATCCAGAAGGCAACAACCGTCGTTACCAAACCCATAACAATGACGAGTGGAACACTCGCTTCCATTACACTATTTACTGGCAATCCTGCCGCATCCGCCGTGAGCTTAGGTGCACCTTGAATAATATAGTCCCCGGAAAGTGCGATACCGTGACCGAATAAGTTCATTGCGATAGCCGCTCCAAGCGCTGGTAATCCGACTCTTAATGCTACAGGAAGCAATACCGCCCCAATTAGTGCAACCCCTGGTGATGGCCAGAAAAACAACGAAGTAACCATCATAATGAGTCCGATTCCCCAGAACGCCATCGTTGGGGTGCGCAAAAATCCTGTAAGCGGCTTAACCATCGTTTCATTAATACCTGTAATAATGAGCACTCTACTCATCGCAACGATAATCGAGATGATGAAGATCGTTCCAAGCAATTCTTTGGTTGCGTAAATAAAGCTGTTAAAGATGCCCGATACCGAGCCACTTAAGCTTTCAGTAGCAATTAATCCAAGTGTGAATATACCGACAACACAAATCAGTGTTGTATCACGGCGTTTCACTAGCAACGCCAAAATAAATACGATAAAGGCTAAGTATACCCAATGCACTGCTGATAATTGAATATCCACCAAAGCCACTCCCCAGTCCTCCATGTAAGTGCTTTATTCTATGTAGAGGAATGGATAGGCGTTCGTGCCATTTCAAGACAACAAAAGCCCTACATCTGAAGGGGGTTCAGATGTAGGGCTTTCATTGTTCAAGGCTTCAAAATGACGGTCGTATAGGCAGGAATTGCTAGCACTTGATTATCAAATTTAGCATTCTGATTATTCGTTAGCACCAGCTTAGAGAACATAGTGGGCTGAGCTTCAGTAACATGCAAAGTTAATGTCTGAGGCTCCTTCGACATGTTGTGTAGCACCAATACCTGATCGTCTCCACTCGCTCTAATATACGAGGTTACGTAAGTATTGTCCGTATCGTAAGAGCCAATCGTCCCTTCCCTAAGTGCCTTCTCCTGTGAACGCCAAGAAATTAACGTACGATAATGATTAAGAAGCGAGTCGGGGGACTCCTCTTCTGCTTCTACGGAAGCTTCCTTGTCTCGATACATCGAGGCTTCCCAGGTCGTTTGTCCAGGTGTTCCTTCTTCACGCGTCCATGGAAACGGTTCGCGGAGTCTCTCATCAGGCTTCATCCCGCGCACGCCTAACTCTTCACCATAATAGAGAAACGCATTGCCAGGCATCGTGAGTAGAAGCGAAGCCGCCATCTTGGCATGGTCGACATTATCTCCAACGGCGCTCATTACGCGAGTTTGATCGTGGTTAGATAAGAAAGGCGCATCGACAAATTTACCATTCGACGTTTTCCCGAAAAACTCATGTATACGGGACAAAGTAAATCCTATACTCGATGCTTTTTCCGAGGCTGCTGTACTGAGCAATGTCCCCGCTAGGTCAAAATTAAATGCTGAATCTAGTGCATTATCCAGATATGGAGCAATTATTGCTGCCCCATCCCATACTTCTCCGACTAAATAGGCATCCGGATTAACCGTATTTAAGCCTTGCCTAAACTCCTGCCACCAGGCTTTATTTTTACCTTGAATGGCGGGTGTGGCAATCGTAGATCTAAAATCTCCAAAAATATGCTTCGCCGCATCTAAGCGAAAACCATCAACACCCTCCTTCAACCAATATTGGCCGATAGAGATCATCTCTTCGCGAACTTTTGGGTTATCAAAATTCAGATCCGGCATCCCTTCCCAGAAAATGCCAAGGTATTGTCCATTTTCTGAAGGATGCCAAGCAGCATTACCGGTTGCTCCATCCGAAGGCTTTGCGCTTTCCGCATCGTCTGCCCACGTATACCAATCACGGTACGGACTTTCCTTATCTTTTGCCGAATCTACAAACCACGGATGCTCCACGCTAGTATGATTAACAACTAGATCCATTAGGATGCGAATGTCTCTCTTGTGAGCTTCCGCAATAAGCCTTTTGAAATCATCTAGCGTGCCGTATTCAGGATTAATCCCATAGTAGTCGGTTACATCATAACCATGATAACTCGGAGATGGCTGGATCGGCATTAACCAAAGACCATCAATGCCAAGTCGATCAAGATAATCCAGCTTATCGGTCAATCCGTTTAAATCTCCGATTCCGTCTCCATTCGAATCCGCGAAGGATCGTACAAAAACTTCGTAATACACATTTGTTGGCCCTGCTTCTTCTACCTTCGGGGGGATAGGTTGAAGGACTTGGGACGCTACAGATGAATCCGCTGGGGGAGCAGATGTACATCCGGCAAGCATCATAGTCGCCGTTAAGAGCACAAGCGTGTACTTCAGTGTTATCCTCATCCTTTGGATGCTCCTGCAGTTAAACCATCCACTAAGAACCGTTGCGTATACATGAACAACATCGTAATTGGGATCGCCACTAGCACGCAGCCCGCTGCGAACAACGTAAACTCAGTACTGTTGTAGGCATCAACAAGATTCCATAACCCTACAGCTAGCGTCCAGTTTTGCGGCGTTCTAAGAATGGCTCTAGCGAAGATGAAATCTACCCATGCTCCAGCGAAAGTCGTAAGTGAGATATACGTAATGATCGGTCTCGACAATGGCATGATAATGCGAGCAAAAATCGTCATATGACTAGCCCCATCAATTCTAGCTGCTTCTTCCAGGCTCCGTGGTATCGTATCGAAAAAGCCTTTAGCCACGAACATTCCCAGAGCGGCACCTGCAGAATAAACAAGAATAAGCGCCCAGAGAGAATCGAGTAGATCCAACGTGTTAAGGATGGTGAATATGGCAATTAAGCTCAAGAATCCAGGAAACAACCCAAGGATCAAAACCATCATCAGCATAGGCTTACGACCCTTGAAACGGAATCTTGAAAAGGCGTAAGCCGTCAAGAGTTGGATTAATGTACCTAGCACCATACTGGCTACTGCCACTTTCAACGTGTTCATATACCACGTCGCGTACGGAATTTGTCTATCTGTTCTCTCTACAAAGAGATCGCGATAGTGAGCAAACGTCCATTTTTTGGGGAGGAATGTATCGCTAAACAAAGAGTTACCTTCTCTGAAGGAGGACATAATCGTCCATAAAGCTGGATAAATACAGGCAAGAGCGATCAAAATCAACAATACATAACTGAAAAATATACGCGGCTTCATTGGATCATATCCTCCTCCTTGTATGATCTGGTTCTGCTGTAGATTCCGATCGACAAAGCAGCAATCATTAGGAATAACAGAATGGCCACAGTGGCAGCCATATTATACTGATTGAAATCTAACGTCAGCTTGTACAACCAGGTGACTAGTAGATCCGTCTTTCCAGCATTGTTGTACTCCATCGTCGCTGGAGCTCCTCCGGTAAGCAGGAAGATTACGTTAAAGCTATTAATATTACCTGCGAACTGAGTGATTAATATTGGGGCTGTTGCAAACATGACAAAAGGCATCGTAACATTACGGAACTTCATCCAAGCGGATGCTCCATCTACTTCTGCCGCCTCGTACAAATCTTTCGGAATTGTCGTCAAGATCCCCATAACAAGTACCATCGACACCGGTATTCCAATCCACATATTAACAACGATGACCGACACTTTAGCCCAAAAAGGATCATTAAGCCATGGCAAGCCACCTAGACCGAAATATCTAAAGTATTGATTAATCGGTCCGAATTTTTCGTTAAGCATATTCCTCATAATGAGCAAGGATACAAATTGCGGAATTGCATAAGGAATAATAAATAACATTCTCCAGAAGCCCTTTAATTTGATTCCCGTCTGATTAATAAGCAGAGCAACTAGAATGCCACCAAAATAACAAGTGACAGTTGCTAATACCGCCCAGACTAGCGTCCAACTAAAGACACCAACAAAAGTATCACTCCAAGAATTCATAGTGAACAGCTTCTTGAATGTGGCAAACCCAACCCAATCCACCAAATTTTTCGGCGGTATATGATTCGGCGACGCATAGTTGGTAAAGGCGATCAGGGATGTAAACACAATTGGCATAATGGTGAAGAACAGAACACCAAGAATCGGCAGCGCCAGAAGTAACCAAGGGAATAAGTTATTGCTTAGGCCCTGAACTTCACTGCCCTGATCCCGTTTACGGCCTACAAAAATTGCATCGCGGATATTCAAAATATAGAAAGCTAAAAACAAAGCAACGATAATAAGTGAAATTACTCCGTATATCATCATGAAGATGGAGTGGTCCCCAGGTACATTTTTGAACAACTTTCCAACCTTCTCTAAATGCTGTCCTTTGTCTCCCAGGGTGTATAGTCCCTTCAAATCGGGATACAACTTGGTAACGAATAAATAAATCCCAATTGCATGAGTGAGGACTAACAGCAGTCCTTTAACATATTGTCGGTTATACAACTGTCCTAATCCTGCAAACAAAACCGAAAGCCAACCCGCCGATACCGCATTTCGTTTCACCTTGAGCCATCTCCTTTCTGAACCCATATCACCCGCCCGTAGTGGGCGGGTGAATGGTATATATTTATAAGAATGGATGTATTATTTCGATGCTGCGATGCCGTCTTTCATTTTTTGTGCCCAATCGTCCATCGTTTTTTGAGGATCTGATCCTTCATTCCAGAGGGAAGATAGTGCAGCTTCATGAGTGGACCAGAAAGCATTAAATTCTGCAATTTTAGGCATTGGAGTGGAGTTGTCAAACTGTTTTAGGAATACACTTGCAAATGGATCGGAGCTTACTTTTTCACTTGCAGCAACGTTTTTGTTAGCTGGTAAGCTTCCGAACAATTCGAAGTTCTTAGCTTGGAACTCTTCCGATGTGAGCAGTTGTGCGAATAATTTGGATGCGATTGGATACTTCGTGTTAGCGTTAACGAGGAATCCTTTAACACCGGAGAATGGTAGCATCGGCTTACCATTTGGCAGGGTTGGATATTCCATTACACCAAGGTTTTTAACGCCTTTCAGGAATTCCTGCGTTTGCCAAGGACCACTTACGTTCATTGCTAATTTACCTTCAGTGAAAAGGCTTGTTTTGATATCGGCTTTGATATCTCCTGTTTTGATCGGAAGGATTTGATTTTTCAAGCCTCCGAAGAACTTAGCTGCTTCTACTCCGCCAGCATTATTCAGACCAATGTCACTAGCATCAGTACCGTCTTTGCCGAAGATGTATGCGCCATAACCTCCGAAGATGCCCCAGTTCCAATATCCATTACCAGCTTCCCACATGATGCCGTATTTCGAAGCTTTTGCATCATTGAATTTTTTAGAAAACTCGATAACGCCATCCCATGTCGTCGGAGCAACTCCGGCCGTATCAGGGAAAAGATCTTTGTTATAGAATACTGCTGTTGTCTCTACGGACAACGGGTATCCATACATTTGGTCGTCAATTGTCCAAGCTCCAACCGATTTATCGGAGTTGTTAGCAATGGATTCTTCAGCGTGGATATCATTCGGAAGAATAACACCCGCTTGAACCGCTGAGCCTAGACGGTCATGAACCGCTGCGAATACGTCAGCGCCGACTCCAGCAGGACCATCAGTGATCATCTTTTCAATTGATTTATCCGGACCTACATCTTGGAATTCAATATCGATACCGTATTTTTCTTTGAATACTTTTCCAGCTTCATCAACTAATGCACGTTCACTAGCAGAGTACCAAACAACCAGCTTCGCGCCAGCTTCAGGCTCATAAACTTCTTCAGCAGGAGTTTCTTCAGCAGCAGGCGCACTTGCGCTTTCAGTAGCCGCTGGAGCGCTTGCACTCTCACTTGGCGAAGAAGATGCATTATTGTTTCCTTTGCCTCCACATGCAGCCAGTACGAATACCATTGCGAACACTAGAGACATGACCAACCATTTTGACTTGTTCATTAAACTTTAAAACCCCTCTCTGGATTTAGGTTTAGTACGTCACACTGTTCCGAATGCCGTAAATTCCATAAGAACTCATACCTCGCATAATTTGTGCAAACGTTTGTACTAATTTGCATAACGATTACTGAAGGACAAGAAATCCTATGAAATCAGCATCTTTGGAATAATGTAAGCGCTTTTTAGATCTAACCTCATGATAACCGATTTCAAAAAAAAGTAAATCGTTTGCACAAGGTGAATTTTACCAAATAACCTTTTTTATCTTCTGTTTTCTCGTAAATACTATTATTATCGAACAAATACGCTCATTGATTGTTTGTGCCAATAATGGCACTATGTAATCGCATCCAATCGCATATTTTAGTGCCATATAGCATAAAGTTCTTACTCATTACTTATTCAGTTAATTTAAGTTACAATAAAGCTAACTATCATTAATTAAAAAGGAAGTTGTCCTTAAATGAATGTAACCATTAAAGATGTGGCAAAAAAGGCCGGCGTTTCACCCTCTACCGTTTCTAGAGTTATTGCTGACCATCCGCGGATTAGCAAGGAAACGAGTAGAAGAGTAAAAGAAATCATGGAGGAGCTTGGTTATCATCCCAACTTAATGGCGAAAAGCCTTGTTTCCAGAACGACACGCACGATTGCGGTTATTTTACCTAAGCCTGCAGAAGAGCTTCTCTTAAACTTTTTCTTCTATGAATTAATAAGAGGGGTTCTCGCGCAACTAACACGTGCAGGTTATGACCTGCTGATGGCAGGCGGTAGCAATGAACAGGAGGAATTAGAAACAGTCACTCGGCTTGTTAGAGGCGGACGAATCGATGGATTGCTGCTGCTTTATTCACGTTCCTCTGATCCAATCATTCATTTTCTAAGGAATGAGAAGGTTCCATTCGCGCTCATTGGTCGCAGTCTCGACTATGAGGATGTTCCTTCCGTTGATAACGATAACGTCCAAGCCGCTTATGATGCGACTAATCACCTAATCGCTCAAGGCCAGAAGAGAATCGGATTTGTTACAGGCCCTACTAAGCTTGCGATGACACAGGACCGTATGATGGGATACTCCAAAGCACTTGCGGAGGCAGGTCTTCCATTAAAACAAAGCTGGGTCGTCGAAGGAGAGTTTCTGCTCGAAAGCGGCTATCGCGCCATGGCATCCATTATGTCGCAGCCTGAACCCCCAACCGCACTAGTCGTCATTGACGACGTTGTGGCTTTTGGGGTACTGAAAGGTTTAGCTGAGCTCGGCTATCGAATCCCTCAAGACATCGCGATCGTCAGCTTTAACAATATCGCCTTAGCCGAATTGACAATGCCACCCATTACAAGTGTGGACGTTGGAACATATCAGCTTGGCTATACCGCGTCACAAATGGTTCTTCGGATGATCCAACAAGTCGATATTACTGCTCGTCAAATCATCCCGCATCGACTTGTTGTACGTGAATCGTCCCTTCGGACTGTTTCACACGTTTAAGAGTCGTGCTGCAACAATCGATCATGTATAATATCCCTAACCTACTTGATGGGAAGGGTGAGCTGTCGCCTTGCGATTTATTAAAACCGACATCCTAAAGCCGTTAGAATTTCTATCCGCAGGACAGTTCCATTCCCCCTCCCCTTGGACCCACTCACACCGCACGATCGATAGCTATGAGATCATCGTCGGCGTGCGTGGCAAGCTGTACATCGAGCAAGGGGGAGAATGTTATGTCGTTGAACCTGGCACCGTCCTTCTTCTTCCTCCCGGCATTCCTCACTCGGGTTATCAGCCTAGTGATGGTGAGTTATCCTTCTATTGGTTTCACTTTTTATGCCAAGATCCTATACAGTTTTGTGGTGAAGACGAATGGGAGCAATCTCGTCAGCTTCGCCAATCGAATGAATTTCTCTCCTCCATAAGCGACTCTCTCTTCCTCCCTATGTTTTTCCGACTAAGCAGCATTGAACGTATTGACGTATTATTTCAACAGCTTCAGCATTTGGCGAATTCAAAGCTCCACTACCAACGAGCCCTACACTACGCAGCTACCTCGATTTTACTTGAGCTCGCGGAGCAGGCAGAGGCTAATCATATGCGCAAAGCTCACTTTGCCCCAGACCCTCTCGTCTCCTCCATTGTGGAATGGATTCGAGTACACGCAGCTGAACCCTTAACTGTTTCATTTATCGCTGAGAAGTTCGGTTACAATCGCGATTACCTTTCGAGGATATTCAAGAAAAATATGGGGATGAACCTACAGGAATTTATTCATGTTCAGAAAATGTCAAAGGCAAAGTCTCTCCTAACGAATTCAAACCGAACGATTAAGCAAATTGCCTCTGATATTGGCATGTCCGACGGTAAATATTTTATTAAGCTGTTTCGCAAGTACGAGCATTTGACCCCTACGGGCTATCGCAATGCCTATTATCGTAAGCATTTGAACATCAAATAGCGGTGCTCAGGTCTGCCAAACGCAGTAGGAATCCTCAGGATATGCCATGAACTCCCTACCTCGAGCAGTAGCATGACCCCGCCACCAACTTGGCAACGGGGTCATGTTTGATTATTCCTCGCAGGAATGAGATTCGCTCATCAGTAGCCGAAAACCCTCCACTGCTCGATACCCGTAGAATACGAAGCCTTAGCTGTAATATTCAGACGTATCTTGGTCGTATTAACCGACGTAAACGTCGTTACGTTATACTGGTTGCCCAGGACACCAAGCCCCACAGGACTGGCTACGTTCACCCACGCGTTTCCGTTCCAATATTGAATCGAATACGACGCCGGCGTATCGATGCCCTGATCATCGTCGAACCAATACACCTCTACCTTCGATAACGTTTTGCTGGAGCTAAAATCGTATTGCACCCATTGCGTTGTACCCGGATTGTTCCAGTTTCCGTAGACGGGATGCCCTCTATCGCTCGAGCTTGTCACGTTATATCCGTCATTCAAGCCCAACAAGCTTTCCCACGAGGAGACAAATGATGTCGAAGCCGTACCTTGCGATGCAATATTCGTTGGCGTAGGTGTTGTTGTTGCAGGATCCAGCTTGATATAATCCAACTCTGCGTAACCTGTCGTCCCTTTGGTTAATCGGATCGTATTGCTTCCGGTGTTCAAGTTGACGGTGATGACTTTGTCGCCAAATTGCCCCCAGCCCGTCGTGGCCGGGTAGCTTACACTTTGCGAGGCACTCCCGTTAACACTGAGATTGTGCATTGAATTAGACCCTGTGCCATTTGCGTAACGAATCGTCATATTATAAGTGCCGGTACTAGCCGCTTGTACGGTAAACTGAACATAGCTGGTCGCATTATCGATTCCCCCGACATAGGAGCCACCAGACGCACTCGTGCCACTGTAGACAACCGCACCATTAATCGTTGCAGCTTCAGCCTCGTAGTTACTTGTTCCCGTCGCACCCCCGGTGCTTATCGTAAATGTCTTCGTCACCGGCGAGCTCATAGCATCATAATCCCGGAGTTGAACAGTAAACGTATTGGATGATTGCGCCTGACTATTCGATACCGTACCGCTAATCGTTCCAGTGAATCGATCCAAGCTCAAGCCCGAAGGTAAAGTCCCGCTCGTAATGGTCCAATCATAGAACGGCACGCCACCTTTGACTGTCAGCTTCTGACTATAGGCTTGCCCCTTCGTTCCCGCAGGTAGTGAGGCTGTAACAATCGATGGAGCTAGGAACGGCGTCAGGTTCTTATTGAGCTTCCAGCCCGCATTTTCCGCGATCAGGAGTGACAGCTTCGTATGCATCCACCTCGTAGGATGGAACATATTGTTCCTACCGCTCCCCATCCCACTTAGTCGGTCAAAATTCGCAGGATCCGTATCTGGAATATGGTAGCTGTTGTCCAGCGGAACAGTGTGCCCCATATAGGCCACGACCTCTGGATCGTTCCCTGCAGAATTGTAGTATGCGGCCATTCCAGCCCAATCACTATGGAAGGCCACGGCATGGCCGAATTCATGCATAATAAGTCCCAATACATCCGTCTGGCAGTTAGACGTACAGATTGCACCCGGCATCTGCGATAAATACCAATCTTCATCGTTCAAGGAAGTAAAGCCTGTGAAGTTCGGGTAAAAATCCAACACGGTCCCCAAGGATCGGTGAATAGGACCCGCAACCTGCACACCTGCGCGTTTGTGATAATTGCCATTAGCAGCTGGCCAGCCTGTAGAGTAGGGATCGTTAAGCCCCCTGAAGACGATCCACATTCCGTTGTATGCCGTATTATTCGTCACGGTAATCGGATTAAGCCAATTATCTCCGGGAATGGAGATGCTCTCTGCATTGGCTGGAACCGTATCAAAGGAAGCCATATCGAAAAAGTAAAACCAATCCTTCACCGCTTGCTCTGCCGCTGCTTTCGTGGCTGGATCGCTGAAATAATTTTTTATCGTATCGAAACGGTAGTCGAATAGTAACGGCATCGTAGGTTCCGCATTATCATCTTGGTCCAATACCCTTATCGGAATGGTTTGTGTAGATTGCGTACCGTTATTCTGAGCCACGCTTAGAGACAAAGTATAATTCTCGATTTCGTTTGGCCCACCGATGCGGTCTGGATGGATTTCTAAATAAAAGGACTTCTGCTCGGTCGTATTGGCGAATGTTAATACTTTCGTTGCTCCGGTTGCAGACAGTGTGCTCGGACTATCCATCATCAATCTGGAGGTTCCTTGAGCCTTAAGAGTAATCGTAACTGGAAAGACAGCACTCGATGGGGGTTTTACAGTAAGCTTCACATGAGGGTTCGCGAGATAGCCTTGCCAATCTAGTAGATCAATTCCATAATCGTTAATGGTCCTCCCGAAATTATCCACGACTTCCGCATAACTTGTAGCCGCATTTGCCTGCCGTATCGACCCGAAGCAAAACAAGCTAACGACCATCGCCAAGCTCAGTACAAATGATATGACCTTTTTCATCGTCAATACCCTCCATTCGTATTTTTATTTTCGTTACGGAAAAAAAGCCGAATACCGTCTCGACAACTTTGTCTAGGATGGCTCGGCTTAGGGGTAATGAATGGTACCCCAACTTTGATGTGATTTTTACTAACCTTTAATTCCCGTCAACGTTATCCCTTCAATGAAATAACGCTGTCCGATAAAGAACAATAAAATGATAGGAGCAACCATAGCCATTGAGGCGGCCATCAAATACCCCCATTGCGCGTTGTATAGCCCTTTAAAGGTTGCTAGACCCAGTGCTAGAGTGAAATTTTCCTCACTGTTCAAATAGAGAACAGGCTCCAAAAAGTTATTCCACACATCGATGAAGGTGAAGATACCGACGACGATCAATGCTGGCGTCGAGAGAGGAATGACGACCCGCCATAACACAGTTAAGGGGGTCCCCCCGTCCATGTATGCCGCCTCGTCCAGCTCCTTCGGGATCGACATGAAAAATTGACGCAGGAGGAAAATCTGAAATGCACCTTGGCCGATATATGCCCCTCCTCCGAACCATGCCGGCACGATGAGAGGCAATAGCGAATCCAACGCATTGAGCTCTCTCCAAAGGATGAACAGTGGAATGATCGTAACCGCGCTAGGAAGCATCATCGAACCGAGGACACCTGCAAAGACGACATTTCTCCCCGCCCAGCGCAATCGTGCTAAGCTATACGCCGTAATCACACTTGTTACCAGAACACCTGCCAGCACGAATACTTCAATCGTCATCGTGTTTAAGAAATAGGTTCCGAACGGGACTGTCGTTAATGCTTCTGGGTAATTGCTCCACTGAAAGGGATCAGGAATCCATTGTGGTGGAAAAATGAAGATTTGGGCGTTATCCATTAAGGAGCTACGCAAGAGCCACACGAGCGGCATGATCATCAAGAGGCTTCCAATAATAAGAATGAAATAGGTGACCAGCCTTGCAGGCTTCTTAATAAAGCCGAGAGCGGTGACCTGCCTTTTAGAGCGAACAATGACCGATACATCAGACATTATTTATTGCTCCCTTCGTAATGCACCCATTTTTTGGATGTTTGGAAAATAATGAAGGTGAGTGTCATGACGATAACGAACAATATCCATGCCAATGCAGAGGCATAGCCGATCTTCGTCTCAGTGAAAGCCGTTCGGAATAAATAGTACACGTAGAACAGTGTCGAATTATTGGGTCCACCTTGCGTCATGACATAGGCTTGGTTAAAGGCCTGGAAGGATCCAATGATCATCATAACAAGGTTAAAAAATATTGTCGGAGTCATGGAAGGGATCGTGATGTGGTAAAACTTCCGCCAAGCACTTCCGCCATCAACTTCGACCGCCTCGTAGAGATGGGCTGGGACCGCTTGCAATCCCGCTAGGAAAATAATGACTGTATTCCCTACGGACCAGGTACTCATGAGTACGATCGACGGAATCGCGGTCGCTTCATCGTAAATCCAACGACTCTCGGGAAGTCCCAAGCTTTCCAGTATGGAATTTAACAATCCAAAATCAGGATTGAACAGCCATAGCCACAGCATCGTGCTTGCGATACTTGGAACGATAGTCGGTAAATAGAAGATCGTGCGGAACACCGATAAACCTCTCACCTTCTGATTCAACAAAAAGGCGATCATAAATGCGATTGCGAGACAGATAGGCACACTAAACAACGAGTAATATGTCGTTACGTACAGCGATTTGGTGAAGGTCGGATCATTGGTCAATATGGTTTTATAGTTATCGAATCCGATAACCGTCATTTCGTTGCCTATTCTCCAATCGGTAATACTGAAAAAAAACGAAGCTATAACCGGTACGACTGTGAACATCACCAACCCGATCATGGCTGGCAGTGCTAGAAGGATTCCCCACTTGCGCTCCATACGCAGAATCCCCGATTTATTTCGTCTCATCCGCGTTCATCCCTTTACGGAAGTTTTGTCATACCTAGGTGGCGATTGAACGTAACGACGGGAACAACACTGCTCTCGTCGTCACGTCCCTCCCCATGCAGTCAGTCTTTATTCGTTCGGGTACACCCCTTGAACGAGAGGCTGAATTTGTGATTCCAGTTCATCAAGCGCCTCTTGTGCCGACTTCTTGTTCGTCCAGATCAAATCGAGTCCTGGTGCAAGCTTGCTGTTGATTTCAGGCCAATTCTTGATCGCAGTCGATGGGGACTTCACCGCGTATCCTTTCGTATAGTCAATACCCGCTTGACGGAATTCCGCTGGATGAGCCTCGTTATCTGTCCAAGATTTGATCGCTTCCTCTTCGGAATAATATTTGTCTTCCGTCGGCATCCATAAGCCCGTTTTATAGAGATCGACCTGCTCGGGATTATTATGATAGAGGTAAAATTCTAGCGCCTCCTTCGGATGCTTCGTGCTGTTGAACACAACGGTCGTCCCAGCAAGAATAACCGTCTTAGGCTCTTTGAGCTTAGGTAGGACACCAATTCCCCACTTCAGCTTTTTGTTATTTGTTAAGTCAAGCAACGCCCAAGTACCGTCAAGCACCATCGCTACCTTACGTGTTTGCAGCCTAACGTGATTGTCCGGCATGTTCTGCTGCTGGATCAAATCCGGAGATACGTGATGCGTATAAATCAAATCCTGCAGCTTCTGGAAAACCTCGACGCTTTCAGGTGAATTAAGCGCATATTTCGTGCCGGATTCATCAAGGATACCCGCACCGTTACTTTCAAGCAGCGGTCCGTAAGTTCCTCGATCACTTCCGAAAGAGAAGCCGTACTGGTCGATGCTTTTCTCCTGGAAGCCCTCTTCTCCTGGATGCTTGCCGTTCTTATCTTTAGTTAATTGCTTAGCAACTGTAACGAATTCGTCCCAATTCCAAGCTTTCGTCGGGTCAGACGGAGGGAGAGGAACTCCCGCTTCCTCGAAAATTTCCTTGTTGTAATACAGCACCATGACTTCGAGCGCGGTGAAGTTTGCTACTGCTTTGCCAGGCTCCGTGTACAAGTAAGAGGCTTTAAGTTTATTTTGTAGCTCTGGGTAATCTCCATAATATTGGCTGAAGTCGAGCAGCTTACCTTCGCTACCCCACTTATTCGTCAGAGCGTCTCCTAAATAAGCAACGTCCGGCAATTGGTTGGCAGCCATAAGCGTGTTCATTTTTGTATTGTAATCTCCTGGTACGTGCTCACCCTTCACCGTGATGTTCGGATGACTTTCATTGAAGGAATCGATCATTTTTTCCATCGCTTTTTTCTCATCATTGCTGCCCCAATACATGAAGGTCAGATTGACATGCTCCGCTGGTGCTGCTGATTCCTCTACGAGCTTGCTTCCACTTGCTTCACTAGGAGGTTTGCTAGAGCTCGCCTCGTTTCCGCCCTTATTTCCCGAGCTACAGGCGGTGATTCCCACTAGAACAAATACCATTAGAACGGCTAGCCATCTTTGTTTGTGCAAGTTGAGCATACTTTTGTCCCCTCTCGATTCAGTCTATTGGGTTACTCAACTTGATTATCGATTGTACCGGTAAGACGAACCATACAACGATTCCATGCCCTCTTTGTTTTGGTTCGATTTTTTGATGTATTTTATAAATAACGCTTACGAAACTCGGTTGGTGTGAATCCTGTGTTCTTCTTGAATGCGATACTGAAATAATTCGTATCCCCGAAACCTACCGCCTCAGCAACCTCGCACACCTTTCGCTGCGAGTCCAACAGAAGTTCACGGGCCCTCTCAAAGCGCACGCGTGTTAAAAAGTCCAGGAAGCATTCACCTGTTACCTGCTTGAACCGAGAGCTTAAATACTTCGGACTTAGGTGTAAATGCTGGGCTAAGCCGTTTAAGCTCGCATCCTCGTGGAGATTTTCTCGAATCCAAGTCTTCGCCTGCTCGAACATTCTAGGTACAACAGCTTCCTTTGACTGTTGAATCAGTCGACCGACTTGAACAAAATAATTTTTCACATATTGGATAATTTCGTTACCGTTGCTCATTTGGGATAGCACCAATAACGGGTCGTTCAGATCACTATTTTGTTGAGTAAGATGGATGAGGCTCTGACTCTGAACAACTCTCATAACGAATAGAACGAGCTGCGTGGCCATCATTTTTACTTGTCGCGAAGGCAATTCTCCAAGCTGCGTTGACCAATCCTGTAATATCGATAAGACAGCTCCATTATTGCCTGCTCTAATTTCCGATATCAGAATGAACTCCTTGTCGAGCAAGTCTTGCCGAGTCGTCTCCACAATCTGCACACTTTCGAAGGGAATAACTTGACCGTTTCCAACCCACCCCTTATGTTCAGCTGCATGTACAGCTTCACGGTAGGCTTCCGGCAAACGATTTAAATTTAGCACGGTTCTGCTTATCCCAATTGTCGTGGAAATTCCCATATACTCTTCTAGAGTTGTTCGAACCTGCTTGATAGCAGCCTCTACTATTTTCCTACCTGCAACAGGCAACACAAGAATGACTCGATCCGGAGCAATTGCCGCACCAAGAGTTCCTGACACGGATGAAGCTGCTTCAATCGCCAATCTACTGAATGCATAGCCGTACAGTTGTCTTTCATCTCCTTCTGCTACACGGAAAGGAATGACATCTAAATCACAGCATAGGACGACATAAGGCGCTCCGGAGCTTAGCGGAGAATTGTTCTCGCTCAGCAACTCCTCGATCGTATCGTCAACGGACCTCCTCTGAAGCAACAAATCAAGCAAAGCGTATTCCAACGCAACAGATCGCTTTTGCTCTAATCCCTTCGCCGTCTTTCTTTGCCTCACAACGCAATCCTGAGCTTTCTGTAAACCCGTTGTTAGTTCATCCTTCGTAATCGGCTTCAGCAAATAATCAACAGTCTGCAGCCCAATGGCTTCCCGAATATAAGTAAGCGATTCATAGCCTGTCAGGAAGAGTAAGGGCGTAGCTTCGTCCTTCTCACGAATTCGCCTTGCAACTTCTAGTCCGCTAATATCGGGTAGATTAATGTCTAGAATCACAATGTCCGGCCTTTGCTCCTCAAATAAACGCAATGCCGTTTCGCCATCCTCTGCCGCTGCGATAATTTCTATAGGTAGACCTGTCTGCAATACATGATGCTTCAGGCCTTCTCGAATGTGGAATTCGTCATCCACGATCAACAGTCGGAACATGCTTCTTTCCCCCTTCTGGTCGGTTCATCCACCAAGGAACGGTCAAGGTCACCGTTGTATATAAACCTAACTCGCTAGATATTTGCACCCCATATTGCGGACCGTAATAACGTAATCTTGCATGTACATTTCTTAATCCGAAGCCGACCTCATCCTTAACCTCATCACTCTCCACTTCTAACGCTTGGCGGATTTGTTCAAGTCGTTCAGGTTCGATCCCATTCCCATCATCGCTAACTGAGAATTTAACAGCACCTTCCTCCTTACGACCACTAAGCATCAAGTAAGCGACTCCCTGCCTTTTCTTCAAGCCATGATAAATCGAATTTTCGACGAGAGGCTGTAACAATAATTTAGGCACATAGCCATTTAGGACTTCCTCGTCTACCTCAGAGATCCATTCAAATTTATCGCGAAAGCGAAACTGCTGAACGTGGACGTAAGCATTCACATGCTCCACCTCTTCACTAATTCGAATCATTTCACTCCCTTGGCTTAATGCAATACGGAAAAACTTACCGAGTGCTCCAATCATTTCAGACATTTCTCGTTGTCCGTTCGCCAATGCTAAGCCGTTCAACGATTCGAGCGTGTTATATAGAAAATGGGGATTGATCTGCGCCTGTAGTGTTCGGAACTCTGCTTCCTTCCAAGAGAGCATGGCTTCGTATACTCGATCGTTGAGCTGTTGATTTTCACGCATCATACGCTGCAACCGATCTCCTATCTGTCCGACTTCATCCTTAGTATCAAATACAACGGCAGTTGCGTTTGCTCCGCCTGCTATGTTCATTAATCCCCTAAGCTTTCGAAGCGGAAGCCGAATGGTGTCGCTAAAACGATACGCCAGTATCCAGCCCACTAGCAGGACGACGAGGAAGATTTGAATCGTTAGCCTCCCGATGCGGTTAGCATCCTCGAACAGCGCTACGCTATCTACTCGGTGTAGTAGCGTCCAACCATTAAGAACAAGAGGGGCATAGGAAACCATTGAGCGCTCCCCGTGCCAATCCAACCATTCCTTTTTTTGCTCAGGCTGTTTTTCCGTCTCATTTGCGATGTATCGCAGCGCTATGAAATCCGCTTTGTCGTCCTCTGGCAAGCGATAAATGGGGATACCCGCACTGTCCAGAATCCAGAACTGTGAATTGGTGTCAGGCTTCAAAAACGATAAGCCATGAAAAAAACTCGACTTTTCAATCTCTAGCATCAGAAAGCCCAATTCCTCATAGTTACCCTCGGTTCTCCTGAGCAGCTTGCCCACATAAAGATGATCGTCAGGAATCGTGTTATCCTCTCGTACGAATGGTGAACCATTATGCCATGTCAGCCGATTATCCTCTCGTAGACTTTCGAAGTAGCGAATGGCTTCCTCTATCGTGGGAAGACCGCCAAAGCGGATCGAGTCATTGCCTTGGTATAAGGAACGGTTCGGTCCACCATTGGCGGCGTAAATAAGAGTGGATATAATGTAAGGCTTCGTTTGTGTTTGTGCGCGGATAATTTTGTTCAAACGCTCTACGTTCCTTAGAAACTCATAATCGTCAGAAGAAGGCTGTCGTAGGATCGATTGCACCTCTGGATTACCGAGAATCGCGTTAGTGAGATCGTTCAAGTCGGTAATCGTACCGTTCAGGAAGTTTGCACTCATGAGCCTCGACTGGTAGGCATGCTCCTCCGCCTTATTACCGAGTGATTGCACCGCTATTCGATAGAAGGTAAAGCTTAAAGCAACCATCGGCACTACGGTAAGCAGCAGGGTCAACACAAGAAATTTGCCGCGGATCGTTCGGATTTTCAATCCCTTAGGCCAATACTTGCCCATATCCAAGCCCCCCTTGCTCGCCAATCGATAATTAATCTGCCTAGTACATACAAATTAACATGGGCGAGCCTGTAAGGTCAGTCCTCCAAAACCCAACATTAGGTAGATAAAACTGACTTTTTAATCGGCATAGACCCCCTACTTTAAACCACAGGTAAAGTGCTTTATACTAACATCTATAGCATTCTACCTATTATTCAACTGAACCTATCGGTTAACCCTGTGGAGGCGAATTTTTTGAGTCAATATCATCCTTTAAATGAAGAAGAAGCGATCCTAATCGCTCGAACAAATACTAGTATTTTCGATTCACAGGGCGAACTAATCTGCAGAGAGATCGGCGATGGAAATCTTAATCTTGTCTTTCATGTCAGTCAGCCATCATCCGGTCAAAGCTTAATCGTTAAGCAAGCTTTGCCTTACGCCAAGGTCGTTGGAGAATCCTGGCCGCTCACATTGGATCGAGCCCGTATTGAAAGTGAAGCGTTAAGAATTGAAGAGCGGTTAGCCCCAGGACTTGTTCCGCAGGTTTACCATACAGACGAAGTGCTTGCTCTTACGATTATGGAAGACTTAAGCAGCCACGTTATTATGCGCCAAGGCCTAATGGATGGAGGAGTTTATCCAAAATTTGCCGAAGATATTTCCGATTTCCTTGCTCAAACGTTATTCTTCACTTCAGATCTAGGGATGAATCAACAGGAGAAGAAGCTGCTTGTCCGTTCCTTCGCCAACCCTGAGCTTTGCAAAATAACAGAGGATCTGATCTTCGATCATCCTTACACGGATGCAGATACGAACAGCTTTGACCCTCATCTACAGGGGGAAGTTGACGAAATATGGGCAGACTCCGCGTTACATCTAGAGGTCGCACTTCTTCGAGAAAAGTTTCTGACTCATGCACAAGCATTACTTCATGGGGATCTTCACACCGGCAGTATATTCATAACCCCGGAATCGACCAAGGTGATCGATCCTGAATTCGCATATTTCGGTCCTATGGGATTTGACATCGGTGCGGTTCTTGCTAATCTCTTACTCCATTATGCCTCCCAAGAACATTGGTCTACCGATGAGACCGCTCGTCAGGAGCGCAGGCATTATCTTATTCAAACCGTCCGCGATATCTGGACAGCCTTCGAGCAGAAATTCCGCGCTTTATGGAATGAACATGGCGTGGATCGTGTAGCGAAGGCAGACGGTTATCAAGACAACTATATGCAGAGGCTACTTCAGGACTCAGTCGGTTTCGCAGGGGCTAAAATGGTTCGTCGCATTGTAGGGCTGGCACATGTTGCAGATATCGATCGCATTCCCGATCAAGCCGTACGTGGGAAAGCGCAAAGATTAGCACTTGAAATCGGTAAAAGCTTGATCAAAAACAACCGTACAATTGCATCTATTGAGGAACTAATCGATATTGCCGGTTCCGCTTCTTAAAGATGATGAATATCGTTTTTAGGGCTATGAATCGAGAGGGGTTAACATGATGAGCCAGGAGCAACAGAGTCGTAAATCAGAGGTATTACATTCATTACGTTGGGAACAGGACGCTTTATCCTTATTGGATCAGAGACTGCTTCCTGAAGAAACGATCTACTTAAATCTCACAACGCCACAAGATGTTTGGGAAGCCATTCGTGAGCTCAAGGTAAGAGGAGCACCTGCGATCGGTATCGCCGCCGCTTATGGAGTTTACCTTGGTGTTGCAAACTTCACAGGCACCGTAGAGGACCTGGTAACTGAAGTTAACCGGCATGCTGAGTATTTATCTACATCTAGGCCGACTGCCGTTAATTTGTTCTGGGCGCTTGATCGAATGAAGACACATGCCGGACACTTGGCACAGTCAGGAACGACCACAACAAATGCGAAGCAGGCTCTACTTGCTGAAGCACAGCTAATCCAAGCTGAAGATGAGGCTACGAACCGCCTCATTGGAGAACACGCCCTTACTTTGTTCAAGGATGGCATGGGCGTTCTTACACACTGCAATGCTGGTGGACTAGCAACCGCGAAATATGGTACCGCCCTTGCCCCCTTCTACTTAGCTCTTGAGCAAGGCATTCATCTGAAGGTATTTGCAGACGAAACACGCCCTGTGCTACAAGGCGCGCGTTTGACCGCATATGAGCTTCATCAAGCAGGTGTAGATGTCACATTAATATGTGATAACATGGCCGGTCATGTGATGTCTAAAGGCTGGATTCAAGCCGTTATTGTCGGAACCGATCGCGTTGCCGCTAATGGAGATGTCGCCAACAAGATTGGTACTTATAGCGTAGCTGTTCTAGCTAAGGCCCATAATATCCCATTCTATGTAGCTTGTCCGCTTTCCACTATTGATTTGTCGACGCCTACTGGCGCCGACATTCCGATCGAAGAACGTCATTCTGATGAAGTAGCTCTTAGCTTCGGTAAGCGCACCGCTCCCCAAGGCGTTGCAGTCTACAATCCAGCTTTCGACATTACTCCAAATGAGCTTGTTACAGCGATCATTACGGAGAAAGGCATCCTGACAGCGCCTTATTCCGAGCATTTGCAGCAGCTATTTCTCAAATAATCTTTATGGAATGAAGATTTTTGTTAGGAAGCAGCCTTCGCCAATATGCGAATTGCTTCCTGACCACTCATCCCAACTGTAATCCCTATATCTCTTGCGGCATCCGTTACCGATTCGAGTGGGGCATTGAGTAACTCCTCTAAAGTCCGCACGCCTACGGCGCGACCCGCGATGATTTCGCGATGCTTCAGTTTCTCGTTAAGCAATTGTACATCTAAAGCACCACACATAATATAACCATTCCCAGCTGTAATCGCTAATAGCGTTGTTTTGGGCAACAACACCTCAACACCGATTGCTGTACAATCATCGATTTGAAGCGGAACAACTCTAACCATGCCTATCACCTCCCTGCCTGTCATTCGGCATAGGTTCTTGCGATATAGAATATGCGCCATTCGATTCAATTTTCAGGGCATTTAGACCCATTATGCTATTTCGGGCGATAAAAACATGATATATTAGGGATAAAGGCATGGTTTCAATGAACTACGCACTATGATGGAGGCATTTTGTATGAACATAACGAACAAAACACCCGATGGCTCCTATATATTTAATGTGGAATTTAATATTTCTGCTACCAGCAGAGGTGCGGCATTAGAACAATTGCTGCATGCTTTAGCTGATTCTAACTTCTCTGATTACCGAATTGAATCAGACAAAAAGCCTAGCACTAAGGACGTGGTCGTTCCGACACCCGCTCCGCCCAAGAAAATCGCTGTTAAAGCACCTACTCAGCCTGATCCATTCGAACTTCGTATTCGTCAATATATAGAGAGCAACAAACTTCTTAGACTAAATATTAATAAAGGTCTTGGGGTGACTATGAGTATCCCTTGCCGCGTCATTAATTTTGACGCAGATACCCAACTGCTAACTGTATATCATGTAGACGAAAAACAAGTCTATTCCGTTGGATTAAACGAAATAGACGATTTTATAGACTAATCGCACTTATTAAACCGGGGTTATCTCCGAGGGTCCATTCAGACTTTCGAGATAACCCCAGTTTTTTGTGCTCTCCCCCTTCACAGCCCGCAATATTGTCAGGATTCCATGTATACAAATAGCCTCCAACCCCACTTTCTCAGTGGTGTTGGAGGCTATTTACTACTGATTTGGTAACTGGATTAGAAATCAAATTTGAAGTCATCATCCGTCATCGCTTCAACATGGATGGTCCGAACGTACCCGTTCCCTTTTTTCGAGAAAAAGTCATGCTGCTTCGTTCGTGTGCTAATCCCGTTGAAAACAATTGGATTCACGTCTTCTTCAGGAAATACAGGATCAAATCCCATGTTCATGAACGCTTTGTTAGCATTGTAGCGAATGAATGTCTTTACTTCCTCCGCTAATCCAACTGACGTATATAGCTCGTCCGTATATTTTTCCTCGTTCTGATGGAGATACATCAGCAGTCCGTGTAGAACCTCGTAGGCTTCGTTCTGCTCGTCCTCATCTAGCTTGGCATATACTTCTTGGGCGAGAACGCCAACGTATAACCCATGGATGCTCTCATCGCGCAGAATGAGATCAATGACTTCGCCGCTGCTCGTCATCTTACCTTGACCCGCCAAGTACAACGGATAGAAAAATCCGCTATAGAACAAATAGCTTTCTAGTAGTACAGATGCCGCCATTGCCAGGAATAATCCCTTAGGAGTTTCGATGTTGTTATAATATTGGACGATCGTGTCCGCTTTCGTTTGGAGGAACGAATTGTTCTCCACCCAGCGGAATACTTGATCGATTTCTTCGGTCGTTGCTAGTGTCGTGAATATGCTGCTATAGGACTTAGCATGGATCTGCTCCATCATCCCCATGAACCCAAGCACAGCCTTACGCTGAAGCCCCTCTACATGCTCCAGAATCCTCGGCATGCCAACTCCGCCCTGTACGGTATCTAGAAGCGTCAAGCCCCCCAGAACCTTCATATAGAGCTCACGTTCCTGCTCACTTAACATCATCCAGGACATCTTATCGTCGGACAATGGAATTTCCTCGTCCGTCCAGAATTGCATGATGTTCTGATTCCAGAACGTAATCGTAAAATCATCGTCGGGACGGTTCCAGTTGACGGCTTTATGCGCACACATTAATATTTTGACCTCCTAATTGCTTATGTTACAGGTTCGAACTCTCTTATACGGAGCAAGTAATGCATTCTTCTACGGATAACCGGTTCGTACGCGTGTAATAGAGCGATTTAAGGCCCTTCTTAGCTGCGTAAACATAGTAACGGGAAAGCTGTCTTGTCGTTGCATCACTGTTCACGTGGAGAACGGCAGAGATCCCTTGATCCACATGAGGCTGAATTTCGGCAATAAGATCAATAACTTTGAATTGATCCATCTGGTAAGCAGATTTATAGAAAAAGAAATTATCTCGGCTAAGGAATGGCATCGGATAATAAGTTGTCGAATTGGCATAAGTACGTGTTTCAATCGGCTCTACGATTGGCATAACGCTTGAAGTTGCATTCTGAATATAGGAAATGCTCTGTGTTGGCGCAATCGCTAACCGATAAGCATGATACAGTCCATTATTCGCGACATCCGCTTTCAGCTTCAGCCAATCCTCAGGTGAAGGGATAGCTATCCCTTCGAACAACTGCTTGACTTTATCCGTCGCAGGACGATAGTCCGTCTCTAGATAACGCTCAAAGTAAGTCCCTTTTGCATATTCTGAACGTTCAAAGCCTTGGAACGAAGTCTCAGTATCGCGAGCAATCTCCATGCTTTTCTCCAAAGAATAAAAGTTCATCATCATGAAGAACGTACGGACGAAGTCGCGTGCTTCTGCGCTTTCATAGGCGATCTTGTTCTTAGCTAAGTAGCCGTGTAGGTTCATGGCGCCAAGTCCAACGGAATGCAGCTCTGCATTCGCTTTAGCCACTCCTGGAGCGTTAGCTACTGTTGTCATATTACTAACTGCCGTTAACGCGATTATACCTTCATGTACCGATTCTTTGATTTTACGCAAATCCATGACATTAGCGATGTTGAGCGAAGCAAGGTTACAGCTAATATCTCTACGGATAGTATCTGGCTCGAAGTAGTCACCAATTTCTGATGTTTCTTGGAGCTGGAATATTTCCGTACATAAGTTCGACATCTTAATATTGCCGATATCTTTAAGCGCGTGTGCGCGGTTAGCGTTAGACTTGTTCATGATGTAAGGGTAGCCCGATTCCAATTGCGTTGTTGCGATCTTACTAAGCATATCCCGTGCGCTCATGATAACTTTCTTCTTCACGCGATCATCTGCCATGAGCTCATCGTACATGCTATCGATATCTAGATCATCCAGGTGTACACCATAAGCCTGGAATACCGTATAAGGTGCGAATACATGAAGAGGCTGATCTTTTTCCGCTAGTTGATAAAATTTATCAGGCACGATCAACCCGATTGACAATGTTTTCAGACGGGTCTTCTCGTCTGCGTTGATCTTCTTGCTATCAAGGAACTCCATAACGTCCCAACCAAAGATGTTGTAATAACCCGCTCCAGAGCCCTTACGCTGCCCCATCTGATCCGCATAGGAGAAAGCATCCTCCATGAGCTTAAGGACCGGCATAATGCCTTTAGCAGCGCCTTCCACCCCTTTGATCGACTCACCCCGTCCGCGAATCTTCGACAGGTTCACGGCTACGCCTCCGCCTATTTTCGACAGCTGCATGCATGTCCCAATTCCGTAATTGATCGAATTAAGAGAATCATCCATTTCTAATAGGAAACAGGATACCATTTCACCACGTCTGCTTTTCCCTGCATTAAGGAAAGTCGGAGTCGCAGGCTGTACACGTTGCTCCATCATGGCGGAGGCCAATGCTAGGGCAACCCCATGATTTCCTCTAGACAGATGAAGTGCCACAATAGCTACCCGATCTGCATATTGTTCTAAATACAGTGATTTATCGTTAGTCTTAACGGCATAGTCTGTGTAAAATTTCGATGCTGCCATGTAAGACTTAAATTGGAACCCGTAGCTGTGAGTAAGATCGTATATGTCTTCAACCTCACGCTCAGTAAATTGTTTGTAAACATCCTCATAGAAATTGTTGTCCACCATATAACGGACTTTGTCATTCGTTGATGAGAATTGAATGCTATTGCGCTTAACGTCAGCCATAAATTCTTCTACAGCTTCACGGTCTTTGTCTAGTTGAAAGAAACCTTCTGGATCTTTTTGCATTAATAAGTTATTTAACTCAATATGACGCAACTGCATGCACCTCCTGTACAAATTGTTCTACATCCCGTTTTGTGCCCGACAATTCAAATTTGCTAATAATCGGCACCCCATACATGGCTGCGATGTGGTCTGCGCTAAGGGCAAAGCCATCTCCCCAATTCCGATTACCACTCGCGGATACACCGCGCATTTTGCTATGATTGCGTCTCAAGAAAGACGTTACTTTATCCGGGACTTGTCCAAAGCCCGTCGTATATGTAACTAGAATGAAAGACTGATCGATATCTAGCGACTCCTCGATTTGTATAGAAGGTAGCTTGAGCTTATCTATAAACCTCCGTACATTTCCTGTCTTGGAATCATATGCAATCAACATCCTATCCATTCTCCTCTCAATGCCTTAGACACAATATGTATAGCGACTCGTTTCAATTTATATCAATATATTGTGTAAGTCAATGAGAAAGTTGAACTATTCATAGTGCTTGTTATATTTCTTAATTCTCTACCAAGGGGCTATTTCAGCAGCAAAACCGCGCTAGAATGCGGCTCTATCGATAGAGCATTCTTCCAAAAATTTGAATTTCAAAATAAAAAAAAAGAGCAATTCTCCAAGAGAATGCCCCACCGCATATTTGTGAGTACCATACAACTCTACTTATATACTGAATCCCAAATTATGATCATAAAAGTCTGGTAGAGCTGAACGATTAAGCTTATCCTGCAACAGCTCTAGTATCCCAACACTTGGTAGCGGCGGGCTGCCAAAATACCCTTGCATTTCATCGCACCGATGGGAACGTAGGAAATGTACCTGGTCCTTCGTTTCAACCCCCTCAGCAATGACTTGTAGCTGTAGGTTGTGGGCCATAGCAATGATTGCAGCAACAATGGCTGCATCATTAGGGTCTTGCTCAAGATCTCTAACAAAGGAACGGTCAATTTTAAGCCGTGCAATCGGTAAATTTTTCAAATAATGAAACGAGCTATAGCCGGTTCCGAAATCATCGATGCTAATATTAACGCCAAGATCCGTTAATTCCTTCAAGCATTGGGAAGCACGCTCAATATCCATTGTCATGCTCTCTGTGATCTCAAGCTCCAAATAACGTGCTTGAAGCCCCGTTTGTTGTAATACCTCTGCTACTTTATCCGTTAAGTTTCTTTGGGTAAATTGTCTGATAGATAAGTTCACGGATACGGGGATACGAGGCATTCCAGCGTCCTGCCAAGCCTTATTTTGTCGACAAGCTTCCTCAATGACCCAGTCACCAAGAGCGACAATGATTCCACTCTCTTCAGCCGCAGGAATGAAATCTCCAGGAGAAATAAGTCCGCGGTCCGGATGCACCCAGCGAATTAATGCCTCTAATCCGACGATCTGACCCGAAGCCAGATCATATTGAGGCTGATAATAGAGAATAAACTCCTTGTTCATCAAAGCTCTACGCATTTCATGTTGAATTGTCAGCTTGTGCAATGCAACAGGATCCATATCTCCTGAATGGAGCAAATAATCGTTTTTACCATTTTCCTTTGCACGATGAAGAGCTGTATCCGCTCTTTTCAGTAATGTTTCTGCATTCTCAGAACCATTATCGCAAAGGGAAACGCCAATACTAACTGTAATATATACAGGTACACCGTTCATTTCAAACGGTTCCTCTAATACGGACATGATTTCATCCAAGCGACTTGATACATCCTCATCATCCCTTAGATGATCGAAGCACGCAGCGAATTCATCGCCTTCCATACGGGCTAGATCACCAGGCTCAGATAATATTCTGCTCATTCTCTCAGCAATCTGGAGGAGTAGCATATCACCGAAATCTCTACCAAATGAAGCATTAACCAACTTAAATCTATCTACGTCCAAATAACATACAGCAAGTCGCGTTCTGTTCTCGATGGAATACTGTAATTTCTTTTCTAGCCTATTCATAAAAAAACGACGGTTAGGTAAACCAGTCATATCATCGTAATAGGCCATATAACGGATTCGTTCCACCGAACGTTTGCGATCACTAATATCTTCTATGAATACAAGAATACCTATCGTCTTGTTTCTTCTTACTAATTGAGAGGTGTGTATGTTTAAATCGATCGTATGACCTTGTTTATGCAAGATTTTAATTTCCTGAGAGCATTTTTCCCCTTTAAGCGTCCGCTGAAAAATCTGCCTCGTTATGTCCTGGGAATCCGCATCCACCATCATTGCAAAGGGGCTACCGTTCATCTCTTCCTTACTATAACCAACGATATCGGATGGATCTCGGTTAATATCAATAAACCGACCCTGCCGATCAATAACTGCAAAAGCAATCGGACTGTTATTATATAAAGAATCTAACAACTCCAATTGATAGGACGGACCAGAGGTAAGAATCCTGTTACTCTTACGGGCTAACACCCAGCCCGATGAAGCGGCACTCGCGGCCAAAACTGTGCCTACAGTAAATGCTGTAAGCCAAAGTCCATTAACGGACCATCCGATCACTAGGCTACGTCCTTCCTCCGCTATGGAAATTAGTTCTAAGTTGTTAACTTCTTCCATTATAGAACAATCTTCGATGTTGTATAGCTTTTTTCCATCTTTTTGCGCAAATTTAGATGGATTATGGAGGAATGGAGAGGAAATCGTCGTTCAGTAGCTAATATAGTTGAGCAAGTTGGATTCCTACTTCGATTGACGAGCGGCTAAAGCCATGCAAATCCAACCTGCGATAAAAGCGACTCCACCGATCGGTGTAATTGCTCCAAGAACCTTAACTCCGCTCAATGCCAACGCATATAGACTTCCAGAAAACAGCACAATACCAATGATCATCAACCTTGCTGCCCAGATCGCCAACTTCTTAGAGGGCAACCGCTCGATGAGTATGGCAATTAGCAATATCCCGACAGCATGAAACATATGGTACTGAACACCTGTCTCATATACATCTATAGCATCAGCGGTTAAACGGTCTTCTAGCATATGAGCGCCAAATGCGCCTAATACAACAGATAACATTGCAATTAGTGCTCCAATTTTGACATACTTATTCACGTAGCTAATCCTCCTTGAGTCATGAATATCGAAACTTTAACTATCATACCGCTATTGGGGTGTAAAGTCATGAACGAGCAGCATGAAAATCATGAACAATTTGTAAACAAGAAGGCCTTTTTCCCGATTCACAATTCAACTGAGCAGCCGTTAAGGCACAGTCGTTTTGGCATCGCGTCCTTTGTAATATCCATGGTCAGCATCATTTCTTTCCTTATTCTGACCTTCGTGATTACAGCTTTAGTAAATCAATTTTTTGATTGGTCGGCCATCGTCGATGAAAACGGGAAGCGATTAATGGCCGAAGAAGAGTTCGTAAACAAAATTCAGCCTTACATCGGTTATCTGATCCTGTTCCCCCTGCTCCTCGGCCTCGTACTCATAGGTCTCATCTTAGGTATCGTTGCCCTTACAAAGCCAGGCTACAAGAAGGTATTTGCGGTTCTAGGTATTATTCTGAACGGGTTACCTCTGCTACTCGTCTTACTCCTTATGATTATCGGTTTTGTCACGATCTAGACAAGCTAAGAAACCCCAGCAGTAACAGTTTTCTAGGGACTCCGAGGTCGCATTACGGGCTGCTCCACCCTTTTCTTGTCCGCGAAAGTTGATTCTCGTATCGCTCTCTGCTGGAATGCTGGAATCGAGAGTAAGCATATAACGGTTATTCCGATAATGAGCGCAAACCCCATCCCCCCCATATCTTTCAAGGGTAAGGTGAGCCCCAGCAGCAGACACCGAGTAAAGATCAGAATACACTCTCTCCAGATGAGAAAAGACGTTTGCTGCGCCGGACCTGAATGCTGAATAAAGCGAAACTGCTGCGCACTCCACACCGTCAGAAAGTAGAACATTCCAAACGAGGTCATGATGTTAGACGTGATCAAGGCCCAAGGCTGACGGATAAGCACGATCAGAAATCCGATCGCAATCAAGATGGTTCCCATCCATAGCCAACGCATCTCTATGAGCTTTACTTTTTTATAAAGCCATAGTCCGAGAAGAGAACAGCAAGTATATAGCATATTTAATAGAGCGATTTGCAGCTTATCTTGGGTAACTGAAAATGTAAAAAGTAAAGTAAATAGATTTTGAAACTGCATAAATATCCCCGTCGCCAGCAATGAAAACAAAATCCACTTGGAGCCTGGCATGCTAAAGGCCATGCGAAAGCTATATTTTCTAATCGAATCCTGTGGAGTGTCTCGCTTTTGAATCTGAGATTCAGCCAAAGTAATCCGTGGCATATAAATCGAGAATACAAGCATTAATGTGACAAATACGAGCATAAGACCAAATGAACCTGCATAGCCGAAACCCTCAATCACCTTCGCAGATGCTAATGGGACGGCCATAGATAATACCTGAGTAATAATAACAGTCGCAGCAAAATAGGGTGCGAATTCTCTCCCCTTGCCCTTCAAGGCTAAGCTCAAGCTCTGAGATGCTGCAGAGAAGCCGAACATTGCACCAACAGGAATACCGAGCAGAATGATCCACAAATATCGAATTTCGAATTGAACGTATACTAAATACGTAAAAGCAGCGGCTCCGCAAAGCGCGGAAACCGCTAATGGCAAACGTATAGAGAAACGGGACAGTAGCTTAGCTGCGGCAACGAAGGAGATTCCCCAGCAAATAAACATCGAAATGTTGTACAACGACACTTCAGCAATTGAATGGTTGTACTCCCAAATGTATAAATTAACAAAAATGGCGATGTAGATCGTTATAATTGAGCTGATTGCATTCATAATCAGCAGCTTGCGCAATTCTTTAGACACGTAATGCACCTTCCCCAGATGTCTAGGCTATCTCATCATCCAATTCTTATTTGACCGCACCTGCCGTAATCCCACTCGCAATTTGACGTTGGAAGAAAATATAAATAATCAGAACAGGAACAATCGTAATCATAAGTGCCGCGAACAATGGCCCCCACTCCGTTCTGTATTGCATCTCCGCTTGCATAACGCCGATTTCAACAGGAAGTGTGTACTGACTTGGGTCATTAATTAATATCGTTCCTACGATGTATTCGTTCCAAATGTTCAAAATATTTACGATTGCTATCGTGATTAACCCTGGTTGAGACAATGGCAACATCACGCGGAAAAACGTTCCATAATAAGAGGCACCATCCACAATCGCTGCTTCCTCTAGTTCCTTCGGTAAAGACTTGAAAAATCCAACAAGTACGAATATTCCAAAGGCTAGCACACTCGAGGCGTATACGAAAATCAGGCCAATCTTCGTATTAATCAAATCCATCGAGTTTAGCAAGAAGAACAGTGGAATTAACGCTAAAACAAATGGGATCATCATAGAAGAGATATAAAGAAGAAACAAAGCACCGCTTCCTCTGAACTTATATCTTGCCAATACATAGGCCGTCATAGCTGACAGGATCAGCCCTAATCCAGTGGAACCCGCTGTAATGATGAGTGAGTTCATAAAATAAGTATCGAAATGATACTTGTTCCAGACGTAAGAAAAGTTTTCCCAGATGAGTGGAAAATCAGGTAATGCCCAAGGTGCGTTACGGAAAAACTGCTCGTTGTCCTTCAATGCATCTAGTAAGGTCCATAGTAATGGATACAATACAGAAATGCCCCACAAAATTAGAATCACATAGAAGAATAGCTTGGCGACTGGATTCTTAATCTCTAAATTCATCTCGTAGTCCCCCTTAGCTCATCTCGACGGTTTCATGACGCATTAACCGTTGAAGTACGATCGTCGTAATTAGCGACAGGATCAAGATGACAAAGCCAATCGAAGCTCCGTAACCGAAATGGTATTGCCGGAATGCCATCTGATACAAATACGAGCCCATGACCTGCGTACTATTATCCGGTCCACCCTCGGTCATAATCCAGACGATAACGAAGGATCCGTTAAGCGTAGTCATCATGATGTTCAAGACAGATACTTTAATCTGCTCCCATACGAGTGGAATGGTGATCCTATGGAATTGTGTCCATTGATTAGCGCCTTCAATGCTAGCCGCTTCGTAATAGGACGCTGGAATACTCTGAATCGCCGCAATAAGGAGGATCATATAAAATCCGATACCTGCCCAGATTGCTGGTGGGAGTAACATCCAAATCGTATGATCGGTAAATCCAAGCCATGTGATCGTGACTTGTTCTTTCGTGAATAAAGATAGGAAAGCATTTAAGAAACCGATTTGTGGGTTATATATGAAATTCCACAGCACGCCGATAACGACGACGGAAATAACATTCGGAATGAAGAAGATCGAACGAAAAAACCCAGCCATCTTAAAGCCGAAGCGCGTGAGTGCTACCGCGAAAAAGGTTGCAAGAACCATAATACCAACGACTTTGCCCGCAACGAGAAAATAATCGTTACCGATCGCTCTCCAAACAATGGGATCATGATACATCTCTTTGAAATTATCAAAGCCTATAAAAGTTTTCGTATCCGACATTCCTGACCAATCGAAGAAAGAATAATATAAACCTTGGGCAACCGGATAAATCGTAAATATACAAAAGAATATAAGCGTAGGGATGATGAATGATGCGATAAATATGTTCCGCTGCCACTTTGCCGTCCCTGAGTTCATGCTTCCCTACCGTCCCTCCAAGTAAATTCACAGAGGATGATCGAGGCGTTAGCCCCGAGCACCCTCCGCTTTAATTTTGTTAGTCGAGATTATTTCGCTACTTTTTTAGCAACAGCTACGACACGTTCTACCCACTCTTCAGGGGTAATCTTGCTAATAGTCAGAGCATCAGTAGCATCCATCATCGCTTTATCAACGTCAGCATTGTAAGTGATAGTTGGGATAACGACTGTGTTCGGATCTGTTAAGAATTTAGCAGCGTCTTTAACGAAGCTTGGAGCGTTGGAGCTGCTGATGTCGCCCTTGATGTTCGAAGGCGCGCCACTAAGCTCAGCCCATTGGGAAGCTTGTGCTTTAGAGAAGACGAATTGCAGGAATGCTTTTGCAGCTTCTTTGTTCTTACCGTTCTTGGCAATTGCAACAGTTGCAGTGGAAGTATTCGCTACAACTTTACCGCCAGCATCTTGAGTTACAGATGGAATGAAACCGAAGTTAAATCCTTCTGGAACGTCTTTGCTCATTTCGTTAGGCATCCAAAGTCCGTTCGGGATAAATGCGTCTTTGTTTTGCAAGAACAACATTTGCGAATCGGTATGGTTGATTTGAATTGATGCTTTGTCAATAAAGCCTTTATCTCGAAGAGCTACGATTTTGTTCAACGCTGCCAATACAGCAGGGCTTCTGAAAGCTTCTTCTTTGTTAGCAGCCATATCTTGAAGAACAGTGAAGTCATTGTTATTTGCCGATACGATTGCAGGATACAGAATCGATCCATTGATATAGTAAGGATATTTACCTGTGTGGATGAAAGGAGTAGTACCCGCTGCTTTGATCTTGTCGCTTACATCAAGGAACGATTGGAAGTCAGTTGGTTCAGCCCAACCCTTCTCTGCGAAGAGACCTTTGTTCCAGAAAATACCCCATGAATTCAACACGAGTGGGATGTTGTACACTTTGCCATCGAATTGTTGTGCAGGTTGCGCCAAAATGTCCGTGATCAGTTCGCCATCAACATTCTTAGCATCCTTCAACCATTCTGTTAAATCTTCAAGTTGGCCATCTTCAACCATTTGACGATCGTTCAGACCAGCTCCATCGATGTATACGAAATCAGGTGGATTGCCACCGATCCAACGGGGTTTCATTTGATCGTTGATTTTTGGTCCGCCAGATTCTTTAACATTCAGATCAGGGTTAGCTGCTTGGAAATCAGCAATAACCTTTTTCCACCATTTGTCGCCGTAACCACCAACGAAGTATTGAATTTCAAAGTCGCCTGATAGTTTTACTGTGTTGTCAGGTGATTCGGAAGCAGGTGCACTTGCCGATTCAGTTGCCGCCGGTGTAGATGCTGAAGGCGAAGCTGAAGGTGATTTGGAAGCTTCTTCATTCTTGTTCGAACCGCATCCTGTTAGCGATACGGCTGCCAGAATCGTGGCGATACCGAGCGCTGCAAACTTTTTCTTCATAATCATTAAAGCAAACCCTCCCACTAATGATGTTTTTAACGCTTGTCTTTATGAGCTCACGTATGAACTCTAGCGCTTAATTTCATCATAGATTGGGAGGGCTTAAGTCTCTATCGAATATCTTCCACATATTCTTTATTATCTTCCATTTCGTCAAATCTCAACGTCCACTCTTCGATTCGGCGAAATGCTGAAGCTGGTCTAAGGCTTCCTGAGGAGTCGTATGCTCGTAAAGAACGGCATCCCCCATCTTACGGGCATAATCCAGCACGGCCTGCCATGAAGGCTCTTGAACAGGATAAAACTTCGCTTTGCTCAGCGCATCCAAATTACTTTTCATAATCCCGTCTTGGTCAGACAGCCTAGTGCCTACCGTCGTCGTGACTGGAAGGAACCCTTCGCGCTTGATCATCTCTTGATAAGCTGCATCATCATACAAATAATCTAGAAACTTAGATAATGCCTCCTTGTTCGTATGATCTGTCTTGAAGGAGACGAGCACATCGTGCACACCAAAAGTGATCGGAGGAGTTCCGTCCTTTACAGGAATCGGACCAATACCCCAGTTCAGATTAGGAAATTCCTTTGGGACAACCGTGCTGAAATAGTTACCTGAGATCATCATCCCAAGCTCTCCGTTGCCTAATATCCGTTGCTTCTCGTCGCGCGTTGTAACGGTAGGCTCGGGATCCGTTAACCCCTGGTCGAACAACTCTTTAAGAAAGGTCAAGCCCTCGACATTAGCCGGAGAATTTATTGCCCACTTTCCATCCTTGATCCAAGATCCCCCTGAGCCATAGAAAACATAAGACAGATTCGCATGCGTCTCGTTATCCGTTAGATCAACTCCAAATCCAGATGCCTCTCCAGTATCTTTAATTTTGCGTGCCGCTTCCCTCAGCTCTGACCAGGTTTTCGGAGGTGTGGTAATATTCGCTTTCTGGAACAACTCAATGTTGTAATACAATTGCCGTATTGTGGCCACGTAGGGAATCGCATATTGTATTCCATTCATCTGATCCATTTCTTGCAAATTGGGATACAGCTTATTCGCTAATTCTGGAGAAATAATATCACTAAAATTATTAAGTAGACCGTCCTGAGCAAAATGAGCGTAAACGTTCGTATTCAGCAGATCCGGTGGTTGGTTTTTGCTAATCATTGTTGTATAAATCCCATCGAGAATATCCCAGTTTGCGACCTGAAGCTCAATATCAATCAACGGGTTTTTCAACTCAAACTCCTTGACCAGCTTCTCCAAAATCGGCTTTGTTTCCGTACTATACTCGGATGCTACAAACCGAATTAAAGCTCGTTCCTCCTTCGGTGCGGCGGAAGGCTTAGAGTTTGATTGCATGCAGGAGATGAGGACAAAGGGCATAAGCAATACGATGATAACGACAACAGCACGCCGCACTTGACGGGTTAAATCTCGCATACGCTTATCGCTTCCTTCCAACACGAATTATTTATTGATAAATGGAAACAGAAGCTTCTGATTTTCTGCAGTATACATATTTTCTTTCGTAATCACGTTAGATTCGATATAAGTAATTGGATCCGTTTTTTTGCCATCAATTAGCTTCAACGCTGTTTTGACTCCGAGATACCCCATGTTAAACGGCTTCTGAATGACAGCAGCTTTCAGTGTTCCTGATTCTAGGAGTTGAATCTCATCCACGGTGCTGTCGAATCCAATTAAGTTAATTTGGCCCGCTTTCTTCTGCTCCTGCAGCACTTTGGCAACACCCAGTGTCGCCGACTCATTCAAGGTGATAAATGTATTAAACGCTTTATCGCTGGCAAGCAATTTCTCAGCAATCCTATATGCCTTCTCTTCAGAATCATTCACATAATAAACACCCTGAACGCTGTCTTTATAGTTCTTTAGAGTATCCTGTAAGCCAGTTAGCCTTTCATCAGACATCTTCGAATTCTCATAATCGCTTAAGATTGCGACGCTAGGAATGCCCTGTGTTGCGATCAACGCGGCTTCACCTGCAAGCCTACCTGCCTCTAAGTGATCGTTCGAAACAATAACAGGAGTTGGAGTCATATCAATCAACGTATTGATTACAACTAACCGAATACCTGAGGAACGAACTTTGGCGAGCGCTTTAGGCATCCGTTCATCAACGATAGGGGCTATGACAATCGCTTCTGGCTCCCGTTCAATCGCCTCTTCCAAGATACGAAGCTGATCATCAGCATCGTTTTCCTGCAGAGGACCCTGTACATCTAATTCCAGCCCCATTTCTTTCGCTGCTGCCTCTGCTCCCCTGCTTACCGCTTGCCAGAAATCCATCCGGACGTTCATCGATTTGAGAATGACCGTCACGCTTTGCTCTTGTTTGGTTGCAACGAAAAACAACTTAAAATAAAAAATGGAATAGATCGCAACAACAAAGATCGCTATGATCAACCATAAGGTAAATCGCTGCTTCCGCATGATCATGCTCCCTTTATTCGAGTTTAGGTATCGTAATCGTAACGCAGGTACCTTCTTCTATCTCACTGCGGATTTGGATACCGTATTCATGCCCGAAATAGAGCTTGATCCGCTCGTTAACGTTGCGGATTCCAATGCCTTGATTGCGATTACTCTCCTCCTTACTGAGAAGGATTTTCCCTAGCTGCTCCGGTGTCATTCCAAGTCCGTTATCCACAACCTCAAACACGATTTGATCATTGACTTCTCTACCACGGATCGTAATTAACCCATCTTCAATACCGTACATATTGCGAATACCATGATAAATCGCATTCTCAACGAAAGGCTGTAGCAATATTTTAAGTGTTTTGTACTCGAGGATAGACTCATCGATGTCAATAACGTAATCAAGTTCGTCATTATAGCGCATCTTCTGAATAAGTAAGTAATTGGTAATATGATCGATCTCTACTCGAATAGGTACAAGCTCCTGATCCTTCGTGATGCTTGCACGGAACAGCTTGGCTAGAGCGGAAGTCATGAGAACGACCTCTTCGTGCTGACGTTGCTCCGCCATCCAAACGATCGAATCAAGCGTATTGTATAAGAAATGAGGATTAATCTGCGATTGGAGAAGTAGTAGCTCGCTTTTGCGCTTACTTTCTTGATTATTGATCGTTTCCTCCATGAGAAACTTGGTTCGGCTAACCATAACGTTAAACGACCGGCCCAATTGTCCGATTTCGTTCATCTGTCCGATCTCCGTCTGAATATTGAAGTTACCTTTCTCGACTTGCTTCATATCCGATTGCAAGTCCTTAATCGGCTTCGATAAGCGATGCGATAGCCATATCGAGATAAGCAGCGAAATCGCCAAGCCGCAAAGCGAATAGAGAACAATGGAGTTCCGCAAATCATCCTTGCTTGCAATTAGATCGTCCGTATAAGCAACTCCAGCGATTTTCCAACCGAAATTCGTATCCTGGACAGAATAAATCCGTTTACCATCCCCATCATTAGCAACGAAAGAGCTTCCGCTCGTCGCCTCGATGACATCCGAGATCCGATCTGTCCGAAGCTGGCTATCTATGAGCTGCTGCTGCGGGTGATAGACGATATTCCCGTTATTATCTACGATAAACAGGTAGCCCTTTTTACCCAAATTGATGTTACTGCAAATGTCGTTAATGACACTTAAGTTCAAGTCGACAAGAAAGACACCTTCTGCCGTAATCCCGTCCGTGCTCTTAAGCTCCCGGCTTAAGGACACAACCCAACGGTATTCATTTTCAATAATATTTTGCACGTGAGGTGCGGAGATAACGGATTTACCACCCTCACTCTTAGCCATCTTGTACCAGGTTTGCTCCTGTAGCTTAGCGTTAGGATTCAAGCTCGTAATTCGCCGATCGGATACAAAACGTCCGTTATAACCGAATACCATAATCGAAGCGATGTCCTTACGGGTATATAAGATCGACTGAAAGAGGTCCGAAATACGTTTCTCATACGTACGACGATCCTCTGAGCTAATAAAGCTGTTGTCCGAAATATAGTACTTCACATCTTTATTCGTTAAAGCAAGCAACGAGATATTTTCCATGTTGTCGACATAGGATTGGATATTCATATTGACCTGCTTAATAACTTCCTCGATATAGCCTTTGGAATTCCTCTCAACTGCATCGACGGAAACCTGATAGCTTACGAGACTCGTTAATACAATTGCCGCAAGAATCAACAAAGAGAAGGCAAGGGAAATATTCGACTGAATGCTCTTAAGAGGGAACAAAGGAATGCGGAAACCACGATCTTTGGGCATCTTAGGCTCCGCTCTCCTTTACCTGCTTTTCTCGATAATCTTTGGGCGTTGTCCCCGTCTGCTTTTTGAATAAAATACTAAAATAATTCGGATCCTTGTACCCAACCTGCTCGGCGATCTCATAAAATTTCAGCGTTGTGTTATGTAATAGCTCTTTCGCCTTCGTAATACGTACTCCAGTCAAATATTCAATAAACGTCTCCCCAGTGTGCTGCTTGAATACGAGACTGAAATAGCTTGAACTCATCAGAACATGGCGGCATAAGTCCTGTAACGACATTTTTTCGTTTGCATAGTGAGTATCGATATACTCCACTGCACGATGAATTTGCATATTCGTTAAGTGACTTCGGTTGTCTGCAATGGCGGAGATGACGGATCGCACCAAATCTTTTAGCCAAATCTGGATTTCGTCCAACGTCTTAAATTTGTACACGTCCAATAACCTCATCTGCCAATCTAAGGAAACCTCTAGATCATGGACGAGCTCCTGTATCGGATTCATTAAGGACAGAACAACCTTCTGCATTTGCAGAAAACACCCCTCAATCGGGGCTAGCGAAGATTTGAGTTCAACCACTCCATTCTCGATCAGGTCAAATGCATCCTGTAAGGAGCCTGTCTTTACTGCAGACACTAGCTTGCGATCCCAATCCAAATTGGGCGGCAAGGATATGGTGGGTTTACCCTCCATATCAAGAATACTAAGCACCCGATTTTTACCGAGTAAAAAACGATAATCCAGAACGGAGAGGGCACTCTTGTAAGAAAGCGGCAGCTGCTCGATAGAGACAGAGGATCTCCCGATCCCGATCGTCACTGTAAACTTTAAGTATTTCTCAATATGATAGCGGACTTGCTCTGCTAACGAGAACACCTGCTCATATAACAAGCTCTCGTTCTCTTGTCCGGAAATAATCGCAACCATCCGCTCTTCTCTCGTGCGGAATAGCAGAACATTCTCTCTATCTAGTGTTTCCTTGAAAATATCAAAAGCAGCAAATAGCAAAAACTCGACATCGTGCTCATAAGAATGGAGCTCTCGATCCCCGAAATCATCAACATCTACGACCATAACCAAATACAGAGGGGCTGCCAACTTAAGTCCGAAATAAGCGAACCGTTCTGCGATTTCAGCTTTACCCAGTCCTACAGCAACAAGCCGTTCGAGGAAGCGTTCCTTAAGCAGAGGGAGGCTTTGACTAAGCTGGTTATTGAGTCTTCCAAGATCCTCTCGGCGTTTCGTTTCTTCATCCATCTCCGTCTTGACTCGATCTAACAGTGTCCTAATTTCTTTCGCGGTGATCGGCTTCAGAATAAAGTCAGACACTTTCAGCCGAATCGCTTGTTGCGCGTATTCGAACTCATCGAATCCTGTTAATATAATCATTTTAATATAAGGATACTGCGCTGAAATTAACCCCGCCAGCTCTAAACCATCCATGAAGGGCATGCTAATATCCGATATAACCAGCTCCGGTCTATGCAGTTCAACAGCTTCCCAAGCTTCCCGGCCATTGGCATAATCACCAATTAAATCAAAGCCATGCTCGTTCCAATTGATCGTATTTTTCAATCCGACCCGGACAACCGCCTCGTCGTCTACGATGATAACCTTGTACATCAGAGGCCCTCCAATCGATATCCAGAAGTGTAAGCGCTATAATGATTTTAATTATGCCTTATAATTCCTCATCTGACAAAGACTTAATTATATAGTGAGGGGGCAAAAAACGACAAAAAGAAAAACCACTCTAGGAGTGATTTCTCTTCTATCTATTGCTTTCTAAATTAATTAACGATCTGATAGGTTGCATAAGCTCCTGGGTTTAAGCGAATTTCAACCATCACCCTTCCTGCCTCCTCATGCTTACGATGAGACTGCACAGGACTTGCTCCAGCTAACGGAATCAACGTGCTACCCGCAGGCGCGTTAATTGTCCATGTCTCGGGATCGGTACGGAAGGATTGAACAATTATCGTATGATTGTCGTAGAGGAACAGGCTTGCTGATGCCTTACCTTCAAGCCGACACCATAGCGGGTTGGTCAGAAGGCAACGAATCTCATCCAATATCGCGACAGGCAACTTCGTTAAATCCGCAAAATTATCAGGGAGCACGAGAGTATAAAGCGTACCTTTCCCATAGTGATCGTACATCACGATTGGGATGTTATTGTCGCCATTAAATCCGACAATACGCTGCCAAGTCCCATTCGTAGAGTAGTCGAACACCGGATAGCTTAGGGGTTCACCCTCCGTAAAATTCCTGAAGGTGCAGGAATCCGTCGCCACGCCGAAACGACCAATTCTTATCTTCTTGCCATTAGGTCGAAGTGTGGTCAGATGTTCGATGCCTCTCCCTTGCATCGCTTCGACAAAGCCCGAAGTCATAACAACATGTCCTCCAAGCTGAACGAACCTTTTTATTTTACCAAATACCTCCCCATCTAAAGCTGAAGCCGCTGTAACTAGCACCATAGCTTCTTCACCCGGCTTTGGAAAATGTGGCGAGGGCTCCATAGGAATTCCTAGCATTCCTAAATAGTTAACGAGGTGATCCTCTCCTCTCGCATGGTGGGGGTCATACACTTTAAGCCCTTTCGGATTCCCAAGCTCCGCGGCAACAGCATCCAATTTATTAAGTTGGAAGCCTAGTGCTGGTACATATACAGAGTCCTTAAGCAGACCGTAGCAGAACAACGTAAGCTCCTTGGCTTTGCCAAACACAGTCAAGTTCGCCTGCTCCAAATAGTAATCGATGAACGTACAATCCAAGCTATCAAACCAACCGCCTCCATTGCCGCCCGGCTTCAATTGCTCCATCCAACGAAGCAGTGAGTACGATGCATAACGAGGAATCCGTTGCTGACTATTCGCAGGATTACGGGTTTCCGTGCCTATATATATCCCATCAAAAATCGCGGGCTGAGTCTCGGTGTTGTAACCTGTCGCTTGGTACGACTCGATCCAGTTTGGATATTTAATGACCAGCTTTACCGAAGGATTGATTGCTTTTGCAGGTATACGAATCAGAGTCTCTGCAACTTCGGTCATTAGCTCTAATCGGAATTGCTCCCATGTACGCTCGCCCTTAAGCTCCAAACAATAATCACATGCACAATTCGTGAAGAAGAAATCATCAAATATGATTTCATCGAATACAGAAGCAGCCGTCTCTACTTGCTGTTGAAACTTACGACGTGATTCAGGATCCGTGTAGCAAATAGATCCAAAAAGACGAGAATACCCTGGACGGTATGAAGCAGGAAGCGTTGGCGTTATTCCACCAGACACTTGAATGCCTCGTCCCTCGAAGAAGCCTTTCAACTCTATAAGGCGTTCCTTGGATAAACTGATGTCACCCCGATGATTCTCGATATACACTTTGGATAGATTAAGATGCTTTTCCATGAAATTCAGATCCTGCTCCAGCTTTGTGTTCGAGATTGAAAATAGATCCGGTGCAGGGCAGTAGAGTGCAAGCTTAAAGTTGTTATAGCTCGATTTCATAAGGTATATTACTCCTCCCTAATGTTCGTAGGCTTATAATAATGTAGCGCAAATAGACTTTAGACTTCCTTCTTCCTATAGTCACCCTCATAAATTATAGTTGGCGTGCTATTTACCATCTACATACTGAGGTGACTTACATAACACTTTAATGACTTAAAATCGCTTGTCTGCTCGGTTCAGTGGCACCGAACTTCAGCCCGCAAAAGTAACCATTCTGCTCCTACAGTTCGGTGGCACCGAACTAAAGCTCGCGATTTGGCCTGTTGGCTCACCTTCTCTCAGTCGCAAAAGAACAAATTACTCTACGGGTGAAAAACCCCTTATCCTCAGCGTTATCCATAATTAATCTACATATGGTGAAGAATATAGTTGGCATAAACGGCTGGCGCCGTCCTTTCACGGCGTTCAACGCTTATGTCGGAGACCTATCAGAAAAGTATAGAGAATTAGTTACTACTTACGTTCCCTGTTGTAGGGAAAACGAAGGCAGTTTTTTGGCCTTCGCACCCGCCAAACTCAAATTCTCACTCTGCCAAGGCAGTTTTTTGGCCTTCGTACCCGCCAAACTCAAATTCTCGCTCTGCCAAGGCAGTTTTTTTGGCCTTCACATCATACTCAACATCATTGCTCTGCCAAGACAGTTTTTTGCAAGTGCGAGTTGCAAGCATGTTAGGGGGCACCTAAGTAGTAAAGAGAATTATATACTTTCTGATAGGTTAAAAAAGCCGCCCACATTGTCCCCTTGCGACAATGTGGGCGGCTAACTATATATTACTTCACTACAAATGTCGTGCGGCTGTGGCCTTCTTTCGTTTTGCTCACTTCAAGCACTGCAGGAAACGCCATCTTCAGCTCCTGAACGTGTGAGATTACGCCAATCATTCGTCCAGCTCTCTGAAGATCGATCAACGTTGCGATCGCTTTGTTCAATGAATCCTCGTCCAATGAACCAAATCCCTCATCGATGAACATCATCTCAATGGAGATGCCACCCTGATGAGCTTGGATAACATCGGTCATGCCGAGCGCGAGGCATAGGGAAGCATTAAATTTCTCCCCACCAGACATCGACTTCACATCACGATTCTGACCAGTATAGGCGTCGTATACATCCAGCCCGAGACCACTTTGCTTGCCTCTCGTCTCCAGACGATCGCTACGCTCCAGCTTGAATTGTCCGTTGGAAAGATCGTTAAGTCTTGCATTCGCCGCATGGAGAATTTGCTCCAAAAACTCAATTAGGATGTAGCGCTCGAATGAGATTTTTAGCGCATTGTCACCTTTCAGCATTTGATAGATGTCGGCCACCTGTTGCTGCTTCAGCTCTAATTCACGGAATTGCTCAGCCGCCTTCTCAATCGCGGCCAATAGACGTTGGGCTTCCTGCTTGTAGTTATTTACAGCGTGAAGCTCAGTGGTAATACGTTCAAGCTGTCCCTTCAATTCCGTAATAGCTTCCTGAATAGTTACCGGAATCGGTCGTGATTGACCGATTAATTCCCGTTCCAGCTCAGTGATCTGATGAAGAAGTGAGGCTAGCTTTGACTTAAATTCCTCGATAAGTCGACTTCGATTGTTCCTATCGACTTCAGGAAGCTTAGCGGACTGATAAGCTTCCGTTGTTGCGATGCCGGATCTAGCCAATTCATCAACAAATCGACGTTGGACTTGTTCATTCAGCTTCGTAGCCTCTTCTAGCTGGCTTGATGCTTGCACAGCATTTGTCTTCTCTTCGATAAGACGAGCTTGCAGGTGTTGCAGCTGCTGTTGAGCTTCCTGCCAAGCTGTATTCAGCTTGTTCATATATGCTGTCTGTTCGCTAATTCGCGACGCAAGCTGATTGGGCTGCCTTAATTCTTCCGGAATTCTACTAAGCTCATTATCAAGCACAGACTGCTTAGTGCTTCTGTCTAATGAAAGCTGGTGCTGTTGTGCAAGCAGTTGTTCCCGTTCGGCTTGGAGCTTGTCCAATTGGAGCTCAAGCTTCTCGCCTTCAATCCGATAGGATTGTACGCTATCCACTTGCTGCTTCAATCGATCAGTCTCTATTCGCAGCAGCTTGCCTTCCGATTCAGAACGTGCCAGCTGCTCCGCGAAAGGATCGCCGTTAATTCCGTACTCGGCAATCAGATCTTCTCTCTCATCCCTTCCATTACTAGCCGCAGCGGCTTGCGCCTTCGCTTCATTAAGCTCCTGATCCGCTTGCCGGAGTGTATCCTTCGCAGCTTGCAGGCCTTCTCTGGAGGGAACGTTCGCTACCGCTATCGCCTTATCCGGATGCTCTTCGCTACCGCACACCGGACATGGCTTACCATCATGAAGATGAGCCGCCAACAAACCGGCTTGCCCTTCCAACCATAGAGACTCTAGCTGATCATGCTCTGCTCGTAATCGCTGAGTGATCCGTGCTTGTTCTGCCTCATGCTTAGAGAATTCAGCCAAACGCTTATCCAAATCCGCTAATTCCTTAAGCAGCTTATATTTGTTCTTCATCTGTTCATACTGCTGCAGCTTATCCGGAAGCTTCCCCACTTCCGCCTCCGCCAGCTTCAACTGCTCAGCCTTGCTACGCTTCTCCTCACGCAATACACCTAGCTGCTGCTCGATTGCCTCGCGCCTAGCTGATATCAGTCGCTCCTCCGCCGCAAGCTGCTCGACCGCAACCTTACGCTCTTCGAGCGTCTGCACGATCGGCTTAAGCTCGGCCAGCCGAGCCAGCTCACGATCGGCTTCCTTCCGCTCCGCGTCGCGTGACTCCTCGACTCGGAACCGCTCCTCGGCGACAACATGTCCGCGCTCCGCTTCCGCCACATCCTGAAGCTTACGCTCGTGTTGACTCTGCTTCAGCACCAGCTGTCGCGAAGCCGCTAACGCTTGCTCCTCGTAAGGCTCGATCCTGGCTGCTTGTTCCGCCAGTCGGACAATCCGCTCACTCTCGGTGATCTCAACCTTCCGCGCCTCCAGCTGCTCCAGCTGTGCCCGCTTCTCCTCGAGCTGCGCAAACCTACCTTCCAGTGCAAGTGCCTCGTGAAGCGCCACCTCTTGAATGCGTAAACGCTCGGCTAAACCTACTTTGTTAAGAGTAATTTCTGAAGCCTGCCCCTCATAGTAAGCAATCTCATGAGCTAACCCTTCTGTCACCTGTGACATACTGCTATATTCCTGCTGCAAAGTCATCGTCAACAAGCTTTCCTCACGCTGCGGCAAGGATTCCCGAGCTTGTTGCGCATACACATCCTGCAATCCCTTTGCTTGTTTAAGCGAATCCTGCAGCTCGCGATGCTGACGCTGAAACCGATCCTCAAGCTGCTGATACAAGCCTGTACGGAAAATCCGACGGAGGATTTCCTCTTTATTTTCGGTGTCGGACGTTAGAAGCTTACGGAATTCTCCTTGCGGCAGCATAACAATCTGACTGAATTGCTCCCTCGTCAAACCGATGACCGCTTCCATTCTCGCATTCACATCCGACACCGTAAACCGATCTATACAGGGCACCTCTGTGCCAGTGGTCGTCTCATATAACTCCGCCTTGCCGCCTGTTTCATTCTTATTGGACCCTCTACGGTGCGCCATCTGGCGATAGACACGATAAGTTCGCGAACCGACAGAGAAATGATAATCCACAGCGGTGTGTACTTCATCCTCGGCAAAGTGGCTCCTAAGCATTCTTGGCTCAGCCCGATCTTCTCCACTGGCGCTGCCGTATAAGGCAAAACAAATCGCATCAAATATCGTCGTTTTACCCGCTCCTGTGTTTCCGGAAATAACAAATAAGCGCCGATCCTCCAGCAAGCTGAAATCGATCGTTTCCGTATCGCGATATGGACCGAAAGCGGTCATGCTCAATCGAATAGGTTTCATTTGGCTTCCCCTTCCTCGCGTAGCACAGCCGCGTAAGTTTCCGCGAACAGCTGCTGCTTATGTTCGGTGAGGGGAATACCCTTCACTTCCTGGTAGAAAGCGGCAAATAGTGCAACTGGATCAGCTTCGCGCCTCTTCACAATTCCCCCCGTTGCTCCATCTGCATCCGAAGAAATCGTAGGCGTTACCTTACGTTCGACATGCAAGGCATTCGGGTACACCGCACGTACCTTCTCCATCGGAAATAAAATAGGGTTATCGTTTACTAGCGTTACGAATACATAATCTTCACTTATCGCGTGCTTCTCAATTTCCTCGATTGGAGCAACAATACGTCTCATGTCACGAAGCGGCTTTAGCTCTTTCTTGTCCACAGTCACGTTACCTAATCCATCTATATCCACGACGAGAAAACCCTTATTATGAGTTTCCTCAGATATCGAATACTTCAGTAGAGATCCTGCATAACGAATGGTCTCGTCAGAGACATGATGAGCCTGATGTAGATGACCAAGCGCGGTATAATGAAAAGCTTTGAAGTATTCCGAGTGGACATATTCCGCCCCACCAATGGATAAAGGACGTTCAGATTGACTCGTATTTTCTTCGGGTCTCGCTCCTGGTGTCACGAATGCATGTCCAATAAAGACATGTCGTGCTGCTGGGTTCTTATCCGCCTCAATCCGTTCCACAATTGCCCTCATCGCATCGTCGTGGGAGCGAATCTCCTCATTCTCGAAAACAAATCGAACTTGAGCAGGATCTGCATACGGCACAAGATGGAAATGAACTTCACCATATTCGTCGCTAAGCACAACTGGCTTGTGCGTCTTCTTCAATTGGCCAACCAAATGCAGCCCTCTTGCTTCCATAATAGAAGTACCGAAATTAAGCCGATCCGGACTGTCGTGATTGCCTGAAATCGCTAATAGAGGTGTATTCAGCTTCATCACGATTTTCTCGAACATCTCATCCAGCAATTCTACTGCCTCTGTCGGTGGAATCGCGCGATCATAGAGATCACCAGCGATGACAACCGCATCAGGACGTTCCCTCTCCACTGTCTCTATCAATTGCTGGAGCACATAGCGCTGGTCCTCCGTCATATATACGCCTTGCACCAGTTTTCCTAGATGCCAATCAGCGGTATGTATAAATTTCATGAGGCCCAATTCCTCTCTATTTTTATTCCGATTTTAGTCCGAAGATTTGATTCCGATGGTCAGCTTCACTTTACTTTTGATCTCAGTATTGTTTTCGCTCTTCCCTTGACGCTCTTCGTACATAGCACGTAGCCACTTTTTAACGGGTGCTTTCCATAGCTGATCTTTCGCCGGAATATTTTTAATAAGGCTAAGCGGATTAAGTCCCATTTCCTTAGCGATACGGATATCTTCGTCATTTAGCTTACACAGTACTTTTGCTTCTTTCCATTGCTCAGCTTTCTTATCTTTATTCGTCATGCTTGTTCGAACCCCTTATTCTTAATTTGCTTAATCATAGCATAAGATTGTCCGCGATTTACACACACATCGTTTAGCAGAACTTGAATATATTGATTAATACGTATCTTATCAAAATTGAAGCGATTGGGGGTTGCCCATGAATCATCCCTCGTTTATTTTGTCCAGAGAAGATTGGTCACTTCATCGTAAAGGCTATCAGGATCAAGCACGCCATCAGCAGAAAGTCCGCGACGCGATTAAGCAAAACCTGCCCGACCTCATCTCCGAAGAAAACATTGTCATGTCCGATGGGCGCCAAATTATAAAGATACCGATTCGCAGTCTCGATGAATATCACTTCGTGTATAACACAAATAAGAAAAAGCATGTCGGCCAAGGCAACGGTGACAGTCAGGTTGGAGACGTGATCGGAGTCGACCCTAAGCCTGCTGGCGGCAAAGGTGACGGTGCGGGATCAGAGCCAGGAGACGACGTGGTCGAAGCGGAGATTTCCATTGCCGAACTGGAGACCATGCTGTTCGAGGAGCTTGAGCTACCCTACTTAAAGAAGAAAGAAAAGGAACAGATCGAAGTGAAGGACGTTCGCTTCACCGATGTACGGCGTAAAGGCATTATGTCTAACATCGACAAGAAACGAACGATTCTCGAAAATCTACGACGTAACTCGCGGGATGGAAAGTCCGAAATTGGGGGCATTTCACCTGACGACCTTCGTTTCAAAACTTGGGAGGAAATTGTAAAGCCGCAGAACAACGCGGTTATATTGGCGATGATGGATACATCCGGATCGATGGGAAGCTTTGAAAAATATTGTGCACGTTCCTTCTTCTTCTGGATGAATCGCTTCTTAAGACACCAGTATGAGAAAGTGGATATCGTGTTCATTGCCCATCATACCGAAGCTAAAGAGGTAACGGAAGAGGAATTTTTTACCCGAGGGGAAAGCGGAGGTACAATCTGCTCGTCCGCCTATGTGAAAGCTTTGGAAATCATCGATTCGCGGTATCCGCCATCGCTATACAACATTTATCCATTTCACTTCTCGGACGGGGACAACCTGACGAGCGACAATGAGCGTTGCGTGAGATTGATTAAGGAATTATTGGAGCGCTCGAATATTTTCGGCTACGGAGAAGTTAACCAATATAATAGAAGCAGTACGTTAATGTCGGCCTATAAGCATCTGGAGCATTCACAGTTTCTGTACCATGTCATTAAGGAAAAAGCCGAGATTTATCAAGCTTTGAAGACTTTCTTTAAGAAGCGCGACCCGGTCATGGGGTAAAATGAATTCGATCGTCCCCATAATGGAAACGATCGCTTCTTCCTTTCTTTCATTCCTTGAAAATAAGTTGCGGAGATGACGTCGATGACTTTAAGTAAGGTAGCTCGAAACTTCACTGTCGGCTTGATCATATCTCTTCTCGCGATTGGTCTATTGCCGTTTTTGTTTATTTACTTTTTGTCCGACATAAATGGATTAACGGAAATCGATGCAACACCTGTTGTGACGCTCATTAGAAAATTAACTAATATATAACAATTTCATCACTTTAGCAATTGATATTCCTAATCGTCTTCTATCAAAGGTCTTTTCTATATGTTGACACTACACATTCAACATGGCTATTCTGTGGAACATTACTACAAGCTACTAAAGCTGAACATAATGATGATGACAGCGAAGATATACTTTCTTCAATATAATCATATTCACCGTTTTTTGCTGCTTTATTGGCAATAAACCTGGCCTTTTTCATTAGCCCCCATCCCATTGCTTCGGCCACGCAAAACAGGGGATATTCCAAGGTCCTTCGACCTGATGGAATATCCCCTATGCTTGGCGTTCAGTATTATACACCGCTTACTTTACCAATTCCAGCACTCTGAGCAGTAGAGTAACTGCCTCAGCTCGGCTTGATGTTCCTTCAGGAACGATCTTGTTATTGCCTCTTCCGGAAATCAGTCCGAGACGGCGAATACCGCTAATTTCGTAAAGTGATCGACTTCAACTGTAATTTTATTGCCGTCGACCACGCCTCCGATTTCAATCCATTGTTTCTTAGATTCGTCATAGGCGAATATGGAAGCTTTACGATCCTTTCCAAGCTTGCTTGGATCAAAGGATAAAGTAACCGTAGCTGGTTTATCGACTTCTCCCGTTAGGTTGCTCGATACCTCGTAGACGGAACTTAGCAATGTTTCTTGATCACTAACAAGGGTGCTTGTGTCTGTCACTTTGTTAATGGTCAAGTGAAGTCCATTGTTTGTTTTATCCAAGCTAACCGATCCCGCTTGTCCAAGTGCAAGGGTGATGTCCCTATCTTCCTTGACTGTATCTGGTACTGAAGTGTTTGGCGGTGTTACCGGCGGGTTAGTTACTGTTGCCCTGACCCATGTTTCCAACTACAACGTTTTGAGTGTATATCCCACTAGCCGGGGTTGTATTGGTTTCTTTCACTCGAACTTCGATCTTATCCCCTGCAACGAGCGCCGGAGATGCCGATGTCTTTTGCGCTGCCCCTGTTCCCGAGGTCCATACTTGCTTTTCTGCATTAGACCCGCTAAGGATTCTGAACTCTAAGGCAGTGCCAATCGTAATCATTGTTTGATCTACTGCTGCATCTATAGTTGGTTGGGTGATCGTTACATCTGCTGCAGTCGGTGTTGTTGGTACGGTTGGTGTGGTTTCTTCATTATCTATGGATTCCTGCAGAGCGGCAATCGTTGATTGAATGCTGGCGAACGAGTCTAAAACTTGCTTCGGATAATCCTTCAGCCACTGAATCAGCGTTGTTCTATGATCTTGATTTCCTTTTCCGGTATCAAGCAAATTCACGGCGCTTTCAACAAGCTCATTGTATCCACAAACCGATCTTCCGTTGACACGTTATTGTAAACCTCAAATTTAGTAATGGCATATCCGAAATAATTGCCCAAAACCTTAGTTCTCTTGACGCCTTGAAACTTGACATAGCGGGCGGTCAATGTTTCAAAATTAATTGTGCTCGTTCCGCCCGTACTAGTGAGAATCGCGTTTTGTCCATTAACGTTTATCCAGTTCACGTTATCTGCAGATACGAGTATTTGATATTGCTCGGCGTAGGCATCTCTCCATTGAATCATGACTTTATTAATTTCCCTTTGCTTACCAAGATCCACGGCCAACCAGGCTGAATCCGGATTTGGAAGGAAGTAATCGGAGGACCAGAACGTCCCATCAAGACCGTCAACCGCCTTTTCTGCGCTAGCACTGTCCACTTCCGCTCCAGAAGAACTCACGGATTTGCCCAACGCCAAATCGCCTTGGAATTCAGGAACAAAAGATTTATTCCATGCGATCACATTGTCTAGAACTCCGATGAACGAATTTGATTTACTGCCAATCGTCTGAGTAGGTAGCACAAAAGATTGGAATGGCAATCCAGACAGAGTTTGTATGAATTCATTGCCGTTCACATACAACGTTGTCGTAGAACTACTTCCGGTGATTAGCAAATGCGTCCACTTGTTGTCTGGAACCTGATAGTTAAAGACGCTATGATAGTGCTCTTTGGAGAATCCAAGCTTGCCGGTATTACCCTGCTTCAGCTTCAATGCGCCTTGAGGCGACTCCAGGATGACCGCATCGTTAGGATTATTAGCATCCGGCTTGATCCACAAGGACAACGTCCAACCGAAGCCAACCGCCTCGACAGGCGTTTCGATATAGCTTGTTCCGCCATTGAAGCGTACACCTTGCTCAACTTTGCCCTTGACAAGCGAGACGTTCGTTCCCGTTCCGTCACGTCCTTCGCCGGATGTATCTTTCAAGCTTCCGTCGAACAAGTACTCGATCACTTTGCCATCGCTATTGCCGACATTGACAGTATGGCTCCAATTTGTCTGAGGCGCCTCGCCAATTGCAGCAGCTCTAGATTTAAAGGCGTCATAATTAGCGTCCTCGCGCACACCTGTCCACATTTTCTCTGACAGCACTTGAACGGCTGGTAATATCCGAACATGGGAATCTTCCATCGATAACCACTTCGAGTCCGAAACATCGTTCCACAGTGCGAACTTGCTACCGAGCAATTTAGGATGTCCATATGGGAGCGTGGAACTAATCCATCTAGTCGGTTCCCAAAACCAATAGAGATATCCCGAATCCAGGTAATCTCTTGCTGTCGGTATGAGGTACAGATAGTCGTCCTGTACATTGACAATATCGTAGCCTTGATTGATCGCGCTTCGGGGATCCTGCGCCGGTTCATGCCATACGTCCATGATGACATCTTTTCTGACCGGCGTCTGTCCGTTGTATAAATCCAGACCTCCCCAGAAATGCGACTTCTTTCCTTTGCTATTGATATGTCCGATCAAAGTGTTCATATACGCCCTGAAGATTTCAATGTCCGCTTGCGTCTTAACGTGGTATTCATCTGTTCCAATGTGCACATCAGGTCCGATGAACGTCGGATTGCTGCCATCCAAATATTCATCGAACAGGCTTAATACGAAGTCCACTGTCGACTGTTTGGTAATATCGAGTTCGCTTTCACTGCCCAAGTTCGGATTGTAAGTGTTGAAGACGCGTGAATGTCCCGGTGTATCGATTTCCGGAATAATATTGACGCCATAGGCTTGGCCAAGCAATTGAAGGTCTCTGAACTCGCTTTTGGAATACGAGCCGTTTTCGCTTGCTAGACCGGGAAACTTCTCACTTTCCAATCGAAATGCCGAACTTTTGCCATTTGCGAAGTCTCCTCCCCAATTATCGTCGTTCAAATGAATTTGGAACGTATTCATTTTGTACCACGCCAGTTGCTTTACATAATCTCTCAAAAATTCGATCGTATAAAATTTGCGGGCTACGTCAATCATGAATCCGCGAATCTGATACTTCGGATAATCGTGCGAGATGCCTTTCGGAAGAATGTGCTTATGCGTTCCATCCTGTTTCAAAATCTGCAGTACGCTTCTAGTCCCGTATAAGACGCCAATTGAATCCGATGAATGAATAGAAACAAAATCGGACACATCAAGCACGTAGCCTTCCTTACCCAAGTGAGCTACTGAGTCGACCAAGCTTAAGTAAAGATCGCCAGTACGTGGAACGTCGTACACAATGTCAAGATCATACGGACTGATCGCGCGCAAATCCGCTTTCGTTTCCGTCGCTATTTGGCGCAGGACATCCTTATCCACTGGATTAACAACGATTCGCGAATCCTTAGTCAGGACAAAATCCCCTGTTCGTCCGTACCACTCCCTGAGAGACGGGATGACGCTCGGTTCTTTGTTTAAAGTGGCTGACTGAATATATTGACCTGGAACGGTGACAAGAACATTGCCGGACACACCTTTCTTCTGAGTCACTATATCCACGACCTCAAATAGAAGATTGACTTTCGCATCTACCAGAGGACGATGAATGTTACCTTCAATATCGATTACCGGAAGCCTATCGCTGCCGTACAAGACAATCTTGAAGCCGTCTGGCACATCCGGAAGAATGATTTTTGATTGACCGGCATTAATCGGAGGTACTGAAGTAATTTGATCTGCGATTTGCTGAACCTGATTTTTTTCAATTGGCAATCGGTAAACTTCAAATTCTTTTATCGCATATCCGAAAAGATTACCGTTTACAGGTGCTCTCTCCACCCCCTGAAATTTGACGTATCTGGCTTCAACAGCGCTGAAATTGATCATTTCTTCTGCGCCTCGACCTGTAATGACCACATCGGCTCCGTTGACATTCGTCCAGGTGACAGCGTCCTTGGAAACGAGCAACTGATAACGCTTCGCGTACGCGTCCCTCCATTTGATGACAATGCTTTGAATCGACTGCACGCTCTCCAGATCGACGTACCACCAAGCTTGGTCTGGATTCTGAGTGTTATCCAAATAATCGGAAGACCAAAACGTTCCGATATTGCCATCATTGGCCATTGGTGCATCGACATAATAAACCTCGGCGCCAGAAGAGAATGCTGGCTTATTCAGCGCTAAGTTATTATTTACCGGAGGGTTTTGTTGCTCAATATAGACTTCAAATTCTTGAATGGCATATCCGAAGCGATTTCCATCAATAGTTGTGCGCTCCACACCCTGGAATTTAATGAATCTAGCGCTAATTGGATCGAAGTTAACAACATCGCTTCCTTTATTGCCCAACAGAGTTTCATTTTGTCCCTTTACGTTGCTCCACTCTGTACCATCGATCGAGACAAGAATCTGATATTTCTTGGCGTACGCGTCCCTCCATTTGATGACAACGCTTTGAATCGACTGCATGCTCTTCAGATCGACGTACCACCATGCTTGGTCTGGATTCTGAGTGTTATCCAAATAATCGGAAGACCAAAACGTTCCGGTATTGCCATCATTGGCCATTGGTGCATCGACATAATAAACCTCGGCGCCAGAAGAGAATGCTGGCTTATTCAGCGCCAGATTCTCCCCACCGCTTGGAGCAGCAGAAAATACTGTAATTGTTGCTGTTCCTGTTTTACCTGAGTCAACGGTTGATGTTGCTGTTATCGTATATGCACCTGGTACTGCATCGGCCGCTACCGATACTAATCCACTTGCATTTACCGTTACTTTAGAATTGCTGTCATTACTGGTCCAAGTTACAGTTTGTGCTGCTCCTCCCACCACGACTACAGTAAGCGTTAGCTGCTGAGTTGCTCCTTGCACCACACTCGCTGACATTGGACTTATGCTTACACTTGTTACTGAGGGTGTTGCTGCTACTGCTGTCCAGATCGCATAGAATGTTGTAGCCCCGCTACCCATCTTTAATGCGCCTGCTGTAGTTGCCGCAGCACTTGTATTCCAACCCACAAATGTCAATCCTGCTGCTGTTGGTGGCGTTGGTGTTGCTACTGTTGCTCCCGCTACATAAAGCATAGCATCAGTTGGTGCTGTTCCTGGTTTACCATTCAGGTCAAATGTTACTGCATACGTTGGTGCTGTTACTTCAAAAGCGTCTATATCTTGATAATAATCCAAAGAACTAGCATTCTTATCAGAAGTCACAACAATCTTAATGGTATGCTCACCATTGATCAACCGTTTATTTTCATACAGAACCTGCTGCAATTGCTGACTTGTTGCGTAGGTGTCCACTGTTGCCCGGTATTCATCATCAATATATACTTTGGCTATTCCATGGTCTGCATTTTGGGATCCTATCCACCGGATTCCCGTTCCTGTGAAGGAATATTCAGCAGTTGCATTATTTGCATTGGAATAATGGGTTGTGCCTGTATAATAACCGTCTATCATTGTGTTAATCCAACCGGAATAGTTGATCCCACTATCTCCATCATCCACACGAGACCATTGTAAAATCTTCGGACCCGTGTTTTCTTGTGGTGTTTCAAAAGCATCTAAATCTTGATAATATCCAAGAGAATTAGCATTCTTAGTAGCAGTCACAACAATCTTAATCGTATGCTCATCATCGTCCAACATGTTGTTTTCATATAGAATCTGCTGTAGTTGCTGATTTGCTGAGTAGGTGTCTACTGTTGTCTGGTATACATCATCAATAAAAACATCGGCTTTTCCACGGTCTGCATTTTTAGACCCTATCCACCGGATGCCCGTTCCTGTGAACGTATATTCTGCATATGCACCATTTATATTGGAATAATGCAACGTTCCGTTATGATAACCGCCATCGGTTGCTATATCCCAACCGGAATAGCTGATCCTACTATCTCCATCATCCACACGAAACCATGGTGCATTCACGGTTACTGTGCTTGTTGCTAATTTTGCCCCGTCCGTCGTCGTTACAGTAATGGTTGTTGTTCCTACTGCAACTGCGGTAACTATACCGTAGCTGTCAACAGTTGCAACTGCTGTATTGCTTGAACTCCATGTAACCGATCTGTCTGTTGCGTTAGTTGGATACACCATTGCTGATAAGGCTTGTGGTTCTCCGCCTAGTGTAAAGGTTAATGTCTGGTTATCCAGCGTCACATCCTCTACTTTTATCGCTTGTTTATATTCAAAAGCATCTACGTCTTGATAATACCCGACAGAACTAGCATTCTTAGTATCAGTCACAACAACCTTTATGGTATGCTCGCCGTTGACCAACCGTCTGTTTTCATACAGAACCTGCTGATATTTCGGAGTTGCTGCATAGGTGTCCACTGTTGTCTGATATACATTATCAATATAAATATCGGCTTTTCCACGGTCTGCATTCTTGGATCCTATCCATCGGATGCCTATACCTGTGAATGTGTATTGTGCATCTGCACCATTGACATTAGAATAATGCAACGTTCCGTTATGATAACCGCCATCGGATCCAATATCCCAACCGGAATAGCTGATCCCACCATCTTGATCATCCACGCGAGACCATTGTAATGACTCCTGTGTTATCTCCACATCTGGGTTTGTAAGCTCCACAGTATACGTCCCACTGCTGCCAATACCCATTTCAATGCTTCCATCAGCGTCGGCGGTCTTAGCAAAATCCACTACGTTCAGATTTACATTATATTCACTTCCGTTTGGTGTCTGGTTCAGCCATTTGACAACGATATATGAAGTATTGGCTGGCATCGAAGGAATGGTTACGGTGTACTTGTTAAGTCCAAGGTACTCTACCTGAATATCTACTCCACGGAAATTATATTTTACTTTAGAGCCAACCATATCATTTGAGATGAAAGGAGCAATAGTCAATCTATCATAATCCGGTTGAAAACCGTAGCCATAGTGATAGAGTCCCCATGCTAATCCCGCTGTAGACGGGAAACATGAATTATCCTGTGCTCCAATTCCGGCTCTATTGTACCAAGAAGAACACCAATAGTTGCTTAATGGTTTATCCAGCCAATTATTCGTATATTCATATAAAGCATCTCTGTCTCTTGCTGCAACGAATACGGCATAACCGTCCCCTGCTGAACTTCCATACATACCTCCATCCGTACCTAAATGAGTGTAGTCTGATAAATTGTTTATATTCCCTAAATCCTTAACATTATTGACCAAAGCGGAAACATTATTGTCTTTTAATTCTTTTAAATAACCTTTGCTCATTTCCTGTCTTCTTGTAAGGCTCAACAAGTTAGACTTCAAAGCTGCGCCCATAGCCGGCAGGTAATGTGTTTCTGCAGTCGTCGTGCTTAATATGACGGTTTTCGCAGTAGGCAGCCAAGCTCCTCCATCAGCCTTATCTAAATTGAAACTAGTCTGTAGTGTGTCTGCAATCGCATCATAGCTGTCTGCCTTAGCTGTGTCACTAAATACATTTCTCTCCAGAACAGCCCATTTGCGAAGGGCATCATACAACATTGCTGATGTGTAGCCGTTGGGTTGTCCGATAGCGGAATTGTCGTTCTGTCCATGCCAATAAGCGATCTCCCAATATTCATTGGAATGTAGAATGCCTGCATGAGAAGAATAAGCTACATTCACAAGTTTTGTTGTTGGATTGCTGTAAGTTGCAAGCTCGTAATCCAAAGCTTTCTCAACTGAAGTTTTAAAATCATTCAACCATGCGGTATCACCTGATAAATAATACGCATTGATTACACTTAGGACATAGCCTGTCTCATTATCGGAATTATTACTGCCCCAAGTATTTTCATTTGGAAAGCCAGGTGCGCCAGGCGAACCGTTCAAGAGATGGCCATCAGCATGCTGCTGACCTGTGCGCATATCAGTCAAACCTGCTTTAAAAGCATTGATTGCCTTGTCCTTATTAAGCTGAAATGTGTCCACCTGCTGGGTTAAATAATGCTCCTCTGCGGGTATTGATTCAAATCTGGTGTTTTTCCCTTCCGTATATCCCCCGTGATTCCTGTCATTCATTATCCATCTTCCATAATCATTAATGAACTTGGACAGGGCAGTTTCTGAAAAACCTTCAATGGTTCCCAAGTCATAGTAAGTATCATAATTATCGGGGGTAAACGTTAATTCGGACCATACATTAATTCCGTCCGTTACGCTGACAGGGTTGTAAAGCCATGTCCCATCCGTACTACCATGCCCTGCCGTACCTCCGATTGCGTTGAAACTTGGGTCCTGTCTAAAGTATCCTTTCGGTTGGCCATTTGCATATGCTACCCCGCCTGAAGCAATAACAGTGTAAAATCGCATTTGACCATTCGGCAACCTCTGCAACAGCGTGTTTTCTCCTCTTTCAGTGTCTGAAAAACTACTGGTGCCATCAATTTTAAGTGCAATACTATTTGACGTATTAAGTATGGAGTAGCTTATCTGTTCCATACCGAGTCTCATGCTTGTTCTATTGGAACTTCCCATCGACAACCAATTAGACACCGTTGGGCCAGTTATAGGATAGTTTCCTCCCGATTCATTCCAACGAATGTTGTCCACGATGTCCTGTCCAAAATGAACCATAGGTGTACCCTGTTGGGTAACCGCATAGCTCCCATTATACGTACGGCTTAACTTGTAAATGACGCTGTCATCATTTACGGTAAATGTCCATGTTTCATCGGCAACCGGAGTAGTAAATGTTGCCGTTATGACATTTGAGGAAACGCTTACATTTGGAGGGTTCGTCAAGCTTTCTGATGTCACCCACGTGCCATTATTGTTTACAGCAGAAAAAATCCCATCAACTCCAAGCATTTCAATATTGCTCTGTTTGTATGAAGTAATAATTGCCTTGTTGTTGTAATTAAATTTCATTTCATAGCCTGTACCGCTCATTGTGACAACCTTATTGGTAATGTCGTTGTTGATCGTCGATGCTGCATGCACCTTCACTGAAGGTACTCCCACAATAGCAACTGAAGCAAGCAAGCAAAAAGATATTCCAAATGCTAGTATTTTTCGTATACTCTTCATTTAAGATTCCTCCATTGTCGTAATTTTCACTAAACGTCTCATGCCCTAAGTAGCTTGTATAGAACTACAAGTGAACTCCTTGCGGCAATTGAATATGGGCATCCATTCGACCGTCCTGATTTAATTTCCAGTCGACATAAATAGCGCCTTGTGGCGTATTAACGGTACCTTTGCATTCAGTCATTAACCCTATAGAATGAGGAATAAATTTTATTGCTGTATAACCCGGCTCTAAGGGAATCACACCCAGCACATACCTACTTACCCATTGTATTGGAGTGCTGGACCAACTGTGGCAAAGACTCATACGGTATGAGCTGTAATTAATATAAGTTGTTAACGAATGGTGAAAATCGGATGAAGGTTCTAGCGTTACACCTTCCCAGAATGTCGTAGCATCCTCCTCTAGCATTCGACCCCATACCAAGGAAATGGCTTCCCATGCTTTATCGAACAAATCAAACCGAGCGCAGCATTCCGCGAACCAATACGCCGACATAGGTGTGATAGGATCCGTTATTGAATAATGGAGTAAAAAGTTCTTTGCTTCTCTCTCCCCAACATAACCTCCTACAATTCCAAACAACGCGGTAATTAAAGAATCAGATGTGATGAATCTGCTTTCATTTATAGACGGAACCTTCCAATCTATTAACAACTCCAGCTCAGGGATATGTTTATTAATCAGGTTTAACTTGGATATTGTTATAGCCAAAACAGCATGCAGCATGATCCACTCATCTGCTTCTTCAATAGGTGCCCAATCGGAAAAAATCAAGGTTCTTTCTTTAAAGAATCCTGTTTCTTTATCCAAACTGTCTTCAATCCATTGAACCTGTTTAATAATATCGTCTTTTATTTGCAGAACAAATGCCTGGTCAGCGGTATGCAAATAGTATTCCCATATCGTATTGATCCACCACAAAGTGTAAGTGACCGTGCCGTTCATCCAATGTCCGTAAGGGGTATGTCCCAACTCAACTATGGATCGCTTTAGCACGGAAAAATCATCCCAAAGCACATAATCCGCTTTTGCTGCCATATAGAAATCGTAAGCCCAGTTTAACCGGTCCCTCTTTATACCATCCCATAAGCCGATTTGATGGCAAATTTCATTGGTATGCTTGGAAACTTCGTAGATTTGATCCATCAAAGTTAGATCGCTTTGCACAAATCCCACCTGGTTCATAGCCACTCCGACGGATTCAAATTGTATCTCTAAATCTATCTGTTCACCCACTTCACCCATGATAAAAAGCCTGACATATCGCATACCTTGAGACAAGGTAGTAAAAGAAGAACCGGCTTGAACCTCAAATACTTCCGAAATAGCACCATTATAGTGTTCAAGTTCAACTAATGATTCCGCTCCATTCCATAAGACCAGTATGGCAGCATCCGTCCGATTATAGGTTCGGAAACGAACATTATATTCTCTTAACAAATCGATCGTCATTTGCGGAGCCCCAAAGAGATCTATATCCTTCTGCAATGAACGTGTTTTTTGCCATTCCCTCTGCTTGCGCACGTGGTAGAATATGTCTTTCGTTGTTCTTTCCGGTATCCGTAATTCGCTAGTCAATGTATGTATCCCAAGACTCCCCGATACATGAAAACCTTGTTCCTCCCTTACCGTTTGCAGAGCTGAAAGCGAAATAACCCGAAAGTCCGAAATCGGACTTGTTCTAACATCTCTAAACCCGCCGGCAACAAACCAGTCCGGGCTATTCTCCAGATCGCCATAAGGTTCTTCTCCAAGTAAGCAAACCATAACGGCATTGGACTGATCCGATACCCAGGATTCATCGGTGGGCAACCAAAATTGTTTGCCTTGGAGAAAACCAATACAACCAACAAGTCGTTCTCCTAAATGTATGCTTGCAGGTTCAATCGGCATGGATTCAAGACATTGGATTCGAAACAATATCTCGTGTTGCCCGGACTTTAACTGATTGGGAAAACCATCTATTCTGGTAAATGAACATATATTTTGCGTTTTTTCGCTCATTCTGCCGATCTCTTCCCCATCAAGCTCTACCAACAAACTACCTGTTAATGCAACGTGCAGCTCCACTTCCTGAACATCATGAGCAAGAGTAAAGCTTTTGCTTAAAATAATTTCTTTTTTATTGATTCTGTCCTGATGCCATATCCATTGCGGGAGATCAAAGAAATCTTCACGATTTTCTTTCATAGACCCTTCCTCCTACCTAATCCAGATGAAATACTTCTCTAAGCGGCTTCATATTCGGTTTATCATCCTGCGGGTCTACTAAGTCCATGTGTGGTGTCATAATGATATCCCATGCTTCACTTGCATCATTGTTTCTAACATAACTCCAGGCATTCTCTATATCTTCGCATTCCAGATAAGCAAATAAATCTGTGCCGTCCATAAAAATCGAATAATTTTGAATACCTGCTTCCTTCAGAGCTTGAATCAGCTCAGGTATTACGTGTTCATGATGATATATATAATCTTGTTCGTGGCCTGACTTAACGCGTAGTCGGAAACCATATCTCCGAAGCATGATGTCACTCTCCTTCAATATCTGTTCCTATTTCTTCGAGACTGTTATTCCTGTAAAGACCCGTTTTAATGCTTGTAGATACTCGATTCCATACCTTTCATCAGGTAATAAATAACTGCCTTCCGTCCATTCGTTCCAAGCGTTAATGTACACCACTTTATGTTCTGCTGGCTGACGCAATGCGAAATCGCGTGCCCGAATGGCTGCTTTCTCGAAGTTTTCCGGCGTATTGTTCTCGACAATTGGATACCAGGGATAGCCTTGCATGATCTCACCATGGCCTTCGAATTGCTCACCGCGGGGGGAAGAATCCCAACCTTGCGTCAGTATTGGATAGTAAGGTATGGAAAGATCTTTCGCCATTTTGTTCCAATGGGCTTCTCCAAGATCCAAGCTCTTAAGGTAATCTTGTCGTTTGGGTGAGCGTAGGTCGAAGACACTTTGCGGGTCACAGATATCTGTAGCATAAGTTGGGTCCCAAATCGTCTGGTAGTTAGATGCGCTCAAGATCCCTAGCTCCTTGAGTTGATTCTGCACAGTGCGGTAATCACCCATCGCATTCCAATGAATACTGGGCAATCCAAGATGAATGAGTCTCTCGCCCATCCGGTCAATAAGTCGTTTAGCGCCTTCCCCGCCAATGCTCGCAACCATATGATCCAAATTGTAAATCGTTACTACGGGCTTACCATCAATTGTCCATATTTGTGGATGACTAAAATATTTGCCAATCCATTCTTCAATTACATTATCCATACTCACAGTGTCATAGACACTCGGAAATAGTAGGGATGATTCTTTCGTTCGGGGCATTGGGAATATATGCTTCCAATCATGATTGGCCCACATTATCCCAAATTTAATTCTCTTGTTATTTGATGCCTTTAATAGCGCTTCATCTAAAGGACGATTCAAGAAGGGTGCATTTTCATACCAATACCAATCTACATGAAATACAGTTACTCCATGGTCAGCAGCTAAATCGATTTGTTTCTCTGCGTATTCCAAGCTAGCTTCGTCAAAATATCCCCAACTGGGTATACGTGGTTGATAGTGTCCTTCGTAGAGAGGCTTTGCATTCTTCACAAGCTCCCATTCCGTCCAATTTTGTCCGTGAATTTTATCATTCTTAACTTCTGCATGCCAGCTAGGGAAATATATTGCGGCTACATCAAATTTTTTAAAAGTCATAGTATTCTCTCCCGGATTATGTTTTGTGATTGCTATATCTCTAAGACTTTACGGCCCCGGCTGTAAGGCCCTCCTTAAACACACGTTGAAACAAGATATAAATGATAAGCAGAGGCAGTTGAATAAGAACCAGCGCAGCAAACAATCCTGGTATATCTGTGTAGAAATTTACTTGAAATTTAATTGGAATTGTCGTTACCATCTGCATGCTCTCTTTACGCATAAACAGCTTGGCGAATAGAAACTCGTTCCAACTTCCCAGAAATGTAAACACAGTTACGATCATAACTACTGGTTTGGCTAATGGTGCATAAATTCGAAAAAAAGCTTGATATACATTGCATCCGTCCACCAGCGCAGATTCAAGCAACTCTTTCGGCAGCTGATCCATAAACCCCCTCATTAAGACTAGAGCGAAGGGCGATAAGAGAGCCGTATATGGGAAAATTAATGCTAAATAATTGTTAGTCCAACCTAGACCTTTGACGATCTGGACGACCGGAACCGCAATGGATATTCCCGGAATAGCTAAAGACATAAGAAGAATCAAAAAAAGAATATTTTTACCTGAAAATGTAATCTTAGAGAAAGCAAATGCAGCAGGTAATGCAACGGCAATAACTAAGAGAACTGTTGATACAGTCACGATTCCACTATTTATCATGTTCTGACCTAAATTGATTTTCGTCAACGCATTATAATAATTTCCGAATCCTTTATTCTGTAACGAGGTTTGAAGCAAATAATAGAGCGGCAAAGAAAATAAACCTACTGTTACTAATAGGAGTGAATTACGGAGCACCTCTATACCACGATTCTTCATGCTATCCCCCTCCCTAATTTTGAATATTTCTTGACAATCGCATTTGGATGATTGTTATGACAACAGCCAATACAATAAGAAAACTGCCAATTGCTGAGCCAAATCCCTGTTCATAACTATCGAAAGTGCGAGTAAACATGTAAGTAGACAACATTTCCGTAGAATGCATAGGACCACCACGGGTTAATAAGTACACGATATCAAAAATTTTCAAAGCACTGATGACACTAATAATGGTCAGCGAGAAATGGGTGTCTCTTAGCATAGGCCAGACAACTCTGGTAATGGTTTGAACTCTGTTAGCACCATCTATGCGTGATGCCTCTATGACTTCAAGAGAAAGCGAAGTCATGGCAGATACGTAGACGGACATACTAAATCCTGTTCCCATCCAAATCACGACAGCGATTACCGAAAATAAAGCGATATTTGGGTTTGCTGTCCAGCTCATGGCCAATTGGTCTAGACCAATATTTCTAAGAATGGTGTTGATTAAACCGTCGTTAAAAGCCAAAATATTGTTAAAAATATTGGAAACTACAATAGCAGTCAAAATGACTGGTATAAAGATAATTGTTTTGAAAACCGTGAAAAGCTTAGAATTTCGTCGCATAATATAAGCTAATAAGAAACCAAGAAGCATCTGAATAGTTATAACGAGTACACATAATACAAGAAAATTTCTGAGTGATTGATAAAACAGAGGGTCATAAAACATGCTCTTGTAATTGTCGAAACCAATAAACTTTTTTATTGGATCAATCCCATTCCATTCATAGAAGCTGATATGGAATGTGTAAAGTAGTGGGTATAATAGGAATACAAAAAAGAATATTAATATCGGTGCCACAAAGACAAATGCTGTGTATCGATTCTTATGCAAAATAACATCAACTCCCTATAGAAAGAAACAGGAAAGGGAGGACACCTCCCTTTCACAAGGTTCATCCAACTTACTTACTTGAATCAATCACGTCTTGAACCTGCTTAGCAGCATTAGCGGAAGACAAATTCCCATAGGCAACCTTAGTGAGAACATCGTATAACTTCTCGGTTACTTTAGGATCGGCAACTCCTCTTGGTAATGTTCCATTGTCCTTCACAATTTGATTAATCGTTTCGTTAACCTGCTTCTGGTTCGGTGTCAGCTGAATACTTGGTCCCATAGCAGGATCTGTAAAGGGAGGTGTGACGAGAGCCCGATCAATTTGCAATTGCGCGCCTATTCCTGTATTCATGAACTTAATGAATTCCCATGCGGCATCTTTGTTCTTACTTTTCTTGTAAATGCCTATTCCACCTACAGTATTTAGGAGCGGTGCACGTTTGCCATCGCCATTGAGATCAGGGAACGACATTACTCCCCATTCCACTGCATCAACTTTTGCCTTTAAATCGTTGTTACTAAATATATCTTGATTCCACGCACCGTTACTTTGGAAAGCACCAACTTGCTTATCAACAAATGAATTATACACATCCATATATTGAGTCATGCTGAACGTATCATCTTGGAATATCTTGTCATCAAATAATTTTTTCCAAGTATCAAATGCCTTTACAATTTCTGGGTCGTTAAAAGGAATTTTCTTAGCAAAGGCATCGTATTGCTTCCCAGGGGCAACGTCATTAAGTATTTCTTGGAATGTATCGAGAACAATCCAAGAATCCTTCGCACCAAGAAGTAAAGGTTGCAGACCATTCTTACGTAACATATCTGATGCAGCCTTCAACTCATCGTATGTTTCCGGCACTTTTATCCCGTATTTATCCAATAAGTTTTTGTTGTACCAAATTAGGCCGCCTGGGCTACTAAAGCCAGGAAAACCAACGATTTTACCGTTAATAGACACATCAGACACTGGTCCTGCAAGGAACTTCCCTTTCCAGTCATTGTTATAATCCTTCTCAAAATATTGATCTAAAGGTTCCAAGTTACTTTCTAAAGCTCCCATTGAAGTTGGAGAATCGAATGGGATTATATCGGGTGCATCACCTGTTGCAATTGCTGTCTTCAATGATGTCATAAATTCAGGGAAATTCGTATGGTAATTGGCAATAACGGTAATTTCCGTATGTGTTTTTTCAAACTCTACGATCATCTTATCCGTAATGGTCTTGTCTGCCCAAGTTTCAAAATTAAGGGTGACCTGTTCTTTTTTTATGTCTGTTGTAGATGGAGTGTTTGAAGGTGACTGTGATGATTCAGTCGTATTGCCTTTACCACAGGCAACCATTAGGGAAGCCCATAGAATCGTAACCGTAACTAATAGAGCTATTTTTTTGATGTTCATATCAACACTACCTCTCTAAGTTTTTTTAGTGAATCCCCTTGAAAATAAATGATAAACACTATTCCAAATTTACATTTTACTCACCTCTTCCATAGACTCGAAAACGATTCATATTTAAATGACTAAAAAACGGATTTAACACTTAGTTTGGCCAGAACCGGGTTACGCGGGCCGCAGATCGAATCGCCGATCTGAAGCCCGTAAGAATCGGTTACATGCGTGGATTTGCCGTCAAACTTTGTACCATCCGGCATGTAAATAACTGCAAGCACTCGACGTGGGTTGGAGGTACGGTTAGCATGAGCAAAATGGAAAGTCAACCCATCATGGAACGTACAGCTTCCTGCCTTCATTCGAACGATAACCGGTTTTTCGTCGTCGATATGCGTACCCTTAGAGAGCTCGAATATGTCTATCGGTTCGAGAAAATCGATGGAGGCGACCTTTCCGAGCTTGTGCGATCTAGGCATGAATACCATGCAGCCGTTGTTTTCATTCACATCATCTAAAGCGAGCCACATAGAAAGTGCACCGGACTCCTTCATAGGCCAAAACGGAAAATCCTGATGCCACGGCGTTTCTTTGGAATCTCCTGGCATTTTGTAGAGCGCGTGATCGTGATATAGTCGGATCGAAGGTACCCCGGTTAGCAATTGCGCCATCTGCGCAAAGTTCTCGGATAGACTGTATTTGGCCATTCCTGCATGATCTCGCCAAACATCTACCTTCTGATTTAGTACCTTGTAATAGGATCCTCCTTCCTTGTCGGTATGAATACCATGTCCGTTTGTCTGCGTCATTACCTCCTCGAGATAAATGCGCAGTTCTGACAACTCATCGGATGTAAGAACATTGTCAATCTGCACAAAGCCGTATTCCCGATAAAATTCGATTTGCTCTTTAGTAACCAATTCATACGCCGATATTTTCGTCACGCTATTCCGCTCCTTTTATCGTGTTCAAAAGACGTTATCACCGATTTCCACTTCTACCTCGTAATGCATCGTTCCCCAAAGATCAAGAACACATCATACGCAGCTTCAATACCAAGATGACATTAAGTTGTCTTTTGGAAAACGATTCATTTTTTCAAAAAAAAGATTTACTATTTAGAAAACCGATTGAATTCAAATTCATCCTTGGCGCTGAAGTCTGTGGAATGTCGAATCACTAGAGAAGTAGGGAATTTCTCATTCACAACATCCTTGCACTCCTGTTTTATGATGGCGTCGATGATCCGAACCGCTTTTGCCGTCATTTCATATACAGGGACTCTTACCGAAGACAAGCTAGGCGTGACCATCGTCGACAACGGTACATCATCATAACCCATTACCGCGATATCTTCCGGTATTTTTACGTTGCGGCCTTCCAGATATTTCAACACACCGATTGACAAAGAATCGTTGGCACCGACGATAGCCGTCGGCAATGGAAATCGCTTCAACAAATGCTGTACACTGTGAAATCCATCCGCGATTTGAAAGTCTTCACTGGGTACTACGAGATTAGGATCATATTCAATACCTGCCTCTTCTAATGCTAGTTGATACCCTGCCAGGCGCTGCTGACCTGTTTCCAAATTCATCCCTGCAGTGATATATCCAATCCTCCGGTGCCCAATCGATGTTAAATGGGAAACAGCTTGGTACATCCCGTGCTTATCGTCTACATTAACTGAATGAATAGCCGTTCCCGGGAAACACCTCTTAAAAGAAACGACAGGCACTTTCTTCGCGATTAGGTATAGTTCTTCAAGAACTTCATCATCCCAGCCATAGGTCGAGACGATAAGCCCGTCAATGCCGCGCATGACCAATTCACGGATTTCTTGAACCGAAAATTGCGGTTCTGTAGAATAAAGAATCGGTACAAAACCGAAGTTGCGCAATTCAATGGATACACCGCGAAAAAATTCAACGAAATAAGGGTCATTTGTAAACGGTACCATAACTGCGATCTGGTTAGTCATCTTAGTACGGAGGCTGCGGGCTACCATATTAGGATTATAATTTAGTTCGTCAATCGCTTTTTCAACTAATCTTTTCATTCTAGGAGATACACCTGGGCTTCCGTTAAGCACTTTGGATACGGAACCATTGGATACCCCCGCAAACCGGGCCACATCTTTTAATTGTACCACCTCTACACCTCCGGAAAACGATTCATTTCATATTTGAAATATATTACCTATTTCAAAACATGTCAAGAACAAAATACTGCTGGGTAGCTCACTACGCAATTTCCGGAAGCATAGTCCCTTGCACATAATCACCTTTAAGCCGATTCCACGAGGAAACCGTAATTTCGGGCTCCGGCAGTAAAATCTTATGAAAGACGATTGGATCGTTTCCATCCGCCACTTCGTGGAGTAAACTGCGACCGCGAGCTATCCCTCGCGCATCTTACTCGCACTTGCTGGATGAGCGTCTCATCGTTAACCGCCAAGTTCAAGACGGAGACCGGTTTAAACCTTCTCGATTTTAAGTAAACCACCTAAATCAAAAAGGCGCGCCGCCTGCTCCAAGAAAACGAAACGATGGTCCCCATCCGATTCGTCAGCGAAGCGCTGGGCGCCGAAGTCACATGGGATGGCAAGAAGAGATCCGTAACGATCGTAAAAGATGACAATCGGATCGAGCTTGTCATCGACCAAAAAGAAGCGATAGTGAACTGCCGTCGTACGTCAATGGATTCACAGACCATCATCCGTAACGCCATCACGCTTGTGCCGGTTCGTTTTGTCAACGAAAACCTGAACATGAAAGTATTTTTCGATAACGGGGAGATTGTCATTACCGATGCCAAGGAGCAATTAGAAGAGTAAGGAGTGGATGTGCATCATTCTAGTTGGGATGCTGGTGCTTACGGGTTGCGAAAGCAACAGATCATCGCAAGAAGATTCACAGACTTCACCTACACCAAAAGACAATACAATTCAACGAACATTGAACCCACACACAAGGAATGGATGCGTCGAGACGGTTTGTTGATACCCGAAAGCAAGGCGCGCGATGCTATTCAGCAATTATCTGCCCCACCTGCCGGACTGTGGCTGGTTTCGAGGTTCCTTCCTCTGCTTTCGTCTGCTTCTTGCAACCAAGAAATAGCAATCAGTCTGCCTCGTAAGGCTGTACCGATCGTAAGAAGAAGGATGTAACAGGATGTAACACACCTCCTAAGCAATCGGATAAAGCAGCGTCGTTCTCTTTAGACGCTTAACTAGCAACTTGCCCGCATACCATTGCCAGCAACAACGCCGGCACCGAAGACGACCAATATAAATGTTAGATAAAAAAACGAAGATCTCAGCCTGCTTAGCTTAACATGAGATCTTCGTGTATTTGGAGCTAGTAAATGTGGCTCCTTATATTACTCCCTTACCAGCAACACACAGCACTCCACATGCCCCGTATGCGGGAACAAACCACCTTAGGATGTAATCTGTTACAAACACAAAACCCTGGTACAATGACTTTCCAATTCCGTTTAGATTGTTCTCGACTTGATTTTAAGTTGGTGTTTTCTTATAGTTAATTATGACACACCCAGCTCGATGGGAAGCTTTGAAAAATATTGTGCACGTTCCTTCTTCTTCTGGATGAATCGCTTCTTAAGACACCAGTATGAGAAAGTGGATATCGTGTTCATTGCCCATCATACCGAAGCTAAAGAGGTAACGGAAGAGGAATTTTTTACCCGAGGGGAAAGCGGAGGTACAATCTGCTC
>NZ_JAMZCY010000020.1 GCF_024519285.1 Cohnella sp. WQ 127256 | reverse complement strand
ATATTTCCCAATGCTGCGTTCATTGAGAAGAAGGGCAATATCACTCATAGTGGAATTATTAGGGCAGATCAATTACTTAACGAATATAATATTAGATTAATAGATTGGGTTTTTACCCCGCCAATTAGGAATAGTTTTAAGTGAAATAATTTTGATTTGAGAATTCGGAGAAGGCGCCAACATCTTATAACACCATATTCACGCTTCGGGGCATTCGCTCCTCGGTCCGGACCGACGTAGAAGTGCCGTGGGATTACTCAGCCGGACACATCGAACTCCCTAACCGCATCGCGGCCGCCCTTCGTGCTTAAGGGAGTTGGACGTCGTGAATACAAGAACGTTATCGGAAATCGGTGTAAGACCGGTAATGCAAACCAATTATCATAGGAGCTAAACAATGAAGAAACAAATCGTAATAAAGCTTCTAACTTCATTAGTTTCAAGTATTATACTATCGATATTATTTGCATTTACTTCGTTTGGAGATGTAATTGGATCAGATGATCGAATATCAGTGATTTTGTTTGGCTCAATATTTTTTCTTATTATATTCGTATTCATTGGAATACCCGTTTCGTTTTTAGCAGATCTAGTGCTCAAAAAGATAAATCTAAAATCCAAAGTTACTAAACAACTAAGTTTTTTATTTATGTATTGCATTGCTGGAATTATTGCGACAGTGATTTTTTATTTAGTTAGTGAAAGAGAGTTATATAATAGATTAATTGATAAGGAAATGATCTTTTTTTATACTGTCGGAATTATCAGTTCTATAACATTTTATTTGATTGAAAACTTGTTAAAGAGAATTAGGTAGTAACTCAAGAAGACACCGACATCCGATAACACCATATTCACGCTTCGGGCCATTCGGCCCTCGGTCCGGCAGAAGTAAGAAGTGAATTCGGAGAGGCGTTTCAGCAGCAGGGAAGTAGAATCAACCGGACACATCCATTCCCCTAAGATAAGAGCTATCTAAGAGGAATGGACGTCGCGAATACGACAACGTTATCGGAAATCTCCAAGCCGGAAAACAAACTTATTATTGAAACAAATCAATTATTTTTTTCACTGCTTTTTCAGCTGATCTTTGTTTTATTAATCCTTCTTTAGCAGTGCCATAGATGTTAATGGATGTGGAATCTGGACTTATTGGGATGAATTCAACACATACTATTGTTGGATTCATATTTCCTGCCCCACTTCCAATTACTGCTGTTAAATGTGGCGTGGATAGTAGGTTTGAAGTATCAATGAGCTTTCCATTTTTAGATAGTATTTCTGCCATATTTGTCATCGCAGATTGAATTTTATGATGATATAGCAGTTTATCATTATATCCTATTGACTTAAGGAGTTTAGCCCCCCATCTTGCTCCTAATTTCCCGCTTATTGAATTAGTTATAATATTCAAGGAACCACCAGTAAGCCTTCCAATTATGGCACCGGATATTTCTCCAACTTTACCAAGTTCATTAATTAATATTTGATCTTGAATACTCTCTTCCAAGTTCATACAAATATTTCTCCTTTGGTTTGAATTAATTATAAAACTATTCTATATTTTGTGGTAAATAATTGTAAACAAAGAAATTGAATGTTTAGAGTAACACTAACGACGATGGAGACTTCCGATAACACCATATTCACGCATCGGGGCATTCGCCCCTCGGTCCGGCAGGAGTTGAAGTGGTTTCGATTGGCGTAAACTCAGATACAGGGAAGCGAAGTCAACCGGACACATCCAACTCCCTAACCGCATCGCGGCCGCCCTTCGGGCTTAAGGGAGTTGGACGTCGTGAATACAAGAACGTTATAGGAAATCAGCGTAAGAGCATTAAGTACATCAAAACCTTTTGAAGCAACAAATACATTAATAGAGTAGGGATAAATATGAGAAGTGCAAAACTAATGTATAAAATTCTAATAGTTTGCATACTTACTTTCACAGCAACTGGCTGCGAAGATGCAGATAAAGAACCTTATTTAATCTTTAAGAATGACAATGGAGATATATTAATGACAGACCTTGAACTAAAGGAACATGGTGTAATTTCTTTGCTCGATAGTAATTTCTCTCGTGGGCTCTATATATTGCCTAAGAATAAAAATAAAATTGAAGAAGTCACTACTAAAGCATTAAATCGATCAATTGAAATCTATTATAGAGATGAACTAATTGAACAACTTCCAACAATAACGCATGTTATTAAGGGTATCAATTTAGTATTCACGATGGATGAAGAAACATTAGGTCGATTAGATCAGATAATTAAAGATAACAAGTAACAATGAACGAAAGTAACTCAAAGGTGACGCTGACATCCTATAACACCATATTCACGCATCGGGCATTCGCCCTCGATCCGGCGAGAAGTTAGAAGTGGATTCGGAGAGGCATTTCAGTAGCAGAGAAGCAGAATCAGCCGGACACATCCGCACCACCAAACCGCATCGCGGCCAGTCACTTCGTTCCTTTAGGGTGGTGGGACGTCGTGAATACACGAACGTTATCGGAAATTCCCCATAAGCATTTAATAACATATTTTGTAGAAGGGGTAATCTAATGATTCATAGATGCATTATGATCTTCACTCATTTTACTAATCAAGAAATGATCGAGAAGATTCGAAAAATCTACGATCCCCTATATGGTTATGTTGACCCACATATTACCCTAGTATTTCCTTTCAAAAGTTCAATTGCAACATGTGAACTAGAGGGACATATTAGGAAATCGTTAAGACATATAAAGCAATTCGAATTGACACTTCAAGGAATAACAAAAGAAAAAGGGAATTATTTATTCTTAAATATTACGAAAGGAACGGAGAGTCTGGTAGAACTACATAAACAACTTTATACAGAAATACTAAGTGATTATTACCCTGATTTCTTGAAGAAAACAAATTACAAGCCTCATCTAACCCTCGGAAGAACAAAAGACTCAAACGAATTAGATGAAGCATATAAAAATTGTAAGAGCCTGGTGGAATCTTTTTCTGAGAGAATAACTGAAGTAACAGTTGAAATAATAGATGAGAATGAAAAATCAGAAATTGAAATGACAATAGAACTGTGTAAGTAATTCGAGAAGAGCGGAACATCCGATAACACCATATTCGCGCTTTGGGGCATACGCCCCTCGGTCCGGCCGAGGAATTTCGGAGAAGTGGAAGCAGCCGGACACATCCATTCCCCTAAGATAAGAACAATCTAAGAGGAATGGACGTCGTGAATACAATAACGTTAGGCGAAATTATTGTAGTTTTTAATGGAAAGAAGGAGCTTTTATTGGACGGTTTACTATTGAAAATTAAGTTAGCCATTCAAAAAAATAAACACACGCATGAAGTACTTAATCATGCTAATTACAAAATTCAAATAAGAAAAAAAGATGCAATATATATAGTAAAAACTGAAATGAATGAATTTATTAGCGTCTATCTAAAGAAGGGGATATTTGGATGAGAAGTAAGAATGCTGCACAATCTACAGGGTATTGGTTTTGATATACCGCAAACTGAGAAAATAACCAATATATTGAAAAATTTTTTTCGTAGCTCATTAATAATCAGTCGATATAATATTGATTATTTTGATGAATTAAAAGTAAATGGTGAAGACACCATGAGGTTTGAGATAAATGAATATAACATAGCTTTTGACTTTTTTCTTGAAGATAAAAACAAAATTAAAGTATTAGAAGGATTTGATAAATTCGGACAAAAAGCATATGTAAATGAACTTGAGATAAAAGGAATTGATTTTCGTTGATGCTTTGAAGACAATAACTTCGCCTAACACCATATTCACGCATCGGGCCATTCGGCCCTCGGTCCGGCAGAAGTTAGAAGTTGATTCATCGAGGTGTTTCAGCAGCAGAGAAGCAGAATCAGCTGGACACATCCGCACCGACTAACCGCATCGCAGCCGGCGACTTCGTCGCCTTAAGTCGGTGGGACGTCGTGAATACAAGAACGTTAGATGAAATTCATCCAGTGCGATTTAAATCTCAAAGAAATCAAAGAAATAATATTAGGAGACTAAACTAATGAATTGGATACCCTTAGATAATGATGAATATCGTAATGTTTGGGATCGATTCTACGAAGAATTCAATTTCAAACCAAGTGTTTACCCTTCAGATTGGCCCACTTTTCTAGAGAAAACTCCATTTATTACTTACGATATTTCAAATTATCGTGAAGAAGATATAGATGATTTAACAGATAAATGCGTCTTAGCTTTTAAAGGAAGTACTCAAAGTAATGAATATATTTATGCTCTTGATTGGCAGCATGAATCATTTCTTTTTAATCCACATTTAGAGACGAATAATGATAAATGGACAATTGGATTCTATCCAGATGGCGATTATTATTTGTTTTTGAAGAAAGATTTTAGTTGGGGATATTTAGGCCATCCGTGGGAGCAAACAATTTGTATTTTTGGAGAAGAACTTATTAAGAATTTTGAAATTAATAAACCCAATATATTTAGTAAGATAGCTCGAAGAGGAGGATGAACTTCATCTAACACAATATTCGCGCTGCGGACCATACGGTCCTTGATCTGCCCGAGGCATTTTCGAGGGAGCTGAATCAGGCGTTAGGTGAAATATGAGTAATTACAAATTACAAATTACAAATTACAAATTATAAATAGGGGGATCATCAATGAAGAAATTTGTTAACATAAATGATGCAATTGATAGCTTTTTGAAATCCATTAATAACGATAGAGAAAAGGACAGGACATATAAGTCACGTGTCTTGTCTTTTATGGACTATTTAATTGACGAAAAGGATGTTGATATACGAAATGACATTTATACTGATCTCGAATCGTTATCACATCTGGATATCAAGCAAAGTATGAAGTACTACATTAGTACAAGTAGATTAAATCCTCGGAAAGTGAACACAATAGAGGCGTTAAAGCTTTACGTTTCGGTTGTACAATCTTTCATACTATTTCTAGCAGATAATGGGGTACCGAATGATAAATTAATTGCAAAGTTTTCATTATCAGAGACTGATAAAAGTTCAATCACTTCAATAATTGAAGAGGTTTCAGTCGAAGAAAAATTAAGAGAAAAAATGGGTAAGAATCCACTTACAGAAGAGGAGCAAAAACGTCTTAAAAAATTAATTGCCAAATGTTTTAATAATTCCTTAGGTCCAAAAATCCTTGAGGGAAAGAGACTTTCGGGATACAGAAGTTACCTAAGTTCTATTATTATAAATATCATTCTCGAAACGGGAGTTAAATACAAAGTAATTAAAACTATTACTACTGATAATATCAATTTCGAAACAAGAACATTATTATTACATGATAAGTACAGTATTCCTCTTAGTGAAGAGCTTCTAGTCCAACTAAAGCGCTATCTAGAAATTAGAGATGAAGTTGTTTCTAGAAGAAATATTAATTCAAATACTCTATTTATTCATCCAACAGACCGCTCGAATCCTGGTATTAATATTTATGTAACAGAATTTCTTAGACGAATTGGTAGAACTGATACGATAGGGATTAGTAAAACAAAAATAATAGATTTCATGGTAATTGGTGTTCCTGAGATCTTAATAAAAGACATAACTAAATTTGATAAGGATGTACTGAGTGATTGCAAGAAATTAGTTGATTACAAAGAAGAAAATAGTTTTATAAATGAATATCTTATCAAGAATTTTTAGTAGATTCGAGATGACTCATACTTCACCTAACACCATATTCACGCTGCGGGGCTTTCGCCCCTTGGTTGTCAGATGTATAATCATGGAAGGTGCTCAGACAACACACGACCCAGCCTAAGTTAGGAGCTATCTAAGGCTGGGTCGCGTCGTGAATACGCGAACGTTAGAGGAAATTCCCTAATACATATGAAGAACAAGGGGATACGAATTGTGTATTCTCTTTTTTAGTTATTCATGCTACATTGTACCTAATATCTGGGAATAAATATGTGGTTGCCAAGAGAGTAATTGAAGATTAAGAGCTTAATTTAGAGATCAAGAGTGAAATTGATGATTAAGAGCCTAATTAAAGATCGAGAGCTTGATTGAAGAATAAAAGCGTAATTAAAGATTTAAGAGCTTAATTGAAGATCAAGTGCGTAATCAAGATCAAGAACGTAATTAAGGATTAGTGCGATTTTGAAGATCAAAAGAGCATTATATAATCAAAGCGATATGAAAGTTTCTCGAAGAAGAGGGAACTTCCTCTAACACAATATTCGCACTGCGGGCCATACGGCCCTTGATCTGCCAGAAGTATTTTCGAGGAAGCTGGATCAGGCAGATACATCCATTCCCCTAAGATAGGAGCTATCTAAGGGGAATGGATGTCGCGAATACAAGAACGTTATGTGAAACCTCGTAGTTCATTAATTCTAAGGAGAATTTTTATGACTAAAGATCAGTACTTTGAGGATCTTAAAGATATAGTATTAGATTCAATATTTGTTGGATTATCAGAATCAGATCTTCAAAAAGAAATCGAAACAAATATGTGGAGAATATCAATTCAACAGGAATTGGCAAGTGATATCACTCCTGAAGATTTTAATGAATTTATATCTAAAGTAATAACGAATCGGCAAGATCAAATAAACCGGTCTGCATCAAGTCGCGGAATGATTTTTTACTTATGGTTCGACCTGATGGCAAGTCAATTAAGATTCAATCTGATTTCAGAAGCAAATAATAAACTGCCCTTTAGCTGCAACATCCAAATAGTAACAGATCCAAGAGAAGTCATAAATGTTTTTTTAAGATCCCCATTTCATAATGGATTACCAATTGAAGGACATGATGATAACTCTAAAGAAGAGGAATTTGAATTGAAGATCTATAAAATACATTTAAAAAAGCAATGACTTTGATTGTATATCAAAGAGGACCGAGGCATCACATAACACCATATTCACGCATCGGGCCATTCGGCCCTCGGTCCGGCAGACGCATTTCGAGAAGTGGGATCAGCCGGACACATCCATTCCCCTAAGATAGGAGCTATCTAAGGGGAATGGACGTCGTGAATACAAGAACGTTATGTGAAATACGACAAGTTCAAATGACAAAATGAGTATAGGTGGTAGTCCAATATTCATGAATAATAATTGGGATAATGAAGAGAAACTCAATAGTCAAAGAGGAAAAGTACAAAGATTATTTATTATCTTATCAATGATTTTCTTATTTATCTTAGTAGTTGCTATTGTCATAGGATATTACTTTACTGGCAATACCCTTAGAGATATATGTGGAACTACTAATTGTTAGGGGTATTTTGATAAGTAAATATATTCCAATTGAAGGAACAATAGAAATCAGTGATAAGGAAGATATTGATGAGATAACTGATAAATTTAATGGATTTATTGAACTGAATGGATGGTATTTTGGAGACGGGTTCAAAGAAGTAGATAAAGAGGGGATCGACATCTGGAAGTATACCTTAAGATGTGTCGTACATCACATAACACCATATTCACGCATCGGGCCATTTGGCCCTCGGTCCGGACCGAAGTAAGAAGTGAAATCGATGTTGTAATTTCAGCAGCAGGGAAGCAGAATCAGCCGGACACATCCGCACCACCCAACCGCGTCGCGGCCAGTCGCTTCGCTCCTTTAGGGTGGTGGGACGTCGTGAATACAAGAACGTTATGTGAAAGACAGGTATGACCAAATATTAAGGAAAGGAAGGCTCTCAATATGGAAGAAGCATTAAGAGAGATCGCAGAGAAGACCTTAAAGTACCTATGTATCGGTGCTCAAATTGAAGGAATCAATTTTTACGGCACTAGAATATTAATGTCTGAATCAGATCAAGGGCGAAATAGAATTAATGGACAAACATATCTAAATATTGAGAGTCGTTTTTGCATATTCAGCTCACTTCCAATAGT
>NZ_JAMZCY010000019.1 GCF_024519285.1 Cohnella sp. WQ 127256 | reverse complement strand
TGAATCGCTTCTTAAGACACCAGTATGAGAAAGTGGATATCGTGTTCATTGCCCATCATACCGAAGCTAAAGAGGTAACGGAAGAGGAATTTTTTACCCGAGGGGAAAGCGGAGGTACAATCTGCTCATCCGCCTATGTGAAAGCTTTAGAAATCATCGATTCACGGTATCCGCCATCGCTATACAACATTTATCCATTTCACTTCTCGGACGGGGACAACCTGACGAGCGACAATGAGCGTTGCGTGAGATTGATTAAAGAATTTTTGGAGCGCTCGAATATTTTCGGCTACGGAGAAGTTAACCAATATAATAGAAGCAGTACGTTAATGTCGGCCTATAAGCATCTGGAGCATTCACAGTTTCTCTACCATGTCATTAAGGAAAAAGCCGAGATTTATCAGGCTTTGAAGACTTTCTTCCGCAAACGGGAAGCTATAGTGTAAAATGAAGAAATGATCGTCCTTGAAGGAACGGTGATGAAATAATGACTTTAGGTAGGTTCGCTAGATGCTTCACAGTAGGATTTGTCTTTGCTTTCATAGCGATTGGCCTTTTGCCATTCTTGCTTATATCCTTCTTGTCCGATATTAACGGCTTGACGGATATGGATGCAACACCTCTTTATTCGCTCTTAAATAAGATTATTAATTATACTAAGTAGGCTAGGCTCTGATTTGATAAATATCAACCTTTCCTATTAACAGATGAAAACCCGCTGATTTGTTACGCTCAGCGGGTTTTCATCTGTTGAAGGAGCCATCACACTATGAGATTGCAACGTTTTATCCTCTTCAAACGGACTCTAGTATATATTGATTCCATTTACGCTGCCACTGTACATCATTCCAGAAGGGATGGTGTGGCGCACAATTCGAGCACAGAATCATTCCCCAGAACCCTAACTTCATTCCTTTACGTATCGCATATTCAGCAATGAACTTACCTACAGGACCTTCTTCAAAGCCCGCATTTAGCGGGGTGTAGCCTACATATCCCTCTCCAATGACGATGGGAAGTTTGTAGTCTTTAGCCCATTCGTGGATTTCCTCGAAACGAAAATCTGTTTTTTGTAGCATCGCTATCTTATGGTCTGAATAACGATCATACAAATACAAATCCCACTTATCCGGGTCAGCCCAGTCATGTAAATAAATAAGCTTCAGACCAACGGGATTACCACGCATTCTCCATTCCTGACCTTGAGGTAATGTCCATTCTTCGAAGGGAGGCGCATCCTCCCTAAGTAAGTCTTTAACCGCCTGGTTAGGGAATGGAACATCTTCATTGTCTAATCCGGTTGTATCCATCAATTCTTGCAGGACACCTTTGATGTAGAGATGAAAATGTGCGACCTGCAGATTACTAGCGACATCAGATTTGGGGTAGGCTTCGTTTACAGTGTAGCATGCCGTCATAAGGACATCAGGATGCTTACACTTTAAGAATTCAACTGCCTCTTCGATATAAGGCTTCATGGCTCGGACTAAGCCTGGCGTATCCGAGTTCTGAATGCCTTGCTCCTCGCCAACCTTCGTTAGCTGTCCGAATTCCACTTCGTTGTGAAGCTCGGCGTAAGCAATTTGTTCTCCATACCCCTCAGCCTTAACGAAACGAATCAGCTGATTCATAGAAGCCGCAATCGCCATAAATCTGTCCTTTGACGGAATGTTAGCCAGTTCGTCCCATAGCTCAGGTGTAGCGAGGAAGCTCGGGCTTTGCTGGTACTCCCATGAGGATAGAATGATGTAACAGCCATAAGCCTTAGCCTGCTTGAACAGCTCGAGCAAATGCGCATGACCATTCAGTGTCGCCCCTCCCTGGCAATTATACCAGCGAGTTCGCTTTCCTACTTGTCCCAGATTACCGAATTTCAAGGGACCATCGCGCTTCCCCTCAGCCGTAAAGAGAAGGTAAGGCATTGCGCATATACGGATCGAATTATATCCCCTATCTACAGCTTCTTGGAAACGGGCCGACAAATCATGATAGGGCTCCCCTGGCATCGTCATCGTGTACCACGAGAAATCCCACATTGTAATCGTTAGCTTTCGCGGTAATCGTTCTAGCATGTCTTTCACAACAGGTTCAGCTCCTAGATCTACTCATTTCATAAGTGGTGACGTTCCTCATCCTTTAACAGCACCTGCAGTTAATCCTTTCATGAACGTTCGGGAGCCAAATAGGAATAGGATCAACACTGGAAGTGTCGTCATAGTTAATGCAGCCATCCGTGCTGCATAATCCGTACGGTGAACGTAACCCAGATTCGATATAAATACTGGCAACGTAAACCATTCTGACTTATTGATTGTGACCAATGGCAATAAATAGTTATTCCATGACCATAGGAATACTAAGGTTGCCAATGTCGCAAGTCCTGGTTTAATAATCGGAAGCACGATGCGTATGAATATTCCCGGCTCTGAGCATCCGTCAATACGGGCGCACTCCATCAAGTCATTAGGGATTGAATCCCTCATAAATTGAATCATGAAGAACGCTCCGAATGGGAATGCAGTCCAGATGAGAATAACAGGCCATAGCGTATTTCCTAACCCAATATTTCTCATTTCGATAATATAGCCGATTAATCCGACTTGCGTCGGCACCATCATCGTGAGAATGACGAACATCTGAATCCATTTGCGTCCCTTGAAATCAAATTTCGCGAGAGCATAGCCAATAAGTGTACTAGTTATCAATGCGAGACACACCGAGGTGACCGATACAATAAGACTATTGCCGTAAACTCGTAGGAAATCGGTTTTAAATACAGTCCTCAGATTCTCCATGAGATAGTCGCCAGGAAATATCGGAATTCCCTTGAACAAATCCTCGTTATAGTGCGTTCCCATAACCGTCATAATATAAAATGGAAATAGAGACAGCAATGAAATGATGATTAGACTTATCCATACTAGCGCCTTCATCGTCTGTCCTCCCTAGATGTCGTCAAGCGATAGCTTAACATTGAGAATATTACGATCAGTATGAATAAAGAATAAGCGATCGCTGATGCGTAACCAAATCGGGTATTGGAAATGAACGATTCGTCCACGAACTTCCATATAATAGTTAATGCTGCATTATCCGGTCCACCTACCTGAGACGACCCAGACCAGCCACCGTACAGCAGCTTCGGTTCGTCGAACAGCTGAAGTCCGCCGATAACAGAGGTAACGACAAGGAATACGCTAATATTACGCAATAATGGCATTGTAATTCGACGGAAAGTATGGAATCCAGTAGAGCCGTCAACCCTAGCTGCCTCATATATATCTTGGGGAATAACCGTCATACCCGCCATATAAATGATCATAAAGTAGCCAAGATTACGCCATATGACCATCAAAGCAATGATCGCTCTCGAGCTCCATTCATCCTGAAGCCAATAAAAGCCTTCCTGTAACCATCCAAACTTCATCATGAGTAGGTTAACAAGTCCTGTCTGCCAATCGAACATATAGGAGAAAATAAATCCGATGGCAACGGGAGTCGTAATATAGGGCAAAACGTTAATCGTTTGGATCATATTTTTCCCGCGCGTTAGATTGAAAGTCCAGTACGCGAGTAGCAGGCCAAGAATTAAGGTGATGGGAATAAACATCGCCATCATAATCAAGGTGTTCATAATCGATTTAATGAAGAGTGGGTCTTCGGTCCACAAATGGACATAGTTCTGAATTCCAATAAACGTTTTAGCGCTAATGCCGTTCCATTCATATAAGCTCAGTACAAACGAATAGAGGACAGGGTAAAGTTGAAAGGCCCCATAGGCCAACACAAACGGTAGAGAGAAAAGATAGGGCCACATCTGTGGCCCCCATCTACGTTTGAGGGTTGTAGCTGAAGATGTTTTCACTTGTTCCGCATTCACGTTCATCCCTCGTTTAGGCTGGTTTTTACTTTATTGTCGCTTCAGAAGCTTTATTCTTCATCTCTGATTTGAACTTCTCAAGTGCTGCTTCAACAGTGATGGATTGATCCTTAGTCCACAGTGGATATAAGGAATTTGATACAGCATCTACAACAGAATCATATTTAGATTGTGCTTGACCCTTCATTTCAGGAATAACATTCTCAAGGTAGTACATAGATAAATTCTGACCCCCGAAAAATTCATCAAACGGTCCAGGAGCTTCAAACAATGCCTTCTGTTTCTCGTAGAATGCTTTATTACTTGTCATATTACCGAAGTTCTTGAAATTGAATAATGAGCCTTCTTCAGACTGATAAGCGAAATTAACGAATGCCCAAGCGGCTTCCTTCACTTTACTGTCTTTGTAAATACCAACAGCTGTTCCCCCGCGTGTGAAGCCGACTTCAGGTGCCTTTACAAGTCCCCAACGTCCACTACCTTCTGGATCATTCGCGGAAATATGCCATTTCGGCCCCCATGGTGCCATTGGATAAAACATGAATTCACCTTTAGCCATAGAGGATGACCAAGCCGGTGTCCACAATTCATTCTTTCCAAGAATGCCTGCGTCTCTCATTTTGAATAGCATTTCAATGGACTTCGATAGCTTGGTAGTCACATCAACCTCGGTGCCGTTGACATAAGGTGTGGTGTTCTGTCCCTTCAGCACAAGGAATGCATCCCCAAGTCCAGGGAACATAAGCACTTTCCCGCCACTCTTATCTTTTAACTCCGTTCCCTTGGTGATGAAATCATCCCAGGTCGGGATAAGCTTCTCTAGCTCAGCCGGGTCATCAGTACCCCAATATTCCTTAGCTAGGTCACGGCGATACGCAAAGCCTGCAGGAGTGATCGCCTGATCAACAGCAACGATCTGACCTTTAGAGTTCGAGATGTAAGGGACCGTATAGTCCAGCACACTGCTTCTATCGAAATTGTATGGAGCCGCTTCCAAATTGTCCAATACGTCTAGATCAAATAGTTTTCCACGGTAAGCCTCTTCCCCAAGAATAACGTCCGCAACGTCAGAACCAGAGGCGATTCCGCTTTGCAGCTTCTGTAAATAGTCATTTGGGTTAACTACAGTAACTTCTACTTTGATGTTCGGATACTTCTTGTTGAACTCCGGAATCATGCCCTTAGTAAATGCCTCATCCCAGTCCCAAACTTTGATCGTAGCACTGAGCTGTGTCGGATCCGTGGCTGTGGCTGTGGATGCTGACGCCGATGACGCTGGTGATGATGCTTGTGATGCTTGTGATTCGTTGTTGTTGTTCCCGTTACCGCAAGCCCCTAGCAAGCTTGCCAGCAAGGAAACCGAGATTGCACCTGATGCCCACTTAGATAAATGTTTTGTATTATTCACTTTGTAACTGTCCCCCCAGAATTGTTGTAGTAAGCGCTTTCCTATGTTCATCATACCTCTACTGGCATTGGACAGAGAACGAGATAAAACGGTGATTTTGTATAAAATCCGGCGAATAAACTCTAATTCGTATCCTTCAAGGGGATTCTAATGCGAATGAGTGTACCCCTCTCTTTTCCACTAACCGTCTCAAGTGTTGCATCGTTACCGAAATGCGTCTGAAGTCTCTCCCGAATATTAGATAGACCGATCCCCCTCGTACGATCGGACTTAACTTTAACGAGCACTTGATCTTCACTTACCGCCGTCATCATGCCTTGGCCATTATCTTCAACCTCAAGACATAGATGGCCTTCTGTCCGGTACGCCCGTACAACAATTACACCTTCGATGAGTTCTGAAGGAACGATTCCATGTACAATCGCATTCTCGATTAGCGGCTGTAGCGCCATTCGTGGAACTAGCAAGTCAAGCAGGGATTCATCAAGCTCCCAAATGAGACGGAATCGTCCAGGGTAACGAGTCTGTTGTATAAGTGAGTACTTGTCCACGATTCTAATTTCATCAACAAGCGGTGCCCTAACTGCACCTTCACCTGTCTTGATTGTATCCTGCAGAATAGCAATAAGAGCTTGTGTCACTTCGATTGCTTGTAGGTTGCGATTGGCATGAGATAAATAGATAACCGTATTGAGCGTATTGTATAAAAAATGAGGATTGATCTGAGCCATCAACAAATCAAGCTGCATCTTCTGCTTCTGCTCTTCATTGCGGATTGAGGATACAATATGCTGCCTCAGATCATGGACCATCCGATTGAAGCCGTTCCCGAGAACTTCTAATTCATCACCGCTGCGAATCGTCACATGGGTTTCAAGGTCCCCGACCGCGACTCTCTTCATTGCATGAGTAAGCCGAGATAGTGGCTTTGTTAGGTTAACTATGATCGGTAGCATAACAATAAGTGTAAATAAAATAACACAAAAAATGATAATGATATAGAAATAGAAAATACGGTTAATTTTATCGAATAATCTGTGTTTCGATAGGAGTGCAACCTGCTTCCATCCTTGGTTCATCTTGTCATCCGTGAGTACAATACGACTCGAATCTTCTCCATACGATTGGTCGGATTCGAGCAGCTCAGACATGAAAGCCGCATCATGTTGCGACAATTCATCCTTAGTGGCAAACAACAGCTCCCCCTTGCTCGTGTAAAGCTCTATCTGTTCGAAATCGTTCGAGCTTTGTAAGAATACACTGGATAGCTCGGAATACGCGATATCTAGTACGAGATAGCTGTAAGGAGATACATTATCCCCAAGCGGTCGAAATTTCAGTACATAACTAAATACTTGTCGGTTCCCACTGAGGAAGAAAAAGGGATGGGCTTCGGAATATCCGTTGCGTAAATCTTTTCTCTTCTGAAACCAATCCTGCTTCAAGTATTCCTGGAAATAATCTTCGTAGCCGCTAAAATTGGAATACGTCTCACCATCTGGTTTAACGAGAAGCACGTTGAGGACAAAGTTATTGATCGCAGTGAAACGCTTTAGCTTCTCCTGTGTTTCATACTTTCGAAAATAATTTTCTGTCGTATCCAAACTAGACGGTGCATAAACAAGCGAAGTAATCTCCTCGTCCGAGATGATATATTCGGCGATCTTCATAACCTGCTCCTGAATTTTCTTCAGTTGAAATGATACCTGTGCGAGCTTGGTCCGGCTGTCCTTGATCGATTGCTCGCGTATAATCTCTTTGGCATAGTCATAAGTGAAGAAGCCACTAAGCACGAGCGAAAGAGAGACGACCAACACCGTGCTCGCTATAATTTTCGTGCGTATCTTCATTTGCATATATCCCTTACCTCGGCTTCTCCATATATTCAAGTGGGCTCATTCCCATCGTCTTTTTGAATACTTGACTGAAATATTGGCTGTTGCGATACCCAACAAGCTCTGCAATTTCATATATCTTATATTTGCCTTCATTTAGCAATCTTCTGGCGTTATTCATACGAATATCGGTCAATTGGTCAAGCACCGTCTGGCCAGTCTCTTCCTTGAACACGTGACGGAAATGATCACGGCTAATTCCCAAATGACGAGCGATCGCATCCGCCCCCACATCCTCGTCCGCGAAGTTCTTCTCCATGTAATCCAGAGCCTGCCTCACTTTACGAGAATGTACAGACTGTCCCCTATTGGAATCCGATACCTGTTCCATTTCCGATAAGAACCAGAGCCTAATGCCCTCGCAAGATATCCATGAGGAAGAGGATAGAAGTCCTTGTTCCCTTAACTCTTGATAGGAGGGAAGTTGGCAGGCGATCCGCGAACGATTCAACAAGACGACCAATTGGCGACACATATCCTCGAAGCAGATCAGATTACGTGAGATTACGGCTTCGCGAAACAGCGCCGTCAATTCCTCACCCGCATCTTCAAATCTCTGTTTTACAAGAAACTCCCCAATGCGGTCAACCCCCTCTTCCCAATCGAACGGTTTGGGTAGCTTGTCCTCCCCACGAATATCATTTAAGCGGATCGTATGCCGTGGTCCATCAAAAATGGACGACTTAAATAAACGGAGAGATTCGGTTAGCTTTAAGGGCAATTCTTGATAGTTTCGAACACCCGATACAATAATAATGGATGAAGTTCCCCCAGCTATCTCTTCCATCCTCTCACGAGCTTCGGAAGCTTTCTCCTCAATAAACTCGCGAATTTTCCCTTCACCTCTCCAACCATCATCCACGAATAGCAATACAAAATGCTTCCCTTTGAATCGGATAGCGGCTAATAAATCCTCTCTATCGTCTTCCGGCCATTCTGTGTTCAACTCCAGAGTAGATTGCTCTGCTAAGTCAGATGCTAATAGTGGAAAAGGTCGATCTGGCTGGAGGATGATCATATGCAGTCTTTCAAGACCTGAGCCTGATTCTTTAAAGGTCGCTCGCCATTGCTCGTTAGACATGGACGTACCTAGCAGCCAATCATGAAGCAATCTTTTCCGTTCCTCATTCCGGTGCCTTCTTACTTTCTCGATTTCTAAGCGCAAGCTTTCTAGCTCACGAGTTAACGTAGCGGAATCCATCTCGTGCTTCACCCAATAGTTTGATAAACCGAGCTTGACTGCTTCCTTTGCGTACTCAAATTCCTTTACTGACGTGAGCAATACTATTTTTACAGTTAAGCCACTTGATTGTATGCGCTTACTTAAAAGCATGCCATCCATCCCTGGCATAACAATATCGACAATGATCAATTCTGGTTGATGCTGCTGTGCCAGCTCCACCGCTTGAGATGGCCTCGTCGTGGTACATACGATCTCGTATCCAAGATCCTCCCATGGGATTAGCTGTTGGATATGCTCAATTGCAAGAACTTCATCGTCCACGATCATAACGCGGATCTTCTTCATGACTGCATCCCACCCTGATGTAATATCTAAATATAGAAGTAAGTTGTATCATACCTGTATTGTCGCTGGCTCGCAACGTTGACTTAACTGTAAGATCAACTTACTGGAATACCGTGCTTCGGACAATTCACAATCCCCTGTTTATGATGGACGATATTCTGAAAGGGATCGTGATCTTCTACGAATTGATAAAAAAACCACTCAGCGTAATCAGCTGGTGGCTTTATGTAACTTTTATATTTTTGAATAATTTAATATCGATAAAAATTCTGGCGCGCCCTGAGAGATTCGAACTCCCGGCCTTTTGATTCGTAGTCAAACGCTCTATCCAGCTGAGCTAAGGGCGCAAATGTTGGAGCGGAAAACGGGGCTCGAACCCGCGACCTTCTCGTTGGCAACGAGATGCTCTACCACTGAGCTATTTCCGCAGCCTGTGGGTAATTATGGTGCGCGTAGAGGGACTTGAACCCCCACGTCGTGAAACGCCAGATCCTAAGTCTGGTGCGTCTGCCAATTCCGCCATACGCGCATGATTACAAGTTCACCATTTGAAAAATGGTGAGCCATGAAGGACTCGAACCTTCGACACCCTGATTAAAAGTCAGGTGCTCTACCAACTGAGCTAATGGCTCAGGGATAAAATGATTATGGTGGAGGCTGACGGGATCGAACCGCCGACCCTCTGCTTGTAAGGCAGATGCTCTCCCAGCTGAGCTAAGCCTCCAAATGATAAGCTATCCCTAGGTGACTGAACTACATACATTATAGTAAGATTCCGGCCTGGCAACGTCCTACTCTCCCAGGACCCTGCGGTCCAAGTACCATTGGCGCTGGAGGGCTTAACGGTCGTGTTCGAGATGGGTACGCGTGGAACCCCTCCGCCATTATTACCAGACCAGACTTACTAAACAAGGCTTGCGCCTTGAAAACTGGATGCGAAGTAAAGCTATATAGAAGAAGTGGTGTCATATGTCTTACAGTGTCAATTCGCTTAGGATAAGCCCTCGACCTATTAGTACTCGTCAGCTCCACACATTGCTGCGCTTCCACCCCGAGCCTATCAACCTCGTGTTCTTCAAGGGGTCTTACGAATTGGGAAATCTCATC
>NZ_JAMZCY010000018.1 GCF_024519285.1 Cohnella sp. WQ 127256 | reverse complement strand
AACACGATATTCACGCTGCGGGACATTCGTCCCTTGGTCCGGACCGAAGTAAGAAGAGAATTCGGAGAAGCATTTTCAGTATCTGGAAGCAGATTCAGCCGGACACATCCGCACCACCCAACCGCATCGCGGCCAGTCGCTTCGCTTCCTTAGGGTGGTAGGACGTCGTGAATACAAGAACGTTAGACGAAATTATTGTGGAGGAAAAATGAAAAAAGAAAATCAACATCGAAAATTAGAAAAACACTTTTATGTCATTATCAATAATAAGAAAGTTAAAATATTAAACTTCAAAATCGAAGACAGAGTTGATGATTTGACAGGTGAAGTAGTAAGAGTGATGACGATAATTACAAAGATACAAAATGAAATACTCAAAGAAAAAGAGATTCAAATTCAAATATCAACAAACGAAACGGATATAAATTTTAAAGGGAAATATAAGGGCGAATTTTCACAACCAGGACTAAAAAGATATCTTTACGTAATTGAAAAGGAGTAAGACTGAAAAATAAAAGCAGATTTGAGGGATTTCAAAGAAGACAATAACTTCGTCTAACACCATATTCACGCATCGGGGCATTCGCCCCTCGGTCCGGCAGCAGCTAGAAGATGTTCGGAGAGGCATTTCAGCAGCAGGAAGCAGAATCAGCCGGACACATCCGCACCACCTAACCGCATCGCGGCCGCCCTTCGGGCTTAAGGTGGTGGGACGTCGTGAATACAACAACGTTAGGCGAAATTATTGTATTTATTACTTTAGACACAAGGGAGAAATATTCTTTGGAAGACTTACATAAGAAGATAAAGTTAGCCATTCAAAAAAATGCTCAAACAAAGGGAATTCTGAATATTGATAAGTACAATTTTCAAATTAGAAAAAAAGATGCAATCTATATCGCTATAAATGAACAAAATGAATTTCAGTTAGTATATCTAAGAAAAGAGTTATTTGTATGGACAGTAAGAATGAAATTTGATCTTAAAGGTATGAGTTTCGACTTACCCCAAACAGAAAAAATACATAATGTGTTAATAGATCTTTTTCGTAGTACTTTAATAATCAGCAGATACAACATTGAAGATTTTTTTGAAGTAAAGATAAATGATCAAAATAATATGAGTTTTAAAATAGAAGAATATAACATAGCCTTTGATTTTTTCCTTGAAGACAAAAATAGAGAAAAAGTGGTTGAAGGCTTTAATACTTTAGGTCAATCAACATTTGTAAATGAAATAACAATAGAAAGCATTAAATTTAGTTGATGCAATGAAGACAATAACTTCGCCTAACACTATATTCACGCTTCGGGCCATTCGGCCCTCGGCCCGCTGGAAGTGATCAGCAGGGAGGCAGATTCAGCGGACACATCCGCACCGACTAACCGCATCGCGGCCGGCTGCTGGCGCAGCCTTAAGTCGGTGGGACGTCGTGAATACAAGAACGTTGTGCGAAATATTGCCAAAGAGAAAAAAATAGGAGATCTCAATATGAATGCTCGTGAAGTTATCGCATTTGGTAGAACAGCTGAAATCTTATCTTTTGATAATCAGCAAGTATTAAAGCTTTTTAAATCAGGTATTCCAGAGCATATGATTACTGCTGAATTCAATATCAGTAAAGTTGTATTTAATCTGGGAATATTATGTCCGCAACCAATTGAATTAGTAGATTATGGTGATCGAAAGGGCATCATTTACTCCAGAGTAAATGGAAAAACTATACTCAACATTATCTCTAGAAAGCTCTGGACTATTAATAAAGAAGCAAAAAGGATGGCACGAATTCATTATCATATTCATAGACATTCGGCATCGGACATTCCCAAACAGAAGGAAATCATAACAGAACGTATAAAACAGGCACCTATACTTTCGACAGAAGAGAAAAGACGAATGATTCTTAATTTAAATGAGCTTAAAGAAGATAACAAGCTTTGTCATGGGGATTACCATCCAGATAATATAATTCTTGATGATCAGAATGAATGGATTATAGATTGGATGACAGGTATGGAAGGAAATCCAGCAGGGGATGTTGCTAGGACATTTTTATTACTCAAACTTGGGAGAATGCCTGAAGAAACTCCAAAAATTATTTTAGGTATAGTCTCCCGAATAAGAAATCAAATTCTTAAAACATACATGAATGAGTACTTGAAGAGCTCTGAAATAACAATAAAAGAAATAGACCAATGGATAACTCCAGTTGCTGCAGCTCGGCTTACTGAGTGGATACCTGATGAAGAGAAAAGAGATCTTGTAGAATTAATTAGAAGATCAATCGTGTAGATGATTCAAGGAAGTGCAACACTTCGCACAACACCATGTTCACGCTTCGGGCCATTCCGTCCTTGGTCCGGCAGAAGTTAGAAGAGGGTTCGGGGATGCAATTGGCAGCAGCAGGGAAGCAGAATCAGCCGGACACATCCGCACCGACTAAGCGCATCGCGCCCGGCGACTTCGTCGCCTTAAGTCGGTGGGACGTCGTGAACACAAGAACGTTATGTGAAATTGCTGAAACCAGAGGAGATAACATGAAGAAAATTTGGACGGATTTCAATGGCCCAAATCCTAATAGACTTAGAATATCTAGCTTTGATATGGAATATTTCGACCTTTCTGATGGAGAAATAGTAATCATTTATACTGAAGATATTCAAGTAGAAGCAAGAATAATTTATGATGATGAGCAATCTTCATGGTGCGGAGAATTAGTAGGGGAAGTATTTACAGTCACTAAAGAAATTGAAGAGGCAAGAGAGGATGGATTTAGAAACGGTAGACTTTTTGGGAGTTGGACTGAAAGAGATAATTTGATAAGAAGAATGAGAGCTTTAAAAATGGATCCTAAAAAAATAGAAGAGATAACAGGAGTACCTAGAGCCGAAATTATTAAAAGATATTAGATTGGATGGGTTATTCGAAGAGGTCAGCAACATCACATAACACAATATTCGCGCTTCGGGCCATTCGGCCCTTGGTCCGGCAGAGGATATTTCGGGAAGCGAAGCAGCCGGAGACATCCATTCCCTAAGATAAGAGCTATCTAAGGGGAATGGACGTCATGAATACAAGAACGTTATGCGAAACCTCAGTAAAGCATAAATGCAAATGGGAAGTGATTTCGTGAGAGCTCACTATGTTACCTGTGTAAGTGTCGGAGGATATTCTCATGCACTTACAAGAGGAAAAAGTTATGAAGTTATAAAGATTGAAGATTATAAATATAGAATTTCAGCAGACCATGGCAAGAGAATTTGGGTTCACAAAGGCCATTTTATAGAAGGCATTAGTCAAATACCATCTTTAATCAACTGGAAATTCGATGATGATATTAATGAAATAGATTTTATTGATATTAGTATGATATTTTCTGATGGTAGTAAACGATGGGCGATCATTACAACACCAAAAAAATTATTGAATTATTTTAATAGTTCCGATGAAATCGGATTTCATATTGAAAACTTAATAATAATGAAAACGCTAGATCAAACGGATGTTGAGGAAACATTAAGAAATTTAGAAAGAAATGATGAATTAAACAAAGCAAGCAAGGAATTAATAGAAAGCAGTCTCGAAGATGGCTGAGGCATCGCATAACACCATATTCGCGCTGCGGGCCATTCGGCCCTTGATCTGCCCGGAGAGTATTCGAGGAAGCTGAGTCAGGCAGATACATCCATTCCCCTAAGATAGGAGCTATCTAAGGGGAATGGACGTCGCGAATACAACAACGTTATACGAAAGGACGAAGCTGAAATTGATTAAATGAAAGGATGATTAGTTTGATCACAAGAAAGCCGCTTGATGAAAATGATTTTATTTTATTCTCTCTTGATCGTAAATCAAGTGTTCATTTTAGCTTTGCTGATCTTGAGGCTGAGAGATATCCATCAATTTCGTATAAAGTTGAAATTATAGATCATTCCTTTAGAGGGTCAACCAATATATGCCTAGAGAAACACAAAAAAAAAGAATTCTTAACAGATCTTATTGAAATAAACAAATTAAGAGAAGGCTTTATAAACATAAAATCAATGAGCCCAGAGGAATTCGAAATATCATTGGAAAGTATTAGATTAGATCGGTTTATAATTAATTACTCATTACAAAGAAATAGATATTCAGAGAACTATATGATAACAACAAAATTGAATGGTTCATTTGAATTTGATTCTGAATATTTTAATAAATTTGAAAAAGATATTAGAAGAATATATGAACTATTGAATTGAAAAAACATGTGTAAGTATTTCAGGGTCCCTTCGTATAACACAATATTCGCGCTGCGGACCATGCGGCCCTTGATCTGCCAGGAGTATTTCGAAGAAGAGAATTCAGGCAGATACATCCATTCCCCTAAGATAAGAGCTATCTAAGGGGAATGGACGTCGCGAATATATCAACGTTATCGGAAACCATTGTAAAGAGCTAGAAATCCAAGGAGTTAATATTCATGACCACTTTCAAAGATGTATTACATAAGGTAGATTTTGATAAAGTATGGGATCAATATATCTATAATTATCCTGATTCTATTGATCAAAAGAATTATTTAAGATCAATATTTAATGATTTGTTAGAGATAGATGCAATTAACAACGAAGAGAATATGATTATATATATTGATAAACAAGAATCAAAACAATCACCTGAACTTCCAATTAATAATGGGGAAGAGATTGAAGAATTTCGAGTTCATGGGAAGAACAATTCTACAGAGTGGTCAGGGTATTGGGATTTATCAGCTTCAAAGTGGCCTGAATGGCTTGGATATTTTATTGACAATAATGTATTAAAAAGATTTAGATACGAACAAATAGTAGCACTATGTCTGTGTGAAATGACGTGGTTTGGATATTCAGAAATTGATATTGCAAATAAATTGAACAACCTGGGAAATGAAGAAGAATAATTTATCGGGGATATTCAAAGATGACAATGGCATCCGATAACACCATATTAACGCATCGGGCCATTCGGCCCTCGGTCCGGACCGGAGTTGGAGTGATTTCGATTGGAGCGAGCTCATATGCAGGGAAGCGGAATCAGCCGGACACATCCAACTCCCTAACCGCATCGCGGCCGCCCTTTGGGCTTAAGGGAGTTGGACGTCGCGAATACAAGAACGTTAGGTGAAAGATGCTTAAATTATGGAGGTGTACTCGATGTGGATTATTGATGAAGAATTACTTCAAAGGAGTACATGGAAGGAATTATTTCAAAAGATAGATTCTTTAGAGGGTAAGACAATTGGAGAATTAAATTTATTTGATCTTGTATTCTTTAATTCGATGGATAATTCTTTTGTGGGAAATGGTGTCTATGTAATTAAAGAAAATGAAGAGATAATATACATAGGAAAGGCTTCCTCAAGACCATTTATTGAAAGATTCGGTGGACATCTTGACTTAAGAACAATTGGTGGTTTCAATAATCTATTAAAGAAAATAGTTGAGAAGAAATTAGGTAAAGAAAAAAACGATCAAACAATTGCTGAGGCTGGAAGATGGTTGATGAAATGTAAGGTTATTTTGGTGTGTATGGAAGGAAGAACGGATAACTCATTACAATTCGAAGTGTTGGAGAACGTACTAATAGATAAATATCGCTATAAACAGTTGTTAAACAAAAAGTTTAAGCTTAAGTATAAATACGATGAGGATAGAATAATAAGAGATCTTGTTTATAGTAATATCGGGGAAGAAGCATCCATCACCTAACACCATATTCACGCATCGGGGCGTTGCCCCTCGGTCCGGTCGAAGTTGTAGAGGATTCGATTGGAGCGAATTCAGATACAGGAAGGCGGAATCAGCCGGACACATCGATCTTCCTAAGATAGGAGCTATCTAAGGAAGATCGACGTCGTGAACACATGAATGTTAGAGGAAATTCCCTAATGCAAATGAAGAACAAGAGGATACGAATTGTGTATTCTCTTTTTTAGTTATTCATGCTACATTGTACCTAATATCTGGAAATAAACACGTGGTGTCAAGAGCGTTATTAAAGATCAAGAGCGCAATTAAAGATTAAGAGAGTAATTGAAGATCAAGAGACAATTGAAGATCAGGAACGTAATTGAAGATTAAAAGCGTTACTGAAGATCAAGAACGAATTAAGGATTAATGCGAATTTGAAGATCAAGTTCGTAATAAAGATCAAGTTCGTAGTAAAGATCAAGTTCGTAGTAAAGATAGAGAGCATTATTAAATCAAAGTGTTTTGTAAGATTCTCGAAGAAGAGGGATTTTCAGTAGCGGAGAAGTAGAATCAGCCGGACACATCCGCACCACCCAACCGCATCGCGGCCAGTCGCTTTGCTCCTTTAGGGTGGTGGGACGTCGAGAATACAAGAACGTTAGGCGAAATTATTTCAAACCTAGGAGAAATGATAAGTGAACAACCAATTCGACTTTCAACAATTTTGGTCAATGAATTTTCAATCAATCCTTAATTATGAAAATTTGCTCGACTACATCAATGATGATGATGCATTGAGGATATTTACAAATAAAATGGGTTATAGGATTAATGATGATGGGGGATATGAACATATTCCATTAGATAGTGAAGATAGAGGGGATTGGCATAAATATACTAAGTCTAATCTTACTCAAACAGTAAATGTTATGAATAACCAAATTATTGTCTATATGGCGACTATTGTAGAGACATCGATGTATGATTTTTTTCTTTGCATATTCAAAAAGGAACCGAATAGGATTTTATCTTTGACTCAATTATTTGATGATGGAATCGCAGATTTAGGCTTCTCATTTTCTGATTTTCTGAAATACGAATCAAAAGACGATTATATTAATGAAATGGCAAATAGAGCATCTCAAAAGTGTAACTCAGGAAAAATTAAATCAGTTTTTAAAAGGATAAAAGATATAACGGGACTTCAAATTCCAAATACCATTTCCAATGCGATTATTGAATTGGTGAGGCTTAGAAATGAAATTGTTCATGAAAGAATCACCCATGATTTAAAGTATGACATTCTAAAAAGCTATTCAGATGAGCTTGAAAAATTGCTATTTAGCCTTGCCATAAAGGTATATGAACTAAATATAAATGTTAATGACCCTGGTGACTTATTGGGGTTAAATGAATATACAGAAGATGAAGTGTTATCAAATGAAGTGAAATAACTTCGCCTAACACCATGTTCACGCTTAGGGCCATTCGGCCCTCGGTCCGGCAGGAGTTAGATGAGGATTCGGGGATGCAATTGGCAGAAGCAGTGAAGCGGAATCTGCCGGACACATCCGCACCGACTAAGCGCATCGCGCCCGGCGACTTCGTCGCCTTAAGTCGGTGGGACGTCGTGAACACAAGAACGTTATATGAAATAGTCGTAAACCAATTAATACATTATTACATCTTAGAAGGTGATCTTTTGGAGTCTGAAGAGGACAATGAAATTATTAGTCTGATATCCAGTGGAAATGATCAACTATTGAAAGATTTAATTGTATTAAGAACAAACAGATGGAAGTATCATTTGATTATCGGAGAATATACTACAGGGTTATTCTCAGACCTTGAAAGGAAATTGAATGAGGAAACAGCTTTTAGATTAATAAGGATATCAATGCAAATAGTATTAGAACAATCAGATTCGGATTTAATTACAACTAGTCTATCCCTATTGATGGATCTCGTAAGGACGAGTAATACGACAGAAATACCAGAAGGATTAATTGAAGGACTTTCAATACTAGATAATATGAAGCTAGAGATTGACGATAAGGAATATATAAAATCGATAAGAAATTGGTATAGAATATAGAGCTTTTGTTCGTTTCTCAAGGAAGACGACTACTTCATATAACACAGTATTCACGCTTCGGCAGACAAGCTGCCTCGGTCCGGCTCGAAGTCTAGAAGAAACTCGATGAGGAATTTCGGCAGCAGGGGAGTGGAATCAGCCGGACACATCGATCACCCTAAGATAGGAGCTATCTAAGGGTGATCGACGTCGTGAATACAAGAACGTTAGGCGAAATTCCCTAAGTGCGAGGTGAAAGAAATGCGATGGAGCAAGTTGAAAGAACAATTAGAATCAAGAATATGTGACTCTCTCAAAAATAGAGTTTCATATAATAGCACACGTTATAGGGGGACACATGATCAAGTAGGTAGGGCCTGGGTAACTTTTGATCATGATATTATTCATGATTTTTGTACAGTCAAGAGAAGTTATAAATATAATACCCTTGCCAATGAAATTAGAGCGGAAACCAATTCCCTAGATTGGAAAGATCCAGTTCAGCAGAAAGGATATTATCAAGCATATAACCAAGCTGCTAACGAAATGGAACGACAAGGGATACATAATCAATACGAATTTTATGAAGCTATTGAAGAATACTTAAATTTATCAATTGAAGATGCCATGAACTCATCAAACCCAATTATAAGGGCTATTGCTTTCTTCGATGGAAGATTAGGAAAGAGAAGATTATTGAATATAAAAAAGGATGAAAATATTATCGTAATTAAATTTATAGTGATAAGGAAAAAGGCAGAGGGGCTATACAAGGAAGAGGGAAACTTCGCCTAACACCATATTCACGCATCGGGGCATTCGCCCCTCGGTCCGGACCGGAGTTAGAAGTGGATTCAGAGAGGAATTTTCAGCAGCTAGGAAGCGAGGTCAGCCGGACACATCCGCACCACCCAACCGCATCGCGGTCAGTCGCTTAGCTCCTTTAGGGTGGTGGGACGTCGTGAATACAAGAACGTTATCTGAAATATCCCTAATTGCATTTTGGAGGAAAATCTTAAATGATAATAGATTTTAGATTATTTGAAGCTCTTGCAGAGCTAAACTCTTTAAGAGATATTTTAGTAACGATTGACGATCAAGAGTCGCATCTATCTGAACTAAGATGGAAAGAGCTATCAAAACAGGTTGAGTCATATGGAAAAAATGCAAGTGAAGATGACTGGGATATTGTAAGACAACAACATTATTATCAAACGGAATATTTATACCCGAAGGCATTTAGGAGTGCATTTATTATAAGCTTATGGGCATCATTTGAGGCTTCACTAATTGAAATAGCAAAATTTATACAAGCAAAAAAAGAAATTCAATTAAAGCTATCTGACATTCGAGGAAGTAACATAATTGATCAATTTAAGAAATATTTTGAACACATTTTAATATTTGATCTTGAATTAAGTGATGAAGCGTGGAGTAGGCTGGATTTTCTGTATTTATTGCGTAATAGTTATGCACACACAAATGGCCGGTTAGAAATGCTTAAGGAACATGACAAAAATAGAATGCAAAAAATAATAGAAAGGAAGACTGAAGTAACTGAAGTTAATGGATATATTATTGTGGAAATGGAATGTGTATATGCACTATTTGGTTTTATTAATATCATTCTACAAAAACTAATAGCAAATGTTCGTAACTGGGATGATGAATTGAAGGCTATTCGTTGAAGTAGGATACTTCAGATAACACCATATTCACGCTTAAACAGTCGAGCTGTCTCGGTCCGGACCGGAGATGAAGTGGATTCGAAAGATGTAGTTTCAATCTCAATGAAGCTGATTCAACCGGACACATCGATCACCCTAAGATAGGAGCTATCTAAGGGTGATCGACGTCGTGAATACAAGAACGTTATAGGAAATCAGCGTAAGAGCATTAAGTACATCAAAACCTTTTGAAGCAACAAATACATTAATAGAATTGGGATAAATATGAGAAGTGCAAAACTAATGTATAAAATTCTAATAGTTTGCATACTTACTTTCACAGCAACCGGCTGCGAAGATGCAGATAAAGAACCTTATTTAATCTTTAAGAATGACAATGGGAGATATATTAATGACAGACCTTGAACTAAAGGAACATGGTGTAATTTCTTTGCTCGATAGTAATTTCTCTCGTGGGCTCTATATATTGCCTAAGAATAAAAATAAAATTGAAGAAGTCACTACTAAAGCATTAAATCGATCAATTGAAATCTATTATAGAGATGAACTAATTGAACAACTTCCAACAATAACGCATGTTATTAAGGGTATCAATTTAGTATTCACGATGGATGAAGAAACATTAGGTCGATTAGATCAGATAATTAAAGATAACAAGTAACAATTAACGAAAGTAACTCAAAGGTGACGCTGACATCCTATAACACCATATTCACGCATCGGGCATTCGCCCTCGATCCGGCGAGAAGTTAGAAGTGGATTCGGAGAAGCATTTCAGTAGCAGAGAAGCAGAATCAGCCGGACACATCCGCACCACCCAACCGCATCGCGGCCAGTCACTTCGTTCCTTTAGGGTGGTGGGTCGTCGTGAATACGCGAACGTTAGAGGAAATTCCCTAATACATATGAAGAACAAGGGGATACGAATTGTGTATTCTCTTTTTTAGTTATTCATGCTACATTGTACCTAATATCTGGGAATAAATAAGTGGATGCCAAGAGAGTAAATGAAGATTAAGAGCTTAATTTAGAGATCAAGAGTGAAATTGATGATTAAGAGCCTAATTAAAGATCGAGAGCTTGATTGAAGAATAAAAGCGTAATTAAAGATTTAAGAGCTTAATTGAAGATCAAGTGCGTAATCAAGATCAAGAACGTAATTAAGGATTAGTGCGATTTTGAAGATCAAAAGAGCATTATATAATCAAAGCGATATGAAAGTTTCTCGAAGAAGAGGGAACTTCCTCTAACACAATATTCGTACTGCGGGCCATACGGCCCTTGATCTGCCAGAAGTATTTTCGAGGAAGCTGGATCAGGCAGATACATCCATTCCCCTAAGATAGGAGCTATCTAAGGGGAATGGACGTCGCGAATACAAGAACGTTATGTGAAATAACACAAGTACCAACACAGAGGAGAAAAATTGCAAATGGAATCGCATATCAATTCAGAGCTTAAAGAAATAAAATTTATTGGATTTTGGTATCGAGTAATAATTCAACTAATTGATTTCATACCGTTTATCCCAATCATCTACCTCTATAATCTTTCTGTTAATCTATCGATTAACATGGAGAGTATAATTCCATATGTAATCTACTGGATAATAGTCTATTTGTATTTCATTATCATGATATCTTATTTTGGAGGTACGCTAGGCAAACTAATTATGAAAGTTAGAATAACTGATCGAAATGGTAGAAACCTATCAATTTTTAATTCAATCAAAAGGATATCAATCTATTTACTCTTTTCAATTGTTCAAATCTTAATATTTCAACAAGGCATCCAAGAAAGTATAGATCAACAACAAATTAGCAATTATATCAATAATTATTCAGGGAAGTATGAAATATTAAATATCTTAATGGGATTATTATTTATTATTGATTCTCTATCTATTGCTTTTAATAAACAAAAGAGAGCTATTCATGATTTTTTGGCTAAGAGTTTTGTAATCCATAAGGATTCTAGGGAATTAATGAAGCTGAAGGATTAGACGGTGAAGCCATGTTTCTTCACATAACACCATATTCACGCTTCGGGGACATACGCCCCTCGGTCGGGTCGGAGTAGAAGAGGACTCGATTGGAGCGAACTCAGATACTAGGAAGCAGGATCAGCCGGACACATCGATCTTCCTAAGATAGGAGCTATCTAAGGAAGATCGACGTCGTGAATACAATAACGTTATGTGAAATCAGGGCATATTGGATTTGGGGGATTGTAATGAAGAATATAGCACAAGAAGAGAAGTACCTCGATTGTCGCAAGGAGGTATTATTTTGTATACAAGATAAGTATAAAACTGATAAAGTTGATATTTTTTATTCACCAGATATGGCATATAAGTTAATCATTGAATATTTTAACAATAAAGAAAATCGAGGATGGCAATATACTAGAGGGATTGTTAAACAGCTTAGTACGGGGAAGGAAATTTTTTTGATCCGTAATATTGGATCATTTGACTTCGAATGGATTATGAAAGAACAAGAGTATCATTTACTTTGTGGACAAGATTATCAAGGTTACACAATAGTTGATTTAATAAACATGAAAGTTATTGATTTTGTGCCAGAAGAATTTTATGAGGGTATGGGATTCTGTTGGGCGGCAATACATTACGCTCCTGGGATTGATGTATTGGTTGTAGAAGGGTGTTATTGGGCTGATGAATACGAAATCAGATTTTACGATTTTTGTAAACCATTAGAATTACCATATAAAGAATTAAAGAAAATAAAACCCTATGAGAGGATAATTGGTTGGAAAGATAACGGAAATTTCGAGTATGTAGATGAGGAAGGGGAAAGACAGATAGTGAAGATATTTTGAAGGTTATATCAATGAAGGCTCTGACATCACATAACACAATATTCGCGCTGCGGGCCATACAGCCCTTGATCTGCCTGGAGTGTTTATCGAGGAAGTGAATTCAGGCAGATACATCCATTCCCCTAAGATAAAAGCTATCTAAGGGGAATGGACGTCGCGAATACAAGAACGTTATGCGTAATTCTCGAGAGCATTTATAAAGGCTAGATTGTGCGTGTCCGCTTTAATGAAAACCAAGATTATCATTAAAATCTAAGAATATAATAAAGCAAAATAATCAGTAACAACTAAGATCCAAAAGCAACATAATCTCAAGAGCAACATAACCTCAAGAGCAACATAACCTCAAGAGCAACATAACCTCAAGAGCAACATAACCTCAAGAGCAACATAACCTCAAGAGCAACATAGACCCAAGAGCAACATAACCTCAAGTGCAACATAGACCCAGGAGCAAGGAATCAATTTTTACGGCACTAGAATATTAATGTCTGAATCAGATCAAGGGCGAAATAGAATTAATGGACAAACATATCTAAATATTGAGAGTCGTTTTTGCATATTCAGCTCACTTCCAATAGT
>NZ_JAMZCY010000017.1 GCF_024519285.1 Cohnella sp. WQ 127256 | reverse complement strand
TCTTAGGATTTAATGCGCCAATCGTCTCATTCTGTTTATGTATGTTGTATACCATTTCAGTTAACATTACCGAAATATCGAGAAAATCATGAATGGCTAATGGAGAAACCGATACCCATTCATGGAGTGTAGTTTCTTGGTGGATGGTCATGAAGGCTCCTCTTATCCATGTCAACAATTCTATTATTATTAATATGTATACCACACTTTCCAATAACAATTGAAGGGGAATCCTTAATGATAGGTAAATTTAGGAGAGAACACCCCGTTCGTGCGATCCGTCATTCAATTTGAGCCCTCACTATATGAAGCCTTCTTAAATGTTTAAAAAGAGAAAACACCGTAAAGCAATTTTCTGATCTGTGACCCGAGAGAGGTCACTTTTTTCAAAGTGTCCATCTTTCGGGTCACAGATCATTCATCACTCTACAGTGTTTTCATTTTACAGAATGTAGGAAAAATGTGGGCAATCAGTGTTGCCCCGAGGAAAATCCCTTGCTACGCAAGGGCTCAGCCCTTATTACATCATGCCGCCCATGAGACAAATACGTTTTTATGGTTTTTTTGAGTATTTTGTTGGGGTATTTGTCCGGTTTTCTTACTCTTTTAAGAATAATATGTTCGTTGCGCTGCCGATTGCACTTTACAGTTCGGTTCCAAGGCAAATATCTATTGCTCAGAAGTATGTCCAGATTGTCCAGCATCGTCTCGTCGTCGTGGGCTAGGGTTCTTGGCGTGGACATAGTTCTAGTTTCGAAGTATATCCAGTACCCTGTCCACTCCAATCTGACTGAGCCGTTAGAACTGTTGTCCGCGGATTCACGCCATGCTCTGCCTTCAGAGTATAGTTATGTCCAGTACTTACTTTCTACTGCATCCCAGCTTTTCCGACCTCATACTTCTATCTTCTCCCGACCCCATATATAAAGAGGGTTCTAGAACTCCAAGATAGGGGGTCGGAGGATATGCCAACGTCCATGTTTAACAGTCTCCCTTGGCTACGCTTAGGAGCACAAGGACAAGCAAATGCCTCTGAAAACCGATGGACTCGCCTCGACAGCCTATCTGATTGTCGCTCGGCTGTTGGAACACCTGACAAGTCAGCTTCTATTCCACAAACAAAATCCACGATAGTACAATAAACACTAGAGATTCTTTCACTACATCGTTTGCCATGTCGTGTGCAACCATAGGGAATATCTACTCTCATACCCACATTCTACTGTCTGAAGATACTTAAACACACGACCGCAAAAGCGACGTTACGAAAAGCAATCCGAAACCATCAAAACAACCCCGATTATGAATGGTTCAGTTATAGTTTTGAGGTTAGAATGTTTGGAGTTATTACCCGGCTTCTGTACTTGTCCTAACTACACGCCGACGAGCGGACTGCTTTGTTCGTGTTGTTCTTGCAGGTCCCGTTGGCTCATCTGGACATACTTGCGTACCATGCTGATATCGTGGTGTCCGAGTATCTTTTGCAGGGTGAACAGGTCGCCGCCATTCTTGATGTACAGTTTAGCGAAAGTATGCCGGAACGTATGCGGAGAAACCCGAACGCCTGTGATGCCTGCTTTGTCGTCGTGGAGACGGATACGTTCGTACGCTTGGTTGTAGGTTAAAGGCTTGCCACTGTTCAGCAGGAACAGGGTGGAAGGGTAGCGTTTGCCGAACTGCTTCTGATTCTCTTGGATGAGTGCGGCGAGAAGCTCTACGGTACGTTTGGTTACAGGTACAACCCTTGATGTGCCGTTCTTGGCGACGGTAGCACGAACGGTAATCGTTTTGTTGACAATGTTCAGGTCGTCTATGTTAAGGCTAAGCGCTTCGTTTATCCGAAGTCCGGTGTCCAGCAACAAGGTGAGCAACACATAGTCACGAAAACCAACATACTCCCTCTGGCTGGGCGCGCTAAGTAGTTGAAGAACCTGCTCCATTGTGAAAGCACCTATCGTGTCCTCCTTGACCTTTTTCAGTTTAACACGGGAAGCTAGGTCGGTTGAGAGGTAACCTTCGGTGTGGAGGAAACGTAAGAAGCACTTGAGCGTCCGGGTGCGTATGTTTACTGTGGCTGGCGACAAACCTTTGGCAGTGTTGTGGTTTTGCAGAGTTGGATGGCTAGCGTACAGGTGCTGCTCGGAAAGCATGTGTTGGACGTACTGGCGCACGTGGTCGGCGGTGAGTTCATCCAGCTTAAGCGTTGAGTAACGTTCTATCAGCCATCGTTGAAGGTAACGGTAGTGACTTTTATGGTCGTTCAGCGTCCGGGGCTTCAAGCCCTCTGTCTGCTTAGCGCGAAGGAAAACGTTGAAGTAATAATCGAGCGAATGGTGCATGGACACTACGACGGAAGTCAGTCGTTCACGTGTTGCTGTTGCTTGAGTCATATGAATCTCTCCTCTCAAAAATGAGTGCAAAAAAGCCGCCAAAGCTGTGGCGGCAAGTTAATGCTATGTTTATAGAAATCATAAAATTAGAACATCCAGGCGGACAAGGTATGTAACTCTACTTTTTAATAAGTGGGGTACCTCTTAGTCTTGAAAGTAACTTTCCTGACTATTCTTAATTGTCATATACTCTATAAGGGCATTATTCAATTGAGTACTCTTTTGAACCCCATGAATTCTTATGTATTCAATAGCTGTTTTCCCCTCAAATCTTAATAAAGCCAACAAGACCCCAGTACGCACGAGCTTCTGTGCATCAACTGTTGTAGATAGATTGTCACTATTCCTAGATCTGTCCCTTAGCATCGAGAAAAATTTATTAAGGTCTTTAGGTTCTTTACCCTTATACAATATAAAGGTTTCCGTCTTAAGATCTAGAGTTCTTCTATACGTCATATATCTTTCTAGGTTTTCTATTAATACATCATCGTTGATTTTTATCCATTTGATTAGTGTATCATCTGTATCGGAGCGAATATTCCTTATTAATTTCCCTGGTATATTGATGTCTGATACCGTCAACAATTTAATGTGAGATTGCTCTAGCCCGCAATAGACACAAAGTCCCCAGATAACAGGATATATTATCTTCTTTTCAATATCATTAGGATTGAAATCTACAGAATTCCCGAATATAAATTCAATATCTTTTGCTTCGAGAAAATTAAGTTCCTCCACATTAATTACCACATATTTAGATAGCTTCCTTTTAGTATCTAATGAAAATTTTAATTCTAATCGGCCTTGTTCTTCCCACAAAGTAATAAGTATTGCAATCGCGGTTGGTGCAGTATTGCTTCTGGGTTTACTAAAATAATGCTTCAGAACACTAGACGATAGGCAACTTACGTGATCACCTTTCATGACTTTCCCTAAGATATATTCGCTTAGAAAAAAATCAATGTCGTCAAGATATCTCTGCACCGTATCAACTGATAACTTTCTATCCTTCCTATTGATATAATCAAGCACCTCCTCCTTAATAATCCTTACATCTTTCTCTTCAAAATAATTGCCATTGCTCAATCTAGCACTTTCCTTTCCATTGAAATCCTTGCAAACAGCTTGCAAACAAGTGGCGAGAAAAAGCAGTTGCAGAGTACCTAGAGTCGTCCACAGATCGGGCAACCCGGAAGCCCCCGAAACAATCCATGTAAGTTGAATCGTCCCCTTTGCTTCTGTCCGTCCACAAACAAGCGTGGCCTCCCCTTTCGTGCGGAGCAAGTGGACGAGCACTTTTGGGGGCACTTGGCTTAACTTTAGTTGGTGATCCTGCTACCCCCTAGGTTTAAGTCGCCCACAGCAGGAGCATGCAGGTTCCGGGGAGTGGACGCAGGAGAAGGATAGTTTGCCCACAGCCACAGGTATCGCAAGTGGGAGTCCTTGGGTGCAAGAGGAGGCACTACTGCCCACAAAACCCCTGTAAGGTGCTAGCTAAGCTTAGCTTTTAAGAGGCTTCTTCATTCGTGTTCACAGAAAAGAGCGCCCTTCCGGGCGCCCCATCAATAGAATTAATTCAATGAATCCAATAATTTCTTGAGTTCCGAGTTGAGGCTCAATACATTCTTAATGATGGTTAAAGCTTCTGCACGCGTGGTATCGCTCTTCGGATCAAACTTATCTTTGGATTTGCCATCGATAATACCTGCTTGAGCTGCTTCCTTAATTTCTGCTGCCGCGAAGGAATTGGACAAGTCTGCAAAGTTGCCCTTCGCACTATCCTTCGTTAAGGCGCTTATGTTTACGATGCGGAGCAGCATAGCTACCATCTCTTCCCGAGAAATGGCTTGGTCGGGCTTAAACGTCGAATCCTTATAACCATTAATTACCCCTGCTTGAGCGAGTATCAGAATAGCCCCCTCGCCCCAGTGACCATTTATGTCCGTAAACGTTGCGTTTGTTCCTGTACCTGCCTGAATATCAAACGCTTTAACTAGAATCGTTGCAAGCTCAGCGCGAGTGATGTCGCCATCAGGTTTGAATTGGCCATTGTAGCCCTGAATGAGACCCAACTTTACGAAAGTACGAATCGTCTGTTCCGCCCAGTGCCCATTAATATCCGACAGTTGCACCGAAGCCGAGGATTGATTAGCCTGCTGCACTCTAGAATCGATGAACGATACCAATTCCGAGTTATTGACCACTGAACTCTTAAACACATCTGCTACAGGAGGCTTGGGATCGACAGGTTTAACAGGCTCCGTTGGTGTCGGATTGGACGGGCCGGCTACACCGCCTGAATTATTGTTATTCCCAGACGTCACAGCACTAAGGGTAATAACTCCTGCACTAACGCTCTGTCCCGCTGTAACCGTTACGTTAGCTGTTCCATTGTTGTACCCGGCTTTACTTACGTTTATCGTCTGACTGCCCGCCAGTACATTTCCGAGCGTATATTGACCTTGGGCATCGGTGACCACGCTGATGCCGCCAATCGCAACGGTTGCACCGAGAAGTGGATTATTGTTAGGTCCATACACCGCACCAGTTACCGTTCCTGTTGTCTGCACGGCCGATACCGACAGGACGATGACGCTTGCACTCACGCTCTGTCCCGCTGTAACCGTTACGTTAGCTGTTTCATTGTTGTACCCGGCTTTACTTACGTTTATCGTCTGACTGCCCGCCGGTACATTGCTGAGCGTATACTGGCCTTGGGCACCGGTAACCGCACTGATGCCGCCAATCGAGACGGTTGCACCGCTAATTGGATCATCGTCAGTTCCAAATACCGCACCAGTTACCGTTCCTGTTGTCTGCACGGCCGATACCGACAGGACGATGACGCTTGCACTCACGCTCTGTCCCGCTGTAACCGTTACGTTAGCTGTTTCATTGTTGTACCCGGCTTTACTTACGTTTATCGTCTGACTGCCCGCCGGTACATTGCTGAGCGTATACTGGCCTTGGGCACCGGTAACCGCACTGATGCCGCCAATCGAGACGGTTGCACCGCTAATTGGATCATCGTCAGTTCCAAATACCGCACCAGTTACCGTTCCTGTTGTCTGCACGACCGATAGGACGATATCGCTTGCACTCACGCTCTGTCCCGCTATAACCGTTACGTTAGCTGTTCCATTGTTGTACCCGACTTTACTTACGTTTATCGTCTGACTGCCCGCCAGTACATTGCTGAGCGTATACTCGCCTTGGGCACTTGTAACTGCACTGCTGCCGCCAATCGAGACGGTTGCACCGCTAATTGGGCTATTACCCGGTCCATACACCGCACCAGTTACCGATCCTGTTGTTTGCACCGCGGATAGGACGATGTCGCTTGCACTCACGCTCTGTCCCGCTGTGACCGTTACGTTAGCTGTTCCATTGTTGTACCCGGCTCTAGTTACGGTTATCGTCTGACTGCCCGCCGGTACGTTAATAAGCGTATATTGGCCTTGGGCACCGGTAACCGCACTAATGCCGCCAATCGAGACGGATGCACCGTTAATTGGACTATTACCCGGTCCATACACCGCACCAGTTACCGTTCCGGTAGTCTGAACGGGTGTTAAGACAATATTCCCCGCACTTACGCTTTGACCCGCTGTAACCGTCACAGTTGCTGTCCCTGCGTTGTACCCTGTGCTGCTTACGCTGACCGTCTGACTTCCAGCCAGTACATTGCTCAGCGTATATTTACCTGTGCTATCCGTTACAGCACTGATATTACCAATTGAGACGCTTGCCCCATCAATTGGACTATTGCCTGGCCCAAATACAAACCCGGTTACCGTTCCTGTTGTCTGCACCGCCGTTAGGAAGAAGGTGAATGCACTCACGGTCTGTTCCGCGATTACTGTAACGCTAGCTGTTTCATTGTTGTACCCGGCTTTAGTTACGGTTATTGTCTGTTTGCCCGCCGGTACATTGCTGAGCGTATATCGACCTAGAGCATCGGTGGCCACACTGATTCCGCCAATCGAGACGGTTGCACCGCTAATTCTATTGCCAGAAGATACTACTTGACCTGTTACTGATCCCGTTGTCTGCACAGCCGCTAGGACGATGTCGCTTGCATTTACGTTCTGTCCCGCTGTAACTGTTACGTTAGCTGTTCCATTGTTGTACCCGGCTTTACTTACGTTTATCGTCTGACTGCCTGCCGGTACGTCACTCAATGTATATTGACCCGTACCATCTGTTACGGTACTAATGCTGTCTATCGAGACGCTCGCTCCGCTAATTGGACTATTCCCTGGACCAAATACTGCACCTGTTACTGATCCCGTTGTCTGCACAGCCGCTAGGACGATGTCGCTTGCATTTACGTTCTGTCCCGCTGTAACTGTTACGTTAGCTGTTCCATTGTGGTACCCGGCTTTACTTACGTTTATCGTCTGACTGCCCGCCGGTACGTTAATAAGCGTATATTGACCTTGCGAGTCGGTAACCACACTGGTCCCGCCAATCACAACGTTTGCCCCGAGAAGTGGACTATTGTTAGGTCCATATACGGCGCCTGTTACTGATCCCGTAGTCTGCGCTGCAACTGTCACTACAAAAGAATCCACAACGACTGCACCTTGTGGAGTGGTAGCTATCGCCATTATGGTTGCAGTGCCTAGAGAATGCGGTGTCAACAACAGTTGCCTCCCGTTCACTACCACACTCACAACGCTATTAGCGTTGGATTTCCCATCAATCGTCAATTGATTACCATCGGGATCGGAAAAAGATGAGGTAAGATCAATGCTTACCGTACCGTCCGAGAGACTGATCGTCCTATCTGCAACTTCATTTGCAACTGTAGGCCAGTGATTCCGCAAATAGGGATAGGAATTATTGATATTTGCATCGATACCCCAAACAGTGTTGAAATCCCAATTTTTATTAGGGTCAATATCGGATGTATAGGTTGTTTGGGTTTTCATCTCTGCGGTTGTCTTGGGAGTCCCCCCAAAACCATTATTCAAATTACCACCGATCGTGGAATCCCAGAATGACGCCAAAACGGAGCCACTGTTCTTTGCTGCAATGCCGTCCGGCGCATAATAATCAGCATACTCATTAACCTCATCCTTCAAGGTTCCCACGAAATAACTGTTGGAGATATTGCCTGCATTTATTCCGGTCAGCCCGCCGGTTATGCCATAATCAAAGTACGCGTAACCGGATAGTTTCACGTCTACTTGCGCGAAACTATTTGTAATCGTTCCGGCATGATGTCCGACCAAACCGCCGTCATTTCTTTCTAAACTATGGCTCCAGTCTAAATTAACACCTGAAATCGTGATCTGTCCTGTTACATGGCAATTCTCAATCCTGCCGGAATTGTTTCCAGCCAGTATTCCTGCCGCCCCGGTATTCTGTCCGCTCATTGGAATCGCGAAAACCGCATTTAAAATACCTAGATTTTTTACAGTTCCGCCAACTCCAATAGTATCGAACAGCCCGACGTTTGGCCTATAAGTGTTAATCTTCAAATTCTGAACATAGTGTCCTTGACCATCTAGTGTTCCCGTAAAAGTACCGATGGGAGTCCACTCATACTCATCAAGATCGATGTTGGCGCCTAGTTTATAATACTTGTCACGAGCGGTATTCATATAAAACAATTCTTGAGGCGACGTAATGATGTAAGGATTAGCAGATGACCCATCTCCAATCGTGGGAACAGCAGCTACTACTGTGGACAGACTGGCAGCCTCAGCCGCAGTAGGAACAAGCACAACCATCGGACTGAGGACCATCGCTGCAGACAGCGTATGGATTACCCCTTTTTTCATCAGCTTTTTCGAATTTTCTTTTGCTTCAGAACTAATAAATCGAATCATGTCATTTTACCGGTCGCCAATCGCTTTCATTCGCACGCAACCGGATTCCTCCTTCGTTTTTTGTATGGATCTTAATTTTCTATAATCGAAAAGGAATAGTCCTTCTGATCTAATCGGCGAACTTCTTGAACCATGCCTGGAATGAGGAACGAAGTACGAGTGGTATAATCCGAATTAAGTACATACAAGTGGCCATTGCCATTTTGTCGCTCCTCACGTTTCAGAAAGACAGAGCCCCCCATGACAATTTGATAATCCGAAATGGATAATCCCCTCGTAAAATGCTGTGCTGTAAAGGCAACCTTGCCATCCGCCTTCAACGATTGATTCATGGAGTCGCAATGATATCTGATCCCTTGGTGGACAATCAAATTATGCGCGCAGGATGAATCCGTTACGATTCGATCCATGACCTGGAATTGGTCATCCACCTTTATGATTTCGCTCGGTCTGCCGGTTTTGGCGGTTTGATTATGGCATACAATATAGGTAGACCCCTTATGCTTGTATATCGAGTTCATATGTCCATAATTGGGGGAAGCCTCTTGCTCGGACAGCTTGCCGAGCGGGTAGTATTCAAACCAGCTCTCTTTCTGAAAGCTCCACTCAATAATCCGGTTATTCGGCGTGTCTGTCATAAACAGGCTGTCATCGATCATGTCGATTTGATGAATCCACCCGGGCAAATCGGCAAATGCGATCTCTGCTTTGGCATCGATTTCCAGATTGCGTCCGCTATCCAATTTCAATATTCTGCCGACTTTCCCAACCGACTCATAGACGTACAAGAAATGCCCGTGACGGGCGATTCCGTAGAAATTTCCTCGCAGCAACAAATACAAAGTATGGTCGCGAATGAGGAACAGACCTCTGTTCGTGGCTATCAAGTAAATTCCTTCGACATCTACATCCGAATAAATCGTTTGCCTCTCAGGCAACACCATTTCCACTTTCCGATGACTGACTTCTATCCCGTGTGCGTTTGCCATGCTTGTCTCCTTTTCCCATGCAGCAAGTTCGGTAAAGCTTCCGTAAGCATCCATGTACCGATTTGTCTTGTCATATGCTGCTGCATTTCCGCGAACTGTTCATAAGCCGTATGACGAAACACTCGAATCGGATCCTCTTGCGCGTAAGAATGATACTGAACGCTCCACGTCATATCCTTGAGTCTCTCCATATGACTTATCCAGTGCCGATCAAGCATCTTCATATATCGCTTATGCCACACAGGCCTAAATTGTAGAAATCGGGGAGATTGAAGAGCAGCCTTCCAGTCATGAGACCATTGTTCTAGTTGAAGCTCCGACATAGATTTAGGCGAACAAGCTTGAATATATTCGACAACATGTTGATTCAGAAACGCGATCAGGGAGCCTTTCTTCCACAGCTCGTTCCGATGACCGTAGATCAACTGACGCTGTTCGTGAACAATCGAGTCGATACGGGATAGAAAAGAACGAATCTCCTTCGTACGATTCTCCGCCCGGAGCTGAGCTTGCCTGAATAATAATTCGGCTCTATTGCCATTCACATCTCGTTCCGATTCATTTTCCGTATAACGGAGGATCAATTCGTCTTCCAGTGACACAATAAACCGGGATCGGCCGGGGTCGCCCTGTCGGCCCGCCCGCCCACGCAGCTGATTGTCGATCCGTCTGCTTTCATGACGCTCCGTGCCGATAACATACAGTCCCCCTAGTTCAGCTATCCCTTCACCGATTCGAATGTCGGTTCCTCTTCCTGCCATGTTGGTAGCTATCGTGATCGCTCCGTACTGTCCGGCATTGGCTACGATCCCCGACTCTTCCTGCTCGTTCTTCGCATTCAACAACCGGAATGGAATAGCTGCTTCCTTCAACCGTTCAGCGAGTACTTCGGATTGTGCGATCGTCGTTGTGCCAATTAGAACAGGCTGGCCAGTGATATGGCAGGCTTTGACTTCGCGAAGAACAGCCTCCAATTTCTCCTGCCTCGATGCCACAATGAGATCCCGCTCATCCTTGCGCTGAACCGGCTTGGCTGTCGGAATGATCGATATCGACAATCCGAACCGTTGCTTGACTTCCTCTTCATCCGTCTTAATCGTCCCTGTCATTCCGATCAAGCGTTCATACATTGAGAAATATTGTTGAACCGAAATTTCCGCTAGAACTTTATTCTCGGGCGAAAGCGGGATTCTTTCCTTCGCTTCGATGGCCTGATGCAGCCCTTCGTTGAACAATCGTCCTTCAAGGACCCTTCCGGTAAACGAATCGATAATTTTCATCGTTTGATCTTCGACGATATAGTCGGCATCGCGATTCATCATATAATGAGCCTGCAGACTTTGATCTAATATATGTAAGACATTCGCATGAGCTAGATCAAACAGGTTATCGATCTCGAGAAACCTCTCCGCACGCAGAGTGCCGGCATCGGTTAAGGTTACCTGCTTCGCTGTGAAATCCAGTTCATAATCGTCATCGATCTTGTAGTTCCCAACCAATTCGGCACAAATCGTATACCACTCCGACGGGGTATCCTTAAGGTCGGCAACAATCAACGGCGTCTTGCCTTCGTCGATCAATACATTGTCCGCTTCGTCTACTATCGCGTAAGATAGAGCCCGCTGAACTCTATGTTTGCCGTTGTATACGAGATGATCTCTTAAATAATCAAACCCGAATTCGTTAAAGACGCCATAGGTAATATCTTGCCGATACGCTTGTTTCTTCTCTTCTATTTCCATTCCGCTTAAATTGAGTCCCACGCTCAAGCCTAGCATTTCGTATACAGGCTTCATTTGATTGTAGTCGCGTTCAGCCAAGTAGGCATTCGCCGTCATCACATGAACGCCTTGATTTTGGAGGGCATACCAACTGGCGGGCAATGTTAACGTAACGGTTTTGCCCTCGCCCGTGGCCATCTCTACGATATGACCCTGTGCCATTCTCAATCCGCCCGTGAGCTGCACATCATGCAACACAAAGCCATGAACCCGCTTTACCGCTTCTTTAACGGCAGCGAACAAACGGTAGATCCGCACTTCATCGTCTAATGCAATAGAATCGGTTCCGCGTAATTGACTAACGAAATGGCTAAGCTCCTCGTCACGAACATGCTTTAGCGGATCGCTATATTGCCTGATTAGGTTCAAGTGGTCATTCGAATTACTTCGACTCCGAACTCGTTTCATCAAGTTCTCTGTGAACCCCATTTGCCGATCCCCCAAATCCCTCTAAGTTGCAAAGATCCGTACCTTCTTGTTAATAAGCGGGTGATAGGCATTGAATAATCTTCGACACGCATTCCTCTAAGCTGAGCTTATCCGTCTCCACGATTACATCCGGTTGGATAGGCTCCTCATATGGGGAATCTATTCCCGTGAAATGCTTAATTTGACCAGCTCTCGCTTGTTTATATAACCCCTTGGGATCCCGTTCCTCGCACACTTTCAAAGGACATCGAACGTAAACTTCCATGTAAGATTCCCCAATGAGAGAACGAACCTTATCGCGCGTAGAGCGGAACGGAGAGATCGAGGCGACGATTACATTCAGCTTGGCATCCAGCAGAATCTTGCCAATCTCGCCGATTCTTCTACCGGCTTCCAATCGATCCTCTTCGCTGAATTGAAGATCCTGATTGATTCCTCTCCTCAGAACATCACCATCTAGAATGTGACAATTTTCAATAAGCGGTCTCAGTGCCTCTGCAAGAGTGGACTTACCTGAACCCGATAGACCCGTCAGCCAGATCATTCGACTCATATCTTCATTGACCTCCTGCTGAAGCATTGGAAACAAATGCGAGTACCTGTTACCTTTTCTTCCATTTCGATGTGAACTCGTTTGTTATATACAAATTCATTGCTTTGAATACTAGATTGATTATTGGAATATATACTTTCTTCATCATTCTGGTTATCAGTAGCGTTAGTCAGTCCTTATAAGTCACTTTACGGATTTTACTATTATCTCTATCCGTAATATACAGATTGCCCGCAGGATCCAATGCGACCCCGGTAGGCAATTTCAAATGAGCTGCCGACGCCGCTCCTCCATCTCCATCGCTTCCTGTCACTCCCTTTATCCCCGCTACCGTCGTGAGGCTTCCAGCAGAGGCCACTTTCTAAACGCGATGATTACCCGAATCGGCGATGTAGAGATTGCCGGCGTTGTCCAATGCGATGGCGTTTGAGCCATTCAGCGCTTCTTGCGTTGCAGCCGAGTTTGCGACGCAAGCTGTATGAGTAGAAGAGGTACCCGCTACCAGACAGGCACTATTCGTACCCGTATCCGTGACGCCATCGGTTCTCAATACACGATAATTAAAGGTGAAGGTGCTGCCTATTTGCTGCTGTTCGATAATGTATAATCGATCAGCACTGTCCAGAGCGATTCCCGTTACGGAATTTCCGTTCCACACCCGTGAAACCTTTTGATTAGAGCCCAGCTTCAGAACCCTATTGTTTCCAGCATCTGCAATATAGAGATTGTTATTACTGTCCACCGCGACTCCAATTGGATTGTACAAGTTTGTTTCTGTCGCCAGCCTTGTTCCGTCTACGACGGAACTGCCATAAAAACCCGTGCCCGCCACGGTGCTGATCAGCCCGGTAACCGCATCTACTTTACGAATACGATTATAATTGGGCTCCGCGATAAAGAGGCTTCCCATACTATCCGTCTATCCGTCGCCACGTCGGTTGGATAGTATAGATCAGCCGTTGTCGCAGGGATATTTTCGCCGCTTTTCGATATGTTGCCATTGCCCGCAACGGTAGTCATGTAATAATCTCCGCCATTCCCCGCCGCATAACCTCCATCTGTCATATCCATCTGATATCGCCCTGGCTGCCCAGGACATATGGGTGCTACTATACCATCAGGCCGCTTCATAGCAATCACCCAAAAGTAGTAGACGTCGATTTTTGTCAAAAAAAAGAACACACCCCCGACACTGCATCACTTCAAGGGTGTGTTCAGCTTTATATGAGATTCAATTCCTTCGCTCGGGCAATCGCTTGCCCACGTCGTTTAACACCAAGTTTGCCATACAGATTGGAGATGTGCTTTTTGACTGTATCATGCGAAATTCCTAAACTTTCGGCAATCTCTTTATTTGAAAATCCTGCAGCCAGCGCTTGTAACACCTCAGTCTCCCGCTGAGTGAGCGATTCGATTAGCTTATCCGCCGGCTCGAGCTTGAACGGAGTCTCAACCGGTGTTGGACGCTTAGCCAGATCCATGGTTTGATCATGCTGGATCCAGTACAAATACGTCAATCGGGTAATCATCAGCTCCAGCACATGAAGACTTTGCTCCGTAAAAACTCCAGAAACTTGTGCATTTTCGATATACAATAGCCAATCTGCGCCTTCGTATGGCTTACCGATACGCATACAGACGATCGAAGCTGGTATAAATCGAGCAATATAAGGATCTCTCATATAGCGACTTGTTGACGCATCCTCCAATAATACGGGTCGACCCGACATTCTGACATACCGACACAAATATAAAGGGAATTCGAGCTCATCAGCCAGAGCCTGTCCTCCAGCTTGTACATGTACCTGAAATTGCTCTCCCTCACACTTCAAAATGCACCCGCGGTCTGCCCCCAGTTGCCGAATCGCCGTATCCAAAAACTGCTCTAGTAAATCGTCAGACCCTATGTCTGTCCATCGTGCGATCTGGGATAGGATGTGAACCTCCGTTCCGGGATGCACGCCATGATTGACTTCACCCGAAAGCGTTCCTGTCTGCAATTCAGAAGGCAGTGGATTCTGTGATTGAGATTGCTCCTGACTACTGGACGTGTACCACCACAAATCAGGATACTGCTGTTTCACAGCATTCACCTTCGCTATCAATCCCCATTTGAAGTACGCTGTACATGCATCCATCAAGGATACAACCGCACCTGATGGGCTTCCTGACTGTACATAGTAATCATACAATCGCTCACCTGCGATTGCTTCCATTAATGGGTACTGTTCCTCCTTCGCCTTCGCGATAGCAGCTTCATACATGCGTACGGCCTCTTGTCCTTTACCAGCAATGCGCTTCCATTCTGCGAGAATCAGTAGATAAGATGACGACTGATATCCCCAGTAGCCCGACCATTTCTTCATGTGACGTTTCAGCTTCCGCAACATTCGGACAATGTCCCTTTGTTCACCCAATGTCACCTTCGGATATAGCGCTGCACCGGACAACGCTTCGAATAACCTAAGCTTACGATTCTGCATCCAATCGAACTTCAACTCTATCGCTTTGCCGCGGCGAGCCCAATCCAACGCATCACGATATTGACCAGCATAATAAGCTACCTCAAGCTTGCAAATACAAGTATAATTGTCTTCCTCACGTTGACCAGAATGACTAGCAGGCGTGATATAATGCATTTGCAAGCTTTCGTCCTGCAACGCTTCACAATAAGATTTGGTCGACTTGAGTACTTCCAACGTCTTCTCATCGATCATATGCTGTGCTTCAAGCTCGATGTACGATATGAGTTCCATTAATCCGTGAACACTATCATAATAGGTTAACAAGACAACGATTATCGACAGATTCGCCATCGTTACATCGCCGTATTCCATCGATCGGCGCATCGATTTCATCAAATAATTCGTCGCTTCCCGGGGACTCCTATGCTGAATAGACATCGCATAGATCAGCGGTAAGCGATACTGATGAACCTCAAGCGCTGCGGTAGTCGATTGCAGCATCTGCAGTGCTTCTGTCGGTAGAAGCCGATATAGCCATGGCGCCCCTCTCTGCAAGATCAGCTCATACAACCCGATATTACATAAGAAAAATTCATTCATCCCTAACTTGAGTCCATAGCGAATGAATCGAGCGCTTAACACAATCTGCTCAATGGGTCGTTCAGACAGCAGCGGTACACTTAGGATTAGGAGCAAACGATTTAATAACTCGTAGTCAGCATCCGTATTCGACGGCAGCTTACTCAGCTCATCGCGGCTGCGCCGAAGAACAAGCTGAGTACGCACCACTTCAGACAATAACGTCCACATCGACGCACGTTTCGGTAAGAACCAGTCATATTCGGCTAATACAATCTGACCATTCCGGATCGCTTCTGCGTTGTTCTTGAACACGAACATCTCAGTCTTGGAAATTGCAAGATTAACTCGCTCTTCTCGTCCTAGTTGATCCGCATATTGCATCAAATATTGAAAGTGCGCACGCATCTGATCCATATTGCCGCGCATATATTCGCTATAAGCTAGCTCCGTATAGCAGCGATAACGAATGGTTATCGGCTCCCCTAATTGCTCCATCAAAGATATGGCTGTTTCCGCATAAGCTTTGGCATCCAGGTACTTCCTCTGTTTATTCATCCGCACACACATCTGAGTATTGAATTGTGCCAGCACCCGCTGATCCTCCGTCGAGAGCTGATCCAGACAACGGTTCCAATGGTAAGTGGCTCGCACTACATCCTCTGGTGAAGCAACCGCTAGGCGGTTTTTATAGATCAATCCAATCTTATAATGCCACTGCTCATAACTTCCCTCAAGAAGCTTATACAGCATAATTTGCAACTGGGTATGCATGAATAAATAATCTCTACCCTGTTCATCTCCGACAACTTCCTCATCATCACGGTAGATGAGCCCTTCACTCTCCGCAGACGCCAACAATGACAGCGTCAACGAGTGCGAACTGCCACATACATCGTTGATAATGGACGAGCTAAATCGCATACCGCATACGGAGGCAATCACCAGCAACTGCTGTGTACGCTCATCCAGTCGATGAAGTCCTTCTTCGTATAAACGCTGTGTCTGGCTGTTCGGCTCATGCAGCATCTCATTCAACACTTGATCCCATGTCCAGCGCTGCTGAAGCTCATCAAATACCAGCTTCTTCTGGGCTATCCATTGCTGAAGCAGCTTTCGGATAGCGCTAGGATTTCCTGTAGTCAGATCATATACCCATCTGGCAAGCACACGTACCCTAGTTGAATCCTCATGAACAGTCGCGATCATCCATTGTCGCACATCATCATAAACGAATGGCTCTAGCTTTATCTGCTTCGTATACCCTGTTGATACTTCGGCATCGCTCGAATTATCTGTGGAGTTACGATTGCTCAACTCGATAACCATACCCTGTGTTTCAATCAGCAATATTCCAGATTTGAATTGCTGCTGCAGCAAGCTGTTGATGACATCCAGTGTGCCGGGATCCGCCCGATCCAGATCATCTATCCACAGCACTAACGGTTTACAGTACGTCATGAAACTTCGGAGAACAACTAACAGAGCTTCCTTGGTCTGCGATTCATTCAGCGGAGAAGGGGTCGTCCCATTCGAGGCCAAGCCTAATAATACTGCTGTCTCTGGCAATAACGAATGGATATGAGCCACATCCCGTCCAAGCTCTCGCTCTAGATAACTTGTTACGGTTGCTATCGTCTCAGCATCCTCACACCAGATCTGCTCAAATCCTTGCCCAATCACTTGTAGAATAGGAGCATACGGAGGAGTCTGCTCACCGTCTCGACATACTACTGTCATCACTTGCTCGCCGCGACTAATCAAGGTCCTAACAAAATGTGTCATGAGGAAGCTTTTCCCTGCGCCTTCCTCTCCACTTACTTTCACCCTTACAGAAGATCCTTGTGCTGCCTGTTCGTAAGCGGTTTCTAGTTCATGTAGCACATATTCACGACCAATGGGATTCGACGGTTGTTGAAATTGGCTGCATTGATCGATCTGCCCGATACCAATAGATAGCAGCTTACCGTGCTTCTCCAGTTGACTTGTGCAAAGCTTCAAGTCAGCCAATAAGCCATAAGCGGTTTGATAACGAGCAGCTGGCGACTTCGCTAATAGCTTCATGACAATCGCTTGAAGTGGATCCTCTAAATCAGATCGGTACATCGATATAGGCTGAGGGAGCTCTACAACATGCGCGTATGCCCAATCACCTTCTGCACTT
>NZ_JAMZCY010000016.1 GCF_024519285.1 Cohnella sp. WQ 127256 | reverse complement strand
GATGAGATTTCCCAATTCGTAAGACCCCTTGAAGAACACGAGGTTGATAGGCTCGGGGTGGAAGCGCAGCAATGTGTGGAGCTGACGAGTACTAATAGGTCGAGGGCTTATCCTAAGCGAATTGACACTGCAAGACATATGACACACCACTTCTTCTATAAAGCTTTACTTCGCATCCAGTTTTCAAGGCGCAAGCCTTGTTTAGTAAGTCTGGTCTGGTAATAATGGCGGAGGGGTTCCACGCGTACCCATCTCGAACACGACCGTTAAGCCCTCCAGCGCCAATGGTACTTGGACCGCAGGGTCCTGGGAGAGTAGGACGTTGCCAGGCCAACAATGAAGAAAGCACCCTTGCGGGTGCTTTTTTTCGTATGCAAGAGGTACATGATTTCTAGTCATACGTGATTGTGACGACGCTTGGGTGAGTCTCCGTCTACGCAGTTCGGTTTCGCCTAACTACAGAGTCACTGATGAGCGATTTCAATCATGCAGTTCGGTCACAGCTAACTGTTGAGCCACTAAGCAGCGATTTCAGTCACGCAGTTAGATCCCACCTAACTGTAGAGTTACTTTCCGGATACGGGATCTTTTAAGAGTGTTTACATAAGTGGCTACATTTATTTTGGCTTTAATTAATGATGTGGAAGATTCGATTCGGGAGGGAGGGGGACAATCAGGGGTTGTTCGCACGATAGTTTGTAGGAGAAACCCCATATTTGGCACGAAACACCCGATGGAAATAGGAATAGCTAGCAAAGCCGCAGGTCTCAGCAATTTGATCGAGAGTCATCGTGCTGTATTTCATTCGCTCCAAGGCTGCGTTCAGCCTAATTTCGATGGCGTATTGGATCATTGTTTTACCATAATAGGATTTGAAAAGCTGAACAGCTCGCGATAAGCTGATGCCTGCATGCTGAGCTGCTTGTTCTAGCTTAAAAGTCGTAGTTGCATGCTCTTCAATGAATCGTTTTAGCCGTAAAGCGGTGAAGCTAGTGCGGTTGGTCTGCGTCGTTTCCGTGATCGCTCTGTCTAAATACAAACAGAGACTGCGTAACAAATAGCCCATCAGCTCCAGATTTTCCCCATGGGGATCGCGGCTCTTCTCCAATATTAGATTTCTCCATAAGCCAAGAAGCTGAACATCGGATCCTATACTCGTAACTGCCGGACGATCCATACGGCCCCACCAGGTGTCCACCCATGTTCCTTCACAGAATAAATAATAATCTCCGCTTGATATCCTTCCTTCTTCGCTGGAAAGCTCAACTTGAAGAAAGTATTCGGCTCCAGGATTAAGCAATAACAGATCACCGGCTTGCACATGGTACTCGGTTCCACGACAAGTCACGATGCAGGAGCCTTCCATTTGTAAACGGAATAGGAAATTGTTTAGACCACTTTTGTAGCCGGTACTATAGGGCTGAGTATGATAGGAATAACCACAAAATAATAGATTCGTTTCCATAGGATAAACTTCCTCCAAACTAGAAAGTAAGCAAATAGTTCATGCTATTGCAATATCGTTTATGTACATAATAGCCTACTTTTAGGTAGTATAGTATTAAATCGTGCAACATTATCATGAGAACAATTCGCAATTAAAAAAGGAGATTATCACATGAGTAAAATTAAAGTTGCTGTATTTGGATGCGGTGCCATCGCGCAGCGTAGACATATCCCGGAGTACGCAGCAAATCCTAACGTGGAACTGGTCGCATTCGCAGATCCAGTCATTGAACGTGCTCAGAGTATGGCAGATACTTACGGTGGAAAAAGTTATAGCAGCTATGAGGAGTTATTGAAGAATGAAAAGGTGGATGCAGTTAGTGTCTGTACACCTAACTTTTTGCATGCTCCTATGACAATTGCAGCGGCTAACGCTGGAGCACACGTTCTAGTGGAGAAGCCAATGGCTTCCACTGCTGAAGAAGCTGAGCAAATGATTGAAGCAGCTCAAAAAAATGGTGTTTATCTCATGGTGGGTCACAATCAACGGCTCATGCCACCTCATGTTAAAGCAAAAGAGCTTCTCGATTCCGGTAGCCTTGGAAAAGTGCTGACATTCCGCACATCTTTTGGTCATCCAGGTCCAGAAGGCTGGAGTGTTGATGGACGTGAGAGCTGGTTCTTCAGGAAAGAAGAAGCAACTATGGGCGCCATGGGCGACCTTGGTGTGCATAAATCAGACTTTATCCGCTATTTGCTGAGTGATGAAGTGGCCGAAGTAGCAGGCTTTATTAGCACGATTCACAAAGAAGGCACCGACGTTGATGATAACTCTACTTGTATTCTTCGGATGAAGAGTGGTGTAATCGGTACACTTACGGCTAGCTGGACGCAATATAAAGGCGGAGATAACAGCACTGTGCTCTGGTGTGAGAAGGGCGTTATGAAGATAGGTACTGTAGAAGGTGACGAGGTTATCGTCGAGCTGACTAACGGTAATGTGGAAACACACAAAGTTGGGGTTATGGCTACGAATGAGAAACAAGTTCCGAGCGGAGTCATTGATAGCTTTGTAGAGTCCATATTGACGAGCACTCCTCCTAGTATTTCTGGGGAAGAAGGCTTGCGCTCCCTTAAAGTGATTCTGGCGGCTTTCGAATCCCAAGCTACAGGGAAAATTGTAAAACTATAAGTTATAGGTAATAAGCTAAGTCAAATCATCAGCCAATTCTCACAGATATGAAAATACAAAAAATCCCCCCAGAGTCTTTATGACCAGGGGGGATTACTTGTTTAAAACAAATGCTTATTTCTTTTCTACAAAACGAATACACACCGGCTTCGCCACGTTCAATATTTGCCCGTTAGGCTGTAATTTCCCCGAAATAGCATCTCTGACAAACGTGACAATATTATTCGAGTCCATATTCGCAACTAATAAATACGCGCCATCTGGTGAAAGGGTAAAATTACGCGGATGCTTTCCTAGTGTAGAGGCATGCTCGACTAGCGTGAGCTTTCCGTTGGATGGATCGATTTGGTAAACCACAATACTGTCATGTCCGCGGTTTGATCCGTACAAATATAAACCGTCAGGAGATATGTGAATATCAGCACAGGCATTAGACTCTGAATATTCAGGTGGCAGCGTATTTAGGGTTTCAATTTCAGTTAGTAGGCCAAGTGTAGCATCGAATTGATAGCCGTTTATCGTTGAATTGAGCTCGTTAATAACATAGAAATAAGGCAGGGTAGGGTGGAAAACCGAATGTCTTGGACCTGCACCAGGAGCAACGCTGATTTCATTGTGTGGAGTTAAAGTGTGCTGATCGGCATTAAGCTTATATACGACAATGCGATCTGCACCTAAATCTGCTACGATCACGAATTGATTGGTGGGATCTATATTTGCCGAATGGGTGCGGGACTGAGTTTGTATCGGTAGGATGCTCGAACCGGTATGTTGATGAACTTCTTTGGTCTTACCCACGAGCCCATCATTATCGAGGGGAATCAATCCGATCATCCCACCGTGATAGGAACAAACGATAAGGTTCGTCTTGGTTTGATCCAGTGTTATATGGCAGCTAGTTGCTGGTAAGCTTTGTTGCTCGTTTAAAAGAGTGAGATTGAGATGATCAGGACTTAATTGATAGGATGCAACTCCCGTTACATTACGGCCTTCCTCATCTGTGCTTACGTTAATAAAATAGACGATTTCCTTATCCAGATTAATATCAAGGAAGGATGGATTTTTGACTCCACTTAATTGTTGGTGAATCGTCAACGCTCCGGTACCCTTTTCAAAATCTGATACGTATATAGAGGGGCTATCTTTATCAACATATGTACCAATAATCACGGTGCTTTTAGGTGTTTGTAAGGTAGACAATACATCCGACTCCGTTCGACTTATATTTTTAGTTTGGCTCAAAAGGTTTGATAATAAAGGGTAGCTAATTCCCTTTCTGTGTATTATATCATAGGGTGTTCGAGGGTTCGAACTCTGGTGTAAAATAGAGAAGTAAGTCAGTTTCCTCCATTCCTACCATTTTAGTCTTGTTGCCGATTTTCGATGATGCACCTGACTTTGTTTCTGTTCGTTTAGATAAGGAGAGATTACCGCACGATGAAGTTATTCGATAATAGGAATGCCTATACATGGTCAATGGATAGGCGAGCTAACCTGCTAACAATGTCGACCGGTTTGAAGAACAGGTTTGGATGTACGAGTAAGACATTATCCGACAATCCCAATCGTTTACTTGAGATCGTGTATATAGATGATCATTCCTTGTTCAATGAACATATGGAGAAGTTATGTAAGGGTCATGCTAGCAGTATTGAGCACAGAATTCTCATTCCCTCCGGTGAGCTCAGATGGGTTCAAAGTGTAGGGATCCCTGATGTGAATCAGGAGGATGAGGTTGAACGTATAAATGGGGTTATTCTAGATTTATCAGAGCAACGATCGGCTCAGAAGCAGTTGGAAATTGAGTTTATTTCGCTTCAAGCGATGCTGAAGACCGTTGATGTGTCCGTTTGGTGTTACGATATGGCGTCGCAGAAAATATTGTTCATGTCAGATGCTATTACGACCATTACTGGCTATCCGATTGAGTGGTTTAAGGACATGCGCGCTTGGACAGACATTATCCATAAAGAAGATGCATTTTATTCCGAGCAAATAACAACAAATGTGCGACAAGGAAAGCCAGATTTCAGCGAATATCGGATTGTTCATGCCAATGGCGAGACGCGGTGGATCCAAGTTAGGATCATACCTAGTCAGAATGAATTTGGTTTGGTGGAACGGCTTGATGGTACAGCGACTGATATAACGTCGAGGAAAATGATAGAGGACGCTCTGAACAGAAGCGAGCAACGGTATAAATCTCTATTTGAATATAACTCAGATGTCGTATGCGAATTGGATCCACTAGGTAATCTCCGGGCTATTAATCCTGCTGCTGAGAACATCACAGGAGAGAGATGGTTGGATGATCAAGCAACTCCTTGCCTTATGGAAACATTCGGAGTACAGGATGTACTGCTTATGACTGATCATTTCCAACAGGCGCTACACGGACATTCACCGCAATACAATGTGACATCCCAGCATAAGAATGGGAAGGTTTATGCTTGGGAAATGAAGAATATCCCGATCTATGTGGACAATCAGGTTATGGGCGTCTACACCATTGCTAGAGATATTTCGATTAGAAAGGAAATGGAGAAGGCACTGCAAGAAAGTGAAGAACGTTATCGTAAATTAGTGGAGCTTTCACCTATTGCGATTGCGATATATAAAGGAGAAGAAATCACTTATATTAATCCAGCGGGAGCAGAGATGTTAGGTCTAGGCTTTAAGAGGGACACAAGTGTTAATAATCTTATGGATTGGGTCCACCCGAAATACCGTGACTATGTAAGTGAACATTTAGAAAATACAGTGTTGAATGGTTATTGTCCCCCAAGTGAATACCAAATTGTTCGATCGGATAATCAAGTCATTGATATCTCTTTAACCTCCATTTACGATTCGGTTTCTTCATCTATTCAGTTTATGTTTGATGATATTACGGCAAGGAAGCAAGCCGAACGGGCGCTCTTGGAAAGCGAGGAATTTAATCGGCGTCTCATTGAATTGTCCCCTGAAGCGATTGTCCTCCATAGTAGCTATAAGTTTATTTATGTTAATCTCGCAGGTCTAGCCTTATTCGGAGTCTCAAGCTTAAGCGAGTTAATCGGAAAATCCATATTTGAGGTAATTCCCCCGAACTATATTGCTGAGGTCATTGAGCGGTTAGATGGTATCTATAAGCAACCTAGTGTCTCCCCTCTGAGTGAACAACAGATTCTACGTATGGACGGTGAGGTAGTTGATGTTGAAGTCATAGCGAGCACCATTCCCTATAAGGGAGCTAACGCAGGAATAACTTTGTTTCGTGATATTCGGGATCGTAAGAAAGCAGAAGAGCAAAGACAGCGTACGGAGCAAATGATTCGAGAGAGCGAGGAAAGATATTATCGCCTTCAGACAAGCTTGGACCGCCTTTCCCACGATCTCTTTGGTGTGATGAAGGTAAGTCTGATGGAGGATCGACTGTTACAAGAAATACGAGATGTACTGAAGATTACAAAGGTAAGCTTTATTGAGGTGGAACAGAATCACGATCGATTATGTGAAATTATGGAGACGGAACAAGGTTATTCTATGAAAATAGGTGAACTTAAGGGGAAAAGCTATTTACTTCAGATAGATGAGAAGCCGATAACACTAGAGATTGCATCAACAAGAGTATGGCTTGTTACGATCACACGATATGTCAGTGTTCTGCTAGATAACTTCTTATTAATAGAAGACTTAACGAATGAACTGGCACAGACAGCGTCCCGGCAGATCGCTCCACCTTGGCTGCTCCGCTTCCTATTCAAATTGTCTGAGAATGAGAGGAAGCATCTCGCTCAGGATTTGCATGATGCTGCGCTCCAAGAGCAGATTATCTGGTACCGCAAGCTTGATCTGCTCTTGGAGGACGACGAGGTTACCGGGGATATAAGGGAGAAGCTTGGACAAATTGCACAAGGTTTGTTGGATGTGATCTATCAAATACGTATTTCATGTAATGAGCTCAGACCGCCGATGTTAATGAAAGAGGGATTAATTACTTCGCTGGAGGCATTGTTTGAATTTACACAATTACGTGCCAACTATCAAATTCAATTTGATACAGAGTATTTCGAGTGTGTCATGAATGATGACTTCATCATTGGACTGTATCGAATTGTTCAAGAGCTACTAGCGAACGCCACGAAGCATTCGTCTGCAACGGAGGTTCGTATTTTGTTATCTAACGATAGCGAATATATACGCTTAGAATATGGAGATAATGGGGTCGGAATGGATGTAACTGGAACGGAGGATTGTTTTACAAGTATGGGTATTTACGGGATGAGGGAACGGGTTCGCAGTATGGAAGGGACGATACAGTTCCACTCGGCGCAGAATAATGGGTTGAAGATCTTTATTACGATACCTGTCCATTAATGGAAGCAGGATATTATACTCATAGAGGAGTAGCATTTTATGATTCATATTCTGTTGGTAGACGATCATCCCTCCGTTATGGAGGGAACGAAGATGATTCTTGAACAGGAAGGGGACATGCAGGTCTATCTCGCTAATTCCGCCGAGAAAGCGCTGGAAATGGTTGTTACTCAATCCTTTGACGTGATGTTATTTGATCTACATATCGGTGAGGACAATGGAATTGAACTCGCCAAGCAAGTGCTTAGAATTAGTCCGGATGCGATCATATTAATTTATACCGGCTTTGAGTTTAACAACCACTTTAATCTGATGATTGAAGCGGGGATATTTGGGTTTATTCTCAAAACCTCAAATAGGGAACAGTTAGTCACGGCTGTACGTTGTGCATTGCGGGGAGAAGTCATCCTCCCCTTATCGCTAGTTAAACAATTGAAGAGAGCGACATTCAAGGGCTCGGAGTCGAACGAGGAGAAAGCAGCTTCTGCCATAAGTCATAAGGAATATGAGATTCTGAGAGAAATAGCTAAGGGCAAGAGTAATAAGGAAATTGCAGAGATCGTACTGATGAGCCAGCGTTCACTTGAATATGGTTTAACTAACCTATTCCAAAAGCTAAATGTTAAATCGAGAATAGAAGCAGCGATTAAGGCTAAACAGTTAGGGATTTTGACGGATACAGACTTTAATCAATAGAGGATTCAGACAGTGTCCAACAACGATAGTTTACATAAGAGGATGACCCGTTCACGATAATGTGATACGGGTTATTTACTGTTTATTTGCAAGGTACCGCATAAACTTTGCGTGATCCCGCCATACATTTTCGGTTACCAAAGTTCTTCTATCGTTTATGATTTTCATTGTTACCAAGAATTGTATAAGAAATAAAACATAGGAAACGGGAGGATTCAAAATGTTAAGAAGAAAAATACAGCTAACCATAAGAGCTCGACTGATCGTTGCCTTCCTCGTCATTCTAATTGTACCTTGCATATCAATAGGGTGGTTCTCCTATCAGAAAGCGGCAACAGCAGTAACGAAGCAGATTATGAATAACGCAACGCAAAGTCTTGAAATCTCGAACAATCAGATTACGGCTCTTATTTCTTCAGCAATCTCAGACATGGATTACCTTTCCACACAATTTCATAAAGCTAACATCGAGGGAGCGGAGAGTCCCCAAATTCAAGAGATTCTAGATCAATATAAGAGTGTGCATCCAAACTTTCAAAGTGCTTTCTTCGGTACAGAGGGAGGACTCATGATCCGATCTCCCAAACAGAAGATGGAAGATGGCTATGATCCAAGGGCAAGGGAATGGTACGTGCAAGCAAAGGCTCATAAAGGCACAGCCATCGTGAATAAGCCGTCCGTATCCGCGGCTAGTGGAGATGTAGTCGTCGTCCCTTCTAAAACAACTAGCGATGGATCTGGCGTGGTGGGGGGAAATCTGGATTTATCCAAATTATCCGAAACGATCAGCCAAATTAAGATCGGTACGAATGGTTATGTCTCAATTCTGGATGAAGATCAGAATTATTTGGTTCATCCCACAATTGCTCCAGGTACAAAAGGCGACAGTGCAATCATATCTAAATTCTACGAGACTGCTTCAGGCACATTAGATTATGAGTTTGAAGGGAAAAGCAAGAGGGCGGTATACACAGTCAATGAACTAACCGGGTGGAAACTCGTCGGCGGCATCGAAATGTCGGAAATAACGCAGGCTACTCGTGGCATTCTATACACAGCCATTATTGTGATTACGATTGCCATTTTACTCGGAGCCCTTATCATCTATGGAATTATTCGTTCGATAATGGGACCATTACAACAATTAATGAGTGCCACGGAAAAAATTGCTGACGGGGATTTGACCGAAGAAATCACCATTCGTTCACAGGATGAAATCGGACATTTATCCGCCTCCGTCAATCATATGATTCGTAAATTACGAGAATTAATTGGTGGGGTACTCAGCACTTCTCAGAATGTCGCGGCAGCCTCGGAACAAATCTCAGCAACAACGGATGAGGTTGCGAAGGGAAGCACTGTGCAAGCGGAGGCATCACAGTTGATGCATGAGCAGTTCACTGAGTTATCTATAGCGATTAATTCCGTCGCGCAGAGTGCGGAGGAAGCGGCCATCTTGGCATCTAAAACGACATTAATTGCCCATAATGGCGGGGATAGAGTCAATCATTCTATTGAAAGTATGACTCAGGTCAGTACGCAAATGGAACGCTTAGAAGAAGACTCTGTAAAAATTGGGGATATCATCGAAGTAATTAATGATATTTCGGAACAAACGAATTTGCTCGCGCTAAACGCTGCTATTGAAGCCGCACGTGCAGGAGAACAGGGTAGAGGCTTCGCGGTTGTTGCCGATGAGGTTCGTAAGCTTGCCGAACGAAGTGGGGAAGCAACAAAACAGATTACGTCCATTATTAAGGGAATGCAGCAAAATACGCATAAAAGTGTATCGGCCGTAGCGGCTGGTGTTAATCAATCCCAACAGACGGGACAAGCCTTTAAAGAAATTATGGCGATGATTAATGAAACGGAACAGAAGGTAGGCGAGATTGCCGCTGCGAGTGAGGAGCAAGCTGCGCAAGCGAATGAAGTGATGCAATCGATTGAAAGTATTTCATCGGCCAGTCAAGAGGCAGCTGCTGCAGCAGAGGAAACGGCAGCAACGTCCCATTCTCTTGCATTACTCGCTGAAGGCATGAATGAGGCGGTTTCTATATTCAAAGTCAAATAAATAAGGGGGTAGTGTGAGACTATGCAGGCAACGAGTAAAGAGCAATACGTTGAATTCGTCATCGAGAAGGAACAATATGCGATTCAAATTCAGGATATTCATGAAATTATTAAGATGCAGGACATTACCCAAATTCCAAATGTCAGACCCTATGTGAAAGGGGTCATTAATCTTAGAGGAAAGATTGTGCCTGTCATTTGTCTGCGGTACCTGTTTCATTTTGAACAACAGGAATACTCGAGAACGACTCGTATTATCGTGGTTCACCACCAAGAGGATACGGTTGGCATCATTGTAGATCGCGTTAATAAAGTGGCTACATTCTCAGATATTCAAGCCCCACCTGAGCGGGTGGGGGGGATAGACGGCAACTATTTCGTGGGAATCGGTCTAACGGATAATGGTCTCGTTGCTATCTTAAAGCTTAATGAAGTATTGCTTCGTGAAGAGGAGTGAATGACCCATGTTATCCGAGTATAGAGAGGTATTTATTGAAGAACTCGAGGAGCAGCTACAGCTGATGGATGAAGTTATATTACAGCTGGAGCAAGAAGGGGAAACCGACCGGGTCATTCAAAGCTTGTTTCGTGCTGCACATACCCTAAAGGGTTCATCGGCAGCTATGGGTTATGAGGAAATGAAAAATTTAACTCATGAGATGGAGCATTTGTTAGACCAGGTAAGAGGTAAAGCGATAGCGGTTACGGGCCCGCTTATCGAGCTCCTCTTCCAATCGTTAGACTGTCTTAAAGAGTTGAAGATAGATGTTCTTCGTAACGATGGTTCGTTAACGGATATATCCAGTTGTGTTGGTGATCTTCAGTCGTTTGTTCAATTGTCAACGGAAATAGAAGTTAGGGAATCCGTGGATTTCTCTCAACTACCTACTTTGAGCTTGGAACAGTCGCTAAAAATACAGGAGTGCCAAGATCATGGACTTAAGGTGCATTGGATTAGTCTGAAGCTATCTCCCGAATGTGTGATTAGGGGAGCACGCTTCTATGTGATTCACTCCAATCTCAATCATTGGGGCGAGGTTCTTCACGCGTTGCCTGACATAGATGGGATCGATGATCTAGGTGATGAGTCTCTTGAACTCCAATTTCTATATGCGGGAAGTCAAAGTCATGAGGAGCTACAGGAGCTTGTAGCAGAGTTAACGGAAGTTACTGCGGTTAAGATAGAGCCCCAATTGACCGACTTAATGGGAGCCATAGAATCAACGGAATCAACGGATCGGAAAAGCGACGTTCAGGAGCAAATTGTAATTGAGGATCAAGGAAGCGTATTTAATGTTAAGCCACAGACCCAGACTCAGACGATTCGTGTCAGTGTGGAGCGTCTGGATCACCTAATGAACCTGGTCGGAGAGCTTGTCATCGACCACACTCGGATTCATCAGGTGGAACGTACACAAAGGAGACAGTTCACAGAAGAATCCGTGAATGAGCTTGGTCAAATTTCTGATCATCTCTCACGAATTATAGCTGATTTGCAAGATAGTGTAATGAAAACGAGGATGCTTCCGATCGAGCAGCTGTTTAATCGGTTTCCGCGAATGGTACGAGATCTCACACGAGATCTAGGCAAGGAGATTGAGCTTGTTATCGGGGGCAAGGACACTGAGCTCGATCGTACCTTAATTGAAGAAATTGCAGATCCGCTTATTCATTTAATTCGTAATGCAGTCGATCATGGTATCGAAAGTCCAGCTCAACGGGAGCTGTCTGGCAAGAATCGTAAGGGAACCTTGCAAATTAGAGCGGCGCATGAAGATAATCAGGTCGTTATCTACGTGGAAGACGACGGAGCGGGTATTGATCCCGCAAGAATGAGAACTTCCGCATTGCAGAAGGGTGTTATTTCTCCAGAAGAAGAAGCACTATTAAGTGAAAGAGAGGCTATTGAGCTTATATTCCGCCCGGGCTTCTCGACGGCCAGCAAGGTTAGCGATGTTTCGGGGCGTGGAGTAGGTATGGATATTGTCAGAAGTCATATCGAGAAGTTAAATGGCATCATCGACATTGAGACCCAACTAGGTCAAGGGACTAGCTTCAAGATCAAGCTTCCATTAACTCTAGCTATAATTATTGGCTTGCTTGTGAAATTGAATGATCAAACCTTCATCATTCCGATGAGCAATATCGCGGAGATTGTAAGAATAACACGGAACGATATTGAAACTGTACGAGGACAATCGGTTATTTTATTGCGTAACCAAGTAATCCCGATCGTTTGGCTGCATGATCATTTTAATATGCCCAGAGGAAATGAGGAGAAAAGCCATATCCAGCTCGTTATTGTCGGTTCTGCGGAGAAGAGATTGGCATTAGCCGTGGATGGGCTAATCGGGAATCAGGAGATTGTTATTAAGTCACTTGGCTCCTATATTGGCAAAGTAAACGGTATCGCAGGCTCCACCATATTAGGGGATGGGAAAGTGGCTTTAATTCTTGAAGTGTCAGGCATAATCAATCAGCGATAAAGGATGAGATGTGGTGTTAAAGATTAAGGTACTCGTCGTGGATGATTCTATATTCATGCGAAAGCTGATCTCACGTTTGATCGAGGAGGATGTCGCATTAGAGGTCATTGCAACAGCTCGTAACGGATTGGAGGCTATTAAGCTGGTCAATGAGCTGAAGCCGGATGTTGTGACCTTAGATGTTGAAATGCCGGAAATGAACGGGTTAGAGGCTTTAGCTCAAATCATGGCCCAACGTCCAACACCAATTCTAATGCTTAGCTCGCTCACACAAGCTGGGGCATCGGCTACGATTACGGCTCTCCAGAGCGGGGCTATCGATTTTATTTCCAAGCCATCCGGTTCGGTCTCCTTTGATTTATTTAAGGTGAAAGAGGAATTAGTATCTAAGATTAAACAAGCCGCACAAATACCCGTGAGTCGAATGATCCCAAGCCATAGAGCTGCTTCGAAGGTTGATTTAAGGTATAAGGATAGTGTGCAGGCCGGCTTAATGAAGGAATTCAATCAAATTCTAGCCATAGGCACCTCAACAGGGGGACCAAGGGCGTTGGAAACTGTAATTACAGCATTACCCGCGAGCTTCCCTTACCCGCTACTTGTGGTTCAGCATATGCCGCCCAAGTTTACGAAATCATTGGCAGAGAGATTAAATAAATTATCTGGTGTTCGGGTAGTAGAGGCTGAAAATAACGAACGAATATTGGGCGGAACGGTGTATGTTGCACCTGGCGATTATCATCTAACTGCTGTTCACATAAATGGGGAATACAGAATTAAGCTAAATCAGGAGCCCACGCGAAATGGGCATCGACCATCGGCTGATGTACTATTTGATTCGATTACTCAATTAAAGAGTCTTAAGAGGCACTTTATTCTAATGACCGGAATGGGCAATGATGGAGCGAATGGGATGGTGCTGGCGAAGCAAACCGGTGCGAGCTCAACCATTGCGGAATCCAAAGAAACCTGTATTGTATACGGGATGCCAAGATCAGCCATTGAGCTGTCTTGTGTGGATCATACGGTACCTCTACCCTTGATCACGTCGAAAATATTAGAGGTTACAGGTGCGTCGAGACGTTAGCTTGATAAGGATAAGATCATATTTCAAAGGCATTTCTCCCACCTTAGGAGAAATGCCTTTTTTCATTCCCATGAAAGAGATTTGGTTAAACTCATTTGCAAAGTATCATTTTTAGTTGAAGATGCAAATTTTATGAGCGCTTACAACCCTATAAGATAGAGGTATGAAGCAAAGGCAGCAGGAGGGGTGGTAATGGCACAGCTAACCATTAATAAAACTACGGTACAGAATAAAAAGTCGAATAGCCTATTCAAACAATTCCTGAGGCAGTGGGATATCCAGCTGATGGTAATACCGGCTTTGCTCCTTATTTTCGTTTTTAGCTACTTACCGATGTATGGTGTGCTAACCGCATTTAAGGATTACAACATCATGAAAGGTTTTTTGGATAGTCCGTGGGTCGGCACCAAATATTTTGAACAGTTTTTTAACAGTCCTGATTTCTCCAGAGTTATGCGCAATACGGTCATTGTGAGTCTCTTAAAATTTTGTATCGGATTTCCTGCTCCAATATTTCTTGCGCTGATATTAAATGAAGTAAGACATATGGCCTTCAAAAGAATTGTACAAACCGTTAGTTATCTCCCGTACTTCTTATCGTGGGTTATCGTGGCTGGATTTTTTACCTCTATGCTCTCTACGGATAATGGGAGTGTGAATATCGCTCTGGAGCAAGCAAACCTAATCAAAGAGCCAATCAACTTCCTCTCCATCTCCGAGTACTTCTGGGCAATATTAGTTTCGGTCAATGTTTGGAAGGACATCGGGTTTGCATCAATCGTCTATCTTGCAGCGATTGCTGGTGTCGATCCTCATATGTACGAGGCGGCAGAGATGGATGGGGCAAGCAAGCTCAAGCAAATGTTCTTAATCACTTTACCCTCAATTATGCCAGTCATTATTATTTTCATGATATTGGCAATGGGAAATCTATTGAATGCTGGTTTCGAAGATATCTTACTTCTTGGTTCCAATCCTCTGCTGAGGGAAGTAACGGATGTACTAGATACCTATGTGTACCGTACGGGGATCCAAAATGGACGATATGCTTATGCAACAGCAATTGGTTTATTCAAAGCTATTATCAGTGTTGGAATGCTGGTAATGGCAAATTACTTAGCCCGTAGATCAGGAAACAGCTTATGGTAATGCGCCAAATTTACGGAAGGAAGCGAGGACATCCATGAGAAGACTTGGTTACGGCGATCGTTCGATGATCATTGCGATTTATATATTCTTGACACTGCTAGCCTTTACAACCTTCTATCCGTTCTGGAATGCGTTAGTCATCTCCTTTAATGAGGGGAAAGATACGGCTCTTGGGGGGATCACCTTCTGGCCAAGAGCTTGGACTTGGGACAATTATGACACCGTGTTCAAGGATAAGAGATTGATAGGAGCCTTTACTGTCACCATATTACGTACTGTGATCGGGACAATTACCTCCATCTTAGCCACTTCGATCTTAGCCTATGGAATGACCAAGAAAGAGATGATTGGTCGCAAGTATTATATGATAATCTGCATCTTCACTATGTATTTTGGTGGTGGATTGATTCCAACGTATTTACTTATCCGTGGAATTGGATTAGATAACTCATTCTGGGTGTACATTATTCCTTCGTTAATCAACGTGTGGAATATGATCATATTTCGGACATTCTTTAATGGTTTACCGGATGGCTTACAGGAGTCAGCGAAAATCGATGGATGCGGAAATTGGGGAACGTACTTACGAATCGTGCTTCCGCTTTCCGGTCCGGTCATCGCTACCTTGGCGCTATTTACGGCGGTTTACCATTGGAACGAATGGTTCTTGCCTAGTATCTATATCACGAACGAGAAGTTGATTCCAATTCAGACCTTACTACAGCAGGTTCTGAACACGAACGTGATTACGGCGAATACCTCAGCACTCGATACAGCCTCTCAAGCGATTCTCGGGAGAATGCAAAGTATTACGAGTAAATCTTTGTCGATGGCCATCATGATGGTAGCTACACTTCCTATCATCTGTGTATACCCATTCTTGCAAAGATATTTCGTTAAGGGTGTGCTTGTAGGCTCCTTGAAGGAATGAGAGGATTGTATCCCTGAGTTTAGAGCATTGTGCTTTAAACATAGATTATACTAAAAAAAGGAAGGGGCATTTAGAAAATGAGAAGCACCAAAAAGGCTCTACTCGTTTCAGTTGCAGTCCTAATGATGTTAACCGTAGTTCTAGCTGGTTGTTCTGGTAAGAACAACAAGGAGGGCGGAGCATCATCCTCCCCAAGCGCAAGCACAGCACCTTCTGCAAGCGGCAGTGAGGCTGCAAGCGAAGAACCCGTAGCTGATCTCTATGAAGTAGGTAAAGAGCCTCTGGAATTCAGCTTCTACGGTCACTATGATTGGTATTCAATGCCTAAATGGGGCGAAGACGCTGCCTCTAAGTGGATCAAAGAAAACAAAAAGGTTAATATCACAGCTGTTCAATCCGCAAACAATGCAAAAACAAAGCTGAATACGATGATGGCATCGAAAACTCTTCCAGACGTGATCTGGGCGGATCGTCACTCCGCAGATATTAAGCTATTGATTGAGTCTGATATGCTAGTTCCATTCGATGACTACATCGAAAAGTATCCGAACTTGAAAAAATGGTTGAGCACAGAAGCGATTAACATGCTTCGCAGTGATGATGGCAAGCTGTATCAGTTCCCGAACTGGTATACGAATCAACCAAACGGTAACGCTGGCTATGTTGTGAATAAGAAAATCTATAAAGAGCTCGGTTCTCCTAAATTGGAAACGACTGACGATCTTTATGAATACTTGAAAGCTGTTAAAGCGAAATATAGTGACGTTGTACCATTCGAGCCCGAGCTTGTTATCGACGGTCAAGGTCTAGATGTTCTATACACTGCATTTGAAGAAAATGCTCTAAACCGTTGGGTAGGTAACCGCTCTATTCCTAGAGATGGCAAAATGACTTCGGTCTTCGCTGATCCAACATTCCGTGAATCGATGCAATATGCTGCTAAATTGTTCCGTGAGAAGTTAATGACGCAAGATGCTCTGACCCAAACACGTGATCAAGTAAAAGAAAAAGTATTGAACGGTAAAGTTGCAGTTTACGCTAGCTCTAGCCCAACTGACTTTGCAGCAGAAGGAAACGGCATTCTATCAAAAGCTGATCCAGATGCTGGTTACTTCGTAACATGGCCGATCGCTAAGACCGGATTGGACAAAAACAAAATCTTCCCAGGTACTTACAGTAAGTTGGGATGGAATGTAAGTGTAATTACGAAATCTGCAAAAGATCCAGAAGCGATCTTCGCATTCCTTGACTGGTACACAGGACCTGAAGGTCAACGTGTTCTTATGTGGGGACCTGAAGGCGGATATTGGGATGGCCTAGAAGCAGATGGAATTACTCCGATCTTCACAGAGAAATATGGTTCAGACCCAGAAGGTCTTGCTAAGCTTCAAGCAGATTCCAACAATATTTTCTGGAATGGTAATACTGTTTTCCTTGATACGACTAAAGCGAAATATGAATCAACATTGCCAATAGAGAAGCAGAACTGGAACACACATTACCAATATGAAGTCACTTGGAAAACACAAGCAGACGCTACAGAATATTCTGTAAATATGCTACCATCCAAGGATTCCGAAGAAGGTATTGCCACTCAAGCAGTTGAAGATATCTTCGACGAGTACAGAGCGAAAGCATTGTACGCAAAGAGCGATGAAGAAGTGCTGAAAATTCTTGACGAAGCGAATGAAAAAGCGTTTGCTGTTGGTTATCAGAAGCAACTTGATTACCAAACAGGTGCTTGGCAAGCAAACGTAGCGAAAATGAACGGAAACTAAGATCCGCGAGAGTTCATAGGCAAGGAGGATATACATAACTGTATATCCTCCTTGCCAATATTCATTTTCTAAGGAGTGAGTAATATTGTACAAGGTGTTGCTTGCGGATGATGAAATATTGGACTTAGAGGGAATGCGCAAATTCATTCCTTGGCAGGAGCTTGGTCTAGAGGTCGTCGGAGCCGTTAATAGCGGATTCGCCGCTTGTGAGGTGATCGATAAAGAAGAAATCGATATTCTTGTTACGGATATTCGCATGCCGAATATGTCGGGGCTAGAATTAGCCAAAAGGGCTCTGGAGAAGCAAGGGAATCTCCGGATTATTTTTGTTAGTGGGCATCAGGATTTTAACTATGTAAAACAGGCGATCTCGTTGAACGCACATGGGTATGTATTAAAGCCGATGGACGACAAGGAGTTAATTGATTCTTTGATTAGAATCTGTCAGGACCTAAATGGGAAGAAAAAGGTACAAGAAACAGAGAAAGCTTATAAGCAGATGGTCCCCATCGTTAAGAATGAATACTTGCTGCAATTACTAGAGCCTCCAGTGGAAGGGGCTTCTTCCAATCTCCTTCATAAAGAATACCAATTGGATAGCTTATGTTGGCCTGTTCAAATTGTGATCTTGGAAATCGATGATTATTCGTGGAAGCTCAATCCGTATGCGGATATTGAAAGAAAAAATATGCTTACGACTTATTATGAGACATTATCGTCGTATTTCAATCAGCATGGAATTGAACACATGTGCAGAATCTCGAAGCAGAGAAATGCCTTACTTCTCGAACAGAGCATAGGACTGGAGGAAATGAAGCAATTAATTCAACAGATCCAGATGAGCTTCCCCTTCACAATTACAATCGGAATGGGCGGCATCGTTACTGGCCTGGATGAATTACATATCTCTTATGGTCAAGCGGTTGAGGCATTAGACGCTAAGATGTTCCAGGGGAAAGGGAAAATAATCAGTTACGAAAAGCTTGGTAAAAATGAAATTCAAGATGTCAGAAGCTTGGACGAACACTTGGAAGCGATGCTGGTCGCAATGTCTCAGTATGATTTAGTCCGAATTCATGATGAGCTATTTGGTTTGTTCCAGATCACTTCGCGGATGGGCTCCAAGATTACCATTCATAATTTCTCGATGTACGTTGTTATGAAGCTTAACGAATATTTACGCACAGTAAATGAAGAATTATTTAAGCTCCTTGGCTTAGAGCTCAAGAACCTTGATATTTTGCTACAATTTGAAACGATTGATGATATTCATACGTGGTTGCGGAATCGGGTGTTTGAATTGTCCGAATTACTGCAAATGAAGAAGTATACCAAGAACGGAAAGCTTGTACAGGATATCATAGCAAGTGTGAGTGAACGTTTGCATGACAATATTACGCTCCGTGAGGTTGCGAACCAATTTTCGTTTTCTCCCAATTATCTAGGACTCGTATTCAAAGAAGAAACAAACCAAAATTTCAGCGATTATATTATTGCCCTTCGGATGGAAAAGGCACAAAGCCTACTGAGGAGCACGAATCTTAAAATCTATGAAGTAGCGAGCTTGGTCGGTTATCGATACTTGCCGTATTTCAGTCGACAGTTCAGAGAAACGAGTGGGATGACCCCGCTTGAATATAGAAGAAAGCATTAAAGATGCTGTAGTGGAAGGAGTGGGAGGAAGTGCAAGCAAACACAGGGAGAAAATACCTGCCTTTCGGTTACAAGCTGATGCTCTCTTATTCTGCTTTTATCATCATCCCAGTTCTTCTAGTTGGCTACATAGCGAATTCCGTCTTCGTGGAATCCATACGCCAACAAACACGCAGCAATATACAAGGTACATTGCAGCAAATGAAAGATAATATCGCATATAAATTTGGTGAAATTATACGCATTTCCGATCTGCTCTATACGGACGATACTTTAGCTAGACACCTTCGTCACTATGAAGAAGGTTGGGTTAATTATGAGGCGACTAAGAAGTACATGCTACCCAAATTTCGTACAGCCATTGAAACGACAAGGAGCAAAGTATGGCTGAGCTTCTATCTTCATAACGATACGCTTTCTGAAATTTATAACTTAAACACTAATGTGGATCCATTAACGGTTAACAGTCGATCCTTCGATTGGTATCATATTAAACGAATCATCGGGAAGCACTGGTATAAGGAGTTTCCTGTGGAGCAATACAAAGAGACGATGCAATGGAAGAGGATAGAGGATGATAATCAATTTGGTCGTATTTCACTATTAAGAAGATTAGTCGACATCAATGAAGTGATTCCTAGCGAGATTGGATTTCTAAGGATTAGTGTCTATTTATCGGAAATGTTTGAAAGTGTTGATTTTAAGAAAATTAGTGAAGGAACGGCAATCCTCATCTCAGACGAGCAGCAGCGTATCGTCGTCTCCTCGGGTTCACCCGAATGGACAATCGGCAAAGTGTGGTCGGATACGAAGATGAAAGATCATTTGGTCATTCAAGAGGTTCTACCTGATTTGAATTGGAATCTTATTGCACTCGTTCCCACGAATCTGATCGAGAGGGATACGACCAAAGTTCGAAATTTAACGATCCTGATCTGTCTAGCTTGTTTCTTCATTTTCTCCATTGCTGGCTTTTTCATATCACGGTTTTTCTCCAAGCGGGTCACGAAGATCGTGTCGGTATTGGATTCCTTCCAAGAAGGGGAGTTTCACAAACGGATTTTATTTAAAGGGAACGATGAGTTTACGAGGATTTCACTAGCGCTGAATGAGATGGGATATAATATCGGCGGCTTGATCAGAGAAGTATATGTAACCAATTTACAGAAGAAAGAGGCTGAGCTCGCCTCACTTCAAGCACAAATCAATCCGCACTTTCTATATAACACACTTTCCTCGATCAGTCGGTTAGCTAAATTTGGTGAGGTGGAGAAGCTACATTTGATGGTGCTGGATTTGGCTAAATTTTATCGTCTCTCCCTCAATAATGGAAGAAGCCTCATCTCCATATTCAATGAATTGGAGCAGGTCAAAGCGTATATTGACATCCAACAAACAAAATATGATGAACGTATGCAGGTTCATTATGATATTGATATGGACATATTCTCGTATGAAACGTTAAAGCTTGTCCTTCAGCCGTTCGTCGAAAATACACTTGAGCATGCGTGGTGTGGTGACAGTATTAACATTAGAATTGTTGGGAAGATAGAGAATGGTTCCATTGTGTTTCTAGTTATCGACGATGGGATCGGCTTTCATCCTGATAAGATTAAGCAGATTTTTGATTCATCCGATAAAGTCGTTCAAGTGGGCTACGGAATACGGAACGTCGACCAACGAATCAAGCTGCATTACGGAAGAGAATATGGCGTGACAATCGTTAGTCAACGGGGCTTTGGAACAACGGTTCGCATTACTTTTCCCGCTATTAGGGCAAATCGTGAAAGCAAGTGACATTCTAGACGATTGGTGAAACTTCCAATCGTCTTTTTCTTTCACGGTTAATCGTTGACAGCAAATGAGGATAAGAGTAATGATAGGTTGATAGGACGAGAAGCGAGATGAGGACAATCCGTGAAGAGAAGAGTAGGGATTCGTTTCAAGCTGATGTTACTGATGATTTGCTTAACGACTTTGCCTGTGGCGACCGTCACTTGGCTTGCTTCTAACAACACTCGACATTCCGTTGAGCAGGAAATCATCAATGCTAACGTTTCGCGGATGGAATGGGTGAATCAGTATCTGAATGAGCTCATTCAGCAGATCGATACATTGTTCTATACTGTACAGATTAATACGCAATTAATGAGCAACCTGACCACGGTGGATACCCCTAATTTAAGCCTTCAATTTACGACGCAGAAGTATATTAGCGATACTCTAAAACAAGTATTCTATGCCAATTCCAATAAAATCGATGATTTCACCCTATATATTCACGATAATAAAAAGGCAATATCCGTTAACTTTACGAGTAGCGGATTGATTACCTATCTAGACATTCAGGATGGACCATGGAGCCGAATGCTGGAAACCCCTATCAATATGTATTTCAAGCAGGAGGTCAATGGGATTTATGCTTTTCACAGTATGAATCGTTTTGAAGATCGTAAGCTCCTTGGTGGTCTCTCCGTTAGAATTAACCGTAAGGTTTGGGATGAAATAGGCACGATTCTTAAATCAGAACAAGACAGCTCTGTTTTCCTGCTTAATGACGAAGGAGAATTGCTGTCTGGCTCGACCAATAGTAAGGATTCGGAAGCTTCATATTCTCTAATTAACAGTCTAGAAGTACCTGAGACTGGCCTAGGATTTCAGAAAATAAATAAATATTATTTTTTCATGCAGAAGGTCAGCAAAGGGAAAATGACGATAATTAAGGCGATCCCGGTGGAAACGATTAATCAGAGCGCACAAGCTACAATCAAAGCGGGGATTGTTATCGGGATTTTATTTGTCGCCGCATCTGTAATCCTGTCCATTCTTATTTCATTACGAATTAGTAAGCCAATAGTTAGTCTAGCTCGGACGATGAGAAAGGCAGAAATTCAAAGCTTTGAATTGAAGTCGGTTAAGAATACCGATGAGATCGGCTTGCTAGAGCATGGATATAATTCGATGATGCAGCGGATGAAAGAGCTGATCGAGGTCGAGTACCAGAGAGAAATTGATATGAAGACCTCGCAGCTCAGAACACTACAGGCGCAGATTAATCCTCATTTTCTGAATAATACGCTGCATTTAATTGGGGGTATGGCGCTTGAAAAGGATGCTCCGGAAATATATCGGGTTACGCGGGTAATTGGAGATTTATTAAGGTATTCGATTAGCACGGGAAGCGATTTAGTATTATTTGGTGATGAGCTTAAGCACATGCAGAACTATATTTTTATCCAAGAGCAAAGATTCATCGGACGTTGCCAAGTCATCGTGAACAATGATGAGGCATCGACAGAGTGTCGACTTCCTAAATTTACTCTACAACCGATTGTGGAAAATGCGTTCGAGCATGGACTACAAAGTAAGGCGGGAAGCTGGTCTGTAGAAGTAAGAATCAAACGAATTCATAACCGCATTCTCATTGCTGTTCTGGACAGTGGCGTCGGACTAGATGAGGATAAGCTTGGCGAGATACGGAATGACTTGCGCTCGGGGAATGACAGTAATGCGAATCTCTCTGATAAAGAACCAAGTGGAAGAAGAAAAGGGATAGGCTTAAAAAATGTGGATTCCCGGTTAAAGCTCCATTTCGGTGAACGTTCGGGTATACGTATATATAGTAAGCAAGGTATGGGAACGATCGTTTTATTTACGCTACCTATGAAAGTAAAGGGTGAAGAACATGTATAAGGTGATGATTGTCGATGACGAGCCTTGGTCTAGAAAAGTGATTAAGCAGCTAGGGGAATGGGACATGCTCCAATTGACGATTGTTGGAGAGGCAGAGGATGGTTTAGAGAGCTTAAGAATGATTGATGAGCTATCCCCAGACATTGTCGTAACAGACATGAGAATGCCGGGGATAGATGGCGTGGACCTATTGAAAGCTCTGAAGGAACAACATCCCTTTCTCAAAATCATCGTGATGAGCGGCTATGATGATTTCGTCTATCTCAAGCAGGCGATTCATTCCCAAGCCAAAGATTACTTACTTAAGCCCGTTGATCCGGATGAGCTTAATGCAGCTCTAGCGCAATGCGTGCGTGAGCTACAGCAAACAAAGCAAATCTCAGCTATGCCTAGGAATACGCCACTCCTAATGACGGATTCCATTGTATTGGATCAGTATTTGGAATACCGGCACTTGGTTTATGGCTATTTATTGGACTTGAATGCGGTGGGAGTCTCACAGACGTTAACAGCCTTGCAGCATTTTTTGGATTCAGAGCATTTTGAGAGCAGTAGGCTGAAGGAAATCGGACATGATTTTATGCAGATGCTTGAGCATTTTGTTGCGACAAGCGAGCTAGAGCTAGAATGGAGTCTATGGATCGCACAGCTAGCGCCGCCGAAGCTGCCTGAAGAAAGCGTAGAGCAATCTGTGATAGAGATGATCGGACGTATAGGCGGAATATACAAGCAGGCCATTGATTTTGTACAAGAAGCCCGTAAAAAAAGAAGTAAATTAGATATGAGTGAAGTCCTTGCTTATATTAATCGTAATTATAAGAATACAATATCGCTAGAGACACTTGCTGATTATTTCTATATAAGCAAAGAGCATCTAAGCCGATCATTCAAAACCTTCAGCGGCGAAACCGTGACCGACTACATCATACGTAGAAGAATGGAAAAAGCGAAGCAGTTGATCGTCGAGCATAAGCTTTCCATTAAGCATGCAGCAGAGATGACAGGCTATATGGATGTGGCTTATTTCTATCGGGTATTTAAGAAGCATTACGGATTTGCACCGGGAGAATTGCGTAATGGGAAGGAATAGCGATGAAAGCTCAGAGGGATGCTTCACCTCAATATTGTGCAATAGAAGACGTTAATATCCTGCAATGAAAACCGTAAGCGCTTCCACCATACTGAGGATGAAGTTAAATATGAGGGGGCAAAACCAGCCATGAAGAAAATCATCAATGCAAGTCTGATTGCTGTCGTACTATTAATGGTCATCTCTGGATGTGGGAATGGGAACAAAAATACTGAACCATCTGCTAGCAGTGAGGCTCCAGTTAGCACAACAACGAGCACGCCGGAAGCAGCGACACCAGCCAAGCCTACGAAGGTGGAACTAAATGTATTTATGAGCTACCCACAGTATAAGGACCAATTTGAAGCCTATTTCGAGCAATTTAAGGCGAAGGAATTAGCGGACAAAAATATCGAGGTGACGATCAAAGCAGAAATGCCGAATTCTGATCAGGCTAAACAAATTTTACAAACGCGTCTAGCTTCGAACGATTCCCCGGACTTGTTCACGATTCATGCGAATGACATCCCGACTTACTATAACGCGGGTTACTTAAGTGATCTTGCCGATCAACCTGCTATCAAAAGCTTATACGAACCGATTAAGAAAACAGTAACCTACGATGGTAAAGTTGTCGTCCTACCTTTAGAAAGCTCCACATGGGGATATTTGTACAACAAGAAAATGTTTAAGGATTTAGGGTTAACCCCACCAAACACTTTGGATGAAATGAAAGTGGTTATTGAGAAATTGAAAGCAGCAAGCATTGCACCTTTCCAGCTGGCATTCCAAGAGTCATGGGTACCACAGCTGATGACTGCACAATCGCTTGGTGGGATCGTATCCTCGCAGCATCCAGATTGGATTGAAAAGATGAATGCAGGTCAAGCTTCCTACAAAGATATTGCGGCTATCTTCGATATTATTGATTTGATTAATGCGAATGGAACTAAAAAGCCATTTGAAGTTGGCAATGAAGCGGGTGCAGCTGATTTTGCAAATGGAAAATCAGCAATGTGGGTTCAAGGACCTTGGAATGCAGATGCAATCTTGAAGGTAAATGCAGATTTTGAAATCGGCGTTGCAGCACTTCCAGTAAGTAATAATGCGAAAGATACAATGATTAACCTTTCTACCTCAACTTCTCTAGCCTTATCACCAGCAAGTAAGAACAAAGAAGTTGCGCTTGATTTACTGAACTATATTCTTGACGAGAAGGACTCTTCCGCATTGTTCGAGCAATTGAAGTTTAATCCGATCTCAACGGTTCACCAATTCAAAGTGAGTCCATGGGTAGAAGAATCCTCTGCTTATGTGGCGAATGGTCAGGCCTACCAAGATTTATCGCTTCCTAATGGGGTTACAGATGAGCAAGCTAAGCTATTGCAAAGCTATTATGCCAAAACCGTTACGAAAGAGGACTTTATCGCAACGATGGATAAAACATGGGCAGCGGCGGTTAAAGCAGCAGCGAAGGAAAATCTGAGTCATGGCTAACTGGATAGGAGTGATAGGATATGAGTTTCATCAGAAATGGGAAGAAAACTCTCATTCTGCTAGCTTTCGTTTTCCCAGCCCTCCTATTCTATTCCGTATTTGTACTCGCCCCCTCTATCGGGGGGGTGTGGTACAGCTTAACGGATTGGAACGGACTGAATCCCACCTATGAGATGGTGGGATTCAGCAATTATATCGAAGCGCTCTCGGAGGATCGTTTCTTCCTTGATTCCATAGGCTTTACCCTTAAGTACGTTGTGTTTATGGTCATCCTATCGAACTTCTTTGCTATCTTATTAGCGGTGTTGATTGAATCTCGTAAGCGCAGCAAAGTATGGTTCCGGACGATCTTCTTTATGCCTAATATGATTAGCTTAATTATCGGTGGCTTCATGTGGATGTTTATATTCACTAAGGTTCTACCTTATATCGCGGAGCACACGGTCTTTAAATTTCTAGATCAATCGTGGATTGGGGATCCAAGACTATCCTTCTTTGCGCTCCTAATTCTTTCGCTCTGGAGTGGAGTTGGCTATCTAATGGTCATCTATATTGCAGCGCTTCAAGGTGTTCCTCAGCAACTAAAGGAAGCTGCTGCGATTGATGGAGCCAGTGCTTTGCAAACCTTTCGGAATGTTACTCTACCTATGATTTATCCCGCTCTAACGATCGGACTGTTCGTGACATTGAATAACTCGTTTAAAGTGTTTGAAGCGGTGTTTGCTCTTACAGGTGGCGGACCAGGCAGGGCTACACAGGTTATTGCGCTTAATATTTTTGAAGAAGCATTTAGTCAGAGTAATCGTTATGGCTATGCAAGTGCAAAAGCAATGATCTTATTCCTGATCGTATTTATAATTACGATTGTTCAATTATGGATCATGAAGAGAAGAGAGGTGGAAGCATGAGGAATAGCAGCGGAAACGCGGGAGGTGTTCGGTTAAGTCGCCGAGCTGGCTCTGGTCTCGTTCTTCTCTTCCTGCTTCTCGGAGCAGTTGTCATGCTGTTTCCCATCTATATGGGGATTCTTAATTCGGTGAAAACGCAAAGCGAGATGCTAACGAACATCTTATCTTTTCCTGCTAAAGTTCAATTCAATAATTTTTCGAGCGCTTTTGAGAAAATTCATTTTTTTCGGAGCTTAGGGAATACGATACAAATTGCAGCTGTTGGCTTGATAGGAATTATTGTGTGTGCATCTTTGGCAGGGTATAAGCTCTCTCGAACCAAAGGCAAATTAAGCTCGGCTTTGTTTGGACTATTCATCCTATCTATGTTGATTCCTTTCCATTCCATTATGATTACCCTTGTGAAAATATCGAATGAATTATCCATACAAGGCTCTATTTATGGATTGGGAATGATTTATATCGGACTGGGCGTTTCAATGGCTATTTTCTTATATCATGGCTTTGTGAAATCCATTCCAAGAGACTTAGATGAAGCTGCTATTATTGATGGGTGTGGTGAACTTAGGCTGTTCTACGCAGTGATCTTCCCGCTGCTGCTTCCAGTAACTGCTACTATCGCGATTTTAAATTTACTGTGGATGTGGAATGATTTTCTGCTACCACTGTTGATGTTGACGAATTCTGACAGCTATACGCTGCTCTTATCCACCAATATGCTGTTCGGTGAGTATAGCAATGATTGGTCAAACATATTGGCTTCATTAATATTGGCCATGCTACCTGTCGTTATCTTTTATCTAATCCTGCAAAAATATATTCTCAATGGAATTGCAGAAGGTGCGATCAAAGGTTAGAGCCAGCGGGTTTTAAGCCTAACGAGGGAGAGAACGACTTTGACATTATCACAAGGGCATGAAGTTACTGGATTTCTAAAGGCGGTAGGGCAAAAGCTGATCAACGGCGAAGGGCGGGAGATTCTTCTTCGTGGAGTTGGATTTGGGAGCTGGATGCTTCCAGAGGGATATATGTGGATGTTCCCTAATGGAGGAGATCGTCCGCGTCGGATTGAGCTTATGGTTAAGGAACTAGTTGGTGAAGAGAAGGCCGAGCAATTCTGGGAAATCTACTATGAACGATATACCTCTGAAGAGGATATTAAGCAAATTGCAGCAGATGGCTACAATTCCGTGCGAGTACCGATTAATTCTAGATTTCTAATTGTTGAAGGTGATGCAGGAGCTGTTCAATATCATGAGCAACATCTGGTGTTGCTTGATAAGGTCATTGGTTGGTGTCGCGAGCATCGACTTTATGTCATTTTGGATCTACATGGCGCTCCAGGTGGGCAAACAGGTACGAATATTGATGATTCAGAGAATGATCAGCCGGAATTGTTCATCGACGAAAATAATAAACAGATGACTATTGATTTGTGGAGGATGCTAGCAAAACGATATAAGGATGAGTGGATAGTCGCGGGCTATGATCTGTTGAATGAGCCGCTTCCGAATTGGTTCTCTTCCTATAATAATCAAATTATGCCGCTATACCGAGATATTACGAAAGCAATCCGTGAGGTAGACGATCGTCATATGATTATTCTTGAAGGTGCGCACTGGGCTACGGACTGGTCGATCTTCGATGATCCATTCGATAACAATCTAATGCTTCAATTTCATAAGTACTGGAACAATCCAGACACGGAGAGCATACAAACCTACTTGGATAAAAGAGAAGAGTGGAATGTTCCGATCTACATGGGTGAGGGGGGCGAGAATAATAAGGAATGGTACGCAGGTGCGTTTCGGTTATTCGAGGATCATAACATCTCATGGAACTTCTGGACGTGGAAGAAGATGGGTAAAGACAATTCCCCTTGCTCGGTAAACATCCCATCTGGTTGGCAGCTTCTGATCGATTATTTGGAAGGCGGGAGTAAGCCGGATGAGGCGACCGCTGAGCGTATTCTGTGGGAGTATTTGCATAACATTTCTTTCGTAGAGTGTATTTATCACCCGGAGGTTACATTATCCCTATTCCGTAGGCCGAAGGCTCGAATACCGGCAATCTTCTATGGTTATAAGGGTGCGGGTGTAAGCTATGGGATCAAGGAAGGGAAGCGTAACCCCATTGGCTTTCGGAATCAAGATGGAGTGGATATCCGATTTGTCGAAGGTTCGAGGGAAACCCCAAGCTTTGAGCATGGTAAGGGGGAGGCATGGAAAGCAGATGAGTGGATGTATGTGCAATTAGCTGCTGAAGATTGGGTTTCCTATGATTTCACAGTTGCGGATACCGCAGAGGCTTCATTATATTTCATAGATTTGTGTTTATTCGCTCCTAATGGGAGCGCGGGACTTGCTGTCACGATAGACGGTGAATCGATCGAAAGAATAGAGCTGGTCGACAGCTTATGGGGAACCAAACGAACACATAACCCGGTAAAGCTTGCTGCTGGATTACATCGAATCGAGCTTAGTTCGATAGACAATTCGATAGGTATCCAATGGCTTGAGGTTATTCCAGCCTAATTAATCTTCCATAATTATCCGATAAAGAAAGGTGTGATAAACAACTAGAGTACAAGGAGTTTTCGATTATGAAAAGAATTATCGTGTTGCTGCTTCTCTCCTGCTTATGTTTCGTATCTACAAGCTGGGCTTCAACAGAGCCCAAAAGCTTTGGTTACCTGGATGCGCAGAAATCAACGACCTTTGTTCCCATTCAATTCTTAAGTGGTGTCGGAGTCAATGTGAATTGGGATTCGGCGGAACAGCGGGTTGATATGACCTACGAGCAAACAAAGATTTCCATGTATATAGGAAAGAGGCTAGCATCCGTCAATGAGGAGCAGGTTGAATTAACGGATCTGCCTTACATTGCACAAGGAGTTAAGTACGTGCCACTTCGTTTCGTTACCGATACGTTGAAAATGAAGCAGGAGTGGAAAGGTGACACTTCATCCGTAAGTGTGACGTTAGACGAACAAACCGCAGAATTACCCGTTATCAGCCAAGCGCTTAATCCTAATAATAGCAAGCCAATCGTCAGTGAGAGCAAGACATTCAAGGTGGGGAGCAAAAGCTTCAAAACACAAGTCGTCACCATCTCGCTGATGCACCCTAAGATCAGGTTGGACGTTGCATTGGCCCACGATGAGATTGGCCGTGTTGACGATTTGAAGAACATTGCTAATAAGAATGGAGCCGCTGTCGCGATTAATGGGTCCTTCTTCGATGCCTATACCAAATCTGACATTAAGATTCCGTATGGGAACGTCGTTAGTGGTGGCGAACAGAGGAAAAAGGATTTAAGTGATCGTCGAACGATCTTCACCTTCGATAAGAATAACCTTGTCAAGCTCATATCCGGAACTTATTACAAGGAGCAGTTTAACAACATAAAGATTGAAGGCGGAGTTCAAGTCGGGCCTCGTCTCGTAAAGGATGGGAAGGTAGAGCTTAATGTCGTTGCAGAGGGCTTCAAGGACCCGAAAATACTAACGGGAGGCGGAGCGCGAAGCGCACTTGGGATTACTCGCGATCACAAGCTCATTCTCCTAACGATAGGCGGGGCGACCATTCCGCAGCTCGCAGCAATTATGAAGCAAGCCGGCGCTTACCAAGCTATGAATTTAGACGGGGGAGCCTCAAGCGGATTATACGTTGATGGCAAGTATTTAACGACACCAGGCCGTCAGATCAGCAACGCCATTATTGTGAAATACGAGAAATGATGCTCGAATATAGAGTGTCGAGGGGCGGCTATCAGGAGATAGTCGCCTTTTGCTATGTTGGGGATAGGCTGTCGCAGTGCCATCGTCCAAGCATTTTCATAAGATAACATTACAGTTCACAACAGAGGGGGAGACGGGTGCGGGATGTTCGTCAAAAAGTACAAGAGTAAGACCTTAAGAGGGAAACTGCGAGTAAATCGATACTTATCAAGTACCCCCCAGCTGAAACACATTGTTCCTAAAACCGTTGCATTTTCCAAAAATAATCTCATTAAGATGGCAAGAAAATACAAATCTCTCTATATCAAGCCTGACATTGGATCGCATGGCAAAGGTATATTTAAAATGCGACGTGCATCCAAGGGATATGAAATGTATTTTATTGAGCATAAAAAGCAGAAGATAAATCTCTTACCTAGTGTGCGTTCCAGTCATCGATTCGTCGTTGAACGTAAGAAAGGTAAAATGATTATTCAGCGTGGAATTGTATTAGATAAATTATCAGGACAGCCGTATGATATTCGAGCTATGGTTCAACGGAAGCGCGGAGGAGCATGGACTTGTACTGGAATTATGGCTAAGGTTGGCAAAGGAAATAAAATCGTAACAAATGTGTATCAGGGTGGCAAATCGATCTTGTTTAAAGAGCTATTAAATCAGCAGGGGTACTCGAGGAATGAACGTGAGCAAATCACTCAATCCTTAACGAATAAGGCACTAGCGGTTGCACGAGTATTAAGCAGTAGGAAAAGTGGGATGCATGAAATGGGCATTGATTTCGCCTATGATCGTAACAAACGTTTGTGGATTCTCGAGGTTAATTCGAACCATCCCCAATTTTATCCGTTTAAGAAGCTGGATCGTTCCATGTATGAGCGAATGCGCAGCTACGCAAAGGGTTATGGGAGGTTCGATGATTAGACACTTCTTTTTTATGTGCCACTAGGCTATAATCCTTAAAGAGATATACGCTTGATCAATTTAATATTTTACAGCCTGTAGGTGCCTTAAACATATCATGTGTATAAGGTTAAAAGGGAAGCCGGTGCAAATCCGGCGCGGTCCCGCCACTGTTTAACGGGGATAACCTCGCAAGACCACTGTTCCGCAAGGAATGGGAAGGAGAGGGAGTCATCTAACTCGTAAGTCAGGAAACCTGCCTACTCGGCTTCGCCAACGAACATCCTTCGTGGAAAAGGACTGGCCGAATCAGGATATCGCATAAGTGCATTCTATTATAATAGGATTTTTCCCTGATCTGCTAACCCCCTTGTTTCCTCATGGAGACAAGGGGGTTTCTCGTTGTATGGCCCTGCCGGTAAAAGGATTTGATCGTTCAAGCTCTTCTCAACAAACAACATTGAGGGGTAGATGGAGAAATGAAACGTTATTGGTTATTAGTATTAACAGTTGTATTGGCAGTTGCTTTAGCAGGCTGCGGAAATAAGGATGATAACAATTCAGCAGCAACACAGAGTGCAAGCCCAACTGCAAGTGCGAGCTCCTCAGCGGCTGCGAGTGAATCACCATCTGCTGAAGCTGTTGAGAAAAAAACAACTTATCCACTTACGGTTAAGGATGCTACGGGTACTGAATTTACGTTCGATAAAGCTCCTGAGAAAATCGTATCCACTTCCGTATCAGAGACGGAAATTTTATATGCACTTGGTCTTGGTGACAAGGTAGTTGGTGTATCTGATTATGATAACTATCCACCAGAAGTTCTGGATAAACCAAAGGTAGGCGGAGTTTCGAAGCCCAATGCAGAAGCGATTATCGCACTGGAGCCTGATCTTGTTATCACGGGCATCTCCATTAAAGAGGATGCCGCTGAGAATCTTCGCTCTTTAGGTATGAAATTGGTGAAGACAGAACCGAAGAACATTGAGGATGTACTGGGTAACATTCTTTTATTCGGACAAATCTCGGACAAGCAAGTGGAAGCAGAAGCACTTGTTGCACAAATGAGAGAAGACGTTCGCAAGGTTTCTGAAGCTGCGGCTACTTTGAAACCAGAAGAGAAGAAAAAAGTATACATTGAGTTTTCTCCGGGCTGGACTGTGGGAAAAGGCGAGTTTATGGATGAGCTCATCACACTTGCAGGGGGCATTAACATTGCGTCTGATCTAGAAGGTTGGAATCCGATCAATGAAGAGAAGATTATTGCGGATAACCCAGACGTTATTATTTACCCGTTGAACATTACAGACGATAAGAGCGGCAAGAAAATTGAAGATCTCATCCAAGGACGTAGTGGTTGGGATAAAATCAAAGCCATTGAGGATAAGCAACTGGTTGGAACGGATAAAGATCTTCTGTCCAGACCGGGACCACGGATTACGGAAGCGTTGAAGTTACTTTCGGAAGCCATCTATCCAGGATTGGTGAAGAGTGAGTAGAAAAATAGTTGTATGGGGAGGAGCGGGCTTCGTGCTCCTCCTTCTTTCCGTAGTCGTGAGCTTATCGATGGGAACCGCACGGCTACCACTTGCCCAAGTATGGGGGATATTGTGGCATCAGCTCCCGTATGTTGGGGACTGGGTTACTGCCGATTGGCCGATCTCCTCGGAGCAAATTATTCTAAAGGTTCGTTTGCCGCGTGTTCTTCTAGCTATTCTAATTGGGGCTTGTCTCTCCCTAGCCGGCGCTGGCTTTCAAGGTGTGCTACGCAATCCTCTCGCTGATCCGTATACACTCGGTGTCGCTTCGGGATCTGCTGTTGGTGCAGCCTTTATTATTCTTTTTGGCTTACAAATTGCCTTTCTAGGACATTGGACGATCCCGCTCGTCGCTTTTACTACGGGTGTTATCAGCTTAATGATCGTACTCCGATTAGCCAGAATTAATGGCAAATTCCAACTGGAAACTTTAATTTTATCCGGTGTTGTCGTGCAAGCCTTTCTAGGCTCTATGGTTTCCTTTATGGTATCGCTGTCCGACAATGTTATTAACGAAATCGTGTTCTGGCTAATGGGGAGCTTGTCGATGAGAGGCTGGTCTTTCACGATTATGCTCGTACCTTTTCTGGCAGTGGGTCTCGTTGTTCTCTTGTATTACGGTAGAACTTTGAATTTATTTTCTCTCGGAGAGAGGCAAGCAGAGCATCTGGGTGTCAACGTAGCTAGGACGCGTCTCATTGTTCTAATCGTATCTACATTGATAACAGCGGCAGCCGTGTCTGTTGCTGGAACGATTGGTTTTGTGGGACTTGTTGTTCCTCATCTTGTTCGGTTAATGGTGGGTCCAGATTATCGTATTCTAATTCCTATCACCGCAATATTTGGGGGGATTTACGTGCTATGGGCGGACACGCTTTCACGTATGCTGTTAAGCCCTACAGAAATTCCGCTTGGTGTAGTTACTGCGTTCCTTGGTGCTCCGTTCTTCGCATACTTGCTTCGCAAAAACAAGAAAAGGCTGGGGGCATAGAGATATGTTACAGGTTAATCATCTCTCTAAATCCTACAACGAGGCTAAAGTGCTGGAGGATATCCAATTTTCGGTGAGAAAAGGGGAGTTTTTCGGTATTTTGGGTCCCAATGGGAGCGGGAAATCGACATTGCTCAAGCTGATATCCGCTGTGGAGAAAGCAAGCTCAGGCGAAATTCTGATGGATGGAAAACCGATTGAGAAGTATTCGCGTAAGCAATTGTCCCGTTCTCTTGCTGTGCTGCAGCAGGAATCTCTCCCTCCGGTGAATTTCACTGTGAGAGAAGTCGTCGAGATGGGGAGATATCCTTATCAGAATTGGCTAGGAGAAGAGAAGGAAGAGCAAGCGGACATTGTTGACTCCATCCTGAATAAGCTTCGATTGGTTGAGCTTCAGGATCGATCACTACAATTTCTGAGTGGTGGGGAGAGACAGCGGGTGGCGCTAGGCAAAGTCATGGCGCAGCAGCCACTGCTTCTTCTATTAGATGAGCCAACAACCTACTTAGATATTGGCTATCAGATTCAGATGATGGATCGGGTAAAAGCATGGCAGAACGAAACGAATATGACGGTTGTTGCTGTACTTCATGATCTCAATCTAGCTGCGATCTATTGTGATCGTATGCTAATGATTCATAACGGTAAGGTCGCCCGCATTGGGACTCCCTCCGAGATTATACAGAGTCAGCTTATCGAGCAGGTTTATGGAACGACACCGATTATTGTGGAGCACCCGGTTCATAAGCTCCCGCAAATTATCCTTCAGCAGGGTGGATCGATTGTGGAGTAAAAGATTGGATCCGTTGAGATATATCGATTGAGAATAGATGGATTGAGAATAGATGGATTGAGAATAGATGGATTGAGAATAGATGGGAAGATCAGTTCGTAACGTAAACTCCACGGAAGGTGAGGATGGAAGCATGAGTAAGCCGATTAAAGAAAGAGGATTGACATTGGTGTACACGGGGGATGGCAAAGGAAAGACGACAGCAGCGATGGGATTGGCTGTTCGAGCTGTTGGTCGTGGATTCAAGGTGCTGATCATTCAGTTCATTAAGTCGCCTCAGCGTACCTATGGGGAGAAGATTGTTTTCGATAAGTTAGGTATTGAGATTCATCAGATGGGAATTGGATTTACCTGGACGAAAACACCTGAGGAGCATCGAGAGGCTTTGAAGACGGCATGGGCATATGCGAAGGAACGAATCGAGTCCGGGGAACATCAGTTAATTATTTTAGATGAGATTAACAATGCGCTAGCCATTAGTACTTTTCCAATTGATGATGTATTGCCGCTTGGTGAGGTTCTAGAAGTTATTCGTAATCGTCCGCAGGGGATGCATCTGGTTCTGACGGGTCGGAATGCGCAGCCGGAAGTCGTGGAGATTGCTGATCTCGTTACGGAGATGAAACCAATCAAGCACTATTACGAGGAAGGCGTCTCCGCTGTTATGGGTATCGAAATGTGAGGAGGGGCAGACCGGATGAGAATTGTATCGCTTTGTCCTAGTAATACGGAGCTGTTGGGATTTATGGGGTTATCTTCTTCTATAGTAGGCGTGGACAAATATTCTGATTGGCCTGAATCAATTGAAGGACTGCCCAGACTGGGATCAGATATGGATATAATCATCGATGCTGTCGAGGAGCTTAAGCCGGATCTGATCTTAGCCTCACTAACCGTGCCAGGCATGGAGAAGAATATAGAGGGCTTAAAAGAGAGGAACCTTCCTTATATCGTTCTGAATCCCAATAGCTTGGCCGATATCGGACGCAACATGTTCACTGTTGGAGAGGCAACGGATAAGCTTGTACAAGCAAAGGCTGCTTTGGATAAATATCAACAGCAGCTGGATAGATATGCAGAGTTGAGTAAACGTGTGGAGCAGAAGCCTAATCTTTATTGGGAATGGTGGCCAAAGCCGGTATTTACGCCAGGAGGCGGCAATTGGCTAACAGAGATTAGTGAGCTAGCCGGAGCGAGAAACGTATATGCGGATGATCCTAGGGCAAGTGTAAAGACAGATTTGGAGGATGTGCTCAGTCGGGTGCCGGATTATATTTTACTTGCATGGGTGGGCGTTAAAGCTCAGCATGTGAAACCGAACTCCGTTAAACAGCGCCCGAATTGGTCGCAGCTGCAGGCCGTCCAACAAGATCGGATCCGCATCATGGAGGAACCCCTCTATTGTAGGCCATCTCCTCGACTTATTGTGGGCTTAGAGAAGCTTGCAGCGTTCCTGCATCCGGATGTCTTTCCTGCGCCGTAGATTAGGATATGGATAAGGTAGAAGCCAGCGTCTTGGAGACGCTGGCTGTATTTATGAGCATGATAGGTTTCAATTAGTGACGGTTATCCTCTGTTTGATCTCTTCTGCAATACCTTCAAGGATGGATAAATCCGTAGACTGGATATGAATTTGTTCAAGTTCATCCAGCAGGGATCTGGCTCTTGCTAGGTATTGAGTCGATTGTTTCATCGTTGAGGAGTAACGTTCCTTGATGAGACTAATCGCTTCTGAGTATTGTTCATCGGTTCCTGGTTTAATACAACGTTCATACATATCTACGATTTCGTCACTAGGGCGATCCGGATAATACTCGTGGGGGGCAGTGCTGTCGAATATTGCAAATCCAAGTTCTCTTACAATGACCATATCTAAACTATTCGGATCAAATCCGCAATGGTAGATTTCGACGTCAAAGCCACGATCGACGGCAACAGCTGCTAGCTTTTTCAGCATGGTGGATTTTCCGGAGCCAGGACGTCCTTTAATGAGATATCTCTTTAAGCCATCCGATAGGTTAGGGACAAAATCAATCGCCCCTCGCGGAGTAGCCGCCCCCAGGAACCTGTGATCAACTCGACTCAGCTTCTCGATTTGCCGATCGCTATATAGATTTTCGATCATTTCCTTTGTCAGCTCGTCGGCTGCCTGAAAATCCATGTTCGTAATATATAACTTCTCCCAATCATCATGGACGCGAAGCGCTTCCGCGAAACCGGAGTAAGCGAGCTCGTAGGCTTGAGAGATTTCTTCATTTAATCGCTCAATCTCTGATCGTTGAGATTCCAACCGCTCTTCGTGACAAGCTTCTCTTAAATTGGCATGGACGAGTTCAACATCCGACAGCTCAGGCACAGAAATGTGAGGGGAGGTTCCATCGATAATACCAAGCTTGAGAGCAGGAATGATGATTCCATCCAAAGCATCGTTGTCTGAGGAGCAATGGATCATCCAGATGCTGTAACCTTCCTCGGCCAACTGGTTCCCGATTGAACAAATGTTAATCGACTTTCCTGTACCTGCGACCCCTTCTAATAAGAAAACGCGCTCCAATGCTTGAAAAGAAGAATCGAACAGATTAGCATACCCTTGCGCAGTATTACCACCCGCATAAAAATTGAAGATGCTACCCTTCATAGTCGCCACACCCTTCTAGGCTAATATCATTGATACCTTCATCGTATTATTGCCCAGCCCAAAAGGTGAAGCTAACATGATAATTGGCACAAGCGTGGATAAGATAATTAGGATGCTTATTCAATTTGGAATAATTTGAGGGTTGATAGAGATATTAAATCTATGATAAATTATATTTCTTGCCCGCAACAACTTGAAGATTTCGTTCAGAACTCAAGAGTTGATTAAACAGAGATTCCGAATGACTGGAAGAATTTGAGGGTTGTAACTCGCAAGATGATATGTTAAGATATAATTCTTGTGCCGGAATAACGGCGCAAACAAGAAACGACAAATTGTTCTTTGAAAACTGAACATCGAGCGTAAGAAAACGAACAAAACGTCGGAAGATGGCTTTGGCTGTCGGAAGACAAACCAGTTGTAAAGATTGAGCCTTCAAGGCTCTTTAATACGAAGCCTCGGCTTCACTATTATGGAGAGTTTGATCCTGGCTCAGGACGAACGCTGGCGGCGTGCCTAATACATGCAAGTCGAACGAATCTCTGATGGAGCTTGCTCCTGATGAGGTTAGTGGCGGACGGGTGA
>NZ_JAMZCY010000015.1 GCF_024519285.1 Cohnella sp. WQ 127256 | reverse complement strand
TCACCCGTCCGCCACTAACCTCATCAGGAGCAAGCTCCATCAGAGATTCGTTCGACTTGCATGTATTAGGCACGCCGCCAGCGTTCGTCCTGAGCCAGGATCAAACTCTCCATAATAGTGAAGCCGAAGCTTCGTATTAAAGAGCCTTGAAGGCTCAATCTTTACAACTGGTTTGTCTTCCGACAGCCGAAGCCATCTTCCGACGTTTTGTTCGTTTTCTTACGCTCGATGTTCAGTTTTCAAAGAACAATTTGTGATTCGTTTTGCGCTCGTTTGCGTTTCGTTTTTCTTGTCGTTCTCGCTAACGGCGACTTTTATAATATATCACAGCTGACTAGTACTTGGCAACAGGTATTTTCTTACATCCCTTATTGCTCGTTATGTATGTCGTCTGCATGTCCCCTCAATTAGTGGGGCGAATGATAATTTAACATATCCAACAGCCGTGAGTCAAGCCTTTTTTCAATCTTTTATCTTTGAGATCTTAATCCTACCGCATAGCGAGATAGCTCTCTTGGTGGAGCAATGCGTGCGTACATACGGAATATGATCTTATATCGCTTAGTAATCGCTTCTTTAACCGGTCCATCCAATCTTCTATCACTCATATCAAGCAACATCTCATCCATTTCCTTACGCAACAAATAATCAAATTCCTTACATTCCTTATCCGTGAACATGATACCGAGCATAGAGTACGGACCTCCTGTGAACGAGCAGCATTTACCGGAATCCCTCACCTATAAGATAGAGGATTCCAGCACGTTCTACTGTTATGCTCTTTTTCACCCTACTTTATGACAGATCCATCCGTCCTAACAAAACTTTAACTCATTAACCATAAAGTAATCGTACTTTCAACAACGGCTCCTAAGAGCAGAAGTACTACGATAGCAATAACCGCGGGCACGGCTCCAGTAGCTGTTCTTACAAATGGGTGCCACGGTTTCGATTTCCCTAGCGCCGATCCGAAGATCCCCTTGATTAATGTTATTCCAAAACGCATTCCAAATGCACAAGCCAAGAAAACAGCAGATAGCTCCAATATTCCATGTGGCAACAAACCTTTAAAAACTAACTCCCATACATTCATTCCTCTAGCTGCAAATCCATCAATCAAAAAGCCTAAGATCATTCCATTAGAGACAAGCATGATGATTGGCATAATACCTGCAATAATCCCCAACACCATGGCTAGGAGGACATTGAACACGTTATTCACCGTAATAAGCAGGAATGCCGTAAATTCTGGGCTTTTTGACTCATCGATCTTTTCCGCTATCGAACGTACTCCATTGATCTGTTGTTCCAAGAACTCTGTAGGAGCATTAGGCGTTCCTCCAATAACCATACCCGCGAAGAACAAGATGACTGAGAATATGAAATACGGACGGATCTCTTTCCACGTTTGATGCAGCCTTTTACGCGAAAACATACAACAATTCCTCCAATGTAACCTTTTAATAAACTTTATTGCTAGTCCACTATCCATATGAATAACTCTATAGGTCAAGCATACATTGATAGTATCCAAGTGCTGCCGACATGTCCAACTCAAGGGGACATAGACGTGAACAGCTAATATTGAAAGGAGTCGATCATTCTAATGAACTATTTTTTCGTAATTAACGGACGACGTGTGAAGAAAATATTTTTCCTAACTCTGGCAGCCATTCTGTCTATCGCAGTCATTTGGGTGGAGAAAAATAACCTTAGTGTATTCGCCCCCCACCCACCTGCCGCAGTGTATAATGTGCCCACCGAACGCAAAGTTGTTGCTTTGACCTTCGACATCAGCTGGGGAGAAAAGCGTGCTGAGCCCATTCTCGAAATTCTAAAGGAAAAGAACGTGAGCAACGTCACCTTCTTCTTATCTTCCCCTTGGAGCAAAACACATCCAGATATCGTTAAGAAAATTACAGACGCAGGATATGAAATTGGTAGCCATGGCCACAAGCATGATAACTACAGCCAATATAGCGATGAAGATATTCGTAAGCAAATCACAACAGCCGATGGCATCCTGAAGGATATGACCGGCAAATCCCCCAACCTAATCCGGATGCCGAACGGCGATTTTGATAAACGAGTTCTTAGAATCGCAGAAGACCTCAACTACAAAGTCATACAATGGGATACGGATTCACTGGATTGGAAAAATCCAGGCGTCGACACGATCATTAATCGAGTCGTAAACAAAGCTCATCCTGGAGACATTATTCTTTTACATGCCAGCGACTCCTGCAAGCAAACACATGAAGCTCTCCCTGCCATTATTGATCAGCTACGTGCGAAAGGTTTTGAATTCATTACCGTGTCACAAATGATTAATCAAACGGAGACAAACGATAAAACAATCGAGGATCGTTCTTCATGGAACGAGCTTACATCGCCCTATTTTACTTAGCAAGCTTGACAACAGGACTAGCCTCAGGGGATTTAGCTAATATTTTATGCAATTGCATGATTTGATAGGCATTACAAACAAAAATCGGAATCAACTGATACAGAAGCGATGAGATATCTCCGAGCTTGAATACCGGAATCGACTCCATGACAGTTATTGCAATCAAGAAAAATATTGTCGGTATCCAAGCTCCGGAGGATGTTTGTCGAACTTTCATCCACGCAACCAATGTTGAGACAAAGATAAGAGCTAATGGCAGCAACCAGAACATTGCGTCAGGAAAATTCGTATCATAAGTCCAATAACCAATCTCCACTAATACAAACAGAGCAATAAAGCCTTGAATCGCAACCCATGAATAAGGTCGTTTGAAAATACTACGAGCAATGTAATTCAGCATTAAATATGCAAAAAAGCCCATGTGTGCAAAAGCGCCAAACGTCATACCGATTAATGCCATCATCAATATGTAGGACAACCACCCACTCGCCTCAACTTCTCGGAAGTCGGGGTTAAACAATTGGATACAGACACTGCCAATAACCGTGACGATTGCGCCGATTATGATGGTCGTACCGAATAATTTCATCCATTTACGTAAATTCAATTTCATAAGCCTCCTCTTGTGTGTTCACCATGTATTTTACCATGAACAAGATAAAAAGCCATGAACATCCCCTTATATTCATAAGGTTGTCGAAGCATACTACAGCCATTACCCTAGAGAAGGGAGCTGATCGGTATGCTTTATCGATTGCGATGGGTTGGGTATTTGTTAGGAATGTCCTTGTTGCTCACTTCATGTGGACCTGAATCCGGAAGCAGCAGTAACGGAGGAGGACAGATGAACTACAAGGATGTTAAATCCATGGTTATAGACATTCTTGGCTCCGAAGAGGCACAGAAAGCAATGGAGAAAGCCTCAACTGCTCAATTCGGAGAAAGTACTTTGCAAATGAAAAGTATGACCCCTTCAGATCAAGCTCAAGTCAGACTCACAGTGAAAGATGTTCTAACTTCACCTGAGTACAGCAAGATTATGGAAAAAATCATGACGGACCCTAAGTTTGCAGGCGAATTTGCCAAAGTTGTCAGCAAGGATAACAAACAAATTCATAAAGATTTAATGAAAGATCCTGCTTACCAGAAAGATCTCGTCGATATGTTCAAAACCCCAGAGATGACTAAGATTATGACCGATTCTTTGAAGACGGCCGATGTCCGTAAAGTCATCATGAGTTCCGTTACAGAATCCATGGAAAATCCCATCTTCAAGCTTGAGATTATGAAGCTGCTACAAAGCGTTGTAAAAGAAGAAATGTCACCGAAGACGGAGAAGAAGGAAGGAAAGAAAGAATCTGAAGGTGGACAAGGCTCAGAAGGCGAAGATAGTGGCGGGGATAGCGGTGGCGGGGATAGCGGTGGCGACGGTGGTGACAGCGGCGGCAGTTAAGCCAATATAAAGTGAGGGGCTGTAACATGAAGGTCTTAGACCTAGATGCTACAGCCCCTCTTTATTGCGTTTGACGCTTCGTTAATACTCGTCTAGATGCCTGTCTATTGCTTATTGACCGCAGCGATCAATAATCGCTTGTGCTAGCGTTAAGTACTCTTTGCCGATATCGGAATCTGCTTTGTATACAGACGGGGAATAATCAGGCTCAGAAGGATGATTGTCGGGAGCACCTAGAGGGAATTGTGCTAATAGCTCAGTGTTAAGCGTCTCTGCAAGCTTTCCTCCACCCCCACGACCAAATACATATTCGCGGTTGCCGGTTTCTTTGCTTTCAAAATAAGACATGTTCTCCACAACGCCTAGAATCTCATGATTTGTTTTTATGGCCATGGATCCAGCACGAGCCGCGACAAAGGCAGCTGTTGCATGGGGAGTTGTAACGATGATCTCCTTGCTATGAGGAATCATCTGGTGAACATCAAGCGCGACATCTCCTGTCCCAGGTGGCAGATCAAGCAGTAAGAAGTCTAATTCGCCCCACTCAACCTCCGAGAAGAAATTCCGCAGCATTTTCCCTAGCATCGGGCCACGCCAGACGATTGGGCTATTATCCTCTACAAAGAATCCCATCGAAATCACTTTAACTCCAAAACGCTCAACCGGAATGACTTTATTATCGACTTGCTCAGGACGCTGTTCAATCCCCATCATATCTGGAACGCTAAATCCGTAAATATCACTATCGATAAGGCCAACTCTTTTCCCTTGTCTGGCTAGAGCTACAGCTAGGTTCACTGTGACAGTGGATTTACCAACGCCGCCTTTACCGCTTGCGATCGCTATAAATTGCACTCCACTATCTGGGTTTAGGATCGAATGATTCTCTAAGCCTTCTCCATGCCCTTTGATAGGTGCTGCCTTCTTCTCTTCTGCAGGGGTAGCCTTTTGTCCTTGGGAGGATGTCTGTGATTTAGAAATCAGCTCAGCCTTCTCATTGTCCGTCATCGCACGAAAACGGAGGTGAGGTGAATTCACGTCTATTGTGGCTAATGCTTGCGTAATGTCCTGTTCCACTACTGATTTATTTTCCAAGCTATCTGGGTGTAGCACAATAGAAATAGATGTACTGCCTTCCCTAACCATAATATCTCTAGCTAACCCAAGCTCGGTTAGGCTTTTTTTGATCGTTGGTTCAAGTACAGCTTGAAGGACTTCAAGAATGGATTCTTTGGTGACCACGAATTCGACCCCCTATCAATTTTGCATCCATTATAACACAGGCTTCTCCGAATCACCGGATGTAAACTTTAGGATGCCTCTATATATAGAAGCAGCAACCTTCCTTTGGTACTCCTCATCCGCGAGCAGATTCGCTTCCTCTGGATGTGACAGAAAACCGACTTCCACTAAGGCTGTTGGCATTTCTAGCGTTTTGAGCAAATAGATCGTATCTGCTTTTTTCGCAATTCGTTGCGTATTCCCTAAAACAACTCTCAGTTCATTCTGGATATCGGAAGCGAGTCGCTTACCTTCCGTATTCTTAGCGGCATAAAAGGTTTGCGCTCCCGACCACTTAGGAGATGGTATGCTGTTCATATGTATACTGATCGTTAAATCGGCCTTCTGTTTACGAACTTGATTCGCCCGTTGCTGAAGATCCTCCGTCTTACGACGAGAGTACCCTTTTGTTTCAGGTAATGCCAGGTCATAATCACCTTCACGAGTGAGTTGCACCACTGCCCCTGATTGCTGTAAGTAATCCCGTAAATACAGCACGATAGCCAGGTTCAAGTCTTTCTCGATAATTCCATCGCGACTAACTGCTCCTCCATCAGCCCCACCGTGACCGGCGTCTAAAGCAATGACTTTACCCGTTAACGGTAAGGTCCAATGAGTCCACGTTCTTGAGGAAGGTATCTCGCTTAGGAACACTGCTGCAGTTAACATCATTAAACAAACGATAATACCCAATCTCAATAATGCTTTCTTGGTCATCCAGATGACGAGATGCTTACGCCGAGTTAATCTTGACCAAATTGTTCGCCCTTGTCCATTAAACATAACAAATCCACCTCATCCCGGGAAAGCTCCCTACATCATATGGGACAAGGTGGATATTTATGATTTAGAAAATAAATTAGATTGCGTAAGATTTACTTGCTTCAGCCATACCCTCAATGAGAATAGCAGCTACTTCCGGTCTGGAAAATTCAGGTGGCGGGCAAATTCCATCACGTAGTAAGGCACGAACTTTCGTTCCAGATAACGTGAGGTGATGCTCCTTATCATGCGGACAAGTTTTACTTGAAGCCATGTTTCCACATTTCGTGCAGAAGAAGCTATGTTCAAAAAATAACGGAGTTATGCCAAGCTCTTCAATCGAGAAAGTCTTAAGCAAATCTTGAGCCTCGTAAGTACCATAATAGTCACCCACTCCAGCATGGTCACGACCTACAATAAAATGTGTACAACCGTAGTTTTTGCGAACCAGGGCGTGGAATATAGCTTCACGTGGTCCAGCGTAACGCATTGCAGCTGGGAAAACTCCTAAAAATGCACGATCAGAAGGGTAGTAGTTCTCCAAGAGGGCTAGGTAGCTCTTCATCCGCACATTCGCTGGAACATCATCGGATTTCGTTTCCCCAACAAGTGGGTTTAGGAACAATCCATCAACGATTTCCATAGCTGCTTTCTGAATATATTCATGCGCTCTATGCACTGGATTACGAGTCTGGAAGCCTACAACCGTTTTCCAGCCCTTATCCGCGAAGATGCGCCGAGTTTCCGTAGGATCAAAGTAAAATTCGTTAAATTTCTCAGGAATAGGACGGTTCAGTACTTGAATTGAACCTCCAACGTAATTGTCAGGACGGTCGAACAGCTTCACAACACCTGGGTGCTCCATGGAGTCTGTCTTGAATACTTTAACCGCTTCATTACGTTTATCAACCTTATAAATACTATCGACATTGATTACAGCGTAGATAATCCCGTCGTTCTCTCCGACAAGAGCCGCTTGTTTCCCTACCGCTAAGTTAGCAGCTTGATCATTGGTTACTGCTAGTGTAATTGGAATACTCCATACCAGACCATTCGAAAGACGAATATTATTTACGACAGATAAGTAATCTTCCTCATTCATAAAACCATTAAGTGGGCTAAATGCCCCAACACCGATAAGATCGATATCAGAAATCGTCCAAGTATTAACGGGAATCACTGCCAAATTAGCAGCTTGAGTGAGCAGTTCATCACGTTCCTGTCCCTCAACTATTCGATTTACTAATATTCCGCCATGTGGTTGAATTGCGCTCATAGTCTGAGTAGCTCCTTCTCATCTTATCTCTTTTATTTGTGTAGACCGCACTCCGTTTTCTCATTACCAGCCCAACGACCAGCGCGTGGATCTTCACCTGGCATAACTTGCTTCGTGCAGTGCTCACAGCCAATGCTCGGATAGTTCTGATCATGCAAAGGATTGTAAATAATATCATTTTCCTTAATATATGCCCATACTTCTTCTGAGGTCCAAGATGCCAATGGGTTGAACTTCACAAGTCCAAACTTAGTATCGTATTCAACCTTCTTCGCATTCGCACGAGTCGGTGCTTGATCGCGACGAATACCCGTAATCCAAGCTTCATACTGAGAAAGTATACGAGTCAAAGGTTCAACTTTACGTAAGTTGCAGCATCCTGAAGGATCACTTTTCCACAATTCATCCCCATGTTCAGCAGCTTGTTGCTCTGGAGTAAGCTTTGATTTCACTTCTACGAACTTTAGATTGTATTTCTCAGCCATACGGTCACGTGTTTCATAAGTTTCCTTGAAGTGAAAATCCGTATCTAGATAAAAAATATCCGAGGATGGACTGATTTTTTGGATCATATCCACTAGGACTACATCTTCAGCTCCGAAGCTACAAGCAAATGTAATGTTAGGGAATGTCTCAATCGCCCAAGCGATTACCGTTTCAGCCGATGCATTTTCGAATTCCTCTGCCTTCTGACGGATGATGTTTTCCTTCTCAATTAAGTTCATGAATATAACCTCCGTTTAATCCCTAGTATTTAAGTATGAATACATAATATTATACGCTCAATGCTACAATAGTTCAATCCATACTTCCGACTAATAGTCTAAAAGTATACAAAAAATGCCTTTCCCGCCATCGTATATAATGGGAGAAAGGCATGATTTCTGCTTTGTATAATATTAACGTTTGGAGAATTGAGGAGCACGACGAGCTGCTTTCAATCCGTATTTCTTACGTTCTTTCATACGTGGATCACGAGTAAGGAATCCAGCTTTCTTAAGCGCCGGACGAAGTTCCGGATCAGCTTTCAGAAGAGCACGGGAGATACCATGACGGATAGCACCAGCTTGACCGGAAGTACCGCCACCATGAGCCAATATGAGGATATCATATTTAGTCACAGTATCAGTTAGGTTAAGAGGTTGTTTAACGATCAATTTCAATGTTTCAAGGTCGAAATAGTCGTTGATTTCACGTTTGTTGATAACGATGCGGCCTTCACCCGGCACGAGTCGAACTCGCGCTACGGAGTGCTTGCGGCGACCCGTTCCTAAATATTGCACTTGAGCCATTCGAAAGTCCTCCTTTTTTTATCCGCGAAGTTCGTAAACTTCAGGTTGTTGGGCTTGATGTGGATGTTGTGTTCCTGCATATACTTTAAGCTTGCTGTGAAGCTGGTGACCAAGCTTGTTTTTAGGTAACATACCATAAACGGCCAATTCGATAATGCGAGCAGGTTTTTTGTTGATCATTTCCTGTGCAGTTGTCGTTTTCAATCCGCCTGGATAGTGGGAATGCGTGTAATATTTCTTCTGTTGCAATTTCTTACCTGTAAGAACGATCTTCTCTGCGTTAATCACGATTACGAAGTCACCAGTATCGATATGTGGGGTGAATTCAGGTTTGTGCTTTCCGCGGATAAGCGCTGCAACTTCACTAGCAAGACGACCAAGAGTTTTACCTTCGGCGTCGATAAGGTGCCATTTACGCTCAACTTCAAGCGGCTTAGCCATATAGGTTATACGCATGTAATATCCTCCTTCGGGTTACTTCCCTACTTTGTATGTGGTACGACTATAACGTTCTTATTCAATCATATCTTAGTTGGTTGGGTGACATTTCTACGCTGGGGCTGTGGGATAGCCACGCAGAAAGCACAAAATTTATTGTACATGATTTCGGGCATTTATGCAAGCAAAAAAATATCAAGAATTGAATTCTAATGTTTGCTTATGCCTAATCCTTCATATACAACTTCCCACAAGGAAAGTCCGTGCGGCATCGCTGTCGGTCCCGCTGCAGCACGATTACAGGCATCGAGAATCGTCTTCATATCCCCTGCAGTCCTTTTCCCTTCCCCTACCTGAATAAGTGTCCCAGCAATGATCCTTACCATGTTATAAAGGAATCCTGAACCGGTAACATACAGATGGATAACTCCACGTTGTTTACCTGGATAATGAAGCTCATCCCATTCTCGTCCAAAATGATCCGCGGGGATCGGATAATGATCAGGGTAAGCTTCTTCAAGATCCATTCTGACATCTAAGATGGTACGGACATGGCTAGATTTCGTTGACTTAGGTGCTGTGAACGAAGAAAAGTCATGCTCGCCAAGCAAACATTCAAGACCTGATCGCATTGCTGCAAAATCAAGCGGAGTTGGGTGATGAAACTGATAACGCCGACGAAACAAATCGGGATTGCGATTACAATTAATCGTATACCGATAGGTTTTACTCTTTGCCCCACGACGTGCGTGGAATTGATCAGGAACTAGAAACACGCTTTGCACAACGATGTCATTCGGCAGTCTCGTATTCAAAGCCAACATCCAGCGTTCGATAGGAATGCTTGAGGATGTTGTGAAGTTAACGACCTGACCTCTTGCATGTACGCCAGCATCCGTGCGTCCAGAACCCGTGACATGGATGACCTCACCAGACAAAGCTTGAATGGCCTCTTCCAGCTTGTTTTGAATCGTATTGCCACTTGGCTGACTCTGGAAGCCGTAATAATTCGTTCCGTCATAGCTGACGATGAGACCTATATTACGCATATCTCATCCTCCAATACAATGCCATTGAAGACGGCAGATGAACCCACAAAAAAAGGATGATCCGAATACATGATTCGGTCCATCCTTCTTTGCTCCGTTCTTACGCGCGATCAACGAGCTCAAGATACACCATCGGAGCTGAATCTCCACGGCGAGGTCCTAGCTTTAAGATGCGTGTATATCCACCCGGACGCTCCGCATAACGCGGTGCCAATTCGGAGAATAGTTTTTGGATGGCGTCTTGTTCACCGTTAAGTGTTTCACGACGCACGAATGCCGCTACCTGACGACGAGCGTGCAGGTCACCGCGTTTAGCGAGAGTAATCAATCGCTCTGCGATGGAGCGTACTTCCTTAGCTTTCGCTTCAGTCGTCTGAATGCGCTCGTACAGGAACAGGTCGGTACACAAGTCACGGAAAAGTGCTTTCCGCGAGCTGGAATCACGACTCAGTTTTTGATAAGCCATTTGTTTTCCCTCCTCACTGGTGCGAACGATGATGCAGTTGCATGAAGCGTCTGCGTTCAATCGTCACAATTGCTGTATAACATTAACGATGCTACTCGTCGAAACGTAAGCCCAATCCCAACTCTTCAAGCTTCTCTTGTACTTCTTCCAAAGACTTCCGGCCTAAGTTACGGACCTTCATCATGTCTTCTTCCGTTTTCGTGATCAGCTCTTGAACGGTGTTGATGCCAGCACGTTTCAAGCAGTTATAGGAACGGACGGAAAGGTCTAGCTCTTCGATAGTCATCTCGAGCACTTTTTCCTTTTTGTCCTCTTCCTTTTCTTTCATCGTTTCGGTATCTTTTGCCTCATCCGTAAGACCTACGAACAGGGACAAGTGATCGGTCATGATTTTTGCACCCAAGCTAACTGCTTCTTCAGGTCGGATACTGCCATCGGTCCATACTTCAAGCGTAAGCTTGTCATAGTTAGTTACTTGACCAACGCGTGTATTCTCAACTTGATAGTTAACACGGGTAATTGGTGTGTAGATCGAATCGATTGGAATAACACCAATCGGCTGATCTTCCTTCTTGTTACGATCCGAAGGAACGTATCCACGTCCTACTCTGGCAAATATGCGCATATGAAGACGCGCACCAGAAGCCAGTGTAGCGATGTGTAAATCCGGATTCAAGATTTCCACGTCACTATCAGCGCGAATATCTCCAGCCGTAATTATTCCATCGCCTTCTGCATCGATTTCAAGCACCTTTTCCTCGTCGGAATGAATCTTCAGCGAAAGACGCTTTAGATTGAGGATGATTTGTGTAACATCCTCAATCACTCCTGGAATCGTGGAAAATTCATGCAGAACGCCATCAATCTGTACCGATACAACTGCTGCGCCCGGTAAGGACGACAACAGAATTCGACGAAGAGAATTACCTAATGTCATACCATAACCACGTTCAAGTGGTTCTACTACGAATTTGCCGTATCTCTTGTCATCCTGTAGTTCAACTGTATCGATCTTTGGTTTTTCGATCACTATCACAACCAATACCTCCTTCAAAACGTCGCTGACGTTGCTCTTTGTTCACCCATGCTAAATGGTTCAACCTTGATTAAGGAGAAATGTTTATGGGGTAAACCATGTAGTATGCCTAACCGTTACAACCATTATTCTCAAGTTGTACTTGTTTGATACCACATGCAACGATGCTATACGCGGCGGCGCTTCGGAGGACGGCATCCGTTATGCGGGATTGGAGTAACGTCTCTAATCATGCTGACTTCAAGACCAGCGGCTTGCAACGAACGAATCGCAGCTTCGCGGCCTGCACCAGGACCTTTAACAGAGACTTCAACCAAACGCATTCCGTGTTCCATCGCAGCGCGGGCTGCAGATTCAGCTGCCATTTGAGCAGCGAAAGGCGTGCTTTTACGGGAGCCTTTGAAACCAAGGTTACCGGAGCTCGCCCAGGAAACCGCATTGCCGTGCGGATCTGTAATCGTCACAATAGTATTGTTAAACGTGGAACGGATATGTGCAACACCCGTATCAATGTTTTTCCGATCACGACGTTTGGTACGAACGACTTTTTTGCCTTTTTGTGCCATGTTAGTTATCCCCCCTTATTACTTCTTCTTGTTCGCTACTGTACGACGTGGACCTTTGCGTGTACGTGCGTTCGTTTTCGAACGTTGTCCGCGAACCGGCAGACCGCGGCGGTGACGGATGCCTCGATAGCAGCCGATATCAATCAGCCGTTTGATGTTTATTGCAATCTCGCGACGTAAGTCGCCCTCGACTTTTTGTTCTTTGTCGATCGTTTCGCGAAGACGAGCCAGCTCATCTTCCGTCAGATCACGAACCCGTGTGTCGGGATTGACGCCAGTGGACGCTAGAATTCTTTGGGAAGTTGGCTTACCAATTCCGAAGATGTACGTCAAGGCGATTTCCACACGCTTGTCGCGCGGGAGGTCAACACCAGATATACGTGCCATAGTTAGGGGTACCTCCTTCTATATTAGCCTTGTTTTTGTTTGTGTTTCGGATTTTCGCAGATAACCATCACGTTGCCTTTGCGGCGAATGACTTTGCATTTCTCGCAAATCGGTTTGACCGAAGGTCTCACCTTCATGATAATGTCCTCCTTTAAGTGCAAACGAACTTACTTGCGGTATGTGATACGACCCCGCGTCAGATCATAGGGTGAAAGCTGGATAACAACTTTGTCCCCTGTAAGAATCCGTATGAAATGCATCCGAAGTTTTCCGGAAACATGCGCAAGGATTTGATGTCCGTTCTCGAGCTCTACCTTAAACATTGCGTTTGGTAGTGGCTCTACAACCGTTCCCTCAACCTCGATAACGTCCTCTTTGGCCATCGTCATTCTCCTTTCTCTACAGCATGCATTTCTTGTGCGATTGATGTCGCGGAGCTGTGCTCCTGTTCATCGCTCGTCACGAGCTGTTGTTCGATTTGTCCGATAGCGTACCGGAGCTTCGCGTTAGTTACGCGTCCGGTGTCGCGAATACTATTCGCGACTTCATCGCTACGGATCCCGATCGGTTCGAGATGCAGCACGTTTTTGCGTTTAGGCCGATCGAACCGGCGTTTATCGCCGTCAGCCACGAGCGCGAATCGCTCTTCAACGGGAGCAACAATTATACATAGCTGCCCTTCGTCTCTTCCACGCCGGCTTCTCACGATGTCTCCGGGTTCCAACTTAACGTTTACCGTCATTACATTCACCTAGCTTTACGCACGAGTTAGTATTTCAAACCCGTCTTCGGTTACGGCAATCGTATGCTCGAAATGCGCGCACAGCGACCCGTCCACTGTGACAACTGTCCAATTATCGGACAATGTCTTCACGTAACGTTCTCCCACGACGACCATCGGTTCGATCGCGAGAGTCATTCCCGGCTTCAACCGCGGTCCGCGATCTTCGACACCATAGTTCGGAATTTGCGGCTCTTCATGCAGATCAGCTCCTACGCCGTGACCGACATATTCTCTGACTACAGAATAACCCGCATCTTCTATAACTTTCTGAATGCCGTGAGATACGGTAAACAGCCTTACATCTGGACGTATGAGCTCCAACCCTGCGAAGAGTGATGCTTCAGTAACGTCAAGAAGATTCTGTGCTTCGTCGGATATTTGTCCGACACCGTATGTCCAAGCGGAATCTCCGTGATAGCCTCGGTACTGTGCACCGATATCGATGCTGATGATGTCGCCTTCTACAAGCTTCCGCGGTCCGGGAAACCCGTGAACGAGTTCCTCGTTAGTGGAAGCACATATACTGGCCGGAAAACCGTTATAACCTTTGAAGGAAGGAATCGCACCTTGGCTTCGGATGAAAGTATCGGCTATCCGATCCAATTCAGCAGTTGTAACACCAGGCACAACCGCTTGTTTCATCAAGCGATGTGTCTCTGCTACAATCCGTCCCGCCTCACGCATCAAGCTTAATTCTTTATCAGACTTGATCACGATCATAGCCGATTACCCTCTGAGAAGGGAAGCAATAACAGTCGTAACTGCATCGATATCCTTCTCCCCGTCTACTTCCCTGAGCGAACCTTTGTCGCCGTAATACGTCAGAAGTGGAGCTGTTTTGCTTGTATATTCATCAAGCCGAGTGCCCACTTTTTCTTCCGTATCATCGGAACGCTGATACAGCTCTCCCCCGTCCTTATCGCAGATACCTTCCTGCTTAGGCGGGTTGAAAATAATATGATACGTCGTTCCGCAAGTTTTACAAATCCTTCTACCCGTTAAGCGAGCGAGCAAGAAGCCGCGATCCACTTTGAGGTTGATGACATGATCAATCTTACGGTCCATTTCAGCAAGCATACCATCAAGTGCTTCAGCTTGTGCAAGTGTCCGCGGAAACCCGTCCAACAAAAATCCATTGGCACAGTCAGGTGCTGCGAGACGATCACGTACAATACCGTTTGTCACTTCATCCGGAACGAGAAGGCCTTGGTCAACGTACTCCTTTGCCTTCTGTCCGAGTGGTGTGCCTTGCTTCATGGCTAAACGAAACGCATCACCGGTTGAGATGTGCGGAATGCCGAATTGCTCGACAATCCGTTCTGCCTGCGTTCCTTTACCGGCGCCAGGAGGCCCCATAAACAAGATGTTCATTGTCGTTCCTCCTGTCCGTCTCGTTGGTTACTTATTGATAAAGCCTTTGTAGTGGCGTTTAATCAATTGGCTCTCTACTTGTTTCATCGTTTCAAGTGCAACCCCGATAACGATCAACAGTGAAGTACCGCCTAATTGAACGGACTTCGGAAGTCCAGCCAATGATCCGAAGAATACAGGGATAACCGAGATAACGGCCAAGAATACCGCACCTGCCAACGTAATACGAGTGATAACGCGCATTAGGAAACCAGCTGTAGGCTTGCCTGGACGAATACCTGGAATATAACCACCGTTCTTCTTCATGTTATCCGCTAATTGCTGCGGATTGAATTGAACGAACGTGTAGAAGAAAGTAAAACCGATAATCAAGAGGATATACAATACCATTCCTAGTGGTTGGTCATAGTACATATTCTTGATAACCCATTGTGCCCAGCTCTTGTCAGCCCAGAACTGTGCAATCGTAATCGGGAACATCAGAAGGGAAACTGCGAAGATTACCGGAATTACGCCCGCGCCATTCACTTTAAGTGGAATGTGCGTGGATTGTCCGCCGTACATTTTCTGTCCGACAACACGTTTAGCATATTGAACCGGAATTTTGCGCACACCTTGCTGGATGAAGATTACACCTGCAATAATCAGGATGATTACGAGCAGGATAATGACCATTTTTACGATATTCAAGAATAGCTGACTTGAATCCGTGAATTGATCCGCATAGATATCACGTGCATGTTTCGGTATAGCAGCAACGATTGCCGCAAAGATTAGGATAGAGATACCGTTACCGATACCCTTCTCGTTAATCTGTTCACCAAGCCACATGAGGAACGCAGTACCAGCAGTCAAAACGATGGCTATCATAATATACGTAGCCGTAGAAGCATCCACGACCATTTCTTGATTATACATCCGATTGAAACCAATTGCCGTTGCAAAAGCTTGGATAAGCCCCAGAACAATCGTACCATAACGAGTGATCTGCGCCAGCTTACGTTTACCGTTCTCGCCTTCCTTCTGCCATTCCGAAAACTTCGGAATGACGTCCATGGAAAGCAATTGAACGATAATCGATGCTGTGATGTACGGTGTGATCCCCAATGCAAAGATGGAGAAGTTAAACAAGGCACCGCCAGAGAACGTGTTCAGCAAGCCGAACAGGTCTGCACCTGTTTCGTTGGCTGCTGTAAGTACGTCCTTATTAATGTTCGGAACCGGAATAAAGGAACCGATTCGGTATACAAACAGGATGAAAAGAGTGAATAGGATCCTCTTGCGAAGGTCCTCGACTTTCCAAATGTTAGTGATAGTCGCGAACATTAGATCACCTCGGTTTTACCGCCGGCGGCTTGAATTTTTTCTGTTGCAGACTGAGAGAACTTGTGAGCTTTAACTGTCAGCTGCACGTTCAAATCGCCATTGCCCAGAATTTTAATTCCGTCCTTTGGATTTTTAAGAATTCCTTCGTCAAGAAGCAATTCTGGAGTCACTTCTGTACCAGCTGCAAAACGGTTCAGTTGGTCAAGATTGACTATCGCAAAGACCGTTGCAAAACGATCATTGTTAAATCCGCGTTTTGGTACCCGACGGTACAATGGGTTTTGACCACCCTCGAAACCGGGACGAACACCGCCACCGGAACGAGCGTTTTGCCCTTTGTGACCGCGACCTGAAGTTTTGCCGAGACCGCTACCAGCACCACGTCCTCTCCGCTTACGGGAGGCCGTAGAGCCTTCGTTTGGAGATAGCTCATGCAATTTCATCTTACGTCGCACCTCCTTGAGAGTTATGCTTAATATCTTAGATTTCTTTAACTTCGATCAAATGATTGACCGTATTGATCATGCCGCGAGTTGCGACATTGTCTTCTCTTACTACGGACGAATGCAGCTTGCCGAGTCCAAGAGTTTTCACCGTTTGACGTTGATTCTCAGGACGGCCGATCAAGCTACGAACGAGGGTAATTTGAAGCTGTGCCATCTGTTTCCCCTCCTTAACGGAATAGCTCTGCTACGGTTTTACCGCGCAGTTTCGCTACGTCTTCAGCACGTTTTAGTCGGGACAACCCTTCCAACGTCGCATTGACCATGTTAATGGAGTTGGATGAACCCAGCGATTTCGTCAAGATGTCGCCTACTCCAGCTAGTTCGAGTACTGCGCGAACAGGACCGCCCGCGATAACACCCGTACCTTCTGATGCTGGTTTGAGCAACACTTGGCCAGCGCCGTATTTTCCCATAACGGCATGTGGAATTGTAGTTCCAACGAATGGTACGAAAACAAGATTTTTCTTAGCGTCATCGACGCCCTTACGGATTGCGTCTGGAACTTCGGAAGCTTTACCAATTCCCGCGCCAACCCAGCCTTTGCCGTCTCCGACAACGACGAGTGCGCTGAAACTAAAGCGACGTCCGCCTTTGACGACTTTGGAGACACGATTGATTTGAACCATTTTTTCGGTTAGTTCCAATGTATTCGGATCTACACGCAAGTCGTTTACCTCCTTGTATCAAAAAATAATTAAAACTGTAATCCGGCTTCGCGTGCAGCGTCAGCCAGCGCTTGAATACGTCCGTGATATAGATAACCGCCACGATCGAACACGACGACTTCATATCCTTTTGCTTTAGCACGATTAGCGATTAGCTCGCCAACTTTACGTGCTGATTCTACGTTACCGCCGTTTCCTACTCCAGCAAGCTCTTTGTCAACTGTTGATGCGCTAGCAAGCGTTACGCCTTTAACGTCATCAATTAGTTGTGCATAGATGTGCTTGGAAGAACGAAACACGGACAGACGTGGACGTTCACTCGTCCCGCTGATTTTCTTACGTACACGAAGATGTCTTTTCAGACGGGCTTTATTTTTATCGGCTTTAGTAATCATCCGCATGGTTCACTCCCTTCACTTTACTTAGTGCGGCTTAAGCCGCATTAAGCTTACTTCTTCTTACCAGCTTTACCTTCTTTACGAATAATGCGTTCGCCTTCGTACTTGATTCCTTTACCTTTATAAGGCTCTGGAGGACGAACAGCGCGGATTTTAGCAGCAATCTCGCCTACGGCTTCTTTATCGATGCCTTTAACGATGATTTTGTTTTGTGCAGGCACTTCGAATTCAATGCCGTTTGCCGGTACGATCTCAACCGGGTGAGAGTAACCAACGTTCAATACCAGCTTATCGCCAGATTTACTTGCACGGTAACCTACACCTACCAAGTCAAGGTTCTTAATGTAACCTTCAGTTACACCGCTAACCATGTTGGCAACAACACTTCGAGTCGTTCCGTGTAGCGAACGGTGAAGCTTGTTATCGGAAGGACGTTCAACAGTAATAACGTCAGACTCGAAGGAAACTTTCATATCGCTGTGTAATACGCGGGACAAAGTTCCTTTAGGGCCTTTAACCGTAATTACGTTGCTATCCAGGTTCACGTTCACGCCGTTAGGCACCGAAATCGGTTTGCGTCCAATACGGGACATAGTTGGTACACCTCCAATCGTGTGACAGTTAAATTACCAAACGTAGCAAAGCACTTCTCCGCCGGACTTCCCTTGACGGGCTTCCTTGTCGGTGATGATGCCTTTAGATGTGGAAATAATCGCGATGCCGAGGCCACCCAACACACGCGGAACTTCAGTAGACTTCGTATAAACGCGCAAACCTGGTTTGCTTATGCGTTTAAGACCCGTGATAACTCGCTCATTGCTTGGTCCGTATTTCAAGAAAATACGAATCAAACCTTGTTTGTTATCTTCTACATATTCAGCGTCGCGGATAAAACCTTCACGTTTCAGGATTTCAGCAATTTGCTTCTTAACCGTAGACGCAGGCATTTCCACCGACTCATGACGCACTAGATTCGCGTTGCGAATCCGAGTCAACATATCTGCAATAGGATCAGACATAACCATGGGTAAACCTCCTTCCCGAACTAGGCTGATTACCAGCTCGCTTTTTTGACGCCAGGAATCTGGCCTTTATATGCTAACTCACGGAAACATATCCGGCAGACCTTGAATTTTTGCAAAACGGAATGCGGACGTCCGCAACGTTCGCAACGCGTGTAAGCCTGGACTTTAAACTTCGGCGTACGCTGTTGCTTGATTTTCATCGACGTTTTTGCCACTTGCTTTCACACCTCCATTAGGTACCCTTTGCTAATTGACCGGGCTATCGTCACTTCGCAAACGGCATACCCAATTGGGTGAGCAGCTCACGTGCTTCTTCGTCCGATTGCGCAGTCGTTACGATAACGACGTCCATACCGCGAATTTTATCAATCTGGTCATACTCGATTTCCGGGAAAAGAAGTTGTTCTTTCAATCCTAGTGTGTAGTTACCGCGTCCATCGAAAGATTTCGTGGAAACGCCGTGAAAGTCACGCACACGGGGGAGAGAGATGTTGAACAATTTATCCAGGAAGAAGTACATCCGTTCGCCGCGCAGCGTTACTTTAACGCCGATAGGCAAGTTCTCACGTAGGCGGAAGCCTGCGATTGATTTTTTGGAGCGAGTAACTACTGGCTTTTGACCAGCGATCTTCTGCATGTCTCCAACCGCGAAATCCATGATTTTGGAGTTCGATACCGCTTCGCCGACACCCATATTGATGACGACTTTCTCGATTTTCGGCACTTGCATGACGGATTTGTAGCTAAACTTCTGCATCAAAGCAGGAGTAATTTCATTCAGGAAACGTTCCTTCATTCTTGCTGCCATGAGTCACAGTGACCTCCTTTCCGTTCTTACTGCGATTAGTCGATCATTTCTCCAGAGCGCTTAGCGACCCGGACTTTTTTGCCGTTTTCAAGCGTCTTGTGGCCAACGCGAGTTGGCTTGCCGCTTTTAGGATCGATATGCATCACGTTTGACACGTGAATCGGCGCTTCGCGCTCGATGATACCGCCTTGTTGATTCGTTGGATTCGGACGAGTATGGCGTTTTACCATATTCACGCCCTCGATAAGAACGCGATTTTCGCGCGGGTAAGCGGCGATAATGCGGCCTTTCTTGCCTTTGTCTTTGCCGGAGATGACGATAATGTTATCGTCTTTCTTCACGTGCATTTTATTATTGTGCGATTCAAGCACTTTTTTCAGACGGGGCATGGGTACACCTCCTTGAGTGTTTCTCCATCGGTGCGTACCGGAATATTAAAGAACTTCCGGTGCCAGGGAAATGATTTTCATAAAGTCACGATCACGAAGCTCACGAGCTACTGGTCCGAAAATACGGGTACCACGCGGGCTCTTGTCTTCCTTAACAATTACTGCTGCGTTCTCATCGAACGCGATATAGGATCCATCTCTACGGCGTACCGAACGTTTTGTACGAACGATAACACATTTGACTACATCGCCTTTTTTGACAACGCCGCCTGGTGTTGCTTGTTTTACGGAGCATACGATCATATCACCGATATGTCCTACGCGGCGTCCTGTACCGCCAAGTACACGGATACACATCAATTCTTTAGCGCCGGAGTTGTCGGCAACACGCAGACGCGTAAACGGTTGAATCATCGCAAGGTCCTCCTTTCAGTCACAACTGTGTCGCTTAAGCCAATACGGCTGATTCGACGATTTCGACCAAGCGCCAGTTTTTGTCTTTAGACAACGGGCGGGTCTCCATGATTTTCACAGTGTCGCCGATTTTTGCATCGTTAGTTTCGTCATGCGCTTTGAATTTCTTCGTGTATCTAATACGCTTGTGGTAAAGGCTGTGTTTTTTGTACGTTTCAACGGCCACCACAATCGTTTTGTCCATTTTGTCGCTGACGACTTTACCAATCTGCACTTTACGATTGTTATTACGTTCGCTCATGGTAATCCTCCTTTTCCCGGGTATTAGCCGATGCCGAGTTCACGCTCGCGCAAAATGGTTTTAGCCCGAGCAATTTCTTTCCGCAGGTCGCCAAGGCGATGCGGGTTATCCAATTGACCTGTAGCCAATTGGAAGCGGAGGTTGAACAGCTCATCCTTGAAGCCGGCGACCTTCTGTTCAAGTTCCGCCGATGTTAGGTTGCGAAATTCACTGGCTTTCATTTGCTTCACCACCCAGTTCTTCACGTTTCACGAATTTCGTCTTGATTGGCAACTTATGTGCTGCAAGACGCATTGCTTCACGTGCTATCTCCTCGGGTACGCCTGCCAACTCGAACAATATTTTGCCCGGTTTTACGACAGCTACCCATGCTTCTACGTTACCTTTACCGCTACCCATCCGTACCTCAAGAGGTTTTTGGGTGATAGGCTTCGAAGGGAAAATTTTGATCCAAACTTTTCCGCCCCGTTTGATGTAACGAGTCATTGCAATCCGAGCAGCCTCGATTTGACGATTCGTTACCCAAGATGGTTCCATCGCTTGCAGACCAAATTCACCGAAGTGAACTTCTGTACCGCCTTTAGCGCGACCTTTCATTTTACCGCGGTGTTCTTTGCGGTGTTTAACGCGTTTAGGGACCAACATGATCAGTTGCCTCCTTCCTCAGCAGCTCTTTTCTTCACCGGAAGGACTTCGCCACGGTAAATCCATACTTTTACGCCGATAAGGCCATAAGTAGTATGAGCTTCTGCCGTTCCGTAATCGATATCAGCGCGGAGTGTGTGCAAAGGCACTGTTCCTTCGCTGTATCCTTCTTGACGAGCGATTTCCGCTCCGCCCAGACGACCACTAACGGATGTTTTGATTCCTTTCGCACCAGCGCGTTGCGTACGTTGCATAGCTTGTTTCATCGCGCGGCGGAATGAAACGCGGCGTTCCAATTGTTGCGCAATACTTTCAGCAACTAGGATTGCGTCCATTTCCGGATTTTTAATCTCAGAAATATTGATGTGTACTTTTTTATCGCCTGATATCTTAGTTAATTGGCCACGAAGCACTTCAACTTCAGCTCCGCCTTTACCAATAACAATACCTGGTTTAGCAGTGTGAATCGTAACGTTTACGCGGTTAGCGGCACGTTCGATTTCGATTTTAGAAACGGCTGCGTCTTTAAGTTTCTTTTTAAGGAATTCGCGGATTTTAACATCTTCGATAAGAAGAGTGCCAAAATCTTTATCAGCAGCATACCATTTGGATTCCCAATCACGGATTATGCCGATACGAAGACCGACGGGATTTACTTTTTGACCCACACGTTGTCCCTCCTTATTTCTCAGATACGACCAGCGTAATGTGGCTGGAGCGCTTGAAAATACTGAATGCACGACCTTGGGAACGAGGTTGGAATCGTTTCATCGTTGGGCCTTCGTTAACGAAGGCTTCGGACACGACCAATTTGTTCACGTCGAGCTGATAGTTGTGTTCAGCGTTCGCGATGGCAGAGTTCAAGAGTTTCTCAAGAACCGGAGATGCCGAACGCGGTGTATGACGCAAAATGGCAACAGCATCGCCGACTTTTTTGCCACGGATCAGGTCAACGACCAGACGGACTTTACGAGCCGGAATGCGAATGTTATTCACAACAGCTTTCGCTTGCTGAGACATCGGTGTACCTCCTCCCTTACGTACGTCTCGTAACGATTAAACAGTTGCGCCAGGGGCGCTCTTTATTTAACCGCACTTCGTAGGGTTAAATATTATCGTTTGCCTGTTTTCTTATCATCATCCGTATGACCTTTGAACGTACGCGTTGGTGCGAATTCACCAAGCTTATGACCGACCATGTCTTCCGACACAAATACAGGCACATGTTTACGTCCATCGTATACTCCAAACGTTTGCCCAACAAATTGTGGGAAAATTGTCGAGCGACGAGACCAAGTTTTGATAATAACTTTCTTGCTCGATGCAGATGCTTCTTCCACTTTTTTCAGTAGATAGCCATCCACGAAAGGTCCTTTTTTCAAACTGCGACCCATGGAATGATCCTCCCTTCAACGCGGCTTGAGAGTTTTCCGTTCGCGCCGCTACAAAGTTTATTACTTAGTGCGACCGCGAACAATGTATTTGCTCGAAGCTTTTTTCTTCTTGCGTGTTTTGTAACCAAGCGTAGGCTTGCCCCATGGAGAAAGCGGGGATTTACGTCCGATTGGAGCACGGCCTTCACCACCACCGTGTGGGTGATCGTTCGGGTTCATAACAACACCACGGACAGTTGGACGTTTACCTAACCAACGATTACGTCCAGCCTTACCTGCGTTAAGCAACTCGTGATCCTGGTTACCAACTGTACCGATAGTAGCACGGCAAGTTTTAAGAATGCGACGAATCTCACCAGAAGTCAAACGAATAGTTACGTATTTTTCTTCTTTACCAAGCAATTGAGCACTAGTTCCAGCTGCGCGAACCATTTGGCCGCCTTTACCTGGTTTAAGCTCAATGTTGTGGATAACTGTACCAACTGGAATGTTTTCCAATGGTAGAGCATTACCCACTTTGATGTCAGCAGTAGGGCCAGACACGATAACATCACCGACTTTAAGTCCTTTTGGAGCGATGATGTACGTTTTTGCACCGTCTGCATAGTTGATTAGAGCGATATAAGACGTACGGTTAGGATCGTATTCAATCGTAGCCACGCGGCCGGGAATATCGTCCTTCGTGCGCTTGAAATCGATAATCCGATATTTACGCTTATGACCGCCGCCGTGATGGCGAACAGTAATTTTACCTTGGTTATTACGACCAGCATGCTTGAAGAGTGGCGCTAGTAAGGATTTCTCCGGTTCTGTTGCTGTGATCTCTTCGAACGATGCAATCGTCATTTGACGACGGCTAGACGTGGTCGGCTTAAACTTTTGAACTGGCAAATGGATTCCCTCCTTACTTTAGAGACTTATTATACAGAGGATTCAAAGTACTCAAGTGGTTTGCTGTCGGCAGATAGCTGCACGATTGCTTTTTTCCACTCAGAAGTGTAACCGCTGTGCTTGCCGTAGCGTTTCGGCTTAGCAGGCATTCTCAACGTGTTAACGCCAACGACCTTAACCTTAAAGATCGATTCGATGGCTTGTTTGATTTGCGTTTTGTTCGCTTTCAAGTCAACTTCGAACACGTATTTGCGCTGTTCCATGAAGTCGCTTGTGCGTTCGGTAATAACCGGCCGTTTAATTAGATCGCGGGGGTTTTTCATTACGCGAACACCTCCTCAACTTTAGCGACTGCATCCTTAGTGATGATCAATTGATCATGTTTCATCACGTCAAGCACGTTAATTCCTTCAGCGGAAACGAATTTCACACCTGGGATGTTACGCGCGGACAGGGCCACGTTATTATCAAAGTCTGCAGTAACAACTAGTGCTTTGCGAGATACTTTGAGGTTGCTCAAGATCTTAGCGATATCCTTCGTTTTCGGCTGGGACAAGCTCAGCTGATCAAGAACGATAATTTGGCTGCTTACAACTTTGCTAGACAAAGCTGACTTGATCGCCAAACGACGAACTTTACGAGGCAATTTGAAACCGTAGCTGCGTGGCGTAGGTCCGAAGACAATTCCGCCGCCCTTCCATTGTGGCGAACGAATACTACCTTGACGCGCGCGACCAGTTCCTTTTTGTTTCCAAGGCTTACGACCGCCTCCGCGAACTTCCGAACGACCTTTCGTATCGTGCGTACCCGAGCGAAGCGATGCTTGTTGAAGCAATACAGCGCTGTGCAGTACATGAACGTTCGGCTCTAAACCGAATACTCCTTCTGCCAGATCCAATTGTCCAACTTCCTTGCCGTCTACATTAAAAACTGTAACTTTCGGCATGAGTGGTCCTCCTTTCCTCATACATTGTGAATTATTTCTTCACCGATGTGCGGATTTTGAGATAACTATTGCGAGCGCCCGGTACGGAGCCTTTGATCAACAATACATTACGCTCAAGATCTACTCTAACGATTTCGAGGTTCTGAACTGTGATTGTTTCGCTGCCCATACGGCCGTGCATTTTCTTACCCTTCGGAACTTTGTTTGCTTCGCGCATAGACGCTAGCGAACCATTTCCGCGGTGATACTTGGAACCATGCGTCATCTTACCGCGTGCGAAGCCCCAACGCTTGATCGCACCTGTAGTTCCTTTACCTTTGGAAGTACCCGTTACGTCAACGATATCGCCTTCGGAGAACTGGTCAACTTTAAGCTCTTGACCAACTTCCAAGTCAGCTGGTGTAAGTCCGCTAACTTCGCGGATGAAGCGCTTGGGGCCAGTGCCTGCTTTCTTAGCATGGCCAATGGCTGGTTTTGTTGCTAGCTTTTCGCGTTTGTCCGCAAAGCCGATTTGTACTGCTTCGTATCCATCGTTATCCACAGTTTTCTTTTGCAATACGACGCTTGGAGTTGCTTCTACCACAGTAACCGGCACTACACTGCCGTCAGCTGCGAATATTTGCGTCATTCCAAGTTTACGTCCCAAGATTCCTGACATGTTGACACCTCTTTTCTTGATAAATCTAATTTACTGCTACAATTAAAGTTTGATTTCGATGTCGACGCCAGACGGTAGATCAAGACGCATAAGTGCATCAACCGTTTGTGGCGTAGGATTGACGATATCAATCAAACGCTTGTGCGTACGCATTTCGAATTGCTCACGCGAGTCCTTGTATTTGTGCACCGCGCGCAGGATCGTGATGATCTGCTTCTCGGTCGGCAACGGGATCGGTCCAGATACACTTGCACCTGTACGTTTCGCCGTTTCTACGATTTTCTCCGCGGATTGATCCAAGATACGGTGGTCGTAGGCTTTCAAACGGATACGGATTTTTTGCTTAGCCATAGAATTCCCTCCTTCATTCGCCCAATTTTGGAATCGGACATACTCCGTGAGAATAACCCTCGATCACCTAGTGGCATCCCTTATGGCAAAGGGGCCGGGTGTGTCGGCAACCTCTCACATCAACGCACAGTCACAGACCAACATTTATTATTATAACGATCTGCCCACCCGATTGCAACAAAAACTTTCATTTTTTTTCGAACTGTCCCTTTTCGTCCATTCTGCCTTATCCTCCACTCTCGTTTTCGCTAGTTTACGAGTATCCATCATGATCTCATCTCAACCGCCATATAGATAAGACAGGCCTTAATGAAAGGATTGATCAGATTGCTTTCCCCATACAAAATAGTAGCTATTATTATAGGATGTCTTCTAATTGCCTTCGGAATAGACTTCTTCCTAATGCCAATCAAAGTATTAGACGGTGGTATTATAGGTGTCGCGTTAATCGCAAATTACCTCTTTGAACTCAAAGTCGGTTTAACTCTTCTATTATGTAGCGCGCCTGTATTTATTTTGGCATGGTTCAAAGATCGAACGATGTTCTTTCACAGCTTGTATGGTATGGTCTTCTTGTCTTACTTCATTGATATTTTCGATCCCTATCGTCCTTTTGGCTCTTTGATCGCCAGCAATCCTTTTGTCGCTTCTGTTATTGGGGGATTATTTATCGGGACTGGTTTCGGCATCCTTCTGCGAAATGATACGAGTACGGGAGGATTCGATTTACTAGCTAAGCTCTTATCTCATAAATTGAAAATGAATGTCGGGATTCTGATCTTAACAATGGATGCCGTCATAATCGGAATGAGTGGATTGCTCTTTACTGTGGATACTTTCTTCCTCTCCCTAGCAACAATTAGTGCAGGCGGTCTAGCAACAAGTCTTTGTACGGTTAAGCACTTCAGTTATTAAATGAATTGGTTTCACAAAAAAAGGGCTATCACAGCGTTAGCCGTGATAGCCCTTTTCATTTATGGATGTTGCTTATTTTTGAATGGAAGCAACTGCGCCAGCGCCTACAGTACGTCCGCCTTCGCGAATAGCGAAGCGAGTACCTTCTTCAACAGCGATTGGAGCGATCAACTGAACAGTTACCTCGATGTTGTCACCAGGCATAACCATTTCAGTACCTTCTGGCAAGTTGATGATGCCAGTTACGTCTGTTGTCCGGAAGTAGAACTGTGGACGGTAGCCTGTGAAGAAAGGCTTATGACGGCCACCTTCAGCAGAAGTCAGAACGTAGATTTGTGCAGTGAATTCAGTGTGAGGCTTAACTGAACCCGGTTTCGCGATTACTTGACCACGCTCGATGTCTTTACGGTCTACACCGCGAAGCAATGCGCCAACGTTGTCGCCGGCTTGAGCTTGATCAAGCAATTTACGGAACATTTCAACACCAGTACATACGGATTTGCGAGTTTCTTCTTGCAAACCGATGATTTCAACTTCGTCACCAACTTTGATGATTCCACGCTCAACACGACCTGTAGCAACAGTACCACGACCAGTGATTGTGAACACATCCTCAACTGGCATCAAGAAAGGCTTGTCAGTTGCACGCTCTGGATTTGGAATGAACTGTTCAATTGCATCAAACAATTCGATGATTTTTTCAGCCCAAGGACCATCTGGGTTAGCAAGTGCTTCACGAGCAGAACCTTGGATAATTGGAGTGTCATCACCTGGGAAATCATATTCGTTAAGAAGATCACGAACTTCCATTTCTACAAGCTCAAGTAACTCTGCGTCTTCAACCATGTCGCATTTGTTCAAGAATACGACGATGTAAGGAACGCCTACTTGCTTAGAAAGCAAGATGTGCTCACGCGTTTGCGGCATAGGGCCGTCAGCAGCGGATACAACCAGGATTGCTCCATCCATTTGAGCAGCACCAGTGATCATGTTTTTAACATAGTCAGCATGTCCTGGGCAATCAACGTGTGCATAGTGACGGTTAGGAGTTTCATACTCAACGTGAGATGTGGAAATTGTAATTCCACGCTCGCGCTCTTCTGGTGCTTTGTCGATTTGATCAAATGCTACTGCAGCACCGCTACCAAATCTTTTGTTCAAAACGGAAGTGATTGCAGCTGTAGTCGTAGTTTTACCGTGGTCGACGTGACCGATTGTACCGATATTAATGTGTGGTTTATTACGTTCGAATTTAGCCTTTGCCATGGATACAGTTCCTCCTTAATGTAAAAACGGGATTTATATGGGGTGGCGGGTGGGTATATACTTACGTATTACCCTGTCCCGACCAATTTCAATTTATTAAGCGCCTTTGCTCTTGGAAATAATCTCTTCGGAGATTGATTTCGGAACTTCTTCGTAGTGTGACAATTCCATTGAGAATACGCCACGACCTTGTGTACCGGAACGAAGTGTAGTGGAATATCCGAACATCTCAGCCAAAGGAACTTTCGCACGAACGATTTGCGCGCCGAAACGCGAATCCGTTCCTTCGATACGACCACGACGAGAGCTCATCATTCCCATTACATCGCCCATGTACTCTTCAGGCACTGTTACTTCTACTTTCATGATAGGCTCCAGCAAGCAAGGGCTACATTTGTCCTTAGCTGCTTTAAGCGCTAACGATCCAGCAATTTTGAACGCCATCTCCGAGGAGTCAACATCATGGTACGATCCGTCAACTACAACAGCTTTAATATCAACGAGCGGGAAGCCCGCGACTACGCCGTTTTTCATTGACTCTTCGATACCAGCTTGGATAGGAGCGATAAATTCTTTCGGAATCGATCCACCAACCGTTTTGTTTTCGAAGATGAAACCTGTTCCTGGCTCAAGTGGTGTGAATTCAACCCAACAATGTCCGAATTGACCTTTACCACCGGATTGACGTACGAATTTGCCTTCGACCTTCGCAGCTTGACGGAATGTTTCACGGTAAGCAACTTGTGGTTTACCAACATTTGTCTCAACTTTGAATTCGCGAAGCATACGGTCAACCAGAATTTCCAAGTGAAGTTCGCCCATACCTGCGATGATAGTTTGACCTGTTTCTTCGTCCGTGTGAGCACGGAACGTAGGATCTTCCTCGGAGAGCTTCTGAAGAGCGATACCCATTTTATCTTGATCGGCTTTCGTTTTAGGCTCAACCGCAAGTTGGATAACTGGCTCAGGGAAGTTCATCGATTCAAGAATAACAGGGTTTTTCTCATCACAGAGTGTATCGCCTGTCGTTGTATCTTTAAGACCAACGGCAGCAGCAATATCACCTGCATGTACTTCACTGATTTCTTGACGGCTGTTCGCATGCATTTGCAGAATCCGACCAACACGTTCGCGTTTGCCTTTAGTCGCATTTACAACGTATGAGCCTGCGCTCAGAACACCGGAGTATACGCGGAAGAAAGTTAAACGACCAACATAAGGATCAGTCATGATTTTGAAAGCTAATGCAGCAAATGGCTCGCTGTCCGAAGATTTACGAGTTGTTTCCGAACCATCATCTAAATGGCCTGTGATTGCAGGAACATCAAGAGGAGATGGTAGGTAATCAACTACAGCATCCAACATCGGTTGTACACCTTTGTTACGGTAAGAGGAACCACATACGACTGGGAAGATTTTCACTTCACAAACGCCTTTACGAAGAGCAGCTTTGATTTCCGGAATAGTGAGTTCTTCACCTTCCAAGAACTTCATTGTCAATTCTTCGTCAAGTTCTGCAACTTTCTCTACCAAGATGGCACGTAGTTCTTCAACTTGGTCTTTATACTCTGCAGGAATTTCAACTTTCTCTGGGTCTTTGCCTTTATCATCTTTATATAAGTAAGCAACCCGTTCAACCAGGTCGATCATACCAATAAAGACATCTTCAGCGCCCATCGGCAATTGAATTGCTACAGCATTTGCATTCAAACGATCTTTCATCGATTGAATAACATTAAGGAAATCCGCACCGATGATATCCATCTTATTAACATAAGCGATACGCGGTACGCTGTAACGGTCAGCTTGACGCCATACCGTTTCGGATTGTGGTTCAACGCCTTCTTTGGCACTAAATACACCAACAGCTCCGTCCAATACGCGCAAAGAACGCTCAACCTCTACCGTAAAGTCAACGTGACCCGGAGTGTCAATAATATTGATGCGGTGCCCATGCCATTCAGCGGTTGTAGCAGCAGATGTAATCGTGATGCCACGCTCTTGTTCCTGTTCCATCCAGTCCATTGTAGCGGCGCCTTCGTGCACTTCGCCGATCTTATGAACGCGTCCAGTGTAGAACAAGATCCGTTCAGTGGTAGTGGTTTTGCCCGCATCAATATGCGCCATAATTCCAATGTTACGCGTATTTTGCAAGGAGAACTCTCTAGCCATGGATATAGTCTCCCTTCATATGTTCTTCTTAAGCGAATTCTACCAACGGTAGTGAGCAAACGCTTTGTTCGCTTCCGCCATTTTGTGAGTGTCCTCACGTTTCTTAACAGCTGCTCCTGTGTTGTTAGAAGCATCCAAGATTTCAGCAGCTAAACGCTCTTCCATCGTTTTCTCACCGCGGTTACGGGAGTAGTTAACGAGCCAGCGCAGTCCAAGGGACGTGCGGCGTTCAGGCTTAACTTCAATCGGAACTTGATAGTTTGCTCCACCTACACGGCGTGCTTTAACTTCAAGTACTGGCATAATGTTCTTAATTGCGGCTTCAAAAACCTCCATAGCATCTTTACCGGAGCGTTCCTGAATTAGGGTAAACGCATCATACAATAGTTGTTGAGCTACACCCTTCTTGCCGTCAATCATAATACGATTTACTAGACGAGTAACTAGCTTGCTGTTATACAGCGGATCCGGAAGTACATCCCGTTTCGTGACTGGTCCTTTACGTGGCATTGAAGTTCCTCCTTTCTCATTCATGTTGATCTACATTAAACAACTAACTCGCGCAAGCGCTTATTAGGTTTTTTTAACTTTAGGTCTCTTAGTACCGTATTTAGAACGAGCTTGCATCCGGTTGTTAACGCCAGCGGTATCTAATGCTCCGCGAACGATATGATAACGAACCCCCGGTAAATCTTTAACCCGACCACCACGAACAAGAACAACGCTATGCTCTTGCAAGTTGTGTCCGATACCTCCGATGTAGGCGGTAATCTCAACACGGTTAGTCAAACGAACCCGCGCGTATTTACGTAGTGCTGAGTTCGGTTTTTTCGGAGTCATTGTTCCTACACGAGTACAAACTCCACGTTTTTGCGGAGCGCTCAATTCAGTTTCAACACGCTTAAGTGCATTGAACCCTCTTTGTAATGCAGGTGATTTCGATTTAACGACCTTCGATTGACGGCCTTTACGAACTAGTTGGTTAATAGTTGGCATGCTGCCACCCCCTTCCCATAAACGGTAAAATAATTTAGAAAACGACTCATCCGATACACCTTTGCGAAGCCCACAGATCCAGGTGGTTCATTTTGAGAGACGAGAAAGGGCTCGACCGGTTATTCGACTCATGAAAATCACTTTTCGATGATTGATAACCCATCAAACCCAACAATCTTATTCCTCAATGGTTACAGCTACTGCTGCACCGATTAAATGTCACACTCTTTGCTTAGGTTCACACGTATCGATGTACGTCAGTTTGACGCACGTCTAGAACACACTAACATATATTATCATTTCAAAATGGGCGTGTCAAGAAATTTAACTCTTTTAAATCGTATTGAACTAAAAGAGTCTCTTCGTCATCAATTTGAGAAACATCCAAAGAAGTATTGAACTATATAATAGCGGAGAAAACAGGGCCAGCGCAATCTCGGAACTAGTCGTTGTTTCGAAGTTATTTAGTGTATCCATAATGGGGGATAAAGGTGGAATTATTCTTGCGAACAATCTGTAATCAGTTGGGAGTGAGTTTTCAATTCCTGCTCCAGCCATGGTTACTGCTACGACTAAGAACAAGCCAATAATGGCATAGCTCAATTTGGCGATTAGCTTATGTGTGAATAGGAAAGATATTGTTATCCCGAGTAAGGATAGCGCGATATGAGAAACTAATGCTATTAAACCTTCTGATATCGTAGGTTGCTTATTAAATTTATCAAAAATAATAGGATAACATGTAGTGATAACGGACATAACGCTAGTGATAAGTAGCAATATGTATATCTTACTTAGATAGTATTTTGTAACATTGCCCAAATGCAATACGGATATCACTTGCTGTGTTTCGTCCTCGACATCAATAAAACCAAAGCCTAACCACACCGAAATGAGAAATAGAAGTGAAGAGGTAAGTGAATAGCTGGGCATTACAGGATTAGGTACGACGCTATATATAAAATATAAACTTAGCGCATAAATAAGAATGGGTGCTATATACCTGTAGGAACGTAAATAATAACGGAACGAAAATGCCATCATCGAAATCATGACATCACCTCCGTATCCGTAATACTCCTATCTTTATTAGCCGTTCTTTCAATGCCTATCGTGACAATAGAGCCGCCATTGTTTAGAAGGTTATATACAAATGCATCACACTTTATTGCTTCGATATGGACAAGCCAACTTCCATCTGTCTTGTCTCTTCGGATGATCCCTTCTGCATGGGAACAACACTGTTCTGCCTTAATCTCATCCATAATAAATTCAACAATTTTGTAGGGATTAGTACTTTTAGACTTCCTTTTATCACTGGCAATTTCACCATTCTTAATCTCTATGACTCGATCAGCTATACGTTGAACAACGTCCCTCTCATGGGTAGAGAGTACGATCGTCACCCCTTCACCTTTCAGTTGGGACAGGATATGGATGAGTTCATCCTGAATCTGTATATCCAAGCCAGACAATGGTTCATCTAGCAACAGTAAGTCAGGCTGTTCAAGCAGCGCTTGCATAATATTCACCTTCTGCAGCATGCCCTTTGAAAAAGTACGAAGTTGCTGTGTGTCCCATGTATCTAATTGAAAAGTAATGAATAGTTCAGAGATCCTTTTCAATAACTGCTCATGATCCATCCCTCTGATCTTCCCCATATAGAGCAAATACTCCTTGGCAGTAAATCGTAGCTTAGGGAATCGATCCGGAGCGTAACCAATGGACAATTTTCTATTCAGAGGACTCATCCTTACTTCTCTATTCCCTTTATTGAATGTACCAAGTCCGCTCATGATATTGAGTAATGTACTTTTACCTGATCCATTTCGTCCTATAATTGCTGTGACTTCACGTTCATATATCGTAAGAGACAAATTATTTAATACACGCTTAGAGTTGAATTTCCTCTCTATATTGACGAGGCTTATCATTGATTTAGACACATGCGATACCTCCACGTAGAAACCAGCTGTACAAAAAAGCGGATACCGTTGCCGGTATCCGCTGATGTCTATATTGTGTTTAACTTACTCTGCGCCAACAGGCTCGAGTTCTGCCGCTTCATCTTCTGGTTCGTCAAATGGCGATACAACACGAATGTTGCGATAACGAGCCATACCTGTACCAGCAGGAATGAGCTTCCCGATAATAACGTTCTCCTTGAGTCCAAGCAATCTGTCGACTTTGCCTTTGATAGCAGCATCGGTCAGAACGCGAGTCGTCTCTTGGAAAGACGCTGCCGATAGGAACGAGTCAGTTTCAAGTGATGCTTTCGTAATCCCGAGAAGCACCGGACGAGCAACAGCCGGTTCTTTGTCAGAAAGGATAGCTTCACGGTTAGCTGCTTCATACTCGTGCAGATCCACGAAAGCTCCTGGAAGAAGAATCGTGTCTCCTGGATCAACGATCCGGATTTTACGAAGCATCTGCTTGATCATAACCTCGATGTGTTTATCATTGATTTCAACACCTTGGTTACGGTAAACGCGTTGAACTTCTTGCAGAATGTAGTTCTGCACGCCACGGATACCTTTGATACGAAGCATTTCCTTCGGATCGATCGAACCATCTGTCAATTCATCGCCAGCCTCAACCTGCTGACCTTGAACGACACGGATACGTGAACCATAGCTGACAGGGTAAATTTTAGATTCTGCTCCACCTTGCAATTCGATTTCACGACGATCCTTGGTTTCACGAATTTCTTTAACGATACCGTCGAGCTCAGAGATAATAGCTTGACCTTTCGGATTCCGAGCTTCGAAGAGCTCTTGAATACGTGGCAAACCTTGCGTGATATCATCCCCTGCAACACCACCGGTATGGAACGTACGCATTGTAAGCTGTGTTCCTGGTTCCCCGATAGATTGTGCAGCGATAATCCCAACTGCTTCTCCGATTTCAACTTTCTTACCTGTAGCAAGATTGCGACCATAGCAAAGCTTACAAACACCATGACGAGCACGGCAGCTAAGAACGGAACGAATCTGTACTTTCTTAATATCGGCATGAATGATCTCTTCCGCTTTAGGCGTATCGATCAAATCGTTGCGATTAACGATAATTTCTTTCGTCTCTGGATGGCGGATCGTTTCAAAGGCATAACGGCCTTCAATACGGTCGAACAAGTCCTCAATGACCTCTTTGCCATCTTCGATACGGGATACTGTAATTCCTTTGTCCGTTCCGCAATTTTCTTCACGAACGATTACGTCTTGTGCTACGTCAACGAGACGACGAGTCAAGTAACCGGAATCGGCTGTCCGTAGAGCTGTATCGGCAAGACCTTTACGCGCTCCGTGAGTGGAGATGAAGTACTCCAATACGGTCAGACCTTCACGGAAGTTCGATTTAATTGGCAACTCGATGATTCGACCGGACGGGTTGGCCATCAGACCCCGCATACCGCCCAATTGGGTGATTTGCGATTTGTTACCCCGTGCTTTGGAGTCTACCATCAACATAATGTTGTTGTAGCGATCCATGGACTTCATCAGGATTTCAGTAAGTTCGTCCTTCGTTTTACTCCAAATCTCGATAACGCGATCCCGACGTTCTTCGTTCGTGATCAAACCGCGGCGATATTGCGTCGACACGACGGATACACGTTCTTCAGACTTCTTCAGGATTTCGACTTTCTCTGGAGGAACAATAACGTCGGATACACCGATTGTAATACCGGCACGAGTCGAATACGTAAATCCGAGCTGCTTGATATCATCCAAGATGATGGATGTTTTGGTCGTATGATAAATACGGAAGCATTCTCCGATGATATTCCCTAAATATTCTTTACCTACAGCAGCAGGGATTTGCGGATCTTCGATATATTTACTGATGTCCGCACCCTTGTCGTAGATGAAATATTTCTCAGGCGTTCCTTTAACCAAGTTAGCTTTAGTCGCTTCATTGATGTATGGGAACGAATCAGGGAAGATCTCATTAAATATGATTTTACCAATCGTCGTAACGATTAGAGCTTCCTGCTGTTCCGGAGTAAAGGTCTTTTTCTTCAACTCTCTAACCGGGATAACAACGCGGGCATGCAAGGAAATACCTGTAATCTCGCGTTGGTAGGCAGAAATAGCTTCGTTGACCGTAGCAAAGCGTATACCTGTACCGTAAGACTGATTGTTATCCATTGTCAGGTAGAAGCAACCAAGTACCATATCCTGAGAAGGGGTAACGACCGGCTTACCGTCTTTAGGGTTCAAGATGTTACCCGATGCTAGCATGAGCAAACGAGCTTCCGCTTGAGCTTCTGCAGACAATGGTACGTGAACCGCCATTTGGTCACCGTCGAAGTCGGCATTGTAAGCCGTACATACGAGCGGATGAAGCTTGATTGCGCGACCTTCTACCAAGATCGGTTCAAACGCTTGAATACCGAGTCTATGAAGAGTTGGCGCACGGTTTAGAAGCACTGGATGTTCTTTGATAACTTCCTCAAGCACATCCCATACTTCAGGGCTAACACGTTCAACCTTGCGCTTAGCACTCTTGATGTTATGCGCAAGACCCTTAAGCACTAGCTCTTTCATAACGAAAGGTTTGAACAGTTCCAACGCCATCTCTTTTGGAAGACCGCATTGGTACATTTTCAAGCTAGGTCCTACAACGATAACGGAACGTCCGGAGTAATCGACACGTTTACCGAGCAAGTTCTGACGGAAACGTCCTTGCTTACCTTTCAGCATGTGGCTGAGTGATTTCAATGGACGGTTACCAGGTCCTGTAACAGGACGGCCACGACGACCATTGTCGATCAACGCATCAACCGCTTCTTGAAGCATCCGCTTCTCATTCTGAACGATAATATCCGGTGCACCTAGATCAAGCAAACGTTTCAAACGATTGTTCCGGTTAATTACACGACGGTACAAATCATTCAAGTCACTTGTTGCGAAACGTCCACCATCCAATTGCACCATAGGACGCAATTCAGGTGGAATTACAGGAAGTACATCTAGGATCATCCAATCCGGAAGATTACCGGAATTACGGAATGATTCCACCACTTCAAGACGTTTGATCGCACGATTACGACGTTGGCCTTGAGCTGTCTTCAGATCTTCCTTAAGCGTTTCTAACTCCCGATCAAGGTCGATATCTTGTAGCAATCTTTTAACCGCTTCTGCACCCATGCCAGCATGGAATGCAAAGCCGTATTTGTCGCGATAGCTACGATATTCTTTCTCGGAAAGCAATTGCTTCTTCTCAAGTGGTGTATCTCCAGGATCCGTTACAACGTAGGAAGCGAAATAAATGATCTCTTCCAAAGAACGAGGAGACATATCGAGCGCAAGCCCCATACGACTCGGGATACCTTTGAAGTACCAGATGTGCGAAACAGGAGCAGCAAGCTCAATGTGTCCCATACGCTCACGACGAACTTTCGCACGCGTGACTTCGACGCCGCAACGATCACAAACAACGCCTTTGTAACGAACTCTTTTGTACTTCCCGCAATGACATTCCCAGTCCTTAGTTGGACCAAAGATTTTCTCGCAGAATAAACCTTCTTTTTCCGGCTTCAACGTCCGGTAGTTTATCGTTTCCGGTTTCTTGACTTCGCCTCTCGACCACGACCGAATTTTGTCCGGTGAAGCCAAACCGATTTTCATGAACTCAAAGTTATTGACGTCTAACAAGGAGCAAGCCCTCCTTCATCGTTGCTAGGATTTCGGATCTTAACGACGAACCCGAAGGCCCGTCGTCGCAGTAGAATTATTCGACGCCGACTTCAGTACCCTCTAGGTTAAGATTTAACTTATCCCCAGCAGCATCCTCTTCGTCGTCCATTTCCTTCATTTCGATTTCCTGCTCATCTCCGGACAAGATCTTAACGTCCATACCTAAGCTCTGAAGTTCCTTAATCAATACCTTAAACGATTCTGGAACGCCTGGTTCTGGAACGTTCTCGCCTTTAACAATCGATTCGTAGGTTTTGACACGACCGACAACATCATCGGACTTGACGGTCAAAATTTCTTGCAACGTATAGGCGGCACCATAAGCCTCGAGTGCCCAAACTTCCATCTCCCCGAAACGTTGTCCACCGAATTGAGCTTTACCACCCAATGGCTGTTGCGTAACAAGAGAGTAAGGACCTGTGGAACGAGCATGGATTTTGTCGTCGACCATATGTGCGAGTTTTATCATGTACATAACACCAACGGTAACTTCGCGTTCAAACAACTCGCCCGAACGTCCGTCACGCAACCACCATTTGCCGTTACGCTTCATGCCGGCTTCTTCCATCGTATCGAATACATCGTACTCTGTCGCTCCATCGAATACTGGAGTTGCAGCGTGGATGCCTAGAAGCTTACAAGCCATACCTAAGTGAACTTCTAGTACTTGACCGATGTTCATCCGTGAAGGTACGCCGAGTGGATTAAGAACAACCTGTACAGGTGTTCCGTCCGGTAGGAACGGCATATCTTCTTCCGGTAATATCCGAGCAATAACCCCTTTATTACCATGACGTCCAGCCATTTTATCGCCTTCGGAAATTTTCCGTTTTTGTGCGATATAGGCACGAACCAATTGATTTACACCAGGAGGTAGCTCATCGCCATTCTCACGGGTAAATACTTTAACATCAACAACGATTCCATCCGTACCATGCGGTACTCGTAGGGAAGTATCGCGCACTTCACGAGCCTTCTCACCGAAGATCGCGTGTAACAGGCGCTCTTCTGCTGTAAGCTCCGTTACGCCTTTCGGAGTAACCTTACCTACCAAGATGTCTCCAGCGCTAATTTCAGCACCTACACGGATGATTCCGCGCTCGTCAAGGTTGCGAAGCGCATCCTCACCGACGTTCGGGATATCGCGAGTAATTTCTTCAGGTCCTAGCTTAGTATCACGAGCTTCTGATTCATATTCTTCAATATGGATCGAAGTGTAGACGTCTTCACGCACTAATTTCTCGGAGAGCAAGATAGCATCCTCATAGTTATAACCTTCCCAAGTCATGAAGGCTACGACTACGTTTCGACCAAGTGCTAACTCACCTGTATCAGTCGAAGGACCGTCCGCCATGATATCACCTTTTTTGATGATTTCTCCACGACGTACAAGCGGTCTTTGATTAATACATGTTCCTTGGTTAGAACGCATAAATTTCTGTAGCTTGTATTTAACGATATCGCCTTTGACTTCCTTGCCGTCGATCATCTCTACGCGACGCAGTTGGATTTCATTGGCAGAAACTCTTTCGATGAAACCGTCATATTTGGATACAATACATACCCCAGAGTCTTTTGCAGACTTATGCTCCATACCGGTACCTACAAACGGTGCTTCCGGTATTAGCAATGGAACAGCTTGACGTTGCATGTTTGATCCCATGAGCGCACGGTTGGAGTCATCGTTCTCAAGGAACGGAATCATTGCTGTCGCAACGGACACAACCTGCTTAGGCGATACATCCATGTAATCAACGCGATCGCTTGGCATTGTAATGATATTATCAGTCTGCTTGTTATAGCGGACGATTGTATTTTCTTCCGTAAAGGTTCCATCGGGATTCAACTTTGCATTTGCTTGCGCAATGATATAGTTGTCCTCTTCATCCGCAGTCATGTAAACAATTTCATCCGTAACTCGGTTCGTTTGCGGATCGACTTTGCGATAAGGAGCCTCGATAAAGCCATACTCATTAATTCGTGCAAAGGAAGACAAGGAGTTGATCAGACCGATATTCGGTCCCTCTGGCGTTTCAATCGGACACATCCGGCCATAGTGAGAGTGATGGACGTCACGGACTTCGAAGCCCGCGCGTTCCCGTGTCAAACCACCGGGTCCTAGTGCAGATAGACGACGCTTATGCGTCAATTCCGCAAGTGGATTCGTTTGATCCATAAATTGTGACAGCTGGGAAGATCCGAAGAACTCCTTGATTGCCGCAATAACAGGACGAATATTAATCAACGCTTGAGGAGTAATCGCATTCTGATCTTGAATGGACATTCTCTCACGAACAACCCGTTCCATACGGGAAAGACCGATACGGAATTGGTTTTGCAGCAATTCGCCAACGGAACGAAGGCGGCGGTTACCCAGGTGATCGATATCATCCGTGTTTCCGACAGATTGCAGCAAATTCATGAAATAGTTAATGGACGAGATAATGTCCGCAGGCGTAATATTCTTCACCGACTTGTCGATGATGCCGTTGGCAATAACCTTAACCACTTTACCTTCTTCAAGAGGAGAGAAGATGCTGATGGATTGTAAAGGAATATCCTCAGCTTCATAAACTCCGCCAGTAACGCGATAGTTTTTGAAACCTACGTTTTTCTCCAGCATAGGGAGAATTTGATCTAACAATCTACGATCGATCATTTGACCAGCTTCAGCAATGATTTCACCCGTGGAAGGATCCACAAGTGTTTCAGCTAAGCGCTGATTGAACAGTCGATTTTTGATGTGTAGCTTTTTATTTACTTTGTAACGACCGACATTCGCCAAATCGTAACGTTTAGGATCGAAGAAACGTGCAATTAGCAAGCTGCGGGCATTTTCCAAAGTTGGAGGCTCGCCCGGACGAAGACGCTCATAAATCTCAATCAGCGCTTTCTCCGTAGAATCGGTATTATCCTTTTCTAGCGTATTGCGAATGTAATCATCTTGTCCTAGCAAGTCCAAAATCTCTGCATCGGTTCCGAAACCTAAAGAACGGAGAAGTACCGTTACAGGAATTTTACGAGTGCGGTCAATACGCACATAAATGATATCTTTAGCATCCGTCTCAAGCTCGAGCCATGCTCCACGATTCGGAATGACAGTAGCTGTGTAATTCTTCTTACCGTTCTTATCTACTTTCGTACTGAAGTAGACGCTCGGGGAGCGCACCAATTGGCTGACGATAACACGTTCCGCACCATTGATGATGAACGTACCCGTTTCCGTCATGAGTGGGAAATCACCCATAAATACTTCCTGTTCTTTAACTTCACCGGTTTCTTTGTTAAGCAACCGAACTTTAACACGAAGTGGAGCCGCATAAGTTACATCGCGTTCTTTCGATTCATCAACGGAATATTTCGGCTCACCCAAGCTATAGTCGATAAATTCCAACACTAGATTGCCGGTGAAATCCGAAATCGGCGAAATATCCTGAAAAATCTCACGCAAACCCTCGTCCAAAAACTTCTGGTACGATTGTTGCTGGATTTCGATCAGGTTCGGGACGTCCAACACTTCATTAATGCGAGCGTAGCTACGCCGTGAACGGCGGCCATACTGAACAAGATGTCCTGCCAACTTAACCTCACCCCTTAAGTCTGCTTCAACACATAAATAAAGAAAAGCCCTTATGCGCCGGTTGGCGGCACAATGGCAACTCATCCTGCCTTTACCCCAAAACAAACCCATTATACGTGAGCAAACGTGAATTTATTCTAAGGAAAGGAACGGGCCTGCAAGTTTATTGTGTTGAAGACAATTAGCCCATCCTAATACTGACATTTTTTAATAATACCACAACGGAAATGTCAAGTCAAACTAAAAATATTGTTATTTGCGTGTACAGCGGTACAACCTAAATCCCTTATCCTTGCCAACTTCAACTACTTGTTGCTCGCCATATAATTGTTCGAGCTTAGCTTTGGCTGAAGCCGCACCTTGCTTCTTCTGGATAACAACCCATGTTGCTCCACCTGGGTTGAGATGCTTCCACGAATCAACAAACAACTGATGCACGACCGCTTTGCCTGCGCGAATAGGCGGGTTTGAAAGAATCACATCAAAGGTTTCAGCTTCAACCGCTGAAAACAAATCACTTTGCGCAAAGGATACATTGTGAATCCCATTCGCTTGCGCATTATGCTGAGCCAACTCAACCGCTCTTTCATTAATGTCGATCAGCTTAACATGTCCTTGCGGCGCAAGGCGGGCAGCAATTAATCCAATCGGTCCATAACCGCAACCGATATCAAGCACTTGGGCGTCGTGCGGAATATCCATATGTTCGATAAGCACCCGACTGCCATAGTCCACCCCGTCCCGCGAAAACACGCCAGCATCCGAAGTTAATTTAAGTTGTACTCCTCGATGCTTTGTTTCGAATGACCGTCGGTCACTTGCGGACTGAGGTTTATTCGAATAATAGTGATCACTCATCCAAGCTCCTCCATAAATTACAGCATAGGATGCCTTCTCTAAGCATGATCAATTTTATACACGAACAAACCCCTCGAAGAAAATCTTCAAGGGGTTTGATGATCTGCTTCTTACTTGATTTCTACTTTAGCGCCAGCTTCTTCAAGCTTAGCTTTAACAGCTTCAGCTTCTTCTTTGGCAACTTTTTCTTTGATTGCTTTTGGAGCGTTATCTACAACATCTTTAGCTTCTTTCAAGCCAAGACCTGTGATTTCACGAACCGCTTTGATAACGTTGATTTTGGAAGCGCCAGCTTCAACAAGAACAACATCAAACTCGGATTGCTCAGCTTCTTCAGCTACAGCAGCGCCGCCACCAGCAGCAACTGGAGCTGCAGCAGTAACACCGAATTCTTCTTCGATTGCTTTTACTAGATCGTTCAATTCAAGAACAGTCATAACTTTAATGGCTTCTAAGATTTGCTCTTTGCTCATTTGTATATCCTCCATAATTTGAGATCATATGATCTTCTTATTTTTGTAAAAATTCGTATTACGCGCTCGCTTCGTTCTTCTCCGAAACCGCTTTGACAGCGAGTGCGAAGTTGCGAACTGGAGCTTGTAGAACGCTAAGCAACATAGACAGCAAGCCATCGCGAGACGGCAGATCTGCAAGTGCTTTTACTTGAGAAGCATCGACGAAACGTCCTTCGATTACTCCACCTTTAACCTTCAACGCATCGTTCTTCTTAGCAAAGTTGCTAAGAATTTTCGCAGGAGCGATAACGTCGCTACCGAAAGCGATAGCAGTTGGTCCTGTTAGAACAGCATCAAGCTCGCTCAGTTCAGCACTTGCTGCAGCACGGCTTACCAAAGAGTTTTTCAACACTTGGAATTCTACGCCAGCTTCACGCAATTCCTTACGGAGCAAAGTGACTTGCGCCACGTTTAGGCCGCGATAGTCAGCTACAACGGTACAGTTGCTTTCGCGCAGCTTTGCTGCGATCACATCAACTTCTTGTTGTTTTGCTTGAATGATTTTCGCATTTGCCATTGTGTACACCTCCTAAGTCTTGGCATTCCCGCATGTTTACCTCACCTATGTCCGAAGGCATAAGAAATGCCCCCGCAGACTAAAGCGGAGGCATGACGTGATCTTGCTCTTACGAGCTTTATCCACACACCTCGGTAGGAAATTAAGCCGCACGCTACGCTACGAACAGCTAATGCTGTAAGTATCGTTGGCGCGTTGCACCTACGGTCTACGGTATCCATATTCATTTATCAGCTTCATCAGCTTACCATCCTGGTAGTCCGATGTCAAAGACAGTTTTTACCGTCCATATTGCGAGTTACGCAATTCGGATTAGCGATATACCGATGCATTAACGCGTGCACCTGGTCCCATCGTCGAAGAAATCGAGATGTTTTTCAGGTAGATGCCTTTGGAAGATGCAGGTTTCGCGCGGCTCAGTGCTTCAATCAAAGCGTTCAAGTTTTCATTGAGCTTGTCAGCATCAAAGGAAACTTTACCGATTGGAGCATGAATTTGTCCGGCTTTGTCCAGACGATATTCGATTTTACCGGCTTTAATCTCAGCAATAGCCTTAGCAACGTCATTCGTTACAGTGCCTGCTTTAGGGTTAGGCATCAAACCTTTACCCCCGAGAATACGACCCAGTTTACCGACTTCACTCATCATGTCCGGAGTAGCGACGCAGACGTCGAACTCGAACCAACCCTGTTGGATTTTGTTGATAAGCTCTTGATCACCTACATAATCCGCGCCAGCTGCTTCAGCTTCTTTCAGCTTATCACCTTTTGCGAATACGAGGACGCGTTGCGTTTTGCCGGTGCCGTGAGGCAGGACGACTACGCCGCGCACTGCTTGATCTTGTTTTCTCGGATCAACGCCGAGGCGGACAGCTGCTTCAACTGTTTCGTCGAATTTAGCTGTTGCTGATTTTTTAACGAGCTCGATAGCTTCCAACGATTCGTAGGTTGCATCGCGGTCGATCAGCTTAGCGGACGCTGTATATTTCTTACCGTGTTTAGCCAAGTTGTTCTCCTCCTTTTGTGGTTTTAACGGAAGTTTCCTCCCACAAGCGGTTCTAGGAACCGCAGTACGAACGCGCCTGAATCAGGCGACATTCGATTAGTCTTCGATAATAACGCCCATGCTGCGAGCTGTTCCTTCGACCATACGCATAGCTGCTTCAACAGATGCCGCGTTCAGATCTTGCATTTTTTGTTCTGCAATTTCACGAACTTTAGCACGTTTAACTGTAGCTACTTTTTTCTTGTTCGGCTCACCGGATCCTTTAGGGATTCCTGCAGCTACGCGAAGCAATACCGCTGCTGGTGGAGTCTTAGTCTCGAACGTGAAAGAACGATCCTCGAATACAGAGATTACGACTGGAATTACTAATCCAGCTTGATCTGCTGTGCGAGCATTAAATTCTTTACAGAATTGCATGATGTTAACGCCAGCTTGACCTAGTGCAGGACCGATTGGCGGCGCAGGGTTAGCTTTACCTGCGTTAACTTGCAACTTTACTAATTTGATGACTTTTTTTGCCATGTTGCACACCTCCCTGACCCGTAATGCGGTTTAACGGAACTTCCGTCCCTCCCGCTCAATCAAGAAACCCAAAAACATTAAAGATACTTATATCTTCTCCACTTGAGTGAAATCCAGCTCAACGGGGGTTTCTCTGCCAAACATGTTGACATGCACCTTAAGCTTGCTCTTATCGGCTAGAATTTCTTCTACAGTACCGACAAAGTTAGCAAAAGGACCAACCATAACGCGAACGTTCTCCTTGAGTTCGAAATCGATAACCGGTTTCGGCTCGTCCATACCCATGTGACGCAGAATACCTTCTACTTCATCAGGCAGTAGCGCCGTCGGTTTCGATCCCGAGCCAGTGGAACCAACAAATCCAGTTACTCCTGGAGTGTTACGCACCACGTACCAAGAATCATCCGTTTGCACCATTTCAACAAGGACATAGCCCGGATACACTTTACGCATAACCGTCTTTTTCTTACCATCCTTGTTTACGATCTCTTCCTCCATTGGAACAAGCACACGGAAGATTTTGTCTTGCATACCCATAGACTCCACGCGTTTCTCCAGGTTAGCCTTAACCTTGTTCTCATAACCGGAGTACGTGTGTACTACGTACCATCTTTTCTCCATGGAAAAGCCACCTTTGGTTCCTACGTCAGATGATGAGATCGACGAGGGATGAAATACCGATGTCCAGACCCCAGAAGTAGATCGTTACCAACAACACTGTCACAATAACAACAATCGTGTAGCTAACGAGCTCTTTCCGGTTGGGCCAACGGACTTTCTTTAGTTCGTTCCAGCTATCCGCGAAAAACGAAAAAAATGACCCAAAGTTTTGTTTCATTTTGGCCAGGAAAGTCACGTTAATACCTCCTAGGAGTTAACGCGTTTCGCGATGAGGATGATGTTCATTGCAAAATTTGCAGAACTTCTTCAACTCGATGCGATCGGCGTGTGTCCGTTTGTTCTTGCTCGACGTGTAGTTCCGTTGCTTGCAGTTTGTACAAGCTAGCGTGATGATTACGCGCATCCCATTCCACCTCCCGGGATCATAACTTCATAAAAAAAGACAACCATTCAGCGGAAACTCCAGCTTGGCGAACCAAGGCTGTTAGGTATCGCTACTTGATGACAAGTCATCAAGACAACAATTCCTGGTGTTTCGCCGATGATTCAGAGCCAGCGCATAAGAAACCACGTTAAGGTTACTAAAATAATTTATCACAGGGGGTAGTCGATGTCAACGGAAATTGTCTTTTACCTTCCAATTGCACGACTCCTACTGGGTAGATTTCTACTCTATTTCTAGTATCCACATCTCATTATTCCATATTTTCACGCATTTCAACCCCAAACCGCAACTTAATTGTTGCATTCCATCCTTGGAACCTAATTCTGAATTAAAAAAAGCAGCCCGATCATTCGGCTGCTAATACATTCAATATTAAGAATAATAGAATTAATGGCCAAGGTCGCGGACTTCAAGGTACCTCTCAAGCTTACGCTTCACTCGTTGTAAGGCATTATCAATTGATTTCACATGACGATCGAGGTCGACAGCAATTTCTTGATAAGAGCGTCCATCCAAGTAGAGCATCAGTACTTTTCGCTCCAGGTCACTTAGAATTTCTGACATCTTATCCTCAAGTCCATAAAACTCTTCTTGATTAATGATCATTTCTTCCGGATCACATACTCTAGAGCCACAGATGACATCCAGCAAAGTACGATCGGAATCTTCATCATAAATTGGTTTGTCCAAAGACACATATGAATTAAGCGGAATATGCTTCTGACGGGTAGCCGTCTTAATAGCGGTAATAATCTGACGGGTGATACAAAGCTCAGCAAACGCCTTAAACGATGCTAGCTTATCGCCCCTGAAGTCACGAATCGCTTTATATAAGCCTATCATTCCTTCTTGTACGATATCTTCCCGCTCAGCGCCTATCAGAAAATAAGAGCGCGCTTTCGCCCGCACGAAATTTCGATATTTATGAATAAGGTACTCCAACGCTTCGCTATCGCCCATGCGAACGAATTCTACGATGTCCTCGTCGGCCTTGAAGTCGTACTCACGCGTTGCCAGCATCTCCAAGTCGACGCTCATGAACATCCCTCCGGTCTGCAATGGTGATCTGGAACTTCGATCTCTATTAAACTATTATCAATATACTTGATCTAGCGCATAGCGTCAATGTAATTGCCATTTCTACCCTTGTGTCGGCGGTGGAAAAAATGTAATTAAAAACCAACGGCATTCAACTATCATCAAGTCCTCGTCTCATACGTTCCAGTCGACGTTGCACATCATCAGGCAATATTCCGTCTAACGGATTTTTCTTAATTTGAGAATCTCTAGTAATTGCTGTTTGTATTTCCGTTCTACTCTGCCGAACTTCTATCCTTAATTCACGTGCCGAAACTCGGAGCGCCCCGCGACCAAATGCGACATGCTGTTCAACCTGATCGGAAGTCGCCACATAGATGTTGCGTCGCACGGATATCCATTCGCCTACCAGTCTTTCTATACACTCATCCGCGGTTTCCCGTTCCCTTGTAAATACAACCTGCATCTTTTTACGATGACGGTATTCAGCACCGGAACCAGGTACACGGAACGCATCAAACACGACGATGACGATGAGTCCCGCATAGCTTTGGTAATCAGACAGCATGTCGAGAAGCCGATCCCTTGCATCTTCCAGCTTCTCACTCTTAAGACTAGCCAGCTCAGGCCATGCCCCTATAATGTTATAGCCATCTACAAGCAGTACATCCTCACGCAGAAACTTTCGTTTCTCATGCATGATCCGAAGTCGAACTTGCTTGCAATACGCCTCTTTTCTTAGCCTCTTGTTGACGTTGACGAACAACCTCATACAGGATAACTCCCGCTGCAACGGATGCATTAAGCGAGTTGATTTGTCCAGCCATAGGAAGAGACAGGATGAAGTCACATCTTTCTCTAACGAGTCTAGAAAGTCCTTGTCCTTCATTACCGATTACAATTGCGAGCGGTCCTGTCAGATCTGTTTCGTAGAAACCCTCCTTGGCACCAACATCAGCTCCAGCTATCCATAGTCCAGCAGCCTTAAGCTTCTCCATCGTTTGCACCAAGTTTGCCACGCGGGCAACAGGAACATATTCAACTGCGCCTGCGGATGTTTTCGCAACGACTGCTGTTAGCCCAGCACTTCTGCGTTTCGGAACGATCACGCCGTGTACGCCAGTACAGTCGGCCGTACGTAAGACGGAGCCAAGATTGTGTGGATCTTCCAGTTCATCGAGCAAGACGATGAGAGGGGCTTCTCCGCGCTCTGCAGCGCGCGCCAACAGCTCGTCCACTTCCACATATGCAACAGCTGCTGCTTGGGCAACGACTCCCTGATGCTGCATATCAGGTACCAACCGATCCAGCTTGCTTTTCTCCACTTGTTGAACAACGATACCTCGCGCCTTAGCTTCCTCCATTATCGGTTGCACAAGATGACGTTGGGCTTGATTAGAAATGAAAATTTTATTAATTGACCGTCCTGCCTTCATCGCTTCTAGCACAGGGTGCTTACCTGCCAAGTATTCATCTTCACCCTTTAACGCACTTTCTTCTGTCCACTGCTCATTATCCGCCTGAGATTCCTTGTTAGCTGGAGCTGCTTGATGGCGCTTATCCTTTTCCTTGCGACCATTACTCGAGGAGTTCCACCCCGATTTACTATCATTTGCAGCATATGGCTTCGATCCATTATCAGTACGATTACCTGGTGTTCTCGAATTGTGATTGTTCATTATCATCTTCCTTTATCAGTTATTGCGATCCGTCTAATCTGTTTGAGTAAAAGCTAAATTCACTAGCTGCTCCAAGCGTTCCTTCGCCCCTTGATAATACAGGTGACCAACTAAGCACTCTAATGCCGTGGCATGGCGATAGTCAGCAGGATCAGCATTTTTCGGAGGCTGGCCTGATTTGGTATTGCGACCGCGGCGCACGATGTCCGCTTCCTCTTCCGTAAGCAACGGCATCCATCTCTGCAAAAGCTTGGCTTGGGCAGCGGCGGAAACATAACTCGTAGCCGCACGATGCAGCTCATTGGGCTTCCGATTGAAACCGGCTACGAGTCTTTGTCTAATATAAATTTCGAATACAGCATCCCCAACGTAGGCAAGCACAACGGGAGAAAGTAGATGGACGGGAACATCAGTAGGCAAGAGCGGCGAGATGACTGGAGCTAGAGCAAAGCTTTCCCGCTCCGTCATTTGCGCCGCCAACGAACGCCTTGAGGTGTATCATCCAATAAAATTCCCCGACTCGCCAATAAGTCGCGAATCTCATCCGAACGAGCAAAGTTCCGGTTAGCACGCGCTGCCGCCCGCTCGGCAATTAGCGCATCGACTTCATCATCCAACAATCCCGCTTCCTCAATCGTGGGTAACAGTCCCAAAATGCCATTCATCTCATCGATTTGAGCTAGAATGAACAGTAAACTCGTTTCACTTACTGCTTCTCTCTGCAAATAAGTGTTTACTTCAGAGACGAGACCGAACCAAGCTGTAATTGCATCTGGTGTACTAAAGTCATCTTCCATGCGCGAATGGAAATCCTTCGCAAGCTGCTTCAGTCGTTCCTTAAGCCCCTCATCTCCCGCAAGCGCTAAATTGCCCTGCGCAACAGAGGATAGCCTATGCTTCACATTGTCCCGACAATTTGTTAGCCGATCAATACTATTGGTTGCCTGGCGAATCGTCTCCTCGCTGAAATTAAGCGGACTACGATAGTGAGTGGCAAGCATCAAGTATCGAATGGCATATTTACTCATGCCTTGGAGCAACTGGCGTACAGTAACTCCATTTCCGAGAGACTTCGACATCTTCTCATTATTGATATTAACGAAGCCATTATGCATCCAATTACGAGATAGAGGTTGACCCGTTAGAGATTCGGACTGTGCAATCTCACACTCATGATGAGGGAATTGTAGATCGTGACCCCCACCATGAATATCCAAAGTATCTCCCGCGTATTTGCGTATCATTGCCGAGCACTCAATATGCCAACCCGGTCTCCCATCTCCCCATGGACTTGACCAGTAAATTTCTCCAGGCTTTGCCGCTTTCCAAAGCACGAAATCCTGTGCACTTTCTTTACGCTCATCCACGTCGATACGAATGCCATATTGCAATTCATCCAGGTTTTTATGAGACAACTTACCGTACTCAGAAAATGAACCCGTGCGGAAGTAAACATCCCCACCGTTCTCGTAGGCAACCCCTTGGTCCACCAGATCTTGAATGAATGCAATAATTTCAGGCATCGTCTCCATGACACGCGGCGATACCGTGGGGGGAAGAGCCCCTAACGCTTCCCGATCTTCCTTGAATGCGGTAATGAAACGTTCGGCTAATTCAGGAACCGTAATGCCCAACTCCGTCGCTTTGCGAATCATTTTATCATCTACATCTGTGTAGTTAACAATGTAATTAACCTGGAATCCGATGGCTTCCAAGTACCTGCGAACAACATCGAAGAATATGACCGGCCGCGCATTCCCGATATGAATATAATCGTACACGGTTGGACCGCACACATACATATTCACTTTCCCGGGCTCACGCGGTATGAATGGCTGTAGCTCCCTAGTCATGCTATCGTAAATTTTGAGATTCATGTTATTTTAGCTCCTTTATCCTCTTTGAGACGTTCAATTTCCGATTTCAGTTCATTTATTTCCTTCTGCATAAAACGGAAGGTTTCGATGAGCGGGTCTGGCAAATTCGTATGATCGAGACGGTCGCTTATTTTCAACCCATTGCGCTTCACGATCCTACCCGGAATTCCGACCACCGTACTGTTGGGCGGCACTTCACGCAGGACGACAGAATTAGCTCCGATATTAGAGTTATCTCCAACAGTGAATGATCCAAGTACTTTTGCCCCAGAAGCAATAACGACGCGATTACCAATCGTGGGGTGACGCTTGCCTTTTTCCTTACCCGTGCCCCCAAGCGTTACTCCTTGATAGATCACAACCTCATCTCCGATTTCGCAGGTTTCCCCAATGACGACACCCATGCCATGATCTATGAACAGTTTACTCCCGATCCGGGCCCCAGGGTGAATCTCAATTCCAGTGAAAAATCGGCTGACCTGTGAAATCACACGAGCAATGGAGCATAAACCGCGGCGAAAAAAGAAATGGGCGACACGGTGAGACCATATGGCATGTAATCCTGCATACGTAAATACGACTTCAAACCAACTTCGGGCTGCCGGGTCATTCTCGAACACCGCATCTATGTCAGATTTAACTGTTCTCCACATCCCCATATCCTATCCCCCCTTACTTCTCTCTGTAATGGTCTAATTAAACACAAAAAAGTCCCTGCAGCTTATCGCTGCAGAGACGTCATGACGTGGTCCCACTCTGCTTGAGTATGTGTCCATAGTCCGTAAGCGACACTTCTCCTCATTGGATAGTTAACGAGATCCCCCCGGCACCACTTACCTAAACAATCCCTGCCGTACACGCGATTAAGTTATCGCAGCACTACCGATTGTTCACTCAGTGACACAGCTCCCAGGCGCAATTCGGTTTCGTAAGAATGAGCGGCTCTCAGCCTAGACCGCCTTCTCTGAACATTCCTTAAGCGAAACGTACTTTCCTGTTCGTCGCACATTTTCGATATAGATCAAGTATATCCCAACATTACGCAGGTGACAAGAGACTCAACGAGCTCTATACGTTAGCCTAGTTGTTGCTTAAGACGCTCCAGCACTTGATCGCGACCCAGTAGCCAAATCGTACCATTCAGGTCCGGTCCATGTGTCTGTCCAGTAAGCGCAACACGAATTGGCATGAACAATCCCTTACCCTTGACTCCTGTGGCTGTTTGAACAGCTTTAATCAGGACTTTCATATTGTCGATCGTGAAGCCCTCTTCACCTGCTACTTCAAGACCACTCAGGAAAGCTTCCAGTACAACAGGAACCGTTTCTTCCGCAAGTACGCCAGCCGCCTCATCGTTCAGTTCGAGCGTCTTTTGGAAAAACAGATCTGATAGCGATACAATCTCTGCTCCAAATCGGAGGTGGTCCCTGAACAATGTGACCAATGCCGTTGCCCATACCATTTCTTCCGCACAAGGGTTCTCAGGTAATCGACCAGCGGACTTCAAGTGTGGAATACAGAGCTCAACAGCTTGTTCTGGTGTAAGCTGCTTCAAATAGTGCTGATTCAACCAGCTTAGCTTGGCCGTATCGAAGACTGCCGGGCTCTTGGATAAGCGGTTCGCATTGAAAATCTCAATTAGCTGCTCGCGACCATAGATCTCCTCTTCTCCTTCAGGTGACCAACCGAGCAAGGTGATGAAGTTAAAGAGTGCTTCTGGCAAATAACCGAGCTCATCATATTGCTGAATGAATTGGACGATCGACTCGTCGCGTTTGGATAGCTTCTTGCGCTGATCGTTAACAATTAACGTCATATGTCCAAATTCAGGTGGGGCCCAGTCAAATGCTTCATAGATCATCAACTGGCGAGGTGTGTTTGTAATATGATCTTCACCACGCAGAACATGGGTGATCGCCATCAGATGGTCATCAACAGCTACTGCGTAGTTGTACGTTGGGATGCCATCCTTCTTCACTATAACAAAATCACCGAAGTCATCGGAGCGGAAAGAAATTTCACCTTTAACCGTATCTTGGAACGTATAGGTTCGATCAGCCGGAATAGTAAACCGAACGCTAGCAACTCGGCCCTCAGCAGCTAACGCTGCCTGTTCCTCGTCGCTTAGATTGCGACATTTGCCGGAATACTTCGGCGTTTCACCGCGTGCGGATTGCTCCTCGCGTTCCCGCTCCAGCTCCTCTTCATTGCAGTAGCAGGGATACGCTAGCTTCCGATCCAGAAGCTGCTGTGTATGGGAGCTGTATATATCAAGGCGTTCGGTTTGACGGTACGGACCGTATTCGCCTGGACAATCAATACTCTCGTCCCAATCCAACCCGAGCCATTTGAGGTACTTCAGCTGACTTTCTTCACCGCCGGCAACGTTGCGTTTAACATCCGTGTCCTCGATACGAATGATGAAATCACCGCCATGATGACGTGCGAACAAATAATTGAAGATGGCTGTTCTTGCGTTACCAATATGTAGATGTCCCGTTGGACTTGGCGCATAACGTACGCGAACTTTATTTGACATTTTATTTTCCTCCTAAGTAACTTACTCGCTTGTACCTTCTCAGCTACGCACCAACAGTACAGCCGCTTGGGAAGCGATACCTTCGCCACGACCAGGAAAGCCTAGTCGTTCGGTTGTTGTTGCTTTGACGTTAACTTGGGATTCCTCGCACTCTAATATGCGCGCAATGACTGTAACCATCGCCGGGATGTACGGCGCCATTTTCGGTGCCTGTGCGATGACCGTCGCATCTACGTTACCAAGCTTGTAGCCGCGCTCCTTGATCAAGCCCCACACATGCTCTAACAATTTAACGCTATCCGCATCCTTAAATGCAGGGTCAGTATCCGGAAAATGCTTCCCAATATCCCCAAGAGCAAGTGCGCCAAGAACAGCGTCGCTTATCGTATGTAGAAGTACGTCCGCATCCGAGTGTCCTAATAGACCCTTCTCATACGGAATGGTGACACCGCCGATGATACATGGTCGACCCTCCACCAATTGATGAACGTCGAACCCTTGTCCTATTCTAATCATTCTGGATCCCCCTCCTGTTGACGCCTTGATAATAGCAGCTCCGCGATAGGCAAATCTTCTGGGGTCGTAATTTTGATGTTCGCATAGTCGCCTTTAACAATCGCAACTTTACGCCCCAACCGTTCGATAAGCATGGCATCGTCCGTTGCCATGGCGTTCTCTTCCCGTGCCTGTCGATGCGCTTGAATGAGCTCCTGACGCAAAAAAGCCTGCGGAGTTTGAACACTCCACAGCGTGCTGCGCTCCGGAGTGGCAACAATAAATCCGCTGCCATCGGAAACTTTAATCGTATCTTTAACGGGAACTGCTAGCGCAGATGACCCATGCTCTTCCGCTGCCCTACAACAAGCTTCTACCTGCTTGGATGTCACAAGTGGTCGAGCCGCATCATGGACAAGCACACCTTCCGTGTCCAGTTCAGCAAGTCCCGCATAAACACTATCCTGTCGCTCCGCGCCACCCTGTATAATACGCTTCACTTTAACGAAACCTTCAGCACTTATAACCTCATCTGCTCTCTTCTCTTCCCCTGAGGATACGACCAAGACGATCGAAGACACAGAGGGACATCGTTCAAAGGCATCTAAGGTATGCGCAAGCACGGTACGACCAGCCAGCAGCAGGTAAGGCTTGTTATCCGCACTTCCCATGCGAGTTCCCCGCCCTGCAGCGACTATAACAGCTCCCCAATCCATTGAAAATAATCCCCTTATAAGTGCTACTAAAAACAAAAGACAGGACACTAGAGCGTGCCCCGCCCGTAATTCTATTATCATACCTTGTTAGAGCGCTTTTTCCAATAGCTTAGGCTTCGCAAAGATCATTCTGCCTGCTGAGGTTTGTAACACGCTTGTTACGAGTACCTCCATTGTCGTCCCGATGTACTCCCTACCGCCTTCAACGACAATCATCGTTCCATCGTCTAAATAAGCAACACCTTGGCCATTCTCCTTGCCGTCCTTGATCACTTGTACGACGATTTCTTCACCAGGAAGCACGACAGGCTTAACCGCGTTAGCCAGATCATTAATGTTCAGAACAGATACACCTTGGAGCTCGCAAACCTTGTTCAAGTTAAAATCGTTCGTGACTACTTTCCCCTGCATCACCTTAGCGAGCTTAACTAGCTTGCTGTCTACTTCCCCAGGCTCATCATTAGCATCCTCGTAAATAAGTACTCTGACATCCAGCTCCTTCTGAATTTTATTCAGAATATCCAACCCTCTCCGCCCCCTATTCCGTTTGAGCAAATCAGATGAATCCGCGATGTGCTGTAGCTCCTCTAGCACGAACTCGGGGATAACTAGTGTCCCTTCAATAAATCCAGTTTTGCAAATGTCGGCTATCCGCCCATCGATAATAACGCTAGTATCTAAAATCTTGTGTTCCTCGAAGCGTGGCCCTTCACTTTTAGGAGCTTCGAGCGTTTTACGAGTCCGGAACCAGTCTCCTACCTCATCCTTTTTGTGCATACCGATTTTTAGCCCGGTAAATCCGAGCACAAGTGCCGTTCCCGCTGCTAATACTTGTCCTACATACGGAATATCCGTCACATAAGGATACAGGAATGAAGAAAGTGCAAGTCCGAGGGTCACACCGATAACGCCAGACAATAAGTCCGACAAAGGATAACTGGACAGCCTATCAATTCCCCGCTGCAACGCACGAGATAGAGGGTTAGCGATAGAGGTTGCAAATAAAAATCCCGCACATGCTCCAACAACCATACTAAAGGTCCCGCCTGTACCTGTTGTTGCACCTAGCAAACTGCCCATCCACGGAGCATCTGAGGACGATTGCCAGTTTGACATTTGTTGACCTACCATTGCACCTATCAGAAGGCCGATGGCTTGAATAACTCTTTTCATTGTCATAAAATTCACTCCCTTTCTTGTAATAAGTCAGTAATTTCGTTACTAGTATGTTCCAATTTACGAATTGCTAACCTTCCTACAACAAGCTTCTTAAAGTTTCTTGAAAAATAACAACTTCTTTTGAATTCTCGTAGTCCATGAACTATAATAAAAGAGGAAAAGTAAACTAAGGTAACCGAGGTGGAACGGATGAGCGCACCTACGCTCCATGAGTTTCAGAGTCAGGTGTCGGAATTATTGCTCCGTCATCGCAGTCTGCTCGATGTTGTCACGAAATACAGTCAATCCAATGCTTCCGTCAACCGGGCCGTATCCAAATCGATCACAGAATGTGGATGTATCGCTTTAAACGCCAGAAATCAGGGTTTTTCCGAGGAGATGCAGCTAGATCAAGCGAATCGCCAATCGAAATCCCACATGGAAGGCGCCCTTTGTGAGCATTGCAGTGAAGTCGTTCGTAACGAAATGGGTAAAAATCTTTTCTACATGTCAGCCATGTGTAATTTGCTAGATATTAGCCTTGAGGAAGTTGTTTCCAAAGAAGCTGATAAATGCTCTACGTTAGGCTGGTTTAACTTAACTTAATTGCTTAATTGTTTACGACAAAAAGCAGCCCCCTGATCTCAGGAGGCTGCTTTTTCAATACAATATTATGCGCTATGCTTGGATTTCTCTTCTTCCTCGATGGCTTTCCTGCGCTTAGCACGTCTATTCGATGGCATTAGCCCTTCAACGTTTTTTTTTAGCCCCCACAAAGCATACAGAAGCAACAACGCTAAGATGACCTTTGGTATTGCTTCTTGGAACATATAAGCAAGAATTGCTGCTCCGAGCACCACAACTGGGATAGCCCATATTGCCTTTCGCGGTAAGCCTAGCTTCTTGAAGTTCGGATACTTCATGTTGCTAACCATTAGGAACGACAAAGCAACTGTGCTTATTAATAACAAGGAGTAATGTAATTCGTGATGAAATAATGCTAGTGTGGCTAATACTCCACCTGCCGCTGGAATCGGCAAACCAATGAAGTAACCCGGAATTCCGTCAATGACGTTAAACCTAGCTAATCTTAGCGCTCCACAGATCGGGAAGATCGCTGTCACAATCCAAGCCATAGCTGGACTTATGTCTTGAAATGCGGCTTGATACATAATAAATGCAGGTGCAACCCCAAATGAAATCACATCGGATAGAGAGTCTAACTCTTTCCCGAATTCGCTCTGAGCATTTAACGCACGAGCAACACGTCCATCCAAACCATCTAGAAGCATGGCGATAATAATTAATAAAGCAGCTGTATTTGAACTATTCGTCTCATTATTGAATGCCAATATGATGGCGATCACACCTAAAGATAGGTTGCCGATCGTGAATAAATTCGGTATTGATTTCGTAATCATTTTCCCACCTCAACTTTACTATACCCTGTTGAACCGAATGTTAAGCGACATATCTTTTCCAAATGTAAATGAATCGTAGAACATTTCCAATTGTATTACCCTTATATCTGTCTGTCAATGAAGACCTGTTCTTGTATTCGTTTCAAGCCCTCTTTAATCGCCCGTGCACGCACCTCGCCAATTCCGTCTACTTCGTCTAATTCATCAATGGAAGCCATGACAATATGAGGAAGTGCACCGAATCGTTCAACCAAATTATGAATAATAACGCTTGGCAATCTTGGGATCTTACTTAGCATACGATAACCCCGTGGTAGTAAGCCTTCTTCCACGACAGAGTTTAAGGAAGGATACCCCAGAATTCGAATTAAGGATGCGGAATCTAACAATTCTTCTGAAGACAGCTTGCGAATAACCGATTGGATTTCACGAACTTTAGGTTCTCCATCATCCTTGGCATAATCCCTTAATAATAACCAAGCCTCGTCTTCTGCAGATCCCACTAATTCTTCCTTCTGCATACTGATAAGTCTACCCTCGTTGCCTAATTCAAGCACATAGCGATTAATTTCGTTATTGATGCGTAGCACCATCTCCGCACGTTGGATGACATATGCTACCTCATGCATCGTAACTAACTCTTCAAATTCCAATGCGGACAAATTCGTTAAAGCTTGTGTGAATACGATGCGATAACGCTCCAAAGTCTGAATCGCTTGGTTAGCCTTCGTGAGGATAACTCCCATTTCCTTAAGCGCATAGCGCAGCTGCCCCTGGTACAAAGTAATCACGTTACGACGCTGCGAAATTGATACAACAAGCTTACCCGTTTGCTTCGCCACCCGCTCCGCAGTACGATGTCGAATGCCTGTTTCAGAAGATGTAATGGAGGAATCAGGAATCAATTGCGTGTTCGCATAGAGGATCCGTTTAACATCCTCGTTTAGAATAATTGCTCCATCCATTTTGGCCAATTCATACAAATAGTTCGGGCTAAAATCACAATTAATGGAGAAGCCTCCGTCCACAACCTCCATCACTTCAGGACTATATCCAACGACGATAAGCCCTCCCGTTTTGGCGCGCAATACATTTTCCAGCCCATCACGGAATGGGGTACCTGGAGCAACCATTTGGAGCAATAGATTCATCGTTTTTTCCTGATGATTACGCTCCTTTTCTTTCGGGTCTCTTTCCTTATGTTCTTTCATATGTTATCGACACCCCCCTTATTCCAATGCGGCTTTAAGAGCATCCGCTACCGTTTTTACACCGATGATCATGATATCCTTTGGAGGCTGCCAGCCTTTCATACTTTGCTCCGGCATAATTACGCGTTTAAAGCCTAGCTTGTGTGCTTCTTTTACCCGTTGCTCGGCTCTCGATACCGCTCGAACTTCCCCTGTCAACCCTACTTCTCCGAAAAAAACGTCATAAGGCTTTGTTGGTTTGTCCTTGACACTGGAAGCTAGGCTTACCGCTGCAGCTAAATCCGCTGCCGGCTCATCCAGCTTAACACCACCCGCAACATTCAAGTAGGCATCCTGATTTTGTAAGAACATTCCCATGCGCTTTTCAAGCACCGCAATAACGAGCGACATTCGATGATGATCAAATCCCGATGCCATCCGGCGTGGTGATGGGAAATGGGTTGGTGTGACAAGCGCTTGAATTTCAACCAATACGGGCCTCGTGCCCTCCATGCTAGCAACTACTGTTGAACCAGAAACACCCAATGGCCTTTCGGATAAGAATAGCTCTGAAGGATTCGTGACCTCCCGAAGACCATCCTCAGTCATATCGAAAATCCCGATCTCATTCGTTGATCCAAACCGATTTTTGACCGCTCGCAATATCCGATATGTATGATGACGTTCCCCTTCGAAGTAGAGTACGCAATCGACCATATGCTCAAGCAATCGTGGTCCCGCAATAGCACCTTCCTTGGTCACGTGTCCGACCAATACGGTTGCCACTCCATTAATTTTCGATATTCTCATGAAATGTGCAGTGCATTCCCTCACTTGCGCAACACTTCCGGGTGCGGAGGCTACTTCAGGACGGTATACTGTCTGGATAGAATCGATGACAAGAAAGTCCGGTCCAACTTCGGTAATGGCTTCTTCAATGACTTCCAAATTCGTTTCACATAGGACGTAAAGCTTATCATTCAACGCACCAAGACGGTCCGCACGCAGCTTAGTTTGTCGAACGGATTCCTCACCTGATACATATAACACTTTCAAACCTTGTGTAGATAAAGAATACGAAGCTTGCAGCAGCAAGGTCGACTTCCCAATGCCTGGATCGCCACCAACAAGCAATAACGAGCCTGGTACGAGCCCTCCACCAAGAACGCGATTCAGCTCGGACATGCCTGTTGAAACTCTGGGCTCACGCCCACTTTCTATATCTATGATCGCCCGCGCCTTTTCTTTCGTCCGGAGTAATTCACCCCGCCCGACAGGGGCCTTGATTTCCGTTTCGGTCTCCTCGACCATCGTATTCCATTCCTGACACCCAGGGCATTTCCCCATCCATTTCGGGGATTCCGTCCCACATTGAGTGCAAGCAAATTTAGTTTTAACCTTGGCCATTGCAGCTAACGGCTCCTTTAACGTTGAGTATACCTATATTAGGAGTTTACCATGAAAAAAGACTCTCCGCACGGACGCCCGAAATAGGCGGTACGGAGAGTCTTAATTACGATTCAATCATTATGTTGCTTATCTAATTACGCTTTAGACAATTCGATTTCATCCTTCTGCCGAACGATTAGGCCGCCATTCTCCTCATCAATAATGAGCAAGTTACCTTTTGTAATCTTACCGAGGAGTAAATCCTCAGACAGACGATCTTCGATATGCTTCTGGATCGCTCTACGAAGCGGTCGAGCACCATACTGAGGATCGTACCCTTCCTTCGCGAGGAACGCTTTAGCCGTATCTGTGAGCTCAAAGCTAACATCATGCTCGACTAGGCGCTTACGAAGATCATCAGCCATAAGTGTCACAATCTCAGCAATATGCTCTTCCGTTAACGGATGGAATACGATGGACTCGTCGATCCGGTTCAGGAATTCAGGACGGAATGATTTCTTCAGCTCGGCAAGCACCTTTTCTTTCATGCTCTGGTAATCGCGGCCTGCATCCTGAGTCGCCGTAAAGCCAAGTGTTGAATTTTTCTTGATTTGCTCTGCTCCAACGTTTGAGGTCATCACGATCAACGTATTCCGGAAATCAACGGAACGACCTTTGGAATCGGTCAAACGACCATCCTCTAGCACTTGAAGCAAAATGTTAAATACTTCTGGATGAGCTTTCTCGATTTCATCGAGTAGCACAACAGAGTAAGGCTTGCGACGAACCTTCTCCGTCAGTTGGCCACCTTCTTCATAGCCAACATACCCCGGAGGTGCTCCGACAAGTCGGGAAGTAGAATGCTTCTCCATATATTCCGACATATCGATGCGAATAACCGCATTCTCATCACCGAACATCGATTCGGCGATTGCTCTTGCCAGCTCCGTCTTACCGACTCCTGTCGGTCCAAGGAAGATAAAGGATCCCATAGGACGCTTCGGATCCTTAAGACCCGCACGGGCACGACGTATTGCACGTGAGACGGATTTAACGGCTTCATCCTGACCGATGACACGCTCGTGAAGGATGCTCTCCATTCTAAGCAAGCGCTCTGTCTCTTCCTCAGCCAGCTTGCTTACCGGAATACCTGTCCAGCTAGCTACAACTTGAGCGATATCCTCAGGTGTAACTTCAGAATCCGTGCGGCCTTGCTTTTCTTTCCACAGGTTCTTCGTGTGATCGAGCTCTTCACGAATTTTCTGTTCCGTATCTCGAAGAGCAGCTGCCTTCTCGAACTCTTGACTCTGAACAGCGGCATCTTTCTCTTTACGAATGTCCTCCAGCCTTACTTCTAGCTGCTTCAGATTAGGCGGTACCGTGTAAGAATTTAATCTCACCTTGGAGCCCGCTTCATCGATCAAGTCAATCGCCTTATCCGGTAAGAACCGATCTGGAATGTAGCGATCAGAAAGCTTAACCGCCGCATCGATTGCCTCATCGGTAATTTTTACCCGGTGATGTGCTTCATAACGATCACGTAAGCCTAACAAAATTTGTACAGCTTCTTCTGGTGTAGGTTGATCTACTGTGATCGGTTGGAACCGACGTTCCAGAGCTGCATCTTTTTCAATATATTTGCGATATTCATCCAGCGTTGTAGCTCCGATACATTGAAGCTCTCCACGAGCAAGTGCAGGCTTCAAAATATTCGATGCATCGATCGCACCTTCTGCACCACCTGCACCAATCAAGGTATGAAGCTCATCGATGAACAAGATGACATTACCTGCTTGACGAATTTCATCCATTATCTTCTTCAGACGATCTTCGAATTCTCCACGATATTTCGTGCCCGCTACAACGGAACCCATATCCAGAGTCATTACCCGTTTGTCGCGCAAGGTTTCGGGAATTTCGTTGTTCACGATTTTCTGAGCAAGACCTTCTGCGATAGCTGTCTTACCTACACCTGGCTCTCCGATCAAGACTGGATTGTTCTTCGTCCGACGGGATAGCACCTGAATCACACGTTCGATTTCCTTCGAGCGACCAATGACCGGATCGATATGACCTTCCCGTGCACTAGCTGTTAAATCACGTGCTAAGCCATCTAACGTTGGAGTGCTTACGTTAGCGGATGGACCATGATTCTGAGATACACTTTCGTTGCTTCCAAGCAATTGAAGCACTTGCTGACGAGCTTTATTCAAGCTAATTCCAAGATTATTAAGAACACGTGCAGCGACGCCTTCACCCTCACGAATGAGACCGAGTAAAATGTGCTCAGTACCTACATAAGTGTGGCCAAGCTTGCGTGCTTCGTCCATAGATAACTCGATAACTTTCTTAGCACGTGGAGTGTAAGCGATATTCGTAGGCTGCTCTTGACCTCGACCAATTAAAGACTCGACTTCGTCTTGGATTTTTTCTAATCCAAGCCCAAGCGCGATTAGAGCTTTTGCAGCAATACTTTCGCCTTCTCGGATCAGGCCAAGAAGAATATGCTCTGTACCGATGTTATTGTGTCCTAAACGTACTGCTTCCTCCTGGGCTAAAGCCAACACCTTCTGCGCACGTTCCGTGAATCGTCCAAACATCATAAGACATACCTCCCCAATAAGTTAAGAATAAAACATTTATGAAATGCTTTCCAGTCTGCTGCGAATTAATTCTGCTCTTGACCGATCTCGATCCTCCGGACTCATCGCTTCCCCGAACGATTGTTGAAGAAATCCAGGTTGCGTCGATACAAGAAGTTCATTCAATGCCATCTCATTTACTTCCGGTAGCAGCCCGAGATGTGCACCAAGCCTAATATCAGATAAGCGCTGTGAGGCTTCCTTCGAATCCATAATCATCGCTTGAGTTAATATGCCAAACGATCTGCGTACCCGGTCCTCCACGCGAAGTCGGGATTCGTTTAACAGCTTACTCCTCGCGGACTTCTCGTGTTCGATCATTTGGTGCGCAACTTGAAATAAATTTTCGATGACCTCTTGCTCGGACTGCCCCAAAGTGATCTGATTAGACACTTGGAATAGGTTGCCGGTTGCTTCACTGCCTTCGCCATACAATCCCCTTACGGCAAGCCCTACCTGTGTGACAGCCGATAAAATTCGGTTGATCTGTCCGGTGATCACAAGCGCGGGTAAATGCATCATGACAGAAACTCGGATCCCGGTTCCTACGTTCGTAGGGCAGCTCGTTAAATATCCATGCTTTTCATCGAAAGCATAATCCACTTCTTCTTCAAATATATCATCGACTTTACTCGCTAATTCCCAAGCTTCATGAACCTGAAATCCTGAGCATAAACATTGAATACGCAGATGGTCTTCTTCGTTAATCATGACACTAATATCTTCATTAGGGCTCAGAATCAGCGCTCCATTACGGGATTCATTCGCCAGATTCGGGCTTATTAAGTGCTTCTCTACGAGCACGAGCTTCTCTAATTCGGTTAATTCGGTCAGCCGAATTTGCTCAATCTTGCCTAATCCATCGAGCCTTCCGCTTTCCGCAACACTGAGTAGCTGTTCCATAACCATGAGCGATTGGCTTGGATCGGCCATCATAGGAAAGGGCAAATTGCGAATATTGCGAGCGATCCTCACTCGGCTACTAATGACGACTTCGGAATCCGGTCCTTCACCTTTCATCCACTGACTGAGCGCTTGCTTAACAAATTTCCTCTTGGCCATGATCATCCACCTACCCTTCAGCCGCTCATTTCATTTTCAAGCTTGCGGATTCGATCTCGCAGCTGGGCCGCGGTTTCGAAATCCTCCCGCTCAATCCGGCCTTGCATTTCCTTTTTAAGACGATCGATTTCCCGTTTCGTCTTAAGTTGTCCACCGGCACGTTTCGGCACCTTTCCAACATGCACCGTATTACCATGTACCCGTTTAAGCAGAGGATCAAGCCGTTCAGAAAATTGCTTATAGCAATGACTGCACCCAAATCGACCGATTTTGCTAAATTGAGTATAGGTCAACCCACAGGTATCGCATTTAGCCGCTGGTGGTTTAGCCATCGGGTTCGGATTCGGAATTTGGTAATCGAGTAGCCCGGAGAGCAGATTGTGAATGGAAAACCCGCTTGAGCTTCCAGGAATAAGCTCTCCCTTTTCCCTAGCGCATGATTCACAAATATGCAGCTCCGCTTTCTCACCATTCACAATTTTCGTAAAATGTAGCGTAGCTGGACGTTTATCACATTCTTGACACTGCATCGGACAAACCTCCTTTACTCATTTTGCGAGTAGAGCGATCATCATAGCCTTCAACAGCTTGGCTCGGATCTCGTCACGAACAGGGAGCTTCAACTGCAGCACATCCCGGGAAACGGCTGCCTTGAGAAGTTGCGCCTCTCTTGTGGTTACGAAACGTGCCTCCACTAATTGATAGATGAGCCCTTCTGCAGTTGTCTGGTCAATCTTCTCTCCAACCGTGTGCTGGATATGACGTTGCACGGTTTCAAGCGAGGGTAGATTAACACGTTGGATACGGATGTATCCTCCACCACCCCGTTTACTTTCCACGAAATAGCCCTTTTCCAATGTAAATCTTGTGCTAATGACGTAATTAATTTGTGAGGGGACACAGGAGAACTTGTCAGCCAAATCACTTCTTTGTATTTCAATGGAGCCTTCTGAGCTGCTTTGCAAAATTTGCTTCAAGTAATGTTCAATGAGTTCTGTAATGTTAGCCAATGTCCAACCTCCTTCCATCGATGCAAGCCGACTATTGAACGCGATAGGCGTTTCTTGCCAGGTCGTCAAATAGGGGTAGATCTGACTTTGACTTTCTTTGACTATAACTTTATTATACGCAGCTTTTCAAAAAATGCAAAGTGTCTCTGCTCATGCTACTTCAATCTATTCTTAGTATTAGGGAGCTTTGGGCAGTTTATTCGCCAATACTTGAACTAAGTAAGCCCAGCACCAAGAACGCTACCCTAAATCAGGTAACGTTCTCCCTCGGAGGTAGCTACCACACCCTTGCAGCCTTGAATTATAGGCTGTTTACACTTGAGGCTTTAACATTGCGGATATACCCACTCCGAGCTCGAAGCGCTTAGGCGATGGCATAGAAGGTCTGAGACCCCCCCGACATTTGTCCTTCCAAATATTCTGATCCTTATTAAGGTAGGGATAGAAGTGAAAATAAAATGGATAACCTCCTTTGTCACGAGGTAAGTATGGCGTTCTCCAAGGGAAATCGGAATTGGACAGTTAGAAGCTCGTCAAGGCTTGTGGATTAGCATTCTTTAGTTGCTTTGTAGGTTTAATTGTTGTATTTAAATACAAAAAAACGAAGTCATTCTCAAAAGAGAACACTCCGTTTATGTACAAATAGGGCTTGCGCCTTGAAAACTGGATGCGAAGTAAAGCTTTATAGAAGAAGTGGTGTGTCATATGTCTTACAATGTCAATTCGCTTAGGATAAGCCCTCGACCTATTAGTACTCGTCAGCTCCACACATTGCTGCGCTTCCACCCCGAGCCTATCAACCTCGTGTTCTTCAAGGGGTCTTACGAATTGGGAAATCTCATC
>NZ_JAMZCY010000014.1 GCF_024519285.1 Cohnella sp. WQ 127256 | reverse complement strand
TCACCCGTCCGCCACTAACCTCATCAGGAGCAAGCTCCATCAGAGATTCGTTCGACTTGCATGTATTAGGCACGCCGCCAGCGTTCGTCCTGAGCCAGGATCAAACTCTCCATAATAGTGAAGCCGAAGCTTCGTATTAAAGAGCCTTGAAGGCTCAATCTTTACAACTGGTTTGTCCTCCGACAGCCGAAGCCATCTTCCGACGTTTTGTTCGTTTTCTTACGCTCGATGTTCAGTTTTCAAAGAACAATTCGTGTTTCGTTCGACTCGCTATTTGTCAGCTTGTCGTGCGCCCTCTTGAAGCGGCTTAAATAATATATCACAGGCTTATACCCGTTTGCAACCCCTTTTAAACTCTTTTTTAACTGGAAATTTCATACATTCATTGTCTAAGTAAAAACCGGCGTCCACCGCATCGGTGAACAACCGGTTCCCTTATACTCCCAAGTGCCTTATCCGTCCGAACGATCTCGCATATGTGGGAACAGAAGAACATCGCGAATCGATGGAGCATCCGTAAGCAGCATAACCAGTCGGTCTACGCCAATACCAAGCCCACCCGTTGGTGGCATGCCATATTCCAGCGCGCGAATGAAGTCATCATCCATCTCATGCGCTTCATCATTACCCGCCTCTTTCTCCGACATCTGCGCTTCGAACCGCTCGCGTTGATCAATTGGATCATTAAGCTCGGTAAATGCATTCGCATGCTCACGAGCAACGATGAATAGCTCGAACCGGTCTGTAAACCTTGGATCGGAAGCTTTCTTCTTCGCTAACGGAGAGATCGCAACGGGATGCCCTGTTACGAAAGTAGGTTGAATCAACGTATGCTCGCAGAATTGCTCGAAGAACGCATTTACGATATGACCAAAAGTCATGTGCTTCTCTACAGGGACTTTGTGTTCCTTCGCTATAGCATGCGCTTCTTCATCACTCATTTGAGCTTCGAAATCCACTCCCACAGTTTCACGAATCAACTCAGTCATGGATACCCGGCGCCAAGCTGGCGTCAAATCTATCTCTTGACCTTGATACGTAATCTTGGTCGTACCGTGTACTTCTTTCGCAATATGAGCAATAAGCTCCTCAGTCAATCGCATGATATCTTCGTAATCAGCATACGCCTCATACAACTCGATCATAGTGAATTCCGGATTATGGCGCGTCGAGATCCCTTCATTACGGTATACCCGTCCAATCTCATACACCTTCTCCAGACCACCAACGATCAACCGTTTCAAGTGAAGCTCAATCGCAATACGCATGTAGAGCTGCATGTCTAACGCGTTATGATGAGTAACGAACGGACGTGCCGCTGCTCCACCTGCAATAGAATGCAATGTAGGTGTTTCCACCTCTAAGTATCCACGATCATCTAAGTAACGACGCATCGACTGAATAATACGCGAACGCGAGATAAATGTTTTCTGTACATCTGGGTTAACGATCAGATCCACATAACGTTGACGGTAACGAGTTTCCACATCCTTAAGTCCATGGAACTTGTCGGGAAGAGGAAGCAATGATTTGGTCAACACTTCAAGCTCTTCGACCTTAATCGAGGTTTCCCCTGTCTTCGTCTTAAACACGATACCTTTAACACCGATCATATCGCCGATATCCAATATCGTAAACGCCTCATACTTGTGGCTCTCAATCGCATCCGCGCGAACGTAGATTTGAATTTTGCCGCTCAAATCCTGGAGATTTGCGAAAGAAGCTTTACCCATCCCCCGCTTGGTCATAATACGTCCAGCGACACTAACCTCAATCGCACGCTCGTCTAGCTCTTCCTTTGATAGCTCCGAATATTGCGCAATGATCTCTCCAGCATTAGCATTACGAACAAATTTCGTTCCGAAGGGATCAACACCTAACGCCCGTAGCTCGTCCAATTTATTGCGTCGGATTTGTAATAGCTCACCTAATTCAATCGTTTCAGGCTGTTCTGTATGTTCCATAATTTCCTTCTCCTTCACCTTGTATCTGTAATGTTCTAATGATTAATTGAGCGTCAAATTGCAATATTGACGATTAACAGGCAAAAAAGCTTCCGTAGGAAGCTTTTTTTTCTTAGTCAATCGGCTTCTCCGTCCTTGTGACGGCGATTAACATGTTATTTGGGGCTTTGAGTTAAGCCATTTTGATATCGACAATTTTGTATTGAATGATACCCGCTGGAACGCTAACTTCAACCGTTGTATCTTTCTTTTTGCCAATAATCGCTTTACCGACTGGGCTTTCATTAGAAATCTTGTTATTAAGTGGGTCTGATTCAGCTGTTCCTACAATGGTATATTCCATTGTATCACCGAATTCCATATCCACTACAACAACTGTCGAACCAATACTAACGGTTTCCAGATCGATTTCAGCGCTGTTAATGATTCTTGCGTTACGAAGCATTTTCTCAAGTGTGATAATACGACCTTCGATGAATGCCTGCTCGTTCTTCGCATCCTCATATTCTGAGTTCTCACTGATATCGCCATATCCAATGGCAACCTTAATTCGTTCCGCGACTTCGCGGCGTTTGACGGACTTAAGGCTTTCGAGTTCATCCTCAAGCCGCTTCAGACCATCTTGGGTTAGAAGTACTTCCTTATCGCTCATCTCACCGATCTCCTGTCATGGTAAAAATTTTCAGGGTTGCTAATCAAATATATGGTCGGTCACCGCTGACATGACATCTTAATGGATGCAAGCCTACGATTTTCCTGTTGCGCGGGCGAATATTGGTACTGATTATATTTCAACCCCTGTTAAATGTCAATTCGCGGAAAGTCCGGGTAAAGCGATGGAATGAAACCGCTTCCTCTTAGTGAACGAGGATTTCGCCAGACTCCGCAGCTTCTGCGGCCTCGCGCTGTAGCATTTCATCGACTGTTCTTACATAATTCCCCAACACCGATACGACCTCCGAGCGCCCTGTTAAATCCATAATGGAATTTTTAACAGATGCGGAATCCGGTAAGCCTTTTAAATACCATGCCAGATGCTTACGCATCTCTCTGACTGCAACATTCTCGCCCTTAAGATCAGATAAGCGATCTAAGTGCAACACAGCGATCCGCATTTTTTCCGCCGGTGATGGATCAGGAAGCAGCTCACCTGTCGTCAGATAATGAACCGTACGGTAAAGCATCCAAGGATTCCCCAGTGCACCACGACCAATCATGACTCCATCACAGTTCGTATGCTCGAGCAGACGCTTCGCATCTTCGGGTGAAAATACATCACCGTTTCCGATAACCGGAATTTTCACTGACTGCTTCACATCTCGTAAAATATCCCAGTTCGCTGTACCCGTATACAGCTGTTCGCGAGTACGGCCATGTACACTAACAGCCGCTCCCCCCGCACGTTCAACTGCCTGAGCATTTTCCACTGCATAAACATGCGCGTCATCCCAACCGATACGCATCTTTACGGTTACTGGCTTTTTCGCTGCATCTGCTGCGTAAGAAACCATTTCGTAGATCTTCTTCGGATCTAGCAGCCATCTCGCGCCCGCATCACATTTCGTAACTTTCGGCACAGGGCAGCCCATGTTGATATCAATGATATCCGCATTCGTATTCTGATCGACGAACTTCACAGCCTCGATAAGAGACTCCTTGTCGCCTCCAAAAATTTGCAAGCTAAGTGGCTTCTCCCGTTCATCGACGAATAGCATTTCGAGTGTCCTCTGATTACCATGCAAAATCGCTTTGTCACTGACCATCTCAGCGCAAACAAGTCCGCAACCGAATTCCTTGGCAATTAATCGAAACGCTGGATTACACACACCCGCCATAGGGGCAAGTACAACATTATTGCTCATTGTAACGTTACCGATCTTAAGCATTTCCTTATTTCTCCTTTCGTAGCCCTTGACCATCCCATTCTGCGAAGCGAGTAATGCCTTCCTCTTCCAGGGAAAATGCCAACAGCTCCGATTCCCAAGGGAACGGTGTCTCTTCCGACCAGACGTCCCTTAGTGGAACTAATACAAATGCCCGCTGTCCCATTCGGGGATGCGGGAGCACTAATTCCTGCGTGTCTAACAACACTTCTCCATAAACGAGTAAATCCAAATCTATATTCCGCGGACCATTCCGGAATTCTCTTACGCGCCCCATTTCCTCTTCAATCGCTAACAAGCGACGAAGCAAGATAACAGGCTCAAGTTCCGTACGGACATAAACCGCCATGTTGAGGAAAGAAGGCTGATCTGTATATCCGACAGGCGCTGTCTCGTAGACAGCTGAAATATGGCGAACTTCCAATTCGGAATCCGCATGTAACCTGCGTATCGCTTCTGATAGCGATTCTTCCCGGTCTCCCAGGTTAGCGCCTAGCGCCACATATGCTTCTTGCACGATTTTCAATCCTCTACAGGTACGATGTTGCCACTCGCATCCCTTTGTCTACGCATCTCTACAGTCACGCCATCAAAGGTGATGTCGAACGGCGGATTCGGCTTGGTCACCGACACCGTAATATTAATGATACTAGTATACGTACCGAGTAAGTTCGACGCAATATTTGCAGTCAGTGTCTCAATGAGTTTCACCGGTGGACCTTCGACAATGTTCTTAACGAGAGCATGGATCTCTGCATAGTTAATTGTATCGTCTACATCATCGGTTTGCGCGGCACGGCTTAGATCCATGCTTAAATCGAGATCAACGAAATACTTCTGACCCAATTTATTTTCTTCAGGATACACTCCGTGATACCCATAAAATACCATACGTTTCAATACCATTCTGTCCATGTCTATTACCCCTTCCGTGCTTGGCGGTATACAATCGCATCCGTCATCGTCGCTAATCGCTTCGTCTGTCGTACATCGTGAACACGGACAATCTGACAGCCTTGAACAATCCCTAGCGCTGTCGTCGCTCCTGTTCCTTCTATCGCTTCGTTCGAAGTTACATTAAGCGTCTTCTGAATGAACCCTTTGCGGGACGTACCCAGTAGTACTGGATAGCCAAGACCAACCACATCGGCTAGCCGTCCCATCATTTCCAAATTCTCTTCGTAATCTTTGGCGAAGCCGATTCCGGGATCGAGCCAGATGAGATCCTCTGCAACTCCAGCAGCCCGAGCTAACTGCACACTTTCCATTAAGTCGTTCAAGGCATCCAGAATATAATCCGAATAGTCCCTGTTGTCACGATTATGTGTCAATATTACTGGGCATCCAAACTTTGCAGCCACGTTCGCCATTTCAGGTTCACGTTTAAATCCCCACACGTCGTTGACGATATGAGCGCCCGCTTCCAAAGCTTGTCGCGCCACTTCGGCTTTATAAGTATCCACGCTAATCGGTAGCTTCACGTGCTCGCGCACAGCTTTAATGACGGGAATAATCCTGCTTAATTCTTCTCCCAACGGCACAGGGTCATAGCCAGGTCTTGTCGATTCGCCACCTATGTCAATGATATCGGCACCTTCAGCCGCCATTTGCCTTGCCCGTTCGACAGCAGTCTCAACCGCATCGAAGCGCCCCCCATCAGAGAAGGAGTCCGGCGTTGCGTTCAGAATCCCCATAATGAGAGTCCGGTGTCCGAGCTCCAGCTTTAATCCATCGTGCAGGGTATAGTTCCGAGTGTAAAATGTCGGCTTAATCATGCTTCGTTCCTTTCAGCGGCTGTCCGATAATTATGCATCAAGCCGTAGGTAATGGATCCAACGGAGTTACATCCTCCCGGATTAAGACCCCGCCCACCGATATTCTCAACCTTCGTAACCGGTACGATCTCCTGGATCGAATTCGTTATGAACACCTCATCGGCATACAGCAGCTTGTCCCACGGGTATAAGCCCTGCTCTGTTTTAATACCCATTTCCTGAGCCAATGTTAACACATACTCCCGTGTAATGCCTTCAAGTAAACCGGTCGATAATGCTGGTGTGTAGAGTACACCATCCGAAATCCAAAACACGTTACTGACCATTCCTTCAACCAAATACCCCTCATGGTTCAAGAACAGCCCTTCCGTGCCTGGTCTTGCGCCCGCACTATTTAGTTCCCTTTTGGCATTAATATTATTCATATAATGAAATGACTTTAACCGGATGTCTCCTTCCGGAGTGCTGCGCGGCAGCTGCAGCAGGCGTACTGTTTTCCCTTTACGATCCGATGGGTCATCTGCAGCTAGCTCCTTCGCATACACGATTTCATTTGGCTGCTCGTAAACCTCACTAGGTAAGCCTATAACCCCTTCACCCGCCGAAACGGACCAACGGATATACCCCTCCGTCAAATCATTGGAAGCCAATAAGCTCGCTATAGCCTCTTTCATTCGACTAAGGTCAGGTTTGTAGTTAATCCCTAACAGCTCACAGCCCTTGGTGAGCCGCTTTGCATGCTCCTCCAACAGCCACGGTCTACCGTCATACGTACGAAATGTCTCAAATAAGCCCATGCCGTACAAAAAGCCGTGATCAAAAGCGGAGATCACGGCTTCATTACGATCTATCAGTTGTCCGTTATACAGGTACTTCATGCTCTGATGCCTGATTTCTGGTTTAAGAAGTTGCGTAATATCTTTAATCCGTTATCTGTCATGATCGACTCTGGATGGAATTGAACACCTTCTACGACATACTCCTTGTGCCGTAAGCCCATGATCAAGCCATCCTCCGTCTCCGCACTTATTTCCAAGCAATCCGGCAGTGTATCACGCTTCACGATTAGAGAGTGGTAACGGGTCGCCGTAAAAGGAGAAGGAAGACCTTCGAAGATCGATTGGCCATCATGAATAATCTCAGATGTCTTTCCATGCATAAGCTGATCCGCCCGAATAACGTCTCCGCCGAACGCTTGTCCGATCGCTTGATGCCCTAAGCATACGCCAAAGATCGGGATTTCTCCCTTAAAACGATCAAGAAGGGCTAGGCTAATGCCCGCTTCATTCGGTGTGCATGGTCCTGGGGAGATGAGGATATGGTCTGGTGCTAACTTGGCTATACCGTCGAGGTCGATTTCATCATTCCTGTGAACAATGATTTCTTCGCCAAGCTCCCCCAAATATTGCACTAGGTTATACGTAAAAGAATCATAATTATCGATGACCAAAATCATGTCCGTTCCCCCTGCTCTCACTGTACTGTACCGCTTTCCAAAGCGCCTTAGCCTTATTTAGAGATTCATAAAATTCTCGCTCCGGCTCGGAATCAATAACAATGCCGGCTCCCGCTTGAATATGACAGATGCCGTCCTGAAATGCGATTGTACGAATAATTATATTAAATTCCATATTGCCGCTATAGTCAATCCACCCCATAGAGCCTGTGTATGGACCTCTGCGTGTCGGTTCAAGCTCCTCAATGATTTCCATCGTACGAATTTTAGGCGCTCCTGTAATCGTCCCTCCGGGGAACACAGCTGCCAATACGTCGAGTGCATCCTTGCCATTGGCGATTTGCGCTTCAACCTGCGACACGAGATGCATTACATGAGAGTAGCGCTCAACTGTCATCAGCTCTGGCACCTTAACGGTCCCATAAGCAGCTACTCTTCCTAGATCATTACGTTCAAGATCAACGAGCATCACATGCTCCGCTCGCTCCTTCTCATTCGTAAGCAGCTCATCCTCAAGCGCATGGTCTTCCTCTGGCGTTCTCCCTCTGCGGCGTGTACCTGCAATAGGCCTAGCGGACAGCTTTCCATCATGAAGCTTAACCAACAATTCAGGAGACGCGCTAACAAGCGCAAAAGAAGGTGTACGAAGCATTCCCATATAAGGGGAAGGATTGACCAGACGTAGCCATTCGTAGAGTGTTTCCGGCGCGACCTCGGTCGGCTTACTCTGCCGCATGGACAAATTAACCTGAAACACATCCCCTTGTCCGATATATTCCTGGATTCTGCGTACCGCTTGCTGGAATTCCACCTTGCTCATTGAAGTCGTTAATCCTGGCAAGCTCTCTATATCAATCTGCAGCTGATCCTGCTCCATCCGAGCTCGCATCTGCCTATTTCGTTCCATATGGTCAGCCGACTGACTGGCGCTTAACCAACCAACCCATTGCTGTTCCATGTCCATCGTGCGCTGCTGAGCTTTATTGTATAGCTGCTCCAGCGATCGCAATGGCATTTCTTCCAACGCATCAACAGGAACATGCACCACACAATACACTGCCTTCTCCACATGATCAACGATCCACAGCTCCTCGAACCGTTGGAACACATAATCCGGCAAGGCTAAGTCATCCTGTGCCAGAACGGGGAGTCTTTCTAAGCTGCGTACGATATCATAGCTCCAGAACCCCAGCACGCCTCCGATACAATCGGGGACACCGACAGGTCTCGGTGCCTTCCATGGACGCATCCACTGTCTGAGTAGCTCCAATGGCGCGCCTTCGGTCTGTCCTACCTCTGTCCATCCGGACCCGCTGTCACTGGGTTCCAAAAGGTGAGCACGGTTACCCTTGCCCTCGATTACGGATACAGGGTGCAAGCCTAATATGGTGTACCTGCCGTCCTTGCCACTCTCCAACAGAGAGGTATGGTTTGATGCCTCGTCCCACACTTGATCCCAGAATACAGGCAACAGATCGTTCTCCAGCTCTATCCTACGTATATATGGAAGCAAAGAGAACTCACCCTTGCTCCTCCACTGCTTCCATTGCTCTAATGTAGTTACTTCCACGTGACTACTCCCTTGATCATTATCTTACTATGCAGAATACCACAAATGACTTTAACCTGCTTAGGTTTAGGTAAAAGCAAAGACCCGAGAAAGGGCACTTTATATCAAAGTGTCCCTCTATCGGATCAAAGTTCAGATGGAAAATATTCTATTCATGCACAGCAATCTAATTAGTTATCGAAGTTAAAGAGAGGCGTGCTCAGATAACGTTCACCGTTAGAAGGAATAATAGCAATAACACGTTTACCTGCGCCTAATTCTTTCGCTACTTTAAGTGCTGCGAAGATCGCTGCACCAGAGGAAATACCAACGAGCAAGCCCTCTGTTTTAGCAACTGCACGAGCTGTTTCGAAAGCTTCCTCATTCTCAATCGTAATTACAGCATCGTAAATTTCACGATTCAGGATTTCCGGAATGAAGTTCGCTCCGATACCTTGAATTTTATGAGGGCCAGGACCGCCGCCGGACAGCAAAGGAGAGGCAGCAGGCTCTACAGCGTAAATCTTAATGTCCGGGAAGTTTGCTTTCAATACTTCTCCCGCACCAGAGATTGTACCCCCTGTACCGATTCCGCTCACGAAAGCATCCAGCTTACCGTCGAAGGAATTAATCGCTTCAACGATTTCAGGACCTGTAGTTTCACGGTGGATCTTCACGTTTGCTTGGTTCTTAAATTGTTGTGGCAAGAAGTAATCCGCATTTTCCTTCACGATTTCTTCTGCTTTCTTAACTGAACCGTTCATGCCTTCTGAACCTGGCGTAAGCACAAGCTCTGCACCATAAGCGCGAAGCAGATTGCGACGCTCCAAGCTCATTGTTTCAGGCATAACCAGAATAGCACGATATCCTTTAGCTGCAGCAACCATCGCAAGCCCAATACCCGTGTTACCACTTGTCGGTTCTACGATCGTGCTAACACCTGGTTTAATTAGACCTTGCTTCTCCGCTTCTTCGATCATGCTGATCGCGATACGGTCTTTAACGCTAGAGCCCGGATTTTGGTATTCCAGCTTTACATAAATTTCAGCGCTACCTTCAGGTACGATGCGGTTCAAACGAACGAGTGGTGTATCGCCTATTAACTGAGTCACATTCTGAACAATCTTAGCCATTAGATTTGTTCCCTCCCGAAATATGCGGCGTCGCCGCCTCATTACATTTAATCCGACTAAAACGGTCGGTATTTAATATATTTTCATCTTAACAAACCGCAAAGAGGATTGTCAATAGCTGACATCAGTAATTTAAAGATGGTTCTTTCACATCCGCATTGTACTTCGTTAACAAGCTTTGTTCCAGATCTCTCAACGAAACAGCCTTTCCTAATGCCACCTGATGCTGGATCGCCTTACGCATATCCTCTTCCGACATCGTCTGACTCTCGCTTCTCCCATCCAGCCTCACAACAACGTAGCCTTGATCCGTCTGAATAGGTCCGGTCGTTTCTCCTACCTGCATAGAAGATACGGCTTCTAACACCTCATGTGCCTCGAATGGATCCTGTTCCTCAACCCAACCAAGCTCGCCGCCTTCATCCGCAGTAAATTCATCGATAGAATACTGGCGGGCTAGTTCCGCGAAATCCTCGCCTGCCGCAAGCTGAACAAGTAATCCATCCGCCAATTCCTTAGTTTGCACAACAATCTTAGCCAGTTGGTATGACTTAAGGGGCAGAAACTCCCCCCGATGCTCTTCCAAATAAGCGTCAACCTCTGAGGGATTCACGGTAACATTATGGATAGATATTTTCTCAAGCAGCAGCCGATAACGAGCATCCTCTCGAACCTCATTCCGATCCATCCCAAGCTCGTTCATTGCCTTGTAGAACTGTTCTTCATCCTCATATCCTTGTTTCATATGGCTCAGCTCTTGTTCCAATTCATCTTCCTTCACTTCAATCTTCAATGAATCGGCCTCTTCTTGCACAGCTATAAGCAGCATCATGCTTCTAAGGGTTTGTGAGCCATGTATCGATAACAACTGATCAAGCAAGCTCTGTCGAGAAATGGCTGACTTTCCTATCGTCGCAACAACATCACTCTCTACAACCGATTCCTTAGGTGAGCTCTCACCTGAGATAGGCTTAGATGATGAAGATTGGCAGCTTGATGTCATAACCATTGTTACTAAGAGGGCCAGCAGTACGAGCGGCTCACGCCGTATCGTCTCCCTCACGAGAATCATCCCTTCCTAATTCCGATCTGAGAGACTATGTAAAGACTCGAGCTGATCTGCGTCGAACGTATATTTCTCATTGCAGAAATGGCAATGCAGCTCAGCCTGACCATCTTCTTCGATCAGGTTTTTGATTTCTTTCTTACCGAGCGTAATAAGAGCTTTCTCGAATCTCTCGCGTGAGCAATTGCACTGAAATACCGGTTCAACCGTCTGATGAATGGTCAGATCGTCTCCCACAAGGAAACGTAGCACACCTTCAGGTGTCTCACCTTGATCTAGTAATGCAGTAACGTGAGGCATAGCGGAGACAGCTTGCTCCAACCGTACTAATTGAGCTTCCTCTAGCCCTGGCATAACCTGTACAATAAATCCTCCAGCATGTAGCACGGAGTTGTCTGTATCTACGAGAACACCCAAACCAACAGCTGAGGGGCTCTGCTCGGAATCTGCAAAATACAAAGTGAAATCTTCCGCGAGCTCTCCCGAAATAAGCGGAACACTTCCGCGATAAGGTTCCTTAAGTCCTAAATCCTTCGTGACATGAAGGTAGCCCGTACTGCCAACCGCTCCAGCTACGTCCAGCTTCCCTTGACTGTTGCTCGGCAGATGAACATGGGGATCATCTACATATCCTCTTACTACACCCTCTGCATTCGCATCAACAACGATCTTACCAAGAGGTCCATCGCCTGCGACCTGTATCGTTAGCTTCTCATTTCCCTTGAGCATAACGCCCATCATCGCCGCAACCGTTGCTGTACGACCAAGTGCCGCTGTTGCTGTCGGGAACGTATCATGTCTGCGTTGCAGCTCCGACACTAACGCCGTTGTTCTTGCTGCGAAAACCCGTAATCGGCCATTCCATGCTGTACCGCGTATTAACTCGTCTTTCATCATGTGTACCCTCCTAGGTGAAACAACTACAGCTACATCTATTTTTAACCATTACGTTCGTATACAATCCGTAAACCTTCTAGGGTAAGCATATCGTCGACAACTTCAATCGTTTCGGTCTCCCCAGCAATCAGCTCGGCAAGTCCTCCAGTTGCAATAACTCTAGGCTGTACATTGAACTCCTTGCAAATCCGTCGCACGATTCCATCAACCTGACCGGCATAGCCGAAAATAATTCCCGACTGCATGGCGGCAACAGTGTTGCGGCCAATTACCGTTTTAGGTTTCGTGAGCTCAATGCGGGGAAGCTTAGCGGCTCTTTGATATAGCGCTTCTGCAGCAATTCCAAGACCCGGAACGATCGCACCGCCAAGGTAGGAACCTGAAGCATCGATATAATCAAAGGTAGTCGCCGTACCGAAATCCACTACGATCAGTGGAGCGCCATACTGCTCAATTCCCGCCACCGCATTCACGATGCGGTCTGCTCCAACCTCACGAGGGTTCTCGTAGCGAATGTTAAGCCCTGTTTTAATACCCGGCCCCACAACCAATGCTTCTTTACCCACGTATTTAGTAAACAGCTGCTCTAAGGTGTGCATGATCGGAGGGACGACACAGGACAATATTACGCCCTCTATTTGATCGGCCCGAACACCCGCTAGTTGAAACAAATTGCTGATTAGAACACCATACTCATCTACAGTAGAGGAACGATTCGTACTCAGACGCCAATGATGCGTTAAATCGCGTCCTTCATATAGACCTAGTACAATATTCGTATTCCCAACATCTACAACCAGAATCACGACATTCCCCCCTTTTTCTTCGCGTTCAAATCAAGACTAATATCGAGCGCTTGGAAGGAATGGGTTAAACCTCCAACCGATATAATGTCAATTCCGCTTCGTGCCACTTCCGCAACGCGTTCTGATGTAATTCCTCCGGATGCTTCTATCACAATATGCGGTGCCATGCGGCGAATGACCTTAACAGCCTCAGTCATATTTGCCGAAGTCATGTTGTCCAACATGACGATATTTGCGCCTGCCTGAACAGCTTCTTCTGCTTGTGAAAGCGATTCTGCCTCTACTTCAATCATCATCGTGTGGGGGATACGTGCTTTAGCCGCATGAACTGCAGCTGTAATTCCACCCGCGGCTTTAATATGATTGTCCTTGATCATAACGGCATCATATAGACCAAAGCGATGATTCGCTCCGCCGCCGACTCTTACCGCATACTTTTCCAGTGTACGATGTCCTGGTGTTGTTTTACGTGTATCCGCAATTTTAACCGCTTGCCCTTGGGCCGCAGTTACAAATTCGTTCGTCTTCGTCGCAATACCAGAGAGACGCTGCAATAAGTTAAGCGCTAATCTTTCTCCCGTCAAGATGCTGTGAGTTGAACCTTCAACAACAGCAAGTACCGTCCCGTGCTCCACGAGAGTCCCATCCTTAACCTGTGCGTTAAACTTCAGATCCTTATCCACCACCTCAAAAACAAGGCGAGCTAATGGAATTCCCGCGAGGATACCCGATTGTTTGGCATGAATAATACCGCTAGAAAGATGACCCTGAGGTACAGTCGCCATCGTCGTAACGTCTCCTGAACCGATATCTTCAGCTAGCCAAGTGCGGAATTGCTCCCTCACCGTCTCAACGGCTGGACCACCGATCTCCCAATCGCTTTCTCTTTCAAACATCGCCGTCGACCCTTTCTGTGCGAATTCCGTTTTCCCGATTCATTATCGTATGCCTGTGCCAGTTCAGATCATCCCGCTGAGGGTAATCTTCCCGATAGTGGCCACCACGGCTTTCTTCACGACTTAATGCCGACTCCGTAACCAGAAGAGCACACGTAAGCAGATTCGCATACTCGAGCTCCTCCCGCTTAGTTAGGCATAATTGGAATAATGGCAATTGCTTTTTCAAATCATCTAAACCCTTCAGCAGCCCCGCTCGATCGCGTCTAAGACCCGCATAGCGGACCATGCCCTTCTGGAGCTTCAATCTACGTTCGATTAAGGCTCCTGTAAGTGCGGCATGCCTCTCCGAGCCTGAGCTGTTGTCTGCAGTCGTTTTATTCGGAGAAAGCTTGTTAACCGCATCCACAATTCGTTGCCCGAACACGATCGCCTCCGACAATGAATTACTGGCTAGTCGGTTTGCTCCATGAACACCTGTTGATGAAGCTTCCCCACATGCAAATAGACGCTGAATGCTAGTCTCACCATGTAGGTTGGTTTTAACGCCACCCATCATATAGTGTGAAGCAGGCGCTACCGGAATCCAATCGGTTGTCATATCGAGCCCATAATTTAAACAGTATTCGTATATTGTTGGAAAACGATGCTTAATCAATTCAGGAGTTTCATGCGTGATATCAATATATACATAAGTAGATTTAGTAGCTTCCATTTCACTTACAATTGCGCGCGCGACAACATCCCTAGGAGCAAGCTCTAGCTGGGGATGATAATTTTCCATGAATCTATCACCGCGAATATTGCGCAAATAGGCTCCTTCACCTCGTACTGCCTCCGAGATTAGAAACCTCGGCGCACCAGGGTAACAAAGTGAGGTAGGGTGAAATTGATTGAACTCCATATCCCGAATATCAGCGCCTGCTCGATAAGCCATGGCAACACCATCACCGGTAGCCACTTCAGGATTCGTTGTATATCTGTATAGCTGGCCGGCTCCACCGGTACATAGAATCGTAGCTCGACCGAATACAGCAACGCGAGTGCCGTCAGGCTTCTGAACGAGCGCACCGCGACATTCGCCCTCTTCTGTTAGTAAATCGAGCACCAGATGGTCATCCCATAGCTCAATGCGCGGATCGGACTTCACCTTGTCTGCCAATGCCCGAACAATCTCAAAGCCAGTCGCATCACCGTTCGCATGAAGGATGCGGCGTTGGCTATGCGCTCCTTCCTTAGTCAACGCAAAATGGCCGTCTTCCTCGTCGAAGTTAGTGCCATAGCGAATGAGCTCCTGAACACCCTGTGGCCCTTCATGAACAAGAACGTCGACTGCTGCAGCATCACAAAGACCTGCTCCAGCAATCAACGTATCCTGTGCGAGAAAATCCGGGGAATCCTCGTCTGACATAACGGCAGCAATTCCACCTTGTGCGTATCGGGTATTGCTATCGAACAAAGACTTCTTAGTGATCATCAACACTTGCTTCGTCTCGCTCAATTTCAACGCTGTGAACAGTCCGGCAATTCCGGCTCCAATTACAATAACGTCAGTCTCTATGCGAGGAAGCTGGTCTAGGTCAAAATCGACAACGTAACGTGGAATCATGTTTTATTTCGTCCCCACTCCAACAAGAGAGTAGCACAGGCTACAGGTTTACTTAACGAGTAGCATGCGCTCCAGCGATAAACGGGCTTTGTCCGCAACGTCCTGCGGTACATATATTTGCGGTTGCATCGTCTCTAGGGCTCTGACAACCTTCTTTAGGTTGTTGACCTTCATGTTCGGGCAGACGAGAAATTTCGATGCAAAATGAAAGGTTTTATTCGGACTATCCAAACGTAATTGATATCCTGTGCCGTCCTCTGTACCGACGATAAATTCTTGGCGGCTTGATTCTCGACAGTGCTTCAGAATACCTGTCGTGCTACCGACAAAATCAGCCATCTCTACAACTTCCGGACGGCATTCTGGATGAACTACGAATTCCGCATTCGGATGTTTAGCACGCATTTCCTCGACATCCTTAATCGTTAGCATGTCGTGTGTATTGCAGTACCCTTCCCAAATGATCATCTTCTTGTCCGTGAATTGAGAAACATAATGTCCAAGGTTCTTATCCGGGCACCAAATAATCTCATCGGCATCAACCGAGTTGACCACCTTAACAGCGTTCGCTGATGTACAGCAAATATCTGTTTCGGCCTTAACATCCGCCGAGGAGTTAATGTAGGTTACAACTTTAGCATTCGGATGCTTTGCTTTCAGTTCTCTTAAGCCAATTGGGTTAACCATATCAGCCATCGGACAGCCGGCACGTTCATCTGGCACAAGAACCGTCTTATGAGGCGCAAGTATCTTGGCACTTTCACCCATAAAATGAACACCACAGAATACAATAACATCCGCATCCGTAGAAGCAGCTTTCTGAGCGAGGAGGAATGAATCCCCGCGGAAGTCCGCAACCTCTTGTATTTCATCGCGCTGATAATAATGGGCGAGAATAATTGCATTATGTTCTTTCTTAAGTTGCATGAGCCGCTCACGTAGCTCGCGGTTCTGCTCGGCTTTACGCTCTAGGGCCAAAGCTTCCATTTCAAATCTCCTCCCTAAGATGAACCGGTAGTTTGTGAATCATTGCACAAACATGTCGGGGCACTTTCCTTTAGTGTGGACGAAAAGGACTTCGTTCATTAACACTTAATTTACACTTGCCACGTAAGGCTGTCAATTGATCTTATCGTGTTTGGAATGCAAAAACGAGGTGTTCACACGCCGTTAAAGCGCGGGAACACCTCGTAATGAGTGACCAATCTTTATTTAGGCTCCTCGGAGCCGTTATCTTTGCGTAAATCCGGCATATGCGATAGTGGCTCGTCATCACGGGTTTGAATCCGGACCTTCACGTCACCAACCGTATCTATGATCGGCTCCGCTTTAGACTCTTCGTCGCCAGAGGATGATCCTTCGCCGTCTTCGATAGGAGCGATGAAGCCTTTCTCGATCAGAGATTTGATCTGTTCCAGATCAAGTGTCTCTACATCAAGCAATGTCTTCGCGATCAAGTGCATTTCTGCACTCTTCTCATTGAGAAGCTTCTTAGCACGATCGTAACAATCGCGTGTAATGCTCTGCATCTCTTGGTCAATCTCGTAAGCAATCGCGTCGGAGTAGTTCTGCTCATGTCCGATATCACGACCCAAGAATACTTGACCTTGAGAGGAGCTTCCAAACTGCATCGTTCCGAGCTTGTCGCTCATCCCGTATTCCATAATCATCGCACGTACGATGCTTGTCGCTGACTTAAAGTCACTATAAGCACCTGTACCGATTTCTCCGATGAAGATTTCCTCAGCAGCACGACCAGCTAGCAAGCCTGTTACTTTATCAAGAAGCTCTTGCTTCGTCACGAGCATACGATCTTCCTTAGGAAGCATGATGACGTAACCGCCAGCACGTCCACGAGGGATAATCGTAACCTTATGAACCGTGTCTGCATGCTCCAAGAAGAAACCAGCAATCGTATGACCCGCTTCATGATAAGCAACAATCCGCTTCTCACGGTCGCTGATTACGCGGCTCTTCTTCTCGGTTCCAACAACAACGCGGTCAATCGCTTCATCGACTTCTTGCATGGCGATATCTTTTTTATCCCGACGTGCAGCAAGTAGCGCTGCCTCGTTCAATAGATTTTCTAGATCTGCACCCGTAAATCCAGTTGTACGCTTAGCAATCGTACCCAGACGTACATCTTTGTTAAGTGGCTTATTCTTCGCGTGAACCTTCAGCACCGCTTCGCGGCCCTTCACATCTGGACGATCAACCGTAATCTGACGGTCGAAACGACCTGGACGAAGCAAGGCAGGATCGAGAATATCAGGACGGTTAGTCGCAGCAATGATAATGATTCCTTCGTTAGCACCGAAGCCATCCATCTCAACGAGAAGTTGGTTCAACGTTTGCTCACGCTCATCATGTCCACCACCAAGGCCTGCGCCCCGTTGACGACCAACAGCATCGATCTCATCGATAAAAATAATACAAGGTGAATTTTTCTTCGCATTCTCGAACAAATCACGAACACGGGAAGCACCAACACCCACGAACATTTCCACGAAATCCGAACCGGATATCGTAAAGAACGGAGTACCTGCTTCTCCTGCTACTGCGCGAGCGAGCAAGGTTTTACCTGTACCCGGAGGTCCCACGAGAAGAACACCTTTAGGAATGCGTGCGCCCAGCGCAGCAAACTTACGGGGATCTTTCAGGAACTCAACAACCTCGACCAATTCCTGCTTCTCTTCGTCCGCTCCAGCAACATCCTCGAACGTGACCCGCTTCTTCTCTTCATTGTAGAGACGAGCACGGCTCTTACCGAAGTTCATCACTTTACCGCCGCCACCCTGCGCCTGATTAATCAGGAAGAAGAACAGAACGAACATGATAATAAACGGAATGATGGAGGTCAAGAAGGTCAGCCAGAAACTTTGTCCCGGCATTTTTTTGGAATTAAATTCGAATTTCTTCTCAAAGCTTAAGTCGGAGAACTGCTTCGAAACATAATCTGCAAGTGGGGCCCGGCCCATAAAAGCCTCGCCTTTAGTTTCGCCTTCTTTAGGCTTGAATTCTCCAGTAATCCAATACGTACCGCTTTGGATCTGCAAAGTTAATGCCTTAACATTACCTTGCTGAGCTGCTGTTACGAGTTCATTGTAGTTCAGTTCTTTAGTCGTATCTTGTTTGCCGATAAAAAACTGAACGATTCCGACAGTCACCAAAAATATAAGTAAGTAAAAACCTGTGTTGCGGATGAACCGATTCATCCCCGACCTCCTCTCGACAAGCTTTCATCATTTTACCATAGCCTGTCTTGGCATCATAATCATAACGCACCGCTGCGTGAGCAGCGAGTGTTAACTCGAATAAATTTCTGGCTTAAGTATACCAACATACGGCAGATTGCGGTATTTCTCCGCATAATCGAGACCATAACCTACGACGAATGCATCCGGAATCGTAAACCCAGTATAGTCCGCATTCAGATCAACCGTGCGACGTCCCGGTTTATCGAACAAGGCCACAACGTTGACGGATAAGGCATTACGGCGTTCCAATACATCAATCAAATAGCTCAAGGTCAATCCGCTGTCAATAATATCTTCTACAATAAGGATGTCACGACCTTCAACGGATACATCTAAATCTTTAATAATTTTGACTTCACCGGAAGATCTTGTGGAATTGCCATAGCTGGATACTGCCATGAAATCGAGCTCAAGCGGAACTGTAACATTTCTAGACAAGTCCGCCATGAAAATAAAAGCGCCTTTCAATACACAAATGACGAGCGGATTGCGCCCTTCATAGTCACGGCTGATCGCCGCACCTAGCTCCTGTACCTTCTGCTGTATTTCTTCTTGCGAGTATAGAACTTCTTGAATGTCTTTTTGCAAAAAAGGTACCTCCCAGTGAGATTATTACACGGTATGATTGCTTTACAACTATCATGCCCTAGTTTTCAACCCTAACGAATGTGATTCGCCATGTATTTCGGGTTTCCTTAGTGACTAGAGCATCGCTTGAGCGTCGCATTCCCGGAATCCAGAGCACACGACCATCTCCATTTACAAGAAGAGGTAGCTTGTCACGGCGAGAACGCGGTACTTTGGCATCAACGAACATATCTTGCACTTTTTTCGTGCCGTTTAATCCATAAGGATGCATGAGATCGCCGGGTAAGCGGCTGCGAATCTGTAGGGGAAACTCCAAACGGTCTGCATCAAAGCAAGCTTCCTGCTGGTTTTCCTTCCTATTCGGGAAGGAACCCTCAAGGCGCTCCAGCGTAACTCGCTCCCTTGATTCGCTAATTGTTACCTCGTCCATACCCTCGGTGACAATATACGTAAAGTTGACCGATTCCGGAAGCTCCGGACCGATATACACCTCTTCATATTCCCTTCTCAGCACCCATCCATCTCCAATATCCAGATGGTTCACCGTAGGATATTGTTGGAGAAGCACTGCAAGGATTTCCTCCACATGCTGGTAATCCAACATTTGGCGAGAATTTGAACAACAGCTTAATATTAATTTAATCAATCTTCGTTGTAAAGCGATGTGAAGGCCGCGGAACCATCGCCGCTCTAGTCGGAAGCCCTCTTCTGATGGAGTAACCCCTTTTTGAAAAGCTAGAAGGGTATGCTCTTCCATATATTGATCGTCTGCTGCCGCCATATCGGCTAGTCTTACTAAAGAAGCTCTCAGCCTTGGATTGTACTTCTCCAGCATCGGCATCAGATCGAGCCGAATCGTATTCCGGAAGTAATGTCTATCGACATTGCTGCTATCAACCGCGTAAGGCACCCCGTTTCGCTTACAATAATCCAGAAGCTCACATTTGGTTATACGTAACAAGGGGCGAATCAGTTCCAATTGTTCTTCTTTTCGGCGATTGGGAATACCAGAGAGTCCGCTAACGCCTGTTCCCCTGATCACTCTCATCAGTACCGTTTCCGCTTGATCATCCGCATGATGACCGGTTAAAACAATAGGGCATGCGTATTTACTCGCCACTCCCTCCAGAAATTGATAGCGTTTCTCCCGCGAAGCAGACTGGGGATTCATACCTGTTGCAGCTATGTAAGCCGGTAATCCAAGCTCCGCCGACTCGAAGGGCATTCCCCACTCCTTTGCTAATCGACCGACCAGCTCCGCCTCGGCATCCGACTCCGCTCCGCGGAACTGATGGTTTGCATGCGCAACTATGATTTGAAAAGGCTCTTCCTCCGCCATTACCTTGAGAAGATGAAGAAGCGCCATAGAATCCGGGCCACCGGAAACCGCCGCGACAACCGATCCGCCTCTGTGCCACCATCCATCTGCTCTCGCTTGCGCCATCATACGAGGTTTCCAATCGTCTTGCGGGTGCACTGTCATCTTCTCCTTATACCCTTTATTGTAACAACCAAATAATCACTGCAGAGGTGCTAAGTATAATCGCTCCACCTAATAATCCTGCCATCCATCCTTTTACACGATCATCAGGAACTTTAACCTTTTGTGACAACCGGACGGCCTCTCTCCACTGCTGGCTAGCTTCCCTTGAATGCTCAAATTGCCCTGTCAGAGCCTTCTCCATCCAATTTTCTACTGGCTGAAGTCTAGAATTGCTCCTCACGAGCTTAATTAGCTCTCGCGGGTGGCGATTCTGCGGGAGCATTGTTTTCGTTAATTGAATTAGCCGCTTGCTGTCCAAGGCGTGCAGCCATAACATAGCGACTGCAAAAAGGTCATAAGCCGGATCAGCCATGCGGCTCCCGGCAGACCAATACCCTCGATCGTATATTTCAGTAAACTGACGGACGCTGCGACCAATAGCCGATGCTCCGCCATAATCCACTAATTCCACTCTACCATATTCATTAACGAGAACATTATCACTCTTAATATCTCCGAATACCCATCCAACCTCATGCAATTGCGTCAACCGCTCCAATAAACGATACCCTACGACACCGATCCAATGCGAACCCTGTTGTTGTAGGTAATCTTTGACCGGAATGCCTGGTACAAACTTCATGACATAGAACGGAACTTTAACCCCTTGTAGAATAACGTCATCTACGTCTAACAGAAAAGGGGGACGATCCTTCTCCGAATGATCCAATGAAGCCAGAATGTTTACTTCTCCTTGCAGCTCTGTAGCCTCATGCCCAAGCTTGATGGCATAAGTTGCTCGGCTACCCGAAGTTGCTAGATACACTTGACCATTCGATCCTTTCCCTAATAACCGCTCAAGACGATAGAGCTTCCCATTCCATTTACCTCTGATTTCTGTTCCCTTAGGTAAATGTTGCATATCAGACGACGTAGTCACTCCGCACCCCGTTCGATTCAACGCGTGTAGTCTGTGTTGATGGTTCCATTGGCTCTGTTTTGCTTATTCTACCACATGTCTCTCGAATAAAATCAACGACCTGCAAAAGTGCTGGCCCCGTTGGAGTTGTCCCCCGCATGCGGATCCTACCGAATAGCGACCCAATCTTAGATGCGTTAGAGGTCCATCCAGCATCCATAACACAATAAGCATGCTGAGCATCCCCAGGGAAATGGAATACAGATACTTGGCTGCTCCCTGTCCGGGCCTGCAAGCTTAATGTGAGATCGCGTATCGCTTCCTCCACAGCTGCAAGCTTTGGTTTCATACTGGCACTAGCATCAATTAGCAGTGCTATAGACAGAGACATTGTCTCTTCCATTTCCTCCATCACTTTAACAACTTCCGCTCGTTTAGGAGGAGCTAATGCCCCAACATTGTCAACGCCAAATAATTGGCGTAGCTCCTGATTAACGGCATGCCTTATCGTGCCTGCGACAGTCTGCCTTGTCATCATCTGCACCGTTCGAGATAGCTGTCGACTGGTCACGATCTGGCTAATCCCTCCGCCAGCACGGGCAATCTCAGCAATCTCTGCAGCTCCATACTCTCCGATTGCCCCTTCATCTACAACTCCGGCAACGTTTACCGTAATTCCTTCGGCATACGCCTGCGCCGCCGCAACTATCGGACTCTCTCCTACGTTCGAGCCTCCGTCTGTAATAAGTAGTATTTGCTTCATCATTCACACTCCTCCTATTAACTAGAATCTATTAATAGTGTCGCCAAGGAGTGGGGAGTTTAACCACATGTCAGACGTGATTCTCGTAGAGCTATAAACTCTTGTTGGTATATAATTGTAAATAGGGTGTTACGAAAAACAGACTTTGGTATGAATACATTTCTATTACGGTGATAATAAAATATAGATAAGGAAAGGGAGGGAGCCTTTTTATGAGAAAAATGACCCTAAATGAAAATAACGCTTCACAGAGCCTACCCTCTGCGGAGCGTTATTTCGTTGCCATCCCCTATGATTAACTCACCGTCCTTGGTCGCTCTAGCCGATTGAGCCCAGGCCAGCGGAACGCCGCCCATTCTGGCTGATGCCGACTTAGTCGGGTAACGACTACGGTCATATCATCCTTTACCCCACCGGGATGTTGGCGCAATGCCATATCCAGCAATGCATCTGCGATTTCTTGAGGATCACCGTCATCCAGCTCCCGTAGAACTCTCTTCATCCACTGCTCCTTGTTAATCGCATGACCAGGAGAATCCAGAATCCCATCCGTCATCATAATCAGCGTATCCCCTGGCTGTAGCTGCACCCTCAGTAGATCAATCTCAATATCTTGCAAAATTCCAATAGGTAAATTATTAGCTGCTATAGGGATGATCTCGACCCCTCGCTTAATAAAGCTTGGGGTCGAGCCTATCTTAAGCATAGTGGCATGTGCCGTATATAAATCAATCAAGGCAAGATCAACGGTTGCGAACATTTCCTCTGGGGAGCGCAGCAGCAATATCGAATTTACTGATTTTACCGCCAGCTGTTCGTCTATGCCCGATTGTAATAACTGCTCTAACATCGAGAGGGCCGCACTACTCTCCATACGAGCTCGTACCCCATTGCCCATTCCATCGCTTAAAGCCACAGCGAATTTACCATTTCCTAGCTCTACCATACTAAAGCTATCTCCCGACAGCATATCCCCGTCCTTAGCGGCTCCTGCCACCCCCGTCTCCACTTCATAAATTTTGGCCGAAGCGAACGTTACTGTGCTCAGATGCGCAGTAGGAACGCCACTTCGCTCGTTACTAACCGTAACCATCTCCCCCAGAATTTCCGTTAGAATCGGTGCAATCATTTTGCGGCATTCATCGTACCCCGTGCGGAAAGCATGCACCATCTCAATATCAATATGTCCCTCCTCCAGGCTAATAATATCTATGCTCTGAATCGCTAGTCCAAGATGGTCAAGGGCATCACGGATTTGCCTCTCTTGAGCTTCCATCTGCTTGGTTTCGCGGCGAATTTCTTTTACTAGGTCATCCATGACCTGAGAAACCCCTGATAATTGATCGGCAACTAAGAAACGGCTTTCCTGCAATTGCTGCCGCCAATGCAAGTCATTGCGGTAAATTTCGTATTGACGTTTAAGTACATCCAGCACAAGAGGAGTCTTAACGCATACTCGGCTCCACGCCTTTGGGATTTGCGCAGGCATTAAGTCTGGCTCTTTCTCTACCGCTGTCATCATATCGGTCATCAGCTTGTAGGTTTGGATGAATTGCCTGTCCCAGCATAAGCCACGGCGATGACAGCTTGTACACGCTCGCTCATGTACCTCATTCACGAAGTGGTCGAAATCCTGATTCTGCCTGACTGTTTCTCCCGCTTGGGTGATCTGGCGAAAGCTTCGAGATAGCTGCCGGAACACCTCGGAAAACTTCTCCACCCTCTCCGCCGTCAAATCTCTAACCTTTTGCGCATAATCGTGTTGATTTTGTGCATAGTTTGGAGTACCTGGAACATATCTTGATATAGATTCCGTTATCGAACGTGAAGTGAACACCAGCAGCAAGGAAGCTACTACAGTCGCCCAAGTGGACGCTAACGTATCCGCGGGAGTTCCACCGTACAAAGCCAATACCGATGTGCCCAGTAACAAACCGAACACGACTGCTGCTTTACCACCCTCTCGTAGAAGCCCTGCCATCAATCCACCGAAGGCGAGCAATCCGATCTCTGATGTCGCACCGAGATTGGACAAGCTAAGAATCATGCCTGCTATAACGCCTGCGGATGTACCCATTGCCGGACCACCTACGAATGCTGCCATCACTACAAAGTAACGAGATAGCACACTGGCTACAGCAATTCCATAAATCGTCCATCCCGTCATTCCCGTAAGTAGACACGCTAGTAAAATAACGATGCCTACCCATTCCTCCTGGCGCAAATCGGTTGCTTTCCTTGTCCTCGTAAGAACGGGTAATGCGTGAACGAAGAGCAAGGTAAGCACGAAGGCCAATCCCGCTTCCACCAGCGTTAGTAGATAAGGCAACCATGCGGTGTTCTCAGAAAGAAGCGTATCGAACAATCGGACGATCAGCGTTCCTGCGAACACAACGACCGGAGCATGCGATAAATCCGCCCTCTCATAAAGCACCAATCCGCGATAGAGCAAGTAGATTACTCCGATCTCCGCAAGAATGACCACAGGCATTGGATCTATCGCCCAGAAGCTTCCGGCTACAAGCGAGAGCATTGCCCATAGAGCAAGATCCTTGCGCAAATACAGCACGACTCCAAAGAAGGCCGCGGCAAAGGGGGTTATCCCTTCCAGCATGACTGCCCTTCCTAGCAAAAACCCGACCCCAATAATGATTAGCAGCCATTGCTGCGCTCGCAAAGCTTCTCTCCATCGCAATAACAGTGACGGCGGTTGAGAGTCTCCTTGCTTTTGCACGGATGATCTCCGCTTCTGAAACCAACTCTTACCCTTGCTTCCCTTGCTAGGAGTAAGAGAGGGTCCGGTTCCTATTCGCGGAATGAAAGGAACGACGGACGGCTTGTCCATGATGCACACCCCATTTACCAGATTGAATTGTGTTCTTTATTATAGGGGGGGTATTTCATAAAGTTTGTCAGAAACAGTTGGTGGGATAAAAGTTTTTTCCGACATTATCAAGCAGTAACCAGTAGCAAGATTTGCGAACAGGGCAAACCTATGGCGCCCATAGGTTAAACCCTTATTTATTTCATAAGCACGAATCAAATCCACCATTTACGACAACAAAAAAACGCGCTCATCCGACGGGGAATGGCGCTCCTTGCCGCTCTTATGCAGACGCAAACCGCGCTGGAATGCCAGATAGGCGCGAATGACTGCTGAGGGTTAAATTATTTTCATAAAAAAAACAATAGAGCCGGACCCTAAGGTCCGGCTCTGAATACATTGATCAACTTATATCTTACGAACGACGTCCGCCGCGTCCGCCTCTTTTGGATTCGGTACTTTTCTTAAGATTAGAAATGCGTTCTTCGCTATCCTTGAGGAAGCGAGACAATTTGTCATCAAAAGAGGGCGATCTTCCGAAACCACCTGGTTTGGATGGGCGACCACCGCGATCGCGAGGTCCACGTTGTTGCGGTTGTTGCTGCTGTTGTTGTTGCTCCGGCGGTTTGTCCACAGCTTGGCGAATGGACAGACCAATCTTGCCGTCCTTGTCCACATTAATGACCTTAACGGTAACCATGTCATTAATCTTCAAATGCTCATGAACGTCTTTCACATAGCTGTCGGCAATCTCGGAAATATGAACGAGTCCTGTAACTCCACCCGTTAAATCCACAAATGCTCCGAAATGCGTGATGCCGGTAACTTTGCCCTCCAACTTGGTACCCACTTCGATGGCCATAAAAACCGATGTTCCTCCCTGAACCTAAATGTACCCAGACTACATAAGTCCGGCTATGCCAATTATAACCGATAATTCAAACTACGGTCAACAGATGTTAGACTACTCATTCACTTATGTACGCCCTATTCCGTGTTGATATTAAATTCTCCCGGAAATCCAAGTCCATACTCCTTGCGGGCAATTTGACCTATGTACTCGTCATCCTTTAAGCGTGCAATCTGCAGTTGAAGCTCTTCGTTCTTCGCTTGGGCATCGGTAAGCTTCTGTTCAGCTTCCTGCATTTGACTCTTACGATCACTGATATGCCCGTATTGCACAACAAGAACGTATAATGCCCAACCCATAAAGAGTACGAGTACAAATAACAATATTTTCAATCTTCTACGTGCGCCAGCCATAACAGGTGTCTTAGTCAAAGTGCGTGAAGACAACTCGATGCCTCCTTCCCCAGCGATAGGATCATCCAAAAAAAAGTTGGGACTCGATCATTATAACATAATCAGTTTACTAGAAATATCCTTCTTCCGATGCAATTCCGGCACAAAGGTTGTCGAAACTCTGCTAAGGCTTTTTTCTAAACAAAGCTCGAATTTGCCTCGCACGTTCATGAACCCGACGATATATGCCTACCAGCGGCTCGAACTTTCGCCTTACAGGGAGAAGCTTAGGCCATAGTAGTCTAGCTAAAGCAAACACCGGCATCAGAACTAGCTTGCCAACCCAGAGGAGTAAAGCTGCTGTCACAATGAATGCAATATCCAAGAGCTTGGCCAACAATCGAATCATCCACAGAAGTGGAGTCAGCAATAATGTATTAAACAGCTTCCACACGAAATGAAACAACGATTTGAGACCATCTATCACCTTGGCAGATAGCTTGACCACCCAACTGCTGAACAGTCCGAAATACCCTGTTACCCCGATCCCTAACCCTAGAAAAACATACATCCTCACTTCGCCCTCATTGTTCATGAGCAATATGCTGAATACTCCAAGGGTTGCTGCCGCCCAATAGATCATATCGAGCGCGGGAAGCAGCCAACGGGCAACGTTAAAGCGATGTGATGCGACACGATAGACGTCAAAGACGAGCCCCATGGCCAATCCGCACATCATCATGGATGCGATCGTCATTCCTTGTGCCGCAGCGCTCACTTGAATAACTTCCCGAACAAGCCCTTCGACTTATTCCCAGTACTGCTGCCGTCCAAATAAGCAAGGGAATGTATCGTCCCTTCGATGGAGACAAGCCCTTGATCAAGGTTCAAGTTTTTCATGTGCAGGTTTTGCCCTCGAACGGTCAAAAATCCGCATTCGGTTTCCAGCAGAAATTCCTCGTTATCGAAGCTCTCCACATTGCTAACGCCGGAAATATCGAGCGATTTCCGATTAAGCATACGGACTTCCTGATGCTTGGCTCCCTTAACGTTTTCCATAGCACGTCCCTCCTTGCCTTTAAGACTAGCCTATGGACGAAGGAGGGGAATTAGAACTGTACGACATATGCGCAAAGAACAATTGTGATGAAAAGGGCTTGGCAAAGCGCTCGAAGCTAGTTTAGAAAAAGATTAGCAACCTCTTCCGAAGCTAGCACTTACGTATGAGAACACAAACGGGTTTGCTAATGGCTAACTCTACTCCGGCATACACTGGCAAGCCAGATTGAGGTTCAATACGGAACAGAACAACAGAGTCTGAGTTCTGGTTCGCCGCTACCAACCATTCTCCATCCGGAGTTAGAGCGAAATTCCGAGGATACTTACCTCTTGTGGAAACGTAGCCCGAAGCTTGGAGCTCTCCCGTTTGTTCGTTCACTTGAAAAATAGCAATGCTATCATGTCCGCGATTGGAAGCATAGACGAACCGCCCATCCGGCGAAACCAGAATTTCTGCACACCAGCTCTCCTCCCCATAGGACGAAGGAAGCGTTGAAAGGGATTCTTGACGCACCAGCTTGCCAGGCTCTTCGATGGAAAGTCTCGTAACGGTGCTATTGAGTTCGTTTACTACGTATGCGTTTTTTCCAGACGGATGAATGGCAAGATGGCGCGGTCCTGCTCCTGGTTCGAGTGAAACAGCATCATGAGCTGACCATTCATACGATTCAGGTCCCCGACCATAAACCATAACCTTGTCCATCCCAAGATCAACGACGTACAAAAATTGACCATCTGGGCTGAAAAAGACGGAATGTGGATGAGGTGCCTCTTGACGATCAGCATTTGGTCCTGTTCCGGTATGGCGGAACCGAATGGCTGGAGCTAACGGTCGTGAATCCGGTCCGATTGGATACATCATGACGGATGCCCCGCTGTAGTTCGAGACAGCTAGCCAGTCTTCCATCGGGGTAAACGACAAATGACAAGGATGATTGCCATGAGTCGGATGATATTGACCGGGTCCCAGCTTGCGTGATTCCTCGTCGATTGGGAAGGAAGCAAGCTGTCCACCTTCTTCTTGGCCATCCTCAGTTGAATAAGAATCCGTCTCGCTTACCGCATACAGACGGTTTCCCGCTTTGTTCATGCGTAGGAAGGATGGACTTTCAATCCCGCCATATTCGGCAGTTTTGATGAGTTCTCCAGTGTCTGGTAGTAGCTCCAACCGAGTAATTCCGATTTCATTTTTGGCACCGTATGCACCGATCCATATTTCGTGAGCTTTGGTCATGATTATGCTCCTCTTATGTATAATAGAGCCCCCCGCGATTAAGCTGGGGACTCTATTATCATACAACATTTAGGAATTATTCCGAAGGGGTTGTGATCGAAAAGCTGTTTGAAAATGATACAAAATGATCTTTCGTCCTAACCCACATCTTGTAGTAGTAAGTTGTTCCTGGTTTGAGATCTACATCATTATCGATATACTGACCTTTTCCTTCTGGGATATAAATCTCAATTAGTGTATCTACATACTCAAAGTCAGGAGTTGTATTTCGAAAAATGGAATACGATACGTCTTTTGAGATGCTATCTGTCCAAGTTATCGTGTTGATAATCTTTCCTTCTGGGTTTCGACTAGTTTGAACGTTTACATGAGTTGGATTTTTAGGGTATATGCTATAGTTTACATCATAATATTTTATGAATGGCTTAGACAACTTACCACTATCGTCTACATGATAAAGTTTAAACTGTCCTTCTTTAAGGCCAGACAAATCAAGCACCATCGAATTTCCAGTTACTTTTGCCCATATCGCTTTATTATCGTTCGCTAACAATTGTAAATCATTAATTGAGCTAGGGAATTCATTAGATGGCAAGGCGTATACCGTTCCAGAAACACTATTGAGGGTGATACCAAAAGAATCATCGATATAATATCTACTTACATTTGTTATTTCCGTTTTGTTTTCAGGGTTTTTCTTCTCCTCGAATATATTTAAACCATATATTAAATTTTGTGACTTGCTATTGTATTCATCCATTGATAGTTTAGGCTTTTCTTTGAGAATCCTTTCAACGTGATCTAAACTAAGACGCAAAAATTCTTTAGCTCCGACCTGATATTGGCCAGTTCCAACGCCCTCTTCTGCCACGATATATCTTTGAAGAACACTATCGTAGAGGATTTGAAGTTGTCCATACTCTATTGGCACGAGGCTAGCTTGAAAAGTTTGAGCTGTTGACTGTAGGTTATATAGCGCAATCTCAACTTGCTGTGGTGTTGCGGAAGTATTTAATCGAACGGATTTTGCCGTACTAATGGCTTCCTTGAATATCAATTTCGATCCAACTACTGCCATTCCTCCGTCAGTGCCTTCTGGTGTTTCTGCTAACATAAACTTATACTGTTCAATCGTTCGATCAAACATTTCAGTAAATGAATATCGCAGAGCAGCGAATCCAAACCATTCGAATAATTCATTTAATACAGGGATTGCCTCATTCGCCTGTTGCTGAGTCGTTTGCACGTTGCTATATATGGATATGGCTTTTTTAAGCTCGACAAGAAAATCAGCCTTTGTTGACGGGAGGTACTGCCCGATTTCTAATCCCTCAACCGCTTCGTTATACTTCACTTGTGCGGTATCGATTGCTGACTTCAGCTTTGATTTATCTACGTTTGTCGGTACGATGGGGCCAGGGCCAACAGGACCGCCACCGCCGCCTCCTCCACCACCTCCACCAAAACCACCGAATGAGCCGTTAACCGCCGGTTTGCCACCAACTTCCGCTTTTACGTCTTTGCCTACTTCCACTGTTTGTGGCATCTGCTCGATCGAGGCTCCACTTGCTTGAATATTTGCTTTCTCGATTGTGCCTACACCGATGACTTTTACTGCCGCCGCAAGAATGAGCTCCAGGATTTTAGATTCTTTGCTCACGCTAATAGATGACGCTGTTGCTTGTTTGTCTACACTCAATTTGTCGACTTGCCCTTGCAGAATTTCTAAGCTGATCTTTGTAGCTATAACATCTACGTTCTCAAACTTACCGATTAACGTTATTAGAGAACCTGCTGGTAGAGACTCAGCTAATGCTATACTCCTAAAGCCCGCTCCCAGTAGCTTGGATTCTTCAAGCCTTGTACTTGAATACAGGATGACTTCTCTTACCTCTGTAGAGCCCTCTACAACGATACGCACACTGCCGTCTTTTTTGTTTACGATTAGCTTGATAATGACAGAATCCACGAGGTGAACACTTTTCGCGCCGCCTCCATTTACCTCTGTCGTTCCCTTAACTGAAACATGCTTCAAGAATACATCTCCGTCCCCGACGGATTTCTCTATGGTCATATTACCCTCTAAGACCATATTCTGCAGTGTGACACCTGGTGAAGTAATGCGTACGTTCTTGCTTACCGTTTCCGATCCTGTAGTCGGTCCATATACGCCCGGCTCGGCATATACGATTTCATTTTTCGCCTTCTTATACTGAAGTGCCCGAGTCAGAACGACAACCGCCTCTGCACGAGTTATTTTATCGTTCGGACGGAATTGACCTTTTGTGTTCTGCCCCATCAATTTAACGTCCACGACAGCACCGATAGCACCTCTAGCTGACTCTGATAAATCTTTAACATCTACCACTCCATCTGCGGATTGGGACGGTGTAAGCGCAAGAAGTTTAGTGAGAATGGACGCTGCCTCTTGCCTTGTCACCGCCTGAACCGGTCGGAATGTGCCGTCTGCTACGTCTGTTAAATACTCTGCAGCCACAGCCTTGGATAAGTCGGTGTAAAACCAATTTGATGGCTTTACGTCGGTGAAGAGAACCTGATCTTCTTCCTTAAACCCGAAGGATTTATTTATGAGGACAATAAGTTCTGATCGAGTAATATTGCCATTGGGCTTGAATGTTCCGTCTTTGTAACCGGAAATTAAGCCTTGATCAACCCATGATTGTATCGAGCTTTCTGCCCAGTGGCCTTGAGTGTCTTTCAACGATCCCGCAAACACACTAACACATCCAGTGAAAATCATTGAAATCATAATTGCGATTGAAACAAACCGTTTCGTCAACTTCTTCTGCCACATTCACTAGTGCCCTCCAGTATGATAGTGCTTATTTAAGATCATGAGCCATCGTTTGATAGAACACGACACGACTAGGTAAAATATAACATATTAGTAATACTAGGGAATCTATTATTTTTAGATTTTTTTCAGTGAGACGGGAATGAGACTAGAACAGAGGAGTGACTGCATAGCTGAGTGGTTGCTGGAGTTAGATGCCATCAAACTGTAGTGGTGAATATGTGTGTACGTGCCTCTGGAGTTAGGTGCTATCGAACTGTAGCGATGAATATGTGACTCGGTGCTTCTGGAGTTAGGTGCTACCGAACTGTAGCGTGAAAACGTGCGTACGTACCGCTGGAGTTAGGTGCTATCGAACTGTAGCGATGAAAACGTGCGTACGTGCCTCTGGAGTTAGGTGCTATCGAACTGTAGCGTGAAAACGTGCGTACGTGCCTCTGGAGTTAGGTACCATCGAACTGTAGCGGTGAATATGGGACTCGGTGCCTCTGCAGTTAGGTGCCATCGAACTGTAGCGATGATTATGGGCGTCGGTGCCTCTGGAGTTAGATACCATCGAACTGTAGCGATGATTATGGGCGTCGGTGCCTCTGGAGTTAGATACCATCGAACTGTAGCGATGATTATGGGCGTCGGTGCCTCTGGAGTTAGATACCATCGAACTGTAGCGATGAATATGTGGCTCAGTGCCTCTGCAGTTAGGTGCCACCAGGTGCAATCTTACTACATGAGTGCAAACAAAAAAAGCCAGCCCAATGGCTGACTTGTTTGTTTTCCTATAAAGCTGAGTCGCAGCGGCTAAAGACCGAAAGGGTCTTCCTCCCGTTTGCGAGCTTCTTCCTTAAGCACGGTGTAGAGCCCCAAGGTGTCCTCTTTGCGGGTAGATTCAGTCAGCCGTTCAATCCGCACGGTTAACGTACGCTGACCGAATTGGATGTCCAGCACATCCCCGATTTTGACAACAGTGCTTGGTTTAGCCTCTTTATCGTTGAGAAGGACGCGCCCTTGATCGGACACGTCCTTCGCAACGGTGCGGCGCTTAATGAGCCGCGACACCTTCAGAAACTTATCAAGACGCATTAATTACTTAACAGCGTCTTTCAATTTGTTACCTGCTTTGAAAGCAGGTACTTTGGAAGCTGGAATCGTGATCGCATTACCTGTTTGTGGGTTGCGTCCTACGCGGCCAGAACGGCTACGAGTTTCGAACGTGCCAAAGCCAATAAGTTGAACTTTGTCGCCGCTAGCAAGAGCGTCAGTTACTTCGCCCAGAAAACCATTTAATACGGATTCTACGTCTTTCTTAGTTAAGCCGCTTTTGTCTGCGATGTTGTTGATAAGATCTGTTTTGTTCATGTTAGAGAATTCCTCCTATGGTCAATACCTTATTTCGTTCCTGCTAGCCCGTAAGCCGCTTGAAACGTTTGATTGTTTACTGCTCGAAGGATACTATTCTGTCCCTTCTTAAAAAAATCCTGCCAAACCTGAAAAATAATTCTCGAAATAGGTAGAAAGTACGGGAAAATACGCGAATTTTAGGTTTTTTTAAGGTTGCAGACGTATTTTAGCTTCCTGCCACCAAGCTTCCATCTCTGACAAATCAGTCTGCTCAAAAGTTCTCCCACTTATACGTAGCTGCTCTTCGATGTACTTAAACCGAGCTGCAAACTTACGATTAGTGCCTGCAAGTGCTTCCTCTGGATCAGCCTTGAGGAACCTCGACGCATTCACAACCGCGAACAACAAATCCCCTAATTCGTCTTGCTGACGCTCGGGAGATTCCTGTTTTACAGCTTCACGAAGCTCCTGAAGCTCTTCCTCCATTTTATCGAAAACACCATTCAAATCCGGCCAATCGAAGCCAACTTTTGCTGCCTGCTTCTGTTGCTTATGGGCACGGGGAAGAGCGGGTAAATCTTTAGGTATACCGTCGAGAATCGAGGTCCGCTCCGGTATGCCCTTACGCTTCTTCTCTTCAGCCTTCATCTGCTCCCAATTTTGCAGCGCGGCTTCAGCATCTGGAGCGTTCGCTCCGCCGAAAACATGGGGATGCCTAAAGATCAGCTTGTCGTTCAACTCGGCCAAAACGTCATATACGTCGAATGCACCGGTTTCTTCCTCCATCTGACTATGCAGCAGCACTTGTAGGATCACATCACCGAATTCTTCTTTCATGCCATCCGGGTCATCTAAGTCTATGGCCTCGATCGCTTCGAATGTTTCCTCGATAAAATTACGGCGGATGGACAGATGCGTCTGCTCGCGATCCCACGGGCAGCCTTCCGGACTTCGGAGAATAGAGACGATCTCATGTAAGCGCTCGAAGGAGCCCCGACGCAGACGTTCATCCGTACTGGCTGCAACGTATACAAGCATCAGGTTTCCGTAGGATTCTAGACGATCAAGCTCATGAAGAGGGATTTGCTGAATAACTTCGTGTCCCGATACACCAAGCGCTTTGCCGACAATAACAGGATGATCATCCGGATAAACGCTCATCAATGTTAATTTGACATCGGAAGCCGTGTACACGTCGTATACTTGTCCGATGACGGTATGAAGATGTGGTCTCAGATGCTCACGCCTTAATTCAGAAGCGTCAAGGAGCTGGAAGCCCTCAATGGGGTCGAAGCCTAAGCGAGTGAATGCTTGGTCTAGAAAGCTTTCACCGCCAAGAAGCTGTAATTGAACACCTTCCTCCGTCGCACGCTGTCTCAGCAACTGAACGGTCCGTTCCGCAACCATCGGGTGGCCAGGTACGGCATAGAGGATCGTTTCGTTCGGATGCCGTTTTGCTGTATTGATTAATTCTAATGTGATGGCTTCGTATACGCCCTCGAAGGATTCCAGTTGCTCATAAAGCGAATCGAAGGATTGAAAAGAAATATTACGTAACTGTAGATCAGCGACCGCAGGATGGTCCAGTGTACGTACATAGCGGTGCGTAGTTTGCTCCAGTGCCTTAAGTATGCCTAATGTGAGTTGGTCTTCTCCGCCGGAACCGAGTCCGACAATGGTTATCGAAGGTGCCATGATATATGTTCATCCTTTCTTGGGTTCACGATGACAAAGGGAATGAATGCGCAGCAACCAGGTATCGATGCGGCTGCCGGATATCCCCGGCAGCTCGCGCCATTGCTGTGGAGCGACGGCGCCTAGGGCGACTAGCGCCGCGGCGAACACTGCGGCACCGATCACGACGCCCAGCAGGGCGACGAGGAGGGCCGCAAAGCGCGTAGGCAAGGCCGTGGTTAACGCGCCTAGCCCTAGCGTGAGCAACGCGACCGCAGCCGCCATAGCGGCTAGCGCAGCGGTGGAGCGCCACGCGAGGCTTACGCGCGGGGCTGGCAGTTGGGCGCGCTGACGCAAGGACAGCGCGTTAAGCACTGCAGCGGCGGCGAAAGCCAGCGCCATGGCGGCGGCAGCGCCGTTGATGCCGTACGCGGGCACAAGCACCGCGTTGAGCGTTAGCTTGAGCAGGGCCGCGGCGGCCAAGTTAACGGCAGGTGACCGCAGGTCACCCATGCCTTGTAGCAGCGCCGCACTTACCGCCTGCAGCGTGCCACCCACCGCGGCAAAAGCAATAATCGCCATCGCGGCAGTTCCGCTGCCGTCGGCGAACAAAGCCTTATTGATTGGCAACGCAAGCAGCGCCAATCCAATCGCTGATGCGCAGCCGATCCACCAGGCTAGGCGCAAAGCAAACAACGCACGTGAGGCGAATGCCTCCTCGTCTCCACGAGCCCTAGCTGCCGTCAGAGCCGGAACTAGCGCTGACGCTGCTCCAGCGGCAGCCATTATGACAAGCTGCAGCAAAGCTACACCACGATTGTAAACGCCGTATTGCGCAAGTGACCACGAGGCTTCTACGTCCTCTTGCTGCAATAGCCGAGGTATGGAGAACGCATCAATTAACCCGAACAAAGGTGCGACAATGGAAGCGATGGCGATCGGAATGGCGACAGTGAGAATGCGTTTAAACAAAGCTCTCCTTGTTTCAGTTATTCTCACGATTCGTATAGATTTGCCCGAAGCCTCATGTTTAACAAAGGTCTTCCTTGCACCTGTCGAACGAATAATTAATGGTTTATTCCGACGACTACCCGTATACCATAACATAGCCACGAGGCCGGCAATAGCGCCAGATGCAAGACCTCCATGTACGGCAGCAGCTGTTGCAGAAGGCGACCACATTGAATCTAGCGCCCACACGAGAGCAATCAGCATGAAGGAAACTCGTGCAACCTGCTCTGTGAGCTGCGATATCGCAGGTCGAAGCATTTGCATTTTCCCTTGATGATAGCCCCTCAGGACCGCTGTCAAAGGCGCAAATAACAGAGCGAGAGATGACATTCGGATGGCAGAAGATGCCGACTCAAGCCCCATCCAATGCGCAAATGTGTCCGCCCCGAGCCACAAAATTCCAAACATAAGAAGTCCACTTATTCCTAGCAGCACTGTAGCCCATTTAAGCACTCTCTGCGCACCTTGTTCGTCACCATTTGCTGATCTTTCCGCTACGAGGACGCTTACAGCAACGGGTATTCCCGCCGAAGCGAGAGTCATCCACATGACGGCTAAGGCATAGACCGCGCTATATAAGCCGAACACTTCATCACCGGCCATATTTTGCAGCGGAATTTTTTGTAACGTGCCGATCAGCTTGGATAGTAGGGCTGCACCACCAAGCAATGCCGCACCTTGCCAAACGGCCTTCTCCCCCATTTTCTGAGATTCCAACTGTATTCGCATTCCCGTTCGATTCCCCATTTCCTAAATCAACAACTAGCTCTACCGTCCTAATGAGGTCGGTATTCATTCCAGCTTCCACAATCTCCGATGCAGGGCCTGTTTTTTAATTATAATCTAAAGCAGCAATGCAAAAAAGCTTCCAGCGAACAGATAATATCTGTTCGGGAAACTTTCATGCTTGTTTAACCGATATTCACTTATTGCTCCATTTGTTTAGCTAGGAATCCCGCTGCGGTCTCCACCATCTTACTCTCCATGTTGCCCATGTTTACCTGCTCATCCTTACTTACCAGGACAACAGTTCCGATGGGATCACCACTAGAGATAATCGGAGCTACGACAAATGAACTGATCGGCTCATTTGCGTCGCGTAATAATTCATAACTACCTGGGGTAGTTTCCAAAACGATTTTCCGATTTTCCATGCAGCTTTCCAATAAGTTTCCTACTGCTTTGTCAAGGTACTCTTTCTTAGCGGCACCCGCTACTGCAATAAAGGTATCGCGGTCAGAAATCATGGCGATATGCCCCGTGCTCTCCGACAATGATTCAGCGTATTCCTTAGCAAAATCGCCCAGTTCACCGATTGGAGAATATTTTTTGAGAATAACTTCACCATCGCGATCCACGAATATTTCTAATGGATCTCCTTCGCGAATACGAAGGGTGCGACGAATTTCTTTCGGAATAACGACCCGTCCGAGGTCATCAATACGGCGTACAATCCCGGTTGCTTTCATAGCTCATGTTGCCCCACTTTCATTGGTGTGTGACATTGGTGACATTGAATCGTAATTGTAGTATTCAACCTCTCCCATTTTCTTATGCGTTCACCCTCGTCTGGAGGAAACATCCAAGAAGAAAAAAAGTCTACATGCTACGTTAACACAGTACTCATGCGGGTTGAATGGCAGTTAAAGATTTTCCGTGACCAACTTTTGAATATTTAAGCTTTAATAAACGTAAATTTTCCACTATTGGAGGATGGCGGGAACAGTCAGCCGTCTTCTCCTATTCTGAATAAAAAAAACCCTCGATTGAGGGTTTCTTCATCTTCGCGAAATTAAAGCCGATTAGAACGCTGGAACTACCGCGACTCCATACGTATCTTGGATAAATTTCTTCACTTCAGGTGAGGTAAGTACCGCGTCAAGCTTCTTGATTGCTTCTTGATTTTCATCGCCCTTACGAACGACGATAATGTTCGCATAAGGGGAATTGGCATCCTCACGGAATAAAGCAGAATTCGGGTCAATCTTTGCTTCTAGGACAAGATTTGTGTTAATAATTGCCCCATCTAGATCCGGCAGCGCGCGAGGTAATGTCGCAGAATCAGCTTCGACAAATTTTAGTTTTTTCGGATTATCCACGATATCCTTGGGCGTCGCTTCGTAGGTCGTAATGCCTTCTTTTAATGTAATTAGACCTTGCTGCTGCAATAAGACAAGCGCTCTATACTCATTGGATGGATTATTCGGAATCCCGATCGTAGCTCCCTCTTTAATATCATCTTTAGATTTGAGTTTATCCGAATAGAACCCGATCGGCTCTACGTGAACCTTCGTTGTTACAACAAAATCATACCCCTTCTCACCCTTAACGGAATCCAAATACGGCACGTGTTGGAAGTAGTTCGCATCGATCTGCCCTTCCTTCAGCGATGGATTTAACTGCCCCTCGTCGTCGAATACGACAACATCTAGATTGACCCCTTGCTCCTTCAATATCGGTTTGACGAATTTCAGAATAACAGCGTGTGGAACCGCGGCTGCACCCACCTTAAGCGTTACCTCCGGTGCTGCTGATGCAGATGGGGTACTGGATTCCGAAGGAGCTGCTGAGGCTTCGGATGAGCTTGGTGCAGATGTGGATGGAGAGGCTGACGGGGATGATGCGTTGTTATTGCTCTTAGAGCCGCATCCGGTGACCACCGCGCTAAGGATAACGAATAATGAAATCAGGACGAACAAGCTTTTTCTGGACATTCTCTCTCACTCCCATTTTATAATTTATCTATTTGTTAAACCTGTGAAACCTTAAATACACCCTCATAAAAAATGAATATCTCTTACTCCAGCTTGTAGCGTTTTCTACTGATGGATCTGGAGATGTAATCGCCCGTCCATTGAATGAACTGAACAAGAAGAATGATGGTGATGACTGTGGCGAACATGATATCCTCTCGGAACCTCTGATAACCGAAACGAATAGCAAGACTTCCAAGTCCGCCTGCTCCGATTGCTCCTGCAACCGCAGTCAGTTCAGTAATGGCTATGACTGCAATCGTTAGGCTTCTGACTAGAGCAGGGAGCGCTTCAGGAATTAACACTCGAAAAATAATTTGCAAAGGAGAAGCCCCGAACGACTTGGCTGCTTCGATCTTACCCAGAGCCACCTCTTTCAAGGCACTCTCTACGATTCGCCCTAAGAAGGGGGCTGCTCCAATCGAAAGCGACACAATTGCTGCCGTTGGCCCTAACGTGGTGCCAATCACCCATCTTGCAACCGGTAAGAGGAGGACGATGAGGATGATAAAAGGGATCGAACGGATGCCATTAATCATCAAACTGACAACCTTATGGATCAGCCTTGCCTCCAAAATGTTCCCCTTCTCCGTAACGACCAGTGCGATTCCAAGAATCAAACCTATAATAATAGCGAATAAGGATGACCAAACGAGCATGTAAAGCGTTTGGCGCAAGCCTTCCCATAGCAACTCGAGTACATCATCTCTCATATGCCTGCTCCCGCCCCTTCCAACACATTGCGTTTCTGCCGATAACGTTCAACGATATGAACAAATCTCCTTGCCGTATCGCTTTCCGGGGCTAGAAAAAATTGATCGACCGTACCGTTTTCTACGATTTTCCCTTGCTCAATAACGGCTACATTTTTGCAAATATGCTGTAGCACGTCTAGCTCATGGGTTATTAATACGATCGTCAGATTGAGTTTTCTATTGATTTCCTGAAGAAGCTCCAGAATAGAGTAAGTTGTCTGCGGGTCAAGAGAGGACGTAGCTTCATCGCATAATAAGACATCTGGTTCATTTACAAGTGCTCTCGCGATACCCACCCGTTGCTTCTGACCACCGCTTAACTGCGATGGATAAGCATTTTCCTTATCGCTAAGCTGGACCATCTCCAGCACTTCCTTGACACGCCTTCTGATGGTCGCTTTGTCGTAACCCGAAACCCTCAAGGGAAAGGCCACATTGTGAAATACCGTTTTACCGTCAAATAAATTAAAGGACTGAAAAATCATTCCAATTTTCTGCCGCGCTTTTCTCAGCTGCCTTTCGTTCAAATCGGTAATCACAGTGTTTCCGATCCTAACGCTTCCCTTATCCGGTTCCTCGAGCCTATTCATACAGCGCACCAAGGTCGATTTCCCTGCTCCGCTAAAGCCGATGATACCGAAGATATCCCCACGTTCAATTGTTAAGCTGAGCCCATTGAGCGCCTTGAAGGTATCATTCGCGGTTTTGTATGTCTTACTTAGATCATGTATAACGATCATGACCTGACCCCACCCCCTATTCCAACAAAAAAAACTAAGCCTCCTCGCGCTGTTACCACATGCGTCGCGAGGGCTTAGTTTCCAGTGAACTGGTCAACCGCTTTTAATACCAAGTAAATCTATAGGTTTTTAATTAATTTAGAGCATATTAGGCTTTATGTCAAGTGTTTTTACGGGGTAGCAAACATAAAAAAAACATGCCCGGAACCCATCGGTAATACCGATAGAGTTCCAAAGCACGTCATTTGGTTTGTTTTATTTCGCTGAAGCCGATGGTGATGCAGAAGGTGACGCACTTGGAGACGCACTAGGTGAGGCGCTAGGCGAGCCTGATGCACTTGGCGCAGGTTCCGCTGGCAATGTCACTTTAATTTCCAGCTTGTCCTGTTCTGCAGTTAGGAATTCGTTTAATTTTGTAGACGCAACAGTTGTTTTAATGCTGTCCTTGTTGGTCTCTGTTAGCTTATCGTAAGGAGTCGCTTCGCGGCTCTCTACCTTCATAACATGGTAGCCGAAGTCCGATAGAACCGGTGCTCCAATGACGCCGATTGCTTGAGTGTTGGCAGCTTCTTTGAAAGCAGCAACCCAACCACCCGCATTTACCTTCTCATAAAGACCACCATTTTCTTTGGAGCCTTCATCCTCGGAAAATTCCTTGGCAAGCTCTTTCCAATCGCCGCCAGCATCTAGCTTGGCTTTAACTTCGTTAGCGATCTTCAAAGCTTCTTCTTCTGTTCTTACAGCTGCACCTGTTTGAGGATCATTAGTCTTGATAAGAACATGACGAACAGAAATCAAATTGAAATCAGTTGGAGCTTTGTCATATTCCGCTTTAATCTCTGCATCCGTAACCGTCGGTTTCATTTCTTCGCCTTTAGCAGCGTAGTAAGCTTGGAATGCCATAAAATCTTTGTACTGGGCAACAGCTTCCTTAACCGACAAATCACTTTCGTCCATCATCTTCTTTAAGTCAGCATTCGATTTCATTTCCGTATCGAGCTGAGTCTTGAAGGAATCTGCTGCAGTTGAAGCTTTCTTCTCATCCTCAGAAGAAATATCCTTTATGAGGACTTTGCTTACGATATACTGCTTGATAAGTTGTTCTTTAAGCTGCGGAATCGAAACATACATGGCATACTGGTTGCCCATCAGTGTTTGGAACGCAATGTACTTATCAAACTCTTTGTCTGTAACTTCCCCACCCTTATAGGTTGCGATAACAGTGGCCTTGCCTCCGTCTTTCTTGCCGCATGCTGACATTAGTGCGACAAGCATGACCGCTGCCAGCATGATCATAGCGAGCCGGCGGTACGGTATGCGATTATGGTGTAACATCTTGCAGTTCTCCCTTCGATTTTGTCGCTTCTTTGTATTGTACCAGAAAATCCTCTACGAGCGCTAATAGCGCGTCCTCATCCAACCCTCTTACCTTGAAGCGAATGAGTAGCTGCTGAGCCGTGACGACAGTCGTCATACGCCCTTGGAACTTAGTTTCCAGCGCTTTAAGCTTAGGCGAATCCACATCCTTAAGGCGCTGTTCCTCCAGCTTTAACGTGACTTCATCTGCACGTCGAACAATGGACTCAATGCCATATTTACGCCCGTATACCTTCAGCCTAGCTACGGCCATCAGATTAAGCACCGCTTTAGGGGGTTCTCCGAAACGGTCCATTAGCTCTTCGAACAAGTCTGCGACATCCTCAAGCGAGGTTGCCGTAGCGACCTTCTTATAGATTTCGATTTTTTGAATACTATCGTAGATGTATTCAGGAGGCAGATAGGCATCAACACCCAAATCAAGCTGCGTATTAACTGGCTGTGGAGGTAATGCAACTCCACCCATCTCTAATTTGCGGCTTTGAATTTCCTCCGCGAGCATCTGCGAGTACAAATCGAAGCCGACCGATGCAATGAATCCATGCTGCTCTGCCCCAAGTAAGTTCCCTGCTCCACGAATAGATAAATCTCGCATAGCAATCTTGAAGCCTGAGCCTAGCTCTGTAAATTCCTTGATCGATTGCAGACGCTTCTCTGCGATTTCCGTTAAAACCTTGTCTCGTTGGTACGTAAAATAAGCATAGGCAATCCGATTGGACCTCCCTACACGTCCCCGAAGCTGATACAGCTGGGATAAGCCCATTCGATCAGCATCATGTACGAGAAGGGTATTCACGTTCGGAATATCCACTCCGGTCTCAATAATACTCGTGCTAACTAGCACATCGTATTCGCCTTCTAGGAAATCGAGGATTGTCCTTTCCAGCTCTTGTTCTGACATTTGACCGTGTGCAACGGCAACGCGGGCATCTGGAACGAGAGCCGTGATCTGCTCTGCCATCTGATAGATGCCTTGAACCCTATTAAATAGATAATATACCTGTCCATCTCGCGCTAGCTCACGCTCTACGGCTTCACGTACAAGTGTAGGGCTATATTCGACGACATAAGTTTGCACTGGGAAACGGTTTTCCGGCGGTGTCTCTATGACGGACAAATCTCGTACCCCTAGCATGGACATATGAAGAGTTCGTGGGATAGGCGTAGCTGTAAGCGTAAGCACATCTACATTCGTCTTGATTTTCTTTAATTTTTCCTTATGGGTAACACCAAAGCGCTGCTCTTCATCTACAATCAGCAAACCGAGCTCCTTGAACACAATATCTTGGGACAGCAGGCGATGAGTACCGATGACGACGTCTACCGTGCCCGCCTTCAAGCCCTTCATCGTGTCCGTCTGCTCTTTGCGAGTTCTAAACCGGCTAAGAACTTTGATATTGAATGGATATCCAGAAAATCTCTCCCTGAAGGTCTCATAGTGCTGCTGAGCTAGAATCGTAGTGGGAACTAACACAGCCACCTGCTTGCCATCGATTGCCGCTTTGAATGCCGCACGGATGGCAACCTCCGTTTTCCCATACCCAACATCGCCGCATAGCAGCCGATCCATAGGTCTAGGTGTTTGCATGTCCTTCTTAATTTCCTGTATGGCACGAAGCTGATCGACGGTTTCATCGTAAGGAAACATTTCCTCGAATTCCTGTTGATAGGGAGTATCCTCACCGAAGCCAAAGCCGACTGCTGCTTGACGCTCCGCATATAGCTTGATCAGATCATCCGCAATATCCTGAACAGAAGTACGTACCTTGGACTTAACCCTGTTCCAATCCGTACCGCCTAGCTTACTAACTTTAGGCTCCTTATCCTCGTTGCCAATATATTTCTGGATAAGGTCAAATTGCTCCACAGGTACAGAGAGACGGTCTCCTCCTGAGTAAATAATGTGCAAATAATCTTTGTGAATACCGCCAACCTCAAGTGTTCCGATACCAAGGTACTTCCCTACACCATGATTCTGATGCACGACGTAATCCCCGACCTTAAGCTCGGTATAGCTCTTAATCCGTTCCGCATTATCCAGATGGCGATCAACACGGCGAGCCTTACGCTGCTTCTGTGTGAACATTTCGCCTTCTGTAATAACAACTAGCTTAATGGATGGCAGCTCAAAGCCACTTTGCAAGTTCCCTTGCAAAATTTCTGGCGTTTCAATCTGATAGTCTTCGAGTACCCGTCTCATTCTTTCGGCACGCTCTGAATTGCCCGCAAGCATCAGGATTCGAACCCCACTCTTGCGCCAACGCTCCATCTCAGCCTTTAACACATTCATCTGACCATGGAAGTTCTGCATCGAGCGGCATACAAAATTAATAATATTTTGCGGCTGCGTATGAGGGATTTGCCTAACGAACAGCGACATGTAGACGATTTGAAAGCCTTTAGGGTACAATGCCTGCTCCGCGGGCATTGCCAGCATAAAGCCAGGCAATGACTTACCCTGCTGTAACAGATGGGTCGTCCACTCCATCTCGTCGCGTTCTAGCTGACGTGCAGTTTCGCCGAGCCTGTTCGGCTCATCCATGAGCAGAATGGTTTCCTTGGGAATATAGTCCAGCAAGGTTTGCCGTTCCGGATAAAGCAAAGAAATGTACTTGTAAATTTCGGGAAAATATACATTTTGTCGCAAAAGCTCAATTTCCCGTGAAATTTCTGAACTTAAGCGTTCCTTAGCTTGACGGTCGGCCATTTTCTCCAGCTGCTTCTCCAGTAAATCGTGAGCATGCTGTGCCGCGTTCTGGAATCTTCTTTCTCCTGCGATCCATTCTCGGCTTGGCTGTACCTTATATTCTTGCAGCTTATCAATAGACCTCTGATCCGTAGGATCAAAGGAACGGATGGAGTCTATCTCATCGTCAAACCATTCCACGCGATAGGCTTTTGCGTCAGCAAGCGGGAAAAAATCAACGATTCCACCCCGCACGCTTAAGTGACCCTTCTGCTCTACACGATCGACCCGTTCGTAACCTAATTCGATCATGGTGTGTAGAAATTGCTTCATCGGCAACGTATCGCCTACACGCAGATTAATGTGCGCTTCCGCCATCGTTCTGAGGTCCGGTTGATACCTCCGAATGCCCGCGAACGGCACAACAATAACGCCGCGGAAGCCTTCCGCAAGCTTGAGTATAACTTCTAATCGGCGAGCCGATGTTTCAGGACTAGAGATCGCTGTCTCCGCCGCAATAAGCTCATTAGCCGGATAAAGCAAAACTTCTTCGGGCGAAAGACACTCCTGAAGATCGTCTGCCATCTTCTGCGCCGAAAACATATTATGAGTAACAACTAGTATGGGTCGTTGCAGATCCTGATACATTCCTGCAATAGCCGCTTGACGTGCGGATCCGGACAAGCCAGCAACAAGCTGCTCCCGCATTCCGCCCTTCAGCCCTTGTAGAATGCTAACTAAATCGGGATCGGTGACGAGCGATTGGATTAAAGGCTTCATGGCATTTCCCCTCTCAAGTACAAACGGTTCAGCCGTCCTCCGTGTTTCTAACGATGAGGCGCCGTGCGCTCACAGTGCTAATGTCACAATGACAGCTAAACCGTTAAAGAATACACAAATCCGTTTTGTAGAATCATGAAAAAAGCCCCGGCACATGCCAAGGACTCACTGATGATGTCAGAACGACCGTGAATCATGTACAGTTTATTGCAATGGATTGGACAATAACGAGAGTTCTGGGTTTGCGTCCAAGGTCTGACTACAATAATCGCATATTACCCGTACAGTCACGTCTCCGTTGGAATTATACGCTATTATACGCTTTCGCTCTTCGGGGGTCAAGAAATGTAAGCCCAGTCGATATTCTGGGACATCAGCGTTCTCGAAGCTCCCAAGCGGCATGCTACAATGTCGGCAAATATAGTTTACAGCCATATGTATGCCTCCTGAAGTAAGGTTATGCGGCAGTTCCCGCTTTCTTATTCAGTATTCCCGCAAAGTCGCTTTTTTAAGCGTATTATCCTTTTGCATTAAACTTTGCCATGGTCTGCTCGAAAGAATGACTCAAACTAAATTCGATAGCGTCACAAGCATCCTCCACCGACTTCCGCAAATCCTCTTGCTCCGCTTTAGCAAATGTAGAAAGAACATAATCTGAAATGACCATTCCTGGCTTTGGTCGAGAGATGCCGACACGGACACGATTGAACGTCTGGGTCCCCGTATGCTGGATAATAGACTTAATTCCATTATGCCCGCCTGGGCTCCCCTGATATCTGAGGCGAATACGACCAATCTCGGTATCCAAGTCATCGTAGACAACAATCAGATCCTCAAGCTTCACTTTATAGTAGTCCATAAAGGCACGAAGTGATTCCCCGGACAAATTCATAAAGGTTTGTGGCTTCAAGAGAGCAATCTTCGTACTCCCAACGCGTCCTTCGCCAACAAATGCTTTACATTTCTGCGTAGTAACCTCAATATTCAACCGGCGTGCTAACTCATCTATGACCATAAAGCCCGCATTATGTCGTGTATGAGCATAAGCGGCACCGGGATTTCCTAGTCCAACAATCCAATACATAACGTTCCTCATCCTCCAATATATACAGCTTCGACGTCCTTGAATGTCGCATTAAATCATTAAAACAAAAAACTTTTTATTAAATGCAACGATTTTCAACCCTCAAGTGTCCTAATAATTAGCGAGCCTATTGAGAAAGAGGGTGAATTGATGTGTACATGAACGGCCAGATGATTTTTGATGATCGTCACTTCCTTGATCATATGTGTTCAGAGGTCCCCGTGCAAATTTATATTGGGCGGCGACATAGCGATATCGGCTTTATCGAATATTATGGCAAGGAATTTGTTCAGGTCAACAATATTTTCTACAACCGCAAGCAATTTACCTTTATCTCCCGCCCAGGTTATTAAAAGAATAGTCCGTTCAGCCTGTAGAAGCTGATGAATTTGGAATAACGACAAGAGGCCGCGCTGCAGAAGCGCGGCCTCTTGTTCTATAAGATCAGCTTATCCGTTAGACACTTTATCAACTGCCTGCGCCGCCTCTGAATGCTTGCGATCCTCCTCGGCTTCATCACCAAGTGCGTCAAGCTCTTCCTCCGTACGCTCCTTCTGTGGAGCCAACACCGATACAATAACCATTTCTGGGTCTTGTGTAGCTTCTACGCCGGTTGGCAGCTTAATATCACTTATCGTAAGATGTCCACCCAACTCCAACTGACTTACATCAACAGGAATGGAGTCCGGAATATCCTTAGGATAACATTCAATTTCAATCTCATGAGCAACAAGCTGTAGCATACCGCCTTCTTTTTCCCCCAGAGATGTTCCGGTGGTTTCCAAGCGGGCGGATGTTGATATTTTCTCGTTCATGTTGATGCGATGGAAATCGATATGCGTGACCTGACGAGAGATTGGGTTCCTTTGTAGCTCCGCCATCATCACGGGCTGTTTCCCCATACCAGGGATGTCCATATCAATAACCGCATGCGGATGGCTTCTAAGCATTGCCGAAAGATCCTTGCTCTCTATCGAGATCTTCGCAGGACTTTCCATCCCCCTCCCATAAACGACTCCCGGTATTTTACCTTCGGATCGAATTCGATTGAGTTCACCTTTGCTAACCGCTTCGCGTGCTTGTACTGTTAATGTCGCACTCATGATGCTTGCCTCCTCAATTACGTATACCTTGTTTTACCCTAGAGAGGAGGTCATTAAACATGAATCTTTTTAAACATGAGGCTCAAACAGTTTGCTAATCGATTGCTTTTCGTGAATTCGTACGATCGCCTCAGCAATTAACGAGGCGACAGAGAGCACTTTTACCTTAGAGGTGGCGCAAGGCTGCCTAAGAGGGATGGTATCTGTAATGACAATCTCCACGATGGGTGATGTCGCGAGCCTTTCTATAGCTGGACCTGAAAGGACAGGGTGCGTACAGCAAGCATAAATATCCATTGCACCCGCTTTTTTTAACGCATTGGCTGCCAGCACTATCGTTCCAGCGGTATCGATAATATCATCGATCAGAATCGCCGTACGACCAGATACATCTCCAATAATATTCATTACCTCTACGACCCCTGGCTCCGGCCTCCGCTTGTCAATAATAGCAAGCGGTGCTTGGAGCGTATCTGCTAATCTCCGCGCCCTCACAACACCACCATGATCGGGGGAGACAACGACAGGAGAAGGTAACTTCTTACTGTTAAAATAATCCCCAAGAATTGGAACTCCTAGCAAGTGATCAACGGGAATATCGAAGAAGCCTTGAATTTGCATCGCATGCAAATCCATCGCAATTACGCGGTGAGCGCCCGCTGTCTCAATAAGATTTGCAACCAGCTTCGCAGTAATTGGATCACGAGATCGCGCCTTACGGTCTTGTCGGGCATATCCATAATAGGGCATCACGACATTGATCGTCTTCGCAGAGGCTCTCTTCAGCGCATCGACCATAACGAGAAGCTCAATAAGATGGTCATTTACAGGTGCAGAAGTAGATTGCACGACGTACACGTCGCTTCCTCTGACACTGTCATCAAGCTGAACATGACTTTCTCCATCACTAAACCGACTCATGGTGACATTCCCCAGCTCGAGCCCGATATGACCAGCGATTGCTTTCGCCAGTTCAGGATTTGAGCTACAGGAGAAGAGTTTTAATGTTGGATCCGAATAGACCATCGTTTAACCGCCTTTGTTTATTCGGTTTCTTTATCCTTCTTAGCACGGGCTTGTTTACGAAGCTTATCCGCATAACCCGGCTTATTCACTTGGCGTTCGCGAGCGATAGCAACATCGTTATCTGCTACATTATGCGTAATCGTAGATCCTGCAACGATATATGCCCCATTACCGACCTTAACAGGGGCGATGAGATTGACATTACTACCGATAAACACATTATCGCCAATCTCGGTTATGGACTTATTATACCCGTCATAGTTAGCTGTAATCGCACCACAGCCAATATTTACGTTAGAACCAACGATAGCATCGCCTACATAGCTCAAATGCGGTACTTTGCTATAATCTCCGATTACAGCATTCTTAATCTCAACAAAGTCTCCAACCTTAACTTGACTGCCCAATTTTGTACCTGGACGTAAATACGCAAATGGTCCAACGATACATTCATTGCCAATCTCCGCCCCTTCAGCGACGGTCTGACGAATCGAAACTCCATCACCTACAACCGTATCTGCGAGCTCAGTTGAAGGACCAATGATACAACTAGAGCCGATCGATGTTTGGCCACGTAGGACAGTGCCCGGATAAAGAATAGTATCCGAACCAATCGTCACATTGACATCAATGTAAGTTTGTTCCGCATCGATCAGGGTTACCCCATTGATTTGATGACCAACATTGATGCGTCGACGCATGAGGCGTTCCGCTTCACCAAGCGCTATACGATCATTAACCCCAATCGATTCGGCTGAATCCTCAACCAAGTAAGCAGCAATAGCATCGCCCTCGCGCTGCAATATTCCGATCACATCTGTTAAGTAATATTCCCCTTGGGCATTCGTATTCGTAACCTTCTCCAACGCTTGGAACAGCTTACGATTATCGAAGCAGTATGTCCCCGTGTTGATTTCGTTAATCTCAGCCTCTTCCGGCGAGCAGTCTTTATGCTCCACAATACGAAGCACACCATTATCTGTCCCACGCACAATACGACCATAGCCTGAAGGCTCTGGTAATTGTGCGGTCAGAATCGTAGCGGCAACACCTTGCTGCACGTGTAGCTCGATCATAGATTCAACGGTTTCCTTGCGGATAAGCGGCGTGTCTCCACAAATAACAATGGTTACACCTTCCTCATCCGCCAACAGCGGCTTTGCCTGCATAACCGCATGCCCTGTACCTAACTGTTCGCTTTGTAGCGCATATTCTACAGAGCCCCCGAGCACACTCTTAACGGCTTCCGCCCCGTGACCAACAATTACGATAGAGCGCTCGCAGGAAGCTCCGTGAACTGCATTCAATACATGACCAACCATTGGTGTACCGCAAACGGAATGCAACACTTTATATAATTTCGATTTCATGCGCTTGCCCTGCCCCGCAGCTAGCACGATCGCCATTTTCTTCATTTAAGTAAAACCCCTTCCTGTTATTCATTGAATCATCAACTTCTCAGATCATAGCTTATTCTTATAAAATTGAAAAGAGAGCCTGTAGGGGCCCTCTTTTCAGATATAACATTATTATGCCCCTTCGACAACCATAACTTCTTCATCTTGAGCAGCCCGCTCATATTCAGCCAATACTGCAGCTTGAATTTTCTCGCGCGTACCCGAAGAAATTGGATGAGCAATATCCCGAAACTCTCCATCCGGAGTCCGTTTACTCGGCATAGCGACGAACATACCATTGTTCCCATCGATAACGCGAATGTCATGTACGACGAATTCATTATCGATAGTAATTGAAGCAATGGCTTTCATACGCCCCTCCGAATTGACGCGGCGGAGTCTCACGTCTGTAATTTGCACCTGTGTTCACCACCTTTGTCCATCAGAAAGACTTGGTGTAATATTCCACAAACCGGTGCAAATTCCTTCTTAATTTTGGAAAAACTATTGCAAATTTTGAATAAATTTTTTAATTCCTTACAGTTTCGACAGATATCGCCGCTATTAATTCAATTTCGACAAAAACATCCTTCGGAAGCCTTGCCACTTCTACGGTTGAGCGAGCCGGTGTATGGTCACCGAAGTACGATGCATATACCAAGTTGAACTCTGCAAACTGATTCATATCCTTGAGAAAAACAGTCGTCTTAATGACGTCTTGGAGTGATGCGCCCTCCGCTGCTAAAACCGCTTTCAAGTTAGTCAACACCTGGTGGGTTTGTTCCTGAATCGTCCCCATCACGAGCTCACCTGCAGGTGTTAGTGGAATTTGACCAGAGGTATAGATTAGATTTCCGGCACGTACGGCTTGAGCGTAAGGACCAATTGCCGCAGGTGCATCTGAAGTGGAAATAATTTTAAGTGCCATTATGTATTCCTCCTAATCTTCTTGAAAAAAGTTACCCGGTTGAACAGTAATTTGACGAGTTTTGAGATCTACTTCGGTTAAGCGAGCTAGAGAGACGTAGTCATGCAATAGACGTTCCTCGCTATCCACCTCAGATTCAACAAATACGCCTACTCCAGCTACAACTGCACGGAACTCGTAGAGTAAATCGACCATGCCCTGAATCGTTCCGCCAGCTTTCATGAAATCATCGATAATAAGTACTCGAGATTGTTCCTTGAGAGCTCTCCGCGCCAGAGACATCGTCTGAATCCGTTTCGTTGAGCCTGACACGTAATTGATACTAACAGCTGAACCTTCCGTCACTTTGTGGTCGCGACGAACAATGACAACCGGCAAATTTAAGTATTGGGCAGTCGCATGTGCTAACGGAATACCCTTCGTTTCTACAGTCATGATGACATCGATATTCCGATCCGCGAATGCTGTAGCAAACATCCGGCCTACCTCTTGCATCATGGCTGGTTGACCAAGTAAATCTGTCATATATAGATAACCGCCTGGGAGTAGCCTCTCCGGCTGCTCTAGCTCACGGCAAATCGAATCCATCTGCTCCAACGCCTGATCCTTGCGACACTTAGGAACGAACCTAACGCCTCCAGCTGCTCCAGCTAAAGTGCTAAGCTCTCCAATCCCTTCGTCCTCGAATACTTCTTTAATAATCGCTAAATCTTCACTAATGGAGGACTTAGCTGACTGGTATCTCTCGGCGAAGGCTGTCAGGGAAATTAACGTGTGGGGACGGGTTAATAAGTATTGCGTCATTTCAACGAGCCGAGCGCTGCGCTTCAATTTTTTCACGATCCCCTCTCCCGTCCAAATCCGAATATTTTACGTGTATCATAACACTTTTATACGGTTTTATTCAAGGAGAACGGCGTAATAGAGCATCAAATGAGAGTTATGTTAACATCCTTACCACATACACCTCTTTACAGAAACCTCTTAACCCGTTGTACACCCTTGCAACCTTAATTTCTTTAGATACGATTCCAAATACAGTTGGCCCACTTCCGGACATCAATACCCCGTCTGCTCCAGATTTCATCATGCATTCTTTAATCTGCCTGACCTCTGGGTAACGATTTAACGTTACGGACTCGAGAACATTGCCGAGGGAAGCACACATATCCGAGAAAGACTGACGGGATAAGGCGTCCAGCATATTCGGAATGGATGGGTGCTTCTTCAGATCGTTCACTCGGAATTTACCGTAGACATCTGCAGTCGATACATTGATCGGAGGCTTTGCGAGGATAACCCAGCATTGCGGTGGTGGGGAGATGCTCTCTAGCTTCTCTCCGCGCCCACGAGCTAAGGCAGTGCCTCCACGTATACAGAAGGGGACATCTGAGCCAAGCTCTGCCCCAAGCTCTTCAAGCTCTTCTGACGGCAGTTCCAAATTCCAAAGGCGGTTGAGTCCCCTTAAAGTGGCAGCCGCATCGCTGCTCCCTCCGGCTAATCCCGCAGCAACCGGAATTTGCTTGTCCAGATGAATATAGACACCTCGCTTGACCCCATAACGCTCTTTAATTAATTTCGCTGCTTGGAATGCAAGATTTTTCTCATCTAGAGGAATAAAGCCTACTTGGCTAGAAAGCACAATTTGATCCCTTGGGAGCTCTTCCATCTCCAAACGGTCGGCCAAATCGACCATCGTCATAATCATCTCTACCTCATGAAAGCCATCTTCCCTCTTGCGTAATACATCCAATAGCAGATTTATTTTGGCAGGTGCCTTCTCATAGATCTTCGACAAGTTCATCACCACTTCCCCAGTAAAAAAGCTTCAACGTCGCAAAAAAACCTTTACATATTATAACAAACAGAGCCTATAAATGCGAAAAGGAGGGTCGATCCCTCAGGTTCAGGAATACGCCCTCCGCCTATCCCACGCAGCTCCTATGATTGTGGAGGACGCGCTGCCATCTGCTGCTCGGCGATCTGAATTGCTCGCTTCACCATGTTCCCAGCATCCTTAGTGCGAATCCCGCCCCAACCTTCTTGCTGTACTGTATCATAGAACCCTAGATCCTTGGCAAGCTCCGCTTTAAATTGCTCGGACATCATGCTTCTTCTTCGACTCATTCCTTCGCCTCCTAAGCATAAGTGCAGCAAATATTAAGCTACGTACTTATCTAGGATGCCTTCTACAAAGCTTATACATGCAAAACGGACAGCACTACGCCTGAACTTAAGCGCGATGCTGCCCGTACAATTAACCGTGTCAGTGCGATAAATAGTTGATTCGAACTTCGCCATCTTCATTGCACAGCATAACTTCCACGGATTCAGTCAAAATATCAGCATAACTGTACGAAACCCGCTTAAACGCGTGCTGTTCCTGATCCAGTTTTACAATGAAAACCGATGGGTAGATTTCTTCCAATACTCCCGTGCGTTCGATGGTTTTCCGGCGTCCACCGTTGGCGCGGAGCATGATTTTGGAGCCGACGTGCGGTTCCAGGCTTCGTTTGATCTCTAGAAGAGTGTTTTTAGCCATGATCCACTACCACCTCTTTCCCTGTAAATTATATCTAAAATCAGGGGAGGTGTCAAATGAATAGAATATTATATCAACGATTCTGTTTTAATGTCAACGGTCATTTTCCTTGTAGGTACGGGCTTTTTCAAAATATAGCTAAAAAACTGTCACACAATGTTCATATTTTGTTCTGTGTTCACGTCTTTTAGATTCGGGACTCCGATCCGATATCGCCCCATCGTTTCGATTCCACCCACTCCCTGCCTTCCGCTAATCGTGTGAGCGATCACATCTGTAATATTGATCGTATCCCGAAAAGGAGTGAAGGACGCCCGCACTGCCACGTAAACCGGATCAAGAGCATGAATCATGATGCGCCCGGGGGAGCTTGCAAAATTTGCTCCTGCTTGCAGTAGCGCTTCAAAATGGGATTGGCATGCACCGGCGACAACGACAAGCGAATCAAGATTACGTTCATAGTCTCTGGCAACATTTACCGCCTGAACAAAGTTCAAAGAATTCTTATAACTACTTAGCTGTTGAAGATCCTCTCGCTGCTTGAGCACACCATCATGACCGGTGATTACGACAATGTCTGGCTGGAATTGAGGCAGCATGCGATGAAGAATTTGTGGCATCTGTGACTCGTGACAATGGACACCTTCTGCAGGAACCTTTAACTGATTATAAACCTGCATGCTCTTCTTTAAATAATTAGCGTCCCCATCCAAGTGGAGAACCTTTCCGGGCATTTCGAAGAAAGGCTGTCCTCGTTCGCCTAGAGCTGATGTGAACCCCGCATGCGCGGCTTGCCGGTTCCTCTCCTCGCTCATTCGACGAAGTGACTCATTCGCCTTAATACGTGCTTTACGTGTCTCTCCGAGCTCGTCCGGGTTTCGCACTGTTTGAAGATCATCAATTGGCGCGTCCGCGAGCAATCGATAGTCCATCCCCCTGAGCACGGCCTGATGCGCAGCGAACGCCGAAACCCAGAACAATACATCCCCACCATAGGACTTACGTACGACTAGATCACCCTGCTTCATGGGCCAATCACCTCTTCGTCTATCCTATGGAACGAAGGGGCTTCCTGTGCGCGTCCGGGTGATTTCGGTTTACGCGAGCATTCCGTTCTTAATAAGCATCTCGCATACGAGCGCAAATTCTTGCAAGGACAGCGTCTCTGCTCGGCGTTCAGGCTGTATTCCAATTCCCAGCAGCAGCTCTGACAATTCTCCCTTACGCTCTTTCCCTGAGAATGCCGAGAGATTATTAGCTAATGTCTTTCGACGTTGGGAGAAGGAGGTCTGAACGACGTGGAAATACTTCGCTTCATCGGGTACGATAACAGCTGGCTCTGAACGACGTTTCAGCTTAATGACTGCCGACTCCACGTTAGGAGCAGGCATGAACGATTTACCAGGCACGATGCAGATAAGCTCAGGCTCACAATAGTACTGCACTGCAATACTTAAGCTTCCGAACTCTTTTCCCCCTGGCTTAGCTGCCATTCTCTCCGCAACTTCCTTCTGAACCATAACAACGATGTTCTCAAGAGGCAGACGCTCCTCGAGCAGCTTCATAATGATTGGGGTCGTCACATAATAAGGGAGGTTAGCAACTACGCTTACACCAGCTAAGCCTGAGAACTGCTCCTGCCATAGCTGTTGCAAATCCGTCTTAAGAATATCGCTGTGCACGATGCTAACATTCTCATAAGGGGACATCACGTCTTGCAAAATAGGAATCAGGCGTCTATCGATTTCCACTGCAGTTACTTTGCCCGCTTCCTTCGCAAGCCGTTCCGTAAGGGACCCGATTCCAGGGCCTATCTCTAGCGCTCCACGAGTTTCATCTAACCCTGCTGCAGCGATAATTTGATCAAGAACATCTGTGTTGATTAGAAAGTTTTGTCCTAGGCTCTTCTTGAACGTAAAACGATGCTTACGTATGATATCACGCGTACGGCTGGAGGTAGCGATGGCTTTCACCATGTCTACTGGAGATGGGGCTGATGCATTGCCTTGTTTAGCCGCTCCCGCCTCCGGCTTGGGCGATTTATTATACTCGTAAGGCTTAGTGTGGATTCCGTACTTCTTAGCCTCACCCTTCTTATTCACACCGATCTGCTTATTCTCCGTGTTCTTCTTAGCCTCGCCGTTCTTCTTAGTCGCGAATTTCTTCTCTGTCGATTGCTTCATGTTCATCTATAACCCTTCCTGCTCAAGTTGTTCCAATGCAGCTAGAAATTCTAACCGTGTGATCCGGAACATGAGACATCTTTTGTAAAATTGTTTGCCATTCGCATATCCGATCCCCAATAGCTCTCCCATACGTTCTCTACGACGCGCGGAGGAGGCGATTACGATGAGCCCGGAGTCCAACAGATCATTCCATTCGATCTCCCCAAGCTCGCCAGAATCACCCTCAGGGCTACGAACGCTTTCCAACGCTCTGCGAATGGCCTCGTCGGAAGCATGCTCGACCCCAATCCCTCTTCGCCCTCTTGCCTCATCCTTCGTCAGGAAGGCGTGCTTACAGCCCGGTACGCGCTCGGTTACAATCTTGCGAATACGCTCTCCCGGAGAATCTGGATCGGTCAGCACGATTACCCCTCTGCGAGCTTGAGCTAACTCAATACGTCTGAGAACATCTTCTCCGATCGCGGAGCCTCCCGTTTCAATCGTATCGGCGCCAATAGCTCTCCTAACAGCCGTTGTATCATCCTTACCCTCAACGACAATCATTTCACTTATCATACAATTCCATTCCGCCTTTACAAAGCCATTGCTACAAGCGTATACGAGATTAGGAAAGACAGCAAGTATTAACAGTTGCCACCACAACGCAAAATCGGGAAGAAGCCCTCAGCTTCTTCCCGATTCCTCACTTCCTATTTATCGCAAGCAACGGTTGCAATCCTTAGTCGGCAGACGGTTTTTTAGGTCCGATCACGTATACCGTATATCCCCGCTTTAACCCAAACTTGTTGGCGTGCGATTCACTATCGTAGTAGACATCGATCTTCTTGCCTTTGACCGCGCCACCCGTATCTTCAGCTCTTCTGAATCCGATACCTTCGATATAAACCCACCAGCCAATTGGAATGACCTTCGGATCTACCGCAATCGTACGTCCTTCAGTCACAGTGGACCCAGACGCAGTTATGCCATAGCCCGAGTCCCCCTTAGACTTGCCCGTTGAAGCCTCACCCGCTGAATAGGCTGTCAAAGTTACATTGCTAAGCATGCGTTTAACTTTGACTTTTTTACCGTTTAGCTTAACGGTTTTCGCTTCAGCGGATGAAGGAGCTCCGTTATACGAAAGAGTAACCACTTCAGCTTTCTTCTTCGTACCCACGGCAACGATCTGCTGCACTGCAGGCTCGGCTACCGTTTTCTCAAGTAATTCCTGACTGACAAGCTTACCATCCTCATAAACTCGTTCCGTCTTGAACATGACAAGCCCATTCTTCCCAGCTGTCACAACCTTTTGTTTACCTTCTTCTAAATCCTTGCTCTTCTGTTGCACGACCTTAAAGGCGATAGGGGACTTGGTCTCTGTGACTTCTTTACGAACCCTAACAACCGCTACGGTCATTCCCTCTTTCAAGGGACTGTTCAGCTCCGGTGTTACCCGGTCATGATCAGACAACTTAATATTCATTGCACTTATGACTTCCCCAACCGTATCTTCAACCGTGTACGCAAATTCTTGTTTCCCGTCAGCCTTTACTGTAACCCCCAACGCGCGATCAATAACGATCTGGCTTCCCTCTTCAAGGGAGTCGGTAGGTAGCAGAGAAAGACGATCATGTGATCCAACCTGAATATCCTGTTCCTTGAGAAAACCAATTACGTTCGATGATTGCGTTCTGATAACGGAAGTGATTCCGTTGTCGATAATCGTAATGTTCTTGGTTGCTTCTCTCTGCAACAATGATACGAACATGATTGTGATGGCAAAAACGAGAATTGCGCCTAATAATATTGAGCGCAAATGCTCATGCTTCCATCGCAGTGCGAAAAGCTTGCCGGTCGGTCGTGGATCATGGGTTTCCTCAGTAGGAATAAAGCCCATATCTCGCTCCTCCTTCATAGCCCCGCCGTCGACTGTGATGCATGATACCTTGTCAGACGCGACTAATCCAAAATGGTTATCGACACTCATTCAAATCGCCTATCATCCTTCGATTTGGCCATAAGATTAAGCGCCGCCTTATCCAGTTCGTGCACGCTTATACATGATGTACAAGCTTCCACAACCCTTTTTTTCAACACAAAAAGCCATCGAGACAGAGGACCTGTTCGTGGCTTCCGCATGTAAGAAATTAAGGGAATTATCGCGGCACGAGGTTGACCTCTCTCTATCACGCTTGCGGGGTTAGCTGTCGGGTTCGGGCGAAAGAGAGTTGCCCTACCTGCTGCCTGCTATGACGAGTTACTCAGATAGAGTCGCGTCTACACCAGTTGCAAGATTCACCCCAAGATTGCTCGGACCGCTTTGGACGAATTTAGATCATAATCGTCATCGCGTTGGGTCCCCCACTCTCCCAATCGGGAGATTAAGCGCACTGGAAAAGGAATGTCATATTCGAACTTCTGTTGATGATGATAACCTCTACTGGATGAAGGTGTAAAGATGTGACAATGGACGAATTCCTCCATTTTCACGGAAATTAGCCAAAACCCTTGGATTATTCGAAGTAAAAGACAGTTTTTTCTCCAAACGGTCCAGTTTTCCTTCCAAATCTTCCGTTTATCTCGTTATCCCCAAACAGCGACGTCCATTTTCACTCGTTATTTTAGCAATTTCTTCCAAACTTACACTTTTTATCCCCGCTACTGTCTCTGCAATAAGACGAACATATGCCGATTCATTTCGTTGTCCTCGATGAGGGTGTGGAGTTAAATAAGGAGCATCTGTTTCGAGTAATATTCGATCAAGAGGGACACATTCCAACACCTCTTTAGGTACTCTGGCATTTTTGAAAGTAACAGGGCCTCCGAACGAAATATGGAAGTTCATATCAAGGCATTTTTTGGCAATTTCAGGACTTCCTGAGAAACAATGCATAATTCCACCGACTTCTTCTGCCTTCTCTTCTTTAAGTATTCTCACGATGTCTTCATGGGCATCCCGATTATGGATCACGATAGGTTTATTTAAACGTCTTGCCAGTCGGATCTGTTCGCGAAATACAGTATGTTGGATTTCCTTAGGAGAAGTATCCCAATAATAATCAAGTCCGATCTCTCCGATGGCCACAACCTTAGGATGGCTGCATAATCGTTCTATCCAGGCCAAGTCCTCCTCTAGCTTCATATCAATGGCATCTGTTGGGTGCCAACCGACAACTGCATAGATGAATGGATACTTTTCTGCCAAGGCTATCGTTGTGGGAATCGTTTCTCGGTTGAAACCAATGTTCACGATCGTGTCGATTCCCGCTTGAAGCGCGCGATCAATAACCTCTTCGCGATCGTTGTCGAACTTGGGAGAATCTAGATGAGCGTGCGTGTCGATAAGCATGTCGTAAGTTGTCTCCTTTTATAGAAAGTCGGTGCTAAGAAGCTGATTTGAAGCCGATTTTTGGATCGCTTTCTTCTATTATATAGATAGCATCCTACGAGTTTCCGAACTGAGCTTTTCGGCGTGTGGAAGAACCCTTTCCTCGGGATAATAAAAGTAGTATTTCCCACGATGCAAGCCGGCAATAGATCTAATAATATCCGACTTCACAGAAATCTCTGTCAATTCCTCTTGCTCACCCAAGAGCAGGATTGGAGGCTTCTCTTTGCCATCCGGCAAAGCCCCCAGCTTGTAGACATCATAAGGCGAATCCATGGGCGTATCGACTTCCATATGATATTCCGGATTTAGCCCAATCTTCTTCCATTCCTGCCTAACATTATCGAGCCAATTCTGATCATCTTCTATTAGAGGAACATATTTGTATAACTGCCGGTTCAAGAATCGACAGCATAAATCCGACAATAGCTCATCCTTCTCGTCCGCCCATTGCCCGAATGTTGTCTGTAGCATTGACTCGTCCAGCTTCAAATACTGTTTTAGAGCAATTGACCCTGATAATAATTCACGGATCGGAGATAGCATGAAGGAGAATTCATAACCGGTTTGGGTTAGTTCACTTGCCCTTCGGAAAATTTGTCTAAGAATAATCTCCGAGCTGCGAGTTACCGGATGAAAATAAACCTGCCAGTACATTTGGTAACGGGACATTAAATAATCTTCAACCGCATGCATTCCACTTTCCTTAACTACGATCTTTCCTTTATAAGGACGTAGAACGCGGAGAATACGGTCGATATCAAATGTGCCGTAGTTCACCCCTGTGAAATAGGCATCCCTTAGCAAATAGTCCATCCGATCTGCATCTAACTGGCTGGACACTAGACTGACAACAATCGGTTTCTCATACTTCTTGCGGATAACAGAAGCGACCTGAGCTGGAAACTGAGGATCAACCTCCCTTAAAACTCGGTTCACACCTGTATCTCCCAAAATAATCTCACAAGTCCATTGCTCATGATCAATATGGAAGATTTCCTCGAGAGAGTGGGAAAATGGACCATGACCGACATCATGAAGTAAAGAAGCACAAAGGCTTAATAATTTTTCCTCTTGCGGCCAATCCGCATATCCGTTACGCTCAAACTGCGATATTATTTTTCTTGTTATTTCATAAACGCCCAAAGAATGGGAAAATCGACTATGCTCTGCTCCATGGAAGGTGAGATAGGAGGTGCCAAGCTGGCGTATTCGTCTAAGACGCTGAAATTCAGGCGTGTTAATGAGTTTCCAGATGATCATGTCCTGGACGTAAATGGAATGATGAACTGGGTCCTTGAAAACCTTCTCTTCTTGCAATTCTATGAGCATGGATATCACCTCATTCATTGTCGACTTTCGACAAAACCACAGAATAAATATCGGAATATGTCGAATTATGTCGAATATCGCTTTCCTTTTATATTGACCCGCTATTATCCATAATTGTTTTAGAAATCGCCATTTTTATAGGATATTCAGAGAACATTCAGCTAAAATCTATGATTACAGGTTGACTTATTTGGGAATCGTTGGTACGATAGAGAACGGTAAACAGAGAATTTTGTCGAATGTTGGCGAATGCGGATAATCTCTGAAAGATGAAGTCCGCTTGTTATTATTTTAACCTTATGAGAGGGGTATTACTAGATGATGAAATCTACTGGTATTGTACGGAAAGTCGATGAGTTGGGTCGGGTTGTTATTCCAATCGAATTACGTCGTACTCTAGGCATCGGCGAGAAAGATGCCCTTGAAATTTATGTGGATGGCGAGCGCATCATGCTTAAGAAATATGAGCCTGCTTGTATCTTCTGCGGCAATGCAGAGAACGTTACTTACTTCAAAGGAAAAATAATTTGCAGAGAATGTTTGAAGGATTTGCCTTCACCTGTGACAAATTAAAGAAAATAGTTTATAATGAAAATTGTATTCTAATAATTGTTAATTCCAACCTTTTTATACTCCTTGTACCCCCTCCCAATATGATATTGGGAGGGTTTTTTTTGTTCTTTATTCGGTTTAATCCTCACTATTACTTAACAAGGCTTGATAGACATCACGTTTGGATATTCCGCGATCATTTGCAGCCATCTTCATAGCTTCCTTACGGTTAATCTGCAGCCCCTCATAATGAGCAACATGCTGAGCAAGCGTGAGGGCGAACCACCATTGACCGCTATTCGCTTCTCCAGAAGATGCTGCTCCACCTTCATTTGGACGTGTTCCTTCTATTATAATACAGCACTCTCCGAGCAGCTGGTTCTGCTCGGCATGCTCCAAGCAGGCCTGCACCGTACCTCTAACGACTTCCTCGTAACGCTTAGTTAACTCGCGTACAATAGCCATCCTGCGCCCGCTCCATCGTTCCGCGACCACCGCCAACGTTTTCTTCAGTCGATGAGGAGATTCGTAGAACATCAAAGTGCCGCTCTCTCCCTCTAAACTATCTAGAAGCTTGTTCACTCCCTTACGTTCACGGGGAGGAAACCCAACGAACAGAAACCGATCCGTGGGCAAACCAGAAATAATCAATCCAGACAGAGCTGCATTCGCCCCAGGGATTGGGACAACGGGGATTCCTTGAGCTACCGCATCTCTAACAAGATCCGCCCCAGGGTCGGATATCGCAGGAATTCCAGCATCACTAACTAAAGCGATATGTTGTCCTTCCAGCAGCAATCGAATGAGCTCCGGACCACTCGCCTCCCGATTATGCTCATGATAGCTAACCAGTCTGTTCTGGATTTCGAAATGTGTAAGCAGCTTACGCGTCTGTCTGGTATCCTCCGCAGCGATGAGCTGCACTTCCTTTAAAGTTCGTATCGCACGAAATGTCATATCCTCTAGGTTGCCGATAGGTGTGGCGACCAAATATAATGTTCCTGGAGTTTCCCGCGAGGTGAAGCTTCGCTGGACGGATGCCTTTTCTACTACTGCCTCTAATTCGTCGTTGTTTCTAGTCACTTCCTATCCTCCTCACTATCTATCTTCATTTTCTTTATCGGGGCTCGTCCATTACTTCGCTTAAAGTCGGGTAATTCCGAAGCCTCGCCATAGAACACAGCTAGCAGTTCAGGTGTGTATTCTCCGTCTTCCTCATATACAATCAACGGTGGTAATAACCGAACTTCAGGCTTGCCATCACGCGTTCCTTCTATGAGTACCATATTCGCTTCCGCTCCCCTGCGCGGATGGACGAACCGAATTCTTTTGGGCTCTAGCCGGTAACGACGCATGAGATCGATAATATCTACAAGTCGGCTGGGACGGTGTACCATCGATACTCGCCCGCCTATCCGGACAGATCTAGCACAAGCTGAGATAACATCCTCAAGCTTACAGCCAATCTCATGCCGCGCCATCGCTTGATGATGATTTTCCTTATAGTCACCGCTTTGGAGCGGCAAGTAAGGTGGGTTTACTGTAACAGCATCGTATAACTCACCCTCTGGCTTCCATTCACGCAAATCATTTTCTATAATATTTATTTTATCGTTTAACCCGTTTAGCAGCACGCTCCGCCTAGCCATATCCGCCAATCGTGGCTGGATCTCAATTCCGTCGATTGAAGCGTCTGTACGAGTGGTTAGCAGTAAAGGGATAACTCCGTTTCCTGTACACAAGTCGAGCACGCGTCCTCTTGGGGGTACACCTGCGAATCTTGCAAGTAATACCGCATCCAGTGAGAAGCTGAATACTTCTGAGCTTTGAATGATGGTTAGATTATGAGTAAGTAGGTCGTCAAGCCGTTCTCCAGGTTGCAGGGAACGTTCGTCATCTCTTTGAGTATCCGAATCCATTCCGCAGCACCTCCCTTAACATATGGTTATTGCCCTTATAAGCTTACTTGATTCATCGTTCTATCGCAATTTTTGTCAGATGCGGGCCTTAGTGTCAACTCATTTCAGAACATTGCATTCTTGCTAATGGAACCCTAGCGTTCGAATTAATTATTCGTGAATAGCAAAATACCCGGAGCAACGATTCAGTCGCTTCGGGTATTTTGTCGGTCGAGATGGATTAAGACTCCAGTAGACGGCGATGAACCTTAATTACTACTTTCTTGACTCTACTCTCTTCTCCAACGCAGCAGCAAGGGCGATGGATTTCACCAGGAAATAAGATGACAAAGGATCCATGGGTCAGAATGAGCGACGACTCGTCTGCTATCTCACCGTAGAAGGCAATATCTTTATGGTTGAGTTGATCCTCCTTACGAAACCATCTGATTGGTCAAAGACGTCGTAAAAAAGCAACGGACCTGATCACAGGACCGTCGCTTATTCGTAATGGTTATTTGCTTAAGAAAGATAAACAGAACAAGCAATCGCCTTCCATTCGCAGATGACCGTAGTACACGTTGCAAATGTGAAAGCCTTCATGATATAGCCGGGCTAAATTATCATAGCCCTCGCCGACACCCATAACTGCGGGCGGCTTGTCTCCCTCGATGGCAGCCGGTTCTTCCGCCGCGTCTTGGGTCGATTCAACGGGTTCAGTTTCCCGTTTGAGCACTTTTCTTAATTGCTGATTTTCAATTGTGAGCCGTTGGTTTTCTTCCAACAAATCTTTGATCATCAGCTTAAGATTCCCGAAGTCAGCATGTATGGTACCTAAATGCGATTCGAGTTCATCTGCGCGAAGGAAAATGTCTTTCATGAACAACTATCCACCTCAAAAGTCATTTCAGGACGACATCATCAAATGGCAACTCTTTCACCTTACCTAGGTCAAACACCTGCACGTGCACACTGCGACTACCAATATTAATACCAACGACTTTACCTTCACCCATAGCAGTGACGACGACTCTACCTATTGCAGGTAGCTCTTCTTTGGCGCTCTCGTAATTATCATGCTCGTATTTCAAACAGCACATTAAGCGGCCGCACAAGCCAGAAATCTTCGTAGGATTGAGCGATAAGTTCTGATCCTTCGCCATCTTAATAGAAACGGGTTCGAAATCGCCAAGCCACGAGGAGCAACAAAGCACACGCCCACATGGGCCGATTCCGCCAAGCATCTTAGCTTCATCACGCACACCGATCTGCCGTAATTCAATGCGGGTCCGAAACACACCCGCTAAATCCTTAACTAGCTCACGGAAATCAACGCGGCCTTCCGCCGTAAAATAAAAGATGATCTTATTCCGGTCAAACGTGTATTCCACGTCCACGAGCTTCATCTTAAGCTCATGGTCCTTAATTTTCTGCAGTCCAACGGTAAATGCACTCTTCGCTGCTGCGCGGTTTTCCTCGACGGCTTTCGCGTCAGGATCACCGGCTACTCGAATGACTTTCTTCAAGGGAAGAACGACATCCGATTCTGCTACCGTCTTCGGGCCTACAACGACTTTGCCGTATTCAACGCCACGCGCTGTCTCCACGATGACATGCTGATCTTTGGACACCGGATGCTCGGCGGGATCAAAATAATAGATTTTGCCCGCTTTCTTGAAGCGGACTCCCACCACATCGTACAATTCTATCCCTCCCGCACGTTCAACAGAAATTGCTCCAAGGCCAATTGTGGCGCTACGTGAGCCTTTATTCGTCTTGCCGCCATCAGTGCAGATTCCATTATCCTAACCCAAGACTCAATCGGGCGGCTCCAGGCCGTATTCGATATCCAATCGGCTTGATCCGGAAATACCATCTGTCCTTGACGATCGGTCATAGCGTAAATCATATCTCTATACCACAAAGCTAACAGCCCTAGCAGTACATCTACATGTTCAAGAAGATCCGTTTTGAATATCTGCTGCTGCGCTTGAAGCAGACTTGCAGTGAATCGATTTGGATTCTCCTTACCCAATTGTATCACTACGTTTCGGATATCTGCAAACCAATTCTCTTCTACCAATTTTCGACTGGCATTAAGACCTGATGACAGATTCACCGCCGCACGTGATAATAGCTGAGATTTGCCCTCTTTTACGAGTGCATTTTCCAATGCTTCCCGATCACCTGGTACAAAGGAAATGAGCTGTGACCGAGATAAAATCGTGGGCAATACGGCTTGTGCACTTGGTGTAAGAAGAATAGCAACAACAGGAGAAGGTGGCTCCTCCAGAAATTTAAGCAAGCTATTACTAGCCTGAACAGTCATTGTCTCTGCGCCTTCGATGATATAAACCTTATACCCTGCCCCCACGCTACGATAGGATAACTCCTTCTGAAGCGTGCGAATCTGCTCAATCTTAACGGTTGCCCCATCTGGACTAACGACGTGTAGATCCGGGTGATTGCCATGTTGAACCTTACGACACTCCAAGCATTCGCCACAAGCGTCGTTGCCGTTCTTCTCACAGAATAGAGCTTGAACAAATGCGCTCGCCATCTCTCTACGGCCTGAACCTGCCGGTCCTGCGAACAAATAGGCATGAGCGATTCGACGGGTGGCAAGTGCATTCTGCAGTAACGCTTTTGCTCTATCTTGCCCCAATACTTGTTGAAACCCCATGATGGTACTCCTTCTTACGTTAAAATACGATGTTAATTAATAGTCCGCGAATTTCTCCGACCTTCTGAAGAAGATCAATTCTGCCTTCTTCGCTCTTAAGGAGCTCTTCTCCCATGCCAACTAACATAGCATCTACTTCTTCTAACAGTTTAAATCTCTTGCCGCGTCCTCTTCGGTCCCACCCTTTTGTTTCCTTCAAGGCAATGCCACGACGTACTGTATCTTCTAGAAACGCTTTAACCATTTGCCGATATAGAACTAGCTCTCGAATGGTCATGGAACGGTTTAATCGCTCGCCTTGGACATGAATGTCCTCCAGCTTTCTTTGGAGCTCTTCATGTGTCCGTTGCTCATCTTGCTGCTGCATCAGATCTCCGAAGTTCTGAGCTTGCGTCGGTCTAGCTGTCGTTTCTCCACGCATAACAGTGTTATTAAGGGGAAACATTCCTGGTTGGATCTTCAAATCGACTCACCGCCCGAATACTTAGAAGTGTTCAAATCTCTCGACCGGAAGCACGAACACGGCTGCTCCACCCACTTGGACTTCGACTGGGAAAGGAATGTAGGAATCTGCTGCTCCGCTAACAGGCGACACTGGAGTGACCAACTGATCACGCACTTTGCAGTTTGCACGAATAATATCGAGCGCGCCTTGAATCCGATCATCCTCTATCCCAATTAGGAATGTTGTGTTGCCTGCACGTAAGAAACCTCCGGTGCTCGCAAGCTTGGTCGCCCTAAACCCTTCCTTGATCAGAGCATTCGACAATCGGTTACTATCCTTATCTTGAATAACGGCAATAAGTAATTTCATTGTTCAGGCCTCCTCTAAATGTCATGTATAGGGGTCTGTAGCTTCTTATATAAATTGGACAACTTACGTTAAAATCCTCTATTTGCTTATATCTTATGTTTGCCTGCGATCTTATCCTCTAGATGATGCCAAGCTTGGTCGGCAATTTGTTCAGGAGATACCGAAGCATCTATTGTAATAAACCGCTCCTCGAACTTTGCTTCTACGAGCTTATAACCTTCTCTTACCCGGCGATGAAAGGCCAGATTCTCCAGATCTAAGCGGTTAACCTCGCGCTCACCGTTTTGCTCAATTCTTTGTAGACCTATTTCTGGATCGATATCCAGATAGAGCGTAAGATCTGGCATGTTGCCTTCCGTAGCAAAACGATTAATTTCCCATACCGCTTCTATCCCCAAGCCCCGAGCATACCCCTGATACGCCAAGCTGCTATCAATGAAACGGTCACAGATAACGACCATCCCCTTCTCAAGCGCTGGCAAAACCTTTTCAGCAAGATGCTGCCTTCGTGCGGCCGCATACAACAATGCCTCCGTACGCGCATCCATCGTCGTATTTCCTGTATCTAAGATGACTGCACGAATCGCCTCAGCGATTGGAATGCCTCCCGGTTCCCGGGTAATCATCACTTCATGACCCTGTTGCTGCGCTTTATGCGCCAAAGCGTGAATCAGCGTTGTCTTACCCGCTCCCTCTCCGCCCTCTATCGTGATGAATAATCCGCCTCGCACCAAGCTTTCCCCTTTCAGCTACACCCTTAGGATCGGGCCCTCTGTTCAACGAGCCAGATTAGCCCGTAGACCAAACTCATAAATACGCTTATACCTATCATATCAAAGCAGACATTAAACATAAACAAATGCTTACCTAGATCCGCTTCTCCGTCCCCAATTAATGGAACAACACAAGAGAATATTGCAGCTAAAGCGACCACTGCCATTGTTTCAAGTGATAATCGAAACCTTCTTGACTTGGTTCTCAGCCATAGGGCGCCCAACACTGCATAATACGCTAGAAACCATCCGATGTACCACATGGAATTGTGCGGCATGTATTTAACCTTCCATTGGCTCCATCCACTATAGGTATAGGAGATTGCTCCTGAACGCTTGCCTGCAGCTTGATCATAATTACCCAGGTAATAAGGTCGTATAAACATCGAGTTTTCTGCAGCCCTATCCAGCTTCTGCATGAATCTTGAAGGATGCCGCAAATAGTACACCGCAATATCCTTATGACTCAGCTTCTCCAGCACTTCCTGCCGTAACACAGCATCTCTCTGAGCAATAGCGGTATCCTTCTGAAAATAATTCGTCCCTGCTAACACGGCATACTTCTTAGGTATGCCCAGATCCGTCATATCTTGGGCTATGTGTGGTGAATCCTTCAACACCCCGTAGAAGATAGATTGGTACAGGTTTGCATTTTTAAGCCTGTCTGGAGCGACAATGATCATTAATGCGGAACCGATGACTAGCACAGCTACACCTGTTCCTATTTGCCTTCTCCACTTCCTATCGTTCCTTAAGCCGATCATTCTCCAAGCGAGTACCGCAAAAACAAATCCGAGTGGTGCATTCTGAATCTTAGATGTAGCTACTGCTAAGGCTGCTATTACGAATAGCGCCAATAGTTTACCCGTTGGATAAGTAGAAGTAGCTAGCGCAATCGCCGACGCAACCATAAGTAACATGGCAATAAGAGCATACGGCTCACCGAAGAACGATTGAAAATAAGCCAAATATCCGATGTCAGCGAACACAAAAAGCAAGCTGAGCGCTAATATTACGGCTATGATAATCGTGTTACTTCGCCTTTTCACTTCGGGTGCATTTCTAACTAACAATGTTATCGCCCATACGAATAAAACAGAGTAACAAACGCCGAGTACACGAATATCGAATACCTCGCCATTAATTACTCTGCCAATTAATCCTGCCACCGCAACAAGGATGACATGGGTAGAAATATATCCACCTAAGCTGTAACCACCATAGCCAAAATGCTGATGTGCATAATTAAAATATAACTCATCGTAAGACTGTTTAGGATCAAGTACGGCTAATCCGGTCACCCCTAGCACCCGACCGAAATCACCGCTATCTGCTAATCCGATTACCGGCGATATTATGATTACTCCGATAATAAGAGCACTGGCGACGATTCCTGTCCCCCATGCTATAATTTTCCGAATATCTCTAGCCTCTTGATCCTTTAACATTTCAGGCTCCTCTATACAATTGCGCTATTTCACCTGTATCTGAATGAACTGGAGCTCGGGATCTTGTGCGCCTTGAATTTGTGCACCCTTATGCTGCCACTGCTGCAATTGTTCCACAATCTCTAACGTTATAGTTTCACCCGGGTAAAGGACAGGTATACCCGGCGGATAAGGAATAACCCATTCTGCTGCCTTTAAGCCTATACTCTTATCCAAAGGAACAGCCTGTGAAGAGTAAGCTTCTCTACGGAACAAAACAGGCTCCGGCACAGATATAGCGTAGAAGGACTGGTCTGAAGAGGACGTGTGCGATGTCATTACCTGCGGAATAGGATCAATACCATCATAATTTGACCGCAAACGAGTCTCGATATCCAATAATGCGGCACGTAAGCATTCACCATCTGCTCTTGTTGAGCCCGTCCCGAAGGCCATAACCACATACTGTGCATCTGCCATCTCCGCTACGCATTTTCTCTGCAAAAGCTCATCTCTTAGCTCGAACCCACTTAATTTTGCTGACTCATCGAACAAAACAAGCTTGAACGGATCGTATGAAATCCCCTCACTAATATATTCTCCATATCCGAGTGCCCTAAACGATGTTAAGTGTAAATCTTTAATTGTATGCGATACAGCTTCAAGACCGGAATAGAAAGCCAACTCCTTTTGCGTATGTAGCTGCTTCCTAGCTAAATCTAGAGACGCCATGATTGGAAAAGAGGGACTTGAGCTCTGCACCATCGTTAATGCTTGACGAACCAAAGGTCTAGGCACACGATTACCCTGCATGTGAAGCATAGCCCCCATTGTCATAGCGGAGAGCATTTTATGAGTAGATTGCACAACCAGGTCTGCCTCCAATTGCAGAGCGGATTGGGGAAAGCTCGGATGAAATCCGAAATGCGGTCCGTGTGCTTCGTCGACTAGTACAGGAATATCGTATTTATGGGCGAGTGCAATGAGCGGCTTCAAATCCTTACTCATCCCATAATAGTTGGGAGAGGAGAGGATGACCGCTTTGGCATCTGAATACCGCTCAAGTGTCGCCTCCAATAGCTGATCTCCTGGCACTGTCGCTAATCCGGAAACCACATCGACATCCGGAGGGAGTAGAACAGCTCTAGCTCCTGCTAGCATTAGGCCATGAATAATTGACTTGTGAACGTTCCGTTGTACGATAACTAACTCTCCAGGTGAGCAAACTCCCATAATCATCGCTAAGTTACCGACTGTGCTACCTCCAATGAGAAATCGGGTTTCCTCTGCTCCGAAGCAGTCTGCTGCAAGCAACTGTGCCTCCATGAGGGGTCCCTCTGGATGATGTAAATCATCCGTATCGGATAGCTCAGTCACATCGAGATCGAGCAGTGAACCATAATAGGAAGTCGCAGAGCCCTCTTCCCCTTCCCAAGTCACCCGTTGTTTATGTCCAGGAACATGGAAAGCATGAGCCTGTAGTCGCGCATGGGCAACTAACGTCTCAAATAACGGTGCCCGATCTTTTCCCACTACCAATTTAATGCCTTCTTTCCTCTGAATTCATAGTTTAAGATTTCCCTACACGTTTCTTCTTGAATGATTCCGGAAGCACGATTAGAGCCGGTACAAGCATAGGCAATAAGATAAAGCACAGTACCAGCAAGCCAACAATTACTGCTGCCGCCAACTCAATAAGAAGCACTAGCCCTGATGGAATCAATGTCGCAAAAGTTCCGCCGAGAATAACCATCGCAGAGATGATGACTCCTCCAACGCTTTTCGCAGACTTGACGATTGCTTCCTTCGGAGCTATTTTTCCATACTCTTTATATCTCATCATGAGGAAAATACTATAATCAACGCCCACTGCCACAATTACGATAAAGGAGAAGAATGGTACGAAGGAAGATACTCCGTCGGCACCAATCACGTACTCCGTAACTAGCTTTGAAGCACTCATCGCTACATAATAAGAAGCTAGCAATGATAATACAATGTAAACCGCTGGCCAGAATGCACGGATTACAAATAAAAGTACGATGAACACACTAACGATGACGATAATAGCCGTACCGTTAAAAGACTTGATCTGTGCTTTGTTCATATCGTACGTTGTAGAGCTCGGACCTGCTGCAGCAGAAGTAGCGCCTGACAGTGCCGTTCCTTCAAGACTAGTGGATAACTCGTCGTTAATTCTCTCAATGGTATCTAATGCCGCAGGCGAGTAAGGATCGTCCTTTAGAATAACTATCAATTTCGTAATCATGCGGTCTTGGGACATGAAGCTCGCCATCGACTGCTGGAAATCTGGACTTGCAAGCATCTGATCTGGGACGAAAAACTTCTTCGAGCCATCCGCCTCCGTCTGACCACTAGCATAGAAGAAATCGATTGGTGCAGCCTGCGGCTGTGTAACACTAGAAACTGCGAGTACTCCTTCAACCTTCTTGAGGTTGTTCGTAAGCTTCTCTACAGCGCTAAACGATTCGTTATTATCCATCACTTTGTCATTTGCAATGACAATCGTTGTTGGCAGAGCCTGCCCGCGGCTAAAGTGCTCTCCCACCAAGCTAAAGCCCTTGGTCGATGGATGACCCGTACCGAGCTCCTCCAATTGATCAAAGCTTAATTTTTGCCCACTCGTCAGCAATACCGGTATAAGAAGAACAATGATAATCGCTGTAGTGAGAACAGGACGCTTAACAGAACCTTCGGTTAACTTCGCCCAGAAGCGGCTTTCTTTATGCCCTGCAACCTTCTTAGATGGCCAGAACAGCTTCGTTCCAAGCGTCTTCAGTAGGAATGGTGTAAGCGTTAATATTTCCAGTACAAGGACCACAGCGCCTATAGCGACGACGTTAGCAGACTTGTAAATTCCGAATTCGGAGAAGCTAAGCCCTGCAAATGCGATGAATACCGTCAAAATACTATATATGATCGTTTTACCTGCTGTTTTGTAGGAAGTAATGATCGCATCATCTACAGAGCTACCATGCGCTAACTCTTCTTTGAAACGGTTGAACAGCAATATATTATAATCCGTGCCTATGCCGAACAAGATGAGAACAAGTAGCATTTGCGTAACACTCGTGATCGGAAAATCGAACTTATCGATGACCTGAGCCGCAATTCCCATTGAGCATAGGTAAGACACCCCAACCGCTGCTAATGACACGAACGGTATAACGACCGAACGGAACATCACGAACAAGACAACGAGAATAAAGATAACGGTTAATATTGCGCTTTTCTCTACCCCTTCGGTTGATGCCTTTATGTAATCATTCTGGATGAAATCCTCACCGCTTAAATAATGCTCCACATTTACATCCTTGAGAACAAGATCGATCTCCTTTTGGATATCATCGACACTACGGCCTTCCTTCTCAAGAATGAAGCTAGCCATTAAGGTCGTTCCATCTGGTGAAATAAGCGAGGATTTCGCAGCAGGCACCGTAATTGGATCTATAAATTGCGTTAAGCCTAGTTCCTTCTGCTTCTCTCTTAAGCTGCTGATACCCGATGCGATTTGCTTCATGTCCTCATCAGATAGTTTATCCTTATCGTGGAAAATAAGAATATTACTCATACCTTTGGATTGGTTCATTTCACTTAGCAGCTTACTAGCGACCTTAGACGGACTATTATCAGATAAAGGGTCTTGGCCTCTTTGGTGCAAAATTGCATTAACATCAGGTTGAAATACCGTAAGTAAAGTAGTCGCAGCAAGCCAGATGATTAGTATCAACCAACGCCATTTTATAATTGTTCTCATAATAAAAAACCCCTCTTCTAGGACATTTGTTTGATTAATCCTGTGATTCCCTCAGAATAAACATATAAAAATTGGTCCACAAGAGCCTTTAGCGTATCGCCTTCTTCATTATCCCTTAAAATAATACATATCCCTTCTACAATTGTTGAGGCAAGCATACGAACAAGCGCAATTTCCTTATCGTTATCATTAAGAGCAGCATTGCTACCCTTTGCCTTCATAACCACCTTCTCAAGTATGCAAAAGGTTAGCTGAATTAAGTCTGACTTCGCCGTCTCATACTTAGAGCCCGCACTCCGATTTAGCAGTATCATGAGCTCACTGCTGTACGTTTTGAATAGCTCCACTATGGTACTCTCAATTTTGCTAAAATAGTTCACTGTACATAGGGACTTTTGCGTATTCCTGAGGTCTAGATCCTGACTGATATCTAGCATATATTCGGTAAACTGTTCATATACAGGCTGAACAATTGCATCGAATAGCTGTTCCTTGTTCGTGTAATACCGATAGATATTACCGCTTGTTACTCCTGCTTCTTGGGCAATCTGACGCATCGAGGCTTTCGTATAACCTATACGTTTAAACTCCTTTAATGCGGCCAATACAATTCGGTTGCGGATCTCATCTTTTAATATTTGCATTAGTAATCACCTGTTCATTATTAGGGCCTAAGAAGTATTATATCTGTTTCTGGTCTTCGTTACAAATCGTTAGAAGTAAGCATCAATTGCTCTCTTTGCAAAAAAAAAAGGCTAAACAGTTAGTAACTGTTCAACCTCATCTATTAAGCATTAAGCGTTTAAGCGTGAAATCGGACCCACAATTGCTTCAGTTGTCTCACGAAAAATGGATATCTTTCATCCTCCACCTTCGTGTTCACCATTTCAGACTCGCATGACGTACAAATAAATTCAGTTACTATTGTCATACCTTCTTCTTTCGGCTCTCCGCAAACCATGCAGGTTTTTACAACGTTCTCATTCATGAACATCCCTGCCTTTACTATTGATGGTTCTATTATGTCCGTATTCTATGAAAATATACGCATTCATAGTAAGAAATCTAACCCAACCATAACAATAATAGCGCAAACAGCCGATAGTAATGGACAGAACACGTTTTATGCAAGGAGGAAACATAGGGATGGCTAGTCCGTCAGAGATGCATGATGCAACCTTTTATAATTATAAGCTCATTCGTAAAATAGCACTGCAACCCGAGAGCAAGTATAGTTACATGTCCACCGCTCTCTTAGTGTTAGTCCCGCTATATTTAATCTATGGATGGACAGGTTTAATATATTCTGCAATGGGTGTAGTCCTCATGCTCCTCGTACATGCACTAGTCTTAAGATTAACAGTACGCCGAGTAGACAAGCTGTCTGAGAAGAGATGGACTTTCCGCCGGGACTGGCCATGGATCGGACCACTTCCGAAGCTGGACACTCAGCTATCCTTGTTTAGACGCCTACACTTTCATCTATTTCTCGTTGGCTGCTGCGTCGCTGGATTATTTTATCCATGGGCTCACTCTTCGCTCGTTGTTTCCATGATTTACTGGCACTTCTGGTTGCTTACTCCACGAATTAAACTATTGTTCACCTTGCGTCGTGAGCAAGGAAACGGTGTTGTCCGTCTGGAATCTAAAGAAGTATCCTATTATCATCAGTGAATCTGCGTAAAAGAAAACTTGGCTTGGTGCCTCTGCAGTTTGGTAGGATTGAAATCGCAAGATCGAAATCGAATCGCTATTTAGTGCCTCTGCAGTTAGGTGTGATCTAACTGCGTAATTGAAATCGCTCATCAGTGACTCTATAGTTAGGTGTGACCGAACTGCGTGATTGAAATCAATCTAAAGTGTCTCTGTAGTTTCGTGCCATCTAACTGCATGACTGAATTCGCTCCTTAGTGGCTCTACAAGGCCATACCTATCTACCTACACGAAAACTCACCCAAGTGTCGTCACAATCACGTATGACTAGAAATCATGTACCTCTTGCATACGAAAAAAAGCACCCGCAAGGGTGCTTTCTTCATTGTTGGCCTGGCAACGTCCTACTCTCCCAGGACCCTGCGGTCCAAGTACCATTGGCGCTGGAGGGCTTAACGGTCGTGTTCGAGATGGGTACGCGTGGAACCCCTCCGCCATTATTACCAGACCAGACTTACTAAACAAGGCTTGTGCCTTGAAAACTGGATGCGAAGTAAAGCTATATAGAAGAAGTGGTGTGTCATATGTCTTACAATGTCAATTCGCTTAGGATAAGCCCTCGACCTATTAGTACTCGTCAGCTCCACACATTGCTGCGCTTCCACCCCGAGCCTATCAACCTCGTGTTCTTCAAGGGGTCTTACGAATTGGGAAATCTCATC
>NZ_JAMZCY010000013.1 GCF_024519285.1 Cohnella sp. WQ 127256 | reverse complement strand
CGTATTAATTGTGTAATTGTTGGAGCTGGTGGTACCCGTACCTGCATTGCCTGCGAGATCGGCCACACCTCCGTTGTTGAGCGTGATGACATTGGTTGTATCATTGATGCCAGCAGTCGGCGTGAACGTCGCCGTCCATGTAACGCCGCCATCGGACGAACTGACAGCGCTCAGCGTGCCATTCTCGATCGTCAGGTCTGCATTCGTGAAGCCTGTCACCGCTTCCGAGAAGGTGATCGTCACCAGTGAAGTCTCGCCGGTGATCAGTGACGCGTCGGCGACCACAAGTGTGGCCGTTGGCCGAACCGTATCGATTGCATAATTGTTGGAATTAGTGCTACCCGTACCTGCATTGCCTGCGAGATCGGACACACCCGTGTTGTCGAGCGTAATGAGATTAGTCGCATCTGTGATACTAGCAGATGGTGTGAACGTCGCCGTCCACGTAATGCCTCCATCGGACGAACTGACAGCGCTCAGCGTGCCATTCGCGATCGTCAGATCTGCATTGGTGAAGCCCGTTACCGCTTCCGAGAAGGTGATCGTCACCAGTGAAGTCTCACCGATGGTCAGCGACGTATCAGCTACTACAATGGTTGCCGTTGGTCGCGACGTATCGATCGCATAATTATTGGAGTCGGTGGTACCCGCCCCCGTTTTACCTGCGGCATTCTGCACACCCGTGTTATCGAGCGTAATGAGATTGGTCGCATCATTGATGTTATTGGTTGGCGTGAATGTCGCCGTCCACGTGATGCCTCCATCGGATGAACTGACAGCGCTCAGCGTGCCGTTCGCGATCGTTAGGTCAGCATTCGTGAAGCCTGTCACCGCTTCCGAGAAGGTGAACGTTACCAGTGAAGTCTCTCCGATTTTCAGTGCTGAGTCAGCTACCACAATGGTGGCCGTTGGCAAAATCGTATTAATTGTGTAATTGTTGGAGCTGGTGGTACCCGTACCTGCATTGCCTGCGAGATCGGCCACACCTCCGTTGTTGAGCGTGATGACATTGGTTGTATCATTGATGCCAGCAGTCGGCGTGAACGTCGCCGTCCATGTAACGCCGCCATCGGACGAACTGACAGCGCTCAGCGTGCCATTCTCGATCGTCAGGTCTGCATTCGTGAAGCCTGTCACCGCTTCCGAGAAGGTGATCGTCACCAGTGAAGTCTCGCCGGTGATCAGTGACGCGTCGGCGACCACAAGTGTGGCCGTTGGCCGAACCGTATCGATTGCATAATTATTGGAATTAGTGCTACCCGCACCTGCATTGCCTGCGAGATCAGCCACGCCAGTATTGTCGAGCGTAATGAGATTAGTCGCATCTGTGATACTAGCAGACGGCGTAAACGTCGCTGTCCACGTGATGCCTCCATCGGACGAACTGACAGCGCTCAGCGTGCCGTTCGCGATCGTCAGGTCTGCATTAGTGAAGCCCGTTACCGCTTCGGAGAAGGTGATCGTCACCAGTGAAGTCTGACCAATTGCCAACGCCGTGTTGGCTACTACAAGAGTGGCCGTTGGCCGAACCGTATCGATCGCGTAATTGTTGGAGTAGCTGGTACCCACCCCCGCTATGCTATCTGCGGCATTGTGCACCCCCGTGTTATCGAGCATGATGAGATTGGACGCATCATTTATGTTATTGCTTGGCGTGAATGTCGCTGTCCACGTTATGCCTCCATCGGACGAACTGACGGCACTCAGCGTACCGTTCTCGATCGTCAGATCTGCATTTGTGAAGCCCGTCACCGCTTCCAAGAAGGTGATCGTTACCAGTGATGTTTCGCCGATTATCAGCATATTGTCGGAGACCACAATGGTGGCCGTTGGAGACGCAGCATATGCTATACCACTTGGTTTTAAAACCAGCAGCCCTGTCAGGATGGATACAATTAGAAAAAGCTTTCCTATTTTCTTCGTAAAATACAAATGAATCTCCCCTTGTCCTTCTACTATTGAATTGCAAAACAAACTAATAATCTCAAATATTTACTGAATTTACTTAATATAATCTCTCCTCTATTATTGTTCCTTACACATTACGACAAAGATCGACTATCGCATTTCCTCAATGATAGAGCACTCATAGCAAAAGAAACATCCCCCGTTTGGGGGATGTTTCTCACCTCTTGATGAATATACGACCAACTTCCCTTGATAGCTATCCATCGTCAGGTTACTGGCATGAAATGGCCGAGTAACCTATACATCTTTGAGATCGATCAATATTAGCTTCTATGAGATTAATCTGTCCCTTGCATTCTATGAAATAGCGACTCTATGTAGAAAAGTGATTCCCTTAATCGTAATCACCGGTATAGTTAGCAGTCGTTTTATAAGCTATCTTCGTCGATAGCTCTGTTTGGGCAGTTACTTTTACTATCCCAATCGATGTCAGCCTTCAATCCCTCGAGCAACGCCCACATAGGAATTAACGTACTTCCCTGCTCTTCTACTATCGGCACATCTGCCGTGACACTTTCACCGCTTCTATGTTCATCCCGTTACCGCTTTCTATTTTCTTCTTTATTGAAGATCATGAAATCCCATTCCTTGTAGGAGTGAATTGGATTGGATGAGGTGCTTCACCTTCTGTAAGGTATTAGGTCCTTTGGGCGTGTGACCGTTTCGATTCAGCAAAATCCATCTGAGAATAGCTATCGCTTCATAAAGCTCGAGCTCTTCCTGTGGAATAGGGATTGCAGATAGATAAGCAGAGCGAAATAAATCGGCATAACGCTCAGGTATGTATATCTTCTTGAGGATAAGCGACCACGCGAAATCATATCGCGAATCCCCTAATTGCCCGTTCGTCCAATCGATTACGGTATATCGTTCATTTTCTTCTACAAGATTCCCTAGATGGAAATCGCCATGAATCATTCGATCTTGATTGATATTAGTCATTCCTACTAGATGAATTAAGACTTCGTGTAAATCTAGATGCCCACTTATCCCTGGATAAAAGTAATCGACGAAATCAAATTTTGGGAGCTGTAGGTGGCTCAATTCTACAACGTCGAGCAGATGTAATTGTGATAATAAATTCGCGATTTCCTTCATTTTCCTGTCATCTAATTGATTAACAGACGTTCCGTCATAGGATGTCAGTAACACGGTATCTTCGTTCGAATTTATCCCCCATCCGATAGGCTTGGAGACCGATAGTCCTCGTTCATTAAGAGCACTCAATAGACGAAATTGAAAACGAACATCAGGCTTGGACGCTTTACTCCATACCTTGAGAACATAGCTACCGTTTTCCTCATCGTTTAACCTAATCACCTCGGCTTCAAATCCTTGCTCCATGGGGTGTGTGGTTAAGGCGTCTCCGCGACTTAGTAAATCAGCCATCCTATCATTTTGTTCGATCCAATTGATGATTTTCAAAGGGTAACCCAGTTCAATCACTTCCTCCAGTTCGATTTTCATATACAAAATTATACACCACAAATGGAAAATTTTTATAGGCATTAAATCAGCCTGTCTCACGTGCTTATTGGCTGGCATTTGGCTACTTTCGAAGAAATAAGCCTGCCTCACGTGCTTATTGGCCGGCATTTAGCTACTTCCGGCGAAATAAGCCTGTATCACGTGCTTATTGGCCGGCATTTAGCTACTTTCGGCGAAATAAGCCTGTCTCACGTGCTTATTGGCCGGCATTTAGCTACTTTCGAAGAAATAAGCCTGCCTCACGTGCTTATTGACCGGCATTTGGCTACTTTCGGCGAAATAAGCCTCTCTCACGTGCTTTTTGGCTACTGCAAGCCAACCTTTAAAATAAGCAGTCCCTAATCCTCAGAATGATATACATTCTGTTACCTATAAAAAAGGATTATTCCTCAAGCAGCTCCCACTCCGCCGCTTTCAGAATAACCCTAATGTTTACTTACTCATCTGTTCCAACATCTTTAGTAGAACAGTGACTGCTTCTGTTCTTGTTGTTTAGGCATGAGGATTAAAGCGTTCGTGCCTGTTCCTTCTACGATACCAAGCTTCTTCAAGGCAGCCACTGCGCCCTTCGCCTATGACGGAATATCTTTGTCATCCGCGAAACCAGTCGTTTGCGATTCAATCGCTAGCTCGAGTGCACTTGCGATCATCACCGCCATCTCCGTGCGTGTAATCTCTGCATCCGGACGGAAGGTACCGTCCCCATAACCTTTAATAATACCTGCTTGTACCGCTTGAGCGATTGCATCCTTTGCCCAAGCTCGGATTTTCGCAGAATCTATGAAGGTCAGCGTTGCTTTCTCCCATTCACAGACGACAAAAATGGAACAGATTCAAATCGTTTCGTTATATTTTCTAAGCAAAGTGTACCGATTCGGGCGAATATGGTGAGCTTCCCGCAAGCTTCTCTGCAGCAGCTCTTCATCAATCCCTAAATCCTCCGGCAAAATGGGACCGCCAACCTTCTTTAGAAGCGCCCTTATCGTATTCCCATCAGGGATTGCTTCAATCTCATCTATTAGAGTCTGACGATGCTCATCAGGAAACAGATCCGGGGAACGACTAGCTAGCGAATGGTAATGCTCAGCGATCTGCGCACAGGCAATACCGACTTTGGCACCGTGTAAAATTTGTCTTCGACCTAGGCGCAGAAACTCCATCTCCCAATAGTGGGATAAATGATGCTCCGCACCGGAAGCCGGATGCGAGTGTCCAAGTAACAGCATAGCAAAGCCCGATTCCAACAAAGCCCCTGTTAGAATACGAATGCCTTCTGGACTGCGTTGAGCGATTTCATCCACGTTGTCCACGCACTGCTGAAGCGCGTTAGTCGTCATCTCTGCTACGACTGGGGAATAAATTTCGCCCCCAGCTAAGCTACCAAACTTCCAATCGAACAACGAAGTGTATTTGCCAAGCATATCGCCAAAGCCCGCCGCCACAAGAGCTGCTGGCGCCTCAGTCAAGATGTCCAAATCTGCGAAGATAGCTGCAGGACCAATGGCTTGGATCGTGATTTTGTCCCCATGAAGCACAAGTGGCGCACCCTTTGAGTTAAAGCCATCAACCGACGGTGCGGTAGGCACTGAGATGAATGGAATACCGACAGCGTAGGCTGAGAAACGAGAAATATCGTGCAGCGTTCCTGAACCGACTGCAACAACAGCTTCCGCGGAAGTAGCCTTTAGGCTCAGGATCAGCTGGATAAGCGCTGCTTCATCCGCAATGACATCTCCCTGCTTGTCAGGTGAGATCTGTGTATTCTGAACAGCAATTCCCGCTTCCTCGATGAGCCCTTGCAGCTTTAGACCGAGGACAGCATTGGTATGAGCATCCGCTGCTATCGTGATTTTGTTAAATCCAGCTTCTTTCAAGAACGGGGCAACCTGCTGAATAGCACCAGATTCCAGAACTACGGGTCCGATTTCAAACGACTGAAGATCGAATCCCTCAATTCGCGATGCTGCCTCCATGATTTTCGTACGAATCGTTGTCATATGGTTTCCCCATTTCATTCAAGATTAGCTTTCAATTCATAGAGAGACTCCCATATCCAATCCGGCTGATCAGAGGCTTGAGCCACATCATCTAAGCTCGACGAGCCGCTAAGCACAAGGGCGGTTCTCATTCCGGCCTGCTTGCCGAGCTGGATATCCGATGCCATACTGTCACCGATAATGAGGCATTGCTCCGCCGCTAATCCAAGTTGTTGTAAGGCAGCGTTAGCCATATATGCTGAAGGCTTACCCATAACGAGTTCAGCTTCTTTTCCAGTGGTCGCAACAATAGCTCCAATCATGCCGGCAACATCGATACATTCACCATCATCACTGGGAAATGATTTATCCGCATTCGTCGCAATAATCCGGGCTCCGTGACGAACCGCACGAAACGCATGATTAAGCTCTATGTAGGTTAAATTCTCATGCAGAGTAATGACGAGCCAGTCCGATTCCTCTGGCTTCTCTGCCAAAGCTACGCCCACGGAAGACAACTCTTCTCTGAGTCCCTTATCTCCAAGCACCCAAGCGCTGTCTTCTGGATGAGCTGATTTCAAATATTGTGCAGTCACTGTTGAAGTAAGTATGATTTCATCAATAGAAACATCCATGCCCATATCGGTCAGCTTTTTGTAGCAGGTAGCTCTCGAAATGTTTCCCCGATTACTTAAGTAGACAACCCGTTTCCCATTCGCTTTCAACGCAGCGATTGTCTCCCTCGCTCCATCAATAGCTTGATCTCCTCTATATACCGTGCCGTCCAAATCTAGAATAAACCCTTCAATATTGTCTAGCATAGCTGTCGCTCCCCTCGTCTTCCCTCCTCTTTATTTTCTTATCGATTACTTTCACTTGTCAACGATTGTATGCTTTTATTACCGTTTCCATATACCATCAAATGAAGGTTCATTTGTTGTTATATGGTTGCCGCTATTCTAATTTCTGTACCCCTAATTTTCCCCAAAAATTCCTTACTTGCACTAGAGTCCGTAATGAGTGTGTGAATGTCCTTCATCTGGACAGAAGAAGCAATTGATCTTCGACCGAGCTTCGTATGATCTACTAGCGCAATTGTTTGGTGCGCATTAGCTGTCATCAGCTTCTTTAATTCTGCTTCATATAGGCTGAAGTCGGTCATCCCTTCTTCTATACTCAAGCCTTCCGCAGAAGTGAAGAACAAATCCGCATGAATCCCCTCCAGAATGCCCCTCCCAAGTACGCCTTCAATTGTCCGTGACCCCGCTCGAAGCACACCGCCAATCAATATCACATTAATTCTAGGATTCTGATTGAGTACCATCGCTGCTTCAAGTCCATTCGTAACTACTGTTAAATAATCGTGGTGCACCAAGCCCTTGGCAAGCTCCAATACAGTCGTACTAGCATCCAGAAGAATACACTGGCCTCTCGACACTAGACTTACCGCTTGTTGTCCTATCGCTAGCTTTTCCTTATGATTCAACTCACTACGCGTGGAATGATAATACTCCTTGGATGTTACTTTCGATCTTGCTAAGACTGCCCCGCCATGCGTTCTCTCGAGTATCCCTTCTTCTTCGAGCATTCTTAAATCCGTTCGAAGTGTTCCCTCTGATACTTGTAATTGCACGGCTAACTCTTTCACGACGATCTGTTTATGTTGTTGGAGTAACTCCATGATTTTGTCTCTTCTTTGCGAGGCGAACATCTATTTTTCCTCCAGCACTTTTTCTCATAATAGTAACATACATCAACAAACGATGATAAACACTCGAGTTAACTCTCAAAATACACAAAAAAAACAACGGAGTCTCAGCCTGTGAAAGCTGAAATCCGTTGTTTTACACCACACATCACTATATTAATGTGCACCCTTATACTCTTTGAAAGTAGGATTGTGCCCGCACACCATAAGTCCCTGACCCCAATTGACATGTACGTCTTCTGTTGGCGGATCTTCGGGATCGCGATATTGGACCAGCACGTTCCTTCTTGGACGCTTGCTGCGATTGACGTCAGAGCCATGAATCGTAAGGTAATTGAAAAAGAGGACATCGCCCGCGCTTGCCGGACATGGTGTTCCCATCGAAATCGGATATTCCTTGTGGTTCAAATAGTGAGAGCCTACATGGGGGATCGGCCCCTCTAAGTGTGTTTTGGGAATGACACACAGACACCCATTTTCCATATCCGAATCATCCATGTGAATACTGGCGGCCAGCATCGAGTGATTCGCATGCGGGAAGTAAGGATGGTCTTGATGCATGGGGAATGCCGCGCCGTTTTCTGGAGGCTTCACCAGCATCTTGGAATGGTGGACTTGTACATTGGGGCCAATCAGCTTCGTCAAAATAGCAGCCATATTAGGATGACACAATGCTCTCGTAAAGACAGCATCATGATAGTGAACATCATGAAACCCCTTCAGCACCAGCTTCTTCAACTGCTCCGGAGGCAAATAATCCCCTTGCCACGTGGAGCTTTGATCAAATTTCGATTTGGCAGCACGTTCGATAATGGCATCCGTTGCAATCCGCATTTGTTCAATCTCTTCCTTATTGAATACACCCTTCACCAGCAAATACCCGTTCTCGCGATAAAAATCTGCCTGTTGCTGTGTGATCATATTTCGAACCTCCCTATATTGATGGATAACATCCATAATGCTATTGTAGAGTGGAAAATATATCCTGTATTTGGTCTGATCAGTCAGGCTCTTGCACTTTTCGGACATCTAAGCTGATAGCGAGGGAGCAAACCAATGGATTCCGACAATATCGTCAGGAACTATTCTTACTTAAACGACGTCGCTATGCAGATCGACAATTCGTCTGCATCCTTTCAGGTTCACTATTGGGGAATTAACCCTAACCATCGTGACAATCCTGTTCACAAACATTCCTTTTTCGAAATCTGTTATGTGTTAGACGGAGAAGGAACTTATTTGGATCAGGATATGATATACCCTTTACACAAGGATACCCTGTTCATGTCAAGACCTGAAGTCATCCATCAGATCCGTAGTGAAAAGGGGATGTACCTTCTATATGTTGCTTTCGAGCTTGATGAATTTCGATCGGAAGAAACGGTTGTACGGTGTTTCCAGCAGCTTGCGAGCTCGGACCGCATCGTACTACACGATGCGGAGCGTAATTCTTCGGCGCTAGCTTGGAAGTCCTTACTCGAATATTTTAAAGCGCCCGATCCGATGGCTAGACCATATGTTAGAAGCGCTGCGATATCCCTATTACTCTCGTTTTACTCAACCTTTAAATCTCATCTTCCATCTTCGGAAATGCTTCCGACTAGCTATAAGCCTTCGGCGCACATTATGAATCGAGCCATTCGATTTGTTAATGACAACCTGGCCCAATCGCTAACCTTAGCTAAGGTCGCCGATTATCTTCACCTCTCCAGCCGTCACCTTTCTCGCTTGTTTCACAATGAGCTGGGGATCAGTTATATCGAATACGTCCAACAGGAAAAGCTTCGTCGAGCCGTTCACTTCTTGAAGCACTCTACCCTTTCCATTCAAAAGATCGCTGACCAAACGGGTTTCAATAGCGTGCATTTTTTTACAAGATCATTTTCCCGGAGAATAGGAATTCCCCCCGGCAAATTCCGGGAGGAACATTCGAATTAATGAAAGCGCGAATGAGATGGACGGTGCTCGGCTTATTTAAGCATGCTCGGGTCTTTGAGCAAGCCAGTCCACAAGAGTGGCCACTTTCTCGGGGGTTTTATAGCTTCTTGCTAGGAAGCCCGCTCCGTGATTCGGCATCGGATCTTGATCAGTTGGCTGATAGCGTAAATCTACACTCCAACGGACTTCATCCGATAGATTCGGCGTAGACATGTGCAGCGCGCGATCGTTAAAGAGGATGGCGCTTCCTTCTGGAACGGGCAATACGACGGTTTTCGTTTTCCCTAATTGGTCTTCACGCAGTGCCGTATACCCTGTTCCCGTTAACTGCTCTGCATGCCATTCCAACAAACGCTTGCGATGGGTTCTCGGTTTGATATGCAGGCAACCATTGATTTCATTCGCATCTACTAACGGAATCCACACCGTAATGACGGGATTCGAATTGGCGTCCGGCCAATACGATTTGTCCTGGTGCCAAGGCACAGCACCAGCGGCAACCTTTGGAATCTTCGGCCGTACGTTATACACCGGATTCGAGAACAATTCTCCCCCGATCAACGATTCGACGGCATCCAATATTTTGGGTGTGCTCATCAAATGGAAATATCCCGGAATGCGGTCTCTCCAGCTCCTTCCGTACTTCAGGAATTCTTCTGCGGTTAAATCCTTGCACAGCTCCGCCAAGCGATATTTGAAGGGGCGATCCTCAAGCTTGTCGATAATTAATCCTGCGTTAATCAGTTCTTCCGCAATCGCGCTCACCTTTTCGTTCATCGCTTCTCTCGCCGGAGCAAGTTCCTCATGGGAAAGCAAACGAGGCAAGACCAGGTAACCCTCTTCGTTATAAAACTCGACTTGCTCTTTAGTCAAACTTCCGGAATGCGATTGAATAATCACCGTATCATCTCCTGCAATCGAATTTTTTGCTAATTAAAATTTATCACTTATGCGTATTTTCGTATTTGGTTTGTATTTCGGAAATTGATCAATTATTCCGATAAATAGTACACCCAGACGTTAAACGTGATATTCTGAAATCAGCAAAAAAAAACGAGAGGCGCTGACCATGGCCATGCAGCTTTCGCCAGAGTTTCAACCCTCGATCCGAGGTGCTCATTACTATGACTTCCCTAAAGGATCGAATGAAACAGAATCGACAAGATACGGTTATTGCTATGCCTTCCATCTCATTAAGAGCGGTAAAGGCAAGATTGCGATATCCGGCAAAACTTATACGGTTAGAAAAGGCGACCTGCTTTACTTCCCGCCTTCTCTTAGGCATTCCTTCTACTCCGATCCGGAGCTGCCGCTATCCAGCTATAACGTATATTGCGAGTTATGGTTGCCTGCTCCATCGGATACGCATCGCCATCTCGCATGGAACGTTTCGGATTTCGATCCCACTTATCTCACTCGGATGAATCCCGATCCCGCAATCGATCGACTTCCCTTCCATTTCCCACTTCAGAACCATGAACCGATGATTACCTCGTTCGAACACCTCGTCAATCATCATCAGCGATTTCAGCCGCTTTCCTCCGAAATCGCGGGAAGCTTGCTTAAAGCATTCGTATTGGAGTTTATTCAACTCTCGCAAGCTACGTTTCTTACCGATTATCGTATCAAGCCGATTATCGATCTTATTAACCAAGGAGCAAATGAGGAAAGGGATTATGAGACTTGGTTGTCGTTAAGCGGACTTAGAAAAACGCAATTCCATGATTTATTCAAGAAAGCGACAGGACTATCTCCCAAAGCCTTCTGGACAAGGGCAATCATGAAGCAAGCCGCGGTTGCTCTAAGAGAAAGCAATCGTTCCATCACGGAGCTGGCAGACGACTTGGGATATTCGTCAATTCATCACTTCACGAAACAATTCACGGCTTTCTACGGTGTACCGCCTTCGGCCTTCCGATATACGAGTACATAAGGCGAAACCGTAATGACATGAATGGTTACATATCCCATTTGCGATAAGATGGACTCGAGCTTCTAACCTCTTGCATCATATCTGCTAAGCTTTTCCCCTCTTCCCTCATGTCGTCAACGTAGACATCCGCTCTAATGAGTCCCTTGTGGAGAATAATGGCGCGGTCGATCACATTTTCAATCTCATCGATCAGATGCGTGGTAATGAGCAACGTCTCGTTGCCCTTCAAACCGGACATCATATGTTTCAGAGAGTCGCGTCGCGCGAAAATATCCTTCCCTACAAACGGCTCATCCATGAAGAGATACTCTGCCTTCTTGGCTAAGCCTGCGGTAATCTCCAGCTTCATCTTCTGCCCTTTGGAGAACGTTTTGATTTTCCGATCAGAGGGTAGCTCGTATAATTTTATCAATCTATTGAAGTAATCGAGATCAAATCCAGGAAAAAATTCGGCAAGAAACTGAGCATATTTCAAGGGTGTCAGGTCAGGCAGAAAACTACCCTCTTCCGTAATGAAAGCCATGCGTTCAAATTGTTCAATATTCGGCTTACCTTCAATTGTAATTTCACCATTTTGTAGCTCACCGATGCCCATAATCGCCTTAAGCAAGGTCGTTTTCCCGCTACCGTTCTCCCCAAGAATCCCTACGATTTCCCCTTTATTGATCGTCAAACCGTTAATATAGAGCAAAGCGTTGCTCGTCGGAAACCGCTTATCCACATATTTCAACTCGATCATAGACGACCCCTCCGTATCCCAGACCTATTCGATTGCCACATTCGCAATATACCTGTAATCCATCCGCGAGTAACCAAATCCGCTCTGCGTAGCGGGCATGTTATACGCTTGTATGTTATCTTCATTCATATCGGACATTAGCACGCCCTTATAGATCAGTTTCGAATGCTCATACACATAAATGTACAGATGCTTCGGAAGCGCGATATCATACGCCAATCGAGATGATTCAGACGCCGCCTCTCGCAACGATTTGATGACATACAGCTTGCCATTTCGGTAGCTCATATATGAAACCCCGCTGTAGGAATCTTCTTCACCATCATCGAAAACCGTATTCGTCGTATCGACAACCTTAACTCCGTCGGAGAAATCAATGCTTATAATCGTCCTATTCAATCGATTTGGCTCTGAAGAGCCGCGAAGAAAGCTTAACGTTAACATTTTGCGATCAGGGTCGCTATTAGCCACATAGTTTTCCCTATAAGTGACTGCATCCGTAGGCTTCTGAATGTCCTCTCTCGCAGGCAGGTAGAATTTTGGAATAGACGCTTCCCCTAGCAGTTGTCCGCTTTCGTGATCGTAGCTTCTGATGAAGAGCTTGTTGTTTTCCACGGATAGCAGCACCAACTGTTGGTCTACTGCCTCAAGCCCAAGAATTTCAATTCCCGTCTGACCGTCCGGCTTCTCAGCCTTTAGGTTAATATCGACGATTTTACGAGGGGTGTAGGCTTCCTGATCCACGACTGACCTGAACCCCCACTCGTAAAATTTAAGCTCATATATCCCACTTGATCCGGTGAAATAGGGGGATACGGGAACCGTATAATATACTTTGTCCCCAACCTTCGCCAAGCCATACTCCGGTAGGTTCGCTAAAGTAACGGAGTTATTTACTCCTTCAGGATTTTTATAAGCGATTGACGGATTGACCTCAGCATTGCCCATCGGCATCCAGAAACCCTTTATGATTTTACGAGATGTGATGTTGTACGTGGAGGGATAGTTCTCAACGTTATATACCATTCCGTCTCCCGTTTTCTTACCCCCGAACACATTCAGGTAAGCGTCGGTCCATTGTGGTTGGTTGAATATTTCCGTATTTGCGTGGAGCTGTCCCTCTTCCAAGCGAAATAGAGTACGGTGAGCTCCATCTCTCAGTTCTCCGCTGATCGTCACATCTTGAATCGCTTCCTTACTGCCGATCAAATCCTTGATCTCAAAAGCTCCGTTGTCTTTTGACTTATACGTAAATATGACCATTACGGTTAGGATTGCTAATGCCACAACAAGCATGGGAATCGCAGCGTGTGCTTTTAACTTTTCCATATCATCTTCCTCCTTCCCAATGAGATAGCTATGCAACAGCGCCTCTTCTTAAGATGCGTAAACTATGCCAGACGAAAAATCCACTAAGCATGAATAGAGAAGCGCTACTCACGTACAAGCTCTTAAGCTCGTTATAATTAATGTCCTCGTTCATGCGATAACCGATCACATTAATCGTAATCCAGATTGTAGCGATAATGGCGGCGAGCCCGTAAAACTTTCGGCTCCGCTCGCAGAGAGCACCGTAATAGATGCCTGTCGCAGCGACTATAAGTATCCCGAGCGAGGACAACATCCGACTGAAGCTTAACGGTAACAATAGACGGAAATATTCAGAACGAATCATCGCTAGAAAAAAACCGTTATGCATGATGAATGCTCCTTCACCATAGCTACCTACCTTAGCCGCATAGAGCGCATAGCCGAGACGGATACTGATCAACTGGGATGCAAGAAGCAACAAGAGACTAGTCATGAATACGAAGAGCTTGCTTAAATACAATGCTTCTCTCTTCACCGGAAGCGTCAAATACGTATAGATGCTCTTGCTGCCCCAATAGTCCGCGTACACTGTCTTCAAGAAAAAGGCACAAACCAATACAACAAAAAAAGTAAACCACATCGCACTGCCAGAGGTTGCATAGAGATCCTCAAAGCGTGCGTTCACCGTATACTCATTGAAGCTATTCAATTTATCTTGCAAAACAATCAGCGGTGTAATAATGGACGCCAAGCACACAATCGCAATGAATACGATCCACTTAGCGAACTCGATGTTGATCAAGCGGTATAAGCCTTTCATTTGATATCAGCACCTCGATTGTATGATAGGTATAGTACAAGCAATCCAAAAAAAATTATTCCCACTGCTCACTTATCAACTCAACAACAGTCTTGAAAGACAAATTGATTTCTTTAGCTGAATTAATGAAGGATTGGACCAGCTCCCAGGTCAGCTCATCTTCAATTCGACTGAAAATAGCCTCATCGACGTAGAGCACACTTCCTTGCGTACTGCTGGTACGCACATAACCTTCATCTTCCATAAGCTTAAATGCCTTCTGCACCGTGTTCGGGTTTATGCTCAACTGTGCGGCTATTTCCCGCCTGGACGGTAACTTATCGCCGGACACTACCCTACGCAATAGAATTTGCCGCTTCACATATAAGGCTGCCTGCACATAAACAGGGTCCTTATGATTTAGTTTCAGTTCATAAAAGCTCAACACACCATCATCACCCGCCTTATGCCTCAATTGTATTATGATACTAATACAATGTAGTTGTCAATCCTTGGTATATACCCTTAGCATTTCGCCTATGTACATACAACCTTCTATCTCAACGCCAAAAAGCTGGCATCTCTACCAGCTGAGCTAAGAACCTGTATGAGACAATAGGGGTGCTAGTTAACCTTAACGGTATCTATCGGATAGTTCTGCCAGTTTACTAATAATGCTATTTTCATAGTCACCCTCTACAGCTATACTCTCGGCACTATATTTCTCCAGTTCTGAATGGTTACCGATCCTTACTGAATGAAGAGCTTCTTTGAACATACTAATATCATTAGCATCATTCCCAAAAACGATAAATTCTTTTTCTTTAAATCCAACTCTTTGCAGAGCACTCCATTTATGAATGTTTTGAGGACTGACATCCAGAACATCCTCATTGACATGCTGATGAACCACACAATCTAATGAAACCAATTCCTCAAACATCTCCATCCTATTCGTACTGGATAAAATAAGTATTTTCACAATACGTTCCAGGGATTCAATAGGGACCTTGGCAGCTAACTTCAAGGGATCAACATTATTCAAAATAGGATGATCTAGCGCTCCTGTGTAAGCATAGTCCCAATCGCTATCAATTAGGTAGGTAGCTTGATATTTTAGGATAAGCCCCTTAATGGCTTGAATTTGAACGTCTGTAAAAGAATTCACATGTACACTCACACCCTTAGCGGATACAAGTGAACCGTTTCCTCCAATTAAACAGAAGTCGTGGAACTTCTTATCAAGGACAGGGAGCATGTCCCGGATTGGTCGAGCTGAAGCAAAAACAACCTCATGCCCTGCCTCTATAAGTTTTTCTATGCTTTGTACCAATCTATCTGAGATCGGCTTTCCTTGAAAGCAAATCGTTCCATCCAAATCGAAAACAAACTTCATAATCGTTGTCCTCCTGCTATATCAAATTTCAAATTTCATATGTATGATTCCTAGCAAAATAATATCATAATCTGTACACTGCCTTAACTCCCCTTACATGTCAAATTAGCGACAAAAAGGCTTCGAATACACCATATCATACGTTACAAGAAAAGGTTCAGTCGCCGTCACCAAAAAAAATTAACAGCCCTTTCCGAAATATTCATCGGAGAGGGCTGTCTGCAATCTGAAATGATAAGAGCTTATTTCTTCGTTCAAATCCTTGTTAATCTAATCGCCATGAATTGTCTTCCTGGTAGCTCGATCCGGAACGTGCCCTCGTAGCTGCCTGGAAGCTTCTCGATAGTCATATTCCAAGTATCGATCACTTCGACTTGATATCGGGTTCCCATCTTCCGGTTAATCATCCGGAATTTCGGCTGGTTAAATCCGAAATAGTACAAGTAGTATTCATCCTTGATTCCCGCGCAAGGCGTATCCCAGTCTGACGGAAGAGGATTAAGCACGCCTCCCGGGCTCTCTTCGGTAATCTTTCGCAGGAAAGCGATTCGATCTGGACTCGTACCCGTAAGCTTGCCACCCTTGGACCACCAAAGTACTTCTTCTGGATTGAGATACGTTTCCCCGTGTCCTACGTATCCACCGCGAATCGCACCCTCCCAGAAGCGGCGAGTCATCTCTTCTCCGGTAATATTGCCCCAGCCTTGGTCGATATCGCCCTCATATCCGCATTCATCGATCACGATCGGCTTTTGCCATTTTTCCCGCCATTCGTTCGTAGCTTCGGAGGTTTTGTAGACGTCAACACGTTGAATACTGCAATGCGTGACCCATGGTTTGCTGAAATCGTAGAAGTTGAAGCAATTATGATTGGAGATCAAATGTCTAGCTGGATCATTCTCCGTCACTATTGCGGCAAAACGCTCCCAATCCACGTCTTCCTTTGACCACATCAGATCATACTCGTTCGCTAGTGACCACCATACGTTCCGATAAGCAGACAAGCGGGCAACAATATAGCGCAAATAACGGTCGTCAGTCGCCGGACTCATCTCCGAAAAGCCCCAACGATCATAAGGATGGAATAAGATCAAATCTGCTTCGATTCCCAGCTTACCAAGATCAGCAATCCTGTTCTCCAAATGTCTGAAAAACTCTGGGTTGAATTTAGAATAATCCCAGCCCTCGTCCATGGAACCCTCAAACGGGTTGTAGTCAGGCTCATTCAGGTTAAATAGGTAGGATTTCGGAAACACACACATCCTCATCTTATTGAATGGGGAAGCCTTTAGCGTTTCTAATGTCTGCTCTTCCAATTCATCGCCTTGATTTGTCCAAGCGTAACATGTCGTTCCAACGGGAATGTAGGAGGTTCCGTCTTCATAGGCAAAATGAAAAGTATCCTTCACCCGAAGCGGCCCGTGGTTGCCCGAAGAGGGCTCGATGCTGTGGAAAGCACCCTCGATACCGTCGAGTGATCTGGCTGTGCTATAAGTCCGGAATGTCCAAGCTCCCTTGGTATCGGGCATGAAACGAATACGATAAATTCCCTGACCATCGTAGAAGCCCGCCACATGGATAGAACGGTCCTCCAGATAAAACTCGGCGCCAAGAGAAACATCCGTGAATGGATTACCGTGAGCGGGACCCTGTAGCTCAATTTCGTACACACCCCATTGCTCTACCTGAGCAGGTGCATGAACGGTAGCAGAACCTGAGGCGACGCTGTCCAATTCGTATTCGACCGAAGGTATAATGACTGGCTCTGCTTGTTGGACTTGAGGGTCGACCGGCAACAGAGTCAATTCGGCTATTGTTTCCTCCAGCCAGTTCGTTTGCGACAATTCTTCTTGATGGAACTGATAAAACTTTTCCAAAGACAAGCTCTTCATGAGTGACACCATATGCGGAGCCGAAGTGAGCAAGCTTGGAATTCGGCGAAGCAAAATCTCTCCGGTCGCTTCATTTCTCAATAGAATGCCAATACGAGTATGTCTAGTAAATGCCATTAGAATTTATCCCTCCACCTTATCCGTTCAACTGTTTGAGTATTTCATCCAGATCTTCTTCTGTCAGCGCTCCGCCACTGAAACCAACTAGACCTCTAAGCGGCATATCCTTCATCATGGCGGCCATCATTTCAGATCCCTCGCCCTCTTCGGAAGCCATGGCACCAAACGGGGTTTGGCGGATCCAATCTCTTATGATTGCTTCCCCTCTAGGATCAGCGGACAAGTCCCCCACTGTTGAATTGCGCGAATAGATACACTTAACAACTACCGTCGATTGTACTTGGAGTGTACCTTTCAGCACGATGTCCTGCGAGGAGCCTCCGACCCCAATCTCGAAATCTCCCGTCTCAACATGCCAGTCCTTTAGACCAACGTTGTAATAGGCGAAAGAGCGCTTATCCAGCGCAAACGATACCGTCTGCGTCTCTCCGGGCTGAAGATCAACCTTCGCGAAGCCTTTCAGTTCTTTAACCGGCCGGATCACTGAGCTCTGTATGTCATGCACATATAGCTGAACGATTTCCTTGCCTGCGCGGGAGCCCAAATTTTTCACGTTCAAGCTCACTGTAACTTGCTCATCGTCACGAATGCTATTTTTGTCGATAACCAAATTGGAGTATTCAAAGGTCGTGTAACTTAAACCAAATCCAAAAGGGAACAGCGGCTCGATGTGTTTGGCATCGTAATAACGGTAACCGACGAATAAGCCTTCCTTGTACTCGACAAGATCGCCTTCACCCGGGAAGTTAAGCTGAGATGGATTGTGCTCAAGCCGCTGTGGGAATGTCTCCGCCAGCTTGCCGCACGGGTTGGCATCTCCAAATAGCAAATCTGCAATCGCACCGCCCAATGCTTGACCTCCGAGATAGGCTTCTAGAACTGCCTTGACACTTCCGAGCCATGGCATTTCGATTGGAGCTCCATTGCTCAAGACAAGAACAATGTTGCTTTGCATTTCCGCTACAGCCTGGATCAGCTTGATCTGATTGTCTGGAAGACGAAGATGACTCCGGTCGAAGCCTTCCGATTCATAACGATCAGGCAATCCTGCGAAGATCACCGCTATGCCCGCTTGAGCAGCAGCCTGCTTCGCTTCCTCCACAAGCCGTTCGTCCGGTACATCCGATTGCAGATCATATCCCTGTGCGTAAGTAACTTTCGCACCGCTTCCTGCGGATTTCATGATCTCTTCCCGGATATCCTCCAGCTTGGTTGGCTTGATATGGGAGCTTCCTCCACCCTGATAGCGTGGTTTGACCGCAAACTCGCCAATCACGGCAATATGCCCTTCCTTAAGCAGCGGCAGAATATCGCCCTCATTCTTCAGCAGCACCATGCTTTCCCGCGCTACTTCACGAGCGAGCTGGTGATGGGCTTGCATATCATACGATGCACCCGTTTTTTTGTTATCTACGGCCATGAAAATTATGTTCAGCAGACGCTCGACAGCCCGGTCCAGCTTTTCCTCCGAAAGCTTGCCACTGCGAACAGCCTCGACGACTTTGCGATCACCAGCTCCTCCGCTTGACGGCATCTCTAGCTCGAGTCCAGCTGCTAGTCCGTCAGCGCGTTCATTGACCGCACCCCAGTCGGAAACGACGAACCCTTCATGACCCCATTCGTCTTTCAAGATGTCCGTCAGCAAGTATTCATTCTCGGACGCATAAGTTCCGTTCACTTTATTGTAGGAGCACATCACCGTCCAAGGCTGCGCTTCCTTCACGGCAAGCTCGAAGCTGGCTAAATAAATTTCCCGCAATGTCCTCTCATCGACGACCGAATTCCCGGTCATACGGCGATGTTCCTGGTTGTTCGCGGCGAAATGCTTGAGCGAAGTGCCAACTCCCTGGCTTTGAACGCCTTGGATATGGCTAGAAGCCATACCGGAAGACAAGTATGGATCTTCAGAGAAATATTCGAAGTTACGGCCGCAGAGCGGCGAACGTTTGATATTGGCACCTGGTCCAAGTAAGACCGCAACTTCTTCCGCTTGACACTCTTCCCCAAGCGCAACACCGACTTTGCGTGCCAAATCTCGGTCCCAAGAGCTAGCAAGACCTGCAGCCGAAGGAAAACAAGTTGCCGGTACGCTATCGAATAAACCAAGATGATCCCCTGATGCCCGCTGCTTCCGTAGCCCATGAGGACCGTCGGTGAGCATGATCGACGGGATGCCCAGGCGCTCGATCCCTTTCATATGCCAGAAATCCAGACCGGAACACATACCGGCCTTCTCTTCCAATGTCATTTGTGCAATTAAGCCTTTAATGTCCCGTGCCATAGGTGCACCTCCATACTTAATAATTGACTTCGTAACTAAAGCTGCTAGGGTCCGGATAATAAAGTCCCTCCCTCGAAACAGGCGTTTCGAAGAAGGGAGTCTTCATTTGTCAGATTACATTGCGATTATTGGATGTTGTTTTCCTTCGCCCAAGCATCCAACTGCTTCTGTTTCTCAGCAATGATCTTGTCGAGACCCGCAGACCTCAGCTTGCTCAAGAATTCATCCAGCTTGGCCGGATCAATCGTGCCGGATTCTAGCCCTGCTTTGTACTGATTATTTACGTTGGCAACAGCAGCCACTTCTGTTTTCACTGGAGTAGCATCAAACGAGAAACCGAGCGCTTTCGAGAATGTTGACGCTGCGTTGAATGCTTTCGTTTGCTCCCAAATATCCGGCGCCGTTCCTTCCCATACTTTGGTCAGCGCATTGTTGCCCACTTCCCACTGGTTAAAGATGTAGTTGCTACTGCCTTCCGGCGCTTTGATGAGGTTGTCGCCTGCGGATACATAATGTTTACCTTCGATGCCATTGGCGATCAGGTTCGCAATGTCTTTGTCCGTGTAGAGTAGATTCAACAATTGGGCAGCACGATCCGCATCCTGCGTATTCTTCGGAATCGACATCATAAACCCTGTGCTCGAGTCGGAAGTGGATATCGGTGCCACAAACCGGACAGCTACTATTTCATGCCCATTGACTATCGTTTCCTGGGCTTCAAACCCCGGCTTCATGTTAGCAAAATAGCTGAAAGCTTTGCCCGCATTCATCAAGCTGTTGTTCGATTCTTGCGACGTCGCCGCATCCGGCATTATATAGCCAGCCTGATACCATCTTCTAGCTAACTGCAATGCATCCTTGTACATCGGCTGCTCGTAGAGGTTAACAACTTTCAAATCCTGGTTGTTAACCATGATTACTCCTGGTGTATCACCCATCGCGTCAATGTATCCCCGAACGATTTCAGATGCTATCGTGTTCGCTTGAGAACGTTGAACGATCGGGTAGATGCCTGGCTCATTGTCCTTGATCGTCTTGAGGATCGGATCTAAATCTGCGTATGTTTTAACATTGTCGAAGGTCAGGCTGTACTTGTCCATTAAGTCTTTTCTTGCCGCAAAACCGTGGTCGGCTGCCGTATCCCGTACACTCGGTACGCCGTAGCTTTTGCCGCCCACCTTAGTCGCGTTAAAAATATTCGGTTCCATCGTATCTTTAATGGTAGGGCCATATTTCGCAACAAGCTCATCAATTGGAAGTAATTGCCCTTTGGCAACTTGTGAGCTGAAGTTGAAGAAGGAGGAGGTAAGGAGCAGGTCGAGCGGCTCGTTTCCGGCAAGCATCAGGTTCACCTGCTGTACCCATGCACCTATATCGATCGGCATCAATTTAACTGTTGCGTTGATTTTCGCTTTTGTAATTTTACTAATCTCATCTTGTACGAGATTTACGTCCTTCATGTTTCCTAACCCGATAAAAGCAAGCTTTAATTCCAGCTCTTTTTCGTTGTTCGGACCTGAAGCAGTTCCTTCTGACGTAGCAGTGCTGCCACTAGCGGCGGGCGAGGATGACTGACTCGAGTTGTTTGAATTACCGCAAGCAGAAAGCACTAATGACATGATCAGTACAACGGAGAGCAGGAGTATTGAGACTTTCGACTTTCTTGGCATGTGTATTCCCCCTAAGTAAAGTTATTATTTCATCTATACCAACCGGGCCCGAGGACCCGAGAATGGTCTACTATTTAACAGCGCCAATCGTAAGTCCTTTGACAAAATACTTCTGAAAGAACGGGTAAATCAGCAGCAGAGGTAATATCCCGATAACAGCCATGGCCATCCGAACAGAATTCATAGGCATACTCGCTGTCACGTTCTGGCCTCCCAGGTTGTTCTGCTGGAGGAACTGAATGTTGACCAGCATTCGATTCAGCAGGTTCTGAATACTGAACAGGCTCGGTTCCGTGACATAGATAAGACCGTTAAACCAATCGTTCCAGTAGTTGATCGTCAGCATGAGACCGATCGTTGCCAGAATAGGCAAGGAGAGCGGAAGCACCATGCGGTAGAAGATCTTGAATTCAGATGCTCCATCGATATAGGCTGACTCGATAATCTGAACAGGAATGGAGTTGGCGAAGAATGTCCGGATCAGCAGGATGAAAAATCCGTTAGTGAGTAGTCCGGGCACAACTAGAGACATCAACGTGTTCTTCATCTCAAACACTTCCGTGTAGATCAAGTACGTCGGCACGAGTCCTCCATTAAACAGAAGCGTGAAGAACACGAGGAAGGAAAGGCTACGACGCATCGGCAAGTCATTCCGGGATAAGGGATACGCAAGCAAAGCGCTGATCACCAGTCCGACGAATGTACCCACAACAGTGACTACAATGGTAATGCCGTAAGCATTGAACATAGCCGATTTCTGATTCCATAGGTAACTGTAAGCCTCTAAACTGAATACACTCGGCCAAATTGAATATCCGTTGCTAATGATCGAAGCTTCCTCCGTGACCGACGACATGAAGAGTAGAAGGAAAGGGAACAAGCACAAGGCGGCAAGAACGATGAACACCGAGTGGACAAATATCTGATTCATTTGGTTTTTCATAGCATTTCCCCTCTTTCGGTTTAGAACAAGGCATTTTCCTTGTTGCGTTTGCTGACGATGTAGTTGGACAACAAGACCAATATAAATCCGACCATCGATTGGTACAGGCCAGCAGCGGAAGACATTCCGATATCTCCAAGCGTCATCAAGCCTCGGTAAACATAGGTGTCGATTACGTCCGTAACCGGTTGAAGCGGACCAGAGTTAAGTGGAACCTGATAGAACAAGCCGAAATCAGAATAAAAAATTCGTCCGATCGCAAGCAACGTCATGATTGTAATCGTCGGCATAATCAATGGAACCGTAATGCTACGAATCTGATGCCACTTGCTAGCGCCGTCGATCGTGGCTGCCTCGTAGTACTCGTTGTCGATCCCGATAATAGAAGCCAGGAAGATGACGCACAAGTAGCCGGTAGCTTTCCATAATTGGACGATTGTCAGAATATAAGGCCAATATTTCGGTTCAAAGTACCAAGAGATGGGCTCCATACCGAACATCGGGAGAATATTCATGTTCAGATATCCGTTTTCGGAGCTCAGCATCGAGAGAACCAGATATCCGACAACAACCATCGAAATCAAGAACGGAAGTAAAATGACGCTTTGATAGAATCGGGCTGCGAACTTACTTCGTACTTCATTTAGCATAATGGCAACTCCAATTGCCATAACCGTATTAAGGATGATAAACGACCCATTGTAGAGTATCGTGTTCCGGGTAATCGTGAAGGCATCATCCGTCTTGAACAAATACTCGAAATTCTTAAATCCAATCCAATCACTACCGAGAATCCCTTGAGCGTAGTTAATATCCTTAAAGGCGATAATCACGCCGAACATCGGCATGTAATTGTTAATAATTAGGTAGACGATTCCTGGCACCATCATCAAGAATAATGCCCGATAGCGTTTGATTTTCTTTAGTGTTTGAACCCATCCTGTTTTCGCCATATGAAGCTTCCCCCTCTTCCTTGCCTTTCGGTTATGTTCTCATTCTAAGGGAGTACAGAGGAGGACACTTACCAATAATACGACTTCTCATTTGTGAAATTCCGACCTCTTCTAAGTCGTAAGTCGTATAAGCAGGAAAGCCGACTCCGTAAATACGGAATCGGCTTCTTTCCTTAATTGAGCTGAGACCGCTTGCGGTAATCGAGCGGATTCAGTCCCGTTGTTTTCTTGAAAATCGTCGAAAAGTAGGACAAATTCGAGTAACCGGAAGAGATCGCTATATCACTGATCGATTGACCCGTATTGACGAGAAGCTCCTTCGCGTGATCAATTCGACTCTGTTGGAGGAAGTCCGAGAGCGACATCCCCGTTTCCTTCTTGAAAATTCGCGTCAAGTAGTCTGGATTCAAGAATACATGGCTTGCAATATCTTCGCGGGAAAGGTCTTGCTCTCCGATCTTCTCCGCAATGTATCTTTTAACTTTGTCCGCAACAGATAGATTCTCCTCGATAGAATGGATATGGTTCATCGCGACTTCTACGATAAATTTCACCCATTCCTGCAAGGCTGTCAAAGAACGAAGGACGGATTCCGGCTTGTCGGTGAGCAGGTTGTGGGAAAATACCTGATTGGCCTGGAGTCCCTTGGACTGGAGAACGAAGTAAATCATTTGCAGAAAATCCTGAAAGAACGAATGGACGTCCTGCGCATTAACCTTACTCTCGAGCTCCTTCCATGATTCGAGATAGCACGACACTTGCACCCTTAATTTGTCTCGGGCCCCCAGCTTCATCCATTCCGCCCATTCAGATAGCGGAGCCAGTTGAAACTGGAACCCGCTCTTCTTCGAATCACTCAACAGGAATGTACGATTGATCTGTGTCACATTATTCTCTTCCAGCCGTTGCAATGAATGTAGCATTCCGACCAATTCATGGAGCTTTACCGTTTCACCGACATAACAGCTGATATCGCAAAATAAATACTGATTACAATTCCGGATGAAGGAATCGCAGTTCTCACGGAGCTCGACCTTATCCGAAGGCGTATCCACAGGAATGACTATGAGCAGTGAATCATTGTACACAGGGATAATCGCGACTCCGTCCGCCTTTTTCATGACTTCTTCCAGAACATTGCGGAGGGCATACTCCATAATCCGCTGATCCCGCTCCGACAAATCCTTATACCAGCGCTGAACACGTGTGTAAATGGGCAGGAATCTACCATGCTCCGGATAAGAGAACCCGGCACTTTTCATATGCACGCTTATGGACGCGGGATTCGAAGGAATCTTCAGTTGAATCAGATCTTGCCACAGCCTGTCCGCTACAACAGGCTTGTGGGATTCCCATAACTGCCGGTAGTGATGGTGAATTTCCTCAAACGAACGAAGTGTCTGCTGCTGCTTCATTTTGCCTAGTGCTTTATCAATTACGGTTTCCAGCTCTGAATAGTCTACCGGCTTAAGCAGATACTCGAAGCTATTTAATTGAATCGCCTGCTTGGCGAAGGAAAAATCGGAATGGCAGGTCAGGAAAATCGTCTCCGTTTCTGGGTAATTAGCCTTTACCCAAGCCGTTAATTCGAGTCCCGAGCCCTGAGGCATCTCGATATCGCACACCATCAGGTGAATCTTCTGATTACGAAACACCTCTTGGGCTTGCATCAGACTATGCGCCGTATGAACCTCGTCAATAGCCAACTGGTCCCATTGCACCCCAACCTGTAGCCCTCTCACGGCATGAACTTCATCATCCACAATCAAAACATGAAACATCTATCTCACCTCACTTCTTCATCTATAGGAATCCCAATCCTTACGACCGCTCCATGATCAGGCTCATTATAAAAATCAATTGACGCCCTATCCTGATATAGTAGTCTAAGCCTTCTTCTCGCATTCCAAATGCCTATCTGCTCTCCATTCTCGCTGGCCATATCCTCCGTATCCAGCGCCAACCACTGCAGCACCTCATCTGAAAATCCAGGACCGGTATCCTTAATATGAATGAGGAGACGGGAATCTCCTCCAATTTCTTCCACCTTATCTATTTCTACCGAAATATGAATCGGATTGTCCATGTTGACTGCATATTTAATCGTATTTTCCACCATAGTTTGCACAATAAGCGGAGGAACCTCCTGATCCATGAAGGGTTCGGGCTGGTCGATCTGATATTGGAATATGTCTGGGAACCTAAGCTGCTGAATCCGTAAATAATTAGCCGTATGGATCAACTCATCCCTCAGCGGTATGAAATACGAATTGCTACGAAACATAAACCGAAAGTAAGAAACGAGGCATTTGCTCATTTCCTGAATGAGAGCGAAATCTTTAACCGTTGCTAGATTATATATAATATTGAGTGAATTGAGGAAGAAGTGAGGATTGATCTGAAGCTGCAAATGCTTCAGCTCCGCGCGCTGATGATTCAGCTTTTCCTCATACACGTTAATTTTCAGATCATGAATTTCTTCGATCATTCGATTGAACGTCTCATTCACGATCTCGAATTCAGTTGACGTAGGCTTCTGCTCGATCCTCGATTCCCAGTTCCCATCTCGAAGCTTGCGCATGGCCATGACGATTCGTTTGACCGGCTTCAAGAAAACAGTCCTCATCATGAAGAAGAAGATCAGCAAGAATAGCACCGCTGCAAGGGTGATGATGGATGAAATCCGCTGAAGATAGGGCAGTTTCTGCAGGATCGTGTTCTCGGGAACGAGTGCGACCAGATTGAAATTGCCCTGCGTCGAATGCTCACCCATGACGAGGTAGGTGTCCTTCCCTTGTCCCGTCATCGCATAGGATTCGCTGGGAAAGTTCAGGTCGAGTTCCTTGTCATTAATGAGGTCCTCATGGCTGATCGGCTCCGATTTGTCCGTCGTGATGAGAGCGGCGCCAGATTCACCAAGGTCGATGAGATTCAATGGCACCATTAATTGATTACTGTTGATCCAGGCGCCCATGTAGACATTACCGGACTTCAGTAGATGAAACAAATAGTTATCCTGCTCACCTTGCCAGACTTGCCAGTTGGAGTAATCGTTGCCCTCCATCCCTTGCTCCAGCATCTTCATCATCTCTTGGCGCGATGCTTCACGTTCTTCGAAGCTACTCTGATTATTCCGAGTCACAATGAGCTCGTTATTGAGTGCTGAAAAGACGAAAAACGATTCGAGGATGGGGTAATACACCATATCATCCTTCAGGGTATTGAACATGCCAATTTTAGCAATCTGGTATCTGTCTTCGTCACGAGACTTTGCAAATTCCAGATCCAGTACGTTCAGATCACCCTCCAAGGTGTTAAATAAATACTTGTCCACTTCCTCCAAATTACGGTCAATCTGATCTAAATATAGACTAAGCATATTTTTGTTGGACTGCGCTACCTGGTTGCGGACAACTTCAACAGAATAGAAATTATTAATAACCAGCATGGAGACAAGTGGTACGAAAATAACTAGAACAGTAGCAATAAACTTGAAACGTAGCGAATTCAGATAAGGTTTTATCCTGCGCACGACTCGCCCATCCTCCTTTGAATCCACTTTGAATCTTGCACGTCCTAGCATTATATCTCATATTTCTCTTTGTCCACATAGGGTAAAGGTAGTAAAGAAGCTGTCCCATTAGAAAATCTTATGGGCAGCCTCTTTGCATTTCTATGAATCATCGTTTTTACAGGAATGACGTCGTTAGTCGAAATTTAAGAAACGAGAATGAGGAGCACGATTGCTGTGAGCAATGGTACGGACATAGGATCCCTTATTTGCTCAAATCTAGACCTTTTGGGGCATTCTGACCTTAATAACGTCTCTCATGTCCGCACCGCTTATATTTATCTGTGCGAGCATCCTGAATGACGCCGTTCCAATTCAGTCCATATGCAAAATCGTAAGCGTGTCCCCTCGAATCCACATATACTTCCAAGTCATGTGGCACATCTTCCCATTGCTCCTCCACACTCTTCATGTTTGCCGGCATTTGGAATGGAAGCATCCCCTGTGGCTCGAAGGCTCCTGCCAGAATATCGAGAATCGCCTGATCCTGAACGCCGAAATGAGCAACGATCACATCAGCTACGGGCTCAAATTCCGCCACAACCGCCGGGTTCGATAACAATAGGGACACAACGACCGGCTTGTCTTTCATCGAACGCTTTGTTTGCACAACCGTATCCAGATCAGAAGCGTTCGAGACGGTAACTGTTTTGCCTCGATAAGAACGATTCAACACATCGCGCGGATCTCCGGCCAGACTCGTTTCACGAGCATGCTCTGCAGTATAGGGACAGTATTGAAGACTGATTGGCACATAACCGTTGCCTCCTGCCTCCACGTCCGCCTTGCTGTAGCCCTTCGTCGAGCGGGGACTTTCGATACATACCAGTGCAAAATCTGCTTTATCTGGCTGATCGGTCACTTCGAAGTATTTCTTCACGACTTCTAGATTGATCGGATATTGCTCAGAAGGTGGGATCGGCATGCCCATCCAGTCCGTATCGGCAGGTAGTGATCTCTTAGGAATGTAAACCGTTTGCTTCTTCGCTAGCGGTAACACTTGCTCGTTCTTCAGGAGCACGATCGATTTGAGCTGCGCCTGATAACCGGCCTCCATGAAAGCGGGGGAACCGACCTTAGCTACGGTATCTTCAACATGGACATAGGGATTCTCGAACAATCCCAAGCGGAACATATTATTGAGCAGACGTACAGCCGATTGCTCGAACCGCTGTCGCATGAATACTTCGCCATGCTCTTTGACACCGATATTGTAAGCTTCGAGGACAGGACCAACCTCATTATTGCCCCCAAATTGATCAACTCCGGCCATGAGAAGCTTGTAATGGCGTTCAGCAACAGTGAAGCCTTCCTCTACCCCCCAGCAGCGTCCGCCAGGGAACAGCTTTGTAATGTCCCCGCCTTCATCGGCTGTAATCCCCCAGTCCGTGCATACAACTCCGTCGTAGCCGTACTTCTCCCGAAGCAAATCGTTGATAAGATAAGAGTTATAGGAGTTGCCGACATTCTCTCCGTTGTTCGGATCTTGACCTACAGATATCGTGTAATAAGGCATGACGGCTGATGCCTTCCCCGTCTTTCCTGACAGACGGAAAGCTCCTTCCGTAAAAGGAATCAGATGTTCTTCGAAGTTATTGCCCGGGTATACAGCGTATTTGCCATAGCCAAAATGTGCATCGCGGCCAGCTTCACCCGAGCCGCCGCCTGGCCAGTGCTTCACCATCGCATTTACGCTATCATAGCCCCAGCCGTCGGCGATTTCGGCTTCCCCTTCCGAGGTCTGGAAGCCGTCAACATATGCCCGTGCCATATCTGCCGCGAGTTGAGGATCTTCCCCGAAGGTCATGCCGAAACGGAACCATCTCGGATCCGTAGCGATATCCACCTGCGGTGATAGCGCGGTAGCAAGACCAAGCGCGCGGTACTCCAAAGCTGCGATTTCCCCGAATTTCCGAGCAGTTTCTGGATCGAAGGTTGCTGCAAGTCCCATGCTCTCCGGCCACATAGAAATCGTTCCTCCAGCTCCCGCATTGAACTCTTTGGACGTATCTGAGCTATGGCGTGGATCCGAGCTGTTGTTCGCGGGGATGCCTAAACCAATGCTTTCCGCATAAGCTTGAATATTGTTGTTCCAGAGCGCTGCAGTTTCCGGACTCTCCACACGGGTGATCAGAATATGACGAATGTGATCGTCTGCAACCAAAGCAAGCTGTTCATCGGACAGATCGGCTGGAGCAGCCCCACTAGCTGCAAAATCTTTGCCGCCGTAGTGCGCCGGGAACCAGCCCATGTTGCCAGGAATCGCTTGATGACTGCTGTACAGCATCAAGCCTGCGATCTGCTCGATCGTCATTCGTGATGCCAGGTCCTTGGCCCGCTCTTCCGGCGAAAGCCTCCAATCCTCATACGGATCTATTTTACCGTCATGGTTATGTTCCTTGAAAGCCAATCCATCCACATACACAATTCGAACACCCGAGGTTTCGGAGTAGCCCAGCATCGGTCCTTGCTCATTACGGACATATCGCACTTTGATTTGTTTTTTCGTGTCTCGCATAGGTTTCCCCTCCTGTAACGCATCGACAATCTGATTACTCGCGGATCAAGAGTAGTTCTTCAAGCATCGCCTCATACTGTTCTTTCGAAATCACGCTACCCATCGGGCCATTCGCGGCATTACCTAGAGGCCCGTTACTCATAAATCCAAGATTGTCCGCAAATCCTGGAGCATGGCGATCCAAAATTTGCTTTGCCGTCTCCCATTGCACCAATTCCACCAATCTCATTCCCTCATCATAGGTACGATAGGAAAAATTCGGTCTCGCATACGTAAAGCTATAGCAACCTGAGCCTATCTCCACCCGTACGTTATCTAATTCTTGCTCGTAAGACAATATACCATCAGCTATCGCGAGATTAGCTCCTCCGACTTGAACCTTATCTGCTAGCGCTCCGCGAAGCAGGATGGATGCTGTCGTGTTCGCCGGCACCGTCACGTTGACTTCCAATAAATCCTCCTTGAATGCCCAACCGGATTCGACAATCCCATACATCGACTTGAACGACGCCCGGGCATAGCTCAGCTTGCCTCCCGTGAAATCTGGCTCCACCACGATCCGCTTATACCCTGGCTGATCAGATTCTGGCGCAAGTCCGGCGATTCTGCGATACATCCATTCCCCAACAGCCCCATAGGCATAATGATTGAAGGAATTCATATCATCACTCCAGAACGAACCATCGGGCTTTATTCCGTCCCAATGCTCCCAAATGGTTGTAGCCCCTTTAGATACGGAATACAACCAAGAAGGATACTTCTTCTGTAGCAGCAGCTTCACCGCAGTTTCGTGGTAGCCGTTGTCTGACAAAGCAAAGCAGAGATACGGTGTACCTACAAAACCAGTCGACAAATGGTAGCCATTGTCCACGATCATCTCATTCAAATCACTTGCGATCCTCGCACGATCCTTCGGCTCCACCAATTCGAATACAAGTGCGATAATATGCGCAGTCTGCGTCTGAGCGGCAACCCGTCCGTTCGGTGTAATGAATTCATCTCGGAAAGCAGCCGTGATGCGTTCGGCCAGTTGTCCATAATAAGCTGCATCTTCAGTGAGTCCTAACACTTTGGCTGTATCACGGATAATCCGGGTCGATAGTGCAAAATAGGCTGCCGTTACCATAGGGTTAGGAGTGGCCCCCATATAACTACCTTCCTTAGCATCCAATGCGAGCCAGTCGCCGAAGTGGAAGCCTGTGTTCCAAATGTGCTCATGCTCACCTTGGGAGCGGATGTAATCCACCCAGCCTTTCATGCTGTCGTATTGCTCAGCAAGAAGGCGTTTGTCCCCTAGACTGGTGTAAACCGCCCATGGAATCACAGTAGCAGCATCACCCCATGCCGCAGACGAATAACCTTGAATAATATTGGGAACAACGAACGGAACGCTTCCATCCTCCAATTGGTCAGCCTTCAAATCGCGAAGCCATTTCGTGAAAAAGGATCCACCGTTATAGTTGAACAATGCGGTCCCTGCAAATACCTGCGCATCTCCCGTCCAACCAAGGCGCTCATCCCGTTGCGGACAGTCCGTCGGCACATCGAGGAAGTTCCCCCGCTGTCCCCAAACGATATTACGCTGCAGCTGATTGACCATAGGGTCCGAGCATTCAAAATCACCCGCCTGTTCCATGTCGGAATGAAGCACTTCACCGCTGAATGCATCTAAGATCAAACCTTTTTCTTGGGCAGGAAATCCTTCCACCTTTACATAACGGAATCCTTGGAAAGTAAAATGTGGTGCGTACGTTTCCGTGCCTTTTCCTTTGGCAATATAAGTAACCAACTGTTTAGCTGTCCGGATATTTCCCATATAGAAATTGCCGTCCTTGTCGAGCACTTCGGCATGTGTCAGCTTGATCGACGTACCCGCGGGAACTGTAACGGACATGCGGATTCTACCTACCATATTTTGTCCCATATCGAGAATAGTGTCTCCAGCAGGGGTATGAATAACGGCTGTAGGCTTCAATATTTCCGTTACCCGCGTTGGCACGTTTTCTTGAGCCACCAGATTTTGCAGCGGAAGGTCTATCTCAGTGACTGGACTCCAACAATGGTCGTCAAACGCCGCTTCGCTCCAGCCTTGCGACTCACTAAGAGCATCGTACGTTTCACCGTCATAAATCTCGGAAAACAGAATGGGTCCCAGCGCCGCCTTCCAATCTGTATCGGTAGCAACAAGCTGTTCAGTCCCGTCCTTGTAACGAATGTGTAGTTGGATCAGAACGGCTCTCCGGTCACCGTAATGGTTAGATTTGTTATCCCAGCCCAACCGACCTTTGTACCAACCATTCGCCACCATCGCACCAAGCGCATTGCCACCTTCATGAACTAGCGATGTCACATCATAAGTCTGGTATTGAAGACGTTTGTTATAGCTAGTCCAGCCAGGTGAAAGCACCTCATCACCGACCTTATTCCCATTCAAATACAGCTCGTACACGCCTGCCGCAGTCGCATATATACGTGCTGATTGTACTGCCCCGCCACCCGTCTCGAAGGCATGACGCAGCATGTAGACCGGCTCTGCCTTCGGATCAATTGTCTCAGAATCCGGCGTGATCCACTTCGCTTCCCACTCTTGCGGTTGAAAGAACGCTGTCTCCCACCATTCAACCTCACTCCAATCGGACTCGCGACCGAATTGATCCCATGCCTTTACCCGGTAAAAATAGCGGGTTTTTGGCGTCAATTTCGAACCCTCGTAAGGAATCAGTAACGATTCAGCCGACAATACTCGCCCACTGTCCCATAAAGGTAATATAAAATCCGCAGCCTCAGCGGCCACTTGAATTTGATAAGCTTCCTGAAGCGTTGCATTACGGTCCGACTCCAGCTTCCAACTGATTCGTGGACGGGTTACGTCTGTTCCAAGCAGGTTTGTCCGATATTCCGCAGTCAATCCATATACGCAAAGTGAACTCATGTGTTAATCTCCTCTACTCACCATAATAGATGCTCTGTTCCACCATTCTAATTCTATTTTACCGGACGGATTCCGAAGCTAGCTTCCATTATGACGACCAAAGTTTTAGTTTTGCCGACCATTCCTCTAGTGCGTGAGAGGATCGACTTAGTAATGGGCTTCCTATCACCTATAGTCACAACTAAAAAAACTCAAGCCAATAATTCAGCCTGAGTTTCACACTACATCTTCATCTATTTGCTATCGAGGATATCATTGAACACTTGTCCTTCTCCATCTATTTGAATGATTTTAAGGCGACTCGTGTTTTTGATAAATATTGTCTTGTATTGCTCTTTACCGTCTTGATCAATAAGGAGAAGAACACGTTTGCTTTCGTTATCGGTTACCGTTCTGAAGGTATACTCTTTCTTATCGATATACTGAACAATCGTGTCGTATTCAGGCAATGAGGACATTTCCTCATGGAATGTACTTTCTTTCGCAGGCTGTTTGCTCTCCTGTACGACTTCTGTTTGTAAGGATGGCTGATTTTGTGCGTCACTGCTAATATCCGCTTGATTACGATTACAAGCTGTCAGCATTATTGCAGCTGCAACTAAAGTTATTACCGCTTTGTTCATCATTTCTGTCATCTCCAGTTGTATAGCTCCCTTTACCTACATAGAGAGCTGATAACTATTCTTTCACGCTATTCAATACGCTGAGTAATATGAGTTCGCGCTAAGCTGGATTCCCTCACGATCAGTCTTGGCTCGAACTGCACCCTCTCATACAGCCCTTTTTTCTGCTCATGGATTCGCTGCAGTAGTAGCTCCGTCGCCACCTTCGCGACTTCCGCTCCCATGATGGACACTGAGCTGATCTTCGGAGTCGTGATCGTACACAATAAGTTGTTATCGACCCCAACGATAGCGATATCCTCGGGTACACGAATACCCAATTCTTTGAAGCGATTGAGTAGCCCCACCGCGACCATATCATTACCGGCATAGATGGCATCCGGCATATGAGTCAGATTAACAAAATAATCCGCTGCTTTAGCTCCCGTCTGCAATGAGAAATCATCCCCAAAATAGACTAATGATCTGTCGATTTGGTCAAGAGCATCCTCATAGGCATAGAATCTCTCCTCAATGATATCCTTGGGAGCACCCGCATAGCCTATTCTCGTTCTACCAATGCTAATCAAATGCTCCATGACTAGCTGACCCTCTTGCGTGGAAAGGCTAACGATATCTGCCTTAATATCTGTATCTAATTTTTTTCCGTAGTTGATGATGGAGATTGGCAGCCTGGCTTTATTAATTAAATCTTTAAGGGTTTCAGGATACGCCAGTGGTAAAATGATGAGTCCATCCACGTGCAGCTTCTTCATATCACGCAGCAGTTCTAGCTCGGATCTAATATTCCCCAAAGTATTAATTTGAACGACACGATAGCCATAGTGCTTCGCTACCTGTTCGACTGAGTAAGCAATTTCCGGAATAAAAGCATTACGAATATCAGGTACAGCCAAGGCTATTTGTTTGGTTTGACGAAGCTTCAGGTTCTGAGCATAGGAATTAGGAATAAACCCGAGCTCCTCGACAGCTTCCAGCACCTTGGCCTTCGTCTTCGAGCTAATGCCACCCGAATTATTAATCGCTCTTGATACGGTTGCGATCCCAACACCTGCTCGTGCAGCTACGACTTCTATGGTCACTTTTTCATTTTCCAATGCCAGAACTTCCTATCTTTATTGAAATCGTTTCCATATTAGTATACTCAAACCTCATGTTTTTTACAATTCGACTGTCATTCTTGTTGAAGAAGCTTGTATTTTCTGGTCGAAAAAGTTGACTTTTTGTCTATTTCGTGACATAGTAGTTTTCGGAAACGTTTCCCGTATTATTGATCTATTTCCGAAATGAATGAGACTTTTTCGTATTCATACACTTCTAAGGAGCTGACACATATGAAAGCATTAAGATGGCATGGCCTTAAGGATTTGCGTTTAGAGAACATTGAGGAACCAACCGCTCAACCAGGAAAAGTGAAAATCAAAGTCGAATGGTGCGGCATTTGCGGCAGCGACTTGCATGAATACACAGCAGGTCCAATCTTCATTCCAGAAGGTTCTCCGCATCGAATTACTGGAGAAAAAGCACCTATCGTTATGGGCCATGAATTTTCCGGACAAGTCGTAGAAATTGGCGAAGGTGTAACCAAAGTAAATGTTGGTGACCGTGTCGTTGTAGAGCCCATCTATTCCTGCGGTACATGTGATGCTTGTAAAACAGGCTACTATAACCTGTGCTCCACAATGGGCTTCCTTGGTCTTGCGGGTGGCGGCGGTGGTTTCTCTGAATACGTGGCTGCTACAGAAAATATGGTCCACAAAATTCCAGATAGCATCTCCTACGAGCAAGGTGCACTTGTAGAACCTTCTGCAGTTGCGCTCCATGCCGTCCGTCAGAGCAAGCTCAAAGTTGGTGATAAAGCTGTCGTATTCGGTGCCGGTCCAATTGGTCTGCTTGTCATTGAAGCATTGAAAGCCTCCGGCGCAGCAGAGATCTATGCTGTTGAATTGTCCGCAGAGCGGAAGCAAAAGGCAACTGAGCTTGGCGCAATCGTCATTGACCCTAAACAATTCGACGTTGTGGATGAAATCCATAAACGCACGAACGGCGGAGCGGATGTCGCTTATGAAGTTACCGGTGTGCCTCCTGTCCTCACACAGGCGCTCAATTCAACAAAAGTTGGCGGGGAATTGATGATTGTCAGCATTTTCGAGAAAGAAGCGCCTATTCATCCTAATAATGTTGTGATGAAGGAACGCACCATCAAAGGGATTATCGGTTATCGCAACGTATTCCCTGCTGTAATCAGCTTGATGGCTCAAGGCTACTTCTCCGCTGAGAAGCTTGTAACGAAACGAATTAAGCTTGATCAAGTTGTTGAAGAAGGCTTTGAAGCCCTCTTGAAAGAAAAAAATCACGTTAAGATTCTTGTCAAAGCTGAGTAAGAGCAGTTATAAGAAGGCCTCGAACAAACAAAAAAAGGCGACCTCTTCTCGGTATTGAACCGGGGAGAGGTCGCCTTTTTTTGTTAAGGAAGTAGGATATGATGAAAATACTTAGATCCGAAAGGTCGTGATACTAATGAGCGTTAACCGCGAGTTGGCGGGGACCTCAACTTAGTTGTTGACTACCTAAGTAATAATAAAGCAATCAAGTTTAGCGCATATTCCCAATAATTGAACTACGAGATTCCTGCATCTTCTTTACGAAATTAGTCATGGTATCAAAAGCTTCGTTACGTTTGTTCGACAATGACTGTAACCTTAGCATGTCCATTTGCTGACTGTTACCAAGCGCATCAATCGATTGTTTTACAGTGTTAATATGCGTATCTACTTCGCTCTTCGTCTTCGGTAGTTCCGTTAATCCAGCAGCCAAATACAAGGATCTTAGATCACTTTGTTCTTTGCTAGTGATTGCTGTATTAGCTGGTGCACTCGCACCAATCCTGCCTTTTACTTGATATAATCCCGCCAGGACAGAATTCAATTTTGCAACCTGTTCATTTCTCGATTGTACATCAGCAATTTGCGATTTCAGTTGTGATTCTAGTAGCTTTGAGCGTTCCGCTTGTACCGCCATCAAGGCTGATTCAATATCCATTCCTTGAATATTTGCTGACGAGATATTACCTATCGTATTTTGCAAGTCCTCTCCCGTGATCGTTTTCTTCACCGCACTGTACACATCGTTGTTATACAACAGTGCTCCCCCTGCCAATACGCCTATAACAAAAGTGCCTAACGAGGATAAGATAAGCTTTCTGTTCATTATGAAATCTCCTTCTTTATTGTTTATTCGATATATACATCTTATTACATTTAGCTATTTCATTCTGTAACCATGGTTACAAAATGGGGGGGCTTTTTCATTCATTTTTTGACAACATCGGATTTAAGCTTCCATAGGATCGAGAAACGTCCCGCGTATCCTCATTCTAGACGAGGCCACTTCGTCCATCGATGCCCAGACCGAGCGCCTGCTTCAGAAAGGCTTGAATGAATTACTGAAGGGTCGAACCTCGTTCATCATCGCGCACCGACTGTCTACGGTAAAGAACTGCGACCGAATCATGTACGTGTCCGATAAAGGCATCGCCGAAAGTGGCTCGCACGATGAGCTTATGGCTCAGCGTGGTCGGTATTACAAGCTGTATTCAGCTCAGAAAATGGAGGCTTAGGCCTTCAGTGTAAATGGAACAACAAGCCCCCAATCTCAGTTGATTGGGGGCTTGTCCACATGAAATCGTCAAAAATTCGACTGGTTTACTTATACAATCACCTATTACGTTTCTTGTGGCACTACAATCGTTTAACACCTTACATGCTTGCGTTTGAAACCCAGTCGCTCTTTATCTACTGCCTGTTGAATATTATTGGATGCGAGTAGGAACTTGCTTTTTTTCTTATCCTGTTTGACTTCTACTGGGCCTACTGCTTTGGCGGTCTCGACCGCCTTATCATGGAGCGGCAGATAAGATACCCCCACGGTGTAAATAAAACTATTCATCGCGTATTTAGCTCGTTCGGGACTATCGTGAATCGTATTTTCCACAGTATCAAGCAGATTGGCCAACTTACTTTCAGAAAATTCACTATCCGGACGATTACCCAACAGCCAGCAGTAACAACTCCAACCCGCGGACATTCGCAGCTCTTCTCCGCTTGCAATCCATTTGTCGGCCACTTCTTGCGCGATATCGGCTTCCGCCAAGGTTACCGCAACCACAAAATCGGACAGCATATAGAAATAAGCCCCATCAATCCAACGCTCGAAATCCGCTTCAGTCATGGCTTTCGGGTCTGCAATGATGCCGGCAAAGTACATGGCATCGTAGTTGCCTGTAGCGTAAAGCTCTTCAGCCAACGGTTGATTTATTTTTGTTTTTTTGAAAATGGGCTTCATTTGGCCTGTAGCCACACCAAAAAGCGGTTCGTGTGCGCCATTGGATTCGTAGATTTTCTTGGTACGTTCCTTGCCAAGAGCTTCAAGCTCCTGCATCACCATTTCTAAATTCATTGTGTAACACTTCCTTTTTTATGGCAGTTCAATTTTTATATCCCATTATACATCAACATCAATGACATCGCTTGATGCTACTAAGAGAATAGGGTTACCCTTAAGACGTTGGACCTACCGCCTTCAGAATAACCCTTCGTTTATTGCTTTACTAGCTCTTCACAATAAGGGAGCTTAAGAGGAATAAAATAATGATTCTTTTCTTAAGCGTCAGGTAATCGTAGAGAAAGAGCCGAAGCCTCTTCATGTCGTGTCCCCTCTCAGTTTGTTCGGTTGCGATCTCGTATATCAAAATACCCCTTTAAACGCAAAAGACAAGTCTTCGCAGCCTCCCTCTTGGAGAGCCGCAATTTCAGTGGAAATAGGTAACTATCCAGTGATTTTCGGGAAGCTCTCTGGCAGCTTGAATTGCTACAATTAGAAATAAACCAGCTATAGGAGGATTCCTTCATGTTTCCGTCCCTACCTTTTCTTAAAGACCGTCTAGCTCTCATTCTCCGCAACAAATTCACGCAAGGCTGTAATACTTCCGGCTATCTCGAGAAACTGGAACAGCTGCCCGACAGCTATGATGCTTATCTCGCCTTTGCCTCAAGCCTGTCGGACATGCCCATGCGCAAGGATTGGCCCTACATCGAACCCGACACGCTAGAAGAAATCCAGACGGAGTGCCACCCGGACAGGCCCCTGGGATCTGTAGGTTATATCGATTTGAAGGAGAGCGCCTCGCGTGTTGAAACCGCATTTCTAGCATCCGTCTGCGGCTCAATCCTGGGCAAGCCTCTTGAAATAGACCCGACGCTCCATGAAATGCGCGATGCATTTACCAAAGTTGGAGAATGGCCGATTAACGATTACATCACTGAACCGATGCTCCGCTCCCTTGGCAGAAGACATTGGTCCTGGCACGAAACCGAGCTGAGTCGAATTCGTCATGTCGTGCCTGACGACGACATCAACTATACGCTTATGGGCATGCTTGCGCTCGAACAATTCGGAGCCGAATTCACCAAGAGAAATCTTCGAGACCTGTGGATCAATCATATCCCACTCAGCACGACCTGGGGCCCTGAAAGGGTCATGCTACTTCGATCAGGTATAAGCTATTGGGAATATGACAAAAATTCGTTCGATCACAGTGTCATCGAAGCATGGCCCGATTTCCTGACACCGGAAACCGAGCTGTGCGGCGCCGCCATTCGCGCGGACGCCTACGGGTATGCCTGTCCCGGAAGACCGGCGCTAGCCGCGGAGTTGGCTTGGAGGGGTGCCAGCTTCACGCATCGGCGTACTGGCGTATACGCGACAATGTTTATCGCTGCAGCGATTGCGGCCGCCCAGGTTCTTGAGGACAGGCTTGAGATTGTCGATACCGCCTTGCAATTCGTGCCTCAACGCAGCCGCTTCCACGAAGCCGCCCTGGAATGTCGCAACATCGTCGCAGATGCAAGCAATTGGTTAGAGGCGTACGAGCAAATTCACCGTCAATACAACGAATCCCGTCATTGCCAGGTTTATCAAGAAGTCGGCACGTTAATAAACACTCTGCGGTTTGCAGAAGATGTCGGAGACGGGATCTGCAAGCAAGTCATGCAAGGCAACGACACGGACAGCTTCGGCGCGACGGCCGGTTCGCTTCTGGGGGCTTACTTTGGTCCTAAAGGGCTCGACTCGCGATGGATAACGCCGTTTCGGGACACTATTCATACAGGACTGGCTCTATTTCACGAGCAATCGTTATCCCGACTTGCCAAACGAATCGGACAACTGCCGTCCATCCTCCAATACGGTCGCCACAAGGTTCAGCCAAGCGAACTTTATGTTCACGAGAATGAGCAGTAAAAAACGAACATGGGCTTAACTCTGCACCAATCCATAGAGGAAAGCTCATAGAAAGTAAGCGTAAAATAGTCCCCATCTCTGATGAGATGGGGACTATTTTACGTTTACAGAGAAATAAGTTCTTCGTTTAATGGGAGGCCTAACCCTAATTTTACTTACTTTCCTGCATCCGCATTTTCAGGCATAATCAAACGTTGGACCTGATGTTCGGCAACGTGGATGACGACGTATTTGAAATGGCGACCCTTTTCTAAAAAAGCACCCATTCCCGATCGAAATGAGTGCTTCGTCTTATGGTTTCAAGTGCTCTCGCAGCATTTGCAGCTTCCTCGTATGAGCGCTCGAGATAAACTCGTGCCCGTGATAGCGATGGACCGAAATTTCCTTCGGGCATTGAAGATGATTATATGCGGCGAAGACGGTGGACGGCGGCGTCACCGTGTCCACTAAGCCGATGCATATCCAAGTATGGCAGCGAATTCGCGTCCCGATATTCATGATATCGTGGTAGGCGAGCGTCCGCCTCGCTTGCTCATCGACCTTAGGATCGGAGTAGCGCCGGAAAAACTCTCCGAACTCCTGATACGGCGTATCGAACGCGAAGTCGAGTATGCGCTCGAAGTTCGTGAATCCGGGATAGTCCGCGCATGCGACGATCGGAATCGTCGAGAAGGCTGCCACGGCTAGCGCAATAGCACCGCCCTGGCTCGTCCCGGCGACTCCGATCCGGGAGGAGTCCGCCTCCGGCAGCGATGCCAGCACCTCGACGGCACGAACGGCATCCAAGTAGACGGCGCGGAAATAGTACTCCTCCGGACAGAGGATGCCTTTGGTGAGCCAACCGTTCACGTGCCCATGGGAAGGCACGACGTTATCGACGCTTCCGCCCTGCTGGCCGCGGACAAGCATGTGTAGCACGGCATAGCCATGCAGCGCCAGATTGACCGTCTCGTGGATGTCGCCGTCGGGCGACCAATTGTAGCCGTGATAGGTAACCACCCCCGGCAAAGCTCCTTCCGCCGCGGTCGGCAAAGCCAGTAACGCCTCGATCCTCGCACCGCAAAATCCGGCGAAAGCGATTCGAAACACGCGCACCCTATCGCTCGGATACTCGACGGGGACTCGCTCCAACACCTGCAGCGGCGTTCGGCCCAGCTCTTCCAGCCCTCGCTCCCAGAATGCATCGAAATCGTCGGGCTTCGTTAACCGCGGCCGATAATTGCGTAATTCCTCCAAGCTCATATCGAATAGCTGCGCGATGTCCTTCCCCTCCTTGATTTACGCCAATACGACGAGTAGATGCGCCATTTGCTTCGGTCCGAGTTTCACAATCAGACATTGCCCGTCCATCTCTTCGATCCCGGTGCGGAATTGCTCTAGCGCGTCCGTCTGGCAAGCGGCTTCGATCATCCTGCCCGGGAATCCGATCCGGGCTTGCGTTTCGCCATCCGTGCAATTGCCCAATCGGATCACGATTCCAGAGCCTTTCTCGGAAGGTTTGACGTCGAAGATCCGAATACCCTCGTCCCCAACCAGCTCGATGAACCTCCCTGCTTCCTCCTGCGAGCATACAACCGCCGGAATCGAAATCACCGGCGTGACGGCCTGCATGGACTTCGCCATCGTCGCTGCCGGATCGAACTCTCGGAACGTCGACAACACATACGTAAAGGTGTTAAAGCCCGGTTGGCGAGCACGGAAATTCGTGTCCCAATAGTTGTTCATCGGCCACGCCAGCAACAGCGGATTGTCGCGGCGTTCCACCTGCTTCTGCTCTTTGCCGAAATGAAAGTCACCAACCTGCACGAGCGGCGCGTCGACGCAGACGAGCGTGACCCCATGCTCTTCGTCCGCGACGGAGACGCTCTTATCCACCGTCAAATAATCCCTGCATACTCCCGGTAGCTGCTGCGCATCCATTTCCGCGAATTGTCCCGCCGTATCATAATGGCAGCGCCACTTCTTCAGGTTCAGCGGGAACGCGAAATACGTACCTTCCGGGGTCGTAATATCTTCTTTAAGGAAACTAGCTTTCAGTTCAATATCGCCTCGGTCGCCGAATAACGTGATTCGCTGCTCCAGCTCCTCGACGCCCGGCGCCTCCCACTTTAGGAATAGCGAAGCACAATTCGCTCCTCGCTCAACCCGGCAAGAGATCAGCCGCGAATACGTCTGCCTTCTCGCTTTCCAATCGTGATTCCACACGCTGATTCCTTCGTTCCCCTTCGCCACGTCCCGCGGGAAAATGGCGTTGCGATCGTTCGGGTGGAACGTTGGATCTACGGTTTCCTGAACATATTGAAACAAGCTCCACGGACTGGAGAGATCGAGCGATTCCCAGTCGTTGTTCTTATCGAACAGGCTCGTGATCCGTCCGGTTATCGGATTGAAACGCAAACGGTGAAAAGGCGTCTCGATCCGGCCTTCCTCTACGACGACTTCACGTTCCCAAGGTCCTTCTCCGTTGATCTCGGTTTGGCCCGGGAACGCTTCAATCAAATCCGACGGTTCGGCCGGCTTCAAATCGCGAAAAGGGATTTTACGCCAACTGAACGGTGGCAGCTCGACGATCCCATAGCTTGTATGCAGCGGATTCCGTTCGTTGTTCATCAAGACATGTCGCATGCGATCCGCTGCCAAATGCCGTCCGGTTACCCTGAAGCTAGACGGGATTTGAATGTCATACTCGATCGGAACGGAAGAAGGGTTCGCCAGTAACAGCCCTTCGGGCTCTTCCGATTGCAGCGGATTGCCGGCCAGACGTTCCATTTGGGTGCCGAGCAGAAAGCCGGTCAAGCTGTTCGCCTGGTAAGCGTAATGCGCTTTATGCATCCATTGAATGTCGGTATTCGTATGATTCGGCTCGCTGATCGAATGAAACACGCCCCAGGTGTGCTCGTCGTACAGCATGATCTGCTCCCATGCTTGCTTCTTGATCCGATCATACGAAACATCGTCGATTCTCTCGAACGAATCCAGCAAGTCGACGGCTTTCATGCCTTGTTTCGTTCTGCGGTTCAGCTTCGTTTCCTTGGCCGCGCTTCCCGAACCGAAATTCCAGTAGTCAGTCCAATCTCCCGCGTGCTCCTGCAACAGGTCTTTCTTCGCGTTCACCCGCTCCCGCAATAGCTCCGGCGTAACGAACGATATCGATGGCTCGCGGCCTTCCGCGTTCCACTTGCGAATCAGCTCCGCAAGCTCGCGGTCGGGCGGATTGTTATCGTAGAGCGGAAGGTTCGTCGCGGTCAAATAGACGAAATCGAATGGATAATCGGGATTCGCTTCGATTTTGGCCAAATATTTCGCAAGCCCCTCCGCCATGACGCCCGTATCCATCGCGTTGACGTCACACACCTGGCTGAAAAGGGAATAGTGTTCTCCGTTAAAAGCGAGCAGCTTCCGACCGTCCGGCACTTGCCACTGAAACGCGCCGGGCCGAGCGAGCGGAAATCCGCCGAAATGGATGTTGATTCCCATAATGAAAAAGTCGATTCCGGCATCGAGCAGCAATTGCCCATAAGGCCAAGGCTGGCCGTTCACGTCATGGTGGATCGCCGTCTTCATTTCGATTCCGAACCGGGAGCGAAGCTGGGTGATCGGCTGCAGCATCCTAGTCATCTCTTCCGCCGTACACAGCGGAGTCGCATGCAGGAACGAAGCCGATAAGCTGAACTGTCCATTGTTCAAGTACCGCTTCATTCGCTCGACTTGCTCCGTGTTGGCCGTCTCGAGCCATAACAATACCGGATAGCTGGATTCGCACGTCCAACGGAACCGGTCTCGTTCCTCCCAATGTTCCGTAAGCTCGCACAATTGCAACGCTTCATCGATATATCTTTTATGCAGTTCCAACAAAATCGGCTGCGCGTGCGTGTAGCCGATATCCAGATGACTATGGTGCAAGACGAGTACTTCTTTAATTTTCGGCATTACTTTCCACCCCATGTCGCAACAATGGCCGCTGACTCCCTCCTTGTCAGAAGGCCAGCGGCCATTGTGCTTAATCTAGTTATTTAGAAGCTTTCCAAGCATCGATCTGCGTTTGCATTTCGGCGATGATCTTATCCATACCGGCTTTCTTCAGTTTGGCATTCATCTTCGGTAACGTTACATTGGGATCCGCGACTCCTGTAATGAGACCCGCATAGAATTCGTCGACTACGGATGCCGTTTGCGCCAGCTCGCTCTTCACGTCACTAGGGTCGAAGGAGAAGCCGAGCAGCTTAGAAGGAATCGCCGCCGCGTTCTTATCCGGACCTGCAGGATACCATTTCGGCTGCGTTTCGCTCGTACGGAAGGAGTTGAACATGTTGCCGTATTCCCAACCGGAATCCACCCAGTAGCCTGCGTTGTCGACTTTCTTGATCAAGTCGTCGCCGACTTTCGTGTAGTGCGTGCCTTCGATTCCGTAGCTCATCAGGTTGAACAATTCTTGATCGGCATAGAGCAGGTTGTAGAACATCATGGCTCTTTCAGGATCTTTGGACGTACGAGAGATTGCCGTCATCGTCGCGATGATAGAGCCCGTGCTCATATAGGGCTTGGAGAACTCGACCGCAGCGACTTTCGATGCGTCCCCGCTGCCGAATCTCACGGCTTGGTTAGCAGCCGAGTCCGGGTTAATAACCGTAAACGTAGACGTGACGTATTTACCGGCCAATTCGTCGGAGTTCGTGTCTTTCAACGTTGCCGCGTCTTTACGGATAATGCCTTTTTCATACCATTCGCGCATTTGCTTCAGGAAGCCGATGAATTCGGGTGTTTCGTACAGGTTAACGACTTGGCTCGTTTCGTCTCCGATACGGACGACTCCGGGATTTTTCTGAGCGAAATATTCCAAACCGAGCGTCGTGCCGTAGTTGCCCATGACGTCCGTGTCGCCTTTCAAGCTGAAAGGATATTTTTCCGGCTCTCCTTGCTTTACTTTTTCCAAGAACGGAGTCATGTCCGCCAACGTCTTGAATTGATCTGGCGTGTAGCCGTATTTATCCAGATAGTCCTTGTTGATCAGAACGCCCGGCGTTCTAGCCAGTACTTGCGTATTGATGATGGCGTATAGCTTGCCTTTCACTTTAGCGGCATCCCATGCGGCGGGCGGTACTTGCTTCAGGATGTCCGGACCGTGCTGCTGAAGCAGGTCGGTTACGTCGAGGAAAGCGCCTTTGTTCACGTTCGACAGGTAGTCGTTCGTCCAGTTGGACGTGAAGATCAAATCCGCTTTTTCGCCGGAAGCGGCGATCGCTTGCATTTTCTGATCGTAAGTACCCCAGTCGACCAGTTTAATGTCTAGGGTAGCGTTGATTTTTTCTTTCGTGATCTTGCTCATGGCGTCTTGAACGAGCTTAGCGTCCGGGAATACGCTCTGAGGCAAATACCACGTGATCTCATAAGGCTCCAGTTCGGCGGCAGGGCTTGCTCCCGTGCTGGCCGGTGCTTCCGAGCTTGCGGCGGGACTACTTGCCGCTTGCGATGGCTTCGAATCGTTGTTGTTCCCATTTCCGCATGCACCAAGCAGCATAACGACGGAAAGCATGACCGCTAGCGATACCGTTCCAAACTTCATCCCTTTTCTTTTCATGGAATAACCCTCCTATAGTCTATTTATTATCATCCGAAACCGGACCGATAATCTAGTAAAATTTTGTTGCCTTTAGCCTTTAATAGACCCGACCGTCAACCCTTTGATCAAATATTTCTGGAAGAAAGGGAAGGCGAACAGCATCGGGCCCGCGGCCAGAATCGCGATCGCCATTCGCGCGGATTCGGTCGGGATCGAGCTCATGTCGACACTGATGCCCGCTTGCATGTTCTTGGTAAGAAACTCGATGTTCGTCATGATTCGCTGCAAGTAATACTGGAGCGGAATGAGCTTCTCATCCTGGATGTACAGCATCGCCAGCCACCAATCGTTCCAGTATGCGAGAGCATAGAAGAGACCGATGGTCGCCAGAGCCGGCTTGGACAACGGCAGCACGATGCGGGCAAAAATTCCCCATTCCGAAGCGCCGTCAATCTTCGCGGATTCGATAATCTCGAACGGCAGCCCGTCCATGAAGCCTTTCATCAGCATCGTGAACCATGCGCTAACGCCGTAAGGAAGAATGAGAGCCCAGAGCGTGTCCTGGATATGCAGCACGTTCGTCGCGACGATGTACGAAGGGACGAGACCTGCGTTGAACAATAAGGTGAAGAATACGAAAAACGTCGTCAGCCTGCTGTACCGATAATCTTTGCGCGTCATGACGTAAGCGATGGATGACGTTAGCAGCAGGGCGAGTATCGTTCCCGCCGTCGTTACGATGATCGTGATCAAATAGGATTGCAGCAGAGCCTTCGGCGTCTGGAAAATATAGTCGTACGCGAGGAAGGAAGCTTTCTTCGGAATAAGCCTATACCCGTATCGCGCAATGTCCGCGTCGCTCGTCATCGATACCGAGATGACGTATAGGAGCGGAAACACGATCAATAGCGATAGGAAGATGAAAATCAATATGATCCACGGCTGATTGCCGGCTTTCTCTGCGTTTAATTTGCGCATTGCCTATCACCTCCGTCAGAACAGCGCGTTCTCTTTGTTGAATTTTCGAACGATCAGGTTCGTCGAGAAGACGAGCACCAATCCGACGATCGCTTGGTACAAGCTGGCCGCGGAAGCCATTCCTAGATCCCCGGTCACTCGCAACGAGCGGAATACGTAAGTATCTACGACATCGGTCGTCGAATACAGCATGCCGGCATCCCGCGGGATGAAGTAGAACAACCCGAAGTCAGAATAGAAGATGCGTCCGACGTTCAAAATGACGAGCAGCGTAATTAGCGGAACGATAAGCGGAATCGAGATTTTCCGGATCTGCTGAAACCGGGAAGCTCCGTCGATCGAAGCGGCTTCGTAATACGTCGTATCGATCGCGATCAAACCCGTGAAGAAGATGATCGCCGTATAACCGACATTTTTCCATAGGTAAGTAAGCGTCAGGATGACCGGCCAGTAGCCCGGTATGCTGTACCAATCCACAGGTGCAATGTTCATCCATTCCAGTGCTTTATTGATGACGCCGTAGGACGGGTTCAGCAAAATATAAGTCACGAAACCGATGACGACCCAGGATAGAAAATAAGGAAAGAACAGCACCGTTTGAAAGAGTCTCACCCATTTTCTCCCGAGCTCCGCCATTAACAGCCCGATTACGACGGAGCAGAAGATGCCGACCGCGATGAAGACGCCGTTTAATAGAAGCGTGTTCCTCGTAATGCGCATCGCGTCTTGGGATTGAAAGAAGAACTTGAAGTTGTTCAGCCCCGTCCATTCGCTGCCCCAAATGCCTTTGGCGTAATTGATGTCTTTGAATGCGATAACGATGCCGTACATGGGCAAGTAATAAAACACGAAGACGATGATGATGGCGGGCAAGCTAAGGAGAAATAAGCTTTTGCCTCTCCAGAAGTGTTTGCCCTCGTTGCGTAGCGCCGTCCCTATTCTCACCGTGATGGTTCCCCCTTTCGGCGATAACGTCCGCCGCTTTGTTTGTGATCCGAGCATACGAAATCGGGCGGCTATCTGAAAACTGCTCATTTTTGAGGGTGTCAAAAATACACTGTACGAAACGCAAATGTTCGGAAATCGGACTGCACTTTATTAAAAAAAGTACCGCCGACACGGGGTCGGCGGTACTTTTTGTCCGAAAAGGCGAACTATTGCGATCTTTTCTTGGTCATATATTCTCTTGGCGTCATTCCGAAATTTGCTTTGAACAACTTGTAGAAATAACTTTCGTTCTCGATGCCGACCCTGCGCATAATGTCTTGGATGCTAAGCTTGGAATTTTCCATCCATTCCACCGCTTTGGCCAAGCGAACCTGATTGATATATTCCGGAATCGACATACCGAAATGCTCCTTGGCAATTTTGCTGAGCTTGTAGGCGGACAGCCTCAGCATATCGGAAATGCCGGTCGCCGAAAGTCCCGAGTCGAAGTAGTTGTTGTCGATGATCTCTTTAATCGTATCCGCCGCTACCCTGTTGCCTTCGATCGCGCCTTCGTTGCCTTCGAGCCCTATCGCGCCGATCGCCTCTAGCAGATTTTGTTCGAACCGTTCGATCGTCTCTTCCTCGTATAGCTCCCGGTTCAGCAATCGTTTCGGTATGTTGATTGGCTCCTTGCGGGTCCGGTTCATCTCGTAGATCGCTTTCTTCAAGTGGTGCACGACCTGCATCCCGACGAGCATAATATCGGTATATTCCAGCCGGCGGATTTGGCGGAACAATTCGCGGAACTTCTCCTCCGTTTTCGCCGGATCGCCTTTCTTGAACGTTTCGATGAATCGGCTTTCCGTCTCCATAATTTGTTCGATATCGGAATCGCCCGTCCGTTCGTCGATCATCGACTGCGTCATCACCGACATGGGACCGTACACATATCTGTATGCGCTATTTGCGAACGCATGGCTGTACGCGGCGGCGATCGCCGTATATTCGGCAACGGGCGCGCTGACCGCTGCGGTGAAAGTAATTCCGTAATGGCGCTGGATATAGGCTTGAGCTTCTGCGAGCAAGAGCGCCACCTGCTGCTCCGCGTCCTTGCGATCGTCCGAGTTGAGCAAGATCGTGAACGAATCGTCTTTCATATCGACGGTTTGAGCGATGAACGCCTTGGACAGTACTTCGGCCGTGACGTTCGCGATCGCGAACCGGAGCAACTCGCGCTCGGCTAGGCTTCTGCGCATAAACAGTTTGTAATCGTCGATCCGCAGTACGCCGACAAGGAACGGCTTCTTCCTAGAAAGCGAATCGCCGAGCTGTTTTAACACGTCGTCAGCTTCGGCTACGCTCATGCCGAAGCTGTCGACGAGCAATTTTTTCAAGAAATACAGCTTCATGATAATCGTATTGTTGTTCTTCTCCAGATGATATTCGTACAGCTGCTCTTTGGACTGCCGGTAGACTTCCGTCAAATAAGCGAATTCGTCGTGCGCGCCGGAACGAAGTGTCAGATCTTGCGCGGAGCCGCCCATCGCCGTCTGTTCCATCAATCTGCGGACCGGCGAATAGATGCCCCGGGTGACGGACAACGTCAGCAGCAGCGCTCCGATGAACACGGCACCCGTAATGAGCAGAATCGTATCCAGCAATTGCTTCAGATTAGCGTAAGCTTCCTTGTACGGTCTAGCTTCGAGCAGCGTCCACCCCGTATTCTCCAGGTGGATGTACGAGATAATGTACTTCTCGCCTTGCACCTTCTTCGTCAGGAAGCCCGAAGCGACGCCTGCCGTCGCGGATTGCCCGGCCTCCGATTGCATGTACGCCTCGCGAATCTGGACGGCGAACGGATTCGAAGCGACCGGACCTGGAGGTTCAGTTTCGATCAATTGCTTGCCGCTGTCCAGGATATACAGGAAGCTGCTAGCACCGGAATCGCTTCCGTTCAGCGCGCGAATGTTGTTGACGAGCCAGTCCAGCTTAATGTTGAGAATAACGGCGCCGTCCATTCCGTTCTGGGAATCTACGTTCTCGTACATGATATAACTCAAGACGGTCATATATTTCGGATCGGTTCCGTCGGATACTTTCAGCTTGCGCACGATTGCTTTTAAAGTAGGGATTCTGTCATACGAGCGCAACGCCTGATCCAATTCAGCGTCTTTATGAAACAGGTCCCCGAAAGTGGAATAGTAGACGTTCTTATAGTTGTTATAAATATAAATAGAGTGCAGGAACGGATTGTTCGCGATAATTGTGGCGTTCAGCTTGTTGATCGTACTCAGGTGATCGTATGTTTCGTCTTCCTTTAAATACATAAGCGCCTTGATCTCGTTGTTGCTATAAGTGGATAACGTCAGATTGCGGATCGTCGAATCCAAGTAATCAATATTGTATTTCATCTGCGACAGAATCTTCTGACTGTTCTCGTATTCGCCTTTGAACACTTTGCGTTCGACGCTATAGTAGATCAGCGCGGAGAAAGAACATACGATCAACAAAATAACGCAGGCGATCCATAGGAAAATTCTCAGCCAATATTTCTTCTCTCGGAATAATCGCGGGAATCGCATCTTCAGCCCCACCCTATGTCAGCTTCGTGTCTATGTCCAACGGAACTTCCGTAATTGATCTCGGCCTTGCAAATACTGCCCGGTACGGAGAGATGTTCTTTACCTTCTAGCAAGTTCATGAGCAGGTTAGCCGCCGTTCTTCCCATATCGTAAAAAGGTTGATTCGCACCCGTCACGTCGAGCTTAAGCCTTTGATTCAGATTTAGCGCATCGTAAGTGACGAGTGAAACGTCTTCCGGCACGCGGATACCTAGCTTGCCGAACGCAGCGATCGCCGCCTCGGCGATTTGGTCGTTCGCGGCGAAGACGGCGGAACAGCCCGTCTCTTTGATCTTGGCTCCCGCGACGTCCGCGAATGCCTCGAATTCATCCTTGAAGTCCTCGAATTCGGTCGGGATAAGCACGTCCAGGTGCTGCTCGAATAGGATCCCCGCATCCAAATAAGCTTGCTTCATCCCAAGCAATCGCTCATGGAACGTGCTCAAGTCCGCGTTGCGCAGAAACAAAATCCGCCGATGTCCTTGATCGAGCAGCAGCTTCGTCAGCTTATAGGCTCCTGCGATATTATCGCTCGTCACGAACGGGATATCGCTGTCGTAGGGGTGACGGTCGAGGAACACGACCTCGATGCCGCTCTCCGTCAGCCCTTCGCATATCCGGCGACTTCGTTCCTCTTGTTTCCGGTCGAAAATCGGACTGAGAATAACGCCGTCAACCCGCTTGGCTGTAGCGCTTTCCACGAACGACTCCAGCTTATCCAAGCTTCGATCGTCGCTAAAACCCAGCAGATGGAATCCGTGCAGGTGCAGCACGTTCTGTATTCCCCGCAGGGCATTCGCCCAGAGCGGATTCTCGATTCCGATCACGGATGCGGCAATGAGTCCGGTGCGGTGATCATTGCGAAGGGAGACGACGCTGTTGTTGATGAACGTCCCCCTTCTATTATCTCGCTTCAACAACCCGTCGGCGCACAATTCCTTGATCGCTTTCTCCACCGTGTTGACGCTCGATCGATAGGATTTCGCGAAATCGCGACTAGAAGGCAAACGCGTCTCTCCTAGCCATTCCCCTTTCAGGATTCTCTTCTTAATGTCATCTCTAATTCTAACGTAAGGATAACTCGACATAGAAGAAAGCTTCGTCCTTTCTAGTCTATCTATGAATAGATCGACTATATTACACCTGTATCATCTGTGTCAATTTAGAATCAACAAAACCGCGTGGCATCAAACCAGGCTGAATGCTTTTACAGATCACGGGGATAGGAGTAGAATACAGGTATTCCTTCAAGTCATACAAAAAAGCAGTGATGATCGAGTGAATCCGACAAACGGAACCCTGAAGAGAAGAACGAATTTTCTGCTGAACAAGTACTTCACGGGAAATTCAATGGATTACAAGCAAATATTCGGGATCACCTTACCTATATTAGTGGATACCACATTTATCGTCCTGATGAGCATTTTGAATACTGCGATGATCAGTTCATCGGGCGTTGCCGCGATCAGCGCCGTTAGCACAGTGGATACGCTCAATATTTTCATCGTCAGCGTGTTTATCGCCGTAGCGACCGGAGGAACCGTTATCGTCGCGCAGTACAAGGGTAGCGGGAATCGCAAAATGGTCTGCCGTGCCGCCGCGCAGGCAATCATGGCTGTGACCTCCTTCGCGCTGTTGCTTAGCGTCATCGTCATTCTCTTTCATAATCAAACGCTGGACCTTTTGTTCGGCAACGTAGATGACGACGTATTTGAGATGGCGACCCTTTTTCTTATAGGCAGTTGCATTTCGTTTCCGTTTCTGGCCGTGCAGCAGGCCGTCGCCGGAGTGTTGAGAGGCGTCTCCGAGACGAAAGCGAGTCTGGTTCTCTCTCTCATTATGAATCTCTCCTATCTCGTTCTAAATTTCGTCTTCATCAAAGGCTTCGATATGGGAATCATCGGACTCGCGATTTCACTAATCGTAGCCCGAGCAATCGGCGCGGTCGCTTCGATCGTCTATTTGCTCAAGTATAACCATACGCTGCACTTCACCCTGAAGAGGCTGCTGAAGCTAGATGTGGGCATTCAGAAAAAGATGATGTTCATCGGACTCCCGTTCGCCGCAGAGCAGATGTTCTTCAACGGGGGAAAACTGTTAACGCAAACCTTTATCGTGCAGCTCGGCACGTTGGCTTTGACCACCAACGCGATCAGTAACTCCATCTCGATGCTCCTTCAGATCGGGGGTAGCACGCTGAGTGTCGCGATCGTGACGGTCGTCGGCCAGTGCATCGGAAGCCGGGATATTCAGGACGCGAGGAAGTTTATTCGCTCGTTCATTTGGCTATCCGTCATTCTCTTTCTCTTGCTCGCCGGCATCATTCTGCCTCTATTCCCGTTACTGGTGGACTTGTATGCTGCGCCCGACGAGATCGTGCCTTCGATCTTTAAGCTCGTGCTGCTGATCTCCATCGCGCAGCCTATCCTGTGGGCGCTCAGTTTTATTCTGCCTTCTGCCTTGCGCGCGGCAGGCGACTCGAAGTTCACGTCGATCGTTTCGCTGCTTTCCATGTGGCTGTTCCGGATTATCCTCGGTTATATTCTGGGCATTACCCTCGGCATGGGGATTATCGGCATCTGGGTCGCCATGGTCGCAGAGTGGGGCGTGCGCGGAGTAATCTTCTGGTGGCGCTTCAAGGGCGACAAGTGGTATAAGCATAAGCTCGTGTAGAAAACTGGATTTCTCATAGGGTTCCATTCATAGTCGAGCCCATTAACGAAATACCTCAAATGCCTAAAAGCCCGTCCCCCGAGGGGACGGGCCTGTTCCGAATCAATAGCGTTTCATGAGATGAGAATGCCAACTTCGACTTAATCCACCTGCAACGAGTAAAATTCAATCCCATCTTGCTTCTTGGAATTCTGATATACAAAATCATAGAAGTACCAAATGACAGTGTCACCTCGAACAAGCGGTAACATATTGCCCGGTGAACGCACTCCTTCTAGCTTTTTCGGATTTTTCAACAGATTTCCTGCCCCATCGATTACCGCATAATACAAATCCGTTTTGCGTTCAGCCGATTCGGTCCATAGCACTACGAATTTATTATCGTTGATTTTCACAAGATGAGTTTCCGTTATCCGCACATTGGACTTTACCGGATGTTTTGTCAGCCAGACGACTTTCGCATTTGTATCTTCCTTCAAAGCCTTGGAGACTAGACCAAGAAATAAATTGCTAGTGTCACTCTTGCCATACTGTTCAGTGAGCGAAACGCTGGAACCAACCAATATATAGTTATCATTGGATACTTCCAATCCGCCTAACTTCGCTCCCGTGTAGTTGTCCCCAATTTTTCCAGGAAACTTCAATACCTCAATCTCATTGCTTATCTCGCTGTTCTGCTCGACTTGCAACACGATCGCACGGGGATAAGCATCCCCGTGGTCTGCATAGACGATCCGATCTCCATCATAACGAGCATAAGTAGCGAACGAGTGGCTTACGTGATTGATCGGCCATTCTCCCCCCGAGTACAGCAGCTTCATATCCTTCATGTCAATCTGAAAGGTAATATTGGATTGATGGTTCAAGCCATCTCCGGTTAAGTACCTTTCTCTTGCAGAATGAATGACTAGCTTGCCATCATAACTGTCCATCGTTAAGTTACTTGCATGAAAGGGTTCCGTTACATACACATCCTGAATGTCCAACTGCGCAACTTTTACCCACTTATTATCGTATTTGACGATCCGATATATCGGCTTACTATTTGACTCTTCACTATTATACTGTCCGTATATCACATAATAGTATCCGTCTTCTCCAACATGAGCGCCTCCGAAATCCGTAAGCTCAGTGGGGATAACTTTCGCACCCGTCTTAACCAAGCTTAACGAAAACTGCTGAATTTTCATTTCATCTCCGTCATCTTGCAACAAGCTTATAACTCCGTTATTTTCCAGCAAATAACGATTAGATACTCTGAAGAAATTGGAGTATTCATAATCATCTGTATCGCTCGATTGCGACTTGCTAGCTACTGCGACCGACACCTCCGGATTCGTAAAAATCCTTAAAATGTTGCTGCCCGTCTGCCATGCAAATTGCAGATCCAGTTGTTTAGAAACAAAGCTAAGCGGAATGTACACATTCCCCCATTTCATTCGAGCGGGCACTTCCATGGTCACGGCTTGACCATCTACAGTTGCTTTAGCGCTGTTCACTTGAACTCGAATAACCTTACCTTTAAGCTTGACCGTAGCCGCTTTAATCTTGTTATCCCACTTATAGGTAGCATCTACCGCCTCGAACAAAGCTTTCATTGGAACTAACTTAATCCCGCTCACCGATTCAACCGGAACATCCCGATCGAGCAGCTTATCGTTGACACAAATTAAGGTCGATTTTTTCTGATCGGGTAGATTGGAATAATCAAAAGTGATGTTCTTTCCATTCCGATCGATCGCACCACTAGGTCTATCACGCCTGGCTTCATTAGCTTCAATAAAGCAATTACTATCCACTGAATACGCGGATGTGTTCTGATAGGGCAGAATGCCAACGAAAATTGCCACAATCATGAATACCGTTAGTATTTTTTTCATCATGCTAAATCTCCTCATGTCATGTGCTATATTACTCTCAATGGTGTATATCGGTTAGAAAGAGCAATGCGTTAACACATTACCTGGGATGACCGAACGACCATAGTGTCCAAATACTTCTTAATCCAGTTAGCAATTTGGCTTCTACTGGCTAACTTGTACTTGTCGATAATCTGATATTGCGACAATCCTCCCGTTAAGTAATCCTTGACCGCTTGAAGTTTAAGCTCCGCGGAATAAGTTCGATTGCGGTCTGAATCTCAAGCCCCTCGTACCCGTGCCGCTTGCCTGATCCGTAACGTAGTCTGAGACATCCTGATATTACTTACAGCAAATAAAAAAAAGGGGCTGTCTCAAAAGTCTGATCGGACATCAGATCCGTTATTTGAAATTTCAATAGGGCTTTAGGAGTGAAGCGGACATGAGAGCCTTTATTAAGGAGTAATAGCCCCATAATTCAATGATTTAATGCAAATAACGGAACATATGTCCGTATCTATCGAAAATAGAGGGGATTTGTACAAATAAGGGATTGTATGTCCATAAGTAAGTCTATGCTCTTGGTGTTAGCAGGCTTGTGTTAGCTCCGTTTTTCTTACGGTTTTATAAAGCTTATTTCACGTCATGCGATGTAAAAGAAAGAAGCTGCTCAAAAGTTTTCACCTTTGGGACAGCCTCTTCACCAATACATCTCGACTTTTACAAATTGCTTAAATCAGACTCGATTTTTGCAATAATCTCTGTACCACAGTTGCAACCTCGGCTCGGGTCATATAACCCTTCGGTACTAGTAAATCCCCTTCTCTCCCAAATACGATGCCAGCCTGCACATTGTCCGCAACGCTGCTTCGCGCCCATGAGGACACTCCGGTCGCATCTTCGAATGGGTGAAGCGTTGCGTCTGCCGATTGATCGAGCAGCTTCTCTTTCAAACCGGTGATCGACATCGCTTTGGACAAGATAACCATGGCCTGTTCTCTCGTAATTTTGTCATTCGGTCGGAAAGTGCCGTCATCCAAGCCGTTGATAAGCCGATGCGAATAAGCCGTACTGATAGCGCTGCTATACCAAATCTCCGGCTTCACATCCGAGAATGGCGATACTCCATTCTCCAGCTTAAGTCCTAATCCGCGTACGATTATGGCTGCAAATTCGGCACGGGTGATTTCTCGGTCGGGATTGAACATGCCGTTACCCGTTCCGTCGACGATCATCCGGGATCCCATGTCGTTAACTGCGTTTTTCGCCCAATGGTTCGCCACATCGCTGAATTCGAGCGGATTCCATACGATCGCATACGTGCTGTTGGTCAAGCTGTTGATTTGGGCCTCATACTTCCCATTGATATTTCGGACCTTAGTCGGTACATGACGTACTGCCCCATCCTGCTCGACTACAACTCCTGTCGTAATCTTGCCTGGATCAACCCCATCCGGAATCGCAATCGTTCTTTCTACATAAGCGTCGAACTTCGTTACTTCAATGATCTTATCTCCATAAGCGATTATCACCGTAAAACTCAGCGGCTGGGCGACAAGCGTTAGTTGGCCTTTGGCTGCCGCGTTCTCCACAACCTTCAACGTATCCGTTGTCGGGACGGCGATTTCAATCCGCACTTTAATGTCTTGTAAAGCTATTAATTCACCGGCCTGCTCGGATATCGCTCCGATATTGAATTGTCGCGCTGGAAGCGTGTACGTCGCATGATCGGTTTTGAACTCCAGAACGGCTTGCTTGTCCTCCATGTCCTTCACCATTTGACCGTTCAGTTCGCCAACGACGATATCGAATTTTTGGTTGATCGGAATTGTGACTACGGCATGCTGCCCTTCCGCCGCGAGCCTCTCATGCAGCTTTTTCTGATCCACGACCACCGTCATTAAGGTTTGATTGTTTCGCTTTGAGATCGTTGCGGTACCCGCATTCTCGACTTTCCCGTTAACAAGGATATCCACGCCTGAGTTCGTATCGCCTGATGCCGTTGGTGCAGTCGGCTGAGATGGCGTAGAATTGCCGTTGTCGCCGGATGGCGGTGCTATCGGAATGATTGCGTTAGACTGTGCGGAAGCTGCGCTTGTCCCCGCGCCGTTGATCGCTTTTACGGTAAAGGTATAACTTGTTCCATTCGTCAATCCTGTGAGCATAATCGGACTTGCTCCTCCGATCACGACCATATTTCCCGGCGAAGCAGTCACTTCATATCCTGTAATCGGACTTCCGCCGTTATCGATCGGAGCCGTAAACGTAATAACAGCTTGTCCATTACCGGCTACTGCCGTCACATTAGTCGGCGTTCCTGGTAAGATTGACGGAGTCACGCTGATTTGATTCGAAGCCGCGCTCAAGCCCCCCGAGTTTTCTGCTTTTACGACAAAGTAATAGGTAATGCCGTTGACCAAGTTCGGTACGCTATAAGTAGCAGAAGTTACAGTAGCAACCTCGACCATGCTGGCTTGGCTCGCATCCGTTGCCATGTAAATACGATAATTCGTCGCATCCGATACTGTATTCCAGCTCAGAGAAACATGACTGTCTCCGCCCGCAGCCACAAGACTCTGTGGATTCGCGGGAGCATTTGGCAAGTTCACGGCTTGCGTAACAATAAATGTTACAGGTGTCAGTTGAGCCGCGGATACTGTGACCGTTGCTGTGTAGGTGCCTGCTGGCAAACCGTCTCTTGCATGGATATCAAAGCTTGTCGATGCGCCCCTTGTTAAAGAGGTAGAGTCTAGCTGCGTCATTACAAAATCATTGGCATTCGTACCGCTAAGATTTACAGACAAGTTGTTCAAACCGACGGTACCCGCATTCGAAATCGTGATAGATTTAGTTTCCTGCGTTCCTGAAATGTAACCTTGAGTAAGCGCCTTTAACGTCTGATTCCCGATTGCAGCGATTGAATAGATAGGAGCTTCGGTAACCGTAATGACTGCTGTTCCTGCCTTGCTGCTGTCAAAAGCCGAGGTGGCTGTAATCGTGTAATCCTTCGGCGTTGCGTCCGCTGCGACAGTAACCTCGCCCGTGCTGTTCACTGCAACTTTTGTAGGGTCACTGCTTGACCAAGTAACCGTCTCATCCGCCCCGCCCACAGCATCTACTGTGACTTCTAGTTGTTTGCTTGTTCCTTGCATCACGCTTTCCGTGCTTGGGGTCACAATGACGCTGTTAATAGCCTGAGCTTCGACGACTGTGATGGTAGCTGTTCCTGTCTTGCTAGCATTATAAACCGATGTGGCTGTAATCGTATAATTGCCCAAATCGGTTCCAGCTGCTACGGTTACTTTCCCAGTGCTATCCACCGCCACATCTTCGTCGCTAGTTGACCATGTAACAGTCTCATCCGCTCCGCCTGCCGCATCTACCTGAGCGGTAAGTTGCGTACTCCCCCTTCGTGCAACACTTACGCTGCTCGGGGTGACGATGACGCTTCTAATCGCCGGAGCTTCGGTAACCGTAATGACAGCTTCTCCTGTCTTGCTGCTATCAAAATTCGAAGTCGCGGTAATCGTATAATTCTTCGGCGTTGCGTCCGCTGCGACAGTAACCTCGCCCGTGCTGCTCACTGCAACTTTTGTAGGGTCGCTGCTTGACCAAGTAACCGTCTCATCCGCATCTCCGACCGCATCAACCGTGACATCTAATTGCTTGCTTGTTCCTTGCATTACATTTTCCGTACTTGGACTGACTGTAACACTCCTAATTTCCGGGGCTTGCGTAACCGTAATGACTGCCTCTCCTATCTTGCTGCTATCAAAATTCGAAGTAGCGGTAATCGTATACTGCTTCAGCGTAGCATCTGCTTCGACAGTTACATTACCGGTGCTGTCCACTGCAACTTTGTCGGGATCGCTGCTTGTCCACGTTACCGTCTCATCCGCGTCTCCAACAGCGTCTACCGTGGCTTCCAGTTGTACGCTATTTCCTTGCGCCACATTCTCCGCGCTTGGATTGACGGTGACGCTATTAATTGCCGGCGTTTCGACGACCGTAATCGTAGCTATTCCGACTTTACTGCTATCGAAAACCGAGGTGGCTTTAATCGTATAATTGCCCAAATCCGTACCCGCCGCAACGGTTACTTTCCCTGTATTATCCACGGCTACGTCTCCGTCACTCGTTGACCATGTGACAGTCTTATCTGCTCCGCCCACAGCATTTACCTTGACTTCGAGTTGCTTTACTCCTCCTCTGACAATGCTTACACTGTCTGGAGTGACTGTTACACTGTTAACTCCCGGCGGTACTGCAGTAACCGTAATCGTGGCAGTTCCATATTTACTCCTGTTTACCGTCGACGTTGCCGTAATCGTATACTGTCCCGGAACAGCATCCTCTGCCACGGTTACTTCCCCTGTATTGCTCACTGTTACCTTGCTGTCATTGCTTGTCCATTCGACCGTCTTCGCCGCTCCCCCTACCGAAGCTACTGTTGCCGTAAGCTGTTCGCTTTCTCCCTGCTTCACGCTTGCCGTGGCTGGGCTGACAGTTACGCTGTTAATGGCAGGCGGCGCTGCCGTAACCGTAATAATAGAGGTACCGAATTTACTACTATCAAAAGTTGACGTTGCCGTGATTGTATATTGTCCCGGAGCGGCATCCCCGTCAACGAGAACTTTCCCGCTGGTGCTTACCGTCACCATTCTGTTTACGTCGTTACTCTTCCATGTTACCGTTGTCGCCGCTCCTCCCACCTCATTGACTAAGGAGACAAGCTGTCTCTCTCCTCCTTGCACCACGTTTGCTGCGTTCGGGCTTACCGTTACGCGAGTAATTGAAGGAGCAACAACCCTAACCGTGGCGGTTGCAAACTTACTGCTATCTACCGTCGAAGTTGCCCTGATCTCATATTCTCCCGGGGTGGCATCTGCCGCAACCGTTATTGTCCCTGTTTGGTCCACTTTCACTTTATTGTTAGCATCATTGCTCATCCACGTTACCGTCTTCGCTGCGTCTCCTTCCGTAACGACTGTCGCTATAAGCTGATCGGATTTCCCTAGGAAAATACCTATCGAGGAGATATTAAAGGTTACACTTTTAATTGCAGGCGGCAACTGTTTCGCAACTCTAATTTGATTTGTATTTCCACTTTTCTCTTCCCATGCTACGAACAGTTGGTTGTTTAGCACGGCTGCATCTGGATAAAGTGCAGATACTCCAGGATTTACGTTCAATCCGTTAGGACCGCCCCCATCAGCGCTCGTCCAGCTCGTACCATCATATTTTTTAGCTCGAATATGCAAGTAAACAGTCGATGCTTTAACTTCTTGCCATATCACATATAAATGATTGTTGAATACAACTAATTCTGCTTGAGCTGCTCTGAGTCCAGCGTTTATGTTTAATCCATATGGACCACCGCCATCAACGCTTGTCCAAGTGGAGCCGTCATACATCTTGACCCGAATTTGATAATCTAGTCTATCGATATTATTTTCTTCCCATGCCACATAAAGTTTTTCTTTATATATTGCCAATGAAGGCTCGACTGCTATATTTGAAGGTTTGATATTCAAACCGCCCGGGACTCCATTGTCTAGGCTCGTCCAATTTTCTCCGTCATACATCTTGCCTCGAAGGTGATAAGCGCCTGAATCAATTTCTGACCACATCACATACAAAGCGTCATTAGATGCAACCATGCTAGGAGTGGTGGCGCCTTTGTTGTTCAACCCTGTTGACCCCTCCTCCTCAGCGCTAGTCCAATTGCTTCCATCAAACTTCTTGACTCGAATCTGCCCGTTTTCAGACCATGTCGCATACAAAGCATTGCCGAGAACAGCTAGACTAGGAGCAAAGGCAGGTATGGCAGGATCTACGTTTAATCCGTTTACATTTCCAGTGACATCCTCCCAGACTAATCCTACGTTGGAATATTTACTGATCCGGATTTTATCCGCACCTTTATTATCGTAGGTACCCAGTTCTGTCCATGCAGCATAGACAGCACCGTTGAACACGGCAAGAGTAGGGTTGCCTGCCGCTTTTTCAGGATTGAAGTTTATACCGTTCGGACCGCTGATATTATCCCAGATATTGTTATTATTATTATACTTCCTGACGTGAATTTGATTAACATTTTTTCCGTTAACATTGTTCGTTTCCCACCATGCCGCATAAATCTCATTGTTGAATGCAACTATGGCAGGATCATTGGCTGCTCTGCTGGTGTTCACATTCACCCCGGTTGCTCCGCCGCCATCTACAAAAGTAAAGCCTCCAACCGATGCCGAAGCCATACTTCCTCCTTGGAAAAATAAAGGCATCGTCAACACAAAGGCCAGCAATAGATGTACCGTTTTTCGGATACTACCGTAGGTTTTGCTTAATTTCAATTCCGGGATCAATTGTCATCTTCCTTTCGTGGTCGTAGTCGTACTTCCTATGTCCCGCATTTTCCACCCATCATATCGGATCGCACCTTAAAAAAACCTTAAAAATCGACAATTTTCCCCATAAAGAAACAGGCCCCCTCGTAAAAACGACGAGAACCTGTTACGCCAATCAGGACAGTCCGTTAAACCCGTGAAGCAGGGATGAGCATGGAGACTTTCGTACCGCGTCCCGGTTCGCTTTCCAGCTCAAGCGAAGTCCCGTATTCGTATTTCAGCCGCTTGTTAATATTCCGCAAGCCTACCCCTTGAGCTTCGTCCCCGTCGGTTCGTTCAAGCAACGTCTTCAACCGACCGGGCTCGATTCCCACGCCGTCATCGGCGACAATAAACCGCCAGTGCCCACCCGATTGCTCCGCCGTGATCGTCACTGTGCCGCCCTCCATACGATTGCCGATACCATGACGAATCGCATTCTCGACAAGAGGCTGCAACAGAAGCGGCGGCATACGCAAGCTATAAACAGCCTCGGGGAGATCGTACTCGAAGCGAATACGATCTTTGAATCGGGCTCGCTCGATTTCCACATATGTTCGAATGAGGCCGAACTCTTCTGCAAACCCGATGCGTTCCTCCGCGTTGCTGAATCGGAAGCTTCCTCGCAAGTAATCGGCTAGATCGGCAATCATTTTCCGCGCCCGTTCCGCATCCGTATAACTAGATGCCACAATACTGTTCAGCACGTTATATATAAAGTGCGGTTTGATCTGCGATTGCAGAAACGCCACTTCCATGTGGACCGCCCGGCCGAGCGATTCCTTCATCGCGAGCAGGCTGCCGATTCTTGCCTTCAGCTCTTCCAGATCGAACGGCTTAGGCAAGTAATCGTTCGCTCCCGCTTGGAAGGCTGCCACCTTATCCTGCGGTTGACTAGCTGCTGTTACCATTAAGACGGGCAGCTCCAGCAACGAATACCTTTTGCGAATTTCCTGGCACACTTCATACCCTGACTTGCCCGGCATCATCAAATCAAGAATGACGAGATCCATTTTTCCCGATCGATGAATCTGCTCCAACGCCTCATAACCGTTCTTGACCGCAATGACGTGATATTCTGGAGTCTGAAGCGCATCCAGCAACACCTTGAGGTTAATATATTGATCGTCAACGATGAGTATCGTATGCTTACCGCTTTGATTCGCATGATATGGCGTAGCGAAAGAATATTTAGCCTCTTTCGATACGAAAACGCTCCCGGGATCGGACGTCAACTCTTCTTTTGCTTGATTTGCTATGGGAAGCGTAATCGTAAATGTGGAGCCGACGCCCAGCATGGAAGCAACCGAAAGCGTGCCGTTTTGCAACTCGACCAATTGTTTGGCAATCGGTAGCCCTAATCCGAAGCCGCGGTGATTATCTCCCTCAAGCGACTTAAACGGTTCAAAAATGAATGGAATGTCTTGGGGTTCGATGCCTTCTCCTGTATCCTGCACAGCAATTTCGAGCCTGCCTCCATACTCCCTACCGGTAATGACAATCCTTCCGTTCTCCGTATGCTTAATCGCATTGTCCAGCAAATTTCCAATCACCTGGCTCAGGCGGATTTCATCGGCTAAAGCAGAAGGCAACTCCGCAGGCACATTATTCACCAGTTGAATATGATTTTCCGTGCACAGATACGAATAAAAGCGCACTTGAACCTCCACGACAGAACGAACGTCGATTGGCGTCGGAACGATCCTCAGTTCGCCCTGCTTCAGCTTGGATAAGTCCAAGATATCGTAAACGAGCTGCGAAAGCTTCCTCGTAATGTCGGTAACCAACTGAAGCTTTTCCCGTTGCTCGGCAGTTGGCGGATGCGCGGCATCGTCCAGCATCGAACGGGAAATATTCATCACGCCGTGAAGCGGCGTCTTGAATTCATGCGAGGTTCGGGCCAGAAAATCATCCTTTAACTTGTCCGATAATATCAATTGCCCGGACAACTCCTCAATCCTGCGGAAAGCGTTCGAGAACCGGAGAGACATTAGCAGCGCAAGCATCAGCAGAACCAGAAAGGGTTCAATCGGCGCAAGCGAATAGATCGGCACGCCGAAGTAAACGTTCATATTCTGATTCATCACCAGCGCGTTCAATGCCATTGCCGCCACGGCCAAATACCCGCTGCCCGCTACTCTGTGCAGGGCCGTATAGACGAATACATACGTCGCGTATAACAACGAGAAAGTAACGTAAAGAGACGTCAATTGACGAAACGGCCCTGTTGAAAGCTGGGAGGCGAAGCCAATGTTCAACACGGCGAGTATCGCGCCTACGGCCAGCCCGCTTCGAGTAAGCCACTTAAAGCAATAAGGCCGGAAAGCGGTATAGACATAAAGGAAAAATCCAACGCCTACGCCAACTGTCGAAACCATCTGGATGCGGAAATAAAGCCAAAACGGAAACGGGCCGACCGCATCGAATAGGACTCTCTCGCCGCTGACGCTTGTGAATGCAGCGATAAATAAGCAAACAACCCCAAATACCGCAAGCGATAAATCGTTTCTACGTTGGGAAAATAGTCCAATAAAATACAATCCCATGATCAGAAAGGCGGTTAACGCGATCCAATCATGAGCCGTCGCTCGATCGCGAAGCCCGGCAATTTGCTCGGCCTTGCCCAAGAGAAGCGATTCGCCGATCCCGCTGCTTACGTGAAATTCATAGTTGGCCACCTGAACGAGAATTTCATTCCAGCCCGGCTGCAGCGTGAAGTAGCTGACATACGGTTTGTTAACCGCTTGGTAATGCTGCTTCTCGGCCGGTTTCCCGCTTGAGCCGACGACTTGGCCATTGACGATGAGCCGATTGGAAATTAGGATAGAAGCGGTTTTTAATCCATACACCGAGCTTGCATCGCCAATCTGGACCCGCAGCCGATAGGTCCCCATGCCGATCGTATCCATTTGATTGGACCATGAACCGGGGACCTTAATGAACGTAGGCGTTAATCCCCCCGAAGCGGCGGATGAGCGAGTAGGCTGCTGGGTAAACAGTAGATTCGGATAAAGCTCCCATTGCCCGTCCAGCCGAACGACTCCGTCATCACCGAATTTCCATGCGGTTAAATCCATGACCCCGTTCGCCGCTACAGGCATGGGCTTTTTATGATTAGAGAAGTAGGTCAACAGCATCCCATAGGTTGCAATCAACAGAGAGAACGTGATAAGCGCTGCCGCAACTTTTTTTCTCATCGGACTTGCCGCTCTGTCTTGTCTTTCGTTTGTTCGAATAGCCGCAATGTCTCTTCCTCAAGCCCTGCTCCTAATTGAAAGAGAACCGCTTGTTCCAATTGCAAACAAGCCCGATAAGCCTCGTTTCGATTACCCATGCTCAGATGCAGCTTGATTAACTCGCGACCGTCAATCTCGGAATCAGGGGCAAGCGACAATAGGTTTTTCATGCTGTCTACCGCAAGCGCAAAATTGCCCCGACTTCGAAAATACGCGTACCATTTACGAAGCACTCGGACATAGGAGGCTTTAATCTCCAGCTGTCTGGCGGTGGCCCAACTGAAATCGCAAGCTTCCATGTATTCGCCTGTGTACTTCCGGTTCATTTTGTCGTAAAACTTCTCATCCATTTCCTCTTCGGCCATTGCGTTGCTCAGCAACTGCTCAAATTCAGTTACATCGACCGTCGGCCCATCCATTACAGCTACGAAACCTTGATCTGCTTTCCGTATATGTATCGCAATATGATTTTCTGTCAAGGTTCTCCTTAAATAGGACAAGCACGTATATAAATAGGTTTTCGCTTTGTTCAGATCGTACCCCGGCCATAACGCCTCAATGATCGATGCGGTATTCACAGACTTTCCCGCGTAATGGATCAGAAACGCGCAAAGCTCCTTTTCCTTCTTCGTCTTCCATGTAAGCATCTTGCCCGCATCGCCCGACAATCTAACATGGAAGCCGCCCAGACAATAAACCGTCGGGGTAATGCTCGCGCTCTGACGCATCTGATTGACAGACTCGGGTAACGATTGTTGAATGCGCGCAACCGTGTTTTGCAATCTATCTATCGTTAACGGTTTCAGCAGGTAATCGGTAGATTGAATTTCAAAAGCTTCGACCGCGTATTCCGCATAGGCCGTCGTGAATACGATAGGTATTTGCGGAATCATGCTCCTGATTACTCTGGCAGCTTCCGTGCCCTTCATGCCCGGCATCTGGTTATCCATGAACACTGCATCTACAGCGGAATTACCTAAAGCTTCAATCGCTTGAACCGGATTGATATACCTGCCTACTACCTTGACATTCCCAATTTGTCCAAGCAAAATTTCCAATAAATCCAGCGCATCTTCTTCATCGTCAATGAGCATTACACGAATCATCGGCTCTCGTCTCCTTAAAGCTTATAGTAAGCATTTCCCTTTCTGCACGGAGAACACAAATTCAAATATTTACTATAAATCCGATTGATATAAAAAGAAAGAGCCTCGCGAAAAAAGAGCGCGAAGCACAACATAATCTTGAACCTGATACCTATCCCTGTTTTAAGTGCCCGAGAATATTACTCGCCACAAATCCGTAACAATTTGCCCATTGTGCATCATTGCCCAATGGGCAATAATGTAATTATGAAAAGAGGTGAGCGCTTAAGCGTTATATGATGAACAATCAAAGCCTACGCCATATGAAGAGGGAAGCAACCGCGACTGCGCTTGCCGATGCAGCGTATGCTCTTGCGCTGGAGAAGGGGATGGACGGCTTCGTCGTCGAGGACGTCGTTCAGCGCGCAGGTTACTCTAGAAGAACATTCGCGAACCATTACTCCTGTAAGGAGGAAGCGGTAGCGGCTGCGGCTGTCATCTTTCACGGCGCCGAAGAAGTTCAGGATTGGATTGAAAATCTAAACGAGCATATGATCCCGCTAGATATTCTGTACCATTTAATGAAGCTGCAACTAACCGCAGAACATCTCGGGAAATTACAACAGCTTATGTCGTTGTCGAAGGAGTATCCGACGCTTAAGCCTTATATCCTCAGCGCACTGCGTCGTTTGCAAATAACGGCCCAAGAAACGTTAAGCGAATTATCCCATGACCGATATCCCGCAGGGTACACCCATCTTCTCGTAGGCGCCGTTTACGGCGCAGTTCTGCCTTTGCTTGATGGCAGCCTGAACGTCCTGTTGCCAGTTCAATCCTCCACTGAAGCTTCGAAAACCGATACGTTCGATCATTATTTGGACACTATGTTCAGCTACTTGCGCAACGGATTCTAACTCGAGTAATTTCCACATGCAAAGGAGAAACATTAACGTATGTCAACTTTCCTGTATAGGTTAGGTAAGTCTGCCTATTCTAAACCATGGTATTTCATTATTAGCTGGATCGCGGTCTTGGGCGTTGTGCTCGCCATACTTGGAGCGAACGGAATACATGTCAGTTCGGATATGAAAATCGAAGGAACCGAATCGCAGAAGGTGTTGGATCAGCTTACGGAACAACTACCGGAGGCTTCAGGCGGACAAGCTAGCATCGTTTTTAATGCGCCGAAGGGCGAACGCCTGGACACGCCAGAGCGTTTGGCCTCTATTAACAAAGCCGTTAATGAAATATACAATCTTGACTATGTCATTAATGCGATAGAATTGACCGCAGAGGCCGGAGCCTCGATGTCCGGTGACGCACAAGAGAATGTATCCGCACAAGCAAGCTCAAGCGAAGTTCCTCCGTATGGCCCTCTGATCGTGAATGGTGCCCCGGTACCTGGCGTAATGCTTGCATCTGATGGCAGCGTTGCCTTGTTCCAATTCCAATTTACCGTTCAGCAAATGTCACTGCCCAAATCGGTTCCCGATTCTGTAATCGAGGCCGCTATGACTGTCGAACAGATGGGCATTGCCGCATTGCCTAGCGACTCGTTATCGGGCAAGCCTGCTATTGGTTCAACCGAAGCGATCGGTATCGTTGTTGCCGCCATTGTACTGTTCATTACACTGGGTTCGGTTGTCGCGGCAGGTTTACCTCTTTTGACTGCATTATTGGGTGTAGGAATCAGCGTCGGAGGAGCGTATGCCTTCTCGAAAATGTTCCATATGACCGATCTCACGCCCGTTCTGGCGCTTATGGTCGGGCTTGCCGTCGGAATCGATTACTCTCTCTTCATCGTTAACCGGCAGCGCCGCATGATTCTTGATCAGCGACTGAGCGCTCGGGAAGCCGCAAGCAGAGCGGTCGGCACCGCCGGGAGCGCCGTATTTTTTGCCGGTTTAACCGTTATTATTGCGTTATGCGGCATGCTTGTGATAGGAATCGGCTTCTTGTCCGCGATGGCGCTTGTTGCCGCTTTGGCCGTCCTCGTCAATGTTCTCGTTGCCCTAACCCTGCTGCCTGCTTTGCTCGGTCTGGTAGGCGAGCGCATCTGCTCGGCTAAAGCTCGCTCGAAGAGCGGCACCCAAGCGAATAATGTGTCTCGGGGTCTCGCGCATCGCTGGGCAACCGGAGTAGCGAAAAACCGCTGGGTTATTATTGTTGGCGTCATTGTCATATTGGGCGCAGCAGCGCTTCCCGTCACCAAAATGGAGATGGGCATCCCTTCCGGTGCTACGGCGAATCTGGACACGGCATCAAGACAGAGCTACGACGCGATTTCGGACGGTTTTGGCGAAGGCTTCAATGGTCCGCTCCTCCTTGTCGCCGAACCCAAAGGTGCTTCGGACACCATCACGCCAGAAGCACTGGGCGGGCTGGTTCAGGAGCTCCAGCAGCATGACAAGGTTACGCTCGTAACACCGATGGGCGTAAGCAAAAGCGGAAATATGGCGATTATCAGTCTTATTCCGAAAACAGGACCTACAGATACAGAGACCAAAGCACTCGTACAGGAGCTCCGAGCCCCTGATTCAAGCTTGGCACGGACGTATGATATGTCGATTGGCGTTACCGGATTTACCGCAATTAACATCGATATGTCCTCGAAGCTGGCTGAGGTATTCCCGCTCTATGTCAGCATCATCGTCATCCTTTCGTTGATTATTCTGCTGCTCGTATTTCGCTCGATCATCGTGCCGGTCAAAGCGACGGTCGGTTTTCTTCTCAGCGTGCTCGCCACATTCGGGATCACTACCGCCGTATTCCAATGGGGATGGCTTCATTCCCTCTTCGGCTTTGACACCGGCGGACCGCTGCTCAGCTTTATGCCGATCATGGTTACCGGCATTCTATACGGGTTAGCGATGGACTACCAGGTGTTCCTAGTCAGCTCCATGCGTGAATCTTACGTCCATGGACATCATGGAACGGAAAGCATCGTACACGGTTACAATCAGGCCAGCCGCGTAGTTGTAGCCGCAGCCGTCATTATGGTATCCGTATTCGCTGGCTTTATTTTCGCTCATGATATCATGATCAAACAGATCGGTTTTGCATTGGCAATCGGTATCCTTATTGACGCCTTCATCGTCCGCATGGCACTCGTCCCAGCTGTCATGGCAATCTTCGGCGATAAAGCCTGGTGGCTGCCGAAATGGGTGGATCGCATGCTTCCGAATCTGGATGTCGAAGGCGATAAGCTGCTTGCCGAACTGAAGCAACAGGCAGACTCAGCCGACATTAAGACTAACCCTCATCAGGCATAATTTGTAGTAGAATAGCTAAAATAGAAACGCCGGAGAACTTCCCTGTCCGATAAGGGGTTCTCCGGCGTTTTTTATCCGTATACAGAATAAACCTATCTCGTTATGCGAGGCATGGATTAGCTCATTCTTCGGTAAACTTAAAGCGCATCTATGATCATTTGGAAAAGACGCAAGTCGTCCTTATAGTCCACAGGTGTTGTCCTACCCGATCACTTTGCTTTCCCAACCATTGCGGCCCAACTTTTGTAGTCGTGAATAGCCATTCCGGCATAACCGGCATACCGAGACAGCTCTTGATGTGCGGTTTGCAGCTCTTGCTCCATGAACTCTGCGCTCTTGGAATAGAACGAAACGCGATCGCCTTCCGAGCTTTTAGCGGTTTCCACGGCAACGATCACTTGCTTGTTAAAGATGGAGGCTTCTCTAAGCGTGGCGTGGGCATTTTCGACGATCCCATTGTTCCCTAAAGCATGATTGCGATAATCCATGATCACAAGGCTGTCGAACTTCTCCAATAGCCACGCGCTAAAGCTGTATTCGGTATTGGGTACCTTAACGGTATGAAGCCAATAAGGGACATCCAACGCGATCTTCAAGCCGCTTCCTCTTGTTTCCTGTTCAATAAATCTCAAATTATGTACCCATTCATCAAGAATCATCTTAGGCTTTGTTTCCCATTCGGCTAAGAGATAAGGTTCAATATCAAAATGCAGGCCATCAAAGCGTTCTTCCGCTTCCACGGACGCATTGTATTCCAGGGTCCATGTAATGAATGCTTTAATTTGGTCCTGATTTGTCTTAAGAGCCCATTGGGGACGGCCTCCCAGAGCCTCCACTCTAATTTGTTTTTCTTTAGCACTTCGAATGAAATCTTCATATACGTGAGGCGCAATATCCCTATTCATCTGAAGGTAAATGGCCGTCACATCATGATCGCTTGCAAAGCTTAGGATTTGATCTCGTTCCTTCTCGATGATGCGACTATCCCAAATCCACGTCCCTTTGGGAATTTTCCGTGAAGTCGTCACGACGGCCAGCTTGCGTTTCGCATCCCATTCCACTTGAGCTTGAAAGAGTTCGCCGATCAGCCGAAGCGGAATCATCGTACGATTATTTTTGATCACCGCCGGTGGATCGACCGTTACCGTCTTCCCATTCACTAGCGCATCGTTGTGGCCTAGCGTTAAGCGGATCGTTTGGTCTCTATACGAAAAGGTCACCTGGTTGAGCTGACCGTCCCATTTCATCTTTGCACCCAACTTTTCGGATACGAATCTTGCCGGTACCATCGTACGGTTGGATTGGCGATCGACATACGGAGGTTCATCCGGGAAAGCCACATTCTGCCCATCCACGACGACTTGGACTTGGACTTGGACTTGGACTTGGGATGCGGCAAGAACAGCAGGTACGAAAATAGCTGCGCCTAGGCCTATAATCAGAATACAGATTAGCCATTTACTCATATCCTGCTACCTGAATTCCAATTCTTCCGTAATGACCTCAACGATATGATCTACAAAGCTTGCAAGCTCCTGCTCATTCGGACCCTCTGCCATGACTCGCACAATCGATTCCGTGCCTGAAGGGCGAACCAGCACTCTTCCGCTCCCGCCCATCCTATTCTCTACCGACCTGATGGCTTCTTCGATTTTGACGTTCCCTTCCAGCTTCGACTTGTCCTCCACTTGAACATTCACCAGAAGCTGCGGGTACTTGGTCATGCATTGGGCAAGCCCGCTTAGCGGCTCGGATTGGGACTTCATCACATTCATCAGCTGGATCGCGCACAGCATGCCGTCTCCAGTTGTATTATAATCCAGCATCACGATATGACCCGACTGTTCCCCGCCCAGGTTATATCCGCCTTGTACCATTTCCTCCAATACATAGCGATCTCCGACTTTGGTTTGTTTGGCTTCCACTCCGTTTTTATCCAGCGCCTTGTAGAAGCCCAGGTTGCTCATCACGGTAGAGACCACCGTATTGTTCTTCAACCGATGGTTTTTCTTCATGAATTCAGCAAGGATATAGAGGATATGGTCCCCATCCACGATCGTTCCCTTCTCGTCGACGGCAATGAGACGATCCGCATCCCCATCGAAGGAAAGGCCCAGATCGGCCCGATGGTGCAAAACAGCCTTTTGAACCGCTTCAGGGTGTGTAGAGCCGCAGCCTTCATTAATATTCAACCCGTCCGGTTGATGGGCAAGCACCACCGTGTCGGCACCCAAATCGCGGAAAAGCTGGGGCGCGAGCCCCGATACCGCCCCATTGGCGCAATCCACGACCACCTTGAGCCCTTCGAATCGTTGATTAACCGTCGACTTTAAATAGGAGAGATAAGCTTGTCCACCTTCGGGATCATCCTGTACAGCACCCACATCGGCGCCAATCGGGCGAGGAATTCGATCTTCATCCGTATCCAGGAGCGATTCGATCTCTGCTTCCATTTCATCCGACAGCTTAAATCCGTCGCCTCCAAAAAATTTAATCCCGTTATCCTCCACAGGGTTATGAGAAGCAGAAATCATCACCCCTGCATCCGCCCCCCTTGATTTCGTCAAGTACGCCACGCCTGGCGTAGAGATGATTCCTACACGGATAACATCTGCACCGATCGATAATAAACCTGCAACAAGAGCCGCTTCCAGCATTCCTCCCGAAATGCGGGTATCCCGGCCTATTAAAATGTTAGGGCGCTTCCCTTGCTTATTCCGAGTCAACACATATCCACCTAATCGACCTAAACGGAATACCAATTCAGGACTTAACTTCCCGTTTGCTACGCCGCGTACCCCATCGGTACCAAAATATTTCCCCATACGTATCATCCTGTCCTTTCGTCATTGCGGGCTGGATTCCGAGGCTGCTTTCCAATTTTTGTAGTCATGGATGGAAAAACCCTGATACCCGGTATGCCCCCGCATGAAAATATGGCTCAACTGCATTTGCCGATGCAAGCTAGAGGCTCCCTTTCCGAAAAAAGTGACGTGCTCCCCCTCATCCGTAGGAGCCGTTTCCAGTCCTACGATAACAGGTTTGCCTGCTCTGGTTCCTTCTCTGATCATCGGCAGAGCATTTTCGATAATTCCGTTCTCTCCGATGGCGAAGTTCCGGTAATTCATGAGCACGACGCGGTCGAGCCGATTGATCATCCAAGCACCCAAGTTCCCGTCATCGCGGGCAGGAATCTTATGAATCCAGTAAGGAACATCGGCCGATACCCGCAAGGATGCATCCCGCTTCATCCTGTCTGCCAAATACGCCACGTTCTCCATCCATTGGCGAACGACATCGTCACGATCCTCTTCCCATTCCTCCAACAGATAGGGCTCAATGTCCATGTGGATGCCGTCAAATTCAGCTTGATCGCCCACAGCACTTTGATAGTTTTCCATCCATCCAATAAAGGAGTCAATTTCCTGCCGATAACCGGTTAATCCCCAGGTCGGATCTCCTCCCAACGCCTCGACTTCAATCCCTAATTCATGCGCTTCCTCGACAAAGGCTCGATACGGTTCGAAGTCTTTGGATTTCCGGTCGATGTGCAGGAAGATCACATTCACTCCTTGCTCTTCGGCAAAAGCGAGCATATTGTCTTTGTCTTTCGTCAACGTCGTCGTATCCCATATCCAGGTTGCCATAACAGGCGGCTTTTCGAATTTCCATTTCAGCAAAAGAACCGTTGCGATTACCAAGCAGGATACAACGGCGATCAGGATAATTTTAAGATATGACACCTTTCTTGGAGCTTGGAGCTTAAGCGCCAACAAGAACTTTCACATCTTTTTGATGAATTCCGGTTCCCAGCCTATGAATGTTATCCGCCTTGATATCCACAAAAGCATTGCGCGTATCGATGATCGGTACTCCCATCTCCGCCAGCTCATGATAGCTGAAGCTTCGATGGTTCGTGATCAACACCATGCAATCATATTGAGTGAAAGCATCCGTATCGTATTTTACCGAATGAACGATGTGACCCTGCTCGTCTTTGAACGAAGTGGCATACGGATCGTAATATTCGACTTTCGCTCCGCTTTTTTTGAACAACTCATAGATTTCCAAGCCGGGAGATTCGCGCAGATCGTCAATATCCGGCTTATAGGACATGCCTAATATCAAAACTTTTGAGTTGCGGATCGATTTTGCATACACATTTAACACTTGTGCCGTGTTGTTCAACACATACTCCGGCATATTATCGTTAATCGATTGGGCCAATTCGATAAACTTGCTATAGAAACGGAATTCTTTGGCTTTCCAGGATAGATACATCGGATCTAGAGGAATGCAGTGACCGCCGATTCCCGGCCCCGGATAGAAGGACATGAATCCGAACGGTTTAGTAGAAGCTGCTCGAATGACTTCCCACACGTCTATGGCCATTCGATCGCACATCATGGCCAATTCGTTGACGAAAGCGATATTGATGCTACGAAACGTATTTTCAAGCAGCTTCGACATCTCCGCCACTTTAGGAGAAGACACAGGGACGACGGTTTTGACCACGTTGTTGTAGAGCACTACCCCAAGTTCTTTGCATTTCTCGGTCGTTCCGCCAATGACCTTGGGCGTATTGTACGTATTGTAGTTGGAATTGCCCGGATCCACTCGTTCTGGCGAGAAGCAGAGGAAGAAATCCCGGCCTACCTTTAATCCCAGAGCTTCAAGCTCGTATTCAATCAGTTCTTCCGTCGTTCCAGGATACGTCGTGCTTTCAAGGACGATCAAGGCTCCTCTTTTGAGATATTTCTTGATCTCATTCACGACGCTCACGATGTAAGAAGTGTCCGGATCCTGGTTATCGCTCAATGGAGTCGGAACGCAGATGCTGATCGTATCCAATTCCCGAATGATTTCGAAGCGGTTCGTCGGCACGAACTTTCCGCTGCCCACGGCATCGGCCACCACGGAGCTTGGCACGTCTTGAATATAAGACTCACCGCCAAGAAGGAACTCTACCTTACTCTGGTCCAAATCAATGCCATAGACGGTAAATCCGCCTTTCACCATTTCCATCGATAACGGCAAGCCGACATACCCCAGACCAACGACGCCTACCTTTGCCGTTTTATTTTGCAGATTTTCTTTTAAAATGTTGTATGTCATGTTTATCCGCTCCTCGAATTTACAAGATTAATGGTTTCCGGTCAGTCTTTTGATCTTCCATTCCAATTCGGAGATCGACAGCGGCTTGGTCACGTAATCGGCAGCCCCCGACTCATAAGCGCGACTCATGCTTCCCGTGAGCTGCTTGTCCGTCAGAACGATCACCTTGCCTTCATGCGAATCCTTGCGCTGTATGGTGCGGATGAGTTGGTACCCATCTAGGATAGGCAAATTCAATTCGGTAATGACGATGTCCGGCATGATTCGAACGAATGTATCGTAAGCCTCTTGCCCGTCTTTGGCCTCGTATACGCGATACCCCTTCAGCTCCAGTCGGATCTTGATGAATTCGCGAACGAGATCGTCGGGATCAGCAATCAGAACGGACGTCTCAGCATTGGCCGCCGTGAAGAAATGAATGTCATCATCGTTCCCTTTGCTTTGGATCACCTGTTGAATGAAATCCGCGATCGCAGACTCGGTCGGCTTTCCACTCTCCGGAAAGCTGGATACCCTCAATTGCCCTTGCAACAGATGCTGAGTTTGGAGAAAATCTTTTAAGACGAGAGACGCATAATGAGTACTGCCCAAGGTCCCGCCGTCCAATACAGCACACAGCACCTGATTCGGAGCGTCATAGAACAATTGCACCGGAAGAAAGGCAACGTTTTTACTTATAAGCACTTTCGCCTGCTCGAGCGTTTTGGGGTTCATATTCGCGCATGGAGCCAGAATGACTCCGCACGGGGCGTTCTTCTTGTTGGCCAAATGAATGTATTGTAAAAGCTGTAGCGTGATTTCCTGAATGCTGTTGCGAATCACAATGGCCATATTCTCCACTCCTTTAATCGATATCCTGAATGTTATTTATTGAAATTGGTTCTAACCATCGTTCCCCATGAATTATTGTTGCGGAAATAGTCGACATGTCCCAAAAACCTCCACAGAACGCCGACTTGACGATAACCGAGAAACATGAGGAATGAGTAGAGTATCATTTTGTTGAGATCACTCAGCTTGGGATAACGACTAAAAGCTTTTTCCTCGATATACAATGCACCGAGGCTAAGAATGAAAGTAGAAAAGAAGTTCACCAGCAAAAAGACGGCGACCGTTTTCCAATCCGACATATTCAGCAGCCAATACCCGATCATGGCGAGCAAGCCGCTCAAACGGATGTACGGGTTCAACGTTTCGAACAGGATATTATATGGAAGCGTTAAAAGCCCGAACACTTTGTAACGGGGGCGAAATACCACATGGATTCCTTCTTCGATCATGTTCTTCAAGTTGCCGCGGCCCCAACGCATTCGTTGGCTGCTTAGAATCCGGTACGTATCCGGCGCTTGCGTCCAACACACAGCATCCGGACAAAAGCCGACCTGATAAGGGATTTTGTTCTCTAGGCAATAACGGTGCAGCTTGATGACGATATTCATGTCTTCCCCAGGGTATCCGCCACGGTAACCGCCTACGGCAATTACTTTATCCTTCTGAAAAACACCGAAGGCGCCGGATACAATGATCAATCCGTTAATGGAGCTCCAGCCGATCCGACCGCCTAAGAAAGCTTTGAGATACTCTACGTTCTGGAGAGCAGGCCACCATTGTTTAGGGAATCTTATATTTTTAACCATTCCGTCTTCCACCGTGCAACTGTTAAGGATTCGAACATTGCCCCCGACCGCCACGGTCTCTTCGGGATTTTCCATATACACTCTGGCGATTCTTGTTAGAGCATCTTTCTCCAATAGCGAATCCGCATCGATCGTAGAGATCAACGAATGGCGGGAAAGGTTGATCCCGGCATTCAAGGAGTCCGCTTTCCCTCCGTTTTCTTTATCGATGAAATACAAGTTCGGGTATTCGGGATTGTGATAATAGCCTCTGACTTTTTCGGTTTTAATCTGTTTTGCAACGATAGGCTTGATTTCTTTCAGTTGAAACTCTTCGATCATGATTTTGGCCGTATCGTCTTTGGAGCCATCATTCACGACGATGACCTCGTATTCCGGGTAATTCAAGGCCAATAAGGAGCGTACATTTTCTTTAATCATTAACTCTTCGTTATAAGCCGGGACTAACAGCGACACCGGCGGTACGTGTTCAGATCCGGATAGCTTCTGCAAGCGATTATATCGAATCCCTCTTTGAAGAGGGAACGTATTCCGAATCGATAGACCGAAGATCAGGAAATAAATGAAAGTAATCGCCAATGCATAGTACATGGAAAAGTAGCCATATCCTAATAGGAAGTCGCGCAAGAAGTTTGCGGCTTGTTGCAAATAATATTCCAGCATCCTCATTTTTCGGTGCCCTCCTAAACCTGTAAGCTATACAACCCGATAGATTCGTTTGTTCTTGCCGATCGTTTTCTCGTAATAGTAAACCAACGAATTATATCGCGTCAGTTGGTCAAGGTCATGGAGCTGTAACGAAAGAGATTGGATCTGTTCCTCAATAAGCATGTGGAGGTATTCCCCTTGTTGCGACCTTCTTACTTCTGCGGCGACTTCGCACAATTCGGCGATTCCTCTTTCTCCAAGCAGTAACAGCCCTTTTGCGCTGGCCTCGGATACTCGCATGCTTTCATCCAATAATGCGTTTCTCATGACATCGATATACGTCATCAGTTGCAGATCGGCAATCGCTTGAAGCGTGAGAATGCGCACTTCATCCAGCGGATTCTGAAGCAGCTTTTGAACGACGTTTCGGGGAATAAAGTGAACGGATTTCAGATAGATTTCCACGGCTTTAGATTGAATCGTTCTGTCCGGGGAACCGATGAGACGATAGGCAGCCGATGCGACCGTCGGCTCGGTATAGTCTTTCAATCCGCACAATCCGATGTGTATGAATTCATGGCTTTCCCGTTGAATGAATTCGGTAAATAGTACCCCATGGTCGATATCCGCTTCTTTAATCATGTCGACCAGCAAATCGTAAAATCCTTTGTTATGCCTCAGAACAATCTGCACCATTTCCTTGACATCCCGTTCGTCGCGAGCGCATTTGGCGATCGAACGGGCGACGACGAAGAGGGAAGAATTCCGTCTGTGCGTTTGGAGAAACTTGAGCAAAGCCGGAACGGCTTCCTGAACTCTCATGCAGCCTAAGTGATACGCCGCATCAACTTTCACGGAATAAGAACCTTTTTCCAAACGGTTCAGATGAACTTGCACCAGTCCCAAGCGTTTGCAGAGCTCCATGCATTTGTCACGAGCCGTTCCGGTAAAGTTCTCGATCATATCGTTCAACTGTTCTTGCATCACTTCTTGTTCCACTTGGTTCAATGAAAACGGCGGTGCGTTCAACGGTTCTTTTCCTTCTATATGGACTAGTACATAAGTGAGGTAATCTTTGATTTTGACCTCAAACCTGTGTTCCATTCTGGTTCTTCTCAACTTTTTGATTTTCATGGCATACACCACGACGGCGAATCCTACATTAAGAATGATGAGAGCATACAGAAATTTGATCGCCACTTCGATGTTGATATACACAAATAAAACCCTTCCTTCCTGACTACTCAGATATCGGTTGATTCACCGGTTGATTGACTTCTTGCATTGCTTTTTGCATGATATCGTAGCTTTGTTTTGGGCGTTCCACATACTTGACATCGATATCCTCCCACCTTTGCCAAGTGTAAAGTGGAAGCTGCGATACCGGGTAAGGGTTGTTGCCTTCGAGTCCAATGACTTCCTTCGAATCCTTGCGGACGATCCATGGAACAAGGCGTACACCCTCGACTTTCACGGATTCGAACTCTTTCGTTCCGGTATCTTCGTAACTAATGGCGCTGAGCGAGCTAGGATCGCTGAACCCCAGTAACATCCACGGAATACGAATTTCCAACACGTTGCCTTTGGTCTGCCACATCGCCTTTGAATTGTAGTTCGGATCTTGCGGATCGCTTGTTCCTCTCAGCAAGTCTCCTACTCCGATGTCGCCGAAGGGATGGTCGACGCGGGCATCCGGATGTTCAAGCAAATAATTCACGACCAATTTCCATGGATTGAAGAGTCCGCTATCGTCCTGCAATTCTATTGGATCATAAGCCAATATTTTCGATAGCTTACCGTAGAATCGGGTATGGAAGTCATAATTGGAGGCAATCATCATCTGCCCGGTATCCTCGTTATTGAGTTCGATCAACGTTTCCAGTCCTTCGTCCAGAGTCTTTCCTTGGAGCTGCGGCGCATGACGATTGCCACCCTTTAACGTATCGAATCCCAAATAGATGGAATTATTAGAAAAATCTAAATATTCGGATAATTCTATCGAGAGGTATAAATACCCTTCATCGTGCGTGGCCCATATTTCATTAAAACCTTCGATCTTTAGATCAAGCTTAGTCTTATCCCCCTCATCGAGCTTGTCCCAGTCCGAAGCATCTCCGTCAATGTGAATCACATCATCTTTACTTGGATACATGCCGAGTACCCCAAAATGAGATTCATTCGTGAGCGTGTTATACCAATAAGCCCGTCTGTCAGGAATGTCGTAGTGCATCGTGTTCCAGGTTTTCTTAAACCACTCGTCCTGCCACGTAAACAAGATCGCGCCAGAGTATCCTTCCTGATGGATCTGACGGAACATATCCGCATCTATGTCCCCTTGCGTCTTGTCGTCGTGCCCTCCCTGATTACGCCCCAGCATTCCGGTGTGGGCAATGCCTTGCGAGGCGGGAACTCCGAACTCGGTAATCATGATCGGCATCTCGTCATGGTATTTCTTCAACTTGTTTAGATAGGTTTTGTAGCTATCTATTTCCCCTTTATCGTTCTTCATCGTCTGATACGATTTGTCGAAGGTAAAGAAGTCCGGGTAATACGGGTACACGTGATAGGAGGCAAAATAACCGGCGTCCCAATCTACGGCTGCGACATGCGTCGGATCGACGCTGACCATATCTTCGGCAACCAATGGCTCACCCGGATGTTCGAGCGGGTCGGTGGTCACCCAGTTCGAGAAAGCGATCGGATGCTGCCATCCGTGTTTCGCTTCCGTTACGGCCGTGATATCGACCATCTCGGCCAACCATTTTTCGAATGGACTCGCTCCGGGTTTGCTTTGGAAATGTTCTCCTTTATAATCAGCGACATCTGCATTGCTCTTATTCGTTTTATTAACCATCACAGGATCCCACTCCGTACCGACGATCCAGCTCATGAGATAGGGCCCTGCATTAAAGACGTAGTTCCCGCTGGCTTTGCCGGAATGCGCCTCGGCTTTAAGATCGATATTTCCGTATACCGCTTCTACAGCCTCTTGAATTTCTTTTTCAAACTTCTGTTTGACCTTCGGATCAAAAGCGTTCTGACCTGCGATCAATTGTTCTTCCGGACTCCATACCCCTTGAATGAAGAAGAGCGGGTTATCCGAATGCTTCGCATTATATCGGACCAACGATTCGTAAAACTCCGGCTTCAGAATCGTGTACACACGAATAACGTTGGCGCCCATCTCTTGAATCATTTCAAACCATCTCATATAGTCGTCTTTCGAAATCTCAAGCTCGCCGGGGAAATGTCCGGGAACGGCAGCTCCCATATTGACCCCTTTGGCAAAATACGGGCTCCATAATTGATTTTGAAATTGTTCGATTTGGGTCCCGTTCGTTTTGAATTTCACCTTAACGCCATTCCCTATCTCGGCGCTTTCTACCTTAGCAACAGGCGGCATCAACCAATAAACGATGGCTCCGCCCACAATGACAACAATAAGTCCTAATTTGACAAAGCCACTTCTGAAAAACTTTTTCATTGCCATCTTCCTCATGTGTGAAATCTAGTTGTCGGTCTAGCAGTTGCATTTCTAGCAATGGAATAACCCATTTGGAGTGAGTCCATATTAGATCAGCTAGAGGCCGCTGTATCATTCCGTGTGTTGCGGCTCCAATACTGTAGCACAACGCGACAACCAAACCCAAGCCTTTCCGTCATTAATAATTTATTAGAACTTTAATAATAATTGAATAAATGTGCGGCAGTCATAACCGGTCTGGTCTCATTAAATTGTAATTAGATCAGACTTTTTTAAGGCAGAAGCTTGGCTCTCAGAATCCGTTTCATAAAAAAAAGGGCCCAGCATTGTAGCTTGGGCCTCTCGGAAGTACTGCGTTATTATTCAATCAGATGAGTCAGGATAACCCCCTTCATTCACGATATTCTTGAGGAGTCATGTTCGTAAACGTCTTAAACAGCTTAATGAAATGCGGCACTGCCTGATAACCTAAAATATGGGCGATCTCATAAATCTTTTTGTCGCTGCTGCGCGGCAAATACGAGGGCCAATTCCATCCGATATCGCATAATATATTCGCTCAAATTGTTTTAGAGACCGAATGAGGACGCTCCGAACTCGTTGAGCAGCTTTCAAACAAGCCTCCGAATCCCTACGGATTGGAGGCTTGTTCTTTGTGCTTTGTTGGACGTACGAAATTAAATCAGGTCCGACTTTTGAAGCAGCCGCTCAATAATCGCCGCTACCTCAGCTCTAGTGATGAGCGCTTTAGGATCGAGCACAGATTTGCTTTTTCCTGTAATAATACCTGCTTCTACGCTATCGGCTATACCGCTTTTTGCCCACTCTGAAGCATCGGCTGCATCCGTAAAAGAGCGCAATCTATCTTCTATTGAATTCGCGGCAAGGTTTTGTTTGAGACCTGTGATCTCCATCGCTTTGGCGATAATGGCCATTGCTTGTTCACGCGTGATCTTGTCATTCGGGCGGAAAGTCCCGTCTTCATAGCCGCTGATCAGGTGATGAGCATAGGCCGTATTAATCGCGCTGCTGTACCAGTCCGCCGCTTTCACGTCTTTAAAGGCGCTCGTATCATTTTCCAGTTTCAATCCCAATCCCCGAACGATAATGGCTGCAAATTCCGCGCGAGTAATATCCCTGTCAGGATTGAACTTACCCTCCCCTGTACCGTCAATGACCATGCGCGAACCCATGTTATTGACTGCTTTTTGGGCCCAGTGGTTCGATACATCTTGAAATTCGAGCGGATTCCATACAACGGCGTAAGTGCTATTGGTGAGACTGTTGATCACGGCGTAATACTTGTTTTCATTTGCAATGACTTTAGTCGGCACATGCCTAACCGAACCGTCAGCTTCAATAGCAATGCCTGTCGTAACCTTGTTACGGTCTACTCCATCGGGTAGGGCAATGATGCGTTCTACATAGGTGTTAAACCTCGATACATCAACGATTGAACCGGCATATTCGGCTTTAATCGTAAAGCTAAGCGGCGGAGCAACAAGGGTAAATGTTCCTTTAGCTGCCGCGTTCTCCACTACCCTCATCGAATCCGTCGTTAGCGCGGCAATTTCAATCCATATCTTGATGTCTTTCAGTGCTGATGGATTTCCGACTTTGTCGAAAATCGAATCCATATCAATTTGTTCTGCAGGGAGCGCATAAGTGGCATGATTTGTTTTGATTTCAATAATGGCCTGCTTGCTCTCCATATCTTTAACCATTTGACCGTTTAACTCGACAATCATGACGTCGGGCTTCGAATTCACGCGAATCGTAACCCGTGTATTAGACCCTTCTGCGGCTAGTTGTGCTTCTAATTTCTTCTGGTCAATGGTTACTGTTGTCACGGTTCTATCGTTTACTTTCGTTGTTGTTGCGGTTCCCACATTCTCTCCCTTGCCGTTAACGAGCACCAATACGTCCCGATCAGCCGCTTCAGGCGTCAACGGTGTCGGACTGCCGCTGCCGCCGCTGCTCGATGATGCGCTCGGAATGGCGACATTAGACACAACCGATGATGTACCGGATCCTGCACTATTAATTGCCTTCACGGTAAAGGTATAGCTTATTCCATTGCTCAAACCCGTGAACGTAATCGGACTTGCAGTTCCCGTCATCACCACGTTTCCCGGCGAAGCGGTTACTTCATAGCCCGTAATCGTACTTCCGCCATTGTCGGTTGGGGCCGTGAATGTTATAGTCGCTTTCCCGTCTCCAGCAACCGCGGATACAATTGTTGGTGCAGCAGGAACCGTCACTGGCATTGCGCTTACTTCATTGGAAGCGGCGCTGTCACCGCCCGGATTTACCGCTTTGACTGCAAAATAATAAGTCGTTCCGTTCGTTAGTCCTGTTACATCGAAACTATACACGGAGCCGGATACCGTAGCTGACGAGACGCCATATGTTCCGGATGTTTCACTCAGGTATACCTTATACCCTGTAGAGCCCGGAACTGGATCCCACGTAAGCTTTACTTGAGAATTCCCTGCTATGGCTGGCTGTAATACCGGTTGTCCCGGAGAAGGAACTTGCGGCATTGCGCTTACTTGATTGGAATATGGACCTGCCAAGCTGCCATTGATCGCTTGGACTACGAAGTAATAAGTCGTTCCATTGGTTAACCCATTAATATCCGTACCATAGACGGATTGACCGACAGAAGCGACTTCTACTCCATAAGTGCCGGAAGCGACGCTCTGGTAGACTTTGTACCCTGTAGCATCAGGTACTGGATTCCATGCAAGACTAACCCTTGAATCTCCTGCAACGGTACTGGTTATGATCGGTGCTCCCGGTATTGGATTCACCGTCAGCGACGCGATGTTCGACGTCGCGGCAGGCGTTGCCAAGCCGGTGGCAACAACCCGGTACAAATAGCCGTTCATTCCTGCCGTTGCTCCGGTGATCGTCAATGTCGCCGTCGTTGCTCCGCTGTAAGGCGCTACATTGGAAATATTCGTAAAGCCAGTGCCTGTATCCACCTGCCATTGGTAACCCGTCGCATTGGACGCCGTCACGGAGAAAGTCGTGTTCGCCCCGGCGGCAATAGTAGAGGCGCTCGGGTGGCTGGTGATCGACGGCGGCGGGTTCACCGTCAGCGCCGCGCTGTTCGACGTCGCGGCAGGCGCTGCCAAGCCGGTGGCAACAACCCGGTACAAATAGCCGTTCATACCTGCCGTTGCTCCGGTGATCGTCAGTGTCGACGTCGTTGCTCCGCTATACGGCGCTCCATTGGAAATATTCGCAAATCCAGCGCCTTGATCCACCTGCCATTGGTACCCCGTCGCATTCGACGCTG
>NZ_JAMZCY010000012.1 GCF_024519285.1 Cohnella sp. WQ 127256 | reverse complement strand
ATATTTCCCAATGCTGCGTTCATTGAGAAGAAGGGCAATATCACTCATAGTGGAATTATTAGGGCAGATCAATTACTTAACGAATATAATATTAGATTAATAGATTGGGTTTTTACCCCGCCAATTAAGAATAGTTTTAAGTGAAATAATTTTGATTTGAGAATTCGGAGAAGGCGCCAACATCTTATAACACCATATTCACGCTTCGGGGCATTCGCCCCTCGGTCCGGACCGACGTAGAAGTGCCGTGGGATTACTCAGCCGGACACATCCAACTCCCTAACCGCATCGCGGCCGCCCTTCGGGCTTAAGGGAGTTGGACGTCGTGAATACAAGAACATTATCGGAAATCAATGCAAATCTGAATTAAAACTATATTGTATGTTGGATTGTTTTGAAACTACAAATACATATCTGGAGGAGGTGTCTTCATGGACAAGAAGTCTGTAAATAGAACAATCATAATAGGCGCTGGTGAAGATGGCGTCGCCATCTCGGCAGACATGGATAAGAATGTTGTTCATAAGACTAACAGCTTCTATTGGGATACAAAAGGAAATGACTTCTTAAGACCAATCGTTCTTCCGTATTATGGAATGTTTGTCTCAGAAGAAAAATGCCAGCTTTTTGGCGATATCTCAAGGAAAAAACTGCTGGAGATCGGCTGTGGCAACGGTCAATCCTTACAATATCAAGGGGAACGCAACGCATCTGAACTATGGGCTGTGGATATATCGGAAAGACAAATCGAAAAGGCAGCGCAGCATTTGAAGTCATGTGGTCTTTCGGCAAGATTGATCTGTTCTCCCATGGAAGAAGAATGCGGCATCCCGACGGATTATTTTGACTATGTTTATTCGATTTATGCCATAGGATGGACCACCGATCTTGAGGGTACCTTTTGCCGGATCGCTTCTTACCTTAAGAAAGACGGTGTATTTATTTTCAGTTGGTCTCACCCAATACACAGATGTGTTGCTGAAGACAATGATAGGTTTGTTTTTAAAAAGAGTTATTTCGATGAAGATTGGTATCCGGTAGCTGTTGATGAAGGTGAGCTATTGTTAGCGGACCGTAAGCTATCAACCTATGTGAACGCGCTTTCGAAAACGGGATTTTTAATTGAGCAAATGATTGAGCAAACTGACGATGAGATTATGCAATCACGGGATGATAACAGCGATATGGCACTGAGAGCAAAGATACTTCCTGTAACTTTTGTGATTAAGGCAAGAAAACTATAATATCTGATGACCAAGAGAATCATACATTAAGAACTTTAGATGAGTCGAAGGAAGGCATTGACATCCGATAACACCATATTCACGCTTCGGGGCATTCGCCCCTTGGTCCGGCAGAAGTTGAAGAAGATTCAAAAGGAGCGAACTCAGATACAGGGAAGCAGAATCAGCCGGACACACCCGCACCACCCAACCGCATCGCGGCGAGTCGCTTCGCTCCTTTAGGGTGCTGGGACGTCGTGAATACGAGAACGTTATCTGAAAGATCGTTAAGGATGATTAAGGACGGAAGAGAAGTGATAATTTATGAATCCTACTTTATTCAGTAGTGTAAAAGCAATTATAAATGAATGGGATCCAGCTCAATTACTAACTATTCACTGTCCCGAGGATGAATATCATTCAGAAATAAGAGAGATATGTAGATATATTGAAATGAATGATGATAAAAATTTGTACAGCAAAGATATGGGTGCAAACTTACATAAGATATTCAAAGACTATTTAGGAAATGAATTTCAAGAAACAGAAGAAAAGAGCGTGGAAATAAGCAAAAAAATTATAGAGTTAATAAAGGAAAAAAAGAGATAGAACTAGTAAGGAATTATTGAGAGCTTTTCGAAGAAGACCGATCCTTCAGATAACACAGTATTCGCGCTGCGGGCCATGCGGCCCTTGATCTGCCCGAAGTGTTTTCGATGAAGTAGTATCAGGCAGATACATCCATTCCCCTAAGATAGGAGCTATCTAAGGGGAATGAACGTCGCGAATACAAGAACGTTATCTGAAATAACGAAGCGAATCTATTGAGGTGAACCGATGATGCAGCGGGAACAAACAGAAGAATTTCAGTCAGTATATTTCATTATTGACTGGTGGGATGGCCCCAAATCTGGATTTGCCGATTTTAATAGTAGCATTCATTATTTTGAGCGATTATTTGATAGTGATAAAGAAGAGTGGTCAAATTCGTATTTGTTAAGACCTGTTTCAACTGAAGTATACGCGCTACAAATAGAATCTTATCAAATATTTTTAGATTGGGTTAATGAAAAGGATTCAAAAAGTCCACATCCATTAACAGATCATGAAAACAAAAGATATCATGAAATTAAACGTCTATTAGAACATATTGAGTATCAATTTTATTCTGCAAAGTATATTGGAAACTTCATTCATACAGGCGATAAAGCAAATGAAAATGGGATAAACGGCTTAAATATTTTTAAAGTAAAGTGGACAAGGGATGATTGAGGATTAATTCAGAGTTACTTCACATAACACCATATTCACGCATCGGGGCATCCGCCCCTCGGTCCGGCAGAAGCTGAAGTGGATTCAATTGGTGTGAACTCAGAAACAAGGGAAGCGGAATCAGCCGGACACATCCAACTCCCTAACCGCATCGCGGCCGCCCTTTGGGCTTAAGGGAGTTGGACGTCGTGAATACAAGAACATTAGATGAAATGGCAGCAAACTACAACTAAAAGCAGGTGGTAATATTAAATTCATTCTGTTCTTATTATTTGTATTTAGTATTGTCTTTTCAGTAGCTTTTAGAAAAAACAAAGTAGTAGTTAGTGTATCAATGGTAATCATAATATCAGTAATTGTTTTTACGATTGTTTCATTAATGTCTAGCTTAAAAGAGAAACACGTTAATGAAATAGATAGGGTTATCAATACGGTAGGTGGTAAAGTAACGAACATTGAAAAAATCGGAAATTTTGAAGATCAAAAAACCCCGTTTGAAAAGGAAATAGGAGCGGCAAATACAATATATAAAATAACTTATGAACTAAGGGGAGAAACAAAAACTGCTTGGTACCGAGGAATAAACGTAATCAATGACATTCATTCTGATACAAATAAAGCTTTTCCAGAAAAGTGGATAATGAACAAAAACTAACTTATAGCGAATTCAAGGAGGCAGTCACTTCATCTAACACCATATTCGTGCTGCGGGCCATGCGGCCCTTGATCTGCCAGAAGTATTTTCGAGGAAGCTCAAGCAGGCAGATACATCCATTCCCCTAAGATAAGATCTATCTAAGCGAATACGACAACGTTAGCAGAAATTAATGCACAATAATGAAAAAACAGAAAGGTGAATCGAAATGAATATCTTCTTTGCTTCAGCAGAGAATTTAAAAGGCAACTGATCGGAATTGTTATAGCTGTACTGATGTTTGGACTTATTCATACATTTTTTATGAGAAGAAGAGAAGGACGTTGGGAGCATACTGGACTTTTTGTTGACTTTGTAAAAGTGATTTTCTACGGACTGCTTGCCTATCTTACACTATATTTGCAATACGATGAATCAACAAAAATGTTTAGTTTAAGTTTGATAAATAGAAAACTATCTTTGGGAGAGATGTTGGTAATACTATTGGCAGCACTTGAGGTCGTAGCCAAAGTAGTTAATATAATTATCAGATTTGAGAATATACTCAAATCGAATTCAAAGCATATTGAAAGAGTTTTTGAAAATATTAATAAAGATCAAGAGCAAGATAAGCAAAAAAATCAAGTAGAAATGGAAAGAGCAAAACTGAAGAAGGTTGAAGAACAAAAATATAAAGATAGCCTTACAGCAATTAGGGTTGAAAGATTAAATAAAATTAAACAGAAAAAATTCAAGTACAATTGATTGAGTAGCAATATTCAAGGAGGGCATTAACACCATATTCACGCCTCGGGCCATTCGGCCCTCGGTCCGGCCGGAGTTAGATGTGGATTCGGAGAGGTAATTGGCAGCTGCAGGGAAGTGGAATCAGCCGGACACATCGATCTCCCTAAGATAGGAGCTATCTAAGGGAGATCGACGTCGTGAATATAAGAACGTTAGGTGAAATATGTCATGAATGTTTAACGGAGGAGGGTTCTATGACAAATCAATTTTCAGAAATAGAAAAACAAATTATTGAATCTTCAAAAGCATTAGTTTTTCAATTAAGAGGAAATCAAGCAGTTAACGGGAATGCAATTATTGACATAAAATTAATTAATGTACTTCATGAACAACTAGATATCTATAAGGTACATATTGAAAATAGTCAATTTGTGAATAAGGATATAGTAGGATTACTTTTTTATACTTGTACAAGATTTTATCTTCAGAGCAAATATTCGAAAAATTCATCGGAATTAATCATTCAATTTGAGAAACTTTATACAAAAGTTTTAACACTCTATACAACTAATTTATAAAATACAATATCTGATGGCATTTAGAAGACATACTTCACCTAACACAATATTCTCGCTGCGGGCCATGCGGCCCTTGATCTGCCCGGGGATAAAGCTAAATCAGGCAGATACATCCACTCCCCTAAGATAAGAGCTATCTAAGGGGAGTGGACGTCGCGAATACGACAACGTTATCTGAAACCGGTGCTAAAGGATGAAAAGAATGAAAAATGAATTTAATAGTCAATTAGTATCTGTATTACGTTATAAGATCGGTATACATGAGTTCGAACATTGGATTTATGAAAATGATTTTTTACTTGAAGAAGAACTTGGAAAAGATCTATATTTCAAGCTGATCAATCTTAATTATAAGTCAAAGTATGTATTCGAAGATCTAGAAACATTACTAATAACAATACTTGAATATAGTTCAATTGAAGAATTTAGAATTCAAGATACATTGAATCGATTGGTCTACATTGAAGAAGATTTTATAAGCTCATGTCGAGAAATATACAGGGAATATTGTGATGGATTTTCATTTCTTAGAATGATTGCTTTGAAATATATCGTTTATGACTATGACTTTCAATTAGAAAACGCTGAAAATAGAAATGAGTTTATTCAGGGTCGTCATGAATATGTGGAAGAGGGAAAGAGATTTCTTAACTTCTTTAATAACGGAAAAATAAAGATTATAGGTGAACAAGATTACATTGATTTAAGGTCAATAGAAGAAAGAATAGAAGAGAAATATTGGACGTAATCTCAGAGAAGGCACCGGCATCAGATAACACCATATTTACGCTTCGGCAGACAAGCTGCCTCGGTCCGGCTCGAAGTTTAGAAGAAACTCGAAGAGGAATTTCGGCAGCAGGGGAGCGGAATCAGCCGGACACATCGATCTCCCTAAGATAAGAGCTATCTAAGGGAGATCGACGTCGTGAATACAATAACGTTATCAGAAATTCCTAAAACACAATTTGAAAGGAAGATTTAATGGAAAGCAGAACAGAAAGAGGACAAGCGCGAAGAAGAGAATTTTGGAAGCAAATATTATTTACTCCTAAGTTACTATTAACCCTACTTATAAGCGTTATTTTGTATGTACTATCACTTTTTCTATTAATGAGCCCATTAGATGGTGCCCCATATAAAGATTTAGTAGATGGAATAATTAAAATTAATATACTGACAATATTGATTTTTGTGATTGTTGGATTTACAAATATTAAAATTATTGTGATATTTGTTAAGTCTATAATAAAGATATTATTTACTGTTTGGTTGGTTACCATCATTCAATTTTCAAAGTTAGAACAAATGGAACAGAACGTTTGGATCGTACTATCTTCTTTTTTCTTTGTGTATTTAGAGGTCTTGTTAGAAGTAAATGATTTTATTTTTCAGGTTCCAAGTTTCCAGAATAGAAAAATTACATTTCTTAATGATACATTATTAAAAGATTACTCAATCCCAACATCAATAACAATCCTAGCTTTTATTAATATGGCACTTTCCTTTGCCATTGTTGATCTATTAAAAGCAATAAATATTTAGTAATTCTCTGGAGTTGGAACTTCCGATAACACAATATTCCCGCTGCGGGCCATGCGGCCCTTGATCTGCCCGGTGACTTTTCGAGGAAGTGGACTCAGGCAGATACATCCATTCCCTAAGATAAGAGCTATCTAAGGGGAATAGACGTCGCGAATACGACAACGTTATGCGCAATTCCCGAGTGCTTGTTTTAAAGAATCGTTCGTGTCCTCGATCAGAATAAGAGTATAATCACTTCAAGAGCATTATTAACCCAGGAGCATTAACAATCCAAGACAATACAACCTCGAGAGCAATAATTACCCCCAAGAGCATCATCAATCAAATGCATATTAGATCAAGTAAATAAATTACCCCAAGTGCATAATCATTCAAGAGAATAATAATCTAAGAGCAATTAAATATAAGAACAATTAAATCTAAGAGCATCAATAACCAATCAAAGCATTTACCAAGGACATAATCAACCAAGAGAATAAATCAATCAAGGGCATATCAATCAAGAGTAATAGAATAGCAAGCTGCGCATTAATGTAATGATTGTATTTCGAGAAGTCGGTAACAGCGCATAAACCAGCTAATCAAGGTCAATAGTTTTGTGAAAAGAGAATTGAGTCGGCATAAAAGAACATACTCAAACAAACCTACCTCAAGATTGAAGGTTTATGGTAAAATGTTCCTTATGTGACGAGCTTAATCCTTATAAAAAGGCGTTCGACTGTTCAATACACCGAAAACAATACGCAAAAGTTTGTTGGCAGTGGCGACAATGGCAACTTTGACCGGCTTGCCTTGAGAACGTTTTAACTGATAATATTTTGATAGAATCTCATTTCGTGGACCGTTTACTTGTTTCGAGATACCAGCAACGGTAGCTTGATACAAGGCGGTACGGAGGTAGGCAGAGCCCCTCTTCGAAATGTGATTTTGATTGGCCTTAAAGGTTCCCGACTCGTAAACAGATGAATCCAGCCCTGCAAAAGCGGTCAACTGTTTAACGGAAGGGAACCTTTTTATATCTCCAATTTCCGCATAGATAGTCGCTGCAGTGAGTGGGCCAACGCCTGGAATCGAACGTAGTAAGGTATGCTCGGGCAAGGATGAGGCTAAGCGCTGCAAGTGATGATCTACGTCTGCAAGAGCACCTTGATATGATCGTATTAATGAAATGTAGTTGCGAAGCGCAATCTGGTGAGCAAGTGTAACTTCAGGATCTGGTAAGCTTTCACGGGCAATGATGTTGAGTTGGGCAAGCTTAACCTCATTCCAACTTCGTCCACGACGGTTGTTCAAAAGAATGCTTAGAAGATGATCCTGGTCAGCAGCCAGAAAGTCTTGTGGAGTAGAATAATGGCTTAAGAGCTCAAGGGAAGTAGGATTACAAATGTTCTGAAACGTACGCTCATATCCAGGAAACAGAAGATCCAAAACAGAACGGAAATGTAACTGAACATCGCCGTACAGTGAGGTTAATTGGAAATGTTGCCTACATAACACACGTAGCTCGGACACCGCAGAATCAGGCATCTGGACGGGAGAGACACGCTCCAGATAGAAGGCCTGAGCGATCCGAAGGGCGTCAATTGGATCTGTTTTGACCTTACGTGTCGCCTTCTTTTTTAACTGATGAGTGAGCAACGGATTAAGAATAACGACAGGATAACCCATGGAAGAGAAGTAAGAAACAAGAGGCTTGGAGTAGTTTCCTGTAGCCTCCAAAACGACATGAGGACGCTGCTCAGTCATCACTTCTAACTGCTCTAATAAGGGAAGTAAGGCGGAAACACCTTGAGGTGTATGGGGGAAAGAGAATGGCTTGCGAACAATGGAATCATAGGCAGAGAAAGCAGCGGCTACACTCTTGCCTTTCGCTACGTCAATACTAAGAACAGGATTTTGCATAAAAGCCTCCTTTGATTAACACCGGGACCAAGGGTAAGTCGTCCTCCACAGGTTGGCACGGTGATACGGACTCTAAGGCCCAACCAGCTAAATCGGGGTATGAACGCTACCAAGGCTGAAACACTTTATGCGAAGAGATCTAAGTCCCAACACCGCATTCGTTTTTACCCAGTGGTGATCCTTTTAGTATAAGTTCACCCCGATTTGCTGATGGGATGAGCTTAATATACCAACACCATATTCAAGCTTCGGGCCATTCGGCCCTCGGTCCGGACCGAAGTTAGAAGTGGTTTCGGGGAGGCATTTTCAGCAGCGGGGAAGTAGAATCAGCCGGACACATGCGCACCGACTAACCGCATCGCGGCCGCCCTTCGGGCTTAAGGTGGTGGGACGTCGTGAATACAAGAACGTTATAAGAAATCGGGGGAAGGCGTAAGTTCAAGTGAATTATTTAAACCTAAACAATGATAAGAATGGTGACAATACATCCATACATTAAATTACTCTTTTTAATAGGAGAAAAGTTGACACATAAAGCGCAACAGGCACGCCGGGAGGCAATTAACCCTATTTCAACAAATAACGAAACTTATTCTTATCGTCACCCTGGTCGTCCTCATCTTCATGTTCTTCTTTCTCTTCGTGGAATTCAACTGATGAGTGACCTGTTATGTTATCAAATTGAGTGTAATTAGAGGTTGGAAGTTCCCTCTTACTGAGCATCTTAATAATTATAATTCCTAGCAATACAAAAATGATGAGAACAGAAATCAAAGCTATAACGTAAAGTGCGGAATCCATGGAAATATCCTCCAATAAATGTTTATAAAGAATACGATCTGACTGGTTACAAGGTTTCAATACGGCGTTGGATGGTTGTTCAATCGAAATGAGGATGCAAGCCAGAAGGTGTGAAATATGAAGATAGCGGGTTTGAATGTCAGAATATATTGAAATACCTGAATAAATCAGAAGAGTTTAATAAAAGATCGATTTGTAAGCAATTCAAGAAGCCCCCGCCATCTTATAACACCATATTCACGCTTCGGGGCATTCGCCCCTTGGTCCGGCACGAAGTCAGAAGTAAATTCAGAGAGGCATTTCAGCAGCAAGGAAGAAGATTCAGCCGGACACATCCGCACCGACTAACCGCATCGCGGACGGCTCTTGTCGGAGCCTTAAGTCGGTGGGACGTCGTGAATACAAGAACGTTATATGAAAGGGATGCAAAAAGATCAAAGTTCAATAAAATCTAATGAATTTCTATCTCAAAAAAATCATTACATAATTTTTTTACTAAACTAATCTCTTGCGCCACGTATTCAAAGTATTCTAACTGCCACAAATTGCACATTATTCTAATGAACTGACCTTTATGGTGAATATCCGTGTAACCATCATGCTCGAAAATTGGTTTCTTCACAATTCTAATCTTCTCAATTTCATCAATGCTCCAAATTAATTGGTTATCAATAATTAAATTAATATGAGTGAGATTTACAGAAATTTGCTTTTGAAATTTATGATTGGGGATATTATAGCCCCCTTGTTCACATAAAGCTACTACATTCTCATAAATCATAACTTGATGTTTACTTTCGGTAATGGGTGAATACCTATTGAGAATTGTATCCCATTCATAAATTGTACCACCACGGTCTAATAGGACACTTCCTCCAATGGAATTTAGAGGGAAATAATCTTTGTTGTTGACAACAATATAATTGAAATCAAGAAATTCCTTAGGGAAATTAATCATACTTTTCATCACTTTAGTATCTCTCCATTTCTTTGAACATTTGAAATAATATAATTATATGGTTTATTCAAATAGAGATAAATAGATAGGACAATCATTTGATAGAATGTTCAGAGAAGGCGGGGACATCTTATAACACCATGTTCACGCTTCGGGCCATTCGGCCCTCGGTCCGGCAGGAGTTAGATGTGGGTTCGGAGAAGTAATTGGCAGTAGCAGGGAAGCAGGTTCAGTCGGACACATCCGCACCGACTAACCGCATCGCGGCCAGCGACTTCGTCGCCTTAAGTCGGTGGGACGTCTCGTGAACACAAGAACGTTATGTGAAATCTTGTGAAGTGCGAATAAGAACTTTAATTTCAATAAAGGGACTGATTCTAATGTTCTTTGTAAACTCAAGAGCCATCATTGAACGATTTAATAATGAAGAAACTGAAATTGTAATTCAATCAAGAACAAAGTCGGATTCTCTCTTTAAGATCGAACTTCCTGGCGGGAGAATTGAGCCATTTGAATCGTTAATTCAAGCACTCATAAGAGAAGTTAAAGAGGAAACCGGGTTAGATGTATATGAAATTGAAGGAAATGAAACAAGAATAGATACTATAGGAATTAATTCTGAATTTGAAGTTGAATGCCTGAGACCGTTTGCAGCCTATCAAACCATTAAGGGACCGGTTGATTCAGTAGGTTATTATTTTAGATGTAGGGCAACCGGTGATCTATTAGAAGCTGGTGACGAAACACTAAACATCAAATGGATTACTATTATAGAGCTAAATGCATTGTTTAAAAAGAATCCGTTAGGTTTCTCAGATGTAGATAGAGCAGGAATTAAGTATTACCTGAAATATCAGGGATTTTGAAGGGTTTTGAAGGTGATTCAAGATGCCACAAGACTTCACATAACAACATATTCACACTTCGGGCCATTCGGCCCTCGGTTCGGCAGAAGTTAGAAGTGGAGTCGGGACGGATTTTCAGTAGCGGGGAAGTAGATTCAGCCGGACACATCCGCACTGGGTAACTGCGCAAGCGCAGCCGGTTCCTTCGAAACCTTAAACCAGTGGGACGTCGTGAATACAAGAACGTTATCTGAAAATACCTCTAAAGCTAAGAGATAGGGAGGACTTCAATGATTTCCTTTATTTTGAATCTTCTATTCTATCAAAGATCTAATTCACCTTTTTCTAGTGAAGAAAATACAGAATTCGAAGATATGTATATTAAATCCATCCAGAATACTGGAATAATAAATTATCAATCTGAATTTCCTAAATATCGTTTCATCGATTACCTTATTCAAGAGAAGAGCTTTGTAGCTCATGGTTCAAATAACAAGGATATCGAGTTGTTTGAAACCAGAAAGCAAACTTTATACAATGGTGAATTTGTTAATGCCATTTTTGCCACTAAAGATGGCATATGGTCGATTTTCTACGCTACATTAGATCGAAGTAAAGTTGTCAATAATTTTAGGAATGCATGTTTAAAAACATTGAAAAACAAGAAATATTATTTCTTTTCATTAACGAAGAAGACATTAGATAAGGATCCTTGGACATCTGGAATGATCTATTTGTTATCATCAGAATTATTTGAACAAACCAATAAAACGCGAGTCCATTTTGACGAATGGATAAGTAAACAAGAAATCAAGCCAGTTCTTAGATTAGATGTAAGTAAAGACGATTTTGAATATATTAATAAGATTTCTACACACAAGTCTAAAGAATCAATTATAACAACATGGTTATTGTACAAAGTCAGAACATCAATTTTAGGCCACACGAAGAGGACAGGTAACTTCAGATAACACAATATTCACGCTTCGGCAGACAAGCTGCCTCGGTCCGGCTGGAGTTAGAAGTGAATTCAACGGGGCATATTCAGTAGCAGTGAAGCAATATCAGCCGGACATATCCTTCCCCCTAAGATAAGAGCTATCAAATGGGGAATGACGTCGTGAATACAAGAACGTTATGTGAAATTGCTGAAACCAAAGGAGAAAACAATGAAAAAAATTTGGACAGATTTTAATGGGCCCAATCCCAATTTCTAATATGACAAAGGATTACTTCAAACTCTCTGAAGGAGAAGAAGTAATCATATATACAGAAGATATTCAGGTTAATGCAAGAATAATGTTTGATAATGAGCAAGCCTCTTGGTGTATTGGAAGAAATAACTGGAGTACCTACATCAGTGGTAATTAGAAGATATCTGTTGTAATTCGAAGGGGAATACAAGAACGTTTTGCGAAATACCTGAGAGATGATAGGAGATAACAAAATTGAAAAGAAGTATTTACACTTCAATTATACTTATAACCGTTCTAATAATATCAGGTTGCTCCTCAACGAGGGATTTGTTTATAGGCAACTGGTCGGCTATACAAGTTTCTCAAGCAGAGGGAACAAGCGAGGAAATAATAAGCTATAACTACTGGGAAGTAAAAAGTAACGAAATTTTATTTTCAAGTTTCGTACAATCCATTGAGAATGGAATCGAAAACAAAAAGTTTGATGAAACAAATAGAAAAAAATATGGGTATACATGGAATTCGAAAAATGGAATTTTAATTAATCAAAAAATCTATAAAGTCGAAATCGAAAAAAGAGAGATGACAGTTTCTAATGACAATATGGAAATAATATTTGAAAGAGTAGACTGAGGGTCAGGTACTTCGCATAACACCAAGCTCTCGTTGTGGGGCATTCACCCTGCGGTCCGCCCGAGGCATTTCGAAGAGTGGAATCAGTCGGATACATCCTCAGCACCCTGCCGCTTCGTTCCTTTAGGATGGTGGGACGTCGTGAATACAAGAACGTCATATGAAATGTGGCAAGAACATTATTAAAGACATGGAGACTTAAAATGATAGGAATAGTAAGACATTTTAAAGTGAATTTTAAAACAAATCGTAAATGGATAACAGCAAAACAATTCAATGATTGGGTAGAGCAATATGATCATGCAGAAATAGATAGTTCAAATTATTTTACTAATATTATTATGTGGGATGTTTGTCTGACTAGTGATTTATTAAGAGCAACAAAAACAGCAGAAATAATCTTTAAGGGTAAAACTGTAGTATCTGATCAACTTAGAGAAATAGGGATTAGAGCAGTAATTAATTCAAAGATTAAGCTTCATATTAGCTTATGGATGATGTTGGGGCGAATCGCTTGGTTTTTTTCACATAAATCACAAGCTGAGTCTAAGCTTCAAACACTACAACGAGCAAAAATAATTCTTGATAAAATAGAATGGAATTATCCTAATGCAAAAGTGTTAGTAGTTAGTCATGGTGCATTCATGAAAGTACTATTTAAAGAACTCAAGTTCAGAGGATATATAGGGAAATTAAAAATGAAGCCAAAAAACGGAGAATTATATACATTTGAAAGAAGATGATTTGAGAATAAACTTGAAGAAGTGCCACACTACATTTAACACCAGGTTCATTTCCGCTACGGGCTGCGCCTTCGGTCGGAAGAAGTTGTTTTCGGGGGAATACAGTCACATTAAGTCAGGAAAGACGAGAATATATGGGACGACGTTTTGAGTACCCTATTGCACAGTTAAGGTTAGAAGAAACACTTACTTTGGAAGGTATATTGGCAAGATAGTAAAAAGAAATGGCATTTTGTAGATGACATAAAACCAAATAATAACTTCGAAAAACAAATAAATGAAATAGATAATAACGATATTTTTTGGGCTTAATCGAAGATGGGCCCTTGGTCCGGCAGAAGTTAGATGTGGATTCGGGGAGGCAATTACAGTAGTAGAGAAGCAGACTCAGCTGGATTTTATTCCAAATGACATCTCGTATATTATCGTTGGCTATGAGCGAGAGCGACTCGAAATGATTAGAGCCATCAAGCAAGTTAAAAGTCATTTTAATAGAAATACTATAGAACTTGTATTTAGTAAAATTATCAGTCTTGAGCAAATTTTAAAAGATTTTTAGATGATGGACGTCGCAACTACTTCGCATAACAATGTAATCACGCATCGGAGGACATGCCGCCTCGGTCCCGGAAGATAGTCGTGGAAAGTAGATGCCGGGACACATCCGCACCACCTAACCGCATCGCGGCCGGCTTCGATCTCTGCTTGGATGGTCGCGACAGTGAGTGGACCACTCGGGGTATGAACGCTACTTGGACTGAAACACTTTATGCGATGAGATCTAAGTCCCAACACCGCATTCGTTTTTACCCAGTGGTGATCCATTTAGAATAAAAGAAATAGCTGTTTACGCACCATAGTTGTCAGATGTATAACCTTGGAAGTAGCTCATACAACACACGACCCGGCCTAAGATAAGAGCTATCTAAGGCTGGGTCGCGTCGTTATCTGAAAGAGCTTAGTACATAAAAAAGGAGCGTTTAATTTGATCATTTCAAATGCCCAAAGATCTGATTTACCTAAAATACTTCAACTTCAGTATGAAGCCTATCAGAGTGAGGCGGAGATTTATCAAGAGATTATCCCACCGTTAAAGCAAAGTTTAAGTGAATTAGAAAATGAGTTTAACGAAGGAATACTACTGAAGGTCACTATAGGAGATGAAATTGTAGGATCTGTTAGGGCTTTAATTCAAGATGGCGTTTGCATAATTGGCAAATTAATAGTTAAACCTGAGTTTCAAAACCAAGGGATCGGAAAGAGACTAATGATGGAAATTGAAGCGGCATATACTCAAGTGAAGAGAAAGGAACTTTTTACAGGACATAAAAGCATAAAAAATATTGAACTATATAAAAGACTGGGATATCAGAAATACAAAGAAATAGAAGTAAATGAAAAACTCAAAATGGTTCATATGTATAAAGAAGGTTGAGAGGAGACCGATCAATGAGAAAGATCTTCATCGTTGGAATTGTAGCGAGTGGTAAGACTACACTTGCGAAAAGGCTATCAAAACAACTAAATATACCTTTGTATGAGTTGGATTGTATAGTTCATGCAGAAACAAAAGACGGAAGGAGGAAACGTTCACCTGAAGAGCAAGCTGAGGTTATAAATGAAATTAATAGTAGAGGGCAATGGATATTTGAAGGAACTGATAGAGAATCATATAGGTGCGTATTTGAAATGGCAGATACTATCATATTTCTTGATCCCCCGTTATGGAAGCGTAAACTAAGAATATTCACTAGATACCTAAAACAGAATATAGGAATAGAAAAGAGCCATTATAAAGCAGATATAAAAATGTTGAAAATGATGTATAGATGGACAAGAGATTTTGAACTGAATAGGGATGATTTTGAATCCAGATTAGATCAATTCAAAAATAAACTAATAAGAATGTCTGACAACCCAATAAACCTTATAGAGGGGATTTGAATTCACGCTTCAGGGCATTCGCCTCTCGGTCCGAACCGGAGTTGAAGTGGATTCGATGGATGTATATTCAGCAGCAGGGGAGCGGAATCAGCGGGACACATCGATCTACCTAAGATAGAGCTTAAGGGGGAGCGACGACGTCGTGAATATAAGAACGTTTTATGAAACCAGCGAAAGGAGAATACATGTATTTATATAAGATATCCCTTAAACATTAGGTTAATAATCGCCATGTTGATCCTATCTCTGATAAGCATTTTCAAGATCATTGTATTAAATGACAGTACCGATCAATTACATATAGTTTTAAGTATTATTTATCTTTTGACTATTATTGTGGTTGTTATTAGAAGATTTCTCAAACCTAGGCTATTACAATTTGAAAGTATAGTACTAATCATTAATAACAATCGGATTGTAGCTAGTAATATAAAACAAATATACATTGATGGTAATCACATAATCGGAATTAATCTAAAGAAGACTAGAATTGTTCCTATAGCTTTGTGTTTTAAGTTTATTAACAATCAGAGCGGAATAAATACTTTGGTAGAATGGGCAAAGAACAACAATATTGAAGTGAGCCATAAAACATTTATGAAATGGATATAAAGAAATTGATAGTAATTTCAATGGAGTCGCTGGCATCAGCCGGACATATCCAACTCCAACACATCAAATTTACACTGACAGAAGTCAGTTCTATAGGATTATAGGTCGTGAAACTGAAGGGACATATGATGCAATCGACAATATTATCAAAGTGTTCACACCTCAAAATATTGAAGATTTTAATGTGCATAAAAATTATTCGTATCAATTAGTTCATGAATTTGTTTATGCAGTAATTCAACAAATAAATCCAATGTTAGGACAGGTTAAATGGTTGGATTTGTTCAACATTCCATCTTTAGAACAATTACTGTTTAAAACTTGAAACACAACCCTTTTGCATTGAGTTTAATGATAAGACTAATATTTGATAGTATCTCAAGAAGTCGCAGGCATCATCTAACACCATATTCACGCATAGAGGCGATGCCCCTCGGTCCGAACCGGAGAGAGAGAAGAGATGACGTCGTGAACACGCGAATGTTATCAGAAATTTCTTCAGTAAGTTATTAATCCAATATTGGAGGTATAAACATGAGTAAAATTCAATTTTCAGTTCAAGTACTTTTAGTTTCAAATCTTGAAGTATCGAAGGCGTATTACGAGGATGTTTTAGGATGCGAAGTTACAGACTGGTGGGCAGTTAGGGATGATTTCAGATTAGGATTTAAGTTAATTGAAGCAAACGATCCTAGTGACATATCACCTAACAAACCTGGCAAAGGTCAAGATAAGTCATGGGATTCATACGCTTATGTAGAAACACATAATGATTTGGATGAAATATATAGGCAATTGAAAGAAAGAGGAGCAACTATTGAACAAGAGCCAGAAACGTACAATTTTGATTGGGGAACATGGAAAGAATTTTCGATTAAGGATCCAGACCAATATGTGATAGCTTTTGGATCTGGTAAGAAACTTGAGTAGGTATCTCGATGAAGGCATTAACTTCTGATAACACAGCATTCACGCTGCGGGCTTACTCACCTTGGTTGTCAGATGTATAACCATGGAAGTAGCTCAGACAACACACGACCCGGCCTAAGATAATAGCTATCTATGGCCGGGTCGCGTCGTGAATGCGAGAGTCGTTATCAGAAATAAATGAAATTCTAAATTATAACAGTAATAAGGACGGAGAATAAGAAATTGGCGCAAAGTGAAAATTGATTACTCATAGGAACATAGGAGGTTACTCCAATCATCTCAAATAGTCGTAATTGGATATATTCTGTTTGCTTGTATTTATATCCAATTCAGGTGAAAATACTGCGAATACTTTAAGGAGACTCAAATGAAGAAAAAAACAATTCTATTTATAATCCTATTAATCTACGGTTTAATTTATTGTGTTTCAGATTACAATAGGTCATTTAAATCTATAAATGATGTGCTCTATAACGAAGAAGGTTCTTCAAATTCCATGCAGATAAATCAAATTATTGGAGGAAGTGAATATGGCAGAAAAGCCTTTTACTTCTTCTTGAATAAAGAAAACCAAATAGTTGGAGTAAGATTAGATAAGGGTATTTTCGGATGGAAATTCAATGGATCTTCCACTGGGACGGGTTTAGAAGTTGATATAGAGCAGAAATTATCAAAGGCGCGTACTGGTGCTACGAATGACTCAAATAAATTCTATTTTGGTCTTACCTCTTTTGAAAATCTTGAAAAGATTATTATAAATGATTTTGACAATGCAACACTGATAAACTTGGAAGATAGTTTAACGGATGTTAATGACATTCGTAATACATATTTATGGTATGGATACTTTAAAGAAGAATCAGCTGACTATGTAGTAGAAGCCTTTGATGAGCAGAATAATTTAATTTATAGTCAGTAATTCAAATAAGGAGAAAAATATGGGCACGATGACTCTTAAACGTTTCAATGGAACTGAAAAGTTTAAACTATCAGAATCAAGAGCTTATGTTGTTCGTAGTGATGACGAAACAATAATGATGTGGTTTGAGACTGAAACAGATCCTCAAGCTATCATGTCGGTTGAAGATACTGCTGTATTCGAAATGAACCCTAATGCAGAAGTTACAGTATATCTTGATAAGCTAGTACTTAAAGAATTCGGGACTAGATTGTTTGAGCTCTCGCAAGGCTATAACGAAAAAAGTAGAGCTTTAGATGCTAGTTTGTATTATTTTGAACATGAAGCTGTAGACGAAAACATAATAAAAATAGTGTACAAAGGTAATGGAATCTTCTTTCTTCAATGGAGTGGCACAACGACAGATATTAGTTATTATGATAATAGTAAACCAAAGACAATCCTTGAAATAGAGGGTGAGTTTTCATTAGAGGAATACACATCTTGGGAATGATAACTCTGAATCAATTAATTAATGAAGAAACTCTCGCGCTTGCGAGGGTTTTTTTGGCAAAAATAGCTTTGTATAACACTATATTATACGTAGTTTTTTTAATAGAATATAATATCAGAGTATACGACACAGATTCTATTGAGAAAATAATGATAAAGCAACTTTTTACCTTCACTTCTATTGTAATGGAGGCATAGATTTTGAATAACTTTGTTGACTCGGAATGGGCGGAGTCCCGCTTTCCGTTATATACGGCTGACAACATCCATTCGCTGTATAGCACCTCGAACCTCCCTATGTATACAATTAACGAAAAATTAACGGTGCTGATCGCAATTGCCGGCGGCAAGGGCATTCTTAAAGTCGGGGATCAAACATACGAGCTCGCGGAAGGGAGCGTCCTCCTTCTCCCGGCATATAGTGATGCTACTCTAATAGCGAACCGGCAGCATTCCCTTCATACATACAAGCTGGTAATCGGTACAAGGGAACAGACGAAGCGTGTACCATCCGACGCAATGACTCGCAAAAGCGAAGTAACCTCCAATCCGAGTATTCAACTCTTTCCTTACGAACCTTCGATTGTGGCCGATGTGGAGGAGCTTTATGTTCATCGATCGCCGGATAGTGAAGCTCGTCACGTAAGAAATCAAATCGTGTTTCATCAAGTCCTTCTCCAATTAATTGAGCGCCAGGAATCCAAGCACGCGGCAAGCGAACAACCGTCCATGGAACGCAGCATTACTTACTTGGAAAACCACTATGGTGAGAAAATAACTAGTGAACGGTTAGCCGAAATTGCGGGAGTAAGTCGATCGCATTATTCCATTCTTTTTAAGCAGCTGACTGGCTTTTCTCCGAACGAGTACTTGTCACGGCTTCGCGTTCACCGAGCAAAGGAACTATTAATTAACGGATCGGGCACGCTAAGAGAGATAGCGTTGGAGGTTGGGTATAAGGATGAGTTTTATCTTAGCCGCCGTTTTAAGCAACAGACGGGAGCATCTCCATCAAGCTATCATCGAGGATCCATTAAGCGTGTGGCCGTATTGTTAGCGCCTTATGCCAGCCATCTGCTATTGCTTGGATTGGAGCCTACCGTTATTATCTCGGACAACAACGAATATGTGAATGCAACCGGTCTGCAGCAACCAGAAACGATAATGTTTATTAATGGCGACAGTTCTAAAGAACAGATGAAGTCGGTATTGCTCGATCACAACATTGAGCTGATTATTGCGGCTAGCCAGCATTTGAATCATTACGGGTTGAACGCCGAACTTTTGCGAGTTGTGGCACCAATCTCGGAAATTTCGTGGATGGATATCGGCTGGAAAGAGCAGCTTCGCCTGATTGCACAGGTTATTGAGAGAAGCGATCTGGCAGAGCGATGGTTAACCGAATTCGAGCAAGAGGAACAGGCATCCCGTTCACTGGTACAGCAAAGCAGGACTGCGAATGAGATCATAACGATTCTGGTCATTAAACCGGAGAAGTTGCTCGTTTACGGAGCGCGCAATGTCGGATATGTGATGTATCAATCGCTTAAGCTTCAACCTCCTGCAAGAATCCAAATGGAGATCGAGAAGCTGGGTGACCAATTGCATTCCATTCCCATAGAGATATCGGAGCTTGCGGATTATGCTGGAGATCGGATATTAGTCATCGTGTTTCCGGATGTGAAAGGTTCCACTGCGCATTCCGAAGCGATATTCAACTCTTCCTATTGGGAGGAGCTCCCTGCCGTTCGGCGGAATTGCGTACATCATCTTGATATCGATGAATGGATTCCTTACAACCCGGTTTCTATCCGTTTGCAGCTTCAACGAGCTGTAGCGTTATTTGCAGGCAATCAATAGTACAAGCACTTTTCCGAACAAAAAGGCATGGTTAGGAGAGGGATGCATCTCTATAATAAGCAATGTAAATGAGAATGATTTTCATAATCATTGAACATTATTGAGAGATCGCATTTGAAAGGGAGAGAGTCATTTTATGAAAAAGCTGTCCGTGCCATTCATTCTTATCCTTGTTCTTCTATTGAGCGCTTGCGGTGGCAACCAAGCGAATAAGAACAACGAAGCAAGTAGCCCATCCGCCGAATCTTCTTCGGCCGCCCCGTCGTCATCGCAAGCGGCGGCTTCGGAATCCGATACCTTAACTTATCAGTCAGAGAACGGACCTGTAGAGGTTCCAACTCATCCGCAGCGCGTCGTTGTACTCACGAGGTTCCTAACGGGGAACGTTATGATACTCGGTGTACCGCTGGTAGGTGTGGATGAAATGTCCAAGGAGAACCCGAATTTCGCCGATAAACTGAAAGATGTAGAGGCTGTATCGGACGAAAGCCTTGAGAAAATTATCGAGTTGAATCCGGACCTTATTATCGGACTCTCGGATATCATGAACATCGATAAATTCAAAAAAATCGCCCCAACGGTCACTTATACGTATGGTAAAGTCGATTTCAAAACGCAGCAGCTGGAAGTCGGTAAGCTGTTGAATAAAGAAAAAGAAGCTCAAGCTTGGGTCGAAGATTTCGATGCCCGAACCAAAAAGGTTGGCGAAGAAATCAAGGCGAAGATCGGTGAGAATGCAACAGTCTCGGTGATCGAGACATTCAATAAGCAGCTTTATGTCTATGGTGATAATTTTGGTCGCGGAACCGAAATCCTCTATCAGCAATTCGGTCTAGGTATGCCTGAGAAGGTCAAGGAATCAACGAGTAAAGACGGTTTCTTCGCCGTATCGACAGAAGTTCTGAAGGATTACACCGGCGACTATGTCATTTTCAGCAAAAATGCGGATGAAGACAATACGTTCCAGAAAACCGAAACGTATAAGAACATTCCCGCCGTTAAAAATCAACACGTCTTTGAAGCCGATGCTAAGGCGTTCTACTTCAATGATCCGCTAAGCATGGAATATCAATTGGAATTTTTTACAAAACATTTTCTCGGCTAATATAGAAAAGATGAGTGTCCAATGAAGAGTATACGACAACCCGTTCCTATTACCTATAAGCTCCTTGCTAGCGCACTTGTGCTCGTTTTGAGTTTTGTGCTATCGATGATTTTCGGTGCGGCGGAAACAACGCCCCGAGACTTATGGCTTGCTCTGACTTCCAATGCGAAGGACGAGAACATTCTCGTCCTTCGCGAGCTTCGAATGCCTCGTGAGCTGGCCGCGATTCTGATTGGAGCCGCGCTAGCTGTGTCCGGCGCCATCATGCAAGGAGTCACCCGCAATCCGTTGGCGGATCCGGGATTGTTAGGTCTGACTTCTGGCGCTAATATGGCGCTCGCGGTGGCTTTCGTCTTTTTCCCGGGGCTGAGTTACTTCGGCATCATGGTGTCTTGTTTCCTCGGAGCTGCGCTTGGAGCGGCTTTGGTTCTTGTTCTCGGCTCAACGCGCCGTGGACAACTATCCCCGATTCGGATCATACTGGCTGGTGCGGCGGTATCCGCGTTTCTGTATGCGATCTCGGATGGCGTTAGCATCGTATTCAAAAAATCCAAGGACGTATCCATGTGGACCGCTGGGGGCTTAATCGGAACCACGTGGGAACAAATCCAAGCAATAGCGCCCGTGATTGTTCTGGGTATCGTACTCGCTCTTTTCCTATCGAACCAAGTGAGCATTCTCAGCTTGAGTGACGAGGTGGCAGCTGGACTAGGGCAGAAGCTTGTGCTGATCAAAGCCATCTTGTTTATTCTTGTTATCGTGCTTACCGGGGCGTCGGTTGCTCTCGTCGGCAATATGGCATTCGTAGGTTTAATGATTCCGCACATCGTCCGCAGATTCGCAGGCACTGATTATCGACATGTTCTGCCTTTCTCGGCTTTGACGGGGGCTACGTTTATGCTGCTTGCCGATACGCTGGGTCGCACGATTAACGCTCCCTACGAAACACCAGTGGTAGCCATCGTAGCCATGCTGGGCTTACCTTTCTTCCTGTTCGTCGTGCGTAGAGGAGGCAAAGTTCTCTCATGACCTTATCCGCTCTCATTCGCAAACAACGCCTAATTCTGCTCGTTAGCTTAGGTCTGATCGTAGTAACGGCTGTGGCCAGCATGGGCCTAGGGTATTCCTCTCTGTCGTTTGATAGGTTAATTCCCGTCCTGTTCGGCCATGGTACCTTCAATGAAGATTTCGTTCTGTTCACCGTCAGATTACCGCGCATCGTGATTACTTTGCTATCGGGCATGGCGCTTGCGTTGGCTGGTTCCATATTACAAAGCGTCACCCGTAACGATCTGGCCGATCCGGGTCTGATTGGCATCAATTCCGGAGCGGGTGTAGCAATTGCCGTCTTCTTCCTGTACTTCCCGATCGACGTCGGTTCGTTCGTCTATGTTCTGCCACTTGTCGCTTTTATCGGCGCAGTAATCTCGGCCGCTCTTGTTTATGTTTTCGCATATAGCCGAACAAACGGGCTTGATCCTATTCGGCTAGTTTTGGTCGGGGTAGGTTTTTCACTGGCGCTATCAGGAATTATGATCGTGATCATCTCATCAGCGGAACGCTCGAAGGTCGACTTTATCGCCAAATGGATCGCAGGCAATATATGGGGGGCGGATTGGCCGTTTATATGGGCTTTGCTTCCTTGGTTGATACTGCTTATCCCGTTTACCTTGTACAAGTCTCTTAGGCTCAATCTTCTCAGTTTGGGTGAAGCATCGGCGATCGGTCTCGGACTTAAGCTGGAACGGGAACGCCTTGTGTTGATTTTGACCGCCGTCGCCGCGTCTGCATCGGCAGTATCCGTCACGGGTGGAATCGCTTTTATTGGTTTGATGGCGCCGCATATTGCGAAGGCGTTGGTCGGTCCGCGTAATCAGTTGTTCATCCCCGTCGCGGTTCTTCTTGGAGGTTGGCTGCTGTTATTAGCGGACACGATTGGTCGCAATCTCGTCGATCCTAACGGTATTCCCGCAGGTATCATGGTGTCGTTGATCGGTGGGCCTTATTTCGTTTATTTACTGCTTAAGAAGTAGGTTAATTGTAATTGCTCGTCAGCTTATGCTGGCGGGCTTTTTAGTTGTTTGTACAGTTGTCACTGTTATTGAGTGGAAGTTATTCTGGTGATGCAACGATATAGCTTAAAAATGAATGGTTTACACATATTGGATAAATAGTTATATTTAAAATATCGAAAGCATAAGAAGAAAGCTCTGGTGGAAGCATCGCTAGAGCTTTTACTATTTGTGATATTCAATTTGTAGGGTTTTGGTTAAGGTCAGTGGGACGTCGTGAATACAAGCGCAGGAGGGAAACAATGAAAATGATCAAAGCAATCATCTTTGATTTGGATAATACAATTTTAGATCGAACAAGTACCTTTAGAAGGTTTACTAAATCATTTTTGAGTATTTACTTTGATCATTTGGAAATGACTCAAGATATTTCCGATCGAATCATCCAACTTGACCAAGATGGCTACAAAGATAAACAGGAATTGTTTTCTGAGCTGCTGGAACAATTACCTTGGAAAGAGAAGCCACTAATAACGGATTTATTAAATTTTTATAGTACTGAGTATGTTAAGAATGCTGTATTAATGGAAGATGCCAGAGACGTAGTACAGCATGCCAGAAAGAAATATAAAACTGGACTCATAACAAATGGGAAGAGCTTGATTCAATATGGGAAAATCGATCAATTAGGGATTAGAAATGATTTTGATCTCATTATTGTTTCAGAAGAAGCAGGAATCAAGAAACCTGATCCCGGAATATTTGAATTGGCATTTAAGCAGCTAGAATTGAGACCAGAAGAATGCATTTATATAGGAGATCATCCTATAAACGATATTGAAGGTGCAGCAAAAAGCGGAATGGAAACCATATGGATTAAAGTAAATCAACCTTGGAATGATGGGATAATTGCAAAACCATTACACCAAATTGAGAGATTAAGTACATTGTTTGAGTTGATCTAAGAGGAGGAGCTATTATGAAATATACTATCTTTAATTTATTGATTATTTCATTATTTCTTTTTTCTTCTGGCTGCAATAACTCAAACACCACAATTGATGATGCAGGCGAAGCACTAGGTTATGCTGAAAAAGTGATGAGGGACAAAAATATAACAACAGCAAGTAGTTATCAACCAAATGGATATGCCAAATTTAGAATCATGGCAGACGAAAATACATCAAAAGAAGAAGCAAAGCAATTAGTAGAGGAATTTATTCAATCTTTTGAGAACCAATTAACGGACAAGGAAAAATTCTATAAGACTCATGAAATGATATTTGATATTAAATCAAGTAAAGATGGAAAGATACTATATAGCGGCAAGAAAGACAAAGAAATTTGGTGGCAATTTTAGTGAATGACAATAAAATCAAATAACAAAGGCGTTGAAAGTATGCACTTTTTGGAACTATCCTCTCTATCAGAAGAACAAGTCTTAGCGATATTTGATATAACGAGGAAATTAAAAGAAAATCAAGCTAATAAAATTCTAAGTGGAAAGACATTCTTATTATTTTTCCCAGAAACAAGTATTAGGACCAGAGTTACTTTTGAGAAAGGGATCAAAGATCTGGGTGGGGAGTGTATTTTATTTCCACCTGAAACACTTGATAAGAGAGAAGATTCGGAAGATGTAATGAAATTTTTATGCAATTGGGTTGATGCTTTAATTATCAGGCATCCTGATTTTTCAAAGCTTAAGGAACTATCACTTTATGCCTCAATGCCAATAATCAACGCTATGACAACGAATAATCATCCGTGCGAGATACTTTCTGATCTATTTTCTATAGCGGAATTAAGGGGAAACTACAGAGACTTGGTTTATACATTTATGGGTACAGCGAATAACATTTCGAGATCATGGATGGAAATTTCGAAAGTAATGAATCTGAAATTCAACCATGCTTGTACCTCTGGTAACGAACTAGGTGATAACACCTCAAATTATCGATTTTTTACTGATCTTGAATCAACATTAGTGGGTAGTGATGTGGTATTGACAGATTCACTGCCGGACGATTATCTAAATCATGACTACATAACTGAATATCAAATTACACTCGACAGAATGAAATTAGCAAACAAGAGTGCATTATTAAACCCGTGCCCACCATTTTTTAGGGGTGAGGAAGTAAGTAAAGAAGTAATTAACTCTGAATATTTTGTGGGCTATGAGTTTAAGAAAAATTTGATTTACATTCAACAAGCGGTGTTGACGTATTGTTTAGGTTTGAAGATATAAGTGGGAATTGTATTTTATTCACACGCCTGAAAATACATATTAGTTGGTGATCGTCAGGATGAAAGATTCAGTAATCATTGAACCGTACAATGATGAGTGGCCTATGATGTTTGATGCACTTCGCATTAAGATAATAAATCAAATTGGATGTTCAATAGTAAGCATCGATCACATTGGATCGACAGCCATATTTGGATTAGCTGCTAAGCCTATCATTGATCTTCAAATATCCATAATGGATATTAATAATATTGATGAAGTAAAAGAAGGACTGAATGCCCTGGGATTTGTTCACAGACTAGACAACCCAGATTTGACCAAGAGATATTTTAGAGAAACAGAGGGAATGAGGAGAACTCATATTCATGTTAGGGAATCGGGCAGTTGGTCAGAACAATTCAGTTTACTGTTTAGAGATTATTTAAGGGAACATGAAAATGAAAGAAAGGAATATGAAAAAATCAAATATGAACTTGCAAACCAATATAGAAATCAAAGAGAACGCTATGTGGAAGGCAAAACGGAAATAGTATGGGACATTATAAAAAAGGCTAATCGTTGGAGCCAAGAGTGTGGTTGGAGACCAAGTAAATCTTCCATTTTCGGATGATAGAAAGTTAGTAGGTTGTAGAGGAAGAGGAGGTATTCTATGTTCGGACATTTAGGATTTTCTTACGTAGGTCCGATTTATTTATTGATGTTATTTATTCCAAATTTCATATGGAGTAAGAATCAGCCAATAGATGATGTGAATATCAAAGAAAACAAAATATTGTTAGGGTTTGAACGTGTTGGACAAGTATGCTGTACATGTAGCTTATTGATTTTTAGTGATTTTGACATTGCTCCATTTTCGGCATGGAATTTGTGGCTAATAACATCATTTGTACTGATGGTTCTTTATGAGATTTGTTGGATTAGATATTTTATTAATGAAAATACAAAGGAAAATTTTTATCGTAGTTTTTGTGGGATTCCCATCCCTCTTGCGAGTCTGCCTGTAATAGCTTTTTTGTTATTAGGTATATATGGGGAAGTTATTTGGCTGATTATATCGGCTATCATAATTGGTATAGGTCATATAGGTATACACATCCAGCACTTGCGGAAAGGATCAAAAATATGAATTACAGAGAAATTAACCAGAATTCTGAAGAAGGATTTCAGGATTTACGATTTGATATTGTTTCATCTTATTATAAAGATAATCGAAATCATTTTCTTGTCTATGGTCAATATCAAGATGTAATTGTTGGATTTGAAGTGATAATTAATAGTGATATGTTGCTAGGTTGGGACCAAGGGGATATTAACATGGATGCTTTTTGTCCTGAGGGAATTACTCTGAGATCAATCGGTAAAGAATCTGATGATTTTATTAAGGTTCTTTTAGAACTGTACGGTTTTGTAGGAGAGTTAAGTTTTGAAGACGAAATTTCATTTACTTCATTTCCACTGGAAGGAGATCCTAGAAATTTTGCTAATGAAGACTTGAAATTTAAGGTCTTTTTTGATGAGAATAATGAATTACATATGTACTGCGAATTATATATAAACATATCAGTGAAGAATCGATTATTTGAATTGAAAGAAAAAGATATCGAATATCGGCTAAATATTTTAAAAACAATAGGTAGGTGAGCGGGCAAATAGGACAATTACTATCAACAGATGAACTTGGATTTTTTAGGGGTATTTCGAGGGATGGCCCGGAGACAACCTATAACAGTTCAAGTCAGGAGGTTATAGATTTTGGATAGGGTAATTAGAAGTGAGTTAATTGGAGCATTTGTCTATGAAGGGATTAGTAAAGCGTATAGTCATAAAGATGGTTACATACATTGGTCACTGGGTATGAAGAATGAACTCGCAGATATAAATGAGATGATGAAAAGAGCGGAAAAACTTTTTGCATGTATTCAAGAATTTGATGAGAATGCAAAGATAGCAATAGCAGATAAGTTAATTAATTTTAAAAATGATTTTTGGCCTGAGTATGATGAGAATGATGAAAGCTTAAATTGGGATGAAGTAGATGCAGGGAAATATGATGTGACAAAAGAAGTATTTGGAAAATTGATTACTCTGCTCGACATTGTAATCAATGAGAACAATATTTACTGTGAATATAATGATGGGGAGTTATTTGGCGGTCATAGAATACATGTTTATTTTAATAATGAATATGAGTTATTAAGTGCAGACATTTAATCACACCTCGAGATAAACAGATGAATCCAGCGCGGCAAAAGCGGTCAACTGTTTAACGTAATGGAACTTTTTTTATATCACCAATCATCGTGGCCGGTTCTTTTGGAATAAATCAAAAAATTTAATGAGAGGGAGTTGTCCATGGAACTTCAAGAGATCAATCAAAAATTGAAAGAAACAAGAGACGAATTACTAGGAGCTCTCAATGGATTGAGTAGAGATCAATTAAACAAACAGAAAGACTCACAAAGTTGGAGTATTAGTCAGGTATGTCAACACCTAACTAAGACAGAAGAATTATATGTTGTAGCGATTAGGAAGGGATTAAAGAGTAAAGAAGATTCATTCATAGAACATAAACCATTAGAGTTTTTACTTGATAGAAGTAAAAGATTAGAAGCTCCTGAGATTGCTAAACCAACGGATGAAATTTTAGAATATGATGAAATCATTGATAGACTAAACAATTCAAGACAGAAGTTATATGAAACATTAAACACAATAGAAGACCCATCAGTTTTGAGTAGAAGACATTTTATCCACCCAGTATTTAAAGAGATGCTACTAATTGAATGGGTTAAATCAATTTACATACATGAACAAAGACATATGAAGCAAATTAATGAAATTAAGGATGGATTTAAGTAACTGAACTAGCACAAATTTTACTGGGTCATGTTAAAGAATAAATAAGAACCGGAGGATTCCATTATGTATGAATATATGTTTGTAGAGACCTCTCTAGGCGGGTTCTTCACTTCAGCTACACACCGGGAAACGATTTCTGAATATGCAGAAAAAGGATGGCGGTTAGTTCAAGTATTACCTACTAATTATAATGGTCATGGAAAACCAACCGATTACGAAATCATTTTTGAAAGACCATTGAAAGATTAGTACGAGATATTATTTTCAATTAATCACGGAATAATAAGGAGATGATATTTTGAGCAGTGTATTTCAAAGGATTGATTGTAACTTCATACCTGTTTCAAATCTGCAAAAATCCTTAAAATGGTACAAAGAAGTATTAGGATGTTCCCTTGTTTGGAAAGAAGAAAGTGGATATGCCGCATTAAACGTTTCATCATTTTTCGAAGAAGGTAAATCAGCAAACATTGAACTTGGACAAGCAATGATTACGTTGGTTGAGTCAGAAGACTTTATACCTCTTTGTTTCATAAAGAACGGAGAAAAACATCCCTATATGAACTTCTATACGAAAGAAATAGATAGAGCCCATCAAAGACTATCTACATTAGATATAAATATAGGACCAATAGTTGATGAAGGGCATCTTAAATTTTTTAACTTTTCAGAATTAAATGGACATTACATGGGTGTTTGTAGTTTTTAGAATTGATAACATCTTAGTTCAGAGGAGTCTAACTGATTTCTTATAGATTGCTTAACCCAGACGGGTACAATCTTCAATGGAATACGAACGTAGTCGGCAAGGACCTACGAAGCTTTTTAGGTAAGGAAGACAATAAAAGGCATTAATAACGGAGCATGTTTTGGAGGTGGATCTATGGGATTTAAAGCATTCGTCCTAGATTTAGACGGGACGTTAGTTGATTCTAATAAACAAGTTTCTGATAGAAGCTGTAAGGCAATAACTAACGCATATCATCAAGGAATAAAAATAATAATCGCAACTGCTCGTCCTCCTCGGGCAGTTAGTTGGTTATTACCAGAAGTACTTCAAGATATCTGCTCTTACGTTTACTACAATGGGGCAATGATTAGATGCAATGATAGTAACTTTTCTTTTCATACCACCATCGATGCAGAACTTTCAGCTCAAATCCTTGAATTTTGCTTGTTGCAAGATTCAAATGTTGAAATAAGTATCGAGGTAGAGGATCGGTGGTTTTGCTTAAAGGAATTCGATTACTCTATTCTCAAATCAGTAGGAGGCAAGCCGGAAGTTAAGGATTTAGAAGAGTTAAAAACCTTTAATCCAACAAAGATTATTGTGTCCGGTCTGAAGGATATAGAAACTCTAAAAAATAGGTTCGAATCCAGGGCGAAGATACTAGTAACGGATCAAGGAAACCTTGTGCAAATTTCAAACTTGGAAGCGACAAAGGAATTAGCTGTTTTGAAGTTAAGCAGCATTTATGGAATCTCCATCGATGATGTGATCGTATTTGGTGATGACACCAACGATATAGGGCTATTTAAAATTTGTGGGCAATCAGTAGCGATGGAGAATGCGATTGAGGAGTTAAAAGAGATAGCAAGTGAAATAACAACCAGTAACGATAACGAGGGTGTAGCTGTTGTCATTGAAAGGCTTTGTGGGTAACTCAAAGTCGGACAGTAAACAATATGTCCTATTCTATATGAAGACATTGAGGGGGAATGATTTTATGGAGATAAAATTAGTTAAAGCAATTGAATCTGATGCGGAATCGATACTTGATATTCAGATTAAAGCATTCACCCCTCTATTGGAAAAGTACAAAGATTACAATTCGAATCCAGCAAATGAAACTATGGATAGAGTCATTACTAGAATTAACAATCCTAATGGTGAATTCTACAAAATATTGGAAAACCATGATCTTGTAGGAGCTATATGTGTGTCCTGGCGAGAGGAAACACAATACTGGATAAGTCCTATGTTTATTCTTCCCGAATATCAAGGAAGAGGACTCGCGCAAAAAACGATAAATGTATTAGAGCAAATGTTTCCACGGGCATTGACGTGGGAGTTAGCCACGATCCTAGAGGAAGAACGTAATTGTTATTTATATGAAAAAATGGGCTACTTAAAGACAGGGGTTCAGAAAAAGTTAAATGAAGCCACAACGTTAATCTACTATAAGAAGATTTGTTAGATTGTGGAATACTTTATGTAAAGGGATGTTTCAGTATGAATAATGATCTACGGAGGTGTCAAATGGATCATGAGATTATTCGAAGAGCTAAAGAACTATCCATGCAAGTCGTTCGCCAAGCGGGGCAAATTGCTAAAGAAAGATTCGATCATTTTGACCATTTGAGATTTAAAGACGATTTTGGAGATGTGGTTACTGAAGTTGACCACTTAGCTGAGGAAGTCATACTGAAACAAATTCTTAATAAATTTCCTACTCACCAGATACACAGTGAAGAGGCAGGGGTATTTGGGACGGAGAACGACTGGCTTTGGCTTATCGATCCTCTGGATGGAACTAATAATTTTGCAATAGGATTACCTGTCTTTACGACTTCGATTACGTTGATGTACAGAAGAGAACCGGTACTTGGAGTCGTCTATGAGCCGTTAACAGATAGATTATTCGTCTCGGTAAGAGGTGAGGGCGCGAATTGTAACAATCGGCCGCTACATGTAAAGAGTAATTTAAATATTTTCAAAGGAAATATTGGATGGATACAAGGCCATAAAGTACAGAACGATAGAAGGGCAGTTCAGTTAAGGCAATTTATCGATATTAATTTCAAGAGAATGATGAGGTTATGGGCACCTACACTTCAATGGTGCATGCTTGCCAAGGGGGACATAGACGGAATTATTCTTTACAATTCTGAAGGTGACGATTTGTATTCGGGCGTATTAATGGTTAAAGAAGCTGGAGGCATCGTAATAGATTTTGAAGGGAACCCATTTACAGGAATGAATGAAGAGCCTTACATAATAGCTTGCCATCCGGATCATAAAGAAGAATTAATTAATATCGTGAAACAGGGGCTTAGTTAGTTCGAAGAAGTAACTGAAACCATAGCAGCGCTGATTTAAGAAAGTGGTGATATTGAAGTGGAAACTTTTATTTACTTTGTCAGACATGCTGAATCTGTTTATATTGAAGGTAAGGAAAGAAGCAGGGGCCTATCAGAGGTCGGTAAGTCAGATGCACTAACAATAAGGGATATTCTCAAAGACGAAGAAATCGATCTATTCATTTCAAGTCCGTATGAAAGATCATTAGCAACCATCCGTCCTGCAGCAAATGAGTATTTGAAAGATATCCAAATAGAAGAAGACTTGAGAGAAAGAAATATTGGTGAAATTCAGTCAGTAACGTTCAAAGAAGCGAAGCGACAAGTATATGAAGACAAACAATTTGCTTTTCCTAATGGAGAGTCCAGTCTAGAAGCACAGCAGAGAGCTGTTAGAATCGTTAGAGACATATTAGAAACCTATGAAGGCATGAAAATCGTAGTGGGTACTCATGGAGACATTATGACTTTAATGATAAACCATTTTGATAAACAATTTGATTTTGAATTTTGGCAGTCCACATCTATGCCAGACATATATAAAGTAAAATTTGAAGAGAAGACATTAATAAGCTCGATAAGAATATGGCCGTAATACACCATCTAGAAAGGATGAAATATTATGCGTGAGTCAATCGCTATTATTTCAGATATTCATGGTAATAGTGTAGCGTTAGAAGCTGTGCTAAAAGATATAGCAGCCCGAAAGATTCAATCAATCGTTAATTTAGGAGATAGTTTGTTCGGACCCATTGATCCACTAGGCACTGCTAAACATTTAATGAACAATACAAACATTGTTAATATTATGGGGAATTGTGATCAGATTCTATTAGATAAAGAAAGCAATTCTGCTACTTATAAGTTTGTAAGTCCGATGATCAATAATGAGATTGAGAATTGGATTCGAACGTTTAAAGACACATGGGTATTTGAAGATATTTTGTTTTGTCATGGAAGTCCATTTCATAATGATAAGTACTTACTAGAAGAAGTAAATGAAATGGGTGTAGTTAGTTATAAGAATCCAAATCAGATTGCAGCGGAACTTGAAGAAGTACCACAACAATTTCTTTTTTGTGGTCATAGTCATGTTTTCAAAACTTTTTATTTATCGAATGGTAAGCTAATTATTAATTCAGGAAGTGTAGGGTTGCCTGCATATCATGATGACGAGCCGTTTCCTCATGTGATGGAATCATTTTCTCCTTATGCTGAGTATGTTATTGCCTACAAGACTGCAGAAAAAAACTGGAGTATTGAACATGTCATGATTCACTATGATTGGGAAAAAGCTAGTTCGATTGCTGAAGCTAACGGACGAGAAGATTATGCGTTTGCACTAAGGACAGGAAGAGCACTTGTCAGGTAATGCGAGCCGAGTGATAGAATAGATTCCAATTACATCTAAGAGGAGACTTTTCAATGAATCTAAAGCATGAGCTTTTTACGATGTGTATGATCTTGAAAGATGATAAAGTTCTATTAATCAATCGACCCAACAAATTAGGTTTTCCAGGGTTCATTGCTCCGGGAGGCAAAGTTGATTATCCAGAAAGTATAGTTGATGGTGCAATACGCGAAGTCAGGGAAGAAACAGGCTTGATTATTACAGACATTACATATAAGGGATTAGCGGAATACTGTGAACCTAAAACGGGATTGAGGTCTATGGTATTTAATTATTTAGCGACTTCTTTTGAAGGGGAATTATTAGAGAATCCACCTGAAGGAGAATTGCTGTGGATTGAAAGAGAGAAGGCACTTGAATTACCGATGCAAGACTGGTTTAAGAGCAGATTTCCTTTATTCTTCAATCAGGGAACTTTTGAAATAAGTTCAGTTTGGGATAAAGATAAAAACATAACAACTGGGAGAACCGAGAAGCATTATTCGGAGAGTAAAGTGATAAATATCGATTCAATTAATCAAAGTTAATGGCTCTCATGTTTGGTGGGAAAACCCAGAAAAATGGTCGTGATAAGTCCTTATGAAAAAAGTAGTGACTTTAGTGAGTTTAGGTTTAATTTTCAAAGCAGTATTGCACCTATGAACGAAAGTAAGGGCGAAAATTAAAACATATGGAATAATAGTTAGGTGCTAGATGAAATAACTTTTATTCCCTAAACATGGAATTTGATATAGAATGATTTAAGATTCTATTAAGTCCTAAAGCATAGGGCAGATACAGGGTGAATGTATGAAAAAGATCTTCGTGTTGTTTATTGCTCTCGCTGTGTTAGTTGGAACTTCATCTTCTGTATACGCACATTCAGGTAGAACGGATAAGAATGGTGGACATAATTGCTCCGCAAAATCTAAGAAAAAAGGACTTTGCACGGGATACCACTATCACACAAAGAAAAAATAACAGATCAACTCAAATGTATCTATTAAACCCAGCTGAGATATTTCAAAGGCAGGGTTTTTCCATATTTATGTTAGACGCAACTTTTGAATGATCCAAAACTAAGCTACATTTTATTGATGAAACTGAAGTAAACATGTTTGAGGGAAGAACCTTTTCAATTCATGTGATGAAGATCATGGGGAATGGAGCTATACAGATGAAAAGGACTACATCCATTTTACAGTTTGGATAAAGAATAAATCGTTAATACAATCTCGATATATGAAATTCCTATAAAAACATAACGGATGTGATCAAATGTACATACCAAAGCATTTTTTGGTTGAAGATCAGAAGGTTATTTATGAGTTCATTGACAAAAACAGCTTTGGCATTCTGTTTTCTACTCATGATGGGAAACCGTTCGCAACGCACTTACCGCTCTTAGTAAATCAAAAAGAGGGATACCTATATGGTCATTTTGCAAGGTCAAATTCCCAATGGAATGATATTGAACATCAAGAAGTACTAGTTGTTTTTCAAGGAGCTCATAGTTATATTTCACCTTCTTGGTATGAGACTACTGCATCTGTACCAACTTGGAATTATGTTGCTGTTCATGTTTATGGAAGAGTAGAACTTATTGAAGACAAATCTCAACTATTAGAAGATCTGAATGAAATGGTATCAAAATATGAAGAATCAAATGATTCATATCGTATCGATGAAAGTAACACTGAATTCGTTAATGGATTAATGAAAGGAATTGTAGGATTTAAATTGACAATTCATAAACTCGAGGGCAAACGGAAACTGAGTCAAAACCATTCAATCGAACGACAAGAAAGGGTAATTTCAAATTTAGAACTCATTCAAAATGACAATGCTCAAGAAATAGCAAAACTTATGAAGAACAATAATAGGAGTAAGTAGGATGTCGCGAATACATTTACTTTAGCTGAAATAACTTAGAAGATGTCGTTTGAAGGTGATTTCGAGGATAAGAGGGTTTTTCAAATATTTAATAATGAGAGTGGGTGTAAGGTGAAGAAAGTTGTTGTTTTGCTTGTGGCATTCATTTTGTTTTTTTATCCTAATCTGACTTTGACGTCAGCTTGTACGGTTCTATGTGTGGCTGATAGTAATCAGGTTTTCGTAGGAAATAACGAAGATGGTACTAACGTCAATGCCAAAGCTTGGATTATTCCATCAGATGGGAAGTCCTATGGTTACCTGGCGTTTGGATTTGAGGATGCTGTTGCTCAAGGTGGAATGAACGACCAAGGCTTTGTTATGGATTGGGCGACAACAACGATACAGTCCCTTGCTTATTCTAAAGGACAACGATATTTCAAAACGACTATTTTTGGCCATGACTTTAATGAAATGGTCCTTCGAGAGAGTGCGAATGTGGAAGATGCGATTCGTATATATAAAGAATTCTATATCCCTGAAGTAAATGGACATGTGTTGCTTGCTGATAAGTCGGGACGTTCGGTCATAGTGGAATGGCTAGACGGACAAATTAAAGTACTGCCTGCGCAAAATAACGTTCAATTTATGACAAACTTTGATCTAGCTCCTCAATCCAGGATTTCAGAGATAAACGATATACGCTATATGATAATGGAACAAATGCTGGATAGTAACAACAAAAACAACGCTTCATTCGAAAAGGTAACGGATCTGCTTAAGGCAACATATCAATCTGGGCCGAACAATACAGGAACGATTTATTCAAATATCTATAATTTGACGACGGGTGACGTATCCACGATTTATTTGCAAGATCCGAACAACGTGATCACGTGGAATCTCCATGAAGAACTGAGTAAAAATAAAATTCAAGTATTCGACTTGAAAAAAATGTTCGCAGCTCCTATTTCATATCCAGCTCTCAAGGATCGCAATAGTCAAAATCCGTTTGCGACGAAATCTGCTTTGCAAGTATTTTGGGTCGTTGGTTCTTTGTTGGTTTTATTCCTTATTGCTGTTGCTGTGCGATACTTCTACAGTCCGTTCCTTCGAAAAAAATGGGCAACGGCAATGTTTGTTACGTCCCTATTGAACGGACTTATTTGTCTATTCTTCTGGAATGGACTTATTGATACGGGGAGGTATATCCGGTTTCAATTGACGATTTACGAAAAGATATTGTATGACTTGCCATATGTCATCGTCACGATAACCATTTTACAGATGGTACTTCTAGCCATCCTCTGGTTAAAAAAAAAAGCCCGCTTACTCGATCGGATTTTGTACAGTTTGTACACCGCAGTTCTAATTGGAATTTCATGCATTGCGTTGGTATTTTTTATTGTAGGGATTACTAATTTATAATGGGAGAGTATTATAGCGCATGATAACAGCTTTGACAGATCCAATAAGTATTGGCTGTCAGGAGACCGCTTAACCGATCTAATAAATAAGTATGACATTCAGTTTATATGGGGAGTTCTAACCGGATTTAATCAATCACAAGTGATAGACATTAAGAAACTTGAAATTGAGCCATATGCAGATGGATATGAGGGTTTTTGGTTTCCTGGATCAACAGTGCAATATCCTACAGCTGAACTTGAGATTGTGTGTTGGGATTCGACACTGACTTTATTACTAAGTAAGGATCGAACCATTGTAGAAGATTTTAAAGAATATTTTAAGGATGCAAGAGATTTAGATGAATATATTTTAGAAGATTAATTCAGAATTTAGTCTGAAAAATAGTATCGGAGTAAGACGCTAGGAAATATGATTTTTTTTCATATGAGAACCTTTTACGATAGACAGACGTCTAAGATAACGGGGGGAGTGATTATGAATAACGGAATCGTTATTTTTCTGAATGGCACATCAAGCTCAGGGAAAACGAGTATATCAAATGAGCTTCTGCAGGTGCTCGAGGAAGACTTTATGTACTTTTCAGTCGATAATGCAATTGCTGGCGTTAATGATATGCTGATGAGTATGTTTAGTGAATCCATATCTATAGAAGATATAAAAACGATTGAAAGAGAAGAATTAATAGAGAACTCAGTCATATCCTTATTTCATCATTCCATTAAAGCTTTTTCAATGATTGGGAAGAATATAATAGTTGATCATGTTTTGATAGAGCAAAGATGGTTAGAGGAATGTATTGAATTGTTACATAACACACAAACATTCTTGATTGGTGTTCAATGTCCACTTGAGGAACTTGAACGAAGAGAGCGACATAGAGGAGACAGACCGATAGGACTCGCTAAAGCACAAATGGATCTCGTACATAGACATAATCAATATGATCTTACTGTGAATACACATACTAACTCAATTGCTGAATGTGCAGATCTGATTAAACAATTTATAACAACCAATCATCCAAAAGCACTTAATGAAATGAACGACTAACGGAGGAATACATCTTGAGAAATTTGCTTATAGGTCTATGTATTATTCTTATGATGACAGGCTGTGTAAATAATACAACAACTGAGAAAACAAAAAACGAGGTTGAAATATCAACTGAGGATAATGAGATAAAGGAAGAACCTTCGAATACAAACACTACCGTAGAAGAAAATGACTTGATAAATCTGTTTCGTGGGGTTTGGACGAATAAGGAGCAGCAGGATATTTCATTAGAGCTACAGGACGGAATAGAATTAATCGGTGTTAAGGAAGGACAGTTAATGACCTCTGCTGAATACACCATATCCGAAGTTAACACACAAGAACAATCAATTGTCATAGAAGGATATATAGAAGATATTTCTAATGATGAGAAGACAGAGAAAAGGGAATATTCAAGTAAACTCTATTTAAAAAATGAGGGTAAAGAGCTTTTATATATTTTTGATTATCTTAACGAGAAGCATGAGAGTGAATGGATAAAATAGGTTTGCTTGAAATGATGAACTTGTTAATCCAAAGATCTCTTGTGAATACGTATATAGATTTTCTAAACAAGCTATGAGAATGATTTCGAATCAATAGATTAGGCCCGCTCATGCGGAATCAAGCGAAGTTTACACTTCGCTTTTTTGCATTCTCGATTTTGGAAATCGAGTATTGACGGAGCTATAGCAGACATGTAAAATCAAAATATAACATATAAAACTGTAGTTTAATATATTAAACTAATTGGAGGGATCTCACTATCGAACGGAAATATTGGGCGCCTGCCATCGAGAAAGCCCACTACATTTTGGAACTCATCGGGAAGGAGCCCGGCAAGCTCAAGCTCATGGATCTCTCCAACCGACTTGAGATTAATAAAAGCTCCATGTTCGTACTTCTACATACGCTGGAACAACTCGGTTGGATTAGCAAAGGTTTAGACGATGTGTATTCCCTCGGTCGCGTGCTTGGCTCGCTGGGTAATGCATTCCTCGGGCAATTTGACCTGAAAGAGCAGTTCCGGGAGCAGGCAGCTAAGTCGAGAGATATCCTGCAGGAGACAATCCAGCTCGCGAAGCTGGACGGCGATAGCGTGCTCTATCTAGAGAAGGTCGAAGCTCCGTCTAGAGTGCGGCTCGTATCGGAGCCGGGTATGCGATTCCCAGCCCACGCAACTGCGCTCGGTAAAGTGTTGCTTGCATGGGAGTCTGAAGCCGACATCGATGGAAGGCTCAACGATTCGCTTGAAGAGTTGACACCGAACACCATTACAAATAAGTCGAAGCTTTTTGCACAGCTTCAGTCGACTCGGTCGGCAGGCTTCGCGACCGAGGAGCAAGAGGCAGTTATGGGTTTCTGCTGTGTAGCCGCACCCATAAAAGATGCTCGAGGGATAGCGGTTGCTGCCGTTAGTGCCTCCATCGCCCTTCACAAGTGGGAACAAACTCGGGAGAAGGCAACGGCGGAAGTGGTTGACTTGGCCAATCGCCTAAGTATTGCATTATTGACATAACCAAAGAAGGAGTGAGTTCAAACATGGCAAGATTGGCTAACAAAATAGCACTCATTACAGGGGCGGGGTCAGGCATCGGCCAAAGCTCGGCCTTATTATTCGCAAAAGAAGGGGCTACCGTCGTTGTCAATGACCTCGATGCCGTAAAGGCTGAGGAAACCGTTCGGCTCATCGAGCAGAGTGGGGGAGAAGCGATATTTATTGGTGCGGACGTTACGAATCCAGAGCAGGTGGCTGAGATGGTCGAAGCCATCAAGGCACGGTATAACCGCATAGATATCTTGTTTAACAACGCGGGAATTAGCGGTGTAGGCGTACTTCACGAGATCGAGCCGGAAGCATGGGATCGCGTCATTAACGTCAATATTCGTGGCGTATTCTTGCCATCCAAATACGTGCTACCCCTGATGATGGAGCAACGTAGTGGATCCATCATTAATATGTCCTCATGCATCGCGGAAATCGGGCTCGCCAAACGAGCATCCTACGCTGCGACGAAAGGCGCTGTTCTCGCACTGACGAAATCGATGCAGGTCGATTACGCTCCCTATAACATTCGCGTCAATGCGCTGCTACCTGGGACGATCCTCACACCGTTCGTTGAGAACTATCTGCGAACGTCCTATGATGATCCGGAGATAGCAATTGCCTCCTTGAAAACCCGTCAGCTAAGCGGTGATTTGGGGCGCCCGGATGACGTCGCCCAAGCTGCGTTATTCCTAGCCTCGGACGAAGCCAAGTTTATGATGGGCTCCCCGCTCTACATCGACGGTGGTGTTACATTCGGCAAGAACGCTTAAAACCATACATAAATTAAGGAGGAATTCATTCTTATGAAGCTACTAACTTTCATCAAGCAGGGTCAACCCGTTCTTGGTGTGAACACAGACAATGGCGTGCTCGATGTTCAAGCTGCTGCCTCAGCGTTGGGACTTAAGGCACCCGATTCAGTCATGTCTGTCATCGAGCAAGGTGTTTCAGCCATTGGCACATTGGAACAGCTGGTTGCGGCTACCCCAGAGGGCAGCGTGGCATGGGTCGATCAAGCAGATCTTACCTACGGTCCTTGTGTGACAGAGCCGAAGAAAATCATTTGCGTCGGTCTCAACTACCGCAAACACGCAGAAGAGACGAACGCTGCGATTCCGGAATACCCGATCCTATTTAACAAGTTCCACAATACGATTACTGCACATGGACGGGACATTGCGATTCCGCGTGTCACCTCAAAGCTAGATTACGAGGCGGAGCTTGTCATCGTCATCGGTAAGAAAACGAAATACGTATCGAAGGAGCAAGCGCTCGACCACGTATTCGGCTACTGCTGCGTGAATGACTTGTCCGCTCGGGACCTTCAATTGCGTACTCAGCAATGGATGCTTGGCAAGATAGGTGACGACTTCAGTCCGATCGGTCCTTACCTCGTAACGGCCGACGAAGTTGGTGACCCAAATAATCTATGGATTAAGTCGAGCGTGAATGGGGAAGTTCGTCAGAGCTCCAACACTTCAGATATGATCTTCCCTTGCGACGAAATCGTTAGCTACATCTCCCAACACTTAACACTTGAGCCGGGTGACATTATCCTGACGGGAACACCTGAAGGTGTCGTGCTCGGATACCCACCGGAGAAACAAGTGTATTTGAAGCCTGGTGACGTTGTGACGATTGAAATCGAGAAGCTCGGCTCGCTCACGAATACGTTCGTGGCGGAATCCTAACAAGATACTTTCCGCTGTCAACCCTAGAGATGGACACTGAATTAAGTGCCCACTCTAGGGTTCTTCTTTGCGTGCATAAGCTCTTCAATGTAGTTTTGATTTACTCGGATTATCCACTCCGTACCTATCATATGCTAAACTAGGACTATCATAATTTTCCATTTAATGAGGGGATGGTCATCTGGCGGGGAATTTATTATATATACCGTACACGATTTTAATGATGATTGGTCTGATTGTCCTCGTAATAGTGATCAGTTTTAAAAAAGATAAAAGAGCTATGAAGGGCTTCTTGATGATTTCGTTACCCCTAATTATTTTATTTCAATTTTACTTTTGGAATTTAAATTTTAATAACTATGTGAAAAGCTATTTGTTCGCAAGTAAAGGATTTGAATGTGAATATGAAGAAGAATTGAAAAACCTAATTATTCCTCTTCCTGAAAGAACGGTATTTAAAGGAAAGCAAGATGGCTGTTCTCCATTCTATATCACCTATGTGAATGTTACGGATTTTGAATCCTTCTATCAGAAAGAGTTAAAGTCGCTGAAAAACCAAGGGAAAATTCAAAGCTATCGTGATATTGAACGTACGGATAAGGATTGGACTGAAGATCAAGGGTTTGTGGTTGAGCTACCCTCGGGTTCGACGATCGAAATCTTTACTTACACAATAAAAGGTTCTGGGATTATTGCTATCGATTATCAACGAAGTCATTAAGTAATGCTGCAAGGGATATTTCAATGCTGCTCTACAGGGGGATGTAAAATGAAAAGAACGATCATCTTAGGAATCATTGCGTTCCTTCTCATACCCTTCCAGATTGCTTCAGCGGATTGGGCTTCTCGTTTTGTTGTTTATTCCAACGATATTTATGAATTGACGGATGAAAGCGTCATTCCCAATGAAATTGGAAAAAAGGTTGGGGAAGTCACTCGATATTCAGATCATGAAGGAACGTATAGGGGCAACTTTTCAAATACTTTTCCGAAGGGTACAGCTTATTTTTCTATTAAGGATATAGATCCAAAAGAGGTTATTGCAGTAAAGACGATAGAGAATACATATTTGAAAGCAATGAATAAAGGTCACTATGACAATGATCTTCTTGAAAAGCAATATCGATATTGGAGCTATTTATTAATTGGTGTACTTATTCTAGTCATTAGTATCCTTATCATTAGAAGACAAAAGAGAACGACATAGTTGGAAGTGAGATAAGGGGGTAGAGTCATGAATTTCATATCTGATTACTGTAATCTCGATAAGAATAGGATACACTTCTTGGACTCAAAACCAGAATCTAATCCACTAATGACTCCACTGTTAATCTGCCCTGGATTGTCTGAAACTGCCGAAGAGTATGCGGATCTATTAACTCAACTATTACCTAGACGAGTGGTAGTCTTATCGTTTAGGGGGCGAGGTAAAAGTGACTCTCCTCTACGAGGATACGATCTCATTGATCATATTCAGGATATAGAAGCCATTGTTAGTCATTTATCACTTGAAAGTTTTAATCTATTCGCTTATTCCAGAGGAGTTTCATTTGCTCTGGGTTACATGTACAACAATCCAAATAAAATCAAAAAAGTGATCCTTCAAGACTATCCACCAGAGCATAAGCAGATGTCTACAGAGTGGGCAGATGATTATATTCATAACTACCTAATCCCCTTTAAGAGAACAGGGAATATTTCTGAAATTGCAGTTAATGGAATTGCAAGAGACGCTACTCAAATTCCTTTTAACGAGATGATTACAAAACCAGTGTTAATTCTGCGGGGGATGCTAGAAGGAACATTGATAACTGAAGAAGATGTACAGAAGTATAAAGAGCTAATAGAAGACTGTACCGTTATTGAGTTTTTGGAATCGGGGCATGACATTAGGAGTTCGGAAAGCGAAAAGCAACTTGAGGTCATTCAAGCTTTCTTAAATGAAGCGGGAGAGAAAATTGAACAAAGATAGATAGGAATCAGCAGTAAGAGTTAGAAATGAACACCCCGGTATTTGCACGTCAGCAGACAAGCTATTAATATAGAGATGACTCCATGTTACGGGTGGGGTAAAAATTAGAATTGAACGTTGAACATCTACAACATTAGAAATGGAAGTGCATTGCGATGTTAATAAACCTAGAAGCCAGATTAGACGATAGCAATATACAGGAAATTGTTGAATACAGTGTTTATTCGGATTCCGAGAAGCTGGTGGAAACGATCGAGGCCTATAAGAATGATCCTGAATTGGAGCTGTATGGTTACGAGGTCGAGGGAGAAGTCATCGGCATCATTGGTGTTCGCTTGAATGTGAAGAAGGAACTGCAAATTGAGCATATTGCCATTACTCCAGACAACAGGGGCTTGGGATATGGTCGCGGGATCATCCTAGAGGTCATTGAATTGAAAGCTCCAACGCTGATTACTGCGGAAACCGATGAAGATTCCGTTAACTTCTACCGAAATATCGGGTTCGAGATTGAAAGTCTGGGAGAAAAATACTTCGGTGTTGAGCGATTCAAATGCGTGTATCCGGTCTAAATTAAACGATCCCCCTAAGATAAGAGCTATCGAAGGGGGATTTCTGTCTTTACGTGAAATACGGGAGTGGATGATATCGAAGGGATTAACAAGCTATAAACTAATAGCTAAAAGGAGGTTCTTTATGTTTGATCATAAGTTGAATTTAAAAGAGATTTTAGCTACGCACCCAAGTTTAATGAGGGATCTGGAGTTAGTTCAAGATCTAAATTTACCCAATTGGTGTATTGCAGCAGGATATGTACGAAACTTTGTTTGGGATTATCTCCATAATCAAGAGAGCAATACTCCATTGAATGACGTTGACGTCTTATACTATGACCGAGAAGATGAGACCGAGGAAACAGAAAAGCGTTATGAAAGCAGGTTAAAGGACAAGTTCTCTGAATACAATTGGTCGATCAAAAATCAGGCCAGAATGCATGATAGAAATCATGAAAATCGGTATGTGTCAGTAGAAGATGCGATGTCAAGATGGCCTGAAACGGTCACTGCTATTGGAATAACGTTAGATCAGATGAACAATTTGGAGATCATAGCGCCCTATGGATTAAGTGACTTATTTGAATTGAAAGTCAGAATGAGCCCATTATTTAGGGATCCCGAGTATTTTAAGACAAGAGTCCAGAACAAAAATTGGTTAAAGACTTGGCCGAAGCTAGAGCTAATAGAACAATAAGTTCTTGGTTAGGCACCTTTGCCAACTAGAGGGCTTATTTTTTTTATCCGTACCCAATTAGCCGCTGTCGATATGTTGCTATCCTATTCCCGCGCACTACTATTGGAATAAAGATTGGATTATACTTTGGTCATGAGGTGAAGATGATGGATCAGAAGTTATTTGACCTTGTTTATGAAGCTGTTGTGAATCGAGAAGCGACCTATGAAGGTGTTTACTATACTGGTGTTAGGAGCACGAAGATCGTATGTCGACCTACTTGCCGTGCCAGAACCCCGTATGCCATTAATGTAACGTTTTATCGCTCATTAGAAGATGCGCTCGATGCGGGCTTTCGGCCTTGTAAGAGATGTAAGCCTGAAGCGAATGGTGCTCTGCGACCAGACGCAGCTTTGGCAGCGCAAGTAGATGCGATTATTGAGACACAATATAAGGACAAGCTGACATTGCCACTATTGGCAACGTCTCTAGCGATAAGCCCCTATCATCTGCAGCGGGTGTATAAGCAAGTGACAGGATTTTCTCCTGCGGAAAAAACTGAGCGTGTTCGATTATCACATGCACAGAGACTATTATTGGATTTAACTACCCCAATTGCGGAGATTGGTGCCGCTGTGGGCTATGGCAGTCCATCCCATTTCACTTCTTGGTTTAGTCGGAGAACGGGTATCTCTCCTACAGTTTATCGGAATGGACACAAAGGAGGAGATTCGTTTGACAGTCAATAGAAAATATCGACAAACGGTAATGGGGCTAAATCAGCCATGGACACTTATAGCTACTGAGAACGGAATTAGTCAATTGTTATATCCTCCGCTACCGGCATCGTTGGGTGGATTGAATCAAGATTTGTTTCAAGAGGATCAGATGTTTGAGGACCGCAGCTTATTTGTTGAATTCGGTATCCTTGAATTATTGGAGCAGTATTTTGCAGGTGTTCCCGTCAGCTTCGATAAGGTCCCTCTGGATGTAGGAGGAACAACGTTTCAACGAAGTGTATGGACAACGCTAAGCCAAATCCCTCATGGGGAAACTTGGACGTATAAGCAGCTTGCCAGCACAATTGGAAAACCTTCGGCAATACGAGCAGTAGGCACTGCGATTGGACGCAATCCATTGCCCATTGTGTTACCTTGCCATCGGGTTGTTGGTTCTAACGGTACGTTAACTGGATTCAGAGGGGGGCTGCAACTGAAGAAGGATATCCTCGCTTTAGAAGGGATAACCCATTTGAATGCCGTCGGACATGAGCGGTTCCAGTTTTGAGCTGAAGTGTCACGTTAACGAACGGGAGTATGCTTAATAGCAGCTCCTGTTTTTTTTGCTGTAATCTAGTTCACTGGTTAATCATTCCAGATCGAACTTAAATCATTCTGATGAACAAACTTCTGAAGATCAACATCCAATACAACGATGATTTGTTTGTGATTATCTAGAAACAATAGTGCTGTTGGCTTAGCGCCGTGCTCAAGGAATAAATACAACTCGTTAATCTTGTTTGAATAGTACTTGTGAGGAACTTGTATGGGTGATGGGAATGGGATATGGAGAACGAGTCCACTTGACGGATTCATGGAAAAACCTCCATATACAGTGGGCGAGGATTGGAGAAGCTCAAGCACTGAGTCTTTTAACTCAGCGGTTAAGGGCATTACTTTTACTACCTTCTCTTGCTTAACATCAAAGACAGCGACAGTAGATAGTTCTTTGGATTTAACATCATCAGTAGCAAAAAGTAGAGAAATGACGGTTAAAGCGACCATTATTCTGAATTTCATAAAATCACCTCTCAGGAATTATTCCCAAGAGGTGTGGAGGTTATTAGTGGTCGGATAAGGGAGCTAGGGAGTCGCATCAACAGGCGTCAGGCTTCGCCATAGATAGAAAACCGCATAGGCTTCCCACTCCTTCCAAGGGAAGAAGAGTTGCTTGATTTCATCCAAGGAAGGCTTTTGTGATCTATTTAGCAGGAGTTTCAGTGCAGTTTGTAAGGCAGCATCTCCGATCGGGAATGCAGAAGGATCTCTGAAACACCGCATCAGCACATAGTTAGCCGTCCAAGGTCCAATTCCTCGTATCGTTATCAGCTGCGACTCAATCGCTTTGAAATCAGAGGATGACAGCAGTGCATGCTTCGAGAGCTCTCCCTGTTGCATGAGTTGAGCGATATGGATAATGTACTCAGCTTTCTTACTCGTAAACTGTAGCTTCTTCAAATCATCTACTAATATAGAAGCAACATCTTCTGGCTTTGGGAACAGCCAATATGTACGACTGTTCCACTCCATAGGCTTACCAAATGCTTCAACGAAACGCTTTTTCAACGTATATGCGAATGTCAGATTGATCTGTTGCCCGATGACAGCCCAGCATAACGCTTCGAACAAATCAGGGACTCCGATAATGCGCATGCCGTAATAATCGGTTGCCAGCTTGCTGAGTAGGGGATCATTCGCTGCTATGTGATAGAAGGGGGCTAAATCTCTATGGAGATCGAACCACTCCTGCACATAATGAACAATCGACTCCCAAACGGTACGATCACGAGGTAGACTATCCACAAGGCGGATCCAAATAGTAGAAGCATCGCTTTCGCTAATTTCGATTAAGATGGGCTCATGCTCAATCTCAATGAGCTTATAAATATGGCGATTCTCCACATGATGTAAGCACTCCATAGTTGACCTAGTCAGATAGAGTAAAGTTTCGTTATAGCTAAACGCGTAGGGGACATCTACTAACGTACATCCCGTGATCTCTTCATATTTGAAATTTAGCATGTCTTGTTGACGTATAGTCATGTAATCCCTCCAACTGAACCTCTGTATCATTCATTATTCATTATTATAAACGGTCGATAGACTATAGATAATACGATACGAATAGGATAGCAATATTTCGATAGTACAAAGTTCTAGAAAGAAATAATCAATTAACTAATACAAGCCATCCCCTCATAGATATAGAAGTACGAAGGGGGATCAGTACATGTGGATGGTTATTCTATTGCTAGTCGGATGCCTCTCAGGCTTTTTTCTGTTTCGAAAAAACACGTTGCCCCTTACCCATGAGCCTCATCAGAATCTACGAAGGCTGTCTGTTATCATTCCTGCTAGAAATGAACAATGTAATTTACCACATCTGCTTGATTCCCTTAAGTCGCAAACTGTTCACCCCTTTGAAATCATTGTTGTAGATGATTTCTCAGATGACCGGACTAGGGAGATAGCGGAAAGCTATGGGGTCAAGGTGATTCCCAATAGTAGCATCCCAGAGGGATGGACAGGGAAGAGCTGGGCCGTGTGGAATGGATATTTGCACGCCTCTGGCGATGTCTTCGCCTTTTTGGATGCGGATATTAGGCTGGCACCTAACGCATTATCAGCATTAATTCAAGCGAGGGAACGCTCGAAGGGCGTCATCTCGGTTGTTCCCTTTCATCATACGGAGAAGCTGTATGAGAAGCTCGCCATGGTGTTGAATATGCTTGGAATCTTCACGTTCACTTCGATTTTCGAACGAAGAAATCCGGGAAAAGGACTTTATGGCTCCTGTATCCTGGCTTTAAGAGAGGATTATGAAAAAATCAACGGGCATGAAAGCGTGAAATCCGAGGTGCTGGACGATTTGTTTCTGGGATCGAAATTTAGTGAAGCTGGTGTCCCGATCAACAATTATATCGGGTACGGCTTAGTATCGTTCCGTATGTACCCGCAAGGCATCCAAAGTGAAATTGAGGGCTTCAGTAAAGGTGCTGTCCTAAGCACCTCAACACTAAGCCTGTTGACGATTATCCCCATAGCGATGTGGGTGGTGGGACTCATCGTTTCGGGGACTGTGTTTATATTTGCGAACACTTCATGGGCAGTGCCGTTATTCATCGGTTATCTCATGTATATGGTTCAATTGTTTTATTTCATTAGATATGTGGGTGCATTTGGGTTCGTGATACCCATTCTGCATGTTGTGTCGACCCTATTTTTCATTGGTATCATGCTGTATTCGTTGTACCAGGTCGTTATTCTAAGGAAAGTAAGATGGAAGGGAAGGCACATCCGAGTAGGAGGCAAACGGAGTTGATGATCATTTTGTTGACTGCGGGTTCATTCCTTTCGGGTTCACTGATGTTTTCATATTGGTTGGGTCTTATGACTAACAAAGATCTGAAAGCCGTTGGCGACGGAAATCCGGGTGCGATGAACTTGTGGAAGTCATCAGGTTATCTATTCGGGATTGCCGGTATTATGTTGGATTTCCTTAAAGGATATGTTCCTCTTATGCTGATTAGGGGAAGCGAATATGCCCAAGGTAATCTTATCATTCCTTTAGCTATAGCACCGATTGCAGGTCATGCTTTTTCTCCCTTTCTTAGAGGGAGGGGAGGAAAAGCCATTGCCGTCACCTTCGGGATATGGAGTGCATTAACGGGGTTCGAGATTTCATTGGTCTACGCCGTCATTTTAGCTCTGTTGGTGGTTTTGACGCATTTGATAAACAAGAGGAAGTGCATACTTAACCCCGTGGAAGCGGGAGGCTTGCAAGTCGTGACCGGCATGATGCTCCTGTCCATCTACTTAATGTTAAGTACGTTTTCTGCTGCCATATGGTGGGTGTGGCTTGGCAACTTTGTTATTCTAGTGTATACCCACAGAATGGTGTTACGTACGTGGATAAGAAGAGGGGGTTCCGAAGCTTCTGAAGCTGATCAATAGCGATTTGGAATCCATTGCATATTGAAATGCAAACAGCGCGAACCGGTAACTCTTACGGTTCGCGCTGTTGCGTTTAATTGTTCTAATGTTAGCCCTGAACGATAACGTTAACCTCATGAGGACGGTATACCGTTTGAAGCTTACCGTTGCAATCTGTCGTGAACATGACGGTACGTTCGCTTTCTAATGTGAACGAATACGTTTGGCTCGTAATTGGATTGGTTATCCGAACGTCTGCATCTGCTCCAAATTCGGAAACAAAGATATACAAGTCGCCATCCTTGAAGCTTAGCTTGCGACCATATACGCCGGAGTATTCGCCGCCTTGCTCCCAGACCAGCTCTGGTGTAACGCCGGCTTGCACAATCGCGTGACGGTACAATGTAGCGATTGAATCCGCACGATCATTCATTTCAACAGGCAATCCACACCAGAGAATTCGACCTTTCCCTAGCTTCAACTCTCGCACAGAAGCAGTAGATTTCACCACTTTACCATCCACCGATTCAAGCACAGCCTCTTTCGCTAGCTTGGCAATTTTACGTCCGCCATAAGAGAGGTGTACGTTCTGTCCGTCCAGCGTGAACATTTCCTCACGTAGCACATTGCCAACTGAGCGGGAACCGAACAGCTCGCTAAACCGATCAGACTTATGCCAATATTCATCCAAGCTGCTAGGCCCGGTAAATAATAAAGTTGTTTCATGCTTAGCAACATGATCAAGCAGTTGTTCCATAGCTGCGTCGCTGAAATTATGCGCACTTGGCACAATAATGAGCTTAGCAGGCTGATCATTTAGTGCTTCTAGCTGATATTCGCCCATCGCTCGGAAGGGTACATTCATATCATGAGCAAGCACTCGTGTCGCACGACTTGTGGCTTCCACAGCGAAGCGACGGTTGGATAAATCGTTCGAATACGGGAATATCATGACGATATCCTCTAATTTACGACCGACGAACAAATCACGGATTTCGCCCATAAATTGACCGAAATCATAGGAAACATTCGCTTCAGGCTTTTCGGTGCCATCTGCACGCAATGCCCCAATATTCGATTCGTTAACGTTGTTCATGAAGTAATTTGTGTTCCACAGCCATTGTACGGCTCCTGCTCCACCTGTGGAAAATGCATAAGCATATTTGCGCTCAAGAATATTGCGTAATTCTTCTTCGCTCCGCTTAGCCATACCGTCCGGGGTTTCCACATACATAATACCTGTTTCTTGGATGACATTCGGCTTGTACGGTGTTTTGGCAAATATGCCGTCCCATACGAGCTGGTCCATTAACCACCAGGAATGGTTTGTGGTGTAATCCATAGCCTTTTCATAGAAGAATGGGGAAGGGCGCTGTGCATTTAACCCTTCGTCTTGTCCAATCGTAATGAGGTGATTTGGTGCAAATGAACGGATCGTTTCATTTAGCTCGTTAGCCCAACGGTTCAGCATATCCATGGAGAATAATGCATAATCCAGCCAACGTGTACCCTTCTTACCTGAGTGTACATCCTGAATGTCCGAATTGATGTCACTATCTTCCGGAATACGGACTGCTTCAAAGCTTGGAAGATTGACCGGTGTCATTCCCCAACGTTGTTGAAGCTCGCGGATCGAGCCATGACGTTGAGTCAACCATTCGATATAAGCCGCTTTCTCATAAGGATCATGTGCACTACGTGGACCTTTAGAGAAAATCCGTTTCGGATCGAACATAGATGGTTCGTTGATCAAATCCCAGTGGACGTTCGTTGTCTTGCTGTGACGCGAGACGATGGATCCGACAAAACGTTTTTGAGCTTCTACGCTACGCGGATCAAGATAGGGATTTAATCCTTCCCACAGCTCTGGAGCGAATGAGAAGAAGCAGAAAGTAAGCTCAAGATCATGCTTCTTCGCAGTCATAACAAAGGCATCAATCGCCCGTAGCACGTCTTCTGACGGATGACCATCGAGTAGCATCATTTGACGATAGCCTGTCCAAATTCCGGTACGGATATAGTTGATACCTGCTTTTTTCATCGCGTCCATATCTCGATCCCATACCGCCACATTCGGCAAGAATAGGAAGTTACGAGCAACATCACTAGTCATATAGGTCATTCCCACAAGAGGTAACGGACGACCATCCTTGAAGAAGTAATCACGATCACAGGTGATGGGTTCACCTTCCTGAAGCATTTGCTCATCCCAGCACCAAATGCCTTGACGCATCGTCTTACTTTCACCGGTATTCGAAGTCAGATCGGCACGCATCGTATATTGCCCCGCTTGTAACTCTAACGGCACGTTAATCGTGAAGGACTGTTGCTCACGCGAGCCTGCCAACACGTAAGTTTGTGTCCATTCAGCATGAGGTTCTCCACCTTGATCTTTACCGAATACAAGCTTAACTGACCATTCCTTGTTGGAGTTATCTCCTAGTTCACCAAGCGTTTGCCATTGGAACTTAAACTTAGCCCGATCTCCTGGATCATAGCTGGCATAGCTCGGTTTTAACCATAATTCTGTAACGCCACGAGCGCTGTATTCCGCCCATGCCATAACCGCTTCCGCACCCATAGCATTCCAGAACGAAGCTCGAAGAGGCTGATTAACGAACATCCACCGACTTCCGGCATACACTCCTCGTACATTTTCGAGCATCACAATAGGTGCGCCTACTTCTCGGCCATCCTTAGAGATTGCTGTAACTAAAGGTTGGATATGTGTGTTCATCGTGCCTAAAGAGCCCATTTCATGTGGGATTAACGTCTCCTTACTTACATGCAACACTAAGCTGAATGTTGGCTCTATCGTTAATCCATTGATGTATGGTGAACAAACGGGATTATCTAGGGATCCGACCAAATGATCGAAGGGCTCAGGCTGAACAGGCATGGCCTCATGTATGTTCAAATGCTGATGGTAGGAAGTTTGTTGAACCTCTTCCACCCATTGACCATTCTCTTGGTATACGGGAATACGGAATGGAGCTCCTCCGATACTGAGCAACGAACCGCCGCGCTTTAGATAGCTTAAAATTTGATTCCAGCTATCTTTAGGGAAATAGGGGGCATGTAGGTTAACAAAACTTCCACCTTCTAGTGCAGCTAATGCTTCGTCAAGTGCATCGACGCTAACAACAGTTGCTCCTTCTTCGAGCTTGATTAAGGAAGCTTGATCGATTTGGTCACCAGCATAAGGAAATGTTGGATCATATAAAACAACGATGTGATTCATAGTTGAATTGTCCCCTTTCGGCACGATACTCATAATAATCCAACATTATCATGTCACAAAGGATAAAAACATAAAAAAAACTATTCAAATGTCCAATTATCTATGAGATGTGACACTAATCGGGATGGCTGGTCGGTTGTTTCACTTTAAAGATGTATGCTATATTCATTTTTCTGAAACAATGTATGGGATTGGGATAGTCGTTGAATCATGACTTAGGCAAGAAAAGGTGGGGGAAGGTAGTCATGTTACAGAAGGGTCGAAAGCGATTTATTAGCTTGCAGTACAAAATTTTATTTTTTATTTTAATTCTGGTTCTTATTCCATTGCTGGTAGTGGGCATATTGTCTTATGTCAAATCTTCGGAAATCATTCGTCAAAAGGTAAGCGTGTCAGATCTCAATACGGTGTCGCAAATTGGGCAAAACCTCGAATACATGTTTGATTTTTTCAACGATACGTCGCTTTTTATGATGCAATCAAGCGAGGTTAGGCAATTTCTGAAAATGAAAACGGATGAAGATCCGATCGCTTATAACGAACAAAAGGCAATAACGGAGCAGCTGTTGACTAATTTACCGAATATGAAATCATTTGTACAATCGATTCAGCTTGAAGGGTTGCACGACAACCGTTTAAATGCGCGTGGAAAAGTGCAACCCTTACGACCAGATCAAATCTCCGACATATTGGCACGTAAGGGGCAGCCACGGTGGCATTTAAATGATGTTGTACTTGGAAATGGAACGAAAAAGAAAGTCATCTCTTATGAAAGGGAGATAAAGGATATCAACAATATCTCCCTTTCACTGGGTGTTGTACAAATGAATATGGATCTGGACGCTGTACGGGGATTGCTGGAGAGCCGCCTTAGCGGGGATATTGACGGATATTATCTCGTAAATGAGCAGTATTCGATCATCGCGTCGACGAATGTGAATCATGAGAACCTAATGATGCCAGATATTATTAGAGGCTCATTAGCGCTAGTGAACCAACAAGGGTACTTGGAGCTTACGATAGATCATACGCCATATATGCTAACTTACGTTGAGATAAAGCCTCTGAATTGGCATATCCTTCATCTCGTACCGGCGCAAGAGCTGTTGAAAGAAAATCAAGTCATCCCGCGGATTATTATCATTACAATTCTGATTACTTTTATCGTGTGCGCGGGGATGGCCTATTTGTTCTCAAGGCAAATTATAATCCCGATTCGTAAGCTAAGTGGCTTGATGAGTCAAGTGGAAGATGACCATTTTACAGCCCATATTACGGTTTCAGGGAATGATGAAATTACACAATTAGGGCTAAGCTTTAATAAAATGCTTGAACGATTACGCGAATTGATATCTGAAGTATACACAGCGCAGCTTAATAAGAAGGAAGCAGAGCTAAAGGCTTTCCAAGCGCAAATCAATCCCCACTTCTTATATAACACACTGGATACGATTTACTGGATGAGCCGTATGGAAAAAGCGTTCGAGACGTCCGAGCTTGTACAGGCGTTGTCCAAATTGTTCAGACTTAGCCTCAATAGTGGACGCGAAATTACGACTGTGCGCGATGAAGTTGAGCATCTCCGCCATTATGTCGTTATTCAACAAAAGCGCTATGAAGAAATGATTGATTTTCAAATTTCAGTAGATGAGGAAACGCTGGATTGTCATACTGTTAAATTAATTTTGCAGCCCTTTGTAGAAAATGCGATTGTGCATGGGATTGAGAAAAAGGGTGATTCAGGTATTATTCGAGTGGAAATCAAACAAGAACAAGATTTGTTAGTTTTCTATATCTCTGATTCAGGGAATGGCGTTGACTTGGAGGAGATCCAGCATTTGTTAGAGCATTATGGCGACAACAATAAGGGCTTCGCTGTGAAAAATATTAATGATCGTATTCAACTGTATTTTGGTAAACAATATGGTATCGAATTTATGAATCGACCGGAAGGAACCGTCGTTAAAGTGATTCAACCGTGGATTAAGGGAGAGATGACACATGATCAAGCTGATGATCGTCGATGATGAGTCCATCATACGCAGAGGAATTCGCACTTCCATCGATTGGTGGACATTGAATGTAGATATTGTTGGTGAGGCGCGGAACGGCAAACAAGCCTTAGACCTCGTTCAGGATTTGAAGCCGGATATCGTGGTTACGGACATTCGCATGCCGCATATGGACGGATTAGAGTTCGCTCAACAATTGAAAGAGCAGTACCCACATATCAGAATTATTATTTTGAGCGGGTATGATGATTTTGACTATGCTAGACAAGCTTTGAAGATTGGGGTAACCGAATATTTAATGAAGCCAGTGGGTGCGGAGGAATTATCAGCCCTTATTAGCAGATTAGGGACCGAAATTACTCAGGAAAAGCTTCAAAATGAAAAAGAACAGAGCAACCAGTTTCTGATGCGTGAGAATTTCCCTTATATTCAGCGGATGTGGTTGAATCGCTTGTTAAAAGGGGACATGAAGATTAATGATGCGGTAATTGACAAGGCCGCTCAGTTACGTATTCCGCTAGATGGACCAGAGTATGGTGTCGTCGTTGTGGATGTAGATGATTTTCGATTAAATACAGAGCATGTTTCGGATCGGGAAAAAGAACTGATTCATTACTCGATAAACAACATCGTGGAGGAAGTATTCTCATCCGTGTTTCAATGTACAGCATGTCACAGTGAATTCGATAATATTAATGTGTTGCTTAATGCTAATATGCATAATAAACACCGTATCATGGAAACCTGCATCGAAGCGCAACGTTGTATTGCCCGATACATGAAGCTGTCCGTTACGATTGGATTAGGTCAATATGTAAGCGAACTGGCGGATGTTCATGAGAGCTATCGTCAGGCCGTATACGCAATGCAATGTAAAGTTTATAAGGGGAAAGGGCAGATCATTGCTTATCAGGATGTGGAATCCGAAATTCAAGGGGAATCCTCCAAGTCCAAGCGTGAAATTCTGCTGCCTTCTGAGGATGAGAAGGAATTATTGGAGTACTTAAGTACGATGGATAAAGCGAAAATTGACGAATTGCTCGATACTCGATTTAAACATTTTGCACAATCGTATATTACGTACGAGAAAATTAAAAACATAAGCGTGAAATGGGTTATCTTGGCGATCGCACACCTCGAGCAAATGGGAGTGGATCTGAGCGATAGTAAGTCAGTGGTGCTGAATCCTTATGCTGAAATAGAAAAATATGAAACAACAGACGATATCCAGCAATGGTTAGGTGGTTTATTTAACGTATTCATCGAATCTATCGCCGCGTACAAAAATGTACGTTACAAAAATATCGTTTCCGTTGCCATTAAGTATATCCACGAACACTACTCAGAAGAAATAAGGCTAGAGGACATTTCCTCCCAAGTATTCGTGACGCCGAATTACTTTAGTCGCATATTCAAGGAAGAGACCGGGCAACATTTTACCGAATGGTTAAATAAGTATCGTGTAGAGAAGGCCAAAGTATTGTTGAAGGATAGCAGCGCCAAAATTTACGAGGTAGCAGAGCGGGTGGGCTACAATGACTACAAATATTTCACCCATATTTTCAAGAAGGTAACCGGATTAACCCCCAAGGAGTACCGAAATCAGACGTAAACAATCAATAGGATAGATTTACGGATGTTTTCATAGATATGTCTACTTCTTTCCCCCCTTTTCTTTTATATACTCACCTTATCACCACAAGAAGCAAGGACAAACGTAAAGGGGAGTTGTGTTGTTATGAAAAGAGGATTTAAAAGTGTAACAGCGACGGTACTTATTTCGAGTTTGGCAGTTCTGACAGCTTGCGGCTCCAACAATGCATCTGAAGGAACAGACGGAGTTAAAAAAGCGAAGATCAAGTTCATGCATATGTATGACAAAAACGTCACACCGCCAAGTCATCAAGCCGACTTAATCGAGAAATTCAAAAAAGATAATCCCGATGTTACTTTTGACGAAGAAATTCAATCCCATGATAATTATGAAACAAAAATTAAAACATTGTCAGCAGCAAATGAATTACCAGATTTGTTCCTGGTTAAACCATCGATGGTATCTACATTTGTAGATAATGGATTACTTCTTCCTCTAGATGATCTGCTAGATAAGGATGCATCATGGAAAGATGGATTTGTTGAAGGAAGTCTAGATCCTTATATCGTTGACGGTAAAACATACGGCGTGCAAATGTCTGGCGGACCAACGCATGTTATTTACTACAACAAGGACTTGATCGCCAATGCGGGATTCGCAGAGTTCCCTAAAACTTGGACGGAGTTCGAGACTCTAATTAAAAAATTGGTTGAGCAAAAGGTTACACCGATCTCACTCGGCAACAAGGGGAAATGGGTTGTGAACTCCTCTTATATTAGTACTTTAGGTGACCGCTTTACAGGTACTGAATGGTTCAATAGCCTAGTTTCCAATCAAGGCGCGAAGTTTACAGATCCAGAATTTGTGCAAGCTTTAGGCGCGTTGCAAAACCTCGTGAATATCGGGGCATTCAATAAGGACATGAACAGTATTGATAATAATCAACAAAGAACGAGTTATTATAATGGCAAATCAGCAATGTTCATTGAAGGCTCTTGGGCAGCGAATGCTTTAGAAGCAACTGCACCGAAAGAAATTGTTGAGAAAACGGGTCTTGCGGTATTCCCAGCGATTGAGGGTGCTAAAGGCGCGCAAAACAGTGTATCAGGCGGCGGCGGTTGGGCTTACGCGGTTAATGCGAAAGTAGATCCAGCGAAATTGGATGATATTCAGAAATTGATTAAAAGCCTAACGGATTCTACGGCAGCGAAACTGATATTGGAGTATGGAGATATTCCTTCCAGTAAAGTAGAGGACATTGACAGCATCGAGTTATCACCAATGAGCAAACAGCTTGTTCAATTGTTGGAAACAACGAAATATACGCCAATCTATGATACGCGTATGTCTCCGGGATTAACGGAGGCCATGAATACGACACTGCAAGAGATGATGATTGGTAAGTATACGCCAGAAAAAGCAGCAGAAGTTCTTCAAAAAGAATTCGAAGCTGAAACGAAGTAACAAGCTAAACAGTTTGTCGATATTCTCCTGGGCATACTGCTCAGGAGAATATTATTTTCAAAGTTCGAAGGAGGAGTATTATGAATGATTCAACGGCCATCCGCCCTAAACGGACTACGTTCCTCATATATTTGCTGCCGAGTGTGATTTTGTTTGCTTTTATGGTTCTCGTCCCGGTCATATTGGCTGTAAGATACAGCTTTTTCAAATGGTCAGGCGGTCCCAAAATGGACTTTATCGGGCTTGATAATTATATGACATTACTTACGGATAGTCTTTTCTGGAACGCCTTTTTGAATAACTTGCTTATCGTATTTTTTAGTGTTTTTGGTCAGATTGGGATTGCTTTCGTTATCAGTATCTTTTTGATGTCCAAAGTTGTGAAGTTGAAGGGATTTCACCGTACCGTTATTTTCATTCCAGTTGTTCTATCATCCGTAGTTATCGGATTTTTGTGGGGAATGATCTATAACCAGGACGCTGGGATGTTAAATTGGTTCCTGCAAACGGTTGGCCTAGAGTCGTGGATCAGACCTTGGTTAGATGATCCTAAAATTGTAATGTACTCCGTTACAGTGCCGATTGTTTGGCAATATATTGGGTTCTACCTCATTATCTTCTTGGCCGCGATGCAAAGTATTAACAATGAGGTCTATGAGATGGCTGAGCTAGATGGTGCAACAGGGTTCAAGAAAATGCGATTTATTACACTTCCGTTACTATCCTCCACGATAAAAATTGCCATCATGCTCTGTATAGCGGGGAATATGAAGGCATTCGATAGTATTTTCGTTATGACAGGTGGCGGCCCGGGCAGTAGCTCGACCGTTATGGCACAGTATGCCTATGACACATCTTTCAAAGCGTACAAGCTCGGTTACGGAAGTACGATTTCCGTTGGGATTATGGTGTTAAGCGTTGGGCTGATTATTATTAGCCAGTTGATTGGAGGGAAAAATCGTGACTAAGACAGGCAATAGAATCGGGCGAATTGGGATTAACGTCTTTATGTTCGCTGTATCCTTGTCGTGTATTTTTCCTTTGATTTGGATGTTATATTCTTCTTTGAAAACAGAGCGAGAATTTAGCCTCAATATTATGTCATTACCTACCAAGCCTCAATTCCAAAACTATATCGATGCGTTCGAAATTGGGAAGATGGGTTCGTATTTTTGGAATAGTGCTTTTGTCAGCTTCTTTACTGTTATATTTACGATTTTGTTTGGTTTCTTTACCGCCTACATCTTAGCGCGGTTTAAGTTCCCTTTCCGTAATGTCATTTATTTCATGTTCCTGACGGGTATGCTTATTCCGATTCACGGATTGCTAATTCCTATCTTCATTGAATTCAAAGCATTGGGACTGTTGAATAAACAGATCACGCTTATTTTCCCTTATGTAGCCTTTAATTTATCGATGGCTATCTTTTTGTTCGAGAACTTTATTAAGACGGTGCCGCTTGATGTGGAAGAAGCCGCTTGTATCGATGGCAGCAGCTCGACGAGAACGGTGTTAAGCATCGTATTTCCACTCTGTTTGCCGGTCATTTCGACAGCGATCATTTTGTTTTTCCTCGGTGCCTGGAACGAATTCCCGTTTGCTCTTGTACTTATTGAGAGTGCGGACTTACGTACCTTGCCGATCGGATTGACTAATTTCAACGGACAATACACGGCTAACTATACGCAGATGCTTGCGGCTATGGCTATTGTGGTCTTGCCGGTAATCATCGTGTACTTGGCTTTCGCTAAGAAAGTTATGCAAGGTATGACAGCGGGAGCTGTAAAAGGATAAGGATTAAGGAGGATCACTTCATTATGGAACGTTTTAGGCTGCCTAAAATTGATGCAGGATCGATGTCCATGCCTAAAGGTGTGGAGCAGGTACTACAAAATGCAGAGCAAAAGCTTGCGAATCGTCCGAAGCTACTCACTCTGTTTAAGAATTGTTTTCCGAATACATTGGAAACGACGACCAAATTGATGGATGACGGCACGACCTTTGTCATTACAGGCGATATTCCGGCTATGTGGTTGCGTGATTCTGTCGAGCAGGTGCGTCACTATGTACCTTTTGCCAAAGATGATGTGGAATTACAACGGATTATTGGTGGCTTGATTCAACGTCAAATGTTTTATATTCTCAAAGATCCTTATGCCAATGCCTTTAATGAAGGTCCGAACGATTGGCATTGGGATGCGAATGATGAAACGGACATGTCCCCGTGGGTATGGGAACGGAAGTTTGAGCTTGACTCGATTTGTTTCCCGATGCAGCTTGCCTACTTATTGTGGAAAGAAACGGGCAAAACGAATATTTTCGATGAGAATTTCAAGTTGGCTATGCGGGCAATAGTTGATTTGTGGAAGGTAGAGCAGCGTCATGGTGAAGAGTCCCCTTATACGTTCATGCGCCGTAATTGCCCAGCCATTGATACCCTGCGTAACGAAGGCAAGGGCATGACAGTCAATTATACCGGGATGATCTGGTCCGGATTCCGGGCAAGCGATGATGCCTGCGATTTCCATTACAATATTCCTTCAAATATGTTTGCCGTTGCAGTTCTACGTCAAATGCAGGAGATTGCTCGGTATGTGTACCGTGATGAACTCTTCGTTAAGGAAATGGCTAAGCTTGAGGAAGAAATTGAGCATGGCATTCGATTATATGGGATTTATAATCATCCTAAATACGGTCCTATCTATGCATTTGAAACGGATGGATTTGGGAACTACTGCTTAATGGATGATGCAGGAACACCATCTCTCATGTCGATTCCTTATATCGGTTATATATCAAATGAAGATCCTATCTATCAAAATACACGGAAATTCATTCTCAGTAAGGATAACCCTTATTATTATGAAGGCAAAGTAGCCAAAGGGATTGGTAGTCCTCATACTCCACCGGATTATGTGTGGCATTTAGCGCTTTCCATGCAGGGGTTAACAGCTTCCACTGATGAAGAAATGATGGAAATGATTAACATGATGGAAGCGACGGACGCAGGCACAGGATATATGCATGAAGGCTTTCATGCAGACGATCCAACGCAATTTACGAGAGCGTGGTTCGCTTGGTCTAACAGCATGTTCGCCATGCTGATCAATAAAGCAATGGATCGCGGTTTGTTCGAATAAAGAACAAATAGAGCAGACACATCGTCTGAACCCTCCGCAAAATGCTGTTGCAGCTGTTGCGCCTTAACGCCCCCAACCGTTCCGCTGAAGCCGGAAAGGTCGGGGGCGTTAGATAAGACTTCTCACCCCGGATATCTCGATATCAATTCCATTTAGATCCTTTGATCACGTCAAAGGATCTTTTTTAGTGTTTCACGGCTTATCGAAGGGGATTTCCGCATAAAAAGCGAATACAATTGACAACGATCCGATTGGCGATTGGAGGGGAGCTCATTAGCAGGCTGCACTTTTCAGTTGTTAGGCTGTTTGAAAATTACCCTCGAAGGCGAAGAGCTATCGGAAATCCCCGGCAAAAAAGCTGCTCTGCTGCTGGCTTACTTGATTCTCGCTTTTGACGCGCCTCCCAGCAGAAGGCAAATCGCTTATCTATTCTGGCCTGACTCCACCGAGAAGCAAGCGTTGTCTAATTTGCGGAAGCTTCTTCACGATCTTCGAGAATCCGTTCCGAGAATTGACAGCTATCTGAAGATTACGCACGCATCCATCAGCCTAAATCGTGAACTGTGCCCTTCTAGATATCGATCGTTTTTTATCTCGCTATTGATTACATTAAAGAATCTATGTAAGGAGAAAATCAGATGACCATAATCGACAAATTAGCAACCTCACTCAATCGTAAAGACGAAGGTCCCAATCAGGAACTGGCGAAATTTATTGCCGACCGAGAAGATAGGGAAGCAGTGAAAGAACTGCTTGATAATCTGTATAACAGGGATAAGAATATTCAAAGCGACTGCATTAAAGTACTCTATGAAATTGGAGAACTCAAGCCGTCTTTAGTTGCTGCATACAGCAAAGAGTTTATAGCATTACTTGATCATGGGAACAATCGACTTGTTTGGGGGGCTATGACAGCACTAGACGCGATAACTCTTGAAAATCCGGAAACCATTTATTTATCACTTGACAAAATTGTTGGAATTGCAAACAAAGGATCGGTAATCACCAAAGATCATGGAATAAATATCCTGATTAAACTCTGTTCTCTCAAACAATATACTGATCATGCATTCAATTTGCTCATCGAACAGCTTCAGAGATGCCCGACAAATCAACTTCCAATGTATGCAGAGAATGCAATATCCATCGTTAATGATAACAACAAAGACTTATTCATAAAGACACTTTGCTCACGACTCGACGATATTGAAAAAGACACAAAACGAAAGCGAGTGGAGAAAGTGATTAAGAAATTGGCGAAAACCCGGAAATGACGATTGCTCTTGTTGAGAATGACCGCTTAAAGGCACACGTAACAAAACAGTTGACGGTATATAGCTGGGATTCCTATAATATATTTGATTTAACAAATATGTACAATTGGGAGTGACTGTTATGTCCAAGAAAGTACTGATTGTTACTGGAGACGCTGTCGAGGTTCTGGAAGTCTATTATCCGTTGTATCGACTCATTGAAGAAGGCTATGAAGCAATCGTCGCATCTCCGCAACAGAAGGTATTACATACAGTCTGTCATGATTTCATCGAAGGTTGGGATACCTATACAGAGAAGCCAGCTCATCTGTTGAAATCAGATATTGCCTTCGCAGATGTGAACCCTTCCGACTATGCTGCTCTAATTATTCCCGGCGGAAGAGCACCAGAATATATTCGCAATGATAAGGACCTAGTAGCCATTATCGAACATTTTATTGAGCAGGATAAGCCGATCGGATCGATTTGCCACGGTGCACAGGTTTTCGTAGCTCTTAAGGACAAATCGTACTTTCAAGGGAAAACAGTGAGTGCCTACAATGCTTGCAAAGCTGAAGTAGAATCACTTGGTGCTGTGTACGCTGACGGAACACTTCAAGTGGATGGTAAATTAGTTAGCGGCCATGCATGGCCAGACCTGCCGGGCTTTATGAGAGAATTCCTGAAGCTACTTCGATAGAACAATCGAATTCACAATAAAGATAATATCGAACAATATTTGCAAAAACCGAAGCCAATAGGCCTCGGTTTTTGCAAATATGTCAAGGGCTTCATTATATAGAAAGCTATAGGAAGGAAAAAATCTATTCCTTTAACCAAATGTTCAATATTTTAAAAATCAACATTGAAACTTAATAGCCAACCCCTTTATCATCAAGGGGTTGGCTATTTTTAGTGTACCCGACATGGGCTGGCTATACCTTGGTGATGAAAATCGACTTGCATTATCCACTTTCATTTTTAATTAATAAAATATCGATTAAATTAGGCGGTTTTCTAAAAGATTGTTGCTATATGCGGAACTTGTCTGAGGAAGACAAAAGACAGTTGTTTGAAGCGATAAAGAATGATGTGAATGCCGAACCCAGAAAAGTTATTGGGTTATATGAAGGTATTCGTGAAGCTCGTTTTCGGAACGGATTAGCATGTGTTCATTGCGGAAGTCTTCGTGTGAAGCGAAAAGGAACATACCGTGAACGCCAACGATATTTGTGCAAAGATTGCGGAAAAAGCTTCAACGATATAAGCGGAACACCTCTCTCAGGCACACACAATCCAGAGAAGTGGATGCGATATTTTTTGATGATGGTTGAAGATAACTACTTGTTTTGGCATCGGTTCCTTGAACTGAACAAGAAACAAGATGATAAATTAGTATCCAACTCGATACTTTTAGCATCGTGCCATAAACCAAATTTCACTACGACAATCATTCAATGTGGGATAATTTGCATGAAAAAACAAGAATCCAGTAGCATTACACCCGATGCTATTGGATTCTTGTAAGAAGTTCTGTATTACATCTACCGTTTATGAGTTCACAATATACAATAGAACCTTTCCAGTGCTATTCCTGCTTTCGATTAATTGATGTGCTAACGAAGCATCTTTCAAGGGTAATTTTTCACTTATTTTAATCGTAATTTGCCCACTTTCTAACATGCGGAATACTTGTAATGAAGTATCCTTTAATACTTCTGGCTGTTCTTTTCTTGTTGTTCCCAAGCTAAACCCAAGAACAGAACGACAACTTGAATGGAGTTCACTTGTTTGAAGTTGTCCATATTTTCCGCTTGAATTTCCGAATACAACTAAGCGTCCATATTTAGATAGACAATTCATGCTTTGCTCCGTTATTTCTCCACCAATGGAATCCAATATAATATTGACACCCTTACCATCAGTTAATTCATTAACTGTCTGTGAAAAATTTTCATTTGTGTAGCATAACACATGATCTGCTCCAGCTTCTAATGCCACAGAAATCTTTGTTTCATTACCTACAGTTCCAATAATAGTTTTTGCACCTAATGCTCTGGCGACTTGAATAGCTGTTGTTCCCACTCCTCCAGAGGCAGAATGAATGAGAACCTTATCTCTATCTTGTAATTTAGCTACGTCAGCAAGCAGTTTATAGGACAAAAATGAGACAATACCACATGAACCTGCAACGTCAAAACTAATATTATCAGGAATTGCAAAAGTTAAATTTTCATCTGCAATAATGTACTCTGCATACGAACCGTTTTGAGGAAACGCCATTACTCTTTGACCTACAAAAAAGGATGTTACTTCATCTCCAACTTGTTCAATGATACCCGATGCCTCAAGTCCAGGAATAAACGGAAGTTTCCCCTGTCCTTTGTTGCCATATCTCGCTTTAACATCTGCAAAATTAACACTTGTCACCATTACACGAATTAAGACTTGTTTTGAACTTATAGAAGGTATTTCAACATCTACATATTTCATATTATCGGTTGAGCCAAACTGTTCTACAATAATTGCTTTAATATCAACCACCCTCTTGTTTCACTCTATAAAACCACGTTTCATTTATATTTTTAATTATATACTAAATCTGGAGAACAACAAACTTTTGCTTTCTAAAGCAACAATATTTTAGAAAACCGCCTTAAATTAATAATGATGTCACAAAACAGCTCTTTGAACTGTTATAAGGGTACAGTCGACTGATAAATAAAAGGAGGTGAGCTTATGGAGGAAATAGACTTTGGAAAAAGGTTCGTTAATGGCGGAGAAGATGAACTGGAAGAGATAATTAATCTCTATGGTGAAAAACTCCTTCGCTATGCAACGGCGATTCTATGTGATTATCATGAAGCAGAAAATATTGTACAAGAAGTTTTTCTTTCAGCTTATCAAAATCGGAATACTTTTGATGGCAATAACCTTTCCGCATGGTTGTACAAAATTACTTATAATCGCTGTTTAAATCAACTAAAGAAGCGTAAAATCCTATATTTTTATGATATTCGTAGTGAAGTCGTTTTACCAGAGAAGGATAAAGGTTTGAGTGATGAGATGCTTCGTGCCTTACAGAAGCTTAAACCTATGGAACGTGCGCTGCTTTACGGGCGAGTTATGGATGGGCAAAGTTACGAGGAACTATCTTTGCTTACAGGAAGTTCTCCAGCTACACTACGTAAACAATATCAACGAGCCAAAGATAACATAGGTAAATATCTTAATATTGCATATGGTAGAAAGGAGTCTAACTATGGAGAAATTTAATAGGGACGAAAAACATATACATGAAATGTTCTCTCAAATTACGGTTGATGCAAGTAAACTTGCAGAACAGGTTAAAAGCCGATTGCATGAGGGTCATGCTGAAAGGCCAGTTAGACAACGCAAACGGTGGGCAACATCAACAATTGCGGCTATTGCGATATCGTTCGTATTAGTGACGAGTGCGGCTGCTGCATCTTTAGGGAATTTTGATTGGTTCATAGAGAGGTTTAATCCTGATTTCGGTAAGATTGTTGAACCAGTAGGAGTCTATAGTGAGGACAAAGGAATTCGCATGGAGGTTATCGGTGCACAGAAATATGATAATAGGGCGATTATTTACCTATCTCTTCAGGATAGAACAGGTCAAAACCGATTGACGGAACAAACTGAATTTAGAGACGGATTCAATGTAAAAATGCATTCACCAACAAAAGAGGGAGCCGAAAGTGGAGGCCCATCTATATCAGCCAGCATTTCATGGAAACAAAAAATAATTAATTTTAATAAAGATACGAATACCATTTATTACGAGTTTAATATAACGGCTGATCCAAACTCACCCTTAACAGATCCGTTGGAGCTTGGCAGTTTCCTTATTTATTTTAGCGAAAAAGCCTATATAGACGAACCTATTTCCGTATCCCTTACAGGAATTGAAGATGCAAAAACTATTCCTATTGTAGAAGCACAGATTATGGGGAGCAGTAATAGTAATAATGTACCAAGTGACCTCAGTTCATTAACAGAGGCACTTCTGCCAGGGAATTATGCTGCCATGCCCCATGGTGAAAAAGATCAATGGGTTTCAAATATCGGTATTATAGATGGAAAATTGCATGTGCAAATAGGAAAAATTTTAAACAAAGAGTTTGGTCCTAATGATGCCACGCTTTCTCTAAAGAGTCCAGACGGTAATTTAATCTCCCATGATTATAGTTTGTTCTTTCTCAGTGATAAGAAAAATAACCTTCTTACCGATTATGATGGCGCTAAATATAGATATGAAGAATTTGTATTTCCTATAAGCAGCGAAAATCTTAGCAAATACACTCTTTATTTTACGGGTTCCGTTTATTCTGGGGTTGAAGGCAGCTGGAATGTAGCGGCGAATTTAAGTGGTACAACTGCCAATTTCCGTACTTGGAAAAATGATATTTCAGTTGAAGGTCATCTTTTTGAATATATAACCCTCAGTCCTCTAGGATTACAAGTAATCGGTACCTATAAAGGTGAGAATTACATGGCCAGTGATATGCGAATTGAAATTGAAACAGAAGATGTTATTATCCCATTGGAGGGGGGAGGAGGAAGTCAAAACTCTGATAAGCATACCTTCAATTCAAGTTGGGATACGAAAGCACCTTTAGATATTACCAAAGTTAAAGCAATAATTATAAATGGCACTCGAATACCGGCTAAATAACAAGATAATTAAAATAAAAATTTCAACACACTTGTTTAACAAAAGCTCCATTTTGCTAAAGAGGAAACCCTTGATCTTGGATGGATCAAGGGTATTTTAATATTGTAATTTCCTTAACGTTGTAAATCCACATTTTCCTGACGCTACCCTATTGGTGATTTAAAAGAAGGAGAAGTCCACAACATCATTTCCGATATTTGAAAAGTGTTACTTCGTGAGGCTAAGCGGTGGTAGAATAATAACATAAGCGCAGTGGTCTTTCCGACTAGGCAGAGGTTTGACAGGTTTTACATAGAAGGATGGCACATTATGTCACATACCAAAGGTATCATGCTACAGGAATTTCGGAATGAGACTTCAATGGAGGTTATGAGTTTTATACCTTTAGCAATAGCACTAGCTAGTTGGGTACATACAGCTCATCAACAGAGCTCCATCATTGGCGATTTACATCCGTCATGTGTTCAAATTCTACCAGAAATGAAAATAGAGGTTCTAACAGAAAATCGTAAATGGGATTATGCCTATCTTTCTCCGGAGCAAACAGGTAGGATCAATCGTGGACCAGACGAGCGTAGCGATTTGTATACGCTAGGCGTGATCTTCTATGAGATGCTAACGGGAATCCTACCCTATAAGGCACAGAGCAAGGAAGAGTGGGTACATGCTCATCTTGCCGTTGTGCCAAACCCTTTGCAGGAACTGCGTCCAGAGTTGGCGGGTTCGCTCGAGGATATCATTATGAAGCTCTTATCCAAGAGACCAGAAGAGCGTTATCAGAGCGCTTATGGTCTGTTAAGTGATCTGCAAAGATGCTCCTCCTATATAGATAAGAAGCTGGAGATTGAACCTTTTCAGATTGCTTGTGAAGATGAGGTAAGCCGGTTTCGGCTCCCGCAGTGCCTCTTCGGTCGTGATATGGAAAGGGAAACGCTTCGAGACGCTTTCGAACACACGCGCACCGGCGTATCTACGTTCGTCATCGTTAGCGGCAGGGCAGGCAGCGGTAAAACGACATTAATCCAAGAACTTCAAGTCCCGGTAATCAGGGCGGGTGGTCGATTCCTAGCGAGCAAATGTGACCTGTTGAATCGGGCAACTCCCTTTGAACCGATTCTTCAAGCCCTTCGAGGATTGATTCGGCAAGTGTGGAGTGAATCGTCGGAAAGAGTGGTTAATCTGAAGTTACGATTAGCTAAAGACTTAGGCCCTGGAGCAGGTGTTATTGCACAATTTTTACCGGAAGCAGCAACACTGCTCGGTGATTTTCCCGTAGTGGAACAGCTACCACCTGCCGAAGCGGCAACTCGATTTCGCCGCCTATTGCCCCTATTCATTAACATTTTTACGGATAGGGAGCATCCGCTCGTGTTATTCCTTGATGATCTCCAATGGGCTGATCCTGCTACGTTGGATGTCCTTCATCGGATTTCAAATGACCTTACTCTGCATGGTTTATTCGTGGTAGGTGCGTTCCGAGAGGAATCGGCGGATAACAGAGATAACCAAGTCGCTGTAGCGTTATCCATGAATCATGCCTATTCCATAGACCATGATATACCTAAGCCAGTGCAGCATATTGTTCTCGGTCCTCTGTCTTATATTGAGGTAAGACAATTTATGTCGCATATCTTGAATGAGAATACAGCTCGCGTCCGCCTGCTTGCAGAGACGATTTACCATCGAACGGGTGGTAATCCTCTATATTTACATCGATTTGTAGACAACTTATATCGGGAGAAAAAGCTGTATTTCGATGAAAAGCAAGCAAAATGGGCCTGGGCATGGGAAACAGATAAAGTAACAAGAATACCTGAAAACCCTGACATCCTTCATGTGATTGGGAATCGCATTCGCATGCTATCACAGGAAGCGATCGAGCTGCTTGCCATTGCTGCAGCCATCGGGTATCGCTTCCGTCCTTCCTTGGTGGCACGAGTAAGCGGTCGCTCTTTGATGGATACCCATGATCTCCTGCAAACCGTTGAGGAAGAGGGCTTGTTATGTAGAAGCAATGATGCTACCCAAGAAGATACGGACGATGGATATTTTCTATTTCTACATGATCAAGTACAACAGGCTGCTTATATCACTGTTTCTGAATCGGAACGAGCGGGGCTACATCTGAGGATTGGGCGTGTAATGAGCGAGGGCAGGACTGATGTACAGGAGAACTCCATCTACGATGTCGTTTATCACTTGAATCTGGGCTCCGAGAAGATGGTGGATGAGGCGGAGCAAAGTGAGCTGGCTGCTTATAATCTTCAAGCGGGTCTAAAGTCGAAAGCCGCAACGGCATTCACAGCCGCCTCGCAATTTCTGGAGAAGGGCTTGAGCCTTGTCCGGGACGATGAACAGGGAATGAATTCGCTTGCTTATCGTATTCTGCTTGAGCTTCCTGAGTGTGAATATATGTGCGGTCGCGTGGCTGTTGCAGAAGAGCTGATAGAAAGATTAATGGCCCGTACCACGGGAATGGTTGAGCGTACACGTATTTATCAGATTTGGATCGAGATGAACGCCTATTTAAAAAGAGATGAAATCGCCGTGAATATAGGGTTAAGCGCGTTGGAGGAATTCGGCTGGAAACTGCCCATGAACCCTTCTAAGGCAGAGGTTGTGAAGGAAGTAGCGATGACGCGAATCAGCTTGCATAGCATGCGTAATGAGCTAGCGAATTTCTCTTTAAATCGTGATCCTTATTACAAAGCCATATCAGATTTGGTCATGGCAATCTCGACTTCCGTATTTTTAATAAGCTTTGAAATGTCTGCTGTACTGTTCTCAAGATTCGTCCGTTATGGCTTGAAGCATGGCAATAACGAAGCGTTTACTTACATGCTCGCAGCTTATGGCTTAGTCATTCCTAGAATTAGATTGTCGCGCTCCCATGAAGGGCTTGAATTTATCGAAATAGCGAAAAGGCTGTCGTCCTCCATTGAAAGCACGGATCTACAATGCCGGATTCACTATATTAGGGGTCTCGCTAGTCTGCTGGATGATCCAGATAGGGCTGTGGAACATTTTGACCGATCAGTGCAATACGGGATGGAATCTGCTAATTTGACATTTGTTAGCATAGCTATGCTGACGCGTACAACGAACCATATTGGAGATTTGCAATCCTTGTCTACGTGCATCAGTGACTATGAATCCATTTCCCAAGAGCTTGTGGATGACAAAACGCTTAACATATTTCGCATTGCTAGATCTTACGTGGCACAAATGCAGGGCGATGTCGGTGATGATGGACTCGTAGTCATGGAGAAGAGCAATTATTTTAGGGAGATACAGAATAACGAGTTTTATTTTACCTGCACATGCAAGATCGAAATCGCTTATTTGTCAGGACGGTATCAGGAAGCTCTCGAATGGGTAGAGCAAGGCCAATTCAATCATTCACGACAGACTCGTCTTCAATTACGCAAGCAACATATCTATCACTCGCTGACGCTGGCAGCTCTTTATTCAGAGGCACCACCAGATGAAGGAGTGAAGATCCTCCATTTGCTCAAAAAACAACTACGTAACATGACACAATGGTTTGGATTCTATGGACAGGAGTCGTCGGCTTATTTGCTGCTCACAGCAGAACTGTTACGAATCAAGGGTAATCAACTAGCTGCGTTCCAGCATTTCGAGAAAGCTGTTCGGACTGCACGAAGCGAAGGTTACGGGTTAATGGAAGCGATCTGCTGTGAACGTGCATCGATTTACTACAGGGAGATGGGTATGATTACAGCAGCGGATTCACTCCTCGCAGATGCCTGTGCTGCGTATTCAAGTTGGGGAGCTACTGCCAAAGTCAGAAAGTTGAGAGAAACGAATCCTGAGCTTCCAGCATCTCGTGTTCCGTGGCAAGATGACAGGCGGGCGTTCAATAAGACAGATGTACAAGAGGAGTCCGTGCAGCCAACGGTAGCCCATATCATTAACGATGAGATGCTCATCAAGCAAATTTCGGGCTGGTCAAGCCAGTCAGATAGCCAAGATGTGATGAATCGCTTCTTGGATTCGGCGCTTCGTTATTCAGGTGCAGAGAAGGGATTTGTGCTGGATATCCAGGAAGATGGGTTTTCCGTAGAAGCCTGTGCAGGAGGTAGGGATTATCCCGGGGAAGCACCTTCGTACTCGGAAGCAATCGTTCGCTATGTCGTGAACTGTGGGGAGTCGGTCGTGCTGGCAGATGCTTCACGCAGTTCTTATGCGGCTGATCCTTATATTCAGCGGTTCCAACTGCAATCGGTTCTCTGTATGCCTGTATTTTCTCCGGGGAAAGCGTTGCCGTCTGTTCTTTATTTGGAGAATAATTTCATCTCTGGAGTTTTTACCAAGATGAGGCTGGAAGTGCTGGATCTCATGATTACTCGAATGGTTTATTTGAAATCATTGGACGACTTTCGCGAACAGATGATCATGTCCACGGATTCGAGTGGCAGGCTTATGGATGCTCCCGCACCTGATTCACATTCGCTCATAGAATCACTAACCAATCGTGAAATGGAGATTTTGTACGCACTGTCGGATGGTTTATCCAATAAGGAAATCGCATACCGATTCGGGATTACCGAGGCTACAGTCAAAAGCCATATATTCCGTTTATACGGCAAACTCGGAGTGAAACGGCGAGGTCAAGCAATTGCCAAGGCAAGAGAACTGCAATACATGGATTAGGCAGATTTATTGAATAGAGATACTGAGAGCAAACAACCAGGCTTTAAGCTGCCCGGTTGTTTGCTTTTTTGACTTTATTTGCGGAATTACAACTTTAGTTTGACTCTATTTTCATCCATAAGAACTATACTTTGCAATGAACTTAGTTAAAAGGAGTGAGTAATTAATGATGTTGTTAAAAAGAAAGTCAATGTATACTCGAGCGTTGCTTAAAGGATTTATGTTTCGATTATTAGTAGGATTGATGGTGCTTGCTCTGTTCTCATCTGCACAATCATTGCAAGTATCAGCCGCGGCGGATCCACAAGCAGCAGTACCTTATTCAGGGGCTGGAGAGGGTTCGGAACAGGAACCTTATCAGATTGCAACACCTGGTCAGCTCAATGAGGTCAGGAATCATATGGCAAGCGGTACTTATTTCATACTGACTGATCATATTAATTTGGATAGTTATGCAAACTGGGTGCCGATAGGAAATACGAACGATAAATTTGAAGGAAATGTAGATGGCAATGGTTATTCCATTTCGGATTTAGTGATAAGTAGGAGGAGTGAAAATTACATAGGATTATTCGGTAGTGTGGGCGGATCAAGTAAGATTACCCATATGAAGTTGGAGAATGTCAATATTACGGGTAAAAGTTACGTAGGCGGTCTGATCGGTATGAATGAAGGAACAATCATTAACAGTTATGTGACTGGAAATGTAATTGGGGCTCAGCAGACGGGTGGGTTGGTTGGCAAACAAGATAATGGATCAATTAGCGATAGCTTCTCGACGGCGACTGTGAGTGGGAGTGGGAGTGGGATTGAAGATACAGGTGGGTTGGTTGGTAACTCTACAAGTGGATTAATTCTCAACAGCTACGCAACTGGAGCAGTGAACGGAACTCAGGGAGTAGGCGGGTTGGTTGGTATTAGCCAAATGGGAACCATTAGTGAAAGCTATGCGACTGGAATCGTAAACTCAGCTTCCCAAGAAGCGGGTGGATTGGTTGGCAAATCTAACGATACGCAAATTAGAAGCAGCTATGCTAACGGTGGAGTGTTTGGAAGAAATAGTGTGGGGGGACTGGTTGGATTTGAATTTACCGGTTCAATTAGCGACAGCTATGCGACAGGAACCGTACAAGGGGTAAATGCTGTCGGTGGCTTGGTTGGTAATGGTTACGACGATGCGACAATTATTCACAGTTACGCAACAGGATCGGTAAGTGGGAGTGATAGAGTAGGTGGCGTGCTTGGGTATAATCAAGGCATGAAGGTAATGGATAAAAACTTCTACGACAAAACGACTGCGGGTCTGCCTGATACAGGTAATATCGAAGGTAAAATAACCGCAGAAATGAAAATAAAGGCCACTTTCACTAGTTGGGATTCATTGACTTGGTTTTTTGTTCCAAACCAATATCCGCAATTATGGGCTTTTGTTGATTTAGCGCAAGGAACACAAATGGGACAAACGACGATTAACAATGTTGGACCGGGAATGGAGTTTTCGTTTGACGGTGATCACTATTTTCCGATTTATGTTGCTGGTGGCGTTAGTTTCTTTGCTAATGCGGGAGATGAAATCTATGTTCGTATACAAGCTGATCCTTCAAGCTTAAAAATATTGACGGTCGATCTTGCAGACATTCAACCGAACTACGAGCCAACAACAGGAGCATTGGAGCATGGATCGAATATCGGAAAAACGATGTTAACAGGTGTGACAGATTTAATGGAGTACAAAGTAAATACAGGCACGTATCAGGCGATAACAGGAACTAGTGTGGACGATATTGCTGTCCAAGGCGATAAAATTTTCATCCGAGTAAAAGCAACAGAACTTCAACCGGCGTCTGCTGCGCAAATTCTAAGAGTAACTGCTGAGCATGTTAAACCCGCAACTATCACAACAGCAGCTATCGAAGGAGTCACAGTGCCAGTATCGGGGGCAACTCCAGTAACTACGCTTATTGACACAAACGAATACATTGCAACGATCGCTTGGTCACCAGTAGCAACGATTTTTGCTGCAGGCACTGCTTACACAGCAACAATTACAATTATCCCAACAGCAGGCCATACCTTAACGGGTGTAGCTAAAGACTTCTTTACCGTAGCGGGAGCAACAACGACAACGAATGCCGCAGATATAGGCGTAATCACAGCGGTATTCCCAGCGACAGCAGCAGCACCTATTACAATTGCAGCGATCGCTGGAGTAACGGTGCCAGTAAAGGGAGCAACACCGGTATCAACATTAGCGGACACACCAGAATACACAGCAACGATTGCTTGGTCACCAGCAGCAGCAACATTTGCTGCAAGCACGGCCTACACAGCAACGATTACAATCACCCCAACAGCAGGCCATACCTTAACAGGTGTAGTTAAAGACTTCTTTACAGTAGCTGGGGCAACAACCACAACAAATGGTGCTGATTCTGGCGTAATCACAGCGGTATTCCCAACGACAGCAGCAGCACCCATCTCATCATCTGCAATTACTGGAGTAACAGTGCCAGTAAAGGGAGCAACACCGGTAACAACATTAGCGGACACAGCAGAATACACAGCAACGATTGCTTGGTCACCAGTAGCAGCAACATTTGCTGCAAATACGGCGTACACAGCAACGATAACAATTACCCCAACAACAGGCCATACCTTAACAGGTGTAGCTAAAGACTTCTTTACAGTAGCGGGAGCAATAACCACAACAAATGCAGCTAATTCAGGCGTAATCACAGCGGTATTCCCAGCGACAGCGGTAGCACCAAGTGTAGGCGGCGGTGGCGGTGGTAGCTCAACTTCAAATCCAACCGACGGCAAACTAAATCTTTCATCAGGTAAGTCGGGTGAGGTGAGCTTGGCCCAAGAAGTCGTCGTCACGATTCCAGCCTACGCCACCAGCAAAGATTTAAAACTAACGATAGACAAAGTGTTAAATCATCAAAATCTGCTCACGAATAAAGACGTTCTAGCCAGCTCTATTTTCGAGATACTGAAAAATTTCCCGGAGAACTTCAGCAATCCTGTCACATTGACTTTTAAGTTCGATCCGACAAAGCTGAGCAATAAGCAAAGACCGGCTGTCTTCTACTATGACGAAGCAAAGAAGATCTGGGTAGAGGTGACAGGCGGTAAGATAAGTGGCAATCAAATTACCGTTGAGGTTAATCACTTTACGAAATTTGCGGTATTCGTTGTTGGCGAAGAAGCGACAGAAGTACCATCAGACAAACCAACAGACCCGAACCCGACGACTAGCATAAGCGATATCGCTGGACATTGGGCTGAGGCAAATATCAAGCAAGCGGTGAATAGTGGAATCGTAAAAGGCTATACCAGCGGAACATTCAAACCGGATGCGACCGTGACACGCGCGGAGTTTGCTGTGATGCTAATGAATGCGTTGAAGCCGCAAGATGAAGGTGGGGCTTTGACCTTCACGGATACTTCAAAGATCGGAGCTTGGGCACAGAAATCGATCGCTCAAGCGGTACAAGCTGACATTATTAAAGGCAATAGTGATGGCACATTCCGTCCGAATGCAGAAGTAACACGTGCCGAGATGGCTGTGATGATCGCTCGCGCTATGAGCTTGTCCAGTGAAGGGAATTCCGTAACGGGCTTCGCAGACGACAAGAATATTCCAACATGGGCGAAGGGCGCAGTAGCAGCCATGAAGAAACTTAATCTTGTGGAAGGTAAAGGCACCAACCAATTCGATCCGACTGCTCAAGCCACAAGAGCAGAAGCAGTGACGATCCTGCTGAAAATGTTAGCGCAAAAGAACAAATAAACCATCGCGCCGGCATTCCCTTAGTTGGGCTGCTGGAGGTGCTGTATAGGAAATCGAGTAAACCAACGCCGAGTCCCAGATCGGAGTGAACACGATCTGGGCGCTTTGCGCTGTCGAAGTTTGTCATTTTGCCGTCATTGGGGTGGGATATATTTATTATTAGTGTGAAAATGAACTGAAAGTTTTGGAGGAGGAAATAGTATGCGTATGATGTGTAAAAAAGGAATGTCCATCATCTTAGTATTGATGATGGTGATAGGTGGAATGTCGGGACTTCTTACGCCCGAAGGAAAAGCCTATGCTACGGTAAGTTTTGCTGGAGGAACGGGTCAAGCAGGCAATCCTTATCAGATTGCAACGGCTGATCAGCTCAATGAAGTTCGGAATAATCTTAGTTCTGGCATTTATTTTGTTCTGACAGCAGATATTGATTTGTCCAGTTACACAAACTGGGAGCCGATAGGCAGGTCCACACCTTTTTTTGGAAACATTGATGGCAAAGGGTTTAAAATCATGAATCTAACGATTAATAGACCGGAAAATGATTATATCGGGCTTATCGGGAAGACAGCTTCGTCTGCAAGGATTACTAATATCATTTTGGAAAATTTTAATGTAACAGGTAGATATAGTGTAGGTGGTCTGGTAGGTTTCAACTACGCATTAATTAGTAGCAGCTACGCCTCAGGTAGTATAAATGGGAATACTCAGCTGGGAGGCTTGGTTGGTGAGAACTACGGAACAATAAGCAACAGTTACGCCTCAGGAAGTGTGAATGGAAATAATCCGAAGGGCGGCTTAGTTGGGCAGGACTATGTGGCTAATGGACCCATTTATACCTTGCCAATAGACATAGCTGGAGTAACGGCACCAGTAACAGGTGCAACACCAGTGTTGACATTAGATACGTCAGCATATACAGCAACGATTAACTGGTCACAACCGGATACAACTTTTGCTGGAGATACAAAATATACGGCAACAATTACATTAGTACCAAAAAGTAAATATATAGTAGAGGGAGTGCCTGCAAACTTCTTTACAGTAGCAGGAGCAGTAACAACAAATGCGGCTAGTTCAGGTGTTGTAACAGCGGTATTTCCAAAGACAGCAGCAACACCCATCTCATCATCTGCTATTACTGGAGTAACAGCACCAGTAAAGGGTGCAACACCAGTAACAACAATAGCGGACACAGCAGAATACACAGCAACGATAGATTGGTCACCAGTAGCAGCAACATTTGCAGCAAACACGGCATATACAGCAACGATTACAATCACACCGAAAGCCGGATACACTTTAACAGGTGTTTCGAAAGACATCTTTACAGTAGCCGGTGCAACAACGACAACAAATGATGCTGATTCTGGCGTAATTACAGCGGTATTTCCAGCGACAGCGGCAGCACCCATCTCATCATCTGCAATTACTGGAGTAACAGTGCCAGTAAAGGGAGCAACACCGGTAACAACAATAGCGGACACAGCAGAATACACAGCAACGATAGATTGGTCACCAGTAGCAGCAACATTTGCTGCAAACACGGCCTACACAGCAACGATTACAATCACACCGAAAGCGGGATACACGTTAACTGGTATAGCTAAAGACTTCTTTACAGTAGCTGGAGCAACAACGACAACAAATGATGCTGATTCTGGCGTAATTACAGCGGTATTTCCAGCGACAGCGGCAGCACCCATCTCATCATCTGCAATTACTGGAGTAACAGTGCCAGTAAAGGGAGCAACACCGGTAACAACATTAGCGGACACAGCAGAATACACAGCAACGATAGCTTGGTCACCAGTAGCAGCAACATTTGCTGCAAACACGCCCTACACAGCAACGATTACAATTACACCGAAAGCGGGATACACCTTAACAAGTGTAGCTAAAGACTTCTTTACGGTAGCTGGAGCAACAACGACAACAAATGATGCTGATTCTGGCGTAATTACAGCGGTATTTCCAGCGACAGCAGCAGCACCTATCTCATCATCTGCAATTACTGGAGTAACAGTGCCAGTAAAGGGAGCAACACCGGTAACAACATTAGCGGACACAGCAGAATACACAGCAACGATAGCTTGGTCACCAGTAGCAGCAACATTTGCTGCAAACACGCCCTACACAGCAACGATTACAATTACACCGAAAGCGGGATACACCTTAACAAGTGTAGCTAAAGACTTCTTTACGGTAGCTGGAGCAACAACGACAACAAATGATGCTGATTCTGGCGTAATTACAGCGGTATTTCCAGCGACAGCGATAGCATCTAGCGGAGGTGGTGGCTCAACAGCAACCCCAACCCCAACGGATGGTAAAATAAATCTTCCATCAGGTAAACCGGGTGAAGTGAGTTTGGTCAAAGAAGTCATCGTTACGATTCCAGCCAATGCCACCAGCAAAGACTTAAAACTAACGATAGACAAAGTGTTAGATTCTCAAAATCTCTTAACGACTAAAGACGTTCTAGCCAGCTCTATTTTCGAGATACTAAAAAATTTCCCGGAAAACTTCAGCAAGCCTGTCACATTGACTTTTAAGTTCGATCCGACAAAGTTGAGCAATAAACAAAGACCGGCTGTCTTCTACTATGATGAAGTAAAGAAGATCTGGGTAGAGGTGAATGGCGGTAAGATAAGTGGCAATCAAATTACCATTGAGGTCAATCACTTTACGAAGTTTGCGGTATTCGTTGTTGGAGAAGAAGTCAAAGAAGTGCCAACAGAAACAACAAAGCCGACAACGAGCTTAACCGATATTTCTGGACATTGGGCGGAGGCAAATATTAAGAAAGCGGTGAATAGTGGAATCGTCAAGGGCTATTCCGATGCTTCATTCAAGCCGAATGCGACCGTGACTCGCGCGGAATTTGCTGTGATGCTAATGAATGCATTGAAGCCGCAAGTTGAGGGTACGGCATTAACCTTCACGGATACTTCGAAGATCGGGGCATGGGCGCAGAAAGCTGTGGCGCAAGCAGTACAAGCTGACATCATTAAAGGTAATAATGACGGCACATTCCGTCCGAATGCAGAAGTAACACGTGCCGAGATGGCTGTGATGATCGCTCGCGCTATGAGCTTGTCCAGTGAAGGGAATACCGTAACGGGCTTCGCAGACGACAAAAATATTCCAACATGGGCGAAGGGCGCAGTAGCAGCCATGAAGAAACTTAATCTTGTAGAAGGTAAAGGCACCAACCAATTCGATCCGACTGCTCCAGCAACAAGAGCAGAAGCGGTAACGATTTTGCTGAAAATGTTAGCACAACAGAACAGCTAAAGGAGCAAGCACTATTCCTTCGGAAACGATATTTTGGAACCTGAGTTATATAGTGGACTAGACTGTTCAAATGTTCGAATGATATGATAGTTAATGGGTGAAGCAGACGATGAATAACGAGACAACAAACGAAGAAGTTAACAGTAGTCAAGAAACGGATTCCAATGAAAAATGGGCTGAATTGATCAAGGCTGTTCAACATAACGGGCTCGTTAGTTTGAGAACGCATTTTGATCAAGTCGATGTTCAGGTTTTGAACCAGGATATTTACGGTCCTGTATTTGTGTTTCAAGTGAAGGATGATTCGAATAACGAATATGCATGCGGTTTTTTTCTTCGCGAATTGGTCACGCAATTCCAGTCGGGCGGTGATCCGGCAGAATGGATGGCTTCATTTTTCGTAGATTTGATGAAGACCGAAGGAGGAAAACTTCTTCCTAAACCACCTGCAAGCGAAGACGAGGCCAAAGCGCTCATCGACAAGGTGTTGGTCCCGCAATGCATAGAGGCAGTTCAAGCAGAATTCGCGCCGGAGAAGGTTCATGCAGGTCTTGATTGGAACCAAGATCACGGCCCAGTATTCGAAGCTGGATTTCCGGCAATACGGGAAGGCAATAACGTGTGCGCTTTTCCACTTCATCTTTTATTTACACATTTACTGTTGAATCGGGATCCTGCAGACGTCCTTCTACAAGGGTTGTACAAGATCAAGGAAGAACATGGAATGCTATAACCATGATAGAAGACTAACTATCAAACAATGAATTGCGCCTTAGTAAAATACACCCCTTAGAATAGACATTGGAAAACCTCCTTGGGTTGATCCGATGACATTCTAAGGGGTGTTTTTTCAGTTGTTGCGTTTATGTGATGGAGGCTTCATAGATGTCTTTAATGGATTGAGACAGCAGAGTATTAAATTCATCGTCTGTTTGCCCTGCGGTTAGTCCCTGCGATAAGGCACGCGAGAAACTGGCGATCAACCCGTGATTATGTGCCAGCTTTTCATTTGCTTCTAGCTGAGTGTAGCCGCCTGACAAAGCGACAATCCTTATCACATGTGGATCATCCATTAATTCACTGTAGAAATTGTTTTCCGTCGGTATGGAGAGTTTCAACATGACTTTTACATCTTTGCCAAGGGTGGATAATTGTTCGATAAGCTGATCTCTTAATAGCTTTTCCGAAGCAACCTTATCGGCGCTGTGGATATCAACTTCCGGTTCGATAATCGGAACCAGTCCCATCTGCGCAATTTGGTTGCCGAGGGCAAATTGTTGCTCTACGACCTTTTTAATTCCGACTGGATTGGCTTCCTTGATTAGCGAGCGCATTTTGGTCCCGAAGATATTTCGTTCAACGGCCCTCTTCAGAAGGTCGTTTAAACCAGGAATCGGCTTCATGAGCTGAACCCCGTCCTCAAGGTCTGCTAGTCCTTGATCGACCTTAAGAAAAGGTACAACACCTTTCTTCTCCCAAAGATAATCAGCCGTAAATTGCCCGTCTATGGATCGATCCATCGTATTCTCGAATAAGATCGCTCCCAGAATGTACTGGGAATCAAACGCATAACTCTTAATAATCCGCGTTCTCATCTCGTGCACTAATGCATACATCTCTTCCTCAGTGGAATAGCTGTTTTCCTTAACCCCATATTGCAGCAGAGCCTTAGGAGTACTCCCACCGCTTTGGTCCAAGGCGGCAATAAATCCCTTTCCCGTACAGATTCGATCTAATTGTTGTGTATTCATGGATGTTTCTCCTTCCCTTTCGTGGATTGAATGGCATCTAGAATCTTATTAATTATAACACTTCTACGCCGACTCTGATGGGTGCATGAGTTAAGAGTAGGAGTTTTGATGTATTTGCATTTCGTTTCTACAAGCTGTATTATAAAAAACATCATGTAGAAGCGAAAGGAGGGGAACACCGATATGCAAATTACGAAAGCAGAAATGGAGATCATGCAAGTCATATGGGAAAGTGAAGCAAAGATGACAACAAAGGAGATTATGGAACGATTACCGGACAAAAAAACGACGACCATTATCACCCTTGCTGGCAGGTTAATCGACAAAGGTGCTTTGCAATCGGTCAAGCTCGGTCGTTCGCATGCTCATGAATATTGGGCAGCGATAAGCGAGGAAGAGTATCAGAAAATGCAGACGCAAAACTTCGTACGTTCGATTCATAACGGTTCCGCCAAAAGTCTAATTAGCGCCTTGTTTAAGGATGAGAATTTGACGAAGAAGGATATCGAAGAGCTCCGGAATTTCATTAATAGTGAGGCGGACGATCATGATTAAGTGGTTGCTAATGACCTCTCTTACTGGAAGTATTGCAAGCTTGCTCCTCATTGTATTAAGAACAAAAATGGCAGGAAGATTTGGCGGTCGCTCCTTTTATTATGCTTGCTTGCTGGCGTTGCTGCTATTTGTATTACCGTTGCAGGTCAATGTGCCTGCGATTCAGATAAAACCATTTCTAGCCTCTTTTGAAGAGGGACGGAGTATACCTTCACCCGCTATCGAAGAGACAACTGCCGTGGTCGACACACCCATGCCAGATCAAGTGATAATGATGAGCACAAAGACTAACAATGTCATCTTTCCAACTCTATCGATAGACCAATGGGTACTCGGAATATGGATCTTCGGTTGTGTCGCGATGATGTTCCGTTATTTTTTCGGTTATTACCGCTTCAAGAAGCAAGTAATTCGGTCTCACCCAATCGATACTATGGGGAGTCTAAGAGTGGTAGTCAGTGATTATGTTCACTCCCCTATGCTCATAGGATTTTTTAAGCCGCAAATCGTCATTCCCAATACGGAAATCAATGTAGAGGATTACAATCTAGCGTTGCAGCATGAATGGATCCACTACAAGCAGAGAGATGTATGGTTTAAGCTGGTCGCCGTAATGGTTAACTGCCTGCACTGGTTTAATCCGGTTTCTTATCTTGCTTTGGCTAATATAAGTGAAGCTTGTGAATATTCCGTAGATGAGAAAATAACAAAAGGCTTGAAGTCAGCGGAAAAGAGGCGATATAGCGAAATGCTATTACATTTTGCCTCATCCAAGTCACCGGTGCTAAACAGCAGTCTGGCCCTACATAAGAAACAGCTGTATCGGAGGTTTACACTCATTATGAAACGAAATACGGGTAAAGGGAAAGTGGTCTTGGGCTTCATGCTTGTGGTTGTGATTGGAGCCGTATCGGTCTTCTCGTCGTCAGTGGTGTTTGCGAAAAATGCTAAACCGCTTAAGGAGTATGGGGGTGCCATTAAGACCTATTACAATACGAATAAAAAGCTTGAAGAAAATGTACAAGTCACGCTAGGTGATAAGGCAACAATAGCTAAAGTCGGTTGGTCTCATACGGATGCACCTCTCTATATCGATGCAGACGGACTAAAAATCGATTACTTTAACCGGACGGAATCCCAATATCAAATTGTTAAAAGGTGGTTAGAGAAAGAGACAGCTACTGCGAACTTGACTAACAAAACGTTGTCCATTGCAGGGCAGAAGGTAACGGTTGCCTTCAGAGATCAAGCGAAGAATTACATGGATGATAAAGTAATAAACCAAATGATCATCAACCAAATTACTTATGAATTGGACAACCAGAATCCTAAATTGAAGTACGATCACAAAGCGTTTATTCATGAGCTTATTAAGCGGGGAGCTTATGTAATTGAAGAGGTCGTAAGCCCGGAACACTTCACCTATGAACGATCCCGGACACCAAATGGCGGCTTCATCGGGAATAAAAGGTTAACCTCCTATGACAAAAAGGATAAGATTGTGGACATCTTCAACGGAAAAGCGAGTATTCCTAAAATGCTCGATAATGAGGACGCCAATCAGGGAGTGCAACTTGGAGCTGCCTTTGTCATTAAGAGCGGAGAAACTTTAGCGATTAATATTAAGGAGCTAACGGACACAATGCCAACCTTAAGCTTGGCTATCATAGATGAGACAACGGGTGAATTGGTGAAATGGCTTCTCCATGAGAATAGTGGGAGTAGGAATATTTTTACACCTGGGGACAATGAAGGGAACCATTCCTTTAAGGTTATGGCAAGCGGAGAGGAGCAAGACAAAGCAAGGATAGAAATTTATACCTTTAAGACGGGCGAAATGGAAAGCGGGAGTAAATCCAATCTTGACCGTAACCCTAGATAGAAAAAACGACCCCTCGAGGTCGTTTTTTTTAGAATTTACGATTGAGTTATTTAGCTGTAAGGCCACCATCGACAATAAGTCCTGTTCCTGTAATTGCGCTTGAATCATCAGAAGCAAGGAATACAGCTGAATTCGCGATTTCGACGGGTTTAATCGTTCTGCCAATCGGATGGATATCATCAATCATTTTCAACACTTCATCTCTACCGCCATATAGATCACAATGAGCATCGTTAAATGTGGTATCCACCCAACCTGGGCAGATGCAGTTTACACGAATGTTATCTTTAGCAAAATCCAATGCCATCTGTTTGGTCAGCATGAGGATTGCTCCTTTAGAAGCGACATACGCGGATAGACGAGGCTCGGCAACATAGCTATTTCCTGAACCCATGTTGATGATCGATCCTCCGCCATCTTTTTGCATCAATGGAACAACAGCTCTAGATAACAGGAATTGAGATTTCACATTAACGGCAAACGTTCTGTCCCATACCTCTTCAGACACTTCCAGAATGGATCCAGGAATGTTAATTGCGGCATTATTAACGAGGATATCAATACGTCCGTACTTCTCTGCGGTGAAAGCGACTAGGGATTCAACGGAAGAGTTGCTGGATACATCGGTACGGAAAAAGGTAACATCATGACCTAAATCCTGCAAAGCTTGAGCAGATTCAACTCCAGCTTCCATAATATCCGCAAGAACGACTTTAGCTCCCTCTTCTGCAAAACGTCTTGCAATCTCAAAACCAATTCCTCGTGCTGAGCCTGTAACAATGGCAGTTCTATGGTGTAATCTCATTTTATTTCCTCCTCATTATAAGCCCTTAAGTGCTGGGGGTACTTCTTTAAAGCCTTTAGATTGAATGGCGACAATGGCAATTCCGATAATTAACCAAGAGAACCCGATCGTATAAGTTAAGGTATCGAATCCTGTCCAAATAAACCCGATAACTAAGAAACCAATAAGCGGGAAGAGTAGATAACCAAAGATTTGCTTAGGGCTGCGTTGCTTCTTTCTAAAGAAGAAATACGTAATAACAGAAAGATTAAGCAGCATATAAGTAGACATCGCACCGAAGTTGACTAGACGAACTAAGAGGTCCAGGGACAAAAAGAGTCCAACAAGCACGGAGAGTACTCCTACGAAGATCGTTGCATTAGCTGGAGTCTTAAACTTCGGATGTACTTTTCCTAAGAAACCGGAGAACGGGATGACCTTATCGCGACCCATGGAGAACAGTACGCGGGAGATTGCAGATTGTACGGTTAGTGCATTAGCAACACCTACGAAGATCACACCCGCAATAATAAATGTGTAGTACAAGGCGTCTCCCCCGACTTCACGAATGATGTCGAAGTATCCCATATCCGCATCCAGATTTGTATAATCTGGGTGCGCTAGTGTGGCCATGTAAGCTTGACCCATGAAGAGTAGGCCGATCAGAACGAGACTGGCGACTACCGATTTACCCACAGTTCTTGTTGGGTCTTTCGTTTCCTCAGACAGTGTGCTGATGGCATCAAACCCGATAAAGCCGAGCATGGCAATGGAAGCGGCATTGGCAATAAACTTGATATCGATTTTATCGGATTGCCAGAAGGGAGCAAGCGAGAATCCTCCAGTACCATGCCCATCGATGAAAACAAACTTAATGGCACAGATCAGAAATACTAAAATCAAGGTAATCTGACCGAATAGGAAAAATTGATTCACTCGCTTGCCAATCTCAATTCCTCTTACGTTTACGAAAGTCATTATCGCGATGAACACAACAACCAGAAGCCATGAAGGGAATTCCGGAAGGACTACCGACAACCACAAGGTAGAGAAGGAAACTAGTAAGCCAGGTACAATAATGTAATCTAGTACGATTAGCCATCCTGTTAGAAAGCCGATATGAGGATTCATCCCCCGCTGAACAAAGGAGTAGGCAGAGCCTGCAATAGGAAACTCTCGGCTCATTTTACTATAGCTTAGTGCAGTGAAGAACATGGCGATCATACCAATTAAATAGACAAGTGGGGCCATGCCGAAGCTTGCGATGGATGCACCTGCATACACTTGTGTCGGTGCGATCGGTAGCATGGTAATTAAACCGAAGATTACAAGGTCTTTCGTTGTTAGCGTTCTCATTAATTCTTGGGAGTAGCCTGTTTTTGGTGTGGACGTGCCGTTCTTTTGCAATCAATTTCCTTCTCTCTAGGTGGTTTTTTGTGGAAAAAAATTTTCCATATCATGCTTTATTATAGTAGCACGTACTGCAAATTCATCAAGCTTTATTTGTACTTAAAGCGGATGTGAATGGAATAGAAAAAAAACGAAACCCCAGATCACTCTCACAGTAATCAGGGGTTTCGTCTGAATGTTGGCTGATAACCATATAAAGATGGATTTAGCAGTTGATAATTCACTTTCAGGGTACCATGGGTGCATTCATAATATGATGCCATCCATTTTTGAGTTGTTTCATCTGTAAATCCCCCGTTAATCGTTCTTAGGTGAGGCTCGTTCTACCTTTTCCAACGACTGTTTTCTTATCCAAATCCACATACACAATGAGATTACCGGAAGACTTCGTCTCCGTATGATTAAAGGTAACAGCATAGACTTCAGTTCCTTTACGGGGCCTACCCATTAATGTTGCTATATGTTCAGTAACAGCTACCTTGCTCACGACAGAATCTTTCGGGCTCGCAGGGAGCAGGTGCTGTTCCTCATCCGTAAGACTAGCGAATGCAACCATCTCAATCGGAGTCTCACTTCTTTCAGCTCGCAATGGGTAACATCCGCTGAGAGCTATTGTTAGAAGGATTAACACCGTCATATTCATCAGCTTCTTCATCATATCCCACCTATTCTAACTTGTCCTTGTTATATAGGTAACGGTATCCAGCTAGATAAGGTTGCAAAACCTTTCCAGCTCTCACCCTTTCAATAGCAAAGTGAAATTGATTGCTGGCGCATTTACCGACGGTGTGCTTGCCTTGAATAGCGCCAAGCTGTATCTTGATCCCGAAGCACCGAAGGTTGCTTACGTTTCCTCGCATAACGAGCGATTCAGGGAGAAAAATAAAGCGCTGGGCGTAAGCGAAGAGGACTAGAGCAGCGAATAAATTAAGGAGTACACCAAATGAATTCGAAACGATCCCTTTAATTAGGAAGGGGTCGTTTTTTTATCTTACTTTGTATAGGTGGGGGGGCTATGTTACAATAGCATCAAAGAAGAAGGAGTGATCGTATGGAAGAACTCGTTCAAGAACCCCAAAACCACGAATCGTGCGGCACAGATGGGCGAAAAAGCCATCATTCGGATAAAACAAAAAGCAATCTCATTAGTCGGCTAAACCGAATTGAGGGTCAAATCCGGGGAGTGAAGGGTTTGATCGAGAAGGACACCTATTGCGATGATGTGCTGAATCAGATTTCTTCTGTCCAGTCCGCTTTAAACGGTGTAGGTAAACTGCTTCTGGAGCACCATATGAAGAGCTGCGTCATCGATCGTATTCAAGATGGCGAAACCGAAGTGATCGATGAGCTATTGATCACGATTAACAAACTAATGAAATAAGCACAAGAAGAAGGATTCGTAAGAATCCTTTTTTATATGAATAAAATATAGGGTTGGGGGTAATGTAGATAACCTGATCCGAACCACCCTTAGGGGTGTTTTTTTTGTTGTAAACGAATTGACAATCAAGGGGGTTATCGAATATAATTCAAACTCATATATTAAACGTTTGTTTAAAACAATTGTTTAACAAACGATAACAAGGAGAGAATGGACAGATGAAAGAGGCATTACAAGCATTTATGAAGCGCCCTACGACAAAGGTAGGCATTATTACGGCAATCATGTTCCAAGTTATATTTTCCGTCATTTGGATGACGGGGTACAAGGGTGTAACGGATCGGACGGATCAACTAAGCATTGTGATTGTGAATGAGGATCAACAATTAGGACAACAAATCGCAGGTAAGCTGGAGAAAGAGCTTCCTTTTCAAATGTCACAGATGGCTAGTCTGGAAGATGCGAAACGTCAGTTAGATGAACGCGAGTTGCAAATGATTATTTATTTTCCAGCGGATTTCACTTCGAAAGCATCTGCACCAGATAGTCAAGCTGCAGTGCAGTACTTTATTAATGAGTCCAATCCTGCATTAATTAAGAGTATTATGAGTGGAGTTGCCACGACAGTGACCTCCCAAGTGAATCAGAATGCAGTAGTCGCAGGGGTAACGTCCGCTCTAGGAGATAATATGCCTTCTGAACAGGCCGCTGCAGCTGCACAGGGATTGTCATCGCGTGTAACGAGTGATATTCAATCAACAAACCCTGTAAAGGGAATGAACAATCAAATGGTACCTATGATGCTGGTACTGGCCTCATATGTCGGAGCAATGATTATGGGAATGAATATGGAGCAGTCATCCCTTGCTATTCAAGCGCTAGTCGGACGTTGGAAACGATTCGGCGCAAGAAGCGTAATAAATGTATTGTCCGCAATTGTTGTCTCTCTGGTTGGCTCGGCACTCCTGGTGGCGTTCGGCGGACAGATTGAACAAGGATTCCTGCACTTGTGGTTGTTCCAATTTGTATTCGTGGTTGCTTTTATGTTTGTATCCCAGATGTTCCTATACCTATTCGGTATGGCAGGTATGCTGTTTAACATTATTTTATTGTCGGCGCAGCTTGTGACATCCGGTGCTATTGTGCCGCGTGAATTGCTGTCGGACATCTTTGTTGGACTGGGTAACGTACTTCCAGCTACTTATGCGGTTGAAGGTGCGATGAATATCCTATTTGGTGGACCAGGAGTAGGAAGCGAAGTGTCGGTACTTCTCCTGATTGCTGCAGTAGCGATCCTAATTAGCGCCGTTGCAGTTGGGCTAAAACGTCAGCCAGTGCTACAGGGACCAGGGGTTGTTGCAAAGCAAGGCTAATGTAGATGGAGGGATAGAATGACTACACCTGATCCGGATAGTAAAATGCGTATATTGCTGGCTGCTAGGAAATTGTTCGCGACCAAGGGATTCGATGGGACGACGGTACGGCAAATATGCGAAGAAGCGGGTGTGAATGTTGCACTCGTGTCCTATCATTTTGGGGGTAAGGAAAATATGTTTCCTGCGTTATTTGATTCTTTCTTTTTCCCTAATGAGCGAATTGCTGCTATTAATCGTGAGATGGAACCCTTAGAAGGGGTTAAACTTATTATTCGTGAAGTGACACGGTTTCGTGGACAAGATCCAGAACTTATCAGTATTATTCAGCAGGAAGTCATATTGAATACCTCCCGTGTTCATAAGATTCGGGAGCATGTCGTACCGATATGGAATTTACTGCAATATTGGCTTACTGAAGGACGCACACAAGGCGTATTCCACTTTCGTTCGCTGGATACGGCGTTCATGTCGATCGTCGGAACGCTGTTATTTCACCGAGATTCAGACTATTGGAAAGTCATGAAGGTGGAAGAGCATATCTCGATGGATGAGATGATAGAGGATATGACCGCTTTTATATTAGGTGGATTGCGGGTTCAGGCCTCATAGGGCAAGAAAGTGAATAGTCTTCGCCAAACAAGCTTAGAAGGTCTATGTGGACTTTCTAGGCTTGTTTTATGATAGAATCAGAGAAAAAATGTGATAAGGGAAGTGTATGTATGAGGGCACCCAAATTACAAGCTGGTGACGAAATACGGATCATCTCACCTTCTAGAAGCATGTCGTTGATCGCTGTTGAGCAGAGAAATCTAGCACAACAAAGACTTGAAGGCATGGGGTTCAAGATATCTTTTTCTAAAAACTGCCTAGAGTCTGATGAGTTTGTTTCCTCATCCATCCAATCCAGAGTAGATGACCTTCATGACGCATTTAGAGACCCTAATGTCAAAGGGATATTAACGACAATCGGCGGCTATAACTGTAACCAATTGTTAAGAGAGATCGACTATTGTTTGATTCAGTCTAATCCTAAGCGACTATGCGGATATTCTGATATTACGGCATTAAGTAATGCGATTTATGCCAAGACGGGATTAATCACGTACTCCGGTCCACACTTCTCTACCTTCGCGATGCTTCATGGTAATGAGTATACAATGGAATATTTTCAGAAAATGATGAGCTCAGAGGAACCGGTTGACGTACATCATTCCGAACAGTGGAGCGACGATTCGTGGTTTCTGGATCAAGAGAACCGCACATTCATTCCTAATGAGGGTCCCTATGTAATGAATGAGGGAGAGGCAGAGGGAACTATTATAGGTGGAAATCAGTGTACCTTCAATCTTCTGCAAGGCACGGAATACATGCCGAGCTTCCAAAATTCAATCCTATTTATAGAAGATGATTACGAGGCACAGCCTCAGACCTTTGATCGAGATTTACAATCCCTTATTCACCAGCCTAGATTTGAAGAGGTTAAAGGAATTGTCTTCGGAAGATTTCAAAAATCTTCAAATATGAATAAGGAGCTACTGTGGAAGATTATTAAAACAAAGAGGGAACTGAATCACATCCCCATAGTAGCCGATGTAGATTTTGGCCATACGTCACCATTGATGACTTTCCCTATTGGCGGGCAGGCCAAATTAAGAGCACACCATACAGCAATAAAGCTGAGCATTACGGATTAGGTAAGGTTGAACAAGAGTCTACCCACGACCACGGGTAGGCTCTTATTTGTACTCATAATCGAAAGAATGGCTTAGGGATGCTGCTTGTATATTGGGTACGCTCCAGTTCTTCGGCAATGATGCGGATACCCTCTTCAATATCATGCTCATCGGTCCGAATGATGCTAAGTCGCAGCAAGTTAAGCTTGGGGAACGATGAAAGGAACTGCGTTGCCAGTACATCAACGCCACGATTCTCCAAGCGCTTGACCAAATCTTCTGTATGAATGGAGTCCGGAAGATGTATGGAAGCGAAGAGCCCCCCGCAATATGGAATAGAATATAAGCACTCTTTAGGCAATAATCGCTGTGAAATTTCCCTTAGTTGCTTCATACGATGATTGTACAAGGACTTCATTTGCTTTGCATGATGAGCATACATCCCGGACTTTAAGTAAATCTCAAGCACACCTTGAGAAAGCACTGAGGTGCTCAGATCCGCTGTATGCTTATGCCATTGCAGTAAAGGAATAAACGAATCGGGTACTGTGGCTGCAGCAATTCTTAATCCAGGCATCATCACTTTGGAAAAGCTTCTGAGATAAATGACATGACTGGCTCCATTATAAGCGTGAATAGGATCTGCTTTACTGTTTGTTTCCAAATCAGCAAGATAATCATCTTTAACGATGTAAACGTCATTGGCTTTGGCGAGTTCTGCCAGTCGCTGCTTGTCTTCGGCCGTGTAAGAAGTGCCTAACGGATTATGGAAACGCGAGATTGTATAAAAAAACTTGATATTATTACTTTGAAAATGGCGCTCCAAAGTTAACCAATCTATTCCGTCAGGAGTTCTTTCGATACCGATTACGGTTTGTCTTTGTGTCTTAAGCGCAGCGAGCATTCCCCAGTAGGTTGGTTGCTCAACCAGAATGTTGGTTTTTCCGTTTGGGAAAGGCATCCCGGCTAGAAGATGAAGAGCTTGCTGAGCACCTGAAAATATAAAAACTTGCTGCTCCGAAGGGAAAACCTGTTGCTGCTGAAAAAGCTTCACGATCTCCTGGCGCAGGGAAAGCAAGCCCTGTGGATCCGGATAAGTGAATATGGACGCCTCAAATAATTCCATCGCTTTGTTCAAGCATTGACGAAAGTCGATTTGCGGGATCGACGCGGGATCGGGAGCCGCTGATGCAAAATCGATTCGTTTTGTTTGCAGCAGGGGAAGAAGCGCTTCTTTGGCTACGACATAATAACCACTCTTCGGACGTGAATAAATGAGGTACTGATTTTCAAGTTCCTGATAAACACCAATAATGGTGTTGAGACTGCAACCGAATCTTTGGCTTTGCTTGCGGATGGAGGGCAGCTTCTGACCGGGTTTGAGGAGACCGTTTACTATGTCAGAACGGATGATTTGCTGAATGGTTTCTTTTTTATTTGTCATACAAATGCCTCCAATTTGAATGATTAATCAACTATCTGTACCCTTACAGATGGGGAAAAGGTCGATATACATCAAATTCTGTATCTACTATAATACGAATAATCATACAGAAGTGAAAGGTGATTGTTATGAACAAAACGACGAGCGGCTGGATTAATGGTTTCCTGGGCGTGCTCATCTTCAGCGGCTCGCTACCCGCAACGCGGTTGGCTGTGATGGATTTTGATCCGATATTCCTCACCGTATGTCGTGCTGCAATTGCTGGGGTGTTAGCGGGAGTGCTTCTCCTCATCTTCCGGCAACAACGACCTGTCCGAAGCGACATCGTTCCGCTATTGCTAGTAGCACTCAGCGTGGTAGTTGGATTCCCACTGCTGACAGCCTTAGCGCTTCAGTATGTCACATCCGCGCATGCAATTATCTACATTGGGCTTCTGCCGCTTTCGACGGCGATCTTCGGCGTACTACGGGGCGGTGAACGCCCGCGACCCATCTTTTGGATCTTATCAACTCTAGGCAGCTCCCTTGTAGCAGGATTCGCCCTAACACAAGGGGCTACATCTTCGCCGGTAGGTGATGCGTTAATGCTAGCTTCTATCATTGTGTGCGGATACGGTTATGCGGAAGGGGCAATACTCTCGCGGAGGCTAGGGGGTTGGCAGGTGATCTCTTGGGCGCTCGTTCTATCGCTTCCGGTTATGTCAATGCTCTCGTTTTATTACATGCCGCATTCATGGGCGGATATCGGTAGTTCGGCTCTCTTGAGCCTTGCTTATGTCTCCTTGTTCAGCATGCTCATCGGCTTTGTGTTCTGGTATCGTGGTCTTGCCCAAGGAGGTATAGCAGCGGTCGGGCAGTTACAACTCCTCCAGCCCTTCTTCGGTTTGCTGCTTTCGGCTCTCGTTCTGCACGAGTCGATTGGTTGGCCTATCTTTGTAGTCAATATCGGTGTCGTACTGTGCGTGGCGATCGCACGGCGATTTGCCTCAAAACAGCATACTCCAGAAAGCCTCGGCAGCGAGTGATAGGGATGAATGCTTTCGAACGGCGATACCGATATGTCGATCAGGTATCGGAACTTCCGTCCGAAGCTCCAGTAAGGTTCTACTTGCGATACGAGACGCGACAAATCCCCGCGGCAAGAAGGCTGCTCCATACCCTCGCTCCGCGAATTCTGCGAGCATATCCAAGCTGTTTAGCTCGAAGTCGGCTTCCGCTTCCAATCCTTGTGATTGGAACCATCCTTCGATGAAGGAACGCGTCGTGCTGCCGGGTGACAGCATCAAAAGAGGAAGCTCCGTCAGCCGTTCCGTCGACAAGGGCTGCAGGGTCCAGTCAGCGAAGGCCGTTCCGACGACTACGCAATAAGGCGAAGCATGGGAAGCACCGACCTCAATCTCTTCATCCAAGACGGGCAGATGTACGAAGCCGAGGTCCGTAGAGCCTTGCTTCAACCGCTCCAAGATACGGCTCGTACGATCCTGAGACAACTGGATACGGATGGAGGGATAGCGGGCATGAAACGCGTCGAGTGAGGGGAGAAGAAAGTCTTTGATAATAGCCCCATTCGCACAGATTCGCAAGTGCCCTTCGCTGAACTGTTTCAGCTTCTTAATGCGACGCTCAGCGGAATCTAGTTCCTCGAATGCTGTTCGAACATGCAGATATAAGGCCTGTCCTTCTTGCGTTAATCGGACGCCCTTGGATAACCGGTCAAATAGTCTGACCCCGAGAGTCTCTTCTAGCTGCTTAATAGCGTAGCTCACGGAAGGCTGCGTCATATGGAGGCTTTGTGCGGCCTTGGTCAGATTGGAAGACTCAGCGGCATGAAGGAAAACGCGGTACCATTCTGTGTTCACGATCATCTGTTATTGATCCTCTCTATGACAAAGATTAAATATTACGATTTCATCTATTTCAAGTATACCCCTAAACTAAAGGAGAAGGAATCCTAACGATACGGGGTGCATAAGACATGGCGGGAAGCACGTTTGGAGAACGATTAAAAATGACCACTTTCGGGGAATCGCACGGAGAGGCAGTAGGTGTCATTGTGGAGGGCATCACGCCGGGCGTCGAACTGGACGAAGCATACATCCAGATTCAGATGGACCGCAGAAGGCCGGGACAATCTTCCGTCACGACTCCTCGGAAGGAGTACGATAAAATTCGCATCTTGTCCGGTCTATTCGAGGGCAGAACGACCGGGACACCGTTGTGCATAATGTTGAACAACACGGACATGCGTCCGTCGGCATATGATGACATCAAAACCATGTACCGGCCTGGACATGCGGATTTCGTCTACGAGAAAAAGTATGGGATCCGCGACTACCGCGGCAGTGGCAGGGCATCGGGCAGGGAGACAGCCGCGCGGGTGGCCGCTGGAGCAGTAGCACGCAAGTTGCTGGAACGGCGGAACGTCTCGATCATAGCTTATACGACCGAGATTGGCGGAATCCGTTGCGAGACTTTTGATGCCAATGCCATCGAACGCAACTCGGTGCGTGCGTGTGATCCTTCGGCGGCGGAACGTATGATCGAACGGATCGAACAGCTGGCCGCAGAGGGCGACAGTTGTGGAGGGATTGTAGAATGCCGGATCAGCGGCGTCACAGCCGGGCTGGGAGAGCCCGTGTTCGATAAGTTGGATGCAGAGCTGGCAAAGGCAATGTTGTCCGTCGGCGCTATCAAGGGCATCGAATTCGGTTCTGGTTTTCAAGCCGCCTCGATGCGGGGAAGCGAACACAACGATCAGATGGACGCGAGAGGGTTTTGGACGAATCATGCTGGCGGGATCATTGGGGGGATCAGCACCGGGGCGGAAATCGTGTTCCGAGTAGTCGTCAAACCGACCTCTTCCATCTCCGTTCCGCAGCAGACTGTTGATGCGGATGGTAATGAACGGGAGATTGCAACGATCGGCAGGCATGATCCTTGCATCTGCCCTCGAGTCGTGCCCGTGATCGAAGCGATGGCATGTATGGTAATTGAGGATCATTACAAGCGACAAGCAGCTTTGTTAGACGAATAGAAATTACCTCTTTTGTGTGAACATAACCAACTCTTATTAGCTGCTTAACGAAAATCGATACCCTCACAACAGGCGTCCGGCGTCATTGGCTAAGTATAATAAGGAAGTAAAATCAAGGAATTCATCATCGTCATGTAGAAATAATTACAACAAAGTATATATCATTGGAAGAGAGGGAATTCGTTATGAAGGGTGTTAGCCAAACTATGCTTCGTGTAATCTTACCGATGCAAGGTTTCGAGATTCGCTCCATGCAAAGTCTATATGACATTAACGCGGTTGTTTGCATGGAGCCTATGATTCTAACCGCTTAACAAGGAATTACGGGGAAGAAACCGTTTGTCATGTAGGCTTTGCAACTTTCCATCGCAATTAGATGAAGGGGTGAAGCCAATGAAATATGTTTCGGCAAGTGAGATCTTACCAGAAAGATTACTTCGTGAAATACAAAATTATATACAAGGCAAATCACTATATATCCCCGCACCCAAAGAAGGTAGGAGAAAATGGGGACAAGACTCCGGGCAACGAGAATTTCTTTTGAAACGAAACGCAGAGATGCGGAAGCTATTTCGGCAGGGTATGAATGTGGATGATCTTGCGAGTTTCTACTGTCTATCCCATGACAGCATTAAGAAGATTGTTTATAAAACGGAGGCATAACAAAAGGCTCGCGTTGGTTAAAACCAACACGAGCCTTTTGTTATGTAAGAAATGAATAGATGAATACTCTGCCTATATAGGATGCAGCATTCACTATATACTGATGCTAACAAAGTACTTTGAGAGCGTCTAATTGGAGGGATTGCAAAATGGATAGTGTTTATCGAGAAGTGAATAAATTAAACGTTGCCGTTCGATTATGTGGCATAGAAGAGAAGTTTATTATCAATAATATTTATCCGCTTTATCTACATGACTTGTCCGAGGTGTGGGAGCACAAGACGAATCGTTATGGCGTATTCGAGCAGGATGATACTCGAACCTTGAATGAACAGAATCGCGTGTTTGATATTTGGTGGGAACACCCGGGTGTGCTTTTTCCCTATCTTATCACGGTCGATGATATACCTGCGGGTCTTGCCTTTGTGGCTACTAAGCCTTTCACACCCTGTCCTCATTATATCGATTATTACATGAATGAGTTCTTCCTGTTACGCTATTATCGAGGAAAGGGCGTTGGAGAAGAAGCGGTTCGACAGATTATTGAAATGATGCCAGGGCAATGGGAAGTGCAAACCAATCCCACCGAACGAAACGCACGTGCGGCACGTTTTTGGCGTAGGACACTTACCACTTGCACTAACGGGAAATACTCCGAAGAACTTGGTCATAATCCTGATGTTGGGGAAATGCTAGTCTTTCGCTTCAGCACTAGTTCTGTCATTGCACACTTAACTTTCGAAGCTTGAGTGTATGAATCCCGACGGTCAAGAGCCACCCGAGGTAGGATACAATTAAGAACCTTCTGAACAAACCTGCAAGCACGTCAGGAGTGAACTGTCCATCTTGCGGGATTTGAAGTATGAATAGGATCATGACGACCAACATAATGCTGCTTGTAACAAACAGCCGTCCTCGAATGGGTCTCCAGGCTTCATTACGAGCAAGCGCAAAGCTCATCAAGAGGGCTGCAACAGGCGTATAGTCGAGCGTAGCGCCTATTGCATGCATCTTACCGCTGAAAGTTGCAGCATCCGGACTCACCGATATTGGGTCAGTTACAAAGAGGGCTGCGATCAATAAACCTAAGGAACTTAGTCCAAGGATGGCGAGCCCGATGTATCCCACGACGGTACGAACTTGCGAGATGACCACTACTCCAGCGCATATCAGACTCGTAGCTAGCAATACGAATGCAAGATGCATCATCCAGCCGAAGTTGCCTAGAGCGTATTCGCTGATAAAGCGCCACTTCGGATCGAATTCCGGTTCCAGCAGGTGGAGGATACCAAGGATGATAACAAAGAATGCTCCCGAAAAGATGGACAGTCGTGCGGCATTAGAAGCAATCACGGAAATCGGTTTTGCAATCAATAGCGGCTTAGCCAATTGCGTTCTCCTTTCTGAAGGTGTCATAATCGATAATCGTCTTCGCTAGGATGTCCGGACGACCAGACGGGAAAATCACTTTACGATTATTTTGGTGTGGGGATTAATTATTCACCTGGGGAGATTAGTTATGATTCAGAGCACTACAGCATGGATCCTTCCGACACGATTCCAATTGACTATATCTTTTTTATTTTCAATGAGTTTGAGTCGTTCGGATTCTTAACAGACTTCAGTACGACTCATACTCTTGAGGAGGCTCCCATTGTCGTTCACGAGCCTCTTGGTGATATAAAGGCCAGAATAATAGCTGGGAATTTAATGGAGTTCTTACAGGTATTAATCACAGTAAAAAGTATTCATTATATTGATTCTGAAACAATAGATGAAGATCCCGATGAGGAAACAACTTTTGTTCTCAATAAAATCAAGGATTACTTTGGAATAGAGCCGATCCAGGATCTTGATGTCTATAGAGAGAACTTACTGAAACACAGACTTGAGAATGTTGTGATTAACACAATAAACGATCTTGGCGTAGTGAGGGTTTCTTCTCACAACAGCTCGCTGGAGCACAAAACCATAACATTAGATAAAGATGGGGATTATGAGCAATATCTACATGATGTTAAAAACTTTTTTGGTCAAGAAAATTGTAGCATTGAAAGCAAATTTGGGTGCATTAGAAACATACAGGAGGACTGTAATTTATCTGCACCAGGTGTAACCGAATTTCTAATAATGGAACTAGAAAAGTTGGGTTTTTTCCATGAGGTTGAGCGGTTGCGATTTATTTTACAGTCAAACCCTAAACTGTAGTTTCTATATATTTTGAGCTAACTATGAAGGCCTGTTGAGGTTGCCTTCATTAAGTTAAGCTGAGGAGCTTGCCACGTGGCAGCTCCTTTTACGTTTGTTGAAGTAACGGGCAGTTTAGTTGAAGAAGGAATTGGATTTTTATGTGAGAATATTATATAAAGTGAATGTTTAGGGAGGGGGTTGCCGTTGAGAAACGAGGGGATATTAGAGAGAAAAGTTTTAAATAGAAAAGCTGTCACTTCTTTGGTTTTAGGGGTTCTATCAATTGCTTTATATTTTTGGGTTGGATTTATTTTAGGTGTTATTGGTTTAATAATTGGTATTATAGCTCTAAAAGAAATAAGGCTTAACGAACAAAGTGGAAGAAAAACAGCAATCACAGGTATCGTTTGTAGTTGTTTAGGAATTATTATTCCAATTCTCTTGATGACAATTCTATATATAAATCGGGGACTATAGGTTTACAGTAAGGATTGAACTAACGGGACACGTTTGTTCAATAAACTCAAAGGGACGGCAGCCGGTATTACTGGCTGTCGTTTTCTCAACTAAATGGGCAGTTTAGTTGAAGAATGGAAATGGCTCCTTTATGTTTGTGCAAAGCAAGAATAACCCCTCCGAACAGATTAGAGGGGGTTGTGCTATCTAAATTCATCCGTTATTCCAAGCCCTTATTCTGACCAAGCAACCACTTGGTGACAGTTCGGACAAGTTGTATAGGAAATTACCATTGGGGATACTGATTTATAAGTTTGAAATAGCCTCCTGTGTCGTCCAAGTAGCACTGGCAAATGCTTTATAATTGGTAACGGCAGCTTGAAAATCCTCTTCACTAATTGTTGCGGTGGCATCGTATACAACAGCTGTTTCAAAACCAGTTTCGATTAGATGCCTCATATGTGACTCTACACAAACGTTGGAAAGCACCCCTGCAATAATTATCTTCTCTTTTCTATGTTGTCGTAACTGATATTCCAAGTCATTTGTTTGTGGGCTGGCAACCTTATGAGGAGTTGCAATGACGGTTCTTCTATCAAAAATATAAGGTTTGAAAGAATGAACAAAATCAGCTCCAAATGACGGTGGTGTGTACGCATTTGCCACTTGATACATTCTAAGACCTAATAGCATCTTTTGTTCATTTCCTGTAAATTGCCAGCCATAATCATGAGGGTATAAATAATGGGGCGATATGAAAAGTTGATATCCCTTATTCATGGCAGTTCTCATTAATAGTTCTAGGTTTTGTATAGTATTGTTTCGTTCAATAGTTCCTTTAGTCAGATGATAGCCTCTTCCCCCAGGACTCATAAAGTCATTTTGTGGGTCTGTGATTACAATAGCCGTATTATTGGGATGAGGTTTAAACGGCAAATTACTTACCTCCCTCGCAGCATAAGCTTGCGGAAATGTTTGCATCCTGTTCAGGGAAGATAGAGAAGTTGTTTTCTAAAAAAGTTCAGCATTGACACGACAGCTGCACCGAACAAGTACTCATTAAAAACTCTATAGGCATCTATATGTATTTGTAGTTTGTTTGGTTCCCTTTGTTATAGAAATTAGTGTGCAACTTTGACGAATTGTTTCAAGAAGGTATGCTAACGGGTAACATGTGCGCAGGAGCTGCTCTAACGTGGCTCTTATTGCTCAATGAAGTAACGGGCAGTTTAACGTGACGGTTTTGAAGAACTTTCGATAAATAAAGTAGTAGATGTCCTGGCTTATTTTCAAATCAGGTAGACTCATGATACTAGGTCCTTCAAAGCGGAGGGATGTGCGCCTAACAGGATCGTTGATATAATGGAAACAACTTACTTGATGGAAATGGGGGAATATATTTTGAAGGAAAATGATTACACGAGATTTGTGCCTACAGCCCCCGCTGGCTCTATGCTGTCGTTTTTGGTGCTGGACGATGTTCTAGAGAATAACCTCTTGGATTTGGCTTCCGACATTCTAGATAGATACAGTTTTGATAATTTAAACGATAAAAACTATCCTATAATCACGGCAGCGGCTCGTTACGGCAATAAGGCGTTATTTGAAAAATTAATCGCGCTCGGCGCGGATATTAACGCTATGACTCATGTGAAATCTGCTGCCGTCGACAGGGCTCTTGCATTTAATAATGATGAAGGTGTCCGTGCCTTGCTTGAGCTGGGATTTGAGAT
>NZ_JAMZCY010000011.1 GCF_024519285.1 Cohnella sp. WQ 127256 | reverse complement strand
AGTGGAGCGATAACAATGCGAATGCGACGCGTACTGATTTGAACGTCACGGGGCCGATCAACGTGACGGCGAACTTCGAGCGGGACGTCTACACCGTTCACTATGAGACTAATGGCGGATTACCTGTGCCGCCTGACCAAACCGTGGTCAAAAACAATTTCGCCTCTGGGCCGAACAGTCTACCGCTATTAACGGGTCATACCTTCGGTGGCTGGTACAGCGATCAGGCACTAACTACGCCGTTTATTTTCGCAGGCATGCCAATTACGCAAAATACCACGTTGTATGCCAAGTGGTTTCCTCAACCATTCATGTTGATCTACACGGCGGGAGCGAATGGGACAATCACGGGCGTGTCGCCGCAGACGGTTACTCATGGCAGCAACGGCACTTCGGTTACGGCGGTTGCGGACACGGGCTATCGGTTCGTGCAGTGGAGCGATAACAATGCGAATGCGACGCGTACTGATTTGAACGTCACGGGGCCGATCAACGTGACGGCGAACTTCGAGCGGGACGTCTACACCGTTCACTATGAGACTAATGGCGGATTACCTGTGCCGCCTGACCAAACCGTGGTCAAAAACAATTTCGCCTCTGGGCCGAACAGTCTACCGCTATTAACGGGTCATACCTTCGGTGGCTGGTACAGCGATCAGGCACTAACTACGCCGTTTATTTTCGCAGGCATGCCAATCACGCAAAATACCACGTTGTATGCCAAGTGGATTCCAATTCCGTACACGTTAACCTATACGGCGGGAACGAACGGAACAATCTCGGGTGCGTCCCCGCAAACGGTTAATTATTGCGGCAACGGCAGTCCGGTTACGGCGGTTGCGAATACGGGCTATGCATTCGTCAAGTGGAGTGATGACAATACGAATGCGACGCGTACCGATTCGAACGTCACGGGGCCGATCAACGTGTCCGCGATCTTCGCGGGCAACGTCTATGTCGTAAGCTTCGAAAGCAACGGAGGAGATGCGGTAAGCAACAAGAGTGTTCCGTATAACGGGTATGCGATTGCACCGCAGCCGCCGACTTTAAGCGGCTATGCTTTTGAAGACTGGTACACGGACACGGGGCTGAACAACCGATTTGATTTTGCGGCGATGCCGATCACCGGAAACATAAATCTCTATGCGAAATGGACGATGCTTCCGCCGGGCGCGCCGGCACTTCAATCGGCGATCCCTGGAGACGGGACAGTAACGATTCAATGGACAAGCATTGAGGGAGCCGACGACTATCAAGTATTCATGAGTTCGACATCCGGCCATTATGATCCGCAATCGGCTATCTCCGTGACGAATTCGGTTTACAGCTATCAGGCGGCAGGATTGACGAACGGAATACCCTACTATTTTATCGTCAAGGCGGTCAATGAGGTCGGGGCTATCGCTTCGAATGAAGCGAGCGCGACGCCGAGAACTTTCCCGGCGGCTCCAGCGAACGTAACGGCGACGGCTGGAAACAGCAGCGCGACAATCAGCTTTACAGCTCCGACGAATAACGGAGGAAGCCCAATTACCGAGTACAGAGTCACCGCTTCGCCGGGCAATATTACGGTGACGGGAACCTCTACGTCAATCACCGTGTCGGGCTTGACGAACGGCACGAAGTATACGTTTACCGTCGAGGCGAAGAATGCGGCGGGATACGGTCCATTATCTTTCGTGTCCAATGAAGTAACGCCAACAGCTCCTGCCAATAACGGTGGCGTTGGCGGTGGTGGCGGGGGAGCGCAGAATACGACGAATACTTCGGATGGTAAGCTTACGATCCCAGCAGGCAGCGGCGGAGAGACCAAGCTGGGCGATGAGATTACGGTAACCGTACCGGCTGGGGCAAGCGACAAGGAGCTCAAGCTGACAGTGGAGCAAGTAACGGATACCTCAAAACTGAATCCGAATGGCGAAGTATTGGCCGGTCCTGTGTTCGATCTTAAGGGGAACGTAGAGGATGGCTTCAAGAAACCGATTGAGATCACCCTGAAATACGATCCGGCACTCGTACCTGAGGGACAACACGCTTCAGTCCATTTCTTCGATGAAAAGACCAAAACGTGGGTAGAGATCGGTGGCAAGGCAAGTGGAAGCACGATCACCGCAGATGTGAGCAAGACCGGCAAATATGCCGTATTGGTCGTCGGCAAGGAGCCAACGGTTGTCGACCCGACAAATACCTTCTCCGACATTGCCGGGCACTGGGCGGAAGCTAACATTAAGCAAGCAGTCCAACAAGGCATTGTTCAAGGCTACACGGACGGCACGTTTAAGCCGAATGCGATTGTAACTCGCGCGGAGTTCGCGGTGATGTTGATAAATGCTCTGAAGCCAGTGGGTAACGGAGCTGAGCTAAGCTTCGCCGACAATGCGAAGATTGGGGCTTGGGCACAGAAAGCAGTGGCACAAGCTGTACAAGCTAGCATCATCAAGGGCTTCTCGGACGGAACGTTCCGTCCGGACGCTCCGCTGACCCGTGCTGAGATGGCGTCGATTGTAGCCAACGCTCTGATGCTGGTTGCCGAGAAGGGCATAGCAACAGAATTTTCCGACGACAAGAGCATTCCGAATTGGGCGAAGGGCGCGATCGCGGAGCTGATCAAGCTCGGAGTCATGCAAGGCAAGAACGGCAATAAATTTGATGCGAATGCTACCACGACGAGAGCGGAAGCAGTCACGGTTCTACTCAAGATGCTGGCGCAAGCCAGCAAATAATAAAGTTAGCCAGTCTAGAGGTTATTCCAATGGAGGCATTGCCGCCGGAGGGATACCCTCTTTTTTCTAGTAAACCTTACGCTTCTTACGTCTTCTTGCCGATGCTCGAGCTGGCTTTCGTCGAATACGCAATAGCCATTCATCTGCGCTTTCCCTCAGAAGTGTTTTAAGCCATCGGTAAAGTTCAAGGAGACTGCGCTCCGGCCCTGTCTCCATCTTCACAAGCACCAGCAGGCAAAAAACGATTAGTGCCATCCAAACTTGGTTCGTGACAGCCTGTTTACTAGTACCGTAAATGGATTTAATCCGAACATGCTGCTTCATCCACTTGAAGAACGTCTCAATCGCCCAGCGCTTGGGAACCAAATAGAGAATATTCCCGCATACGAAACATATACCTGAATAATTCCATGCCCACAACGTGCCCACATTTTGCCCACAAACTCTATCCACACATCATACTCACACGGATATATCGAACTAACTTTTGAAGAGAATCGGACAAATAACCCACATAAAGACTCAAAATACACATAAAAATGTATTTGTCTCATGGGCGGCATGATGTAATCAAGCCATTATCGAAGCAATTCGATGATGAGCGACCGCGATTTAACGGTAGACTCGATTGCCGATGGAACTGAAGCTCCATGCGGAAAACTGACCTGAAATCCCTGCCCAGCAAGGAATCTTAAGTTAGAAAGCGTCATTTGACCACATTTTGACCATATTGAATAATAAAAATGCTTCTCGCGAGTTCAAATCGAACTTGCTGAGAAGCATTTTTATTATGCAAACAAACTGGTTCATCACATTAGTTTGTTTGTACGGGTGCCATAGAATTCTAGCAGAACCTGTGCATTTTATATATGAATCAAAGAAGCGAAAATTTAAGCTTAGGAATATAGTAAAAAATAGCAATAAATGTCGAGATACTGTTATAATTTAACTTAGGTCTATAGAAGTCTAGTAGACCTAAACTTTATCAACCTTTCAAATTCGAGGAGAGAAACTTATGAGAAAACGTAGATTGTTTAGTTCTTTCCTTGCGGCAGTTCTGGTCATTTCGCTGCTTCCTTTTACATCACTGCCTGTGAGCGCGACTCCGTCTTCATCCAGCATTGAGCTAGTGACACCCCCTAATTTCCCCTTTGATAACGCAACTGAGGGATATGACACACAAGCTCCATTTTCCGTAACCGTGAACAGTACAGGGACAGAATCGGCAGACGCGCTGACTATTGGACTTAGCGGCAGTAGTCCGTCGGCCTTCTCTCTTTCTACAACCGCCATTTCAAGTATTGCGGCGGGCACTAGCTCTCAGTTTTCTGTAGCGCCAGTAACAGGGCTTTCAGTAGGTACATATGCAGCTACGGTAACGGTTTCGGGCAGTAATGTGACAGCCCAAAGCTTTACTGTAAGTTATACAGTGAACGCCGCAGTAACAACAGCCAGCGGATCACCGCCAATAGAACCTCAATATTCAATTAACAACGCCGTCTATCGGTGGACAGGTAGTAATGAAACGATTGAGTTATCTGGCAGTGATAGTTTAGAGATTCTGTCTGCGCCGTCACATGAGGTTCAAATCGCGATTCTCTCACCAGACAACTCGACGGTCACGGTTAAAGGCAATTCCAGCATAATTAGCAACAACACGTATGTGGTTGCGTACAACGATATCACGTTGAACTTAGATAATCTGAACATCGAAGCTCCGAATGGTCAGTCCGCAATTAAGCTGCTTAAGAATGATACGGATACTAATAAAGCTACAATCCATATTAGTGGTGAAGTTTCATTAAAGGGAGGTCCGAGTCAACACGGTATTCTTTCTGAGTACGGTCAGGATGTTACGATACAAGGTAATGGGGTATTAACCACAATGGGTGGAGATTCCATCGATAATATTACAGTTGCAGGCAAAGGAATCCGATTACTTGCTCAGTCTGTCAGTGCGAGCTTGACAATCAAAGGCGGAGTAAACGTCATTGCAACTGGCGGCAAAGCATTAAATCAATCTGGTGGCGATGCTATTGCTGTAGAGTATGGTAATATCTATATTGATGATGCAACGGTAACAGCAACGAGCGGATACAGTAATGGTACGAATTATAATGCAGGTGAAGGAATAGTGGCTTCCTTCATGGGTAATGACCACAGCAAGGGCGGAAATATTCATATTAATAAGGGTGTAGTTACGGCAAACGGAGGAAATGCGGAGCATTTGATGGGCGGAAATGCCATTTATGCATTTTCGAGTCTGACGATTAAAGATTCGACGATTACTGCTAACGGGGGAGACAGTAACAAACAGAACGGCGGAGTCGGTATCTTTACGTTAGAAGGTGATACAGCAATAACGAATTCAACCATCAATGCTAATGGTGGTAACAGTGTTGAAGCAATCGGTGGAGCAGCGATCTTTAACTATTATGAAGACACAGCAATAACGAACTCGAAAGTCGAGGTTAAGGGCGGTGTCAGTACTAAGGCGAATGGCGGCTTGGGAATTTACATTAGTACGAAGAATCTTATAGTATCCGGCGGCACCATGTCCGTACAAGGCGGACACGGCAAAGTAAACGGAGCGCATGCGGTTTACGCCGGATCGGGGACTATAACGGTTCAGAACGGCGCCAACTTGACTGTTAAGGGCGGTAATGGAGAAACAAATTTAGGTGGTGTTGGGGTGCGCGCGGCCGGAATTGTCGGCTCCACACTGAACGGCAATATCGTCACGATTGCAAAAAGTGCCGGAGATGTATATATCCGGGGAGGGCAGGGAGTCTCAGCGCAAAGAGCTTCTATTATGGGCAAGGATGTCTATATTGCAGTCGGCAATATTAGCTCGGTAGTCATGGAAGGCACGAAACCGAGATCAATTAAGAATATTCCCGCCGGGGATGATCTATTCATGCTTAATATATCTGTTACACCTGTCGTAGCTGTAACCATTCAGTCTGCTGTGGATGGAACTCATGGTGGAAACTACACCTACCATGCAGCTACCCAATCCGATGGAACAGCTGTCATGTGGCTGCCTGCAGGTTCATCCACTCTAACAGCCGCGGGGCATCACGATGAAGCCGTGACGATAAGCTCAGATATAGCACAGACCAATGTGGCTGTATTAAAAAAACAATTGCCGAAGGCGGGTAATGTTACAGCAAACCCTTCAGGTAGAGCAGTCGCATCTGGAACAACCGTAACCTTAAGCGGCGAAACGACCGGAGCCGACATTTATTATACGACGGACGGAAGTACACCGACGTCAGCGAGCACTCTGTATGTCGGGCCCATCACTGTGAACGAAGCTGTAACAATCAAAGCAATTGCGGTGAAAGCAGGATTCGATAACAGTGATGTAATGAGTGAGAGATATACGATTTTATCTAATGTTGCTAATTTGTCAGCACTCTCGGTAAGTAACGGCATTCTCAATCCTGCCTTTAATTCAGGTACAATCTCGTATACGGTAAACGTAGAAAACCAAGTAAGCAGCATTACCGTAAGTCCTACTGCTGCTGACGAGAATGCGACCATCACTGTAAACGGAAACACTGTAACAAGCGGACAGCAATTGGGGTCCATCGGATTGAGCGTGGGAAGTAACACGATTACAGTTGTGGTAACCGCATTAGATAACACGATCAAGACGTATACGATCACGGTGACCAGGGCTGCTAGAAGTAATGGTGGAGGCGGTTCACATACACCTTCCCAACCAAGTCAAGATGCTGTTATCGTCATGGTCAACGGTAAAGCACAGAATGCAGGCAAGCTAACCAATACGACTGAAGACGATAAATCAACCGAAATCGTAGAGGTGGATAACAAAGTCATTGAAAGCAAGATTGATGAAGTATTAAATGACAATGCAAATGCTGTAAGCAAAGTCATCCAAGTGATCATTGCGGATACCAAGTCCGAGGTGGTCAAGGTTGTACTGACCGGTGATATCATCAGGAAATTGGAAACGAACAATTTCAATATTTCTGTCAAGCGTGGCAATGTAGAGTATGTGATTCCGGCTGAAGAACTTACAATAAGCAAGGTTGCAGAAAGCTTGGGTGTCTCAGAAAACAATCTTGTAAATATCAGGATAGAAGTGAGGATCGCCCAGGTAGATAAATCTATGGCTGCCAAATATTCTGAGATTGCACAGTCCAATCGTGCAGAGCTCATATTACTGCCAGTTGAATTCGAGATTGTAGCCAAGGTCACAAAAAAAGATGGCACAACAGAAGAGGTAGTAATCAAAAGATTCAGCAACTACGTAGAAAGGATATTGGAGATTCCGGAAGGTGTTGACCCCAACAAGATTACAACAGGTATTGTGTTCAACTCGGATGGAACATACAGCCATGTGCCTACAGAGGTATTGCAGAAAGATAATAAGTGGCAAGCTAAGCTGAACTCCATGACCAATTCTAGCTACTCTGTCATATGGAATCCAATTATTGTGAAATCCGTAGAAAACCACTGGGCCAAAGACGCGGTTAATGATCTGGCCTCGAGACTCGTTATCTTTAATCCTGAGAAGTTTGAACCCAACAAAGCCATTACCAGGGCGGATTTCGCAGAATATATTGTCAGAGCATTGGGCTTGTACAGAGATGGTTCAACTCATCAAAATTCATTCAAGGATGTCAGCGTAACAGGGGACAGAGCGTTGGCCATCCTCATAGCCAACGAGTATGGTATTGTAACGGGATATTCGGATGGAACCTTCAGGCTCGATCAGCAGATTACAAGAGAAGAAGCTATGGTTATGTACTCTAGAGCGATGAAGATTACAAAATTGATCGGGACAGACCTAGCAATATACAACACCTACACCGACTATGGTAAGGTGAGCAGTTGGGCTGAGCCATCAGTGATAGAGGTGCTTGCTGCACATGTATTTAATGGGACAAGTGTAATGACAATTTCACCTAAGTCGAATCTGACTTATGCAGAAGCGGCAGTGGCGATTCAAAATTTACTGATCAAGTCAAACTTAATTAATTAATCATTTCGACTTTGATTTGTGAAGTAGTCACAGCTATTCATAATAAGTAAGGCAATGACCACTTCCTAAGGAACGATTAGGGAGTGGTTTTTTGTGTTTGCGTGCCAGCAAAGCACGCATCATCTAGCCGGTGAAAGATTTCCTAAGTGTTTGCAAGTGTTATCCCAAGAATATTTATGCGTTTGTAATGCAATCTTGCCTTTCTCTGTCAAAAGGACGCAGGTAATTCTACGATCCTTTGAATCTTTATATACTTCCAAATATCCTCCTTTCTTTAGCCGATCAACAATTCCCGTTATGGCTTTTTCTTTTAACACAATAGTCAATATGTTGATTAGATTAGAGAGACCTTTCATGAGTTCATTGAGCTCATGAAAGGTCTCTCATTATTTTTATTCCTTCAGAAGACTCTTGCTTTAACAGCAAGTCTTTTTAATCATGCATAGGTGGGTATACCTCAATCTACTTCTTTATCAAAAACAAGTTTTACTAAACGACGTACTTCATCTGTTGATGTGGTATCCATTAATTGGTTTCTTAGTTCGCTTGCGCCTTTAAATCCACGAACATAGATTTTGAAAAAGCGAAGAAGTGGTTTAAATGGACGTGGTTCGGTTTCTTTTGAATATTTATCGTGAAGATCCAACTGTAAAAGTAGTAAATTGAGAAAATCCTTCACGCTATGTTCTTTAGGTTCTTTTTCAAAAGCAAATGGATTGGTGAAAATGCCACGGCCGATCATGACACCATCAACGCCGTATTGTTCTACTAATTTTAAGCCTGTTGCGCGGTCAGGAATATCTCCATTAATGGTTAACAACGTATTTGGAGCAATTTCATCTCGTAATTTTTTTATTTCAGGGATGAGTTCCCAGTGTGCATCTACTTTACTCATCTCTTTTTTTGTACGAAGGTGAATGGAAAGATTCGCAATATCTTGTTTTAATAAATGTCCTAACCAATCGCGCCACTCGTCAATATCAAGGTAGCCCAATCTTGTTTTAACACTAACGGGTAGTCCACCTGCTTTTGCTGCTTGAATAATTTCTGCCGCAACTTCAGGATGTTGAATTAATCCAGCACCTTTTCCATTGGATGCGACGTTTTGTACTGGGCATCCCATGTTTAAATCGATACCACGAAAACCAAGTTTTTTCATATCCATACTCATCTGTTCAAAAAAAGCTGGTTTATTGCCCCAAATATGAGCGACAATCGGTTGCTCATCTTCTGTGAACGTTAACCGACCACGTACACTGTGTCTTCCTTCAGGGTGACAATAACTTTCTGTATTTGTGAATTCCGTGAAAAATACGTCGGGTTTTGCAGCTTCACTAATGACGTGACGAAATACAACATCTGTGACATCTTCCATTGGTGCTAATATAAAAAACGGCTTTGGTAAATCAAGCCAAAAATTATGTTCGTTACTCATTGTTTCTGCTCCTTTTGCAACATATAAAATGATTTTAGCTATAGCAAAGTCCTTTACCCATCACAAATAGTATCATTTCTTTACGTTTGATGCACAGAATTAATTGTGTGAGCGAAACGGGTCTCAGTTTAGTGTTGCCAATATAACCATGTTAAGATGATAGAAAAATATCTTTTTGTACATCTACAACTGAGAGGGGTATACATCATGGATTCGATATTGTTTATTGCTGGTTGGGCTATTGTTGGGATTTGTATTGGTGGGGTAATTGTAGTTTTTAAGGCTAAATATAAGAAGTAAGAGGGTTGGATCTCTTAAGGTCCATAATGAAAAAGCAAAAAGGAGCTGCTCAAAAGCGCAAACTTTTGAGCAGCTCCTTTCTTACATCGCATGAAACACAACATGCTCAAAAACTGTAAAATAGCCAAGGCAAACTACAGTTTTGGGCTTGGCCTTACTTATGGACATACGATCCCTTATATGTATGTTTCCCCTCTGTTTTCGAGAGCTACGGACATTCGTTCCGTTATTTACAATAAATCACAGCATTATGGGGCTCTCAACCCTATATAACGGCTTTCATGTCCGCTACACTCCCAAAACCCTATTAAAATCTCAAATAACGGATCTCATGTCCGTTTGACTTTTGGGACATCACCTTTTGTATGTTGAAGCTTGAAAAGGATTAGGATTGGCGATCCGTATGCAATAGCCAGCGATATAAAATCGCGGAGAGCTCTGCTCTTGTCATCCATTCCTGTGGGGCAATTTGTCCATTGCTGCGACCTTGAATGATTCCAGATGAGATTGCTTCTCCAACATCATCATGTGCCCAAGATGAAATTTGACTTGCATCCCTAAAGGAGGTCAGGGCAGAAAGCGCAGCATCTTCTTTAACACGGATACCTGTCAATTTGGCGATACGATTAAGAACGACAATGGCTTGCTCACGAGTGACTAAGCTGTCTCCTTGGAAGCTGCCATCAGCAAAACCTTGAGTCGGATATTTGAACGTTCTACGCATGTTGGAATAGATCACTCGAACCCCGGCATTGCAGGTGGAGATGGAAGTCGGCTCGCCAGAACGGGGGATGCCGGTAGCGTGGATCAATCTATCGAAATGCTCGTGGTGAGAAAGAAGGGTTTGGAGCAACCCGCAATAGATTCCCGTTTGACCCCTATATATTAAGCGAGAGGCTTCTCATGGAGTTCACATTGAACTTAAGGGGAGCGTTTCCAATCTGAGGCGGAGGTTAAAGGCTGCTCAAGTGTTCTAATCGAACCTTGAGCAGTTTTTTATATGCGTGTCGCAATATTATAGTCGCACTGGCATTTAAGCGCATTATAAACGAATAACCAGTTGTGTAATCTAGGGGGGACAAGCAGTTAGCGAAATTTGTAAGTCGTGTTGATAATTAGAAGGAGGTACTAATCATGCTGTTGACGGAATCTAAAATCAAAGCACGTCTAAAAGAATTATCTGAAACTCGTTATCGTGATTCCATAAGCATTGAGCAATTTCGCTGGATGGAAGATGAAGCAGGGGAAATTGGGGCTAAGCCGCCTATACAAGGGGAATGGGCGACAATCCAAACTGGTGACACATGGCTCGGCCGTGATCGGTATGCTTGGTTGTCCCATTCGATTGTTGTTCCTAACGAATGGAACGGACGAAAAATACTTGGGAGGTTTGATTTCGGTAAAACGGGGGGTGGAAACAATTCTGGGTTCGAATCCCTGTTATATTTGAATGGAAATGCCTATCAAGGGGTCGATTCTAACCATAAGGAAGTGTTTTTCTCGCAAGAGGTTGCCGGAAATGAGATCCATCTGGATATTCGCTTGTGGTCGGGGCTAGAAGGTGGAGGACCACCGAAGCCACAAAGGCATATGATTCAGCTAGCGGAAATTTGTTGGCTGGACGAACAGGTTGACGATTACTATTTTACGGCAAAGGCGGCATATGACACGATCGGAGTATTAGACGACAATCATCCGGATCGTGTGCAATTAATTAACGCATTGGAGCGCTCCTTACTTCTGCTAGATTGGTCGAAGCCGAGCTCGGATCTATTTTACACCTCTGTTTATGAAGCGCGTAAACAACTCATAGAGCAGCTTGAAGCGATAGAGAAGCATTCTAGAGTTACGGTTACCTGCATTGGGCATACGCATATCGATGTGGCTTGGCTGTGGCGCCTGAAACATACACGTGAGAAATGTGCGCGTTCGTTCTCAACAGTATTGCGTCTGATGGAGATGTTTCCGGATTATGTGTTTCTGCAAACACAGCCACAGCTCTATGAATATATTAAAAGCGATTATCCCGAAATTTATGCCAAAATTCGTGAGCGTGTGCGTGAAGGACGTTGGGAAGCAGCCGGAGGCATGTGGTTAGAAGCGGATTGTAATCTAACATCGGGTGAGTCACTCGTTCGCCAGTTGCTGTTCGGTACTCGATTGTTTAGAGATGAGTTCGGAGTGGAGTGCAATTATTTATGGTTGCCGGATGTATTCGGATATAGCTGGGCACTGCCGCAAATTCTGAAAAAATCAGGTATTGATACGTTCATGACGACCAAGATTAGCTGGAATCAGTTCAATCGGATGCCTCATGATACTTTCCAGTGGCGTGGAATAGATGGCTCGGAGGTGCTAACGCATTTCATTACGACGCCTGATGGGGATGATGGTTGGTATTACACCTATAATGGGGCAATTGAAGCCAGTAAGGTCAAGGGGATTTGGGATACGTATCGTGATAAAAAAATAAATGAGGAGCTATTGCTTTCGTATGGTTATGGGGATGGTGGTGGTGGAGTTAACCGCGAGATGCTGGAAATGCGTAGGCGGTTAAATGAGATGCCAGGATTGCCTCATGTACAGACGGGAACTGCGAATGACTATTTTCAGCGTCTACAGGAGTCTGTAGCCAATACCGATCAATATGTTCACACTTGGGATGGTGAGTTATACCTAGAGTTTCACCGGGGTACTTATACGAGTCAAGCTTACAACAAACGGATGAACCGTAAGCTGGAGCTTGCCTACCGAGAGACGGAATGGCTAAGCGCTTATGCCAGCTTGCTGAAGGGGAGCTGGTCTTCTTACCGTCAATCAGAGCTGAATGCCGGCTGGAAAATCATTCTTCGTAACCAGTTCCACGACATTATCCCAGGCTCCTCAATTCATGAGGTATATGAGGATAGCACGATTGAATATGCCGAAGCTGAAGCGATTGCTCTTGAGGCATGGCGTCATGCTGCAGACTCGATCGTCCAACCAGATTCAAGGCAGGTGACTGTGTTCAATTCAGCACCTTGGATGAGGCAGGATCTACTCTCAATCGTCCTCAATGACGAGAAATCCACAGGTGTATGGACAACGACCGACGGACAGGAACTGAAGGCACAGAAATCAGAGGATACTTGGTTAGTTGAGGTTCAAGCGCCGTCCTTGGGACATACAACGATTCAATTTTCGCCTAAGGCTGCTGAGGCACCTGCACCCGCTCCTTTTAGACTAACATCGTCTGGAATTGAAACTCCGCATTATCATATCGAGTGGAATGAAGTAGGCCAGCTTGTTAGCCTATGGGATGTTGATCATCAGAAGGAAGTGCTAGCGAAAGGCGAGAAAGGCAATGTGCTGCAGGTGTTTGAAGATAAGCCGCTTATGTACGATGCTTGGGATATTGATATCTACTACCAACAGAAGATGCGCGAGGTAAACGAGCTACTTTCCGTGGAGTTGGTCGATTGTGGGCTGCTGGCTGCCTCCGTTCGCTTCACATGGAAGTTTGGAAGCTCTACCCTTGTACAGCTGATGAGGGTATATGCGAATAACCGACGGATCGACTTCCAGACTGAAGTGGATTGGCATGAACAGCAACAGCTGTTGAAGGTGGCCTTTGCAGTGGATGTTCGTGCGACGGAGGCGACTTACGATATCCAGTTTGGTAACGTTAAACGTCCAACGCATTGGAATACAAGCTGGGATTGGGCGAGATTCGAAACGGTTGGTCATCAATGGGCTGATCTGTCTGAGCGTGGCTATGGCGTTAGCTTACTAAATGACTGTAAGTACGGATATGACATTAAAGATCATACGATGCGGCTGTCCTTGATCAAGTCAGCGATTGAACCAGACCCTGAGGCGGATCAAGGCATGCATCATTTTACTTATTCTTTACTGCCGCATCAAGGAGATTGGTATGCAGGTAGCACAGTTAAAGAAGCGTGGGCGCTTAATAATCCACTCGTATCTAGAGCAGGCTCAGCCGATACAGTAGCATCGTCGTTGTTTGAGTTATCTTCTAATAACGTCATGATTGACGCTGTGAAGAAGGCCGAAGATAGTGACAAGCTTCTCGTTCGTCTTCATGATTATTCTGGCAGCCGAGGAAAGGTTAGGTTGACCAGCGGTATGTCAATCGTCTCCTGGCAGGAATGCGATTTGATGGAGCGGCCAGTTGGGGAAGCGAAGACAAATCCTGTGATCGAGTTCACGATTATGCCGTACGAGATTAAAACCTTCCTTGTGGAGATTGTTTAACCTAACGAATAAGGCTCCTCCCGATACTTTATCGTATCAGGAGGAGCCTTATTCATGTTGTTCGAATTCAATTACTGTCTCTTGAAAATACCGAATGCTAGCAATACGCACGCCGCGATAAACACGTATGGGCCTGTAGAAGCAGCATTAATCGTCGTTCCTAGAAAGTCGGTTGTCTTAGACGAGATATACCATATACCGCAAATAACACCCAGACCCGCGCAAATGTAACCAACCATTTTATTAAGGGGTTTATCTTGCAGCAATTTGATGACCGGGTAAATGAACAGAATCAAGAAAATGATTCCACCCTGACCAAAGCCATTTTCTGAGAAAAATGCGAAAGAGACCCACTTGAAAAAGAGAGAAAGAATAGCTAAACATGTTGATAAAAAGATCGTTTTCCCGCCGATATCCCATTGCTTGAAGTCAATTTTCATCTGGTCCTCCTAATAGGCTGCTTAATTTATGTGTTTTTTCGACACAAACTTTGATAATTATACCAGCAAATAAGTGGAGTGGCATCTCTTTAGGTAAACTTTAGGTGGAGCACTCCTATTAAATTTTTTTCAGCAATTGTTAAGAGTCAAGTGGTAAAATACTGGGGAGCAAATGGGAGGTCGGGAACGAATGAAAAAATGGATCAAAGATAGATTCCTGATAGGTTTTTTCCTCCTGACGGTTATAGTAGGGTTTGCGATGTGGCTGCCTGGGAAGATAGAGCAAGCTGCGCCAAGGGTTAGCATGGGGGAGCTTGATTTGAGTAAATGGGATTCCAAAGAAGACGGCGTCCTTAAGTTAGACGGACAATGGGAGTTTTACCCGAATGTGCTGTTAACTCCGGAGAATCTCGCTGAACAGAAGGCTAAGAAAGGTTTCATCCAAGTGCCGGGGGAGTGGGATGGTTGGCAGGATGACGAAGGCGTTGCGATGAAGGGGATGGGCTTCGGAACCTATCGTCTTCTTATTAAGAATGCGCCAATGAACCAATCATTGGCGCTTACCAAAAATTATGTACGATTCGCGGACAAGCTGTACGTTAATGGGGTTTTAATGGGACAGTCCGGTCGGACGGCGGAATCCGAAGAGGATTATTTGCCGAGGAATGCGCCTTACACGGTATATTTTCATACAACGGGAAGCGAAGTTGAAATATTGCTGCAGGCAACAAATTTCGATTATAAGAGTGGGGGGATATCGAATTCTCTCTTTTTCGGTTTGGCGAAGGATATTGAGGTGAAGAAGAGCATTCAGGTTGGTCTGGAATTGATGGTAACGATCATTGTACTGATGTTCAGTGTGCTGAATATAAGTCTATACATATGGTTTCATAGGAATAGATTGTTAATTTTGCTGGCAGCATTTTTCTTCATCTATGCGATAAGTGTCCTTACAAATGGCGAAAGATTGTTTTTGCAGCTTCTCCCTAATCTCCCGTTTGAGGTCGCTTTCAAAATTAAGACGATATCCGTATTTATGCCACCCGCATTGCAATTTCTAATTTCAAGGAATCTATTAGGAAAATCATTGATACGCAAGTTACTTCTTATCAGCGCTGTATTGCTGTCTACATACTGCGTCGGAATTGCGATACTGCCTTTCCATATCTACTCTCAGGTGCAGGATTTTATTTATTTAGGTATAACGTTAATGTATATCGTGCAATTCATTCATCTCATGAAGTCCTATATGAATGGGCAGTACGGTAGATTAGACAAGCGGCAGTTCCAGATTTATTTTGCGGCGATATGGTCACAATTGTTAACGGGAATTGTTGTCGTTCTGAGTAATCAGATCGTCATTTCAATGATACTAACGAATCTAACCGTACTCTTATTCGTTGTGTTTATTTCCATGCTGCTCATTCACCAATACATTGGGGCCTATTCTTCCATGACCAAGCTAACTAGACAGCTCCAGATGGCGGATCAGATGAAAGATGAATTCCTGCTCATAACCTCTCACGAATTGAATACTCCGTTGCATGGCATCATTAATCTATCACAATCTCTTCTGAAGGAGCCTCTAAGAAGATCAACCGAGAATGATATGAAGAAGAAGCTGAATCTCATACGGAATACGGCTTACCGAATGTCCAATATGGTTAAGGACATCATTGATGTTGCTAGAATTAAGGATGGAAAGCTGGAAGTAGAAGTAAGAAGGGTAGATCTCGTCATCTGCGTGTTGATCGTGTTCGAGGTGTTCGGATTCCTCGCTAAGGGAAAGAATACACAGCTTGTACACGGGATCACTCCCGAGGCCAGATTCGTCCTTGCGGATGAGAATCGCCTCATGCAAGTGTTATATAATGTGATCAATCATAGCTTGATCCATATCCACGATGGAGTCGTTTCTATTAATAGCAGAAGTACGGAGACGGGCGTCATTATTCAAATCGGGAAAACTGCAAACCTGCAAGAAACGAATAATGGAGATAACACGAGAGATGAGGAAGAGGATAACGGGTTTGCAGTAGGGCTTTCGGTTGCCCATGAGCTAGTCGTGCTCATGGGAGGAGAATTCGTTCTAGATGCAGGCGAGGGCAACATGGAAATCTTCTTGCCAGCTGCTCTGGAGGATGGGTTCGAGGAAGTTGCTGCAGGCATGGAAGATGAGCTATTCCCGTTGGAGCAAGAAGCGGGGGTTGAGGTAGAGAAAGTGAAGAAAGTAACCTCCAAAATTCTCATCGCTTCAGCGGATCCAGTAAACGTGGAGCATTTGTATGGCATGCTCATCATGGAAGGCTTTGATGTGATATGCGCAGGGACAGATACGGAGTCTTATGCTGCAATTACTCGCTTAGATCGACCGGATCTTGTGCTACTGGACGTGATGCTTCCAGATACGAATGGCTATGAGCTATGCCGCCGCATTCGACAGCACTTTACACAAGTGGAATTGCCGGTGCTGTTTATTAGCGCGCGCAGCACACCTGCAGACATCGAATTCGGGATTGCGGCGGGTGGCAGTGATTTTATCACGAGGCCGCTAGACGCGGGAGAAATTCGTGTACGAATTAATACGCTCCTATCCATGAAACGATTGGTCAAAGCGGCAGCTGTTAATGAGATGGCTTTCCTTCGTTCGCAGATTAAGCCTCATTTCCTCTACAATGCTTTAGGTACGATTATGTCCCTTTGTTATACAGATGGAGTGCGTGCAGGGGAGTTGCTTGGGACGTTCAGTAGGTATTTACGCATTATTTTCCATTTAGACAATACAGAAGAAACAGTTAGATTAAGCAAAGAAATGGAACTCATACAAGCCTATGCAGATATTGAGAAGGAGCGGTTCGGGGAACGTATCCGTGTAGAGTTCGATGTTGACAAGGAGCTATACGGTATTCAGGTGATGCCGCTTACGATTGAGCCGCTTGTCGAGAATGCAATACGACACGGGGTATCAAAGAAGGTAAGTGGGGGTACAGTTCGATTAACCATCCAAAGGCAAGACGAATTCGTTCAAGTCATCGTGGAGGATGACGGGATCGGTATGACACCGGAACAGATTAAGTCAATATTGGGACCAGGAATGAATGAGCAGGGTGTTGGGTTTAGGAACATTATGCGCCGTGTTGCCCATTTGACCGGTAAGCAGCCCCTAGTGGAGAGCGAGCTGGGCAAGGGCACGAAGGTGACGATCTGGCTTCCTTTAATGTATTCGTAGATTTTATTCTCTATGCGGCTCGTCCATTTGCGTGGACGGGCTATTCGTCGTTGTTGCACGGCTATTTTTAGTATTTGTTAAGTGTTTGTTAAGAGCCTCCTGTTACACTGTTCGACAAGTCTTAATTAGATTTAAGGAGGAGAACAATTTCCAGATGCTAACAGGAATGAGAGTGTTGACGAGCATATCCAGGTGGACGGCGGCGACTCTTGTCGTCGCCTTGTTTGCGGCGCTGTCGCTGCCGCCCCGCGAAGCGTATGCCGAGGTCGGTCCGCTGCAGCTGAAGTCGCCGCAGGAGATCGAATTTCACACGTACAACGGCGTAACGGAGATGTACATCGCAGACACGGGCAATAACCGGGTCATTCGGACGGATATCGATGGAAGGGCGAATTTGATTGTTCCCGTCAACAATCCGACGGCGATTGCCGTCGATGAGGACGGCAACCTCTTCGTAGCCGAATCGGGCTTGACCGCGAGCCTTCACTCGTTCGACCGGAATGGGGAACCGCTTTCGCTGTTGAAGTATAACGGGGAGGCGATGGGTAATCCCATCGATTTGATCGGTCGGATGGTCACCGCCATCCCAAACTATCCGAAGCTTATGAACATCAAGAGTCTTATCGTTCATCGGGTATTTAACCCGAACAATCAAGAAGTTTATAAAGAAGCCAAGTTTCATTTCGAAAGCTACGGGATAACCGGTAATAATTTTCCGACGACCTACGGTATGGTGAATGCAAGAGGCACTTTGAAACTGGATCTGAGCGGATCGAGCCTTTCCGGCGGCTCCGGATCCGGATTCGGACATGGAGAGTCGGGATTTGCGATCCATTTAGACGGTAAAGTGTGGGAATCCGGAGGTTACTACGTCGACCTGGAGGACGTCTTTAACATGTTCCCGGGAAACGGCTACTCGACCGGGGAAATCGCGGTAGATTTCGCCGGAGAAATGTTTTACGTGGTCATGAATGAGACGAAAATTTACCGCGCCTCCTATAGTGGAGCTTCGTACTACAATCGTCCGACGCTTCAGCCCTGGCTTAACCTAACCGACGATTACGGTATCAGCGAGCCGCACGCCATCGTCGTCGGTCCGGATAATAAGCTGTACGTAACGGATGCGGCGCAGGATCGCATCATCGTCCTTAACCTTGACGACACCGGCACCTTTAACCGAGTGCTGGGCTTGACCTACAAGCCGCAGGATCCTCCTGCCGCGGGCTCGTTCGTTAAGCGCGGCAAGCAAGGGCAGGCGCTTGTGCTGAGCGGCTCGGATTTCCTGAACGGCTATTCCGATCCGAAAGGCAGCGCGATGAAGGAGATTCGCGTCGTTACGCTGCCGGATCACGGCACGCTCAGCCTCTCGGGAGTTCCCGTTCAAGACGGGCAATCGATTCCTCTAGCCTCGCTAAACGGCTTGGCATTCACGCCCGATGCGACTTGGGGCGGCACGACCTTCTTCGAATGGCAGGCGATGAATTCCGTCGGGGCGTATTCCGAGAAGGCCGGTAAGGTCGAGATCATGATCCGGCTGAAGGGAGACGCCAATGGGGACGGAGCCGTAACGCCTGCGGACGCGCTGCTCATCACCAAGTATCTGAAAGGGAAAGTCACGCTGACGGCAGACCAGCTCGAAGCGCTCGACATGGATGAAAACGGCGAAGTGACTGAAGCGGATGCTACCTTGATCATGAACATCTATATGGGTAATGCAATCTAAGAAACCTTGAGGTGAATACATTGAACTACTTTCATGCTAACCAATCTGGACTACGTGGCAAGTTCAGCGCTATCCTCGCTTTGTTGCTAGCGCTGGTACTACTGCTGCCGGCACTCCCGAAAGCGTCCGCTGCTCCGTCGGACACGCCCTCCGTGCGTGTCGGCACGGTGGCAGGATCGCCGGGGGCTTATGTCGATGTACCGGTTTTCTTCGACTCGAATAGCTCCGATCTGTATGTTTACCGGTCGGACACTACGATTAACTACGATCCGAACGTGCTGGAACCGGCGGCAGGAGAGGAAGCGGCCATTAGCCGGCCGGTCCAAGCGATCGATTCCGACGCGATTTTACTCGTAGACAAGACAACAACCGGAAGTCTGAAGCTCAAGCTGACGCTTACCGATTTTATTGAGGACTCCAGCGAGCTGTTCACGCTTCGGTTCAAGATCAAGGAAGGCGCACCGGCAGGCGATTCCACCCTTACGATCGTTCAGGGTCAGCTTTACGAGGACGTCGACCCGGTATCCGCCGATCTCGTGAGCGGGAAGGTGACCGTGTCTCCACCAGGAAATGCGGACATTGAAATCGGCTCGGCGTCCATTAAGGCGGGGGAGGAAGGCATCGTCTCCGTGCCGGTGAAGGCGTTGAAGCTTGATAAGGCGGTAGCCTCCTACGGCATACGGATCAAGTTCGATCCAACCGCGATAAGCTACAATGGAATCGTGGGACAAGGCTTGATGTCGAACTATAACAATACCGACGGCTGGTTGATTGTCTCTTGGCTGGATCTAACGGGCGGAGACAACCCGATTCCGGCTTCTCGGGATGCTCAGACCCTGTTCACGATCAAGTTCGCAGTTGAAGATGACGCGCCGATCGGCGATCACGCGCTGACTGTCGAGACGCCGAACGACGTGCGGGAGCTGACGTTTACGGACGTGCATGCCGTGGAGATGAACAAGACTGTTGCAAACGGCAAAGTTTCCGTTGTGATTCCGCCCGCAGCGCCGGCATCGGTCACCGCGATTTCGGGTGATGGCAAGGTCGGGCTGACCTGGCCGGCCGTGCCGATGGCGGAAACGTATAAGGTATACCTTTACCAGGGAGAAACAGCGCCGGACGACGCCGCCGATTGGGTAGAGATCGCCGACGGGGTCGGAACCAATGCGTATACCGCAGTGGGACTGACGAACGGTACGTCCTACGTATTTGCGGTTAAGTCGGTCAACCTTGCCGGCGCATCCGGTCTGAGCCCGGCTTCGGAGGCGGTCGCGCCTGTGCCGGCTCCTGGAGCGCCGACGAATTTCAACGCCACGCCAGGCAACGGAACTGCGGTTATCTCCTTCGCGAAGCCGGTCGGTACGATCGGTGTGCCGATTTTGAAGTACCGAGTCGAAGCGGTGCTGGACGGCGACATCGTTGCAGCGAAGGAAGTGCCGGAAAGCGGTGAGAGTGTGTACAGCGCGAGCTTTGATCACTTGGCTAACGGAAAAACGTATACGATTCGTATCTATGCGGTCAATGTTGTCGGAGATTCGGAGCCGCTGATCGGCACGGTTCGTCCGGTGGCGAAGCCGCTGGCTCCGACTATTCTGTCGGTTGTGCCAGGCAACGGGCAAGTACAAGTCACTCTGGGTGCGCCGGCTAATGTGAACGAGGCGCCAGTAGACCGTTATATTGTAACGTCTAATCCCGGAGACATCTCTGTCACGGTTGGCGGGGACCAACTGTCGGCCGTCATCACTGGGCTGACGAACGGTACGTCCTATACCTTCACGGTTGTTGCTCAGAATGCTACCGGGATGTCCGATCCGTCTGCAGCATCGCAAGCTGCGATACCGACGGCGCCGAGAACGGGAGGCGGCGGAGGCGTTTCGACGCCGACGGAGAAAATAACGGTCGAAGTCAGCGATGGCAGCGGCAAGGGCGGCGTGGTCGCCAGAACGACCATCGAAAGAACGACCCTTGCGGACGGCCGTAAGAAAGACGAAGTAATCCTGACGTTGGCGCAAGCGGAGCAGGCAGTCAAGCAATTAAAGGAAGCCGGCTCATCTACGGCCAAAATCGTTATTCCCGACGCTAAGGACGAGGTATCCGATTTGAATATCAAGCTGTCGGCAGAGGCTGCGAAACAGTTTGCTGCGCAAGGCGTTGATCTGCAGATCTGGACCGACAACGGCGGCATTCTCATACCAAGCCGCTCCTTGCAAGGCATACAGGAGGAAGTGTATTTCCATATCGTACCGATCAAGGCAGCCGTCGAACGCAAGCAGGTGGAAGAGCGCCTCAAAGGCGAGCCAACGCTTCTCCGACTAGCGACGGCGGACGGATTGCAATTGATTGGTCGGCCGATGACGATCGAGACGAACATGAGCAGCCGAGAGGTGACCCTGGAGCTGCCGGTAGGCGAGGATTTGCCGAGGGCGGAGCTGGAGAAGCTGGGCGTTTTCATCGAGCACAGCGACGGTACGAAGGAATGGGTGAAGGGCGAACTGGTTGGCTACAACGGAACGGACAAGCCGGGCATTCGGTTTACGATCACTAAGTTCAGTACCTTCTCCATCGTGAAGTTGAGCGTGGATAGCTCGTCTCATACCTCTTACATTCAAGGGTACAGTGACGGTACGTTCCGTCCGAACCAAGCGGTTCGGCGGGTGGAAATGGCGGCGCTGCTGTCCAGAGCGATGCCGGGCGCTGCTGTGAGAGCGGCAGATGTAGCTTACTCCGATCTGCCGTCCGCCGTATGGGCGAAGCAGGCGATCTCGCAAGCGACGGCGCGGGGCTATATGCAAGGCTCAGACGGCCGCTTCATGCCGGATAAATCGATAACCCGCGCGGAGATGGCAGCGATCGTTGATCGCTTGCTGAAGAACGGAACGGCAGCGGTGGATGCGAAGGCGTCGTTCAAGGATACAGCCGGCCACTGGGCCACTGGAGCAATCGGACGAGTAAGCGCAGCTGGCATCATGACCGGCTCTGGAAGCGGTCTGTTCCGTCCGAACGACTCGCTGACGCGCGCAGAAGCGGTCGTCATTCTGAACCGAGTGCTGGATCGCGGTCCGCTCAAGGGCGAGAAAGCCGCCTGGAAGGACGTTCAGGTAAGTCATTGGGCGTTCGGACACATTCAGGAGGCGTCCACGGATCACCGCTATACCCGGAACTTGGGTGGCGGAGAACAGTCTCTCGGCAATGAATAGAGCAATCGACTTAACCAGAAACGGGTAATCACGGCAAGACGGATTCGGAAATGCCGCCAATGTGGCTAAACCGAATCCGTTTTTTGTTCTCTGGCCTGACTAGCTTCGTTTCAGCGTTTGTTAAGAGGCATTGGCTAAGATGGGATTGAGCAATGTCGCATAGCGTTGAATAATCGCGATTAACGCGAACTAAGGGAGAACTAAGGGAGAACTAAGCAGAATGACTGTAAACAGGTGGAATTACGCGAAACAATTGTCTAAAAAAACGTGGATATGGGCCATGATTTTTGAATACGCAAACAGGTGGCCCAGGTACTGGCCTAGGAGAGTTCAATAGTCCGCAGGCCGTGGCGGTCGATACCGCCGGCAACGTTTATGTTGCGGATACGGACAACAATCGAATTCAAATGTTTGTCGCTTCGGTTGGAATGCATCGGGACGGAAACCTATACGTGGCCGATACGTTTAAACACCGCGTGCTTGGTCGCGAGCTACTGATGAACGCTTCTACCTTATGGACCGACGTTCCTGAGAAACACTGGGCGTACGGGGCGATCCAAGCGGCTACTTTAGATCATTCGGCCGATGAAGGTACTGATTAGACGGCTCAATCGTCTGTGTTCTCGACCCGGTCTAGGTCTCATTGTAAAACAAGTGAAGGAAGAAAGGCTCGTCCATCACCTGGGCGAGTCGTTTGTCGTTACTGTGAGATTTTTAAGTAATTGTTAAGTGTTAGTTTGTAAAATGAAGTTGAAGTATACTTAAATTAAGCTATAGGATTAAATAAATCTCCAATAAACATATTCCTATTAAGTAGGTGGAAAAAGTGATTCAAGCTTTCATTGTCGATGATGAAGAGCATGCGCTTAATATACTTGAGCTCTTTCTTGAACGTATTGGCGGGGTGGAGGTCATCGGTCGGTCCAATAACGGTTTCGATGCTTTACATCAATTACTTGCTCTCAAGCCAGACGTTCTATTCCTAGATATCGAGATGCCGGAGATGAACGGTATAGAGCTCGCGGAAATCATAAGAAACGACAATAGCGATGTACAGATTATTTTCGTTACCGCTTACGATCAATACGCTATTTCTGCTTTCGAACAGGCTGCGATAGATTATATTCTAAAGCCGCTTGAATTGGATAGGCTCTCCAAGACAATCACAAGATTACGGAAAGAAATCGGGAATTTGGGTATGTTTTCTAAGGAACAATCTAAGAAAGAAGATTCCCTAGTGGTGGCAAGGGATGCTGAACCCAAATTGAGTATTCGGTTATTAGGCCAATATTTGGTGGAAGTCGAAGGAGGACCACGACTGAAATGGCGTACCTCTAAGGAGAAAGAGCTCCTTGCTTATCTCGCGATACATGGGGATTCTCGTGTGCATCGCGATCATATCATTGAAGATTTGTGGCCTGATGATAACTACAATAAAGCTAAGGTTTATTTACATACGTGCATCAGTCTTATCAGGAAAAATATCAAACAGCTGGGTCTTAGCGGTATTCTTAGATATGAGAATGAAAGATATTTTCTCGATCCAGATCGAGTTGAGGTAGATGTTAAGGAGTATCAAAAATGGATGAAGAACTTGAAGGGTACGGACAATTTGACTCCCCATGACATCGAGAAGGCATTGACTTATCATCAAGGCATGCTGCTGACAGATGAAGACTATGTTTGGGCGGAGCAAGAAGCGGAGCTACTAGATAACTCGACTGCGCAATGGCAAATTGTGCTTGCGGAATCGTATTTGAAGATGCAGGAATACGATAAAGCGATAGAGATCGCTTTAAGGACGATCGATTATTCTCCCTACAACGAGGAATCCTATCGCTTATTAATGAGAGGCTACCAGAGGCTGGGGAGAAATGATCAGGTTCTACTTGTGTACAGGAGGCTTACACAGAAACTGGATGAATTGCAAATCAAGCCTTCAATGATAACGATCCAGCTTTACGAAGAGATTAGTGCTTAGGGAGTATATGGAGCGAATAACTCGCTTTAGGGTACAGAAAAGACGATGACCGTTGCTAATACAGAGCGGTCATCGTCTTTTTGGTATGGCGCATTGGATTATAGCTTGAAGAAACGTACGGACTCATCCAAGCTTCTTACGATACTTTGCAGCTGATCAGAGGCATGGGAGATGTTCTCTACGAGAGCTAGCTGCTCTTCTGTAGCCGCTGCGACATTCTGAGCTTTACCGGCAATGTCTCTTGCTGAGGAAGAGGACTGTTCCATACTAGCGGATACTTCTTCAGAGCTTGCCGACATTTGCTCTGTTACAGCGGAGGTATCGTGAATTTGTGAAGACACCTGCTTAATGGATTCCACGATGGAATCAAAGCCATTCGCGACATCTACCATAATTTCAGTTCCTTGCTCAAATTGTGCGACTGTCGTTCTCATAAACTCGGATGCTTGATCGATCTCATTCCGAGTGTCCCCGATTAGCTCGTTGATGCCCTGTGCCGATTCAAGGGAATTAGTCGCAAGCTTCCGAATTTCCTGAGCAACAACGGCGAACCCTTTACCATGCTCACCGGCTCTTGCAGCTTCAATGGAAGCATTAAGGGAGAGAATGCCTGTTTGATTAGCGAAGTTCGTAATGTTTTCCGTGATCTCGCCTATTTTCTCCGATTTATCATTAAGAATGGCTACACTACGATCCAATTTGCGTAGGGTTCCCATCATTTGCTCCATTTGAAGCTTCAGATTTTGTAGCATCTCAGCACCTTGGTCCGCCTGCTCATTGGTTTGTTGAGAGTGCTCGGAAATCGTATTTGTACTCTCGGCAATTTTCTGGACGCCAACAGACATTTCATCCATTGCTTTACTCGCTTCATCTGAAATATTGGCTTGTACCTCTACAAGAGAAGTAACCTCCTGAATATTTTCAGCGATATGGCTCGCGGCAGTTGAAGATTCTTGTGCACTATAGGATAGCTCTGATGAAGCGGCTGCGACTTGCTGGGAATTGTCGGCGATACTACCGATCAGCTCGCGCATTTTCCCAATCATACTATCGACAGAGAACAAAATTTGACCAAGCTCATCCTTATCGTATTTGGCCTGAGGCGTATATTTCAGGTCACCTACAGAAACCTGCTTCGTTTTACTCTGAACTAAAGCGACTGTTAGACTCACCTTACGGATTAGAAAAGCTCCAAAAGAGATGAGTATGATCCATTCTATAATCAATATGGTATAAGTCATCGTATTCGTTGAGTCTGTATTTTTATTCAGAAGCGTAACCTCGTCCGTAGCGTATACTTCTAGAATTTCACCGAATTCATTAATATTGCCGCGTGCTTCCTCGAATTCTAAGCGCAAAGCACTCTCCAGCTCAGGGGAAGATGAATCCTTGACCATTTGATCGGCTGCCTTTTGGGCCCATACATTAAAGAGCCGATCCACATCTTGGATGATAGTAGCAATAGATTTATGGCTCGTTTCATGCGTCAATCCCGTTAATTGCTTATCCGTCACAATGCTAAGAGCCTTATCTATCCGCTCGTTGCTCTGTTTAACATTATCATTGAAATCTGTGATGGCTGCTTCTTTATCCGTTGAAGAGACATTGTCCATCTGAGTGCGTTGATAGCTGCTGAAGGCCTGATACATATCACGGTCAGCATTAAGAATGAGTGAACTCGCTTGGTTACTAGTCTCATAAAGTACAGCATTTAATTTGTTAATGTTGGATGAGTTAAGCTGCAGCAGATATACCCCTGTTATCGCAAATAAGATAAGGGGAACAAGAAGTAATACGAGGAGTTTTGTTCGAATGGAAATGTTGTTTAGCATGTGCGTTTCCCCTTTGGGTGAATTATGAATAATTGTATTTATTATATATCTTTATATCGGTCCGAAGGAATGCAAAAGCAGAGATCATATCCAAATTTTGTGTGAATATTACAGGATTCATCTCTTGTTAATTGACATTCCTGAAAAGATCCAAATAAGAACAAATTGTGCCTTCTTACTCACTTACGTTATATGTAAAAAAACGGTCGAGCAAGAGGATTTATCCTCATACTCGACCGTGGGCAATCGATCATTATTGTCATTCCTAATCAAGCTGCCGGAACTCTTCCTTAATCTTATTCAATAGTTGAGCATCCGTCAGAACATCACAGGCTGTAAAGGCTAGCATGGTCGCACCAAACACCATTGCTTCATAGGCCGTATCCGTTTGAGCGGCATCCCGGAACTCCGTCGTATGAAGCTGATGAGGCTCATTAACGACCTTGATGTAAGGATGGATAACCGGACAGCGGAGCGAAACGTTGCCGAGATCCAGAGATCCGTTGTCGTGACCACCTTGAATGTCTTTCTCAGGGACTCCATTGGCGATTAGATTAGCCGTGAATACCTCGGACAAAGTTTTGTTTGTGCGTAACTCGTCATAGGAGTACTCATAATTGCTAACCGTAAGCTTACAACCCGTCGCGATACCGGCTGCTTCTGCGCAGGCGGTTACTTTGCGTGCAAGCTCATCTGTGTAAGAGCGGGTTGCAGATCTGACGTAGAATTGGGCTACAGCATAAGCAGGGATAATATTCGGAGCTTGCCCACCGTTCGAGATGATGCCATGGATTCGGGCATCTTCTTGGGTCTGCTGCCGTAAAGCATTAATCGAGTTAAACAAGAGAATGACTGCATCCAAGGCATTAATTCCTTGATCGGGATTGGCCGCGGCGTGTGCTGCTTTGCCATGGAATTCGAATTGCAAAGCATCCATGGCCATTGAAGCGCCTGATCGCTCATAAACGTGATAAGGATGAGCCATAATCGCAATGTCGCAATCATCGAATAAGTTTGCGTTGGTCATGTCAATTTTGGCACCCTTGGTTTCCTCGGCAGGAGTTCCATAGACACGGATCGTTCCACCTGTCTCGTCAGCGACCGCACGCAAGCCCGCTGCCGCGCCAAGCGCCATCGTACAAATAAGATGATGGCCACAGGCATGGCCCAGCTCTGGAAGAGCGTCATATTCTGCGAGTAGGCCAATGATCGGTCCTGGTTTTTCAGAACAATATTCCGCAATAAATGCAGTCTCTAAGCCTAAAACGCCTCTATCGACTTTATAGTCTAATGCTTCTAATTCCTTGGTCAGTAGAGCAGACGCCAGCTTCTCCTCATGTCCTAATTCTGGATGTGTTCCAATATAGGTAGCGATTTCTATTAAATGAGTCGAGTAATTGTGTATTGTTTCGCGAATGGTTGCTTTTAAATCATTCATGGAGAGAACTCCTTTACAAGTAGAATTTCATTAATCTTATCGTATCCGTTCAGGGGTGGACAATCAAGCAAGGGAAGGGTTTAAGAATGCTGTGTCGTAATTTCGTAGTTTAAATGGCATAAAAACTCATTATCATCGCTTATTAAGTTGTGTAATCTGTATCTGTTGTCGTATATTTTAAGTTGATGAGCCAAGGAGGCTTCTACATGATTCGGATAGGTAAAATCAGTTATTGGCATGTTCATGCAGATGAGTACACGGAACAAGCAGTAAGAAATCCCTCCACAGAACTGACTGCAATATGGGACGAGAATCCGATACGCGGAAAAACAAAAGCTGAGGAATACAAGGTACCTTATTACGAGTCGTTAGATGAGATGCTTGCTCGGGACGATATCGATGCGGTTATCGTCGACGCGCCAACCAATCTTCATCATGAGGTAATGATTAAAGCCGCACGTGCGGGTAAGCATATTTTCACAGAAAAAGTTGTTGCACCTACGAACAAAGAGGTTACGGAAATCATTGCGGCGATCAAGGAAGCAGGAGTGAAGTTTACGGTGTCGCTCCCACGTCTCTATGCGGGGTATACTCGTTCGATTGAGAAAGTGATCCGTGAAGGTTCACTTGGCAAGCTCACATTGGCTAGAGTTCGTCTATCCCACAACGGGGCGACTGCAGATTGGTTGCCACCCCACTTTTATTCCAAAGAACAATGTGGTGGGGGAGCTTTGATCGACCTTGGCTGTCATCCGATGTATCTTGTTCGGCTATTCCTTGGAATGCCGGAGAGCGTAAGTGCGAATTTCGGATATGTAACGCGCAAAGAGGTTGAAGACAATGCCGTAGCTGTTCTTCGTTACCCTGAAGGTGCTCTTGGGATCGTAGAAGCGGGCTTCGTGAACAGTCACTCTCCTTTCTCCATTGAACTACATGGCACAGAAGGTACTTTGTTATTTGGATTCCCGCATGAAGTTCCAGTTATGCGTACGAATAGTGGCAGCAAGAACTGGGTGGAGCTTGAAGTGGATGCACCTCTTCCAGTCGCATTTGATCAATGGGTGGGACATATTCAGAATGGTACGGAAGCTGTTGATAATGTCGCATTGGCGGCAGATCTAACCCGGTTAATGGAAGCGTCGACTCGTTCTGTTGCGGAAGGTCGTCCGATTCGGATCGACGAGCTGGCGTAAGCTTAATGGAGTCATTCAAGGAATAGGAGAAGAGGGGGAAGCGGGCGGTGAACGATAAGGACAAGCGTGATAGGGATTCGAGAAAGCAACAGGATCGGAAATCCGCCGGACATCTCAGTCCTTTTCCCTATGCCCGCATGACCAACAAGCCAGATGCTCTTGATCGCTTAGAATTGCAATTCCGATGGGGGCCTTATGGCATTCGAGTGCTCCGCTGTCATCTGGCTATATTTTCTCCCGGTAGTATTATTAGCTTTCACAAGCATTCCGAGTACGAGTTTCATTTTATTCCTAAGGGCAAAGGGAAAGTCATTCTTATCGATCAGACTTATGATCTCAATGAGGGTTTGTTCTATTTGACCGGCCCGGATTTAATGCATTATCAGGAGTCGGACCCAGACGAATCCATGTACGAGCTCTGCCTGCACTTGGACATCGTTCCATTGGATACACAATCCGAAGGGGAGAGTTGGGGGGATGATCTGGAAGCAAGTGAGGCTAAGGCGTGTATAGCAGCTCTTGATCGAATGCCAGCCATTCCTATTGTCGATCGGTTTCATGCGATGAAAGGATTTCTGGATGCTTACCGAATTTGGGAGGAGCAGCCATCGGGATTCTACACGCTGATGAAACAAGCGATCATCCAAATCCTGCTACGTACGACCCGTGTGTTCGATAACCTGGAGGGGAAGCCTGGAATACCGGAGCGGGACATGAATTTTCACCGCTATCAGCTTGCTACCCAATATATTCAGGATAACGAAAGCTTGCCGATTTCCTTGGAGCAGGTAGCCGAAACGATTCATATTAGTCCACGACAGCTGCAGCGTATTTTCCGTAGCGAAGGACAGACGACATTCAGAGATTACTTGGAGCATATTCGCTTGTCAGGCATTTGTTCGGAGCTAGTCCATACCGATAAGCCGATAGAAGAAATTGCCCTTAATCACGGTTACGCCAATCCAAATTACTTATATCCAGTGTTCAAAAATAAGTACGAGGTTACGCCTAGCGTCTATCGAAGGAAGCATACTGACGAAGCTCGCGGGGCGTTCAATAATCTAACGAGAGAAGGAAGCGGATCATCATGAGTAAAAATATAAGAGTGGGCATTATTGGAAGCGGCGGAATTGCAAGAGCACATGTATCAGCTTACCAAAGGCTGCCTTTCGTAGAAATCGTTGCCGTTGCTGACGTTATTCCTGGCAAGGCGGAACAATTCGTAGATGCAGAGCAGCTCGTCGGAGCTGCGGCTTACGATGGACATCAGAAGCTATTGGAGCAAGAGCTCGATGCAGTAAGTATTTGCACACCAAATGTCTCTCACCATGTGACAACTGTTGATGCGTTGCGGGCGGGAAAACAGGTTTTATTGGAAAAGCCAATGTCAGTTACGCTTCAGGAAGCACTTGAGATGACGCAGGTGGCGCGGGATACGGGCAACATGCTAACGCTTGGCTTTCAACCGCGTTATGACCCCAATATGAAGCTGCTGCAAGATATCGTTCAATCCGGAAGACTTGGCAAAGTGTATTATGCGGAAACTGGGGGCGGACGTCGCCGGGGTATGCCAGGCGGAACCTTCATTAGTAAGAAGCTGGCTGGAGCCGGAGCGATGGCGGATATCGGCTGTTACTCCTTGGATATGGCGCTTAACGCGATGGGTTACCCTCGTCCTTTGACTGTGTCTGCTTTTACATCAAACCACTTTGGGACTAATGCGCTCTATCATTCGGAAGCTAGCAAATTCGAGGTCGAAGATTTCGGAGTGGCCATGGTCCGATTTGAAAATGATCTAGTGTTACAATTCAAGATTTCATGGGCAATGCACATGGATACGCTTGGTGCGACGATGTTCTTAGGTACGGATGCGGGGCTTAAAGTAACTTCTGCAGGTAGCGGACCATGGTCGGGTGTTTGGGATGGCTCCATCGGATCGATGTCATTATTCCATGACGAGTACGGCGGTCACACGCAAACAGCGATTCCTCTCATTGAGCATAAGCTGAATTTGTTCGACGAGAAAGTAAGAGACTTCGCCGAAGCCGTGCGAGACGGACGGCCAGCTCCGATTCCGGGCGAGCAGATTCTGATTCAGCAAGCAATTATCGACGGTGTGCTCAGGTCAGCGGATGCTAAGCGTGAAGTGTCGATTGAATTGCCTTAACATAAATCCTTCTATTATCAAGGCTGTTCCATATGGACCCTAAGGGTCTTATGGGGCAGCTTTTCCTTTTAGGATTAAGACAAGATTCACTCTCCTGGGTGAAGGGAAGGTGTGGACTCCGTGTTGCGGCAGTTTACTTATTGTTTTTACATTGATAATATATGTTATATTATGTGTGAAATTGAAACGAGAGGTGCTTAGATTGCTTCCCATTCAACGTAAGTCCGCCATTATCGAATATCTGTCCAATGAAGGCGGATGTACAATCAAGCATCTTAGTCAAGCCTTGAACGTGTCTGAAATGACGGTTCGTCGGGATTTGAGGCAGTTAGAATCAACAGGCCATGTGATTCTATCACATGGCGGTGCGGTACTCGCTCAGAGTTATGTACAAGAACCCGCAGCGATTGAGAAAGAAACTCGGAACCAAGATGTTAAGGAACGGATAGCTGCATATGCGATTAAGCATTTTGTGAATGAGGGCGATGTGCTTATTCTTGAAGGTGGAACTACGGTTGCCCGAATGGCTCCTTATCTACTTTCATTTTCACAATTAACGGTACTTTCTAATGGACTGAATACGTTGAATTTGCTAAATACGGGGGCCGGACGGAATGTGGTGCTCTGCTGCGGTGGGATGCTAAGGGAACAGTCCAGCACTTTCGTTGGGCCGGTAGCCGAATCGTTCTTTGAACAATTTCATGCGAATACGGTTTTTCTGTCGGGCTTAGGGTTCACTCCGGAAACGGGCTTCACGGATCCTAATCTACTTGATACGCGAGTAAAACAAGCAATGATTCGTTCCGCTGGGCAAACCGTCATGCTGCTTGATTCCTCCAAGTTTGGCGCAAGGTCCTTCACGACGACTGCAATGGCAGCCGAAATATCCGCAGTAATCACGGACAGTGGAATTTCATTGGAAATGAAGGACCATTTCATGCAACAGGGTATACCCCTGCATATCGTATAGATAGTTGACTGTTACCTCTGCGTAGGAAGCACACGCAGAGGTTTTCTTTGTGTTTAGGTGTTATATTTAGTTATTATCTGTTACAATGTGTTATGTATTGATAATATAATTAGATCTCAGGAGGTTTTTCACAAATGATGACTAACGTTAAAAAGAGAAGCAGCTATAATCAGGCACCGACGGTACATATAAAGCAATGTGACGACCAAGCTTGGCAAGGTTATGAACAAATCGCACAAGTGCTCCAATCCCAGATCAGCAGCCTATCGGTAAAGAAATCAGTGCTAGTCATAGAATGTTACCCAACCGTTCGCCAGGATGAGATCATCAAAGCTCTTGAAACACGGCTTGAACCGGTAATGGTCATCCACTCGGAAGAAGCGGCGCTCCCAGGGGATCAAATAAAGCAGGAGATCCAAAGATATTTGACGGATGATCGGGTATTCGGCTATATGTCCCCATGTACGATCGATGAGTTCTATGGCAAGGATCAATTGCAAGAGTTGAAGGACAAAGTGAACGCGGTGCAGGAAGGTCTTGTCGTCATTATCGGATTCGGAGCTTCTTTGGTCACAGAAGGAGATGTGTTAGTCTATGCGGACATGGCTCGCTGGGAAATCCAACAGCGTTATCGCTCCAAGGAGTTCGGTAATTGGCGTATGGACAATCAGGAGGAAGAGACGCTTCGTAAATACAAAGGAGGCTTCTTCTTCGAATGGCGTATGGCAGATCGCTTGAAGCGTCAATTGTTTAATCGAATAGACTTCTACTTGGACACAAACTTGAAAGACGATCCTAAGATGGTCACTTGTGAAGCGCTAATGAATGGTTTGCAGCAGACAGCTTCGCAACCCTTTCGTTTAGTTCCGTATTTCGATCCAGGTGTGTGGGGAGGTACATGGCTAGAATCCCATATTGATCTACCCCCACAAGAGAAGCCTTATGCGTGGGGCTTCGACGGAGTACCTGAGGAGAACAGCCTTTATTTCCAATTTGGTCCTGTGCGCATTGAATTACCTTCAATCAATCTCGTGTTCTTCAAGTCTCGCGAGCTGCTGGGGGATAGAGTATTCGCCCGCTTCGGAGCCGAATTTCCGATTCGTTTCGATTTTCTCGATACGATTGGAGGAGGTAATCTAAGCCTGCAGGTTCATCCAACGACGGATTATATCAAACAAACATTTGGTATGACCTATACGCAGGATGAAAGCTATTATATTTTGGATTCGAAGCCAGGCGCACTCGTCTATCTTGGAGTAAAGGAAGAGGTAGATGCCCAGCAGATGTGGCAGGACTTGGAGCGGGCACAAGCGGGAGAAATCGCATTCCCAGCAGAGCAGTATGTCAATATCTACCCCGCTAACAAGCATGAGCATTTCCTCATTCCGGCTGGCACGATCCATTGCTCAGCGAAGGACTGCATGATCCTGGAGATTAGCGCGACACCTTATATATTCACTTTCAAGCTATGGGATTGGGGTCAGGTTGGACTTGATGGCCAACCACGTCCTGTTCATCTTGAGCATGGTTCGAAGGTAGTGCAGTGGGATCGAAGAACGAAATGGGTTGAAGATGAGCTTATCGATCGTGTGGAGCCTATCGCAGAAGGAACGGGATGGAAAGAGGAGCAGACGGGACTACACGAATTCCAGTTTATCGAAACCCGCCGTCATTGGTTCTCTGAGCCAGTCACGCATGATGGGAACGGAAGTGTTCATATGCTTAATCTTGTAGAGGGCGAAGAAGCTGTGGTGGAAAGCCCTGATGGAGAATTCGATCCGTTTGTTGTAAGGTATGCGGAAACCTTTATAGTCCCAGCATCCATTAAACGTTATACGATTCGTCCAAGCGGACCAAGCGTAGGTCAGACAATCGCCACCATTAAGGCATATGTGCGGGCTTGATCATGTAAGGGGGAGGGTTCATGGAGAATCAGTATCTACTCGCCTTTGATGTAGGCGGAACCTACATTAAAGCGGGAATTATCCATATAGATGGATTGGTATTAGAGCATACACTGACTCAATACGAGGCGTACTCGAATGGATCGGTAGATGAAATAACAGAACATTTCAAGGCTATGGCGAGAGATTTGGCTAGTGCCTTAATTGAAGTGTCGGGAGCGCGTATATACGGAATCGGATACGCTTTTCCGGGCCCTTTTGATTATGAGCGGGGGATTAGCTATATTCAAGGATTGAATAAGTTCGAAGCTATCTATGGCATGAATATCGGTGAGAAGCTCAGAACCGTGTTCCAGGAGGATTCTGTAATCGCGGCATCCCTTGCTCCGAATTGGAGGCTGGCATTCGAGAATGACGCATCCCTATTTGCCTTAGGAGAGGCTGTTTATGGTCAAGCCTCCACCTCTGATCGTGTTGTTTGTATGACGATCGGAACCGGTCTCGGCTCGGGATTCGTAGACAACCGTCGTTTGGTCAAGCAACGTCAGGACGTGCCCGAGAACGGCTGGCTGTATCATCTCCCTTACAGAGATGGCATCGCGGACAATTTTGTTTCCCGTCGAGGTGTGCTGAGTTTGGCTGCACAGCTCGGGTTTGACCTCTCCGATGGACAGGATGTCCGGGAGCTGGCGCAGTTAGCTCTATCAGGTGATGAGCTGGCCGTTCAATTGTTCGAGCAGTTCGGAGAACGTATGGCACAAGTCCTTGCAGAGACTATGCAGAGATTTCAGCCAGACGCTATCGTCATTGGCGGACAAATCGCCAAGAGTGGGGAATTGTTCGTGCCAGCTTTGATACGGGGACTTCATCCGTATGGCATAACCACAAATGTTAAGCGGAGTGAGAATACATTACTGAGTACATTTCGAGGTATTTATCACTTTATGAAGACGGACACCTAGATGAGTCTGTAGGAGAAAGAGCGCTGGGAAAAATAAAATGGTAGCTACAGATATCACAGTTGATCTCATCCGAAACATTACCTTAACAACAAAAGGCCAACCAGTAATCCCTGGTTGACTTAATAATCCGAAGGGGCTGTCCCATAAGGTCGAAAGACCTGAGGGGGAGCTCTTTTTCCAATGCCCTCATCTCCGTAGATAAGCGGAAAAACCGGTTAACTGTTAGGAATAGTGGAACGACAAAGTTACGACTTAGGTATTTTTAGATAGAAGAGTTGGGTTAGTCCTGTCATTGTTGGTTTTTCTGACTATGCGAGGGTAGTGGTTGGTTTTGTCCATGGCCATAGTAGGTTTTTTGTTTCTGCTTAGGATTCCCTAAAATAGGGGGAGTCGTATTCGCGAGGATTCGCAGTATCATTTTCACGCTTTCTAAACAAAAACTCTTCGCTAACTTATGCTCTAAGTGGACCACTCAGCTTCTGATCGACCTAAACAACGACGAACTACTAAATCTCCGAATTCTCCATCACTGGGAGGTATCACAATCAAAATCAAAGAGGCTGATCAAAGTTAAATCCTTTTTAGTCAGCCTCTTTGCATATCTCGATCTATTATCGGAACAAAGAAGGGCTCATTTCATAGGTGGTTCAGCCATTTTCCATCTCGTAATAAGGGAAGTTCCCTGTCCGATGCTAGTCACGACCTCTATTGAGCCGCCAAGCACCTCCACCAATGCTTTGGTTACAGCCATGCCAAGTCCAGATCCCTCTGCGAGACTCTCTGTGTCCGTTCCGCGATAGTATCTCTCGAACAATCTCGCCGCCGTTTCCTCATCCATCCCTTTACCATTATCCGCGAAGGTAAGAGTAATATGGGCGGGCTCCGGGACTTGAACGGAAATGGTTAGAAGCGTGCCATTCTCGTTATGCAGTAAGGCGTTAGCAACCAAGTTGTCTACAATGCGCTGGAACCAAGGCTTGTAAACGAGTATATATACGGGAGTATCTAAAGGAATTAAGCGTATGTTGCCCTCAGGGTACATCGGATGATTTGCTGCTTCCTCGATAGCTAGGGCTGCGTATTCGTTCAACTCCACGAGTTCAACTGAAGGAGCACCATGCCCATTCCTTAGCTTATATGTTAGCGTCAAATCGTTGATCAGCTCGTCCATATAAGAGGATTTGTCTATTATAATTTGAGCAAACGAACGCATTTCTTCTTTCGTCCACTCATACGAATCATTGTCTAATACGTGCGCATAGCCTTTGATGGAGGATAAGGGTGTTTTTAGATCGTGAGACACCCCAGCAATCCATTCCTCTCTCATTCGTTCAGTGTCTTCTCGAAGCTGTTCACTGTGATGAAGGGATTGGGAGAGAGAATTCATGGAATCAATGACGTCTTGATAGACACGATACTTACGTTTTCTCCTGCCTTTTCGATTCTGGCTTCGAGGAACACCACTCGAATCGACTGGCTCCTCATAACGTCCCTCACCTAGTAGCCGCAACCATTTTAAGACATGTACGATCGGGGAACCGAATTGCTGCCCGAACCAATAGGAAACAAGGATGAACACAAGCAGGGCTACAAGTAACAACAGGCCAATACTTTTCACTAATACTTGTTGCTCCGGTGTGATCAGCGGCACTTCCCCAGGCTCCATACCGGACAATGGTGAGCTTACGATCCATGTCATGCTCGTGTCCTGATCATACAAGGATACGAGCTTCGTGCCATACCGATCTGGATAGACGGTGCGAAGCGGTAACTCTTGAACAGAATAGCGATCAAGAGCTCCTGAAGGTTTGTTAAATGCCGCAAGCTCAGAGCCTTGAGCATCTAATAGTTGTACCCATGCCCCGATGCTCCTCAGATTGTCCTGAATATCCTGGGGGAGAACGATATCCGATCCTCTAGCGAATCCTTTTTCTTTTATCTGCTCAAGGAGAAGATCGTCCCTATTTTTCAGGCCATAGAGTAAGGTATGTACGACACCGTCCTTCTCCTGGATCCACAAATATAGCTGGTACGGAAACGGACTCTTCCCAGACCAATACGAGGTTAACTCCCCAGGACCATAAGAGAGAGGGACATCTGCAGGTGTATAAAATGCGTCAGTCACTTGGCCGTTGTCATCGATTCGCTGAAGCCAGCCCCCACTCTCCCGAATTTGCTCTAGAATATCGGCGTCAAACTGGAGCTTATCCTCTCTCGTTTGAATGTTCTGGATCAATTGATGTAAGCCAGCACTGTTGAATTCGCGTGAAGCCTCGACTCGAACCAATTGGTTCATCGTCCAGTTTAGTACGATTCCGGCAAGCACGAACAGGATGACGCCTACAGCAACTAGCCAAGAGATCAGGCGTAGAGTGAGCCGGCTTTTAATATTCATGAGAGAGCTCCCTCTTAACTAGCTTGTACCCTAACCCTCTTACATTGACCAAGTATTCTGGTTGTGCAGGATCCATCTCAATCCGCTCGCGAATGCGATGAATATGAACCATTATTGTATTATCATCGCTTAGGCTATTCTCTCTCCATACTCTCTCGTAAAGTTCGCTTTTCGTGAATACCCGATTCGGATTTTTGCATAAAAAAAGCAAGAGTTGAAAGACGAGCGAAGGGCAAGGAGTAGGGATGCCTTCCACACGAAGCTCTGCGGAAGCTTCATGGACTTGAAATCGGCCGAAATCAAATAAACCGTTGACCGGATTTGCCACCGTCTCAGTCGCTTTGCGCGAACGGCGAAGCTGGGATTTAATACGTGCGACGATTTCAAGTGGATTAAATGGCTTCGTTACATAATCGTCCCCTCCAACCGCAAACCCAGTCAGCTTATCGAAATCCGTTGTTCTCGCGCTCAAGAAGAGGATAGGAGCATCTGTCAGTCTGCGGATAAAAGGACAAGCTTCAACCCCACTCATACCTGGAAGAGTTACGTCTAGTAGGATCAGATCGTAGCTTCTTCTTTCGCAGGCGATGAGCGCATCTTCAGCTGTTTTTACCTTATCGATATGTAGGAATCCTTCTTTGCGAAGCACGGTCTCCAACAACTGGAGAATTGCTTGCTCATCGTCCACGAGAAGGATAGTTGTATTGATCACATTAAGTCGCTCCCCTGCACTTAGCATTACTCCTTATTTTACCACGCTCTAGCAGGTGTGGAACGATGACAACCTTAACGGAATCTTAATTATTGTTCTACTAAATTAAGATAGGCGTAAGCTTCCGTTTCGAATTCTATAAGATGGGTCCCTCATCATTGAGAGATAACAATAAGAGGGTGGAGTGGCATATGAGAATGATATTGATCTTATGGGTGACGAGCGCAGTTCTACTCACAGGTTGCGGGGGCAGCAATAACAAGATTGAGTTAGCTTCAGCGACAGGCATAGGGACAGCAAGTGAAGCCGCACCGGAGGCTGTACCAACACAATCCAAACTGGAGGAGTCCGAATCTATGAATGGGAATGCGGAACAGATCGGTCAGGCATTAAAAAACAGGGCCTACGATGATATCTATAACCAGACGAGCGATATTTTCCGAAAAGAAATATCCTTAGCTCAGTTCCGAGAGGGGATCCTCGGTTACAGTGAAGGGGTTACAGCCTGGAAGTCACATTCGCAGATAAAAATTAACGATGGACAATATAACACTTGGACCGATCAAGAAAGCAAGAAAGGGATTATCGCGATCATAGATACGGAAGGTGTAATTACGGGCTTGCAATTGATGCCATTAGAAAGCTTCCCGCAAACAGATCAGGTTCAGACTAAGCTTGCCTACGGGATTCCATTCAAAGGGGAGTGGTTTGTGTTCTGGGGGGGACAAGATGTTCTTTCAAACTATCACTACGAGGTCCCAAGTCAACGTTATGCTTATGATGTTTTTCAGGTGAAGGCTGGATTCACTTATGATGGCGACGCAACGAAGAACGAAAGCTATTATGCTTTTGGTCAAGAAATTGTTGCGCCGCAGAGTGGCACGGTTGTACAAGCGATAAACGATATTAAGGACAACGAACCTGTAGGTGTCATGAACGAAGATCATCCTGCAGGTAATGTAGTCGTTATTGATCATGGCAATGGGGAGTATAGCTTCTTAGCTCATCTTCAGATGGGGTCTGTCAAAGTTAAGGTTGGAGATCAGGTGTCCAAAGGGGATTCAATCGGATTATGCGGAAACTCTGGAAATTCCAGCGAAGCTCATTTGCATTATCAGGTATCCGATAATAAAGATTTGTTTGAGGGGGAATCGATTCGAGTGCAATGGGAGGGTGGCTTGAACCCAAGACAGGGTGAGGTTATAGCTGCCGATTAGACGCGTAATCAAGCTAAATACGCTATGAAACCTAAAGCAGCAGTCCGACTCGTAAAGAAGCGGACTGCTGCTTTATTTATGTGTTGGGAAGGTGCAGGTGAATAATTAGTTAAATTTTGTATGGAAATTTGTAACTTTTGTAAAATTCTAACGTCTGATATAAGGGAGTAGAGATTAGAAAATTCTCATTTTGTTTTAGAGGATCAGTTGGGGAGGGTATTAGCTTGCAATTGAGGACAAGCATTGACTTTCACGAGCAGCGTTTCCTTATGTTCGTACTGGATCAAATGGCTTATGACTATGAGCAGGATCACAAGGATGTGATCCGTATGACACTAGGGAAGTCGGAGCTTCCGCTCCATCCGCAGATCACTGCAGCAATGGAGGAAGCTCTTGTTGATTTCCAAAAAAGCTCGCAGGTTTTCCCAGCTGGTCTTCCAGAGCTTAGAGAAAAGCTTTCGCAGTATTATCGGCAGAAATATGATGTTAGCATTCCCTCGCGTCAATTTATTATCGGATCGGGGACAAGCTCCATTTTCCGAAATTTGTTTCAGCTGCTGTTAGGACGAGAGGACGAGGTGCTTCTTCCTTCTCCCTATTATTCTCTCTATCATTTTTCTGCTTTGTTAGCTGGGGCAAAGATCAAATACTACCAGATCAACCCGGATACGATGAGGGTGGATTTGCAGTCTTTTCGCGAAAATTTCACTCCGCATACTAAGGTTGTCGTGACGAATTCACCTGGCAACCCGCTAGGGAATATGATTTCCCGGGAGGAAATGCTCGAGATCGATACTCTCGTTAATGGACAAGCCGTCATTATTCATGACGAAATATATGCTAATATGAGTTTTGATTCCGATCCTGTCTCGGCGGTGCAGCTAGGGCAAACAAAATCTACCTTTATTACGACGAATGCCTTTTCCAAAGGGTATCGAATGTATGCGCGACGTGTGGGCTACTGTATTGTTCCGGAGGCATTAATAGAACCGTTAACGGTTATCCAGCATCATACAATGCTAACGCTTGATCCCGTTGTACAGTACGGAGCAATCGCAGCTCTGGATTTACAAAGTGAGATTGAGGATTTAGTTGATCTCTATAGAGATCGCCGTGATTATACGGTTAATAGGCTTGCGCAAGTGATGGACGTGAAGGTAAATCGGTCCAATGGCGGATTTTACATTACATTAGATTGCTCCGCTTATATGAACAAACATGGAATCTTAACAAGCCTAGAGTTGGCCACTCGAATAATGGAGTCCACTTATGTCGCGACAGTACCTGGTTCGGATTTTGGCCTGCCAAGCTCGCTGCGGTTGTCCTTCTCTTCTCTTAAATACAAGGAAGGAATTGAGCGTCTGGTAGACTTCTTTACAGATTAGATGTCATGGTGGTTAAGATCCACTAGGAGGAAGGAGGCCTTCCAATGGCCGGAAATCGAAAGAAGCCTGCGATCAAATTACTTAGAACAAGGTTACTGCTTGATGACGTACATAGCGTGCTTCGTGGGTGGTATTTTCGAATCTCATCGAGAAAGGTTCAATCTACAGCGGAATTTCTCGATGGACATGTGCTGTCGGAAATAAGCATCCAGATGAAGTGGCGTGAGGACCTTAAGGAAATCAACCATAGTCGATTCCACAATATGGGTCTCGGCTGTCAATTAGTTAACCATTCCGTGCTGAGACCAGGTGAAGTGTTCTCGCTTCGGCGATTTTTCGGTGGGACAACGGAGGAACAAGGCTTTCAGAAAGGTCCGATGTTCGTCCGTGGTCGTGTCGATTACATGGCAGGTGGAGGTTCTTGCTTAATTAGTACATTGCTGTTTAATGCGGCTATGAAGTCAAATTTGCGTATACTCGAAAAGCACAATCACAGCACAGACCTTTGGGGAGAGGAGAGGTTTATCGATCTTGGATTGGATGCAACCTACGTTTACGGGAGGAAGGATTTGAAGTTTAAAAACACGCATGAGGCCAACATCTATATTGTCGCTGAGCTACGTATGGATGATTTAACACTGACTTGTCGTTTTATTTCACCTAAACCGCTCTCTTGCGAGGTATCGGTAACGACTGAAGTTCTTGAGGAGCTTGAACCAGCAGTCAATTCTGACCCCGAGTCTCCCACTGAACAACGACCTTATCGTAAAGGCTGGGTAGTGATGACAAGGAGAATGACGAATAGGGAAGAGAACAGGATGGGCAAAATTACGTATAGGAAGAAAGAGCATTACAAGCCATTTTTCTTATCTTGATCGTGAATTCATTCGAATAAGGGACTATTCCACAGTAATTAAGGGGATGGTCTTTTTTGTATGTCATTCTTTACATAATTAGTTTTTTGGTATATAGTTGTTTAGACAACTAATATTCATGACGAAGTTGGAGGATTAAAATCATGACGACAAATGACAATCAGTTAGACCTTTCAATAGGCTTTATGATGGGCAACACTTATCGTAAATTATCTTCGTTATTTCAGAATGGGCTTAAAGAACATGAGATCACACCAGAGCAATGGTCAGTCCTCTACCAGATTGACAGGACGGATGGATTGATTCAGAAGGATATTGCGGAACGCTCAGGCAAGGATAAGCCAACGACAACCCGTATTCTTGATCATTTAGAAGCTAAAGGTCTCATCTATAAGCGAGTAGGTGAGAATGATCGGCGCTCCTTCTTGGTGTATATTTCGGACAAAGGAAAATCTCTAATTAAAGAGACGATTCCAATAGAGGCTCAAATGACCAAGGAAGTGAAGAAGTGTATTTCAGATGACGAGTATAAGCTGCTAATGGAGCTACTTCTAAGAATTAATAATCATGTTAATGAAATAATAAATAAAGAGTAAGAAGGGAATAAATCATGCTTCCACAACAAGAGCCACATACGAGATTATGGACGAAAGCCTTTATTGTTTTAACGGTTTGTTCATTATTTTTATTTCTTAATTTACAGATGCTTCTAGCGTCTTTTCCAGCTTACGTGAAGAGTGAGTTTCATGCGGGTGATTTGATGGTAAGCCTTGTAACTAGTGTGTTCGCATTAACCGCGATTGCGACAAGGTTTATGACCGCATTCCTGATGCGGAAAGTAAAACGGAATGTATTATTATATATTGGGATGGCCATTGCGGCAGCGATAACCGGTATGTATGTCTTTGCGGATTCCATTGGATCATTGTTGCTAATGCGAGTTGGATATGGCATAGGGTTCGGTATGGCTAGCACAATTATACCAACGATAGTCTCTCAAATTATTCCAGTCAAAAGAATGGGAGAAGGAATTGGTTATTTCGGTCTATCGACTAGTCTAGCTATGTCGATAGGTCCTTTAATCGGCTTGAATGTGATGGAGAGCTCGGGTTTCAGTATGCTAACGACAATCGGAATGATAACGATGCTTCTTGCTTTTCCACTACTGCTGTTGTCGCGGTCGATTCCAGCGGAACGAGCAAAACCATCCGTACAAATTTCAAGCCCATCTGAGAAAATTCCGTTTAACACAAAGCTAGTATTACCAGCCGTACTCAATGTTATTTTAGCTGTAACCTACGGGGGATTACTTAGCTTTATCGCCTTGTTCGGCGAATCGGTGCACCTGGAGCAGGTGGGATTGTTCTTCCTGTTTAACGCGATCACGATCATTATTATTAGGCCTATATCCGGCAGGCTGTTCGATAGAAAAGGACCAGCAGCCGTTCTTATTCCAGCAGGGGTTTGTGTCGTCGCAAGCTTAGCTATACTTTCATATACAACATCAATGCCGATGCTTATCCTTTCTGCGCTGCTGTACGGACTTGGCTTTGGTGCGATTCAGCCATCCCTTCAGGCATGGATGCTGCGATCTTCGACACAAGCTCAATATGGCATGGCTAACAGTATGTTTTATAATTCGACTGACTTAGGGGTAGCGACTGGGGCAATCCTACTTGGAGCAATCTCAGCTGCATCGGATTATGCGATTATGTATCGTTATTCGGCTGGATTTATGGTGATGTTCCTTGTAGTGTTTATCGTGGTTCAGTTGAATAAGGTAAGGCACAAGAAGACTGTTCTTAGTCAATAATGAAAATAAGACAAGAAGCCCATCAGGTGGCTTCTTGTCTTATTTTTTTTCGCTTCAGTTTCAGTACACGAAAGGTAACTTTTGCGGCTGAATGAGGCACATTTATGGCCTTCGCACCCGCGGAACTCAATTGCAGTGGTTCAAAGTTGCTTGTTGGGGACACCCGTAAGCATCTGTAGAGCCAGCGCATTATTTTTTCCGCCTCAGCACACGAAAGGAAACAGTGGTTCCTTGACCTAATGTGCTATCTATTTGAAGTCCTTTACCGTACATCTGCTTTAATCGCCTATCGGTATTGAGGAGACCGATTCCGGTTCTCTTTCCAGGTTGCATATCTAATATGTGCTTCAGCTTGACCTCATCCATGCCGACACCATCATCGCTTACGGATATTTCTGCGTAATCGTCATGATCGATTACCCGTATCACGATTTCTCCACCTCGAGATCGCTTCATGATACCGTGCTTAACTGCATTTTCAACCAAGGGTTGGATACTTAGCGGTGGAATGAATAACGGAATACTTTCGTCCAATTCCCACGTTACTTGCAATCGATCTTCGAAACGTTCTTTCTCGATATACACGTAAGAGTGGACAAGCTCAAGCTCGTGCTTAAGTGTAACTAGCTTATCCGCATTCTTGAAATCAAAGCTGGCGCGCAAGTAATTTCCGAATACTTCAAGTAGCTTACGTGTTCTAACTGTATCTATCTCACTCAGTGCAGCTACGGCAGTTAACGTATTGAACAGGAAGTGCGGTTGAATTTGTGCTTGAAGCCATGCACCCTCCATCCGCATCCGTTCGCGCACCGATTGCTTCAGATTTGTAAGGGCACGAACCCTGGTTCTGAGCTCCAAAGCGTCCATCGGTTTGCTTACATAATCGTTAGCACCAGACTGGAATCCAACCTCGATATCCTCTGCTCGGCTGCGTGCAGTGAGTAGTAAGATGGGAAGCTCCGAGATAGAGAAGCTCTCGCGAATGGCTTGCGTTAATTCATAACCGGACATATGAGGCATCATAACGTCACTAATAACCAAGTCCCATTCTCGTGTATTCAAGATGGATAACGCGTCTTTGGCACTCGTTACTGTGACAATGTCGTAATGCTCCTGATAGAGGATATTGACTAATATATTCAGATTGACGGGATCGTCGTCCACAGCCAATATACTAACCTTGTCCTCGATTATGGATTCGAGCGAAGCATCCAAAAGATCCGATTCGGAAGAAGCTGATGCTTCTATGTTTAAGGCAACCAAAGAGGATAATACTGTAAGCTCCGGTGTCACATTATCCTCTTTGGAGACAGATGCGAACGGCATCGTGAAGGTAGTAACTGAGCCTTGACCAGGAGTTGAGATCACTTGGATTTCTCCCCCATGCAATTCTATAAGCTGTTTACTAATGCTTAGTCCGAGACCGAGTCCTCCTCCGATTGCGGTCATACTAGAGTCACCCTGTTCGTAGCGTTGGAATACCCGCTTAAGCGTTTCTTCATCCATTCCGATACCCGTATCTATAATCATAATGTTCGCTACGCCATTTTTGACGGAGGCATTAATTGTGATTGTTCCTTCGTTTGTAAATTTCACGGCATTATGGAGGAGATTGAATATAATCTGGATAAGTCTATTCTCGTCGGCGATGACCGATGGGAAGTTGTCCGGAACATGATTGATTAATCGGATGGGCTTGCCTTCCGTCATGAACCGAAGCATATCGAATACTCCAGAAGCTAGCGTTTGGATTCGAGTTGGTGAAGTCTGAAGTACAATACCGCTTTCTTGGAGCTGGTTAAGCTCGAGAAGATCATTGATTAAGAAAGACATGCGCTTCCCAACGGAAACGAGCACTTCTAAGTTTTTAGTATTAATGTCACCTAAAGTATTTTTCCCTGTGTCTAGCACAGACTGGGCAATATTAATAATTCCGTGAAGCGGGTTACGTAATTCGTGTGAGGTATTCGCCAGGAAATCATCTTTAAGCTTATCCGCTTTTTGCAGTTTCTCTGCAAGCTTCTGAGTCTGAACAGATGATCGGAAATACTGTTTGAACCAATAGGCTGCAAGTGCTAGAAAAGCGATGATGAAATCTAACGGGTAAAAACTCAGTTCGGTCCAAATCGTATTCTTAATGAAGCCCCACAGGGCATTAGTCGTAATTGCAGTAACACCAAGCAGTAGAAATAACACATCTCTATCGCCTTTCATTGCTGAGCGCAACGTGAGTGTTGGAATGATAAGACTAGGGATGAGGATAATTAGAAAATAAAAGAAAAAGGCTTGCTGGTTAAAGGAATAAGGAGCGATTAGCATCATGATCGCAGCTATTACATAGAAGAACATAAGTCGCTGGAATGTTTTTATTTTCGAATATTCGGGCAATAGCTGCATGATATACTTGAACAAGAGCGCTCCTGAGCTTATCAAGGACAATTGCTGAAGCTTGTACATCCATGTGAAGTTAATCGGGAACCAGACGGACAATAATCGGTCATCATCTGTCAAGATTAGAAGAACGGTGCTCATAAGGAGTAGGGCGAACGTAATCATGACCTTCTGGCGCGTTCCAATCATATAGAGAATACAGGCATAGATTGCATGGATGACGAGTAAGAAACAAACCATGAGCTGAGTGTTATTGGAAAACCACTTGTTGGATTGAATGGCTGAACCATCCCCAAACTGGATAGATCGGACGATCCCTCCCATTTTTAAATTGGTGTAATTAGCTACGTGTATGACAATGTCGAGTTCATCCTCATCTGATGTGAAGGATACGGTAGTAGACGTACTTCTTGGCGTATATTGCTCGGCATGGTTGGCGGGTTGGCCAGTTTGAACAATTAAACGATCATTAACGAATAGCTCGTAGGAGTTCGTGATCCAGGTCATTCGAAGACCAAAGCTTTGCTCTATTTGCGGCGTAACTAGAACACGCAATCGGTAGGAGCCATAACCTAGTTGGGAGTTTGACTCCTCAGAAAGATAAGCCCCCCATTTACCGGGAACTTTAATATATTGGTTAGGAGTGTAATTTCCAGATGGATTGTCTTGTTTGATGAATTGGTTAGGATAGAACTCCCATTGCCCATTCAAATTAATCGTAGCATTGCCTTTCAAATCCCAATCTCGTAAATCTAGTACACCATTAACTGCAGAAGGATGCTCTGGAGGGGTTTGGATTGTTATCCATAGCAATCGAATTCCGGTAAGTGTGAGTAGGAAGAGCATAGTAATGAGTAGTGTTTTTCTCTTAGTCATCATAATTCAATAATTTCGACATTATCCGCAGTAGTCCTTCCTATTGGAGTTTATTTAATAGTAGATAGGATGGATTATATGGTACAATTTAACTAATTATTGTCGAATAAGCATGCGAGATTTAGAAATGAAAGAGGAGATTTCTATTAAAACTTGGCTGAGAGTAGCTATATTTCTAACGATTACAGCATTTCTTACTCGCTTTATTCCGTTCTCTGATTTTTTCCGAAATGTCGATACGCTAGTTCATGAGCTTTTCCATGCACTTGTTACTTTATTGCTTTCCGGTAACGTCATGTATATTCATCTGTATGCGGATCAGAGCGGTGTAACGTCTACCGCCTATTCGAATAACTGGATGTCCATTCCAATATCTCTTGCTGGATATATCGGGTCTGCTTTATTTACAGTCCTCTTGTTTTACCTTCACTCACGTAAACGTGAGAAAATGGGTTTAATCATCATAGCGATTATGGCGATATTGGGGCTCGCATTATTCGTCCGCAATGGATACGGGATGTGGTGGTGTGCGGGATTCGCAGCACTCTCCATCTTTATTTGCGTACTACGCCGCCCAGGTTTGCTTAAAGGCTATTATTTACTCATTGCATTCATTTGCTTGGTAGAGTCGGTCATTAGCTCCTTGTTCATTCTGACGAGCGCTATCCAGAACTCGGGATCTGCAGGTGATGCAGCGGACCTAAGTAGCGTGACTTACATACCAACTATATTCTGGGCGCTCTTATTTACGTTAGTCTCGTTATGGTGCTCCAAAATTTCGATCGCGCTCTTCTACAAACGTGGATTTGATTAATTTAATGTATAGCGAGTGGATTTGAATAGAGGGATTCAAGGGTTGCCTAATTAGGCAACCTTTTTTGGTTTCCACGCGAGGTGTGACAGCGAGTGAAGGTTGTTGACCACATAGCAACCCAGAAGATTGCAATAAATTCAAGGGAATGGCAAAACAATCTATTCCTGTATAGAGCTGCAATTGGTACATTTAAGTCGGGTAGCTACCAATTTAATGTTTAGAATACTGTGTTTAGTTGAAAGGGGGAGCAACGTGAATACATGTAAGCGATTCCCACTCACTCTACTTATTATTGTTTTACTCTTCTCCAATACAATGATCGTCTCTAGCGTAAGTGCCGCTGGTGGAGAGCAGAAGTCGGCAAATCTACTTCTTGGGGATTTTGATACCGGATTTGAAAGCGGATACAGTCCGTTTGTGGTTTCGAGCACCACAACTGGAGGGTCACAAGCGATCGTACAAATCAACGGAAATCCGGCACTTGAGCTAAGGGATGCCTCACTAGGTAGTAATGCCACAAGTCTGTTTACAGCCAAATTATCAAGTGGCGCATTATTCAATCGTATTAATGAAATATACAGCATGCCGATAGGGACGGCACCCATTGCATTCGTATATGAATTCAAGCTTGAGCGAAGGGCAGTAAGCAGCAAGCCTGTTGCTAAAGACGTTAACACCAGTATTCAGTTTGGCAACTATGACAACGTGCTGATTCCTCGGTTTCCGACGGTTAACACCCAAATTGCTGGCACAAGTGCATATCTGCATGATGAACCGGAAGGAAGCGAAATCCTTGAGGAGATCAATGATGAGGATTTGCCAGGGTACAGATTTGAGATCATTCCGAACGGCGGAGAAAGAAAGATTTCGAACATTGAGTTTCGGTTTAGTGTCCGCACGGATACGAACGGTACGGATGAGGCATATGCCATCGATGATCTAGCGGTATACGAAATCATACCGGAGGCTATCGTCGATACACAGGAGCCGACGGCGCCGACAAACTTGGCAGTACCCGTGCAAACGGATACGACTGCTAATTTATCTTGGTCCCCTTCTACCGACAATAGCGGGGTGACCGCCTATCGGATTTACCAGAATGGTTCGTATAAAGGAGCGGTTATCGGAAGTATTACGAGCTACAAAATAAAAGGATTAACGCCAAATACAGCCTATTCATTTGAAGTGAAGGCTCGTGATGGAGCGGGCAATGAATCGGCTGCAAGTAATGCGGTTTCCATAACCACGAACGCCTCTGTTGGTAATTTGCCTATGCCCTACGGAAATATGGATATCGGCTCGGTGGGAGTAGCGGGTAACGCTGCTTATGAGCAGAGCAATGGAGTGATAACCATTCGGGCTTCAGGCGCGGATATTTGGGGCAGAGATGATTCCTTCCATTACGTCTATCGACCATGGACGGGAGATGGAGAGATCATTGCCAGGGTTTCCAGCTTTGGGGCAACACATGCCGCTGCTAAGGCAGGCGTCATGATTCGCGAGAGCTTATCTTCCTCTTCCAAACAAGCGTTAATGGCCGTTTCACCAACAAGTGGTTTGTTATTCCAACGTCGGGTTGAGACGGGCGGAGATAGCACGAATACTTCCGGAGTCAATGTCACATCACCATATTGGGTGAAGCTTGTCAGGGAAGATCAGACCATCAGTGCGTATTCCTCGGCTGACGGAATTGTATGGAAGCTAGTCGGACAACAACAAATAGCGATGTCTCAGGACATCTATGTGGGACTGGCGGTGTCGAGTCATGTGAATGCTCAACTGGCTACAGCGACGTTCGACCAGGTTGTCGTCCAACGTATTCAACCGGAACAGGTTGTCATCAAAAAAGCGGAGCTAACCGACCCGACGGGCTTATATGTACTCGATTCGAATGTGCCGGCGGTTCCGACCGTCTCGGTAGCGCTGAAGAATAGGCGCTCGGTTGGAGCAGTTGGGCTGGTGAAAGCTAAGATCTTATCCAGAGAGCAGGATACGGTATGGGAAGAAAGTATTCCGTTTGAAATGAGCGCTTTTGAATTAAAGCAATTGACGATTCCAACGATGGCTCTCACAGAAGCGAATTACTATGTTCTCCATCTGGAAGTGCTGGAGGAGGGAGTGGCTCCTACGGGTCAAATAACGCAGCTCCCATTTGGAATCCTTCATCCCCCACATAAGGGTGTAAAGGAAGACTCGATGTTTGGACTCGGTCTAACCTCTACAGGCGATCAAGCCATTATGAAACAGATTGCTCAGAAGATCGGTGTGAAATGGAGACGAGGCATAATCGCTGTCGATCCCCCTATCGTGAATCCTTCACCAGGGGTGTACTGGGGAGCTACTGAAATTGCCAAGGCTCGACAGGAGGTACTCGATTGGCAATCTTATGGTGTTAGCTTACTAGGAATGATTAATTACAATATGTCGTGGAATGTGTCGCCTGGTCCGAATGGCGAGACGTTATCGCGTCATCAGAATCGCCCGCTGGACATGGCTGCACATGTAGAGATGGTATACAACTCCATCGCTCCGATGCAGGACCTCGTCAAAAACTGGGAGCTGTGGAATGAACCATGGGTTCATGGATGGACGTGGAAGACGGGCGACTCGCAGGATTATCGCGATATGACGAAGATGATTTGGGAACGTGTGAAGCCGGAATATCCGGATGTGAAGCTAATTGGCGGTGGCTCTACATCCTATCAAAGGGATGTCGTGTATGCCAAAGGCTCAACGAATGTAGGATATCTTGATGGCTCTACGAATCATGCCTATGGACTTCCGGATCCTTCGATGTTGGCATACGTCAAGCTTCAGAAGTATATGGATGACAATTGGTCCTTAGGAGCTGGTGAAGGTGAAATCTGGCAAACGGAGCTTGGGAACGCTGAAACGTTGCAACTTGCTTATTTACCGCAGAAGGAGCAGAAATACGGCGTAGCTCGAACGGTAGCTCCTATTTATTTGCTGAATAAGCTGGGAGCCGGAGATACTCCCATTCATACATTCTGGTTTGCTTTGTCTTATGACAAGGGATTCTCGGGTGATACACTCAATATTTACGATGGTAAAGCACCGAAACCAGCAGTTATTGCTTATTCGACAATGAGCCATTTCTTAGAGGACAGCGAATTAGTAGAGGAACTGTATCCACAATCCAAATCGGCTTGGGGCTTCCTGTTCGAACGGGATGATGGTAAAGCAACGGCAGCGCTTTATTCGGATAAGGAATACAAAGGCACGCTGACGTTAAACGATGCACAAAACATTAAAGTTTATGATTATCTCGGCAAGCTGGTTGGCGATGGTAGTAACGGAACAATTACGGTTGCGTTGAACCCTTGGGAGACGCATTATATCGTATCAGACCTTACGCCTCAGGCACTCAAGATGAAGCTTACGACAGCTTCCTTTGACTTTGAGAAGCCTCTGATTATTAGTCCACTAAGCTTTATCGAGCCTGTTCGTGCGAACGGCACGAACATTGATATTCAGGTTGAGAATGCAACCGCTACAGCTCTGAGCGGACAATTGAACATCGTGGCTCCAACCGGTTGGACTTTGCAAACGAATACGGTTCAAGTGGGACCCCTACAGCCTGGTGAGAAAGTTATTGTATCGTTCCCGGCGACTCAGACAGCTGTTAGTGAAATTAACCGCTACCTCATTGATTACAGCTTTGATGTGTATGACTCATCGAGCAATGTTGTACACACTCAGCAAGGTAAACAAACGATTCAGGTAGCTTACGCTCCAAAGAAGACCATAGCTGTGGACGGGGATGTGAACGATTGGAGTGATGTTCTACCCGTAACCATGATCAGCAATGGCAGTAAGGATTACCTTGAGGCGTTACTCGATCCTAGTAAAGCGGATGAAATCATCAACAACCCTCAGTCGTTCGAGAATGTGATCTACAAGGTAAAGACGGCTTGGGATGATGACTACTTCTATTTCCAAGCGGATGTACCGGACGAGAATCAGTCTTCGCCTATGAAGTTCACGGACAATCCGTATGGATTTGCTTTCAACTCGGATAGCGTGCAGCTTTCGTTCGATACGATCGAGAATAACCCAGACGATTTGCTGCTTGGAGATCTGCATTATAACAAAGCGTTAGGTTCCTACATGGATTATCTGTTTGTCGGTACGCTTGCTCAAGGCGGAGTTCCAGAATTACATCGTCAGACGGCACCAGGAACGAACATGCAAACCTATTATCCGACGAACGCGAATTTTACGTCAGTAATGGGCCCGATGGACATCGCGGAGATTGATGGAACAGAAGGTCGGATGAAGGTTGTACGAGATGATGTAGCTCGTAAAACGGTATACGAAATATCCGTGGCGTGGGAGGCCATTCCGGAGCTGAGAGCTGAGCTTGTTCAATTAGCTAACAAGCAGGTACACGAAGGCAACTTCGCTTTCGCCATTAACGACACAGGGACCAATGGGAAAGGCACTTCCTTTTGGACGAAGGAAGTCGGTCAAGTACAATCGGGCGCTTACGCATTTGCTCCTTTCTGGGGGACAGGGGCTAAAGATCGTGGCGGTAGCTTGGTTCCGCGATGGGGCTTTAAGAACGACTCCCCAGCGAACACAATGGACAGCACTTTGTTACAGCTTAATTCGGCCGATGGCGTATATAGTGACAACACAACTTTAACAGCTGTGTTGACTAACGCTGAAGGGAATCCGATTAGTGGTCAAACAGTTACCTACAGCGTAGTAGGTGGATCGGAGCTTGGCTCGGCGGTTACAGATGAGACAGGAATAGCTAGACTGGTCTATCAGGTACTGCTAGCAACGGATGCTGGGCTGGAATCCACTGCGATTCCGATTCAGGTGACGTTCGCCGGGAGTGGTTCGTATCCGTCTGCAGTAGATCAGAACGTGCTGACGGTAACGAAGGAAGCAGCATCGGTTATTTACTCAGGGACAACGTTTGCAACGCAGGGCATGAGCGTAAACCTGGCGGCTAATGTGATTCAGCAGCAGGATAGTGAGCTTGGAGAGCTGCAGGGACTTCCGATGAAGCTTGAATTATTTCGTTTGGATGCTGACGGTAGCCGAGCTTCTGTCTCGCAAGCTGTCTATCAGACGGATGCATCAGGAGCGGTGCAGACGATAACCAATTTGGAAGCTGGACTATACGAGCTTGAAGCCACATTGTTGCCCAACCCGCTGTACCAAATCCATGAGGCGCTGTCTACGATAGCGGTGGCTGGTGCGCCATCACAGATCAAGGTGAATGGCCAAGTCGAGCTTGCTGATCCGTCCTTATTTCGTGGTAACGGAAACGGTCATGGAAACGGCAACGGCAACGGACATGGTAATGGCAATGGCAACAACAAGTTGCAAATCAAAGCCGATCTGAGTACCAACGCCAATGGGACTGTACAAGGGGAACTACGGTTGAAGGCGAATCAAATGGGATTTGAATTGGAGCTACAAGCGTTCGACTGGGTTATCGTGAATGGCCAAAGCGCCTATCTTCAAGGCGCGGCGACTAGACAAGGCGAGACATATACGGTCCTCATTATGCTTCGCGATAATAGCCGGAGCCATGGGCAGCAACAAGGAGCGCTAGTAGACGTAACGGTCTGGAAGCAGACACAGGATCAGCAGGAAGTGTTCTTGCAGTCTGTCGGAGATACATTTAACGGAAGTATTCAATTGAGATCAGGCAGAACTCAGTAACCTAACGGTTTAACTAAGGGAGGATATCAAGTGATTAATCGAATGGGTTTCGCGAAGCGTTCTAGTTCTTTATTTATCGTCGTTCTATCGGCCATTATGCTGCTTACTATCGTACTTGCCGGCTGCTCCAAAAATAATGAAACAGCACCATCCTCATCTCCATCCACGGCGGCTTCTCCATCGGCGGAATCAGAACCGAGTCCATCTGCGGAACAGCCTGCTGAAGAGCCGAAGGTCGAGGAAGGCGCTGTATTAAAAATATGGGGGAACAAAGCTGCTCTGGAAAATGCAGCAATTGGATTCGAGAAAAAATTCGGCGTTAAGGTGGAGATCGAGGAAATCGCTCTTAAGGATGCGGAGCTGAAGCAATTCATGCTCTCCAAGGTTACCGCAAAGCAAACGGCGGACTTAACAACACTCGATCTCGATTATATTCCGTTCTATGACAAGGACATTATCCTTCCTCTTAACGATTTAATTGAGCGGGATGGTATAAAGCAATGGCCTTGGCTTAACAAAGACATCTTTGAACATTTGCCCTACCACGGCAATATCTATTATCTTCCTAGCGGCAGCGCTGTTTACGGTTTGTGGTATAACGTGAATCTAGCGAAACAGTTAGGTATTGAGGATATGTTGCCTAAGTCGTTCGATGATCCTCTATATGAAACATGGACATGGGACAAATATGTTGAAGTATTGAAGAAGGCTACTGTGGATACAGACGGAGATGGCAAAATCGACATTTACGGTACGGATGATAGCTGGGGCTGGGGCAGAACGGATTGGGCTGCGACTGTCGGCGTATATAACACGCTCATTGAGAACGGCAGAGTCATGGCAGATAACTTAAATTATGCTTCGCCTGAGGTTATTGAAGCGATTCAGTTTCTGAATGACTTAGCCCTTAAGTATCAAGTCGCTCCTCCATCCGAGATGGATACAAAGGCAGCGGGCATTAACATTGAGAATGAGAAGGTCGTCATTCGTCGGATGGGCTCATGGGCGTTCGGCTACTTCAAAGACAATGCGAATCCTGAACGGGAGAAGGCAGGGAAGAAGCCGATTGAATACTCCTTCACGATGTATCCTCATAAGGCAGGAATGAAGGATGCTTACAAGGCTCATGGCTTCTCGGCGCCTGGACCACGCATATTTGCCAATACGAAATATCCGAAGGCAGCATGGGAGTTCATCAAATATTATCACTCACCGGAATTTGAAGGCGAGAACTACAATATTTTCGCTGGAGGTAATCTTCCGAAATTCACGAATACGAACGGGTTTAACCTCTTGAAGGAGCAGATTGGTGAGCAATCGGCTACGATCATGGTGCAGCTAGGTGAGCATCTCATTAAGGAAGGCAAGCAGCCTGCTCAGATTGTTCCGACGGAGTATCAGAAGCAGTATCCAGCTGGACAGAAGCCAATCGATAAGCTGAATGCGCTCATACCGGACATTCGCAAAGGTAAAGTGAAGTTTGGCGATGTTATCGGACCTCTATACGAGCAGCAGATTAAGGATTCAACAGAGGCTTGGGCGAAATACGATGCGGAGCAGAAGTAAGTAAATAAAAGTTAATTATTTTATATCTGAGTTTGGGGGGACGGTTGACTCGTTCTACTAAATCCCCCCAAGCCGATATGAAGCTGAAGGAAGGCTCGCCTATGAAATGGAAAATGTCTCGAAAAGAAGCAGCGATCGGCTTCCTGTTCATTATGCCGTGGATACTAGGCTGCTCGATGTTCTTTATTCGCCCCTTCTTCATGTCTATCTATTATTCTTTGACTGAATATGACGTATTGAGTGCACCTAAATGGGTAGGCTTTCAAAACTATAAAAGCTTAATTTTTAATGATCCTGAGACGATCTCTTCGATTGTGGTCACGTTCAAGTTTGCTTTACTTAACGTTCCGGCGACACTGCTGACGGCATTATTCTTCTCCGTGCTGCTAAACCAGAAGCTGAAGGGGTTGTCGCTCTGGCGTACGATGTTTTATTTGCCAGCGGTCATACCGGGTGTAGCAAGTGCTGTGTTATGGCGCCTTGTGTTTTCCGAGGGTGGAATATTAAATCGATTTATTGGAATGTTCGGAGCCGAGCCGTTCCATTGGCTGGAAAACACGTCCACTGTATTGCCCTCCTTCGTCATAATGAACTGCTTTGCAGCGGGAACTGGCATTATTTTGTACCTTGGAGCGCTGCAGGGGATTCCGAGCATCTTGTACGAATCAGCTAAGATCGATGGAGCGGGTTCATGGGTCCGGTTTATTAAAATTACGATTCCGATGATCTCTCCTATCATTTTGTTTAACCTTGTGACGAGTGTTATTGCGAATTTACAAGCCTTCGAACAGGCGTATGTACTGACGAGTAATACGAATGATTTACCGACATGGGGTGGTCCTAACGGTGCAACCTTCTTTATCTTCCTGAAGCTGTATAAATCTGCTTTCGTCGACTATCAATTCGGCTATGCATCAGCGATATCATGGGTACTGTTCATTATCATTGCAATATTCGCTGCATTGGTACTCCGTTCTTCGCGAGCATGGGTCTATTACGAAAACATGAAAGGGCGTTGAAGCATGGCCCAACCCAATATCGGCATAACTGGAATGCTGTTTAAGAACAGGAAGGTGTCACCGAGACTAGCAGTAAACCGCATCGTTCTATATACGATCACGATCGTGTTCTCCTGCGTGTTCATGATTCCATTTCTCTGGATGATCAGCGCTTCCTTACAAAGTGATACATTCACTCTCGCAGGAAAATGGTTTCAACAGTTTCTATGGAAAAATTACTGGGATGCACTAACTCAAGAGGATTTCAAATTTTTGCCGGCGCTAAGCAATACCGTATATTACACCGTAGTCGGGACTGTATTTTTCCTCGTATCGTCAGTTCTAGTTGCGTACGGCTTCTCGTATTTCCGCTTTCCGCTCAGAGATAAGCTGTTCTTCTTCTTGCTAGCTACGATGATGATTCCCTCTACGGTCATGTTCATTCCCAACTACGTTATGTTCGCGAATTGGGGCTGGACCGGAACCTATTGGCCCCTGCTGATCCCTGCTCTAGGTGGAGGTCCAGCGACTGTATTTCTACTCCGCCAATTTATGCTGACCTTGAGTATAAGCCTATTCGAATCAGCTAAGATCGACGGAGCGGGGAGCTTTATGATTTTATGGAAAATCGTGCTGCCGAATATAAGAGCACCTCTTATCCTCATCCTCATTCAACAGGTGAACGGCCATTGGTCTGATTTTTTCGGTCCACTCATGTATGTGGGTAACGATCCATTTAGTCGAACGATATCCGTAGCCATAACTATTTTCTCACATGTATATTATGTGCAATGGTCCTATGTCATGAGTGCTGCGTTCGTGATGGCTATCGTACCGATTATTCTATATTTTGTAAGTCAGAAGTATTTGATGCAGGATTTTGTGCTGTCCTCTAGCGAAAAGTAGTAGAAACGATAACGTTGGGGGATGGAAGCATGAAGCTACTCATCGCAGATGACGAAGCACTCATTCGGGAAGGCATTCGCAATCATATCGATTGGTGCAAATACGGTATCGATGTTGTGGGAGTTGTGGAGAACGGACTTGCCGCACTTCGAATTCTGGAGAATGAACCTGTTGATATTCTTGTCACCGATATCCGTATGCCTAGAATGGATGGAATTGAACTGAGTAGAGCAGCGAGATTGCGATATCCCAACATCAGAATCATTATATTGTCCGGGTATGAAGAATTTGAATTTGCCCAGCAGGCGCTGGAGCTGTCCGTCATGAAATACTTGCTTAAGCCGTTTACCCGCCCAGAGCTAGAAGAGGCGGTTGTACAGGCGAAGGATGAAGTCGACTCGATGCGTCAGGTAGAGCGGCAGATGAATGTTACTTTGGATCGATTACAGCGAAGCTTACCATTGCTAAGAGACCGCTACTTAAACGACTGGGTGTCAGGAAGATTGCTCGGAGATGATATTCTCAGCAAGCTTCAGCTTGTTGATATTGAACCGGCAGAAGGGCAGCATGCGGTCATTATCACGGTGATCGATGAGGTAGAACGGACATTTCCTCAGATGAGCGTAAGTAACCAGACGGATATGTTATCGGTGCTGCTTCTGGAGGAAATGTCGCAGTGGATGAAAGAATCGGGTAACGGAGTCGCATTCCAAGGCAAGACGCGAGAGATCGTAGCTGTTATGTCTGGGGTAGTGGATGCAAACCAGCTATTTGCCTTCGCTGAACGAATTCGGGAGCAAGCACGACAAGCGTTTGAGCTGACCGTATCCGTGTGCCTTGGTGGATTAAAGGAGCAGCTTACTGAAGTTACGCAATCGTATCAAGAAGCGCTTGAAGCGATGGATTACCGCTTCTTAGTCGGTGAGGATAGTATAGTTCCTTATGATTGGATTCATTTGCATACGCAACAATCCTGGGTGGGAGTCCCGGATGAATATACGGATAAGATCATTTCGGCCATTCGAACAGGCCAAGAGGATCTCATTCGCAGCGAGCTTAATCGACTATTTGAATGGTTGAAAGGAATTCAAAGCATAGGACATTCCGACGTTAAGGTGTATATGACAGAATTCCTGGTTAGCGTCTTGACCGCTGCTGTCTCTTCCGGTACACGTCTGAAGGATATTTATGCTAAGGAATATAATCCTTACGCTTTTATTGTCTCGGCGAAGACGATGGATGATCTGAAACGTGAGCTGGAAGCTTTATTCTTAGATCTGTCGAGGTTCATTCTTGATAAGCGTGGTGACAGGAAGAAACGGGTCATCGAGCAGGCGGTGGATTACATTCGTTTGAATTATCATCAAGAGGATTTGTCTATAAATGTACTGAGCGAGCAGATGGATATGAATCCGACTTACTTCAGCAAGCTATTTAAGAAAGAGATCGGCAGCACGTTTACCGATTATGTGACCAAGACGCGTCTGGAACAAGCGAAGCGTGATCTACGCGAAACGGCTTTACGAGTAAATGAGATCGCTTACAGGGTCGGCTACCGGGATCCGTTCTACTTCAGCACCTTGTTCAAAAAGCATACCGGAGTTAATCCATCTGATTTCCGCGACTTTAGGTAGGCGCCGATGATAAGCAGAATAGTAGGAAGGTTGCCCGCCGCTCTGCGAGGATCCAGCTTATATTTTCGAATATTCGTCATTACGGCTACCGTCATGGTGCTAACCTTAATCGTCTCGCTGATCTACTCTCTGAAAATATTTTCCGATACGATGGAGAACAAGGCGAAGCAGGAATTAAACAATATTCTTGAGCAGACGAATAAATTAATTGATCAACGAATCGGGATGTACGTTAATACTTCTCAGCTCATCTTTAATGATCCAACGATTCTCTCCTTGCTGCCCCTTTCCGATCAATGGCAGGGGGATGAGACTTTTCTGGATAATGAAATTAAACCGGTTATTAACAAATACGCACTATCTGATCCAGGGATTCTGTCGGTCATCTTGGTTAACAGTCGGACGAAGCAATTTCTGCCCTCGGCGGATTTCGATTATTATAGCTCGGGCGTGACGGACTACATTGATGAGTATTACAAGTACGCGGAGGAGTTTTTCACACGGGGTATCGTATGGATTCCGACACATCCAATCGACTATGACAGCGTCAAGGATCCTAGCGGTAATGTCCTTAAGCTCGTAAGGGATTTGTATGACGTTAATGTTAATTATTCGTCGACTCTCGTTATTAATGTGAGAGAGCAAACCTTGTATGAGCTGTTTGATAATATCCATACTCCGGCGAATACAGAGTTCTATGTGCTCGACCAAACAGGTAACGTCATCACGGGAACGGATCGCAAAGCAGTAGGGCATCCTGCTGAGGAGGCTTTGTTGGCCGCGGCGAGCAAGGGGAAAGATGGTAGCTTTAACGCGGATTATAAAGGGAACTCCAGCTTGTTCGTATTCCACAGCCTGGACGATGTTGGCTGGACAACGATTGGCATTGTACCCGTGGATGAAATGCTGAAGGATAAGAACCGGATCGTCAAGGGTGTGAGGCTTGTCGTACTGGGGCTTTTATTCGTATCCGTATTAGCCGCTTGGTTGCTAGCATTCTCGATTACGAAACCGATTCGTAAACTTACGACTAAGATGCAGCAGGTCAAAGGCGGAAATCTAGAAGTTCAAATGGATATTCATAGTAAGGACGAGATCGGTCTCTTAAGCCTAACCTTTAACAAAATGATTAGTAGAATTAACGAATTAATGAGCCAGCTCAAGGAAAGCCATCAAAAGGAAAGAGAGTCGGAGATTAAGGCACTCCAAGCAAATATTAATCCTCACTTTCTATACAACACGTTGGAATCGGTTATTTGGCTGGCGGAAAGTCGAGATTACGACGGAGTGACGCACATTATTTCCAGATTAGGACGATATTATCGGCTAAGTTTGTCTCGTGGTATGGACATCGTGAGAGTTCGCGATGAGCTTGCTCATGCGGAAAATTATTTGTCTATCGTTAAGATGCGTTACGGGGAGAAGTTCCGATATGAGTTCGATGTAGATCCGGATATTTATGACGAGCCATGCTTGAAGCTGATTCTCCAGCCCCTAGTAGAAAACTCGCTGCACCATGGTATTTTTCCAAAGGATCATGATGGGATTGTGACTGTTATGGGCAAAAGGGTAGGAGATGGGATACAAATTATCGTGATCGACGATGGTATCGGTATTACCCGTGAGAGACTCGATGAAATTAATGATTATTTCCGGATGGGGCGATCGCTTGAACTGTCCGATTCTTATGGAATCAAAAATGTAAATGAACGAATTCGACTTAAATATGGCGGAGATTACGGGCTGTATTTCGAATCGGAGGAAGGGGTCGGAACGAAGGTGGTTATCAAGCTGCCGGCCCGTAAAAACGGAGGTGAACATCCCTGATTAAGGTAATCGAACAACCACTTAGGATTGAATGGCGAGAAACGCTTGGCTTCGACCATGAGCTGCAAATCGTTGAGATAGAGTTATCAGTTGCGGATCTGACGGCATTTGGATATCTGTTAGATGAGAATAGCGGGAACTCTTATGCGTACCAATCCGCTCATTCAGGAGATCGGATTTACTTAGAGCTTCAGGTGCAGCCTTATGAGGAGTTGAGTCTGATCCCAGCACCAGAAGGATATATTCCACTCTCAGATCAGCGGAATACGATTGAAAAGACAGATGATCGGGCATTGCTCTCCAATGGCAAGCTTTCACTAGAAGTTCCGTTGGGCAAGCATCCCATTAGCGCTAGCGCTCATGTTCCTGGACCCATCTATCGGATGCAGAGGTGTGGTGGCCTATGGAGAGGTTGCACATACTTGGATACTCGCAATGCCCCTACAGGATGCGAAGGAACAATCAGGGAGCATGGACCGCTTCGTACCGTCTATGAATATCGAGCAGAATGGGCTGATGGAGGATCGTATGAGGCTGTAATAACCTTGGATTCTGGGCAAGTATTCGCTCGTATCGAGGAGACATTCGATACGGAGCCTGGAGCCCAGCTTGTATGGGACTTTGCCGGCAGTGATCTGCCAGCCGAAGCTTGGGTTCTAAATTCTGCGGAGGGCTGCACTTCTGTGCCGCTACATAACCGTTTTGATCGAAGGCTAGCGAGATTAGCATCGTGGAATCAATATTCTCAACTGCACGACCTGTCGGACGGTTATGCATTAGGCTTCGAGCAAGGAGATGACACGATCGGGTTCGTTAGCATAAACGGAGGAGCTTGGCACGGCAATCGGCAAAATCATGCGGAGCTATGGATACGTAGATGGGAGCGGAACGATCCGCGAACACGTAAGGATACACCTTGGGATGTTAAGGCAGATTGGACGGACCATCCTGAACGGATTTTGGCTAGAGGGGACAGCATTAGCATTCCTCATGTGAACGTGGAAAGCTGGATCGTGAGCGGCCATCGACGGTCCGCTCTCGTTATTGCGGATAGAGCCTTCGTTCAAAGCGGTGGGCTTCGTCGATTACACACTCGACGGGGAGTCGTCACACTCGAGGAAATAACTCGGATGGAGCTTTCCGCATCTACAGCTTCGGAATTAGGAAAGAGAATGGAAGCTGCCCCTTTCAAATATCCGAATCACGTGCTGGAGTCTCATTTCTTAAACCGTTTCTCAGGAAGCTGCGGCGAGGATCGCATAACTCACATGCTTGACTACACCTTAGATATGACTCAAGGCTTCTGGAACGGGGCCGGTGCATCTCACGTGAATTGTGTGATTGGGAGAATGATAGCCCCTTGTATGTTTCTGCTAGAGCATACCGTAGAAGAAGGCTCGTGGTCGTCGGAGGATCGAGAAAGATGTAGCAGCAGATTACTCTTCCTGGCTTATTTGTTTGCTTCTGATCATTACTATCCAGGCTTGTCGACGATGCGTCCGATCGGGGATATGGATACGGTGGAGCCGACGATGACGGGAATGTCGAATCAAAATTTCTATACGGATATTATTAATGTGTTCGCAACGGCAGCGCAAATATTTCCTGAGCATCCTATGGCTTCTGCATGGAAAGAAAAATTCGTAGACATGTGGCAGCTACAGATGCAATTTCACATGTATCCCGATAGTGGGCTGTGGGAAGAAAGCCATACGTATTACAACCATGTTCTATATACATTGCTGCCGCTGCTACTTCGTAGACGAGATGACGGAGCTGAGGATGAGTTTGCTAATCCCACATTCCACAAGCTGCTGGGGTCTTCTATACGTCAATTTACTCCTCGGTATGCCGAAAATGATAACGCAAGGAATATGGTGGCCTTTGGAGATCATTTTCCTGAAACAACGTTATACCGAACCCAGTATGGGGAATATGCCATGGCCATTAAACCGCACGACTCAGAGCTGGCAGGAAGATTAGCTTGGGCATATCGGGAGATGAACGGAACACGGGAGCTGTGTGTATTGGAGCAAGCATTCCCGTGGATAGATGAATATGTTCAGGGACTGGGCTATATGTTCCGCTCCCAAGATGACAATGACCAGGAGTGCCTGCTTGCACTTCGCAGTGGAAGTGCATGGGGACATCATCATAACGATGAGGGAAGCATTCATTTCTATGCTAAGGGACACGCTCTGATCTTAGACTCGGCGTTCAGTAAAGTACAGAAGGATCCAGAGAAGAAGCTTGGGCATCGCGGACAAAGTCGGTGGACGTTACGCGATATTGAGCCAATGAATTATTTCTTTAGGTTTAACCGAGGATGGATCGCAGCTCATGATCAATCTGCTGTGTTTCCATACGCCACGGCGTATGATCCTATCCACATGTTCTTTATGCCGGCGAATAGGTTAGCTTACCCCATGAGGCGTCCACTAGAGCATGAACGGACGATCATCAGGCTGGCACCAACCTCGTTCATTGTCGTAGATAAGTGTGTTTCGGATATGCCACAAGTTGTTCGCTTTCACGTGGCAGGTGATCATGGGATCGGATCGGATGAATCCGTCGTTAATGCTGTAATCGGACAATGTAGGCTCTCAATCGTCCCCTTAACTTCGGAGAGGCTAATGGTGGAGACGGAAAGGGATGCGGATATGGCATCAGGACAATATTGTACGACTGAGTTTGCCTTTCATTGTGGGTTAAGGCCGATGAACGCATTTTACATTTCTGCGGACGAAATACAATCGTCAGCTCCTCGGGTTATGTTAGGAGATAAAGACGACGATAAAGTTTACGTGACTCATGGTGACCGGAGTTGGCAGCTTAAGTTTAATGAAGACGGTACATTGACGATTACTGATGACTGTAGGGGAGTCAGTCAAACGTTGTAGGTCATAGCTGCAAGTGTAATGAAAAAAACTGTTCCGCAGTTATCCATGAACAAGGATGACTTGCGAGAACAGTTTTTCATTTTGTTTAATTAAGGTTTCTCAGCCATATTATCCGATGGATGAACATCTAGAATGTCCATCAGGAACATGAAGATCGGAATCCCAATAATCAAACCCCATATCCCGAAGTAGTGCTGGGAGAACACGAGAATAACGAAGGTGTAGAACATAGGAAGCTCAGTTTTGGATGCCATAAGACGAGGATTCAGCAAATACGTCTCTACGGCATGGATCACAATAATCATGACGACCGTCCATATCACGAGTGTCCATCCGCCTGTTTGGTAACCGATGAGACTGATAGGGATAAAGCTCAGCATCACGCCCGCCACAGGGATTAGACTGAGAATGAGAACCATCACGCCTAATGCGAACAAGTAAGGGAATCCGAGAATCCACAGTCCAAGCATAGTCAATATGGTGTTGATTACTGCTATAATTAATTGCACTTCAATGACTTTACCGAAAGATGCTACGAACTTCTGACTGAAGTATTCCAATTCGTCGTAGATCCAACTAATCTTGCTTGTCTTGAATTTACGCGTAAACTGGAGTACCTTCGTTTTCTGGAGTAGGAAGAACAAGCTGAGAATAATGACGATTAATATGATCTCCAGCCATTTTCCTAGCTTAGTAATATAGAGCAGAGATTGATCCACATACGTTTTGTACTCTATTTTATTTAAGGCTTCGGATAGCTTGTTGACGACTTCGTCATCTTGATTGGAGTTAAGGAATCGTAAAATGTTGTTAACCATTTCTACGACCTGATTGATGATCTTGGGGACGTAATTTGAGATGCCAACAACCATTGCCGCGATTATGATGACGTAGATCAGAAGAGCGACTGCATTCGGATGTATAGGAAACAGCTTGCTAATCTTTCTCGTCAAATAACCTGTAAGACTACTCATGACATAGGTAACGAGGAATAACAGAAGAATCATATTTAACATATGTCTTAAGCTGAACAGCAATAACACAAACAAGAGTAGGACAACTATTCTTCTAACCATTGGTAAAGCCAAGAAATCACGTATCATCCCCATGAAAAACCCTCTTCTACATAGTTTGTGCCAATCTATTATAGTACGGAAAAGACTAAGAAAGGTTTCTTTGTTCATTATTTTGTATGAATAAGCTGGTAGGCTTTCATATTATAGTACAATTGTTCGGTAATAGAAAATGAACAACCCGCCCATAGCTCTAGGGTTACACCCAATTGATTATGCTGACTCGAATAGAGAGCTAAAATCGGATATACTTGGAATCGTCACATGGTTTAACGTTGTAAACATTGTTAAGATCAGTACACAACGTTGAGGCTTGTTAAATTAAGCGAAGCAGGTATGAATGAGATGACACAAACGGAACAATCCATTTATCGATTCAGCGAAGCCCCGATATGGGAGCTACAGAGATCTTATTATGAAGAGCAGGGAAGCGAAGCGTGGCAATCTGGAGTGGTTCCACAATACATAACGAGTAATCCGATGATTGCGGTCGCGTATGCGGAAATGATATTTGGCTTTCTTCAAGATAGAGCCAGATCAGGCAACCTCTCAGAACCGATTACTATCGTTGAGCTTGGATCAGGTTCGGGCCAATTAGCCTTTCATGTTCTTAAGGAATTGAGTGAGTTAATCCAATTTGCGGGAATCGAGCTCCCGTCTTATCGATATATATTGAGTGACTTGGCAGTCAAAAATATAGCCTTTTGGCAGCAACATCGTAGTTTAATTCCTTTTGTTGAACAGGGAGTACTAGACTTCGCGAAATTTGATGCAGTTCAGGATACCGAGCTGGTATTGACCCATTCGGGCGAAGTTATCCGAACAGGCGACCTGGAGCAGCCACTTATCGTTGTTGCGAATTACTTTTTTGATGGGATTCCGCAAGAGCTGCTCTATGTAGAAGATAATAAAATCTATGAGTGTAAAGTATCTCAACACTATCCGGATGGAGCAACCGGTCTAAGCACATCGGAGATGCTGGAGAAAGCGATTCTTGAGTATCATTATTACCGGGCTGAACAATACGAGCAGGCAACGTATCCCTACCATGACGTTATACAGCTGTATAGAGAGAAGCTTGAGGATTCTCATATCCTATTCCCGGATATCGGATTAGCTTGTTTAGAGCGGCTTAGCCAGCTGTCGAAGAGAGGTTTTCTTCTGCTCACGGCGGATAAAGGCGACCATCGCTTAGAAAGTTGGGAGTTTTCCGAGCCCCCGAAATTAATCGTTCATGGAAGCTTCTCCCTAACGGCGAACTATCATGCGATTCAAGCCTTTTTCGAACAGAAAGGCGCACAAGCTTTCTTTACAACGCATCATCATAATAACCTAAATGTAGGCTGTATTCTCATGCTTGAAAGTCCAATAAGCTATTCGAATACCCGACTGGCTTATCGACGATTTATCGAACGCTTTGGTCCAGACGACTTTTTCAGCATGAAGCAATGGTTTGATGGACAGCTGGAACAAATGGAGCTCCGTCAAATCCTGGCTTTGTGGCGTTTGGGTGGCTATGATGCGCAATGGCTCCAGCAAAGCGGTAAGCGTATTTGGGCGCTTCTTGCGACGGCTAACGAAGCTGAGATGGAGGATATTCGCAATGGCATACAATTCATGTGGAGAAGCTACTATCCTGTGGAGGAGAGGCCTAACTTTGCGTTAGACATTGGCTTATTGCTATTTCAAATGGAGTTTTACCAGGATGCATTGGTGTTCTTTGTAAGGTCACTCCAATATCACGAGACTGATTTCGATGTGATCTATCACCTAGCGGTTTGCTGCTACGAAGTTGGAGATGATGCTGCTTCACTGGAGTACTCGCTTCGAACTCTAGCTATGGAGCCTGAGCACGAAGGTGCGTTGGGGCTTCGAGATCTTCTGAATACAATGTGAGATGTGAATCGAATTTGAATCTGGAGACAGACAGGAAGCTTAGGCTCCCTGTCTGTCTGTTTGTTGTTGTTCATAGGTTATCGAGCTGCAACTAACCTTAGTTACATATCCATGAGCAGTTGCTTCTGAAATTCCTCGAACAAGGTCGCGTTCAGTGTACCTGACACAATTGAGCCTCGCTTTGCGAGAATACCAAGCTGAGGGCCGTTTTCAATATCTTCAACCTCTTTTGCCATTGTGCCATCAAGCAGAGGATGTGAGTCTATGCTAGGAACGAATGTAATCCCTAAGCCTGCCTGAACATAATTTTTAACCGCTGTTATGCTGCCAACTTCGATTTTATTTTTAAAGGAAACTCCGGCCTTACGATCCATCATGGATTCCAATCGTAATCGAAAGGGACAAGATTCAGGAGTTACCAACAGCCTTTCATTATGTAGATCACTAAACTGAATGTTGTTTTGATGCGCAAGCCTGTGTTTACTTGGGATTAACAGTGTAAAGCGTTCAAATTGCAGTGGATGAAATTCAATCTCCATGCTCGGATCTGGTCGCTCACAACGAGCATACAGATCAGGCTCAGGCTGATGACATAATGCGAAATCAATTTGATCGTTCAACACGAGCTGCATCAACTCTTGATTCGTTCCTACCGTAATCGTAATTTGCGCCTTAGGCTTTGTTTCCAGGAATGCAGCTACAATAGATGGAACGAGTCTACTAGCTGAAGGTTCTGCAGATCCAATATGAATAATACCCGTTTCTCCACGGACCATATCCTCTAATGTGCTGCTAAACTCCCAGTATTCTTTCAATAGTGCATCCGCTCGCTCATAGACAAGCTGACCTTCCCTGGTCAGCTTAATCGTCTTGCCTCGTTCTATAAGCTTGATTCCCAATTCAGATTCCAGTTTCTGAAGGTGCACGGTAACTGTGGGTTGGGAATATTTCAAAGCCACAGCGGCGCGATGGAAGCTACCTAATCGTACAATGGTTTGAAAGGTTTGAAGTAAGCGAATCTGCATCGTAATTCCTACCTTCTTTACTAATATTAATTACTTCGATTACATTTATGAATTGTACTTTTGGGCTTAAGTTTTGTATGATATCGTTCATAGCTATTTTAATTCTTACTAATTAGATCGGATTAATGCGGACGATATTGTTATACATACAGGAAAGGCACTGATTTGGAGGACGCAAACATGAATCCCGCTGGAATTGAAGTAAAAAATGTGAGCATGAGCTATCAATCGGAATCGTCGGAAGTATTAGCTGTTAAAGAGGTTAGCTTATCGATCGGCAAGGGGGAATTCGTTTCCCTCCTAGGACCATCGGGCTGTGGTAAAACGACTTTGCTCAGGATGATGGCCGATCTACTGACACCAACGAACGGTAGCATTGAAATCGCAGGGCAATCCACACGTCAAGCTCGACTATCGCAAAAGTATGGAATTGTGTTCCAGAATCCAACCCTTTACGACTGGAGAAAGGTTAAAGACAACATTACGCTTCCGCTGGAATTGAAAAAGGTACCTAAAGCCGAACGTGAGCGCAAAGCGCTTGAACTCTTGGAGCTTGTTGGTCTGGAAAAGTTCAAGGATAAGTATCCATGGCAGCTCAGCGGCGGCATGCAGCAGCGAATCGCCATTGCTAGAGCGCTTGCGATGGAACCAGAAATTTTACTTATGGATGAACCATTTTCCGCCTTGGATGAATTTTCAAGAGAGCGTCTTAACGAAGAGTTGCTAGCAATTTGGAAAAAGACCAACAGCACTGTCGTTTTTGTTACCCATAGTATTTCGGAATCCGTGTTTCTATCCGACCGGGTATTCGTACTGTCGCCGCATCCGGGTAGGCTTTCTGCTGTCGTAGATATCACGCTACCTCGTCCTCGTACGAAAGAGATGCGGAATAGCCCCGAGTTTTACAAGCTGATTACCCAGATCAGGGACAGCTTCGAAGGGAGCTAGCCAATGAAGCGCATTAAAGATCGCTTACTTCCTTCACTAGCATGGCTCTTCTCTTTGTTAGTCATATGGCAGCTCGTTTCTTGGTATTTGCTAGAGGTCAAAGAGACAACGCTTGCTCAATCCAAAGTGCCCTATATTCACGAGGTCGTTCATACGCTTTTCACCTATGGTTTAACGCTTCTCCAAGAGGGCTGGTCTACCTTCATTAATGCCGGTGCAGGTTTACTTCTTGGCACTGCTGTTGGAGCAATCCTGGCCATTTTGATGAGCTTATCGACGTGGGCGGAGAAAACAGTTTTTCCTTATGTAATCCTCTCTCAGATGATTCCAGTGCTTGGCCTTGCGCCAATCATATATGGAATCGTTCATGACGAGAACTGGTCTCGCGTCATTATCGCCGCTTATATTACTTTTTTTCCGGTTAGCTTGAATATGCTCAAAGGAATTCGGAGCGTTAGTCCCGGTTCACTAGAATTGATGCATTCCTATGCAGCAAATCGTTGGAGCATCTACTGGAAGCTGCTCCTACCGAATGGATTGCCCGGATTGTTTAATGGGTTGAAAATCGCGGCTCCACTTGCCGTAACGGCTGCCATCCTAGTGGAAATGATGGGTGCAAGGCATGGTATCGGTGTCATTATGCTGAGGAACCTTTACTATGGACCATCCAACACCTATATGTTTTGGTCTACAGTCGTCGCTTCCGCTCTACTAGGAATCGCCAACTATTTGCTAGTCCAATTAATCGAGCGAATCGTTACGCCATGGCAGCCTGCTTTTCGTACGAAAGGAGGCGATAACTAATGGCTACTATCCGCTATAAGTCAAAACAGTTGGCTATGAGAGCTTTGAAACAGTATATCATGCCGATCTTGGCAGGCGTATTGTTCATCTGGCTATGGCAGCAACAAATTTTTCACAAGCTGTTTAATATCCGGCTTCATCAGCTGCCGCTTCCTTCTAGAATATGGGATACGTTCAAGGATAATATTGAACTGCTGTTAAGCTATACCCGGTATACGATGACTGAAGCGCTGATCGGGATGCTCATCGGCTCCTTAATCGGCTTCGGAGTAGCGACTATTGCCACAGCATGGCCGAAATGGGGTTCCGGCGGGCTTCTGCTGATTGCCGCATTAAACGCTGTACCAATTATCGCCTTAGCACCAATTATGAATCTCTGGTTCAGTGACGGGCTTGGCTCCCGGATCGCTGTTGTAACAGTCACGACGATGGCTGCAATGGCCTTTAATGCTCATAAGGGACTAAATAGCGTTGACCCTAATGCATTGGATCTCATGCATTCTTATGGCTCTAGCTCCTTTCAAGTGTTCCGTTACTTACGGTTGACGAATAGCTTGCCCTACGTGTTTACCGCGCTGAAAATAAATGCGACAGCTAGTATGATCGGCGCTATCGTAAGCGAGTTTTTCTTCTCTTCCGGTGGTTTAGGCTACTTGCTCTCCAACTCTATTAAAGTTGCCAAGATGTCTATGGGCTGGGCGTGTATTCTAATGGCGGCAGTAGCCGGGGTCATCTTCTATATGGTGATTGAAAAAGCGGAAAAATGGTCCGTGAAATGGCACTCTTCCCAACGTAATATGTTATGAGATTAGCTATGGTAGACATCGCGATGAGATTAAGATGAGCTCACGCTATGCTAATCATATATCAAAGCAAGACCAACATTCCCCCATCCAAGAAGGAGCAATCGAAATGATTAAGAAACAACGACATTATCGCAAGTCAGCACTTATTTTAACTCTAATGTTAGTCCTCACAGCCATCTTGTCCGCATGCGGAGGCAATAAGGACAATAACGCGGCATCACCTTCAACTTCCGCGCAAGCCTCTGCGAGTGCGCAATCTTCCGGAGAAGCAGCTTCAAAAGAACCGTCCGGAGAGCTGACGAAGGTTAGACTTCAACTCAAATGGTTACCGCAAACTCAATTTGGTGGTTATTTCGTTGCATTGGACAAAGGTTACTATAAAGAAGAAGGTCTTGATGTAGAAATTTTGCCGGGCGGACCTGATATCATTCCTGAGCAACAAGTTGCGAATGGTGCAGCAGATATCGGTAATACATGGGTTGCTGGGCTTCTTTCCCACCAAGAAGAAGGCTTCCCGCTTATCCAAATTGCACAAATGTCCCAGAAGAGCGGCATGCTTCTCATTTCCAAAAAATCTGCCGGAATCAACACTCCAGCGGATCTGAAAGGCAAAAAGGTAGGCGCATGGATGGGGGGACTTGAATTCGAAATTCTTGCTTTGCTTGAAAAATATAACCTAGATTCCACGAAAGACGTGACTTTAACAAAACAAGGATTTACGATGGACCAATTTTTGAACAATCAGTTGGATGCTGCATCAGCACTGACGCACAATGAGTACCCGCTAGTGTTAGCTGCAGGTGTTAGCGAAAATGATGTGAATGTAATTGATATGAATACAGAGGGTGTTGCCATGCTGCAAGACAATCTGTTCGCTAACTCGGAGTGGCTGGCTGATAACCAAGAGACAGCGGTGAAATTCCTTCGTGCTTCCTTCAAAGGCTGGAAGGATGCGATTGCAAATCCAGAAGAAGCAACGGATATCGTCATGAAGAGTGTAGATCAAGGCAGCACGACGAGAGAGCATCAACTTACAATGATGAAAGCAATCGGTGCGCTTGTCCTTCCTGAAGGTACAGATAACTCTAAGATCGGGTACATCGATGCCGCTGCATTCAAGCAAACCGCGGATATCGCACTTAAGTTTGGTGTTCTAAAGCAAGAGGTAGATTTGTCGAAAGCTTATACGAATGAGGTTTGGGAGCTGGCTACGAAGTAATCTCAAGACCATTCGATCACAATCAAATCTTGAAACGGAGGAGCAACTATGGCTAGAAAAATACTCGTGAGCGCTTGTTTGTTAGGTCACAAGGTCCGCTATGACAATGGGGATGTTCCCTGCTTGGACTCACGTTTTCTGAAATGGTACGAGGAAGGCCGTATGGTGCACATTTGCCCAGAAGTTGTTGGCGGTCTGCCTACACCTCGTCCGGACGCCCAACGTCAAGGTGACCGTGTCGTAACGGGTGCTGGTTCAGATGTTACCGAAGCCTTTGAAAAAGGTGCGCAAGCTTCATTGAAGCTTGCACAAGGCCATGACGTTGCCTTGGCTATATTGAAGCAAGACAGCCCCTCCTGCGGCAGCTTGTTCATTTATGATGGCTCCTTTACAGATGCGAAAAAAGAAGGACAAGGGACGACTGCAGAGCTCCTTCGCAACAATGGCTTCCTCGTATTCGGAGAAGACCAGCTAGACGAAATCGAGCGAGAGCTCGCTCGAATTGACGGATAGTCAGAGGAAGTAAAACAAAAACCAATCGATTCCGAATTATCGGAATGGGATTGGTTTTTGTTGTTAAAGAATTACTGGCTACGCGTATGCATTTTTATCTGTACAATTTCCGAGCGCGATCCGATTCGGATGGGGGGTCCCCAAAAGCCGTAACCGGAGGAGACGATGGAGTGGAAGCTTTCTTTTTGAAGATGCCCCCAATCATTCTCAAACAAGCGCTGTGTGATGAGGTGGGCAGGTGCGATTTGACCCCGATGCGTGTGCCCAGACACCATCAGATCGATGCCAAGCTGCTGCGCAGTATCTAAGCCATAGGGCTGATGATCTAATAATACGATAGCATTGGAATGGTCAACGCCATCCATCAGCTCAGCTACTCCCACACGTTTCTTATCGCTATGGTCCTTACTACCGATGAGCGTAAGCCATCCGTTCAGTGTAACGGACTCATCATACAATACCTTCATGTTGCTTTGTTCAAGTAGAGCAATGAGCTCATCCATTTCACCTTCGAATTTGTCATGATTCCCTAATGAGGCGTATACGCCGTAGGGAGCTTCGATTTGCGCTAAAATCTCTCCAATCCCCTTATTTTGATAAGGAACAATATCATCGTCAATAATGTCGCCAGGAAACAAAACGATATCTGGCTTCAAGGCGTTAATTTCCTCTACCATCCGAATCGCATGCTTCTTACCGGATAAGTAGCCGAAATGCATATCGGATGCCATAACAATGTTGAACTCCCGGCTCTCAGGCCCGACTTTGTCCACGGAGATATCGTAGGTGCGAACAACAGGGCTATAAGCATTGAAGCTGCCGTAGCCAATAAGGAGGAGAAGCGTTACTAGGGTGAAGCTACCCGCCCATTTCTGCACACGATGACGTGGCAATGAAGTAAGCTTGGTCAGCCAAACCGTAAGATGAACGATCGGCAGAAGCATAATGAGCAAGCTGAACATCGTAAGCCAATAAGAGCCGATAATACTCAATATTGTAGAGCCGTTGAACACTCGGGCAAGGATGAAGGAGCTTGCAAGAAAAACCAGAGAAATGATGTAGATTAGGCGAAAACGACGCGAATGCAGCGGCTTCATCCAAGCCCATCCACTCCAACCGATATAAAAGACGACTAGCGCATATACAACGATGAATACGAGACCGATTACAATAAACATAGGGTCCTCCTTATGGATGCGGCGAATGAAGATCTTTCACTTATAGGTGTTCGAATGATAGTACCTAAATAAGCCTGTAAAAACAACCCCGAGCATTAAGAGTTTTCTAATATTCCATCTTATTTGCTTGTCTCTTGGTCAAGCTGGAACTCGTCTGCATAATTGGTCAAGTCCCCTCATAGACATGAACCATGGAATTATTAATGTGCAGAGGGGTGGATCACATGCGTCGTCGGATTTCATGGATCACCGCTATTGCCCTGTTCTCGGTTCTTGTACTGGCCGGTTGTGGGAGCAAAAATGCGGATTCGATCGTAAAGGACCTGGACAAAGTTGTGGGCAAGATGGAGAGTTATGAAGGCAGCGGTACGATGATCTTACATACAGGACAGCAGCCGCTAGAGTACAAGGTAGAGGTATGGTACCAAAAGCCACAGCTGTATCGAATTTCTTTAACCAACGCCAAACGAGACATTACACAAATCGTTCTACGCAACAGCGAAGGAGTATTCGTTCTTACCCCTCAGCTTAACAAGAGCTATCGCTTCCAGAGTGACTGGCCAGACAATCAAGGACAGGTTTACTTGTTCCAAACGCTGGCACAGAGCATTCTCTTAGACAACACAAGACAGTTCACAACGGATAAAGACAACTATGTATTTGATGTCATGGCGGGGAACTACCAGAATGGTTCGTTTGCTCGTCAGAAGATTTGGCTCGATCAGAAAACCTATGCTCCAAATCATGTGGAAGTTTCGGATGCGAATGGGATCAAGATGGTTGAGGTTAACTTCGACTCCTTCGAATTCGGTAAGAAATTCGATAAATCAGCATTCGACATGGATAAGAACATGGGAGTTCTCCCTAACGCCAAGCCTTCGGATTCAGTGGAAGGAAGTGCAAGCCCTGACGCGACAGCGACTGCTGCGCCAGATGCTAGCGCATCCCCTGACGCCAGCTCATCTCCGAGCGCCATCGCTTCGCCGGATAACGAAACGTCCGCGCTGCCTGACCAGGAGGGGACTGCTGGACAAGGGAAGGACACCCCTTCTAAGGAAGCTAGCCTCTCGATTATTGAGCCGGATGTGGATTCATTACCGGTCGGCGTTGAATTACTAGATCAGAGCGATCTGCAACTCGGCGACAACCAAGGGGTCATGCTCCGCTATACAGGTAGCTACGACTTTACAATCGTGGAGATGGTAGCTAAGGATAGAGCGGTTACGTTCGGTGAAGGAATTACGCTGGACTTAGGCTTTACTCTAGGACATTTGACAGAAGGTGCGACCAATACATTGACTTGGACCTACAACGGTATGGACTTCCGCTTAACGACTGAAGATCTGCCGCATGATGACATGATTACCATCGCTCAATCGATGCAGCAAACTTCGGGAAAATAAGGAAGGGTTAGAGGGGCCGATCGTTTCATGATCGGCCCTGTTTATCTCCCGGAAGGAAAAGTTTGTCTGCTTGAATATCGTTGACAGTACCGCCTCCGACCAGTAACATTACTTTATTGTTGTTTTTTAGCTGTAAGGTAGGTGAGTGGTTCGTGAACCATTATTACCGGCCAACCGTGGCCGAAATTTCCTTAGATGCCCTTACTCGTAACATAGGGGCATTCCGTGAGCACTTAACTGCTGGTACGAAGTTGCTGGCGTCCGTTAAGGCTAATGCTTATGGGCATGGAGCAGTAGAAGTTGCAAGAGGAGCAGTAGCGGCTGGAGCCGATTACTTGGGTGTTGCATTCCTGGATGAAGCGTTGCAATTACGTGCTTCGGGAATTGACGCTCCCATTCTGGTGCTAGGATACACGCCTCCAGAGGGCTTCGTCCTCGCAAGAGAGCATAGGATTACCGTGACATTATATCGAGATCAAATGCTTGACGAGGTGGCTAAGCTTCCCGTATCAGGCCCCAAACTAATCGCGCATATTAAAATCGATTCAGGAATGGGTAGACTTGGTTTGCTTCCTGGCAAGGAAACAGAGCAATTTATTGAGCGTGCATTCACACTTCCGCAGTTAGAAGTCGAAGGCATGTACACTCATTATGCTCGCGCGGATGAAGTGGATAAGTCGTATACAGCCCTTCAAGTTGAGCGTTTCGCTAGCGTTGTTGATTATGTGAGACGTTCGGGAATATCGATATCGATCATCCACTCTGGTAACAGCGCAGCTGGGATTGATTTGCCTGAGCATGTCGGGAATATGCTTCGTCTAGGCATTAGCATGTATGGACTATACCCAAGTGCTGAAGTGAATACCAAGCAAGTACAATTGGAACCGGTGCTAGCCTTGAAAACCTCCGTTGTGCATGTCAAAAGCTTGGCAGCAGGTGAAGGAATAAGCTATGGAACGCGTTATTTTACCGAAGGTGAAGAGTCCATCGGTACGTTACCGATCGGTTATGCGGACGGCTTTAGCCGGATGCTAAGCGGAAAAGCGGAAGTACTCGTGCGAGGACGCAGAGTTCCAGTATTGGGTACGATATGCATGGATCAATGTATGATTCGATTAAATGATGCAGAGGCCATCGGACAACCGAAGATTGAACCCGGGGAAGAAGTCGTATTACTTGGTCGGCAAGGAGATGAGATTCTCTCCGTCGAGGAAGTGGCTGCGAAGCTAGGTACCCTTAATTATGAATTGATTTGCATGTTAGCAGCACGTATTCCGAGAGTATATCGGAGTAATGGAGAGATTGTCGCAGTGGTCAATCCATTGCTAGGGTAATATTGGAATATCATTTTTTGCTTGATCTTAGAGGAATGTTATAGCTTAATCTAGAATGTTTACAGTAAAGATACTTTTTTACTTGTCATAATCGTATATTTATCAGTTGACTCATGCATACTGGAAAATAGGGTGCTTGTTGGAAAATCCTTGGGGGTGTCTGTCCGGTGGCCAATCTACACAATACGAAACGGATTATGATCAGTCTTCCGGATCATTTGCTGCGTGAAGTCGATTTTGTCGTCGCTAAGGAAAATACCAATCGTAGCGAGATCATTCGCCAAGCGATGAAGGTCTACTTGGTTGATCGCAAGAAACGGTTGATTCGCGACGCGATGCAGCGCGGATATTTGGAAATGGCTAAGATCAATCTGCATATGGCATCGGAAGCGTTCCATGCTGAAGAGGATGCAGAAAGTATACTCGGTCGCCTCGTAAGCGGGGTGTAAAATTTGATTGTGAAACGCGGGGATGTTTTCTATGCGGATTTGTCGCCCGTCGTAGGTTCGGAACAAGGAGGGGTACGCCCTGTCCTTATTATCCAGAACGATATTGGCAATCGCTTTAGTCCAACGGTTATTGTAGCGGCCATAACGGCGCAGATCCAGAAAGCGAAGCTGCCTACTCACGTCGAAATAGAAGCTAAGACCCATGGGATGGAACGTGATTCGGTCATCCTGCTTGAACAAATCCGTACGATCGATAAACAACGGTTAACGGATAAAATTACACATTTGGACGACGAAACGATGCGTAAAGTGGATGACGCTTTACAAATTAGCGTTGGCTTAATTGATTTCTAATAATGAAGAGACAGGGGCTGCTTACAGCTTCCTGTCGTTTTTGATTGTATACTATTCAATTGGAGCGTGAATGAACATGGTATCATTTAACCAGCAGATAGATAAATACGCAGAACTGATCGTGAAAGTCGGAGTGAACGTACAAGAGGGTCAAGAAGTATACATCACCGGTTCCATCGAGGTGGCTTCACTTGTTCGCCAGGTGGCAGCTAAAGCTTATGAAGCTGGAGCAAGCAATGTACATGTAGATTGGGTTGACGAGGCGTTATCAAGATTGAAATACGAGAAAGCGTCAGATGAACTATTTACAAGCTTCCCAGAATGGGAGACAGCAAAAAGAAATGCATTCTTAGCAAAAGGTGCAGCATTCATCTCCATCATTTCACCAAATCCGGATTTGTTGAAGGGCATTGATTCGACGCGTATTGGTAATTATCAGAAGGCATCGGGGAAAGGGCTAGCTGAATTTAGACGAGCGATTCAAGCGGATAAAGTAAGCTGGACGGTTGTTGCGGCATCAACTAAGGATTGGGCAGTTAAGGTATTCCCAGATAGCGTTTCCGAGCAGTATGCGGTTGATCTGTTGTGGCAGGCGATATTCAAGTCTGTGCGGTTGGATGCTGCAGATCCGGTGCAGGCGTGGGAAGAGCACAACAAGACGCTTCATCTGAAAAGCGATATCCTGAACGAGAAGCATTTCCACAAGCTTCAATATCGGGCTCCTGGAACAGAGCTTACGATCGAGCTGCCAGAGAAGCACTTGTGGGTTGCGGCTAGCAGCACGAATGAGAAAGGGATCCCTTTCATGGCTAATATGCCGACGGAAGAGGTGTTCACTGTACCTCTCAAAACAGGCGTTAACGGATATGTATCGAGCACGAAGCCACTTAGTCATGGAGGAAATATTATCGATGGCTTTAAGCTAACGTTCGAGAATGGACGAATTATCAAAGTTGAGGCTGAGCAGGGCCAAGAGATTTTGCAGCAGCTTGTTGATACGGACGAAGGCTCGCACTTCTTAGGAGAAGTTGCACTCGTGCCTCATGAATCACCGATCTCACAATCCAACGTGCTATTCCTCAATACATTATTCGACGAGAATGCTTCGAATCATTTGGCAATCGGTAGTGGTTATGCCTTTAACGTCGAAGGTGGCAAGCAAATGTCAGCGGAAGCACTCGTGGAAAATGGCGTTAACTCCAGCATTATGCATGTTGATTTCATGATTGGTTCAGCCGACATGGATATCGATGGTGTACTCGCTGATGGAACAGTCGTACCCGTATTCCGCAAAGGCGGCTGGGCGATTTAATGACGGGTAAGCAGGTGGTGGGGAGCAGGAGTAGAGCAATTGTAGACTAATCGCTCCTACTCGGCTTCCGAGAACCAGACCCGAGAGATAGACACTTTGGAAAAAGTGCCTTCTCTCGGTTTTTTTGCGTTTGTCCTTTAGATTTCGGGCTCCAAAAGGTCTGGCGAAGTGGCGCAGCTCTGCGAAACCTAACTGCAGCGCCCACATCTCAGACAACTTCTAATCACGTGAGGAGTAGTCTGTTTGTAACGAAATCATTGGGAAGCTTGCGTAAGCTCCTCAAGAAATTCATAATAATAGGATGCAATTAAGCAACGGGAGGCACTTATCGATGAGCGTTGGAAATGAGACGGCGGTACTAGCTAATAAGCAAGAGAGAATGATTAAGCAAATCGCTGGTGAGCTTGGGATCGGCTTAGGTCAAGTAAGGACTGTCGCTACTTTGCTGGATGACGGGAACACGATTCCTTTTATCGCGAGATATCGTAAAGAAATGACGGGTGAGTTGGATGAGGTGCAGCTTCGTGCCATAGACGATCGTCGCACTTACCTGAAGGGTCTTGAGGATCGCAAGGGTGAGGTTATCCGTTTGATCGAGGAGCAGGGCAAGCTGACTCCTGAGCTGCAGGCGGCTATTGAGAAGTCTACTAAGCTGCAGGAAGTGGAGGATCTCTATCGTCCATACCGCCAGAAGCGGAAAACTCGTGCTAGCGTCGCGAAGGAACGTGGTCTAGAGCCGTTAGCTATATGGCTGCTCTCTCAGCCTAGACAAGGCGATTTACTAGGGGAGGCAGCAAGGTACTTAAACTCCGATAAGGGTGTGAATACGCCTGAGGAAGCGATTCAAGGCGCATCCGATATTGTGGCGGAAGGACTCGCTGATGATGCGGATATTCGCCGCTGGGTTCGTAAATTCACATGGGATCAAGGTGTGCTGCAAAGTAAAGCCAAGGATGCGGAAGCCGAATCCGTCTATGAGATGTACTATAAATATTCAGAGCCGGTTAAGCGGCTGCCACCCCATCGCGTTCTGGCGATGAATCGTGGAGAACGTGAAGAAGTGCTCGGAGTTTCTATCGATATTCCAACAGATCGTATCGTTGAAGAGCTGAATAGAAGAACGTTGAAGGGGCCGTCGATCACTCGTGATACTTTGGCAGCGACTGCTGAGGATGCCTATAAACGTCTGATTGCCCCATCGATTGAACGTGAGCTGCGTGGTGAATTAACAGAACGAGCGGAAGAGCATGCGATCAGTATTTTTTCAGAAAATTTACGTAACCTACTGCTGCAACCTCCGGTCAAAGGACGAGTTGTGCTCGGCGTTGATCCGGCTTACCGGACAGGCTGTAAGCTAGCTGTCGTGGATGATACTGGCAAGCTGATGGAGGTAGCTGTTACTTATCCAACCCCTCCTCACAATAAGATTGCAGAGGCGGAAGTCATTTTCCGACGGATGATCAACCAATATGGCATTCAATTGATTGTTATTGGTAATGGAACAGGCTCAAGGGAGTCGGAGCAATTCGTCGTAAACATCATTCGTGACATGCCTGAGCATAAGCTGCAATACTTAATCGTCAATGAGGCGGGAGCGAGCGTGTATTCTGCTTCCAAGCTTGCTGCAGAAGAGTTCCCGGATTTAGATGTTTCTGAGCGTAGCGCGGTTTCCATCGCTCGTAGATTGCAGGATCCTCTGGCAGAGCTCGTGAAAATTGAACCGAAAGCAATTGGTGTTGGTCAATACCAGCATGATGTCACACAGAAAAAATTAGACGAAAGCTTAACCGGAGTCGTGGAATCGGCGGTTAACCATGTTGGCGTGGACGTTAATACGGCATCTCCTTCACTGCTCTCCTATGTCTCTGGCATTAATGCAACGATGGCGCGTAATATTGTGAAGCTCCGCGAGGAGAAAGGGAAGTTCGTCGAGCGCTCACAAATCCAGAAGGTACCGCGGCTTGGTGCTAAAACGTATGAGCAATGCGCAGGGTTTTTACGGATATCTGATGGGAAGAACCCGCTGGATCGCACTCCGATTCATCCCGAATCTTACGATGTGGTCGGCAAGCTCTTCAAGGATCTTGGATTGAAATTAACAGATATCGGCACGGAAACATTGAAGGATAAGCTGAAGGATATCGAGCTTGAGGAGATATCTGTTCGTCTGGGTGTTGGTGTGCCGACACTTCGGGATATCGTAGATAGCTTGCAACGTCCTGGACGAGATCCGCGTGATGAGCTGCCCCCTCCGATCTTTCATACAGATGTGTTGGATATCGAAGATTTGAAGCCTGGCATGGAACTGAAGGGAACCGTTCGTAATGTAGTCGATTTTGGTGCTTTCGTCGATATCGGGATCAAAAATGATGGTCTAGTGCACATTTCCCAAATCAGCAATAAATTCGTCAAACATCCTACCGAGGTCGTCGCAGTCGGCGATACGGTTACTGTTTGGGTACTTGGATCCGATTTGAAGAAGGGACGCGTCAGCTTAACGATGCGCCAGCCTTGACGTAGTGGTCGCTGTATGATCCTTTGGCTTGCGTATTCAAAGATTACCTCTTGCCCCGGAACTGACTTTTCGGTACAATTCAAGCAACTGGGGGTGATTGCATGAATCCGGAGAAGTGCGTCGGGTCTTATCATTTCAAATGGTTCGGGTTAGCGCTGCAAGCGCTCGTGATCTTGTCCAAAGATAACGTACGAACCTGTCCTAGCGCAGAGCTTGCAATGTTGCTGCAATCGGAAGCGACCTTGTTACGGCGAATTCTGTCCAGCCTAGCTAAGGGCGGCATCCTTGAGACGCGGGAAGGGCGGGACGGTGGGTACCGACTGATCCGCGACCCTTATTCAATAACTCTAGCTGAAGTATTCACAGTACTACAAGTTGCTGATCCGCTATGCTCCGCCATTCGGGAAACAGCGGGAAGCCATGCGTTCGGCATAGAGATGAATACGATATTTGCGGAAATAACAAGCGAGATGGATCGCGCCATGCTGCTTGTTCTTGAGAAAGATACGATCGGTCGAATCGCGGATCGCGCAGGTGGTTATGAGAAATCGGACGATTGCGCGGCCCAATAAAGGGTTATAGTGGACATTTCGTCACTATTGCCAAATGAAAGGACCTGAACCTCCGTTGCCAAGCGGAGGTTCAGGTCCTTTCATTTGTGCAAGTGCGCCAACATTCCATTTTGTCCCAAAATAAGATAAGAAAACGCTTGCAATGCTCAGAATGCTACCCAATACTAGAATGATGAGGGGGAGGAGCCTTGAATCGGTACGCTAGAACATTTAATGACATGAAGCTGCGCAACAAGATGGTGTGGTCCTACATGCTGTTTTTCATTCTGCCGTTTATGATCATCGGTTTCTTCGTTATGCAGGAATTCCGGCAGACTGCATTGGAACGTGCGACAGAGCAGTTAGAGAGCACGGTGGAGCGGGTTGAGAGCCGTGTTCACGAGCATATGGGCGTTCCTGCGCTTCTGGCTAATCAGCTCGTGCTCGACACCGATATGGAGAATGTCGCAACGACCCGTTACAAGAACGTGTTTCAAGTTGTCGATGCCTATCGGAACTACAAGAAATTCAAAACCTTCCTTGATTTCAATACGGAAGTAACCCGGTTCAAAGTATACGTGGACAATCCGACGCTTATCGATAACTGGGAGTTTACGCCGCTCCACGAAGAAACAAGCTCATCGTTCTGGTTCCGCTCGGCGATCGAACAAACTGGACGTTTAGGCTGGTATTATTTCAAAAACGTTTCCCGTTCCTCGGACAGTATGCTAAGCCTCGTTCGTAGCGTCTATTTTCCCGAAAGCAGAGCGATCGGCTTACTGCAAGTCGACGTGAACACAAGCGAATTAAGCGGGATCCTGAAACAGGAAGAGCCGGAAATCGTACTTGTTGACGAGATGGGCGTTGTCGTCTCCTCCAATCTTGAGGGAGTGATCGGCATGGGACTTGCCGAATCGGCATGGGGGGAGCAGGTCGCGAGTTTGGAGCCGGGCAAGTACGAGTTGCCCGTTGGCGGCGTTGTATCCAAAGTAATCGTGAAGCTTGTGCGGCTGGAGAACAGCTACAATGGACTTAAAATTGTGTCTGTTTTTCCTGTTGAGAGCATCATGAAGGAAGCGAATCGGATCACGTCGGTCGGCCTTCAAATTCTTGTTGTCGTCTTTTTGGTGGCGCTTGTCCTCATTTACTCGATTTGCACTGTTCTTACGAATCGACTGCTAAAGTTCAATAAGCAGATGAACAAAGTTGCGATGGGAAACTTCAGCACGGAGTTGGTCGTGGACGGGAACGACGAAATTGGGCAAATAAAGCGTCAATTCAACCAAATGGTCGGCAGCATCCGGGTGCTGATGGAGGAATTGCAAGCATCGTCAGAGCTTACCCGCAACATGGAACGGAAGCAGAATGAGATTAAGCTGAAGATGCTCGCCAGCCAGATCAATCCGCACTTTCTGTACAATGCACTCGAATCGATACGAATGAAGGCTCATCTGCAGGGGGAGAAGGAGATTTCTCAGACGGTGAAGATGCTAGGCAGGCTCATGAGGAAAAATCTGGAGTTGACAGGCAAAGATGTACATTTGCATGAGGAATTCGATATTATCCGTTGTTATCTGGAAATTCAAAAATTCCGTCACGAGGACCGGATCTCGTATGAGCTTCATCTAGATCCTTCCGCGGAGAATACGAAAATCCTGCCGCTGCTGATCCAGCCTCTAGTCGAGAACTCGGTCATACACGGGCTGGAGAAGACGATTGGCGGTGGCACAGTGACGGTTCGGGCTTGGAGGGAGGATGACATGCTGTACGTGACTGTCGAAGACGATGGAATTGGCATGCTGGAAGTGAAGCTACAGGAAGTACTTCGCTCGCTTTCGGATCAGAATCCGGATCGGATAGGGCTGCATAACATTCAGATGAGGCTGTTGATGACTTACGGCGAGGCATCCAGATTACAGATAGAGAGCGAGCCAGACAGGGGAACTCTAATGTCATTCAAAATTCCTGCGGAAGGAGGTTAAAGCTATGTATACCGTATTGATTGTGGATGACGAGCCGTTGATCCGGGAAGGGCTGCGAACGATCATCGATTGGGAGGAACAAGGCTTTCGAGTCGTGGATGTCGCTTCTGATGCGATGGAAGCGCTGCGTAAGGTTCCTCTTCTGAAGCCGCGGCTGATGATCGTAGACATTCGCATGCCCGGGATGGATGGACTCGAGCTGCTGCGGACAATTCAAGAACAGCACCGACCCTGTCCCCGTTTTCTGATTCTTAGTGGGTACGCGGATTTCGAATATGCGCGCACTGCTCTACAGTTGAAAGTAGACGGCTATATGCTTAAACCAATAGACGAGGATGAGCTTATTAAATATTTGAGTCTTCTTAAGGACGCGATCGAAGAGGACGACAGGAAAGTTGTCGAAGGTCCGGATCGGGAAAGCGCGATTATGCGTCTGATGTCCGGGGAAGATCATGTGCTGAATGGCAGGAACAATTGGAACTGGTCCTCCTACGAAGTAGCTCTCGTCAAGCTTCAGAGTCATGAAGAGTTCGATACGGATGTCATTGCCCAGGCCAAAAATCTGCTGTCCGATCGCTTCGAACGTGCCGGCAAGGGAGTCGTGTTCTTCGCGGATCCGTATGTCGGCTTGCTGCTGAAGGATACCGCAGCTTTCCGTACTGCGCACAGCACGGTCTATCGACTGATCTCCGAGGTGTGCGTAGAGTGCAGACTAGATTTTATCGTGGTGGCGGGGGGGGCAGTTCCAGACCAGGCTTCGTTGAAAGCCTCATACGAACGAGCCCGTTCACTAATGAAGCATCGATTTCTGTACGCGGGAGGTAAGCTTTACGTCGAAGAACCGGAACTGCCCGTCAGAGACACGGAAGCGGAAGACAGCTCCGAGGAGGACAAGCTAAGCATTGCCCTGGAAGCTGAGAATCCAGATGCTGCGGAGGCTGCTTTGCGCCGGATGGGCACCAATTGGGTGGCGGCGGGAGCTTCGGAGCAGGACATCAAATCAGGCTTCATCTCAAGAATGTCGGTCGCGTTAACCAAATTATCACAGACCCGGCCGGAGCAACGCGAGCATGTTCGAAAATATAATTCGGAGGTGGCCGCGTTATATAGCGAATATCGGTATGAGCATCTGCTGAGGCATCTGTTCTCCATTTGTACAGAAATTTGCGGCAAGCTTAGCGAGAATGGCGCTGGAGCGGATAACCAAGTCCGCAAAATGGTCGAACTGATCCATCGGAATAGCTCGGACAATCTGAAGCTGGAATCGCTTGCTGAAGCGCTAGGTTATAATAGCTCCTATTTGGGAAAGTTGTTCAAACAGGAAACTGGGGAGAACTTTAACACTTATCTGGACAAAGTCAGAATCGAGAAGGCTAAGGATTTGCTTCGGCAAGGTAGGAAAGTGTATCAAGTTGCGGAACGGGTCGGCTATACGAATGTGGATTATTTTCACGCAAAATTTCGCAAATACGTTGGAGTGTCCCCGATTTCCTTTCGGAAGAATATTGGGAACATCGATACAATGGAATGAGACCCGTTCGTGGCGATCCGTGCGGAGTATTATGCCGTGTCCGTCTGTTCATAGCGGAGACGGTCTTTTTATTTCGTATTAAATGACTAATTTTACTAGTGAAGGAAGGTTTGACCTCTAATTTCTATATGAATTTTGAACGAATTCCATGTGTAGAGTTATGAATACGTTTTCATTAAGATTAATGCATACAGCAAGGAGGGGTTTCATGAAAGCGATACCGGAAAGCAATGCCTCGATGGTGGTGAGATCGGAGTCAAAGCTGGGCAGGTTCGTTAGACGAGCAGTACAAAACCGCTACTTATACTTGATGTCGCTGCCCTTTGTCGCCTGGGCATTCATCTTTACTTACTATCCGTTATGGGGATGGCTAATGGCTTTCCAGAAGTACAATCCACGAGTCTCGGTGTGGGACCGGCAATGGGTCGGGTTCAAAAACTTCCAGTTGCTCTTCCAGGATGAGACGTTTTATCTGGTCATGCGCAATACGCTCGCAATGAGCTTCATGTCTCTGATCGCTGCCTTTACGATTCCGATCGTCTTTGCACTTCTGCTCAACGAAGTAAAGCATATGGTTTTCAAGAAAACAGTGCAGACGATTTCGTATTTGCCCCACTTCGTTTCGTGGGCGGTCGTTGCGGGTATTGTGTCGAAGATGCTGTCCACCGACAACGGTGCGATCAACGACTTGCTAATGTGGGTAGGCATACTGGACGAACCGGTTCAATGGCTGGCGAAAGGCCAGTACTTCTGGGGGATCGTTACGCTTTCAGATATTTGGAAGGAAACGGGTTGGAACGCGATCATATTTTTGGCGGCTATGGCCGGCATCGCGCCGGAGCTATATGAAGCGGCCAAGGTCGACGGCGCGAGCCGACTGCGACAAATGTGGCACATTACGCTACCTAGCATTCGTCCGACGATCATCATCCTAATGATCTTGTCGATCGGCAATCTGATCAACATCGGCTTCGAGAAACAGTTCCTGCTGGGCAACAATCTCGTTGTCGATCACTCGAAGGTGCTGGATCTATATGCACTTGAATACGGCATCAAGCTGAACCGGATTTCGTTCGCGACAGCGATCAACATGTTCAACTCGGTCGTTGCGATTATTCTGCTCTTCACGGCAAATGGACTATTCAAACGTTTTTCAAAAGAAAGCGTATTCTAGGAGGGGACCCACATGTCAGTTCGCAGCGTACGCAGAGGCGTCCCCTTTTCCCAAAGGGTCGTCGACGTTATTATCTACACCGTGCTTGTCGTCGCGGCGATATTCACTCTCTATCCTTTTCTCAACGTGCTCGCCATTTCACTTAACGAATCCACCGACAGTGTACGCGGTGGGATTACGATCTTCCCTCGTAAATTCACGTTGGAGAATTATGAAGCGATCTTTAGGTACGACACGCTATTCACAGGCTTCAAAAATTCAGTATTTCGTACATTGATTGGCTCCTTGCTCGGTTTAATCAGCGCATCGATGATTGCTTATACGCTAGCGAGGCGTGATTTCCAAGGGCGCAAATTCGTATCGACCTATTTGGCTGTAACGATGTACGTGACCGCCGGATTAATTCCGTTCTATATTTTGATCAAAGATTTGCACATGATGAACACCTTTGCGGTCTATGTTCTTCCCGGCATTGTCAGCGCGTTTAACGTGTTTGTCATCCGATCGTTCATGGATGGCATTCCGAACGAGATACAGGAATCTGCGAAGATCGATGGGGCCAACGATTTCACGATTTACTGGCGCATTATCCTGCCGATGACGAAGCCGGCTCTTGCAACGATAGGCTTGTTCTTAGCGGTTGGACAGTGGAATTCTTGGTTTGACACTTATTTGTACAATGGCTCGAGTGAGCATCTGACGACCTTGCAATACGAGCTTGTCAAAGTGCTCCAGAGTACAACGAATAACTCCGGAGACTACCGTTCGCCAAACATCAACCAGGTCGCATCGACCGTCTCCCCGGATTCGGTCAAGATGGCCATTACGATTTTCGTTTCGGTGCCAATACTTTTAGTCTATCCGTTCCTACAGCGTTACTTCGTCAAAGGCTTGACGCTCGGGTCGGTGAAAGGCTGATCGCTTCTTGCGACGCCTCTCCCCTATCCAGCCTAGAATCCGGTATGAACGGGCTTGCTGCCTGTTATACACATATTGCAATCGATTCGTACATTATTGAGGAGGGTACAACATGGCAACAAAGAGAAAATGGTCAAGCCTTGTGCTGAGCGCCGTGCTGCTTTCCAGTTTACTGGCCGCCTGCAGCAGCAATAGCAAAAATGGAGCTTCAAGTTCGAGCGCTGCTCCGAGCGAATCAAGTTCGGCATCCGCATCCCCATCCGAGGAGAAGCTTAAACCGCTTACGCTGAGCTACTACAGCGAAGACGTCAACCCGAACTGGGCCAACATGCAGGACGACATCGGCAAATTCCTTACGGAAAAAACGGGAATTACAATCGATGCTGAATTCGCTGTCGGTGATGCCGTGCAAAAATCGGCGCTGATCGCTTCCAGCGGAGATTTTCCGGATATCATCATGCCGAAAACGAGTATTAACAAATTCGTCGATGCGGGTGCTGTGCTCGACCTGACAGACCTGATCAACGAGCATGCGCCGAACATCAAGAAGGTGTTTGAAGGTCAAATGAACCGTCTGAAATACAGCGAAGCCGACCAGGCGATTTACGTTATTCCGTCCTATGATGGCATCAACCAACAAAATTTAGATACCAATGGTGGATTCCAGCTCCAACACCGTGTTGTCAAGGAACTTGGCTACCCTACGATCCGCACGGTCAAGGATTTTGAAAACGCGATCAAAGGATACCTCGAGAAACATCCGAAAGATGAGAACGGTAATCCGAACATTGGTCTCTCGCTTATCGCCGATGACTGGCGGATGTACATCGGCGTCACGAACCCTGCGTTTGCGGTAACAGGCGGCTCCGATGATGGAGAATACTATGTAGACATCAACACGAATGAAGTGACGTATCACTTCCGCCGTCCGGAAGAGAAAGAATATTTCCGCTGGCTGAATCACATGAACGCGGAAGGACTGCTCGACAAAGAATCTTTTGTTCAGAAGTATGACCAATACAAAGCGAAAATCGCGACAGGCCGCGTGCTTGGCTTGATCGACCAAAAATGGGACTTCGACGATGGTCAAAAAGCGCTGAAATCGGAAGGCAAGTTCGACCAAGCATATGGTCATTATCCGGTTACAATGTCGGAAGAGTATAAGCATACGGCGTTCTGGCCAACAGGCTTCACGGGTGGCTCCGGCATCGCGATCTCTGTCGACAATCCGGATCCAGTTCGTACGATCAAGTTCTTGGACTACCTTGCTTCCGATGAAGGCCAAGTGCTTGTGAACTGGGGAATCGAAGGCAAGCACTATAAAGTCGAGAATGGCAAACGCGTTATTCCTGCTGATGTCAACGATCGCAAAATCAACGATGCGATCAACTTCCAGAAAGAAGCGGGAATCGGAAGCTATAACTTGTTGAGCGCTAAGTATGGCGACGGCGTGGTGGATCCGTCGGGCAACTACTACACGACCAACTTCCCTGAGCAAATCATGGTAGGTTACAGCGACGTGGAGAAAGAAGTGCTCGCTGCGTACAACGGCAAGACCTGGAAAGATTTGTTCCCGAATGAGACTGAATTCAAGGTTAAACCGTGGGGCGCGCTCTGGAACATACCGGTACCGAGCGATAGCGAGCTTGTCGTTCTCGAAGAGAAGATCAAAAATATTACTTGGAAACGGGTTCCTGAAGCGATTCTCGCCAAGCCGGATCAATTCGATGCCATCTGGGACAAATTCTTGAAGGAAATCGAAGCGGCTAACGTTAAGAAAGCAGAAGGGCTGCGTCAGGAGCTGCTCAACCAACGTTTGGTATTGTGGGGCAACTAATCTTAAATGATTGTTGAACCGGATGAACGGACACTGTCTGTTCATCCGGTTTTTTCTTTGTTGGGGCTGTTGGATGTTGACATATTATTTTTACAGCACTATACTGTGCTATATATACAACAGTTAATGCGTGTTTATCGCTTTGATAAAGGGGCGGATGCGATGAATCGTTTTTTGCAAGGTTAACTGTGTGACTAATAACACAGATAAACCGAAGACAGTCGTTGCCGTTTCGCAAAAGCGAATTTTTTAACATCTTTAACTGTGTGAAATTTTGATCAGTTTTCATTTTTTTGATGAATAAGGAGGAAGTTCCCATGACAATAGCTCAAGTTCAAGCTGTGCAATCCCCAAGTTTCTCCGAGGTAGTTCAAGGCCGTCGATCGGTTAGAAGTTATGATCCAACATTCCAAATTTCCAAGGAAGATATGACCGAATTGCTGCAAGAAGCATTGCGCGCCCCCTCATCTTCTAATGTCCAGCCATGGAGATTCCTTGTTATTGATTCACAGGAACTAAAAGAAAAGCTCCTTCCCATTGCGAATAACCAAAAGCAAATAGTTGAAGCTTCTGCGGTAATCGCGGTGCTTGGCGATACAGAGGGCTATAAGCTTGTGGAAACGATTGTTAATCGTTCTTACGAAGCTGGATTCATGCCTGAATCGATGAAGGATACTTTTATGAACAATACGATAAAAATGTATTCTTCACTACCTCCTGAAGTTGCACACCGGATTATTTATACAGACGGTGGTCTTGTGTCCATGCAGCTCATGTTGGCAGCTAAAGCGAGAGGCTACGATACAGTACCTATGGGTGGCTATAACGCGGAGAAATTCGTGGAAGCTTTCGGTATCGGGGAACGCTATCTTCCGATTATGCTCATCGCAGTAGGTAAAGCTGCACAGGAAGGTCGTCAATCGGTTAGATTGACTGTAGATGAAGTAGCCAACTGGAACGAATTCACTCTGTAAGGAAATTCAAAAAGTCAGCTTTTGATCACGAGGCTTAGCAAACAAAAAGAGATCTTCAAGTCCTACCAAGAGGTGACTTGAAGATCTCTTTTTACTTGCTTTATTTAGCTCATTCAAGGGATAATCCCTAGCGCATCTTTGGCTTTTTCAGGTTTGGCGCGGTAATAAAACCAGCAATCGTTCAACAGACGAATTTGCCGGCGATCCTTTTTCTGAAATGCAGACATTAACTGATTACAAAGCCACTGCGGCATCGGAATCGTCCTCCTCCCATCACATGCTGTATAAATAGCATATGGGGTTAGGCGGATGACCGTGCAGGTCCGAGAGTGGATTGGTGAAGCAAAGATTGTGGAGCTTAGACCAATTCTTCTTCCTCTTCGTACCATTGCTCCAGTTGGGCCTGTAATGCACGTATTTCGGTTAGAAGCGAAATAATCGGATAAGAGCCTTCACGAATAGAGGCAAAAGTTTGCTCCAGCTCGTTGATGTAATCTAATCCACCGATTGGAGATTGATTCTCATCTAACAGATCCAAAGCGCGGAATTCAGCTATCGCTCTTGGAAGCTGTGGTACGTTATCCGCGGTTAATTTGGACAATTCTTTATGAAGGCGAAGATTCAAAGCGCTTAATTGATAAGCGTGAGAAGCGGGCATCTCGACAAATTGAAGCTCTCCTTGTTCCTTCTGTAACAGAACATAAGACATTTCGGGCATAGTAAGCGGTCTCCCCTCAACCATTTCTACTTGACAGTGTAGCCCAATCTCAGTCTACAATTCAAGTAGGACAAGCTGATCTTTAAGAGAAATATCAAGGTTAGGCTCGGGGAGGATAGGTTATGGAAGATCAGGAGCTGCAGCAATGGATTGAACGCGTATCATTGACCTTCTTTGGTCGCCCTTTCCTGCATCAAGCATCGTTTAATTCACGGCTGCGAACGACCGGCGGGCGTTATTTTATGAAAAGCCATAATATCGAGATCAGTCCGCATCAATTGGCTGTTAATGGCCCTGAAGAGACGGAAGCTATTATTAAGCATGAGCTATGCCACTATCATTTACATTTACAGCGCAAAGGATTCCAGCATCGCGATGCTGACTTTAAGCAGTTACTTGTCGCAGTGGGTGCCACTCGACATTGCAGGCCGCTACCAGGAGTGGCTAGGAGGCTGCCGGTTAAATATTTGCTCATATGCCAGTCTTGTGGGATGAAATACCCTCGCAAGCGTCGTACAGACCCTCGTAAGTATGCTTGCGGACGCTGTAAAGGCAAGCTCAAGCTGTTTCATGCTAAGCCTGAGAATGCCGGCGAGGGTATGGAATCTTCTCAAAGCTGATACGATTTATATCATGGGCTTAGCGGTTAAAGGTGCTGTGGGATGCGAGGGATCGGCTTTGTTTATTTTTCTTACGAAAATCGCAATTCCTAGGAATGCGACAGCCATCATGACAGCACCAACTGCTAAGCTAGGCACGACATGGACGGAGAAATCATGCGGTGAAGTGATGGCCGACCCAGACTGGAAAATCAAGCCGCTAATCGCGATGCCGAATACGCCTCCTAGCTCTCGCGTAGCGTTACCGATACCAATAGCCTCGCCTGCCGCATCTTCTGGCACGGAGGAAATGAGACCGTGAGAAAGGGGCGTGAAGCTTAATCCCATTCCAGTACCGGCAAGCATCATTGGGGCTAACAAATAGATGAACGGGAAGTCGAAGCCTTTGGCTTGGATGAGCAAAGCAAACCATGTGAGTGCGACAGCTTGAATGAAAAGACCGCTAAGCAACACATTTCGGTTCCCCAATCGACTAATGGCTAATCCAGCTAATGGGGCCGCAATCATAGTCATCGTCGTCCAAGCCATTTCTTTTACTCCTGCACCAAGCGGTGAATTCCCCTGTGCTTGCTGTAGAAACAACGTAAGTAGGAATATAGCCCCGAACACGCCAGCGTTCATCCAGAAGCCTGCAAAGACGTAAAAGGTATACGCCTTGCGGCGGAACAAGTCGAAGCGAACGAACGGATTTTTTCTTGTTTTTTCCCAGAAGTAGAATAGGAGAAGTAGTAAGCCACCAACTGCAAGTGAGGCTATGACAATCGTAGAGCCCCATCCCTCCGAATTTCCTCGCTCCAAGCCGAAGATAATCCCGAACAGTCCCGCAGTTAGTAACAGTACGCCGAGCGGATCCAGTGGTTTACGAATTCCGCGCGATTCTTCGAGCCATTTTAACCCCAGAACAAATGCAATGATCCCAACAGGTACATTCACGTAGAAAATCATCTGCCAAGGTGCGCCTTCCATGATTAGCCCTCCGACTAAAGGTCCGACGCTAAGGCCTAGACCTGATATTCCAGACCATAGTCCGATGGCTGCAGCTCTCTTCTCAGGAGGAAATGCGGAATTCACTAGTGTAAGGCTAAGAGGCACGATTGCGGCTCCCCCAACGCCTTGCAGGGCCCTGGAGAGGATTAATCCGATCGAGCTGTCGCTGAGACCTGAGAATAGAGACCCGATTGTGAAGATGACCACGCCAGCAAGGAAAACCTTCTTCCTTCCTATCGAGTCTCCAAGAACACTAAACGGAATCAAGAGCACGGCGAAGGCTAGAGTGTAGGAATTCATGAACCATTCTAAATCGGATAGCGTAGCGCCCAAATCTGTTTGAATGGAAGGGAGTGCAACTCCAAGCACTAAGTTATCAAGCATTGCCATGAACAAGGCGATACAGGTGACAAACAGCAAACGAACGCGAGCGGGGGTAAACATGGTTGATCTCTCCTTTTAAGTTGGACATGTTTTATTTATTGATAAATAAATGAAGCTCAGAGGAAAACCTCGATCAATCGAGGCCGCACCACGGTGACAATTTCGGCATTTCCAATACTTCCGAGAGCGTAATGATAAGTCCGCAGGAAATAAACATGCTAGCTTCATGGCTTGCATTAGGTACTCCGGCTTTCTCGAAGCGTTCCTTGATTCTGTCGTGGATCAGTGAAAATCGCTCCTTAGTGAACTCGCGTACCCCAGGCTCTGGTGTTGTAAAGCTCTGCATGAGCAACAATATCTCGTTCTTGTGGGTTGCCAGCAGATCGTTAAATGCTTCGCCCAGCTTCTCGCTTAATTGCTCTGGAGGTGCTTCAACGCGAGCAAAGGCATCCTGCATTCGTTGGAAGGCGTGATCCAAAACAGCGAGGTACAATTGTTCTTTAGTTTTAAAGAAATGAAACACATAAGGCTGAGTTACTCCAACGGCTTCTGCGACGAGCGCGGTCGTTGTTTTGTAATAGCCCTGAGAGGCGAACAAGATTGCTGCACTATTCATGATCTGTTGTTTACGACTTGCTACGATTTCCTCCTTGGGGCTCATGGGGGCATCGGCTCCTTTTTATCAGGATTTGTAAATTATTTATTGATTAATAAATAACATTTAAAGGAAAGGGCTGTCAATGGTTATTTACATATATTTCATGTTGTTGGAGATTGAAAAATGGCTCTGAAAAAAGAGTTAAAAAACATTTGGCGAAATGCTTGACTTAGTTTTCGAATCGTGATAAATTATTACTTGTCGCTTTTGAAATTGAAACTTTCCCTGATAGCTCAGTTGGTAGAGCACTCGACTGTTAATCGAGTTGTCACAGGTTCGAGTCCTGTTCGGGGAGCCATGGGGAGATACCCAAGTGGCTATAAGGGGCTCCTCTGCTAAGGGAGTAGACGTGTAATGCGTGCGAGGGTTCGAATCCCTCTCTCCCCGCCATGTAACTTCAATTACAACGACTATATAGAAGAGTCCGATCGGCCTTGTGCCTTCGGGCTCTTTTTGATTAATACAGAAAGCATAAATTTATGTTATTACATAGATGCCCTCAGCTATCCTACATCGCCGACCAAAGCGCCAACTGCTCCTGTAGGCCAAAAAAGTGCCTTCGTGGATCGAGCAGTTGAGTTGGGCTGGTGCGAAGGCCAAAAAAGTGCCTTCGTGGATCGAGCAGTTGAGTTGGGCTGGTGCGAAGGCCAAAAAAGTGCCTTGGCGGATCGAACAGTTGAGTTGGTCTGGTGCGAAGGCCAAAAAAGTGCCTTGGCGGATCGAGCAGTTGAGTTGGTCTGGTGCGAAGGCCAAAAAAGTGCCTTGGCAGATCGAGCAGTTGAGTTAGGCTGGTGCGAAGGCCAAAAAAGTGCCTTGGCGGATCGAACAGTTGAGTTGGTCTGGTGCGAAGGCCAAAAAAGTGCCTTCGTGGATCGAGCAGTTGAGTTGGTCTGGTGCGAAGGCCAAAAAAGTGCCTTCGTGGATCGAGCAGTTGAGTTGGGCTGGTGCGAAGGCCAAAAATGTCCTTGACGGAGAGAGGGAAGCTGAGTTGAGAGTCAGCCGTATAGGCTTGAACTCAAAAATAGGCTGTCACTCAGGTCCGTATGGACCATGAGTGACAGCCTATTTTTATTCGGCGATAAGATAATGAATTCCGGCTTTGTCCATCGCTTCTCGATGCTGTGGTTCCACTTCGCTATCCGTGATAATGGTATCGACTTGATTGAATGTAGCTAGGTAGGCGAAATCCTTCAAACCGAACTTGCTATGATCCGCGAGGAAAATGACTTGTTCGGACACTTCCATCATCTTTCTCTTAACAAGAACCTGAAGCTCACTGGATTCTGTAATTCCGGATTTGAAATGGAGCCCTTTGCAAGAGAGAAACGCTTTATTGACATTGTACATCCCCAATGTTCCTTCCGAGACAGGCCCGATAAACGACATGGAGTTTTTAGACAAGATGCCACCAGTAGAAATGACTTCTGTTTTTTCTTTTTTATTTAGCTCAATGATGACATTGACGGAATTCGTTAGAACGGTAATCGGTAAGTCCATAGGAATGATTTTCGCCAAATAAAAAGATGTACTGCTTGCATCAAGAATAATTCGATCATGAGGCTGGAGCATCGCTAGTGCTTCTTTGGCAATTTGCATCTTTTCCTTCTTGTACATGTTAATACGATGAGGATAAGGGGTAAGCTGTTCTTCGCTCCGAGATTGGTTGTTGTCAGTGTAAGTGACTATAGCAGGTGGTTCATGGTTGCTAAATGTTAAACTGGCGGCGCCGCCGTGTCTACGAATAATTTTACCATCGATTTCAAGCTTGGCTAAATCGCTTCTAATGGTCGCTTCGGTCACTTTGAACCGATTGCTCAATTCAGAGACACGAACTACGCCCTGTTCATCAATCGTCTTCTGAATGCTAAACAAACGTTCAAATGAATGTAGCATGGTAACCCTACTCTCGTTTTACTTAACAACGATATGAAGTTGTTAATGTTGTTATAAATATACATCATTTGTAAATCTGGATAAAGAAATAATCCTTAGTGGTCCAAAAACGAAAAAATGTAAATAGAGATAATGAAGAAAAGCGATCTTCCCACTAAATATACAACAATTCCACTGTTTTTTGAAGTTTTGTTTTTTTGCTTTATTTTCGATTGACTAACAATAAGATAAGGTTTATGATGAAAAAAGAAAATTGGAAGCGCTTAAAAAGATAAAAAACGAAAATAAACGAAAATCGAGTGAGGGTGAATCATGGAACTGCAAACATATAAAGAAACGATAATCGAAATCGGCAAACGCATGTACGACAAAGAGTGGATTGCTGCAAATGATGGGAATATCAGTGTGAGGATTGGTGAAGATCGTGTTCTTATGACTCCAACTCGCATGAGCAAAGGATCTTTAAGGCCTGAAATGCTCACGATCATTGATTTCAATGGAAACGTAATTGAAGGTGAGTATAAGCCAACCTCGGAATATCAGATGCATTTATCCATCTATAATGCGAGACCAGATGTTCATGCTGTTGTGCATGCGCATCCACCAATCTCTACTTCCTTTGCAGTTGCCGGTATTCCATTAGACAAATCTATATTGCCTGAAGCTATTTTGGAGCTTGGTAAGGTACCGATAGCGCCATATGGGACTCCAGGTACGCAGGAATTGTCGGATTCATTCGCCGGGATTATTGAAGATCACGATTGCTTTCTATTAAAGAATCATGGTGCTGTATCAGTGGGTGAGGATTTGATGACGGCTTATTATAAGATGGACTCGCTTGAGCTCCAGGCCAAAATTCTTTTTCACGCCATGATGCTAGGTAACGTCGATGAATTACCGCAGGACAAAGTCGATGTATTGGTCAATAGAAGAAGCGTGTATGGCATTAAAGGACGTCAGCCTACATTATAATTTTTGATAAATGAAAGAGGGATAGCACAATGGCAAAATATTCGGTTATTTTATCAAATGTAGGATCAGTTGCGGATCGCTACGTTCCGACAGGATACGGTCATCCTTTCTCGGTTGAACAGCTTTTTGAAAGGGCTTCCAGCATCCCGCAAGTATCCGGGATCGAGTTAATCGGCGGTGCTCACGTTGATAACAATGTGAAAGAGCTGAAGAAGCTACTAGATGAACATCAACTGCAATTGGCATCTATTATTCCGGATCACTTCGGTCAGATGAAATGGAAGTATGGTAGCTTCTCTTCACGTGATCCAGAAATTCGTCGCCAAGCTATCGCGCATGCGAAAGAAATGATGGATGTAGCGGCTGAGCTTGGAGGAGACCTGATTAGCTTGTGGCCAGGCCAGGACGGCTACGATTATTTGTTCCAAGGGGATTACACTCTGGAGCGTGATTGGATAGCAGAAGGGCTTAAAGAGGTATGTAATTACCGCAAAGACATCAAGGTAGGCTTGGAATATAAAATTAAAGAACCGAGAACGCACAGTTATATTAGTACAGCAGCTGTAACTCTCTTGCTTATTCAAGAGATTGGAGCCGATAACTGTGGAGCTACAATTGATTTCGGACATGCACTAAACGCTTATGAGAATCCAGCTGAGGTGGTAGCGCTTCTGAAGAGATATGGAGATAAACTATTCCATGTCCATATGAACGACAACTATCGTCATTGGGATGACGATATGATTGTTGGAAGCGTTCACACCATTGAAACCTTGGAGTTTTTCTACTGGCTGAAGCGTACGAACTACAACGGCTGGCTCTCGATCGATCAATATCCATATCGCGAGGATGGATTGGAAGCGGTTAGAGAAGGCGTTAATGCAATGGAAAGCTTCGTGCAATTAACTGATCGCTTGAACGTTGAAGAAGTAGAAGCATTACTTAAGAGTGGTAGTGCGGTTCAAGCAACAGCCTTCCTGCGCAAGCTTCTTCTATCTTAGGCAGCTACTATTAATACGCAATTGCAATTGTTGGCTCATCGTCGAAAGACTTTGACATAAAGAAAACAGAGACAACCTAGGAGGGTACAAGAATGAAAAAGGTATTAACAGGTTTGATCGCAGCAATTATGGTTTTTTCTTTGGCAGCATGCGGTGGCAATAACAAGAACAATAGCGCTGATCCATCGAAAGCTCCGGCATCATCAGCTGCTGCAGGCGATGCGCTACCTGGGAAATCCAAGAAGGCAGAGAAAGATTGGAAAATCGCTCTTGTTCCTAAAGACAGCACGAATGCATGGTTCGTTCGTATGGAAGAAGGCGTAAAAGCATATGCAAAAGATACTGGCATTAATGCATTCCAAAAAGGCCCTGCAAAAACGGATGCTGCTGCGCAAGCACAAGTTATCCAAGATCTTATCGCTCAAGGCGTTGATGCCCTTGCAGTTGTTCCTGTAGACCCGGCTGCTCTAGAGCCTGTTCTTGCAGAAGCAATGAAAAAAGGCATCGTAGTTGTTACTCATGAAGCTTCTACACAAGAGAACACGATGTATGATATCGAAGCATTCAATAACGCAGGCTTCGGCGCATTCATCATGGACAATCTTGCTGCAGCGATGGGTGAAGAAGGCGTTTATACAACAATGGTTGCTAGTGTAACGAATGCTTCCCATAACGAGTGGGCAGATGGTGCAATTGCTAGACAAAAAGAAAAATATCCGAAAATGACGTTGCTTGATGCAGAGCCACGCGTTGAATCCGAAGATAATCAAGAGCGTTCTTATGAAAGAGCGAAAGAACTTTTCAAGAAATACCCTGATTTGAAAGGGATCGTAGGAACTTCTTCTAAAGATGCTCCTGGTATCGCGAAAGCGATTGAAGAGCTAGGCCTTAAAGGTAAGAAATTCACAGCGGGTACAGCAATGCCGAACGAATCTAAGCTTTATCTTGAAAGCGGTTCATTAGCAGCTGGAACACTTTGGGATCCAAAGGATGCTGGTTATGCAATGCTGACGCTAGCAGCTAAAATTCTTCGTGGTGAAGAAATTAGCAATGGCGTGAATCTTGGTCTTAAAGGTTACGAGGACTTGCAGTTTGCTGAAGGTTCTAAGAAAGTATTGATCGGTTCTGGATGGGTTGTTATTAACAAAGAAAACGTAAACAGCTTTGGCTTCTAATTTGCAGTAGGTAAGGGGGATAAGGGAGACGCTGTCTCCCTTATCTATGTTCTAACCATGAGATCTGAATGAAAACGGTTCTTGACCGATCATATAGCGAAAGGAAAATCAACGATGTCGGAATATATCCTTAGAGTTGAGAACATCAAGAAGTCGTTTGGCGGAGTAAAGGCGCTTAAAGGCGTAAGCCTTGAAATCAAAAAAGGAGAAATCCATTGCCTTGCGGGTGAGAATGGCTGCGGGAAATCAACGCTGATCAAAATCATTTCCGGTTTCTACAAAGCAGACGAGGGCACCGTTGAATTTAACGGATCCCCGCTCGTGGACATTACTCCAGCGGAAGCGATACGCCAAGGCGTGCAGGTTATCTATCAGGATTTCTCCATCTTTCCTAACCTAACCGTAATGGAGAATCTTGCGCTGAATATGGAACTGATGAACAAACGTAAGCTCGTCAACTACAAGAGATTTAGGAAAATAGCCGAAGAGGCAGTATCCAAAATCAACTTCAAAGTGGACTTGGACGAGATTGTAGAAAATTTGTCTGTTGCTGATAAACAGCTTATCGCGATAAGCCGTGCTTTGTTGTACGATGCGAAGCTTATCATTATGGATGAGCCTACGACTGCATTGACGAAGAAGGAAGTTAAATCGCTGTTCGAAGTCATCAAAAACTTGCAAAAAGAAGGCATCGCCATTCTATTCGTATCGCACAAATTGGATGAGGTGTTTGAAATATCTGAGAGCTACACGATTATGCGTAGCGGGGAACGAGTCATTGCTGGGGATACAAGTGATCTAGATGATGCGAAATTTGCCTTCTATATGACGGGAAGAGAATTTAAGCATGAGTACTATACACCGAAAAAAATGAGTGATAAGCCTGTACTTGAGGTGAAAAATCTGTCACTGGAGAATGGGTTCAAGAATGTATCCTTTGATCTTAAAAAGGGTGAAATTCTTGGGATTACCGGACTACTGGGTTCAGGGCGAACGGAGCTCGTACTTTCACTATTTGGAATCTATGCGGCAGACTCAGGTGAAATCAAGATTGATGGCGAAGCCGTCCGAATCCATAAGGTGAAGGATGCGATTAAACAAGGAATTGGCTACGTTCCTGCCGATCGGCTGACGGAGGGACTCTTCCTTCCACAATCGATTAATTACAATATTGTTGTTTCTAAGCTGGATAAGGTAGTTTCTAAGCTTGGCTTCCTTAAAAAGAAGAAAATAGAGTCCGAGGTTGATAAGTGGATCAGCGATTTGTCGATTCGGACGAATAACGCGACGCGTCCTGTGCAAACGCTGTCAGGGGGTAACCAGCAGAAGGTTATTCTGGCGAGATGGCTAGCAACGGACCTTAAAGTTCTTATCCTTAACGGTCCAACAGTTGGGGTAGATATTGGGGCCAAATTCGATATTTATGCCAGAATACGTGAATTGGCGAATGAGGGCTTAGCGGTCATTATCATATCCGATGATTTACCTGAGGTGCTTACGAACTGTAATCGTGTGCTTGTTATGAGGAACGGAAGTATCGCACGTCAGTTGAATTCTAATGAAACGAATGAAAAACAGCTAGCAGAAATTGCGACTAATATTAACTAGGCTAGGAGTTGTATCGTGTGGGGAATCTGAGGAAAATAACGAAGAAAACAGAGTTCTATATCCTAGTAACGATTATATTGCTAGTAGCAATTATTGAATTACGAAGCGGTCAGTTTATGACGGGTAATAACTTGGTTGATATGGTGCGTTCGTTTATCATCCCGGCGATGTTTGCAATTGGTGCTCATATGGTTCTTGTATCAGGTGGAATTGATGTATCCGCTCCGGCTATTGCATCTCTCTCTATGTATGTCGTCACCAATGAATTCCTGAAGGCTGATTTCCAAGGAAGTGTGTGGGTCATCTACGCGGTAGGTGCAGGCATTGGATTGTTTCTTGGAGCGTTGAATGCGGTGTTGATTGCGAAGTTCAAATTCCCGACGCTTATTGTAACGTTGGGTACATCGAGTATCTTCACTGGCATCATGCTAGGCGTGTTCTCAGCGCATGAGGTCCCTGTCCCTAAGCCTATGTTGGATCATGGAAAAGAAAAGCTATTCTCCGCGACGAACTCCCAATTAGGGATTAGCTCGGATATGCCGGTTACGATCATCCTGTTGATTGTTCTTTTAATTGTAGCTTTTATTATTCTGAAATATACGATGCTTGGACGCGGGATATATGCGGTCGGCGGAGATGAAGTATCCGCAGAACGTTCTGGATTTAATGTGTTTGCTATTCACTTCTTCGTGTATTGCTTCGTTGGCTTGCTAGCTGGTATTACAGGTATTGCTCGCGCATCCATGATGCTTAATGCGAATCCGACTAACATGCTTGGGATGGAGATGATGGCCATTGCAGCCGTCGTACTCGGAGGAGCTCGGGTGACTGGTGGAACAGGTACCTTGACGGGTACGATGCTAGGGGTTGCTCTTATCACTATCATGTCAAATAGCTTGATTCTACTTGGAATCCCTACCTATTGGCAGAGGGTGTTTACAGGAGCAATCATCATTATTGGTACTGGCGCTTCCGCATATCGGTTGTTAAGGTCTAAAAAACGTTTGGCTAATTTACAAAAAGAAGCGTAAGGAAGTGAGTAAGCAATGTCCAATATGGCTAAATCAGCGAATTCGTATAAATTAAATGATTTTATTCGCAAGGATACTAATCTCTTTAGACTTGTTGCTATCTTGGCTTTCGTGTTTGTTCTCATGTCCATCCTAAAGCCAGATCTATTTTTGCAAAGCGGTAATTTCATCTCCATGGCTAAGCAGTTTCCTGAGTTTGGGATACTGGCCATTGCCATCAGCATAACGATGATTACGGGAGGAATTGATCTCTCGGTTGTAGCAACAGCTAACTTGTCGGCGATTGTCGCAGCCAAGTTTCTAATCGCAACGGTTCCGGCGGGCTCTGCCCAATTCTTCACCATTGAAATGATCATTGTAGCGATTGTTATTGCGATCATAACAGGTGTAATTGCTGGTGCAGTTAACGGCTTCTTGATTTCAAAGATAGGCATACCAGCCATACTGGCAACGCTTGGTACGTATCAACTATTTTCCGGGATCGCGATTGTTTTTACGAAGGGTCGTTCTATTAGTGGATTGCCTATGCTCTATTCCCAAACAGGGAACAAAGAGCTCTTCGGATATATTCCTGTACCTCTAGTTATCTTTATTGTTGTTGCTATTATCATTGGGATTTTCCTTGCCAAAACAAAATCAGGTATGCAGCTGTATTTGTTCGGTACGAATGAGAAAGCGTCTCTATTCTCCGGGCTTAACAATACTTGGATTACAATGCGTACGTATATGATTTCTGGTGGATTATCTGCTGTTGCAGGCTTGATTATGATGGCGCGTGCGAACTCCGTAAACCCAGATTACGGTTCTGATTATACGTTACAATGCGTCCTGATCGCGGTGCTCGGAGGCATTAATCCGAAGGGCGGCTTCGGGAACATCCAAGGTGTAACCGTTGCGATTATTATTTTACAAATCTTATCCTCAGGATTAAACATGTTCGAAAACATAAGCAATTTCTATCGGGATATTATTTGGGGCGGTGTGCTTGTCCTTGTATTGGTATTCAACTATTACATTAATAAAAGAGAGCAAAGGAAACTGGCGCAATAGTGGAGCTGGTTAAGGTGAATGTGATGAAAATCTTATTTGTTGGCGAATCGTGGGTCGTGCATATGATCCATACAAAGGGTTATGATAGCTTCACGTCTACGAAGTATGAGGAAGGCGCCACTTATTTACTTGAATGCTTGCGAAGCGGTGGCGTTGAGGTCGATTATATGCCCTCACATGAGGTGCAAATTCGTTTTCCTAAGAGGCTTGAGGATCTCAAAGTCTACGATGCGATTGTGTTAAGCGATATCGGAAGCAACACCTTCCTGCTTCAGAACGAAACATTTTACCAGATGAATATCGTCCCCAACCCACTTGAGTTGATCAAGCAGTTCGTAGCAGAAGGTGGCGGCTTCCTCATGATCGGAGGGTACTTATCCTTTACGGGAATCGATGCGAAGGCAAGGTATAAGATGACGCCAATCGGAGACATACTACCCGTTGAGCTTCTGGATTACGACGATCGGATTGAAGTTCCTCAAGGGGTTAGTCCGACAAGCGTGATCAATCAGCATCCGATCGTTGCAGGTTTGGGTACGGAATGGCCTAGATTTCTCGGGTACAATCGGTTTCAAGTCAAAGCGGGTGCAGAAGAAATTGTTAAAATTGATTCCGATCCTTTCCTCGTTGTTGGCAATTATAAGGAAGGGAAGACAGCCGCGTTCGCCAGTGATTGCTCTCCACATTGGGGGTCTCTTGAGTTTACGGGATGGGAAGGTTACCAGCAATTGTGGGTGAACTTGATCCGGCATATTTGTACGAAGTAATTGATTAGGTACAGATCTAACTCCTCGTTTGGAGGATGCTTCCTTTAGCAAGAAAAGTGATGGTTCAGCGGATTATTTCTGCATCATCACTTTTCAATATTTGGGCAATATACAAATGGTTACAGTGAAGAATACGGCTACTCAAAAAAACTGAAAAAACGTCTAAAAAATGCTTGCGCTCATTGTTCTATTCAGATATAATCATATTTGTCGTCTGAAACGGGAATCGTAAATCACGGTTATCGCAGACCGAGAATGGCCCCTTGGTCAAGCGGTTAAGACACCTCCCTTTCACGGAGGTAACAGGGGTTCGAATCCCCTAGGGGTCACCATTCGAGCCATTAGCTCAGTTGGTAGAGCACCTGACTTTTAATCAGGGTGTCGAAGGTTCGAGTCCTTCATGGCTCACCATTTTATTTACACCGTATGGCGTAAGCCAATCGGACGACGTTTTCTCAATGTGCGGTCGTGGTGGAACGGCAGACACGCTATCTTGAGGGGGTAGTGCCCATCGGGTGTGAGGGTTCAAATCCCTCCGACCGCACCATACCTCAAAATCACAAGAATCCCTACTTTGTAGGGATTCTTTTTTATTTTGTTTTAATTGACGTGGTAAGTAAAGTGTGTAATAAAGCTAACAATCCTCAATTAGTGAGTAAAAGTGAGTAAATCAAAAGAGTGAGGAGCTTCAGAACTCGATCGGCGCATTCGGACCAGGTACGCCGAAGAAGGGGACGCCTCACAAACAGGAAATTCATAAGGACATGTATTGGGTGTTCTATAACCTTTCAGACACAAAAGATCCAATGGCAGAAATTGAGGAAGAGATTATACTTAAATGGTGTGATGATGAACCCCAAAAAAGGTATGCGACAGCGGCCTCATTAATTATTCCCTATAGGGCCAATGGGGACATGAATACCTTTGAGTGGACGGCATTAGCCAAGCAATTTATTCTTCGTGCTCCAGATCCAAAAATGGTGGAAGCTCCGAGTTAGCGTTTCGCTCATATACAGCAATCTCATCGCATTATTTCCCCTCTAAGCCTGGGTTTCTGTTCTCTATTTCGCTTAGTAGCAATATTTCGTAAGCGGTTGCCCTGGTCCATACAGAAAAGCCTCCCAGGAGGGAGGCGAGTGATACTTGAAGGATAATCTATTCGAATTGGATGATCAGTAAATCCCAGAACTGGAGGATCGGCAATTGCACCAGTGCCGTACGGCCACGAACAGTAGTATCCATCCGATAATTCAGTTCCTTCGGCCGACCACCATCCACGTCAGGACTTGCCAATAGGATGGAGGAAATCTGCTGATCGACTGCAATTGTCACTAGTCGCCCCTCTACAGGCTCAGGAAGCTCCTTTCCCTCATTCCAATAGTCATCCTTCACCCCGGTCAGATTCACGAAATGAATCAGCTTACGTTGGGGATGCTCCTGAATGATCGTCCATACCTTGCCAGCTTCCCCATATGTGCTCGTTTCAAAGCTATGAAATTCATATTCGAGATTATCACCAGCAGTATGGGTCATGGATACATCTCTAAGCTTCCGATCTATTGTAATATGTCCATAACGTACACCGAAGTCGCAATAATCTCTTACAGTCCGTCTGAATGCAGTGCTGATTGTGGAATGATCAACATAATATCCTTGCGTTAATACCCCGCCATTCTCACCATGCAGCAAATGATAAGCCCCATGGGCAGTAACAACCGCGTTCAATAAGCGGAATGCATGCTGCGCCCCTTCAACACCTAGTGCGCCAGCTTCACGAAAGGGCTTAAGATAAGCCGCCAGAATAACATTTTTCCCTCCACTTAGATGCTTCGACCAACTGATGATTTCCCGTAAATGGGAATAACGCTCATAAGGCTTCCATACTTCCACGTAAATAGCATCCTGGCTCGCTCGAGCAACGGTATCAACGGGCCAGTTGCCCACATTGTTGAAAATCAGACAAACATCCTCTTTAACCTGTGATAGCTCTGATCTTGTTGCGTTGATCAGCAAGGGAAAATGCTCTTCGAGTCGCTCGAGCCGGGAAGCGCCATTTACGCTTGACCAACCGGTTTTCGGAAACCCATACGTATCCATATGAATGCCGTCGAAATCCAGCTTCTCAACGGCTTGTTTGTATTCGTTGATAATATGAAGACTCCAAGGACTATCCGGCGAAGTGTTCATGATGTTGAATATACCGATAAAATCAAATGGCTCATCTGCGCTCGTATACAGTCTCCAATCCGGATGCTGATCCGCGAAAGCTTTGCTGGCAGCATAAATCGCACCATAGGCAATCGCCTTCATGCCATACTCATGACAGTAGGCAATCTTCTCCTCCACAACCGTCCTGCTTACAGCTCGTCCCATGAGATCGATGTACTCCTCATCGTCACTGACCAGCTCATCATGTCGGTACATCCAATCATAGAACTGCACCATATTCAGATGCAGCTTAGCCATCCATTTCACGTCTTCATGATCGCCAGCTTCACTAGCATCGTAATCGCTCAGAAAGCCATACCGTGTCGCTTTCCGCCAATCAGATACGACATCGAAGGAAGAAGAGAGGCAATGAATAGATTGTTGATCTAAGAGGAGCTCGGCATCAACACCGTAACCTTTAAACGGTGTATTGAACGGTCCTACTGTTAACTGCAGTGTTTGTGAGCTCATCGAGCCGAGCTCGACGGTAAGCTCTTGCCTGTCTACTTCTGTAGCCAGCTCCCGGATCGTACAGCAAATCTGTATTCTTTGATCATATTCAGAATCATTCTGTAATTCAAAAGCAATCTTCACCATTTCGCCGCTGCGATATTGGGCTTTCAATGGATAGATGTCTTTGATTTGGCATGTCGTATCATTCAAGCCTATTCATCCTTTCAGTGCACCAGCCGTGATGCCTTTAATAAAGTATCTTTGGAAGAGCAGGAACGCAACGACCGCAGGGGCTAAGCCGATCAGAGCCGCAGCTGCCATGAGGTTCCATTGGGCGCCATAGGTTTGGAAGAACATCGACACGGCAAGCGGTACCGTTCTCATGTCTTGACCTTGCAGGAAGAATACCGCTTGCCCGTAATTGTTCCATATGCCAAGGCCCGCCAGAATAATGACGGCCGACGTAACCGGTCGGATGAAATGAAAGGTTACACGCCAGAATGCCGTGAAGTACGTACAACCGTCTATGACAGCAGATTCTTCTACCTCCTTCGGTAGAGCCCGGATAAAGCTCGAATACAGGAAAACCGAAAGAGGAAGTGAATTAGCTGCCGTCAATAGAATCATCGCCCAATGGGTATTCATTCCGTTGATGTCTTTCATCAACGTATAGAGGGGTACAGTAATAATGATAGCCGGAATCATCAGGCAGACTAGCAAAATATTGAAGATAGTGACATTGCCCTTATGTCGGAACCGGGCAATAGAATATCCAGCAGAGCTCGATACAAGAACGACAATAAGGATTGCACCCGCTGTAATAATTAACGAGTTGATCATTGCACGACCTAATTTGGATACTTTCCATGCTTCAGGGAAATTACCGAGATGAAAATCAGGAACAAGCAGTAATCCTCCGAATACGTTGCTAGATGGTGTGTTCATCGACAAATAGATAAGGACGTAGAACGGAATAATAGAGATGAGGACCATGAAGGTCGCAATGACGGCTTTTAGGACTACCGATATTCCTCGCATGGCGTTCTCCTTTTCATAGCTCATATTCGGACTTTCTCGTTAATCTGAGGAAGACGAACACGGGAATAATAATAATCAAAAATAGGATAAGCGCGACGGCAGTTGAATAACCGGTAAAGCTGCCATAGAGCATCCTTAAAATATAGATGCTGAGCGATTCCGTGCTGTATCCGGGACCACCATCGGTCAAAGCGACGATGATCTCGAACACGGATAGCGAGCCAATAATATTCGTAACGACATTGATTTTGATGGATGGATACAATAAGGGGAGCGTGATGTACCACAACGAGGAGCGCTTACCCGCTCCATCGATTGTGGCAGCTTCGTACAAATCAGGCGGAATGGATTGAAGACCAGCCAAGTATACGATCATCGTCATCCCTACATATTGCCAAACATTAACGAGTATGAGCACAACCAACGCAGATGAGCTTTCACCTAACCAATTCACATCAAGGTTGCCAAATCCAAGCTTTGTTAACACATGAGGTAGATAGCCGCGCCCAGGCTGCAGGATGAAGTACCAAATATATCCCATAATGAGCGGGCTAATAACGGCCGGCAAATAGACAATCGCACGGATGATCCCTCTGCCTGCCAGCTTGCGATCGAGAAAGAGCGCATATAGCAAGCCGAATAGGTTTAATAGAGGTGCACTTCCCAGAGCGAAATATACCGTAATCATCACATCGTTACGTGCCCGATCATCTTGGAAAAAATCGATAAAGTTTTGCAGACCAATGAAATTGGGCGTTGTAACGCCATTGGAATCCGTCAAGCTGATCCCGATTCCCTGTGTAAGTGGATAGAGGAAGAAGACACCAAACAGCAGAATTGCGGGAACAGCCATGAACAGGTGCAAATTCGCGCCAAGCTTATTGAATATGCGCATGGTTTCTCTCTCCTACATACTTCAGACTACTTATTCGTTGCATTCCAAGCTTTATCCCAGGCCGCTTTGTATTCCGTTGCAAACTCCGTTGAAGTATATTTGCCCGCCAACAGCTCCTGTACCATCCGACCTGAATCGTCGCCAGAGAAGCCAGACGGCGTATCCGTAAACGCGATGTTAACGCCAGACTGAAGTGCTGCTGCGGCCTGATCTTTCAATGGACCCCAATCTGCAGTTACATCCGTAAATGCGGGTGGAGATTTCAAAAATTCGCTGTACGATTTCAAGTTTTCCGGCTTGAATAGGAACGCTAGAAACTTCTTCGCTTCTTCCGGATGCTTAGATTCAGAAGTAATCGCATAGACGGAGTCTTCCGCCGAAAGTGCAACCGGTTTGGTACCTTCTACGATTGCAGGGAAAGGTGAGAAGCCGATATCGCCAGCAATAGCCGGATTCAGCTTGAGCAGGTCACCCAATACCCACATGCCTTGGCTAATGATCGCCGTTTGACCGTTCGCGAATGCTTCCTTCTGGTTGTCATACGTAGCCGTTAGCACATCTTTATTGATTAATTTTCCATTTTTTAGCTCTAGCAATCGTGCTGCGAAAGCTTCAATACCTTCACCAGGAACATCAAATTGCAGCTTATCCGCTTCATTGTTGATGAAAGCCTTACGTGCATCGGTAACTCCGTATTTCTGCTTGATCACACCATGGGCCATGAACTCGATGAGATGACCAAGTGTCCATGATTCCTTGCCTGCCAGAAACATAGGTGTAATATCAGGTTTCTTGTCCTTAATTACCTGCAGATTACTCTTGAATTCCTCCCAGGTATGCGCTTCCTTCAAACCTAGCTCGTCAAAAATTTTCTTGTTGTAAAAAATTCCTGCCATCGTTACATTCGTAGCTGCTCTGAACTGCTTCCCGGTTTTGATGTCTGTATTCAATTCCTTAATGGCCGGCAGCACTCGGGACCAGAAAGCTTCCCCGGACAAGTCTAAATATTTGCCTTGATCCACATAGTCTTGAGCATAGACGGTTGTAATGTCCGGCACATCACCCGAAGCGAACTTCACCTTAATGACATTGCTCGCATCCTTCTGATATTCTTGCTCGACCTTAATATTCGGATTTTCCGACTCGAATGCCTTGATCATCTCGTTAATTAGTTCTACTGTCTCTACCTTGCCTGTGAAAAATTTCAGAGTTACCTTTTCTTGCTTAGCACTTGCAGACGGTTCAGCCGCTGCACTAGGTGACGCACTCGGAGATGTATTCGATGTCGAAGAATTCGATGAGGATTCTGAATCGTTATTACTCCCGCAAGCCGCTAATACCCCGATCATTAATGATAAACATAGCAACAAGGACCATCTCTTAAGTACCATTTTGTTTCCTCCCCCAAAGGCGTAGTATTTGTTTACATCTTCACCATACAGGCTGAAGAACCTATTCCGAAACACCTGAAAATAACGATCAGAGTGCGGATTTATCGAATGTGATTTACAGTTACCCCAAACTAGCCTATATATTAAATAAGAACAAAGAGAGTACCTACAGTAAAAAGAGGGGGCCAACGACGATGTTCCGCATTCAACTGAAGGGATACCGTGAATGGAGCATCAAGCGTAAGCTCCTAACGATGACGGGACTATTGCTGCTCGGCTCTGTTTTTATGGAATCGTACCTCTCCTATACCCAATACACACGAGATTTCGAGAAGCAATCCTCTGATAAGGTACAGCAAATTATTGAACAGGTTTCTCTCAATATCGATACCTACTTAGATGATTTATATCGTTTAACTCTCTTTCCCTATCGGAATGACGCGGTCATGTCCGCTCTTGAGGAGCCTGCTCCAGCAACGGAATTGGCTCAATTGGAAAGAAGGAGGCTGATTGAGAACTTTCTCGACGAAATCATGATCTACCCACGGCAAGACATTCTGCGTGTATCTATCATGACAGATCAAATCTATTCTAGCGCACGTCTTCCTACCAGTCTTGTTCCGGATGACAACGTAGAGTCCTATGACTGGTATAAGCAAGCATTGTCCACTCAAGAATATATTTTCGTGCCGACTCACTTACAGCCTTCTAACAAGGGGAACGTCCCTGTATTTTCTATCGTTAAACAGTTTCGAAGTATTAGCAATACACAGAACATTCTTGGAGTGATTAAAGCGGATGCTAATTACAACGGGATCGTGGATATTATCGGTAAGGCTGAGATGGGTCAGGATGGAGGTCTGTTCATCCTCGATGACAATCACAACTTCATCTATTCTTCTAACGATGAATTCAAAGCGACTATCTTATCCAAGAGTGATACCACAAGCTTGATCCAAAAAGGCTATATGATGAATACGACAGCGATCCCTCAAGTAAAATGGACAATCATTGCTCTAAGCTCAGTGTCGGAGATGAACCAGAAAGCGATCAAAACACGGAATACTGCCTTCTTGTTTGCCATCGGCAGCGCTTTATTCGCCATTCTAGTCCTTATTCTGCTCATCCGTCATTTTCTCAAGCCGCTACTATCTATCGTGAAGCTCATGAAGGAAGTAGAGTTGGGTCGTCTCGATGTCACCTTCCAGAGCAATCGCAAAGACGAGATCGGCTATCTCGGGGCTGCCTTTAACCGCTTAGTTGGGAAGATTGGTGAGATGCTGAGCCAGAACACCGTTCTCGTGAAAGAGGTGTATGAATCAAAGCTATTGCAGCAGGAGGCTCAGATCAATACACTATTCAACCAAATTCGCCCTCATTTTATTTTTAACACACTGAATTTGATAAGCTTGTCCATGCAGTCGGGCAAACAGGACAAGGCCATCGAGCATATTAACCAATTAAGCAGTATTCTGAGGAGCATGACCCTATGGGACAAAGAGATGCCTCTGCATAAAGAAATCGAACTGCTTCATGCGTACCTCGGCATTCAGAGTAGTCGGTACGAAGGACGGTTGTCTTATAGAATCAATATAGATTGTTCTCTGAACGAGCTCTTAGTTCCTGCTCTGCTGCTGCAGCCTATTGTGGAGAATGCTGTACTGCATGGCTGTGAACGTAAGAAGGAAAAAACAACGATCACGATTATTTCTCGATTATCGCCTGGCTTGCTGGAAATTGAAGTTCATGATGATGGATTAGGGATGGACCACGAAACACTTCTGAAGCTTCAAAATAAAGTTGATCAGCTGGAGGAAACGGTTAACCCCAATCCTTCTCATACCGGTATTGGTCTTGTTAATGTAAACAAACGAATTAAAGTCAAATACGGCGAGCGATACGGAATTAGAATAGAAAGCCAGTGGCAGCAAGGAACGACAGCTACCTTGTCATTACCCTACCCTAGAATGGAGGTGGACAGCCCTGTATAAGCTACTGATTGTGGACGACGAGCCGTTGACTCGACAATATATGAGAACGAATTTAACGTTGCTGCATGACCAATGGGAGTGCGCTGGAGAAGCAGCAGATGGTCAAGAAGCACTGGATCTGCTGGATCGCGGACAATCGTTCGATCTGATCATGACAGATATTAAGATGCCCGTCATGAGTGGACTAGAGCTAGCGTGCGAGGTAGCAAAGCGGAAGTTAAATATGAGAATGGTCATCATTTCGGGCTACGACGAGTTTTCACTAGCCAAGGAAGCGATGAAATATGGCGTTCATGATTATTTATTGAAGCCTCTCGTGAAGGAGGAGCTGATCGCCATGCTCGACAACATGTGTAAACATGTTGAAGCAGACCGTGCTGCTCAATTAGCGTATAAAGCGATGGTCTCTCTCTCAGTGGAAACGAAGGAGCAAGTCGCTAAGAACTTCCTCCGTGCACTGGTCTCCGAGAACAATATTGAAATTAAAGAGCTATATCCGATTTTATTCCGTTTGAAGATTAGCTTGATCGAAGGTGAAGGCGTCATTATGCTTGTAGATTTAGATGATGCTCAGCTTCTTCAACGGAATATCTCTCCCAGCGATATCACGCTATTCCGCTATATCGTCCATCAGACGGCGATAGAGCTTGTCATCCCGATACTTGGGGCAATCGTTTTTTTTGATAGTGAGCAGCAGACAACGATACTGGTTACGGGTGATGATGCTGCAGATGTGCTGAGCCGCTGTCAGCATTTGTTCGCTCAGCTCTCGAAGATCATTCTGAACATGACAGGAATCGCGATTTGGGGCGCGGTTGGATCATATGAAATTGACGTTCTGCAATTGAACTCATCCTATCAAAGAGCCAGTCGGATCATTAAAGATCGTCTATTTGTCTGTGAGCCTACCTTATTTTTTGATCATTCATATGACTCTAGCTTCACATCTCTGATTTGCAAATTGGACCATACCATCGCAACCTTGCCCGCCACCTTCGCGGATTCACATCATCTTAATCTCACTGCTGTACTTAAGGCAATCGTCGAATTGATGTATACGGAGACACCTGACCAGAGAAAAGTCATCCAATTGGGCACTTATATACTGAAACGATTATTAGCGCTTATGGAAGCATTCGGACAGCAAACACTACACCAAGCACTGGAAATTCTGAGACAGAATACAGACTCCGCCACCTTTACTTCGGAAGAGGTTGTTCGTCTTTATCTCCTTATGCTTCAACCGTTCCTCCTATCCATCAATCCGCCATCAGCTGCCAATAGTGAACACGAGATCGTAACCAAGGCCAAAAACTATATATACGCCCATTTTGCTGAGCCGCTAAGTCTTGCTCTCATCGCAGATCAATCTGGAGTAACGCCAGGTTATTTAAGCAGTCTATTTCATCAGAATGTGAATGAATCTTACATTAAGTTCCTAACTCGGGTACGCATGGAGCACGCCGCGAAGCTTCTCCAAGCTAAGCCTCCCGAGAAAGTATATGATGTATCAGAAAAAGTCGGATACGTAAGCGTTAAGCACTTCTCTTATGTATTTAAGCAGCATTACGGCATACCACCAGGAGAATATCAGGAAAGAGCGCTTAATTGATCAATAACAGTAGGTTTGTCGGAATTGTTCGAAGCAATGGTTTGGAATACCAGCAACTGAATAATAGCTTGAGTTTTTTTCTTTGTGAAAGGTAAGCGGCAATAAAATCACCGTCCCGTTTAGAGGATAGGTATATCTTGGTTGAATCTAATTTGGCAACGAAGAGGTCTATCTCAAAGTTAGTATTTAAACGTGGTGCAAAGTGGTTTCATACGATAAAACACAAGCGGAGAAATTCGGAAACAGAAGGAAAATGTATCACCCGAAACCCCGCATTGAAGCAAGGTTTCGGACATTATAGGAAACATGAGGAGAGTCAGTCCCCCCTTGGGGGGGAGTGCTCAATGGGTGTGAGGGTTCAAATCCCTCCGACCGCACCATACCTCACAAACCTCGGAACCCTTACATATCAGACAACCATCAGCAAGGTGGAGACAGTACAAACGTTATCGAGAAAACGGACAGTTTGCGCAACAATTAACTCTCAGCGTCTACGGAGATCGGAATCTTGATGAAGCCTACTCCCATTGAATTCACACCGGTTTTGGGATTCGTATCGGAACCTATAGTAACCATAACGATGGAGGTTTCCGATGGTAAAATTGCTTTTCGATCAGAAACTAAATCAATCAATATCGTTCCAGTTCCTCCTCCTGAGGGGTTTCCTGGATAACCTAAACCAACGTCAACTCTATATCTCCATTCTTCAATACCATTAAAATTAGAAGCATTTGGACTTAGAAATGGTTTTTCATTCTCAGGGTAACTACTTATAATATTGGAGATATACCATTTCTTCGGGATGTAAATCGTCAGACCAGCGAAATCTTTTGGATCAATCTCATATGACGCAACAATTCGCATGCGCTCAGGCATTCCTTTGTCGCCCCATACAAAGATAGATCCTTTTACCGATGAGTTTTGATGTGCAGTAGTGGACTTAACGTTGAATTCCTTAGTGACCACAACACCATCATTGACTACTGTGTAATCAGAAGGCTTCTCGTGAAAATAGTAGCGTTGCACGATCAAGACAGTCACTGCAACTAAAACAGCAACCAAGATGTATTTAGCAAACGGCTTCAGATTAATTCCCCCCAGTAAAATGTTACATTTTTACCACTTCTATTATATCAGGAATAATGCTTTAATCTGGAGGTAAATATCGGCCGTCTATATAGATTGCAAGCGAAAGAAACTCTCAAGCGAGTATGCAAGAGGGTTCCTGATAAATCCAATCAGAATTGCTTCGTCACCGCTAATATAATGTTGATAAGCACACCTACATGCATAATATCGAAAATGATCACAACACGACGGATGAGCACACGGGTTGCGTTATCAACACTTGTACCTTTGTCATGAGCAGCCTTGACCTGCTTACCAATACGTCCCATTCGGGGTCCGATGATTAGGAAGAAGGTAAGCAGGATAAGTAAGAAGATGTATTGCTTAATCTCCACTCATGACCAAGATTATTATTACTGAAGTTAAGAAGAACGCTGCCGTACATAACATAAGCTTGATCATGGGTATCTCTAATTCCGTCCCCTTCGCCCTCTTAACACCACCGACAATGAAGAACCGCTCATACATTGCTCCGCCCAACCAACAACAAACAATCTCTTCGATGAACCCTTCAATAATATTGAGTAGGGGCTGGGGCTGTATGGGTTAATGAACAGGCGTGTTTATAATAACTGTTGACAATAAGTTGTAATGAATCTAACATAAAATCATACACGATATATTATAATGAATAGAATGCCGGCAGGAGATATTGTTGGTTATCTTTGTGAGGTTGAAAGGAGGTGCAGGAAATGAGGATCGATGCGCATCAGCATTATTGGAAGCTGTCCCGCGACGACTATGGATGGCTTACGCCAGAGCTGCCTATGCTTTATCGAGATTTTATGCCCAGTGATCTAACAGAACAGTTGCAGAAGCATGGAATTAATAAAACCATCGTTGTTCAAGCAACACCAACCCTTGAGGAGACAGAGTTTCTACTAAGTCTTTGTGACCAACATGATACTTTAGCAGGTGTAGTAGGATGGCTGGATTTTGAAGCGACTACTTTTAAAGATACATTCATCGCATTGCGTGAAAATCCTTATTTCATTGGTATGCGTTTGATGTTACAGGACATCGATGCGTCCGCGTATTTGCTTCGTCCTATAGTAATCGAAAATTTGAAGTTTTTAACGAAGCATGATTTCCCTGTTGACCTCCTCATCAAAGAAAGCCAGTTGCCTACGATCGTGAAACTGCTGGAACTAATCCCTGATTTGAAGGCAGTCATAGATCATATCGGCAAACCGCAAATTGCAAAGCAAGAGAAGGCACCGTGGGAGAAGCTGATATCTAAGGTTGCGGCATATCCGAATGTATACTGTAAGTTATCGGGTATGGCAACAGAAGCGGATTTTTCTATTTGGAACGAATCAGATTTTAGTTTTTATATTAACCATGTCATCGAATCCTTCGGTAAGAAAAGAGTAATGTTTGGTAGTGATTGGCCTGTTTGTTTATTAGCTGCTAGCTACTCACAGGTGATTGATATATTACTTATTAATCTGCCTGAAACAGTAACGGATAATGAAGTTGACGATATTTTTGGCTTTAATGCGAGTCGATTTTACAATTTGAAAATATCACATCATACATGATATATTCGTGGGGAGGAGTGTGAAGTTTTTATGAGTAGTAAAGTAATCCGCATTAATTTGACGGAAGAAATATATCGAATTGTGAAAGAAGATATTATATCGCATAAATTACCATCCGGAGAAAAAATTAATATTGATCAATTAGCACGCTCTTTAGAAGTAAGCAATATTCCCATTCGCGAAGCGCTTTCCAGATTACAATCCGAAGGATATTTGAAAATGGTTCCCTTTAAAGGGATGTTTGTGAATCTGATGAGTCTTCAAGAGTTGAACGAATTATTTGAAATTAGATTACATCTCGAATCTCTTGCTGTAGAAAAGGCTGCGCTGAAAATACCAGATGAAGAACTCTCGAATCTTAGTAAAAACCTGATTTCCCTTCATTCGGATCATTCATCAAGCGCTAGTGATGGACTGGAAACGATAGTAGAAATGAATGCTTCCATTCATGGCACCATCCTTCAGTATTGTGACAATATCAGCTTGAAAAACTTAGTTAAAGGCTACATTGAGCAGATTCAAAGATACTTAACGTTCATTAAACTGAACCTTGATGTAGATAACAGAGAAGTCGAATGGTCAGAGCATAATGCGATTTTACAGCAATTAATTCAAAGAGATGCTAAGGGTGCTTCTGCAGCCATGTCTATACACATTAGCAATTCCCAAAAAAGGACCAACATCCATTTCATGAATGCGGGAGGATAAGGTATGCAATTACAAGGAAAAGTGGCGATTGTTACGGGCGGGGGCTCTGGTATTGGCGAAGCTACAGCCAAACTCTTTGCGAGTCTTGGCGCCAATGTCGTTATTGCCGACTGGAACGAAGCTGAGGCAAACCGTGTTGCTAACGAAATTAATAGGATGCAACCGGCAAATGGTGGCGCTTACGCTGCGAAAGCAGATGTCTCCTCGGAGCAACAAGTTAAACATTTAGTGCAGCAGACGATCACTACCTATGGATTCATAGATATTTTATTCAATAATGCTGCTGTCGTCTTACCCAAAGAATTGGAAGATATAACAGAATTAGAATGGACGCGCACCATAGATATTAACTTGAAAAGTGTTTATTTGATGATTAAGTATTGCATACCTGAGATTAGAAAAAATCGTGGTAACATCGTGAATATGGCTTCGTTAAACGGTTTACTAGGTCAGCGGCAAAATCCTGTCTATTCGGCGACGAAAGGAGCGATTATAGCAATGACTAAGGCATTGGCGCTTGATTACGCGAAGGATGGCGTGCGCGTGAATTGCATCTGTCCCGCGGGTGTCATGACTCCGTTATTAGAAGATTGGATTGGGCAGCAACCAAACCCGACCGAAACGATTCAAGTTTTGGTAGATATGCATCCATTGGGAAGATGTGCGTCAACTGAAGAGATTGCAAGAGCAGTCGTGTATCTGGCGAGTGATTCGTCCGTTTTTATTACTGGAGTTGCACTTCCTGTTGATGGCGGCGCGTCGTTAGGCTACTGAAAACAGTCCATATTTTAAAGTTGATAGTAGCTAAGGTTGAACGTAACCTATGTCTATAATCATACACGATATATTATATTTTATATTCTAAAGGAGGAAATGAAATGAAAATAACAAAAGTTGAAAGTTTTATCCTGCACGTCCCTTTAAATCCACCGATTACGGATGCAATCAACTCTCCTACACACTGGGGATTACCTGGTGTGAGGATTTTTACAGATGAAGGTATTGTCGGCTATGGATATACGGGTACATGTGCGCATGGCGATAAGTTAATCACAGATACGATTGATGGGTATTATGCACCCATTCTTGTAGGCAAAGATCCGTTTATGGTGAAGGAAATATGGGATGAGCTGCGTTTTGGCAAAATGCATTGGATCGGTCGCGCAGGAATTACTCATATGGCGCTTGCAGCTGTTGATATCGCGTTGTGGGATATTATGTCGAAAGCATCGAATAAGCCGCTTTGGCAATATCTTGGTGGACACAAATCGAAAGGAATTAAAGCTTACAATACGAATGGCGGTTGGTTGAACTGGTCACAAGAAAGATTACTTAAGGACATTAGCTCCTATGTAGAGGAAGGCTTTACAGGTGTGAAAATGAAAGTCGGCAAGCCGAATACAAGAGAAGACTATGACCGCGTTAAAGCGGTAAGAGAAGTCATAGGTGAAGATATTATCCTAATGATAGATGTCAATCAGCAATGGAATATTAACACGGCCATGACTTGGGGGAAAAAGCTAGAGGAGTTCGATTTGTTCTGGTTGGAGGAGCCGTTGAACCCTGACGATATTATGGGGCACAAGAAATTGGCGGATGAATTAAACGTACCTATTGCGCTAGGGGAGCATGTATATAATAAGTATGCATTCCGCGATTATATTCACGCTGGAGCAGTAGAGTATGTGCAAGTAGACTGCACTCGCGTTGGAGGAATTACGGAATGGCTTCAAGTTGCAGGTCTTGCGGCCGCTTATGATTTGCCAGTTGTTCCGCATGTCGGAGATATGGGGCAAATTCACCAGCATCTTGTGGGTGCAACGCAAAATGCGATTATGCTAGAATACATTCCTTGGATTCGTGATATATTCGTTGAACCCGCAACGGTGAAAAATGGATTCTATGTCCTACCACAAATGCCGGGCGCTTCAACAGAGGTGATTCCGCAGTATTTTGATAAGTATCGTGTTCAATAATTGATCGGCTAGAACAGAAGATGGACAAACAGAATTGGTAGCAATTCCAATTAGGTTTGTCCACTTTTAAATTTGATTCAGTGAGGGATGACAATGAAAAGATACGGATGGACCATTAAGGTGAAACGGGATAAACTAGCCGAATACAAAGCATTACACGCGGCAGTATGGCCTGAAACCGTGAGGGTTATCTTTTTAGTTACTTGGAGTACACGGGACGAGACTTCGAGATAGATTTGGCTAAGATGGCAGCTGATCCTAATTGGCAGGGCTCCAACCTGAACGTGCTTGCCATCCTTGAAGCCCCTAGCATTCGTGAAGTTTGTGAAGCTTGATCTGTTGAACGTGGATTCCTTGTGGAGCGACAACATCTTTGATTTGTCCGCCTCCCGACCGAAAACCGTCAGTGTTCAAAAGAACAGTCTATCAAAAAATCTAACGCTCGTAGAGTTCAGGGAGCTGCTCACTGTACAAAGCTTGTATACCTACGCTTAACATGGATGTAAAGGAATGAGCAAATATTAGAGGTTGAAAGCATGTGTCAAATCAAAGATCAGCAAATGTTATACAATAAGTTAATCATATTTAATAAAGGAGAAGCTCATTTGTGTGAAAATTTAAGCATTAGGACTTTCATTGGAACACATAGTCAGGACTGGGAAGACGCGGCGATGTTTCAGCATGCAAACCTGGAGCTCACGATGATTTTGGAGGGAAGGGGACTCTTCCGATGGGGAAGTGAGGAGCACACGGTTGAGACTGGGCAGGTTGTGCTAATCCCTGCCAATATCCCGCATTCGTTTCATGCGGTAACTCCAATTCGGTTCGGCGTCCTCTTAATGGAGGGCTTGCCTCCAGAGCCACAGGCAATGTTTGATTGTCTTATACCGGAATCGCATCCCAAGGTCATTACGTTATCCCGTATGGACCAAGAGCAGTTCGAGCTCCTCTTTCATCAATGGATGAGAATGGCTTCATCGAATTTGAAGGACCCACAGAAAAGCTACTCGGCATGGATTCAAGTCATCCTATTATTTTTGTACGAGCATTTCCAGACGGGGCGCATGGCACTTTCCGTCACTCATGTGGCGGACTATATTCGCAAGCATTTACGGGAAAGCCTTCTAATCTCAGATTTGGCGGAGCGGGCGGCATTATCTGAAGAAGGATTTCGCAAACGGTTTTACGGTGTATATGGCATGACGCCCAAGCAATATCAGCAAAATTGCAGGTTGTCAGAGGCAAAGTGGCTGCTGAGCTCAACGAATAAAGATATTCAGACGATCGCGGAATCGATCGGATTTGTACAACAACACTCTTTTTCTTCATGGTTTAAAAAGCTAGAATGCTATTCTCCTAGCGAATGGAGAAAGCAGCAGCGTCTCTTCCACGATTAACAGATTAACGGAAAGTACGGTTTTGCGTAAATTTCAGAAGCTTTTCACTAAAGACTCAACGATGTTCTCTCGATATGATTAGTCTGTTAACAAACGCTAATCAATATAAGGGAGGAAATGAACAAGATGGGATATCAAATGGGACAAAGCATCTTGGAAATGGGAAGTAAATATTTGACGAAGTTGCGTGATTCGAACGATATTATAAATGACTTCGAATCGCTTGCAGCTCGCCTGCAAGAAGATGGCTATTTGTTGCTAAGAGGCTTTCATGACCGGGAGCTTGTGCTTAAGGCAAGAAATGAGTTTTTGACCCAGCTACAGAAAATGGGAAGGCTTGATCCGAATGAGTCGTCCGAACAGGGTGTCATTGGGAACGGGAATAAATCAGCGATGTGGAATAAAGGAGCAGAAGATTTGAGCACGGATTTCCCTCGTTTCTTGGAAGTGGTCAACAATCCCGCGGTTATGTCATTTTTTGATCAATTGCTTGATGGCCCAGCGATGACCTACGATTTCAAATGGCCGCGGGCGATTGCCAAAGGAGGCAATACGGGGGCTCATTATGATATTGTATACATGGGACGAGGAACGAAAAATGTGTATACGATGTGGACACCCTTCGATGACATTTCGTTGGAAAAGGGGACGTTAGCGATGTGCCTCGGATCACAGCATTTCGATAAGATGAAACAGACGTACGGCGAAATGGATGTAGACCGCGACAACGTTGCGACTGGGTGGTTTTCCGAGGATCCGATCGAGATTGTGGATACGTTCGGTGGGCAATGGGCTACAACTGAGTTCAATGCTGGGGATGTCATTATTTTCGGCATGTATATGATGCACGCTTCGCTAAATAATACGACCAATGAATACAGGATTAGCTCGGATACTCGTTATCAACTTGCTTCTGAGCCTGTCGACGAAAGATGGGTTGGTAAGAAGCCGAAAGGGCATTATGCATGGGGGAAAACGAAGGAGAAGTCGGTTGCGCAAGCGCGCAAAGAATGGGGCATATGACAACGATGAATAGAGGGGGTTCCTATATGTGGATTAAGTCGCTTTGGGGCATGGAAGGGTCATTGGAGGAACAGTTTGAACGCATTCATCTAGCTGGTTATCAAGGAATTGAAACTGGTTTGCCGGCCCATGAGGATACGAATCGTTTTAAAGAGCTTCTTTACAAGCATGAAATGATATATATACCTCTTATTGGTACATCTGGTAGCGATCATATATCTTCATTCCGTCATCAAGCGGAGCGGGCTGCACAATTCAAGCCATTGCTAATTAACTGTCACAGCGCTAAGGATTCAATGCCTTTCAAGGAGCAAGTTCTCTTTTTCGAGAATGCGGTCGAGTTCGAATCGGAGCTGGGAGTCGCGGTCGGTCACGAGACGCACCGCGGTCGAGCGCTGTTCAACCCGTGGGTTACATCCTCCATTCTACGGGAAGTTCCAGATTTGAAGCTGACTGCTGATCTCAGTCATTGGTGCTGCGTATGTGAGTCGCTATTAGAGGATCAATCCGAGCATTTGGCTCAAGTTTTTGAACGAACGATATATATACACGGACGTGTCGGTTATGCGCAGGGGCCGCAGGTCCCGCACCCTGGTGCGCCCGAATATGCTCTGGAACTCAGTAGCCACCTATCTTGGTGGAGGCAAATCTATCAGATTCATTCGGCACGCGGCCAACAATCCGTTCCTTTTTGTCCCGAATATGGACCACCGGGTTACATGCACACACTCCCTTTTACGAACATGCCGGTTTCCGATGCTTGGGACGTATGCCGATGGATGATTGAGTATATGAAGAAAGACATTCTGAGCTGAGTATTAAATAGAAGAGCGTTCATGCGGACATCCAATTCGTAGGCAAGGGAAGCTTAATGGAATGAGCAAGCCGATCGTTTATGTATCGGATTGTGCTTTCCAGACACAGCTTCCTTTTTTGGTTTGGCAAGGGGCGTTCGGGACATTTAATGCTTACTTTGATGTCGCCATATTCCCGACACAATGGGAGGTTATATTATGTGTGTAGCAGCTGCACATCATAACGAAGAAGCATAAACACTCTAGGAGGAATTTAATATGAAGAAAAAATTAACAATCGCTGCACTTGTACTCGCTGTATCTGCTGTCGGAGGATCTGCATATGCCGCCAGCGACATCGAAGGTGGTAAAACCATTAAGTCCATAAAATCCAGTATAGCTAATATCTCAGCAACCCTTTCTACGACGAATTCGTCAAAAGCAATCAGTAAAGAGGAAGCAGCAAAATTAGATGACAGCACGAACTTCGCTAAAATGGCTAAAGAAAAAGGCATTACGCTAGAGGAGTTGTTCACTCAGCTTGAAAAGGAAGGTAAGGTGACGAAAACGATTGCTTCAACTGAATCTGGACAAGCTACGAGTACTACCGAGTCAACGATAGCTAGCACAATAACGACAAGCACTCCATCCAGTGAAGCTGTCAGCATAGAAAAAATGGCGAAAGAACAAGGCATCACGGCAGACGAACTGATCGCTCAGCTTAAAGAAGAAGGAAAGCTTATGAAAGCTGAAAAAACAACAAAGTCCTCACAAGCAGAAAAAAGCAATAAATAACCTATAGGGCTCAGCTAGAGCTGTCACAAAAGTAAACTTCTACTCGGGAGAGCTTTTGGGACAGCTCTCTCGTTCATGAGAATAGATATTGGTTAGAATAATACTGTGGTATGGGGTTACGGAAGGATGATGATTTCCTTGAAGCGAGTATTGTTAGTTGAAGATGAGCTACCGATCGCAATTCTACTTCAAGCGTATTTGGAAAAAGAAAATTATGAAGTGAAGTGGAATTCGGGTGAGGGCGAAAGCGATGTGATGGGGCAGTTTCTTAGTTGGAAACCCGATCTCGTATTGTTAGATCTAATGCTTCCGAATGATCAGAACGGAATGGATATTTTGCATCAAATTAGGCGACTCGGAAGCTGTCCCGTCATTATTCTTACGGCACGCGGCACTGTACCAGACCGTCTTCAAGGATTTGATCATGGGGCGGATGACTATATTGCCAAGCCATTTGATCCCCAAGAAGTCATGGCCCGCATTCAAGCAGTACTTCGCCGATCCGTCTACATGATAGATTCAAATATTGTAAGGATAGGCAGCTTGGTTATTGACGCAAGCACTCGGACGGTTAAAGTCGGAACTGAGCACATTTCTTTGCTTCCCCGCGACTATCAGCTGCTTGAATTTCTTGTGGAGCATCCCAATCAATTATTTGAACGCGACCATCTACTTAATGAGGTGTGGGGAATCGACTTTGAAGGTGGTGATCGTTCTGTAGATACCTCTATTAAACGGCTTCGTAAAAGTCTTCAGCATTGGCCTACAATCGAGGGTGAAATCGAAACGATTAGAGGAATGGGGTACAGTTTACGTGTTTACTAAGTCGGTTTCCTTGGTGCGGTATTGGACATGGCGTTATGTGATGATTCTTCTTATTATGCTTACGTGTATTGGATTGTTCGGCATGTATTGGATTCGAATGAGCACGGAGGAGCAGCAGTTTCAGCTACTTGAGGCGAGGTCTGCAATGATGAGCGATTCATTTAGTAAAATTGATGAGCTCTTGCAAATAAAGTCTACCATTTCAACCTCACCTTCAAATCCTTTAGAAAAAACGCCAACAGCCCCCGAGACGCCAGAAAATATCCCATTACAAGAATCTGTCCCTTCTATCCCCTCAGAGCTCGTCCCATCGATTCCAGATGGTTATCAATTTCAAATTTTTAATATTTCAGGCGAGAAGATTTATTTTTTCAGCAATGCTCACGTAGATACAGGAACTTACATCGAATCACCGCCCCGACAAAACGAAGTTCTATCTGGTAAAAAAATTCGCGAGCAGGTCGAAACTCAGTCAGGAAAGTGGCTGCGCGTTGGTGTGCCTTTTTATAAGAATAACCTCATTTCAGGAACACTCTACATGACAGCTCAATTAAATGAGGGGCGTTTGCCTCAAATATATGGGCTCATTGTGCTTGCGTTCGGTCTTATTTCCCTTTGTGGCTGGGCAGTTGTTTTCGTGCTGTCTCGCTCTCTCACAAGACCGCTCATTCAACTGGCTAGTGCTGCCAAGCAAGTTTTTTCAGGCAATTACCAGCCGTACTTGCCTGATCCGGGCCTTGTCAAAGAAGCTGAGATTAGCGGACTGATTCAATCTTTTCACGAAATGACAGAACGTCTAAACCAACTTGAACGTATGCGTACTGATCTACTCGCGGGAGTTTCTCATGAGCTGCGTACGCCGGTAACCTCAATCCGTGGTATGCTCCAGGCGATTCAGGAAGGTGTAGTCACAGGCAACAAAGCTAACGAGTTTATGAATATTGGTTTAAATGAGGCAAAGCGAATGCAAGAAATGGTGAATGACCTGCTTAATTTCTCTTCAATGGAGTCAGGTGAGACTCACACTGAAAAGTCTCAGGTCTTGCTCGGGCCGTTATTAGAGGAAATTATTCAGCAGTTTCATACCATTCCAGAATATAAGTCTGTTCAAGTGGAGTTTGATGTGCAACATTCCGATTTGGTATGTATGTGTGATCGATCGCATTTGAAGCAAATTTTTCTTAACTTGCTAAGCAATAGTGCAGTAGCCGCCGCCACACATATCAAGATTAATGCAAGAACGAATCAATCGTTGATCACCATCGATTTTTCTGACAATGGCAATGGGATTGCTTCTGCGGAGGCTCCATTTATTTTCGAACGCTATTACAGAGGAAACAGTCGCCGTAAGAAAAAGCAAGGACTCGGTCTCGGGTTGCCTATCTGTCGCTTACTGACTCAAGCAAATGGAGGAACAATCGAACTGCAGCAAACGGCATCGACAGGTACCGTATTTCGGATTACATTTCCTAATAAGTAACTTATTTTTGAACGCAAGAGAAGAGTGAAATAAGACTGCGGGAATTGTGATCGTCGTGCAAGCCTTATAAGTGGAGGCTCTCGTTACCATTGGCGCTGCGAGATAACCTCCCCTTATGTTTACCTATTAGCGTAGCCCTCCTCTTCAGACGAGCTCGGTAAGAATTTCGGTGATAATGTCCTCGTAGTCCGCATTCTCAAATGAGAACAGCTCTTCCTTTTTCCTCCTTGCTTTCGGATGAAGCTCATCAATGGATTGCCATAGGAATACCTTCTTCATTTTCTGCTCAATCTTCTCTCTGTCCCCACCCTGACTAACGTATTTATTGATGATTTCGTAGTCGCGGATCCCCTTCTGAAGTAGCTTGTACCTCAATGTGAGCAAGGGCTTGCCATCCTTTCCTGGATAAACAAAATTCGTATCCCCCGCTGGATAGAGCGGATAGTGATAGGAAATTTTATGGAGGGGATCATTCGGCCACACCGTATAATTCCATCTCAAGAAGCCATCCATATTCATATAGTAGGCTAACCAAGGAATAAGTCTGCTTTCTAGCAAATGCGAGGAGATGAAGGTATTAGGAAAATCAGGTCCACAGCAGACATAGTAGGTCATTTTTCCCGAAATCTCACTCTTCAAACGGCTTATCTTCTCAAATTCATCGGCGACACAATGAAGGAATGGCACATAATCCAGTATGCCTTCGATTTTTTGCTCGATGAAGGCGGCATGATTGATGGCAGCTTTATATTTGAAGGAAGGCGCCATCTTCTTAAGCTCGTTAAGACGGTCTGTGAAGATTTCGATATCTGAGGGCTCGTCTGCAATCACTCTGACTTTGTCAATCCATCCCTTATGAATGAAGTTCTGCTCTAAAGCATGAACGTATGACTCCAGATCCTTCTTATGTTTCATATACTTGTAGGTATGACTACTCTCATCCCAATATCTGATTCGAACGGCGTCGTTGTAATCCTGAATGACTCCGCCGAAGCCAACATCTTCAAGCACCCAAATGTTGATCAATCCGAACACTTCGATTTCTTGAGTGATCCCATGCTTCATGCCTAATTCTACATAACGATTCAAGGCATCAAAGTCAAAGGACCAATCTCCATTGTTCAACAGCCTCGTTTGTACCATGTTATATTCAAACATGTTTGCAGGATCAATTCGATCATAGGAGGAGAATTGCCCTGACCAGGGAATTTCGGAAGCAATAACGGTTAGAGCCTTTTGTCCCAAATCAGCCAAAGAGGAAACATAGTTTTCAATAATATCGAAGTGCTCATCGCTCCATAGCGCAACATCGTATTTCCTAGCGATATTAGAATTATGTTGCCATAAATCAAGGTTAAACGTATAATCGCTCGCATCGCTTAATGTTGTATTGAGTACCTTAATCTCGAAGGTTAACTCTCTAATTCGTACCTCGTCCTCGAACATTCGATGGCCAAGCACATTGATCTGCGCGGTATAGATACCAGGCTCAACATCTTTATCTAGTTCGACTTCAATCCACACGGGCTGAGTTCTTCTGCCTTCAACGTAGATGAAGGGCTGTCGCAATAGAATATCAGACTTTAATTGCCGATCGTCATCCTCAACTAGGCCAATCAGATTTGCATGAATGCTCCCTTTCTTCAGACCAGGCACGATAACCTCTACGCGTACGATATCGATAGGGCCTCTTTCATAGAAGGTAGCATCCTCGTTCACGCATACCAGCATCTCGTGTTCGGAATAGACGAGCAGTTGAGCGGCAGCTCTGTCATTTTTCCCGCAAACAAGAGTTATCTGCTTCTTCTCATCAAATGGCAATGTGAATTTGTTAAATACACCATGGACGTACTTATAGCTTTCATTCTCTAAGCCCACCGAGATATTCATGGCTACCCCTCCAACGGATTCATGTTATTATCAATTGAATTATAGATCGCTCAGAGGTTAAACCATATGTATATTCTCCTTATATATATGGATATTTCACGTATTTATCGAAGCTTATGCTAGAATGTTTGCAGGAGGGCGAATGAGATGAAATTTTCTAGTATGTTTCGGATTCCGGACGATGATGACAATGGGAGCAAAGATTTAAGTAGATATCTTCTCGTAAACTCCGCTGGATTTTATGAGTTCGAATCCTATTATAGAATGTCACATCGGAAAGAGGGGCGTAAGGACTTTTACCTTGCGTATAATTACTCAGGGCCAATGACGGTGCGCAGCAAAGGGCGAGATTATATTTTACAGCCTGGAAGCGTCTTCCTCTATCGTCCACTTGAAGAACAGTACTACGGTCACCATGACGAACAGAAATTTCTTTCGTATTGGGTGCATTTTACCGGTTATGGTGCAGAGGAGCTCCTTCTGAATGCCATGCTTTCTGAAGATCGAATCGTGTATACGGGCGTTCATAAGGAAATAGCTAATCTATTCGAAAATATAATGGATGAATTGCGCGACAAGAAAGCCGGATTCGAGCTTGCTTCCGCCTCGCAGCTATCTTATTTGTGTTCTATGATCTCAAGACTGATTCACCAGGGCACGGATAGTCATGCCACAAAAAGCAGGACAGAGATTTATGATTCTATCAAGTACATACACGATCACTATGATCAGGAAATTTACGTGAAGAAGCTAGCTGATATCGCCCACCTTAGTACAGACAGGTATACAACCTTGTTCAAGAGGATAACAGATACGACTCCGCTCCAGTATTTGAACACATTCCGATTGCAGAAAGCATGTGAGCTGATGAAGCATACCCACTTGAATATCCAGCAGATCTCAAGCCTTGTAGGCTTTGAAGATCAGCTATACTTCAGTAGAATGTTCAAAAAGGCTTATCGTATGACCCCTACAGAATTCTTAGATAGGATAGAGTAATGAACGGAATTTAACGATACTGCGGGGAACCAAATATCACTTACGAAGACCACTCCAGGACAATTGACGTATTTCTGTTGCAGTCCTACCGGTAGACTGCTTGAGCAACCTCGCAAAGTGGTGGGAAGTCTTAAACCCGCAGCGGTATGCGATTTCTGAAATGGTCAGCCCGGTACTTGTAAGAAGCTCTACAGCTCGATTGACCCGATATTCCCACAGATAATGGATGGGAGTCGATTGGATGTTCGTTTTGAATAACCGGAGGAGATGTTCGCTCGAAAGTCTTGTCTGCTTGGCAAGCCTTTCGAGCGTGATTTCTTCGGGGTAATGTTCATGGATCCAAGACAAAGCGGTATATACGGCAGGGTGCTTCTCCTTCTGGAGAAGTACCCTTTCCGATTCTCTAGGGTACAGATGAAGAGCGGCAAGACCTAGGCTACGAATGGCGGCATCGTCATAGGGGACGTTGCGCTGAACGATTAACATGAGGTCGGTTAGGCGATTCAGTTCCTCCGTTAGGATAAGGCACTCGGGTAATTTGTATAAAGAATCCCGCGTTTTATCGGAAAGGCTGTTGAGATGGATAGCTATCCATCTGTGCCACGTTTCTTCGGTTTTGGAGAAGGTAAAGGTTTCTTCGTGGCCGGGCTTTAGTAGCATCAGGTGACCGGGTAATAATTGTACATGTCTGCCATCGATGGCAACGTTTAATTCTCCCGTATAAAGCATGACAAGTTGAATGTCTTGTTGAATTCGAGGGCCGAACCGCCCTCCAGGAGGGTAGACGATAGAGCCGGCTACAGCATATTGCAGGGAATCGAAAGGAAAGTTTAAAAGAGTCTGGGACATAAGCATTCATTCCTCCTATCTAAATTGTATTCGTCAGATAGATAAATATCAATTATAGATACAATGATGCAGATTATAGCCATTGCTGAGCAAGTATGCGAGAAGTATTCTTTAGGTATAGCGTAAATCATTAGTGACTAGGAGAATTACAGATGAATGATACCTATATCAAGCCTATAACACCTCTAACGGAGGAACAGATTGCCTTTTTTAGAGAGCAGGGGTATTTCCTATACAAGAAGGGGATGACTGAGGATCTCATTGATGCCTTTAACGGACACATTTACGATATTCGAAATCAAAATCTAATACCAGATTGGGCGGTTTGTGCGAAGGAAAAGAGATATTCCGTACGACTGTTCAATCCCCACAAGCACGATAGCTTCTCCCGTCAGCTAATGAAGCATGCGATCGTACGCGGCGCTCTTGCCCAGTTAATGGGGAAGGAAGCTGTGTGCGTGCAGAGCATGTATTTCTACAAGGAACCGGGCTCCCCGGGACAAGCGTCCCATCAGGATTATTACTATATCAAGAATGATCCGATGACAATGATCGCCGCCTGGACAGCCATGGAAGAGGTAGTGGATATCGAGAATGGTTGTCTATGGGTCATGCCCGGTACTCACAAGCTGGGACTGCTACCACACGGTACGGTTAAAAACTTGGAAGAGCATGAATCACATACGGATGAAACGGAGGGTGTTGATACCAGTCGACAAATTCCAGTAATCATGGAGAAGGGAGACATCCTCTTCTTCAGTGAATTGCTCATCCATTCCTCCAACAAGAATCGGAGTACGAGCCGCTGGCGCCGTTCTTACGTCTGTCACTACATCCGTGAGGATTCCAACGTACTCCATCGGGAGGATCTCCGCCAGAAGTATCCGTTGTACTAAGTAAGAATGAATCTATTACTTGTGCTATTAATTGTAGCGGCTTTCCGTTTAACGGAGAGTCGCATTTTTGTTTGTTTTGGAATTGGGAGTAACTTGTGCTAGAATGGAGTGACACACCCGAAATGTGCACGTAAATACTATTTAATACACAAAAACACTCAAAAATAACATTTTAGGAGTGCAACATATGTTAGCACATGTACGACATGATGCCATTATACAAAAGTTAAATACGGAAAAAAGTGTGAAAGTTTCGGAGCTTATGGAATTGTTCAAGGTGTCCTTTGAAACGATTCGGCGGGATTTGGAGTATTTGGAGAAGGAAGGACACTTGCAAAGAGTACATGGTGGAGCCAAGTTAATTGAATCTTATGATAATAACCAGGAACTTTCATTTACAGTACGTGAGTTGAAGTATAGGGATGAAAAGAGAGAACTGGCTATGCTCGCTACGGAATGGGTTTCGAACGGGCAGTCTCTCATTCTCGACGTCAGTACGACGAACACCACATTTGCTCAGGTGTTAAAAGAGAAATTCGATCAACTGACGATTTTGACCAATTCCTTCCCAATCGCCAATGAGCTTATGGAGAAGCCGGGCTTCACTGTTATTTTTATCGGTGGCGTAGTACGCAATCAAGAAAGATGTACGATCGGTGATTTTGCCGAATCGTTTATTTTACAGTTTAACGCGGACCTTTTTTTTATGAGCGTAAGTGGAATATCGATTGAACAAGGAATTACGGATTATGGGATAGGAGAAGTATTGCTAAAGAAGAAGATGATGGGTTGCGCAAAAGAGACGATCGTATTGGCGGATAGCAGCAAATTTGAGGTCGTATCTTTATTGAATGTTTGTCCGAATGAGAAAGTTAGCCGATTCGTAACGGATTCAAGGATCAGCTCCGACATTGTGAAACAGTACCGAGATCAGGGGATATCCTTGTACTATTAAGAGGCGGGGATATAGGTTTATATTACATACTTTCATCGAATCGTTCACAATATGTGGACGTTTTTTTTGTTGGTTTTAGAACGTTGAAGCTTCTACTTTCACCCTGGTAACGTTTGTTTATGTGTGTTTATAATTATTTTATTGCACTATTATTTACTTTTGTGTTATTGTGAGGGTGCTTGAATGAGAAGGGGGGAGCCTGTTGTGGTAAGACAGGAGGGAACAAATTGTTAGCGCTTTCAATTTTGTTTGTAATTTGTTCGGGATTGACACACGCAGTATGGAATATGCTGGCGAAGCAAAGCGCGAGTAAGCAGTTGTTCCTATGGGTGATTCTTGTACCAACAACTGTTGCACTCCTTCCGCACCTTATATGGGATTTGATGCATTCTTCACTTCCTGCTGAAGCGATTATTCTTATTGGTTTGTCTTTGCTATTACAAAGTGGTTATGCAATTTTACTATCCAAAAGCTACGAAATTGGAGATATGTCGCAAGTGTATCCTATCATGCGGGGAACGAGTACTTTACTCATTCCGCTAATCGGAGTTATTTTTCTAAACGAATCGTTATCGGTGTGGGGATGGGGTGGCTTGTTATTCATTCTAAGCGGTATCTTCCTGATGAGCGCGAGGAAAATAGGGGGCAAATCATCTCCGATTACACTGAAACCGGTCTTACTCGCTCTAGGTGTAGGACTAACGACTACAGCATATATCCTAGTTGATAAAATCAATCTTACTTACCTATCTCCGCTCGCTTTACTAGAAATATCAAATATCGGATTCATGCTAGGTCTGACTCCATTTATTGGATCAGTTGCTCGAGTTAAAGAAATGATACAGAAAAAATGGCGGGTCATCCTAGTCGGTTCAATCCTTTCACCGGGATCTTATCTTTTGTTTTTGGTGGCGATGTATTATGTGCCTGTGGCTCGCATTGCACCTATCCGGGAGGTAGGTACTGTATTCGGAACATTACTAGGTATTTTTATGCTGAAAGAATCTGAAGGCACGCGTAGATTGGTGTCGGCGTGCATCATTGCAACGGGGATTGTTGCGATTGGAATGTGGGGCTGATCTTCCTCCCTGCACGGTGCTTTATGACCAGCAGATAAATTAGAAATTGAGAACAAACCAGCGGCAGAAGTGCTGAAGGAAGTAAAAATCACAGTACTGCGTGAAGTGGACAAATACTTGAAGTGAGAGGATTGACCTGATCTTGAAGACGACATTGCCTGAATATTATTTGCCCATGCTGGATCAAACGTCTCTGAAGGCTGAACGTCTGCAGACCGGAATAACGACAAACTTCGTATTTATTACAGATATGCATCATCATCCTGGAGGCAACCAACTTAACGCTGCTGAAGCGATAAGGAAGCTAGCGGAGACTGTACCCTTGGATTTTGTTGTATCGGGTGGCGATATGAGCTTGAATGGACCGAAAGCATCGGTAGTTCGGGCACAAAAGGAAATCATGGATGGAATTGCGGCCGTTGACGTTCCCATGCTTCCACTCAAAGGTAATCATGATGACAATTCTGTTTATGGATACAATGATAGTCAAGGCGAAACCAAGCATGTGCTGTTTCCGGAAGAGACGTTCGAACTCGTTCTCCACAGGCTAGACAATACAGTAACGTTTGATGGAGACAACCGGAACGGGATGTACTATTACATGGATATTCCGTACAAACAAACGAGGGTAGTTGTACTGAACTCCATTGACATTCCCTATTCGGTGAAGCCGAGTGGTGGGTTGAAATATTCCGGTCAATGGAAATATGCTTTTTCGAACAGACAATTGAACTGGGTTGCTCATCAAGCGTTAGACTTAAGTAACAAACCCGACCGTGAGCATTGGAAGGTGCTATTCTTTTCTCACGTTGCGATTTTACAGGACGGTGTGAAAGGGGCCGATCATGAAGTCGCGAACAGTGAGGCAATGTGGGGAATTATTCAATCTTTCCTCAATGGAACCTCATATTCCGGGAAAGGGTCTGTAGAAGATTTTGAATATGATCTTGCAGTTGATTTCTCTGCCCAGGGTGCCGTTAAGGTTGTTGCCTGCTTGTTCGGGCATGTCCATTGCGATCAGGCATTCAAGAAAGATGATATATGGATGATATCGACCTTGAATGCTGCAAGTTATCAGGAGTTCGAGGATTGTCCTGAAAGAACCTTTGGGACAGCGTCGGAATCGGCTTTTGATTTAATGCAGCTAGACGGTGGGAAGTCTGTCATGCACATACTGAGGATTGGCGCTGGAGAAGATCGAAGTATCGAGTATTGAATGCAAATACGTAGTAGCTCGGAATTGACTAAAATCGAAGGGTTTGGCATTCCCGGTGCATGGTGGGTACAGTATATCGGCGCTTGGCAAGAGAGTAAAATAGTCCTGCTGAATTAGATGATAATTCCACACTTGACAAATATTAGATTCAAGAATATTCTTATTTTGAAAGCGCTTCAATTTTATTTTTTAACTTATGAAACCCGTTACATTTAATGAGTTTATACAATGTAAGTCCAGATACCAACATCCACAGATTTTATGTAACCGGATTCATGAAACGGGTTACACTAATCGATAAAATCTGCAATATACATTGTTCTTGAATGGGGGGGGCTAGCTTATATGCAAAAAGTTGAGTCAATACATTTGTCGAAAGAAGCGGTTCGAATTGATGGGAAGTCAAGCATAATCGTCTCTGCATCAGTCTTCTACTTTCGGATTCCACGGGAACTATGGAAAGACAGATTAACCCGTCTAAAAATAGCTGGCTACAATTGTGTGGATGTTTATTTCCCTTGGAACTACCATGAATTGTCCGAAGGGCAGTGGAACTTCGAAGAAGAGCGGGATGTGGAGGAGTTCCTGCGTTTGGTTAAGGAGGCAGGGTTGTGGACGATCGCAAGACCCGGACCGTACATTTGCTCGGAGTGGGATGGAGGAGCTCTCCCAGCATACTTGCTCACGAAGGACGGCCTTACGTTCAGGGATAACGATCCCACTTACCTATTGCATGTGTCTTTATGGTTTCACAAGATTTTACCCATCCTTTACCGACAACAGGTTAGCGAAGGCGGTTCTGTCATATTTGTTCAGCTTGAGAATGAATTGGATTTCTATGGGTGCAAAGATCCGCATGGCTATATCGCTGCACTTTGCGAAATGGCACTCCAGTATCGCATTGAGGTTCCATTAATCGCTTGCGCAGGGCAAGGAGGATTATTCGCGGCTTCAGGATTTGCAGAAGGAGTCATTCCTACTTGCAACTTCTATCCAGACGATAAGGATCCTGAATTCGAAGAGAAGGTGCATCAATACGGGATGCTGATCGGAGAACTTGATCAACCGCTCATGGTAACCGAGACGAATCGCACTCATTTTCTGCTTCGGAGATTATTATCTGCCGGCGCTAAGCTGCTTGGACCTTATCTTCAAGTATCTGGAAACAATTTTGGATTCACGAACGGAACGAATAACTGGGGAGAGCCGCTGGCGTTCATGACTTCCGATTATGACTTCCATGGGATGATCTCGCCAGAAGGCCTGCTAAGACCGGAAGTTTACGAAGGCAGGCTCCTAAATCGGTTAATTCAAGCTTATGGAGCTTCTCTCGCGGAGGCTTTACCGATCGTTGAAGATAGCCCAATTAGCTTGGACAACAGCGTCACGAGCGGATGGATTGGACCAACAACACTTCAACTTAGTCAGGGTGGATATTTAGTATTTTTGCATAATACAACGGACGAAAGCGTTTCGTCGGTTTTGAATAGAAGGGGCTCCGAAGAGGCTATATCGTTAACGCTGTCGGGGAATAGCACGATAGCGGTTCCACTAGATATTCCATTAACGGATTGGAGCTTCTCGGGGAAATTGCTCTACTCAACCGCTGAACTATTTTTGCTAAATTCAAATTCAAATGTAACGATCGCTGCTTTCCATGCGGATGCGGAAGGAGAAATTGTATTCCAATTCGAAGAAGAGATTGAATTGGAGATGAATGCTGGGGAAGCGAAGATAGAAGGCAATCGGGTTTGCATCACATTCGGTTTGCACAGCAGCCCTTTATTAATTAAATGCAATGCTACCGATGGACGACAACTTATCCTAGTTATCATGGATCGGAACACTGCGCTAACGTTAGAAAATATCGAATGGTCTGGACAGATTCAAACAGAGCCTATTCCTGTATATGACAATGAGCCTGTATCCTTCCCGATTTCATGGTCCGACTCTTCCATTGATCCTGTTGTTCCGGTAGGTCCTGCCAAGACTAGAACGATTGAGCATGCGGATTACATGGAGAAGTTCGACATCTACCGCGGATATGCCTGGTATCAAGCTAAGGATACAATGCCAGCGAACCTGCGCCGTGAAGGAATTCTCGTACGTCAAGCGAGTGACGTCATCTCCGTGTATTCGGATAACGACTATGTAGGCACTGCTGTTCCTGGCGGCTCAAGCTGTTTTCTATCAAGTGTCGGTGAGCAAGCTGGACAATTCACAGTGAGAAGCGAAATCTGGGGGCATACCAACTTCGACGATGTAAGAAGACCCGCTCTGCGCCTCAACTCCTTGAAAGGGATTCGCGGACTCGTCGCTGTTAGCAAAATCAAAGACCTTAGCGGGAATTGGAAAAGGCAGCTCGTTAAGGAAGAACTAGCAGATCGGGCAAAGGTTGCGGTTGCGGAGTACGATGACCGACTATGGCCGATCACGGGCTTCGGCGGATGGCTACAAATGGAGCGTCCGATGGTGGAATGCTTCCGCAAATCATTCGTAGGTTCACATGATGCTAATTCCTGGACGTTACATTTCGACGGTTTGCAAGGAGTCGCCGAGGTATATGTGAATGGAGTCGCCATAGCCTTCATTACGCCATTCGATCCTTTCGTTGACATTTCTACTAGTGTCATTCCGGGGGGGAGAGCTCAGTTAGCGGTGTTCCTTGAACGTACACTCGAAGCAACTGCCGGAAGCGTTGTCTTATATGAGGGGTATGCAGCACAGGATTGGCGGTTGACGGAATGCGGCGAGAGCGAACTTGCACAACATGCCGTGAGTACGTCCATCGAGGCTAGGGAGATCGGACTGCCGATCTCGATGAAAGCAGGGGAAACAGGGTGGTTGTTTGGAAAGGTACCTCTTCCACTAAGTGAGGGTGGATGGCGTGTAAAGATAATTGGCTCCGGAATGAAGCTAACTGTGTTATTTCAAGATCGGCTCGTTTCCCGGATTTGGTTACCTGGAGGAGATGCTCGTCCTACGATGAGTGGCGGAAGTCCGGATTCGTTCTGGCTACCGGCTCCTTGGTTTACTGGAACGGCAGGGGAGTTAGCCATATATCTTGAAGCGGTAGATCCGAATGGCCCCTGCATGATCGATCGATTCGCTTTCATTAAAGCATGATAGGAAGGAGCGTATTCAATGCAAGAAATCGAAACCATTAGGGTGAAGCAAGGAACACCCTACGCAGGGATATCCCGTACGAAACGGCTTTGGAACAACCGAACGCTACTGCTCATGAGTGCTCCAGCAATCCTATTTTTCCTCATCTTCGCCTATTTACCAATGCCCGGATTGTATCTAGCCTTCATTAAGTACAATTACTCGGACGGCATATTCAAAAGCGCGTTCGTAGGATTCGAGAACTTTCGATTCCTGATCATTAACGGTGACTTATGGCGCCTGACAGTGAACACGATTCTCTATAACTTAGCCTTCATTCTACTGGGTAACGTTCTGCAGATTTTCGTCGCAATTCTTCTGAACGAGCTACGTAGCAAGTTGTTCAAGAAAATCGCCCAGACGCTCATGTTTCTACCTTATTTCATATCCGCAGTCCTGATCGGGCTCCTGGCGTACAACTTTCTAAGCTACGATTACGGAGTATTAAACAGCGTGCTCGTGTCCATGGGTTTTGATCCAGTGAAAACCTATTCTAATCCGCAAATATGGCCGTTCATTATCGTCCTTGTCTACTTATGGCAGATGACAGGGTACGGCTCCATTATTTATTTTGCGGCGATCATGGGATTGGACAACGAGATTATCGAAGCTGCAGAGATTGACGGTGCCAACGCGTATCGGCGGATCATCCACATCATTTTACCGTGGCTTAAACCAACATTTATTATTTTGCTGCTGTTCTCGCTCGGTGGCGTCCTTAAAGGAAACTTCGGATTGTTCTATAACTTGGTTGGCGCGAGCAATTCAATCCTGTATCCTACGACGGATATTATCGAAACCTACGTATTCCGCGCATTGATGAATAACTTTAACTTCTCGACGGGGAGTGCTGTCAGCTTGTATCAATCGTTATTTGGCTTCTTCATTGTTATTACATGTAATTGGTTCGTCAAAAAAACATCGCCAGAAAATTCATTGTTCTAGGAGGCGGCACGATTGGAAAATACCTCGAGAAGCATTCGAAATCAAACAACGGAAAAAGCCGTTAGAGTCATTAGTTATGGATTTATCGGCTTATTCTCCTTATGCTGCCTGCTGCCCTTCTTACTCGTGCTTGGCACTTCGTTCAGTACAGAGAATGCGATTCAGAGGTATGGCTTCAGTTTCTGGCCTCGGGAAATGACCACATTTGCTTACAGGATAGTGTTCGAGAATCCCGATTATATTGTTGGAGCTTATATAGTAACGTTTGCGCTCACGATCGTAGGAACGGCTGTCGGATTATTCATAGTGGCGATGACAGGTTATGTGTTGCAACGGCCTGATTATCAATATCGAAACAAAATCTCCTTCCTAATCTACTTTACAACGTTGTTCTCTGGCGGGCTCGTCCCCTTCTACTTGCTGATGACACAATATTTAGACTTGAAGGACAACTACTTGGCTGTGCTGCTACCCGGATTATTAAGCCCATTTCTAATTATTATGATGAAGTCTTTCGTTGCCTCGATGCCGCATGCGATTACAGAATCCGCGAAGATTGACGGTGCAGGAGATTTCACCATATTCATGCGGCTGATCCTGCCGATGACCACGCCAGCGTTAGCAACGATCGGACTGTTCATCGCGCTCGGATATTGGAACGAATGGTATAATTCAATGCTATTTCTCTCTCCGGACATAAAAAGTCGTCCGTTGCAGCTGTACTTATACAATGTGATTACGAGTGCAGAGGCTATCAAAACTTCTGCTGCTGCTTCTAACGTTCCACTGCGAGATACTCCACTAGAGTCAATGAAGATGGCGATAGCAATAGTGGCGACTGGACCTATAATCTTGCTTTTCCCGTTCATTCAACGCTTTTTTATTAAAGGGATAACGGTTGGCGCAGTTAAAGGCTAATGATGTTTGTTGTGCCGGGAGGGCTCGTTAATAGACTCCATCACATAGAATTGAAATCGTCTACAGACTGATTTCAAAGATCAATTAAACTTAGGGGAGGAATTAGAATGTTAAGCAGAAAAAGTTGGGTAGCACTAGTCATGTCCATTGTACTGGTATTCGTTATGGCGGCATGTAGCAATAACAACAAAAGTAGCTCGAGCAGTAGCCCGAGCAGCAGCCCGAGCAGCAGTGACGCGGGTGATAAAGGATCAGAAGGTGCGGATAGCGGAGCAATCGACACCTCGAAATTTGTTAAGGTCAGTTATGTTGTGCTTGGTGACAAGCCTAAGAATGGGCAATTTGAGAAGGTGTTAGAGAAAGTCAACAAGCTGATGAAAGAAAAAATTAATGCAGAGCTGGAATGGAAATGGGTAGAATGGGCGGATTGGTCTACGAAGTATAACCTACTGCTTGCGTCGGGAGAACCGATCGATCTGGTCACCATTGCAACGGACTGGTTGGATACATGGAACAATGCGCAGCGGGGAGCATTCATGCCACTCGACGACCTTCTACCGAAGTATGCGCCGCAAACATGGGAATCTATCCCACAAGAAGATTGGGCGGAATCGAAGTTAGATGGTAAAATTGTGCTTATCCCTGAGAACGACTATACGCAATGGGTTAATCATGGGCTGATGTATCGTGGAGACTGGGCCAAGGAAGCTGGGATTACTGGCCCGATTACAGACTTCGAAACAGTGGGCAAGTATTTCCAATACGTCAAAGACAATAAAGAGGGTGTCTTCCCTTGGGATGCTCAATCCGGCACTTCTGCACCTTTTACAGGGTTCACAAATTCACTTACGGACATGATTGAATTACCAATTGGAACCGGCTATATGGCTGCATTCTTTGCGAAGTCATTCGAGGAGAAGTACACAGTCACTAGCCCGATCTTCGATGAATCATTCATGACATTGGCGAAGACGATGAAGGACTGGGGCGATAAGGGCTACTGGCGCGAAGACGTAATGAATTATAAAGGTGACACTCGTACTTTGCTTAAAGCGGGATTGAGTGGAGCAGATTCGCATCATACGGTAACCTTTTCGACAGAGAGGGTTAAGATGGACAAGGAGCAGCCAGGTTCCGAGCTTTCGTTCTTCCCTTTCTCAGCGACTCGCAAAAATTTGATCGAGTTGTCGATCACACACGGTGGTACCTCGCTGGGCGCGCATAGCAAAAACCCAGAACGTGCGATGATGGCCTATGATCTGATGAGAAACGACAAAGAAATTTACCAGCTGATCAATTTCGGTATGGAAGGCGTTCAATATGTGATCAAAGACGGTAAACGCGTGCTTCCTGATGGTTATGATCAAGCAAGAGATGAGTTCTATTCCGACTTCTGGGGCGGACGCGTCGATAAATTAGAGATCCCTTCCGATACGGTCTGGGACGGTGTTAGCGACTACATCAAGGAATACGACACTTACAAAAAGCCTTATCCTTACGGTCAGTTCGTCTTTGTGAAAGACGGCATCGATGCGGAGCTGACAGCGATCACCCAAGTCATTGGCGAGATGGCTCCCGCGATCTTATGGGGTAAAGCGGGCGAACCGGCTAAGGCAGTCGAAGCCTTCCGTGCTAAGCTTAAGACTGCAGGCTACGATAAAGTGATAGCGGAGCTGCAGAAGCAAATGGATGCTTACAAAATACTAATAGAAGGTTAGTAACCTTCGTACCCTTTCTATAGTAGATCAGCATAGTAGAGTGGGGTTGTCCTCTGGGCCAGCCCCCTTTTTTTCACCCATAATTAGGATACTGATAACAGGAGATCGCTCCTATCTGATATAATTGAGAGCAATTGATTGCAGGAAGGATAATGGTCGCTTGAAACAGATAACTATATACGATATAGCCGATGAAGCTAAAGTGTCCGTTGCTACTGTATCCAGGGTATTGAATGGAACTGCCCCGGTAAAGGTGTCTACAAGAGCAAAAATTGAAGCACTCATTCATAAGTATCAGTTTCAACCGAATGCGCTGGCAAGAAGCCTACTTTCGAAAGAGACGGGTATCATAGGCTTCATTCAGCCCGACATCACTAATCCCTTCTTTCCTGAAGTGTTTACTGGTGCGGAGCAGGAGGCCCGGGAGTCAGGACATACCTTCTTTCTAAGCAATACAATTGGCGATTATTCGAAAGAGTCCGAATATTTAAATATTATGCAGGAAAAACGAGTTGACGGAATTATTTTTCTCGGTGGTCGGATTAACTTGAAGGATTGCGATCCGTGCCTTGTGCAGGAAGTCGTCGAGCATGCCAAAAAAATTCCGATTGTATTAGTTAACGGCAATCTGAGGAATACCGATCTGCCCCGTGTGGTTACGGATGAATATGCGGGAACTGTGCTCGCCGTGCGTCATTTGATCGAATTGGGTCATACGCAGATTGGCTTTATAGGTGGACAATGCCAAACGACGACTACATCCATTAAAATACGAGCTTTTCGCAAGACATTGCGAGATGAGGGTCTCCAAGTCAAAGAAGACTGGATTTTACCGGATCATTTTTCAATGGATTCGGGAAGGCAACAGATGCAAAAGCTGCTGGCAATGAGTGAGAAACCTACCGCTGTGTGCTGTGTGAATGACTATACAGCAATAGGAGCGATTAAGGCAGTCGTCGAGAACGGGTTGAAAGTTCCGGATGACATTTCTATCGTCGGCTTCGATGATATTCAACTCGCACATCATGTTATTCCCGAGCTGACTACAGTATCCCAACAAGCCTATGAGCTTGGTCGAACAGCTGTTAAAGTTCTCCGACAATTGATGAACAAAGGGAAAGTGAAGAAGTTAACAACTCTTGAGCCACAGCTTGTGATCAGGCAAAGTACAGCAGCACCAAGGAGATAAAAATTGCATTCTTCTGAATGAATGGCCAATCTGGGTCTAGCCCTCGGTGATAAAGTAAGAGTCGGCTATATTCCCTGGTGTAACCAATAGTTTGCCAGAGGTGGGATTGTTGCCTTAGAGATCTTAGAGACCGGAAATAGCGATCAGTAACAAAGCCTTATCAAACCCAATCCGGGAATGATAAGGCTTTTTGTCTAACTCTGCTAGGTAGTGCAACCTGTCGGGGGTGGACTTCGAGCCGTAAAATAGGTCGGATTCGGGATAACGATTGGTCGTAATTGCAGGGGGGTACCTGTTCTAAAATAATACTATAGGTGTGTTCTCAAAACTAAAAATGGATACATTGGGAGGCTGGCTGACATGGCATGGATCGATCTTGTACAAAGCTTAACGACGGAATCTCAGCATCAACCGCTGGGGATTGACATTATGAAGCCTTCTTTGAGCTGGAAAATCAATTCCGAGAGACGAGGGGCGAAACAGACAGCCTATCAAATCTTCGTAACCGAAAATAAGGAAGACGCGGAGAATGAAGTCAATCCGGTCTGGGATTCAGGTGTCGTCCTCACAGATCGTTCCATTCATATTGTTTACGAAGGTTCGGAGCTACAATCCAGGCAGCGTTATTATTGGAAAGTTAAGGTATGGAATGAACTTGAGCAGTCTTCACCATGGAGCGAGATTTCGTATTGGGAGATGGGGCTGCTCGCAAAAGCAGATTGGATAGCGGAATGGATTGAGCCACTGCAGGAAGAAGCGATTCAAGAAGAGCCAGTTAACATGATGGAGATGTTTAGAGGTAAATACAACGATACGCCAGATAACGTAACCCGTCTTCTGCCGTCGCAATATGTTCGATGCGAATTCAACGCAGAAAGCGAAATCAAGAAAGCACGTGCCTACGTAACGGCTCACGGCGTTTACCGTCTGGAAATTAACGGAACGCGAGTCGGAGATCGGGAGCTCGCACCGGAGTTTACCTCGTACGCTGAGTATCTTCAATATCAAACCTATGATGTAACGGACGATATCGTCGCAGGGGAGAATGCGATCGGAGCGGTGCTTGCGGACGGTTGGTATGCGGGGAGAATCAGTATTACCGGGGATAGCTGCCAATATGGTAACCGCCTTGGATTACTGCTGCAATTGGAGATCGAATACGAGAACGGGGATACCCAGACAATCGTATCTGATGCTAACTTCCGTTCTTCCACGGGTCCACTTCTCTATTCGGATCTATTTATTGGAGAGAAGTACGACTCTAGAGAAGAATTATCCGGTTGGAGCCTAGCGGGCTTCGACGAGACGAATTGGAAGGCGGTTGAAGTAGCGGATTATGGATATAGCAATCTCGTTGCCTCTTATGGCGAACCGGTTCGTGTCGTTCAAGAGATTCCGGCGACGCGCTTATTTTGTACTCCCGAGGGTGATACGGTCGTCGATGTGGGTCAGGTTATCGCGGGTCGCGCACGGATTCGATTGCGTGGAACGGCAGGGACTGAAGTGGTGTTCGAGCATTGTGAAGTGCTGGATGAGCACGGGAACTTCATGCGTAACATCAACGGGAGAAACAAAGACCAGAAGGATATTTACATTCTGCATGGGGAAGAGGAGGAGGTTTATGAACCGCAATTCACCTTCCATGGATTTAGATATGTAAAAATCAGCGGACATGCCGGAACAATATCTGTCGATGATGTGACTGCTGTGGTTCTGTCTTCTGATCTACGGCAGACGGGGAGCTTCGTATGTTCAGATGCGCGGATTAACAGACTACAGCAAAATATCGTGTGGAGCCAGAGGGCTAATTTCCTGGCTATTCCGACGGATTGCCCGCAACGTGAACGTGCAGGCTGGACGGGTGATATTCAAGTGTTCGCTCCGACCGCGGCATTTAATATGGATGTCCAATCTTTTCTTACGAAATGGCTGCGGAATCTGACGATCGAACAGCGGGAAGACGGACAAGTGCCTAATATCGTACCCTGGGATCGGACAGCGAGAGAACGGGATGAGGCAAACGGTAACGTTTCTTCCGCAGGTTGGGGAGATGCATGCATTATCGTGCCTTGGAGCCTTTACCGAGCATATGGAGATAAGCGCGTATTGGAAGAACATTACGATACGATGGTCAAATGGATGGAATATGTGATACGAACGGCTGAGCAGGGGGTACCCGAAGGGTTTGACACCACTACGGACTTCCTTGCAACCGAACGCCAGAAATGGCTATGGAACACGGGGTTCCATTTCGGCGATTGGCTGACTCCGAGCCTAAGCCTCAGTCTTGACGGTAAAAATGTAAATATGATGAACAGCGCAATCCAGACAAAAGAATTGGTAGCGACTTGCTTCTATGCCTATTCTACTCAGTTGATGGCGCAAATCGCGAGTACGCTTGGACGGTATGATGAAGCGGCGCGGTATTCGGAATGCAATAGCAAAGTCCGTCAAGCGTTCGCTGAGCAATATTTGCAACAAGATGGAAATCTAGGCAAGCCTTATCAAGGTGTATACGTCCTCGCTCTTCAATTCGGGATGATCCCGGAATCCATGCATCGGAACGTATTCGATCAATTGATCAAGCTAATTGAAGCCAACGATTGGAAGCTGGACACGGGGTTCATGTCGATCCCATTCCTAATGGATGTATTATGCGCAAACGGCAGAAGCGATGTTGCATACCGGTTACTCTTCCAAACCGATTGTCCATCTTGGCTATACGAAGTCGAGAAGGGAGCAACGACGATCTGGGAATCTTGGGCAGCCATATTGCCGGGTGGGCAGGTGAATCGCGTTTCCTATAACCACTACGCTTTCGGATGTGTAGGTGACTGGCTCTATCGCCGCATTGCCGGATTGAATAAGTCCGAGCATGGGTACAAACATATTCTGATTCAGCCGGATTTGGAATGCGGCCTACAATTTGCAGAGGCTAGCCATGAATCCCTGTATGGCACAATTTCTACCCGTTGGGAGATAAAGACCGACAGATATACCCTTCAGGTGAATATTCCGGTCAATACGACCGCGACGGTCATTCTTCCGAATGCCGCTGAAAGTAAAGTTCTCGAATCAGGAATTGCAGTGGAGGAAGCGGATGGCATTGCTGAGGTGAAGAAGGAGAGGGGAAATCTTCGGGTTCTATTAGGAAGCGGCAAGTATTCATTTCATTACTCTCGAATCTAACCGTATTATCCATAAGCTTTCGAGATTACTGTAAGTGGGAATGTCTATTATAACTAGGTGCCAACTTAAAGTATAATGTAGAAAATGAAAGCGCTATCAAATATTGTTGCTAAGAAGGAGTGTTTCAATGACTTATCAACTGAGCACGATACTACCCCATTCTAAATCTCCATATATGATTCCCACCGGGGAAGGAGATCGATATGTATTTGGCACGCAAGTAGCGAGCGTCTTGGCGACAATTCAAAGTACTGGAGATCTCGTTGAAGTTGTCCAGCTATCAGGGGGGAGAGGGGATGAATTCCCTTCGCATGTTCACAATCAAGCCAACGAAGGAATCTATGTATTAGATGGGAGATTGGAGCTTGATATCGGTACACAAACCAGGTTGTTAACGGCGGGTGATTTTGCACATATTCCAGCGGGTACAGCACATGGCTATCGGATGCGTAGTCATCGGACTCGATTCCTGTCGGTTACGATCGGTGGAGCAGTTGCGTCCATTTATTCTACAATTGGGGATGCTTACGCCCAATACGAGCGCCCTCCTGAATCGGCTTGTGAAGCACGCTGGAGTTCAGTTGATGATACCGTTGATATTAAATTCTTAAATAATGAAGCGTCAGGTGGAATTTCTTCGCAAATATACGAAGGTAAGGATGTCCCAGAATCCGTTCAACCTTATGTTCTAGAAGCGGGTGAGGGAGTGCACCTGATCAGTGGGGAACAAGTACATACACTGATTTCTACACAAGCTGCTACTGATGGTAAAAATATCTTTGTTATTTCTGAGGGACCCAAAGGTGTTCCGATTGGAGAGCACTATCATAACATTACGAATGAAATCTTTTATTGTGTGCAAGGCCAGATGACTTTATGGGTTGATGGAGAGGAATTACACTTGCATCCGGGGGACTTCGCCTACGTACCTGCTGGAGTCAGACATCGTTTCAGCATGGATTCTCATTATACCAAGTTTTTAGGTGTGCTAACACCTGGTAGCTTTGAAGAGTTTTTTAGGACGTTAGGAGACCCGTATCCGCACCCTATTTTCCCACGCGAGCCTGTGCCGTATCGCTTTGACCGTGTGATAAAACGTATAACAGAGCTTGATCTCGTCGTTACTGGCAAACCACCAGTCATAACCGGTTCAGTACCGGGTCACCCGTAGCCATTATGATGCAGGTGATGATTGTTCAGGATTTGGTCTATGCTTCACCACATGGAAAGCCGCTGCTTGCAGACTTATATGTCCCTCAAGGAGTGAAGTATCCGATCCCCGTCATCCTGTGGCTACACGGAGGAGGATGGAAGATCGGAGATCGGAAGCTGGGACCTGATCTATCTCGTTACTTCGCCGAACGTGGCTTCGCAATGGCAAGTATTGATTACCGGTTAAGTGGAGAAGCACGCTTTCCCGCCCAGATTGAGGATGTAAAAACAGCCGTTCGTTGGTTGCGAGCGGTTGCTGATCAATATGGATTGGATCCGGAGCATATCGGTCTATGGGGTTCTTCTGCAGGTGGACATCTGGCCGCTCTAGCGGGAACAACAGGTTCCGGAATGCTCACAGGAGATACATTAGAGCATTCTGAATATTCAAGTGATGTTCAGGCAGTGGTAGATGGGTATGGTCCTACTGATTTTCTTCAGATGGATGATCATCGGCTGACGACGGAACAAGCGTCCGATGATCCTGAATCCGTACGTCTACATCCGGGCAAACGAAGCGCGGATGTAGACTCGCCTGAATCGTTGCTGCTGGGAGCTCCGATTGGCGATTGCCCAGAACGCGTTCGGGAGGCTAACCCCATTACTTATGTGAAGAAAGACCTGCCACCCTTCTTAATCCTGCACGGCCTCAGCGATCTGGCGGTTCCTGCTCATCAGAGTGAGCTACTGTATGAGGCGCTGACGGCATGTGGAAATGATGCAACATTATGCTTCATTCCGGGGCTCGGACACGGATTTTTTAATCGTAATGACTTGGGTCAAGACGAACCTCTGTCGATGAGTGTTCAAAGCTCAAGCGATTCGCTCCCAGAATGGTTAGCACCAGGTCAGACTCTCACTCATGATTTAATCGAGTCTTTTTTTCGATATTACTTAAGAGCGTAATCCAAATGGCGCTTCGTAGAACTGGATTTATGTTCTACGGGCGTTATTTTATTTTTGCTAAATGGAGGAATACACCATGCCTAAACTTGAGCTTAACTTCGCCTGTGCGGATTATGACCGTACGCAAGCACTAGCCGACGGTTCTGTAAAAGCGAATGGAATTGAACTAAATGTGCTAAAGCTACCACCGGATGAAATTTTCTTTCGGATGATGCAGAACGAAGAATTTGATATGTCCGAGTTATCTGTCTCGTCCTATCTCATTGCTAAAGATCGCGGAACTCCTAGATTTACGGCACTTCCCGTCTTCCTATCACGAACCTTCCGTCATTCTTCTATTTACGTACATCGAGATGGAGGTATCCTCAGCCCTGAGCAGCTCCGAGGGAAGAGAATCGGAGTGCCAGAATATCATGTGACGGCTCTCGTGTGGGTACGCGGATTATTGCAGTATGAATACGGAATTCATCCCTCAGAATTGGACTGGTACTGGGGCGGAGTTGACACCCCTCGTCGAAAGCCTGAGAGAGTAAGCATAGAGCTGCCTAACGATATAAGACTCACTGCGATTGCTCCAGAGCAAACTTTAAATCAAATGCTGCAGGATGGGCAAATCGACGCGATTATTTCTCCTCGCGCTCCAGCTGGATTTCTCCAGCCATCTGGAAAAATAGTAAGGCTTTTCGAAGACTACGCCGCGATAGAGAAACAATACTTCCAAAAAACCGGGATTTTTCCTATTATGCATGTCGTTGTTGTGAAGGATGAAATCTTGCAGAGAAATCCTTGGGCAGCATTAAGCCTATATCACGCATTCGTCCAGGCCAAAGAGAAAGCTTATGATAATCTGCATCAAATCGGTTCTTTGAGAGTTACACTCCCCTGGCTGGCGGAGGAAGTGGCGTCAACGGAGCAGCTCATGGGAAGGGATTTCTGGCCATATGGGATTGAGAGAAATAGAACGGCCTTGGATGCTTTGATAAGTTATTCTCACGAACAAGGATTAATCCACAGAAAGCACCCACTGGAGGAGCTCTTCGCTAAGTCTACTTTGGACAGTTAGATAACTTAGCTAGATATGCTTCATAAGCAAAAGCGATTTCTCAAATTGAAACTGTGTGTTTCAAATCAAAAATTCAGTCGCTTATCATAGAACTCACAAGGTATCGAAGCGGAAACCATTCGTTTCCGTCCAACGAGAGGAGAAATGAATTTTGAAAACTGTAACTTACTCCGTCCAAGGAAATCCATTCCGGCTTGGCATCCTTCTAGATGACCAGACCCTTCTAGATCCGCAGAAAGCATATGTAGAAAAGTTGAATTCGCAAGGTCAACAGAGGGCTGAAGAAATCGCTAATGCCGTGCTGCCTTCTGATCCGACGGCTTTCCTTACTAACGGGGAAATCGCCTTGAATGCTGCTAAAGAAGCAATTGAATTCGTAAAAAATAATGATACAACCCGTGCTGTCTATAACAAAGCTGACGTTCATATCGGTCCCCCAATCGTGAAGCCGAATAAAATTATTTGTGTTGGGCTGAATTACAAGGATCACATTATGGAAATGAAACGGGATTTTCCAGCGCACCCCGTTATTTTCGCTAAATTTGCAATTGCAATTGCTGAACCCTACGGTACCTTCCCTTTGAATTCCAAGCTTACCCAGAAGCTAGACTACGAAGCCGAATTGGCGTTCGTCATCGGCAAAAAAGGCAAAAACATTACCCAAGCCGATGCGCTGGATTATGTTGCGGGCTATACCGTCGTTAATGATATTACTGCACGTGACATGCAGAAGAGGACCATTCAATGGCTACAGGGGAAGACGCTGGACAAGAGCCTTCCGATGGGTCCTTGCCTGGTAACGAAGGATGAGATTCCTGATCCGCATGCATTGGACATTTCCTTGACTGTCAACGGTGAGATTAGGCAAAAGTCGAATACGGAGCAGCTGTTGTTTAACATCAACTATCTTGTAGAATTTCTCTCCGGCATTATGACCCTTGAGCCTGGTGATGTTGTTTGCACGGGGACTCCGGGCGGAGTGGGTGAAGCACAAGGCCTATTCTTGAAAGACGGTGATGTCGTTCGCATAGAGATCGGTGGTATTGGCTCTATCGAAACTAGAATCGTAGAGGAGGCTGTAAGATGAAACCCATCCTAGAGCCCGTCAGAGACTTAGCACATCTAGCCCATGTGGAACTCTTGACGCCTAAACCGGAAGAGAGCCTCGTTTTTTTTCGGGACATCCTCGGACTTACCGAGGTTTCCCGCCACGGACAATCGGTATTTCTGCGTGGTTGGGGCGATCAGCAGCTATATAGCCTAAAGTTAACGGAATCCAAGCAAGCGGGTCTTGGGCATGCAGCGTTTCGTACAATCTCACAAGGTGCCCTCGAGCGTCGGGCGAATGCTATCACGAATAGTGGATATGGAGACGGTTGGATCGATGGAGATTATGGACACGGGAAAGCGTTCCGTTTTACTAGCCCTGATGGGCATCCGTTGGAAATTTTCTATGAAGCGGATCCATATAAAGTATCTTCAGATCTTAAGCCTTCTCTCAAAAATCAACCCCAAAAGTACGCAGCAAAAGGTGCATCCGTAACCGGTTTGGATCATATCAACCTATTCAGCTCGAACGTGGATGCGGACAGTTCATTCTTACAAAATCAGCTTGGATTTCGACTGAGCGAGGTAGCCGTAACGGATGAAGGAAAGCAGACAACCGCATGGCTGCATGTGACTAATAAATCATACGATCTAGCCATCTCACTAGATAAAACAGGAGCCAAAGGACGGTTTCACCATCTCGCTTATAAAGTGGAAAGCTTGGAGATGGTGCTGCGTGCGGCTGATGTATTTATTGATAATGAAATATTCATTGAAGCTTCGCCAAGTAAGCACGTGGCTGGACAGACAATGTTCGTATATGTCTATGAGCCAGGTGGCAACCGGGTTGAGGTTTGCGCAGGAGGCTTCCTGATCCTCTCTCCGGATTGGGAGACGATTACTTGGACTCAGGCTGAACGGTCCAGAGGATTAGCTTGGACGAATCCGCTTCCGTCCACCTTCCATACTTACGGAACACCGGAACTTGACTAAGGGAGGAATTGGTATGCAAGAAGTCGTTAATCAATTAACCCATGAGGAAGCTGTATCTCAAGCCAAATCACTATTTGCAAATATTAGGTCTCGAGCTCGGCTGGCAGAAGAGTCTCGTCACCAACCGCTAGAAACGATAGAGGAGATTAGGTCTACAGGTTTGATTCGTTCACTCGTTCCCGAACGGTGGGGTGGACATGAATTGGGCTGGAGCACATTGTCGGCTACGGCAATTGAGGTCGCTAAAGCCGACCCGTCAGCTGGCTGGTGTTATTCTCTGCTCCTCCTTCATAACTGGATGGTCGCATTTCTGCCGGATCAAGCTCAGGCTGACGTATGGCAGAATAATCCGGACGCCTGTGTCGCAACTTCAATCAATCCGGCTTCTGGCTCTGAAGTTACCCGAGTTGAAGGTGGATATCGCCTTAACGGCAAATGGGGGTTTTCTTCAGGCATTAATCACTGTGATTGGGCAATGATTACGATCCCGGTTCCACAGCAGGCTTCTTCGGAGGAGAAGAAAGTTCTCTGGTTCTTAGTCCCGAAAAGTGAGATGAAAATCATCGACGTATGGCACGTGATCGGTATGAGAGGCACAGGCAGTAATGTACTAGAGCTTACGAATACCTTCGTACCTGATCACCGCACGATGGAGCTTGAGCCTTGGAATTTCCATGGCATTTCGCCGGGGATGCAAGTGAATACCGCACCGTTATACCGAATTCAATTGTCTGCGGTCATGCCGGTCACCCTGCTGTCGGTCATCCTCGGTTCTACCAAGGGCGCATATGAGCTGTGGCGGGATACGGTGATCGGTAAGGGCAAGACGAGATCGGGATCACGGGTTGCCGAGCAGACGCATCAGCAGATTCGGCTAGCTCGTATTGCAACGAAAATTGAAGCTGCCGACGCCCTGCTCAAAAAATCACTCGAGGTTGTGGAATCTGGAAAGGTTCTGGAATATGCCGAACGAGTTCGCCTTCGCTGTAATTATGCCTATTGCGTCGAATTGTGCCAAGAAGTAATAGAAACGATTTATACGAGTAGCGGTGCTGCTGCTGCGTCCGAGAGTAACCCGCTTCAGCTATTCTGGCGAGATATTCATGCCGGTGCTGCTCATACAGCCTTTAACTTCGATTGGTTAGGTGAAATTCTCGGGAAATTGGAGCTTGGTATACCTGTAAAAATGGAGTATTAGGGGTGTTACGAGTGACGAAACTCGCAGATCGGTTAAGCGATGAATTGGTTGCCTCCTTGCAGGGGGAGAAAATTGTAGCTTTAGTTACGATCAACAAGGAAATCCACTATCCAAATGTGAGTGCGGTGTCCTGGCTGTTAGCGGACTCGTCGGGCAAGAGCATTAAGATCGCGATGGGGCCGAAAGCTACCAGTGTAGACAACATCAGGAGCAATCCGAATGTTGTTCTGGGTTTCATTGGTGCGGGGAGTTACTATACCGTACGGGGGACCGCCTCCATATCGGAAGCGGTCGAATTGACCATGAAGCTTTGCGTTGTGAGCGTAGAAGTCGAGGCCGTTGAAGACGCAATCTTCTACGGGGGTAAAATCACCGTGGAGCCAGCTTATGAAAAAACCTACAACCCTGATTTGGTTAAAAAGCTAGATGAGGAAGTGTATACCCTATTACGTCAATGATCCGGTTGGGATGACAGGTCAGGCTTTATCGAATCTAGCTCCTTGAGGAAGATAGGGATCGAAGGGTTCATATTCGATTTTTTCCAAGAGACAGCGAGCTCGAATGAGCTGTTATCCACTTCCACTTCCTCTATCTCGATAAAGTGTATGGCCGGATTTGAGCGGGGCTCGAAATCTTTGGGCAGGATGGCGATTCCGAGCTCCGCCTCTACCAAAATCAGTACAGTATCCACAAAACGGGGTTGGCTGACGATTTTGGGTGTAAAACCACTTTTCTCACACAATTGCACAATAAAATGAAACGATCCGACGTGGGAATCGTGCCTGTTATGAATGATGAACGGTTCCTCCGCTAGATCTGCTAGTTGAATCTTCTGTTTTTCAGCTAGAGGGTGACCACGGGGAACTACGATACAGTATGGTGCTTTATGTATCAATTTTGTTTGAATCGTATCTATTCTACTTAGACCGGAAGGTGCAGTGAAACCGATGTCGAGCTCGTCATTCTCCAACGCTTCCTTCAGCATTCGGATGGGGAAATGATTGAATTGAAGCTCAATATTCGGATATTGGCTATGAAACCGCTTAATTAATTGAGGCATAAAGGCTTTGACATGGGGCGCCAGGAAGCCGACGGATAAGCTACCTATAATGCCAGACTCGGCTTGACGAGCTTTATCGATGGCCTCTATCGATTTAGCTACAAGTTGAACAGCTTCTTTCAGAAACACTGCTCCGGCAGGAGTTAGCTGCACGGAACGTTTACTCCGCTGAAAAAGCTTAACACCTACCTTATCCTCTAGATCAGCAATTTGCTGGCTGATCGCAGACTGAGCAACGAATAGCTGATTGGCTGCTTCCGTGAAGCTTAAATGCTCCGCTACTTTAATGAAATAACGCAATTGACGAAGATCCAAATCCATATCTGTTCCCTCATCTCATATAGCCTAAGCTTTGTGAAATATCCTTAGCGGCTCGGATTATCTTGTTGCTGCACGTGGCAATTGCACTTCCAGTTATTCTGCTTAGGGGTCCAACTAAAGAAACGGCAGCAATAACCTTTCCATGGTAATTGCGAATTGGAGCAGAGAAGGAGATAACACCATCTAAATATTCGTTCACACTCATACAGAACTCTTTGCTCTTGATTTCCTTGAGCTGATTCAATAATAAAATCGGATCCGTAATCGTGTTCGAAGTGTATTTTACTAACTTGCTGTTTAATAAGTCTTTAATCCGCTCTTCTTTCTGAAAAGCAAGAAGAACCTTTCCCGAGCTGGTGCAATGAATGGGATTTCTGCGCCCCACGTAGGAAAGAATTCTTACCGGATGGGGGCACTCGATTTGTTCGACATATACAACGTCATTTTCCTCTAGCAAGGCAATATGGGCGGCTTCAGAAGTTTCCTTAACTAGATTTTTGAGAAACGGACGTGCTTCCCTGTTGACCTCCAAATTCGAAACCACAACGCTATTTAAGGTTAGGATTCGTAATCCGAGTCTGAATTTCTGGGACTCCGGATCCTTCTGCACATAGCCATCTTCAGCTAGCGTCGAAAGTAGCCGACTGACCGTACTTTTTCCCAAACCTAATTCCTGGGCGAGATCAGTGACCCTCTTCTCGGGCTCTTCTACGGTAAAACGACCTAGGATGCGCAATGCATTATTAACTGAAGAAAGAAGCGGCTCTGAGGCAGATGTTTCCTTCGAAACCATGACCTAATGTCCCCCTTTGTAAAGAAGTCCATGTGATAAAAAAAACGACTTGTTGCATATAGAGGAACAGTGGTGTTGAGGATGGAACGAAATGATTATAACATGGAACCAAATCCAATGTAAGTGCTACCAACTAAGGAGGGATTCCATGTCACTTGAAATGGCTTTGCTCGTCGCGCACGCACCAAGTATGTGTCATGAAGAGAAGGTTCCCGATTTCCAACTGGACCTGCTCAATGGATTGAAGTTAATGCGAGATAGAATCGAACAAGCGAATGCTGATGTCATCGTTCTGATGTCTACCCACTTTGCCGCTACCTGGCAGCATTATGTGGATGCCACTCCCCGGCATACTGGGATTCTGACAGCGATGGAATGTCCAGATTTGATCTCTGATGTTCCTTATGATTTCCCTGGAGACGATGAGCTTGCTCGGAAGCTAGTGTTTGCAGGTAAACAAGCGGGGATTGCAGCTTTTGAAGTCAATGACCCTACCTATGTGTGGGATTACGGGACTTTGGTGCCCCTTCGTTATTTGGTACCGAAACAGGATGTTGCCATCATCAGCCTATCTGTTTGTTTATCCTCTCCTCTAGAAGAAACCTATCGATGGGGCGTTGAAATCGGCAAGACTCTTAGACAAAGCAATAAGAAAGCGGTGTTCGTCAGCAGTGGGGCTCTATCCCATAACCTCGTTCGTGGACGGGAGAATAAGCCCTCCCGGTCGGAAAGAGCGATGGACACGCAGTTTATTGATTATTTGAAGAGCGGTGAGTACACCGATGCCCGCGAAATGCTTAACCAATATGCTCGAATAGCGGGTGTTGAATCTGGCGGAAGGCATTTGGCTGCGCTACTTGGAGTCGTTGATCCATCCCAACAGGTTGAATTGTGGGGTGAGGGTCAATCTTCCGGAAGCTGGAACGCCATTATTTCGTTTACCTCTTAAATAAATCAATTGATCAAGGAGTGAGACTCGCAAATGCAGACAACAACAGTAACCATGGATTGCCTCCATTTCATAGATGGTCAATTTGTTCCATCCCTGAACGGGACAACATTCGATAATATTAATCCGGCCACTGAAGAGAAGCTCGGAATAGTAGCGGAAGGCGGAGCACCGGAGGTAGATCTCGCTGTTAAGGCTGCTCGTAGAGCGCTTAGTGGTCCGTGGAAAACAATGACCGCTAATGATCGGATAACCATCCTACGTCGAATCGGGGATCTGATCATACAACGTAATGATGAATTAGCGAGATTAGAATCGCTCGACACGGGCAAACCAAGCTGGCTATCAGGGAGTATCGATATTCCACGTTCCGCATATAACTTCCATTTCTTCTCTGACTATATTCGAACGATCACAACGGAAGCAACGCAAATGGACAATGTCGCTTTGAACTATGCAATTAGGGTTCCTGTAGGTGTCGTGGGTCTGATCAATCCATGGAATTTACCCCTACTGCTCCTTACCTGGAAGCTAGCGCCAGCGTTAGCTGCTGGTAACACAGTCGTGATCAAGCCGGCGGAGCTGACTCCGATGACGGCTACCGTATTGGCGGAGATTTGCCGAGATGCTGGACTTCCTAATGGTGTTCTCAATGTTGTTCATGGCTTCGGACCTGATTCCGCAGGAGCTGCATTGGTGGAGCATCCAGACGTGAATGCGATCAGTTTCACAGGAGAGACCACTACCGGTAAGGTTATCATGGCATCCGCAGCCAAGACGCTGAAGCGTTTGTCGTATGAGCTTGGTGGGAAAAATCCAAATGTCATTTTCGCTGATTCAAACTTGGACGAAGTCATTGAAACGACAATGAAATCAAGCTTCATTAATCAAGGTGAGGTTTGCTTGTGTGGATCGAGAATTTATGTCGAGCGGTCGGCGTATGAGGACTTTATAAATAAATTCGTTGCCAAAACGAAGGAATTGATTGTTGGGGATCCGTTCGACCCCAAGACGAAGGTTGGATCATTAATCAGTCAAGAGCATTATGAACGCGTAACTAGCTACATCTCGCTTGCGCTTGAGGAAGGCGGAACGATCGAGAGCGGTGGTAAACGGCCAGAAGGGTTGAATAAGGGCTACTTCCTGGAGCCGACGATTATTACGGGGTTAACTCGTGACTGCCGAGTCGTTAAGGAAGAGATATTTGGTCCGGTTGTGACGGTCATTCCGTTTGATACAGAAGAGGAAGTGCTGGAGCAGGTTAACGATACACACTATGGTCTGAGTGCATCGGTATGGACGAACGATTTACGCAGAGCTCATCGAGTGGCTGCAGAAATCGAAGCGGGAATTGTATGGGTCAACACGTGGTTCCTCCGTGATCTGCGGACGCCATTCGGCGGAATGAAGCAGAGCGGAATAGGCCGTGAAGGTGGATTGCATAGCTTCGAATTTTACTCAGAGCTCAAAAATATTTGCATTAAGCTATAGGCTGAAAAACTGATCAAATCAACAGAGGGAGGTTCAAATTCACATGAGTGATTTAGAAACCAAATTCGCAGAGCATTTGGAGCAAGCGGTGGCTACGGGCCGAGGTGTTGCACCTATAACGGAGATGAAGCCAGATATTACGATTCAGGAAGCTTACGGCATTCAGTTAGTTACCATCGGTAACAAAGTGACTGCAGGCAGCCGGATCGTCGGTAAGAAGATTGGGCTAACCTCTCTTGCCATGCAGCAACTGCTGAAGGTTGATCAACCGGATTACGGTCATCTCCTAGACGATATGGTTGTGGAAAATGGTGGCGTCATCTCCTTCAGTAGTGTTCTACAGCCAAGAGTAGAGGCAGAAATCGCTTTCGTTCTTAAGAAAGAGCTCATTGGTCCCCACGTTACGGCAGCAGAAGTACTACTTGCAACCGATTATGTGCTTCCGGCACTGGAAATCGTCGACAGTCGTATTGCTGACTGGAAGATCAAGCTGCAGGATACGGTTGCGGACAATGCATCCTCAGGTCTATACGTGTTAGGTGGAAAGCCAGTGAAGCCGGATGCTGTAGACTTAACGCTCGCCGGCATGGCGTTCTATAAGAATGGTGAGCTCATGAACACTGGAGTGGGTGCAGCGGCTCTAGGCAATCCGGCTGCTTGTGTGGCATGGCTTGCTAACAAATTGTTCGAATTCGGAATTGGGCTGAAAGCTGGGGAAGTCATTCTGTCGGGCGCTTTATCGGCAGCTGTGAACGCCGTTCCAGGCGATCATTTTAGGGCGCGGATTGCCCACTTGGGTGAAGTGTCCGTTAGCTTTCAAGAATAAGAGCGGCAGGAAATACTCGATTGAGGAGAGGATGAGACTCCCATGTCTAAAGTGAAAGTAGCTGTATTAGGCTCAGGCAACATTGGCACGGACTTGATGTATAAGCTTCAGCGCTCTGACGTGCTGGAAATGACGACGATGATCGGGATCGATCCGTCATCGGAAGGCCTTGCTCGTGCTGCAAAGCTTGGTTATAAAACGATTGATTCTGGTATTCAGGGATTTCTAGAGCAGTCCGAACTAGCGGATATCGTCTTCGATGCGACATCAGCCAAGTCGCACATCCGTCACGCTAAAGCATTGAGAAATGCAGGGAAAATCGCAATGGATTTGACACCGGCCGCGATTGGAGCCCTAGTTGTTCCTTCGGTCAATTTACAGGAGCACTTAGACCAAGACAATGTCAATCTTATTACTTGCGGGGGCCAAGCAACGATTCCTATCGTGCATGCAATCGGGCGTGTTTGCCCCGTTGAATATGCGGAAATCGTAGCTACGATTTCCAGCTTGAGCGCAGGACCTGGCACACGGGCGAATATCGACGAATTTACGGAAACGACTGCCCGCGGCATCGAGAATATCGGGGGTGCAAAGAAGGGGAAAGCGATCATCATTTTGAATCCGGCTGAGCCTCCTATCTTAATGCGAGATACCGTGTACGCGCTGGTGGATCAGGAACGGATGGATGAGGAAGCAATTCGAAGGTCCATCGGGGATACGGTTTCCTATATTCAGTCCTATGTACCTGGGTATCGGTTGCGTAGCGAGCCGTTATTCGATGGAAACAAAGTGACGGTGTTCCTTGAAGTGGAAGGTGCTGGGGATTACTTACCCAAATACTCCGGAAACTTAGACATCATGACAGCTTCCGCAGTGAAGGTAGCTGAAGAGATCGCTCGGCACCGACTGATGCAGGTGGTAAGTAAGGGAGTGAGCAACCAATGACGATTGAACGCGATATTTTGATTACTGAAGTTGCTTTGCGTGATGGAAGTCATGCGATTGCGCACCAGTATACGGTGGAGCATGTGACCCAGGTTGCGCAAGCGCTTGGCGAAGCGGGAGTACCTTACATTGAAGTGTCCCATGGAGATGGTCTAGGCGGATCAACATTGCAATATGGCTTGTCGCATACCGATGAAATGAAGCTGATTGAAGCAGCCGTATCCGTCAGTGGCGATTCTAAAATTGCGGTACTGGTGCTTCCGGGGATTGGTACGGTTTCCGAGCTCAAGCAAGCGGTTAGCCTAGGGGTTAAGATGGCTCGGATTGGCACTCATGTCACTGAGGCTGATGTATCTGCGCAGCATCTATACAAGGCGAAGGAGCTCGGGCTTGAGACGGTCGGTTTCCTAATGATGTCGCATATGGCTTCAATAGATAAGCTTGTAGAGCAAGCTAAGCTGATGGAAAGCTATGGAGCGGATGCCGTGTATATGTTCGATTCCGCAGGAGCGCTTCTGCCCAATCAGGTTAGGGAGCGGATTCGTGCATTGCGGGCAAATGTGGGCATTGACGTCGGGTTTCACGGACATAACAATTTATCGCTTGCTATGGCGAACACACTTGCAGCAATCGAAGAAGGTGCCCAGAGAATTGATGGAAGCATTCGTTGCCTCGGCGCCGGTGCTGGTAACACCCAGACAGAGGTATTAGTTGCCGTATTGGAGCAGTTAGGGATCAAGACAGGAATCGATTTATATAAAATCATGGATGTTGCAGAAAACGTCATTGCTCCGATCCTTCAGGTACCGCAGGAAATTACCAGAGATAATCTTGTTCTCGGATACGCAGGCGTTTATTCTAGCTTTTTGCTTCATGCACGGCGTGCAGCACAACATTTCGGTATTGATTCACGAGATATTCTCATTGAGCTTGGCCGTCGTAAAGTTGTAGGCGGGCAGGAGGACATGATCATTGATGTGGCCGCAGAGCTTGCAGGTGCAAGAGGAATATAAGTTAGGGGAGGATACCATGAATAAAGAGATCATCGAAAAGCTTGGTCGTCATCTACTAGACGCACAAGAGAATAGAAGGGAAGTCTCAAAAATTACGACTGAGCATCCCGAATTAACAGTCGAACAGGCTTATGATATTCAGGAGCAAATTGTCCGATCAAAGCTGGAGCAAGGACTACGGATCATCGGTCCGAAGATGGGTTTGACCAGTCAAGCGAAGATGAAGCAAATGAACGTGGATGATCCGATTTACGGTTATGTTTTCGATAATATGGTTGTTACTGGCCAAGACATTTCGCTCAGCGATTACATTCATCCAAAGGTTGAAGCGGAGATTGCCTTCGTGCTTGGTCAGGATATTCAAGGCCCTGGTATAACGGGAGCTCAAGTATTGGCTGCAACGGAATATGTTATCCCTGCGCTTGAGATTATTGATAGTCGTTACGAGAACTTTCAATTTACGTTGCCGGATGTCATTGCGGATAACGCATCTTCTTCGGGCGTGATTTTCGGGAACGTGATTAAGCGTCCAGAACAATTAGAGCTTGATCTATTAGGTGTAACTCTAAGTATTAACGGCAAGATCAAAGATCTTGGCGCAGGAGCGGCCGTTGTCGGCCATCCCGCTCATTCCGTCGCGATGCTTGCAAACATGCTCGCTCGCAAAGGCTTGAAGCTTCGTGCCGGTGAGATTATTCTAACAGGCGGCATTACCGGAGCTATTCTGCTGAGCGAAGGTGACTCTGTATCTGCCCGATTCGATGGGCTTGGATCAGTAGATTTTACAGTCGGAGCTTAGGTCATTACGAGAAAGGTGGAAAAAACGGAATGCCGATCATTAACATTCAACTGATGGAAGGGCGATCCCCGGAGAAAATCAGATCATTGATTGAGACCGTTACCGACGCAGTCGCGGAGGAATTAAATTCTCCTAAAGAACGTATTCGCGTGCTCGTGACGGAAGTTCCGAAGACCCATTGGGGTATCGGTGGTGTCCCGGCGTCCGAGATTCAGAATAGATAAATTAAACATAACGGTACGCACCGTATCCTACTAAACGGAGGTAGAGTGGCATCATGCTGTACGACGTTCATACACACGCGATTCCTCCGCAAGTGATGCGGTGGCTACAGGATAACCATCACAAGGTCAACGCACAATGGAAGAAGAAGGACCCGCTTAAAGCAGAATTTCTAAGTGTGAACGGGAAATGGGAATTTGAACTGAAGGAAGTTTTTACGAATCAGGAGTTGTATTTGCAGGAACAAGCAAAGGCGGGCATCTCGTTCTCGCTCGTCTCTGCCATTCCTCAATTGTTCCTTTACGAGTGTGAACCGGAGCTGACAAAGGAACTGGCATCCGTCTATAATGACGGACTAATCGATTGGAGTGGACAAAATCCGGAGCGGTTGTCAGCCCTTGCGACACTGCCGCTGAATGATCCGAGTGCTGCTGCCTTAGAGCTGGAACGAGTGATGAAGTGCGGTGCTAAGGGAGCAATTGTTGCTTCCTCATGGGCGGGAAGAGGATTGACTGAATCTGATTTGACGCCAATGTGGGAAGTGGCAAATGCTTATAGCGCTATTATTTTCGTTCATCCACTGCTATGTGAGGATCAACGCCTCCGGAAAACAATGATGGCGAACCTGATCGGTGTCCCGTGGGAGACTACGATTTGCGCGACGGATTTGCTGCTCAGTGGGATAATGGAACGTTATCCGAAGGTGAAAGTATTGCTCGCGCACGGAGGCGGCTTTTTCCCTTATCAAATAGGTAGAATACAAACAGGGTATGAGAAGTGGACTGCCGTTTCCTCGAATATAACCGAATCGCCGCGACAAGCGTTGTGCAAATTCTGGTACGATTCGGTCCTATGGAATGCGGATAGTCTGCAATATTTGGTTGAGCTTGTAGGGAGGGACCGGGTCGTTCCGGGAACGGACTATCCATTCGATCTTTGTGAATGGCCACCCGCTCATGTAGGCTCTGATGGCTTTCGATCTTTGATGAATAATAATTAGAGCTTACTTAAGAAGGGAGATTTGCCTGTGAAGACACAAGTCGGCATTATCGGAGCCGGTCCTGCGGGTTTGATGCTATCGCATCTGCTGTATTTGCAGGGCATCGAATCGGTTATTCTGGAAAGTCGGTCACGGGAAGAGATCGAAGGTACCATTCGCGCCGGGGTGTTGGAGCAAGGGACTGTCGATTTGCTCAATGAAATGGGTGTAGGCGAGCGAATGATGCGGGAGGGTCATTTTCACAAAGGCTTCGAATTTCGATTCAACCGTCAAGGACATCGCATTGATGTACATGAGTTGACCGGAGGGAAGTACATTACCGTCTATGCCCAGCATGAGGTTATTAAGGATCTCGTGGCGGCCAGACTTCAAGCCGGGGGAACGATCCTCTTCAATGTTGGAGACGTTAGCTTGCATGATGTAGATACATCCACTCCCAAAATCCGTTATCGCCCGGATAAAGACGGAGAATTACAGGAAATCGTCTGTGATTATATCGGCGGCTGTGATGGGTTCCATGGACCAAGCCGCCCGATGATTCCGCAGGCTAACCGTACAGAATACCAGAAGGTATATCCTCATGGTTGGCTCGGGATATTAGTGAAAGCGCCTTCATCTGTTTCTGAGCTTGTTTACGCTAATCATGAGCGAGGGTTTGCTCTGCTGAGCACAAGATCTCCTGAGGTTCAGCGGTTCTATCTGCAAGTAAATCCGAAGGATGACATTAAGGAATGGTCGGACGATCGAATCTGGTCAGAGCTGCATGCCAGGTTGGAGACAAGGGACGGTTTCCAGTTGCTTGAGGGACCCATTTTCCAGAAGAGCATTGTTTCAATGAGAAGCTTCGTGTGCGATCCGATGCAGTATGGTCGCTTATTTCTAGCAGGGGACTCGGCTCATATCGTTCCACCAACAGGAGCAAAGGGGCTAAATCTTGCCGCGGCCGACGTAAAAGTGCTGGCTGAAGGATTAAAGAGTTTCTATGCGACTGGCGATTCCGAAATGCTGAATCGATACACGGAGATCTGCCTGCGGCGAGTATGGCTAGCTGAACGATTCTCTTATCGGATGACAAATATGCTTCACCGCAACCCGGAGCATACGCCATTCGAGCATCAAATCCAACTCGCTGAGCTGGATTACATCACATCATCAAGAGCGGCTTCTATGAGCATTGCTGAGAATTACGTTGGCTTGCCGATGGGTTTCGGCTCGTAAGATCCCTTACTTTGAGAAAGGTGTGGATGAGGAATGGTGAAGGAAAAGAAAGGCCTGTGGCTGTACGAGAATCGTCTCGTTCTCATGATGTTCGTTGTGTTTGGGCTTGTTTTCTTTGAACGGCTAAACATTCTCTACTTGTTTCCGTATATGGCCCCAGATTTGGGTATGAATAATACTCAGATTGGTCTGACAGTAGGTGTACTTGGCATCGCTTGGGGCGTGTCGACGATGATTTTCTCAAGCTTATCCGATTTTCTCGGCTCTAAGAAAGGAATGCTCATTGCCTTCATCCTATTATTCGCTGTCGCTACATTTTTAGGTGGACTCGTCGGCTCCATTGGTTCACTTCTTCTCGTTAGGGTTATTATGGGAATCGCCGAAGGCCCGGTCATTCCGATCATTCATTCCATCGTTATTGCAGAATCGACTCCTAGCCGCAGAGGATTTAATATGGGGCTCATCCAAAGCTCATCTAACTTATTCGGTAGCGCGCTTGCTCCCGTGATCGCCATCGCGCTGGCTACCACCATTGGCTGGCGTAGTACGTTCTATATTACCGCCTTACCAGCCTTGGCTATGGCGTTCATTCTCATGAAATATTTGAGGAAGCCGGCAGCCCCAAAGAAACAAGAAACGCAATCATCCACAGAGCAGGAGCAGCTTAAACCGACTAGGAAGCAATTTTTTCAAATGTTCAGAATCCGCAATATATGGCTTGGCATGATTATGGCTATAAGTAATATTTTGTTCATCCTCGGGCTCGCCACCTTCTTACCTACGATTCTCTCTGATTTATCTGGATTTGGTGAAGGAAAGAGAAGTTTACTGCTTGGCCTTCTCGGGCTTATGTTCTTCGTGGGACAAGCATTTGCACCAGCCTTATCTGACCGAATCGGTCGGAGACCAACGCTTATCGCGTTCTCCTTCCTCTCTATTTTCTTGCCTATAGCCGTGTGGCTCTATTACGATAACTTTCTAGTGCTGCTAATCTGTATTGTGTTATTTGCATTAGGTAACGGGTATCAACCCTTAATCGTGGCCATTATTCCCGCTGAATCTGTGCCGCGGGTACTAGCCGCATCGGCCATAGCGAGTTGCTTGCTCGCAGCTGAATTGATTGGAGGTAGCGCTGGTCCGATTGTTGCAGGTATACTTGCCGATAAGTATGGTTTGACGACGTCCCTCTGGGTACCGATTACTGGTGCGGTCATTGCCTTCCTGTGTTCTTTCTTCATCAAAGAAACTGCTCCGGCAATTGTTAACAAGAAGAATAATCAAGCGATTGCACCAAGTGTGAGCACTTGAGATAAATGCTAGACTAGCGCCTAGCGAAATGAACGGGGCAGTGCTGTGTCAAACCTGAAGAAGAGTCGCTAAAACGTTAACAGAGAGTCGGATTAACGGTAAATCGGATACGGTGAGGTCATCTATAATGAAAGGATTCACCTTACTTAAGGAGGCGCTTCATTTGTCTGCTATACCCCAGCATTACTCCAATCCTGTAATATCAGGCTTCCATCCGGATCCTAGCATCTGCCGAGTCGGCTCCGACTATTATCTGGTAACGAGCTCATTCGAATATTTTCCCGGAGTGCCGATCTTTCATAGTCGGGATCTTGTCAATTGGAGACAAGTGGGACATTGTTTAACGCGTCAGAGTCAATTGAATCTGGAAGAGTGCAAAAGCTCGTTGGGAATCTTTGCTCCTACGATTCGTTACCACAAGAGCCGCTTTTATATGATCACCACCAATACCAACAGCTTTCGTAATTTTTATGTGTGGGCAGATCAACCGGAGGGACCATGGTCTGAACCGATTTGGTTGGATTGGCCGGGTATTGATCCGTCCTTGTTCTTCGATGAAGACGGGCACGTGTATTTAACAGGAACAGGTGGATTCTTGGGCGATGAACCACTGGGTATCTATCAAGCGGAGATTGACATTGAAACGGGCCTCCTCTTAACAGAACGCCGATTGATCTGGAGCGGAACCGGCGCCAAGGCACCGGAAGGACCACATTTATATCGAATACAAGGGATGTACTACCTACTCATTGCAGAGGGAGGTACCGAGTACGGTCATCTTGTTTCGATAGCTCGCAGTGACAACCCTTATGGACCCTTTGAAAGTAACCCGGGAAATCCAATTCTTACCCATAGGAGTACCAACAGTACGATACAGGCTACCGGGCATGCAGATTTTGTGCAGATTGAGGATGGCAGCTGGTGGGCGGTATTTCTGGGAATTCGTCCGGCTCCCGTTTTATTCGGAGGACAACATCATCATTTGGGTCGCGAGACATTCTTAGCACCTGTCACATGGACTTCGGAAGGCTGGCCGGTTATCGGAGACGAAGGCAGGGTATCCGATAAAATGGATGCTGGAACGCTACCGCTTGAAATACAGACACCTTGGGTGGACAAGGATGATTTCGAAACTAATCACCTATCGTCATGCTGGAATTTCCTGCGCAATCCGAGAGAAGGGGATTGGTCTGTTGAAGAACGGCCCGGATGGCTTACGTTAAGAGGCACGGAAACGACCTTGAATGATGTTGGCTCACCTGCATTCGTGGGTCGGAGACAGCAACATTTTCGATGTGCCGTGTCTACGCTACTGTCCTTTGAGCCCCTTCAGGAAGCGGAGGAGGCTGGGCTTACGGTTTACATGAATGAGCGGTTCCACTATGAGATCGCACTATCCTATCTATCTGGAAAACGTAAAGTGATTTTGCGACGGCGCATTGGTTCCTTATGGAAGGTTGAGCTCGAAGAGGAATATGAAGGCTCTGACATCATTCTCGGTGTGGATGCCGACCTTTCGCAGTACTCCTTTTTCTATTCCAGTCCGAACGGGGAACGGAAGCCTTTTGGCTCCGGAGAATGCTCTCTGTTATCGACGGAGGTGGCCGGTGGGTTTACTGGTGTATACTTTGGGCTCTATTCAACGGGAAATGGAAGACCCTGCAACATCCCTGCAGCATTTGACTGGTTTGAATATATCCCCGAATGTTAATGGAGACAAGGGATGGAATCTAGCTCCTACAAGGACGAGTTACATTCATCCATAAGTAATCATGATTTCAGAAATTAGAACTGAATATTATCCCTTAATGATATGAGATTGTATGATTGGAACAGGGATGAAAGCGTTTGCTTTACCGACAAAAAGTCGGAAAAGCAGAAGCAGAAGTCGTCTTACGTGTTAGCGGCCATGGTATAGGTATAGTAAAGTGTTCATATCCGCTAAGGATGCAAGACAACCCAATGAATTGAACGACAAGTAGACTAGGGGGAAATTACAATGGCAGGAAAAAGAAAGTGGAGTTTCACGGCATTGGCCATGATGACGTCTTTGTCGTTAATGCTCGGGGCTTGCAGCAAGTCTAATAGTAATGCGGAGGTATCCTCGGAGGGGACGTCGCCTAGCGGTAGTCAGGCCGCAAGCAACGCCAAACCGGAAGAGACATACGAATTGACAATGTCTTACATACTGTTCGGCGGTAGCGCGAGCGATGCCGATCTCGTCGCGAAAGAAGTAAGTAAGATTACGAAAGAAAAAATCAATACAACGGTAAAGCTACTGCCGATTAGTGTTGCAGCTTACACACAGCAAGTCAATCTGATGCTAACGGGCAATGAGAAGCTTGATATTGTGGGACTGTTCCCTCCAATGAATTATCCTGGATTGGTCAGCAAAGAGTCGCTTATTCCGATGGACGAGCTGTTGGAGAAATACGGACAAGGAATTAAGGAAGCGATGGGATCTGAAATTCTAAAGGCTTCACAAATTAACGGCCAAACGTATGCGATCGCCAGCTCGAGACCTTATTCGCAAAATTATGGAATTACGATGCGCAAAGATTTGGTGGAGAAGTACCAATTCGATCTAACGAAGATCAAAACCTGGACCGATTTGGAGCCGATTTTCCAAACAATCAAGGACAAAGAGCCGGGCGTATATCCGCTCGTTAAACCAGGTCCGTTTGGTATTGTCGATGCGATTATGTTCTCTAAATTCGACTACCTTGGCGGAAATGGCATAGGCGGATTGGTATCGGCTAATAACGATAACCAGCTCGTTGACTTGTACGGAACAAAAGACTATTCGGATACGGCCGCTATGGTACGCAAATGGTATCAAGCTGGTTATATGCAGAAGGATATCGCTACATCGCAGGATACAGGCGGAAGCTTGCTCAAGGCGGGAAAAGCGTTCTCGATGATAACGAACTTGACGGATGATACGGGTCCGAATCAAAGAGAAGCGGGACAACCGATGGTTAACGTCATCTTGACCGAGCCGATTACGAACGTACTGGACGTCACGGTGTTCATGGACGGCATCGCCAAAAATAGCAAAAACCCGGAAAAGGCGATGCAATTCCTCAATTTGATGTATACGGACAAAGACGTTCAGAACATGATGAAATTCGGAATCGAAGGTAAGCATTATGTCAAGAAAGGCGATTTCATCGCCAAACCTGAAGGCGTTCAGGACGTAGGGTATATGGGTCCTCCATATAGCGGCAATGCTTATCTGGAAAGCCAATGGGAAGGAAGCGATCCTCAATTACTGGAGAAATCCAAAAAGCGGGATGAATCCTCTTATAAGTCGAAAGGTTTAGGCTTCATGTTTGACGAAAGCGCAGTGAAAAGCGAATCTGCTGCTGTTACGAACGTAATTAATCAATATGGTCCTGCGTTGAACGTAGGGGCGATTGATCCGGAGAAGGCTTTGCCGGAAATGCTTGCCAAGCTGAAGGATGCTGGAGCAGATAAAGTCATTACGGAGAAACAAAATCAATTTGATGCTTTCCAGCAAGCGAACCCGTAAAATTTCATAAGAGACAGGGAAGCATTGACGGTTGCTGTCGACTGCTTCCTTGTTCTTTACGTTTAGGGTATGTCATAGTAAAGATCATCAATGTTCGGAGCGAGGGGACCGCATGCAGTCTATTCAGTCATTTATCCAATCTTTGCGGTTTAAGCTGCTTATCGGTATTTCTATCGTCGTCATTCCGCTCGTCGCGATTCTTATTTTCAACAATATGTATTCCATTGACGTCGTTCGTAACCAAGTTGCGCAATCTAACAAAAACTTGCTTTCATTGTATATGCAGCAAATCGATCGCAATTTGGTAGAAGCGGACAACTATTTGTCGAATCTATCTTTGCAAAATACGGACCTACCATTATTGGAAAAAGAGAAGGATATCGATTCCTTTCAATATACGAAAGCAATTCTCCGATTGTTCAACCAGATTAATATAGACATTGAATACTATAAAACGATGGATAATTTCTTTATCTATTCGGCCGTAAACGATGAGTTGATTATGACGCCAAGCGCGGAGAGCAGCTTTGATAAACGCGAAGCTGAGAAAAACGGCATTCTGTCCCTTCTTAGCGAATATAGCGGATCTAAGAGTAAGTCGGATAACATGAGATGGCATGTGAAGAAGATCGATCAAGACTATTACTTATACCGCATCGTCAAAGTCGGGAACGAATATGTCGGAGCATGGGTAAATGCGAAAAAATTAATGGTGCCGCTAGAATACATCGATCTGGGAAGCACGGGAGCCGCGCTGCTTGTCACGAACGATTGGCAACCGATGAACAATGACGACTTAATCCTAAGAGAGAATGTCCAGCTAAGGACCGATCAGGCATCGTATTATTTGACGGGGAACCGCAATCAGTACTTGACGATGTCCGAGGCTTCCTCCAAGGGAGAATTCGGACTTGTCGTCCTCATCGCCGATCATACGATTCTGGAAAGGCTTCCGGATCTTAAGTGGCTAATTGCCGTCATATCTGGAGTAGCAATCGCTTTCTTAGCTGTTTTCCTCCTATTCATGAGAAAGGAATTTCTCAGTCCAATCAATCGGATCATCTTTGCGATGCGAAAGCTGAAGGACGGGAACATAAATCCGATCGCGAATGTGTCGGGAACGTCGTCCGAATTCCAAATCATGAATCAATCCTTCAATAGCATGATGCAGGAAATTCAGGATCTAAAAATCCATGTATACGAAGAAAAGCTGAACTTGCAGAAGGCCGAGCTTAAGCAGCTGCAGCTGCAAATCAATCCGCATTTTTTTCTAAACTCACTAAATATGATCTATAACTTAGCGATGTCGAAAAACTTTGAAGTCATACAGGAAATGGCCAAGTGTTTGGTCCATTATTTCCGATTTATGTTTAGAAGCAAAGCCGACTTCCTGAAACTGCATGACGAGATAAGTCATACCCGCAATTATCTTCGCATTCAGCAGCTTCGGTTTCCTGAAGGATTGACCTATAAAGTCGACTGCCCAGAACGATGGAGAAACTGCGCGGTTCCTCCATTAATCGTGCAATCATTGGTTGAAAATGCGATAAAACATTCTGTCACGATGGATGAGACAATTGCAATCTCCGTAGAAGTGACGGAAAGTCCAGAAGAGGGCTGGATTGACATTCGGATTGCCGATACAGGCAATGGGTTCTCGGAGGAGGTGCTGGATTCGCTTCGTAAAGGGGATCTTGTAAGCGAAGACGATGAAAAAATCGGCATATGGAATCTGACGAGAAGAATGAGTCTCCTGTACGATCGGGACGATCTCGTACACTTCTCGAACGATGCCGATGGAGGAGCCGTCGTACATATTCACGTTCCCATTCATTATTTGCCGGAAGGAGTCTAAACGTATGTATGAAGTGTTGATCGTCGATGATGAAGCCCATGCCGTTCTCGGCGTACAAACCGGTGTGAAATGGGAGCGGTTTCCCGTATCTCGTATTCACGTTGCTTACAATATCCGGCAAGCGAAGGAAATCATCGAGGCTTCTCCGATCCAGCTTATGATATGCGATATTGAGATGCCGCAAGGAACAGGTTTGGATTTGTTGAATTGGGTGAAAGCGCAACAGTTGCAGATCGAGACGATCTTCCTGACTTGCCATGCGGATTTTTCTTATGCACAGAAAGCGTTAAGCTTGGGCAGCTTCCACTATTTGTTGAAACCTGTGGACTTTGGTGAGCTGGAAAGCTCGCTTGAGAAAGCTTTGGATAAAATTCATAAGGAAAGACAATTGGAGAGCTTCGAAAATACGCATAAGCACTATCTCCGCTTGTGGGAATCACGTAAGCCCATGGTGATGGAAACGTTCTGGCGGGATTTAATTCGTGAAGTCATCCCCTCTTCTCCCGAGCATATCAGTCCTATGTTTCAAAAATATGATATTTCTCTCGAAGCTTCAACGAAGTTTCTCCCTGTCTATATTCGAGTGCAAACCTGGCACCAACCCTTTACTACGCGGGATGAACGAATTCTCGAGTATGCCCTTCAGAATGCAGCGCAAGAGTTTCTAGTCGGAGAAAACGCCGATGCTCTCGTAATCTCGCTGGATAACCACAAATTGCTGTCCATTTTACCGCAAACAGGCAAAAATACGAATTCCGAAGACGAGTTGTTTGAAATATTCAAGAAATTTATCTCATATTGCAATCATTATTTCTATTGCGATGTGAATTGCTTCATTGGAAATGAAGTGTTCGCCCATGAGATGCGTAATTCCGTTAGCAAGCTGAAAAATATCGACGAAAACTACATCGCAGAAGCAAACAAAGTATTTGTGATCGCACGGATGAAGAGAAGCCACTCACCGATCCAGCTTCCTCCCGTCCGCGATTGGTCAGATTTGTTGAAGCAGGGAGCCAAAGATCGGTTGATCGTAAAATTAAAGGAATACTTGGATAAGGTTCGCCACGAACTGAACACCGGCGGCGCGCAATGGATGGAATTCTTTTATCAGGATTTTATCCAAATGATCTTTTTCGTTCTTCACGTCAAAGGGCTGCAAGCCCATCAAGTCTTCTCGCAAAGTTTGTTAACGGATAGACCGACTGCGGCCTTTCGCTCCTTAAAGGCGATGGAAGAATGGCTTGTATACGTCACAGAAGTAACCGCCAATTATATCAGTTCATCGGAGCAAAACGAATCCATCGTTCAGAAAGTCATGAAGTACGTTCATGAAAATATCGAACAACAGCACTTATCGCGGGACGATATCGCCCAGTATGTGTACCTTAATCCGGATTACTTGACGAGGGTGTTCAAAAAAGAAACAGGACTATCGATCACCGATTTTCTCCAGCAGCAAAAAATCGAATACGCGAAACGTCTGCTGATCCAAACCGACTTGACGGTCAACGAGGTGGCCATGACGGTGGGCTATTCGAATCTATCGTATTTCTCTACGTTATTCAAAAAAATCGCCTTCATGAATCCAGCAGATTTCCGGAAACAATATAAAGGCAATTTTGCTTGAACGATCTAAGCCGATGAGGAATAATCCAATAATTTAGAAGGAAGGTACTAAAATGAAGGAATATAAAGACTGTCGGAACCCCGTGTTGCCAGCAAATCTATACATCCCCGATCCGGAGGCGCACGTTATGCCGGATGGAAGAGTATATGTATATGGATCTTGGGATCAAGAGGACAATATATACTGTAGTAAAGAGTACCGTGTATTCTCATCTGGCAATATGGTGGACTGGACAGATCATGGATTATCCTTCGATGCCAGTAGAGTTCCTTGGGTATATGATAACAATGCGCCCAAATATCCAGGTGTGGATTGGTCAAAGCCGACTCCTTTTCTAAAAAAAATGATTGAGAAAGACACAAAGGATGGAAAGTTAGAGTTTCCTAAATTCCCGGATGACTTTCTGTTCGCACCAGATGCCATAAGTAAGAATGGCAAATATTATTTGTATTTTTGCACGGCAAGCTCCACTGAGGGGGTAGCCATTGCCGATCATCCAGAGGGCCCATTCGATCATTCGGTTCAATTACCGTGCGGGGGAATCGATCCGGCAGTTTTTATCGATGACGATGGACAGGCCTATTATTACTGGGGACAGTTCTATGCGCATGCTGCAAAATTGAAGGATAATATGGTGGAGTTTGAAGAAGGATCTATCGTAAATAACATTGTAACCGAAGAAGATCACTTTTTTCACGAAGGCAGTTCACTGAGAAAACGCGGAGATACTTACTATTTTGTTTACTCAAGCATGGTCCGCGGCAAACCTACGTCTCTGGCATATGCAACGAGTAAGTCACCCATAGGACCGTTTCTTTATCGAGGGGTTATCGTTGATAATGACGGATGCGATCCGCAAAGCTGGAATAACCATGGTTCTATTGAAGAGGTTAACGGTCAGTGGTATGTCTTCTATCATCGAAGCTCGCAGAACAAACAGCAGAAACGCAGACTTTGCATCGAACCGATTTTCTTTCATGAGGATGGTACCATTCAAGAAGTTCCAATGACCTCACAAGGTGCCGGCAGACCCTTTGTAATTAATGAAAGAATTGAAGCTTTTCGAGCTTGCCAGCTCTCAGGAAGTGTATACAGTGCCCCTTCAACAGATGGTTATGAAGTTTTAACTGGCATCCAAGACGGGGATCAAGCTGCTTATCGCTATGTGGAGTGGGAAGGGCCTGTAAATGAGGTCTGTATAGAAGCCCTGGGCAGTGGTGAAATACATATTATTCTAGACGATGAAGAAGAAGCAACGGGAATTGTCGTCATGGAGGATGGGCAAATCATTTCGTCCTCATTTGCAGGGTCACTAGGTAAGCATGAAGTGAAATTACGCTTTAGTAAGGTTTATCATTTGGAAATTCAAGCATTAAGCTTTAGATAGTGGTGTAGAGGTAGGGATTAAAAAAGAAGCCTTTCTTTATTCAAATGGTTGCTCGGAGCTGCCATATGACCAAAGGATGGTTTCTTTTTTTGCGTCTTTAACGAAGTCGGAAAAACGTTATGAACAGGTCGCCAAACCTGGTAGCGGACGAAGTCTTACGTTTCTTACAATAGAACTATCAGATCAGAAATGAGGAGCCGTCATGAAGCAGCACAATTTTCGAACAAGCTTAAGAAGACTGAAACGTTACCAGATGCTCTTTCTTTTGATGGTACCGGGAATGGCGTATCTTATCATTAACAATTATATCCCCATGATCGGAATCTTGATTGCGTTCAAAGATTACGGAAGCGCCACATGGTTGTTTGGCGGAGATTGGGTCGGCTTTAAAAATTTCGAATTTTTGTTCAAAACGTCTGATGCCTGGGTCATTACGCGAAATACGCTGCTTTACAACGGAGCGTTTATCGTTCTGAATACCGTCTTGGGTATTGCCTTTGCGATTTTTTTGAACGAAGTGAGACATCGTTTTTTCTCGCGTTTTTATCAAGGTGTTATTTTAATGCCTTTCTTGATTTCAATGGTCATCGTGGCATACATTGTCATGGCCTTTCTGAACGTAGAGAACGGATATCTGAACAAGCATATATTGCCCATGCTCGGAATGGAAACGATTAACTGGTACGGAGAGCCGAAATATTGGCCGTATATCTTAATGATCGTGAACACGTGGAAATCGATCGGTTATGGCTCGGTACTGTTTCTAGCCGCCATTATTGGAATCGATTCGGAGTATTACGAGGCGGCGGTACTCGACGGAGCGACCAAATGGCAGCAAATTCGGAAAATAACAATACCGCTCATTATGCCTACAATTACGATTCTGACGATATTGTCCGTTGGACGAATTTTCTACTCCGATTTCGGATTGTTCTACCAAGTGCCATTGAATTCAGGTCCGCTGCAGCCGACTACGGACGTTATCGACACCTACGTCTACCGTAGCTTGATTACGCTTGGAGATGTCGGAATGTCCTCCGCCGCAGGGCTTTATCAGTCAGTGGTCGGATTAGTGCTTGTTCTGTTCACCAACTACATCGTTCGTAAAAAAGATAAAGATCAGGCGATATTCTGACAGAGGAGGCAACGCAGTGAAATCGAACCAAATGAACCAGAAGGTTCTCCATCTTCTTTTTATCCTTATGACATGCGCAAGCCTTGTTCCGCTTCTACTCGTATTCTCGGCATCATTTACGGATGAAAAAAGTCTCGTCACGAACGGCTACACGTTCTGGCCGTCCGAATGGAGTCTAGGCGCCTATCGATATTTGTTTCACTCGTCAACGTCCATTTTGCATTCCTATAGCATTTCATTGTTCGTTACGATAGTCGGAACAGCAGTGGGCGTGCTCATTTCCTCCATGCTGGCATATCCGTTGTCCCGCAAGGATATGCCGCTTAGAAACTTATTTTCGTTTCTCGTATTTTTCACGATGCTGTTTAACGGTGGATTGGTTACCACCTATCTCGTATATACGAATTTGTTGGAAATCAAGAACACGATTTGGGCGCTTATGATCCCGGGGTTGCTTACGAATGGCTTCTTCATTCTCATCTTCCGGACCTTCTTTACGATGGGAATCCCGAAGGAAGTCGTAGAATCAGCTTATATGGATGGCGCATCGGAAGTGAAAATCTTTTTTCGGATTGTTCTGCCTTTGTCATTGCCGGTCATTGCAACTATCGGCCTTATGCAATCTATCAATTATTGGAATGATTGGTTCAACGGATTGATCTACGTAACGAAGCCGAATTTGTTTACTCTCCAGAACTTGCTGAATCGGATGATGAGTGATATCCAGTTTCTACAGACGACGAATCTGGGCACGAGCTCGGCGCTCAGCGGCATCCAGTTCCCAACCGGAACATTAAGAATGGCGATGGCTGTCGTCGGGCTTCTTCCGATTATGCTCGCGTATCCCTTTTTCCAGCGTTATCTCGTGAAGGGGCTTACGCTCGGGGCAGTGAAAGGTTGAGCGGAAAATCAAAACGAAAAATGAGGGATTTCTGTGACTTGTCGAGTAACCGAACTTTCTTGTGAGACCAGATCGATCTGGAGGTGGTCATCCCCCCTAATACGACGGCGGAAGTGATTCTATCCGGCGCGATCGTCGAGTCGATTTGGCAATCTTAAGAGGCTGCCGGACGTGCAAATGTCCGAGGGAAATTTAATCGCTATAATAGAAGAGCTTAACCGATAGTCAATTCACTTGGGAGGTTATTAATATGAAATCATTATTTCCAGATCAATTTATGTGGGGCTCCGCTACGGCAGCTCACCAGGTAGAGGGTAATAACCTAAATTCCGACGTTTGGGTGGAGGAACACGCTGAGGGTTCTCCGTATAAGGACAAGTCCGGAGACGCTATCGATCATTACCAGCGTTACCGGGAAGATATTGCGCTGCTAGCAGGAATGGGTCTGAATACGTACCGTTTCTCCATTGAATGGGCTAGGGTGGAGCCAGAACCCGGTGATTATTCCTATGCGGTAATCGAACACTATCGGGATGTGCTGAAAGCATGTTATGAGCATGGGCTGACTCCTGTCGTTACTTTACATCATTTTACGTCCCCACGCTGGTTAATGAGGTTTGGTGGTTGGGCAAGCTCTGAAACCCCTGCTCGGTTTGCAAATTATTGCAAGTTCGTATTCGAGGAGATAGGAGAATTGATCCCGTACGTTCAGACAATGAACGAAGTGAACTTGCCAGTCCTGCTCAAGGGACTATTTACTAAGATGAATATCGTTCCTCCTGTCGGTATAGATGCCAGCTATTGGACAGCTCCGAAGTGGAGAGAAGTGTCGGCTGAGCAGTGTGGCACTACGATGGACCGATATTTCACGTTCCATATGGCTTCGGATGACAATTCCATTCGTATCGTGAACGAAGCGCATATCCTGGCACGCGCAGCGATCAAAGCGATCCGTCCAGATGCGAAGGTAGGCCTTTCCATGGCGCTGTCAGACATGCAGTCGATTCCCGGAGGAGAAGAGAACGCACAAGAGGCATGGGATGCGATCTTCCAACCTTACTTAGCGGCGATTCAAGAGGATGACTTTTTCGGACTACAGAACTATACGAGAGAAGTGTACGGTGCTGAAGGACAACTTCCTCCAGCTATGGATGCGGAGTTAACGCAGATGGGTTACGAATATTATCCGGAGGCGCTAGAGAATGTCATTCGCAGAGTTGCTAGTGTATTGAAGCTTCCAATTCTTATTTCCGAGAATGGAATAGCTACGGACAATGATGCTCGGCGAATCGAATTTATTAGAAGCGCGCTAAGCGGAGTACAGTCTTGTATCGCGGATGGGATCGATATTCGGGGTTATCTGTATTGGTCAGCTTTCGACAACTTCGAATGGCAATTCGGCTACTCTAAAACATTCGGAATCATTGGTGTTAACCGCGCAACTCAGGAAAGAACGATTAAAGAGAGCGGTAACTTTCTTGGAAGAATCGCAAAGAACAATGAGATAGATTTAACGATTTCATAGGATAAATATCTCTGCGAGGAGTGTTGGCAATGACGGTTTTTTTATCTGATTTTCTATGGGGAGCAGCCAGTTCAGCTCATCAAGTAGAGGGCAATAATATCAATAGTGATGTATGGGTGCAGGAACATATTAAGGGGACGTTTCATCCGATTCCGTCCGGTGATGCGGTTGATCATTACCACCGATATCGAGAGGACATTGCTATGATGGCGGAGCTGGGGTTAAAAACCTACAGATTCTCTATCGAGTGGGCAAGAATCGAACCCGAATACGGACATTTCTCCCTAGCGGAGTTGGCTCATTACCGCGATGTACTGGAAGTCTGTCATCATTTTGGGATTACTCCGATGGTTACGATGCATCATTTCAGCTCCCCTCGGTGGCTAATGCGTTTCGGTGGATGGTTAGGGGAGGAAACTCCGAAGCTGTTTGCGCAATATTGCCAAACTGTCTTCGAATATATGGGAGAGCTGATTCCTTACGTATCCACAATGAACGAGGTAAATTTACCGCTGCTGTTGAGCAGATTCGGGGCTCTAAGGGAAGAAACGGAAATTCCCGAATGGAAGAAGGAGGCCGCTGCTCTGTGCGGTGCAAAACCGGAGCAATTCGTCCCTTTTCTGACCGGATATAAAGCTGAGCACATTGGCATTATGATGGAAGCTCATCGGTTGGGAAGGCAAGCGATCAAAAAGATTCGTCCTGACACACAGATAGGACTCACTCTAGCCCTCCCCGATTTTCAAGCAATTGCAGGTGGAGAAGAATTAGCGGAAACGCTTTGGCAGGAGCATCTATTCCAGTTTGCAGACCACATCCGAGAAGATGATTATATCGGTTTGCAAAATTATGGTCGTGAGATATGCGGCCCTGAAGGCATCATCCCATGGGACAAACGCAAGGAACCTGAGCAACCGGAGGCTGAAATGTATCCGGAAGGTGTAGCCGGTGTAATCCGCAAAGCGGCTAAGCTTGGTATTCCGATCATTATCACGGAGAACGGGTATATCACGACGGACGATGAGCTTCGTGTCGAGTTTATTCAAAGGGTGGTTAAGGGGATCAAAGCTTGCGTGCAGGACGGAATTGACGTTAGGGGATACATCGTGTGGTCCTTGTTCGATTCCTATGAGTGGCATGTGGGCTATACCAGCGAGATGGGTCTTGTTGCAGTTGACCGGAAAACGCAGCAGAGAACGCCCAAGGGAAGTGCTAGAATACTGGGAAAGATCGCGAAAAATAACGGCTAATGATCGGCTGCCTGGAGCATAATTGCTCCAGGCAGCCCTATTTTATTTTGAAATACAAAGAACTTCCTATGCCTAAAATAAATCTTGACAGACAAGGATGAAGTTGTATACATTTGTATACAACGAGCTGTATACAAATGTATACACAGTAAAAGAGGAGGAAATAAGATGCGCGACGGACATGAACATAAAGGCAGGCACGGTCATAGAGACCATTCGGAACACCGAGGTCATGGGCATTTTAAAAAAGAGGGTATGAAGGAGTTTTCGGATCAGCATCCCAAAAGCGCACAAACGTTTCGCCGCGGCAGGGCTCTTGCTTTCTTGGATAAGCTTATTGTAAATCGTTCGACTTTGCAGCGGCAGATCAATGAGCCGGAATTCGAATCTATCAAACAAGTCATTAGCGGTGAATTAAAAGCAACAGAAGCAATCATGGAAGAGTTTATCCATATGTTTCAGCTTCATGAGATCATTTCAGAAGATAATAAAAACGAGGGGAATGATCCAAAAGATGAAAATCCTTGACGTTATTAAAACCCGTAGAAATTAAGGAGGAAGTGATAGCACTTGAAGCCTAACGGCATATTGAAACCTTACTTCCGTGATACATGGCACATCTATCTCTCATCGATTACATTGCATGCGGTCGCAAGCATCGTATTCGCATACTTCCCGAAGGTGCTGGGTGACTTCACGGATCGACTCCAGAACGGACATTTGGTAACGCACGATGTCGTGCGCTATAGTCTGTTACTTCTAGTGATTGGTGTAGGGCACGCTCTAATTGGGGGATACGGTCAATATCTCATCATGTATGTCGGCCGATTGTTTGAACATGTAACTCGTCGGAAATTATTTTCGCACTTCTCGGGGCTAAGCGAGCACTATTATTCAAGAAACGGTGCGGGTAAGATGCTAAGTTACTTTATGAATGACGTAACTGGCGTAAGGGAATCGATCTCCATGGGCGCTAATCAGATGACGATGGCGACGATGCTTTTATTTTCTTGTATAGGCGCTATGGTTCTGAGTGATATCCCGTTCTACCTAATCGCAGCATCTGTAGGGCCATTGTTCCTGATTCCCTGGATTGTGACGCGTTTCGGTCCGGCTATTCGTGAACGATCGCTAAAGGTACAGGAGGCGCTGGGTGCAATGACTGAGTCAGCCGAGGAGCAATTCGGCGGGATACGGGTCACGAAGAAATTTGCGGTCGAGTCAATCATGATCGAGCGATTCGGTTCCGATATCGACCGGATACGTGACAATCAGCTATCGCTTGTTCGGATGTCCTCGCTCTTCCAGGCACTCGTGCCGTTTCTAGGATCAATATCCTTGATCATGGCGTTGGCGCTCGGCGGTTACCTGACCACTACTGGACGAATCACGCTCGGCAATTTCGTCGCGCTAACGCTTTACATACGAATGCTAATGACTCCGTTACAACAGATCGGTAATGTCATTAATACCGTACAGCGATCACGCGCATCGTTGCAACGATTGAACGAATTAGTTGCTGTTCAGCCGGACATCGTTGAAGCCGAAGATGCTGTAACGGTAGAGCTTGACCAAGCAGCAGTATGCATACAAGGGCTGACTTTTTCATACCCAGAAGCCTCTCAACCTGCTTTGCAGCAGATCGATCTGGTCATCGAGCCTGGTATGACTCTTGGTATCGTTGGACGTACAGGCAGCGGCAAGACAACGCTTGTCAAGTTACTATTGCGAACGTATGAATCGCCAGAAGGGTCAATCCAGATCGGTGGAACGGACATCCGCACGATTACACTTGAGAGCTTGCGCAGCCAGATCGGCTATGTTCCACAGGACGGCTTCCTCTTCAGCACGACGATTCGAGAGAACATCGCCTTCGCCAAACGGCAAGCCGGACAGGAAGAGATCGAAATGGCTGCTAAGCAAGCTCAGATCTACGACAATATCATCGCGTTCCCTGATCGTTTCGAGACGAAGCTGGGAGAGAGGGGCGTCACCTTGTCTGGGGGACAACGCCAGCGAACAAGTCTGGCGCGTGGCCTCATCAAGCAGGCTCCGATCTTGATTCTGGATGATAGCGTTAGCGCCGTAGATGCAGTTACCGAGACTGAGATTTTAAAGACAATTCAGGAAGAGCGATGTGGCAAGACTACCATTATCATTGCGCACCGAATTAGTGCCTTGAAGCACGCAGACCTCATCATTGTCATGGATGGCGGGCGAATCGTCCAGCGCGGTAAGCATGAAGAACTGCTCGCGGAGACGGGACAGTACGCCGTGCTTCATGCGATTCAAGAGGAGGGAAGTCAGCATGCCCAATCCCAATAGCAATAGCAATCGGAATTTGGAACAGAAGGCGGGACTTGGCAAGCAGCCTAAGCCCCAATATCGATCGGCATTTCGGATCCTGAGTTCCTATGTGAAACCCCATCGAATTACCTTTGCCTTGGTCGTGATTTGTACAATTATCGCTAGTGTGTCTGAGCTGTTTCAACCTTACTTGGTCAAAGTCGCCATCGATGACAATCTGATGGCAGGTAAGAATGAATTTGGCGGTATTCTTGTGATCTGCATGATCTACTTCGGACTGTCGTTAACCGGATTATTGTTCACATACCTGCAGAACAATTTACTACAATACGCTGGACAAAGTATCGTGGCAAAGATACGAAAGCAGCTATTCGAGCATATTACGAAGCTCTCCATGTCTTATTTCGACAAGAAGCCGATCGGCAGTCTGATCACACATATCTCTAGTGATACCGAAGCAGTAAACCAATTTTTCAACCAAGTGCTGCTCACGCTGCTCCGCGATGGCTTAATGTTAATTTCCATCCTTGTCATTATGTTTCAGCTCGATGCAACGCTTGGCATGTATTGTCTTGTGTTGCTTCCAATCATTGCAGTTATAGCGATCTCGTTCCGTTCCTTCATGCGCAATACTTACCAGATGGCACGTACCCGACTGTCTCGTCTCATTGCGTTCGTAGCTGAGAATCTGTCGGGAATGAACCTGATTCAGGTATTCCAACAGCAGAAGGCACAGACGGAGCAATTCAAGGAACGGAATGATGCGTATTATAAGGCTAATATTCGTGAGATCCGTACACTCGTCCTATTTAATCGTTCGTTCGATCTTTTGAGTAGCCTTACGATCGCGTTCGTGATAGGGGTTGGTGGCAAGGCTGTACTAGGTCAAACGCTCGAATTCGGTGTCCTCTATGCGTTCATTACGTATATTCGCCAGTTCTTCCAGCCGATTAATGCCATCACGCAGCAATGGAACATGCTGCAATCCGCTACCGTCGCTGTGAATCGAATCTGGGGAGTATTAGATATTCGGCCAGATGTCATGGATAATCCGCAGCCTCTCCGAATAAATTCGGAATCCGTGCATGGTCGTATAGATTTCAACCATATTACGTTTAGCTATGAAAGCGGCTCGCCGATCTTTCGCGGACTTGATCTGCATATCCACTCAGGAGAGATGATCGGCATCGTCGGTACAACTGGGGCAGGTAAAAGCTCTCTTGTTAGTCTGCTTTGCCGGTTCTATGACGTGCAGGAGGGTAGCATCCTCATCGATGGCAATGATATTCGTGATTTGTCGCAGGCCCAACTGCATCGAATCGTCGGTTTGGTCCAGCAAGAGCCCTATCTATATGCGGGTAGCATCATTGACAATGTCCGGATGTTCGACAAGACCATTTCCCGCGAAGCAGTCATTCAAGCATGCGAATTCGTAGGCGCAGGTTCACTGGTAAGACGTATGAAGGACGGCTACGATACGAGATTGTCCGAGCACGGAAGTAGTTTGTCGGCAGGTGAGCGACAGCTGTTGTCCTTTGCACGTATCATCGTCTTCCGTCCGAGGATTCTCATTCTGGACGAAGCGACCGCAAATCTGGATTCCCAGACGGAGCAGTTAATTCAGCAAGCGTTGCAGGTTGTGTCCGAAGGGCGAACAACGATCATCATCGCACATCGCTTGTCGACCATTATGCAAGCCGATCGAATTATTGTCCTGCGTCTTGGTGAGATTCTTGAAGCGGGGACACATAAGGAGCTGCTAGAGATGAAAGGCTTTTACGAGGAGCTGTATCATCATTCGCAAGGTAAAACGAAAAAGCAGGGAGTTCAGACTACTCCTAAAGGGTTGATTGGTATTGTATAATGTGAATGTTAAGTTACGGTTACTAGATCTTACTAGATAACAGGCCTCTTAAATAGCAATAGAAAGAAAATGCCAATTTTATATTGGCGTTTTCTTTCTATTGCTATGTTATCGTAACAATTTCAGACGAGTTGATCGTTCTAGAGAATTGAATAAAATGTAAAAATAGAACGATTTGATGTTTTTATTCGTGCGGAATGCTACATATTTGCGCATTTTGTTTACTTCCATTATATGTCGTTGCGTAGGTGATATAATGGGGGGCACTAGGAACCGAGGGGGACATACATGATGCGAAATTGGCTGGGATACTTGGTTCCCCATAAGTTGAAATATAGATTATTTACCGTGTTTGTCCTTGTCATCTTACTTCCATTTAGCGCGCTTAATGTATACAATTACACGAAAATTGAAACGCTCGTTCAGAAAAAAATAAGCGAGCAAAGTCACGAGCAGTTGAACTACCTTCATCGATCTCTTGAAGACCAGCTTAGCATTGCGTTCAAGACGCTGATTTTCCTGGAGCAGGATTCGGATGTCCGATACATTTTGCAAAATCCGGACAAGCGCTCTGTGCTCGAAAACAAGGAATTAATGGAGGGCAAATTCAAGGGACTTAATAATAGTTTCTTTCTCTACAATCCTTCGGTGTATTTCACCCTGCTGGACGATTATGGTCACGTATACACGTCGTATCAACCTAAGGATTCACTCGATTATGAACTCATTTCGACCAATCCGTCCTTTGTTACAATGAAGGAAACTCAGTCGACCAGCTTGTGGGTTCCCGACGACGACAATTATGTTTCTCGTGATATTACCCGTAGCCCGACGCTGGTGTCGCTCTATACCGAGCTACGGGATCGGAACAATCGGACATACGGCAAGGCGAGAATCAGCATTGATTTTTCCTTCTGGTTTCAATCTGTCCTAAAGAAGTCTGAGAGGGAACAAGCTTATTTTATCCTGACGAGGAAGGGAGAACTCATTGCGCGGTCTATTCCGGATACCGAGCTTTCGCCGGAAGCGATTAAGCAAGTGGCTGATTTGCCGAGCAACGGCTTCTGGACTGACAAGAGGAGCGATACACTCGTTAACTTTAGCTACCTGTCCTCCCTGGATTGGTATATGGTGGATCGAATTCCCCTACATATTTTGTTTAAAGAGATTGAGAGCCTTAAGAAGCAATATTTTGTTACCTTTTATATGATTACGGCTGTTTTCGTCGCTATCGCCTTTATGATTGCTTACACGTTCACAAGACCCCTGTCTCGTATGCAGATCAAGATGAAGGAAGCCGTTCGCAAGGATCTGAGAATCCGACTTCATGAGGATGTCTACAAAGGAGAGATTCTGGAGCTGGCACGAACATTCAACACGATGATGGTGGACATGAACGGGCTGATTCAGCGCTTGAAGGCAGAGGAACGTCAGAAGGATGCCGTTCATTTTCAAATGTTGCTCGCTCAGATGAATCCTCATTTCCTGCTGAATACGTTAAACACAATGAAGTGGATTGGTCTCCGCAATCAGAATGAAGAGATCGTTGAAATTTGCTTATCACTCGGGAAGCTATTGGAAACGAGTCTGAATTCTGATGTCGATCTCATTCACCTTAAGGACGAGATCGAACTGACGAAAGCGTTCGTCTATATTCAGCAGGTCAGGTATGGCAACCGTTTCGAGGTTGAATTCAGTTATGATGAAGAGCTTGTGTACACCCTCGTTCCCAAATTAAGCTTGCAACCACTCGTGGATAACGCGATCCGGCATGGGTTTGGCAATATGGAGGAGGGAGGAAAAATCCAGATTCGGATGAGTGTTAGCGGAGTAGCAAGAGAGAGATTGACGCTTGAGGTTGAAGACAATGGAATGGGTATTGTGCACTCTAAATTGAACCAAGAGCAGGGCCGCAAGCGTCCCGGAATTGGCCTTACGAACGTTAGAGAAAGATTGAGACTATTGTTCAAAGACAAGGGCGAGCTGGAAATGGTCGAGTTACCGCAAGGCATGTTGTTCCGAATGCATCTGCCGCTCTTATTGTCCGAGCCATTCGAGAGCGCTCCGCATTCCATAACTTGAGACGGGCAAGGGGGGGGATTTTCATGTGGAAGGTGCTACTGGTCGAAGACGAGATTTTTGTTCGTGAATCTGTCAAAGAGATTATTCGCTGGGAGGATATGGGCTTTATACTCGTCGGGGAAGCGGGCAATGGAATGGAGGCACTTGAGAAGATTCGGCAAGACCCACCGGACCTCGTGCTCTGCGACATCGTAATGCCGCAGATGGATGGGATCGAGCTGTTGAAGGAAACACGCAAAGCCGGAATTGCCTCCAAATTTGTCATGTTGACCTGCATGGGCGACTTCGAATCGATGCGACAGGCTATGGAGTTCGGTGCGTCAAATTATATCTTGAAGCTGTCCATGAGCGTGAAGGATTTACGCGAGACGCTGACGAAGATCAGCGCCGAGCTATCCGCTGTCTCCGATTCTTCAACAGTTACTGTGCAGGAGCGTTCTTCTCGGGGAAGTGGATCTGTCCTAGACAGGATTACGCATCCTGAAGTGAATATGATCATTAAGTATATCGAGCAGAACTATGATCAGGACATCACGCTCAAGTCGTTGTCGCGATATGTGATGATGGGAGAAAACTACGTTAGTGCACTGTTCAAGAAGAAGACCGGAGAGACGTTGATTCACTACCTGCACCGCATCCGGGTGGCTAAGGCAATCGATTACTTAATGAGCACGGACCTACCCGTGAACCGGATCGGACAAAACGTTGGCTTCATGAACGATAACTATTTTATTAAAATTTTCAAAAGAGTGACGGGCACAACCCCTAGCCAATATCGGATCACAAGATAGAACGATTTGTTACGCGGTAGCGCATAAGCAAAGGAATTGCGTATATCTGTTCCATGTTCTTCATAATTTTGTTACTTATGGACTTCCCTTCCGTCTTGCTATCCTTGAGATGCAATATTATTCCTAGATTGTACAGGGAGGTCGTCGTTTGTGAAGAAAAAAAGTTGGATCGCTGGTATGACAACGCTTGTACTCGCAATGGGTGTGATGGCTGGATGTTCAGGTAACGGGAATAACGTCAAGAGCAGTTCATCCGCTGGAGGAAGCGATGCGGGAGCATCTCCCTCGGCTAGCACACCAGTGAAGTCAGGCGATACGATTAAATTGAAGATGTGGGGGGGCGTCCCTCCAGAAGCGGGACCACAAACGGTAATCGATGCATGGAACAAGGATCATTCAGACATCCAGATTGAATACGTTCGCTACGTCAATGACGACGAGGGGAATCTGAAGCTCGACACTGCAATGATGACTGGACAGGATGTTGATTTGTACGTTAACTACACGATGTCTCATGCATCGAAACGGGTGGAATCAGGCTTTGCGGTCGATCTGAGTCAGTTCTCGGATTACAATATCGATGAGAAGATGGGTGCTGACGCGGCAAGCTGGAAGATCAACGACAAGTATTATGGCATGCCGACAACGAAGAGTGCGTTCTTCGTGGCACTGAACAAAGATGCACTCGACGCGGCGAGCTTACCGGTGCCGAAGGAATGGACTTGGGACGAGCTACGCGAATACGCTAAGAAGCTCAAGTCCGGAGATGACTACGGATTCATCCAGAACACCGAGCCTTACGTAGATCCGCTCGATTCAGTGCTGTCACAGCAAGGCTATACGAAAGCGGACGGAACATCCAACTTGGACGACCCAGGGGTCAAGAAGTGGTTGGAAACATTGAATGCGATGATGACGGTGGATAAGACAACGCCGCCGCTCGGTGAGCAGCTGACGTCGAAAATGCCGGTTGAACAGATGTTCTTGAGCGGTGAAGCACCGATGCTGAACATCGGTGCATGGCTGTTGAGAAGCTCAAACAATTTCACAGATTACCCACGCGATTTCAAAATTGCATTTGCTCCTGTTCCTCGTCTTACGGACAATGCAGCAGATTATGTGACTCGAGGTGGACTTGGTGATTACACTTCAATAAACGCGAAGTCGAAAAACCAACAAGCTGCATGGGAATTTCTGAAGTGGTATGCGGACGGTGGAATGGCACCAATGGCAGCCGGTGGCAGAATTCCAGCATCGAAGGATGCGGATGAGGAAGCGGCACTCGAAAGCTTGCTCGGTGACAAAGGTGATACTTACGATCGGGATTCCTTGATGTACGTCATGTTTGATAATAAGACACCAACCTTTGTACGTTCGGTTCCACAGGAAGTCGTGGATTTACGTTCGCAGGAATACGAGAAATATTTCCTTGGTGCACAATCACTTGACCAGACGCTTGCAGCCATGACGAGCCGACATAACGAGTTTTTGAAGAAAAAGTAGACTGAAGTAGATAAACAGGGGAATGCCGGTTGTGACGGCATTCCCCTGTTATACGTTTGACTGTTGGCGGATTCACTGTTGGATAGAACAATTTGATGCGTATGAAGTAGAAGTCGCCATATGGCGGCTTTTTTTGTATGGATTTGTTTTATGAAGTCGATGGTTTTGTTCCTTATGGGAGAACCGTTCGGTTGATAGACTGAAACTATCTCATGAATAAGCGAGGCTGAAGCACATGAACAACAATTGGATGAAAAGGCAGAGACTGCTGGGCTACGTGTTCATCGGTCCGAGCATGCTCGGTGTACTACTATTCTTCTTGATCCCGGCTGCCTATTCGTTTTATCTCATGTTTACGAACTACAAGTTCATGAATCCGACGGTTAGATTCGTAGGTTTCGACAACATCACTCGTCTGCTGCACGACCCCATGTTTTACCTTTCGCTACGCAAAACGATGTTGTTTCTCATGGCTGTGCCAGTATCGATTGCCTTTGGTTTCGTGACGGCAGTCATTCTGAACCAACGCCTATATTTGAAGAAGCTGCTGCGCGGACTTTATTTCATGCCCTACATTACTAGCGGTGTAGCTGTGGCTTTCGTATGGATGCTAATGTTCCAACCAAGACAAGGACCCATTAACGGTTTGTTGAGGAGTATCGGCATCGATAATCCTCCCGGCTGGCTGTCGACAACGACGACCTCGATGTACGCGATCGATATTATTTGGGTGTGGTTCCTTCTAGGCTACAACATGATTATATACCTCGCTGCACTGCAGGAGGTATCGACAGAGCTGTTGGAAGCCGCCAAAATCGACGGAGCTAAAAGAGGACAGGTATTGCGGAAAATCATCTGGCCGTTAGTCAGCCCGACTACCTTCCTCCTACTCATTACCGGCCTGATTATGACGATTAAGTCGTTCGGGATTATACAGGCAATGACTCAGGGAGGTCCGGGAAATAGTACGACAATTCTATCCCTTTACGTCTATCAGAATGCTTTCCGCTATTATGAGATGGGCTATGCGTCTACGATCTCCTGGGCACTGTTCCTAATTATCCTTGTCATTACGGTTCTGCAGTGGATAGGACAGAAAAAATGGGTTCACTATTAAGAAAAGAGAGGAAGTCAACGACGATGGAAATGAAACGACGCCTGTCCACCGATGTTCCGATGAGGTTAGTTGGGACGATCGTCATGCTCGCGCTTGCGATCGTCATGATCATGCCTTTTCTATGGATGATTAGTACCTCCTTGAAAACTCCGGCGGAGGTATTCCAATATCCGATCAAGTGGTTTCCGTCCAATCCGACCTGGGAGCATCATATTAAGGTATGGTCTGGATCCAAAAGCTTCGGCACTTATTACCTGAATTCTCTTAAAATTTCTATCATCGGCATGCTGGGGGCAACCTTCCTATCTGCCTTCGCCGCATATGGCTTCGCCCGTATCGAATTCAAGGGGAGGGGCGCCTTGTTCATGGTGTATTTGTCGATGATGATGATTCCTCCGCAGGTGCTGTTCGTTCCGAAGTTCATCATGTTCGAGTGGGCAGGCATCTATAATACGCATCTTGCGCTCATTTTGCCGGGGCTGTTCACGATTTTCGGAGTATTCATGCTACGTCAGTTTTTTATGACCATACCGAATGAGATTTCCGAATCGGCCTTTATCGACGGAGCGGGACACTTCCGGATATTCTTCCGACTAATTTTACCCTTAGCTAAGCCTGCTCTAGCGACACTAGCGATTATCGATTTTTCTTGGCAATGGAACGATTACGAGAATGCGCTCGTGTTCCTAATCGACGAAAGCCTGTATACCGTCCCGCTCGGCTTGCAGAACTTTATTCTTGAAAACATGATCGATTACAACGGTATGATGGCGGCTGCTTCTGCAGGAATCTTGCCGATGATCGTCGTGTTCGTGCTCGGTCAGCGGTTTATTATTCAGGGCTTAACGAACTCCGCTGTAAAAGGGTGAGATAGTTCCGAGTAGAAACACGCAACAAGTGGGTTATCATTCTGTGCTTGACCAAATTTGCGATAAAAGGGTGAGGATAGATGCGAATGGAAACGATACAATCGGACGTTACGGTCATCGGAGGAGGACTTTCAGGGATATGTGCTGCGGTGGCGGCTGCACGGCTTGGCAAGAAAGTCGCACTTGTCCATAACCGTCCCGTGCTCGGTGGTAATTCCAGCAGCGAAGTCAGAGTCTGGGTTTGCGGTGCGACCGCTCACGGAACAAACCGTTATGCTCGGGAGACTGGCATTATGGGCGAATTGTTCGTGGAGAACCAATATCGTAATCCAGAAGGGAACCCCTACCTATGGGATCTGGTGCTCCTAGAGACAGTTCTAGCGGAGCCGACCTTGCAATTGTTCCTGAATACGGATGTGCACGAGGTCGAGGCCGAAGGAAGCGAAGACAATCGTTATATACACTCCGTTACGGGCTGGATGATGGGATCGGAAAGGAAAATCCGCTATGAGAGTCCAATTTTTCTTGACTGCACAGGGGATGGGCTGGTCGGCTTCCTTGCCGGAGCTCGTTACCGACTCGGAAGGGAAGCTGCACATGAATACGGTGAAGCTTGGGCGCCTGATATTGCTGACGATATTACGCTAGGTAGTACTTTACTGTTCTATACGAAGGAAGCAGGCCGTCCGGTGAAGTTCGTACCTCCGAGCTTTGCTAAGGATATTACACAGACACCGATTCCGATCAAAAGAGTCATCCGAAGCGGTGACTCGGGCTGTCATTATTGGTGGATTGAGTGGGGCGGTGAGTTGGATACAACACATGACAACGAGCGCATCCGGGACGAGCTATGGTCCGTTATTTATGGAATCTGGGATTATATCAAGAACTCCGGTCAATTCGCGGCGGAGACGATGACGTTGGAGTGGGTCGGATCAATTCCGGGCAAAAGGGAATATAGGCGTTTCGTGGGCGACTATGTCCTGAACCAGAACGATGTGCTCGGACAAGTACCTTTTGTGGATAGAATCGCCTTTGGCGGCTGGTCGATCGACCTGCATCCGCCCCAAGGAATGTACGCGGATGAGAGTGGATCGAAGCATATGCACGCGGACGGCATCTATCATATTCCTTACCGCTCCTTGTATTCGACCAACGTCGCGAACCTGCTTTTCGCTGGGCGAAATGTCAGCGCGTCTCATGTGGCGTTCGGTACGACACGGGTGATGGCGACTTGTGCGCTTATGGGTGAAGCGGCGGGAACAGCTGCTGCATTATGCGCGCAAAAGGGGGTTTCTCCTCGCAAGCTTTACGAAACGGGATTGGAGGAGCTTCAGCAAACCATGCTGAAGCAGGACGCCTCTATTATAGGCCTCGCAAACAAGGACATGAACGACATTGCACGCCAGGCTAAGGTCCGAGCCTCGTCTACGAGGACACGGATCGCCATAGAGAATGGGACGGCGAAAGTTCCACTGGAACGGGATGCTGCATTGCTTTTCCCGGTCGATCCTAGCTTGAGCGGATTAGAGCTGTTGCTTGACGCGGAAGAGGACACGGAGGTAATCGTGGAGCTATGGGCGACCGGGCGATTGGAAAATTACGTGCCTGCTGAGAGAATCGCGGAAGTGTCCATGAAAGTAGATAAGGGCGAGGGGCAATGGCTACCGTTCGAGTTGGAGTGGGAGCCGGAGCAGCGACAGAACGCTTTCGTTATCATTAGGAACAACGATAAGATCCGACTTTATCAGTCTTCCGAGCCATTTACGGGTGTACTGGCGTTCGAGAGAGGGGCTCTTCCACTCGCGGCAGTTGAACTAGAGGACCACGATCCTACCCAACCGATCGTGGAATGGAGTATGAAGTCGCTAATTCGACGACCGTTCTGCTTCCGCGTTTCGTCGGACACTGCAGCGTATGCACCACAGCAGGTGATTGGCGGCTATAAGCGTCCCTATGGGGGTCCAAATCTTTGGGTATCCGAGCCTCTGCGGGAAGATGGAGAGGAATGGCTGGAACTGGATTGGGGTAAGGTCGTCCCTATTGGTGAAATTCTCATGACGTGGAACGACGACGTTAACGAGGACCTCATTAATCTCCATCATCACCGAACTCCATTCGATGTCATACCAGAGTTGGCCAAAGCTTATCGAATCGAGGCAAGAATCGAGGGCGTATGGAGTAGGGTCGTCACCGTTACCGATAATCGTCGCCGTAGTGTTCGACAGAAGCTAGAGACGCCGGTACTCACGGACGCTCTTCGGATAGTTATAGAGGAAACGAATGGCGCACCTTGCGCAGAGCTGATCGAAGTCCGGGTTTATTCCTGATGGTAGTATGTAGTGTTAGAGGGGTCAGATTCTTCAGTTGAGTTAAGATGTAAGATTAGATTGGACACCAAGGTGTCCGGTCTTTTTTTTATCAATTTTTACTCTGATAAAATCTTCATTTGACTTTAAGTCGAATTCTTACCATTATTAAATACTTAAAAACCATCTAATTCGGGTTAATAATACGTTAGACCACAGTAGGAGACAGCAATGAGAGAACAGAATGTACATACGCAACAGGGAAAAACACACAGAGACTCTAAATTGTCGGTCCGCTCCGGCTTATATACATTAATGAAACGATTTCGGATTCTGATCATCGTAATCCTTCTGGGGCTTACGACGGTTGTCGCTTTCGGAGCCTATTGGATCAAATCTCTTAATATTGAGAAGCTGGTTGTTCCCATATTAGCTCCCACTCAATTAATAGATAAGAATGGCGAGCCAAGCTCCCAGATGGTTTCCGTCAAAATAGAACACGTATCGCTCGACCAAATTCCGCTACATATGCAGCAAGCGATCGTCGCGGTCGAGGATAAACGATATTACGATCATACCGGAGTGGACGTCTTTGGCATTATTCGTGCGGCGTTCCGTAATGTGAAGGAAGGTGGAGCAGCGCAGGGAGGAAGCACGATTACCCAGCAGCTCGCCAAAAATGTATTTTTGACCGGTGAAAAAACATTCTCACGCAAGCTGACGGAAGCAGCTTATGCCCTCAAGATCGAGTCTTCTTATAATAAAGACGAGATCCTCGAAATGTATTTGAATCAAATTTACTTCGGTGAAGGGCAATGGGGAATACAAAGAGCAGCCAAGCGGTATTTCGGCAAGGACACGAAGGATTTGACGTTGGCCGAAGCTGCCTTACTGGCGGCTCTACCGAAAGCTCCGAGTCGTTATTCTCCGCTTAAGAATAAGGAGCTCGCGCTGGAGCGAAGAAATCTTGTGCTGAGCTTGATGCGGGATGAACAATTCATTTCGCAAACAGATTATAACCAAGCTATTACTGAGCCTATTCAAGTACTCAAGAAGGTTCCCTCGGAACAGCAAAATCATCTGCTAGGTCAATATGCTTCGTATACCGATGAAGTGATTGATGAGGCTATTGAATTATATGGATTCACCGAGCGCCAGCTGTTAGCTGGAAATCTTCTTATCTACACAGAGCTAGATCCAGTTGTTCAAAGTGCGATGGAACAAACGTACCGTAATGATTCCCTGTTTCCCAATAGCGCGCCTGATCAACTCGTGCAGAGTGGAGCGGTTATTATGGACCCGTCAACTGGAGGCGTTCGTGGAATCGTGGGGCAACGGGGTGAACATGTCTTTCGAGGTTTCAACCATGCGACACAGCTAGTTAGACAACCCGGTTCGGTCTTCAAACCCTTGATGGTCTATGCACCTGCCTTGGAGAAAGGGTATGATGCGAAATCAATGTTGTATGATGGCCCGTTAGACCTAAATGGGTATAAGCCTGAAAATTCAGATCATCGAACTTTGGGACAAGTATCTCTTCGAGATGCAGTTATCCATTCCAGGAATATTCCAGCGGTGTGGTTATTGAATGAGATTGGACTGCAAACTGGAAAAGCGTTTGTTGAGAAGCTGGGTATTCCGCTTAGTGAAGATGATAACAATCTAAGTTTGGCGCTAGGTGGACTGTCTCAAGGACTATCACCTCTTCAAATAGCCCAAGGCTTCAGTGTTTTTCCTAATCTAGGGGTGGAGGTTCCGGCGCATACGATTACCAAAATCACGACGACGGATGGACGAGTATTAGCCGAAGCCGAGCTTCAATCGGTTACAGCTATGTTGCCGGAGAATGCTTATGCGATGACAGAGCTACTCAGTGGCGTTGTGCGAGAAGGAACAGGAAAGAATGCGGCAATGGATCGTCCGGTAGCGGGGAAAACGGGTACAACACAGCTGCCGCAAAACAAACAATTCGCAGGGATTACCGGTGGTTCTAAAGACGCTTGGTTTGTCGGTTATACGCCAGAATTGGTAGGGGCGGTTTGGCTTGGCTATGACAATACGGATAGCAAACATTATTTAACGACATCTGGTGGACAATATCCGGCTTTAATTTTCAAAGAGATGATGTCATTGTCCTTAAAGGGTGTTCCAGTATCCGAGTTTAAGCGTCCTGAGAATTTGAAATTAAATAATGGGAATATCGGTAAAGAAGATAAGAAGGGAAATAAGGATAAGGATAAGAAAGACAAAAAGGATAAGAAAGATAAAGATAAAGATAAGGATAAAAAGAAAGATAAAAAGAAAGATGAGAAGGAGAAACAAGATAAGCAAGATAAACCGAATAAGGATTGGAGAGGAAGAAAAGAGGAGTAGTTTACGACAAAAACCCAGGAACCCTTACCTAGTAAGGGTTCCTGGGTGGGCATAAATCGGACTTCTGATTCGTATCGGATTGATCTTTACGGTTTAAACATCTGCTTCAAAGATAATCGCCCTCAGAACACCCTTATGCTCCGACTCCAGATAGTTTCTCGAAATCATTGCAAGGATTTTCCCCTCAAACTTGTGATATGATTTCGATCATGCATCCCGATCGATGGGATTCCAAAGTGGAATTTACGATTGCCGTGCGGAGATGACGGTTCTTATCGTATAAGTATTGGACCTTTCTAACAGATGAGTTGCCAACCCTCGCTCGATCCTTCTTCCCCTTATCCGAGGCGAGGGAGGATAATTATGTTGCTGGCTTGTCTATGGGAGGCTATGGGGCGTTCAAATGGGCACTAAGGCACCCGGATCGGTTTGCCGCTGCAGGTAGCTTGTCCGGTGCACTTGATATGGTGGGCGTACAGGGATACTCTGATACACGTAGATATAGCATGGAGAGAAGAAGTGAATTTCATAAGAAGTTAAAAAGTATGCTTAACGAAACCTCGGAAACCTTGCGCAGCAAGGCTTCTTTTTTTGATTAACAGAAAAAAATATAGTTACTACTTAGGTCTAAGTCTCACTATCCATAACCCGATCCGGCAGGCCTAGTCGAGAGCTCGTGTGTTAGGAATAGGATTTGCAGCAAATCGGACATTAGGATCCGTTATTTACTGCAAAACCTATGATTTCGTGGAGGTTCGATCCGGTATTAGCTAGAGATATTTTTGTATTCTTTAGGCGTGGTTCCAACGACTGTTTTAAATACACGACTGAAATAATGATGATCCTGATAACCGACGATTTCCGCAATATCTTTCAGGAGCATGGAGGGGTAGTTAAGCATGAGCGATTTTGCTTTCTCTACACGTAACGCCGTAATATACTCCACGAATGATTTGCCACTATTGTTACGAAATAAGTTACATAAATAAGAGCTGGAAATATGGAATCGTTCAATTAAATCACCCAAAGTTAGTGCTTCCTTCAGATGAGAGGAGATGTAGCTTTCAATCTGTTGGAATAGTAGAGCGCCTGAATCTGTTTCATGGACCTGGGGTTGGAATATGTGAATGATTAAATCCCAAAAGGAATCTGCTGTTTCCGAGAACGAAGACGAGACAAAGCATATTTCCTCTATTCGAATTTCCAAGGTTTTGCTTGTCACGATATCGATAGAGGGTAATTGTTGCTCCAGTAATCGAACGATGCTCTTTAAGTTTTTTTCCAAATATAATAGGGGAGTATGTTTGATACCCCAGGTTTGAAAGAAATGATCGATCAATTTCTTAATTTGTTTCCAGTCACTTTTATTCAGGTAGAGGGAAAGTTGCTCCACCTCATCTACCTTTAGAAGGAAAAAATCATGCTGAGACTCAATACGATTAGACAGCGATATGAACTTGGGGTGACCAATGACGAGATTCTTATAAAGCTCGTCAGTCAGTTTTCTATAAACCATATTTATGTCTATCAGATGGTTCACACTATCGCAATAAGCAATTGAAGGGCAACGTCCTTTGTTCATAAAATGATTCTGGGAAAGCTGAAGGAGGTTATTTATTTTGAGAACCGGATTTGTTTGAAAACCGAAAACGACCGCAAGCTCTTTCCTGCTATTCGTCCGCAGCACCCATAACTCTTCCTGCTCGTCGAGATAGCTTTTGGCTTTGCTGTAATAGGTTTTCTCTACTTTGAGTGATTGGGGAAGTAGCAAGTCATTGTCGATTGAGAAGTCATGATCTGGAATAAGCAGCAACCCATAATGCGGAAAAGGAAATAATCGCTCTTGAATAAGCTCAGGCAGCGAGGAGATACGATTGCTTTCGATAAGTAATTGTAAGATTTCTTTGGCCCTTGAGTAGGTTTTATTTGTTAGTCTATCTTGAATCCGTAACAGAACGCTTCTTACGGCATCGGCTTCTATGGGCTTTAACAAATACTCTTCGACGTTAGCACGTAATGCATCTCTGGCATAATCAAAGGTCGAGAAGCCGCTAATAATGATGACTGCGGTGCTAGGCCAACGCTGTTGGACCTTATGAGCTAATTCAATACCGTCCATCGCCGACATCTTAATATCCGTAATAATGACATCAGGAATTAAGAGGGGAATTTGATCAAGTGCCATCTGTCCACTATAACATTCCGCAATAATTTCAAACGAATAGGTCTCTTCTTCGGAGGCTATCCGCATAATCAGTTCTTTTAATTGCTCCAGAAAAACGGGTTCGTCATCTACAAGCATAATCTTCATTACGTGTATGCCTCCTAGAGAAATTTAATGTTGCCGGACATAGTGATGTAAGCTCCCCTATTTACATTGTTACCCACCGTATAATGAAGCTGGTTTTTCAAGATTAACTGCATCCTTGCAAGGGTGCTGCATAATCCCATCCCCCCGAATCCCAATCGTTCACCTTGAGTGATGGAGTCGAGTTGCTGTAAATAGGATTCAACCTTATCGCGTATCGTTGGCAAGACGGTCTCTGAAAATCCAATTCCGTCATCCTGCACAGTCAGCTCCCACCGCTCCCCTATTATCTTTCCGGAAATACGGATATTAAGGGGGTGAGCATCTCTAAAGCCATGTTGAAGGCAGTTTTCCACTAATGGCTGTAAGGTTAGCTTAGGTACGATTAAATCGTTCATTTGTTGATCGAAATCAAAGCTGTACTCCAAACGGAATAAGTAACGAGATTTCATAAGCTCTAAATATTTCCTCGTGAGCTCTATTTCTTGATTCAATGAAGTTACGGGTGAACTGGTTGTAGAAGAATATCTTAAGAAATCCGCTAGATTGGCCGTAATTCTATTAATCTTTTCCGTATCCCCTTTATCAGATAAAGCTTGGATTACACCAAGCATATTAAAGAGAAAGTGGGGATTGATCTGTGACTGCAGCGTATCAAAATGGGATTGAAGCTGTAGGGTGCGAAATTGGATAATTTGCTGTAATGAGTTTTGCAGCCGATCATTCATAATCCGGAAGGCTCGGTTAATCTGATCAACCTCATTCATTTTATATTTGTTCTCAATACCTAGGGGCTTATCTATCAAGTCGATCCGATCTATGCTACTTTTAAGCTTAATTAAGGGATTCATCAAAATTTTGGCTAAAAATGATAAGAAGAATACCGAAAATATAAGAAACACAGCAAGAGATGCGATAAAGATGTTCCGAAGAAAACGAATGGGGGCGAGCACCAGGTCCTTGGTGACAGCTAGCTCAGCAACGATATATTTCTTGTTGGTCGTTTTCGTAAAGGTATAGAAGTTATCACTATTTTCACTGGATACTTCTAGCTCTTTGTTTGATGTCTTGGTGTAAAAAGTATTGCCCCTATCGTCCAACAAACGGAGTTGGCTTCCTTCCCAGGATAGTGAGTCTATTGACGCAAGGAGATCGGCGGCTTTAATCTGTACCTCGATATATCCGGATTGCTGGTCGTTAGGGTCGATTGCACGTATGAAGGAAAATACAGCAGGTTGCTTTTCATTCGTCCATTCGTCGCTATCGGAATATCGATAAAACGTGTTACCGCGAAGTGGAGCGATTAAGGGAATCCATGAATGAGAGGCTTCCGATTCATAGATGTTATTATTGATGGGCTTACTTGAGAAGAGAAGACCACTATTAGCATAGAGGGTAATCCGGTACAGATCTTGATAAATGGAGCTGTTAATTAGGATAAATTTATCAAGCGATTGGGTTGCTTTTAGTCTTTCAACAGAATCGGTAGACCTATTAAGAACATTAAGATAGTAGATCATCGTATTGCCGACAGCATCATAATTCAGGTAGAGCTGCGTGCTTATATTATCAAACTCATTCTGATAGGCATCTAATTGATCAGACACTCCTTGAACCGACTGTTCAAGGTTAGAGAGGGTACTACTTTCAATATTTTCTTTAATGTAGAAATAAGAGGGAATGGAAACACCGAGCGTACAGACAAGAATAATTAGCATATAGGTCAGGAATAGTTTTGCGCGTAAGCTGCTGAAGGAGAACATAGACATCCACCTATCATCTTAGAAGTCGATCATTTTTTTAATACTGTATCATGAACCAATATCAATTGAAATGGAGTCAAGGTTAACTATGGAGCTCAGACTGACGATATCGAGAAGTTGATAAGATTATCCACCTGCGATGAATAAGAATGTCTATTTAGTTCCAATGTTACAGACCTTACACTGAGAACGTCTCAACCAATAACGATGCGAAACGAGGGGAAAAGATTGAGAAAAAAACATTTTGGAACAGTATTTGTTGCAGCAATATTGGCTTTGTTGATGGTGGTTGTCACAGCATGTGGTAGTGGGAATAAGGAGTCTTCTAGCAGCCCTGCAGATAGTACGCAAAGTGCTAGTCCTTCTGCACCTGAAGCAAGTCCTAGCGCAAGCCCAAGTGCATCTTTGGAGAAGATTAAAATTAAAGGAATTGGTCACGCAAGCTGGTTTAAGAGCGGTATGGATGAAGTCCTAATCGCAGCAGCTGAGAAAACAGGAATTGAATTGGAGTTAGAGAAAATTCCAGAGGGTATGGACGGCGTCAACCTAGTAAAAGCTCGCTTTGCTACTGGCGATAAGCCGGATCTACTATTCTATTACGCGGGGCTAGGAGATCAACAAGGCTTCGGTAAAATGTCCGATACATTCGTTAGCCAAGAGGATCAGCCGTGGATAACCAACTTTGACAAGAACTCATGGAAGGGTATTATGACCGCTCTTGAAGACGGTAAATATTATGGAGCTCCCTATGGCGGTTCGAATACAAGTGTAGTTCTCTATAACAAAAAGGTGTTTGCAAGCTTAGGACTTGAAGTGCCTACGACTATGGATGAATTCTGGAGCGTGAGCGAGGCGCTCAAGAAAGGCGGGAAAATTCCGGTATACCTTTCTGGTAAGGATGCTTGGACATTGCAATTGCCTGTGCAGCATGCACAAGCCACACCTTCAACGGCTGAGGTTCTCGCTAAGGTCGATGTAAATCAGGCGAAATTTACAGATTGGACAGCACGTAAGACAGGGCTGCAGTTCCTTAAGGATGTTACTTCAAAGGGTCTGACGAACAAAGATGTGCTGTCTGATACTTACGATAATGCACAAAAGGCTTTGGCAACAGGCGAGGCAGGCATGTATGTTATGGCGACTTGGGTTATGACTGACATCGCTAGTAAATTCCCGGATCAGACAGCAGATATTGGCGCATTCCTTATGCCTTACCAGGGCGCTGACGCTGACAAAAGCTATATTTTTGCACCGAATGCCGTCTTTGTGGTCAAAGGTAAAAATGAAGAAGCTGCACAGAAATTTGTTAACTTCTTCGAATCTCTAGAAGCGCAAAATATCTTCTTTGGCAAAGATGGAGGTATTCCGGCGATCAAAGGAGTAACTGTAACCTCATTAACACCGGCGGAGCTTGAAGCCAAAGCGCTATTGGATGCAGGTAAAGCGAGCGGCGATGGGTATGTTATGAAATACGATATTAATGCGGCGTTCCCAGCCTATTTGCAGGATATCATTATTGGTGGGAAAACTCCTGAGCAAGTGCTAGAAGCGCAACAAAAGGATTATGAAAAAGCAGCAAAAGCCAAGGATGATCCGAACTTCAAGTAAAGACATTAGAAAGAAAGGGAGGGAGTTCATTACTCACTCCCTTCCTTTTATATAGAGGTGCCACAAATGATTAAAAAAATGTATTATAGCTACTGGCTGCTGTTGCCTGGGTTACTGATTTTTGGTGTTTTCTTCATTTATCCGAGTCTGACGGGGTTTCATTATGCTTTTACGAATATGAACGAGAGCTTCAAATATACACGTTTTGTCGGATTTGATAATTTCAAATCCTTGCTTCAGGAGGAAGATCAGTTTATTGCTTTCAAGAATACCTTTATCTTCGCATTTATTACGACATTCTTTAAGATTGTTCTTGGCTTGCTGCTAGCGATGCTGGCCAACGTCAAGTTAAAGACAACACTCTTTTTCCGGTCGATGCTTTTTTTCCCGGTTATACTCAGCACATTGGCGGTATCGCTCGTATTTAATGCCATGTTACATCCTAGTAGAGGGCTCTTAAATGTGTTTCTGGAAGCCATTCATTTGGATATGCTGACTCGTTCATGGCTGACAGATCCACATATTGTTATCTTTGCCGTATGTTTTGTGGAGATTTGGAAGTGGACCGGTTTAACGATGATCCTGTTCTTAGCAGCATTACAGACGATTCCTCAGGAGTTGAAGGAGTCGGCGATGGTTGAGGGGGTTAACTCCTGGCAAATGTTCAGACATATTACGCTTCCCTTGATCATGCCAATCGTCAATACAAACGTTATTCTCAGTGTAATCGGCGGCTTGAAGGTATTTGATATCGTATATGCCTTGACTGGGGGGGGACCGGGGAATTCATCTCAGGTTATTAACACCATTGTATTTAAGAACTTTGCTGCAGGCAGAAATGGGGAAGCTACAGCAGCAAATGTCATGTTGTTCCTCATCGTCCTGGTGATTGTGCTGCTAGTTAATAAGGTGCTGAACCGGAAGGAAGAAGGGTGAGCATATGAGAAGATGGCAAAAAAGACTACTAGAACTGATCTCCCTGGTACTAAGTGGAATTATAGCAGTACCCTTATTCATGGTTATAGTGAATTCTCTTAAGAATCAGAGTGATGCAGCAGATTTAAAATTAACACTGCCTAATGATTGGTCAGGGTTTAATAATTATACTGAGGTTTTTAGAATTGCACGTATTCCTCAAGCGTTCTTGATTACGCTTCTCATAACAGTGGTATCTGTTGTCCTTATTATTGTGGTTTGTTCAGTCGCTGCTTTTGTCATCGAACGTAGGGACAGCCGCTTTATGCGACTCTTGCAGCACATTCTGATTGCAGGAATGATTCTTCCTGGCTCTATTATTACGACCTATTATTTAATGCAATCGCTGCATCTCATTCGAACTTATACGGGCGTTATTCTACTTTATGTAGCTAGCAATTTTCCGTTTATGACTTATCTGTATATTTCATTCCTTCGTGGTGTGCCTAAAGAACTGGACGAAGCGGCGATTATCGATGGAATTGGAAGGTTTAAATTGTTCTTTAAGATTCTGTTTCCTCTATTAAAGCCAGTGAATGCATCCGTTATTATCCTTGCTTCAATGAACATTTGGAATGATTTCCAAACTCCGTTTTATTTTCTTAATACGGCAAGTCGATTTACGTTAAGCATGACGATTTATTTCTTCTTCGGCCAACATTCTAGCGATTGGAATTTGGTGTTTGCTGATATTGTAATCGTATCTTTGCCGGTAATTTTGCTCTATTTATTTATGCAAAAATATATTGTCTCGGGTCTTACGGCTGGTGCAGTCAAGGGTTAATAGGGATAGCTATTCATTATAAGAGTAATGGGAGGCGTTTTCTCAGATGATGCAGGCTATGAAAATTGTGAAAAATAAACTTCTAACGGTATCACTCGTTATTGCCGTATTGGTGGCTACTTTGCCATCTTATGCTGTTAATGCTGAAGCTAACAAGGGGATCGATTCGCCAACAGTACAATCAACATCAGAATACTTATGGCTAGAAGGAGAGAATGCACAAACCTACGACGGAGGATATCAAGTTGTAGGTGAAGCCGCTTCCAGCGGAGCTAGTTTTCTGAAATTATATACTCATGATGCGAATACCATCGCTACAGCGGATTATCAATTGGATATTCCAGCAACGGCTAAATATGATATTTGGGTATTGGGTACGCCTGGAGATAACATATGGCTGTCGGGTTACAATTGGAAGTTAGATACAGGTGCTTACAGTGCTGCTGGCTCATTTTACGGAGAAAGCGTATTTACTACACCGGATGGCATGCCATTCTATTGGATTAAGCTCAGCTCAACTGATTTGGAGCAGGGTCAGCACGACTTAGGGTTTCTAACGGATACCCCGAGACAGGGCACGCCGGACGGGTTATATTCGCAAGGAATTGATGCAGTGGTGGCAGTGCCACAGGCATGGAAATGGACACCCAATGGATTGGAACAGCCTAAGGATTCGGTTATTCCTGAAGTTGATTCTCTGTGGGTAGAAGGAGAGAATGCGCAAGCCTTCAACGGAGGATATCAAGTCGCGGGTGAAGGCGCCTCCAGCGGAGCTAGTTATTTGAAATTATATACTTCTGAAGCAAATACGGTCGCTTCAGCGGATTACCAATTGGATATTCCAGCAACGGCTAAATATGATGTTTGGGTATTGGGTACGCCTGGGGATAACGTGTGGTTATCGGGTTACAAGTGGAAGCTAGATACAGGTGCTTACAGCGCTGTTGGCGAAGCCTTCGGAGAAAGCGTGTTTGGTACACCAGAAGGCATGCCCTTCTATTGGATTAAGCTAAGCTCAATCGATTTGGAGCAGGGTCAGCACGACTTGGGATTTCTAACGGATACCCCGAGACAGGCCACGCCGGACGGTTTATATTCGCAAGGAATTGATGCAGTGGTAGCTGTGCCAAAGGCATGGGAATGGACACCCAATGGATTGGAACATCCTGCACCAAAACCAATAATTCCTCCTAAATATGTCTGGATGGAAGGTGAAGCTGCTTCTATAACTGGAGAGTATCGTTCGAAATATAACTCTAAGGCAAGCGACAAGCAAATTCTCGAAATGTATACAATGACACCGGGAGCTAAGGGGACAGCGGACTATGAGTTTGATATTCCTGAGGCCGGAAACTATTCCATCTGGGTATTGGCTTCTCCTGGAGACAACCCATGGTTATCCCCGTTTAAGTGGAAGCTGGACTCATCGAGCTATAAGTTCGTCGACTCCTCTTCAGCCAATACGGTGTATGTCACACCGGAAGGATTGCCTATGGCATGGCAAAAGCTAGCTGTATCTGAATTAAGTCAGGGCCAGCATTCGCTCGGGTTCTTAACGGATACGCCAAGGCAAGCCTCTCAAGATGGCTTGTATTCACAAGCTATCGATGCTTGGGTTATCGTTCCGGATTCGTGGGGATGGTCTCCGAAAGGCCTCAATAAACCGTTCAATGGGCAAGAAGTGAAATTTAGTTATATTGGCGGTGAACTAGATAAGACAAATGTGCACAGAGAGGATATATTGACCGTCACCACTACGAATAAGGTGGAAGCAGATTTTAACAGCGAGCTTTACTTCTTTGCCGATTTGGTACTTAACGAAGAAGTCGTATCACGTGACGTTGTCAGCTCAATTAAGAAGAGCTGGACGAATGGAGAAGAAAACGTTCAGACGATGCATTTGAAAATTCCATTTAATGCACCCGATGGCTCTTACGAGGTAAGAACTGGAATCGTCGATATTCCTTACACGAATGCGCCGGAAGGAAACGATTCCGTACTCGTCAAGTCATTCACCATGGGTACATCTCAAGGCGATGCGCCGGAGCTTAAGGCAGAAATAATAGAATGGATTGTACCCCAACAAATGAGTCACGAGGTGACCTTGCAGGGAGCGGCATCATTCCAGTTGCTGCAAGCTGTAGATTTTGATACGACAGCCTATCTAAGCTTCTGGAAAGATGATGTGTTGTGGGGGGTATCGGAGCTTGCTTCGGTGAGTACATCTAGCTTGCCCGTTGGTGAAAATAAGGAAGTCATGTTCGATTTTCAGCTTCCCAAAGATATGCCCGCCGCGAGCTATATTGTAAAATTTGGACTTCATAAGTTGCAAACGGTACCATCGACACCGATCTCGACTGTTGTTTCCGCCACAGTCTCGAGCGATGGCTACAAACCGCTCACGAATGGTAGCTTTATTGACAAGAAGCTAGGGGAAACCCACTTTTGGTATGCAGATCAAAACCATACGATGATATGGGATGGGGTACCGTTTATTCCAATCGGGGGTTTGTTTACCTCAGACTATTTGATTTATTTCTCCACAACGGATGCTGCTGCCAACAAAGCGCATTGGGAAGATGATAAGCAGGTTTTACAATATATGAAGGCTCATGGATTAAAGGATTTGTATATCAATGCCGTCGTGCATGGAGCTGGAATACCTGCATGGGCATGGCAGTGGCTACTCGATTATTTAGATGAAGAAGGATTTACTTATGGTATTCAATTTAATGCGATCAACCATGGGGATGAGGAGGAGACGGTTCAGACTGCGTATATGCCTAGGGCGAGTGATGGGGCTACGCCACTTAAGGCAGCCAGTGGTGGACAAATCTTGAAAATGTACACTAAAATTCCGGGCTCTAAAGGCACAGCAGATTATTCGTTTAATGTACCTGCTTCGGGGAAATATGAGATTTGGGTGCTAGGCACGCCGAATGATAAATCCTATGTATCCTCTTACCAGTGGAAGCTTGACAGCGGGTCCTATCAATCATCCGGAGATGCATCAGGCGACCCGGTATATAGTACCATTGAGAGTTTACCGTTCGGATGGCATAAGCTCAATTCTGTGGAGCTAGCAAGCGGGGCACATTCACTGGGTTTCTTGACTAACACACCGAGACAGAGTGTCATTGACGGCTTATACTCCCAAGGGCTCGACGCGATTGCGGTTGTACCTGAAGCTTGGGCATGGACACCGAGCGGAATCGCTAAACCCAATCATCCAATTAGTGACTATGCCTGGATTGAAGCCGAATCAGGGAACGTTACAGGAGCCTACTTATCAGGTTGGTTAAAAGTAGAGAATATTACCCAAAGTGGCGAAGTGTCTCTCACCGTTCCATCCGCCAACGTTCAGAATGCCGTATCGCCAGCTTCGAGCTTTAGCATAACGGCTATATCTAATTTGTTTACAGTCATTAACCCTAAGACAGGTGAAGTGGTCGCCTCGGGCAAAGGGACGGTGGCGAAGCAAAGTGGCAGTATGCTTGAATTTAAGGCGGATGTCACACTGCCGATTCAAAGCGAGGGCGGTTATACCGTCTACTTCACACCACAGGTGAAATATAACAGTCAAGTACTGGTCAATATTTGGGATAAGGGAGATCTCTTTATTGATAAAATCAAGAGCAATGTTAGTAAGTTAAAGCTCGGACCCAACTTCCGGCTTTTCGTAGACCCGGTCAATAATGAATCGGGTGTGTATGCTGAGAACGAGAGTATGTTGATAGATTCGCCTGTGTATCGTGCTCAATTTACAACGTGGCTGAACAATCGTTACTCCACAATTGAGGATTTGAATGAGGCATGGAAGATGCTGACACCGCTTCCTTCCTACGAAACAGCAGCCCGTCTCGTTCCTATTGTGAGGGGGGAGAGGGAAGAAGCTTGGAAAAACCAGCTTTTACTAGTCGATTCAGAATCTCCTGATGTTACGTATAAGTCGGATGCCTATCAGGGCCGACTGTGGGACGATTATGCGGATTTCCGTGACGAATCCTTTAACGATTATCAAATGAAGGTTGCCGACGCTATTAATGAAATTGTTTCCATACCCGTTATTTATAAATACGTTTCAAGCTTTAGAAAGTATTTTATCAACCATAAACAATCTGGTGGATTTCAAGGCATAGGCGGAGAAGTGTACGGGAATTCCGAGTATTTGGTAAGGGAGCGGGCAGGATATCCTTACTCGGCAGCTGAACAGTCCGCGCAAACGATGTGGCTGATTACAACCGAAACACAGTTAGATGAGAACATGGAACAGAAGTATAATTCGGGTGTGAAAGGCTACCCTGATCAGCAAACGATGTACAACCATTTCGATAACTTGATCAAGAGTGGCTCTAAAGGCATTTATGATTTCTTGCTCAATTGTAGCTATCATACTGCCTGTACGGAAGCTTATGCCTACTACACAGCCAAGCCTATTCAATTTGAATGGCTAGAACAATATCGGACGAATCTATTAGCTCCAGATTCGTTAGATGAACTAGTTGCTTATCGTCCAGAGGTTTATTATGCCTATCCCGCAGGAGAAATGTGGTGGGGGCCCAACAGACGTAATGTTGTATTACCGGGAAATGATTATCAAGGTGGAGCGACGCTCACGACTGCAAATGACAAATGGGTGCTGCCTACATTCGATCCGAAGGTAAAAACCGATGTGATGCTCGTCAGTCTCGAGGATGATCCAGCAACGACAGTTTATGGAAAGGCATTACTAGAATTGGGAAGCCTAAAGGATGGTCAGCGGGATACCGTATATATGGGTTATCGCCGTAATTTGGGTGCGTTACCGGAGATTGATAGCTATTTTACGAACGAGTTTACAACGTTGGAGGACGGGACGGTCGTTCAGGTTCTTAATCCGCAGGCAAGTCCTACTTCTAAGATTGTTTATCAAACGGCCGCAGGCAAAGTATGGGGTCTCAGAGACGGGAACTTGTGGATTATTGGGGATACAAATTGGATACAAAGCTTTGAAGGCAAAGAGCCGAAAGGAACGGCCAAGTACATTGATCAGTTGGATTTTGCAGCTGTAAATGGTACAACGCCGACACCAACGCCGACGCCGACACAAGCACCAGCACCAACACAAACAAGCAACAATAGTAATAAAACAAGTCGTTTTGTGGTCGATGGGGGTAGGGTGATTGTAGAGCTTGGTAGCAATGAAACTATCTTTTCAGTACCCATGGAGCAAGTGGGTAATCTTCCTGTGCAGGTGAAATCGGGAGCAGCCGTATTTACGATTAATCCAGCTGTACTTAGTAGGCTATCGAAGCAGGCTGGGTTAACATCAGGCGCTATTCTCGAGGTTCAAATGTTACCTGTAACCGATCTGAACATCTCGAACTCTCCGGTACTGGGAGGGAAAGCGCGAGTAGTCGTTGCAGGCCAAGTTTATGAGCTTAGCATTACCTTAACGAAGCTAGACGGAACTGTTTATACAGCCAAACAAGTATCGGGTGACGTGGAAATCACACTGCCTTTTACAACTGGATTAGATCAAGATCTTCTAGGCATTTATTACTACAACGAGTCTACTAAGCGATGGGAGTATGTAGGCGGAACGGTAGATAGGGTTACGAATACGATAAAGGTCAAGCTGAAGCATCTTAGTAAATACGCAGTGCTGGAGTATAAGAAGACTTTCGAGGATGTTCCAGCAGCTCATTGGGCAGCTAGAACACTTCAGGTGTTAGCAGCGAAGCATCTTGTAACTGGAGTGACTGACTCCTTATTCAAACCTGCAGCCTTGACGACTCGAGCAGAATTCACTGCGCTTCTGGTGCGGGCATTAGATCTTGAGCTCTCAGACATTGCTACAGGATTTAAGGATGTCAAAGTGGATTCGTGGTACGCGAAAAGCGTTCAAGCTGCTGTAGCGGCGGGTATTGTTACAGGAATAAGCGAAGATAGTTTCGGGCCGAATCAACCCATCACACGTGCAGAAATAGCGGTTCTGATGGGAAGAGCGCTTAAGTTAACAGGGAATACCTATAGCAGTGATCTGTTCTCCGATGCGCAAGAAATACCGAGCTGGGCAGTGGCTTATGTAACGGAGCTTAAGCTTGCAGGCCTTGTACAAGGTAGAACAAACAATCGTTTCGCACCACAGGAAAAGGCAACGAGGGCGGAAGCTGCAACCTTTATATTTGCCGTCATCAAGGATAAGAACTAAGACAGTTAGGGTGGTGGCCTCATAGCCTTTTGTGAGGCCGCTCCTCCACTTCAATTAAAGTAGCTCATTTAGATAACAGGGTACTCATCATAAATACGAGGTGTTAGTATGTCAGAAACAGGCTTCATTCCTTTTGGTTTTCAGTATTATCGTTCCCCAACTCCTTACCGGGATCAATGGGAAGAGGATCTACGCAACCTATCCCAAATGGGATTTAACTGTGTAAAGTTCTGGGTGCAGTGGCGGGCGAGTCATCCAGCCGAAAATTCCTTTGTGTTTGACGATATCCGAGAGCTAATGGATATAGCCGACCGTTATGGATTAAAGGTTGTGCTCAACACCCTATTTGATGTCGCTCCAGCGTGGTTTTATAAGAAATATCCAGATTCCAAAATGATCACATCAGATGGAACTGTTATTGAACCGAGAGCATTAAGTTACCGACAAATAGGTGGAGCCCCAGGTCCTTGTTATCATCATGCGCCGGGACAATTGGAGAAAGACAAGTTTTTAGCGGAAGCGGTAAAGGCGTTTAGAGATCATCCTGCTTTGTGGGTATGGGACTTATGGAACGAACCTGAGCTGACAGCAGGAATTAAACGTGAGCTATCATTTGATAATCAGGTTTGTTATTGCGAGCATTCTTTGCAAGCATTCGGAGGATGGCTGGAGCATAAATATGGCACACTTGAAGCACTTAATTACAAATGGCAGCGTACCTACCAGGATTGGGAGGAAATTGAACCCCCCCGTGGACAAGCTGTATTTAACGATATGGTCGATTGGCGCTTGTTTATGTCAGATGCATTAACAGATGACTTGAAATGTCGTGTAGCGGTAGTCAAGCAATTCGATTCAGTTCACCCTGTCATGGTGCACACCGTTCCCTCTCCGATTTTTAATCTCATTACAGCGGGGTCGGATGATTTCAAATTGGCGGAGCCTTGCGACTTATTCGGTAATAGCTTGGGATCGTCGGCCTGGTCAGCGGACCTCTTGATCTCAGCGGCGAAGGGAAAGCCGATTATTAATTCGGAAATTCATGCGTTACCTGGAAATACTGCACTCAAACCGCAAAAGCTTCCATGGCAAGAGCTGAAAAAGCATATATTAATCCCACTTGCTAGAGGAATTAGTGGTTTTCTATTCTGGCAATACCGTCCGGAAGTGCTTGGACATGAGGCGCCAGCATGGGGAAGTACTTACCTGGATGGAAGTGAGACACCATGGTTAAGGGAAATGGCGAGCTTAAACGAGAAGATTCAAGCGAATCGCATGCCATTACTCTGTTCGTGCAGACCGTCTGATGGAATCGCCATATTGTTCAGCTCGGAAAACCAAATTGCTAATTTCTCCGTCTATGCGCATTTGGATACCTATACAGATTCCGTACAGGGAGCACACAAGCTTCTGCATGATTTGAATTATAAGGTCGAATTTATTCATGACCATGATATTTCAAAAGAGGTATTGGCCGGGTATAAATGCCTGTGGATGCCTTATCCTCTCTATTTAAACAAACAAATGACGGATGTGATTCGTGAGTGGGTAAGTGAAGGTGGAATTCTTCTATCCGAATGCTCCTTTGGAGCCTTGCAAGCGGAGGATGGCACGCATAGCTATCAAGTGCCTGGTTATGGATTTGATGAGGTATTTGGAATACGTGAAACATGGATTCATTCTATAGAAAATTTAGATCATAGTTATCATAATGTTACGGTTCAATCCAAGCAGAAAATTCCATTGAACAGTGTGATGGGAAATGATTCTGCTCAAGGTTCATACTACAAAACGGAAATTGAGTTACTAAGGGATGTAAGGGTTGCCGCAACATTCAGTGAAGATAGCTCGGCTGCTGTAACTGTTGCAGATTATGGGAAAGGGAAAGCGGTCTGGGTAGGCACATTATTGGGCGCATCCTATTGGCAAGAAGAGGATAGGGATACGCTTAACTTTATGCGAAAAATACTTGAGGAAGAGCTTGGTTTGGAGCCTTATGTGAAGGTTCATGGCGGTCAGGCTCGTGCAGATGTTCTGGAGTGGAAGCATGATGGTCAAGATGGCGCCTTTCTATTTGTTCATAACACGACGAATAGGGATACGGAGTTTACGGTGAGTTTGCCTTTCACTTATGACCGAGTAACGCCATGGTTTCCAGAAGGAGCTAATACCATAGTGGAGAGGGATGTTAACGATTCTATACGATTCTCCCTAAAAGCAGGGGATATCCAAGTGTTTACAATAGAACGGATGGAGACTTGAACAATGATGACTATGAATTGGCAAGCCAAGTGGATTTGGGGAGATGGGGAAGAAAGCCCTCGTAATGAATGGAGATGCTTCCGTAAAACGTTCGACGTATCGGCTGCAGCCGAGTCTAGCTCAGGAGCGAAATTACGAATTACGGCTGATTCACGTTATGTCCTGTACGTAAATGGGACGAGGCTTGGGCGGGGACCTGTTCGCTCATGGCCGTTCGAGCAGTCTTATGATACTTACGAAGTTAGTCATCTTCTAAAGGTTGGCGAAGAAAATACGATTGCTGTGCTCGTCATGCACTTTGGGTTGTCGACGTTCTACTATGTCCGAGGGCGGGGAGGTTTGTTAGTTGAGCTTAATGATGCGGATGGTGATGTCGTCGTCGCGACCGACACGACTTGGCTGACCTCGCGTCATCTTGGACAGCATCCACGAGCACCAAGGATGTCGGTTCAGCAAGCATTCTCAGAATATGTTGATACCACAGCATGGGATTCATCATGGATGGAGCTAGCAGATAACAATACGGGATGGTCGAATGCGATCACTCTTGGCTCAGTTGGTATGGCGCCTTGGACGACACTTAAGCCCAGGGATATCCCGATGCTGACGGACGAGACGGTGTACCCCGTGCGGGTTGAGTCATTGGCGAAGGTGAGATCGTTCCATGCGACAACAGCGATTGATGTTCGGAATGCGCTGAACGATGGCAGTGAGGACCATGCGAATAGGATTGAATTTACGGGGTTCGTGGTGACTGCGATTCGCGCAAATTGTGCGGGCGCAGTAACACTTGGTTTTCTGCAGGGGGGAGAATGCTTTCGTGAGCTGTCCATTAATGGTGAAGTGATCTCTCAGGACCGGATATATGGAACGATTCCCGAACGCTATATGGATGTTAACCTGAACGAAGGGGATAACCTGCTCATCATCGATGTATCTGGTAGCCTCCATGCCGGCAAAATGCAGTTCGGTATATACGGAGAAGAAAGTGGGGAATTGTCATTCGTTGCCCCTTTAGAACTGCTAGCTGATCATTCTGCATCCACCTTCTTCCGGATCGGTCCATTCGATGCTATCATTCCGATTGATCATCAGCCCGATCGAGCGCTCGATTGGAAGCATCCGACCTATCTTGAATTGCTCGGTGAGCTGAAACGACCAGAGGATTTGGAGCGATTCGTGAATTGGATAAGCCCAATTGATCCGAAGTACGTGTCCGAGGTCGATGTGTTCGCACTAAGTGTTTGGCGTAAAGAGAACGTGAAATTTGCGGTGCCCGCACAGCTTCAGAACGCCATCATTCCGAATACTGAGGCGGGAATCGTGCCCTTATTCGAAGGCTACGATACCGAGGTGCTGTTCGATCTGGGCAAGGAATATTCCGGGTATCTATCATTCGAAGTTGAGGCGGAGGCTGGAACGGTACTTGATTGGTACGGATTCGAATACCTGTCTGGACAATATCGACAGGATACGTTCGATCTAGATCATACGCTCCGTTACGTATGCCATGAAGGTAGACAAGTGTATGAGACACCTATTCGCCGTGGCTTCCGTTACTTGGCGTTGACGGTGCGTGGGGCAAAGGTACCGGTACGTATTTATGGCGTGACCTTCATTCAAAGCAACTATCCGATGGCCGAAATTGGGCGGTTTGAATGCTCTGACGCACTTCTGAACGATATCTGGGAAATAAGCCGTCATACAACAAAGCTGTGTATGGAAGACACATTCGTTGATTGTCCGGCTTATGAACAAACGTTCTGGGTCGGCGACAGCCGCAACGAAGCGCTTGTAAGCAATTACTTGTATGGGGTGCAGGATATTCTGAAGCGTTGCTTACGACTTGTTCCAGGATCCAAGCACCAATCACCGCTCTATGTGAACCAAGTGCCGAGCGGATGGAGTAGTGTGATCCCGAATTGGACGTTCTTCTGGGCGATCGCTTGTGCGGAATATTACGAGCAAACCGGGGATGAAGCGTTCGCGGTGGAGATGTATGAAGCTATTCGTTACACGGCTGAGCATTATTTGCTCAAGATTGACGAACGTGGCTTGTTTAATGTAGAAGGCTGGAACATGCTAGATTGGTCGCCAATCGACCAGCCGAACGAGGGTGTTGTCACGCATCAGAACATGTTCTTGGTTCAGACGTTACACGTAGCTGCACTGATGGGGAGGATTGCGAAGGATGAGGGAGGCACTGCGAAATTCGAAGCAGCGGCTAACGATCTTGCGAGTGCAATCAATGAGCAGCTGTGGGATGAAGAGAAGAAGGCGTATATCGATTGCATCCATGCGGATGGTCGTCGCTCCGAAAGCCTTAGCATACATTCGCAGGTTGTAGCCTCACTTACGGGAGTCGTTCAGGGAGAGCGCAAGCAGATCATCGATGCCTATCTCGTTCAACCGCCTGAGCAGTTTGTGCAAATCGGTAGTCCATTTATGTCCTTCTTCTATTATGAGGCGTTGGCCAAGCTGGGTGAGGTTCGTCTCATCTTGGACGATATCCGCCACCACTATGGCACGATGATCCGTCATGGCGCGACTACGTGCTGGGAGCAATATCCGAACTTCCTCGAGAATCGGGCTAATCCGGATATGCTAACGCGCAGTCACTGCCATGCGTGGTCGTCTGCCCCAGCCTATTTCTTAGGTCGTGAGGTGCTTGGCGTGAGGAGTTTGACGACGGGTTGGACCGAAGTTGAAATTTCACCTGTTCCATGCGGACTTACATGGGCGAAGGGCAGTGTTCCGCACCCAGCAGGAGGACGGATTGATGTTTCATGGACCGTTGATGAGAGTAACCGGACGATTCAGCTTAACGTGTCCTATCCGGAAGGGATGATGGCTCGCATCCGGTTGCCGGAAGGCTATACTGGATCGATCACGGAAATGAAGCTAGGAATCTTATAAGCTTAGCTGTGATTTTAATGAAGAGGGACTCCAAGTCTGCACTTACCTTGGAGTCTCTCTTGTCGTTTTGGTACTTGTGTTTGCCTTCTCCGAATATTCCTGCGCTTGGCGGATCACACGATTGTTTTAGTTAATAATCATTATTTTTATTTTAAATCCCCTTGAATGTATCAGTGACACATAATAGTATTAAATGTATCAGTATATATCTATTATGATAAATTGATTCAGAGGAGTGTCGGAATGGCCCATTTAAAGCTGGGAATCAACCTTGGTTTTGCAATCAATAAGTATGTTGAGCCTGAAGTGTGGACGCGTATTGTAGCTGAAGATTTAGGGATCAAATACGTTCAATTCGTCGCCGATTTGTTGAACGTCTTTCTACCTCCTGACATTGTGGACCGCCAAGTAGAGAGGATCAATGTGTGTACACAGAAGCACGATCTTGCAATCACGAGTACGTTTACGAGTGCATTCACGCGTGTTAATCACTTCATGCACCCGGATGCGGATATCCGCAAAGCATGGTTGAACTGGTTTAAGAGATTCGCAGATATCTCTGTTCAGATGGGAGCGAGAACGACAGGAAGTCACTTTGGCATACTCACCTTTGCTGATTATGACGATGTTCAGCGCAGGGAATATATCATCGAAGAAGGGATTAAGAATTGGCAGGAGCTTAGCTGGTACTGTAAGGAGCTTGGCATGGAATATTTGAATTTCGAGCCGATGTCTATTCCGCGGGAAATGGCGAATACGGTCGAGGATACCAAGGAGCTATTGGCGAGATTAAACGATGGCGCCGGAATTCCCTTCAAGGTATGTCTGGACGTAGGGCACGCTCCCCATCCGAATGATCGGGATCCGTATCGGTGGGTTAGGGAGCTCGGCAGCGTCTCGCCAATCATCCATATCCAGCAAACTGAGAAGGACCACAGTCGGCATTGGCCATTCACGGAAGAATACAATAAGCTCGGCATCATTCATGGTGAGCCATTGATCGAAGCCATTGAACAATCGGGTGCAACGGATGCGGAAATTATCTTCGAGCTTTCCCATCGGGAAGCGTGGTCGACTGAATTCAGGATTATCCAAGATCACATAGAGTCGGTAAACTACTGGCGCCAATTTATCAAGAACTAAGTAGCACGGATATAAGATTGGAGGAGGAAGGATGAAGGGCTGCGTACTGCATGGACTCGGAGATTTGCGCGTGGAGGAAGTCGAGACTCCCACACCTAAAGAGGGCGAAGTACTTCTGCAGATCAAAGCATGTGGGGTCTGCGGATCCGACATTCCGCGGGTATTTACTAAGGGAACCTACCGATTTCCCACAATACCCGGGCATGAATTCTCCGGGATAGTCGTACAAGCGGGAAAAGGTGTTGATCCCAGCTGGATCGGAAGAAGAGCAGCAGTCTTTCCTTTGCTGCCTTGTCGCAAATGCGCTTCTTGCGAGATTGGTGAATTCGCCCAGTGTGAGGACTACGATTACATGGGTTCGCGGCGAGATGGTGCTTTCGCTGAATTCATCTGCATCCCAATATGGAATTTGGTCGCTGCGCCCGATACGTTGTCCTATGAGGAATTAGCCATGGTTGAGCCTGCGGCAGTAGCCGTACATGCTTTGCGGCAAGCTGGAATTGGCATCGGCGATCAGGTTCTGATCAGCGGAGCCGGTCCGATTGGCATGATGCTGGCATTGTGGGCCAGAGCCTGGGGGGCATCCCGTGTATTGCTTGCAGATATTGATCCAGCTAAGCTTGATTTTGCCGTAGGTCTGGGGTTCCCCGATGTATGCAATCCCTTACAGGGCGACATACAGAAGTGGGTATACGGGCTAACAGGACGAGGCGTAGATGTATCGGTAGAGGGAGCCGGAAGCGCGGTTTCATGGGAAAATTGTCTGAAGTCAACGCGGAACCTAGGTAAGGTAGTGTTGATGGGCAATCCAACCGGGGGCATGAGCCTGACACAGGAAGGCTATTGGGAAATTCTCCGTAAGCAGCTTACGCTAAGCGGCACTTGGAATTCCTCCTACTCGGACATTCCAAGGAACGAGTGGAAGCTAGCCGTCGATTATATGGCAGCGGGCAAGCTGGATTTGAAGCCCCTCATTAGCCACAAGCTTGCGCTTGAGGGGGTCTATGAGGGAATGGTTATGATGCGTGACCGTAAAGGTTTCTTTAACAAAGTCATGTATGTCAATTCTAACGAATCCATAAAGGTGGAGAAGGATAAATGATGAAAGCAGCTGTTTTAGAGCAATTAGAGCAAATGGTCGTAAAGGAAGTGGAAAGACCATCCGTAGATGAGGACAGTATTCTGATGAAGGTCGAGGCTGTGGGTATCTGCGGTTCGGATATCCGGATATTCCGCCATGGGAATAACAGGGTGACACTTCCGCAAGTGCTTGGACATGAGTCTGCGGGACGGATTGTTGAATTAGGCCAAAATGTAACAAAGTTCAAAATAGGAGATCGAATTTCTCTGGGTGCGGACGTACCCTGCGGGGAATGTATCTTCTGCGAGGCTGGAATCGGTAACAATTGCCAGATTAACTATGCTATGGGCTACCAATTCGCGGGCAGCTTCGCAGAATATGTACTTCTGAACAAGACGATGGTGAATTACGGTCCGATCCACAAGATACCGGATCATATCTCCTATGAGGAGGCCGCTCTGGCCGAACCGCTCGCTTGCGTTCTAAATGCCTTGGAGCTATCGAACATTAAGCTGGGGGATTCAGTCGTTGTTATCGGTGCAGGTCCGATCGGCTGCATGATTATAGAGGTTGCGAAGCTGATGGGTGCCACGAAGGTGATCCTCGTGCAACGTTCCAGACCCCGGCTGGAGACGGCAAAGCAGTTCGGTGCACATGCTTATATCTGTTCATCTGAGGAGAACGCCATCGAACGGGTATTGGAGGAAACGGGCGGACTGGGAGCAGACGTGGTCATCACTTCGAACCCGTCACCGGAAGCACAGGTAGATGCGATCTATATGGCGAAAAATCGCGCACGGGTGAACTTCTTCGGCGGTCTACCTAAGGGGAAATCGATGGTTACGCTAGATACCAATATTATTCATTACAAAGAGCTGTTCGTTCACGGGGCGCACGGTTCATTACCTGCTCATCATCAGAAAGCAATTGATTTAATCGGCTCCGGCGTTATTGATATGAAGCGTTATATCTCTCATCGGTATCCCCTTGATGAGATTAACCAAGCGATAAGCGCGGCAGAAGATCATGTCGGGATGCGGGTTATCGTGCAACCGTAAGCCTTAATAGATAAGGAGGTGCAGTTATGGGAGGCAGAATATCACCGTCTATCATGTGCGCAGATTTCAGAAATTTGGAGACAACGATAAGAGCATTGGAGCGGGCGCGTGTTGATTATTTACACGTGGACATCATGGATGGTAGCTTCGTGCCTAATTTTACCCTCGGTCCAGACTTTATGAATAGTGTCAGAGAGATGACGGACATCCCGTTCGATATTCACCTGATGATCAACCGGCCAGAGGATTTTCTTCCGATCTTCACGATTCGTCCTGGTGATATCGTATCGGTCCATCAGGAAGCCACGATTCATCTGCAACGAACGCTTCAGCGGATTAGAGACACGGGGGCCAAGGTTTCGGTCGCTTTAAATCCTTCCACACCGATTTATACGCTAGACGATATTCTTGACGATATCGATATCGTATTGATTATGACGGTTAATCCGGGGTTCGCTGGTCAGAAGCTTGTCCCTGCCACTCTAGGAAAGATCCATAAATTGAAGCAATATCTTCAACAAAACGACCATTCGCATATCGAGATTGAAGTAGATGGCAACGTTAGCTGTGAGAATGCGCAGAAAATGCGCTTGGCGGGTGCGGATATATTCGTGGCAGGCACCTCGAGTATTTTTAAGAAGGATCAGGATTTATACGAATTGACGGAGCAGTTCCGCGAGTATATTACGTGAGGTGAAGGCGATATGTTGGACAGGGCTTATCAGGAGTTTGAGAAACGGCAGCAGGACAGAGGCATCTCGCTGAATGGAATCAAAGAAAAGCTGAAAATGCTGCAAATCGAGACGCCCTCATGGGGATATAGCGATCAAGGGACGCGATTCAGAACATTTAAGCAGCCTGGAGCAGCCCGTACAGTGGATGAGAGAATACAGGATGCAGCTAAGGTACATGAAGTAACGGGACTATGCCCAAGTGTAGCCATTCACATTCCGTGGGACAAGGTCGACGACTATAGCCAATTAAGTAACAGGGCAGCTTCTTTGGGTATTACTATTGGAGCCGTTAACCCGAATTTATTTCAGGATGAAGATTACATGCTGGGCAGTATATGTAACCATGATTCGAGAGTAAGAAGCAAAGCCGTTGCCCATCTGATTGAGTGCGTGGACGTCGCAAGGGCCGTAAAGTCCCGAGATATCAGCTTGTGGTTTGCAGACGGTACGAATTATCCAGGACAGGCTGATCTTAGAAGGAGAAAAGGGTACATGGAGGAAGCGCTTGCGGAGATGTACCGGTCAATGGATCCTCACATGCGTATGCTGATCGAATACAAATTTTTTGAGCCGGCCTTCTATCATACGGATCTGGCAGACTGGGGAATGGCGTATCAATTGGCTCATAAGCTAGGACCTCAGGCAGAGGTGCTGGTGGACACCGGACATCATGCCCAAGGTACGAACGTGGAGCATATCGTCGCTTATTTACTAGACGAGAGGCGGCTTGGAGGCTTTCATTTCAATGCTCGTAAATATGCGGACGATGATCTTATCGTTGGATCGATGAACCCTTACGAGCTCTTCCTAATCTTCCATCAGATCTTATCAGCAGAACGAGATCAAGCTCATCCGCTTGTTCAAGAAAATGCCCGAAATATCGCCTATATGATTGACCAAAGTCATAATATCGAGCCGAAGATTCCTGCCATGATCCGTTCCGTACTCAATGTTCAGTACCAATATGTCAAGGCATTGCTTGTTAATTGGGATTTGCTAGCAGAAGCGCAAGATCGCGGTGACGTTCTTGCTGCGGAAGCGGTCGTCAGAGAGGCTTTCGAACAAGATCCGACGCCGCTCCTACATGCTGTTCGTGAGGAAATGGGCATTGCCCCCGATCCGATGAAGGCGTATTTGGAAAGCGGATATGCGGAGAAATTGCTGCAATTGCGTTGATTAGTCGATCCAGAAGCATTATGTTAGTATCAGTGATACATTGCTGATGAAGGATGAGCGGATATGCACAAAAACATAAAGGAACAGCTGATTAAAGGACCTATCGCGTTATATGAGCAAATGCGTCAGAAGGTAATGGCTTTAATTGTTGAAAGACAACTGAAGCCTCATGACCCGGTTCCGTCAGAGGGAGAGCTTGCCGATCTATTTGGCGTAAGCCGAAGAACAAGCAAACAGGCTCTCGAGCTTCTCGCCAAGGAAGGTATTCTCTATCGCTTGCCTCGAAGAGGGACTTTCCTTGCAGAGAATACAGAGACTATGCTTAAAAATGCATCCCTGTCAGGAATGTCGCTGGTGCCCCAGCAAGCGGTCGTCATTGTTGTTCCTATGCTGGATGAGTTTATTGGCTTGGTTGTTACTGCGTTTCTACAGGAAGGAGCTTTCCATGGTTGGGAAGTACTCATCCGAGTGACGGGTAACGATCTTGAGCAAGAGGACGAAATCTTAAGGGAGGTTAGCAGCGGGGGAAGGGTACGGGGGATTGTGCTATTTCCGGGTGAGCGGAGGATGTGTGGGCAAGAAGTATTACGGCTCCATCTGAACGATTTTCCAGTCGTTATTATCGACCGGGTGTTTCGTGAAGTGGACATTACGGCGATCTACCATGATCATTTCCAGGGTGCTTACGAGATGACCAAGTATTTAATCGACAAAGGACACCGTAATGTAGGTTTTATTTCTGAGCCGATTTCGGGCATCATGAGCAGGGAAGACCGCTATTATGGATTTATTCAAGCTCAGCTTGATGCCGAGATCCCCTTTATGATCAATGCCATCATCTCGGATTGGGATAACGAACAGAAGGATTCTAGCAAATTAGCTCGTTTTTTTGAGCAGAACCCAGAGATGACGGCTCTATTCTGTTCGAATGACTTAGTCGCCATTCAAGTGATGAATATAGCCGAAGAATTAGGTCGTAAAATTCCGGAAGACTTATCCGTAGTCGGATTTACAGACCTGATGATTTCAAGAGTGGGCAGAGTTTCGCTAACGACTGTAATGAAGTCCCCAGAGGAATTAGGCAAAAAAGCTTTCGATTTACTCCTTCAGAAGATGGCCTCAGAGGGTAGCAGAATTGAAAGCGTTAAGCTTCCTACACAGATTATTGAACGTGGAAGTGTTCGGCAAGTGATATTGTAGTTAATAAACCCGCCAATTAAACATGGCGGGTTTATAGTCTGTTTAGCTATAAATACAATCGCTTCATAACGGACCGAATGTACAACGGATCATCAAAGAAGCGAGAAGCCGTAATAATCATCGCATTCTGCGGTTATTTGGAGTGGATGAACATTTAGATGTTCGTGCAAATTCTGGATTTCTGGATGCGGATGAGCAGCTTTGGGCTCAATGGGCTGCTGACGATAAAGCCGCTATTTCATTATAGAAGTTGTCTTGCATTCATGATAAGATAACAGCAAATTACAAACTCGGATGTGAAGCAAACGCCACTCGTTCTCCTCAAAGGAGAATGGAGTGGCGTTTTGTGTTTTCTGTAAGAAATCTGCGGCTCAATATCTAAATGATTGGTCGATCTCTATCAAGTCCAATCTAAAATAACGCCAAGCTTCGCCTGTTTCGAATCCAATATTAAATCCCATGCTTCCTTTGCCTGTTCGACAGGAAAGCGATGTGTAATAAGTGATGTGGTTTGAAGCCAACCTTCTGTGATCCCTTGCAAGGTCTCATCCATAGCTTCTTGGCTCCAACCGGATGGACAATGCAAGGTGACTTTTTTGGTGCGCAGCATTTGGATATCAATTCGACCATCCTCGCCGAGAAATCCAGCCGAAACTAAGTGACAGCCGTACTGCGCTAATGAAATTAATTCTGTTACCGTTGCTAATGATCCCACCGTATCCACAATGATCGAGAATGTACCCGTAATAACATCCTGTAGAGCTTCTTTAATAGAAGAACTTTTCGTATTCACTTTATGAATATCTTCAGGGAGTAAGTCCAAGCGGTCATTATGTCTACCCAGTACAATGACATGAGCTCCACGATGCATGAGAGTTTGGGCAGCCCATTGCCCAACCATCCCATCTCCGATAACGACTGCATAATCGCCTTTGTTAACGGGTGGACACATGCCACAGTTATAACCCACCTGAGTCAGTACGAGCCCGGAATAAGCAATAGGATCAGCATTAGTCGGTAGCTTCCATACCTGGCTTTCATGGGTGACAGCAGGACTGACATGTCCTCCAGTCGAATCAAACATCCCATTTACCTTGCTTATCGTAGCAAAGACTCGCTCACCCAATGTAAAGCCTTGCACATTTTTGCCCAGTGAAGTGATTGTGCCCACCTTCTGATACCCTGCTACTAGTGGAAAAGGGAGCGGATCTCCATTCCTGAACGGTGTTTCCCCATCTGTTCTCTCCCCTCGGAGAAAAGAGGACTCCGTTCCATTGCTAATCCAAGAATGCTCAATGTCTATCATCATCTCATCATCTTGTGGAGCAGGTATGCTGACATCTTGATAGGCTACCTTCAGCTTTTCAGTAAAAACGACCCCTTTTCCTATCATAGGGATTCACCATTAACGGATGTTACTTCAAAGTCCTCTTGGGGGTGGAAATAAACCTTAATCGCTTTTTGATCTCTTAGTAGCTGCACCGCTTCATGATATTTAGTAAAGGAACCATGATGGGTTTGGATGCACTCCATGTTTAAGCCCTTATTCGCCACCAAGTCGATTAACAAATCATGATCTCGTTGTACAAGTCCACGATATTTGTAAGATTCCAGCTTAAAGCCTTTGAACCACAAATGGTCGGCGTATTTCAATTCCCCTCGTAATACTCCAAAAATAACGACATGCTCCTCTACAAAATGGAATAGATTTTGCACGGAAGGTGCTGCCCCTACACAGTCGTAACCGAGGTCGAACTTCTCAGTGGTCAACTCGCTAACTAGCTTGGCTTCAGCAAGACCAAGATCATGGATGAACTGAACACGGTCTTGGTTTAAGTCTATTCCAACTACACGTGAAGCTCCCCATAATCTGGCCATTTGTACGGCTAGAATCCCTGCAGGTCCAAGACCTGAAATGAGTATAGATTTCCCTTTCAAATCCCCAAGCTGCATCATTCCGATCATGACGCATTTAAGCAGTTCAAATGAAACAGCTTGTTTATAAGTAATGGATTCGGGTAGCTTCAGTAACTCCTCTTCTCTAAAGCAAACATATTGCGCATAGGCACCTGGAGCATCTCCATTATGTTCAAGCGCTGCAACACGATCACCTACTTTAAATTTACGGATTCCACTTCCAATCGCTTTAACTACACCCGCCATTTCATGTCCGGGAAAACCGTATGGCAATGGATACTCGGGAGCCTTCGAATAATCGAACATATTAACTCCGCCAAGCATATTGATGTCCCAGCGTGGACAAGTAGAAACAATTTGCAGCTCCACGAGTATTTCGAAGTCTTTGACATCAGGGATGGCGGTCTCAATGATTGAATACTGATCTTTTCCTTCAATAAGCAATGCTTTCATATAAAAGCTCCATTCTGTAGCTGAAGTGTGGATATCATTCCAACTTCATTGTAAGAAATATCTCCTTCGAAGTATTTGTTAAATCTTGCTTGAATTCACGTAAACAGCAGTTAAATTCTACTTATTCAGCACCTACATACACTTATGATTTATATAATATTTCACTCAATGACAGATATGAACTCAAAAAGGGTTTACAAGCGATTCGGTTTTAACTAATGTTAGGCATAAAGATGTGGGTGGAAAAGAGAGGTGGGATAAAATGAGGTTAAGAAATTATGGTAACGTCTATCATGATTCTACTGTTTCAAATACACCTGAATACAAAACGGGCGGCATACATCCTACCTATGAATTACTTTATCTTGCATCGGGTTCTTTCCAGCTACATTGGTTAGGTGAACAGTACGAGGTCTCGCCGTCTTCTCTATTTATTTTAACGCCCAATACCCCTCATGACTTAATCATCCACTCCAAAAATGCTGTTTTTTGGTATATTGAATTAACGGGTGTTGAGGAAGAGCCATATCTCTCGAAATTACAAAATATTTTATTATGGAATAGATTACAATCCGGATTCGATCCCCACTTCACATTGTCCCCTCTCATGCAGCTATGTCTCAATGAAATCAGCCAAATGCTGGACATGAACATTCACGATCAGCCCTATGGCGAACAATTACTACTACTGAATGTGCAAAAAATTCTACTCCTGGTTAGGGGGACGCTCGAGCTGTACGGAAAAGATAGGAGTAACAGCACTGTACTACTATCAGGCTATTCTTTGAGCAAAGAAGTGATCAAAACGTTAGCTAGTTACATGGAATCCACCTATAAAAGCAAAATTACATTAAATGATTTAACGCGTATTAGTAATTTTCAGGCTACCTACTTAATTAAAAGATTCAAAGAGGAAACGGGATTTACTCCGATTGATTACTTATTGGAGCTACGCATGGAAGCAGCCAAAACGTACTTATCCACTACGGAAATGCCGATCCAAAAGGTAGCGGAAGAAGCAGGCTACCCCAATATCCATCACTTTAGTGGAGAATTCAAACGAAAAACAGGTCTAAGTCCAACGAACTGGCGCAAGCAGAAATAATCATTCGAATAGATAATATTCTGCAAATACTTTCCTACTTTATTGAGGTAAACTGATCTTAATTTAGGATTAGATAACTAAGGGAGTAGGCCATTTATGAGTAAACATGAATTCCCACGACTTCATCAACGGTTGAAGGATAAGTCCGAGAATCCAGGATCAAGAACGGTGTTATATGTTGCCATAGGGGACAGTGTCACCCAAGGATGCCTAGGCCCTAATGAGATTGAGCATGAACAAGTCTATCATGAGCTTTTGCGTCGTCGAGTGGAGAAACATTATCCTGAAGCTAATTTTAATGTCATTAATTCAGGTGTCAGCGGAGATACAGCGGAGCAATCCAGATCACGTTGGGAGCGTGATGTCCTCCTATACAAGCCAGATTTAGTGACTATTTGCTTTGGCCTCAACGATTGTCATATGGGCGAAGCAGGAATAGATACGTATATAACAGCTATTGGTGACCTCATTAATCGAATACGGAGAGAGACAGAAGCAGAAATACTTATCTTATCCACGATTATGATGCTAAAAACAGATAATCCAAACGTCCCAGACATTTATCAATCTATGGTTCCTGATTTTATCCGCCTTTTTGAAGAGGGTACTTTATTAAAATATAACAATGCGCTTCGTAACTACGCTGCTGATAATGCTATCCCTTTGCTTGATATATATGCGATCTGGGAGCAGATGGATCAAGCAGGCGTTGATATTCATACACGCTTGTCGAATGGAATCAATCACCCGGATATTGCCTTTCATCAACAGTTGGCTGGTGAGCTTGAAGCTAAGCTGTTGGTGTAACCAATCGCTCGATTGTGGACTTTATTAAATAGGAGTTGGATATTTGAAATGGAGCAAATAGGTGTAATCATTCAACAAGGTCCACAGCATTGGGCAATTATTCAGCAGGAAAAGGGCTTTGGAAGTATAGCTTTATCAGGTGTTTGGGCGGGGATGGCCGATCGGGTCATCAATCACGCTCAGGTTTTAGCTCGAATTGTTAATGAGGCGGATGGTAGAATCGTTGTCCCTTGGCGTCCCTGTAAGATGCAAGTGGAGCAGACTTGGGAGATAACCTTGGATGGGATTCCAGCAGGAGGGCTGTATCGACTTGAAACCTGCCTGCAAATCGATAACCATATTGCTTTGGAATGGGCCGCGCGAGGCGATATGATCCACCATGTCGGAGTTGGTGATATCTGGGTTATCGCTGGACAAAGTAATGCTGCTGGATATGGCAAAGGTCCTATTGAAGATTCACCGCAGTTGGGCATTCATTTACTTCGACATAACGGGGTTTGGGACTTGGCATCCCATCCTTTTAACGAGTCTACAGCTTCTATTCATTATGAGAATAGAGAATTTGCCAATCCAGGTCACTCCCCGTTTCTAGCCTTTGGTAAAATGATTCAGGCTCATACGGGCAGCCCGATTGGACTTCTTCAAACCGCATTTGGTGGATCACCTTTAAAGGCTTGGAATCCAGATGAGGATGGTTACTTATACCGCAATATGATGAAAATCATCGCATCCGCAGGGGGCAAAGTCCGCGGTATTCTGTGGTATCAGGGCTGTTCAGATTGCAATCCTGAGGAATCTTCCAGCTACTTGGTACGGTTTGAGAGGATGGTTCAACATATTCGCCTCGATCTGAACGTTATGGATTTGCCTATATTAACGGTTCAGCTTAATCGATGTACAGATGTAGCATCCATAGAGGTTAATCAATCATGGGGAAGAGTGAGAGAAGCCCAGAGACAAGCTGCTCTTATTCTGTCTGAAGTGTACACAGTACCCGCCTTGGATTGTCCATTATCAGATGGAATACATAACAGCCCTGCTGGAAATATGATCATTGGTGAGAGAATGGCCAAGGTTGCTTTAGCTCATATTTATACGAATACACTTGGATCTGCAGCTGCCCCGAATCTATCTTCCGTTGTTTGGCAGGTTGAGGATGGGATTGCTAGCATTTGTCTGCAGTTTGCCAACGTTTCAGGTTATCTTATTGCCATAAGTCCGACAGATAAATTATTTTCAGTTGAAGATGCAAGTGGAGAGATTGAGATCACTCAGTGGGAAATAACAGCTCGTAATGAGATCACACTGCGCTTGTCCAGATCTCCTGAAGGGGAATCTTTCGTACATGGTGCATATGAAATGAACCCTTCCAGCCATTTGCCGTTAGATACGGACACTTATATGCCGATGCTTGCCTTTTATAAACAGCGGGCAAGGTTAGCGAATATCGATTTTTAATCTCATCAGCCATTTATGCGTTGAATAAATGATCAATGGTGACCATATCGTAGTTTTTTCTATATTGTCCTGGAGACAAGCCAGTTAATTCCTTGAATATTTTAGTGAAATATTTCCCATTGCTATATCCAACTAATTCGGCGATCTTTTCAATCGTATAATTAGATTCAAGCAGCAGCGCCACTGCTTTTTTTACTCTTATTTTTGTTAGGTATTGGACGACGGTTATTCCTGCATGTTGATGGAATAGTCTAGCCAAGTGATATTTGGAAACCGATACTTGAAGGGCTAAATCCTCCAACCCCGCAAGAGTTGGATATTCACTTTCAATGAGCTTCACCGCTTGTATAACGCAATCAGGCCAATGTCCAACATTGGCTTGTTTTTGTTTTGCCTCGCGATAGAGCTCAGTTATGAATTGATAAGTCGCTCCCGCTGCTTGATATCCATCGGTGATTCCTTTTTTTGCAACCTCGCGGTAGATTCTGAACAAATAACGGATGACTGGAGAATCCACTTCTAGAGTAGGTAGGATGCCAATTGTCTGATTGACAAAGGACCAGCAATCTCCAGCATGATCACCTTGAAGGGCAATGAAGAGAAATTGCCAATGGTCACTTTCCTTCGGAAAGTAATATTCATGATCACCAGGAACTTCAACGAGAAAGGCTTGACCAGCCTTTAATGGGTAGATTTGGTCTTCGATTCGGATCATGCCTTGTCCTGAGAGTGTATATTGAAAAATAAATATTTTATTGCTCCCACGCTTAAGTCCGTTCCAAATAAATGATGGCGAGATCACCTTCATTAACCCGATTGAATGCAATTGTACTGGGGAATTAGGGGGATATTTCAAGAAATGACACCCATAAGAACCGAAATTCAAATCGAAATCATGATATAGCAATATAATATACCTCCAAGCAAGATAATGAAATTGTAAAGGGAAATAAGCAAATATACAATGGTTTTGTAACGCTTGAGCCATCAAATAATAAGCAATAAAGTGGAGGTAGTAAAGGATGGAATTTAAATGGGTTGATAAATTAAAACAAGAAGGCCTACCATTAACTCAATGGATAGAGGCAACAAATGGGTTTCACATTGATGGTTACGAGTTTCCCTCATTTTCGCCGCTAGGGTTAAATGAAATGTCGTCTATTAGCGAAGACGGAGTGCTAAAAGTAATTACATCTATTCAATCTGTTGAGAATAGCTTTGTTATTCAACATACGATTGAAAATTTGTCCGATCAACTGACTAAGCCGATTTATCAGATTCAACCGTTAAAACTGATATTTAATATCCCGGGAGCTCAATGGAGGCATTTGTATGCTAACGGAGGTACGTTCGAATTTTATTATCCTCCCAAAGCCTATCAAATCCAAGAACACTCTCGGTCGGAAGAAACATTCCGAATAGAAAGTCATCCGGGAGGCAGATCCTCGGATCTGTATCTTCCTCTTCTCATGTCATTGGCTTCTCAAGATCCAAATAGCGATGGGTTGTTTTGTGGCATGGAATGGTCAGGAGGCTGGTACATAGAGCATCAAGGTTTGGTTAAGCCGAAGGAAACGGAATATTCGCTTGCCCACGTAAGCGACCAAAGCCAACTGACAGTTGGCATTAAAGTGAATGGATTACGGCTGCAGCCAGGGGAAATATTAAGTCTACCAGCCGTTCATGTTGGTTTTTTCTCGGGTGGTCACCGCGCAGGTACGCAGGGACTTCGCAAACATTTGCACGAGCATGTTTGTGCACAGTATCATGATAAACCGATGATTCCGATCGTTAGTTATGATCATTGGTTTGGTATTGATAACTCACTTAATGAGACAATCATGAGAGAGCAAGCGAAGCGGGCGGTTGATTTGGGCGTGGAAACCTTTGTAGTCGATGCTTCATGGTTTCCAGGTGATTTTCCAAATGGAGTTGGAAACTGGGAGCAGGTGGATGAGCTGAAGTTTCCTCAAGGGTTAGAACCACTGGCAGACTATGTAAGGGATATAGGCATGGGCTTTGGTCTTTGGTTTGAACCGGAGAGAGCTTGTGAGGGAACGATGGTCGCAGAGCTTCATCCCGATTGGTTTATAAAGCTGGAAGAAAAAAACCAATATCTGATGAATCTAGCATTAAAGGATGCGCAGGATTATTTAATTACGATGATCGGCGGATGGATTGAACGTTTGAAACTCGTCTGGATCCGTTGGGACTACAATATTGAACCGTTAGATTTCTGGAAAAAGGAAGACCCGACTCTAAAAGTTCAATTTCACTATATGGAAGGATTGTATAGAGTATTGGATACCTTAATTGACAAGTATCCGGATTTGATGATTGAGGGATGTGCGGGTGGGGGGCGACGAATCGATCTGGGAACGATCAGAAGATCCCATACCTTTTGGTTTTCTGACCATTCGAAGGATCCATGGGTTTGTCGCTATATGCAGGCAAGAGCCAATCGCTTCCTACCAGGTCACTTGTTGAATAGCAGCGTGGCTGTGGGAAGAAGACAGGGGGATGCACAATTTAATGATGTTGCCATCTTAAGCAGAATGATGGGGAAATTGGCCTTCGATGGGGATATTGCGAGTTGGTCTTCTCAATTAACGATAACGATGGAGAAATGGACCTCACATTTCAAAAGCATTCGTCACTTGCTCGTTCAGAACTTTTATCAGCTTACGTCCATTCCAACAGCTTCGGAAGACGGGGATGCGGTTCAGTTTACGAGCTATTCAAGGGATGAAGCAGTGCTATTTATTTTCTCTGGTAGTGAGGATATGAAGATGAGCATTCCTTTATTGGGGCTTGATAACGATCGAAGCTATGAAATACGTTACTTGTCATCGGATGAAGTAGAAGAGAAGAGCCTGTATGGTAAAGGCATAGAATGGATGAGAGAGGGACTTCTAGTTGATCTTCCGGCAAATCAAGCTAGACTGATTCATTGTCGACTTTCATATCGCACTCGATAGGCTGGCTAAAGAATAGGTGTAATTTATTTACTCTCTACTATCAATTATTCAACTTTTATTTAGAAAAACAATTAGAAGAAGGTTCTCTCATGTTATGTTTACAAGAGAGCGATAGATAATAAAAGCATATGGGAGATAATGGTATGAAAAGGGTTTGGACATGGATACTTACGCCTATTCAATACATCAAACGCTCCTTTTATAGGAAGATGCTCTTGGCTTTTTTCGCCGTTATTGTGCTGACGGTTACTTCACTAGGTGTGAACTTCTATATTGAAACCTCAACTAATATTAAGCAAAGTGAGATTTCAAATATGAACCGAGCGATAGAGCAGGCGGTTCAAACCCTGCAATTACAACTGGGTAACATTAAGAATGATGCTTGGGGTTTCTTTGGAGATGAGGAGCTTCAAATTGCGTATAGGGATATATATGAGAATTTAGAAAAGATAGAGTACTTTAATTATAAGTTTCTGTTCATGCAGAATAGCAATGCGCTAGTTCAAATGATCACGGTAAATGATAAGGAAAATATTACACGTATTAAGGTGATGGCATCGAACAACTATGTCGAAGACCGAGATCTCTTTGAAATGGAGAAGGAGAGGCTCAATCAGATTGCGTTAAGCAATAATGGCAAGGAGTCCTGGGTACTAACTGAAATCTATGATAAACAGAAAAAACAAATGTTCCAGACGATCGCCTATACACAAGCTTTAAAGGATGTGTATGCCGATTTTCAGCCCGTTCTTGGCAGCATGATTGTTATTCTATCATTCGATAAGTTACAAAATTGGTTGAACGATTTAAAGATTCAAGATCATGGTGAGTTCTATCTGGTGAATAAGCAGGATAGCCAAATTATTCTAAGCACGGAGATGGGGAACATCGGATCTCCTTTGTTTCAAGAAGCAAATTTAATGAAATGGAATGAACATAATGATGAGCCTTATGCCTACGTAACCGATCAAAGTGGGAAGTCCTTGGTCTTCTATCGAAGCGTAGCCAATACAGATTGGATTCTGGTTGGGAAGGTTCCTGTTTCAGTGTTATTGGAGGAAGTCAATGCTTTGGCCCAAAGAGCCATCATCATTGGATTTGCTTGTTTAATGATCGCGATGCTCTTGGCGAGCCTATTATCTTCACGTGTGCTGGTACCTATCAGACGCTTGAGAGTAGGAATGAGACAGATCCAGCAGGGAAAGTATAAAGTCTCTATACCTGTGGAAACGAATGACGAGATCGGATTTTTTGTCGTCAGCTTTAATAAGATGGCGATGGAAATTGATCGGCTCATTAAGAAGGTTTATGAAACGGAGTTGAATAAAAAAGATGCAGAAATCAAAGCACTGCAGTCTCAAATCAACCCTCACTTTCTATACAATACATTAGGAACGATTGAAAGCTTAGCAGCCGTTCAAGGGGAGGACAAAAGCATTCAGGAAATTTGTCATTCTCTGGCGCAAATGATGCGCTATAACGTGAATGGTGGTAGCTTCTCTACTTTTGCTGAGGAAATTCAACAGATTAAGCAATATCTTAAGATTCAGCAGATTCGTTATGGAGCTCGTTTACAGTATGAGATCGAGGTGGAGTCTGCGCTGGAATCCGTGCGGATTCCCAAGCTGTTATTTCAGCCTATTGTTGAGAATAGCATTATTCATGGTATAGAGGGTTTGCGAAGAGGGGGGCAAATCTGGATAAAAGCAGTAACTCAGAATGAGCTGGATATTGTCATAACGGTTAAGGATAATGGTCTCGGCATGAAAGAGGAGCGACTCAAAAAGTTACAAACCGATCTTGCGGAGGTTTCAATACGTGATTTTTCGGTGGACCGTGAACAACGGTCAATTGGTATCGTTAATGCCCATGAACGTCTGAAATTAATATATGGTGAAGTCTATGGTCTAACAATTAAAAGTGAGCTTGGTAAAGGGACGGAAGTTTCAATTCGGTTAATGAAAACCGTTGTCTAAGAAAGGTGAGAGTGGGATGACCCTTAAGGTGCTTATTCTAGATGATGAAATGATTCAGCGTAAAGGGATCATCGTCAAGATCCAGTCCTATGCGCTACCGCTTACGATTATGGGTGAAGCGAGTGATGGTGAAGAAGGACTGGAGCTTATTAAACAGGAAATCCCCGATATTGTGATTACAGATGTGCGTATGCCTGAAATGAATGGCTTGGATTTCATTGAGAAAGCACTGGAAATAAATGCGTTGATCTCATTTGTTATTATTAGCGGGTACAGCGATTTCGAATATGCCAAGCGTGCCATTAAATATGGAATATCCGATTATCTATTAAAGCCCATTGATGAGGATGAGCTACAGCTTGTACTGAGCCAACTCATTCATAAAAAGGAATCAGTGAAAAAAAGCCAAGCGGAATTGGATAAGCTAAAGCAAGATCATGAAATGAATCGGGAGAGTATTAGAAAGCAGTACTTAACTAGAATGATTCAAACAGGACAAGCATCCCTGCCTATGGAAAATAACTCGAAGCTGATTACAGATATGGAACACAGCCACCCTTATTTTCTGGCAATCGTGCTAGAGCTAGAGTCTTTTATACTCCCCCATTATTCATTTAGGGCTGGTGAGGAGCATCTGATTTGGTTCGCAGTTGAGAATGTGATGTCAGACCAGATGAAGCTGGCAAACTATGACGGATTTATTTTCCAGCATGCTATCCATCAGAATGAAATGGTCTATGTACTTGGGATAAGTCACATCAATGAGAACATTATGATCAAGGAATGGCTTGCCAATGTTCTCTATGGTATCAACCGTTATTTGAAGCTGGATGTCACGATTGCCATTGGTAGTGTTGTGGATCAGATGAGTTTAATGCAACAGTCGTATCAGTTGGCCAAATTATCGCTACGCAATAAAATGATGCAGGGTGCCAACCAAATCTATGATTATAGCGTAATTCGTGCACAATCGAATTCGAAGCATAATGTCATAAATGATCACGAGGAACGATTGTTGTTCAAGCTGTTATCTGATGGTAATGGAGTAGGACTCATCAATTGGGTGGAGAAACGTGTGCAGTTACTCGTGGATACTCCTTTGTCGACTTATGTTCATCTCGAATGGTTTTGTGTAGACATGTTTTTGCTTATGAGAAAATACCTAATCGAGAAAACGAAAAATTCAGACTTGTTAATTGGTGAGATGGATGATCTACAGTTCTGGCTACAAAATTTAATGAGCTGGAAGGACGCGGTTCAGCATATTAGTAATCAGCTTTCACAGATTACTATATTTATCGCTGCTAAAGAAAATCACCCAAGTAAGGATTTGATGGGTGAAATAAAGCAGTATCTGGATTCAAATCTACAATCGCCGATCTCGCTTCAATTGATTGCAGAGCGTTTTTTTATAAATCCGACTTATTTTTCCAGACGATTTAAGATGAACTATGGTCAAAGCTACACCGAGTATTTGACAAACGTACGACTCGATAAAGCCTCAGAATGGTTAATTGGAACAAATCTCAAAATTCAGGAAATAGCAGAATTAGTAGGCTATGAAGGTGCAGCTTACTTTAGTAATGTTTTCAAAAAAGAACGTGGTCTTTCTCCAAACGAATTCCGGCAGGAGCATCGAACTCCTAAATAAGGTTGAATTACTTATAAACGAAAGAAAAATTATTGTATTCAGCACAAAGTGCTCCCATTATACAATTCAATTGTTAATAAAATATGATTTGTGGAGGCATTTGCGTGAAATTAAAAAGTGGGGCATTTAAGTTATTAACCGTATTGCTGACTTCTGCAATTGTACTAACTGCTTGCGGATCATCCAAGAATACGCCTGCAGCAAGCACCGGAGCAAGCGCTACAACTCCAGCCGTAGAATCAGCATCTGCAACACCGGAGCCTGCAAAGGATGTTGAAATAACGGTTTGGGATCAACCGAATGATGATGATCCGAATAAGAAGGTTCAAGAAGAAATATTCGCAGCCTTTGATGCTGAATATCCGCATATCAAGGTTAAGCGTGAGAAATTAGATGATAAATATCGCGATAAATATTTAGTGGCTATGGCAGGAGGGGTTGGTCCGGATGCTTGGCATGCAGCAGCTTTTCCTGATATTCAGAAATATATAGCTAATGGATTTGTATTAGATTTAACAGATCGTTTGAATGCATGGGCAGATAAAGATAAAATGATGGCTGCCACAATGGAAGCTGGAAAGAAAGATGGTAAGTACTATGGCTTAACTTACGATGCTTACGTAATGACATTTGCTTATAATAAGAAGCTGTTTAAGGAAGCGGGTATCGAAAAACCTCCAGCAACTTGGGATGAATTCAGAGAGGTTGCGAAGAAGCTAACCGATCCTGCTAAGGGTACTTATGGCTTTAACATTCTGGGTTTAGAGTTTGCTGATTGGTTCTTTGAATATTTTCCTTGGCAAGCAGGTGGAGATTTGACAGTGAGAAATGACGATGGAACTGCGACACTAACCTTTACTTCTGAGCCAGTCGTTCAAGCCTTACAATTCTACAAAGATTTGAAATGGACCGATAAAGTGGTGCAGAAGAATGTTGTACAAAGCTTAGTCGACAACCTAAAAGACTTCGCAGCAGGTAAAGTGGGTATGGAAATTGGTAATGTAGATTGGTTTACAGGTAACGGCATGAACATTCAAGATATCGGTTTGATGCCATTTCCAAAGGGACCCGTTGGTAAAAACCCAGGTCAAGTTGGTGGGTCATATTGGACGATAAATGCCAAAACAAGCCCGGAGAAACAGGATGCAGCATGGACTTATATTACTTATATGGCATCCAAAGAAGTTGCTGAGAAGAAGCTACAATTCTCTGCCGATAATGGAGCATTTCCAGGTTTGCTACAAGTTCGTACAGATGTTGATGTAACTAAATTCTTTGCCAACATCCCTGCCGACCTGACAGCAGTTGTTGCAGAGACTGCCGCTGACCCCCATTTAGAATATTTTCTGAAGGAAAGACTTACCCCTTATGTTGTCGGTGCTGTTCAAAAAATACTGTTGGATGAAAAAGCAGATCCGAAAGCGGAGCTTCAAAAAGCACAAGATTTAGCCCAAAAAGAAATTGTTGATAAATATAACGCAGATGTATTAAGCGCAAAATAAACGATTTATCGATTGATAGATGTCGGGATTCCCACAGAAGGATTCCCGGCATTTTTCTTTGAGAAAATATGATGAAAAATATAGTTGTCGATATTGATCAACAATCAGCCATTCTGACAGAACGCCATTCCGCAACATAATTTCGCAAATTCGTAATAATACGTATTGTCCGTGTATGGAGTCAGGTTGTTCAGACGTAAGGATAAGCTCTACTACGGCAATTGCAAAGGATACACTTTTGTTATCACCGTTGGAAACCCATCTTTTATCATTGGAGCCGACAGGTATTACGCTAGACTCGGAAGGCTATACGATTAAAGTTGGGGAGCAGTGAATAGCAGCGCAATTACAGTAACGGTCACGCTACAGCATCTAAGTAAATATGGAGTTCTGGAATTTAACAAGAGGTTTAGCGATGTGCCAGTCACGCACTGGGCTGCTAGGGCGTTGCAGGTATTGGCGGTTAAGCACGTTGTGTACGGTGTGAGTGTTGACCTCTTTGCGCCGAATGCTCCGATCACGCGTGCGGAGATGACCGTTCTAATTGCAAGAGCACTTGGATTAAAGGATGACGCGAACGTAAATGCCGAGTTTGCGGATTCGAAGGATATCCCGGTATGGGCAAAGTCTTCGGTGGCAGCACTTAAGCAAATGGGCATCATTCAAGGCAGAGAGCAGAATAGGTTCTATCCGCAGGCTAACGCAACGAGAGCAGAAGCGGCCAAGCTGATTCTGGAAGTCATTAATCAACTGAAATAAGAGATAAGGAAGAGGCTCCAGGGCGTAAGTCGCCTTAGGGCCTCTTTTGCTGTACCTAAATGAGGTTGAATTACTTTTAGGTGAAAGTAAAATTATTCTATTCATCGTTAACTGGTCCTATTATACAATTTAAATAAGCAAATAAGGATGTCGGGATTCTGCTAAAGGAGTCCCGACATTCGACATTGATCTTCAAAAAAAGGGTGATGAAATGGAAATGATTATGGATACGAAGCAAGAAAAAAAACAAAAGCGTAAGTTTGTTATCCGTTGGGTACCCGTTTTATTTTTAACACCCTCAATTATTTGTTATTTACTATTCAAATATTATCCAACAATTCGTATGATCTATATCAGTTTTTTTGACTATAACATCGGAAATCCACCAGGTAATTTTGTCGGCTTAGATAACTTTATACAGACTTTAACAGCAGCTACCTTTTGGCATGCATTTGGAGTTACCCTCGTGTTTGCATTATTATATTTGGTCTTAACCTTCTGGATTCCTATTGTCCAGGCTTTATTCCTGAATGAAATTCATCGAGGTAATGTACTATTTCGGTTTATCTATCAAATCCCTGCTATTGCACCTGGTGTTGTCACTGTATTGATCTGGAAGTTTATGTATAACCCGGATTACGGGGTATTGAATTATTACTTAGGCAAACTAGGACTAGGCCCTTATCTATGGCTAAACGATCTCAATGTAGTTAAATATGCCATTGTTTTACCTTCTGTCTTTGCTAGCTCGGGTATTGCTATTCTTTTATACTTTTCGGCTATTCGTGCGGTATCAACAGAAATCTTGGAAGCGGCGAAGATGGATGGATCAGGTCCTTGGAGAAGAATGACAGCGATTATTTTGCCTAACATTCGGTTTATAATCTTGATCCAGTTTATCGCCTATTTAACAGGTGCACTCTATACGTTTGATAACATTTATGTTTTCACACAAGGTGGTCCTGCTAATGAGACAATGGTGGCTTCCATCCTTGTGTATAACGCAGCATTTAATGAATTGCGCTTTGGTACAGCTAGTGCAATATCCTTTCTATTATTTATCCTTACAGCGCTAATTACATTTATACAACTAAGACTCTCGAGAGAATCGGATTAATGGAAGGAGGGAAGGCAATGAGTAAACATCACATTAAAGAAAAAGGTCAGCACACAATGAAGTTTATCGCCTATCTGATAACTCTGTTTTTTATATTAGCCGCGTTGTTTCCATTATTGTGGATGATCTCCTCATCGATGAAGAATGAATTATCCATAACAGCAAATCCACCCAAGTGGTTGCCATCTATTCCTCAAACCATTCAAGTGACATTGGACTATACAGGTCAAGGTATTAATGATGCTGACTTTTATGAAAAAGACGCGATGAAAGCGATCTGGTTTCCATGGAAAATGAATAGTCGTGATTTGATCGGAGCTGTTGTTATCGAAGGGGTAAAAGATGGACAACTCTTGTATCGGGCTAAAACGGCAGGTTACTCCTTCCGATACGCAAACAAATTTATTGTTCCTTCAAGTCTATTTAATGCAGACGGACTGGATAATAAGCTACCAGATATTAAAAAACAAAAGCTATCTTCGTTTAAGTGGTATGGAGATGCCGCGATATCAAATGAAAAGGCAATATCAAGCTCGGATTCTGAGATCGTTCAACACTTTCAAGAGTTCTATCAGTCGACTGAATTTGTGAAGGGCAAGCCGCAAAGCTTGGAGGTATCCAGAAGTTTTTGGAGTATATTCGACAGCTATCGGACGGTCATTCTTATGGGGCAGGCCCAATCTAGTAACGGCCCGTCCTATCTACATTATTTTTATAATAGTGCCTTCGTCACCCTTGCTTCAATCCTACTTCAGCTAGTTATAGGATCCCTGGCAGCCTATGCCATTTCATTTACAATTCGGAGTAAGAAGCTTCAATTGTGGTTGACATTGTTCTTTCTAGCAACGCTTGCTGTGCCCGATATTGTACTCCTCGTCCCACTTTATTTAACTATGACTCAACTGCATTTGGTGAACTCATTATGGGGTGTCATTTTACCTCATACAGCGTGGGGGATTGTTATCTTTTTATTCAAGGGATTTTTCGATCAATTGCCACGCGAACTCATGCAAGCTGCTGAAGTGGATGGTGCTTCAGATCTTAGGAAGTTCATACAAATTGTACTACCGATGTCGATTCCTATTTTCACTGTTGTTACGGTTATGGTTTTCTTACCTGTTTGGAATGAGTTTTTGTGGCCGTTGGTTATTTCGACGGGGCAAGACAATTGGACAATTACAGTTGCCTTAAATTCACTACAATCAACAACCCCATCGAATATAGTCATGGCTATTGGCGTTCTGAGCATGATCCCTCTACTCATCGTATTTGCAACCTGCCAAAAGTATATTGAAAAAGGTGCTTCTTTTACAGGTGTAAAGGGATAAGTGAAACTCAACACAAATGCAACAATTGAGGTAGATATAATGAATCAATCTATCGCAGCCTCTATAAGGAAAGTCCTGAGATAGAGAACCGATATCGTGCTTCTTACCGATCCGGAATTTCGCAGCTTCTATTTGGACGGTCAAATTGTAACGATCGGATTGCCTCTCAGCAATATTCAATCAGAAAGGAAATACAAACAACAATGAATAAAGATCTCAAGCTTCATATGATTGGTAACGCGCATTTGGATCCAGTATGGCTCTGGCAATGGCAAGAGGGTTATGCGGAAATCAAAGCGACCTTCCGCTCGGCGTTGGACCGAATGAATGAATTTCCCGATTTTATATTTACTTGTGCAGGTGCCGCTTACTATGAATGGGTAGAGCATAATGCACCGGAGATGTTCGAAGAGATTCGCAGGCGGGTGCAAGAGGGACGTTGGGTAATCGTCGGGGGGTGGTGGATCCAACCCGACTGCAATCTTCCCTCGGGCGAATCCTTCGTCCGTCACGGATTGTACAGCCAACGATATTTCCAAGAAAAGTTCAACGTTATGTCTAAGGTAGGTTACAACGTCGACTCTTTCGGCCATCACAGCATGATTCCACAGATTCTGAAAAAGAGCGGTATGGATTATTATGTATTCATGCGTCCAGATGAGCATGAGAAGCAGATGGGACGCAGCTTATTCTGGTGGGAAAGCAAGGACGGGAGCCGCGTTATGACGTTCCGTATTCCGATTGGCTACAGTAGCAACTGGGGTTCCGAGAGTTATAATGATCCCATTCGCGGCAAAGCCCTTGAGGTGTTTGAGCTCGCGGAGAAGCATGAACATGACCTCATGAACTTTTTTGGAGTCGGTAATCATGGAGGCGGACCTACGATCGGGAATATGCAGGCCATACACCGTCTACAGAAAGATTACTGCAAAGATCAATTTAAGATTAGTTCTCCGGATGCTTATTTCGAAGAAATGGGAAAAAGACACCTCGACCTTCCGGTTCATACGGATGACTTGCAACATCATGCAAGCGGATGCTATTCCGCCCATTCGGAGACGAAAGCCTTAAATCGCAAAGCAGAGCATCGTCTGCTGACAGCTGAAAAGTTTAGTGCCTTCTCGTATCTGATAGCTGGATTCAGTTATCCGGCAACTGAGATTCTCCGCGGATGGAAAAACGTCATGTTTAACCATTTTCACGACATCATGGGTGGTTGTTCCATTAAAGAAGCCTATGAGGATTCAAGGGAAGCTTACGGAGAATCCCTTAACATCGCTGCGGTCACTCTGAATGCAGCCTTGCAGAAGATCTCGTGGTCCATCGACACGATGAAGGATGAGATTCAGTCCTTAAGCAAAGATGAAGATTGGCTACTCTGGGAGCAGAAGGATGCAGGAGTTCCTCTCGTCGTCTTTAACCCTCATTCTTGGGAAGTCCATGCTCATATTCAAATTAACAAAATGGTCAAGAGTATCAGCGATGATAAGGGTGAAGCCATCGAGTACCAGGTTGTTCGTGGATCCCGCACTAATAAAGAAGATAAATATGATACTGTTTTCATGGGACGAATTCCAGCAATGGGTTACCGCGTGTACTGGATTTACAAGGATAAGGAACTGCCGATTAGTGTAACGGGACAAGGTCTAGTCTCAGAGGCTTATTCATTGGAGAACAACTGGTATCGTCTTGAGATTGAGCCCCATACCGGACATATTCGTAGACTGTACGATAAGCTAAATGGCGTGGAAGCACTGAGGGGTCAAGGCGCGGTTCCGATCGTGATCGATGAGCATCATTGTGACACATGGTCTCATGGGGTATTCGAATTTCGCAACGAAATCGCTAAGTTCTCAGATGCACAAGTCAAATTGATTGAATCGGGTCCAATTCGCTCGATTCTGCGCGTTACGAACCAATATAACCATTCGGTGCTTCAGCAGGATTTCATTCTTTATCGGGACAAGCCTGGGATTGAAGTGAAGGTAAAGCTCGATTGGCAAGAAAAACACAAGATGCTCAAGCTCTCTTTTCCGGTAAACGTTAACGATCCTGAGGCCACTTATGAAATTCCTTACGGGTATATCGAAAGACTGGTAAACGGCGAAGAAGAACCGGGACAACAATGGCTGGACGTAACAGGAAATACGGGTTCTGATGTCGCACCGCGCTACGGACTTACACTACTTAACGACTCGAAGTACAGCTTCGACGTCAAGGATAACGACTTGAGAATGACTGTCGTGCGGAGTCCGATGTATGCTGACCACTACGGTGTTCGGGACGAATTTAACGAATATATGGATCAAGGCGTGCAGGAATTCCGCTACGCTCTCTTTCCCCATATAGGGGATTGGCGGAATGCCGAAGCTTCCAAAAAGGCTAATGAACTGAATGTTCCGCCTATTCACATTATTGAAACCTATCATAAAGGCTCACTGCCTCAGATTACCGAGGGAATTCGGGTGTCTGCTGGCAACCTTATCGTTACCGTATTCAAAAAAGCCGAAGCTCAAGACGGTTTTATTCTTCGCTGCTATGAAACGGACGGACAGGATGGAGTAACGAATATCGAAATTCCAGTTCTGAACCGCAAGTGGAGCATGCGCTTCAGTAAGTGCGAAATCAAAACGTTATGGATCCCTTCCGATCCAGAGAAAGCTGTTTCGGAAGTCAATATGATCGAGATGCCGATGTAAGGAGAAAATCTATTGAAAGGAAAGAAAATGTATGAATCCTCATCTACAAGTGCTCCAAACTAAGTATCCGGAATTGAGGGAATGTCTTCCCGAAATCCAACAGTCCTTTAGTCTCTTAGAATCCTGTTATCGACATTATGGCAAAGTATTGGTCGCCGGAAACGGGGGCAGCGCAGCCGATAGCGAGCACATTGTTGGGGAATTGATGAAAGGCTTTATGCTAACTCGTCCGGTTCCCCCATCGTTCCGGCATCAGTTTGCGCAGCTATTTCCTGAAGAAACGGACGAGGTTTGTAACGGATTGCAAGGAGCCTTACCTGCAATTTCGCTAGTAAGTCATAGCGCCTTCATGACGGCCTACTCCAATGACGTTGATTCCGATATGGTATTCGCACAGCAGGTTTACGGTTATGGCAACGAAGGGGATGTATTTCTTAGCCTTAGTACCTCAGGGAACTCTCGCAATATCATTCGTGCCCTCCAAATCGCTAAAGCAAAGGGCATGAAAACCGTTGGTTTAACAGGGAGCTCGGGAGGACAAATGAAGGCGCTATGCGATGTCACGATTACAGTTCCCTATCACCAAACACCGGATGTTCAAGAGAGACACCTTCCCATCTATCATACTTTGTGTATCATGCTGGAGGAGGTGTTTTTCGGACAATGATCACCTACGCCGGAATGGATATTGGCGGAACCAAATGCGCGGTCACAATCGGTCGATCATCGGAAAATCACATCGAGATTATGGATAAAATAAACTTTATGACTCCCCTTACACCGGAGGAGACCATTCAACAATTAATTGATGAATTAATGGTTTTATTCCTGAAATATCCGGAAGACCAACAACGGTTAAAGGCAGTAGGGATCAGCTGCGGCGGACCTCTTGATAGTCAGCGTGGACTTATTTTGTCTCCCCCTAACCTACCTCATTGGGATAAAGTTGACGTCATTGGCCCGATCAAACGCCACTTCAATGTACCGGTCGGTTTGCAAAATGATGCCAACGCATGCGCGCTCGCCGAGTGGCAGTGGGGTGCGGGACAAGGAACTCGCAATATAATCTTCCTTACCTTCGGTACCGGAATGGGAGCAGGGCTCATCTTGGACGGACGTTTATATTCAGGAACGAATGACAATGCGGGCGAAGTCGGGCATATTCGTCTGGAGAAGGAAGGGCCGATCGGATATAACAAGGCAGGATCATTCGAGGGTTTCTGTAGCGGAGGAGGCATTGCCCGGGCTGCTCAATCTCAAGTAAGAGAACGAATAAAGAATGGCGGCGCATTGCCATCGTTCTATCATTCGTCTGATTCCACCAATGAGATATCGGCTAGAGATGTAGCGGAAGCTGCTCAACGAGGTGACCCAGTTGCACTTCAAATTTTCCAAGAAGTTGGCGTTCATCTGGGACGTGGAATAGCTAATCTTATTGATCTTCTTAATCCGCAGAGAGTCATAATCGGCAGTATTTATGGAAGACAAAGACAGCTTATCGAACCCTATATGCTGGAAGAGCTTAATAGAGAGGCTTTGCCGAATTCCTTGGCGGTTTGCGAGATCGTTCCTGCTTTTCTAGGGGAAGAAGTCGGAGATTATGCAGCTTTGTCTGTTGCCAGAACGTTGCACATGAGTCAATCCAATCTAAAATAACGCCAAGCTTCACCTGTTTCGAATCCAAAATTAAATCCCAACCTTCTGTGATCCCTTGCAAGGTCTCATTCATAGCTTCTTGACTCCAGCCGGATGGACAATGCAAGGTGACTTTTCCACTAACTTATGTTGAAGGGCCGGGCCATCATGAATGGGGCTATTGGGATACGCATATCAAGGTTTTTTAGTAATATCATAATCTGCTCATAGAATGTCATGATTAACCCATAACGAGGATTTACACTTTTTTTTACAATAGAAGAAATTCTAACAGAATGGGGTGGGTACCTAATAATGATAACTACAAGTTGGAAAGCCAAGTGGGTTTGGGGAGAGGGGGAGGAAAGTCCTCGAAATGAATGGAGATGCTTCCGTAAAACATTCGACGTTCCGGCTAATGCTGAGTCTCACACTGGGTCTACATTACGAATTACGGCGGATTCTCGTTATGTTCTGTACGTAAATGGGACGAGGCTCGGTCGAGGACCCGTTCGCTCATGGCCGTTCGAGCAAGCTTATGATACTTATGAAGTTGGACATCTATTAAAGGTTGGCGAAGAAAATACAATTGCTGTACTCGTCCTACACTTCGGGTTGTCAACTTTCTACTATATCAGAGGACGTGGAGGTCTGTTGGCTGAACTCAATGACGCGGAAGGTAATGTCATCGTTGCGACCGACGAGACTTGGCTTAACTCACGTCATCTCGGACAGCATCCACGCGCACCACGCATGTCGATTCAGCAAGGATTCTCAGAATACGTTGACGCTAGGGCATGGGATTCATCATGGATGAAGCTAGATTATAACGATGTGGGATGGTCGAATGCAATCGTTCTTGGTCCAGTCGGTATAGCACCATGGACGTCACTAAAGCCTCGGGACATCCCGATGCTGACGGACGAGACGGTTTACCCCGTGCGGGTTGAGTCGTTGGCGAAGGTGAGATCATTCCATTTGACAACAGCGATAGATATTCGCAATGCGCTGAACGATGGCAGTGAGGACCATGCGAATGGGATTCAACTTACTGGATTCGTGGTGACTTCGATTCGTACGGCTTGTGCGGGTTCAGCTACACTAGGTTTTTTGCAATCGGGAGGATGCTTTAGGGCATTGTCCTTAAATGGAGAAGAAATCCCCCATGACCATATATATGGAACGACTCCCGAAAGATATGTGGACGTTAACCTGAACGAAGGGGATAACCTGCTTGTTATCGATGTATCCGGAGGCTTCCATACCGGTAAGCTACAGATCGGAATATATGGAGATCAGAGTGGTGATCTTTCATTCGTTGCCCCTTTAGAGCAGCTAGTTAACCATTCAGAATCTACCTTCTATCGAATCGGTCCATTCGATTCTGTCATCCCAATAGATCATCAGCCTAATAGAGAGCTTATTTGGGATCATCCTGTATACGTTGAACTGCTCGGTACATTGAAGCAACCAGAGGACTTGGAGCGATTCGCAGACTGGATAAGCCCAATCGATCCTAAGTATGTGTCTGAGGCTGATGTGTTCGCGCTTAGTGTTTGGCGTAATGAGAACGTGAAGTTTGCGGTTCCCGCACAGCTTCAGAATGCAATCATTCCAAATAATGAGGCTGGTCTCGTGCCATTGTTCGATGGCTATGATACTGAAGTACTGTTCGATCTGGGCAAAGAATATTCCGGCTACCTCTCTTTCGAAGTGGAGGCAGAAGCGGGAACGGTGCTTGATTGGTATGGCTTCGAGTATATGTCCGGAGAATATCGACAGGATACGTTCGACTTAGATCATACTCTCCGTTACGTATGTCATGAAGGGCGACAAGTGTATGAGACGCCTATCCGCCGTGGCTTCCGCTACCTGGCGCTAACGGTGCGCGGAGCAACGTTACCTGTGCGAATCTACGGCTTGACCTTCATTCAAAGCAACTATCCAATGGCCGAAGTGGGGCGGTTCGAATGCTCTGATGCGCTACTCAATGATATTTGGGAAATAAGCCGGCATACGACAAAGCTGTGTATGGAAGACACGTTCATCGATTGTCCAGCATATGAGCAAACGTTCTGGGTCGGCGATAGCCGAAACGAAGCGCTCGTAAGCAATTACTTATTTGGGGTGCAGGATATTCTGAAGCGTTGCTTACGACTTGTTCCCGGCTCCAAGCACCAATCGCCGCTGTATGTGAACCAAGTGCCGAGCGGATGGAGTAGCGTGATCCCGAACTGGACGTTCTTTTGGGCAATCGCTTGTGCGGAATATTACGAGCAAACCGGAGATGAAGCGTTCGCGGTAGAAATGTATGACCCTATTCGGTACACGCTGGAACACTATTTGCTCAAGATTGACGAACGCGGATTGTTTAATGTAAAAGGCTGGAACCTATTAGATTGGTCGCCGATCGATCAGCCTAACGACGGTGTTGTGGCGCATCAGAACATGTTCTTGGTTCAGACTTTGCGCGTAGCGGCACAGATGGGGACGATTGCCAAGGCTGAGGTCGGCGTAGCCAAATTCGAGGAAGCGGCTAATCATCTTGCACATGCAATCAACGAGCAGCTTTGGGATGGAGAGAAGCAAGCATTTATTGATTGCATTCATGTGGATGGTCGTCGCTCAGACAGCGTGAGCATACATTCGCAGGTTGTCGCCTCACTTACGGGTGTCGTACAGGGGGAGCGCAAGATGATCATCGACGCTTATCTCGTTCAACCGCCGGAACATTTTGTGCAAATCGGTAGTCCATTTATGTCCTTCTTCTATTATGAGGCATTGGCCAAACTGGGTGAGGTTCGTCTTATCTTGGACGATATTCGCCATCACTATGGCACGATGATCCGTAATGGCGCGACCACGTGCTGGGAGCAATATCCGAACTTCATTGAGAATCGGGCTAATCCGGATATGCTAACGCGCAGTCATTGTCATGCGTGGTCGTCTGCTCCAGCCTATTTTTTAGGTCGTGAGGTGCTTGGCGTGAAGAGTCTGACGACAGGCTGGACTGAAGTTGAGATTGCGCCTGCACCAAGTGGACTTACATGGGCGAAAGGGAGTGTCCCGCACCCGGCAGGAGGGCGGATTGATGTTTCATGGACCCTTGATGAGAGCAACCAGACGATTCAGCTTAATGTGTCCTATCCGGAAGGGATGATAGCTCGCATCCGTTTGCCAGAAGGCTATACCGGCTCGATCACGGAAATGAAGCTGGGCATCTTATAAGTGAATAGGTGTTAATGTAATGAAAAGAGATTCCAAGGCTGCACTATTCTTGGAGTCTCTCTTGTCGTTTCGCAAAAAACATATTCGATAATGATCTAGCTCTCAGACTTCTCTTCCTGAAGAAGCTGCTCTTTAAAATCTGTTGGAGATTTGCCTGTAACAAGCTTAAATACTTTAGTGAAATAGTGTCGATCCGTATAGCCTGCAATTTCGGAAATTTCTTTGAACGGCATATCGGGATAAATTCGCATGAGCTCCTTCGCTTTATCAATACGGAGAGTGGTTAGATATTCGACAAAGGTTTTGCTGAGATGCTTGCGAAATAGAGTTCCCAGATGGGTGCTCGAAATTTGAAATCTATCCATGATGTGAGTCATAGAGATGACTTCACTTAAATTTGCAGCCATATAGTCTGTGATTTGTTCGATTAAGAGTTTTCCTTTGTTACTGATTGACTCATGCTCTTCAATCCGGAAAATATGGGATAACAAGCTCCAAATGTCTTCAACTGCTTTCTCATAGGAGTAAGCCGAGTCGATGATTTCCTCTATCTCTTTCTCTGTAGTAATACTCGTAAGTGGATCCAATGTACGGAAGTATTTCTCTAGCCATTGAACAATTTGTTTGCAATTTTTTTGTAAATAGAGGTTAGGACATGAATTCCGCTCCCACTGGTCAAACCAATGAGTGATTACCTTTTTTAATAACTTCCAATCTTTTTTATCAACGGCGATAACGATCTTCTTCTCATCTGTGCTGTCCAGCAGCAGGCTGGATTTTTCAAAGGCGGGTTGAGCTTCAAATAGGAAGATCTTCTTTGTATGTCCAATAACAAGCTGTTGGTACAGTTCATCGTGAAGATGATGGGCAACTTGGTGAAGCTGCGTTATTTCTTTGAAAATAGAGCTAACCGCCATAGAATGGTTACTTCCGTTATACCCGATAATCTGTAGGAATGCGGCAGCAAAATTTTTAATCTTCTCATCGTCGGAATTATATAATCCGAGCACGATAACCCTATTTTTCGAATCATTTCTTGAAAGGATCCAAGCTCTTTCGTTCTTAAGTAATAAGGGGTGCTGGGCTAATTCTCTTTGGATTTCGTGCTCCGTTGGAGTAGGTGAGTGGTCTTTGTTCAATAAGGACGTCGTCTTATTAAAATAAAACACATGATAACTGGTGAAGGTAAAGCTTTGCTTTAAGGTTGCTAGGGCTTCTACCTCTATGTGTTTGCTGTCCAGCAGCTCATTGAGTAAAGATTGTTGTCGTTGATAGGATTCCATGTCAATCCGTTTACTCGTTTTATTCAATAATTGTTCTATGACCGAAGGATCAACAGGTTTGACAAGATAATCATCAACATTGGCGCGGATTGCGTCTCGGGCATATTCGAAGGAAGAGTAACCACTCACGATAACAACGATGATCTGAGGCCACTTTTGACGAATGGTTGTGGCGAGCTGGATTCCATTCATATGTTGCATCTTGATGTCTGTAAAGATTAAATCCGGTTGAAGGGTAGGGATAGCTTCTAGTGCCTGGCTAGCGCTAATACATTGTGCGACAATCTGGGTCTGTTCAGATTTACTGAAGTGACTGTTTTCTATGACTTCTTTAAGGTGGTCAATGTAGAAGGGCTCATCATCAACAATCATAATCCTCATGGTAGTCACCTCCATTACAGAATGTGTTAGGGAAATCGTATTATAGCTTTATGTAGCCTTGGAAATAGACATAAGCTCCACAATCTTCATTATTTCCAATGGAAAAATGATATTGCTCCTTGTACATGAGCTGGAGTCTGGCGATTGTATTCACTAAGCCCATCCCACCAATTGCAACAGGCTCTTTAGCGGTTTGACTCGTCTGAATTTGTTCGAGAAAATCCTGAATGTTGCGATTTAATGTTTCTAAAGATTTAGGGTCAAAGCCGACACCATTATCGGTGATGCGTATTTCCCACTTGTTTCCGATTATTTTGCCGATGATTTGAATATCCAATTGCTTGTCGATATCTGGTAATCCATGCTGAATGCAATTTTCTATGATCGGCTGAATGAATAATTTGGGAATTGGAATATTTAATAGCACATCAGGAACATCAATTACATAATGAAGTCGGTGTTGGTATCGGGACGTTAATAGATCTAAATAATCCTTGGCAAATTCAAGCTCATCCCTAATGGTCGTAATGGATGAACCGGAAGAAATCGAATAGCGTAAAAACTGGGAGAGCTTTCTACTTGTTTCAGATACAGCCTTTTGTTGGCCTCTGTCTGATAAGACGGTAATGACACCTAGCATATTAAATAAGAAATGGGGGTTAATATGGGCTTGAAGAATATCAAATTTGGCTTGCATTTGCAAGGTTCGAAATTGAACGGTTTCCTCAAGACTATCTTGTAATCTCTGGTTCAATGCTAGAAAGGAACGATTAATGATTTCGATCTCGCCCATATGAAATTTATTATCAATAAAGGCCTCATTTTTCTCCCCGAGATTAATGGAGTCAATCGCCTTTTTTAACTTTTTAAGGGGATGGGTTAAAATCTTAGCAAGAATAAAGTAAACAAATATCGAGACTGCAATCAGGAGAAATACACTTAACAATGTGACGTTACGAAACAATTGTAAAGGTGCAAATAATTGAGATTTCGGAATCGTTACGACAATCGTTACTCCTGTTTCCTTGGAAGTCTGATACATATAGAAATCGTCTTTCCCCTGATGATTAGTAATAATACCGTTCCCTGCACTTGAGATGCCAATCTTATTAAGGATATTTGTTAGCTGTTGGGAAGAGGGTTCTGAAGCAAGGGGGGCAGAAGAATAAAGAACCTCGCCCGCTTGCAGGATCATAAGCTGCTTATCTTGGTTCGCATCTATTTCCTCTATATGGAGTAATTCAGATGATTTAAATTGTATCTCTAAGAAACCAACAGGATGTGAATCCCAATTGATCTGTCGAATGAATGAAAAGACGGGACCGGAATCCATAGATGACCATCTGTCCTTCTCCGAGAAATCCAATAGGGAGGAGCCTTTCGCAGCTTCCACCTTCTTAAACCCATCATTCGCAAGGATGGTTTGTTGAATATCGGCATCCGCTTTGTTAGTTGAGTAGAATTCTCCGTGTGGCGTAAACAAATTAATTCTATGAATCGTTTGATAGACTGCAGCATTCAAGTAAAGGGAGTTTTGAATCGCCTTTTCAGATTGTAAGATTTCACTGGGACTCGAATCCTTGAAATAGGTAATAGAATTTAGATACTGAAAAGTTGTATAGTTTGAATTGTCACGATTCATATACATTTGGGTGCTTACATTGTTACTAATGGTTGAGTATACATCGAGAGCACCTGAGTAACCGCTTACAACTCGGCCTATATTTTCTTTGATATTAGTTTCAATGTTATTCTTCAGATACACATACATCGGCACACTGATAATGAGAGCAATTATGATTAGGACAAGTGAATAAGTCACATATAACTTTGTTTGTAAATTCTTGAAAGATAGCATAAATGACCTCCTAAGTCAGTATAACACATTCCAAATGTCAGCCTCCTTTGTGTGAAATCTTCCCCCTGGTACTTTCAAAATCACCATTTACGATTAAAAGTGTCGGAGTCGCATAATTGAGATAAGTGAGGTGAACCAACTATGCACGAAATATGGCTAGACGGGGATAAGCTACCCTTGATCAGAGATATAGGTGAATATGGGGCGCAGGAGCCAGCGTGGGCACATCCGGATAGAGTGATGGACTATCATCTGTTTTTATTTGTTACTGAAGGTCGATTGACCCTATGGGAGGACGAAAGCGAATATATTTTGCGCAAAGGACAGGGTTTATTTCTAAAAAAGGGAATCCGCCAATGGGGGCAACCTATTAATGAACCTGGCTCACGCTGGTTTTTTATTCATTTTTTTGATCAACCTTCGAATCCCCTCGACAAATTGGAGATGGTACCGCTCACTTTTGCAAATAAGGGGGCAAGCTGGTTTTCCCAAGATGTATATCAAACCTCGTTCAAATTACCCAAAACAATTGAAGTCCCGAATGATGCGCACACCGAAAGAAAACTAAAGGAATTGCTACAGCTGTATCGATCGAGCAACGATTTGCGTCACCTTCTGCTTAGCATGAATACTCTGGCGCTTTTTTTAGATTTATATCAGCAATCAGAGGCTCGTAAAATAAATTCCAAAGCGGATATCACCGTTCATAAGATCATCGAAATTCTGGAAAAAAATAGTGAACGTAAAATCTCGGGTCCTTATATCGCTTCGATCATGAAGATGAATTACAACTACTTATGTGAAGTATTTAAGAAAAAAACAGGGTTAAGCATCCTAGATTACCACCTCAGGTTAAGGATAGATAAATCGGCGGAAGTATTGAAGAGCGGGAAGCTTACTATTTATGAGGTGGGAGAGAGGTTCGGCTTTTCCAGCCCGTTTTACTTTAGTCGGATCTTCAAGAAGATAACCGGATATTCACCTTCAGACTATTTGAAAAACCATTACATAAACTGAAAATCAGACAACAACTCTGTGGTTCGCTGTATTCTCCGGCGTGAAGTTCGTTGCTAGAATTAGGTTGTAGTTAAGTCGAGTAGGAGGAATTATTCCATGACACAATCTAAGAAAAAACTAGATGAGCATTACGAGGAATTTAAGGAGCAAGGCTATACGCTATTTGAGGGAGTCTATAATCCAGAGGACATTGCGCTGCTCAAAAAGACGTATCATCGTTTGCATGAATCTGTCTCAGGTACAGCATTTGATACATGGTGGTTCGCCAATACCTGTGAACTGGCTCCCACACAAATGCTTCCGGCTGTAGCCAACCCGTTGATTCTAGATTTTGCAGAACTCGTACTAGGGCCCTTCGTTCAATTGGACAATTTATCTTTGGCAGGGTTTCCTTCCACATCACAAACTGAGGCTCAAGGGAAAGTAAACGGTTGGCATCGCGACCGATGGGCAACCTACCCGATGACTGAAGACTATGTAAGCCCACTTTCAATTAATGCGATCAGTTATCTGCAGGAATTGACCAATGAATATGGACCGTTAAGGGTTATCCCAGGTTCCCACCGCCAGAAAATCGACATTAACAAAGAGGATCGAAGCAGACCGCATAAGGAGGAACAAATCCTTCATCTGAAGGCCGGAGACGTCGCTGTGACGCACAATGGACTCATTCATAGCGGTACACCCAATACCTCTGGGGATACCCGATATTTTTTCAGTGTCTATTACAACAAAAGCTGGCTTAAACCTACGGATAATCATAACGGACCGAATGTACAACGGATCATCAAGGAAGCGAGAAGCCGTAATGACCATCGCCTTCTCCGGTTATTCGGAGTCGATGAGCAGCTGGACGTCCGTGCGAATTCTGGATTCCTAGATGCGGATGAGCAGCTTTGGGCCCAATGGGCAGCAGCAGACAAAGCGGCTGTAAAGATTGGCAATTAGGAAAAAGGATGAATAACGACTAAATAGGAGACTTGTCCTACAAGCGCAGTTAGCTGCTTATGGGACAAGTCATAGTTCGTTCAACCTTTATTCGCTTGCATCCCCGGTGTGAAATCTTCCCCCTGGTACTTTCAAAATCACCATTTACGATAAGGATCAAAAACCATAACATGGGTCTTGTAAGCATTTACATGATAACTTGGAGGAATGAAAATGAGGGGCTTGTTCAAAAAGAGAAGGTTGCTAATGGTTGTTACCGCTCTTTCAATGTTGGTGCTCGCGGCTTGTGGAAATTCGAACAATAACAGTAATCCGTCGGCTAGTCCATCTGAGAGCAGCGCTGCTCCTGCAACAGAAACGGCATCAGCTTCAGCGTCAGAATCAGCACCAATCGAGAAGATTACTCTAAAAGCACTTATGCATTCGAGCTGGTTAAAAGGTGGAATGGAAGCTGTTCTGAAGGATGCCGTAGAGAAAACGGGAATCACTTTAGAGATCGAGAAGCTTCCAGAGGGTACTGATGGAGATAATCTAATCAAAACCCGATTTGCTACGAATGACAAACCGGACCTATTGTTCTTCTATCCAGCTGTTAAAGAGAGCGATGGCTTAGGAAAACCAGAGGAACAGTTCGTTCCGCAGGACGATCAACCCTGGATGGCTAACTTCAACAAGGATGTATGGATAGATGCATTTGCTTCGTCGGGGACTTTCTATGCTGCTCCTTACGGGGGATCAAGTATGGCAGTTATGATATATAACAAAAAGGTTTTTGAAAGCTTGAATTTGCAAATCCCAACCACAATGGAAGAATTTTGGGCTTTATCTGAGGCGGTCAGTAAAGCGGGTAAGGTTCCGGTGTATTTGTCGGCCAAAGATGCTTGGACCTTGCAAATTCCATCACTTCAATCCGGTGCAGCACAGGATAACCTGCAGGAAATAACGGATAATGCATATACGAATAAAGGAACAATGTCCGATTTTACTGCCAAGAGACAGGGCATTACGTTCCTTAAGGATGTTGTTGATAAAGGTTATGTAAACAAAGACTTTTTATCTGATACGTATGATAATGCACAGAAAGCTCTGGCAAATGGAGATGCAGCCATGTATCCGATGGCTACTTGGGTCATGACCGACATTTCCACAAAATTCCCAGATCAAGTCAATGATATCGGATCATTCCTTATTCCCTTTAATGATACAGGTAAGAATATGGCCGGGATTTTCCCGCCTAGTGCGATGTATGTTGTTAAGGGAAGCAAACAAGAAGCGGCGCAAAAATTCGTGAACTACTTTGAGTCAATTGAGACACAAAATATTTATTTCGGATCTGAAGGTGGTATTCCGACGATCAAAGGGATTACGAATACACAACTGACGTCTGCCGAGCTTGATGCTCAGAAGCTTGCGGATGAAGGGAAAGCCGGTCCAGTTGGCGTTAGTCCTTCAAGTGGCATTCCTCAATATGTAGCTGGGGATTATCCAGCATACCTTCAGGATGTAGTCGCAGGTGCAAAGACCCCAGAGCAGGTCCAAGAGGCAGAACAGAAAGAATTAGTGAAGAACGCTAAGGCCAAGGATGATCCGAACTTCAAGTAAAGCTTACTAGAAATATTCGATTGGATAAGCAATTAAGGGAGAGAGTTTCTGAAGTAAAGAAACTCTCTCTATTTTTTGGAGGGGAAATGTATGCTGAAACGTCAATACTACAGGTATTCTATGCTAGCGCCAGGATTCTGCATTTTCCTAGTCTTCTTCGTCTGGCCTGCGGTTTCAAATTTTTTCTACGCGTTCACAAACCTAGACGCCACTTTTAAGTACACACGTCTTGTTGGATTTGATAATTTTATTTCTATATTTGAAGATTCGGGTAGTTCAATAGCCTTTAAGAACACTTTTATATTTACAGTTGTAACGACAATCAGTAAAGTCGGTCTTGGATTTTTGTTAGCTAACTTTGTAAATATTAAGCTTAGAAGCACGAATTTCTTGCGTTCTGCGCTTTTTTTCCCCGTTATATTAAGTCCAATTGCTGTAGCATTGGCATTTACGGCCATTTTCCACCCAAGTCGTGGATTTCTCAATGTGCTATTGCAGAGTGTTCATCTTGACTTTCTGATGCAACATTGGCTTACGAATAGACATATCATCATGTACTCCATTTCTTTTGTGGAAACATGGAAGTGGACCGGATTAACCGTCATCTTGTTTCTAGCTGCTCTCCAGACGATTCCTAAGGAGCTTACCGAGGCAGCCAAAATTGATGGAGCAACAAGCTGGGAGCAGAAGAGACATATTATATTCCCGTTGATTCTTCCCGTTGTTAATACCAACATCATTATCTCCTTAATTGGTGGATTAAAGGTGTTTGATATCGTATATGCACTCACAGGTGGGGGGCCGGGAAATGCCTCTAATGTTATTAATACGATGGTATACAAGAGCTTCTCGCAAGGAAGGAACGGGGAAGCGACTGCAGCTAGTCTATTGTTGTTTGTATTCATTCTCGTCCTTGTATCGATCACGAATAAATATCTGAATAAAGATAATAGAGGGTGAGTGTAATGCAAGGTTGGAGAAAAATACTATTGGAAGTTGTTTCTCTATTGATCAGCTGTGTTATTGCCATTCCGATTTATTTGGTTATTGTAAATTCGTTTAAGACTGGAGCGGAGGCTTCGGATTTAGGCTTATCCTTACCAACGAAGTGGAGTATATGGAATAACTATACTGACGTGTTTGTAAGCGCAAAGATTCCACAAGCCTTATGGAATACAACAATTCTAACTGTAGTTAGTGTCTTCTTTATTATCATTTTCTGTTCTCTGTCTGCTTATTTCATTCAGAGGAGAGAAAACAGGGTAAGTAAGCTAATACAGACCATTATTATCGCGGGTTTAATATTGCCCTCTTCGATCATTACCACGTATATGCTGATGTTTGATTTGAATTTGGTCCGTACTTATTTAGGCGTTATTTTACTCTATATTGCTGGGAATTACGCTTTTCTAACCTATGTCTATATCGGTTTTTTTCATAGCATTCCAAGAGAATTGGATGAAGCGGCGATTATTGATGGGGTAAGACCCTATGGTTTGTTCTGGAGAATTATTTTCCCCTTATTGAAGCCAGTTAGCGCCAGTGTTCTCATTATTGCCTTTATGTCGGTATGGAATGACTTCACGACACCATTCTATTTCTTGAACACAGCAAGTAGATTCACTTTAAGTCTGACCGTGTACTTTTTCTTCGGGCAGCATTCATCGGACTGGAATCTGGTTTTTGCTGATATAATCATCGTTTCATTGCCAGTTGTTATCTTATATCTATTTTTGCAGCGGTACATAGTTGAAGGCTTAACCGCGGGGGCTGTTAAAAGTTAATAGAAGAGAGGACTGAAAGCTAATGATTGATAGTTCTAAGGAATATCTATATACGGAAAATCCAGACATCGGCAACGAATATAGAGAGAAACAGAAGGTAGAATTTGCTCGACTCATTGAGCGTATGCGTTCAAGCAGCGATGAGCAACGTGGTGTTTTCTTTAAACCTAGCACAGCGTCAATATATTCCTATGAACAGGATATAGAATCGTATCGGCTACAGTTCAAGGAGATGCTAGGATGGCCACTGAAAGATCCCATGATCTCTTCATTACCCCCCCGTGCAGAACTGTCATTTGTTGCCGAAGATAGTCTCAGTAAGATATACAGGGTTCGGGTAGAAGGGGAATATGAGCTGACAACTTACGGTTTGTTATTCTTGCCTCATACAGAGGGCCCCTTTCCACTTGTGATTTCACAGCATGGTGGAGCAGGAACGCCGGAATTGTGCTCTGGATTATATGGTCCGACGAATTATCATGATATGACCCGAACAATTCTGAAGCGGGGAATCGCCGTATTTGCACCTCAACTACTTCTCTGGAAAGAGGAGGAATACGGTCCCAAATATGACCGAGTTCAAATGGATAAACAATTGAAACAGCTCGGGAGCTCGATTGCGGCGGTAGAGATCTATAAGATTCAGAATAGCTTGAACTATTTACTATCACGGGATGACATCGATGCTAGCAAAGTTGGGATGATCGGATTATCTTATGGTGGGTTTTATACGCTGTATACGGCTGCAGTAGATACTCGGATCAAGGCGGCGTACTCATCCTGTTTTATTAATAATCGATTTATATACGATTGGCCTGACTTCACTTGGTTCAATTCGGGAAACACCTTTTTGGATGCGGAAGTATGCGGATTGATATGCCCGCGATATTTACATATCGAGGTTGGGAGAAACGATGAGTTGTTTAGCTATGAGCATGCGATTAAAGAAATGGATAAGGTGGAGAAGCGATATGAACAATTAAATATAAAGAACCGCGTATCTAGCGAAGCTTATGAGGGTGGTCATGAACTGAATTCGAACGATCAAGGTATTGATAAATTCTGCGAATACATTCATAGTCTGTGAGTTATAAAGCTGCTCTACTTGTAGGAAATTACAAGTAAGGCAGCTTTTTTCTTGTGAATCGAGGATCATATGGGGCACTAAGGTTAGCTGAGTAATACGGATGACCGAATGTCAATACCGTGCAATAAGATTCGGAGGAAATGGGATTCTACGCAGGAGAAAATCATGCTAGCGATCGGATAACTAGAACAAACGGTGCAAAGACCGTATGCGTGATCCATTGTAAACTTAAGGAATGGAGAACGGGGGGGCAATTAGATGAAGCTGGATCGGGAGAATGTCGCCGTATTATCGGCGGGACAGGGAAAACCAGCCATAGGCTGGGCTCCGACGAGGAACCGAGACTCGCCGGTGCGGACGGACGTTGGAGCGAAGGCGTGTTGCACATATGGATCACGTTGCCTCCGCTGCATCCTGGGGTTATCGGAATTGGCGAATGCGTCGGTGAATTAAGCGCACTTTCCTCATTTACACAGATTGACAGGCCTATCCTGGATCATCCATAATTATAGGAAAGATCGGGGAAGCACCCCGCAAAGCGGGACACGATTCGTGTTGCTTTGCGGGGTGTTTGTTTTCGAGGAGGAGGCAGGAAGGATGAGCGCCAATAAAGCTGACAAAGCGACTAAGGTTAAGGGGACGCACGGCACTTATTTCATAGAAGAAAGATATGAAATCATCGGAGGTGTCCGATACGATTTCCTGTCCTCACCCGGTCTATCGACTCGTGGATCAAGTTCTTGCTCGTCGAAGGAGAATACCGGATGGTCGCGACCTGGACGGAGGAGGACAAGCTTGTTTCTTCCTCCGTGCCTTGCCTAGTCATCGAGCTTTCGTCTGTTTTCGAGAAAGAGTCTTAGACGCATAGCCAGGGCGAACTGGAGACTTTATTTTTAATAAACATATCCGAGGGGGAAGATCAGATTGGCTTTCATAACATGTAACTATTTTTCGGAAGTGCTTGGCCTAAGCACCTCTATGACCGTTATTTTACCTCAGCAGACATCGACGCAGATTGGGTTGAATAATCGCAGCAGCCAGAAGCTACATAAGACTTTATATTTATTGCATGGGTTCTCCGATGACGATACGATTTGGTCACGGAGGACGTCGATTGAACGATATGTAGCAGAGCTTGGACTCGCCGTAGTAATGCCGAATGTGCATCAAAGCTTCTATACGGATATGGAGTACGGCAATAAGTATTGGACATTTCTAACAGAGGAGCTGCCGACCATCGCTCGATCCTTCTTCCCCTTATCCGAGGCGAGGGAGGATAATTATGTTGCAGGTTTGTCTATGGGGGGCTATGGCGCTTTCAAATGGGCGCTAAGGCATCCGGATCGATTTGCGGCAGCAGGTAGCTTATCTGGCGCACTTGATATGGCAAAAGATACTAATTCCCCGGCTTTGGCTTATTTGAAGCCTTATTTACAACTTATTTACGGGGAAAAGGAAATAAGAGGCACGGATGAGGATTTACTACATATTGTTGCCGAGCAATCCAAGTCATCTTCGGAGAAGCTTCCGCTCTATCAATGTTGCGGTACAGAGGATTTTCTATACGATGCTAATGTCAATTTCCGTGACATATGTAGAGAAGTGGATTATCCGCTGACTTACGTTGAAGGGCCGGGCCATCATGAATGGGGCTATTGGGATACGCATATTCAGCATTTTTTGAAGTGGCTGCCTTTAGAAAAATAGTAAACTATCTATCTTTCCTTATAAAATAGAAAACCTTGATGACCCGAAACAGCGGGCTATCAAGGTTTTTCGGCGTGCTTGTGCTTTACGATTTGCTAATAATAGTATCGTAAAAACGTTTTGAATTACGAAAGTGGGCTTTTATGCTCTCTTTCACCAATTTCATATCTTTAGCTTGAATGGATTTTAACAGCAAAGTACGCATATCCAGACTGCTCTCGATAGCCCCCGGAACATGTAAGAGCCGGAGGCTTGTTTCGCGTCGCAAATAAACGACCGTTTGCATGAGCTTGGCATAGATTCGATTTCCGGATATGTCGCCCATATACAAATCAAAATTATCCAATCCATCTAGAAAGCTTGCCGGATCTATACTGTTCATAGCTTGTCTGAGGGAATCGAGTATGTTCTGTAAATAAGCATGGTTCTCTATTGTCGCAAGTGAGGCAGCGGATAAGTAGACTTCGGTTTCAATGAGCTGCCGAGCCGCATACACTTCATCCAGGTTATGAATTTCACTATGAAACATCCAGGTGATGGTTTCGACAGGGAGAGGAACCCTTTGTTCGTTCACAAAGCTTCCTTCACCGGCTTTGATGGTGATAAGTCCTACCAGAGATAAAGCACGCAGGGCTTCCCGCACACGGCCTCGAGTAACCTGAAATTTTTCAGCGAGGTCTCTTTCGTTGGGTAGTTGTTCACCTGGGGTTATTTGTCCGGACGTGATTAATCCGGCGATTTGTTCCATGATCTGCTCGGTTACCGTTATTTTTTTGACAGCTTTGACTTCAAACATCCGATAGCCCTCCGATAACAAACTTTAAATATCATGACCCATCTTAATGAGCCTACTATACAGAATATTGTTGAGATGTACAATCACATATGATATCTTCAAATCATGGTACTCTGGTAGCACCACGAAAGGGGAGAGAAGTTATGAAAAAACAGCTTCGCGGCATCACTTGGAATCATTCAAGAGGTTATGTTTCTGTTGTAGCTACCTCGCAAAGATTTATGGAGTTGCATCCTGACGTTGAGATCACCTGGGACAAAAGATCGCTCCAGCACTTCGCGGATTATCCGATACAAGTTCTTGCAGAGAAATATGATTTGTTAATCATCGATCATCCGTGGGCAGGCTTTGCCGCCGACAAACAAATTCTGGTTCCACTCGAACAGAAGCTACCCCGAGAATTTATGGAGAACCAATCCGCTAATTCCGTCGGATTATCCCACCAAAGCTATAATTTCAGCGGATTTCAGAGTGCGCTTGCTGTCGATGCTGCAACTCCAATCGCTACATATCGGCCAGATTTGTTCGTCCAAGAAGGGTTAAATTTGCCTGAAACCTGGGATGAATTACTGATTCTTGCCAAGCAGAAAAGGGTGGCCTTTGCCGGAATTCCAATCGATACGCTAATGCAATTTTATATGCTGTGCGTTACGCAAGGGGAGGAACCCTTTAGTTCTACAGATAAATGTATCAGCTTGGAAATGGGCACTAGAGTGTTAGAGCAGTTGAGAGAATTAACAAGCTATTGCACAAAGGAAATGTTGGATTGGAACCCCATCCAGGTATACGAAGCCATGGCGGAGCGGGAGGACATTTATTATTGTCCGTTTGCTTATGGATATTCCAACTACTCCAGGCGAGGTTATGCCAAAAATCTGTTGTATTCTACGGACATGGTGGCGATAGGCGAGCACGGCAAGTTGAAGTCAACACTGGGTGGCACGGGACTAGCGATCTCCGTTCATTGCGAAGCTATGGATGCAGCGCTTGAATATGCGATGTTCACTGCGGGCCCGACGATCCAAAAAACGCTTTACTTTGAAGGAGGCGGGCAGCCGGGTCACAGAGTAGCTTGGCTTGACGAGGAAGTGAATCGACAAACGAGCGATTATTATCGCAATACGCTCCCCGCACTGGATCGTGCTTATATGCGTCCACGGTATAGTGGATATTTTCACTTTCAGGATCATGCTGGCGATATTGTTCGCGACTATATCCGCTACGGTGGCAATCCGGCAGAAGCCCTTGAGAAGATGGATGTGCTCTATCGTGAGTCATTGAAGGAGGAATAGTGATGAAGCCATTGGAAGGTATTGTCGTTCTTGACTTCAGCCAATTTCTCTCTGGTCCATCGGCAGCACTTCGGCTTGCGGATCTTGGAGCGCGTGTAATCAAAATCGAAAGGCCAGGCTCAGGTGATTCCTGCCGCCAATTGTCTTTGCATAATCTCATGTCCGATGGCGATAGCCTTTTGTTCCATACCATTAATCGAAACAAGGAAAGCTATGCCGCAAACTTAAAGGATCCTGAAGATCTCGCTAAGGTGATCAAGCTAATCTCTCATGCTGACGTGATCATTGAGAACTTCCGACCGGGTACGATGGATAAGCTTGGTTTGGGTTATGAGGATGTAAAGCTAATGAATCCGAAAATCATCTATGGCAGTGTTACCGGTTACGGGAAAACAGGCCCATGGAGAAATAAACCGGGACAGGATTTATTGGTGCAATCCTTGTCAGGCTTGGCTTATCTTAACGGCAATGCCGACCAGCCACCCGTTCCATTCGCGCTTGCTGCGGCGGATATGTTCACAGGGGCGCATTTGGTTCAAGGTATTCTGGCTTGTCTGATCCGCCGCGGCCGAACGGGTGTTGGGGGACTTATAGAGGTAAGCTTACTTGAATCGATTCTGGACTTTCAATTTGAAGTGTTAACCACCCATCTGAATGATGGCGGACAGCCACCTGTACGTAGCTCCGTGAATAATGCTCATGCCTATTTGGGTGCGCCTTACGGGATTTACGAGACAGCTGATGGATACCTTGCATTGGCAATGGGATCAGTTATTCGCTTAAGCGAGTTATTAAATTGTCCAGCGCTAGCTGCTTACAGTGATCCGAAATCGTGGTTTCTACAACGGGATGAGATTAAGAGGATTCTCGTGGAGCATCTTTTAACGCAACCGACACAAGGTTGGTTAGATGTGCTTGAGCCTGCAGACTACTGGTGCGCCGATGTACTTACATGGGAACGTTTATTAGCACATGAGGCCTTTCAGGAATTGGACATGGTGCAAGAAATTTCGCGGCCGGGTAGCCAACCGATTAAGATAACACGCTGCCCGATTAAGATAAACGGCATGCGGCCGGAATCGACGAAATGGGCACCCTGGGTCGGGGAAAACAATGCAAAGCTCGAAGAGGAGTTTCACTTGGTCGAACCAACGGCTAAGGGAGAGAGACAAGTATGACGATGACAGATTTGGATAAACCGCTACAGGATATGCTTGTGCTAGATTTTAGTCAGTTTCTTTCCGGACCGTCTGCGAGTCTACGCTTAGCCGACATGGGAGCAAGGGTTATCAAGGTCGAACGAAGTGGCATCGGTGATATTTGCCGCACTTTATATATATCGAATATGGAGTTGGATGGGGATAGCACCTTATTCCATTCGATTAATCGGAATAAAGAAAGTCTTGCTCTCGATTTAAAAAATCCAACCGAGCTTGATGTCATCAAAAAACTGATTGGTAAAGCGGATGTCATGATTGGAAACTTTCGTCCAGGTGTGATGGAACGGCTAGGGTTAAGCTACGAACACGTCAAGCTGATCAATCCGCAGATCATTTATGGAGAAATAACCGGTTATGGTCATAATGGACCTTGGCGTGACAAGCCTGGGCAGGATTTGCTTGTGCAATCCCTCTCCGGCTTAGCTTATCTTAACGGAGATGCTGAACAGCCTCCGATGCCATTCGGATTGGCTGTTGCGGATATGATGGCGGGGGCGCAGCTTGCTCAAGGGATACTCGCGTGTTTGGTGCGACGCGGGGTCACAAGTCATGGCGCTTTGGTTCAAGCCAGCTTATTGGAAGCAACACTTGATTTCCAGTTCGAAGTACTGACGACTTATCTCAATGAAGGTAAGTCACCTGTTCGTAGCTCCGTGCATAATGCGCATGCCTACCTGGGTGCTCCATATGGGATATACCGTACGAAAGATGGGTACCTCGCTCTGGCTATGGGTTCTGTTGTTGAACTCGGACACCTGTTGGGGTGCCCCGAGATGACCATGTATACCGATTCAAGCGAATGGTCCACCAAGAGGGATGAAATCAAACGGATACTAGCAGCGCACTTGCTTCATGAAACGACTGAGTTATGGCTTTCCAAGCTCGAGCCTGCCGATTATTGGTGTGCTGATGTTTTATCATGGGATCGGCTTCTGAAACATGAAGGCTTCCAAACCCTTCAGATGACCCAGCAGGTCACTCGCAGCAATGGAGCAAGCTTAATGACAACACGTTGTCCGATTCGGATTGATAGGGCCTATATGACATCTCCGAAAGGATCGCCGCGCATCGGCGAACATAATGAAGCAATATTGCAGGAAATAGCAGGCATGTGACTATTAAGATAGAACAGGAGAGAGTAGCCGTGATACAATCGATATTTTTTGAGGATTATTCGGAAGGGGCTTCCCGAGTCACGCTTGGAAGAACCATTACAGAAACCGATATTGTTCTACATGCAGGTCAGACGGGTGATTTTTTCCCTCATCATATGGATGCCGAATGGTGCAAAACACAAGACTTTGGCCAACGCATCGCACATGGTACATTAATATTCAGTGTGGGTATTGGAATGACGGCAGGGGTCATGAATCCGGAAGCCTTCTCCTATGGCTATGACCGCCTGCGATTTGTAAAGCCCGTGCACATTGGGGATACGATTCATGTTCGAATTACGATTGCCGATAAACAAGAATATCCGAAGAAGCCTGCATATGGATTAGTTACAGAACAAGTAGAAGTTGTGAATCAAAGGGGTCAAGTTGTCATGGCCTGCGCGCATTTGTTATTGGTGAAGAAAAAACACGAATAAGGAGGATGACGATGGAAACGGAGATCAGCGCTTTAATGGATTTGGCGTATAAACCTACGGTTCCTCGGAACAAAACGATAGGAATCGGCATTGTAGGCGCGGGTGCTATTGTTCATGCCTGTCATTTGCCCGCCTATCAAATAGGTGGACTCCATGTGGTGGGAATATATGATATTGAAAGATCCAACGCCGAGAAGGTCGCCGCAGAATTTGGAATCAAACATACTTTTACCACCTTAGACGAGTTACTGGATCATCCTGAAATCCAGATTATCGATATTGCAGTTCCCTCCAAATTTCAGCCTGAAATCGTTGAGCGAGCAGCAGCAAAAGGCAAGCATGTTCTATGCCAAAAGCCCCTAGGCGAATCATACGCGGATGCTAAGCGAATTGTAGCTGCATGTGAAGCCGCTGGAATAAAAGGAGCCGTCAATCAGCAATTACGCTGGGCGCCAGGTATTCGCGCAAGCCGCACGATCATGAAGCGGGGCTGGTTGGGTGAGGTTACACAAGCATCCATTCAAGTGAATGTGAATACAGATTGGTCCCTATGGCCCTGGATTACGGAAATTGACCATCCAGAGCTGATGTACCATAGTATCCACTATATCGATGCGATTCGTTCCTTGCTTGGCACTCCCGAATATGTGTACGCGGATGGTGCCAAGTTCCCTGGTCAAGTATGCAAGGGAGAAACAAGAACGCTCATCCATTTGAAATTTCCTGGGGACACGCTTCGCGGACTCATTCATGATAATCATAACCATATCGCCGGACAGGAAGATTGGTACGCAACCTTCCGTTTTGAAGGAACCGAGGGCATCATTAAAGGTACGAATGGGGCTTTGTACAATTACCCAGTCGGTCAAGAAGACACATTAAGCTTTCTATCCAAGCAGATAGACCCTACCTGTTGGTTAACCCCGCAGCTGGAGGGCCGGTGGTTTCCGCATGCCTTTCTGGGAACGATGGGAGAATTATTGTGCGCGGTGGAAGAGGATCGTGAACCGGAAAACAGCGTGCAAGATAATTTGTTAACTTTACAAACGTTGTTTGCCGCCATTCGCTCGATGGAAGAGAACCGTCCTGTTTGGCTTAAAGAAATACGATAAATCTTATAAAAGGAGGTTCAAGTCATGAAAATAGATGCTCATCAGCATTTTTGGAATCTCGATAAAGTGGAGTATCCTTGGTTAGTTCCATCTTATGGGTCGATCTATCGTACTATCGAAGCAGATGAGCTAGAGCCTCAGATCAAAGCAGCAGGAATCGATAAGACAGTTATCGTTCAGGCAATGAATTCTTATGCGGATACGGATTATATGCTAGAAACAGGGGCGAAATTCGATTGGGTTGGCGGTGTGGTAGGCTGGGTCCCCTTGGACAACCCGGATGAAGCTGCGAAAAAGCTGGAGGAGTATACCAAAAATCCACTCTTCAAGGGCGTTCGACATTTGATTCATGAAGAAAAGGATCCAGACTGGGTCGTTCAAGATAAAGTCATCGAAGGGCTAAAGGTATTGGCAGCCTTCGGAATGACCTTTGATGTGGTTGCTGTGTTCCCTAACCATCTAAAGCATATCCCCCTAATTGCCGAGAAAGTGCCGAAGCTCAGGATGGTGATCGATCATCTGGCCAAGCCGCAGATTAAAAATCGGCTAATGGAGCCATGGGCGAGTGAGCTCAAGACCGCAGCATCCTATCCACAAGTCTATGCCAAGCTATCGGGGCTCAATACGGCAGCGGATTGGGATCATTGGTCAGCTGCAGATTTGATACCGTATACCGATCATGCCTTTGATGTATTTGGTGCGGATCGATTAATGTTTGGAAGCGATTGGCCTGTTGCGAATCTCGCTGGAAGCTATAGCAAGGTTTGGGGAGAGGCGAACAAAATGCTAGAAGGTCGCTCTCAGGTAGAGATTGATGCGGTATTAGGGGGAACGGCGGTCTCTTTTTATAAATTGTAAGACATGTATTTCAGGAAATTAAACAGCCTTAGTCCGATGGAGTTCGGGCTAAGGCTGTTTAATGATGATTGTTCTTCAAGGACTATGATCCGTTATTTTGCCAGGATACCAGTGCCTGCACCTGTAGCCGGATCTTTCGGCTTGCGGTGGAAGAGACGATCGGTGCCTTTGTGAAGGAGTGGAAGGACATAACGGTCAAGTCCGAAGCGACCTGCGTTCGTTCCAGCGACGACGACGAGTAATCCGAGAAGCAATAACCAAGGGTTGGTGCTTACTGTTCCAGTGAACAGGAACATGAAGTTCATTAAGAGTCCGAAGAATGCGGCTGTGACGGTCAACGTACCAAGGATGAGACCAAGACCTACAAGGAACTCTCCCCAAGGAATCATTACGTTGATAATTTTAACGTTCGGTAATGCGAAGTTTTCTAGGAAGGCAAGGTATGTTGGGTAAACTGCCTCGCCTGTTGCTTTATCGACAATCGGATTATTAATAGCTCCGTTTAAGAATCCTCCAGCGTTGAAAGGTGTTGCACCCGTGATTTTATGCCATCCAGCAGTGATCCAAGCATATCCAACTACGAAACGAACAATAGTGACTAAGACTGCAGCAATGCGATGCTCTCTCCACAATTTCATCATGACACTCACTCCTAAATTTTATTTTATGGGGCCTTGAATTTGAAAGTACTGATTAGTCGTTATCGCCTTATCTTATACTTAGCCGATGTTTGAGATCGAAACTGCTTCTTCATCGGGCTCACCATCCTCGTTTGTTTTCTTGTATTTCATGTCTTGATTATAAATCGATTCTCCAACTTTAAATGTGAATTAAATCACAATGTAGAAAAAAGATGAATCGATTTAGCTTTATTTTTGAAGAAATCACCAGTATGCTTTAAGAAGTAGCACCACAAAAACATTCTAAGGGGGAATTGAGATTGGCTTTCATCACTTGTAACTTTTACTCGGAGGTACTGGGGCTAAGCACCTCTATGACCGTTATTTTACCTCAGCAGACTTCGACGCAAATTGGGTTGAATAATCGCAGCAGCCAGAAGCTTCATAAGACTTTATATTTGTTACACGGCTTCTCTGATGACGATACGATCTGGTCAAGAAGAACATCGATCGAACGATATGTAGCAGAGCTTGGACTCGCAGTAGTCATGCCGAATGTGCATCAAAGCTTCTATACAGATATGGAGTACGGCAATAAGTATTGGACCTTTCTAACTGATGAGCTTCCGGCTATCGCACGATCCTTCTTCCCCTTATCCGAAGCAAGGGAGGATAATTATGTAGCAGGCTTGTCAATGGGAGGATACGGGGCCTTCAAATGGGCACTAAGGCATCCGGATCGATTTGCTGCTGCAGGTAGCTTGTCCGGCGCACTTGATATGGCAAACGGTATCAAATTCCCCGCCATGGCTCATATGAAGGCGTATTTCCAGCTTATTTACGGAGAAAAGGATATTAGCGGCACCGATGAGGATTTACTTCAGCTTGTAGCCGAGCAATCCCAAGCTTCTATGGAGAAGCCTCCATTTTACCAATGCTGCGGTACTGAAGATTTTCTATATCCAGATAATATCTCCTTCCGTGATGCTTGTAGAGAGGCAGAGTATCCGCTGACTTATGTTGAGGGGCCGGGTAATCATGAATGGGGCTATTGGGACACGCACATTCAGCATTTTCTAAAGTGGCTGCCTTTAGAAAAGTAGAAATGCTAACTTAGACCGCTTACGGAGAGGTATATATGAGGAGGAGCTACTCTTGATTCAATACCAAAGCGAAAACATAACGGTTTTCCAGAGCGCATTATATCAGACGACCTCGACGATCATTCAAACGAATGAAATGGTGCTCCTCGTAGACCCGAACTGGCTTTCGGGTGAAGTAGAGACGATCAAGGATTATGTAAATGCGATCAAAGGAAATCGGGACACGTATCTTCTATTTACTCACGGTGATTTCGATCATATCATAGGCTATCAAGCGTTTCCTGATGCGAAAGTAATTGGGAGTGTCGGACTGAAGCAGCATCCACAGAAAGAGAAGAAGCTTCAACTGATCCGGGAGTTCGATAACTCAAATTATATTATTAGGAATTATCCTATTGAATTCCCGAGGCTAGATATCGTGATTCAAGAGGATGGCCAGCAGCTTTGTCTAGGAGACACAACAATCACTTTCTATCTCGCACCGGGACATACGGAAGATGGATTGATGACTATAGTTGAGCCGCTGGGGGTCTTGATTGCAGGAGATTATTTATCGGATTTTGAACGACCGTTTATTTATCAGAGTGCGAAGGCTTATCGGCAAACTCTGGAGAAAGCGGATCGTATTTTCGCAACTCATTCGATTCACTTGCTCATACCCGGTCATGGGCAAGCCACTGCTGATTCGACAGAGATGACGAGACGCTTGGACATGGCATCGGATTATTTGAACCGATTATGTGAGGCGGTCATGACGAACAATGAAATCGCTCTTGATGAGCTCTATCATGAGCATGCCTTTCTATCTCCCTTTACCGAAGGCTGTCACAAAGAAAATATAAACATTATTAGACGTGAATGTGGCTCTTCTGGTATTGCCGGGGGGTAAGGCCAGTCCATTTCTTGAAGGTAGAGCTGAAGTGGCGCTCTTCCTGATAGCCTACAAGCTTGGCGACGGCGTATATTTTGTAGCGCTCTAGCAACAGATCTTTGGCGCGCTCGACACGGAATTGATGCAAATAATCGAGGAAGTTCACACCAAGCTCTTGCTTGAATAACGAGCTCAGGTAAGAGCTGCTGACGAACGTTTCCTTGGCGGCAAGCTCAAGAGTGAGATTGGTGCTGTACTTATTGCGTATCAGCTCGATCGTAGCGTGTACCGTACGGTGAAGAACCTTGTGATTGGAAGCGGCCTCTACAATGCATTGTACGATTTTCTGTAAAATCGATGAGCATTCGTCTATCGTCTCCATATCCGGCATTTTCTCAATCCAGTTGATGACGCCATCCTGCCATTCTATGGAGCCTGGGTAGCGTTCCTTCGCAAATTTTTGCAGCTCTAGAATAAGGCTTGTGACTCGTAATATGATTTCGGCTCTCGAATACTCGGGATGCTCCTTAAAGTAATCGAGTCCCGCCGCGATCGAGTCTACCACTTGTCCATACTGCTCATTCTGCAAGTAGACGAACCATTCCTTCTCCCATTGTTGAAGATAGGCATCGTCCATAATGGATGTCCTCGGGCGGGTCTGTCGGTTCATTTCTGTATGAAAAAAAATCCCCCCATTACCCTGGTAAAAGCGTTCCTCCATCGCTTTCAGTGCTTGCTGATAAGCAAGATGTGCATCGTTTACCGACGGTTGCATGGAACTAACGGACAAGCTTATGGTCAGCTTAAGATGAGATTCTAGATTAATCTTCAATTGCTTCATCATTGCCTCTGGATGATGCTCTGAAGCAGTAGTCGGATAATTACCGAACCATAGAATATCGTCTCCATGGCGAAACACTTCGAGTCTGCCGTCATAAGCAGAGGTAAGTGATTCGTTTGTTATGTTCAATATAGCGAAACGGATAAGCTCTAGATCACGTTCGGAGTAGGGATAATGGCTTTTATGGGTATCCATCCGAATTAACCCGATCTCAATCGGTCCAGGCTGCAGGGTAAGATCGACCTCACGTATAACCAAAGAGCGGTCCTCCAGGGGCATAAGCGGCTTCTGGATCCACTGCGTAAGAATTTGATTTTTCAGATGGTGAATATTCCGATTCCAAGCTCTGTTCATTTCCGAGAGAAGAGGTCGATTGGGTGCAGAAGCCTCGATTTTCCGTTTCACATCAAGAATTACACGGATAATATCTTGCGGCACGCATGGCTTGAGCAAATAGTCAGACACTCCGAGATTGATCGCTTCTTTGGCATATTCAAACTCGTTGTAGCCGGTTAACAGTATTGTATGAAAAGTCACCCCGTCTGCCTTTGCCTTTCGTATGACCTCCAGCCCGTTCATGTAGGGCATTCGGATATCTGTCAGAAGCAGGTCAGGTGGATTATTCATGATCATTTCCAGAGCCTGACGACCATTCTCCGCGACTCCGGTAACTTCGATATCGTACAGCTTCCAATCGACGAGGGCGATAAGCCCTTCGCGAAATGATTGTTCATCCTCCGCGACGATCATTTTAAGCTTCATTCGTGATGTCTCCTTGTCTGATCCGGATTTGTACTCTTGTTCCTATACCTTCTTTGCTCTGAATATCGAATTCCGCATGCTCGTAGAACAAGGTCAGTCGCTCTTTAATATTGGATAGTGCCATCCCGGAGCGGGATTCGCTAAGTAATCGCTTGGAATGTGCTTTGCGGCCATCCATCAATAAGTGCAGCTGTGCCTCCGGTATGCCAGGTCCGTTATCCGACACCTCAAGAATGACCCATTCATTTTCACGATAGGCTCTCACATGAATGTTCCCTGTTCCCTCGGAAGGCTCGATGGCATGGATAATCGCGTTCTCGACGAGCGGCTGGAGGAGCAGCTTCGGCATGTGAAAGTTCCGTAAAGCGGCCTCTATCTCGATCTCGAAGTGAAGCCGTGTTGGATATCTTTTCTTCTGCAGGAATAAGTAATGCCGTACAAGCTCGATCTCTTGATCCAGCTCTACATAATCATTTCCGCTGTTCAGGCTTAGTCGGAATACCTGCGAGAGTGAGACGACCATCTCCGATATTTCGTGATCATTTTTTTGCATGGCGCTCCAGTTTATCATGTTTAAGGTGTTGTACAAGAAATGAGGATTGATTTGGGATTGCAATGCCTTAAGCTCAGCTTCTCTCTGCTTCAGGCTAGAGGCATAGACATCGTCGATTAACAGCTTGATCCTTCCAACCATCGTGTCGTATAAATGCCCGAGACGACCAATCTCATCATTTCCTGTAAAATGGACCCGTTGGGTGAAGTCACCTATCTGAAGCGCTTTCATCGATAGCATAAGCTTTTTCATTGGATTCGTAATGATGCGAGCGATCAGCCAGAAAAGGATGATGGCAATAAAGCTGACGATTAGCATGATTGCTAGTGTTGCTGATCCGATATGGTTGAGCTCTAAAACCAGTTTGCTGCGATCTTGAATGACGACCGTATGCCAGTTGGTGATTGCGGAGATGGAATCGGATACGATCAATTTTTTGTTTTCCTTCAATAAAGCAAGGCCAGAAGCAGGTGGAGTGTCATGGGCTCCGCCTGCATGTGCGAACACCGGGAGCTGCGTAATGGGCTTACCAATCCAGCTCAAATCGGTCGCTGCGAGAATGGTTCCGTTATCATCCATTATAAATTGAACGGCGCCCTCCGTGTCGTGGAAGAGGTTGCGGCTAAGCCTGTCAGCATCCATTCCGATTACGATCAGCCCGGTCTGTTTATAGTTGTAGAAATCCTTGTAGGGCTTTATCAGAACAATTTTATAATGATAATCACCAGTCAGCACATTATCTGAAGGGCTGAACATATCCCATAAATAATGGTTGGGAGCAGTGTTATAGCGTTCATAGTATTTCGTTTCCTTAAATTTCTCGAAGCTGATCGCACTTGCAATCCCAGTATGCGTCATAACGAAGGGTTGATCGGTTACATGAGTCCTCGGGAACGAATAGAGAAGCAACGACTGGATCGACTCCCCGGTCACCATAAGTGGAAGTAAGGTTTTGGTCACCTGATCGCGTAGCTTTGGAGTATCCCCGTTCATCATCATTGCCTGAACCGACGGATTGAGAAAGATATAGTTAGAGAAGCTTATCGTATTTTTGGCAAAGTAGTCTAGTTGGTCCTGCGTTTTCACAGCCATATTCATCTGAGATTGACGAATTTTGTCCACTACCTCTTTCGAAGCAATCATATAGGAATAAAGACCGGTTATACCGACGGTAATAAGAAGAAGTGGAATAATTAAGGTGAGCAATTTTCGTTGTAACGAATAGTTTCTATAGGGAGTCATTAAAGTTCTCATTGTATTCACCTGTGGGTGTTGAATAAGTTAGATTTGGTAGAGTTTAGTATATCAAAGAAACGCATGTGTATTGATGAATGTTGTCAATTATCCAAAAAATGAAGCAGATATTCATAAATATGCACCATATTTATGGAGGATAGTTACGGGCTATAATGGGTGCAGATCAGGGGATGATCCTGCTCAAACAAAAAAAAGGTGGGGTAACAATGAAGAGAATGCTGATATCAATTGTGGCCATGATCATGGTATTTACACTGGCTGCTTGCGGCTCCAACAACAACAACAATAGTAGTAGCAGCTCCAGCCCGAGCAAGGAAGTGGTGTCGGAAGCACCTGCGACTACGGAAGCAGCAACACCGGCTGACGAGCCTATTACATTGAAGTTCTTCACGGCTTTAGCGGATCGTGCTAATGGTGCTGGTAAGGTTGAACAAGATATTATCGATGCTTATACGAAGGAAAACCCGAACATTAAGATCGAGGTTGAAGCCCTTCAGGACGAGCCTTACAAAGCGAAAATCAAAGTATACGCTTCAACAGATGCGATTCCGGATATCATTCAATCGTGGGGTCAAACCTCTTTCATTAAGCCGCTTATAGACAATAACATGCTTCTTGAGCTTAATGCTGGTGATTTCGCTGATAATAATTTTGTTCCGGGTGCAATGGACGGCTTTATGCAAGAAGGCAAAGTGTACGGCTTGCCTAGAAGCGCGGACTTCCTAGTACTTTACTACAATAAAAAGATATTCGACGATAACAGCTTGTCGGTACCGACAACGCTTCCTGAGCTGCTTGAAGTATCCAAGAAGCTAAGAGCGAAGGGCATTAATCCGATTACGACGAACGCTATGGAAGGCTGGTCATTGCCGATCTGGTTCGAATATGCGGCACAACGCGAAAATGGCGATTTCAATAAGATAGACAACGTATTGAAGGGCCAAGGCACATTCTCAGGCGATGCGGATTTCCTAGCTGCGGCTAAGGATCTTCAAGAATTAGCAGCAAACAAAGCATTGGCAGACGGCTTCTTGACTGCAGACTATGGTACATCCCGTAACTTGTTCGGTCAAGGACAAGCGGCAATGTTTGTTATGGGTAACTGGGAAGCAGGCATGGCTACGGACGAGAATTTCCCTGAAGAGGTTCGTAAGAACATTGGTGCAATATCCTATCCGACTTCGGACAAAGGAAAAGCAACAGATGTGGCAGTATGGTTCGGCGGCGGATATTCCGTATCGAAAAATTCCAAGCACCCTGAAGCTGCAATTGCATTCTTGAAATATTTCTTCAAGCCAGAAAATTGGGCGAAGCAAGTGTGGCAGGGCGGAGCAGGTACTCCTGCGCAATCCTTTACTGATTATTTAACAGGTCAGGAATCCACACTTCAGAAGCAACTGGTTGATATTTTCGGATCAATAACGTCCTCCAGTGGGACTCCAATGCATGATATGGGCACAGATGAGTTCAAAACAAAGGTCATGGAAGCCCATCAGAAGCTGTTCGGCAAACAAGTTTCACCTGAGGACTTCCTCAAGGAGCTTGATGCTGCAGTAGCCCTGTTGAAGTAATGAACGGTTGACCGAAGAACAATCATAGGTATGGTTAAGGGAGCAGGCGAATCCATTTCGGCTGCTCCCGCTTATATAGAACTAGAACGATAAGGCGGGAAGAGGTATGCACAAACTATTAAGCAGTCGGATCACCATCTTTTGGCTGGTCGCTCCTAGTCTACTCTTATTTCTGGTCATGATCTGCTTGCCTATCGCAATGAGCGGATATTATGGGATGACAAATTGGCGTGGTGTAGGTTCTTATGATTTTATTGGTTTGGCGAATTACTCAAAAATATTATTTCATGATGAGGTTTTCTGGCGTTCGCTATGGAATGCACTGCTGCTGCTCGCAGCAACATTGCTCATTCAGCACCCGATAGCACTCTTATTCTCGATTCTAGTCACGAATGCGGGAAGGTTCGAGAAGTTTTTCCGTACCATTTTTTTCATACCGGCGGTTATTTCCATTGTTGTCACTTCGAAAATGTGGGTAAGCGTATTCCATCCGAATTTCGGGATGTTAAATAAACTATTGGATGGTGTTGGACTCTCTGCTTTAAAGCAGGATTGGCTCGGAGATCCAAAGCTAGCCATCTGGTGCATTATTGTAGTCGTGATGTGGCAAGGTTTTGGTTATGCGTTATTGCTCTATTATGCGGGATTACAAGGCATTCCTAAGGATCTCTACGAAGCGGCTGAGCTAGATGGAGCGGGTCGTGTAACCTTGTATACGAAGGTCGTCATTCCACTGTTGACTCCGATGGTACGCGTAGCCGTTGTTATCGCTGTAACAGCTTGTCTTAAGCAGATGGAGACGATATTCCTCATGACCAATGGCGGACCTGCCAATACGACGCAGTTCGTTGGTAATTATATTTATAAAACAGCGTTTTCCTCCTCTCTCTATGGCTATGGGAACGCGATTTCAGTTATTTTCGTCATTATATGCCTCATCATCACAGTCATTATGAACAAGCTGTTCAGTAAAGACGTCGGTGAGTTCTAATAAAGGAGACACATCCAATGAAGACAACCTCGCCAGTCCTAAAGTTGATCCAGCACGTCATATTATGGTTTGTTGCGCTCATTCAAATTTTCCCGCTTGTGTGGTTAGTCAATTACTCGTTCCTAAAAAGCGGAGATTTCTTCGGTAAAAATATATTGAAATGGCCTGCTGTATTTGAATGGAAAAACTACAATAGCGCTTTTACTTCGGGTAAAGTGCCACATTTCATGCTGAACAGCTTGATCATTACGACGGTAACGATATTAGCGGCGGCAATCTTATCTCTCATGCTAAGCTATGCTCTTACCCGTATGGAATGGAAGCTACGCAAGCCGACGATGGCGTTTATTTTGTTGGGGATGATCGTACCGATTCATTCCACGCTACTTCCGAATTTCATTTTGTTTGATTGGTTACATATAATCGATAATCCTTTGTCTCTAATTTTGCCTTACATTGCTTTTTCGTTACCGATCAGCATGCTCATTATATCCGGCTTTGTGGAGACGATTCCGAGGAGCATTGAAGAATCGGCGGTTATAGATGGTAGTTCCATCTACGGTGTTATCTTTCGAATTCTATTGCCGATTACGAAACCGGCAATCGCTGCTGTCTGCATTATGAATTTCATCAGCTGGTGGAACGAATTTATTATGGCGAACACGTTTCTAACATCGGAAAAATTCAAAACGTTACCGTTCTCCATCATGAAGTTTGCTGGGCAATATTCGTCGAATTATGGCGCACAATTCGCGGTAATGACCATGATTGCGCTGCCGACCGTCATTATCTATTTAATGTTCACAGAGCAAATGTCTCGCGGAATTACAGCAGGTGCAGTAAAAGGATGATAACGATTACATTATTGTAAAAACAATACACATAATCTAAAGAATGGTGCCTGTTTTCACTTGCTAGTCCACCGTATACTATCGTTGAATTCCAGCGATAGTCTATGGGAGGTAAGAGAATGACTAAGAGAATTTTGTCGATGATTTGTATACTTGCTATTACAGCAAGTACGGTCGCCATTCAACCTACAGTTACACATGCGGCTACACCGACATCGGTTAGCGGAGCCACGAGTAGTATATTTGGACCCAATGTGTATGTGTTTGACCCATCCATGAATAATGCCGACATTCAGACAGATGTCAATTCAGTATTCACAGAGCAGGAATCAAATGAATTTGGTAATAACCGGTATGCGCTTTTGTTCAAACCGGGTAACTACAACAACGTCAGTGTTCGTGTGGGCTTTTACGAGCAAGTAGCTGGATTAGGAAAGAATCCGGACGATGTCTTCGTGAATGCGCTCAATGCAGATGCGAAATGGGATAATGGTAATGCGACTAGGAATTTCTGGCGTTCAGTCGAGAATCTATCCTTTGGCAAGCCGACTGAAGATGCTTTCTATGCCGTATCTCAAGCGGCTCCTATGCGTCGCGCCCATATTAAATCGAAGGCACTTCTCCTATTTGACTTTGATCAGTATTGGAATGCTGGGTGGGCAAGCGGAGGCTACATCGCCGATTCGAAAGTTGAAGCTAATATTGTGCCTGGATCGCAGCAACAATTTTTCTCCCGCAATAATGATTATCCCAAATGGGATGGTACCTTGTGGAACACGGTATTAGTGGGTGATAAGAATCCTCCAGCTAACTCGTTTCCATCACCCACCTTCACAGTTATCGAGAAAGCACCTGCAATCAAGGAAAAACCTTATCTCTATGTGGATGAATTAGGTGCTTATAAGGTATTTGTTCCTTCGTTACAGATAGATAGGAAAGGGGTAAGCTGGCCGGAAACGCCTGGTGCCTCGAGAGATGTTGCTACTGAATTTTACATTGCGAAGCCGGGTGTAACTGCAGCAACTATTAATGAAAAACTGAATGAGGGTAAGAGCTTGATCTTCACTCCAGGCATCTACCACATGGAAGATACGATTAATATCACTAAACCAAACACGGTTGTCCTCGGTCTCGGACTTGCTACGATTGAAGAAGATACAGGGAAAGTGGCAATGAAGGTGGCAGATGTAGAAGGGGTAAGCATTGCTGGATTAATGTTTGAAGCTTCATTGATTAAATCCGTCTCTTTGTTGGAGGTTGGAACGGGGAAAAATGAGGTTGATCATTCAGCTAACCCTATCGTTCTATCCGATCTATTTTTCAGAGTTGGAGGGACGGACGCTGGAACGACAGATGTATGTCTGATCATCAACAGCAATAACGTGATCGGCGACCATTTCTGGATATGGCGTGCGGATCATGGAGATGGATCAGGCTGGGATAGCAACATTAGTAAAAACGGACTTGTCGTTAATGGAGATGATGTCACCCTGTACGGCTTGTTTAACGAGCATCATGAGGAGTATCAAACCTTATGGAACGGGAATGGCGGAAGAGTGTATTTCTATCAGTCCGAGATTCCATACGATCCTCCGACCCAGGATAGATATATGAGCCATAATGGAACGGTAAACGGATATGCGGCCTATAAGGTAGCAGATCACGTAACGACCCATGAAGCTTGGGGATTAGGCATCTATTCTAATTTTACTGCCGGACCGGTTAAGCTGGAGAGCGCGGTTGAAGTGCCTAAAGTGGAAGGTGTTAAGCTTCACTCTATCACTACAGTTTTTCTGAATGGGATAGCTGGAAGTGGGATTACGCATATCGTGAACGACTCTGGGGAAAGTGTTTATTCGCTCTCTCCAATGACTCGGACGATGACGCATTATGCCAGTGGAGACACTCAGGCACCGAGCATTCCGCAAGATTTAACTGCGGTGGCAGTATCGGGTAGTCAAATTAATTTGTCTTGGAGTGCATCAACGGACAACGTTGGTGTGGAGGGCTACGATATTTATCGTAACGGTAAGAAGGTTGCTTCTACGGGCTTCAATACTTATAGCGACGCAGGTCTCAATGCGGAGAAAAGCTATACTTATTTCATTACTGCGAAGGATTCTGCAGGCAATCAATCTGCAAATAGTGAGACCGTAAGTGCAACGACGCTGAAGCTATGGACGGCGCTTAGCAACTTCGGCTGGACAGCGGTTGCTTCACACAATAGCGGCGTTAATAATGGAAATGCAGCGAATATGATTGACGGCAACTCAACCACACAATGGTCATCTGATTCGCTTATGGTGCCGGGCATGAATTTTGTTGTGGATTTGAAGGCTGCGCAGAGCATTGGAAGAATTGTAATTCATTCGCCCGGAAATGATTATGCTCGTGGTTATGAGATCTATGTGTCGGATGACGGTACCACCTGGGGAGCTCCAGTAGCTAGTGGGACGGGGAGCGGAACAGAAATCATTGCAGATTTGGGGATGGTAACTGGCCAATTCATCAAAGTGCAACTGACAGAATCATCTAGCAGCTGGTGGAAGGTTAGCGAATTCAGTTTGTTTACGGACACGGAAAAGCTGTTGAACCGGAATGGTTGGACGGCGACTACTGACCCAGTAAACGACAATCCTGCAAACTTGTTTGATGGAAGTCTATCTACTCGTTGGTCTGCAGGTAAATCGATGGTACCGGGTCAATCGATCACGATTGATATGAAGAGCGAGCAAATCTTTAACAAGATTCTAATTGATTCAACAGGCAGTAATAACGACTATTCAAGGAGCTTTGAAATCTACGTCTCGGATGATGGGCTCAATTGGGGTGACGCTATCGTCAATAGGGCCGCCACTGGCCCGGTTATTCTCTCAGACGTAGCGGAACAATCAGCTCGTTACATCAAAATCGTGCAAACGGGTACGAATAGTGGCTGGTGGTCTGTACATGAAATCTATGTGTACAGAGATGGTACCCAGCCTGTAGCCGTGAATAGCATCTCTGTCACCGGGGCGGACGGTGCTAGTACAATTACGAGCAAAGGCGACACATTGCAAATGAATGCATTGGTGTTACCGGCGTACGCGGATGATCCTTCGGTAACCTGGGCGGTTTACAACACGGATGATACTGTGACTGATAAGGCATTCATTACTCAAACCGGTATGCTTGCCTCACTCGATAATGGAACAGTGAAAGTCGTAGCCATGGCGGAGGACGGCTCTCTCGTGACCGGAAGTGCTATGATCGAGATTAGCGGTCAAGAGGATCTCGTGACAAGCATTACGGTTACTGGAGACGAAGGTGCGAGCGTGATTACAAGCAAAGGCGGCACGCTGCAAATGAATGCAGTGGTGCTACCGGAATATGCAGATGATCCTTCGGTAACTTGGTCGGTTCTCAATACAGATGATACTGTGACGGATAAGGCGTCCATAACACAAGCAGGTCTACTAACCTCAGTTAATAACGGAACGGTGAAGGTCGTAGCTACAGCTTCAGACGGCTCTGGCGTGAAGGGAAGTGCTATGATCACGATTAGCGGTCAAGAAGATATTATTCCTGATCCTATACTAGTGACTGGCATCTCTGTTACCGGAGCGAATGGCGCGAATGTGATTACAAGCAAGGGTGGTACGCTACAAATGTCAGCGGCAGTACTACCTGAGAATGCCAGTAATAAAGAGATAACATGGTCAGTTTATAATGTAGAGGGAACTATGACGGACTTGGCAACGATCAAAATTAATGGACTGTTAACTGCTGCGAAGAATGGAAGCGTCAAGGTTGTCGCGACAGCCAATGACGGTTCTGGTATTACGAGTGAAGCGACAATTACCATCAGTGGACAGGTAAGTAGTGGCTGTACTTCGGGCTGTGGTGGGGGTGGAGGCTATTCACCACCGACACCAAATAAGTCGATCGATGCAAATCAACAATCAGTTACAGCCGCTGAACTGAATAAGATTCAAGGCGGCACAGCAGTAGTGGCCTTAGACAAAGGGAAGACGGAAGCGGTCATTCCGGTTGATCTTGCACAAAAAGTGAGCAGTTCTGTGCAAGTGACATCCGCGGGCATATCGATCCTTATCCCATCGAAGGTTCTTCAGGAATTGGCAGGTAAAGTGCAAGGAAATGCAGGGGATTCGAAAATTGTTGTAAGGATCGTAGCGGGTACGAACGGAGTAACGGGGCTGGACGGCTCGAACCTTAAGCTAAGTGGTCAGAGCTACAATCTTGATTTGGTACTTGTAGATAAGGACGGTAAGGAGACGAAATTAAGCACATTCTCTGAACCTGTTCTAGTCGTGTTACCTTACGACGGCACCCGTACGGATAAAGATCTGATCGGCATCTACGTCTATGATGAAGCATCGAAAGCTTGGCAGTATGTTGGGGGTAAGGTCAATCCCGATAAACAAACGATTACTACCCATGTACCACACTTCAGTAAATACGCAGTGCTGGAACTCAACAAGGCATTTGCGGATGTACCTGCCACGCATTGGGTGAACCACACACTGAAGGTGCTGGCTGCAAAGCATATCGTCTCGGGAGTATCAGCAACGGAGTTTAATCCGAACGGAAAAACGACACGTGTGGAATTTGTATCGATGCTGGTGAAGGCACTTGGATTGAAGGCGACTAAAACGAGCACACAATTTACAGATGTAAATGCATCCGCTTGGTATGCGCTGGATATTACTGCTGCTTTCGAAGCTGGGCTGATTACGGGGATGTCGGATACCCTATTCGAACCGAATGAACAGATCACCCGAGAGCAAATGGCTATCCTACTTGTTCGAGCTTATGAATACGTCAATGGAGTGAAGTCTCCAACGGGGGATAACCTGGCTGATCTGAACGATCAGGAGCAAGTATCGACTTGGGCAAAAGCCGGAGTGAACTCAGCAATCGATCTTGGATTGATGAAAGGACAGTCGGCCACCGTATTTGCACCACAGTCTGATGCGATCAGAGCGGAAACTGCGCAAGCGATCTATAACTTACTCACAAGTCTGAAGTGAATTGATTTGGGAGAGGCACTATAACAGAAGTTCTAATCAGAGGTGGTCATGAGAACTCAACTCCCTCCGATAACACATAATTCAATAACACAGAAATCCTTAGTTAATAAGGGTTTCTGTGTTTTTTAATGATTTCTTGTGCTCTTTTTGCTTCCTACTGCTTGTTCATATGCGTCATATAATACGCCTTGCGGAATTCCGTAGGCGTTATTTTTTCGCACTTTTTAAATAAGCGCATAAAGTACTTCTCATCCGCGATGCCTACCGCATAGGCAATTTCTTTAACACTTAGCCGAGTTTGCACGAGCATATCCTTCGCTTTAGCTAGCTTTAAGGCATGGATGTACTCCTGCAAATTCATCCCTGTCTTTTTCCTGAAAAACCTCGATAAATAATCTTTGTTGTAGCTGAACTTATCTGCAAGTGCCGATACACTAATCGGTTCAGTAGCATGGATGCGTACCCACTCCAGGATGTTCACCAAGTTGTTGTCAGATGGCGTCTGCTCTAATGTCGTGCGAAGACCGGCTATCGTTTGTTGCGATAGCTCTAGCAGAAGTGAAGTGGTCATATATCCTGCAGCTAATCGGCTAGAATAATCGGAATTCGCGATATGAAGCAGCTGATGGAACAAAATACTTAATCGTTCAATTCCAGATGGCGTGGAGAATAAGGGGATATAGATAACCGTGTTAATGCGGTGTGATTCTGGATTGGAATTCAGCATGTACATTTCTTCACGGATTTCTTGATCGTCAGCAATAAGGTAAGGATCCTGACAAAGAAAGTGGAGCCAATAAAACGAGCTGTTCTTGCTGCTTGCGGCATATCCCTGATGAGTGCGGTTTGGGAGGAGGAGAAGAACATCACCCGGACCAACCTCGAATTTCTCATCCTCCTGCTGCATGTACAACGTTCCCTTCACACCGATAATCAGCTCGAAGCTATCGATCGTTCTATGGGAATGCGTCCAGGGTACATCTGTTACGAATTGTCCTGCGGATAGAAATTCAAGGGGCAAGGTTACGTTTGTTTTCAACAATTGCATGCGAGATCTCTCCCAACCTCTATTATCCATCGCTATCGTCTACTGTAATCTCAAAAGTCAGTTTAGTCCACCTAATGTTGTATTTGGACTACCGACAACGCCAATGAACCGATGATATTATAAGAGACAATCTAAGAGATGACTTGAGGAGGAAGGGACAATGATCAAGCATATGAATGCGGTTCCAATTAATAATGTAACGATAGAGGATTCCTTCTGGGCTAAGCGACAACAGCTCGTCCGCGAAACGGTCATTCCCTACCAATGGGAAGCATTAAACGATACGATCCCTGGCGCAGAGCCGAGCCACACCATAGAGAATTTCCGGATCGCTTCCGGTGAACTGAAAGCGGATTATTACGGGATGGTATTTCAAGATAGCGACTTGGCGAAATGGCTAGAGGCCGTTGGCTACGCTTTGTCCGGTAAGCGTGACGAGAAGCTTGAAGCAATTGCGGACGGCGTGATCGATTTGCTGGAGCGTGCGCAGCAATCCGATGGCTATTTGAACACCTATTTCACAGTAGCAAAGCCTGGGAAAAAGTGGACAAATCTGCGCGACGACCATGAGCTCTATTGTGCAGGACATCTGATTGAAGCGGCTGTCGCCTATTATGAGGCGACTGGCAAACGGAAAATGGTCGACATCATGAGTCGTTACGCCGACCATATGGTTGACGTATTTGGCAAGGAGCCCGGGCAGATCCGCGGTTATGATGGGCATCCGGAAATTGAGCTTGCGCTCGTCAGGCTGTACCGTGTCACTGGCAATACCCTTTACTTGGAGCTGAGTCGTTTTTTTGTGGAGGAACGTGGTCAAGAGCCGTACTTCTTTGATATTGAAGAATCCCAACGGACAGAACATCGAGTAGCGAGAAGGAAGGCCGACTATTTCCAAGCGCATTTGCCAGTGCGAGAGCAGAAGACAGCTGAAGGTCATGCTGTTCGTGCGTTGTATTTGTTCAGTGGTGCGGTTGATCTCGCTGTGGAATATAACGATCGCGAGCTGCTGGAGGTTTGCAAAGAGCTATGGAGAAATGTGACTCGCAAGAGAATGTACATTACCGGTGGTGTCGGTTCCAACGAAAACTGGGAATCGTTCACGATAGATTACGATTTGCCGAATGACAGGGCTTATACGGAAACGTGTGCTTCGATCAGCCTTATGTTCTTGGCAAGTCGTTTGCTACAAATCGAAGCGGATCGAGAATACGCGGATGTAATGGAGCGTGTGCTGTATAACGGAATATTGAGCGGCATATCGTTGGATGGCAAAGGCTACTTTTACGTCAACCCGCTTGAGGTTTGGCCAGCCGCCTGCGACATTCGTGATGATTTGCGCTCAGTAGCTAGAACGAGACAAGCGTGGTTCGGCTGCGCGTGCTGTCCTCCGAACATTGCCCGCTTAATTGCATCTCTCGGGCAATACATTTATTCCTATAACGAGAATGACCGAGAATGGTTCGTTCATTTGTACATCGGGGGTCAAGCTCATCAAACAATCGATGGTCATCAAGTGCAATTGACCCAGCAATCCAATTACCCATGGGATGGCAATATTTCATTTACGGTTGCTATGGAACAAGAACAATCGGCCGAATTTACGCTAGCTCTTCGTTTACCGGGATGGTGCAAGGAGGCATCTCTGAAGGTCAACGGCGAAGCTGTTGAATTAACTTCAATCACTTCCAAAGGCTACGCAAAGTTAAAACGCGTATGGGCGAGTGGCGACCGGATCGAGCTCGTATTGCCGATGACGGTGGAGAAGGTGCGGTCTAATCCGAAGGTGCGTGAGAATATCGGTAAGCTGGCCTTGCAGCGGGGCCCGATCGTCTTTTGCTTGGAAGAAACGGATAACGGCGATAACCTACGTGATATTCGCGTATCCGGTTCTGGTGAATTCGTGGTGCACCATGAAGATGGGCTACTTGATGGAATCGTTTTTCTGAGGGGTAACGCATGGCGCACGGATAAAGCTTCATACGATGAAGATAGCTTATACTCAACCGTTCCTTATTCGAGCACTCCGGTTCAAGTAAAGGCAATCCCATACTATGCTTGGGCGAACCGGGAGCCTGGTGAAATGCTAGTCTGGTTGCATGAGGATCGCGGTTAAACCATGAATTGACAATTCAACATAGTTGAATTAAAATAAAACATGTTTACTAAAAGGAAACATATAACAGTAAAGTCAGTAGAGTTCAGGCGAGTTCAACTTAAGAGAGGAAGGCTGATTTCGATGGAAACTTTACGTCTTAACCGCGTGCGGGAGCAACTTCATGAGTGTGGATTGGATGCATTATTTATTACTAGTGCTTTTAACCGTAGGTATTTAACAGGGTTCACAGGAACGTCTGGATATGTCCTTATTACGAAGGAAAAAGCATTGCTATTCACCGATTTTCGCTACACCAGTCAAGCTGCCGAGCAAGCAAAGGCGTATGAAATTGTTCTACATGCGATTAAGCCTACGGAATCGATCTTCGAAGCGATACAATCCCTTGGCGTGAAGAAGCTTGGCTTCGAGAAGAACTATGTCACATTTGCAGCGCATGCGGCTTACCAAGAACAGTTTCCCGGTATCGAGCTCGTCCCAACTGAGAATATAGTTGAAGCACTGCGCGGAATTAAGGATGAGAAGGAATTAGGCTTTATCCGCAAAGCGGTCGAAATAACGGAATTAGCATTCGAGCACATTCTAGGCATCATGAAGCCGGGTATTTCCGAGCGAGATGTTTCAGCAGAGCTTGAATATATAATGCGTAAAAATGGAGCACCTAGCTCAGCTTATGCAACGATCGTAGCATCGGGTGAACGCTCGGCATTGCCTCACGGACTAGCAAGTGACAAGCTGCTAGCGGTTAATGAATTCGTAACGCTTGACTTTGGTGCGAGCTACGAAGGGTATTGCTCCGATTTAACCCGCACGGTGTTCATCGGTACGCCGACGGATAAGCATAAGGAGCTTTACAGAATCGTACTGGAAGCCAATCGTACAACACTATCTGGGTTGAAGCCAGGGATGACAGGCAAAGCGGGAGATTCTCTTGCTAGAGATATTATCGCGGGCTATGGCTATGGGGAAAATTTCGGACATGGTCTGGGACATGCGTTTGGGCTTGAAATTCATGAGGCTATGAGGTTCTCGCAGCAAAGCAATGATATTCTACAACCGGGCATGGTGATCACAGTTGAGCCAGGCATATATATTCCAGGCTTCGGAGGCGTGCGGATCGAAGATGACATCGTCGTAACCGAGACAGGCATCGAAGTACTAACGAAGTCGAACAAAGAACTTATCGTTCTGTAATGGGAAAGAAGTGGGTTAAACGATGAAGTCTGATACGGCTGAGGTTGTCATTATTGGCGGAGGCATTATCGGTATGGCTATCGCCTATTACACGGCAAAGCTTGGGATGGACGTTGTTGTTGTAGAGCGGGGTGAGGTCGCTGGAGGAACATCGTCGAAATGCGATGGCAACATCCTGGCAATTGATAAGGATCCCGGCTTCGATAGTCAAATGTCTTTGAAATCACAAGATCTAATCGCCGAAATGGTGCATGAGCTGGACGAGGAATTCGAGTACCGTGCACCGGGTAGCATCCTTGTTTGCGAGAGCGACGAAGAGATGATTGCGGCGGAGCGGTGGGTTAACCGTCAGAAGGAAGCAGGTCTTCCCTTCCGTATGCTTGATCGCCAAGAGCTTCGCGATGAATGGCCTTACATGGCTGATGATTTGCTTGGTGGCTTGGAATGCGCCACAGATTCTACAGTAAATCCTGTATTGCTTACTTATTCCCTTGCAGCTACGGCGCGCCGGTTGGGTGCGCGTATTCTGACGAATACTCCGGTCACGGCAATCTTGCTGGATGAGCAACGGAAAATACGGGGCGTGGAAACCTCGAACGGCACGATTAAGACGAACATCGTCATTAATGCAGCGGGCGTATGGTCTAAGGTAATCGGGCAAATGGTTGGCATAGACATTCCGATCGAGCCGCGCAAAGGACATATTCTCGTTGCATCGCGGACGAACAATATCGGGAAGCGGAAAGTGATGGAATTCGGATATTTAATTAGTAAGTTCGGAGGCCAAAGAAAAGTAGATCCAGAGTTTGAGAAATACGGTATTGCGCTCGTCTTTGAACCAACGGCTTCACAAAACTTTCTTATCGGGTCTAGTCGCCAATTCGTCGGCATGGATGCACGCGTCGATCAGCACGTTATCCGGTTGATCGCTGAACGTGCGATTCGCTTCTTCCCAGTCATTGAGCACATTCCAATGCTACGCTCGTATGCCGGCTTGCGGCCTTGGACACCAGATCATTTGCCAATTGTTTCGCAGATTGACGAAATTCCTGGGCTGTATGTCGCCGCGGGTCATGAAGGTGATGGGATTAGTCTTGCTGCCGTCACGGGCAAAGTGATCAGTGAAATGCTGAGCGGTGCGTCAACGTGTATCCCAATTGAGCCTTTACGATATGATCGTTTCCACAGCGGGCACACCCATCAGGAGGTGGTCATTTGAAGCTTTCCAAAATGGTGACGACGATTGATACTCATACGGGCGGCAATCCGACTCGAACAGTAACAAGCGGCGCACCGACTTTATTCGGAAATACAATGACGGAGAAAATGGTATACATGTCGGAGCAACACGACGATTTCCGACGGGCTTTAATGTTTGAGCCTCGCGGGCATGAGGTGATGTCTGGTTGTATCCTTACAGATCCCTGCGATCCGACAGCCGATATCGGCGTCGTCTTTATTGAAACAGGCGGTTACTTGCCGATGTGTGGACACGATACGATTGGCGTTTGCACGGCACTCATCGAAGGAGGAATCTATCCTGTAGACAAAAACGTGCTACGTCTTGATACTCCTGCCGGTCTCGTGGAAGCGAAGCTAGATATTGAGAACGGTAAAGTGAAGCAGGTTACATTTACGAACATTCCTTCGTTTTTGTACCGGAGGGACGTTACGGTTCAAGTTGAGGGTTTAGGTGAGGTAACGCTCGACATTGCTTATGGGGGCAATTTCTACGGCTTGATTGACGCTCGAGCATTGAATTTACCTTTGATGCCGAATAGAGCTTCAGATATTATCCGACTCGCCATTCAAATTCGTGATGCTGTTAATGCTCAAGTCGAAGTGGTACATCCGGAAATTCCAGTCATCCGCGGCTTGACGCACATCGAATTCTACAGTGATCCAGTTTCTCCGTTGGCACACTGTCGGAACACAGTTGTTGTACCCCCTGGCGGTATTGACCGTTCTCCTTGCGGCACTGGCACATCGGCTAAGGTTGCTACTTTATATGCCAAAGGGGAGCTGGCGATGAACGAGGAGTTCGTCCATGAAAGCATTGTGGGTTCGATGTTCTATGCAAAAGTTTTGGAGGAATCCCAGGTAGGCGGCTTGCCAGCCGTTGTCGCGCAGATATCCGGTTCCGCTTGGGTAACCGGGTTCCATCAGTTCGTCTTTCGTGAAAAGGACGCACTGAACGACGGATTTTTCCTACTATGACACGGGTGAAGTTACCTTAGCCTTGGGAGGCACGCAACGATGGAAATCAACAAATGGTTAGCGGCAATAGATACCCATTCCGGCGGCGAGCCGCTCCGAATCGTTACCGGTGGTATACCGCAGATGGTAGGTGCTACACAGCAAGCCAAAGCGGTCTATTTTCACCGAAACTTCGATTCGGTTCGTCGACTTCTGATGGCTGAGCCCCGCGGGCATCATGGCATGACCGGTGCTATTGTGTCGTCTCCTACGAGTGAGGATGCCCATTTCGGTTTATTGTTCATGAACAATGAGGGGTTTCCCGCGATAAGTGGTCACGGTGTCATCGCTGCTGTCACCGCTTGGATCGAGACAGGGCAGCTACAGCTGGATGAAGCGATCCAAACTGAAGGCATTCGGATCGATTGTCCAGCAGGTCGAATTACGGCATATGCCGATTGCGATGGCTCGGTAGTAAAGTCCGTATCGTTCGATAACGTACCAAGCTTCGTGCATGACCTGGACGTTCCGATATCGCTGAATGGTGTTGAGTTTACGGTAGATGTTGCTTTCAGCGGAGAATTTTATGCCCTCGTTGATGCGCAGGCACTAGGTGGGATCAAGCTTACGGAAAGCGCTCTGCCGGACTTGCAAGCATGGGGCGGGGCGATCAAACGGGCAATCGACTCACAGCTCAATTTGGTTCACCCCGACATAGCTGATATCACTGGAGTACATGGTGTTGTCATTAGCGATGGGGACAATGTGATGCAGCCAGACTCAGATTATCGTAACATAACTGTTTTCGCTGGTGAGCAATTTGATCGGTCACCTGGTGGAGCGGGAGCATGCGCGCATATGGCGGTGTTGATGAGGCGAGGTAAGCTAAATATCGGCGAAGAGGTCGTATATGAAGGAATCGCGGGCTCGCAAACGACAGGCGCAGCGATGGTGGAATTGACGTATGGCGGCTATAAGGCCATTATTCCTCGGTTAACCGGGAACGCCTTTATTTTGGGACTGATGAATTTTGTGGTTGACCCTAGTGATCCGTTGTCTGATGGATTTTTATTACGTTAGCATTCAAGATTCACACAAATAAATGACACTAAAATTTGAGAGGGGCAATTTTCAATGGCACGTTTTGAAGGCGTTTATGTCGCAATCGTTACACCTTTTACAGATTCTTATGAGGTAGATTACAAACGTTTGACTGAGCTTTGCGAATTTTTGATCTCGAATGGCGTGAACGGTCTCGTTCCGACAGGCTCCCTTGGAGAATACGCGACAATGTCCAACGAAGAGCGCGCGAAAGTCGTAGAAACAGTAATTGCAGCAGCAGCTGGTCGTGTGCCAGTTGTTGTCGGCTCCGCGGCACCTTCTACACAACAAGCGGTTGCTTGGGTTCGCCATGCGAAAGAAGCAGGTGCAGCAGGTGTTATGGCGCTTCCGCCGATCAACTACAAACCATTGGAACACGAAGTTATCGCCCATTATGAAGCATTGAATACGGTTGGACTTCCGATCGTCGCATACAACAATCCACATGACTACAAAATTGACTTAACGCCGGATTTTCTTGCTAAGCTGTCGAAGTTCGAAAACATCGTGGCTGTTAAAGAATTTTCAGGCGACATCCGCCGCGTTCATGATATTTTAGCGAAAACGAATCTTGAAGTGATGATCGGCGTTGACGATCTCGCATTGGAAGGACCGCTATTCGGCGCAACTGGTTGGATTTCTGGCGTTCCAAACGCATTGCCGAAGGAAGGCGTTGAGCTGTTTAACTTGGCACGACAAGGCAAAGTGAAGGAAGCTTCTGAGCTTTACCGTCATCTGCTACCGTTGTTCCACTTCGATGCAAGCCCGCAGCTTGTCCAATCGATTAAATATATGATGGAACTTGCCGATTTCCCAGTAGGCCCGACTCGTCCACCAAGATTGCCGTTGCCTGAAGCCGATTATCAAGCGATCAAGAAGGCTTACGATTTCGCCGTTAGCTACAAATAAGACGAACTGAATTCGACGGCAGTAAACGGGGAGGTACGTAATATGGTGAACAGTCAAAACTGGATCGGTGGACAATGGAGCACTCCGAATGCCGGTGAAATTGTAATCAAAAATCCTTCGAAAGTGAAGGAGGACGTTGGCGTACTACATTTGTCCGACGCTTCTCACGTTATTCAAGCAGAGCAGGCGGCGCGCAAGGCGTACGCCTCCTGGTCTCACTTGACTGGAGCGGCAAGAGCGGAGTATTTGTACAAAATGGCTGCGGCTTTGGAAGCGCGCTTAGTTGAGGTTGCTACGTTAGCAAGCTTAGAAATGGGTAAGCCGATTACGGAGATGCGCGGCGAGGTCATGCGTGGAGTAAACTTGCTTCGTTATTATGCAGCCGAAGGCGTTCGCTCGAACGGCGTCGTCATTCCTTCCAGTGAAGTTAATGTCCTGCAATATACGAAGAGGGTGCCACTAGGCGTTGTCGGTATCATTACACCGTGGAATTTCCCGGTTGCCATACCGATTTGGAAAATTGCGCCTGCACTTATTTGTGGCAATACGATTATCTGGAAACCCGCGGAGTTTGCTTCACTTACCGCGAGTCGCCTGGTTGAAATATTCGCATCTGTGGAATTGCCCGCTGGCGTACTGAACCTTGTGATCGGTAAAGGCAGTAAAATCGGTGACGTATTACTAGAGCAAATTCCGCTAAACGCCGTCAGCTTTACCGGATCTACGTCAACAGGAACGCGCGTTGCAGAAATCTGCGCTCGCCGTAATATTAAATACCAAACCGAGATGGGCGGTAAAAATGCGGCAATCGTATTGAATGATGCCAATCTGGAAAAAACGATTCCGATGATCATGAGTGGCGCATTCCGCTCTGCGGGTCAAAAATGTACGGCGACGAGCCGGGTTATTGTTGAAGATGGCATTTATGAGGCGTTCGTCGAGGCGTTGCAAAAAGCCGTTTCGGCGATCAAGCTTGCACCTGCACTTGATCCTACAGCTTATCTAGGGCCGGTTGCGTCGGCCAGTCAGTATAAAACCGTTATGTCTTATGTGACGTTGGCACGCGAGCAAGCACAAATTATCGCGGAAGGACCATCTCCTGCAGAAGCAATGGAAGGTCATTACATTAGTCCGCTTATTACAGCAGGCGTTGATGTAGATCATCCGCTTATTCAGGAAGAGATTTTCGGACCGGTCGTTACGTTGTTGAAAGCCAGTGATTTTGACGAAACAATCGCTTTGTGCAATCGAACAATATTCGGGCTGAGTGCTTCCCTCTTTACGCAAAACCTCGTTTATGCGCATCGTTTCCTTGACGAAGCGCAAGCCGGTATGGTTCGCGTCAATCAGGAAACAGCCGGTGTTGAATATCAAGCGCCGTTCGGCGGTATGAAGCTATCTAGCTCACATACGCGTGAGCAAGGCCAAGCGGCTTTGGATTTTTATACCGAAATCAAAACTTGCGCTGTAAGCTACGCCTAAGAAGGATCAGCTATGAAACCATCCTCCTTGATCATATGCCGCTGCGAAGAAGTGACGATCGAACAATTGGAACAGGCTTATCAGACGGGAAGCTGCACTTCGCGTCAATTAAAAATGAAAACGCGGGCATCGATGGGCGCCTGTCAAGGTCGTGTGTGCAGACAGCTGGTCGATGCTTGGGTTCACGACAAAGATCCGGATTCGCCACACGATGCGGAATTATTATCGTACCGTCCGCCCATTCGGCCAATTACATTCGGCCAGCTAGCAAAGGGTGAATTATAAATGGAACGGATACAGGAGCATCCGATATTAGGAATGAAATCGAATCGGGACACCGTTTCCTTCACGTTTAATGGGAAGCCGCTGACCGGCTATCGTGGGGAGCCGATTGCTGCCGCGTTACTGGCAGCAGGTATACGGACTTTGCGAAAGCACGAGGAGTCGGGCAACCCTCGCGGGCTGTATTGCGCGATTGGCCACTGCATGGAATGCCGGCTTAGCGTACAAGGCAAAGGCATCGTCCGTTCCTGCCTGACACCACTTGAAGATGGGATGACCGTACTCGAGGGGCAGCAATTGGCTAATGAAATTACCGGGAGGAAGCTGCCATGAAGCCGAAGCTACAGCAGACGGATTTAATTATTGTAGGTGCTGGCCCGGCAGGCTTATCGGCGGCAACAGCTGCTGCGGATAATGGCTTGAGTGTGACCGTCATCGACGAATTTCCGGAGCCTGGCGGCCGTATGCTCGGACAGTTTCACGAGGAGCAAGGGCATTGGTGGGTCGGTAAGCGGATTGCCGATGAGCTGATCGAGAAAAACAGAGCGCAAGGTGTGTCCATCCGCTGCGGTGTATCGGTGTATGGCATGCTGAAGGTCGACCAACTGTGGGAGGTGTCCACCTCGCACGGGACATGGACAGCGCCTCGCGTGCTGCTTGCAACTGGCGCGGCGGAAATCCCCATGCCAACGTGTGGTTGGACGCTACCCGGAGTTATGTCTATCGGCGCGGCACAGGTGATGACGAATGTCCACTATGTTAAACCAGGTAAACGTGGGCTCATTATCGGTGTGAACGTATTGGCTATGGCTATCGCTCGCGAGCTGTCTGTCAGCGGCGTTATGCTTGCTGGCATTGTACTTCCACCTGGCGGTCCGTTAGCAGGAAAAGCTGCTTTACCGCGTAATAATTTGCAGGTGCTAATGGGATTGTCGCACCTTGCACCATCACCAATCCTTCGCTTTGGTGGCAAAATCGCATATGCACTTGGAATGGCGGGCATCGTGTCTAGCTTGTTTCCACGTCGCGGCATCAAGCTGTGGGATATTCCATTGAAGCTACGCACAGCGGCAGTGTCGATCAATGGCACGGATCGTGTGGAATCCGTAACCTTAGCGGATGTGAACGCGAAAGGGGAAATCATTGCTGGAAGCGAAAGGGAAGAAGCTGTTGATTTCGTTGCGCTAGCAGGCGGGTTGTATCCTTTGGCCGAGCTAGCCTCTGTTGCTGGCTGTCCTTTTATTTATACGCCTGAGCTCGGCGGTCATTTGCCGCTTCATAGCGAGCGGATGCAGACGCCTGTCGAAGGGCTTTATGTAGCTGGCAACATTACGGGTGTGGAAAGCGCACTTGTGGCGATGGCACAAGGTCAGCTTGCAGCAGCCTCGATATGTAGCGATGCAGGCGTTCTTGGTGAGGATGGCGATCGCAAAGTGGTGGAAGCGATAGGGGAAGTACAACGTGTTCGTGCTTCGGCATTGATCCAATTCCACCCAGGTATTCCTGAGGCACGACGCAAAATATATCGAATGTGGCAGCAAACCTATGAAGCTGGGGTGTGACCATATCCAGCGAGCAACCGAAGCGAGCTTACCAACATTCGAGGGGGTAAAGGAACATGGTTAAAATAGAAAAGCTGACGAATGTATCGTATAAGGAAGTAAAAATACACGATCCATTTTGGACTAAATATATGCATTTGGTGCGGGATGAAGTCATTCCTTATCAATGGGATGCGCTGAATGACCGTATTGAAGACGCTGCACCGAGTCATGCAATCGAGAATTTCCGCATCGCCGCTGGTGAAGCGGAAGGGGACTTCTATGGGTACATTTTTCAGGATAGCGACGTTGCCAAATGGCTGGAAGCTGTAGCCTATAGCCTTGCGACTTCTCCCGATCTGGTATTAGAGAAGTTAGCCGACGAAACCATCGATCTTCTGGGTAGAGCACAACAGGCCGACGGTTACTTGAATACGCATTTTACAATTAAATATCCAGATAAACGTTGGACTAATGAACGTGATAATCATGAAACGTATTGCGCAGGTCATCTAATTGAAGCCGCAGTAGCCTATTACGAAACGACTGGCAAGGTCAAGCTGCTCGACATAGTGTGTAAGCTCGCTGATCATATCGATTCCATATACGGACCTGAAGTAGGCAAGCTGCGTGGTTATTCCGGTCATCAGGAAATCGAGCTTGCTTTGATGCGGTTGTACGAGGTGACAGGCGTTGAGCGGTATTTGAAGCTGAGTTTATTTTTTATCGATGAGCGCGGCCAGGAACCCCATTTCTTTAAGCTAGAAGCGGATCAGCGAGCGGAGCGCTTCGGCCGGGAGTCGCTGCTTAAGGAAGGCTATTACAATTTATACAAGCATAACTATGAATATAATCAATCGCATTTGCCTGTTCGCGAACAGCTTCATGCCGTAGGTCACGCTGTTCGTGCAGTGTACATGTATGCAGGCATGACTGACGTGGCAGCAGCCACTCAGGATCAGACCTTAATTGATTCCTGTAAACGATTGTGGGATAACGTCACACAGAAGCAAATGTATATTACCGGTGGGATAGGCTCGAATCATGACGGCGAAGCGTTTTCGTTCGATTATGATTTACCGAATGATACGGCCTATACGGAAACCTGTGCAGCAATCGGGCTCGTATTTTGGGCACAAAGGATGCTGCATCTAGATCCGCACGGCAAATATGCAGATGTCATCGAGCGCGCATTGTATAACGGCACAATCAGTGGGATGTCGTTGGATGGTAGAAGCTTCTTTTACGTCAACCCACTTGAGGTATGGCCAGATGCGTGCAATCGCCCAGATAAAATGCATGTTGAGCCTGTTAGGCAAAAATGGTTTGGTTGTGCCTGCTGTCCTCCGAATATTGCTAGACTCATTGCTTCGCTCGGTCGATATATTTATTCGCAAAGCGAGCAAACGATATATGTTCATCAATACATCGGCAGTGGTACGAACATTGAGGTTGCTGGACGTTCTGTTCACTTGTCGCAGCAAACGAATTTCCCTTGGGATGAGACGATTGAGCTTACTGTAACTCCAGATCGTCCAGGACAATTTGCGGTGGCCGTACGGGTTCCGGGCTGGTGTGAGGACGCAACTGTGCATGTGAATGGACAAGATGTGCAAGTAGAAGCAAACCTTCATAACGGTTATGTAACGATTAATCGCGAATGGAAAACCGGGGATGTTGTACAGATCGTTCTCCCTATGCCGGTCAAGCGCATATATGCGAATCCGAACGTGCGTGTGAATGCGGGTAAGGTGGCACTGCAGCGTGGTCCGGTCGTGTATTGTTTGGAGCAGGTGGATAACGGTGCGATATTACCTGATATTGCATTGCCTGAACATGCCATACTTGACGCTCGTTTCGAACCGGATGAGTTAGGCGGTGTTACCGTCATTACCGGTGAAGCGGTACGTGGTGAGCTAATCGATGAGAATGCAGCATTGTATACAGCGAAGAAACGGAGTGAGAGCTCCATCAAGATCAAGGCTATACCGTATTTTGCTTGGGCTAACCGTGGAGCTGGCGAAATGCAAGTCTGGATTCGGGAGCGCTAAAGCGGAGGGGTAATCACTTCGGTTAGGTCACCATTCATTATCTAGGGAAGCCGGCACTGTCGGCTTCCTCGTTGTATTTCTTGATTGCGAGTGAAAGAGCTTCATCAGAAGAACAAGGAGGAAATAGAATGATTACTTACCCTAAAGTGAAAACCAAAGTTGAGTTCGCTGCTACACCGTTTGAATTGCAAGATGTGACACTGCAAGAAGGCCCCTTTAAGCATGCAATGGAGCTGAATAAAACCTATTTACTTGAGCTGGAGCCGGATCGTCTACTCGCTAGATTCAGAGAATATGCAGGCTTGCAGCCTAAGGCGAAACAATACGATGGCTGGGAAGCAATGAGCTTGTCGGGGCATTCCCTTGGTCATTATTTGTCTGCTATTGCAATGCTCTATGCCTCACTAGGGGAAATCACATTTAAAGAGCGTGTCGACTATATCGTAGACGAGCTGGAATCGTGTCAGAATGCTCACGGCGACGGCTACGTGTCCGGCATTCCTGGAGGCAAAGAGCTGTTTTTGGAAGTTTCCGCTGGAGACATCAGATCCAAAGGCTTCGACTTAAATGGTGGATGGGCGCCATTATATACGTTACATAAATTGTTTGCTGGCTTACGTGATGCTCTCCATCTGGTCGGGAATGAAAAGGCGCTTCAAGTATCCGTGAAGCTAGCGGATTGGTTGGATGGCATGCTCGCCAAGCTCACGGTTGAGCAAATGGAAGTGATGATGATTTGCGAATACGGCGGGATGAATGAGGTATTGGCCGACTTATATGCGGATACGGGCGAAGAAAAGTATTTGAAACTCGCAGACCGATTCTGGCACAAGGTTGTGCTAGATCCGTTGGCGGCTCATGAGGATTGTTTGCCGGGCAAGCACGCGAATACTCAAATCCCCAAATTGATCGGGCTAGCGAAGCAATATGAACTGACGAATGACGAGAAGTACAAGTCGACCTCGGAATATTTCTGGGATCGTGTCGTGCACCATCATTCCTATGCCATTGGCGGTCATAGTTTTAATGAATACTTCGGTGTCGCGGATGAGTTATCAGATCGGATTGGGAGCTCCACGACCGAAACCTGTAACACCTATAACATGTTGAAGCTGACGCGGCATCTCTTTCAGTGGAATGGTCATGCAAGAGAAGCGGATTATTACGAGCGGGCGATGTTTAACCACATCCTGTCATCGCAAAATCCGGACAACGGAGATATGTGTTATTGCGTATCGTTGGATATGGGCGGATTTAAGGATTACAACAAACGGTTCGAGGATTTCACTTGTTGTATCGGAACGGGGATGGAAAATCACGCGAGCCACAACAACAGCATTTATTTCCATAGCGGGAATAAGCTCTTCGTTAACCAATACATCCCCTCTACACTTCGTTGGGAGGGTCAAGGCGTCGAGTTGAAGCAGGAAACCTTGTATCCAGAGGACGATCGTATCCTAATGAGACTTTCCTGCGAACAGGCCACGCCGTTAGCGCTAAACATTCGCTATCCGAATTGGGCAGAGCAAGGGATTGAGGTCAAAATAAACGGTCAACTGCAGACGTTTAGCGAAGCCACAGCCACGCCGGGAAGCTTTATTGAAATCGATCGCGTTTGGAACGATGGTGATATTGTGGAATTACAAATTCCGATGACACTGCGTCTGGAAGCAATGCCGGACAACCCAAACCGGGCTGCGATCATGTATGGTCCATTAGTGCTCGCGGGACAATTAGGTTCGCTGGAGGATCCAGAGGCTTCGAACTATCTCTATACACCGGTTATGATCACGAACGATAGGCCTTTAACCGAATGGCTGGAGCCGGTTGATGGCAAATTCGCTACCTTTCGTACTGTAAACGTCGGATATCCGCGCAATGTCGAGCTTTATCCTTTCTACCGAATGCATGACAGAATGTACACCGTATATTGGGATTTGTTCACAGAAGAAGCATGGCATAAGGCTGAGAAAGAGTACGTAATTGCACGTGAAAACATACGTCATCTGGAGCAAAACACAATCGATTTTGCTCAACCGGGAGAGATGCAGCCGGAACGGGATCATAATTTCCAAGGTGAAGTTACTGGTGTCGGAACATTGCATAACCGCGCGTACCGCTCTGCTGGCATGGATGGTTGGTTCTCCTTCGATATGAAGGTTGATCCTCGGGTAGAGATGATGCTTGTTGTCACATACTCGGCGGCTACAGATTTGCCAGGCTGTGAGTTCGACGTTCTTGTGAACGGTACACCGCTAATAGAAGGGGTCGAGGGCGTTAAGGAAATAGAGAAGTTTTACAATGTGAACTATACGATTCCGGCAGCCAATGTGGGCGAGGCCAACGTGATGACAGTGACTTTCCAAGCCCAAAAGGGACGTAGAGTACGTAAGGTTTTTGGCTTGCGTATCGTGAATAGAGAGCAATATAACGGTTAGGGAGGGTAACGATGAAATTTCAAGATTTTGCTTATGAAAGACCCGACATTCACAATTTGGAGAAAAGCCTGGATGAACTTATTCATAAATTCGAAGCAGCGGAAAACTCTCAAGACCAGCACTCTTTAATGAAGGAAATAAATAAGCTACGCCGTGAATACGAATCTACATGCGGAATTGCGTATATTCGTTACACGATCGACACAACCGATTCCTTCTATAAAGACGAACAGGACTTCAACGACGAGACGAGTCCGATTTACCAAGGGATGATCACTCGGTATTACAAGGCGCTGGTAGGTTCTAAATTTAGGGATGAATTGGAGCAGCGATGGGGGAAACAGTTATTCCGTATTGCGGAGATGGCGGTTCGAACATTTTCACCAGAAGTTCTGGAAGATTTGCAGCGGGAGAACAAGCTATGTAGTGAATTTACGAAGCTGCTTGCTTCTGCGAAGATTAGGTTTGAGGGAGAAGAAAGAAACTTATCTCAGATGATTCCCTTCACCCAATCTACGGACCGAGAAATAAGGAAGAAGGCCATTGATGCAAGATCTGCCTACTTTGCAGAGCATGAGAGCGAGCTGGATGAGATATTCGATCAATTAGTAAAGCTACGCACTGAGATTGCCCGCAAGCTGGGTTATCGCAATTTCGTGGAGCTCGGATATGCCCGCTTGAATCGATCGGATTACAAGGCCGCGGATGTGGCTAATTTCCGTGAGCAGGTCAAGAATTTAATCGTCCCGGTTACACTGAAATTGAAGGAACGCCAGCGGAAGCGCATTGGGATTGATTCTCTTCGGTACTATGACGACTCCTTCAGCTTCAAAAGCGGAAATGCGAAGCCGAAAGGCGACCCGAATCAGATTATGGAAAACGGCAAAGTGATGTATTCAGAGCTGTCTCCGGAGACGAGTGAGTTTTACTCCATGATGATAGACAACGAATATATGGATCTGCTCAGCAAAAAAGGGAAGGCGGGCGGTGGTTATTGTGCGATAATTAGTGAGCACAAGGCTCCGTTTATATTCGCCAACTTTAATGGCACGTCTAGCGATATCGATGTGCTAACGCATGAGGCAGGGCACGCGTTCCAGGTTCACAGTAGCCTAGATTACCAAGTGCCAGAATACGAGTTTCCGACTGCGGAAGCAGGGGAAATCCATTCGATGAGCATGGAGTTTTTCGCTTGGCCTTGGATGGACTTGTTTTTCCAAGAGGACTCGGATAAGTACAAATTCAATCACATGAGTGAGTCGCTGCTTTTTATTCCTAACGGTGTAGCGTATGATGAGTTTCAGCATTACGTTTATGAAAATCCGGAAGCTTCACCCGCAGATAGAAAGCAAGCATGGCGCGCTATCGAGAATAAGTATGTGCCCTACCGCAATTACGAGGGCAATGACTTTTTGGAAAGAGGCTGTCTGTGGCTGCAGAATGGCCATGTGTTCTGCCTCCCATTCTATTATGTAGATTACACCTTGGCACGAATTTGCTCCTTCCAGCTTTGGAAGAAAGCGAATGTGGATCAAACAGCCGCATGGTCTGATTATATGGCGTTGTGTACAACGGGCGGCAGCAAGTCGTTCTTGGAGCTGCTCGAAGTGGGCAATTTGTTGTCACCCTTTGCCGATGGATGTGTAGAAGGAGTAATCGGTGACATTGAGGATTGGCTTGACCGTATTGAAGATCAACATCTCTAAAGAAAAAAGGATGGATAACCGATGAATGAACGTTTGCATAAATTTCATGCTTATATGGAAGAGTTCAATTTGGATGCCGTAATCGTTACTTTACCCAAGCATGTTTATTATTTGACCGGATATTCCTCGGACCCGCATGAGCGTTTTCTTGGATTAATATTGCCGAAAGGGGATGAGCCATTTCTACTTGTTCCCTCACTGGATATTGAATCGGCGAAAGCGGAATCCATTGTTCAGCGAATCTATACGCATACCGACACAGAAAATCCGTATGAGGTGCTGAAACGTCACTTGCGCGGGGGGCTCAAACGATTAGGTGTCGAAAAGAGCCATCTGACCATGAATCGTTTCGAAGCGTTGTCCGAGACGCTTGAAGCCGAGCAATATGTTGACGTTGAAGCGGCGTTAACGAACATGCGAGCAATCAAATCGGCTGACGAAATTTTGCGGCTTAGAAATGCTGCTCGTCTTGTCGAGCAGGTGCTACACGACGGATTAAAGCATGTTAAAGCTGGAATCACAGAAATGGACATCGCTGCAGAATTAGAATATGCGATGAAGAAAGCAGGCGTTGGTCCGGCGTTCACGACGACCGTGCTGTCCGGTGAGAAATCGGCGCTTCCGCATGGAGCGACAGGGAACCGTCAAATTCAGCACGGTGACATGCTTTTGTTCGATATGGGAGTTGCAGCTAACGGCTATCTTTCGGACATAACACGAACATTTGCAGTTGGAGATGTCAGTGATAAGATGAAGGAAATATACGATATCGTGCTTGAGGCGAATGCTCGAGGCATTGCAGCTATGCATCCGAACGCCGTCCTGGCGGATGTGGATCACGCTGCGCGGCAATGTATCGCGGATCGAGGGTACGGTGAGTATTTTACACATCGGGTCGGACATGGCCTCGGCATTGAGGTGCATGAGTATCCATCCGTCCACGGAGACAACCGTGATCAGCTGCGAGAAGGAATGGTCATCACCATTGAGCCAGGCATTTATTTGCCAGGCATCGGCGGCGTCCGTATCGAGGACGATGTCCTTGTGACGTCGACTGGTGCGGAGACGTTGACAACATTTCCTAGAAGTTTTACCGTAATTGGTTGAGTCAAGGCGAATGGATTGACGCTTCTACGGGTTTGCAATACAATAAATCTAGTTAAATGTAATGATATGGAAAAGGAACGGATCATATGGAATTAGGGACAAAAATTCGCAAAATTAGAAAAGAACAGCGTCGAAGCTTAGAGGAAATCGCCATCATATGTGGGTTTACTAAGAGCTTATTGTCCAAAATCGAAAACGGCAAAACCGTTCCGCCTATCGGTACCCTTATCAAAATTGCCGATGCTCTAGGCACGAAAATATCGGTGTTGCTGGACGATCATGAACAAGGCGGTACCGTCTTCACGACGAAGGAAGCAGCGATGCTGAAGCTAGTCAAGACGCAAAAGGGCTACTCGTTCTCAGCCTTAGCGGTCGAGCGGCAGGATAAGCTGATGCAGCCGTTCTATTTTGTCGCGAAAAAAGGGGAGACGCCAAAGCGAACCGTATCCCATATCGGTGAAGAGTTTATCTATGTGCTAGAAGGTAGTATGAAGTACAAGGTAGGAAGTATGGAATATACGTTAAACCCCGGAGATAGCCTCTACTTCGACTCTGTTGAAGACCATTTGTTTACTCCGATATCCGATGAAGTACGATACATGTCTATGTTCTGCTCAGCTCAAAGCTAGAGCTACTAGATATTGCATCATCTCATATTGCAAATAAGGGAACCTTGGTTCCCTTATTTGCGTTGTGCATGAAGTCAGTTCTCAACATTATTTCGTTTCCCCGGTCACTTTTCTACGAAAATTTGAGGGTGAAATACCTTCCTTATTCATGAAAAAGGTAGAGAAGTAAGGAGAGGTATTAAAGCCGACCTCTTCGGCGATGCGTGCGATGGACCAATTTGTCTGGAGGAGCAGCTTCTTGGCTTGCTCGATTCGGTATTGCTGTAAATAATCGATCGGCGTCATGCCGTAAATTTTCAGCATGCATTTGGCCAAATGATTGGGATGATAGTTCAATTCACTTTGCAGCATGGAATTGGTTAATTTTTTTGCATAGTTTTGACGGATGAATAGCTCTACCTTCTCCGCGAGTCGAATGGCTGCTGCATCAGAGGACGAGGCAGATTCGCGATCGATATGCTGCATGAAAACCTGGAACGCGGTTTGTTTTTTCCAGTTACGCAATGACCGTGGGTCATGATCCAATTCATAAAACTGCTTCAGATCATCCATTGATCTTTCCGAAAGCTTAAAATGCTTTGGGATGAAGATGGAGCATACCTCGCAATGGTTCAAATAAGCATTTTGCTTATGCTTTTCAATAAGGGCCAATTGATTCTCAAGGCATTTACTCATTTCTTGGCTTTCTTCCCAAGCACCAAACGTATGAAAGTGAATCCAGGTGATCTCCGTTTCCTCTTGGCAGGGTGTTGTCCCATAATGGTACCCGTCAGGTCGCAAGATGAGCGCTTCCCCTTGTCGAACCGTCCATTCAACCGAATTTTCTCCAATAAACAAAGTCCCTTTCGTCACAACAATCAAATCAAACACGCTGATGAAGTTCCGACTGATATGGCGTTCTCCTGGCATGAAATGGTGCTTCCCGCTATCTATGAAGTAAGGCACTGGTGGAGATATAAAGTGCAGTATGGGAATAGACATTATTTCTCGCCTCACATTAGGTTGATATTTTAGAAAATCGAGTTGGAATTTAGTATGTAATTCAGATGACACATTAGGTACCATAGGAAACAGATCGAATTCCACAAGGTTGAATTGCATCTGAAAAGGGAGGATATAATGAATCCTACAACATTAAACAAATCGCTTCAATTAAAAAAACTAGATATTAGGGATTCATTCTGGACTTCGTATATTCGTCTAGTACGTGATGTGGTGGTGCCTTATCAATGGGAAGCGCTGAATGACCGAGTAGAGGGTGCTGCTCCAAGCTATGCGATACGGAATATGAAAATTGCCGCTGGATTGGAGCAAGGAAGCTTTAACGGTATGGTATTTCAAGACAGTGACATCGCAAAATGGTTAGAAGCGGTTAGCTACCTGCTAGAGTCTGAGGCTAATCCGGAGCTGGAGCGTATCGCCGACGAATTGATTGACGTTATAGCCCAAGCACAACAGAAGGACGGCTATCTCAACACCTATTTTACGATTAAAGAACCGGATGGACGATGGACGAACTTGGCGGAATGTCACGAATTGTACTGCGCCGGTCATCTCATCGAAGCGGGAGTTGCTTACTATCAAGCAACGGGGAAGAGAAAGCTACTGGACGTCTGTTGTCGGATGGCGGATTACATTGATTCGGTATTTGGTCCGAAGCCCGGTCAAATTCAAGGCTATGACGGTCATCAAGAAGTAGAGCTAGCTCTTGTTAAGCTTTACAGAGTTGTAAAAAACGAAAAATATTTAAGCTTAAGTAAATTTTTCATAGATGAACGTGGGAAAGAACCAAGTTTTTATGAGCAGGAACTGAAACAACGCGAAGGTAAAGTGCATTTTCCGTTTCTCGATATGGCTCAAGATCTTTCTTACAGCCAAGCACATTTGCCAGTACGGTTGCAGACATCGGCTGAAGGACATGCTGTCCGGGCTGTGTATATGTATTCGGGAATGGCAGACATCGTTGCGGAAACAGGCGATCAACAGTTACTTGAAGCTTGTCAGAGATTGTGGAGTAGTATCGTAGAGAAACGGATGTACATTACAGGGGCGATCGGATCGATGTCCCACGGGGAATCCTTTTCTCTTGATTATGACCTCCCAAATGACAGCGCTTACGCTGAAACATGCGCATCGATCGGATTAATCATGTTTGCACAGCGCATGCTTCTGCTAGAGCCGAGAAGCGAGTATGCCGACGTGCTGGAGAAGGCACTGTACAATACCGTCATTAGTGGGATGTCCAGGGACGGCAAACGATTCTTCTACGTCAACCCGTTAGAGGTTTGGCCGGATGCATGTGACAAGAACCACACGTTCAGCCATGTGAAGCCCGTAAGGCAGGAGTGGTTTGGCTGTGCGTGCTGCCCACCCAATATTGCAAGATTGTTAGCCTCACTAAATCGGTATATCGTTTCGGTTCAAGATCGAACGATCTATACGCATTTATATATTGGTGGAGAGCTAGAGTGTGAGCTAGATGGCCAGCCTATCCATTTTACACAGCAATCGAATTTTCCTTGGGATGGCGACGTCCTCTTCAAATATGAAGGAGAACAAATTGCCCATTTTACAATGGCATTGAGAATTCCGAATTGGTGTCCGGGTGCGTCAGTCTTGATTAATGGTCATTCCATTTCACTAGAACCAACCATCGTTAACGGATATGCGCATATTGCGAGAACATGGCAGCCGGGAGATGTTATCGAGCTGTCGCTACCGATGCCAGTCACACGAATGAGAGCACATCCCTCTGTTCGTGAAACGGTAGGCAAGATCGCGTTGCAACGTGGCCCAATCGTATATTGTGTGGAGGAAGCGGACAACGGAGCGAATTTACACCATATTACATTGGATGGGGGATGTGAATTTTCAGTGGAATTTGAGCCTGAGCTGCTCGGCGGACTGCAGACGATTACCGCGAAAGGCGTTAAGATACCCTCTACCGACTGGGGCAATCAGCTCTATAAGTCGGAAAAACGTGGACAATCCCTGCCTACAACGGTAAAATTTATTCCTTATTTCGCGTGGGCCAATCGAGGTCGTGGTGAAATGGCCGTATGGGTAAGGGAGTAAGCTAACGCAGTTACCTCATGACGAACAGGAAGGCGGGTCCCGATAGAATGGTCGATAAAAGCAAAATCGATATTATGGCTAAAAGCAGCTTTGACATTCGCCTCAAAGATGGAGCAGTAATTAGCCTTAAATATTTACGAGATGCGCATGATACACAATATATTTTGAAGGACAAACGCTTTGGGGACGTATTTGTTACCTACCGAAAGCCGAATGGGGATTGGTTATCATTAAGCACTTTAGATTTAGCACAACAAGGCTTTGTGGGAACAGCCGTCTCCACGGACGGTCTAAAATACGACTCTCGTTATGACTCCGCTCAAGACGGACAACTAGATATTAGACTTGAAATTTCGTTTGAAATCGTTCAAGATTGCTTAAATTACACCATTGGAATAACTAACCAATCCAATAAACCGATTGAAATTGGCGACTTGTCGATCCCCTTTCCGATGAATTCAGCTTACGAATGGGGAACTAAGCCACATGAAAGCGTACTGCGACATGGCCTCATATCAGGCCATAATTCATATATGTTCTGGATGCGTTGTAATAGTGTGGGTCCTTATCTGACCCTGACACCGGCAAATGACTCACAGCTGGAATACTTTGATCTTTATTCAGAGGATGAAGGTAAGAAGGGAAACCGACAGTTCAAAGCCTATATTCATTCAGCGGCCCAAGGGCAAGTTGCCAAAGAGAAAGGTACGAAATGGCGCCAGCCGAATACGAGTGCAATTCTCGCTTCCCAAGGGGAGCAAGGTGATTCAGTAACGTATCCTTTTAAGTTCCATTGGGCTAAGGACTATGACGACGTGCGCAATACGATCGTAGATGAAGGGCTGATCGACATTCAAGTCATTCCTGGCATGACAGTGCCGAACGATTTGCATGCGATGTTCTATCTACGGACGAAACAGCCGATTGAATCGGTGACACCGGAGTTTCCTGATGCCACGGAGCTAACGTATATAGGTAAGCAAAGCGAAGACTTGCATGTGTATAAGGTGAAGTTCGAGAAGCTAGGCGAGAACATCGTGACGGTAAAGTACGGTGGGGGCAAACAAACCTACTTAGAATTTTTTACTACGGAGCCGATTGAAACGCTAATTCAAAAACGAGCTGCCTTTATCGCGAAAAGCCAGCATCGTGATCCGTCCAAGTGGTACAACGGACTACTTGCAGAGTGGAACATGGATAACGAGGTATTGCTTGGACCTGACAATTACGACCGCATTAAAGGCTGGCGCATTTACGAGGTAACCTGTGACGATCCGGGACTTTGTAAACCCGCTTATTTAGCCGCAAAAAATGCCGAGTTCCCGGTCGAGGAAGAAATTGAGGCACTCGAATATTATATCGAGAACTTTGTGTGGGGAGGCCTCCAACAAACAGAGGAGGAAGAATACCCTTACGGCATATATGGAATTCCGGACTGGAATGCTCTTCGTACCAGTGAAGATGAGGGGCCAAAAGGCAAAACGCACATCTGGCGAATTTACGATTATCCGCACATCGCCTTAATGTATTGGAGTCTGTATCGAGTTACGAAAAATTACCCGCAGCTTCGAACGAAGCTTTCGAAGGAAACTTATCTAGAACGCGCATACAGAACAGCGGTCGCTATGTTTACGATTCCGATGGAAACGGGCGAGTGGTCAGCCTACAAAACTGGGCTGTACAACGAATTAATTATTGCAGACTTAATAGAAGAGTTGAAATCAGTAGGATTAATAGAAAAAGCACACCGTCTCGAGAGGCACTGGAAAAAGAAAACCATTCATTTTGTTAATGAAAATGGCGATATGTTCGGTTCAGAATACCCGTTTGATTCGACTGGTTTTGAAAGCACACATGCGCTAGCTAAATATGCGATGAAGCATGCGGTTAAATCAGTCGGCGAGATAAAGGATCGCAACGCCGAGGAAGTTATTCTACATAGTAACGCAGTGAAGTTTATGGAAGCTCAGGTTGAAGCGAATATATTTTGTCGTGGATGGCTGTCTCCGGCTTACTACTTATATGGTAGTGATTACCGAGGCGAGTCTAATGGAGCTTATACATTAAGTTATATGTCTCAAATGGGTGGATGGGCGCTACTCGATTATGCCCTTGAGTACAGCACGAATCCCCATGAATATTTGCGGTTGGGTTATGCCTCCATGTTAAGCTCATGGGCGCTCATGAATACGGGAACGCCAGAAAGTAATTATGGCTTCTGGTATCCGGGACAAGCCAATGATGGCAGCGCAGGTGGAGGCTTTGAGCCCTCCCCGTATGGCCAAACATGGTTAGATCAGGAGCATCATCGCGGTTCATGGTATTATTCCTGCGAAATCGATCTTGGTTATTGTGGGGCACTTCGAGGGGCTGCAACGATTTTTACTGACGATCCTATATTCGGATTGTTCTGCTACGGAGGCGATTATCGCCAAGTGGAAGACGGATATGAAATTACGATGAAGGATGGGATTCGTAGAAAACTCCACGTATTGTTGGGTGAATCGAAGGTGTCCCTGCAAATCGATACAGATCACATTTCGGCAACAACGCCTGTATTTGTCCAAGCTAAAGGTTCCGAAGTCCGTTTCCAAATCGAATCCGAGGGAGTGGAGCAGCACACCGTTACATTAATTGTTTCCAGCCTTCCCGAAGGCTCATATGGAATTTATAAGGATAACTCTAAAGTGCTGTCTATGAAGGGTGGTGTTGAAACGATCCTACCCTTAATCATGGATTCGCAAGGAGCGACCCTCTGCATAAGGAAGGAACAATGATCAATGGCGATAAGCCTTCAGCGTTTTCAGCAACACCTTCTACCGCGGTTGTTTAACAAAAAAACACATGGGGGAATCTATCCGATGAAAAAGTTTGCTTGTTCGATGTTGGCGCTCACAATGTTAGTAACTGCAGTAGGCTGTAGTAGCGGAAATAACAACAAGGATTCGGACAAAGAGGCAACAGCAAGCTCCGGTAATTCGGGGGTAGCAGCTACGAACGGTGTGAATGAATACGGGTGGGACGTTCCAACGGAAACGCTGAAGTTTAGTTTCTATGCGGGCTATGACGATCAGTCGGAGGTTGATAAGCTTGCCGTTCCGATGAGTCAATTTTATAAAGAGAAGTTTAATGTTGATATCAAAAAATTAGTGTACAGCATCGACATGAACGAGAAGCTTAACCTCATGCTGGCGACTAGCGATTATCCAGAAGTGATTACGAATATGGATGATGCGATGGCCGAGAAGTTTATCGCGCAAGGTCGGGCAATTGACTTGACGGATCTGATCGAAAAGTCAGCTCCAAACGTGAAAGAGAAGCTGGGTAAGTACCTGAACCTAATGAAAAATGACGAAGGTAAAATTTATAAGCTACCTGCGATGTGGGGCGAGAATCCAAACGTAGCCGGCTGGGACTTCGGTATTCGTTACGACTGGTGGAAAGAGCTGGGTACTCCAATCTATCAAACTCCTGAAGAGTACTATCAAGCGTTAAAGCAAGTCATGGCTAATCATCCGACAAACGCGCAAGGTCAGAAGATTTACGCTATATCAGACAACGCGAATGCGGGCACAAATACACAAGGTGCAAACCTTTACAATGGGATGCTATCCGCTTACGGATTTAAAAATGGCTTCAAGGTAAACGATAGCACGGGTGAGTTTACGCATTGGATGAATACACCTGAAGGCTTGGAAATTGCTAAGTACATTAATCGTTTCTATCGTGAAGGTATGATGGATCCGGATTTCTTAACGAACAAATTCGAAGATTGGCAGACGAAGGTTACGAATGAAAGAGTCATTGGTAACATCGGTACCTGGTGGCAATTATGGGTAGGCGGTCAAGAGGCGTGGGCGGAACAAGATAAAGACAAATACAATATCGAAAAACGGTATATGAACGTCAGCGTCAAAGCGCCAGGTGTTGAGAAATCAACCGAGCTTTCTTCAAACTTTATCGGAAATTACCGGATGATTATTACGGATAAAGCCAAAGATCCTCAAAAAATTATCGAGTGGCTGAACTGGGAAGTGAGTACGCTTGGGACGATGATTACGGGTTATGGTAAGCCCGATCCTGAGAACGTATGGGATATAAAAGACGGTAAATGGATTTTCAAGGATAGTGCGATGGATTATGCGAATAAGAACACAAATTTCCATGATGTCCGCGAGAAGAAGTTTGGTGCTCAATCCTTTATGATGGTCGCCCCTGGAGGCTGGATTAAGGACGATCGCCTCGATCCAAGAGTGACGCGTGTGAGCGTCTACGATATGTGGCCAGTTACGGAAGAGGGTAAGTTTCTTGATGCAGGCGTTAATCTAAGCTGGGAAAATGTAAAAGGCGAAAGCTGGGATTCGACGCTTTATACAGTAACGTATAAGGGTGACGATCCGATCTCGAACACAAATGCCACGATCAAGGACACGTTAATTTCCGAGTGGGCAAAAATGATTACTAGCAAAACAGAAGAAGATCTCGTAAGTAAATTTAATTCTGCAAAGGACAAGCTGAATAAGCTTGGACTACATGATATCGAGAAGTACAGTGCCGAAGCATACAAATCTAATGTAGAGAAATTTAATCAATAAGTCATTCAACAAAGTAATAATCCTCATAAGGCTTGGATCGGATAGCATTTCCATTCGATCCAAGCGCATTCTACTTCAAAGAGTATTATACCTATCCATCGAAAGAGGAGAACTTATGGAGATACAAGCTAAAACGGGTATGAAGCAAACCGGGTTTAAAGGTCGGATGAATCGAATTGGAAAACGGTTGTATAAGGAAAAAGAGCTCTGGATCATTAACCTTTTTGCCCTCGTATGGGTGGGTATCTTCTGTTATGGACCGATGTATGGGATCATCTACAGCTTTTATGACTATTTTCCGGGTAAAAGCTTAAGTGAATCTAAATTTGTGGGTTTAAAATATTATGTTGAGTTTTTTACGCTACCTGATGTTTGGCTTATTATCCGTAATACGCTTGTCATTAGCTCCCTTGGTCTTACGATCGGTTTTATTGCTCCAGTTATACTAGCACTTTTAATGAATGAGTTGAGAAGCATCAAATTCAAGAGATTAGTTCAAACCATTTCGTATTTACCTCATTTCGTTTCATGGATAGTTGTTGCCAGTATCATTTTTACGATGCTCGGTAGCGAAGGGATAATCAATGATGTGCTGATGAAAATGGGTATTATTCATGAGCCGTTAAAGATTCTCGGTGAAGGGGAATATTTCTGGGCACTGCTGACTTCCGCCAACCTATGGAAAGGAATCGGTTTTTCGTCCATCATCTATATTGCTGCTATCGCAGGGGTCGACCAAGAATTGTATCAGGCCGGGGCCGTCGATGGGCTCGGAAGATTCGGAATGGCATGGCATATCACGCTTCCGGGTATCCGACCTACAGTGCTGTTATTGTTTATTTTAGGCATTGGAACATTGCTAAACGCTGGTTTCGAACAGCAATTGTTGCTCGGGACTCCGGCGACAAGAGAATATCACGAAGTCATAGAAACCTACGTCTATCGGTATGGTATTCAGCAAGGTCGCTATTCATTTGCAACCGCCGTTGGCTTTATGAGCTCAGTGCTTGGCTTGATGCTCGTATTATCAGCGAATAAAATCTCGAAGAAAATGACAGGCATGTCCATTATTTAATGGAGGGGAGAGCGGCAATGAGAGCGACATACGTAAAAAACACGACTAGCGGACGTATATTTGATTTTTTTAATGTCGTATTTATGGTTGTACTGGCGTTTGTGATGTTGTATCCCTTCTGGAATCAATTGATTATCTCGTTTAACCAAGGCTCGGATACGATGAAAGGAGGACTCTACTTCTGGCCACGGGAATTTACGTTGGATAGCTACTCTTATATGTTCGATAAAGGCAACTTGGGTAAGGGAGCGTTTATTTCCGTATTAAGAGTGGTTGTAGGGACAGTCACGACGTTATTTTGTTCGGGGTTACTAGCTTACATAACAACAGTGAGATGGTTTTCTGGCAGAAGATTTACTAGAGTCCTCTTTCTGATCACTTTGTATTTCAGCGGCGGTCTTATTCCGACCTATCTGCTCATTAACAGTCTGCACCTCATGGAAACGTTCACGGTTTATTGGCTTCCGGGCTTATTCAGCGCCTATTATATGCTGCTAATCTCATCCTACATGTACAATCTGCCGGAAGCGCTGTCAGAGTCGGCGAGGATAGATGGGTGTGGTGAGCTTCGAATCTATGTGCAGATTATTGCTCCATTGTGCGTTCCCGTATTTGCTGCGGTTGCGGTGTTTAGCGCCGTGAATCACTGGAACTCATGGTTTGATGTCATGCTGTATAATTCCTCCGGGAAATGGGATACCCTACAGGTTTATTTGCGTAAAGTGTTGCTGGACGTTGAACAACTGAGCAAGCTAATGGACGAACAGAGGCAAATGGAGGGAATGAGAAAGTTGACTCCGGCATCTATTAGAGCTGCGACAACCATGATCGTTACGATACCGATTATCTTATTTTACCCGTTCATGCAAAAGTACTTTATGGGCGGCATTACGATTGGAGCCGTTAAAGAATAATCGGAATCGCTATGAGATGAAATTGGGCGGAGCCCTCTGGCTACAGAGGGTTCTTTTTATAAGATAGATATGAAGCTATGTATTGGAGAGGTGGGTTAATGAATGGCGCAAACAAGTATCATTATTCGTTTGGAATTAGATCACAGGAAGATCAGCTTTGGGGATGTGGCTGCTGTAATTAGTAAGGTAAAGGGAGATATCACATCTATTGATGTGATACGTCCGGGACAAGATGTTTCCATTCGAGATATTACTGTTGATATAGCGGATAAAGATGAGGCGATCATCGAACAAGCTTTGAGGGAGTTAGATGGTATTCAAGTCATTAACATCTCGGATCGCACCTTTCTAGTACATTTGGGTGGGAAAATTACGATTCAACCGACGCTTCCTATTAAGAATCGCGATGATTTATCGAAAGTATATACTCCTGGTGTTGCTCGTGTATGCACGGCGATAGCTGATAATCCTAGCAAAGCGTATTCTCTGACGATTAAGAGGAATACGGTTGCCGTTATTAGCGATGGCACAGCAGTACTAGGATTAGGTGATATTGGACCCTATGCGGCTGCTCCAGTTATGGAAGGGAAAGCGATGCTCTTCAAGCAGCTTGCCGGGGTGGATGCGTTCCCGATCTGCTTGGATACACAGGATACGGAAGAAATCATTCGTACGATTAAAGCGATTAGCCCTATATTTGGGGGGATTAACTTGGAGGATATTAGCTCCCCACGTTGCTTTGAAATAGAGACAAGGCTCATTGAAGAGCTGGAAATCCCTGTTTTCCATGATGATCAGCATGGAACCGCCGTTGTGGTTATCGCAGGGTTACTTAATGCATTGAAGGTAGTGGGCAAACGGTTAGATAACATTCGCGTCGTCGTTAACGGGATAGGTGCTGCGGGCGTATCGATTTGTAAAATGTTGCTCCAAGCAGGCGTCAACCATCTCGTGCCTGTAGATAAGGAAGGCGCAATCGTTCGCGGTGAGACATATTCAAATACTGCATGGCAGTGGCTTGCTGATCAGCCTCAAGTGGAATCGAAACCAGGAACGCTTCAAGAAGTGATTCAAGATGCAGATGTGTTTATCGGGGTGTCGCGAGGTAGATTGTTAAGTGAAGAGGATGTGAAAAGGATGGCTCCGCGTAGCATTGTTTTCGCGATGGCGAATCCTGAACCTGAAATCACACCAGAGGAAGTACTCCCGCATGTCGCTGTATTTGCTACCGGACGGAGCGATTATCCAAATCAAATTAATAACGTGCTCGTATTTCCAGGACTATTTAGAGGAGCATTAGATTGCCGCGCACGGCTAATCAATGAGCCGATGAAGCTAGCTGCGGCAAGAGCGATTGCTTCCGTCGTATCTGCAACAGAGCTCAACGAGACTTACATTATCCCTAGTATCTTTAATGAACAGGTCGTGACTCAAGTACGCAGAGCCGTCATTGAAGCGGCCATTCTGACAAATGTAGCTCGTAGGACCCCGCCTGAATTTAGATGATAGAGTTAGTGGGATATCGCTACTCTCTCTCTATATATAGAAGAGAAGGGTAGCCGATGTTCAACTTATTAATAGAAGGGCCAAAGATGAATATAGATTCCGAAACAAATTGGGAATATTTGATTGTTGCAAACGGCATTCTATCGGGTTATGATATACCTCTTGCTTCGGAAATGAAGCGAGCGAGTAAAAAAAGAAGTTGAAAATAACTCTTGCAATCTCGTTTATGAAATGATATAATATAATTCTTGCGTCGGAATAACGACGCAAACAAGAAACGACAAATTGTTCTTTGAAAACTGAACATCGAGCGTAAGAAAACGAACAAAACGTCGGAAGATGGCTTCGGCTGTCGGAAGACAAACCAGTTGTAAAGATTGAGCCTTCAAGGCTCTTTAATACGAAGCTTCGGCTTCACTATTATGGAGAGTTTGATCCTGGCTCAGGACGAACGCTGGCGGCGTGCCTAATACATGCAAGTCGAACGAATCTCTGATGGAGCTTGCTCCTGATGAGGTTAGTGGCGGACGGGTGA